>CAVZYC010000001.1:0-642753 GCA_963779395.1 Candidatus Acidiferrales bacterium
GATAAGGGCGAGGTCGGTGGTTCAAGTCCACCCAGGCCCACCATTTATTTTCAGCAGGTTACCGGGTGTTGTCCCAAAAACCTCAACCCACAATCCAACCCACACTTCACTGACTTCACTGCACCAACTGCGTAGCCACTCCCAGCGCCGTCAGATATTCCCCTTGCGCCGCCAGTGTTTCATCGCCGTCTTCCTGCGTGTACAGATCGAGCGTCGTCTGAATCTTTGCGTGACGCAGGATGCCCTGCACGGTTTTCGGTTCGACTTTCGCCTTGTTCACCAGCCAGTTGCTGAGTGAATGGCGAAGGTTGTGAAGTCCGAACCTCTGGCCGTCCTCGATGTGCACTCCGGCCTTTTTTGCCGCAGGTCGGAGATGATCGGCGACGAAAACAGACGCGGAGAGGGGAACGCGGCCCGCCGCCTTGAGGGATGGAAAGACAAAATCCCCATCGGAGGCAAATGGCGTTTGTGCACACCATGCACGCAAGAAGCGCGCGAGCACAGCGTGTAAGGGCACATAGCCATTGGATACTTCGGTTTTGGTCTCGCCATCCTCGCCTTTCGCCCAGCGTTTTGAAATCCGAATCCTTCCCTCGTCCCACAGGATGTCCGACCAGCGCAGCGCCAGCATCTCCGAAGCCCGGAGCGCAGTGGCAGCGCAGGTAAGCACCAGCGTGAAGTGAAGAGGCGAGGGGAGGGATTTCAGAATCGCAAGCGTTTGCGCAGGCGTGATGACGATAGCCGTGTACTCGGTCTTCGAGCGCGTCTCGACGTGGAGCACGGGGTTCTTCGCAACGCGCTCATGCAAGATGCCGACCTTGTAGATGCGGCTCATGACGCCCCGCATCTTCGAGACCGTCGTCCAGGCAAGACCACCCGACTCGACGAGCGACTTCAGCCACCGCTGAATATCAAGCGGCTTGATATCTTCCGCGATTTCGTTTCCGAAACGCGGGATGAGATAGGCACGCACGATATGCTCGACGTGACTGGTGGTGTTCACCGATTTCGGGCGCACCGAATCCGCGCCGAAATCGGCTTTGAGATATTGCTCCGCAAGAAAATCAAAATGGATGCGGCCCGGCAGGGGGCTGTCGTTGATTCTGACGGTGAGTCCGAGCCGATCCGCCTCACGGCATGCGTCCTTGTCCTTCGGAAATTCACGGACAAGTCCGATGGGCAAGACGTTCTCGACCCTTCTGCCTTCTGAATTCGTAACCCGATACCGCAGCACCCAGATTTCTCCTTCCCTGCGTTTTACTTTCTTGAGTGATCCTCGCTGATAGGACATAGTTCCTCTTTTCAGCGGGGACTGCCAGATCCGATCGTACACGGTTTTGGCTGTTTTGGAACCGAGGTCTCGTTCCGTACGATGGAGGCGGCGAGTTCCGAGAGCCGAAACACCCAAATTTTGCGTTTGCTCCCTGTGCCGAGCGCATAGGCTCCGGCAATGCCTCTCCGGGCGAGCTCCAGTAGATAGCGACGTTTGATGCAGAGAAACTGCGCCGCCTCGTCGGCCGAGACAAACGGCTCCGGCGTCACGGCCGCTCGCCTCGACTCGTTGGCAGTGATAACCGATGCAGGAGCCGAAATAGTTTCGGCACTTTCTCCTCTTTGCCCTCCTGTGGCCGCTTCCCGCGGCATAGTAATGATCGGGATGTCAGGCTCGCTTGCACGCGATGCCAATACTCGAGTCGGCTGTCGATGTTGCAAACCTCTCGGAAGTGCATAGGACATCAATGGCGACGAATCCGCTGTAAGGCGCGAGGCATGCCGTCCTGAGGACGCTGTGTTCTCGCGCACACCGAATTGGGTTGAACGGGACTTCATATTTGTTACGAGGTTTTGGTGAGAGCCTCTCTTTGAATCTGCTCCTGATTCAGTTCGTTGGCGTGTTGACCCAGCCAGGCTTTGAATTCGTCATCGCGTTTGAACAGGACTTTCAGAGCCTCCGTAATGACGTAGGACGGAGTGGAGTCTATGAACTTTGCATATTGATCGAGCTGTGTTTTCACAGACTCCTCGACTCGTGCCTGGATCGTCACTGACTTTGGTTGCTTGGGTGGTGCCTTGATGATTGCCATGCTGCGCTTCTCTTCCTCCTATCTTTTTTGTCTTACGTTCTGCATTACGACTTGCATTCTCCGACTCCTGTACGCGGCCAAAACACGGTCACCGTTCCTCGGTGACGGGCGGGAGCGACCCCCCGAACTCTTTGGGCGGCTGAAAGCTGAAAAAGGGGGGTCGCTCCCGCCCAATTTAGTGTTTTTTCCTGCGTCACTTTGCTCATTCTCGCCTCGTTCATTTCATGGCTTTCCGGAGACTTATGCGCATCACAACGTGAAGAAGTTGGAGAAGACGAACTTGAAGTAGGTAATTCCTACCTTCTTCACCTGCTTCGACCAAATTCTCACCGCGCGCACCGAAGGAATTTCCTTGTTGGGCTGGAGCGACCCACGATTTACTTTGGGCACGGAATCGAGCCCAAAAGTGGGGTCGCTCCAGCCCAACCGGGTGTTTTGCCCGCGTCCAAACTGAATGTCGCACCATGTGCAATCTCCACGCTCTCAGCAACTTGGCGTCACCCTCAAGGTGACGCGAGTCGTCACGGCCAAGGTGATTTGTCTCTTTCATGCACCCGTCACCTTTCCATGCCGGAAATGCGGCTGAAACTCTCTGGCATCAGCGCCCCCCTACTATTAAAGAGGCTTTGAAAACGGAAAAAGTAAGAAACAAAGTTTGACCAGTACGGATGTGTCCCACGAGCTTCATTTTCAGCCTACCCTCCGAACCGATCTTGGCTCTGTCGGGGCTCCTCACTTACGAGGGAACATCCAAATGGGAAAAAGTGAGAAAAAACTTTAGGGGTTGGGAGGTGGCCCGAACCAAGAGCTGGCGTGCCGACTACAGCCCCCTACTTATATAAGGAACATCGAGAAGGCAAGAACGGAGAAAAAATCTTCGGTACCAGTACGTTTTTCTGGGTCCCCGGAAAGAACGGAACCACAATGGGAAGTCGAGGACACGACCGTGAAGTACCCCTTCTGTTTCGGGAACTCTACGGCCTCCCCGTCGACACAATCATGGGAACCAGGAAGCATGGGTGAGGGATGTTCGTCCACTTCCAGTCCTCCATGCTATGCAGCTCCAACGACTTGCTGGAGAGTCGGGGTCGGATATGCCACGCGTAGCTTTGCATCCGCGTGAAGCCTACGTTGTCAGAAGATAAACTTGGCCGAAAGCTGTACAAGCCGGGGCGGCATGCTGTTGACGATTTGACCGAACGTGGCGTCGCTGATGTTGCCATCGACCGAGGCGGCGCCGAAAAACTGCGCGTGATTAAACGTGTTGAACGTTTCCATCCGGAATTGCAGTGATTTCGATTCCGTAAGCCGCAAGTTCTTTTGCAGCGCCACGTCAAAATTCATCATTCCGGGACCGGAGAAAAAGCGCCGGGAAGCCGTGCCAAACTGGCCAAGCGCAGGCAGCGAGAAAAGGGCCGTGTTGAAAGCCGGTAGGCCGTTGCGCGGATTATTGTTGATTTGCAAATTGCCAGCCGCGCGGTCAGGCGTGTCCAGGCCATTATTGTTGATCCCGTTCGGAATGCTTCCGAGGAGCGAAGTGTCATTATTGTTGTAAAAGGTGACCGGGAGTCCCGTCGCCACTCGTGTCACGCCGGAAAGTGACCAGCCCTCGGTCCAGCGATTCTCCCTGCCGAAAACGCGACTGGGCAAGCTGTAGTTGTAGGACGCCACGAAATTGTGCCGCAGGTCGAACGCGGAGAGCGCCTTGCTCAACGCCGGATCGACCGGATTAATTTCCTCGGAGAGGCTCGAAGAGTTATCCAGCGATTTGCTGTACGTGTATCCCGCAAGAATTTCCAGCGACTTGCCGTGGTGGCGCAGGTTCATGGCCAAAGAATTGTAATTGGAATCGCCGATGGTCTTCTGGTACGTAACCGCGTCAAATTGCGGGCTGAACGGTCCGCGGACTTGTACCACCTCGCCGTCGGCTTTCGTGAATAGCCCTCCTTCGCTGAACGGCCCACATGTGGGGCTGCCCGGCGCTACTTGTGTAAGCTGGCTGACGCTGAGGCATAGCGCGGCGTTCCCGGGGTTAGCCGGCACAATCGCGAGAAGGTGGTGTGCCTGCGAACCCACGTAGCTCATCGTCAGCACCGTATCCTTGCCAAGCTGACGTTCCAGAGAAAGCGTGTAGGTTTCAGCGTAGGGCGGGACGTTTTCGCGGTTGAACGCCGGAACCCCCGTAATCGGCAAATACTGTGACCAATCCACGTTTTTGTTGGGGTGGCTTGGCGTAGCGCCATACGCAGGTATCGGCGACGGGAACGGCTGCACGAATTCCTGCCCGCTGGCCGCAGAGACGAATGGCGTTGAGAACAGCACCGGCGCAAGACTCGTGTAATCGTAGCCGTATGGCGGATTCGCGCTTAAGATGCCCGCGGACAGGCCCTCGAACGCTGTGTAGAAAACTCCGTAACCTGCCACAAGCCGCGTCTGGCCTTCGCCGTCCAAAAGCTTGCGCAACAATCCACCCTGAAATTGCGGCGAGTACGCCAGCCCCAATCGCGGCGCAAAATTGGTGTGTTTCGTCGGCGCCAGTGTCGCTGGAATCCCTGGATCACCCGGATATACCAGGCCCTCGGGGGCCTCGGGAAACGTCAACGATTGTTCGCCCAGAACGAGCCCGGGAAACTGATTGTACTTTTCCCGCCACGCCGGCAATACGTCCCAACGCAACCCGTAATTCCAGGTGAGATTCTTTGTAATACGCCAAGTGTCTTGCGCGAAGAGCCCGACATATTTATTCCGCGGATAGAAACTCTTCGAGTCGCCTTGCGAATAGCTGCTCGCGACCCCCAGCAGGAAGTCGGCGAAGTCCAGCCCCGTCTCCGTCCCCCGGAAAGCGAACGAACCGTTCGATAATGTGTCCGGATTGGTATTGATCTGGTCCAGATGGAACGACGCGCCGAATTTCCAAGTGTGCCGACCAAGGATTCTCGTGAAATTGTCGGACCACTGATACGTATTGCTGGCCTGCGTCAGGCCCGTCACGTCTATGCCAAACGTAAGATCGTTCAGGGAAATGTTCTCGATGCCTTCGATTGAAGGGTTAAGCGGCACGATTCCCACGGTGCCTTCCCCGGTCAGAAATCCCTGGGAAGCCAGCGAGGGTCCCACGCCACCCACGGGCACGCCAATATTATTGGCGTTGCGCATAAAGCTGAAGTGGAATTCATTAATCGCATTGGCGTTGAAAATCTTCATGAACCCCAGGCTTAGTAATTGCGCGCGACCTTGGGAAATGGCGTTAAACCCCGGGACGTTTGCGCCGCCTTGCCCGGTCGGATACGGATTATCCAGACGGTAGTCATCGGCAAAGTAGTAGCCGGAAAACGAACCCCAGCGCGTTGCTGCATCCATCCGGATCGCGCCTTTATCGTCACGCAGCGACTCGTTTTCCGACGACGAGGAGAAAATCGTGGCGCCCTGGTTGGCCTGCGGGATGTGCTGCAGCAGCGCCAGCGCGGGTGCCGACCACGCGTTCCGCGGTATCTGTGCATTGGGGAAAACACACTGCGAAACGCTGGTGCATCCTGAAGAATAGTATTGCTCGCCGGAACTTACGGCGTAGCCCAGCTTCTGCGCCAACAGCTCCGCAAGATACGGCCCGCTGACGCTTCCCGTCAGGGAACTCGCCCGGTCGGATAAATCTCCCATGCGTTCCTGTTCCGATGGAACGGAGATCAACCCGGTCTCGACTCCCTGGGTCATCCGCGTTCCCTGGTAGTCGGCAAAGAAATGAATCCCTAGTTTGCGCGCTGGACCACCCAAGGTCCCGCCAAATTGATTGCGGTCGAACGTGGCACGGTCCGGTGAAAAATAACTCTTCGCGTCCAGATTGGTGTTCCGCAGAAACTCGAACCCGCTGCCGTGAAGCACATCGGTACCCGACTTGGTGGTCAGCAAAACCTGTCCACCGCTGTAGTTGCCGTACTGCGCGTCGAAACTCCCGGTGAGCACGCGAAGTTCCTGGATGGAATCGAGGTTCGGCACAATCGCCGTGCCCATGTTCACGTCTTCCTCGACGTCGCTGTCGTTCACGGCAAATCCGTTCGAGGTTTCGCGCTGGCCGCTCACGGAAACATTCCCCGCATCCAGGTCCCCCGATGGGGGCGTGCTGGTGACCCCGGACATCACCACGGCATTGGGCTGGGCGCTGCTCGTGGGCACGATCCCAGGCTGCAGGCTCATCAGATCAGCAAAATTGCGCCCGTTCAGGGGTACGGAAGAGATTTTCTTTTCCGCCAGTTCCTGCCCCATTTCCGTGGAGGAAGGATCGAGGATGAGGCCCTCTTCCACAACGGTTACGCTCTCCACGCGCGCTTCTAAGAGGAGCTGTGCGTCCACGCGCGAGGGATTCGCGGTATCCAGAGCCAGGTCCGCTCGATGAAAGGTATGGAAAGATGGGGCGGAGATTTCTAGATCATAGCGACCCGAGGAAACACTGAAAGAGTAGTAGCCCTCGTGATTCGTTATGGTAGTTTGCTGGGTGCCGGAGTCGAGAGCGCGAAGAACGACCGTGGCCCCCGCGATCGCAGACTCGCTCGGATCGATCACCGCCCCAGATAGGGTAGGGGAGTCAGCCGCGCTGGCGACGGCGCCAAGGCCTAGCAGCAAGAACGCCGCCGCGAGGATTCGCGGGATGCAACGGCGGCCTGGCGTGGTCTTAGGCATCCAGTATTTGCAAGTAAATTGCAATTATACTTGCAAACTATTATCAACTGCAAGCCGCGAGACTTCTGTGACGTACGACAAACTCGGTCAGTAGGAAATTGTTTTGCACCTACTAGGGAAAGGCGGCATAGGGGCGCGCTATGCGATCCCCCGAGCCAAGAAAAGCGACGGCTTCGGTTTTACCGATCCAAACAAAGGCAGCGGCACAAAGTAGACGGCTTTCTTTTCCGCCGAGATCAGGCAAGGTCGAAGCGATCATGGTTCATCACTTTGGTCCACGCCGCAACGAAGTCTTTCACGAACTTCTCCTTCGAATCTGCGCACGCATAAACTTCTGCAAGGGCGCGCAACTGGGAGTGCGAAGCGAAGATCAGGTCGACACGGGTTCCGGTCCACTTGAGCTCGTTCGTCTTGCGGTCGCGCCCTTCGTAGACGTCTCCGGAGCCATTGGATGCTTTGGAAGGCTGCCATTGCGTGCCCATGTCGAGCAGGTTGACGAAGAAGTCGTTGGTTAGCGTCTCCGGCCGCTTGGTGAAGACGCCGCACGTGGACTTCCCGGCATTTGCGCCCAGGACGCGCAGGCCACCGACGAGAACCGTCATCTCAGGCGCCGTCAGCTTCAGCAATTGCGCCTTATCTACCAACAGCTCCTCAGCCGGCAGGCGCTGCTTGCCGTTGATATAGTTGCGGAACCCATCCACCTTCGGTTCGAGCGGAGCAAACGAATCAACGTCGGTTTGTTCTTGCGACGCGTCCATGCGCCCCGGCCTGAAAGGAACTTTCACGTCGTGGTTGGCACCCTTCGCGGCTTTCTCGATCGCCGCACAGCCGCCGAGAACGATCAGGTCCGCCAGCGAGACTTTCTTTCCGCCAGGTGCGGAAGTGTTGAACTCCTTTTGGATGGTTTCGAGTTTCTGCAGTACCTTCGCCAGCTCCGCCGGCTGGTTGACGGCCCAGTCCTTTTGCGGCGCAAGGCGAATGCGCGCGCCGTTCGCTCCACCGCGCTTATCGGAGCCGCGGAACGTCGACGCCGACGCCCATGCCGTCGAGACTAGTTGGGAAACGGACAGACCGGATGCGAGGATTTTCGCTTTCAGCGCGGCAATGTCCTGCGCCCCGATCAACGGATGATTCACCGCGGGGATCGGGTCTTGCCACGCCAGCGTTTCCTTGGGAACGAGCGGGCCGAGATAACGGACGATCGGGCCCATGTCACGGTGCGTCAGCTTGAACCACGCGCGGGCAAACGCATCGGCAAACTGATCCGGGTGCTCTAGGAAGCGGCGTGAAATCTTTTCGTATACAGGGTCAAGGCGCAAAGACAGATCCGTGGTCAGCATGGTCGGCGCGCGACGCTTGGACGGATCGAACGGGTCCGGGATCTTGCCGACGCCGGCACCATTCTTCGGAGTCCACTGATGCGCACCGGCCGGGCTCTTGGTGAGTTCCCATTCGTAGCCGAAGAGGTTCTCGAAAAAGTTGTTGCTCCACTTGGTCGGCGTCTCGGTCCAAATCACTTCCAGGCCGCTGGTGATCGCATCGCCTCCCTTGCCGGAGCGGAACTTGCTCTTCCAGCCGAGGCCCTGCTCTTCGATGCCAGCCGCTTCGGGCTCTGCACCCACATTGGCCGCATCGCCGGCGCCATGGGTTTTACCAAAGGTGTGACCACCGGCAATCAGCGCGACGGTTTCTTCGTCGTTCATGGCCATGCGGCGGAACGTTTCGCGGATATCCCTGGCCGCGGCGATGGGATCCGGCTTGCCGTTTGGCCCTTCCGGGTTCACGTAGATCAGACCCATTTGCACGGCACCGAGCGGATTCTGAAGATCACGGTCGCCGGTGTAGCGCTCGTCGCCCAGCCACTTGCTTTCCGGGCCCCAGTAGACTTCTTCGGGCTCCCACACATCCGCACGGCCTCCGCCAAAGCCGAAGGTCTTGAAGCCCATAGACTCGAGAGCGACATTGCCGGCAAGAATCATCAGGTCGGCCCAGGAAATCTTGCGGCCGTACTTCTGCTTGATCGGCCACAACAAGCGCCTCGCCTTGTCGAGGTTGACGTTGTCCGGCCAGCTATTCAGGGGAGCGAAGCGCTGCTGGCCCGCCCCTGCACCGCCGCGACCGTCGTGGATGCGGTACGTGCCGGCGCTGTGCCAGGCCATGCGAATGAACAGCCCGCCGTAGTGGCCGAAGTCCGCCGGCCACCAATCCTGCGAGTCCGTCATCAAGGCATGCAGGTCCTTGACCACCGCATTGAGGTCGAGCCTCTTGAACTCCTTGGCGTAGTCGAACTCCTCGCCCATCGGATTGGACAGGGTGGAGTGCTGATGGAGAATCCCTAGGTCCGACTGGTTCGGCCACCACTCGCGGTTCCTGTGCGCGGAAGCTCCGCCCGCGAATGGGCACTTGGATTCGGTTGGCGCTCCTGTTGCGGTGTTAAGTTCTTTGTCCATGTGTCCACCTTCCTTCGAATCAGTAAGAAACTGTTACAAACTTCAAACTCATTCTCGGTTTCCCATTCGCGCAATCGCCGCCGCGCTTGCTCACGCGCCTTCGAGAATTAACGGGAAGCGTGCCGTGGAGCGCACTTCGTGCAAAGCCCGCGGAAAATAAGCTCGCATTCGCGAAGAATCCGCTTACCGAGGGCGTCGGAAGCAGGCCTGGGCACTTCGTACCACTTCATGTCCTCAACATTGCCACAACGATCGCAGATGAAGTGGTGATGCCGGACACCTTTCGCATCGAATCGCGCGGCGCGTCCTTCGACGGCCACTTCACGCACCAAGCCAGCCCGCACTAAGTCCCGCAGATTATTATAAGTGGTGGCCCTGGAAGAGCGCGGATCCTTTCGATTCACCGCTTCGAAGATTTCCGCAGCCGTGGGATGACTGTTGTGTTCCATCAAGAATGCCATCACGGCATAGCGCTGCGGAGTGCAGCGCAACCCACTGCCGTTGAAAGACTGCTTGATCGCGTTGGCGTCCATCAAGCGCCTAGACTATGTCTAATATGAGATTTAGTCAAGGCTTGTGCTTTTGGTTGCTGCTGCGAGCAGAAGACTGGCGGATGTCGTATTGAGTATCCACATCATTAAGTAGCCGCCATGTTACTCTTGGGTTGTAAGCCTCCTCTCAGGATAAAGGAGCACCCTTCCTCGCACCAGAACATGCCTCGTAATTTCAATGCGTTAGGGCGACACATGGTTTCACCTACGGTCCACCTCTTGTTCACCCTCGGTGCATTGTCGTTTTTTTCGTTTACGAGCATTGTGCGTTCTGTCACTGCAGCGTCGTTACTGCAAAAGAGACCGCAGCCCATGACAAGTCGCCGCGGTCGGGAGCCCCACATTCAAAGGAGGTTCGTTATGCGCATCAAGATCTCACTTGCCATCGCCATGTTAGCCTTGCTCGCGGCTACTTGTTTTGGAGCGCCATCGGAGACTCGCTGCGTGCTCATCCTAAACATCCCGTTTGACTTTCAAGTGGCCCATCGCTCTTTGCCCCCCGGCTATTACAAGATCGAGCAGATACTGGCTTCCTTGCACGGCAGAAACCTAATGGTTATTCGCAGCTTGGATGGCCGCATCTATCAGACTTTCTATACTGACGCGCCACGTCCCCAGGAATCCGACGCAGCCTCCAAGATTGTCTTCCAGCGCAACCCGGGCCGCACAGTGCTATCCCAGGTTTGGTCGAGAGAAGAGAGAGTTGTCGTCGACCTCGCCGGAATCGAAGCCGAAATTCACAAAGTCGTTGCTTCGGCAAACGAGCAGGACTCCGAGATCTCTTTGCCTTGCGCACAGGAGATCTTGCTTGCGAAATCTAGATGATTGTCCCAATCCAAATTGTCCGCAGCGTATTGTTTCGAGTAAGGGTTAGCATTATACTGCGCTTCCGTCACTGATTAGCTGTCCTCCGGCCTGCTAATCAGAGTTCCCCTTCGGGGGGATATGAGGGAGGCAGGACAACCTGCCCTGACCTGGCCTGCCTCCCTTCCTAATTCGCATATTCAATGCCAGCCTCTACCGACCAAGAAGTGTGCTGTGACTGTTAGTTTCTGAGGGGATCTGAATATGCGGAGACTCCCTGCTTCAATACTCACCTTACTGGTTTTCTATCCTTGCGGTCTGGCACGCGGCCAGAACCGGACTCCAGATTTGATCCTGTTCAACGGCAAAATATTTACCAGCAATTCTGGCCAGCCATACGTAGAAGCATTGGCCATATGCGGCAAACGGATCATCGCTACCGGCGATTCTGTAAAAATAAGATCTCTCGCTGGCTCGCAGACGAAACAAATTGATCTTGTCGGCCGCACAGTAATCCCCGGCATCAACGGCGCGCACACTCACCTGGAGCTCCAGCCAGTAAACGAAGTGGATGTGCACCTGAAAACAATGAACCCGAAATGGGATGAGGTCGGAGATGCCATAGCCGCTACGACAGGTTAATCTCCCAACACGTCATTGATTGTGGTCACAATCGGTTCCGCGATCTTTCAAGATGTTTCCGTCAATAGGGATTCGCTCGACAAGTTGACACCCGAGAATCCGGTCCTTTTGGTTACCTTAACCGGCCGAGGATTCATTCTAAACAGCACTGGGCTAACTTTTTTTGGTGGTGCGGACAATCAAGAGTATCCCGCGGGAAGGCGATTTGAGCGCGATGCGAAGGGTAGGCTAACCGGAGTGGTGCGGGAGTACGCCGGCATGGACATCGAACGAACCGTCGAGAATGCGGTGCCGGAAAAAGATGCGGTCACTCAACTCCGGTCTACGCTCGACGCACAGGCCAGGTTGTCGTGCGCTATGTTTACGTGGTCGCCCACATAAAATAGGGAGCAAATCCTGAAGCATACGTTTTTGTACTTCTTATGTCGCATACCTCTTTTATTTTCGTGCTACCCATGTAACAATCTTCTTCGTGACGTCGATGCTGGTTTCCCGCTGCGCCAATTTCGTCTTCCTCGCTTCCCAGCGGGCCTTCCGGATCAGCTTTTGCATTCCGGTTGCGCTTTGCGTCTGCAGGAGGGTGTTTCTGCGATGAAATGGAAAAGCGTGCTGTTCTTATTACTTCTTGTCCCCAGTCTTCTATTTGCCCAAGGAATCGCTCAGCTGTCAGGAACTGTCATTGACTCGTCCGGCGGGGTGATTGCCGGAGTTACCGTGCAGGTGCGAAGCGCGAACGGTACTGTACAAATAACGACACAGTCGGATGCGAACGGCTCCTTCATTATTTCTCGACTTTCGGCAGGTAATTATCGACTCGTGGTATCTAGTCCCGGTTTTGAAAGCAAGGAAATCCCCGTCACCATAGGGACCACCGAGGCGGCGGCCCCGCTGCGCATCTCTCTAGCCGTCGGCACCGTCAGCACCACCATCAACGTGCAGGGTCGTGAGGACGACCTTGTCGGAATTGCTAATTCCGGCACCCAGGGAACGGTGGGCGCAACGGAAATCCAGGATCGTCCGATTCTTCGTTCGGGAGAAATCTTGGAGGCGCTTCCCGGTCTCATCATCACTCAACACGCTGGCGGCGGTAAGGCCAACCAATATTTTCTTCGCGGCTTCAATCTCGACCACGGCACGGATATCGCCATTTTCCTTGACGATATGCCGCTTAACCTTCCGTCCCACGCGCACGGCGAGGGCTACTCAGACATGAACACCGTCATCCCCGAGTTTGTTCAGGGCGTGAATTTCGAAAAAGGCCCTTATTATGCGGATGTCGGCAACTTTGGCTCAGCCGGTTCGGCCCATGTGGAATTCTTCAAGACCCTCCCCGAGAACTTCTTCCAGGTGGAAGGCGGAATGTTTGGCTTTGCGCGGTTCGTTTTCGGCATCTCGCAAAAGCTCGGCTCGGGGCATCTGCTTTACGGCGGAGAAGCGTATCACGAGGACGGCCCCTGGACGCACCCCGACAACTATTACAAATTTAACGGCCTTGTGACCTATAGCCAGGGCGGAGACGCCGATGGCTTCAGCATCGCAGCGCGCGCTTACCGTGGAACTTGGCACTCCAGCGATCAAATCCCCGTTGACGCCATTCCCCTCGTTGGTTACTTCGGCGCGCTGAACCCAACGGACGGTGGCGAGTCACAGCGTTACAGCTTGCAGGCAGAATGGCATCGCCAGGACGAACATTCCGAAACGAAGATTACGGCCTACGGCTTTTATTACGATCTCAATTTGTTCTCCGATTTCACTTACTACCTGGATGACCCCAATAAGGGTGATCAGTTCGAACAGCAGGACAGGCGCTGGGTGGCTGGGCTGGACGCACACCACACCATTTTCAGCCAATGGTTTGGCCGCAAGGTGGAAAATACCTTCGGCCTGCAGCTCCGCAACGATTGGGTCCACAACGGCCTTTACCGGACGGAAGATCGCGTGCGCACCGACAAGATTGATACCGTCGCCTGCGATACCAACCCCGTCCCCGCCTGCGATCCCGACGGGACCATCGGCGGAAATTATCCGATTTTGCCCGCGGCCACGGATTTGAATAAATTCACCGACACCATGCTCGGTTTTTATGTGCAAAATAAAATTCAGTGGTCCGATAAATTCCGCTCGGTCCTCGCCTTTCGCGGCGACGAAGCACTCTATAATGTCACCAGCTTGACTCCCCCTTATGTCGCCACCGAATTGCCTGGCGCTCCGGTGGTCAACTTTGCGAAGCTCAATTCCGGCTCGGCCACCAAGTTCCTCCCCAGCCCAAAAGCGACTTTGATTTTCGGCCCGTGGTCCAAGACTGAGTTTTATGTGCAGGGTGGATTCAGTTTTCACAGCAACGATGCGCGCGGCGCAACCCAAAGGGTTGAACCAATTTCGCCGGACTATCCTTTCCCAACGTCCTCCACCCCAATTTCCCCCCTGGTCCAAACCAAAGGCGGGGAATTCGGTGTGCGCACTTCGGCCGTTTCACATCTGCAAAGCACCCTTTCGTTCTGGTATCTCCGAAGTAATTCCGAACTCCAACAGGATGGCGACACCGGAGGCACAGTCGCTTCAGCTTCGCCAAGCAACCGCTATGGCATCGAATGGGCGAATTACTACACGCCAACGGGGCATTTGGTTTTTGATTTAGACATGGCGGATTCTCGCGCCCAATTTACCCAAATCGACCCCGATGATGCGGCGTATACCAATGTGGGTGGTGGCCAGTATCCTGTGCAAGGCCCGGGCGGCAAGCTCGTTCCCGAAGCGGTTAGGGTGGTGATTGCATCCGGCGTCACACTGCACGGTTATAAAGGCTTTACGTCGACTATCCGCTTGCGCTACTTTGGTCCGCGTGATTTGACGTCCGACGGAATTAATCGCTCAGCGGCTACGTTACTGCTCAATACCGGGGTCGCTTATCAATTTAATAAGCAATGGCGCATTTCGGCTGATCTTTTGAATTTGACTGACCGCCGCAATGACGACATTACCTACGCCTATGTCTCCCGCATTACGCCAACAGCCGCGCCGGCATTCACAAACGTTTTCCACCCCGCCGAACCGTTCCAGGTACGATTCGGGTTACAATTCCGCTTCGAATAGCCACTGCGACTTCTGCCCCAGTGATCTTATGTGCATTCCTGCGCGAGGACTGCAGAACAGTTTCTCTGGTCCATTTTTTGTTCGTCCATAATCAGTTTGCACCCATATAGGCAGCCCTACGTCCGGCAAACCGTTGGGTACGCTCATTGGGGTGTGGCCGCACGGGAGAAACACTGGGGGGAGAACCAACGTGAGAATTTATTTGGAATGGCGCGAAACGGTTTCCGGCGAGCTCATCACGAGACGCCCATGCTGAACTCCTTTCGTGCTAATGAGCCGGTCTGCCAGCTTCTGGACATCCCTTGACTTCCCGCGAAGAACGATCACCTCCAGGCAGGTTTCGTGGTCCAGGTGGGCGTGCACAGTGGAAATGATGAGTTCGTGGTGTTCATGCTGGATATCCGTGAGTTTCTCGGGTAATAGCCGCGTGTGGTGATCGTAAATTAGGGTGACGGTTCCTACAACAAATGCATTCGCGGCGATTACCACGGAATTGACAAGACGGTCGCGGATCAAATCGCGAAAGGCCTCCGAACGATTCTCGTACCCCTTGTCGGTTATGAAGGAATCAAAGCGGTTCAACAAATCCGTATCGATCGAAACTCCAATGCGGCTCAAATCACCCATAGGCATCATCTCGCTTTCCGCTGGCTGCGGTTAGCGTAACACAAAGTCCATAATGGGTAGCCCTCGTAGGATGCGGAAGAACCTTCCGGACTCCACTGCATTGGCCGTGAACTCAGTTGATTACTTGCTTGCGGAATCGAGCTTTGATCGACCACGCGAGTCTCGGCTCCAGGTGTTCATGCCCCGCCGTCGCAAGCGCCGTGATGTGCCCAACGAAGGCTCTGTTAGAAGCTGTATCTCAGCTGGCCAAAGAAGTTGCGCCCAGGTTCGGGGACTCTTACCCCGGAAGCAAAGGGGTCGCGATAGTAGGACAGGTTTTCGTAATAGAAGCGATCGAGCAAATTGTCCACGAGGATGCTGGCCGTCCAATTCCGCCAGAGGAGGCCAAGCTTCACGTTCAACAAGCCGTAGCCCGGAGTGGGAGTCTCGTGCAGGTCCGTGTCCACTAGTCCCTGCCGCCCGACGCCTGTGCCGCCGACCTCAGCAAATCCCCAATGGTGCGTGTAACGCAGCGCGGCCCAGGTTCGGAAAGGTGGCATCTCGGGAAGATTCGTGCTGAAGACGCCCGCCTCAGGCTTGGGATCGTTTGTGCCGCGAGAATACGAGCTACCGCCGCGCAGCGAAAAATCCTTTGGGAGGCTCACGCCGTAGCTGACCTCGCCGCCATAAATGTGGGCGTCCACATTGGTGAAGGAGCGCACGCTGCTGCTCATGCCCGTCATGCCCATCATGGGATTCAGGAGCGGTTGGCCGTTCACAAGTATGTAGTTATCGAGATTTGAGTAGAACAGAGTCGGCTTCACGTAGGAGGAACCGTGGCGATAGATGGCGCCGGTGGTTGCTTCCGTGTTACGCACCACGGGCAGATTCGGATTGCCGATGTAGGTCTCTGACATGGAAAACTCCTGGATGAAGCGCTCTTCCGCATCCGGGACGCGACCGGTCACGCCGGCACCGGCAAATAATTCAATCTCCCGAGGAAGCGTGTAGGACAGGCGGAGATTGCCTGAACCATAGTTGTCGGTGGCGCTGGTGCTGCGTGTGTTCTGGTAGGCGAAGTAAAGATCGGTGTCGAGACCCGGAACGCCGGTGGACATCGCGGTGTGGTCAAATCGCAGGCCGCCGCTGAGCCGGAAGCGATCCGAGAACGCATGGTGGTAATCGGCAAACGCGCCCCCGAGGTTGGTGTCCACATTGGGCAAGGCGGGATTCATGGACATCATGCCGCTCATGTTCATGAAGTCCGTCATGTTCCAGTTCCGGTGGTATCCCTCAAAGCCAAAGGTCAGGTCCTTGCCCGCGTCGAATTCCGTCTGCCCGCCGCCGGTGCGCGAACGCGCGTCGGAAGCCATCATCCAGAGAGAGCCCATGGCCATCGCGGCGGAAGTCCGGTAACGGTCGCTCATGAAGTGAATCACTTGCGTGAAATAGCCCTCGACGCGAAGGGCCCGCACAACGCCAGAAGGATTGCGTATTTCGTACTTAAGCGTGGCGCGGTCGGCGCTCCCGTAGTCGGAATCCATGGTTTGGTAGGGATAGAGGATCAGACCACTCTGCTGCCGCGTGTAGGAGAGCGAAAGGACCTGATCGCTGGTGGGAGTCCATTCGACATTGAACCAGCCGGTGTTAATGTCAAAGGCATGCTGATTTAGCACGGCGGGGGAGTAGTTCGCGTAAGCCAGGAAAGACTTGCCGGAGCCATCCTTATACGGATCGGAAACGCGGTAGGAGTAGCCGGCAAGGACCCGGAATTTCGAGTTGCCAAAGGAGACAGTGGCCGCGGGGTCGAAATAGTTGAAAGAGCCAAAACTTAGGCTGGGAGTAAAATGCAGGCCGAGCGGAGGCGTCTTGGTGACAACGCTCAAGTCGGCGCCAAGGCTGCCCGCATTGTCGATATCGGAGGCCCCCATTACGATTTCCACGTGGTCAACCTCGGCGAAGTCCACCTGCTGCGCTGCGGGGTCCATATGGCCAGGGCATGCTCCATAAATGCGCGCCCCGTCAATCAAGACATTGATGTTGTTCTGCTGAAACCCGCGGACGACCACGTCGTTGGCAATGCCGCCTTGGCGGATTTTAAAGATGCCATCCACGGCCGTCAGCGCTTCGCCAAGGTCCTTCGCAGAGCTTTCACGCACTTCGCTCATGTCGAGCTGGTCCTGAAAGGGCAGGCTCTTGGCTTCGACGTGGATCTGTTCGGAAGCAGTGGCAATTCCCAAGCGGACGGACCAGCCCCTAATCGGCGAGCCGGAAAAATCGAGCAGGCCACTCGCACCGGCAAAACCAGGAGCTGTGACGCTGATCTGCAAGGGAGCGGCGGCAGCCTGCTGATGCTCGATCTGCAGGTCGTACGCGCCTTTTTCATCGGTTTTCGCCGACACAATGATGTGGCCTCCCAATTGGACTTGGACGAGCGCGCCGGAGATGGCAGCGCCGGAGGGATCCGTCACAACACCACGAACTTCTTCAGAGCACGCAGGGCCGCTCCAGCTGAGCAGGCACACCATGAGCACAACTAGATAAGAAAGATTGCATCGCATAGTTTCTCCTCAAAAGTGAGCGATAGTTGGACAAAGCGCGACAGCGCGAAAACGGAGGAGACACACTCCTATTAGTAAGGAACGTTTTTCAGGCGAGGAGAGAAGGAGGGCCGCGCTTCAAGTGACTGCGGAACTCGGAAAGCCGCGCGAAAAGAACGGTTTCAAGGCTCAGCTTTGGATACGAAATAGGGGAAACGGAGAATGCCGGTGCGGAAGGAACGAAGAGCACGCGAGGAACAAGCGGCATCAACAAACGCGAGCGATAAGGGCAAGGAGGGGTTAGGGCGCG
Organism: Candidatus Acidiferrales bacterium; assembly: GCA_963779395.1. GTDB lineage: Bacteria > Acidobacteriota > Terriglobia > Acidiferrales > UBA7541 > Acidiferrum. The sequence goes on from CAVZYC010000001.1 coordinate 17,755, forward strand.
GACAATTGGCTCGGAGTGAGCGCTCAGGACCGGCTGCCGGAAACGGGCGGACATGGCGCAATGATGCTTCCCGTCGCGGCGGCAGCAAGCGGGCAGGGTGGATTCGGAACCAAGCTTGAAAAATGGAGTGAAAAGAGGCAAGAGAAAAACGGCGAGGAGCAGGGCAGAAGTTGCTCGCGAGCCACAACTGAACGCGAGCAATGGATTACGACGGCGAATAGAAAGATTGGACATATACCACTTGCGATTCCCAGCGGACTCCATTTTTTCAATCATTCGGAGCGAGGAAACCTGGCATTCCCGAAGCTAGCTGCGATTCTTTGAAATACATTACCACGTCCGCCAGTTTGACCGTTGAATTCGCTCGGGGGACAACAGTCTCTCTTGCCCTAGTTAGCCCCATCCTGTAGCCTAATGAGACTTTGCGCCGAACCGTCGCACTTTTGTTGGCATTGCTCTTTGGCGTGGGACCTCTTCTTCCCGCGCTGGCGGTCGGTCGTGCGCAGAACGATCTGCCTGCCTGTTGCCGAAAAGATGGAGCACACAAATGCTCCATGGCCCGGACAAGAAAATCCATCCCTAAGCACGATGGTAAACCCCACGTTGCCGCGGTTTGCCCGTTCGCATCACACTCACAGAATCTTGTGAATACGCCACGGCCATTCGGTGTGCCCCCGCGTGGGCCTGCTTCCACTGCCACTGTCCAGACCCTCGCCCCGCACAGTTACAGAGAAACAATCGCAACCGAAACTCTCTTCCCTGGAAATCCAAAGCGCGGCCCTCCCCAGCTTCCTTCCTGAGTTGTTCCGATTGGAATTTCATTTGATTGAATCTGCATTGTGCATTGCAGTGCTCTGTCTCAGAGCAAATGAGAGCTGTCACCTACATCCGTAGTGAACAAGGCGACTAAGCCTACAACCAGCTGTGGAGGGTTAGCGTGCGACTGTCCGTTTCTGTTTCATGGCTTATGTGTATTCTCCTATGCGGGTGCGGGTCTTCTGACAGACACTGCACGTTGTCAGGGCGCGTCATCAGCAAGGTGCCTGCGACGCGCTCGATCGTGGTCGACCACGACGAAATCCCCGGTTTCATGACAGCGATGACCATGCCGTATCCCGTTTCGGATGGCGTGGATCTCTCGGGTGTTGAGCCTGGGGACCGTATCAGTGCCGACATCGATGTAAAACCCGATGGCCAATACTGGCTCGCCAGCATTTCAGTGGTGGACTCCAGCCATCGGAGAAAAGCACCAGGAGAATCGAAGGAACTGTGGCCTGGACAGAACATCCCAGACATTGAGCTGGTGAACCAGAACGGCAAGACCGTGCGCCTCTCCGAATTCCGGGGAAAGACGCTCTTGCTGACGTTCATCTACACGCGATGCCCGATGCCGAATTTCTGTCCGCGTCTCAGCAGCCAGTTTGCTTCGTTGAATCGGGAGTTGCAAAAGGATCCTGGCGAGTACGGACGCACGCGGCTATTGAGCATCAGCATCGATCCAAAGTACGACACGCCCGAGGTTCTCTACAAGTATGGCCTCGCATACCTCAACGACGACCCGAAGGGATTCGCGCACTGGCAGTTCGCGGCGCCATCTCCGGAGAATCTCAAGAAGTTGGCGAGCGCCTTCAGCCTGGTCTACACCGAGGAAGACAACCAGATTTCGCACACCATGAGCACTGTGCTGGTTGACCCGGACGGCAAGCTGGCAAAGATCTGGGATACGAGCGACTGGACGATTGCGGAGGTTCTCTCCACGATGCGGCAGGTGGAAAATGCCGATCACTAGAAGAAACCAAACCCGAAATGGTCTGTGGTCTGCGCTGATCCTCCTAACTCTAGCCACGTTCGGCTGTTCACGCGGCAACCTGGACTACGGTCCTGCCTTCGCCTCGGCAGAGACCAGGGGCTCCGTCGTGTATGAAAGAAACTGTGCCCCGTGCCATGAGACGGACAACTTGACGCTTCTCAAACAGCCACCGAAGTTGAACGGGCTTTTCAAACGAGAGACGCTGCCGAGCGGAAATCCCGCCACCGACGAACAGGTTCGAAAAACCATTCTTTCTGGGCGTGCCACAATGCCGCCGTTCGGGCGGAGTTTAGACGAGAAGCAGATTGATGACTTATTGCGCTACCTGCACACGCTCTAAAGCCGTGCATTTTGGAGATGAGAGGACCTTTATTATGAGCGTTGCCGTCGCTTTTCTGCTTCTGTCGAGCGCAGTGCCTCTGCCGCCAGCGCAGGAGACGGAGATAAAGAGGGTCGAAGAGTCGCTGCTGGCTCCATGCTGTTATTCGCAGACGATCGATAAGCATATGAGCGGGGAAGCGTTTCAGATGAGGGACGAAGTGAGGGACATGGTTGCGCGAGGAATGACGAAGCACGAGATTCTGGAGCATTACAAGGCGATCTACGGCGAGCGCATCCTGGTCGTGCCTGACGGAAGAACGGGCGAGGTTTTGTTCGCGCTGCCCGTCCTCATATTTGTCGCATGCTCTGGGATTCTCTTTTTCTTCCTGCGCGGGATGCTCCGGAGCAGAAGCCATTCGAACGTTCTAACAACCACAGAGGAAGGCAACTGCGCCCGGGAAGCGCATCGGAAGGAAATCGACCGGCAAACCGAGGAGTTCACTTGAGTTACAAGCCACCAAAAACAGGCGCGCAGGCCTACGAAGGCGACGGCAATGGCTTGAGTCGCCAGGCAGCATGCCCCTTGTGCAATTTGGGCCTCGGGGAGAGCGGCTTCATCACAAAGATCTCTCTCCAAATGTCGAGCGCAGAGTTATTGGAGAGCTTCGGTTTTGTCCAAGGAGCATATGTGATCGCAGAGAGAAGCACCCCGCAGGGTGATCCGAAGATTTACCGGTTGGACGGGCGGCTCATTGCCGTCAGGCGGCAAGATGCACTCGAAATTTTGGTTGTTCGCGGGAAGGAATAATGGATCAACCGTCCATATCCATTGCGGTCGAGCAGGCGAAGCAGAAAGACGAAGAGCGTTTACCTGTTCCGCCACGAATTCACACGGTGGCACTGGTGGGGCCGCCAAACTGCGGGAAGTCCACCCTGTTCAATCGGCTGACCAATCTTCGCCAGAAAATTGCGAACTACCCCGGTGTAACGGTGGAATACCGCATCGGCAAACTCTCAAAGGCGAATGGAATTTCTCTAATTGACCTTCCTGGAATCCGAGGAGCGGCGGCGAGCTCCGAGGATGAGCAGGTTGCTTGGGCGGTCCTTCGTGGAGAGTTGCCTGGCCTATCGATGCCAGACGCGATCCTCTTGATTCTCGATGGAACGAATTTGAGGGCGCAGCTTCCTCTGGCGTCAGCTGTTCTTGCACTCGGGTTGCGGACTGTGGTCCTTGTCAATATGGCGGACACACTGCTCACACGGGGCGGGTCCATGGATATCCAAGCGCTTCAGGAATCGCTCGGAGTGCCTGTTGCCTTGGTCAGTGCGACAAGGGGGACCGGGCTTGAAGCCATCGAACGATTCCTGACTGGTACTCCCCCGGTCAAACCGCCCTCGCTGCCACCTATCCTGCAAGGCGCCGCGCAACGCCATAGCTGGGCCAAGGCCATCGCGGCACGTGTTAAGTACAGAGTTCCCAAGGAATCGCTTTGGACCAAGCGCCTGGATTCCTTTTTCCTGCATCCGCTGTTTGGGCCATTGTTTCTGCTCATCGCGACAGTCTTGGTTTTTCAGGGTGTCTTTGTCGTGGGACAATTTTTGAGCAACGCAATCGACGCTGGATTGCGATTTGCCGGAGAAGCCATTCGACCCGAGATCACCAATCCGATTCTGCAGTCACTTGTTTTGGACGGATTGTGGAAAGGTATGGGCTCGGTGCTCGTGTTTCTTCCGCCGATCTTGATGCTCTTTCTCTTTATGGGATTGATGGAAGACTCTGGGTATCTCGCGAGGGCTGCCGTCATTTCGGATCGCACGATGGCGAAGATCGGTCTGAACGGAAAGTCCTTTATCCCTCTTCTGGCGGGGTACGGATGCGCGGTTCCTGCAATCATGGCAACGCGGATCGTGGGAAGCCGGAGGGACCGCCTCGCGACAATCTTTGTGATTCCCTTCATGACCTGTTCCGCTCGGCTGCCGGTCTATACGCTTTTGATCGCAGCCTTTATCCCAGCAAGGCCTCTCCTGGGAGGATTGGTTGGTCTGCGTGCCTGCGTCCTGCTAAGCCTGTATGCCTTGGGATTCTTCGCAGCCGTATCAACCGCGAAACTATTGAATTCCACGATCCTCGAACGGTCCAAGATTCCGTTCGTTTTGGAACTCCCGGAGTACCGGCTGCCGTCTGCTAAATCGCTCGCTATGTTGCTTCTTGAGCGGGCCCGCATTTTTTTGACTCAAGTCGGGACCGTCGTCCTTGGGGTAAGTTCTGTGATCTGGTTGCTCACACACCTGCCGCTTCATGTGGGCCGAATGTCTGGACTTGACGAGAGCTTTCTGGCGCGTGCCGGGCATTGGATTGAACCTCTGCTGCGCCCTCTGGAATTCAACTGGAAGATCGACGTGGGGCTGCTGAGCTCGTTTGTGGCTCGCGAGGTGATGGTGGGGACACTTGGAACGATTTACGGCGCAGACCCCGGTTCGCACTCTGGAGGACTGGCGGCTGCATTGCAGCAGGACATGCGTTTTCCAAGCGCGATGGCGCTGCTCGTCTTCTTCGCGCTGGCGATGCAATGCACGTCCACGTTCGCCACTGTGAAGAGAGAGACCAATAGTTGGAAGTGGCCCCTGTTGCAATTTGTATACATGAGTGGCTTTGCGTACCTGGGAGCACTCATTACAAATCAGTTGATCTCCAGATGGCCCTGGTAGGAGGAACTTCATCGGCGAGGTACGACAACGGAGTTTGGGATGAACACGCACATAGTGCGGCCGCAAAACACAGCCACAAATAGAAAAGGGCCTCATCAGGGACTCAAGGTATGAGTCCACAAACGTTATGGGAAATGAATGTGGGAGTTGCTTCGGATGTTGTAGACTTTTTCCAACCCACAACCCAACCCACAAAAACTACTTCTTATATGACTTCCGCGTAGTTTGGCAGTCCCCGCGGTCTTGTAAGTTGTTGTAAAACCAAATCACGCTAGACTGATAAGGGCGAGGTCGGTGGTTCAAGTCCACCCAGGCCCACCAGAAATCAGTTCTAAGTTTTTTTACTCAGCAGTTCAAGGCTTTATCCTTCCAGGTACAAGTCCACAAGCGATTCCATCGGGCATGCCTCTGTCGTGTGAACTAGCATTCCCCGCAAATCGTTGAACACGGCTAACTCCGTATGTGTTCCCAGGCGGAACGCTTGCTGCCAAGATGGCACCATCGCGGCTTCGCGCTCTTCCCTTCCCTTATGAATTTGCAATGGATGGAGCTTCATTAGTCTTCCTCCTGATGGAAGCCAACGTGCCCACTTCACTTTGACGCCGGGCGTGCGTCTGCGATGTCTCTGCCCCAAAACGAGCTCTATCGCTTGATCCTCGAAAACCTTCCGGTCGGGGTGTACATGGTGGACCGCGAAGGCAAAATCCTTTTTTGGAACGCGGGCGTGGAGCGCATCACGGGATATTTGCGGCAAGACGTGCTCGGCCATCGTTGCCAGGACCGTTTCCTGGAACACACGGACGCGGAAAACAATCCACTCGAGGGCTCTTCGATTCCGCTGCTCGAAACGATGAGGGAGGGGCGCCCCGTTGTGACTCGCGCATCCTTGCGCAACAGAGGCGGCCACTTCCTTGCCGTGCGTCTGCGCACCGTGCCCTTGCGGGACGAACGGGGCTCCATACAAGGGGCGGTGGAGATTCTGGAAGAACTTGCGTCAAGCTCAAGAGTGGACCGGCGACAGAACAAGCTTGCTGCTTTCGGATGCATTGACGGGCTCACCGGCTTGCTGAATCGCGGCCGAATCCAAGCCCATCTGCGCGAGCAACTCGTCCTTTACGCCGAACATCCCGTGCCCTTCTGCGTCTTGTCTTTTGCGATTGATGATCTCGGAAAGCTCCGCGAACGTTACGGTCAGGCCGCTGTGGATTCGGCATTGCGTGTGGTCGGCCAGACGCTGGAAAACGGATTGCGTCCCACGGACTTCATCGGCCACTGGCAAGAGAATGAGTTCATCGCCATCCTCCTGGAATGCATTGAAAGCGACGTAACGACGGTGGGACACCGTTTGCAAAAAATGGTGCAACACGCGGGGATTTCCTGGTGGGGAGACATGTTGCGGGTCACCGTTTCGGCGGGAGCAACACCGGCGCACGATCACGATTCGGTGGAATCCATTGTGGGGCGAGCCGAACAAGCTCTAAAGACGAGCAGCGAAGCAGGAATTGGGCGGATTGCGCTGGTCAGCAGTTGAAAGGCGACACGAGTTTGCGGGGGCTTTCGTCATGTTCGTAATCATCGGCATCGTTTTGGTGATCGCAGCCATCGTGGGCGGCTATTTGATGGAGAAAGGGAACCTGCACGTTTTGCTGCAGCCCGCTGAGCTTCTAATCATCGGTGGCGCAGCCATTGGCACAGTGCTGATTGCCAACCCGCTTTTCATACTAAAGAAAATCGTCGGAGGATTGACTGGTGTTTTTGGCGGCTCCAAGTACGGTACGCCCCGCTATCTGGAAACCATGAAGATGTTGTACGAACTTTTTTCCCGCGCCCGCAAAGAAGGCTTAATGGCGCTGGAAACGGATAGCGATAACCCGGTCGAGAGCCCCGTGCTCTCCAAATACCCGCAATTCCTGAAGGACCACCACCTGCTCCCCTTTGTGTGCGACACCATTCGCATGGCGGCGGGCGGCGGAGTGGAACCCTTCGATATGGACCAGATGATGGAACTGGACATGGATGTCCACCATCATGAAGCGGAGCAACCCGTCACCGCACTTTCCACGATGGCGGATTCCCTTCCCGGCTTAGGAATTGTTGCCGCTGTGCTCGGCGTGGTGATCACCATGGGAGCGTTGGGCGGTCCGCCGGAAGAAATTGGACACAAAGTAGCCGCCGCGCTTGTGGGCACATTTTTGGGGATTCTGCTGTGCTATGGATTCGTTGGACCAGTGGCCCAAAATATGGCCAAAGCCACCGAAGACGAACACGCCTATTATCACGTGGTGCGCGTGGTAATCATAAGTTTCATCAAGGGCTCGCCGCCCATTATCGCCGTCGAATTCGGAAGGCGGGCGATTCCGGGGCACGTTCGCCCCTCCTTCCAGGATATGGAGAAATATATTAAGGGCGGCGGAGGCCAGGCTCCGGCAGACGCCGCGCCAACTGAAGCTGCCCCTGCCGAAAAGGGCTGACCTGTATGCCCGCCCCTCCCCCGATCATCATCAAGAAAAAAATCAGCCACGGCGGGCATCATGGTGGTGCGTGGAAGGTGGCCTACGCCGATTTTGTGACGGCGATGATGGCGCTGTTCATCGTGCTGTGGTTGATGAACAGCAGCAAGCAGATCCAGGTAGCGATTGGCGGGTACTTCAAAGATCCAACTGGCAACTCCAAGATGGTCGGCAGCGATATGGTGGGCTCCGGCGAGAATTTCATCGTCACCAAAGACAATATGCACGAATTGAAGGAGCAGTTGCAGAAGGCCATTCGGGAAGTGCCCAATTTCGACAAGCTGCAAAATCACATTGACATGACAGTGACCAACGAAGGTTTGCGCATCGAGTTGACGGAATCCGCCACGGGCACCTTCTTTGATAGCGGCAGCGCCAAAATGAGCACGGATGGCAGCGGCATGGTAAAGCTCCTGGGCCAGGAACTCAGCAAGCTCCCAAATCACCTGGCGATCGAAGGTCACACCGACTCCAAGCCTTATCCCCCCGGCGCACCGTACGGCAACTGGGAATTGTCCGCGGATCGCGCAAACGCCGCCCGGCGGCTGATGATGCTGCAGGGAATGCGAGAAGACCAAGTCACCCAGGTGCGGGGATTTGCAGATCAGCGCCTGCGTAAACCGGATGCGCCCCTCGATCCATCCAACCGCCGCATTTCGTTGATCGTTCAATACATTCAGAAACCCACGGAACCTCCAATTGCCGCATCGCCAGAGGACGGGAAAGCGGGAGCGGGAAAAACCGGGGGTGAGAGCGAAAAGAAGAAATAGCTCAGAGTCTCCCGTTTTACATACCCACCGGCACATCGTCCAGCCTTCCCCAATAAAGTGTTAACTAACTACCTTTCAATAACTTAAAGCGTAAATCGAAAAACGCAACTTAGCCCCTCCGTAACCTCATCTAAGGCAAAGAGAGTGGTCGAAAACATGGGGTAAGCCCCTGGAAACTCCGTATTCGTTTCCGGGTTTACCTCAACGGGGCTCTGCTGCGGTTTTGGCGTTCATCGCATAGGGGATGGCGCGACGGCAGGCGTGAGAGTCCATCAAGGGGATCACCCCCCTGATCCCGCCAGCGCTTGAATGGGAGCCGCCGACCTGGCCCAAAGGGAAGACCGGACGAAAATACAAGCCAAAGGAGAAAAAGAAAGTGATGAAGAAGCGGACCGCATGGATTTTTGCAGTTGCGGCGTTTTTACTGATGGCCATATCCACGAAAGCCCAAGGCAAATTTGAAATATCCCCATTTGTCGGATATGAAACCTCCGGGTCCTACCCACTCAGCGTGGTTTCCACCATTGGCGGCGGATCGTCGGCGCTTGTCGATCGCCTGCGTGTTAACGATGCCCTGTCCTATGGGACCTTTCTGGGCTACAACTTAAGCGAAAACTTCCAGCTGGAATTCATGTGGGATCGCAACAATACCTCCTACTCCGCACACGACATCACCGCGATGGATTACTTCAAGGCTTACGATTCGGATATCGACCAATTTCAGTTTGGCGGGCTCTATATGTTTCGCGGAAGTGAGCACAAACTCCGGCCCTATGCAGCCGCGAGCGTGGGATTCACCCACGATTCCAACAGCACCGTCGCCACCGCCGGAAGCATTGAAACAAGCACGACTCCGAATCGCACGGCGTTTTCCTATAGTGTGGGTGGCGGAGTGAAGTACTACTTCAACCGCCATGTCGGCTTGCGCGGCGACATTCGCTTCATGCCCACCTTTGGTAGTTCGTCCATTGGCCAATATTGCGACCCGTTCTACGGTTGCTATAACGCGAAGGTCCATAATTATCTGGACAGAGGCAATTTCGTCGGCGGCGTGATTTTCCGCTTCTGACCAGGAACCCGGCAAACACAGAAAAGAAGGGCCGCGATTGTCTCGTGGCCCTTTTTGTTCTTCCGCTTTGGGAGATAAGTGATTTCGCATTTCGAGACTATTGCGCCGGCTTTTCGCTGGGCATCACGAAAAGCTTCTCATCCACGGGAACGTTCTGCTGCACATCATCGATTTGGATCGTAAAGCTTCCGTTCGGCCGCGTCAGTGTCCACTTATAGGGAATCTTCACCCCATCGGCCACGCGATAGTCCGCGTAATCAATTTGTGTGGGATTGCGCCCGATTGGCGTTTCCGCAAAGCGCATCTGACGCAGCAACAAACCATTCTCCTGGTCAAAATAAAGGCGCAGATCGGGTTTGCCGGTTGCCTTGGCACTGACTAGAACTGTGGGCCGGCCGGCAATCTCTTCGCCGGGACGCACGCGGAATTCCTTGTAAATCTCGCGGACTTGTATAGGGAAATGAAGCTGGGCGTCTATCCGCGCTGCCTCCGCTTCCGCAGCAGTCATGCGATGGACGGCGTTTGGCATGGCCAGCCAGCCGACTTCACCGTTGAAGGCGGTAATGCTGTCTCCCCGCGAAGGGTGCGCAACAGAAACGCGCTTATCTGGGGCTTCGGAATAAACTTCCACGGGATACTGCGTGCCAAAGGCATCCAGCTTCCCCTTTTGCACTCGCGTTTTAATCTTGTTGACGGCGTCCGCGCCACCTACGGCAGCCAGATACTTGTCCAGCACCTGATCGGCAGTAGGCAAATTTGCATGCGCTTCTTCCTCTTCATCGTGAACATGCTCGGGCTTCGCCGCGGGTTCAGCGGAGAGGATCGGGATGCCGACCGGGTGGGCCGTGCCGCGGTGGCACGTGTAACAGGTGACTTCGATTTCTCCTTTGAAATGTGCCTTGTTCAAAGCCAGTTCCATTTCGATCATTTTGCGGGCGGCAAGCTTGGTTTTCTTGTCGTCCTTGTCCATGGCATGTTCGACATGGCAAGAGTCACACTGCACGCCCAGCGCCGCCGTAATGAACTGCATGGTGGGGATGAGTTGCTCCGCAGGAATGCCCTTCAGCGCCTGAATGTTTTTGAATTGTTGCTCCGCGGTCTTTTGTTGATCTGCGGCGGGAGCGGCGGCGTGTTCCTGCGCCCGTCCTGCGTTCATTCCGCCCGCGAACAGACAAATAACCGTCGCCGACAAAAAGAACGTGACTAAGACAGCTTTCGTATTCTTCATGGCCTCTCCGAATGGATTTAGGTGAACGATGTTGAAACAAGGATTATACAGAGGTTTGGCTTATACCTTCACGTTGCATGATCGGCCGGCCCCGCCAGATCGCCACGCTTTGCAAGGGCGGTAATGCGGTCGGCCGCGCGGTATGCCAGCGCCTGAATCGTCATTGTTGGCTGGCCACGCCCAGAGGTCACCAGACTGCTCCCGTCGCACAGGAAAAGGTTGGGAACGTCATGCGTGCGATGGTCCGGATTGATCACCGAGGTTTTGGGATCGTTGCCCATGCGGCAGGTGCCCAGCAGGTGCACGGCAAATCTCTGCTCGGTGATGGGATTCTGCCACTTTGTCCGTGCGCCCGCGGCGTCCAGAATTTCCATCGCGCGCTCCGCCATCCAAGCCACCATCTTCATGTCGTTCGGATGATCCTTAAACGTCATGCGCAATGCGGGGAGGCCCCAGGCATCCTTCACATCCGGATCAAGGGAAAAATTGTTGCTGGCGACTGGCAGCGACGTCGCATGGCAAAAGATCTCCATGGTCCGCGTGAAATTCTGGTGCAGCGCGTTCTTGAACTCTTTTCCCCACCGCGGTGTATCCGGTGGCAACCCATTCATGGCAAAAGCTAAGGGCGTGAAATCGAAGCGGGCATCAAGTCCACCGCCGCCGTAAAAACCCAGCTTCTTCGCGTCTAACTCGTAAAAGTCATGAAAGACGCGGCTGACCGCGGGCCCTTTATAATCGTTCAACGGCTCGTCAAAAACTCCGTAAGCGATGGCGCTGCTGTTCGGCATCAGGTACTTTCCCACTAGCCCGCTGGAATTCGCCAAGCCGTTCGGAAAAGCGTTGTTGGCGGAGAGAAGCAGGAGCCGTGGAGTCTCCGCCCCATTGGCGCAGACGATCACTGCCTTGGCTTTTTGCAGTTGCGAATTGCGGTGCGCATCAAAGTAGACCGCTCCCGTCGCGCGCCCATTCTTGTCGGTGGCAATCTGGTGGACGTAACAGTTGGGGCGAATCTCGCAGCGCCCGGTGCGCTCTGCCATGCGGATTACCGAGGCAAGGGAAGAGGATTTCGCGCCCACTTCGCAGCCAAATCCCAGGCAGAATCCGCAGTTGACGCACGCGCTGCGTCCCGGCCGCGGCTGCGAAAGGATAGCCATCGGCGCGGGGAACGGGTGGTAGCCCAATTTGCGCGCACCGCGCTCGAAAAGCACGCCGGAACCTTTCACCGGCAGCGGCGGCATGGGATAGGGCTTCGAGCGTGGTGGATCGAACGGGCTGGCTCCCGCCTGGCCCGATACGCCAATCTCCCATTCCACTTTTGTGTAGTAAGGCTCCAAGTCAGCGTACGTGATGGGCCAATCGGTAAACCCGGTGCCGGGAATCTCTCCCACCTTGCTCCGCTCGATGAAATCGATTTCGTGGAAGCGCCAGAAATTTGCGGTGAAGTGTACGCTGCTGCCGCCAACACATCGGCCGTACATTACGCTGGGTTGCACCACCGCTTTTTCGGATTCGGTCTGCCGAAAGGTGACTGGCTGCCGCTTTGGATTGTTGGTCAAACGGTGATTGTTAAACACTGCAATCTCATCGTGCGTGAAATCCGCTTCCGTGAGATACGGCCCCTGCTCCAGAACGACCACGCGGAAACCGTTGGTGGAAAGCTCCTTGGCGAGGACGCCGCCCGCCGCACCCGACCCAATGATCACGAAATCCACTTCATCCGACGGCCTGTAGGTAGCCTTGGCCTGGGTCATTTGTTTCCCGTTTCCGGCGAGACAGCCTGCCACCCAGGATAGTCTTTGTCGTAAAAGCCAAACGGTGGCGAAAAGCTGTGTGCGGGGTCTCGCCCAATTGCATTCCAGCCCGCGTAGTCCCGATTGCCGCCAGCCTCTGGGTCCACCAGGAATCCTGCAAGGGTGTGAAACCTGACTGTCTCGAAAAAGCTCATGCTGGACGGGCCGCTCAACCTGCGGCTCTGGCGACCCCCGGATCGCGACTCCTCGTCCAATTTTGCGAGGACTTTTTCTTTTTGTTCGGGCGTTGCTTCCGAAAACCGATTCACTCCGGGAAACATTTCGCTGGCCATTTTGCCAAGGTCGGCAAGGCCCTTCTCGTACGCAGGCCTCGCGTCCGCGGCAAAGGTCTTCAGCGCGTGGTCAATGAAATAGACCACGCCGGCTTCGCGAGCCCCCGGCAATTCATCGCTGGGGATAATCGCGGAGGAAAGGGCCTCGAGCTCTCTTGCTTCTTCAGGTGTCAGCACTTCGAAAGCAGGCGCGGGATTGGCTTTCGCGGCTGCGTGAGCGTGCTGTGCCGCGGCCAGTATCTCTGGCCATTGCGCGGTGATCCATGCGGCTCCTGCCGCACCGCCCATATGCAAAAGGAAACTCCGGCGTGCCGAATCGACAGTTTTCATGAGCTCCTCAGTGACTTGAGCAATCTACGGATTCGCCTCGTCTTCGTCAAGCACTCTCTCTGCTTCCGGTGCGTCAGCGCTGTGCCAGTCGGATTAAATCTTTGCCCGGCATTTGGTTATGGCCCCGGCCTGAAGTATTATTTCCCCTTGGCACAATCATGAACACTTTTACAGGCGCAATCGGGACGGGTGGGAAGTGGCTACTGGATCGCATTGTCGGGGCGCTTGCCGCCACCGGAATCAATCCCAACCTGCTCACCTTTCTTGGTCTGGTAGTCAACTTCGGAGCGGCGGCGAGTTTCGCGGTGGGTAATTTCCGCGCCGGCGCGATTATTATTTTTATTGCGGGCTTCCTGGACATGCTGGATGGTCAAGTGGCGCGGCGGCAAAACCGCGTCACGCCCTTTGGCGCGTTCTACGATTCCACACTGGATCGCTACGCGGACATGGCCCTCTACATGGGACTCTTGGTGTATTACAGCGTGAGCGGCCGTCTTCCCTATGTGGTGCTTGCTGCCGTAGCCACGGCGGGTTCGGTGATGGTGAGCTATGCACGCGCCCGCGCGGAATCACTGATTCCATTGTGTAAGGTCGGCTTCATGGAGCGCCCTGAGAGGCTGGTGCTCCTGATCATCGGTGGAGTCTTCAACCGCATGGGCCCGGTGCTGTGGGTGATCGCCGTAATCTCCACGATCACAGTCATTCACCGCATTTACTTTACCTGGCAGGAAACCAAGGCGGGCCGAGTCCTTCCCGGCCTCAAACTCAGTCTGTAACTTTCCCCTCAGTTTCCGGCGACTTCAGCCAGGCTTCCACGGGGCCGGAGATTTTTTCGCGCACAAGCTGCTGCAGGGCGGGCAGATCTTCCTTCCTCATCCCGGCAGTTTCGATCGTTTCGTGGATGTGCACGGTAATTGTTGTTGGCCGTAACATCCAATCGCCCGTGCGGTAATGATGGAAAGAGCCCACAAGACTCGCAGGCACGATGGGCACGCCGAGTTGTTGCGCGAGTCGAAAGCCGCCCTGTTCAAATTCGCCGATATGGCCATCGCGAGTGCGCTTCGCCTCTGGAAAGATAATCAGGCTGACGCCGGAATGGATGGCTTCTTGCGTCAGCCGCCACAGCCTCTTCAGGTCCTTTGGGGTCCGTGTGTCTGGCACGGGCACGTTGCCAAAGCGTTTCATCAACCAGCCATAAATGGGAATGCGGAAGTGCGATTCCAACTCCCAGCCGCGCACGAGTTGCGGAATGGCGCAGTACAGGATGAACGGATCGAATAAGTTGACGTGATTCACCATGAAAAAACAGGTGCGATGCGGGTCGAAATCCGCCGCCGCTTGCATCTTCACCTTTGCGCCAGAAAAATACGCGATTCGCCGGCACAGCCCGCGCTGCAGCCAATCGTGCTTGCGAGGATCCAGGATTAGCGCCAGTCCGATCAAAATGGGGACGGCGATAATGAAGTGCAGCCAGCTCATTCCCCAAAGAAAAATGCTGCGCAGCACTTCCCAGGTTCTTTTCATACGTAGACATCCATCGCCCCGGGCAGGATATCGAGCGATTGGCAATTCAGGGTGACAATTTCGCCGTCGATCATGACGTCCACCGGCGCATCCAGCGCAAATTCCACGTGCTTCACCGCGCGGCGTTCCGCCAGGGGATGATCGGTGTGCGTTCCGTCGTACAAGCGGGGCAACATCTTCAGGAGCCCCAGTCGTCCAATGGGCCCCCAGCGTACGTATTCAATCAGGCCATCGGTGGGATCCGCCTGCGGCGCAATCATCATGGTGCCGCCTGTGTACTTGCTGTTGTTAAACGTAAGGAAGAGACACCGCCGGTCATCCCAGGCGTCATCCGCATCAGCGCGCATTCTGAATCCGCGCCGCTTCAATTGCACAACGCGCACGAAAACGCCGAGGAGATAACCCAAATGTCCAAATGGTTTGAAAACGCGGTTGGTGAGCGCGCCAACGTCGGCGGTGAATCCCACACTCAGCAAGTTGAACGAATAAATCGTCCCGTTGACATGGCGAAGGCGCAACAAATCCACGCGGCGCTTGCGTCCCGTGAGCAGGGCCTCCATCGAGTTTTCCGCGCCATCTTTCGCGAAATCCCGCAGAAAGGAATTGCCGGTGCCAAGCGGCAGGAAACCCAGTTCAATCCGTTCCGTGCGCGTTTCGCGCCCGAAGATTCCATTCAGGATTTCGTGCGCGGTTCCGTCTCCGCCGACGGCGAGGAATCGGTGATATCCCTGTTCGCAGGCTTCGCGAGCCAGTTGGATCGCGTGGCCTGGCTCGGTGGATGCAATCACATCCACGCGCAGACCGTTCTTTCGCAGCCGTGCAAGCTGCGCCCCGGCAAGCTTCGCCGTACGCCCGCCGCCCGCCGCTGGGTTTACGATGGCAAGAAAGCTATCTTTCACGGTTCGTCCGGTAAGACGATTCTACCTTTTCCAGGCCTAAATCGGCAGAACAGCATTGCTGCGGTCCAGTGCGCCGAGGCGCTGCGCCAGTGTCTTGCGAATGAGTTTCATTGACGCCGTGAGAGGGAAGTCCTCGTGATAGACCACCAGGCCGTGCACCCGCTTGTAGTTGATCAAGCGATTGTTGCGCGCACTGATTTCGGCGCGCAATTCGTCGCTGAACGTCTGGCCCGTATCCAGGTGAATGACCAACACCAATTGCTCGCCCACCATGGAGCGCTGCGGCCAGATATAGTTCGCGGCGAACACGCAAAACTCTTTCACTTTCAAGCCTTCAAAAGCGTTCTCCACGTCCTCGGCATAAACATTTTTCCCTTCTTCGGTAACGATCATATTTTTCTTGCGGCCGAAGAGTTGTAAATGGCCGTGCGCATCAAAGCGGCCCATGTCGCCCGTAATCAGCCATCCATCCACAATCGCTTCCGCGGTCATCTCAGGCTCGTTCAGATAACCCGCCATAATTGTTTTGCTGCGTACGGCCACTTCGCCAATCCCGTCGACATCGGGATTCACGATGCGCGCTTCCATGCCCGGCAGTGGCTTCCCCACGGTGTCCGCGCGGAAAGGTTTCAGATCGTTGACAGTGACGGCGGTTCCGGCCTCCGTCAGTCCGTAACCGTTCGCCACAGGGATGCCGAGGTCGTAGAAAAATTGCAACGTTTGCGGTTCCGTGAACGCGCCGCCGACGATAATGGCTTCCAGGCGTCCACCGAATGCCGCGTGGACCTGTTTTAGTAAATGCCGACTAATGCCGAGGTGTGGGCGGCTCTTCGTCAAGGCGATGTTAACCCTTCGCAGTGCTTCAAAAATGCGTCTGCGCGCTGGCGGCAATTCCTCGAACCGCGCTTGCAAACCCTTCTGCAAATTCTTCAACACCAGCGGCACCAGGCTGACGTAAGTGATTTGATATTTGGGGAAAGCCTCTCGCACAAATTCTGGGCGCAACGTGCGCAGGTGTACAACCGCGGCGCCACACGTGAACGGCCCCAAAAAGCCCACCATGAAATCGATGGCGTGGTTTGTGGGCAAAATGCTGAGGTAGCGTACGCCGGGCCAGAACGGGTACCACGCCGTCAAGGACATGCACTGCTCCAGGTAATTCTCGTGCGTCATCATGCAGCCCTTGGGAGTTCCGCCGGTGCCGGAAGAATAGACGATGCACGCAAGATCATCACGCTGGCGCGGCGCAAACACGGGCTCGCCGGTTCCTTTTGCTTCTTCCCAGCGACGCGCACCGGCAAGCTTGGCATTGGCAGGCGCTTCCGTCACGAAGACAGTTTTGATGTTGGTGGCATCCGCTCGTCCCGTCGACGCGCTGAGTTGCCGCCAGATACCGTATTCGGTGATCAGGATGCTGGCGCCAGAATGCTTCAAGAGTTGCCACTGCTCTTCGGGTTTCAATTTGTAGTCGAGCGGCACCAGCGTTCCGCCAACATAAAATATGGCGTAGGCCGAAATCAGCCATTTCGACTGATTGGTCATGATGATGGAGGCGCGGTCCCCGGCGGAGAAACCTGTCTCTTGCAATGCTTTCGCGAAGGGCAGCGCGCTCTCTTTGAAATCGCGGTAAGTCAGGCGCGCTTTCTCATCGCCGCGGTCGGATTCGAACAGGCACACTTCGGCCGTGAATGTTTCCAGCGCATCGCGCAGCGCCGCGCCAATCGACGGATATTTGCTCAAATCCAGCATGCGGAATGACCGTCTCGCCTAAAAAGCAGAAAACGTTCCACCTAAGGATTGATAAAGGATAAAGCGTTGGCAACCGTGAGTCAAAAAAACTGGAAATTGCGTTTGATGAAGGCCCGCGTGATGGCCCTTTGTATCCGCGCCACACCGCCTAGCAGTTACAAGCGCGCCTGGATGCGCTCCGCGAGCGTTTTGAAGTCGCTAACGCCCTGTACTTCGTAGTCCGGCAATTCAATTTTGAAATGATTTTCCAGCCGCGAGAGCAGGTCCAGCGCCTGCAAACTATCAATTCCAAGTTTCTTGTAGAAATCGTCGCCGGCATTCAGCGAGCCTTCCGGTACCTTGAATTGCTTCGTCGCCAGCTCAAGAATTTCACTGGTGGTTTGTTCCAATGTGCGCATAGAAGATCAATTTATCATTCCCAGCAAGAGAAGGAAAACATACCGGAAAGATAGTTGGAATGAGCGGGTCTCAGTCGCCCGAACATTTGCACCAGTTCATTTTGCGGGCTTGTTTGTCGTCGCAGGCTTGCCGATAGGTTCCTCTGCGGGGACTTTTTCGTCGAGGAACTTGGCCATTTGTTGCAGGGCATCCTGCGTCTCGGGAAACTCAAAGTGGTACCAGAATGCATGCGGCATCGCCTCGTAAACCAGTAGTCGCGCATCGTTGCCCGCGTGCAGCAGCGCCAGGTGGAAGAGCGCAGTGTTGCTCAAGAGCATGTCACGCGTGCTGGTCACCAGCAAAGTTGGCGGCATTCCGTGCAAGTCCGCAAACATCGGCGAAAGCACGGGATCCTTGGGATCGGTCTTGCCGACGTAGGGGCCATCGTGGGCTTCGCTCGGATATCGCGGCGCCAGGTCACCCGGCAATCCGCTCAGGGTGAAAAAATTCTGAGAGTCCGAGAACTTTGTAAAATCCGCCAGAATCGAGAACAAGCCCAGCGCGCCGGGCATCGGTTCGCCCAATTGCTTCAGTCGCACTGCCACTTCCGCCGTCAGAATGCCTCCCGCGGAAGTCCCGAAGATTCCAATGCTCTGCGGCTTATAGTCCTTCAACAATTCTTTGTACACAGCCACGACATCATCCACGGCTGCGGGGAAGGGATACTCCGGGGCCAGCCGGTAGTACACGGAGACAACTTTGGTCTTCGCCAGATTGGCGATAGGGATGCCTTCGATCAACGATCCGGAATCCGTGACGAAGCCGCCGCCATGCAGATTGATAAATACGCGGTTGCGATTCGCTTCTGGCATTTCCAGCGGCGTAATGATGTCTGTGCGGACGCCCGCGATGATTTTCTCTTCCACATTCACCGGAAAATACTTTTTTGCGGCCGCCGTGCCCTCCGCGCGCCACGCATCCGTACCTTTGCGCTGTTCCTCTAGCGATCGCGGTCCGGATTTTGTGTGCGTCAGGGATTCCAGCCACTTCTGTCCTTCGGGGCTCACTGTCGGAGGCATGGGGATGATGCGCGTAATGCGCGCGGTGCCGTCGGCATCGAATGTGGCTGAGTCTTTCCGCGGACTTGAACAGGAACTCAGGAGCGAGGAAGCAAGAAGCAAGGCCACGCTGCAAATTACGAAATTTCTCGTGCGGGAATTCATCGGCTCACCTCAGCAACAAATTCGTTTCAAGATTCTTTCGATCGCTCCGCCACCGGCAGATGCTTCATGGGATCGTCGGACTCGACGAATCGCCGTAAGCTTTCCATCACCACGGGACGATTGAACAATTTGCAAAAGAGCTCGATTTCTTTGCGGAGCTCTTGGTAAGGGATGGGCTTCAGGAATTTCTTGGCTGCCACGCGCGTTTCCGGGTCGAATTTGGTCACTTGCTGCGCCATCGAGCGCGCCACTTGCAACGCATACCCTTCACCGGCGAGATGCGACACCAACCCCGCCTGCTGTGCGCTTTCCGCTTTCACGGTCCGCCCCGTGAACAGCAGATCGCGGATGAATCCATTGCCCACAACTCGCCGCAGTCTTGGAATTCCACCGAATCCAGGAATCAGGCCCAGCCGCAGTTCGGGAAAACCAAAACGCGCCATCTTGTCCGCCACGATCAAGTCGCACACCAGCGCCAGTTCCAGCCCTCCACCCATGCAGAGGCCGTGCACCGCGGCGATGGTCACAAACGGCGCTGCGTCCAGCGCGTTCATCACCGCATGGATGCGCTTCAGGAACGCCCGCGTCCCAGCCACGCGCTTTTTCGGCGGCAGCGGCAATGCACCTTCGTACAACTCCTTCAGATTTGCGCCCGCGCAGAAACCGCCGGGCCGCGCGCTGGTGATGATACAAACGCAAGTGATCGGCGCCAGGCCATCGAACGCGGCCACGAACTTCTCCAGGTCCGCCAGCATCACGGTGCCAATCTCATTGAGCGGGGGAAAGTCCAGCGTGAGTTCCACAACGCCTTCGCGCCATTCCCAGCGCAACGCTTCGCCGCGAAACTCTTTCACCGCGGCTCGGCTGGCTCGCCCTTTGCTCATGAGTTTCCGCCTGCGGCAGCGGCATGTTTGCGGTACATCTGCTCGATTTCTTCGTGGAACTTTTCGTTGATGGCATCACGACGCAACTTGCCATTCGCGGTCAACAAGCCATTTTCGGGCGTGCATGGCTCCGGCAGAATCGCGAAGTCGCGCACTTGCCGGTAGTGCGGCAACTCCGAATTCACCAGGTCCAGTGCGGTTTGTACAGCCTTTGCTTCAACCGCCCCCGTGACCAGCAAGCACAAATAGCCGCGTCCATTCCCCACCAGCACAATCTGTTGCGCCCCTATTAGGTGTTGCGCCAGCTTCTCTTCAATCGGCTCCGGGGCAATGTTGTGCCCGGAATTCAGGATGATCAGATTCTTAATGCGCCCGCTGATCCGCCAGTTACCCCTTGAATTCACTTCGCCTTGATCGCCGCTATGGAACCAGCCGTCTTTCAGCACGTTTCCCGTTTCGTCCAAACGATTCCAATAGCCAGGAAAAATATTTGGACCGCGCACCAGAATTTCATCGTTCTCTCCCGTGCGCATTTCGATTCCCGGGATGGCTTGCCCCACGCGGCCGGGCTCCGCGGCGATTCGCGGATCGTCCATGGTGCAAATGGCGGTGGTTTCCGTCAGCCCATAAACTTGCAGTACCGGAATCCCCAGCATCTGAAAAAATTGCTGCGTCTCTGGCGCCAATGGAGCGGAACCGCAAATCAACGCGCGCAGGTAAGGACCAAAACGCTCGCGAATTTTGCGGAAAATGAGCCTTCGCCCGAGGAACAGCCAAATCGCATCCGAGGCGCGCCGCTCGTTGCGCTGTTCGCGCTCCCAGGCTTCGCGCGCTTTCTGAAAAATATTCTGAATCGCTTTATCACGTTTGGCAATCGCCTCGAGCACGCCGCGCCTCACTCGTTCCAGAAGCGTCGGCACGTTCAGAAAATAATGCGGTGAAGCGAGGCGGATTTCGTCAGCCAGGCGGTTCAGGTCCGTGGAAAGCGTCAGTACAGTTTCCCGCGACATGCAGGTAAGCAGCAGAATCCACGAACCCGCAAAATTGAAGGGCAAATAGTGAAAAACGCGATCCGGCTCGCGCGAAGCGCCCATCAATTGATCCAGGCGCTGATCGGTGCAACCGAGCATATGATCCACATTGCGCACATTCAGGCACACGCCCTTGGGTTCACCCGACGTGCCGGAGGTGTAAATGATGGTGACAAGGTCTTCAGGCCGCCGCTGGCCTAGCTCTAATGGAAGGGCCTTTCCTGCCGGGACTTTCTTCAGCACTTCATCAAATGTCACACGCGCCGGCGCATCGGGCCAAACCGCGGCTACTGCCTCGCCAAGCGCGGCGTCGCTTACGATAAGGAGCCGTGGGCCGCAATCGTTCATCATGCCAACTAGTTCAGCTGCCGCTTGTCGCGCATACAGCGGCACCACAATCGCGCCTTCCGCCATCAACGCCAGATCGATAGCAATCCAACGGATGGAATTCGGTCCCAGCAACGCGCAACGATCTCCCAGCCGCACGCCCGCCTGGCGAAAATAGGCCCGTGCGCGCGCCACCAGGTCAAGCAATTCCTGGCCGGAGACGCTGATGAATGTTTCGCCACGAACTTCGCGCAACACCACGCGTTCCGCCGCCTTTTGCAGTTCGCCGAAAGCGTTTTCGAGGAAATTCGTCATGAGTGTTCAGCGGCTCGCCGCCAGGGCGGCGGGAGTCCGATCGTAGGCCTCCACGAGCTTTCGTAAATTCTCATTCAGCGGCGGAATATTATCTTCCCAGCTCACCACGCCGCGCCGCAGCGGAAACTCCGGGTAGGTGCGGCGTACTTCATCTTCAAGGAAGATGGCCATGCGCGCCATGGCTTTCAGGTTGCTCACCACCGTCTCGCCGATGCTTTCACGAATCGCCTCGGCTTCCGTCACCAGCGATTCCATCACTTGCAACAATTTCGGTTCGAGATCGGGGTCGTCCACGTTAAGTAGCAAATGCTGGTGCCCGCGTTCACGCATCAGGTTGCGAATGCGCTCATCCATTGTGACGCCGGCGGAAACCACTTGCGCGGGCATACAGGTGACGATCCCGTGATACCGCGAAGAAACCATGTAGGTGCATTCACGCAGGATGGACACCAACTGGAACATGTCGAATTCATCCGAAGTCAGGATCGGGGTGCCGGGAATTTCTTTCGCAATCTCGCGGCAAGCCACGGCATCCAGCCGCTCCATCGCCACGAGAATCGGAAACACGCGATGCTTTTGCAGGAACGCTTTCGCCGCTTTGGCGTAGCCGGAGACGTAGTGCGCGAATTTGCGGTCCACCTCCGCCCCCGACTCGAAAAAATAAACTGTGCGGTATTGGCTGTCTTTGTAAGCGCCCGAAGCCACGCGCGCCAGATATTTCCCGATCGACGCGCGTACGGGCCAGACAAAGGGGTGGATGGGGCAGAGCGCGAGGACGGGCGTCTTTTCGTCCCAGCCCAATTCCCGCAAAGCCTTGCGCCCATATTCCGGCGGATGCGGCTCAAAGGTCCACGCGGTGTCCGCGCCCAATTCGTTGGGCACGCCGAGTCCGCTCAGTAATTGTTGCGATTCCAGGCTCCGCGTGATGACCAGCGATTCCCCCGTGTACCGTCCGCACATCCATTTGATCAGGTCGTCCATGTGGCCGGCATCGCCGCCGTACGCCACGGACAACTTATTTTGCGCCGAGGCGATCCCCAGCGACCCAATCATCATCGTGGTCAGGGCGTTCGCGAATTTGCTTTTAAACATCGAGCCTTCGCAAGCCACCACGCCGTGATTCGCATGCACTTCGCGGAACAAGAAAGGCGGGTACACATCCGGGAGATGCACTTGCCGCGCGCCTTCGAAGTATCCTTTGGTGCGGTCAAAGTTCTGCGTCATCACGCTGAACTCGACATTCTCCGCGCCCAGCACGTGGCGCACCTGCCGCAAAATCTCCTGCACGCGCACATCGCTGCCCGTGTTGCGCGTCCCGTTGTAACCCGCGAACAGGATTTTCAGTTTTTCGCCGGGCGTCCAGCGCTTGCCAAGGCCGAACATCCAGCCGAATCGCCGGATCTCGATCAGCGCGCTTACCCACGCAACCAGAAGAAAATCCGTCATGCGCCTGCACTCCCCGCATTTATTGCCACTTTTCCGGCAGCAATACCCGGCCAGGGTTTCGCCGGATATTTGAACTGGTTCTTGCGGCTGAATTGCAGCAAAGGATACGCGTAAGTCGAGAACTTCGCCGGAGTTTCACCCATCTCCGAAACCACGCGAGAATTATCAAACACTGTATTCCAATCCAGGTACGGCCAAAAAACCTTCATCAGCGAAGCGCCATAGCCCACCGCGCCACCCCGGAACGCCAGCCAGTTCACCGTCTTTGAGAACGGTCCGCCGAGCCATGGCTGATAGCTCGGCCTGCTCCAGTGCCCTTGCTCGGCCAACGCATCCGTAATTTCCTTATAGGTCTGCGAACCTGTGCCCGACGACAAATGATAAATCCCAAAGCCGGGCTTCTCCATCTGGTGAATCTTGACGATGGCTCCGCCAACATAATTCGCGGGGACGATGTCCACCTTGTCGCCGGGGCGCAGCGGCAAAACGGGCAAACGTGCCAGCGTCGCAAAGGCCTGGACCATATCGAACTGCGTTGTCTCTGGCCGCCGGCTGTCGCCCATCACGATCGCGGGCCGGAAAATCGTGTGCGGCACATCCGGCAGAAGCTGATGCACCATGTGTTCGCAGAATTTCTTCGTGCGCGCGTAAGGATCGTAATCGGAGCGGCGCCAGTCAATCGAAGCGTCTTCGGTGACCACTTCATTCTGCCGCTTGCCCGCCACCGCCACCGTGGAGACATGCGAGTAACGCCGAAGACCGTTACGATTCTGTGCGCGCCGCGCCAGTTGAATCATTTCCAGCGACCCGCGTAAATTCACGTTCAAGCATTGTTTTTCGGACTTGCGGTTCAGCGAAGCTGCGCAATGCAGGATGGAATCCGTGGAATCCACCAGCGCGTGGTATTCGTCATCATCCAAGCCAAATCGTTCGCTGGTCAAATCGCCGAGAAAGATCCGCACACGCGATTCCACGCGCTCGAGAAATTCGGGAAATTCAAAATGGAGTTGCAGCGATTGCCACAGCCGCTCGCGCGCTTCCTGCTGCGACTTTGCGCGCACCAGCAGATTCAGCCGGTCCGGGTGCCCCGTGAAGAGTCCCGCCACCAGGTAACTGCCCAGATATCCTGTCGAGCCCGTCAGGAAAATGGCCATATGAGGATCGTGTTGCGGCTTAACGAGACGCCGCGGATGCTCCCGGAGAAAGCGCGGGCCACTCCAACACCCGCGGTTCGCGGGCTTCCAGCGGCCGCCCCTCCATCAGCGGGTAGCACCACCGCCGCAGAGCCGGTATGTGGATGTTAATCCAGTAATCCCACCAGTCAATGGTTTCCGGCGAAAAATCGAACATCTCTTTTTCTTCGGGTGGAAGCGCCGCCGAAAGCAGCCGGGCATTCTCGCACTCGAAGACGTGTTCGTTGTGCAGAATGAACGGCTCGTAAAGTTCGATAAGCTTTTCGACACGCACCAGGTCGCGTTCGGTCTTGGCCAGCGGCGGCTTGCCCATGTGCAAACTCGCGGCGGCTTTGTTGATGCGCGAAACCACGGCCTTTTGCATGGGGATGGACATGCGCTCGTACCGCAGCTTGGAAACGGGAATGGTTTCCAGTTTTACTTTCAGCCAATGATCGATCCCTGGCTGCGCTTTGTAGTGCTTGCGGTGCGCGAGACCCGTCAGTTCAATGGAGCGGCCCATGTTCACGGGATTGATTCCCGAAGTCGCCAGTTGGTACAGTCGCGCATTCTTGCGTTGCACCAGCGCCGCCGCAATCAGCGTCATCCCGCGCGTCACCATGTCCACCGGGATCACGTCCAGGCATTTCCGCTCGTTCGACGGGAGTTGCCTGAAATTCGTGCCCAACAAATACGACAGCGGCCCCGACGTGTTGATTCCCTCGTTCCATCCCGTGAATGGCGTGCGCGTGGAACTCTCCACAATCGAAGGCCGCACAATGGCAATGGCCAGCTCGCGGCCGCGCTGCGCCAGCAACGATTCGCCCAAGCTTTTCGTGAACGTGTACGTATTCGGCCAGCCCAGGTGCTGCGCTCGCTTCATCCCCGCGCGCACCAAACGATTGCGTACCCAGCGTGCCCGGTTGCGCTTCAACATCCCTTCAAGCTCGACGGCTGCCACCCTGTTGGGATCGCCGCTGCGGCCAAGCGCCTGCCTCCGCAACGCCTTCACAAGCACCGGGCTTTCCGCGCGCTCTTCAACCCGTTTGATCATTTCGCGCAGCGAAGCCACTTCCCGCTCCGCATCGAAATCCGGATGATTCGCGGGATTGTAATTCACGCGCAACTCTTCCACCACGCGTCCGTCCCGCATGCCCACAACGTAGCACGTGGAAAGGTGCATCAGCCCGGCGTGATCGCAGTGCTTCAGGAATTCCAGCAGATTTTGCGCGGAATCCACGTTCGACGAAAGCGCATCCCGCAAATCGGGATTGAAATCGGTAAGCCCGGCGCTGTTCGCAATTACGTCCACCGATTGCTGCAACCGCTTTTGCACCTCAGGGTCGAGCCCGAGCCCCGGCTGGCTCACGTCGCCTTCCACCACTTCAATTTTGTCTCGCAGAAACGCGGCAATACCGGCACCATGCATTTCGTGCAAAGTGTCGAAGGTGGGCGACTCCTCCACAATCTTTTCAAAGCGGCGTTGCGAAGGCGTCGTGCGGCTGCGCCGAATAAGCAGCGTGATTTTGCGAATGTCAGGGATTTTTTCCAGCAGGTCCACCAGCCAGACTTTCCCTATAAATCCGGTCACGCCAACCAGCAACAGGTGTTTCCCGGCCAGCGTTTCGCGCACATTCAGCCGCTCGATGCGCGGCGTATCGCTGAAGAGTTCCACCGCTCGCCCCGCGGGAGGTTTGGGTCGCGCCACCGGCTGCACTGTGGTTTGCAGCAGTCCGGGCGTCTTCTTCCAATCCAGTTGCGACAGCAAACGATCGCGGCTGATTCGTCCATCCACCGAACCGCTGGCCAGCCAGGCAAACGGGCCGCGCGGACGAATCACCGGCTCCAGCAAGCGTCCCGTGGCCACGCCGTCGCGAAACTCCAGCCGGTTCGCGATGAAGCCGTCCACGCTGAAATGCTCCGCCATGGGCCGCAAAATGTGTTCCAGAAGCTGGCCGACCAGCACGACGCGTTCGCCCTCGCGCACCGCATCCACCAGCTTTTCCACCGCTTCGCGCCGCATCCTCGGCTTCAAAATGTATTGGAAATATTCTTCGCCCAGCAGATCCAGGCGGTCGCGCGTGATTCCCCGCAACACGCCGTGGATAAATCGCGTGGCAAACTTGCGGCTGGAGAGATATGCCAGCGGCCGTAACACTGTCAACGCCACCATCGCGCCACGGCGAATCCACCGTTCCAGAAAACTTTGGCTGTTCCAGTTGAAGAAGCCCACGCTGCGCAACGCGCTGATTTCAAATAGCGAGCCTTCCACGCGCCAGTAGCTCACCCGGCGCACACTCTCGGCTTCTTTGCCATTCAGGTTGGGAGAATGTTCTGGCATCTTTTTTCTAGAGACTCAACCGCTCGGGAACAGAGGCGTCCTGCAATCTTACGGAATTCCCCGGGCTGTTGCTGCTGCGCTCGGCGCTGCTCCGGAATCGCAGCCTGGCCGTTCCCCGATTCTTCATTACACTACGAAGCGAGCGTCCAGGCCGTTTGGAATCATCAAAATTAACACCCCCACGCGCTTCCCGCAACCTGCTTGCGTCGCTCCTCAAGCAAGAAACGTCACTGGACCGCTTTGCGCAGCCGTGTTTTGTCGTTCCAGTACTCCGCGGCTCTAATTTGGGGAATCATTTAGAAAACGTACCAGTGAAAGGGGCACGTGCATCCTAAGACGAAAAGAGCGTCGGGGGGCAGGGCACAGAAAGTTTGCATGATGACGAAAGCTTCGCACGGGTTCGGCGCGGGGATCGCAAACTGATCCAGCAGCGCTTGTCTGGCCAATTTTACTTGAGGAGGCAGCCGATGGTCATCCACAGTCGCCGCGATATCTTGAAAGCTGGGGTTTTAGCCACGATTCCGCTTGCGCTTCCGTTCGCGATGGATGCCTTTCCTGGGCAGCAGCCGATGACCGCGAACGGCGGCGATGAACCCTACCCAATTCCTTGGCTGGATAAAAATGGCAGCCATAATCAGCCGGCGGGCCCGAATCTGGAACCGTCGCACATTTACCATTTCAAGGGACGTGTGGCCCGCTGCAGCACCTTTACTGGGATGGGAACCGACAACAAGGGGAATCGCATCGCATTCGGCAGTCCGACGACCGACTACGGCGTGATGCTGGGGGAATACTGGGCGGCGCGAACCACGCAGCGCGGGACTTTCACTCACATATGACTCACCCTTTTCCAGGGACAGGCTGCCCCTGCCAATCAGATTCATGACTTCCACCCACCCATTGCGCCCTCCGGACTTTATTGGGTAGTGCCTGTGCCGGAGGGCGGAGTGACCATCAGTGAAGACAAAAACACTTTGACGCTGCAAATGAAAGACGTCCCCGTGGTCGATCAGCCCAGGTGGCCGGCGTTGGATTCAGTCGCGACGCCGGCACGCATGACCTTCAAAATGGTCTGGAAATCAACCGGTGAATCCGTATTGTACGAGGACGTCGCCAAACATTTCCGATTCACTGGCTTCCGCGCAACGTGTCAGATGGAGGCGGAAGTTGCCGTTCCATCAATCGGTTTTTCATGGAAGTCTGATCCGCTCGAAACGTCGAAATCCGCTTTCGCCATCATCGGTGAAGAAGTGAATGGCCGCTATTACGACAGTTAAACGGAAAACAGAATCAGCGGAGATGGCAATGCGCCATGACCCGCCAGTGTGCAGCGACTAAACACTCCGAGCCCCAAGCCGCACCGACAACTTCATGAATCTGCAACTCACACGCCCCAACCATACTTCTCCGCGTGCTCAAACGTTCGCTGCATCTCCCGGTGCAAATTCTCCATAAACGTAGAAGTGCTCACCGTCTTCGTGCCGGGCTCTTCGATGTCCGCGGTGCGATAGCCGCCGCCCAGCACGCGCACCAGCGACTGCTCCACCCAATCCGCTTCCAAACCCAGCCCAAACGTATCGCGCAGCATCATCGTGGCGCTCAGAATCGACCCGATGGGATTGGCCACATCTTTCCCCGCCAGCGTCGGTGCCGAGCCGTGAATCGGCTCGAACAACGGCGCGCTCGTTCCAAAGCTCGCCGAGGGAATCAAGCCAATCGAGCCGACCAGCGCCGCGGCCGCATCGCTTAAAATATCGCCAAACATGTTCGAGCTGAGAATCACATCGAATTGCGTGGGCCGCAGCGTGAGCTGCATCGCGGCATTATCCACGTACATGTGCTCCAGCTTCACCGCCGGGTACACCGCGCTCATTGCCGTCACCGTACGCCGCCAAAGCTGCGAACTCGTCAGCACGTTAGCCTTATCTACTGAACACAGCCGCCGCGAGCGCGCTTCCGCGCGCTTGAAAGCAAACACCGCGATGCGTTCGACTTCCGGCGTCGAGTAAGACTCCGTGTCAAACGCCCGCTCCACCCCGTTTTCGTTCACGCTGCCGCGCTCGCCGAAATACATTCCCCCGGCAAGCTCGCGAACAATCTCGATGTCCAGATCGCCCAGGCGTTCGGGACGCAACGGCGAAATGCTGCGCAGCGGCTCCAGCACCTTCACGGGCCGCAGATTCACATAAAGTCCAAGCCCTTTGCGCAAGCCAAGCAAGCCCGTCTCCGGCCGCTTCCCCACCGCCAGCGCATCCCACTTTGGTCCGCCTACCGCTCCCAGAAACACCGCATCGGCATTACGGCAAGCGTCCAGCGTTTCGTTCGGCAGCGGCCCGCCAGACTTATCAATCGCAGCACCGCCAACCGGCATCTCGATCATTTCAAATTGATGTTGGAATTCCCGCGCGCATTCCTGGAGCACGCTGGCAGCCGCCCGCGTCACTTCCGGACCAATCC
Source organism: Candidatus Acidiferrales bacterium (assembly GCA_963779395.1). Lineage (GTDB taxonomy): Bacteria > Acidobacteriota > Terriglobia > Acidiferrales > UBA7541 > Acidiferrum. Next base: position 46,331 of record CAVZYC010000001.1, read on the forward strand.
CATCGCCCGGCAAGAGCACAATCTTCTTCTTCAACTTCATATCCGAGTCACCATTCCATCCGCCTGCCAAAAGACCACTAACCCGTCATTCCGAACGGAGCCTGCGAAGTGAGGAATCCCTCTGCTCTTAGGTTCCCATGCGAAAAGAGAATTCCTCGCACCAAGCGGAATGACCGCCTAAGTCGCCACTCCGCAGCCTGCTAATAATTGTAGCGCGGTTCAAACCGCGGGTGCGGCTTCGCTTCCCACCGCCACGCTCTTGCGGCGCATCACTTCGTGGGCAATGGTCATCAGGTCGCGTGCACGCACCTGCTTCGATGCATCGGCCAGCGTTGTCACCCGGCGGTAGCATTCGGCCAGTTCGGCATCGCTCGGCTCGTAGCCAAGTTCCGTCAGTGACATGCGCAGCGCGTGACGCCCGGAGTGCTTTCCAAGCACCAGCGAACGCGAAGGCACGCCAACAGCCTCCGGCGAAATAATTTCATACGTCAGCGGATTCTTGATGATGCCGTCCTGGTGAATTCCGGCTTCATGCGCAAAAGCATTTGCGCCCACCACGGCCTTGTTAGGAGCCACCTGCGCCCCGGTAATCTGCGTCAGCAAGCGGCTGGACTTGTACAGCTCGTCCAGTTTCAGCTTCGTAGCCACGCCAAAGCTTTCCTTGCGCACCGCCAGCGCCACCGCAACTTCTTCCAATGCCGCGTTGCCTGCGCGCTCGCCGATGCCGTTCACCGTACACTCAATCTGGCGCACTCCGGCGCGAACCGCTGCCAGTGAATTCGCCACCGCCAGGCCCAGGTCGTCGTGGCAATGCGCACTCAGAATGATGTGCTCTGGATCGCCCAGGTGTTCGCGCACTTTCAGGAACATCGCGGCATATTCTTCTGGCACGGCGTAGCCAACCGTGTCCGGCAAGTTCAAAATCGTTGCGCCGGCGTCCACGGCAACCCGACAAGCCTTGCACAAAAATTCAATCTCGGTCCGCCCCGCATCTTCGGCGGAGAATTCCACCTCAGGCACGAAATTCCGCGCCAATTTAATCATCGACCCGATGGCTTCCAGCGCCTGCTCGCGCGTCATGTGCAGCTTGGCGGACAAGTGCAGGTCCGAAGTCGCCAGAAACACGTGCATGCGTGGATATTTCGCCGGCTTTAGTGATTCAGCAGCCGCCAGTATGTCGTCTCTGCGGGCTCGCGCCAGCGCCGCGATGGGCACTTCGCGAACTTCCTTCGCCACGGCCAGCACAGCCTCAAGGTCGCCCTTGGACGCGATCGGAAAGCCCGCCTCGATAATGTCCACGCCAAGCGCGGCAAGCTGGTGCGCCATTTGAATCTTCTCCTGCGTGTTCATCGAGAAGCCGGGCGACTGTTCCCCGTCGCGAAGGGTGGTATCGAATATGCGTACGTGGCTCATGGGCACCCCCGAAGCTAACAATTCAGTTACGCACGCCAGGGTCCTTTAGTCCAATTTATCTTCGTTCTATAATTCATAATTCTATCTTATACTAGGGGATAGCGGGACCGGGGCCGGCACGCTCCACCGTCTACCCCAACACAGGCGAATTTCGCTGTGCGCCCGACTAGGGGTTTTGCTCCATGGATCTCGGCGAACTACAAGTATTTCTTACTGTTGCCAAGGAAGGCAGCTTCTCTCGGGCCGCTGAAAGGCTCTATCGCACGCAACCAGCCATCAGCCTGGCTATCCGCAAGCTCGAAGATTCTCTGGGCCAGCCGTTGTTTGTGCGCGGCGCGCGTCCCGTGCGCCTCACCGATGCCGGAACTCTGCTGCGCGAATACGCCGAACGTCTCCTGAACCTGCGCGACGAAGTTAAGAAAAGCCTAATGGAGCTCGAGGGCCTCAAGCGCGGCGAGCTTGCCCTGGGCGTCAACGAAAGTTCCATCCACGCTTTGCTTCCCGCATTGGCCAAATACCGCGAACTCCATCCCGGCATCCAGGTGCGCCTGCATCGCATGTTTTCGCGCGATATTCCTCACGAAGTGGTCAACTATCGCCTGGATCTTGGCGCCGTTTCCTTTATTCCGCGCGACGCGCAATTGCTGGCCACGGAAATCCTGAAAGATGAATTGACGCTGGTGGTCCCGCCTAAACACGTTCTAGCGAAGAAAAAAGAAGTGGACATCGAGGAGTTGGGCGGCGAAAACTTCATCGCGCATATCGTGGAATCGCCCTTCCGCCGCAAGGTCATCGAGCTGTTCGCGAAGCATCACACGCCCCTGAATATGCCCATCGAAATGCCCACCATCGAAAGCATCAAGCGCTTCGTCCAGATGGGCATGGGCGTGGCCATCGTCCCGCGCATGTGCGTGAATTGGGAAGTCGAACGCGGCCTGCTGAAAGAGCTGAAGCTCCGCCAACTCAGCATGCCACGCCATCTCTACATCATCTCGCGCAAAGGCGCCCGCCTCCCCCACGCCGCCACCGAATTCATGCGCATCCTGAAGGGGGAGTAGAGACCGCGCCGGCCTTGGCGTCACAAGTTTGGCTTTAACTCAATTCTCAGTAGGCGCCATTGTCAGCCGAACGCTTCCAGGCACCATCTTCACTGGTTGGTGTCTAATAATTAGGTGAAGTGTATGTCAATAACAGATGTCGATTTTAGGTTTGTCTGGCAGTGGCTTTCCGTGAGCAATAGACTCTTTTTCTTGTATTTCTGTGGTGTCTCCGTTTATACGCTTTATCTTTCGTCCTATGTGTTCTTTCGCCTCCATTCTCTCGAGAAAAATTCCGCAAGCGAGAACGCATGCTCGTCACGGTCCCCCCTCCGAAAACTGAACAGACGCCTAGCGAACCTTCGACAGCTTCATCTATTTACCTTATATCTATTTGGATTCTTCATTTCGTTAAGTATCCCTAGAGCCTTTACGACTTTGGTGACGGCAAAACGGTTTGGCCAATTCATTCAGGGACTGACATCTCTTTTCTACTTTGGCACTCCGATTTTCTTAGCCCTTGTGCTGCTACACTCCCTGCAATGGTTAACCTTCGCCCGTCTTAGTTCCTACGTCGGCAGGCACGATTAAATCATTGGCTCATATCTCTGGTGCTTGGAGACCAATCCACCGCCGAAACATTCCCGCCTCAGCAGCCTTCTCAATTATCCTGTAAGCTGTACTGGAGCTTTCGTCGGCATTCTATGATCAGCGGCCTCGCCATTCTCGTCATCGGCTTCTTTCTGGGCATGCGTCATGCCACGGACCCGGACCACGTCATCGCGGTCTCCACCATCGTGACCCGCGAACGCTCCCTATCCAAAGCCGCGCTGATTGGCGCGCTGTGGGGCGTAGGCCATACGATAACGATTCTTGTGGTCGGCGCCGCCATCATCCTGTTCAATCTGGTAATCCCCACGCGCGTTGGCCTCAGCATGGAGCTTGCCGTCGGCCTGATGTTGATCCTCCTCGGCGTCTTAAACCTCACCGGCGTCACCAAATGGGTCAGCGAAAAATTCTCGCCCGCGCATCCTCATCTCACCGGCGAGCACGCGCACATTCACGAACACGGTTCGCATCTGCATTTCCATGTGCATGCCCATGCGCCCGCTAAAGAGCACCACGCTGATTCGCTCGCCGCGCCCCGCTGGCTGAGCAGTCCATTCGCCAAGCTGGGAGTCTTCCACTCCTTGCGCCCGCTCTTCATCGGCATCGTGCACGGCCTGGCAGGCTCCGCCGCAGTGGCGCTCCTCGTCCTCACCACGATTCATGACCCGCGCTGGGCCATCCTCTATCTCTTGATCTTTGGCGTGGGCACGGTCGGCGGAATGATCCTGATTACAGCCGCGATTTCCCTGCCGTTTACGTATGCGGGCTCGCGCTTTGCCTGGATGAGCCGCGGCCTGGTAACTGCTTCTGGCCTGCTGAGCCTGGGCTTCGGCCTGTTCATTTCCTACCAGATCGGGTTCGTCGATGGCCTCTTCACCAGCCATCCCCTCTGGAAGCCGCACTAATAATCACGCCTTGCTGGCGAGAGCTTCGTCGACGGTCTTCGCAATCGGCAGCAGCTTCTGCAATCCCGCCACGGTCACCACGGCGGTAGCTTGTGGCGCAAGGGCGGCCAGCGCAAAAGTCTTCCCATGATTCCGCCGGCTGACAAAGAGCGAGACCAGCGCGCCCACACCGGCGGAATCCAAAAAGTTCACGCCGCTCATGTCCAACACCAAGTGCGGCGCGCTCTCCTCCCGAATTTTCGGCAGAAATGAAGCAACTGTCTCCAGGCTGAGTTTCCCCTTCAGCTGATAAATCGCGACTTCATCGGTACTTCCAGTACCCTTCTCAACGTCCAGTGTGAATGGTGGCATAAGCTGAAAACAGTAACCGAAAGTGCCGGAATCAAACATTAACAAGCGTTAACAATTGCCAGAAGCAAGTATTCTCGAAGCGAGTGTTCCATTTTGGAACAAAGGTTCCTCCTTATTTATGTTCCTCTTTGCATATCTTTGTTGACGATCTTTCTACATCACGCTAAGGTCATAGCGGTTCCCTCTCAGGTCCCCATATTTTTGATTTTGTCAGGAGAAGCACGCGATGAAAGCGTCTTCCAACGTTTTCCGTTCGTTTGTGTTCCGTGGCTCTATCCTTTCCTTGCTTTTGTGTGCGTTGGCGAATCAATCCCTCTGTCAGACGCCGCAGCAACACGTGTATGCAACCGGGGCGGGCACAAACAACCCCAGCGCCGCAGTGATTTCAGGGTTCGATAAGAACTCTCTTACGGGTTCACTCTCTCTGATTCCAGGAAGCCCTTTCCCCGGGCTTGCAGCCGCTCCTATGGCGGTCGATGGTCAAGGGAAATTCCTGTTTGTTGCCGGCCCCACCAGCATTGCCATGTATGCGATTGATCCGGCGAGTGGCGCTCTAACGCAAGTGCCAAGCTCTCCGTTTCCTTACATCCCCACGCTGAACCCGAACCAGGCCCCTTCGAATCCTCTCTCGATTGCCACCGAACCAACCGGGCAATTTGTGTACGTTGGTTTTCAGAACGCCCTGGCGACGCTGACGCCGTACAGCTCGATTACACCCTACGTTATTGATACTTCCAATTCTGCCGATCCCGTCCTCGATCTCGGTCCGCAGTTGGAGTTGAACTTTGTTGACGGCTCGCCGTCGAATCTTTTCGTCGAACCTAAAGGCCGCCACATGTACGTGGCGTTGGGGAATTCCGGCGGTAATTTCTATTCCGGATTTGATCTTTACGATATCGATGGAAGCAGCGGCGCGTTGACTCTCGTAAGCACGATGTCCGGGGGCAGTGTGGACTCCAAGTCCAGCGTGATGGATCCAGCGGGGCGTTTTCTGTTTCAGTCCACTGGTCAGATTGGGTGCACGCTGGTTTCTTACTCGCTCTCGCCCGTGGACGGCTCAGAAACGGGAAGCTCATTCCTCGTTGTCGATTCTTCCAACGAAGTTCCCGGCTACATCGCCGTAGATCCCAGCGGAAGTTTCCTCTACTTCTCTGCGCTTGGCGCCCCTTCCGCCCTCAATACCTATTCGATTGACCAAACCACCGGAGCGTTGACGCTGCTGAGCGCCGTTCAAACCCCGTATCCGTTCGGCCCGCTGACGGTGGCAGATCCGCAAGGCTCTTATCTCTATTCCTTGGTCAACGGTTCGCTTCATGGTTTTCAGGTTGACCCCACTTCCGGCACCATCAGTGAACTTTCGGGCTCACCTTTCACGGATGGTTCAGCGAATTCCTACGCCACCGGACTTTACATCACCAACACGAATCCTCAAGCTTCCTCAGGCCCTTATCTCGAACTCTCCGGGAGTGGCGCTTTTCCCCAGACTACTGCCGGGCAATCCTCCTCTCTTACCGTTGGCTTGAGCAATCTCGGCAATATCACGATGTCGCTTACATCCGTGGCGATCGTCGGTGATTCCACCGGCAGCTTCTCCGTCACAACAACCTGCTCAGCGGTCCTCGCTGCAAGCGCCTCCTGCCAGGCAACCGTCTCGTTCAATCCCGCCGCCGCGGGCTCCTTTCAGGCTTCTCTGCAAATCACAGACAACGCTCCAGGCAGCCCGCAGTTACTCGCTCTTTCGGGGACTGCCACCAGTCCCGCCACCCCGCAACCCCAGGTTTCTTTGTCCGCCAGCAATTTAAGCTTTGGCAATCAGACGCAAGGCACTTCAAGCACGCCACAAGTGATCACGCTAACGAACTCCGGCAACGCAACCCTCCATTTTCTTGTAGGCGTCACCTTGGGCGGCGCCTCCGCGAAGGACTGGAGTCAGACAAACACTTGCAGTGCGCCGCTCGCTGCCCAGGGGACCTGCGCCATCTCCGTCACCTTCTCGCCCACCGACAACGGCATCCTCTCCGCCTCGCTTAGCATCGCCGACGACGCGCCAAACTCCCCGCAGATGATTAACCTCTATGGCAGCGCACTGCCCGCGGCGCTCCTTGGCCCGGCCTCAAGCGGCGGCTCAACCATCGCCACTGTCTCCGCTGGCAGTACGGCCAGCTACAATCTCCAAGTCGTCCCCGGCCCCAACTTTTCGGGAACGATTAATCTCACGTGTTCTGGCGTCCCTTTTGGCGCCCAATGCACCGTTCCCGCCACTTTGCCGGTCGTAAATGGCGCTGTCGTTCCCTTCACTGCTACGATCTCAACGCTATCCGCTTCACAGTCGGCGGTTTTTCCCACTCTTCCGAATCTTCCATTCGATCGTCCGCGCCCACAACCAGCCTTCCCCCTGGCGTTCCTGGCCGCAATTCTGTTGTTCACTTGGACGTTGCGTTCGAGGATCCCGATGTTGGCGCCAGCACGAAGGCTGGCCTCTCTCATGGCCGTGCTCGTGGTTGTTGCTCTCGTGCTTTCGGAGATTGGTTGCGGCAGCACGAGTTCTCCGCAAGTTCAGGTCCAGACTCCGTCGCAGAGTGCCGCCACACCTGCCATTCAGCCTGCGTCTGGTACATTTACCGCCGCACAGTCCGTGACCATCACGGACACAACGGCTGGAGCCACCATCCACTACACCACCGACGGCTCAACTCCCACCGCGTCTTCTGCCACATATCAGGCTGCAATTCCGTTGACCACGTTCACGACCGTGCAAGCCTTGGCCACTGCGCCCAACGTTGCAAGCAGCGGCATCGCGAGCTCAACTTTCAAGTTTCAGACACCCTCGGGAACCGTCACGATTACACCAACGGCTACGCCCAGCGGCTCGAGCAAGCCGCTTTCAATGACACCTCTTCAGTTGACTCTGAATGTGCAGTGACGCGCTCGCCGTTGCCAGCCGCCACGAATAGGAATTCAGGAATCGCTCAGGGTGCGTAGCTCACGCGATATACCACGCCAGCACCATCGTCACTGACCAGCAGCGAACCGTCAGGAGCAACAGCCACTCCCACAGGACGCCCATCCACACTCTTCCCGCTTGGATCGGGCACCAATCCATTTAAAAATGGCACGGGATCGGCCGCAGCCTTGCCGTCCTTGAATCCCACAAACGCCACCTGATATCCGGCTCGCGATGAACGATTCCACGAACCGTGCTCAGCCACAAACGCGCCGCCACGATAGGATTCCGGAAACTGCGTTCCCGTATAAAACGCAAACTGCAACGGCGCCACGTGGGCTCCCAACAGCACGTCGGGAATGATCGCTTTGGCCACCAACTCCGGCCTCTGCGGCTTCACGCGGGGATCCACGTTGTCGCCAATATAGCTGTACGGCCAACCATAGAACCCGCCGTCTTTGATGGAAGTGAAATAATCCGGCGGCAGATTGTCGCCCAACTCGTCGCGTTCGTTTACGCTCACCCAAACGTCGCCGGTCTGCGGTTCAATCGCCAAGCCAACGGCATTACGCAAGCCACTGGCAAAAATGCGCGAGTTCTTACCATCCGGATCGCAGACCAGGACTGCAGCGCGGCGCTCATCCTTCTCAATATCAATGTTTGAGGAAGAGCCGACGCTGACGTACAGCTTCCTGCCGTCGCGGCTGAACGCCACGGTTCGTGTGAAGTGTCCCTCGAAGCCCGGCACGTCCAGAATGTGCTCCGCATCGCCCAGCCGCTTGGAAGTCTGCTTGTCGTAGTGAAATCTCACCACTTCGTTGGTATTGCCGACGTAAACGTAGTCGTCGTGAAAGGCAATCCCAAAGGGCCGCTTCAATCCCTCTGCAAAAGTTTCTGTCTGCGCGGCAACGCCAGTATGTTGTGGATCGCGCAGAACGTAGACCTTTCCTGCCCCTGTATCGGCAAGAAAAATGTCACCATCGGGCGCCACCGCCAGAAATCGCGGAACCTTGAAATCCTTGGCGAATACGCTGATATGGAAACCGGCGGGGACTGTGGGCCAAAATCCCGCGGGCGGCTTCGCGTGGTCAGGACCATTGCCAACCGTCTGCGTGGCGAACGGCGCCGGCAATTCCGGTTTCTTTCCATAAGTTACCTGCGCGCTGGCGGGGTTTGCCGCCAAAACCGCAGTGCCAAGAATCACAGCGAGATACAGGGGCGAACGCATCGTTGCATTCCTCCGGAGATGGTGTTCTTAGATCCCTAGTAGGATGCCCCACGGTGGGCGCAGGTTCCACGAAGAGGTGAAAGAGAACCCAAGTTGAATCTGAGGGTGATTGCAACGGTCACTGAGATTTCGTTTACAAATTGGCCGATCCTGAGATCAGATGGGGCTACGATGAAAGCCGTGGCTGGAACAGCACCATGCGCATTGAGATCGTTCCAAACTCTATCCCTTCATAGGGATACGTTACCAAGTCCTTCGTGTCCGTGCTCCCCAAGCAGTACAGAATGGGAGCATAGTGCTCGAGCGTCGGGTGCGCTTCGGCCAGCAACTTAGAGCCCCAGCGGTCAGGTTCGCGCAGCGCTTCCACGTCTCGCTCGTTAATCGCGTCCTTCACTTTGTCGTCAAATTCCCGCGCCCAAGGATACGCCGACTCCTGCATCTCCCAATTGATGCGATGGAGATTGTGCACCAGATTTCCGCTGCCGAGAATCAGCACACCGCGCTCGCGCAGGTCCTTTAACTCACGGCCAAGTGCGATGTGCTCGGCAAAAGTGCGCTGATGATCCAGGCTTACTTGAAAGACCGGCACATCCGCTTTGGGATAGATGTGCCGCAAAACGCTCCAAGCCCCGTGATCGAACCCCCACTGGTGATCTTCGAGCAGATGTTGTTCCAACGCCAGACGCTTGGCCTCCCCTGGCGCACCCGGCGCAGGGTATTCCACTTCATATAAAGGCTTGGGGAAGCCATAGAAATCGTGAATCGTGCGAGGCCGTTCCGCGGTCAGGACTTGACTGCCGCGAGTGACCCAATGCGCCGACACAACGCAGACAGCCTTTGGCGTGGGCAAGGTCTCGCTCAGCTTCGCCAGCACACTCGTGAACGCGTTCTGTTCGATGGCATTCATCGGCGAGCCATGCCCGATAAACAGAACCGGCATTCGCTGCGTTCCGGTGTTCACAAAAACTGGCCTCCACCATAAATTGGGACGGGCCTGGGACTTCTAGCTCCCCGGAAATTGGCCGCGTCCTCTATTTGCATCGTAATGCAAAATTATCCATGAATCCCCGGAATCTTTTCCTGCATCCAACACGCAACGATGGATTCTCATCGAAAAGAGTGCCCCGGGAGCTAGACGCATGAGGAAGATCCGCGGATTTCACCTCGCTGGAATGGTTTTCGCAGCCGTATTGCTCTGCATCGCAGGCGCTCGCCCAGGGACAGCAGCACGTACCAGCGCCTCATTCCCTAAGCCCCTGGTAGATCAGCCCATCGCTACTTCAAAAGGCCGCGACGTCGCTGTGCTCTCCGGAGGCTGCTTCTGGGGTGTGCAAGCCGTCTTCCAGCACACTCGTGGAGTCCTCTCCGCCACGTCCGGCTATTCCGGTGGCGAAGCCTCAACCGCGCACTACGAATTGGTAAGCAATGGTGACACCGGGCACGCAGAAAGCGTAAAAGTTGAATTCGACCCGTCGCAAATTACTTACGGACAGTTGCTGATGATCTTCTTCGCCGTGGCGCATAACCCCACGGAATTGAACAAGCAAGGCCCGGATTGGGGACCGCAGTACCGTTCCACCGTGTTTTTTTCGAACGATGAGCAGAAGAAAATCGCGGAAGCGTATATTGCGCAACTCGAAGCCGCCAAACTTTACCCTCAGAAAATCGCAACCCAGGTGGTACCGCTAAAAGCGTTTTATCCTGCCGAGAATTATCACCAGGACTACTTGAAGCATCACCAGGACAGCCCTTACATCCGCATCAACGATCTCCCCAAGCTTGCTGAACTTAAGAAGCAGTTCCCGCAACTCTACCGCGAATACTAAATCTCCCTGCCATTGTGCGATCGGATTCGCCCGACGCTTCGTAAAGTTATCTCCTCCTACCAACTTCTTGCTTGACTTGCCCCCTGCACGGGCGTATTCAGGATTTCCACGCGCAGCGCTCTCTGCCGTATGCCCACCCGTTGCCTCTGCCTCCTGCGCGCTAATCTCACGCTTTCAAAGGAGGAACTATGTGTGCCGTTAAGCCAATTCCAGACGGGTATCATTCCATCACACCATCCCTGGTGTGCAAAAACGCCGCACGCGCGATTGATTTCTACAAAGAAGTCTTTCAAGCCAAAGAAATAGCCCGCATGACCGGTCCGGGAGACAGTATTGGTCACGCCGAACTACAGATCGGCGACTCACGTTTGATGTTGAGCGATGAGTTCCCGGGGATGGCCACCGCACCCGATCCAAAAGGCCCGCAGTCTTCATACCTCTTCATCTATACGGACAATGTGGATGCGCTCTACGACCGCGCCGTCAAAGCTGGGTGCAAAATCGATATGCCCATCCAGAACCAGTTCTGGGGCGACCGTTATGCCAAGGTTCGCGACCCCTTTGGCCACCAGTGGGGATTGGGACAACACGTGGAAGACGTATCACTCGAAGAAATGGACCGGCGCTCCAAAGCCTTCATGGCACAGATGAGCAAGTCAGCGACGGGAGACTGATGCGGTCTAGTTAACGCAATAGGTGCTTTAGCTGTGGCCTGGTCTCTCCTCGAGATTGGGCCACTTTTGTTTGGCCCAGGGAAGCTTTCGGCTTCATCTCTAATTGGGGGGTGTTCTTCGGATCAAGTTATAAAACTGCCCCCACTATCGGTACGCGTAAACCTATGTAAAATGGACTCTTAGGAACCACATGGACGATAATGTGCAAGTAACGTATAGGTCCTCCTGACTGCACATCCCGCCACGAAATTAACCTTCTTATTTTCTATAACTTACAATTTATTGTTTCTGGCATGTAACATGCTCTCACTTTGCCTGGGGTACCGCAGCCCTGTAGCAACTCTATGGTGAACCTGGAGATAAATGTTTAAGGCCAAACTCTGCATTGCTTTTCTTGCTTGCTTGCTGCTCTTCGCTGTAAACGCGAAAGCGGATAGTTTTACTCTTACCGCGATCGGCAGCGGCATCGACATTTCCGCCACTCTTACGGGAACCGCCACAGGCACGCCAGGCGTATTCGATATTACTGGCATGACTGGTACGGTTAACGGTTACAGCGCCACTCTCCTGCCCTCTTCCGGGCCAGGGGCAATCATGACCACCAGCGTCGTGGATGGCTGGGAGATTCTGTACAACAACGTGTTGTACATGAATTCCACCAGCTTCTTCGATTATTACGGGTTGGGCTTTACGGCCAACGGTGCGCTGGAAAACCTCTATTTCTCGAGCGGAAATTTGTACGCGCAACTGGGCGCCAATCCACCGTTTGACGAGCCAATCACGATCAACGTGGTTCAAACTCCCGAACCCAGCAGCCTCTTGCTGCTTCTTTCTGGGATGTTCGCCATGATGCTCTTAGTGGTTCGCCGCGGCCGCATGTAGTTGCCCGGTTCCTACTCACTTGTTTCTCCGAAGCGCCCTTCAGCATCTTTGAAGGGCGTTTCCTTTTGTGGCACTAATTTCTTGCAGCCTCTCGCCGCTCAGGTAGCTTTGGAAGCGCAATTCGGCCCATCTAACACACGTTTGCGCGGCTGAAACGAGTGCCTGCCGGGACAGGGTCCTGGGTTTCGATTCTATGGAGTTTCGAGCGGCCACAGCCAAGCCGCGCCGCGAACTCCACTGGCATCGCCATGCTTGGCTGGCAGCACAGGTGTATCGGCTTCTCTCCCGAACACGTAATTCTTCAATCGCTGCGGCACATTCCGGTATAGGCGCGTCACTTGCGATACCCCACCGCCCAGCACGATAACGTCCGGGTCCAGAATATTCACCAGCTGCGATAAGCTGCGCGTCAGGCGATCTTCGTACCGCTCCAGGCTTGCCACCGCTGCTGCTTCCCCGGCATCGCAGCGCGCAATAATCTCTTTTCCTTCCAGACGGATGTGCGTGGCGCGCTCGTAATCGTTTTCCAGTGCGGTGCCAGAAATAAACGTTTCGATGCAACCGCGAAGCCCGCAGTAGCAGTCGGGCCCAGGAAATTCCTCGGCACGCATCCACGGTAAAACGGTGTGGCCCCATTCTCCAGCAACTCCGTTACGCCCGTTATGCACGCGGCCTTCCACGGCAATGCCACCGCCACAACCGGTTCCCAATATCACCCCAAATACAATGCGTTTTCCCGCGCCCGCGCCATCCGTGGCTTCCGATACGGCCAGGCAGTTGGCGTCATTGGCACAGCGCACCTCGCGGCCCAACGCAGCGCCAAGGTCGCGATCAAACGGTTTCCCGTTCATCCATATGGAGTTTGCATTCTTTACCAGGTGCGTAATACCGGAAATAGTGCCGGGAATGCCCACGCCGACGGTCGCGCAACGATGCAACTCGCGCTCGATGCACTCAACGCCCTCCTTTATCGCACGCACTGTTCCCGGGTAGTCGTTTCGCGGTGTTGCTACGCGGTGCCGGTGAAGTTCGCGGCCGTCTTTTTCCATGGCGACAAACTCGATTTTCGTGCCGCCCAGGTCGACGCCGATTCGCACTTTTGTTTTCGAGGGATCTTCCGAGGCCGCAGACATAGTAGCCACAATTTTACACACAATCGCGGCCATAATGGCGGCTTCTTCGCAAATTCGTTCGCTTGCAAAAGAGCCTCTTCTCTCCATCCCCGCGGAGTGATTTGCAATGTGCCCGCCATCACCGCATCATTGGACCACTATCGCTATGCTGTCGCGGGATTCACTCCACACAAGGAGCCACAATGATTAATCGGCGGCAATTTATTGGCACAACTGCGGCTGCGGCTGTTACCGCCGCGCTAAACCCCAAGGAGCTCCCCGCGGCAAGTGCGGCAAAGCCTGTCGCGCCGGGGCGCGTTCTTCAAGCCAAAGGTTTTCAGATCATGGATGGCGATAAGCCCGTCCGTTTGCGCGGCGTGAACCTTGGCGGATGGATGCTTATCGAGGATTACATGATCGGCCTGCCGTGGACGGAATGGAAAATCCGCGAGCAATTCCGCCGCGTGCTCGGTGACGAGTCTTATTCCGCATTCTTCAATGCTTACATGGAGAGCTATATCGCCGAAGCCGATATCTCCTTCCTCGCCAAACAAGGATTTAACTTTGTCCGCTTGCCCTTCAACTACCGCCATTTTGAGTCGGACTTAGCTCCAGGCCAATGGCTCGAGGATGGCTTCCGCCGCCTCGGCAGCGCCGTGCGTCTCTGCCGCAAATACAATCTATGGGTTCTGCTGGACCTGCATGCCGCGCCGGGTGCACAAGCTCGCGATCAGAATGCCGGCAGCGCCTATGGCGAAGCGTATTTGTGGAATCAAAAGCAGTTCATGGATCGTGCGGTTGCGCTTTGGAAGGAACTCGCGCGGCGCTACAAAGGCGACTCCACGATTGCCGGTTACAACTTGCTTTGTGAACCAGTGACGAACGACATCCCACTTTTGAACTCCTTTTATCGCCGCATCATTCGCGCCATTCGCGAGGTAGATGCAAACCACATCATCGCTCTGGATCCCAATCGCTGGGCCAAGGACATCAGCAGTTTGCAGGATTCCGTCTTCGAGGACCCTCAGGTCGTTCCCGCGATTCATCATTATTATTTTGAAAATGAGGCCTTCGCGCAGCTCACCACCTATCCGGGAAGCGTCAACGGCAAAGTTTGCGACCGCGCCGCGCTGGAACATACCCTCGACGGCAAGCATGACGAACAGCGCATCCACAGACCCACCATCATGGGCGAGTTTGGCGTGGACAGTACCGGCTCGCAACCCTTTGCCACCCAACTGGCCATCACACGCGATCTCATCTCGATCTTTGAGGAGAAGGGCTGGGGTTGGTCCATGTGGTGCTACAAAGACTTGCGCCAGATGGGCATCGTGAATCCGCGGCCCGATACGCCTTGGCGGCAGTTCCTGGAATCCGAACCGGTTGCGGGCTTCTTCCAAAAATATCGGCAGCTGGAGCCCTCCTTCACCGAAGCTGTGGGCAAGATGCTCTCTGCCACCGATATTGAACAGGACACTCGCGAGCAGTGGGCGCGCGAAGTAGCGCGTGATTTCGATCCTCCCGCCCTGGACTACGTTTTGCGAAAACTAAAGGGCAAATCGCCTGACGAACTCGCCGCCATGGCCCGCTCCTTTGCGTTCGAGTCCTGCGACGTGCGCCAGGATCAACTCGGCGTGCTGACCCCTTTCCTGAAAACTTCGTGATTTTCGTTCAAAACTGAATACCAACAAAAAAAGCCCCGGGAGAAATTGCATCGTCTCCCGGGGCTTAGCGTCTCTACGACGTTGCAGTTAAAAGTGGAAACCCAATTCCACCGTTTCTGTTCGTGGTGTCACATAGTGCGTGCCACTAAAAGTGGAGAGGAAATTGTAAAGCGCGTAATTGTTGGCCACGTTGATCACCGTGAAGCGCAGACTCCACTTCCGCCGGTCTCCGTGGAACAAATTATCTTCGCCAACGGCAATATCGAACAAACTACGCGGCGCTACGCGAGGCGGGTTTTTGTCGTCGTTCTCGGTTCCTGGCTTCGGTATCTGGAGAAGCGTTGACCCGTACTGGGACGCGGCGCACAGGCCATTCGCGCTGATCGGTACTCCCAGCGGATTGCTTGCGCTTGGTGGCGCAGCGTAGACGCTGCCGCAAAACAGCCCGGCCTGGAATTGCTGATCGGGTGTCAGCCCGGAAACGTTCACATAACCCGGGTCGCTTTGGTCACCCGCGCAATTCCCTCCCGAGCATGGAACCGGTCCTGCTACGAGTCCGCTGTCAAACCTCCAATTGAACCCGAGCCACGGGCCGCGCTTCCACGGCTGGTATTGAAGATGTGTCGTTTGGTTGAAAAGTTCGTCATGGTCAATGCGGAATACTCCCGTTCCGCCTTGTCCCGCCGGAGTTGCCCCGATTCCCGTGACTTGCGGCTGGAAAAACCTCGCCGCCACGCTGGACGCCACGAAATAAGCCGTGAACCCGTGAAAGTTCGGCACGCTGGCCCTCAGCATATAACCGGGTATCTTTGAGTTGTGCCATTCAATCGGAAATGTAATCGGCGTATTTCCAAGGATGCTGAAGTCATAAGCGTTATGCGTGTACTTCCACATGTATTCCGCGTCGACTACAAGGTATTTGCCGAACGCTTGCTGAAATCCGGCGTGGAAATCATTCCGAAAGCCGGGAGTCAACGGAGCAGTGATGCAAGGATAGCCTTGCACCGAAGCCATCAGGGCGTTGACGACCGGGTCGTTGCAACCCTCGCTGGCTAAAACCAGGTTTTCGTTGAATGGCGTCTCCAGGGTCCGCGCATAAGAAACTCGCAGCACCGTGTTCGTCTTCTTGATGTTGTATGCAATTCCCAGGCGAGGTTCTACCTGGCTCGAGGTGGCCAGCCCATTATAGAGGTCGCCGCGCATCCCCAGGTTGAGCGACCAGTTGTTCAGTGTGATCGTGTCTTGCACATATAACGCCAACTCCTTCACGTCGGTATGTCCGCGAAATAAATAATATTTTCCATTCTCCGCTAGATCATAGGGAGCCAACGTTGTGCACGGCGCAGCCAGATTCACGCCGTTCACCTGGCACGGATTGCCGTTAGCATCGACCAGCGACGGCACTAGCAGTGGGTCCACGATTCCCAGCGAATCGTTTTCCGTAAGAAAAGTTTGTTCGTAGGTGACGCCCGCCTTGAGGTTGTGCCTTCCCTTGAAGTAAGAAATATCAGACCTCAGCCCCGCGTTGGTCAGCCGCCGAGACTGGCCGATGCTTTCGCTCTGCAGGTTCGGAGTGAAGTCCGCGAAGGGATCGCTGCTGGGATAGTAGTTGTATTGATCCTGACGGACGAACGCGCCGATGCTGAACAAAGCGTCCGCGCCAATCAAATGGACGAAGGTTGGAGCCACATTGAAGGTTCCAATCTTGGAACGTTGGTCCGCGGCGCCAACCACCTCGCCGTTGGGACCTAGGCCACCGTTATCCACCACCAGGCCGTTCCAGGCGGTGGCATATTGCGCGTCATAAGAATTCGGGGTCTGAAACCAGGATCGCGTGTACCCAAGATTGAATTGCAGCGAATTGACGTCGGAGAACTTATAGTCCACGCGGTCGAAAATGTTCTCCTGATTTCCTTTATCGTGCATCACGGTGTGTTCCGGCGGGTCCAGGAACCGGCCGGATTCCAGTCCGTTAAGGGCGATGAAATTCCCCCAGTTTTTTCCCCCATACGCCAGGTCCGCGGAGAAACTCGGTGTTCCAAAACTGCCGTAGGAAGTGCTCACACTCCCGTGTGGTTGATCCACGCCGAGGCCGGATCGCGTGGTCACTTTGATCACCAGGCTGGTCTTGTCTCCAAATTCCGCCGGCGGTGCCCCGGAAATCACCTCCATGGACTGAATGGACTCCGATGGAATCTGGTTTGAAAACACTTTGCTCTGTTGGTCCGTGATGGGCTGCCCATCCACCGAAAAAGAGTTTGACGCGTGGTCGCCCAGTCCGTGGAACAGTCCGTTGGAATCCGCTGCTACTCCCGGCGTGGTCAACGTAACCAGGGAACTGACAGAGGAAGATGAACTCTCCAATGGCACATCCTGAAACAAGCCGCGGTCCACATCGGTGTGAAATGTCGGATTGTTTTCCAGCAGTTCTGCGCCACTTGATTCCACCGTGACCGTGGTGCTCGTCGTTCCCAGCGCCAGCGTGACATCCGCTTTCGTTGCCACGGCAGACCGCACATCGACATCTCGTAAAGCGAGCGCAAATCCACTCGCGCTCACACTTAAGTGATACGGATTAAAGGGCACGTTGGTAAAACGATAGGAACCGTCGGAACCAGTGTTCGCCGTGCGGGTTAATCCGCTGACCGCATTGCTGATTTCCACAGTGGCGTTTGCCACCGCCTTACCCGAAGGATCCAGAACGACGCCTTCGATGGAACCTGAATTACCCACTTGTGCGAATGTTCCCCAAGCGCAAAAAATAATTTGAAATAAAAATAGAGCTGCAGATCGCATACCGAATCGCATTCTTCCTCCAATGTTTTATGAAAACGTCAGTGCGACGTCCGTCTGTGTGGATAGAGACCGCTGAAACTGCAGCGGCTGCCCGGCTACAGGAAGCCGGGCGAGGAGGCACTACTTTGCATTGGATTTACGACGCGAAGGTATAAGGCGGGGCGCGAGAAGAAGAATGTCCGGACGGTGCTTCTGCGAAGCTCATCTCCGAACGAATTACAATTTGACCAAACGAAACGAATGGGATGCTGAGCGAAATAACCGCTACGGCCGTTGCCACTCCCATATGGGCGACTTGGCAAAGGCTGCAAGCGGCTTCATCCTGGCCATTGGCGTGGACGTGAGGCGTGACTTGCAGAAGAAACGCGAGCGAAATCAGCGCCAGAAGAAGCGCCGCTGGCCGGGCGAGTTTGCGGAAGATGGGATGTACAGCGAACAGCATTTCCGTGCCTCCCCCAAAGATCGTCTTTCTGGAAAAGGTCCTCGCCGCACCCGGGAAAAGGACCCTACCTAATTGTCAGACATGCCGCAGTGACACGCAAGCTTAATTCCCTGATAGATGTTGCAAGGGGAAATCCGGTTGTACCGGCTTCAACCGCTACTGAGTGAACGCCGCCGGATTTGCCCCCAGTAGCGCTGTCAAGTTCGCTGCGATCTGCGCGCAGATTTTGCGCACTTCATCTTCGGGAGGATTCTTACTGACCTCGTATTTCTCCATGGGAATGAAGTTGTTCAGGCTGATCAACGGCCCGAAATGCGTATCGCAAGTCTCCATGGTCATGACGCGGTACAGGGGCTGATCCGGTCGCGCCAGATTGAACGCCCCCACATATAACCAGTACTTCAGCGGCGGAGCTGTGCCACCCGCAAGCGCCAGGCAATTGTGACTCTGTGAATCAACTTCCACGAATACTCCTTTGAGCTGCACGCCTTTTTCCGGGCGCGTGCCCGGTTGCGGGGCGGCTTTGAATCCACTCTTGCGCAGCGATTGAAGAAGCGCGTCGCCAAAAAAAGCCTGGAGTTGCGCCGCCAGTTTGGAATTGGCGGCCGGATCGATTGGGGGTTGCGGTGATTCTTTCGAGGGTTTGCCGCTCTCTTGTAACCTTTGCGGAACGGGCGGAGGTGGGACTCCGGCTGGCTGCTTGGCGAGCGCAGGCGCGCCATTTATGTCAAACACCGATACATATACGAGAACCGACTTCGGATTGAAGTCCGCTGCAGACGCTCGCGAAGCTGGGGAAGACCTGTAGTGGACATCGCCGGACAAGAGCGCCGGAGCGAATCCACCCAACACCAGAAAAGTCGAAAACAAGTAAGCACGCGCCACGCCCATGGTTACCTCCAGACAAATGGCTGGCCAACGCAAACGTTACTCTGATTAGACGAATTTGCACGAAAAAAGGTGGGGGAAGCTAGCAACCCATTGGAAAAGACTCTCCCATCTGCAGGGGGACATGCACCTGACACGTTGACACCTGAAAACGCATTGCGAATCCCCACCGAAACCCTTCTATTTAGCACACTTCTATGGCACACTGTCTGTGTATCCATGAAGGCAAAACGAACAAAACGCGCCCACATCCTTCTTCCGGAAGATCTCGTGCGGGAAATTGATTCTCTTGCGGGACGCCGCGGGCGAAGCGCTTTCCTTGTAGAAACGGCTCGCGAAGCGGTCCGCCGGCGCAAGCTTTTACGTTTCCTGGAGAATGAGACTGTTTCTTGGAAGGAACAAGACCATCCCGAACTTGCCAAAGGGGCTGCTCCTTGGGTAAGAAAGCTGCGCCGACAAAGCGAATCCCGCAAGTCTAAGCGCAGCTAACTGCGGTTCCAATGAAAATACTCCTTGATACCTCCGTGCTGATTGATGTTCTGCGGGCCCGGAACAATCGCCGTGCCGTACTGGCAAATCTTCTACACGAAGGCCATTCTCTGACTACTTCGGTACTCAATGTCGCTGAACTCTACTCGGGCATGCGACCGGGAGAAGAAATGCAAACATCTGAATTCCTAAGTGGCCTTGAGTGCATCGGATTGGATAAGAGCACTGCGCAACTCGCGGGTCACTTCAAGAGTTTATGGGCCAGGAAGGGGCGCACCCTGACCTTGCCCGATACCATCATCGCGGCCATTGCCGTCGAAAATCGCTGCATCCTTTTCACAGATAATCGCAAAGACTTCCCAATGCCTGAGCTCCAACTCCATCAAGCGTAAGAAACTTCCTGCCCCCACAGAAGACGCCGCGGCAAGTACAGGAGAAGTCCACAATTCGCTCGTGATGGCTAGTGCGGCCAAAGCCACCCGAACGTGCCAGCCGTCAGTAAGCCGAAGACGAGTCCATCAAAGGCTTCCTTCAAAGTCATGCCCCAAGGTTGGCCCTTCCAGATGCCATTGCTCAAGGTTCCTAACCCGTAAGCCATAAACCCCGCGGTACCTGCCACGCGAAAGACCACCAGGTAATTGGCCCCAGGTGCGACGGTGTGCCCCGTGAGATAAGCAACGAAAACTCCAATGATGAGGCAATAAGCAAACCACTGCCCCATGAATTTCGGTATCGCCGGAGGGCCGCTGGGAAACACCGTCAGCATCCCAACGGGTCCTTGCTTGTATTTTTCCTGAATAGCAGGCGACTTCATGTCCTTGTGGGTGCAATAGGGGAAAACATACAGCCCCTTTTGCAACCCCACGGGACGTAGCGCGGCCAGAATCTTATCCTCTTCGGGAAGCTGCTTGTAGTCGCTGCGATGATAAGGCAGCACCATATGCATGATGGAGCTGGCGATAAACACGATGATCGCCGACAAGACAATCGGGAGCCAAAGTGCGGTAAGGGTGACCATACCTAGCCTCCTAAGCGCGAACTAGCGTACGTGAATTCGCACGCGAGGCTACACTTTTTCAAAGTATTGGTCAACCAGCTGGCAAGCTTTCCAGTCGCTGATCCTCCTCCTGCAATCAGACCCGCCTATCCCCCCTGCGCCAAATCTGTACGACCGGACAGTTATGCCTCCCCTCATCATCCGTTAGCCTGTTGCGAGGAGTCGCACATCATGCTGCATTGTGGCTGCCTCGGTTCAACGACCTCGCCTTATCGAATGGGCGCACACGCCCGCAATCTTGTGCAGCACGCAGTTGGATTCCTCATATTGCTTCTTCCGCTCGCCGCTCTCTCCGGATGCGGTGGTGCCTCAAACAGTTCGAGCGGCTCACCCTCGCAAAATCCTCCACCTCCCACGATTAGCGTGAGCGTTTCCCCAAAGACCGTGCCCCTTGTTGAAGGAGCATCGCAGCAATTCTCCGCAACTGTCACCGGCATTACCAACACGGCTGTCACCTGGAGCGCCACAGGCGGCACCATCTCCACCTCTGGCCTTTATGTCGCTGGACCCGCGGCGGGCAGCTTCACTGTCACCGCCACCAGCGCCGCTGACGCCACCAAATACGGCCAAGGGTCAGTCACGATCTCCGCACCCGCCCCTCCGCCTGGCACTGCTTCCTCCCTCACCAAAGACGGCATCACCTGGACCTTCAACGAAGCCGTTCCTGTCGGCCAATTTGTGAATGGCGATTACTACGTCGTGGGACCCGTCACCATCACCGCCATCAGCCCGCAGCCCACAACCTCTTCTCCCTACCTGAATGGCTCGGTCGTGAACATGCCCACCGCCAGTGGCAAGAGCGGTTTTGATTCCCGATTGAACGACGGCACGGACGAATCCTGGTGGTTTGACGCCACACTGCGTTCTTATCCTCCCATCTCGCTCAAGCCGGGCGACGCGCTCGTTTCCTCGATTAGCCTTCCCACGATTCATTCCGTGCCCGAAGTGATGCGCGCCACGGATATGAGCGTCAGTCCAGTGGCATCGGACTCCGTTCTCACCGTGGTTGCATCAGCGCCCTCGGCGGATGCGTTTCGTCCTTCCTATTGCGATCGCAACCAAAACATTTATCACACCAATAATTTGCAGAGAAATCTGCTGCCGTCCCTTGCTCCTCCGAATCCATCCGATACCCCCTCGCTCGCGCAGTACGAAGCTCTCTTCCGCCAGCCTTGGATCGATACCAACGCGTTTCTCTTCGACGCTCCGGCGAACTACATGCCCAGCTATGGCCAGCACATTGCCTTTGCCGATTCCTACGTGGCACTTCTCCTCATGCTGAACTTCCCCGCCGGGCAAAAAGTCAATCTCACCAATTATTTTGTACAGTACGGTATCGATCTCTACGGCTGTGTGCAGGCAGGCTATGGCTGGCCGGCATTTGGCGGGCACCGCAGTGGCAGGAAACTGCCCATCATTCTGGCGGGCATCCTGCTGAATGACTCAGGAATGATGAATGTCTCGGCAAACTACCCGGACAAATTCGGCGAGGATATGCAGACCCTGTACATCAATCAGTTGACGCCCGCTGGTACCTATCAGCAAGCTTGGCAGGGCGCCACAGTTATCTATGGCGGGCATTATGGAGTGCATGCCGCGGATTCTTCACCCGTCAGCGCTGGTCTTTATGGACCCTACGAACAGTTGCAACCCGCAGATTGGCAGATCCTGACTCCGCCCGGCGAACAATTGGGCGAGGCCTACCGCCGTTGTTGCACTTCCGTCTCCTGGGTTGGCGAAGCTTTGGCTGCCTATCTGGTGAACGGCAAAAGCACTTGGAATTACCCCGCCTTCTTCGATTACGTCAATCGTTGGATGACGGAGGATGACACGCAAGCCGTGGCGGAAATCAAGGCGCAAAGCGGCTATGACTATAGCGCAAGCTGGGAACGCCAGGGCCAAACGCAATACTGGCTCGACGGCGAAGTCTCACAACCCACCTTCATCGACGACATGTGGCACGCCTACCACTGGTGATGCATCCCCACGCCCGGGAAGGATGGGCCCACACATGCTCATCGTTTTGCGCTTGGCGAAACTGCCCGGGTGAAACTCTTTGACACCCGCAACATGGTTCTCTAGAGTTCGTTTTAAGCTTGCCTCACTCTCTGACTATCCATGGAGGAAATCTCAATGACCCTCTCGCTAAAGTCCCGTTTCCCTATCAAGTGGATTGCTAGTCTGTCCGTCGCGCTGCTGGCTGCTGGCAGCGTGTTTGCCCAAAATGACCAGCGCGCCGCGGCAATTGCTGCTATCGGCAGCTTCTTTCTCTTCTTCTGGATAATCGTGTTAGCACTGTATGTCTATACCGCGCTGGCAGTGCAAACCATCGCCCAAAAAACGAATACGGAAAATCCATGGCTCGCTTGGATTCCCATCGTCAATATCGTCCTGCTTCTGAATATCGCCAAGAAACCCATCTGGTGGATCATTCTTCTCTTGATTCCCATAGTAAACATTATCGTCGGCATTATCGTCTGGATGGCCGTAGCTGAGGCCCGCAATAAGCCCAACTGGTGGGGCATCCTCCTCATCGTCCCTGTGGTCGGCCTGATTGTTCCGGGCTATCTGGCCTGGTCCGACTAGATCCCGTCGCAGTTCAATAAATCATCCAAATTAGCTACACTCACTCCTCTCCGCAAGAGACAGGGAGAGGAGTGCGCAAAATGAAAGAAACTGTTCAGGAATACATCCAGCGGATCCAGGGCAAAATCGCGGGCCAGGATCCCTTGAAAGTGCAATCCACAACCGCGAAAAAACTGGCACGTTTGATCAAGGGCGCCGCGCCAGCCAAGTTGCGCAAACGCCCCGCACCAGAAAAATGGTCCGCGGCGGAAATCATTGCGCATCTAGCCGACGCGGAAATCGTCGTCAGCTGGCGGATTCGCGCCATTCTCGGCGCGCCGGGCACTCCCATTCAGGCTTTCGACCAAGACGCCTGGGTGGTCGCCCTGCACTACCCAAAACGCGACGCCCGCAAGTCCCTCGAGCAATTTCGCATCTTGCGTGAAACGAACTTAGCTCTATACAAGATGCTTACGCCCGAACAGTGGAAACATCACGGCCTCCACTCCGAGCGCGGCGAAGAGTCCGTCGAGCGCATCCTGCTCATGATGGCAGGCCACGACATCAACCACCTCGAACAAATCGAGCAAATCCTCGCGCGAAAGAAATGAGTTACAGCAGTAGGATTCCTGCATGTGCGCGGCTGGGCAGGTTTTCGGTACAATAAAAACGACTGCGGGGCAACATGCGCCACATTGATATCGATAATCTATCCGAAGCGGAACTCATCGAGCTGAATCATAAGGTCGTGGCCCGCCTCCGATTCCTCAGCCAGATGCGCTCGCACAGCGCCATGCTGGATTTCCGTATCGGTGAACGAGTCAAATTCAGCCCTGATGGCCATCCCGACCTGATCGGAACAATAACTCGCTACAACAAAAAGACAGTCACGATCATCACCGACGCCGGGCAGCATTGGAATGTCTCGCCCAGTTTGCTCAACAGAGTGGATGTGGCATCCGCGAAAGATGCAACTTCCGACGGCGCCGGCGTCGTCCGTTTCCCCAATCGTACCGCCGAAAAGTAGCCATTACTGCGCCAGACAGACAGCAACTATCCGACAAGAAAGGTTGGCCCCACGGTCCCGCTGCTCAAGAGTATCTGGCCAACGTGTTGATTAACCTTGATTAATCTTAATGAATGCACGAAAATAAAGGCATGGCCAGAATCGTAAGCCGCATTCCCATCACCAAGGCGCGCATCAACTTGGGGCAAGTGGCCCGCCGCGCACATGTAAATCGCGAATACTTCATCTTGGAAAAAGACGGTATCCCCGTCGCAGGCATTCTGAGCGCCGACGAATTGGAAGATTATTTGGACATGCAAGAGCCCGGCCTCAAAGCGCAAATCCGCAAGAGCAACCAAGAATACCGCCGCGGCAAAGGCCGTGACGCCGGAGCATTTCTGGCAAGCCTCCGCCGCAAGCCCGCGCGATCAAAAAAGTAAGCGGCGGGGATGAACGGCACATTTCGCGTGGTAACCACGCCCGCCTTTGAGCGGGAATTCCGAAAGTTATCCCGGGGAAACGCCGAGATTATCGATGCTCTCGAAGAGCTAGTCGCCATTCTTTCGCAAGACCCACACGGCCGCACAAATAGGCATCCGATCAAAAAGTTGGCAGGATTAAAATCGGGCGAAGGGCAATGGCGCATCAGGTGACGTGAGTACCGCCTCCGCTACGATATTTTCCAGAGCCAAGTAGTCCTTCATTCCTTCCGCCACAGGAAGGAAGCCTACTAGTTCTAGAAGTCGCGCTTTTCAGCGACGGCGGAACAACAGTCCGCCCGCGCCGATAAAAACCATAACCATGCTGAAAACCGCGAACCCCCATTTTGTCAGCGTAAAGACATTGGCCAGGCGCGCAACGCCATCCAGCCGCTGCGGGTAATGTCGCAGCATCGCCAAAAAACAGAAATTCTCCGCATAGTCGAAAACGGTTGCACCCACCGTCAAGAAACTGAGTTTCTGCCACACCGGACGCCCGGGAAACTCCCGAGCAAACGCATACGTCGTGCCCAAAAGGAAAAACGCGCCGTACAGCGCGGGAAAAATCGAATCCACATAGTCCAAAAACAGACGATAGGCGTGGCGTCCCTGCTCCCCATACGCCGTAAGTTTTGTATAGGCGATCTCCGGGGAGTAATTGATCGTCATATCCAGCAGCCCTGTCTGCCTTAATGCATCGCTGTGGAATGCTCCCGGTAATCCGCGCGCATTAATCCACAACATCACGCACAGGGTCAAAAGCCCGACACTCCACACCACGCCACCACTGGCGATCCCAATCAAGAAGCTTTGCAATCGATTCCACATATGCGCTCCCGTCTCCAATGTCACAAGGTGCGACAAATCAGCGAATTATTTATCCTGTCGTCATCCTACCGCGTCGCGCGCCATCTTTTTGAACCGCTGTCTTCGGAACCTGTCAACACCAATATTTCACCCCCATGGATATTCTTACCGCCGTCCAAGTCGGAGTCCCAGAATCGCGCAGCAAATTGCGGCAAGCGCCCAGTCATATCGACCGGGCCAACGGATGACCAGACATAGTTGTGCAAGCATCGAGACCGACTGAATGAGAAACGTGCATGACACCTTCTCAAACTCCGCAATTGCTCGAATCTGGCCAGGACTAAACTCGCTCAATCGTTCCAACCAGTTTCTCTTGTCCGCTCCCCGCACTAAACCTCGAGTCGAAAGTATCCTCTTGGGTTCACGCGAGCACTCACGCCTTCTACGGCAAGCCATAAAACCTTCTTACGCCGGAAGCGGCGTACTCAGACCAACAGTCTCTGTGGGGTGTTTCAATTGTCAACTGCACTTGCATGAGAATGCCCACAGAATTGGGACTCCATTCCCGAAGTGGACGGGCCGATAAGCCTCTGTGTTTCCAATTGAATCCCCATCCCTTCTCTTTTGTTTCGCTTGGGACGCGCGCCCGGCGCTGCGTTCCAAAACGGTCAGCAGTACCATAGTGGTATTGTACTAATAAACAAATAGTGAACCCTTTGAGATGAATTGCCCATTTTACGCGGTGACCACACCCGTTTTCGAGCAGGAATTCCGAGGTCTACCAGGACACGGGCTTTATCACTACTCCACCGGCTCCGTCGGGAATTGAAGCGGGGAATTGCGCGAGCGGCAACAAATTAAGCGGCAAAGTACGAGATTTGTCAGCCACAGAGCGAAGTTCGACGGCAGCCCCACGTTTTGGATTTCTTGAAGGCACATAGACAGTGACTCTTTTTTTCGGAAAACGTGTCTTCAGGAGTCCGATTGCAGGAACGAGATCGGAATCTCCGCTCACAACGATTGAATGATCGCATTTGTCCTGATAGGCGTCGTCGACTAGGAAAATGGCAATGTTGACGTCAGTCCTTTTCTCTTCGGGGACTTGAAAAAATCGATTCCCGCTGAAAGTGCAGATCGCGTTTGAGCACCGAACCTGTTTTTTCTTGAATTTTCCCAGGACGATATTCACCTTGGGCAATGTCCCCAATGCCCGCAAGTAGGTCTCCTGATTTGGCCTCGTGGGACCATCAACCAGGGCGGTGAAATAGTGGATTTGGTGGATGGCGTCGTGAGGGCGGAGAAGCTCAAAAAACCGCTGCAAATTCAGCCACTTATAGTTTCCACCGCGGATCGCCCCGTAGTAGAGGTTAAATCCATCAACATAAATAATAGTTCGATCGGACATGCGCGTCGTGGAGGCAAAAAAAGAAGGGCAATCATATAGATTGCCCAAACCGGCATTGGTTTGCCGGGGAGTCGTGCAAATTCAGGTTACTACTCCCGGTTGACGCAGTCAAGAAATTAATCGAATCTCTATCGTTACCTACTTGCCATCACTTCCTTGGCGGTTCGACTCATCGGCAGCAGTAGCAAAAGAACGGGCTGCGAATCGAAGAAGTTAGTGTACAAAAACGAAAAAGGGCCGCCAATTTCTTAGCGGCCCTTCCTTCATTGAATTTTTCTCTTCGCGCAACCGATAGCGATCTGCCAGAACCTGCTCGATAAAGAGTAATTCGAGTCTAGCATCCAACGAGCCCGTGAGAGCCACTGGATGCGCTTGGAAACCATCCTCCGCACACCATTGCGGAGTAGATCTCGCTTATTTAGAAAGGAGGTGATCCAGCCGCAGGTTCTCCTACGGCTACCTTGTTACGACTTCACCCCAATCATGAGTCATACCTTGGGCGCCTGCCTCCTTGCGGTTAGCGCGGCGACTTCTAGTACAGCTCACTTTCGTGATGTGACGGGCGGTGTGTACAAGGCCCGGGAACGTATTCACGGCGTCGATCTGATACGCCATTACTAGCGATTCCGGCTTCATGCAGTCGAGTTGCAGACTGCAATCCGAACTGAGCAGAGTTTTTTCCGATTAGCTCCCCCTCGCGGGTTGGCAACGGTTTGTGCCCTGCATTGTAACACGTGTGTAGCCCTGGACATAAAGGCCATGCGGACTTGACGTCATCCCCACCTTCCTCTCCGTTATCCGGAGCAGTCCACACAGAGTCCTCTCTTGCGAGTAGTAACTGTGTGCAGGGGTTGCGCTCGTTGCGGGACTTAACCCAACACCTCACGGCACGAGCTGACGACAGCCATGCAGCGCCTATACTCAGGTCCCTTGCGGGAAGGCCGTATTTCTACAGCTGGTCCTAAGCATTTCGAGCCCAGGTAAGGTTCCTCGCGTAGCGTCGAATTGAACCACATGTTCCACCGCTTGTGCGGGCCCCCGTCAATTCCTTTGAGTTTCAGTCTTGCGACCGTACTCCCCAGGTGCAGGACTTAACGCGTTAGCTCCGGGACGACGCCCGAACGGGCGGCACCCCAAGTCCTGATCGTTTAGGGCTAGGACTACCAGGGTATCTAATCCTGTTTGCTCCCCTAGCTTTCGTTCCTCAGCGTCAGTTGTGGTCCAGCGCGCCGCTTTCGCCACGGGTGTTCCTGCAGATATCTACGCATTTCACCGCTACACCTGCAATTCCACGCGCCTCTCCCACACTCAAGCACGGCAGTTTTGGAAGCAGCCTCTGGGTTAAGCCCAGAGATTTCACTCCCAACTTGCCGCACCGCCTACGAACCCTTTACACCCAGTAATTCCGAACAACGCTGGCCCCCTACGTCTTACCGCGGCTGCTGGCACGTAGTTAGCCGGGGCTTCTTCTACTGGTACCGTCACTCCTCTTGCGAGGCATTCGTCCCAGTCGAAAGGGGTTTACACTCCGAGAAGCTTCATCCCCCACGCGGCGTCGCTGCGTCAGGCTTTCGCCCATTGCGCAAGATTCCCCACTGCTGCCTCCCGTAGGAGTCTGGACCGTGTCTCAGTTCCAGTGTGGCTGGCCATCCTCTCAGACCAGCTACCGATCATTGCCTTGGTGAGCCATTACCTCACCAACTAGCTAATCGGGCGCGGGCTCCTCCTCCGACGCCTTACGGCTTTGAATCCCCAGACCATCGTCCAAGGAATATTATGCGGAATTAGCCCCGCTTTCGCGGGGTTATTCCCCATCGGAGGGCAGATTGCCCACGTGTTACGCACCCGTGCGCCGTGCACCGATCTGTATTGCTACAGACTGTGCACTCGACTTGCATGTGTTAAGCACGCCGCCAGCGTTCGTTCTGAGCCAGGATCAAACTCTCGTTTGAAGCCTGTCGCTTGGCGCAATAAAAAAGCCCGGACCTAAGTCCGGACCAGCCTGCCAAGCAAAATTGTTAGTCGCTCAAATTCACTCAACCCATTCGTGCTCGAAAACCCGAATGGGGTCGAACAGATTCTGGCACATCGTATCGGTTGTCAAAGAGCGTTTGTTCTGCCTCCCTGTCCAGCAGAGTGGCTACCAGCGAACCTTCTTACTTTACCAGACTTCCCCCCTTTGTCAACACCCCTTTACTCCCTAATTTCGTTTTCCACAACTTTCAACAGCGAGGGCGGCAATTCCCGGTCCATCCGCAAGTTGCCGAGTAGTCCCACCTTTTCGGTGATAGTTATTTTTGATAGTATCCACGTGTGCAACCCTTCACCGATCAGAGAGTTCTTCTGGACGAGGTCAAAAATCACGCAGAGTTTAAGGTGAAGTTGACACGGCTCAAGCTCACGAGCGATTTAGCCATTTTGCACAGTTCCGTCCTCGATGTAGTAATGGGCTGGTTCGGCCTGGCCCGGGAGCACGACGAAGAGCTTGCTGGCATGGATATCAATAAGCTACCCAGAGCTGCCTACTCGAGAGCCTATTACGCGGCCTACAATGCATCGAAAGCCGTTCGCTATATGTCAAAAGGCGTCGTCAGCCTCAGAGGTGACGACCATAGAAAAGTCTCTGAATTGCCCGACTCCTTTCCCGACGTGGATGCTTGGGCAAGGGACCTTCAGGCAATGTATGAACACCGCCTTCGGGCCGACTATGATAATTGGACGGGAACCCCAACCGAGCACACTATGACACCTGAAGACTGCGCCGCACTTGCTCACAGATTTATCGGAATCTGCGAAAAATATCTGAAGGACGAATACGGTGTCACCGTATGACTTTAACTTCGTCTCCAGAACGCAATGGTGATCCAAAAGAAACTGCGATCGCCAGATTCGCACAGGCTCTGGGCCTCACAACTGTCCCATCAATGGTCGAGCTTATCGGTGGTAGGGAATTTCTAAAATTCAAGGTTGGACGCAACGCGCCGGTATACGCGCACGCGCTCAGAGAGACACAGAACCGCATTCCAGAGGACAATCCCTATCGCGGTCTGCTAGGTCTCTCAGTGGAACCGCAGCCTCATTTTCCTACTTCGATTGAAGCGGGGGTCTTGCGTGGGATTCTGGCACGATCCACCAGAGTTATCTCGGCGGAGAATCGCTCAAGCTACCTTGCTCAGTATGTCCCCTTTCAGAACAACGAAGAAAACCTAATCATTCAGCCCGCTACTCATCTAATAATTGGCCGTAGAGGGGTGGGTAAATCGACGTTGATAGCACGTGCGCAGGACCTGTTGAAGCGAGCCGGTAACCTGTGCCTAGTAGTAGACTCCCAGGCCTACACCCAACTCACGGGAGACGATTTATACTTCGACGTTAACGCCGACATCGCAAAGTCGCTGTCGACAATCGCTAGGGAGTTCGGCCAGGATGAGTTGGCGGCCGAGTTTTCAAGGGTCGCCACAAGTCTTTTGGAAGGACAAATATCCACACAGCGAATACCCACAACTTTACGAAGGCTGATTCAACAACTAACTTCCACCTGCGACAAGGACCTCTTTGTATTTATTGATGATTTCCATTTAATACAACCCTCTCTGCAACCGGGCCTGATCGAAGTAATTCATGGGTCGTTAAAAGGGGCCAGAGGCTGGCTTAAGATAGCAGGTCTTCAATCCCTCCTTAAGCACTACGATCCAAAGACTCGAAAAGGGCTTCAGACTCCGGGAGATGCTCAGGTAATTTCTCTAGATCTTACGCTCGTGGACCCCGAAGCTGCAGAAGAGCATCTTCGGAAGATTTTGGCGAGTTTTCTGGGCCTAGTTGGGATCGACAGACTAAATGACGCGGTATCCGACAACGCGTTTAAGCGACTTGTCTGGGCAAATGCTGGAGTCCCACGAGACTTCCTGCAAATGTTTTCGGCTTCCATCGAACACTCGGCCCGGGTGGACAGGTCCAAAGTGGAGTTAACCGATACAAATCTGGCAATTGGCGAACTTGGCCAGAAGAAGATGTCCGAACTAGAGGATGACGCGAGAAACGAAGAGGGTGAACTCCGTGAACTCCTCGATGCCATTGGGAACTATTGCTTCGGCAAAAAGAAGATAAACGCTTTCTTGATCAGGAGCGGCGGGTCGGCCGAGAACAAACTGGTAGAAACCCTGAGTGACCTTAGACTCCTGCACGTCTTGCACAAAACAATCACTCCCCACAAAGCGGGTGAGCGATATGAAGCCTACATGCTAGATTATTCCCTCTTTACGGGGTTCCGCCGACGCCCAAACATCAAACAGATCATGCCCGCTGACGGGAGCCAGTTCAAGGCCTCTGAGCTGAGGAAGATTCCAATCTTACCTCGTGGACTTTTTAGACACCGGGAACAATAAGGCGGAGCCTCATACTCGGGCGGGTGACCGACACACTAGCGGAGAATACGTCTTTGGGCGCCGCACCCTTTGTTTTCTAAGGGTGCGGGTTCTCCTTACGACCTTCTGCCCGTAGCGAAGCCTACCTCGCCTTAATTTCAGCCCTTTTTCGCGGACGCCCGCCCAGTTTGCCGTTCTTCCGCGACGCGGCGATTTTCCCTCGGCTCCGCGAACGTCCGCCCAACTCGCCGAGTCTCGCCGCCATCCATCGCCGGCTGCCGTAAACCCCCTCCAGCAAGGCGGGCAGGTACAGATCAGCGTCCAGTTTTGGAAAATGAATCCCATATCCTGAAGGACTGATCTCGATTTTCTCGAGTTCCGCGGGACTCGCTTTGTCCAGCCCTTCCGCATCCTCCGGAAGGAGACCAACCTCCAGGCCGGAGTTCAATCCGATCACGATTCGCCCGCTCCGGCGGTCGTAGCGCGCCGACACCGCCCTCGGCATGCTTGCCCGCAACTCCCGCGCGCGCCGGCTTGCCCGCTCGAACTCTTCTTCAAAAGTCATGAATTCTTCTCCACGCCTCGCAGAGTCTCCACAAGTTCTCTGACAAACCCTCCAAAATCCGCCTTACCTCTCTCCGCGAAAATCCATAGTTCTCAGCCAACTCCACTGGCCCGCTAGGGCAGTTCAGCACAACCCTGGCCTCACTGCCTCTTCCAATCACATGTACGTGCGGCGGCCGGTGATCGTTCGTGTAAATCGTCACCCGCAGCCCGTTCAACAGCAGGACTGTCGGCACGGTTATATCCTATCACAATTCCCAAGC
Organism: Candidatus Acidiferrales bacterium; assembly: GCA_963779395.1. Lineage (GTDB taxonomy): Bacteria > Acidobacteriota > Terriglobia > Acidiferrales > UBA7541 > Acidiferrum. The sequence goes on from CAVZYC010000001.1 coordinate 78,101, forward strand.
GCTTGGGTTGTTTGCTGGCGTGCGTTCCGCATTCCAATCGCCTCCAAGCGATCTGATTATAATTCCTATTTGTTACCATTTAATAGTTAATTAATAGACTCATCGGCGCATCACACAGACGCTAAATGGGAAGTAAACTCTGGGTGCCCCACACGTCGGCTTTACGTGTGGGGATTTTGACTATTCAAGAATAAGATCAGGCGGGTGGCCGACACAATCGCGGAGAGATCGACTTTGGGTGCCGCATCCTTTGGCTTTGCTTCACGAAGGGTGCGGTTTTTGACGTTTCCTGGCGTCCGGTCGCATACGTCCCCTTCAAACGCCAAGCGCTCTTTCCTCTCAAATACGGTAGAATGAGCCTGTGAATTTTGAATGGGACCCGGGCAAGGCTCGAAAGAACCGCCGGAAACATCGGGTATCCTTTGAGGAAGCAGCCACTGTTTTTGGCGATCCTCTGGCGCTCACGTTTCCGGATCCCGATCATTCCGAAACGGAGCACCGCTTTATTACTGTGGGAATTTCGAGCGCCAAAAGGATCCTGATGGTTGCCCATACCGAGCGCGGCGAGACACTCCGGATCATCTCCGCCAGGAAGGTCACGCAGCACGAACGAAAACATTATGAAGAAAACAACGAGTAAACGTAAGGGGTCGGGCGATCTGCGGCCAGAATACGACCTCTCCAAATTGCAAGGCGGCGTTCGCGGGAAATACTTGGAACGCTATCGCTCCGGCACGAATCTGGTGCTCCTGTCCCCCGATGTGGCTCGCTTTTTCCCCGACGGCCAGTCCGTCAACACAGCTTTGCGGACCCTAATCCGCACCTCCAAACGCTCCCCGCGCCGCGTCCGTTAGATTCGTCTCGCATGGGCTACCGAGGGTACACGGGGCGCTCCAAGGTTCCACCACCATGTAACCCCTTCCCACCGCTCCATGAGACTCCGCCTCTTCGAACGCCCTCCCTCCCTTTCCGGCACTTTCTCTCCTCTTTCTGATATCTGATCGCTGATATCTGCTATCCTCCGCACGTTTTTTTGTTGACATTTGATGAATTGTACTGTATAGTATGAATTGGCCTGCAGAGAGGAGTCGTTTGTCTCCATGTTGCAGGCCGCCTGCCGGTTCCTCTCCCCTACGCGTTTCTTCCCTTCACCCTGTGCGCTTTTCGCGAGGGGCCGGCTTATCCAACCTTGTCCCGCCTGCCCACCATGGGAGGGAGCATCGCAGGGGATCTGCCACTTCCTCTCGCTACTCGTCACTCGCTTGCCCGCCGCAGCTTCGGCGGAGGAGGGCCACTGTTTTTCCCCGTACTTCCTGTACGCCTCCTCCCCCATCTCCTTTCTTTTCAATCCTCTTTCCCAATCCGTACAGAAAAAACCCCGGGAGGGGGTACCCCCAAGGAATTTTGCAATCACACTTTCGCTAGGAACTCCAAAATGAAAATGATTCCCGAAGCAACTGACCAATCCACCGCAAACGCCGTCGTTTCCTTGCCCCCTCCCCGCCCCCGCTGCCAGCACGTCTCCCGTAATGGCCGCCCCTGCCGCTACCTGGGTCTCTCCTTGGAGAATCCCTTCTGTAAGGACCACGTCCCTCCCCCGCCTCCCGGCACCCCGGAAGAACTGGCCTACTCCCTGCAGCGCGCCGCGGCAGACTTCTCCTCGCCGCAAGACGTCAAGAACGTGATGGCCAAGGTGTTTTGCGCCATGCTCGAGCGCCGCCTCTCTCCCAAAGAAGCTGGCGTCCTCTGCTACATCGCGCAGACCATTCTCCATTGCCAGCGCCTCGATGTGTATCTAGCAAAGGTCGAAGCGCAGCTAGCGGAGGAGGAGGACGACGGTATCCCACGCAACATCTACGGCGACCCCATCCGCGTCTACGAGCCTCCCTCCGAGAGCACGGTCAACTCTGCCACGGCCTGCACTTCAACTGCCCAGCCCGCAACTCCCGAGGAATCAGCGACGCCTGCTCCCGCCGCGCCCCCCGCCCAGCCTGCTCCCGCCAACTCTTCGCCCTCCTCCTCCATATCATCCCCTCCGCCAGCCCCTCCCGACCTCAATCACTTCTTTCCGCGTGACCCTTCGCTCCCTCCCGCCCTGCAACGTCCGAGCAGCCTCTCGTCGCCAACCCCCACCCGCGAAGAACTCGAACGTCGCAACGCCCGCTTCAACCCTTCCCAGGCCACACGCTCTTCCTCCATTAAACGCAGCTATCCACAGCATCAGGATGACGACTGGAAAATTATCAATGGCCGGTGATCGTGAATGGCGGGCGGCGCAGCCTAAGATTCCGAAAAGGATTTTGGGTGGCCCATCCTTTCGCTTCGTTTGCGAAAGCGTGGGGGCCGTTTTGCGCTGGCCCCTTCTCCACCGCGACACACTCCCGCCACAACGCCGCCAGGAGGTGCGAGCTTTAGCTCCCACGCAAAGCGCCCTTCCATTCCTTCTCTCTTATGCCGGGCATTGCAACCGGCATAAACGAACCTCTTCAATCTTCGTAACCCTATTTCTTCGGCGGCGCTTGTGCCTGCGGCGCCGGCTCGCTGCTCGGAGGAACAATATTCTTCAGCCGCATATAAGTGACCAGGTTCCCGTAGTGTTCCATATCGTGCATGTTGTTGACCGTCAGCGCGCTGAGCCGTGGCGCGTCATTCCCAAACAGCTTGATTGTCTGCACCGCGCTGGCGTCGGTCATGCCGTCGTACGCCTTGTCGCAATACGCAAACGCGCTACTCAACGCCGCCACCAGGTCCGCTTTGCTGCTCTTGGTCTGCTCGATATTCAGGCCTGGATTTTTCTCTCCCAGCGCCATGGAACAAAACAGGTACTGCGCGTCGGCAACGTGCCCGATAATCTGCCCGTAGCTGCGCACCGCTTCCGTGGGCTTGAAGCTGTAATTCTCCTCCGGCATCTTTTGCGCGGAACGCAGCAAAATATCCTTCAACCGCGCAAAGGCCGCCTTGTTCCAGGTACTGAGCGGATTCGCCGGGGCAGACGCAGCTGGCATCTCCTGCGCCAGGGCGACGCCCGCCGGGACAAGCAAACAAACTAAGAGCATTCGTAGAAAGGTTCGCATGGATACTCCTCCTGTCCAGATACGACGATCAATTGGGAAAAATGTTACACCTGGCGGGTGGCCTAAAACCGGGGACAGACGGAACCTTCCCATCCCCACCTGGAGTAATAGAACAAATGGAAAGCGCAATCGTTCGACTCTTTGGACCAATTCCCTGTGGAGATACGCTCTCAACTCGCCTTCACGGGTTGGCCGTTCGCCAGCATCCCGCCCAGCAAACTCAGTGCATGCTCCTGCACTGGCTTCGGCAATTTCGCATAGTCCAGTCCCTCCGACAAATCCTGTCCTCCGCTAATGGTGTACTCGATGAAGCTGCGGATCGCTTGGCGTTCCTCGGCGTCCGAACCATCCTTGGCAATCAGAAAGAAACTCAGCCCGGAAATTGGATAGGCATCCTTCGCCGCAGCCGGCGGATCCACAATCGGCGCGCGCGCATCCTTCGACAATTCCTCGTCAAACGCTGCGACCGCCGCCGTTGTGCTGCCAGAACTAGGCGCAACGAAGTTGCCCGAACGATTCTGCACGGAAGCGTACGCCAATTGTTGTTCCTTAGCGGCGTTCAAGTCCGCATACCCAATCGTCCCCGGGTTTTGCTTCACGAATTCCAGCACCCCGTTCGTACCCTGCGCGCCGATTCCCACCGGCCATTTCACCGAAAGCCCCTCACCGACTTTACGCGACCATTCCGCACTCGTCTTCGCCAGGTACGACGTGAGAATCCCCGTGGTCCCGCTTCCTTCCGACCGGTGCACCACAATGATGGCGGCGTGTGGCAACTTCGCGCCCGGATTGTCTCTTGCGATCGCCGGGTCCTGCCAGCTGATAATGTTCCCCAGGAAAATTCCCGCCAGCGTGGAAGCGCTGAACCGCAGCGGACTTTTCACGTCCGGGAGATTGTAAACGGCGCAAACCGCTCCAGCCGTAACCGGAACTTGTATGACTGGCACCATCTCTTTCATCTGAATATCGCTCAACGGCGCGTCGCTCGCGGCGATTTCCAGGGTGCTCTGCTTCAAAAGGTCCAGGCCAGCCCCGCTTCCGATGGGGCGGTAATTGATCAGCGTCCCGGGATGCGCCTGCTCATATGTGCCGATCCACTTCGTCATAATCGGATTAATGAAGGTGCTTCCCGCTGCTCCGATGGCCGTCTTCACGGAAGCGGATACCGCGAAATCTTTTTCTTTGACCGGTTCCTCACCCCCGTAATTGCATCCCACAAGAAAAACAGCGCCGAGCACAGCAACCGTTGCAGCAATCAACGACCGACGATTAAACATCGCGAAAGCCTCCTGGCCACACATTGAAACCCACCAAAGGGAAGCGCCATGCTACAGCGCAAAGCCGCGACGAATGTTAAGGAGTTGTTACACTACGATGACAGCGATAAGGACGAGGCACGCACAGTTTAGGTTCACACCGGGAACTGTGCAATTTTGAACAGTTGCGATTTGCCGCTTTCGCCTTGCCGCATCTCCGGAACTGTGCCACGATAATTGCGGTTCCCCGGCTTCGCTCCCATCCGCGAATCTGGTCGCGGCTGAACCGGCAAAATGCGTAAGACTCTTCATATCTATCTCGTCAAGCCTTCCCAATACGATGATGACGGTTATGTAGTGCGCCATTTTCGCGGCGTTCTGCCCAGCAATACGCTCGCGTGCCTGGCCGGGCTGACCGAAGATGTGGTCAAACAAAACCGCCTGGGCGATTCCTGGAATGTCAAAGTCCACTTGTTCGATGAAACGGTGGACAAAATTCCCGTCAAGCGCATCTGCCGCTCCGAGCATTGGGGTCTTGCCAAAACCATCGTCTGCCTTGTCGGTGTGCAAACGAATCAATTCCCCCGCGCCTGCGATCTTGCCTACACCTTTCGGCGCGCCGGCCTTACCGTCCTGATTGGAGGCTTCCACGTCAGCGGCTACCTGGCCCTGCTTTCCAACATTCCTCCGGACATTCAGCAGCTCATGGATGCGGGAATCACGATCGTGAAGGGTGAAGTCGAAGAAACCTGGGGCGACTTGCTGGACGATGCCGTTCACGGCCGCCTGAAGCCCATGTACGATTTTCTGAATCAGAAGCCCGACCTCTACACCAAGCCTATCCCCGCCATCCGCCGGAAATACCTGCGCAAATTTGCCGCCTCCAATTTCGGCACTCTCGATTGCGGCCGCGGCTGCCCGTTTGAATGCACCTTCTGCACCATCATTAATGTGCAGGGCCGCAAGATGCGTTTCCGTTCCGCGGACCATATCGCGGAATCCATTCGCCGCAATTATCACGAAAACGGCATCACCTTTTATTTCTTCACCGACGATAATTTTGCCCGCAACAAGAACTGGGAAGCGATTTTCGACGTCCTGATTCGCCTGCGCGAAATCGAAAAAATCCCCGTGCGATTCATGATGCAGGTGGACGTTCTCTCCTGGAAAATCAAGAACTTCGTTGCCAAGGCCCATGAGGCCGGCTGCATCAACGTCTTCATTGGCATGGAGAGCGTGGATCCCGGCAACCTGGCCGCCGCCGGAAAAAAACAGAATCAGGTCAGCGAATACCGCCAGCTCATCCAGGCTTACCGCGATTCGGAAATCTCCACGCATGTCGGCTACATCATTGGGTTCCCCTTCGACACCGTGGATTCCATCCGCCGCGACCTAAAATTTCTCATGTACGAGGTCTGCCCGGATCACGCCTCGTTCTTCATCCTCATGCCTCTGCCCGGCTCCATGGATCACCTCAACATGCTTCGCCGCGGCGAGTGGATGCACCCGGATTTCAATCTCTACGATTCCCAGCACGAACTGACGAATCATCCACATTTGAAGGGCGGCTCGTGGAAAGAAACCTACTTCGAGGCCTGGCGCACCTTCTACAGCCTCGAAAACATGAAGGCGATTCTGCAGCGCTCTCCGCGCAGCATGTACTGGAACAATTTCCTACGCTTCATCTGGTACAAGAATTCCATTCAGACCGAAGGCCGCCACCCCATGATGTGCGGCTACCTGCGCCTCAAGGGCCGCACCGCTCGCCGTCCCGGTTTCCCCGTGCTTTCCCGCTGGGACTACTACACCTCGCGCGTCAAGGAAGTTTATCGCGACCTCAAGGGCATGGTTGCCGTGCTCGCGGAAATGGAAGAACTCTGGCTCCAGACTCGCCATCCCTCCGAAGCCGAGCGTCGCGTTGTGCAAGAAATCGCCGAACTGCGCGTCCGGTATGGCCAGCTAAAGATCAAGGATTTGCAGGCAGCTTTCCTGCGCGCCAAGGAACATTTCCCCACTCTCCATGTGCCCTCGAAAGTCACCCTCTTCTGGGCGAAGTGGAGCCCTCTGCTCGCGTCCCATCGTGTTTATACGCGCGCTGACCTCGATGCCTATTGGAAGACGGTCAACCGGCGCTGGAAGCAACGCCACATTTTCCGTATACCGATCTTAACGATGCCCCTGAATTTGTTCCGCGACGCCCAACTTTCGCTCCTCTTCCTCTTCCACATGACTCGCTCGCTCTAGTTCGCGCTCACCTTACTCGTTCCTCTTCGCGACCCATATGCCATCCGCACGTCCTTCCACGCGCATCCGTCCCTTGCCGGAATCGCCATCAATCCAACCGCTCAGAAACGCATTGACCGCCCCTGGCGCTCCTTGTCGGCTTCCCTTTGGCCACTCTCCCGCGAACGCAAGTTCCACATAGCCGTTCCGCCAGGTTCCGCTGATCGCCAGGCCATCTCCCAACGGTCCGGACCATTTCCCGGTCACACTGTTTCCGTCGCGACGCAATTCCATTGACGCTTCCATTCCGCCCGCGTCGCTGGAATATTTCATTTCCCACGTACCGGCAACATCGGATTCGTTTTTCAGGTTTTGCGGCACGGCCGGAGTAATCCGCACGTTGGAAAAATATGTTTCCTCGTCCGTGAAGCCCCACAGTCCGACAGCGCCATGCAAATCCTCGCCCTTCAATCCATCCACCACCAGACTCGGCTTGCCGGAACCATTTATATAAAGCTTCGCGCCGCGGCCCTCCACCTCGATTCGCACTTTTGTCCAAGTCTCCTTCGCCAATTCCGCATGAGACTCATAAACGAATGGCCACTCGCGGCGCAGCCGGTACCATCCGAAATCCGGTTGTGAGGAATACTGCACCGCATGATTCCGCATCGCCTGGTCCGCGGCTTCTGAGTTCCCCGGCCGCAGATAGAACAACTCGTAATGCGATGCATCGGGTCTGGCGCGGAAAGCAATCCCGACAAATCCTGGATACCTGATACCCGGTGGTGTCGTGGTTTTCAGCGCGATATCCGCCTCAATCACTCCATCCTGGAAGTCGGTTCCGGGCAGCAGCGCAAGGCCTTCGTGGTCGTCACCTTCCATGGTGAGCCGGACGCACTTACGTCCCAAATAGTTCACCGCTTCTGTCTTCGCCTTTTGCGCAATCAGGCCGGTCGTATCGCGAAGGGGAAAGGTTTGCACGCCCCCTGGTGGCGCTGCATACAAGCAACTGGCCACCATCAAATACGCTGAGCCCCAAATCAACGAACGCTTCAGCATAATTTTTTCCTCCTTTACGCTTTGTGCGCCTGCCCTTGGTCCTCTTAAGCCGATTACCCACGGCGTTGCGTGGACATCCACTTCACCAACTCCGGTTCGGTATAGGCCCATTGCCAGACGTTGTGATCCACTCCGGCGTACTCGGTGTAAAGCGGATGCCCGCCCGCTTTCCGTCTTGCCGCAATTCGGTCGCGCGACGAGGAAACGGGAACAGTCTGGTCGGAATCTCCGTGGAAGTTCCACACAGGCGTTTCAGTCGACCCGGTTCCGTCATCGGGAGACACGCCTCCACAACAAATCACGGCTGCGGCGAAAAAACGCGGACGATTCGCTACGATGTTCCACGCGCCCGCTCCTCCCATGGATTGCCCCGTCACGTAAATGCGGCGCTCGTCAATGCTGAATTCGTGGCGCAAGCTGTCGACTATCTCCAGTGCCAACCGCGATCCATCTCCAAAGCCGGGGAGTTCTTTCGCCGGCTGTTGCGAAAAATCGTAACGAATCCACCCGCGATCGGTCTGCGGTACCACAACGAAGCAGGGAAAACGCTTCTGGTTTTCGGGGAGCAGCCACAAGCGTGTACCGAAAATGTTGCCGAGGCTCAGTTGCTTCAGATTGTCGTCGCCCAACCCTCCACTTCCATGCAGATACAAAACCAGGGGCACTTTTCCCGTCGTTTCCGCTCGGAACAACCGATAGGGCATCTCCCAGTCGCTTTTGTGCGTACGTGCCTCGAACTTCTTTTCCAGCCCCACGGATTGTTTCCGGAAAGCTTCAATTAGAGCCAACCTCTGCGGCGACATTGGGGCCCCGGGAGCGAGTGGAGGGGTGGGATCGGGATTTGCGGCGGAGACATTTCGTGACATTGAATAGTCGCGATCGATTTTGGCCGCCGAAATCCACGCTCCGGCTAAGGCCGAACCCAACCGCCGCACAGCTTCACGTCGTGTAATCATCGGCGTTGCAACCCCATTGCCACGCTTCCGAATGGACTCAAGACTTGAATGTTTTGACGATGCACCCAGAAAATCGGTAGCATCCCGCCAACAAACGGTCCCGCTGCCCAACGGGAAATTGTGATCCCTCGCATGGTTTACGCGAGGTAGGCCACTGTAGGGACACCCCGGCTTTCGTCTTGCCGGTTCACAATCCTTATGCCACCATGACCGGGTTATTGTGGCGATTGATGCCGTCAATCGAGGAGTACACCATGGACAAAGACCTCTCCCGCAGAAAGTTTCTCGAGCAAATCGGAATAGGAACAGCCGCTGGCCTCAGTCTGCCTCTCTTGAATGAATTGGCCGAGGCACGCCCCGTCGCCACGACTCCTCTGCCCACCCGCATTCTGGGCCATACTGGCGCGAAAGTTTCTATCCTTGCCTTTGGCTGCGGCAGCCGTTTCCTGATGTACGACCCGGAGGAGCAGGGTCTGGCGGCACTCAATCACGCCATCGATCTGGGCATCACCTACCTGGACACGGCCTACGCTTACGGCGATGGCAAGAGCGAGACCCGCGTCGGCAAAGTGATGGCTACGCGCCGCAAGGAAGTCTGGCTGGCCACGAAAATCCCAGACCGCACCTACGACGATTTCATGCGCCGCCTCGATGGCAGCCTCAAGCGCCTTCAGGTGGATCACGTTGATCTGTTGCACATTCACAGCCTGGGCCAAGCCGCCGATCTGGAGAAAATCGAGGCGCCCGATGGCGCTCTGAAAGCTTTGCTTCACGCACGTGAGCAGAAGATGGCGCGCTTCATCGGCATGACCAGCCACACCAACGGTGCCGTAATGGCCCAGGCCATCGAACGCCATGACTTGGATTGCGTGCAAATGGCGCTGAATGCTTCGCGCAACGGCCACTTTGAAGAACTGGCGTTGCCCGCTGCGAACAAAAAGAATCTCGGCGTCATCGCCATGAAAGTCACTGGCCAGGAATTCCTTTTGAACAACGCCGCCGGTAAAACGGACATCGATTCCCTGCTGCACTATTCCATGAGCTTGCCAGTCACCACCGCCGTTGTCGGAATGCCGCATCTCGAAATGTTAGAACACAACATTTCCGTGGCCCGCAGCTTCTCTCCATTGAAAGAAGACGAAATGGAGCGCCTGCGCCAGGCACTCTCCCCCTCGCGCGAAGATCTGGAGCACCGGCTCGTCGGCCATCTCGACGGCCCCACAATGACGCCCCAAGCTTTCTCCGTTTAGCAGCCTGCTAACTAACCAGCTAACAAACGAATTGCTGCCACCCTGCGCTTGACTTCCGCGGGACCCTCAGGCTTAATTTTTCGACCATGAATATCGAAGATTGCCGGCGCTTCTACGCCGAAGAAATTCGCTTCACCTCCAACGTCCACTCGGCTGCCCTTCTTGCCGCCTTTGCGATCGTCCCTCGCGAACGTTTCCTGGGACCCGGTCCTTGGGAGATTGCTTCTCCCGAATTGCGAGGATTAACCGCGCTCGGCGCCATGCAAACGTCGTACACAACGGTGGATGACCCGCGCCAGCTCTACCATAACGTCGTCGTTGTGCTCGATAAAGCTGGCGACATCAACAACGGTCAGCCTGGCGCCCTGGCACGCTGGATGGATGCACTGGATCTCAAACCCGGCGAGCGCGTCTACCACCTCGGTTGCGGCGCTGGCTACTACACCGCGATTCTGGCGGAGATTGTGGGACCAGACGGATCCGTCATCGCAAGTGAAATTAATTCAGATCTTGCAGCGCGCGCCAAGCTCAACCTCTCCAACCATCCGAACGTGACCGTAATCACCGGTGATGGAGCTACTATCGATCCCGGTCCTTGTGACGCCATGCTCATCAATGCGGGGGTGACTCAACCTTTGCCGCTCTGGCTCGATCATTTGCGCGACGGCGGGAGTCTCGTCTTGCCTCTGACCATGGCCACAACTCCGACGCTCGGCATTGGCGCAATGGCAAAGTTCACTCGTAATGCCAACAGCTATTCCGCCCATGCCATGCTTGGCGTGGCCATCTATTCCTGTACGACCGCGCGCAATGCGCAGTACGAAACCCTGTTGCGAACCGCCATGATGAGCGGCACCTTGATGAAAATGAAATCGCTCCGCCGCGATGTGCACGAAAAATCGGAAAACTGCGTAATGCATGGCCCCGAACTCTGTTTGAGCGCTGTTGAACCTGCTTGATGGGAACAGATGGAAGTCGCGCCGCTGCGTCCTCCGCCCTCGACCTGTCCGTCCCTCGTTGCTACGATACCTTCTGACGCGCGGCCCTCTTATCACGGTGGCCGCCTTCCCAATGCAGCGAAAAACGCATCGCCACACTACGCCCCGGCGGGATGATCTCGCACAGCGCCTCCTGATTCTCCTGCAGCGCGCCAATCTGCTGCGCCCCGGCGAGCGCTTGGGCGTTGCCGTTTCCGGCGGCGCGGATTCCGTTGCCCTGCTGCATCTGCTCCTTGAACTGCGCAAGGAGTTGGGTTGCGTCCTGTGCGTGGTGCACTTCAATCACAAATTGCGCGGACGAGCTTCGCAGGCCGACGAGAAATTCGTTGCGAAACTTGCGGCGCAACACGAGTTGGAATTTTTCGTGGCTGCGGAAAATATCGCCGCGAAAACCAAACGAGAACGCGGCAATCTGGAAGACGTGGCGCGGCGCGCGCGGTACGCCTTTTTTGAGCAACTCGTTCAGGAGCACCGCCTCGATCGCGTCGCCGTTGCGCACACCGCCGACGATCAGGCGGAAACCGTCTTGGCGCACATCCTTCGCGGCACGGGGCTCGCCGGGCTTGGCGGCATCCATCCCACCACCGGCGTCGTCATTCGTCCGCTCCTCGAAATCCGCCGCGCCGATCTGCGCACCTATCTCCGCCGCAAGAAACAGTCGTGGCGTGAAGACGCCTCTAACCGCGACACCCACCGAATGCGCGCCCGCATCCGCCACAGGCTCATGCCGCTCCTTGAAAAAAATTTTCAGACTGCGGTTGTTGACCATCTCTGCCAACTCGCCGAATTCGCCCGTGAAGACGAAGCGTTCCTGGAGGAACAATCCGCGTCGCGCGAGAAACAATTCGCTCAGCCGGCGCAAAACACCGTGCGGCTCGCTTTGCCCGAGTTTCTTCGCGAGCCTCGCGCCATCCAGACGCGAGTTCTACGGCGTATCGTCGAACGACTCAAGCCTCGCACCGGCCAATTGGGCGCCACCCATGTGGCCGCGCTCCTCACGCTCGCCCAGCATCCTGGCAGCGGGAGGTCTCTGCAACTTCCTGGCGGCGTGGAGGTGCGCCGGGGATCGCAGACACTCGTCTTTCTGCCGTCAACGGAAATTCAGCCAAAAAACGCGGGAAAAACCACGCCGCGCCCCTATGCTTACGAAGTGGATTTACGCTCCGGCCAGGCTGAGTTGTTCGTTGTGCAACTTCCGTGCTCCCTACGCTTCAGGGTGATTGACTGGCCCCGCGAAGGGCGCGAAACTAGCAGTACAGGGGCGATCTTGGACCGTGCCAGGTTACGTGTACCCCTTGTGCTGCGCAACTGGAGCCCGGGCGATTCCATGCAACCCCTGGGTCATCAGAAACGCCACAAGCTGGCGCGCCTCTTGAACGAGATTGGTGTCAGCCGCTGGGAAAAAAGCTCCTGGCCGGTGCTCACCAGTTGCGGACAGATCGCATGGGTTCGCGGATTAGGCGCAGCCCAGCAATTTGCCGCAGGCGAAGAGACCCGGGCAGGCGTGGTAATCGTCGAGGACCAGGCATCGTGACCAAGGCGGGCGTCGTCACATATACAGCTGCGCGAATCGCGGACCGCGTGGAGGCGTTGGGCCGCGAGATTTCGCGTGGCTGCCACGGGCGCCGACTGGACATTGTGGTGACCATGGATCGCGCGTTCGTCTTTGCCGCGGATCTGATTCGCGCCATTGATGTCCCCGTGGTCGTGCATTTTGTCCGCGAAGATGTGCACGACGTTGACTTGGGTGGCCAGACGCGCCGTGAGATTTTTTTTGCGAATCGCGACGCCATGGCTGCCAGCAAGGAACATCCGGAATTGAAGGGCCGAGATGTTCTCTTGGTGGACGCCATCATCGAAAGCGGCATCACACAGGATTTTCTGTTGCGGCGCATTGGCGAAAGCAAGCCGCGTTCTTTGCGCCTGGCCGTGCTTTTGGACAAGCCGTCCAAGCGCCATGTGGACCTGGAGCCCGATTACTTTGGCTTCCAGACTGCATCTAACCAAATGTGGACTGGCTACGGCCTGGCCGCCGCGAACGGCACCGGCCGCAACGGCAAGCACCTGGTAGCGGGCGGTCGTGCGGTGCGGGGCCGTACAAAGCGGTTGGCTGGGAAAAAGCGCTAGGGGCGCTAGAAGAGTTTTTGGGTTTAAGGGTTCAGGCTTAACAGCGAGGGCAATGTGAATTCGAGTTCCACGGCTAAGACAATTCTGTTCTGGATATCCATCGTATTTCTGGGGGTCATGCTCTGGCGCCTGGTTTCCACTCAGGGCCAGTCTGCCCGCGAAGACACACCCAGCTATAGCGAATTCGCCGCGAATGTCGAGGCGGGCCACGTCAAGGAAGTGACGCTGTATCTCTCCCAGAATAGCTACGAGCTTCAGGGCGAATATAGCCAGCCGGCCAACCACAAATTCCGCGTGCTGCTCCCCAAAGAGGAAGCGCCGCAGATCATTGACACCTTGCACGCCAAGGCTGTGCAACTCAACGTCAAGGAAGTGCACAGCAGCGATTGGGTGCTCATCCTTCTGAATGCCCTGCCGCTGCTTTTGCTCGCGGGCTTTGTCTTTTTCCTGATGCGCCAAATGCAGGCTGGCGGCAACAAGGCTCTTAGCTTCGGCAAGTCGCGTGCCCGGTTGCTCTCCGCTCAGCAGAAGAAAGCCACATTTAAGGACGTTGCCGGCAGCGATGAAGCCAAGGAAGAACTCCAGGAAATTATCGAATTCCTGAAAGATCCGCAGAAATTCCAGAAGCTCGGCGGGCGCATTCCCAAGGGCGTGTTGCTTGTCGGACCTCCAGGAACGGGCAAGACTTTGCTGGCGCGCGCTATTGCCGGCGAAGCGAATGTGCCGTTCTTCTCGATTTCCGGTTCGGATTTCGTGGAAATGTTCGTGGGCGTTGGCGCCAGCCGCGTGCGCGACCTCTTTGAACAGGGCAAAAAGAACGCGCCCTGCATCATTTTCATTGATGAAATTGACGCCGTCGGACGCCATCGTGGCGCGGGCCTTGGCGGAGGTCATGACGAACGCGAGCAAACTCTCAACGCTCTTCTTGTCGAAATGGACGGCTTTGAGTCCAACGAAGGCGTCATCCTGATTGCCGCCACCAACCGCCCCGACGTTCTTGATCCCGCCCTGCTGCGCCCTGGCCGCTTTGATCGCCGCGTAGTTGTGGCGCGCCCCGATGTGAAGGGTCGCGAGGAAATTCTTCGCGTACACACCCGCAAGGTGCCCATCTCTGACGACGTGGATCTCTCCATCATCGCCCGAGGTACGCCAGGTTTTTCTGGCGCCGATCTTGCCAACCTGGTGAACGAAGCCGCTCTCTGGGCCGCTCGCCAGAATCGCAAATTTGTCTTGATGGTTGATTTTGAGATGGCCAAGGACAAAGTGTTGATGGGCGTCGAACGCAAGTCCATGATTCTCTCTGACGAAGAGAAGAAGAACACCGCCTATCACGAAGCCGGTCACGCTCTTGTTGCCGCCATGACTCCTGGCGCCGATCCCGTGCACAAAGTCACCATCATTCCGCGCGGCATGGCCTTGGGCCTCACCATGCAGTTGCCCGAAGCCGATAAGCACACCTATACCAAGGAATATCTGGAAGGCATGCTGGCCGTGCTCATGGGCGGCCGCACCGCCGAAGAGCTTTTCCTCGGCCACATCACAACCGGTGCAGGCAACGACATCGAACGCGCCACGGATATCGCTCGCAACATGGTCTGCGAATGGGGCATGAGCGAAATGGGCCCGCTGGCTTACGGCAAAAAGGAAGAAGCCATCTTCCTGGGCCGCGAAATTGCCCAGCACCGCGATTTCAGCGAAGACACCGCGCTGCATATCGACAAAGAAGTGAAGCGCATCGTCGACGAGGCTTATGGAAAGGCCCACGCCCTTTTGTCAGACCATCGCGAAACCCTCGAGAAAGTCGCGCTGGCTTTGCTCGAACGCGAAGTGCTTGACGCCGTTGAAGTGAAGCTGCTCATGGAAGGCAAACCGCTGCCGGAAAAGCCGCGCACGCCTCCCACAACACCGACTCCTGCAACCAGCACGGACCCTAAGGTCGTCCGCCCGGAACTGCGTCCCGCTCCCGGTTTCACCCGCGGCGATTCGCCAGCCAAAGCTTAAGGAAGTTTTCAGTCCTAAGTTGTGAGTTCTAAGTAACCAGCACCTCGCCTGCGGATGCAACATTCCTCAGGGATTGGTGTCTAATCCTACCGTGGACCGATTACGTTCTCTTCGGAAGGGTCTCTTCGCTCTATTCCTGGGTCTCTGCGTATTGTTTGCGCTCGCACTGCTCGCTATTCAAATCGAACAACACCTTTTTCGTCGTCGCGCAGAGCGCCTGCTCGCCGAGGTCCAAGCCATCGAATTGCGCAAAACGCCCTGGCACGAAGCGCAAGCGAAACTCCAGCATTGGGGCACAGCGCGCGTCCCATACCTCCCATGCGATGCACACCAATGCACACTGACAATCACACAGGTTGATTTCGTGACCCGCAAGATCTTCCAAAATGGTATTTTCGTCAGATTAGACGATTATTTCCGCTGGCGCCTGAAGCTCACTTATAACACCGGGCCATTTGAGCGCGGAATGCTCGCTATGTTTCGCGCATATATGCGGATGGGGGGCCACCCGGCGAAAATTGCCGTCGAAATCGACATGCGCGACGGCACCGTCTGGAGCAAAGGCATTTCCGTTGGAATCGAAACCTATGCGAGCAACGGACCCTGGACCGCCTCCGATGGAGGCCGCGTGCAGTACACGCTGGTCGCAAGCGCTCAGACCGTCCCGAGATTCAGGTACTTCGAAACTGGTCTATACGAACTACAACTGGCGCTTCACCCCGATTATGAGATCGGCCGCCCCGGCGGCTGCGAAATCTGCGTCATGGGCTGGGTGAAGTTCACCCCGTACGCCGCCTCTGCAGATGTTCGCCGTTTGATGCAGTTCGATCTCTCCTGCCTGACTCGCTGGCATCCATGCCTAGACCAAAATGAGATAATGCCCGTCGCGTGGAAACAATACGTCGCTGAGGACGCGCGCGTGAATGCAACTTCGGGCGTCAACTCATGCCCAGCTTCGGCCGTTGAGATGGTTGGTAGGGATAGCACGCACATCGCCCTGGGCGAGGTTGTCGAATATCACGAAAAAACTGACCGCTGGGGAAATCCGGAAAGGACTGCAAAGGTGCGCATTTTGGAACGCCTAAAGGGGCTCACCGATTGGAAAGTGGGGGAGACTCGCGATATCCCCATTTCAATTGAACCCGGCAAGACGAATCTGAAAGTTCGGTCCGGATCGCGATTAGTTCTCTTTGCAGGCTGGGGTCCGCTGAACGACATGCGCATCGATCCCGGCTTCGGCTGCCCCATTATCTCGGCAGACGAAAGCAACCTCGGCTTAATTCGCCAGGGCATAAGCCATGACTACAGCGCAAATGACGAGGCCCAATAGCAACAGAGCATGAACGGTTCTTCAACGGTTGCCGCGCCCGCGAAATCGCTTCGCGGGCACTTTTATTTTTGCGAATGCTACTGCTAGTCTTTTGGTGCGTCGCTGATAGAATGTTTTTCATGGAAACCATTCAATACAATCTCCCGCAAAGCCGTCTCCCAAAATTTTGGTACAATATCGTTCCTGATCTCCCGAAGCCCATGGCGCCGGTTCTGCATCCCGGCACATTGAAACCAATCGGCCCTGACGACCTGGCTCCCCTGTTCCCGATGAGCCTGATTCTTCAGGAAGTCAGCACCGAGCGCGAGATCGAGATCCCCGACGAAGTCCGCCAAGTTTACGCGCAGTGGCGCCCCACGCCGCTGTTTCGCGCGCGCCGCCTGGAAAAGTCCTTGGATACACCGGCGCGGATTTACTACAAGTACGAAGGTGTCAGCCCCGCGGGTTCGCACAAGCCGAACACCGCCGTCGCGCAAGCCTATTACAACAAGAAAGAAGGTACGAAGCGCCTTGCCACCGAAACGGGGGCGGGACAGTGGGGCTCATCGCTGGCGATGGCCTGCGCTTTCTTCGGTCTGGAATGCAAAGTCTATATGGTGCGCGTCAGCTACAACCAGAAGCCTTATCGTCGCGCACTGATGGAAGCGTTCGGGGCCAGCGTAACCGCAAGCCCAAGCAACGAGACCGAATCGGGCCGCGCCATCCTCGCGCAACATCCGAATACGAATGGCTCGCTGGGTATCGCCATTTCCGAAGCCGTGGAAGTGGCCGCGAAAGATCCTCACACCAAGTATTCGCTTGGCAGCGTATTGAATCATGTATTGCTTCACCAGACCGTGATCGGGCTGGAAACCATGGAGCAGATGGCCATGGCGGGCGACGAACCCGACATCATTGTGGGTTGTACGGGAGGCGGATCAAACTTCGCGGGTTTGGTGATGCCGTATCTGGGGCGCAAGATCAAGGGGCAAACCAAGGCGCGCGTTGTAGCCGTGGAGCCCGCCGCGTGTCCCAGCTTGACCAAGGGCAGATTCACCTACGATTTTGGCGATACCAGCCACTTAACGCCGCTCGTCAAAATGCACACGCTCGGCAGCACCTTCATTCCTCCGGGAATTCATGCCGGCGGTTTGCGCTACCACGGCATGGCGCCGCTGGTATCGCACGTCATGGATCTGGGATTGATTGAGGCCAGTTCCGTGCAGCAGCTCGACGCCTTCGCCGCAGGCATTCAGTTTGCCCAATCAGAAGGCATCATCCCGGCGCCGGAAGCCAATCACGCCGTTGCCGGAGCCATTCGCGAAGCCTTGCGCGCCAAAGAAGAAGGAAAGCAGCGGACGATTCTCTTTAATCTCTGCGGCCACGGCCATTTCGACATGCAATCGTACATTGATTATCAGGCCGGAAAATTGCAGAACTACGATTACCCGGAAGAGGAAATCGCCATGGCCCTGGCAGGCTTGCCGGCGCTGGCGTAAGTTGTGCGTTTCCGTAGGGGCGCAGCACGCTGCGCCCCAGTTTGCAATCAACTAAAATCCCACCGCTCAGAATTGGTGTAAACTACCGCCATGGGACGCAAAGACGGCGAAAACCTGAATGTGATTTGCCCGTGCTGCCAGGCCAAACTCGTAATTGATCCGATCTTCGGCGCGGTGCTCTCTCACGAAGCGCCCGTCAGGCCCGGCCCCGACGTGGACCTGACCCAGGCCGCCACCATCCTGGAAGAGCAGCATCGCCAGCGCGAAGATAAATTCGCCGATTCTTTTTTCCAGGAAACGCACAAGGAAGACATCCTGGCCAAGAAATTTGAAGAAGCCATGAAAAAGGCCAAAGATACTCCAGCCACAAAGCCCATTCGCGATTTCGATTTGGACTAGATCGCCCGCAACCCAGGCCCGTCATCCCGAGCGGGGTGAAGCGGCTTTTTCTTCCGCGCCGCCTTTTGGCACGCCGCGTCACGGAGCCGAGGGATCCCTCCTCGATTGCCCAAACTTCTCAACTCTGCCTTCTCCGAGTTTGGCCTTCGTTCCCACTTCTACGCTACACTTTCCCGTGCTCATGTCTCCCCGCAAACTTTTTCGCGTGAAACTTCGCTCCCGCACTCTCCCCTTAGGCGAGCGCACGCTCATCATGGGCGTCCTGAACGTGACGCCCGATAGCTTTTCCGATGGCGGCAAATTCTTCAGCCTGAAGCACGCCGTTGATGGCGCCCTAGCCATGGAACGCGCCGGAGCGGATATCCTCGACATTGGCGCCGAATCCACGCGCCCTGGCTCAACAGGAATTTCCGTCGCCGAAGAATTGCAGCGCCTGTTGCCAGTCCTCGAAGCGTTGCGCGGCCGCCTGAAAATTCCCATCTCCGTGGACACGCAAAAGGCCGGCGTCGCCGAAATCGCCCTGGGCGCGGGCGCAACCATGTTGAACGACATTTCTGGCCTGAAAAACGATCCGTGCATCGCGGAAGTCGCGGCAAAATTCGGCGTGCCCCTGATCCTGATGCACATGCGAGGCACACCGCGCACCATGCAGAAACAGCCTTTCGCCAAAAACGTTGTGAAAGACGTAATCGCGGGGCTGCGGGAATCCATCGCCATCGCACGCCGCGCCGGAGTGCGTAAATCCCAGATCATCATCGATCCCGGAATCGGCTTTGGCAAAAGCTTCCAGCAGAATTACGAATTGCTCGTCCGCTTGCCGGAACTTGCCAAGCTAGGCTATCCCTTGATGGTAGGCACATCGCGCAAGGGCTTCCTCGGCGCAACGCTCGCCACTCACGGCAAGCCCGCGCCTCCTGAATCGCGCATTTGGGGCACCGCCGCTACCGTCGCCGCCAGCATCCTCGACGGCGCGCACATCGTCCGCGTCCACGACGTCGCCGAAATGGCCCAAGTCGCCAAAGTCGCCGACGCACTCCGCACTGCGTTATAATTCGCTCGCATTCATTTCCATTTTCGTAAGGGATTCCTCCATGCAAACGCGCCGTATTCTCCTTGCCTCCTTACTTCTTTGCTTCCTTGCTTCTTCACTGTCCGCCCAGCTTCCTCCCGTCAATACTGGATCGTTGCAGCCGGGACAGGGCATTCAAGGCGCCGCCGGCTGTTCCGCAACAGAAGCCTCCGCGTGCGCGCAAGTTGCCGCGAAAATCATGCCGATTGTTATGGGCGATTCCCCCCTCGAAGAAAATTTGCGCCGACTGACTGACGAAATCGGTGGCCGCGTCACCGGTTCCCCGGAAATGGCCAAAGCCGTGGATTGGGCCCTAGCCGCATTTCGCGCCGCAGGCGTTGATGTGCACACCGAAAAATATTTGCTTCCCGTGACGTGGAGTGAGGGCACCACACGTCTGGAGTTGCTCGGCCCCGTGCAATTCCCCGTTTCGCTCGTTTCCGTAGGCCTTTCTCCGCCCACGCCACTCCCCGGTCTTGAAAGCTCGATCGTTGACATCGGCGACGGCACGGAAGCCGAATTCGCGCGGGCGGACAGCAGCGTAAAAGGCGCGATTCTGCTCGTTCACAACGAAGTCAGCTACACATGGAAAGACCTCGGCGAAGAATACAGCAAACCGCCCGCCATCATAGAACGCGCTCTGAAATCCGGCGCCTCTGCCATCCTCTGGACCAGCCAGCGCGAGCGCAAGCTGCTCTATCGCCACACCAATTCATCCGACGGAAAGCTCGAACTCATCGCGCAAGCGATTGTCGCTCGTGAAGACGCGCTACGACTGCAGCGCGTTGTGGCGGCCCATCCCGGCAAACTGCGCGTCCGGCTTACCATGCCCAACAAAATCGGCGGCCCGGTGGACCAGTTCAACGTGGTCGGCGAAATTCGCGGCTACGAAAAGCCCGATGAAATTGTCGTGCTTGGCGCGCATCTGGATTCCTGGGAACTCGGCACCGGCGCACTGGACAACGGTTGCAACGCCGCCATGGTCATCGAAGCCGCTCGCGCCATCAAGGCCAGCGGCCTGCTGCCCCGCCGCACCATCCGCTTCGTCCTCTTCAGCGGGGAAGAGGAGGGCTTGCTCGGCTCCTGGGCCTACGTGCAAGCGCATCGCGCGGAGATGGACAAGTACCGCGCTGCGGTGATCTACGATAGCGGCGTCGGCCGCGTGACCGGCTACTCTCTCGGCGGACGCAACGACATCGAACCCGCCGTCCGCGAAATCCTCCGCCCGTTCGCGGGCTGGGGCGTGGACGATCACACCTTCGACGCGGATACCGGCACCGATCATTTCGATTTTCTGCTGGAAGGCGTGCCCACTCTGGAGGCCAATCAGGAAGTCGCGAACTACATGCAGAACTACCACGCCGCGTCCGACACCTTCGACAAAGTCGACATTCGCGAATTGAAACTGAACACGGTGCTTGCCGCAGTCACCGCCTGGGGCATCGCCGATCGCGTCGAACCCATCGGCAAACGCTTTTCCCGCGCGGAGATGGAAACCTTGCTGAAAGAAACGCAACTCGATCAACAAATGAAGGAACTGGGCATGTGGCGCGACTGGCAATCCGGCGCCCGCGGAAGAAAACCGTAGCGCCGTACGCCTTCGCGTTGGCGTTCACGCTATACTGAGGTGTGAAGCAAATCCCTGCAAAATCTGAGCTACGGCGACCCGCATCGCCGCAAAAACAGGGCAAAATCCTCGCCCTCGACTACGGCCGTAAGAAAATCGGCATGGCCCTCGCCGACTTCGCAGCCCGTATCGCCGCCCCTCACGACACCCTTGAACGCGTCAACCGCAACGAAGACATGCGCCGCCTGCGTGAATTTGTCCAAGAACACAACGTCCGGCAAATCGTTGTCGGCCTGCCTCTCCGCCTCGACGGCACGCACGGTGAAATGGCTGAAGAAACCACGGGTTTTGCCAACCGCCTCCGCAAACAGATCGGCGTTCCCGTCGAGTTGATCGACGAACGCCTCACCAGTTGGGAAGCCGAACGCATCCTGGAAGAAGAGATGGGCCGCCGTATCACCCATGAAACCACCCGCGACGGCAAGCGAAAACTCATCAGTAACGCTCAGGGAAAATATACCGTGGATGCCATTGCCGCCATGGTGATTTTGCGCGAATATCTGTCGCGAGAGGGTTCCACGGAGGAAACCGCCTAGCGTGAAGGTCCTGGCCATCTTCGTTATTCTTATATTGCTGGCGGTGGGCGCCGTGGCCGGATACGCGTGGTATTCCATTGAAAAGCCATTCGGCGTCCTTCCGCCGGAAGGCGTCTTCGTCGAGGTCCCGCATGGAACCTCGCTTCGCGCTGTCTCGCACTTGCTCGAAAAAAACGGCGTGATTCGCAACGCGATCGCTTTTGAGTTTTACGCCCGCCGTCATCCCAAGCGCACGCCGGTGGCAGGAGAATATTTCTTCGATCATCCACTCACCGGCAAAGATGTCTTCTGGAAATTGGCCAACGGTGAAGTCTTTCAACAACCCTTCACCGTACGCGAAGGCCAAACCATCTACGACATTGCCCACGCTCTCGAAGCCGCGAAAATCATGCCTGCGGACGATTTCCTGAAGACCGCCAGTGATCCCGCCTTGATCCGCGATATTGCGCCGCAAGCCGCTACGCTCGAGGGATTTCTCTTCCCCGCAACCTACGAACTTTCCCGCCATCCTGCCGCCACCGATTTAACGCACATGATGGTTCGCAAATTCCGCGACGCCATCAAACAAATCTATCCCGAAGATCCCGCCCCCGGAGTGCCGGCGCGATCCACTTCCCTGCTGTCCACTGTCACCCTGGCGTCGCTGGTCGAACGCGAAACGCCCAAGCCCGACGAGCGCCCCATTGTCGCCAGTGTTTATGAAAATCGCCTGAAAAAGCGCATGCTCCTGCAGTGTGATCCCACGGTAATTTATGCGCTGGAACAAACCGACAGTTACCAGGGCACGCTCACGCTGAAAGATTTGCGCATCGCCTCGCCGTACAACACCTATCTGCACGGAGGCCTTCCTCCCGGCCCCATCGGCAATCCCGGCGAAGCCTCCCTCCGCGCCGCGCTTGACCCCGCGCAAACCGATTTCCTCTATTTTGTGGCGAACACGCAGGGCGGCCACTTTTTCGCCCCCACACTTGCGGAACACAATAAAAATGTTGCCAAATATCATCGTCTCCTGAAGGGCGAACCCGCGGAGCTACCGGAACCCCCTGTCAGCAACAAACACGCCCCGCGCCGCTCTCACAAAGGCAAACGATGATGGACGAGTTGAAAACGAAAAAGAACCTGATCCTGGAAGCTGCCAGAGCCATCGGGGTTCAGAAATGGACTCCCGCGGAGATCGACCAGTTGCGCCGCAAGCTTCTTGCCGATCATGGCGAAGAAGGAAAAACCAGCAACGACTATATCGGCGATGTCTTGAAAGCCGTGGGCTTGAAAGTGCAGCTCACCGAGCGCGAAGAGGCCGAAGAACGTTTCGAGGAAGAGTTCGAGGATATTCTGCACTTCAAGACGCTGGCCGACGCGGAGGTCAGCCTGACGCGTCTGGACGAGCTGATGCGCCGCTTCAAGTTCCACGGTGAAGACGCCGCCGTGCAGCGCGTCCTGGAAATCGCCCGGCTCGGCAAACGCCGCGCGGAAATGATCTCTCGCAATCGCAAAGTGGAAGCGCAGAAACGCGAGGAAAAAAAGGAAATCGCGGAGTGGTTTCGCATCTGGCTGGAAACCCCCGACGCCTTTTTTGACTGGCTCGAAGTTCGCAAAGCTTCGCCCGAATTCATCGAAAAATTTGCGCAAACCGAGGAGGAGTAGCGTTGGGACCGGAAACGAACGCTCCTGAACTTCCTCATTATTCTCTCGACGTTCAGGCACTGGAACTCGGCGCGAACACCAAAGCGATCGGCCTGGAACTTCTGGAAACGGAAAGCCGCGAGCCCCTGCGCGGAAACGAAGCAGCGCAGATCTGGGCCGCCGCCTTCCCCGCCTTGGCGGCCAAAGAATTGTTCCTGCTCGATTTTTTCAGCCACATTGAACGCGTGCGGGAATTCTGCGACACCCACGCCATTCCTTACCGCGAAGCGGCTCCGCGTTGTCTGGTGATTTCGCAGCCTTCCTCCGAGCAGCTTCGCCACTTGCTGGCGCGATTTGAAGCGGAAACATTCGGCATGCGCGCTGGCCCCGCCGCAGTGGACGCCGATCCCGTCCTCGAGAACGAGCTATCGCTTCGCGGCCTGGATGCCTATCAGACAGCCTATCAGCGCTACGCCTTTTGCGCCGTGGTTGAGCCCGAGGACGCCTGGGTAACCGTGTTGAGCGAAACCCTTTGGCCCAGCGAGATAATCCGCCGGGTAAGGCCCGCGCTTCAATCCTTCGACGTCTACATCGCCCGGCCCCAATAAACCGTGGACTACGTTAAACTGGAAGCGCGCCTTCTTGGCCGTTTGACCCGCTCCCTCGTGGTTGTTAAATTGCTTCTTCTACGTTCAGGACCAGGGAATTTATTGATGTCACGCGTTTGCTCATGCATGGTTTTGCTGACAGTGTCGCTCGCCGCTTGCGGTTGTGGCGGCCAGGTTCATCAGGTCACGACTGTTCCCCCAACGCAGCGTGCCGTGGCACAAGATGCTACGGAAGAGCAACTCCTGGAGCGCTACAACGCCTTCGCGCGTGGCGTGCAATCCGTGAATGCCACCGTGGAGTTAAAACCCATCGCGGGCTCGAAATACAGCGGCGTGATTGACGAATATCACGAGGTCAAAGCTTTCATTCAGGCCTCGCGCCCTTACAACATTCGTATGATCGGCCAAGTGCCCGTGGTTGGCAAAACCGTGTTTGATATGGCTAGCGATGGCCAGGAGTTTGAGGTTTCCATTCCCTCTAAAAAAAAATTCCTGATCGGCCCGGTTTCCCTGGAGCGGCCCAGCAGCAAACCTATCGAGAATCTGCGCCCTCAGCATCTGGTGGATGCTTTGCTCTGGCCAGAAGTGCGCAAGGAAGAAGAGGTCTTGCTCGAGGAATACAACGACGAGGACGCCAGGTATTACGTGCTCACCGTCTTGCGCGGCGGCTATACAAAAGAAATTCTGCGAAAGGTATGGTTTGACCGCTCGGATCTCCATGTCTCTCGCGTGGAAAACCTTGGCCCCAAAGGTGCCCTCCTCTCCGACGTGCACTATGCGGACTGGCAGGGAGTGGCGGCAACCAACTTGCCCTCGGGCAACGCCTCGATCGGCGATTTCCCGCGTGTGATTCGCATTGACCGCCCACACGACGAATATCGCCTCGACATGAATGTCCAGAAGATTGCGTTGAACGAGCCGCTGGATACCGAGCGCTTCAAACTGGCGCCTCCGGCCGGCGCGGAAGTCGTGCAACTGGGCGGCGCGGCCGAGGACAAAAAGCCATGATGGGTCATCTGGTGGTGCGCAATCTGTTTCACCGGCCGATGCGTACGCTGATCGGCGTGATGGCCGTTGCCGTGGAAGTGGCCCTCGTTATTCTCATCGTCGGTCTCACCTCCGGCATCCTACGCGAAACCGCCAAGCGTATCGAAGGCATTGGCGCGGACATCATGGTGCAAGCGCCCGCCGCGCAGATCCTCATCGGCTTCAGCGGCTCTCCCATGCCTATCAAAATCGCCGACAAAATTGCGGAACTAAAATATGTTCAGGCGGTCTCTCCGGCATTGTTGCAGTTCAATTCCTCCGGTGGAGTTGACGTCGTCTATGGCATCGATCGCGACACCTTCCGCGAAGTCTCCGGGGGGTTCGTCTTTCTCGCCGGCCACGATATGCAGGGCCCCGACGATCTCATCGTCGACGACTGGGCCGCCAAAGCCAAAAAGCTTAAGGTAGGCGATACCTTCAACCTCTTCAATCATGACTGGAATGTTGCTGCGATCGTCGAACACGGCAAGGGCGCGCGCCTGTTTGTTCCTATCACCACGCTGCAAGACCTCGTCGGCGCCCGCGATAAGGCCTCCATCTTCCTGGTGAAATGCACCCATCCCGATCACACCGAAGACGTGATGGCCGAAATCAAGGACCTCCTTCCCAATCATCCGGTCCGCCCGTTGAAGGATTTCATGACGCTGATGACCTCGACCAATATTCCCGGCCTGCAAACCTTCATCAATGCCATGATCGCCCTGGCCGTCTCCATCGGCCTCCTCGTC
Source organism: Candidatus Acidiferrales bacterium (assembly GCA_963779395.1). Taxonomy (GTDB): domain Bacteria; phylum Acidobacteriota; class Terriglobia; order Acidiferrales; family UBA7541; genus Acidiferrum. The sequence continues at coordinate 103,490 of CAVZYC010000001.1, forward strand.
ATTTTCCTGACCATGTACACCACCGTGCTCGAACGCACTCGCGACATTGGCGTTCTGAAATCACTTGGCGCCAGCAAGATCCTGATCGTGCGAGCTCTACTCGCGGAGACTTCCCTCTTGTGTCTGCTCGGAATTGCCGCGGGCGTGGGACTCAGTTACGTTGTCCGGGCGGGCTTTCTTGCGATCTTTCCCACGCTTTCCATTTTGATTACACCGGAATGGGTCCTGCGAGCCGCTCTCATCGCATTAACGGGCGCGGTCTTTGGCGCCAGCTATCCCGCGTGGGTGGCCAGCCGCAAGGATCCCGTGGAAGCGCTGACTTACGATTAAGGAGCCTGGAAAACTAGGCACAAATGGCAATCACAGTTACAATACGTTCGATAACCGACGGAACGCAGGACCCAGAGCGGAAGCCTTTGGAACCGATACTTAAAACCGAGAATCTCTGGAAGCTGTATCACGCGGGAAAGGTCGAAGTCCCGGCCCTGCGCGGCGTGAATTTCGAGGTATTCCCCGGCGAAGCTGTTGCCGTTATGGGGCCTTCTGGCTGCGGCAAGTCTTCGCTGCTGTACGTGATTGGCGGACTCGCGCGCGCTTCTCGCGGCCAGGTGCTCGTCGATGGCAACGATCTAACCGCCATGGGCGATGCGGAGCGCACCAAACTCCGCCGCAGCAAGATCGGCTTCGTCTTCCAGCGCTTCAACCTTTTGCCCACCTTGTCCGCCAAGGGCAACATCGCCATCGCCCAGTACATCCACGGTGACGGCTATGATCCCCACCGCTTCGCCGTTGTCACCAAGATGCTCGGCCTGGAAGGCCGCCTGCACCACAAACCTTCGGAGATGTCCGGCGGCGAGCAGCAGCGCGTGGCCATTGCCCGCGCCATCATCAACGAACCTAAAATTCTCCTTGCTGACGAGCCCACGGGCAATCTCGACACAAAGAATTCCGATATCGTCCTGGAAATGCTGCGCCGCTTGAATAAAGATCTGGGCCAAACCATCGTGATGATCACTCACAATCCCGAGGCAACCACCTATTTCGACCGCGTCGTGCACATGCGCGATGGCATTATCGTTGATGGAGTTCCGGCGGACTGACATGGCGAGCCTCGGTCAAATCCTCTCGAAGACGTTCTTCTGGGCCTACGAGCGCGGCACCTGGCAATACGATGTTGCCGTGATTCTGATTTTGGTGTACGTGCTGCTTACGCCTCGTGGATGGTTCCGCGATCAGCCGCAAGTAGGCCAGCCCGCCAACACCAGCCAGGTGGAGTTGCTTCCCAAGAGCGGCGAGAATGAAGTGTACCGTGTGGATGCCCACGTTCTGGCTCCTCCCGAACGTACTCCTGCCCTGCAAAACGATTTGCACAATGCGCTGCAGAAGGATCGGCCAGACCTGCACGATGGCCGCTTTTCCATCATCAAAATTGAGCCGGAGCGCGATGAAAAAGGCAATGTCGCGGCCTATGAAGTGACCATCCGCCGCTGACTCTCCAAGCGGATTGTGCGCCTATCCTCGTACGTGTCCTCGCCCTACCCCGTGCTGTGCTGTGGCCCCCGCTGTGCTACGATTTGAATGGGCCTAGACTCGCCAAGACACCGCTCCAGGGGTTGCTTTGAAACAATTTCGATTGCTGTTCGTTGTTCTGTTGCTCGTCGCGTTTGCCGACATGCCCGTTGCCCGCGGTGGCCAATCCGGTGGCAAGGTCTCCCTCGGCTTTGTTCTTACCATGATGGACAAGGCTGGCAAGGATTTTCATAGCCTCACCGCCGACCTCGAGCACATCAAATACACCGCCGTGGTTCAGGACACCTCCATCGAGTCCGGCCAGATTTTCGTGCGCAAGGATGACAAGATGCGCATTGATTTCCTGAAGCCTGACCAGCGCACCATCCTCCGCGAAGGCGACAACCTTTATATCTTCACTCCGAAAATCAATCGCCTCGAGGAATACAACATCGGCAAGCACCGCGCCCTTGTGGACGAGTATCTGGCGCTCGGCTTCGGCACCAAGGGCGAAAGCCTAAAAAAGAATTTCCAGATCTCGCTGGTGGGCGAAGAAGAACTCGACGGGCATAAGACCGCCGTGATTGATTTGGTCCCTAACTCCGATGAAATGCGCGGCCAAGTCACTAAAATTCAAATGTGGGTGGACGAAGCTTCCTGGCTCCCTCTCCAACAGAAATTCTTTGAAGCCGGCGGCGACTATTTCATGTCTCACTACAAAAACGTGATGAAGAATCTGAAGATTCAAGACAGCAAGTTCAAGCCCGATTGGCCCAAAGGCACAAAAGCAGAAAAACCCCGGGGTTGAAGCCTGTTCCTATTTTTCGCAGAGTTCCCCGACACCTCTGCGCTCGGAATTCCGGCGGTTCGTACAGACTGCACCGCCCTCAGGGTGTAGAATTCACCTGACTTTGGGATACCAGAACAATAATCCCGATGGAGTTTCTTCCGGTCCCCTTTTTAACGGGCAGGTCTGACCCATGCGCAATCTCTTTCTTTCCACGATGCTCGCATTCGTTCTCGCTTTGCCGTTCAATGCCGCGGCGCAATCACCTCCCCCGCCGCCAACTTCCAAGCAGGATTATTCCCAAGAAGCTTTTGTTATGGAGCAGTTCTCGAGCAAAGTGAAGTTCGAGAATGACGGCATGTCCATCGAGGAGAACTCCGCCCGGGTCCGCATCCAGTCTGACGCCGGCGTACAACGATATGGGCTGCTGACATTTTCCTATGCAAGCGGAGTTGGCACTTTTGAGATTGAATATGTCAGAGTGCACAAGCCCGACGGGACGCTTGTGCTCACTCCGCCAGACAACATTCAGGACATGGCGGCAGAAATCACGCGCCAGGCTCCCTTCTACAGCGATCTCCGCGAAAGGCATGTGGCAGTGAAGGGGTTGGGTGTTGGCGACGTACTGGAATACAAAACGGTAGAGCGAGTAACGAAGCCGCTGGCCCCAGGGCAATTCTGGCTGGAGTACAACTTTTCGCACGATTTCATCTTGTTGCATGAGCAGCTTGAAGTCAGTGCCCCGCGCGAGCGAGCCATCAAATGGAAGAGCCCGGAGGTCAAACCGGTTGTCACTGAGACGGGGCAATACCGCGTTTACACGTGGTCCAGTTCTAGCCTTGAACGAAAAAAGAAAGATGAAAAGGTAGAAGAAGCAAAAACGACCTGGGAGCAGGTGCGCGGCCGTTTCCCGCAACCAGACGTTCTCCTCACCAGCTTTCAGTCTTGGGACGAGTTAGGCCGCTGGTACGGCGAGCTACAGAATGAACGGATCAAACCCACCCCGGAGATTCAGGAGAAAGCCGCCCAACTTACGAAGGGAGCCGCCGATGACGACGCCAAGCTCCGCGCCATCTACAAGTATGTCAGCACGGAATTCCGCTACATCGGCATCGCTTTCGGAGTTGGGCGCTACCAGCCGCATTTCGCTGCCGAAGTGCTTGCGAACCAGTATGGCGATTGCAAGGACAAGCACACGCTGTTGGCTTCACTATTGAATGCCGCTGGAATCAAGGCTTATCCCGCGCTGATCAGCACAGAACGGGATATCGACGCCGAAATGCCGTCGCCCTCTGAGTTCAATCACGTCATCACCGTCGTCCCTCGCGGCAACACTATGCTTTGGCTGGACACGACAACAGAGGTCGGCCCCTTCCAATACCTGGTCGCGCCTATCCGGAATAAGCATGCCTTGGTGATTTGGGGCGACCGGCCAGCCGAACTCATAAACACGCCCGAGAATCTTCCGTTTCCCGCGACACAGAACTTTCAGATGGACGCCAAGCTGAGCGATAAGGGGGTGTTGGAGGGGAATGCCGAATTCTCCACCCGCGGCGACCTGGAGTGTCTGCTGCGCAGCGCCTTTCGCTCCGTGCCCATGCCCCAATGGAAAGATCTGGCCCAGCGCATTTCTCTTAATCTTGGTTTTGGCGGCGAAGTTAGCGATGTAACCGTCAGCTCGCCTGAAAAAACCGACGAGCCCTTCCACTTCTCCTACAAATACGTGCGCAAAGACTATGCCGACTGGCCTAACCGGCGGACCCTCGCCGCTGCTCCCGCGATTGCCTTGCCGATCCTCACCGATGAAGCTGCCGCATCCTCTGTACCGCTGTGGCTCGGCCCTCCACTCGAATTGAACTTTCACACCCAGATCGCAATCCCCAAAGGTTTCTCATTGGAAGCCCCTGCCTCGATTCACCTGAAACGCGATTTCGCCGAATATGACTCCACTTACAGTTTCAAGGACGGAAAATTGATTTCCGATCGCCACTTGCGCACCACGGCCGTGGAACTCCCCAAGACCGCGTCCGATCAGTACACCAAATTCTGCAAAACGGTTCTGGACGATTATCTAGCCTACATTCCGCTTGTACCGAAGCAGCTTTCCGCCTTCAGCGAGGTATTCATTCAGGCGAATTCCACGAACAATTCGATTCAATCGCTCCCCGACAGTTCGAATCAAGAAGCGCAGCGCCTGGAGAAGGAAGCGCAAGTAGCACTCGGCCGGGGGGACAGGCAAGGCGCCGTTTCCTCCCTTTATCGCGCAGTTGCAGCCGATCCCAAATTCGTGCGCGCTTGGATCACGCTGGGCAAAGTCCTCATGTCCGCTGGCCAAAGTGATTCAGGCCGGGACGCTTTCCAAAAGGCCATTGCCGCCAATCCCTCGGAACCTCTAACTTATAAGATGTACGCTTCCTCTCTTTCCCATTCAACTGATGAGGCTGTCAAGGCCTGGCGGGAATACGTCAAACGTGCTCCCGAAGATGCGGATGGTTTCTACAATCTCGGCTCACAGCTACTGCAGTCGCAGCGATTCGAAGAGGCCGCCCATGCATTGGAATCGGCTGTAAAGCTGCAGCCCGCAAAAGCGATTTATCAGCTGCAACTCGCGATGGCGTATCTTCGCGATGAAGACGACGAAAATGCAACGGTAGCGCTTCACCGCCTCCTGGAACTGCAACCGGGACCCGAAGTGCTGAATCGAGCGGCCTACGACATTATTGAAAAGAGCGACGAGTTGTTGCCGGTTGCGGTGGAGTTTGCGGAGAAAGCGGTGCGCGCCCAAGAAGAAGATTCGACAAAAATCGACAGCGCGAATTTACAGACCCAGGATGAGTGGAACACACATGACCTGGCCGCTTATTGGAGCACGCTGGGGTGGCTACAAGGCCGCGCAAACAAGCCGGGTGAGGCGGAGAAGACTTTGAAGGCCGCCTGGCAGTTGACCCAGACCGGCGTGGCCGCTGCGCGTCTTTGCGAATTGTACGACCAGCAGCATAAGAAGCAAGCAGCCATCTCGATGTGCCGTTTCGCTGCGTATCGCCTGCCACTGGAACAAGGACAGACGCTCGACCAAACCGGACCACTTTACACGGACAACAGCCACCGCTTGGAAGACCTCGGCGGCGGATCAGCGTCGTCCTTGAATTCAGCTCCCATTTCTGAAGAGATCTTCCACATGCGCAATTTCAAGCTCGCGCACCTGGTATCAGGAACGGAAACGGGCGAGATTTTGATGCTGTTGGCCTACGACCCGAAAGCCGGAAAGTTTCACGTCGAGAACGTGAAATACGTTAGCGGCTCGGAAAAACTCAAAACGTTGGATAAGACGTTACGTGCGCTCAACTTCAGTTTTACTTCCCCGGACGGCAATCCCGTGCAGGTCGTCATTCATGGCACTCTGAGCTGCTATCCACTCTCCGGGTGCCAGTTTGTGGTGCTCGATGAGCCTCCAGTGCAACTGGCGAAACCGAAGGTACAAGAATAGCTGCAACCCTCGGGGGAGTGCCCTCCGTGGCCTTTCTTTTGTGAATTGCTGATATTCGTTAATGGCAATTAGGCGTGATTTGCTTCGCGTGAAATAAGTTCTTTCTTTCTCTGCAGCCCCCAGCGATAGCCGGCCAGGCTTCCATCCGCGCGAACTACGCGATGGCATGGCACCACTATGGACACTGGATTGGTGGCACAAGCACGCGCCACGGCGCGCACCGATCGTGGCTTCCCCAATGCGCGCGCTACCTGCGTGTACGTCCTCGTCGTCCCTCGCGGAATCTTCTGCAATTCCTGCCACACGCGCCGCTGAAACGCCGTCGCCTGCACGTCCAGTGGCAAGTCCAGGCTCGGCGCGTCCCCCTCTATTCGCTGGAGAATCTCCCTCAGCCACTGTTCGTTCCCTTCCTGCGTCCGCCGTATTTCCGCGCGCGGGTACTCCTTGCGCAGCGCATCCACCAGGCTGTCGGGCTTTTCTCCAAGGTATACGGCGGAAACGCCGCGCGCCGTTGCCGCTACCAGCACTTTTCCGAGCGTTGAGTTTGCCACTGTGTATCCGATTTCCATGCCAGGCGCTCCTTTGCGATAAGTTGCGGGCGTCATGCCCAAATGCGTGTTCGTTTTTTCGTAAATGCGGCTCGGCGACCCGAATCCACAGGCGTACAGCGCCTCACTGATCTGAATGCCCTCGCGCAACATCTTCTTGAAACGCGCCATCCGCGCCGCTTCGGCGAAGGCTTTCGGCGTCAGCCCGGTCATGCGGCGAAATGCCCGGCGCAGTTTTGCGGGCGAGGTCCCAATTTGCACCGCTATCGATTCCAGCCGCACGCTTTCCTCTTCCGAATTTGCCAGTGCCTCCGCCGCCTTGGCTACCAGGGCCGAGAGCTCCGGGCGCTCTTTCGGGCGGCATCGCCGGCAAGGACGAAATCCCTGCCTTTCTGCTTCCTGTGGCGTGTGAAAAAAAACGGCATTCTGCCGCAGCGGCCGCCGCGCGGGGCAAGATGGCCTGCAATAAACGTGAGTGGACCGGACCGCAAACACAAATGCGCCATCCGCGCGCGCATCGCGGTGCAGGGTAGCCTGCCAATACTTGGCTGCGGCTTGCGCTGAAATGCCTCCCGGCTGCTTCTCAAGTTGTGTCATGTTCATTGCTGTGCTCATGCGCCAAGACTACCGCGAGTTCCACAGCGCTTCTATCCGTTTTCCGCCACCAAAATTTATGTACGCCTTTGTAGGGGGCCGAACATCGTTCGACCCCATTTAGGCAAGATCCATCCGAGAAAATCCTAACCGCTCTTCGATGTAAGAAAGCTTTCCGCGTCACGCCTCTCCCGGCGCCGGTATCGCCTCCTCCGCTTTCACCGCATCCCTGTGCGGCATGGTGATCACCAGGATTACTGCCGTCAAAATGACCGCGCTGGCTAGCATCGTTCGCAAGCTAAGCGTCTCTCCCCCCAGCAGCCATCCCAAGAATAACGCCACCACAGGATTCACGAACGCATACGTAGCAACATGAGCCGCCGCACCGCGCTTCAAGATATAGACGTACGCGCTGAACCCAAGCGCCGAGCCAAACACTGCCAGGTACAGCAGCGCCAGCCACGAGCGCATGGTCACCTCCGCCAAATGCAGTTCGCGAAACTCCCCGCTAATGCCCGCGGCAAGCAACAGCGAAGTTCCTCCCGCAATGGTCTGCATCGCCACACCCAGCATCGCCGACTTCGGGAGGGGATGGTGTTTGGAATAAATAGAGCCAACGGCCCACGCGAGTGAAGCCAGCACCAGCGCCAGCGCGCCAAACGGACTGACGCGCTCGGAGCCTCCCAGATGCTTGGGTCCTACCAGCAGCGCCATCCCCGCAAAGCCCAGCACTATTCCCACCAGGACGCGCGGCGCGGGCCGCGCGCCTCCCGGCCGGAACCAATCCACCAGCACCATCCACAGCGTTACCGTGGCCACCAGCAGCGCCGCAATCCCCGAAGGAATGATCTTCTCCGCCCAAGTTACCGTTCCATTGCCACACAGCAGCAGCAGGACCCCCGTAACAATGGTCGTGCGCCACTGCCGCAGGGTCGGCTTTTCCCTGCTCACATGCCGGAATATGGGGTAAAACACCAGACCAACCGAAAGATGCCGCATGCCCGCCAGAATCAGCGGTGGAAAGCTCTCGTCGCCCACCCGGATAGCGAAGAACGTAGCGCCCCACAGCACATAAACTGCAGCAAAAGAGACCAGCAGCAACGAAGGGGCTCCCTCAGAGGCTGCATTCGCCTTGGGCGGGGCCTTGGGCGCGGATTGCAGCGTCTCGGGCGTCATTTGGGGTCTGTCCAAAGATGATACGGGGTCATGGCTTCAAGTCCAGCGCCATATTGAACCGAGAATGTTCCAAAAACGATCCACAGACACAATTCAGATCCTGGGTACTATGACTATCTGTTTCATCTTAGGACACTTCCCCCATTTTCCACAGGTTGACATCCACTACCTCTAGGTGCGATGTTGGCCTCCCAACGTCTTTTTTTCGGGGTCGTGTCGCACTACCGGGCCATAAAGGAAACGGAAGTCGCTCTATCCGTCTGTTTCATCTCACTGAGGGGCGAGATGAGTGCCAGCAACCGCGCGTTAGCTTGGGAAAATCTGCCGTCTTCGTCGGAGACTTCGGTTCACTCGGGCGCCGCTCCCGCATTTCCCGAAACTTTGGAACCTCGCCGCAGCCCTGCGCTCAGGGTCATGCCGCTGCTCCGTTCGCCGCAGCCGCGGCGATTTGTGCGCGTGCCCACGCACGCTGTCGGAGTGCACAAAGAACAGCGCGAATCTCCACGCGCTTCGCTGAAATTACCGCTGAAGCTGAAAAGCGTCGCCGGCGTCGTCGAAGATTTCCAGGTTTCTCTTGTCACCCGCGACATCAGCTCGTCCGGCGTTTATTTTCTCTGCCCCAAGCCTCTGGCAGCCGGGACGGAAATCGAGTTGGACATCGTATTGATCAGCCGCCCCCTCGGTTATGGCAACGTGGTCGTCTCCTCCAAGGCATCAGTGCGCCGCATTGAGCCCGCGAACATGCCCGGCTGGTTCGGCATCGCTGCCAGTTTTAATGACTTTGCCTTTGATCGCGATGATCACATTCCCTATCGTTACGAAACAGCCTGAGCATCATTCCTTTTCTCTCTGCGAAATAATCCGACTCCCGCTTCTGCTACTCTTGTCGAGATGACTTCTCCCGCCACTCTCGCCGCCGTCCTCTTTGATTGGGATGGCACGCTGATCGATTCCTACCACGCGGATTCCCAGGCCTATTTGGGGCTATTCCAGGAAATGGGCGTGCCTTGGGGCCTAAAGGAACTCGAGCATCATTACTCCCCCAACTGGTATGCCGTCTATCGCGCCGCGGGAATACCCCGCGCTCGATGGCCCGACGCCGATCGCATGTGGCGTGCCTTTTATGCGAAACACCGTCCCAAACTGATCGTCGGCGCGCGTCGCGTTATCGGGCAACTCTCTCGCCATCACAAACTGGGATTGGTGACGAGCGGCGATCGCAACCGCGTGACGCAGCAGTTGCGTGAATTTGGTTTGCTGCGCGTCTTTCGCTCGCGCGTATGCGGCGGCGACCTGGAAGAAAAGAAACCGCATCCCGCGCCATTGACTATGGCTTTGCGCCAAATGGCAGTTGCACCCGCGCAGTGTGTCTACGTCGGCGATACTCCGGAAGATGTGGAAATGGCGCGCGACGCCGGCGTACGCGCCATCGCCGTGCTGGGCCCTTTCCCCACGGAGAAACGTTTGCGCGCCGTGCGGCCCGAATTTCTGCTGGACGATCTTCGCAAGCTGCCCGCATTGTTGCAAGAATTGTACGGCGATGCGCGCCGTCCACGCCGCCGCTCCTAACCTCACTCAATTGCTTCAACACATTAAGGTTTGGAGGTTTGTGGCGCGTTCGCTGGCGGAGCCGCCGTCTGCGTCATGGGCACGCTGACTGCTGGGAACGGTTTAAAGTTGGTCCACTTGATCGTCACCCGGATGGGCACGTCGTGATCTTTCAGCTTGTACACACTTTCAGAGCGCGCGTAGTCCGGAAACCAATACTTGCCATCCACATCTTCACGGTACGTCTCGAACAAGCCAAACGGCAGCGTCGGCGGGTGGACAGGGCCGAGGTCGGTGACCCAATTGCCATAGCTCTTCACCACTTCCAGGTACTTCTGATCCACCCACAGTATCCCGTCGAAAAGAGGATGCTGGCGATCCAGCGTTTTCGGATGCACCTGAAAAATGTAGCAATCAATCTCATCCACTTTTTCCGTGCTCAGGTATTGCACCTCGTATTTTGATAATTGTGCGGGGGTAACCGGGTACTCGGGAATGCGCGTCAGCGTTTGCGCATCTTCGGGTTCGAATTGCAGGTACATGAGCGAGGACTGCGGAGCGGCGATGGCCTTCTCATAAAGCTTGCCGTCACCCGAGCGCACCGCGTCGTAGGTGGCGTCATATTCACCGCTGGGCTTGCCATCGGGTCCGAATTCCTGGATGCGTATGGATTTGCGGTAGGCATACTGCGGCCGCGTGTCCTGGTACAACTCTTCTTTCTCCGCGAATGCCTTGATGATTTGCGCGGGCGGCAAGGAGGGTGGCGCCTCGGCTTCGGGCACCCCCACTACCCGGTGTACGGTGTGCTCCGGCGGAGGCGTCATCGGCCCCGGCGCATTTTCCTGCGCGCAAAGTGGCGAAGCGGTCACGCAAACGTAAAATGCCAGTACAAGATAAAACGCCGTGCGCGCTAAAATAGTCTTCAGACAAAAGCGATGACTCTTCATGATTAGTTGGATGCGCGGACCCCGTGAGTGCGCCGCCCGTGGCACTCGGTATACCGTCAGTGTATCGCAATTTCCGGGACAGTTTGCCGCCGCGAAGAGAATCGCGGGTTTTACAAGATCTGTTTTCCAGGAACCGTGAGCCAGGAACTTTACGCGCGTCGCTTTTATGTGTCCGGGCGCGTGCAAGGCGTGGGCTATCGCAACTACGTCGAGCACGTCGCCGGGAAACTCGGTTTGCACGGTTATGTGCGTAATCGCCGCGACGGCCGCGTTGAAGTGCTCGCCATGGGCACGCCAGAGAAGCTCGGCCAGCTTCGCGTCGCCTTGGAAAAAGGGCCCATGATGTCCGACGTGGCCGGCTTGAACGAGGAGCCGGATGCCGTGGATACCCGGTACGTTGGAATGTTTACGATTGAAATTACCATCTGACAGGGAGCTACAACGATGGAAGTTCTGAAGAAATTGATTCGCGAAGTGCCTGACTACCCCAAACCGGGAATTCTTTTCTACGATATCACCACGCTCTTGAAGGATAAGCAGGGCTTTCGCACTCTGATTGACCGCCTCTGCGCCCATTATGTTGGCCACAAAATTGACCTCGTCGTGGGCATCGAAGCGCGTGGCTTTATTCTTGCCCCCGCCCTCGCGTATAGCCTGAACGCAGGATTCATTCCCGTACGCAAACCCAATAAATTACCCGCCAAAACCGCGCGTGTTTCCTATGGGCTTGAGTACGGCACCGACACCCTGGAAATCCACGAAGATGCTGTGCAGAAGGGTCAGAACGTTCTGCTTTGCGACGACCTGCTCGCCACCGGTGGTACCGCCGCCGCTGCAACCCAACTGATTCGCTCGCTCGGCGGACACGTGGACGGCGCCGCCTTCGCCATCGAGCTGAATTTCCTCCATGGCCGCGAACGCCTCCCCGGCATGGACGTATTTTCTCTGATTCAATACGACAAGTAGGCAGGAATCTCAGACGGCAATTCTGCGTTTTACTTCTTATGCTCGCCACGCTGCCGCAGCGCCTCAAACAACACAACCCCTGTTGCCACAGACACGTTCAGCGATTTCACCGGCCCGCTTGTCGGCAACGACACCACAAAATCGCATCGCTTCCGCGTCAGTTCGTGCAGCCCTTTCCCTTCGCTGCCCATTACAATCCCCGTCGGCGACGTGTAATCCACTTCCGTGTAGCTTTGCTTTCCTTCTTCATCGAGCCCCACCAACCAGTAGCCCGCTTCCTTCAACTCTTCCATCGAGCGCACCAGATTCGTGACTTTGGCGATTGGCAGATGCGCAATCGCTCCCGCCGAAGCGCGCGCCACCGTCTCCGTCAATCCCGCCGCGCGACGCTCTGGAATCACCACGCCGTGCGCTCCTGCGGCCAGCGCCGTGCGAATCACCGCGCCCAAATTGTGCGGGTCCTCCACGCCGTCGAGCAGCACAATCAGCCCCGCCTGATTTTTCGCGCTGTTGGCGTGCGCCAATATATCTTCCAGTGTGGACGCGGCGCGTGAAGCCGCCATCGCCACCACTCCCTGATGGTCTTTCGAATTGGCCAGACGGTCGAGTTGTCCGCGGTCCTCAAAGCGCACCGGAATGTCGCGCGCCCGCGCCAGTTGCACAATCTCTTCAATGCGCGAATCCTGCCGGCCTTTGGCAATGACAATACGGTCGAACGCGCTCCCTGCTTCCAGCGCCTCGCGTACCGCGTGAATTCCCGTAAATCGGTCCATGGCTTGTAAGTTTACAATCTTCAGCATTCACTTCACAGTGCGCGCCGTCGCCTGCTCCGTCATTTCGAACGCAGTCCGCGAAGTGAGAAATCCCTGTTACGCAATGCCAAACCAAAATCTGTTGTCCCGAATCGAGGTACTAGCGAAACCTGTCATCCCGACCGGAGCGGCCCGACTTTTCTTGCGCGCCGCATTCTGGCGCGTCGGGCCGCGAAGTGGAGGGATCCCTCCGCCGCCTGAATCTACTTCGCAAATCTACGTCGATGCGTCCAAACAATCTCTCACTCCAGCGCCGCACAAAACTCCAATATCCGCGCACTGACATTCTTAACCGGCACGACAAACGGCAGCGCCGCGGCCTCATCCACAAGCAAAATCACGCGGTCAAGCTCTCCGTCCCCAGCCCGCCCCGCCAGCGCCAGCCGTATCGGATGAAACAAGTCGCGCCCACGCACTTCCAATGTCTCTTTCAAATGCGTCACCACGTCCTTAAAGCGATCCGAAGTAAACGGCCCTCCGTCAAGCACCAGCAACGCAAGATGCCGCACCACATCGCGCGCCGCATAACGGCTGAGAACCGCATGCGCTTCCGTGGAGCGCATTACTTCCGCGGCGTCATACGTGAACACGAGCCGCAGCAGGTGAGCGAGCCCGATGCGATTCTCCGCAAATTGGCCAAGCAACGCCGCCGCATGTTCGCAAAACACGATGTGCTTGGCAGAGGGCTCCACCTGCAGCCACTGATGTTCACGAAGCAGCGCAAGCACATCGTCCCCATGAAATGGGTTTTCCCGCGCCGAATACGGCTGAATGTGCTCAGGCGTGGACATGAAGGAATTCTAGCGCAGCTACAGAATGAGAGAATTTGCTTCTGCTATTTGGAACGAATCGAGAATCACGGCGCGGACAGCGTGGCGATGACGTGTGCGGCAATCGCCTCTCCCCGGCCCACAGCGTCTACGCCCTCATTCGTCTTCGCTTTCAAGTGGATTTTCTCTACTGGAACACGCAGCGCTTTGGCCAGGGCCTCGCGCATCTTCGGAAAATGCGGGCCAAGCTTGGGCCGCTCCAGAATCACCACCGCATCCACGTACTCGATCACGAAATGTTTTTCTTCCAGGAGCCTTCCCGCGTGCTCCAGAAAAATCAGGCTGTTCGCACCCTTCCACTTTGGATCGCTATCCGGAAAGTGCGTTCCGATATCCCCAAGCCCCGCGGCCCCCAGCAGCGCATCGCACAACGCGTGCGCCACCACGTCGCCATCAGAATGTCCCACCGGTCCCTTATCGAACGGCACTTCAATGCCACCAACGATCAGCTTCCGCCCTTCGGCCAGCCGGTGCAGGTCATACCCGATGCCGCAGCGTACACTCATGTTTTTTTCTGCTCGGCGTGAAGATAAAATCGCGCCAGGTCCATGTCCGCGGGTTTCGTGATCTTCATGTTGCGCTCGGAGCCTTGCACAACAATCACGTCGTGGCCCATGCGCTCCACCAACGCGGCTTCGTCGGAAGCATTCAGTCCGTCGCCCTCGGCCAGGGCGAATGCTTCCTTCAGCAATCGCGTCTCGAAAACCTGCGGAGTCTGCGCCAGCACGATACGTTCCCTCGGCACCGTCGCCGTAATCAACGCCACATCCTGCGGCAGGCTGGCGCGTTTCACTTCCTTCACCGTGTCCATTGCTGGAAGGCCGAGTATCGCGGCCTTGCAACGCCGCGCCTCTTCAATCACCCGCGTAATCAGTTCCACTGTCACGAACGGCCGCACGGCATCGTGCACCACCACAAGTTCCGTATTCTCGCCCACCAGATTCAGCGCCTGCGCCACCGAACCCTGGCGCGAATCGGCGCCCTTGATCACGCGAACTGGCTGCGTGAATTTCTCTTCGCGGATGCGCGCCTCCAGCCGCTCCACATTGTCCGCGCGCGTGGCCACGATGATCTCGGAGATCAGCGGGCACGCCGCGATGCGCCGCAAGCTCAAAATGACAATGGGCACGCCATCCAGCTCTAGAAATTGTTTTGGTGTCTCCGCGCCCATGCGCGTGCCCAGACCGGCAGCAGGAAGAATCGCAGTGATATGAGTCATAGGATTTAAGCAGTCCGGCTTTAGCAGTATCCCTGCGGCTTAAGCGCGGGTTGCAGAAATTTGAGTGTACCTCAAGCGGGTGCAGGAAGAAAAACTCTGGCGGGCGAATTTCGATAGCTTTCACGGGCGCGCCCAAATTGCTTGTTGTTTTCTAAGTATCGCTTTCGGAGTAACGCTTGCGCGAACCCGGCTCCGCGCTTTCTGTGGACTCTGGCCGCCGCGGCTCAATTCCGTCGTAGCCGCCATTGCCGTTCGCAGGCTGCGAAGACTCCACTCGCGAACTCGCCGAAGTCGACGCGGCAGCCGCGCGCACCGCCGGTTGCTCTCCTCGCTCATCCAGCCGACCGAAAATCATTTTGCCCGCCGGGGTCTGGTGAACCGAAGTCACCATGATGTCCACCGTGCGATTGATCTGCCGCCGCGCCCCATCCACAACCACCATCGTGCCGTCGTCCAAATACGCAACGCCCTGCGACGATTCCTTCCCTTCGCGCAATATCAGCACCCTCATGGACTCGCCCGGCAGCACCGCGGGCTTCATGGCATTGGCCAGTTCGTTCACGTTCAAAATGGCGATACCCTGCACGCGCGCTACTTTGTTCAAATTGAAATCGTTGGTGACGATTTTCGATCCCGTGCGCCGCGCCAGCTCCATCAGTTTCTGGTCTACTCCGATACTCGCGGGAAAATCTTCCTCCATGATCCGGATGTCCAGCCCGGGGAGCTTCTGCATCCGTTGCAGCACTTCCAGCCCGCGACGCCCTCGCTGCCGCTTCAACGGATCGCCGGAATCCGCCACAAGTTGCAATTCGTGCAGCACAAACCGCGGCAGCCCCAGCGTCCCATCCAGAAAATGTGTTTCGCAAATGTCCGCGATCCGCCCGTCAATCAGGACGCTGGTGTCCAGCAGCTTATAGGCGGTCGCTTCCAGCGCCAGCACAGGAACGCGACGCGGCTGAACGAACCACTGCGATTCTTTCCCTTTGCGGAAGCCGATGGCTAGCCCCAGGTATCCCAGAGCGCAAAGCGAAATGAGTTCGAGGAAGGACTTGACGGGTTCCGGCTCGGCGGTGCGCGAAATAACCAACGTAACAAGGAGGGCAGCCAACAGACCGCAGACAGCACTGACGGCTCCTCCCACAAGCCCGCTGATTTCCGCGTGGCGCAACCGCAATTCCGCCAGCAGAATCACCATGGCAACGAAAAAGCCCAATCCTGCAGCCGGTAGCCCATGGAAACCGAACGGCGAGAGGGTGTAGCAGAGGGTGACGCTCGCGCCAACCAGGGCCAGCCGTAACGCCCATGATTCCCACTCCCGGTCGAGAATCCCCGAAGACGCGATGGCCGTTGTCCGTGAGCCCTTGGCTCGCGCATTCGTCCCGCCTATCCGGGGCGGCGCGCCACCCTCTTCCCTGATTCCGGAATCGCTCATGCGGCCTCATTCCCCCATCAAACCCGAGAAACCCCGAACTGGGCGGCCATGGATTGCAGGTGGAGGTGAAAGAGGCCAGGCCTATCGGAGTGAATAATCAGGTGCCTTGTATACTCTTGAATTAAGGGTTTCGTCAAGCCTTATTGCCCAACCTAAGGAAACGATTGTGTACTCTGAGGAAAAAGCTTCTCCAGCACCGTTTATTTCGTGCAGAAACGCGGAACGCGCTGGCTTACCCCCGACAGCAAATCCGAGGTGACCGTGCCGATGCTCCGCGCGACCACATTGGCGGGATACGCTTGCCGGCCCACTGTCCCGTAGACTGTCGCGATGTCGCCCAACTCTGCATCCGGAATATCCGTCACGTCCACCATGGTCACGTCCATCGAAATGATCCCCAGCATTGGCGCGCGCTGTTCCCGGATGACGACACTTCCTTTGTTCCCCAGCGAGCGATGGATTCCGTCGCCGTAACCCGCCGCCAGTACGGCAATCCGCGAAGGCCGCTGCGCCACCCAACTGGAACTGTAGCCCACGCTTTCCCCTGCGGCGATGGAGCGCAGATTGATAATTCGCGTACGCAGGCTCATCACCGGCTCCAGCCGCAAAGCCGCTTCATATTTCGTGCGCAACTCCGGAGGATCGAAGCCCGGGTGATATCCATAGAGCACCGCACCCGGCCGCACCATGTCCGCCCAGGTTTCCGGCAGCGCCGCGATGGCCGCGCTGTTCGCCATATGAAGGATGCCCGGATCGACGCGCAATTCGCGCAGCCGTGCAATGGCCGCATGAAAACGATCCAACTGCTGCCGCGTCTGCGCGCCGGGGCGTAGATCGCACAGCACTTCAGAAGAAGCGAAATGCGTGAAGGTGCCGCTGAGCGAAAGATGCCGGCATTTTGCCAACTGCTGCGCAAAACAGTCCATCCCATCCGGCCGCAAGCCCAGACGGTTCATGCCCGTGTCAATTTTTAAATGTATGGTGGCGTTTTTCTTACGCAGCTTCGCGGCGGCCGCCTCGAAGGTCAGCAGTTGTTCGCAGCGGTGAATCGCCGGCGTCAGCTTATGCTCCAGTAGGATTTTTTCTTCGCCTGGCCAGAATCCGCCGAGCACCAGAATCGGCGTACGCACACCGGCTTTGCGAATCTCCACGCCTTCGCCAGAGGACGCCACGCCAAACCAGTCCGCGCCGTCTTTTTCCAGCGCCTTGGCCACCAGCGCGCCGCCATGCCCGTAGCCGTTGCCTTTCACGATGCACAGCACTTTCCGGGGTATCTTGCGCTTTTCAGACCGGGGATTTATGTATGCGCGAATCGCTTGAAGATTCCTGGCAAGAGCCGAGAGCGAAATTTCCGCCCAGACCGGGCGCCCGATAAAATCACCGGGATTTTTTTTCAGGGGGGACATGGAATTCCTTGGAGCATCTAGTTTACGGCATTCACACGCAGCGTGAAAAACAGTGCGTCACACGGCGCGAGAATGACAACACCCAAGGGAGCACGCACGGGGCCATGCGGATAATTCTGTCCCCTAATATTCCAGGCGGCGCATGAACGCACTCCGGCCCATGAAGCTAATTGAATCTAAATGGTTTGAGAGCTTGGATAACGATATGAACTTGCCTTCTTACAAGTTCGCGGATATACCGTGGGCTTCGGCCTCTGTGGCCAATGGGACGCGCTCCGTGTCCCTTTACATCTACATCTCATCCCCACCCGTGAATTGCGAAAACGCATCCGGCGCCGCTTCCTCGAATCGCGTCAACCGGCTGCGGAACACGAACTTCACTTTGTCCGTAGGGCCATTGCGCTGCTTGGCGATCAGGATATCCGCCATGTCCCGCTCTTCCGGCGTCGCATTCATGTTGAAGAAATTCGGGCGGTAGATGAACATCACCACGTCGGCGTCCTGTTCAATCGCTCCCGATTCGCGCAAGTCGGAAAGCTGCGGCCCTCGTTCTTCGCGTTCCGGCGCGCGCGTCAACTGGCTGAGCACCAGCACCGGAATCTGCAGCTCCTTCGCCAGGCCCTTGAGGCCCCGGGAAATGCTCGCCACTTCTTCCTGCCGCGAATTGAAGCGCCCCCGCGCGGTGATGAGTTGCAAATAATCCACGATGAGCAGCGAAAGCCCTTTGTCCCGCTTCAGCCGCCGCGCCTTCGCGCCAATTTCCAGAACGCTGATCGAGCCCGCGTCGTCAATCCACAAAGGCGCGGAGGAGATTTGCCCCAGGCCCTCCGTCATCCGCCGCCAATCTTCCCGGCTCAAATGTCCCGAGCGGAATTTGTGTGCGTCCACCTGCGCCACGGAAGCCACCAGGCGTTGCAGCAGCGATTCCTTGGACATTTCCAGGCTGAACAACGCCACCGGCAGCCCTCCGCGGATGGCGATGTTCTCCGCCATATTCAGCGCCAGCGCCGTTTTTCCTTGCGATGGCCGGGCCGCCAGAATAATCAGCTCCGAAGGCTGCAACCCAGACAGCAGCTTGTCCAACTCCCCATAACCCGTGGAAATCCCCGTGACGCTTTTGCCTTCGCGAAAAATCTTCTCGAGTCGCTCGAAATTGTCGCGAACGATATCCTTAATCGGCAGCAGCCCAACTTTGACGCGGTCTTCCGCCAACGCGAAGATGCTCGATTCCGCGTTGTCCAGAATCGTGTCCGCGCCATCTTCGCCATCGAATGCGTGTTGTTGGATATTGTGCGTGGCGTGGATCAGGTTGCGCAGCAGCGCCTTCTCTTTCACGATCCGCGCGTAATGCTCGACATTCGATACCCGCGGCACGCCGTCCACCAGCGAAGCCAGATACGGCGCACCCCCCGAAGACTCCAACTCGCCTCGCCGGTGCAACTCTTCCGTCAGCGTCACCAGGTCAATGGCATGCTGCGCCTCTCCCAGCGCAATCATCTGGTTGAAGATGCTGCGATGCTGCGGGATAAAAAAATCATCGGCCTTCAGCGCCTCGATGGCGGTATTCAGCGCGTTGTTGTCCAGCAGGATGGCGCCAAGGATGGAGCGCTCCGCATCCAGATTGCTGGGCATCGGCCGTTCAAGTGTCGAATCAACAGGCATGGAGGGGGACAAAGCTCCTCTTTTATATTCGCTTTTCCTTCGCTATAGGTAGCATGATTCCCTGCGGAAGGCAAGTGCGGCTTCATTGACCGGCTGGATGACCCCATGCGCCGGACTTCGCTTGTGACTATGCGCGTAACATCGCGGCGCGTCAATCCAAGTCCCTGTGCATCGCGAAGGAAATCGTTGCAAAACTTTTAGCCCCGTGCCGTGCTCGGCGCAAATCTCTTGTAGGGGTCCAGCACTGCTGGACCCCATCTCGGCAATCACGATCCTGTTTGCGATTCCTGGTTCCCGTATTATTTCGCGGCAACAAGCTTGTCGTGTTCCGCAGGTAAAACTTCCCGCTCGATCCGCAGCGAGGATACATCTTCGGCGACTTCCAGATCGTAGGCAGCCTGCAGGTTTAGCCAAAACCGTGCGCTGGTATTGAAGTAACGAGCCAGACGCAGCGCCGTATCCGTCGTAATGCCTCGCCGTTCATGAGCAATTTCCGAAATACGCGTGACGGGCACTCGCAGACCCAGCGCAAGCTTGTTCATGCTGAGGCCGAGCGGCTTCAAATATTCTTCACGAAGGATTTCACCCGGATGAATCGGGGGAAACAGCTTCTTCCGGCGCCTCATGATCTCACTCCTCAATGCAAGAGCTTAGCCTCTTGAAAATAAATGGGGCACGAAAACTCGTGCCCCCGATAACCAATCGAAAGTGTGAAACTGCTTAAGCTTCTTTCTCCACAAACACCTTAATCTCCGCCGTAACATCCCGGAACACCTTAATCGTCACTGGGAATTCGCCCAGCGTCTTCAGCGGATCCTTCAACTGCACCTGGCGCTTGTCGATCCCAAATCCCTGCGCCTTCAATCCGTCCGCAATATCTCCCGTGGTGACCGACCCGAACATCTGGTCGTTCTCTCCGGTCTTTCGCGTGAACTTCAGCGAAACGCCTGTGAGCAGTTCCGCCTGCTTTTTCGCCGCGTCCAGTTCCGTTGCGGTTTTCTTTGCCAACGAGCCGCGAATGCGTTCCAGCGCCTTCATGTTGCCGGGGGTAGCTTCGATAGCCCTCTTTTGCGGCAAAAGAAAATTGCGCGCGTAGCCCGACTTCACGGTGACCACATCCCCGCGAATTCCAAGCTTGTCCACATCTTCCTGAAGAATGATTTGCATAACTCGCTCCTGATTCCTTTTATCGATCCCCTGAAACGTAAGAGAGATTCCTCTCTTCGCAGACTCCGTTCGGAATGACGATTGGGCGATTAGCCGTTCGCTTCCAAACCAATACGCAAAACCAGGCGCTAAACCTTGGGCGCTTCGACTGCCTTTGGCGCTTCCACCACGCGTGGCGCTTGCGTCCCTGCCGCGCTTCCTGCAAACGGCAGCAGCGCGATGTTGCGCGCGCGCTTGATGGCCACGCCCAGCCAGCGCTGGTGCCGCGAACACACGCCCGTCATGCGCCGCGGAAGAATCTTTCCGCGTTCCTGAACAAACTGCGAAAGAATGTCCGCGCGTTTGTAGTCGATGAAGTCCATCTTCTCGACGCAGAACTTGCAAACTTTCTTCTTGCGGAAATACTGGCGCTTGCCGCGGCGAGGTCCACCGGGACCACCACCTGGCCCGCCGGGGCCTCCCGGCCCACCTTCGCGGCGTCCACCACCACCGCCTCCGCCTTCACGCCGTCCACCACCGCCTCCGTGTCCTCCGCCATGTCCGCCTTCGCGGGCTTCGCGTGGAGCAGCGGGTATAGCGGGGATCGCCGGTGTGGCAGCTGGGGCTGCGGGTGGCGCGGCCTGCGGTTGTTTCTGTTCCTCTGGCATACCTTCCTACCTTTCCAAATTCGCTCCGGGCCTGGGCAGCGGAGCTCGAATCCAAACTCAAACCTTGCCAGTGGCGTACAGCGACGCGCACCGGCGGTAACTTCTCGGCCAACTCTTAATCGCCGGAAGCGGGCTGCTCGGCCGGCGGAGGTGCAGGCGGAGGTGCCTGCGCGGGCGCCGGAGGCGGTGTGCGCCGTGGACGCCGCGCCGCGCGAATCTCGCGCTTGTGCGCGAGTTTCTTCTGGCGCTTCATATCTTCGTCGAGCCGCACGGTCTGGTACTTGATGACCGAGTCCAGCACGCCAAGCCGGCGCTCGAGTTCATGCACCAGCTCGCCATGGTTCGTGCGCAGTTGCTGGTACACATAAATCCCTTCGCGGTGTTTCATCACCTTGTAGGCCAGCTTGCGCGTGCCCCAATACTCGGTCTTTTCGATCTTCCCGCCCTTTTCCGCGCAAGCGTGCTCAATCGTCGTGAGCACTTTCTTGATTTCCTCTTCCGGCGTGGCCGGGCGCACTATGAAGATCAGATCGTACAAACGCTCTTCCATGATGACCTCGTTTTCCTTCTTCTCGATTTCACCCGATCGCTTGACCGGTCACTTCTCTTCCGCCGGCGGCACCCGCCGGTTGAACTTGTTCATGGCGGCCGCGACGCCCTGCGTCAGCAGCAACTCCACCGCATCGCCCGCTTCCGCCACCATCTCCGCGGCCACTTCCAGCTCCGCTTTCTTCATCGGCCGCAAAACATAAGCCGCCAGATCGCTCACCGGATGATCGGGCCCGCATCCCAAGCGCAGCCTTGCAAATTCCGGCGTGCCCACGACACTCATCACACTTTTCGCGCCGTTGTGCGTTCCCGCGCTGCCGCGTTCTCCGATGCGAATCATGCCCCAGGGCAGATCGCGTTCGTCGAACAGCACCAGCAGGTCCGCAGGTTCCAACTCGTACTTCCCCAGCAGTTCGCGAACCGAAATTCCGCTGAGGTTCATGTACGTCTGCGGCTTGGCCAGGATCACTTCTTCCCCAGCCACTTTGCCGCGTCCTACCAGAGCCTTTCCTTCCGGCCTCTCCACGCGGATGGACGCGCGATTCGCAATTTCGTCCACCGCCAGGAATCCCAGGTTATGCGGCGTCCACTGATATTCCGGGCCAGGATTCCCAAGGCCAACAATGAGCCGCATGACGTTTCGCGCGAAGCCGGAGAATCGGAATTACTTCTTCTTTTCCTTTTCCTGTTTCTCGACGGGCTTTGCTGCTTCCTCGCCTTCTTCGCCTTCCTCTTCCTTCTTGCCCTTCTTGATGACTTCCGGCTCCGCCGGCGTCGCTGCAACCGCCGCTTCCACCGGCTTCTCTTCCTCGACTCGCAGGGCCACCACGTGTGCCAGCACCGCGTTGGCTTCGGTCAGCAGCTTTAGCTTGGTCTTATCGAATGTCAGGTCGCTCGCGCGCACGCTCTGGTTCAGCATCAGGCCGCTGACGTCCATCCTGAATTCCGTCGGGATGTCCGCCGGCAAGCACTCCACTTCCACTTCGCGCGTTACCACTTCAAACACGCCGCCTTGCACCTTTACGCCCGAAGGCTCGCCGAATGTGTGCACCGGCACCTTTACCTTCATGCGTACATCCATCGCCACGCGCAGCAGATCCACGTGCAGCAACTTCCCGCTAACCGGATCCACCTGCCAAGCCTTTACAATGGCGGGTTCCTGCTTGCCGGCAAAATTCACTTCAAATATCGTGTTGTGCCCGGATTCCGACCGCAAGATCGCCGTCAACTGTTTTGTGTTCACCGCCAGCGACAGGGGCCCTCCCTTGCCGCCGTACAGCGTTGCCGGAACCTTCCCGCTGACCCGCAAACGCTTCGCTTCGTTTTTGCCCCGTGTATCGCGAGGCGCCCCTTCGACAATAATCTGAGCCATGGCTTCTTTCCCTTCCTGGAATCTCCTCCGGTATCAATCCACGCCGGATAAACTCAAATAAACAGCTCGCTGATGGACGTTTCCTCGTGAATCGAACGAATGCCGCGCGCGAGCAAATCCGCAACACTCAAAATCTTCAGCTTCTTCAAATTCCTGGCACCCTCTGACAGCGGCACGGAATCCGTCGCCACTACTTCGCTCAGCAGCGAATTCTCAATGCGCTCGACGGCCGGCCCTGAAAGCACCGCGTGCGTGCATGCCGCGAACACCTGCGTCGCTCCCTCGCGCATCAACGCTTCGGCGGTCTTCACCAGCGTCCCCGCCGTGTCAATGATGTCATCTACAATCAGCGTGCTGCGCCCTTTAACGTCGCCGATCAGGTTCATTACTTCGGTCACATCCAGGTCCACGCGGCGTTTATCCACGATGGCCAGCGGCGCGCCTAACTTCTTCGCAAACGCTCGCGCGCGTTCCACACCGCCCGCGTCAGGCGAAACCACCGTCAGATTCGGCAGCTTCTTGTGCCGGAAATAATCCACCAGCACCGGAGAGCCATACAAGTGATCCACCGGAACGTCGAAATAGCCCTGAATCTGCGGTGCATGCAAATCCAATGTCAGCGCGCGGCTTGCGCCCGCCGTTTCCAGCAAATCCGCCACCAGCTTCGCTGATATCGGTACCCTCGGCTTATCTTTGCGATCCTGCCGCGCATAGCAGTAGTACGGCAGCACCGCCGTGATCCGCCAAGCCGAAGCCCGTTTGAACGCGTCAATCATCAAAAGCAGCTCGAGCAGGTGGTTGTCCACGGGAAAGGAGCACGGCTGCACCACAAACACATCCGCGCCGCGCACATTTTCCAGCACCTGAAAATAAATCTCGCCGTCGCTGAACCGCCCCAGCAGCGCCTTGCCCAGCGGCACATCCAGGTGTTTGCAGATCGCTTCGGCCAGAACCGGATTTGCGGTCCCCGAGAATATCTTGAATCGCTCGTCGTTCACGCCGCGCTCGCTCCGTGTCACCGCTCTGCGGTGACACTTCTTACCTAAGAACGCCTTGAACTGGGCTATGTGATTGAAGTTTGGGAATCAGAAAGCGGAGCAACGCTGCGGATCATCCGATCCAGGCGCTTTTCGTCAAGCGCTGATACCTGGCCCGCGATACCGTCTCGCAGACAAAGGCCTGATCGTGCGGAAACCCGACAACGGCTCGGCGCGCCTTTGCTGGGCTCGGGAATACTCCAAACACCGCCGAACCGCTACCAGCCAGCAAGGCTTCTGATGCCCCTCCACGGAGCAGCGCCCGTTTGATACTCGCAAGGCGCGAATGGCGCTGGAAGACCGCCGCTTCAAAATCGTTCCACAGGCGCTCTTCCTGCGCGCTCCAGCACAGAGCACAGAACTTAAACAGTTTATGGTGTGCTGCCGACTTTGTCAACGAAGCCAGTTCTGGCGCATGCAGCCAGCGGTAAGCGTCCGGCGTGGGCACATGAATCTCTCGCGGTGAAACAATCAGCAGTGTGCGTTTCTTCAAATCCGGCAGCGGATAAATTTCGTCGCCCTTGCTGATGCCCAGCGCGCGTCCCCCAAACAAGAAAAACGGCACATCGGCGCCAACCTCCGCGGCAATCTCCAGCAGCCTTGCAATTTCAATTTGTTTGCAAGTGAACTGCAAATATCCCAGCAGCGCCGCCGCGGCATCGCTTGACCCGCCTCCCAAACCGCGCCCCGCGGGTATGTTCTTCTGCAGAACAATCTCAACGCCGGGCCGAATCTTCAGTTCCCGCCTCAGCGCCTCCGCCGCGCGATACACCAGGTTCTTTTCCGCCGCCTCCTGGGAGAGCGCGTCGTTCCCCTGAATCATCAGCGAAATCCCCGTCCCGCGAGCAGGTCGGAATGCCAGCGTGTCATGAAGGGAAACCGTTTGAAAAATAGTGCGAAGTTCGTGGTAGCCGTCGGCGCGTTTGCCGAGGATTTCAAGTCGTAGATTGATTTTTGCGTATGCCGGGATACGGACTTCGCGCATGCACTCGTCTCAGGGTTTCGAATCGGCCACGGGCGATTTCTGCGCCACGTGGTGTTTCACTTGCCCCAGTTTCTTTTCCAGTTCCGCTACCTTGTCGTTTTCCAAGTCCGCGGGAAGCGAGCGCCGCCACTCCCCCAGCGATTTCTCCCATTCCGCTGCCGCCAGGTCCATGCGCCCCTGCTTGGCATAAACGTCGCCAAGATGCGTGCGAATCGTCGGGTCGTGAGGCTCGCGGTCGGCTGCCTTGCGCAATGCCTCTTCCGCATCTTCAATCTTATTCTGCTTGTAGTAGGTCCACCCCAGGCTGTCCAGGTAGGCCCCGTTAAACGGTTCCTGATCCAGAGCGCGCTGGATCATGTCTCGCGCTTCGTCCAGCCGGGTTCCGCGATCGGCCAGCATGTACCCGTAATAATTCAGCACTTGCGCGTTCTTGGGATTCATGTCCAGAACTTTTTTGAACTGCTCTTCGGCTTTGTCGAACTGCTTCTGCCGTTCATAGATGGCGCCGAGCATGAACCACGTCATTTCATTTTCCCGCGGATCGCCCTGAATCGCCTCGGCCTTGCGCGCCATCGCTTCCGCTTCACTATAGTGGCGGCTGCGCTCGTAAATCTGCGACATGTTCAGGTACACTTCGCGGTCGCCCGGCGTTCCCTTCAAATCCCCCTGCAGCAGCTTCACGCCCTCATCTGCCTGCTGGTTTTCTCCCAGCACCATGGCGTACGTTGCGCGGATGGCTACGTCTGTCGGGTATTTCGCCACCGCATCCTTCCCCGTCTGCAGCGCCTTCGCCAGATCCTTGGATTGCCGGTAGGTCTCCATCATCAGCATGCGTGCGCGCCGGTCTTCTTCATCGCCCAGGTGACTCAACTCCTGAAACGTGTAGATGGCCGCTTGATAGTTGTTGGAGTCGCGGTAGAGCCCGCCCAGTTGCTGGTACAAAATGGCCAGCGACCTGCGTCGCGAAGGCAACACCGTGGACTGCGTCTTGATTCCCGTCACTGCATCGGACAGCACACGAATGGCGTCCTCGTAGCGTCCCTGCGCTTCGTAAATCATCGCTTCGTTGTACATCACTTCCAGCGTCCCGGCAGCGTACTGCCGGGCCTTCACGATGCTTTCTTCCGCCTTGTCCAGTTGATGCAGTTCGCGGTAAATCTGCGCCAGCCGCAAATAGACATCCGCGTCGTCTGGCATCAGGTCGGACAACTTTTGATAGACGGAAAGCGCTTCGGGATATTTTTCTTCGCTCAGTAGCGCCTGCCCTAGTCCTCGCAAATGCCCAAGCTCCGAGGGATCCAGGTCCACGGCACTGCGGTACGCCTTTTCCGCTTGCGCGTATTCGTGCGTCTGCGTGTACGCATCACCCAGCAAATCGTAAAGTGTTGGCGTGGGGGACCGCGCAATCATGCTCTCCAATAACGAAATCGCTTCTTCCGATTTGCTCTCGTCCAGATACAGCTGCGTTAACTGCTCGACCGCCGCTTCGTTCTCCGGGTCATCCTTCAGCAGCCCGCGCAATACCTGCTCCGCTTTGTCCGGGTCGTTGTGCAGCCGGAATAACCGCGCCAGCCACAACGCGGCTTCTTGATCCGTGGGATCCAATCGGTGTACTTCGCTGTATTCCGCGATGGCCTTGCTCACCATCTCCGTTTGCACGCCGGAGCCGTTGATATCGCCAAGGCTGCGCAAATAAATGCGCGCCAGCAGGCGGTGCGTCGCCAGGTCGTTGGGATCGCGCTTCAGGATTTCGTTGGCTTCCACCATCGCGTCATGCACGCGTTGCGCTTTCCAATACATCTCCGCCAGGCGCTCGCCGATGATTGGTGATTGCGGGTCGATCGCGTAGGCCTTCTTGTACGCCTCGATCGCCTTGGTCGCGAAGTCGTTCTGGCTGGTCAGTTCATACTGCTGCTCGTAAATGTGCCCCAGCGTGAAATTGTAGTACGCCTCCGCGCGTGGCGACATTTTCTGTTGGGAGGCGGGCGACGGCGCACTGGGCGATTGCGCCAGGACGGGTAGTCCACCGAGGGCGCCGACAATAAAAGCGATGGCAATACGGTTGAGCTTCATAGATAGAAAATCCCGAAGTTGTCAGTATCCCATGCGGGGGAAACGCGGTCAAAAGCGAAAAGGAGGGCGTTCCAAGACCGGCAGCGGGACCCGGAGATAAGATGCGCGGGCGGAGAAAAGGGTTGAAGGGCTTGACATGCTACTGTATTTCTGCAATTATCGAAATATGAAGAAGCCCGACCCACTCCTTGTTACCCGCTGTGCCGACCGCTTTGCCGCTCTCGGCGCCGAACCCCGCCTGCAGATCGTGCGCTTGCTCCTTTCCGCCCACCCCACGGGAATGGTTGCTGGCGAAGTCCAGGAGGAACTGGGCATCCCCGCTTCTACGCTTTCTCATCATCTCGAAAAACTGCGGCAAGTCGGCCTCGTTTCTGTGCGCCGTGCCAGCACGTTTCTCTGGTACACGGCTAACACCGATGCGCTTCGCGAGGTTCTGGGATTTTTGTACGAGGAATGTTGCACGCGCAATCGTGCCGTCCCAGCGGAATCGATTGTGCAAATTTCACGATAGCTCGAATGGAGGAGAAGTCATGAGCAATATTCAGGATGCGGTAAAGGAAAAATACGGCGCGGCAGCCAAGCAGGTAACTGCGGGAAAGACGGCCTGCTGCGGTGGAGGCGCGGAACTCAGCGGCTGCGATCCCATCACGCGCGATTTATACGACGCTTCACAGACGGCTGCGCTGCCCGCGGATGCCGTTGCCGCTTCTCTTGGCTGCGGCAACCCCACCGCTCTCGCCGAGTTGAAGCCCGGAGAAATTGTCCTCGATCTGGGCTCCGGCGGCGGCATTGATGTGCTTCTCTCCGCCAAGCGCGTTGGCCCCACCGGCAAAGCTTATGGCCTGGATATGACTGACGAAATGCTTGCTTTGGCGCGCGCCAATCAAAAGAAGGCCGGCGCGGAAAACGTCGAATTCCTGAAGGGCACGATCGAAAACATTCCGCTGCCCGACAACACCGTCGACGTGATCATCTCCAATTGCGTTATCAATCTTTCGGGCGACAAGGACCGCGTCTTGCGTGAAGCCTTTCGCGTCCTCAAACCCGGTGGAAGGCTCGCCGTTTCCGATGTCGTCATTCGCGGCGAAGTTCCTCCTGAAATCCGCAAAAGCATGGAATTGTGGGTCGGCTGCATCGCGGGCGCGCTGCAAGAAACCGAATATCGCGAAAAGCTAGCGGCGGCGGGTTTCACCTCTGTCGACGTCGAGCCCACCCGCGTTTACCGTGCTGATGAGGCTTCCGAATTCCTACAAGCCGCGGGTCTCGATCCCGCCGTTGTTGGACCTAAGATCGAGGGCAAATTCACCAGCGCTTTCATCCGCGCCAGCAAATCCGCGCAAGCTTCCTGCGATTGTCCGCCAGGTTGTGTTGATCTTCCCTGCTGCAATTGAGAGAGCACCGATGCAGCCGCCATACAACGTTCTGTTTCTGTGTACCGGCAATTCCGCTCGCTCCATCCTGGCTGAAGCTATTCTCAACCAGAAGGGCAAACCCAATTTCCGCGCCTATAGCGCAGGCAGCCATCCCACCGGCCGCATCAATCCTTTCGCACTCAAGCTGCTCGAAGCTGCTGGTCTACCGGTCACCGGCTTGCGTAGCAAAAGCTGGGATGAATTCGCCAAACCCGGCGCCTCGAAAATGCACTTTGTGTTTACTGTCTGCGACAACGCCGCCGCCGAAGTCTGCCCCATCTGGCCGGGCCAACCCGTCACTGCGCATTGGGGAGTTCCCGACCCCGCGGCGGTCACGGGCACTCCAGAACAAATCGAACGCGCCTTCCGTGAAGCCTTCCTGACCATGGACCGCCGCATTGGCTTATTGCTAAGCCTGCCTCTCGCCAGTCTCGGCACCCTCGCCCTAAAGAAAGAAGTCACTCGCATCGGCATACAATCATGACTCTCCCAGACTCATCTTCCTCTGCCAACCCTGCTCGCCCGCCGGCTAAGCTGAACCTCTTTGAACGCTACCTGAGTCTCTGGGTCGCCTTATGCATGATCGTGGGAGTGCTGATTGGCAAGCTCATCCCCGGACTCGTCAGCCAGCTTCGTGAAATGGAATTCGGCCGCGGCAGCCAGATCAATCTGCCGATTGCTGTTTTTATCTGGCTCATGATCATTCCCATGATGATGAAGGTGGATTTTGCGGCCATTCGCACGGTTGGCAAGAAGCCTCGCGGAGTTCTGGTCACCCTCTTCGTCAATTGGATGGTGAAGCCATTTTCCATGGCGCTGAT
The DNA here is from genome assembly GCA_963779395.1 of Candidatus Acidiferrales bacterium. Classification (GTDB taxonomy): domain Bacteria; phylum Acidobacteriota; class Terriglobia; order Acidiferrales; family UBA7541; genus Acidiferrum. Next base: position 132,476 of record CAVZYC010000001.1, read on the forward strand.
TTCCTGGGTTTTCTTTCGCCACGTCTTCTCATCATGGATTTCTCCCTCAGAAGCAAGCCAGTACATCGCTGGAACCATCATTCTTGCAGCCGCACCCTGCACAGCTATGGTTTTTGTCTGGAGCTACCTTACGGAAGGCGACCCCGCCTACACGCTGGTTCAGGTGTCTTTGAATGACCTCATCATGCTCTTCCTGTTCGCGCCCATCGTACGTTTCCTTGTGAGCGGTGCGTCTTCCCTCTCTGTGCCGTTTCTCGTGCTCTTCCTTTCAGTCCTGGCTTTCATTGTGATTCCGCTGGCCATCGGCGCCACTCTGCGAGCCGTACTTCTGCACCGCCGGGGCAAAGAATGGTTCGAAAATGTTTTGCTCCCCAAGTTTTCTCCCGTTACAATCCTTGCCCTTCTGGCGACGCTCGTCCTCATCTTTGCGTTTCAAGCAAACAACCTGACCGGCAAGTGGTTGCACGTCCTGCTTATCGCTGTCCCCATACTTATTCAGGTTTATTTTAATTCCGCGCTCGCTTACGGATTGATGCGGCTCTTCCGCGTCGAACACAATGTTGCAGCGCCGGGCGCGTTGATCGGCGCCAGCAACTTTTTTGAGCTGGCCGTCGCTACGGCTATCGCCCTATTTGGGGCAGGCTCCGGCGCGGCGTTGGCCACCGTCGTCGGCGTACTCATCGAAGTTCCTGTGATGCTATCGGTGTGTCGAGTGTGCAATCGAACGCGCAACTGGTTCGTTTGGGAGCCCAAGCACGTCTCAGTCGCTTCGGATTGATTGAAGCTCAGTGCAAAAAGTGACGCATCGTCGTAAACACCATTGCCAGTCCTAGCCGATCCGCCGTCGCAATCACGTCCCCATCCTTGATCGAGCCTCCCGGCTGAATCACCGCCGTTGCTCCCGCCTTCGCCGCTTCTTCCACTCCATCCGGGAACGGGAAGAATGCGTCGGAAGCCACCACGCTGCCTTGCAGCGATCGTTGCGCCTTGGCCACGGCAATCTTCACGGAATCCACGCGGCTCATCTGGCCTGCGCCTACTCCCAACGTCGCGCCCTCTTTCGCAAACACAATCGCGTTGGACTTCACGTGCTTGCAGACTTTCCACGCAAAACGCAAATCCGCCAGCTCTTTATCCGTTGGCGCGCGCTTTGTGGCCACTTTCAATTCCCGGCCCTGCAAACTGCCCAGGTCCGGCTGCTGCACCAGCACGCCACCCAGAATGCGCTTCAACTGAAGCTCTTTGTCGTGCTCCAGCCCGCCTTGCGGCAAAACCAGCAGGCGCAGGTTCTTCTTGGCGGCGAAAATTTCCTGCGCGCCTTCCGCGAACCCCGGCGCAACAATGCATTCCACGAACAGCTTGGCCACTTGCTCCGCCGTCACCACATCCACAATGTGATTGAACGCCAGTACTCCGCCAAACGACGACACGGGATCGCACGCATACGCCTGCACGTACGCATCCAGCAACGATTTCTGTTCCGCCGCTCCGCAGGGATTACAGTGTTTGATGATCACCGCCGCCGGCCCCTCGAATTCCGCCACCGTGCTCCGCGCCGCTTCCAGGTCAACATAGTTGTTGTAGGAAAGCTCTTTGCCCTGCAATTGCTTTGCTCCCGCCAGCCCCTCCGGCGGACGCCCCGCGGGCACATACAGGGCGGCGGCCTGGTGTGGGTTCTCCCCGTAACGCAATTCCTGCTTGCGTCGCAGAGCCAGGTGGACACGCTCTGGTAACTTGGCGCGCGGCGCCACATCGAGCTTGCCGCCCAGATCCGTCAATCTCTCAAGTTCCGTGGTGATCAAGCCGTCGTACCGCGAAGTGGTGGCAAACACTTTTCGCGCCAGCTCGATTCGCGTCGCCAGCGTCGTATCGCCCGCCGTTTCCAGTTCCCCGGCAACGCGCTCGTAATCCGCGGGGTTCGTCACCACCGCAACGCTTTCAAAATTCTTCGCCGCTGACCGCAGCATCGTCGGCCCGCCAATATCAATGTTTTCGATGAGTTCTTCGGCGGTGATGTAGCCGCGCGCAACAGTAGCCTCAAACGGATAGAGGTTCACGGCCACCAGGTCAATCGGCAATATTCCGTGTTCCATCGCCTGTTTCTGATCTTCGGCGTGATGCCGCCGGTAGAGCAGCCCTCCGTGCACCTTTGGATGCAGCGTCTTTACGCGGCCTCCTAACATCTCCGGCCAGCCGGTGAACTCCGAAACATCCTTCACCGCAATGCCCGCTTCGCGCAGCAGTTTGGCCGTGCCGCCGGTCGAGAGCAGCTCAATCTTCAGCGCCGCAAGTCTTCTGGCAAACTCCACAATTCCGGTTTTGTCGTACACGCTGAGCAGCGCACGCTCCACTCCCATGTCATCCTCCACTCGCAAAAATAACTTATTAGTGTACGCGGAGGGGCGCAGTTTCGGAAAGCGATCGCTTGTGGGAAAAACTCTCGAGAAGGGAAATCAACGCGGGGCGCTACGACTTCACCAGCGCTTTCAGCTTCACTTGCCCTTCCACTACTTCCACGACGTATTCCACATCGCGGCAATTCTTCTGTTCCTGGAGGGACTTGGTCTTTTTGCGCACAAATTCCTTGAAGCCGTCTTTGCTGAGTTTGCCGGTTTCCTCCCCGGCATTTTGTTTGGCTTGCAGAAATGCTGAGTACAGTTGGTCCACCTTTTCCGTCTCTTTTTCCGGCTCCGAACACACCACGCGAAACGACTGCGCCTCCGCGCGATTCACGGCAGGTGCCGCCGTTTTCGCTTCGGGTTGCGCTTTGATCCGTTCGGCTTCGATGGCTTTCGCGGCCGCGCCAAAGTGCCGTTGCACTTTTCCTTCTTCGCGATGCGCCAGGCGTTTCCGGAAAACATCCTTATATTTTGCGTACGTTTGCGCCAGGTTGTTGAAGCGGAATCTCTGCCCGTATTTCAAGTCCCCGCCACGCTCTCCGTAGCGCTTCACCAACAGCTCGATCCGCCATTCGATTTCCGTTGGCGGACGCTTGCGGCCCCCTCCGAAGAAGGCGTCGTACTCGATCTTCAATTGGCGGATGTCGCGCTCGAGCTGCGCCAAATCCTCGTCAATGGTGGCCATGAAGCGATTCCCCCGGAACCCCCATGCTAGGGGCGTAACGCGCCAGCGTCAACCGCCATGCGCCGCGACGCTGCGGATGAAACACCGGGCACTCGGCCAAGCCCAGTTCCTCCGTGTAGATGTCTGATTGCTTGCGCAATCCCCGCTGTGCTCAAATGTCGCCATGGCTTCCCGCACCAAACCCGAGCTTTCTTCGCAGCAGGCCGCCCTCCTTCGCCGCGTCCCCTCGGTGGACGAACTGCTCCTCCGTCCCGGCCTCATCGCGCTCTGCCGCGAAGTCGACCGCGCCTTCGTTGTGGAAACGGCGCGCGCGGTTCTGGAGATATTGCGCCGCGAAATCACATCGGGCGAAACGCATGGCGATGACTCATTGAATCCCTCCGTCATCGAAAAATGCATTGTGGATACCGTGCAAAAGGAATTCGCTCCTTCGCTGCGGCCCGTGATCAACGCTTCGGGCGTTATTCTCCATACCAACCTTGGCCGTGCTCCCCTTTCGGAGCAAGTGATGGAGGAGTTTCGCCGTACCTCCACGCAATATTCGAATCTTGAATACGATCTGGCGGCCGGCGCTCGCGGGAAGCGCGACGTGCACACTGCCCGGCTGCTCCAGCACCTGACCGGCGCGGAATCGGCCATTGTTGTCAATAATTGTGCCGCCGCCGTTCTGCTCAGCCTCGCGGCGCTGGCACGTGGCGGCGAAGTCATTGTCTCGCGCGGCGAATTGATCGAAATCGGCGACGGCTTCCGCATCCCCGAAATCATGGAGCAAAGCGGCGCCGTCCTCCGCGAAGTCGGCACTACCAACCGCACGCGACTTGCCGACTACGAAAACGCCATCAACGAAAAATCGCGTGTGCTTCTCCGCGTCCATCCCTCGAATTTCACCGTCACCGGGTTTACGGAAAAGCCCGCGGTGGCGGACTTGATCGCGCTCGGCGCCCGCACTGGTTTGCCCGTCGTGGAAGATCTGGGCTCGGGTTGCCTCGTTGATCTTTCCGCCAGCGGCGTCACTGAACCCACCGTGCGCGAAAGTGTGGCCGCGGGATTTTCTCTGGTGCTTTTCAGCGGCGATAAATTGCTGGGAGGGCCGCAAGCGGGCATCATCGCCGGAAAAAAGGATCTCGTCGCCAAGGTGCGCCGCCACCCGCTGTTCCGCGCTTTGCGCGTGGATAAATTGACGATCACGGCTCTGGAAGTGACCCTTCGCGCGTACCTCCGCGGCGCTTGGAATGATATCCCCGCGCAGCGTATGATTCGCCTGCCGCTCGAAGAAATCGCCGCTCGCGCCAGAACATTTCTCGATGCATTGCAACCTCATGCGGCTGCGTTGAACGCCAAAATCGAGATTGCTGAAGGCACTTCCCTGGTAGGCGGCGGCTCCACTCCCGCGCAATCCTTGCCCACGCAGGTTCTGCGCATCGCCAGCGCTCGCCACTCCGCGGCAGACCTCGAAGCTCGCCTCCGCCAAGCCCCAGCTGGGTTTCCCGTGATTGCTCGCATCGAAGATGACCAGCTTCTCCTCGACCTGCGGACCGTCTTTCCCGATCAGGAGCCGACGCTTCTGCAGTCATTGCTTTCTGTTCTCGCTTGAGCCGGCCTCTTCTCTACGATAAACTCATATAGGTGTTATATAGGAGACCACATGGTCACTGCGCTCATCAGCCTGGACCCCAAACAGAAGAAGCGCCTCGCCCGCCGCGCCAAGCTGCGCGGCAAATCCTTCTCCCAGGAAGTCCGCGACGCCGTGGACCTTTACCTCGATTTACCGGTCGGGACTGAAGCCGAACTTAAAACTCTCGCTCGCATGGCCAGCGAATCCGCCGATCGCAGCATCGCTCGGTTAGACGAAACCATTGCTTATGTCGATCGCGCTCTAAAGTCCATGAGGAAATCCCGGTGACTTGGGCGCGTGATGCTCTGGCGGCGCTGAAGAGAATTATCTTGCTGGAGGAACGCATCACTAACCTGACGTCGCAATCAAAGCAGCTGATGGACGCTTGCGGTGAGATGGATCGCCGGCTCGTGCGACTGGAAGCGAAATTCGAACTCCTCGAGCGCATGGCGGCTCCCACCTCCCGCCGCGCCCTCCCCGAAAAAACGGAAAAGTAACCTCGCATGCTCTGCTTTACTGTCAAAAATAAAAGGCTCGCCGCAATTCGCAAGCCGCTACCCAAACTGCGTCCCGGCTGGGCCTTGATCCGCGTGCGCCTCGCGGGCATCTGCAACACCGACGTTGAGATTCTTCGCGGTTATCACCAGTTTCGCGGCACCGTTGGCCATGAATTTGTCGGCGAAGTCGTGGACGTTGCGGGCGTCTCCTCTAATACACGAGAGCGCTGGCTCGCCAGGCGCGTAGTGGGCGAGATCAACATCGCCTGCTCCGCCTATGGCTACAAGCCTGTCTGTGCATTTTGCCGGCGCGGTTTGAAAACACATTGCGCCCGCCGCACGGTCCTCGGCATCGTTGCGCACGATGGTGCCTTTGCCGAACATCTCACTCTGCCCTTGGAGAATCTCCATCTCATTCCGAATAATGTGAGAGACGAAAGGGCTGTCTTCGTCGAGCCACTCGCCGCCGCCTGCCAGATCCTCGATCAAGTGGATATTCGCAAGTTCCCCTCCGCCGCCGTTCTTGGTGACGGCAAACTCGCGCAACTCATCGCGCTGGTATTGCAGGCTGCGGGAACCCACGTCGTACTGTACGGGAAACATGCGAACAAGCTTGCCTATGCGCGCAGAGCCGGAATCGCCACAAAGAAAATTCGCGGCAATGGCAGTGATGCAAAACGTGTGAAAGAAACGTATCGTCTTGTTGTCGAAGCTACTGGCTCCCCCACCGGTTTGGCCCTGGCACAGCACATGACCGAGCCGCGCGGCACTTTGCTTCTGAAGTCTACCTTCCACGGCGCCGCACCCGTGGAAACCTGGCCCATTGTGGTGAAGGAAATCACCGTTGTCGGTTCGCGCTGCGGCCCATTCGACAAGGCCATCGCTCTGCTGCGCTCTGGCAAGGTGGATCCCACCCCGCTCATCTCGCGCACTTTCCCTCTGAAAGATGCGCAGCAAGCCATTGCCTATGCGCAAAAGCCCGGCGTGCTGAAGGTTCTTCTGCAATGCCACACTACGGTGCCCACCGCTCTTGCTCGAAACATTTCGCTGCGCTATAGCTAGTCGGCACCCGAACCATGGCATCAATCGTCTATTCCCACTCGCGAATCGAAACCTTTGAGAAGTGCGCGCTGCGCTATCGTTTCAGGTACATCGACAAGATCGAGAAACCGGACGAACAAAGCGTCGAGGCCTTTGTGGGGAAGCGCGTCCACGAGTGCCTGCAGAAACTGTATGAGGACCTCCGCAAAGGCCAGGTGCTTTCGCTTGATGAAATTCTCAGCCTCTACCGCGAGGAATGGCGCAAACAGTGGACTCCGTTAATTAAGATTGTCCGCCGCGGTGCCACTGAACTGGATTACTTGCACCACGGCGAGCAATGCCTGGCGAACTATTACCGCCGCTACTCGCCCTTCGCGCAAACTGAAACCATCGCCATGGAAGAACACTTCCAATTCCCACTCGATGCCAATGGCAGTTACGCGCTGCAGGGTTATATCGACCGCGTGGCCCGGCGCCCCGACGGCACGTACGAGATTCACGACTACAAAACCGGCCGCACGCTGCCTACTCAGGATTCCCTGAATTACGATCGCCAGCTCGGTCTATATCAGATTGGCCTGCAAAGTTTGCGGCCCGATGCGCGGAACGTTGAACTTTATTGGCATTACCTGGCGCACGATAAAACATTGCGATCCACGCGGCAACCAAAACAACTGGCACAGCTCCGCGAGGCCACTTTGAAACGCGTCGAACATATCCAGCGCCAAACACGATTCGACCCGCACAAAACTCCGCTCTGCGATTGGTGCGAGTACAAAACGGAATGTCCCGCGTGGGTCAGTTCTATTCCTGCTCGCACGCTCAGTGGCCCGGCGTAATCAAGGTTCTGTTAAGGGGAGATACTGAAAGCTGACACGTGCTAGCGCTTCAGGTGGCGGCTGAGCCATGTCCGCGGGATGATTCCAGCAAGAATCAGAAGCACACCGTAGACAACCCAAGAAAGAGTGGATGTGGAAGTCTCGTCCTCGATACGGGCATTACGCCCCGTATGCCACAAAATTCCTTGCGATTGCGCACTCCACCCAAGCCACAGGGCAATCGATCCAAGTACGACCACAGTCGCCCTGAAAGCCAAGATAATGGTGTCTGATTCTTTCTTCATGACTCGTAAATCACAAGCGATTGATGCACGACGCGACGCACGCCGCGCCAAATCCGTTATCAATATTCACAACCGCGATATTCGATGCGCACGAATTCAGCATCCCCAGCAGCGCCGCCACTCCGCCGAAGCTCGCTCCATACCCCGCGCTGGTCGGCACCGCAATCACCGGCACGCCAACAAGTCCGCCCACCACGCTTGGCAGTGCGCCTTCCATGCCCGCGATGCAAACAATCACGCGCGCCTTTGTCAGCCCGTCGCGGTGCTCCAACAAGCGGTGAATCCCCGCAACGCCTACATCAAAAAGCTGCTCCACGCGATTGCCCATCAACTGCGCCGTCAGCACAGCTTCTTCGGCCACGGGAATGTCGCTGGTACCGGCCGACACCACCATGATCGTGCCCTTGCCGGTAATTTCCTGCGTGCGCTCGATCGTAATCACTCCGGATAACGAATGATATTTCGCCGCGCGGCTCACTCGCTTCACGGCTGCATACGTTTTCGCGTCCGCTCGCGTCACCAGCACATTGTGCCGCGACCCTTTGTGCTTCAACATCGCGCGCACGATTCCCGCCACCTGTGCCGGCGTTTTGCCTTTGCCAAAAATCACTTCCGCATAGCCCTGCCGCAACGCGCGGTGATGATCCACCTTAGCGAAGCCGATATCCTCGAACGGCAGGTGCTTCAACCGTTCAACTGCGGCGTCTGGCGAAAGCTTTCCCGCACCAACGCTTTCCAATAATTTGCGAATATCAGTTTCGTTCATTGAAGGTCTCTGTCCCCTGGGCTATGGATTGGTCATGCCCATGATTTTCCTGGCCGCTTGATTGTCCGCGTACACTTGCCACTCGGCGATCAGTCCATCGCGCACCACCGCTCGCCACGCCGCGGGCACGCTCCAGTGATTTTCTTTGGCGAGTTTTCCTTCCACCGCGTAAGTCCCTTCCGCCGTGCCAAACGACGCCACCACATTTCCCTGCGCAAAAATCTCCGCATGCGACACGCGATAATCAGGAAACATGCGCAGGTAGCCGGTCCAACCCTTGCGCATCGTTTCGCGGCCTTGGACGCGGTTTCCGAGTCCATCTACAAACACGTGATCCTCAGTCATCAGCGCGCAGAGTCCGCTTACATCCGCCGCGTTAATACGTTCCATGAACGCCAGAACCACGTCTATCGGCGCGGTGCTTCCCATAAAGTGGCCTCACTGCCCTCGAAAGTCTAGCATAGCCCACGCAGCCGAAGTTCCCGCGCCGCTGCTTGACTTGCCGCCAAGCCGTTGCCAGACTGTTCCTACTCGCGCAAATTCCATGACTTCCGCCATAACACAGACCATCACCGTGGGTGTGACCGGAGCAAGCGGCGCCATCTTCGCGCAAAAAACGCTCGCGCTGCTGGAGGACGACCCCCGCGTCGCGCGCGTTCACCTCGTCGTCTCCGAAACCGGGCAGCGCCTCTTTGCGGAAGAGTTGGACATCACTTCCGGGGATTTGCGCCAGCTTCCCAGCCGCATTCTCGGCCGCGCCTCGCACAAAATCGAAACCCTCTCCAACAAGGATGTTGGCGCATCCATCGCTTCCGGCAGTTACGATGTGGACGCCATGATCGTTGTGCCCTGCACTATGGGCGCGTTGGCGGCTATCGCCAATGGCACCAGCGACGACCTGGTTGCTCGCGCTGCCGACGTAATGTTGAAAGAATCCCGCAAACTGATTCTTTGCGTGCGCGACACTCCCTTCAATCGCATCCACTTGGAAAACATGCTGCGCGCACAACAAGCCGGCGCGATCATCATGCCCGTGGTCCCTGCGTTTTACGACAAACCCAAAACGATTGACGACCTGGTGACACAATATGTTTGCCGCGTTCTGGCACACGCCGGGCTGCCTCAAGAAAAAATGTTTCGCTGGACTGGCAGCGCACGCGCAAAAAAGGCGGAGCCGTAGACGAAAATGGCCAGCCGCATTCGCACCATTCTGGAAATGATCAAGTTTGAGCACTCGGTGTTTGCTCTCCCATTTGCTCTCACGGGGGCGCTGCTCGCGGCGCGCGCCAAACAACATGGCTGGCCCACATTGCACCAGGTCCAGTGGATTGTGATTGCCATGGTGGCGGCGCGCTCCGCCGCCATGACGCTCAATCGCATTGTCGACCTCCGTTACGACAGGGAGAATCCGCGCACAAAAATGCGCGCACTGGCCACGGGCACTCTCTCCGTTTCGTTCGCCTGGCTCTTCACGCTCGTTGCCGTTGCTTTATTTTTCGTGGCCGCGTGGCAATTGAATCCCCTCGCACTGAAGTTGGCTCCCGTGGCCATCGCCATCCTGTTTTTCTATTCCTTTACAAAGCGCTTCACCACTTGGTCCCACCTCTTCCTCGGCTTTGCGTTGGGCATTTCGCCCGCGGCCGCGTGGATCGCCATCACCGGCAGCCTCGATTGGCGAATGCTCATCCTGTGCGCCGCCGTCACTCTGTGGGTAGGCGGCTTTGACGTGCTCTACGCCTGCCAGGACATCGAATTCGACAAGCAGGCCGGGCTATTCTCCGTTCCCAAGCGATTCGGCATTGCGGCGGCCTTGATGATCGCGCGCGTCATGCACGTGGGTGTAGTACTCCTGCTAAGTTGGCTGGCGGCGAGTTTTGGTCTGCCCTGGCCCGCATGGGCAGGAGTCGTTGTCGTTGCCGCGTTGCTCGCTTACGAGCATTCACTGGTGAAAGCCAACGACCTCAGCAGACTGAACGCTGCCTTTTTCACCGTGAACGGCTATATTAGTATGCTGTTTCTGTTGTTCTGGGGCGCTGCCGCGGCCGTTTGGCGTGTTTGAATTTTTCGCACATTTCAAAATGCAAATTGCATGTAGCGGCCGACAGCGCTTGGCCATCATAATCAGTAGAGGATGAGTAGAGAACATTGTGGCTGAACTGACGCTGACCGACAAAACCCTGCAACCCATCGCCGATAAGGTGCTTGCCGGCGAACGCCTCTCCTTCGATGATGGCGTCGCTCTCTATCGCACGCCCGATCTTCTGGCGGTCGGCTGGCTGGCCAATTTCATTCGCGAAAAACGCCACGGCAACATCACCTACTACAACGTCAATCGCCACATCAATCCCACCAACGTTTGCGTCGCCCATTGTAAGTTGTGCGCCTTCGGGCGCGATCCGGGAGCCCCGGGCGCCTACACTTTCACACTGGAAGAAATGTACGAGCGCGCCGCTCAAGGTGTGCGTGAAGGCGCCACGGAGTTTCACATTGTGGGCGGCCTCCATCCCGATTTGTCCTTTGACTTTTTCTTGGAATTAATTCGTGGCCTCAAGCAGCGCCATCCGCACGTGCACCTGAAAGCCTTCACTATGGTCGAGGTGCACTACTTCGCGCGCATTGCCAAGCTCACCGTTGAGGAAACGCTCCTGAAAATGAAGGAAGCCGGTGTGGACTCTTGCCCCGGCGGTGGCGCCGAGATCTTTCACCCTCGCGTTCGCCGCATCATCTGCGATCACAAGGTCAGCGGCCGCATGTGGCTTACCATGGCGAAAAAAGCGCATCGCCTCGGCCTGCCGTCCAACGCCACAATGCTCTATGGCCACGTGGAAACTGCCGAAGAGCGCGTGGATCATCTGGTGAAGCTGCGCGAAGCCCAGGACGAAACCCACGGCTTCGTCGCGTTCATCCCGCTGGCATTTCATCCAGACAATACGCCGCTCGCCTACATCCCGAAGCCCACGGGCTACGACGATCTGCGCAACATCGCGATTTCGCGCCTGCTGCTGGATAATTTCGCTCACATCAAGGCTTACTGGATCATGCTCACACCCAGCGTCGCGCAGATTGCCCTGCGCTTCGGCGCCAACGATCTGGACGGCACCGTCGTTGAGGAAAAGATCTACCACGATGCCGGCGCCAAAACGTCCGAGTTCACTTCTCGCGCCGACCTCGAACGCCTGATCCGTGCCGCAGGCCGCATCCCCGTCGAACGCGATACCCTATACCACCCCATCGACCGCTCGAAACTTCCTCCCATTGTCCCCGCCACTCCTCATGGCTTGGTTTCTCTCAGCGTCTGATCTTAAGCTCCATGATAAGCTTTAGTCTTGGAGGCCCCATGAGGCAAGTGTTTCTGCATCCCGGCGAAACTGGCTATTGGGTAGCGGAGTGCCCCTCCTTGCCCGGTTGCATTAGTCAGGGCAAGACGCGCGAAGAGGCCATCCAAAATATCCGCGAGGCCATCGAGGGCTACATCCTTGTCCTTCGAGAAGATGGCCGTCCTGTCCCCGCTGACTCTCTCGAAGCCGTCTTACTAGCAGTATGACAAGACTTCCGCGGGTTTCGGGGCGCCAGTGCGTCTCGGCTCTGCTCAAGTTTGGCTTCGTTGTGAAACGGCAGCATGGCAGCCACATAATCCTCAGGCGGGAGTCGCCTTTCGCTCAAGTTGTGGTGCCAGATCACTCGGAGTTGGACACGGGAACTCTGCGCGCAATTCTCCGCCAAGCCGGCATTTCTCCTGAAGAATTTACTCAGCTAATCTAAATCGTTAATTCACTCTAACTCACGGCGGCACGCGGCCATCACGGCAGCCATGCGACGCCAGCCCCACATTTTCGTGCCAGTGTTCAACAATCCACGCGAAACGTGCTGATTTCTTCATCATGCGGCGGTATTCTTGAACTCCAGGAGTCAGGGCCATGCGGAAACAATTCGTTCTTGATAAGCGCACCAATAAACTGCTCGAAGAGCTCGCCTCTTTTAATGGCGGAAACCGCGGTCTGATTGTTCGTCAGGCCATCCAGGTTTACTACGACGTAGAAAATCGCCTCGACAAAATCGAGGCCGACCCCGCTTTTCAAGCCATGATGGCCAGATCCGACGAGGACATCAAAGGTGGCCGTGTGACACCTCATGAGGAAGTCGTGCGGATGTCTCGCGCACTCTCCAAACGCGCAACAAAGAAACGCGCATGACGCGCACTCTCTGGGGCGATAGCCTTAGGGAGCTTTGAGTGTAACGGCCTGCCTCTTTCCTCTCGTCTAACCTCACGACTCAAATCGCTGAGGTGAAACTTGCGCACCATCATCCTGCTGACCATTTCCAACATCTTCATGACCTTTGCCTGGTACGGCCACTTGAAGTTCCGCACTGTCCCTTTGTGGAAGGTGATCGTCGTCAGTTGGGGCATCGCTTTCTTTGAATATTGTTTTCAAGTTCCCGCGAACCGCATCGGCTCCTACGAATTCACCACCGCGCAGCTCAAAACCATTCAGGAAGTCATCACCCTCTCCGTCTTCTCGATCTTCTCCATCGCCTATCTCGGCGAACGCCTCAAATGGAACTACCTCGCTGGCTTTGCCTGCATCTCCCTTGCGGTATTTTTTGTTTTTCACAAATGGTAGGATGCTCCCGCGCGCTTCAAATGGCATGAACCCTTTGGTTGGGTATCTGAATCCAAGGTAGTGGTCAATCGTCATCAAATCACAGACAGGAGAATCATTCATGCAACGTAAAGCTTCCGCAGTCTGGCAAGGCGACCTGAAATCGGGCAAAGGTTCCATTTCCACCGATAGCGGCACGCTGAAGAACACTCAGTATTCCTTCAGCACCCGCTTCGAGAACGGCACGGGCACCAATCCCGAAGAGCTTCTTGCCGCCGCGCACGCCGGCTGCTTCACCATGGCGCTTTCCGCGCAACTCGGCGGCGCCGGAATCACCGCCACGAAACTCGAAACCACCTGCACGATCTCCCTGGAAAAAGTCGGCGAGGGATTCTCTATTACTAAGAGTCATCTCGATCTCGTTGCGACCATACCCGGCGCCGATAAGGCCAAATTCGACGCCGCCGTGAAAGCCGCGGAAACCGGTTGCCCCGTTTCCAAACTTTACAAGACGGAAATCTCCGTCAATGCGCGCCTGATCTCCTGAGCCGTCCGCGCATTTCCACACAAAGCGAGTACAATGCTGCGCATGATTCCCGTTCCGGGCGTCTTTCTTGCTGGTATCGCTGTTTTTCTGATCGTGGCGTGGGACGCTTTTGAAGCCATCATCCTGCCGCGTCGCGTCACCCGGAAATTTCGCCTGACGCGCTTTTACTACCGCGCCACCTGGTCCATATGGAAGGCCATCGCGCGCCTGCACTCCTCCCGCAAGCTGCGCGAAACCTTTCTCGGTTTCTACGGCCCAATCTCTCTGTTGGCTTTGGTAGGAGTTTGGGCCATCGGCTTGGTCATTGCTTTCGGCATGATGCAATACGGCGCTGGTTCGGCTGTCAATCTCACGGGCTCCAGCCCCAGCATCTTCACGGACATGTACCTCAGCGGCACAACTTTTTTCACGCTAGGGCTCGGTGATGTTGTGCCCCGCTCCAGTTTGGCGCGTCTCCTGGTCGTCGCCGAAGCGGGATTTGGATTTGCCTTTCTCGCCGCTGTGATTGGCTATCTTCCCTTTATTTACGGCGCATTCGGCAGGCGCGAAACGAATATCGCATTGCTCGATGCGCGTGCCGGCACTCCGCCCACCGCTGGTGAGTTGCTTCGCCGCCACAGTTATCCCACGGGCCACGAAGCGCTGCGCATCCTCCTAAAAGACTGGGAGGAGTGGTGCGCGGAATTGCTGGAGAGCCATCTCTCCTATCCCGTGCTTGCCTATTTCCGCTCGCAACACGACAACCAATCCTGGATCGGCTCGCTCACCGCCATCCTGGACACCTGCGCCCTGACCATCGCCGGCATCGAAGAATCCTGCTCGAAACAGGCGGAGCTCACCTTCGCCATCGCGCGGCATGCCGTGGTCGATCTCTGCCAGGTTTTTTCAACGGCCCCGCTCCCCTTGGCGCAAGATCGTTTGCCGGCTGAGTTACTGGCCCACATCCGCGACAAAATGGCAAAGAACGGCACGATGCTCATCAACACGGCCGAAGCTGATCGCAAATTGGCGGAGCTGCGCCAAATGTACGAGCCTTACGTCTTCGCTCTAGCGAACCACTTAAGCCAGCCTTTGCCGGGATGGATTCCTTCCAAGAAGAAACAGGACAATTGGCAAACAACGGCTTGGGCGCAAACCTCCGGCACGGCTGCAAGGGAAACAGCATCGCTGCTGTACGACGACCATTTCTGAATTAGCGCGCGGGTTCCCAGGCTTTCCCCGAAGCGATTTTCTTCGTATTTTGTTTTCACTTAGACTCAAATCCGAATCAAACAGCTTTAGAATTACCGGTGGGAGGAAGCGATGAAAGCGATTCAGGTACAACAATTCGGCGGACCAGAGGTCCTTGCGATTCACGAAGTCCCCACACCCAAACCCGGGCGCGGCGAAGTGCTTGTTCACGTTCGGGCCGCGGGCGTCAATCCTTACGACACCTACATGCGCAACGGCACCTATGCCGTGAAGCCCACGCTGCCCTATACGCCGGGCTCCGATGCTGCGGGCACCATCGAGTCCATTGGCGAAGGCGTCACAAAAGTGAAACCCGGTGACCGCGTCTACACGGCGACAACGTTGACCGGCGCTTACGCCGAATATGCTCTGGCACGCGAAAATCAGGTCTACTCTCTGCCGGACAAGATCTCCTTCCCGCAAGGCGCAGGCTTGTGGGTTCCTTACGGCACGTCCTACACAGCTTTGCGTCACCACGCCGATGCGCGCGCCGGCGAAACGCTTTTGGTCCACGGCGCCAGCGGTGGCGTGGGCATCGCCGCCGTTCAGTGGGCCCGCGCCATGGGCCTCACCGTAATTGGCACGGCGGGAACATCGCGTGGCCTCGAACTCGTGAAAAAAGAGGGCGCTCATCACGTCTTCGATCACACCAAAGCGGGCTACTCCGATGAAATCCTGAAAGCCACCGGCGGACGCGGCATCGATGTCGTCCTTGAAATGCTGGCCAACGTGAATCTCGCCACCGACCTGAAGCTGCTGGCGGCTCGCGGTCGCGTCATCGTCATCGGCAATCGCGGTGAAATCACCATCAATCCTCGCGAGTTGATGGCCAAGCGCGCTTTGGTCCGCGGCTTTACTCTGTGGGCCGCCACGGACGCGGAATCTGCGGAAATTCATGCCGCCATTGCAGCCGGCCTTGAAAACGGCACCTTGCGCCCCATCGTCGGCAAAGAGATTCCCTTGAAGGATGCGCCGCAAGCTCACATTGAAGTTATGACTCCCGGCGCGTTCGGCAAAATTGCGCTCATCCCCTAAGCCTCAACCTCAGATCGCGGGCAGGACGCGGAGTAGAATCCCCGCGCCGCCGCCGAGCACTGGCCACGCGGGGTTGGGCAAGAAGCACAGCATCGGCCAAAGCGGCGCGCGAAACGCAATCGCGGCAAAAACCAGTAGAATGGTGGCAGCGCGGGAAGAGCGCGTGCGCTCGATTCCGTAGAGTGCAATCAAGTAAACTACTCCCGCGGCCAGCGCCAGTTCGATGAAACCAATGGCGTGATTCTTCAGGTAGTAGAGGCTGTGCATCCGCAGGTAGAACGCTTCCAGCAGCACGCCTGCCCCCAGCAGCCGGAACACTTGCCGGTGGTTCGCTCGGTTTTCAGAAGGCAATTGGAGAGACACGGATCGTGTTGAGCTTTGTTCCATTTCTATTCGCCGCGTTTCAGCAGGGTCCGCTAAGCCATTATTGGCACAAGATCACAGACCGGACCTTCACCGGCGTCTACAACGCCAACGGCTTCGACCTGGCGATGATGATTCCTTACTTCATCGTGCTCTTCGTTCTGGCGTTGTATGGAATGCACCGCTACTCCCTGATTTACGATTACTACGTCTACCGCAAAAACATTCCCGCGATTCCGCCGCCCGTGCAAAATTGGCCCAAGGTTACCATACAGCTTCCCATCTTCAACGAGCGCTACGTTGTCGAGCGCCTTGTCGACGCCATTTCGCAATTCGATTATCCCCGCGAACTCCTGGACATTCAGGTCCTCGACGACTCCACCGATGAAACTCGCGAAGTTGCCCGCGCCTGCGTCGAACGCCACGCCGCCATGGGCCTCCCCATCGTCTACATTCACCGCACCAATCGTGAAGGCTTCAAGGCGGGCGCGCTGGAACATGGATTGAACACAGCGCAGGGCGAATTCGTCGCCATTTTCGATGCGGACTTCATCCCCACTTCCGATTTTCTACGCCGCACCATTCCTTATTTCCTTGCTCCTGGCAGCGGCGAGAATATCGGGATGGTGCAAACTCGTTGGACGTATCTCAACTCCGATTATTCCCTCCTCACCCGAGTCGAAACGATTCTCCTCGACGGCCATTTCGTCATCGAACATGGCGGCCGTTCCCGCCGTGGTACCTATTTCAATTTCAACGGCACTGCTGGTGTATGGCGCCGCGCCGCCATCGCCGCCGCCGGTGGCTGGCAACATGACACCCTCACCGAAGACACGGATCTCTCATACCGCGCGCAGTTGAAGGGCTGGAGATTCGTATACTTGCCGGACATCGAATGCGCCTCCGAACTTCCCGTGGACATGAACGGGTTCAAGGCGCAACAGGCGCGCTGGGCCAAAGGGTTGATCCAGACCGCGAAAAAGATCCTGCCTCGCGTGCTACGCTCGGACGCCCCGTTCCACGTAAAATCAGAAGCTTTTTTCCATCTGACTGCGAACATTTCCTACCCGCTGATGGTTTTGCTCTCCACGATGTTGCTCCCCGCCATGATTGTCCGTTTCTATCAGGGCTGGTTCCAGATGCTGGTGATCGATCTGCCGCTGTTCCTTGCTTCCACCTGCTCCATCTCCAGCTTTTATCTGGCGGCTCAAAAGGAATTGCATCCAAAGTCTTGGATGAGAACGTTTCTGTACATGCCTTTCGTGATGGCCACCGGCATCGGCATCAGCGTTCGCAACGCTCAAGCAGTGCTCGAAGCTTTGGCCGGCAAGAAATCGGATTTTGCGCGCACGCCGAAATTCAGCATCGAAGGAAAAAGCGGCACCTTCGCCGCAAAGAAATACCGCAACAAGGCCGGATGGATGCCCTACTTTGAAGTTGCCCTCGGCTTGTATTTCGCGTTCACGGTGTTCTATTCCATCCGCAACGAGAACTACGCCACCGTTCCCTTCCTTCTACTCTTTGTCTGGGGTTATCTTTACACCGGCTTCATGTCCCTCAGTCAATCGTGGTTTGCGCGCCTGCGTTTCGGCGTCAACGCCCCGGAAATGCGCCCCGCCTCGACCGGCGCTCCAGGCTTCTAGCATCCTTTCCGTTCACTTTTCGATTTAACGCTCCACCCGCCCATCGCATAGATATACAATCCGCTTCGGTGCTCTCCCCAACCCATTCGTACTGTACGGAGGGTTCATGCGAATCCATTTTCTCTCTATCCTCCTGATTTTCTCCGCCGCGTCCCTGCTTCGCGCGCAAACGCCACAAATTTCCAAAGAAGGCAAAGCTTGCCTGGAATGCCATTCCTCTTCCACGCCCGGGATCGTCGAACAGTGGCAATCAAGCGCGCATGCGAATAAGGGCGTGGATTGCTATTCCTGCCATCAAGCCGATCCCAAGGATCCCGCCACGTTCGATCATTACGGCTACAAAATTGCCATCATCGTGACGCCGAATTATTGCGCGCACTGTCACGCTGCCGAAGTTAAACAGTTTGAGAAGAGCCACCACGCCGACGCCGCGCAATTCATCGGCTCGCTGGACAATATGCTTGGCGAAATCGTCGAAGGCGGGCCCGCCGCCAACAACGGCTGCCGCCAGTGCCACGGCAGCGAAGTTAAATACCTCGGCGATGGCCGCTTCGACCCTTCCACCTGGCCCAACAGCGGCATTGGCCGCGTAAATCCCGACGGAAGCAAGGGTACCTGCGCCGCCTGCCACGGTCGTCACTCCTTCAGCGTCGCGTTGGCGCGACAACCCGAAAATTGCGGCAAGTGCCATCTCGGCCCCGATCATCCGCAAATCGAGATTTACAACGAGTCCAAGCACGGCATCCAGTTCCGCGCCAACATCGCCAAAATGAATCTCGATTCCAAATCATGGATTGTCGGCAAGGATTATTCCGCCGCGCCTACGTGCGCCACTTGCCACATGTCCGCCACGCCAAATCAAGCCGTCACGCACGACGTCGGCGATCGCATCAGCATCACCCTGCGCCCAGCCATCTCCATCAAGCTGGATAATTGGGAGCGCCGCCGCATCTCCATGCAGGACGTGTGCTCCAATTGCCATGCCACCGATTGGGTCAATAATTTCTATGTGCAGTACGAAGCCACCATCGACCTCTACAACGAAAAATTTGCCAGGCCCGCCAAGTCCATCATGGACAAACTCTACGCCGCTAAAAAGCTCACTCCCACCCCCTTCGACGAAAAGATTGAATGGACCTACTACGAACTGTGGCACCACCAGGGCCGCCGCGCTCGCATGGGCACAGCCATGATGGGCCCGGATTACACGCAATGGCACGGCTTCTACGAAGTCGCCAAAACCTTCTACACGGAATTTATTCCAGAGGCCGAACAGCTCATGCCCGGCGTCACCGCCGATGTGATGAAGTCCGACTACCACAAATGGACTGCTGGATTATCCAAGGAAGAGCTGCAACGGCAGATCGATTTCTACAAGGAACGTTACAAAGAATAGGCGCGAAAGGCTCCACATAAACTCCTTTTCATTCCGCCCTTGTCACGCATTCCGCATGCGCGCACTCTAATAGATATGAAGAAGCCCGCACGCAGGCCGCGCTATTATGTCACCGTCGAGGAATTGGCCAACGCCGTCACCCACGGCGTTGGTCTCGGCCTCAGCATCGTGGCCTTTGTGGTTTTGCTGGTCTTTGCGGCTTTGCGCGGCACACCGTGGCATATTGTGGCCTGCGCCATTTACGGCAGCACGCTCGTTTGCCTGTACGCCGCCTCCACGCTGTATCATTCCGTGCCGGTCCCACGCTTCAAACGCGCCCTGCGCATCTTCGATCACTCCGCGATCTACCTGTTGATCGCCGGCACGTATACGCCGTTTCTTCTGGTGAATCTGCGCGGCGGTTGGGGTTGGTCGTTGTTCGGCGTGGTTTGGGGCTTGGCGGTCGCGGGAATCGTGTTCAAATTCTGGTTCGTCGAGCGGTTCGGTTTTCTGTCCACCGCGGTCTACATCGGCATGGGCTGGCTGGTGGTGATTGCCGCCAAACCAGTGTTCACGCACGTCGCCGCTTTCTCTCTGGTTCTGTTGCTTGCCGGAGGAGTGTTCTACACCGCGGGGATCATTTTTTACGCTTCCAAGCGCATCCCCTATGCGCACGCCATCTGGCACCTCTTCGTCCTTGGCGGCAGCACCTGCCACTACTTCGCCATCTTCCGCTCCGTCCTTCCTCCCCACACCTGACCGAAATTCCGCCATCGTACTTCACTGCAAGCTACCTTCTTCGCGTTCTTCGCGGAGACACGACTTCACACCATAGGGAAAGAATCGCCACCCGTCATTCCGAACGGAGTCCGCGGAGTGAGGAATCTCTCCGCTCTTGGGTTTCCGCCAAAGAGGGTCTCTCCCCAGCTCGGATTTGTGTAAATTATCCCTGCTTCTTCGCCGCCGCATTCAGCCATTGTTGCAGGGTCGGCAGGTACATCGGTTCCACGTCCGTGAAAACAACGCCCGCGCCCATGTTGGGCTGCGAGTAAATGATTTTGCCTTTTGTCTGGAAGACTTTTTCGTCTGACCAAATCCTCACCATCACCAGCGTGTCCTTGGGAAAGGGATTCATCATGTCCAGGTAACACCCGTTCAAACTCAATTCGCTGACGCGCGAAGCGATGCGCACTTCCGATTTCTCTTCAAGGAGCTCGGCGCTGGCAAAAAATGAATACCTCGGCGTGCGGCGGCGTTCGCGTTCCACTGTGCCTCCCGGGCTAATGATGGTCTGTTCCTCTATCCTAGCCCGGTTTGATTGCGCCGTCCTACCCGGTTGCCCAGAGCGGTACTGGCAATCTGTGTAGCCTTCCTCGTTGCCGCCGCGCCCCCGCGTTTCACACCGCCTGCTCTTTTCGGCTACAATTCCTCTTTCCCTCCATTGCCCTGGGGGATTTTGAGGTGGCCGAATGAGTGGTGTGTCTCGTCGTTTCCGAGTGGCTTTGACGTGTGCAAGTGTTCCGAACTGGACTTGGCGCGCGGCCGTGATGTTCGCCCTGGCACTTTGCGCCATGTTTCCGATCGCGGCCCAGCAGCGGCGCGAACGCGAGCCCAACTCCGTCTACGCCGAACGCCGCGCCAAACTCGCTTCCAACATTGATGGCCCCATCGTCCTCCTCGGACTATCCGGGCGCGAAGAAGACGCGCAAACCTACATTTTCGCGCAGGACGAGAATTTCTATTACCTCACCGGCCACAACGAAGAAGAAGCCGTGCTTATTCTCCTGCCTCCCGCCGGCAGCAGCGCCAAGAAAGACGACTGGCAAGGGCCGCGCGAAATCTTTTTCCTGCCACCCAAGAATCCCAACAAAGAAAAGTGGAACGGCCTGCGCATGTCTCCCAGCGACCCGGGAATTGAAGCTCGCACCGGCTTCGCTTTGGTCAAGCCCTTTCCGGAGTTGCGCGCCACGGTCGAAAGGCTAGCCAAGATCTATCCTTCGTTCTACACCGTGCTTCCCTACGAACACGAAAATGGCGACTATCCCCACGATAAGCAGACCGTGGATTGGCTGAAGCTCGCCGCGCCCCAAGCCAACGTCAGAGACATTCGCACCAACATCACCGACCTACGCGCCATCAAGTCGCCCACGGAAATTGCTTTGCTGCGTCAGGCGATCGATCTTTCGCTGGATGCTCACTTCGCGGCGATGAAGATGATTCGCCCCGGCCTCTTCGAGTATCAGGTGGCAGCAAAGATGGTGTACGTCCACCAGATGGGCGGCTCGGAAGCCGAAGCCTACGCGCCCATCGTCGGCACCGGCATCAACTCGACCGTCCTGCATTACGACAAACTTTCGCGCAAAATCGAAGATGGCGACGTCGTTCTCATGGATGTGGCCGCGCAATACGGCGGCTATGCTGCGGACATCACGCGCACCGTCCCCGCCAACGGCAAGTACACTCCGCGCCAGCGCGAAATTTACGAAATTGTCCTGGCCGCGCAGAACGCCGCGCTGGCCGCCATCCGTCCGGGCGCTAGCCTGGGCTGCCGCGAAAAGGGCAATAAAAAAGACACGCTCTTCTATATCGCGTACAACTACATCAACACCCACGGCAAGGATTCGCACGGCAAACCGCTCGGCCAATATTTCATCCACGGCCTCGGCCACTCCATCGGGCTGAACGTCCACGATCCCGGCCTCGAAGGCTGCAAGCCCCTCGCGCCGGGCATGATCGTCACCATGGAACCTGGGATTTACATTCCTGAAGAAAATCTAGGCGTGCGCATCGAAGATGATGTCCTCGTCACCGAATCCGGCTACGAACTCCTCAGCCAAAAACTCCCGCGCGATCCCGACGAGATCGAGAAAATCATGGCGGAAGCCGCCAAGCAGAGAGAGACAGGACCCACGCAGTAACACCTGCGACGCCAAGGCACCGATAATGTGGTGTATCTCATAGGTTTATTACTATGGGCTAAAGGCTCAGTATCCTTAAGAGATCATCCGCGTACTAGGAGCCACTCCTCGGAATAGCACGACTTGCCGGGTACTTAGTTGCATGTTCGACTTCTCTTTCGTGTCACGCGAATCTTGGTATCGCCCAAGTACCGAGGAGGATCAAACCAAGGAGAACGAGGATTTCAAGAATATTTAGCCAGATTGAGCGGTGCCACCACATCGGTGGCGGCTCATCTCGGAACCAGAATTCATGCTTTATCCGCGTAATCAGTGCCAATCCAGTAACAGCGCCGACAATCCTTAACGATAACTTCCACGTCATCTGACTCAGAGCAAATCTTAACAGGTCCATCCCTCCGAGAATGTAAACTACTGCAACGAACAGCGGGACCAAACAAATCACAGGGATTCCAACGAGTCTCAGAACCTCTTGCATTGAGCCAGGCAAGGTTCGAAATGTTCTGGTTTTGGGCATTGGCGTCGTAACGAGATTGTATCCCAAGTCCTTGCTGACTGAACTTCTCGCGTAGCGCTTGATTAATGCGGTAGCTAGAGAAATCGGTCCCGGCACCGCTGGTCACCGTGCGCCCTGGATTGACCTCCTCGCTCACCCCCGTTTATACTGGTTTTCCGCAGAGGGATCGCCTTTCATCCCGATGTGCCTCGTGTCATTCCACGCGCCGTCCTTCGGGGAGCCGTTTGGAATTTCCGAAATGTCCCTAATCTGAAGAGGAGTTTCCGGCCCGGCCGCTCCGGTGCCGCTTTCACTTATGAGCAGCGTTAAGGCAACACAGCTTCGCCCCGGCATGGTGATCCAGCACGAGGGCGACCTATTCACCGTGTTCACCACGGAGCATCGCACCCCCGGCAACAAGCGCGGCTCCATGCAGACGCGCATGAAGAACCTGCGCACCGGCGCCATTATCGAGTACCGCTTCCGTGCCGAAGAATTCGTGGATCGCGCCATCCTGGACGAGGTCGAATTCGAGTTTCTCTACCATGAGGGCGACGATTACCACTTCATGAACACGAAATCCTACGAGCAGATGCAGATGACCAAGGAAGAGCTCGGCGAAACCGTCTACTACCTCATCCCCAACACCATCGTCAAAATCGAATTCCACGACGAAAAAGCCATCGGTGTGGCCCTGCCAGACACCATGGACATGAAAGTGATCCAGACCGAGCCCACGCTGCAAAAAGCCACGGCCAGCGCGGTAATGAAACCGGCAACACTGGAAACCGGGCTGATCGTAAACGTTCCCCCGTTTGTGAATGAAGGTGATAGAATTCGCGTGGATACTTCCGAAGCGCGCTACGTCCAGCGCGTCGAATAATTTCCGCCTCCGCAGCTGAGCCAGCTTTCCCTTTGCTCAGAAGAGGCAAGAACAAAGAGCTCCCGCCCAACCGGGAGCTCTTTTGTTTCACCAGGCTAGGTTTCGAGTTTGGGTGGCACAGTCACTCCTAACTGTGCTCTTGGGGTCCTATGAAGTGCGGCGGCTTGCCGCTGCTTTCTCGCATCCCACCCACCAATTGTCATTCCGAGTCCCGTTCGCCTTTTGAACGGGACGAGGAACCTGCTTTTCCTTCGTCCACTGCGAAAAGCAGATCCCTCGCTTCGCTCGGGATGACAGCTGTTGGTTGGTCCACTGTGGGGGCGTGGCGTTGCCATCACGCCTTGTTCGCAATTCCCTTTTCGCCCGCCGGATGCGCGCCAAACACCCGCTCAAACAAATCGTCCACATAACGTAACTGCCGCTGCAAATCAAACGTGTGTTCCAACTCAACCGGGCTGAGGTATTTCGTGATGCGCGCGTCAAGCGCCACGCTGTCGCGGAAGCTGCTCTCCGCCTCCCAAGCGGCCATGGCGTTCTCCTGCACGGCTTTGTACGCGTCGTCCCGCGGCATGCCTTTTTCCACCAGGTCCTGCATCAATTGGCCCGAATAAACCAGTCCGTGCGTGGATTCCAGGTTGCGCATCATGCGTTGCGGGAAGACGCGCATCTGGCTGACGATGGCGGTCATCTTCGCGAGCATGTAGTCCACCAGAATCGTGGAGTCGGCCAGGATAATGCGCTCCACGCTGCTGTGCGAAATATCGCGCTCGTGCCACAGCGCCACATCCTCAAAGCTAGCCATCATGTTGCTGCGCACCACACGGGCCAGCCCGCACATCTGTTCGCAGTTCACCGGATTGCGCTTGTGCGGCATCGCTGAGCTGCCCCGTTGCTCCCCGCCGAAAAATTCCTCGGCCTCGCGCACCTCGGTGCGCTGCAGGTGCCGAATCTCCGTGGCAATTCTTTCCAGCGACGCGGCAATCAACGCCAGCGCGCTGAGGTAGTACGCGTGCCTATCGCGCTGAATTACTTGCGTGGAGCTGCGCGTCACCTCGAGCCCCAACCGCTTGCAGATCTTCTCTTCAATCTCCGGGCCCAGATGCGAAGCGTTGCCCACCGCTCCGGAGATTTTGCCTCGTTCAATGCGCAGCGCCGCTTCGCGGAAACGCGAAATGTTGCGTTGGTTTTCCGCAAACCAGTTGGCGATCTTCAGGCCAAACGTGATTGGTTCCGCGTGTACGCCATGCGTGCGGCCAATCTGCGGCGTATGCTGGAATTCGTGCGCGCGCAAGTCCAGCACTTCGGCGAACAGCACCAGGTCTCGTTCGATGATGCGCGAAGCATCGCGAATCATGAGCGCCTGCGCCGTATCCACCACGTCGTTGGACGTCATCCCGTAGTGCAGCCAGCGCGCGGCCACCGGATCGCCAATCGATTCCCCCACCGCCATGGTGAACGCAATCACATCGTGTTTGACGCGGGCTTCCAGTTCGTTGATCCGCGCCACGTCCACCTTGGCGCGCGCCCGCAAAATGGCGGCGGCTTCCTTGGGCACCAGCCCGGCTTCGGCCAGCGTGTCGGCGGCAGCCAGCTCGACATCCAGCCATTTCTGGAAGCGGTTCTCGTCGCTCCAAACCCGCCCCATCTCTGCGCGTGTATAACGTGGAATCACGGGAGCATCTCCAAACTTATCCACTTTCATCATACGGCATTTTGCGCACCCCTGGCGATGTTGGGAGAAACTGAGCGGCGACGGACGCTGGAAAGAGGGAGTTAGAGGAGGAGGCACGAAGAGCACAGATTTGGTGAGAAGAATCTCCTGCCGTAGAGAACTAACGGCCGCCAGAACACGCGCCGTTATAAAGTTGTTCGCCGACAGTGTCCGGAACAACTCGCTGCCATCCCCTGCTGACGTCGGAACTGTTCAGGACCTTACCGGTAGAATCGTACGTAACGGTCGACGTAATGTTTAGTCTTTGCGAATTGCAATCCATCTCATACGCCGCGGTGTTCGCTTCTTTCTTTCCTACTGTCTTGGTCCAGAAACGGACAGGTCCGTTCGCTGGAAACTCGGCGGTCTTTACATCCAGGAAACAACGGTCGCTATCGGTACCACCCAGCAATCGCCATCGATCCGTGCTATTCGCAGAATTAGGAATGCCTTTGTAGATTCGCGTGAAGTCGAGAACACCACGCCGGAAGTCACCGGCTTTCAAGTAAGCGTCGCCGCGCTTCTCGTAGAGTTCGCTGAACAAGAAGCTTACTTCCCATTTTCCATTTTCTTCCAGTTGTTTAGTGAAAACCTTGTAATCGAACTGAGGCCAAAAAAGCACGTTGAGCTTTCGGGCTAGCGCCTCGTCCGACACATGGTCGTATTCCGGGTATAAGGCCCTAATTTGCTTCAAACTAAACAAGAAGGAATCGTTCGCAAGCCGCCGCTCGATTGCTTTGCTGTAATCGCTGATCGCCTCTCGGAAGTCACCAAGGCTGACATCCGCATCCCCGCAATATTTATATAGATTCGACAGAAATGAATCGCCCTCGTTCTTGAGTCGAATCGCTTCTCTGAAGTCAGATATGGCTGCCCGATACTGCCCGATCTCCAGCTTCGCTATTCCGCCGTCGGAATACGCCGTGCCGTTCTTTGGGTCGAGGACAAGGATTCTGTCGTAATCCTTGATGGCTTGCGGGTACTCCTTCAAATTCAGATAGCCACTCGCCCTCTTTTCGTACGCTGGCAGGAACTTAGGATCTAACTGAATTGCCTTTGTGTAGGCTTGGACTGCGCTCTTCGACGCCTCATCTCGACCCGCATCTGAAGCCCAGGCTTTTTTCGTCCAGAATGAAGCTTTTGAGTAGAGTTCGCCGATGAAATAAGGCGGCAATGGAGAGTGCGGATTCAGGACTGCTGCTCGCTGGAACTGCGGCAGTGCCTTGGAGTAGTAGTCCTCCTTGAATGTCGTGAAGAATTTATAGTAAAGACCACGAAACAGCCAAGCCCTGTAGTCATTCGGAAGTTTCGCAACCAAAGTATCGAGGTCGCTAAGATTCCAAATGCAGAATTTGGACGTTCGCTCGGGTTCGATACCTTCAATATTAAACATTCTGCCCGCCGAGCTGAGGTCTCTCGACATCGCTCTCTCTAGATCGTCAGCCGCCTGGCCGTACTGCGCCGATACAAATGCGATTTTCCCGAGCAGGGAGTAGTAGTCGGTATCGTTGTAGATATTCTTTGGTGAGTGCGAAATCGCCGCTTTGACATCATTCGATATTGAGGCGAAATCGCGGCTGTTCAATATGCAGGCGGCGCATGTCGTCCGTAAAAAGTACGCATCTGAATTGTCCGGGTGCTGCGCTATGAAGTCGTCTAGCTTAGGCAAAGTGGATTTCGTCTCGGCCTCGTCCTTCAGATGCCCGACGATATCGAATAGTTGGCGGTCAGCCTCGGAAGCCTGATTGAGTTTCTTTGGCTCTCCAATGAGTTCAGGAGGCTCTGAAACGTTTGCGATTCTGATTGAGGAAGATTGTGAAAATGCTCCTAGTGAAAAGGCGAGGAGGAGGGCGAGAGTAAACCCAGATCGAAACAGTTGCATGGGTAACTCCTGTGAAGAGGTACTTTTGAAGATACTACCATGCCCCGCGTCGACGGGGAGTATTTTGGGTCACCTATCGCAACTCGGGACAAGTAGGGAGTGGGAGTTCGGAGAGGTTTTGTTATTGATGTGCCGGTTATGTCGGACATGAATGTCCCACCCCGCAAAGGCGGGCTAGCGGAGCAAATCTTCAAGTTGGACGCGCGCGCCGGTTTTCGCGTCGCGGTATTTCACGATGACGGCCGCTTGCAACGAGAGGCCCCATTTCGTAGCTGCGGGATGCGAAATGGCGCGGGAGCCGGGAACAACGACGGCATCTTCGGGAATGATGAGCGGCTGATCGCCCTTGGCGGAATAAACGGCGTCGCGCACCAGATCGTACACGGGAATCGAACGGTTAAGGATCGTTCCCGTGCCGAGCACGGCGCGACGCTTCACGATGGTGCCTTCGTAGACGCCGCAATTCCCTCCCACCAGCACATCATCTTCAATAATCACTGGTAGCGCGCCAATAGGCTCGATCACGCCGCCAATTTGCGCGGCGGCCGAAATGTGGCAGTTGCGGCCCACCTGCGCGCAAGATCCAACGAGGGCGTGCGAATCGATCAGTGTGTTTTCGCCGACGTACGTGCCCACATTCACGAACATCGGTGGCATGCAGATCACGCCGCGCGCAATGTATGCGCCGTCGCGAATGCTGGACCCTCCCGGCACGACGCGGATCCCATCATCAACGGAAATCGTGTGCACAGGATAGGTGGACTTATCGAAGAAAGGCTGGCGCCGCGCGTCAATGGACATGTCCACAATCGTGCCCATTCGAAATCCCAGCAGAATGCCCTTTTTCACCCACGGATTTACGCGCCATCCGGTCGGCGAGGCGGCATCAGGCTCCGCAGCGCGAATTTCACCGCGATTGAGGCCTGCCTTGAATGCATCAAATAGCGCGAAATGCTCCGCCGTGTAAGAAGTGGGCGGCGTATCAAAGAGCGCTTCAATTTGTGGCTGCAGCATGAACTCGTCCGAGGAGATTCAGAGTTTCCAGCACGGCGCGAATGCGCGCACGATTCTCCGGCTTTGGAGCCACCAAAGGCAAGCGCCACACCGGCTCAAGCAATCCCATTTCGGCGAGCGCCGACTTCACGGGAATGGGATTGGACTCCACGAAATTCATTTCCATCAGCGGCAGGATGCGCCGATGGATCTGCCTCGCTCCCGCAAAATCACCAGCCAAGGCCAGCCGCGTCAGCGCCACCATCTCCGCGGGAATTTCGTTCGAGGCAACCGAGATGACGCCGCGCCCTCCCAGCGCCAGCAGGGGAAGCGTGATGGCGTCGTCACCGGAAAACACCAGGAAATCCTCGTGCACGGTATTCAGGATCGTCGCCATCTGCGAAATGTTTCCGGAAGCTTCCTTGATGCCGATGATGTTTTCGATTTGCGAAAGGCGCGCGACCGTGGCGGACTCGATGTTCACTCCGGTGCGGCCCTGCACGCTGTAAAGAATGATGGGCAAGCTGATGGCTTCGGCAATGGCCCGGAAATGCTGGTACAGGCCTTCCTGCGTGGGCTTGTTGTAATACGGCGTGACGGAAAGAATTCCGTTCGCGCCGATGTCCGCAAGTTCGCGCGCTAGCGTGATCACTTCATGCGTGTTGTAACCGCCCGCACCCGCGAGCACCGGCACCTTGCCTTTCGCCTGTTCCACGGCAATTTCGACCACGCGCAGATGCTCCTGATGCGTGAGCGTTGGGCTTTCGCCGGTGGTGCCGCACGGCACAAGAAAATTAATGCCTGCGTCGATTTGCCGCTTGATCAGTGACCGCAGGGTTGGTTCATCCAGCGAACCATCGCGGCGAAACGGAGTTACAAGAGCAGTGCCAGTTCCGGTAAACATGGGGTGATCCTCCAGGTCCAAATCAATTTTTCGCAACATCTTCAAAGGTCCTTTCGCAAAACGTGATTCGCTGCGGTGCGATCATCTCGCAGCCGATGAAGCGCTTGGGCGACCGAGTTCGTTCAGGATTTCGCGAAACTCATACACGCCCTTCTTTCCATGGACCCAGCGCGCCGCCAGCAACGCTCCTCGCGCGAATCCTTCGCGGCTGCGTGCCGTGTGCCGCAGCGTGATGGTGTCCGCGGGTGAATCGAAACCAATTTCGTGCGTGCCGGTATGCGCTCCTGCGCGGTTGGTGCTCAGGGTTAGCGAGCCGCCGAATCCCGCGGCGCGGATTTCTTCCGCAAGTTTCTTCAGCGTGCCCGATGGCGCATCTTTCTTCGCCGAATGGTGGATTTCCCAGCCCCAGGCTTCGTATTCCGGATGCTGTGCAAAAAGCGCGGCGGCACGCGCTACAGTTTCAGTGAACAAGTTGACGCCGATGGAAAAATTAGGAGCGTACACCAGCGCGGTGCTGGCGGATGCAATGGCTCGACGCACTTCCGGCAAATGCTCGTACCAGCCGGTGGTCCCGCAAACGGTGTTCACGCCAAGCGCAGCCAACCGGCAAAGATTTCCGGGCGCAGCGGCGGGCGTGGTGAATTCGATGGCGATGGCGGCTTCGTTCAACGAATCGCGCGAAAGCGTGGCGATGTTCGCAACGTCAAATCGCGCGCGCACCTCAAATCCCAGCGCAGGTGCCAGTTGCTCGACGAGGCTCCCCATTTTCCCCGCGCCAACGATTGCCAGTGGAATGCTCATAATGGCGCGGCTCCCGTGGTAAGAAGTTGCCGCACCATCTGCGCGTAAATCTCTACGGCGGCATTCAACTCCGATTTGGCAATGCGCTCTTCAGCCGTGTGCGCCACATGAATGCTGCCCGGACCAATCAGAAACGGCCGACCCCACGTCCCGTTAAACGAAGGAATGTCCGTGGTGAAAGCCACAACCGTGGTGGGGAATCCGTCGAGCGGTGCCATATGGACCGCGGGAAAATACAAAATCTCGCAAGCCTCGACGTTGCTAGCGGATGCCGCACGCGTCACTTGCTCGCGCAGCAAGCTGGGTTCGCCGACCAAACGAAACATAATCTCGGCGCGGGCTTCATCGGCAACAACATTGGGAGCGCGCCCGCCGGAAAGCGTCCCAACATTAAGAGTCGTCTGCCCAAGAACCGAATCGCTGGGCAAAGGAATTGCGCGAATTTCACCCAGCGCATCCAGCACCGCGTGAATGGCAGAGTGCCCAAGCTCCGGATAAGCAGAGTGCGCAAGTTTGCCGCGTGCCGTCAGTTCGTAGCGAAGAGCGCCTTTGCACCCCAGGGCCAGCCGGTTCTCCGTGGGTTCGCCATTGATCAGGAAACGCGAGCCTCGCGGAGCGGCAGCAGCAGTCTTCGCGCCGATGCTGTTGCGCTCCTCGCCGACAACGAAAAGCAGTGCAAAGTTGCGCGTACCGCCATCCAGCAGAAGTTCGGCGGCGGCAACCATCGCGGCAATGATGCCCTTGGCGTCGCAAGCACCGCGGCCATGAATGTGCTCCCCGTCTTCGCGCGAAGGAAAAAACGGCGGCACGGTATCCGTGTGCGTGGAAAGCGTGACGATCGGCTCGCCAAAAGCCACAAAAATATTGTCGCGATCGGGCGCGGCATTCTGGCGCTCGACGCGGCCGTTGTGCCGCGCGGCCAGCGAAGAAAGCTGAGCAAACAGATAATCAACAACCGGTTTTTCGTGGCCGGTGGTGGAATCCAGATCAATCAATGCGCGCGTCAGCTCAAACAGTTTCATGCAAAACCAATTTTGTCTGGGAGGAACGAAAAGAAAGGAAGAAAGCGCGAGGAACTGCTCGGGCTGCTGCCTCTCGATAGCGCTCCACCCGATTCCCGGATGACAGTGACCTGGCCTTGGACCAAGTCCCCAACCGCTGCGGTTTCAGCAATCGCAACGATTTCGGCGGCAAAAACTCTAGGCCCCTTTCGCCCGCGTGCCCGAAGCTGATTCGGAAAAACGCACGTGGCTACTCATGGCCGCCGCACCTCTATCAAGCTCTCCCAAATTAGAAGAAATGCCGGTAAGTGTCAAACGAATCAACGAACGGAACTATCGATGCAATGCATCAAGATTTCGGCGACCAGAAGATTCTATCAACGAGGGGCGGCACCATAATTCAAGAAAAAAGGCTCCGGAAGCTTTCACTCCCGGAGCCTTCGATACTTTCGCGAAGGTTAGAATTCGTAACGCAACGCGATCTGCATAATGCGCGGGTTAGTCAGCAGGCCCGAGTAGTCGCCGAAACTGCCGCCACTGCCCAGAGTCAGGGCCGAAGAGAGCAGGCTGGACTGTACATCGAAGCGAACGGAGTTTGTCAGGTTGAAGGTCTCCCAGCGGAATTGCAGGCTGTGCGATTCCTTCCAAGGCATCGTCCAGCGCTTGGAAACGCCAAGATCAATGCCAAAGAAGCCGTCGCCGCGAATGACGTCGCGTTGGCCAGACTGGCCCGCATACGCCGGGGCGAAAGAGTTGATGGCGGCAGGTCCGTTCGCAAAAATGTTGGGCGTTCCGGTATTGAAGTATGCGCCGGTCTTCACGGGTGCGATCAGATCGGCGTTTCCTTCCTGCTCGAAGTTCGTCGGAAAATTGCTATAGCCATTGTCCACATTGACGGGGAATCCACTCGTCCAGCGGAACAGCCCGGAAACTTGCCAGCCTCCGATAAAAGCATCCACAAGCCGGCTGGAACCGCGCCCCACTGCACGCCCCCGCCCGAATGGCAACTCGACAAGCCAATTCGCGTTGAACTGGTGCGTGGCATCGTACGAAGACACGCCGCGCTCCTGGTTGGGATCCCACGCGTTGATGATGATGTTGTTGAGGCTGCTGGTATAGCTGGCCGGTCCGATTCGTTCGGCATCGGAAGCCAGATCAATGGATTTGGAATAAGTATAGTTCAGGTCGAATTGCACTCCATCCATCATGCGATGCCGCAGCGTCACTTGCATGGCGTTGTAATTGGCATTGGCCATGGAGCGCCAGGCGTACAGCGAACTGTATTGGGGGCTGTAATAGGTGTACTGCCCGGTTGTGGGGAAATAGGAAACGTTGGGATTGTTGTAATCGGGAATCCCGTAGGAATCAAGGTTGTAGAGAGCCAGCGAATCATTGAAGCGCGTGCTGCAGAAAAGATCAAAGGCGGCCACCACCGGGTTGGCCGTCGACATCAGGATCGGATTGCCGCTGGCGTCCGTGCCGGTGCAACCGCTCAAGGTGTACGCGCCGCCCGGACGGAGAGGCTGGATCTGGTCGATCCAGAACTGCTGCACGTTCGTCGGAACCTGGTTGGGATTGAAAGACAGAGTTGCCGTGGTGCTGCCGGCATTGAGTTGCGGCCGGAACGCCTTGGCAAGCGCCACTTCAGCGCCAAAATAATCGATGCCCGCCTTCTTGTCGTAGATATCCAGGGGCATGGCCATGTCATCCTGCGCAAGGAGCCGGTGAGAGAGACGGCCCACGTAGGCGACATCCAGCGAAAACCCCGAACGCAGTTCCCGGCTCACAGCAAGATCAATGGTGTAGGAATAGGGCGTCTTCAGCGTGTCATCTACGCCCCAAGTGATCGCGGAACCGCCCGTATCCAGGCTGCTTGGGAAAGTCACGGGGAAGGTTCCCTGCGGCGGCGAAATAAAGATCTGGTTCCCAGCGTAATCAGTGGTGGGAATCGTATTCATGGAGGTCAGCCGCGGGGCGGTCAGGGATGTCTGGATATCGGAAGGATTCGACAATTGGGTGGACAGTCCAAACGAGCCATTCTGATCGAATGTGTCGGCAAGACTCTCTCCCACACGGTCATACACGATCCCAAATCCCGCCCGGATGCTGGTTTGGCCTTTACCGCCGAACAGCGCGCCAAGGAGTCCCGAGGAAGCATCCGGGGCCCAAGCTAACGCAACGCGCGGAGCGAAGTTGTGATAGTCCCAGTTGTAGAATCCCGCTTTACTGTTGGCAGGACCTGCCCAATTGTAGCTAATCAGAGGCGCGGCGCTGGATGGAATTCCCTCCAACATTCCAGTCGCGCGTTCATTGAACCAGCTATTCAGGCTTATGGTGGGAGCTACCTGAAGGCCATTAACCTCCCACGGCGGGGAGAACAGCGAATAGCGAAGGCCGAGCGTTAGCGTCAGCGTTGGCTTCACCTTCCACGAGTCCTGTGCATACATCTCGTAGGAGTCCTCGCCGAAATTGCGAGTGACGGGTGTCCCCTGAGCCAGCGCACTCCCATCTCGGCCGTAGTTGTAGTAGGCGTTGACCAGAGTGACCATTCCCAACAGTGAGGTCATGGGATAGTCATAGTTGCTGACAAAACTGGAGTCCACTCCGGGATAGCCATTGTTCGCCGGGTTCAGCGGCGAGGCGGAAGTGGAGGAGAGGCCGGAGTTGTACAGCCAATCCGGATTCGCTGAGCCGTTGCTGAAGGAATTATTCGTGCTGCTCGAAGGGCTGCGCAGAATCCCGATCTGAACCCCGAACTGAAGTGTGTGTTTTCCTCTCATCCAGGAAATATCGTCGGTGAAATTGTGGATGGGACGTTGAAACGAGGAGGAGTAGGTAATGCCCTGATCGAAGGCCAGCAGATTGTTCCACGGCTGGTTGGAATCGCCTAGGGTGCCCAGGCTTTCGCGAACAAAACCATAGCGGAAATTGTTGACCAGCGAGGGCGAGAGAACCGCCGAATATCCGGCAATGATGCCTTTATTGTAATTCACGATGCTCTGTTCAGGAACGTCGCCCGGAAGAAACGGCGCACCGGCGGAATTCTCATTCGCGAGCGCGGCGCTAATGGAGAGCCGCTGTTTGGCGTCTCTCGTGATGTTGTAATCGAGCTTCGCGATGTACCAATTCTTTGTGGTGTCGGTGGGAGCGCGAAAGCGATAACCGGCGGTATTGACCAGGTCGCCCGTGGTCTGATCATTGGGCAAGGGATAGTTGGCCATGTAGCTGAGGACGGCAGGATCGGGACCATGGGGGCCAAGACTGGTGCTGTCCATCGCGGTGATCTGGTCCGGTGAGAGCGCCTGATACCCTGGTGGCGCCGTGTAGGAGGCAAGGCTCTTGCCTTGTACCGTGTTGCCGGGACAAAGAGTAGTGTTCAGGGAACCATCGGGGTTCGTTTGGCAAAGGTATTGGATGACACCATCGCGCATGGCCGCCGTCGGAACAGTGCGCAAGGCGCTGACCGATTCAGCATCGCGGTAGCCCTCGTAATTCAGGAACAGAAACAGGCGGTCCTTCAGGATAGGGCCGCCCACCGAACCACCGAAGATATTCCGATTAAGCTGGTTCGGTTTATTCGGGAGATCGCTGGCGAGCTGCGAAGCCTTGATGAAGTAGTCGTTGGCGCTGAAAAGAGAATTGCGATTGTATTCGTAAGCGGATCCGTGAAAATTGTTAGTGCCACTCTTGGTAACCAAAGCCACCTGAGCAGCGGAGGAGGCACCTTCATCGGCATCATAGTTGGTCGTGGTGACGCGGAACTCCTGAACAGAATCCAGCGTGACCGGGAGCACCGAGGTAAAGGAATGCGCGCCCTTGTCGTTTACGGAGATGCCATCGAGGGTGACGTTGCTCTGATCGCTGTGGGAACCATTGACGGAGCCGCTGCGGGTGTCCACGTCATTGTCGACGTCCGGCCGGTTGCCGGTATACACGACGCCGGGCTGAAGACTCAACAAGTCGGGAACGTTACGGCTTTCCAGTGGCAGCTGTTTGACCTGATTTTCACCGAAAGCTATGCCCAGTGAGGCGTCGGTAGTATTGATGGTTTCCGCAAGGGCAGAAACCTCTACTTGGGTGCTCACCGAACCCACCTGGAGAACAACGTTAATCGTATTGGGCATGTTCACGAGCAGTTGCAGATTTTTTTGCTCATACTTGTTGAACCCGTCTTTTTCCACCGTCAGCACATACGTGCCGGGGGGAAGGGCAGGAAATTCAAACTCACCGCCGGGGGAGCTGGTCGCGTTACGTTCGAGACCCTGCGCCGGATTAATCAAGGTGACTTTGGCGCCGCCAACGGCGCCACGGGACTTGTCAAGCACCGCGCCATGCAGAGAAGTCGTGCCGATCTGCGCGTGAATTCCCATCAGGCCTAAAACCAGTGAAAGGGTGAGGATGGAAAACAGCCGCTTATAAAAAGAAATAAGCATGGTGTGCTCCTTTCGAGAGCGAGTTAGTTCCTGCACCGGAATGAATAATCGGATTCCGAGTACAAAGTGAATTAGAAATCAGTCGGCTCCTCGGCAAGCCGCACCGCTCTTACACCGCTTCCCCCGGAACCCGGTGAAAACATTGGGGAACATTCTGGCGAATCTGCGCCCAAAGTCAAGAGCTTCCCGGCCTGGCGGGGCCTTGAAAACTTCATGCAATGTATAAAGAGATTTAATGGGCGAGACGCGCCTGCGGAGACGATTGCAATTACAGATCGAGAGTCTTCAGAGGAGCCTGCTGGGAGGCGATGAGGACTTCGCCGGTGAACGCGAATTCGTCGGGACGGCGGCGCAGCGCTTCTTCGGCGGAAATACGCACCAGATCCGGATTATTATTCTCCTGGGAAATGTGGGCCAGCACCAGGTAGCGCGCCCGCGAATCGAATCCTTCGGCATCGGCAAGGAATTCGCTCACCGCATGGTTGGAAAGATGCCCGGTGCGCGAAAGAACCCGCTGCTTGACGACCCACGGGTACGGCCCAACCTTCAGCATATCCAGATCGTGATTGGATTCCAGCACCAGGCAATCGCACTCGCGAAGATGCACCTTGACCAATTCCGGCATGTACCCCAAATCCGTGCAGATGGCCACCTTCGTCCCGTTGGTGCGAAATGTGAAGCCGATGGGATCAGCCGCATCGTGCGGGATGGCAAAAGCATGTACTTCGATATCGCCGATGGTGAAACACTGCCCGGCTTGAATGGACTCGACGCCATTCAGCCGCTTGCGAAATGTATCGGGCAGAATGCGGTGGAGCGCGTCCAAGGTCGATCCTGTAACATAGAGCGGTGATTTCCAAAGGCCGAGCGCTTGCGGGAGTCCGTTGCAGTGATCGGTGTGTTCGTGAGTAATCAGGATGCCGTCGAGGTGGTCGAGGTCCTTTTCGATGGCGGCCAGTCGCGCCAGAGTTTCGCGTTTACCTAAGCCGGCGTCCACAAGGATGCGGGTACGTTCGGTTTCGAGCAGCGTGATGTTGCCCGAACTGCCGGACGCCAGTATGGAAACGCGCAACCCGATGGAGATTCTCCCAGAAAAACAAAACGCGAAACTTGCAAGATGATGGCAGAGCGGGTGGACTGCGTCAATGCGCAAGAAAAAAATTCTGGTAATCAGGGCCGCGCAAAGGCATAAAATCGGCGCTTATGGATAAGATGGACAAAAAGCCAGAGTCTCTGGACCGCCTCTGGGACTCCAACCTGGAAGTGCTCGGAGAGTTCCTGGACCAGATGTGGGACGACGGCGCAATGGACCTGGAAGAATTGGACGGGTTCTTTGCGGCGCTGCACTGTTGCCCCGAACTCGTCATGCCCAGCGAGTATTTGCCGGAAATCCTTGGTTCCGAAGACGCGCTCGAGAACGAAGAGCTTTTCCCTAATGAGGAAGCGGCGCAACTTTTTTTTGGCTTGATCATGCATCACTGGAACATGGTGGGAGACGCGTTCCGTTCAGGGGATTTCTTTCTCCCTCTGCTCCTGGAAGATGACGAGGGGAAAGCTTACGGCAACAGCTGGGCCATCGGTTTTTTGCGCGGCGCAGACATGCGCAAGCCATCGTGGAAAGAGATTCTCGACAACCCGGACAAAGCCGAATGGTTCACGCCTATCTTTGCACTCGTGCACGAACACGATCCCGACCCCGAACTGCGCACCTACAAAAAGCCGATGACGGATGCGCAGCGAGAGAAGCTGCTGATGGGCGTATCGGTAGTGGTCACGGAGATGTACCTCTATTTCGCGCCACACCGCGAACGCCACGCCGCCGCAAAGAGAGACCAAGCCCTGTTCGGGCAGCCACCTCAGATGGCCGGAAAAATTGGACGCAACGATCCCTGCTATTGCGGCTCCGGAAAGAAATACAAGAAATGCTGCGGCGCCATCAAACCTAATTGAACGGCGTTTGCGCAGGTGAAACTCAGCAGGCAGGTCACGCTCAACCCAGGGAAAGGTATTTCAGCTAGCGGGAACGAGTAGGATCGTACTTTGTTCCTTGCAGTCCCATCTGTTCGACCATGGCCTGTTGCGTGCGGCGAATTTCCCAATAGGCACGAAGAAATTCTGTTTGACGTGTCTTTGCGTCGGTCAGTTTCCGGTTGAATACGTCCGCATCCCCATTCTTCTTGAACAACAAACTGCCGTTCTGCAAACCGTACTGCCCACTCTTGGAGAGCGCGAACTGATAGAGATCGAGGGAAGCTTGAAGCCAGGCGCGCTCTTTATCCTTCACCCCTTTATAGGCTGCGCGAGTATTCGGCAGAGTGGACTCAAATCCTTCCAGGAACTCACGTTTTTCGGTTTCGCTGGCGTCGACGGCGGCGACATATCCTTTCATTTTCGCGAAGACAGGTTCCAAATCGCCGTATTTGTCGGCAACCGCGATCCTCGCATGCAACTGGTCGACCATTTGTTGCACTGTCGCAGCATCACGAAACGATTCAAGGGTGTAAAGCGGTTTGGCAGTCTCATCTAGTTTGGAGACTTCGGAAATGTATTGCCGGCCGAGAGAGAGCATATCCATCAACAACTCGCGACCGGGTGCGTCCCATTTATTTGATACCTTTGGGTTCTTCAGATCGTCCCCAAGTTGACGCAGCACCGCTGGACTTGGCTGACGCATGCCGTTTCGCGGGGGAGCCGCTAAAGCCACGAGAGAGAGTACGGAGGCTACGGTGAAAATTGCCAGAAGCTTTTCGCTGGAGCGCGGCTGCTTGCCGCTCACTTTGTAGAATATGAAAACAATAATGGCGCCCAACACAAAGGATCCGGCACACCTGCCAAGAAAGTAGCTGGAATTCTGGAGCGTAAGGGAGCCGGCTTCACGAACCATGCCGAAATAGTTCAGCACCAGAAAGACAGTCATCGAGGACAGCAGCGAAATCGCGATGAGAAGATCTCGTCCAATGTAGACCTCGGACTCGGCGGAAACCGTCCGGACGGGCTGTCCGACAACGGGCGCAACCTGCACCGCGCCGCACCACGGACAATCCGTGAAGCCATCAGGGATGACTTTCGAGCACTCTTTGCATTTCATATTGTTGGCGGGAGCGAGACACCCAGATAGTAGCAAAACAATTTAAGTGGCAAAAGAACAACCTGGGCGGAAGAAGCGGCGCTAGCAGGCCAGCCGCGCGCGGTCCACGGAGAAGCCGTTTAGCGGACCCAGCACAGTAACGGCAACGCGTTCCGGCTGAAAAAATTCACGGGCGAGCGATTGCACTTCATCGCGAGTAACGGCTTCGATGGACACAAGGATTTCGTCAAGCGAATAAAATCTCTGGAAATACAATTCCTGCCTCGCCAGGTTCGACATACGCGAACTGGTGGACTCCAGCGAAAGCATCAGCGAACCCTTCAAGTGGTTCTTGGCTCGCAAGAGTTCTTCCCGGGTAACCGGCGATTCCTTCATGGCGCGAAATTCAGCCACGGTCAAGTCCAGCACTTTGCCAATGGTTTCCTTCGCCGTTCCCGCATAAACCGTCAGCATCCCCGCATCCGAATATGGCGTAATCTCGCTGAACACGGCGTACGCCAGTCCCTGCTTTTCGCGGATATTCTGGAACAGCCGCGAAGACATTCCGCCACCCAAAAGATTATTCAGTACGGCCACGCCGAAGCGCCGCTCGTGCGCCAGCGGCAGCGAGGGCACACCAATGCAGAGATGAACCTGCTCCAGATCGCGCTTGCTCTCCAGATTGATCGGCGCACTTGTCGACGGCGCGGGATCATCCTGCGTGGAACCGACAGCCGGCATCTTCCCAAATTCCTTTTCCACCAAATCCAGAACCTGCTCGTGCGTGATGTTGCCCGCGGCGGTAACAATAATGTGGTCGGGCGCAAACCAACTGCGGAAGCGGCGCAGCAACGCTTCCCGATCGAAATTGCGCACCGTTTCGGGCGTGCCAAGAATAGGTCGGCCCAGGGAATGCCCCGGCCAGAAACCGCGCGTAAAAATGTCATGGAGCAGATACTCGGGATTGTCCATGTCCATCTTGATTTCTTCCAGGACGACCTGGCGTTCTTTGTTGACGTCGTCGCCATCAAGCTTGGGGCGAAGCACAAGGTCGGCGAGAACATCGAACGCGATGGGCAGATGCTCATCCAGCACCTTAGCGTTGAAACAAATCTGTTCCTTGGAGGTGAAGGCGTCCAGCATCCCGCCAACGGAATCCATTTCGCGGGCGATATCTTCGGCGGAACGGCGCTCCGTGCCCTTAAAAACCATGTGCTCCAGGAAATGCGCCAGGCCGTTTTCCGCGGGAACTTCGCGGCGCGAACCGTTGCGAACCCATATGCCCACGGAAACCGAGCGGACGTGCTGCATGGTCTCGGTAATCACAATAAGGCCGTTGGAGAGAACGCGGCGCTGAATGTCGCGGACGTTGGAGACCATGAAAGTATTGTGGCACACGGAGGAGAGAGAGGCGAGTGGCGAGTGTGGCACCACGGCATGGGGAAATAAATCTTCTATTTGCAGGGGTTTACGTTGGTCACCCGGTTCGATTGCGGGGCGCGGGCAGGCCAGGGTGGATTTGTTACTGTTAATGAGAGAATGTTGAGGGAAGGACGAGACACGCATGGAATTGCTGGGAAAATCGCAAGCGGAATTGCGGGCCTATTGCAAAAGCCTGGGCGAGCCCGAGTATCGCGGCGAGCAGATTTATCACGCGCTGTACGCGGAGCGGCGCTTCGACGTAGCCTCGATAACAAATCTTCCGGCGGCGCTGCGGGAAAAGTTGAGGGGAGAGGCGACTATCACTTTGCCCGAGGTGCGGAAGAGGTATCTCTCGAGCGATGGGTCGGTGCGGTATTTGTTTGGGATCGGACTGGAGAGAGAAGAACTTAACGCAGAGGGCGCAGAGTTCGCAGAGAAGAACAAACAGAAACGGGAAAGGCCCGCGGCA
Source organism: Candidatus Acidiferrales bacterium (assembly GCA_963779395.1). Taxonomy (GTDB): domain Bacteria; phylum Acidobacteriota; class Terriglobia; order Acidiferrales; family UBA7541; genus Acidiferrum. Next base: position 172,376 of record CAVZYC010000001.1, read on the forward strand.
GTGGAAGCGGTGTTCATGCCGAGTGAGGGCCGGCAGACGATTTGCATCTCGACGCAAGCGGGATGCGCGGTGGATTGCCAGTTCTGCCTTACCGCACAGCTTGGATTGATCCGGAATTTGACAGCCGGGGAAATTGTGGGGCAGGTGCTAGTCCCTCTGAAGGAAATGGGCGAAGCTCCCGAAAAGAATAAAGGCGAGATGGCGGGCGATGAAGAGGATGAGTTGGAAGAAAACGGATTGGCGGGCAGAACAAATGTGGTGTTGATGGGGCAAGGCGAGCCGCTGCTGAATCTTGAAAATGTGGTGGGCGCGGTACGGATTCTGCTGGACAAAGAAGCCGTGGGGCTTTCGCCAAAGCATGTAACGCTTTCGACGAGCGGCATCGTTCCGGGAATCGAACGCCTCGGAAAAGAAACAGTACGGCCCAAGCTGGCGATTTCGCTGAACGCTTCAAACGATGAGCAGCGCAACGCGCTGATGCCCATCAATAAAAAGTATCCGCTGAAAGTGTTGATGGAAGCGTGCCGGGCCTATCCGCTGCGCAGTTGGGAGCATTTGACGTTCGAGTACGCGATGCTCGGCGGCGTGAACGATGCAGCGGAAGATGCGCGGCGCGTGGTGCGATTGCTGGCCCCGCTGAAAAGCGTGAAAGTGAACTTAATTCCGTGGAATCCGGGAGAATTGCCGTACAAGGAATCGAGCCCCGCGAAAATTGAAGAGTTCCGCAGGATCTTGACGGAGCGCGGTGTGCCTACCTTTGTCCGCTACTCGCGCGGACGTGATGTAATGGCGGCCTGCGGGCAACTGGCCCTGCTCGAACTAAAGAATTCTCCGCTCGCCGTCCTTCACTAAAGTAGGAGCTCGAATATTCACAGCGAATTGTTCTGCGCCAATCGAGGAAAATTCGCTCAGACCCTCGTGGTTTCCAAAGTGGGCGCGGGAAAGTGTTTGGAGAACCAGAAGGCCTGCGGAGTAGAACCGTGCTGCTGATAAAGTTCCAGGCGTTCGCGGCCTTCAGAGACGGTTGGGATGTGGCCCACAGGAACCCACCATAGACAGTAATGAGGCTTCTCCATCTTTTCGAACCACTTGGCCCGGTCACGAAGAACCTGGACGTGTTTTGAGTTGTAGGCGTAGTCGCGCAAAGCCTCGATTGACGCCCAGACCGACATATTGACGATGACCAGGGGATCGTTGCTGTAAGCGATGTCCGTGGCGTTGCCGGACGCGGACTGCAGGCGCCAGACAAAGCCGGGCGCAGCATCGGCGACGGCATTGATTGTTTCGAGTTGCGCGACGAACTCCGCGATCTTGGGATCGTCAATAGGAGCGACGAGGCGTCCAATATTGATTTGAGCAAGCTGGAAATTCATCGGGAGATTCTAACGTCAATTGCGGATTCCCACCAAGGCCAAAAGACGACCGGTGTGCCCGGCTTCGCGACGATGGCTGAAGAAATATTCGGTGTGACAAGCGGTGCACAGGCCGCTGGGAAAAATGTTTTGTGGGCGCAGACCAGCGGCCAGCAATTGCGCACGATTGGCTTTGGGGAGATCCAGGTGAACATTGCGCGGCGGCGGCTGGTGTCCCGGCGGCGCCATGTTGAGCCACTGCAGCGGATTCGGTTCGTCGCCGGTGCGCGGTTCATCGAAGTATTCGGAAGCATCGGCAAATTGCGCGGAAAATTTCGTGACGAACTCGGCGCCCACTTCGTAACAACAAGCGCCGATTGAGGGCCCAAGCGCGGCAAGCATGTCTGAGGGGTTGCTGTCGAATTCGAGGCGCATCCGGCCCACGGCTTTTTCGGCGATGCGGGCGAGCGTGCCCTTCCAACCCGCATGAATGGCGGCCACGGCGCGTTTTCTGGGATCAACGAGAAGGATGGGAACGCAATCGGCGGTTTGCACGCCGAGCAGCACGCCGGCGCGATTCGTGGTTGAAGCGTCGCCTCTGCACGGACGCGGCGGCGCGGCATTGAAAAGATGAATCGCGTCGGAGTGGATTTGCTTCAGCGGCGCGAGCTCGAAAGTTTCCGCGCCTATGGCTTCTTGCAGCAGGCGGCGATTTTCGCCAACATTTTCGCGCGTATCCCATTGCATGAAACCGAGATTCAGAACTTGCTGGCCTTCGAGTGGACTGACTCCACCGGGGCGCGTGCTGAATCCGTGGACGAGCCAAGGAAGTTTGCGGAACGGTGTGAGTTGAAGAACCTGCAAGCCGCGCGAACGGTGCAGCTCCCATGACGCTGCCAAGGGAAGCACGCGCCCGCTGGCGGTATGCCCTTTTGAAATCCTTTTCGCTGATGAATTCCGTGGCGCCATCGTCTTGACAGTATAATCGGGTCGAGGATAAGCAGCCGCATGATCATTGGCCTGGGCATCGACGTGTCGGAAGTAAAGCGCATTCAGAAAGTGATTGAAGCGCAAGGGGAGAGGTTTCTGCGCCGCGTGTACACACCGGATGAAGTGGCCTACTGCGAGCAGTTCAAGAACAAATATGAGCGCTATGCCGGCCGCTTCGCGGTGAAAGAAGCAGCAATGAAAGCGCTCGGAACAGGTTGGAGCCATGGCGTCCGCTGGGTGGATGTGGAAGTGGTCCGAGTAAAAGGCGGGCGGCCAACACTGGCGTTGAAGGGCGAAGCGAAAAAGATTGCCGAAGCTCTCGGCGTAAAGAATATCGCCGTGAGCATCACGCACACCTCAGAACAGGCAATGGCACAAGTGATTTTCGAGGGCTAGCTGGGCGCGGGGAAGCCACTGCCGCCCGGTGTTGCAACATTCATGTAGCGCACGGCGAGTCCGCGAGCCCTGCGGCTTTTTCCGTGCGCCCGCCTCAGAAGGCGGCCGCTACAAAAGCGAAAATCATTTCACCAGGAGGAAGGGGCCAAGAGCCAGGGCGTCTATTCCGGCACAATAGAAGCTGCGGACGGCGCCGCGCGGATCGGTGACAAGAGGCTCCCCAAACAGGTTAAATGAAGTGTTGACCAAAATCGGCGCAGGCGCGGATTCGCCGAATTTGTGCAGCAGCTTCCAGAAGATGGGATTGGCGTGCTGCTCGACGGTATGGACGCGTACCAGGTTTCCGTGGAACGCAAACCGTTCAAGGCCGCCAACGGGATTCGTAAGCGTGCCGAGCGAAGTCATGAAACGGCAATTCGGCGAGGCGTCGAAATATTCCGCGGCGCGTTCAGCGGGAACTGAAAGCGCGAAGGGATGAAATTCCTCGCGATGCTTCACGTACTCGTTCACGTTTTCGATGACGTACTCGGAAAAGGGCGAAGCCAGCAAGCTGCGATTGCCGAGTGCGCGGTGGCCGAATTCCGTGCGGCCCTGGCACCAGGCGACGATTTTGTCGCGAAGAAGAAGACGCGCGCACTCCTCGATGGTCTGGTCTTCGCCGGAAAGATAGCGATAGGCAATTTTGCAATTGTCCAGGACCGTTTTCATTTCCTGGGAGTTGGCGTGCAAGCCCACCGCGAGGTTGCAGAGCGGCGCGCGGCCGGAGTGGCCGGTAATTTTCTTGCGCGAAAGATAAGCGGCGCCAAGAGCCGTGCCTGCATTGCCGGACACCGGCTGCACATAGACATGCTCGAAGGGGCCGCGAGCTTCCAGGGCGTGCACAAGCAACACATTTAGAAATAGTCCGCCGGCCACGCACAGCGAGCGGGCATTGGTGCGCTCCGCGAAATTCGTGGCCAGTTGCAGAACAACTTCTTCCAGAAAATCCTGCGCGCTGCGGGCCAGGTTGGCGCGCACCACAGGGCCGGGAGCATGCCCCCGCGAAGACAAACCGATCTCGCGATAAAACTGCGGCGAGAAAATGCCGCGATGATCGGGGCCGGAAGAAAAATAGCGGCGGTTTATTACCGGCGCACCAGTAGGCTTCCAGTTAAAAAGTTTACGGAAAACGGGGAGGAATTCCGGCTCGCCATCCTTGCTGAGCCATTGCAGTTTGTGTTCATCGCGGCGAGAACGGAGCCCGGCGAGTTCCGTGACGCGCGAATAAAACCAGCCGAAAGAGTCGGGAAATTTCAAGGAATGCAGCGGTTCAATTTCGTCGCCATCGCCAAGAGCGAGCATGCCGGATTGTGAATTCGCGCCTTGATCGAGAGTAAGTATCAGGGCGCGATCGAAGCCGGACGTGTAGTAAGCGCTGGCGGCGTGGCAGAGATGATGATCGAAGCGCGACAGGCGCGGGCCGCCGCGAAGAAGCGGTAGAAGCATGTCCTCGAAAGGAGAGCGAGGGGCGCGCTTGCGCGAACGTGAATGGTGGAGCGAGGCGGTGCGATCAGCAAGGGCGATCGCGCGGCAATCCGCCAGCTTCATCTGATTTTCGTGGAGACAACGAGCCAAAGCGAGACGCGGAATTTCCAGCGAGTCCTGGAGACGATTAAGTTTCTCTTCCTCGATGGCAAACAGAATGGACTTTTCGTCGAGTAGCGTTACCGCGGAACCGCGACCGATTGTAGAAATACCAAGTATGCGCATGAAAGTGAGTCAGCTCGTTTCTGGAACGGCAAGCACCGGCTCGAGCGGCAAGGCACAAAGACCTTTACCTTCAGCGTGAGTGACTCGAGCCAGAAAGAGTTCATTGGATGTTAATGCGAAAGGAAGCTGGATCGCGAGATAGTTTTCAGACAGCGCGGGGGTGACCGAGGGATCATCAAGCGGATCGCGGCGCAAGGTTAGGACCCGCAGGGTGCGGCCGATTTGCGAGGCGCGAAATTCGGCGGATTTGGTTTCCGCGAGTGCGCGCAATTCGCGGGCGCGACGCTTGATCACTCCACCAGGAACCTGGTTGGGCAGCGCAGCGGCTTTTGTGCCCGGACGCTGGGAATACGAGAAAGCGTGCAGATAAGTGAAGGGGCGCTCTGCGATGAAATTCATGGTAGCGGCGTGATCGGCTTCCGTTTCGCCGGGGAAACCTGTAATGACGTCCGCGCCAATGGCGGCGTGGGGCAGGCGCTCGTGGATGAGTTCGACGCGCCGCGCGTAATGTTCGGCGCGATACCAGCGATGCATGGCGGCGAGGATTGGATCCGAAGCGGATTGCAGCGGCATATGAAAGTGCGGCGCAAGACGATCGGTGGAAGCGACAAGCTCGATGAGGGAGAGCGAAACATCGAGCGGCTCGATGGAACTGACGCGCAGGCGTTCGAGAGAAGTTCCGTCAAGAATGCGCCGGAGAAGTTCGAGGAATTCCACGCGGGGAGAAAGGTCGCGGCCATAAGCTCCAAGATTAATGCCGCTGAGAACGATTTCACGGTAGCCGGAATCGCTGAGGCGTTGGATTTCGGAGACAACTTTTTCGGCAGGCAGACTGCGCGATTTCCCGCGGACAAACGGAATCACGCAGAAGGAACAGCGCGAGTTGCAACCATCCTGTATTTTCAACGTGGGGCGGGTATGATTCCCTTCCCCGCCAAGAACGGGAGCGACAAGAACGTCCGTCAGATCAAAGATGTCGCCAGTAAGGATGCGGGCAGTGGCTTCTTCAGGCGCAAGAATTCCCTTCGGCAATCCGGGAAGCAACGGAAATTCGGATGGAGCATGCGGTGCGGTGCAAGTGTGAATCGTATTTACAAGCGAGGGAATTTGCGGCTTATGGGAATTGCCGACGACGTAGGTGACACCGGGGAGAACGGCAAGCTCTTCGGGAGCGCGCTGAGCGTAGCAGCCGGTGACAATAATGCGCGTGGAAGGATTTGCGGCGTGCAACTTGCGAATGGCGTCGCGCGCCTGAGTATCAGCGGCAGCAGTGACAGTGCAAGTGTTGAGGACGACGACATCGGCGGCGTGCGCGCCGGGGGCGAGTTGGCAGCCTTGTTCGCGCAATTGACGTTCGATGGCGGCGCCGTCGGCCTGCGTGGCGCGGCAGCCAAATTGTTCAATATAAAAAGTGGGCATGTTCGCGAAGCTTGCGGATTCTATTTAACCACATAGAAGAGTTGCCGCGAAGGAGGTTGCACCTCGCCCGGGGGCAAGCTGATGAGCAGAGAAAACTTTACGGAGGGCAGAGGCACCGCTACAATCTGGATAAGTCTATGACACCACCACGACGGAATCCCGCAGCGCTGTTGGATGCCAAACTTTCGATTGTGATTCCCGTTTACAACGAGAAGGATACCATCTGCGAAATCCTTCGCCGCGTCCAGGAAACGGAGATGCGCAAGGAAATCCTGGTGGTGGACGACTGCTCGAAGGATGGCACGCGCGAAATCCTGCAAGGGATGGCCGACCTGCAGACAAAAGGAGAAAACCGCGCGGCCGCCGCCGATGGCGGCGATGGGATTGACCTGCGCGAGATGCGCTTTCTTTTTCAGGGAGCGAATCAGGGCAAAGGAGCGGCACTGCGGCGGGGATTCGCGCAAGCTACAGGGGATATTGTGCTGGTGCAGGACGCCGACCTGGAATATGACCCGCGGGATTATCCGAAATTGCTTGAGCCCATTTTGGACGGGCGAGCGGATGTGGTGTTTGGCTCGCGATTTCTGGGCGGCCCGCAGCGTGTGCATTATTTCTGGCACTATGCGGCAAACAAGTTTTTGACTCTGCTCTCGGATGTCGCCACAAACCTGAAGTTGACGGACATGGAAACCTGCTACAAGGTGTTCCGGCGCGAGGTGTTGAAAGGGATTCAAGTGAAGTCTGACCGCTTCGGATTTGAGCCGGAGATTACCGCGAAAATTGCCAAAGGCAAATGGCGCATTTACGAAGTCCCGATCAGTTATGCCGGGCGGACGTACGAAGAAGGAAAGAAGATCACTTGGAAAGATGGCGTGCAGGCGTTGTGGTGCATCATCCGTTATAAATTTGGAGATTGAGCGCCAAGAAAAGAATCAGGCGGGATAGACCTTGCCAAGATAGGGTCCAGCGTGCTGGACCCCTACAAAAACATACAGCGAATTAAACTTGTGACATGCGGCGCTGGAACGTCAGCAGGATCAAGTCCGCGCGGCGGCGCACGCCAAATTTATTCAGAAGATTCGAGACGTGAAACTTTACGGTACGCTCCGCGATATTGAGCTTGCTGGCGATTTCTTTGTTGGAAAGATTCTCGAGCAAGGAATCGAGAACCTCCTGTTCGCGGCGGCTGAGATTGGTGACCGTGTCCGTCTTCAGGCGGCGGCCCTGGCTAGTGAGGATAGAATCCACAAAGCCGGAAAGCACGGAACGCGGCACCCAGAAACCACCGTTGGAAACAAGCGGAAGAGCGCGGGAAAGCTGGTCGCGCGCTTCGGCGTAAGTGAGAATGCCCTTGACGCCCAGACGGAGCAAGGAATAGGCGTTAGCCTCGTTGACAGAATCCCCCACGACAATCAGTCGGGCATCGGCATAGCGCTCGAGAATATTCGTGAGCAGTGCACCGGTAGCCTGTCGCGCGGCATGCGCATCAATTACATAGACCTGTGCCTTGGGAGGTTCCAAGTTGCGCAAATCGGGAGCGAGCGTGGATTCAAGCTGCTTGGCAATGACCTTGAATTGCGAGGCCTTTCCGAGCAAGCGTTCAAATTCGGTCAGCACCAGGGGGTGCGGAGATAGCAAACAGACTGTAAGTTTCGGGGACATACGTTTATTGGCCACTGTACTTCAGGGTAGAGAAAGCAGCGCCAAGGGGCAAGGGCCTTGCGGACACGTGTTCACGAGTGGTCAATGACAGATTCGGCGTATTTTCAGAGGATTAGGCAGGAAGGGGGACGGGCCCGACAGCAAAGGCAAGGCGAAGAGCCAGCCGAAAAGGGTACGGTTCTGGGGAGAGGCCAAGTAAAATAAAGGGATACTCCCGCGCATCGGAAGGCCATTGAGAATCAGCGGGGAGAGGTATCGAAGGAAAGCATGAGGAACTTGAAAGAATCCGAGAAGGCTTTGCGGGGGCTGCTGGCGGAACGCATCCTGGTGCTGGATGGCGCGATGGGCACAATGCTGCAGCAACGCAACCTGACAGCGGCGGATTTTGGCGGCGCCGCGTTGGAAGGGTGTAACGAAAACCTGGTGCGCACGCGGCCAGACGTGGTGCTTGATATTCACCGCAAGTACTTTGAGGCGGGAGCGGACATCGTCGAAACGAACAGCTTTGGCGGGACGCCGCTGGTGTTGGCGGAGTACGGGCTGCAGGCGGACGCGCTCGAACTGAACAAACGAGCCGCGGTGCTTGCGCGGCAGGCTGCGGAAGAGTTTTCCACGCCGAGGAAGCCCAGGTTCGTGGCTGGTTCGATGGGGCCGACAACGAAGGCGATCACGGTGACGGGTGGCGTCACGTTTGATGGGCTGCGGGATTCGTATTACGTGCAAGCCAAGGGATTGGAGGAGGGCGGCGCGGATTTGCTGCTGGTGGAAACTTGCCAGGACACGCGGAATATCAAGGCGGCGATTCTGGCGATTCAGAAATTGGGGCGGGAGATTGGGGCGGCAATTCCCTTCATCGTTTCGGTGACGATTGAACCGATGGGAACGATGCTGGCGGGGCAGACGGTGGAAGCGATGTGGGCTTCGCTGCGGCACGCGCATCCGCTGGCGTTTGGGATGAACTGCGCCACGGGGCCGGAGTTCATGACAGATCACATTCGGACTTTGAGCACGCTGACGAGCGAATTCGTGTCTTGCTATCCGAACGCGGGGTTGCCGGATGAAGAGGGGAAATACGGAGAGACGCCGACGACACTGGCGGCGCAGCTGGAAAAGTTTGTGGACCACGGTTGGTTGAACTTTGTTGGCGGATGCTGCGGCACGACGGAGAAGCACGTTTGTGCTCTGTCGCAGATGGTGGTGGGGAAAAAGCCACGGGTGAGGCCGGCGGAAGCGCATCGGGCGGTGTACTCGGGAATCGAGACGATTGAGGCGGATGACCAGACGCGGCCGCTGCTGGTAGGTGAACGGACGAACGTGATCGGGTCGCGATTGTTCAAGAATCTGGTGGCGGAAGAAAAGTGGGAAGAAGCGACAGAAATTGGGCGGCGGCAAGTGAAGGGCGGAGCGCACATCGTGGATGTGTGCCTGCAAAGCACGGAGCGCGATGAAAAGAAGGATATACCGTTCTTCTACGAGAAGCTGATCCGCAAAATCAAAACGCCGATCATGATTGACACGACGGATCCCACGGCGGTGGAGCTGGCGCTGACCTATTGCCAGGGCAAAGCGATCATCAATTCGATCAACCTGGAAGATGGCGAGGAAAAATTCGAGAAGGTGGTGCCGATCGCACACGATTTCGGCGCGGCGATTGTGGTGGGTTGCATTGACGAGGACCCGAAGCAGGCGCAGGCATTTACCCGGGAACGCAAACTGGCGATTGCGCAGCGCTCCTATGAACTGCTGACGAAGAAATACGGGATGGCTCCAGAAGATATCGTGTTCGACCCGCTGGTGTTTCCTTGCGCGACGGGCGACGAGAATTATATCGGCGGCGCGGTGGAGACGATGGAAGGAATCCGGCTGATCAAGCAGGCGTTGCCGGATACGCGGACGATTTTGGGAATTTCCAACGTGTCGTTTGGATTGCCGGCAGGCGCGCGTGAGGTGGTGAACTCGGTTTTTCTGTACTACTGCACGAAGGCTGGGCTGGACCTGGCAATTGTGAATACAGAGAGGCTGGAGCGGTTCGCTTCGATAACGGAGCACGAGCGGCGACTGGCGGAGAATTTGCTATTTCAGCACGCGCCGAAAGAAGTGCCGGAGGGAAATCCGCAGAAGGCTTTGCTATTAAGCGCGCCGACGGATTGGCGGGAGCAGAGCAAGGAACAGAAGGCGGCGCTAAACCAGTATCACATCGCGGCGATCACCGAACATTTCCGGACGACGAAGAAGAAAGAGAAGTTGAAGGCAGAGGATGTGCCGCTGGATACGCGGCTATCGAACTACATTATCGAAGGAACGCGCGACGGATTGGTGGAGGATTTGGAACGGAAACGCGCGGAAGGCACGCCGCCGCTGGAGATTATCAACGGGCCGCTGATGGAAGGAATGGCTGAGGTGGGGCGGCTGTTCAATGCAAACGAATTGATTGTAGCGGAGGTGCTGCAATCCGCGGAAGCGATGAAAGCCGCAGTGAACCATCTGGAGCAGTTCATGGAGAAGGCGGACACGGCGAAGCGCGGGAAAGTGGTGCTGGCGACGGTGAAGGGTGACGTCCACGACATCGGGAAGAATCTGGTGGAGATTATTTTGAAGAACAACGGGTTCGACGTGGTGAACCTGGGGATCAAAGTGCCGCCGGAGGAATTGATCAAAGCATTCGCGGCACACAAACCTGACGCGATTGGCTTGTCAGGCTTGCTGGTGAAGAGCGCGCAGCAGATGGTGATCACCGCGAACGATTTGAAGGACGCGGGGATTGGCGTTCCGCTGCTGGTGGGTGGAGCAGCGCTGAGCGCGAAGTTTACGCAACAGAAGATTGCGCCGAGCTATGGCGGAACGGTGTGCTACGCGAAGGACGCGATGACGGGGCTGCGTTTGATGAATGAATTGATGGACCCTGCCACTCGGGAACGTGTATTGAGCGAGCACGCGATTTCTTCTGGGAATGGCGTGAGCGTGACGACGACCGTGAAGATTGCGGAAAAGCCGCAAGTGAGGCGTTCGCCGAAGGTGCGCACGGATCTGCGCATTCCAAAAGTGGGATACCTGGATCGCAAGGTGCGGCTGGTGCCGGATTTGCGCGAGGTATGGAGTTACGTGAATCCCTACATGCTGTATGGACGGCACATGGGATATCGCGGCGACTTTGAGAAACATCTGGCGGCGCGGGAAGAGAAAGCGGTGGAGTTGTTTAACGAGATGGAAGAGGTAAAGAACGAAGCCGCGACCTTTATGAAGGTGCGCGCGGTGTGGCAGTTTTTTGAAGCGGAGTCGGAAGGCGAAGCGCTGCATCTGTTTGCTCCGGGCGGCGCGGAACCGGTACATACTTGGAAATTCCGGCGGCAGAAAATTGGCGATCAATTGTGTTTGAGCGATTACGTGCTGCCAGCTCGTGATGGGCAGAGAGATCACGTAGCGGTGTTTGTGGTGACGGCGGGCGAGGGCATACGGGAGCGCGCGGAGAAGGCCAAGCACGACGGCTATTATTTCAAATCGCATGGATTGCAGGCGCTGGCGATCGAAACGGCGGAAGGCTGCGCGGAATGGTTGCACCGTCGAATCCGCGAAGACTGGGGCTTCCCCGATCCCGCGGAGATGACCATGGCGCAGCGATTCACTTCGCGGTATCGCGGGAAGCGCTACAGCTTTGGCTATCCCGCTTGCCCGGAATTGGAATATCAGGCGGGCATCTGGAGTTTGCTACGGCCGGAAGAAATTGGCGTGCAGTTGACGGAAGGATTCATGATGGACCCGGAAGCCAGCGTGAGCGCGCTGGTGTTTCAGCATCCGGACTGCGCGTATTTTAGTGTGGGAGAGAGCGAGGAGTAGGTGTCGTTCGACACAGGATTGCGCGCGCGATACGAGAGCTGGCTTTTTCCCTTTTGTTCTGAGTGGAATTGGTGTGCAAAGTTAACAGACAGCCGCAATGTAAGGATATTAGATTGGTTCGTGTGCTTGCATGATAGCTTCGCGGATCACCTCCTCGGTCACGCGGAATTTGAGATCACGGCACAGTTTCTTGACGAGCTCCCGTGTGTCTCCCGCGCGGTCCTCGAGATGAAGTCGAGCAAGAATGCGAACTGTGCCAACGGTTTTCAGCCCAAGATTTGACCCGATTCCTCTGGCTCTCTTCTCATCGCCGATAAAGGCGGAAGCGGCTTTCTCTTGCGCCTGAATGAGGGCCTCTGCTTCGCCGGCGTCCACGTCGAATCGCAATAATTCGACGTTAGTAATATCAGCCAAAGCACACTTAACAAAGAGTCCAGACCGGTAGAGTTTCCGAAGCCGATGCCGGAAGCGATGCTTCGTATTGACTTCGATTTGGACTGCTCTGGGTACGTAAACAAGGTCGAAGTGAAAAGCTAGCGCCCCGGCAAGATCGAGGTGAACGAGGTTGATTAAGGGGCTGCTGTCAATTACTGCGGTGCGCACCTAATCCTTCGAGAGACCAGCAAGCAAAAGCAGGCCGATCCCAACAGTGACGATGGCACCTATGGCTTGTCGGGTGTCTTTATCCAGTTTCTGCTTTGCCAAGAATTGAGCCACTTCGGTTTCGACTCTACCAGGGTTGGGGTCGAACCTAGAAAAGCGAAACACGGCCGGAAACTTACTGAGAAAAACATAGTTTGTGACCTCTTGCTCAACAATAGGCACTATGGGCTTGCCCTTGCCGAGAGCGTAGTTCAGCTCTTTTTGGACAGCAGCGCTGGTTCCACTTGTGATGATTGCGAGGACACAATCGCATTGGTCAATGGCATTTCGCACCTGGTCATTCAAGAGCGGCGCATTTCGTGGAGCCGACGGAAACTTGGAGCCGACACGCTGTGGGACAAATACCTGGATACCCTGCGATGCAGCGAGTGTCTGTATGCGCCAGACGATAGACTGTTCGTCGGGGTCGGTGCTGTAGCTTAGGAAGATCTTGAATGCCATGGCGAATTTGATTCTACACGTCGGAAGCGCAACCAGCACAATGCTTTTTGATTCGCGACAAGCAGCGTAGACCAGAGGAGATTTGACAGATCGCAAACCAGCGCTGAGTCGCTGAGCTGACTTTTGAGCCCCCCTCCCCTGTTTTTCATAAGTGGTGATTCTAATAGGGATTAAGTTGATTGTTTTATATCAGATTTGAATCTGGTGATTCTAAAGGGGGTTAGCGGAATATGATTCTGGGGAGTGGAGGGTCGGGATTGGGTGGATTGGGAATGGAGGGAACGGTCTGGATAGTGGAGGGAGGGGGCGAGTCGGGCTGAGGGAAGCCATTTGGCTTGTCCCTTACTTCAGATTCGGTGGAGTCGGCTGGCTCCTGGGGATTGGCAGACTCGGCGGAGTCGTCAGACACTTCGGGTTCGGCGGAGTCGTCGGGATCGTCGGGATCGGCGAGGTCTTCGGCTTCGTCGGGTTCGGTGGAGTCGTCGGAGTTCTCATCACCGTCATCGCCTTCTTCTTCATCGTCGGAGTCGGAATCTTCGAGGGATTTGATGAACTTGGGATTGAGCTTGCCGAAAGCACTGCTGAGCGTGTCGAGCAAGGGCTGGCGGCCGAAGGTGCGAGCGAATTCCTCTTCAGCCATGGGAAGAGTCTGGGCCATGACCTGTGCGAGATAAGCGAGGGTATGAGCGGTCTTTGGATTGATCTGGCCGCAGGCAACGGCACGGAATAGACGGCCGAGACTGCCGTTGAGTGCGCAGGCGCTGACATAATCAGTGGCAACAGCGGAAGCGACGAAGTCCCCGGCGTTTTTGGCGGCGAGGCGCTGGAGTTCGCGCTTGGAGTGGAAGTAACAGAAATCAGAGTCGCCGGGTTGACGGGGAGTCTTGCATTGGCGGCCGTCGGAGAACGTGAAGGTACACAGGGACGCGCGGTCCTTGGAGGGTTTCTTGGACATAGAGAACTCCGGATAAGAGATTTGGGAAATTGGGGACCCCGTGGAGGAAAGACCGCGGGGCGTGGATATCTACGCGGAAGAGTGTGGCAGAAGGTAATTAGAATGTCAAGAGAATAAATATAAATAATCCGAAGGGAGGAAGGAGGAAGCAAAAAGAAAAGTGAAACGCAGAGACGCAGAGTACGCAGAGATAAGAAAGGGATAGGCGGGGTTGTTGGCTGCGCTAAAGCTCACCGACTGCAGGGGATAGTGAGAGGGCCCGAGTGGTCCCACCGACCTACGGCAAGTAGCAGTCTAGCCACGATCCCTCCGCTTCGGCCCGCAAACGACGCGGGCCTACGGTCGGGATGACAAATTGAGCGAATCGGCAAACCGGGCGGGGTTTACTTTGCGGCCCGCCTCGGAAGGCGTGCCCTGCAGAGGCTAGGAAAGGCTGGCCTTTGGAGCAACTTAGAGGCCGGGGAGGGTTGGCGGGGGTGGGTGGATTGGCGCAGGGTTGGGGAGGGGGGTTGGGTCGCTATTCTCAGGGGATTGGGGCAGGGGTGGTAAATTTCTTCCACAGGCTTCCATAAGTCATTTGAATACAGAGTATTAGTTAAATGACATGAAGAGGTTGGGTGGCTTTCGGCTTGCAAGCTTGGTGACTGTATTACTGGAACTACGCTCAGGGCCTACCTTACTACATGGCTCTTCCACAAGGTCCCACGGGACTCCTCGCCGGAGGTAATTATGCAACAACGAATCGTGATCTTAGGAGCAGCAGGCCGTGATTTTCACAACTTCAACGTGTGTTACCGGGAAGATCCATCGAGCCACGTAGTGGCGTTCACGGCAACACAGATTCCGGATATAGCGGGAAGGAAATACCCGGCGGAATTGGCCGGGCCGATGTATCCGGACGGAATACCGATTGTGCCGGAGGAAGAGCTGGAGCGATTAATTCGCGACGAAAAAGTGAACGTGGCAGTGTTTTCGTACAGCGACGTATCGCACGTGAAGGTGATGAACCTGGCGTCGCGGGCGCTGGCGGCGGGAGCGGATTTTCAGATGTTGAGCGCGGAGCGGACGATGCTGACGGCGAACGTGCCGGTGGTGTCTATCTGCGCGACGCGGACGGGATGCGGAAAGAGTCCGGTATCGAGGAGCGTGGCAAAGCTGCTAAAGGATTGGGGACTGAAGACGGTGGCGATCCGGCATCCGATGCCGTACGGAAATTTGAACAAACAGCGGGTTCAGCGGTTCGCGTGCGTGGAGGATATGGACCGCGCGGAGTGCACGATTGAAGAGCGGGAAGAGTACGAGCCGCACGTACAGAGCGGAACGATCATTTATTCCGGAGTGGACTACGCGGCGATTGTGGCGGAAGCAGAGAAGGAAGCGGACGTGATCATCTGGGACGGCGGGAATAACGACACGCCGTTTGTGTTTCCGGACCTGGAGATCGTGGTGGTGGACCCGCACCGCGCGGGGCATGAAGTGCTGTATCACCCGGGTGAAGTGAATCTGTTGCGCGCGAATGTGGTGGTGATCAACAAGGTAGATTCAGCGCGGCCAGAGGCAATTGAGACGGTTCGTCAGAACGTTCAGCAGCGGAATCCGAAAGCGGAGATCATCGAAGCGGAATCGCTGGTGATTGTGGAAGACGCGGAAAAGTTGCGCGGGAAGCGCGTGCTGGTGATCGAGGACGGGCCTTCCCTGACACACGGCGAGATGACGCTGGGCGCAGGAGTGATTGGCGCGCAAAGAGCAGGAGCGACACTAGTGGATCCGCGGCCGTTCGCGGTGGGAAGCCTTCGCAGCACGTTTGCGAAGTTCTCTCACGTAGGGGCGCTGCTGCCGGCGATGGGCTACAGCGAAAAACAGCTGGCGGACCTGCAGGAGACGATCCGGCAGACGCCTTGCGACTTTGTGCTGATTGCCACACCGATGGATTTGCGGCACTTGATTGCGATCGGGCAGCCATCGGTGCGGGTGACATATGAAGTGAAGGAACGCGGAAAGCTGACGCTGGCGGATGTGATGCGGCGATTCGTGAACAAGGAAGTGGAAGTAAAAGTGGGTTGAGAGGAGACGCACATGTATCGCAAACGCCTGGGCGCAACGCCCACAATCACGCCGTGGCATCTGAAACCCGCAATGGGAGCGCATAAACGGGACTTCCTTTCGCTGCACGAGATAACAATCACGGAGATGGAAGGGCTGCTGAAACTGGCGGCGGAAGTGAAAGCACATCCGAAGACGTTCGTGACGGCTTTGCAGGGAAAGATGGCGGCGCTGATTTTCGAGAAGCCATCGCTGCGGACGCGCGTCACCTTTGAAGTGGGATTCGAGCAACTGGGCGGCCACGCGGTGTACCTAGCCCCGGGAGATATCGGGCTGGGGAAGAGGGAAAGCGTGGGAGACGTGGCGCGGAATCTGTCACGGTGGGTAGACGTGATGATTGTGCGCACGTTTTCGCAGACGTTACTGGAAGAACTAGCGCATGAAGCGCGTGTGCCGATCATTAATGCGCTGACAGACCTGCTGCATCCCTGCCAGGCGATTGCGGACCTGCTGACGATCAAGGAAGCCAAAGGCGAATTGAAGGGGCTGCACCTGGTGTACGTGGGAGACGGAAACAACGTGGCGCTATCGTTGGCGCACGCGGCGGGTAAAGTGGGCATGCACTTCACGATGGTATGCCCACTGGGATACGAGCCGAACGCGGACATCTTGACGGAAGCGCGGGCGGACGCCTCGAGTACCGGGTCGGAGATCGAAGTGGTGCAAGACGCAAAGGAAGTGATGAGCACGGCGGATGCGGTGTACACGGATGTGTGGACCAGCATGGGGCAGGAAGAAGAGAGCGAAGAACGGCGGCGAAACTTCGCGAAGTATCAGGTGAACGAAAAGCTGATGGATATGGCCCCGGCCGACGCGCTGTTTATGCATTGCCTGCCAGCGCATCGCGGAGAAGAAGTGACAGACGAAGTGCTGGACGGGTTGCAGTCGGTGGCGCTGGAACAGGCGGAAAACCGGTTGCACGCGCACAAGGCGATTTTGCTGGCCTTGATGGCGGGGCAGGAAGAGGAACACGGAAAGAAGTAACTTCTGGTGGTTACGGTCTGGGCGTTTGGGGCGCAGCGGTGCTGCGCCCCTACAAAATAGAAGGATGCGGAAAGTGCGATGAAACCGATTGCGGTAATTGCGATTGGCGGGAACTCGCTGACGCGGGAAAACGAGCGCGGCACGTTTGAGGAGCAACAAGCGCACGCGAAGGAGACGTGTGAAGGAATCGCCGCGGTGCAACAGAAAGGCTACCGCGTGGTGGTGACGCACGGAAACGGGCCGCAGGTCGGGGAGGCGCTGCTGAGGTCAGAGAGAGCGAATGGGTCTGCTGGCGGGCCACAACACCTGGATGTTTGTGGCGCGGAGACCGAAGGAGCGATGGGGTACCTGCTGCAGCAGACGCTGGACAACACGCTGTACGAAAAAGGAATGCCGCAAAAAGTAGTCAGCCTGATTACGCAGGTGATTGTGGACGCGGACGACCCGGCATTTCTGCGGCCTGACAAACCGATTGGGCCGTTTTACCAGCGGGAAGAAGCGGAGCAGAGGCGCGACCAGTTTGGATGGAAAGTGGTGGAAGACGCGGGGCGGGGATGGCGGAGAGTGGTGGCTTCGCCACACCCGCGCAGGATTTATGAGATAGAAGCGATTCGGGCGTGCCTGGACGCGGGATTCGTGGTGATTGCGGCGGGTGGCGGAGGCATCCCGGTGGTGCGGCGGGCGGGACGGCTACGCGGAAGCGAAGCGGTGATTGATAAGGATCGCTGTTCGGCGCTGCTGGCAAGGGATTTAGAAGCGGAGCTGCTTCTTTTTTCGACTGGAGTGAAGCACGCGTTCCTGAACTATGGAAAAGAGAATGTGCGCCCGCTATTTCATGTAAGCTGGGCAAAGGCACACGAGTACCTGATGCACGGAGAATTTCCCGCAGGAAGCATGGGACCGAAAGTGGAAGCGGCGCTGGCGTACCTGGAAGCAGGGGGAAAGCGCGCGCTGATCACCGCGCCGGAGAGTATCGGGTTGGCGCTGGGCGGATCGGAAGGAACGGAGATATTGCCGCCGGTGGGAGTGATGGACGATCCGGTGGCGGTGTGACGATTGAGGAAGTAGCGGGAAGAACCTGGAACAGGAAAGGGTGGGCATGTACAGAATCTTGGATGCGGAATTCATTGCGCCGGGGATTAAGCGGTTTGTGATTGATGTCCCGCGGATTGCGAAGAAACACCAGGCGGGACAGTTTGTGATTTTACGGCTGCATGAACGAGGCGAGCGCATCCCGATAACGATCGAGAGCTCCGACCGGGAAAAAGGGACGATCCGGATCGTGGTGCAGGCCGTAGGAAAGACCACGCATGAATTGAATGCGATGGAAAAGGGGCAAGCGATTCTGGACGTGGTGGGGCCGCTGGGAAAGCCGTCGGAGATAGAGAAGTACGGGACGGTGGCGGTGTTGGGAGGCGGGGTGGGAACGGCGCTGGCGTACCCGACGACGGCGGCGTTGAAAAAAGCAGGCAACCGGATATTGACGATATTGGGAGGGCGAAGCCGGGAGCTGGTGCTGCTGGAAAAAGAGATGAGGGAAGTGAGCGACGCATTGTACGTGACGACAGATGACGGAAGTTACGGGGAAAAAGGATTGGTGACGGACAAGCTCCGGGAACTGATCGCCGCGGGCGAAAAAATTCAACTTGTTATAGCGGTTGGGCCAGTACCGATGATGAAAGCGGTGGCGGACCTGACGCGAGAGCAGGGGATCAAGACGATCGTGAGCTTGAACCCAATCATGATTGACGGAACGGGGATGTGCGGAGGATGCCGGGTGCTGGTGGGAGGGAAGAGTCAGTTTGCGTGCGTGGATGGACCGGAGTTTGATGCGCACCAGGTGGATTTTGGAGTGTTGATGCAGCGGAACAGGATGTACCGGGACGCTGAAAAGGAATCGTTGGAGAGATTTCAGCATGGATGCGAAGGCGGCGCGGAAAGCGCGGCGCCGGTGGTGATTGCGGGAGGCAAGTCGTGAGCCCGGCAAAGGAAGTATCCGCGAATCCAGTGCCGATGAAGGATCGGATGAAGATCCCGCGGCAGGGTATGCCGGAGCAGGCCGCGGCATTGCGCGTGATGAATTTTACGGAAGTGAATCTGGGGTATTCGACGGAACTGGCGCGGCAAGAGGCGGTGCGTTGCCTGGAATGCGCGAAGCCGACGTGCGTGGACTATTGTCCGGTGGGCGTGAAGGTAAAGGATTTCGTGAAGCTGATCGTGAAAGGCGACTACCTGGGCGCGGCGGCAAAGATTCGCGAAGACAACGTGCTGCCGGCGATCACGGGGCGCGTTTGTCCGCAGGAGGATCACTGCGAAGGATTCTGTCTGCTGCACAAGAAAGTGGATTCGCTGGGGATCGGGTATCTGGAACGGTTTGTGGCGGACTACGAGCAGAGAGCGGGAGCGCCACCGGCACCGAACGCGGCGGCAACGGGCAAGAAGGTGGCGATTGTGGGAAGCGGTCCCGCGGGATTGAGCGCAGCGGGTGATTTGATTCAACGCGGGCACCAGGTACACGTGTTTGAAGCACTGCATGAAATTGGCGGCGTGCTGGTGTACGGGATACCGGAATTCCGGTTGCCGAAACAGGTGATCCGCGAACAGATCGACACGATGCGGAAGATGGGCGTGGAGTTCGAGACAAACGTGGTGGTGGGAAAGACAGTCTCGATCGACGAGCTGTTTGAGCAAGAAGGATACGACGCGGTTTTTATCGCCACGGGCGCGGGGCTGCCGGTGTTCCTGGGAATTCCGGGCGAGCATCTGAACGGCGTGTACTCGGCGAATGAATTTCTGACGCGAATCAACCTGATGCATGCGTACGAATTTCCGCGCTATGACGAGCCGATGGTGAGTTTGCGCGGGAAGCACGTAGCGGTGATTGGCGGAGGGAACACGGCGCTGGATGCGATCCGGTCCGCGAGGCGGCTGGGAGCGGAAAAGGCCTACGTGCTGTACCGTCGGAGCGAGACGGAGATGCCAGCGCGCATCGAGGAAGTGAAGCACGCAAAGCAGGAGGGCATTGACTTTCAGGTGCTAACGAATCCAGTGGAATTTCTGGACGACGGGCGAGGATGGCTGAGAGCAGCGCGTTGTCAGCTGATGGAATTGGGAGAGCCGGACGCTTCGGGAAGACGGCGGCCGATTCCAATCGCAGGATCAGAGTTTGAGGTGCCGCTAACGGTGGCGATTATCGCGACGGGAACTTCAGCGAACCCGTTGATACAATCCACAACGCCGGGGCTGAAAACGAACAAGCGGGGATACATCGAGGCGGATGGAGAATCGCAGAGAACGTCGAGGAAGGGCGTATTTGCTGGTGGGGATATCGTGACGGGAAGCGCGACCGTGATATTGGCGATGGGAGCGGGACGGCGCGCGGCGAAAGCGATTCATGAGTATCTGGGAACAGGGGAGTGGTAGGGGCTGTCGCGACTCACAGTGGTCGAGTTAATAGAGAGGAAGTGCCACGATCCCTCCACTGCGCGGCCCGACGCGCCAAAGTGCGGCGCGAAGAGAGAGTCGGGCCGCTCCGGTCGGGATGACAATCATGAGTTAGACCCGATGCGCGACATGGAATTCAGTTGGACGGGTAGAAGTGAGATAGGAAGTTAAACGACGTGCCTTCGAGGTGGACGGAAGCACTCGCCTCGCCTCCCCACACGCCTGTGGGCTCACAGTATGGAGAAAAAATATGACGATACAGAAATCGGACGCGCTGGCGTATCACTTTGGCGCGCGCCCTGGAAAAATTGAAGTATCCCCCACGAAACCATGCAGCACACAGCGAGACCTGAGCCTGGCATACACGCCGGGAGTGGCGCAGCCGTGCCTGGAAATTCAGAAGGAACCGCACGACGCGTTCAAGTACACGGCGAAAGGGAACCTGGTGGCGGTGGTGTCCAACGGAACGGCAGTGCTGGGTTTGGGAAATATTGGCGCACTGGCCGGAAAACCGGTGATGGAAGGAAAAGGGGTGCTGTTCAAGAGATTCGCCGACGTGGACGTGTTCGACCTGGAAGTGGATTCGATGAATCCCGACGACGTGATCAAGGTGTGCCAGCTGCTGGAGCCGACGTTTGGCGGAATCAACCTGGAAGACATCAAAGCGCCGGAATGTTTTTACATTGAAGAGACACTGAAGAAGACGATGAAGATTCCCGTGTTCCACGACGACCAGCACGGGACGGCGATTATTTCCGGAGCAGCGCTGCTGAACGCACTGGAGATCGTGGGAAAGCCGATCGACAAGGTGCGCGTGGTGTTCAACGGAAGCGGCGCGGCAGGAATTGCCTGCGCGGAACACTATGTGCGGCTGGGAGTAAAACGCGAAAACATCATTATGGCAGACACGAAAGGGGTCATCTACGAAGGCCGCGTTGAAGGGATGAACCCGTACAAAGCGCGATTCGCGCAGAAGACGGAGATGCGCACACTGGCGGAGGTAATCAAAGGCGCGGACGTGTTCGCGGGATTGTCTGTGAAAGGCGCGTTCACGCCGGAGATGCTGCGAACGATGGCGGCGAGGCCGATTGTGTTCGCGATGGCGAATCCCGATCCAGAGATGACGTACGACGAAGCAGTGGCCACGCGGAAAGACGTGATCATGGCCACGGGTCGCTCTGACTATCCGAACCAGGTGAACAACGTGCTGGGCTTCCCGTTTATTTTCCGCGGCGCGCTGGATGTGCACGCGACGGCGATCAACGAAGAGATGAAGCTGGCGGCGACGCGGGCGCTGGCAGCGCTTGCGAAGGAAGACGTGCCGGACTCGGTATGTCATGCGTACGGAGTAGAACGCATGCGGTTCGGGCCGGAGTACATCCTGCCAAAGCCGTTTGATCCGCGGGTGCTGGTGTGGGAGGCGTCGGCGGTAGCAAAGGCGGCGATGGAGACGGGAGTGGCGAGTGAGCCTGTGAACCTGGAGGAATACCGCGAGCGTCTGGAACGGCTGCTGGGGAAGGCGCATGAGCGGATGCGGTACATCATTCACAAGGCGAAGAGCAAGCCGCGGCGCGTGCTGTTCACGGAAGGTGAGCACGAGAAAATCCTGCGCGCGGCACATATCCTGCTGGAAGAGAAGATCGCGCAGCCGATGTTGATCGGGAATACCGAAGTGATTCGAGCGAAGGCGGCAGACCTGAGCATACCGCTGGAGAAAATCCAGATTGTAGACCCTGGGATTTGGCCGAAGCGGGAGTCGTACATCCAGACGCTGTACGAATTAAGGCAGCGCCGGGGTGTAACGCTTTCGGAAGCGCGAGAGCTCATCCGTAACCGAAACCTGTTCGGAGCAGTGATGGTGCAGGTGGGAGATGCGGACGCGCTGGTGGGCGGTGTAATGCAACACTTTCCGGATACCATTCGGCCGGCGTTGCAGGTGATCAAGCCGCGGCCGGGACTGCATAAAGTTTCAGGAATCTATGCGCTGGTGACACGGCGCGGCGACATGTACTTTCTGGCGGATTGCACGGTGAACATCGAGCCAAGCGCAGAAGACCTGGCGGAAATCGCGTTATGCGCGGCGGAAGCAGCAAGGCGGTTCAATGTGACACCGCGCGTGGCGATGCTGTCGTTTTCCAACTTTGGCAGCACACCACACCCGCTGGCGGATAAGGTGCGGCGCGCGGTGGAACTGGTACACAAGGCTGATCCGGCATTGATGATTGACGGAGAAATGATGGCGGACACGGCGGTGGTGCCAGAGATTATCGCGGAGACATATCCATTCTCGAAGCTGCACGGTGGGGCGAACGTGCTGATCTTCCCAGACCTGACGTCGGCGAACACTTGTTACAAGCTGCTGGCGCGAATCGGAGGCGAGGAAACGATTGGACCGATCCTGATGGGGATGTCCAAGCCGGTGCATGTGCTGCAGCGCGGAGCGGAGGTCGAAGAGATCGTGAACATTGCCGCGATTGCGGTGGTGGACGCGCAGGAGACAGAAGTGCGAAGGAACGGCGGGTCTGGAAAAAAGAGTAGCACCGTGGAGGAAGAGGCGAAGATGCCGATTTTAGCGGTGCATCCGGCGTGAGGAATGCCATCGGACTTGGGTAGGCAAGTGGAAAGATAAGAGAATTTGATTTGTGGATTTTGCGGACATGGGGCGCAGCAGTGCTGCGCCCCTACAAGTGTCGAGGCGGAAGACAGGCGGAGGGTGGAGCGCGATGAGCGAAACCGAGAAGAAATCGCTGCCAAGCAATGCGTACCGGGCGTTGGAGAAGGGAGAAGTTTATCAGCCGATCATGGCGGCGGAGGCGAAAGAACCGGAGCTTACGCTGCGAGCGATCCTCTGGGGTGTAGTGTTTTGCATAATCTTCAGCGTCGCTTCGGCGTATTCCGCCCTCAAGGTCGGCCAGGGAATGGAGGCGGCGATCCCAATATCTGTCCTTGCCATTGGCTTGGCCCGGGTGTATCGGCGGCGCTCGACGCTGCTGGAGAACATGATTATCACCGGCATGGGCGGCGCAGCCGGCAGCGTAGTGGCCGGCGCCGTCTTCACCGTACCGGCGCTATACATTCTGCATCTGGACCCGCACCCGGTGCAGACCATCTTCATCTGCCTGGCCGGGGGCTGCCTTGGCATTCTTTTCATCATTCCGCTGCGGCGCTACTTTGTTCACGAAATGCACGGCAAGCTTCCCTTCCCAGAAGCCACGGCGATCACCGAAGTGCTCGTGACGGGCGAGAAAGGCGGATCCCCAGCCAAGCTGTTGATTCAGGCAACCATCATCGCCGGGATTTACGACTTCTTTGTGACCACGTTCCACGTCTGGAAGGAGTACCTGAATTTCCAGTTCCTCCATGTAGTGAAGTCGCTGGCCGAGCGCGGGCGCATGGTCTTCAATTTCGATGCCGTGGGCTTCATCCTCGGCCTGGGCTACGTGATGGGGCTGCGCATTTCCCTGATCTTTTGCGCTGGCGGCATTCTGGTGAACTTCGTGCTCGTCCCGATGATTTGGTTCATCGGGGGCCACATGGGCAACGCCAGCGTGTATCCCGCCAGCATGCCCATTTCGCAGATGACAGCCGCGGACATTTACCGTAACTATGTGCGCTTCATCGGAGTGGGAGCCATCGCGACCGCCGGACTGGTCGGAATTCTGAAGTCGCTGCGCGTGGTTGCCGGATCGTTCGGCATCGCATTGCGCGCCTTCCGTCACGGCGAAGCGGCACAGATGGAACGTACCGACCGCGACATTCCCATCATCACCATCCTGTTCGGAGTTGTGCTGAGTGCCATCGCCGTGGCCGCGTTTTTCGGACAATTGCATGTTTCGTGGACCGTGGTGGGATTGGGCATTGCATTGACGCTGCTCTTCTCATTCTTCTTCACCACGGTTGCGGCTAACGCCATTGCGACCACTGCCAACAACCCGGCCAGCGGGATGACGTTGTTGACGGTCATCGTTTCGGCGGTAGTGCTGCTGAAGTTCGGCCTTTCCGGGACCACCGGCATGTTCTTCGTGATGGCCCTGGCCGGCATGGTGTGCGTGGCCCTGTGTGCGTCTGGACAATTCATTACTGATCTGAAAGCCGGATACTGGATCGGGTCCACGCCTTCGGCACAGGAAAAGGTAAAGTTCATCGCGGTTGTTGCGTCGGCAGTCACCGCGGGGTTGGCAATTATCCTGTTGGCCAAAGCCTTTCAGTTCGGAGAAGCTGCGCCTGGGGATCTGCGGCAAGTGTTGGTAGCTCCGCAGGCGTCCGCGCTGAAAGCCGTGGTCGAGGGATTCATGAGCGGCCAGCCAGCACCCTACATATTGTTCGGGATGGGCGCCATGGTTACGGTGGTGCTGGAGATGCTCGGACTCTCTTCCATGGTCTTCGCGCTGGGAATCTATCTGCCGCTGCAACTGACCACGCCAATTCTGGCCGGTGGATTCCTTTCGCATCTGGTGAATAAGCGGTCGAAGAAACTCGGCGGAGAACCGGGCGAGCGAGTGCGCACACGCGGGGTGATTATCGCCTCGGGGTTGATGGCAGGCGGAGCACTAGGCGGAGTTTTGGGAGCGGCCCTGCGGCTGCTGCCGAAGTTCAAGGAAGATCTGGTCCACACGCCGTTTTATGCACACGAAGCGATTTCGCAAATTGTGTCGGCGGTGCTCTTCATGGGGCTATGCTTTTATGTTTGGTTTGGTTCGCTGCGCAAAGAAAAGGAGAGCTAATGGATCAACTGGGGAAGTGGGTAGGGGAAGGTGTCCTGGGAGTGGACACGCTTTGGGGCGGCGACGTGATGTGTGCGAGCGGAACGGGACGGTTTATTGCGGACTCGTGGTTTTCCGATGAAGCGTTGCCGGGAGCGTACACGAATCCAGCGGCGGGTCGAATAAGGGAATCGGGGGGAGTGGCTGCGAAGGACGTGGATCGCAAAGCGATTGATGAGTATTTGCAACAGGTGGATCTTGCCGGGGCGATTGCGGGGATTCGCGCGGAAGGGGAAAAGGCAAAGGGATTGCGCGGGGCGTACCTGGCGGGGCTGGCGACGTCGTTGGAAACGATGTGGAAGTTGGCGCTGGCGACGATTGGCAAAGGCGAGGCGGTGAGTTACGTGGATTGCGTCAAGGCTTCCACGGGGCGCGCGCCAGAGCCATCGCATCCGGAAAAGAAACGGGAACGCGTGGCGGAGTTGTTGCGGCGCGGCGGATATTTGAAGAATGGAATTGAGGGAGTGCTGAAGGCGGTGGATGATTGGAGGGCCGAGCGCACTGTGCCGATGGCGTCGGTGCGACGAGTGAGCGCAGGATTCATCGCGCATTATGACAAGATGTGCGAGGCGAATCTGACGCCGTACTTGCCCAAAGAATTGGGCGGAGTGCCACGAGCGAATATCGAGTTTCTGCCAATCAAGGATGCGTGGTTTTCCGGGTCCATGAATTATTTGGGACGGGCGCGGACGGCGAACGGCAAACCGAAATACGAGGCGACGTATGAGATTAACGCTTCGCTGAAGATTTCCGTGCCGGAGTTCGAGCAGCTGATTAGCCACGAAGTGGTGCCGGGGCATGTGACGACGTTCGCGTACTTGCAAGACTTGTATGTGCGGGGACGCGCGGGGTTCGAGACCACGGTGCTGACAATGAACACGCGTGCGGCGACGCTGTTTGAGGGCATCGCGAATAACGCCATCCTGATCGCGCATGGCATGACAGAGGTGGAGCAACTGCCGGATGAGGATATGCAGATCGGGGTGTTGCTGGCGCTGCTGCAGGATGACGCGAAGAATGAGTCGTCTTATTTGACGTGGGGAGAAGGCGTAGGCCGAGAGGAAGTGGCGAAGACACTGCGGCGGGATTACCTGGTGACGGAGGAACGCGCGGACAAACTTTCGGGCGCTTGGGGAAGGCATCCGCTGCTGGGGAGGATGTATTTGCCGGCGTACCGGTCGGGGACGGAGCGAGTGGCGGCGTTGCGTAGGAAATATGAAGCGGGGCGGGTGCTGCCTGCGTTGTATGGATGCGCGGGGTTGGTGGACATTGAGACGGTTGAGGGAGCGATTGGGAAGGCGTAGAGGTTAGACGAGATTTTCGATTGATCGACGGGAAAGGCAAACCCAAGAGCACAGACAAGAATGCTCTTTGGGTTCCCATTCTCTGAAACTCACTGGTTAGAGCTCAATGACGACATGGTGCGGATCGCCAGCGCAAACTGCGGGAGCGTGGAAGCGCAAACGTTCACTTACGATCCTTTCGGCAACCTCAATAAAGTGGGCAACCCGGGCCAGTCGTTCCAGCCTATTTACGCCATGACAAGGAACCGCATTTCCACCGTTGGGAGCACTACGGCCCAGTACGACAACAACGGCAACGTCTTGAATGATGGGGTGAACACGTACACTTGGGACGCGGACGGGAATTCCATCACTGTGGATACCGTTGGCGCGACGTTCGATGCGCTGGGTCGCATGGTCGAGCAGAACCGCTCTAGCGTGTACACAGAGATCGTTTATGCCCCCACTGGTGCTAAGCTTGCACTCATGAGCGGGACGACCGGTCAGACACTTCAGAACGCCTTCATCAATCTTCCAGGGCAAGGCCACGGCCGTCTACACGAGCAGTGGGTTGGATCACTACAGGCATTCCGACTGGCTGGGCAGCGCGCGGTTGACTTCCTCTCCATCGCAGACAGTTCTTTCCGCCACGGCGTACGCACCCTTTGGCGAAACCTACGCAACCTACCCGAACCCATCCGCCTCAGCCGATCCCTCTTTCACCGGGCAGAATTCGGACACCGTGTCGGGAGATTATGATTTTCTCTACCGCGAATACAGCACCCAAGGCCGCTGGCCTTCTCCCGACCCGGCAGGACAAGCCGCCGCAAATCCTATGAATCCGCAGTCCTGGAACCGTTATGCCTACGTGCTGAACAACCCCCTGGGCTTCACTGATCCTCTGGGACTAACTTGTCAGTGGGATGACGGGACAGTCGACTGG
Source organism: Candidatus Acidiferrales bacterium (assembly GCA_963779395.1). Taxonomy (GTDB): domain Bacteria; phylum Acidobacteriota; class Terriglobia; order Acidiferrales; family UBA7541; genus Acidiferrum. The sequence continues at coordinate 199,357 of CAVZYC010000001.1, forward strand.
ACTGGCGAAAGCGAGGAAGGCGACAATCAGAACGCCTGTGAATCCGCAGGTGGAACATGGGTTCCTGCGGCGCCAGGCGCCACAACGGTTGTAGTGACAGCAAGCCCCAACGACTATACTCAAACGATCGTGGTTTGGATTGACCCGAGCGATCCTACGTCTTCGAATGATAGCAGCGGCGGGGGGCCCATCGGCCTGAACATCTGGAATTGCCCAGATGCCACTGGGTACGATGCTTGCGCGAATACCTGGAAACAGTCAGATTGCGTGGTGAATAAGCCGTTCACAACTGCTGCAGACGACCTCAAATGGGCCACGGGCGGAGCCGCTTTCGTCGGCTTGAGTGGCTCCATGCATTCTGGAGCGCGAGCGATGCTTAAAGGAGCGATCAAGGAGGTCGGTGCGGACGTTGTGACCGTTGCTGCTCTAGGCGCTATATACTTTCACGCGATTGTAAGCACAGGGTATTCCCTTGTGGCGGGGTGCAAAGATGACTAGACTGTTTCGGTCAATCCGTGAGTATGGTGTTCCAGGGCCGGTTTGGGCACTAATGCTTTTGATATTAGGCTCTAAAATCATATGGCAGATTTACTTGTGGTTACGCGGCTTATGTGGTTACGCCCGTCCATCTTTCCTATGGACCGTCTGCATCCTTTACTTCACATTTTGGGTGTTGCTGTTCCTACTATTGATGTGCAAGGGGAAGCGGTATTCGGGAATTGGTGCAGATGCTGTATTCGGCGGATGTTTGCTAGCGGTGGCCGCAATTCTACACGAACCTGACCTACTTGCGGTCTTGTCAAGAATGGGCTGTGGAGCGGCCACTTGGGTTGCGCTCTTCGGCGCGTGCGGACTCGTTCTGAGCAAGTGCGCGAGCGTATATGGAACGGGCAAGATGACCGGTGCACCATCTAGTAACTTGAAAGTGGGCGAGAGCCCACCTGCCGAATGAGAGACCTGTTGAGCGGATGGGCGGGTTCTATAAAAGGGGATGTCAAGGGGGAAAAGTTCCTCCCCTCCGGTCGGGTGGAGCGCCCTGTGAAGGCCAGCAAGTCGCGGGTGCCGCATCCTTGTGGATTTCAAGGGTGCGGATTCTGACTTTTCTGTTTCCCTAGCTGCGTCCTTTTTAACCTTTTTCGGAGGGCAAATTCACGTTCCTGGAACTGCGCGGTGGCCGCAAACTCGGCGGGCCTTGCGAAAAGATCGTTTGGGAAACACTTTCCACGATATGGGAAGCTTCGCGACTACCACCCAGAAGTCACCGGGACAAAGGGCCGAGCGGAATGCCCACAATCTGTACGTTGAGATTGCTTGGGCCGGCATTTTAGCCGGTTTGCTAGCAGGAATGTACTCGACTGCCGCCGGCATCACTCTTTGGATTGCCGCGATCTTGCTAGCGGCTCTGCTGTTCCTGCCTACGAAACCGATTCGGATGCGTGCGGTGGACTGGAGCGTGCTCCTTTTCCCCGCGTTTGAAATCCCTTCGCTCCTGTTCTCCCAATACCACGAGCCTTTGATGACAACGCGTTAGTGATTGGCGAGATGAATCGAGATGGGGTGGAGCGGTATTTGGGCCAACCCCAGGAAAAGACAAACCCCAAGAGCGGCACGTTCCGCAGAATCATCCGGGGCGGCAAAGGCGCGCCTCCCTCCTGCGGCGGGCAGGCAGACGGACCGGCCCTACAATCCCAAAAAAAAGACGAATAGGTGGTGATTGCTTAGACCTTGGGGACATGGGGCGCAGCAGTGCGAACCCAAGAGTGGCCCGCCTCAGAAGGCGGCCGCTACACAGGCTAACCCAAGAGAAACCTAAGACAAACCCAAGAGAAAAGCCGCAGGGCTCCCGCCAAAAGGCGGCGGGCTAGCGAGGAATCGCCCTGCGCTACATTTGGAAAACCCAAGAGAAAATCAGACGGGTGACGATTGTTGAGACCTTGCGGACATGGGGCGCAAGAGTCCTGCGCCCCTACAACAGCGACGACAAAGCAAAAGCACGAAGAAAAATCAGAGCTGCAGGCCGAGGTGGCGGGCGGCGTTGTGGTAGCAGATGTTTTCTATCATGGGGCCGAGGAGATCTTCGCGGTCGGGGAGTTCGCCGCGTTCGATATCAGCGCCCAGAAGATTGCAAAGGACGCGGCGGAAATATTCGTGGCGGGGGAAAGACATGAAGGAACGCGAATCCGTCACCATGCCGACGAAACGAGAAAGCAAGCCGGTGTTGGAGAGCGCGTTTAACTGCGACTCGATGCCTTCCTTTTGATCGAGAAACCACCAGGCGCTGCCAAACTGAATTTTGCCGGGGATGGAACCGTCCTGGAAATTGCCGAGCATGGTGGAGAAAAGGTAGTTATCGCTGGGATTGAGATTGTAGAGAATGATTTTGGGCAGGGAGTTTTCGCGATCGAGTTGATCGAGGTAGGCGGCGAGGGATGCGGCTTGAGGAACATCAGCGATGGAATCGAAGCCGGTATCGGGGCCGAGTGATTGCAGAGCGCGGGAGTTAACGTTGCGCAGAGCGCCGAGATGGAGTTGTTTGGTCCAGCCGGATTGCGCATCGAGTTGGCCGAAGAAGAGCATAAGGTAAGAGTCGAATTCGGATTGCTCCTCATGGGTGGCGGGCTGGCCAGAGCGGACTTTATCGAAGATAACGGTGGCGCGGGATTCGGTGCAGAAATTAGCGTGACAGTGAAGCAGGCCGTGATCGGAGAGGCGGCAACCCGCCTGATGAAAAGAAGCGTGACGATTGCGGAGAGCGTCGAGAAAATTAGAGAGCTTGCCGATATGGACGTTGGCGGAGGCGGCGAGCCGTTCGACCCAGGGATTGAAGACGGCGGGGAGATGGACGTTTAGAGCCTGGTCTGGGCGAAAGGTGGGATAGACGCGAGTTGGGAGTTGGGAGGCGGCGATTTGGGAATGGTGGCGGAGATCGTCGGTGGGGTCATTGGTGGTGCAGAGCGCTCGGACGCCGAATTTCGCGAGGATGCCCTGGACGGATAAATCGGGAGATTCGAGAAGCCTGTTGGCGTGCTGCCAGATTTCGGGGGCGGAACCCTCATCGAGGAGTTCGTCGACGCCGAAATAGCGTTGCAGTTCGAGATGAGTCCAATGGTAGAGGGGATTACGGAGGCAATGGGGAACGGTGGAGGCCCAAGCGAAGAATTTGTCGTAGGGAGAAGCATCGCCGGTACAGAACGATTCGGCAACGCCATTGGCCCGCATGGCGCGCCACTTGTAGTGATCGCCTTCGAGCCAAATCTCGAAGAGGTTGCGGAATTGGCGATTGGCGGCGATGTCGGATGCGGGGAGATGGGAATGGAAATCGAGGATAGGGAGAGGCGCGGCAAATTTGTGATAGAGGTGGCGAGCGGTGGGATTGTGGAGGAGGAAGTCGTCGTGGATGAAGGGCATAGTGTTCAGGCGCAGATGAAAAATTGAGAGCGAATGTGTGGCAAAGCAAGAAAACACCGGGCGGAGCGGGATGTCAAGGGAATCGTTGAGAGAGCACAACGCGTTGCACGAATAAGAGTTTCTTCAGGGGCTAAAGCCCAATGTAAGATGCAGGCTAGATGTCAGGGCTGAAGCCCTGACCCCCTAAAGAAAACGCACCGAACAAGTGGGACACGTTCGCAAAGATGTGACGAAGAAAGGGTGAGCGATGGCATACGCGGGATTTGATTTGACGGGGAAGGTCGCGGTGGTGATTGGCGGAACGTCGGGGATCGGGCGAGCGATTGCGCGTGGACTGGCGGAAGCAGGGGCGGAAGTGGTGGCGTCTTCGCGACGGGCGGAACAGGTGGAAGAGACGGCGAAGGAGATCGAGGGGTTGGGGAGACGGACAGTGCGCGCGACGTCGGATGTATGTGACGGGGCTTCGCTGGAGAGGGTGCTTGTGGCGACAGTGAAGGAATTTGGGAAGGTGGACATATTGGTGAATTCGGCGGGAACGACGAAGCGCGGGGCGACGGCGGATTATTCCGAGGCGGACTGGAACAAGATTCTGGAGACGAACCTGACGGGGACTTTGCGGGCGTGCCAGATTTTTGGGAAACACATGATTGAACGGCGCGCAGGGCGAATCATCAATATTGCGTCGATTTCGTCGTTTGTTGGGCTGATGGAAGTGGCGGCTTATGGCGCAAGCAAGGCGGGAGTGGTGTCGCTGACGCAATCGCTGGCAGTCGAATGGGCGCAGTACGGTGTGTGCGTGAATGCGATTGCGCCAGGAGTTTTCCCCACGCCGCTGAATGAGAAATTACTGACGGGAACGGCGCGAGGGAATGAATTCTTGATGAGGACGCCGATGAAGCGGTTTGGGCGAGTGGAGGAATTGGCGGGGGCGGCAGTGTTTCTGGCGTCGGACGCGGCCAGTTTTGTTACGGGGGAGATATTGAGGGTGGATGGGGGGATGCTCGCTAGCGGGGTGAATCAATAGAGGGCACGTTGGACACCTTCAAGAAATGAGCTGAGGTAGTGCAACCAAGAACTGAGGAAAGAAAAAGCTTACACAGAGGTCGCAGAGAGCACAGAGTTCGCAGAGAAGAGAGACCCAGGAGCGGACCTCTTCTCTCCTGCGGCGGGCGGGAAGACGGACTTGGCCTACAAACCCAAGAGATAAGACGAGTGGTTTAGAGTTTGCGGACATGGGGCGCAGCGTGCTGCGCCCCTACTAGGGCTGGGTGCGGGTAAGTCGTCTCACGGCGGCGTGACCCGGGTCACATCGGGAGGGTTTGCTGATAGCCAGAATCGGGTGGTGAGCAATAAGACCCTGAAACGGCTGCGACTTTGGTCGCAGATCTTCTTCTTTACCTTGTTCATGGTGCTGCTGGTGCGGACCGAGTATCGCGCATCGGTGCGCTTGAGCGGGGACGACGTACGGCTGAGTTACCCGGTACACCTGTTTTTCCAAATCGATCCATTAGTGGCGATAAGCAACGCGCTGGCGAGCCGGGCGCTGTACAAAGGACTGTTGTGGAGCCTGGTGGTTCTGATTCCCACTTTATTTTTGGGGCGTTTTTTTTGCGGGTGGATCTGCCCAATGGGGTCGATTCACCACTTCTTTGGAAGCTGGAAATCGGAGGCGAAGAGGGGCAAACAACTCATTGAGTCCAATCGGTATAAGCGGTGGCAGACCACCAAATACTACATATTGGCGGGGGTGCTGGTAGCGGCGCTGCTGGGGACAGGACTGGTGGGTTGGCTGGACCCGTTTTCATTTCTGACGCGGTCGGTGGGGCTGTCGATACTGCCAGCAGTGAATTACCTGACGAACACGAGTCTGAAGCTGTTGGAGGGAAACGGATTCGTAGTAGTGCGATTTGGAGCAGGAGTGTTGCACGCGATACTGAGCTGGACGGTTTTGAGTTTGAAGCAGCCGCACTTCCGCCAAGGGTTAGTGCTGGGGCTGCTGTTCATTTTCGTGGTATCGCTGAATTTCCGCGTGAACCGGTTCTTCTGCCGAGCGCTTTGTCCGCTGGGAGGGCTGCTGGGATTGGTGTCCCGGTGGTCGATCCTGGGACTGGAAAAGAACGAAGCTAGCTGCGACAACTGCAATCGCTGCCTGCTGTATTGCCAGGGAGGGGACGATCCGATCGGAGGAGTACCCTGGCGCAAATCGGAATGCCATTTGTGCTTGAACTGCGTGGGGGAATGCCCGCACGACGGGCTGAAGTTCACGTTCTTCCCTGCGGGAAAACTTGTTGAGGGGCCAAGCCTACAGAGGCGGCGAGTGCTGACGGGGCTGGCGGCGGGAGCGGTGGCGATTCCGCTGCTGCGGAGCACAACGGTTTTTGGAGTGGAGAAGAGCGCGAAGCTGGTGCGGCCACCCGGGGCAGTGGAAGAATCGGAGTTTCTGGCACGATGCGTGCGGTGCGGGGAATGCATGAAGGTTTGCCCGAACAACGCGCTGCAACCGGCAGTGAGCGAAGCAGGGCTGGAAGGATTGTGGACACCGGTGCTGGTGCCGCGCATCGGTTATTGCGAGCCGAGTTGCGTGCTGTGTTCGCAGGTTTGCCCGCCGGGAGCGATTTGGGAGATCACGCCGAAAGAAAAGGCGTGGGTGGTGGGAGTCAACAGCGAATCGAAACCGATACGGATTGGAACGGCGTTTTACGATCGCGGGCGGTGTTTGCCGTGGGCGATGGCGACGGAATGCATTGTATGCGAGGAATGGTGCCCCACTTCACCGAAGGCGATTTACGTCCAGGATGCGGAAGTAATTGACGCGAATGGAAAAGTGAAAGTGTTGAAGCAACCGCGCGTTGATCCGGAGCGCTGCGTGGGCTGCGGGGCTTGCGAATACGCGTGTCCGGTGCAGGGGCAGCCGGCAGTGGCGGTGAGCAGTATTGGGGAAACACGGTCGAAGACGAACCAGATTCTGCTGAATCAACGAAGGAAGAGTGCGCGATGAGGAAAAGAGAAATGTTGTGGCGCGTTGTGGCCAGCGCGGTGTTCGCGGGGATACTGCTGGCGAGCGGGGGTTGCAAGAAAATCTCGGGGCCGCAGAATCATGGATTTCCCGAGGGGGGCGAATTGAACGGCTGGGTGAGGACGGGAGAGATTCGCACGTTTGCGGCGGAGCAGTTGTCTGATTACATTGACGGGGATGCAGAAAAGTACCTGCAGGCTGGGGTAAAGAGCACATCCACTGCGGATTACAAAGCGAAGGACCAGACGCAGGTGGTGGCGGATATTTATACGATGTCCAACGCCGCAGGTGCGCAAAAGATATTTGAGTCGGAGCCCGCGGGGGCGGCGAAGAACGCGGGTGTGGGAGAAGCCTCGCGGTTGTACAAGCAGAGCTTGACGTTTCGGAAGGGTGAATACCTGGTGAGGATTGTGGCGTATCAAGAGGCGCCGCAGTTGGAGCAGGAGATGGTGGACCTGGGGAGAGCGATCGAGAAGAAGTTGACGCGTTAGGAGTTGCTAGGTCCATGGAGCGCAAGAGCAGAGAGATTCCTCACTTCGCCGACTCCGTTCGGAATGACGGGGTGTAGGTTTCGGGAGAGGTGGATGGAGATTCGCAGGAGGGCGCGGAGATGAACGAGAAACAGGGAAAGAGCCGCAGAGAATTTCTGAAGAACCTGGCAGTGAGCGCGGTGGCGGCCAAAGTGGGACTTTTGGCGGCTGCGGAGGCAGGCGCCGTGGAAGGCGCTGGAGGAAAATCCACCGTCGTGATCGCGCGAGACGCGGACCTGTTTGGAACGAGCGCGAAGCCGGAAGCAAGCCGGGTGGAAAAACTGCTGGACCGCGCGGTGCAGACTTTCTATCAGAGCGATGATCCGGTGACACCGTGGAAGAAGTTGGTGCGTCCGGGAGAAGTGGTCGGACTGAAGGTGAACACGATTGGTGGACCGGGGCTTTCGACGCACGTGGTGCTGGTGGAGGCAATCTGCGAGCGATTGCAGCAGGCGGGCGTGAAAGCGAACAACATTGTGGTGTGGGACCGGACGAACCGGGAGATGGACCGCGTGGGGTACAAATTAACGAACACGGGGAACGGGGTGCGGATACTGGGGACGGACAGCAAAGAAGTGGGGTATGAGGAGACGGTATCCGAGTTTGGTGTGGTGAAGACGCGACTATCGAAGCTGCTGACGCGAACGTGTGACTGCATGATCAATGTGCCGCTGCCGAAGGATCACGATCTTGCGGGAGTGACGATGGCGCTGAAAAACATGTACGGGGTCAATCACAACCCTCAGGACCTGCACGACAATAACTGCTGCCCGTACATTGCGGATTTGAACATGATCCCAGCGATCAAAAACAAATTCCGGTTGGTGATTGCCGATGCAATGACGGCGTGCTATGAGGGCGGGCCGATGTTCCGTCCGCAAACTACGTGGAGATATAACGGGTTGATGGTGGCGAGCGATCCGGTGGCCATTGACAGGACGGCGTGGCACATTATCGAGAAAAAACGCGCGGAGCAAGGATTGAAACCGCTGGCGGAAATGGGCAGGCCGGCGAAGTACCTTGAGGTTGCGGCGGATGCGCAACACCGGTTGGGAACAGACGATCCAAATCGCATCAAGCTGGTAGAGGTTTAGCGCAGTGGCGGAAACGAAAGAAAACGCGGCAACGGAGAAGGCGACGGGGATCGACCGGCGAGAAGCGATGCTGCGAATCCTGCGGCTGGCTGGGATTAGCGCGGGCACGGTGGCGGCGGGGTATTGGTTGAGTCAGAGGAGCGCGCGGCCGGAAGAGCAATTGGTGATGGGCGCACGCCGGGATCATACGATTGCGGCGAATGCGGCGCTTCCGGAACTGGCGGTGATTGGCGGCGGGAATCCGCGGGAACTGGTGCAACGCGCGCTGGAAGAAATGGGAGGAATACGGCGGTTCATCGGGCGCACGGACGTAGTGATTGTGAAGCCGAACATCGCGTGGGACCGCACGCCGGAACAGGCCGCGAACACGAATCCGGAAACGGTGGCAGAAGTGGTGCGGCAGTGCTGGGAAGCAGGTGCGAAAAAGGTGATTGTGACGGATGTGAGCTGCAACGATCCGCGGCGGTGCTTTGAACGTTCGGGCATTGCGGAGGCGGCGCGGCGAGAAGGCGCAGAAGTGATTTTGCCGGAGCCGTCGCGTTTCAAGGAAGTGGACCTGGGCGGGGATGTGCTGCAAGCCTGGCCAGTGTTTCAACCGTTTCTGGAAGCCGACAAAATCATCAATATTCCGATCGCAAAGCATCACAGCCTGACGGGGGCGACGCTGGGAATGAAGAACTGGTACGGGATATTGGGAGGGCAACGGCACCGGCTGCATCAACAGATTCACGCAAGCCTGGTTGATCTGGCGGATTTTATGAAGCCGACGCTGACGCTGATGGATTGCTACCGGGTGCTATTGCGGAATGGGCCGACCGGGGGAAACCTGGAAGACGTATCAGTGAAGAAGACGTTGGTTGCGGGGACGGACCCGGTGGCGCTGGACGCCTATGTGGCGAAGGCTTATTGGAATTTGGATGCGGCGGCGTTGCCGTATTTGAAGATGGCGAGCGGGCGGGGATTGGGAACGGTGGAGTTTGAGAAGGTGCGGATGAAGGTTGTGGCGCTGGGGACGAGCTGAGTAGGCCTTCGTATTAACTTGTAATCTGAGACGGAAGAGGGATTTCATCGCACGAAATACGTGCGATGGAAAATCGCATCTCACTCCGAAGACTCCGTTCGGAATGACGGATATTTGAAGTCGAATCGAATGCACCTGCACCGTCGCGTTACTGAGGTGGGACACCTTCGACAATAAAGATGCGACTCTTCGCCGCGCTGTGCCGGATGGGCTTGATCGCGTCGTAAGCCGGTGAATCCCACCACTCGCGGGCCTTTTGAGCGCTGTCGAAAGCGATGATCACGATGCCACCCTTAGGCGGCTCACCCTCGAGTGCCTGGATGTTGTGCCCACGAACGACATAGTGGTGATTGAAGGGCGCCAAGGTCTCGGGCACCTTCTCGCCATACTTCTGCATGGTAGCGGGGTCTGATACCTCGACTTCGGCGATGACGTAGCCCGGAGGCGCTTTGACCTGCTGTGCATGAATCGCCTCGGCGCCAGCAATACCGATCGCGACGCCCGCCAGAACTGCCAGCGCCAGTTTGTGATTCGTTTTCATGGTTTAGTTCTCCTTCGTGCGAATTGGAGACCACGCGCTAGCCCCCATGATGGGATTGATGAAATTGAAGCACGCCTCGAAGTGGAAAGTCCAACGCTTAGTCGCGGCCCTCGAGCTTAAAGGGAGACGCCGCGCTTCCAGGGGATGAAGTCGTCCTGAGAGAGGAGTTCGGCTTTTGTGCGGAGTTGGCCGCTGGCTACCTGGATTACTTGATTCAGAATATGTTCACCCATTTGTTCGATGGTTTTTTCGCCGGTGATTATTGGGCCTGCATCGATATCAATGATATCGGGCATGCGCTGGGCGAGATTTGAATTAGTGGAAATTTTGAGGACTGGGGCGATGGGATTCCCTGTGGGCGTACCCAGTCCGGTGGTGAACAAGACGACGTTGGCTCCGGCACCTACCTGCGCGGTAACACATTCCACATCATTTCCCGGCGTGCACTGAAGTTGCAGACCGGGCACGGTGGAATATTCGGGGTAATCGAGGATCGCCGCGACGGGCGAAGTGCCGCCCTTCTTGGCTGCGCCGGCTGATTTCATCGCGTCGGTGAGCAAACCATCGCGAATATTGCCGGGGGAAGGATTCATTTCAAAACTGGAGCGAACTGCTTTGGCGCGCGCGGCGTAATCACTCATGAGTTGCATGAAGCGGCTGGAGACTTCTTCACTGACACAACGATTGATAAGTTCCTGCTCGACGCCACAGAGTTCGGGGAATTCGGAGAGAATTCCCTTCCCGCCAAGAGCGACGAGGAGATCGGCGGTATGGCCGATGGCGGGGTTGGCGGAGAGGCCGGAGAAACCGTCGGAGCCGCCACATTTGAGGCCGAGGGTGAGATGCGACAGAGGCGCGGGTTCGCGAACGGATTTGTTGGCTTCGATGAGTCCCAGAAAGGTTTCGCGGATGGCTTCGGAAAGCATGGCGGATTCGGAGACACTTTTTTGCTGCTCGAAGATCAGAAGAGGTTTGCGGAACTGGGAATCGCGGAGTTTCAGTTCCTCGAGCAGGATGGGAATTTGCGCGTGCTGGCAACCGAGGCTTAGGACAGTGGCGCCAGCGACGTTGGGATGATGGATGTATCCGGCCAGCAGGGCGCAAAGATTGCGGGAATCCTCGTGAGTGCCGCCGCAGCCGCCTTCGTGAGCGAGGAATTTGATGCCATCGATATTGGGAAAGATTTTGGAGGGTGCGGGCTGCTGGGAAGATTGGTTGAGAGAAACTTTCTTGATTTGCTTGGTGTTGCCCTGGCGATAGAGGCGCGCTAACTCGGCTACCTGGCGGCGATAGATTTGCGGGGCGGTGAATCCCAATTCTTCCTCGAAGGCTTGCTTCAGGACGTGCAAATTCCTGTTTTCGCAAAATACGAGAGGAAGGACGATCCAATAGTTGCGAGTACCCACCTGGCCGTCGGGTCTGTGATAGCCAAGAAAAGAATTTGAAAGCCAGGAGGAAACGTTGGGAGGGGTCCAGGGCGCGGCGCCTTCCTTTGCGTGAAAGGAAGCGGCCGCATGGCGGACATTGCGAGTGGAAAGCAGATCGCCGCGCTGAAGAGTCTGTGTGGCTTTGGCGACGAGGACACCGTACATGATGATGTCTTCACCGGCGGAAAGATTTTGAGTGAGGAATTTATGTTTGGCGGGGACATCGGAGAGCAGAAGGTAATCGTTTCCGGATGAAGTTACGGATTCGCCTTTGTGTAGATCGGCTAGGGCGACGAGGACATTGTCCCGTGGGTCGAGCCGGAGAACTTTGACTAAGGTTGCGCCGTCAGTTGGCACCTGAGCCCTGCCTTTTAGGCCCGAGTAGATGGTTGAACCTCAAGAGTGACGAGCACAAGTCGCAAGATGAGATTCTGCATTACGGGACAGGAAAGAGTTTACATCACGCTGCGGTGGCGTAGCGGATTGGAACACAAAAGTTCGCCAGCGAGGATCGCTTGCCTATTGGACTGGACGGCAGAGGCTAGAGGGTTGGGAACAATCTCAGCAAGCCGACAAAAATCATCCCCTAAGTCCTTACGTGAGCCTGCGGTAGGAGCACACTCCCAACTTGAGACACTTCCGCGAGGCGTTAGGAGGTGTCTGAAATTGAGAAATAAATGGGAGATACTTAAGTAACGCGTTAATTGTTAACTGTTTAGCGACAACTGCCCCCTGCCGGAGAGGAGCCCCCTATAAGAGGGCATCTAATAGAAGGTGAGCCCGTTCAGGCGCCATTGGGACCCTCCCCGCTCCCCATGCCGGAGCTTCGTAAGCTCCCCTTGCGGGTTCTGCAGCAACTCAGCTCAAAATAATTGATAGGCGGCCAAGCGACGATTCGCGAGTGACCATGGCGAACGCGCTAGGCAACAGGAACAGCGGGAGGAAAGCAATGCAGGGCAAGAGGACGTTGCAAGTAGGAGCGTTGCTGGCGGTTGCGGCGGGAATGACGTTGGTAGGTGGGACCACGCGTGGAGGGGGAGTGGTGGTGACACACCAACGCGTGCCGGAGTTCCGGGACTGGAGCACGCGCCACGTCATCTATACGAATTGGGGATACCTGGCTGATGTAGAGAAGGCAAGCGCCGACCCGCGAGCCATTTTCGGTTGGCGGGCACGACCGGAAAGCATTCACTACCGATTCCCGCCATCGCGTCCCATTCATCAGCCAGTGCCGGGCCCCCGGCCAGTGGCTCCCACACTGGAACGCGATTGGAGTATCTACCTTGGGGCAGCCGGGACAGCACCAACAATGTACCCGGCGAAATACAGCTTTGACGTGACGCAGGCACCGAGTTGCGCGAACGACTATGTGGTATTCCCGATTGCGGCAAAGGGCAGCGCAACGCAGCCGAATCTAGTGGCCTTCAACCAGCTTTACAGCGGGACGGCGGGCGCCACAGGGATCTGCAATCGCACGCCGACTACATCCGATCTGGGCACAACAGCAAAAGTCTATTGGTCCTACAACGTACAGGGAATCGCGGGGGGAGGAGAGGTGCCGACCTCGCCAGTGATTTCATTCGACCCCAATAACGTAAACAATACGGGAACAGAGATCGCTTTCGTGGAATCGATCAGTGGAAGCGCCGCGCACTTTCACGTGTTGGCGTTTAAGGCAGGGGATGGAGTTGTTGCGACTGCCCTGCAGAATGTCTTGATGCCGAAGACAATCAGCAGTTTCACAGCGAATGCGCCGGTGGCAGGGAGCGGAACCGCGACGGACCTGGCGCTGGGAGCTTCCAAGACTGGGACCGTGACATTGTCTTCCCCGTTTGTGGACTACATACGCGATGTGGCTTACGTGGGGAACGATATTGGGTTTTTGTATCGCATCAAGGATGTTTTTTGCACGGCGGGAAATCCAGACTGCAAGGGTGGCACGAAACCAGCGCCAAGTATCGACACGACCTGGGGAACGAGCGGAGCAGTAACTGTATGCAGCGGAGTGTTGACCGCTCCGGTGCTGGATTTTGTCACGCTGAATGTGTACGAGGGCTGCTCCGACGGGAAGCTCTATTCCATATCACAAACGGGAACAGTGACATCGCTTGTTGTAGGCGACGGGGTCGCGAGCAAAACGTATGGAGGCATCGTGGATCCGCCCATGGTGGACGGGGTGGATGGATTCGTATACGCGGTGAGCGGGTCGGGAAACGCTGGAGCCTATGGCGTGCTGGCGCAGGCCAAGATGAACTTGAGTTCGCCTGTTGTGGCGCAGATTGGCGCGGGGAACCAGTGCAACATGCATGCCCCTGTGTTCAACAATCTCTACTACACCAGCCCCACGACATCGGGTGCGCTTATTTATGTGGGTGGAACCACGGGTGTGATTAGCCAACCATGTTCGGCCGGCTCGACCACGACCGGAGATATTTACATTTATGCAGTCACGTTTAACAGCACGACTGGGGTTATGACTGCGGGAGCGCCAACGAATACTCTGAGCGCGGGTGGAGGCCCGGGGGCGGAATGGGCGCCGCTGCTTGAATTCGATAACACGACAACCACCACGGATTGGCTGTTTGTCGCCGCTTTGCAGAGCAGTCAAACGAACATGGCGACGGTGAACATCACCAGCAGCGCATTCGGAACGTTCGCCAACTTCGTGACGTATGGCTTGGGTCCCAGCGGAATGATCGTGGATAACAACAGCGCATCGGCGCAGGCCGCGAGCATCTACTTCAATGCGCTGGGAGAAAACAATAGTTGCAGCAACAATACAGTCCTGACTGACACCGGCGGGTGCGCGGTCAAACTGACGCAGGCGGCACTGGAATGAAAGAGGTAGGCGAGAACGGAGCCGACGAAATAAAGAGCGGCGGCTCTGACGGACCCAAGAAGAAGAGGCCCTACGTCAAGCCGGCGTTCGAGTACGAACGGGTGTTTGAGACGATGGCGCTGGCTTGCGGAAAGCTTTCGTCCACGCAGGCGCAGTGCCGGTTTAACCGAAAGAATTCTTGAGCCAGCGGCAGCCAATGAAAAAAGAAACGCCATCACGGAATATTTTGAAACTGGAACTAGCCGCAGAGATATTGCGGGAATTCGCAGAGGTGCGATTTGTTGCTCGCGGGAACAGCATGCTGCCGGCGATCTATCCGGGGGACTGTTTGACGGTGAGTAGCTTTGGAGATGGAGAGCCGCGATGCGGAGACGTGGTGCTTTGCCGGATTGCCGATGGATTTCGTGTGCATCGCATCGTGAAGATTTTGGGAGAGGGAGCTGAAAGACTTTATGTACTGCGAGGCGACGCATTGGTGGATGAGGACGCGCCGGTGAGTGGCGACGAACTGTTGGGGCGCGTCACTTCGATTGTGCGGCGGGGAATGCCTTTGCGGCTCCGAACGACGATGGGGATGCGGGGGCGAGTGGTGGGGCTGATTGTTCGGCACTCCACAGTTGCGGTGGCGCTGCTCTTGGGCTGGCAGAGGATGCAGGCACGGTATTTTCAGCGGGGTGAGGGGCTTATGGCAGGGGCGGGCGAAACCAAGACGGAGTACACGTGATGGCGGCGGGAGTTTTGGTACAGAGGGCGATCGTGGAGCGCTCAGTGATCGCCACTGGAGTGACGGTGGAGATTGGCGGCGTTCCCATTGAGTTGCGCACCGGCGATTCTGCGTTTCGGAAGGTGATTGCGGAACGGTACGCGGGATTTGTGAATCCATGCGCAGTGGCAGCTTGCCGATTTGAAATTGAATTAAGCGCGAACCGTGTGCCTAGTGACGAAGACGTGAGCGTCGTCAGGCGGGGCTCGACGTGGTGCATGCAACGCGGCGACTTTCGTGCGGAATGGAATTTGGAGAAGCGGGAAGGGTGGATTCGCCAGTGCGCCAATCCATATTCGATTGATACAGTGCTGCGCATCACGCATTCGCTGTTGCTTGCGATGGAAGGCGGATTTCAGATGCACGCATCGAGCGCGATACGGAACGGGCGCGCATTTTTGTTTGCGGGAATTTCCGGCGCGGGGAAAACCACGATGGTGAAGGCCGCACCAGACGATGCGGTGGTGCTTACGGACGAGATTTCTTATGTGCGGCGAATCGAGAATGGCTACCTGGCGCATGGTACGCCATTTGCGGGTGAGCTGGCGCGGCCGGGCGCAAACGAATCGGCGCCAGTGCAGCGAGTTTGCCTGCTGAAGCAAGGGCAAACGAACCGATTGCGACCTGTGAAGAAGACCCAGGCGATACGCGCGCTAATGCGGCACGTCCTATTTTTTGCGCAGGACGACGAACTAGGCGAACGAGTGCTGGATGCAGTGGTGCACTTTGTATCGAGCGCGGAAGTGGTGGAAATGGAATTCACGCCGGGCGGGCGCGCATGGGAGATGGTGCGATGAAGGAATGTTATGTGGCGCGCAGCCGGAGCGTGGCCGCGCGACAACTGGGCGAAGAGATGGTGATCATGTCGGCGGCGGATTCGACGCTGTTCAACCTGAATGAGGTGGCGACACTAATTTGGAAAGCGGCAGACGGCAAGACGCCGTTAATGAGAATTGTGGAAGAGCGGATTTGTGCGGAATTCGATGTGGAAAAGGGGGAGGCGCTTCAAGACGCCGAACAATTCGTGAAGGAGTTGGCGGAACGGGGCATTTTAATACTGGCGGAATCTCCGATTGCGGAAGCGAGCGCCGGGGCGGGCAAGACGCAATGAGCTTGATGGAACAAGTGAATCGCAAGGCGCAGCGGCTGGGAGTGCCTTTGAGCGTGCACCTGGACGTGACTTACCGTTGCAACGAGCGCTGCGAACACTGCTATCTGGAGCACGATGGAAAAGACGAACTGACGACAGGCGAGATCCAAAGTTTTCTGGAGCAATTTGCGAAGGCTGGGACATTTTTTTTGACGATCAGCGGGGGAGAACCACTGCTGCGGAAGGATTGTTTTGAAGTAATCGAGTATGCGCGCGGACTGAGATTCAACGTAAAGCTGAAAACGAACGCGGTGCTTGTGCGGGAAAAAGAAGCGCGGCGGATGCAGGAGGCGGGAGTCGAGCAGGTCCAGGTGAGCGTGTACTCGCACAGGGCGGAAATTCACGACGGGATCACGAAACTGCCAGGATCATTGAAGCGCACGATCGAGGGAATACGAGTGATGCGCGCGGCAGGGCTGAAGGTGACGCTGGCGAATGTATTGATGCGGAGCAACGCGGGAGACTACGCGGCCGTACAGGAATTAGCCGCAGAAACGGGCGCGCAATACACGGTGGACCCGACGATTACACCGATGCTGAACGGGGATTCGTCGATACTGGGAATGCGCTTGCCGAGCGAAGAACTTCGTACCGTATTCCGGGACGAACGATTGGTGGGCGATGTTGGGAATTTTTGTGCGCCACCCGCCGCCATTGATGACGATATTCGCGAAGGTATACCTTGCAGCGCCGGGCACACATCGTGTTATGTTTCGCCGCGGGGAGAGGTTTATCCTTGCGTGCAATTCCCACTGGCGTGCGGAAATTTGCGCCGACAAACGTTCGCGGAGATTTGGGCGGAGTCCGCAGAACTGCGCGAGGTTCGCGGGATTCGCGCGAAACATCTTTCGACATGCTCGTCGTGCGCCCATCTGGGGACGTGCACGCGGTGCCCGGGGCTGGCGTTCATGGAAGGAAATATGCGGGGACCATCTTCGGCGGATTGCGAAAAATCGTTTGTGAGGACGGGCGTGGTTACGGCGGGGATGATGGCAGGACATAGTTTTCCGGCGCGAGAAGCGGAGCGGATGGAGTTGGTGCAGATACGCATGTGATTGGTGAAAACTCGAACGCAACTTCACGGTTGAAGTTTTGCTGAAATGGGGCGCAGCAATGCTGCGCCCCTACAAAACCCAAGAACCGACCTGAAGGTCGGCCACTACAAAAGCAAGACAATCCTGAGATAAACCGAAGAGGACAACCGCAGGGCTCGCGGACTCTCCCTGCGCTACAGGCGACGCTATAGGTCAAGGCTCGTTAGTGGGTGGCTAGCATTAGATGGGCTGGGCCGGGCAGGCGCTGACGGGTGACGTTATGGAAGCCGGCTTCGCGCAGCCACGCGGCATATTCATTTTCGCTGTAGGCGCTGCCTTCGCGCGTGCCGACTAGCATGTTTAAGGCGAAGAGGGCTGCTTGCTTGGGCGAAGTTTTGTCGGCTTCGAGAATGAAATCGCTGATGACGATGCGGCCGTTGGACGCCAGGGCCGTGTGAGCGCGCTTGAGTAAATCGCGATTTTCGTCGGGACCGAGCATATGGCAGATGGCGGAGATAAGAATCAAGTCGAACTGCTTGCCGAGGGGGTCTGTGCGAAGGTCGCCGGGACGCGGCTTGATGCGGTTGGAGAGGTTTGCGTGATCGATGTGGCGCTGAGCGATGGGTAGAACGTCCGGCAGATCCAACAACTCAATCTGAATCGATGGGTTGGCTTGCGCAAAGGCGATGGAATAAGCGCCAGAGCCGCCGCCAACATCGAGCATTTTGTGCAAACCCTGGACGCCGACGGCTTGCACGACATGGGGCGCGCGCGATTGAGCGTAGTGGTGCATTGCGGCAATAAAAGATTCCGTGTAATCGCCGCTGCGCGCCGGGGATTGCTGACGCCGCACGGAGGTTCCCGCGCGGACGCAATCCGTAAGCGTGGACCAACTATGCCAAAGGTTTACGTTATGCATCATTGCGGCGCGGGCATCGTCGGAGGATTTGCCAGCGAAGAACCGCGCCGTTACTGGCGTTGTGTGGAATGCGTTTGCGGATTTGGTCAACAAACCCATGGAGACGAGGGCGTTCAGCAACATTTCCGTGGCACGAGGATGAGTGGCGAGATTGGCAGCGACTTGATCTGAGGATGCGCCATCGCCAACGGCCGCAAGAACGTTCAGTTCAATGGCGGTAAGGATCGTGCGACTTTCCTGAAAACCCCGGATCGTGAGGAGGAGATCCTCGGGAAGTTCATTAGAAGCGGTGACAGTTTCAGGAGTGGCATGAGTGGGCATGTTGCACCTCAAGTTTGACTTCACGCGGCCGTGAGACTAATGCTACTTCCGTGGACCGCCCCGGTACAACGCAGATTGATTCACAGAGCACAGGGCGAGCTGCACGAGGCGTGCGACCTGTCTTGCTATTGATCGGGTTTACCGCGGTGATTGCGCAGATTGTGTTGATGCGCGAGTTGATGGTGGTTTTTTGCGGGAACGAGATGTCGCTGGGACTGATGCTGGCGAGCTGGCTGCTGTGGACGGCGATTGGAAGCAGCGGGCTGGGGCGCTGGGCCACGCGGACGGGGGCGCCGCGACGGCTGATGTCGTGGATCGAAGTGAGCGCGGGAGTTGCCTTTCCACTGGCGATTTACATGGCGCGCGCAAGCAAAGGAATTTTTCAAAATGTACCGGGAGAGATTCTGGGGCC
Source organism: Candidatus Acidiferrales bacterium (assembly GCA_963779395.1). GTDB lineage: Bacteria > Acidobacteriota > Terriglobia > Acidiferrales > UBA7541 > Acidiferrum. Next base: position 217,832 of record CAVZYC010000001.1, read on the forward strand.
CGGGCCGATGGCGCTGACTTCGTTGGTGGTGCTGAGCGCTTTTTGTGTGCTTTCGGGCGGGCTATTTGCCGTGGGGAGCCGGCTGTATGCCGAGGAGGCGGGGACGTCGACGACGGCAGGGTCCAGCAATGTTTACCTTCTGGAAGCGGTGGGTTCAGGAGCTGGCGGCGTGTTGGCGAGCCTGCTGCTGATCCGGCATTTCACGAGTTTTCAAATTGCGGCGCTGCTTTGCCTGCTGAATATAACGGGGGCGGCGAGTTTGATGATTGGTTCACTAAGGCGGCGGAAAGTTGTGTGGGTGGTAGTTGGTGCGATCGCGCTGCTGGTGATTCCTTTCGGATGTTCGTGGCTGGAAAGAAGTTCGCAGAAGCGACTGTGGAGCGGCTTTGAGCTGGTGGCGGCGAGAAATTCCGCGTACGGAAATCTGGCGATTTTGCAGACGGAAGGCACGCGGAGCCTGTTTGAGAATGGGTTGGCAGCGTTTCATGTGCCTGATCAAGCTGCCGCCGAAGAGGCAGTGCATTTTGCGCTGCTGCAGCATGCGGCACCGACTAGCCTGCTGCTAATTGGCGGCGGCTTGAACGGAAGCCTCGCGCAAGCGCTGCAATACGCGAGCCTGGAGCGAATCGATTACGTTGAGTTGGATCCGACGATGCTGGAATTGGCGAGGAAGTATTTCCCCGAGGAGTGGAGAGCGTTAAGCACTGATGCGCGAATGCATGTTCACAACATGGATGGCCGATTGTTTTTGAGAACGACTGAATTCAAGTTTGACGTGATCATCGTGAACCTGCCGGACCCACAGACGGCGCAGCTCAACCGATTTTATACGCAGGAATTTTTTCAGGAGGCAGAAGGCAAGCTTTCGCCGGGGGGAGTGTTTTCGTTTCAATTGAAGGGTTCGGAGGATTACATCAGCCCGGACCTGGCCGAGTTTTTGCGTTGCATCAACAAAACCTTGCGGCAGGTATTTCCAATCGTGACGACGATTCCGGGGGACACGGTGCATTTTTTTGCGGCGGCGGAAACGGGAAGGCTGACGAATGGGGCGCAGGAATTGGTGGCGCGGATGAGAGCGCGAAGAATCCATGCAGAGTACGTTGGCGAGAATTATCTTCCCTACCGGATGATGCCGGACCGCATGGCGGAACTGGAGACGGAGATTCAGCCTGAGGTGGATACGCGGACGAACCGGGACTTTGCGCCAATCGCGTACTACTTCGACGTGGCGTTATGGAGCACGAAGTTCAACAGCGGGTACCGGCGGGTATTTCAGGCGATGGCGTCGGTGCGGATCGTCCCGCTGGTAACGGGGATTGCTTTGGGCGTGCTGGGGCTTGCGGGAATTATAAGCTGGGCTTCAGGAGCGAGAAATCGCGCGCGTGTGAGCGCGGGATTTTGCGCCGCCGCGATGGGATTTACGCTGATCGGACTGGAGTTGCTGCTTTTGCTGGCATTTCAGGCGATTTATGGATACGTGTACCAGCAGCTTGCGATCATCATCGCAGGATTCATGCTGGGCATGGCGATGGGGAGCGGCTGGGGATTGCGCGGCGCCGCGGGTGCAAAGGGTGCGCGTGACGGGCGGCGACTTTTCTATTTGCAATTGACGGCGGGCGTTTCGCCAGTGGTGTTGTACTTGCTGTTTGAGGTGCTGGCGACGATCAATAATCCCGCAACAGTTTTCTTGACGAGCCAAGTTCTGTTTCCGGTGCTGGGAGTTTCGTGCGGGATTTTTGGCGGGTATCAGTTCGCGGTGGCGACGCGCATCTTTTTTTCAAATTCGGCAGGAAGAAAAAGCGGACCGGGAACGCTTTATGCGTTGGATCTGGCGGGGGCTTGCGTGGGTGCGGTGATATTGAGCATGTACCTGGTACCCGTTTTTGGATTTCGGGATACAGCGTGGGTTATGGCTGCGGTGAATCTGGGACCGGCGATCCTTGCCGGGCTGTTGGCTTTTGGACGGCGGGCGGTTCCGGCGTAAGAGCTGTGGGCGGTTTGGCTTCACCGAAGACAACGGCGGTGAAGGCAAAGATGTCGGTGTTTTCCTCGCGCCAGGCTTGTCGAGTGAGACCGGCCTTGCGACCCAACTCCTCGAGGTAGGTCGTGCGATCCCAACCTTGCTCGGTGGGGACTTGTGGGAGAAAGATGCCTTCGTCGCGGCCATGGACCATGAGGAGGCCATCGCGACCGATGCGAATATCCTTGAAGTCCATCACGTGGTGGAACGGAGAGATGACGGAGATTTCGTATTGCAAGGCGGGGAGTTCGGCGGAGTCCACGGGAGGAAAGCGCGGATCACGAAGAGCGGCAAGGGCAGCAGCGTCGCGCACAGAAAGATAGAGGGGCTTTTCGGCCGTAGTCAAACCGATGCAACCGCGCAGTTCGCCTTTTTCCGTGAGAGTGACGAAGGCACCGCGCTCCTGCTGGAATGCGGCAAAATCAGAGGCGGGCGGGTCGTACATTTTCTGTTCGCGGACGGCGGTCTCGACGGATTTTTTTGCCAATTGAATCAAGGTGTCTTTTTCCTTGGGAGAGAGAGAAAACGGTTCGGCCTGAGCAGAGCGGCTATCCGCATGAAGCAGGGCAACGGCACCGTAGCCGACTACGCGGCTGTGATCGCCGGTAACATCGCCGGTGTTTGCATATTTCAGGATTTTGGCCTGATTGGCGCCGAGACGCTCTGCCGCAATCATGGTGGAGACAATGGGGCCTCCGCCGCAAGCTTCCCAAATTCGGCGCTCGAAATTTTGCGAGAGGCTGAGGTAATCCCACTCGGAGATGGCATTTAGAGTTTTGTGGTCCATCGCCGAAGCCTGGTCGTAGGTGTGGAAATGCGAGAGATCGGAGCTGGCAACGATTAGTGTGTTTGTGCCCTTAAGCAATTTGGCGAGGGAAAGACCGAGGGCGCGCTCGATTTCATAATTTTGATCGCCCATAACGATGGGAACGAGCTTGAAATCACCAAGTACCGTCTGAAGGAAGGGGAGTTGGACTTCGAGGGCATGCTCTCCCTGCTCCTGGGCGGGAGTGTGGCCACGGCTGGAAAGCTGGATGAGCGAACTGGATTTGGCAAGTTTGGCGGCGAATTCCTTGTCCACGGGGACGTTGCCGAGCGGGGTGGCGTAGGCATCGCCATCGTAGACGGAGACGAAGGGGAAAGCTTCATAGTGAGAAGGGGCAATGACGACGACGCGATCGTACTTTTTGCCTTTGAGGAGCGCATAACTGTGGGCGGCAACCTTACCTGAGTAGATGTAGCCAGCGTGGGGAGCGACAAGAGCAATCAAATTGCCGGACAGCGGAGGGACCTCAGCTTGCGCGAGATCGTCATTGATCATGTGGCGGAGTTCATCGGGTGATGCGGGATAGAATTGGCCGGCGACAGCGGGTTGGCGGATTGAAGGTTTGTCGTCCGCGCGTCTGGCATCGCCGGAAAGCTGGCAAGCGAGGAAGGCGGACAAAACGAAAACCGCGACGCCGAATCTTTTTCTCATCATTTATCCCTCACAGCGCGCGAAGTGCGCGACAAGATCCTTATTGCCAGATGCCCGCGATGGGTTGCTGGCAGAATTCGCATTTACCTTTCCGAAGATGGATCTCCTGCATTGTCAGACCTTCGCGTTTAATGACGATGCGACCGCATTTGGGGCAATAGGTGCTTTCCGCGGGATGTCCTGGAACATTGCCCAAATAGACGTAGTGGAGGCCCTCGCCGTCAGCGATGGCTTTGGCGCGCTCGAGCGTTTCCAATGGCGTGGGCGGAAGATTTTTCAGCAGATATTGCGGGTAGAAACGGGAGAAATGCAGAGGAACGTCGGGGCCAAGGCTGGATTTGACCCAATGAGCGAGGGCGCGGAATTCGGCGTCAGAGTCGTTCAAAGTGGGAACTACGAGATAGACGAGTTCGGTCCACGTGCCAAGCTTGCGCATGGTGACGATCGCGTCGAGAACAGGCTTGAGTTCTCCATTGACGACTTCCTTGTAATATTTCTCCGAGAAGGCTTTCAGATCCACCTTGATGGCATCAACGGATGGACAGAGTTTCTTTAGCGGATCCTGCTGAATGAAGCCGCCGCTGATGACCACGCTCTTGATGCCGGAAGCATGGGCGGCGTCGGCGGCATCGCGCATGAATTCGTAGAACACGACGGGCTCGCTGTAAGTATATGCGATGGCTGGGCAGTGATTTTGTTGAGCAAGGCTGGCGAGATCCTTGGGAGGCAAATAATTGCTGCGAACTTGTTCTGGGCGGGATTGGGAGATGTCCCAATTCTGGCAGAACTTGCAGTTGACGTTGCAGCCGGCGGTGGCGACGGAAAACGCGAGAGTCCCGGGGCAAAAATGGAAGAGAGGTTTCTTTTCGATGGGATCGATGTGCGCGGCGCAGACGCGGGAATGCACCAGAGAGTAGTAGGTGCCGCCGCGATTTTCCCGGACACCGCAGTAGCCACGCTCGCGGTCGTCAATGACACACTCGCGAGGGCAAAGCTTGCAGCGAGTTTTCTTGAAGGGAAGCTTTTCATAGAACTGGGCTTCGACGATGAAGCGCGAATCTTCGGAGGAGGAGCCAGAGGCCAGGGCGAGACTGGGCCAAGCCGCGGCGCAGGAGCCGACGCAGGCGGCGAGGCACGGAAGGCTTGCGAGTTTCAGAAAGGTACGGCGGTCGTGCCTGGCCTCGGGAAGGTTGGAAAGAGAGTCGAGCACGGAATCACGCGGCAGGGTGTCTGCGGCTTGCGGATCGCGATGAAGAGAAAGAGGAGAGCCAGTCAGTTTGGAGCTGGACGAATTGGATGTTTTGTCCATAGGCAACATCGCAAAGAGGATCAGACCTCTATCTGTTCAATCTGGGCTGGGTTATTCGTGCCGAGGCGGTGAAGCGAATCGGCAGCCGTCGCAATATAGTTTGGAGAACGGTTCAGTTCGCGTAGTGATTTCAAACCGTGCTCGGCCCTTTTCTGCTCGAGGATTTGCCAGCCGGTGTAGTCAAGGGCAACGGGATCTCGCGAAATAAGCAGGGCGTTGCAGGGCCAGGTCCATTGAGGCATGAAGGAGGGGCCGCCTTCATATTGCGCGGTGGTGGCATCGCAAATGTGCAGACGAACTTTTTGGCGAATGGGGAGGAGCATGTTGACGTCGGCAACGTAGGGATCGCCGACGGTGAGGTGGTATTTGTTGGGATTGTGGATGGCACCGAACATGTTTTTGAGGGACAGGGTGACACCGGCGATGGAGTGATCTTTGAGAACGGGGAGATTGATGACGGCATCGCAGACCTGAGTGAGAGTTTTGGAGAGGCAACTGCCGACGCTTCCGTGGATGGAAAGATCTTCTTCGTAGCCCAGGGTTTCGTTGCCGAAACAGCGAAGGCGATCCGGGTGAGTGGCGACGCGAAACCCGGCGCTTTCCAGGTCTTCGTTGAGGCGGTCCCAGATGATGATGTTTTTGGGGGAAACGCCGGCGTCTTGAAGGCGCTGGCAGACGAGTTGGACGAGGAGGACGTTGGTGGAAATGCCGCGGCCAGCCAGGCCGTTGACCTTGAGCCCAACTACTTCGCCGGGACGGAACAATTGTTTCCAAGAATCCAGGGGAGAAGCGGTGACGAAGAGAGCCTGCATGGAGCGATCGAGCATGTGCAGGAGGCGAGCGGAATCCAGGCTGGAACCCGAACCGCGATGGAGGGGATCGCGAGAGATCACGACTTTGGATTTTTCCTGCGCGGAGAAGAGCGGAGTGAAGACAGAAGTTCCACCCGCGAGCAAGGCGCTTGCGGCACACGTTTTGAGGAAATCCCGGCGGTTTGGTGGCAGCCTGTGGCTCATGGAGGGCCTAGGAGGGTCCGGCGAGCGCACCGGGCACTTCTAATTCATTCTTACCACTTTGCGTTGTTGGAGGCAAAAGTAAACGAGCGGGAAGGTGCCAAAAAGGCGCAAATCGAGCGAAAAAGGGAGCGAGGAAGCAGCAGGAAGGCGGGAAGAAAATGTGGATTCAGGATGACCCGAAGGGGAGAGTTGGGCGTACAATGGCTTTGTTTTGGGGTTGTGGACGGAAATTTCGGCAGAATACCTCAGGGGAAGTAATCTGCCGTGCCCACGAGCGCTCACGGGAGTGTTCGATTGCTGGTAGGGACGAAGTGGGTTGGGGCGGCCCGCGCGTTTGACGGACCCAGTTCATCCATCGCATCTGAATGTCTGCAAATATCAGGGGGCTTCCAATGAGGAATTGGAGCGCAATTTGGCTGATGGTAGTGGCATTGGTGTGCTTGGCGCCAAGTGCGTTGGCACAATCGGGATCGTTTGCGGGAACGGTGACGGACAGCACGGGAGCAGAGGTGCCGAACGCGAAAATCACGGCATTGAATGCATCCACGGGGATATCGCGAACGGGGGAGACGGATGAATCGGGGACATACCGGATCACAAACCTGAGCCCGGGGATTTATGACGTGCGCATCGAGCACGCTGGGTTCAAGAGCGTGCTGTTTTCACGGATGCCACTGAGCGTGGACGCGGTTTTGACGCTGGATGCGAAGCTGGTGGTGAGTTCGACGAAAGAGACGGTGACGGTGACCAGCGAAGCCGTGGCGCCCGTGAATCTGAACGACGCACAAACGGGGAACCTGGTGGACTCTCGGCAGATGACGGATTTGCCGTTGATTCTGCGCGACCCGTATACGTTGATATTGCTTTCGCCCGGAGTGGTACAGAGCAACACGCTGTTTGGCGGGTTTTCGGTGAACGGTTCGCGAGAACGCAGCAACAATTTTCTGCTGGATGGCACGGATAACAACGACCCCGATTTTGGGGGATTCCCGAAGGGTCTGACATCGCTGAATCCTGAGACAACGCAGGAATTCCGCGTGATCACGAACAGCTTCCTTCCGGAGTTTGGGCGCAACAGCGGGGCCATCATTGATATCGTGAGCAAACATGGGACAAATGATTTTCACGCGGACGCGTACTGGTTTGGGAGGTATACGGCGCTTTCGGCGAAGGATTATTTTGCAACCGACCGGAACGATGACCCGTTCGTTCGTAACCAGTTTGGTTATTCGGTGAGCGGGCCGATCTGGAAGAACCAGACGTTTTTTTTCGTGAATGAAGAGCTGCAGCGATTCAGCACTACACTGTTGAACACAAGTATTGTGCCGACGTCGGAATTCAAGACGGGGCAATTCACTTATCTAGGACAGCCGATCGACGTGAGTAGCCCGGGCAATCTATACAACAGCCTCACGGGAAATAATTTTACATTTTTGCCGCTTGACCCGACAATGCAGAAGATCCTGGCGCTTTACCCGGCGCCGAATGGGCCGATACTGGACGGAATCCGTGGAAGACTGTATTTTCCGAGCCATTCGCTCTCCAACGGGAACAACGTCACCGGACGGATCGACCATGATTTTCATGGGGGCGGGATTCTGGCGGTGCGCTATACCTACAACCAGTATTCCGATGACAACTACCGGCATCAGGATTTTCTGCCTGGACTGGGAGGAGTTTCCACCGACCAGCACAACGACAATATTTCGCTTGGGCTGACGTCGACGTTCCGGCAGACGATGACGAATGAGCTGCGGCTGGGATTTAACCGGCTGGAATTTCCGTTGACGTGCACCGGCGTGATCCAGTTCAACGCGTTGAGCCCTGGGCTGGATGCGGTTGGAAATGGCATGGACTATCCGTTGCCGGGTAGCCTAGGCGGTTTTGGGTGCATCCTGCTGGGAGACACCAGCGGGTCAACGAGGGATAGCGGGACGCTGACAGCGGGCGACAGCTTTTCATGGGTGCTAAGCCGGCACACGATCAAGATCGGCGGAGAGTTCCGCGACGCCTATTCCAACAGCTCAAACAACTATGCTTCGCGGACGATGATGGATACCAGCGTATTTTCAAACTTTGGCATCCCAGCGGCTGTCACCGGAAATCCGCAATTTGATTACGACCCAACGCTGCAAAACATGGTGTGGATGTTGCTGGGTGGAGTGGACTTGCAAACGCAAGCACAGTTTTTTAATAACGCGGGGGAGCGGACGGCGACCGACGCGCGGCAGTTCCGGCAGCATGAATTTGCGGGATTCGGGCAGGATTCCTACAAAGTGTTTTCCAATGTCACGTTCACATATGGATTCCGGTATGAGTTTTTTGGAGTGCCGACGGAAGTAAACAATGAGTTGTCCACGCTGACGGTTTCGCCGGATGGGCCGGGGCCGTTCACATTCGTCAGAGCCGGAAATGGCAGCGGGGAGGCACCGCTTTATCACAATGAGTGGAATGACATCGAGCCACGCGTGGCGGCGGCTTGGGACCCGTTCCGGAACGGCAAGAGTTCGGTGCGCGCGGGTTACGGGATTTATCATGACCGGGTGTTTGGGCAATTGATCAGCATGCTGCGAGGCGATCCGCCGTATCAGATGCTGGAAACGAATACGTGTGGTGGGCTACTGCAGTTCTTTGGCGACAAAAATCCGATGGATATTTCCCAGTGCGCACTGAGCGCACAGACACCGCTCACGAACTTTACGCCATCACCGATCGCGAACAATTGCCCACCGGCAAGCTCAGGCATGCCGTGCTCACCGATTCTTCCTTTCCTGATCGACCCCAATCTGCGGACGCCGTATACGCAGACATGGAATATCGGGATTCAACATGAGTTTTATCCAAACCTGCTGTTCGAGGTGAATTACATCGGATCGAAGGGGACGCACCTGCTGCGGCTGGTGGATGGGAATCCACCACAGCCGGAGCTAGTTTCGGAATTGGAGGCGCTTGGTGTGCCGCCGCAGGCGCTGCAGTTCAGCAACCTCTGGCTGGGATCAAACAACGGTTCCCTGCCCTTCAGCGCGGCGAACAACAATGCGTTTCTGCAGGCGGAACTTTATAAGAGCATCGCGAGTTCGACATATCAGGCACTGCAGATGAATATTACGAAGCGGTTCTCGCACGGGTTTGCGATTCAAGGGGCGTACACGTATTCGCACTCGATCGACAACGCTTCTGACCCGCTGGTTCCGGGAGCAGGGAATCAATCCTTTCCGCGCGACTCGCTGGATTTGGGACCGGAGCGCGGCAATTCCGATTTTGATGTGCGGCACCGGTTGGTTATGAATTATTCGTGGCTGCTTCCTTTCGGACGAGGGACCAAACGCTGGGCGGACGGCGCCAGGGGAAGAGTGCTGGAAGGGTGGAATCTTTCCGGCATTACGGTATTTTCGAGCGGATTGCCGTATGACGTGTTCACAAACGTGGATACGCAGCATACAGGTTTCGCCGCGCGGCCTGACTACAACCCGAAGGCGACGGTGACACCCAGCAGCCTTCCGCGGACGCAGACCGGCCCGTTGGTTGGATATTTCAGCGATCCGGCGTTTGGATCCCCCGGGAACATCGGGCGGAACGTATTCCGTGGGCCAGGAATCAATAATACGGATTTTGTGACGACGAAACTAATCAGTATGACCGAACGGATGAAGGTTGATTTGCGGTTTGAGTTCTACAATCTTTTCAACCGCGTGCAATTTAATCAGCCAGATAACATGATCGCGGACGGCGCAGGGTTCGGACAATCCACTTCCGAACTGGTGCGGCCGGATTTCACGACTGGTGCGCGGCAGATTCAGCTGGGGCTGAAGCTGACGTTTTGAGATGGATGAACGGCCGTATTCGCAAATAAATTTGGCTTCCGTCCGTATTGCGACCTGCTCGACACGGCAGAACAGGGTACAGAAACGGGGCAGCACCGTCGCTGCAAGAGATACGAGGGATGTCTCTTGGGTGGAAACCCACGAGAAGAGAGATTCCTCACTTCGCGGACTCCGTTCGGAATAAATTACGGGTGCGCGCTTAAGAACGAGGAAAAATCGGGCTTTGTGACGAACATTGTGGACCTGGACGAGATGGGGTCGAGCAATGCTCGACCCCTACAAAGGCACGGATTCGATTGCGGATGGTTGGGTAAAAGCGGCGGCGAGCCGCCGCACCCTACATAGGATCAGGTGGTGGTGGCGGCTGTTGGGCCGGTGTACTGGTTGATGTGCTCGAGATCCTTGAGGTGGTTGTACCAGGTGAACTTCAGGATGATCGAGGTGATGGCGACGACCGCGAAGGTGATGGCAGCGACCTGAAGCCGCCAGGTGACGAGGTAGATGGGCAGGGCGACCAGGGCGATCTGCCAAATGATGCCGATCACGATGTTGAACATGTCGCGGGGAAAATCTTTGTTACGCTGAAACGAAGGATCTTCCTTTAGTACTTTTTTCAGGACGGGACCCCAGAAACCCCATGGGCGGACGCGACGGTAGAAGTCCATTAGGACTGCATCCTCCTCAGGCGCGGTCAGATAGGTGCCGAGGAAGCAGCCGATTAGCGATAGCAAGAAGACAATGCCGAAGCCGACGGAAACTTCCAGGTTTAGGGAATGGGCGCGGGCAAAGGCCTGGAGGGGTGCGATCCTCGTGAGCAAGGTCGGAATGGTGAGCGAGGCGGAAATACCCGCAGCCATGCCCCAGAAATAGCCGTAACCATTGAAGCGCCACCAATACCACTTCAAAACATTGGCAGCTGTGTAGCCGCCCCAAAGAGCGGTGACAATCCAGATGACCACGCCATTGACGCTGGTGACATACCAGCCGAGCAAGACGCCGAGGAGAACGACGATGAAGGAGCTGAGATAGCTGAGGCGGACGTAGGTCTTGGGGCTGGCGTTGGGATTGATGAAGCGCTTGTAAATGTCGTTGACGAAGTAAGGAGGAGCGGCGTTGACGGTGGCGGCGAAGTTGGACATGTAGGCCGCGAGCAATCCGGCGATGAGGATACCGAGTAAGCCGGCGGGAACAAAGCGGCCGAGTGCGTAAGGAAGAATGCGCTCGAAATCAATGTTGGTGCCCATGCCGTTGATCTCTTTGCCAAAAAAGACAAGAGCCAGGACGGTGAGACCGGTGATGAGGAAGTAGCGCGGGAAGGTGAGTACGACGTTGACCCAACCGCTCATCATGGAGGCTTCGCGAGGATTCTTGCAGGAGAGAATGCGCTGCATGTCGTAGTTGGGGGCGGGGCCGGCGGTGCTGATCAGGATGCCTTTGAAGAGGAGCATCATTACGAAAAAACCGAAGAGGCCGTAGCCGTCTTGCGCGATACGAGCATTTGCCGCGGGGATCAGATTGGACCAATCCATGTTCAGATGCCAGCCGAAGAAGATGTTGTCCCAACCGGCGGGAATGAAGTGCTGCAATGTGTTCGGCGCAACTTTCATCATGGCGATGATGCCCACGGCGAAGGAAGCAACGGAAAGGATGCAGAACTGGAGGACTTCGGTGATGACCACGCTGAACATGCCGCCTTTGATGACGTAAAGGGCGGTGATGGCGATGAGGAGGAGTGCGTACTGATTCACGCTGAGATGCCAAGGGAGGAAAGTAGCGGCGAATTTGCCGATGCCTTTGAAGCCGTAAGTGAAGAATCCAATGATGCTGATGAAGGCGTAGATGACGACGATGATGTGGGCAAGTTGTGCGCCGCGGCCTTTACCGAAACGTGTCTGAATCCACTCCGCGCCAGTCATCACATTGGAGCGGCGGAGCCAGGTGGAGAGATAGACCATCAGGAAAACCTGGTTGAAGGTGGGCCAGAGCCAGGGAATCCAGACGCTTTTGACACCGTAGACATACATCCAATAGACCAGGAGCATGGTGCCGCTGATATCAAACATGCCAGAAGCGTTGGAAATGCCGAGGACGTACCAGGGCATGACGTTGCCACCCAGGAAGTAGGCCTTCATATCGCGGGAGGCACGGTGGGAAACCCAATAGCCGATGAGGACGGAAAGAGCGAGGTAGGCAACGATAATGGCGATGTCAATGTAATGCAGATGCAAGGTACACCTCAAATGGTGCGGCCTGCCGCGCAAGGTGGTCCGTTTGCGTGGTCAGTTGGTCGTGCGTAACCGAAGAGAACTTATTCCTCTAGACAGTGCGGCTGCGAGCGCAGAACTTGCTGAGGTCATCTTACAGCACTCTGCCGCCACACGGGCGTTCCATCAAGGAAGCGTGCCTGCCAACAAAAACACCAGCGGGGCCTGCCAATTGATGGCAATTTCGTTGCTCGCGTAGGAGGCCTGATCATCGGCGTAAATTTTCGCCGGAGGCAACCCCGGAGGAAGTTTTCTGAGCGCGTCATCCTGGCGGCCGGCATTCGGACCGCCGGAGAGCAAACCCGGCCACGGTTCGGGATTTTTGCCCGCCGCGCTGGGCCGGTGATGAGGGTGATGGTAGGGGTTTGCGCCCACCTGAGTCACCCAGGAAATGGAAAACGTATTGCGTCCCAAGAGGTAATGAAGATTGTCCTGCGCGGATTCGACAAATGCGGGATCGGGGGCGAGCAGGTTGGCGACAAGCAACTCCATGCCATAGTTGGCAACTACACCGTTGGAACCCCAGACATAATCTTTTGTCAGCAAGCTTACGCGATAGGGATTATTTCTGGTGCGTTCGACGATGGCACGAGCGGATGCAGCCGTGCGTTTGCGAATGTCGGCGACGACAACGAGGTCGGAGCCCTTTTGCGGGCTGAGGGCGTAGGTCCAAAGGCCCAGCGCAGCAACTTCTCTCCAACCTTCTGGCGAAGGAGATTCAAGGCTGGTGCGAAAATCGGGATACTGCCTGACGAAATAGTCGTTGAAGGCGGATTCGCCGGTGGTGCGCCAAAGTTCCGCGGCGGCCCAAAGGCGTTCGTCGCCGCAATAGTCGTCGCGATATTCGCCAGTGCTTACGCCTGGAGGATTCTTGAAGGTTACGTTGGGATACTTCTGCACCCAAAGCCAGGCATTGCGTGCCGCAGCCAAATTGCGAGCCGCGAATTTCGGGTCGAAGGGCTTGTAGACACGCGCGGCAATGGCAGCCACCGCGGCTAGATCGGCGGTGGCGCAGGTGCTTTTATAGGGAGCCTGTCCGGTCCCGATGACTTCGCTCGGCAGGTTATCGTCTTCGGGCATCACGAAGCCAGAAAAATGTTCGCTGGTCTGTTTGTGCCACGCGCCACCATCTTCATCCTGCATTTTGAGCATCCATTCGAGGTTCCAACGGATTTCGCTCAGAATGTCGGGAGTGCCGTTTCCACTTTCCGGGATTTTCAAGCTGATGCCCTTCACTTTGGGACCGTAGATTTCCCAGGTCCACAGAAGAGTTCCCGTGGTGATTCCGGAGTTCACGACGTAACGGCCATAATCGCCGGCATCGTGCCAGCCGCCGATATTGTTGCGCTCACGTTGCTTACCGGAAGAGGGATGAAACTCCCCTTTTAGGTGGCATGCGGCGTGGGAATAGCCAGGGAATTCGGGGCCAAGATCAACGGCGGTGCCGCAGCGCTGACCGTAGAAGGCGCGCATAGCCAAATAGTAGGTGCGGGAGAAGACGTCGCGACGGATGGAGAATGTCCAACTGTGGCCTACCCCCGGGACATCCAGGTAATACGTGCCAGCAACGCGCAGATTTGAGAAATCGGCGAGTTGGACGGAATCGCCGGTATCCGCGTCCAGTGTGGGCGCTCCCAGGGTGCCCTTAAAGACTGTGGCGTTGTCTGAAGCGCGTTTGACGTCAAATGTCTTGGCAGGCGCCGTGACCACGGCCAGTTTGGGAGCACCGGGGAGATATCCGACCTGGTCCACCTTGATCTGGACGGTTGCATCATTCGCAGCAAAAGCGGTTCCGGTAGCTGCAAGAGTCAGAAGGGATAGAAGAATGAGAGAGATAGGAAGAGAAGAAAAGCGAACACGGAAGAGCGAAGAAGTAGTCATGGCGTTCCCCTAGTGGTGGGTGAGTGGATCAAGAGAGCAAGCCTCTCGTTTTGGAGCGAAGAAGAGCAGTGATAACCCTCACATGGGGGCGTGATTTCGGGCACACTTCCCTGAGCTGTGTGCCCACCTCTTGCGGGCTTGTCTATTTCTACACCTCAAAGTTGTTCCGTGCCACTAAAATATCGATATACTAGTGCATCTTTCCAGTCATCCACGTTCCACCCGGGGAGCGGTCCAAATGAAATATGGGTACTTCGACGATCAGAAGCGGGAATACGTAATCACGCAGCCGGACACGCCGCTGCCGTGGATCAACTACCTCGGCTGCCAAGCGTATTTCGGGATCATCTCCAATACGGCAGGCGGATATTCGTTTTACCGGGATGCGAGGCTGAGGCGAATCACGCGCTACCGCTATAACAATGCTCCGTACGATTTTGGCGGGCGCTACATTTATCTAAGGGATGACGCGAACGGCGAATTCTGGTCTCCTTCGTGGCAACCGACGCGGCACAAACTGGAAGAGTATTCCTGCCGGCACGGGATGGGGTACACAACGATCGGATCGAGTTACAAGGGCATTGAAGCGAGAACTCGTTATTTTGTGCCGCTGGACGAGAACCTGGAAATATGGCAACTGACGGTAACGAATCACCGGGCAAAAGCCGCGGAGGTTTCCGCATTCTCCGTGGTGGAGTTTTGTTTGTGGGACGCGCAGGATGATTCCACGAACTTTCAACGGAACTTCAGCATTGGGCAAGTGGAAATCGAAGACGGCGTAATTTATCACAAGACGGAATACCGCGAGCGGCGGGATCACTTCGCATACTTCGCGTGTTCGGAAAAGATCGCCGGGTATGAGACACAACGCGAGGCTTTTCTGGGAGCGTATCGGGGGTGGGAGAATCCCACTGCCGTGGAGCGCGGACATGAATCGAATTCGGTGGCGCACGGTTGGGCTCCGGTGGGCTCACACCACGTAAAGATCTCGCTGAAGCCGGGCGAATCGCGCCAAGTGGTTTTTGTGCTGGGGTATCAAGAGAATCCGCGGGAAGAGAAATTCGATCCGCCGGATTCGCAGACCATCAACAAGAAATCAGCGAAGGTGGTGATCGCCAAGTATCGCGTACCGGCAAATGCGGACGCGGCGTTCAAGAAACTTTCGGAGTATTGGAACGAATTGCTGGGGCTGTGCCAGGTGGCCACGCCGGACGTGCACACAAACCGCATGGTGAACATCTGGAATGCATACCAGTGCATGGCCACGTTCAACATGTCGCGCTCGGCATCGTTTTATGAATCGGGGATTGGGCGAGGGCTGGGCTTTCGCGATTCGAACCAGGATTTATTGGGATTTGTGCACATGGTTCCGGAGCGCGCGCGGGAACGGATATTGGATCTGGCAGCAACGCAACTTCCCAGCGGCGGAGCTTATCACCAATACCAGCCGCTGACGAAGCGCGGGAATAATGATGTGGGAAGCGGGTTCAACGACGATCCGCACTGGCTGATCATTGGAGTCGGGGCCTATATAAAGGAAACGGGCGACTGGGGCATCCTGGATGAGGCGGTGCCTTACGACAATGCGGCGGGATCCGAGACGCCGCTGTACGAGCATTTGCAGAGGAGTTTCCGGTACACACTGGAACGGCTAGGACCGCACGGACTGCCGCTGATCGGGCGAGCGGATTGGAACGACTGTCTGAACTTGAATTGTTTTTCGGATACGCCGGGGCAATCTTTTCAGACCACGACAAACAAAGAAGGGAAAGTGGCGGAGTCCGTGTTTATTGCGGGATTGTTTTTGGTGGCGGGGCGGGAGCTTGCGGATATTGCGAAGCATCGTGGGCTCGGGGCGGAGGCTTGTTCGTACCTGGGCGAAGTTGCCAAGATGGAGAAAACGATACGAGAGCATGGATGGGATGGCGAGTGGTTCATCCGGGCTTACGACGATTTCAGCAGGAAAGTCGGATCGAAGGAAAACACCGAGGGCAAGATCTTCATTGAGACGCAAGGATTCTGCACGCTGGCGGGCGTCGGTTTAGAGGATGGTCTCGCCGCGCGCGCGTTGGAATCCACGAAGAAGCTGCTGGCCACGAAGCACGGGATCGTGTTGCAGCAGCCGGCCTACTCGAAGTACTACCTGGAATACGGCGAGATCTCTTCTTATCCACCGGGGTATAAGGAAAATGCGGGAATTTTCTGTCACAACAATCCTTGGGTGATGATTGGAGAAACGCGAGTGGGCAATGGAGACCAGGCTCACGACTACTACACGCGGATTAATCCTTCGGCGCGCGAAGAGATCAGTGACTTGCATCGCTGCGAGCCGTATGTATACGCGCAGATGATCGCGGGGCGGGATGCGCCGACACACGGAGAAGCGAAGAATTCGTGGCTTACGGGTACGGCGGCGTGGAACTACTACGCGATTACGCAATGGATTCTGGGAATACGGACTTCATTCGATGGATTGCTGATTGCGCCGGTGATTCCGAAGAGCTGGCGTGGGTTCAAGGTTTCGCGGAAATTCCGGGGAGTTGCCTACCAGATTGAAGTGCAGCGGGCCGGGGATGGGAACCAGGTTTCGCTGGAAGTGGACGGGGCGGCAGTGAAGGGAAACCTCGTGCCGCTGCCGGCGACGGGGACTAAGGCTGTGGTTGTGAAGGCGACGTTGCGCTAATTCCTGCCGAATGGCATAAATCATCGGGTGACCCGCCGAGGGTCTCGCTATCCATCATTCACGACTGAAGAGGACACGACATGACTTACATCGCCGCTGACTCGCGTTACGACAAGATGCAATACCGGAGGTGCGGGCGGAGCGGATTGCTGCTGCCGGCGATTTCGCTGGGGCTTTGGCACAATTTTGGCGGCGTGGACTCTTTGGAGAATTGCCGGAGCATGCTGCATCGCGCGTTCGACTTGGGGATTACACATTTCGATCTGGCAAACAATTACGGGCCGCCTTACGGATCGGCGGAGGAGAATTTCGGGCGCATCCTGCGGAGTGATTTCGCAGCGTATCGCGACGAGTTGATTATCAGCAGCAAGGCCGGGTGGGATATGTGGCCGGGGCCCTACGGGGATTGGGGCTCGCGGAAATATCTGCTGGCCAGCCTGGACCAGAGCTTGAAGCGGATGAAGATCGAGTACGTGGATATTTTTTACTCGCACCGGCCAGACCCGCAAACGCCGATCGAAGAAACGATGGGCGCGCTGGATCGCGCGGTGCGTTCGGGCAAGGCGCTGTATGCGGGGATTTCCAGTTACGACGCGGCGCAAACCGAGGTGGCCAGCAAGACACTGCGTAGGCTGGGGACACCGTGCCTGATTCATCAGCCGAAATATTCCATGTTCGAGAGAGACATCGAGGGCGGAGTGCTGGATGTATTGGAGAAGGAAGGAATCGGTTGCATCGCGTTTTGCCCGCTGGCGCAGGGATTGCTGACGAACCGGTATCTGAACGGAATCCCGAGCGATTCGCGGGCGGGCAAGCCGAACACTTTTCTGAAGAAGGATGATGTCAGCGAAGGGCGACTGGCTCAGGTGCGCGCGCTGGATGAACTGGCGAAAGCACGCGGGCAATCCGTGGCTCAGCTGGCACTGGCCTGGGTATTGCGTGATGCGAGGATGACGAGTGCGTTGATTGGGGCTAGCCGGGTGGAGCAGATCGAGCAGAATGTGGCGGCGTTGAACAATTTGAAGTTTTCGCACGAAGAGCTACAGCGGATTGAGAAGATCCTGGCGGGGTGAGCGTTTTCGGTTTTCAGTTATCGGTTTTGAGTTTTCAGTTTTAAATCAGGAAAGAGTCGGTTCGGACTGACCTTCGTATCCGTCCCGTGAAGATTGCTTTTGCTTGTGACGCGGCGAAAAAAGCAGGTTCCTCGCTCCGCTCGGAATGACAACCTCCCTTAACAAATAAATTGCAATTCAGGGTTTTAGGGAGTTTTTGGCTGCATGGCGTTGAAGAAAAACTTACCGCAATCCGTGGGGGCGTAGGTGTCCCAGGAAGAGATTAATGAGGGCTCCCATTCGGGGTCGTAGACCCACGCAATCCAACTGATGCCCCTGCCTTCGAGGTACTTGACGATCGAAGGGCCGTAGTCCGCAGCGTCGGGATTTGCGCCGGGGCCCGTCCAGAAGCCGATTTCCGTGGCGATGATGGGATAACGGCTGGCGGCAAAACCGAAATCTTCCTCCCACTTCGGTTCCCAGGGTTTCGATCTTTTATTCGGATAGGGGTGCGTGACGTAGCCAATGCCCTCGGCGGCGATGGGGCGATCATGGAGCGGCGTGAGATCGTAGGCCCAGTCGAACCCGGCGACCAACTGAATTTTGCCGGGGTCATAAGCACGAGTGAGGGCGATGAGATCTTCGTTGGTGTGCTTCCACTCATCCCAGGAGATTCTGCCGAGCTGATCGGAGTAAGAGGTGGGCTCATTGAAGAGTTCAAAGAAAGCGACAGTATGGTTTCCGGCGTAATGGCGAGCAATGATGCGCCAGAAGTTGAAGGTCTCGCCGGGCGAGGTGTTGTACATGGGATCCTGGAACAACTGGGAATTCAGATTGCCGATGGAGTGCCAGTCGATGTCGATGTACATGCCGAGTTCGGTGCACCATTCGACGGCCTGATCGAGCAAGGCAAGATATTTTTCCGGAGTGCGTTCGCGCCAAGCGATGGGATGAACGGGAATGCGAATGAGTTTGGCGCCAGTTTGCTGGACTTTGACGAAGAGTTCCCTGTTCCAATGGCCCTGATTCGCGATTTTATCGGGATCGGAGATGGAAAGACCGCGGAACAATATGGTGTTGCCTTGGGGATCGACGAAATTGTTGCCGCGAACGGAAATGAGGGGCAATTTGGTGGCATAGGGACTCTTGAAGGGTTCGCCCGGACCGCGATCATGCCACCATTCATGAATCTTGGTATCTCTTACGGGCGCGGGGTTTTGCGCAGCCGCCGTGAAGGGGAGACATGCCAAGGCGAGACTCGCAACAATAGCGCGTAGAATCACGTTCATTGCTGACCTCCAGTGAAAAAGAAAATCGCTTCTGCAGAGTGAGACATGACCTGAATTCAATCCACAGTTATGCGCAGGTTCAAAGCGTTATTAACCGCGCACTTTACCGAGTTTTGCGGGGCCCGGCCGTGACGATCTCAAAATCTTAAGATTCTTATCGATCAAGGCAATGCGCTGCTGGACACAAGCGTAGCTACGCAGAGGATCCTCGGGCGTGTTGATGGTGTAATCAAGCAACTTGTCGACAGTGGTGGTGGCGACATTCAGGCGGGTGTCCGAGGCACCATAGTAGATGTACACGTCAGCTTTTTTTGTGGCGATCCAACCATTGCTGAAGGCCACGTTGGAAACATCGCCGATACGTTCATCATCCTGAGGAGCAAGGAAATATCCCGCGGGGCGGTGAGTGATTACGTATGGCCGCTGGGATTCTGCCAGGAAAGTGTACAGGACGTAGCGGAGGCCGGCAGCGGTATTGCGCACACCGTGTGCCAGATGCAGCCAGCCCTTGGGCGTCTTGATGGGACCGGGGCCCAAACCATTTTTGACTTCCTTGATAGTGTGGTATTCGCGATTATCCATGATGATTTCATCTTCAATATTGGCGCCCGCCATCGAGGGGCAGAGACCCCAGCCAATGCCGCCGCCCTTTCCCGCTTGAATGAATTCATCCTGGGGCCTCGTGTACAGGGCGTATTTTCCATCGACAAATTCGGGATGCAGGACGACGTTGCGCTGCTGCGGTGATTTGGTGCGCAAATCCGGGAGGCGTTCCCAGGTTTTCAGATCTTTGGTGCGAGCGATGCCGCACTGCGCGACGGCCGAGGAAGTGTCCCATTGCGGCGCTTTGGGATCTTTACGTTCGGTACAGAAAAGACCGTAAATCCATCCGTCCTCGTGGCGCGTCACGCGAATGTCGTAGACGTTGGTGTCCGGGCTGTCTGTCTCAGGCATCAGGATGGGGTAATCCCAGAAGCGAAAGTGGTCCACCCCGTTGGGACTTTCGGCGATGGCGAGGAAGGATTTGCGGTCCGCGCCTTCGACGCGGGCAAAGACGAGGAATTTGCCTTCGTATTCCATGGCACCGGCATTGAAGGTGGCGTTGACGCCAATGCGCTCCATAAGGTGAGGATTGCTTTTGGAATCGAAATCGTAGCGCCAGAAGAGAGGGGTATGTTCCGCCGTCAACGCGGGATTGAGATAGCGTTGAAAAACGCCGTTCCCGTTGGGGGCTTTCACGTTTTTCCGGGTGATGAGTTTTTCGTGATGCCCGAACAGGTCATGCATTTTCGTTCTATATGCTGCTTCGCTCATTGATGTTCTCCGATGGCAGGATCGTGGTGCACGCGGACAAATATCAGCTTGTGTGTTTGGCCACCAACTTGTCCAGGCGCTGCATCACTTCAAAACAGGTGCGGCTATTGTGATACGGGCACTTCCAAGGATCCACTTTATACTTATCGTTGCTCGGAAGTCCCTCGCGCGAAACTTTCCAATACCATTCACCGTGCTGGTGATCGACGATGAAATTCTCGATGAACTGCCAGCTTCTTTGGGCGGCTTTAAGGAAATAATCTTTCCCCGAGAGTTCATAGGCGTTCAAGAATCCGACGACGGCTTCGGCTTGAGGCCACCAATGTTTGTCGGAGTCGACGATTTTGTTGCCGATGCCTTCGTAGAGAAGGCCACCATCTTCGTCAATGGCTTGATCCAGGACGACCTGGGCGATGGCGAGGGCAGCTTTGCGCGTCTCCTCCAGAATGGCGTTATCGCCCAAAACTTCGGCGGCTTCGCAGAGCAACCAGCTACCTTCAATATCGTGGCCAAAGGAAAAACGATCCGAGCGTACATGCCAGGCTTCATCAAAGAACATGCGGAAATGGTGGGCCTGCGGATCGATCATGTGGTCCAGGAAAATGCGGATGAGCTCACGGAGGCGATTGCGGAGGCCGTCGTCATCCCAGATGCGCAGAAGGTTGGCATAAGCTTCCAACAGGTGGAGGTGGGTGTTCATGGATTTCTTTTCATCCATGTCGGCATCGCTGAGGCGTTGTTCTGCCGCAAGGGTCCAGTTGCGTTCGTAAACCTCGAAGTAGCCACCGTTTATTGCGTCGCGGCTAGCGCGTTCAATCGAGTGATATAAAGCGATGGCTTCCGTGAGGCAATCGTTGTCCGGGGTCGCGGTGGCAAATTCGGCGAGGGCGTAGATGGTGAAGGCTTGACCGTAGATGCGTTTTTTTGTGTCGACGGGATTGCCGAGGTGGTCCAGCATCCAGTAGACACCGCCGAATTCGGGATCGCGGAAATGGCGATGGAGATAATCGTAGGCGCGACGAGCGGTAAAGAGGTAGATCTCTTTGCTATAGACTTTATAGGCTTTGGCGAAGGTCCAGAGGATGCGGGCGTTGAGGATAAGACCTTTGTGGGCAAAAGGGTCAATGGTCAAATCATTGGCAATCTGGCCGCGAAAGCCGCCAAATTCATGGTCAACGGCATGGTTCAGCCAAAAGGGCAGAATGTCTTGAAGCAATTCTCGCTCGACGCGCTCTCGCAACAGATCCATGAAGGCTCACCCAATTTCACTGCGACGCCCCACGATATGGCTGATGAGTCCAATTCGCACGTTCGTGGAGTTAGTGGACGCACATCCCTAGTAGCGGCGTGACGGCCCGTTTGGAGCGGTGAGAGCGGTCAGGGTCAACGTGGGAAGACAACGGTGGTCCGGCGCTAAGACTGGAATATACCCGGGGCGGGGTTGAAGTCAAGGTTAGATAAACGTTACTTTAAAGGAGAATAGGGGAGAATGAAAAGGGCGCAGAGATTGGGGATGGCAGGGAACGAGGGGTTTGGTAACACAGGGGAAATGTAAAAGGGATACAATACGAGGCGGTTGTAGAGTAGAAAATTCCGCGCTAACGAAATCGCCGCTGGTAAAGAGGGATCAGGTTCGAGATAGAGCAAACCGGCGGCAGAACATCCAGCAATGAATTGGCACGCTGTTCGCTCCGCAGACGGCCCGCCTAACCAATCGTTGCTGGAATGGGAGGACTCCCAATGACAACGACAATTCCCGCTGAATCTCGTGGGATACAAGCGCTGAGTGCGTATGGCAAGGCAAGAGCCACCGTGCAAGGGACGCCGCTGAGCGCGGAGGAACTGCGCAAGACAGACGCGTTCTGGAGAGCGTGCACATACGTGATCCTTGGCATGCTGTACCTGCAGGAGAATCCGCTATTGCGGGAGCCGCTGAAACCGGAGCACATCAAGAACCGGCTATTGGGGCATTGGGGATCGAGCCCAGGTCTGGCGTTCATTTACACGCACCTGATGCGGCAGATCAAGAAATACGATGTGGACATGATTTTTCTGGCGGGGCCGGGGCATGGCGCTCCGGGAGTGCTTGCTCCCGTATATCTGGAAGGAAGCTATTCGGAGATATACCCGGACAAGTGCGAGGACGAGGAGGGGCTGCGTGAATTCTTCAAGGAATTCTCATTTCCGGGAGGGATTGGGAGCCATTGCACACCGGAAACTCCCGGGTCGATTCACGAAGGAGGGGAGCTCGGATATGTGCTATCGCACGCGTGCGGAGCGGCGTTCGACAATCCGGAGTTGATTGCGGCGGCGGTGGTAGGCGACGGCGAATCGGAAACGGGACCGCTGGCCACTTCATGGCACATCAATAAGTTCCTGAGCCCGATGCGGGATGGCGCGGTGCTGCCCGTTCTTCATTTGAACGGCTACAAGATCAATAATCCCACTTTGCTGGCGCGCATCAGCCACGAGGAATTGGAAAGCTTGTTACGAGGTTATGGGTGGACACCGTATTTCGTGGAAGGGTCTGGCCACGAGAGCATGCATCAGGCGATGGCGGCCACGACAGAGTTTTGTGTGACGGAGATCCGGAGAATTCAAAAGGAAGCGCGCGCGACAGGTGTGGTGGAAAGACCGCGATGGCCGATGATCGTGCTGCGTTCACCGAAAGGGTGGACGGCGCCGGGAATGCTGGACGGGCACAAGCTGGAGGGATTCTGGAGGGCACACCAGGTGCCGATTATGAATGTGAAGAATAACCCGGAGCATTTGCAAATATTGGAAAAGTGGATGAGGGGGTACAAGCCGGAGGAGCTGTTCGATCAAGGCGGCAAATTGCGCGCCGAATTCAAGGAGATTGCGCCAACGGGGACGCGCCGCATGGGGTCGAATCCGCATGCGAACGGCGGGAAATTGAAGAGGGCCCTGCGACTGCCGGATTTCCGGCAATACGCGCTGAAGCTCGAGAAGCCGGGAGTGGCGCAGGCAGAGAACGTGCGTCCACTGGGTGTGTTTTTGCGCGACGTCATGAAAATGAACATGACGAATTTCCGGGTATTCGGGCCGGACGAAACGACGTCCAACAAGCTGGACGATATTTATGAGGCGAGCAAGAAGTTCTGGATCGAAGAGTATTTTCCTGAAGATGCGGATGGAGGAGAGTTGGCGCGGGACGGCCGAGTGACGGAAATGCTGAGCGAGCACACGGTGGAAGGAATGCTGGAAGGTTATTTGCTGACAGGACGGCACGGATTCATTTCTTCTTACGAATCGTTCGTGCACGTGATCGATTCGATGTTCAACCAGCATGCCAAATGGCTGTCCATCTGCAATCACCTATCGTGGCGAGAAAACGTGGCATCGCTGAATTTGCTGATTACTTCGACGGTGTGGCGGCAAGATCATAACGGGTTCACGCACCAGGACCCCGGCTTTCTGGACGTGGTGGTCAACAAAAGCGCGAGCGTGACGCGGATTTACCTTCCGCCGGACGTGAATTCCCTGCTATCAGTGGCGAACCATTGCCTGCGGAGCGAAAACTACGTGAACGTGATTGTTTGCGACAAACAGATGCATCTGCAATTCATGGATATGGATGCGGCAATCAAGCACTGCACGAAAGGAATCGGCATTTGGGAATGGGCCTGCAACGATCAGGGGAGCGAGCCGGACGTGGTGATGGCTTCGGCGGGAGATATTCCGACACAGGAAGCGTTGGCGGCGATTGTGTTGTTGCGGGAGGAATTCCCAGACATCAAGATTCGCTACGTGAATGTGGTTGATCTTTTCAAACTGCAACCCAACACCGAGCATCCCCACGGATTGTCAGACCGGGACTTCGATTCCCTATTCACGGTGGATAAGCCGGTGATCTTCAATTTCCACGGCTACCCCTGGTTGGTGCACCGGCTGGCGTATCGCCGAAAGAACCATGACAACATGCACGTGCGTGGCTACAAGGAAAAAGGCAACATCAATACTCCAATGGAGCTGGCGATTGAAAATGAGATTGACCGGTACAGCCTGGCGCGCGACGTGATTGATCGTGTGCCGAGGTTGCAACGGATCGGAGCACACGCCAAGGAAAAGTTCCGGAACATGCAGATTGAGTGTTTGAATTACGCGCATGAGAATGGAATTGACGAGCCGAAGGTGGCGGCGTGGGTGTGGCCGTACTGAAGTTACTGCGTTCTCGTGGTGCGCGCACAGAAAGCAGATATTCACTTTTCCCGGGAAAAGCAGGTCCCTCGACCGCTTCGCGGCTCGGGATGACAGTTTTGTGGCTAGGGTTACGGGGCCAAAAGCGGTGGCAAGCCACCGCACTCCAAATCGCGTTGGCAGTTCTTAGGTGGATTTGAAAATGAATGTACTTGTGCTGAATTCGGGAAGTTCGAACTTGAAGTTTCAATTGATCGCGACGGATCGCGAGCACATACAGCGGAATGCGGATGAACGGCTTTGCCGCGGGGAAGTGGAGCGGATCGGCGGCGAAGCGATTGTGACGGTGGAGACACAGAAGTTTCCCAGGCAAAAATTCACCGCACCGCTTGCCGACCTTTCGGCGGCGCTGGATTACCTGATTCGATGGATCGCGTCGGACGAATCAGGCATTGCGCAGGTGCAGAGCGCGGCGGATATTCACGCCGTGGGACATCGGGTGGTGCACGGCGGCGAAATGTTTTCGGAGTCCGCGGTGATCACGGATGAGGTGCTGAAAGGGATCGAGGAGTGCATTGACCTGGCGCCGCTGCACAATCCGAACAACATCAAGTGCATTCTGGCGGCGCGGAAAATCCTAGGGCCAAACATTCCGCAGGTGGCGGTGTTTGACACGGCATTTCATCATTCCCTGCCTGAGCAAGCCTACTTGTATGCCGTGCCCTATCACCTTTACAGGAGGCACCACATCCGGCGCTACGGGTTTCACGGCACGTCGCACCGTTACGTTTCTTACCGATATCGAGTCTTGTGCAATTTGACGCGAGAACAAACGCACGTCATCACACTGCACCTTGGGAATGGATGCTCCGCGGCCGCGATTCGTAAAGGATACCCGGTTGACACTTCGATGGGCATGACACCGCTGGAAGGGTTGGTGATGGGGACACGATCGGGGGACATTGATCCCGCGATCGTGAACCTGATCGCGACAAAGGAAGGCATGTCAACCCACGAGGTGGAAACGCTGCTGAATACGCAGTCTGGGCTGCTGGGGATTTCTGGGCTGACGAACGATATGCGTGCGCTGCAGGAAGAGCTGAAGGAGCATGATGACCGGCGGGTGCGACTGGCGATTGAGGTGTTCAGTTATCGCGCGAAAAAGTACATCGGAGCGTACCTTGCGTGCATGGGCGGGGCCGATGCTGTCGTCTTCACCGGAGGAATCGGAGAAAATTCCGTGGATATCCGAGCACGCATCTGCGCGGGGCTGGAATGGGCGGGGTTGAAGCTCGACAAAGGAAAGAATGAACAGGCCGTGGGGAAGGAAGCGAAGATCAGCACGGACGATTCTACCCTGAAGGCCTTTGTGATTCCGACGGACGAAGAACTGCTGATCGCGCGAGACACGGTTCGATGTATTGCGGGTGAGCCGCATCCTTCCTAAACGCGAAGCGGGGCTCGGGGAGAATTTGAAACGGTCTTACTTCAGGAGCTAACGCCCGTTCGTCTTGGCCGGCCGGCGTCGAGCATCGTGCTACCATCCCCCATAGCTGTCCGTCCTTTAAATGTTACGTTAGCCGCCTACAATTCTCTTTGGCAGCGGCTGGTGGAGCGCCTCGGATGAGAATCACACGCAACAATACGAATTTGGCTTTTCTGTTCGCCACAGGTCTTTTTCTGGCACTTTCGCTACTGACTGCTTTTGCGCAGGAAACACCGAAGCAGGAGACGCATGGGATTGCCGTCGGCAATATGGACCGTGCGGTGAAGCCGGGAGAGGACTTTTATCTGTACGCGAATGGAGGGTGGATTGCACGGACGGAGATACCAGCGGACCGCGCCCAGATCGGCGTGTTCAGCACCTTGGCTGACTTGAGCAACAAGCGCACGGCAGATTTGATTGCGGAAGCAGCGAAAGGCAACGCGCCGGCCGGATCAAACGCGCGCAAAATCGCCGATCTCTACAATTCGTACATGGATGAGGCGACGATTGAAGCGAAGGGGATGGAACCGATTCGCGCGCATCTGGCAGAAATTGCGGCGATCAGCAATCAGCGGGAATTGGCGCACGCGCTGGGGCAGAGTTTGCGGGCGGACGTGGACGCGCTGAACAACACGAATTTTCATACACCCAATCTTTTTGGGCTATGGGTGGCACCCAGCTTCAATGACTCCGAGCACTATACGGCCTACTTGATGCAAGGCGGGTTGGAACTACCGGACCGCGAATATTACGTGGCGGACAACGAACGGATGCGACAGATTCGCAGCGGATATCAGGCGCACGTTGCCACGATGCTGAAGTTGGCCGGATTCACGGATACGGATGCGCGGGCGAAACGCGTGATGGAGCTGGAACACGCCATTGCGGAAAAACATATCAGCTTGGCGGACAACGAGGACGTTCACAAGGCGAATAACACATGGAAACAGGGTGAATTTGCCGGGAAAGCGCCGGGGCTCGACTGGGCGGAATATTTTCGAGGCGCGGGCTTGAGCGGGCAAAGCAGCTTCATTGTGTGGCAGCCGAGCGCGTTTGTGGGCGAGGCCGCGCTGGTGGCAGCGACGCCGATGGAAAGTTGGAAAGACTGGATGACGTACCACTTGATCGAGGGCTACGCGGGCGTGCTGCCGAAAGCCTTCGCCGAGGAACGCTTTGCGTTTTTTGGGAAGGTGCTAACGGGAACGCCGCAACAACGTCCGCGATGGCAGCGCGGGGTGGCAGTGGTAAATGCGCTGCTGGGCGACGCGGTGGGGCAAATTTACGCGCAACGCTATTTTCCGCCGGAAGCGAAGGCGCAAGCGCAAGCGATGGTGGCGAACATAACGGCGGCGTTCCGGGAACGGATTGAGGCGCTCGACTGGATGGATCCGGCCACCAAAGCGGAAGCGCAGGCGAAGCTCAACACGCTGTACGTGGGGATCGGGTATCCGGAAACCTGGCAGGACTACTCGACATATGAAGTGAAGGCGGACGACATTTTTGGGAATATCTGGCGCAGCGGCGTGTTTGAATATCGCGGGCGAATCGCGCGGCTGGGGAAACAGGTGGATCGAAAAGAATGGTCCATGATGCCGCAGACGGTGAATGCGGTGAACCTACCGCTGCAAAACGCGCTGAACTTCCCTGCCGCGATTCTGCAGCCACCGTTTTTCGACCCGCAAGCACCGGCGGCGGTGAATTACGGAGCGATCGGATCGGTGATCGGGCACGAGATTAGCCACACGTTTGATACGGAGGGTAGTGCGTTCGACTCAAAAGGGCGAGTGCGCAACTGGTGGACGCCGGGAGACCTGGCGCATTTTGAAGCGGCGGCAGAGAAACTGGTGGAGCAGTACAACACGTACAAACCATTTCCGGATATCAACGTGAACGGCAAGCAGACGATTGCAGAAAATATTGCCGACCTGGCGGGAGTTTCCGCGGCGTACGACGGCTACCACGCTTCACTGGCAGGCAAAGCGGCACCGGTACAGGAGGGATTTGACGGAGACCAACAGTTCTTCATTGCGTTCGGACAAAACTGGGGATCGAAAACGCGGGAAGCGTCCCTGCGCCGGCAGATTTTGACAGACCCGCATGCGCCAGGGCGATTCCGGGCGGCGACGGTGCGCAATCTGGATTCGTGGTACACAGCGTTTCCGATCGAGCCGGGAGAGACGCTTTATCTGGCTCCGAAGGAACGCGTGCGCATCTGGTAGAACACCAAAGACGAAGGCAACTCTTTTGTTGAGAAAGATGCTGCAGCCGCAGGTAGCTGTGTATCCGTTTCAGTGTTTCGTTGCTGATGGAGAGCGTCTTGCATGGCTTAGAACGAAGCGTGACCCCCTTGCGAGTGCCGCTTTCCCTTTTGTCGATCGCATGTTTTTCCCGCTGATGGCTTTCACTGTGCCTGACCTGCGGCTGCAACTGGCGGCGTCACATTTTGTTCT
This sequence comes from Candidatus Acidiferrales bacterium, assembly GCA_963779395.1. Taxonomy (GTDB): domain Bacteria; phylum Acidobacteriota; class Terriglobia; order Acidiferrales; family UBA7541; genus Acidiferrum. The sequence continues at coordinate 246,055 of CAVZYC010000001.1, forward strand.
GCTCTAAGGATGGTATGCTTGCGCCAAAGGCGCGAAGCGCAAAAGAACAAGCAATCGAAGCAGAGGCGCCTGGGCCATCCGCCGGAATGATTAAAGTGCCGATGGTGCAAATCGGAAGCTCCGGAAAAAGGACAGATCATGAGATCGGGAATTAGCGTACTTCGCTTGATTCTTCCAGTTGTGCTGATTTTGGCGCTTACCTCCCATAAAAACATTCAGGCAGAAGAAAAGAATAGCCAGGTGATCTGGCAAATCGGGGAGTTTGACCAGTCCTCGCGGGAGCTTGGGCACAATTTCGCTCAGGAGAGCCCGGAGTCCAATACTGTATTTACCGTCGGCAAGAGCAAGAACAGCGATTGGCCGGCGTTGCAACAATGCATGGTGAACGCGGCCGGAGGGAAGCAGAGCCGTCCTTACACGATTTTGTTTGAGTTAGCGAATCCGCCGAAAGGAATTTACACGCTTGCGATTTCTGTGTTGCTAACTCGGCCAAGCGTGCCGAACCTGCTGGTGGAGATCAACGGACACAGAGGGCTGTACTACTTTGATAGGAAAATCAGCTACTACGCGGGGGATGATGGTGTGGACTCGCCCATATTCGGTGGCGATCAATTGGAGGTCAAAATTCCGGCGCGGTTTTTCGTCAAGGGGCAAAACAAATTGGTGCTGACCGCGGTTGAATATCTGGAGAATCCTGGAGCCGAAGCGATGCTGTTGTACGACGCTCTCAGGCTGACACAAGGCCCGGGCGCGCAACTGAAACCCACGGCAACCGTGAAACCAAGCTTTTTTTATAAGCAAGTACAAAACCAGATGTGTGAGGTCACTGCCGTCACGGTGACTCTGGCGGAGAAGTTGCACAGCGGAGATGTGGATCTGTCGATTGGCGGGAAGCACTTCCACAGCGCGTTGGCAACGGCGAACGAATTCGGGCAGCAACGTTTTGAATATGAGGTACCGGAGTTCGGGGGGAAGACAAATGCGAGCGTGGTGATGCGGGTAAATGGGAAGAGTTATCGTTCCGAGATGACCATCACCCCTGAACGCAAATGGACGATCTATTTCGTTCCGCATGCCCACTTGGACATCGGGTTTACGGATTATCAGGCGAAGGTCGGCGAACTTCAGAGCCGCAACATTGACAAACTGTTGCAATACTTGCCGGCAAATCCGAGTATGCGATTTAGCTTAGACGGTTCGTGGGTTGCGCAGAACTACCTGGCTACGCGAAATGAGCGGGCGCGGAAAGATTTCCTGAAGTTTGTGCATGACGGAAAGATAAGCATCCCGGCGCAGTATGCAAATTTGCTTACAGGCTACGCGAGCCTGGAAGAACTGATCCGGTCGTTGTCATATGCCCATTCGCTGCACCGTTCCGAGGGCATACCGTTTGAATATGCGAACATCACGGACGTTCCCAGCATCACCTGGTCGTACCCATCCATCTTGAACGCAGCCGGGCTGCATTATTTCGCAGAGGCGACGAATAGCGACCGCGGGCCGATTGTGCTGTTCGGAAAGTGGAATGAAAAGTCGCCGTTCTGGCGAGAGGGCCCGGATGGATCGAAGGTGCTGATGGCCAATACGCGGCAATACTCGCAACTATGGTTTGTGTGTGATTTGCCGCCGGAGATTGCGAGTTGCCGGCAAGGGCTCCCGGCCTACCTGCAGCAATTCGAATCGCCCGATTATAAGCCTGACGCGGTGCTAATGTTCGGGAGCCAATTCGAAAACACGGATGTACGGCTGAAGGAAGCAGACTTCGTTGCGAGATGGAGCACCCAATACGCATACCCGAAAATCAACATCAGCACGTTTCCGGATTATTTTCGTTACATCGAACAGAAATTCGGGACACAACTCGCCACGGTTACCGGAGATGGCGGCCCGTACTGGGAGGATGGAATCGGCACAGATGCTGCAAACACGGCGAAGGATCGCAATACGCAGTCGCGCGCAGTTTCGGCGGAAAAACTTTCGACCATCTCTACTTTTTTGAATCCTACGCTTGGCGCTCCCAGGCAATTGATTGACCGGATGTGGACGAATCTGCTGCTGTATGCGGAGCACACGTGGGACTCCTGGGATTCCATCTCGCGTCCTGACAGCCAGGAGGCGGTGAGTCAACTGGCGACAAAAGACAACTATGTTTCCGAGAGCCAGCATGCCGCGAACGCGCTGGTTGAGGAATCGCTGAGCCAGATTGCGGATCAGATTCACCTGCCGGCGAGATCACTGGTGATTTTCAACACTCTAAGCTGGACGCGGAGTGAAATGGTGGAACTGGATATGGATCGCGGGACGGTGCTTACGGAATACGGAACGAAGACACCGATTGAGGTGGAGACTCTTCGCGAGGAAGCGGAGTACCGGCACGTGAGATTTTTGGCCAAAGACGTTCCCGCCTTGGGGTTCAAGTGTTACTCGCTGCAGGAAGGACACGAAAGCCAAACAAGCGAGGAAAACTTGGGGAAGCAAGCACAGCAGCTACCGGACTCCATGGAAAATGCATTTTATCGTGTGCAAGTGGATGCGGGGACGGGGGCGGTGAAGAGCATTCTGGACAAGCAACTCAATCGTGAATTGGTGGACGCCGGCAGCCCTTACCGATTCAATCAGTATTTGTATGTGGAAGGCGGAGGGGAGCAGGAAACACAGATTGTGCACATGCGGCAATCGTTGCCGATCGCGAAACTGACGGTGAGGCCTTCCTCGGGCGGACGAATCGTGGGGTGGCGAAGGACTCCGTTTGGACAGATTCTGACGCTGGAGTCGAAAGATGTGAACACGCCTTTAGTACGAACGGAAATTATTCTGTTTGACGACGAGAAGAAGATTGAATTCGTGAATCATGTCAACAAGACCGCAGTGAGAAAGAAAGAGGGAGTTTACTTCGCGTTTCCGGTGGCAGCGGCAAAACCGGAATTTACTTACGAGATTCAAAACGGTTGGGTAGATCCTAGCCGGGATATGTTGAAGGGCGCAGGACTGGAATGGTTTTCCGTAAGGCACTGGGTAAAAGCCTCGGCGGGAGATTGGGAAGTTGCGATCGTTCCCGTTGATACACCTCTTGTGACTTTAGGAGACATCAACCGCGGCGTTTGGCCAGAGAAATTTGAGCCAAAAAGTTCCACGATATTTTCTTACGTTTACAACAATTACTGGCACACGAATTACCGCGCGGAACAGGGAGGCGAAGCAACGTTCCGTTACGTGATGAAGAGCGGACCATCACTCAGTCCTGAAGAACTGGCGCGTTTTGGACGAGCGGCCATGACGCCGTTGGAGATGGACCAGATCATAGACAACGATAAGGTGGCAAACCCCGAGCGGCCAATTGAGCCAAACCCGCTGAGTTTTCTGCAAATCGATGCGGGTGATGTTGTTGTGGAGAATTGGAAAACCGCGGAGGACAGCAACGGGACGATTTTGCGGCTGCTGGAAACCGGGGGCCAAGCGAGCAAGGTGCGACTGAGATTTCCGATATTTGCGCTGAAGCACGCATGGTTATCGAATGCGGTTGAGGAAGATCAAGAGGAGATTCCAGTGAAGGAATCTGCCTTTGAGGTACAACTGAAGCCACACCAGATTGTGACTTTGCGGATTGTGGCGCAATTGAAGATTGGGCAGTAAGAAATGACGTGCAAGGAATGAAGCCTGAACATGAGGATCGACTGGCTTTCACACCCACCACTATGAATATTCTGGTTCCGAACCTCGGATCAACTTCGCTGAAGTATCAACTGCTTGAGATGCCGTCGGGGAAGGTTCTCTCTCGAGGGCGGCTGGAGCGAGTGACCGACTATGCCCGCGCTATTCGAGAGCTGGCTATCGATGACGCCACAATCGACGCGGTGGCTTTCAAGACGGTTCACGGCGGAGCGAAGTATCGCGGGACGTTTGTGATTGACGATGACGTGATCGCAGCGATGGAGGAGTTTCTGCCAGTTGCGCCCGCGCATAATGCGATTTACCTGCTAGGAATCAAGGCATTTCGCGCGGCCATGCCCACGGTGCCACTAGTGGCGGCGTTCGAGACGGAATTTCACGCGACGATGCCAGAGTACGCCACGTGCTACGGGATCCCGAAGGAATGGCGGGAACGAGACGGCGTGAGGCGGTACGGGTTTCACGGGGCATCGCACCAGTATGTGAGCGAGCGGGTTCCGGAAATTCTTGGAGTGGGGCGCGAACATTTGCGTTTGGTGAGTTGCCACTTGGGCGGGAGTTCTTCGATCTGCGCCATCCGCGATGGGAAGTCGATTGATACGACGATGGGATTTTCGGCGCAGTCGGGGCTGGAAAACGCGACGCGGCATGGAGATCTGGACGTCTTTGCGGTGTTGTTTCTGATGAAGAAGAATGGCTGGACGGTGGAGAACGCGGCGGAACAACTGACACGAACGGCGGGATTGGCAGGACTTTCCGGCATTGCTGGCGGCGATGTGCGCGATTTGGAGAAGGCGATTCTTGAGGGCAATGCGGATGCCGCGCTGGCTCTTTCGGTGTTCGCGTATCAAGTGAGAAAGACAATTGGAGCTTATGCGGCTGCCATGGCGGGAATCGATGCGATTGCATTCACGGGAGGCATTGGGGAGAATTCCGCGCGCTTGCGGAGGGACAGCTGTGAGGGGCTGGAATTTTTGGGAGTGCGGTTGGATGCCGCGCGAAATGAATCGGGAGATGGGGACCGCATAGTATCGGCGGAAAACTCCAAAGTAGCCGTTGTTACGCTTGCTACAAATGAGGAATTGATTGTGGCGCGGCGTGCGTATCGGATGTTGATGCGCTGAGGAAAAAGCGCCCGCTTCAGAAAGAGCCGCTACAAAGGCAAGATAGACCTAAGACAGAAGAAAAATCGTCGCTTTTGATCGGAAGCCCCACCCTTCGCAGACTGCGCGAAGGATGGGACACCCGGCGTAAGGGCAAAATCCAAGAGGGATTCCTCACTGCGCAGACTTCGTTCGGAATGACGGGTTTGTGAGGGGCGGAGGATGATGGCGTGGATTGTTTGTTGGTGTGGGGTCGCATCAGGCTAAGAGGACTTCGACGCCGGCGGACTTCAGCATTTCCTGGAACTGGGGATCGAGCGAGGTGTCGGACACTACGATGTCGGCTACATCCAGCGGGGCGAGATGGATGACGGAGTTGCGGCCGAATTTTGTGTGATCGGCAAGAACGATCACTTTGCGGGCGGCTTCGATCATTTTTCGTTCAGGCGCAACGACCAGAGTGTTGCTATTGCTGAAGCCTGATGCGGTGACTCCGCCAATACCCATGACCAGCACGTCGGCGGTGACGTTTGCCAGCATATGCTCGCAGGCAGGACCGAGCATGCAACGAAGACGCGGATAGAGGTAACCACCGGTAAGAGTGACTTCCACCTGGCGGGCATTGCCGAAGACTTCGGCGATGGGTAGCGAATTGGTGATGACTTGCAAGGAGCGGCCGGCAAGAGCGCGCGCCGCTTCGGCTACCGTGGAACCACCATCGAGGATTATGGTTTCGTTTTCTTGCACCAAGCTGGCGGCCAAAACAGCGATGCGATGCTTCTCCGCAGCCATGTGCTCACTCTGCCAGACAAAATCGAGATGATGTTCGCGAGGCTCCATGGCCATGGCGCCGCCATAAACGCGGCGAAGCACGCCCTGGCTTTCGAGAGCAGCGAGATCACGGCGCACGGTGGATTCGGAAACTTCGAGGCGACTACAGAGGGTGTCGAGGTCGAGAAATTCCTCTGACTCGAGCAAATCACGGATTCTGCGTTGGCGGACGGCGCTATTCATGCCATGTTCGGCTGAAAACATGCGGCCCAGTGGCTCAGGCTTGCGACGATCTCAGCCGATTGATTTCCCTTCAAGAGCAGACATGACTGCATCGGTCACGGATTTTACAATAGCTTCAATATCGCCGGGAGAAGCAACGGCTCCGCCGGAACCTGGAGGAGGGGGAAGCGCGATGGGGTTTTCTGGCTCAGGGAGATCGCACAACTGGCACTCCTGCATGCCGAAGCGGGGATCGGGCAAACCAAGACGCTGCTTTACTTTCATCAAGTCGGCGGCCTTTTCCGGCGGAATAAAAGAGAGCGGCGCACCCAATTGGCTGGCGATCAACAGGGTCCAGCAATAGGTTTCCAAGACTTCGGCGTACCATTCGGCGTGGGTGACGGTGTCTGCCCAACAGACGATGCCGTGATTGGTGAGGAGGACGGTGTTGTGTTTTTTGACGTAGGGAAGAATTGTTTCCGCGAACGCCTTGGTGCCGGGAGTTTCGTAAGGAGAAATGGCGACGCGGCCGACGAACACTTCGAATTCGGGGACGATGCAAGTGGGCGGGACGCGGCCAGTGATCGCATAAGCGGTGGCGTGGGGCGGATGACAATGCACGACGGCCTTGGCCTCAGGAACCGCTTTGTAGATTTCGAGGTGGAGGTAAATTTCGCTGGTGCGTGGCGGGCCGCCAGTAAGCTGGTTGCCATCGAGGTCGACCAAGGACATGTCTTCGCGCTTCAAATCGCCTTTGCTGACGAGAGTTGGGGTGCAGAGAACAGCGCCTTCAGCGAGACGGTAGGAAATGTTTCCGCCATTGCCGTCAACGTATTGCCGCTGCCACAATTTTTTGCCGACGGCGATGATTTCATCCTTGATTTTGTTGGCTTCGGGAGAGTTCAACAGAGCATCCCAATGAGGCTTGCGGTGATTGGTTGCGGCTTCGTGTGAGTTGCCGTTTGAGGAAGCGCCGTCGACGGTGAGAGTGATTCCTCTGCTGGCAGCGAAATCGCGCGCCGAAGGAGTGACAACGGCGCCCTGGCGAATGACGACCGTTTTGAGTCCTTGCTTCGCGGCCAATTCAATATCCTGCGACGCAATCACCTTGGATGTCCTGAGATCGATACTATTGCTGTCCATAGGTTTCACTTTTTGCCAGCTTGCACCGCCGGAACAACAGGCGGGTGATAATCGGGCGTATCCACAATGAGAGAACAATAGGCGTCCACGGGAACTTTCTCTGGCCAGTACGGGTTGGCGGCTTCGCGCCCTTCAACGAAAGCGATCATTTGTCCTTCACCCGGAGAAAGGTGATCGGCAACCACCAACGCTTTGCCGCCACCACCGGAACCCTTCGCGAGATTTTCCGAGGTGACGGGCTCGACAATCAGCAACCGGCTTCCGCTCAACTCCGGAACCGAAACGCCCAAGACGATGCGGCCACGAACGATGCCGAGTCTCATTGGGCCACCCCACCGACGCGATCGACGATCCCGACAACAGTCAGGCGAGCCGGAGTGGTGTCGCCGCGAGCCTTGCGCTGGATGTCGCCGTCGGTGGAGACAAGAACGATGCCACCGCGGCGAGCGCCGATTTCGTCGATGAGGATCAACGGTTCACCACTGGGGGAACCATCCTGCTCGAGCCGCTGGCCGATGAGGAGGCGAGCGCCCTGGAGGGTGGAATGCTTCACCGTGGAGGTGATTGTGCCGTCGATGCGTGCAAGGAACATGGCTAAATGATGCGCAATCCTCCGCTACCGAGAGTGACTTGCCGCTCGCGAGTGAATGTAAGAGGTGTGGTGACCCCTTCGCCCGTGGGAGTGGCAATGCTAAAGCTCAAATAGCCTGCGCCACCGGAACCGAGCGAAGCCGTGCAGGGCGCGTTGTGAACCAGAAGAGTTGTGTTCATAATGCGGGCCATTTTGGTGACATTTTCGAGTTTGCCGGAATGAATGATGGCGGTGTGCCGGTAGCCGTGTTCTGCCTTGAGGGCAGCGGCGATTGCGGCGTCTACATCGGGGACGCGCACGATCGGAACGAAGGGCATCATCTGCTCTTCCTGGACGAATGGGTGATCCTCGCGGGTTTCACCGAAGAGCACGTCGGTTCCAGTGGGAACGCGAACGCTCGCGGCGGCAGCGAGCACGGAAACGTCTTTGCCGACGAGGTCACGCTTGAGATGAGCGCGGCCGCAACCTTTGCCGGGGCCATCGAACTGAAAGGCGGCGTCGGAAAGACGCTGAATGGCAGCGGCGTCAAGCTCAAAAGCGCCGGCGCGGCGCATGGCGGACTTGAAGGCGTCGGCTACGGACGCAACAACGAAGATTTCTTTTTCACCGATGCAGAGAAGGTTGTTGTCGAAAGCGGCGCCCTGGATGATGGCGGCAGCGGCAGCGGAAAGATCGGCAGTCTCGTCAACCACGACGGGCGGATTGCCCGGACCAGCGGCGATCACTCGCTTGCCGGACTTGGCAGCGGCCCGGACTACGGCGGGGCCACCGGTTACACAGAGCAATGCTACGCCGGGATGCTTGAAGATTTCTTCCGCGGTGCGGATGCTGGGTTCGGCAACGGTGGTGATGACGTTGGCGATTTTCAGTTCGCGTGTAATTTCGTGATTGAACAAGCCGAGGGCGTAGGCGGCGACTTTGGCTCCCGCCGGGTGCGGACTGAAGATCGCGGTATTCCCTGCGGCGAGCACGTTGATGGCATTGCTGGCCATGGTGGGAACGGAGTGCGTTGCGGGCAACACCATTCCGACGACGCCCCAGGGAGCGCGCTCGATTAAGCACAAACCGCTGGAATCGGTTCGCGCTTCGGGACGCATGACTTCGACGCCGAGAACGTTCTTGACGATTTCGAGTTTTTGGATTTTGTGATCGAGGCGGCCGAGTCCTGATTCGTCCAACTCCATTTTTGCGAGTTCGTGTTTGCGCTCTTCGCAGAGGCGACGAATGATGTTGACCATACGGCCACGATCTTCGAGGCTGAGCGCGGCCACTTTTTGTTGCGCCTTCGCAGCGGCGGCCACGGCGGCATCCACGGTGGAGAAGACGCCGTCCTTGCCAGCCGAATTGAGCGCTGGAACAACATCAGGAGCGGGATTCCCTTGCGCGCGGGAGGCGAGATGGGCCTGCAGGCGAGTGATGACTTCCTGGGAAATTTCCGCCACGAGTTGTTCGCGGTTCAACATCAAGGCTTCTCCAGCACCTTTCCATCGACTTCAACGGTGTCCACGATACCGACGATCAAGGCGTCCACGGGAGCGTTTTTGGTGACTGGAGTGAGGCGCGCGGAGCTGCCCTGGGTGAACAAAACGCATTGACCCTGGCCAGCGCCGATGAAATCGACGGCCACGACGGAACTGCCCGAAGGAACAAGCGCGCCATCGCGGGTGATGTAGGGCTGTACGAGCATAAGTTTCATGCCCTGGAACTCCGCGGTTTTTTGCGGAGCCACTACGCTTCCGATGACCTTTGCAAGGAACATGGTTAGCCTACTTTGGGAGAACGGTGTGGAGGTCATCGTGAGGGCGCGCGATTACGTGCACACTCACTACTTCGCCCACAGAACGAGCGGCGGCGGCGCCGGCGTCCACGGCGGCTTTGACGCTGGCCACATCGCCAGTGACGAAAGTGGTGCACAAACCGCTGCCCACTTTCTTCCAGCCCTTGAACTGAACTTTGGCGGCCTTCAACATGGCGTCGGTGGCGCACACCAAGGCGGCCAGGCCTTTGGTCTCAATCATTCCAATACTCGACATGTTCGTCTCCATTTCATTCGCGCGATTAGCGCAAAAGCCCTTCCAGAAGCGCGTCATGCGGACGCGGGATGATATGCGAGGATACGAGTTCGCCGGCACTCTTTGCGGCTTCGGCGCCTGCATCCACCGCAGCCCGCACACTGCCGACATCTCCGCGGACGACCGCGGTAACATAGCCGCCGCCAATTTCGATTTCGCGGAGGAGTTGCACGCGTGCCGCCTTGCACATGGCGTCGCTGGCTTCGATTACGCCAACCAGGCCGCGAGTTTCGATTAAGCCAAGCGCGCCCTGATCGGGAGAGTTGGCGGGCAGCTTCTCTGACTTTTCAGCGGCCGGCTTTTGTGAGACCTGTTGGATGAACTGGTCCAGATCGTCATGCGGGCGAGCAATCACCTGCACACTGGACACTTCGCCGATGTGGCTGGCCGCGGAAGCGCCAACGTCGGTGGCAGCTTTCACGGCGGCAACGTCGCCTTCGATGAAACCCGTCACCAACCCACCACCCACGGGCAACCAGCCAGTGAAGGTTACGTTGGCCGCTTTCAACATGGCATCGGTCGCTTCAAACATTGCGACCAGACCCTTGGTTTCGATTACTCCTAAAGCCTGCTTCATGATTTTCTCCTACTTTATTAATTCGACTTCTTTTGCAATGTGAAGCCCACACGCATTGGCCTCGTCGGTATCCATGTGGACATTCAGGCGAGAAGCTGGATTGACACGAACGTGCAACCGATTGAACGTGACGCCCGCTTCCCCGCCAACGCGCAATTTCATTACGTCGCGATGTTTGACTCCGTAGTAGTCCGCTTCGGAGGGATTCATGTGCACATGAATCGCGGCGCGAATCACACCCTGCTTCAATTCCACCATGCCTTGCGGCCCCATGATGAAGCAGCCCGGCGTGCCGTCAATATCGCCCGAGAGCCGCACGGGGACGTTATCGAGACCCAGGCTGATGACATCGGTGAAGGCTAACTCAACCTGGGAGCGATCACGAAGGGGGCCGAGAATGCGCAAATTCGAGATGAGGCGACTGCGAGGACCAATTAAGGTGACAGATTCATTGGCAGCGAAGTTGCCGGGCTGGTGCAACGGGTGATCGACGGTGAGTTCGTGGCCCGGACCGAAGAGCAGTTCGAGATGCTCGCGGCAGAGATGGATGTGCCGAGCGGAGGCGTGGACGACAAGGGCGGGTGCTGATCCCTTTGTGAAACTTTTAAGGCGCTCGAGAACGACGCCGCGGACGATTTGTTCGACATCGTCGCGGTGGATTGAGGGCTGTGGTGTCGATTGCGCCATGGAATCAGGTGTAAATCGGGAACAGTCGCAAGTGCCGGTTAGGTGCTTGAACCTGAGAGATTGCGACTGACATTGACTTACTATGCTCAGACTATTGCAAATTAGAGCCATAGTCAAGCATAATAGTGCAACATCGGTCGCGATGTTAGCAACACGCGTCGTCCATCATGATTGATCGAATTGCAGACTTAGGAATTGTGGGTGCTGGGGGAGCAGGATTCCCGACGGCCGTGAAGCTGCGCGCCAGGGTTCCATCCTTATTGGTGAACGCGGCGGAGTGCGAGCCACTGTTGCATAAGGACAAGGAGTTGCTGCTGCATCATGCGCCCACGATTTTGCGCGGCCTACGAATGGCCATGGATTGCACGGGATCAAACGAGGGCGTGATTGGCATCAAGAACAAATATGTGGATGTGATTGAGCATGTGCAGTCGCTGCTTACGCCTGAAGTGAGAATCCACGCGCTTACGGATACTTACCCCGCCGGAGATGAGTTCGTCCTGGTGCACGATATCTTGAAACGGGTGATTCCACCGGGGGGGTTGCCGAAGGATGTGGGCGCGGTGGTCTGCAACGTGGAGACACTGCTGAACATCGGGAACGACAAACCCGTGACGCACAAATATTTGACGGTGGCGGGAGCGGTGGCACGACCCGTGACGTTGCGGGCTCCGATTGGGATCACGATCAAGGAAGCGATTGAGGCGGCCGGTGGGCCGACGAGCGAGGATTTTGGAGTGTTGCTGGGCGGCGTGATGATGGGGAAGCTTGCGTCTTCACTGGATGAGCCGGTGACGAAGACGCTGGGCGGGATTATTGTTTTGCCGGGGAGTCATCCGCTGATTCGGCGTTACAACGCCACCTGGAAGCAAATCCATCTCATCGGAAAAGCGGCGTGCGATCAGTGCCGGTTTTGCACGGACATGTGTCCGCGGTATTTGTTGGGACATCCCATTGAACCGCATGGTGCAATGCGAGCTTTGGGATTTGGCCGAGCCGACGAGAAATTCGTTTCGGCTACGCTTTACTGCTGTGAATGCAACTTGTGCACGCTGTTTGCCTGCCCAGAGGATTTGGATCCCAAGAGCGTTTGCGTGCAGGGCAAACCGGGGGCGAGAGAGCTGGGAATGACGTTCAAAGGATTGGCGGAAGAGATTGCGCCACATCCGATGGCGGAATACCGGCGGGTGCCCATCAAGCGGCTGATGTTGAAACTGGGCTTGATGGAATATCGCAATGAAGGACCGCTGGTGGATTTCGCCTTTTCACCAAAGAAAGTCCGGATTCCACTGAAGCAGCATGCCGGCGTTGCTGCCGCAGCGGTTGTGCGAGTTGGGGAACGTGTTCACACGGGCGATTTGTTGGGTAGACCGGCGGAGGGTGCATTGGGGGCGCGCGTGCATTGCAGCATTGATGGGGTCGTGCGCGGCGTAGATGATGCGGTGACTGTAGAAGCGGGATGAGAGGAAAGCGATGGCAAAGTTGGATTCCATTGGACTAATCGAACTTTCCAGCGTGGCGCGCGGGTTTGTGGTGCAGGATGCCGCGGTCAAGGCGGCTAACGTGGAACTATTGATGGCGCGAACGATTTGCTCGGGCAAGTACATTGTGGCGTTCGCGGGCGATGTGGCTTCTGTGAACGCGGCATTGCAGGCGGGTGCTGCTGCGGGGACGGGGGCGGTGATCGAGAAGCGAGTGATTACTGGCGTGCATCCATCGATATTTCCTGCGATTACCGGAACGGTTTATCTGGAGCCGCATCAGGCCGGGGCTTTGGGGGTGATTGAGACGTTTTCCGCGTCGAGCATTATAGAAGTGGCGGATGCGGCGGTGAAAGCTGCTGACGTGACACTGTTCCGGGTGCACCTGGCGATGGCGCTTGGAGGAAAAGGCTTTGTCCTGTTGACGGGGGATGTGGCGAGCGTGGAGGCGGCGGTGGCCGTGGGAAGCAGGATCGCGGGGGAAGAAGGGATATTGGTAGATCGGGCGGTGATTGCGGCGCCGGCGAAGGAACTTTTCAAGGAATTTGTGTGAGACGTTGGTGAAAGATTCGAGGCTTATCCCTTCCAAAGCTATGAGGTACTAATTGGGCTTGTCCTGAAACGCAGAAGCGACGAACCGCAACTTTATAAACCAGAACTTTACCAAGCGGGACCCGGACTTGCGCCACCCGTCAACCTGTCGGCGATCTAAAGGCAAGAACGGAGTCGGCAATGGAACGGGCTTGCCTATTGGGGTCCAGCAATGCTGGACCCCTACAAGAGCAAGACCACGAAGAGCAAACCGAGACAAAACGAGGAAAAGCAAGCCTGGGACCCAGGTACAGAAGCGTTACCTGAGGCACCTGGCTTCTAGGCTAAGAAGTTTTGGAGTGGAGGCTTACTGCCGAAAAGCGGCGGCGGGGCGCCGCACTGCAAAAGGCGATGCAGGATTGCAAGAGGAGGCGGCGAGAAGTACAGTAGCGGTCTGCCGGGAAGAGGATGTGGAAGACCCGGTGCAGTGCGCGGCGTAGCTCTTTTACCCCCAGTCCACCGAGAGCGAAATCCGTACTTAGGGGAAGTGCGACTTGAAGTGTAGTGGAACCCCAAGGCGGGGGAGCGGGTAGAGTTATCTGGGGGCGTTGGGGAGCGGAGGTGAGTGCCATGTTTCTGGACTTTTATGGATTGCGGGAGCAGCCGTTTGGCGTGACGCCAGACCCGACGTATTTGTACCCGAGCCACACGCACTGCGAGGCGCTCGACTCGCTGACCGAGGCGATCCTGGAGGACCGGGGATTCCTGGCGCTGATCGCGGAGCCGGGGATGGGGAAGACGACGCTGCTGTATCAACTGCTGGAGGGACTGCGCGATACGGCGCGCGCCGTATTTTTATTCCAGACGCAGTGCAATTCGCGCGAGTTTTTCCAATACCTGCTGAGTGAGTTGGGAGTGGATGCGGCGGACATGGGCATTGTGGCCATGCACAACAAGCTGAATGAAATACTGTTTGCGGAAATGCTGGCGGGGCGGCGATTTGTGTTGATCGTGGATGAGGCGCAAAACCTGGATGAGCCGGTGCTGGAAACCATCCGAATGCTTTCAAACTTCGAGACGCCGCACAGCAAGCTGCTGCAAATCGTTTTGGCGGGACAGGAGAATTTTGGGGAGAGACTTCGGCAGAGGCATATGGCGCAACTGCTACAGCGCATCACGATGGTGCAACATCTGGAAGCGCTGACTCCAGAAGAGTCCGCAGGATATGTGAAGCACCGGCTGAAGGTGGCGGGGCATCCGGGCGAAGGGTTGTTTGAGGCGGAGGCATTGGCGCTGGTGGCAGAGAGGAGCGAAGGAGTTCCGAGGAACATCAACAAGATCTGTTATCGCGCGCTGTTGGAGGCGTATGCCAGGGGGCGCCGGACGGTATCGCGAGAGGTGGTGGAGAAAGCATCGGGAAAGCTGGAGATCGATGTTGCCCCTACTCTGGTGACGGCACCGATCGCGGGACAAGTGACGGCGCCGGTGGCAATGATGGCATCTACGAATGAAGCTGCAATGGCGCGCGTGAAAACACCGGCGATGCCCGGGATTACGTACAAGCAGGTTACTGGGTGGAAAGTACCACGGTGGGGAGTTTGGGCAGGCGGAGTGGTGGCTGTACTGCTGTCAGCAAGCCTGGCTATGCCGCGAAACATTTTGCCGGGAATGATGCAGGCGATGCGGAAGGAAGTTGCAGCGACCAGGAATTTGCTGGTGCGCAAGATGGGGAATGAAGCGAAACAAACGACGGGTGTTCAGCAGTCGGCGGCGAGCGGTGGAATCAGCGCGCCACTGGGGAACCAAAGCGGCATGCCATACGTTACCGCGATTCAAACCTCGGGCACGGAAAACGATGCGCGGGTAGTGGTGATGCTGGAAGATGCGGTGCAGTACGAGTCCGCGCGCATCGGTTCGCCGGACAGGATTTATTTTGATTTATATAAAGCGCAACTGAGCCCGTTGGTCAGCCAGAAAACGGTGGCCAGCGAGGGCGGGCTGTTGAAGTGGGTGCGAGCGGCGCAAAATAAGGATGAGGTGGTGCGGCTGGTGCTGGACGCGGATGGAGCGAAGGACTATTCGGCGCAACTGCTGACGGACCCCTATAGGCTGGTGATTGATGTTCACGGGCAGGGCGAGACGACGGCGAAAGAAAATGCGGGATTGGATGCGGGGTTGCACACCACGGCGGAGACGCCAATGAAAGCTAATGGCAGCCAAGCGAGTCTTCATTCACTGGCGCGAGAGTTGGGACTGAAGATTAACCGCATCGCGATTGATCCGGGCCATGGAGGGTACGACACAGGAACGAAGGGGCCGCATGGTCTGCTGGAGAAAGACCTGTGCCTGGACGTAGCGCTGCGGCTGGGGCAGTTGATCGAAGAGAACGTAGCGGATACGAAAGTGGTGTACACAAGAAAAGATGACAGGCATGTGCCGCTGGAAGAGCGCACGGCAATCGCCAACAACGCCAACGCGGACCTGTTCATTTCGATTCACGCGAATTCGAGCGAGAGCCGGGAAACGCGGGGAGTGGAAACGTATTACTTGAGCCTGGCGGGTTCGCCGGAATCCAGAGAATTGGCGACGCGGGAAAACGCGCTGGCGGAAACTCCGTTCCACGATCTTGGGGAATTGATCAAGAAGATCACGCGCAACGAGAAAATCGCGGAATCGAAACTGCTTGCAGCGGACATTCAGAACACGCTTTCGGAAGGGTTGCAACTGGTGAGCCGGCGAGAGACGAATCGCGGCGTGAAGCAAGCACCGTTTGTGGTATTGACGGGTGCGAACATGCCCGCGGTGTTATCGGAGATTTCGTTTGTCAGTAATGCGAGCGACGAGAAGCTTTTGCAGGAGAGCGCACAGAGACAACGAGTAGCCGAGGGCTTGTACCGGGGGATCGCGGCATATTTGGAGAGCCTGCATAGCTTGCCGCCTAACCAGCTGAAACTGGTGAGCGAGAATCGTAGCGGGGCGGCATCGGGATTCACGACGCAAGCAGCCGCAAAGTGAGATGGGGGCGGGAGTCAGTTGGCCCACTCTTAAAGAGACTCAACGAAAGCGGCAGCTAGACGAAGTCTTCTCTAGAAGAACTGTCAGGGTGACGGAGGTTCTGTCGCAATTGGCCTAGTGTGTAAAAAGTGTGTATCATAAGCCATGCACAGCCGGGTCGTCATTCAACGATTGCAGGCTGACGGCTGGTTCAAGGTTGCGCAAGCCGGGAGTCACGTGCAGTTCAAGCATCCGTCCAAAAGAGGGCGGGTCACGGTACCGCACCCGAACCGAAACATCCCGATAGGCACGCTAAAAAGCATAGAGCGGCAAGCAGGGATCAAACTGAGGTAAGTATGGACTACATCGCGTATCTCCATAAGAACCGAGACTCCGACTTCGGAGTCAGCTTCCCTGATTTTCCAGGCTGCGTCACCGCTGGGAAAACGTTGGAGGAAGCGCGTCGCATGGCAGCGGAGGCTCTGAGCCTGCATATCGCGGGGATGATCGAGGATGGTGAAAAAATTCCCTCTCCTTCTACCATCGACGACGTCGCCGACGATCCCGCTATCAAGGGCGCGGTGGCGTTCCTTGTCCCCGTCCGTTTGGAGCGGACAGTGCGAGTGAACGTTACGGCACGCGAGAGCCAACTCGACAAGATTGACCTGTTGGCACGCTCCGCCGGATTGACGCGATCTGCTTACATGGTGCAAGCGGCCATCAAGCAGGAAGCGAAGTTGGCGTATCGCCCTCGTAGAAAGAGACTGAAAAGAGTCTCCGATTAAGCGCGGAAGTCAGTTGGTCCAATCGCAGAGAGATTCGACGAAGGCGGCGGAGCCATCGCGCAACCAGCCATCGAGTTGCGCGGGATCTTTGAGTTGTTGGCCACGCTTACGGGGAACGGCTACAAAGCGACAGGAAAATTCAGGAAGGCTGGTCATATCTCCCCATAGCTTTTCAAACTGCGCGACGGGCAGAATATCTTCCTGCCCTTTTCCCCAGCGTTTTTTGACGTCCTTCAAAGTGATGTAAGTGGGCATGCGTGCAGCCAGGGCGCGCACGGCGTGAGTCACTTTTTCCTTGTGTGCAAGGTCGTCGCGAGCGAGGCCGAACAGGGCAAGAAGTTGGTCGATATCCACCCAATAGGTAGCGCTGTTGTACCAGGAGAGAAGCGATTCCGTTTCTTCGCTGGGAAGAGCGAGACCTTCGATCAGGCGAAGACGGCCATCAACGCGAGCCAAGCCGCCGCCGCGGTCTTCCACCTGGCGGGCGATTACCTCTACGGTAAAGGCCGCCGCCTCCGCGATGTGGTAGCCGAGCAACCCCGGGTCGACGTCCGCACCCGTGGTATCGATGTTGTGAATCATGAGGTATTTCAGACGGGGTCTCTCCTGCAACAGTTGGAGGAGGGTGCCATTGCGGAGCATGTTGGGCACTTCGTACCAGTGGCCGACGGGATGCAAGCATTGCATGGGAATGTTGTCGGTATAGCTTGCGCCTTCGCCCGATTGGCGAGCCCAGTCGATAAGGGTGGAGCGCAAGCTGTCGCGGACTTTTTGCGCTTGTTCATCGAGCAATTGCTGAGGCAGATCTTCCCAGGCGAAGCGCAAGTCGCGTTCCATGGGGACAAAGCGGAGACCGATGGAGCGGCCGGGAGAAAGCAGCAAGGGGCCGGGGTAGTCGTAGTTGTGCTGGGCAGCGAGGTGCGCTTGGATGGCATCGTGCGTCAGGTAGCTGGTGGTGATTACATGGGGCAGAAGTTTGCCGCAGAGGCGGCCCGTGCGGTGGCTGTGAGCCAGTTGGACTTCGAGGAAGCTGCGGTGCTTGCCGCCTAGCCGACAAAAGGGATTCAGGGCTTTGACGACGCCCGCGCCTTTCGTCCAGCGGCTGCCAGCGCCGCCAGCAAACGAAACCACTGCGACCATTCCTGACGCCAAGGCATCCTTGCCGAGTTCGCGGTATTTCGGTGCGACACCCTGGGTAGCGTCAAAAAGATCATCGGGGCGAACGTCGGTGATCAGGGTGCTGATGGGAAGACGATTCTGCGCCAGACCAACGCGGCCGCTGCGCAATCCCAACTGAATCTGTTCGTGTTCGGCGCGATCAAATCCATGGGCTATGAGGAGAGCATCGAGGGATTGAGCGAGATCGGTTTTTTGCGGACGCTGCGGGATGAGGCGTTCAAAGACATGCTGCACCATTCCCTGGAATTCCGGCACGCTATGACAAGCGGCGGCGAAGTGCTCGAGCTCAACAAGACGAACGGGCGAGAGGAGACGGGATTCCATGCGAAGGAGCGAGGGCACAGCCATCTGGTAGTAACCGGCTGGCATGAGGGCAGAATCGCCTTCGAGAAGAGTGGCCTGAGTGCCCTGCTCGTTGATGGCGAAATCGTAGACGACGGGCTCCATGGCAAAGGGAACGGCGTGTTCCATCTGCCGCTTGGTGGCGCTCATGATGGTCTGCAAGCGCTCCTGTGCCAGAGCTTTCGCGCGGGGAGAAAAAAGAAAACCCATACCGCCGCCGGACATTCCTCCGAGCATCCAGAATCCCCAGAAGTTGCCGGTCATTTCGGAGCGAACGCGGCGAATCAGCGTATCAGTGTAGAGATTGCCAGCCCAGGGAATGATGGTTTGAATAGGACCGTTGAAATTGCGTTCCGTCAGGGCGCCGAGGGAGCGAATGTCGCCAGCCTTCAAGCCTGCCATTAGGTCGTCGAGGATTCCGGCGGCTTCATTGCGGCCTTGCCACTCTTTTTCAGAGCGAAGCAGGTATTTCTCCGTCACCATTTCCAGGATGGGACCGACATCTTGTGCCATGCCGCCGTGGACGAGCACCAAGCTTTGTTGAAGTTGCTCGCGCGTTTCCGGAGAAACTTCCTGAGGACCGAGAAGTTGGTGGTCCGGCAACAAGCGGCCGCGACTGACACCGAATTCCGGATCACCTTTCTGGGCAACGACGCCGTGGATCAGCTTGATTCCCGGCCAAACACCGCCGGAATCCTGCCAGCCACCGCCCGAGCCCGCGAGCCATTCACCGAGGATGGCGCGTCCGGCAACCAAGCGGCGGTCGTCTTCGGAAAGGCCGCCCGTGAGCGTGCGGATCTGGTTTGTGGCGCGCATGCAAAGAGAGATGAGACACGCAAGGAGACTGGTGGAAACCGCGAGACGCGAGCCGCGGGGAATGTCGTTTACCTTGCTGACGATTTCGATACCGTGGCCAGGTTGGCCTGTCAGACGAGTGAGGACTTCTGTCAGCGGTTGAGAGGCGCCCTCCATGCCGGGAGGAACGATGCCGGAGGCAATGACGGCGGCCTTGAGCAGGCCAAGATAATCGCGAGCGAAATCGAAAACTTCGGCGATCGAGGAGAGTTCCGCGCTTGACTGAAGGTCAACGCTAACAAGGCGGAGGACAGGCTGATCGATGACACGGAAGCACGCTTCAACGGGAGGCTTTGGCGAGCCAAGGCTGTTCACACTCAGGTCGATAGAAATATTGAGGACGCGGGCTCCTTCGGGGAAATCCATCCCGAGGAAAAAGATGTCGCTCCATCCGCTGTGACTCAAGTCCATGCGAACCGGCGTGGCTTCTTTCAAAATAGGGAAAAGATGAGCAGAGCTTTCGCGTTGCAACAGTTCCGGGCGAATGCGCAGAGGTGCGTCTTCGGGATAAGCGGCGCGGAACATCCACTGATTGCCACGAACCGAGCGCACGCTGTGCCGGACCTGGTCCGCGAGAGTTTGGAAGGCGAGCGAACGGTAGGCGGCGGCAAGCGCGCTGGAGATCGCGGCACTGGGTCCAGCGGTGGACTGTGTAGCCAAAAAGATATCGAGGGCCTCTTCAAACCGGCGCTTGAGGAGGCAGGTGTAACCGTCGAAGGGAATCAGCGCGCGGGAAGCGGGCAAAATGCGCGTGGAAAGATGAAATCGAAGGATCGCATAGAGAAAGAAAAGGGCTCGAACACGTTCGTAAAGGTTGTCGCTAGTACGCCGGAAATGGTCGAGTGCCTGACATTCCTGTAGCAGTTCATCGAGGGTCGCGGTTTGGCACAGGGAGTCCAGCGGGCGATTGCGAATCTGCGTATCGCGAGAAGTGATTATATCCGTGAGAACGCTCACCGC
This sequence comes from Candidatus Acidiferrales bacterium, assembly GCA_963779395.1. Classification (GTDB taxonomy): domain Bacteria; phylum Acidobacteriota; class Terriglobia; order Acidiferrales; family UBA7541; genus Acidiferrum. Next base: position 266,018 of record CAVZYC010000001.1, read on the forward strand.
TCGCTCCCTGAAGGGGAATTTGTCAGCTCACGCTCCGCCAGTATTTCCAATAGATGGGTCAGCACTTCATTGCGGTCGCGACCGTTCAGCGCCAAAGCCAATTGCGCAGTGAGCAATCCATAGCGAGCACCGAGATCGTAGCGGCGTCCGGTGTCTTCCATGGCGAGGTACTGTTCATGGCGGGCGAGTTCGGCCAAAGCGGAGGAAAGCGTTGCGGAGCGGTCTGACTCAGCTGCCAGGTTACGACCCAGAATTTCCATCACGGTGGGTGTGAAAACGTGAATTCCAAAAAAGCAGAGGTAATAGCCAGCGCGGATTCCCGGTACCATGAGGTGCTGTTCGGCTTCGGTGGGCGTGGGCTTTTCATAGACGGTCTCGACGCGGTAGATGCCGGGTTGGCCGGACATGCGGCGTCCAGCGACGGCACCGAAGTGGGAGAGCAGGCGTTCGTGAGTGGGCTGGACCCCGGAAGCGGAGCACGATTCGTGTTCAGCCAACTCGACGAGGCGCTGAACGCCGGGCTTCGCCGCGCTGACATAAAGATGATCTCCGACCATGTGGAGGAAGGGCTCACCGGCCACAAAATCGCGCGCGCAATAAATGGCGTGGCCGTATCCCCGGGGGTGTAGCTGGGGGACGAAGCGGACTGCGCCGCCAAGATTGCCGACGGCTTCTGCATAGCGAGATTCATCGCCAGGCCAGACGACGACGCAGATTTCGTCGATGTTTGCGGATAGGACCTGTTCGATCAGGATGCCGAGGACGGATTTTTCCGCTCCGTCGTGGATCAGGGTTTGCAGCGGAAGAGAACGCTGATTGCCTCCCGCCGCAGTAATGACCGCCTTGCGGATGCGCACGATTGACGCTCCTCATCAGGGCTTGTGCCGAACGGCTACGGTGAATTATGGCGCAGAGCCGGTTTGCCCACTACGTTACTAGAAATGAGGGAGAGTTCTCATCAATTTCTGTAGAACCTCCGAGAGCATCGGCCTGACGGCGGGCAGCCGAGTTGGTTGTCAGCATTCTAACTGGCTGCCGGAAGTCATTGATCACTGACCCACAGAGGGAGAGCATAGAGACTATGATGGTGAAGAACGGAGGGATTCCATGAACAAGCGAGGATTAGTGTGGGTTCTGGCGGGCCTGCTTGCACCGGCAGTGTGGGCACAGGATCTGAAACCAGTGATTTTGCCGGCGCCACAGACGGATGGAGGGCGTCCGCTGATGCAGGCGCTGAAGGAGAGGAAGAGCACGCGGGAATTCAGCGGCGAGAAATTGCCGGTGCAGACCCTGGCGAACTTGTTGTGGGCGGGATTTGGAGTGAACCGGCCGGACGGGAGAAGGACGGCGCCGTCTGCGATGAACTGGCAGGAGATCGAGATTTATGTGGTGATGGCGGACGGGACGTATGTCTATGACGCGGCGAAGAACCAACTGGAACCTGTGACGAAGGAAGATTTGCGGAGCCTGGCCGGCACACAGTCGTTTGTGGCGACAGCCCCATTGAACCTGGTGTACGTGGCAGACATGGCGAAGACGGGAAATGATGCGGATGGAAAGGATTTGTTCATTGGCGCGGACACAGGGTTTATTGGGCAGAACGTGTATTTGTATTGCGCATCGGAAGGGTTGGCGACGGTGGTGAGGGCGTCGGTCGACCATGACAAGTTGGGGAAGGCGCTGAAGCTAAGGGCCACGCAGAAGATTATCCTGGCACAATCCGTGGGATATCCGAAGAAATAGGGATTCCGGGAGAAAAATGAGAGGCAGCGGCTGGCCAATGGTTACGGTCTGATTATAAGTGTGCCTTCGCGTCAGGAGCGCACGGCCGGTTTGCGGACCGAGATGACGGAAGCCGTATAACGGTCTCCCCTGAGAAGGGAGACGCTGAATTCGATGGGCACGCTTTGTTCATCGTATGTAGTTTCTTTAATGATGAGCAAGGGGCTGCCTACCTGCGCTTCGAGTTCGCGGGCTTCATCTTCACCTGCGTTCACAGCACCGATCAACTCTTCCGCCCACTGCAATTTGCGATTATAGACATGCTCGAAGACGTAATAGAGCGATTGCTTTTCCCAGTCCTGCTTCTCGATGCCTGCAAAGAGCCTGGCGGGAAGAAAACTGGTGACGACGGCCACAGGTTCGCCATTTACGAAGCGCAAACGCCGCGCGCAGTAGACGCGTTCGCCGGGAGTAAGTTTCAAGGCTTGCGCGACATCTAATTCCGGGCTACGAACCTCCATGCGCAGGAGCTTTGCGGAAGGATGAAGACCGCGCCGGCGCATCTCCTCGCTGAAACCCCTCAACTGCTGGAAATTCCAGGGAACGCGGCCGGAACCGATGACGGGACGCTTCCCTTTTGCGATTACCAGGATGCCTTCCGCGCGAAGTTTCTGGAAGGCCTGGCGAACGGGCATTTTGCTGATAGCAAGATGGCGTGCGATTTCGCCTTCAGAACAAAACGTCTGGCCCTGCTTCAACTTGTCCTTCTCGACCAGGGCGCGAATCTGATCAACGATTTGCTGGTAGTAGGGAGTGAAGCTGTGGTTATCGAGGGCGAGTTGCAGTTTATCGGCGGGGATAGGAGGAAAAGAGGAACGAGAAGTGGTCACGGGTGAGCCTCCGGCTTCGAACATACAAACATAGTATACTAGGTATCTACGATTGCCTGGCGTTGGGCTAATGGGCATGGACAGAAGCGATAGGCTTAGACTGTCGTTCGTAATATGCTTTATTATAAGCACTTAATATAATTCCGAGTTCCTGTGTCGCCGACTCACGAAAACACGAATAATTCCCTTGACACCATATACACATATGTAGTTCAAGCGACGTATTGGGGTTGAAGTTCGCGCTGGGAGACACAACATATGCGTTTACTGAAGACTGCACGTTCTCTTTGGATCGTTTCTCGTTCGACCTTACTACTCGCCTTGCTGTTGGCGTTCGCGATGACACCGCAGCTGTGCGCTCAAGTGGAATCGGGGAAAGTGCTTGGCGAAGTGCTGGACAGCAGCGGGGCTTCCATTAAAGGGGCTGAGGTTACTGTCACCAATGTGGACACGGGGGTGGCGCACAAAGTGGCCACGGGAGGCAGCGGGGAATACGCCGTGGCCGAACTACAACCCGGGAACTACACGGTAAGCGTGGAACAGCCGGGGTTTAAGAGAGCGGTGCAGCCGGCGTTCAAGCTGGATATCAACCAAGTCGTGCGCGTCGATGTGACGCTGGTGCCGGGCGTGGTGTCGGAACACATCGAGGTCTCGGCCGTCGAGCCGCTTATGGAATCGCAGACCTCCTCGACGGGTGAAGTGATTGAAGAGACGCAGGTCCACGATCTGCCATTGAACGGGCGCGACTTCGTGCAACTTGCATATTTGAGCCCGGGGGTCAATCAAGGCGAGATCGGGGCCGTGCAGCAAGGTGGCATACCTGAGAACGAGCGGGGAAACGGTTCGATTCACGTCAATGGTTTGATGGCGACCAATAACAATTTTCTGCTGAACGGATTCGACAACAACGAGCAGCAGATCGGTTTCGAGGTGCTGGAACCGCCTGTGGAAGCGATTGACGAGTTTAAGGTACAGACGAGCAATTTTGGAGCGGATATCGGCAAAGGCGGAGCAGTTGTGAACGTGGTGATCAAGTCTGGCACGAACAGCCTCCACGGAAGCGCTTTTGAATTTCTGCGGAATTCCTACATGGACGCCAAGAATTTCTTCGATGACCCGAACGCGCCGATTGCGCCATTCAAGCAGAATCAATTTGGCGGCACGATTGGCGGCCCGATCTTCAAGAACAAGACCTTCTTTTTCGCAGACTATCAGGGGACGAGGGTTCGCGAATCGGAGACCTTTATCTCTACGGTGCCGACAGGCGCCGAGCGCACGGGTGATTTCTCTGACCTCCTCATCACGGATACCGGGGGCAATGTTATTGGCGGCCAGATTTACGACCCGCTGACGACAGACCCAATCACGAATCAACGGATCGCCTTCCCGGGGAACATCATTCCTGCATGCGTGGGCACCACCCGGCGAAGCGCCACAGGTGGAAGCTGCCTGGATTCGGCAGCACTGAATGTGATGAACCTTTTCCCGCAGCCAAACATAGCGGGAGCGGGCAATGCCAACAATTATCTGTACAACCCCGTAGCGAGCAACAATCAGGATTCTTTTGACGCTCGCGTGGATCACCAATGGCGTTCGGACAGCATTTCCGGGACGTTCAGCTTTGGAAACGTCGATTCCATGCAGCCAGACCCATTCCCCGGCAAGGCGGGAGGCGGATCGTTTTCGGGGAACATTCACAACAGGGCGTATGTGGCGGGGATCAACGATGTACATTCTTTCTCTTCCACAAAGATCAATGACTTCAAGATTGGCTATACGCGTTACACGGTGAACGCAGTTCCCTTCTTTGCGAACGAAGATCTGGCCACGGAGCTGGGCATCCCTGGAATCAACAATGCCAGCAATCCCAATACCGGTGGCATGCCGAATATCATGATTACGGGATACAGTTCGCTGGGAAACCAGGACTGGTTCCCGGAGATCCTGAAAGAGGACAATTATCAGTTGAAGGATTCCTTTTCGTGGACCCACGGACGCCACTCGTTCAAAGTTGGCGGAGATGTAATCCGGAGGCAGCACGGTTTCTTCCAGACGCAGAACCCGCGAGGCGATTTCACGTTTGATCAGCAATTCACGGAAGACATTAATGACACAACGGATAATCCCGGGAGCGCGCTGGCGAGTTTCCTGATTGGCAATCCTATCTATTCGTTCCGCGACGGACTTTCGGGATCGTTTGGAATGAGCTGGTGGGAAATCAGCACGTATTTCATGGACGATTACCGGGTTTCGCCAAAGCTGACGCTGAATTTGGGATTGCGGTATGACATCTACACGCCGATGGTGGAGGAGCACAACCGCATTGCGAATTTTGATTTTGCGACGGGGGAGTTTGTTGCACCCGGAATGGCGGGGGTAAGCGATACGGGGGATGTGCAAACAAACTACAAGAATTTTGCGCCGCGCATCGGATTTGCCTACACACCATTCAATGACTTAAAGACCGTTCTGCGCGGCGGTTATGGCATTTTCTACAGCTTGCAGGCGGATCAGAATGATGCCGAACTGGCCTACAATCCGACGGGTTTGTTTGGCAATCAAACCATCCAGTTCAATGCGAATTCCATTCCGAACCTGCAGCTCTCGACGGGTTTTGCCACGCCTTCCGATCCATCCGGAAGCCTGCCCGCTTCCAGTTTGACTGATCCGAGTGGGCGGGCCAGCGCGATTCTGTTTCACAATCCGACGCCGTCCATCCAGGAATGGAACCTGAACGTGGAGCGGCAGGTCGCCAAGGACACCATCCTGCAAGTGGCCTACGTTGGTGTGCACGGCGTTCACCTAACTTACTTGCGCAATTTGAATCAGGCGTTGCAACCGCTGGATAGCAATTTCGAGGTGTGTCCGACGCTGACCGATCCTTACTGTGCGGACGGCCTTGGATCGAATTACGGCAGACCTTACTACAGCACAGTGCCGGAAATTGGCGCGATTCGCACATCGGCCAATGACGCCAGCATGATTTCGCACAGCCTGCAGGCGCGCTTTGAGAAGAGGTTCTCCACGGGATGGACCATGCTGGCCAGCTACACGTTTCAGCACAGCATCGGCGTGGCCGACGAGGATGAAGTGGTCGGCCCAGAACCGCAGAACACTTACGACATGCACGCCGAGCGAGGTAACGTCAGCCCTGATTTCCGACATCAGTTCACGGCAGCTTGGACGTATGAACTGCCGTTTGGCCCTGGCAAGCGTTATCTCACTTCCGATGGACCGGCTCGCTGGATCGCCGGTGGTTGGCAACTAAACGGGATCGTCACCATGTATTCCGGCCAGGCCATCACCCCGCTGCTTTCCTATGACGATACGAATACCGGATCAGGCGGGGCACGCCCGAACGTTTACGGGAATCCCTATGCATTCAACGGCGCAACAGCGGCGGGATGCCCGACGAATTCGCAGACGTTGCAATGCTGGTACAATCCCGTGGCCTTCGGTCAGATTAGTCCCACAACGTTTAACTATCCCGCGCTCGCCGCAGGGCAGACATTTGCGCACGTGTATGGCAATGCCGGCGCTGGAAGCCTTCGCGGGCCGGCGCAATACAACGTGGACTTCTCGGCTTTCAAGGAGTTCAAGTTGAGGGAATCGCTGAGCCTGGAACTTCGCGGCGAGGCTTTCAATTTGTTTAACACGCCGCAGTTCGCGCCTCCCGATGCGCTCGTGGACATTCCGGGCCAGTCCGGTTCCATCACCAGCACCGTACATTCTTCGCGGCAATTGCAGGTCGCTGCGCTCTTCCGGTTCTGAGAGAATCCATTGCAAGTGTTCGTTCAAAGAGGTCCTATGAATCGTCAAATTGGCAGTTGGTGCAAAACAGCCCTACTTAGCGGGGCCTTGCTCTTCTCAGGCTCAGTTGCAACGGCACAAGATAGTAAGCCACAGGAGACGCGCAAGCTCGCTGCGGTACATCTTGATGGCACGTATTTTACGCACGATGGAAAACGTTTTATTCCCGTAGGGGCACACTGGGTGCCAGCGAAAGCGGCAATGCAATGGCCAGTGCAGTGGGACCCCAAGGACATCGAGGCAGACTTCGCCAAGATGCATGAGCTTGGTTACACGATCGTGCGTTTTGACATGGTGTGGCCGTGGTTTGAGCCGCGTCCGGGGGATTACAACCCGGTCGCATTCCAGCAGCTGGATTATCTGGTTTCACTGGCGCACAAATATCAAATTTACTTGCACCCCAGCCTGTTCATCGGCGGCGAAGTGGGTGAAGCCTATTGGGATGTACCCTGGCGGCATGGACGTCACCCACACTCTGATCCGGAAATGTTGCGGCTGGAAACGAACCTGGCGACGGAGTTTGGCCGCAGGTACGCGGAGGAGACCGGCATCATCGGCTGGGACCTGACAGATGAACCTCCATTCTGGATCGTGGACGGGCAGACGACGGATGCAATGGCCATCAACTGGACGAAGCTGATCGCCGATGGAATCCGAAAATACGACAAGCTGCACCCCATCGTGGTGGGAACAAGCGGCCAAGAAGTGACGCACGGACCATTTCGCGCGGACATGATTGCGAATTCGGTGGATTTCTTCAGCGTCCATCCGTTTACGCTTTACGTTACGGATTTATTTCCCGACCCGCTGGTTTCCGTGCGAGGAACTTATGGGGCAGCGTTTGAGATAACGCTTTCGCAGGGCGCCGGGCATCCGGTGATGATTCATGAAATGGGAGCGTCAACTGCGCAGTTTTCGCCGGAGCGAGTGGCGACGTACGACCGGGCGCAGATCTATTCCGGGATAGGAGCGGGAAGCATTGGAGTAGATCTGTGGTGCTACACGGACGCTTCGCCAGAACAATTTCACAAGGCGCCGTATTTGCGGACGCCGCAGGAGACGGGCTGGGGAATGACTACCTGGGACCGGCAGGACAAGCCGCTGGCCCGGGAATTCAAGAAAATTTCGCAAGTGGTGGGGCAACTCGATTTGACTGGACTTTCACCGGCACCCGCGGAAATCGGAGTAATCATTCCGGACGAGTGGGCAAAAATCCACGGAGATTTTTCGCGCTTCGGACTAACCGGCCCGGAGGTGACGCCGTACGTTTCGATTTCTGACGGCGACGCCATACCGGGAAGGCCGCAAGCGGACATCAGCGCCGGTAATCACTTGCTGATGGGATCAGCGTTGACTTCGTTTCTGTTGGGACGCCGCGCTGGGCTGAAGACAGACTTTCCGCGCGAGTATTCCGATTGGAACAAGCACGCGATGATTTTTCTTCCTTACCCCGTGACCGGAACGGGCGACCCATTCTTGACGCACGTGCACAGCGATTTCTATGCGAAGGCACGCAAGTATGTGGAGGATGGCGGATTTTTGTATGCGTCGCTTTCGGCGGATTCAGGGGCGCCCGAGATGGCGTCTCTTTTCGGGGCCCGCATGATGGACCGGGTGATCAGCTCAGAAGTGACATTGAAGTTCGTGGAACCGTTCGGAGATTTCAAGCCGGGAGACACACTGCATTACACCGTGCCTTCGGCTTCGATTCAATCGTGGGGAACGTTGCTGGAAGTGAGCAGCGGCAAAGTGATCGCCGTGGATCAGGACGGCAATCCGGCACTGGTTACGAACCAGATTGGTTCAGGCAAGACACTGTTGAGCGCCTATCCACTGGAACATTATCTGGCCGAAGCGCCGGCAGCATTTGAAAAACAGGAAGGCACACATCGTTTGTATGCCGCTTTCCGCGATTGGGTGGGAGTGAAAGCGGCATTTCGGGTGGACAACCCAGCCGTGGAGTTGTCGGTGCTCGGTGGAACAGGGCGCGGCTATGTGGTGGCGGTGAACCACAGTTTTGAGGCGCAGAAAGTAAAAGTGCATTCCGCATCGCCCGTGCGAAGTGTTTCCCGGATTGCGGTTGATGGACCGAAGACGATTGTGACGGATGGCACCAGTTGGCAATTGGAGATCGCACCGTTTGACGCAGTGATCGTGGAGTGGAAGCGATGATTGCCGCAGTCGATATTGGCGGGACAAAAATCGCAGTGGGCATGATCGACGACGAAGGGCGTGTGCGCTCTCGCTTCGAAACACCAACCTCCGCGGACTTGGGGTACGGTAAGGCGCTGGAGCGGACTGTGCAGATGTTGCGCGACGCATCGGCCAGTGCGCAGGCGGAGATCGCGGGAATTGGTATTGGTTCCACGGGGCCGATCGATCCCTTCACAGGAGAAATTGGCGAGGTCAATTTCTTCCCAACGTGGAAGGGCAAGAATCCAGTGAAAGACCTGGAGGGGATATTCCATGTGTCCGTGGCCATCGAGAATGACGCGGATGCGGCGGCATTAGGGGAGGCCAGTTGGGGCGCGGGAGAAAACAGACCGCGGTTGATCTACGTAACGATCGGAACTGGAATCGGGGTAGGTTTAATTCTCAACGGAAAAATCTACCGGGGAGTGGCGCAAAGCCATCCCGAAATTGGCCACGTATTGATTGATCCATCCGGTCCGAAGTGCTGGTGCGGATTTAATGGCTGCTGGGAATCGCTGGCGGCGGGGCCTGCAATGGTGGCGTGGATGCAGCAAAATGCGCCGGCGGACTACCCAAATCTTTCCGAGCTAACAGCAAAACGAATCTGCGAATTGGCGCGAGAAAAGGATGCTTGGGCGATGCGCGCGGTAGAGAACGAAGGCCGCTATCTGGGCTATGGCTTGGCAAACCTGGTGACGACGTTCATCCCCGACGTGATCGTGCTGGGCGGAAGCGTGATGAAGAGTTCGGACCTGTTCCTGGGAAAGATGCGCGAGATTATTGCGTCAAGTTGCGCGTTCGTACCTTACGAGAAGACGGAGTTGGCACTGGCTTCGTTGGGAGAAGATGCGAACCTGATCGGGGCAGCGCGAGTGTGGCATCACAGGTTCGGCGCAAAGGGAGATGGCCGTGGCACCTGAACTCTCAGCGGTAGAGGGGGAATATAGCCACGATCTTCTGGACCAGCCTCGGGCGCTAGAAGAGACTGTCGCAAGATTGGAAGTGTCCACTGGGCTGCAGAGATTGGTCACGCGAGCGCAAAGAGGCGAGTTTCGCGCAGTGATTCTGACGGGGATGGGTTCCTCCTTCCATGCGCTTCACCCACTACAGTTACAACTCATCGAGCAGGGAATCCTGGCGATGGCGATCGAAACGTCGGAGCTGATTCATCACCAGAAGAATCTTCTTTCACCGCGAACGTTGCTGATAGCCGTGTCGCAGTCTGGACAGAGCGCGGAAGTTATCGTTTTACTCAACCTGAATAAGGAGAAATCTCCACTGATTGCGATCACCAACACAGAGGGAAGCCCTCTGGCCAAGCAGGCTGAAGCGACTCTTTTGACACGAGCCGGGATGGAGTACTCCGTTTCCTGCAAGACGTATGTGACGGCGCTGGCAGCGCTGAACTGGTTGGGAGACGTTTTGTGCGGTCGCGATCTAGAGCGAAGTCGGAAAGAACTGCAGAGTGCGGCGCCGGCGGTGCGCGAATACTTAAAGGCATGGAATCAGCACGTGTGGAGCTTGGCAGATGCACTCCACGATGTCCGTGACCTGTTTCTGGTGGGAAGGGGAGCGTCGCTGGCGGCGGTAGGGACTGGGGCGTTGATCATCAAGGAATCGACGCAGTTTCATGGGGAAGGAATGAGCAGCGCGGCGTTCCGACATGGGCCGTTTGAAATGCTTGGAGACGAACTTTTCGTGCTGGTTTTTGGGGGAAGCAACAAGACGCGAGACTTGAATGCCGGGCTGTTACAGGACATTCGCGAACAACGTGGGCGAGCCGAATGGGTGGGAGAAGATGCCAAGTTCGCACCGTGCGCGCTTCCCGCGGCGCCGGACTCGATTCGACCGATCCTAGAAATACTGCCAGTGCAAATGGTCACGTTGGCGTTGGCGCTGCGAACGGGCCGGCAACCGGGGCGCTTTGCCCTGGCGAGCAAAGTAACGACCAAAGAATAGGGGAACCATGACAAGCTCGATGCCAAGGAATTACTACCTGGTTGCGCTGGTGTTCCTGATTTTCTTCGTGATGTCGTTCCTCACGAATATCCCGGGCGCGATTATTCCGGACATTATCACGAGTTTTGGGGTGAGCTTGACGGTGGTGGCGCTGCTGCCGTTTTTCTTTTTCAGCGCTTATGGAGTGATGTCCATCCCCGCTGGATTTCTGGTGGATCGCTATTCGGAAAAACCGGTGATGTTATTTTCGTTTGCCGCCGGCCTGCTAGGATCGCTGGCGATTTCACTGCATCCGACTTTTTTGGTGACGATCACGTGCTCCTTTGTGATTGGGGCGGGCATGGCATCGCTGCAGGTGGCCATCAACCCGTTGATGCGCGTCGCGGGAGGCGAAGAACATTTTGCATTTAATTCCGCGTTCGCCCAATTGGTGTTTGGGTCCGCATCGTTTCTCAGCCCGAGGGTTTATTCCTACCTGGTCGAGCACCAGGGCGAAGCGCCAGACAAAGAAAACGTGCTATTGCGAGGGTTGAATGGAGCGACACCCGCGCATCTTCCCTGGGTTTCGATCTATTGGATCTTCACACTGGCGTGCCTGCTGATGGTTGGAGTGGTTGTGTTCACACGCATCCCACGGGTGGATCGCAGTGAAGACGAGCAAGCAGGCGCCTTGCACATGTATCGAGATCTTCTGCGCAAGCCGATGGTCTGGCTTTTCTTTGGATGCGTGTTCGCCTACGTCGGCTCCGAACAGGGAACGGCGAACTGGATTTCGCAATTTCTGGTGAACTATCACCATGCCGATCCGCACACAACCGGCGCTGCTGCAGTCTCCTGGTTCTGGGGCTTGCTGACCTTGGGCTGTTTGCTCGGGCTGCTTCTCCTGAAGTTGTTTGATAGCCGGCACGTGTTGATTGGCTTCAGCATTGCGGCGCTGATCTGCTTGACTGCGGCATTGTTTGGGCCGGCAAAAGTTTCCCTTGTGGCATTTCCGCTGATGGGCTTCTTTGCTTCGATCATGTGGCCGGTGATTTCCTCGCTGGCGCTGAATTCTGTGTCTGAATATCACGGTTCCTTTTCGGGCATTTTGTGTACGGGAATCATGGGCGGAGCGGTAGTCCCGGTGATCATCGGCCGTTTGGGAGACGCCTTCGGACTACGAACAGGAATGTCGTTTCTCTACTTAACCTTTGGTTGCGTTCTGAGTGTGGGATTCTGGGCCAAGCCTCTCATCACGAACGCCACAATCAATATAAAAAAATCAGCATCGGCCTGAGTTCATGGAAGTTGCGAGGAGGAAAGTGATGTTCACGCCAAAAACCGTCCGGAATCTGCTTCTGGCGGCGATGATTGTTATACCTGTAAAGCTGTGGGCGCAAAGGGCGGCCGAGCAAAAACCGCCTGCGACGGTGGAGTATTTGAAGCTCAGCACGCCGCAGCACGTACTGATCGAGGCACAGCCTTGGGAAGGCGATGAGTACCCTCACACGATGAGCGTTCTGGAACTGAGTCGCGATGGATTCCGTTATTGGGGCTGGTACGGGCTGAATGAAGGACGAGGGATTGGGCTGGCGCGGAGCAACGACCTGGTGCACTGGACAAAGTACGCAAAGAATCCGTTGTGGCTGAATGCTCGCTGGCCATCGGTTCTGGCAAATGCGGATCCGCAAAAGAAGGATCTGCTCTATTTCGCAATTGCACGGGAATACGACACGCCGAGCAGCCACATCGTCCTGGCATCATCAACCGATGGCATTCAGCTGACGGAATTGAAAGTCCTGGTGGCCGGAGTTCCAAATCAGCGGAATCAGAATCCCAATTTGTTCCGGGACCCTCGGTCAGGGCGCTTCTATTTGACGTATTACCGCGGCAATGACCAGAACCAGTTCGAAATTGTGAGCCGCAATGCGGGCTCCGTGCTGGAACTCGACAAAGCGCCTGAAAAGGTCTTGCTGCGCACGACGGAAACCGTCGCCGCACCGACTCTTCTGTTTCTGAAGACGAAAGCCGCACCTGAGGGAATCTACTACCTGGCCACGGAGATTTTCCCGCATCGTTACTCGAATAATCCCGAGGGCGAATGGCAAGTGAAGGTCTTTGCCAGTAACGCTCCGGACGGTGAGTTCAAGCCCGTGGCCGGAGACCCAATTCTGCGCGGACAGCGTGCGTGTTTGTTCCAGCATATTTTCGACAAACGTTTTTATGGTTACGACTGCCACCAGGTATCGGAAGACAAGTGGGAACTGGAGGAAGTGGAAGCGCCATTGCCCTGAACGGGCAGCGGCCAGTGACTATTTCGACTGAATCGGCAAGAAGAACCAATCAGGCCAATTCCGGGTTTGCAGTGCTCTAGAGAGGACGGAGAGTTCCATGAGAATGAATGGCAGGGAAGGGAGAGGTGTGTTGTTTGTGGCATGTTTGTTGGCGGCTTTACTGCTTCCCGCTGGCGCTCCCGCTCAGGTGTCGAATGCAGGTAGCGTGCAGGGCTCGATAACCGATTCTTCCGGCGGCGTGGTGGAAGACGCGCAGGTGACGCTGAAGAACGTGGAGACGGGGCAGCAGATGTCCGGGAAGACAGATGGCTCCGGGGAATATGCGTTTCTGATCGTGCCTGTGGGGCGTTACGAACTCAGCGTGGTGAAACAGGGATTCAAGAAGCATGTTCACGCGGCATTCCAAGTACACGCCGCTGAACCGCTGCGGGTGAACGCAACCTTGACCATTGGCCAGATCACCGAAGAAGTGACCGTGACGGCGGCTCCGCCCGTGATTGACACGGTTACGGCGAGCGAAGGCAACACGGTGACGGGCGAGCAGATCAACACGCTCCCGCTGACGAACCGCGTATTTACGCAATTGGTCGGATTGGAGCCCGGCGTCCAGGCGCCGATTCAGGAAGATCCCGGATTCGGATCAAACTCTTCGGTGGATTTTTTTGTGAATGGAGTGCGTGACGACGAGAACAATTTGCTGATTGATGGAATTCGAAACGTGGACACGTTTGGCGGAAACGCCTTCGTTGCGCCGAACCTCTTCGCCATCTCGGAATTCCGCGTGGAAAGCAACGATTACTCCGCGAAGGCAGGACGTTCCGCGGGCGGACAGATCAACCTGATAACGCGCGCCGGGACCAATAAATTCCACGGCAACGTATTTGAGTTCTTCCGCAACGACAAGTTGAATGCGATGGATGCCCTTTCGATCCTCAAGCCGGAGAATCGCTGGAATGATTTTGGCTATGACGTAGGCGGCCCCATCAAGAAGGATCACCTTTTCTTTTTCTGGTCCGAGGAATGGCGGCGTATTATTCAAGCAGGCGGGCCCAATATCACTTACACGCCCACCGCCGCCGAACGCAGTGGAGACTTTCGCGCGCGGCTTACCGGCCAGATGACGGACCCGTGCCCGGTGCCGGAGGCTGGGGATATCGAATTCGATTCCGGAACGGTTTTCGACCCGAGCACGGCGCACAATTACACCTGTCAGCACGGCGAGGTGATCACCGTCGCTAACCCCTTCGACTACAACGGGCAGTTGAACGTCATGGATCCATCGCGGATCGACAATAATGCCAAGCTTCTTCTAGCGAATTACTTCCCAATGCCGACTCCCGGATATAGCTATGCGGGGGGCGGGCTGTTCAATTACATTTCGCAAGACCCGAATTACACAAGGTGGCGCGAAGAGTCCATCCGGGTGGACTACAAACTCACGGACAAGCTGAGTTTATTTGGGCGCTACAGCCAGGACAGCGTGCAATTGTGGAATCCCTACGACATTTGGGGAGATAATCCCTTCCCGAATGTCGGCGGCTCCAATCAGAATTTCCCGATTTACAATGCGACAGCACATCTGGCGTACACTCCCTCATCGAGTTTCATCTCCGAGTTCACCTGGGGACTGTACTACGCCAACGACAAATCACTGAAGAATAGCCCGCTGTCCAATCGCGACCGCGCACCGGGGCTGGACATTCAAGATGCATTTTCATATGAAACCAACCTGAAGGAAGGAAACCGCATACCCACGCTGTATTTCAACGGAGGGTACACGGGGATCGTCGAGGTGTGGTGGTTCCACAATTATGCGTTCAGCATGCCCTTCACCTCTGACAATACGTGGACAAAAGGCAAGCACATCATCCGGTTCGGCGGAACATACCTCCCCGAAGGAAAAAGTGAGCTGGCCAATCCCTCGAATAACAACACCAACGGGACGTTTACGTTTACAGGCCAGTACACAAACAACGCGCTGGCGGATTTCCTGCTTGGCGAAGCCGAAAACTACTCGGAAGTCGCGCTGGATCCTTTCGGCAATTACCGTTGGTTCAATCTTGAGCCTTACGTCGAGGATCAGATGAAGGTGCGCTCGAATCTGACGCTCACACTTGGGCTGCGCTACGAATACTTTCAACCGGAGCACGAAGAGAGAAATCAATTCGCGTCGTTCAGCAGTGCCCTTTACAACCCAAACAATGCTCCCATTGTGAATTCGGATGGCACGCTGGTGCCCAACACGGGCGATCCGCTGAATGGGATCATAATCGGCGGCAAGAACTCGCCTTACGGCAGATCACTTTTCCCCAGTCATAAAGCAGCTTTTGCCCCGCGTATCGGAATCGTCTGGGATCCCACGAGCACGGGCAAGATGGCAGTGCGCGCCGGTTACGGAATCTTTTACGACCGTTGGGGTTCTTACAGCCAGTTCGGCATAAACAACCCACCGTTTAATCAATCGGTGAACATCTACAACACGTCGCTGGATGCGCCGGGTGGGGTGCCTGGAACGCTGTATGCTTCGTCGCTCAACGCCGCGCAGCCTCCCTGGGACTATCCGTATGTTCAAAAGTGGTCGCTGAGCGTGCAGCGAGAAATCGTAAAAGACACGAGCTTGTCTGTTGCGTACGTAGGCACGAAGGGCACACACCTGCTTGGCGATTACAACCTCAACCAGCCGGCGCCCAATCCGGAAATTGCTGACTATGACATTTCACCGGACAGTGTCCGCCCGTATCTTGGATGGTCGAATATCGTTGCGTATGCCACGCGCTTCAATTCCAACTACAACGCGCTGCAGGTTGAATTGCTGCACCGCTTGCAGCATGGCCTTTCTTTCCAAGCTTCTTACACTTATTCGAAGGTATTGACGGACGAATCGAGCACCGGCAGCTGGCCTCAGAACTCCTTCGACTTCAGGGCTGAACGAGGCGTGGCGGACTTCGACATGACCCACATGCTGGTTCTCAACTACTCGTGGGATCTGCCCTTCTTCCACCACAGTTCTGGCTTCAAGAAATCAGCTCTGGATGGCTGGCAGCTTTCCGGAATCACGAAATTCCAATCGGGTTCGCCGATCAATATCACCTGGCTGGCGGATCAAGCGGGAATTGGGAGCTATAATGAGCGGCCCGACATCATTTCAAATCCCTTCGTGGCCGGGCCAGTTATGACAAACTCAAACCCCGGCTGCCACACGCTTGTTTCGCAGGGAGGATTGGCGCCGGATCACGTACACACGATGTCGGCGTGGTTTAATCCTTGCGCCTTCGATGCGCAAGCGGTAGGCACGTTCGGTGATTCACCCCGGAATCCGATTCGCGGCCCCGCGGCACAGGTTTGGGACATGGGGGTAATGAAGAACTTCCCAATCCACGAAACCTGGGGGCTGCAATTCCGCGCGCAAGCCTTCAACGTATTCAATCATCCCGGACGCACCTCGGTGGACAGCTATTATGATGATCCGAGTTTTGGAGTCATAAATGGCACCTTGACTCCGAGGATCATGGAATTGAGTCTGGTGCTCAACTTCTAGAGGCGCTGCGGAAAGACAGGCGGCGATAACGCTTTTGTTTGCAGTCAGTTAGCTGGCGTTTACTCAGGCGATAGCGATGGTGAAGTGGCTGGGCCGGGACCCACGCTGGTGGGTGGCATGTCGTGGGTCACAGGACGTTGGGGTATCCCTCACATACAGTTCATCCATTGGGACTTAGCATGCGGGCTGAGGCTTTCCAGTGGAGAAGCACGCCCTCGGCCAAGTGGCGCACGAGTCTGTGCCGGTCCATTTTCCAAATCCTATTCAGGTAGCGGATTGTTATCAGTGCGGCAAATGCACGGCGGGCTGTCCCGTGGCCACGCGGATGGATTTGGCACCCAACCAGGTTGTGCGATTGGCACAGCTTGGGGAATGGGACAAGGCGATGCGGTCGCAGGCGATCTGGGAGTGCGTGGGGTGCCAGACCTGCTCGACGCGCTGCCCCAAGGCCGTGGATTGCGCCGGTGTGATGGATGCGATGCGCGAGGCGTCGCTGGCGCGTGGCATGGCTGCAGCTGAAAGCTTCCCCGTGGTTTCTTTCCAGAAAATATTTCTCGAGAACATCCGGCGCAATGGCCGCTTGAACGAGCTGGAACTAATCGGACAGTTCAAGCTGGAGGTGGTGCTGCGCACCGGCAGGATTCCGTTTCTATTTAAGGATGCGGGCCTGGCGCCGCAACTCGGGACCCGTAAGAAATTGCATTTGATTCCCGGCAAGGCGCGCGATCGGAAGATCGTGAATCGCATTTTCGAGCGTTGTTCGAGCGAGCAGAAACCATGAACATCGGCTACTACCCGGGGTGCGCGCTGCATGGCTCATCGAACGACTACGAACAATCCTTGCGCGGGTGCCTGAGCGCGCTGGACGTACAACTGGACGAAATGAAGGATTGGATCTGCTGCGGAGCGACCGCGGCGCATTCCCTGAATCACAAGCTTTCGTTGGCGCTGCCAGCAAGAAACCTGGCAATGGCGGAACGAGACGGGTGCAAGCAACTGTTCGCTCCCTGCCCACTGTGCTCGATGCAATTGCTGAAGGCGAAGAAAGCGGTGGCCGACGAACGCGTGCGCAAGGAACTTTCCGAGATTGTGGAAGCCGAGGTGCGCGGCGAAAGCGAAGTCCTGAACTTGATACAAGTTTTTGAGAAAGTTGGGTTGGAGAAAATTAAGGCCGCAGTGAAGGCTCCGCTCAAATCGATTACGGCGGCTTGCTATTACGGATGTCTTTTGACTCGGCCACCTGATGTTGTGCACTTCGATGACTTCGAGCAGCCGAGTTCGATGGAAGCGGTTGTAGCGGCGCTGGGCGCAAAGACGGTGGAGTGGAATTACAAGGCAGAGTGCTGCGGCGCGGGGATGACCATGTCCAATGAAGAGGTGGTACTGGACTTGGTGCACAAAATCCTGGGCAACGCGGCGGAGCACGGAGCCAATTGCGTAGTGGTGGCCTGCCCAATGTGTCACGTAAATCTGGACATGAAGCAGGGAGCGGTGGAGCGGCGCTACGGGAAGAAACTGGGAATGGTTGTCTATTACCTTTCGGACCTGGTCGGGCTGGCGCTGGGGCTATCAGGAGAGCAGTTGGGCATCAACCGGCATTTTGTTACGCAGGCTTAGTCTATGTCGAGGATTGGCGTCTTTACATGCTGGTGCGGCGAGAATATAGCGCGCACGGTGGACGTTGACAAGGTTGCCAAACGCGTCGCGGAACTTCCGGGCGTGCGCTGTTCGTTGAACTACAAGTACATGTGCTCCGATCCCGGGCAGACGATTGTCCGCGAGAAAATTGTTTCGGAGAAGCTGGATGGCGTTGTGGTGGCTTCGTGTTCGCCGCACATGCACCTGAAGACATTTCGCAAGGCGGCACAGGCGGCGGGGCTCAATCCTTATCTTGTGGAGATGGCGAACATTCGCGAGCACTGCTCGTGGGTGCATCATGACCGCGGGCAGGCCACCGCAAAGGCCATTGAGATCATCCGGCTGGCGGTGGAGAAGTCGCGGAACGATGCCGCGCTGCAACCGATCCGCGTGCCAGTGACGCGGCGGGCTCTGGTGATCGGCGGGGGCGTGGCGGGAATTCAGGCGGCGCTGGATATAGCGGATGCGGGGCACGAAGTGGTGATGGTGGAAAGAGAGCCCTCGATCGGCGGGAAGATGGCAGGCCTTTCCGAAACTTTTCCAACACTGGATTGTTCGCAATGCATCCTGACGCCGCGCATGGTAGAGGTGGGCCAGCACCCGCGCATCAAGCTCTACAGCTATTCGGAAGTCGAGAAGGTGGAAGGGTTCGTCGGCAACTTCAAGATTACAATCCGGCAAAAGGCGCGGTACGTGGACATCAGCAAGTGCACGGGCTGCGGTGAATGCTTGAACGTTTGCCCGCTGAAACGAAATCCCAGCGAATTCGATTATGGGATGGGGATGCGTCCGGCGATCTATATTCCCTTCCCGCAAGCTGTTCCGGCGCGGCCCGTGATTGACAAGAGCCAGTGCGCCAAGCTGATTCGCAATGGCTGCGGACTGTGCGAGAAAAAGTGCAAGGCGGAGGCGATTAATTTCAAGGATGAGGACAGGCTGGTCGAAGAAGCCGTAGGCGCGGTGGTGGTGGCGACGGGCTACAAGCTTTACAGCATTGGGAAGGCGCAGCCCAAGGCGACACTGGCCGGGTACGGCGAGTACGGGTACGGAAAGTACAAGGATGTAATTGATTCGCTGCAATTTGAACGGCTGGTTTCCGCATCGGGGCCGACGGGCGGCGTGCTGAAGCGGCCTTCCGATGGCGAGATTCCAAAGAGCGTAGTTTTTATCAGCTGCGTGGGATCGCGCGACAACGCCAAAGGTCTGCCGTATTGCAGCAAGATCTGCTGCATGTACACGGCGAAGCACACCATGCTTTACAAGCACAAGGTGCACGAGGGCCAGGCGCACGTTTTCTACATGGATATTCGGGCGGGCGGCAAGGGCTACGACGAATTCGTGCGCCGCGCGATCGAGCAGGATGGCGCCAAGTATTATCGCGGGCGCGTGTCCAAGATCACGCAAGAGGGCGGCAAGCTGGTTGTTCGCGGCGCCGACACATTGGCCGGAATGCCAGTGACAATCAAAGCGGATATGGTGGTTTTGGCAGCGGCCATGCGGCCGGCCGATGGCGTGGAAGAACTGGCACAGAAGTTAAATATCGGCGTTGATGAGTTTGGCTTCCTGCTGGAGTCGCATCCGAAGCTGCGGCCCGTGGAGACAAACACGGCGGGAATCTTCATCGCCGGCGCTTGCCATAGCCCAAAGGACATTCCGGAAGCCGTGGCGCAGGCATCGGCAGCAGCGAGCAAGGTGCAGGTGATGCTGGCGGCGGACGAGCTTACGCGCGAGCCGGAAATCGCCGCGATTAACGAGCAAACTTGCGCGGCGTGCTTCGCGTGTGTGCGCACCTGCCCGTATCACGCGATTGACCGCGCGGAGATGCGCACGGCAAGGGGCGCGTTCATCAAGAACACGGCGCGAGTGAATCCGGGATTGTGCATGGGCTGCGGCACTTGCGTTTCGGTGTGCCCGTCGAAGAGCGCGGACCTGCAGGGGTTCACGGAACAGCAGGTGTACGCGATGGTGGAGAGCCTGGCATGAGCAAGGCGCAGGAATTCGAACCGAAGATTGTCGCCTATGTGTGCAACTGGTGCACGTATCTGGGCGCCGATCTGGCGGGAACCGCGCGGCTGGAATATCCGCCAAACGTGCGAATCATCCGGCTGCCCTGCACCGGGCGAATCGATTTCAATTTGATTATTAAGGCTCTGGAAGTAGGTGCAGATGGCGTGCTGGTCTCGGGCTGCCATCCGGGCGATTGCCACTACACCGCGGGCAATTATCACGCGAGGCGGCGTTGGATTCTGTTCCGTGAACTGCTGGACACGCTGGGCATTGACCTGCGCCGTATTCAGTTCACGTGGATATCGGCGGCGGAGGGCAGAAAGTGGCAGCAGGTGGTGACTGAGTTTACGGAGCAGACGAGGAAACTCGGGCCTTACAAGGAACTGTACGCGACGGGAGAGTTCGCAGATGTGCCTGCGCCAGAAACTTTGTTAAACGGCACAAAGAGTTTCGCCGTCGAGAATGAATTGCGCGAGGTATGTAGGAAGCTTTTGGCCGAGGGCACGGTGAAGGTGGTGATCGGCTACGGCGCACACGGACCTGTCGTAGTGATACGGCCCGAGGAAACGGAGCGCCTGGTTTGGAACAACCAGTGCTTCAGCAATCTCACCGCGTATTTGAAGAGGAAAGAGATCAAGTCGCTGGGCAAAGCGGCGGTAATCGTAAAGCCGTGCGACGAGAAATCGCTGGTGGAACTGGAAAAGGAATCCCAGTTCCAGCGCAAAGATGCGCATGTGATTGGTATGGCGTGCGAAGGCGTGGGCCAGCCCAAATGTGCGCGCTGCACCGCACGGACGCCGCGCTTCGCGGACGTGACCCTTGGCGTGGCGGCAGGGCCCGAGCGGCAAACCAGCCCTTCTCCCAACCGCTTTGCCGCATTGATGGCCATGCCGCCAGCAGAGCGCATGGCGTTCTGGGCTGAAGAATTTAATCGCTGCGTGAAATGCTACGCGTGCCGGCAGGTCTGCCCGATGTGCTATTGCGAGCGGTGCATCGTGGACAAGAACCGGCCCATTGCGATTGACCCTGCGCCGAGCACGAAAGGAAACTTTGCGTGGCAGATTGCCCGGGCGTTTCATCTGGCGGGACGCTGCGTGGGATGCGGCGAGTGTTCGCGGGCTTGTCCAGCGGGCATTGACATCGCGTTGCTGAACATTTCGCTGCACATCGCAGCGCAAAAGAATTTTGGCTACGAAGCCGGCGCGGACCCCAAGACGGAGCCGCTGATCGGATCGTACGCGCTGCAGGATACGGAGGGCTTTATCCGGTGAGCGAGATTATTTCCCAAGCCGCGTTGCGTGCGCTTGCCGCCGAGTGGATGGCCGGAGGGAAAAGCGTCGCCGGACCCGCACGAGTAAAGCGGGACCTTGTTCTTTATCGCATGTTGGGATCGGGGAACAGATTGCTGCTCGAAGGATTTCAGCGTCCAGCAAACTCCATCAAGGAGTTCCTGTTCCCGAAGGCGGAAAAACTTTATGGATACAAGATTCATGGGAACAGTATCGAATTGACAGAAGACGATGCCTTGCAGCCAGCACAGGTGATCATAGCCGCGCGGCCATGCGACGCGGCGGCGTTGCCGATTCTGGATCCCGTGTTCAATTGGGATTTCCATGATGAGTTTTACAACCGACGGAGAGCAGCCACTACGGTGATTACGCTGGCGTGCAGCGGGCATGACGAGAATTGCTTTTGCACTTCTGTTGGACTCGATCCAGGGTCGGACCGTGGTTCGGACGTCATCTTGTTTGAATTGGGAGACGGCCAATACGAGGTGCGGTGCGTCACGGAGAAGGGCCGCGGGCTATTTGCAGGAAAGACGGAAAAATCCGAGCGGAAGGGCAAGACGATTGCGGGCCCGGAGAAGAAATTCGATGCCACGGCGGTGCGTACGTTTGTCACCGAACACTTCGAAGATCCTTTCTGGAAAGAGCATGCGCTGACCTGCATCGGTTGCGGGACATGCGCGTTTTCGTGCCCCACTTGCCATTGCTTCGATATCGTGGATGCGGGACCCGCAGCGGGCAACGTGCGTATGAGGACCTGGGATTCGTGCCAATTTTCGACGTTCACAGCGCACGCTTCGGGGCATAACCCGCGCGCAGTGCAGCCATCGCGCCAGCGCCAGCGAATCCTGCACAAGTTCGCCATCTATCCGGAGAAATTCGGTGAGATTTTGTGCACCGGCTGCGGCAACTGCACGCGCAATTGCCCGGTGGGGTTGGGCGTGCTGAACGTGGTGACTGAGATCAACCATGGATAACGTGTACAAGCCCGACTTGATGGAAGTGAGGCGAGTCCGCCAGGAGACGCCGGATGTAAAGGCTGTCTCGTTGAGATTTCTGGATTCGGAGCGGGCACGCAGCTTTTCGTTTCGCGTGGGGCAGTTTGGAATATTCTCCGCGTTCGGCTACGGCGAGTCCACGTTCAATATCTGCTCGAGTTCCAACTGGAAAGACCACATTGAGTTTTGCTTCCGCAAGGTTGGCCGGGTCACGGAAGCGCTTTGGAAGATCGAAGAGAAGGATGTAGTGGGCTTCCGCGGGCCGTATGGAAACGGTTACCCGATGGAAGCGTGGAAAGGGCGGGACCTGATCTTTCTGGGCGGCGGAATTGCGATGCCGCCGATTCGGTGCGCTGTATGGTATGCGTTGGAAAACCGGGCGGATTATGGCGAAATTACGGTTGTGTATGGAGCACGCACTGTGGCCGACCTTGTATTCCTGGATGAACTAGACGAATGGTCGAAGTCCGAACGGGTGCGCATTATTCGTTGTGTTGATCCCGGCGGTGAGACACCGGATTGGAAGGGCGAGATTGGATTTGTTCCGCACGTGTTCGAGCGGGCGCAGGTGGCGGCGAAGGATCCAGTGGTGCTTGTCATTGGTCCGCCGATCATGATCAAGAACACGTTGCCGATCCTGGATAAGATGGGCGTAAAACCCGCTTCGGTTTATACCAGCATCGAAAATCGCATGAAGTGCGGCATCGGTAAATGTGGCCGATGCAATGTGGGACCCATCTACGTTTGCAAAGAGGGGCCTGTGCTCACTATGGAACAGCTACAAGGACTGCCCGCCGACTACTGACCTTGGCGGCCGTCAACAAATCTTGCTGGCCGCTATCCTGGTTGATCAGCCATTGAATTCTTACAGTATATTGGTGACGCGTTATCGCACGGAGATTGCGTTGCCGAGGGGCAGTTTAATCTGACGGAGCCGAAGATGAATCGAGAGACGAATTCCCTTCTGTGCGTAACGGTTCTCATCATTTCCATGGCCCTCCTGCCAGTCGCTTCGTTTGCGCAGTCCCCCGAGACTTCTTCAAAAACTCTGGTGTTGTCCCACGCGGAATATCTGGATCGCGTGCAGGCCATCTGGACGGCGCAGATGATCGCGCAGTTGACGGGAGTGCGCTTCGAGCACCAGCAAGCTTCTACGCTGCCGGTTACTCCCATGACGCACATGCCGGGCTACGCGCCAGTGGATGATGACTACTACTACGAGATGGTGGCGGTCCGCGCGTTCGAGAAGTACGGCATTACCCTGACCGTGGAGCAACTCGGAGAACAGTGGCTTGCCAATAATGCGGGGTCGTGGGGATCGAGCGAACAAGCACTTCTCCTGCTAAAGCGCGGAATCAAGCCTCCAGACACGGGTCACCCACGATACAACAAACTCTGGTGGACCATCGGGCCTCAGTTCAGCAGCGACGTCTATGGTACTTTGGCGCCCGGCATGCCGAATGTGGCAGCGAGCATGGCGCGGAATCTCGGGCACATCAACGGCTACGCCGAGGGAACAGACGGAGCTGTGTTCGTCTCTGGAATGATCAGCCTCGCTTTTGTGGAAACGGACACTCACGCGATAGTGCGCAAAGCGGCGAGCCTGATCCACCCGGATTCACCTTATCGCCAGTGCCTGGACATGACTATCAACATGGCAGACGCGGGACGCACGCCGGAGCAGATTTTCCGCGCGGTGGATGAGCGCTGGGGGATTGAGTATCCGGCGACGAACAACGCTGTCGTCAATGGCGGATTTGTGGCCACCAGCGTGTGGTTTGGCGAGGGCAATTTTCAGAAGACGCTGCAACTCGCGGTGCACGCTGCCGACTTCGCCGATACGGACTGCAATGCCGCGAACTCTTCCTCAGTAGTTGCCGCCATGCATGGCATGAAGGCGCTGCCTGCCGAACAGGTTGCTGAACTTCACGATCGCATTCTGGGGAAGACCATGGGTCCGCTTCATCTCACTCCTCCCGTTGACGAGAGTATTTCGCAGTTGGCGCAACGCACGGCGCGAATCGGAGAGGCTATCCTTGTTGCTCACGGCGCGAGTGATGACGGAAACTCCATTCGCATTCCGGTTCAGGACCCCGTTACACAACCTGCCGAACTTTTCAAACTTGCGGACTTGATGGCGTCTTGGAATCCGGAT
Source organism: Candidatus Acidiferrales bacterium (assembly GCA_963779395.1). Classification (GTDB taxonomy): domain Bacteria; phylum Acidobacteriota; class Terriglobia; order Acidiferrales; family UBA7541; genus Acidiferrum. The sequence goes on from CAVZYC010000001.1 coordinate 290,487, forward strand.
TGGACACTGGAACGCGCCGGGTTCGGAGGGGCTGGCGGTGGGATGGCCGGAATTCGAGGCATCACATTCTTGGATGGGCCAGTGCTCGCCACGTATCCTCGCGACGAAGTACGCGGGACCGTCCTAAGGCGCACAGTGCATCTGGGAAATGCTCCATCATTGAAGTTCAAAGCGGGCGTTGATCATGGGCGCGCATGGCGGCTGCAGGTGTTTGTGAATGATCAAATCGTGCTCGACAAACTTGTAATAGGAAATGCCACGACGGCACAATCTGGTTCCCGGCAATGGCAAGACGTTCGCGTCGATCTATCTCATTACAAGGATCAGACGGTGGTCCTGCGGCTGTACCAACGCGTTCTTATTCCTCATCACGAAGCGGGCAACGCCTACTGGCGCGATTTGAGCGTGGAGTAACGCGGTCGAACTACCTCGGTCAGGGTTGGCGGAATTTCCAAAACAGAAGAATGACTGCACAGCCAGCAATCAAGAGCACGAGAGAACCTGGTTCGGGCGTGGCCACCACAGGCGGAGGATTGGGCGGGGATGGAGGCACGGAGGGTGGAGTTCGTCGGGGTGAAGAGCCACAACAAGGCAGAGGTGGAAAGTAAGTCGAGCCGGGACCAGTCCCACCGGGAGCGTTGGCCAAGAATAACGGAGCCATAGACCCATCCGACCAGATTGGATCTGGCAGGGGGGAGTCTGTGGTTGCTGCCGGGATGCGTGGCGGCAGCGGATGGTTAAGAACTTTTTCCTCAGGCTCGGAGGGCGAAGTGGGCTGAGAAGGAACTTCGGAGACGCGATTCCCGCAACGTGTACGGGCAAGATGTGCGCCGTCGGTCAAAAGCATCTCGCCTTTGTGTAGGGTGACTTTCTTCTTCGTCCAGTAGATTCGTTCTCCCAAGCGGTAGGAAACGTAGGCCTGTGTGTCTTGCGCGAGACGAATCACGCGCGCGGTACCAAGTGCAAACTCGGCATAGTGCGTGGCGACGATTGGTTCATGCTTGATCGCTTCGCTAAGTTCGCGGCTGCTGTGGGCACCGCCGGGGATCACCGAGTAGGGATAAACGGGGCGGTCCGCATGGCGCGGTGCGGGAAGAGAGACGATGTCGTTGTTCCAATCTAAATACAAAGGCAAAGCAGAGAAATCGGAAGAGGCATTGGACGAAAAGCTGTCAGAAGGGGAGGAGTAAGAGAGAGCCCAGAGGAGAAGGGGGAGGATTACGCTCAGTAGTCCTACTACTAAGACAATCGCTGCCGTTGATTTGCTTTGGATTTTGTTTGGTTTTTCAGCGTGAATGAGGCCTGGGTGCATTCCGAAAAAGGGTGAACCGTCTTCACCCATACACTACTTTCTTATGGGAAGGAGCACATAGGAGGCCAAACGCGGGATTCGGCAAATGCATGGAGTATCAGTGAGATGTCGATGAGAGAAAGTGAGCAAGCTCGTGGCGTAAGCCCAAGAAATGGAACGAGTTTTCCGATATCGGGAAAACCGTGATGGTCGGAAGGAGCTGTGCGTTTTGGGAAGGTTCTTGTGGCAGACACTCCGTAACAGCATGAATCAAAAGTGATCGGGAGTACCGGAGAATCTAGACCTACTTTGCCCGTTATCCGGATGTCATAGATGTATTGCCCGAACTGAGCTTATTGAGCGAGAGTGGCTTGCTCGGGCGCTTTTACTTTCTCCTTAGTGTGGAGCGATGGAGTAAAGATTCACGGGACCGAGAAGACCGGAAGGCAGCAACGGTGAATTGGCCTTGTACGGCTTCACGTCCGCAAACGTATATTTCGTCGTAATGCCCGGCTGTTCGTCACCAATCAGGCGGTTCACCCAGGCGTTAGTCACTTTGATGGTCAGTTCATTCGCACCTGACTTGAGCGAGCTCGTTGCGTCAACCCGGAACGGCGCATGCCAGACGATGCCAAGGGACTTCCCGTTGACAGTCACTTCGGCGAGGTTCTTTACATCGCCCAAGTCGATCCACAGATGTGCGCCCTTCTTGAACCAGTCGGGCGGCGCCTGGATGGTTTTCGTATAGGTGCAGGTTCCGGAAAAGTACTTCACGGCTGCGTCGGAGTTCTCGCTCCAAGACGAGAGTTTCTCCAGAGTGATTGAAGGAGGCGCACCACGGCCCGGCTGGAAGCTCAAGTTCCACGGAGCATCGATCGTCGCCATCCGCGTTTCCGTTACTTTGGGCAACGTACGAGAGGCTTCCTTGGTTGGCTCGCGGAATACCACGAACACTGTGCCCCACGGCTCCAGATGCAGCGGCACTGTGGTGCGACCATCCGCGATTCGGTAGGACACAGGCTCGGACTTGCCGGTTTCGGCGTGCCAGAGTTGCGGAGCTTTACCGGTTACGCGGAAGCTTGCATCGACCGACTCATCGCGATCATTGCGATTATCCACGAAGTAGAGATCGCCATCGGCAAGCTTGCGATGCACAAAGAGAAGGCGCGCATCGCTCTCCGATTTGGTGTAGTCGAAGTCTGGCAGCACTTTTAAAGCGCTGAAGACATCCGTCAGAGTTTGGCCCGCGTAGACGGTGCCCTTGCCGACGCTGTGCACGCTCGTGCCGTCGCCAAAAAGCTGGTCGTTCAGTTTGCGGAACTCCGCCAGGTCGTCGGCGAGGCTGGGATCGTCGGTCGGCTTCGGGCCGGCAACGACGGCGCCAGCTTCCACCAGTTTGTGAATGGCACGCAATACGGGCAGCGACATGTGTTTGCTGTACGGATCAAGGCCCAGGACGCGATAGTTCATGCCGCTTTTGGTGGTGATGCGGCCGTCGGCAACGCTCAGTTCGTGAATCAGGGCGTCGGCGTTAATGTAGTCGAAACCATAACCGGCGGGCACTTCAGGTGATTTGTCGGCGAAGATGGCGGTCAGGTTGGAGTCTTCGCCGTAGAAGTACAGTAGGTCGGCACCAAAGTGCCCTTGCTGCAGAAGATAACTGCTGCGCGCGATGTACTTTATCCATGGACCGGCTTCTTCCGCCCAAGTTTCGTTGCGATTAAACCACTGGCCGTAGGGCCCGAGAGTCAGTCCGGGCGCCTTGCCAACGAGCGGTTGGTGAGCGGATTCGTGAATCACGAAGCGGTTGATGCCGTTCAGGAATTCCTGGTCGGCGGTGGGCTTCAGCGTCGCGGGAGACCACGCCCAGGGTGAGTAGTAGGCCGTCATCGATTCCGCTGCGACAAGGTTCTGTCCGTAGATGTGGGCTACCGACGCGGACTCTCGATCATCCGCGTTGTAGCCGTATTGCTCCTTGTTCACGCCGGGACGCTGGGTCCACATGGCGCTCATGGGCACTTCGTTGAACTTCTTGACTTCCATGCCATCGGCAACAAAGGCGCGCCCGCCCTCGTGAGATTCTCCGTAGTGGCCCATGCCGCGTTCATGCAGAACCGCTTCCAGTTCGCCGTAATGTTCGTCCGCGATCAAGTCGGAGATGGTTTTGCGAAAATCCCACAGGAACTGATCGCTGGCTTGGGCGCTTTCCACGACCTTTCCGGCGAGGACGGGCATCCAAGGAAGCGGATCGTAGCCACGACGCTTTTTGAACTGGGCGATCATGTCATCGGTCCAATTCTGCGAACCAGCTTCCCAACTATCGTTAATGACGTAGCGGATGCCACGCTTGCCCATGTAGTCGGCACCTACCGTCCGCTTATAGCTGTCCAGGTAGGCGTTCATATAGTTCTTCACGTAACTGCGGTTCAGCTTGTCCACTTCGAGGCCTGTTGCTTCTGGAGTTGCCGGATGATTGGTGATTCCAAGGAGTGAATAGCCGAATCGGAGCACGACCCAATGGCCCGCTGGTGGAGTCCAGTTAAGCGTGCCGTCCGCGCGGAGCTTTGAAGTCAGATCAATGACATCGGGCTTTGCAATTGCTTCGGCGGGAGAAACCGCAGGAGTCGCGAACTGATAAAGGTCCGGGAGGGGAGTGAAGGCGGCTTTGTCTTCAAACCTGTTGACGCGAGCACCGGTATGAAGGACCAGTTCCGCTATGGAATATTCCGCGGGCGGATTCGGCTTGTTTGCGTCCGACGAGTCCTGATCGGAATCATCGGGTGCGGGCGGGGGCGGCGTTTTGAAGGTGACGCGGAAAAACTTCGCGGTCACCGGATCGAAAGAGATAGTGTGTTCCCTACTCCCGTCCTTCGGAATCCATGCAACAAAATGATAGGTTTGGCCGTCATCGCTGGATTCCAGGGCCTGACCGGTGTCTCCATTTGGAGGAATGTCATCGTCAGCAGTCCCTCTGCCACCCAGAACGATGGTCAAGGCGCGTATCAGCTGGGAGTGCGGGAATTCGTATTGTATCCAGGCCTTTTCTCCAACCGGTGCCATGGGCAGTGGCGTCGTCTTCACCAAATCGCCGTCGGAGAGGAGTGAAGAGTCGATGTGGCCGCTGCTCGAAGTAATTTTTGGCTGCAAATCGCCGATGCGCACATCGTTGGCCGGAAGCTCATAGGCAATGACCACGCTGTCGGCATAAAATTGCGGCGACTTGAAACGCTGCGAGTCATCGTCTTCAATGCCCAGATTCTGGAAGACTCCTGTGTTTGACGGTGGATGAGCCAGCATGCCAGTGAACGGCTTGCCGCCTTCCACAAACGTTTCGCTCCAGACGTATTTCTTCATGGCCTGCGAACCGGGAACCCATGGGCCGCCGGATTCGCTCCAGCCCGGTGAACCGGCAATCGCCTCCTCGAGTCCCAGATGATCGGCGAGGATCGTTGCGTACTTGAACGCATCCTTCCATTCTGGCGTCATGTACGCGAGTCGATGATCCACGACCTTGGGTGTATCCAGCGCGGCATCAAAATTCTGGAATCCACCGAGACCTATGCGGTGCATCCACTCGAGGTCCAGCTTGATGCCTTCCTTGGTGATATTGCCGTTCATCCAGTGCCACCACACGCGCGGGCGAGCGCTCTCTGGGGGATTCTCAAAGCCGCTCTTGAGAGGATCAGGCTTGGTCTGCGCTGTGGCTGTGGTGACGCCGAGCAACAACACCATGCTTGCGAGGATCAGCCTTATTGGTCGAAGATTCGTTGAGCCACACTTTTTCTCAGGCATTTGTTTTTCCGCTCTTTCAGGGAAGAGATGGGTGCTGGGATTTCCAATCTGAAGACATCGTACGCTTACTCTTTATGCCGGCACAACGAGTTTGCCATCAGAGCATGGCTGAGTTGCGATTTTATTGGACATCGCTGAAAATGCCAATTTGAACTGGACCGAGTTTTTTGGCTGAGTGCGCCGGAGTGCCGGTGACTGGTGCGAAGTGCTCAGGCGCGATGGGTCTGTCCTGTTTTTCAACGAGGTAGTTTGCGCCCGCGGTGGCATCGAATCCGATCAGTGAATCAATTGTGCTCGTTCCGACCTTCTTGCCGGATTTGCCAGATATCACATCGACTGGTTGGCCGGGCCAAGGATTGCGAAACTTGAGTGACTGCGTTGTCCCCGCCTCGATTACGAAGGCGGTCACTGCACCGTTCTTCGTCTGGACGTCGACTTTCGTATTGCCCTGCACATAAACGCTTCCATCGAAATCCCAGTCGGGCGTGACGGCGGGAGCGATTCGGATTACGCCGTCATAATCCTGGACCAACGCTTCCTGCAAAGCGTCCGCAACGACACCCGCTTGTTCAACGTAGAATTCCTTATCCGAAGTTCCCCACTTCGCCATGCCGTTGACATAATTCTGGAACTTCTGCGTAGTCCCGATCAGAGTCGAAACGACTTCGCTGCCCAATCCAAGCCGTGCGGCCTGGATCGGATCGAAGCTCCAATCAACAGCCATCGGGAATGGGCGATGCGCATAGGTGCGCTGTGCAAGAGGGAACAGGGGCGAGGTGTCTCCAATGATGGCATATGGCCAAACGGTCTCAAGACCGATGTTCTCGATATTGTGGTCTTGCGCGCTTGGCAGATAGGACTCCGCGATCATGTCTGTTTTGTCGGCATCCGCGGAAGAGGACAACAAGGTTCGCGGACCGCTTTGCTGGGTTCGCGGCAGTGGTGGAGTTTTAAGCAAAGCTGCTTGCAGTTGCCGAACTAAATCGAGGTCTCTGCCCAGAAGATTGGCGGCTTTGATCGTCGCGGGATAAAGAGCCATGATGGCCGCTATATCGGTGGTTGGATCGGTTACATCCCATTGCGTTTCGTGTGCGTTTGAAGGGCCTGTGTGCAGCTGGCCATCCGGACCCGGTTTCTGACAGGCGAGAAGAAAGCGCGCGGAGGAGGCCATGAGCGGATAATTGTCGGCAAGAAAATGGCGATCGTTCGTCGCAAGATACTGTTGCCAAACCCAGAGCGAGACTTCGGCACCTGTGGAGAGAGTCCGCGCGTTGTAGTAGGGCTTGAAAGCGGCGTCGCAGTTCAAGCCCGTTACGATCTGGTCCCACGTGGATTCATATTCGATGCCACGTCCGTTGAAGCGCATCGTCTCTGGCACGCAGCTGCCCGGAAGCCCCTTCATGTGCTCTGTCGTCCACTTCTCGATGTTCGTCAGGTTTTCGCGGTAGAGATTGAAGTACGGGCCGTTGAGATCGGGCAACCCCGCGCCGATATTTGCCGCAACCTGCATGCGCAAATTCCAATGCCAGAATGCGGAGGAATCCCATTGGTGCGCGTCTTGCGCCGCGGAGATCATATCTGCGACGCCCGCTTGTGAACCGGCATACTCCTCGCCTTTTTCGATTGCCGCGACGAAAAGATAGATATTCCCGAGATTCTCCATATACTCTCCGGCGCCATCTTGCGAGTTAATCTTGATGATTGCGGCGCGATTCCAGAAATTCTGCCACCAGGATCGGTGCGCTGAATCAGGCTCCGGGACAAGAGCCGCGGCGAGGTTCTTCCACTCAGCACTGTTGCCGTCAAAATGCGGAGAGGCAACGATGATCCGGAAATGACCGTCTTCGTAAGGCTTAAACGAAACAGTGATGGTGAGAGAGCCTGTCATGGAGGAAACGTCGCGGCCTTCGGCCGTGATCGCTGACAGTGATCCGAAGACGCGCCCAGACGACTCGGGATTCTTGTTATCCACCCAGGATTCTTCAAGGTGGCCCACGGGACCTATAGCCACTGCTCGAGGCGTGCGGGGTGCCCATAGTTTGAGTAATGCTGTTTGCGGCTCGTTGGGATTTGCGCCCGTCACGTCCACAATCAGAGCGTCCGTGTCTGGCTCTACAAAGGCCGTGGCAGTCATGCCGCCGCCTTGTTCACGAAATTCGCCGTGGTACAGATCGAGGCGGCCTGAATAATCTTTTGCTTGTGTTAGAGCGGCGAGCCCTGGAATGACAACTTGCCCCGGTGACAAACGGCCGGGCAGCGTGTCGGCTCGATTAAGTTGCGCGGTGAACCCATCGGCCGACCAGACGGCAACGCCAAGCCTGCCATTCCCCTGGGGCATCGCTTGGCTGGAATCGAGATTCGGTTTGCCCAAAACGATGTCGGAACGGCCGATGACTCCCGGGACGTCGATCTGGAATCTGCCATCATGCCAGGCGGATGTAACTTCCGGAGCGGAGGATTGAGCCAGAGTAAAAGCCGCAAACGCCTGACAAAAGAAAACGAGGCACACGAAGTTGATCGACAGATTCTTCAAGGGAAATCTCCTCTATCGGCACTTCAGTGCTTGAATTGTAGCGCGCTCCAGCAGCACTACAAGAATAAAGCGGCGCCTGAGAAGGGCGTAGTAGGAACAGAACGAAAGAAAAGAGGGACTTGGCGCGATGCACCTTCATCCAAATCCAGTCTCTAATCTTCAAACAATTCCTAAGACCCTTACCACCAAAGTCTCTGGAGTTGAACGCGGGTGTGATGTGTGACAGGCTTTGTGTGTGAACGAACAATGCCAGTCTGTGCAGGAAAAGAAATTCATCGGGATGCTTTGCGGCATTGCGATCATCGCCGTTCTTATCGGCACGCTATGGCCATTCAACCCTTTCCCGCCGAATCGAGTCAGTTGGCTGCCTGGAGCAAATGGAGTTCGTTTTAGCGGGCCTGGTCTGATCCTGAGCAAAGCATCTTTGACCACAACGGGCGCCGGGCCGGGAAGACCTTGCAGCCTGGAGCTTTTGCTGGCGCCTGGCAGCATCGAAGGCTCGTTCACCATTCTGAGTTTCTATTCTCCGAGCAACCCGAAACAATTCCTGGTGCGGCAGTGGACAGACGGGCTGCTGGTTAACCACGACATTGCGGACGCACAGAACAAACTCAGAACAACGAAATTCGACGTGGATCACGCGTTTCAACAGGGCAAACTCGTGCTGCTGACGATTGCGTCGGGATCGGGTGGGACGATTGTCTACTTGAATGACAGGCAGGCGCAGGCCTTCCCCAGATTTGCGATCTCGCAAAGACAATTGTCTGGTCAAATCGTGATGGGGACTTCCGCCGTTGACTATCAGCCGTGGCCAGGGGAAATACACGGCCTGGCCATCTACTCGAAACAACTAACGGCAGCCGAAGTGTCACGGCATTATGCGAACTGGATCAGCGAACGCAGGGTCAATCCTCCCGATCTCGATGGGGCCATCGCCTATTATGCGTTCACAGAGGGGGCGGGACGTGAAATTCACGACGCTGTGGCATCGGGACCGGATCTGGAAATACCGGACTACTTCGGGATTCCACACAAGGCATTCTTGACGTCTGCTGTCAAAGAGTTCCAGGCAAGCCGGCTATACGTGATTGACGTTTTGCAGAATATTGCCGGATTTGTTCCGCTGGGGGTCATTCTGTGTGTCTATCTGTCTATGACGCGAACCCGAAGGATGGCGATTCTCTACGCGACCCTTGCCGGAGGAATGCTGAGTTTAGTGATCGAGATACTGCAGGCCTATATTCCACAGCGAGTTTCCGGGACCACCGATATCATTACAAATACGCTGGGTTCTCTGTTAGGCGCCATGCTTGCGCAAACGAGTACGGTTCGCACTATTCTCGAAAGAATGAAGTCCATTGGAACGTCTGGAAACTCTGTTACGCGGCAAAACTGAATTACGTGTCTAGCGCGGCTGGCGGCGACTTCAAGGCCGCGTTCGGTCAAGGCTTGCCTGCGGTGGGAGGCATGCGCTTGGGCGGCTTGCCGCGTTTTGCGATACTGTTTTGGAGACAATATGACAAAAAAGGTGAAATGGGGCATTCTGAGCACGGCCTCGATTGCCCAGCGCCGCGTTCTGCCAGCGATGCTCAACTGCGAACGCGCTGAAATTGCGGCGATTGCGTCTCGCACACTGGAGAAAGCAAAAGCAGTTGCGGCCAAATTCTCGATTCCAAAAGCTTATGGCTCTTACGAGGAACTCCTCGCGGACCCCGAAATCGAGGCCATTTACAATCCGCTCCCGAATTACATGCATGTGGAATGGTCAATCCTGGCTGCCAGCCGAGGGAAACACGTTCTTTGCGATAAACCGTTGAGCCGCACGGTCGCGGAAGCTCGCCAGCTGCTGGAGGCACGCGAGAGATATCGTGTCAAAATCGGCGAAGCATTCATGGTTCGCACACATCCGCAGTGGCTGCGCACGGCGGAACTTGTCCATTCGGGACGAATCGGCGAGTTGCGGAGCGCGTCCGGTTTTTTCGGCTATTACAATGTGGATCCGACGAACGCTCGAAACATCGTTGAGCATGGCGGAGGCGCGCTTCTGGACGTTGGCTGTTATCTGATCACGACTTCGCGCTTGGTATTCCGGGAAGAACCCGTCCGCGTGATTGGCTGTCTGGAGCGAGACCCCAGCTTCAAGACCGATCGGCTGACCTCTGCAATCCTCCAATTCCCTTCTGGGCAGTGCATTTTTACGGCTTCTTCCCAAGCGGTGTACTACCAGAAAATGCAATTCTTTGGCACCCAGGGGCGAATTGATGTGGAGATTCCCTTCAACGCACCGACAGACAAGCCAGCACGGATATTCATTGATGATGGCAAGGATTTGTACGCAGGTGGCAGCGCAATCGCGGAATCTTTTCCCATATGCAACCAGTTCACCATTCAGGCTGATCTCTTTTCCGCGGCCATACTCGATGACAAGGAAGTCTCCACACCCCTTGAGGATTCCATCCGTAACATGGCGGTGATCGGAGCCGTGTTCCGCTCCGGAGAGAGCGGCAAGTGGGAGACGCCGGAAAGGTTGTAAGCCTAACAACATTAAAAGAATCGCCCAGCTGGAATGTGAACATCACGGATTCAGCATGAGTCAGGCCTAGGGACGGCCTTCCGCCGCGGCCAGAGGATTCTCTTCCCCACTGCGGAGATTTCAGAATTCCCGCTGATCGGGGGCTGCTCTTGAAGAAAGACAAGGTCTTGTTGCATCCTGTTGCAGCCAAGAAAGATGCGGACTTTTGATCTTACAGCGAGAAGAAGTGCGGAGAATGAAATCGGATGATCATTTCTCGCGTCAAGAATGGGAGTAATTCATGAAGGACTGCCGTCTGTTCTATATCGATGGGAAATGGGTTAGTCCGGCCGAACCTCGCGACTTTCCTGTCATCAATCCCGCGACCGAAATGCCCATCGCGACCATTTCGCTCGGCGGTCCGGTCGACGTGGATAAAGCCGTCGCTGCGGCCAGGAAGGCCTTCGCGTCCTACTCCGAGACGACGGTGGCGGAGCGGTTGGCGCTGCTGGGGAGGATAACCGAGGTTTATCGATCGAAGATGGATGAGATGGCCGAGACCATTTCCATGGAAATGGGAGCTCCCCCTTGGCTGGCCAAAGCGGCTCAGGCACCCGTGGGGCTCGCTCATTTGACGGAGATCGTGAAGGTCCTCGGAATGTTCGAGTTTGAGGAACAAAAGGGATCGACACTGCTTCGGAAGGAGCCGGTCGGAGTATGCGGACTCATCACGCCATGGAACTGGCCCATGAACCAGGTTGTCTGCAAAGTGGCGCCAGCGCTTGCGGCAGGCTGCACCATGATCCTCAAACCCAGCGAGATTGCTCCACTCTCCGCGTATTTGTTCGCGAAAATTCTCGGTGAAGCCGGCGTGCCATCGGGGGCGTTTAATCTGGTAAATGGCGAGGGAGCCACAGTGGGTGCGGCCATTTCCGCCCATCCTGGAATCGATATGGTCTCTTTCACAGGATCTACCCGAGGAGGAATCGCAGTGGCCCTGGCAGCGGCCCCGACCGTAAAAAGGGTCACGCAAGAGCTGGGCGGCAAGTCAGCCAACATCATTCTGGAGGATGCCGACATCGAAATCGCGGTAAAAGATGGAGTGCAGACGTGCTTCAGAAACAGCGGCCAGTCTTGTGATGCACCCACTCGCATGCTCGTCCCGCGGGCGCGGATGGATGCCGCAGCGGCCGTGGCAAAACGGGCGGCGGAGACCACACCGGTCGCAGACCCGACCGCGGCAGGCAGCCTCGGTCCTCTTGTCAGCAAGGCCCAGTTTGAAAAGGTGCAAGGCTTCATCCGAAAAGGCGTAGAAGAGGGCGCCAAATTAGTTGCAGGTGGCCCGGGGCGTCCGGATGGTGTGAATCAGGGCTATTTCGTGAAGCCGACCATTTTCGCCGATGTTCGGAATGACATGGTGATCGCGCGGGAAGAGATTTTCGGACCAGTGCTGTGCATCATTCCCTACGAAGATGAAGAAGACGCCGTCCGCATCGCGAATGATACGCCTTACGGGCTCTCCGGTTACGTGACATCAGGAGACCTGGAACATGCACGCCGCGTTGCCAAACGAATACGGTCAGGGATGGTCAGGGTCAATGGCGCGCGGCTTGATTTTGGCGGCTGCTTTGGAGGTTACAAGCAGTCTGGAAACGGCCGGGAGTGGAGCGTCGCTGGCCTGGAGGACTTTCTGGAACTAAAGGCGATCTTTGGATATGCGCCGGCTGGGAAATAGGAAGGTCCTAGGAGTACGCGGTCAGGAATCCAAATTCCATTGCGTTCGCAGAAATTCCGTCACTGCTTTCAGTGCCTCAGCATGGGCTGCACGGTTATAGCCGACGGTGGCTCCGTGAGTAATACAAGCGTCGTCCCAAGAGAAAGTCCTACCCGTTTCGAGATTGATGATATCGCCGGGGCGATTTTCTTCGAGGCGACATTTGCCGGAGAGAGTGGCATTAGGGAGGGAGAGAATCGGCGGATTCAAAGGATTGTCGAAGGAATGGCGTGCGTCTCCGTAAACGGTGAGTTGAACATCCTTACCTGCGCGTTTTAGGCGTTCCACATAACGTCGCGTAGGCTCAACGGGGACATAGTCGTCGGCTGCTCCATGAAAAAGGCGAATGGGATTGTCGCTAACGTTTTCGTCTTCCAGCAACGGAGTATCGCAGCGAGTGTAGAGGGGGATGTAGGCGGCGAACTCGAGGTCCGGCGGGCCCCAAAGATGCTGAAAACGTCTCATGCTGGAATACAAGGCAGCGAAGCCGCCCTTGGAAAAACCCATGACCGCGATGCGCGCTGGATCGATTCTGGGATGGTGGCTGAGGAGTCGCAAAGCCCGATAGGCGTCGACAATCAGGGAAAAGGTGGAGAGCTGCGACTGGTCGGTGATGGTTTCGGTGATACCGCGTCCGGTGAAAGTATCAAGGATGAGAGCAGCGGCGCCCAATGCGTTGAGCTCTCGTGCCCAGCCATCAACGCTGGCGCCAACACCCGCGGACCCGTGGATCAGAACTACAGCGGGAATTTTGACAGTGCCGGGCGGAAACCGCAGTTCCGCGCCGATGCGAACTGTTTTGCCATCTTTCTCTCCTACCAAAAACTGGCGATCGGTCAGAGTCAGTGTTTCCATCGAATAAATCTCAATACGCGCGGTGTTCACTTTGCTGAGTTGCGGCAAAACAATGGAAAGGAGCGCGGGCAGCGATAGGGCCTGTATCTCGAGCAGTGGATGAAGGGGCAACATTCAGTGATCCTCGAATTCGAAGCTATGAAGAACGATGCGACACACAAGAGCCTTGCGAATTGTCAGCGTCGCTCACGGAGCGCACTTGATGGCGGGCATCGTATGATGCATTTCCACGTGCGTCAATGCGGAGGCGGAGAGATTCTTTCGGGCCTGAGAAAACATGTGGTATAGAGTTCCCACGGTTCGGACAGAGGATGGATGACAAACAAAACGGCGGGAAGCAAATCTGAGGAAATCGTACCTTACGTCATCTGGCGCATTATTGCGGCTTCCGCTGCCGGGACGATGATCGAGTGGTATGACTTTTTCATTTTTGGGAGCTTGGCGGCGGTACTCTCTCTGAAGTTTTATCCGCCGGGGAACGAAACTTTTGCCTACATCGCTTACCTGGCCACCTTTGCCGTGGGATTTGTGGTGCGGCCATTCGGGGCGCTCTTCTTTGGGCGGATCGGAGATGTGGTCGGGCGCAAATATGCTTTTCTTGCCACGCTCGCGATCATGGGCGGAGCGACGGCACTCATTGGTCTGCTCCCCACTTTCAAGACGGCAGGCTGGTTCGCCCCGATTGCGCTGATTTTCATCCGAGTCCTGCAGGGTTTGGCGGTAGGGGGCGAGTATGGCGGAGCGGCGGTTTATGTGGCCGAACATGTTCCGGACCACAAACGAGGTTTTTACACCAGTTTTATCCAGATCACAGCGATGCTCGGTCTGTTTGTTTCGCTGATTGTCATTTTGCTTGTGCAGCACCTCATGAGCCGAGAAGCTTTTGGCCAGTGGGGCTGGCGCATGCCATTCCTGTTGTCGCTCTTTCTGGTGCTGGTGTCGTTTTATGTTCGACTGAGGATGAGGGAGTCCCCGATTTTTGCAAGGATCAAAAGCACGGGAAAGGCGTCCACACAGCCGCTGAAAGATTCATTTGCAAGTTGGACGAATCTTCGTAGGGTGCTCATCATTCTTTTTGGTTTGACGGGGGGACAGGGCGTTGTGGCGTACACAGGCCAGTTTTATGCGCTCTTTTACCTGCAGACGATTCTGAAGGTAAACGAGAAGACAGCGAGCATCGTCGTTGCTGGGGCGTTGCTGCTGGGCATGCCATTCGTCACCATCTGCGGATCGCTGTCGGATAGAATCGGGCGCAAGTGGCTAATGATGGCCGCGTGTCTGCTGGCCGCGGTTACCTACATTCCCATTTACAAGGCCATGGAGCGGGCTGCGGGGAATAACGTAGTTACGGTGAGGTCAACAAGAAACAAAGTGACCGGTGCAATCAGCCTCACAGCACTTACGGTTGATCCGACGACGCGCGACGAGGTGCCAGCTAAGGAAGCCCCGAACCCAAACCTTCCCAAGCTCATATTGCTGGTCTTTGTGCAGATGATTTACCTCTCAATGATCTATGGACCGATTGCGGCGTATTTGGTGGAGGCATTTCCGGCACGAATTCGCTATACGTCGTTGTCGCTGCCGTATCACTTGGGCAATGGCGTGTTGGGAGGGTTGCTGCCCGTGATCGGACTCTCAGTGTGCGCAGCGACGGGCAATATCTACGCGGGCCTCTATTACCCCATTATCGTGTCGGGAATAACTCTGATCATTGGAAGTTTGCTGCTAACCGAGACGCGCGGAACGCGCATCTGGGATGAGGTGAACGGTTAAGGAGCCGCAATCGAGTCGTGGTATTTTGGCAGCGAAGTTGCAGGAAGAGGGCAGCGCGAGAGCCGCAATTGCTGCATAAACAGGTTAAACTAGAGCGCATTTGGAGGTTTCATGCTGCGTGTAGGGATGATCGGGTGGAGGGGGATGGTCGGCAGCGTTCTGCTGGACAGGATGCGTGAGGAAAACGACTTCGCTGGCATCGAACCTGTTTTCTTCTCCACTTCAAATGTAGGAGGAGCCGCACCGAAAGAGGCAAGTGAGGGCGGCATGCTACAAAACGCGAAGGATCTGCGCGCACTTTCGCGGTGCGACGTCCTGGTCAGCTGCCAAGGCGGGGAATACACAACCGAGATTTACGGTCCCTTGCGGAGCAGTGGTTGGAAAGGCTATTGGGTGGATGCCGCCTCGACACTGCGCATGAGCGACGACGCCGTGATTATCCTTGACCCGGTAAACGCGGATGTGATTCGAGCCGGCCTGACGCATGGCCTGAGAACTTTCGCGGGTGGCAACTGCACGGTCAGCTTGATGTTGATGGCTGTGAGCGGCCTGTTTAAGGCGGGGTTGGTTGAATGGATGACGACCATGACTTACCAAGCAGCCTCGGGAGCCGGAGCCGCCAAGATGTTGGAGCTGGTGAAACAGATGGCATGTTTGACAGAGCCGACACGGGTGAATCCGTCGGAGAATGCGCTGGCGGTCGATCGCATGACGATACAGGCGCAGCGTTCACCGAGCCTGCCCACCCAGGAATTTGGCGCGCCGCTTGCAGGCAGCCTGCTCCCCTGGATCGATCGGGATATGCCCGGGGGGCAAACCCGCGAAGAATGGAAAGGGATGGCGGAGACGAACAAGATTCTGGACCTGAAATCGCCCGTGCCTGTAGACGGCATTTGCGTGCGGGTGGGAACGATGCGGTGTCATGCGCAAGGACTGTGCATCAAACTCACCAAAGATGTGGCGCTTGGTGAGATCGAACAGATCTTGTCAAGCAGCAATGAATGGGTGCGCGTGATACCGAACGACAAGGAATCGAGCCTGCGCTGCCTTACGCCAACTGTTGTCTCGGGAACGTTGAATGTGCCGATTGGACGGCTACACAAATTGAAGCTTGGGCCGGAGTATCTTGGCGGATTTACAGTGGGCGACCAGTTGTTGTGGGGCGCAGCGGAGCCGCTAAGACGAATGCTGGGTATTCTGCGTGAGCATCTGGGGCAGTGACGGCAAGGAGGAGTTCCGGACTGATCCGGCTGTGCTCACTCCGTCGATCAGGCAGTTGCAGAGTCCACGAGTTTTCTATCCTTCTTGTCACCGCGCTGGAGTAACCACAGGAGTGGTAGTAGCAGAAGAAGACCTAGCAGGAAGAACACCACCCCACCGTCGTGATGTAGTCTGCCGAAAAGGAAACTTGGGTTGACGTATTGCGCCAGGATCGTCAGGGTGGCAATGCGAACACCATTTTTGATGATCATTACGAGAATGCCAGCGAGCACAAAAACGGCCTGCTTCCAAAACGCGCGTAAGAACAGATGTCCCACAAGGAGAGAAAGAATGAGGAGTGCCATGCTGGAGCGAATGCCGCTGCATTCCTTCGCGACTTCGATGTTCACGTGGGCTAGGTGGAAGACGAAACCCTCTCGAAGTGCGGGGACGCCAGCCACGTCAAAGATGATCCCGGTGATGTCCGCGGAACCTTTTTGAAGATAATAGATCGTTGGATTCAGCAAGAATTCTGGGAGTGGAATGGCGAGCAAAAGTAGTAACAATGGGAAACGAGCGTTCTTTGACGCATCTCGGCCAAACAGGAAAACAAAACCAGCAATCCAAACCAGCACCAGAGTTAGGGCGTCAGCCGTGAGGATGTCCGTGGGGTTCCCTGCCGCCGCAACACTTTTTGTGCGTAGAAAAGTGACCGCGGAAAGGGCCAAGAGGATTCCTGCAAGGAGGTATTCGAAGGAAATGCGTCGGAATATTTTCTTCCTATCGAGATAGATCAACCACAAGCTGACGAATGGAACGAGGATGATATGGGAAGCATTCTGATCTGCGCGCGAGAAACGAATCAACGCAATGCACGGCTTCCAAAACAGGGCCGCTGACAGGAAGAGCCAAACGCCGTAGAACAGGAATAGCCTGCGACGGGACTGATTGTCACTGTACAAGCAATTCCTCCCCGCCACAAGCACTCTTCTTTCGCATCTTACTGCAAACCTCCAAGACTCATATGCCTTTTCGCCATTGATTTCAATGAAGCAGCACTCGCCGGAGCCCGGCGACGAACAAACTTACCGATTCACATCATCTTCAAACTGCCCAACATTGTTTTCTAGGTGCGAAAGGTCTCAGCCCGGTTGGTATAGTGGCGATCATAATAATTGCGGTATTCGCCCGAGCGAGCATGATCGAGCCAGGCAGAATTGGCCTGATACCAGTCAATTGTGCGCCGAATTCCGTCTTCAAAGCTGACCTCGGGCGACCAGCCGAGTTCGCGTTGGATTTTTGAGCTATCCAGGGCGTAGCGGCGGTCATGGCCTGGGCGATCCTTCACGTACTTCATCAAGGATTCTGGTTTGCCGAGGTGTTGAAGGATGGTTCGCACGATCTTGAGGTTGGGTTGCGGGGTGCCCGCGGAGACGTTGTAGATCGATCCCGTCCTGCCTTTTTCGAGTGCCAGAGTAATAGCATGACAGTAGTCTTCGACGAATAGCCAGTCCCGTTCTTGCAGACCATCGCCGTAAATCGGCAGGGACTTATCCTCGCGGGCGTTGGCAATAATCAGAGGGATCAGTTTTTCCGGAAATTGAAACGGTCCAAAATTGTTGGTGCAACGGAGTATAACGGCCGAGACACCGTAGGTGTTGGCATATGCAGCAACAAAATGATCAGCGGAGGCTTTACTGGCTGCATATGGGCTGCGCGGATCGAGGGTGGCCTCTTCCGTGAAGCTCACACCTGCAGGAGCGCTGCCATAGACTTCATCGGTGCTGATATGGATAAAGCGAGGGAGTTGAAAACGACGGGCGGCTTCGAGCAAACATTGCGTACCCAATATGTTTGTGGTGAGAAAAGGGGAAGCGTCTTCGATGCTGCGATCCACGTGAGTTTCAGCGGCAAAGTTGACCACCGCATCGAAGCGTTGTTCGAGAGCACTGCTTACATCCTGTGAGCTAGCGATATCTCCCTTTACAAATTGGTAGCGGGGATCGGCCGCTACGTCGGCGAGACTCTCCGGATTGCCTGCGTAAGTCAATTTGTCAAAATTTGTGATTTTGACGTCCTTCAGTGATTTCAGCAGGTGCCGAATGAAATTGGACCCAATGAATCCGGCGCCACCAGTAACCAGAACTTTCATTTACTCTCTCCCTAGTTTTCGATGTCTGTCATTGAGATGAGGATGAAAAGCTATGTTGTTTCAGTCCGAATGCCTGGAGTGACGCGGAGGGGTCCCGCGGCCTGGGATTTTGTTCGCGCCGGTTTTCGCGACGAGATTGGTGGCGTGCAGCAGGGATTCGAAAGTTCCCGCATCGGTCCACCAACCATCGAGGATGCTATGGGTAAGATTGCCTTCCGCAAGGTACATGTTGTTGACATCGGTGATTTCGAGCTCGTTGCGCCAGCTTGGTTTTGTCTTACCAATCTTCTCGAAAACTGAGGAATCATAGAAGTAGATTCCGGTGACGGCAAAGCTGGATTTGGGGGCTTTCGGCTTTTCCTCAATGCCAAGGATTTTGCCATGCTCAATTTCCGGGCAACCGAATCGTTCTGGATCCGGAACTTCTTTTAGAAGGATGTGGGCGCCATTGGATTGCTTTTCGAAGGCTTCTTTGGAAGCAATAATATTGTTTTCTATGATGTTGTCACCGAGAACAACGCATATTTTCTCGCGTTCCACGAATGGTTCTGCCAGGCGCAAAGCGTCTGCGATACCGCCTTCGCCTTCCTGGTAGGTGTAATGGATGCGGCGCAGGTCAAAATCCTTTCCGTTCGAGAGTAGGCGGAGGAACTCGCCTGAATTCTGTCCGCCTGTGACCACGATAATGTCGCGAATCCCGGCATCAACCATGGTTTGGATCGGGTAGAAAACCATGGGCCGGTCATAGACGGGAAGTAGGTGCTTATTAGTAACCCGCGTAAGTGGATAGAGACGAGAACCTTTGCCTCCCGCTAACACTACACCTTTCATACCGATAACCTCCGTCTGCTCCGGCTTAGCCGGCGAACTTGGTGAATCAAGATCATACCCCGATCCGTTCACGCTGATAGATCGAGCTTAACCTTGCATTTCTGGAGCCATAAATCAAAGTGAATGCCACGCGAATAAGTGCTGTTAAATGATAGACAAAGTCGAACCTTGAGTAGCGCATTTGTGACAGTGGGCCAACAAATCTAAACTCCTTAGTTATCAACAGGATAAGAAGTGGAAATGAGTTAGCACAATTGGATAGCATAGTTCACTCTGAATCTTACAGAAGCCGCCAGTTTTCACCGCTCATCCAGCCACTGACCAATATGTGATAGATAGAAAAGTAGTTAGCCTGGCACTGAAGTGAGTGGCAAATGGCAAGCAGGATGCCACTATGTTTTATGAGAGTCTTGACGGTGGTCGAGGTGTTTGTTCGCCTTTTGGACTCACTTCGTCTTTTGAATTGTGGCCAACGAAAGAGGGATTGCAGATGCAGGATTTGTCTAGTAATCAGACTATCGCTCCAGGTCTTCCGTGGTATGCCTTGCAAGTCCGTGGTCGGTACGAACGGAATGTGACGAACTCTCTAATGGGGATGGGCTATGAGACCTTCTTTCCCCTATCCAAGTCGACGCGGCAATGGTCTGACCGCAAGAAGGAAGTCGATTCGCCTCTTTTCCCGGGATATATTTTCTGCAGATTGAATGTGCAAGATCGCTTGCCAATCCTGAAAACGCCCGGCATGATCCAAATTGTGGGATATAGCCGTGTACCGGTCCCTGTTGATGAGGACGAGATCTCTGCCATTCAATCGCTGGTGGCTTCAGGATTACCGAACCAGCCCCATCCGTTCCTTCAGGCAGGCGATAAGGTGATTGTTCAGGCTGGACCCTTGGTTGGTTTAGAAGGGTTCCTCATCGAATCAAGAGGCAGGAACCGACTGGTCCTTTCGATAAACCTGCTCCAGCGTTCCGTTGCGGTAGAAATGGATTCCGAGTTTGTTACGTCACATCCGGCAAAGACCGACTATCCCCGTGGTCAAGAGTCGAGATATCTTGAATTGGAATGCGTTTGCTAACTTCGACCATATACATGTCGGATAGTCAATCTTCGATCAGATTATTGGACTTCCTTGATCATACAACTGCCCACCATGCGGACTTTGACTAATTCTGATATCGCAGACTGCCCAGCAGTCGATCACTCATCGGAAAACCTTTCTTATGAGAGAGCCGATCTCCCTGATTTTGATCCAGGGAATGGAGAAACAGGCAGCTCATCAGTTCATGCGATCGACCCACTGACAGATCCGAGATGGGAAACATTTCTAGAAAGAAATCCCAATTCGTCTATTTTCCACACTCGTGCGTGGCTGGAAGCACTTCGCCGTACTTATGGATATACGCCGGTCGTCTACACCACTACGCCCCAAGGGTCGGATCTGCGAAATGGTATCCTGTTCTGCGATGTGAAGAGCTGGTTGACCGGCAATCGTCTCGTTTCCCTGCCTTTCTCTGACCATTGCGAGCCGCTGATTGAACAACCAGAGGAACTCCGGCAAGTCTATTTTGTCTTGGACCGGCTCGTGCGATCTCAGCTCTGGCGTTACGTTGAATTGCGGCCGATCACAACTATGGAGCCGTCGGCATCACTGAATCATTTGACAGTCAAATACCACTTTCACCAACTCGATCTAACTCGCAATTTAGGAACAATTTTTCAGAATTTTCATAAAAATTGTATTCAAAGAAAGATTAAACGGGCTGAACGTGAAGCACTCGAGTACCGCGAAGATTCAAATCTGAGGTTGTTGGATGATTTTTACAGGCTGTTTTGCACCACAAGGCAAAGGCATAAGGTTCCGCCTGCACCTCTAAGTTGGTTCCTAAACTTGATTGAAGCTTTCGGTAATCAGCTCAAAATCCGGATGGCATTCAAAGACGACCGCCCGATTGCGGGGATGCTTACCATTCGCCATAAGCACACAACCGTTTACAAATATGGTTGTTCCGATATTCATTTCAAGAACCTGGGTGGAATGCACTTGCTTTATTGGAAGTCAATTCAGGAAGCCAAGAATACTGGATCGCGAGTTTTTGATTTTGGCAGATGTGATTTTGACCAAAAGGGACTGATGGTATTTAAGCGGCGCTGGGGTGCAACGGAGTCTACACTCACATATTCTCGCTTTGCGATCGGAGACAATGGTGCACTCCATTTCCCACCAAATGCGGATTCATTGAAGATGAGGTTCGCCAAAGAACTCTTTGCTCATCTACCTGTCAAATGCCTTTCCTTTCTCGGGAGTGTTTTGTACAGGCACGTGGGGTAATAGAGTCGCTTTTGTAGATTCAGGTACTGGTGGCCTCTCCGCATCAGTTCGATCCTTCGAGTTCCTAAGCTTCCGGCGCCTTTAAGTAATTAGGTCTTTGCGGGGTGAATCAAAAAGCTATGCCCTATCGCAATATCGCGGACCTTGGCAGGAATAACTCGATCACGGATTTTGAGAACCGGGAATTCTATAAGTCGAGCCATCAGAATTCCAAATGCAAACCCAGTCGCGAGATAAACCGCGAATGCGGTCCACGGCGACAGTTCAACGTGGAACACGCGCTTTGCAATCGCGGGCGTCCAGTAGAGCATCGGAAGGTGCCACAAATAGATTGAATAGGAATACGTCCCGAGGAGCGCCATCGCTGTCCCTATGGCACCGAGCCTTGGACCAAGCCATTTCGGAAGAACATCGTGAACAAACAAACTGAGCATCAGCAAGACTCCGAATCCAATGTACATGCCGGTATAGCCAAACACTACGAAGCCTGGTGTCTTTCTTGCGAAGATAAGTGGGGTAGAAAGCAGTGCGACGGAAAATAAACCGAGCGCAAGTTTGTGTCTCAAGAAAAATGCTTTTAACTCTTCGTGATTGAAATGATGGAAGTAACTCAGGAGCACACCAAAAAATAGAGCGTCCATCCGTGAATTAGTCGCGGTGAACGAAAGCCCAAGATACAGATCCTTTTGCGGAACAAGCAGGAAAAGCGCACGGCTGAGAATACTGATAATTGCAACCACGCCAAAAGCAAACGGTATTAATTGGAAAGGATTCTCGCGATTTCGAGAATAGCGAATAAGCAGCGCGAGAAATATCGGCAGCAGAATGTAGAAATGCTCCTCAACGGCGAGCGACCAGGTATGACCCCACATACTGGGAAGATAATTCTGAACGAAAAAGACTTCGTGAAGCACCTCAGATTTCTGAGGAACCATCGTGCGACTAAAAGCGGCCGAAACGATTCCAGCACCAATGAGAAAAACGTAAAAACTCGGATAGATTTTTAATCCGCGGCGCAGGAGAAAACGGCCGATGCGGATGCTCTGAATTTTCTTGTATTCAGCGAAAAGCAACCCTGAAATCAAGAAACCGCTAAGAACGAAGAACAAATCGACCCCAGCCCAGCCGATCTTGTTGAAAACAGGGATGATTCCATTGTAGTGCGGCCCGCTGTGATGGCAAAAGACGGCGAGGACGGCGATACATCGCAGGACGTCAAGACGCTTGTTTCTCACGTAACCTCTGGTTGCGAAGTCATAGCTTGAGCGCCAGATTTCAAGGCGTCCTAAACCGATAAGTACATAGCATGATAGTAATATTATTGAGTTCTGGCCCCGCGAGAAGAGTGCAGAAACCTCCGCGGGTGACACGTCGAAAACGGTTTGAGTTAAGCGGTTTCATTATTGGAATAATCGGGCATCAGCCGCTGATCGCTGGGAAAGAAAAACCTGGTACATCTACATAACAAACGACTTAATTGCCGATTTATTACTTTTCCCACCGGTACTGATACTTTACCATGTCGCGCAAGTATTCGATGGTGATGGGCGTCACAGTTTGGGGTTTGTGCTTACTCAACGCAGCATAGATCTGGAAGATTCTTTGAACGGCATGTGGGATAGGTGAGGTTGCCCAAACTTCAATAGTCTAGGTAATCGGCACTATCGTCGTTCAGACAGACGGCTGCTCGACATTTTAGACGGAAGAATCTCTAAAGGATCCTACGCTGAAAAAACACTGCGGGATCTCCAAGTTAATGCGAGCGCAAAAAACAATATCCCTGACAAAAAAAGCACCACGGTGGGTGGCTCCGGTACCTCAGTAACCAGGACGTTTTCAGTGCCTGCGTAGAATACTCCTATTTGGTTATGGTAAGGAGCAAAGTTGTCCTGGCAGGATTGAGAATAGCACGCGTAAACATATGTTCCGATTGGGGTGACCGGAGGTGCGGTGTCTGATAGTTCTGTGATGCCGAGATCGAACTGATCCCCCGAGGCGTTTGCGAACTCGATATAACCTTCATTGGCTAGAACATAGATCGAGGAAATACCGGCGACTGGCCCCGAGGATGAGATTAAGCTCGGAGTGGCTAGCGACTGCGTCCAGTTTCCGTTCTGGTCAACAGAATAATCCAGTTGGAAATCGAAAGAGATCGTTTCGGTGACTGCTGCATTTGAGAACGATGTGAAAGACATTGTTCCAAGATAGTTGTAATTCACGGTGGAATCCGCGTTGGCCGTAGATGCGATCGACGCGAGTAGCAGGAACAAAAAATAGATTCTAAACTTCATCGCGGCCTCCCGACAAATTCGATTTCGACAGAATCGTCCATTAAATGACAATTGCAAGCGTAGCTGCCGGTCTTGCGCCCCTTTGTCCGCTCCGCATGATCACTCAAGGAATAAACAAAGGATAAAGCCCCATCCCACCGGATACATCCACAACCACTGACTTTCTTACCTTGATATGTGCACCGCGCCCTGTGCTTTTTCCACAACATAATCCAGAAGTAGTTACAGCATGATGAATCTCATCAAAATCAATCCGGCTTCGCCATGTAAATTACAGCATTTCACTTGCCACGATTGAAGGGTGCCTGCCTGTTGCAAGTTATAGATACTACGAAGCAAATAAATTGGCCGGCTGCCGAATGGCTTGAAAGTAAGAAACATATTGCAATTCTATGGAGTGTCTACCCAAACGCTCCTGCCCGCGGAAACCGCGCAGCTAATAGAGTTCAACGCCTGGTAAGTCCCAAGTTGTGATTGGAATTGCACCCTTTGGGGTGAAAACTCCGGCCGTTCATGTTCCTTCGGTTCAACCCAGTGTGCCGACTACTGAACGGCACTAAATCCAGGCTAGCATATTCGTGCGACTTACCAACCAGAAGAACGCCGTTAATCGCCGATGGATCCTCGTTTCGAGTGTTTGTCGCATAAGAGTTGGCACCGGCTACTGAGGAACTCGAAGGTTGAGTAAGAATAGGAAGAGTGCGGCGAAGTCAGTCGATCTCGGTAGCCTTTGTAACATTCTGAAGATCAAATGTTTACAGTCCTCTCCCCAGCTATCCAAAGAAGACAAACTGGATTACCGGAAGGTCTTTGCAACAATAAGGCAGTGGTTTTCTCATTTGGAGTGGTAATCATCCTGGCGTCCATATTTCAGGGCTGTTATTGCGGCTCGCAGATAAATAAGTCCTTATTTATCTGTTACGTAGGGATATGCCTGGCATTTTTTCGCTGATAACCATCCCACCAGTTCTGGCAGCACAATTGCCTACTCCTAAGTATCGCCGTCCTCCCTGACGGGACTTTTATGGCGGTAGCCCGTCAGAAGTTGGACTTCGAGGTCGGTATCTTCCTTCGGCCCAGGTTGCATGGCCCACTCGTTCTCTGGTTGTTGGGATTTCGGAGCGCGGTGCTTGACGGAACGCAGATTCACTCCCTGAGGAGACCTTACTAGAAAGACGTCCTGGATTTCAGTGGGGACTTTTGGGTAGAACTTATGACGACTATCGCAAACACTATTTTATCTAAGGGTAATTCGGTTCCTCGCGTTAACCGGAAGCTGAAGCGAGGTCTACCTCAGCCCAACGGCAACCCTTTGAAGCTGATGCAACAGATCCTGAATGAAGACCTGTTTCTAGGCATGCTTTGCCTGGAAAGGAAGCGTGCGGAGCGGTCCACTAACAAGTTCTTGCTTGTACTCCTTGACGCCCACGATCTTTTGAAGACCAAGTCCAGAGCGGAAGCGGTGAAGGGCCTCGTCCAAGCGGTCAATACCTCTCGCAGAGAGACCGACCTTGCTGGTTGGTACCAACAGGATGCCATCCTGGGGATCATCTTCAGTGATCTGCAAGCATTTACGCAAGACGGCACCATTGAAAAGATGCTTTTGAAGCTCCACGAGGGGCTCGTTGCGAATTTGCAGCCCGAGCAGGTTTCGAAAGTCCATGTTTCGGCGCACATTTTTGCGGATGATTCTGATGATGAGGATAAAAGCGGGCCAGCGGACTCCACCTTCTATCCTGACCTCCAGCACCGCGATGATTCGAGGAGATTCGAACTTCATCTGAAGCGAGTCATGGATATAGTGGGCAGTTTGTTTGCTTTGTTACTCTTTGCGCCGGTATTCATCCCGATCGCCATCATTATTAAGCTGACTTCAGAGGGCCCCATCTTTTTTTCGCAGGAACGACTCGGGCAATTTGGGAAGATATTTACTTGCCTTAAGTTCCGCACGATGTTCGCCAACAATGACCCCAAGATTCATCAGGAATTCATGAAAAAGGTCATCAAGGGCGAGCACGATGGAAAGTCTTCCGATGGCAGCCAGCCGGTCTATAAGATGACCAATGACCCGCGAATTACGAGGATTGGGCATTTCATCCGCAAGACGAGCCTTGACGAGTTGCCTCAGTTCCTCAATGTGCTGCGCGGCGAAATGTCACTTGTGGGCCCCAGACCCCCGCTGGCGTACGAATTTGAAGAGTACGACATCTGGCATCGCCGGCGCGTGCTGGAAGTAAAGCCAGGTATTACTGGCCTGTGGCAAGTGAAGGGACGTAGCCGGGTCTGCTTCGAGGATATGGTGCGGCTCGACCTCAATTACGCGCGCGGATGGTCTTTGTGGACGGATCTTCGCATACTTCTGGAAACGCCAGGCGCGGTGATCTTCGGGAAAGACGCGTACTAAACTCTGCGTTCCAAATTTTTTTCCTCTGAGTTTACGAACTGGGTCTGTTCTCACCAGAAGAACTAACTGATAATTTCTTTGATTAGTTTGAGTTACGAGTACAGTGAACTGTCCTGAACCTAATCTGTACGGCAGAACAGTGACAACAGCGGGCTTACTTCCCCATAATGCTGAGTGAGATTAGAATACCACGGGGGAAGTCCGATGAACTCTTTAAGATACTCAGAACGGCTGCTTAAACTCGCTCTTGTATTATTACTATTCATGATCGCTCCCATAGCCCGCGCAGACACGTGTCCAACCAATGCTCAATATCACAATCCAGCAAACTGGACAGCCCCGCTGGTTACGCTTGCGAGCTTCGGAATAACAAATTGTTACTACGTTTCAAATGCAGGAGCCGATACGAACCCTGGAACTAGAACTGCTCCGTGGCTGCATTCTCCCGGCATGCCCAGCTGTGCTAGCGTGTGTTCATCGACGACCATTTCTGCAGGTACGGCAGTCCTGTTTAGGGGGGGCGGCGATGCTTGGCACTTTGGAAATAGCAGCGCCAGTCCCTATGTAGGGGCCGACCATTTCGCGTTCACTCATAGCGGAAATTCCAGTGCATATGTCTATTTTGGCTCAGACAACACTTTCTATACGGGAAGTTCCTTCACCAGGCCTCTGTTCAGCGGCGATAATCCCATCACCACGGGCAGCGGGGTATCGTCCTGTGCAGCTCACGATTTTGACGCTACGAATAATGTTCTACAGGTCCAAAGCAACGCCTATTTTATCGCCAATGGCATTGAGTGGAGCGGCTTTTGTTCTCACGGTGGCGACTACGGCCAGGGCGGCCATATCGAGTTTGGTAACGGCACCCATTCCTCGATACAGGACATGTATATTCATGGGTTCACTTACGTTAGCGGCTATTCGTACGACGACTTTATAGGGATTAACGGTGGCGGAAACCTCTATGAATCGGATATTACCGTTAAGTGCCTCGGAAACGTATTCGATAATTCGGACGGGACTTATGGAAACACGGGAACATATCCCAGCGGCAAGGCGAGTTTATTCGCGATCCAGAATACTTGCGCCGAAGTTGGATACAGCGTGTTCAATCGCGTCTCAAACGCCATGATTTCCCCCGTTACTAGCCTGCATGACAGCCTATTCGAGAATATGTACGAGCCGCAGGGGGTTCAGCACGGGAACATCATCAACTCGAACAACGATGCGGAAATTACGATCACGCAGTATTTCTACAACAACGTATTCCATGACATCAACGAGGGCGTGAATGTTTGGCTTATGCCCCATGGGGGAACGGGGTACATATTCAACAACGTTTCCTGGCACATCAGCAATAGTGTAAATTGCTATCTTTTGGGGGCTGGAACTCCTGCGAGTCCGATTTATTTTTACAATAATACCGCTGATGCTGGCTGTCAAATACGGGGACTTAATAATGGCAGCGATCCAGTGTTCAACGGTACAGTTCATTTCAACAATAACCACTTCATTGGCTATTCCCAGGCGGCGATGTCAAGTTTTACAGTGTGCGATTCCGGCGCAACTTGTACCTTCACGGACGAGGGAAATGAGCTCTTCCAATCTGAAGCTGTAGCGAACGGACAAGGGTATACGATCTCGAATTCTTACGGGCCCACCGCTGGTGGATCCACGATTGGAATTGGAGCAAACAACACTGCGTCTTGTCCTGTATTTTCCTCAAATTCACAATTGTGCTCGGGGACCTCGCGTGGTGTAAGTGAAATCGCTGGTGAAGGAGGCATGGTTGCCAGTTGGCCGGCGATTACGCTCGACCCTCGCCTCTCCACTGGAGCGTGGGACGTCGGCGCGTACCAGTACCTGAGCACTACTGGCTCCGCCCCTGCAGCTCCAAGTGCCTTGGCGACGACTGTGACACCTGTGACTCCTTAGCTAGAGGTCAACCAGGGCTCCCTGCATCCTTAAATTCTGCAGTATTGTGCTGCGGGCAATCGTGGGCAGAGACGACAGCGGCCATATTCCTTGGAGGAAGGTGGCCGCGATCTGCGTTTGTGTCGGCGGAGTAGGAATGCGCGTGTACTCAACAATGGGGTGAGCATGGCTTCCTAGGATAGCTGTCGCCACCACACCTTAATTCCAGTTCAGGTTGCTGAGAACGAGAACACGCGGAAGTCTGTATTTAGTTAAATAACCTCGAATTGAACTGCGGTATGAAATCCTCATGCGATGCCAGCATAATCGTGGCATATAATCTCCGTGTTCCATTTGTGATTTTCGAGGGATATTCCTTGAGGACGCGATGAGGACAGACGGGCCGCCTGTGGTTTTGGCGAAGCACTGAAAAAGGACTCACACGCTCGATGAAAGCCCCAAATGAGATCCCTAGCCCAGGCCAAGCACCTGCAATCGCGAATAGCGGCTTAGAGGCATACTCGGCGAAAACGCCTGCGTACTTCACAGGAGCGCGACGCGATTACGTTTCTGAACTCCCTTTGAATCCCAATGCCAATATTCTGGAGATTGGATGCGGGGAAGGCGGCACAGGTCTTTTAGCCCTTTCCGAGGGCAGGTGCAAATCCTACTGCGGAGTGGAGATTTGCAAAGAGGTAGCGGAGCGAGCGCAGCCTAGAATAAGTCAGATTGTCATAGGAAACGTTGAGGAATTGGAGCTTCCTTGGCAACCTGAGAGTTTTGATGCACTCATCCTTAGCGAGGTATTGGAACATCTCGTGGATCCATGGAGGGTTCTGAGGAAGCTGCATCCACTGTTGAAGCCTGGGGCTTTGGTTTTCGCCAGCTCTCCCAATGTAGCTCACTACAAAACGATTACCATGTTGGTTCGGGGCCAATGGGCCTTAGATGACATGGGACGAATGGACAGAACTCATTTACGTTGGTTTACACCAAAAACTTACAAAGAATTATTCGAATCTTGCGGATTTACGGTGAATTCTCTGCGAGAACTATTACCGTTAAGGCCAAAAGCAAGGTTATTTCTCTTCTTCAGCTTAGGCCACCTGAGACATCTATTTATGGCTCAAATGGATGTCCGGGCTCGACGTATTTGATACCTCACTATTAAATTGGGCCGCTGCATCGCAATACCCATTGAAAAAAGAATCCGTCTTTATGGTGATTCGCTCGCTATATTCCAAGGTTAGGTGGAAAGGGTGTCTAGGATAATGTCGGGATCCCCGCTTAAAAAAATAAAACTTACATTAGCTACCTTCGCGTCTGGGGAAGGGCTAAAGGGCAAAGTATTCCGGGGTGGAGCGTGGCTTGGTGCAGGGAGCTTCACTGAACAGACATTTCGATTTGTACGGAACATGCTTCTCACGCGCTTACTCGCGCCAGAAGCATTCGGAACCATGGCAATTATTTTATCGACCTCTTCGGTGCTTCAATCCTTGACCGAAGTAGGAGTAAGGGAAGCGCTTATCCAGAACCCACGGGGAACGGAGGATGAGATTGTCGGCGCTGCATGGTGGCTTGCCTTTGGCAGGGCGATTGGCTTCTACCTGATTCTCTTTCTGACCGCTCCGCTGATCGGCAAATTCTATAATAACGTAGACCTCTCGCTTCTGTTGCGTGTTGCAACCATCGGTGTTCTTTTTGACGGTGCTATCAGTACCAGGGCATATGTTGCTCTGAAGCAGATGAAATTCAACCGATGGGCAATTGCAAATCATGGGGGCGGAATCTGTGGAGTTGTGCTTACTCTGATACTCAGTTATTTCATTCGAGGCGTATGGGCTCTTGTTCTTGGCTATTGTGCTGAAAGTGTTTTTCGGTGCATCCTCTCATTCATTGTCTGTCCCTATACTCCTCCGCTCAAGTGGAACCGTCAGGCTGCTCTCGAATTACTCAGATTTTCGCGAGGGGTCTTCGGACTGCCCGTCCTGAATCTCATCTTCATCAGGGCCGATATTTTTGTCCTCGCCAAATTGTATTCTTCGGCAGATATCGGTTTCTACTCAATGGCGATCTACCTTATCCAGACCCCAGTGACTTTCATCATGAATTTACTGGGTCAAACTTTGATGCCAACATATGCCCACATCCAGGACGATAAGAAACGTGTAAACAAAATCTTGTTGCAAATCACGACTGCAATCTTCGTCGTGGGAATGCCTGTAATTGTCTTCATTTATTTCAGCGGCCACTCCTTGCTTACACTTGTTTACGGCCATAGATACACTGTGGGTTCTGGTGCGTTCTTCCTGGCGTCTATCGTTGCATTGTTTAATCTCGCAAACTCGCAGATAACACTAGTGTTTTATGCGAAGGGTCTTCCCCAGCTTCATCGCCGCTCAGTCGCTCTCATGGCAATCATTATGGTTTTATTAATTTATCCTTTCGCAAAACATTTTGGTCTGTTAGGTGGGCAATGGGCAGCTATAATCGCAGTCGTGGTTGGGTACCTCTTTCAGGTTGAACGGATTCGCGAAGTGACAGGCTTAGCTTTATCCAAATATCACAGAAGTTTTCTGCTCGCGGGCGCTGTTTCGCTTTGTGCCGTACTAGTTTGTCTGGCGGAAAAGTCGCTTGTTAGTTTTTCTCTCCCTCTCGGGAATATTTTTTGGGGGATTCTGGCCTGCCTCGTAGCCTACGCATTTGCTGGAGCCATTCTTCTTCGGAATAGAACACAGGCCATGCTGGGCTTGTAATCAAAGCCGCCGGAATAAAGAGTATGGTCGCCTGTTAGAATAATGGATGAAGGCTGGATCAGCTTCTCAATCTCAGCGCTAATTGAATTTCCAGCACGAGGAACGAAGCTTGGAACCTGACAATGTACATTTTGGCGGCGGGGTAGCGCAAAGCGTCATTAACCCAGTCGTGCTGCTGGTCGTGCTGATTTGTGGCATATTGATCTGCGTTCTGCCGCGTAACAAAGCGATCATCCCGTTTCTTGCAGTGTCCATTCTGATTCCGACTGACCAGGTTTTGGTCATTGCTGGGCTGCATTTTCCAATGCTCAGGCTGGTCGCCCTTTTTGGGCTGGTGCGCATTTTCTTGGCGAAGTTCTCACAAAAGGAACGCATTTTCAGCGGTGGAATCAATGGCATCGACAAAGCGGTGATTTTGTTGACAGCGGTTTCAACGGTGAATGGATTTATTCTGTGGCAGCAATCCGCAGCGCTTATCAATCAGATCGGAATTCTCTACACAGTATTTGGAGTCTATTTTCTATTGCGGTTTCTGATTCGAGACGAAGAGGACATAAGGCGGGCCATTCGAGTTTTTGCATGCGTCGTGGTTGTGGTCGCAGCGATAATGATTGTTGAACAGGCGACGGGCAAGAACCCGTATTTTGCGGTGCTTGGAGGCGCCCACGCGGCTCAGTATCAAGCAGCGATCGAACGCGATGATCACTTGCGAGCAAGAGGAGTTTTTGCGCATCCCATCCTAGCCGGAACATTTGGCGGTTTTTTGATGCCCTTGTTCATTGGACTCTGGTGGAGAGGAAAGAGCGATCGAAAATATGCCCTGGTGGGGGCTGTTTTTGCTGTGGTACTTCCTCTTGCTGCCAGTTCCAGCACTGCGCTGTTTGGGTTCATGGGAGGGCTCATCGGAATTGCCTTTTGGCCGTTGCGGAGGAGAATGCGCATCATCCGCTGGGCTATTTTCTTGACGCTTCTATCCCTTCATCTGGTAATGAAGGCGCCGGTTTGGCATCTTATTTCCCGAGTGGACCTGAGTGGCGGGTCTTCGTCGTATCATCGCTTTCAGTTGGTCAATCAATGCATCCTTCACTTCTGGGACTGGGCGCTGGTGGGGACGAAGGACTATGCATCCTGGGGATGGGACATGTGGGACCTGAGTAACCAGTACGTCTGGGCGGCGGACACTTCAGGATTGATCCCGTTGATTTCATTCGTGGCGATACTTGTCATTGGATTCCGGTACCTGGGAAAAGCCCGAGAACGCGCGGAAAAGAATAAGCAGGAAGAGCTTTTTATCTGGGCCGTTGGAGCGTCTTTATTTGCAAATGTTGTAGCCTTTTGGGGTATTGGCTATTTCGACCAGATTATTGTCGCGTGGTACACGTTGTTGGCAATAATCTCGGCAGTCACACTTCCGGCAAGAAGTGAAGCGCCGGAGATTGTTGCTGCCACGGTGTTCAAACGAAACCTGGTCCTCCACCCTAAGCCTGCTCTGGAGTCGGGAGTGGCGCGAGACCCTCAAAAGGGCAAGGCAATTAGAGGACCGGTTGGGGCAAGATTCAGGACCACCCATTGAATTGGGCAATCGGGTTACCACGCGCTCTCGGGTGCCCCGGTGAGCAAACGGTAATCACTATGGTCTGAGCTGCGACGAAGAAAAAAGGCCTTAGCCACGAGCATTACCAAGGAGCACGAGCCACCATGTCCAATAAGTTTCGCAATGTAACTTTTGTAGTGAATAGGAACAACTCAAAACTATATAAGCAGAATTTTGCCATCTCCCCCTGTCTCGAAGGTTTCCCTCCCGACCAGATTATTGTTCAGGAAGGATTCCCGTCAGCGGCGGCTGCTTATAACGATGCGATTGATCGAGCGCCAACAGATCTGATGGTATTCGCGCATCAAGACGTGTATTTCCCAGCAGACTGGCTGGATAACTTAGATCAGTCGCTCAGGGATCTTGAGCGCACGGATCCTGATTGGGGCGTCTTGGGCGGCTGGGGAGTAAACAATCGGGGGTTGAAGGCAGGATACCTGCACTCCGTCGGGTTGGGTGTTCTCGGCGCGCCTTTCAAGCAACCGGTTGCCGTTGAAACACTCGATGAGTACGTTCTGATTATGCGAAAATCTTCTGGGCTCAGATTCGACCCCGGCCTACCACACTTTCATTTTTACGGAACTGACATCTGTTTATCTGCTAGAACGAAAAATAAGAATTGCTACGCCGTTTCCGCGTTTTCAATTCATAATACGAGCTATGGAGCGTTGCCGCCGGAATTCTTTGATTGTTACTGGGCGGTAAAAAGAAAGTGGAAGGCGTTTCTACCCATCCAAACGCCGTGCATTCGGATAACCCGCTGGGACGAAGATTTGATCATTCGGAGGCTCAAACACATTTATTTCAGTTTGTTTAGAAAGGACTACAAGACCCTTCCGAGGCTGGAGGATCCACGCTCTGCGCTGCAACTTGCGGCCTCCCCAGTAAATAAGGGTGCCGACCAATCAGCGGCAATTCTTCAAAGTTCTGCGAAGTAAGAAGCACAGGATCTGTCTGTAAATTAAATTAAGACGAGTTTCGCTTCCCATTTGATGCGACTCTCGATCGTAGAAAGCATTTTGAGACTTTTGGCTTCAAATTCATATGGGAAGGTGGCAGCAAGTTTAGAATTTAGCTCGTGCCGATGGAATTTGAAGCACTCAATGAACAGCTTGGCGCGCCTTAACAATTTTATTTCTTGAAACGGAACACTGGCTTGAAACTATCCATTGTTATTTTGAACTGGAACGATCAAAAGGTCATTGTCGATTGCCTTCGGT
The DNA here is from genome assembly GCA_963779395.1 of Candidatus Acidiferrales bacterium. GTDB lineage: Bacteria > Acidobacteriota > Terriglobia > Acidiferrales > UBA7541 > Acidiferrum. The sequence goes on from CAVZYC010000001.1 coordinate 323,711, forward strand.
CCATTTATGCCTCAACGCATTCGACAGAGTTTGAAATTATTGTCTCTGACAACGGATCTACAGATGGGTCTGTTGATTATATTCGGAAAAACTTTCCCAATGTGCGTCTGCTTGAGAACGGAGCAAACCTCAGGTTTGCCAAGGGAAATAACGTTGCCATCCGGGTAAGTACGGGCGAATACGTATTGATCCTAAACCCTGACACAATTATCCATGAAGGGACGTTGGATAGGATTATTGTTTACGCGGACAGCCATCCCGAAGCGGGCGGTTTTGGTTGCCGCATATTAAATGCTGACGGCAGTTATCAAAACTGTATTCGCCCACTTTTCACATTGCGCTCTGAATGGTGTGCCGCTCTTGGCCTTGGACCTCTGGCCTATATTTCCGAATGGTTCAGTACCGGCTACTATGCGGGTTGGGAGGGCGATACGGAGCGTGCTGTTGGATGGCCAGCTGGCTGCTTTATTCTCGTTCGCGGAGACTTGTTGCGCCGCTTAGACGGATTTGACGAGCAATTCTTTTATTATTATGAAGATACGGATTTATGCCGTCGGATCTGGGAAGCCGGCTATCCCATTTTATATACTCCCGATGTTTCGATTACTCACCTTGGTGGACAGTCGACGAACAAGAAATTTCCCCCGCTCGGATTTGCGCTGGACGGTCAGGTTACGCGGTACCTCTACTATTACAAATATTACGGGGCGCGCGGAGCACGCGGTAGCCGAAGATCGATATTGGTCTCATTGTTTATTCGGAAGATAATTTATGGCATTGCGGCGGCCTTAAGGCCAACGCCAAAGGCCAAAGAGCGCGTAACCCTTCTCCGTCAATTGTTCGATTGGAATATTCGCGTTGATCCGATCCGACTCGTTAAATATGGCGAAGAACCAACACTTGGGGGAATCAAGGTGCAACGTGTAATGGATCGATGAGACAGTGGCAAACAACAAGGGCTTGAACAAGTGCCCCCATTGAACCGAAAATCCAGGCCTAATACCACACTCCAAAAAGAGGTCGCTAGAATAAAATATGGACATTAAAGTCGAATCAAGATTCATGCGCGATGTCACCGTTCTGGTTCCTGATATTTTCCAGGATTCCCGCGGTTTCTTCATGGAGACTTTCCGGGAAGACCAGTTCAAAGCCCACGGATTGCCTTATCAGTTCGTGCAGGATAATCATTCGCGCTCTGCGCGCGGCGTGGTGCGGGGTCTGCACTTTCAATGGGGACCACCTATGGGCAAGTTGATGCGGGTCACCTTCGGCTCTGCATTTTTGGTAGCGGTTGATATTCGGCAAGGCTCGCCGACCTTGGGCAAGTGGGTGGGAGTGGAAGCATCGGCGGAGAACAGGCGGCAAGTGTGGGCCCCGGCGGGCTTTGCGCGGGGGTTCTGCGTGCTCTCTGAGTTTGCCGAAATTCAATACAAATGCACGGGAATTTACAGTAACAAGGCGGAGTCCGGAATTCTCTGGAATGATCCGGCGATTGGAATCGAATGGCCGCTGCCGGCGTCGGAAGTGCAATTATCGGAAAAGGACAAGAAAGCGCAAACGTTGGCTCAGTGGCTGGCATCACCGGATGCTGCGAATTTCAAATATTAGTGAATTCAAGGATTGTACAAGGAGAATGAAATGAAAGTGCTAATCGCTGGTGGCGGCGGATATGTGGGCAGCCGCCTTATCCCCAAACTGCTCGATCGCGGGTACGACGTCGATGTCGTGGACTTGTTCTGGTTCGGCAACCATTTGCCATCCCAAGTCGGCATCATCAAAAAGGACATATTTGATCTGTCGGTGGAAAATCTCCAACCCTATGATCAAGTTATTTTCCTTGCTGGGCTTTCGAACGATCCGATGGCCGAGTTCTCGCCAAGCAAGAACTTTATCTTTAATGCGGCCGCCCCTGCATATCTTGCATACACCGCCAAAAAGGCCAAGGTGAAGCGGTATGTCTATGCATCGTCCTGTTCCGTCTATGGCTACACGGAGAATGAACTCTACGATGAGACTCGCCCGGTGGCCTCGACGTATCCGTATGGTATCTCCAAGCTTCAGGGCGAGCAGGCCGTAATGCAGTTGGCCGACGAAACCTTTTCTGTGATCTCTCTGCGCAAGGGAACGATTTCCGGCTACAGCCCGCGCATGCGTTTCGATCTCATCATTAACACCATGTTCAAATGCGCGCTCAAAGACAAAGTGATTACCGTAAACAACCCTTCGATATGGAGACCGATCCTGAGCATCGAAGATGCAACTACTGCTTACATTCGCGTGATCGAAGCGAACTATAGCTTGTCAGGGATTTTCAATGTGGCGTCGGGGAATTATACGGTTGGCGAAATTGGAGACCTGGTCCGAGCAGCGATTGAGGACCGATTGGGAACCAAGGTCAATCTCAACATCAAGCACATTCAGGATTTCAGGAATTATAAGGTGAGCACGCAGAAGGCGAGCAACGTCCTGAGCTTTCACCCGACTGGTGATGTGCGCTCCATCGTCGGCAACCTGATCGATAATATGGATAAGTTCAAGGACTGGGACAATCCGCTCTATTCCAATATTCAGTCGTTCAAGAAATTGGAAAATGAACTCGATGTTCATTCCATGATAGGTGCGCCCACTCGATGAAAATCGCGGTTATTGGTGCGAATGGGCAACTTGGGAGCGATACCGTCCGCGCGTTCTCTGAAAAGGGTGACGAAGTTTGTTCACTTACGCACGGCGATATTGAACTTTCGAGCATCGACTCTGTGGCGGCGACCTTGAAGGGACTACACCCACAAATCATCGTCAACACCGCGGCGATGCACCACGTTGAGAATTGCGAGGCCGACCCCGCCAAGGCATTTGCCGTAAACGGAATCGGAGCCAGAAACCTTTCGTTGGTGGCAAAGGAACTGAGCGCAACCCTGATGCACGTGAGCACCGATTATGTTTTTGACGGTGCAAAGCGCCAACCGTACGAAGAAACGGACGCGCCTCGGCCACTCAATGTTTATGGCAACACCAAACTGTCGGGCGAATATTTCGTCCGATCCACTCTGGACAAGCATTTCGTTCTACGTACGTCGGCAATCTATGGGAAAAGTCCTTGCCGCGCAAAGGGAGGATTGAACTTCGTCGAATTGATGCTGAAATTGGCCAAGGAGCGCGGAAAAGTCCGCGTGGTTGACAGCGAATTTGTCTCGCCAACCCGAACCACTGAAATTGCCCAGCAGATGGTTGCTCTCAGCCGATCTGATGCATATGGGCTGTACCACGCCACGGCTGAGGGTTTCTGCTCCTGGCATGAATTTGCCGCGGAAATCTTCCGCCTTACGAACACGAAGGTCGATTTACAAGTAGCCGGGCCAAACGAATTTCCGGCAAAAGTTGCTCGCCCGACGTATTCGGTCCTCGAGAATCGTGGGCTAAAAAACCATGGCTTGAGTGTTTTCAACCCATGGCAAACCGGAGTTCGTGAATATCTTTCTGCCCCCGGCCCAAAATAGCCAAAGCTCTGATCTGCTGCTCGCAAGCGAGGCTGCGGCCGACATCGTTAGAAGATTCGCGGACTCAAACAGGGCTTAATTCGATGGAAAACTGGTCAGGACCCATCCAACAGGCACTCCCGTCACATTCAAGAGGCTCAGACTTAACGATCCGAACAGTCATTTGAGATGATAACAATTATCATCCCCGCATATAATGAAAGTGCTGTGATCGAACGCACACTCCGAACAATGATCAGAGGAGCTGCGCCCGGAGAACTGGATGTAGTCGTTGTCTGTAATGGATGCAAGGATGACACTGCTAGAATCGCAAGAGCTTTTGGGCCACCTGTTCGCGTTGTCGAGACAGAGACAGGCAGCAAGCCGAACGCCATCAATCTTGGCGACAAATCTGTCGTGGGGTTCCCTCGCATTTACGCGGATGCCGATATTCTGCTCCCGATTGATTCGATCCGAGGATTAGCGAGAGAGCTTGAATCGAGTGGCTTGTTAGCTGTTGCTCCCACGGCAAACGTGGACCTTGAAGGTTGCTCTTGGGCTGTTCGCGCATGTTACGACATCAGGTTTCTCCTCCCGTCTTCTCGCGAAGGCATTGGGGGATCCGGTGTCTATGCTCTTTCAGAGAAAGGGAGAGCGAGATTCAAGGAATTCCCTAACCTGACAGCGGATGATGGATTCGTCCGAATCCAGTTCACCCGGCAAGAGCGGCGGACTCTTGGTTCCGTAAAGTCGACTGTTTTTGCCCCACGCACAATCAAAGACCTAGTGATTACTAAAACGCGGGCGCAATATGGAAGTTTTGAATTGGCAAAACGAATGCCCGAAGAATGGCAGAAAAATGGCGAGAGCAACGACAAAGCTCTTCTATCCCTTTTTAAATATCCATGGCTGTGGCATAAATTGCTTGTCTATTGCATCGTTACCGTATTCGCAAAAAGCCGTGCAAGAAAGAGACTTTCAGCTGGATCGTTTAGCTGGCAGCGAGACGAAACTTCTCGCATCGCCAAAGACGAAAGTTGAGTTATCGAGAGGTTTTTCGATGGTTCTGGTTCTAATCGTCGCCGCGATCTGTTTATTCTGGTTCGTAGCATATTTTTCACCGCTGGCTTGGCGGCTTCGTTTCGACACTAATCGCAGATCTGAAGTCTCGACGAATCGAATTCTCGCCCTAACTTATGATGATGGACCGAGCGAGACGCTAACTCCTCGACTCCTTGATCTCCTTCGTGAAAAGAACGCCAAGGCGACGTTTTTCATGCTAGGAAGGAATGTGAGACGATTTCCGCATATCGTTGACCAGGTACGCCGCGAGGGCCATGACATCGGGTGCCACTCTGAAGATCACCTTCATGCCTGGACGAACCTCCCATGGCGATGCATCGAGGATATCAATGCGGGGTTTCAATCTCTTTCCCCGTGGATTAGGCCTGAGGGAATGTTTCGTCCCCCTTATGGCAAGATGACCCTGCCCACCTTCTGGGCCATCTGGCGTCGCGGCTCCGCAATTTGGTGGTGGACCCTCGATTCACTGGATAGCTCAAAGAATCTTCCTACGCCTGCCCAGGTAACGGAATCAGTTCATCAAGAAAAAGGCGCGATTGTTTTGATGCATGATTTTGAATCTACCAAAGAGAGAGACGAGTTTGTCCTTCAGACGACGGCCTCGCTCTTGGACCTGGCCCATCGAGAACAAATGCGCGTACTGACGTTAAATAAATTATCGCAATGAGTAAGGCAACTTCCATGAAGAAGGTGTTAGCGGTGGCTTCGGGAGGAGGGCATTGGGTGCAACTAATGCGCGTGTCGCCGGCTTTCGCTGATTTTGAGGTGGTCTTCCTAAGCACCAATTCGGATTACCGTTCGCAGGTGCAAGGTCGAAGGTTCTATTTGATTAATGACGCGACTCGTTGGGAAAAAATAGATTTGGTCAAATTAGCTCTCAGGCTTGCCTGGATAATTTGGAAAGAAAAACCTGATGTCGTGGTCTCGACTGGCGCAGCTCCTGGATATCTCGCCGTGCGGCTTGGAAAATTATTGGGAACCAAAACCGTTTGGATTGACAGTATCGCAAATGTGGATTGTCTCTCGTTGTCAGGTGCTATAGTTGGTCGTTATGCCGACCTCTGGCTCACTCAATGGCCGCATCTTGAGAAGCCGAATGGGCCGCATTACAGAGGCGCGGTACTATGATCTTTGTTACTGTGGGTTCTTCCACCAGGTTTGACCGTTTGATTCGAGCTGTGGACGGTTGGGCGGGTTTGCGGGGGAGAACAGACGTGTTTGCCCAGATTGGCCACACGGATTACAAACCGCGAAATATCGAAAGTGTCCAACTTTTGGACCCTACTGAGTTTCGCAATCGCGTAAACGCTGCGGACCTTATTGTGGCCCACGCAGGCATGGGATCTATCATAACTGCTCTCGAGATTGGCAAACCGATCTTGATAATGCCACGGCGAGCGAGCCTGCAGGAAACGCGCAACGAACATCAAGTAGCCACCGCGGTCCAGTTCGCCAAACGAGATGGAGTAGTCGTAGCTATGGATGAGTCTGAGCTCGCATCAAAACTGGATCACTCAGAAACTTTCGAACTGAGAACCAAACTTAGTTCCGAGGCCTCACCCGAACTCATTTCGACGATTCGCGATTTTATCGAGTCAAGTTAAGGACTGCCTCCCGATGTGTACAAGGTCCGCAAAACGAAAATTGTCGAATGAGAATTCTCCTGATTGTGCCCCTTCACGTTTTCGCCGAATAAGAAAAGTATTGCCAGCGGCGTACTTCACTACCGAACAACCGGCCCGGCTGTTGAAGCTCAAGGACTTCATTGATGACACAAGTTACACAGGCGATGCTTAACGGCATTCTGGCGGCTATTCGATCCCGCAGGGGGACGAGTTCGACGCCTCAAACTGAGGCGACCGACCGTGCTGCAATTCCGCCCGCCCCTGCCAAACTTCGTCAGGCTGAGTTTTCCGACTATGCAGCTGTGATTGAGCTGAAGCGTCGGTGGGGCTTGATTCCTGAATCCTATGAAAACTGGGAACGTTTCTGGCGTTTCAATCCTTCATTGAAGGACTGTCCAGTTGATCGCCCCATGGGTTGGGTGTTGGAGGCGGAAGGGCGGGTGGTAGGATACCAAGGCAGTATTAGTTCCACCTACTTTTATGGTGATCGAAAACTAACTGCCGTCTCTTCCACGAGTTTGGTGGTCGAGCCTTCGTATCGATCCACGAGCCTGAGCCTCACTGCGGCTTATTATCGGCAGAAGGCTGATCTTTATCTTGTAACGACGGCCATACCTTCTGTCGGCAGAATTGCAAAAGCGTTCAAATCGGATCCTTTACCCCAGTCAGATTACGACACAGTTCTTTTCTGGGTTCTTGAGCCCTATCCGTTTGTGCAAGCTGTTGCAAAGAGACTCAATCTCCAACCCTCTTTGGCACGAATTGCTTGCTTTCCAGGTTCACTTTTTTTGCGGTTAGAAGGTTTGCTTAGGCGTCGTTGGCCAGCGAAAACCTCTGCATCCTTTGAAATCACGCAAATTCGAGTGGATGAGATAGGGGACCAGTTCCAGTCTCTGTGGCTCCACAAACTGAACGAAAAGCCACAACTGCTTGCAGACCGCAGCCCGGAAGCACTCCGGTGGCACTTCACGATCCCAGGAGACACCGGCACGACCAGAGTTCTCTGCTGTCACAAGAATGGGGAACTTGTTGGGTATGTTGTGTACAGGAGTGGACCCAACAGGTTGAGCGGCCTGCACCGTACTCTAATTGCAGATATGTTAGTTAAGAATGACGACCCAGAGGCCATCAGAGCACTTCTCTCGGCCGCGTATAAGCAAGCCAAAAAACTTGGAAGTTGTATGCTCGAGGTTTTGGGCTTGCCCGATAGCATCCGGAGAGTTTGCCATAAGGGAAACCCATACATGAGGAAGTACCCGGCTATCCCTTTCTATTACAAGGCAGCGGAACCGGAACTGCACAATGCCATTTCACAGGCCTCTGTCTGGTACGCAACTCCGTTTGATGGAGACACAACACTTATGCCTTAGTTCTGTCTCTTTTGCGTACACGATTGCGCAAAGGTATGGGCTTCTATGCGAAACGATTTGAAACTAGCCCGGAGGATTGGGGCCCGCGAGATAGCCGCCATCGAGAACTAGTGACTGGCCCGTCATGAAAGATGCTCGGTCCGAACACATCCAGACCACGGCTTCGGCAATTTCAGTCGGTTTTCCGAAACGGCCGATGGGATGGCAGGCAAGAACGTACTTGTGGACCGCGGGAGCACCAAAGATCCGCTCAGACAATGGCGTTTCGATCGCACCGGGACACACTGTGTTGATGCGAATTCCCTTTCGAGCGTTCTCCAATGCGGCAGACTTCGTGAGCCCGATCACTCCATGTTTGCTGGCACAATAGGCTGCTGCCCCTGCAGTGCCGGTCAGTCCCGTGACCGACGACATGTTTACGATGGCTCCGCCGGTGCCCTGTCTGATCATCTGCCGAATCTCATATTTCAGGCAGAGCCAGACACCCTTGAGGTTGACGGCGATCGTACGATCCCAATCTTCTTCAGATTGCCTGACGAGGGGTACCCATACACCCTCGATCCCAGCGTTATTGAATGCGATGTCCAGGCAGCCAAATTTTTCCGCCACCTGTTGGATTAGCGCCTCAACTTCAGCGGCTTTCGATACATCCGCTTTCACAAACAAGCCATCGCCGCCGGCGGCGCGGACCAGCTCAATGGTTTCCTCGCCTTCCCGATCGCGGCGGCCCGCAACCACCACTTTGACTCCCGCCTTGGCGAAAAGCACAGCGGTGTCGCGCCCAATACCTGATGTCCCACCCGTTACAAGCGCAACCTTGCCTTGCAATCCAAAGCCATCGTTTTCCGGCACAAATCACCCTCTCAAGTTAGACCTACTGAGCGCACAATTCCGTGAAGCTTCCATGGAACAGGTATGCTCAGATACGTTCGATGAGAACGCCCGTGAGTGTCAAGAGTGATTTTCTCTTTAGAAGAGCTTTCCACTATATTTCTGAATCATCGAGGTCGCTGAGTTCGGTCATTTCATATTAAACTTCTCCCGGTCGGCCTCATGATTCAGACTAATCAAGAGCTGAATGATAATTGGATATTATTTTGAAGTGTCGCATTCGGATTCGCACGGCTCCTGGGTGCTTTTCAATGAGAGCTGACACACTTCGCGGATTTAGAACGGAAGGGAGAATCTAGCGATGGCTGAAATCATCGCCTCTTCAGTGGGTGCTAGCGAGCACACAAACGACAAACTTGTGGGCACCTGGAAATTAGTGTCTGCATCGAGCACAACAACGACCGGAGAAGCAATTGAGGCGCCCTATGGTCCCAACCCTGCTGGTTTTCTCACTTACACTGGGGATGACCGAGTTACAGCGCTGATCAGCTATAGCGGGCGAAAGCCACTTTCCATGGGCGGTGGAACCCGGGATGAGCAGGCCGAGGCGTTTAAGTCATTTCTTGCCTATGCCGGACGCTACGCGCTCAGCGGTGACAAAGTGACACATTACATTGAAATTTCATCGATTCAGAACTATGTGGGCAAGGAACTTGTCCGCGGAATCAGATTCCAGGGAGATCGAATCGTATTGGTTACGCCACCGACGCCGGTAAATGGGAAAATCCAGACCGTTGAATTGAGTTGGCAGCGCCTGTCCATCGCTGGATGAATCCACACAGGAGAGCCAGGTACTCGGTCGACGTCAGGGACTTGGGCAATTACAAATCGTCTCGCTATGGGTCGTGGATCAACCGAAGGACGAAGCTTTCAGAGCGTTACCTGAAGATTCTTCAAGCCCCTTAATCCAAATGTGGAAGCCCACTCCGGCTGGGGACCAGTGAGCTTCATGTTCGGAAAGCGCTGCACCAAATTCTGTATCGCAATCTGCCCCTCTAAGCGCGCGAGTTGGCTTCCAATGCAAAAATGGGGGCCAGCGCTGAACGCCAAGTGTTGGTTGTTCAGCCTTTTCAGGTTTAACTGGTTGGGGTCCTTGAATTGTTTTGGATCCCGGTTGGCCGCGCCGAGCATGCATAGCATCGTCCATTTCTTGGGAATGCGCTGGCCGCAAACCTCCATATCTTCCTTGAGCACGCGAGCCGTGAACTGAACCGGGCTTTCAAAACGAAGAAGCTCCTCCACAGCCGAGCGAATCATCTCTGGATTTTCTCGCAGCTCCGCTGTCTCCTGGGGGTGGCGCAGGAGAGTGTACATTCCGTTGCCGATTAGATTTCGAGTGGTCTCGTGCCCGGCGAAAAGCAAGGCGATGCACTGAGCGTATAGCTCATCTTCAGTCAGGACCTCTCCCTCTTCCTCGATGTCGATGAGAAGGCTAATCAGGTCGTTCCCTTTGTTGCGCCTCCGTTGCGCCACGGTCTTACGGAAAAACTCGGTTAGAGCAATCAGAGCATCTTGCGCCGCACGTGCATGTTCCACGGTACGATCCGGACTACCCCGGAACAAGGCGATGGCCCGCGACCAATCACCAAAGGTGTCATGCTGATCCTGCGGGATGCCGAGCATTTCCAAAATGATGCGCACCGGCATAGGGTTTGCGAACTCGCGTAGAAGTTCGAATTCAGAACCAGGTTTGAGCGGCTTCAGCATGCCATCAACGATGGCTTCAACTTGCGGGCGTAAACCTTCAACCGCCGCGGGCGAAAATCCCTTGTTGAGAAGTTTGCGCAGCCGGGTGTGTTCCGGCGGGTCCATGAAGATCAGCCATAGGCTGAACATGCGCGCAAGTTCGCTGAACTCGGCCTGACGGCTGAGCGGTAGGGGCAATAACATCTGCTGCGCGCGCTTTGCGGAAAGCCTGGGGTCTTTAGCGATCGAGGAGCACTCGGCGTGGCTGACAACTGACCACACCGCCCATTTGCTGCCCACATCCACGAAATGCAGCGGACCTTCTTCGTGCAAGCGGGCGTATATGGGATAAGGATCCTGCAGGACTTCGTCGCTGAAAACGACTTTTTTGCCCGGAGCGTCAACCTTAGACAACCTACACCTCCTCACAGGATTCGCACTGCAGTCACGCGGAGACGAATACCTCAGGGAAGTAGATTTTAGCATAGAACAGTTCGGCGCACCTTTCGCGGTCCCTCCGACTCTAAAGTGACTAAGTCGAATTCGCAGAACTTCAGTAATCGCAGGGGATAAAATGTGGTCAAGGTTTTCAGTCGTGGGAGAGGATAGTCGAGGCAAGAATCCAAGCGCACGCGATTGCAGGCTCGCGGAGGCTTGTTATCAGTGACCACTAAGATGGACGGCCCCGTCGTTGCTTGCACATTCCGCAAACGTGACTATAATGACTCCGCCTAGTGAAACGGGAGCGAGTTCTTCGGGGATGCAATCATGCTGAGGAATGACTTAGTGGAACTCATAATACCGATGCTCAACCAAGCGTAGCTTTGGCGCAACTTAATGGGGCACAATTCTTAAATTAAAATAGAGGATGCTTAGACGATGCAGACAATCGAAATCGAGAATGAAATCAAGAAATTTGTTGTGGATACCTTCCTTTTTGGCCGTGCCGAGGACCTGCGCGACGATCAATCCCTGCTGGGCAAGGTCATTGACTCCACGGGGGTACTCGAGCTTGTTAACTTTCTGCAGACTCGCTTTGGCATTACGGTTGAGGACGAGGACGTAGTCCCAGAAAACCTGGACTCCCTGAAGAGCGTTGTGGCCTATGTGGCGAGGAAACTGGGGAGCAAGAACTAGCTTCGTAAAGTCCGGTTTCGAGATGCAGGATAGGGGTTGTCCCGGAGAGGGGCATTTTTGAGCAAAACTTTGTCCTTGAGGGAAATCCCGTTACCGTCTCAAATCCGAGACTCCGCATAACATATTGAAAACACATATTTTACTAAACTGGACGAAGGCTAGCCAATTGCACTTCACCTGTCGCCGGACCGAGCGCTTTCATTGATGGCTTGCTCAGATAGCGGCTCAAGCGGTCCGAGCAGACGGTTTCAATTGTCGAGCGAACGTAGATTCGGACAGCAAGCCTGACCTAACGTCGGATACCAGAGTCAAGAATCTAAGGCGCACTGGCTAGTCCCCCAGGGCGAAATCAAGGAGAAGGAGCGTTTACACCCAGCCATGCTAGATGCCGCCATAATTGGAGCAGGTCCGTATGGACTCTCGATCGCTGCGCACTTCAGACGCCAAGGTCTTGCTTTCCGAATCTTCGGTCCTGCCATGGACAGCTGGCGCCACCACATGCCCAAAGGCATGATGTTGAAGTCAGACGGCTTTGCTTCCAACATCTATGCTCCCAATGGCGGCTACTCCCTTAAGCAATTCTGCGAAGACCAAGGAATCCAGTACGACGACACCAAGATTCCCGTCGGTCTGGACACTTTCAGTGCGTACGGATTGGCTTTTCGAGATCGCCTGGTTCCCGAACTGGAAGAAAAGTTCGTTACCTCCGTCCAGCGTTCTTCCGATGGGTTTCAAGTGCAGATGGAAGATGGCGAAATCGTCGCGGCAAAACGGGTGATCCTTGCGGTTGGAATAACCCACTTTGCTTACGTCCCCTCTAACCTGAAGAAACTACCTCCCGAACTCTTGACACACAGTTTTGGCCACCACGATTTGCAGCCTTTCCAGGGCCGCAAAGTCATCGTAATCGGCGGTGGAGCTTCAGCAATTGGTTTGGCAGGATTGCTTCGTTTAGCCGAAGCTAACGTCGAACTCGTTGTTCGCGAAGGCTCCGTGAAGTTCCACGGAGCTCCGAGCGACCAGCCGCGTTCACTCTGGCAACGCGTCCGGCATCCCAAGTCAGGTCTCGGTCCCGGCTTGCGCTCGCGTTTTTGTGCTGACTATCCGATGTATTTCCACTACTTGCCGGAAAAGCTGCGTGTAGAAGTTGTTCAAAGACACCTGGGCCCTTCGGGCCATTGGGTCTCAAAGGACACCGTACTTGGGCAAGTACCGCTGCATCTCGGATACTCTGTCCAAAATGCCAAAGTTAAAGGCAGCAATGCCTGTCTTCACTTGCGAGCAAATGATGGTTCTGAGCGGGAGATTCTGGCAGAGCACGTCATTGCCGGCACCGGTTTTAGGGTTAACGTGCACAGTATCCCATTTTTGAGTCCGGAAATTCAGAACCAGGTTGAGGCGAGAGACGGTTCACCCGTTCTGTCCACTTCCTTTGAATCCTCCGTGCGCGGCTTGTATTTCGTCGGTTTGGCCTCTGCGAACAGTTTTGGTCCGGTCATGCGTTTTGCATTCGGCGCGGGTTTTGCTGCCGAGCGTATTACGAAGACGATTGCAAAGTTGGCTTCGCATGGGCGTGCGTTCAGTCCCGTGCATTTTGCCGAGACGGTTTGAGAACCGCACCTCGCCGCAGCCTGGAGCCACACAAAACAGTTCTATGAAGAGAGAAACGATCGCGATTCACGTAGGCTATGACGGAGACCCCACGACACATGCCGTGGCGGTACCCATCTATCAGACTATCGCTTTTGAATTTGACAGTGCCGAGCATGGCGCGGCTTTGTTCAATCTGGAAGTTGAAGGAAACATCTACACCCGGATTGGCAATCCCACGAACACGGTTCTTGAAAAACGAGTGGCAGCGCTAGAGGGCGGAGTGGAGGCCCTCAGCGTGAGTTCGGGGATGTCGGCCATTCACTATGCACTGGCCAACATAACGGAAATGGGCAATAACATCGTCTCACTCCCCCAGCTTTACGGCGCCACCTATACCCTTCTTGCCCACATCTTTCCAAAGCATGGTATTACCACGCGATTTTCAGAAGACGACAAGCCCGAGTCTGTCGAAAAGTTGATCGACGACAACACTCGAGCAGTCTTCTGCGAGAGTATTGGAAATCCGGATGGGAATGTTGCCGACATCGAGGGTCTTGCCCGTGTCGCGCGCAAGCACGGCGTGCCCTTGATCGTGGACAACACTGTCGCAACGCCAATTCTATTGCGGCCTTTTGAGTACGGCGCCGACATCGTCGTTCACGCGATGACCAAGTTTATGGGTGGACATGGCACGACGTTGGGCGGAATGATTGTGGATAGTGGAAAATTCCCTTGGAAGCAGTATGCCGACCGGTATTACATGCTGACCAAGCCAGAAATCGCCTACCACGGCGTCGTATACACCGAGCATTACGGTGATGCTGCTTTTGTGGCGCGCTGCCGTACTGTTTGTCAGCGAAATACAGGCGCGACGCTCTCGCCATTCAATGGTTTTCTGCTCCTGCAGGGTGTGGAGACCCTGGCACTGCGCATGGAGCGGCACGTGGAAAATGCGCGGCGAGTTGCGGAGTTCCTGCGCGCTCACGAGCGCGTCGATTGGGTTAACTACGCCGGATTTCCCGACAATCCGCGTTATGCCATCGCGCAAAAATACATGGGTAACAATCGCTCGTCTCTTTTGACTTTTGGAGTAAAGGGCGGCCTGAAGGCCGGCACGAAGTGCTTCAACAGCTTTAAATTGTTCAAGCGCATGGTCAATATGGGGGATGCCAAATCGCTGACCTGCCATCCGGCATCGACGACCCATCGCCAATTGACGCCGGAAGAGCAGCTGAAAGTCGGAGTAACTCCGGAAATGATCCGACTCAGCGTTGGCATCGAGCACATTGACGATATCCTGGAAGATCTTTCTCAAGCGTTGGAGTCGACAAAGAATTGAGTTTGCAACCAGATCGCGCTCATCGATTTTGGAGACAACAATGCCGCTTTTTGTAGACGGTGGTCAAAACCCGGTCCGCTGGGCGGGAGAAAAGTTCACGAGCCCGGTTCATTTGCGAGCCGGCTGCAACAAGTCCGCGGATTGCCTGCAGATTGCCCTCGTCAATAATATGCCGGACCCTGCAGTGGAAGATACCGAAGTTCAGTTCTTCGACCTGCTTAACACTGCATCCGGCGACCTGCCCGTTCACATCCAACTGTTTTCTCTACCCAACATTGCGCGAGGTGAACGAACCCAGAAGCACCTCGACAATTTTTATTCCAGCACAACGGCCCTGCTCGACCAACGCATGGATGGGGTCATCATCACGGGCACCGAACCCCGTCAGCCAGATCTGCGCAAAGAACCTTACTGGGGCCTGCTCACGGAACTCTTTAACTGGGCCGAGGAGAATACTCACTCGACTGTCCTCTCTTGCCTGGCCGCTCATGCTGGCGTCCTGCACACAGATGGCATCCTCCGCAATCCATTACGTGAAAAATGCTTTGGAGTTTTTGAACACAACAAGGCTGCTGAGCATGCCATGACGCGCGGCATGACAGGCCCGATTCGGATTCCTCACTCCCGATGGAATGAAGTGACGGAGACGGATTTGGTCGCTTCTGGCTATCTGATTTTGACAAAATCCGTCCGAGCCGGCGTCGATCTATTTGCCAAGGAAAAGAAAAAAAGCCTGTTCATTCACGTCCAAGGCCATCCGGAATACCTCACGGAAACGCTTCATAAGGAGTATCGACGAGACGTGAAGCGGTACCTACGCCGGGAGAGAGAGACTTATCCGTTGGTTCCAGAAGGTTATTTTAGTCCGGAGGCCGAGGAGATCCTGAACGGATTTCGTTCCATGGCTCAGACGAAACGTCTTGAGGGGATTATGGAGAATTTCCCCGAAGCGGATATAACGGATTTGCTGCAACACTCGTGGCTTTCTTCCGCCACTCAAATCTATCGAAACTGGATCGGCTGCCTTGCCTCCCGAAAGGCTAATGCGGCTGACGTCTCGGTCATGGCAAGTGTTGGACGCCGCAAGACGCTCGCCTGTGAGGCGGGCGCCTGAAAGTGCCACTTTCCTCGATACATCAAATTATCAAGTTGCATGATTTGTTTTCCGAACGAGAATGATAGAAACGGAAGCAGCTGAAATACTAAAAACTCTGCCGGCGCGTATCAGCGATCTGATTACGCCGTGGGCCGAACACTCTCCCGACCATCCCGCGCTGATCGAGAATGGCGGAACGTGGACCTATGGCCAGTTGGCCACCGCCGTGGAACGGACAACATCCTGGTTAGTCCAGTCCGGCGTGCGCCCGGGCGACCGGGTAGTCATTGTTTGCGAAAATTGCCGGGCATTTGTCGCCATCCTGCTCGGATTGGCAAGCATCGACGCCTGGCCAGTGCTTGTGAACGCCAAACTCACAGGGCGCGAAATCGATCAGATCACTCGCCATAGTGGGGCTCGCCGCGTAATTTACACGACAGAAATTTCGCCGCAAGCCGCCGAACATGCGCGACGGAATGGCGCGAAGATTGAAAATGTTGGAGAACTGGGACAGCTTGGCCTCGGCCCTCTCAATCAGGACGCAGAAGTGGAAGTTGTGGACCCGTCCCCACTGAATCGCGTCGCCGCTCTGATCTACACCTCGGGCACCACCGGCCTTCCGAAGGGTGTGATGTTGACGCACCGCAACCTGCTTTTTATGGCAACTGTTTCAGTCAAGATTCGCTCTGTCACGAGAGATGATCGCCTACTGGGAATTCTACCGATGTCTCATGCCGTCGGGCTCTCCGTGGCACTGCTCGGAAGTCTGTTGAGTGGTGCAACGCTTTTCCTGTCTCCCAGATTTGATCCAATGACTCTACGAGGCGCGTTGGAAAAATACGGCATTACGATCGCCCTCGGTGTGCCGGCCATGTTTTCTCAATTCCTGGATTACGCCAAGCTCAGAGGGCTGATTTCTCTTCGCTTCCCCGATCTGCGAATCATTTCTTCTTCCGGCGCGCCGCTTCATCCTGCAACTAAAACGGCTGTCGAAAGTCTATTTGGACTTCCCCTTCACAACGGTTATGGCGTAACCGAATGCTCTCCAACCATCGCCACCGCAAAGCCGGATGATCCCCGGAGGGACACCTCTGTTGGCAGGGTGCTTCCCGGCGTCGAAGTGAAATTTGTTGACCGCAACCAAAAACCAGTTGCGGACGGCGAAGTTGGTGAATTGTGGGTTCGTGGTCCCAACGTAATGAAGGGCTATTATCACGCTCCCCAGGAAACGGCCGCAGCGATTAATCCTGAGGGGTGGTTCAATACTCGTGATCTCGCGCGCCTTGAAAATGGCCATCTCTTTATCGTTGGCCGCACAAAGGAGTTGATTGTCCGCTTCGGCTTTAACGTCTATCCTGCGGAAGTCGAAGCGGTACTGAATTCGCACCCGTCGGTGGTCCGCTCGGCGGTGATTGGCCGGACGGTGAGAGGGGACGAAGAGGTCGTGGCCTTCATCCAAACTATGCCGGAAGTGACGCTGACCGCCACGGAACTGTCCGAATTTGTATCCAAGGATCTGGCTCCCTACAAACGCCCCTCTAAAATTATCTTCGTCGAATCGATGCCCGTGACGCTCACCGGAAAAGTCAAAAAAGATGAATTGGCAATCCTCGCTACCTCATTGGCGGGTCACCGCTAAATACCACGGTGAGACGATTATTGGTGAAATGACCAATAAATTGAGCAGCATCGAACCTTATCGCTAGTCTCAATGTACGCGAGTCTTAAAGAAACTGTAACCTAGAGGCAATTCTGTGCGTCTATTGGTATCCATCTTGCAATTGTCGTTTTGACCGCATCAGAGTCCAAGGGCATTTTGAATTGGTAATCTGAACTCTAGAAGGCTTATTCTCTACGACCAGTAGATCAACTGTGGTGAACGTTGGTGAAGAACCAGGAGTTCTTAGCATTGGAACATCCTAGAGCAGGTTTAAATTCTGGAACGGATCGCCAGATCTTTTTCTGGTTTGTATCGGGGCACCTGGATTTTGGCGCTCATTTTGCCCAGTCCCTCTCGGCCTGCGATCATGCGTAAAGCATCTCCTGCTATCTGCATCATAGTAGAAAATGAAACCGTTCCCTTCGACAGGCGCGTTTGGCTAGAAGCGCGCGCTCTTCGAGCGGTGGGTTATATAGTTTCGGTAATCTGCCCCAAGAAGCATGGCTATAACTCTAGTATGGAGATCCTGGAAGGAATTGAGATCTATCGCCATCGCATCTGGATTGCCTCAGGGCATTGGGGCTACTTCTTGGAATACGCCTCTGCGCTGCTAGGAGAGTTCTACCTAGCCTGCAAAATATATGTACGGCACCGTTTCTCCGTGCTCCAAGGTTGTAACTCGCCGGATACAATCTTCCTGATCGCTTTGGCCTGTAGGCCGCTTGGCGTGCGCTTTCTCTTCGATCACCATGATCTTTCTCCTGAACTGTACGAGTCAAAGTTCTCAAGGCGTGGGCTGATTTATAAACTTTTGTGCTTCCTCGAGCGCGCGACTTTCCAGACCGCGGATATGTCTATCGCTACGAATGAGTCGTATCGGGAGATTGCCATTAATCGAGGCGGAATGATGCCTGAGCGAGTTGTTGTTGTACAAACTTGCACTCGGCTTACCGATTCCCCGGATATAAAGGAGAATATCGAACTTAAGCGCGGTAAGCGTCTCCTGGTCTTATATGTTGGGATTATGGAAATTCAAGATGGGGTCAGGCTGTTTATCGAGGCGATCCACCATCTCGTCAGTCGACAACGCCACAACGACACCCATTTTGTATTGGTCGGGTCTGGTCCTGAGATTCCGAAACTGAAAAAGTTGGCTGCTGAGTTGGGTGTTGATCAATACTTGGAGTTTACAGGTTTATTGCCTTACGACCAGGTCAAGCCCTATCTATCGACCGCGGATGTATGCGTTGCGCCTGACCCCATGAATCCGCTGAATGACAAATCCACGATGATTAAGATCCTTGAATACATGGGTTATGGGAAGCCGGTTGTTCTGTTTGATCTGAAGGAAGGCCGTCGCACTGCAGGTGATGGGGCGCTTTATGCGCGCCCTAATGATCCGATTGACTTTGCCGCCAAAATTGAATCATTGTTGGATTCAGAGTCACTTCGCCGACAATTGGGAGCGTGTGGCCGCAAGAGAACTGAAGAAGGACTGAACTGGGAAGCGCAAAGTTTCAAATTCATCGAAGCCTACAAAAAGCTCCTTGCCGCCCGCTCATAAGAACTGCCTACCCGGGAAGAAGCGTCCTAACAAAAAAGCAATCGATCGAGGAGAATCCCGTTGGATCGCAGCGACTAAAGTGCTGCACGGTCGCCCACTTTAGAACTGGCCGTGCATTTTCCTTGTCAGAGATCGACCTGAATTAGTGTTGGCCCCTCGCTGTTGAACCCCGCCTCTAAAGCCCTCCCAAAAGACTCCAGCGAACTGATTCGATTGCCCGGCACTCCCATCCCCTTTGCCAACGCAACCCAGTCGAGGTCCGGCCGTCCGATCTCGAACATATCCAGGGCGCGTGGCCCCGGATTTCCTACCCCCAGATAAGAAAACTCGCGTTTCAAGACGCCATATGTTCGATTCGCAAAAATCACAGTAGTGACTTTGAGTCCCTCTCTGGCCATGGTCCACAAAGCCTGTGACGTGTACATGCCGCTTCCATCGGCGGACAGACAAAGGACCCGGCGATTGGGACATGCGACGGCCGCGCCAACAGCCATTGGCAAGGCGATTCCAATCGATCCGCCGGTATTTGCCAACCAGTCATGTGCTGGTGCGTTCTTGGTGGCTGCCATCAGGCCATGGCCTGAGGTCATGGATTCATCTACCACAATCGTGTTTTCCGGCAGCAGAGCTGCAACCACATTTGCCAAGCCCGATAGGGTCATGGGACCGCTTGGTGCAGTGGGAGGGTTCAGTCCTTCCAACTGCGCTCGCGTTTCCCCCAGCGATAGAGCTTGGGCAACCGCATTCAGGGCACCAACGTAGTCTTGGCCCGGCCTTGCCAGCGTATGAATTTTGCAGTCCGGCGCTGTCGGCACGCTATTCTTGCCCGGTGAAGCAAAATAGGAGACGGGAGCCGCCGCACCAACCAGAATAAGTTGACGGAATTCCTTTAAGGACTCGACAGCTTGCTCCAAGACGTAAGGAATGCGTTCAACCAGAGGTCTTCCTGCGCCTCGTTCGATCCGCCGGAAAGGATATGGAGCGAGAAGTTTTGAGTTTGTGGCCGTTGCCACTTGTCCAGCTAACTCGAGTCCTATTCCGTAAAGCGCATTGCCCGCAAGGAGGATCGCTGTTCGCATGCCAGAACGCAGCACGGATGCTGCATACGCCACATTTTCATTCGATGGTACGGGCGCCCTGGGCAATTCTGGGAGCGCGCGAACAGGACCTCCTTCGCCCCAGGCCGCATCCGCTGGAACAATCAACGTCGCGATTTGTCCCGGAGCAGTTCTGGCGGCAATGATGGCATCGATGACATCGTTGGGGATTTCAGAGCTGGAGCAAGATGTCCTGACCCATTTCGAAAAAGGTCGCGCAATCGCTTCAATGTCGGATGTAAGCGGGGCATTGTGACGCAAATGATAGCTGGCGTGTTGACCCACAATATTGAGGATCGGCGATTGCGCGCGACCTGCATTGTGCAGATTTGCCAGTCCATTGGCGAGCCCCGGGCCTAGATGAAGCAGCGTGCATGCCGGTTTGTCGGTCATCCGTGCGTAGCCGTCGGCTGCCCCGGTCACAACTCCTTCAAATAGACCAAGTACGCAGCGTATTCTCGGTTCCCTATCAAGGGCAGCCACCAGGTGCATTTCCGAAGTGCCCGGATTAGTGAAGCACGTGTCCACGCCTCCCGCTATCAACGCCGCGATTAAGCTCTCTGCGCCATTCATTAGTTCACGTCCCCCGCTCTTTCCGTTCTCCGGAATGCGCATTTCACTTCAGACAAAGGGTGCCAGTGCATCTACATAGGTATCGAGGATTACTTCTTCGAAGAATATCATCCCGGGCGCAGCCGCGACGCCACAGGTTCCATGATCGCAAGGCCGGAACCTACCGCGAGAGTAGTCACTTCATGGTTGTGGTATTCGTTTCGGCAAGATAGTTGGACAGAACGAAAGCTAGTGATTCGAAGTTTTTGAGCAGAATTCCCAAATGGTCGCCATGAACAGTTTTCATCTCTAGCTGTTTGGCCAGGTGTCGCCAAACAGCCTCCGCATTGGCTGGGAAATCTGTTGGGATCGCCGCTCGGAGGAACTTGATCTCTCCGTTGTAAAAACGCGGTTGATAGCCCTTCAGTGCCATATATGCGCACTCCCGTTCAAGCTCATACCTCGCCGCCAAATCCTGAGATGGCTCAATTTCGCCCTGGTTCTGCATTCTTTCTATTGCTTCCGCCGTGCGATCGGCGCGCGACCTTGATTCTTGTGATTGAAAACCCAATAACCTTTTGATACGACGCGCTCCCAGTCTTGAATAGAGTCTAACCTTCTCTCCAAACCTCAAGTATGCCCTGTACGGATATGAATCCACCAAAACGAGCAAGTCAATCCGCTCCCCATCCGCCAAAAGGTTTCTTGCCACTTCCAGCATTACGAGACCACCCAGCGAATAGCCGATTAGAGTATATGGGCCGGCCGCCTGCGTTTTCCTGATCGCCTCAAGGTGGAACTGGGCCATATCCTCGATACTCTGGTGGGGCGCTTCGGCCCCATATATTCCTCTGGATTGGATTCCGTAAATGGCACGCCTTGTCTGAATGTGTTCGACGAGTGGATGAAAATCCAGGATGCTCGCGCCGATGCCGTGCGCCAAAAACACAGGTGGATTCTCAACCCCGGGCTTCAACAATATTGGTGGCGGAAATCGCGGGGTTGTCGAGTCTTCTAAGACGGAAGCCATGGCCACCAGACTGTCCATATGATAGATGCTTACGGCCGGGAATTGACGGCCGGTTATCTTGCCAACTTCGCCAAATAGTTGTTCCGCTAGTGCTGGATTCCCGCCCAAATCAAAAAAGCGATCATCTAGCTTGACGAATGGTCGTTGCAATACGCGCCTCCAGATAGGCAGCAATAGCTCGACCATATTACTGAACTTGGGCTGAGTCTGCACACTTCCCCACGTTGTCTGAACGGGACAGTCACGTATTCAGGAGTTACAGCGAACAGAATAAAACGGCTTTCCGTAAATCTGGTACTAAGAGTACCGAAAAGTACAGCTATGCCTTTCGGCCCGCGCCCATATAGGCCCGCAAATCGCAAGTCTTTGTACGACAAATTGCGGGGATCAGTCAAGCGGATAGATTCCAGATTGAATGGACAATCAAGAATGGGCAAAAAGCCAGTAAAGCTCGCGCGCGCGCGTATAGACCGGCCCAAACTCCAGCTTGCGATCATCGATCTGCGTGATTGGAACTACTTTCGAATAATTACCCGTGCAGAAGATCTCATCCGCCGCAAGGAAATCATCGTATTTCAGAGACTTTTCCACCACTGTCACTCCGTCCTTGCGCAAAAGTCCGATAACCCTCTGGCGGGTGATTCCAGCTAAAAATGTGCCGTTGAGAGCGGGAGTATAAACAATGCCGCCTTTCGCCATGAACAAATTAGAAGTGGCCAGTTCCGCCACGTTTCCCAGCATGTCGCACATAACCGCATTGTCGAATCCCTTCGCCCGAGCTTCAAACAGCGCGCGAGAGTTGTTTGGATAAAGGCATCCGGCTTTCGCGTCTACCGGCATGGTTTCCAGGGTGGGTCGCCGGTATGACGATAAAGTGATGGAAAAACCAGTTGGTTTTCGCATCGGTGCCTCGAAGATCGTCAGGCACCACTTGGTGGATTCCGGGTCTGGCTCCTGGACCCACGGACCGCCTTTTTCCGCCCAGTACATGGGCCTGATATAGAGCGAGGCATTTTTTTCAAATTTCGCGATTCCTTCATGTGCCAACTTCATCCAGGTCTCGACCGAAACCAGCGGCTTCAAAAATAGCTTTTTCGCTGATTCATTCACGCGCGCGCAGTGCAAGTCGAGATCCGGCGTCACCCCTTCAAATGCCCGAGCGCCATCAAACACCATCGAGCAGAGCCAGGCCGCGTGGGTCCTCACCCCCATGATCAGGAAATTGCCTTCGTGCCACTTCTCCTCGAAAAATGTCCATGTTTTCGAACAATCGCTAACTGCAGCCATTGGCTTTCTCCTATTCGATTTCGTCCGTCAAACCCAGTCAGAATATCTGACAGATCTACAGAGTAACAGTGCCAGCCCGAAAAACTATTGCGAGGACTCAGCCTATCTGGGAAGTCAAACTCTGATCCATGCTCGAAATCTGCTGCTGGCAACGATGGAGCTCAAAGCTGCTCCACAAAGGCTACTAGAGATTTCCTCTCGAAAGCTCGTATTATCCTTTGAAATCATCTACTTAGCAGCAATCTTTTTGCCGATCCCTAAGTCCATTATTATCAGTTTGCTCCACTCAATTCAGGAATGAAAGTTCCACCGTTGAGCATATCTCTTCTATTCTTTAAACAACAAAAATGGTCCACAATGTCCAATAAATGCTAAGGCTATATTTTACAATGAGTTAAGCGTGTCACTGGGACTAGGATAAGCCCCGCTAACGATGGGACGTTTGGTAACCCGATTGCTCCCCCTCCCATGATTAATAGTGCGTAGTTTCCGCACACGTCTGGTTGCGCTTATCCGACCGACCAAAGGCTTATAGGACATTGAAACCAATAGCTCTGTTGGCTACCACATGCACTTGGGTCCCAGTCGCCAGACTTGCCATGACCCTTGCCAATTCTGGCTTCTCTGTTGAAGTTGTTTGTCCTTCTGGCCATCCTGTGGAAAAGACCAGCGTAGTGCGAAGAACCTATTCCTACGGTGGTCTCTCCCCGCTGAAGTCGTTTGCCGATGCAATTTCTGCCACTCAGCCAGACTTGGTTATTCCCGGCGACGATCTTGCCGCTGAGCAGCTCCACGCATTGTATTCGCAACAGCACGCGAAAGAGGATGTGGCGGCCAAAGCGATCTGCTCCGTACTTGAGAGATCACTCGGTGCGCCTGAGAGCTTTCGTTCGGTATTTGAACGATCGACCTTCATCGAACTTGCCAGGCTTGAGGGCGTCCGCGTCCCGAAGACTCAGGTGGCCAACAATCTCGCGGACCTTAATGCTTGCGCGGACCAAATGGGTTTCCCACTGGTTCTGAAGGCCAACGGCACTTCGGGTGGCAATGGCGTACGCGTCGTGAAGTCCCTCGACGAGGCCAGGCGGGCACTTCGTACGCTACAGGCGCCGCCGCTTATGGCCCGAGCAATGAAGAGAGCTCTGGTTGACAACGATAGAACTCTGATTTGGCCTTCCCTCTCTCGTCGTCGCTCCGTCGTAAACGCCCAGGCCTTTATTCCCGGACGAGAAGCGACCAGCTTGGTTGCCTGCTGGGAGGGTAAGGTGCTCGCTGGCCTTCATTTCGAAGTGCTCAGCAAAGGGGCTTCTGCCGGACCCGCAAGTGTTCTGCGCTGGGTTGATGATGTCGATATGTTGAATGCCGCCGAGAAAATGGCTTGTCGGCTCAACCTCTCCGGCTTGCACGGATTCGATTTTATGCGGGAAGCAAGTACTGGAAATGCCTTTCTGATTGAGATTAATCCCCGCTCCACGCAAGTTGGACATTTGAATCTCGGTCCTGGTCGCGATCTTTCTGCAGCATTGTACTCGGCTCTTACCGGGCGGGAAGTTTCCGAAGCCCCTCAAGTTACCGAGAAAAACACAATCGCGCTTTTTCCGCAGGAATGGTTGCGCGACCCGGAAAGTGAATACCTGAAATCCGCCTACCACGACGTTCCTTGGGAGGAACCAGATCTGGTTAACGCTTGTATCAGCAAAGGGCGGAAAATGATGTCCTTCAAATCTCAGCAAGAACGGATCAAGGCTTTTTGGAATCTTGCCGGCTCGCCCCACGAAAATTCCCGCGAAGAATCTCACCCAGTATCTCTGATGGCTCAGCAGGCTAAGTCGCGGTCTTCGAGGTAATCATATGTCCACCGAGTTCAACGAATCCCGATCGCTGACTTCACCCATGCATCCCGTTTCGTGCGACCTGAAGGCGGCGCAGGCCTCATCCGATGGTGCGCACATCACTTCGGCGGCAATGGCTCATCAATCCTCCATGCAAATAAATCGCAACTCACGATCGCCCGAATCCTCTCCGGAACGCTTCGGGCCACATCATTTTACACGGCGCAAGAACCGCAAGGAGCCACGCAGACTCCTCCGCGTGATGAAATTTGGCGGAACTTCAGTGGGTGATGCCGCATGCATCGCCAAAGTGCTCTCTATCATTCGCGAGTATTCGCGCGAGAGCGACCTCGTGGTAGTCGTCTCCGCAATGAGTGGCGTGACAAATAAATTGCTTGATGCGGCCGGCAAATCGGAAGCAGGCGATGATGCCTCCGTGGCTCTGCTATTCGATGAATTGCGTAAGCAGCATGAGGCAGTGACGGAAAGCTTGATTCATTCGCTCCCTGCGCGTAATCGAATCAACCAGAGATTCCGAGAACTTTTCGCGGAGGCTGATCACCTTTGCCAGGGCACTCTTTTGCTCCGTGAATTGAATTCTCGCGTGCGCGATGCGATTTCCGGTCTTGGGGAGCGTCTTTCCGCTCCCATGGTCGCCGCAGCGCTTGCGGACACCGGCGTTGCCGCGGAAGCGCTTGACGCCACCCAGTTCGTCGTCACGGATTCGTTCCACGGTGCGGCGGAGCCCATGATGGAATTGACCCGTGAACGATGCGAATCCATCCTGCGGCCTCTCTTACTGCAGGGGAAAATCCCCGTGGTGACCGGCTTCATTGGCGCGACGCAAGAAGGCATACTCACCACTCTTGGCCGCGGAGGCTCTGACTACTCCGCAACAATTCTCGGAGCCGCGCTGGAGGCTGACGAAGTTATCATTTGGACCGATGTGAACGGCGTATTGACGGCAGATCCGCGCCAAGTTTCCACGGCGACGACCATACCTGAAATTTCCTACCGCGAGGCCGCCGAGCTGGCCTACTTTGGCGCTAAAGTTCTCCATCCAAAAACACTTCGTCCTTTGATGCAATCGGATATCCCTATCTGGATTCGTAATACTTTTTCTCCCAAGAACGCGGGAACAAAGATTACGTCCTCGGCCTCTCCATCTGAACGCGGAGTGAAGGCTCTGACGGCGATGACGGATGTCTCCTTGATTACCGTGGGAGGACCCGGCATCGTTGGAATGCGCGATGTTTTAGGCCGCACGTTTTCAACGACTGCGGCGGTGCGCGCTGATGTCTTCCTGATTTCCCAGTCCTCATCGCAGAATGACATTTGTTTTGTTGTCCCCTCTTCTATCGCCAAGCATACCGTCGAAGCGCTCCGCGCCGAGTTTGCGCAAGATCTTTTGCATCAAGAGGTGGAACACATCACCTTGGATCAAGAGATCGCGATCATCGCAGTTGTGGGAGAAAAAATGCGCGGCATCCCGGGCATCGCGGGGCGAGTGTTCAGCGCCCTTGGCCGCGAGAACGTAAATATCATCGCGATCGCTCAGGGCTCTTCGGAATGCAATATCTCGTTTATGGTCGGGCTTCAGGATGTGCAGAAGGCCCTCCGAATCGCCCATCGTGAATTCCAGCTTTGCGAGTGCGATTTGCATCTAACCAACTGAACTGGGGGTCATTCCTTAACACCATGGTGATAGAAGCGCACTAATCCCTACCGGTGTTCACGCCCAGTACGGCGGACGCGTTATTGAGCAACCCAGGTAAACATTCAGATTCTGTCAGCAAAGAGTCCACATCAACTTTATTTCACAGTCCGGCATCATTTTTTCCAAAACGATCATCAAATTTTCGTGTTCCAAGCGAATTTGTTTGCTGAGCAGAACGAGTTTGTCATCGATTCGAAACAGTTTTTCGTAAGGAGTGCAATTACATGGGGACCTTTAGGCGGGAATTGACATTCCTGACGCTATGCATCTTGGCCGGGCTGACAGCCGGATGTTCTCATCACGAAACCCAATACAACAAACCTTGGAATCCCAAGGCAGCCGCGACCTACCTTGATCTCAGAGAAGTCTGGTGGATGCAATGGATCCCAGCTTCTCGGGATCACGGAACGTTCTGTGTTTCCTGCCATACTGCGATGCCCTATGCATTGGCTCGCCCCGCTCTCCGCAAGATTCTCGGCGAACAAGCACCCACACTGAATGAAACCAGGTTGTTAGAAAACGTGCGTGCGCGTGTTCGCTTGGGGAGTCAGCTCGGCCCCTATTACACCGACTCGTCCGATGGTGACCGTAAGACTGCGGAAGCTCTGGGAACGGAGGCAATTTTGAACGCCTTCATCCTTGCCGACCATGATGCGGCAGTTGGACGACTCAGTGCGGACACTCGTCTCGCTTTTGCGAATATGTGGG
This sequence comes from Candidatus Acidiferrales bacterium, assembly GCA_963779395.1. Taxonomy (GTDB): domain Bacteria; phylum Acidobacteriota; class Terriglobia; order Acidiferrales; family UBA7541; genus Acidiferrum. The sequence goes on from CAVZYC010000001.1 coordinate 350,454, forward strand.
CCTTGCAACAGAAAACAGGAGAGGCAGCCGGCGCGTGGCATTGGCTTCGCTTCGGCTTGGAGCCCTGGGAGGCAAATGATTCGGCGTACTTCGGTGCCACTCTGGCGGCCATTGCTGTTGGAGCGGCGCCAGAGAACTACGCCTCAACTCCAGAGATCCAGAAGAACATGACTCTCCTGCGTGGTTATCTGAATCGCGAATACTCGGAGCAATCGTCAATAAACCGAGTCGGACTGCTATGGGCGTCTGCAAAATTGCCGGGACTCATTTCACAGCAGCGAAAACAAGAAATTATCAACGATGTCCTGCGCCAACAACGGTCAGATGGTGGGTGGAGTCTGGCTAAAATGTCAGGGACTTGGGGGGGGTGGAACTTGGCTTCCCTGCGAAGGAAACTCTCGCGAATAGTTGGTACCACATTTACGGCAGAAAGCGACGGCTACGCCACCGGTCTCATTACTTATTCCCTGCAATTAGCAGGAGTGTCACCGCAAAATGCGCAGCTCAAGCGGGGACTCTCATGGTTGCAGAGCAATCAACAGGCGGCAGATGGCCGCTGGGCACCGTACGTCCTGAACAAACCAGCCAACGCAGAAACTGTGGTCGGGCATTTCAGAAGCGACGCGGCTACCTCTTTTGCCGTGCTCGCACTCACCGAATCGGAAAAGTCGCAACCAGACCGTGCTTCTGTTCAGTGAAGAAAAGTTGGCACGTCTTAATCGCTAAAAGGATGATTTTCCCCATTCTTCTTCCGCAAGATCAACTTGGCCCTACCATAAAAAGACACTCGCTATCTTCAAGAGGGCCCAAGAATCTCGTTTAAAACTCCGACTACAGGCTTGACTTTGGCTCCGCTCTCCACTGCAAGACGAGTCGTAAATTCGAGTAACTCGGGGGTGCAACCGTAACTAGATGGCGCCGGAGAAATGTCGTGAGTGTAGAAGATCAGCCAACTCTTTCGTTTTTTGTTCTCTTCGATGAGACTTCCTATTTCGTCCTGACGTTTTATTGAGCCGTAGAGAGAGTTGGCCCGTAAAAGGTTCAAATCGACAGAAGGCCCGTTAAAGCCACCCTGAGTCCCCCGACAACTCATCATTTCTCTTCCTATAATAAACTTCGCCCTGATCGACGCCTCACCATAGGGAAACGCAAAGTTCTTTGTCGGGTGCAGGTTTCCGAGCGCGTCAATTGCTTGTAATCCCCGTTGTACATCTTCTCGAAAGCGGCGGCGGGATACTTTTCGACTTGAGTAATGATTGAATGTATGACTCGCTATCTCGTGGCCAGCGGCGGACAGGGAATTCAAGTCTTCTAATCGGAACTGCTCCCCAAGTTCATTCGATGTGTCCATCAATCCCATCGCAACATAATATGTTCCCCGGACTTCATATTTCTTCAAAATTGCGCCACCGACGGTGTGAGCGGTGCGAGGAAAATCATCAAAAGTAAAGGAGACAAAGGGACCGGAAGGACCAAGCGCAACGGTCCGCCGATGAACTCGGCAAAGAATAAACCTTCGAACTGCCCCCAGCGACGATCTCAAGCTCATGAGCTAGTTTTTAGTGCAAGCTTTTCATCCGTGCTGATATCAACGATACCATCATATTCTGGGAGTTGATTAGTAGGAAGGCGTAAAAAAAGGACTCCGTCACTTTCACCGATCTTTTGCATGCCTAAATCGTCAAAGACACGGCCAGAAGGCGCGTTACGTTCGGTCTTACGATAATTGGCAATCAACAGTTTTCCCGTTCTATCGAGATATTTCCGAATCAAAAAAGAAAGAAATTCATGCTCCACCCGCTTTGACTGAACTCGACAACTGAACATCAGATCCGTCATCCTGGGTTCGCGTTGATCTACAATCGAAAAACCGACCACACCATACTTTCCGAAGCGGTCCTCACAGTCCAACACGTATGTATCTAAATAAGGAGTCGCAAGAATCGTACGCAGAACGTCCTTGTCATAGCGATTTCCCGAGAAATTCATTTGGTTGGTTCTCTGGGTTAGCTCATGCACTCGTTCGAGGTTTTCTTCTGAGAGCGGAGTGATATTCAAGCGGATATTTGATTGCTTCAAGAATCCCATGTAATCGTTACCAAAAGTCTGGGCAAGTTGTTTACGGTTCGCATCGATCTGATACATTTTCCTTCGAGCTGAAGCCTCGGGCGTGATAGGGACGTCAGTCTCCTCCAAATCCAATAATCGCCCGACTTCTCGAGCATCTAAGATTCGCGCTTCCGGGCAAAATGCTTTGACTTGCTGCAACTCAAAATCAGCATCGTCAATAAATAATATGCTATCCATGCTGATATTCAGGGATTCCGCGATCGCTTTGACGCCGTCGCTCTTTGGCCCCCAGGAAATCTGGGGAAAAAGAAAATACTCGTCAAGATGAGCGTCCTTCAGTACCCGCATAGCATCATCGTAGTTGTTCTTGCTTGCAATGGAATTGAGGATGCCGCGGCGATCAAGCTCCTTGACAGCCTGGATCGAGATGCTTTTCAGTTTCAGCTTTGCTGGGCCATCTTCAACAAGGATTCCATCCCACAAAGTATTATCGAGATCCCAAACCACACACTTCACTTTCTTTGTAGATTGTTCGGGCATGAATACTTCTTGCAAGAAATCGATGACGCCGAAATACAAGGTCATTCCATCCTGAAAGTCATTGGGAATGAGTTCGATTGAGAACTGCGAATTCAAATCGATGATATCGGCGACGTGTTCAAAAGGAATACGAATTCTGTTGAATCCAGGCCTCAATTGAGCAAGGTGCTCAAAAGGAATCATGAAATCCGGATTGAGGGATCGGATGACAATTGAGAGTTCAATTGTTTGTTGCTGGCCGTTGAAACATTCCAACATAAAGCAGGTAGGCAAATTATTCGGCAATGATTGTTGCTTGGCAGCTTTTTTTTTGAGGATGTATCTCTTCGAGGTCAACGTCCGTTGAATCGGGGCTGGAAGCGGCAGCGTATAAAGAAATTGTCCGATCTGATAATCTCGCCTCTCAGCTTTTCTTGCGGCATCAATGGGGAAAAGGCGTGTCGTACCTGGCGCCCAGAGCTTGCCCCACCTTTTGAAGCGGATTTTGAGCAAATAAGAATTCAGACTTCCAGGACAGTCAATCCTGACCATCCCGTCGATGAAGCGCCTGCACCTCAAATCCTTTCGAGGTTCATAAAGATCGCACGTCGCATAGCAAGTCGGCCAAACACACTCGGTGCAGTGCTCAGACCAGGGAAGCAGGGAACGCGAGGTAACCTTGCCGCCTAGTTCCTTAAACGCCGAAACAACCTCTCGAGGAAGCTGGGATATTGGCTCAGTCGTGTTATTGATTTCAGTTTCGTACACGACTTCGACCCCCGCTCGTTCGGTATCTGTTCCCATTCCTCGCGAGGAGGCAAACTACCGCCTCGCGGCAAAATGTCTTGAGATTTCTCTCATTCATTCGCAAGTAGTGGATCCTAATCAAAGCGATCAATGCCGGTTCACTAGTGCTGCTTTCGTGGGCTGGTGGCGCAGCGGAAAAGGAGTCAACTCTATCAAAAAAACCGGCGAACCTAAACCATAAAACTTCCGTATTTCTATTTGATGAAAATAAGCTGCAGTACAATTAGAGCACAGTTGCTCCCCTGCCCTTAAATTCATATTTTACATGATTGCCATCTATTCTGGGGTCCCCGACAACGCGGATAAGGCGATTTGTGCTGCCAACGACACCCTCCTGGTCATTCCTGCCATGTGAGCACACATACGCCAGGCGCATCACACTATGTGCTAGTTCCGGTAATCTCGGTATCGATGCTGTCAAACTTGAATTCTCACAATGTTTTGGCGGCAATAGACAGTCCAGAAATGGGCTGAATAAAGTCACGCAAGATTCGAAGAGTCTCGGAACTCAAGGCCTTCTTTATTCGCGGCCTCGTGGGAATATTGGGGTTTTCGGCAAACCCTCTACCCTGGAACAACTTTACGGTTTCCAGTCCAAACTTCGAATTTGCGCTTCCTTACCTTCCGCCACGAATGCCCCCACGTACCGTGCTCCCGGACAAAGGGAATGCAGACACCATCGAGATTGATCCTCGCTCCATAAATGCTCAGGTTGACCCGGGGTGAGAGAAACACTGAAGCTCTTCAGCGGGATCTCCAAGCCTTTGCCTCTTGCTTTCACGTACGCTTCCTTCCGTGTCCAACACAGGAAAAAACCCTCGGTACGCAAATGCGGTGGGAGTGCCTTCAGTTCATTGACTTCTTGGGACGAAAAGTAACGCTCGGCAATCTCTTCGCCCACGAAGCCCTCTCGAACCAACTCCAAGTCCACGCCTAGGACTCTATCGATAGCAAAGGCAAGCAACACCAAACCATGCGAATGAGAAATATTGAATTGAACAGATTGTTTGGGATTTGTTGAGCAGAGCGATGGTTTGCCATAATTTCCGTAGGTAATCGCAACATCAGCTGCGCGACAATTTGTATATTTCCCCAGCAATTCACGCAAGATACCTCGGGTGGAGACAAAACTGTTCCGGTCCCGAGATGACAAGAAACGGTTCGCTCGGGCTATCTCTTCAGGTGACAATGTTGTTTCGAACTGTTGAAGCGTCTTCTCTTCGCAGTTCAGGTACGCCCTCCAGATATGGACTTCCCCTTCGGCGAGCGTGAACTGAGCCGGCTTCAATGACCACATTTCTAGTTCTGCCATTTCTATATTCTATTGCATTCAAAACCGCCTGTGGAACTTCTCCGACGTGTTGAGCTCGCAAGCAGGCCTGTCGGCATTTTTGAACTATAAAGTAGCTGGGTAACTCTTTGCGGCACCAGATAGTCAACCACAGTTGTTGTTAACGAAGAGAATGTTTCGCTGAGGGATAGTTCCGGGGCCGCTTGAAAGTACGCGAGGCGACTATTAGATCAGGCAACCGCGGAACTGACTCGCGTCTCCCGCTCTTCCAAGATCAATCGCCGTAATTTGCGCAAGTCTTTCAGTAATCGTTCGCCGGTTGCGATGTGCGATTCCAGGAGTGTCAGTTTGTATTTTACGAGCAGAAGTGCCTGCTTCTTCCGTTCCAGTGCCGGTTTGCTTGCAATCAAAATCTCTGTTTCAACATGCGCTTGAGCTTCCCGCGACGCTTCCAGAAGGAAGCCCACGTATTCAAGAGCCCCTTCGATGCTTTCAAAAGGTGTTTCCTGACGGCTTGCCATGATTACCTAGCTACCTTTCAGCCCACGGCGAAATTCGTCACGCGAGTACATCGCCGCAATTGATATGCCGTTTTGCCCTATTGAACTGAATGGCTTTATCTCCGTGAGTCGTTCTGACCAGCTAAATTTTCTTGATTTTATCAGCAAATATCTTCCATCAAAGATTATTTTGGACTAACCAAATCCAATATCTTTTCAGCAAAAATATCGCAGCAACAACAAATCGAACTGGCCTTTACTCGACCGCTAAATCGTGCCAACGCCTCATTGGTGGTAAGGAACTGCCACTTATCGGCAGTCCGAAAGCGTGACGCACGTCACACGTTGCGGCAATAAATTGTGACTGTCGTCACAAGCAGGTTTTCCCAGCGCTAAACAGCCTAACAACAAAAGGCTTACAGATACCCTAATTGACCTGCGGGACTCTATCCTTGGCTCAACAATTGCACATCAGTGAGGAATCTAGAGGTCCATCGAGTGCCCAAATCTCATCAAACCGCCCCTCGGATCGACTCCATCAGGCGAGGCCCCCACGAGCTCTTTGAGGACCAGGTCCTCCGAACTCCCGACGCGCCCGCGGTGTCTTTTGACGAAGAAACTCTTTCCTGTCGGCAACTGAATTCGCGCGCCAACCGTCTTGCCTATTTCCTTTGCGCGCAAGGCGTAGGCCCGGACAAGTTTGTCGGTGTTTACCTTGATCGCTCTCTCGACTCGGTTGTCACACTCCTCGCCATTCTGAAGTCCGGTGGCACTTATCTGCCTCTTGATCCAAAGATTCCCAAAGAGCGGATCTCCTTCATGCTTGCGGATTCCGAAGCTCCACTGTTGCTTTCCCATTCCTCAAAAAAGGGAAAGCTACCAGACTCATCTGCGCGAACTATTTTCCTGGACGAGAAAGAGAGTGCTCTAACCCACCTTCCTTCCTCAAATCTCTCAATTCCCAGCGCTCCGGATCAGTTGGCTTATTTGATTTATACTTCCGGCTCCACAGGCAAACCCAAGGGAGTTATGGTCCCGCGAACTGCGCTGGTCAATTTTCTCCTGTCCATGAGCCAGCTCCCGGGCATCAATTCCACCGACACCCTTCTCGCTGTTACTACCACTTCGTTTGATATCTCCATTCTCGAACTCTTGCTCCCGCTTGTTACTGGTGCCAGAACAGTCATTACTTCCTCAGAGCAGGCTGCTGATGCAAAGGAACTTCAAAGGCTCCTCCAGAAACACACCATCACCATAATGCAAGCCACACCCGCCACTTGGCGCATGCTCGTGGAATCGGGCTGGGAGGGAAATCCGGATCTGCGAATCCTCTGCGGCGGAGAAGCTTTGACTTCCGCCCTTGCCGAGCGTCTCCTCCCCCGTTGCCTTGAACTTTGGAATATGTATGGCCCGACGGAAACCACCATTTGGTCTTCCACCGAACGCGTCACTTCACCGGACAAGATCTCCCTCGGAGCACCAATCGCGAACACGCAATTCCATGTGCTCGATGAACAGCAGAAGCCCGTAGCTCCAGGCAATTGTGGTGAACTCTTAATTGGCGGCGATGGCCTGGCCCGTGGTTACTTCAAGCGCCCTGAACTTACCGCTGAAAAGTTCATTCCCGATCCCTTTTCCACCGCGGCCGGAATGCGTCTCTATCGAACGGGCGACCAGGTTCGTCTACGCGACGACGGTTCGTTCGAGTTCATCGGTCGCCTGGATTATCAGATCAAGCTCCACGGTTTCCGCATCGAACTCGGTGAAATCGAAACTGCCCTTGCGAAAGTGGCCGGCATTTCCCAGGCCGTGGTAATCCTGCGGGAGGATCGTCCCGGCGATAAACGATTGGTTGCCTACTACACCGGCCAGGCCGATCTCACCGCCAACTCCCTTATCCAGGCCCTGACTGCCACCCTGCCGGACTACATGATTCCCACGGTTTTCATGCGTCTTGAAGAATTCCCGCTAACTCCCAACGCCAAGATCGATCGCAAAGCTCTTCCCCGCCCCGAAGGCAAACGCCCGAATCTTGCTCAAGACTTCATCGCGCCCAATACGGAGACAGAAAAGCACTTGGCGAACCTCTGGTGCGATTTGCTGGAGCTCGACCAGGTCGGCATCGACGACAGCTTCTTCGATCTCGGCGGCAATTCCCTGGCAGTTGTTCGCATGGCCAACCTGTATCACACGCGCTTCGGACATGAAATTCCCCCTGTCAAGGTCTTCCAATATCCCACCATCGCCAAGCTAGCGCGCTTTATGGAAGCGAGCGAGACCAAGTCTGATCCTCTCGTCGAAATCGAAAGCCGTGCCCGCCATCATCGCGATGCACAAGTGCCAGCCCGCAATTCTGTCGCCATTATTGGCCTGGTAGGCCGGTTCCCTGGCGCCCCTGATCTCGATCAGCTCTGGCGCAACCTTTGCAATTCCGTTGAATCCATCACTTTCTTTAAACCGGAGGAACTGGGCCCCGGCATCCCCGAATATATCCGCAACGATCCTGACTACATCCGGGCGCGCGGTCTGATTGATGGCGCCGATCTTTTCGACGCCGCGTTTTTTGGTATCAGCCCGCTGGAAGCTAAAGTCATGGATCCGCAGCAGCGCGTCTTTCTTGAGCTTGCTCAGCATGCGCTGGAGAATTCGGGATATGACCCTGAGCGTTACAAAGGCCGCATCGGCGTTTTCGCCGGCATTGGCGACAATCACTACTACACCACGAATCTTCTCACCCAGCCCGATCTGATGGCCATGGCCGGAAAGCTCGCCGTCGAATACGGCAATCAGAAAGACTACATCGCTCTTCGCACCGCCTATCTCCTCGATCTCCGTGGCCCCGCCATCAGCCTTAACACCGCTTGCTCAACAACTCTCTTGGCCGTCGACCAGGCTTATCGCTCGTTGCTCGACCATGAATGCGACATCGCTCTCTCTGGTGGCATTGACATCACCGTCCCGCAAAAAAGCGGCTTCCTCTACCAGGAGGGAGGCACCTTTGCGAAGGATGGGCATTGCCGCCCGTTTGACGCTGACGCCACTGGAACCATGTTTTGCGATGGCGCAGGTGTCGTCGTTCTTAAGCGGCTTGCCGATGCTTTAGCCGATGGGGACACAATTTACGCCGTGATTCGTGGCACCGGGAAAAATAACAATGGTGCCCGCCCCGCTTCCTTCCTCGCCCCCAGCGTCGACGGTCAAGCAGAAGCCATCGCGCTCGCCTTGGCCAACGCCGATGTTCCGGTCGAGACCATTCGTTACATCGAGGCCCACGGCACCGGCACCCCTGTGGGCGATCCTATTGAATTCGACGCGCTCCGCAAGGTGTATGACGTTAAGACGAACAAGAAACATTTCTGCTACATCGGGTCTATCAAGGGAAACATCGGACACCCCACGAACGCCGCTGGCGTCGCCGGTTTAATCAAAGCGGCTCTCGTACTCCATCACGAACAGATTCCTCCCACTCTCCATTTCAAGAATCTGAACCCCAAAATCGATCTCACCTCTGGTCCTTTCCAGATCGCCGATAAGCTTGTCCCTCTTCTTAGGGGAAGTGAAGTTCGCCGCACTGCCGTCAGCTCATTTGGATTTGGCGGCACAAACGTCCACGTGATCCTCGAAGAATCGCCTCTCCCTAAGCTGGGGAGCGCTTCACGTCCGCTTCAGCTTTTGCTTTTCTCCGCGAAGACCCCTGGCTCTCTCGATGCCTACGCCCGCACACTTTCCGAACATCTCAGCAAGGCTGCGCCAGAAGCGTTTGCCGACACAGCGTACACATTCCAGACGGGGCGAAAGCAGATGTCCCGTCGCCGCTTTGTTGTTGCTGCGGATCCTGCGGAAGCTGCCCGTCTTCTTCGCGAACCGAACCCTTTGCGCTGCTCCAGCAAACGCTGCGACCGCCGCAATCCACCCGTTGTTTTCCTTTTCGGCGGCCAGGGCACGCAATACGTCAACATGGGCTTGAACCTCTATCGCGACGAACCACTTTTCAAAGCCGTCGTCGACAATTGCTGCGATTTCTTGAAACCTCATCTGGGCAGGGATCTGCGCGAACTGCTATATCCGGCGCAGGGTGATGAAAAAACGGCCCAAGTCTCCCTGCAAGACACCTTTTTCACGCAACCCTCCATTTTCGTCATCGAGTACGCTCTGGCGTGTTTCTGGCAGAGCATTGGCATTGAGCCCGACATGATGGCAGGCCACAGTATTGGCGAGTTTGTCGCCGCCACCCTCGCCGGCGTCTGGGAATTGGAAGATGCACTGCGGATCATCGCCCTCCGCGGCCGCTTGATGCAGAATCTTCCCCGCGGTTTCATGATGGCGGTAAACGCCAGTTCAGAGGCCGTCGTCAAAGTTCTCCCGCCTACGCTCCAGATCGCTTCCAACAACGCTCCCAATCTATGCGTTGTATCCGGGCCGGAAACGGAAGTTGTCCAGTTGCAAAAGCAATTGGAAACAGACGGCATCGTCTGCCGTCAGTTGCACACTTCGCACGCCTTCCATTCCGCGATGATGGATCCCATGATTGAGCCCTTGCGAGAGGCCGTGGCCAAAGTCCAGCTGCATCCTCCGGCCAAGCCCTTTGTCTCCACCGTCACCGGACGCACCATCACTGCCAACGAAACCACTGACCCTGCTTATTGGGCCAATCATGCCCGCGCCACCGTGGAATTCTCCAAGGCAATCGCGTATTTGAAGAAGCAGGGCTACGATTTATTCCTTGAATGCGGTCCGCGTTCCACGATGTGCTCTTTAACTCGCCAGCAATTTACGCCGGATCATCCCTGCACAGCCGTCCCCACCTTTTCCGATACGCCAGAAAACAACACAGAGTGGGCTACCCTCTTGTTTGCCCTCGGATCGCTCTGGCAAAATGGCGTCTCTATCGATTGGGAAGCCTTCTACGCCAATGAGGATCGCCGCCGGATTCCCTTGCCGACCTATCCCTTCGAGCGGCAACGATTCTGGGTTGATCCCGCTGCCGTTGCGCCTGTCGCACAAGTTCCAGTGTCTGCTGTTGCCGACTCCGCCAGCTTGCCTGTGAATGAATCATCGAGCAGTTTCGCATCTGACGCGAATGCCGCCGCTTCCACTCACAATTCTTCTCGCAAGGAACGCATTGTGTCTCGATTGCTGGACCTGCTTGTCCCTGTCTGTGGCCTCGAACGCTTGCAGATCAATACTTCCGCCACATTTATGGAGCAAGGTTTCGACTCTCTATCGTTGACACAGGTCGCTTTCGCCATTCGTAAAGAATTCTCCGTCAAAGTCACGTTCGGCCAGTTGATGAACCAACTGCCGAATATTGACCTGCTTGCCGCTCACCTGAATGAAACCATGCCTGCGGAACTTCTTGCGGACACTCCGGGACTTGCCACTTTTCCCACGGCTATCGCTTCTTCTGCGGCTATCACAGCTCCTGCGGCTCTCTCATCCGTCGAAGTTCAACCGAAGAACAGTATGCTCGAGCAAATCGTGGCCGAGCAAGCGCGTGCCATCTCCCGCCTTCTGACGCTCCTGGAAAAAGCTGGTTCGAACGAATCAACTCGGCCCACACCGACTACTGCGACAACAGTCCCGGAAAGTGCTCTTCCCAAGGAAATCGGAACTGCCACTGTTCCGGCCTCCACTCATCTTCTTGAGGCTGAGACTACCGTTCCGCAGCGCGGCATTTTCGCTTCGTCTTGCCTCTCCGAACATTTGTCCGCTTCTTACAACGAATCCATGACACTGCGATTCACCGGCGAAATTTCCGTCGACAAAATCTCACGCGCGGTTGATCGCTTGGTCCAACGGCACGATGCCCTTCGCGCCAGCTTCGATCAATCCGGTGTCGCAATGCGCATCGCTCCGACACAAAAGTTTGTCATGCCGCTTACCGATTTTTCCTCGCTTAAGGACTCCAGCGAGCAGGAAGCTCGCCTCCGCCGGCTTATCGCAGAAGAAACCTCCAAGCCTTTCCCACTTCCTTCAGGTCCATTATTCCGCAGCCAGCTTGTCGTGCTCGGCGCGGATCGCGCGGCGATTATTTTCACTGCGCATCACATTATCTGCGATGGTTGGTCGCTGGATGTGATGATTCACGATCTTTGCGCCTTCTACTCGGAAGAACTCTCAGGCGTTCCCGCGTCTCTGCCCCCCGCGGACAGTTATGCCGACTATGTTCATAGTGTGAGCCAGCGCCAAGGCACTCCTGAATTTGCCGAAGCCGCCGGCTACTGGCGTTCCCGATTCCATGATGGATTCCCCGTGCTTGTGCTTCCCGTCGACCATCCGCGCGGGGCCCGCCGTGAATTTACCGCGCGCCGCATCGATCAAGCCGTTCCCGCTTCAGACGTACGAAGTCTCAGGGCGCTGGCGGCAAAGCAGGGCTGCAGCTTCTTCGCTGTCCTTCTCGGTTCGCTTGCCATTCTTCTCGCGCGCGTTTCCAAGCAACGTCGTTTTGTGATCACCCTTCCTACAGCGGAACAACCCTCTGTTGGCCAGCCCGGTTTGGTCGGCCATTGCGTAAACCTCCTCCCATTCATCGTGGAGTTGCGCGAAGGAGAAGCTGCCAGTGCATTCTTCGCCAGAGTTCAGCATGAACTTATTGCCGCCCAGGATCACGCCATCTTTACCATGGCAAGTTTGCTGGAAGATTTGCACCCGTTGGTGCCCTCTCTCGGCATTTCCCCCATCTCGGCAGGTCTGACCAACATCAAGAAATTCAAGCCCAACGAATTGCCACAGTCCGGATTCACTGCGGACTATTCCGCGAATCCAAAGGCCTACGAATCGTTTGAGTTTTATCTGAACGCGGTCGAGATGGAAGAGAGCATGGAGCTACGCGCTCATTACGACACAAAACTCTTTGAAGACCTCACCATCCGCGAATGGCTTGCAACGCTGGCTTCTATCTTTCAGCAACTTGTAGCGGATCCTGACAAGGAAATTTTAGATCTCGCCCGAATCAAGCGCGCCGATACTTCCTCGGCAGCTGAAGTTCTTTATATGCAGTCTGCAACGCGGGAAGCGGTCACGGTATCTCACTCCGCAGTTCCCACGCCGGTGGAAGAGCCTCTTCCTCAATTCTCGGATTCGCCGGAAAGTTCCCTGAAGGCAGAGCAAGCTATGCTCCAGGCGCTGATCCCGCTCTGGCAGCGCGTCTTGGATGTACGCGAAATTGGGCCAGACGATGATTTTTTTGCTTTAGGCGGACACTCCATCACTGCCGCGCAGCTCTTCGCCTTGATCGAAACCGAGTTGGGGTGCACTGCGCCACTCGCCATTCTGTACGATGCATCTACCCCGCGGGCGTTAGCGGGTGTGCTGAGCGGGGACAGCAAAACAGCAGAGTGGCAGTCCCTCGTAGCAGTTGGGGAATCGAGCGATCGCGCGACTCGCTCGGTCTCACAGGGTTTGGAAGCAAATGTCTTAGCCTATCGCTCCTTAGCTACGCATCCGGGTATCAGTCATCCTGTCCTCGGCTCACAACACCCTGGTGTCGATGGGTGCCCAATTGAGAGCCAACTCAGCCCTGTTTCCTGCTGTTGCACTGACGAGAAAATCCAAGTCCAAGACGACGGAGGCCACACGCTGGTAATTTCAGACAATTCGAAACTCGTTGGCACACCAGTCGTGGCACGCAACGAGGGGCTTACAAGCCCACCGCTTGGTAAAGCCGCAAAGGATTTGGCCGTACGTTCGTTTGTTGAAGCTGACATCCCGCAAGTCGCGGAGCTCTGGTGGAAGCATCTCCGCCTCCGCAAGGGTTCTGTTCCACCTGCTGTCCTGTCCTATTTGCAGGAACTATATTTCACTGATCATCCTTGGATTGACCGCGAAATCCCCTCTCTGGTTTATGAAGGCAAGGCCGGCAAGATATTGGGATTCTTGGGATTGGTTCGACGCACAATGTCAGTACGCGGCAAGTCTATACGCGTCACGTTCGGCGGCAATTTTGTGGTTCATCCAGAGGCGCGGTCCACCCCCGCAGGTCTACGCCTGCTATCAAAGGCCTACCTGGAAGGAGACCAGGACCTTGCGATGGCCGATTCAGCAGCTCACGTTTCTCGGACCATATTGGAGCGGCTGGGTTTCCAGACCATAATGCCTTTCAGCATCGGTTGGGCGCGTCCATTGCGGCCGGGTCGCTACGCTGTTCACGCCATGTCGTCTCTGTCCAGATCAGCTCTTTCCTCCGGCTTAGAGCTTGCTGCACGGCCGTTTTGTAGCGCAGTTGACAGCATCGCCGCCAAGCTCCCTTTCAGCCCATTCCACCACACCGCATCCTCTCTGCACGGCGCGGATCTCGATGTTGATACGCTCCTTTACTGCCTGAACCATTTCCGGGGAGGCTACTCTCTCTGGCCCGAATATGACGCCCTTTCCCTTAAATGGCTTCTGTCCTTTATCGAGAGGATGCACCCCCAGATGGTTTTCCGGAACGTGGTTGTTCGCGACGGTCAACAGAAGATCATTGGTTGGTACATCTATTACGTGAAACCCGGTACGGTTGGCCAAGTGCTGCAAATCGGCGGGGAGCGCAAATTCACCAAGGACGTTCTCGATCATCTATTCAACGACGCCTGGGAGCAGGGAGCCATTGCCCTGCATGGGGTTGTGCGAAGCGACTTAATGCCCGAGTTCTCTGAGAAGCAGTGCTTCTTCACGTGCCGCAATGGCTGGACGCTTGCTCGTTCCCGTAATCCCGAGATCCTGGAGCTCCTCAATCGCGGCGATGCTTCGTTCTCGCGTCTTGATGGCGAGTGGGCGCTGGGCCTTCGCGACTGATTTCTGGCCCACATCTTTCGATGAGGGGACCAAACCAAGGTGTCTTCGCTCTGCAATAGGCCTAGCCGGTAGACTCGTTTGCGCCAGACCACAGGAGCAAAAAGCAAGATCGTAACGACATGATGACATCCATTATCGCTAGCCAACCCCTTATCTTTGTGCAAATTACAAGGGATTGCTGCATTCAAGATGTAGCCGAAGAGGGTAAGAGATTGCCACTATTGGAACCTTTGGTGGAGTACCGGAATGGTTTGTCAAAAGGTAGCACCGCACGGATAGTTTCCAACTCACACAAAACAAATATGTTAACGCTACCTGGGACTGCCGTTTCAGAGGGCTTTCTGGTAGCCAACTTGCACCTTGTAGAAAGTGGATCACTCTCCAGATGAAAGACAAGCATCTGTCTTGGCAGGAGTAGAAACGACAAGTGGGACAAATGGAAACACAAGTCTCTACTGAGCAGGGCACATTGGGGTTTGTCTACGGCCAAGGACCCACGATCCATGCCCTGAACGCCATGGTCTCAGAGATCGCGCCCACTGACATTCCGATTCTTGTACTTGGCGAAAGCGGAACCGGAAAGGACGCTTACGCCACCCTGATTCATCGACTTTCGCGATATAGCCGGTCTTCGTTGCGAAAAATCAATTGTTCGGGCGTAGAGCCCGGAGAGTTGCTCGCCCAGATGAATGAAGCGCTTGGCCGCCGCTCATCCGCCGAAGCTCCGGGCAGCATCTACCTGGATAATATTCAAGAATTGGAATTGGCTTGCCAACGAGTTCTCCTTTCTCACCTTCCCGATGTGGAGGGCGCCGGTTCAAAGAATACCTTCTGCCCACGAATCATTTCATCCACCACAAAGAATCTCGAATCGGAAGTCGAAGCAGGCCGCTTTCGCCGTGAACTCTTTCTCCGCCTCAGTGGCGCCTGTCTGCGTATTCCTCCGCTCCGCGAAAGATGTGAAGATGTCCCGCTCCTGATTGAGTTTTTCTCCGATAAGCACTCCCGGATTCTAAAAAGAAAAGCCTCTCCACTCAGCTCTCAGGTGCTGGAAACGCTGCAGGCATACCACTGGCCCGGGAATATCAGGGAGCTTGAGAACCTTGTCCGGAAAATTGCCTTATTTGGCGATATCCAGGGGACATTAAATGATCTTCATCCCATCAAAGTTCTCGATTCAAGCCCACCGGCGACCGGGAAGAGCGCGTCCCTCAAAGTCGCCTCGCGCGCTGCTTCCAGGCAGGCCGAGCGCGAATTGATCCTGCAGGCGCTCGAACGCACCCGGTGGAACCGCAAACGCGCTGCTCAGGAATTGCAGATTAGCTACAAATCGTTACTATACAAGCTGAAGGAAATCGGGTCAGCTAACGGGCAACGAGAGAACTGAGAGGAGAAGAATTCGATGAAGATCCGGTCGATTGTAGTGCTTCTGACCTTAATTTTTGCAGCGTTAACTCTGGCGCAGACGGCCGCAAGCCAATCGGCGGCTGGCAATTCCAGCAGAAAAACGGAAGCACCCAAACAATCAGCAACCGTTCCTTCTCCAGTCGATGATGGAGAATACAAGATTGGGCCCCAGGACGTGCTCCGAATCGACGTTTGGAAGGAACCCGACATTTCCAGAACCATCCCTGTGCGTCCCGATGGCAAAATTTCCCTGCCCTTTTTGAATGACATTCAGGCGGCGGGACTCACCGCCATGCAGCTTACCGACGCGATACGTACGGGTCTCACAAAATTCATAGTCAACCCGCAAGTAACCGTTGCTGTCTCCGAGATCAACAGCCGCCGTGTCTATGTCACTGGCGAAGTGCTCCACGCCGGGGCTTTAACTCTACTTCCGAATATGACGGTTCTCCAGGCTCTTTCAAGTGCTGGCGGGTTCACTCAATTTGCAAAGCTCAAGGGTATCTATGTTCTTCGAACCGAAGACGGTAAGCAGGTTCAGCACGCGTTTAATTATAAGGACGCCGTGAAGGGCGTTCACCCCGAGCAAAACATTCTTCTTCAACCGGGAGACGTGATTGTCGTTCCGTAAGGTCGCATAATGAATTTCCTTAAAGCCATTCTCGGTGCATCTGCTTTGACGGTTTTGCTTTCTTTTGGCGCTCTCTCTGCCGTTGCTCAGGATGAACCCCAAGAGCCGCCACCCGAAACGGTGCCCAAACCCGCTGCCCGTTCAACTCCCATCCCCGTCATCGATACGGGAAACCAGCAGGACGACAGCAATAATCAGGATTTGGCAAGCCGCTTACAGCCAGATACGACCTCGCTCACTGGAGTGCAAGACGCTACGATTGGATTGCCTCCCGTTCTTCACAGTTATTGGGTGCCAGGCTTTCAGTATGCCAGCCAGGTTCAATCGAATGGGTTCAACCAGTCAGGAAGTTCATCTGGCTGGGTTGCCAACAACTATTTCATCGGAAACCTTGGGCTCCTCCAGGCCTGGAGACATTCGCAGCTTGCTATCAATTATTCCGGTGGTGGTTTCGTTTCCACTGATAGCTCGCAGCGTGACGGACAATACCACCAACTTGCTCTATCGCAATCTTTTGAGTGGAATCGTGTTGTCGTGCAAGTCTTGGATCAATTTTCCTACATTCCTGAGGCCCAGTTTGGATTTGGTGGTGGCACGAACCTGGCGGTAGCAGGGGTCGGAGGATCCTACGGACCTGTGATTCCGAGCATGGGTAACAACTTCGTCCCTAACCAGAGCATTTACAACTCGGTTGGACCGCGCTATAGCAACGCAACTGCGCTGCAAGTTACTTATTCAACTTCTGCCCGTGGTTCCATAACTGCAGTGGGATCGTATGGACTCCTTGATTTTGTTGACCCGGGCGATATCGACAACAGGATAGTGACGGCAAGCCTGGGGTACAACTATCTGCTCAGTCGCGAGAGCACCATCGGAATTGTTTACAGATTTAGCGCGTTTCAGTACCCGGGTGAACCTCAGGCATTTGGCAGCCACGTAGCCGCATTAGCTTACGGCCGCAAGCTTACTGGGCGTTTGGCTCTCCAATTGACGGCAGGTCCGCAAATCACGGAATTCCGCATTCCCGTAGCTGGCCAAGCGACTAATTACGGTGCAAACGTGTCTGGCGGCCTCACCTACGATTATCGCAACGGCAGTCTTAGTGCGAGCTACTTGCACGGTCTCTCGGGTGGCAGCGGTATTTACACTGGATCAACCATCGATCAAGTAAGCTCCGGTCTATCCCAAAAATTAGGCCGTGTCTGGAACGGACAAATTAGCGGTGGTTACGCCCACAATCGAACGATCGCGGAAACCTCCGCAGTTAACCTCTCCGCGTACAACACCTGGTATCTAGGCGGCGGCGTAAATCGGCTTATTGGCCCGAACCTGAATTTTGCAATTACATATAGCGCCCAAATCTCCAGTTCCCCTCAGTCCGGAAACAGTTGTGTAGGACCGTCCTGCAGTAGCTACCCGACGACCCAATACATCACCTTGAGTTTTCAGTGGCATACGCGGCCGTATGTTTTGGAGTGAGCTTTATAACGCGCGGTGAGGAACAGGCAACCAGTTTTTACAACACAGCAACAGAGTTCGCAGTCAGAATAGAAAAGTCCGAACGAGAGACGCAACCGAATGTACAAAAGCTTCTACGGTCTGAAAGAGAACCCGTTCAACGTCAACCCCGATCCGCGCTTCCTTTTCCTTACGGCGCAGATCGAAGAAGCCTTAACAGGCTTAATGTACGGCATCCAGACACGCAAGGGCTTTATCACGCTCACCGGCGAAGTCGGCACGGGAAAGACCACACTTATTAACCGCTTGCTTGACTGGTTGCACCAGAAGAACGCCCGTACCGCTTTTCTCTTTAACTCCCGGATGAATTCCAATCAGCTCTTCGATTTCATCCTGGCCGAATTCGACATCCAATGCGAGTCGAAATCGAAAAGCCAGCAGTTGTTGAAACTCAACCATTGGCTGCTCGAACGTTACCGCGCTGGCGAAACCGTCATTCTAATCATCGACGAAGCTCAGAACCTTACCTATCCGGTACTGGAAGAGATCCGCTTGCTCACGAATCTGGAAACCTCGACCGAGAAACTCCTCCAAATTGTTTTATCCGGCCAGCCCGAACTGGAAGAGAAGCTGAAGCTTCCTCAACTGCGCCAACTGCGGCAACGAATCGTGCTTCGCTGCCGTACCGCACCACTTACGAAAGAACAGACCCATGAGTATGTGGGGGAACGATTAAAGATCGCAGGCGCCTCCGGTGAACCTATTTTTGCCCCGCAAACAATCGACGCTATTTACATCTACTCTCTAGGTATTCCGCGTGTTGTCAATCTTCTGTGCGAGCATTCGCTCGTCAACGGATTTGTCGATCAGCAGCGCCCTATCCGGCCCAAAATCGTGGAAGAAGTCGCTCGAGAGTTCCAGCTCGATGAAGTTGAACTGATTGCCCCTCAGGGCGGTCCCAAAGTCGATACAGACGTCTATAACTCAGAAGCGTTTCTGCAAAATCTTGGCGAAGCTCTTTCTCGCTTCCGCTTCAGTTCCACAACCACTCGCGAACGAAAGTAAGAGCGGGACAAAAGCTTTTGCTGTAATTCAGGGATGAGAGTTTCACAAACTCGAATCGCTGAGGGCCATCCTAGAGTCTGCCTTACCTTTCAATCCTTCGACCAACTCGAGCAATATTGCGCCTCTTGACATGGCATCTCCCGGTTGCGCAGTTTGAGATCAATCTTCTATACCCAGGCACGACTCACCATCAAGACGCGAGAGAAAGGCATCCCCGCTGCTCAGAAGTGCGAGAAGTTCGGGCTTCCGTGAATGGGCAAGCGTCCAGCCGCCGCGGCACATAAAGAAACAGTTCTTCTCCGAGAAGTCACCGATCTGTTGGCTCTGCACCATCCCGTGAAGAGCAATGGCTCCGTGACTCCAGGCATCATAGAAAAGATGGTCGAGAATATCACCAGTAAACTGCCGATCGCCCCCGACTTGTAAAACCTGTCCGATGGAACCCGGCTTGAGGTGGTACAGATACCAACCAAGGATTTTCCCGCTGTCGTTGTGAAAAACAACCTTCCTGAAATTTTGGTGGGAGTGCATCCGCTCAATGAAAGTTAAAAGCCATTCCAGCAATTGCACGTCATATTCTGCCCACAGGGAATAGTCACCACGGAATTCGGCCAGGCATCGAAGAAGTGTTTCGGCATTAAGCTCCGTGGCATGAAGTCGAGGCTCCGTCTGCCGGAATGGGCTGGAAGAGAATTTCGCGGCCATGCCATCCATAACACTACAAAATGGTTTTGTCACAAATTTCAAGGTGGCGGAGAGAGTCGGGCTTAAAAGAGGCGACACGGCATGAACGGCGTAGTGACCTGGCCGCAGTGGGCGTGCCCAGGAAAGACTATAGGGCGTAATGGTGCGAAAGCCCAGTTTTTCGAGTAAGTGCCGCGAGATGTTATTTGCGGAATCCGTCAGCGAAAGATCCTGGTCTCCTGCCATGTAGGTCGTCAACAGGCGCAACCCTGCGAACGTGGAGCGGGCCTCAGGATGAACTACAAAGTTGCCTCCGCATGCGACACGAATCGGTTGGCCGCGTAACGACATTTTCCTGCGGATCCCGCCTAGAAATCCCACTATCTTGCCGTTCTTATCCTCATAGACCAGAGATGGGATGGCCTTGTCGACCCAAGGACTTGCAAAGTAGAGGTCGTGGAAATACGCCTCCATGGCCGGCGGAGCTGGCCCTTTGCGGTGACGCAGAAACGTCCACCACAGATTTGTGGCTTCGGAAATGTCATTTTCGACGAAAGTACGTATGCCCAAATCGTTCCGTCCGCGAGTCCTTTAGCCATAAGGAAATTTGGCTCAGGCAGGCTTTAACTTGAGAAAAGTGTAGCAGCCTGAAACGACTGGAACAAGAAATCAAAACCTCTGAATGTCGCACCACAACAGGATTCTGGAGATTGCGGGCGATAGAAGTGGGACCTGCCCTCAGCTAGATCAACGCTCTTCGTGCGTACGCTCAAGTTCAAAATCGTAACCCGAAGTTCTGCCTCGGTTCGATAAACGACTCAGACAAGCTGGAGAGAATTGAGGCCGGTTGCGCCGATGCCCCAACCGAATCGCGACCTTATCCGGAGTGCTGAGTAAGCAAACTCCGCCTGGCGAAACCCAGTTTCCCCTTGGCCACCAAGGTTGCGTTCACCGTTGCGATTGCTTCAACCAGCGCGAAATCTCCAACAAACTTTAGGACTTGAATCTCGATTTCCAATCTGTCTCCCGGCACCACTGGCACAAGGAATCTCATTTCATTGATGGCGCCCAACACAAGAAACTCTCCGGGCTGCGTTCCTGTTTCCGTCGTTTTTGTGAAGAGGATGGAAGCCGATTGGCCAATTGCCTCTACGATCAGGGTCCCTGGCATCACCGCGTACTCGGGGAAATGTCCTAAGAACTGGATTTCGTTCCCTGTGACATTTTTTGCAGTCCGGATGCTCTTGCCTGGCTCTAACGAGATAACGCAATCGACCATGATCATCGGGAACCTTTGCTTGAGGGCCGCTCGTACTTCTTCAAATGTCATCAATGGAGTTGTCATCTCTGAACTTTCCCTTTCCTTGCATTCAGCCAAATGAGTTTTCAAGCATTATAGTTAGCACCAGTCCGTGGAAGCCGCGTGAAGTACGCAAGCTCCAGTCATATCGGGCGCTTGGGTTCGCAATACTTTGGACTGCCCGGTTCGTCTCGTATCTAATTCTCGCTTGGGCCATACGGGATTCGCAGTGTCAAAATCATGGCTGTAGCGCGTGGCATGAACCGGGAGCCACGGGACGCAGCGCTGGCGTCGGAAGCCAGCCGGCTTACACGTAGGCCCGCAGTTTCGGCCATTCGCAGTGGCTCGCTTTCCTGGTTGTATTCAAAAACGTGATCTCGTTGTGGCGACTCGAGCGCCGTACTGAAGAATACTAGTCCGTCCGGTGAGATCTGCTTAGAAATGGTATTGAATAATGGTTTTGGATCCGATAGGTGCTCAGCGAGCATCGCAGAAATAATGCCTTGGAATTTTACGTTGCTGCTCGAGTTTCCCGTGTTTAGTGCATCTTTCACCGTAAATCGAACACGGCCTGTGTGCTTGGAGGCAGAAAGCAGGCGATTTGCCACCGCCACTGCCGGCGAACTGATATCTGTACCTTCTATGATGAGGTCAGGTCGTTCCTCAGCTGCCAGAAGGCTCAGGACACCGTGGCCTGCGGCCAGTTCATGGACAGACGCATTCTTCGGCAATCTTCTCACGAACTCGTCACGAAACATTGCAATGTGACTGACCATGGATGGCCAGAACGGATAAATGAGGATTGCGGCCCACATGTAAGGCACCATGTAGCCTTCGTACTCGTACACCCCGGACATAATCTCCGGCATACTTTCAGGGGTGTACTTCCCCGCACGTTCGTAGATTTGTTTTGCTTTAGCGACGCCGACACAGTATTCAGCATAGCCGCGTGCCGCCACGTCGAATACTGCACTTCCGTAGGCTGCTTCGGCCCAGCGGGCCAGCGGGTTCAGCAACCACGCACACAGTTCTCGGTTTGCTTCGAAATTCGCCCGTGCAGAGCGCGCAAACATCTTGGCCTTGCGATCCAGAGCCTCAAGAAATAGTTCTGCCTGCTCCATCTTGACCACCTTTCTCCCTCAATCCTGAGACACCACATGGCGCACAAAACGAACCATCGGGCGAACCAATTCCGTTCCGTCCCATGGAGAGCTAAAAACATGCATCCTGCCCAGCTTCACGATTCTGTCCACTCCACTCCGTGCTGCCGCTCTTGCGAGCATCTCTTCCTTTTCGGCATCTCGAAGGCCAAGTCCCAGAGTCTGCAACGTTCCATCGAACTTTGTGACCACTTTCAAGAGGTCATCCACGACGAGTACCGTAAGGGTTCGGCCCTGCGTCGGAGTGGGCATTTCTGTGCCTGCGCCGAGCAAAATGGTCCAATCTGGCGATGCCGGAAACACTGCACGGTTTTTGGCGTTGTCCATGAGCCATGACGCACGAGCAAGGCAAATGGCCGAGGTTAACGCTGGTTCAATCTGCTTGCGCTGATGCACACGGTTCTCTTCTTGGAAAGCCTGTCTGAGATCTGCCACAAACTCACGGGGATCACAACCGTCGCAACGTTCGAGAAAAAGTGTTTGCGGTGATGAGCAGGCTTGCTGGTCAAACTGCCATACGTCGCGCGCAATTCTTCGACACCAGGAGGATCGATCCGTCCTGTCTCCCCACGTCGCGGCATCCATAGCCGCAGCGGAGAGGCGTGGCCCAAAAACCAGAACTCGTGCCCAGTGCGGAAATGGCAACGCACGGACCTTCGAGACCGCTTCCGCTCCTCCCCAAATCATGGCGCCGTCCACAGCCTGCGCCATCGCTCCGTGGAGATCGGTCCTCGAATGATCAAAACTGGCTAAATAAATCTGCTCGATCAACGAACCGGTTCGATCAACCTCATGCAGTTTTTGCATTATCCGCCGAGTGATCTCGACTAAGCGACTGGGCACTCGCACCAGGCAGCTATTTCCCCCGAGCAGGGCGCAAGTCAGAGACAAGACTGGCTGGATCTCGATATTCGCGGCTGGCCAATGGCCGACGACTCCCAGCGGAAAGGCCCGCAGCCTAGCGCGTCCTTCTTCCTGCCACCCTCCATCCAATAAGTTCGTGCCCAGTTCGCGGCGCAGAATGGGTTCCAAGTTGCCGCGTCGGAGCCAGAGACGGAGAAACGTGACACCAGGTACGTCCTGTAGTTCGCGGTCATTCAGGGCGGCGGCCCACTGGTCAAAAACATCCAAGACCACCTGCGGGGTAATCTCCTTTTGCTGGGTAATCTCGCGAAGTTGCCGCGCCGCGTCGGCAATCGTCTGGGGAGAATCCACGAACTGAATTAGGTCGCTCATGAAGTAACGGCTCCCTGTTTTTGCTGGTGGCGTGTGACTTCCAGATTGCCACACCCGCGAACCTCCGCCTTCGGCGCCCTTCCTGCAAAACGAAAGGCCGAGCCTCGCCTTCCGCAGGGACATTCGTTGTAGTCGATGACTTCTGCCAGATCTTCGGTCAGCAGCAAAAACCCTGGGAAACTCGTCGGCAGCACACTGCACACCTGGATAAGACCCTGCTGTCCGGCCTTCGCAGGCTCGAGCGTCAATGGATCCCTCACAATAATCTCTGCAAAGGCAGGCACGTGCTTATTGCCGTAATCGCAATCCGGATAGACGACGCCGACATTTTCCACCATTCCGTAATAGTCCACTATGCGATTTGTCGGACAGCCAAATACCGACGCAACCCCGCGGCTGAATTCCTCTCGAGTGACTGCTTGCTGTTCCAGACGCTTCCATCCTCCGCTGTGCAGGACTCGGACATTGGGAATTTTGAAGTTGATGCCCTGACGCTGCAGAGGCTGGACAAACTGCGTCCAGATTACATACGTGAAGCCATAAACCAACACTTCCGCATCCTTCCATCGGGCAGCGCAAGAAAGAAGTTTCTCCAAGTCGAGACTTGATTCGCCATCTGGGCCGAGTCGCAAGCAACACATGACTTCCGTCGCAAAAGAGCGTAGGCCCTGAATGGCTGCACCACGCGCTCCTATCTCAGTCTGAGCCGCAAGATTTTCCGGTGTATCAATCACCAAGTAGGGCCTGCGCGCTGGTCCGATGAAATCCCGGATGATTGTGATGACTCCTTTTGTCATTCTCCTGGCTGTCGCAGCATCAAGAACTATACGGCTAGGGACTTGACCGGTCGTCGCACTTGAGGTCAGAGTGCGCTTAACATCGTCAGCGCCGACCAGGGCCAACGGAGGATTTGCCTTAAACACGCTTACGGGAAGAAAGGGAAGATCAGCAATCTTCTCCGCCGAGCGGATATTTATTGGCCAATGCTCCACGTAATTGCGAAAGCGTGGGTTCCGGTCGCAGGCGTAAGCCAGCTCTTTCTTCAGTAACGCGAGCAAAGCATTTTGTCGTTGCTGCGGATCGACTCCGTAAGGTGGCTGCAACAGCAGGGTCTCAATGTCCTGCTCAATTTCCGCAATTGCGCTCATGCCAGTTCCTGCAACCGAGACCGATCGATCTTGCCGTTGGCTGTCCTGGGTAGCTCCGCTACTATTGTTACTGATGTGCAGGTCCACTGCGGAGGAAGCGCGTGGCGGACCCTTTCGACTAGAGCCTGATCTCCGCTCTCCCCGACGATGAAAAGGGCGAGCGCTTCGCCCGCTTCCGGATGGGGCATTGCCGCTGCAGAGCATTCGTAAACACCTGGAATAGCCGCTACTTTCGCCTCGACCTCGGCAAAACTTACGCGGTAACCGCGAACCTTGATGAACTCCCCTGCACGACCCTTGATCCAGAGGTATCCCTCCTCATCTAGGAAGCCCAAGTCACCGGTCTTCAGCCAACCGTGTTCAAATTTAGTTCGCGTCGCTTCAGGGTCATCGAGGTATCCCCCGCAAACGGACGGACCACGCACTTGGATTTCCCCAGTCTGGCCATTGCGAAGTTCTTGCCCCATCTCATCAACGACGCGGATTGTCAGATTATCCAGAGGAACACCGGCACTGCCCCACTTCTCGGCCAAGCGATCCGGAGGCATACAGGAGATCCGTGCTGTAGCCTCGGTTTGACCGTACATAACTAAGAATTCTGGTATCGGCACCCTATTATTCAGTTCCTGAATACATTCAGAGGCAAATGCCCCACCAGCCTGAAGAAAGCGCCGCAGGCCGGGCAGCGCGATGGATCCGAGGTGTGAGCGCCGGAGCAGAATGTTGTACACACTTGGCACACCCGCGAATGTCGTACAGTTGTGCGCGTTGATCGCCTGAAGCACCTTGTCAGGAAACATAAACCTTGAGTCAAAGACCACGCCCCCTCCCTGATACAAGTGCGTGTGCAAAACGCTTGCACCAAAACAATAACTCACCGGCATGATCAGCATGGCCTTTTCATCTGTCCCGAGCAATTGACTCCGGATGATGGCCTCTGTGTTGGCGATCAAGTTGCCGTGACTAACCATGACGAGTCGGGGTACACCCGTGGATCCGGAAGTGGGCATCAATACCGCCAAGTCGTCCTCTGCGCAGCCTGGCGGTCGGACTAAATGGGTGGGTTGAGGATCGAAGCTACCCACGATCTGAGGAAAGCCGTTTTTTCTTGCCCAATCCCAGGGAACTTCTTTGGCAGTCCACGCCGCTTTAGCGTGAGCCTTCGTGAAAACCATCTCCCCAGATGCCGCCAGCGTTCGCTCATCCACCAGCACCGGCACGCATCCGGCATACATGGCTCCCAAGTACGCCAGCGTACTGGTCGGAGCAAGACCGCAGCTGACAAGCACGCGATCGCCTGGTTGCAATCCAATCGACAGAAATCCAGCGGCGAAGCCGGCGATCAAACCGGGTACCATAGCGGCGGGAATCGTCTGCCCGGTTGCCGCATCAATGAGGTCAGAGTTCTTTCCCAGACGCTTAACTAAGCGACCTGCGAAATTCCACTCACTTGCTCTGTCCACTCTCGACCTTGCTGAGTTTCGATTGCACGACCCTGCAGATCTCCCTGACGTTCTCCATTTCCATCAGGTCATCCACGTCAAGACTCAATCCGAATTCTTGCTCCAGACTGCTTGCCAGCGTCACATGTCCCATGGAATCCCAGGCAGGCACGTCCGCCGGGGATGTGTCAACCGTGATGGTCCGTGGATCAATGTCGAACGCGGACTTGAACGCCGCTTGCACCTTCGTCATTAGTTCTTCCATTGTGATAGGTTCTGCTTTTCCTCTCGTTAAAATTGCCTGCAACGCAAGCGGTACTTCAATGGCGTGCCGATCATTCCAGAGTGAATTCGCTTTCGCAAAAAACGAAAATCGGCTTGCGCTCACGGTTCTTCACAGTTCCATCCATTCGAGCAAACCTAGACTTTTTCTCTATGCTCAGCTGAATAGCCGTAATAATAATCACCGTAGGATTCATTCTTCTCGACGCGGTTGAGGACCACGCCCAGCAAATTCTTGTCTCGAAATTCGGAGGACGCTCTCTCCGCGAGTTCAAAGTCGGTCTGGCCTGCTTTTACGACAAAAAGAACCCCGTCACACATGTCGGCTAGTATGCTCGCATCGTGGACGGCAATCGCCGGCGGCGAGTCCAGAATTATCCAATCAAACATAGGCGTGAGTTTGTCCAGCAGAGCCTTCATCCGGTCGCTGTGCAAAAGTTCACTCGGGTTCGAAACTTGGCTCCCGCCCGGAATGAAGCAGAAATTTCCTTCCTTGGCGACCTGGATTACGCTCGTCTCTTCGATAGCGCTTTGCAGGTAATCCGAAAGCCCCGCATCGTTCGGCGCTCCCAAAACGACGTGAAGTCTTGAAGCACGCAAATCCGCATCGATCAACAAGACACGCCGCTCCGGCTGCCGGATGATGGATAGCGCCAGGTTCGCAGCTATAAACGTTTTCCCTTCCTCTGGAACACTGCTGGTCAGCAGGATGCGTTTTATGGGTTGCGCTGCGGCAATTTGATAAAGCCTGGATCGCAATGTTCTGAATTTTTCCGCACCCACGTGATTGAGAGTTTCATTCGCAAAGACGGAATACCTCTGTTGTGTATCCCACTGAACCTTACGGCACTTCGCCACGAGCCGATCATAATCGGTATGTGCAACCGGGGCCTGCTCTTTCACCCCAACATCTTTTTTGTCCACTCGAGTTGTCGTCGAAGCAGGCGCGGGCGGTTTTTCCTCCAGGATATCGATCAGTTCGTGATTATCGCTTCCGGACGACCGTTCGGAACGTTCTTTTGCGGCACGCTTTAGTGCTTCATGGATCCGGCTCATCGTTTAGCTTTCCCATTCCCTTCCATCTTTACTTTACCTTGCCTGCGAATCTGTCTGCTCTTCCCAACGGGCTACTCCCCGAATTCAGTGCGCCTTGGCCAGCGAGATCGAGACTCGGTACCAGAGTCAGTACCGGAAGCTTCAGACAAACTTCCACATCGCGTTCGTTGTACATGGCTTTGTCGCTCATTGCCAGCAGGTATATGATCCCCAGCGCAAGTGCGAGTCCCCCGCCAAATCCACCACCTACAAAGATGATTTTCTTGGGGAAAGAAGGGGTAAGGGGCAGGCTTGGCGCATCAAGCACCTTGAATGTCTCGCTCTCCTGGGCATGCTCCAAATCCGTCGCAATTGCTGAATTTTCCTGCTTCTTCAGTAAATCGTTGTAGTTTTCAAGAGAGGTCTGGTAATTCCTCGTAAGCTCCTTGAATTGTTGCTCCACCATTGGACTGGCTTGTACGCGCCCCTGCAGGATCCGGATTTGCTCCTGAATCTGCGCCTGCCGTTTGGTCTGTTCGGTGATGTTCAGTTCATCTTGTTTAACCTTGGCGCGAAGTTGTAGTAACTGAGGGGGCTCGCGAAGATTTTCTTGCGCGATATTTGGAGATTTTTGTGCCGGAGCCGTCGCAATCTTTTGTTTCATATCTTCAATCTGGGTCTTCAGCTTGACAACATCCGGGTGCTCCGGTGTGTAACGCGACAGCATTGCGGTTAACTGGTCCTCTAAGACCAGCAGTTGTTGTTCTTGGGTCTCAGGGTTTTGCTGCCCGCCTTGTGCAGACTTCCAGCTCGCTTCTTGCTGACTCAGCATCGTTTCATTGAACGCCCTGTCTTGCTGCGCCCGGCTCAGTGCCTGAGTCGCCACCTCCAACTGGGTGTTCATTCCGGTCAGAATACTCAGATTTGTCTGCTGTTCTTCGGGCAGAGATCCAAGGTACTGACGCTTAAATTGCGCCAGCCTCGCATCCTGTTCATCCAATTTAGCCTTCGCTTCATCCAGCTGCTGGCTCAAGAAGTGCGTCGTATCGGCTGATTGCTGTTCTCGTCTCCTGACATTCTGTTCCATAAACATAGAGGTAATCTCAGTGCAGATTTGTTGAGCAAGCTGGCCATCATTCATCGTGACGCTAACGTGGAAGCCCGGCGGCTGACGATTAACGGATCCCGCCATGGGGGGAAGTAAATCAACCTCAATCGATTTCCTCAATCGATCTACAAGATCTTCCATGTGCTCTTTCCCGCGAGACTGGGAATACAAATTAAACTTCTCGATAATGGGTTGCAGCCTTGAACGACTTAATATCTGTTCTTGCATGGATGCCAAACGATGATTTAAGTCGTCGGTGACAACTGGCTTTACGACGTCCTCTGGCACCGTCGGCAGTTCCACCAGAACCATCGTAGAGGATGTGTACTTCTTGGGGACCACCAACGTGGCCACATAGCCCAATGTCCCGAAGATGAGGGTGGATAGCAGCGGAATCCACCAGTACCGGCGCACCAGCCGCTTTACTTCTGCCAGGGTTATCTCACCATTTCTCAACATCTTGCGTCGCCCTCACTATGAATTCTTTGGGTTCTGCCGCTTACAATAGAGCACAGTGCCAATGCATTTCCCTGCCGTCTGAAGGAGCACGGGCGTTGCCACCGCAGGGCGCTTTAACCCCTAAAGCTGAAGTTGTGCATAATAGCTAAGCACCTTGTATTCAATGACATACAAAACGCGCTAGTGGCGCCACTGAAGCGTATCTTTGTCCCCTTTACTGTCATTCCGTCGAAGTGGAAATAGTCTATCCCGTTTATCCCTATTTTTCCTCAATCAGTTGTTCAGAATTCCACCCAAGGCCAAACAGCCCCCCACCAGGCAATGTGGATTCGGAGTGCAATCCACTCCATAAGTCACTCTTTCCAAATGTCTTAGGTTGAATTTGTAGAGACTCTTTTCTTCCTTGCAACGAGGGTGCAGAATTGCACGTGCTCCATGCTTACACAGATGAAGATGCTACCCTCCAAGACTCGGAGCTCGAGGTACTGGCTAACCCCACGCGGGTGCCTGTATTTGTTGCTGTTTCTCGCCCTGCTGGCTTCAAGTTGTGCGAACAATCCGAACGCCAAGAAACTGAAGTTCCTGGGGCGGGGAGACCAGGCATTCGAGCAGCACAAGTACCCAGAGGCAGTGATCTTGTATGGCCGAGCCCTCCAGGCTGATCCACGCTTCCCTGAGGCCCATTACAAGCTGTCACAGACTTACCTCAAGATGGGAAGTTGGGCTGCTGCCTACCAGGAGCTAAACCGCACAGTCGAACTGCAAGCGGACAACTGGAAAGCACAGCTGGAACTTGGCCAGATGGAACTTGCGGCAGGCAGGGGTCAACAGGCCAAGGACCGGGCTTTGCTTATCTTGCACGGTGATCCGAAGCAGATTGATGCACAGTTGCTGCTAGCGAATGCTGACGTCGCCATGGGCAATGCAGTCGATGGTCTGCAGGAGGCGATCACTGCAACAACCATGGCGCCTGACAAACCAGTAGTGTTTCTAAATCTCGGACAGATTCAGGCGCGTTCCGGTAAGCCTCAGGAGGCCGAGGAAAGCTTCAAAAAGGCGCAATCCCTGGATAGCAAGGCAACCATTTCGTACATGGCGCTAGGCTCCTTGTATCAGCAACAAAGGCGCTACGTAGAAGCCCAGCAGCAGCTCCAGGCGGCCATTCAGGTAGCTCCGAAGGATTCCAAGCCACGCGCGGCTCTCGCCGGACTTTACTTCGCCGAGGGACAGCCAGATCAAGCCGAACAGGTCTTGAACGACGCCAAATCGCAGTTGAGCAATGACCCTTCTGCCTACCGCATGCTCGGGGAGTCTTATCTCGCCCATGGTCAGATGAGCAAGGCCATTAACGAATTTGGCGCACTCTCGGTGCAGCATCCGGATGATTTGGCCGTTCGCGAGACCTATATTCAATTGCTCATCCTCAACAATCGCCTTGACGATGCTGCTCAACTCGATGACGCGATCCTGAAGAAGTCACCGCAGGATGCCGAAGCTCTTGTACTCAAAGGCCAAATCCTCCTTCATCAAAACAAATCCGACCAAGCTATCACCTCACTGCAATCCGCTTTGAAGGGCGCGCCGAACAACCCGGTCGCGCATTATCAATTGGGTTTGGCATTCCGCGACAAGGCTGACACCAATCAAGCAGAAAGCGAGTGGCGGGAAGCGGTACGTTTGCGTCCAGGTTATTCGGAGGCGTGGGCGGCCTTGGCGGCAAGTGCCGTTCAGCAAAGCGATTGGCGGGGTTTGGAAACGGACAGCGAGGAACTAATGAAATACTCGCCCAATTCCGCCGAGGGCTATCTCGATCATGCTACGGCTCGCCTCAATCAGGGAGATGCCCTTGGCGCGGAGGCGGACTTGAATCGCCTCTTGAAGATGTTTCCAGACAATCCCCTGGCCTATGTGAAGTTGGGTCAGCTGCGCCTGATCAAAAAGCGATTCGCCGAAGCTGAAGCGCTATTTCGACAGGCCCTGAGTCACGACCCGGATTCTCTGGAGGCCGTTCGGGGCATGGTCCAGGTAGACCTGCAGAAAAACAAACCTGCCGACGCAATGAAGCTCGTGCATGACCAATTGGCGCGCAACCCCAACAGCACGGGCCTGTTCATACTACAGGGAGAGCTTTATATGGCCGCGAAACAGCCAGATGAAGCCCAAGCCTCGTTTACGCGTGTCCTTGAAATCGATAGGAAGAACATCGATGCTCTTACTCTTTTAGCGCAGGTTTATAGCTCCCGCGGTCAACCCGATCAAGCCATTGCCAATTACCAGCGCGCGATTGAGATCAGCCCCAACGACGTGCGTCTTTATATCGGGCTGGGCAGCGCGTACGAATCGAAAGGAGATTGGCAGCAGGCGCAAGCTGCATACGAGAAAGGATTGCGCGCGCAGCCTGAGAACGCTCTAGCCTCGAATAATCTCGCCTATATCCTGCTGGAGCACGGCGGGAATGTGAACGTCGCCCAAACCTTGGCCCAGACAGCACGCAAAGGCCTTCCCGATCTTCCCAATTCTGCCGACACCCTGGGATGGGCGTACTATCACAATGGAGCTTTTTCCGCGGCTGCACCCCTATTTGAAGAAGCGGTGAAGAAAGCTCCGGGCAACCTGGCGTATCGTTATCACTTGGGGCTGACCTATCAAAAGTTGAATGAGCCCGTGCTAGCCCGGATTCAGTTTGACAAAATCATTAACCTGGAACCCAAGTCGCCCTTCGCGAACAGCGCCCGGCAGGCACTGAATAAGATTTCCAGCCCATGAGCCGGTCCCACGATCGCTGGCGGCGCAACATTGCATTCGATCTCAAGAAAGCGAGACTCAGGAATGACAGCTGAAGCCACACTAACAAGTAGACTCGATGAATCGATTGTACCGCTGGGTACAAAGAATGGTATCGAAATGGCCATTCTCCGGCGTTCGGAAAAAACTCTCGGAAAGATCATTGCTAAACCGGACTCCACTGATCTTATCGACGGCGTGAGGATCGAAACGCTGCAAGTTTATCCCGATGATCGCGGGTTCTTCATGGAGTTGGCGCGACTCGGCAAAGGTCTCGCCACGCATATGGTTCCAGAAGGCGATCGGCAAATACAGGTCTCTTTTACGCTTACCTATCCTGGGACAATCAAAGCCATCCACTATCACTCCGAACAAACTGATCTCTGGGCTCCAGTTTCTGGAATGGTCCAGGTATTTCTTTATGACCTGCGCCGCAATTCAAGAACGTTTGGCCTGATCAACACCATTTACGCCGGTAGATTCCGCCCTTGGGAGATTTTGATTCCGCCGGGAGTTGGCCACGGTTATAAAGCGTTGGGAGTCGAGCCTATTCAGCTTCTCTACTTCACGGACCGTCATTACAATCCTGCCGATGAATTGCGGATCGCGTATAACGAAATGGCGATTGCTTACGACTGGGAAACCCAGCACAAGTAACCGATGCGAATCCTACTTATCGGTGCCAAGGGCATGCTCGGCAGCGACATTCTCCGCCAATGGCCGGACGAGGAAATCTTCGCGGCAGACTTCCAGGAAGCCGACATTCGCGACCTGGAACAGGTCCGTCAACTTGTCGCTCGCTGCAAACCTGATTGGATCATCCTGACCGCTGCTTACACCGACGTGGACGGCGCCGAGAAGAATCCAGAGCTCGCCCACGCCGTCAACGGCACGGGAACGGAAAACGTGGCCCGGGCCGCGCGCGAATTCGGCGTTCGCCTTTTTTATATCAGCACCGACTATGTTTTCGACGGCGCTGCTACACGTCCCTATGAAATAGCTGCTCCCATTCATCCTCTCAGTGTGTATGGTGCGTCCAAAGCTGCCGGCGAAACCGCTGTCCAGCACTATGCCGACCAGTGGTGTATCGGCCGAACCTCCTGGCTTTTCGGAGCCCTCGGTGCGAGCTTCCCGGAAAAGATTCTTCAAGCCGCTACGACACGAAGCGAACTTAAGGTGGTAGCCGATCAGGTCGGTTCACCCACGTTCACACGCGATTTGGCAACGGCTATCCTCGGTCTCGTCCGCGCCGATGCGCGCGGCATCTTCCATATGACCAATTCCGGAACCTGTTCCTGGATGGAATTTGCTGCCGAAATCCTTCGCCAAGCTGGCCGCCATGAAGTCCGCGTCCTACCCATCAGCACCGCGGAAGCTGGCCGGCTCGCCCAGCGCCCGCACTTCTCCATCTTGTCGCCTGCAAGCCTTCATGCTCGAGGCATTCATTTAAGAGACTGGAAGGATGCGTTGCCCGTCTATCTGGAAGATCTTCGTCAAGCGGGAAAACTCGCTTAGGAGAGCGCGACAAAATTAAGATGGAACAACGATCCTCTACTACCCCATGCGATCTCGTTTAAGGCACTGGCTACCGGCCATCATTGTTGCTGCCATCATTTCGGTTTTCTCCACGCGCTATTTCAGCAGCGATGCCACCCAAGAGTTTTTCTATCCCATTTTGCACTGGCTATTCCCCTCAGCTTCTCGCCATGTGATCCATCTCATGCACGTTGGTATTCGTAAGCTCGCTCATGTCGCTGAATTCGGTGTCTTCAGCGTGACGATTTTTCATGGGATTCGTGGCGATCGCCATGGGTGGCGTTTTGATTGGGCCTTTCTCACACTCCTTATTTCCGTGGCTTTTGCCTGTGTCGACGAATTCCATCAGCTGTTTGTGCCGGGACGGGAAGCCAGCCCCCGGGATGTGGCGATTGATGCGCTTGGCGCGCTCCTGGCACAAACCCTTGTCTGGGCTTACTCTAAATGGCGCTGGGGCCCTCGCGAGCCCCAGTCCATCAAATCGTCTTCCGTTGTTGATTGACCAAGCCTGCATTCACGATCAGGGTATGTTGGCCGTGGCTTGGTTAGAATAGACGCTTTCCGTACCGCTCGAATCCACGGCCGTCGTGACGTAGTAGTAGGTCGTCCCGCTCGCAACGTTCGAGTCCGTATAGGCCAAGATGGTGGCGGGCGAGGACGGGTTTAGCTTCGCATATCCAGTCCCGCTGGTCGTGCTGCGATACACGTAATAACCCGTTACGCTGGAAGTGCTGGCATCCCACGAGAGTCCGACGGAATACGTCGTTGGCGTTACGCCTGTGCCAGACAACGTAATGGTTGAGGGCGAACCGGTGGCGTTGCTTGTCACTGTGACCGAGCCAGATGCGCTTCCCGCTGTCGTCGGGTCAAAGATTACGCTGAAGCTTAGCTTCTGCCCAGCGGTCAACGTCACTGGTGTACCTGCTCCACTGAGGCTGTAGCCGGTTCCAGACACGCTGATTCCCGTGATCTGCACACTCGCGTTTCCAGTGTTCGTGATCGTCTCGGTTTGTGTGGACGAACTACCCGTGTTGACATTCCCAAAGGTAAAGCTGTTCGAGCTAAGGCTGAGAGTGAGCGTTGCGGCCACGCCGGTGCCTGTCAGTGCGACCGTGGCTGGTGAACCCGGAGCGGTGCTGGTGATGGTCAAGCTCCCACTCACAGTGCTGGCAGCGGTCGGGGAGAATTGCACGTTGAACGTGCTGGACTGTGATGCGTTCAAGGTGAGCGGCAGAGTCAATCCGGTGGTGCTGAATGCGCTTCCCGTCACGCTGACTTGGGATACTGTCAAGGCGGCCGTGCCCGTATTGCTGAGCTGGATGGTCTGCGAATCTGTCGACCCGACCGAAACGGTGCCAAAGCCGACGCTGGATGGCGTAATACTCAACGCCGCCTGCACACCAGTCCCCGTCACCGGGATAACGGCGCTACTTCCTGCTGAATCGGTGACGGTCACATTTCCACTGACGCTCTCGCTGGCTGTCGGATTGAAGCTAACGGTCATCGAAGTCGTCTGCGATGGCGTCAAGGTTACGGGCGTAGTGATTCCAGAAACACTCACGTCTTTCGCGCTAACCGTGACTTGAGAAATGGTGACGTTGGAGTTCCCAGTATTCTTGATGCTGACACTCTGAGAGCCCGAACTACCTGCTTGCACGCTTCCGAAAGCGACACTCGATGGCGTCGGGGTCATCGCAACTGTCGCGGCCACGCCCGTTCCTGTCAATGAAGCCGTTGCGGGCGAACCTGGCGCATTGCTCGCTACGCTAAGCGTTCCTGTCAATACTCCTGCAGTCGTAGGAGAGAATTCCACGGTTACTGGGGTGCTCTGTCCAACGGCAACCGTTGCCGGTGTGGTCAATCCGCTGACACTGTAGCCGGTACCACTCGCCGTCACTTGGAAAATAGTGAGGCTAGCAGTGCCTGTGTTCGTCAGGGTGAATGAATGCGTTGCGGTCTGTCCATCCACAATACTTCCGAAGTTGTAAGTGGTTGGCGAAATACTCAATCCCGCCTGCACACCAGCGGCGCTTAGATCAATCGTCAACGGGGAACCGCTGGCATTGCTGGTTATGGTCACCGTGCCCGTCACACTTCCAACAGTTGTGGGCGCAAACCCGACGGTGAATAGCAATTTCTGGGAGGCTGCCAACGTTGCAGGCGTGGTCACACCGGTCACACTGAACTCGGTGCCATTCACGGCTATGCTTGAAATCTGCACGGACGCACTGCCCGTGTTTGTCATCGTGATCTGCTGAGTGGCGCTGTTGCCGACCGAGACGTTTCCAAAACTGACGCTCGCCGGACTCGGGCTCAGCTGGCCCACAGCCGTGGACGAACCTGTACCACTCAGGCTAACCACCGCCGACGGGGTGTTTGGATCGTTGCTTGTGATCGTCAAGCTACCAGACACCGCTCCGGCTATGGTGGGCTTAAACGTCAAATTAACTGGCGCATTCTGCCCGGCGCTGATGGTCGCAGGCGTCGTGATACCGCTGATCCCGAAATCCGCTCCCGAAAGCGTGAGAACGGAGACCGTCAAGTCTGCGGTTCCGGTATTTGAAATGGTCAGGCTCGATGTCCCGGTTGAACCCACGGTTACGCTGCCAAAACTTACCGCAGTGGAACTCAAATTTATCTGCGGTTGCGCAGCAGCTGCCGTTGCGGAAAGACTGATTGTTGCCGGCGAACTCCCCCCGTCACCCTGCAAGGTCATCGTCCCTGTGACAGTCCCAGTCGTCGTTGGGTTCACGGAAATAGAAACTGGGCCGGTTTGTCCGACTGCGAGTGCCATAGGCAGGGTCGTTCCAGACAAACTGAACTGAGAATTGGAGAAAGTCGCTTGGGTGAGGTTGACCGCAACAGTCCCGTTGTTGGTAACTGTGAGGCTCTGCACAGTCGCTTTTCCCATAGGCACTTTCCCGAAATTGATATTGCTCAAACTGACCAGGAAGGACGCGATGGTCGTGGTCACGCTTTTGGAAGCATTCACCACGCCGGCGCACCCGTTCAGCAATAGGAATGGAAGAATGGCAAGGGCCAGCAGGAGGGAAGATTCTCGTCTCCAATTCCTGCGTACAACTCGCAGCTTACTGATCCCTGTCCAAGTCCTCTGCCTCAGTGTGCTAGCCATGACACCCCTCCATAGCTGTTCCAGCTACGAAGGTAAGGGTAATGGTACCGTTCGGCCTACTGGTGGGAGGACCAATTTAGGGACAGCCCCCTCTACTGTCCCGAGGGCCATCTTCTATCTGGACCACCATCTGCACCTATTCATCGGTGAGCCGGTAGAATTCCAAGCGATTATTGTCCGCTTCTTTGGAGCATCATAATTTTGGCAACGTATTGATAATGAGACTGTTAAATCAGGAAACGGAGAATATTGTCCTTGGGTTTCACCTCAACAAGTTCCTATGAAAACCTCCAGAAACCTCTTCGTCGAAAGTGACAAACATGGATGTATTTATTTGTAGACCCTGTCATGCCGAATCGAACCCTGAACCAGCCTGATCGGGAGTCGACCTGGAATTGCGGTAAGCCGCCAGCCAGTTGACAGCTACGTTCCAAGCATGGGTACATGCAATTGCGGGTATCAAAACGCGGATAAATGCCTTATGGAAGTGTTCCGCGCGCCTTTGTGCGCAACGCGAGAATCTCCATCACCAACTGGTTCTCCACCACAGCAAGCTGCTCGACCGATTGGCCGTTTGCTTCCTTCAACACGCCATCGATAACCGTCTGCATCAGTGCAGGCGTGACCTCGGGCATCTCGAGCTTCTTCATTTGGCCCACGAAGCCATCCATGAACTGTTGCACAAAATGTTGGATTCCGCCGGGCCCACCGCCCAAATGCCACTGTAGGCTTGGGCCCATCACACCCCAGCGAAGCCCCGGCCCATAACATACGGCGATGTCTGCATCCTCCACGCTGAGGACTCCTTGCTGAACGAGATAAAGAACCTCTCGGTAGAGCGCCGCTTGAAGCCGGTTACCAACATGACCCGGGACAGCCTTACGCAGCCGGATCGGTTTCTTGCCGATAGACGAGTAGAATGACATGGCGCGTTCGATGACCACCTCGGACGTCTTCGCCCCGCCTACTACTTCAACCAGGGGGATGACGTGGGGCGGATTAAAGGGATGGCCAATCACACAGCGCTCGGGATGCTTACAGCCCGACTGAATGACGTCCATTGTGATGCCGGAAGCGCTGGAAGCGAGGATCGCGTCCGGAGGAGCGGCTTCGTCCATCTGGGCGAACACCTTCGCTTTCAAGAGGAGTCGTTCCGGAACGCTTTCCTGGACGAAGTCAGCCTGCGACAACGCCTCCTTCATATCGGCATTGAAGGTAAGCCGTTCGCGGCTTGCACCCGGAGCAAGGCCAATCACCGTGAGTAACTTCCATGCCTCGTCGACGGACTTGCGTAAACTGGCCTCGGCGTTCGGCGCGGGATCCGTCGCGATGACGTCAAAACCGCTTGCCAGATACTGCGCCGCCCAGCTCGCGCCGATCAAGCCTGTACCGACGATCGCCACGTTCCGAATCTGCGTGTTCGCCATTTCCTCACTCCGTCAAGGATCGTGTTTCTTCGAAACCTGAACTTCTTCGCAACTTTCGCTTCGATGGCTCTGCCTGCCGTTGGCGTTCCAGGTTGACAGGGCCGGAGCCCGCCATTGTGACGGCATCCTAGGGGCGTGACCTGAGGCAAATCAAGGGAAATGAGGTGTGTTGTATCGCAAATACGTTAACGCTGTCGTCCGACCTTAACGAAGATCGAATCTGCTGCGGCGGTTCACACGAACTGTTGAGCATGGCGGTTAACATTCCTGACGTAGCGATCGGTTTTCTCGAACAGTTCTCTCACGCTTCTAATCTGTAGCGCATTCGCCGATCGCGTTGCTCGAGAGGCCTTTTGCTTGCCCTCCCCGCTGGGCCACTTTTCGGGTCATCAATCCCGCGTCGTGGATTTTGTAAATCAGCGCGCGATAGCTGATCTTCAGAGCCAGCGCCGTCTTCCGGCGGTTCCACTGATTCGCGCGCAGCGCTTCCAGGATGACATTGCGTTCCATCTCTCGAATGGCATCTTTTGCCAATCGCTTCAAGGGCACGGGCGCTCCACTGCCCTCGGCCGTCCGCATCGTTCCAATTTTCTTGGGAGAATGCTGGTGATGAATCGCAGCCTCCGGCCCAATTAGAACGTACCGCGCTACTCCGTTTGATAACTCTCTCAGGTTTCCTGGCCAGTTCAGATTCTTCAGGTAATCGAGCATTTCCGGCGGGAACATGTCCGCTTTTGTCGCAAACTCCTTTTCAAAATGGACCCTGAAGTATTCGGCGAGCGCCGGAATGTCTTCCCGCCTCTCGCGCAAGGTCGGCACCTTTAAGCGAAACCCGTGTATGCGGTAGAACAAGTCCTGCCGGAATCTGCCGGCATCCGTTTCCTTATCTAGATCCCTGTTTGTTGCGCATACCAGGCGTGCATCAATCCGGCGTTCGGCATTATCTCCGATCCGAGAAAATGTTCCGTCTTGCAGGAACTGCAGCAGTTTGCTTTGAAGATTCAGGTCCAGATCCGCAATCTCGTCCAGAAACAGGGTGCCGCGATGCGCCAACTCCACTCGCCCTGGTTTGGAAGTGTTAGCCCCGGTAAAGGCGCCCTGCTCGTAACCAAACAATTCGCTCTCAAGCAATGTCCCGGGAATTGCCGCGCAACTCACTTTTACGAATTCTCCCGCACGGTACTCCGAATTCGCATGTATCCATCGCGCTAGTGCTTCTTTGCCCGTGCCTCCTTCACCGCACAGTAGAACCGGCACGTTCGTTCGGCTGATCTTCTCTGCTCTCCGGCGCACCTCTGCCATCGCCGCCGACCGTCCGAACAAAACGGGGTCTGGAGGCACTGAGTCCAGTCTTTCCCAACTGGCGGTTCGGGTTGGATATGCTCCGGCCATATGCTCGAGTCTCATGTCAGTTGCAAATGGCCAACCAAAGGAGGGCACTTCTCGACGTGCTTTAGAACCTCTCATGAGGCAATAAGCCACATTGTTTCAATGCAATAGGAGAATCAACTCTAACCAGGTTCTAGTACTGTTCCCGCCCTCAATCTTTCACCGAACTCTACCAATGGGAAAACTTCCAGACACAACGGGGAAGGATTGTCCTCAATCGTGCCCTAAGGTTAGGAGCCGAAAAGGCAGGAAGAATCAGGGACAGAAGCGAGATGTGGGGGAAGGAACGAAAGTTAGGCAGTAGCCAATTTAATAGCGCGAATGTGGTGCGACGAGAGTGTGCTGAAGCACTGGGCGGCGATCAGGCTCGCGGCTGTTCGCCACGAATAATGTCATAGCGTTCGATCACCGCCGCTACGCCCATTCGTGGTTCTCCATCTTCGACGCGGCGCTCGACGCGGACGACTTTTCCTTGCGCGCGGACAAAAACATCTGTTCCACGCGTGATCTCTGCGGGCAGTGTCAGTGTAATGTCCAACTCCGAACCCGCGTCCATATCCTGACCGATCACAAAATACAACCCGCGCGTGGAAATATCTCTTGTCTTTCCCTCTTGCCTGCCGACTAGTTTTTCCGCGGCAAATCGGATGCTGATCGGCAATGTCAAGTCATAGCGTCGCGCCGTGCGGCGTTCTTCCATTGCGGACATCCTCGACTCCGTTCGTGGCCCAAAGCTCAGCCACTGCCCCAAGATTGTATTTTTGAGAAAAAGTACTCGCTGGATTTCTGCTTGCTTTTACAGAAGAGAACGAAGAATCCCGCCGACTTTGACTTGATCCGGCCGAGGATCCTCAGCGCTCCCTGCCCCCGCGCAACGTCCATCCTGTGTTCTTTGATCTTGCGATCAAACTTGCACACCCATCAGGAGGGTTGCTGCGCATTTTCCAGCTTGGTATTACGTTTCGATGCGCAAGATAACCCGCTCTGCCCTTTCCTGCAAGGGCTCTTTTTTTACGGGGTGCTCAGAATGAATCAGGTTGTACTAGAGCTACTGGCTACTCCGCTTTGACTCCTACGCCGGCCGGTGCAGCCTCTTCTGTTTTTGCTGCTGCGTTGCGACGTGTCCTCGGGGTGTCCAGGTTGAACTGCCGCATTTTATATAACAGCGCCTTGTAACTGATCCCCAGCATTTTGGCGGCATCTTTTCGGCACCACCGCGTCTTCTCTAGCGCGTCGGCGATTGCTTCCATTTCCGCCTCATCCTTCAACCCGCGCACCAGCGCCTTCAAACCTTGCTCCTTGGGGATGTTCGTCACTTCCCGCGGGGAAATTCTCTGCCGCGTCGCCGACATTTCCACCAATTCCCGCAGGCTGCCTTCGTCGTCCTCTAGAATCACGTAGCGCTTGACGAAGTTCTCCAGCTCCCGCAAATTCCCTGGCCACGGATAATTCAGCGCCGCATCCATCAGATGCTTCGATGGTGTCTGGGGCGTCTTGCCGAACTTCTCGCTGTACTTCTCCAAAAAATGCCGGAACAACAACGGGATTTCTGTCGTGCGTTCCCGCAGCGGGGGCACTACGATCGACAATACATTCAACCGGTAATACAAATCTTCTCGGAACCGGCCCGTCTTCATCGCCTCCTGCACATCCACGTTTGTCGCGGCCAACACACGTACATCCGTCTCGACCAGGTGTCTCCCGCCCAAGCGCGAATACTGGTGATCCTGCAACACGTGAAGCAGTTTCGCTTGCAGGTGCACGGACATCTCCGCGATCTCATCCAGAAAGATCGTCCCTTTGTTGGCCAGTTCGAATTTTCCCGGCTTCGCGCGCACCGCGCCCGTAAAGGCCCCTTGTTCAAACCCGAACAATTCAGACTCCAGCAACTCCCCGGGCAACGCCGCGCAATTCACTTTCACGAATGCCTGATTCCTGCGTTTCGAACGCAGATGGATCATTCGGGCCACAACTTCCTTACCCACTCCGCTCTCTCCGCAGATGAACACCGGCACGTCCACGGGTGCGATTTGCAGGATCTGCTGCCGGATTCGCACCATCTGGGGACTCGCCGCCAGAAAGCTCAAATCTTCCGTGATTTCGTCACAATAATCCCGCAACGCCTGATTCTCCTGGGTCAGCTGTTTCTTTTGTCGCGACTTCAGCATCGCCGCGTCGAGTTCTGTCTTTTCAAAAGGCTTTGTCAAGTAGTCATGCGCCCCTAGCCGGATTGCTTCCACTACCGTGCCCACTTCATTCGAGCACGACAGCATAATCACGTTCAGGCTGCGGTCCAGATGCATCATTTCCTGGAGTGTATCCAGCCCGCTCATTTCCGGCATCAGCACATCCAGAATGATGAAGTCTGGCCGCTCGCCCGCGCTTATTTTCGTCAGTGCTTCCCGGCCCCCACTCACTGTTTCCACTTCAAATCCGTCCACTTCCAGCAGGGTTTGCAGGTATTTTCGTATACTTGGTTCGTCGTCGACGACCAGAATTTTCTCTTTCACTTCTTTCACAGCCATTTTTTCTTTCTCCTCGCCCTAACGAAATCCTCAGCTCTGGTCCATTGGCAGCAAAAACGCAAACGTGCTTCCCCGGCTCTGTTCGCTTTCCACCCAAATTTTCCCGCGGTGCGCCTGGATTAACCTCTTCGCGATCGCCAATCCCAATCCCATGCCCGAAGTATTTCGGTCCACGCGAACAAAGTCCTCGAAGATTTCCTGATGATGTTCCGGCGCGATCCCTGCTCCAGAGTCGGTCACGCTCACTTCCACGCTGTTGGGACGCGGCAGCCGGAATCTCC
This sequence comes from Candidatus Acidiferrales bacterium, assembly GCA_963779395.1. GTDB lineage: Bacteria > Acidobacteriota > Terriglobia > Acidiferrales > UBA7541 > Acidiferrum. The sequence continues at coordinate 391,906 of CAVZYC010000001.1, forward strand.
TTCGCTCTTCCACCGGGGCGATTTCCGCCACTCGGCGCTCCCAAAAATGCGGCCGCGCTCTTAGAGTCACAGTTCCTTGGGACGGTGTGTGCTTCAACGCGTTGTCTAGCAGGTTGGCCGCCGCCTGTTGCACTTTCTGGTAATCGAACCGGAACGTAGGGATGGAAGGATCCAGCAGGCTTTCCAGCTTTACCCCTTTACGTTGAAACGCCTCCGACCACCGGCTGGCCATCTCTTCCAGGCAATCTCTTAAGTCGTTCTCTCGCAACTGCAGCACGAGCTTCCCGCTCTCCAGGGCCGAGTAGTTGAGGAACATGGAAACCAGCCGCACCAGCCTCTCGCAGCTTTCCTTTGACTCCTCCAGGATGTCTTTCTGTTTCTCGCTTAGTCTTCCCAGCGAACCTGTCAGCAGCAAATCGTAGTAACCTTTGATCACAGCCAGCGGAGTCTTCAGTTCATGTGCCGCCGATGCCAGAAACACCGTTTTCTGCCGGTTCACTTCCTGCAATTTCAGGTAGGCCGCGAGCAAATTCCGGTAGGTGATTTCGCGTTCCTGCAGCAGTTCTTGCACCGTCAGTTGTGCAGCGCTCTCCGCGCCATTCTCTTCTTCCTCGTCGTTCTCAAACTGGATTGCCAACCAGTCTGATTCCGGGATCCAGCGCACTCGAACTCGATAGGCCCTTACGCCCGTGTTGCCTTGCAGGTCAAACTGGACTTCGCCACTTTCAATTCTCTGGGAGATCGTTTTCGGATCGATCCTCAGCACGTCGGCGAATATGTTGAGGGGTGTTGTTTCTTCTTTGCCATGCGCTTCCAGGCACTTCCGGCCTCGCGCATTCACCATCAATACCATTCCTGCAAGGTTCGCCACCACCACGCCCTTGTCCACCGTCTCCAAAAGCGCTCGGACATGCTCGACTGTTAGGTTCGGGCCGGAGGCAGGCATTCTGCCCGGATCGGTTGTGGCTGAGCTGCTCATGCTTCGGCTGTCCCTCAGTACAGTGGAAAACTTTTTCCTATGCCGCGAACCCCATCCTTGCAGAGGCTTTCCGAGCTGTCAATGGTAAAAGCGTTCCATTTGCACAATTTGGGAAATCGCCTGTCCAATCCTTGGCCCATTCTGTCCCGCTCCTTCCAACTCTCATTCCGCGTCCACGTAACTCCTTGATTTATTGAGCCTCTAATTAGACGTGTGTGGTCGACCACTGGCATTCAACCTGCTCCTCTTGTACTAGTTCCTAAGTACTATCACTATGGCTCTCCGACTCGACCAATCAAAGGAGGGGCCTCGCGTGGATTCGTCCGAGACACGCCGATCGCCTCGCATTCGCATCCAAGTGCCCGTCTTTTTGCGGGCCGCAGATGCGTCTGGTGCGGAGTTTATTGAGCTAACCAGAACACTCAATATCAGCGCCACGGGAGCCTGTATTACCTCCGTTCATCTTCTACGCCCTGATCAAACGGTCCATCTCACCATCCCAGCCCCGTCTCCTGCCTCCTCCAGCCTCCTACCAAGTGAGACACCACCGATCGTGGCCAAAGTCCGCCGATCAGGTCTTTTGGGTGAACTTCGTCTCTTTGGGTTGGAATTCCTGCGCCCTCTTGAGTAATTTCCTATCTCTGTTCCGCCCGCCTCTTGTACCCCTCCACAACTTGTTCCAGTGGTACTATCAGTTTGTCCAAAAAACCTCGTTCTAGATCTCGCTTATCTTGTCATTTTGTAATAGGATACCGCCGTCCCCAACGCTTCTCCCTTCCGTGGATGCAGGTTGCACACACGGTCTTGATTGGCACTTGATTTGCTCCCTTTAAGGTCAGTCATCCAAATGTGCTTGCCCCAGCCCCCGCGGGGAGAGGCAGATTGTAGGAAAACCCGGCCATGCCCAGTCCCGGAGCCCCGGCGGCCCCGCGTTTGCCCGTGGAAGATGCCTCCCTCGAGCTTCTCGCCGACACGCTCGATGTGATGGACATCCCTGCGCGCAGCCAGTTTTTGCAGCGTTATTTTCGTACCACCACTCATCTCGATCTGCGCGAATCGCAGTGTCTGCAGCTATGGGAGGAAATGCTCACGCGACGCCGTGAATTCGCGGAGCAACTTGCTCGCCCCGTATCGTTGAAAACCGTTCTGATGGATGTACTCTCTTCCGCCGGACTGATCCGCGTTCCCGTTGTGCTGGAATATGATGAGTACAAGAAACTTCAAGTCAATGCCGTTACCGATCCTCTGACCGGTTTGTATAATCGCCGCCTCTTTGCAGAGTCATTTGAAAAAGAGCTTAATCGTGCTCGCCGCTACGGTCTCCCACTCGGCATTGTCATCCTGGATCTGCACCGCTTCAAGGAAGTGAACGATAAGTACGGGCATCCGCGCGGTGACGAGGTCCTTCGCGCCGCTGCCGCCACTCTGCAAAAAGCTCTGCGCACTTCAGACTCCGCTTTCCGCATTGGTGGCGATGAATTCGCGCTTCTTCTTCCGCAAACCGATGCGGCTCAAGCGCTTGCTCTTAGCCGCCGCATCGAAACAGTCTTTGCCGAAACCTTGCACCCATTGCAACTCGCCTTCTCTGTGACCATGGATCACGGCGTTGCCAATTTCCCTCAGGATGGCGATCAGTCCGACCAGTTGGTGCGCGTCGCGGACGAGCGTTTGTATCGCTTGAAGCACGCCAATCACTCGCGCACCGGCGATAGCTCTTCACGCAATGCGGTTCCCCCCGCTGCTTTACCCCCGGCTGCTCCTTCCTCTGTAGCGCCTTCTCCTATTTCTATTTCCGCTGGCCGCCCTTCCGATAATCCTCCTTCCGGCTTTGCTGACGCCTCGTCCGCCGCCGCCCGCTCCATCACGGCCCAAACGCCGCCACCGCCGGTTGCGGCTGTTTCCTACGCGATTCAACGAAAGGCTGAACGCGTTTCTATGATTGGCACAAATGCCTACGCCATTATTGGGGAACAAGGCGCTCGCCGCGCCCGTGTTCTCGACCTCGGCTTCGGTGGCGTTGCGCTCGAGTTCGAGCAGCCTGAGGACCTCCCCGCGAGCCTCCTCGCCATCTTGCACGTCCCCATTCTCCCGCCCGTGCGTGTCTACCTGAAGCCCGTGTGGTCTCGCCGTACGGCTGAGGGTACGTTCCGTTTCGGTTGCCACTTCGTCTCTTGATGTTCAAATCTCAACAGAACCATCACTAGCTGCCGTCCCTAGGGCCATTTCTTCCACAGAGTTTTCCACCGTCTGCGCAAGAAGAGTCAATCTTCTCCCAATCCAGCGCTATGCTGGGGGCTATCAGCGGGTGGCACTGTCCATTGGTACAGGTGCGAACAGGTCATCCCCTGTCCCACAACTGTACCGTGGACAGGTTGCCTGTACAGGTGTACTAAAGATATTTTTCAATGGTGAACCTGAGGGGGTTCTTGCTCACAGTGCTATTCCGCCGTTCATCGGCTTCCGCGGTTCGCGGCCACGCATTGGTCGCTTGTCTCGCTGGCGTGTCATTCGTCGTCGCCGGTTGCGCCGGCGGTGGCCCTCATACCCCACCCTCCGAACCAGATATCGCTCTCTCCGCGCTCAGCTTCAATTTCAATACCGTTGTCGTCGGCCAAAGCGCCACACAACCTCTTAAAATCACGAACTCTGGCAATGCGCCGTTGCAGATTTCTTCTATTTCGCTCTCCAATAAAGAATTCGCCGTCAGCGGCCCCTCCCTTCCCCGTACTGTGTTGCCTGGCATTACTCTCAACTACACTTTGGCCTTCGCGCCCAGCACTGCGGGAAACGCCACCGCTTCCTTGACCATCACCAGCAATGCTCCGCAATCTCTCCCCGCTGTTTCCCTTGCGGGCGTCGCGGAAAAAGTCGAAGTTTCCCTAGTGGTCACTCCCACCTCCATCAATTTCGGTAACGAAGATCTGCAAGCTACCGCGACCAAGAGCGTCACTCTGCAGAACACTGGAGACGTCAGCATCACCATCAGTGGTGTCACTGCCTCAGGTTCCGGTTTTGGATACTCGGATCTCTCTCCAGGATATTCGCTTTCACCGAATCAGCAGGTCACTTTTCAGGTCTGGTTTCGCCCACAATCCAAGGGTTCTGCCCTTGGCACAGTATCCATCTTGAGTCCTAGTCTCGCTTCCCCAGAGTCAGTCTCTCTCTCCGGTGATGGGATCAGCACCACGACCACGCCTCCGCCCACACCGCCCACCCCTACCCAGTACACGGTTAAACTCACCTGGGACGCAAGCACCAGTCCCGTCTCTGGCTATCGCGTCTATCGCAGTACGACCTCCGGTACTTCTTATAGCCCGCTGTTCTCCACACCCCTCAACGAGTTATCCTTCAGCGACTCAAACGTCAGCGACGGCGACACCTACTACTACGTCGTCACCGCCGTGGACGCTAGCGGGGTCGAGAGTACCTATTCAAACCAAGTCACTGCCAACATACCTGCTTCGTAATTTTCTGCCCGCTAGCCTCTATCCCTGCCCCCCGTTTTGCGTTCTCGTGAAAATCCCGTATAATTACAGATTGTCTCGTGACCTAGCGACGCGGCTGTAACCCCGCACTTTCCGGTTCCCGCGCAGACCGGCCACGATAGATTGGAGAATCAAATGAAACCCGGGATCCACCCCGATTACCACCACGTAACCGTCCACTGCGCTTGCGGAAGTACGTTCCAAACGCGTTCCACCGTCAAAGGAGACATGCTGCGCGTGGAAATCTGCTCCAGTTGCCATCCCTTCTTCACCGGCAAGCAGAAACTCGTGGACACCGCTGGCCGCGTCGAGCGTTTCCAAAAGAAGTACGCCAACGCCGCCGTCAAAAAGTAACCTTCAGCGGTTCAGATTTGCTCGTTCCTGGCGGACCGGCTATTGTCCGGTCCGCTTTCTTTTCTGCTTCGGCCAATAGACCGCTCAATCCATTTTTGTTCCTCTCGCTCTTCGCACTCCGTGTAAAATCAAACCTCAACGTGGCCACGCAATCTCCTATGTTCGATGGTGTTCCTGTCTCCGAGTCTGTCGAGACAGCTCCTCGCGTCACCCTCCGCAACGCCTTCGCTCATCCCTTCGATTCCGCCATCGCCGCTGCGCGTACCTGCTATTCCTCCCGGCTCATCAATCCCGAAGAGATCACCGACAAGCAGCGTCTCAATATTGGCGCCGCCACCTTCTACAGCGGCCACCACACCGTCTACCAACACGCCCACTTCGAATTCGGCTTGGAGAACGTCAGCCGCCAGTTCGTCTGGTCCTTCCTCCACGCCCACCCCTTCTACAATTCCGAGCAGCAGAGTCAACGCTATGTGCGGCTCGATCGTGTACAAGCCTACGTACCGCAACTGGGTCCGCAGACCGCTCTTTTCTTTAACGAAACGCACCGTGCCATCTATCAGCAAGCAATTTCCCGCGCCTGGGCCTATTATCGCGAACTTTCCGCTCTTCTTGTCTCCGACGCGCGCTCCATCTTGAACGACATCTGGCATATCGGCCCAATGTCTCATCCCAAGCGCCTTGTGAAGATCGAGCGCTCCGCGGAAAAACGCGCCATCGAAATCGCGCGCTATGTTCTCCCCGTCGCCGCCTTCACTACGATGGTCCATACCCTTTCCGGAATCGTCCTCCATCGTCTCTGGCGGATGTGTTCGGCTTCCGACACCCCCAGCGAAGCCCGCGCCGTTATTGGCGAAATGGTGGCCCAGGTCCGCCAACTTGATCCGCAATTCTTCGATCGATTTGGAACCACTCCGCTGGAGGAACTCCCCGAATGGAAAGAGGCAACTCCCACAAAATCGGTGGGCGACGATTTTGCCCGCGAATTCGACGCTCGCCTCAACGGCAGAACTTCCCGCCTGCTCGACTATTCGCGAAATGCCCCTCGAGTCATGGCCGAATCCTATCGCGCCGTTGTCGGCCTTACTGAGGCCAGTTGTCCCGATGCGGAGGCCATCGATCGCCTTCTTAACCCCGCGCGCAATCTCTATCGCCTGGAAACCATCAATATCGGCGTGCACGCGCCCATGATGCGCGCCCTTCAACACGCCAACTACACATTCGCCAAGAAAATCAGTCACACCGCGGATAGTCAGGATCAGCGTCACCGTATGGTTCCCGGCTCGCGCCCTCTTCTCACTCTCGCCGATACACGCGACCCGGACTACATCACGCCAAAGCTCATTGCGGATAATCCTCGCGCCAGGGAGGTCTACGACCGCGCGATGCACGACGCCTGGTCTGCCAAGAATCAACTCCTTGACCGCGGCGTACCCCCTGAAATCGCTCTGTATCTGCTTCCCAACGCGAAGTCGATTCGCCTCGTGGAGACCGGCTCGCTCCTCCATCTGCTCCACAAATGGACCATGCGCACCTGCTTCAACGCTCAGGAAGAAATCTACAACGCCTCGATGGACGAAATCGCCCAGCTTCGCGCTGTGCAGCCGGAATTGTCCCGCTACATCGGTCCCCCCTGCCACCTTCGTGCCGGTATCACTACTCCGATTTGCACCGAAGGCTCGCACTTCTGCGGCATCAAGGTTTGGCTGGATTTCCCCAATATTCAACGATCGATCTGAAACCAGTGGGACTGGAGAAAACGTCTAAGTTATAAGAGGCTGTCATGACACCCACCCTGCTCCGTTTCGTCTCTTGCCTCCTCGCTATTACGATGGGCTTTTTTCTTCCCTGCGCGGCCTTCGTTACCCCCTTATCGGACACCGCCGTCCGGGAAGCCTATTTCATGGGTCAGCGCCACGATGAATCCCTCGCTCTCTTCCTGGACTCGTATACAAAACACCTTCCCCCGCCGAAGACCGGCCCCGACATCTCCTCGGTTTCCTTTTTCACCCCGTATGCCCTCCTCACGCAACTTTCCAGCCGGCTCGCCAACTATAGTGCCCAGCAGGCCGAACTCGATCACCTCAAGCTTGTGGAGACCGTAAGAATCGACATCGTCATTTTTCTTACAGACAGCTACCCCAGTGTCATGCGCAATCCTGCTCCCGAGACCACGGGCACACCGTATGAGTATCTTCCGCGGCCATCCGGCTTTTGGCGCGATTTTCAGGTGCAAGTCTTCGACGGCGATAAGCCCATTGCGCCGTTCCTCTCTTCTGGCGAGCCCACATACATCTGTGGTGATACCGGCTGCACACTCGTCGGCGCAACGATTCAGCTCGAGTTCCTTGCCGAATCTTTTTCTTCAGACTCTTCCCGCGTCTCGGTCGTTCCGCCAGAGGGAGATCCCGTCGACGTCGATTTTGAGGTGGCGTTCCTGCGCTAGGCGCCCGCGCGATTCATCTCGCCATCTCTGCCCGATGCCGTAAGCCGCTTCGCCCTCTTCTGCATCTTTTTGGCAATTTAAGGCGCAACAAACTGTATTAATCGTTACACGATCTGTGTCAAAGCCTCTGGAGCAACAGTGTTCCGCGTTCTGCTCCTCGAACACGGCCTTTCACTAAAACTTTCTGGCCGATGCCTGGAATCGTAAGAATCAAAGAATCGCTTGCTCCGTTCTCCGTTTGCAATAGATGCGGTTCTGCTATGCCGCCGAGCTGTAGTATCAGGTTCTCGATGGTGATTGGACTTCCGCCTTTTGGCACAAATCGCAAACGATATTGACCGGCGGAAAGAATCTGGGCGGAGAGGTCGATTTCAAAGCGGAAATTCGCCCATTCACCAACCAGATTGTCAGCGGTGATTTGTGCCGGCGCATTCCAGGTTGCAGGTGGCGCAGAGCCAGTGTTGAAAACCGCAAACCGGCGGATGACGGGTACTCCCGCACTCTCCGTCGCGGCGAACCGCACAGCATCCACGACCACGGGCTCAATGGGCTGGATTCGTTTATGGCCTATGGCGCTTCCCGTGCCCAAACCCCGCCACTTTCCTTCGTGGCGTCCTTCAAACCTGTAAGCACGGACGCGTTCGCCCATTGAACAGTCCTCCTGGAGAATTACATGGTCGATCCTGGACGGGTTTGACAGCGTAAGCGTTAGAGTCTCGCCGGAGCCTGAGTTCTCTGCGACTGGGTGCCCAAAGCGACGCCGGATTTCGTCGCCGAGCTCTTTTGCGCGCTTCCGGTCAGCGTCTGGCATCAATCCATACTTGTTCGGGGGAATATTGAGCAGGAGTTGCGCGCCATGACCCACCGAACGGTAATAGATTTCCAGAAGCTGCTCGAGCGACACCAGATTCGCCTCATTCGTTGTGCTCCAGAACCAGTTCGGCCTCCGGATGGAAACATCCACTTCGTTCGGCATCCAGACGGACCCATGGGGATCTCCAAGCATGGCCGTTGCAACCCCGGTTTTCGCGTCTGACTCCCGAATAGAGTTCCACGCCGGGTAGGGTGCAAAGCCGTCTTCATTGCCAACCCAACGGATCGTTGCTTGTGGCCCATTGAAGACCATCGCATGTGGCGCAAATTCTTTCAGAATGTCAGCGACAGGAACAACAATGGAGCCGTCGAACCAGATCTCGACTATCTCGCCGTACCGCGACAACACTTCTCGCAGTTGTCGACGATACATTTCGTTGTAGGCTGCCTGTTGTTCCGCGGTCTTACATCGCCCACCCGTTGCCGCTCCGAATTTTGCGTCCTGAGGGGAAAGATAAATCCCCATCTTCAGCGCGTATTTGCGACAAGATTTTGAAAGATCCGCAATTACATCGCCGCGTCCACTCCGCCAAGGGGTGTTCCTAATGCCGTAACTGGTAGTGTCCGTTTGCCACATGCAGAATCCACCGACATGCTTGGCTACGAAAACGATGTACTTCGCGCCAAGCCCAACGGCGCAATCAGCCCATTGATCCGTATCAATCTCTGGATTGATTGCCGAAAGCGGAGTCGATAGATCGTCATATTCGCGATCTTGCCAGGTGTTCGGAGCAATGTGCACCATCATGCCAACTTCCAGATCCTGCCACGCAACTTGCTCCGGAGTGGGCAGCGCAAGGGAAGGCATTAAGCCAGACGCGTCACCGGCGTGGCCCCAGTAACGCAGCTTGCAGCAGGGAGCGGCAAGGCTCGCACCCAATAATGAAGTTACGAAACGCCGACGATTCATCATTTCTGAGTTCCTCAAATCAAGGATTTCACAACCCATCAAGAAGGAGGTTCTTCCGAGGAACGGAGGCAATCGTGTGGACAAACAATTTGTGTTTTTCTAACGCTTGTACCCGATTTTTCGCAACAGATCGTGCCGCCATGCGATATCCGTCTGCCCCTCCACACCCTTTGGAGTACTCCCATCAATTACACCCAGCACGCCCCGGCCTTGTTCGCTCTCCGCCACAATGATCTCCACCGGATTTGCCGTCGCGCAGAAAATTGTGGACACCTCGGGCACGCTGCGGATCGCATTCAACACATTGATGGCGTAGGCATTTTGAATGACCAGAACGAAAGAATGCCCCCAGCCCAATGCCTGGGCATTGCGAATGGCGATAGCGCGAAGCTCTTCATCATTTCCATCCGCCCGTGTTAAACAGGCCCCGGAACTTTCGTTGAATGCCAATCCAAATTTGGCTTGCGGCACGGTCGTGCACACCGCTTCAAACAAATCCTCAACGGTCTTGATGAAATGCGATTGGCCGACAATGATGTTGGCTTCCGCCGGAAATTCCATTCGGACCGATTTGAACTCGAGCACGGCTCCTCCATTTCTCTTCACTGCGAACCGGTGAAGTGCTTACAGCGATGTTTCGCGGCCCCAGCGATGCGCCACCTCCGACTCATTCCGCGTCGCGATTGGTTATCGATACGCGAAATAGCGGCTTGGCCATCTCAGAGGGTTCCATCTCATAAGTCTGTGTCGTTTTGCTGGCATCATAATCACGCCACAGCCAGATCATTTCTGCCGGAAACTCCGCCGACCCATGGGCACCACTGTGTGTGCCTTTGCCAAAGCTGAAATGGAAGTCGTACTTGGACATTTTCAGGGCATTCGCCATTCGAATATTCGCCGTTGCCCAACTACCGTACCGCCATTCCAGGTCCCCGGATCCATCTTGCAGCCACACGCGAATATTCCGCTTTGCTTCCCGCAGCACTTTGTCCGGATAATCCTGTCCGCCGTCGGGAATCGCCAAATCTTCTTTCCACTGGATGCTCGCGTAGCTCCCGATCCACGTGATTACGCGGCTGAATTGTTCGGGCATCTGCCACGCCGCGTTGAATGAGCAGATTCCTCCCGACGACAAACCTGTAATCGCACGGCTGTACGCGTCCTTGCGGATGTTGTATTTGGCAGAGACTTCAGCGAGGAGTTCGTCGCGAAGAAACCGGACGTAGCGGTCGCTCACCGTGTCGTACAAGGTGCTGCGCATGGAATCTTTCAAGTCGCGCTGCCATTTCTCCGAGTAGGCCTTTACAAATTTATACGTTGGTGTACCAGGCGATTCGCTGATATCCCCTGGATTGATAAACACACAGATCATCACCGGGATTTTCTTTTGTGCAATCAGATTGTCGATCACATTCAGCGCCAAACTACCGCCATTCCTGTCGATATAACCTCCGCCATCCTGAAACACCATCAGGGCCGCGGGAGTCTTTGCGTCATATTGCGCCGGAACATAAATCCAGTATTCGCTCTTCATGCCGTCGTAAATCTTGCTGGTGTGGATGATTTTTTCCGACAGCGTTCCCGTGGGAACGCCCGGCTGCAGATAAGACAGCTCCCCGAAGACGGGCAGATTCAAACTCCCGCCGAATTCCTTGCCATCTACGATGTAGTGGAACGCATGCGCTTTCCCTGCTGGCTCGATTCGTGCCACGGCATACCAAAGGCCCGTCCCAGGCAAACTCTGCAGTTTCGGGCCGGGGCCATCATCAACGAACAACGCCGGCTCCGACGCCGCCTCCGTGGCAAAAAAGAAATCCGGCCCGTGGCCTGCCCAAGCCGTGCCTTCCTTTAGTGCCTTGGCTTCGAAGCTCGCCATGATCGCATCGTGCAGGGCGGGACTCTTGGAATTAGCGAGTTCGATCAGTTGCGTCGCGTTCAATTTCTCTGCTCCCGCACTTGAAGTAATTCCTCCGCCAGCAGTGAACAGTAAAACAGCTGCTGTGAATGCGATCGTGATGGCCTTGAAAATTCCCTTCCTGTGTTCCACCTTAAGCATGTTATGTCCTTTCCATTTCATTCTGTCTTCAAAGAAGGAACTCGGTGAATGTGATTAACTTCTCCAGTACAACGTGACCGGCCCATTCATTGGGTGAGGCACAGATACGCCCGTTCGCCGCGACTCAATCAAGTTTTGCTTCAGTGCGAAATACCACTTCGCGGGGCGGTCGGCATCGTCAATCAGCATCAACCGCGGATTGTGCTTCAACCCTTCGGACTGTTGAATCATCGTCTCTTGATCCTGCCGTAGAAATACCTTCGCAAATGCACGGAAAATCGCTACCGGCAGCGCCAAATTCCACGCGGCAACGAAATCAATTCGGCAAAGATCGCGCCGCACCGCTGTTACTGTCGCCCGGCTGGAAAACCACAACTTGCCGCTGTGAATTTCCTCGAATCGCATGTTGGGCAAGACAAAATCAATCGTCGTGCTCACTGCCTCGCCCGTCATCTTCTTCAGCAGTTGGTACGGCAAACTGTTTGTCGAAGGCGAGTGCTTGCTCATTCGGAAGCCATTTTCGATTGGCTCAAACTGTTTGGCCTTCTCATGAATACTCTTTTTGCTCCGCCAGAACCATGATTGGTGCACAAACGGCCCGTGTGCGGGGTCCATCAATCCGATAATCCCGTGATCAGTGTGCGAAGGCAACTCGCACTCCAGTCGTGTCACCTTGTACTTCGCGCTAAACTTCGGCAATTCTGGCGCCGGCGGAATCTGTACCGGCAATTTCGCTCCCGGCGCGTTCATGTACACCCAAACATACCCATCGCGTTCTTCGCAGGGATAGTGCACCGCAGCGATTCGTTCCACTTTCAGCTTGTCGTGGCTCGTCATTGATGGGATTAACACACACTGCCCACTGCAAGCTTCGAACTCCCATCCGTGATAGCTGCATTGCAGATTCTTCCCGTCAAAGTGTCCGTAGGAGAGCGGAATCCCCCGGTGGGGGCAAGCGTCGCGCATCGCGAACGCCTTGCCTTCGCTAGTCCGCCCGATCACCAGCGGCACTTCCAGCAGCGTCGCCTTTGCCATATTCTTCCCGTAAATCTCGTCGCTGCGCATCGCCGGATACCAGAAGTCCCACAAAAATCCCAAATCGGCCATCGCCGCGATTGATTGCACCGGCTCCGCTATTGAATCCTGCGATGTTCGCGCTCCGTCACTCATGCATTCACTCTCGTTTTCATTCCCGGCATCTTCCCTTCGCATCCTAGTACACCACATTTGTTCCCAGCAACGTCTCTTGGGTCTCTTGGCCGCCATCTGGCCCAATTGCGCCACTTCGACTTTCGCGTTATTCTTTCTAAGTAGACTTTAAATGTACGCCTCCTTCTATTAGCTGCCACACCTCTTGCGTCCTTCTGTGACGCCTGCTCTTCTATTCTCGATTCACAATTCATCCAACACTTGTCACGCCTTGTTCGTGATTTTTAGCTTTGCTGCAGAAAGGCTTACACATGTCGGTACTTACTCTGAGCGAAAAACTTGATCAGCTCGACGCACGTTACCAGGAAATGACTCAAGAACTCTCTACTCCCGAAGTCGTCACCGATTCCGCGCGCTTCCAGAAACTCGCGAAGCAACACGCCGAACTCGAAGAGATCGTCACCAAGCACCGCGAATTCCGGCGGGTCGAAAAGGATCTCGCCGGCGCTCACCAAATGGTCGTCGAGTCCGAAGACGCCGACATGCGCCACATGGCTCAGGAGGAAGAAAAACTTCTCCTCGCGCGCAAGGAACAGATCGAACGCGAACTGAAATTGCTACTCCTTCCCAAAGATCCCATCGACGACAAGAACATTATCTTGGAAATCCGCGCTGGCACGGGTGGCGACGAAGCCGGCATCTTCGCCGCCGATCTCTTCCGCATGTATTCACGCTACGCCGAATCCCAGGGCTGGAAAGTGGAAGTGATGGAGAGTTCCCCCACCTCGATGGGCGGCGTGAAGGAAATTGTCGCCGCCATTTCCGGCAAGAAAGTCTATTCCAAGTTGAAGTACGAAAGCGGCGTTCACCGTGTGCAGCGCGTCCCCGACACAGAGACGCAAGGCCGCATCCACACCTCAGCCGCTACCGTCGCCATCCTTCCCGAAGCCGATGACATCGACATTAAGATTGAGGCCAAGGATCTCCGCATTGACACCTTCTGCTCTTCCGGACCCGGCGGTCAGTCCGTCAACACTACCTATTCCGCCGTGCGCATCACTCATATTCCCAGCGGGCTAGTCGTGTCTCAGCAGGACGAAAAATCCCAAATCAAAAATCGCGCCAAAGCCATGCGCGTTCTCCGCGCGCGTCTGTACGAAATGGAACTCGAAAAGCAGCAAGCCGCCATCCTCGCGGAGCGCCGCGGCCAGATCAAAACCGGCGACCGTTCAGAGAAAATCCGCACCTACAACTATCCGCAAAACCGCGTAACCGACCACCGTATCGGCCTGACCATTCACCAGCTCACCGAAGTTATGGATGGCAAGCTCGCCCCGCTCGTTGACGGTCTGGTCGGTCATTATGAAGCTGAACGACTCAAACAGGAGCTAGCCGAGGCATAATCTCTTTAGCGGAGGTCCCCATGCTTTCCCGTCCAGGTTCAAAGCCAGGTCCCGTTTGGATGCGCAGCCTCAGCGATTCATTTTCCGATCCGGATCGCGCGCTCAAGATGATGATGCCCTTCTGGGTCTTCTTCATCATTTACATGCTTGTATTCATTGGTCTAACCCATTTCGTCACTGCTGTCGTTCTGTCTAAGGATTACGTCTATCAATCGCCCATCCACTTCGCAGGCCTGCCACTCGTCTCCTATAGCCCCGCCGCGCACGGCATCATCGCCATCGGTGGACGCGCCACTGGCGTCATTGCCCTCGGCGGGCTTGCCTTTGGGTTTATCGCCATTGGTGGTATAGCTGTCGGCGTGATTTCGCTGGGCGGTGTTTCTCTCGGACTCTTTGCACTTGCCGGTGTCGCTCTTGGCTGGCGTGCGTTCGGCGGCTTGGCTGTCGGCCACTCTGCGCTAGGTGGCTGCGCCATCGCCAAATATGCTTATGCGGGAAATGGCGTCGCCTATGGCACTGTGGAAGCCTGCGGCCGTCAGAAAGAACAACTGATTGGTTGACATCTCCTCTATGAGCGGTGGAGTCACCGATCGCTCCGTGCGCTTCCTGCTCAAGCAGGGTATCAGTCAGTTGCGCGCGGCCAACGTCCCATCATTCACTTTGGCTGCCGAGCTTCTGCTCGTGCATGTCGCAGGCCATGATCGCGGCTGGCTGTACGCGCATCCGGAAGAAATTCTGCCCGCTGAAATCGCGAATCACTATTTCACTCTCATTCAACGCCGCGCTGCCGGTGAGCCCACACAACACCTCACGGGTAAGCAGGAATTCTGGGGCCTGGAATTTGAGGTGACTCCAGATGTGCTGATCCCTCGTCCGGAGACTGAGCATCTCATCGAGGTCGCTCTGGACCGCCTCACCGTTCGCGAACTTCGCGCCGGTCGCCCTCCACGCCTTACCGGCAATGGCATCACCCTCGTCGATATCGGCACCGGCTCCGGCTGCATCGCTATCGCTCTGGCCCGGGAACTTTATCAGGCCACTGTCTACGCGGCAGACATTTCCGCCGCTGCCTTGGCCGTTGCCCGTCGCAACGCGGCTCGCTATGGTTTCGCGGACAGCATTCGTTTTCTCGAGTCCAACCTGTTTGATGCTTTCACTCCCGTCCGCTTCGATTTGATTGTAAGCAATCCACCCTACGTTGGCCGCCGTACCGCGGAGACGCTCGCCCGCGAAATCCGTGAACATGAACCCGAAGTGGCTCTCTACGGTGGCGAAGAAGGCTATGAGTTCTACGCGGAACTCGTAACGCAGTCGCATGAATTCCTGAAGCCTGGTGGCTTGCTGGTTCTCGAACTCGGCCACGACAGCCTGCCCGCCGTCCAGCCCCTTCTCGAATCGCGCCATTGGACCAATCTGGGCGTCACCAACGACCTTGCGGGCATCCCCCGAGTACTCGCCGTCGAACGGGTCTAAATCCTTTCCCGACCTGTTTTCCCATCTCATGCCGCACCGAGCAGTTCGCGCCGCTATCCCCCGTCAGATTCCACTCGACATCAAGTACTTTATGGTATAAAGTACACGCGGATTGAGTTTGGAGTCCCCCATGAAACTAACCGACCTTCTGTTCCTCGCCTCTGTACTCTTCGTGTTTGTCCTCCTGATTTGTATTGCCGTCGCCGCACTTCGCCAACGCTGGGATTCCGCTGTCCGTTTGGCGAAGATCCTGGGAATATTCGTTGTCGGATATGCCATCGTGCTCCTCGTGGTTAGTTTCGCCATGCCGCGCCGCACTTTCTCCTCGGGCGAGCGGGAATGTTTCGATGACTGGTGCGTTTCGGCCCTCAGCGTAACGCCTGCAGAAGCCTCTCCAAAGCTTCCCTGTCCTCCCACTCCGGGCAGCGACACATGGATCGCCAGTGTGGAAGTCTCTAGCGACGCCAAGCGAATTCGTCAGCGTGCCCGCCTTGTTCGCGTCGAACTCGAGGATCAGTCAAGGCGCCGCTACCCAGCCTGCGCCGCAACCATTCCACAAAATGCTCAAACAACCCACCGGCTGACAGATGAACTGGGCCCTGGCGAATCGTTCCGGGTCTGGTTGCCTTTCCGCGTTCCACACACAGTCAGACCTGTCGGCCTGGTAATACATCACGGTGAATATCCGGGGAAACTCATCATTGGCCAGGATCAAAGTGCCCTTCATCGCCCAGCGCTGTTACGTCTTTCCATGCTGCCGTAATCCAGAAGCGTCACCGGAGACTCCAGGTCGCTCCGTCGACTGGTCATTGCCTGCCGTAAACCAAAGTCGTACGCTAACGCCATGCCGGACCTCGCTCGATTCCGCGCCAAACACGACCCCACCGAAGAGCTGGCACTCCCCCTTCACTCTTCCATCCTTCACGTGGACATGGACGCATTCTTTGTCTCTGTGGAACTTCTTCAGCGCCCCGACCTCCGCGGCAAGCCCGTTGTCGTTGGCGGCAGGCCCGATCAGCGCGGCGTCGTTTCTGCAGCCAGTTACGAGGCACGCAAGTTCGGCATTCATTCCGCGATGCCATTCCGCACCGCGGCTCGTCTGTGCCCCCATGCCGTTTTTCTCGATGGGCATCACGAAAAATATTCCGAATGGAGCGATCGCGTCGCTTCCATCCTCGCCAAGTTTTCTCCCATCGTCGAAATGGTTTCCATTGATGAAGCCTATCTCGATCTTTCCGGTACCGAACGCCTTCACGGGCCGCCCTTTGCTGCCGCGGATAAACTTCTCCGCATCATTACGCAAACCACGGCTCTTCCTTGTTCTGGCGGCCTCGCTACCACGCGTCTCGTTGCCAAGGTTGCGTCCGATCAAGCCAAGCCACGTGGGCTTGTGTGGGTCGCGCCCGGCATGGAAGCGCGTTTCCTCGCGCCGCTGCCCATCCGCAAGATTCCCGGCATCGGGGAAGTCACGGAGCGCGCGCTTCGTGCCCTCGGCATTGAAACCGTCGAGCAACTTGCTTCTCACTCCCAGGAAAAACTCGAGAAGGTATTCGGGCAGTGGGGCACCGCGCTCTTCCGCAAATCGCGCGGGGGCGACGCCTACGAATTCCTCATCGACGCTGAGCCCAAGTCCATCTCGCACAATCACACTTTCGGCGAAGATACCGGCAACGTTGAAGAGATGGAATCCCTGCTGAGTCTCCTCTCCCAGAAAACCTGCAAGCGACTTCGCGAAGCAGGCCTCTCTTCTCGCACTCTCACCCTCACCATTCGCTACGCCGGCTTCGAAACTCATACTCGCTCCAAAACCCTTCAGGAACCTGTGCGCCTGGACAACGATATCTTCGCCGTCTTCCTCGATCTCTTCCGCGAGCATCGCGACTCCAAACGCAAGGTCCGTCTTTTGGGCGTCGCGCTTTCCGGGCTTTCCCACGGCGCCGAACAGCTCGACCTCCTCGAAGCTGATCGCCGCGAAAAGCTTGAAAAACTCACCAAAGCCACGGACCGCCTTCGCGATAAGTTCGGCTTTGGCTCCGTACAATTCGGCGGCTCTCTCCGTCGCGACGACTCTTAACTCCTCGCGACCTGCTGCACGCTTACCTCCGATGTCCTATACTGGCCATTCATGGCCGCATCTACTCCCAACTCGCCCGCCTCTTTGCCGCGCAACCCTTCCGTGATTGCGCACGCCCAGAACTTTTGGCACCGCGTCAGCGAAGGCCGCGCCCTTGATGATCTTTGGGCCCAGTTTGCCGCCGACGCTCGCTCCAGCTATGGCTTCTACGGCAAGGACGTCGATTGGGGTGAAATCCGCAAACTGCCCCGCTGGAGGCGGCCCTGGCCAGTCATCAGCCAGTCTTTCTGGGCGTTGCTGAACAAGCTTTCTCCTGCGCGCCGGGTGCTTCTTCTCGTCGGACTCGTCCTGCTGTTTTTCTCCAATGAGAAGAACCACTACGAGTTCATCGCTATCCTGCTGTTCCTTTTTCTGCTCTTTCTCGAACTCGCCGACAAAGTCATCATGAAGCGCGATCTCGAGATTGCCCGCGAAATTCAATCCTGGCTCGTGCCTTCCGAACCACCCGAAATTCCCGGTGCCGAAGTCGCCTTCTGGACTCGCCCGCAAAATTCCGTTGCCGGCGACTACTACGACGCATTCTTTCCCACCGACGACGCAGCCTCTGGCGGCAAGCTTCTGCTTGTCATGGCGGACGTTGCCGGCAAAAGTGTCCCCGCCGCACTTTTGATGGCCACCCTGCAAGCCAGCCTTCACACTCTCGCTTCCGAAGGTCTTCCCCTAACGCAGCTTGCCTTGCGCCTGAATCACTACGCCTGTGCCCACAGCCTCGAAGGCCGCCGTTTCACCACCGGCGTTATCGGCGAGTACGATCCGTCCACGCGCCGCCTCGTCTATGTGAATGCCGGACACAATTCCCCCGTTGTTCGCCGCGCCAACGGCGGCATCGAGCGCCTGGAATCCGGCGGCTTGCCCTTCGGCATTCTCCACGAAGCAACCTTCGTCGCCGCGACCGTCGAGTTGCAACCCGGAGACACTTTGATCCTTTTCACCGACGGCGTTGTCGAGGCCTTCAACGCTGCGGGCGAAGAGTTCACCGACCTGCGCTGGATCTCTCTCATTCGCGATCTTCCGGATCTTCCCACCCAGGCAACTCTGCAATACCTGATGCAGCAGGTGGGACAGTTTGTCGGCACTACCCGTCAGTCTGACGACATTACTTGCCTTGTGCTTCGCTGCAAATAACCTCTCCGCTTCACCCTCTTCTCAATTCTTGTGCGCCCTCCGATGCGCATGGCGCATAATCAGACCGTGAATTCCCGCGAACTTGCAAATTCGATTTGCGATACGCTGATCCGCCATGGCCACCAAGCGCTGCTTGTCGGCGGCTGTGTGCGCGATATCCTCCTCAATCGCGAACCAGCTGATTTCGATGTCACCACCGACGCCACTCCTGAACGCGTCATGGAGCTTTTCCCCGGCAGCGTGGGGGTCGGTGCGCAATTTGGTGTTGTTCTAGTCCCAGCCGATGACAGCAAAGTTGAAGTCGCTACCTTTCGCTCCGATGTGGGCTACTCCGACGGCAGACATCCAGACACCGTGGTTTACTCCCAAACTCCTCAGGAGGATGTCGCCCGCCGCGACTTCACCATCAACGGCCTTCTCATGCGCCACGAAACCGGCGAGATCCTCGACTATGTCGGCGGCCAGCGCGATCTCCAGGCAAAAATCATTCGCGCCATCGGTGAACCCTACCGCCGCTTCACGGAAGACAAACTCCGCATGCTGCGCGCCATCCGATTTGCCGCACGCTTCGATTACGTTATCGAATCCGCAACCTTCGCGGCCATTCAGTCTCTCGCCCAAGAGATTCACGTCGTCTCCGCCGAACGTGTTCACGAAGAATTGACCAAACTCCTTACGGAAGGCTCCGCGCGCCGCGGCTTCGAGCTTCTGGACAATTCCGGCCTTCTGCCGCAACTCCTGCCAGAAATTTCTGCCATGAAAGGTGTGGCGCAACCTCCCGAATATCATCCTGAAGGTGATGTCTGGATTCATACTTGCCTCATGCTCGCTGGCCTCCCCGCTGGTGTCTCCCCAACGCTGGCTTGGGGCGTTCTTCTTCACGATGTCGGCAAACCACCCACCTTTCGCCCCGCATCCGTTACGGGAGACCGTATCCGCTTCGACGGCCATGTCGAGGTTGGAGTGAAAATGGCCATGGCGATTTGCCAACGCCTGCGCTTCTCCAATGACGACACCGCCCAGATTCTCGCCCTCATTGCAAATCACATGAAATTCAAAGACGTCGCGCAGATGCGCAAATCCACGCTAAAACGCTTTGTCCGCCTTCCCGCTTTCTCCGAGCACCTCGAATTGCATCGCCTCGATTGCCTCTCCAGCCATGGGCACTTGGAAGCCTACCAGACGCTTAAGACTCTCCTCGCCGAAACTCCCGCAGAGCAATTCCGCCCGTCTCGCCTATTGACCGGCGACGATTTGCAGGATATGGGTTATAGCCCAGGGCCCGATTTTCAAAAAATGCTGACTGCACTGGAAGATGCCCAGTTGGAAGGTCAGCTTCAAACTCGGGAGCAGGCGGTTCAGTTTATAAAGGAACATTATCCCCGCCGAGGAGATGGCCGATAAAGAGATGTGGGGCTTGCAAGCAATAAGGTAAGCTATTTATTGTCAACTAGATATAGCGACATTTGCATTCGGACTCATAGTTAGGTTAAAATCTGAGCGTTATCGACTAAAGATATCTGCTCGGTTTGTTTGCAGCGTTGGGCACCCTTTTCCCCTTCCCTGCATCTAATCCGGCAAGGCGGCGCTTTCTACCGCTGGATTTGAGGGACACTATGGCTGAAAAGAAATTTGTTGTACCGGAAACGCTCGCGATTCTTCCGGTTAGGGACACTGTGCTGTTCCCAGGTGCCGTCCTGCCTCTGACTGTGGGCCGGGAAAGTTCTCTCGCACTCGTTAATTCGCTTGCCGGCGAAGAAAAGCTTCTCGGCGTTGTCGCTCAATTAGATCCTCGCATTGAGGATCCCGCGGCCGCCGATCTACACAAAGTTGGCACGCTCGCGAAAGTCCACAAAACCGTCAAAATGCCCAACGGCAATGTCGTGGTCTTCCTGGAAGGTCTGCAGCGAATCCGCATCGTCGAACTCCTTGGCTTGCGCCCTTTCTTACGGGCCGCCATCGAACTGGAACCCGATACAGTTGGCGACGACGATGCCGAGCTCGAGGCTCTGGTCCGCAATGCCCAGGAACTTTTCCGCGATGTCGTCAGCCGCTCTCCGCAGCTCTCCGATGAGTTGCAGAATGCTGCTCTGAATATTGACGACCCCGGTCGGCTCGCCGACTTCATTGCTGGAACTCTCCCCAGCCTCTCCACGCTGCTGCGCCAGGAACTGATCGAAACCGCGAACGTGCGCAAGCGCTTGGAAACACTGATCCGTGAGCTTTCCAAGGAAATGGAAGTTCTTGAACTCCGCAGCAAGATCAACGAACAGGTTCAGGAACAAGTCAGCCAGAACCAGCGCGAATACCTTCTGCGTGAGCAGATGAAGGCAATCCAGAAGGAACTTGGCGAGATTGACGACGCGCAAGCCGAAATTGATGAACTGCGCAAAAAAGTGGAAGAAGCAGGCATGACTCCAGAGGCCAAGAAGGAGTGCGACCGCGAACTGAAGCGCCTCTCCAAAATGACCCCTGCTTCCGCCGAATACATGGTCTCGCGCACCTATCTCGAATGGATGACCTCCCTGCCCTGGTCCAAGTCTTCTGGCAGCGCGGAAATCGACATCACGAAGGCCCACGAAATTCTTGACGAAGACCACTACGACCTGCAAAAGGTCAAGGAGCGCATCCTCGACTACCTGGCCGTGAAAAAGCTCCAGCCAGGCATGAAGGGCCCTATCCTCTGCTTCGTCGGGCCTCCGGGCGTCGGTAAAACCTCGCTCGGCAAATCCATCGCGCGTTCGCTCGGCCGCAAATTTGTTCGTATCGCCCTTGGCGGTATGCACGATGAAGCCGAAATTCGCGGCCATCGTCGCACCTATATTGGCGCTCTGCCCGGCCAGATCATTCAGGGGCTGAAGCGCGCCGAGTCCAACGACCCTGTTTGCATGCTCGATGAAGTGGACAAACTCGGCCGCGATTTCCGCGGCGACCCTTCGTCCGCTCTCATGGAAGTGCTTGACCCGGAGCAGAACAACACATTCCGCGATCACTATCTGGATGTGCCCTTCGACCTTTCCAAGGTCACCTTCATTGCCACGGCCAACTGGATGGATCCCATCCCAGAACCCCTGCGCGACCGCATGGAGATTCTCGAACTCCCCGGCTACACCGGTGAAGAGAAAATCCAAATCGCGCACAAGTATCTGATTCCCAAGCAGACCAAGGAGCACGGCATCAAGGAAGGCGAACAACTCGAATTCACCGAGGAAGGCCTGCGGGAGATCATTCACAGCTACACGCGCGAAGCCGGCGTGCGCAATCTCGAACGTGAGATTGCCACGCTTGTCCGCAAACAGGCCCGCCGCATCGCCGAAGGCAAGCCCGACAAAATGATGGTTACGCCGGAAATCGTTCGCGAGTTTCTGGGCGTGCCGAAATTCCGCACGGAGAAGGAAGTCGAAGAGCGCGTCAAGAAGCCTGGCGTCGCTGTCGGCCTCGTCTGGACTCCCGTGGGCGGCGACATCGTTTTCATCGAGGCCAGCCGTATGCGCGGTGGGAAGCAGTTCACTATGACCGGCCATCTCGGCGAAGTCATGCAGGAATCCATGACCGCCGCACTCACCTGGACCCGTGCCAACGCCGAACGCTATGGCATTGATCCAGACTTCTTCCGCAAGGCCGACATTCACATCCACGTGCCTTCTGGCGCGGTGCCGAAAGATGGTCCCTCCGCTGGCGCGGCGATGGTGACGGCGCTTGTCAGCTTGCTCACAAACCGTCCAATTAAGAATCGTCTGGCTATGACCGGCGAAATGACCCTCTCCGGCGTGGTTCTCCCGATCGGTGGCGTGAAGGAAAAAGTTCTCGGAGCCAAGCGTGCTGGAATCAAGCATGTGCTTCTGCCCGCGGACAATGAACCCAACGCCGTGGCCGATTTGCCACCGGAAATCCTGGGCGATCTGACAATCTCCTACGTGCGCACGCTCGACGAAGTTCTCGAGCAGGCTCTCGAAAAGGATCCGATTTCCCCAGTCATCCCGGAACCCGAACCGCCCGCGGCCGGAGTCGGCGATTCACCAACTGCCGTTCACTAAAATTCAACATTCATCAGCGAAGGCCTGGCAGCCGAGTCCGCCGGGCCTTTTCTGTCTTAGTAGTTTCCGATTATGCTGGCAACTCGCTCTGTCAATGTTCTCGCCGACTCCTGCTAACATTGGTTCATCTTGAAACCGGCGCCCAAACTCGATACCGCGAATCTTGCGACCCTTCTGGCTCAGCACCTGGGTGAAGCCCTGCTTCGCGAGCGCATCGTCCCGCGCTTTGTCGATTCCTATGTAGTTGAACACGGCCGCTATGGCTTACAGGTGCACGCAGCACTCTATCGCGATCTTTTAACCTTGTTGCAACGCGAAGCCTTGCTGGCGATGTCCGCTTGCGCTTTGGAAATTGCCGCTGGATCCAACTTTCAAGGTGGCCCGAAGATTTCTGCGCAAACGAAACGCAAGACGGCCGCTGCTTTCCAACAAAAATATCTTGCCGCCCTCACGCGTCAGCAACGTTGGAATGCCGGTGACGCTTTGGAATTTCAAGCCGACTTGCAGATGTACCAGGCGATTCTGGCGAAAGCAGGTTCCATTCGGCGCACACGAAAACCATTCGAAGTGGCCAATCACCCCTTCGTCGATCGTTGCGCCTTCCTTCTCGATTCTTCGTTTCTGGAAAAAGCGCGCCTCGCCGCCACGCGCGCACTCACCGGCCTGGAATCGCTCACCGCGGAAGTTACAGAGGGAGTTCTCAAGAGCACTTCTGACGCAAAACCTGCAATAACTCGTTAAAGTTCCAATGCCTTCCCGCCAAAAATGGGTTTCCCCGCACGCGACACGTGAAACCCATAAATCGCAACAGCCAGGATGGCGATCAATGCCACCACGCCGCCTTCTGTCCACCACGCCCCCAGCGGCATCGCCAGCGGCATCTGGTCCGCCAATTGATCGACAAAATAGAGGACGTAAAGCGCTACCAGTCCGAAACGGTAAAGGATGTACAGGTACGCCAGAAAGAACGGCGCCGTGAACAGTGCATCAATCAACGGGTTTTGTGCTCCAATGCTCGGTATGCAGAACAGCAGGGACATTACCACGGCGGCCAGCCAGCTGCGCCGGAATACTAGCCGCAAAACAAAAAACATAAAGAAAACCAGCAGCGCGCTCAAGAATGACCCCGACGCTTGTGACACTACGGTCGCAATGCTGCCTCGAATCCCTTCCAGAACGTACGACGCGCCCATCCCGAATGGCCGCATGGGTGGCTTCCCCAACGCAGCCTCCACGAACGGTTGCATCTGTTCCAAAACCGCCGATGCCAGTCCAAACAGCGTTCCCAACAACACATCGCGCGCGAAGACCGGATCATTGAATTTCCCTGCAAGCATCCGCGACCACGAAATCAGCAAGTCCGGCCAATACTTCCGTACATACGGTTCCAACGCCGTATACAGCAACCACACCACCATTCCAAAAAAAAGACTGACGCTCAACGCCAATATCAATAGCACCAACTCAAATAGTGACGATACATGGTGTGCCAGAAGCGCCCAGTCCACCATCCCCACGATTACTACAAACGATGCCAGTCGCATCGCGCCCTTCATGTCCCCGCGTCCCGCTTTCAAATGGTTTCGCGCCATCCACATGCCCATGCCCATGAGCACCAACAGCAGCACGATACTGAACCATTCCGATAACGTGTTCTGCAGCGTACGGACCGGCGCCTGCATTCGTGCGGCCTTGTCCCACGGTGATATCAGAGTGAAAAAAATCGGCCGTCCCCGATAGCCTGCCGCCTCTACTCGGAGCGGAATCTCCGGGTGATTCGGCCAGCTTCCCTCCCAAGCCGCGCGCGTATCTCCCCAAGCCAACGGATACCAGCGTGGCGCCACCGGTTTGAACTGGCTTGGCTCCAGACCCGCCGCCACAAATAATCGGCTCCAGTCCGGTATGGGCGGTGGCTCTGTAAGCGGATCGTCCACTTGCGGCGGAATCGCACGAAACACTTGCATTTTCCCCTGCGGCGATAACCCGATAAAACACGATCCGGAATGAATCATGGGCGGCTCGTCAGGTTGAATGCGCCCATAAAGCAAATTGTCCACGGGCGCTAGCGTCGTCAGCAGGATCGGACTCTGCCGGTACCAGAAAAGCACGCTCGGCGGTTCATCCTGTCGCAAGACATCCCAACGCGTTGGCGTCTTCACCGTATCGGAGATATGTTGCAGGTAATCCTGCATCAGCGAAAAGCTTTGCGCGGTATCCACCGGCGCATCCGTGTAGCCAAAGGACCGAATCATTTCGTTCGCTTTGGCCGTCAGCACTTCCGGGCTCGGTCCAAACGAAATGTACGAAACCATCTTTGCGCGTTTTGCGATTCCCACCAGCAGAACCAGCAGAATGCACACGCCCGCCACGCACAGCAATCCAATGCGTGGATTGAGCCCTTCCTTTTCCCCAGACGCCGCCACCATTTCCGGTGAAGGCGTTTCCCCCGCCGCCAAAGCCGCCGCCAGCGGGTCGCCTCCCGGCAATGCCGCTGCCACTTGCAACGCCGAAGCCGGCCGCTTGCCCGGATCTTTTTCCAGACAGCGCAGAATCGCCCGCTCCAGCAGCGGATCCAAATCCCGCACCAGCGTCGAAGGATTTGTGAACGTACCTTCTTCACGCGCTTTCATCAGTTCCGGCAGCGTCGCGGCTTCAAAAGCTCGTTTTCCTGTCAGCACCTCATACATCACCAGTCCCAGGGAATAGAGGTCGCTCTTTGTCGTGACCTCTTTCCCGCTAAGCTGCTCTGGCGCCATGTACGCCGGCGTTCCCGCGCGCACTTCCGCGCCCTGAATACTTGCCGCAATTCCAGCCAAACCAAAATCCGTGATGCGGATTTTACCCGCGCCATCCAGCATCACATTCGCCGGTTTCAAATCTCTGTGAACCACTCCGCGCTCGTGCGCCGCGGCCAGCCCCGCGCAAATCTGCCGCGAAATTTCCGCGGCCTTGTCTTGCGGCAGCCGTCCAATCCGCCGCACCAGCGATGACAGGTCTTCTCCGTCCACATACTCCATTGTCAAAAACGGAATCCCTTCGGCATCGCCGATATCGAATACGCGGCACACATTTGGATGGGAAACCTGCCGAGCTACGCGCACTTCCGAATGGAATCTCGCCAGCGCCGCTGCATCACTCGTAAGCGCTTCTGGCAAAAATTTGATGGCCACCACTTGGCTGAGCTTCAAATCCTCGGCGCGATACACCTCGCCCATTCCGCCGCGTCCCAGGATGGCTACGATGCGGTAGCGTTCGGCGACGATCACTCCGGGAGCAAATCGTCCGCCCCCGATCGCGTCGCTGCTGCTTAATGTGGGATTGCTTGGAGGATTCGACCGCGCCACGCGCTGCGTGGAAGCAGGCCGCGGAGTCGGCCGTGGGGTCGCCGGCATTTCCGGCGCTAGCGTCTCTTGATTAGCATCCAGGCCCGCCTCATCGCCCAGAACGGTCGCCGCCGTATCAACATCAACGGGCGTTCCGCAGCGCGCGCAAAACCGCGCCGCCGCCGCCATCTGTAATCCGCATGACGAACAGAACATGGAAGGCAGATTCTACCATTCTCTAATGGCCTGCGCGACCACACCGGAATCGGCGTTCACCGTCATACCGAACTGTTGTTCGGAATCTCAACAGAGTAGTGTCCGGCTTCAGACCGGAATCGAATTCGCCTTCGACTGAATTCCCCAGTCGGCAAACTGTCGTTTATATAGTTCCGCATATAGACCGCCTTGGTCTAATAGTTCCGCATGCGTCCCACGCTCCACAATCCGCCCGTCATTCACAACGAGGATCTGGTCGGCCTTGAGGATGGTCGAGAGGCGGTGCGCAATAACAATCGAAGTGCGACCTCGCAGCACGACCTCGAACGCTTGCTGGATTGCGGCCTCGGACTCGGAATCCAAGTGTGCGGTTGCCTCGTCGAGAATGACAATGTCGGGTGCCTTCAGAAGAACGCGGGCAATCGCCAGTCGCTGCTTCTCTCCTCCCGAGAAGCGATAGCCACGCTCGCCGACCAGCGTATCGAGGCCGTTGGGTAAGGACGTGATGAGCGGTAGGATCTGCGCCGAACGCAATGCATCGGTAAGTTCCGCGTTCGTTGCGCCGGGCTTGGCATAGAGAAGATTCGCCCGGATTGTGTCATGAAAAAAGTGGGCGTCTTGAGTCACGGTGCCGACGCGTTGACGGAGACTATTAATCTTCACTTTGCGAACGTCGTTCCCGTTCACCAAAACTGCGCCAGCCTCCACGTCGTATAGCCGGCCGACAAGCTGAGAGATGGTGGTCTTTCCAGCTCCCGATGGACCGACGAGAGCGAGAAGCTGCCCTGCCTCAGCAACAAAGGTGATGTCGGTCAGCGCAAATTTCTCCGGCGCCCCCTCTGGCACGGAAATCGATTGCAGTGACGCAAGCGACACTTCCGACGCTGATGGGTACCGGAAAGAGACCCCATCGAACGCGACCCGGACCGGACCGCTAGGAATCGCGACTGCGTTTGGATCATCTTGTATCATCGGGCGTAGATCGAGTACTTCGAAGACGCGTTCGAATGAGACGAGCGCGGTCATCAAGTTAACCTGCAGACTTGAAAGCCCCATTACGGTACTGTTTAGGCGACCCAGGTAAGCGACGAGGGCTACGACCGTGCCGAGGTCAAGCCGGTGCTGCACGATAAGCAGGCCACCCCAGCCGTAAACGAATGTCGTCGCGAGACTCGCCGTGAGCAGGAATGCACTAAACAAGAGGCGGCTGTAGATTGTTTGCTTGACGCCGATATCAGAGACGCGCTTGGCTTTGTTCGCAAATACCTTGCCATCTTCCAGCGGACGGCCAAAAAGCTTAGCTAAATGGGCGCCAGCAACATTAAAACGTTCGACCATCAGGCTATTCATTGCCGCCGCGAGGTTGAAACTCTCGCGCGTAATTCCCTGGAGTTTTCGCCCCCAAAAGCGCGCGGGAAGAATGAAAAGTGGAACTAGCACGAGAGCCGCAATCGTGATCCGCCACGAGAGCGCGAACATCGCTCCCAGGACCAAGACAAGTGTCACGGTGTTGCCAACAACGCTCGACAGAATCTCCGTGAAAGCGATTTGCGCGCCGGTCACGTCCGTACTCAGTCGGCTCATGAGGGCCCCGGTCTGCACCCGCGTGAAGAACGCCAGCGGCATTTGTTGGATATGCTCGAAGAGTCTCGTCCGCAGCGCCAGTACGATGCGAGCGCCGACCACGGCGGACAGATAGGACTGGGCCAGGCCGAGCGCGTTGTCCAAGAGGCCGACGACCGCTGCCAAGACGGAGAACCGGATAACAAGCGTGGCGCTGCCCTTGAGGATGCCGTAATCAACGATGTGCCGATAGATCAGGGGATTTAGGATGCCAATCGCGGAGCCCAGAATGACGACAGCAAGAAAGACCGCCAAAAGCCCAGCATATGGAACAGCAAATCGCAGCATGCGCTTCGCTGTTCCCGACTTCACTTTTTGTTTTAGCGCCGATGGGCCCCGCATCAGCGCAATAATTGATGCCATTCCCACGATTATTCCTTCAACTCGACACGATCGCCCCCGAACAAGTCGGAACTGCCTTGCCCCGCGCCAGCCAAGCGCGGTCGCCTCATCGCGACAATGTTGCGCGCCGCACGGCAACGATTTGCTCTACCCAAGGCAATTGTCGCAAAAACTCGCCGTCAGCCTAGCTGATCTTCTCCACCTGCACCGCCGTCCCATACGCCAGCACTTCCGTCACGCCTTGCATCACTTCATTCGCGTCGTAGCGCATCGCCAGAATCGCGTTCGCACCATGCTGTGCTGCATGTTGCAGCAGCAACTCGTAGGCCTCTTCCCGCGCCTTCTCGCACAATTCCGTCAGCACCGTGATGTTCCCGCCCACAATCGTCTGAATCCCCGCCGCGATGTTCCCCAGCACGCTTCGCGAGCGCACAGTAATCCCTCTCACAATTCCGAAATTCTTTACCACGCGATATCCTTGCAGCTCGGTTCCTGTCGTCACCATCGAACTATCCACTCTTGCGTTCATCTCTGTTTTCCCCCTCCGTTTGCGGGTGTTTACCTCTGCGATTCTACCTCTGGACAACCCGATTCCCACACTCCTTCTCTCTGTTATGCTCGGCTTGCGTGGAAAACCTCTATTACCTCCTGGCGACTGTCCAGATCGCTGCGGGCCTTTATCTGCTCTACCATGGCTTTCAGTGGCTCGTCTACGTCCGCCGCCGTCTGAAAACGGATCCGGGATTTTTCGCTCCGCGCACCGCCGTCATCTGCCCGTGCCGCGGCATGGAGCCCGGCCTGGAACCCAATCTCGTCTCCCTCTGCGAATTCAATCACCAGAACTACGAAGTCTTCTTTGTGCTTGCCTCCGAGTCTGATGCGGCGTACAGCATCGTGAAACGCGTCGCGGCATCTTCCCGTATTAAAGCCACGGTCATCATTGCCGGAAAGCCGCAAAATTGCAGCGAAAAGGTGAACAATCTTCGCACCGCTGTCGAACAGCTCCCTCCCGAATTTGAAGTTCTGGTCTTTACCGATTCCGACGGTCGCCCCGGCAAATCCTGGCTGCACCACATGGTCGCGCCGCTCACGGATTCCCGCATCGGCGCCACCACCGCCATGCGCTGGTTCATTCCCAATCGCTCCGATCTTCCCACCGCTCTCCTTGCCGCCTGGAACGCCTCGGTCGTCACCATGCTCGGCGATCACCAGAAAAACTTCTGCTGGGGCGGCGGCACGGCCATCCGCCGGAAACTCTTTGAAGAAATTGGTATGATGGACGTCTGGCAATACTCCTTCAGTGATGACTACTCCTTGACAGCGGCTGTGGAAAAAACCGGGCGCGGCATCGTCTTCCTTCCCGAATGCCTGGTCCCTTCGTACATCAATACGGACTTTTCTGGTCTGCTTGGCTTCACCAACCGCCAGATCATCATCACTCGCGTCTATCGTCACCAGATGTGGGCTATGGCCTTCGCCACCCATTTTCTTTATTGCTTAACTGCTGTCCTGGGCCTGTACATTACCCTCAGCCTTACCCTCTCCTCTCGCCCCTCACTGCAAATTATGTTCATACTGGTCTTGCCCTTCTTGCTCGCAGCCATTCGTGGCGCTTTCCGTGTGATCGGCGTCACAGAGGCCTTACCCGTATTGCGCGCGCAAATTATGGGGCAATCCTGGATTTACATTGTCTTGGCCGTAGGCGTTCCATTTTTGTACCTGTGGAATTTTTTGTCGTCCTTTGGCCGCAGAATACGTTGGCGAGGCATCGATTACGAGTTAATCTCTCCGGAACAGACACGCGTTTTGACCCCGTAATCGCTTTCATCGCCGAAAAAAGCGCAAAAAATGCTCCTCCCACGCAATTTCTACTCACCATTCATCGGCAGTACATTCTCGAATCTCCCTAACTGATTGAAAAATTGAACTATAGAATTCTCCCTCAGCGGCATTCTGGGTGCTCATTCCTACCTTGGTCAGGTGTAACGTTCGCAAGTGGTTTGATGGGGACTCCTTCTCGCGTGCCTTCGATGCTGCAGCCGGTTTTTGGCTGCATCGGGGCAATTGGCTAACCTAGCCCGCGCCCTGTCCGCTTGCCCGGTCAATCCGGCCGACCTCCTCAGGAGGAATGCATAAGTCCAAACTACAGGAGCGCTTCGTCCCCGCCACGAAGCACTATCGAAGGAGTGCACGTGAAGTTGATCCGCAGATCAGTCGCAACGCATCCTATCACCCAACCCAGAACCTCTCCCTCCCCGTTTGTCTATCTCTTCTACGAGAAAACTTCTGGTACCGCTCATTTTCATGTAGAAGCCGGCCCCGATGGCGAACTCCCAGTTGATCACGCCGCCGGCCTTCTCGCCATGCACTGTCTGGTGCGCGGCCAATCCCCCAGTGATTACATGATTATGGTTCCCGCACCGCAGGAAAGCTTGGGTGGCTTGGAGGAAAAAGCTGAAAAGCTTCTCCAGGCAGGGCACAAGGTCAAGAGCGCTGTTCGGCTCACTCGCCGCGAAGAGGAAGTCCTCAACGGCATTCTCCGCAGTCTCGCAAACAAGGAAATCGCTTCCGAACTGAACCTCTCCGAACGTACGGTGAAGTTCCACGTTTCTTCCTTGCTCGCCAAGTTCAAGGTCCGCGGCCGCATGGAACTCATGCGGGAAACCGCCCGCAATCCCATTCAATCCATGCCGGCAGCCGTCAGTACTCCTGCCCCGCCTGCCCCAACCTTTGTTAGCCGCCCGCGTCTTTATGGCAAGCCCATGCATTCGCGGAACATCTTGCCTCTGGCCCGTCCGCGTTTGATGGCCTGATAGCAAATTGTCAAATTTGTTTTATAAAAGAAGGCCCGCCAGGACTCAGTCCCGGCGGGCCTTTTCTTTTATTCCGCTGATTTTCTTTACTTCCGCGCTGCGCTGTACAATTCCGCCGCTTTGTCCCAGTTCACTACATTCCACCACGCGTCAATGTAGTCCCCGCGCAGATTCTGGTACTTCAGGTAGTAAGCGTGCTCCCAGACGTCCACGCCGAGCACCGCCTTGCCACCGGTAAAGTATTGCGTGTCCTGGTTCGGCGTCGAATCAATCGCCAACTTTCCATCTTTCACCAATAGCCACGCCCAGCCGGAACCAAACCTTCCCAAGCCTGCAGCCTTGAATTTGTCCTTGAACCCTGCGAACGATCCGAAGCCAGCCGTAATGGCCGCAGCGAGATCGCTCTTGGGCTCTCCCCCTCCACCCTTCTTCATTAGTTGCCAGAAGAGCGAGTGATTCCAGTGGCCGCCGCCATTGTTGCGGACGGCGTTCCGTATATTCTCCGGCACGCTGTCCAGTCCCTTCAAAAGGTCATCGAGCGACTTAGCTTGCAAGTCGGTATGACCCTCCAGCGCCTTGTTCAAGTTGGTGACATAGGCGCCGTGATGCTTGTCGTGATGGATTTCCATCGTCTTGGCGTCAATGTATGGTTCTAATGCGTCAAACGAGTACGGCAAAGGGGGCACTGTAAATGCCACGGGTTTTTCCTCCACTTTTAGATTTGGATTGAAATCCGACCGGGTTTCCATCTGCAACATG
This sequence comes from Candidatus Acidiferrales bacterium, assembly GCA_963779395.1. GTDB lineage: Bacteria > Acidobacteriota > Terriglobia > Acidiferrales > UBA7541 > Acidiferrum. The sequence goes on from CAVZYC010000001.1 coordinate 423,406, forward strand.
CCTGAGGCCGCCTGGCCTGCCCCAAGCAGGCCAGCACCGAGAATGCCACTGCTCACAAGAAACTTGCGGCGATTCATCAGAACTCCTCGGCTTCGGTGGGCGCTTCTGCTTGCGCGTGGGATTATAGCTCTCCCACCCATCGCCGCTCAACCGAACTGACCGAAAGATCATTCGCCACATCCACCTGGCACTGTCATTTATTGGATGCGCCGCAAAGCCCATTGGGCAGATTCTGCAATGACGGCGTCCGATGATCCCGCCAGCCTCTGCAGGAGCCCCACAATTCGTCCGCGATCGGGCGCGTCTTGTGCAATCTTGCTATTCCCAGTAGCGATGCAAGCGTTGCGTACCAACCCCTTCCACTTTGTACGTTTTATGGCGCTCCCACGGAAATTACCTCTGAACTCTTCTTCGCTCATTCCCGCCAGCCATTCCAGACTAGGTTGAAAGAGCGGCTCGTTCTCTCGTGGCTGAAAATCCGTCAACGACATCACGGGTGCGGTCCGATTGAACGGGCAGACGTCCTGGCAGATGTCGCAACCAAATACATGCCTGCCCATCGCTTCGCGAAACTCTTCCGGAATGCTGCCTCGCAATTCGATCGTCAGATAGGAAATGCAACGCCGCGCATCCAGCACATAAGGCTCAACCAGCGCACCCGTCGGGCATGCGTCCAGGCATTGCCGGCAATTGCCGCAAAGATCCGGTGGCGGCGCGTCTGCCCGCTCACTCGATGACATCAATTCCAGGGAAGTCAGAATCACGCCAAGAAAAAACCACGATCCCCACGATTTATTCAGCAGCAGCGTATTCTTCCCAAGCCAACCCAGCCCGGCGTGCTTCGCCAATACTCTCTCTGCAATCGGCCCGGTATCCGCATAGGCCCGCGTTACAATCGGCTCCCGATACTTATCTTGCAGCGCGGCTGCCAATGCATTCAATCTTTCCCACATGACTTCGTGATAGTCGCGCCCCCACGCATATCGCGATATCCAGCCGCGCGGTTCTCCGCCCGTCGTTGCGGCGGCGTCCACCGAATACGGGTGTTCTGTGTTGTAATTCAAGCCGCACACGATCGCGCTTTTTAGCTTCTCTTCAACGAGCAGGGGATTTCGCCGCCGCGGATCTTCTAGGTACTTCATCTCACCCGAATAGCCTCGCGCCAACCATTCCTCGAAGCGCGCCAATTCAGGGAAGTTTTCCAGGCGCACCACACCGCAAAGGTCAAATCCTAGCTCTTTGGCATGTTCGGTAATCCAGGCAGTGTCCGCGGCAGAAGCCATGCCTTCGATTGTGCCCCAGGCAGACGCCCAGATTGAAGAGTTCGTCAAAGATTTCAGGCACGCGCGGCTTTCGCGTTAGCCGGCATCACACGCGGCCAAGGCTTGCGGCGCTGGTAAGACCGGGCGAGTTCCAGGAAGATGCCGATGTCGCGTTCCAAATCGGAATTCGTGCCATCAAAATAAAAATTGCGGATTGGAATCCCGGCATGGTCACGGCTCACGCGCGGGTAAACGGCTTCGCCCACAATTCCATTCATGCAACTGAACGGGCTGATATCAATTACGCCATCCAGCCCCTTTTTCGCAAAATAAACCGCCTTGCCGACATTCAGAACCATTTCGCCGTTCGCACCCAGCGCCGGCAAATAGGGCTCCGCGTGATCAAGCACCACCTGAATCTCGTGCGGCTCTTCGTACCCGTGAAAATCTTCCTTGAACATCGCCAGCAATGCATGCTCATCCTTGCGTTGGATGGTATTGCGAACGAACGCGCTGGCCGCCTCCATCGAGATTCGCCGGCCATAAATTTGCAATCGCCTGTGCTGGTCGGCATTCGCATACCAGATCCACTCGGACAAGTCGTTGATCCACACCTCCGCGCCCGCGGATTCGAGTCGTCGCACCAATTCGTTGTTGCTGAATTCGTTCAAGCGGCAGAAGATCTCTCCCACCACCCCGATCAGCGGCTTGCTGCAGTCAAATTCAACCGGCAAATTGCGGAATTGCTCGCGCGCATTCAGCAGGCAGCCGCAAAGCGCTTGCATCTGCTTTACGTGACTGGCGTACGGCTTCTCCAAAACCTTGCACAACGCCTGCACGCTCTCATCATAGGCGGCGTCTGCGGAGCTTAGCGTGACCTCGTGCGGTCTTGTCTTCAGCAACAGCTTCAGCAAGATGTCCCCCGCCACAACCGCCCGCCACACTCCCCGCGTAAACAGGTTCGATGCTTCTCCGAAATCGCTGTATCCTTTTTCCGTCGTCGGCTGAAAAATCGTAACCTCCTGACAGCCGACTTGCTCCATCACTTGCTTCAGATAGGACGCATATTGTCCGAAGCGGCACGGCCCATGCCCTGAAGCCATGAAAAACGCCGTTTTCTTCGGGTCAAATCCCGGTTGTTCCGTAATGCGCAGGAAATCTCCCACCGTCACTCTCAGCGGATAGCACTCATCCCCACTGGAGAATTTTCCACCCAATTCCATCGTCTGGGCGTTCGAATGCGGCGTAACATCCGCGTCGATGCCCAGCGAGCGCAACACTGCCGCGATTGCCCGCGCGCTGCCTTCCACCATCCGCGGCACGTACGTCTTTCTACCGTAGAGCGCATGCGTTCGCGGAATCGTCCGCGAACGTTCTATTGAACGCTCGTGCATCGCAGCAGCCCCTTGCTATCCAGGTACGCTTCACAGCGCGTCAAATACCCGGCATCGTTTCCATGCCCGTCGAATTGCAGCACCAGGAATGGCTCCCCCGCCACATCCCGCAGAAAGTGCTTGATGAACGAATCCGGCCCGCACTTGAAATTTGTGATGTAAATGATGTGAATGTTGGGATGTTCGCTGGCGAAACGCCCCGCCTCCAGAATCCGCCTGCCCGAATGCCAGAACATGTTGGGATGGAGATCTCCAGATGCGCGCTCGTCCAGCGGCAGAAAGTCAAATGGCAGGACATTCACACCATACAGGTCGCGCAACTTCCTGGGGATATCGCAATTCCCGCTGCGATCATAGATGTTGTACGCGCGCCCGATCAGCAACACTGCTGGCTCGCCCGTTGCGCGCAGTGTGGCGCATGCCTGGCGTCCTTCCTCGACAAGTTGTTCATCGAAGTGCGTCTGGGCCAGGTAAGCGGCCTCCGCTGCCCGGTCACTCTTACGCCGGCTGACACCGAGTCTTTCAAAGTATTGTGCCAGCTGCCCTTTCACATGTTTGGACCCGGCGCGAAAATAAAGAGTCGGTGCAAGAAATTCGTCGGCATGCGCCTCGAATTCCGGCGCCGAACGCACCACATAGGGCAGCGTCTGGTTCCACGGACAGAGGTGCGAGGCAACCGAGGGTTCCGGCGCTTCCATGTCCATGACATTTGGCAAGAGCACAAAATCTACTGGAGGCCGTTGCTCCGTGCCTCGAAGCAGAGAATGCACATGCCCGTGCGCGATCTGCACGGGAAAGCACGGCTCCGCCAGGCTGAGTTCCGCGCCACGCGTCGCAATGTGATGATCCGTAGCGCCGGAGAGAACTACCACGAATCCGATGCCTTCCAGATAGGTTCGCCAAAACGGAAAGCGATCGTAGTAATACATCGCCTGTGGAATGCCCACACGGAGCTTCCCCGGTGCCCCGCCAGAAGCGGGTTCGTTATAGCCCTCGCGCAACAAGCGGTCGCGCACCGCCATCAAGTCATCAATCACCGGCCGCCTCTCCGTGCGCGCCCGTTTCCGGAATTTGTCGGAGCATTTGTCGCCCCAATACGTCTTTCGTCCCTCAACCGTAATTTCCTTCATGTCGCAATAGTTAGAGCAGGCTTTGCACACGAACTCTCGCGTCTCAAAGGGCGCTCGATTCAAATCAAACCCGCGGAACGATGAAACCGAATCAGGGCACTTGGTGATCGTCAGTGTGCCGGCAAAGCCCTCCCCAACTCCTGCCGCAGCCGCCACTGCTCTCCCATGCAATCGTTCCTGCACGCTTTCTTTCGCGCGTGTTACTTGCTGCGCGATCAGCGCCATCCCGATGGCTCCAATAATCCCGTTATGCGGCGGTACGATAATGCGTTTCCCCAACAACTGCGAAAACGCGGCCGCTACCGCATCGTTGTACGCTGTGCCTCCCTGGAAATAAATGACTTTGCCGATCTTGCGCCCCCGCACCACTCGGTTCAGGTAGTTCAGCGCCACCGAATAAGCCAGCCCCGCCGCCAGATCGCCCACTTGGCTGCCGCGCTGCATCCAGCCCGTGACGTCGCGTTCCATGAACACCGTGCAGCGTTCGCCCAGCCGCGCCGGAGCCGTCGATGCCATGGCCTTTTCTGCGAACTCATCCTTGATCTGGATGTCCATCCTCTCGGCCTGTTCCTCCAGGAAGGAGCCTGTTCCGGCGGCACACGCTTCGTTCATCGCGAAATCCACAACCACTCCGTGGTCAATGGAAATAAACTTGGAATCCTGCCCTCCTATTTCGAATATTGTGTCAACGTCACCGGGTTCTTCTCCGTTCTCTAACGCGCTGCCGGCACGGTTCTTCACCAGCTTCTCGTGAACGTAGACCGCCCCCGTCTTGTGCGCGGTGATTTCGTCGTTGACCGTGTCCGCTCCCACCAACTCGCCAATTAATTCGCGGCCGGATCCCGTCGTCCCCACGCCTCGCACCACGATCCGCTCTCCAAATAAACGAGCGATTTCCTGCAAGCCTTCCTGGACCACTTCAATCGGACGGCCCGACGTGCGCAGATATATTCCATGCAACAAGCCGCCTGAATCGTCCAGCAGCGCCAAATTTGTGCTGACCGATCCGATATCAATTCCCAGATACGTGGAAATCTCTTCGCCGTTTCCAGGCAGGGCCTCTGTGCGAGAGGCTTCTGGATGATCGCGAAGCAACAGCACGTTGCTCAACGACAGCGGGGCCAGATCGCGCTCTGCTTCGCCCGCAAGCTGCAAATGAGATCGGTAGTGCCCATTGCTATTCCTGCGCGCTGGATCGTCCTTCTGGCTGCGCTCCAGCAGCGCGCAGCCCAGCGCTCCAATCCAGGCGTACTCTTCCGGCACAAACAGGCCTTCCGCCCCCAGCCGAAAAGCCTCCGTCAACGCCTGCACCACGCCGCGATTCTGCGATACTGCCCCTATCAACGCCACTTGCGGCTTCACCGTTTTTCCGCGCACGATGTTGCTTTTGAAATTCCGCGCCACCGCCTCGCACAGCCCCTTTAACACTTCTTCCGTCGAGTAACCTTTCTGCTGCGCATGGATCATGTCGGATTTCGCGAACACGGAGCATCGTCCCGCGATTCGCGCCGCGCATTTTGCTTGCGCTACCACATCACCAATTTCTTCGACGCGGTACTTCAGCCGCGAAGCCTGCTGGTCAAGAAACGAACCGGTCCCCGCCGCGCATTCTCCGCTTGTAGAATAGTCCGTTATGCCTGTTGCGTAAGTGTGCGTGTTGGATCCGGCGGCGTGTTGCGAGTTGCCGTTCTCTGCCAACTGCAAATATTTCGAGCTCTCGCCGCCAATTTCAAAAACCGTCCGCACTTCTGGATAAAGTTGCCCTACCGCACAAGCGATGGCCTTGAACTCATTTTCCGCATGAGCGCCTAAGGCTTCGGCTACCAGCCGCCCGCCAGAGCCAGTTACCCGCATGCCTTGAATTTCCTCCCCAGGCACCAACGCCTGAAATTCCGCGAGTAGCTCTTTGATTGTTTGGATAGGATTCCCGAAAGTGCGGCGGTACCCGGAGAGCAGCACGGGCGCATCGCATTTGTGCCCCGTGCCGTAACTGGCCCTCAAGAAATGTCCGTTCGTCGGCGCAGGCGCATTCCGTTCCGAATCGCCCGGCAACCACACGGCTGCGAGTTTGGCGCTGACACTTCCGACGTCGAACCCAACGAAGAGAGCCATTTACGATTCCCCCTGCTTGGTGCCGACGGCGCCGAATGAGATTGCCGTCATAGGAAAATGGGTTAGCGGAAAAATGGACAGCCCAGGACTAGTACTCCCCCCTGTCCCTAGGTATATATGGTCATGTTTGCACGTCGCGGTCCAGTGGCATGACACCAGACACACCCCCGCACCACGCTGTCATTTCAGATTTTTTTGTAACTTGATGAATTGTCTACGTTTGAAGAACAGGAAAAAAATTGCCTCTGCCCACTCCATCGGCATGGCACTGCGCTCTCAATCCAATTGAGTGAATTCCCAAGCCCTGCTGAATTTCACACAGCAGGTTCTAGAACCAATTGATAGCAATTTCCTACGAAGTCTGAAGGACAACGGCCCTTACTGGAAGCTTCCAACCGCCGTTGGCTCATCGGTGTAAACATCGAACACTGTAAATAATTTGGTGATCTGCAGCAGGTCGTGCACCTTCTTTGTCAGGTGCAGCAACTTCAATTCGCCACCCCGGCTGCGCACTGCGGTGAATCCGCTCACAAGTTCACCGATACCGGAGCTATCGATATAGTTCACATCGCCAAGGTTCAGCAGAATCTTGTTGTGTCCGCTCTCCAGAAGATCGCGAATCGTCTTGCGCAGCAACGCGCTTCCCTCGCCCAGCGCGATCCTCCCGCTCAGATCAATCAAGGTGATGACCCCTACCTCACGCGTGGTGGCATACAAAGCTGGCATAAATATTCCTACGCTTCCTGATGTGGTGCGGCATCCGAATTTGACGGCTTATGATTGCCATTGCCCGATGCGCTTCCAGACAACGGCAGCTTCTTTGACATGATAATCTCCGCGCCGCCCGTCCGTCCCGGAACGACGTCGAACTCATCCATGAACGCTCGCATCAGAAATATCCCGCGCCCAGACGTACTTAGCAAATTCTCCTCCGCCAACGGGTCCGGCACGTCCCTCAACCGGAAACCCTTTCCTTCGTCCATCACATGGATGATCATCTTGTCGCCAGTGAGATCAATCGCCAAATGAATCTTCTTTTCGGCCTTTTCCTGGTTCCCATAATGAAATGCGTTGATCACGCCTTCTCGCACCGACATCCCAATCCGGTAGCACTCATCTTCCGCGAATCCCGATGCTTCCGCCACGCGCAGACACATCTCCTCCGCGAGATTTACGCTCTCAACGTGGGTGTCTAAGATGACTTCCAGGTGCTTAGTGTCTGGCGCCATTCCCGGTCATTGCTGCGGCCACTGGACTCGCTGGTTAGGCGTACATATCCGTAACACAGCGCCTAAACCGAAGTCAATGGAGCCTTTTGGGACATTACAAAGTCCGTTGGATTCTCAGCTCACCTTTGACCCGGCGGTACGTCTTAACCTATAAGTGCGGCCCGATCAGCTTCCCTCCCAGGCCTGCCCGCCGTCATGGCTAGTTCATCCAAGTCCACTCGCAGAACATTTCTAAGTCTGAGCGCCGGTGCAGGACTGAGTATCCTCGCCAGCGGAGGGCTGAGTAGTCTGGCCGCACCCGAGGAACGGCGCATCTTCTCGTCCGGCCGCATTGGCAGTCTCCGCCTCAAGAATCGTCTCGTACGCAGCGCTACGTCGGAAAATGCCTGCCACGAGGGCGTCATGACCGATGAGGGCATTTCGATCTATCGTGCTCTTGGCCAGGGCGGAGCCGGGCTGATCATCAGCGGCAACTTGGCCGTCATGGCCGGTGGCCGCTACACCGAATTGCAAACGTGCATCTATGACGACCGCTTCATTCCCTCCATCCGCCGCATCGCCGACGCGGTCCACGCCGCTGACAACGGCTGCATTGTGTTGGCGCAGATCACCCACACTGCTCCAGTGGGTCAGTTGGCCGACCCCATCGCGGCGTCGGCCAAGCCGTTTCCCTCCTGGAAAAGACAGCCGCGCGCGATGACCACTCAGGAAGTCGAAGAGATGACAGGACAATTTGCGCGAGCCATCCGCCGCGCCAAATCCGCTGGTTTCGACGGCGTGGAAATCTACGCTGCCGGATACCTGCTCGGCTCGTTTCTTTCCCCCTATACCAATACGCGCGACGACCGCTTCGGGGGAAGCCTGGAAAAGCGCGTCCGCGTCATCGCCGATATCATCTCCAAAGCCCGAAAACTTGTGGGAGGCGATTTCCCGATCGTTGCCAAGCTCAACTGCGATGATGCCGTCGATGGTGGAACGAACATAGATACTTTTCCCGCTGTTGCCGCCCAGGTGGAAAAGGCCGGCGTGGCGGCCATCGACGTGATTGGACCGGTCAGCAAAGCCGAACCCGAATCCTACTTCCTGAAATATGCGCGGAGACTGCGCCTTCAGGTGCCGGTGATCCTGACCGGCGGCAACCGCAACGTCGACCGGCTCGAGCAGCTTCTCCAGGCGGGCTCACCGGATTTCGTCGCAATGGCTCGGCCCCTCATACGTGAGCCCGACCTTCCTGCCCGCTGGGAGGCGCACAAAGGCGGCCCGGATGCCGACTGCATTTCCTGCAACCGCTGTATGGACGGTTTCCGCCAGGGCAAGATCACGCGCTGCCGGGTAAACGATGCCTAGCTGACGCTTCCGCACATGGGCAGGCGGCGCGTGGCCTACCTTTTGCCCCTTAAGCAAAAAGGTGGGTTCTTCGTTCTTATCCGGCCCGCTCCTTCTCTTCGCCGCTTACCCCTACGACCAATAACTCCTGTCCAGGGTCCGGTATTGAATCGCCTCGCTCAGGTGCTTTGCCTGAATATCCTCCGCGCCTTCCAGGTCCGCGATCGTTCGTGACACCTTCAAGATCCGGTCGTGTGCGCGCGCCGACAATCCCAACTTCACCACGGCATTTTCCAGCAGCTTCTCTCCCTCAGCCGTTATCGCACAATGCTTGCGGATCATCTTCGGCGCCATCTGCGCGTTGCAATAAGTTTTCTTTTCCCCCTTGAATCTCTCCGTTTGCCGGGCTCCTGCTGCGATCACTCGCAGACGCACCGCCGCGGAATCCTCCGAAGACGATGGCGCGCGCAATTCCTTGTACTTCACCGCGGGCACTTCAATGTGTATGTCAATCCTGTCCAGCAACGGCCCCGAAATCTTCGAGACATAGCGCTGGATCATCGGCGGTGTGCAATGGCATTCCCGCGTCGGGTCCCCAAAATATCCGCAAGGACACGGATTCATCGCCGCCGCCAGCATGAACCTCGATGGAAAGGTCACCGATACGGCCGCTCGCGCAATCGTTACCGACCCATCTTCCAGCGGCTGCCTCATCACTTCCAGCACATTCCTCTGGAACTCCGGCAACTCGTCCAGGAACAACACCCCGTTGTGCCCCAGCGAAACTTCCCCCGGCCGCGGTATCGCCCCTCCTCCAATCAACCCCGCATCGCTGATGGTGTGGTGTGGCGAACGGAACGGCCGCGTTCCAATCAGACCCTGGCTGTTCTCCAGTGTTCCCGCGACGCTGTGAATGCGCGTCGTCTCGATCGCTTCTTCCAGCGACATCGGCGGCAATATCGTGGGAATCCGTTTCGCCAGCATCGTCTTTCCCGCGCCCGGCGGCCCGATAAACAAAATGTTGTGTCCGCCCGCGCAAGCTACTTCCAGCGCCCGCTTCGCTGCTTGCTGCCCGTGCACATCCCGCAAATCTACCGAGTATTGTGCCGCCTCGTTCAGCATCTGCTTCGCGTCCACCTTCACGCATTTGAACGATTCCGGCGAATTCACCAGGTCCACCGCCTGCGGCAGCGACTTCAACGCGTACACGTCGATCCCGTCCACCACTGCGGCTTCGCGCGCATTCATTTCCGGCACTGCCACCGCCGTCAGTCCGTTGTCCCGCGCCGTAATTGCCGCCGAAAGCGCTCCTCGCACCGCTCGCACGCTTCCGTCCAGCGACAACTCACCTAGAAACATCATCTTGTCCAGCATCTTCCCGAAAAATTGCCCTTGGCAACCCGCCAATCCCAGTGCCATTGGTAAATCGAACGCCGATCCCTCCTTTCGCAAGTCTGCCGGCGCCAGATTGATCGTCACTCCCTGTCCATAGGGAAATTCGTAGCCGCAGTTGCGCAGGGCGGACTTAATCCGCTCGCGGCTCTCCTTCACCGCGTTATCCGGCAATCCCACTACGTTGAAGTCCTGCATCCGCGCCGATCCCACATCCACTTCAACTTCCACAAGGTACGCATCAATCCCGTACACGGACGCACTAACAGTTTTGAAGAGCATGTTTTGGCCTGGAGGGACTTTCCCGCTTTAGCATATATTAATTATTCACTATATGCTAGCACCACTATGCATCCGTCGCTGCCCGCTCGCAAACCTCTTATATCCTTCAACCTGGCGCCTTCCCCCGCTGCCCTTTTCGCCCTTCCTACTCTCAACTTTCCTTTACTCCGCCTCTCCCCGCCCTTATAGTGAACTTGTTCCCGATTTCCCATCTCTCCTGAAAAGAGGTTGACCTATGTTTGGTCTCATTGTTCTGGGCATCCTTGTTCTCCTCGTGATCTTCGTCATCTCCATGTACAACAGCCTCGTCCGGCTGAAGGTCACTTGCGATAACGCCTGGGCGGACATCGATGTGCAACTCAAGCGCCGCTACGATCTCATCCCCAATCTCGTCGAAACCGTGAAGGGCTATGCCGCTCATGAAAAGGGCACACTCGAAGCTGTCATCAACGCGCGCAACCGCGCCATGACTGCCACCGGCCCCGCCGATAAGGCCGAGGCCGAAAGCATGCTTTCCGGTGCGCTGAAAAGCCTCTTCGCTCTTTCCGAGGCCTATCCGCAACTCCGCGCCATTGAGAGCTTCACCTCGCTCCAGAATTCTCTTTCCCAGATTGAAGATACCGTCCAGAACGCTCGCCGCTATTACAACGCCGTTGTTCGCGACCTCAACACCAAGATCCTCCAATTCCCTACGAACATCATCGCGGTAATGCTGGGTTTCAAGTCGCGTGAATTCTTTGAAGTCACTGCCGCCGCCGAGCGCGAAGCCCCCAAAGTCAGCTTCGACACTCCGGCCGCGCCAACAGCTTAAGCTCCAGGAAAGTCCATCCATGATGAAGTGCGCCACGCACCTTCGCCGTCACATCGCGCTCGTTTTGCTTCTCTCGGCTCTCTTCCCGGCTCATCTCTTCGCCCAGGGCCGCCAGCTTCGCATCCAGAAGTTCGCGTCGGAAATTACGGTAACTCCCGACGCCAAAGTTGATGTCACCGAGAACATCACCTTCGAGTTCAAGGGTGGTCCCTGGCACGGCGTCTACCGCACCATCCCCGTCGAATATGTCGGTCCCAGCGGCTTGAACTACAGTCTCTTTCTCGATGTCCGCAGCATCACCGACGGTAACGGCAACAAACTAAAGTTCGAGTCCAGCCGCGAGCGCCAGAATCTCAAACTCAAGATCTACGTTCCCGACGCCGACAATTCCACGCAGACCGTCATCATTGATTACGTCGTGGAAGACGCCCTGCGTTTCTTCGATGATCATGACGAGTTCTACTGGAATGTTACCGGCGACCTTTGGGACATTCCTATCGATTCCGCCAGCGCGCACATTGTTCTCCCTCCCGCCGCTTCCAACATTCGCACAAACGTATTGACTGGATCGTTCCATTCCACTGGCCACGAAGCCACTGCCGAAGTCGCTGGCACTGGCGTGGACGTCAACACCACCGCCCCTCTTCGCATTCACGAAGGCCTCACCGTCGCCGTCGCGTTTGACAAAGGCGCCGTTCGCGAACCCACACGCGCCGACACTTTCTTGCTCTTTCTCCAGAGCAATTGGGCGTTCTTCATCCCCATCGTCGCCTTCGTGTTGATGTTCGGGCTCTGGTGGACCAAGGGCCGCGATCCGCGCCTTCGCCCCATCACTGCACAATATGAGCCTCCGGATAAGCTCACTCCTGGCGAAGTCGGTACGCTAGTTGACAATTCCGTGGACATGCGGGATATCACCGCCTCCATCGTTGATCTCGCAGTACGCGGCTATCTGGTTATCGAAGAGCAGCAAAAAGATCACATGCTCGGCTTAACTCACAGCAAGGAGTACGTCTTCCACCTGAAGAAATCCCAAGCCGAATGGAACACGCTGCAACCTCACGAACAGGATCTCCTCAGCGGCCTCTTCACTGCCGGCAATGCTGGCGATTCTGTCTCTCTCTCCGAACTCCACAATCGCTTCTACACCAGCATCCCCGGCATCCGTGACCAGATCTTCGCTTCTCTCCTCGGCCATGGTTACTACACGCATCGCCCAGACACCGTCCGGTCCAGCTATATCGGTTTCGGCATCGTTGCCGGTGTGATTCTCATTTGGGGTGGCAACGCCATCGCCCGCAACATGGGAATGGCTCCGGGGTCATTCATGGTCTCCGGAATTCTCACCGGCGCCATCATCTGCGCATTCGGCTGGTTGATGCCTGCGCACACACAAGTCGGCGCTCGCGCCCTGGAAGGTGTTTTGGGCTTCGAGGATTTCCTGAATCACGTTGAAGCTGATCGCTTCAATCGCATGATCAAAACGCCGGAAATGTTTGAGAAGTTTCTTCCCTTTGCCATGGCCCTCGGCGTCGAAAAAAACTGGAGCAACGCCTTCAAGAATATCTATACCCAGCCGCCACAGTGGTATCAGGGCAACTTCGGCGCGGGCTTCTATCCTTACATGTTTGTAAGCAGCTTGAATTCCATGTCGTCCGTCGCTGCTAACACCTTGGCCTCCGCTCCGCGCAGTTCGGGCGGTTCCGGTTTTGGGGGCGGTGGGGGTGGGGGGTTCTCGGGCGGCGGCTTCGGCGGCGGTGGCGGCGGTGGTTTCTAGCCTTGGCCGTCTTTCAAAAACTTTTGAATTCAGGCGGTGGGCGCATCTTGATTGGTTGAAGGATGACCAAGTTAGCTCTTCATTTGCTCCTAATTGGAATGGCTCTCAGCTCTGGATCGTCGGTCTCCATGGCTCAGAGCGGGAATTCGTTGACAATTCGTGTTGAAGCGAATGAGGTGGTTGTACCAGTCGTTGTGATTGACAAATCCGATATCCATCAGTCGGGAAGCATGTATCAAGAATTTGACAAGGAAATTACCGGCCTCTCTTTGAAGGACTTTAGAGTCTTTGAGGACGGCAGAGAGCAAAGGATTCAAAACTTCGCAATTGAGCCGGAGGCTATCCAGGGGCAAGATGAGTTTTCGCGCAGGGGCATTTGGTCCCGCCCGGGCTTACAGCCCGTGACCAACGATATTGCAGTTGCCTATTCCCTGCATGACTATCTTCTCTCATACATTCCTCCGCCTTCCCCTGAGGGTTCTTGTCACAAAATCAAGGTTAAGGTGAACCACCGTCATGCGACCGTTTCTGTCCCCGAGGAATACTGCAAGACGAAGTATCCAACCTCCGACCCTGTGAACGGAACCAAGCTTGGCAACCAGATGGAGAGCTTCGGAAACTCAAATGAAAAAGGAAAGCTTCCTGTCTTCGTTCAAGTGGCTTCTCTCCCTGGCGACTCCGACGCAGATCGTATCGATATTGCAGTTGAGTTTCCCTCGAATGCTGTGAAACGCGAGTGGCGCAACACGGATATGGTTGTGACCATTGCTGTCTTAGGGATGGTTTACGACAAGGGAAAGGCTCTGGCCGCTCGCTTCAGTGACACCTGGAGTACTTGGCCTTCGAATTTCTATCGCGGCATAGTGCCACCCCCAATGGACTTGCTCAAAGTATTAGGATCGGCCATGATCCCCAGCCGCTATGAGACGCAGATCGTCCTCCCGAGCGGTGACTATGATCTAAGGCTTGTGGTTTCAGATGGAGAGAAATTCGGGCGAGTGGAAATGCCCCTACAGGTCGAAAACTTCGACCGGCAGAGTCTCGCAATTAGCGATATGGTTCTTTGCAAGCAAACTCGCAAAGTACCTGATAAACCGCGAGGGGCAACCGAAGCGCCCAAGTACGTTCCGTTGGTCAGCAACGGTCTTGAGTTTTCACCTGCAGGAGATATGCGTTTCGCGAAGGGCGAGCGCCTGATGAGTTATTTCGAGATTTACGGACCGCTGGTCGCAAGGACGGAGACAACGAAGGTGCAATTTCAGATGAAAGTCACGGACATAAAGACCGGAGAGCTCAAGTCGGACACAGGTTGGCGGCCAGTTACGTCAGGAATTCGGCCCGGGAATCCTGTAATTCAGCTCGCGGAGGAAATTGCAATCAACGAACTGCCTGCGGGCGCCTATCGGCTGGAGGTCCAGGCCAGCGATTCGTCCGGAAATAAGACCGAGTGGCGTGCAGTTACTTTCACGGTCGAGTAGGTTAAGAGCTTCAAACCGGCGTCTCCTCCATCTTTTTTCCTCGCGGCGCAAGAAACGGAAACTTGATCGTCTGCTCTCGCCGCCGTTCCTCTTCCATGTGCCGTGTCCGCGCCTTCAGCAAATCATCCAGCGATACCATTCCGAGCAGTTTCCCGGTCTCGCGTTCCACCACCGGCAACCTTGTCGCACCTTCTTCCGCCATGCGGTTCACCACCACGCGCAGCGGCTCATCCGGAAAAGCCTCGTACGGCTCCGCTTTCATCATCTCTCCGATCTTCTGCTCCAACGCAGCCGCGCCGCCTTCCTTTGGTTCACGCAATTCTTTCAACGTCAACATCCCGCGCAGGATGTCTCCATGATCCACGACAGGCACCAGCTCCTGCCCCGGTCTGTGGTTCCCCGCCAGGATTGTTTGCGCTTCTCCCAGGGTGTTTCCAACGTGCAGCTTCACGATGTTTGTGCGCATCACTTCTCGCACGTACAACAATTCCAGCGGATCAACGGCATATTCCCGGCTCAGGTGATACCCGCGCCGCGCCACTTTCTCCGTCAAGATGGACCGCTTCAGCGTCAGCACCGTGAAACCATGCGCGATCACACTCGCCACCAGCAACGGCAAAAACACATTCGCGTCGTGCGTCAACTCAAATGCAAACACCACGCTCGTGAACGGCGACCTCATCGTGCCGCCCAAAATCGCTCCCATGCTGATCAATGGCCAAAACCCAATACCTTCGTGCGGCAAGAACATTGCTTCCAGCCCGCCCAGCGCTCCTCCCATCATCAACAGCGGTGCCAGCACGCCTCCCGAAGTGCCCGACCCCAGCGACACTGCCCAGATGAACCACTTGACCAACAGCACTCCCAAGATCACGCCGGTCGTCACGTTCCCCTGCAACAGCGCTCCGATTGTGTCGTAGCCCACGCCCAGGGCTTGCGGAAAAATCAAGCCGCCCAGCCCGATCGCCAGCCCGCCGATTGCCGGCCACCACATCCAGTGAATCTTCAGCTTCTGAAACGCGTCTTCGGATGCATACACCGAAATCGTCAGCAGAGCCGACAATCCCCCCGCCAGAATTCCCACCAACGCGCAGCCCAACAAACCCATAGGACCAATGAACAAGGGGTGCTCGGGCACAGGAAACAGCGGCCCGAATCCCAGTATGTAGCGCCGCGCCACCGCCGCCACCGCGCTCGCCAGCGCTACCGGGATCAAGCTCCGTGGTTTCCATTCGAACAGCAGCAACTCCACCGCCAGCAGCACTGCCGCAACCGGCGACGCGAAGGTTGCCGACATTCCTCCCGCAGCTCCCGCCACCAGCAGCGTCTTACGCTCCGCACTCGTCAATTTAAACAGTTGCGCGATCATCGATCCGAACGCGCCGCCCGTCATGATGATTGGGCCTTCCGCGCCAAATGGTCCGCCCGATCCAATCGAAATCGCCGAAGACAGTGGCTTCAATAACGCTACCTTCGGCTCTACCCGGCTCCCATTAATCAGAATGGCCTCAATGGCCTCTGGAATGCCGTGTCCGCGGATTCTCTCGGAACCGTAGCGCGCCATCACTCCGATAATCAGGGCGCCCCCAATTGGCACCAGCACGCTGAACAATCCCAAATGGTTCCCCGCCGGCGAAACCATTGCTGTATTCCATCCCCCGAAATAAAACAGGTTCGTAAACAACCCGATCAGCCGCAACAGAACCAGCGCCACAAATGCGCACAACACACCAATCCCCATCGCCAGCAGCGAGATGGGGATCACGCGAAGAGTGGTCGTAAAGTCGCCCAGTTCTTCGCTTCGCACGCGCCTCCGCAATCGTTCCTCTTCGGGACGCAATTGTGCTTCCGTTTCTTTTCCCACTCTGTTCCTCAATTGTGCCTGGAGGATTTCCTTCTCGTTCGTCGCTTACGTGCTGCCCGCTTCCGCTCGAGCAGCGCATCAATCGCCCCTACCAGGGCCCGGCCATTTGCTCGCAATTCAATGATCCGGTGCTCCACCACTTGCTCCAGCAACTTTTCGCCGCGGGGTTGCAGCGAAACCAGCACTTGCCGCCGGTCTTCCCGCCCGCGCGTCCGCCGCAAGTAACCCCTTGTTTCCATGCGGTCGATCAGTTCCACCGTGCTGTGATGGCGAAGGGAAAGCCTTTCGGCCAGTGCCGTGATCGTTGCCTCCTGCCCATCTGGCAAGCCGCGGATTGCCAGCAACAACAGATACTGCTGCGGCTCTAGCCCGGCTTGCACCGCGGTGGTGTCGCCCTCCTGTAGGAATCGTCGTAGCCGGTAACGCAACTCCGCCAGCGCCCGGTATTCTCCGTCCGTAATCTTCTCAGCCATATACTTAGTCTATCGCATCACGATACAATTTGTCACCGGTCCCGTCTTCCCGGTGTACCCTGTTGCAAATCTGCCATGGATATCGCCGTATCAGGTAAGAAGTCCAACGAAACGAATGCCGCCTACAATTCTTTTCGGAACGCCTTCTGCGTCTTGTAATGCTCGTACCCATGCCGCAAGTAAAATCCGTGCGCGCGTTCCCTTAGCACGTTGGACCTGACCGACATCCCTTTGCACCGCATCTTCCGCGCCCAATTTTCTGCCGCCTCCAATAGGTTCCAACCCGCTCCCCGGCTGCGCTCCTTTTCGTCTACCACCAACCCGTTCACCTCGGCTCGTCGTTCCACTTCCAACAGCGGCGCCACGCTCACATGCACACACCCAATAATGCCATCTTCTTTTGTCTCTGCCACCAGGCAAGCGCCGCTCTTCTCTCGCAGCGCCAGTTTCAAACGGCCCGCCATGGCCCCTGCAGTCGTAGGATAGCCAAGCTGCCCAGACAATTCCGCAATCCGCGCCGCATCACTTTGCCGCGCCCGCCGAATTCTCAAGCTACCTTCTTTCATCGATATCTCTCGTCACGCTGCTCCGCGGAGCAAACGTCTCTGTACTGCTTCCCCTTGCAGCTCTCTCAAGGCATCTCCCGCGATCCATCGTGCCGCTCGCGTATCCTGCCTGCGTATCCGTTCCGCGCTCAATATCGCCGCACGGTTCAATCGCAAATTCCGCTTTCCGATGTTTCGCAATGCCCAATTCACGGCCTTCCTCACGAAGTTTCTTTCATCCCAGGCCTCGCGCTCGATCACTTTCAGGAACTTCAAATAGATTCCATCCTCAGCCTTTTTGTCGTGCACCGCCAGAAACGCCGCCATTGCAAACCCAGCCCGTTTTTCAAATTCTTTCTTCCGCCCCGTCCATGCAAAAGCCTTCTTCCAAGCGGGCTTCGCAAACACAAACAAATGGCAGCAACTTCCATCGCAGACGTCCCAGTTGTCAAAATCCTTCACCCAACTGTCCATCTGTCTCGCGCTGACTTTCTCCGCCTCCGAAATCAACACTCCCAGGATTCGCGCGTCGTGAATTCCAGTGGCCCATAATCTCATTCCCAAGTCGTGATTCTTCCCAATCCGCTTTGCCAGCGCGTCCAGCTTCGGCTTGGATACTCCATACACTTTCTTCGCCCGGATACCGTAGCGGGCCATGCCTTCCACGTTCCGTTTTTCGCCCAGGCGCTTCAATTCCCGCACGGCTTTCGCGGCCGTCCACTTCTCTTTCTCCCGTGCCATTTTTCCGCCTGTCTTAGAATGTTTTGTCCGAATCGATAAGGATTGTGACTGGTCCTTCATTGACCAACTCCACCGACATCATCGCCTGAAAAATCCCTGTCCCCACGTTCACGCCCAACCCCCGCATCGCTTCACAAAACTCTTCGTACAATTTCTTCGCCAGCTCCGGCGGAGCCGCCGTGATAAAGCTCGGCCTCCGCTGCCCCCTTGCATCGCCGTAAAGCGTGAATTGCGAAACTACCAGTGCTTCACCTTTCACGTCCAGCAGCGAACGGTTCATTTTCCCCTGTTCGTCCTCAAATATCCGCAAATTGCACGCCTTTTCCGCCATTGCCGTCGCCACCGTCGAACTATCTTCTTTGCCCACGCCGAGCAGGATCATCAGCCCCGCGCGAGTTTCTCCCGTGACGTGGCCCTCCACCGTCACTTTCGCCCGGCTCACCCTCTGCACCACCAGTCGCATGGTTATCTCGTTTTCGTAGGGATGCAGCCCGCCTCAGGCGAGCACCCCAGTTGGCAATACCTGAAACTCCATTGAGTCCCTCTTAGTTTTTCGTTGCCTCTTTCCCCGCTTTCCTCTGCAGCATCTCCGGCAACTGTGCCACGTTGTACCCAAAAACTGCCAGCACTTCCGCGCCTTGCGTCAATTCATCCCACCTCACGCGGTCCAGCGTATCCGCCTGCGAATGATGCGTCTGGTCGTAGTCCGCCGGATCCTGCACGCACCAGAAGCCCGGCACTCCCGCCTCGTCAAACGGAACGTGGTCCGATCCTCCTTCGCTTCGCAGCGTCGGCTCCATGATTCCCGCGCTTTCCGCAAGTGGATACAGCACGCGGTCCATCGTTTCCCGCACGTTGTAATTCCCCATCAATCCGACCGTCAGCACTTTCCCGGTGCCGCTATCGTGCACCAACACCCCGGAAATCTTCGCTAACTCATCCTTGTGCGCCGCCACATACGCCCGCGATCCGTTCAACCCTTGCTCTTCCCCAGTGAACAGCACAAATCGGATCGTCCGCTTCGGCTTCACTCCCAATTTCTGCAGTGCCCGCGCTGCTTCCAGCACAGCGGTTGATCCCGTTCCATTATCCGTCGCTCCCGTTCCCAAATCCCACGAATCCAGATGCGCGCCCAGAATTACCACCTCGTCCGGTTTTTCCGTCCCGCGAATCTCAGCCACCGTGTTGTACACCTCCGCGGGCTTTCCGCTCAGCGTCCCTTGGATGTTCACTTCCATCTCCACGGTCCCCGCGGCCTGTAATTGCCACAGCAGCAGGTAGTCCTCGCGCGCCAGAAACGCCGCCGGTACCCCAGCCGCCTGATAGTCTCTGCTTAACGTCGTCATGTTCAGCAGCCCATACATCTTTTCCGAGCCCATCAGCAGAGCCAGCGCCTTTTCCTCCTGGAGCATCTTTATCGCTGCTCTCCTCGTTTCCGCGTTCGCATGGTAATCCACGGTCTTGTCGTCCTTCGCATGCATCAACGGCAGCGTGCCTTCGCCCCACGGTGTCAGCATCGGATCCAGCGGCGGCTCCAGTTCCCGCGGCTTTCCCATCAATACGATTTTCCCACCCAGTTTCCCTCGGTATTTTTCCAACTCCTCCGGTTTATTCGCATCGATCGTGAGCAATTCGCCTTTCACCGTTCCATTTGTACTCGGCGACCAGCCCAACGTCGCCATCGTCAATTCGTGCGCAACCGGGGACGTTACCCTTCCGCTCGCCGGCCCCCGCGTCCACGCATTCGCGATGCTCCAGGATTCCAGGTGCGCATTCTCTATCCCCAATCCGCGGAAATGCTCCTGCGTCCAGTGACTCGCCCGGTCCACTTGCGTCGATCCCGTCAGTCTCGGCCCAATCTGAGTAGTCAAGTAAGTCAAGTCCGCCTTGATCTGATCTTCGTCTGCCTTCACCTGTTCCACGATCTTCTTGTCCATCTCAGCCGTCGGATCGCGCTTCGCTTCTTCTTCCTTCGACGCATCCGCCTTGGCCGCTTCCGCTGGAACCGCGGGCGATAATGGCCTTCGTGGCAACATTCCCTGCAATTCCGCGGTGTTGTACGCCCACGCCGCCAGCACTTGTGCTCCCTGAATCAGGTCATCTTTCCAGGCTTTGTCGAAGGTGTCCGTCTGGCTGTGGTGCGTCTGCGGATATTCCGCCAGGTCCTGCACGCACCAGAACCCTGGCACGCCCGCCTCGTCAAACGACAGACTATCCATGCCTGATTGCCGCGCCATAGTGGGCTCCAGCAGTTTCAGATCGTGCAGTGGCGCAATCACCTGGTCCACAATTTCACGCGCCTGGTAGTTATCGTGTAAACCGAGCGCCAGCACTCGTCCCGTCCCGCTGTCGTGAATCAACACCGCGGAAATCTTGTCCAACTCATTCTTGTGCGCCTTCACATATTCCCGCGAACCGACCAACCCTTCTTCCTCACCTGAAAAAAGTACAAAACGGATCGTCCGCTTCGGTTTCACATTCAATTTCGCCAGCGCCCGTGCCGCTTCCAGCACCACCATTGATCCCGTCCCGTCGTCCGTCGTCCCTGTCGCCAGATCCCACGAATCCAGGTGTCCGCCGATGAGAATCACTTCGTCGGGCTTCTCCGTTCCTTTCAATTCGGCAACGGTGTTGTAGACTTCCACGGGTTTCTTGCTCAACTCATTCTTGATCCCGATCTCCACCTCCACCTGCCCTTTCTTCAGCATCCGGAATATCATCCGGTAGCCTTCCCCGGTCACAAACGCTGTCGTCAATGGCCCCATCTCAAACGGTTTGGCGCTGGCGCTTGTCATGTTCAACAGCCCGTGTGGTTTCCCGGAATCCCGCAGCACCACGGCAACTCCTTCATCCACCATGAATTTCCGCGCCGCTAGCGCATTTGCCCTCATAGTTTCATTTCGGTTTGGCGCTGCCGGTTGTCCCACGGGCGCAGGCGGTTCCTCCATCGGATGGTAGATTTCTGCGTTCCGGTTAATCACTCTCGGCGGTGAAAGTGGCTGCGGTTCCTGTGTGATTACAATCGCACCCTTCAGCTTCCCTTTGAACTTTGCAAAATCTTCCGGCTTCTTCGCATCGAAATACACCACCGGGCCACGTATAGTTCCTTTCGTATCCGGCGCCCACGCGGCGGCGGCAATCGTCAATGGATGCTGCGTCGGTGCGATGATCCTCGCCGTCGCCGTCCCCCGCACCCACGAGTGTGGAATCGAGTACGCCTCCAGGTGTACGTTTGTCAGCCCGTATTTCTTGAACATCTCCACTGTCCAATCGTTCGCCTGTTTCAGTTGCGTTGTGCCCGTCAATCTCGGTCCAATCCGGTCTGACAGGTATTCCAGGTTGTCCATCACCTCACTATGCTCGCGAATTTCGCTTAAGATCTGCTGGTCCGTCGTGGCCACTGGGCTCGCGTCGTCCCCCGCGGCCCGCGCTGTCCACACTCGCATCCCCGCCAGCACCACAAGCAGGGCCGCCAGAATCAACGTCTTGCGATTTATCTTCATTCCCATCCCCCGATGCTAGATTCCATAGCGATTCTTGATCGTGCCCAAGCGCACTTCACTTCTTCAGACGCCTTTTCTCGTTTCTCGTTTTCTTCTTCCTTGGCTTCTTCCGCCCCGCGGCGCTTTCTGGCACTCCGGACAGAAATAGCTGCTCCGTCCCGCCACGATTACGCGCTTGATCAGCGTTTTACAGCGGAAACAGGGCTTCCCTTCTCTTCCATACGCCCGGTGATGCCGCTGATATTCTCCCGGCTGGCCTTCCACGTCAAGAAAGTCCGCGATTGAAGAGCCACGCATTACTATCGCCCGTCGCAAAATCCTTTGCAGCGCGCGGTACAGTTCCTTCACCTGTTCTTTCTGCAGCTTCGCTCCCATCCGCATGGGATGAATCTTCGCTTTCCACAAACTTTCATCCGCATAAATATTTCCCACGCCGCGTAAAACCTGTTGGTCCAGTAGCAGCGCCTTGATTCTTGCGCGCTTCCCGCAAATCCGTCCCGTAAATTCCTCCAGCCCTGCTTCCAATGGATCGGAGCCGAATCGCTCC
The DNA here is from genome assembly GCA_963779395.1 of Candidatus Acidiferrales bacterium. Taxonomy (GTDB): domain Bacteria; phylum Acidobacteriota; class Terriglobia; order Acidiferrales; family UBA7541; genus Acidiferrum. The sequence goes on from CAVZYC010000001.1 coordinate 445,272, forward strand.
AGCTCTTTCTTCAACCGCTCTCCCGCCAGATACGCCATCCTTCCGAATCGCCGCGGGTCGTTGTATCTCAGCTCGCGTCCGTCGTCCAGCAGCGCCACCACATGTGTGTGTTTCGCGTAGGGATCGCTGGTAGGCTGCGGGGCAAGCATTCCTGTCATTCCCAGATGCACCAGCAGCGCTGATTCTCCCTCGGTTACCGCCGCGTCTTGCTTTGTCGTCAACCAGAGCAGCAGGAATTTTCCGTAGCGCACCACTTCGCGAATCGTGCGCCCCGGTAGTTCCCTTTCAATCTCGCCCGGATTGTCGATGAAATCCGTTTTCCCCAGCGTCACGCTCAGGATTCGCCGCCCTGCGATCTCTCGCTGCAGGCCTCGCGCCACCGTCTCGACTTCTGGAAGCTCTGGCATCGTCCTCTTGATCGCTCAACTGATCACGCTAGAGTCTCAAATCGTTCTTCGCCGCTTCTCAAACATCCGTGATACATTGCGTACTTTGGAGGCTCCCGTGTCCATTTCTCGTTTCCGCTTCATCCTGCTATTCGCTCTTATTCTTACTCTTTCCTCTCCCGCTCTCGCCCGTAAGCACGATACGGGCTTTCTAGATCGCACACTCTCTCTTCACGGCGCCACTTACAAATATCAGGTCTTCGTGCCGGACAACTGGTCCTCCAATCAAAAATGGCCCATCATTCTCTTCCTTCACGGCGCTGGCGAACGCGGCGCTGACGGCCTCGTGCAAACCCAAGTCGGCATCGCCACTGCCATTCGTAATGATCGCTCGCGTTTTCCCGCCGTCGTCGTTATGCCACAATGCTTGAAAGATCATAATTGGGATAAGCCCGATATGGAGGAAGTTGCTCTCGCTGCTCTCGCCGCCGCTTCTAAAGAATTCAAGGGTGATCGGAAGCGCACCTATCTTACAGGACTTTCCATGGGTGGTTATGGAAGCTGGGCCCTCGCTGCCGCCTATCCCGACAAGTTTGCAGCAGTCGTGCCCATCTGCGGTGGCATCCTTCACCCCGATGCATCCCGCAAGCAGCCTGACTCCGATCGCACCCCATACCTCGAAGCCGCAAAGAAGATCGGCACAAAGCTGCCCCTGTGGGTTTTTCATGGCGACGCAGATCCGACTGTCCCGGTCGCCGAGTCCCGTCTAATGGTTGAAGCTCTCAAAGCAGACGGCGCCAATGTTCGCTACACCGAATATCCTGGCGTCGGCCACAATTCCTGGGACAAAGCCTACGCCGAGCCCGCGCTAATGACTTGGCTACTCTCCAAGTCTCTTTAGCTCGGCTCCGGCTTTATTTTCCTGATATCTGATCGCTGAGATCAGATATCCGTCCGCTTTCTTCGCCTTATTTCTGATGATAATCCGGATACGGCGGATGATCCGGTATCACCACCGGATTCTTCTTCAGCGCCTCCATCGTGACCTGCACTGCCTTCTCCAATTGCGCATCGTGGCCTGCCGCCACCGATGCTGGATCATTTTCCACTTCGATATCCGGTGCGATCCCGTGGTTTTCTACTTCCCATTGTCCGTGCAGTCCATAGAGCGCCTCTCGCGGCGCCATTACGTACCCACCATCGAGCAGCGGTGGATATCCGCCTATGCCCACGAGCCCGCCCCAGGTCCGCGTGCCAACCAAAGTTCCCAGCTTGTCTTGGCGGAACATCCATGGCAGCGCGTCCCCGCCGGATCCGCTCATTTCGTTGATGATCATCGTCTTTGGCCCGTAGATTTGCGCCATCGGCGAGCAATATTTCTCTCCTTCGCGTGTTGTCACGCAATTCCGCAGCGGCCTTCCAAGCAAATCCACGATGTAGTCCGCGATCGCTCCTCCGTGGTTATAGCGCTCGTCAATGATCGCTCCCTGCTTGTCTTCTTGCGCCATGTAAAACCGGTTGAAGTTGATATACCCGCCGTTCGCCGTGTCCGGTACGTGCACGTACGCCAGCTTCCCTCCGCTCAATTCATCCACTTTCCGTCGGCTGTCTTCTTCCCACGCTCGGTTCCGGAGCTCGAACTCGTTGTCCACCGGCACAACCGTCACTTCCCGCGCATCTTTCCCATCCGCGTTCGGCGCAACCTTGATCTTGATCTGCGTCCCTGCGGTATTTTCAAAGAAGCTGTACACTTCCGCCGGCGGCTTCACGTCTCTTCCATTTACCTCGATAAGGTAATCGCCCACTTTCACGTCTACGCCCGGCTGCGTCAGCGGCGCCCGCAATTGTGGATTCCAATTCTCCCCATTGAAGATCCGCGCAAAACGATACCTTCCGTTTTCCACCTTGTATTCCGCGCCCAGCAATCCGCCCTTCACCTTTGGCGCGTCAGGAACATCTCCCCCGAATACAAACATGTGTCCCACCGTTAGTTCGCCCAGCATTTCAACGAACAGGTGGTTCAAGTCGTTTCGTCCTCCCACGCCGTTTAAATACGGCGCGTATCTCTTCTCCGCCGCCGCAAGGTTCAGGCCATGGAAATTCGGCGCGTAAAAAAAGTCCCGCTCGATGCGCCACACCTCGTGGTACATCTGGTTCCATTCCGCTCGCGGATCAACGTATACCTCCATCCCGTCGAGCTTCAGCTGCCCGTCGCCCGGCTTCGGTGCCGACGCCGTTGCGGCGATGAACCACTGTCCGCCCTGCGGTGGCCCTTGCCGGTACAGTACCTTCTCTCCGTTCGCGGAAACCGAAAATGAGCTGATCCCGCTGATGAACGGCTCTGTCTTACGCGTGCTCAAATCAAACTTCGATACGCTCGGCATCGTGGGCCCGTCCAGCGACGGAATTGACGGGATTTCTCCAAGGAACAGGATTCCCGTCTTCCCCACGTCCATGCCAACGTAATTCGCCGCCTTGATTGGCAGCGCCACAATCCGTTGCCCGATCCCCTCAAAGTCGATCGTGACCTTGACCTCTTCTTCCTTCTTGTCTTTGTCCGTGTCCTTACCCTTCTCTTCGCTCTTCTTGTCCGCGATCTTCTCGTCGTCGCTCTGAGGCTCCACGGGATTTGCGTCGGTTTTCTTCAGCACAATCGCATACACGCTTCGTGATGAGGGCCGTTGGAACCCTGATAGATCCAAAAAGCTCAGGCCCAGTCCCTCGTCTGTACTCGCCGCGAAGTAGAGATACTTCCCCTCCCGGTCAAAAACGGGAAACGCTACGTCGCCAAGCCCATCCGTCAATTGCGTGCTCTTGGCGCTCTCCAACGAATACACATAAACCGCGCGATAGTGGTTTGGTAAAAACTGCGCGTAGGTAATCCACTTGCTGTCGGGCGACCACTGTTGATTAAACGAAGGACCCACATCGAACAAGGTCGTCGCCACCTTCACCGGTATGCCCTTCTCGATATCCACGTACCACAGGTTCAGCCTTTTGTCTTCGTAAGCAATTTTCTTACTATCCGGAGACCACATCGGCGAATAAAAAAACGATCCCGGTGTTCCCAGGTTGATTTTCTTTACTTCTCCCAGTCCACTCTGCTCCGCCAAATGCAACGCATATTCGCCCGATTCGTCGGAAAAGTAGGCGATCCACTTTCCATCCGGCGACCAGGAAGGATCCCGCTCCGCTACCGCCGTTGTCCGCGTCAGGTTGCGGATATCTCCTTTTTCCGCCGGAACCGTCAAAATCTCACCCCTGGCCTCGAATACCGCGCGCGCTCCCGTTGGCGAAATCCCCGCATTCTGGATCTTGTCGCCGACTTTCTCCCAGTGTGGCCGCGTTGCCGGCAGATCGCCCGCAATCTGAATACTCACTTTCGACGATTTCCCGCTTTGCGGATCAAACAAATAAATTCCGCCAAACTGTTCGTACACCAGCGCGTCTGGCCCCGCCGAAACGCTTTTCAAATCCAGTCCTTTATTCTCCAGGACTTGCTTTACGCTTTTGCCTTTTGTGTCATACGCGAATAGTGTCACCGGCCCGTTCCGGTCCGAGAGGAAATAGACTGTATCCCCAAACCACACCGGGCTCGAGTCGTTGGAATTTTCCCGCGGCACCTTCTCCACTTGCAGATCCTTCAGGTTCACCAGGTAGATCGGCGTCGTTTGCCCGCCGCGGTATCTCTTCCACGCCTGTTGCCACTGGTAATTCGGAACGTACGCCATTCGCGTTCCATCCGGCGAGTACTGCCCGTTAAACGCTCGCCACATCGGCAGCACTTCCGCCACACCGCCTTCCGCGAGAACGGTATAAAACCGCGTGGTATCCGCAAACGCATCGCGGTCGGAAACAAACAGCACGCGCTTGCCATCCGGTGTCCAACCCAGTGCACCGTCCTGGCTCGGATGCCAGGTCAGCCGTTTCGGCGTACCACCTTCGGCAGGCATCACGTACACATCGGTGTTTCCGTCATACTGTCCGCTGAATGCAATCTGCGTGCCGTCGGGAGAGAAAACGGCGCTCCCTTCGTGGCCTCCGGTTGTCAATTGCCGTGCCACGCCGCCTCCCCGTGGCACGCTCCACAAGTACCCGCCATACGTGAATACGATTGTGGTTTTACTGACCGTCGGCTGCTGCGCCAGCCGCGGCTTATCCTCCGCGGCGCTTGCGATTCCTGCGCACAACAGCAACAGCATCGCCGCCAATGTGATTCGTATCCTCACAAATCCTCCTTCGCCTCTCGCTAGCCCTTATCGCTAATTCTCGTACCCGTGCTGAATCCCGCACATCAGTAAATCTGCCTATCGCCGCATGCCCTGCCTCGGAAATCTTTTTCTTCGCCGTGGTTTTTGTTTGGAAGTTGGCACACACCACTGTACGTATTGACGGATTCTGCCGCCAAATGTTCGCTCGTTATTGTGGAAAAGGTCAAGTTTCGGTGGGCATCCTGCCATTCACCTTACAGCAGCGGCACGCCCGGCATGGCTACGATTCCCGCCATCCGCAACAACTCCTGGTACTCTTCCTCGGTTAACGCGGAAATAATCAGCCTAACGTTTTTCAGCAGTTTCATCTTCCTCAGAGCGTTATTCGCTCTCATCTCCGCCAGCGTCACCGGCCGCGGCAGTTTCTCGTAGGCGCGCAGGTCCGCCACCAGGTTTTTCCCCTTTAGATCATGCGGGTCGGGATAAGGATCGCGCGTAATTTCCGCTATCGAATACAGGGACCGCTCCGGCGTGGAGTGATAGCACAGCACGCGGTCTCCCTTCCTCACCTGCTTTAGCGCACGAATCGCATCGGGTTTTGACCCTGCCCCGTGCCACATCTCTTTCCCTTTAACAAATAACGTATCCCAGTGATAGTGATGCGGGTCTGCGCTGAAGATCCAATAATGTCGGGCCTGCGAAGTTACAGTTACCATCGGCACCAGATTCGGCTGAAATATACACGTCTGCAAGACGAAAACCAAACAAAATATGAGGGATAGGAGGTTTTTCCACACTCAAATCGTGAACAGAAACGGCTTAAACCGGCGAAAGTACCACTAAGTCTTTTATTTTATATCAGTTAAGAGCTGAAAGCCGCAAGCGGAACAACCGGTCATTCCCTTCTGCTTACACTTCTACAAATATGTCTTCTCCACGCACTTCCGTCCTGTAGCAATCCACGCCCGCCGCCGGATTCTGCACCGCTTTCCCGCTCGTCACGTCAAACTGCCATCCGTGCCACGGGCAAGTGACCTCCTTACCCTCCAGCACTCCTTGTCCCAGCGGTCCACCACGGTGCAGACAAGTATTGTTGATGGCGTAAATCGTCCCGCCAACATTCGCCAGCGCAATCGCTTTTCCTTCTACGTGAAATTCCCGCACTGCCCCCGCGGGTAACTCTCCCACTTTCGCCGCCCTAACGAATCCCATCTCCGCCTCGTCTCCTGTTATTCCCGAAATCTTCTCTGCCGCCCCACCGAACTCAAAGTCCCTTTAAGACTCCGATAACATTGCGATGACACCCAACCCGTTTCACTCTTCTTTCTACACTGATAACTCAAAACTGATTACTAAAAACCTCACAACCGCTTACCGCTCGCTCAGCTCCACAGTCTGCGCCACCATCACATTCTTCTTAAAATCTTCCACCATCTCTGGCCGCAACTTCACTTCCGTTGGCCGCTTCGCCAGCGTCATATCATCAATCTTATCCTGCAGCTTCAACAACGCATAGAACAGCGCTTCCGGCCGCGGTGGGCATCCCACCACATACACATCCACGGGCACAATCCGGTCCACTCCTTGCAGCACCGAATACGCGTTGAACGGCCCGCCCACGCTCGAGCACGCTCCCATCGAGATGCACCACTTCGGATCCGGCATCTGTTGCCACACGCGCTGGATTACCTGCGCCATCTTCAGCGTCACCGTTCCAGACACGATCATCAAGTCCGCCTGCCGCGGCGACGGCCGAAACACCTCTGCCCCGAATCGCGCCATGTCAAACCGCGAAGTCGTGGACGCAATCATCTCGATCGCGCAGCAGGCCAACCCAAACGTCAGCGGCCACAGCGAGCTTTTCCTCGCCCAGTTGAACACGTAATCCACCGACGTGATCAATACGTTCTTTTCAAACCTTTGGTCAATGACACCCACGGGTCTCTCCGTTCTATTTCCCCTATCGCGGAGTATACCGCCCCGCTTCTTACCCCGTCAAAAACTCCCTTTTACCCTCGTCTTACTCGCAACATCGCTATATTGCCATTCATCTGCTCATTTGCTACATTCGGCAAAATTAACGCTTTATAAGGAGCTCTTCATGAGTTCGCCGGTTTCCCCTTCCTCAAGTTCCCCTAAAATAGACCTCGCGCTTCTAATCTTCCGTCTTGCCGGCGCACTCGGCTTTCTCTACCACGGCAGCGCCGTTCTTTTTGGCGCGTTTGGCGGCCCCGGCATTCATGGCTTTGCGGGATTCATGCATGTCTCACCCATCATTGGCTTCCTCGTTGGGCTGGCGCAATTCGCCGGCGGGCTTGCTTTGCTCACTGGGGTTTTCATCCGCGTCGGCGCGCTCTGCCTCATGATCGTGATGGCGGGGGCCATATTCCTCGTTCACCTTCCTCACGGTTACAACATCGCACAAGGTGGGATGGAATTCGCTCTCACGATGTTCTTGCTCGCACTTGGTTTTCTCTTCGCCGGCTCCGGCTCTTACTCTCTGGCCGGCTTTCTTCCCCCGGCGCTCCGCAAACTGTAGCGCCAACCTGTGAGGGAAACCGGTAAACCTCACACTTTTGAGAGGGCTTCGACAGCATGAACGAGGCGGCTGTCCCCTTTACGTGACTCCTGTCACATCTTCCCTCCCCATCCTCCCATACCATTCATTCAGGATCTTGGGCGCCGGCTGGCTTCTTTGTTCCCATCTCTTTCGCCAGCTTCTGGATCCTTCCACCGCTTCGGGCGCCGCTTTGTGAAGTGTGCTTCGTCTCCGCGCACCTCACCTGAGGTTCCAGCCATGACCAAACAAAGCGCCCTCTCGCGACGCCGCTTCCTGCAAGTCGCCGTTACCGTCGCCGCTTCCTCCGCCGTGATTTCCTGTGGCCGTCGCGCCGGTCCCTGGCGCTTCTTCACAAACGACGAGGCCCACACCATGGAAGCCCTCTGCGACCAGATTATTCCCGCCGACCAGGATCCCGGAGCCGCCTGGGCTGGCAGCATCTACTACATCGATTCGCAACTTGTCGGCCACTTCCGCAAGTTGCAATCGGACTACCGCGAAGGCCTCGCGGCATTTGAAGGTGCCTGCCTTTCCGCGCATCACACTCCTTTCGCCGATCTCCCTTCCGACCAGCAGACTACGTTCCTCAATCACCTCCCCGCTTTCCTGCAACCCTTCTTCGACATGGTTATCGCCCACACTATGCAGGGCTTCTACGGCGATGCCCGCCACAATGGCAATCGTGACGCCATCAGTTGGCGCATGCTCGGAATTCCCATCATCCCCATCCGCGGCCGCGCTCAATACGAATTCACCGAGAAAGGCTGACGACCACTATGTCCTTGCCTCGCGTCAATGTCGTCATTATCGGAGCCGGAGCCGGAGGCGGAGTTGTCGCTAAGGAACTTTCCGAAGCCGGCCTCCACGTCGCTCTTCTCGAACGCGGCCTCTGGTACACCGCCAACGATTGCCGCAAAGACGATCTTCGCAATCAGCGCGCTTCTATCCTCGGCAATAATTCCGGCCCCGATGATGAACGCAATCCCCGCGTCTTCGTGGACCTCGAGGGCAAGCGCCACGTCGTCCTACCCAGTGAAGGCGGTTACAGCAACAATGCCGCTTGCGTTGGTGGTGGCACGCTCACCTATGGCGCCATGGCCTGGCGCTATCAGCCCAAGGATTTTCGCTTGCGGACCACGTACGGCAGTCTCGAGGGCAGCACTCTCGAGGATTGGCCCATCTCTTACGATGATCTCGAACCCTTCTACGAGAAAGCTGAATACGAGGTCGGTGTTTCCGGCGATGTCAGCAACGATCCCTTCAAGGGCCCTCGCGCCAATCCTCTTCCTATGCCTCCGCTTCCTCCCACGCGCGAGTACGAAATCCTGAAGCCCGCCGCGCAGCGTCTCGGCCTCCATCCCTTCGATCTCCCTATGCTTCGCAACAGCGTTCCTTACAATGGACGCCCTCCCTGCATGCGCTGCCGTTGGTGTGTGGGTTTCATCTGCGAAGTGGATGCCAAGTGCGGCACACACAACACCGTCATTCCCAAGGCTCTTGCCACCGGTCTTTGTGATCTCCGCCTCGGCTGCATGGTCAAGGAAATCCTCACCAACGAGCAAGGCAAAGTCACCGGCGTCTCTTATTTCGACGCCCACGATCGTCTTCGCGTGCAGCCCGCCGATCTCGTCATTGTGTCTTCGGGCGCCATTGAATCCGCGCGGCTTCTCCTTAATTCCAAAAGCAGTCTTTTTCCCAACGGCTTGGGCAATCGTTACGATTGGGTCGGTCGCAACCTCCAGGGCCACGCTTATTCTGGCGCCACGGGCTTGTTTGATTTCGATACCTACGATGACGTCGGCCCGGGCGCCAACATCGCCATTTGTGACTACAACCACGGCAATCCCGGCCTCCGCGGCGGCGCCATGCTCGCCAATGAATTCATCCGCCTCCCCGTTCAGGTTGTGGACATGCCGCCAAACGGTGTCCGCTGGGGCAACGCGCATAAAGACTTCATGCGCAAAGCCTACCGTCGCACCATCAAAATCATGGGCCCTACGCAGGAGATGCCGGTCTTCGATTCTCGCGTGCAACTTGATCCTTTAGTCAAAGACTTCTGGGGAATGCCGGTCGCTCAACTCTCGGGCTATCGCCATTCACACACCGTGGAGATTTCCGACGTGATGGCCGCAAAGGCGGATGCCTGGCTCAAGGAGGCCGGCGCCATCCAAGTCTGGCGAAACCTGTCCGGCAGGGACCTCAGCGGCGGCCAGCATCAGGCTGGCACCTGCCGTATGGGCAACGATCCAAAGACATCGGTCGTGGATTCCTGGTGCCGCGTCCACGATTTCGACAATCTCCACGTCATTGACGCCAGCGTCCATGTCAGCAATGGCGGCTTTAATCCTGTTCTCACCATTCTCGCGAATGCCTACCGCGTCTCCGCTCACCTCGCGCAAGCCTGGAAAGGAAAAGTCTAACCATGGCTTTCTTCCACTCCCGTTTGGCTCTCCTCGCGATCGCCATCGCCATCCTGGTTGTTCTTTGTTTTCCCGCTGCCAGCCTCTATTACGAATATTCCGCTGGAGAATCCTGCGCCCGCTGTCATGAAATCCGCTCCGAGCACTCCTCCTGGCAAACTTCCAGTCATCGCAATGTGAAATGCGGAGAGTGCCACGGCGAACTCCTCACCCTTGATCCCGGCTTTCATCTGGGAAATGTCCGCCGCCTCGTTCAGCACATTCGCGGCGCTTATCGCGACCCCATTCGCCTCCGCACTGTTGACGTGAACGACATGGTCGGCCGCTGCGAGAAATGCCATCAGCAGGAAGCTGCTCAATGGCAGAACGGTCCGCACGGTGTCACTTATGAAAAAATATTTCTCGACACCAAGCATAACCACAACCGCCTTTTAATGGACGACTGTCTCCGTTGCCATGGCATGTTCTTTGAAGGCGGAATCCGCGATCTCGTCTCGCCGCTCAATACGGATGGCCCGTGGAAGCTTTTGCCTGCCTCCACCGTTCACCAGCACGCTGTCCCCTGCCTCACTTGCCATTCCATCCACCGCTTCGGCGCTCCGCTCCAAAAAGAGGACGACGATACCAAGACCAAATTCGCTGGACGTGAAGAACTCTTTCGCCCTTCTCTCGCCTTCTTTGATCGCCGCGAACGCCTTAGTTTCTCCGTTGCTCTTCTTCCTCTGCCTGCCATGCTTGATTCCGGCAGACCGGTGAAGATCAGCCCCGATCCGCGTCAGGCCCTCTGCTACCAGTGCCACGCGCCTCTCGCCAATCGGGAAGTTCATTCCGGTGACGACCGCACGCCCATTGGCGTTCACGAGGGCCTAAGTTGCCTATCGTGCCACCAGAAACACGGCCAGCGCACGCGCGCGTCCTGCTCCACCTGTCATCCGCGCCTCTCTAATTGCGGCATCGACGTTGAAAAGATGGACACCACCTTCGCCTCGACGAAGAGCCCGCACAACATCCACTTTGTCAAATGCCAGGATTGCCATCCCAAAGGCATCCCCAAAAAACACGAGTCCGCCAACCCCGTACATTCCCTGTAGCGCAGGGAGAGTCTGCGAGCCCTGCGGCTTTGCTATTGGGCTTTTCCGGCTTTTGTAGGGGCGCAGCACCGCTAGGCCCCATCTAGGCAAGCTGTCTACACTTTTCGCTTTTCCCAATTCTCTCACAATCTCTCATTCGCCGCGATCATCTGCACCGTTCCCTCCAATTCCACCTGCAATTTCGTATGCTTGCCCTGCAAATCCGCATTCTCCTTCTTCAAAGTCGCCAACCGATCTTCCTGACCATCCAACTGCTTCGTATACCTCTGCAGCAGCGCCTTCTCTTCCGGGCTGCCCTTCAGCGCCTTTATGTTCCCCCGCAAGCAGCGTCATGACACACAAGTAAGCTATACTTATGGGTTATCCCTTTGAGCAGTCGGATGCTACTTCTTAGACACCAGTTGTTCTTGGTTTGATTCCGCTTGGCTAACTTTTCCTCGCCGATGGGTCTTCAAATTGTCGCGCCAGGATGGACCAGTATCCTGTCGGCCGCAGCCGCTGCAAGAAATCCACGAAATACGCGTCCGGCCCAATCAAAACTCGTGGGCGCCGTTTCTCCACGGCGCGCAGGATCTTCTCCGCCGCCACTTCCGGATTTGTTCGCGTGATGCGATGGAAGCGGATCAAGCTCTGTTGGCGAAGTCCTTCACCCGCGTTCTTCCCCAGCCGCGCCTGGTTCGCAATCGCGGTTCGCACAAATCCCGGATGCACGGTGGTGACAAATACGTTCGTTCCCGCCAACTCGTGCTGCAGCGATTCAGAGAATCCCCGCACCGCAAACTTGCTCGCGCAATACGCGCTTTGCCCGATCGCCCCCACAAAGCCCAGCAAGCTTGACGTGTTCACGATGTGCGCCCGTTTCTCTTCCTTCAGCAACGGCAGAAAGAAATGCACGCCATGAATCACGCCCCAGAAATTCACGTCCATCAACCAGCGGAAATCCTCCAGCGAAAGCTCCTCGAAATTCCCTAGCAGCGCCACACCCGCATTGTTGAACACGATTGTCGCCCGTCCGTGTTGTGCCGCCACTTCTTCCGCGAATGCTTTCACACTCGCCGCGTCTCCCACGTCAACCCGGTGCTGCGTCACTTTGCCTCGCGCGTTTCCCAGCAGCGCAACCGTTTCCGCCAATCCCTTGTCGTTCACATCTGACAGAGCCAGCGACGCGCCCATCGCGGCCAATTGTTGCGCCAGGCAGCGTCCCATCCCCGATCCCGCCCCCGTGATCACCGCCACACTTTCACTCAGAAATGACATCAGCGCACCTGCGTATGGGATTTCACTGTGATTCTTCCGGAGGAGTCTTCCATCGAGGCAACGGCCCCACAGCGCTCTCATATCACATTTCGCGCGCTCCCAGCTAGCGCCGCTGGCATATGCGCAGCTTGCCGCTGCAGCCCAAGAATATGTTCGTTGGTTTTACTTACGGGACGAGTTCAACTGAATTTTCGGGATAGGCCACGCGCACCAGGTTTCGCCCCGCGCGTTTCGCTTCATATAGCATCTGGTCGGCTTTGCGAACCAGCGCCGAAAAATCCTGCAAATCTTTGCCCTGGAAACCCGCCACGCCGAAGCTTGCCGTCACGCTCACGCTTTGCCCGGCCAGCGGAAAACACAGCGCGCCAAACTGTTCACGGAAGCGGTTCACTGCCACTTCCACATCGTCCGGCTCCACGTGCGTCACCACCAGCAGGAATTCGTCGCCGCCCAGCCGACCGCAAATGTCCGAGGCCCGCGTGTTCTTCTTCAACCCCTCCGCGAATGTCTTCAGCACCGCGTCGCCCGCGTCGTGCCCAAACGTATCGTTGATGCCCTTGAAATTATCAATGTCGCCGATCACAACCCAGAGCGAGTAGCCATGCCGCGCTGCGCCCCGCAGCTGCTTTGAAGCCCAATCCTCGATCGCCCGGCGGTTCGGCAAACTTGTCAGGGGATCCGTGCGCGCCGCTTGTTCCAGCTTCTCGCTCTTCGCGGCCAGCTCGCGGTTCAGGTCCACGATCCTTCTTCCCACTCCGATGCGCGCCAGCATTTCTCCCGGATCGAACGGCTTCGTCAGGTAATCGTCCGCACCGGCTTGCAGTCCTTTCACCACGTTGCCCTTTTCCGTGTTGCTGGTCATCAGGATCACGTAAGTGTAAGGCCGCACTTTATCCAAGCGTATGCGCTGGCACAGTTCCGGCCCGGATATATCCGGCATCATCCAATCGGTGATCACGATGCAGGGCGCATGCTTCTCAAACATCTGCAGCGCTTCCTGTCCATTGCGCGCAAACAGCAGCGAATACGACTCGGCATAAAGCACTTGCTCGACGAGCTTCCGGTACACAGGTGAATCGTCAACCACCAGGACTTCGTATTTTGAGGTAGAACCGCTCATACCGTTTTCGCCGCGAAGAACTCTGTCCGCGCGGAAGCTCACCTTGTTTTCCAGGAGCGTGCTTACTTCCAATCTAGCAGGGAGGCTCGTTGGGAGGCTGCTGCTGCGCGTGTTTTGCGCTAAAGAGGCAATATCGCATAGGTTTTCGCCTCACGTTTGCTATTTGGCTTCACGCCTTTTTTCCGTAAACGAGCAGCGCGCCTTCCGCCTTGAACGCCTTCAGGTGCGCGGCATCGCGAAACCAGCGTCCCGTATAGGCTTCCGGCGATGGCGAAGAATCCGCAATTCGCTCGTGCGCAATCTCCGCGAAACCCGCCTCGCGAAACAGTTCGCTCCACTCCTCCGCGGAGAGCAGCTTCGTGGCAACCTGCAGCAACTCTCCCCATTGGTGGCAATGCGGATTGTCGCGGTAATAGTTGATCAGAACCCACGCCGTTCCGCCGGGCCTCAGCACGCGAAATATTTCCTCTACGCCCTTGCCGGGTTCGGGCCAGTAATACGCGGACTCGACCGAAATCGCGTGCGTGAAAAAATTGGGCTCCCAGGGGATCTCGTCTACTTCCCCTGTTACATAGAGGACGTTGTCGTGCCCCAGGCTGCCGCGCCGCGCCAGGCGAATCATTTCATCGGAAATGTCCATGCCAACGACGCGGCCCTGCGGCACCACCCGCGCAATACGCCGCGAGAGCCACCCCGCGCCGCAGCCCACGTCCAGAACATTTTCCGCTGGACCCAGCCGCATTTTCTCCAGCACCGGCAGGGTGATCGGCAAGTGGTCTTCTTCCATGCCGTCGCCGCGCCCCGCTTCGGCCCAGCGGTTGAACTCTTCGCGCAGATTCTGTGCGTTTGATTCGGTCATCGGTTTAGAGGCCCGCTCGATTCCTTTTCCGGGCTGCTTTCGGATGACCTCAGAGTATCAAACCGTTCTGCCACACGCAGTGCAGAAGTGCGCGCCGGGACAGGCAAACGTGCCGCACTGGCAGCAGAAGCGTCCCCCAGCCGGCAGCGTGACCAGCCTCACCGGACTGTACGGCTCCGCCGTGAGGGCCCAGAGGAGAGCAATCACCCAGCCGATCACTGTCCAACCCAGGAACAGGTTGAGCAGGATGATTCCCGCGGCGCCGCGCTTATCATGCCCAATGATGGTCGGCAGAAAATACAGGCAAATCAGAAAGAACAGGGTCAGCACAGGGCACCCCTTTCGCATCGACCTCGGCGCTGCAGACACACCTGCGCGCCTCTGACAGTAATACGCATGCGCGTGGAAAAATGTTTCCTGGGAGTAAGAAGGTCGGTTCAAGGTTGAAAGTTAAAGGTCGAAAGTTCGTGTAGGGGTCGGCATCTGAGGCGGGCTGTTTTCTGTAGCGGCCACCTTCAGGTGGCCATCTCCTTTCGCGAGGGCACGGAAAAGAAAACTTCACCGAAACAGTTTCCTCTCCACTTGGGGGCTTAAGACCGCCATTCGCGGCAATCTCCAGCCACATTACTCGGTGCCCAAGTCCTTCGTCCCTACCGAATTCGGCCACCAAACTTCAGAATTCATCACTCGTTATGATCTGTGGACGAATGACTCAGGAAACTAAACAATGCGCATCGTCATGCCACCATCAATGACCAGGTTTTCCCCTGTAATAAAATCATTCTCCACCAGCTCTAGAATTGCGCGGGCTACATCCTCTGGTTTCCCTTCGCGATGTAGAGGTATTCTGTTTTTGATGTTGTTCGCTGTTTGTTCTGGCGTCAGAAAATCCTGAAAGGGAGTACGAATAACCCCCGGAGAGATGCAATTCACGCGGATATTGTATTCTGAGAGTTCACGTGCAAGGGCACGTGCAAATTGCGGCAAAGCTCCCTTGACTACTCCGTACGCCAGCGCACCGAGACAGCCTCGAAGGCCTGCGGCGGATCCAATGAGCAGGATTGCGCCTTCTCCTTGCTTGATCATGTGCGGCACCGCGGCGCGAACAAGTCGCATCACCGCGTGAACGTGGACATCGAATGCCCGGCCCCAGCTTTCTTCGGTAACGTCAAAAAATCCGCCTGGCACCGCACCGCCCGCGGCGTGAACAAGTACATCGACCCGTCCCCAAAGGGCGCACGTCTCGGCGACGGTGCGAGTGCAACCTTCGAGGTTGCCTATGTCTGCCTGGATGTAAAGAGTCTCTCCTCCATGTGCTGCTGCGGCCGCCTTAAGCGTTTCGAGTGGCTTGTTCCGTGGCTTTCGCCCTGAGACCGCAACACGAGCTCCGCGCGAGGCAAACATCAGAGCCGTTTTTTCGCCAATGCCGCTTGTTCCCCCGGTGACCAAACACACCTTGCCTGCCAGTTCCATTGTCTTCGCCATCTTTCATCGGGCTACTCTTTCTGTTACAACGCGCAAAAGTAGGCCCTGAATTGAATCGATGAAGCCGCTCATTAACGACTTCCCAGTTATGATATATCAGTATTGGCTCCCAATCGGAGAAATGGACAAGCAAAATCAGTGGTAATATACGAAGTTGAAGTAAGGTCTTTTCTGTCCGAAGCTTCCGAGGATGCGAGAAGATTGAGTGATCAGCAAATTCAAACTGAGAAAACCCGCGCACAAACCAGCCCGCCTGGCTAGGGCCGGGGAGTCCCTGTCCACTCGTGCTTACCAGCAAATCCGCGATGAAATTCTTAGAGGTGATCTCTCGATAGGAGACGTTCTTTCGCGCAGGCGGCTTGCCAAGCGGCTCAATATGAGCTTCCTTCCCATCACTGAGGCTCTAAAGTGCCTGGAAACGGAAGGACTGGTTGAAAGCCGCCCCAGAATCGGAACTCGCGTACGTGTACCCAACGAACAGGACATCCGCGACAGTAACGTCATCCGAGAGGCTTTGGAATCGCAGGCAGCAAGATTGTGCGCGGAGAATATCACCGTCGAAGAGAAGATGCAGCTGCGGACCAGTGCCCGACATCTGGATGAACTACAAAAGATGTGCGCGCAGGAACTTGCGGACTCGCGATTTCTGTTCTCTGTGCACACTTACCACATGCAATTCCACATGCGAATTGCAGAGCTGGGTCGATGCCCGGGGCTGTGCCGTGCAATTGAGAAAGAACAGGTTCTAATTTTGAACTGGCTCTATGATATAGCAGCCAAGCGGCGAACCCAGCCGGAGGAATTCCATTCAATTTTAGCTGAGGCGTTGTGCAGTGGGGACCCGCTTGCCGCAGATATGGCCATGCGAGCACACGTCCGTTATGGCCTCGACCAAGTGTTGGAGCGTCTCGCCAACTACAATAAAGGGGATGTCTGGAGGATGAAAAGCGGCGATCCCGTTAGAAACAAGAAGACGTCTGGGAACGGCTTCGGCAAGCGCGGAAAATGATCTTAATATCCGCGGTCAAGGGACATTATCTTGCTGCCTTGGAGGCAAAAGCCTGCAATTCATCCACGGTGTTTTCGGGATAGGCGGCCTTGCCAGCAAATTCCCAGCCACGAAGTTTGTCGATCGCCAACTGGCTGCGTTCTTTATAATGCCGGAGCTCTTCGAGGCCGTATTGCTTGGCTAACGCTCTTGCGCTCACACCCGGCCGCTTCGCCTTCAGCACAAACCACTGTTCCAGGGCCATCGCCTTTTCTTGGTAGACATCCTGATCGCGCTCTCTAAGTAACAAGTCTCGCTTCTCGAGGTTAAAGTTCTCATGATAAATTCCACGATCCAGATCAAACGTAACGCGGCTGACGTTTACACCTTTGGCCGATTCGTACAGAATCCGCTCCCCAGTAATATCATAGGCAATACAATCCGGTGTTGCCGATGAAGTTACTATATAATAGTGATGATTGATCGCATGAGCTTGGAGTGAGCTGCCGGCGGAATACGCGCTCGGCCATATAACCACCTCCGCCTGCTGTTCCGACAAGCGCTTCCAGACCTCGGGAAAATTGGCATCGAAGCAGGTTGCAAATCCCATGCGCCCAAAATCCGCCTCATAGACCTGGGTTGCATCCCCAGGGCTGACGGGTGGATTCAACGCGTACTCCTCCCAGTAGGGAAACAATTTATCGTAGACACTTGCAACATGGCCCGCGCGATCCAAAAGTACGACGGTATTCAGTCTCTTCCGTTGATCTCTCCGATCAATGGGAACCACGATATAGCAGCGATGTTTTGCCGCCAACGCCGCCATTGCCGTAACCGTGGGACCGTTCATCGGCTCTTCACTTGACGCATTCTGTCCCCGGCATGTCTCTGGCAGAGCTATAACATCTACGCCTCGCGTCGCCTCCTCATCGACATGTTTTACGATTTGTTCTAGAGATATATCTTTGCCTTGAAATCCGATGCTCACAATGCGCACTGGGCGCCCTACGGATGTGGCCGCATCTGCCGTCGAAGGGGCCGCATCGCCGACAGCTCCGCCCGGCCGTCGCCTCTCGGTTCCGAGAGCCGGCCACACTCCGCTGCCAAACGCTGTTACTCCCATGGCCGCGCTTGAAAGGAATGTGCGTCTTCTCATGTTCCGTTACCCCCTCAATCTAACCGTGTCTTGTATCTCGATTTCCACGCGGACACCATCTACGCTCCTGCGACTTGGAATTTTAGGCTCCATGCGTATTGGCAAGGCCTGTTGTCCGGTTGCTGCAGGCTCTCTGGCAAAGTGATAGTTGTCCCTCGGGCCGAATCGAAGTCCCATGACAACTCCGCGTTCGAGCCTAATAGACTCACCTTCGAACCAGGCTTAGGCTGCATTCCTTTTAGTACAACCCGCGTTCCCTGCCATTCGGTCAGGATGGCATAAACGAATCGCGAGTCCTTGGATCGCGTATAACGAACCGTTTCGCCTTCCGACCATAATGCACCTTCGCGCGCACGAGTACTATAGATCGCCTCGCCGTTTATCTTCAGCCATGAACCCGCGCCCTTCATCTGGCGGATCGCGTCGGGATGGAACTCGCCGTTGGCGCTGGGCCCAACTCCGATTTGCAGTCCGCCGCCTTTGGCCACCGCGTCCACCAGACTGTGCACGATCCATTTGGTGCCTTTGTACTTTGCGGCATCCGGCTCAAAGGAGAAATCCGTGCCTAGGGGATCGATAGTGAACCACGGCTTGTCGGAGTCTTCTTTCGCGCCGGGAACGACGCGTTCCGGGGTGTAGTAGTCGCCGTAATTTCCGATTCCGCGCCCTCGCAGCATCACCTCCGGCTGAAGCTCGCGCACCTTCATCACGGTCTTGCGAAGCTCGGGCCACACGCGCGGTCCCAGCCACATGTCCAGGCAGATCATGTCGATCTTCCCGTACCTGGTGAGGAGTTCCACCAGCTGCGCACGATGTCTATCCATCATGCGTCGTACTTCTGCGTCTGTGGGGTCGGGAACCATCACGGCATGACTGCCCACTCTTGACTGCGTCATTTGCAAATCGTTCTCGGTCATCCACTCTTTTGAAGAAGGCACCTGGAACGGGTGACACACATATGGCCGGAAGTCCGCGTCATACCAATCAGGATGGGAGAAATAAAAATCGATCTTGACGTCCCGCTTATGCGCTGCATCACACAGCTCCTTCACAACATCGCGCCGGAAGGGAGTTTCCATGATGGAATAGGAGAGATCGCACGATTCGATTTTCGGGCCTCCGGCGGCGGTCCAATTGGCCCGGTTCTTGACTCGCGTCCCGGTGTCAAACATGCTGAAGCCTTCGTGGTGTTTGGTAGTGAAAGCGAACATCTTCATGCCGCTTTCCTTAAATACATCCATCCACCCCTCGGCATCGAAGCCCACGGGATTCCAGGTTTTGTAAAGGTCGTTATAAGCTTGGCGATCCACAAGAGACATACCGAGAAAAGGCCATGACTCGGGCCCGCGATGCCAAATCGAGTAGATCCCCCAGTGGATCCTAATACCGAACTTCATGTCTTGGAAAGCTTCGTAAGCGCTCGGTGGGGCCCAGTCATATCCGGCTACAGGCGTTTTCTCGATGTAAGGTTCATTCTTCAAAAGCGAGGCAGGAAACCCGCGAAATTTCTGTGCTGCCTTCGCCAATCGTGAATAGGCTGAGCTTGCCGCTATAGCCGCGAGTGACGCAAGCCATTGTCGCCGATTCATCAGTGTCGCTCCCGCCAAAGCTGCATCGTCCGCAGGCATTCAAACGAAGCGGAACGGGCAACCACGCCGCGTTAAAGTTCAAAACGAGGATATCGCATCCTCCAAAAGAAGCTGATATATCAATGTGGGCCAGCTGTCAAGCGCTTATTCCCCCCATGGCGCGCTCATGTTCCTCTGCGAAAAAAGATGCGACGGATTGTTCAGTCTGTCTAGCTTGCTAAACTGTTGCTTTGGTGGCGCAGGTCGAGATACCACCATCAACGAGAAGCGTCTGACCAGTTATGTAACGGCTTGATTCAGAGGCAAGAAACACCACGGCACCGTCAAGGTCGTCTGGTCTCCCCGGCCGCTTCAGGGGTATGCGATCCGTGAGGTACTCCACCCAAGCCGCATTTTTGTACATAACCTCATTCTGCTGGGTTCGAAACCATCCGGGAGCAAGACAGTTCACGGTCACCCCGTGGCTTCCCCAATCGTCCGCCAGACTCATCGTGAGTTGTTTGGTTCCGCCGCGGCTGGCGCCGTAAGGACCCAGTCCGGCATATCCGGCCACGCAGGTCACCGACCCGATATTGATGATTCGCCCGTATCCGCGCTGGATCATGCCGCGCGCGACGGCCTGCGCCACAAAAAACGAACCGCGCAGGTTGATGTCCAGCACCGTGTTCCAATCTTCCCAGGTCACTTCCGCGGCTGGTTTGCGAATATTGCAGCCTGCATTGTTGACGAGAATATCGATGCGGCCGAAGTGCCCTTCGATGGCGGCGACGGAACTCTGGATGCTGCCGTAATCTCGCACGTCCAGCGTGGCGGAAAAGCATTGCCGTCCCAGCGCCAATATCTCCTCGGCAAAGGCCGAGAGCGACCGTTTGTCGCGACTCGTTATGGCGATGTCCGCCCCTGCGCGCGCCAGGGCACGGGCAAAGTACTGCCCTAGGCCGCGACTGGCACCTGTGACCAGTGCCACCCTCCCTGTTAAATCGAACAAAGAGTCAGTCATGAACGCGTCCTTGTGCACTAGGGTTGAAGCACCACCTTCAGCAGCCCAGGTTCACGTGCATAGAGGCGGCGGAACCATTCCGCTCCCTCATCCAGGGAGGCAACCGCGGAAAGAAGCGGCTCGACGCGGATCGCGCTACGCGAAATAAGAGAAATACATGCGGGATACTCGCCTGCGGATGCGCAGGTTCCTTGTAAACGAATTTGCCGCGTCACGGTGGACTGGAGACCTATTTCCACTCGGGGCGTAACATTTCCGACCAGCGTAACCGTGCCGCCTTTGCGCACAGCTTCAATGGCAACATTGACGCAAGACGGGATTCCGACGCACTCCAGCGCAATATCCGCTCCACGGCCCGACGTAACAGCTCGAATCTCCGACGCCGGATTGCATTTGTTCGAGTTGAACGTACTGGCTGCGCCCAGGCTGCGCGCAAGTTCAAGGCGCGAATCGTCAACGTCGATAACGAAGACCCTTCCGGCTCCTGCCAGCTTTGCGGCTTGCAGCGCAAGGAGTCCAATCATCCCTGCTCCGACAACTACGACAGTATCGTCCAGCGCCAGCGTGGTAAGAGACATGGCGTGAACCGCGACCGAAACGGCTTCAACGAGTGCCGCATGCTCGAATGGCATGTTGTCTGGAAGTGCATACGCAATGCGGGCAGGAACGGTCACGTACTCGGCAAATGCCCCCATGCGCCGGAATTCGGGCGTCGAAGCTCCGATGACCTCCCGGTGATCGCACAGATTAACCAAACCACGGCAGCAGTAGAAGCATCTGCCGCAGAAGACGGTGGAGTCGAACGTAACGTGATCGCCTGGACGAAAATCCTGCACCGCGCCACCAACAGCCTCGACAATTCCCGCCGCTTCATGTCCCATTACAATTGGCGGGAGACGGCGTCCGGTGCTTCCATCGTAGCCATGCACGTCACTTCCACAGATGCCGCAGGCCTGAACGCGAATGAGCAGGCCGTCTTCAACGAGTTGCGGCTTTTGCATCTCGACGAGCTCAAGCTTCTTGTACTCAGAAAGAATGAGCGCCTTCATGAATCTTCCTTAGGTGCGGCCAGCAGTCCAAAAACCAAGGAACCGGATTGACGAGTGGCCCTACCGCCAGCCGGGGCGCTTTTTCAATTGCCTCAGTCGCAAAATATGATATATCAGCATCAGTCGCTCCGCAATACGGCGTGCGACTACCGTCTACTGCGATTCAGGATTCCAGTGTTGATCGTAAATGATCGTACAAAGTGGTGGTTGCTGAGTTTTGCATTTCTGGCTACGGTCATCAACTATCTCAATCGCCAGACGCTCTCGGTGATGGCACCGGTGCTGCTCCAGCAGTTCCGCATCTCCGCCACCAGCTATTCTCAAATCGTCTTCGCCTTCATGTTGGCTTACACGATCATGAATGGCGTCTCAGGCAGACTGCTCGATTGGTTAGGAACGAGGATCGGCTATAGCTTAACGATTGCCTTCTGGTCCGCTGCGGAGATTCTGAATGCACTGACTTCGGGGGCACTAAGCCTCGGCATTTTCCAATTTCTTCTTGGCGTTGGAGAGGCTGGCAATTATCCCGCGGGCGTGAAGTTGATCACCGAGTGGTTTGCTCCCGAAGAGCGCTCTCTTGCCTCCGGCATCTTCAACAGCGGCGCATCCATCGGTGCGATTCTCGCTCCTCCATTACTCGCCGCGATTATGCTCGCAAGTGGATGGCGGACCGCATTTGCAGTAATCGGCCTGCTGGGATTCATATGGCTGGCCGGATGGCTTGCGATTTACCGGGAGCCGGGGGTGGCCAGAAGAAGAGAGCAGGCGGCCAGCCTACCGCTAAGATTACTGCTGCGGTCAAGGTTTCTCTGGCGGTTCACCCTGTCGAAAATCTTTAGCGATCCGGTTTGGTATTTCTACATCTTCTGGTTCCCGCAATACCTTAAGGTTGTCCACTCCTTCTCGCTGCCGCAGATCGGCAAAACGGCTTGGATCCCGTTCTTTACGGCCGCGCTCGGGAATCTTGCGGGAGGCGCTGTTTTCAGCGGCTTGTTGCGCGCAAGAGCCAGGCCAGCCACAGCGCGGCGAGTTGCAATTCTTATTTTTTCGGCGTTAATGTCCCCGGCGGCCTTCGTGGGAGGAATCAGCAGCCCTGCAGCATGCATTGCTCTGATTGCAACAGCCACCTTTGGGTATAGCGGCGCTCTGGCAAATTTGCTGGCAATTCCCGGGGATGTATTTCCAAAAGAAGCGGTCGCTTCCATTTGGGGATTCGCCAGTATGGGAGCCGGAATTGGCGGAATGGTATTCAGCCTGGTAACCGGATGGCTCGTCGATCATTACTCGTTCCGGCCGGCTTTTGTGCTGTTTGGGGTGATTCCTCTGGTAGCCGCTTGGATAGTGTGGACGCTGCCGCGCAAGCTAGAGCCCGCGCATCTCTTGTCGCAGACCAGGCTTGGGGTGCCCAACGATCTTTGAGCCCGCAAAGAAGAGACCCGGGGACTAGGTGAGCGTACAACAGCGGGCGGGCTTTTGTGGGATGCAAATTGACTAAGACAAGTGAGGCGGCAAAAATGAATACTCTTCATGTCTTCGGAGTTTCCCAGATTAAGAGGGCTCTTTTTTCCATCGGTATTGTTCTCCTCATTGCACTCGTCCCGCCACTTGCACGGGCCGCGGCGGAACAGAATCATTCACGCCAGGAGAAACCGGCCTTCCCATTGAAGCTCAGCGCAAACCACCGTTATCTTGTCGACCAAAGCAACCGGCCATTTTTGATTGTCGGCGATTCCCCTCAGGGGCTCATGGGACGACTGACTGAAAGAAAAATCGACCAGTACTTCGCCGATCGCGAAGCGCATGGTTTCAATACTGTCGGGTGGATTGACGTTGCATGCGCCGGCCAGGATTTTCCCGACATTAAGACCGGCGGCACTGTGGACGGCATTTTGCCGTTCGCAGGATATCTTCCGGGAGACAACGACTACACCCACTTCAACCTCTCGAAACCGAATGAGGCCTACTTCGCAAGGCTCGATTACGCAGTAGAGTCCGCGGCCAAGCATGGCATTCTGGTATTTATTGATCCGTTGGAGACGATCGGATGGCTTGCGACCCTGCGCAACAATGGTGTGGACGCAGATTTCGCTTATGGGCAATATCTTGGCAAGCGATATAAGAGATTTCAGAACGTTGCATGGTTAAGCGGGAATGATTTCAATCGATGGAGCGTACCAGCGGACGACGAGCTAGTGCTTGCTGTCGCAAAGGGAATTCAGACGGAGTCTCCCGACCAGCTTCAAACGGTCGAACTCAACTACAACACCAGTTCTTCTTTGGACGATCAGAAATGGGCATCGATCATTTCGCTAAACGGTACTTACACGTATGCCGCAACCTACATTCAAATGCTTCATAGTTACAATCAAACCCCGATTATGCCTGCCTATCTGGTTGAAGCGCACTATGATCTGGAACAGATTGGGAACCCGACAGACTACGGCACTCCGGAGGTTTTGCGTCGACAAGAATATTGGACGATGTTGAGTGGAGGAGTTGGCCAGTTTTATGGGAACAGGTATACATGGAGCCTCACGCCAGGGTGGGCCTCCTATATGGATACTTTCGGAGTCACACAACTGACGATCTGGAAGAACTTCTTTTCTTCCTTGCCGTGGCAAGACTTGGTTCCCGATCAGAAACACACAGTTGTGAACGAAGGACTGGGAACCTTCGGCGACACCAGTCGCCAGGTTGATGAGCACGACCGTGGGATCAGCCTGAAGACCCGCGTCAGTGAGAGCAATTTCGCGACGGTTGCCAGAACGAGCGACGGATCGACCGTGTTAGTTTATCTGCCAACATCGCGGACAATCACGATGAGCATGGATAGCCTGAGCGGGCCAGCCAGTGCAGAGTGGTTTGACCCTACGGACGGCACTCGTCATGTAGTTGCGGGGGGGCCTCTCCGGAACGCCGGTGAACAAAAGTTCACGCCGCCCGGAAAGAATCACGACGGCGACGATGATTGGATATTGGTGGTGCAAACTGCAAAAACGCTACATCGCTAATGTCCAGCGCAAAACAAAATATTCGCTCCTCCGCTGAAGATACGCCCTGATGAAACGGTTCCCAAGTCCGTTGTCTCGGCGGATCTAAATGATTTGAGTTGAATTTCTAGAAGAATCGACCTACACAACCATAACTTCAGAGTTGCCCGTTATTCGCTCGAAGCCACCACGGACGACTTGGAAATTTGCGGCTCGCTAAGAATGCTCGACGTGCAAAAATGCCTGCCACCTTCTACCAGGGATCAAGACCATCCTTGGAAAACGACTGCCCTGTTGGGCCATCGTCACCCATAAGCGCCAGACGCGTTGCTTCCAGGGCTCCAACCTCTACAGGTTGCGTCCCGTGGTTGTCGTTCAGGTCTGTCTTTGTATACCCGGGATTTGCCGAGTTTACTTTGATTTTTGTTCCTCGCAGTTCGTATGCCAGATGAATTGTCAGCATGTTCAAGGCAGCCTTTGACGCGTTATAGCCTATCAGCTTCGTGTTATAGCCTGACCAGGAAGGATCGCTGTTGAAGGTGAGCGAACCCAAGCCACTCGAGATATTCACGATGCGCCCGGCCTCCGATTTACGCAGCAGCGGCAACATTGCTTGGGCCACACGAAGTGCGCCGAAGAAGTTGGTCTCCAAGACTCTTTGCACCGCGTCTAGATCGGCGGCGCCAGGCAATCCATCCCCGCGTAGGTTCACGCCTGCATTGTTGATCAGGATATCGAGGTGGCCGTACCGGCCCTCAATTTGTTGAGCTGCGGCCGCAACCGTGTCCGGCCTCGTCACGTCTAGTTCAATAAAGTGAACATCAGCCAGGCCGGCCTGCGCGAACTGCCCGACGGCCTTCTGGCCTCGCTCCGGATTGCGGGCGCCCAGCAGCACGGTGCATCCCGCGGTGCTCAGATTGCGAGAGATTTCCAGGCCTATGCCTTTATTCCCTCCGGTCACCAGTGCGATCTTCTTTCCAATTGTCATAGCCTTGAAGTCCTCCTGCCATAATTTTTGAGCCGTTAAAGCGCCATTCCGCCGGACACTTCAATTCTCTGGCCGTTTACCCAGCGATTGTCATCCGAGAGCAGCGCGGCGATCATCGGTCCAACATCATCCGGGACTCCCGCACGCCCCAAGGCAGTGATCTCTGCGACATGCCTGTTGACCTCGGGATTATCGCGGACCACGCCGCCGCTGAAGTCTGTTTCTATGGCGCCCGGAGCGACGACATTCACGGTAATGCGGCGCGGACCGAGTTCTTTTGCCATGTAGCGGGTGAGAACCTCTACGGCGCCCTTGGCCGCACCATAAACGGACCTGTTCGCCATGGCAACGCGGGCTAGTCCCGACGAGATGTTTACGATGCCGCCTCCGTCGTTGATGAGCGGAAGGAGTTTTTGCGTCAGAAAGAAGACACCTTTGAAGTGCACGTTGACAATCTCATCGAATTGCGCTTCGCTGGTTTGTTCAAAACTCGTATTGAATGAATTGCCAGCGTTGTTCACCAGATAGTCGAACTTGTCGCGTTGCCAATCTCGCAGAGTCTTGCGCACATCGTTGACGAAACCATCGAATGCGCGAACGTTGCCCGTATCTAGGCAGAATCCCGCGGCGTTTCTTCCTGTCGCTTGGACTTCGCGAATCAGGGAATCGGCTTCTTTCTGATTCAAACGATAGGTGAAGATGATGTCGACACCTCGCCGGGCAAGATTCACCGCGGTGTTACGTCCGAGGCCCCGGCTTGCGCCGGTAATAATCGCGATCTTATTCTTCATGGTTCCTACTCCCTCGTTTGCCATTAGACGTACTCCTTCACTCAGACCTTGTGTGCAGCCTGTTCCGGATTGGGGTATCGCATGTTTTGGAGATCGGTGAGAAGGCCGGGCCCACTGGGGTTCCATCCCAGTTTTTCTCGTGTTTTTGCGCTGGAGGCAGCGATATCCCACCCAACGAAATGTCCGAGCCACCCAAAATGTCCGGCAGCTTCTTCCGCCGCGATGGAGACTACAGGGATCTTCAGGCCACGACCGATAGCCTCAGCGATATCCCGGACAGGTACGCCCTCTTCCGCCACGGCGTGATATGTCGCATTTCCATTCGTCTTTTCGAGCGCCAGCCGATATAACCGTGCAGTGTCCAGGCGGTGTGCCGCAGGCCAGCGGTTGCGGCCATCGCCCACGTACGCCGAAATCCCCTTTTCGCGCGCTACCTGAATCGCATAAGTAACAAGGCCCTGCTTCACCGTGTCATGGACCTGGGGAAGCCGCACGACGATTACTCGGACGCCTCGGTCCGCCACGACAGCGGCCGCCTCTTCCGAAGCTGCGCGGGGAATCACTTTGGAACTGACGGGCGGATCGTCTTCGGTTCTTGGCTGGCCAGACCCGCCGCTTCCCATTCCGGTGCCGGAGGTCACAATCAGGGGCCTGCTCGAGCCGGCGAGCACCGAGCCCATGGCCTCGATGACACGGCGGTCTGCCTCACAGTTCGCCGCAAACTTCGAGAAATCGTGATTAAAGGCCAAGTGAATCACGGCATCCGAGTGGGCTGCTCCGGTGCGCAGGCTTTCCAGGTCGTCGAGATCCCCGTGGTGTACCTGGGCGCCCGCAGCCGTAAGAGCTTTGGCGCCGGCATCCGAGCGACAAAGGCCGAGGACCTGGTGCCCCGCCTCGATTAGTTCCGGTACAATCGCCGAACCTATGAAGCCCGTGGCTCCTGTGACGAAAACGTGCATGCCCTTTTCCTCCTTAGGAACCATCCTATCCTGGGTACGCATCGCAACCGGTGTTGACGAGCGCCGCAAATCCCAGTAAAAGGGAGAGCGGCTCCGAATAATTGGATATACGGAGGCTGTCTCCGGTTACATTCTTTTCTATATGCGGAAAAAGCGTTCTCAAACCACCGCGCGAAAACCGCGCACCGATGCTCTACGCAACCGCGACCGGATTTTGGAAGTCGCCAAGAAGGCATTCACCCAGTCTGGTGCAGCTGCCACCCTCCACGACATCGCCAAACAGGCTGGAGTAGGACCGGGGACTTTGTACCGCCACTTTCCGACTCGCGATGCCTTGATTGAGGCCGTTTATCACACCGAGGTGAAAAAGCTGGCGGCAGCACAACGGGAACTATCCGCAAGACTGCCCCCAATTGAGGCCTTGCGGACTTGGATGATGCTTTTCGTTGACTACATCGCTGCGAAACAGATTATCGCGCCGGCACTTAATAGTGTCGTGGGTGGTCCTTCACGGCTGTACGAAACTTCGCGCGCTCAAATCGCGGGAGCTATTGATGCGCTCGTAAAGCGCGCTATCAAATGTGGAGAGATACGCAAAGACATCGAGCCATTCGATCTGCTTCGCGCGCTGATTGGCGTCTCCAACGTGGCCACCGGACCGGACTGGCAGCAAAGCGCAAGAAGACTGGTCGATATCCTAATCATCGGATCGCGACCACTGAAACAGAGCCGCGCGACCTGACTCGCGCATGATCCGTAAACCGGAGATTGGGATTCGACCTCTAGTTCTCGCTGACTTGCGGAACGTCCAAATGCAATAGCTCAACAAATGGCCAGAATTTATCGTTAAGTGCGAAGCAACCAGGCGGCCATGTTAAAAGAATCGGGCACAACATTTCCGTACAAGGCTCGGCCATAAGGAATCAAACCGTGATCTCTAGAAGAGAAATTTTGCGCCGAATTGAACGAGTCGCGGCGATGCCGCACTCATGACCTGCCCAAACGTCGCGCTGTCAATATTCCCATCCACCGACTGCGGTCCAAAAAACTGCGCGTGGTTGAATGTATTGAACGTCTCGAGCCGCAGCTGCAGCGATTTCCCTTCAGTAAGACGGACATTTTTCAGCAGCGCCAAGTCAAAATTGTTCATTCCCGGCCCGTAGAAGAACCGCCTCCTGGCTGTTCCTGGAGTTCCCAGCGCATTCTCGCTGAACTGAAATGTGTCGAAATAGGGCAGGCCGTTTCGCGGATTGTGATTCAGGTGAAGTGCGTCTCCATTGTAGTCCGGCTCATCAACGCCATAGTTGTTGATGCCGTTCGGTTCTGATCCAAACAACGAATTATCGCCGTAATTAATGAGCGTGACAGGAAATCCGGTGCTGAATCGAGTGATCCCGGAGATTTCCCAACCTTGCGTCCAGGAATTGTTGCGATGAAGCAAACTGTCGACTGGCAGTTGATAACTATAGCTCGCCACAAAATTGTGCTTCAGATCAAATGCCGACAACGCTTTGCTGATCGCAGGATTGACGGGATTGACCTCTTCGCCGATGTTCGAAGATTGATCCTGCGATTTGCTGAAGGTGTAGCCGGCAAGCACGTTCAAGCGTTTGCTGGCGTGGCGCAGGGTAATTTGCAAAGCGTTGTAATTGGAATTTCCAATTGTGGATTGATTCGCATCGCTTCCGAAATTTGATCCCAGCGGGCCACGGGTGCCCTTGTAAATCTGGCCCGTCGAAGTGATATATACGGAATCTTCCCCGAACGGTCCGCAGGGAACCTGGCCCGGCTGAAGATTTGCGG
The DNA here is from genome assembly GCA_963779395.1 of Candidatus Acidiferrales bacterium. Taxonomy (GTDB): domain Bacteria; phylum Acidobacteriota; class Terriglobia; order Acidiferrales; family UBA7541; genus Acidiferrum. Next base: position 473,974 of record CAVZYC010000001.1, read on the forward strand.
GATTGCTCAGATACAGACATAGCGAAGGGTCGCCCGGATTCGCTTCTTCCAAAACCAGAAGTCGATGGGCTTGTGTGCCTACATAATTCAAACTGAGCACCGTCTCCGCACCAAATCCGCGCTCCACCGACAACATGTATTCCTCGGTGTACGGAATTCGATTGGACGCGGGATAATTTGGAAGTCCAGAAATCGGCTCGAACTGTGACCAGTTCACATTCGTGTCAGGATGACTTGCCGATGTATTTAACGGGGCAAGCGTCACCGGAAAATACTGCCCCAGGTCTTGCCCGGTTGACGCTGTTACGAACGGCGTGGCGAACAACGGTGGTGCGGGGCTGGTGTACGTGGTGCCATAAGGCGCGTTCGCACTCATCACTCCGATGGTGAGGCCTTCAATCGCGGCATAAAACATTCCATAGCTCGCACGGATGCTAGTCTTGCCCGGGCCGCCGACAATGGTCCCAAGCAACCCGTCGCCGGCGGGCATCGGTGAATACGCGAGTCCGATGCGGGGAGCAAAATCGAGATTACCCGCAGGCGCTAAAGTGCGCGGCACGCCTGGATCGCTCGCGTAGAGGATTCCCGCTGGCGCTCCGGGAAAGGCAACCGACTGCTTGCCGGGCTCGAAGGTCGCAATCTGGTTGTACTTCTCGTACCACGGCTCAATGCGGTCCCATCGCAGTCCGTAATTCAAAGTAAGATCGCGCGAAATCCGCCAGCTATCCTGCGCGTAAAGTCCCAGATATTTGTTGCGTCCGTAAAAGGCCTGCAGTTGACTCTGATTATATTGACTGGGGACCCCCAGCAGAAAATCGGCGAAGTCCGAGCCGGTCTCCGTCCCGAAGAAGAGGAAGCTGCCGTTGAATTGCGCAATGGCGTTGACGTTTAGTTGATCATAGTGAAATTCAGCACCAAGCTTGAACGTGTGCATGCCCGCCACTTTTGAAAAATTATCGACCCACTGATAGGTGTTCCCTACCTGGTTCAGCTCGTTCGAGTTGGTGCCGAAGCTGAAACTGTTGAACGAGACGCTCACCACTCCTTCAGTCTTTGGAGATAACGGAACGATTCCCGGGGTTCCCTGTCCCACCTGAAAGCCTTGCGAGGCCAGACTGACTCCAACCCCACCGACGGGTTTACCCAAGTCGTTTGCGTTGCGAAGATAGCTAAAATGAAATTCATTTACAGTGGTTGCGCCGACTGCTTTTGTATCTCCTAAACTAAGAAGTTGTGCCTGACCCAGATAAAGCGCGTTGAACCCAGGCACATCCGCTCCACCTTGAGCGACTGGGTAAGGATTATTCTGCGCCCAGTTATCAAGGAAATAGTAAGCCGTCAGCAGTCCCCAGCTTGTATTGGCGTCGAGCCGATAGGCACCTTTGTCGTCCCGTAAAGTGAGGTTGTATGCGGAGGTCGAAAATGTGCCATTCGCGTTGTTTGCGGAAGGAATATATTGCAACAGGTTTCGTGCCGGTGCCGACCATGCGCTCTGCGGAATGATCTCGCCGGGAAATACGCAGGTCGTATTGCCGCACCTGGGCGTGTAATAGTCTTCACCCGCAGTAACCGGATATCCCAACTTCTGCGAAAGTACAGACGCCCAATACGGCCCGCTCACCGTTGTCGGTACCATTTTCCCGATTGCGTCCGTGGTCACAAAAGAACTGGCAATATCGGAAAGATTGCCCGCGCGATCTTGCTCGGATGGGACGGGAATTTCGCCGGTATCGATTCCCTGTGTCGAGCGAGTTCCCTGATAATCCGCAAAGAAGAAAAGTTTGTCTTTGCGAAGGGGACCGCCAAATGTTCCACCGAATTGATTTTGATCGAATGCGCCGCGGGCCGAAGAAAAATAGTTTCGCGCGTCAAGCTCGGTGTTGCGAACAAACTCAAACGCGTCTCCGTGAAATCCATTGTTACCTGATTTCGTCACCACGTTGATCTGCCCACCGCTGAACTCGCCATATTCCGCGTCAAAATTATTGGTGAGTATCCGGAATTCGGTGATCGAATCCAGATTCGGAATGATTGCCGCGCCCATATTCACGTCTTCTTCCACGTCGCTTCCGTTGACGATGAAGCTATTCGCAAATTCGCGCTGACCATTGATTGAGAGCATGCCTGGGTTCAGGTCTCCTGACGGCGACAATACGCTTGCCCCCACATCCTGCACGGTGTCGGAAGTAATTGAGGTGACCGGCGCTACCCCCGGCTGCAGGGCCAGCAAGTCTGTAAAACTGCGGCCGTTCAGCGGGACCGACGTCATCTTTGCGCTGGTAATCACTTCTCCCATCTGTGTGCTTGTCGTTTCCACGCTAAGTTGGTTCTCCACCACCGCAGCTACGTCCGACGCCTGGCCCAACTCCAAAACTGCGTCGATCAACAAAGCACTATTGGCGTCGATCACAATGCCGGTGCGCCGGTAGAGCCGGAACCCTGGCGCTGCGATCTCCAGGTTGTAGCGGCCAACCGCTAGACTCGGAAACGAATAGAAACCCTTACTATCCGAGACCACACTCAGCTGGAGACCAGTTTCGGTGTTTCTAACCGTAACCGTTGCATTCGGCACCGCCCTGCCGCTTGGATCCAGCGCCGTGCCTGCGATGCTTCCCCCTATTCCCGCCCACGACGCAGTGACAACAAGCGTTAGGAACAGAAAAGTACAACATAAAACTCTCTTCCATTGAGGAAAGGCGAAAGAAGAAAGCCGCTCAGTAAGCCTCGCCGAAAAGTCCTTTGTTCTAAGCACCCACAGTCTCCCGGAATGATTAGTTGATGCAAATTATTTGCATCTAGAAATATACGACAACATTGGTCTGATTTAAACTCTCCTTCAGCGAACAGCGATAATCCCTCCCCCAATGTCGCCTGGAACGACCCAAATGGTCCGGCGGCTAAGAGGTGGACCCTGGAGCCGCACGCTTTGCAAGCGTGAGTTGATGCCTGCCCAGCGACGCCCTGCCAAGTGAGCTCGGCGGGAAGAAACGTCTCAACTGCTTGAAACCACAGGGGAGAGAGAGCCTTGAGGCGGAGCAGAGACGCAGCGCTCACCTTTCGACCCCGCGCAAGGCAGGCGTGCTGGGCTAGCTTGTGGCGCTCCATCCGGCGCTGGGGCCTAGGGAGCTGGGGGAGTTTTGTTTTCGGGTTGATTGGGGCGCTATTGCCCTTCGGCGGCCTCAGGGCGACGAGTCGTGGCCTGACGGAAGAGGAAGAGGGCTCTCTCTTCGTTCGGGTTTTCGCCAGGATGGCCACGGGAGGGAAGAAGAGGGTACAAAGAAGTGGTCTAAAGACCTGCCACTACAAAAGAGGGGAAGGACGCCCAGTGAGTTGAAGGCAGTCGGATTGTGGCACCGGCGCGGCTCCTTAAACGTGGGAATGTAGAGGAAGTCGCTCCAGATTCTCCAGAGCTTGGCGATGTGTCGGATGAATCAGCCTCGGTTACGACAAGTACTATCGCGCGAGATTGTTTCACTGCTCATGCTGTGAATGGAGAGCTCCATCGGGCCCGCTTTAACCGGACTCTTCCACGTAGTGGATTACGTGAAATCACAACTGACTTTTACTGCTTTCACATTGGCCACAGTGTTTGCGCCGGTGTCTCCGGCTCCGCTCCAGCCGCCACAGCCTGACTTACCAGAAACCTTGGATGGGCCGCGCAAACGCAAGCGAAATCATCACCAGATCATTTGATGCCTGCCAGTGTGAGCGCCAGCAGAGAATCAAGGAGCGGGGCATGAAAAGGTTTTCGGGCGCGGCGGTTCTCTTAGGATTAGCGATATTCGCAGGTTTCCCGGCACGAGCGCAGGAGGCGGCACCGAGCACGGATGCGCAAACGGCGCAACCAGCCGCAAAGCCGGACGAGAATTTGCAGGCGCTGAACCAACTGGTTGGCGACCTGCAGAAAAATCCCGCCGACAGCGCGTTGCGGGAAAAAATCATCAAGCTGGCGGCAAGCATGAATCCGGAGCCGGCGATTCCCGATGAAGCCGATCGCCACTCCGCACGAGCTTCTGCGTTCGCCAAGATGGCGAAATCCAATGCGGATTACGACACGACGATCAGCGAGTATCAGCAAGCGCTGCAAATCGCGCCTTGGTGGGGCGCGGCTTATTACAAGATGGCGGTGGTGTTGGAAGCCACGGAACGCTTCGACGAGGCGACAAGAAATTTGCAATTGTTTTTGCTGAGCAATCCGAGCAAGAAGAACGCCGGCGAAGCAAAAGAGCGTATGTACTCGATCGAGGCAGAGAAAGAGCTGGCCGGAAAACGGCATGCAGCGGAACAGGCTGCCGCGGACGCGCAGAGGGCGGATGCGCAGTGGGCGCAGCTCTCCGCATACTTTGTGGAACAAAACAAGCTGAACTCGTTGAAGGGCCCGTGGGCATGCAGCGAGCGCTGCGACAGCGCCAATATTAATGTGACCAACGAGGGATTCAGCGGCACGATCCGCTTCAGCTGGCAGCCGGGCAAGAGCGGCGGGTGGACGGAAACCTACAATGGCGTGACCGATTCCGTGGGCATCGTGGTGCAGGTTATGGGGCAGTTCAAAGGAACGACGATTGTGCATGGCGCGGTGGTGTGGCCAATCCTGAATCTACTGGCGTGTTCATCGCCGGGAGAAACGCAAGCGCTGACAGGCACAATCAGCGAAGACAGAAGGACGATGGAATTCAGCATGGTGATGTCCAACTGGATCATGTCCACTCAGCCGGGATTGCTGGTGAGCAGGTGCCTGAGCGTGACGACACAAGGGACGGTTCCGCTGAATGCTTCGGTGCAATCGAACGCGGCGAATATTCCGCCACTGATCATGGCGGTGCAGAGCGGCCAGATTGAAAACGTGAAACTGGCGCTGGCGCATGGAAGCGACGTGAATGCGACGGGAGACAAGGGGTTCACGGCGCTGCATCTGGCGGCTTATGCGAACAACGCGGAACTGGCGCAACTGGTGCTGGACCATGGCGCGAACATTGAAGCGAACCAGGCGATTTACGGAGTGACTCCACTGCAGGCGGCCGTGGCAGTGGGCGCGATGAATGTGGCGCAGCTATTGCTGAATCGGGGGGCGAATTACGAAAAGCCCGCAGGCAACGGATGGACGCCGATATTCTTTGCGGCTTACTACGGCCAAATGAATACCGCGAATCTGTTGCTGGCTAAAGGAGCGCGGATTGAAGTCAAGGCGACGGATGGCAGCACGCCGCTGTTCTGGGCAATCGACCAGGTTAAGCCGGATGCTGTGAAACTTCTGCTGGACGATCACGCAAACGTGAACGCGATACAAAACGATGGCGGCACACCGCTGCATATCGCGGCGTTAAAAGGCAGCAAGGATATCGCCGGACTTCTTTTGCAACATGGCGCACAAGTGAACCAACCCGACCACAACGGCATCACTCCTTTGCACAATGCGGCGAAGACCGGGAATTTCGAGATGGTGGAATTGCTGGTGAAAAGCGGCACGAACATCAACGCAAAGGATAACAAGGGGCACTCTGTGCTGAAGTACGCGAAAGATGCGCACGTTGTGCAGAGCCCATCGCGATTCAACCCGGAACGGAAAACGGTGAACAAGGATCTGGTGAAATACCTTGAAAGCCAGGGAGCAAAGTGATGAAGAAGCTGCTCTCAGTAACTGTATTTCTGACGGTCGTTGCGCTCATCGCTGCGACGCCCGCGGCAGCACAAAACGTCCAAGGGGCTCCCACGGGAGTTGTGCAGTGCTTGATAAACGGCGTTTGGACGCCAGTGCATGGAAATTGTCCGGTTGGCAGCGGTGGTGGGAATGGCGGAGTAGGCGCAAAGGGCGTGCAACCCACCGATACCTCAGCAGCCGACGCAGCGGCAACGGACGCAGATGATGCGATGCGCCGGCAAAAGGCGGCAGAACAGCAAAAAGCGATCGCGGAGGCTAACAGGAGAGCGCTGGAAGAAGCGCAGCACATCGCGGAACAGTTCAACCAAAAGCACCAGGACGTTGTGCATGACCTGGACGCGTTCGATGAGGAACCCGATCCGCCAGTGGTCGCCGCGGAGCCGGCTAAGCCAGCGTGCGAATGGGGGCATCTGGATACTTCGGGTGTCGATCTACGCTGTCTCGGACTCGATCCTGATAAACCGATCGCGATTGATCCGCATGTTGTTCGCGGCCAACAGCGGCTGTTCTCTGCCCAGATTGATCCGAGGGTATTCCAAAACGCTCACTACAATGCGGCGCTCCAGGCGCTTGCTCTTCCGGGGTCCGCCGGCGCAGCCGAGGTGATTCAGGACTTGAACAAAGCGCAGGCAGAGCGGCCCAACGATCCACTGATTCGGACGGCGTTGTTATTGGCACACGACATTTTTAACGAGCGCAAACAGCGAGAAGATGAAGGTGCGCTGAATTTGTATCAAGGTGTCGGGGCGCTGATGGCGGGCGATGTGGAAAAGGCAGACGGGTTTATCAAGCACGCCGTGGAGCTGAATCCCAATGACAAAGAAGCTACCGATTGGGCAATGACCATGACGGCGATCGATGGCTATTCGAAGACAGCGACGACTCCGGAGAAGAAGAACACCGTGCGGCTGGTTGGAAATGCGCTCTTCTCTGAATCTTGCGGCGACTATCAAGTGGAGATTAAAGATCTGGAAGCGGCCGCGCGCCTTGTTCCAGGCGACCATATGGTAACAGCGATGCTGGACCACGCGCGATTTTTGGCAAACAAGTATCCACCTCAGTGACAATTGTCACGATTGTCTGAGCAAAAAAAACGGCCAGTACAATTGAAAACGCAGGGGATGCCACGTTTTGGAGTTTGCGTGGCGGTTGTTTCCTGGACCCTTTGAAGGTGCTAGCATAACCAAGTGAGGGCATCGTGTTGGACATCACAAAGGACATCCAGGCAATGACGACTTTCCGGCGCAATCCCGGGAAATTCATGAAGCACCTGAAAAAGTCCAAGAAGCCGCTTGTGCTTACGATTAATGGAAAGGCCGAGGCGGTGGTTCAGGATGCGGAAGCGTATCAGCGCCTGCTGGACATCGCCGCGCAGGCCGATGCCCGCGAGGGAATACGCCAAGGCACGGAAGACGTGAAGAAGCGGCGGGTGCGTCCGGCGCGGGAAGCTCTGGAAATGTTCCGGAGCAATCATGGCATACCTCGTTAGGCTGACGGAACGCGCGCTACGAGATATGGAAGCGATTTACGAGTTCATCGAAGCCGATGAGTCCGAAAGAGCGTTTGCTTGGTTCAGGGAACTCGCCGAAACCATCTACTGCCTGGAACGATTTCCTGAGCGCGGGACGGCGGTTGCCGAACGCGGGAAGCTCCGTCAATTGCTATTTGGAGAGAAGCCAAACACTTACCGGGTTATTTTCTCTGTCGACAAACGAAAACGAGTAGTGAATGTGCTGCACATCCGGCATGGCGCAAGGGCTGCGCTAGAAGGGGAAGGAACGGCAGAGTTTTAGTGGCAGGAGCAGCTGCCACCGCAGCAGCCGCCTCCTCCAGAGGAGCCTCCGGAGGGCATGGAGGAATTGCCGGAACCGGCCGTGGCGAATACGGAAAGCTGGATAGCGGCTTTCTTGCTGGAGCACTTGGGGCAGGAGATTTCCTGCTGCTTGTTGATGACGATTTTTTCAAAGTGCTCGTTGCAGTTTTCGCAGATGTATTCGTAGATGGGCATTGCCGGGAAACCTCCAAAAGGGCCTTGAATCAACCGCTCGGCTCGACAACCAATTATAGCTTAGGTGCTCCGTTAAGACGTCATGTACCAGCCACCGTTCACGCTAATGGTCTGGCCGGTAATGAAGTCAGATTCGGCGAGCATGACGGCGACGCGGGCGACTTCTTCGGGCGAGCCGAAGGAGCCCACGGGAAGGCGCTCGGCGGAGGCGTTGGGATTGGAGGTAATCATGTCCGTGGTGATGAGCGCCGGGGCAATCGCGTTGGCGGTGATGCCTTCCTTGGCGAGCAGCGACGCGTAGGAATGCGTAAGGCCGATGAGCCCCGCCTTGGAAGCAGCGTAGTGCGGGCCGATAACGCCGCCGGTTTGTGCGGCAACGGAGGACAGATTGATGATGCGTCCCCAGCATCGCTGTCGCATGCCGGGGAGAACGCGCTGGGTAACGAGGAAGGCGGACTTAAGATTGACGTCGAGAAGATGGTCCCAATCGGCTTCGGTCAGGTCAGCGAACGCCTTGATTTGGGAGATTCCTGCGTTGTTGATGAGGATGTCCACAGGACCGAGGTCGCGTTCGACGGCGGAGACGAGACGATCGACATCTGCGCCTATGGAAACGTCGGCCTGGATGGCGAAGGCCCGGCGACCGAGATTTTGAATTGTCGCGCATACTTCGTTTGCCGCGGACTGCTCCTTACGGTAGTTCACCGCTATGTGTGCGCCTGAGCCCGCCAGCGCGATGGCCATGGCGCGGCCCAGCCCACGGCTAGCGCCGGTGATCAAGGCGATGCGGTTTTCCAGGATGCGCGGCATAATTGTTCTCCCGGAACAAGGATAACGCAGAAAAAGATAACAGCCCCGGAGAAGCAGGGCCGCTGGAAATCGGGATACCGTTGCGAAAAACCTCAGGCATCAAGGGTCTGCGCTGCGGCCAAGGGCTCCAGAGGATGGCCGGCAGTCTTATTTCAACGTCCAAACGACGACAGCAAGCGTAATGATTGCCACACCACACAAGAGACTAGCAATTCGGAACCGTCCCTTAGCGAGAAGACTGATTAAAATGAGGACTGCAGATACTTTCACGCTGATTTTGGACCATGCGACCCAGAAATCCAGTTTAGCTCCGAAATCCAGATTCCCACCACCCACATAGAGGACAGCTAACAAGGCACTGAGCGTTAAGATGCTGGCCGCGACTAAAGTTGCAAGCCCCATCCACGACCGCCAAGAATGACTGGCCAACTCTCGCTTCAAACTGGTCCATCCTAGAAGGAGAGAAAGAGGCGGCCCAAGGAAAGCGTAGAGAGCAGCAACTGCGAGCACAAATTGGTCGAGAGTGCGCATGGCTGCTATGTTAAGCCCGTATTGAATGAGTAGAAAATAAAAACGGCCCGGGGGATGGATACCCGAGGCCGTTGAAAAAGTGATCGTCAGTGAAGGATTAGTCGCCGGCTACGGCTTCGGCTGCGGATTCCTTGGACTCGGCTGCGGCGTTGCCATTGCCGTTGGCCGGGGCGATGGAGACAGGCTTGTTGGCGTTGGTGAAGTTAGTGGGCACCGCCTTGGCGATATCGCTGACCGAGCCGATCTGGACGACGGCCTGTTGCGGCTTCTTGAGAACTAGCTCTTCGTAGATGGCGCGAACTTTGGCCTGCTCTTCGAGAGCCTTCTTGCGGCGGAGGCGGTTTTCTTCGGCGGCGGTCACCGGGATGTCGTGCTCGATGTGGCGGACGCGCGCAGCGTCATCGGCGTCAATCTTGAGGGAGTGGTCGTAAGCGCTGAGGTTGACGTTCTTTCCCTTGGCGTAGATTTCGTGCTTGCCGTGGGTCTTGTACCACTCGGCGACGGTCGCGTTCTTGTGCATGTTCTCGATGATCTGGCGCCAGCCAATGCCGGTGTTGTAGGCGCAGAAGCTGATTTCGCCCTGCTGGGTGCCGTAGGGAATGATGCACATTTCGGTGCGGCGGAAATCGTAGTTGAAGAGATCCTGGAACCACATGCCAGCGATGAAGAGGAAGTTCCACGGATCCTGAGCGCGGCGCTTCATGGCATCTTCGTAGGTGCGTTCCGGCGAAGTCTTGCCGTACTTGCTGGTCGCGCCCTTGGTGAGCGCCCAGGTCTTGTCAAACTTTTTGAAGAGGTCGTAGAGCTTCAAGCCCACCGGGCCTTCGAACGGGCGGTAGTTCTTCAAGAGGGCCATGGCCATCATGAAATTGGAGAAGGATTTGCCGCGGGCGGCATCGGTGATGGCCGTGACATCTTTGGTGAGTTGCTGGGCATCCAGGAAACGCGGCACGGGGGCCCATTCCTTGGTTTCCTTGTTGATCATGACGGCCGTGCCAACGCCGCAATTGGGATGGCAGCCGCAGGAGAGCGAACCCCACTGGGATTCATTGCCCTTGACCATGTCCGCGAAGCCCGCGAAGGTGCTGATGAAGGAGATGGGGAACCAGTCGCGGGTCGGCTTGATGCGGCCCACTTGCTTGCTGACATCGTCGGCAAGATGGGAAAGAGTGTAGCGCTGGCGGAGGCGGCGCTCAGGAGTGATGTCTTCATCGCGGCCGGTGAAGGAGACGGGCTGGAAACTGATGAAGGCGATCTTCTTCGGGTTCTCCATGGCGAACTTGACGATGGCCCCGACCTGATCGTTGTTCACGTTGTTGACGATGGTCACCACCAGGACGATTTCGATGCCAGCTTCGTGCATGTTCTCGATGGCGCGCAGCTTGACGTCGAAGAGGTTGCCGATCTGGCGGTGGCTGTTGGCGTCGTTACCGATGCCGTCAAACTGGAGATAGGCGTAGCGGAGGCCAGCTTCAAAAGCCTTCTTGCAATAGTCCTTGCTCTTGGCGAATTCGATGCCGTTGGTGGCGGCTTGCACGGAATTGTAGCCGACCTTGCGCGAGTAGCGTATGGCGTCGAAGAAAAACGGGCTCATGGTGGGCTCGCCGCCGGAGAACTGCACGGACATCTGGCGGCGCGGCTTGATCTTCACCGCGTTGTCGAGAATTTCGGTGACTTCTTCCCAGGATAGTTCGTGGACGTAGCCAACCTGGTTGGCATCCATGAAGCACGGATCGCACATCATGTTGCAGCGGTTGGTGAGGTCCACGGTGAGGACGGAACCGCGGCCGTATCGGACGTTCGAAGAGCCATGCTTGTGGAGGCCTTCGTCGTTGTGCGCGGGGATATCGCGGCCAGGGAACTGCGACTCAATCCACTTGAGGAAACTGGAATCCATGGCCATCAGGTCTTCATAGTGGCCATGCTGGGGGCAGTCCTTGATCATCCAGACCTGACCATCGCGTTCGATGATCTGCGCCTTGATCTCGCCGACCTTCTCGCTCATGAGGTCGCGCCAATCCTTATTGCCCTTGATGATGGCATCGCGCGCTTCTTTCACGCAGGCCGGGCAAAGCGAATCAGTCTGTCGTGGAAAGCCAAGCGTCGGCTTGGTCTTTTCCCAGGATTTCAATAGGGGTTTATCGGACCACTGTGGAGTGACAGAAGGGTTGGGATTGCGTTTGTTGAAATATTGGACGGTATTGAAGGTGATACCCGCCGTCTTGCAAACAACCCAGTCCAAGGACCGGAAGAATTGCGTGCTGAGAGAATTCGGCATGAAGCTGTAGCCTCACTTTCGAAAAGGAAAACAGAAATTCAAATTTGAACGCCAGAACGAGCCATACTGAAACAGCCCCCCAAAGGCTTTTTCAGGATACCATGCACCGAAGTGCGTCCATAAGTCTTTCGACTCCTATAGTTTGTACGGGCTAGGGGGTAGAAGCCAGCAGGATGCGGTGAACGGCTAAAAATAGGGGTTAAACGGCACCGGAGACCAGCAAATGGCTGGCTTGGGGCCTGAAACTGGGGGTAACTTTTAGTACGAAAGTACTGACAGTTTCAAATGATTAGGATGGATTCCGGGGAATTACTCGTTCAAGGCAGGGTGCAAAACGGCAATCAGGAAATGGGCGAAATGCGCGGCGTCATCGTCCAACTGCAACCAGCGCACAACGCAATGGTCGGTGAGGTATTTGGCGACGCGCGATTCGGGAATACCCAGATGGTCCGCGAGTTGTGGACGGATGGATTCGCCACGGCGAGCGGCACTGCTGCGCATTAGATTCGGAATGGCGACGCGCAGAGTCTGACAGGCTTCGACATAGTAGTACGTGCTGAGATCGGAATCCGTCAGCACCCAGACGCCGGGCCCGGCGGGCGCTTTGTCGGCAGCGTCCAGCTTGGTGGGGGGGCAGGCCAAAAGTCGACGGAAATTCATTTCGAGCTGGGTGAGTCGAGAGGCCAAGCCGGGGTCGCCGGAACGTCCGCGCAAACTCGGAGGAACAGGCGCTTCTGCGGGGAGTTCGAGAGCTTCCACCGCATGCGAGGGGGGTTCTTCAACAGCCGCAGCCGCGCGGGGTGGCGGAGCAGGGCCAGTCTCACTTGGTGCAGACACGGCAGGCTCGTGACGTTTTGCAGAACGCCGATGATCACGCCCGCCACGACGACTGCGACGATGGCGTTTCCCCGCAGCAGAGGCGGGAGCGGCGCTGGTTTCCCGGGAGGCCGCAATTTCCGATGCAGGTTCAGCGACGGGAGAAGAAGCTTCTTCGACGGGCGCCTCTGACGCCTCAGGAATTGCGGGAGTCTCGCCGGGAGCAACTGGGGAAGCGGCGGGTAGCGCGGGAATTTCCGCAGCTTCGGTGGCGCCAAGACGCGCGGCGCCCTCTTGAGCCTTAGTCTTCCAATCCGCGCGGCGAAAACGCTCGGCCGCGGTGACATACCACCTGCCGGCATCCTGAGTGTTGCCAACGGATTCGAAATAGCGTGCCAGCTCAAAAGCAACCATGGCGTCGCGCGTCTTCTGGAAAAGGGCAGAGAGTTGTCCGGCAGGATCCTTCCCGGTTCGTGCCCTTCGGATGCGTGCGGTGATTTGCTTCCAGTCGGCCATACTGTGATGGCATTCTAACAGCGAATGAGCAGTTGTGCCATCACGCGCATGAAGATAATGGTGTAGAGCCTCGAGTCGACGAGATTGCAGTCAATCGGCGCGGGATTAGCCGGTTGCATCTGGTGCGCGAGGATGCTTCGCGTTAGGCTGCAGTCACAAGCAGAGCTGTGAGGAAAGCAATGGGAGAAACAAGTAAGACAACAATGACGCTGCCGACCCGAGTGCTCCTCGTGTTTGTGGGCACCGTGGTTTATCTTGGCCTGGCTGTGGTTGGCTGGGGCGGCTTCGGCTCTTTTTTCTCTCATCCTGCGCTGAAGGCGCTGACAATAGTATTTTTGGTGCAGGCAGTGGCGGCGTTTTTCGCGGGTGGAAACCTGAGCCCAGGAGTGCGCGAAGATCGCAGCAACCGTTGGGTCATCACCGCCGTTACGATCGTTGGGCTGCTGAACGGCTTCCTGGCAGCGTACACGGATCGGAAGGGTTTTTGGGTGATTGATGGAGATGCAATTCGCTGGGCGGGCGTAGTGTTCGCGGCGGTCGGCGGCACGCTGCGCCTTTGGCCGGTGTTCGTGCTCGCGGTGCGGTTCAGCGGGTACGTGGCGATCCAGGCCGGGCACACTTTGGTTACGGACAAATCTACAGCGTTATCCGGAATCCTAGCTATTTAGGGTTGTTGGTCGGGTCACTGGGATGGAGCCTTTCCTTTCGAGCGGGTGTTGGCGTAGTGCTCACGGCGATCCTGATTCCGCCGCTGGTTGCGCGGATTCGTTCAGAAGAAAAGTTGCTGCAGGAGCAGTTTGGCGGCGAATACGAAGCATACTGTGCGCGCACGTTCCGGCTGATTCCCTGGATATATTAGGGGACCGAGCAAATGTTGACCGTTGCTGGAGCCGCGGAAGGCTCCATATATTCAGACTTACCCACTTTCACAGGTATGTACTAATTGACGTCAGGACGTGAGCAAAGTAGACTTTCGCAGTTGGGAAGGAGACACAAATGCTCTTGCGTCGTGCCATATTCGCTACAGCCCTATCTGCCAGCCTAATTACATTTCCGGCGTGGGGAGCACCCACGGCAGCACTGGGGACAGTGATTGCCGCGGATCGCGCCAACGTAGGAACAGCAAAAGCCGAGGTGGGAACCACGGTGTACAGCGGCGACAGCCTGTCCACGGATGAGGTGGGCAGCGTGCAGGTTCGCGCGGGCGCGGCACGGTTGCTGCTTCTGAGTTCCAGCAATGCCGTAGTGAACAACTCCGAGGGCGCGCCGAGCGCGAACCTTGTGAGGGGTGCGGCTACGTTCTCCACCGGGAATGCCAAAGCATTCACGATGTTTGCTTCTACCGCAGCGATCCGGCCACAGAGTGATGCGCCGACAATTGGCAACGTGTCTTACATAGGGCCGAAGGAGTTGTTAGTGCGCGCGACGCGCGGGGCCCTGGTTGTTGCGGTGGACGCCGATACGCAGGTGATTCCGGAAGGAACATCCTATCGCGTGATATTGGATGCGCCGGAAGAGATGGGTCAAGGACCAGCGGGGGCGGGTGCTCCCGGTAGTGGTCCAGGGGGGCGCGGAGGACCACCGCTTAGGGCGGGGCGCAGTCGATTTCTGATCGTGACAGCGGCGGTGACCGGCGCGGTAACCGTTTGGGCGGTCACTGAGGCGCTGGAAAGTCCGGCCCGGCCGTAAATTCGAGGAAGCAAAATTAGAGAAAAAGGCCACTGCTTAGTCAAGCCAGTGGCCTTTTTTCTGTTTGAAAGTGATGATGATTCCCAGTTACAGGGCCGCGATGAGTTCAATTTCAACGAGTGCGTCCTTGGGCAAGCGCGCAACTTCGACGGTAGAACGCGCCGGTGGAGCTACGGTGAAAAAACGCGCGTAGACTTCGTTCATGGCGGCAAAGTCCCCCATATTCTTCAGGAAGACCGTCGTTTTCACGACATGGCCGAGCGAGACGCCACTGGCTTCGAGGATAGCCTTTAAGTTTTCCAGCACGCGCTCTGTCTGATGCTGGATGGTGACGCCGGTGAACTCCCCTGTCGCCGGGTCCAGCGCAACCTGCCCTGAAATAAACAGGAAGCCGTTGGCTTTGATTCCCTGGGAATAGGGTCCGATAGGTTTCGGACCGCGATTGGTGAGAACTACGTCTTTCATGGTGATGGCTCCTTTCCATGCGGAAGGAAAAGAATAACAAAAGGATGGGCGGGAGGGAAAATCAGCGAGGCTTGCGGCCGCTGTTGCGGACAAATCCCGTGTTGGAGTGATTGCGGTTGGCTTCTCGTGTGGCGATGAGTTTTTCCGCCGCTTCATTTGAGAAGCCTTGATTCACCACTTCCAGAATCTGTCTTTCTGACATGCTGGTGTTCTTCAGGCGGCCGATCTGCTCGCTGGTCAACGTGGGCAATCCCTCGATGCGGCGATGAATGATCGTCTGGACCGTGGGATTGGAAAGACCAATGAGTTTGAGAGTAATGGCTTCGCCGCTGAGGATATCAATTTGATCGGAGCGGGCCATTTCGAGGATCTGATCGTCCGAATAGCCGGCTTGAGATAGCTGGATTGCGGAATCGGCGTTGGAAAATTCGTGATGGTGGTCGCGAGCGGCTTTCAGCAACGCGATGCACAAATCATCACTGGCGCCCACTCGCTTGAGTTTCGAAAGTTGCGTAATCTCCAGATCCGTCACATTCAACTGCTTGAGCTGGTCCACGCTGGAGGAAAACATTCCCGCCTGGTCGAGCTGCGCATAGTTGGTTTTGGGCTTCGACTCGCACCCGGCCAAAGCCAGCACACACACACCGAGAAGCAGAAGGTATTGCCGCATAACTCCATTTTATGCGGGAAAACGGCGGGAGGGATGGCGTGTGCCTTCGTGGATACGGGACAGACGGACAGACTTGCCTAGACCTGAAAGGTGCGCTCCACACCAAAGACGCCGTTGATGCGGCGAATGCTGGAGAGAATGGTTTCCAGCTGGCGCTTATCGGAGATTTCGAGGCTGGCTTCGATGCGCGCGTTCTGGCGATCGGGCCGGCTATCGAGCGAACGGATGTTAGAGCCCGCGTCGCTGATCACGGCTGTGATCTCAGCAAGAAGGCCGGGGCGATCCTTGGAGCGGATGAGCAGTTCAACGGGGAACGTGGCCACGCCGCCAGTGCCCCATTCGACGGCAATGCGGCGTTCCGTTTGATACAGCAGGTTCTGGACGTTGGGACAAGTGCGCGTGTGCACCGCGACGCCGCGGCCGCGTGTGACGTAGCCGATGATTTCATCGCCGGGAATGGCGTTGCAACACTTCGCGCGAAAAACCAGCAAGTCGTCGTGCCCCTTAACAATCAGGGGAGCCTGACCAAACCCGAGCATGCGCTTGACGGTTTTGACCAGCGTCGGCTTGGCATCCTCTGGCGACTTCTCCGCGTCCTTGGAAGGCTCGCCAAAATATCGCGCGAGGACCTGACGAGCGGAGAACTTGCCAAACCCCACGGCCGCGAACAGATCCTCCGGTTTAGAGAGACCGTACTCGACGGAGAGTTTCTGCAAGTCCTCGTGGGGGATTTTCTTCAAGCCCTTGGGGAAATTGCGCGATTCATTTTCCAAGAGGCGCTTGCCCATTTCCGTGGCTTCTTCGCGCTCCTGCGTATTAATGAAATGCCGTATCTTGCTTTTGGCGTGGGAGGATTTCACAAAGCTCAGCCAGTCGCGGCTGGGCTTGTGCCCCTTTTGCGTGAGGATCTCGACTACGTCGCCACTCACAACTTCGTGGCGCAGAGAGACCATCTGGCCATTCACCTTCGCGCCCACGCACTGGTGGCCCACTTCCGTGTGCACGGAATAGGCAAAGTCCACGGGCGTAGCACCGCGCGGAAGCTCCAGCACTCGTCCTTTGGGCGTGAAGGCATAAACTTCCACCGGCGCCAGATCCACTTTTAGTGTGGAAAGGAATTCGCCGGGTTCCTGCAATTCCTGGGACCATTCAATCAGCTGGCGCATCCACGCGATGCGCTGATCATCGTCGCTGGCCACCGGCCTTCCATCCGTGGAAACGGGCCGGCCATCCTTGTATTTCCAGTGCGCCGCGACGCCTTGCTCGGCGATGCGATGCATTTCCTGGGTGCGGATCTGGATTTCAAAAGCTTGTCCGCCGTGTATCACCGTTGTGTGCAGCGACTGATAAAGATTCGGGCGCGGCATGGCGATGTAGTCTTTGAAGCGGCCGGGAACAGGCCGCCAGATGTGATGGACTACGCCGAGGGCAGCGTAGCAATTGCGTTCAGAATCGGTGATGACGCGAACAGCCAGAAGGTCATAAATCTGATCCAAGCCGCGTTCCTGGCGGACGATTTTGCGATGTAGCGAATACAAGCCTTTGATGCGGGCTTCCAGTTCGGCGGGAATGCTGTTCTCGACGAGCTTCGTGCGAATCGTGTTTTGGACCTCTTCCAGAAACTGCCGATAACTTGGATCCTTATCCTTGACCTCCTTCTGCAGCGCAAAATAAGCTTCCGGCTCCAAATAACGGAAGGAGAGGTCTTCCAGTTCGCCCTTGATAACGGCCATGCCAAGACGATGGGCGATGGGCGAGTAAATATCCATGGTTTCGCGAGCGATGCGCAGTTGTTTAGCGGGCTCGAGGAATTCGAGTGTGCGCATATTGTGGAGGCGGTCAGCCAGCTTCACCACGACAACGCGGACGTCGTGCACCATCGCCAAGAGCATCTTGCGAACGTTCTCCGCCTGGCGCGCCTCCGGCGCCATCATGTTCAGGCGGCTAATCTTGGTCACGCCTTCGACGAGCAGGGCGACTTCTTCACCGAATCGTTCTTGCAGGCGCGAGAGGGGAAACTCCGTGTCCTCGATCACATCGTGAAGGAGTGCGGCCGCCAGCGTAGTGGCATCCAGGCGCATATCGGCGAGGATGTGAGCGACTTCCAAGAGGTGGGAGACATAGGGGTCGCCAGAGTTGCGGAACTGGTCGCGATGACGCTCCGCGGCAATGTCATAGGCGCGGCGTACAAGCCAGGGATCATCGGAAGGGCGATTGAGGCGGAGCTTCTCCAGAAGCTCTTCGAGGCGGCCATTGAGCTGCCGTTCCGTTCGATCACGGTTGAAATTGAGCGGGAGATTGGAGCGCGAGCCCATGTTCAAGTGTACGCCGATAGGGAGCGGGAAAAAAGAGCGAGAGGGGGAGCAGGGGCAAGAATGGAAAAGGGCGGCCGATGAGCCGCCCTCTCCGAAAACCGGGTGTTCGAGTACTTTACGAGGGAGACTTCTTTTCCGCCTCTTCCTCGCGCTTCTGTTTCACTTCCTTGACGCGATCGAGCAAGTCGTCGGCCTTCTGCGTAAGGGCATCGCGCTCTTGAGAAGATTCAACGATATCGGCCTTGCGGCGATAGAGGAGGTTCAAATAGGTCATGGCATCGTCGTAATCGGGCTTGATCTGGATAGCGGTTTCCAGGGCCTTGATGCCGTCCTCGACGAGTGAGTCGTATTTATCCGCGTAGGCTTTGCGAACATCCGCGGGAAGCGGGTCGGTGTCCTTGATCTGCTTCTTGATGTGCTCGCGATTATAGTCGGCGCGCATTTCGGTGTTGCCGCGATAGGCGAGGGCCCAATCGATAACGCCAACGGAATAGTAGGGCTGAGGGTCCTGCGGCTTCAAAGCGATGTGCTTCTCGTGGTAGCTCTTCGAGGCCTCAAACTTCTTGGGGTCGAAGGGCTGCCCGGCCATTTGGTATTCGATGGAAGCAAGACCATCGATGGCGCTGAGATTGTCAGCGTCCATGTCCAGCACGCTGGTGTATTCCTGAATGGCCTCATTGCCGTGGCGCATGTTTTCTTCCGAAGGAGCGCCGGGAATGTACTGGCTGGCATAGGCAGTGGCGAGATAAAGGCGCGCATTCAAGAGCTTTGGATCGAGATCCTTGGCCGTTTTGAAAAATTCGACGGCTTTGTCGTACTGGCCGTTCTTGAATTCAGCGACACCTTTGTTGAGGTCATCGCGGGCCTGCAACTTACCGCAGCCCGAGAGACCGTAAGATAGAGAAAGGAGCGCCGCCAGAAAAAGCATCTGGCTGGCAATGCGGGTATACCACGAGCGGGTTACCCTTGAAACCGAAGCTTGAGTCATTGGAGGCATCCATCCCTGGTAAGCGCAACCCCGAGCAAATCGGGACCGCAGCTAGAGTTCATAAAGCCCTATGGGGCCATTCCATCACGTTCAGCGGTTTTTTTCCAGTTCTGATGTTAGCAAACCGACGGGAGAAGCTCCCGCAGCATGCATGTCATTCAGAACCTGGGCTACCGTCTGAAACTCGAGGGAACGGTCACCCTGAAGAAACGCAACGCGTTGAGCGCGCAGTGCAAAGATTGGTTCGAGCCGTACACGCAAATCTTCGCGTTGCACTACCGACTGGTTGATCCGGAGCGAGCCATCCGAAGCAATCGAGACAATGATTGTATCCGGCGGAACAACCGTGACCGGCGAAACCGCCGCCTGGGGCAGATCCGCCTGGAGTCCGACCTGCTGATGCGGGATGATCATAAAAATCACCAACAGCACCAGCAGAATATCGATGAGCGGGACCACATTCGCTTCGCACAGCATCCCGCCCTTATCGCCTATCAATCCGATACCCATGAGTCACCTCGCTGCCAGATTTGGCCCCTACGAGAGGACTCTCACAACCCTGCGCGAAAAGCGAAAAGCTACTGACCAGCCTCGAGCTTGGCGGTGATCAGGCCGACCTTATCAATGCCGGCTTGCTTCATGAGATCGATGGCGCGGGCGACGTCCATGAACAAAACGTCGTTATCGCCCTTGACGAATGCGACCTTTTCGGCGCGGTCCTTGAAGATTTGTTCCATACGAGGCTCGAGAGTTTCCCAGGACGTGTCCTCGTTGTTGATCTTCAAGTGTTGGCCCATCATGACCTGGACCACGACCGTTTTGTTTTCCAACTCCTGGTTTACCGGCTCCTTGTTCGGTGAAGGCTGCGGAACCAGGGTATCAAGCCCCTTGGGCGTGAGAGGCGTGATCACCATGAAGATGATGATGAGCACGAGCAGAATATCGATAAGAGGAACGATATTCGGCGAGGCCATCGAACCACTGCTACTACCAACGTCCATCCCCATTGCGAGTTCTCCTGTCAAGCCGTTGCGCCTAAGTTTGGGGAGAGGTGGCTCGCGCCGTGTGGGAAGAGGCGCGAGCCCGAATCATCTCAGCAAACGAATGGAGCGAACGGCCGATACGCTATAACTGGCCTCCGGCGGGAGGTTGTTGTTTATCCTTCGCCTGAGGGTTGTTTGACTTACTCTTTTCCGTGAGAAGGCCGAGTTGATCGACGCCAGCGGAACGGATTTCATCCACGACGGCAACGACGTCACCGTACTTGGCACGCGCATCGCTTTTGACATAGACAGTCTTGTCCAGTTTGTTGGCGATGCGGTCCTTGACTTCACCGGTGATGTTTTCCTTGGCGATCTTGGTATTGCCCAGATAGAGGGTGCCATCGCGCGTGACGGCCACGATGACGGCGTCGTCCTTATCCGCATCGCGCATATCGCGCGGATCGGAGACGGTAGCCATGTCCACCGACACACCCTTCTGCAACATGGGCGTGACGACCATAAAGATGATCAAGAGCACGAGCATAATGTCGGCCATGGGAACAACATTGGGGGCCGAAACTTGCGCGCCCGCTTGTGGCTTGTACGCCATAGGGTATCCCTTCTTCCGGCTTACTTCTTCGCGCCGCGGCGCAGAATGAAGTAGTTGATGAGCTCCATGGAGGAGTTGTCCATCTCGACGTCGAAGGATTCGACCTTATTGGTGAAGTAGTTGTAAGCCCACACGGCTGGGACGGCGACCAGCAAGCCGAACGCGGTGGTGATGAGGGCCTCAGCGATACCGCCGGCAACCGCGGAAAGACCGGTAGCCTTGGCGGAAGCAATACCCTTAAAGGCGTTCAAGATGCCGACGACGGTGCCAAAGAGTCCGACGAACGGAGCCGTGGAACCGATGGTGGCGAGAGCGGAAAGACCGCGCTTCATTTCCGCGTGGACGATGGCGACGGAACGTTCGAGGCCGCGCTTGGCGGCTTCGATGACTTCCGCGTCAGAGACCTGCTGAGAGGCCGACTGGAATTCCGAAAGACCAGTGGCGACAACCTTGGCGATATGGCTCTTCTTGTTGCGCTCGGCGATGGCGATGGCTTCGTCGAGTTTGCCGTCCTTGAGGGCGCCGGCGACCTGCTGCACGAACAGGCGCGACTGTTTGCGCGCGTTGTTGTACATGAGGAAGCGGTCAATCATGACGCCGAAGGAATAGACAGAGAGAATGAAAAGGATGACGACAACGATCTTGGCCAGAATGCCCATCGAGGTCCACATGGAACGGAGGTCCCAGGACGTCGCGGCTTCCTGCAGCCAAGCTGCATAGATGAAGAGAGTTGCTAACATTCGTTTGCTCCTTAATTTCCTACTGGCTCCTGAGATGCGGGAACCAACAAGATTGTGTATTGAACTGCGAACTCAGAACGGCGCGCAGGTCCCACGACGCTCGCACCGCCCCGTTGCACTACTGAGCCAGAGAGAAAATCACGTCAATTTCGGTATCCACTTCCACGGGGTCGCCGTTGAGCAGGGTAGGCTGATAGCGCCACTGCCTGACAGCGTCGAGCGCGGACTGCACGAGGAGAGGATGTCCCGAAACGACCTGAAGCTGTTCCACCGCGCCATTCTTGCCGATGATGGCGTGGAGCTTAACCGTGCCGCTGATGCGCGTCTGGCGCGCCAGTGGCGGATATTGAGGTTGCACCTTGTTGACGAGCCGTGCCGCTTGCACGTTGCCGCCAACTGTGACGCGCTTCGGAGTGACCTTGGGTGGTGGTGGTGGTGCAATGTTGGAACTGACACCGCCGATCACGCCGCCAATCACGCCGCCCATGGAGCCGCCCGCGACGCCGCCCGGCACGCCACCGGCGACACCGCCGAGTGCGTCGGGAGGTTCCGCTTCTTCCTTGATGATCTTAATGTCCTTGGGGATGGCTTTAGGAGCAACGAGTTTGCCAGCGTCCATCAAATGCGCCACCGGCTTGACATGGACCACTTGCACAGCGGCAGGCGGAGGCGGTGGAGGCGGAGGCGGTGGAGGCGCGAGCAAAATGGAAGACATGAGGGTCTTCGGCAGGGCTTCCGTGTAAATCAGCGGGATAAGGATGAGAATCGTGAGAAAAAAGATCTCGAAGATCATGGAGACCACAAAGGTCCACGGCTTGGTCCCCTTTTTCTTCGTAGTTGAGACTACCATTTCTTCAAACATGGGTGACTCCTACCTCCTCCCGGCGGGCGCCAGGCGCGGTTGACCGCTCCCGTTTCCCTTGGGTTTGTTGCCGGCTGCGGTTCCGGTGCCTGCCGCCGCGCCCTGCCCGCGCCATTTATTCCAGGCAACGACCAAGGGAGCAGCGATACCAAAACTGGAGTACGTTCCTACCACAATCCCCACCACCAGGGCAAAGGCAAAAGCCCGGAGCACCTGGCCGCCCATCAGGAACAGGACGAGCACGGTGAGGAAGGTCAAACCGCTGGTGAGAATCGTTCGCGAGAGCGTCTGATTAATCGACTTGTTGACGACATCGGCGAACGGCTCCTTGCGCAAAAGGCGGCTGTTTTCGCGGATGCGATCGAAGATGACGATCGTATCATTCATCGAATAGCCCACCAGGGTAAGCAAAGCCGCAATAACCGTCAGCGAAATTTCGAATCCGAAAATTTTGAACAAGCCCAGAGTGATGAGCACGTCGTGAAAAACCGCGATCACCGCCGCTGCTCCGTAAACCCATTCAAACCGGAATGCAATATATAACAGCATGCCTGCCAAAGCATAGAGGGTTACTCGAATGGCCTGATTGCGTAACTCGCTACCTACCTTGGGACCGACGATTTCGACGTTGCGGATGGTAAAGGGAGCGAGAGAATAGCTGTCCTTGATCGCGGAGACGACCGCAGGCGTCACGCCGGCGACCTTGGAAAGCTCATCCAAATTTGTCAGAAGGCCATTTTTTTCGGTGTCGCGATAGCTGAGCAGCGACTTAGCGAGTTGCTGATACTTGTCTCCGGCGTTGACGGAGAGACCGAGGGGATCTTTCTGGGTGAGGAGATTGGCCAAGGCCGAGGAAGCGACGGCGTTGAAGTCGGCTTTGCCGGTTCCGGCAACGCCATAGGTAGTGTTGAGAGCCGTAAGGACTTTGGCTTTGCTGTCGTCGATAGCTTGGTCGGTTTGTCCGGCTTGTTCGACGAAGATTAGGACTTCGTTGGAAGCGGCGCCGAGTCCAGCCGTGTCGCTGACGCTCTGAATCTCGCTATTGCCGAGGCCTTGGGTGCGCAGGCTGGCCCGCAACTGGTCAATGTTCGGCGGTTGGGCAAAGCGCACGTCCACGTTGGTGCCTCCCCGGAAGTCGATGCCGTACTTGATGCCGCCCTTGAGTAAGATGGCGGACCACCCGATGAGCAAGAGAAGACCGCTTAGGGTAAAGAAAAACTTAGCCTTGCCCATCCAATCAAGATTGGGTTGTTTGAAGAGCTCGATCATTCCGTTTCGCGCTTCCCTTCTTTAGACTCCAAGGGGCTGAACTTTGTTCCCGCCCCGGGGATGTAACAGCGAGCTCAGCCCAGCATAATAACTCTGCCTGCCTTGCCCCAACCAACTCCCCTGCCGTTTGAACTCGGATGGGAGGCTGGCCATAGAAGTCCTGGTACCACTAACTGCCTTATTCTAAACCCCCGGTGAAGAAACCGCCGGAAAGCAAACTAAATACTCAGCTCCGCCTGGCGGTCCATTTTCGTCAGGTGGTATTGGAAAATCGTCTTGGACACAAAGATGGCGGTGAACACGTTGGCAATCAAACCGATGGTCAACGTAATGGCGAAACCGCGAATCGGGCCAGTGCCAAAGATAAACAGGAAAAAGGCGGAAACCACGGTGGTGACGTGAGTATCGATAATGGTTAGAAAAGCCTTATCGAAACCGGCGTCGACCGCAGCCGAGGAGGATTTGCCATTGCGCAATTCCTCGCGGACGCGCTCGAAGACAAGCACGTTGGAATCGACGCCCATACCGATGGTCAAGATGACACCAGCTATGCCTGGCAGCGTGAGGACGGCACCAAACATGGCTAAGAATGCCAACAAAATCAGGAGGTTCAGGATCAAGGCCAGCACAGCGTTGACACCGGAGAGCCGGTAGTAAACAACCATGAAGAGCATGACCACGATCAAGCTGATGACGGAGGCACGCACGCCGTGGCGAATGGAGTCGGCTCCTAGAGAAGGGCCAACGGTGCGAACTTCCAAGTATTTGATCGAAGCAGGAAGGGCGCCGGCACGGAGGACCACGGCAAGGTCGTGAGCAGTATCCTGACTGAAGTTACCGTCAATGCGTCCCGAATCCTCGATGCGGCTTTGGATGACCGGGGCCGAGTAGACCTTCTTTTCGAGAACGATGGCCATCTGGCGGCCACGATTCGTCTCAGTAAAGGGGCCGAAGCGATGAGCGGCTTCACCGGAAAGAGTGAAATTGATCTGCCACTGACCGGGCATTTCTGTGTTGCGGCTTTCGGTGGCGCTTCGCAAATCGCGGCCGGTTACAACCGGGGTGCGGCTGAGCACGTACCAGACATCGCCGCTGTCTTGAGGAGTTTGGGTACGCGATTCACTGCGACCACTGACGAGTTCCGTGCCTGGAGGAAGAATGCCACCGTGGGCGGCAAGAGCCGCGGCCTCTGATGGATAGGTTTGGGGATCTTCCACGAGCTTCAATTCCAACTGACCACCTGCCTGAATGACGCCCTGCGCGCGCGCGGGATCGCCTTCCCCAGGCAGTTGCACGAGAATTTCATTATCCTTGCGTCCATGCAACTGAATGGTAGGTTCCGTGAGGCCCAGTGCGTTGATGCGGCGCTCGATGGTTTCGAGTGACTGGGACATGGTGGTTTCCTGGATACGAGCGATGGCGCTCTGGCGAAGGGTGAGGAGATAAGCATTGACTTCGCCGGGAGCGGGAGACAACTCCCAATTGATCTCGAGTTGATCGTGAACGAGGTCGCGGAACTGCGAAAGTTGATCGGAAGGGATATTGCGGACGATGACGTGGGTATCATCGGCGCGGCGGACCTCGTCGTAGCGGATATTTTTCTCGCGCATTTGGGTGGTCAAGCGGTCGACGGTCTGATCGGTTTCCTGTGCGACAGCTTCCTGGACCTGTACTTGAAGGATGAGGTGAGTACCGCCCTGGAGGTCCAGACCGAGCTTAATCTGGTGCGCGAAATTGTCCTTGAGCTGCGTGAGAGAGGTCGGGAAGGTCGGCAACCCGAAGACAGAGTAGATGCAGATCAGGATGACAGCAAGGATGAAGACAACTTTCCACTTTAAATTAGGATTCATGGTTAAAAGATCAAGCGCGAAAGACGGCTGGCGGTGGAGTTACTTAGCCGCATCTTCCGGTGCCTCCACCTGCGCAATCGCCGCCCGCGCGATGCGAATTTTTACATTGTCGGCGACCTTTAAAATGATGGTGTCGCCGTCCATTCCATTGATGGTGCCGTAAATGCCGGAGGTTGTGACTACCTTGTCTCCGTTCTTAATCGCGGAGAGCATCTCCTGCACCTTCTTGCGCTGCCGCGACTGCGGCAGTATGACCAGGAAATACATGATGCCGAACATCAGCGCCAAGGGAACCAGGAACGTACTCAAGCCACCCAAGGGGCTACCGGCTTGCCAAAAGCAAAATGCCGCCAGATTCATTATCTTTTTCTTTAGGACCGTACCCTTTCCGAACCTACTGCAATCCAATCATCGAGGAGCGGTTCGCGTGAAACGTTTACGCGAGAGAAAAACCGCCACGACAGCGGTGAGTTTCTCCGCTTCTCCTGCCCGCTCGATTCTCGTCGTGAGACTCGACCTGGTGCGGGTGGTCACAGCTTGGCGACGGAACAAACCCGCCCACAGCACTCCGCTTCAGGCTGTATCCTTATTGTAGCGGATACGCAGCTCTGTAGCGAATTTTTCAAGCTGTCCAAAAGAGATAGCCTCTCGAATTTGACGCATTGTGTCAAGGTAAAAGTGGACGTTGTGGTGGGAGGCCAGGATGGCGGCAGTGATCTCTCCCGCAGCGAAAAGATGCCGGAGGTAAGCGCGAGTGTAGCGGCGGCACACGCTGCAGGAGCAATTTGGGTCCACGGGACGCTGATCGGCGATGTAGCGGGCGTTCTTGATGAGCACGCGGCCTTGGCTGGTATACAAGCAGGCGTGGCGCGCAGCGCGAGTGGGCAAAACACAATCCATCATGTCAATGCCGCGGGCAACATAATCGGCCAGTTGCTCGGGGCGTCCAACACCCATCAAGTAACGCGGCTTTTCTTTGGGAAGAAGGGCGGTGACCTCCGCGGTCATTTCACAGGTTACTTCGTGCGGCTCGCCAACGGCGAGACCACCTACGGCGTAGCCAGGAAAATCCAAGGCGAGCAATTGCTGCGCGCTTTCTCTCCGCAAATCTTTGAAGGTTGCTCCTTGCACGATGCCGAATTGCCACTGTGCGGGTTCGCCGTTGCGCGACGCCTGTTCCAGGAAATATTTTCTGGCGCGGCTGGCCCAAGCGGTGGTGCGCTGGAGAGCGGCTTCGGCAACTTGGCGCGGCGCAGGCGTTTCGATGCATTCGTCGAGGACCATGGCGATGTCCGAACCGAGGGCGAGTTGAATCTCCGCAGCTTTTTCCGGAGTAAGGAGATGCTCGGAACCATCCAGATGCGAGCGGAAGCGAACGCCTTCGTCGGTGATTTTCCGCAAGTCCGCAAGACTGAAGACCTGATAGCCGCCGGAATCGGTGAGGATGGCGTTACTCCAGGACATGAAGGAATGGAGGCCGCCGAGTTTGCGGACCAGTTCGTGGCCCGGCCTTAGATAAAGGTGGTACGTGTTGGCGAGGATGATGCGAGCGCCGAGTTGTTCGAGCGCTTCCTGCGTGAGAGCTTTGACCGTTGCGGCGGTACCGACCGGCATGAAGACCGGCGTTTCGATGACGCCGTGCGGGGTTCTCAAAAGACCGCGGCGCGCACCGGTGGGATCGGTTCGAAGAAGTTCGAAGGAAAAATTCACGCTTTCAGTGTATCAGGAGAAAATAAAGGCCCAGAGCACCTTAACAAGAACAAAACGCCCCAAACCGAGAACGCAATGACATAGGATTTGCTGCCCTTCAATTTTCGCGGATTGACTGCGGCGAAGCCAATCGCAAGCAAGACCAACATCCAGATGGAAAAGATGTCAATCGATTTGCAAAGCACGAGCAGCCACTTGGCAGATTCTTCCGGAAGAAAGGCCGCCAGGTTGGTGGCGACTGGATTGTCCGGATCCAGTGTGCCGGGTGGCCGCAAGAACAAGACGAGTAGAAAGATGGGGGTACTGACAATTCCGAGGAGGAGCGCATGGGCGACGATCGAAAAAGATTGCGAGAAAGTGGCACCAGCGCCGACAAACAAGTTATAAGCCAGCATCATTATACCGCCCACGATCAGAGCGAGGAGCACAGAGCCAACGACTCCGCCCCCATAAACGGCATATTTAGTGAATTTGGCGCCGACTTCGGCCTGTTGCTCTTTTTGTTCGGTGGAAAGTTGTGCAGCGCGCGGACTCTTGTCGATTTGTTGCACGATGTAGTCGCGCCAATTGACGCGCTGATTCATGGACACGGTTGAAAGAATCCCCAGTACAGTGGAAATTATCAGGGGCAATAGCCAACTGGGTTTTCTGGCGATGTCTTCAAATGTGGCTTTGGGCGAGAAAAACACGCCGATGACGCGACCGAAGGGCGAGATCGCCGCTTGAGGCACCGCGGCGGGTACGGGTGAAGTAGCCATCGAGGACTCCTATTAGAAAGGTGACCACACACTGCTTCTGTGGGTTCTACGCAGCGAGCAGGGGGAAAATATCACACAACGGGGTCGCGGGGAACCTGTGGGACGGCGGCTAACAATTCCATGGTGTAGTCGGCTGTGGGCTCGGTGAGGATCAGTTCAGTGGGGCCGAATTCGACGAACTGCCCGGCCCGCATGACGGCGATGTGGGTGGCGAGTTGCGCGACCACGGGCAGGCTGTGCGAAATGAAGATATAGGTCAGGCCGAATTCCGCCTGCAATTCCCGCAAAAGCAAAAGGACCTGAGCGCCAACGGAAACATCCAGGGCGGAGACGGGTTCATCAGCCACGACAAGCCTGGGCCGCAGGATCAAAGCGCGGGCAATGCCGATGCGTTGGCGCTGACCACCGGAAAATTCGTGAGGATAGCGTGCTAATGCGTCTTTGCTGAGACCAACGCGCTCGAGGATTTCGCCTGCCTTTGCCATACGCTCAGAACGGCCCATTTTCGGCTTGTGGATTGCGAGAGGCTCCGCGACGATTTCGCCAACTTTCATGCGGGGATTGAGGGAAGCGAAAGGGTCCTGGAAGATCATCTGCATATCACGCCGGTACTCACGCATTTCCTTAGGCGAGAGTGTCAAGAGGTCCTTCCCTTCGAAGAAGACGTGGCCTTCATCAGGTTCGATCAAACGGAGGAACATGCGGGCGAGGGTCGTTTTACCGCATCCGCTTTCGCCAACGATGGCAAACGTTTCGCCGGAGGCAACAAAGAAGCCGACGCCGTCAACCGCGGCGAAGCGTTCCGCTTTGCCACCCGACGCAAGAATGCCGCCGCCTTTCTGGTAATACTTGCGGAGGTTGCGGACTTCGAGGAAGGGGATCATAAGAGCACGCACCTGGCAGCGCGGTTGCTCTGAGTCGGTCGAAATTCGGGCACGGCGCTCTGGCAATCTTCGCGACGATACCCACAACGAGGCGCGAAGGCACAGCCTGGGGGAAGTTGCGTCAAGTTTGGTACGGTTCCGGGAATTGGTTTGAGTTTGCCGCGTTCGAGCGTGGGAGAAGCCGCCAGCAACCCTTGCGTGTAGGGATGAAGCGGCTGAAGGAGGACATCGGCGGCCGGGCCTTGTTCTACGATGCGTCCGGCGTACATGACGGCGATGCGATCCGCGACTTTGGCGACCACGCCGAGATCGTGAGTGATGAAGAGGAGCCCCAATTCCAATTCACGGCGCAAGTTGTCAAGCAGTTCGAGGATTTGTTTTTGCACGGTAACGTCGAGCGCGGTGGTGGGTTCATCGGCGATCAACAGTTTGGGGCGCGCCGCCAAGGCCATGGCGATCATGGCGCGCTGGCGCAATCCTCCGGAAAGCTGGTGCGGAAATTGTTTTGCGCGGATTTCTGGTTCGGGTACGGCGGCATGTTCGAGGGCGCTGATTACGCGGCGTTCCACGAGGTTGCGAGCGACACCCGGTTCGTGCGCCCGAATGGCTTCTTCGATTTGCGAGCCGATGCGCAGAACGGGATTCAGGGAGGTCATGGGCTCCTGAAAAATCATGGCGATTTCGCGGCCACGGACCTGGCGCCATTGCGGCTCGGTTTGTTGCGTGAGGTTTTTCTGCTTTCCTTGGTCCGAGGTCAGAATGGCTTCGCCGCTTACGCGCGCACCTGGGGGCAGCAATCCCATCAGTGCGAGGGACAGCATCGTTTTACCGCTGCCGGATTCGCCGACAAGGCCGAGTGATTCTCCGGGCGCGATACGAAGGGTCACTTCGTTTACAGGACGCACCCAGCCGGCGGGGGTGGGAAGTTCGACCGAAAGCGAACGAATGTTTAGCAGCTCGCTCATCGCCCCTATCATACGGTTTCGGCGCGGTGGTGGGGCAAGAAAGCCGACAGTGTTGTTCCGCTGCAAAGGAGTTTCACATTGCACAAGTGCGCGGAAGCTGCGAAGCCACAAGCAAGGGCAGCGGCTAGAATAAGATCATGAGCAACATTACGTGTCCTCTTTGTGGCACGCCCATTACAGGGCGTGGGATATTTGGTCAAGGCAAGCCGTTTTGTCCTCACTGCGGTTGGAATTTACAGCGTGTTGAAAGTTCGATGAATGCGAATTCGCGGGTTGGTCAGCTTTTGGCCGTGGGATTTGGAATTATAGCGGTATCCCTATTCTGGCTGACGACGAACAAGGCGCGGGGCGGCCCGCACCTGCTTCCTATGCTACCGATTCTCGCCTTTTTTGTAGTTGCGGGTGGGATTACCTTTTGGAGTTATTTTTCCACGAAGCGAGCCATCGCGATTGCGAAAGCTGCGCCGATCATGCAAGGGACACAAGCGCAACCAATCCCCGATGCGTTTTTGCAGAGGATTCAAACATTGTCGCGGCCCAGGCGGGTGCGATTCAGTTTTCCAGGAGCCCCTGCCGTGGCCATGATATTCGGCTTTGCGATTCTCGCCGGAGTCATGTTTTTCTCCATGGGCCGCGTGGGAGCGCCCGCCAGACCGGTGAACGCGCCGCCGACTCCCTATTTCGTGTTTATTGGCCCGATTATCTTTGTGGTTTTCATTGTAGGGATCGTGATTATCCCGGCGGTGCTGAAGGAGAAGCGCAACCGGCCTCTCTTCCAGGATGGTGAAGTGGCGGCAGCGCACGTGGTTGCGCAGCGCATGGTGATGCAGGGGAAGTCGAGCTACAGCCAGATTGAATATGAGTTTAGCGCTGGCGACGGGCAGACGATCCGAAATTCGGAACGCGATTTAAGCAATAAAGTATTCGAGGACATGCTAATTCCGGTTTTCTACGACCCCAGCAATCCATCACGGTGCGCGGCGCTGTGTGCGAGCTACTCCAAGCTGCCGGATGCGGAGGGCTGAATCACCTTTTGGAGAGGGGAAGAACGAACTTCAGGGCGGTGTGCGTTTCGGAAAAACCGACGACTTTAATATCCTTTAGCCCGGCGTTCCTTCCCGCGGAGAGCACGTCGCCCTCGGTAATGAACTTTTTCCCTTTGGGATAGACGATCCATAGCGCGCCATCTTTCTTGAGAAAAGACAAGAGGCTCTTGAGCTTTGTTAGCTGGGCAGCAGACTCTGCCCCGAAAAAGAGGACGTCGCACTCTTTCAGCGGCTTTCCCGTTGCGAACTGGCTGGCGCGTTCCTTTAATTGTTTCAAGAAGCCGACATCCATGATAGCGATGGCGGAAACTTTTTGCCCTTCTTTCACGCCTACCTTTTCAAAGGGAGTCTTGGGATGAAGAATCTTGTGCGCACATTTTTCCGCCTACGGTCCGAGGGCAAAGGCCGCCTTGCCAGCCGGAAACTCGAGGAGCAATTCGCCGCCCACAGCTTTGATTGATTTTATTTCGCGGAAGACGATTTTCAGGCGGAAGTCTCCACGAAAGAGGAGTTCACTGGTTTCGAGGAGCGCTTTGCCAGTCGATTCCTGTTTTCCAAAGCGAACCGTGCACTTCAATTCGTTTCCCAATCGCGATCTTCCCCTTTGAAGTGAAATGCGACAATATTCCTGGACCACTCTGCGCGCGCGCCGGTTGCTGCCGAAGCACGCAGTTTAGTGCCGGACTTTCTTACGAAGCTAGCTCTGCTTTTCCTGCGGAGCCTGCGCAAAAAAAGTTGCCGGCGCGGCTTTGCCACCCAGCAGTTCCACCGCGGCTTGATTGAGTTTTGCGCGCAACTGGTAGCGTTCATTGGCGCGCGTGATGTAGCGCACGCTCACTTCGATGCCGCCGAGAACCGGCTTGACGCTCATGGCGGGCGCCGCGGAAAAGCCGCTCATCTCTTGGGAACTTGTAGCCTTGCGCCATTCCTCTTCGGCCTCCCGCGTACTCTCCTTTGTGGCCTCGATTACCTTTTTGCGGATCAATTCCACCATGGGATAGGGATCCTGGCCGGTGGGCAAGGCTACTTGCAATTCATCCCAGAGCCACTGGCCGGTAGTGGAGAAATTGAAGTAATGGCCTTCGATGGCAAAACTGTTGGTGAAGGTGACGCGGCGTCCCGTGGGATGGCCGGAATCCGTCCAGTTGCCTGTTTCCAGAAGAACGGTGTGGAATGGTCCGATCTGCACAACTTCTCCCGTCACGCCGTTGATCTCCACCCAGTCTCCCAGGCGAATGCCATTCTTACCCATGAGAACAAACCAGCCGATGAAGCCGACGATGAAATCTTTCAACGCCACGGTGAGCCCGGCGCCCGCAAGGCCCAGAAATGTTCCAAGTTGCCCCGGCGGCCCGAAGATTACGAGGAGGATCAGGAGCAGTGCGAGGAATTGCAAGGAGACGCGCACGAGGGTGTGCAGCGACTGAATCTGGCGGCGGTCCATGGACAAGCGGTTGACGAGTTTATCCATCCACGAACTGAAGAAAAGCCCAATTAGGGCGATTGCCAGAATGATCAGGAAACCACGCAAAATGTGATTGAGCGCGGAACTTTGCTGATCTGCCACGAAACCGATCCACTGGGCATAGGTGGTGGCGAGTTGCTTTTGCGTTTCGACGCGTTTGTCGAGGGAGGAAAGCATCTTCTGGCCTTCGGCAATTTGCTGCGTTTTCTTGAGCAGGGCCGCCGCATCCTCGCGGCTTTTGTTTGCGGCTGAAACGGAATTGGGCGGAGCTTCTGCCTGGCTCTTCCTGGCGTGGTGAGCAAGTTCTGGAGTGCTTTCTTTTTGCGCATCGAGTTGGGCTTCGAGAGTGTTGTGCTGGGCTGCAAGAAGAGCCGCTGAGGCTTCCGCTTGGGATTTAGCCTGCCACAAAAACAACTGTTTCTGATGGAGTGAATACCAGAGCTGTGCGCGATGGACGACGCCGAACTGTTCGGAAGGTGGGGCTGAAGTGGGGATGGAAGAATCGCTGCGATGCGTCGTCTCTTCGTGTTGTGCTTTGGCTGTCTGGATGCGACCAACCAGATCGCCGCCGGCGCGGTAAAGATCCTGCTTAGCATCGTCCAACTCATCACGGTCGAGCTCTGCCGCCGCCTGAACTTGGGCGAGATCGACCTCCAGATTGCCTGCTCTGTTGCCAGATGCCTTTTCCAGTTGTTCGCCGAGAGTCTTGACCTGGTCCTCATCCGCGGCCAGCAATTTCTCCGCCTTCTCTTGTCGTTCCAGAGCTTCCTTTGCTTCCGGGGAAAGCGGAGGAGGATGATTGCGCGCATCGGAGAGCGCTGCTTCAAAAGCCAAATCCACTTCGAAATCGCCGAGGCGCAAGGCCTCCTTGGCATAGGATTTCTCCTCGGGGAGAACGGCAAGCTGGGCGAGTTGCTGGGCACTTTGAAGCGGGCTCTGATCAACGAGAGAAGGCGTGGATACGCTTGCGAGTTTCGCGGCGTTCTTATCGTCTGTCTTTTGCTGCTTGGCATGCTGCGCAGTACGCCATATGCCGAAAATCGTCAGAACTAGAAATGCGAAGATAATGATTGCGGGGATCTGCTGAGTTCTTTTCATCGGAAAAGCGCCACTCCACTAACTGAATTTATTGTGTGCCGGGATGCCCTCCACTTTCCAAGATTGCCCCGGGAAACGCAAGTTCTTCCTGGAAACATGGGAGGTGAATTAATTGCAGGTTCATGGGGCGGGTTTTAATCTGAAGCGAGAGACAGCCGATGGACGATCCACGTTTTCCCAAGACTATTTATGCGCTTATGTTGGTCGCCGGCCTTATTCAGTGGGTGCGTTACTATCCACTACTGCCGGAGAGGATGGCGGCGCACTTCAATTACGAAGGCCACCCCAACGGGTGGCAGCCGAAAGACGGATTTTTTCTGCTAATGCTGGCGGTGGTGGGCGTGACCGCAGTGATCCCTTTCCTTTCGCCGCGACTGATTGCCTCGCGCCCAAACGACCAGATTAATCTACCGCACAGATCCTATTGGCTGGCACCTGTGCGGCGGGAAGCAACGATTCGATTCATTGCAGCGCAGATGGCGTGGTTCGGTTGCGGCGTGCTGTTTGTGCTGCTGTTCGGGACATCACTAGCAATTCACGCCAATCTCAGGCCCGACTACCGTTTCGATAATTCGAGCATGATCAAAGTGCTGGGTGGGTTTCTGTTCTTGATGGTAATTTGGATGGTCCGATTTATTCGCCACTTCGTTCGCGTTCCGGGCGATTTCTCATCCCATCCCTAATGGAAATCAGAAAAACTTCCCTTGATAGTTTTTCTATTTCTTGCATCGCGTGTTTTTTCTTTCGCACTTTGCGTGAATCTTCATTGACTCTCACACTTCAAGGGACTAGCGTATCGAAGTAGAAGCCGCCGGTGTGATTCGCCCGTTGCGGAGCGACTACAGGTTCCCGCGCAGCGCGGGAGTCGCGCTCGCAAAGTTCAACGCCCGATAAAGTCGGTCCTTGTTCGCTTCCCCGGCCATGCGGCAGACGAGTTGGCACGTTGAGAGTAATGCTGCTTGTTTCAGTTCAGGACGAAGGCCATGAAAAAATATTTAATTGTGATCGAAGAAACGGGAGCGGGATATGCCGCGTATTCCCCGGATTTGCCGGGGTGTGTATCGAAGGGCCGTACGCGCATCGAAGTGGAACGCAACTTGCGCGCCGCACTCGCCCTTCACCTGAATGATTTGCGCGCAGAGGGCCAAGCCGTGCCCGAGCCGCACACGTACTCCTCTTATTTGGAGCTTTTCACATAGCAGATAGGAAAACGCCCGGCTTTCACCGGGCGGCTGGTCAACAATTTCTCTGGGCAACTCGCTTTGCGTTCAGCTTCGTTCTACAAATAATCGCGCGACGGCCCTTCCAGGAAGGCGCGAAGTTTCCGCGAGCGGGAGGGATGCCGCAACTTGCGCAAGGCTTTCGCTTCGATCTGGCGGATGCGTTCGCGGGTGACCGCGAAGGATTGGCCCACTTCCTCGAGAGTATGTTCGCTGCCGTCGTCAAGGCCGAAACGCATTTTGATGACTTTTTCTTCGCGAGGCGTCAGCGTTTTCAACACCGAGGAAGTCTGCTCCTTCAAATTCAGGTTGATGACCGCATCGGAGGGCGAGACAACAGCCTTGTCTTCAATGAAATCGCCAAGATGCGAGTCTTCCTCTTCGCCGATGGGGGTTTCCAGGGAAATGGGTTCCTGAGCGATTTTCAAGATCTTGCGCACCTTCGACACCGGAATGTCCATGCGCTTGGCGATCTCTTCGCTGGTGGGTTCGCGACCGAGTTCCTGCACGAGCTGACGACTGGTGCGCACGAGTTTGTTGA
The DNA here is from genome assembly GCA_963779395.1 of Candidatus Acidiferrales bacterium. GTDB lineage: Bacteria > Acidobacteriota > Terriglobia > Acidiferrales > UBA7541 > Acidiferrum. The sequence continues at coordinate 508,720 of CAVZYC010000001.1, forward strand.
TGGTCTCGATCATGTGCACCGGAATACGGATGGTGCGCGCCTGGTCAGCAATGGCGCGCGTGATGGCCTGGCGAATCCACCAGGTCGCATAGGTGGAGAATTTGTAACCGCGGCGCCATTCGAATTTGTCCACGGCTTTCATGAGGCCGATGTTGCCTTCCTGAATCAAATCCAGGAATTGCAAACCACGATTGGTATATTTCTTGGCGATGGAAACGACGAGACGAAGGTTGGCCTCGATCAATTCTTTCTTGGCTTGTTCCGCTTCGGCTTCGCCGCGCTGAATAATCGTGAGAGTGCGCTTCAGTTCGGTCAGACCGACTTCGCTGGCTTCTTCGATGTCTTTCAGTTCTGAACGACGCGTGCGCAGTTCCCGTCGCGCCTCCGCTGCATTGTCTCCTTTGGAGACGTCCGCGCGACGCTCGAGGCGTCCGGCTTCGCGTTCGAGGGATTGCAGCCGTTCGACCGTGCCGCGCATTTTGTCGACAAGTCGTTTTTTCTCGAATGGGTTGAAGTCGATGACGCGAATTTCCAGGGAAATTTCCACACGGGTGCGAGCCACGTCCCACTTCGCGCGGATGTACGGGCGTTTCTTGGATTTGGCGGTTTTGTCTAGTTTGACCGCCTGCTTCAGAGCCAGTTCGTAGAGCTTGGCAATCTTGTCGATGTGCTTGAGTGTCTGCTTGGTCTTGTTGGCGATTTTTTCTTCGGTGAGCTCTTCATCGTCGAATTGAACGATTTCCTTGATGGAGCGGGCGCCCTTGCGAAGGTCGTCGCCGACGGCGATGAGTTCCTTGATCACGATAGGCGAGCGGGTGATGGCCTTCATGACGACCAATTGCCCACGTTCGATGCGCTTGGCAATAGTGACTTCGCCTTCACGGGTGAGGAGTGGAACGGTGCCCATTTCGCGCAGGTACATGCGCACGGGATCGTTGGTTTTCTCGAGCGAGCCGGGAGTCAGATCGAGGTCGCTGCCTTCTTCGGCGTGGCCATCGTCCTTGACGACGGTATCGTGGTCGCCGGACTCGGTGGAGACTTCGACGGCGCGCGCGGCCTTGGCCGAGGCGGCATCTTCGTAAATTTCAATGCCGTTGCGCTCGAAGGTGGTAAGAAGGTCATCGATTTCTTCGGATGAATGCACTTCCGCAGGAAGCGAATCGTTGACTTCGTCGTACAAGAGATAGCCGCGCTCTTTGCCGATGGCAATGAGCTGCTTTACCGCATCATATTTTTCTTCCAAACCGGTAGCCGCCACAACTCTCCTCCGGAACTTCTAGACTGTTGCTAATGAGCTTAGTTCAGGTGGGCAAACCTGCACACTCCTCGTACCGAGCACGAACGAACGGCTCAAGATATCGAAGGGGAGGAATGCTGTCCTCCAGAAAGCTCTTGGATTTTTGTGTGAAGCTCTGTACGCTGCGCCCTTTACCCGCTGCTGCCCCACGCTTAGCCCGCCTGCCGAACCGATCCCTAACAGTCCCTCAGCATCCCACACTGACATATAGATGCTTTGGAGAGCGAAACCGTTATCCGCGTAACCCTTCTACGCTACACGTTTAAGTCCAGGCAAGTCAATCGTTTCCTACGTAAGAATCAAGCCTGCTCGGAAGGCTGATATGGCGTGAAACAGTTCAGTGTTGTGCAGCCAGCCGCTTCATCAATTCCTGTTTGCGCGTCAGCAATTCACGCAACGACAGACCGGCCGCGTTTGCCTCGATGCTGCGCTGGACCTCGGCAAGTTCCTGCTCGATCTGTCGGCGGCGTAATGCTTCCAGACAGCTCTCCGCCTCTTCCCAGGTGCCTTCCTGAGTAGGCTCGAAAAGGATCTCGAAGAGCATGCGGCGGTCGCGTTCTTCAAGCAGCCCCCCGATTTCCGTAGCCTGCATGGGCTGATCCGAGAGTGCCGCGACGATCAAGGCGGCGAAGATCTTCTCCGTTTCCAAGCCCTTGTATAAGCCGGCTTGCTGCAGCCCTTGCGCCAGTTCGCGGCGGAATTCTTCCGCTTCCATGAGCATGCGAATCAAACGTCGTTCGATGGGCTTGGCACTCTTTCCGACAAGCTCGGGCTGCGTCTTCACCTCGCTGCGCCGCTCGGACGCAGCTTTGCTCAAAGCTGCGCGCAAGACTGGTTCGTCAATGCGCAACTGCTGTGAAATGCGTGAAGCCCATTCGGAACGCAAGAGCCGATTGGGGATTTTTTGCACGTAGGGCATCAGGAAATTGAGCGCGCGCAGCTTTCCTTCGCCGGTGGTCAAGTCCATTTGTCGTGCGCGCGCGATCAAGTAGTCCACGTAAGGCGGCGATTCTTTAAGTGCTTTGATGTAGGCGTCGGAACCCTTTTCCTTGATGAACAAATCGGGATCGGCCTTTTTATCGCCAATCGAGGGAAGAGCCAGGACACGCACTTCGAAGTCCTGTTCAAGAAGCAGGGAAATCGAGCGCTCTGTGGCCGTCTGACCAGCAATATCGGGGTCGTAGTTCACAATTACGCGTTTGGTGAAACGCCCGAGGAGCTTGATCTGCGGTTCGGCGAGGCTTGTGCCGCAACTCGCCACCACGTTGCTGATTCCCGCGCGCGCAACCCCGATGGCGTCCATGTAACCTTCTACAAGGATGGCAAAATCCTGGCGGCGGATGGCATCCTTGGCGCGGTCCATGTGATAAAGGACGTTACTTTTCGAGTAGATAGGTGTTTCCGGCGAGTTCAGATATTTCGGAAGATCGTCGCCAAGAGAGCGGCAGCCAAACGCGACTACTTTGCCGGATTCGTTGGCGATGGCGAAGGTGATACGGCGGCGGAACCTGTCGAAGAGACGGCCACTTTGCTGGTCGCGCGAAACCAGCCCCGATTCCACCAGCAATTTCTCAGCATATTTTTGCTTTAAATAACGAAGAAGCGCATCTCCACCGCTGGGCGCGTAGCCGATTCCGAAACGCGCAATGGCTTCGGGATTCAGGCCGCGATCTTCCAGGTAGGCGCGAGCGGCTTTTCCTTCGGCCGTGGATTCGAGTTGCTTCACGAAGAAGGTTTGCGCTTCGCGGTGCATTTCCACCAGGGCGGCGCGCTGCTGATTTTCCTTGCGTTCTTCGGGTGAACGTTCCTTTGGGCGGGGAATCGCGATGCCACATTTTTCGGCGACGATGCGCACTGCTTCGGGGAATTGGCACTTCTCCATCTCCATCACAAAACTGAAGACGTCGCCGCCTTTGCCGCAGCCGAAACAATGGAATATCTGTTTGACAGGATGCACCGCGAAGGAAGGAGTCTTTTCGCCATGGAAAGGGCACAGCCCCGTAAAATTCTGGCCGCTCTTTTTCAGGCGCACGTATTCGCCGACCACGCGGACGATGTCCGCCTGCTGTTTCACGCGATCCGCAAATGATCCAACTTCCGCCATTTCCGTGGCCTATGTTTTCAAATCTACAACTGTAATCGCTTTGCCGCCATGTTCTTCGCTTTCGAATTGGGCGCACTCGACGAGGGGATGCGACTTCAGGAATTCGCCAAGACCCTTGCGCAGAGTGCCGGTGCCGTGGCCGTGGATGATGCGAATTTGCAGGCGATTTGCCAGGGCAGCTTCGTCGAGGAATTTGTCGACGCGCTCGCTGGCTTGCTCGACGGTCATGCCGATGACGTTAATCTCCCCCGTGGCGCCGCCTTCGCTGGACTGCGAGCTGACGGTGACGTTTTCCCGCTTCGAAGGCTGGACAGAAACCTTTTCCACAGGGGCGCTTTCGATCCCCGTAATTTCCTCAACAGCAACCTTCATGCGAAGCGGACCGGCTTCAATTTCCGCCGACGAACCTTCGAGGCGGCGCAGAATTACCGGCTTGCTGAATCCGCGCACGCGCACTTTCACCCCCGGTTGCAGGCTGTCAGCACTGACCGCTGCGAGCGATTCGACTTTCACGCCGAGATCTTTTTGCGAATCCGAGATCGTTTGTACTACCGCGGCATTCAACTCTTCCTTGGCGTCGCCGCGGACATCCTGCAACTTTCGCCGCGCCGTCTTTTCCACTTGCGCGCGCAGCTCACGCTCCTTGACCGCTTCAACCACGCGCGCGACATTATCTTCGAAGCGTTTTTGCATCTCCGCGAATTTTTGTTCCAGCTCGGCGATGCGCTGCTTCTGGCGTTGTACCCACTCCGCACGCAGCTTTTGCCGCTCTTCCTCGAGCGCGTGGCGTTCCTCCGCCATCTGCTTCTGCATGTGGTCCAGCTGATCGCGGCTGCGATGGAGATAGGCGATAAGGTCGGCGGCTTCGCGCGATTCCGGGGTCAACAGTGAGCGCGCCTGCTCAATGATGGAATCCGAGAGGCCCAACCGCTGGGCAATGGCGATGCCGCTCGATCCCCCGGGAACGCCGACCAGAAGACGGAACGTCGGCTGAAGATTTACATCGTCGAATTCCACGGCGGCGTTCACAACACCGGGCGTTGTGGAGGCGTAGGTTTTCAGACGATCGTGGTGTGTGGTGGCGAGGACAAAGCAATTCTTTTGGCGGAATGCATCCAGCAGAGCCACCGCCAGAGCGGCACCTTCTTCGGGGGCCGTACCCGTCCCCATTTCATCGGCGAGAACGAGCGATTTCGGCGTGGCTTGCTCTAGCATGGATTTCAGGTTCAGCATATGCGCGGAAAAGGTAGAGAGGTCCGCGGCGATGGATTGCTCGTCGCCGATGTCGACAAGCAGGCGATCGAACAGGGGCAGGACAACACGCTGAGCCGCAACGGGAATCCCCGATTGCGCGGCCAGCGCCGCCATTCCTGTGGTTTTCAGGGCCACGGTTTTTCCGCCAGTGTTTGGGCCGCTGATTACCAGCAGGCGCTCTTCCCCGCTTAATACGAGGGAGATTGGCACAATGGCGCGATGCTCTTTGCGCAATTTGTCTTCCAGGACGGGATGGCGCGCGGCGTCCAGTCGCAATTCGGCTGAATCGGAAAATTCTGGTACGCAGGCGTCGAAATCGCGGGCAAAGCGTGCGCGGGCGAATGCGCTGTCCAGTTCCGCAATGGTATCCGTCGCGGCCTGCAACGGTCCTTGCATCCCGCGCAGACGGTCCGTTAATTCTTTCAAGATTCGGAAAATCTCGGCGGCTTCGTCTTCGGCGAGTTGCACCAGTTGGTTGTTGGTCTCGACAGTTTCGAAGGGCTCGACGAATACGGTTTGCCCGGTGCCGCTTGCGCCGTGAACGACGCCTTGCACGCTGCGACGGTGTTCGGCACGCACGGGAATCACGAAGCGATCATTTCGCAGCGTGACGTAATCTTCACCTGCTTCGGCTTGGCGGGCGCGCAGAATTTGTTTCAAGGTGCGCTGAATGGTTTCACGAGTCTGCACGATGCTGGCGCGGATACGCCGCAGGGTGTTGGAGGCGTCATCGCTGATTTCCCCATTTGGCAAAACACAGCGCTTGATGGCAGTCTGCAAATCCTTGAAATCCGCCAGCATGGCGGAACGCGCGGCCAGGAGCGGAAACTTCGCGGCTTCTTCACGGAATTGGAGACGGAGCCAGGCCGCAGTTTCCAGGAGTGAGCCGGCATCAAGGAATTCTCCGGGCTCCAGGACCACTCCTGGCGCGTTCAGCTTTTCGAGCCAGGGGGCAGGATCGGACAATGCGCCGAATCCCAGTTCGCGTTCGGCACGCAACCACTCGCGGCCTTCGCGAATCAAGGCAAAGGTGCTCTCGAGAGCGGTGCGATTCGTTACTGGTTCGAGTTCGCCGACGTGACGCTTGCCCGGGGCGCAGGTTGTTCTGAGCCGCAGCAGTTCCCGCAACTTGTCAAATTCGAGCACTGCTTGCGCGGATCGCGACATTTGCTTATTCGCCTTCCTTCATTTCCTTGGCCAGATAGCCGCCGGCTTCCGCAGGCGTGGCCGCTGTGTGCACCAGGCTGCCATTAGCTTCGCCCCAGACGTGCGATCCAGTGAATGATTGCGGGCCCTGCTCCACTTCGCGCACGCGCTCCAGGACTGGTTGCCAGAAGTTCCCCAGTACTGCGATGGGTTTCCCGGTCATCACGGATTTGTTTAGCATTTCCCAGACTACTGCCAACTCCACGAGCGTGCCTGTGCCGCCCTTGCAGGCCACAAATCCGTCGGCCATGCGGACGAGTTCAAACAACCGCTCTTCCCAAGTTTTTTTTCGAACTTCCACATCAATCCATTTATTTAGTTTGCGGACGAAAAAATCCGCGCTGACGCCAAATGTTCTCCCGCCCGCTTCTTTTGCGCAGCGTGATGCCGCCTCCATCACGCCGCCATAGCCACCGCTGCAGACCGCGAATCCGTGTTCAGCCAGGCAGCGGCCCAACTCGCGCGCTTCCGCATAGTCCGCGTCATCCTCGCCGGGCCGCGAACTGCCAAACACGGTGATGATTCGCGCTTTGCTCATACCATTCTCTGTCCACTTTGGACGTAGCCTCCTTACTTCTTTACGTCAAATTCTTCCATCATGGCTATGCACAGTCCATCCAGCGCATCGTGCACCTCGTGATCCTTCACATTTTCGTTGTTGCTCATAAACGAAAATATCAGGCGGCGCCCCCCTGGCGTTTCGGCAAAGCCGGAGAGAGTTCGCACGTGTTCGACGGACCCGGTCTTCGCGTGGATTTTCCCCATTATCCCGGTTTTCTTCATTCGGTCGCTTAACGTCCCATCAACGCCTGCAACTGGCAGCGAGTCGAAATAAGCCGGAAACCACGTTTGCTTCTGAGCGTACAGTAAGAGGGCCACGAAAGCCCGCGGCGTCACAAGGTCGTGGCGCGACAATCCGGATCCATCCTCTTGCACGACATCGCCCGGAGCAATGCCTACCCGCGCATAAAAATTCTCAGGGAATTTCAGCAAGTCGTCGGGGGTGGCCCAGAGCCCCTGCTGACGCGCTGAGGTGCGCAAAAGAATTTCCGTGTGCAGGTTCTGGCTGATTTTGTTGACGAGCTTCACCGTCGTTCCCAACGGCAGGGAGACGTGCTCCGCCAATACCGTGCGCAAGGATTCGGCCGGGTCTGGATCGTGGTTGTCACGCGAGGTTCCGTGGAGTTTCACGCGGCGCTCCGCCATAAGGCGCGCCAGCGTAGACGCCGCGTGCTGGGCGGGTTCCTGAATCGCAAGGACCAACTTGCGCGGCGCACTTTTGACTGGCAGGGTGCCGGTGAGCGAGACAGTGTTTGAGCCGGGTTCGCGCACCAGAGTCAGGTCTGGCTTGTCGGTCTTCCCGGCTTTTTCGGCCTTCTCGGCTTTTTCCGCCGTCGTGGCCTGATTTTTCACAATGAAATCGGTTGTGGCAGGGTCCACTACAGCAATAGTGGGATCACCGACCTTTTCCCCTGGCGTGAGCGTGACGGTAACGGTGTTATCGTCCAGAACGATGGCGGAAATGGCCGCGCCATATTCCCAGACCATATCGTCAATTTCCCAGCCATCGGGATAACGATCGCGGGGGAAGTAGCTGTCATCACCGACAAGGTCGCCAGAAATTTCCTTCACGCCGTGCGCGACCACCTGGTCCGCCAATTCGGCCAAGACTTTTTCTGGGGGGCCGTCAAACTCTTCCTTGGTATCAAAGGGAAACTTGCGATTGGAGAGATTAGGATCGCCGCGTCCGACGAGAATCAGATCGCCTGAAAGGACTCCCTGTGAAATCGAGCCGTGCGATTCCACTGTCGTGCGGAACCGGTAATCAGGTCCCAGAGTGTCGAGTGCGAGCGCGGTAGTCAGCAGCTTCATATTGGATGCTGGCGTAAAATAGTGGTCGGCGTTTTTCTCGTAGAGCGTTTCGCCTGTCGCCGCATCAACTACCAGCAAACCCCATGCGCCCTTGTTCACCGGGGCTGCGGTCACCAGGGTTTCGGCCCTGCTCGCGAACTGATCCGCGGCTGACTTCTCTGGCGCTCTTGCGCTGGTCTTTTCGGCTTGTTGCGCCTGATGAGGGTTCTTCGGAAGCGCTTGGCTTGTGACGCCGCAAAGTCCCAAGAGCACCAGGAACCAAAACATCAAATGTTTTGCCACACCGGATTTTCGAGTCATAAGTCCTCTATTGGCAAATACCACCGCATGAAAGTATATTCGAAAGTCTGCGGGAGCTCCCTCTAACAAAGATTCAAGGGGGCAGAGCGCGGTGCGGCTCCTGAGAACTGACATTGAGCCGGCGATACCGCCGCCCAGTCCAAATGGTCGTAAATTACGCGAATTAGATACTGAAAAGGTGGCAACGCATGAAAAAGTTCATCCCCATTCTCGTGGCCTACTCTCTGATTGCAATCCCGCTACAGGGCCAAGATAAGAAGGAAAAAGAGCGGTTAGAGAACTGCGGCACGGTGGTGCAGGAGATCATGGATATCCCCGACAACATCCCGCAGGACCTGATCGACAAAGCCGATTGCATCATCGTTTACCCTTCGGTAGTGAAGGCCGCGTTCGTTTTTGGAGGAAGCTATGGACGAGGAGCGATGGTGTGCCGAACGGGCGAAAATTTTACCGGGCCGTGGAGTGCTCCGACGATGATGGCACTGGAGGGTGGGAGTTTCGGCCTGCAGATCGGGGCGCAAGCGACCGATTTCGTGCTATTGGTAATGAACGAGCGCGGCGCTAAGTCCATTCTGAGCAGCAAGGTGAAACTTGGAGCGGACGCCTCCGCGGCTGCAGGCCCCAAGGGCCGGAACGCCGAAGCCTCGACGGACGTTACAATGCGAGCGGAAATCCTGTCGTATTCCCGGGCGCGGGGTCTGTTTGCGGGAATCTCGCTGGCCGGCTCAACGGTACGGCCCGACAACAGCGCGAACGAAAACCTCTATGGAAAAAGAGTTGATCCGGGCGACATCATTTTTAAGGGCACTGTACCGGTACCGCCTTCGGCACAGAAGATGGTGTCCTACCTGAACCAGAAAACGCCGAAGAACCGATCTTCTGGCAAAGAGATCTAACTCATTAAAAACAGATAAGATATCTATTGGAAACTGACATTAAATTGTTACCAAAGACAGTTTGACTTCCACCCTTGAATGACCTATAGTCATTTACGAATGGAGGTCACTATGGTTTCTTCCTCGCTCTCCCATCCCTCCAACCGGCGCGAGCGGCGCAGCGTGGAACTTCGCGAACGCATATTCCGCGCCGCCTTGGATTTGTTCGCCAAGCAGGGTTTCGCCGAGACCACCGTGGAGGACATCACAAACGCCGCTGACGTGGGCAAGGGCACATTCTTTAATTACTTTCCCAGCAAGGACCATATCCTGCTGGCGTTTGCGGAAATGCAAATCGCCAAGCTCCGAGTGGCCGTCGAAGAAGCCCGGCGCACCACAATGCCCATGCCGCAGTTTATGCGCTCGCTTGCCGGGCTGATGACACAAGAACCAATGCGGAATCCCGACATCATTCGCGTGCTGCTTCTGGCATTTCTTTCCAATTTCAAGGTTCGCGAGGCGATGCTGGATTTACAGTCGCGCGTCCTGGCTTTTCACGCAGAGATGATTCAGATCGGGCAGAAACGCGGGGAGATTCGCAACGACTTACCGGCCGCGGAAATTGCGCTGGTATTTCGACAAACGATATTCGGTACATTGTTGATCTGGTCGCTTTACGGCGACTCGTCGCTGCAGTCGCGCATGGATTCAGCGTTTGAAATCATCTGGTCGGGATTGTTGCCGCGTGAGTTGGGTAACCTTTCGAGTTCGGGCGCCGTACCTCCAATAGGCAGATAAAGGGATAGCTATGAATCGCAAGCGTATTTTAATCATTCTAGTGGTGGCAGGGTTGGCGGCGGTGGCGGCGTATTCCGCGGGATGGTTCCATCACGACACGCAATTGCGGGGATCCGGGACCGTGGAAGCGCGCGACATTCGCGTGGGCTCGAAGGTAGGGGGGCGCATCGACAAGGTGCTAGTCCTTGAGGGCGATTCCGTGGAACCGGGGCAAGTGCTAATTGAGTTTGACGATCGAGAGTTGCGAGCGTCCATGGCGGAAACGCGCGCAGCCGCGGAAAAGGCGGAGCGTGGTTTCCGTCCAGAGGAAATTGCGGAAGCCCGCGCGGCGGCGGAACAAGCGAAAGCAGAGTATGACCAGCGCCGGAACGGGTACCGCCAAGAAGATATTGACGCCGCAAAAGCCGATCTGGATCGCGCCACGGCTGACGAGGTGCGAACAAATCTGGATTATCAGCGCTACGACGCCCTTGCGGCGAAGGACCTGGTCTCCAAGCAACAGCGCGATACCGCCGAAGCAAATTGGAAAATGGCACTGGCGCAGAAAGAAAACGCCGAGCACAAGCTGGATGAATTAAAGCGCGGATATCGGCCAGAAGAAATTGCTTCGGCAGAGGCCCGTTATCACCAGACACAGGCCACGCTGGAGAAATTCGAGCGCGGCAACCGCGTGGAGGATATTAACGCCGCGCGAGCCGCCCTGGCCTACGATGAAGCACGATTCCGCGAGCGCCAGGTTCTTGCGCCATCCGCGGCAACAGTGGAGGTGTTGGATGTGCGTCCGGGAGACCTGATCGCGCCGAACACACCCATCGCGACGTTGCTGGAGCGGGACCAGATTTACGTGCGGATTTACATTCCGGAGACACAGATAGGGCGAGTGCAACTGGGACAGAAAGCGGAAATCCGGGTGGATTCGTTTGCGAACCAGGCCTTTGCCGGGGTGATCGAACAGATCAACCAGCAGGCGGAGTTTTTGCCGCGCAATGTGCAGACCGTTGAGGAGCGCGTGCACCAAGTATTCGGAGTGAAGGTGCGCATCGACGATCCCACGCATCGCGTTCGCGCGGGTATGGCGGCAGACGTGAAACTGTCTCCGGCGAGCTGAACCGTGACCTCTACGACAAAACTATCCATTTCCGCGCGGCACCTGGTACGGCGTTTCGGCCATTTCACGGCCGTGAACGACGTGGGCTTCCAGGTCGAAAAGGGGGAGATTTTTGGTTTTCTGGGACCCAACGGAAGCGGGAAAACCACGGTGATCAAGATGCTCACCGGGCTGCTGCCTTTGAGCGGAGGGCACGCGGAAGTGGAGGGATTCGACGTCGGTAAAGATGCGGAAGCGGTGCGCGAGAACATCGGTTACATGTCGCAGAATTTCAGTTTGTATACGGACCTGACGGTTTCGGAGAATCTCACCTTTTACGGGCGCATTTACGGGCTCTCTAACGACCACCTGCGAAAGCGGATGGACGAAGTCATTCAACTCAATGGGCTTGGGCCGTACGTCAATCGGCTGGCTGCGCAGCTTTCGGGCGGGTGGAAGCAGCGGCTGGCGCTCGGTTGCGCGATGCTGCATCAGCCGAAGCTGGTTTTTCTGGATGAGCCCACTGCGGGGATCGACCCCGTGGCGCGACGGCAGCTTTGGGATCTGCTCTTCGAGCTTTCCGGCCATGGTGTGACGTTTTTTGTGACCACGCACTACATGGATGAAGCGGAACGTTGCAGCCACGTTGCTTACATTTATTTCGGAAAATTGATCGCCGACGGAACGCCAGACACGTTGCGCGAGTTGCCCGATGTGCAACCCGCCGGGACACTGCGCATTGAAATTACGACGCCGCAGGTGACGAGAGCGTTGCGTTTTGCGCGGGAGATTCCGGGGATTCGCAGCGCGACAATCTTCGGACAGTCCATCCACGCGCTGGTTGAGGATCACTGCGATTTGAACGGCTTGCGTGAGGAACTCTTGAAGAAAAAGATCGTGGTTGGCGAGATTCGTCCCCTGGCGCCGAGCCTGGAAGATGTCTTTGTGGAGCTGACTAGCAAGCACCAAGCCGAGCAGGAGGCTGGCCGTGAATAACGTTTTTCGGGGCTTTGGCGCGGTGTTCTACAAGGAATCGCTGCATATCCGGCGTGATTTCTCGACGCTGTTTTTTTCTCTGATTATTCCGATTTTGCAGATGTTCCTGCTGGGCTACGGCATTGACACGAATATCCGGCAAATCAACACAGTCATTTACAACGCTGACGGAAGGCGCGAGAGCCGCGAGCTTCTGGACCGTTTAAAGAATTCGGATACGTTTCACCTGGTGCGTTACGTCAACAATGACCGGGACCTGAATGACGCAATCATTTCCGGGAAGTGCCGCGTGGGCGTGAAGATTCCCGTGGATTACTCCGACCGATTGCTGCACCAAACGGGCGCACAGGTGCTGGTGCTGATTGACGGGTCAGATTCGTCAGTCGCGGGCCAGGCGATCAACGTGACAACTGCGATCGGATTGGATGAATCGCTGCGGCGCGTGCTGGCCAGCAGCGACGCTTCTTTTCCGGTGGAGATGCGGCCAAAGATTCTCTTCAACCCCGATTCGCGGTCGCCTAATTTCTTTTTGCCCGGGTTGGTGGCGGTTCTGCTGCTAAACGTGACGACGTTTTTGACCGCGTTTTCGATCGTGCGCGAAAAGGAGCGCGGCACGCTGGAGCAACTCTTCGTGACTCCGGTGCGGCCGATGGGATTGTTGCTTGGGAAACTGCTGCCGTATCTCGGAATAGGTTTCTTTGAACTGAGCATGCTGCTGGTGGCAATGCGGTTTTTGTTTGGGGTGCCAATTCACGGGAACGTATTCCTGCTGGCGTTTCTATCGTTGCCGTACCTGTTCGTTTCGTTGTCGCTGGGCATCCTGATATCCAGCAAAGCCACTACCCAGGCGCAGGCTATGCAGCTTGCATTTCTGACCATACTGCCGAGCATCTTCTTTTCGGGTTACATCTTTCCTCGAGAAACGATGCCCAAGTTTTTCTATATTTTGAGTTACTTTGTGCCGGCCGCTTATTACATCAACATCACACGGGGCATCATTCTGCGCGGGGCCGGCTTGGTTCACTTGTGGTCGGATGGCCTGGTTCTTTTCATAATGGGGTCCTTCCTGCTGATCATCGCGGCGCGGCGCTTCCACAACAAGATCATTATGGCGTGATATCCTGAATCCTCACTTCAGGGGATTGTTCGTGACTTGTCCAATATGTGAGAAACGCAAGGCGGGTCGGTTTTGCCCCGCGAAAGCGGAAACAATCTGTCCAGTGTGCTGCGGCACTGGGAGGGAAGTCACAATTGACTGCCCCGCGGATTGCGCTTATCTCCTCTCTGCGCACCGTTACGAGGACCAACACCCACGCCCGCTTCCCGCGAACACAGTGCTGCTGGACGTGCGACTCTCTTCTGACGTCGTTCACCGGCAGCCACAGGTGCTTTCCGCGATGGCTTTCACCATCGCGAAATTCTGCGCGGCGCAGCCAGCTACCACCGATCCGGATGTGTTGACCGCGGTGCAAGCTTTGGGCGAATCCTACAAAACGCTGGTAGCAGGAATTGTCTACGAGCAACCACCGGCAGCGATCCTGCAGCACGAACTTTATGATGCGCTCTCCACGCTCCTCGCGGAAACGAAGCAACAACCGGCGCAAGCGCCTGCCAGCCCCGTGAAAGATGGCGAACTTTTCCAGTTGCTTGTGTTTCTGTTTCGCATGGGACTGTTGCGCACGAACGGGCGGCCGCGCTCACGGCGCTTCATTGAATTCCTGCGCGGGCAATTCCCCGCCGCACCGGAATTGAAGCACGAAGAATCCCGCATCATCGTTCCCTGAAGTTTAGCCGGGTTGCATATACGCTGCGGCGGCTGTGCGTCTGTGCGCGTGGGCCACGGCAAAGCCTTACAATGAGAGGCCGGGCGCTATCCTGAGAACCCCTTTAATCCAAACGCGGCCGGACGGAGTGTCATGAAATCGCGTTTACAGGTTATGAAATTTGGCGGGACCTCGGTTGGTGATGCTTCCTGCATCGCCAGAGCCGCACAGATCGTTGCAGCGGCCGCCAGGAATACTCCGTGCGTTGCGGTGGTTTCCGCGATGAGCGGGGTGACCAACCAGCTGATTGAGGCAGCCAAGATCGCGCAGACAGGGGACAATGGCGCAGCCATTGCGCTTCTGGATAAGCTTCGCGCCCAGCATGACACGGCTCTGGCCCTGCTGATTCCAAGCGAGGATTCGCGCGTCCCCATTCGCAAGCGCATGGAAGAGGTTTTCGCGGAAGGACGGCGGCTTTGTGAGGGCACGGCGCTGCTGCGTGAACTTACGCCGCGAGTGCTAGACGCTATCTCGAGTCTGGGTGAACGCTTATCCGCTCCCATGGTAGCGGCGGCGGTGCGCGAACTGGGATTGCAGAGCGAGCCGGTGGAAGCCACGAAGCTGATCATTACTGATGGGTTTCACGGAGGCGCCGAGCCGGACATGACGCTGACGCGCGAGGCTTCGCAGGCGCGGTTGCGTCCTTTGCTTGATAGCGGCGTGGTTCCCGTTGTGACGGGATTTATCGGCGCGACTACGGCAGGGCAGCTCACAACGTTGGGGCGGGGCGGATCGGATTATTCGGCGACCATTCTTGGAGCAGCGCTCGACGCTGACGAGGTGATTATTTGGACGGATGTGGATGGGGTGTTGACGGCGGATCCCCGATTGGTGCCGCAGGCTCGCACCATTCCGGTGATTTCGTATCGCGAAGCAGCGGAGTTGGCATATTTCGGGGCAAAAGTGTTGCACCCGAAAACGCTCAAGCCGGTAGTGCAGGCAGCGATTCCCGTTTGGATTCGCAACAGTTTTGCACCGGAGCGGCTGGGGACGAAGATTACGCCCGAGGGGCAAAGCACGGGAGGGGGCGTGAAGGCGCTGACGGCGATCCGCGATGTGACGTTGATCAGCCTGGGAGGTCCGGGCATCGTGGGCTTGCCGGACGTGGTAGGGCGGACGTTTTCGACAACGGCAGATGTTCGCGCGAACGTGCTGCTGATTTCACAATCGTCTTCGCAGAACGATATTTGCTTTATCGTTTCTTCCGCGGATGCGCAACGGACGGTGGAGGCGCTGCGGAAGGAGTTTGCCAGCGACCTGGCGCACCAAAAAGTGGAACACATCAACGTGGATCCGAGTATCGCCATCGTCGCCGTGGTTGGAGAAAAGATGCGCGGCATACCCGGCATCGCTGGGAAAACGTTCAGCGTGCTGGGGACACACGAGGTAAATATAATCGCGATAGCGCAGGGATCATCGGAATCCAACATTTCCTTTGTTATTGAAGAAAAGGCGGTGAAGACAGCGCTGCTGGCGAGCCACCGCGAATTCGGTTTGGACGGGCCAGCGAGTTGATCTTCGCCTTTACCGTGCCCTTAGCCCGCAGAGCAGGAGCGCATGCCCTGCAATTGACCACTCATTGAGGCGGCATCCCAGCCGAGAGATAGCTGGGCCCGTTTGCTAGCAGGGCGATCGCCTTCCCATGGCCGGGCCGCAAATCCGTATTTCTGGCGAATGCGCAGAACGCGCTCGGAAGCTTTGCGGCGGTACTCCTCGGGGGCATACCCGTTGTGGCGATACCACTCGTCGTATTGCCTGGCGAGGCGTGGGAATTTTTCGTGTATGAACGGCAGGAACTGCCGTGCTGAAGCGGGCATCAGAAATAACACGCCAGAGAAGAACCACTCCGCACCCGCCGTTTTGGCGGCTTCTGCGACGCGCTCCAATTCGCCCTCGCCATCCGTGATTCCTGGGATCAGCGGCGACGCCGAGACTCCAACATGCAATCCCGCTTCGCGCAATTCCTTCACGGCATTGAGGCGTAAATCGGGGCGCGGAGCGCGTGGCTCCAGCAGGCGAGCCAGGCGGGGCTTCAGAGTGGTCACAGTCATGTTGATGGACAGAGAGGATTTGGACGCAATGACGTTGAGGATATCGATGTCGCGAACGACTTGATTGGACTTGGTGATGATAGAGACGCTGAGGCCTTCGCGCTTGGCCAGCTCCTCAAGGCAGGCACGCGTGACGCCGTACTCCCGTTCCGCGGGTTGGTAGGGATCGGTGGCCGTGCCGATAGCAATGTGTTCGGCCTGCGTGTAGCCGGACCCTTTCGATTCGTAGGAGTACTTCTGCGAGACATCGCGCGCCAACAGAGCAGAAGCATCTTGCTTGACAAAAATCTTGCGCTCGAACTCGCCGCCATCAATCTCCATGTACTCATGGGTGTAGCGCGCGTAACAGTATTTGCAGGCAAATTCGCAGCCGCGGTAGGGATTTATCGTCCATTCAAAGGGCACGCGATCGGAATCGCAGCGATTGAGGATGGATTTAACGGGGAGGAGAAAGTATTCCGGTTTTTCGGTGGACTGGCGTTTGCTTTCCGCAGCCGGGGATTGTGCAGCGAGGCGAGCAATGCCCACCAGTGGCGCATGGGGAATCTGGAGTTGAGGCGGGGGGCAATCCGCCGTAGGGCTATCCAGATTTCCCTTACACCCGCCGGGTACGCCCTGGGCAAGGGCACCGGCCTCTGATGTGGGGCAAGGCTCAACTGGGCTAAAAGGAAGGAAGGAAACAACGGGGCGACGAACGGGGCGGCGTCTTTGGGTAAAACGAGGCGCCGGATGTGGCAGAACTGGGGGCATAGCTCACCTCGAAGCGGAGGCCATTGTTTCGCTTTTTATTCGCCATGTCAAGAGCTATTATACGGCCAAGGATTCCAGGGGCTTTGCGGCGCGTTGGGAGATGCTGGGAACTTTTCAGGCGAGCGGCGGGAACTGTAGGTAGCACCAACAATCAAGACGGTATAGGAGAAATCATCATGGAAATTCAGTCGAAAGTTGGCCTTGCACTGTTGGCTCTGGCACTTGGTTGCGCGCCTATGCTGGCGCAGGGCGAGCCACAGGGCCCACCGCCCGAACAGCAAGGCGGCCCGGACAGCATGGGGCCGGGTGGCCCAATGCAACCTGGGGACGAAATGCAACCAGGAGACCCAATGCTGCCCGGAGACCCGGAGCAGGGACCAGGCAGGTGGGGCGAGCGGCAAGAAGGCTTTCGCGGCGGCGAGCGCATGGGCCGACGGGGATTCAGAGGGCAGCGCGGGGAATTTGGTCTGGCGCTGCTGCTGAATAATCCGGAGATTCGGGAAAAGGTTGGCATCACGGCCGAACAAGCAGCCAAGATTCGTCAGGACGAGACAGAGTTTCGCAAGGCGGAAATTCGCGACCGCGCAGATCTGGAAGTGAAGCACATCGACCTGGAGAATTTACTCTCGGCCGAAAAGCCAGATCGCGCAGCGATTGACGCCAAGCTACAAGAGATCAGCACTGCGAGGCTCACGCTGGAAAAATCCGCGGTACACTTTCGCCTGACGATGCGCGAGGCGATTACGCCCGCGCAACGCGAGAAAATCCACCAGCTGATGCAGGAGCGCAGGCAGCACGAAGGCGGGGCCGGGGGACCGGCCGGCCATCGAGGCCAAGGGCGCATGTACCACCAGCAGGGACAAGCCCCTGCGCCGGGCACACAAGGACAAACGCAGCCGAAGAACTAATCAGAGAAAGAACAGGACTCTGGCATGGCCAGAGAGAAATGCAGACGGCGTCGCTTGCAATCATGGCAGGCGGCGCCGTTGCGCGTTCCGACTCTTTTTCGGCGGAAACATTGCCCTCATGGGGAAGTGTAGGACGAAGGCAGAGTGAAGCTGGCGTGTATCTCATGAAAAGTGTGTGATTTGTTTCGCTTGCGCGGCGTGTCTCGGCTCTGCTCTAATGCCGTGAGTAACTGCTGCGCCGGCGGTTTCTTGCCTGTGAATATGGTTCAGAGGACAGCTCACGTGCGCATCATTCTGCTTTCCATTTGTTTCGTGCTGTGGCATTTGAGTGCCCCGAACGGTGCATTGAGGGCACAGGCTCCAGTACAGAAGCCCGCTGCAAAGACCCCAACGATAACGACAGAAGCAGCGCCTCCCTCGCCGGTTTCCAAACACTACCCAATTCTGGTGATCGCGCATGGCAATGAGCCCGCGTGGAGCTTGCGGCTGGGAATGAAGGGACCGGAGCGGCTGGATCGCACGAATTACCCGCCGATCGTTTTGGACCCGGGCGAAGTGTCCAGCGACGATCCCGGAAAAGCCTGGACGTACCACGCGAAGGACACGGCGACGGGAGCGGATGTGACGGTGAAGCTGTTCCGCGAGGCATGCAGCGACGCGGCGGCAGACTTTAAGTATACGTTTCGCGTAGCGGTGGAACACTCCCAGATCGGCGCCCTGAACGGCTGCGGGCAAAGCACGCCGGAACAATTCCCGGAATTTCGGAAGAAGAATCAAATTGAACCTGACGACAATGCGGACGACAAAGACAAGGACAAGAAGACGGTTCTGGACCCCATCACAAACTTCAAGATGCCAGTGGTTGTTGCGTACCTGAATTCGGCCGGGAAGGTGATGTTCAAGCGCGGCAGCGTGGTGCGCCAGGTTGCCGCAGATGGGACTCAGCTTGCGGTTTCGCACGACGGCACGCGGCTGCTATATACGCGCGCTGAGAAGACCGGCGACCACGTAATTATTCTTTATGACTTCACCACAGGAAAGTCCACCGAGGTGGTTCGTGGCAACGTGCAACAGGCTTTTTGGTCGCCGGACGACCGGCGGTTCGCGTTCCTGAAATTCATAGATGGACAATGGCACGTATGGACGGCCCCAGTTATCTCTCCAGAGACGGCAACGGCATTCGCTTCCGTTGACGCTACTTCAATCGATGGATGGATCGATGCTCATGGCATCCTGGTGGACGACTTGCAGCGGCTTTCCTGGGTAAGTGAGGACGCACCGGTGCAGCGCGGTGTTTCAGAGAAGGAGATACTCGGCGACTCGTTTGGAACGTCGAGCGCAAATACAGTGCGGGTGCACCCGCTCAATGCGGACCTGCTGCTGGTATCCGCGGAATGGCTGAAAGCGCCCGCCGGTACGCCTACCGATAGGGAGATGGGCAAAGGCCAAGGATTTTTCCTCTACGAAATATCGTCCAGACGGCGCGTGGTGCTGAGCCCTTTGAACATGTTTGCACAGGATGCCGTGTGGTCACCGGACGGTTTGCAGATCTTCTTTACAGGGACGGACGCGGCACGGAGTACGGCCATCTACCGTATGTTTTGGGACGGCACAGGGCTGCAGAAATACATCACGGGCAGCGAGCTTGCGATCGGTAAGTAAAGCGAGACAAGAGGCTGCCCGTACTACGGGACAGGTACCCCTTACGAAAACGTGTCCAGCGGGCCGATGTGCCCTCTCTTGCAGAGCCCTATACTCTTCCAATGGCGACCCTCTCTAATGCCGCGGTGCGGCAAGTCGGCATCCTCGTCCTGGAAGATGACGCGGGAAGCTCCGCTGCGTTGAAGCAGATCCTGGATTCGGAGGGTTGGCGGGTGCGCGTGGTGGAAGACGTGCCGATGTTGCACGTGGAACTGAAGACAGGGGAGTACTCGCTGCTGATCGCCAACGTGGCGCTGATTGGGTTGGAATCGCCAACGTTCCAGGTACTGCGGGAGATTGCAAGCGTGACCCCCGAAGAGGGCGGTCGGCTGCGAATGCTGTTTGTGGTGCCGGAAATGTCCGGCAGTCAGTTTGTAGGACAGCTGGAGATTTCGCACTTGCCCTATGTGGTGCGTCCGTTCCACTTGCACGATTTCCTGGAAAAAGTGAGTGACTTGCTGGTAGAGGTAAAGGCCATTGAAGCTCCGCTGCG
The DNA here is from genome assembly GCA_963779395.1 of Candidatus Acidiferrales bacterium. Taxonomy (GTDB): domain Bacteria; phylum Acidobacteriota; class Terriglobia; order Acidiferrales; family UBA7541; genus Acidiferrum. The sequence continues at coordinate 528,235 of CAVZYC010000001.1, forward strand.
CATGACCCGTTACGAGTTCGGGGCAGCGCGCAAGAAGAAGAAAGAGTCGAGCCGGACGACCTCGATGTTCGCATCTCGCGATTCGTATTCGTACTCGGAAGAAGAGATTGCGGAATACGAGCGGGCGGAATCGGAGGCTTCGCAGTTCCGGCGGAGCAAGCCGCGGACCAACCTGGGCGACCCGCGATCGTAAAGCGTTGGTGATATCCTAAAAAAACCAAGAAGGATTTCATCGCACAAAGGGCGCGCGATGCAAAACCGTTTCTCACTTCGCAGACTTCGTTCGGAATGACGGGGTTCCCACCTTGCCGAGCAGGGATCGAGGCGTGCTTACCACTACGGGATCAAGGCGCGCTCAACTCCTACGGCGCGGGCCGCCTCGGAAGGCAGGCCCTACAGGGGCATTCAAACTTGCAAGAAAAAGGTGGCGGTCCGTTCTAAGTCCAGGACGTGCTTTTGCCGCACGAACAGGAGGAAGGTATGGACCGTTCATTCTTCACTTTGTTGGGCAGTGGGCTGCTTGGCATCTCTGCATTGGGATTTGTGTGGGCATCGCCGGGAACTCCGGGGCAACCGGGGAAGCTGGATGGCGATTGGCGGCTTCTGGAGCCCGTCAGTTATGAAAATTTGACTGTGTTTCCCGTAGTGAGTTCGTCGGGTTATGACACGAGCGCCTTTCTGACATTAGAAGAGGGATTATCGCGGGGAGAAGTGACGGTGCGGGAGCAGCGCTCGGAAACGATGATCCGGAACCGCGGGAACGAGCGACCGAATCCGACGAGCTACAGCGGGCCGTCCGTAAATCAACTCGTGCTGATCAATCACAGCAAGCGGCAACTGCTGTTGCTGGCAGGCGAGTTGGTTAGCGGAGGGAAGCAAGATCGCATTATCGCCAAGGACAGGATTGTGGCGCCATTTGGCGATCCACTGCCGCTGGACGTGTTCTGCGTGGAGCACGGGCGCTGGTCGGCGGGATCGTCGTTCAATGAGGCAAAGACGATAGTGCATCCGAGCGTGCGTGAAAATGCTGCGATTAATCAGAAGCAGGCGGACGTATGGGCTGCCGTGACAGGGGGGTCGAACGTCGCTGGTAGAACGGGAAGCGCGCTGGCTGCTGCTCCAAAGGTAAGTGCAGCGGAAATCAGCGAGACGGTTACGGTCGAGGCACAGACGCAGTCGTACACGAAGATATATGAATCGCGGCGAGTGGGGAGTTCGGTGGATACGGTGGTGGCGGAGATGCAGCGGCGATTCCGCAAGGAGACATCCGGATTGAAGGGCGAACGAGTAGTGGGCGTGGTGGTGGCGTATGGCGGGGAGGTGGCGTGGAGCGACATCTTCGCGTCAAGCGAGCTCTTCGATGCGTATTGGAACAAACTACTGCGCAGCTATGCGGTGGAGGCTGTGGCACGGCCGACTCTGCGGGAGAAGGCGTCAGGGGATGATGCGCGCGAGTTTTTGCGGCAACTGAGCGGACGCGAACAGACCGAGTCGGAGCCGGGCGTGTATCGCTGGCGGGAGATCAACGAGGATGGGCTATCGCAGATTGAATTGGATGCGTTGCAGCCAAAGGTTGTGACGCTCCACCGGCTGGTGGTGCGGAGAACGAGTTAGATCGAATACGGACGGACGGCTAGGAAAGAAGATTCTTCAGGGGGCCGAGATCTTGCGGACATGAGGCGCAGCGTGCTGCGCCCCTACAGATGCGAATTTGTGAGGCGGACTGTGCTGGGATCTTTTAGCTCGGCCAGGAGCTGGCTTGCTGCGGCTGGCCAGTTCGGGTGGTGGAGATTAGGAGCGATTTCGGCTAGAGGAGTTAAGACGAAGCGGCGATCCAGCATGCGGGGATGGGGGATTTGCAGTTCGGGAGTGTCGATGGATTGGTTGTTGTAGAGGAGGATGTCGAGATCGATGAGTCGTGGACCTTTGGCGAAGGGCTTTTTGCTGCCCATTGAGGATTCGATCGCGCGAAGCGAGCGCAGAAGATCGAGAGGGGGCAGATCGGTTTGCGCTTCGAGTGCAGCGTTGAGGAACCAGGCTTGTTCGAGAAAATCAACGGGCTCGGTTTCATAGATGCTGGAAATATTCTGGATATGGATGTTGGATTCGGCGAGCTGGCGGAGGGCTTCGCGCAGGTTTTGGTCGCGGTCGCCGACGTTGGTTCCCAGTGCGATGTAAACGGTGCTCATAGCAAGCTTCCCGGGAGGTTTCTGCTGTAAGGCAATATCTTACTTTACGCCAAAGCGGCGGCCGAGCATGCCGACCATGGATTGCGCTTCGGGCAGTTTCAAGGCGAGGCCGGCGGCGAAGAAAATGAGTCCGTAGAGACCTAGAACGAGAACGGCGAGAAGAATGTGCCCGCGTGAGCCGAGGACGTGAAGAAAGCCGCGAGCGGCAGCGGCACCGAGCAACGCAACCATCCAAACCTGAGCAAGAAAGGCGAGAGGAAAGCCGACATGGCCGATGCGTCGGCGGATGCCGCGCTGTAGAAGAGTGAATTCGACCCAAGAGGCGATGCCTGCGGAAACTGTGAGGCCGGCGACGCCCCAGCGCGGGTCGATGCCGAGGAGATGTGGGAGAGGGAGCGCGCTGAAATACCCGAGAATGGTTGTGAGAACGATGCGAATGACGGCGAAGCGCAAGGGAGTGCGAGTGTCGCGCAGGGCATAGAAGGTAGAAGAGTAAAGGCGCCCGAGAGTGGACGCAAGAAGGCCGACGGTGGAACCAGCGAGGATTCCCCAAACGTAGATTACGTCGGTGTGGATGAAGCGGCCTGATTGATAGATGCCGGCGACGATGACATCGCCGAGAGCGAGGAAACCTACGACGGAGGGAACAACGAGGAAAGCGATTTGGCGGAGGCCACTGTTGAGGCGAGTGCGGAGTTGGCTGGCGATTTCACTGGCGTCGCCGACGACGCCGCTCATAACAGGGAGTTCGGCAGCAGAAACGGACATGCCAAAGAGGCTGACGGGTAGAGTGTAGAGAGTCTGTGCATAGCCGAGAGCTGCGACAGCGCCGGTTGGAAGCCAACTGGCGAGGAACGCGTCAATGTAGGCGCTGATCTGGACGACGCCCCGGCTGATGAAAACAGGGAAAAAATTATGAATGACTGTGCGCACATGTTCGGCTTGATGCGCGAGGGTAAGCTGCAGCCCGCCGAGAAGCTTGAGGACCATGGGAAGTTGCACGGCGACTTGCAGGAAGCTGCCGGCGACGGAAGCCCAAGCGGTGATAACTACAAGAGAGTTTTGCGAGCGGCCGGGGCCGAAGGCGATCATGCCCGCGATCATGGCGATATTCCAGAAGACGGGTGCCGTATAGGAGATGAAGAACTTGCGGTGACTGTTGAGAACACCGAGGCACCAAGCGGAAGCAACAAGGAGGCCGGCGCCGGGGAAGAGGATGCGCACGAGAAGGATGGTAAGTTCGCGTTTTTCGCCGCGGAATCCAGGGGCGATGGCTTCAATCAACCAAGGAGCGGCGAGAACACCGAGAAGTACGAGCACAGAAGTGCTCAGGGTGAGCAGAGCGGCGACTGCGCCGGCCGTTTTGCGCGCTTCTTTCTGATCGCCGCGTGCAAGCAGGCTGGCGTAAACGGGAATGAAGGAGGCAGAAAGGACACCTTCGCCGAAAAGATTTTGCAGGAAGTTGGGAATGCGGAGAGCAGCATTGAAGGCGTCAGCGACGTCTGAGTCGCCGAAGAAGTGGGCGAAGACGCGACCGCGGATAAGTCCAGCGACTCGACTTAGGAAGATGCCGGCCGCGACGAGAAAAGCGAAGCGGCGGGAACTGGAAGGTTGCGGATTGGGGGCAGAAGAGTCGGTCACAAGAATTCTCGGACTATCGGAACAATGGGGAGCGGGTTCCTATTGAAGATACCTCAGACAGAGAGGAGAACCGATTCGGAAATGGGCTGATGTGCCCTGAAACTATCCTGAAGGCCGTCCGGTGCAGATGAAGGAAAGAAAGCATCGAGAGAAAATCCGAGGGAGCTTAAGACACGGAGATTTTGCGTACCATGGACACAGAAATCCGGCGTCCCTACGAAAATGATGCAGGGGCAGGCTGCTTAGGATGTGACGGGGGCGGGAGTGTGGTGAGGTGGCTCGGTTTCTACTCCACGCCAACCTACGGCGCGTCCACTGACGGCTTCCTTCACGGAACGGAAGAGGACGATGTACATGAGTTGGCGGTAATAGAAACGCTGGAGGAGGACGGGGACGAGGAGGGTCCAATCCTCGTGGCGTTCAAGGGCGAAGGCAATGGCGCAAGTAAGAATATCGATCAGCAGGAAGCCCAGGAAGAAAATCACGGAACGCTGAACGTCGGCGGTAGTCCAAAGGTGGGGAATTTGGCTGATGTGCAATTGCGCCAGGCCCCAGAGGAACAGGCTGCCGAGGAAGAGCAAATCAATGACGGGGGAGATAAGGGGGAGTGCGATCTGAAAGACCATGATGTTGGGCAGAGCGACCCAGCCAAGGGTGCCATGCTTGAAACGAAATAATGTGCCGCTGTGTTTCCAGAACGATTGCAGGGTACCAAAGGTCCAACGGAAACGCTGGCGAATTAAGGCTTGTGGTGTGGCAGGAGCTTCCGTCCAAGCGAGGGCATATTCGTCATACGTAACGCGCCAGCCGAGGCGGCGAATGGCGATAGTGAGGTCAGCATCTTCGGCGACGGTATCCGCGGTGATGCCGCCGGCGGCTTCGATCGCTTTGCGGCGCCAGGCACCGAGAGCACCGGGGACAACGGTGATGCAATTGAGGAGATCGAAGGCGCGCTTTTCCATGTTCTGGCTGGTGATGTATTCGAGGGCCTGCCAACGTGTGAGCCAGCGGGAACGGTTGCCAACCTTCACGTTGCCGGCGACGGCGCCGACCTGAGGGTCGGAGAAGTGACGTAGCAGGTTAGGGATGGCGTTGGACTCGATTTCGGTGTCAGCGTCGATGGTGACGACGAATTCGGTTTGCGCATGGGAGAGTGCGTTGTTCAATGCTGACGCTTTGCCGCGATTGACCTGGTGAAGAATCTGGACACGGGGATCGGAGGAAAAATTGGATTGCAGGAGTTCGAGGGTACGATCTGCGGAGCCGTCGTCCACAACGACAACGTGAATATCGGGAACATCGGAAGCGAGAACGGAAGTAACGGTCTGAACGATGACGCTCTCCTCGTTGTGGGCGGGGATAAGCACGGTGACCGCGGGCATGGGATTGGGAAGAGTGGCGTTGTCTGGGCGGAGTTTTTCAATGATGGCCAGAATTCCAATGATGAGAGCGCGGCTGCTGACGAGAATAATGCCGAGGATAAAGACGGTGGCAATGGCAAAACGCATCCATTGAAAAATGGCAAAGATGAAACCATCGGCGTGGGCGGAGAGGCGTTCGTGCCAGGACAGCGGCACCATCACGTCGGCGCGCGTTTTGCCGATGAGGTCGGAGACGGAGACAAATTCGTAGCCCTGGGCCCGGAGCTGATCGATGATGAGAGGAAGTGCAGCAACAGTTTGAGCGCGTTCACCGCCGCCATCATGAAGCAGAATAATATTGCCGCTGCTAGCATGGCGGGCGACGTCCGCGGCAATCTGGTCGGCAGGGCGCTGGCGTTTGTCTTCCATCATGCGCCAATCGTCGGGGTCAACCTTCTGGCCGACGATGATGTAGCCGAGATCCTGAGGGTAAGGCAATTGCTGGACTTCTTCAGAGTATTCGGGCTGGTGATCGATGCCGTAGGGAGGGCGGAACAGGATGGATTTGACGCCTAGGGTGCTTTCGATGAGTCGCTGGGTCAGGTTGAGTTCCCACTTGATCTGAGTGCGGGAGATTTCGTCAAAATTCGGGTGTGTAAATGTGTGATTGCCGATTTCGTGGCCTTCGTTGTATTCGCGCTTTAGCAGATCGGGCGCCTGGTTCGCAGCTTCCCCAACGACAAAGAAGACACCGGGAGCGTGCTTTTCTTTCAATATATCGAGGATTTTGGGAGTCCAACGGCGATCGGGGCCGTCATCGAAAGAGAGGACGAGCTTCTTTTTGGCCGCGCCAATCTGGTCGATATCGAAGGAGAGGGGGATGGCGTCGTATTTTTCGCTGGTGAGGAGATCCGTGCTGGCATCGTAAGTGAAACTGCGAACACCGTTTTTGGGAACGTCGGCGATGTGCCAGATGTCTCCATTTCCTTCCAGGATGAGATCGGGACCCGGGGGAATGTCGCGGAGCTTATCGCGACTGGCCTGGTCTGGGCGGGTGGCATCCCAGATGGGCCAGATGGAAGAATCGCCGGAGCCGAAACGCCAAAGAGCAGTGCCCTGTACGCCGAGGCGTTCGCTGGCGCGCAGTTCGTTGTAAGCAGTAACGGCATCGAGAAACCATACCTGGTGAGTGTGATTCTGCTCGTCAACGTAAGAATAGTGGGGATTCAGAGAAGCGGAATCGAATTCGATATCGGCTTCCGATTCGTGGGCGTGGAGGAGGGCCTCCTGAATACTGAACTCTTCGGCAAAGCGCGGGCCATTCTTGGGAGGTTCTGTCCAGTCATAGGCGTAGTTGGCAATGCCGACGACTATTTTCTGGGCGGGGACGACTTGGCGAACCTGCCGGAGATTCTCCATGAACCAGTCTTGTGCAGCGATCGGACCCGGATCGGAAGTGAGCCAGTGCTGGTCGTAATTCATCAAGATGATGGCATCGGTTTCGCGGCCAAAGAAGGCGTAATCATATTCATCATCACGTGCCGGGAGAGCGATCATGACCTTGAGCCCGGCGGAGTGAAGTGCGGGAGAAAGTTCAGCAATGAACTGGCGAAAGTCGGGTTGGCTCTTTAAAGGAACTTCCTCAAAATCGACGACGATGCCTGCCTGGTGGCCCTGCACGACATATTGGACGACATCGGCGATGAGATGGTGGCGCGAAGCAGGATTGGCAAGAAGTTGGGCAAGTTCCTTTTCGCGCCAGACTACGCCATCGTAGTTGTTTAGCAGGCCCATCATGGGAAGCTCGACGGGAGGATTCAAAGAGCGCATCCACTGGTGGAGTTTGTCCTGCTTGAGGCGCATGAGGGCTTCGGCGGGGGAAGCCTTGACAGTTTGATTGCGCTCGTAATCCACGACGGTGATGGCACCGTCGGCAGAAACGGCGTGTAGTTGCTCTGGCATCAGCAAGTCGATGTCTTTGTAATGTTTCTTGAGAGAAGCGAGGCTGTTGGGATCCCAACTGACAAAAAAGGCGGCACGCAGAGGATCGTAAGCGGCGGGAACCTGACCGATATGGGCGACGCGGGTGTGGCGGCCTTCGCGAAGGACGACGGGCTTAAGAAGCTTGCCTTTGACGGAGTGATAGACGGGGCGGGAGTCGGGGAGGAGAGAAGAAGGCAGTTCAACGCTTCCGGCGATAGTGATAAAGAAGTACACGAGGAGAAGCGTAAGCGAGGCGCCGCTGATTTCAAGAACACGGCGCGTGCGGCGCCAGCGTACTTTCTGTGAGTCGTAGAAGATCGGCTTGCGTTCTTTCATGGAACGTGGGGGCTTCCCGGTGCGAGGGGGGTGGCGCGGGAAGCGCAGTACTCCGTCAAGTCAAGTAAAGTCGAACTACTATATTGTAAGATGCGGAACAAGGATGAAGCGAATTTTATCTAAAGCGATTTACCCGTTGCTGGCGGGAGTGTGCCTGCGCCTGTTGCTGGTGCTGAAGTTTCCGGCCGGCGCGGGCGATACGGTTATTTACGAGCAGTTAGCGACGAACTGGGTGAAGCACGGGAAGTACGCGATGGACATCGGCGGACAGGCGGTGCCGGTGGACCTCCGCATGCCGGGTTACCCCGCGTTTCTGGCGGCCATTTTCAAGTTGACGGGGCACCCGGGAGAAAGCGCGCGGCTGGCGGTGATGCTGGCGCAGGTTGTTGTGGATTTGGCTGGTTGCGTGGTGATCGCGACGTTGGCGGCGTTGCTGGTGTCGCTGTGCTCGCAGAAGACAAATCGCGGGAGAGCATTCCTGATTGGGTTGTGGCTGGCGGCGTTGTGTCCGTTCACTGCGAATTATGCTGCGGTGCCACTGACAGAGGTGTGGGCGACGTTGTTGACGGCGGTGGCGTTAGTCATCCTGGTGATGCTGACGGCCGACGTACGCGGGGAAGGACGGGAATGGCCGCGCCGCGGGTGGATGAGCGGAAAAGGGTATTGGCGATGGGCGGCGCTGGCAGGATCCGTGGTGGGTTTGGGCACTTTGTTTCGCCCTGAGGCTCCGCTTCTGCTGGGGACCAGCCTGGTGCTGCTGGGGCTGTGGATGTGGTGGCGAGGAGAGACGAAGCGGTTCGTGAAGACGGCGGCGCTGATGGTTTGCGCTTGCGTTGTGCCACTGGTGCCGTGGATAGCGAGGAACGCGATTAGCCTGCATGAGTTTCAACCGTTGGCGCCGCGCGACACCATGCTGCCGGGAGAATTGAATCCCAAGGGCTTCATGGCTTGGGAGAGCACATGGTTGTTCAGGGTACGCGATTGTTATCTGGTGCCGTGGAAGCTGAATGACGAGGAGATTCAGCTGGAGGATATTCCGGGCAGTGCGTTTGACACAGCGGAGGAGCGGAAGCGAGTTGCGGCGGTGCTGGACGTTTACAACGACGATTTGACGCTCACGAAGGATGAGGATGAAGTATTCGCGCAACTCGCGCGAGAGCGGACGGCACGGCACCCACTGAGGACCTATCTATGGATACCGTTGCGACGAGCGGTGCGGATTTGGTTTACGCCACGGATTGAGTTGCTGCCGGTATCGGGGCACGTGTTTCCGCTTGGGTATATGTCTGAGGAAGACCCTGTGGACCAGCGCGTGACAATTCTAATTTTCTTCTTGAATATATTTTATGTGGGGCTCGGCATTTGGGGCGGATGGAAATTATGGAAATGCCGGAGGTCGCGGGCAGCGGTGGTGCTGATAGTGTTTTACATCGTGGCGCGGACGGCGTTTTTGACGACGCTGGAGACACCGGAGCCGCGCTACGTGCTGGAATGCTTTCCGGCGTTGATCGCGATGGGAGCGGCAGTGTTTGTGGGGATGAGAGAAAGAGTTTAGAGGAATGGGGGAGTAGGGCGAAGGGCGAAGAACGAAAAGCGAAATTCGAAAAACGTTAAGAGAAAAGCTGCTGGGCTCGGAAAGACAGAGATGCTTACGTGTTGCCGAGATTGGGTCGAGCAGTGCTCGACCCCTACGAAGAGTGAGGTTAGCGTTCTTCGGCGGGCTCGGGGTGGATGGTGACGCGGAAGATTTGTGGGAAGCGCTCCTTGACGCGATCTTCGAGGGCTGCGGTGACATCGTGAATGCGAGTGATCGGAAGATCGCTTTTCATAATGCAGTGGCAGGAGACGAGGGTGTGGTGTTCAACCTGGCGGACGCGCACATCGTGGCAATTCAGTAGCTCGTCGAATTCGCCAGGCAAAGCGTTCAGGAAGAATTCGACGGCAAGTTCCAACCGGTGCATTTCACCAACACGGGTATCAGGTGTGGCAATGTGGCGGCCGAGTGGCTCGATGTGAATGTTCACGTCGGCATCGCCATTGCGTAATGCCAGAATACCTTCTTCGAGTTCGGTGGCGCGGCGGTGGGCTTCGCGCAGGCTGAGGTTTTCATCCACTTCGAGGTGGAGTTCAACGAACAGGCGGCCGTCCTGCTGGAAGGCGGAGAGATCGTGAATGGCCAGGCCCATGCGTTGAGCGACGGCGCGGATGGATTCAAAGGGATGTTCGCCCTGAGGAGCGCGAGGTTCCGCGTGAACGATGACATCGGCGGGCACGATGTCGGTGATGCGCTTTTCGATAGCGTCGGTCAGAACGTGAACCTGTTCGAGGCTGGTGGTACGGGGAACAGAAACGGTGGCGTCAACGAAATGACGATTACCGGCGCGGCGGACGCGGACGCGCTCGACGTCCAACACGCCATCCATCTGGCCAATGGCATCGGCGATTTGACTCTGCAAACCCGCCGGGGCGGCATCGAGAAGAGCATCAACCGTGCGACGCCCGAGTTGCGAACTCACCCATAGGATTACACCAGCGACAGCGAGAGCCGCGATTGCATCGGCGTAAACCAACCAGGGAAGATTCCAAGTATTGCCGGCCCAAACAAGGCCGATGCCCGCGATGACCACGAGAGTGCTCCAGACATCCGTAGAAAAGTGCAGGGCATCCGCTTCGAGGGCTTCGCTGGCGTGTTTGCGGGCAACGTTGTTTAGGGCGCGGGCGCGCGTCAGATCAATAGCAAGGGCTGCGAACAAAACCAGGAAAGCGATATAGCTGGGTTGGATATGGACGGAATGGAAGAAGAGGCGCCAGAACGCTTCGTAGATGATGTAGCAGGCCGTAAGGACGAGGAGACCCGTCTCAATGAAGGCGGAGAAATTCTCGAATTTGCCGTGGCCATAGGGGTGGCGTTCGTCGGCCGGTTGGTCTGAAACGCGTACGGAGAGGAAAGTGATGACGGCAGCGACGAGGTCAAGGCCGGAATGGAGAGCCTCGGAAAGGACGCCCAAGCTTCCGGTGCGGAGGACGAGGAATGTTTTCAGACAGACGAGAAGCAGAGCGGAGCCAACGCTGAGGAGGGCAGCGCGTTTCTTTTCCTGTATGTCCTCGTGCAGCCGGAGGGAAAAGGGCATGCCATAAGACTACCTCAAGTCCGCGGAGGTTGGCGGGATTCACTTGAAGGCTGCTGGGCGAAGGAGCAGAGGCAGGAGTGTGACCGAAGTACTTGTGTCGAAAGTCATGAAGGCATAGGCTCTTTTGCAAATCAGGGAGGAACCTCGATGCGAAAAATCGTTATTCTGACGCTACTGGCAGCGGCCAGCGGGGCGGGGTTGTGTGCGCAGTCAAACAGAGCGGGAGTTTGGGATACGCTCGCTGCACCTGCAATGGATCCGAAGAAGATGGCGGCCGTTGAAAACGTACAAATCGTGCGCGACCGGGTGAAGATTACGCTGATCAACGGAACGATTCAATTCACGCAGTCCGTGAATGGAGTAGTGTTTGGCGCGGTGTTTCACGGCGATGGACGAGTGCAGGCAACACCGCCTAATCCGGTGGAAGTGCAACAACTCCGCTTGCTTGCGAAGCAGGATACGCTGGACATGACTTTTTCGGCAGCGACGTTCAGCTTTACCGACGGGCTGCTGGAAGAAGTTAGCAAGCAGGTGAAGTGGAAGGACGGCCCGGGCGCGGATGATTTATATGCAAAGAGGCAAGAGGAGCGGGAGGACTTTGGCGGAGAATATCTGCCGCGCTTATTTAAGAGCGTGATGTCGCCGGACCGGAAACGCACGGCGTATTTTCTGGCGGACCTGAAAACGAACGACAGGTCGTGGGTTGAAGTGCGCTATGACGCGATGCAGCCCGAGGAGATTCGCATCGGCCGTTGGGGAGAGATGGGCGCAAATAAGAACATGGACTACTGGCTGAATTTTCCGGCAGGTGACCGCGATCCCCGTTTTGTGTATGACGATCCCACGGAGCGGCAGGACTACCTGATTCCGGACTACCAAATAAACGCAACGGCGGAGGAGAGCGCAGAGATGTCGGCGACGGCGCGGGTAACGGTCCAGCCGAGGTATTCGGGAGAGCGGGTTCTGGTGTTCACGTTGGACTCAAATCTACATCTCGCTACGGTCAAGGATGCGCAGGGAAGGACACTGGAGTTTCACCAGGCGCGGGAGCGCAAACTGCGGAGTCAATCGCATGGCAACTATGTTGCGGTGACGTTGCAAGAGCCGACGCAAGCCGGACAAAAGCAGGTGTTGGAATTCCAGTATGGCGGCAAACACATCGTGGAGAAGGTGGGCGAAGGAAATTATTATTGCGAGAGCTTCGGGTGGTATCCCGCGTTATTTGAACCAGAGATGGGGATCGATGTTTTCGCTTTCCGGTCGAATTTCGACCTCACATTCCACATTCCGAAGAAGTTCAAGCTGGTGGCCACGGGCACGAAGACCAGTGAAAAGACCGAAGGGAAGGAACTGGTTACAACGTGGAAGAGTGATATTCCATTGGCGGCGGCGGGATTTTCGTTCGGCAATTACAAGGTGTTTACAGACAAAGTGGGGAACATCGACGTGCAGATCTATGCGAACGATGAGCCCGATGCGAACCAGAAGAACATCCAGATGGATGTGAACAATGATCTGGGGCAGCTGAATGACGGGAAAAACGCCTATCACACGACCGGGGCGACCGTTGGTGTCCTGGTTCCTTCTGCTTATGGCAAGAAAATGACTTCGGAGATGGTGAATACACTGAAAGACTTCCAAGCCTATTATGGGCCATATCCATACAAAACATTGGCGGTGACCAGCATCAGCGGAGGCTATGGACAGGGCTGGCCGGGACTTCTGTATCTCAGTTGGATCACGTTTCTTGACAAAGGCCAGCAAAATACACTCGGGATCAATGATAAGTCGCAAGCATCCGATCGTTTCCGGGCCCATGAAAGCTCCCACCAATGGTGGGGACACCGAGTGGGATGGAAGAGCTACCATGACCAGTGGCTATCGGAAGGGTTCGCCGAGTTTTCTGGGCTGCTCTATGTGCAATTCGCCGAGAACATGAAGGAAGATTTGATCCAGTTCCGGTCGGCCAAGGAACTACTGACCCATGAAGACCGGTACCGGCACAGAGTGGATACGCTGGGACCGATCTGGATGGGACGCAGGATCTACTCCTCGGCCACGGACGACTGGACTTATCAATCGCTGATCTATTTGAAGGGTGCCTATGTGCTGCAGATGATCCGGCAGATGATGACGGATCCGCGAAGCCCCGACCCGGAGCACATTTTCAAAGAGACAATGCAGGATTACTGCAGGACGTACGAGAACAAAGCGGCGTCCACGGAGGATTTCAAAGCCATCGTGGAAAAGCATATGACCCCGGGGATGGACTTGGAAGGCAACCACAAAATGGACTGGTTTTTTGGGCAGTATGTCTACGGCATGGGCATGCCCACTTACTCGCTGCATGCGAACTTGACGCCCACGGCGGACGGAAAGACCAACGTGTCGGGTGAGTTGTTGCGCAGCGGCGTGCCGGACAACTGGAAGGACGTCATACCGGTGTACGCGCATATGGGGGACAAGGTCATGCGGCTGGGGACTATCCCATCCGTGCAGTCACGGGTGACACTGAATTTCGTACTGCCAGGAAAGATCGACAAACTTACCATGGACGATTTGGAAGACGATTTTGCCGACGTGAAGCCATAGAGCGCCGGAGGGAGCAAGAAGACGGCTGGGTGAACCATCGCAAGTTATTGGGAGATAGCGGGACGCACTGCCAGGTAGGGATGCGTTATGCGGATATAACATTGTGAGCGATGCACTTGCATCTTTGGTTCTGAGCGAATAGCATTTTGCGCGAACGACCTAGGAGCTTCCATGCGACAAATCGTTATTGTGGGACTGCTGGCAGCCAGCAGCGCGGCTGGAGTGTGCGCGCAGACGGACAGCAATAGCGTGTGGAGCGCGGTGTCGGCGGGGGCTATGGACCCGGCGAAGACGGCTGTGACGGAAAACGTGGAAATGGTGCGAGACCGCGTGCACATTACGCTAGTGAGCGGAACGATCCAGTTTGGCCAGCCGGCAAATGGAGTGGTGTTCGCGGCGGTGTTTCATGGCGAAGGGCGCGTGCAGGTGGAGCCGCCGAATGCCATCGAGGCGCAACAACTGAGGCTGTTCACGAAGGAAGACAAAATTAACTATAAGTTTTCGGACGCGACGTTCAGTTTCACTGACGATCTTATGGAAGAGGTGGGAAAACAGGTGAAGTGGAAGGGTGGGGGGCCGGCGAGCGACGAGCTTTATACGAATCGGCAGAAGTTCCGCGAGGACATGGGTCAGGCAGTGATTCCACGGTTGGTGCAAGGGATCATGGCCACTGACCGTAAACGAAGCGCGTATTTTCTTGCAGATCTGAAAGTTGGCGACAAGCACTGGGTGGACTTCGACGAAGACGCACAGTCGCCAGAGGAGATGACCATCGGCCGGTGGGTGGACGTGGGACCGGTGCGGATTTTTGACACATGGATGAGTTTTCCGTCGGGAGGCCGGAGCAGCGCGGACGCGTGGAAGGACCCGCTATCGAAGAGAGATTTCACGATTCCGCGGTACAGCATCGATGCCAGCGTGACAAGCGGAGCAGAGCTGAGCGCGACGACGAAAGTAAATCTGGAGCCGCGACTGGACGGGCAAAGGGTGCTGGTGTTTGGTTTAGATTCGAATCTGCGAGTGGACTCGATCAAGGATGCGCAGGGAAAAGCGCTGGCGTTCATTCAGGCACGCGAGGGCAAGGATCGTTACCAATCCTACGGGGACTACGTCGCGGTCATGCTGAGTGAGCCCCTGAAGGCTGGAACACCCCTGACGCTGGAATTTCACTACGAGGGGAAGCGCGCGATTCGCAGAGCCGGGAATGGAAATTACTTCTGCGAAAGCTCGGGATGGTACCCGGAACTTCCCGATAGTTTTTCCACGCGGTCGGATTTTGAGATGACATTTCGCAGCCCAAAAAACACGGTGCTGGTGGCGACGGGAGAAAAAATCAGCGACACGCAGGAGGGAGGAACGCGGGTAAGCAAGTGGAAGAGCGAGGTTCCGCTGGCGAATGCGGGTTTCGCGTACGGGGATTACAAGGAGTATGACGACAAAGCGGGGGATGTTGCCGTAAACATCTACGCGAACCGCGGGCAGGATGATGTGATGGCCAGTGTGCAACAACTGTTCGACTCCGGCGCAGTTGAAGGCGCGGTGGGAACGCTATCGCCGGCGGCGATGGCAAAGACCATGGGAATTGAGATGGCCAACACAGTGAAGTTGTTCTCGATGTACTTTGGACCGTACCCCTACAAGCATCTATCAGTGACGAGCTTGCCGATCAGCTATACGTACGGGCAGGGATGGCCGGGATTGATTTACTTGTGGTCGGCGTCTTTTCTGGACTCCCAGCAGCGGCACGAGCTTGGCTTGAAGGATGGTGTGGAACTAACAGACTTCTTTCGCGCGCACGAAAGTTCGCACCAATGGTGGGGACACCGGGTGGGCTGGAAAAGCTATCACGATCAGTGGCTGTCCGAAGGGTTCGCGGACTTTTCTGGGATTCTGTACGTGCAATACAGGAACAACATGAAAGAAGCGCTGAACCAGTGGAAACAGGAAAAAGAGCACCTGAAGTTAAAGGACATTAAAGGGCACACGATCGAATCGCTGGGCCCCATCTGGATGGGTCAGAGGATCGGTTCGTCGGAAACCGACGGGGGCTCGTATCAAAACTTGATCTACTCGAAGGGGGCGTTTGTGCTGCAAATGATCCGGCAAATGATGATGGACCCGCGGAACCCGGACCCGGAACATTTGTTCAAGGACATGATGCAGGACTACTGCAAGACGTTTAACAACCAGGCGGCATCCACCGAGGATTTCAAGGCCATGGTCGAAAAGCATATGACGCGCAGCATGGACCTGGATGGAAACCACAAGATGGACTGGTTCTTCAACGAGTACGTGTACGGGACAGGGATACCGCAATATGCTTTGCACCCGTCCATAAGTACGGGGGCCGACGGGAAGACCACGATAACGGGCGAACTGTTGCGAACAGGCGTGGCGGATACGTGGAAGGATTCGATTCCCATCTATGCTCATATGGGCGATAAGAGCATGAGGTTGGGCAGCCTGGCATCGACGCATCCGCGAGAGACGTTCAATTTTGTCATACCGATCAAGGCAGACAAGATTACGATGAATGATTTTGAGGACGAGTTGGCGGACGTGAAGCAATAAAAGCCGGGAGAGCGTCGCGCTGTGGGAAATCTGGTTTAGTTGTTGGTCTTCGGGGTCAAGGGAGGCTCGGGAATAAGCGGGAGACGCTTGGGCTCTCCGCGGGCGCCACGGACCTCGACTTCCTCAAAAAGCAGAGACGGAGCAACCACAGAAGCGGGGAGACCGTTCTGCGCCGTGCCGAAAGCGCCGAGAGCGGTGCCGGAAACGCCCACGACCTGACTCTGCATATAGTTGTAAACGAAATTGTCGTCGCCAATGGCGCTGATGTTGCGCAGGGAACGCGGGCTGAATCCAGTGATGCGAGCGCCGCGAACCAATTCCTCGTGTCCGTCATCCGGGAAGAGTTTGTAGACGATGAGGGGAAGGCGATCGGTGGCGGCATTGCCGCCGAAGCTGGCGAGGAGTTCCGTGAAGTCGTCCTGATGGAGGAGGCTAATGGAAGGATTATCCATCTGGCGGATAACCATGCAATAGGCGAGTTTTTCGGAGCGGCAAGCATCGAGGAATTTCTTTTTGATGTCGTCGTGGGAAACGGTTTCGCTGGAAGTAAAAAAGAGATTGCTCATGGTGGGCTTGGGGTCCGCGAGAAAAGCGGAGCGGCCGTGGCCATTGGACTTGTCAAAATCAGGTCCGGGGCGGCGCGACATCAGAAGATTCTTGAGCATTCCTTGTTCGACTAGATCGACCTTCTCTGCGGGGACCCCCTCTTCGTCAATGGAATAGCCACCGACCAGGGGCGCACCCTTAAAATCTTTCGCGAAGGGATCATCGACCAGAGAGACGCTAGTAGGAAGAACGCGCGAGCCAACCCTGCCGCTCCAATCGCTGTTGGCGCCGAGGCTGCTCATGAGTTGATCTACGACGGGCTGGAAAGCCAGTGCGGGGCGGGCACCGCTTAAAGAGGGACTGAGCACCTCTGCGATTAGCGGCGCGGCGGCGTGGGCTTCAAACAAGACTGGGCCGGTGTAATCAGGGGCTGTGGAGGCCTCGCGCATCGCCATTAATTCGGTGCCAGCAACGTTGAGGCTTTTGCGAACAGCATCCACGCTGGGAAGATCGGCGGGGTGCGGGGCGTAGCTGGAATAGTAGTGATTCACCTGCATGCCGTCTGAAGCGAGGGTGTTCATTCCCGCTTCGATGGAGGCGAAAGCATGATTGGCGCGAATCTCCGTGCCTTCGCTGGTCAGAAGATATTCGGTGACGTACACCAGGTAGTAGACGACGCGCGATTCATAGATCTGCGGGAAGAGGCGGAGGGCGGCGGAAGTGTCGCGGGCTTCCTGTTCCCAATTGCGATTGGACCAGTCGGGAGCCACCAGGGGATCGATGTGCTGGACAGGAGTGACTTTCGCGAAATCATCAATCTCCGAAGGACGCGCGAGGCTGCTGAGATAGGCTTGCTTGCGGGAATAGGTCTCGACGGCTTCCTTGAAGGCCTGGTCGGTGGCGATCCAAAGATCCTGGCGAAGCGAGTTGTAGTCGCGGTCGATACCCACGGTACCGGTGGAACCGATGAACCCGCGGAAGCCTTCATCGCCGATGAAGTTGGAACTATCTAGTTTGTAATCGCCGACGCGCGCGGAGACGCTCATCAGGCGCTGGCGATTGTGATTGGAGCTGACGAGCGCGCCGAATTCGGCGACGACTTCGCGGACATCCATATCAAGTAGACGATATTCCACATAGTACGGGCGGACCGGCTGACCTGTCTGCGGGATCTGCAGTTCGAGGCGTGCTTTGGAGCGAGCCATTTCATCGCGCATGGCTTGCAGGGTGTGATCGTTGTCCGCGGGAGCCTGGGCCACGGCGGCGGAAGCAGTGGCAAGAGAAAAGAGAATAGCCGCGAGCCGAAGGGTGCGCATTACTGGAGGCCTCCCGGATTTGCATTGTCGTGCGCGGGCGGTGGCAAAATCGGCGGCCGGTCCGTAGATGTTTCCTTTTTCTGGACTTCCAATTCGGAAGTGAGGATTGCGGGAGAAGCGGCGGCGACGGGAACAGAGCCCGATTCCGCGCCGCAATAGCCGTTGAAGACTTCCGGGGTGTCGCCGGTGGCAACGATTTTGGTGAGCGCGGCGAGAGGAGTGCCAACGATGTCGACACCGCGGACGAGTTCGTCCGGGCGGCCGTCGGCAAAGACCTTGTAGACGACCAGTGGCTGAACCTGGAAAGCCTGAGGCTGGCCGCGTCCGGTGAAGGTGAAGCCGCCCATGATGTCGTCAATAAGGAGGCCGTAGGGCTTGTCCTGCTGCTTGATGAGCTCGATCAGTTTTGCGCGGAGCTGCGCGTTGGTGAATGTTTTGCTGCTCTGGACGATCAGGTTGCCCTGGCGAGAAACGGGAGTGGCGCCGATCTGGCGGCGGCCGTGTCCATTGGAATGCGGAAAATTCGCGAGGGGAGAACGGGACATTTCAAAATCTTTCAAGACGCCGTGATCAACGAGGACGACGCGCTGCGCGATGACGCCCTCATCGTCAAACTGGTAGTAGCCGAGAAGGTCCTGGTTGCCGAGCTTCTTCATGGTGGTGTCGTCAACGATGCTGAGGAAATCGGGGAGGATCGGTTCGCCGACTTTTTTGGCGAAGGTCTGCCCCTCGTTCACGTCCTTCTGGCGATGGCCCTCGGCACGATGCCCGAAAACTTCGTGAAAGAAGACGGCGGCGGCGCGGCCAGTAAGAAGGGCGGGGCCGACGCTGGGATCGTTGAGGGGGGAGACGACGAGGCCTTCCATTTCCTTGCGAAGCTGAGCGGCGGCGGCGTAGACGGCCTTGTCGGTGGGAGCTTCGGTGGGATTGACCCAGTCAAAGTTGTAGTAGCGATCAATGTCCATGCCATCCCCGGCCTTTCCCTGGATGAAAAGTTCGAGGCGGTAGCGGATCTGGCCGAATTGCAGGTGCGTGCCTTCGGAGGTGAGTTGAAGGATGTTTTCGGCGTTGGCAGTGAAGGTGACGATGGAATTAATGACCGCGGTGGATTGGCGGAAGTAGGCAGTGTAATCGCGAACTTTCTGTTCCCAAGGCTTGCGGTCGAGGGTGTAGGAAACCCAAGGGCCGGTGTAGGTTTGCGGTTTTTCGTGGGAAAAATCGGGGGTTCTGCCTTCTTCCGTTTCCACTTTCACTTCCTTACCCGTTTTGATTTTGATCAAGGCTTCGGCAGCGGCGCGGTACTGCTTGTCGGTTTCCAGCCAGATGGCGCGGCGGATAATTTCGGGGTCGTCGTCAATCGGGGCATTGGTGCCAGGGCCACCGTTAGGAGGTGTGCGGCCATCTACCTTGTGGGTGTCGTCAAGATCGTAGCTGCCGGTGCGCACGGTGACTTCGAGCCAGCGACTGTGCGCTTCATCACTGCTGAGAAGAGCGCCGTTGGAGCCGGAGACGTTGTCGCGCAGGGAATCTGTGACGGTGTAACCGATGTAGTAGGCAGGAGGATCCTGCTCGGCGAGTGTTTTCATGGAGCGGTCAAGCTCGAGTTTCATGGCGTCAAAGAGAGGCGAGGGTTTGGGGGCGGGATCAGGCGGATCGGCGGAGCGAAGAGGAAGCGCGAGGAGAGTTGCGGCGAAAAGAGAGGTTGCGACAAGGATTCGCCGTGGGAATCGGCCTTGCCAAAGTGCGCCAATAGAATGGTTCAAAGGATGCCTCACACTAAATTAGACGGAAACAGCGAGTAATCAGTGTACGCCAGGGTGGTCTGCCGGACAAAATTCGACAGGCTGGTTGGTGAGCAGTTTGCCATGAGGCGAACAGACGGGGAGTTGGCGAACTGTTAAGGTAGTGAGGAGGGATAAAGATGGAGTTGGAGATTGGGGCATGAAGTTTGTTCGTCTCGGATTGAAGGGATGGCGGAAGACAATGCGATGGCTTGGAGCGATTGTTTTTCTTGCGCTGTACTTGGGAATGCCTGTTCTGGCGCAAGACCAGGGCGGAAGCGTCATACGCGTGGACGTAAACCTTGTGCTGATTGACGCCACAGTGAAGACGAAAGCCGGCGCGATCATGGGGGAGTTGAAACAAGATGCATTCGAGGTTCGCGAAGATGGCGTGGCACAAAAGATAGAAATCTTCAGCCGCGACGAGTTGCCCCTGAATGTGGCGCTGGTGCTGGATTTGAGCGATTCGATCGGGCCATTCCTGGGACCGCTACGTGACGCCGCGAATACGGCTCTGGCCGCGCTGAAGCCCGAAGATGAGGTGGCGCTGTTTACATTTTCGACCGAGGCCGAGATGAGGGTGGCCTTCACTAAGGATAAGAGCGAGATTGCGCGGCAGATCAGCGCTTTCCATGTGGGCGGAGCAACGAATATTAATGATGGGATATTTGTTGCCGCGCAGTATCTGCTGAACACGCCCGCGAAGGGGCGGCGGGTGATCATTTTAATTAGCGATGACGTCGGCACGAGCGCGGGCGGGCAGGGAACGCACGACATCGTCACGGAATGCATCGCGTCAGATTCGGTTTTATATAATTTGAAAATTCCCGGATACAATCCGCCAGCGACGGTTTTCTACGCAGGCTTGATTCCAGGACTGGTGAGCATTCGCAAAGTTACGGAGCAGACGGGCGGGGAAATTTTTGACGTGCAGGACGTGGCGCATCTGGATGCCGCGTTTGGCGCGCTGATTCAGCGGATCAAGACGCGTTATACGCTGGGATTCTATACGCAGGCCAATGGAGCCGCGGGGAAACCGCATAAGTTGGAGGTGCATCTCGCGTCTTCTTACGGAAAAAAGGGGAAGGATTACGTGATTCTGGCGAAGAATGGGTATTACGTGCATTGATGGGCGCGAAGGTTTTGAGACTCATAGCAAAGCGCAGGAAGAAGTGCTAAAGGTAAAGCGATGGTCGGACAGAGGTGAGAGTTATGCCAAATAAACACCAGGTAGGACGACGACAGTTTATTTTGATTACGGCGGGAGTGGCCGCGGAAGGATTTGGGATTTCATGCAGGGGCCATGCTACGCCAGACGAGATTCAGGAAGCAGCGAGGAAGGTGGGGAGGATTCCGCGACGCAAGCTGGACAATTCTCGGCGGGAAGTGTCCGTACTGGTTGGGGCGGGGACGTGGGCTGCGCCTGCAGTGGAAGCGGGAATCCTGTGCGGGGTGAATTACTGGCACAAGTCTGACAAATGGGACAAGGCCAGCGTGCCGCAGGCCATCCTGAAGAACCGCGACGGGCATTACTGCGAGGTGTGCTGCGACCGTGTCCGCGGGAATCACGAGACGGGGGAGATTGATGAGGAAGCACACTACGAGTTTGTGAAAGAGGCGCTGGCGCGAACGGGGTTGGGCTATTTCGACGACATGATGTTTCACTTTGGCTTTCACACCGTGGTGGAAATCCAAAACCGCGGAATGGTTCGCGCTTACGATCGTTTGAAAAAAGAAGGATTGGTGCGGCACCTGGACCTTTCGCAGCACAGCTACACCGGCAACGGCAAGGTGAAGGACGGGCAACCGAACCATGAAATCCTGACGGCGGTGATGAATGACGGATTGTTTGAACATGCGCAGTTCCCTTTCACCTATGGCGACAATCAGGGCATCAACGACTTTGTGAGCAAGGCTAAAGCGAAAGGGTTTGGCACGACCGCAATGAAAACGACGGGTGGCGCGGGGCGCATGAGCAACGACCAACAGTTCATGAGGAGTTTTCCGGCAGACACGACACCGCACCAGGCGCTGGCACGCTGGCTGACCACCCAAACGGCGCTGAGTTGTGCGGTGATTCAGATCAACAGCCTGGAGCAGTTCGTGGATACATACGGCGGGGCGGGCAAGAGCTTGCGCGCAGCAGATTCACGAGCGATCGAATTGATGAGCGCGTACACGGACCGGGAAGTTTGCCGGCTGTGCAACGAGTGCATGACGCGATGCGAAAAAGGGCTGCCGATTGCGGAGATACTGCGGTATGAACGGTATGCCCGTGATTATCACGAAGTGGAGAAGGCGCGCGGGCTGTATGCGAGGCTGGCTCTGGATGCGGGGGAATGCTCGTCGTGCGGGGCTTGCGTGCCGCATTGCGCGCAAGGACTGAAGATTCCGGAGAAAATGCGTGCGACGCATCAGCTGCTGAGTTGAAGAGCAAGGGAGGATATGTTGCGCCTTTCAGGGTTGTTGTGTGTTTGCGGGTTGACAGTCGTGGAAATGCTTAGCACCACTTCACGGAGTTTGGGTTGGTGCGCGGAAAAGATTACTGCGCATGCTTCCACGGTGTTGGCTGCAGTGGATCACCGGGCGAGTATCAGCCTGGATGGCGAATGGCACGTGATTGTTGATCCGTATGGAAACGGTTTGTACGACTCAAATGGGAAGGCGCGAAACAGCGGATTTGCAAGAAATTTGGCACAAAGCGATAGCGCGGGACCGATCGAGTACGACTTCGCAAAATCGGCCACGTTGCGCGTTCCGGGAGACTGGAACACGCAACGCGAGTCGCTGATGTACTACGAGGGGCCACTATGGTACGAGCGAGATTTCGAGTACAAGAAAACCGCTGGAAAGAGCGTCTTCCTGCACGTTGGAGCGGCAAATTACCGGGCATTTGTGTGGGTAAATGGCCAGGCAATTTGTGAACACGAAGGCGGCTTCACAGGGTTCGATTGTGAAGTCACGGCGGCCTTGCGCGATGGAAGCAACTTTGCCGCGATCGCGGTGGACAACACGCGTTTGGCAGATGGCGTGCCAACACTAAAGACCGACTGGTGGAATTATGGAGGGTTGACACGCGAAGTTTCGCTGGTGGAGGTGCCGGAGCGCTTTGTGGATGAGTTCGATCTTCATCTGAAGCGAGGAACGACGGATGAAATCGAAGGTTGGGTGCACGTGGTTGGCGCTGCCGCCGGAACGGAAGTGAAAGTCGTGCTGGAAAAAGACGGGCAGAGCACGTTTGTAACGGCGAAGTCGGAAGCCGACGGAAGAGTCAGGATTCATTTAAGGGATGGCAAGCTGCAGTTGTGGTCGCCGGAACATCCGGTGCTGTACCACGTGAAGATTACGGCGGGAGAAGACACGCTGGAAGATGAGATTGGTTTCCGCACGATCGAGACGCGCGGAACGGAAATACTGCTGAACGGCCAGCCGATTTTTCTGAAAGGGATCAGCGTGCACGCGGAGGCT
Organism: Candidatus Acidiferrales bacterium; assembly: GCA_963779395.1. Classification (GTDB taxonomy): domain Bacteria; phylum Acidobacteriota; class Terriglobia; order Acidiferrales; family UBA7541; genus Acidiferrum. The sequence goes on from CAVZYC010000001.1 coordinate 551,150, forward strand.
CCTTACCGCACGGGGCGCGCGTATAGCGAATCGGACGTGGAAACGCTGCTGGGGTGGGTGCATGAGCTGGGTGGAAACTTTGTGCGGCTGGCGCACTATCCGCACAGCGAGCGAATGGTTAGGCTCGCGGATCGACTGGGAATTCTGGTGTGGTCGGAAATACCGGTGTACTGGGCATGCCACTTTGAGGACCCGCTGGTGCTGAGCAAAGCGGAATCGCAATTGTCAGAGATGATTCGCCGCGACAGGGACAAAGCTTCGGTGATTCTATGGTCTGTGGCGAATGAAACCGCCGTCAATGCCGCGCGCACGGCATTTCTGAAAACACTGGTGGGCGAAGTTCACAGACAGGATGCCAGCCGCCTGGTGACGGCGGCGTTGCTGGTGCGCACTGAGGGACATATCAAAATTGTGGATGATCCGCTGGGCGGCGTTTTGGACGTCTTGGGAACCAATGAATATATCGGATGGTACGAAGGGACGGCTGCGGACGCCGAGCGCACGCAGTGGAATATTCGCTATCAGAAACCGCTGATCATGAGCGAATTCGGCGGGGGCGCAAAGGCGGGGCTGCACGGAGAAGCGACGACACGTTGGACCGAAGAATTTCAGGCGGCTATTTACGAACACCAGTTGGTGATGCTGAATCACATCCCGCAATTGCGAGGGATGAGCCCATGGCTGCTGATGGACTTTCGGTCGCCCCTGCGGTTGCTGCAGGGGATCCAAGACGGTTACAACCGCAAAGGGCTGATCTCCGAGGATGGCCACAAGAAGAAAGCGTTTTACGTACTGCAGAAAGCTTATGAGGAAAATGCGATCGGGCACGCCGAATGATCCAACCCGATTACGACCTGGCTGTGATGCATAGATTCAGAAAATAGGATCAGCCACAATTCGCCCCGGTTGGGGGACAAGTGGGCTTGGTTGGCGCGGTGGTTCCTGTGCTGTGAGTTATCACAATAGGAATCACTACTACAGGAACAACTGCGAGGATTCCCCAGGTGATGGCACTGCCTTTACTGATGTGGTGAATGGGCGGCAACGAGGTATCACCGATATTGGTGTTATTGACGGCTTCGGTGAGAGTAGCAAGCAAAGCTTGCGTGGGGGCGGCCGGGCCGGAAGAATCGCCATTGCGGACGGTGGTAGTCTGGCCAGCCTTGACTTCGACGCAAACACCCGCGAGATTGCAGACGCGCACAATCCCCTCGAACACGATGACGGTCATGACGTTGTTCTCGTAATCCACGTAGAAATCCGTCCCGACAACGCCGGCCACACCCGCGGGGGTATGCACTTCAAATTTGCCGTTGGGTTGAGAGATCTTCTGAGCTTGCGAGCGCATTCTGCCAAAGCTCAGCTCGAGGTCCGTCTGCTGGGCTGCGGCGTCGTGCTTGACGACGTGAATGGAGGAATCCGAGCCCATGTTGAGGACAGAACCGTCATCAAGGGAGACCCTGGCGCGCGCATTGGTTTGCGTATTGACCACGTCCAGCCAATCCACGATGGTCTTGGCGGATGCGCTGATGGATTTGGAACCACGGGCGATGCTGACCGCCGGAATTACACGCGAGATTTCGCCGGCACGCTGGTCGGGAGTTGGAGGTATAGCGCAAAGATCCATAGGAATCGCAATCACACAGGACAGCAGGCAAACCAAGGCCAGCAGGAACGGGGACTTTGTCTTCATCGAGGACTCCTCAGGGTCGAGCGAAAGTTATCCACCGTTTTTACCGGAGACGTTTCCAAGGGTCAAATAAAAAGAGAGCTGGAATTGCTCATCTGGCAATAGGGCCGAGATCCGCGGGGGTAGCGGAGGGAGCAAAGTGGAGGACGGCGGCGGTCATGTCGTCCCACTGGAGGCAGTCCTTGGAGAAATCCTGGATTGCGGAGAAAAGGTGGTTGAGGAGCTCAATGGGGGAATCCTGGGCATGCCTGCGGCAAATATCCTTGACGCCCTCAAGCTCGAACTCGTCATCGTGGATGTCACGGGCGTCGGTAAGGCCATCGGTGCAAAAGAGGACGGAGTCGCCGGGCAAAAGGTCCAGCGTGTACTCATCATAGGCGATACCGCTGAACAGGCCGGGCGGGATGCCTGCAAGCTGGAGGGCGTGGCATTCTCCGCCACGGATGAGGAGCGGTCCAGGCATGCCAGCGCTGACAATGCGCATTTGTGCGCTGAGCGAATCGACAATGGCGTATTGAATGGCGCTGTGGCGTCCGGGAATGCCGCGAAGGAGCAGCCTCTCGTTGAGGACGGAGAGAACCCGGGCAGGAGGCTGGCCCGTCTTGTGAACACCACGGAGGGTGCCCACCGCAAGAGCGGCATACAGGGCAGCGGGGAGGCCCTTGCCGGAGACGTCGCCAAGGTACAAGCCGATGGTGCCATCGGGGAGGAGGAAGTAGTCCAAGTAATCGCCGCCAACCACCGCCGCAGGCTGAAATTCGTGGGAGATGGTGACATAGAAAGTGCGCAGGGGCTGGCCGGGAAGCATAACGCTTTGGATAGCGCGTGCTTCCTCGAGTTCTTGTTCGCGCAATTTTTCAATGGAATGAAGTTCGTCCGCTTGGGTAAGAACAGGCATGGTTATGTCCGGAGGGGAGAGTACACCGAGAGGGGGGTGGCGCTGATTTCAGCGTAGCACAAGGAAGGAATGGGTCTGGCGAAATGTGAGGGGGATGTTACCAATTGCACGCCAGGCTGTGGAAAAACTTGAACCTGGCGCGAGGGCGGAGAACAATACAGATATGAAATCCCTTGTTGGCATACTTGTTGCCGCCGCCATAGCAATCGGGGTCTACTATCTTTATTTGAAGCAAATGCCCAGTACCGATGCGGGAACCTCGCCGACGCAGGCCATCACATTGACGGGAGTGCGAAGCGATCTGCTATCGATCGCACAAGCGGAGCGCCAAAACATTGCGCTGAATAGCCGGTGTGCTTCGTTGGACGAAATGGTGAGTACGGGGACGATGAATATGGCGCGGCGGGAGCGCGAAGGCTATAGCTATGAAGTGGAGTGCTCTGGAACGGATTTCCGTGTTGTTGCACGGCACCCGGGCGCGCCGCCACCTGGCACAACGATTCGCTACCCTACCCTGGCGATCGACTCCAATATGGAAGTCCGGGAGATTCAGTAGGCTGTAACCCGCATTGACAATTCCAAAAAACTGACCCTTTTCTGAGGAACAATTGCGACTGTGTGTGCGTTACTTAGGATGAGAGCGCAGCACGCGATGGCGAAGGCGGTTGCGAGAAGGAGTGGACAATGGATGGGAACATGATTGGCCTGGTAGCAGTGGTTCTGACTTGTGGCATTCCCCTGGCAGTGATTTATGCGTTTTACCGGGTTCGCAAACTGCGGACCGAAGAGCGGTTGGCGGCGCTGGCACGCGGAGCAGAGATTCCCATGGAGCCGGAGCTTTCTCAATTTGCGCGGTCGCGGCGAGCGGGGATTTTGCTGGTGACCGGCGGATTGGGATTGATGATCATGTTTGCGCTGATTGCGCGGGTGACGGACGAGCGGGACACGTTGGTCGCGGCGGCATTTGGGATACTGCCGTTGGCTGTTGGAATTGGATATTTCCTGGATGCGGCTTTGATTCGGCGCGACCTGAAAACCTCCTGAGGATTCAGATTGGGAGCCTTCCGCGCGGCGAGGTTCCTTAGACCCAACACCCCGACCAGGAAGCCGCGCGCTTTTCATTTCTACGGGGTATTCCGTTGACACTTCGAGTGGTAGGTTCGATTAAGGGAACCCAAGATAAAGAGGGGTTCCTCACTCCGCAGACTTCGTCCGGAATGACCAGTGGCTAGTTTTTCTGTGATCGAAGGGGCGGCGTGTGCGTGTGTTAGAATCACTTCCCATGCATCCCGCAATACCTCAACTGATGGACCTGCAACAGCTGGATCAGCAGATCGCCGCACTCCACACTGAATTTGATGCTCTGCCCAAACGCTTTCGAGAGGCGGATGCCAAACTGAACGGAGCCAAGGCGGCAGTGGCTGGGGCGCGGGAAGCTCATGCGGTGGCGTTGAAGCAGCGGAAGAAACTGGAGATGGACGTAGAGGACTGGAAAGGGCGAGCGAAGAAGTATCGGGAACAGAGCAGCTCTGTAAAGACGAATGAATCATACAAAGCCTTGCTGCATGAAATTGCGAATGCGGAGGGCGAGGCGTCAAAGATCGAAGACCTGGTGCTGGACCAGATGATGGCGATCGAAGAGGTGGAGCGCCGGGTAAAGCACTTTGAGGCGGATTTGAAGGAAGCCGAAAGCGCCGTGGCGGCGGAGAAGAAGCAGATCGAGGCGCAATACCACGAGCAGAAGAAGAAGTTAGACGTGGCCAACGGGGAGCGGGTGAAGTTGGCTGAGAAAGTCCCCGAAGATTTGCTGGAGTTGTACAGCAGGATCTCGCGCAAGCTGCCTGGCTCGGCGATGGCGCTAGTTCGCGATGACCAGTGCCGCGGCTGCGGCATGCGCGTGCTGCCGCATATCGTTCAAATGTTGCAGACAGAAACCGACGACGAGGTTTTCCGCTGCGAGATGTGCGGGCGGATCCTTTACACGTTGGAGCCTATTCCCCCCGCGACGCCAGTTGCGGACTCTACCGAGTCTGCGCCGACTGGCGACGAGACCACTCAATCCTGATGAACAAGCGACCTGCGGTGCCAAAAGGCGGTGGATTGTTTGGAGATCATGAACCCGAACCCAAGATTACTGCTGCATATCAAGCGAACATTGATGGAGGATCGCGGGGAAATCCGGGCCCGGCGGCTTATGGCGTGATCGTGCGGGATGCGCGAGGAGAAGTGGTGGCGCGGCTGAAGAAGTACATCGGGCAAAACACGAACAATGTGGCGGAATATTTTGGATTGATTGCGGCGCTGGACTACGCGGAGTCGCATGGAATCCGTGCGTTGCGGATCGAAAGCGATTCGGAGCTTTTGGTGAAGCAGATGCGCGGGCAGTACAAGGTGAAGAGCGCGGACTTGCGGCCATTGTTTGAACGCGCGCGAAAGATGGCGCAGGGGCTGGAGTCGTTTCGGATTGATCACGTGTACCGCGAGCAGAATCGCGAGGCGGACGCGCTGGCGAATCAAGCGTTGGACGAGACGTCGAAGGGTGGTGGCGGGACGATCGCGGCATCCGGTGAAAATGCGACAGCGAAGCAAGCGACGATGCGGTGCTTTGCTCAGTATAAGGACGGAGCACTTCAGCTACAAGAGCCGCTGGATTTGCCTGAAGGCACGCAGGTGGAAATTATGGTGCGGTTGCGGAAGTAGGCGCGAGCTTCTCGTATATGCCGGCCGCTTGCCCGCAGTCAAGCACTCCAACTATCTGATAGTGGGTCATCCTTTTCCGGCTGCGCAACTTCTCGGGCGCTAGCACCGAATCGTGATAGATTCAATTTTTCATATCCTGTTCTCGGCCACAATCCTCCGCGGAGCAACCAGGGAGTGCAGCCCTAAAATGGCTGCCTCTGATGCAAGATAAACCCAAATGAGACCAAAGACTCGAGACAATCTCATCTACTTGGCGGTGGGCGTTGGTGCCGCCACATTGGTGGCGGCAGAGACCTTTTATTCTTTAAGTCATGGGCATACGATCCTCGAGCTGTCGAGGTTTACCTTCCGCGTAGCGACCTCCACGCTCCTAGTTGGGTATTTCGTTGCCAGGGAGACGCGCAAAGTAAATGCAACTTACCTTCAGGCAGTTATGTGTGTTCTAGCTGCGGGATTATTTCAGCTGGCGATCAGTTTTGGCTTCCGCCAAACGGTTGGACAAGTTGGGGGAATTCTCTATGCGAGCGGCGCGGCGATAGAGATTTTTTTCATCGTAGAGTTGATGACACGGTTCGTTATGTACTTTAGACGGAAGGCGGAGCACTGATCTCCAGAAACCCAGGTGGGCGCACTGGAGAAGAAACAACGGCCCGCCGCTGCCACTGAGCTCAGGTCCTGGTGGATGCGGTACCCAGAAACTAGCCCGATGCCAAGTATTTCAGGCGGTGGCTTGAAGTTCGGGGAGAGGTTTTAGAGTGCGGGTGCGGTAGAGGGTGTCGCGCTGGGCGGGGATGAAGCCGGCGTCGGTGATGATGCGCTGGAGTTCGGCTTCGTTGGTGCGGCGTTTTACGCCTGCGGCGAAGACCACATTTTCTTCGATCAGAATGCTGCCAACGTCGTCGGCGCCGAATTGCAGGCCAATCTGACAAACTTTGATTCCGGGAGTGAGCCAACTGGACTGGATGTGGTCGATATTGTCCAGATAGAGGCGGCTGACGGCTAGCGTCTTCAGGTAATCCACGGCTGTGGTCTCCTGAACTTTCTTGCCAAGAGCGGTGTTTTCCGCGGCGAAGATCCACGGAATAAACGCCGTGAAGCCGCCGGTGTCTTCCTGGATGCGGCGGATGCGGTCGAGATGATTGACGCGATGGCGGAGTTCCTCGCCACAACCAAACATCATGGTGGCGGTGGTGCGCAGGCCGAGGGAATGGGCGATGCGGTGGACCTGCTCCCAATCGTCGCTGGTGCATTTCAGGCGCGCGATTTTGCCGCGAATTTCGTCGTCGAGAATTTCCGCACCGCCGCCGGGGATGGAATCGAGGCCGGCATCCTTGAGGCGCTGAATGGTGTCGCGCAAGTTGAGTTCACTGACTTCCGCGATGCACAGAACCTCCGGGGCCGAGAAACAATGCAAATGAACTTGCGGGTAGCGGAATTTCAGGGAGCGGAGAAGATTTTCGTAGTAGCCGATTTGCAAGTCGGGATGAAGTCCGCCCTGGAGGAGAATTCCGGTGCCGCCGAGTTCGAGCATTTCGTCAATCTTCTGGTAGATGGTTTCAAAGGAGAGGATGTAGCCGTCCTTTGCCCCGAGAGGGCGATAGAAAGCGCAGAAGGAACAATATTCCGTGCAGAAATTGGTGTAATTGATGTTGCGATCGATCTGGTAGGTAGCTACGCGCGGGTCATTTTTTTTCAGGCGCAATTGATGCGCGGCCATCCCGATGCCGACCAAGTCATCGGACTGGAGCATTTCGAGGGCTTCTTGTTTGGTGATGGCCACGTCAGTTTTCCCCTTGTCTCAGGATCAATGGCGCCTCTGGAATGCCAGTTCGGCGTTGGGTTCCACGGCCAAGGTGGCCGGGGCAGTGACCATTTCGGGCGCAGCCGGAATCAAGCCGAGTTCCGCCGCCAGGTTGAAATAGAGACCAAGGCCCTGAAGGTTTTCGTCATCCAGGCCGTAATCGATATTTTCGGAGAGGTAGCGATGCAGATCAGCGGCGGGCAGGCCCATCTCCTGCGAAGCTTCGGCGGCGATTTCCTTCAATTGACGCAAACCAAAGGCCAGCGATTCCTGGAAGTCGCGGACCACTTCCGGAGTTGCAACTTGCGGCCGAGCGGCCCAGACGGCGAGGACCGCGGGCAAGCGGGTGAGTGCGCGCCATTCTTCGACCATATCGTACAGATACAACACAGGGATTTCTGGCATGCCAGCAGCTTGGCCGGAGCATTGGAGCGCGCTGGAGCCATCGCGCTTTGCATGTTGTTCAACGCGGAGTGCAAGGCTCAGGGCTGGGTCGCCGATCAGGAGCGCGGCATCGGAGTTGCGCAACATCGCATTCAGGTCAAGGTCCGCTTCTGAAAATTCGGGGGCGATGTCCCACCATTTGCGGCAAAGGATGCGTACCAGGGCCTGGGTGCTGCGGGAACTGCGATCCAGTGCGATGCGTTTGACGGTGCGCACGGGCTTGGTGGAAACGAGGAGCAGGCTGCGAACGGCTTGTTTGGAAGCGATGGAGAGGCCGGGCAGCACGACCAAGTTTGGGATGCGCGGATATTCGATGGCCGGGATAATCGCGATGTCCGCGGCGTTGGAGCGGAGAGCTTCGGCGCATTGCGAGGGAACGGTGAAGGAAAGCTGATATTTGCCGCGCAACGGGCCGTGCGTGAAACCGCGGACGAGCGGGGCGGTGTTGAGATACTGAACGATGGAGATGCGGAGCGAATTCACGGGCAATTTATCCAGTTGGGACCAATCCAGTATAGCAAAGGGCCACGGAAACGGCGGCAAGGCGAGCGTTTAGAATTGTTCCAACAATTCAAATGTTGCGAAAAAGGAGTACGGGGGGCGACCGTATAGTAGTTTGCGCGCGCGGCGGAAATGGCGGTTTTGTGTTTCGCAGTCTATCTGCTATTATTAACCGTTGTGTTTTCTATCCTTTGAAGAGCAGGAAGTGTAGCGTTATGGCATTGAAGTGTGCAATCTGCGGCAAAGGGCCGCACTATGGAAACGTGGTCAGCCACGCGAATAATACACGGCGTCGCCGCTGGAACCCGAATTTGAAGCGGGTGCGCGCGGTAGTGGACGGGGTTCGCAAGCAAGTGCGCGTCTGCACGAGCTGCATCCGTTTGGGCCGTGTGAAAAAAGCAGCCTGAGCGAAAATCTTGAACTCCTTTCCGAGTCACCCCATTAGCGAGCGAAAGAACTACGGGCTTGGCCGCGCGGGCGCATTGTTGCCTCTGGCCGGCTTGATTCTGGGCGTCGTGGGGGGCTGCAAGGTCCCTGAGCGCCACGCAGCGGACGTGTGGGCGGTGGTGAACGGAACGGAGATCAAGCGGGACGAAGTGGAGAAGTACTACAAGTCCCAGATTAACCCGGAAGCGCAGGAACCATCGCAAGAAGAGGCTCTCTCGCTGAAGCTGAACGTAGTCGAGCAGCTGATCAACAACGAGATATTGTTGGAGCGGGCGAAGAAGCTGAACCTGGAAGCGAGCGACGGTGAAGTGGAAGACAAATTCACCGAATTGAAGAGCCCGTTTACGGAGGAAGAATTCCAGCGTCAATTGAAGCAGCGCGGCATGGTGGTGGACGATCTGAAGCGCGACCTGAGGCGGCAGCTCTCTATCCAGAAGCTGCTGAACCGCGAAGTGGCCGCCAAGGTCACGCTGACGGACGAAGACGTGCTCGACTTTTACAACACCAACCGCAACCAGTTCAACGTGGCTGAGCCGCAATACCGGATTTCGCAGATCGTGATTACGCCGTACAAGGATGCGCAGATACGCAACCGCAAGAACGACGACGCGACGAATCCCGCCGAAGCGGAACGCAAAGCCAAGATGTTGATGGACAAATTGAATAGCGGGGCGGATTTTGCGCAACTGGCAATGGATTATTCCGAGGACATGAACACGGCGGCGAACGGGGGCGACCTGGGCTACATACAGGAATCGTCTCTGAACAAATCGGATCCCATTCTGAAGAAGACCGTGCTGGGGTTGAAACCCGGACAAGTGAGCCAGCCGATCGTATTAAAGGACAGCACGCGCATCCTGAAGCTGGTGGCGCGCGAGGCGGCGGGTTTGCGCGGCGTGAATGACCCGCAAGTGCAGCAGACAATCCGCGATACGCTGCGGAATCGCAAAGAGCAGTTGCTGCGCTCTGCGTACCTTGCCGTGGCGCGTGATGAAGCGCACGTTACGAATTATTTGGCGCAGCAAGTTATCGAGGCCGCCGGAAAGCTTCCCGACGCTGCAAAATCAACGATACCGACTCCCGCTCCTACTCCCGCAGCCACGCAATAGAGCACTGCAGTCGATTTCACAATCAAAATGTCCAATATAAATTTGGAAGAGCACTACAGGTGTGTTCAGGCCGTGAATGATGTGGCTTATTCGACCCAGGCGAGGACATCGCCCGCGTTCACGGTCTGACCTTCCCTGGCGAGGAAGCGTTCTACCGTGCCGCTTTTGGGCGACTTGATTTCGTTCTGCATTTTCATGGCTTCGACCACGATGAGCCCCTGACCGGCTTCAACCTTGTCTCCCGCTGTCACAAGAAGGCGAATTACTTTACCTGGCATGGGCGCAACGATTTGCTGGCGGCCTTCGGCTTCCAAAGCGCCTTGCTTTCGGCCGCGCCAAACACGGGGATCAACGATGTCCGCGGAAAATTCATGAGGGCCACATTGCAATTTGAGTTTGCCGTCAAGGGAGGGCGTTACATGGATGACGAAAGATTGTCCGTCGAGAATCACGGAGACAGTGTTAGTAGCGATTTCGATCGCATCGGCCTGAATGGGTTGACCATCGATGGCAATCTGGAAACGCTCGCCTTCGCGCTGCAAATCCACGACGCGCGTCCTTTTCCCCGAGACATCCTCGAGATGCACTTCGAGTTTCATGGCGTGCGATCCAGTTGCTCGCGACGGCCTTGTGACCTCCAACGCGAGGGCGGAGCGGAAGAAACATTCGTGGAATTCGCGGTGTTCCCTGATCTGGCGGTGTGCCAGAGAGCCGCCGCGATGACGGAAGCCTCTTCCGTGCCGGGGCGTGGGGGCGTTGCCGGAGGCTTGGGGCGGGCGAGCAATTCATCCAACCATTTGGTGTGGAACTCACCGCGGAGGAATTCCGGATCGGCAAGAATTCGCCGAAAGAGACTGACGTTGGTGCGAATGCCGGTGATGGTGTATTCGTCAAGGGCGCGCCGGAGGCGGGCGATGGTTTCCTCGCGGCTATTGCCCCAGGCGATGAGCTTGCTCAACAAAGGATCGTATTCCAGTGGGACCGTATAACCTTCGTAGACGCCTTCATCAAGACGGATACCGGGACCAGTTGGCGCATGACGCGACAGAATTTTCCCCGGTGAAGGGAAAAAATTGTTGTCGGGATCTTCGGCGTACAAACGAACTTCCATGGCGTGGCCTCGTGGCGTGATGGTCTCCCATGCAAAGGGCAAGCGATGGCCCGCGGCGATGGCGATTTGCAGTTTGACCAGATCGAGACCAGTAACTTGTTCGGTGACGGGATGTTCCACCTGGAGACGGGTATTGACTTCGAGGAAATAAAAGTTGAGGCTGGCATCAACCAGGAACTCGACGGTGCCAGCGTTAGTGTAGCGGCCCGCGCGCGCCAAACGCACCGCCGCGTCTCCCATCTTTTTGCGGAGTTCGGGAGTGACGACCGGGGAGGGTGCTTCTTCCACAACTTTTTGGTGGCGTCGCTGGATGGAACACTCGCGTTCGCCCAGAGAAACCACGCGTCCGTGAGCGTCCGCGAGGATTTGAACTTCAATATGGCGCGTGCCGATTAAATATTTTTCAACAAAAACGCGCGAATCACCGAAGGCATTGAGCGCTTCTGAGGCGGCATCGCGCCAAGCTGACGCAAATTCGGCATCGTCGGCAACGACGCGCATTCCTTTTCCACCGCCCCCGGCGATGGCCTTTAGCAAAATGGGAAACCCCATGCTGCGCGCCAGGGCTTGCGCTTCTTCTGGATTTTCGACCGGATCGCTTAAGCCCGGGACTGTGGGCACTTCGGCGCGTCGCGCCAATTGTTTGCCGGAAGTCTTTGAGCCCATCATCTCCATGGCCTCGGCGGATGGCCCGATGAAGGTAATGCCGGCGTCCGAGCAGGCGAGAGGCAACGCAGGATTTTCCGCGAGGAAGCCGTAGCCCGGGTGAAGGGCATCGCAACCAGTGCGGCGCGCTACGTCCAGAAGCTTATCAATGCACAAGTAGCTCTCGCGGGAAGCGGCCGGGCCAATGGCGTAAGCTTCGTCGGCAAGGCGAACATGCGGCGAGGTGCGATCGACATCACTGAAGACAGCGACATTTTTGATGCCGAGTTCACGGCACGCGCGGAGAATGCGCACGGCGATTTCTCCGCGATTGGCGATGAGGATTTTCTTGAACATGGCGATTATTGCAACTGGCGCGAGTTTACCACGCGGGTTGCGACCGCCAAGGAATAGCTAAAGCTTGCGTGTCGTATCGTTGGCGGTGTATGAAGAGGGACGCCGAGAGCGGCCGGAGGATTCCATGCAAACCAGGTATTTGTGTATTACGGGTGGGTTGCTGCTTTTTGTTGCGCCTCTTCTGGGCCAGCAAGCAGTGGTGGCGCCGCCGGAAAGCCTGGTGATTGAAGGTGTGCCGCCAGTTCCGGCAAGTATTGGCGAACTGGCTGGGCGTTACAGCGAGAATCGCTCCGCGGCCCCCACGGATTGGGATCCTCTACGCCGCGAACTGCTGATTGCGACGCGGTTCGGCAATACCTATCAAGCGCACTTGGTGAAAATGCCGGGAGGAGCGCGCCAGCAACTTACGTTTTTCAATGAGCCGGTTCACGGCGGCAAATTCCAGCCAACTACGGGCGAGTACATGGTTTTCCAGAAAGATACCGGCGGCGGCGAATGGTATCAGTTGTACCGCTATGATATGGACAGTGGAAATACGATGCTGTTGACGGATGGAAAGTCCCGTAACATCGCAGGGCCGTGGTCCACCAAGGGTGATCGCATTGCATACATTTCGACACGGCGCACCGGCCAGGACACTGACATTTGGGTGATCAATCCGCTGGATGTGAAATCCGACCACTTACTCTGCAAACTCAGTGGAGGCGGGTGGGATCCTGTGGATTGGTCGCCGGACGACACGAAACTGCTGGTGGAGGAAGGGATTTCCATCAACGAGACGTACTTGTGGCTGGTTGATGCCGCCACGGGAGAGAAAAGCGAACTGACGCCGCGCACAGGGAGCGAGAAAGTCGCTTATGCCAATGCGCGATTTAGCAAAGACGGCAAGGGCATTTACTTCACATGTCTTAGCTCCATAATTCTGTCACCCCCTAACGGCAACGTGAAAATGTCACCCTATGAGACAGGAGACATTTCCGTTGAGCCAGAAGGAACTGCACCGAGTGAGCGTGATCAGCGCATGCATCAAGGGAGACATGGCGTGTGCCAGAGCCGCCGCACTCCTGTGTCTGAGCGTGCGCCAGATTAAGCGCTTGAAGAAACGCATGCGCGAAGACGGGGAGGCGGCTCTGGCTCACGCCAACCGCGGTCGGCCCAGCCACCGTCGCCTGCCCGACGCCGTGCGCCGGCGCATCGTGCAACTGGCGCGCGGCACCTACGCCGGCTTCAACGACCACCATCTCTGCGAGAAACTGGTCGAGCGCGAGGGCTTTTCCCTCAGCCGTGAAACCCTGCGCCGTTTGCTGCGCAAGAACGGCCTGGGCTCGCCGAGAAAGCGCCGTGCTCCCGCTCATCGCCAGCGTCGCGTGCGTTCCGCGCGGCTTGGCGAACTCGTGCAACTCGATGGCAGCCCGCACGACTGGCTTGAAGGCCGCGGCCCGCGAATCACCGCTCTCGGCATGCAAGATGACGCCACCGGCAAAATCCTCGCCGCGCAATTCTTCCCCACGGAATCCGCTTTCGGCTATCTCTGCTTGCTTCGCCAGCTGTTGCGTCGCTTCGGTGTGCCGCTGGCTTTTTACGGCGATCACAGCGGCATCTTTGTCCGCAACGACGACTTTTGGACCGTGGAAGAACAGCTGGCCGGAAAACGCCAGCCCACCCAGTTCGGCCGCGCGCTGGAACAACTCGGCATCACCTTCATCGCCGCCAACAGCCCGCAGGCCAAAGGCCGCGTCGAACGCCTCTGGGGCGTGCTGCAGGATCGCCTGTGCAGTGAACTCCGCCTTGCTGCCGCTCAGGACCTCGACTCCGCCAACGCTGTGCTGCGCAAATTCATCGCCGACTACAACCGCCGTTTCGCCCGCCTGCCTCGCGAAGCGGCGACCGCGTGGCGGCCCGCTCCGGAAAATATCGACCGCATCTGCTGCTTCCTGCATGAACGCATCGTCAGCAACGACAACGTCGTGCAGTGGGAAGGCCGCCGCTTCCAAATCCCCCAGCAGGCACGCCGCTTCAGCTTCGCGGGCGCCAAGGTGCAAATCTACCAAGCCCTCGACGGCCGCGTCTCGCTCTACTACGGCGACACCCGCTTACAGCACTCCGCAATCCCAGGGGGGTGACATTTTTATGTTGCCATTAGGGTGACAAAATCATGTTGCTACAACACATTTGACAAAGACTCCGAATTCCAGCGGCTCGCCTATCTTGATCTTCCCACGAAGCAAACCAAAGTACTGACAAGTGGGATTCCCTGGGACGTGAGCGAATTTTCACTTTCCTGGGATGGCCGGAAGATCGCCTTTCTGACAAATGAAGATGGGCTAAGCGCGTTGCACTTGCTGGACACTGCGACAGGAAAAGAACTGCCGACGCCAAAACTACCAGGCGGACTGATCAGCGGGCTTTTGTGGTGCAAGAACAACCGTGAACTGGCTTTCGGCATTACATCGGCAAGTTCGCCAGGCGATTGTTATTCGTTGGATGTCACCACGGGAAAAGTTGAACGCTGGACGAATAGCGAGTCCGCCATAAAGACAGATGGATTTGGCGAGCCAGAGCTTGTGCGCTGGAAGAGCTTTGACGGGAAGATGATCTCCGGGCTTCTTTACCGGCCCCCCGCGAAATTCAGCGGCAAGCGGCCCGTGCTGGTCAGCATCCATGGCGGACCGGAGGGGCAATCGCGCCCGGGTTTTAATGGGCGCAGGAACTACTTCGTAAATGAATTGGGAATTGCGGTTATCTTGCCCAACGTGCGCGGGTCAACCGGATACGGCAAGACATTCACGAAACTCGACAATGGGTTTCAACGCGAAGACACGTACAAAGACATCAATGCGCTGTTCGATTGGATCGCCACGCAACCCGACCTGGACTCGAGCAAGATTGCAGTGACAGGCGGGAGTTACGGCGGACATATGACGCTGGCGGTTTCGACGTTCTACAGCGATCGCATTCGGTGCTCGATTGATGTAGTGGGGATGTCCAACCTGGTGACGTTTCTGGAGCACACAGAAGGCTACCGGCGCAACTTGCGACGCGTCGAATATGGCGACGAGCGCGACCCGAAGATGCGTGAATTTCTGGAGCGCATCGCGCCGATGAATAACATCGAGAAGATCAAGAAGCCGATGATGGTGGTGGCGGGCAAAAACGATCCACGGGTGCCAGTCACCGAGAGCGAGCAGATTGTTGCTGCTTTGAAGAAACAGGGCACACCGGTGTGGTACGTGATGGCAATAGATGAGGGGCATGGCTTCCAAAAGAAGAGCAATCAGGACTATGAGTTTTACGCGGACGTGGAGTTTTTGGAGGAGTTTTTGCTGAAATAAGCTTCACTTCGGCAAAATCTGAAAGCAAGTAGTACCACGATTGTATCTGCAGCTTTGCTAGCGAGGATGCTGAGACAATGCGCGTTTTTCAGCGCTGATGAGGGCAAGAGCATCATTGAGATTGCGGCCAACTTCGGCGAGCGTGCGTCCTTGCGTATTCACACCGGGGATTTCCTTCACATACGCGACAAACAAGCGACCGCGCTTCTGAATCACGGGCGTGAGATTCGTTTTCATAGAGGTATGTTGGAGTGTTTCTTTTGGGGGTTGGTGTCGCGTTTGTTTTCCAGGGCGCGGAGGGCGGTGATGATGCGGGCCCGCGTGTCCGCAGGCTCGATTACGGCGTCTAGGTAGCCACGCTCGGCGGCAACGAATGGGTTGGCAAAACGGCTGCGAAATTCAGCAATCTTTTCCTGACGAAGTCTTGCGCGCTCCGTGGCCGGGGCGTTGCTCAGTTCCCTTTTGTAGACGATATCCACAGCACCTTCGGGACCCATTACGGCGATTTCGGCGCTGGGCCAGGCAAAATTCGCATCGGTGCGGATATGCTTGGAGGCCATGACGCAATAGGCGCCGCCATAGGCTTTACGTGTAATGACGGTGATTTTCGGAACAGTGGCTTCCGCGAAAGCAAACAGAAGTTTTGCGCCATGCTTGATGATGCCGCCATACTCCTGCTGCGTACCGGGGAGGAAACCGGGGACATCTTCAAAGGTAATGAGAGGGATGTTGAAGGCATCGCAGAAACGCACGAAGCGCGCACCCTTCACCGAAGCATTAATGTCCAAAGTACCTGCCAGGAATGCGGGTTGATTGGCGACGACGCCGATGGGGCGCCCATCCAGACGCGCAAATCCCAGGACGATGTTTCTGGCGAAATGCTCATGGACTTCGAAAAAGTAATGTTCGTCCACAACGGCGTGGAGCACGTCCTTGATGTCATAGGGTTTCTGGGGATCTTCAGGAACCATTGAATTGAGGGATTCTTCGCGACGATCCCAAGGGTCGAGGGAGTTGCGTCGCGGAGGATCCTCAAGATTGTTGGAGGGAAGAAAACCGAGGAGTTCGCGAAGCATGGCGCAGCAATCGGCGTCGTCGCGGGAAACGAAGTGAGCGACGCCACTGGTGGCATTGTGGGTCATGGCGCCACCGAGTTCCTGCTTGGTGACCTCTTCGTGGGTGACGTTCTTGATGACATCAGGACCGGTGACGAACATGTAAGAGGTGTCGCGGGTCATGAAGATGAAATCCGTGATAGCGGGGGAGTAGACGGCGCCACCTGCACAGGGGCCCATGATGGCGCTGAGTTGGGGAATGACGCCGCTGGCTAGCGTATTGCGCAGGAAAATGTCCGCGTAGCCAGCCAACGAAGCCACGCCTTCTTGAATGCGTGCACCGCCGGAATCATTCAGGCCTATGAGGGGAGCGCCATTGCGCAGGGCGAGGTCCATGATCTTGCAGATTTTTTGGGCATTAGTTTCGGAGAGGGAGCCACCAAAGACGGTGAAATCCTGGGCGAAAACGTAGACCAAGCGTCCATCAATGCGACCGAAACCGGTAACAAACCCATCGCCCATAGGGCGAGTTTCCGCGGAGCCAAAATCAACGCAGCGATGGCGGACAAACTTGTCGAGTTCTTCGAAGGTGCCTTCATCCAACAAAAGGTGAATGCGTTCGCGGGCGGAGAGTTTGCCGGCTTTGTGTTCGCGTTCACGGCGATCCGCACCGCCGCCCGATTCCGCCTCGTCGGACATTTCGCGAAGCTGGGCGAGGCGCTCGGCATTTGCCGCGGATTTCCAGGTCACATGATTCTTCTCAACCAAGCTTTCCTCCGTCGGATGGGTTGTGTCTTGGAGCGAAGATCAGCACGGCGAGATGGGTGGCAAGCCACACGGTACCGAGAAGGAGAACAATGCCGAGAAGAATTTCCGCAGCGATGGCAACTGCGCGCGGCAGGGGCGAATCGATGGAGATCACATAGAGCGTGGCGCGCTCCAAGATGACTATCGCAGCGAAGGTCAGGGCCACGATCATCAGCGTCGTCAGGATGGAGGCGAGAACTTGTTTCATAGCTGCCCGCTGAATCGGATAAAACTAGAGCCAAAGCATAGCGCATTCGCGCGGAAATCTGAACGCGCTAGTACGAAGTAAAGCCGCGCTGGCCGGAAGATATAAAGTTTGTCAGTCGGGATCAAGCGAGGAACGGTAAGGGTACAGGGATTCAGCGAAGACCTGACCAATCGTCGGCGACAAGAATGGAGTCGCTGGGATTGGAGGGATCATATTTTACGCTGGCGGGCTGCCCAGCAACGAGGCGTTCAAAGCGCACCTGGCTTTCCAGCCCGGTGATATCCTGGGCGGTCTGATAGGTGACGCCAGAGATGGAATAACTATAGGAGACCAGATGGCGCGGTCCGTTGTCCTGCAGGGGGCGTGAGCGCGAGCCAAGGAGGCTGCGGCGCGCTTCGACGACAGGCGCGGGGTGCTCTGCGAGTTCGACGACCTGGCCTTCAGCGATTCTGCCAATGAGATTCAAATGCAGCCGCCGCTTGCGTTCTTCTGCTTCCGGGTCAACGGCCGGTCGCACGAACGCATAGACGATCAACAAAATGGCCGCAAGGCCTGCGCCAACCACGGCAAGCAGCAACTTCCAATCGGCGAGCAACTCTTTCAACAGGCTACCTCTTGAAGGTGAAGAATCTTGGAATTATGCCGGGAGGGAAAGCCTACTTAGCGGCCACTCGTTCCCAAGCACACAAGGCATGCTGAATCCCCACTACCTCTTATCTTACAGAAACGCGCGTGATTGTGCGAAGTCAGGAGATGAGTGGATGCACCGGATTGCGCAACACGCCAACACCTGCCACGGAGACCTCGACGGAGTCTCCCGCGACAAGCGGGCCCACTCCCGCAGGCGTGCCGCTGGCTATCATGTCGCCAGGAAAAAGCGTCATCATGCGGGAAATCCAGCGCACCAGGAAGGGTACGGAATAAACCATGAGGGAAGTGCTGGCCGACTGGCGGCGTTTGCCATTGACGTAGGCTTCAACGAGGGCGTTGCGCGGATCGAGTTGCGTTTCAATGTACGGCCCAACAGGACAGAAGGTGTCGAAGCCCTTGGCGCGGGTGAATTGCACATCCGTTTTCTGGAGGTCGCGCGCGGTGACATCGTTCACGCAGGTATAGCCGAGAACATAGGCAAGCGGGTCGTCCTCATCGGCAAGGTGAGCACACCTCTTGCCAATCACGATTCCCAACTCGCCTTCGTGCTCGACTTGATTGGAGTAACGCGTCAAAACAATGGGCGCCTCCGGACCGATGATGGAGGAAGGAGGCTTCAAAAAGATCAGCGGCTCCTTGGGAACGTCATTGCCAAGTTCAGCGGCGTGCGCGGCATAATTGCGCCCAACGCAGACAATCTTGGAAGGATTCACCGGCGCGAGTAAGTGGCATTCGCTCAGAGGCCAGGACCGGTCACCCGCAGTCCACTTGCGCCACGGTGGTCCATCGATTTCGAGGACGGTGTCACCTTTAATCAAGCCAAAGCAAGGCGTTTGATTCGCTTGTGGGTTGTTTGCGGGCGAAAAGCGGCAGAATTTCATTCTTGGGTGGTCCGTTTAGTGGTGTGGATGGGCTGTATCTTCAGCGCGCACCCTCCAGATTATCATGCCAATCCAGGAAAGCGTCGCACCCAGGAGGTAAACGACGGCCCCCAGCACGAATACATGGAAGGCGCTGTATTTTTCGTCGAGCAAAACAAAAACCATGCAGAGGACGCGGTAGGTGATGCTTAAGAGAGTCCATGCGAGCAGGCCCGAAACCATCAATTCGCCGGGGCTGCGATAGAACCGCAAGAGCGGGAGGGTTGCAATAAGAACCAGGATCGCGACGGCGGCGATATTTCGCCACATGGCCAACGGTTCCAGAAGAGGCAAGCGGTTCGCCAGCAGCAGCCAGAGTATAAACACGAGAGAAAGACAGGTCCCAGTGTAGATTCCCACGCGCACGGGGATATTGCGGAGGAACAATAGCCAACGATAACCGGGAAGATGCACGGATGATGGCATGGGTGCTGGACTCCCCTACCAAACACTCTTTCTAAGTTCGAACCCGGGACTACGGAGAAGGTTGTGTGACATCCACAGTGATCGCCGCGCTGGGGGCACTTTCGTTACCAGCGCGGTCCACAGCGGTTACCGTGTACCAGAATCGCTTCCCGGATGAGACAGTGTTATCACGATACGCAGGAGTGGGCAAGAGTTCCGGGGTGAGAAGTTGACCTTGCGTGTCCTCCTGTTCACTTCGGTACAATCGGTAACCGGCCAAGTCTGTCTCCAGATTGATGGACCAGGACAGATCCACGACAAGCGCTCCCCGCGAGCCGCCCGGCAGGACAGCCGCAACGAGGCCCTGTGGTGCCGCAGGCGGGAAGATGTCCTTTGGCGTGAGGATGGCGGCCTGGGAATCGCTGGATTCGTGCGCGACGCCATCTGCCAGCACAACTGTTCGGACCAGATAGGCGTAAGTTTTGCCGTAGTCGAACCCGGTATCCAGAAAATCGGGTGATGTGGTTACGGCAATTTGCAGCGGCCTTGAATTCCAGGCGGTTTGCGCAAAATCCTTGGCGGCTGCGGTGGCACTAGCCGGACTCAACTCTCCTCGATAGACGTGAAACTCCTGAATGGAGCCTAGGGGTTGGTCCGCAAAGGTCTTGTCTGGCGCCGTCCACTTCAACTGGATTCCTGCCTCCGTAACATTTGCTTCAAGTGAAGTGATTCGCGCAGGCACGGAATAGAGGCGAAGGGATACCTCCTTTGAATCAGCGGACGTCTTTTTGCTGGAAACTCGAGTTCGCACACGGTAGACGAAAGTTTCGCCGGCGTGATTGCTGATGCCGTCGGTGGGAATCGGGTCAGGAAATTCCACTTTGCCCTGTTGCGTGTAGTTCGTCACCAGTGAACCTGGAACGGTATCCACGACGCGAAAGGATTTTGCGTCGGATGTACCGTCGGTTTTCAGGCTGCCGCGCAAAACTTCCAGCGCCGGCACTTCTTTCAGGCGCTCCCCGCGGACGCTTTTCCTGGGCATGGTGAACGTCAGGAGCACGGTGTCTCCCATCTGCTGCGCGGTCAGATCGTTGATGGCCACAGGAATGGGCGGGGAAGGAGGAAGGGGTTCGCCAGGAGCGCCGCACCCCGCAGCCACGCATAGGGTCAGCAAAATAAAGGAGACAAACGAAAAGAACAGCGATGGCTGGCAAAGGGTTGTAAGTCTGGCCGCTCTGGGGCTGGGCATTTGCAATCGTCTGAGGTTACAAAATGTAACGGCTCAAATCCTGGTTCTTTACGATGTCCGCGAGTTGCTTGTGAACGTAGGCGGCATCTACCTTCACCGATTTCTTTTTCAGGTCCGGCGCTTCAAAAGATAGCTCATCCAGGACCTTTTCCAGAATCGTGTGCAGGCGGCGCGCGCCAATGTTTTCCGTCTGTTCATTGACGCTGGTGGCAAACCTGGCGATGGACTGTATGGCGTCTTCCGTGAATTGCAGCTTCACGCCTTCGGTATCCAGCAAGGCGATGTACTGCTTGATGAGTGCATTCTTGGGCTCGGTGAGAATGCGCACGAAATCCTCTTCCTTGAGGGATTGCATCTCGACACGGATGGGAAGGCGGCCCTGAAGCTCGGGAATCAGATCGGAAGGTTTGGTGACGTGAAATGCGCCGGCAGCGATGAACAGGATGTGATCGGTACGGATCATGCCGTAGCGCGTGTTGACGGTGGTGCCTTCAATGATGGGGAGAATATCGCGCTGTACGCCTTCGCGGGAAACGTCAGGACCGTGGCCAGCTTCACGGCCGGCAACTTTGTCGATTTCATCGATGAAGATGATGCCCATCTGCTCGGCTCGTTCCACGGCCACGCGGGTGAGCTGATCCATGTCCAGGAGCTTGTTCTCTTCTTCCTGGATGAGGTATTCGAACGCATCGGCCACGGACATCTTGCGCTTCTTTTTCTGTTGGCCAAAAATGCCGCTGAGCATGTCCTTCAGGTTGACGTCCATCTCCTCGATGCCCTGATTGGAGATGATCTCGAAAGAGGGCATGGCGCGTTCGCGGACTTCCAAATCCACCATGCGTTGGTCCAGTTTGCCTTCACGGAGTTGCGCGCGGAGTTTTTCGCGGGTGCGTTGCGTTTGCTCGCGCTGGGCTGCAAGTTCAGCCTCGGTTGTTCCGGGCGGCGCGGGCGGCGGTGGAGGGAGGAGAAGGTCGAGGACGCGCTCTTCCGCGGCTTGCTCCGCGCGGTCCGCCACTTCGTCGAGCTTTTCTTCGCGGACCATATCAATGGAGGTTTCCACGAGGTCGCGTACCATCGATTCGACGTCGCGGCCCACATACCCGACTTCGGTGTATTTGGAGGCTTCGACCTTGACGAAGGGGCAGCCGGCGAGCCGTGCCAGGCGCCGGGCGATTTCCGTTTTGCCCACGCCGGTGGGGCCGATCATCAGAATATTCTTGGGGAGGACATCTTCGGCGATCTCGGGTTCGAGCTTCTGGCGGCGCACGCGGTTGCGCAGAGCAACGGCCACGGCTCTTTTCGCAGCTGTCTGCCCGACGATATATTTATCGAGCTCGGCCACGATTTCCCGCGGGGTCATATCGTCGAGCGCCGGAAGCAAAGCGGGATCTTCCGTGCCGACAGTGCCGTTGCCCCCGTTGAGCAGGGTAATTTCTTTGTCTGACTTAATTGCCATATACGTTCGTTTCCTTGCGCGTGCAGGGCGAAGCCGGCTCCCTGCGCCCTTCTAATCTAACGCTGAATCAAAGTTTCTGTTGTTATTAAAGTTCTTCCACCGTGAAATTCTCGTTTGTGTAGATGCAGATTTCGCTGGCGATGCGCATGGCTTCCAGTGCCAACTCTTTTGTGGTGAGCTTGGTGTGCTTCGCCATAGCGCGAGCTGCGGCAAGAGCATACATTCCGCCGGAGCCGATGGCGCAAAAGCCATCGTCAGGTTCGATGACATCACCGTTGCCAGAAAGAACAAAAGTGGCCTTGGCATCGGCAACGATCAGCAGTGCTTCCAGATGACGGAGAGCACGATCCTTGCGCCATTCTTTGGCGAGCTCCACGGACGCCTTTTGCAAATTACCCGAATGTTCCTGGAGCTTGCCTTCAAAGCGTTCGAAAAGTGAAAGCGCATCCGCAGTTGAACCGGCAAATCCGGCCAACACTTTGTCGTTGAACATGCGGCGTGTCTTTCGCGCGGTGTGCTTCAGAACATGATCGCCCAGGGTGACTTGACCATCGGCGATGAGCACAACTTTATTGTCTTTGCGCACACACAGCACGGTTGTGCCGTGCAACCGCGGCCCCCCGGAGGCATTTCTCATCCCCTAAGTATACCGCGATGGCGGTAGGAGGTCATGATGGGGAAAAGGTGGGTGTCTTAGCTCCATAATTCTGTCACCCCCTAACGGCAACGTGAAAATGTCACCCTATGAGACAGGAGACATTTCCGTTGAGCCAGAAGGAACTGCACCGAGTGAGCGTGATCAGCGCATGCATCAAGGGAGACATGGCGTGTGCCAGAGCCGCCGCACTCCTGTGTCTGAGCGTGCGCCAGATTAAGCGCTTGAAGAAACGCATGCGCGAAGACGGGGAGGCGGCTCTGGCTCACGCCAACCGCGGTCGGCCCAGCCACCGTCGCCTGCCCGACGCCGTGCGCCGGCGCATCGTGCAACTGGCGCGCGGCACCTACGCCGGCTTCAACGACCACCATCTCTGCGAGAAACTGGTCGAGCGCGAGGGCTTTTCCCTCAGCCGTGAAACCCTGCGCCGTTTGCTGCGCAAGAACGGCCTGGGCTCGCCGAGAAAGCGCCGTGCTCCCGCTCATCGCCAGCGTCGCGTGCGTTCCGCGCGGCTTGGCGAACTCGTGCAACTCGATGGCAGCCCGCACGACTGGCTTGAAGGCCGCGGCCCGCGAATCACCGCTCTCGGCATGCAAGATGACGCCACCGGCAAAATCCTCGCCGCGCAATTCTTCCCCACGGAATCCGCTTTCGGCTATCTCTGCTTGCTTCGCCAGCTGTTGCGTCGCTTCGGTGTGCCGCTGGCTTTTTACGGCGATCACAGCGGCATCTTTGTCCGCAACGACGACTTTTGGACCGTGGAAGAACAGCTGGCCGGAAAACGCCAGCCCACCCAGTTCGGCCGCGCGCTGGAACAACTCGGCATCACCTTCATCGCCGCCAACAGCCCGCAGGCCAAAGGCCG
The DNA here is from genome assembly GCA_963779395.1 of Candidatus Acidiferrales bacterium. Classification (GTDB taxonomy): domain Bacteria; phylum Acidobacteriota; class Terriglobia; order Acidiferrales; family UBA7541; genus Acidiferrum. Next base: position 574,456 of record CAVZYC010000001.1, read on the forward strand.
CGTCGAACGCCTCTGGGGCGTGCTGCAGGATCGCCTGTGCAGTGAACTCCGCCTTGCTGCCGCTCAGGACCTCGACTCCGCCAACGCTGTGCTGCGCAAATTCATCGCCGACTACAACCGCCGTTTCGCCCGCCTGCCTCGCGAAGCGGCGACCGCGTGGCGGCCCGCTCCGGAAAATATCGACCGCATCTGCTGCTTCCTGCATGAACGCATCGTCAGCAACGACAACGTCGTGCAGTGGGAAGGCCGCCGCTTCCAAATCCCCCAGCAGGCACGCCGCTTCAGCTTCGCGGGCGCCAAGGTGCAAATCTACCAAGCCCTCGACGGCCGCGTCTCGCTCTACTACGGCGACACCCGCTTACAGCACTCCGCAATCCCAGGGGGGTGACATTTTTATGTTGCCATTAGGGTGACAAAATCATGTTGCTACAACAGATGGGGAAAAGGTGGGTCTTAGTTGGCGAGAGGAATTTCGCGGAAGGAGAGAACTTTGTAGGTTAGAGGCGGCTGGGCACGACTGATCCAGCAACTATCGTAATAGATTCCCAAGCCACCCGGTGAGGATGCGTAGGAGACGGAGGCGGCGCCTAGCCCCTGCGTGTCGGTCCATAAGTTCCCGGTGAGTGGGTCGTGGGTTTGTGCAACAAGCATGGCACCGTCAATGCTGCCGCTACCACTGTGTGATCCGTCGAAGAGTCCTTTACCAATCACGAGAACAATGCCCTCCCAGGTCACGTCCGGATCGTAGGTTAATTGCCCCGTTACAAGCAGCAAACCATGGCCGACATACGTGCTCCAGGCCGAACCTCCGTGGTTTGTAGTGAGATCCAGATTACCGTTGACCACTACGATCATGGTGTTCGTTTGCGTCGTTCCGAGTGGCAGACTTTCTCGAGTGGCGGGCCCGCCAATATTCAAGTCGGCGTTTTGCACGATGTTTTGGACGAGAGCATCCAAAGTACTCGGCATCTGGAATTGGGCGGGAAGTGTCACTTGGCGGACACTCGGCGTGCCTGGAGGAGGCGCCGCAACAAAGCCAAAGCCCAGGTAGTTTGCATTGCCCGGTTGGGTGGTGTTGATATGAGTTAGATCGCCCGGATTGGTAATTCCAATGGCCAACACGGATGGAACCGGGGCGCTGGAACAGGTCGTGCCCACGCTGGGGTCACTCACGTCATTCCCATTGATATCGAAAGAACCGGAACTGGGTCCGGCGTAGGAGACGCCGTTCCCATCAAGAGTAAGCGCTGCAGGGAAATTAAGGTTTAGAGCAGACGGAGCCACGATGTATTGCAACAGCCTGCGACTGCCACTTGGGAGCACGGCTAACGCGGTTATCTCCAAAGCTTGCACCGCTACAGAGCTGGCGACCGGGTTTGGCGGCACGATTAAAGCCGGAACGATATTGCCCGAAGCATCATGGTTTGCGGGGTCGTAGAGCACCAGCGTGGTGGTATTAAAAGGGCTGCCACTTGGATTGATATGGATTTGGAGGGCGGCTTCGGTGATGGCATTGATACGCACCCACTTGTAAGAAGGACCCGGCAAATTGAGTGCTGGCAAAGGGGAATCGGAGGAGATGGTGTACACATTGCCGCTGCTGGGAGGGATGCCGAATTCCGTCTGGTATTCCTGATCCGCGTAGGGACTGGCAGGATCCAGCGGGTTGACGCTCGCGTCTGGATTGACGATGTACAAAATGTCAGAAAGGCCAAATGTGGTAGATCCTTGCGGGGAGAACAGCGTGGGATAAGTGTTCGATTTGTTCAAGAAATCCGGATTCCTGCGGAGCAACCTGCCGCGCGCTTCCTCCAGACCCGCGAGCCCGGCATAGTAAGCGCTTGTAGAAGAACGGTAGTTTCCAGTGAGGGCACTGTCCGTACCGGTAGAAACAATCATGGCGATGCCAACAACACTGATCAAGAGCAAGGCGAAGATGGCGATCAAGAGGGCGGCCCCGCGTTCGCGAGGTTGTTGTTCGATCGTGCGAGAAGCAATCATCGTCAAGCTCAAAATCCTTCACTGAGAGACATTCGTTGCATGGCCGCGACCGTTGAGTTCAACGAGCTTCAACATTTGCGTCTGCATGTCTCGTTGTGGCGTGGCTACAATCAGGGTGATATCCACGTCGCGAATATTCACGGGAGAATTGTACGTCGAGGCATTCGTACAGGCTATGGTGCCGGTAGGGACGTCGCACATGTATTGAAAGATGGGCACAGTTGGCCCGTTTGGAAACATGGACGGATAGGTAGCGACAATGGCCGCTTGTTGGCTGGGGGCGTTATTCATCACGTTGACCAAAAAAGGGACGGCCGAGCCGGAGGCCGCCAGAGCTGAAAGCGGATCGCCGGTTGTTTTGGGGGTGACAGCGCGGTAAAGCGTGGTACCGGTCAGGTAATAGTGCACCCAGCTAACAAAGGTGTCAGTGCCAAGGCGCGTCTCCACGATCAAATCATAATCTCCCGGGGTGGTGCAGGTCCCAATCTGACAACCCGTCGAGGGGTAATAGTTCGGACTCCAAGCTACGGGCCCAACGGCATAAGTTGAGGGGTCAGTGGGAACCGTCGGGTAGAAGTTTAGCGAAGGATATCCGGACACGTTGAAGTCGCGCACGATCTGGTCCATGGCCAGGCGCGCCTCCTGGAAAGAAGCGGTGAGCTGATTTTCGCTGGCATATCGCGTCTGGGACATCTGCAGCAGACCAAACATGGCCGCGCAAATGATCAGAAAAACGGACATGGCAATGAGCATTTCCAGAATCGTGAAACCCGGTGCGCTTCTGGCTGGAGTGATTTCCGTCATTTAGACACCAGGACGTCAAGGGTGACCGGCAAGGTTGGGTTTTGACTGGTCCGGCGAAATACGCCGAGAATGATGCGGCGGCCTGTGGCGACATTGTTCAAGGGGTTAGTGAAAGTGATGACGGCCCAACGAATGTCGTTGGTGGCGCCCAGGGGATCGTTGGGATCAACGTAGGAGAAGCTGTAGCCACCCGCGGTTGCCTGGGAAAAATCAATGACCGGGGAACCCTGGGTGTCAAGAGTGACGGGGCTCCCAACAAGCTGGCCCGGTAGAGTAGGATCGCCCAAATAGCAGGTAGCGGAGAAGGGACACAAGACGCCGAGCGGGTCCGTAAACGTGGTGATTGCCAGCGGAACTTCCCGCATAGCTTCCAACTGCCGCTGTGCTATTACCAATGCGGTGGCATTGCTGCGATTATTCGAGTTGAGCATTACGGAAGCGGGCACAAGCTCCGCCACCGCCACCAGGCCCACCAGGATTATGGCCGTGGCGATGAGCAGTTCCGTCAGGGTAAACCCCCGCTCGTGATTCCTCGAATTGAATCGTCGGTTCATGAGAAATCGCTTCACCGCGCTTGCATCCATGATCCGGTAGCGTCGCCCGTCCAAACTTGAATGGAGCCGGCCGGCATCAATAGTACCGCACGAAAGCCCGCCTCTGGCGCAATGGAACTGCTCAAATAGAAAACATTCACGTTGGGGGGGACAAGCGCTCCGCGCGCATCAAAGATGATTACCCCGTTAGCCGGCGAAGGCGCGCTGGGAGTAGCTCCAACAGCCGCTTGCGAGAGCATCGTGCCCGTTCCCAAAACACTTCCAGAGGCCACCAGATTTCCTGATGGGCCCAGCAGGATCATTTTTTCGCCCGTGTCCAGTAGACCGTTCTGATTGGAGTCTGCCCAGACAAGAGTGAGGGTAGGGTCGCCGTTGTAGGTCTGCTGTATCTGGCAATTCACTGGCCGGTTCAAGCGGATGGCTTCGTAACGGGCAAGGCGCAGAATATCAGCGGTTTGAGAAGCGGCGTTGGTCAACTGATAGGTGTGGTAGGCGCGGAGAAAAGCGGGCAGGCCGAGGGCCATCAAAATAAATGCCACACCCAAGGCCACCAATAATTCGGTCAGACTGAACCCGGATTCGCCCCTGGATGCGGATTGTATGTCGAACGTACGCCGTCTCATTAAAGACAATTCCCATGCATCGCCCTGCGGTGCGAAAGCCTGTTCTTATTTCGACTGGGACTACTAAATTATCAGGATTCCGGTTCAACTGATAGGCGCTATCCTTCTGGGTATTATTGAGCTATTTACACCCGAAGCTAACAAACAAGCACCTTCCGGACGTGCCTCATACCTGCCGGAATCACACCGCCGGGTTACCCGCAGTTTAATTCTTTTCTTTCACTTTTCCGCCGGTTTCTTTGTAGTGCTTTTCGAGACCTTCCTTGGTGAAAAAGTCCGCAGGCAGGGTGGGATTCGCTTTGCAGGAGGAGTAGAACAACTGAGAGGCACGGCGGTCATTGTGCAAGTGGGTGAGTTGCATGGGGGTCTGGACGCCGTCGTTGAGCTGGTAATTGGAGTAAATCGTGACGTCTTCATCCATTTGGCCGGTTTCTCCATTCTTGGTCGTCGAGACCATACGCGAAGGCAAGTGCGTGTTCTGATCGAAGGCCACTCGAATGGAGCCATCTTCACTGGGATCGGTGATCTCCATCCAATCCACCGGGCGAAGATCGACCGTGGTGCTGCCGGAGTAGTGCAGGAAGACATCCGGTTGCTTCGCCTTGATCAGCAACACATTGTGAATATTGCGTTTTGCCGCGGCTTGAAAATCAGATACGGCGGTCGCCGGGGCTTCGTTCACCCCGCTTTTATCCATCGTCCAGCCTTCATTCCCCGAGAAGACTTGGACGAATATGCCGCCCTTGACAGGCATGGGAAGAGAACCGATCAGAACGCCCAGGAAGCTGGCTTTGTTGGTGCTCTTGACCACGACCTCCGTGCGATTCTTGTCTGGGAAATGCCAGAAGTTGCGGTAATCCGCGTAGCCGATAAGGCCGCCGCTGTGTTCGAATTGCGCCATGCGGCCTTCGCATTGTAATTCTACATAATCGCGATAAGCCGCATCACCGAGCGCTGCGATGGCGTCGCGCACGAGTTTACTGGCCTTTGCCGCGTTCCTATCCGGATCGTAAAGCTCTGGATTTTGCGCAGAAGCGCATGGCGCAAGCAGCATCACCGCCAACAGGATCAAGGAAAGCCTTTTGGCCAACTTCATCCGCACAATACCGAGCCTCCGTTTACATTCAAGATTTCGCCGGTGATGAAATTGGCCAGGTCCGATGCAAGAAACAGGATGGGCCCGGCGATTTCTTCCGCGGTTCCGGGACGCCCGATGGGAATTACGCTGGCGGCCATTTTTTGCCCGGCTTTGGTATCCAGCACAGGATTGGACATATCCGTGGCAACCCAGCCCGGAGCAACGCTGTTCACCAGAATGCCGTAGCGCGCCAGCTCAGTAGAAAGGCCCTTGGTAAGGCTGACAATCGCGCCCTTGGACGCACCATAGTGTGTGTGAAGGGATTCGCCGCGTTGTGCCGCCGTCGAGCTGATGGGAATGATCTTTCCGGATTTTTGCTTCATCATCTGTGGCACCGCAAAGTGGATCACCGAATAGACGCTCTTCAGATTGATGCGGATCATGTCGTCCCACTGCTTCTCGGTCATCTTTTCGATGGGCAGGTCTTCCACGTTCCACACACCTGCGTTTGCCACCAGAATATCCAAACGCCCCAGCCGGGTAATGCAATGCTCGACCATCTTCTTGTTGTCGGCGTGCTTGCCCGCATCTGCCTTGAATGCTTCGACGCGCGTGCCATGCTTGGCAGCCTCTTGCTCGACTTGCTTGGCGGCGTCCTTGGAAGAGTTATAGCTGAAGACGACATCGGCGCCAGCTTGGGCAAACAGCTTCACTGCCGCTGCGCCTATTCCCCTTGATCCCCCCGTGATAAGTGCCGCCTTCCCTGCAAGTGAAATCATGATTCCCCCATTCTGAGATTCAAATAAGTGCTGCGTGGTTGGCCTGGTTAAGTAGCGTATCCGGCAGCTACCGCGACGGCGCAACTCCATGCGCTGTCCGCGCCACCGCTATAAAGTCTTCAAAAAGCTTGCTTGCCAGGGCATCTCCCGGCATACGTTCCGGATGCCATTGCACACCGACCACCCAGTTGTCCGCTCCAGTCCATTCGACGCTTTCCACGATGCCGTCCTCGGCCTCGCCTGTGATCCGCAGATTGCGTCCGGGCTTGAGAATCGATTGGTGATGGGAACTGTTCACTTTGGCGCGCGAGTTGTTGGCCAGAGCACGAAGACGGCTGCCATCCGCGAAACGAGCCTGGTGCCGTGGACCGCCCAAGTGAAAAAACGGTTGATCTTTCTTCTGGTGCGGGATTCTTGTTCCCGTTTCGCTACGTAAATCCTGGATGAGAGTGCCACCGAGATAGACATTCAAAAGTTGGCAGCCGTAACAGATTGCCAGGACGGGCTTTTGCTCCGCAAAGGCGTGATCGAGAATCGCGCGGTCGGTGCGTTCTCGCGGCAGGTCTGCTGGTGCCGAGCGCCCGTGGTTCGCGGCGCCGTATTCCGAAGGGTCAACGTCAGCTGGACTCCCCGGCAATACAAAACCAGCCAAGCCTGGCAGTTGGCCTATCAGAGATTCCGGCCGAACCAAGGAGAGGAGAACCGGTTCGCCCCCGGCTGCCTGGACTGCTCCCATATATTCGCGGATTCTGGGCAGATTGCCCTGGGCTTCCTCTTGGGATGTCCGCCAGGGGATGCCAATCCTCGGTCGGTTGGGGCTGTTGGGTGCCATGGAATCCAGCATCGTAACATTCGGCCAAGATAGCGGCAACCGGGCTCCGGGAACGGTACTAGATCCAGCGTCACTTCGTCGGGGTGGCGTCAAGAATTGGAGTGTCTGTTCCTTGCAACGTGCGGCCGGACTCACCCTTTAGATCGAAGACGACAACTTCATTTTCGCCGGTGTGGAGCCAGGGGCCGGGAGTATATAGGGTTTTCTGGGGACCAATGTTCCAGATGCGGCCCAGGGCTTGGCCATTTAGCCAGACTTCACCCTTTGTGAAAGCGCGGGTGTCGAAAAACGTATCCGCAGGTTCATCGACATGGAATGTGGCGCGATAAAAGCATGGACCTTCGCAGGGAGTGCGTGCAAAAGGCAGCTTGGAAAAATCCTTCATCGGCAGGGGGTAGATATCCCAACCGAGAAGCGGCTTGCCTGAGAGGGTCACTTGTTTAGTGATGCCCTTGCGCTCGCCGCGCATTGCAACATCGAAGTTAATTCGGCCGGTGTTTTCGACGAGGATATCAAGGCGAGCACCCGCAGTGGGAACGTTCAGGCGAAAGTGATTCTGGGCGAGGCGGCGATCGAGAGTGCCAACCAATTGGCCATCCAGATAAACCTGGGCATAGTCGTGGAGTCCATCGAGAGAGAGATCGCCAGTGGTCGATCCATCAAGATGTTTGCGATAGAGGATGTAGCCGTAGGCCTGGTCCAGGTCCTCCATGCTGAGAATTTGCTCAGAGCGGACTGGAGGCGGGAGCACATCCCATAGGGAGACGCCTTCTTCCAGCTTGAACGGCGGAACTTTTGCTGGGGGCGGCTGGGTGGGAACCGGAGGTGGCGTGATTCCCGTGACCTTGGCAATAAGATCGCGGAAAGCGAAGTATTTGGGCGTGGGGCGACCGCTCTCGTCTAGCGGGGCTGCATAATCGTAGCTGGTCACGTCTGGCTCGTAGTTCTTGCCGTCACTGTTGGCACCATTCATCCAGCCAAAGCTGGTGCCGCCGTGAAACATATAGAGGCTGACGGAGTAGCCCTGGCGCAGAATCCATTCCAGGTTCGAGGATTCGTTGGCGGTGTTGGCATTGGCGTGCTTGCTGCCCCAGTGATCAAACCAGCCGTCCCAGAATTCACTGTTGAAAAAGGGGCCGTCGGGACGGAGCTTTTTCAGTTCGGCGAAATTTTTTTCAGCTTCGCCGGGACCCCAAGCCCCAAAGTTAATGCCAACGGCCAATCCGGGAACGGAGCCCGCCGGAATTTGCTCGGGACCATCCGCCGTGTACATCAGCGATTTGGTGAAGCCCGAATCCACAAACATGCGGTGAATCTGCTCCGTGTAAGCGTGATCATCGCCGAAGGAGCCGTATTCATTTTCTACCTGTACTAGGAGGATGGGGCCGCCAGTGCCAATCTGCAGCGGGGCGAGTTGCTGGCCAAGGTGCTTGATCCAGCGGGCAGCGGGCTCCATGAACTTGGGATCGCGGCTGCGGACGACGGTGGAATGATCCTTCAGCAGCCAGGCGGGGAAACCGCCAAAGTCCCATTCGGCGCAAGAATAGGGGCCGGGCCGCAAGTTAACGTAAAGGCCTTCCTGCTGCGCTTCACGGACGAACTCGGCGACATCATTGTTGCCGGAAAAATCATAAGCGCCGGGGTGTGGTTCATGCGCATTCCAGAAGACATACGTGGTGATGGTGTTCAAGCCCATGGCCTTGGCCATGCGAAGCCGGTCGCGCCAATAGGCGCGCGGGACGCGCTGATAGTGCATCTCGCCAGCGATAATCTGAAACGGTTTGCCGTTGAGCAGGAACTGGCCATTGTGCACAGTGATGCTTCCCGGAGCAGCTTGCTGCGCCGCGGCTGCGGAAGCGAAGATTGCCAGAGAGAGAAAGAAAAAAAAAGAGAGACACTTGGAGTTCATGGCTCTCAGTTTGCGCGTGAAAACGCGAGTTGCCAAGTCTAAGGGTGTTTTTTTGCGTCCGAGCCCTTCGAAGGGTCGGGATTCGCCAGAACTTTCGCAGCTTGTGCAGCCCGGAATTTTCGCAGGGCTTCTCGATACTCGGGATATTTGACTCCCAAAATCGCCGTTGCGAACAATGCGGCATTGATGGCGCCGGGCTTTCCAATTGCCAATGTTCCTACGGGGATGCCGCCTGGCATCTGCACCATGGAAAGCAGCGAATCCAATCCCTTCAGCGATTGCGATTCCATGGGCACGCCCAGAACGGGCAGCAACGTTTTGGCCGCGGTGACTCCGGCCAAGTGCGCTGCGCCGCCCGCTGCCGCGATGATCACCTGCATACCGCGTTGCTCCGCTGCCGCTGCGTATTCAAAGAGTACGTCAGGAGTGCGGTGCGCGGAGATCACGCGAGTCTCAAAGGGCACGCCCAGTTCCTGAAGAGTTTTCGCGGCGTGCTCCATGGTTTCCCAATCCGATGAGGAACCCATGATCACACCCACGAGAACCTTGTCTTGCTTTTCTGCTTCACCGCTTGTGCTGTTTTTCATTTGCTTTGGTTTCCGTCCTGATCGTGTGTCGTTTAGAAAAGAGAACGCCGGCCAACGGGCCGGCTTCGCATCGTAATCGGCATCTATTCTACGAACTTTCCTGCCGCGATGCGACTTTTCCGCGCTGGTTCCAAGCGTGGCGCAATTGGCCCACCAGGTAGAGAGAGCCGGTGATAAAGATGGCGTCTTCAGGCTGAGCTTTTGCCAGTGCGGCTTCCAACGCCTGCTCTGCTTCCGGATAAACGGACAAGCGTTCCGCGTGATGGCCAGCCATACGCGCAAGTTGCGCGGCGCTGACGGCACGCGGGGTTCGGGGCTCCGTGAAAAGCACTTCGCGGGCGTGCGGAAAGAGTGCGCCGGTAACTTCATCAACTGCCTTATCGCGCATCGCGCCGAACACAATGTACACCTTGCGGCCGTGGAAATTCTCCTCCAGAAACGTCGCCAGTTCTTTGGCGGCCGCGGGATTGTGGGCTCCATCGAAGTACACGTCGGGCCGCTTCGCGACTCGTTCAAGGCGTCCCGGCCACTGAGTTGAGGCAATGCCCTGAACGATGTTTTCATCACTGATTCGGTAACCACGTTCCTGCAGCAAGCGAGCCGCAGCCAGAGCATTCAGCGCATTCTGGAGTTGAAAACGTCCTGGCAGGCTGGGAGCCACGGCGTAAGTCTGGCCGGCAGCCTTTTCCACTACCGTCGCGCGCTCGCAGCCTTCTTCGGCAGGCTCCCTGGTTACGCGAAACACTTCATTCGTCTCCAAGACCGGGCAATGAAGTTCTTGCGCACGGGCCAGCAACACTTCTCTCACTTCCGGAAGTTGCGGGGCGATCACCGCGGGCGTGCTGGGTTTCAGGATGCCCGCCTTCTCCGCGGCAATTTCTGGCAACGAATGCCCCAGGAAATTTTCGTGATCGAAATCGATGCGGGTGATGATGGAAATCGCGGGAGTCACGATGTTCGTGGCATCCAGCCGCCCGCCAAGCCCAACTTCAATTACGCCAAAATCCACGTGTTCGCGCGCAAAGACCTCGAAGGCCAGGGCGGTTACGCTTTCGAAGTACGTGGGGTGGGCGCGCAACTTCCCTTCCGCTAGCAATTCTTCGATGACGGCCAGTATGCGAGCAAAGGTTTCCGCGAACTGTTCATCGCTTACCTCTACACCGCCGATGCGTATGCGTTCGCTGATGCGCTCGAGATGCGGGGACGTGTTCAGCCCGGTGCGGAAACCAGCATTGCGCAGAATGGCTTCGAGGAATGCTGCCGTGGAGCCTTTCCCGTTTGTGCCCGCGATGTGCACCGTAGGATAGGCGCGGTCTGGCCGGCCCAGGCGCTCGGCCAGGACGGTTATGTTTTGCAGGTCAAATTTCGCAACGGAGGCCTGCGTGGGAGCGGCCAATTCGCGGCCGAGAGACAAAAGATACCGGACCGCGGCTTCGTAATTCATTTCAGGAGATAAGCAGATCGAGCGTGTTGGCGATGTAACCCTTCATGTCCTTGCGGTGAACCACGGCATCCAGAAATCCATGCTCAAGAAGGAATTCCGAGCGCTGAAAACCTTCCGGCAGTTTTTGCCGGATGGTCTGCTCGATGACGCGGGGCCCAGCGAATCCGATGAGGGCGCCGGGTTCGCCAATATTAAGGTCACCCAGCATGGCAAAGCTTGCTGTGACTCCGCCAGTGGTGGGATCGGTGAGCACGGAAATGTACGGGAGTTTTTCCTCGTCGAGTCGCGCCAATGCCGCGGACACCTTCACCAACTGCATCAGGCTGATGGTGCCTTCCATCATGCGGGCACCGCCGGAGCAAGAGACAATGATCAGGGGTTGCCGCGTCTCAATGGAAAGTTCGATCGCGCGCGTGACCTTTTCGCCGACAACCGCACCCATTGAGCCGCCAATAAATCCAAACTCCATAGCGCAGCACACCACGGGGCGGCCGTTCAATTGACCTTCGGCGGTGCGAATGGCGTCGTTCATGCCCAACTTTTTTTGCGAATCCTTGATGCGCTTGGCGTAGGGCTTGGTGTCCACGAATTTCAGGGGGTCGGTGGAAACCATCCCGGCGTCGTGCTCCGTCCATTTGCCGTCCAGCAACATCGCCAGGCGCTGCGTGGAATTCATCCGGAAATGGAATTGGCACTTGGGGCAAACGAGCAGGTTCTCTTCCAAGTCCTTGCGGAAGACAATGGCGCGGCAGGACTCGCACTTGGTCCACAAGCCTTCCGTGCGCACGCGGCGCTCTTCCGGTGGTGTGGCCTGATCGATGGATTTTTTATCGCGCTTAAACCATGACATGGAAAGTATTCAATTCTAAGTTTTAAGTTATCAGTTTCAAGGCAACTTCGCCAATTCTACCCGCCCCGTAAACGTGTTCAATTTATTCAAACTAATCAATGAAGAATGGGGACTTCAGTAATCGATGCCTCGTTGTGCCAGTATACCCTTCGTGTAGGGGTGTTTCACTTCTTTCATCTCGGTAACCAGGTCCGCTGCCTCGACCAACAAAGGGTGGGCATTGCGACCCGTGCAGATGACGTGGACTTGTTCGGGGCGTTTCTTGAGCGCATCAGCTACTTTCTCGGGATCCAACATTTTGTAGCTGATGGTGTAGTTGATCTCATCGAGGATCACCAGATCGTATTTACCGCTGTAAATCGCCGCTCGTCCGGTTTCCCAGCACTCTTCGGCCAGGCGGATATCTTCAGGATCGGTTTCCGCGCCGCCGATTTTTACGAAGCCGCGGCCCATGGGGCGAATTTCGAATTTGTCGTCGCCCAGCATCTGAGCGGCGTCTAGTTCGCCGTAATGCCACGAACCCTTGATGAACTGAACCATTAGGACGCGCAGACCTTGTCCCACGGCGCGAAACGCTGCGCCCAACGCGCACGTGGTTTTTCCCTTGCCCGGCCCGGTGTAGACAATCAGCAAACCCTTTTCATTGGCCATTGAGATTCTTTCCTGGGCTCACTCGAGGTAGATGTGCCAGAGCATTAATCATACCCCTCCCATGGTGCATCGTCCCCGAGTTTGCCATGCACTGCACTTCGGACCAGTAGGCTTCGTCTCCGCGTAGGCATAGTCTTTGTGCACTTGGGCGGAGCCGTAACTTAGGGAACGAAGCGAGGTATCCGTGTACTGCGAGCACTGCGGATTGAAGATCTACTCCGAACATCCTGTGTGCACGCGCTGTGGCCGAGCGCCACTGCACGAGTGGATTCAGTTGATCAGCCTGGCCATAATCCTTCTGGCAACCATTGGCAATTTCGTCGCCGGCATGTTCTTGCTGCCGAAAATGTCTGCGATGCACCCCTCGTCACTTTTCTTCCGCGGCTGGCTGTGGGCCGATCGGGAAAGCACACTGTATGGATGGATGCCGCTTGCCACGGCGCTGCTGCTGTGGGAATTCCTTGTCTACCGCAAGCTTCGCAAGGCAAAGCCCGTGACCAAGGTTAAGGGCTGGGTAAGCAGAAAGATCCTGACATTTGTGCTTGCGGCAGGTTTCGCGCCGATACTGCCGTGGTGGATTCCCGCTAATCAGCCGTCGGACAAAATGCTTGCAACGCTTTCGCAGTATCCGGGATTGCCGTGCGCGATTTCGTGGGGTGGCGTACTGCTGGTGGCCATTGTGCTATGCGTGAAAGCGGAGACGCGCGACTCGTTGCTGGGTCACGGAAAAGTCCTGTCACTCGTAAGCTTGGGAGCGCTTGCGCTGTTTCTGACGCTTACTTTGGTTGGGTGGTCGCTTAGCTGAGCGCGAGAGTCTTATTCCAAACCCAGGCGTTTCACCAAGGTCTCAATGATCGCGTGCACATGCGCGAGCGCGATTTCGCCCAAACCTTCTTTCGGTGGCGCCATGGTGTCGCGCAAGATGAGCCAAAGGCCGGGCCGGTAAACCTCGTCATCACCAGGGCAGATGGCGCCCGTAAGCTGGACGATTTCGAAATGGGGAATTTGCGTAAGATCAAGGTCAACCAGCAAGGAAGAATTGGGAAGAGGTGGAGGGTTGGCGACCAACTCGGTCAATACGCCTCTGGCATCGTCTACTAGATCACGGAAGCCCTGGGATACGAGCAGTACATCAATGTCTCGCGGAGTCGGCTGCTCCATATCGTGCAGGTCGTAGTCCGGCAAGGGCTTCATGAGCGGGATCTCAATGGCCGCCGAGGGTTGTTCTTTATCAGGCGAGATGCGCAGGGACATGGGACCTTCTGCCGGACATTCTTCCATGGATTGCCAAAAAACGCACACTGAAGGTAATGCGACGTTTCTCTGGAATCGCGAATCGTGGCGCTCAAGCCAGTAATTTGCTCTCTATTTGGGATAGGGGCTGCCGGAGAGGATGGCGAACGCACGGTAGATTTGCTCTGCCAGCATCACCCGCGCCAGTTCATGGGAATAGGTCATCGGACTGAGTGACATCTTTTGTTTGACGCGCTCGCGGAGTTCAACAGGGAATCCCTCCGCGTCGCCACAGACGAAGATAAGCTCCCGCGTTCCAAGATCGCGCAGCTCACGCAACCAGTTTGCGAACGCTTCTGAATCGCAGGGCTTCCCGCCGGCATCCAGCAAGACGGCCGTGGCGGCACGGTCGGCATCAAGCTTTTTCAGAGCTGCGGCGGCATCGCGCACTTCCGAGACTTCCATCGAACAGGACCTTGCGATGCGATGCACATACTCATCAAGAAGCGCACGCAACTCTGCCCGGCGCATTTTCCCGAGCAGGAGAAGTCGAATCTTCATGCCGCGAGTCTACCGCGTCACGCTCCGCCGTTGTCATTTTTGTGTTCTTTGCGGAATTCGGTCCACCCGTATTTCTTCCTTTTCTCAAGAAGGGTCTTCCGGCTTATTCCCAGAATCTTTGCCGAGCGCCCGATCTGATTGCGCGTGGCCTTCAAAGTGGCTTCGATGGCCTCACGCTCAACCTCTTCCAGCGAACGGGAGCCAGCTTCCTGCCCGTGGCCATCCAAACTTGCGCGCAGATAAGCAGGCAAATGGTCCGCCTCAAGCACCTCTCGCTGGCTAAGGATTACAGCGCGTTCGATGGTGTCACGCAATTCACGTACGTTGCCCGGCCAGCGGTAGGATTCCAAAACCGTTTTCGCCAGATCGCTCAAACGCATATTTGGTTTTCCGTGGGTCGCTCCAAGAACCACCAGGAGGTGCTCGGCCAGCATCAAAATGTCCACGCGGCGTTCCCGCAAGGGAGGCATCCAGATCTTGACCAAATCCAGCCGGTAATACAGATCTTCCCGAAAACGGCCCTGTTTTACGGCCGCGGCCAGATCGGCGTTGGTGAGTGCGATGATGCGCGCCTCAACGCGCAGGTGTTCCTTGCTGCCCAACCGCTCGAACACGCGCTCTTCCATCACGCGCAACAGACGCGCTTGCACACCGGGTGTGAGCGCCGCCACTTCGTCGAGAACGATGGTGCTCTTCGAGTCAAGTTCGAAGCGCCCATGCTTTCGCTCGGCCGCCCCGGGAAAAGCACCCCGTTCATGCCCGAAGAGTTCGCTTTCCAAAAGTGGAGGAGGCAAGCTCTTGCACTCTATTTTCAGGAATGGAGTATCGCGCCGGGGGCCAAGTTCGTGGATCAGGCGCGCGAAGTAGTCCTTCCCGGTGCCGCTTTCACCGGTGATCAGGACCGTCGTGGGAACGGGAGCAACGCGCCCCGCAAGTTCAAGGAGACGTTGCGATGCCGGATCCTTGCAGATCCAAGGCAATCGCTCGCTTGCAATAACCAATGGGCTTCTCCAGCCGCCAGCGTAACCGGCCGGCGACTTTCTGACCTGGTTTCAGCCCACTCGCTTCGAAAGCTCTTTTCGTCCCGTCTCCGGTTCGTCTGGAATGACTAGCACCGGCGCCGACCGCCACAGTCTTTCCAGATCGTAGTAACGACGTGCTTGCTCCCCGAAGACGTGAACGATGAAGCTTCCAAAATCCAAGAGCGCCCACTCGGAGGAGCGCTGGCCTTCGCGATGCTCCGGTGAACGCTGCAATTCCTTGTAAAGCCCCTCTTCAACGGCGGTGCAGATTGCCTGCAATTGCGGGCGACTGTACCCCGTACAAATCACAAAGTAGCGGGTGAACGCCCCCACGCCGTTGAGGTCCAGCACGGTGATCCCGCCTGCTTTTTTGTCCTGCGCAGCCTCTACGGCTAGACGCACACCCTTGGGTAACGTTTCCAATTTCACCGGTACAAACCCTGTTTTAAAATGTATTCCTCCACACGTCCGGAGACAAGTCCATGAATGGATTGCCCACGGTTCGCTTTTCGCCGGATGTCTGTGGCACTAACTTCGCTGGACACCGTATCGAGTAGATAGACGGTTGTGCGCTCCAAATGGGCGACTATGGGAGATCCTTGCACTACGTCTTCGTCCTCTCTTTCGCGTTTGGCGCTCGTCCGCGCATGTAAGTCCGGCGGAATCATCAACCTAAGAGCTTCCAGTCGGATGCCCGGGCGGTTCGCGATTACGAAGTCACATAGCCCCAGTAGGGTCTCGTACTCCTTCCACATGGGAATATCCAGAAACGCATCGGCCCCAATGATGAAGAAAATCCGGCTTCCCTGCCCGCGGTAGGCGTGCCGGAAATAGCGCACCGTGTCCACGGAGTAGTGCAACTGCGTGCCACTGAAGTCCTCCCCCGCCTCGGCCAGCGAGGGCACAAAGTGAGGATGTTCCGCGCAAGTCAAAGCGACCATGGCAAAGCGGTGCGGAAATGGGGCCAGGTGCTGCTTTAGCTTATGCGGCGGACGGCTGGCCGGAATGAAGTGCATCTCATCGAAATTGAATCGGCGGTCCGCAGCCCGGGCTACGGCCAGGTGTCCGGCGTGGATGGGGTCAAAGGAGCCACCGAAAAGAGCGATGCGGCGTGCCTGTTGTTTAGCTGCCGTGCGATGCGCCTGCGCCGTCGTCAATCCGTGCCCTCCGCCGTTAATACACTAATCGAGGCGATGCCTGCCGAAAAATTCGGCGAATCTGGGCGAGTGCGCCAATTCCAAAGTCCCCAGAGTCTCACGATTCTCTCACGAAATCTTGCCAAGGGGTGGGCCACCTTCATCGGGTTCCAGGTCATCCGGACTTTCATCGCTAGCGGCATCGACTATCTCTTGCCCCGAGTCGATTGCCTCAGCCGTGTCCAATTCGGGGTCCAATTCCGGTTTCGGAATGCGGTCGAGTGCATCGGCCATGGCGCGTACAAGTGCTTTCACGCCTTCGCCGGTGGGAGCTGAGATGGCGTGAAATTCGAGGCCCTTTTCGGCGCAAAACTTCTTTAGCTCGAGCAGTCTTGTCTGGTCCGTAGTAGCGTCCAGCTTTGTGGCCACGATAATCATGGGCTTTTCGAGCATAGTCTCGGTAAACGCAGCCAGTTCGCCTTCAATGATTTCGTACGCCTTGACTGGGTCCATTTCCGCGGTGTCGCTGGTATCGATCAAATGGGCCAAAAGCCGTGTACGCTCCACATGGCGCAGAAAGCGTATCCCCAGACCTGCTCCCTCGCTAGCCCCCTCGATCAATCCCGGGAGATCGGCAACAACGAAGGTGCGACCCAGTTCGCTGCCATGGCCGCCGGTGCCACCATCCGCATTCACCACGCCCAGGTTTGGCTCCAGTGTTGTGAACGGATAGTTCGCAATCTTTGGCCGGGCCGCGCTGATCACCGAAATCAAAGTGGACTTGCCTGCGTTCGGGAAACCGACCAACCCTACATCCGCAAGGAGCTTTAGCTCAAAGCGCAACCGTCGCTCTTCACCGGGCTGGCCTTCTTCTTTTTCCCTAGGTGCCTGGTGCCAAGGCTTGGCGAAGTGTTGATTGCCGCGCCCGCCTTTGCCTCCCTGGGCCACGAGGAGTCGTTGCCCGGGCTTCCGCAAATCGGCCAACAGCTCGTCGCCCTGTTCGTCGAAGACCAGTGTGCCCACCGGCACTTTCAGGATGGTGTCACCTCCGGATTGCCCAGTGCAATTGGAGCCCTCGCCGTGCCGGCCGCGATCGCCCTTGAATTCGCGGTTGTAGCGATAGCGCAAGAGCGTGTTGTCGTTCGGATTCGCCTCCACGTAGATGCTGCCGCCATTACCGCCATCCCCGCCGGAAGGTCCGCCGCGAGGGACGTACTTTTCTCTACGGAACGCCATACAACCGTTCCCGCCGTCCCCGGCCTTCACATAGATTTTTGCTTCATCAACGAGCATAAACCTTCTTCTCTGCGAGCAATGTGCTGCGACTGTCAAAAAACAAAAACGGCCCCGACAAGAGTCGGGGCCGCCTAGAACTCGCCGATCTTAATTTGCGGCCTTGGCGGCTTCCGCAGGCGTGACACTGATAAAGCGGCCCCGGTTGCCCTTGTCCTCGAATTTAACGTAGCCCTTCACCAGCGCGAACAGCGTGTCATCTTTGCCTTTGGCCACATTCTCGCCTGGCTGGTGCTTGGTGCCGCGCTGACGAATCAGAATCGTACCCGCGTTCACCAGTTGACCGCCGAAGCGCTTCACGCCCAGCCTCTGTCCGTGTGAATCGCGGCCGTTTGTAGATGAACCGCCGCCCTTCTTATGTGCCATGACGCAATCCCTTTCGTATTCAACTTGGCGGCCCCGGTAACAGGAGGCCGTTCGATTTACAGCTTGATCTCGCTGACCTCAACGGCCGTGAAATTCTGCCGGTGGCCCCGCTGAATCTTGTACTGGTTGGTCTTCTTGTACTTCAGCACGGTGAGCTTCTTGCCGCGGCCTTGCGACACGATTTTGCCGGTGACCGAGGCCTTTGAGGCGTCCGAACCCGCCAGGACCTTCTTGTCGTCGGTGTGTACGGCCAAGACGGTGCCAAACTTTACCTGCTCGCCCACTTCACCGCTGACCCGTTCGATACGAATGGTGTCGCCGGGTGCGACACGATATTGCTTACCCCCGGTCTGTATGACGGCGTACATCTGCCCTCCAAAGGCTCTAGACAAACCACTATTATACGGGTTGCCGCGCAGAAGCGTCAACGCACGTGTTTGGGTTGGAAAAGTTGATTCACAATGTCTCCCCGGGGAGGTTGAAGAGTTAGCGCGTGGACGGAGGAGAGTCTGCGCTGCCATCAAAAATCGAAACGGTAGCCGAGAATCATTTTGCCGATCAGATGGTCGGTTGATCGGGTCACGCCGACCCCAACACCGAAATTCACTTCCCACTTGGGCGAGAGATTCAGGTCAATAGCCGGAAAAATCTGCTGTTGCTGTTGGGCGATGGGGTCGAAGCCGATTACCGGCCCCAGTGCTCCGTAATACTCCAAACCGGCTGTTACCTTTTTCGTGATGTCGTAGCTTAGTTTCACGTTTGGAGAAAAGACGAACCCCTGGCCTGCGCTGGCTCCATGAATCGATTTGTCGAAGGTGGGGTTGAAGGCAAAATACCAGCGCCCAGCCTGCTTATCCACGATCGGGCGAAGTTCGTACGTCCAGGTATCGGCGGAGAAATGGCTACGCTGGTAGCCGATTTCCTGTGAAATGCTGACACCGACAGGCCAGTTCCACTTCTTAGGAGCGCGCACGCGCGGCCGGATATGAGTGCCGACGAAATCCCAGCCGTAGCCGTTCTGCAGCGAGGTAAATAGATAGAATCCCGTTTCAAACCAATCCGTGAAGCCGTGAGTAATCTCCAACGTTTCATGCCATTGATGATTCGTCGGATACACGCCATCTTCCGGGGTCTTGAACCCTTGAAATGTGAAGTTGCTGTGCAACTCGAGCATGGTGTGCCCGGGATCTACTGTGTCGGAGCCATACACCTGGATTTCGTAATTGTCCTGCGCGCGTGCAGGAATGGCCGCGGCAAACCACGAGCTCGCCGCCAGGAAACACCCTGCCAGCCATCGCCATGTTGTGAGTCTCTGGTTCAAAACTCGCCCTTCTCCTAGCGCTTTCGTGCAATAACTTACACCACTATCAGTATTCCTGGTTTGGATGCAGTAAGCGGTCGAGCGTTTCTCGTGTGAGGGTGACATTTCATGCGTGGGGATGCGCTTTGTCGTAGACGTTCATCAATTGCCGAATCGAGGCATGGGTATATTTTTGCGTGGTGGAAAGCGATTGATGGCCCAGCAATTCCTGAATGGCACGGAGATCAGCGCCATCCGCTAGTAAGTGCGTGGCGAAGGCATGCCGCAGGGAATGGGGGTGTAAATCCCAATTGATGTTCACCAGCCGCGAATACTTTTTCAAGATTCTTCCCACGCTGCGTTGCGTCAGGCGTCTTCCGGTGTAATTCAAAAACACGGCTTCGGGATGGGTCTTCTGGCGGATGCAGGAATTCTCGTATAAGAGTTTTTCGCGCACGGGCCAGTAACTCTTCAGAGCCTCCGCCGCCTTGTCTCCGTAAGGCACGATGCGTTCTTTATTACCCTTTCCGCGAACGCGCAGCATCTGCTCTCGCTGTTCAACGTCGGCCAGGTTCAGCCCGGTCAACTCGCTGACGCGCAACCCCGCCGCATACAATAACTCGAGCAAAGCACGGTCACGTCGCAAGAGCAGGGAGTCTTCCAGCTTGACGATTCCCATTTCCGGCGCGGACGTTCCGGCTCTGCGGCGGGGCTTTCTTCCGCGGCGACTCGCTTCCACATAGCGTGGTCCCGCCAGTTGGTCCAGGAAGCCACTCATTTCTTCGGCAGACAGAACCACGGGGATGCGCTTGGGTAGCTTGGGAGTGGGCACCAGGCGGGCCGGATTATCCTTTAGCAGGCCTTCGCGCACGCAGTATTTGAAAAAAGAGCGCAGGGCCGCCAGTTTGCGCGCGATGGAAGTTTTCTCCAGGCCCAATTCATGAAGCTGACCCACGAATTCCCGAATCATCTGGTGATCAATCCTGGTTACGCCGGGAGTAGACATTTCGGGTGGCGTCAGGAACTCCACGAATTGCTCCAAGTCGTTGCCGTAATTCAACAAAGTGTGCGGCGAAGCGTTCCGCACCGACCGGAGGTACTCCAAATATCTCTGGATGGTCTTCTTCATTCCGCCTGGACTTTCGCGCCAGATACACTCCTTCCGGGGGAGGGTCTTTCGGAATTATCGCACTCAAACGGGGGTTATACTCCAGCAGCTTTTGGTGCGGCCATAACAGGCCAGGTGGGTCTTCCTTGCACTCTTGCCAGGTGTACGCGAACCCTGCGCGCGCCTAGACTTTCACCGCAACCGGTGTTTCCACGGTCTCGGTGGCTGGCTTCGGGTCGTCAACCAGTTTTTCCCAATCGCAACCCTCTTTAACGCACGCGCGCACCAGTCCGATCTTGCTTTTCTTCTCAACGATGAATGGGGCGCCGCACTTCGGGCAGGGCTCGGCAATCGGCATGTTGGGAGAAGTGTAATCGCAGTCGGGATAACGCGAGCAGCCGTAAAACACGCGCATCCGCCCGCGACCACCCTTGCCCATGCTCGCGCGCTTGACGAATTCTCCCTCGTTGCACTTGGGGCACTTAATGCCCAGCGTGATGGGCCGCGTGTACTTGCACTTAGGATACCCGAAGCATCCGATAAACTCGCCGAACCGCCCATGCTTCTTCACCAAGCCAGCCCCGCATTCGGGACACTTCTCGTCCAAAGGCTCGTCCGGCTGGTGGGCAATCCGCGTGCCCGCAACCAAACGCCGCGTCGTTTTGCAGTCCGGGTAACCCGTACAAGCCAAGAACGCGCCAAAACGGCCGCGTTTCAGCGCCATTTCCTTGCCGCAGTTCTCGCAATATTCAATTTTGTTTTCTGCGTCTTCAGGAATCTCTTCAGAAAGGTCCTGGATGAAGTCGCATTCGGGATAGCGGGAACAGCCGAGGAAGAAACCATGGCGGCTAATGCGTTCCAGCAACTCGCCCTGGCCGCACTTTTCGCACTTTTTCCCGGTGGGAATACCGGCCTTGTAGGACACCATCTCATCTTCGGCCTTGTCCAGATCCACGATGAACTTTTCCCAGAATTCCTTGACCGATTCCCGCCAAGGCAGCTTGCCTTCTTCGATGTCGTCTAATTCTTCTTCGAGGCGCGCGGTAAATTTCACATCAAACACATCCTCGAAGCTCTTGATCAACAACACACACACTCGTTCGCCGAGCATCGTTGGAGTGAAGCGTCCCTGATCTTTCTTGACGTACTCGCGCTCGACGATCGTGGAAATGATCGAAGCGTAGGTGGACGGGCGTCCAATGCCGTCTTCTTCGAGTTCCTTGACGAGCGTGGCTTCCGTGTAGCGCGGTGGCGGTTCCGTGAAGTGCTGGTCCGGGCGAATTGAGTCCAGCTTCAGCACTTGCCCTTCGCTGACGCGGGGCAGTGCCATGCCGGTGCCTTCGTCATCCTTTTCGTCGTCATCACGGTCTGTATTCGCCGCGGGAATCTGGTAGACCTTCAAATAGCCATCAAACTTCATGATCGAGCCGGTAGCACGGAACGTAAATTCGCCCGCCTCGATATCAATGGTGGTCTGATCAAACACGGCGGGGAGCATCTGCGAAGCCACGAACCGTTGCCAAATAAGTTGGTATAGCTTGAACTGGTCATCGGGCAGGTATTTGCGTACGTCTTCCGGAGTCCGCGACGCGTCGGTCGGGCGGATCGCTTCGTGCGCTCCCTGCGCGTCTTTCTTCGATTTATAGAAATTCGGCTTTTCTGGGAGGTAGGCGCTTCCGAAACGTTCTGGGATCAGAGCGCGCACCTGTTCCAGCGCGTCCGTCGACACTTGGACGGAATCCGTGCGCATGTAAGTTATCAGGGCAACCGAGCCTTCTTCGCCCAACTCCACACCTTCGTACAAGCGTTGCGCCAGTGCCATGGTGCGCTTGGCCGTGTACCGCAAACGGTTATAGGCAGCTTGCTGCAGCTTTGAAGTGGTGAATGGGGGTGGCGCGTTTCTGCGCTTTTCTTTAAGCGCAACGCTAACTACCTGCCATTTTGCCTTGCTGACCGCAGCGACAATCGCGTCCGCTGTCTCCTGGTTCCTAACTTCGACGTCCTCGCCCAGCTTTTTCGTGAGCCGAGCCTCGAAGATCGGTGGCTCGCCCGCATCCAGCATCGCGTGAATCGTCCAGTACTCCTGCGGCACGAACGCGCGAATCTCCTGCTCGCGCTCCACGATTAGACGCAGGGCCACAGTTTGCACGCGCCCCGCGCTCAAGCCTCGCCGCACTTTGTCCCACAACAGGGGCGAAATCTTGTACCCCACGATGCGATCCAGCACGCGCCGCGCTTGCTGAGCGTCCACAAGCTGCGCATCAACCTGACGAGGCTTCTCAAAAGCTGCGCGGATGGCTTTGGGTGTGATTTCGTTGAAAGTCACCCGAAAGATTTTCTTTGGGTCGATGGGCTCAATAACGATGACATCCTTTTCCTTTTTCTTGCCGGCGAGCTTTCCTTTGCCCTTACCCTTGGCAGCTGCGGCGGCGGCCTTCTCTTCTTCGGCCTTGTCGCCCTTTGCACCGTTGCCGTTTTTCTTCCCGTTTTCCTCATCCGCCTCGTCAATCAAGAACTTCGCCGGCTTGGAGAGCACCATGGCCAGGTGGGCAGAGATAGCCTCACCTTCCCTGTCCGGGTCACCCGCCAGATAAACAGCGTCAGCCGTCTGCGCGGCTTTCCGGAGGTCGTTGACAATCTTTCCCTTGCCGGGGATCACCTGAAGAGTGGGCTCGAAAATCTTGGGATCATCCAGAGTTATGGGCTTGCGTGGGGGCTTGGGCGCTGCCGCCTTGCTACCCTTTTTGCCCTTTTTCCTCTTTTTTGGCTTTTCATCCTCGAGGGGCAGCCGAATGCCAATCGTCTTCGTCGGTAAGTCCATGACGTGGCCGATGGACGCTTTCACCAGGAAATTCTTTCCCAAGTACTTGTTTATAGTCTTCGCCTTTGCCGGCGACTCGACGATTACCAGTGATCTTGCCATGTTGCTGTTTTAACCCCGCTTCCACTTGCAGGAAGGGTTAGCTGAGTGGTGTGTGCCCTTCTCGCTACCTTACATGTCTAGCGTCTTGCGCTCGTTCTTGCCTGTTTCCAGATGCTCGAAGCATCCTTTCGGATGCATGGACGCCGTTTCCGCCTAAAAAGAGAGGGTTTATAAGGCGATGCTGACGCGCTGATTGGAAGTGTCTATTTAGGACAGGTCGCATCCGGAACGTGCTGGCTGGTGACTAGTACCGCTCGCTCGTACCTTCCCGTTACAATAATACCTTGTTGAACTGCTTTCCGGGGAGTTGCCGGATGATGCCTTTCATCTCCAAGTCAAAGAGGGTAGCTAGAACTTCGCTGGAATTCAACCCACTTGAGTCCACAAGGTCGTCAATGTGGCGTGATTCTTCGGCGCTGAGCATCTCGTAAAGCTTTCTTTGGACAGGTGTTAGGTCCTCCACAACGAGCAGATTTCGTTGCTCGGACTCGACCGCTTCCGCCTTCACCAAAGCGGCCCTCACCGGAGTTGGAAGTTCCTCGATAACGTCTTCGGCGTTGGTTACTAGTTTTGCCCCCTGCTTGATCAGCAGGTTCGGCGCGAAGCTTACCTCCTGAGTTACGTTGCCCGGCACTCCAAAGACTTCTCGTCCAAATTCCATCGCCAGCCGAGCGGTAATCAGCGAACCGCTGTACTGCTTCCCCTCCACAATCACCACGCCGAGCGGCATGCCCGCAATGATGCGGTTTCGCACCGGGAAGTTCTCCGGAGCTGGGTGGCAGCCCGTGGGAAACTCGCTGATGATCGCTCCCCGTTCGAGTACCTTCTCATACAGTTTTTTGTTTTCTTTCGGGTAGCACACGTCAATGCCCGTACCGAGCACCCCGACGGCACGGCCGCCGACGGCAGTTGCGCCTTGGTGAGCGATAGCGTCAATCCCGCGCGCGAGGCCACTGATGATGGTCAGGCCACGCGAAGCAAGATCGCGCCCCATGCGTTCCGCCATTTGTGAGCCATAGACTGTCGGGCGTCGAGTCCCCACGATACTCAGGCTGGGCGAATTCAGGACATCCACGTCTCCGCGTACGTACAAGATGACGGGGGGATCGTAAATCTGCAGTAGCGACTGCGGGTACTCCGGGTCCTTCCAGCTGACCAGCTTCCCACCGAGCTTGCGAAGCGTGTCCACCTCTCTTTCGGCGCGCCAAAACATCTGCTTTTTGAAAATGGACTGGGCCGCGGGAGCGGGCACATTGCAGGATTCAATCCCGGTGAGGGAGGCCCGAAACACACCTTCCGGGGAACCGTATTCGCGCAGCAATCGTGCGGACAGCCGGGCGGCAATGCCGGGCGTCAGAGTAAGGGCCAGCCAAGAGAGGGAAGCTTCGAGCTCCACGCATCGAGCCTATGTGCATAGTAACCGCTCTGTCAAGTAGCATTATTTAAAAGAGAAGCCTGGGCACTGTGTTCAGTCTCGCGGCCCCTTTCTTCACTGCACCGCTTCAAGGGTCTTAACTACTAATCCGATTGATCGGACGTCCCAATTGACGCTTGCGCGGCTCTCGCACATGCTGGATAGTACACGTTCTTTATGTTCAGTCTCAGCCACCTCTTCTACCCTTGGGGCATCATTCTCCAAGTCATTGCCATGGTGCACTTTGTGCGCCGCCGACCAGAAAACTATTGGTTCTTCATCATCATTTTCGCCGGACCGATAGGGGCAGCCGCGTACATCATCGTGGAAATGATTCCCGACGCTGGATTGCTACGGGACACCTTCAAAGGATTTGGCCGCCGCTCGCGGATACAGTCGCTGGAAATTCAGATTCTCGACAATCCATCGCCGGGGAATTACGAGGAACTGGGCGAGCTGTACCTGGAAGAGAAAAAGTTTGCGATAGCTCGCGACGCTTTCAATCGTGCCATCACCGCGCGGAACGATTCGCTCTACACTTTCTACCATCGGGCGCAAGCTTCGCTCGGACTAAACGACCTGGCCGCCGCGATTCCCGATCTTGAGCACGTTGTTTCTGGCGATCGCAAATTCGACTACTACCGCGCCACCGGGCTGCTTGGCGACGCCTATGCCAGATCCGGCGACCTCGAGAGGGCTGCCGCTTGTTTCGCCGAAGTGATACAGTTCTCCACCACACCGGAGACCCTTTATAACTACTCCTATTTTCTTAAGCTGCAGGGAAACATCGCGGAATCGCGCGAGTGGGCGCATAAGCTTTTAGCGAAGAACCGCACCCTCCCGCGCTACATGCAGCGGATCGAGCGCCCCTGGTTTCGCAAAGGCAAAGTGCTGCTCCGCGAACTGGACAATTCGCCGAAAAACAAGTAGAGGCAATGATGCGTGGGTGAAGGCGCCTTGCAGGGAACATCCTTCCTTCTTACACTTAGCTTCTACGGTTCGCTCCACTGAGAGGTTGTGCCCCTTGCGTTCCCTATCTCTTCTATTCGGGGTTAGCGTGGCCGTGTTACTTGTGGCCTGCGGTTCGGGTTCCGGAGGTTCGACGAATTCGACACTAAGTTTGTCGTTGTCGCCGAGCATGGTGCTGGCGCCGCAAGACGGGACACCCGCTTTGACCAGTGTCACTGTTACTGGTTCCGTTTCCGCCACACTTTCTGTATCCGGATTGCCCCCCGGCGTGACATCCCAGTTCACACAGCCCGGCAGTTCTG
The DNA here is from genome assembly GCA_963779395.1 of Candidatus Acidiferrales bacterium. GTDB lineage: Bacteria > Acidobacteriota > Terriglobia > Acidiferrales > UBA7541 > Acidiferrum. The sequence goes on from CAVZYC010000001.1 coordinate 600,195, forward strand.
GCCAGGGTGCGGTGACACTCACGGCGGCACATGAGACGTCCGCTGGCACCTATACGGTCAAAGTAATCGCTAGCTCGGGCAATTCGAGCGTCTCACAGCCGCTGACGCTTGTCGTGGCCGTTGCAGTCGTTCTGGGATCCTCGACGGACACGACACTGGGCATCAACGGAAAGCTCAATGAGTTCATGTCCACGTCTTTCCAACCCTCCCAATGGGACGCCACTTACTTCCAGGATCACTCCACCACTGAGCCAGCGCAGTTTAGTTTACTCGCGGCGCAGCACGCGCGCATTCAGGTGCTATCCGGCGGCGGTTCGCCGTGGGTTGCCAACACGGGAGCCGCCAGCGATTGGGATTTCACGATCCTGGACGAGACAGTCCAACCCGTTCTTGGAGCGACAGATCACAGCCCGGAATTTCAAATTGCCGGGACTCCTTCATTCTTTACTCTCACCAGCCCGCTCTCCCCGAATGATCCAAACCTGCAACTTTTCGTCACCTATGCTCAGAACCTCGTCCGTTATTACAACACCGGCGGATTCACGTGGGGCAAGACCCAATTTAAGTCACCTAGCAGCTATCCAATTACCTGGTGGGGCATCTACAACGAGTACAACGGCAACGGCATGACCCCGGCCGACTACGTCACGCTCTACAACGCAGTTGTTCCCGCCATGCTCGCGGTTGATCCCACCATCAAGCTTTCGGCGCTGGAGCTATCCGACTACGACTACGAGGTTGGCGATCCGCGCAATAATCTTCCCACCTTCGTCGCGCCAGTTAATCAAGGAGGAGTGAACGCGCAGGTGAATGTTGCCTCCACGCACTTTTATTCCTCCTGCAACCAAACCGACTCCGACACCTATATTTTTTCCACGATTCCCAGTTTTGTTTCCGACGTTCAGTACTTCCGACAGGAGTTTGCCACGCGGCCCGATCTGGGCGACGTGGCCGTTTGGGTCACCGAAAATAATGTGAATGCCGATTATGACAGCGGGAACGGCTACAGCGCGTGCAATCCCACTCAGAAGTTCGTGACCGACCAGCGCGGCACCTCCGCCTTTTTCGCAGCCTGGCGTCCCTATGCCTTCTCGCAGCTCGGCAAAGCCGGCAACCAGGCGATCTACCACTGGGATTACCCTGCCGATGCGCAATTCGGAGAAGTGAATTACACCAGCTCGAGCAAGTACCTTTCTTACTGGGTGGATTACACGCTTGGCCGGCTTTTCCCCGTCACGGCGACAACAGCGCCAGAGATCCTGCAGCTAACCACTACGGAAAGCATCTCGGTAGAAACCCTTGCCACCAAAAATCCTGATGGATCGTTTGTCGTGATGGTCACGAATCGCGCCGTACAATCACCGACGGACAACAATGGCACGGGCGCACCCCGTACAGTGGTCCTTGACGTCTCTGCTCTCGGCAACTACTCCACGATAAGCCAGATCATCCTGCAAAATGGCACCGACACCGTGAATGGTCCCCAGCCGGTGGCGCTCTCTCCCGCCCCTAAGTTGAGCGTGACGCTGAATGGCTACGGAACAGAGTTTCTTCACCTAGTTCCCTAAACACAATGGCAAAGCATATTGCTCTGCGTCACCGACCGGCGTGCCGTATGTCACAGCCTGCCGTGCCTCTCGCGCCAATACTCTCCTCAGGAGATCACTGCCATGAAGAATTCCTCCCTCCTGATGAGTCTTGCTTCGGCTATGCTCTTTCTTCTCGCTCCGTCCCTGAATGGACAACAAAAACCGGAAGTTAAGACGGCCCCGGTACCTTTCAGCAAGCCAGAATCCGGGGCAGCCATGTACAAGGATTATTGCGCGGCTTGCCACGGACTAACGGGCAAGGGCGATGGGCCCGCTGCCGGCGCGCTGAAATCGCCGGTCCCCGATTTGACCACCCTCAGCAAGCGCAGCGGGGGTGAATTCCCAGATGCAAAACTTGCTTACCTTTTGAATCATGGGGGTTCAACAACGGGGATACACGGATCGGAAGACATGCCGATCTGGGGCAAGCTGTTCAAGAGTGTAAATACCGACTTGGTCAAGCTGCGCGTTGCCAATCTGACCAACTACCTGAAGACGCTGCAGCAGAAATAAGCGGGCCATTCCGCGGAAGGCTGCGATTCAATAGAGAGTCAGCGCATCTCGGGCGGCTATTACTGCGTTTGTGGCAAGCTTGCGTTAAAGCTGGCATCCAGCAAGTCCTGGGTTTGACCGTCGTAGTCAGCATCCAGCTCCCAGATGAAAACTCCGCCGAGACCTCGTCCCCAATCGGTGTAGGACACGCGATAGAAGGTGGAGGAAGCGTCGTCGTAAGTGATAAACCCGTTCCCACCGTCATTCTTCAACATATAGGGCACAAGCGCGTAGGGATCATAAAAGGTGCGCCAGCCCATTTGATTGATCCGCTGCTTGAAGAAGGTGCCATAGTTTTCGTAGTCTACTGAGTTCGAGCAGTCCTCATTCGGGCAGTAACCCCAGAGCGCATTTGCCTTGTGATAGACATAACCGTAAAAGGGCGTGCCCATGTTTAGCTTAGCCGGTGGAATCAGCAATTGCTGAACGTAGATATCAATGGCTTCCTTGACGCTGCCGCCGGGTTCGCAATCCCAAGGTTCTGGATTGTTGGGGTCAGGGAAAATGGCGGAGTTGAGCTGAGCGGAGTCGGTCCATGGTCCGGCGCAGTCGTAGGTCATAACGTTATAGTAGTCCACCCAATTCACGGTTTCGGGGAAGTCGTAGTCTCCGCCCCATGGTGGAACATCGGCGGAAATCAGATACTGAGGGCTAGGTAAAGCCGTGCGCAGACTTAGCATCAGGCTGCGGAATTCCGCGATGTCCTGGTTTGAGGTGGGATACTCCCAATCAATGTCCACGCCGTCGTAACCATATTCGACAAGGAAGGCTTTCAGGTTCTTCACGAGTGTCGGGGTCAGCGTGGGAGAGCTTTCCAGCGTGGTAAAATCACCTCCGAGCAAGAGCAAAACTTTTACACCATTGTTATGACCTTTGCTGAGCAATTCTCGTTCTAAAAACCCGGAAGGCACGGTGAGGTTGGCATTGGCATCGAAACCGACGCCAGCGTGGTTGATGTGCGTCAGTTTTGAAAAAGGAATTTGATCGGCGCTGTACGGGGGAACCTGAGTGCGGCTCCAATAGCCGTAATCGGCGATTAATCGTTTGGTGAGGTTGGAGTTGCTAAGAGCAGCTTGACCATACGTCCGCGAACCAATTCCCGATAGCAAGATCAGACAGCCGAGACTCGCAAAGATTGCCAGGAATATTCTGGAACACTTCATGACCGCCCCCTATTTTCAGAGTAAGCATGCAATTGCTCTCTGCGCCCAGAAACCGTTGCGGGGGAACATCCGGCCGGCCCCGGCGTCTGCCGAGAGCAATTGCTGGGAGACTACCACGTTTAAATCGATTTAGAAAAGCATTTTGCAAGAATTGTCGCACCTTAACTGGAGTCTCGCCTGGTTTGATGCGCGCTCGTTTCTAGACACTTTCTTCGCTACAATCCACACATGACACCCACTCGCCGTTTGCTTATTCGTAGTGCGCTCTTCCTGCCTTTCCTGATCCTTTTCGCGCTACATGCTCAGCCGCTTGCCGCACAGCAGCACTGGAATCTGGAAGAAACGCTGGTCATCACGGACGTCAACATCGTTGACGTCCGCAGCGGAGAGATTCTTCACGATCAAATCGTGATCGTGGAAGGCAATCGCATCATCTCCGTCGGACCACGCAAGAGCGCGCGCTATCCGCGTAACGCTCCCAGTGTGAATGCCAAGGGCGGCTATCTGATTCCGGGCCTGTGGGATATGCACGTCCACCTGGCGTTTGGCGATTGGTTTCCACGCGCGGAGGAAATTTCGTTGCCGCTGTTTGTAGCGAACGGTGTGACCAGCGTGCGCGATATGGGCAGCGAACTGGAAACCGTGCAGAACTGGCGCAACGAGATGGAATCAGGGCGCCTGCTGGGGCCACGGATCATGACTTCCGGCCCGATGCTCGATGGACCTAAGCCGCGCTTTCCGAGTTCTTTGGCGATTGCCACGCCGGATGATGGCCGGCGCGCCGTGGACGAACTGAAGCGCCGCGGCGTCGACTTCATCAAACTGCAGTCGTTGATCCCCCGCGACGCCGTCTTTGCCATCGCCGATGAAGCGAAAATACAGGAGATTGCGTTTGAGGGACATGTGCCGGATTCCGTGCGGGCCGGTGAAATGTCTAACGCGGGGATGCACAGCTTCGAACACCTAATCGGGATATTTGAGGGCAGCTCGCCGCTCGAGTCCGACTTTCTGAAGGGAGGGAAAACCGAGGCAAAGTTTCTTGCGAGTTACGAACCGGCCCGGGCAGAGGCCCTTGCCGCCGTGTTGGCAAAGAACCAGACGTGGCAATGCCCCACACTTGTGTGGGAACGCGGCGGCAATTTGATTGACGTGACGGATTTTTCCAAAGATGAACGCGCGAAATACGTTCCAGCTTATTGGAAGGAAAACACCTGGAAGAAATTCACGGTGCAAGTGGAGAGCGAATTCGACACGGACGACTTAGCGACGCGCAGAGCCTTCCTGGAAAAAGAACTTGAGGTAGTTCAGACGCTGCACAAAGCTGGCGTGCCATTCCTCGCCGGCACAGATACGCCGTCGGGCGTGTACATCTTTCCCGGCTTTAGCTTGCACGAGGAGTTGCAGCGATTTGTGGCGGCAGGATTCACGCCGCTGGAGGCTTTGCAAACTGCCACGCTGAATCCCGCGCGTTTTTTCCAAATGGAAGACAAGCTGGGCACCATCGAACGTGGCAAGTACGCCGACCTGGTTTTGCTGGATGCCAATCCACTCGTTGACATCCGTAACACGCAAAAAATCGCTGCCGTGATCCTGAATGGGCGTTACTTAGCCCGCAACGATCTGCAGAAGATTCTGCAAAAGGTGGAAGACTCGGCCAAAAAGGAAACGCCGGGCCCGAATTCACCTGGCATCTTTTGAGAGAATTGAACTCTTCCTGTTATCAACTTTAAGCCTGAGCACGAAGAGGGTTTCCCGGAGCCTTCGGAAACCCTTCCCCCCCCCTAGAAAATGCCAGTTGCGTCAGAAAGTGAGGCGCAATGCCAATTGAATCTGGCGAGCGCTGCCGATGGTTTTGTTGACATTGCCTAAGCCAAACGGGCAGTTGTAGAAACCACTCGTCTGGTTGGCGGTCCCGCAACCGGTGGGCATGACAGGCGGTGCGTTCGGTCCGGTTTGCGGAAAGCCGTTGTAATACTGATTTTGCGAGACGTCATCAATGGGAATGTCGAAGCTGGGGGTATTGGTCACATTGAAGATATCGAAGCTGAACTTGAGGTTGGTCCGTTCGGTAAGGCTGGTGTTCTTAACAATGGAAACGTCCATGCGTTTTTGCCAGGTTTGCCGAAAGATGTTGCGCAGACCAGTAGTGAAATTGGTTTCATAAGGATCGTTCATCGGAATGGCGCCATTCAAAGCACCGGGCTGCAGGAGAGGGAGCGTGAAGCAGGAGGCTTTGAGGGCAGGAAGTCCGGGTACAGTGCCATTATTGCCAGTCACGGCATTTTTCGCCGTACAACCCGGTGCCAGTGGCACGATGGGATTGTTAATGCCGTCGTTGACGCCATAAAAGAGGCTGCCCACCGCGCCAGTGTAATCAATTACGCTAAAGGGCTGGCCACTCTGATAGATCGCGACGCCTTCAATAGCCCAACCGTTGGTGAACCGTCCCTTGAAAGAGGCACCGTCCGCGGAGAATTTGGGCAATTCGTAGACGTAGTTAAAGTTGAAAACGTGGGTGCGGTCGAAGTCTGAAGTCCCATAGGCGTCGCGAAGGTTTTTGGGATTGTTCCCGTTGTAAAACAGACCTAATCCGCTTTGTTCGTCGATGGCGTGGGACCAGGTGTAGGAGAAGCTAACCTGAAGACCGTGACTCAGGCGTTTCTCGACATGTGTTTGGAGCGCATTGTACGCGGATATGCCGGAAGCCTCATAACTCTGCGACTCCGAGGAATAGCCGACGTATGGCACGCGCAGGTCAACGTTTCCGCCTTCGTACGTGGCCATGTAAGTTCCCTGCGGCTGGCCGTTCGCGTCAGGCAAAGACAGGAAATTTCCGCTGGGATCAAGAAGGGTGTAACCGTAACTGTAGGATTGACCGTTGATCGGATGAGCGGGTGTCGCAATTTGTGCCTGATTGAAAGGCACAGGGATTACCAAGTGGCGGCCAAGGTTCCCGACATAACCGACTTGAATCAGGAGGTCGTGGCGCGGCTGCCACTGAATGTCCAGCGTGTTATTGATGGTATAGGGGAGTTTATTCTTGCGATCGTAAACAGCCAGGGCGAAAAGCTGCGCCCCATCTTCAATTGAAGTCACGTTGGGTAGGTAATTGATGATATTTGCAGGATTGCCGGTCGGAGGAGCCTGCGGGCCATTGCTGCCCCACGGATATGCAAGCGAACCGCCGGTTCCTGATGTGCCTGGACCTACTTGGGTCGAATCGCAGGTCGGGATGTACCCTTGGTAGGGAGATGTCAATGATTGGCACAATTGCGAATTCACGAACGGGGGTGCTTGGTTCACGCCAAACGGCCCGCCAGTGATCACACCCGCAGCAAAGCCCGGGGAAAGATAGGAATAGAGTTCTCCGCGGTCGTAATACAGGCCGGTTCCTGCGCGGACCACGACCTTATTGTGGAACATCTCCGGACTCCAAGCGACGCCAAATCTTGGGGCAAACCCCCACTGGCGACCGGTAAGCGTGGAGTTGCTGACTCCCTTGCTGGGAAAGTCCGAATTGTTGCCGGCAACGATGAATCCGGTGGACGTCACTTCATTGCCATCAAAGGCGTACAGAGAAGGATCAAAATTGTAGATGCGGCCATACTTCTCCGTGAGTCCGCCGTTCCAGTCATAGCGCAGCCCCAACGTCACATTCAGGTTGGAACGCAATTGATATTTGTCCTGCAGGTAGAGCCCGGTTTGCCCCGCGCGATAGTAGCGGTTCGCATTTCCCTGGAGATAAGCGGTAGTGACAAAACCATTGGAAGTGTAGGGAGTGACATCGCCAAGCAGGAACTGGGAGAAATCCACCACGCCAATATTTCCGGTGTCAGTTCGATTATCGCGTGTATTCAATTGCGTGTAGGCGTAGCTGCCACCAAAGGTAATTGTGTGTTTGCCCTTGGTCCAGATTGCCGTGGCTGAGGGCATGAAACGATTCTGGAAAACTCCGGTGAAGGCGCCTTGGGAAGCCGAACCTTGACCAATGGTGAGTGCAGCATTGGCGACGGGCGCGGGGTAGGAGCACTGCGGGTTCGAATTGGGGCAACCCGAATTGTAGGGGGCGTAATTTCCATAGGCGTCCACGATGGTGATGCCAGGAAAAATATTCGAACCGAAAGTGTCAATACTCGTGGTCGAAGAGCCGAACGGGATGGACGAGGGCCCGAAGGGTTGTGAAATGGTGCTGTAAACTTTTTCCCGGATGAATCCAAACGTTTCGCTGATGCTGAGATTTGTTCTGAGCGTCTGGGTATTGCTGATGGAAATAACCTGACTGCCAGCATCCAGATGTTGATCGAAGCCGGCAACGCTCGAATAAGCGTAGGGAGCAACCGTCGGATCGTGCTGGTAGTAATACTTCAACGCCACCGTGTCTTTTGCCGTGGCGTTCCAATCCAGGTCGGCAACCGCTTGGTTGGAAGTAAACAGGGCCGTCCCAGGCACAATCGCATTTTCCGGAAAGTTTACGGTCGGCGTTTGGCCGTCGGCCGAGGGGATCAGATACTGCCCGTTAGGCAGTTTGTACTGGAGCAGAGCGAGTGCTACGGGACTGATTTCACTTGGGGAGACCGTTGCAGGAAAGTTCTGGCACGGCGGAGTGGAACACCAGGAAGTCGCGTTCGTGGTATTGACGAGGTTGGCCAGCGCCTGGGGACTACGGTCATCCGTGAGGCCTGCGGGAACGGTAATGCGCGAAAGGCCGATTTCCTGGTCAGAACTATGAATCTGCTGATAGCTGATGAAGCCGAAGAGCTTGTCTTTAATAAGCGCACCGCCGAGTGTCCCCCCACCTTCGACGCGGTGTAATTCGGGATTCTTCTCATCCGCGGGAATGTTGGGGTCTGCATTGAAAAAGTAAGGCGCGGCATTTAACGCGTTGGTGCCGCGGTGAATGTAGCCGGTCCCATGAAGAGCGTTGCTGCCAGAGGCGGTGCTCATATCAATGTGCGCGCCGCTGGTGGAACCTTGCTGGGCGTCATACATCGAGGTGTTAACGCGAAGCTCCTGGATCGATTCTGGCGCGGGAGTGGGGAGCGCTTGGCCAATGGCGAGATACGGGGATGCAGTGCTCTGAATAATCGCGGCGCTGCTGCTGGCGGCGCCACTGACACCGGTATTGTTCACAACGCGCGCGGAGGCAACTTGGCTGGTGCTCTTACCATTGAAGAGGTTGCTGGCATCGACGCCGTTGAGCAGGAAACTGTTGCTGGTGTCGCGTTGGCCGTTAGCCCAGATGGGCTGATTGCCAAGCCCACTGTTGGCGCCGGTGCCGCTGGGCAGTTCGGAGTTCACGCCCGGCGAAAGGATAGCGAGGCCGGTGAAGCTTCCAGTGGATAAGGGAACGGACTGGATTTGCTCTTTTTCCAGGATGTAGCCGTTGGTGGTGTCTTCGGCGTTCATCAGTGGCGAGGCTTCCACCGTCACGGTCGTGCCCACGAGGCCCACTTTCAGCGTTGCGTTCACCGTTGCCGTGCGATCCGCCTGCACCTGGACTGAAGGAATCTTAAGAGTTTGAAAGCCGTCATGCGTGAAGGTGAGGGAATACGTGCCAATGGGGAGATTCACGAAATCGTAACTGCCGACACTGCTGGTTTTCTGTGTGCGCGTCAGCTTCGTTGCGTCAGCGACAAGCGTCACATCCGAGTCAGTAAGTGCGCCGCCCGAGGGATCGGTAACCGTCCCGGTAATACCGCCAAGGGTTTGTTGTGAAAGTGCATAGGGAGCAACAAGGAACGAAAGGCAAAAACAAAGGCAGGATACAAAAAGGAGGGAAAGGAATGTGCCTAAGGTCTTGGTCATTCTGTGATGCCTCCAAAAGTTTTCAGAAATGCGTCGCCACTACCCTTGTCCTCGGGTAGACCAGGCAATGCGTAACGAATGAAATTGGAATTCTCCAGTTCAGCCCCTACTGCGAGACAACTCATTGCGAGAAAATTATTCCAATTAGTTGCGGAATCGAAGCGCAAATTTTAGTTTTCCTCAATTCATTTTTTCAATTTCGCGCTTCTGAACAGTTTTTCCACAGAAATGGAAGTGATTGGAAGATTTCCACAGGTTCAGTAAACAAAATTGCGCGCAATAGCAGACTGCAACGCAAAATTTTCCAACGTACACAAAACTTAAAACTGGATAGAAAGAGTCGAGTATCGCCAACTCCGGGCGATGCAGGAGAAGCGTTCAGCGCTCGGTCAAAACCGGTTCTCGCTTCCGCGTGCGCCAGAAGAACCACGACATTCCCGCGGCAAGATACAACAGATAGATGTAGGGAAGTTTTCCGTATGGCCCTTCGGGAACGGGATAGAGGTTTCCTGCAAGGGCGAGCAGCATGGCACAAGCAGCCAAAAAAGGAATAATCCGCGAGCCTGGGCGGCAGGCGTTGTGCAACCGCAAGTAAGCCGGCAATGCCATGCACACGAGAGCGTAAGTCACGATGAAGCCGTAGGTTGCAAGCGAGCCAAGCCAACCATAAACATCCAGGCCGCTGGCGCCACGTGCCGCCAGTATGGCGACCGGAAGAACTGCGGCGGCTCCAGTGACTATGATCGCGAGGCTGGGAGTTTCGTTTCGCGCGTGTGTTTTCTGCAGCGAGCCGTGCGCGAGGCCATTGTGTGACATCAAGAGTAGTACGCGGGCAGCCGCTGTAATGCAAGCCAGCGTTCCTGCGAACATGCTGACCAATGCCCCGATATCAATCAGCAGGCCGAGAATGGGAAGGCCGCCAATTCGCGCCAGCACGCGCATAGGAGCGGGGCTCGTTCCCAGATCCTGACCCACGCTGCGCAATCCGAGCACTTCAGCGTAAGCGCAGGCGGTGAAGATGGCTCCAGCAAGCAGGGCGCTCTGGATGACGGCTCGAGGAATAGTGCGCAAAGGATTGCGTGCTTCGGCTCCGAGAGTGGTAGCGCTCTCAAAACCAGCAAAACTGAACAGCGCGAGCACCAAACCCAAACGCAGGCCGCTGCCGCTCATGCCTTGTAGGTGAAATTGTTGCCAGTCCAGGTGCCAGCCGTGGCGCACCAGAACGAGAACGACCACGATTAGAATGAACGAGACTGACACCGCTTCGATCCACAACATCAAGCGCGCCGAGATTTTCACGTCGCGCCAGGCAATCCATATGGAGATGGCCGTCACCACGAGTGCGAGGAAAGCAGCGGAGATGCCATGGCCAATAGCGTCGCGTAGCAAGAGGTTCCCGTAGTGGTAGAAGCCCCCAATTACGCTTGAACCAGTAGCGACATAGGCCAGGAGGAGGCTCCAGGCGGCGATCGCACCCATCGAGGGAGGAAGAATCATGGAGGCATAGGTGTAGAGCGAGCCCGGAGAGGCAGAATAGCGAGCAAATTTCCCCACACACAGGGCGACCAGCAGCATGGCAACCGTCGCCAAGACGTAAGCAAGCCAGGTGCCGTTGCCTGCCAGCGCGCAAACCAGGGGAATAGTTGCTACTGGAGTCGTGGTCGGAGCAATCGTAGAAACCGACTGCGCCAGCGTCTCCATGGGCGAAAGCACTTCGCGCCGCAATCCATAGCCAGTTGCATCCGTTTGCCCTTGCGCCATCGGTTGAATTCAACTCCGTTCCGAACTCCGCGTTGTGCATGCAATCGGTGAGTAAGTGCCGCTACGATATAAGCTCTGCACCCTTGACACAAGAGGCTTGCGCGATTTTGCACAGGAAAATCGAACTAAAATTTCACTTCAAAGATGCGAAAACGCCGCTCAAGCTCCCACTGTTGCCCAGCTTTTTCGCTGGCCTTCAGAAATGTGGCGCAGCGGGGAGAGGGAACATCTGAACCAGGTGAATCCTGCGAACAAGCGGATTGGACGCGGGTAAATTCGTCTCGCTGAGACCAGAGGCTGGCGCCGGGCAAGAAACTATGTTCCAAGCTAGTACGCGTAAGCATCTTCAGATCCGCATAATGCAGGTCATAGGTGGCCACGGCGCGCGCAAACTCATGCGTGAGGTTTATGCGCGAAACACCCTCGTCGTCCGTGGAAAGAGCTACGGGCACATGGAATTTTCTATAAATCGCAAAGGGGTGTTCGCCTCCACGGACGCCGAGAATCAAATCATTGCTGGTCAGGTTGATTTCCACCATTACATGCTTTGCGGCCATTTCTTTCAGCAAGTCGTAGGGCCGTTCTTCGTTCATGATGTCCACACCGTGTCCGATGCGCTCTGCTTGCGCCCGTTCGACCGCCAGACGAATGTGGCAGCAGAGCCCTTCGTAGGGCACGAGGCCCGGGGCGAGTTCCCCCGCATGCAAGCTGATGTGCACCTTCGGATAAAGCCCATGGAGAAAACCGATGATGCGCATGTGCAACGCGTAGTCGGCCATGGAAACGTAGCCGTCTTCCGGCATCACCATGTTGATTCCAACGAAGCGCGGGTCTTTGGAAGCGATCTCGAAGCACTGCAAACTTTGCGCGAACACTCGCTCTTTAGGAAAACCGCGAAGGATCTGGCACAGATAACGAACTTGCACGTGGCAGGCAGCCGAGGAATCGGGCTGGCCACAATGTTCTCTTTGCCGCTGCAATGACTCTGCCTCGTCCAGCGAAGTCTTCGCGCGGGCAATGTCGTCGCCAAGGCCACGCGCCAAAAGTTCTGTGCGAAGCTGCGCGAAATCATCGCGCCAGCCGACCTCTTTGACAAGATCGGCGGTGTGGGCGAACTCCGGCGTCTGCATCAATTCGAGATACTGTTCGTTCTGCGCAGCCGCACGAGTAGCGACCTCGTCAAGCCATTCGCCGAGGTGAATCGAAGAAACACCGTGGAATTTGTCGAATGCGCTGAAGAAATGATCATGCCCTGTGATGCCGGGCGAAGGCACAAAGCCACGCATGGAAAAAGAATCCACAAGAGCATCGTAGAGGTGTTGATCCTTGAATGCGGCCGCGGCTGGGACATCGCCTGCACTGCACTCCTGTTGTGACAAACCGTCGCTTCTATTTGCCGGCTGTGGAGCGAAAGCGAGCTTGTCCGGATTGACGCACAGATGATCTGCCGCAGCGGCGCGAATCCAGGACTCCGCGTACACCGCTCCACTCAAATGATTGTGGAGATCAGCGCCTTTAGGCATTTCCGCCAGGAATTCGTTTAGCTCCAGCGGGTTTGCGCGCACCGCTTCGAATGCCCGCGCTGCTTTCTTTTCATGATCAGTGGATGTCTCGGACCTGGGCTGAACCGTCGTTTGTGATCGCGCTGTTCCGGTAAAGAAGAGAAGCAAGCCAATCAGTGTAAGAGAAGTGTTTTGTGATGGACGTATTTTCATTTTCGTGGCGATTTCGCACAATATCAAAGATTTCGCAGTCTTCGGGTCGACTGCGCTTTCTTCTTTGCTATGCGCGTTTAGCATAACAGGCGGGTCAAGCGCCAGCCGGAACGCTCAAACATTCTGTCTAGATATGGCTGGGGGATTCGTAGCAGGAGCTTGTTTCCAACAGCATGGGTCACACGACTGCACATCACAAAGGACGCGAGACTGCGCGCTCTGATGGTATAAAACTACTTTGGCGATTTTCTAGCACGCCTGCGTCAGGAGAAAGCATGACTTCCACTCTCGATTACACTTCCATGCTCGCCGTTGCTCTGGCGGAGGCGCGCCTCGGCCTGAAGGAAGGCGGCATCCCCATCGGCGCGGCCATTTTCGACGACGCGGGGAAATTAATCGGCGCAGGACATAACCGCCGCATCCAGCAGGACGATCCTTCCGTGCACGGAGAAACTGATGCCTTTCGGAGAGCGGGCCGGCAGAAAAGCTACCGCAAGTTGATCATGGTGACGACGCTCGCACCCTGCTGGTATTGCAGTGGTCTGGTGCGCCAGTTTGGATTCGGAACCGTGGTTGTCGGGGAGAGCCGGAATTTTCAAGGTGGCATCGACTGGTTGCGCTCGCTGGGAGTGTGCGTGATCGATCTCGATTCACAGGACTGCGTTTCGCTGCTGGGCGGCTATATTCGCGCAAATCCCGCAGTCTGGAATGAGGACATCGGCGAAGAGTAGGTCAACCCCGAAGATCAGCGATCGACAAAGCGAAATTCCCGGAACGCATGCTATAGTCTGACGCCTCAATCTGATTTCCAGGAAGAGCCGATGGAACTCTCACAGGTCGACGCGTCGCTTTACAACCCTGATTTGGCGCCGATTCCTGCGGAAAAGCGTTCCTGGGGTACCTACAATTACGCATCGCTCTGGGTGGCAATGAGCGTATGCATTCCCACCTATATGCTGGCGTCTGGCCTGATTGCCGGTGGCATGAGCTGGACCCAGGCGATAGCAACCATTCTGCTGGGAAATCTGATCGTGCTGATCCCCATGCTGCTGAATGCACATGCTGGCGCGCGGTACGGAATTCCGTTTCCCGTGTTTGTGCGCGCTTCGTTTGGAGTGCGCGGCGCGAACGTGCCGGCGGTGTTGCGCGCCCTGGTGGCCTGCGGTTGGTTCGGCATCCAGGCATGGATTGGCGGACAGGCTATCTATTCGATGTTGCGCATTGTCTGGCCCGAAGCCGCGAATCTTCCCGGCAGCAACTGGATCTGTTTTTTTGTATTCTGGGCCATCAATATGGCAGTCATCTGGCGAGGCATCGAGACGATCAAATTCCTCGAGGGAATTGGCGCGCCCTTTATGCTTATAGTGGGCTTGCTTCTTCTGTTTTGGATTACGCGCAAGGCGGGGGGATTCGGGCCCGTCTTGCATACAAAGAGCAAGTTTCAGACGACTTCGGAATTCTTGCGCTTCTTTATTCCAGCGCTGACGGGAATGGTCGGTTTTTGGGCAACCGTCGCGCTGAACATTCCGGATTTTACGCGCTATGCCAAATCGCAAAGGGCGCAGATGGTTGGGCAAGCCCTGGGTTTGCCCACGGCGATGACGTTGTACTCCTTCATTGGCGTCGCGGTCACGTCTGCCTCTGCGGTGATTTTTGGCCAACCCATTTGGGATCCGGTAGTGCTGCTCGGACGATTCAATCAGCCGCTCGTGGCGTTAATCGCGCTGGTCGCATTACTTCTTGCAACGTTAAATACCAACGTCGCCGCCAACGTTGTGTCGCCCTCTAACGACTTCTCCAATTTGCGGCCAAGCCTGATTTCCTTCCGCACGGGCGGCCTAATTACCGGCGTCGTGGGTATCTTAATGATGCCGTGGAAATTGTTGAGTGATTTCAGTTCATACATTTTCGGTTGGCTGGTGGGCTGCTCGGCGTTTTTGGGGCCCATTGCCGGGATCATGATCTGCGACTACTACGTGGTGCGGCGGAGGCGACTTGTCGTCGAGGATTTGTACCGCCACCGCGGCGTTTATGAGTATTGGCATGGATTCAATCCCCGCGCCATCGTGACATTGGCCACCGGTGTGGCGATTGCGCTCATCGGCCTTGCGGTGCCAGCGGTGCGTTGGCTGTATGACTACGCGTGGTTCGTCGGGTTCATCGTTTCCGGTGCACTGTATTTTGTGTTGATGCGAGAGCAACACCTCGTGATGAAAAAGTTCTCCACGGGCAACAATTAAATTAGTCTTTCTTCTCTGGACGATGCGTCGGATTACGGAGTCGAGGGCCAGGAGGACAGTTTGACAGACTCTCAGCAAATAACGGCCCCCACAAATGCGCTCAATGAACTTCTGCCGCCTTTGACGCGCAACGAGGCCGCCGTTGAAGCGGCGCGATGTTTGATGTGCTACGACGCCCCCTGCACGCACGCCTGTCCCACGCACATTGATATACCGAAATTTATCAAGAAAATTGCAACGCAAAATCTGCGAGGCTCCGCGCGCACTATTTTGGAATCCAATTTGCTTGGCGCCACCTGCGCCCGCGTTTGCCCGGTACAGGAGTTGTGTGAAGGCGCGTGCGTGCTTGGTGCCGAGCACAAGCCCATCTCCATCGGGCGGCTTCAGCGCTATGCCATGGATTTTGCTTATGGAAAAAGCCTGGACCTGTTCCCGCCCGCACCAGCAGTAGGCAAGAATGTAGCGATCATTGGCGCTGGGCCCGCGGGACTTTCCTGCGCCGGTGAACTTGCGAAGCGCGGCTACGGTGTAACCCTCTTTGAAAAACGCGATCTCGCGGGCGGCCTTTCCACGTACGGAATTATTGGCCTTCGCGAACCGGTCGGAGTGGCGCTCGACGAAGTTGCCATGATCCAGAAGCTTGGCGTAAAGGTGGAAGCGGGAAAGGAACTTGGCACGGACTTCAGCCTGGCCGATCTGGATGCAAATTTTGGCGCGGTGTTTCTCAGCGTCGGTCTGGGTGTGACGACAACCTTGGGGATTCCCGGTGAAGAGCACATTATCGATGGCCTGGATTACATCGAGCAGAGCAAGTTGGACGCTCGACAACCTGGTAATCGGCCGTAACGTCGTGGTCATTGGAGCGGGAAACACGGCCATCGATTGCGCCACGATTGCCAAGCGGCTTGGCGCAAACCAGGTCACGATGGTTTATCGCCGCTCGGAAAAAGAGATGACTGCGTACGCGCACGAATACGATTTCATCAAGCGGGAGGGCGTGCGTTTTTCGTTTTTGACACAGCCTGTACGTGTGCACGTGGAAAATGGAGCGGTGAATGCGCTGGAGTGCCTGCGCATGAGCTTGGGACCGGCGGACGCCTCCGGACGCCCCTCGCCGCAGCCTGTCGCAGGCTCAGAATTCGTATCTGCCGGCGGACCAGATCGTGAAGGCCACAGGGCAAGAGAAACCTTTTCTTGTTTCCGTGTTGAAACTCAAAACCGAAAAAGGATTCATTCAGGTGGGCGCGAATTTCGAAACGAGCTTGCCGGGCGTGTATGCCGGCGGCGATTGTATTCGGGCGCGCGGTGCGGCTTCCACAGTGATGGCGGTGCAAGACGGAAAATTGGCCGCGCGTTCGATTCACGAGAGGTTGGTGGCACGTGGCTGATCTGAGTATCAACTTTGCGGGCATTCGTTCGCCCAATCCCTTTTGGCTGGCCTCCGCGCCGCCCAGCAATTCCGGTTTGCAGGTACATCGCGCGTTTGAAGCAGGGTGGGGCGGCGCGGTATGGAAAACCATCGGCGCACCCGTGTTGAATGTTTCTAATCGTTACGGCGCGTGGCACTACGGTGGCCAGAAAATGCTGGCCATTAATAACGTTGAGCTGATCTCTGACCGGCCGCTGGAGGTGAATCTTCGCGAAATTGCGGAAGTAAAACGCGCGTGGCCAGATCGCGCCGTGATCGTCTCCGCGATGGTCGAGTCCAAGCCGGAAACCTGGCACGACATTATTCGGCGCATTCAGGACACCGGCGCGGACGGGATCGAATTAATTACGGCTGTCCGCACGGGATGAGCGAGCGCGGCATGGGTAGCGCCGTGGGGCAAGTGCCAGAGTATTGCGAACAGATCACGCGCTGGGCGATGGAAGTGGCCAGAATTCCCGTGATCGTGAAGCTTACGCCAAATATCTCAGACATCGTAATGCCCGCGCGCGCAGCGGTGGCGGCAGGCGCGAATGCGAATTTCCCTGATAAATACGCTGAACTCCATCATCGGAGTAGATCTCGACACCCTGCGAAATCACACCCAATATCGGGGGCAAGGGCGGGCACGGCGGTTATGCCGGACCGGCCGTGAAGCCGATCGCGCTGAATATGCTGGCGGCGCTCGGAAAAGATCCGACGGTGAGCGGGTCGAAGTTGCCGATCTCAGGGATGGGTGGTATTTCCACGTGGCGCGACGCGGCGGAATTTTTACTGCTCGGCGCGAGCAGCCTGCAGGTTTGCACGGCGGTGATGCACTACGGTTTCCGCATCGTCGAGGACTTGTGTGACGGCTTGTCCAATTGGATGGACGAGAAAGGTTTTGCCACAATCCCCGATGTTACAGGCCGCAGCTTGCACCGCGTCTCTGATTTCAACAGTTTTGACTTGTCATTCCGGGCAGTCGCTCGCATTGACCAGCAGAAATGCATTCGCTGTAATCTTTGCTACGTCGCGTGCAACGACACGGCGCACCAATGCATTGACTTGAAGGATAGGGATGGCAGCGTTGTACAGCCGACGTCGTACGACATTCGTGCAAATGGCCGCGAGGAAGCCGTGAACACGCGGCCCAGCGTCGAGGTGCGCGAAGAGGATTGTGTCGGCTGTCGCCTGTGCTATAACGTTTGTCCCGTGGAAGATTGCATCCGTATGATTGAAGAACCGTCTGGGAGGCAGCCGGTTACATGGGCGCAGATCTCCGAGTCACAGCGCGAAGTGACCGAAGATTGGGAGAAAATGAAAATCTATCGCGAAAAGATGGGCATCCATATTCACTGAGAAGTATGTGAGGCGCGGCGGGAGTGAAAGATGGCTTTGCTGATCCAGAATGGCGAAATTGTGACCACGGACTCGCGTGTTCGCGCGGATATCTTCGTCGAACATGAAACCATTACGCGCATCGGCACAAATCTGGAAGTTTCCCCAGGCGCGGAGATTATCGATGCAAACGGAAAGCTTGTGTTTCCGGGCTTCATCGATCCCCACGTGCACATTTACTTGCCGTTCATGGCGACTTTTGCCAAGGACACACACGAAACCGGAAGCATCGCGGCGCTGATCGGTGGAACAACTACGTACATCGAAATGTGCTGTCCCAACCGCAACGATGATGCGCTGGAAGGCTATCAACTTTGGAAATCGAAAGCCGCTGGAAAAAGCGCATGCGACTATGCCTTCCATATGTCCGTAACCAAATTCGCGAAGGAGACGGAATCACAGCTGCGCCAGATTGTTGCTGACGGCACCGCATCGTTCAAAATCTTTCTCGCGTACAAGAACTTTTTTGGCGTCGATGACGGCGAAATGTACCAGACGCTGGAACTTGCCAAGCGTCTTGGCGTGATTGTCACGGCGCACTGCGAAAATGCGGAACTTGTTGCGCGTTTACAGCAACAGTTGCTCGCGGAAGGCAAGACCGGGCCCGAATGGCATGAACCGAGCCGCCCGGAATCGGTGGAGGCTGAAGGAACAGGACGCTTCGCCACGTTCCTGGAAAACACACGAGCAACAGGGTACGTGGTTCACCTGTCCTGCGAGAAATCATTGCAAGCCGCGATGGCCGCAAAATCGCGCGGCGTGAACATCTATGTGGAGTCGGTGCTGCCGCACTTCCTCCTCGACAAATCGTATGCCGAGCGGCCCGGTGTCGAAGGCATGAAGAATGTGATGTCGCCCCCGCTGCGCGCAAAACACAACCAGGAAGTTCTTTGGAATGCGCTGGCACTCGGTTCCATTGACACAGTTGGAACGGATCACTGCCCCTTCGACACGGAACAGAAACTCCTAGGAAAAGATTCCTTCGTCAATATTCCCAATGGCATTCCGGGAATCGAAGACCGCGTGAACCTTTTCTACACACATGGGGTAAAGCGCGGACGGTTGGATCTGGATCGTTTCGTGGACGCCGCCAGCACCCGCGCCGCAAAGCTATTTGGTCTTTTCCCGCGCAAAGGTACCATCGCCGTGGGCAGCGACGCAGACTTGGTGGTTTATGACACGGACTACCGGGGAGTGATTTCGGCCAAATCGCAGCACATCAATAACGACTACAGTGGTTTTGAAGGAATGGCAATCGAAGGCCGTCCTTCGATCGTAACCGTCCGAGGCAAAGTCCAGGTCCGCGACGGGCAATTCGTCGGCGAACGCGGTCGCGGCAGGATGCTAAAGCGTGAGCCGTCTCATTTCTGAGCGAGGCCTTATGCCCCTGAATCCCAAACGCACAGTTGCCGAACTGAAAGAGCTGCGCACCCTGACAGGCGACGAAAATGGGGCGCAGCGCGTGGCCTGGTCGGACACTTGGCTGAAGGCGCGCGATTGGTTCGCCGGAAAGGTGAGAGACCTTCCCATCGAGCATCATTACGATGGGGCAGGTAACAATTGGGTCACCCTACGCGGAGAGTCAGAAAAATGCTTGTTGATTGGCGGGCATCTCGATTCCGTGCCTAACGGCGGCTGGCTTGATGGTGCGCTTGACGTGCTGGCGGGCCTTGAAGTGTTGCGCCGAATCGCAACGGAGTTCCATGGTCGGCCTCCCGTCACCGTCCGTCTGGTGGATTGGGCCGATGAAGAGGGCGCGCGCTTTGGCCGCAGTCTGTTAGGCTCCTCCGCATTCGCGGGCACGCATTCGATTGGAGCGGATCGCAGCCGCACGGATCGCGATGACGTGAAGCTGGAAGATGCATTGCGGCGCTGCGGCGTGGAGATCGACAAGTTCCCCGATGCCGCGAAAGAGCAAAAGAACGCTGCGGCTTACCTTGAATTGCACATCGAACAGGGGCCCGTGCTGGAACACATGGGTCTGCCACTCGGCGTCGTGCTCGGCACCAAAGGCGTGGAGCGGCACATTATTACGTTTCACGGACAGGAAGCGCACTCCGGTTCGACGCCTATGAATGCACGGCACGATGCGCTCGCCGCCGCCGCAAAACTGGCACTCGAAATCCGCACCATCGCGAAGAAACATGAAGACGCCGTTTGCACCATGGGCAGCGTGAAAACATTCCCGGGGATCGTCACAGCCGTTGTGGGGCGCTGCGAAGTAACACTGGACCAGCGCGATCTGGATGCCGCCATCCTCGCCCACATGTACCGCGAAGCCCAGGAAGCCAGCGACCGCTTCGCCAAAGAAGAGAATTGCACGGTGACCTGGTCGCGTCTGTGGAACATCGAGCCCATACCTTTTCATCCCCACTTGCTGAATCTTGGCGAACAGGCCGTCCGGGAAACCTCGGGCGCTTCACATCGTCTGCCTTCGGGCCCGCTGCACGATGCCGCGGAAGTTTCGCGTGCGGGGATTCCCACGGTTATGATGTTTGTGCAATCGCTGAAAGGCATAAGCCATAATAAAATAGAAGACACCAGGGAAGAGCATCTGGAAATGTCGGTTGTGGCTCTGGACCGCCTGGCATCGAAGACGATGGACTGGATCCTGAACTCGCGCTGAGGCTGGCAATACTTCAAGGAAGGAACGCAACCCATGGATTCACATTCCCGAAAAATAGTTCAAGAAAACCGTGATTACACGATGTTCTCCTGGTCCGTGCAGGGCGCATCGACTCCGATTCACATGAAACGCGGCCAGGGCGTGTGGTTCTGGGACGGCGATGACAATCGCTGGCTGGATTTCAGCTCGCAGCTCATCAACCTGAATGTCGGCCACCAGCACCCAAAAATGCTGGAAGCCATCAAGAAGCAGGTAGACGAACTGTGCTTTGCGGGACCCAGCTTCGCCACCGAGCCGCGCGGGCTGCTCGGCAAAAAACTGGCTGAAGTCACAGGCCTCGCAAAAGCATTTTTCACCTTGGGCGGCTCCGAAGCTAACGAAAACGCCATGAAAATGGCAAAACTGTCTACCGGTCGCGAGAAAATCATCACGCGCTACCGGTCCTATCATGGCGCAACCATGGGTTCGATGACGGCTTCTGGCGATCCGCGGCGTTGGCCCGTGGAACCCGGCATTCCGGGCATCGTGCGCGTATTCGATCCCTACTGCTATCGTTGCCCGTTCGGACAAAAAGTGGAAACCTGCAAACGCGAATGCGTTTCCCATATCGAAGAAGTCATACAAATGGAAGGCCCGGACACGATTGCGGCAATTCTGGTGGAAGGCATCACCGGGTCCAACGGCCTGCTGGTTCCTCCCGACGATTATTATCCCAAGCTTCGCGCGCTCTGCGACAAGTACGGTATCCTGCTTATTGATGATGAGGTCATGAGCGGGTTCGGCCGCACTGGCAAGTGGCTCGCCACGCAACATTACGGCATTCGCCCAGATATCGTGAGTTGCGCCAAGGGCTTGACGAGCGGATACCTGCCTCTGGGCGCCGTGATCGTCTCCGACCCCATTGCCAAATATTTTGAAACCAACATGCTCTGGGGCGGACTTACTTACAGCGGTCACCCGGTCTGTTGCGCGGCTGCTGTTGCCAACCTGCAGCTCTACGAGGAAGAGAATATTTTCGGCAACGTCGAGCGGCAGGGCCGCTATCTGGCTTCGCGCCTGGAAGCAATGAAGAAGAAGTACCGCTGCGTCGGCGACGTGCGCTACAAAGGGCTCTTCAGTGTTCTGGAACTTGTGAAAGACAAATCAACGCGTGAGCCACTCGCCCCTTTCAATGGAAGCAGTCCAGAGATGAGCAAACTGGCCGGCCACTTGAAGAGCAAGCATCTCTACGCCTTCAGCCGCTTCAATATGCTGTGGGTTTGCCCGCCGCTGATCATTAACGAAGAAGAAATCCGCCAAGGCCTGGACATCGTGGAAGAAGCCTTAGCTCTGGTGGATGCCGCAATCCTTCCGGCGTCAGTTGCGCAACCTGCGGAGGCACTGACGCGAAAGTAGTGGCGCTACTTCGTCGCTTAAGCATTCGTTCCCATCTAACTGGTATTCAACGTCCTGCCAAATATCCCAGGAAGAGCGCCATGTTCGAGCACTTTCGCCACCGGCATTAGTGATCGGGGATGCGATAGACTCGAAAGTGTCCTAAACTGAATTAGGTATGGGCGTGTAGCTCAGCTGGGAGAGCACCTGCTTTGCAAGTAAGCAGGGCAAATCACATAAGTGCCGCGTCTGGTGTCGCTTACGCGGAACCACGCGGTGCAACCAACCTCTTGAATTGGACTGAAGTTGGACCGAAAGCCTGCACCCAAACAGTGCCAAGGGAAAACAAGGTGTTCGCGGCCTAGAGCAGACTTGAGTCGCCCCCTACTCCTTCTGGTTGGGCTTCCCTTTACCTGTGGCAATCAAGCTCCGCAAGCTACCGTTTATATAAGAGCCCCATGCGTTTGAGCAGACATCGAAGCATTCGTACTCGGGAACCAAACCGCGGTGGGTGAATCGGATTTCCGTTTTATTACCTTTTTTCGAGACTTCAAAAACGATGTCTGTGCCCTTCCACTCGTTCTTGTCTTTAGTGAAATTGAAACGATTTTCCAATACATGCCAAACGACTTTCTTGGCGGGGATGAGTTCTGCGATTTTTATTTTGCAAAAATGCACATCTTGGTAGCGATACGTAAACTCAGCACCGAGTTTGTCGGTACTGCCTTCGATGTTTTCCGACCACCAACCGCGAACATTATTGATGGCGTTGAAGACTTCTTCCGAAGTTTGGTCCACCGAAATGGCGGCGGTGAAATCTTTATTGCTCATGGATCCTCTCCCATCCTCTCTGTCGCCAGATTAGCGACGCTGGTCAAGATTTGCGGCGATATTCGTCAGCTGCCCTTCACCACGGACTTGGCTGAGCTTTGCCCAAAGTGATGAGTTTTCGCAAATTGCCGTTGACGAGCGCGCCCCATGCGCCTGAGCAGCCTCCGTAGCATTCGAAGGCGGGAACGAGGCCGATGTGTGTGAATCGAAGCTCGGTCTTGCCGCCCTTCTTCGAGATCTCAAAGACAATGTCTGTGCCCTTCCATTCGGTTTTGTCGTTTACAAAAGTCAGTTCTGCATCCGATACATGCCACACAACTTTCTTGCCAGGAACAAACTCCGTAATCTTTTGTTTGGAACGGTGCATGTCTTGGACACGGTACGTGAACTCGGCGCCGAGTTTGTCGGTGTCGCCCTGGATTTTTCCTGACCACCATCCGCGGACGTTGTTGATGGCATCAAAGACTTCCTTGGGAGTTTGGTCTACCGTAAATGAGGTGGTGTAATCATTGGTCTTCATTGTCTGCTCTCCCTTTGCTTCCGTCGCTACACCAGCCTGATCGGCGCGATCAATCCTTGCCGTAGTGAGCTTCTAGTGTGGCAAACACCACGCTTCCTTGATTTTGCAAAGCCGCGCAAGCATCTCTTCGTATTCTTTATTAATGGCGTCTCTTTCCGTCACGCCGAGAAACTGGACCATGTATCCATGGGCGCCGTGAAGTATGACAAACGGGTCCGGGCTGTCGGGCCAGCGGCCATGCTGGCTAAGGTAACTCAGTTGTTCGGGGCTTGGGGTTGCGCCGCCGACGTCCGCATTCGACACGTTCGGGGCATAGTGCATCACGTGGGGATTGTTAGTCGTTGCTACGTTCTCATTTTCATCCGGATTCACGTAAGTTCTGAGAATTGGAGACAACATGTATGACACACCCGCTCGTTCCGGCGCTTTGTAGTAATTGGTTTTGTAACGTTCCTGGATGATCTTTTTCAGTTCTTCAGGCGGATTTCCCTTCGCCTGCATCTCTGCGGCATCAAAGAAGACCCGCATCTGAGCTTTTGCCCCCGCTTCATCAAAGGAAATCGGGTAGAGAATATCGTCTCGATACTCCCTTAGAGGCCAAGTCCCCCTGAACGAATCGTCGCCGGTTCGAGCTACAAAAGCGTGGAATCCATTCGTGCCTTTACGGGCAACTTCAAAGCCCTTGTCAGGATTTAAGACATATACAGTCGCATTGTCACGAAGGTGCGGTGGGAGTGCACTGAGCGCCAGCTGAATTTCCAAATCGCGTGGCAGCGGCTCGATTCTATTCGTTGCGCTGGAGGGATGTTCATTTTGCGCGCTCGCCGTGAGCGAGAACAATAGTCCTACGATTACTGCAATCGTCCGAACCTTTCTCATCTGACCTCCTTCAAGTTTCAATCGCATATTGAAGATTATCCATCAAGGGAAGTGGCACCGCTGCCTTAAAGATAACGGCGTCTGACCTATAGCTGCGAGACTTGTACTTCTGTTCATTATGTGGCATTCGCCGCAGGGCGCGGCACGAAGGCTGCGAATTGATGCTCGAGCGCTTTGACTGCGCCAGTGCGCCAGCCCTCCGCGATGGATTGGGACGCGGGATCGGGAAAGATATCCTCTTCTCCATTCTCCAACCCGGCAAAGATGCCTTGCGCCGCGGACTCGGGCGAGGCTTTCGGTATGTTGAAGCCGCGGTTCATTTCGGTGTCAACCGGACCCAGGACGACGGCATGGACCGTTACGCCTTGGCTGGCCAGGAGCGCTCTCAGCGACTGCGTCAGATTGAACGCGGCTGCCTTCGATATGGAGTAGGACGGTATCACCGGCAAGGCCGCGAGCCCCGCCAATGAAAGGTTGTTGACGATGGCCCCTTTGGAGCGCTTCAGTTGCGGCAAAAACGCGTGCGTCACTCTGAGGACCCCAAGGAAGTTAACCGCCAGGTGCTGTTCGATCACATCGAGATTGCTCAGATCGTCGTAGATCGCAACGCCAGCGTTGTTGATGAGCAGGTCCAAACTGTCAACTTCGTTGGCCGCGCGCTGGATCTGTGAAGCGCTGGTCACGTCCAGTGTGAGCGGTGTCACGCGCTTGTCAGAATGCTGCAGTGGACTGCGCGTTGCCGCATACACCCTTTTCGCACCCCGTCGAAGCGCCTCATCGAGAAGCGCCCGGCCGATGCCACGGTTGGCCCCGGTAATCAAAATTGCTTTGTTCGTAATATTCATGTCGTCCTCCTTTTGAACCGCATCTCGCGGTTCTGAACTCAACCTCACCGCAATCTCAAAACGCGAAAACGCAAACTGACGTCGAATGTTCGCTCATTCCGTCTTGTTCGCTTCTGAAAGGCGCACTTCCGCACTCACGTTCCTGCGGTATCGTTTCGCCCAACGACACATACCTCTGAGTGGGGTGATGATTGTCCTTCCCCGTTGGGTCAAGGAATACTCGACAGCGACGGTCTTCGACCCCGTCATCCGCCTGGCGACCAATCCTGCGGATTCCAGACTGCGAAGCGTTCTAGTAAGCATGCGCTGAGACACGCTTCCCAGTTGGCGCCGCAATTGTCCGTGCCGATGAGGCCTCCCTTTCAACGAAAACAAGATCTTGGGTGTCCACCTTCCAATGAAAATCGGGGGGAACGTTTTCGACTTTTGGATCGTATTCACAGCGCTGTGCCTCCTGCGAAATCTTCCCGGCGAGACAACCTTTCGCCTTTGCCTCTCCCAACTTTTTTTTCGCGTTCGGCACCGTCCCACTTTGCCAGCCTTTGCGCTCCGAACGCAATTAGGAACACTTGTGTACCTAGGCGTTGCTAGCTCGCGTCGGCTGATCGATTCGGAAGCCGTTGAACGCAACCTCGGGCAGTAAAGCTCGCCACTAGGGCGTCTCTATAAGGGTGACGTGTGAAGGGAGTGCATTTCGACCGAGCCGGTTGGAATCCGTACCTTTGGAGCTGGAACTGAGTTTAGCTTTAGTTTGATCGGCACTCGCACTGTGCCCTGTACGTCTATCACAAGCTTTCCGCCGAGCTTTCGCACCACAATAATGCGTCTAACCGGATTGTCGCGCACTGTCATATCTGTTGCCTGTCCTCGTGAATTGATTCGAGGCGCGCCGTCTTGTTGCGCACGAGTCCTTGATGCGACTCCTAAAGCCGCCTCTATAGTGGTGACGGGTGAGGTGGGCTGATTTCTACAGAGCCAAGAGAAACAATTAGCCCCGTCTTTGGAGCAGGAACTCTTTCACTGCGGGATCTTCAGTTAAGCCAATTGCCCGGTCGAAGGCATGCGCGGCCTCAGATGTTTTCCCCAGCCGTTGCAAGAGGTGAGCGCGAACTGCCCAGTAGGGCTGATAAGCGGAGACATCCTCAGGTTCGATCGCGTCCAATACCGCCAGCCCTGCTTCAGGTCCTTTCGCTTCGCCGACCGCGGCGGCGTACCCAGTTCGCGTGCCGAGCGTTGGGGATACGCGAATCAGTTGTTCGTAAAACAGCATGATTGCACTCCACTCGGTCCGGCCGCTGCGCGCCCGCCCAGCGTGTACGGATTGAATTACAGCTTCAAGCTGAAATCTCCCGGAGCGTCCTTGTGTGAATGCTTCGCCGAGATGGCGCTCCGCCTCTTCGATCAGCGGGATCGACCACTGCTTCGGGTCCTGCTCGGAAAGAGGAACGTATCGGCCGTCTAGCGCCCGCCGCGTTGGTCTGCGGGCTTCGCAGTGGAGCATGAGAGCCAGCAGACCCTGAACTTCTGCTTCGCCGGGCATGAGCTGCAAAAGGACCCGTGCGAGCCAGATCGCCTCCTCGGCCAGATCCCGGCCGCGTTGGTCAACGCCCGCCATCCCATCCCAGCCAATTCCGAAGGCGGCATAAATAGCTTCCAGTACCGCGTCGAGTCGCTGCGGCAGTTCACGCTCTGGCGGGACCTCAAACTGAATCCCGCCGTCGCGGATCTTCGTTTTAGCGCGCACAAGGCGCTGGCCCATCGTCTTCGGTGAGATCAAGAATGCCTGGGCAATACGCACGGCATCCAGGCCCAGAACGGTCTGAAGCATAAGGGGCGTGTGTATGGCCGGATCGATCGCCGGGTGGGCGCATACGAAGAGCAGTTTCAACCTTTCATCTGGAAACTCCGGCGACAAGGTCATTTCCTTGCACTCCTCCCTGAGGAGCAAGAGAGTGGGCTCGCTCGCTTCAGCTACTCGCCGATGACGCACAAGATCAATAAAGGAGTGGCGCGCCGACGTCAGCAGCCAGGCCTCCGGATTTTGCGGCACGCCGTCTCGCGGCCAGGCCGTGAGAGCCGCGACCAGCGCATTGCTGAGAGCATCCTCGGCGCTGGCTACGTCGCGTGTGTGCGAGGAAAGGTAGGCCACTAATCGGCCGTATGATTCTCGCGCCACGCGCTCTACGGTCCGGTGAGTGTCCTCCTGATTGCTTCCATTCATCCTGTAAACCCCCGCCGCATGGCTTCACGCGCCAACGGCCGGACTTCAACTGCGCCGATCGATGCTCCCGGGCATCGCGCAGCCCATTCGAGGGCAGCGTCAACGGAAGGGAGTTCCAGGATGATGAATCCTGCCAGCTGCTCCTTCGTATCAGCATACGGTCCGTCCTGTACGCGGCGCTTTCCATCCCTGAGGCGCACTGTTGTTCCTGTCTCGGGCACTTCTAGCGCATTGGCGCCGACGTAGACGCCCGCCTCGACGAGCGCCTTGTAGTAAGCCCGCCAGGCGCCGAGACGAGGATCGCTATAATCGTTCTTGCGCATGGCAAACTCTTCCGCTGAGTGGTAAATCAGTAGGGCGATTTGCATCACTTTTTCTCCTTTAGCGTCATTGTGAGCGCCATTATGCACCTGAACATATGACGTATCAGATGTGGGCTATTCGACAAGATTTCAGGAAATCTCGAGGAATTTCAAGCAGCCACAGGCGAATTATCGCTTTGAAAAAGTGCGTTCTTGGACCGAAGGGACCGAGAATCAAAGCTAAAGCTGTTCAGGAAATCGTTGTAAGTATCGTACAGGGTGAAGGTTCCACGTGATGGGTGGGCAGCTCAGTTTGCGAGAGCACCTGCAAACAGAGCAGGTAGTCATTTGTAGATATTCGCACGAGCAATCTATTAGAATCATGGGGTTACCGTGGGCGTGTAGCTCAGCTGGGAGAGCACCTGCTTTGCAAGCACGTTCACCCGTTCCAACGATTCCTTCCTTTGCTTTCACTTTTTAGTGTTTTCAACAATTTCGGGGAATCTGCTTCTCGCTCGAAGTAACCCTCGAAATCACATTTAGATAGGGTTTTGGCACAGTTTTGGAACAGCTCGAGTAGACCTTGAACTGACAAATGGGTTTGTGAACCCCTCGTTGAGACAATTTTATGGGTACACTGTCCCAATAGCTGGCCAGACGATGCGCATTTGCCGATTATCTCCGTTTTCACTTTCTGATCGCTTCTCAAACTCCTCTGGCGATCGATATCCGAGTGCCGAATGCAAGCGGCACCGATTGTAGTATCGCTCGATAAATTCCTCGATCCCCTCGGCCAGGTGCTCCATATCACGGTAGTCGTTGGCGTAGATTTCTTCGCGCTTCAACGTCTTTAGAAAACTTTCGCAACTGGCGTTGTCATGCGGATGCCCCGGCCGACTCACGCTAGGCATGATCTGGTGTTCCTGAAGCACTTGGATGTAGGCTTCGCAGGCATACTGCACACCACGATCCGAGTGGTGAACGAGTCCCGGAGGCGGCTGCCTACTCGAAATCGCTTGTTTTAGGGCGCCGAGGGGAAGCCTAGATTGCAACGTGCGGTCGAGGGACCAGCCCACAACTTTCCGAGAGAAGGCATCCAGGACCACTGCCAAATAAACAAACTCGGTCTTGAGTCGAATGTAGGTGATATCCGCAATCCACAGCTGGTTTGGACCGCCGACCTTCAATCGGCTTGCGAGGTTGACGTAGATTTCCACTTCGCCGCTCGGGGCTGCTGCCCGCAACAATTCGCGGTGTCGGACCGTCAGCAGGTTATCCTTCCCCATCATTCGTGCGACCCGTTTGTGATTCACGAGCATCCCTCGTTGGCGGAGCTCCGCTGTGATCCGCCGATAGCCGTAGCGCCGCCGATGCTCCAAGGCAATCTCCTGAATGGCAGAGCGTACCGTCATGCTCTCCTCGATCGGCGCTCGGGTCTGAAAATATCGGTAGAATCCCGCCCGGCTCACCTGTCCCAACTGGCACATTCGCTCGACACTCAAGCTGCCTTGCAACGACGTCTCGGATTGCATCGTAGACGCCTGCTCGCCAGAGATACCGCTGTTCCGGCGTCGAGCCTCGACTTTTTGCAAGGCACATCTGAAAAAATCCACTTCCACGGTTTTGTTCGCCAGGAGTCGTTTCAGTTTGTCGATTTCCTTGCGAAGTGTGGATTCCCGGGAATTGCGTACCGTGGCCTCGCCTTGAGCCTGACCGTTAGCTGGGTCCAGCCGATGCCGCCACTTGTACAGCAGGCTGCGATTCAAACGGAGTTCTCGAGCCAGTCGCAAGACATTGTCACAACTGTTCATTCGCTCCACAGCTCGTATACGGAACTTCTGGGGATATCGCTCATGCCATTTTCTTTCCACTTTGCAGCTCCTTTCTTGCAAAGTGTGTTTCGCAAAAGTCTTGAAATCCACGGAATTGGGTCCACACACTTGCAGACCTATATTGTGAACATGTTTCCAAAACAACTGAGTTTCCCACCTGCCCATGGCCGCCAGGTCGGAAGGTCCCCTATCGTAATCCATCGCTGTCACTTCTCAGAACGGGACAGCTCGCTCGTTACGCTGAATTCGCATTGACGAGGACCGCGTTATCAGGCATTGGTCATTCGTATCGCGAGATGCAACTCTGCATTGAAAACTAATATAGAATGCGGCGATCCCAACCGAAAACGGCTTTGACCGGAGAGAGCATAGGAGAGGCAATGTCTGCTGACACTCAAACGGTGATCAAATCCGATCAAGCACCTGCCAAGCGTCGCTACGAGCGATACTTCTTTTCAGTAATGGCCTTGTTGATTCTTGGGACAGTATTTTTGGGTTTTGCAAAGACCTATTTTCTAGCCGGCGTGTTTAGAGCACCCCTGCCGAGTTGGGTGATACATGTGCACGGTGCAGCATTCACATCGTGGATTCTAATGTTGATCGTTCAGACGTCGCTGGTTTCGATGGGGCGCACAGATATACATCGGCGACTGGGTAGGATTGCGTTTGGCTTGGCGTGCGTGATGGTGGTGTTGGGCGTCATGGCAGGAACGGATTTGCTCCGGAGGAACGGAGCGGCTATGAACGCAGGTGCAAAGGCGTTCTACGCCGCAACCACCGGAGATATGGTCATTTTTGGAACCCTGCTTTACTTTGCGTTCCGCGAACGATTTAATCCAGCGGCGCACAAACGGTTGATTCTCATCGCGACGATTACTCTATTGGAGGCACCCATCAACAGATGGCCCTTCGAGATTTTCCAACAATCACCATGGATGATTGATGTCGTTGCCTATTCCTTCTTGGTGTTAATGGTGGCCTATGACCTGTGGTCGACGCATAGGGTGCATCGCGCAACGATTTGGGGAGGGTTGTTCTTAGTGGTTATGCAGGAATTGGAACTGCCAATTGGAAGAACCGCAGTTTGGCAGAGTTTTGCAACCTGGGTTTTAGAGCGAAGCAGAACATTCCACTGAAGCCGAGGAAAAGGCCAAGCGGAGAAATGACGAGAACGTCGATTCACAACCAGCTTTCAGGCCACGACGTTAACCAGGCGCTTGACTAAGTACATAGGTCGCTGAAAATGTGTGAACTCTTACGGATGACATTTAATCTCAACCCGAATAAGAGGAGGTCCATCTGGAATAGTCGCGCTGCTTTTCGGCATCGAGACGACTTCAATGGCATGCATTGGTTCCGGCTTCATCCATTGCACACTCCAAGTGCCGAGATGAATCGGAGCTTCCACGCCGGGGCTATCACGAACGGTGCCATCTGCGCGATGATAACGAACGTGCGGCGACCCACCACCTGTATCCCAGTCCAGAAAGAAACTCGGCCAACGGTGGTGATGCATAGGTTCTGTCACGCCCGGAAGCGGCATGGTGACTTCGAGCACGCGCACAAATTCATTTTCGAAAATAACTTTGTGGCTGTTAGGCGCGGCCTGTACGGCGTCGTAGCCGTCGGGGAAACCAGACTTGTCTTGCCCATAAATATACAAATGCCACGCTAGCAAGAATAGAAAAATTGAGATGGTTATGGGGACAATTCCCAGCTTCCGAGTGCCAAATCGGCCATTTGGTGCGCTCATGGCGCAAATTATACGGACTTTCTTTTTACCCACGAAGGATATTGTGTGAGCCCCGACGCTTGCGTTGGAGCGAGTCAACTGCCGATGCGACGGATGACCAGACGAGTTGCAGCTAGCGCCCACTCTCCGGTAACCGCTTGATCATGATTTAGGATTGGTTTTGATTTCGTTGACTTGCTTCCTGCCCCCAACCTAACATGTGCTGCACATGCCAGGCACCGACTCGCTCATCGGGCAGACCATCTCCCATTACCGCATCGTCGAGAAACTTGGCGGCGGTGGTATGGGTGTGGTCTACAAGGCCCAGGACACGGAGCTAGGGCGCTTCGTCGCGCTGAAGTTTTTGCCCGATGATCTGGAGGAAGATGCTCAAGCCTTGGAACGCTTCCGTCGCGAGGCTCGCGCCGCTTCCACCCTGAACCATCCCAATATCTGCACCATACATGAAATCGGCGAAGTAGACGGCAAACGCTTCATCGCCATGGAGTTTCTCGACGGCTTAACGCTGAAGCATCGCATCGGCGGAAGGCCCGTGGACACCGATGTTCTACTGGGGTTAGGGATAGAGATCGCTGACGCTTTGGACGCCGCACACACCGAAGGCATCGTTCATCGCGACATCAAACCTGCCAACATTTTCGTTACCAAGCGCGGCCACGCCAAGATTCTCGACTTCGGCCTGGCGAAAGTAATCTTCACAGGAGCTGGCCCCGCTCAAGGGTCGGTTCCATCGGAGATGACCGAGGGCGTGAGTGCAGAGCAACTGACCAGTCCGGGTTCTACGCTAGGCACGGTTGCATATATGTCACCCGAGCAAGTGAGAGCGAAAGAGCTGGATGTGAGGAGCGATCTATTCTCCTTCGGTGCTGTGCTCTACGAGATGGCTACGGGCACGTTACC
Source organism: Candidatus Acidiferrales bacterium (assembly GCA_963779395.1). Classification (GTDB taxonomy): domain Bacteria; phylum Acidobacteriota; class Terriglobia; order Acidiferrales; family UBA7541; genus Acidiferrum. The sequence goes on from CAVZYC010000001.1 coordinate 631,909, forward strand.
CTTTCGCGGCGAGAGTACGGGGGTAATCTTCGACGGGATCATGAACCGTGCTCCGTTGCCTCTCTTACGACTGAACCCCGATCTGCCGCCCGATCTGGATCGGATCATCAATCGTGCGCTGGAGAAGGACCGTGAGTTGCGTTATCAGCACGCGTCAGAAATGCGCTCCGAACTGATGCGGCTGAAGCGAGATTCGGAATCGGGCGGGGTGGTCACAGAGGCGGAATCCGCGGGTTCCTCGGCTAACTCTAAGCCATCGGTTCCCCCCTCAAGACTTACGGGTTCAGCGGTTTTATCTACTGGCTCATCGTCCAGTTCTGTACTCATCGCTGAAGCCCGACGGCATAAGGGCACGCTGATGGGCGCGGCCTTAGTGGCTTTGGCCCTCTCAGTGACAGCTGCTTTCGGCTTGTACAAATTTTTTGACCGGAACGCACCACCAATCGATACTCGCAACATCAGCATTCGACAGCTCACAGAGCATGGAGAAGCAATAGGGTTGGTCAGCATTTCGTCGGACGGCAGATTGGTGGCCTATGACAGGCGAGAGGGGGAACGCAGCCTGAGAGTGAAGCAAGTGGCTACGGGCAGTGAGGTTACGGTTGTTCCGCCGCAGCCAGGTCACTTTGGCTCTGGTGCCACCTTCAGCCCCGACGGAAATTATCTGTTTTACACGCATACCGATCCGGCCAATCCAAGAAACGTCAATCTGTACAGCGTGCCTTCCCTGGGCGGGGTTTCTCGCCAAGTCGTGAGTGACGTGGCCAGCGCAGCGGCCTTCTCGCCCGATGGTAAACGCATCGTGTACCGCCGTCTAATCCGGGACAGAGGCGAAGATCAGCTTTTGATTGCGAATGCGGACGGCACGGGCGAGCAAGCCATCTTTCGACGCCGTGAGGAGAAGGGCCAAGGTTTGTTCACAGATCCTTCATGGGCAGCTGCGGGAAATCTCATCGCGGTGGGTGCATTTGACACAGGGCATAACAAGATCACGTCCATTCTAGTATTTACACCGGAAGGGAAGCTGGTAAAGAGCTTTTCGTTTCCAACCCTGGTCACGACGGTCGCATGGCTGCCAGATGGTTCCGGGCTTTTTTTCGTTGCCGCTGAGAAGTCAACCGGCCTGCGATGGCAGGTGTGGTTTCAACCCTTCCCCGCTGGGGATCCGTTCAAGATCAGCAACGATTTGAGCATGTACTTCTCGCTCAGTGTAACGGGGGAAGGAAAGGCGTTCGTTACCATTCAGGAAAGCCCAGCAGCGACGATCTGGGTGGGAGATTCGCCAGCCGTGCTAACTGACAAAATTAGCTGGAAGCTGACTAGCATATCGACCGAACGAGCGACCGGGTACGATCTGTCGTGGATCTCCGCCGGGAAACTTCTGCAAAAGGATGCAGCGTGGCACATCTATGCGACTGCCGCCGATGGCAGCCAGCGGGTGCGCCTGCTGGAGAATGATAATGTGGTTTTTGCTGCAAGCGCCTGCGGCCCAGGTGATATGGTCGTGGTCGCCAGAGTCCTCGAGGACAATTCGCCCAACCTCTGGCTTCTCAACGTCGCAACGGGTGAGTTAAAGCAGCTAACTTTCGCGAAGGACGTGGAGAAGGGTTCCTGTACGCCGGATGGCAAATGGGCGGTGTACACCGAAGCGCGAGCAACCGACACATCGGGGCAAGTTTTTAAGATTTCCGTTGACGGCGGTGCGCCAGTGGAATTGGCTCACGGAACCGATTTCTCTCCAGTCGCTTCCCCGGACGGCAAATTTATCGCCTACGGAAGGACCAATGGGCAGGGTGCAAGTGCAAAGTCGAAGATCGTGGTGCAAAGACTGGAGGACGGTACAATTTCAAAGGAGATCGAACTGCCTGCTACGTACAACTGGCACGAGCTGGGGTGGACACCGGATGGGCGTGCCCTCGCTTACGTACACAATACGACGGGCGGTACCGAGAATGTTTACATGCAGCCTTTGGCAGGGGGCCCGCCCGTGCAGTTGACCCACTTCGACTCCGAGCCCGCCCTGGTGGCTGCATATGCGTGGTCCCAGGATGGCAAGAAATTCGCCATTACCCGGGCTCGCTCCAACGACGCAGACGTCGTCATGTTTAGTGGTTTCAAGTAAACCGTCCGCCGCTTTCAGACTGCCTGGAGATACGCAGGCGCGAAGACCTCGGTGACGAATGATTCCAGCGTAGTGGGTGTCGTATTTTTCCCGAGCGCGCTTCCTGGGGCACGATGAGGCCAGCATTCGCACCATCCCACATTTCAATAAGCAGTTTTGCGGTTTTTTCAGGTAACCCCATCTTCATAAGGCCCTGCCCGAGCATCATGCTCGGCACTTGCACGTATGAGAGATTGGGCTTGCCGATAGAGTTGCCGACAATTGACGCCGCTTCCTTCATGGAGATGTCGCGCTGCCCGTGTAGCTCCTGTATTGAACTGCCGGAAAAATTGCGGGCAGCGAGACGTGTGGCGACATAGGCGCCGATGTCTTTCGCGGCAATCCACGGCATTTTCGCATCCGCCTGAAAACCACCCGGTAATGTTCCCGTTGAACGCAACGGCTCGATACTCATGAAGAGATTTTCCATAAAGTACGCTGCGCGCACATGCAGGACGTTAAGTCCAGCAACTCGATCGAGTTTTTGCTCCTGATTGTGTAAGCCGACGATGGGGCCGGTGTGATTCGCATGCTGAGCGCCGATACTGCTTAGGTTGACGACGAATCGCACATGGGCGTTGGCGACTGCTGCTGCGTAGGAATCGGAAACACGTTCTTGATGCCCACGCAAATCCTGCTGTGAGATGTCCTCGGGCAGAACCAGGTAGACAGCTGAAGCGCCTTTGAAAGCTTCCGTCATAGAAGCGACATCCTCGACGTTACCGACGAAAGGCTCCGCACCTAGCTCCACGAGCGGTGCGAGCTTCTTAATGTCTCGCCCAACCACGCGAACCTTTTCGCCTTTGGCGAGCAGCGCTTCCGTTGCTGCCCTTCCCGTGCGCCCCGTTGCGCCTGTCACGACGATCATTTAGGTCTCCTGTAAGTGCGCTAAACAGTTTGGCAGCTCTCGTGTCAGCGCACCATCGCAGTATAACGGCAACTCTCAGGTTAGGTGTTAGAGAGCAGTTGAGTAAAATCGCCACAACAGATTACAAGAGTAAGCTGACATACAGTCAGCGCCGAAAAGCCGGCTTACCGGTACTAGCCTCCACTTTCCCGGTAAGGGCTGACTTACTCTGAGGACAATAGCGACAATAGAGCAGATTTGATGCTAGCCTTAACCCCCCGAGAAGTTTGCTGGGACTGCGAGATTTTAAGGGGATCTGAATATGCGGAGACTCGCCGCTTCAACGCTGACTTTATTGTTTTTCTATTTTTGCGGGTTTGCATGAGGCCAGAACCCGACTCCAGATTTGATCCTGCTCAACGGCAAAATATTCACCAGCAATTCTGGCCAGCCATACGTCGAAGCATTGGCCATACGCGGCGAGCGAATCATCGCTGCCGGCGATTCTGTAAAAATAGAATCTCTCGCTGGCCCGCAGACGAAAGAAATTGATCTTGCCGGCCGCACGGTAATCCCCGGCTTCAACGACCAAACAGCAGAGGAGACAATCGAATGCGATCAATTCATTATCTGGCTGGATTTGGGATGGCAGGACTGCTCTGGATGGTTGGCGCGAACATCTTTGCGGTCAACACCTCAGACGAGACGGCCATTCGCGCCTCAGTCATGGGATTTCAGGAAGCTTGGGACCACCATGACATGAAGGCAATGGCAGACGTTTTCACGGAAGACGCGAATCTGATTAATGTCCTGGGGACACGCTGGCAAGGAAGAGCCGACATCGTCAAGGCCCTTGGCGTATATCACCGCGTGATGTTCCAAAATGAAGAAATACATTTTGGCGAGATAACGATTCGGATGATCACACCGGATGTGGCCGTGGCGGTCGCTGTACAGACGGGCAGCGGTGAAATGGTTCTGCCGGATGGGCATAAGGAGAAGACTCCCAGCGGCAGCCAATTGGACACGTTCGTGGTTGTAAAACGCGACGGCATATGGAAGGTCACCCACAATCAAAACACGATCGTGAATCAGGACGCTCAGCAGTTCGACCCGATCAAGAGCAATTGGAACGGTGAGATCCCGAAATAGACAGCAGCATCCGACAAAGTTAGGGAGGTTAGCAATATGAAACTACACGGCTATCAAATTGGCGTGATTGTAATCGGCTTATTTCCCATGAGTGTTCTCAACGCTCAAACTCTAAGCAAGCCCGACGAAATAGCCATCCGGACTGTTGTTATGGCCGTTCCCGAAGCCTTGAATCAGAAGGACATGAAGATGTATGCAGACCTTTTCGCAGACGATGCGGATTGGATCAATGTCGTCGGCATGCATTGGCGCGGGAAGGCCGCCGTCGTCAAAGCGCACGAGGTGTACCTCAAAACAATCTTTCGGGACGGAGGAATGAGCACCCGGGACATGACCATTCGAGCGGTGACTCCAGTTGTCGCGATTGCTGTCGTTACTCAGGATGATAAAGGCGGCGGAATTCTACCGGATGGCAGCAAAGCCCCTCCAGGGTCCGGCAAGCTGACGTACGTGCTCGTCAAGCGAGGTGGTAAATGGAAGATCACGCATGGCCACAATACAGTCATTGATCCAAACGCGCAGCCTTTCGACCCGATAAACAGCAATTGGAACGGTGAGATCCCGAAATAGGAGGCCAGTAGTTATGCTGGCGGCACGGTTCAACGTGATACGGCCCGACCAAGGAGACATGGGCCCGCATCCGGCGAGGCCAACATCGCCTTGAGCGCCCGCTCGAACCTGCAGCTAGCCTCGTTGAGAAAGGAAAAAACATGATTAGAATGCGAACCAGCGTATGGCTCACAATTTTCGCGTTGCTGTTCTTGTGCTCCGCCGGTCGTGGCCAGCAATCGGCACCGGAGCTGATCTTGTTCAACGGCAAAATATTTACCAGCAATTCTGGCCAGCCATACGTCGAAGCACTGGCCATACGCGGCGAGCGAATCATTGCTACCGGCGATTCTGTAAAAATAAAATCGCTCGCTGGCCCGCAAACGAAACAAATTGATCTTGCCGGCCGCACAGTAATCCCCGGCATCAACGACGCGCACAATCACCTGGAGCTCCACCCAGTAAACGAGGTGGATGTGCACCTGAAAACAATGAACCCGAAATGGGATGAGGTCAGAGATGCCATAGCCGCGACGGCGGGTAAATCTCGCAACAAGTCATTGATTGTGGCCACAATCGGGTCAGCGATCTTTCAAGATGTTTCCGTCAATAGGGATTCGCTCGACAGGGTGGCACCCGAAGATCCGGTCCTTTTGGTTACCTTAACCGGTCATGGATTCATTCTAAACAGTGCTGGGCTCACGTTTTTTGGTGTTCCGGAAAATCAAGCGGATCCCGCGGGCGGACGCTTTGAGCGCGATGCAAAGGGTAGGCTAACCGGCGTGGTGCGGGAGTACGCCGGCATGGACATGGATCGAACCGTCGAGAATGCGGTGCCGGAAAAAGATGCGGTCGCTCAACTCCGGTCTACGCTCGACGACGCGGAGAGATTCGGGATCACTTCAATTCAAGATATGTCGAATGGAATTCCTCCGGCCCGGGCGGTGGCGTTACTCGAAGAAGTTCCTACACGTATTAGGATCCGCGTAATTCGGATGCCTGGAACGACGGCCGCAGGAAGGGATATTGAAGAAGGCAAGGGAGTGCCACGGAATCCCAATGGGTTGATCACGGTGAGTGGAACGAAGTGGATGACGGATGGAGTGCCGATCGAAGGAACGTTTACTCCGCGCGAGGCAATCAAAATGCCAACTGCTCCGCCCTTCGATGATATTTTCGGGGACTTGCCGCTGACGTTCCCGGAAAAAGAGATCGCGGCCATGTTGAAGGAATCACTTAAAGACAACGATCAGCTCATCCTGCATGTTTCGGGTTATCGTGCCGCGAAGGCAGTGCTTGACGCGATGGATGCAACAGGTGGAAGAAGCGTCTGGGCGGGCCGGCGCGTGAGATTTGAGCACGGTGACAGCCTGTTTCCGGACCTTGTGGGCAGGGTAAAGGAGTACGGAATTGTAGTAGTGCAAAACCCCTCGCACCTGATGGGGTTATCCAGCGCTGCCAGCTCTGGAGGTGCCGCATTTAGCAAAGCCCAACCGCTGAGATCGCTATTGGCTGCAGGAATTCCCGTGGCGCTGGGGTCGGACGGCCCCACAAATCCGTTTTTGAATATTATGTTCGCGACAATCCATGGAGACCGTCCATCAGAAGCGATAACACGAGAGCAAGCGGTGGTGGCCTACACGCTGACCGCGGCCTACGCCGAGTTCACAGAAAAAGACAAAGGCAGTCTGGAGCCCGGCAAACTTGCCGATCTCGCGGTGCTCTCGCAGGACATTTTCCAAGTGTCGCCACAGGCTCTGCCGAAAACGGAATCCATTCTGACAATGGTCGGTGGCAAGGTTGTCTACGATTCCAAATTGCTGACCATTCATTAGCGGTTCAATCGCTCGAATTAAATGCTCCACTAAGTTCTACATATCGATGGCGAGTGAAGATGAAACTGAGAGTTGAATCGCCCGCAAGGAGGGGCAGCCGATGAGTGCGTTTCGTTCATTTTGGAAGTGGGTTTTCCGCCTCAGCCCTTTCGTGATTTTAGTCCTTGTGCTGGCCTGGGCCGGCATGCGCATATCGCGTGCCTGCCACTTGAGAGCCGCTCAGCAGCCGCCATCGGCCTTCATTGTCGAGAACGCGCCGGTGATTGCGCTGATTCATGCGCGGATGATAGACGGCACAGGATCACCAGCGCTAGAGGATCAAACGGTAATACTCGACAACGGAAAGATCGCCGACCTCGGCCCGTCGTCATCGGTCTCCGCGCCTCCGGGCGCGCGCGTTCTCGATCTTTCTGGCAAAACCGTATTCCCCGGCCTCGTGATGCTTCACGAGCATCTCTTCACCATTTCGCCCGACAGCCTGCCTAGCAAGATTCTCTTGGTAGAGCAGCCTGTTTCGTTTCCGCTGATGTATTTGGCAGCGGGCGTAACCACGCTCCGCACTACCGGGAGTATCGATGCACAGGCCGACCTTGCCATCAAACGCGCCATCGATTCCGGCCAGCACCCCGGGCCAGACATGTTTCTCACCGCGCCATATCTGGAATCCAATCCGCTCACTTTTTCGCAAATGCATGCGCTCTCCAGCCCAGACGAAGTCCGTCGCGCCGTTGATCAAGGCGCTGCCGAGGGCATGACCTCCTTCAAAGCCTATATACATCTCACGCCGGAAGAACTCAAAGCCGCCATCGACGAAGCGCATAGTAAAGGCCTGAAAATTACTGGGCATTTGTGTTCGGTGGGATTCACGGAAGCGGCCGACATGGGAATTGACGGTCTTGAGCACGGCCTTGGAGTCGACACGGAATTTTTTCCAGGAAAACGGCCTGGAATTTGCCCTCCGGATCGCGCCGCTGGAAGAGATATCGACGATCGCCTGGACGTCGAAAGCCCGGAAGTGCAGCGGATGATTCATCATCTCGTGGAGCGGCATGTTGCAATCACGTCGACGATGGCCGTCTTCGCCGATGTCACCGACGACGCGCAGCCCATGTCTGCCCTTGAGGGCCGCGAGATGCGCGCGCTTTGCTTCAAGAGCGCTCTCATATACAGAATTCTACGGGCGTTCATCCTGCCGAAAATGGTTATGTATCACCTGATGCCCAAAGAAATGCAGTTTGAGCGCGACTTTGTCGCCGCCGGCGGCCTTCTGCTTGCTGGCTCCGACCCTACCGGCGACGGAGGAACACTAGCGGGGTACGCTGATCAGAGGGAAATCGAATTGCTCGTCAAAGCGGGCTTCACGCCCGTGGAAGCGATTCACATCGCAACGGCCAATGGCGCGGAATATCTCGGACAAAATGACCGTATCGGCACCATCGCGAAAGGAAAGCAAGCGGACCTAGTCGTCGTAACCGGCGATCCCTCAAAAAATATCTCCGACATTCGTAGTGTCAATATTGTCTTCCGCAACGGCGTCGGCTACAGCTCGGCGAAATTGTTTCAGTCTGTCCGTGGTCTTGTCGGGGTGGAATAACCGGGAGATTCCGGAAAGGGAGATTTCTATGAAAACGATGCTCAGGATCGGGCTAATCTTCGTCGGCCTTCTGACCATGTGGGTGGCCTGCTTTGCAAGAGCACGCGGGCAGTCACTTACCAGTGCGCCACAACCTCCGCCTGAAATGCAGAGCCTTACCAAGGCGCTTGAGGGAAAGTGGTCGACAACGTATGAGTTCGAGCCGGGTGGCATGTCGCCAGCTGGCGGCACCGGCACGGGCGAGGAAGCCTGGCGAAGCGGCCCCGGCGGATACGTCTTGATGGAAGAAGAGCACGTCCGCGCTCCGTTTGGTGAAGTCCATCTCTTCGCGCTCCACTGGTGGGACAAGAACACAAACAGCTTGCACGGGATGCTGTGCAATAATTCCGGGCCCGCAGCCTGCAATGTAGATTCTTATTTCAATAGCTCGCTGAAGTGGGACGGCAAACAGCTAACGATCGACATGGAATTTCCGGAGAACGGCAAGAAAATGATGTGGCACGAAGTATGGTCCGGTATCACCGCAACTTCCTTCACGCAGACCGGAGACATGGGAGAGGTGAGCGGCCCGCTAAAAAGAGCAGTCACGATTCACGGCACCAAGGTCGCGGAGGTCGAACAAAGCCCGTTTGCGGGAACATGGAAAACCGAAAATCCGGTCCCTACGCCCGGCACCATCGCGTACTCGAAGTCAGCTACAGGCGGCGAACACTTTTCCAACAATCGAAACAGCGAGTATGACTTCGCGATAGACGGCAAGGATTATCCCACAGATCGCCCAGCTTCGACTGTGACTTGGGTCATCACAGGGCCATCTTCGTGGGATTGCGTGGAAAAAATCGGGGATAGAGTGACTAGGAAGATACATTTGGCGCTTTCTGCTGAAGGACAGACCCTCACGATGACTTACACCTGGTTCAATCCTGCAAATCGAACGGCGAACGGGTCCAGCGTTTACGCCAGAGTCTCCGGTGGGCCGGGCCTGGAGGGGACTTGGAAGATGCTGAAGAGAATCGAGGAGCCCGATACGATGACCATCACTTTTCCCGTGCCTGGTCAGATGTACGTTTACATCGATCCTATCGACAACACATGGGCTGGCCCGACCGACGGAACTTTCATGGCGGTGCAGAGTCCGATGTCCCCCCCGGGAATGACGACGGCCTTTCGGACTGCGGGGCCTCGAAAAATGACGTCCGAAACAAGACTTGGAGGCAAAACTCTTTACCTCGCCACCCTTGAAGTTTCGGATGACGGCAACACGATGACGCGTACCACCTGGGCGCCGGCAAAAGAAGATCAGAAAACAGTGCTGACTCTAAAGAAACAGAACTAGGACGGATTCAACGTAGCGTCCCGGCAACTCGAAATTAGAAGCTTTTTTCAAGGGAGGAGAACAATGGACAGGAGAGCATTTCTTGCGGCCAGCGCCCTCGCTTCGTTCGAGGGATTCTCGCTGAACTCGGCGGCCGTTTCGCAAGTTTTCGCAGACGTGAATCAGGCAACCAACAAGGGAAATGTCCGGCGGCCGGTGTTGGTACGGTCCGGCTTCACCCGCACATCCGACGGTACAGATGAGCGCGCGCCCTTGCCGTCAGGGATGTTCGACACCGAGGTCGTTCGTGCGTCCGACTCCGAGGGGCGGCTTGCCATCTTTGTGTTTCCTGCGGGAGGCCATCACCCCTATCGCGGCGCCCCTCTTCACGTGCATCACGAGCAGGATGAGTGGCTTTACATCTTGGCGGGCGAGTTCGTTGCCGAAGTGGGCGGCAAGCGCATGCGCCTGAAACTTGGCGATTCCTTGCTGATGCCGATGAAAGTGCCACACCGCTGGAGTGTGGCGCAGGAACAGCACTGTGGCGCCATTCATCTCTATTCCCCCGCCGGCCTGATGGAGATAGACTGGTCGCCCGTTGCGCAAGACACAGATCCTAAGAATCAGGAAGCGCGCAAGGCGGAGTTCGAAAAGCACGGCTTGACGCTGCTTGGAGGGCCGCTCAGTAACGAAGAAATCGACGGCACGGCGTAAGTGAGTAGGCAAGGACTGTGACAGATGGGGTATACCCAACGTGGAACCTGGAGATTCCAGCCTTCGAGCAAGGTGAAAAATGGCTGCCAGCAGATCACTTCCCATTCGCAAGCGCATGGACGATTTTTTCTTTGGCTCGATGGCCGGGCTCATCCTCTTGACTGTCTTCATCGGATTCGCCCGGACCCACTATTTGGCGGGCGTTTTTCACGCCCACTTGCCGAGCCTGCTTGTCCATTTCCACGGAGCGATCTTTACGTGTTGGATTCTTGTGTTCGTCGCGCAAATCGCTCTAGCTTCCTCCCATCACATTCGCTCGCACATGCGCCTTGGCATTTTCGGGGTTATGCTTGCGGTTCTCATGGTTCTTGTCGGCTTTGCGACCCTCATTGCCGTTGTGCGACGACATGCCGTCTTCGCCATGGGATTGGACACCTTGTTTGCTGGTGATGTTCTTCAACTATCCACGTTCGCCCTCCTGGTCGGTTGGGGTTTTCTGGCGCGCAGAGATGGTCCCGCGCATAAGCGTCTCATGATCCTGGGGACCGGCGCCTGACGAGGCAGCCGCGTTGACCAAAACTGTCTCACAAAAGGGGTTCACTCCAAGAGGGCAAAACGTGAGTTTTCGGAGTTTCAGAACGGGTGCAAATGCTTTAGAATCAGAAGAAGTCCCATCTG
>CAVZYC010000002.1:0-651276 GCA_963779395.1 Candidatus Acidiferrales bacterium
AGATTGACGATCAAACCCTAAGTCTTGATGATTCAATTGCCCTTACAGTTCGCCGACCCCCAAAAATCACCTTGAAACCTTCGATTTTGGACGCTAGTTGGACGTGGCAGCTTGGGGTGAACCCGTTTGAACCTGCCGGCTCAACCGGTCGACGCAACACCATCCAATGCGTTGATTCGACAATGCTTCCCCGGGAGAAGCGATCCGTTTGGCTGCACTTGGTCAAAACCTAGCCAGGGTAGTGTTCCGACTGATTTAAACCTGGCGAGTGATTCGGCCTTTGTTTTCAAGGCAAGTTGGGTTCTACCCGGGTGTTGCGTCGACCCATTGAGACTACCCCAATTTCCGGATTGTGATCCGGGAGTTGATCGGTTCGGTAAACACAAGCGCTTATCGGGACTTATCCTAAAGATTTGCGGATTGCTACCGAGTAGCCAGGCGGCCTTGCGGCCGCCCGGCCCTCTCAGAACTGGGCGTGAAGGTTGCCCTTCACCCAGCTCAAGCCCTTCGAACGCCTCTTTGGGGGAGGCGCGGTTTCGAAACGGGGAGACGCTGACGATGAACCCGGTCATGGCACTCGGGATGTAGTAAAACGCAGTTCGTGGCACAAGTGGAACCGCCCTTCACACGGGGGACGCAGTAATGAAGGCGCCAGCCCGTGATCCGGGTGATTTTTGAGTTGCACTGCGTGCAGAGTCCACGTTGCTCATACCAGAGATAGCGAAGAGTGCGGGTACCCCGAAACGTTTCCAGCATGTGAGCCCCTTCGCGTTCTTCGAAGTAGGTTTCATAGGTTGGATCGTACGGGTTCGCTTCGCCTTTAACCTTGACGTGTCGTTTGATGGGCGTGCTCATGGCGTAGTACAGCCAGACTTTAGTCGGCCGTCCTTCGTCATCGCAGGTTTCACCGAAGAAGGACCAGTCCCGATTCCCGCGCCGGTCAAAGTATTTCGTTTTGAACCAGCGCGGTCTTTTGTTCGGGTGTCTTCGTCGTGCCCATCTCCATAGACTAGAGAAGAGGGTGTAGTCAACGCGTTTGAACGTGCGTTTGCTCACCACGTGCCGATGATAGTTGGCCCAACCGCGAATCTTGGGGTTGAGTTGATCGATCAGATCGGCGGCAGATACCCCATGTGCTTCTTCGATGATTCTTCGGATGCCCTTCAAGAACTTCGGCGCTTTTCAGAAGTTACCCACCTCCGTTTGTCAGAAGTGACGCACACTCACACGAAAACCGAGAAAAGTATTCGTATACACACCGTAAGTCAAGTACGGGTAAAGATTCGCGAAGACCTGTCCGGTATTCCCACCGAGAGGAGCATTGCCTCCTGGCCCTCAAGGCACTCCGTTGTTGTTAAACGTAAGCGTGAAATCCGGTTTTCCGTCAGTCACGAAGGATACACCTACGGAGTTGGGCTGGCCCAAGGACGACTGTTGAAAAATCGTTTCGATAACGCCTTTAATCCCTTCCAAGCTTTTTAGGTTTGCCGCGTTGTTCAGTTTGATGTTGAGATTACAGCTATCAAGACCCAGTGGGTCCACCAACGAACACGGACTGTTGAGCACATACGCATAGCGGTTCCAGGATTGCGGGTTGGTGGGGTCGACGGCGGCGAGTCCGGCGGGATCGGGCGAGGGCCAGCGGCCTTGCGCGCCGCCGCACTCGCGAGCAGGGAAATCGTACAGATTCGCGACCGTGTCTTGATTCATGCCCGTGAACGAGACATCAGCAGAGCCGCTTTGGGCGTAGGGTTCCCCAAAACGAGCATAGGCCGTGTCCCAATACATTCTGGTAGGTGCTGTAGGCGTGGAGGCAAATCGAGAGCTGCTAAGCCAATCCGAATGTCGGTAGTAACTGAGGCCGGAGGAGGTATAGACGGCCATTCCGTTTCCAAGAAGGGGAATGTAGGCCTTCTGCAACGTTGAGGCATTCATCGATGCCAGTTTCTGGCCACTAGGAGCATAGACGATTTGCGTGTACGTGCCAGAGCGGTTTTGTTCCGCCATACGGCCCAGAGCATCATAAGTCACACCAACAGAATCAATGGTAACAGGCCCCTGTTAGTCGCGCGGTTATCGAGCCACAATCCGGATAAACGCGATCAGGGGAGAGTGAGATCTACCGGCTCTGCATGCCCGGAATAAGTCAGATGGTATTTTGCTTTCTTGTTTGGATTAGGAACGGGGAAATAAAGATAGCCCGCAACTGGCGAGGAAACATTCGCATCTGGCAGAGCTTTTTCGTAGAGTTCGCGCTCCATAACGTCGCGGTCGCGATCAGCAACGTCTGGCGGAACCTTGCCATTAACAGCTACGCCGATCCCCACTGCAGTATCGACCGTGTGCGCGTGGACCGGCTGGCCGGTGTTTGGATCCGTATAGGTGCCCCTTCCGTACCCAACGGAGGCCTGCGGGGAGACATCGGTGCTTCTGGAATTTTTCTGCTTTTCCAGTTTAGCCGCCACGATCGCGGCGCTCTCGGGTCTCACGGGAATGTCGCTGCCCACTTCTGCCAGCGCAAAATCCTTAAACGAAAGATCGACGGGTTGGTCTTTTTTCGGGTAGACGGCCACGAGGACGACAAGGCAGCAGCGGTTAACGCCAGCAGCGAATGTTTGGGAGGCCTGAGTTTTGCTTAACAATTCGGCGCCGATAGTGAATCTATCTCTTTCCAGGTGCGCTCGATACTTAGCCGCAGAGGCCCGGGGCGCTGCACCTCCGAGCTTCTCCGATGTTTGATCCGCATCTTGGGCCTGCAGGAGCGCCGCGGAAAGCGAAAGTACAAGAATCGACGGCAGGAGCGCGAGAGAGTTCCGAAACATAAGACACCTCCCTGCCGGACAAGTTCGCAGGAAAGATCATCCGGCGGAGCAACCGTGACCGTCGCCATTATAGACCAAAAAAGCGAGCCGAGTAGGTACATGCGGATAGGTTCCACGCTCGTCGGGCCGTCAAAAAGGATCGGGCACTTACGGTCACTGTAATGCAATCACAATGGTTCGCGCTTTGGGCTGGGAGGATGAGTATCGTTGACGTCCACTACAGGTCACAACATCGATGAATAATTAGCTAGAGAATTATTGACATCTGATGCGTAAGAGTATAGGTATAAATACGCGGATAGCGACGGTTGGTAAGGCTGGCCCGGTATCCGAGAGTTTCAGCCCTGCCCCAGGTCCCTGCTGTACTGTCCCAGGGGGGCTCATGGCCTACGATCATGTTCATCTATTCGATCAGGTACGGTCGGATCTTGTGCAGAATCCTCGATTGTCTCTCAGGTCGCTCTCAGTGAAGATGAAAGTCGATCGCCACACGATCGAAAAGGCAATACGTGCGGTGGACGGCAGGCGTTTTCGCGACTTCCGCAACCAGCTGATGCTAGACAGGGCCAGGGTTCTGTTGTCGGCCAATGGGGCCTCGTCGATTAAGGAGGTTGCATACCTCCTCGGCTACAGCTCCCCGCAGGCCTTCGCGCGTTTCGTGAGAGGTATGTGCGGGCGGTCACCCGGAGGTCTGCGGCTCGCCCAAGATGGCCAGCATCTGGCCTGAATGGTTGGTCCCGGGAGTTTCATTTTTATTGCCCTCCAATTGGGGCTCCAAGTCCGCCACTTGTGTCACATTATTCGCCAATGTGATACCCGCACTTAATTGATTTTGGGACATCAACCGAATATACAGATCTAGGCGGCTATGGTGCCGTCTCAACTTAGAACATGATTGTTGTAGAGGAGGAATACTCAACCATGCGACGTAAATATTTGTTTCTTTCGCTTAGTATTTTGATCGTAGCGTCGGCCCTATTCCTAAGACCACAACCCGCGAGCGGTAAGACCTGCACCGGCACATGTAGTTGGTATATTTGCGTGTACATTCCGGAGCTTAACGGTAATGACGTTTGCACATGGGCATACGGAACGGGGTGGGTGGATCAGGGCACAGTTAATGAGTATTGCGAACTGAGCGGCAGTACATGCGAATGCACAGCTCCCAGCCCGGGGTTCGATGAGGAATTTTTATTGTATCACAACGACTGTCCTGTCCACTGATTTCGCACAGGTTCGGCAGGTTCGGTACAGGTCATGTCATTCACGAGTGTTCGTGCGTCCCGTTGGATTGTCCGCGAAAGTATGAGGTTGCCCCGCCCTACGGGGACGGGTTTTACCGGGTTTCATCATAAATTCGCTGGCATCCAGTTCCGCTTCTACGCCAGCGCTCGTCGCGCTCATGAACAATCGGAAGCTAATCGATTCAAGCCAGAAGAAAGGAGGTTCGGCGGGGAGGTGCAGCGCTGGGTCACCATCATCGGTATGGCGTGCGCGCTCATCCTTCTTGGCGCAAGGACCCAAAGCTTGCTTGTTGAGCTCCGCAATCAACGATCTTCTTTTGAAGCCTCCATCGAACCAAATCGGCCAATACGCTTCAAAATCAACCTCCGAGAGGTCCTAATTGATGATCAAGGAACATCTTTGGGGATGTTCGCCTCGCATGGCCACAAGCACATGTGCGTCATCGCGGCCGATCTTGGCACCGAAGATGCATCCAAAGCCTGTTCAAAAGAGCGTGATGTTGCAACGGTCAGCGTTTGCCTAACTGGCAATTGCCCGGCACGTGAGTTTGGTGCGATCCCCAGTATCAAAGCCGGTGGTCTTGAGACTCTCGGCTGGATCTGTGAGGCTGTACGCCGGAGAGGCGTCCTATTTATCGATAGTCAGGGCAATTGCGTCACTCCGTGAGACATTCAATGATTAACTTTCGAAGGCTCCGAGCCCTGACATATGAGTTCTGGTTTTGGACTTTGGTCAGCATGAACGTGGTCTTGATCCTAGGGGTGCTGACGCTGCATTTTATCGCTTCGAGGGAGAACGGCCTAGGGGGACGATTTCCTCCAGTGGATGCGATGGAACGCAGCGGGCATCGGTTCGTGCTCAGTCACGAAGAACCCTGTTGGACTGTTCGATATACCGCAAGCCAATGTCCGGCATGCCAAAAGGATCTGGCCAACAACTGGCCCATATTGCGTCAAGTCCTCATTGGCCGAGGTTGCCGGATCTACTATGTGCAACCGAGCATTTTCGCCGCCTCCACACCGGACAATTCTGGGAGCAAGTCAGAGATGAACCTTTGGGCCGTAGGCCCGTCGTTTGTTGCCGATTCACGGCTCTTCGCGACTCCTACGACCGTTCTGCTTGACTCCGGAGCCCGGATTATCTGGCGGCACATAGGGGTTTTGAGCAATGCCGACGTCAGAGCCGCCACGCGCTCTATACCTGCAAACGATACTTCGCGGTCGCGAGAGGTGAGTCCTTAGTGAGGCTGAAAGTGTGGTGAAAGAGGAACTCTCGCCGAGCCAGGCTTTTGGGGTACGAGGCTCTGCATCGCGACAGCTGTGTGGGCTATCCCCTGGACTCGGCATTCTACGCTGCAACCGGCGGCCGCATTGCAGGTTCCCGCCTAAAGCCCTGATGAACGCGGCGGTCTCAATGGGTCGATGCAGCATTATGTTCGAAGTCTACTTACAGGAGTCTTAAAAGCTAAAATCGTTCGCGAGCGTTGAACCATACGGGAAACTATCATGGCTAGGTTCTGATTGCGTACAGCCCAACGGACAGGTTCTGTGGGGGAAATGTTGTTGGATCAACTGATTAGGTTGTGTTTAATGACCTGTCGAGTTCGCAGCACGTTCTTTGGACTGAGTTTCGGATACACTCTGCAGTTACCTTGGTTGTTATTTCCGCGTTACATTTGTAGAGGACGAATGCCGCGCGCATCCTCGTTCCTGGATGATTTCTGCTAATTGCTTGGGGTTCATTCTCATATTGAGTCGCAGGCAGAAGGGTCAAGAATCATGGAGACCAATCCTCGGAGCCGGCCTTCGAGTAGTTTCCCAAGAACCGTCTGGTTCACTTTTCTGGGTGGCGTTTTGTTCTTCGCCGGATTGCCTGGTGTCCGCGGGCAGACGTCACCGGCTCCAGCGCAAGCTCCTCAAGCACCACAGGCGGACACATCCCAAAACACACCAAAACCGGAAACGAAAACACCTGGCAACGAGATCGTTTCAAGCGATACTCCCACGACGTTCAAGTTGCGCGTCAACCTGGTCCTCGTGCGAGTCGTGGTGAGGGATGCCGATGGCAAAGTCATCGCAAATCTGAAAAAAGAGGATTTTCAACTCACAGACAACCACAAACCGCAAGTTATCTCCACCTTCTCCATGGAGACTCCCGTTTTTCACATAGCTGCCGTGAAGATGGGAATGTCCGAAACGAATTCGGATGGAACGCCTGTGAAAGCGCCGGAGCTCCCGCAAGGATTTGTCGCGCTGTTCTTCGACGATCTGCAACTTTCGGCAGCAGATGCCATGTATTCCCGACAGGCGGCCAGTAAGGTGTTGGCCTTCCTCAGGGAGGGCGACCGCTTCGCGCTATTCACCACTTCCGGCCAAGTGGAGCAGGATTTCACGGCAGACCGAACGAAACTGGACCAGGCGATCCAGCGAATCATGCCTAACTTGCAGGGCTCCGTAGAGGATTGCATGCCGCCGTCGGTTTATCTGGCTAATCAGATCATCGAGTTGAACGATACCGCAGCGCTAGCGGCGGCTATGAAGGCTTGCGGCCCAGAGATTGCGACCAGGGCAGCAGCCCAGGGGATCCTTTCGTTCGGTGAATCCAAGGTGCGCCGGGAGTTTACCTCTCTTGGTGCAGTGATTCGGAGGATGAGCGAGATGCCTGGGCAGCGCACCATCGTAATGGTGTCGCCGGGCTTTTTCGTGCCGTCTTCGATTCACGAATCCGGAGATATCGTCGATCGGGCCACCAGAGCGAATATTGTCATCAGTGCGATTGACGCCCGCGGGTTGTACACTCCCACTTACACGGATGCTTCCACTCCGCCGGAATATGCCAAGCTCGCGGTTTCCGCACCTGATTTGATGCAATACCTCAGGACAGGGGAGCGGGCGCAGGATGATGTGCTTGGCGAACTGACCGACGGCACTGGCGGACTTTTCTTTCATGACCGGAATGATATTGAACAGGGTTTACTGCAGGCGGCGACGGAACCGGAAGTCTCCTATGTATTGGGATTTACACCCGAGTATTTAAAACTCGATGGAAAGTATCACCAGCTGAAAGTGACGCTGGTGAGCAAGCAAAAATGGACACTGCAGGCCCGACACGGATATTTCGCGCCCCACGGCGAATCCAATCCTGAGGCGGCGGCGAAGCAGGAGATCGAGCAGGCTGTCTTCTCCCAGGCGGAGATGCAGGACTTTCCCGTACAATGCCAGACGCAATTCTTCCGTGGTGCGGATGGCGTTCATTTGACGGTTCTGGCGCGCATTGAAACGAATACCCTGAAGTTCCGCAAAGATCAGGATCGCGATGGTGACAACTTGACCGTCGTGACCGCCGTTTTTGACGAAAACGGAAACCTGCTTGACGGCCAGCAGAGGGTCATCGAGATGAAGCTGAAAGATGCAACCCGGGAGCGACTCAACAAAGAAGGGCTGAAGGTCAAGTCCAGTTTTGATCTGCCACCGGGAAGTTATCTGGTTCGCATCGTGGTGCGCGATTCGGAAGGAGCCCAAATGGCAGCCCTGAATCGTGGAGTTGTAATCCCGTAAGTGTCCTTGAAAAGATCTCGGCGAACTGCCCTTGGTGCCGTAATCGGAAAAGTCCTATAAGAGGGAATGTCAAGAGAAATATCTCCCCTTCGGCTCGGTGCCGACACTTTTTTGTCTCGGCATTCAGCCCAACTGTTTGAACGTGCACTCTCGATTCGAGAGTGGTCTTCCTCAGGCCGAGTCGCTTATTTCGTTCCGGCGTGTGAAGCGCAGGAACGTTTCCTCTTCCCTGTGGTTCCATACTCTTGTTGCGACGGCGCCATTCGTTTCTGAAACATCAAGCCTGACAGTTATCCACTTTATGAGTGGCAACGCATGGTCCTATCTGAGACTCGTGGCCTATGGCTTTCTTGGATTGTCCGAGAGGGCATAGGGTGGCTTCGGAGACTCGCGTGTTTGAAGCACGGGCCTGACTTGTCCGATGGATACTTCCCCTCGAATCCGAGCGTCCTATAAGAGGGAATGTCAAGAGAAATATCTCCCCTTCGGCTCGGTGCCGACACTTTTTTGTCTCGGCATTCAGCCCAACTGTTTGAACGTGCACTCTCGATTCGAGAGTGGTCTTCCTCAGGCCGAGTCGCTTATTTCGTTCCGGCGTGTGAAGCGCAGGAACGTTTCCTCTTCCCTGTGGTTCCATACTCTTGTTGCGACGGCGCCATTCGTTTCTGAAACATCAAGCCTGACAGTTATCCACTTTATGAGTGGCAACGCATGGTCCTATCTGAGACTCGTGGCCTATGGCTTTCTTGGATTGTCCGAGAGGGCATAGGGTGGCTTCGGAGACTCGCGTGTTTGAAGCACGGGCCTGACTTGTCCGATGGATACTTCCCCTCGAATCCGAGCGTCTCAAGAACCCGACAGCTACCACCAGGAATAGTTCCCAGGAGGAACGGACTCTTTGCCAGAGACGCTCAAGCTGCTTGTTGTTTCAAATAGTTGGCGTCGAAACGTACCTCCTTCTTCCAGACGATCAACGTGATCGCGGCAATCTTCCTCGCCAAGGTCAAGCGCGCCATCGTGGGCTTCCTCCCCTTAGCCAGCAAAGCCTCGTAGAAATCGCGTAGCGGTCCAGCAGCGGTGCTGGCTCTCATCGCCGCACCCTTGAAAATATCTTTGAGGTCGTGGTTGTGATTCGTATTGAGGCCGCGCAGTGTGACGGGTTTCTTCGAGCGTTGTAGCTGTCCCTCCACGACGCGGTACTGCGCGCTGTCGTGGGTCTCCAACCCCAGCCCGCTGTAGGTCCACAGTTGCCGCTTGGTGCGAAATCGATGGGGCGTCTGCATCAACGCCACCAAGTGAGCCGCCCGAAGCGGACCAATACCAGGAATCTGGCGCAGCAACTTTGTCGCACAATGCCTCCTCGCCTCGGCTAACAGCTCTTTCCGGGCTTGTTGGCGGACCAGCCGCAGGGCGTCGAGTTATTGGTAGTAAAGTTCTGCCCGCCGGCGCACCCCAGCTTCCATGATCTTGCTCAACCATTCCGAACGGTAATGCGGTGCGTAGACTTGCGTCCCCGCACAGGGAATGGCCCAGCTCCGGTACAATGCCTTGAGTCGATTCATCACCCGCCCGAGATCCTTACTGATCGTCAAATAACTGCGGGACAATTCCTTCAACATGCGCAGGCCATGCTCTCCGTGATAGACCGGCATAATTTTTTTCATGTATAACAGTTCGGCTAGCTTGTGTGCATCGATCCGGTCACTCTTACTGCCATCCTTCAATAGCAAGGCAATCCTTCGCGGATTACACACCACCAGTTCCGTGACATGCGGCTTCAGCAGGTCGTACAACCAGCCAGCCCAGGTGCCTTCTTCAAACGTAAGGTGCAAATCTCCTCGCAGCCCGTGGACAAACTGCAGAATGGTGCTCGCTTTGGTTTCGATGACGCATTCCATCATCACCTTGCCGGCGAAATCCAGAACAGCGATCGAGATGCTTTCCTTGTGCACATCAAAGCCGATATATTTAGTGCTAGTCATAGAGGGTGTTCCTTTCTTGTAGGGAATGAGCCAAGCACTCAAAACCTACTCCAAAGGGGCGCCCTTTTATAATGTGTGGGTAATAGTACGGGAGATGAATTCACATGTCTGGGAACGATTGTAGGCAGTGCGGCGGCGATTCCTGTGTTTTCCACTAGGAAACCTTTTCTTGCGCTTTGCGTTCTATAGATGAGGCTTGTTGCGTCCATCGAGAGTTGACGTAGCCACCCACTCCGTTATAAACCGCCTTCAGGGATCGGGACAAAGAATCGGGGATAGCTTGACTACCAAGACCGTTCCGCGAACTCGTCCGCCGTTAGTGAACGCTGTTGACCGCCTCGGCAGACCCATTGAACTCGGCGTCCTTTCCGTAGCTCAGGACATTGCTCCTCAAGCCGTCCCCTACGCTCAGAAGTCCCTTGTCGATCCCTGTGTTGCGATGAATCTTCTGGAGGAGGCTGCAGCAACCGTCTCTGAAGCGATTCTTGCAAAGCAGTTGGGCGGCCTCCCTCCTATCCGGGATTTGCGGGCTTACCTGTATCGCGCCTTCCTGCGGAGAGTGGCCGCGGAGAGGCAATCCGAAATCCGCCTGGAACAAGCCTTTGAAGAACGTATACGACTGAACGAAGGCATGAGTTTTGAAGAGAAGCTGGAGGTCCGCCTTCTTCTCAAGCAGATCCTCCGGATGTGTGACCGAAAGACGATGTGGATTGTCTGGGAGCGGATTGAGGGCCATTCTTGGGAAGAAATCGCCTATGACTGGGCCATGACGAATCGCGCCGTAAGGTTACATTACAGCAGGGCTTTGCGGGAAATACGGAAAGCGCTGGAAACCGACCCGCAAGCGTACCTGGAGAAATTGCGACAAGCAGAGCTCATCCGCCAGCGGAAAGCAAGCATTATCCAGCGGATCGAAACCCTCTATGCCAGGCTGCTCTTTCGGGCCGTTGGCGTGCGTGAGATTTTCGGAGTCAGGTTCCGAATCACCTGGCACGATCGGGAAGATATACTCGCCGAGGTCGATAAGATGTTCTCTTTAGAAGTCTCACGTTTTGAGGGCTTTTCTGGCCAGACTCCCTATCTAGAAAGAATCCGACACATTTTCTCAAAATAAGGCCTCTGTAATAGTAAGGGGAACTCTCGCCAGATTGCTCCCCGACGCTTGGCGGAAGCCGCACTGACTGCGGTCAGCCGCCCGGCGAAGTAGTGTGCGGTTCGAAGATCCCGAACCGAACGCGAAGGCAAGAACCCTTTCGAAGAGCCTCCTCGGGACGAAGGCTGGGCTCTCGGACCTCGACAGCGGTTCTTCCTTAATTCAATCGACGACAGGACCAGGAAAGCGTTGTGAGGACACGAGGGAAAACTGTGCTTCAAACAGGCCGAAAAGGCGGAACGAATTGCTGCATGAACCAGGAGGTCAAATCATGATCGGGAATGCCATGTTTATCGCCCTTGCGGTTCTGCTCGCCGCTTTGTTTGGTCTTATGGGCGAGCTGAAGTTTCTTGTGCCTTACAAGTGGCTCATTTTTCATCAGTACTGGGCCGAGCTTTTCTTGTGGCTCGGAATCCTCTTCGGAAACCTCTTCGCCGCGATCTACTCGATTCAACGCAAGTTTTTCTTGAAAGATACAGGCCGCAAATTGAGACACATCGACAACCAAGTCAGCGGAGGCCACACCTCTATGTCATGGCCGAACGGCGATTGAAGGGCACGCTGAAATGTCGCGTGATTTCACACCCGATTTCGATGAGTTCCGCGAGGCGGCCGGGAGCCCGCGCGAGTCTTCGCGTCCATCTAGCGACACAAGATCCGCCACGACAAGAACCAGAGAAGAGACCCCGCATCCAGAGCGGCGGTTCAGGGACGTTCGGGAGCCTCGTCCGAGAGAGGTTCCGCCGAGGGACGCGCGAGCTGTGTTGTACGACCGCTACCGGAGCTACGACTTGCGTGAGTCGGAAATCCAGACCCTCACCGACCTGGGCAAATTCCGCGTCATCAATGCCGATGATTTGGCGCGTTACGGCTATGGGGGCGATAAGCGCCGGATGGAACGCGAGACGGAGAACCTGGTTCGGCAGGGATTGGTTGAGGGAAGGCGGGTCGATATATCGCTCAGCCAGAGCACCCGGATGTACACCCTAACGAAAGCTGGCCGGCGACTCATGCGGGGGTCGGGAAGGCTGCCCCATGACCAGGAAATCTACTCAGGATTTGTGAAGCCGCGGGAGGCCAAACACGACGCCGAATTGTATCGGGTTTATCAGAGGGAAGAAGACCGCATCGAGCGGAGTGGCGGCAGGGTGCGCCGCGTGCTGCTGGACTTCGAACTGAAGAAGAAAGTGAACCGGGATCTCACGCGACTTGGCCGTGCGAAAGACGATCCAGACAAGAAGCACGACGTTGCGGAACGGCACGGTTTGCGGGTCGTTCATGGACGCATTCCCGTGCCTGACCTGCAGATCGAATACGAAATGCCGGACCAGAACCTTGCGCGGGTCAATCTGGAGCTGACAACCGGAGACTATCGGCCACGCCAACTGGCCGATAAAGCGCGGGCTGGATTCACGCTCTACAGTCACGGCGATGATGCATCGCACGTGCGCCGGGTTTTGGGCGACCGCGAGCTGACGGCGGAGATCCTATCCCTATGAACACCTCTCAGCGCCAGATCGAAGCCCTCACGGCGTTTGGCTACACGGTCCCTGAGGCACGTTTCCTCTATCTCGTGGCCATGCATTCCGGGTACTTCACGGCCCGTCAGTTCCTAGCGTTCGTGAATGCAAAGCGTGGCTATCGGACTCATTCGCTGGCGCAGAAGCTCATCACCCAGGGGCACGCCACGATGCGCGAATACCGGCGCAACGGATGCGTCTATCATCTGTACTCCCGCAAGCTCTACGCCCAGCTTGGGCACGAAAACCTCCGGAACCGCCGCCGGCATCGACTGGAAGCGATCCAGACCCGGCTTCTCAGTCTCGATTTTATCCTCGCCCACCAGGGGTATCAGTACCTCGAAACGGAAGCGGAAAAGATCGCCTATTTCTGCGACCAGCTGCACATCGAAAAAGCCTGTCTTCCGGTGAAGCTGTACATGGGTGGACCCACGAGCCAACCCAGCCTGCGCTATTTCGTAGACAAGTTCCCACTGTTCCTCAGTTCTCCCCGTCCCGGCTTTTCCCCTGTGGTCTCGTTTTCCTATATAGATCCGGGGCTTGAATCGCTCGCGGGATTTGGCACTCATCTGGGGCAGTACCAGACGCTATTCCGTGAGCTTGCCGACTTCCGCTTCGTCTACATTTCGCGCACACAAGCACACTTCGCAAAGGCTACGGAGCTCTTCAATTCCACGGTCAAGGTTCCGCTCGAATCGGACATCGCCGGGGACCTCATCCGGTATTTCCGAGCACGCAGCATTTGGAATAGTTCCGAGTTCAGGACTCTCGGCAAGACTGAGCTGCTGTTCTTCAACGAAGCGAAGCGCAGATTTGCCGGCGATCGCTTCGAAACCCTCTTCAATAGCTGGAAGGCTGGCCGCATTGCGGAGGTCGAACTGCGCGCCGAGTTTCCGTCGAAGGTGTCGAACCGCAAGGTGTACTTCGAGACGTATCTGGTCCCAAAGCAGCCAGATTTTCGGGCCAAGGATGACGAATCAGGGTGAAGAGGGTGCCAAGGAAGGCGTTCAGGGTGCCGTTCTGTTTGGGCGTCACCCGGAAAACGGGCAAAGCCAAGGAAGAACAAAGAGATGCAAAAGAGACGGCAAAGAAAAGCGACGGGGCCAAAACACGGAGTTGGGCGGGAGCGACCCCACTTTTCGGCCCTGCTGTGCCGAAAGTGACCCGTGAGGTCGCTCCCGCCCATCGTCGCTAAGTGAAGCGCCGAGTGTTTTGGCCCCGTCGCCACAGGAGAAGGAAGAGAACGGAATAGTGAAAGAAGGAGGAGAAAAACAGTGCTAAGCGATGCGAAACAGCCAGTGCTTTTGATGCGGAGAATCCGCCTCGAACAGCAAGCCAACGAGCTGCTCGAAGACCTTGCACGGTTCATCGGAATCGGCGCGGAAGAGCTGCTGAATATCGTGCTGAGAACGATGATGGCAAACGACGCGGATTTCCATCACTGGAGGAGTCAACGGAGAGTCCAGCAGGAAAACAGTCCAGTTCCCCCGCGACCGTCTGCGACGGCAGACATCAGGGAGGCGGCATGATCCAGCGAATACTCAATTCCAGAGGCATGCTCGCAGGTCTGTTCGCAATGGCAACAGGAATGACTTTGTATTTCAGGATGCCATTCCCCGATGACAACCTCTTCTTCGAACTCATGTATCTCAGAGCAAACTCGGTCTTCTGGGGATTCAAGTGCACCTACATCCTCCTTCTGTACACAACGCCTTTCATCGGGTATTCGATCTTGCTTTCGGGCCTCTATGTTTTTGCTCTGAAAGTTCGCCGGCCAGACAAGCCTGGCCGACTGCCACGCTACTCGGACCCGCGTAAGCGCGATGACCTCTATGTAGTCCTCGGCGAGGTTCACAATCCTCGTAGACCAACACCCTCTCGAGACCCCTGGTGGTTGACCATCCCCGAGCGTGGGCTCTTCACCGGTATCGCCATCTTCGGCGCGATTGGCAGCGGCAAAACGAGTTGCTGCATGTACCCCTTCGCGGAACAGCTGATCGCCTATCAGGCCCACGACCGCGGGAAGCGGATCGGCGGGCTGGTTCTCGAAGTGAAAGGGGACTTCTGCCACAAAGTGCGCGACATATTGCGGCGCCACCGAAGGGAGGGCGACTACGTCGAAGTCAGCATCGATTCCGAGTACCGCTACAACCCCCTGCACAATGACCTCGACGCGTATGCTCTGGCCTACAACATCGCATCTTTGTTGAACAACCTGTTCGGCAAGGGCAAAGAACCCTTCTGGCAACAGGCGTACACCAATCTCGTGAAGTTCATCATCCTGCTCCACAAGGTCGCTTTCGACTACGTGACCCTTTTCGATATCTATCACTGTGCGATTTCGCCCGAGCTTTTACAGCAGCGAATCCAGCAGGCAGAAGAGCTGCTTTTTGATCAGCATTTCGTCGTCATTTCGAAGGCCACTTATGAAGAGCATATCCAGGAGCTCATCGACTTCGATTTCCTTCCGGATGAAGCAAAAGATAGGGACCAGTACCGGGCCCCAGCCACAACGCAGTTAGAACGGCACCTGAAGAAACATGCTATCGAGTTCCAGAAGAAGACCGTCCCTGCACCTGAGAAATCTGACCCGGACAAGCGAGCTCAGCTGGAGGCCGTTAAGCGCTGGTTTCATGACGACTGGCAACGGATCGAGCCGAAGCTCAGGACATCAATTGTGGAGGGGATTTCGGTGTTCCTTTCGCTCTTCGACGACAACCCGAAAGTGAAGCGGGTTTTCTGCCCCCCGAAGGAGTGTTACGACCAGGAGGCCAACGCGGATGGCAAATACGGCAAGCCACTGCCGTCGTTCTGCTGGTTGATCGAAACCGGCAAGGTCTGTGCGCTGAATTTTCCCATCGGTATGAACCCCGGTCTGGCGAAGGCGATTGGGGTGATGATGAAGCTCGACTTCGAGCGAGCCGTGCTAAACCGTGTGCCCCAGATGGAGGCCCACCCGGAGCAGTATTTCCGCCAGGTGTTTTTCATCTGCGACGAGTACCAGCATTTCGCAACCGTGGGAGAGAACGAGCCGACCGGGGATGAAAAGTTCTTTAGTCTCTCACGTCAACCGAAGTGCATCCCGATCATCGCAACACAGAGCATCAGCTCGCTGAAGTCTTCATTGCCCGGTGAGACTTGGCGCACGCTTTTGCAGACCTTTCGTACAAAGATTTTCCTGACCCTTTCGGATGACTATTCCGCGAGGATTGCGAGCGAGCTTTGCGGCAAGGAAGACCAGCTCAAAATTGGCTACAACCTGTCCGAGACTGGCCACGATACCCACGTCAGTTTCCTGACCGGCAACGCCCAGTCCAACAGAGCAAATCTCACAACGTCGAAGACCTACTACCAGCAGAGCGATTATCGCTTCGATCTGAAGACGTTTACCGAGCTGCGCAACGCGCAGTCGGTGACGATTGCCTACGACGGACTCAATCCGATGCCGCCAATGTTCTGTTACCTCAAGCCCTATTTCAACGACCCAAACAAGTCTTATTTCCGGCAGGCAGCAGACGGGGAGTTGTGAACGCGAAGAGAAAAGGCGAATGCCAGGAACGGATAGAGCAACCGGTTTTGCACAGGCCGGCGAATTTGCTGCGTCACCCTATGCACCATGACTCTGCTAAACTTTCGCCCCATAGGGCGATTGAGTCATCGAGAGAAAGAGACTCGATGGCGAGACGCAGGTATCAGAAGGGACAATTGTGGCTTGAAGGAAAGACCTGGTATGGCCGATGGCGTGAGGACGTTCTCGTGGGCGGGGTTCGGAAGCGTATCCGTCGCCAAAAGGCGATTGGGTCGTCCGAGGACTATCCAACGAAACGGCTGGCTCAGCGTGCGTTGGATGACCAGATCGCTCACGTCAACAATGTCAGTTACAGGCCAAGGCCTACGGCCAAGTTCGCGGACTTCGCTGTGAATTGGGAGCAAAAAGTGTTGAGCCAGTACGGGGATTCGACGGCCATCAACTATCGGACTCACATTCGGAAGCACCTTGTTCCGTTTTTTGGTGAGTACCCGATGAAGGACCTCAATCCCGAGATGGTTCAGCAGTTCGTTTCCGGCTCTGCGGCGAGCGCGAAAACTACCCGGAACATTTGCATCACACTCCAGAGCATGTGGACCACGGCAAAAGCGTGGGGCTATGTCGCTCACAACCTCATGGAAGGCGTCGTACTCCCAGACGTAAAGCGAGTGCAGCGATTCTTCCTCTCTCAACGGGAAATCCAACTCATTCTTGCCAAGGCGCAAGAGCCACACCGCACATGGTATGGACTTGCGGCGGAAACTGGCCTGCGAGCCGGCGAGTTGTGCGGACTGACGGTGGATGACATAGACCTGGAACGTGAAATGCTTCAAGTGCGGCAGAGTTCGTGGCGGGGAAAACTGGGCGATCCGAAAACAGCTGAGTCAATTCGGGTGGTCGAGCTTTCACCTCAAGCCTCGAGGCACCTGAGGACGTTCTTGGAATCGTGGCATCCGAATCAACGTCGGTTGCTCTTCGCCACTCGCAACGGAACACCGTGGGATCAGAACTTGTTGCTCAAGCGAAAGTTCAGGCCTCTGCTTCGGGGGCTTGGTATCCAGGTGCCACGCGGCAATGGCTTCCATGCGTTCCGTCATGCGAACGCAACTCTGATGAACAGTTTCGGGGCATCGCAGAAACTGCGTCAGCAGAGACTCGGACACGCCGACGGCTCGCCAGTTACGGACACGATTTACACGCACGTGATCAGCGAGGACGGAAAGCGAATTGCGGCGCAACTTGGCAACGCAGTCTGGGGAATTTTGGACGCCAGTTGGACGGAAAAGGGAAACGGCCCAGGAGTGGAGTCTCCTAGGCCGTTTGTTATCAACTAAAAATGGTTGCGGGGGTCAGATTTGAACTGACGACCTTCGGGTTATGAGCCCGACGAGCTACCAGGCTGCTCCACCCCGCATAAACACTATAGCGGAGGGTTTGGCTGCCGTCAAACGGGGGCGGGTGGATTGGCGCGCGGGGCGCTTTTTTTGTAGGGGAATCCGGGGGCTGAAGATCAAAGGGTGGAAGAAAAGCAGATCCCTCGCTTCGCTCGGGATGACACTCAGGGGTTGGGATGATCGCGGAGGCTTAGGGTTACAGTGGAGGCTCGGGATGATAGTGGGAACTCGCGAGGACAGTGGGAGCTATGGGTGATCGTGGGAGTTCGGGGAGTGGGATTGCCGGAGTCAAGAAAGCTTCTGAATGCGAGAAAGTCTAGTAGAAAATCGATTATTGACAGCGCCGGATAAAAAGCGTTACATGAGGAGCAGAACGGGGTAGAAGCTTCGAGTAACCAGGTTTCTCCAAATTACGAAACAGGTGCGCCCTCGAAGAGGCTGCGAATCGCGCAGCATTCTTGGGCAGCGTGAGGCCCCAATCGGGGAAGGCCTCGAGTTGAGGGCCGCGCCGCGGGGTGCCGATTGCCATGCCGAAGAGCGTAACGCTTCAGGACATTGCGGATGCTTTGGGTGTTTCCACGGGGACGGTGCACCGTGCGCTTCATGATCATTCCGGCGTAAATGAACTGACGAAAACGAAAGTGCTGGGCATGGCAAAGGCCATGGGGTATCGCGTGAATCTGGCGGCGCGGTATCTTTCAATGAAACGGAGCTGCCGCATCTCTGTGAACACGCTGCAAGGAGTGATTTCGTATTGGGATGAAGTGAGAGCGGGGATCAAGGAGGAAGCCGAAACTATCGGCATGGATAGGGTGGAGCTGCAATTCCGAAACTATTCGATGATCCAGGGACAAAGTGAGGAAGAGGCATTTCAGGAGGCGCTAAAAGAGAATGTAGATGGCATCATCACGTTTCCGAGCCACCCGAAAAAGCTGGGCACGTGGATGCGGCGCGCTTCGCGAGCGGAAATTCCGGTGGTGTGCGTCACAACCGATGCGCCGGACACGCGGCGGCTGGCAGTGGTCTCAATCGACACGGCGTTGAGCGGATCGCTGGCGGCGGACCTGATGGGGAAGATTTTGCGTGGGAAAGGCAATGTAGCGGTGACGCTGGGAGCGCTGCAGATTAACGAACACGCGGAGAAGTGCCGAGTGTTTGAGAGCACGCTGCATACTTATTACCCGGAGATGAAACTGACGGCGGTGGTAGAAGACAAGAGCGAGGAAGCCGAGGCGTACGAGAAAAGCAAAGCGCTGTTTCTGCAGCATCCGGAGCTGAACGGAATCTACGTCACCACCGAAGCCTCCATTCCCGTAGTGCAGGCGGCGCGCGAAACGGGAATACTATCGCGGCTGACTATTATTGCAACGGACCTGTTCCCTGCCCTAGCGAAGGAGATTCGCCGGGAATCGATTTTGGCGACGCTGTATCAATGCCCGAACCGGCAGGGGCGCATGGCGTTCCGGGTGCTGTATGAATTCCTGGTGCAAGGCTCCTGCCCATCGCCTCAGGTGACTATCGCGCCGCAATTGGTGATGCGGGGCAACCTGGACTATTTCTTGAAGACAGAAGCGATGGAAGCGAACCCGGAACGCGGCAAGCCTGTGGAAGTTGCGGAAACGACCACCGTCGGATAAACCGCAATAAAAACGCGGTCGCGCGCCGAAGAATTATTTTGCAGGACTGCCCGGGCCGCCTACGGCGAACAGGTGAGGCACTCTCTGATCCACTGGCGGCAGCGTTGGGAATGCGGCGTGCGGTTCCGTTTGATACCAATAGGCAACGGAGGAGTAGTTATCGGAGCGATGGTTGGCATGGCCATGCTCGATGGTGGCTTTGATGGACTTGGTAAAGGGAATGGGCGAATCCAAATGGAAACGATAGAGTGACCAACGGGATCCAGCGAGTTCCGGACCAACGACAGGCGCACCAAAAGAAGCATAGGAAAAAGAGTGTCCACCAAAATCCCACGCGCCCAGGAAATAATCTTCGGAACCAGTACCATTAATGGAGGGTAGGGATTCGCCGTCGACGAAGAACATGTCGTCGCCTTCGCCCCACCATTGATCCTGGTTCTGCATGACGGACATGGTGACGCCGACAAAGTGGCCTTTGCCCTTGGCTTCGAGCCAGACGTAGTTCCCTTCACCGTTGAGATTTTTCTTGTCATTCACGAGGGTGTCGCCATTGGATTGCCATTGAGTGGTCCAGCCGGCGTTGGGATAGGCCTGGCGATATTGCGCATGGAAATAGAGAGTGTCTGGGGGGAGCGGCTTGGCGTGAGCCTGGTAATCGATATTGAAATAGAAGGCGTCGACCTTTTCCTTGCCTTCGTTGGTTACGGTAATTTTGGCGTGCCTCTGAAACGGCATGGGGAAGAAGGAATTCATCGCTTTATCGGAAGCGACAGAAAGAACCGCGGACTGATAAAGAAAGTATTGGCCGTTGCCGAGACCGAAGAAATCGCCGATGGGAGCCTCGACGCTGGGAGTGGCTTCGCCATCCCAGTACATGCGCAGGACTAGCTTTTTGAGGTGATACTCCTCGTCGGAGGCGATGGTGACCCAAACGTGGGTGATGGTGCCGGGACCGGGTTCATCGAGGAGCGTCAACGTTTCGCCGGGAGAGACCGGGCGGGAGTCCGCGTTGGCACCGGTGCGGTCGTAACTGGAGACGCGGTGTTGCACGTAGTCATGGGGTTGAGTCAATCCCGGCAAAGAGGAACTACCGGTGGATTGCGCGTGAGAGAGCGCCGCCACGCCAAAGAAAAGCACAACGATTGCAAAAAGTTTGTAGCTGTTCATGTTATAAACCTTGTGAAACAGTGAGATTGTGCGGCTGCGTCATGCCGGGTTACCGCTTCCCCTCTGCCGATGAAGGGAACCCCTGCCGGTGCGAGCCGCGTGTGACACCTGCCATGGCTAGAATGGAACGATCGGCGAGCCGGGCGGGTCTGGTGTGATTCCATCACAAGTGAGGAGTAATGAAAAGATGAATCGAATACGCCTGATTCTAGCGGTGGCGGTGTTTGCGGTGGCATGCGGTGGGCCGCTGCATGGCCAGGAGGCAGCAAAGAGCAAGGATACGTTCGCGTTGCACGATGGGGATGTTGTCGTCTTCTATGGCGACAGCATCACGGAGCAACGACTGTACACCGAAGACATCGAGAATTTCGTGCTGACGCGCTATCCCGGGAGGAAGGTAACGTTCATTAATTCCGGAGTCGGCGGGGACAAGGTGAGCGGAGGCTGGGCGGGCCCGGTGGACATGCGGCTGACGCGGGACGTCTTCCCCTACAAGCCGACGATTGTCACGATCATGCTGGGAATGAACGACGGCTACTATCGCCCGTGGGACGATGGAATTTTTTCGACGTATGCGGATGGCTACCGGCACATTGTGGAAGAGATTCAAAAACGGCTGCCGCAGGCACACATTACGCTGCTGCGGCCTTCGCCATTTGATGATGTGACGCGGGCGCCGGAATTTACGCCGGGATACAACACAACGATGATCCGGTTTGGCGATTTTCTGAATAAGCTGGCGGAGGAAAAACACACGCAAGTGGCGGACCTGAATCAGCCTGTTGTGGAGGCACTGACCGAGGCAAAGACCACGGATGAGCCGCTATCCATTGCGCTGATGCGCGATCGCGTGCATCCGGGAGCAGGCGTGCATTGGGTGATGGCCGGCAGCATCTTGAAAGGCTGGGGAGCGGAAACGGCGGTGACATCGACTGTTATTGATGTGACTAAGGTTAAGGCTAGCGCCGGCGCTTCCGTGAACACAACGATCACGCAACTGGGGCGCACAAAGACGGACGTGGCTTGGACGCAGACGGATAGCGCGTTGCCGCTTCCCTTGCCACCGGCGGAAACGGATCCGATGACCGCGCTGGCTTTGCAAGCCGCCAAGTTCGACGCACAGTTCAACCAGGAAATGCTGGTGGTGCAAGGACTGGCGGAAGGCAACTATGAATTGCAGATTGACGAACAGGTGATAGGGCGATGGAGTTCGGCGGAACTGGCGAAGGGCGTGAACCTGGCGGGCGTGGATACGCCGATGCTGGCGCAGTCGCGGCTGTTGGCGCTGGACACGCAGGAAAAGAATGAGATCGAGAACACACACTTTTTGATCCAGGAAGACGCCAAGACCGGGGAGAAGGCGGATACGTTAAAGAAGTTGGAGAGCGCTTTGGAGAAAGCGGTGGAACGGCAGAGGAAGGATGCGCAGCCGGTGCCGCACCGGTATTTGTTGGCGCGGACGGAGAAGAAGGCGGGGTAGGGCGGGGATTTTGCACGCAAAAGCGCCCGCTTCAGAAAGCGGCCGCTACAGAGGATAAGAACGGATTCGCTGCGGAACGATATTGCTAAACTGGGGCGCAGTGTGCTGCGCCCCTACATGGTGGAAGAGTTGCGGCCTCGTGGTTGCGGGCGCTACTTCAGAACGGAAAACTTGTAGATGGTTTGGGAAACGTAGGGTTTCCCTGGGTGAACTATGGTGCTTGGAAATTTCGGCTCATTTGGTGAATCCGGGAAATGTTGCGTTTCCAGGCAGACCGCACCGAATTTGGGATAGCTGATGTTATTCTTGCCGACGATGGTGCCGTCGAGGTTGAGAGCGGAATAGAATTGCACGCCGGGTTCGGTGGTCCAAACTTCCATCTGGCGGCCGGTGGTTGGGTCTGAGAGGCGAGCGGCAAGCTTTAGTTTTCCAGCCTTGCCATCGAGCACGTAGTTGTGATCGTAGCCGCCGACCTCTTTGAGTTCGTTGATGCGCGCGCCAATCAGAGTGGGCTTGGTGAAATCCAGCGGCGTGCTCTTGACGGGCTTGATTTCGCCGGTGGGGATGAGCGTGGCGTCCACTGGCGTATATTGGCTGGCGTTCAAGAAGAGAGTTTCATTGAGGATGTTGTTGCCGGGCCCGCCGAGTTCAAAGTAACTGTGGTTGGTAACGTTAAGAGGAGTGGCTTTATCGGTTTCGGCGCGGTAATCGAGCTTGAGTTCGTTGGTGTCGGTCAGGGTGTAGGTGACCGAGACGGTCAGGTTGCCGGGATAGCCCTCTTCGCCGTCTTTGCTCAGGTAGGTGAAACGGACAGCGGCAGCCGTCAAGCCGGGAAGGATTTCGGCTTTCCAGACTCTGCGGTTGAAGCCGACCTTGCCGCCATGCAAGGAGTTGGGGCCGTTGTTGAGGAACAGGCTGTATTCCTTGCCATCGAGAGTGAAATGGCCTTTGGCGATGCGGTTGCCGTAGCGTCCAACGGTGGCGCCGAAGTAAGGATGGTTGCTCAAATAGCCGTCAAGATTGCTGAATCCGAGGACGATATCGCCGAGCTTGCCGTTTTTATCCGGTACGTACAGTTCGGCTAAAGATGCGCCATACGTGATCACCTTGGCCCAGGATCCGTGGGCATTTTTCAAAGTGAAGGCATCAATGACCGTGCCATCCGGCAATTTACCGAACACCGCCCTATCCACGTTTGCGGTGGCTTGAGCGAAAACCTGGGCGGTCTCCAGAACGCCAACTTTGGCGGAGGGCAAGATGCACACGAATAGAGCCAGAGCGATGATAGCGATTGCAAGCACGCGGGACTTATTGCAGACCATGATTGATCTCCCTCGATCCTAATAAGTGGACAAACAAATTCCTTCCCTTGGGTTTTATCACATCTGGTGGGAGTTCGACAGGCTGTTAGACAGAATGCCCGCGAAGCTTTCAAGCGTGAAGATAAACAAACACGCGTAAGGAACACACTTGACATCGCTGTGAGCGAGTGCCACATTCGCGCAGCGGATGATTTCGCACAAATTTGCATGAGTTTGTGGTTGTCCCGGGAGGCGTTGCGATGCCACGTCGTACTTATTTTTTGTTAGTGATTGGAATTCTGAGTTTAGCCGCGAGTTTGCTTTTCCCTTGCGCAGTGCGGGGGCAGTGGGTACCGATTAATCCCGTCGTGAATGTGCAGCAGCAGAGCGACGGGGCATTGGTGCAGTTGCAGCACGGCTATTTGCGATTCCGCGTGTGCACGGATTCCATCGTGCGCGTGATTTATTCCCTGGAAGCTACGGCGCCAGAGCACACGGATTTCATTATCGTGAAAACGGAGTGGCCGCATACGGCGTTCACATTGGAAACGACGGATGCCAAGACGGTGACATTAAGTACGGCGAAGTTGAAAATCCTGATTACGCGCGAGACAAGCGCGCTGCAGTTCCTTGATGCGAGCGGAACCGTGATCGCGAAGGAGGACACACGCACGCTGACGCCGGTGGAAGTGAATGGCGAAAAGACGCTGCATCCCGAGCGATTCGTCAACATGTGGGGCACGCAGGAAGCTTTCTACGGGCTGGGGCAGCATCAAGGCGGAGTGTGGAACTATCGCGGCGAGTCCGTGGATATATCGCAGGACAACACGAATATATCGGTGCCGATGGTGCTTTCGAGCAATGGCTACGGAATTTTTTGGAATAACGGATCGCGCAGCCGATTTAACAACCGCTTCGTTCACGCGTTTTATCTGAGTTCGGAAGTCGCGGATGCGATGGACTACTACTTTATCTATGGCCCGGAATTCGACAGCATCATCGCCGCGTATCGCGAGTTGACGGGGCCCGCGCCGCTGTTTGGCAAGTGGGCTTACGGTTACTGGCAGTGCAAGAATCGCTACGCTTCGCAACAGGAACTGCTGGACATCGCGGGAAAATACCGCAGCCTGCAAATTCCGCTGGACAATATTGTGCAGGATTGGTTTTGGTGGAACGTGATGGGCGATCCGGTGTGGAACAAAAATTATCCCGATCCGCCGGGCTTGGTGAAGCAACTCCACAACGAAAACGTGCATTTGATGGTATCGGTGTGGCCATTTTTCCGGCCAGGTTCACCTGTTTATGACGATATGGAGAAGCGGGGTTATTTTATCGCGGAGAGTATTACCGGCGGGTTCCATCCCAAGGGCTCCGCGCTGTATGACGCGTTCAACCCGGATGCGCGGAAATATTATTGGAACCTGATGAATGGCGCGCTGTTTAAGATTGGCGTGGATGCGTGGTGGCTGGACACGACGGAGCCGGAGACCGAAGGGCGCGAGACAAACATCATGGTGACGAACAAAGTGGCTGCCGGCAATGGCGCGCGGTACGCCAATGAATTTCCGCTGATGACCACGACCGCCGTTTATCAGGGGCAACGTGCCGCTTCCAACCAGAAGCGCGTGTACATACTTTCGCGTTCGGGATTTGCCGGGATTCAACGTAATGGAGCTTCCGTGTGGTCGGGCGACATAAATCCCAACTGGGAAACCTTCCGCAGACAAATTCCCGCGGGATTGAACTTGGCGCTATCCGGCATTCCCTATTGGACGACGGATATCGGCGGATTTGTGGACGCGAATCCCGATGATCCGGCTTATCGCGAGCTGTACGTTCGCTGGTTTGAATTTGGCGCGTTCTGTCCGATTTTCCGCGCACACGGTACGCGCATCACGAACCAGAACGAGATCTGGGCGTACGGCCCGGAAGCGCAGAAGATCCTGACGGACTATGATCGTTTGCGCTACCGCTTGATGCCATACATTTACTCGCAGGCATGGAAAGTGACCAGCGAGGGCGCCACGATCATGCGGCCGCTGGTGATGGATTTTCGGACAGATGTTCGCGCGCAAAATACCGGCGACGAATTTTTGTTTGGGCCTTCGCTGCTGGTGAGCCCGGTGACGGAGCAAGGGGCGACGGTTCGCCACATGTATCTGCCCGCGGCGGGCTGGTACAACTTCTGGAGCGGATCTTTGGAAAAGGGCGGACAGGCGATTGATACTCCAGCGCCGCTGGAGCGATTGCCACTTTTCGTGCGCGCGGGCGCGATTTTGCCACTTGGGCCGGATTTGCAGTACGCCGCGCAGAAGGCCGCCGATCCTCTGGAAATACGCGTGTATCGCGGCGCGGATGGCGATTTCACGCTTTATGAAGATGAGAACGATACGTACAACTACGAGACGGGGGCTTATGCGACCATCGGCTTCCATTGGGATAACGACAAGCAGACGCTGACGATTGGCGAGCGCAAGGGAAGCTTTCCGGGAATGTTGAAGGACCGCACGTTCCGCGTGGTTTTCGTTCGCGACGGACACGGCGTTGGCGGCGGTCTTACGGAAACCGCCGACAAGACTGTGGCATATTCGGGCAAAGCGATCAGCGTTAACCCGTAAAAATAATCGGACGAGTGTGTTGAACCGAGCATGCTACGGAGAGGGATACCCTCTCCGTACGCGAAAGCTCCAATGATTGCGGCTCAATGATAAAGAGGGGCGACCGCGATTGCGGCCAGTCCGATCAGAAAGAAAACAAACATCAGCGGGATGAAGCGGCGCGACGCCGGGGGAGCCTTGGCGAACTCCTTCCAGATGAAGACGCCCCAGATGGCGGAAATCATGGTGGCTCCCTGGCCAAGCGCATAGGAAATCGCCGGTCCGATCAATTGCGCGTGGGATGCGACAAAGTTGAAGGTGGTCCCGGTGCACCAGATCAGCCCGCCGACGACAGCCCACACATGGAAGGCAGACTTCGTTGCAAAGAACTGCTTCATGGTAACCGGAGCGGCCCCGGTGAGCGGCTTGCGCATGAAATAGAAATTTAGTGGCAGGGCGCACAAAACCGCGCCGATGCAGAAGAAAAGAGCAACGGCGTAAGGTCCGAGCGCCGCTTTGCCGGTGGTGGCCTTCACGATCAGCGGGTAGAACGAGCCCATCAGCACGCCGCAGACGATGCTGATCTTGATGCCGCGAGCGCTGATCGATTGCTTCTCGACTTCGCGTTTTCTGTAAGCCATGGCGTCAAAAACGATCGCAAGCAGAACCAAGGCGATGCCGCCGAACAAGAGGAACGGATTCCCTTTTGGCGAGATCAAATAGTTCATCAGGGCGCCGACGACCAGAGCCAGGCCGATACCGATTGGGAAAGCAACGGCGAGGCCCGCAATTTCGATGGCGGCAACGAGGAGCAGGTTGGCAACGTTGAATACGATTCCCGCGACCAATGCGTAAAGGACATGCCCGGAATTCGCGCTTTTGAGGTCTGCAAGAAATGGCAGCCCAGCACTGCCCAGACTTCCAAGAGTGAAGCCCCAAGCCAATGCGCCCAGAACAATGCCGATTAAGTAGTCCCAATAAAAGAGAGGAAAGGCGAAACCCGGGGTGAGCTTCATGGTGTTCGCCCAAGACCCCCAACAAACCATACTGACGATCATGAAAAAGAGTGCAGCGGCGTACGCTTCGGGTTGGTACATGAATTCTCCTGGAAAACATTGGCGCGGGAATTTCCCCGGGCAACATCACTGAAAAGGTTGCAGGCCGCGAAGGAAGATTCTCGGTGCGCTTTGATGGCAAGCATACTCGCGATTGTTCATTGTGGAAACAATTTTTGTATTGGAGGGAGGCAGTAATGAACGGCATCTTCGCTGAGCTAAGAGCGAAAACAGATCCCTCGACTTCACGGCCCGACGCGCCAAACTGCGGCGCGGAAGAGAAAATCGGGCCGTTACGGTCGGGATGACAGGTGGTTGCTGTTATTGAGCGTGATTGTGAGGCTTAACCGGTGGGAGGTTCACAGCATCTTGGCGAGGAGTTCGACGGGATGAAGCACTGCGCGGCCCGTGGCACCCTGAAGTTGTTCGATGCAGGAGACGCCGCTGGCGAGGAGCGTGTGCGGGCCATTGGTAGTCTCGACAGCTTTCCACTGTTCGATCAGCTCTTCGGAGACGGCCTGGTTGACATCGTAGAAGTCTTTTTTGTAGCCGAAGCTTCCGGCCATGCCGCAGCATTCCACTTGCGAACAGGTGACGGAGAATCCGAGACGTTGCAGGAATTCGACAATGATGGCGGGATCGCTTACGGCGCGCTGCTGGCAATGCGCGTGGTAGAAGATGTTCGACCCAGGTGCAAACTTGCGAATGTCGAAGACGGAACGCGGGTCGCGCGCTTGCTCTGTAAAGTGCCTGGCAATGAATTCCACTACGTCGATGGTATTAATCTGCAGCTTCGCGAAGGCTTCTGCTGAGAGAAGCTTGCGATATTCGCGCAAGATCATCGCCAAAACACTGGGCTCGACGACGAGCATGGGCCGGCCTGCCGCTTTTTCGGAAGCCAGATATTTGGAAAGAGCTTCTGCCTGGATGCGGGCGGTTTCGATCATGCCTTGCGAGAGCGCGGCGCGGCCGTCAGGCAGGGATTTTGTCAAGCGAACGCGAAGACCGGCGGCGCACAGGCAGCGGATTGCGTCGATGCCTCGCTGCGGCGCGCCAAAGTTTGTGAATACATCGGCGAGGACCAATACTTCGGGGCCCTGGGGCGTCGCGGAAGAAGTGGCCGGCTCATTACGCAATGCATCCACCCATGTTTTATTGGGGAAGGGCGCGAGATGACGACGGCGGTCAATTCCAAAAGTTTTTTCGAGCAACCAACGCGTGCCGGGAATTTTTGTGGCCATATTCGAAAGCGGGGCAAACATGGTGCCCAGGCGGGCCACGCGATCATAGTGGGAGAAGAAGACCTGCTGGGCAGAAGCATTCTCCACCGGCGCTACACCCAGGAAAAGATACAATGCACGCGCGGCCAATGAGAGTGGAACCAAATGATTGAGGCGCGAGCGCAGCTCCACGTTTAGTCCGGGAATATCGATGCGCACGGGACATTGCGTGACGCAGCGCGTGCATCCGGTGCAAAGGTCGCTGAAGCGCGCCAGCTTTAATTGGCCGGTTGTTGCCGCTTCCCACGTGGCGCCGATTCCGCCGGAGTAGGTGGCGCCGCCGAAGCCGTGGCCTCCCAGCACCTGAAAATTCGCGCAGGAATTCAGGCAAGCGCTGCAACGTATGCAATAGAGTGCTTCGTTCAAGCGAGCGTCTTGCGCCAGGGTTTCGCGGCCGTTGTCCAGAATCACCAGATGGAATTCTCGCGTGGCTGGACCGATGCCGCGAAAATCAGCAACGGGGACAACAAGCGGCGGGCGAAACACAGAGGTATAGCTGCTGAGAGGCTGGCCGGTGCCGCTGGCGGCAAGAAGTTCGATGAAGGGAGCAAATTCGCGGCGTGAGGGCACAATTTTTTCGAGGCCGGTAAGGGCGATATGCAACGGCGGTGCAATGCAGGTCAGACGGATATTCGCTTCGCTCTCGACAAGCAAGAGGCTTCCGCATTCCGCGGAAACCAGGTTGGCACCCGTGATCCCCGCATCAGCGGCGAGAAAATCGCTGCGCAGACGCTCGCGGGCAAAGCGGGTCAGGTCTTCACCGGTTTCCAACGGCAGATCGGTTTGAAACTTTCTACGGAATAATGCGGTGATGCGCTCGCGGGAATAATGGATGGCGGGGGCAATGTTGTGGGAGGGCTGCTCGTCGGCGGCTTGCAGAATAAATTCGGCGAGGTCTGTTTCCACCACGCGGATGCCATCGCGTTCCAGCACCGAGTTCAGGTGAATCTCCTCGGTCGTCATGCTTTTGCCCTTGACCAGAGAACGCACCTGATGGCGTATGCAAACTTCCTGAACGTATTCACAGGCTTCATGGGCATCGCGAGCAAAAAAGAAATGGCCGCCGTTGTGCGTGACGCTTTCGGAGAGTTGCTGGATGAGGGCCGCGCGATTGGCGAGAGATTCTTCCTTAATGTGGCGCGCTTCGTCTTTCAACGCATTGTAATCGGGAAGGGACCCGGTGGCCTGATAGCGGTTGCGGTTGAAGCTGCGGGTGTTGTGGCGAACGGCGGCGGATTCCGTATCCAGCGCGAAATGAATGGCGCGGCGCAGGATCGCCTTGGTCTGCTTTGCGGCGATTTCCCTGGGCGATTTCACCGGTTTCGACATAATTTAAGAGAGAACTAGGATATGAAGTTCATGAGGTCCATGGACGCCGCGGACCAATGGCCCCATATCCGCCGTGGCGCTGGGCCCGGTGATGAAAACAAAATTTTCCTGAAAGGTGGGGCGAGCGAAGGCTTCAAGCTTGAAAAGATCGGAGGGGCGAAAAACCAGTTTCTTGATGTCCACCACGGCGATATGGAGGCGAGGCAAAAGACTGACGTACCCGGCAATGTCCGCGCCAATATCCACACAGACGGAACCGGTACGCGCGATTGCGGCGAATGCATCAGTAACGCCCACTGGAGCGGTGCGGTAATCATCGGGCAGCGGGCGAGTGAGGACTCCCTTCACGGATTGCAGCGGCCTAAAGAAATCGGGAGAGATGTAGAGGGGTTCGGCGAGAAGGATCGGGCGCTTGCCGGCGGCTTTGGTTAACACGGCATCGCGCACGGCTTCTGGGGTGCGGTCGACCAGCTCCATGGTGCCTCCCGCGGAGGAGAGTTGCTCGTGGAACTGATCGAGGTGGGACTGCAGCGAAGGAGAAAGAACGTTCAAGGGATCACCCTGCCGATTCGTATTATGTATCAAATGTCGCAGGATAGCGCATGAGCGAGAAAGAAGCGGGTGGTGACACCCGCGAAGCGGAACCGGCGACAGAAGAGAGGATGACGAGGGCTGGGAAGCAAGTCAAGGAATTATTTTGCATTTGAAACAATAGAGCGCTAAGCGTATTCTTCCTTTGATATTCCCCTTGCCATGAATTGCGGGTTGGCAGCAGACAGATGGACGGCCGGTTGTTGACCCCGAGGTCTGCGGTGGAGGAAGACGGGGCTCTTCGACGGAGATTTCTGTATCGAAATACAAATTTGGGAGTAGCCATTGGGAACTGCGGCACGCTCCGGAGTTCCCGGAAATGCGTTCCCCAGAGACAGACTCGTGACGCGAACAACTAAAGCGATATACCTGATTCCCATTCTCTCCAAGAGTCTGGATGTTCTGGAGCTGCTGGAGCAACACAAGACTCCGTTGACGCTGGAGGAGATCCATCATCGCACAGGGATCTCGAAGACCACCGTTTTTCGGATTTTGCGGACGCTGGTGCACCGTGGTTATGTTTCACGCCCGGAGGACGGGCGATATCGGTTGGTGAGCCGTCCGCGGAAGATGCGCTTTGGCTTTGGGGCGCAATCGAGCGCAC
The DNA here is from genome assembly GCA_963779395.1 of Candidatus Acidiferrales bacterium. Lineage (GTDB taxonomy): Bacteria > Acidobacteriota > Terriglobia > Acidiferrales > UBA7541 > Acidiferrum. The sequence goes on from CAVZYC010000002.1 coordinate 30,244, forward strand.
TTCCCTTCTCGAATGCGGTTACGGAGAGCCTGCGAGCGGCAGCAATGTCGACAGGAATCGAACTCATCATTCTGGATAACCAGTACAGCGGCGAAATCGCGCGGCAGAACATCGAAGATTTTATCCGGCAACAAGTGGACCTGGTGATTGAATTCCAGACGGACCGTCTTGCCGCGCCGATCATCGCAGACCGCCTTGCGGCTAGTGGCATTCCACTGATCGCGGTGGATATTCCGCATCCGAGCGCTGTTTTCTTTGGCCTGGACAATTACCGCGCGGGGCTGGAAGCCGGTGAGCTTCTGGGTGCGTACGCGCAGAAGTACTGGGGCGGCGAGGTGGATCTGGTGGTCGGGCTGGAGTTGACGAAGGCGGGGACGCTGGCGCAGAGCCGCATCACGGGAGCGTTTGAAGGGATCCGGTCGAGGATCAACACTCTTCAGAGCGAGCAACTGGTGCGCGTCGACGGCGCCGGACTCGAAGAGGAAAGTAACAAAGCGATGCACGGGCTGCTGATGAAATATCGAAATGCGAAACATATTCTGGTGGCGCCGGCGAATGACACCAGCGCGCTGGGCGCATTGCAGGCCGCGAAAGAGTTGCGGAGGGAACAGCACCTGGCCATCCTGAGTCATGATTGCATTCCGGCGGCGATGGAAGAGATGAAACGAAAGAATTCACCGCTGATTGGATCCGTGTCGCATGAAGTGGCCACGTACGGCCCCCGACTGATTCATCTGGGTCTCTCTGTGCTAAAGGGAGAGAGCGTGCCGCCGTACAACTATGTGGAACATCGGCTGGTGAGCCGCTTCAGCAATCTGGTTGCGGCGCGCGACAGGTGAAGATCGTTGGTGGCTGGAAGAGAAGACTTTTGTGGGGGAGAGGGAACACTGCAAAGGATTCGTGGTTAAGGCAAAATATTTTGCAATTGAAATTGTTTCAGACTACAGTTGGTTGGGATTGGGATAGGAGAACACGCCATGGTTCATAGCTCAAATCAAGTGTTGGCGGCACTGGATACATTTCGGATTGAGGTGCCATCGTGGGGGTTTGCGGATACGGGAACACGCTTCGGTAAATTTTTGCAGGACAGCGCCGCTTCCACGTTGGAAGAGAAATTCGCGGACGCCGGGCAGGTGCATCACTTCACGGGAGTGTGTCCCACGGTTGCATTGCACGTGCTTTGGGATATTCCTGCGGGAACGGACCTGAACGAGCTTACAAAGCTGAGCAATAAGTACGGTGTTCGCGCAGGTTCCATCAATCCCAATGTTTTTCAGGATCAGGAATACAAGCACGGGTCGCTGGGTAACGAACGCCCGGAGGTTCGTCAGCGGGCACTGGACCATATCCTGGAGTCTGTTTCCTTTGCCAAACAATTGGGCTGCCGCGATCTGGCTCCGTGGTTGGCCGATGGATCGAATTTTCCGGGGACGGCAAACATTCGTCACCGCAAGCAGTGGATTGCCGAAGCGTTTCGCAAAGTGCACGACGCGCTTGGGCCGAATCAACGCTTACTTGTGGAGTACAAACCATTTGAGCCAGCCTTTTATCATTCGGACATCGGCGACTGGGGAATGGCGCTGCTGCTGGCGCGAGCCGCGGGCCCGAAAGCTTTTGTGCTGGTTGATACGGGCCATCATTACCAGGCGCAGAATATCGAGCAGATTGTCGCGTGGCTGCTGAGCGAGAACATGCTGGGCGGCTTTCATTTCAATGATCGCCGCTACGCCGATGACGACTTGACGCTTGGCTCGATCGATCCGTATCAAATTTTCCGGGTGTTCGCGGAAATTCGTCACTGGGAATGGGAATCGCGGCAGCTTGCGGACATTGCGTACATGGTGGATCAAAGCCACAACTTGAAGAATAAAGTTGAGGCGATGATTCAAACAGTGATGACGGCGCAGTTGCTTTTTGCCAAGTCCGCGCTGATTGATCATGAGGCTTTGCAGAAGGCGCGCACGGAACAGCGCCTGATTGACGCGGAAAACTGCTACAAGGACGCTTACGAAACGGATTGCCGTCCGATTCTGCGGGAGTGGCGGAAGAACCACGGGCTTGCGGAGGATCCATTGCAAGCTTTCCGGGCCAGCGGATACACGGACCGCGCTTCTCGCGAACGCGGTGTGCGCAAGAAGGGAGCTTCCAGCTACGCCTGATTTGTCGCACTGGCTTGCGCAGCGGATAGCCTGACCTGTGTTTTCCAACCATGAGTGATTCCTTTGATTCCGGTGGCAAAGCGCGCCGCGTGATTGCGGTGGACTTGGGTGCGGAAAGTTGCCGCGTTTCCCTGCTGAACTGGCAGGAAAAAGGCGCAACGCTGCGCACTGTACACCGGATACGTAATGGCCCGCAGGAACGAGACGGCCATCTTTACTGGGACTTGAGCCGACTGCGCGAAGGCGTCGTTGAAGGCCTGCGCCTGGCGGCCCGCGAAGCCACTGGCCCGATTGATTCCATCGGAGTGGATGGATGGGGCGTGGATTATGTGCGGCTCGATGCGGACTTGAAACCTCTCGATGATCCTTTTTGCTATCGCGATCCACGAACGGAAAAAGTTCCTGCGGAGTTTTGGAAGATTTTCCCCGCTGAGCAGCTCTACGCCCTGACAGGCATTCAATTGTTACGGTTCAACACGTTGTACCAACTGATTGCCGATCGCCAAGCTGGCCTGCCTGAAGGCGCTTGTTGGTTGAATCTGCCCGAATACATGCTTTGCAGTTTGGGCGCGCGCCCCGTCTCGGAATTCACGCTGGCCACTCACACACAACTGCTGAGCGCGACGCGACGCGCCTGGGCTCCGGAAATTTTTCTGGCCGCGGGACTCGACGAACGCAAGGCGCCGGAGCTTGTGCCTCCCGGAACGATCATCGGCGAACTGAACGGAGAACTCGCGGAACTGGAGGAGTTTCGAGATACCAAGCTGATTGCGCCAGCGACTCATGATACGGGCTCGGCCGTTGCGGGGATTCCGTACTCGGGGGACGATTCGGCGTTCATCAGTTCGGGGACATGGTCTCTTGTGGGGACAGTGCTGGATCGGCCGTGCCTGAGCGAAGCGGCATTCCGGCAAAATGTGAGCAACGAAGGGGGACTCGAAGGCACGGCGCGTTTCCTGAAAAATGTGAACGGGATGTGGCTGATCGAGGAGTCCATACGACACTGGCATGCGATGGGCAAGGACTGGAGCGTAGGGGAACTGATCGAGGCATGCCGCGAGCTACCCGCGCCAAAGTTTTTGCTGGATGTGGAAAATTCGGAATTGCTTCTCAGCGGGCGTATGCCGCAGCGCATTAATTCGGTTTTGCAATTTGCGGGGCATGCGCCGCTGCCGGAAGAACCCGAGGCCGCACCGCAATTTGCCAACTTGATCTTTCACAGTTTGGCGGCGCGCTACACCGAGATTTTCCGGATGCTGAGCGAAGTCACCGGCAAGAAATTCCGCTGCGTTCACATCGTTGGCGGGGGAAACCGCAATACTTTTCTGAATGAGCTATTGCGCGAGCGATCGGGGCTGGAGGTTATTCGCGGGCCGGTGGAGTGCTCGACGATTGGAAATGCGGCGATCCAGCTTGCGGCGCTGGAAGGCAGGAGCGATTCGAAGTTTGGCGTTTCGCGGGCGGCGGTTGCCGAATGGAGCCGGCGATTGGCTGCGCTCGAGGCTTGAAGCCGCTGCGTTGCATTTCGTGTATTCAGGCGACCCTGGTTGTTCCGCACTGTATCGGCCAAACAATTTTTCCGGAGGCAGAGACTTATGTTTTGCTCGCAAAGAACTTTCGTGTTGCGATTTGGGGTTTTGTGCTGCGTTTTATTGGGAGCTTGTGCGTCTCTGAAAGCGCAGGTTCTGCCCAACGAACGCAAGGAATGGCATGCGAGCTGGATTGCACACCCCACGGCGCCGCTGCGCGACCCGGGCGTTTACCACTTCAGAAAAACTTTTCACCTGGATGCAAAGCCGGAACATTTTGTGGTTTTGGTCAGCGCCGACAATCGCTTTCAACTTTATGTGAATGGCCAACGTGTTGGCGAGGGCCCCGCGCGAGGCGATCTGGCGCACTGGAGATACGAAACGTTTGACCTGGCGCCGTTCCTGCACGCTGGAGAGAATCTGATCGCGGCGAGCGTGTGGCAATTCGGTGTTCGCGCACCGTTGGCGCAAATTTCCGCGCGACTGGGATTTTTGGTGGAAGGCGATACGAAAGCGGAGTCGGTGGTGAATACCGATCTCAGCTGGCAGGTTGAGGAAGTGGAGGGACACACGATACACCGGCCCGTGCCAGTGGGTTTATGGAATTACTACGTTGGGGGGCCGGGCGAGCAGATCGATTTCAACGGCTACAACACGGAGTGGAATATTCCTGGCTCAACAGGAGGCAATTGGGTTGCGGCGGGACCGGCGATGCGCGAATCCATTTACCCGCAGGGAAGTATTCCGAAGCCCCCGAGTTCGGGAGACGGCTTGAGTTGGGAGCTATACCCCGACCCTCTGCCGCAAATGGAGTATCGGGAAATTGCGCAACCTCGCGTAGCTCGCAGCAATATTCCCGGCGCGAAGAGTTTCCCGCAATCGCCGGTGACAATCCCGGCGAATACGGAGGCGGAAGTTCTGCTGGACCAGGGCGAAGTCGTTTCGGCATATCCGCAACTTGTCGTCAGTGGAGGAAAAGGGGCGCGAATCGAGCTTGTTTACGCGGAAGCTTTGTATGACAAGGACCAAAAACGCAATCAGCGTGACGAGGTTGGCGATCTTGTTGCCCTTGGTTTAACGGACGCGATTCTTCCCGATGGCGGAGCCGCGCGCTCCTTCATGCCATTGTGGTGGCGGACGTGGCGCTTTCTTGACCTGAAGATTCAGACCGCGGGCGAGCCTTTGCAGCTTGATTCGGCGCACACGTTTTTCACCGGCTTCCCTTTTGTTGATCGCGGCAGTTTCAAATCGAGCGATCCCGAACTTGCGCGGATTCGCGACATTTCATGGCGGACGGCGCGCGTGGACGCTCATGAAACGTACATGGACACGGCTTATTGGGAACAGTTGCAATATACAGGTGACACGCGAATCCAGATTTTAATGTCGTATACCTTGGCTGGAGATGACCGGCTGGCGCGGCAAGCACTGAAAGCGACTGACGATTCGCTGATCGCGGAAGGATTAACGCAGAGCCGTTATCCATCTTCGTTGGTGCAACTGATTCCGACGTTTTCGTTGATTTACGTCGACATGTTGCATGATTTCTGGATGTACCGCTCTGACCCGGCATTTGTGGCAAGCCTGCTTCCGGGCACGCGATCGGTGCTTGCATGGTTTTTGCGTCATCAACGCGACGACGGATTCCTGGGACCGATTCCCTACTGGAATTTCGAGGACTGGACGTGCGAGGGAGCGAAATTCCCGCCGAAGGACAAGGAGGGACGATCGGCTAATGTGACGTTGCAGCTGATTGGATCACTGCGTGATGCGGCGGAAATGGAAGATGCTCTGGGCGATCCCGCGCTTGCGGCTGCTTATCGCAAGAAGGCGCAACTTGCCGCGGACAGCGTTTACCGCGAGTGCTGGAGTCCCAAGCTGGGCTTGCTTGGGGACACTACGGAGCAGAATCATTACAGCATGCAAGCCAACGCGTTCGCGGTGATCTACGACGTAATCCCCGCGAAAGACCAGGCGGGAGTCGTACGGCGCATATTGGGATTGGAAGCGTTGCCCGATGGCAGCAAACCGCAACTCACGCAGTCTTCTTACTATTTTCAATTTTATATTTCGCGCGCGCTGGATCATGCCGGGCTTGGCGATCTTTACCTTGATACGCTGAAGCCTTGGCGAGAGATGCTGGCAAAGGGGTTCACCACTACGCCAGAAACTCCGGAGCCGACGCGATCCGACACGCATGCCTGGAGCGGGCATCCGGCTTACGATTTCAATACGATTGTTGCGGGCGTGCGTCCCGGCGCGCCCGGATTTGCAACTGTGCGGATTCAACCGGCGCTGGGCAAACTTGGTTGGGTGGAAGCAGTGACGCCGCATGCTGAGGGATTGATTCGCACTTCCTACAAACGCAACGGCGACAAGGTGGACGCCACCATCGAACTTCCCGGCAAGCTTACGGGCGTGCTGGTGTGGAAGGGCAAAGAATATCCGCTGCATGCCGGGGAACAAAAATTTGAGTTGAAGTGAAGTTTCGCTTATTGGAAGCATGATGCGGCCAATTGGCTTAGGGAGTGCTCGTTCATGAAGAGATTTTTGTTGATAGGGACGGTTCTGTTGGTGAGTGCTTCGTTCGCCCGCGCGCAGATCAGCGGCGCGGATTTGCTGAAAAAGATGGGCTACCCCGCTGACAGCAAGCTGCTGATTCTGCATGCGGACGATTTGGGAATGTCGCACTCCGCGAATCTCGCATCGTTCGAGGCGCTGGAGAAAGGCTGGGTGAGTTCCGCGAGCGTGATGGTTCCCTGCCCCTGGTTTAATGAAGTTGCGGAGTTTGCCAAGGCGCATCCCGAGGCGGACCTGGGACTGCATCTGACGCTGACTAGCGAATGGAAGAACTACCGGTGGGGGCCTGTGAATCGCGAGCATTCCAAATCATTGCTTGATGCAGAGGGATATTTTCCAGAGGTGAGCGGGCCCGTCGGAAAGAATGCCACCACAGAGGATGCGGCCGCGGAACTGGCCGCGCAATTGGGCAAGGCACGAGCCTCTGGCATACATTTTTCGCATCTCGATAATCACATGGGCGCGCTGTCGCAAAATGCTGAACTTTTCCTGACCTATCTGCAGACCGGCCGGGCAGCCGGAGTTCCTGTGTTTAGGGGCAACGGTGAGATCAAGGCCTACCCGCAGGATTTTGTGGGCTTCGAGAATCTTCCCGTGCCGCAATATATCGGCCCGGCTGAGGGGCTCAGCGGAATAGAGGGCTTCCGCAAGACATTCGCAACGTTGAAGCCCGGCGTGTACATCACCATCGTTCATCTTGGATTGGACGACGTGGAGCTTCGCGCAATTATGTTGGACCGCGCTGGCGGCGCCATTGCGCGGCAACAGGATTTTGACCTGGTGAAGAGCCGGGAATTTCGGGCGCTACTGAAGGAATATGGAATCAAGCTGATCGGGTGGAAGGACGTGGCGAAGGCAATGAACGCCTCCGCCAGCTCTCCGGCGCACTGACTTATTTTGACTGCAGCAGAATTCATTCCAATGGATGATTCGGCTCACGCAGGAAATCTGTTTTAGAAAGGTACGTGCATGCACATGATTCGAATTTCGCGCTTCGCTTCCCTGCTGTTGGCCACATTGATTCCTTTTTCGTGCGGCGTTTTTGCGCAAGAGAACAAGACGCCTGCGCCGCCCGTGATTCTTCTGTGGCCCGCAGGCGCGCCGCTGGCACAAGGAACGTCGCCGGAAGATCAACCGCGGATTACTGTTTTTTTGCCGAAGGGACACAAAACGCAGACGGCCGTGGTGGTTTGCCCCGGGGGCGGTTACGGGATGCTGGCCGTGGATCACGAAGGCAAGCAGATCGCGCAGTGGCTGAACAATCTGGGCATTGCGGCGTTTATGCTGGAGTACCGGCTGGGCCCGAAATATCATCACCCGTCGCAACTTCTGGATGCGCAGCGGGCGATTCGCTACGTGCGTTCGCATGCGGAGGAATATCATCTGGATTCGCGCCGCATCGGGATTTGGGGATTTTCCGCGGGTGGCCACCTTGCCGCGATGGCGGGCACGATGTTCGACGCAGGAGACGCCGCAGCCAAAGATCCCATCGATCGCGTCAGCAGCCGGCCGGATTTCCTGATTCTTGATTACGCGCTGACCGATCGGCTGGGCAGTGCTTCCGACTATTCTTATGGAAATTTATTGGGGAAGAATCCTGACGCGAAGCAGCTCGCGGAGGTCACGCCGGTTTTGCACGTTACACATGAAACGCCGACAACTTTTCTCGTGCACTCTGACGATGACGAGGTTGTGTTGCCACAGAACAGCATCAATTTTTATCTGGCGCTGAAAAAGGCCGGGGTTCCGGCGGAGTTGCACATTTACAGGTATGGCGGGCATGGCTATGGGCTTGCGCCACTCGATCCCGTTTTATCTTCGTATGCGCTGCGACTGGCGGACTGGCTGCGGGGTATTGGCGTGCTGTAGATCTGGTGCAATTCTTGCGTGACGCTTGCGGCAATCGGATGCAGATCTATGCCGGACAGGTTAGCGAGCTTCAATTGCATTCGGCGGACAATTGCTGCAGACTAACGGCCCAGCATGATGATGGATAAGGAATCCGACGATGGATGAGCGAGTTGGCGTTGCCGCCGGCGAAGAGGAAATCGCCGCGGCGGAACCTCGATTCAGATTCAAATGGGTAGGATGGTCGAGTTTTTGCATGGCATTCGTGCAAAGCGTTTGCGCGGCATTTGTGGCCCTGAATGGTTTGCATTTGTTGATTGGTGCTGCTGCGTTTGCGACTGCTACCGGGATTCTTGGTTTTGCTGATACCCATTTTCATCACATCAACGCGATTCGCGCGCCGATGGTGTTGCTCGCTCTGGCTGGCGCCATTTTTAACCTGGTGGCACTTTGGCAGGTGCGTCGTTTGCGCGCGCGGACCGCTTCCGCCTGGCGCCAGAAGCCTGTAGCGGCAAGCAAACTTAATTCCGAGAGGGTGCAATTGGCGTTGTCTCTGCTGACGCTTTTGCTTTTGGCCGTGGAAGAGTGGTATCACATCAAATTTACACATGGAATTTAAGGATGCGGCCACATTCGCTGGCTTGCGGACGACCGCGCGGCACACATTACCGGGACGGCGATTCCGATTCAGGCGAGCCATGGCTGAGAAGATTGGCGTGTTCGTTGACCACTTTGCGTCGAAGGCTGCGTTTTGGAGATCAGTGGCCTCTAGATCGTCGAAATTCTTACTCGATGCGCGCCCGTTCCCCGCTACAATCTTCTTATCATGCAAAACTCACGCTGGGATTGGCTTCTTGTTGCTCTCTTGTTCTGCTTGCTTTCTCCACTGGTGACATGCGCCTTGCCTGCTCCGCCACAAAATCCGAGTTCGCTAACACTATCGCGGCCAATCCGCACTTGGGAGTTTCTGCCGGTCATCGGATCACGCGCGGCGCTTCTGGGGAATGAAGCGGGCCACATGGAAGCGTGGACTTTCCCCCTTAAGCTGGTGCGCGATTTTCATTTGGTGTTTCATGTGGGAGGACAGGCGGTGCCCGCGGAGGATTTTGCGCGCACCCTGACCGTTCGTCCTGAATGCTCGACGATTCTTTATTCCGGCGACGACTTTCAGGTGCGCGAAACACTTTTTATCCCCGTGGATCAACCCGGGGCGATTTTGCAATTCGAAGTAGCGAGCGAGGAGCCACTTGAAATCGAAGCGGTTTTCCAGAGCGATTTGCAATTGGAGTGGCCGGCGGCGATTGGCGGCACCGATACTTCGTGGTCGCCGGAGATTCACGGATTTGTGCTGGGAGAGGAGCGGAACAAGTTTTCGGGAATCGTCGGCTCTCCGACTGGGGTTGTGGGCCAGTCCGAATACGTAACGAACTACTCTTCGTCGACGGCAAACTCAATTCGCCTGGGAGTCACGTCGAAAGGAACGGATAGCAAACTTATTGTCCTGGCGGGATCGCTTGAGGGGGCGAGCGAGGCGGTAAAGACTTATCAGACGCTCATCGCGTCTCACGCGCAACTGTTGCGGGATGCTGCCGCTTTTTATCAGACGTATCTGAATCGCACGGTCAGCCTCGAACTGCCCGACGTGGCATTGCAACAGGCGTATGACTCGGCGCGCGTCAGCGTGATTCAGGGCCTCTCTCGCAATCCCGATCTGGGCGCTGGGCTTGTTGCGGGATTTCGCACTTCGCTGGAGGGGCAGAGGCCGGGATTCGCATGGTTTTTCGGGCGCGATGCGTTGTGGACTTCTCTGGCGCTGGATTCCGAGGGGGATTTCGCCACCACGCGGCTGGCTTTGGATTTTTTGAGCCGATTCCAGCGTGAGGATGGAAAAATTCCGCACGAGATTTCGCAGAGCGCGCACTACGTCAACTGGTTCAAGGATTATCCGTACGCCTACGCTTCGGCGGATGCGACGCCGCTTTACCTTATTACGATGAACGATTATGTGAAGCGGAGCGGCGACATCGCATTCGCAGGGGAGAAGTGGGATTCATTGTGGAAGGCCTACGAGTACATGCGTTCGACTTACGACGCGCAGAATTTTCCACAGAATAATGTTTATGGCCATGGTTGGGTGGAAGGCGGGCCGCTTTTGCCGGTGAAGACGGAGTTTTACCAGAGCGGACTTGGCGCGGAGTCGCTGCGGAGCCTCGGCAATCTCGCCGGACTGCTCGGGAAGGCCGATGTGGCGCGCGAACTGCAGCAGGAATTTGCGGCGCAGCAAGGAAAACTGAACGATATTTTTTGGAGCGCGGACAAAAATTACTTCGCGTTTGCACTGGACAAGGACAATCATCGAGTTCAGGAACTCAGCGTCCTCACCACCGTCCCCATGTGGTTTGGCCTGATGGACGAAGCGCGCTCCAACGCGACTATCACGCAACTGGCAGACCTGGATCATCAAACGGACTGGGGCATGCGCATCATCTCGAACCAGTCGCCGATTTACAGCGCGCAGGGCTACCACTTCGGATCGGTTTGGCCTTTGTTTACGGGATGGGCTTCTGTTGGCGAATACCGCTATCACCGCGCCCAGCCTGCTTATGCGAATCTCCGCGCGAATGCGCTTCTTGCGCTTGATGGTTCGCTGGGGCATGTCACGGAAGTTTTATCCGGTTCGTACTACCAAGGCCTTTCCACAAGTTCGCCCGACCAGATATGGTCCGCGGCGATGATCGTGAGCCCGTTTCTGCGCGGAATGTTCGGGCTGGACGCGGACGTTCCGGGAAACACGCTGACGTTTGCGCCGCACGCGCCCGCCGAATGGACAGCGTATGCGGTGAAGAATGTGCCGCTGGGGGATTCCAGATTTGATCTGTGCGTCAGCAAGACACTGAATGAGATCACCTTGCTTGTGAACAAATCCGGAAGCGGTGCGCCTACTTTGAATTTTGAGCCTGCTGTCAGCCTTCGAGCTAGGGTTCTCGGCGTCGAGTGCAACGGGCGGGTGCTTGCGTTTCACGTTGTTGCCAACGCCACAGACCAACATGTGATTATGCAGGTAGCGCTCAGCGCGGAAACGACGACGATTCGGATTCGGTTACAGGATGATTTCGGCTTCACGTATGCGCCTGATTTGCCGCCGTTGGGAAGCGAAAGCCGCGGGCTGCGCATTCTTTCGGAGTCGTGGTCCGCTTCTCACGATTTGTTGATGGTGGGCATTTCAGGAATTGCGGGCAGCGATTACGAGATCACCCTGTGGAATCCGGCAGAGATCACTTCGGTGGATGGGGCGGAGTTGATCCGGGAGGGAAACAGCGGCCACCTGAAGATTCATCTTGCGCTGGTGAATTCGGCTTCGCCGGTACATCAAACGATCCAGATTCACTTCGCCGAACGCAAGGGCTCCGGCTCATCCAAGGGACAGTGAACATCGAATCCGTATACCGAAGTGTCGTATAGTCGTAGGTCCCTCGCTCCGACATTATTGTTGCACTTCATTGGGAGGCGCAGTTCATGCACACGCCCTGGTTCGGAGAGTTCATGGGTACACTTGTGCTGGTGCTGCTGGGAGATGGCGTGTGTGCCAGCGTGCTGCTTCGCAAAACCAAATCTGAAAATGCGGGGTGGCTCGTAATAACTATCGGTTGGGCGCTGGCAGTCATGTGCGGAGTTTTCACAGCCATCGCTTGCGGCAGCCCAGGGGCGGACATCAATCCCGCGGTGACACTCGGCTTCGCAATCAGGACTCACGATTTCTCGAAGGTTTTGCCGTTCTTTGCCGCGCAACTTTGCGGCGCATTCGTTGGCGCAACGATTGTTTGGCTGCACTTCTTTCCGCACTGGCGGGAAACACCCGACGCTTCCGCGAAACTTGGCGTGTTCTCCACGTCTCCGGCCATCCGCACATTCCCCGCAAATTTTCTGAGCGAAGTGATCGGCACATTCGTGCTTGTGTTTATTGTCAGCGCCATCTTTTCGAAAAACGTGGCCGCCGCTGGGCCCGCCGCGGGACTGGGCCCGTACCTGGTTGGAAGCCTGGTGTGGGGCATCGGGCTTTCACTTGGCAGCACCACGGGGTATGCCATCAACCCCGCGCGAGACCTTGGCCCGCGCATTGCGCACTCGCTGCTGCCGATCGCGGGGAAAGGAGCGTCCGACTGGGGTTATGCGCCGATCCCGATTTTCGGCCCGCTTGTTGGCGGCGCTCTGGCTGGGCTTCTGGTGCGATTCCTGGCGATGTAGCAAAATGCAGAATCGCGTTTGCGCGAGCGTGAAATTTGTTTGCAGATTTCTATCTGGAATTTGAGGAGTGTCCATGCCGTCTTATCTAGGCGCAATCGATCAGGGCACAACCAGCACGCGCTTCATGGTGTTTGACCAAGGCGGACGCATCGTGGCGCAGGCACAAGAGGAGCACGAGCAAATTTATCCCGCGGCGGGCTGGGTTGAGCACGATCCCGAAGAAATCTGGCGCCGCACGCAGAGTGTGATTCGCTTGGCCACGGAGCAGAAACTACTGAAGCCGAGTGACCTGGCTGCCATCGGCATTACAAATCAGCGCGAGACCACAATTGTGTGGCAGAAAAAGACTGGGCAGGCAGTGTATAACGCGATTGTTTGGCAAGACACGCGCGTGGATGGCATGGTTGCCGAGTTCGCGAAATTCGGCGGCATTGACCGATTTCGCGCGCAAACCGGTCTGCCGCTTTCGACATATTTCAGTGGACTGAAGATTCGCTGGATTTTGGAAAATGTTCGCGGGGCGCGCGAACAAGCCGAGGCTGGCGAACTGCTTTGCGGCACGGTTGACAGCTATCTTTTGTGGCGATTGACGGGCGGACCTAACGGCGGCGTTCATCTTACCGACGTCAGCAACGCCAGCCGCACGCAACTCATGAACCTGGCCACGCTCGATTGGGATCCTGACATACTTACGGTCTTTGAGATTCCGCGGGCACTTTTACCGCGCATTGTTTCCAGCAGCGAAACTTATGGGGAAGCGACACTGGCCTCCATCGCAGGAGTGAAAATTGGCGGAGTCCTGGGCGATCAGCAAGCAGCGCTGTTTGGGCAGACATGCTTTCAACCGGGCGAGGCAAAGAATACGTATGGGACAGGCTGTTTTTTGTTGATGAACACCGGTGAACGCGCGGTGACATCTACCTGCGGCCTGCTGACTACGCTGGCTTACAAACTTGGGAAGCAGCCCGCGGTGTATGCGTTGGAAGGAAGCGTTGCGATTACTGGGGCGCTGGTGCAGTGGATGCGCGACAACCTCGGCTTGATCGAAAAAAGCGGCGACATCGAAACGCTGGCGCGCTCGGTTCGTGATAATGGCGGCGTTTACTTTGTTCCCGCCTTTTCTGGTCTGTATGCACCTTATTGGCGGAGTGATGCGCGGGGCGTCATTACCGGGCTCACACGTTTTGCCAACAAGGGGCACATTGCGCGCGCCGTGCTGGAAGCTACCGCTTACCAGACGCGCGAAGTCCTTGACGCCATGGAGAAGGATTCGGCCATTCATCTTTTTTCGTTGCGGACGGATGGCGGAATGGTTGGCAACGAACTGCTGATGCAGTTTCAGGCGGATATCTTGAACATTCCCGTTTTGCGGCCAGTGATCCGCGAGACTACTGCCCTTGGCGCCGCCTATGCTGCGGGGTTAGCCGTGGGATTCTACGCGAGTCTTGCTGATCTGCGGCAGAATTGGGCCGTCGAGCAGACTTGGGAGCCTCACATGGATGCGACAGAGCGCGAAAATTTGTTCCGGCAGTGGAAGAAGGCGGTCACGCGCTCTTTTGGCTGGCTGGATTAAAATCCCATGGCCAATGACAATGTTCATCAGTGGATAGCTTCATTTGGTCTTGCGCTCGTTTTGTGGTAATCAAGAAGGAACGGGTCATGCCTTCCAAAGTCAAATGGGGAGTTCTCGGCGCCGCAAACATCGCCACGCAGAAAGTTATCCCTGCGATGCAACAGTGCGAATGGGCGGAGATCACGGCGATCGCTTCGCGCTCGATCGAAAAAGCAAAGAGCGTTGCCGCGCAGCTTTCCATTCCCAAGGCTTACGGCTCGTATGAAGAACTCCTTGCCGACCGTGAGATCGAGGCGATTTACAATCCTCTCCCGAATCACCTTCACGTAGAGTGGTCCATCCGCGCTGCCAGCCAGAATAAACATGTCCTTTGCGAAAAGCCAATCGGCTTGAATGTCGCGGAGGTGCGGCGTCTGTTGAAAGCGCGCGACGAATATGGAGTGAAGGTTGGCGAAGCGTTCATGGTACGCACACATCCGCAATGGCTGCGGACGCGCGAACTGATTCGTTCTGGGCGCATCGGAAAATTCCGCTCGGCCAGCGGGTTTTTCAGTTACTTCAACACGGACCCGGCGGACACGCGCAACATTGCCGATTATGGCGGCGGGGCGTTGATGGACATCGGTTGCTACCCGATCAAGACTTCTCGCTTTGTTTTCGGCGAGGAACCGGTGCGAGTACTTGCGTGTATTGAGCGCGATCCCAGTTTCAAGACGGACCGGCTCACTTCGGCCATTCTGGAATTTCCCATTGGACAAAGCATCTTCACCTGCAGCACGCAGATTGCGGATTACCAGCGGATGCAGTTTTTTGGCACGGAAGGACGGATTGATATTGAGATCCCGTTTAACGCGCCGCCGGATAAGCCGTGCCGCATTTTCATCGATAACGGCAAGGAACTGTACGCCGGCGGCAGCGCGATTATGGAGTCATTCCCGATCTGCGATCAGTACACGATTCAGGGTGATGCCTTTTCCCAAGCCATTCGCGAGAACAAGGAAGTTCCCAATCCGCTGGAAGATGCAATCTGTAATATGGCAGTGATCGATGCGCTGTTCCGTTCCGCGGAATCCGGCCGGTGGGAAGTTCCCGAATACTTGTAGGCTGCGAACCAGCAAACCCTGCGGCGCTTCACATGCAATTGATAGAAGTGATCCGAAACCCGCGAGATCGCAGATTCTATAAAATTTACGTGAGAGAGGCGAGGAATCCAACCTCAGTGGAAACCCAAGAGGAGAGAGATTCCTCACTTCGCGGGCTCCGTTCGGAATGACGGGATCGCACTTTTTCCGCAAGTTGTGAAGGCGTGCCCTACGAGGAGCCATTTATGAGAAGGCTTCTAGTCGTAATATTCCTGCCCGAGGTGGGTGATCAGATCTTCGCCCATCATCCAGCGCAGCGTGTTCTTCAACTTCATGAGCTGGATGAACAGGTCGTGCTCCGGATAAAGTTCCGGCGCGGTCATCGGCGATTTGAAATAGAAGCTGAGCCATTCCTGAATTCCGCGCATGCCAGCGCGCTGCGCCAGGTCCAGGAAGAGGACGAGGTCCAGCACAATGGGCGCGGCCAGAATCGAATCGCGGCACAGGAAATCCACCTTGATCTGCATGGGATAGCCGAGCCAGCCGAAGATATCGATGTTGTCCCAGCCCTCTTTGTTGTCTCCGCGCGGCGGGTAGTAGTTGATGCGCACCTTGTGGAAAATCTTCTTGTACAGCTCGGGATACAGGTGCGGCTGCAGAATAAATTCCAGCGCGCCCAGCTTTGATTCTTCCTTCGTCTTGAAGGAGCCGGGATCCTCGAGGACTTCGCCGTCGCGATTGCCCAGGATGTTGGTGGAGAACCAGCCGTTCAGTCCCAGCATGCGCGCTTTGAACGCGGGCGCCAGAACGGTCTTCATCATCGTCTGCCCGGTCTTGAAATCCTTGCCCATGATGGGCACGTTGTGATCCAGGGCCAATTGCTGCATCGCGGGAACGTCCACGGTCAGGTTTGGCGCCCCGTTTCCATAGGCGATGCCGCTGGTAATGGCCGCCCAGGCATACAGCATGGAAGGCGCAATGGCCGGATGATTCGTCTTCATCGCCTCTTCAAATTTTTCGGGAGTGGAGTGGACTTCGTGCGGCTTCATGAAACACTTCCGTCGAGCCGCACCACAGCATGACCATGCGCGAACAGCCATGCTTCTTCTTGAATTTCGCGATGTCGTCCTTTAATCTGCAGGGCGATGTCGTACTTCGTCTTGCCCTTCTTTACGTTCTTGCCGTCCAGCATCTTCACGTATTCGTGATCAAACGCCGCCGTCATCGGCTTGATTTTCGAGAGGAACGACTTCACCAGCGCCAGGTGATGCGCGTCCAGCACGCCGGCCTTCGCCGCCGCCTCGTAAGCGCTATCGGGGAAAATATCCCATCCGCCGAAGACGATGTCGTCCAGCCGCGCCAACTTCACAAAATCCTTGATTTTCGGCGAACGCCCGTCCGTGCGCTTACCCAGGCGAATCGTGGCCATCTGCGTGAGCGAGCCGACGGGCTGGGCCTGTTTCTTGCGTACCAGTTCGACGCCAGCCATAAACGTTGTGGCCACCGCGCCCATTCCCGGCACCAGAATCCCAAGTTTTCCGCGCGGCGCAGCAATCTTCGTTGGTTTTTCCATGAAATTCCTCGGTTGAATTGTAGGTGGAACTGTACAGGCTACAGCAGCCAGACTCCCAGGCCATAGCCCAAACATTTAATATTGGAGGAAGCGCCAGAGATATGCAAATGAAAACGGTAGCAGGTAACGCGCGAGTTTGGGGAACAGAGACCTGATGGAAAGAGATTTGTTTCCGCGTGCCCCGTTACTCGGGCGCAGTCCCAAGTCTCAAGCACCGACGTGGCCAGCATATGGATTAGCGCATTTTTATTTTGAGATTACATCCCTAAGACAGCAGCGATCCCACATTCCTACGCGAGGCGAAACGGAGCTTGAGTTCTCCCGAGTTCCGCGGGGATCTCCAGGCCAATAGGTTCTTTGCAAACGCCTTTGCGCCTGTGGCAGAATGCCTAAAATCGCCGAGCGCCTAGATTGCGGGGAAGCAGCTTCCAAGAAGGAGATTCCGGATGAAACGATTCGTTGTTGTCGCAGTTACCTCAGCCCTCCTGGTGATCAGTACCGGAGGAATCCGAGCGATTGCCAAACCGTCTGGTGGACAAGCCTCAGCGGGCGCGGCGGGCGACAAAACGGAACAGCTGATCGCAGCCGCGCAGGCGGGCGGATTGGACCAGGTGAAGGCTGCAGTCGCTGCCGGAGCGAACGTGAATGCGCGAGGGACGTACGGGATGACTCCATTAATGATGTCCACGTTTTTCGGCAAGAGTGAAATTGTCGGCTTTCTAATCGGCGCCCATGCCGACGTGAACCTGAAAAACGAGGGAGGCAATACGGCCCTGGCGCTGGCTGCGTTCAAGGGCGAGCCGGAGATCGCGAAGAGCCTGATCGCGGCGGGTGCAGACGTGAACAGCGTGAACAGCAATGGGGACACTGCGCTGATCCTGGCAACGCGCAAGGGCAGCGTGGACTGCGTGAAGTTTCTGATTGAGGCGGGAGCAGACGTGAATCCGCAGGAAGACTCGGAGGGAAAGTCAGCTTTGATAGAAGCCGCGAAAGCGGGAAACATGCAGATTGCGACAGCTTTGCTGCAGGCGCACGCGAATGTGGCGGCCAAGGATAACGAGGGCAAGACGGCGATCGAGTACCCTGCGAAGGACTCGCCGGTATCCGGCGCGCTGCGCAGCGGTGCGGCAAACGCAAGCGGAGCGGGAACCGCGGAGATCGACGGCGACGCTTTGGTCGCGCAGTTCGTGAAACGAGGTCTGGAAGAAAGAGCGCACATCGACTTCTCCAAGGAGGAAATAACCCAGGCGACGGTTACGCCCGACGGCGTGAAACTGACTTTCTCGACGAATCACGAGTGGACAGGACCGGTGACGCTGCGTGCGTTCGACGCAAGTGGAGTGCCTTCCTACACGCTGGGAGTGATGGCCGCGAAGGTTTATCAGAACGGGGGCATTGCCGAAGGAGTGGTACCAGTAGGGGCAGGAACAGTCTACCGGGTCTTCGGCAAAGTCAACTTCCTTGGGACCACCATCAGTTCGAGTGGACCTGGGCCCCTGTGGTTCGTGGTTTTCAACGCGAGCCAGTCGGATGACGCCAAACCGGGATTCAAGACAAGCGGACGTTTGTCTGCTATCCCGTTTGCAGTCTCGAAAGACAAAGGCGGAGTTGGCGGTCCCGCTTCCAAACAGGGATTCGTCAGTCTCGTGCACGTAGGGGGAACCGGGTTGGCCAGCCTGAAGGACGGAACGCAGATCACATTTAAGTAGATTCCTTTTTATTACTTTCAGTTGCTGTGGGCGGCTGGCGCTGTTGAAGAAGGCTCGCGCACGCGATTGCTTGCCGTGCGCGGCAATCCCGATTGCAGCGTCATTCTCCCATCTGCCACGTGCCCCCCAGGTCGAGATTTATCTGGACTGCAGGCTTCACCTTGAGGAGCCAGTTGCTCGGATCTTTCAATCCCCACTGGATATACGGAACCTCGAACTTTGTCTCACCGTTCCATTTACCGTTGCTCATCACGACGTGCACCGGCACGACCAGTTCGTGCTCGCTTCCATGGAGGACAAAGATTCCGTGCAACTTCACATCGTTGGTCCCGGAAGTTGCTAATTTTCCTTCCACCTGCGTTGGACGGAACACCGCGTCGGGAAACTTGGCGCTTTCCAGGACTACCTTGTGCATTCTTGCATCGCGTGAAGAGTTATCGCTATCGCCGCTGGTTGCCAGGACGATGATTTCACCCGCCGCTTTACCGGTCTCCGGATCAAAATGCAGGTTCCCGCTTTTCAAGTTGAAGGTGCCATGTACCGTGTGCAGAGTGCTATCCACTGTCCAGTGCACTTTCGATTGGCTGGGATTCACAATTAGAGAGAGCTCTGAGGGCGCTGCCGAAGATGCGGCGGGAGTCGTCTGCTCCACATAGATTTTGGGCGGGGCGGCGCTTGCCGAAAGAAATACCGCCAAGCCAGCCAGGGCGCCGGCGCTGATCCCCAATGACTTCCAGTCCAGAATTCGCATGAGACTCCTTCCTCTTGGGATCAGGCGGACAAGAATCTCCAGCCAAGTTGCATGCCGGTACTCACCATCTGTGCGGGATTCGCCCGGCCCACGTGAACGTTCAGCAAGTCCTCGAACAACTGTGGCTTTGAAGCCAGTGCGCCGAACGATCTTTTACGCAATGTCTCGTTGCGACTCAAGAGAAGCAGCAGCTTCCCCATCCTCATGGGACGCCGCGCCAGTTCCCGGTGAGCCTCTTCGTAAGCCTGCATATCGTTGGCTTCCATCGCTTCCGCGAGCGCCAGCGATTGCCGGAACGCCAGGCGGAGTCCTTCACCGGTGATGGCATCGACTCCACCAGATGCGTCCCCGACTAGCGCCACATTTCCGCGCGCGACATTCTTGAGCCGGTACATCACCGTGACCGCGCCGCGTTCCCGGCTAGCAAGTTCCGCCCCATCCAGCCGCTCGCGCAACTCCGGCAGTTCCATCAGCACTTTCGCGAAGTCCGCATCCTCCTGCTCTTCGGCCATCACCACAATGCAGACCTCTTCCCTGGCAATTGGAGTGACGTAAGCCTGTGCGTGCTTGCCCCAGTAGACTTCCGCGTATGGGGACCATGGTTGCACCCGATAGTGTCGCCGCATGGCAAAGCGCTGTGTGCGATGAGCAAATGTCCCCAAGCCGCTCCAACGCCGCACGCGAGAACTGCTGCCATCGGCGCCCACAATCCAGCGCGCCGGCACAAAACCGCTCTTCAGTTGCACGCCCTCGGGAGTGATTCCTGCTATAGGCGTCTTCCAGAGCAACCGCACGCCGTTCTTTTCCGCCTTGGCGACCAACATGGCGTGGAGAATGGGCCGCCGCAGCCCTATTCCGCGTCCTTCGGGAAAATCCGCCGCGAACCTTCTACTATCCTGGATAAAATGAATTCCGCGGAACTCATAGCCCTCGCCGCTAGCCAGTGTGATGTTCAATTCGCGCAGCGCCGCTTGCGTCTCTGGCATCAGCCCTTCGCCGCACGGTTTGTCGATGGGGGGTTCCGCGCCATCCGCCAGCGTGACGGTGAAGCCTTTCTTGCGCGCCGCCATCGCGGCGACCAGACCTGCCGGTCCTCCGCCCACTACGAAGACATCTGTCTTATCGCTCTGCATCACAGTTTCCGGCACCTTCCGCGCTTCAATTATCGGACCGTCCCATCTCGAACCAATCAAAAAGCTGTCAACAATCTGTCAGATTTTGAACGCGAATGAAGGGCCCCGCTCCACAATATTTTTGTATTGAATCTTCATTTCCACGGGGTTCATCAGTGAGACCCACAGCGCGTTAACGAACTCTTCGTAGGTTGAGGAAGTTGCTTGGGATGAGAGTTCGACTGCATGCACCGTCGTCATATTGCCTAATGGATGCCTGCCCCGCTCCATGGGATGCACCAGCGGCACCATTTTTCTGAAATTGCGAGCAGCGGGTCGACGACGGGCTTGAGTTTTTCGATGGCCCCGGCCTATACAGCGGAAACGCTCCTTTGCTCATAATCTATTCTTATTTTGAGTAGCATTTCTATTAATTTGACTCATTGGCGCGTTTCCTGCAACCTAGATGTTGTCGGGGGTGTATCCATGCTCGGCCACTCCCCCCGCGCAATTTTCTTGTATTTGGCAGCTCTGGAGTTTTTGGGCCATCCTCCAGACGGGGTGATGGCCCAGATTTGTTTTTCGCCGCGTGGGTTGAGTTTGGAGGGATCGCCGCTGTGACCGATCGTTCGCTGAAGTCCCGTAGTTCCGCTCTCGTAGATGGCAATAACCGCGCCCCCGCTCGCGCCATGCTGCGCGCCTCTGGATTGAAGGACGACGATTTCACCAAGCCGCTCATCGGGATTGCCAACACCTGGATCGAAATCGGCCCTTGCAACTATCACCTTCGCGAACTTGCCGAGCACGTTCGTGCCGGAATTCGCGCCGCCGGCGGAACTCCGCTGGAGTTCAACACCGTTTCTATTTCCGACGGCATCACCATGGGCACGGAAGGCATGCGCACTTCGCTGATCAGCCGCGAAGTCATCGCCGATTCCATCGAACTCGTCGCTCGCGGCAATCTATTTGACGGACTGGTCGTTCTGGTGGGCTGCGACAAGACGATTCCCGGCGGGCTGATGGCGCTGGCCCGGCTGAATATTCCCGGACTGATTCTTTATGGCGGCTCGATCGCTCCCGGCCAGTATGAAGGCCATTCGGTTACGATTCAGGATGTTTTTGAAGCCGTCGGAGCGCACGCGCGCGGCAAAATCACCGACAAGCAACTGAAGGAAATCGAATGTGCCGCTTGTCCGGGAGTTGGCGCGTGCGGCGGGCAGTTCACCGCCAACACCATGGCGCTGGTCTGCGAATTTCTGGGGCTTGCTCCGATGGGCGCTTCGAGCATTCCCGCGACGGACAAAGGCAAAGCGCAGGCAGGCGAATTGGCGGGGAAGCTGGCCATGGAGCTGCTTCGCAAAGACATTAAGCCGCTGGATATTTTGACCAAGACAGCCATTGAGAATGCCATCGCAGGAGTCGCCGCCACGGGAGGATCCACGAACGCGGTCCTGCATCTGCTCGCCATCGCGCGCGAGGCGGGCATTCCACTTTCCATTGACGATTTCGATCGAATCAGTTCGCGAACGCCCATCCTCGCCGACTTAAAACCTGGAGGACGATTTGTCGCAGTCGATCTATATGCAGCAGGCGGTACTCCGCTCGTCGCAAAGCGTATGCTTGAAGCTGGGCTCCTCGATGGAGAAGCCAGCACCGTCACCGGCCGCAGTATCGCTGAAGAAGCGGCCGCCACAAAAGAAACGGCGGGCCAGGAAGTCGTCCACACAAAAAACAACCCGCTCAAAACGACGGGCGGCTTAGTCATTCTTCACGGCAATCTCGCGCCGGAAGGCTGCGTGATCAAGGTTGCCGGGCACAACACGCAGGACTTCCGCGGCCCCGCGCGCGTTTTTGATGACGAAGAAGCGGCGTTTGCGGCCATCAGCGATGGCAAGATCAAAGCCGGCGATGTGGTAGTGATTCGCTACGAAGGACCGCGGGGCGGACCTGGGATGCGCGAAATGCTGGTGGTAACAGCGGCGCTGGTCGGAGCGGGGCTTGGCGATTCCGTGGCGCTGCTGACGGACGGACGCTTTTCCGGAGCGACGCATGGATTGATGGCGGGCCACGTGGCTCCCGAAGCCATTGTTGGCGGCCCAATTGCCGCGTTGAAGGATGGCGACACGATCGTGTTCGATCTTCCCAAGCGCACACTTTCCGTCGAGTTGACGGATGCCGAAATCCAAAAACGACTGACCACTTGGAAAGCGCCGAAGCCGCGCTTTACCAGCGGTGTCATGGCCAAGTACGCGTACCTGGTTTCCTCTTCTTCGCTGGGCGCGGTGACTTCCCTGCCCGACAGTTTTTCATCCGGTTCCCGACCGGAATCCACGGGGAGAACTCTATGAAGATGACTGGTGCGGAAATTCTTTGTGAAACGCTGACGCGCCTCGGCGTGAAGCACATCTTCGGCTATCCCGGCGGCGCAATTCTTCCGGTGTACGACGCGCTGGGCAAATCGAAGCTCCATCACATCCTGGTGCGTCACGAGCAGGGCGCAACGCACATGGCCGACGGCTATGCGCGGGCCACGGGCGGCGTCGGTGTCGCCATGGCCACGTCCGGGCCCGGCGCCACGAACATGGTTACCGGAATTGCCACGGCGATGCTGGATTCTTCACCGGTGGTGTGCATCACGGGGCAAGTGAGCAGCCGGGTGCTCGGTTCGGATGCGTTTCAAGAAGTGGACATCACGGGCATCACGATGCCGATCACGAAGTACAACGTGGTGGTGTCCCGCTCGGAAGATATTGCGCACACTTTGCGCGAAGCCTTCATCATCGCGCAATCCGGGCGTCCTGGACCTGTGCTGGTGGACTTCACCAAGGATGCGCAGCAGGCTTCCACGGAATTTGATTGGGAGACATGCGGCCCACAATTCCCTGCCAAGCGCATTCGCAATAATCACAAGCAGGACGAATTTGACCGCGCTGTGGAACTTCTGAACACGGCGAAGCGCCCCGTGATTCTTGCTGGACGCGGCATTATGCTATCGGGCGCAATGCGCCAGTTCGAGGAATTCGTTCGCACCAGCAATATTCCGGTGGCCATGACGCTGCTGGGCATCGGCTGCTTCCCTGCCAGCGATCCGATGAATCTGGGGATGATGGGCATGCACGGGGAAGCCTGGGTGAACACGGCAATTCAAGAAGCTGATTTGCTGATCGCCGTAGGCATGCGCTTTGACGATCGCGTTACCGGCGACTTGCGGACGTATGCGCGCAACGCGCACAAAATTCACATCGAAGTGGATCGCGCGGAAATCAATAAAAATGTTCATGTGGATGCGGCGCTTGTTGGCGATGCGGGGGAAACACTCAGCAGACTTATGCCGCACGTCCACGAACGCGATCATTCTCCCTGGCTGGCGCACATCAAAGAGCTGAAGGGTGATTCCGCGGTTCGCGATATTCAGAGCCTTCCCGACAGCGGACATTTATACGCCGCGCACGTCATCAACGATTTGTGGAAGGTGACGAAGGGCGAGGCCATCGTGGTTACCGACGTGGGCCAGCACCAGATGTGGGAAGCGCAGTATTACCACCACGACCGCCCGCGAACTCTGATTACTTCGGGCGGACTTGGGACGATGGGATTTGCGTTGCCCGCCGCGATTGGCGCAAAGTTCGCGCGGCCGGATGCGGAAGTTTGGGTGGTGGCGGGCGATGGCGGATTCCAGATGACCTCGTGCGAACTTGCGACCATCGTGCAGGAAAAAATCAATGTGAAGATCGCCATCATCAATAACGGCTATCTGGGCATGGTTCGCCAGTGGCAGGAATTCTTCTACGACAAGCGGTATGTGGCCACGCCTTTGGTTGCGCCGGATTTTGTTTCGCTGGCGAATGCTTTTGGAATTCGCGGGGAACGCGTCACCACGCGCGCGGAAGTGGTTCCGACCATCGAAGCGGCGCGGCAAACGGACCAACCGGTTTTGCTGGACTTCCGCGTCGAGCAGGAAGATTCGGTGTATCCGATGGTGCCGGCGGGCGCGTCGCTCCACGACATGATTCGCCGTCCCAATAGCCCGTTGGTGGAAACTGCCACGGAGCCTTGGGATTGAATCCTTGCCGCAACTCGGCGCTGCCGGGGCTATTTGGGTACAATGAAATCCCAGGTTGGGATGCGGAATATTTCCCGGACTCACTGGGGGCAGTGGCAGTGGCAGTGGCAAGAAAATCGAGGATCGCATGCAAACTATCGTTGCTTATGTCGAGAACAAGCCGGGTGTACTGAATCGCGTCGCTTCCCTTACCCGGCGCCTGGCGATCAATATTGATTCGCTTACTGTGGGCCCTACGGAGAATGAAGCGATTGCGCGAATGACACTTTGCGCGCATACGGATGAACGCGGCGCGCACCGACTGGAAGCCAGCCTGGAAAAGCTGGTGGACGTGCTGCTGGCGGAAAATATCACCGAACGATCGATGCTGGAACGCGACCTGGCTTTGATCAAAGTCTCCGCCGACCAGCAGAACCGCCCGCACTTGATGGAATTGATCAAGGTGTTTCGCGCACGAGTTGTGGACGTTGCGCCTGAATCGCTGATTGTGGAAGTTTCTGGCACCGTGGACAAGATTGATGGGCTGCTGGAAGTTCTGCGCCCGTTCGGCGTGCTGGAAATGGCGCGTACCGGACGCATTGCAATGACGCGCGGGAATGATTTGCTGCGACCGCCAGCAACGCCGGATGCCGCTCCCGTGGAGCCCGCCCCTACCGCAAAATAATTGGCCAGGTGGTTCAACGATTCTGGCGTTTGAGCTACGCTCTAAAAACTTTTTGAGGATTTTCGGCCGCGCTGCGGCCCACGAAAGGAACAAAGAACACAATGGCAAATCTTTACTACGACAAGGATGCGGACCTCAGTCTCATACAGAAGAAAAAGGTCGCCATCATCGGCTACGGATCGCAGGGACATGCGCACGCGTTGAATTTGCGCGACTCTGGCGTATCCGTGGTTGTCGGACTTCCGGCTGGTAGCGCTTCGCGCGCCAAGGCGGAAAGCGAGGGGCTTACCGTGAAGACTCCAGCGGAAGCCGCTGCATGGGCCGATGTGATCATGATTCTCGCGCCCGATACGCGGCAGCCAAAGCTCTACAAGGAAGCGATTGAGCCCCACCTCACGCCCGGAAAAACGCTGATGTTCGCGCATGGATTTAATATTCGATTCGGCGCGATCAAGCCGCCCAAGACGGTGGATGTTTCCATGATTGCGCCGAAAGCGCCCGGCCACCGCGTGCGCGAAGTTTTCGTGGAAGGGGCAGGGACGCCGGCGCTGCTTGCGGTCGAACAGGATGCTACGGGCACGGCCAAGGCGCTGGCACTTTCCTATGCGAAGGGGCTGGGCATGACACGCGCCGGAGTGCTGGAAACCACATTTACGGAGGAGACGGAGACGGATCTTTTTGGCGAGCAGGCGGTTTTGTGCGGCGGCGTCAGTGCGCTGATTAAGGCGGGATTTGAGACTTTGGTGGATGCAGGTTACCAGCCTGAAGTGGCGTACTTCGAGTGCATGCACGAATTGAAGTTGATTGTGGATTTGATTTATCGCGGCGGGCTGAGCTACATGCGCTATTCGGTTAGCGACACGGCAGAGCATGGCGATTATCATGCGGGGCCGCGCATCGTGACGGCGGAAACGCGGGAAGCGATGAAGAAATTGTTGGCGGAGATTCGCGACGGTAGCTTTGCCAAGGCTTGGATTGAGGAGAATGAGAAGGGTTGCCCGAATTTTCTGGCGACGCGGAAGGCGGAACAGACAAGCAGGCTCGAGCAACTTGGGCCGAAGTTGCGATCGATGATGCCGTTTTTGAACCCCGTGCTTGCGCCGGGGATGTCTGAAGCGGCGGCTTCGGGGAAGAAGTAGCGGCTCCAGGTTACAGTTTTCTCAAATGGGGTCCAGCAGTGCTGGACCCCTACGTGTATCTGGCTGATTTCCGGTATTATTTCGTTTGTGAAGAAACCACGCGCAAGCCTGTCTCGACTTCTCATCCTCTATCTTTGCGCCATTCTTGCGGCCACGCTGCTTTGCGCCCAAACGGCGCCCCCCGCTGCAACAGCACTCGTTCCCGGGCCTAAGCCCGCCGATGCATCAATTGAGTGGAAGCAACTCGTTGGCATCTACGGGCAGGTCAAAGAACCAAGGATCATTGTCCTGGAGCGAAATGGAAAGCTGATTTGGAGTGTTGCTAAAGAAAAAGAAAGGCGCCTCATTCCCTCTGGCGATTCGCGATTCCTGCTCTCTTCACCGGGAATCGACGTTCGAGAGGAAGTGAAAGCCCATCGAAACGGCTCGGGTGCCGGCGTCGTTCTCACGCTGCAAGGAATGGACTACAATCGCGCCGATGCCGGAGCCGATCCCGCGCACTTCTACCACGTCACCCCAACGGAACCGTTGGAAAAACTCCGAGCCGCGGCCCTTGCCGCGAAACCGCCCGAAGAGCCTGGCAAGCTCCGCAAGCCCGATCTCGTGGAACTTATTACGTTGGATCCAACCATTCATCTGGATATCCGCTATGCCCACGACGACAACTTTCTTGGTGTGCCGCTGTACACGCAGGCGCGCGCGTTTCTGCAACGGCCGGCCGCGGAGGCGCTGCTGCGCGTGGTGCGCAAGTTGCAGCCGCTGGGCTACGGATTGTTGATCCACGATGGGTACCGGCCGTGGTACATCACCAAGGTTTTCTGGGATGCTACGCCTCCTGCAGGCCACGATTTTGTCGCCGATCCGAAGAAGGGCTCAAAGCATAATCGCGGGTGCGCCGTGGATTTGACGCTCTACGAGTTGGCCACCGGCAAGGAAATTGAGATGCCCGGGCTGTACGACGAAATGTCGCAGCGGTCTTATCCCACATTTCCGGGCGGCACTTCCCTGCAGCGCTGGAATCGCGAGCTTCTGCGGCGCGCGATGGAATCGGAAGGTTTCACCGTAAATGAATATGAGTGGTGGCACTTCGATTACAAGGATTGGAAGTTCTACCCGCTGCTGAATGTGCCGTTTGAGAAGCTGGGCGAGAAAGCGGTAACGAATTAATTCTTGGGTTTCAGCGAAGCGAGCGGCGGAAATGAACTTGCGGAGGTAAAGATACATTCGGGCGGGGGCTGCTTCGCTTTAAGCGAAGTAACCAGGGTGCGGATCGCCTGGCCGGCGTTTGCGGGAATCACGATTGTGGCTTGCAACAGCCCGCGGTGAACATAGACCTGACCTGAATTTGGTAGCCCATCACAGCCGATATAGGGAAGGCTCATCCAGTGTTCGCGTTCGTTGCCCCCGGTGAGTTCCTGGAAAGCGCGGCGCGCGCCCAAGGCCATGGCGTCGTTTTGTCCTGCAACTAGTCCGATGGTCACGTCTTTCGCCATATTGAGTTTGAGCCAGGAGTTTACGGCGTTGTAGGCGCTCTCTTCCGTCCAAAGCCCTTTCAACACGCGCACATCAACGCCCGCAGGCTTGGCTTTCTGCATCGCAGCGGAACGCCGCACGGCTGCTTTATTGTCGGAAGGTCCATGGATATAAAGGACAACGCCGCCGCGGGGGAGTAGATGGGCAATCTGCTCACCCTGAATTCGGCCTACTTCATCGTGATTTGTGGTAATGGAGAAAACAGGAGTAGCGGACTGGCTGCGTAGCTCCTTGAGGTAATCGACTTCCCGGTTCAGTACGACCCAACCCACGCCGGAAGTTGCGGCGATTTTTGCAGCTTTCTCGAGAGCCGTGCCCACAGGTTCGAAAAGGATACCGTCAGGGCGGGTTTCCGCGGGGTTATAAAGGAGTTTCAAGACTTCCTGGCTTTGTATGACTGCGTCATGCTCCGTTTGCATGACTTGCAGATCCACGTCGCACTCGCGCGCCGCTTCTTTTGCCGCGATGGTCTGCTCGGCTTGATAATCATTATTTTCAACCACCAGAAGCACGAACTTTAGCTTTTTCACCCCAACCCTCCACGCAAAAACGCAGCACGCCTGGACAATCCATTACCGGCGCGAGGTTGTTCCCTTGAAGGAAGCGGCACCCGCCCGGAGAATAAAAATGGAACTGAACGGATAAAACTTTCAAGAGGCCGATGGGAACAAAACATCCGCCTCATGTACGACGGGTATTGCTCGAATTCTGTTCGTCAACCAAGCTGACGAAATTGCCGGGACTGAGCAATCGTCGCGCTTCCCTGAGAAATGGCGGGATAAGGCAGGAAACGCCGGAAGGCGAACTTGCCTTATCCGCGCAAAACATACGCCCGGCCACTGTGGGCGTCAAGCTCGGGGAGGAGCGGGAGCGTCCAAAAATCTACCATCGTTACTTACCGATTCAGTATCATTGTTGGGGAGTACACTTGTCGCACTTGAGCGGCGAAGCAAATCATGCCGCAAGGTTCGCCTCCTGCTGTATCATCTCCTGCATGTCCGCAAAGATCCTTTCGCCGCTTTTGCGCATTGGCACTTCTTCCTTCACTGCGGAGGGGTGGGAGACCAGCTTCTACCCCAAGGGCACGCAGCCGCGCGATTATCTGACTTATTACGCGACGCAGTTCGACACGCTGGAGGTTGACGCGACGTTTTACCGCATCCCGGCGGAATCCACGGTGAAAGGCTGGTACGCCAAAACGCCGTCCAATTTTCTGTTTGCTCTGAAGGCGCCGCAGGAAATTACGCACGAGCGCGTGTTGGTGGACGCTGAACCCATCTTGAAGGAATTTCTGCGCGTGACCGAACATCTGGGAGAGAAGCGGGGGCCGATCCTATTTCAATTTCAATACTTCAATAAAAAGGCCTTCGCGGCACCGGCGGATTTTCTGGCGCGTCTGAAACCGTTCGTTGAAAAACTGCCGGCGGAGCCGCGATTTGCGGTTGAAATCCGCAATAAGAACTGGCTTGGCCCGGCGCTGTTCGATCTTTTACGCAAACACAACATTGCGCTGGCCCTGATCGATCATCCATGGATGCCGCGGCCCAAAGAGTGGTTCGCCAAAGGCGACGCTATTACCACTGATTTCACTTATATTCGCTGGCTGGGCGATCGCAAAGCAATTGAAGAGCTGACGAAAACATGGGATAAGACGCTGGTGGACCGCACACGCGATCTGCAGGAGTGGGTGGAAGCCTGCCGCAACATCCTGAAGCGCAAAATCCGCACGTTTGCCTTTGCGAATAACCACTATGCGTTATGCCGACGTCGGCATAACACGTATAATGCCGCGTTCCGAATTATGCCGAGTTGAGTCACCTCGCCTGCTCCCTTTCCGTTAGATTAGCCGCCTTTGCGCCCCTCTCACATTCGATTAAGTCGGCATAATCCAGCGAGGACTGAACTTCCCACCTGCCATGCATGAAACCTCCATGCGGTCCTGCGTCTCTACTGCGACGCTTTTCCGATTTGGCGACACCGGGAGCTACGTGCTACAAGGACATCAACTTGCGATTCAGTTTTCGCCTTTGTCGGGATAGATGCGTTTTGGCGGAGCAGTGATTGGGTAATGGTGCTCCTTCAACCATGCGTTGGCACGTTGTGTCGCCTCAGATTCCTGCACTGCACTCATCTGCAGCATATCGTGGGTGTCAATCTCTGAGAGGCAGTGCATCTGCGTTGCAATTTGGCCGGAGATAAGCCCCCACATCAGCGCAAGCACGTAGTCCCTTCCGACTCCCTCACCTCGGATGTAGTGAAGCGCAAGGTTACATGCCGCCTCATCATCGCCTTGCTCGGCACTCCTTCGGAACCACTCGATGGCTTGCGCTGTATCCTTTCGCGTTCCATTCCCTTCGGCTAGGTTGATGGCCAGTGAGTTCTGCGAAGAGAGGTCACCCATTCGCGCCCCTTTTGAGAACCATTTCGTTGCTTCCTTTTGGTCGGGGGCAACGCCACGGCCTTGTTCGTAAGCCTGTCCAATCCAATAGTTGGCCTCGGCATCGCCAGCTTCGCTCGCCTTCGTTAGCCACCGAAGACCTTCGCGGTAATC
The DNA here is from genome assembly GCA_963779395.1 of Candidatus Acidiferrales bacterium. Lineage (GTDB taxonomy): Bacteria > Acidobacteriota > Terriglobia > Acidiferrales > UBA7541 > Acidiferrum. Next base: position 60,355 of record CAVZYC010000002.1, read on the forward strand.
CACTTGGAAGCCACACCCACCTTCCATATAGCGACGCCCTAGTACAGTTATTGCAGGCAGATAGTTTTGGGCAATGGCCTTGTTGAGCAACGGCGTAATTTCATCGCAGTTCTCCAAGAGCTTCAAATCCGTTCCTACAAGGAAATACTGGGCAGGCGCAAAGTTTTTCTCCGCCGCCTGTCGTAACCAGTGGGCTGACAGACGGAGGATTCCTGCACGTCCTTCTACATCATATTCGACCCGCTCAGCAACGAGCTGCAAACTCAATCCCATTAAGAGCTGCGACTCGACGTCACCTTGTCCTGCCGATTCAGCGACTCCAAGTAGGTCACCGACGGCTAACGCACGAGCAGCAGACCGATAGGTATTCGGGCTTTTCGTTTGAGGACAGGCTACTTGAGTCAAAAATGGAAACAAGATGAAAACGTAAAAAGCACATCGAAGTCGCATAGTTCTGTTCCGAAAATGTCGTGTTCCCCTGTTCCGACCATTTGCCGTGTTGCAATCGGAAGACAACTTCTCCTTCGTGTAAGCCGCGTCTAATCATAACTGACAAGGTGAATGGATGCAGGACGACGCCGACAGTCGTAGTCTTTTCCTGTCTTCTCAAGGGGAAAGCCCCTGATTAACGGCAGTATCGCCGAGTCGGTACAGGGAGCCTCACCGGTGTGAACCCAACAGGAAGCAAATAAGGTGGCGAAAAACAAAAACTAGCCGTCACTGCATACTTCTCCGACTGCGTTGCGAGTAAAGGCAGTTGGTCTGGTCTTCAGAGGCTCTTCAGAAAGGTTAGCAACGGATCGGTCGGCCGGTAACGGTCGTTTCCTGTTTGGCTGGGAGTGGCTTTAGCAAGAGCCTGCTCCTTCATCGCCATGCTGGCGTGAAGATACATCTCGGTGGACTCGATTGACTCGTGGCCAAGCCAAAGCGCGATCACCGAGCGGTCCACACCCTGCTGGAGCAGATCCATAGCGACGGAGTGACGCAGCACATGCATCGAAATGCGTTTCTTAGCGAGCGTAGGGCACTGTTTTCCTGCCTTGGCGACATGCTTGGCCAGGACACGCTCGGCGCCATCACGGCTGAGTGGCCCGCCCCGCGCGCTGGGAAACAAAGGGGCAGCGGGGTCGCCCAGACGTTCTCGCAACCAACCCCGTAGGGCTACCACTACATCTCTACGCAGCGGCGTCGAGCGCTCCTTGCGTCCTTTACCTTGACACCGTACTGAACCTCCGGCTCCCAGGACTACGTCATCGCAACGAAGACCAATGAGTTCCGATATGCGGAGTCCAGTCTGTGCAGCGACAAGCAGCAAGTTGTAATCCCTGCGGCCACCCCACGTAGCTCGATCTGGAGCAGAGAGAAGCGCCTCTATCTCGGGCCGAGTCAGATACTCGATGGGTCTTCGATCAAAGCGTTTGTTGGGTATAGCCAGCACACGCTGGGCCAAGGCACCGTGGCACGGTTCGGTGAAAGCTACGAACCGGAAGAAGGAGTGAATCGCGGCCAACCGAACGTTCCGGCTGCGTGCGCAGACGCCTCGGTCTTTCTCCAGATGATTAAGGAAGGCCCCGATGAAGGCGGGTTCAAGAACTTCCATCGTCAGCTTCGTAGGCGGCTTGCCAATCTGCTGTTGTGCAAACTGCAAGAGCAGCCGAAAAGTATCCCGATAGCTCGCGATGGTATTGGGACTTGCTTCCCGCTGATGCATCAAGCGATCGGTGAAGAAGGCTTGCAGGAGTTCTGAGAACTGGAGGCAGGTGTTCATCGCCCGACCTCCTTTCTCTTTCGACCTAGACGGCGCGACGCCAAGCGCAAGAGTTCTGGGGTCGCTGTGAGATACCAATATGTGCTGACCGCGTCGACGTGGCCGAGATAGGTGGCGAGCACCGGCAGATGTCGCTCAACATCCGCATCGGCGCGATAGAGGCGCTCAAGGGTTCGAATGGCGAATGCGTGCCGAAAATCATGGATTCGCGGACCGCGCTGCCCAACCGGACCTCGCAGACCGATCCTGCGAGCCAACTTCCAGAACGTACGTCGGAAGTGCTCCATGCTCAGTCCTTTGCCGAGTTCCGAAACAAAGAACCGGTTGTCTTTGGGTTGCGGGAAGATTCGGCGGCGTAATGTGGCATAGCGATTCAACGCGTTGCAAGCGGAGGGATGCAGTGGGACCAAACGGGACTTTCCGAACTTGGACTGACGAACATGGAGGATACCGTCGACGAGATCTACGTCCTGGTGATCCAGGGCAAAACATTCGCCGATCCGCAGACCGGTGACAGCGAGTAGTCCAAACAACGTGGCGAATGTTACGGCCCGTAGGCCCCGGCGTGAATGGAGTTGCAGGGCTGCTTCCATGAGCTTCCGAATGTCGTCGTCGCTGTACACATAGGGTGACCTCCTTCTATAGCTGTCAGGCAGTAGTCCTCGCGGCGGAATTTCCGTCCGAGAGTCTACGCTCGCCCGATACTCCGCAAACATTCGGACGACGTGCAACCGCCTCCCACGTTGAGCCCGCTGCCCGTGTGGGGACGCCATAGCCCAGCGGAGTGCCAGGTCGCGGGTGATAAACGACGCTCCTTGCTCGTCAGCGAAATCGACGAACCTGTGCAAGAGATAACCCTGCGTCTTGAGCGTAAAACCCAATGCTCGCCGCAGAGCCAGATAGCCGCGCAGGGCTTTCCTTAATTCGCTCATGCCACACCTCCGGGCCAAGGATGAGCAATGGAGCGCAGTGCCGTCAGGTCAACTTTGGCGTAGATGGCGGTGGTCTTTTCGGACTGGTGGCGCAGTATTTTGGCGATCTCGGACATGGACGCTCCATTGCGGAGCATCTGGGTAGCGAGCGAATGGCGAAACAGGTGTGCCCCTCGGGTGGGCGCGTTAATTCCAGCGCGTCGGAGAGCTCGTTGCACGACAATGTCGACGGCCGCAGAGTCGGAGAATCCTTCGTGAGGAGCCACCGATCGAATGAAGACTCTCCGGCATACGCACGAAGGCCTAAATTGCTTCAGATAATTTGCGAGGGGCTGGCCCACATCTTTCGGGAGGGGTAATTTGTCGCGGTGTCCTCCTTTGCCGTGGATGGTCAGCTCACCTGCTTCCCAATCGATATCGTCTAATGTCATACGCACGATTTCAGCGGCGCGTAAACCCAGTCGAGCGAGTAGGAGCAAAATCGCCCGATCACGTTGTACGGTTGGGTCATCCTGCTCGGACTTCCTCAATACGAGGTCGATCTGTTGAGGCGATAAATACTTGGGTAGTCCCGCAAGACTCCAGTTGGCGACCGATGGAACGGACGCTGCCAGATTTTTGGCGATGTCTCCCCGCTGATGCAGAAATCGGAGCAGACTTCTGAGGGCTTTGCCCATACAGCGAGCGGCGTGTGGGCTAATGGTTCTAGCTTGACGGAGTACGCATCGGACAACGTCCTGAGCATTCAGTTCGCTCAATGAGAGAGCGCTCTTTCCGAAGCGCTCGGAAAGAAACCGTCGAGTGTGAAATAGGTACTGTTCCAGCGTCGCCGGCCTGAGGCCTCGTTGCTCCCTCAGGTGTTGTGCGAAGCTGGCCTGCAACTGGTCCAGGCGACTCGTCTGGTCTTGGGAAATGGGAGGCCCCACTACCGTGGCCTTCCGCAAATGTTTCAGCAAAGATCGCAGAGTAGCGTTATCTCCTCGCCTCTTGCTATCGTGCTTTCGTCGGTAACGAAGGAATTGCCGGATTCGCTCCTCGCTGAATTCCTCTATTGCCATCCGGCGTTGTCGCATCCACTGGTCGAGATCTCGTAGCAGAGTGAGTCTGTAGGCGATGGAAGCTTTGGAATATCCTCGACTGGTAAGCGAAGCGGTGAAACCGGGGATGTAGGAATATAGTGGGCCGCTCGTCTGTCCCAGGACAGGCGAATTCCTATCCGAATAATTTTGCATGTGAATTCTCTCCTTTCGGTCTGCAGGACCGTCCAGAGGAGTGAGTGGGATTATGCCGACTTAATCAAGCATCAGCGTGCGTGGAAGAACAGGAATAAAGGGGAAATGGTGTTGCCGATATGGGGGATTCGGCATAATCCGGAAGGCGGCATTATATGCGGGGCACGCGCCGGCGACGCTGCATCTATTTGCCAAGCTGATGGAAAAAGAAGAGTGAAGTGTTCGCGCGAACGCGAAATTCATTCGACCTGAAGTTTTGAGGAAATTCGAGAGCGAGAATCTGGCGGAGAACGATCAACCCAGATTGGTCTTGCCCAACTCCGCCACGCGGCGTTCGTAAATCATTTCGCAGAGGCCCTTCTTATTGTAAAAGCGGAAAACAATCTTGTGCCCGGCTTCAATCCTGGCGCGCGATTTCAGCACCGTGCCGTTCAGCACCACCCAGCTTCCGTTGACCAGGTATTCGCCCTCGCGTCCTTGCAGTTCAAAGTGGCCATCGCTTTTCAAAGAGAGTGGGGCTGACTTACAAGGCATTTCCTTGCCCGCCACACGCGACTGCGTGCACTCATACTCGCCCGCCACTTCCGTGCTCTGTGCCCGAGCCACGCCGGACGTGAGGAGGAGGACCGAGGCCAGGCCAGCTGAAAGCGCCAAGAAAGAGCTGATTCGGGACTGCATGGATGCCTCCCAACCAGGAATACGCTTCGAGCAAGATTTTGCTTTAGCTAGTTGTAAGTGCAACTTTCTGACCACGCTCGATTAGCGCATTTCATTGAAAATACAGGCGTTAGATGCGTGAAGCCAGCGCGACCTGGCGGAATTGCAGAACACCTGCTCACATTCTGCACGTTTCTGGGAATTCTTTTGCCGTACTCCCCCGTGCGTACCAGATTGAGAAGGTACCCTTCCATCTATATGGCTGTGGTTGTTCGACGGGACTAGTTCGAGGGCAGTTCTGGGATGGCGGCGCCATCCTTGCGCGGGTCAGAAGCGCCGTAGTTGACGCCCTTGGCAAAGTCTCGGAGAACCGCCTGCCCACCACCCATGGCGGAGGAGAAGGAGCCCATGACGGTGATCTTGTGGCCCATGGCGGTAAGTTCGTCGCGCGTCTTCTGGGAGAAACGGTTTTCCATCTGGAGGTCGCAACCTTCAAAGGTGCGCTTGGTGAAACGCGGGGCTTCCAGGGCTGCCTGGATATTCATTTTGTAATCCACTATGTTGGCGATGAATTGCGCGTGGGCTTGCGACTGGTTCCAGCCGCCCATGATGCCGAAAGCCAGGCGCACATCTCCATTTTTCGCAAAGCCCGGGATGATGGTGTGACGTGGGCGCTTACGGCCAGCCAAAGCATTGGGGGAAGTGGGATCCAGTGTGAATAACGCACCGCGATTCTGCAGCACAAAACCGGTTTCCGGCGCGACGATGCCGGAGCCAAATTCGTTGTAGTTGCTCTGAATCAACGAAACCATGTTTCCTTCGCGGTCCACAACGCTGAGGTAGGTTGTGTCGTTGCCGATGGGAATATTTCCCGCGGGCACGTCGCAATTCGCATGATCCGGATTGATCAGCTTGGACGCTTGCGCCGCCCACTCTTTCGAGAGCAACGCCTCCACCGGCAATTTCTGGCCGCGCGGATCGCCAATGTACCTCGCCATGTCCGCGTAAGCGATTTTTTTGGCTTCGATCATGGTGTGAAGAGCTTTTACGGAGCCGAATCCGTAATCCTTCTGCCCAATGGGAAAATTCTCCATGATGTTTAGCATTTCCAGCGCGGCAATTCCTGTCCCATTGGGAGGCATTTCGTAAACGGTCCAGTCGCGATAGGTGGTGGAGATGGGCTCGACCCACTCGGCGGTGTATTCGGCCAGATCGGCGGCGGACATGGTTCCGCCGTGGCGCTTCATGGTTTCCAGAATGCGCCGGGCGATTTCACCTTTGTAGAAGGCATCGCGGCCGTGGTCGGCAATCTGCTGCAACGACCAGGCCAATTCCGGGTTGCGAAAAACTTCTCCGGTCTTTGGCGCGCGGTCCTGAGGTAAATAAAGTTTTGCGGCCGTGTCATCGCCGCGGAGATAGTCCGCTGCGCCCGCCCAATACATCGCCACCATTTCGGTGACAGGGTAGCCGTTCTGAGCGGTGTGGATGGCGGACGCGAGATCTTCGTTGAGCTTCTTGCGCCCGAATTTATCCGCGAGCCTTTGCCAACCGTCCACGGCACCAGGAACAGTGATGGAGTGAATCCCGGCTTCGGGCATTTGGCGCAAGCCAAGTTTCTGGAGGAGTTCGATGCTGAGGCCTTTTGGGGCCCAGCCGCTGGCATTTAGGCCGTAAAGCTTGTTGGCCTTGGCGTCGTACACGATGGCAAACAGATCGCCGCCCATACCGTTCATCATCGGAGAAACCACGCCCATCATGGCGTTGGTGGCAATGGCGGCATCCACGGCGTTGCCGCCATTTTCGAGGATGCGAGCGCCTGCCTGCGCGGCCAGCGGTGATTCCGCGGCCACGATGCCGTTCTGCGAAATCACCATGGAGCGGGCTTGATAACGATCCTGTGCGGGTGTGGTGCCGGAAAACATGCTGCATGCAAGATACAGCAAAGCGGCGGGTGTTGCGAAAGGTCGGTGCAAGGTGTGCCCCTTGGTTTAAAGACTTCGGTTCATACAATCGTGCCGAATATCGTTGGCGTGGAAGAACTTTATCGCGGGAGAAGCCGTGTCGCAAGCGTTGGTAAAGCGATGGTCCGGGGGCTGCCAGCGGCATGATAGCCCGCTCGCCGACACATTTCTTCTGGTAGATTTTCATCGCAGTTAATATTTCGCTCCACAGTTGAACTCCATTCAAACCATCTGATTTTCGCGCCTTCTGTTGTATTGCGCGGCCCTGCGCAGGGTGCCACTCTAGCGAGGTTCGATTCCCGTGACGGAACGAACTTGGTGGCAACGCAAGTGGCCATCGCCTGCGGCGGTTGAGGGATGGACTGGGCGCGGAATCCCTCAACCGTCGCTTTGGTTTTCCGGAGCTTCTTTTTGCACGCACGATGCCGTGTCTTGAGTTGGACACCTTTCGTTGAGCTGGGCATTGGTGCGCCGGGCAGAATCCGATAGAATGCTGCCGTGCCCGATTCTCCTCCCCGTAAAACGAAACAACCAGCGCCCGATCCTGCCACAGCGCGGCTCGATGCCGTTGTCGCCGGGCGGAATGCCGATCCCTTTGCGGTGCTTGGCCCGCAGCCGATCGAGACACCGGCGGGGCGCCGTTGGCTGGTACGCACTTTTCAACCACGCGCGTCGGAATTGCAAATCCTTTGGGGCGGGCAAGCTGAATCCCTGCCAATGAAAAAGGTCAGGCCCGAGGGCATTTATGAAGCGGAGCTTCCGCTGGTGAGCGATTTGGCGCCAGCGCCTTCGAGCTATCGTCTGCGCTATCGAACGGATTATGGCGCGGTGGTGGAAGTCCACGATCCATATGCGTTTCCTTATCTGCTCAGCGAATTTGATCTGTACTTGATGGGAGAAGGCCGGCACTACGACACGTACGAGAAACTGGGCGCGCACATCAAAACGGTGGACGGCGTTACTGGCGTGCATTTTGCCGTGTGGGCTCCCAGCGCGCGGCGTGTCAGCGTGGTGGGCGATTTCGATCGCTGGGATGGCCGGGTTCATCCCATGCGCACACGCGGCTCTTCGGGCATATGGGAATTGTTTCTTCCCGACCTTGGCGAAGGCGCGATTTATAAATATGAAATCATTGGCCCGCGTGGCGAGATGCTGCCGCTGAAGGCTGATCCCTACGGATTCTTTTCGGAGTTGCGGCCAAACACCGGTTCGGTTGTGGCGCGACTGGACAATCATCCTTGGAACGATGCTGATTGGATGGCGCAGCGTCCACAGCGAAAGTGGCTGGAGCAGCCCATTTCTGTTTACGAAGTGCATCTGGGATCGTGGCGCCGAATTCCCGAAGAAAATAACCGCTGGCTCAGCTACAACGAACTCGCCGATCAACTTATTCCGTACGTGAAGGATCTCGGCTACACGCACATCGAATTGTTGCCCATCATGGAGCATCCGTTTGACGGCTCCTGGGGCTACCAGACGCTCGGCTACTTTGCCGCCACCAGCCGATTCGGAAAGCCCGCGGAGTTCATGGCGTTTGTGGACCGCTGCCACCAGGCCGGGCTTGGCGTACTTCTCGATTGGACTCCCGCGCATTTCCCGCGCGATTCACACGGGCTGAGCCAGTTTGACGGCACACATCTTTACGAACATTCCGACCCGCGCCAGGGAACGCATCCGGATTGGGGAACGCTGGTTTACAACTACGGCCGCAACGAGGTGCAGAATTTCCTGATTTCGAATGCGCTGTTCTGGCTGGACAAGTATCACATCGACGGGCTGCGCGTGGATGCCGTGGCTTCGATGCTTTATCTGGATTATTCGCGCAAAGAGGGCCAATGGATTCCCAACCGCTACGGCGGCCGCGAAAATCTGGAAGCGATCGACTTTTTCAAGCGGCTGAATGAAGTGGCGCACTTGCGCTTCCCCGGCGTGCTGACGATTGCGGAGGAGTCCACATCCTGGCCCAGCGTTTCACGTCCCACTTATCTTGGCGGGCTGGGTTTCAGTCTGAAGTGGAATATGGGCTGGATGAACGACACGCTGCATTATTTTTCCAAGGATCCCGTTTTCCGGCGCTACGAGCACAACAAGCTGACTTTTTCGCTTTTGTATGCGTTTACCGAGAATTTCATGCTGCCCTTCTCTCACGATGAAGTTGTGCATGGAAAAAATTCGCTGCTGCACAAAATGCCGGGAGACCTGTGGCAACAGTTCGCGAATTTGCGGCTGCTGCTGGCCTACCAGTTTGCGCATCCTGGAAAGAAGCTGCTCTTTATGGGGCAGGAGTTCGGCCAACGCAATGAGTGGTACGAAGCGCGCAGCCTGGACTGGCATTTGTTGCAGTATGATTCGCATCGCGGCGTGCAGAACCTGGTCCGCGACCTGAACAGGCTGAATGCCGCGGAACCCGCGTTGCATCAGGTGGATTTTGAGTGGCAGGGATTCGAGTGGATTGACGCCAATGATTCAGATAACAGTGTGTATTCGTTCATCCGCCGCGGAAAAAATCCGGACGATGTGATTCTGGCGGTGCTGAATGCGACGCCGGTTGTGCGCTATGGCTACCGGCTCGGTGTGCCGCGCGCCGGACATTACGAAGAAGTGCTGAACACCGACGCGGGAATTTATGGCGGCTCCAACGTGGGCAATTTGGGCGGGATGAATGCTGATGAGCACGCCTGGCAAGGGCGACGGCATTCGCTGGCGCTCACGCTGCCGCCGCTTGCGGCTGTTTTCTTGAAGTGGCGGCAGGCCTGAGGGAATTGTTAAATCCAGACCTCCCCCGGCTCCGAACTCTCCTCGCGAAGAACTGACAACTCAAAACTGGATACTTATGACCTGGCCTTTTCAGGGAGGATGCGTCCCAGGATGAAGGCAATTCCGCAGAAGGCTGGGGCTTCAAAGACGCTGGACCAGTCGTTGCGGATTGCTCCGGAGGGATCGACGACGGCCAGAACGGCACCGCAACAGGAATGAACTGCTTGAAATAAAGAAGCTTCAGGCCGATACCCATGACACCCAGGGCGAAGAAGATTCGCCCGGTGGCGATGATCTTGTTGGTTGAAAGATTGCCTGAGTCCATGCCGATTCAGCCTCCTCGAGAAAATTGGCGGTCGTTTCCCGTTTACTTGGGCGCGTAGAAAAGATAGTCGGCGGTGTATGGTACGCGAAGTTCCTGGCCGGAATGTGCTGCATCGCAACCGGAGGAGGGCGCTTTGCCTCCCTTGGTGTTGAGGCGTTGAATGGAAGTGGCGCGAGAAAGCACGCCGTTGCCGTCGTGGGTGACGATGTTCACAAGCAGCCACGGAATGGAATCGGGATCGGGCGAAGGCGCATTGGCGACGGCTTTGCCTGTGACGCGGCTTCCGTCTGTTGCTTCCCACGACGGGCCGGCAAAATGTTTGCCGAAGGGCTTGCCGTCTTTATCGAAGAGCGTGGCGTCCGGAGCCTTGAGCGTCCAGGCGAATTGCGCGCCATCGGCTTTGCAAGAGTAAATCTGGTCGCCCTTCGCGTGGACTTGTAGAAGGAGTTGTTCGCCAGCGGGCGGCTGGAGTTGCGGAGGCACTTGTTGCGCGGCGACTGTAAAGGAAAAAACGATGCTTGCGGCAACGATCAGCAGAGTGGACGCAATTCTGAGAATGGATCGGCACATAAAAACTCCTCTCGCGGCGAGACAGGCCGGACTTTTGGCGCACGCCAATATATCGCAACTCCTGAATCAGAGTCGCGAAAAATTGTGAGCCTGCTCGGTAGGGGCGGACGCCACACGCTGCTCCAACAAGCGAGGGCGGTTTTTCATTTTCAACGCTGCGCGCTTACTTTTTAAGGTGGTATCCTCAGCGTGTGAAGCTGGGATCCTTCCTGCCCGCTGCACCGTTCGCTCACACATTACAGGTCGAAAAGGAAAACCGCTCAATGTCCCAAGACAAGGAAGCGCTGTATCAGGAGCGGCTGAAGCGCTATACGACCGCGCTGCACAATGGCAAGCCTGACCGCATCCCCATTCGGCCTTTTGTGGCGGAATTCACAGCCAAGTATGCGGGCTATACGTGCCAGCAGATCACTCATGATTATCGTCTGGCGTTTGAGGCGGCCCGAAGATGCGCGCAGGATTTTGATTGGGATGCCGTGGTCGGCAACATGGTTTACGTTTGGACGGGTCTGACGCAAGCCATCGGCTTGAAATATTATGGCGTTCCGGGGATCGATGTTTCCGCCGACACCGGCTTTCAATACCGCGAGCCTTCCGAAGAGAAGGCTTTCATGCGCGCGGATGAATATGATGCGCTGGCGGAAGATCCCACGGGGTTCCTGTTCAATGTGTGGATGCCCAAGGTTTCCACGGAAGTGAGTTCAATCGGCGCGCCTGCCACCTATCGCAACAATCTTTCCTTTCTGAAGGGCGGCATGGCCATGCTGAATTATTTTTCGGCCTTTGGCACGCAGAACGAATTGCTGCGCAAGGAATGCGGCACGGTTTCGGCCATCGGGGGCATCTTGAAAGCGCCTCTGGATATTATTGCGGACAAGCTTCGCGGCTATTTGGGGCTGGCCGATGATTTGATGAAGCAGCCGGGCAAGGTGCTGAAAGCCTGCGAAGCATTGATGCCGCACCTGTTGCATGTGGCGCGCACCAGCGCCGATCCCGACAAGCAGGTCCCCATAGGTTTCTGGATGCATCGCGGTTGCGTCCCTTTTATCTCGAAGAAACATTTCGAGACGATCTTCTGGCCTACGCTGCGCCCCATCATCGAAGAGCTTTGGAAAAGCGGCCATCAGACGCTTTTCTACGCCGAAGGGAAATGGGGCCATCACCTGGAGGCTTTTGCGGAGTTGCCGGAACACAGCATGGTCTATCACATCGATCAAGACGACATCGTCAAGGTGCATCGCGTGCTGAAGGAAAAATTCTGTCTGAGCGGAGGCATCCCCAACTCACTTTTGGCGTTCGGCACCGCGCAAGAGGTGCGCGACCGCTGCAAGCTGGTGATTGACACCATCGGGCGCGAGGGCGGCTACATCATGGATGCCAGCGCGATTGTACAGAATGACGCCAAAATCGAGAATATTCAGGCCATGACGGATTTCACGCGCGAGTATGGAGTGTACTGAGCGGCCGTGAATGAGCCGTTCCTTTTCAACATTCAGAAAAACTTTTGGATCGGAGTGAGGAGATCGACAAATGAGTGAAGAGAAGAAACCGATTCCCCCGGGCATTTGTATTCCCTGGGAAGAAAAGGCGTTGCAGTTGCCGGAAATCGTCGGCGACAAGGAAATCGTGAAGCAGATCTGGGAAGAGAACGAGTCTTTGGCCTACACCTATATCTGGCAGTGCTTGGTCTCGTTCTAACGCTGCGCGCGGCGGCTAACTTTCGATAATCGCTCACGCTACTCAATTTTTAACAATTCATCACACATCGCTAACTTTCTAAACTGTTATGCTGGGATCATGCAGCGCGCTTTCATCCGAAAGCCTGCGCAACCTACCAATCCAAGGGGCTGGCCGCGTTGCTACCAGGAGGGATCTCGATGCCCGCGGAAAAAGTAGTAATCCTCGATGGCGCCGCGTCATCCGATAACGACCTTTCGCCAATTCTCAGCGTTTTGAGTGACGTGCTTAAAGGAAACGGTTCCCAGGTCGAGACGTTTCCCTTGCGCGAAATGAAGCTGGCCCACTGCCTGGGGTGCTTTAAGTGCTGGGTGGAGACGCCCGGCATTTGCGTTGAGGCGGACGGCGGACGCGAGATTGCCAAGGCTATTATTCAGAGCGATACCACGGTTCTATTTACGCCCGTAACTTTCGGAGGCTATTCGCCCGACTTAAAGAAAATGGTGGACCGGTTCGTCCAGATCATTTCGCCGTACTTCCAGATGGATCACGGCGAAGTCCACCACGTGCCGCGTTATGCGCGACTGCCGCGCCTTGTGATTATTGGAGTGCAGCACCGCCCCAATTCGCATGAGGCGCATATCTTCAAGACACTTGCGGGACGCAACGCCATCAATTTTCGTCCGTCAAGCTACGCGGTGGAAGTTGTTCTGGCCACGGAGGACGCCGGCGAACTCCGGCAGCGTTTCCAAACACTTTTGGCGAGGTCTGATGCTTTGCCGTTTGGGGAGCTTGCCGCGTCGCTAATGCCGCCGCCTGCCACGGCAGGGCCGACTCTTACAGGTCCGGACAGCGAGCGACGAGCTTTGCTGATTGTTGGCAGTCCCAAAACGAGTTCGACCAGCACCTCGAGCGTTCTTGGCAGCTACCTGTTGGACCGCCTGAAGCAACAAGGTTGGGAGACGGAAACGGTAACACTGCGCGCCAATCTGAATCGCGAGGATGGCCAGCGCGAATTTCTAAGGTCGGTAGACCGCGCGCGGCTGATCACGCTTGTATTTCCACTTTACGTTGATGCCCTGCCCTATCTGGTGACCAAAGCGATGGCAGTGATTGCCGCTCATCGCCCGCCAAACGCCGAGCCGCATCCGCAGCGGTTCGTGGGCATAGTGAATAGCGGGTTCCCCGAGGCGCGCCAGAATGCAGTGGCGCTGGCCATTTGTCGCGAGTTCGCCACGCAATGTGGCTTTGCGTGGGCCGGAGGCCTTGCCCTGGGCGGAGGAGGAATCGTGGGAGGCCAGCCTCTGAGCGAGGCGCAGCGTTCGCGTCCACCGCTGAAGCACATCTTCTCAGCACTGGATTTGACTGGAGCATCATTGGCACAGGGGCTGCCGGTGCCGGCGGAAGCAGTGGAAATGATGACCAAGAATCCCATTCCATTCATGCCGCTGGCTCTTTGGCACTGGCTATACCTTCGGATCGGCGGCAAAGGATTCGAGAAAGAGGCTGCGAAGCATGGAGTGAGCAAGCATGATTTGCTGGCGCGGCCGTACGCGGCCTAGGGCGGCTCTTTTCCTGCTTCGCTTTCGCCTCGCCGCGTAATGACCTTCTCGGGGGATTCCAACATTGCACGTACCATTCTGGAGGTGAGTCGATGCGCGCACGCTCTTTTTTCTTTCTGATTTCCAGTGCAATCCTCGGGCTGCTTGCCTCTGATTTAGCTGCCCAGGCGCAATCTTCCCAGGCCGCGCCTGCAGCCCTGCGGCAGCGCCTCTCAATGGACATTGGTTGGCGATTTGCTCTCGGTCACGCTACGGACGCGCACAAGGATTTCGATTACGCCACAGCTCCCTTCTTTATGGCCAAGGCCGGCCGTGGCGACGGACCGGCTTCGCCCAGCTTCGACGACCGCACCTGGAGTAAGGTTGATCTCCCGCACGACTGGGCCGTAGAACTCCCATTTGATCCCAGGACGAACGGCAATCACGGCTCGAAAGCGATTGGGCGCAACTTCCCCGAAAACAGTGTTGGCTGGTATCGCAAGACCTTTACGATCACGAAGGAAGATTTCGGCAAACGCATTGGCATCGAGTTTGGCGGTGTCTATCGCGGCTCCGCGGTCTGGGTGAACGGCTTTCTTCTTGGTGTTGAGCCGAGCGGGTACAGCAGCTTCCACTACGACATGACGAACTACCTCAATTACGGCGGCTCCAACGTGATTGTGGTGCGCGCTGATGCCACTATTGAGGAAGGCTGGTTCTATGAGGGCGCAGGCATCTATCGTCACGTCTGGCTGACGAAGACCGAACCTCTGCATGTGGCCCACGATGGCACGTTCGTTATTTCAACGGTCAAAGACCCCACCACCGCACATCCCAGCGCCGAGGTCACCGCGCAAGTCACGATTGAAAACGACACCGATAAGGACGCTCATATCTCCCTGCAGGAGGAAATCCAGGATGCCAACGGCAGAATCGTCGCCTCTTCCCCCGAAGTTGCCGCGGGTATTGCCGCTGCCAGCAAAAGTGATTTGTCAGTAGCTCTCCCTTTGACTGATGCGAAGCTCTGGTCGCTTGAGGAGCCCTATCTTTACAAGCTGATCAGCACAGTTCGTAGCGATGGCAAGGTCACCGACCGCTACGAGACGCCCTTGGGCATCCGCACGATTCGTTTCGATCCCAACCTCGGCTTCTTTCTGAATGAAAAGCACGTCGAACTTCTGGGCACAAACGACCATCAGGACCATGCCGGTGTGGGCGTGGCCGTTCCTGACACTTTGAACGCCTTTCGGGTTGCGCGCGTGAAGGAGATGGGCTCGAATGCGATTCGTACTTCGCACAATCCACCGACGCCGGAATTACTTGATGCCTGCGACCGGCTCGGCATGCTCGTTCTGGATGAAAACCGCATCATGGGCACGTCGCCGGGCGACCTCGAGCACTTGAAGCGCCTCATCGTGCGGGACCGGAATCATCCCAGCGTGATTCTGTGGTCCGTCGGCAATGAAGAGTGGGCCCTGGAATGGTCCGCGTTTGGTGAACGAATCACCCGTGAAATGCAGAATTTAATGAAGAGGCTAGACCCGACGCGCCGTTCCACAGTCGCCTTAAGCGGCTCCGGCGCGGGAAACTCGTTGGTCACGGACGTTTTTGGCTTCAACTATTTTCGGCAGCACGACATTGACAAGATGCACGAAAAATTTCCGGATCGCCCCTCCGTCGGCACCGAAGAGTCGTCCTCAGAACATACGCGCGGCGTCTACTTCGACGACCTGCCGCACCAGCACCTGGTGGCCTACGATGTTGAGGCGGACGGCAAGCACGCTTCTGTCGAAGAGGCCTGGCGTTACCATCTCGCCCGCCCTTTTTCCGCCGGCCTCTTTTATTGGACGGGCTTCGACTATCGCGGCGAACCCACTCCCTTTGATTGGCCCGCGATCAGTTCGCAATTTGGCATGCTCGACACCTGCGGCTTCTTCAAGGACAGCGCCTACCTTCTGCAATCCTGGTGGACGGAAAAGCCCATGGTGCACCTTCTGCCCCATTGGAATTGGCCCGGGAAGGAAGGCCAGCCCATGGATGTCCGCGTCTATTCGAACGCGGACGCAGTCGAGTTGTTCCTGAACGGCAAGAGCCTTGGCCGGAAAATGATGCCCAGGAATTCGCATCTCGAGTGGAAGGTCGCATACGAGCCGGGCACACTGTTTGCGCGCGGGTACGCGCCTAACGGCAAGGAAGTTGCCAGCGACGTAGTTGAGACGACGCTTGCGCCAGCCGCGCTTCAACTGATCCCGAATGAAGTGACGATCGCTGCCGACGGACAAGCAGTCTCCGTCGTCACAGTGCGCGTGAATGATGCGAAAGGGCGGTTGGTGCCAGACGCCGCGAACCTGGTCTCCTTCCAGTTATCAGGGGCAGGCAAAATTATTGGCGTAGGCAATGGCGATCCCGCTTCGCACGAACCCGATCAGTACGTTGATTCCGTAAGCGCGCTGCCCGTGACGCAATGGCGCACCACCGCCAGCGATCCACGCGACAGCGGTCCCGAAACGACGCCGGGCTTCGATGATTCCGCGTGGGAAAAGGCACGCGATCCGCGCTGGGACGAGAGGCGAGTCGATCCGCCCACCAGTGTCTATCGCGGAGCGTTCGACTTGCCTGCTGGCGAGGAAGGAGCAGCTGTCACACTCGTGATGCGCTCGCTGGGAGAAACGCAGTCCATCTACGTGAATGGCCATGCCTTGGCGCAAAACCTGAAATTCGATCCCATCGGCTACGAATTCAGTATTGACCACGCATTGCTTCAGCCCGGACGCAACATCGTCACGATCTTCGCGACACGCTTTTCTGACCCCGGCAAGAAGTCCTTCAGTTGGTACGGACCCGGCCCTGTCGCCGTCCGGCTTGTCACGCCGGCTGCACCATGGAAACGCAGTGTGTTCAATGGCCTGGCCCAGATCATCGTGCAATCACAACATGAGCCAGGAGAGATCAGGTTGACGGCTACCTCGACCGGCCTCTCGCCAGCGTCGGTGAGGATCACTGCACGGCCTTTTCCAAAGTAAAGAAATGGGGAGCACGCTACGCGTGAAAACAGGTCCGCGGTAATAGTCATTCCCTTGAATGGAGTTTCGCAATTCGCCAATCGGGAGATTGGCGTTCCGAAGAGGCTACCAATTCCTTGGCAGCTGACTAATCAATTGTGAGGATTCTTGCCGGGGCCCGGTTTTTCGTGGATGGCTTTTTCCAGGCGATCGTGGAGCCGCTGGCTGTAGCCCACCGGCAATTCGTACGTGCGGTTATCGGCGGTTAGAATCAACACATTCCTTGTGGAATCCAGAATCGCCGAGCACACTTCGCAATTCTCGAGGTGCTTCTCGATCTCTTCGCGCACTTCTGGCGTGAGCTGCTGATCGAGGTAATCCGAGATGTGTTCCCAAACCTGTTTGCACTGCAACTTCATTGGAACAACCTCCCGAAGAAACTTTTCCGTGCCGGAGCGTTTTCTTTGAGGTACGGAACAAGTGACTTCTGCAACATCATGCGCGCGCGGTGCAGCCTGACTTTGACGGCGGCGATACTGATCCCCAGGGCCGCGGCGGTTTCTTCTTGATTCATTTCCTGTAAATCGCGCAGCACAAAAACCTCGCGATAACTTTTGGGCAGCAATTCGACGGCTTCGCGCAGCTTCTGACGCAATTCCTTGCGCTCGAGCGCTTCCAGAGGGATTTCGCGCCAATCGGTCAGAAATGCGGGGGTGAAGTCGCCCTCTGGCTCTTCGAGTGTGTCCTCGAGCGAATCTTCGGCGGCGCGCTTGAGCTTGCGCAGACGCTGGCGGCCTTCGTTCATGGCGATTGTAATCAGCCAGGTGCTGAACTTGGAGTCGCCGCGGAACGATTTCAGGTAGCGGAACGCGCTGACCATTGTTTGCTGGGCCGCGTCTTCGGCTTCCGTCTCGTTGCGGAGCATCGCAAAGATCGTGACGTAAACCATTTTCTCGTAGGGGCGGATCAGGTCGTGAAACAAGTCCGTCTCTCCGGCTAGGATGCGCCGGATCAGTTCCGCTTCGTGAAGGCGATCTTCCTGCATCATCAGAACGGGGAAAGCCCGTTGAAGACGGTGTCCCGGCTCGGCTCCTTTATCGCAAACCCTATCCTTACAAACGATGCCCGGGGAATGAGGCAAACTTGCCCCTTCAAATGCGAGTCCGGGATCCGGCAAAGGTTACATACCCGGCGCCGCCAAGATTCTCCCGTGCAACCTCTCCAGCCCTGCTAAAATCCTATACTCTATAGGACGAACTAGGTGTGGAGGATAGCCGTGAAGTTCCACCAAGCCAGCAAACTACTGCAAGCAAGACCTCTTTGGCTCGTAGGCGCCGCCCTTCTAGTGGCGTTGCCGGTCGTCGCGCAAGACTTTCCCGGCCCCATGGCGCAGCCTTCTAAGCCCAGAGCCTCGCAGGCCACTGCCTCTAACTCCGCGCCGGCGCAAGAACCCGGCCCGGCGCAACGGCTGCATTCGCCGGGCGATAATCCCATCACCAACGATCCTCCTGCCCAGCCGGTGGACCAAATCATCAAGAGTTTTGCCGAGCATGAAGCCGAATTCCGAATCGAGCGCGACAACTACACCTATACCCAGAGTTTTTCGATTATGACTATCGATGACGACAACCGGCCCGACGGCGAATACCGCATGGACAGCGACATTATCTTTACGCCAGACGGCAAGCGCTTTGAAAAGGTGAAGTACGCCCCGCCCGATACCTTGCAGCGCATCATGCTGAGCGAACAGGACCTGGACGATGTGCGCAACGTGCAACCGTTCGTGTTGACCACCACCGAACTGCCCAAATACAACGTCACCTACGTTGGGCGGCAACAGGTGGACGAGCTCTCTACTTACGTGTTTGACGTTGCCCCCAAGACCATCGAGAAGAATCAGCGCTACTTCCAGGGGCGCGTGTGGGTAGACGACCACGACCTGCAGATTGTGATGACTGATGGGAAAGCCGTGCCGGACATCATTACAAAGCACAATGAAAACGTCTTTCCGCGCTTCCGCACCTACCGCCAGAACATCGAAAAGGGCTTCTGGTTTCCCGTGTACACGCGGGCGGACGACTACCTGCACTTCAGCAGCGGCGATGTGCACATCCGCATGACCGTGAAGTACACAAACTACAAGCGTTACGGAAGCACGGTGAAAATGGGCGAGGCCAAGGAAATCAAGAACCCATAGCGGGTTACGGTACCTCTCAGGCGGATAAGGGACTAAATGTCACACTGCCACCTTAGCCTCCCAAATCGCGCGAAGTGCCCGGTCTAGCTGGAACTTTGCGCATGGCTCCTTCGTATTCTCATGCAAAGGAGCTTCACCATGAACCTTTCCATTCGGGGATTCCTCAGGACAGCCGCATCTCTTGCCTTGGCCGTGTGCGCCCTGGCACCTGCCGCCAGACTGGCGCGGGCCGCAACCGACAGTGAACAGTGGATCCACATTCGCGTCACCAGCAAAGACGCCAAAGGCGAGGTGGTGCGCGTGAATGTGCCCATCGAGCTGGCTGCAAAGGTTTTGCCAGCGGTGAATAAAAACCAGCTCCATGATGGAAAAGTGCGGATAGATTCAGCTCACATGGAAGATGTGGACCTGCGCGTGATTCTGGATGCCGTGCGCACCGCCAAGGACGGCGAATACGTAACCGTGCAAAGCAACGAAAATAATGTCCGCGTGTCGAAGAAGGACGAAGTGCTGTACATCTATGTGACCGACAAAGAACACGCGAAGAAGGCCACGAAGGAAGAGGCGGCCAAGGGCGCCAAGGCAAACGAAGCGTTGGAAACCAAAGTAGAGATCAAAGTCCCGATGAAGGTTGTGGACGCATTGTTTTCCGCTGGCAAGGATGAACTGGACCTGGTCGCGGCGCTGCGGGCGCTTTCCGCGCATGGCGACACCGAGCTCGTTAGCGTGAAGGATGCGGAGAACGACGTACATATCTGGATCGACTCCAAGAACACGGCTGAATAAGCGGAGAAGCGGGGGGAGGAACGATCATGCTGGTACTGGCGAAAGTCGCGTTGGGATTTAGCGCAACACTGGTGATGACCACGGCCTATGTCTTCCACGAAGGCGTGATTCGTGTGGACGTGGATGAGCACCACCAGGGGGGCTCGCACGTGCACTTCTGGGTTCCAGCCACGGCGGTTTCAGCGGGAATGAGGCTGGCGAGGCTGGCGCCGCAACATCCGCTGGAACAGGCGGCGGAGCAGGCGAAGCCATACTTGCCCGTTTTGCATGCGTTGGCGAAGGAACTACAAAAGTATCCGGATGCGGAGTTTATTGACGTAACGGATGAAGAGCAGCACGTACACATTGCAACGGTGAACGGCAAGCTGCGCATTGATGTCTTAGGAGACGATGAAACCGTGTACGTGCAGGTGCCTCTGGAGACGCTGATGGATGTGGCCGACCGGCTGGAAGATGCCGCGCAAAGCGCACGCGAGGAAGATTGGCACCCCGACCACAGTAGGCACTCGGCTGTGCTGGCCAAGGAATAGACAAGATCGACCGAAAGAGAGATTTCTCGTTTCGCAGACTCCGCTCGAAATGACGGGATCAGTGGTACTTTGCTAGTTTAAGTTTACGCTTCGATGCTCCGCTTCCTCGACGCTCTGATCAGGGCGCGGCAGGTTCCTTGGCGGGCTGGAAGTACACTTCGTCCTGAATGGCGTGCTTGGACCAGCCTGCGCGCATCAGGATGCCCCGGCCACTTTCCACCATGCCGGGATGCCCGCAAAGATACGCGGAAGTGTCCTCCGGCGTGAGACCCCAAAGATGGATGTATTTGCGGATGAGGTCGTCCACGCGGCCGCGTTCGCCCTGCCACTCGGGATCTTCCCAAGCGCGGCTGACGGCCGGAACATATTTCAGCCAAGGAGCCTCCGCGGCATTTTTCTCCAGCTCGTCGCGATAGCCAAATTCAAACGAGCGGCTTGCTCCCTGAATGCAGAAGAGGCGGTGCTCTCCGGGCATGGGAGCGCCACCTTTTTTCCAGTCGGCGCGCACAGTTCGGATGATGCTGACGTAAGGCGCAACGCCGGTGACAGTGGCGAGCAGGAGATGATTCTTGCGGCCACTGCGGAGGTCGAGCGTAAAGCGGCCCTTGGCAAAGCGCCGAAGAAGCAGGGGCGCACCCTTATCCATGGCGTAGAGGAGCGGGGTGAGTTCGCCATTGTGCACACGCTCGACGAAGAACTCGAGAACGTTTTCATAAGGTGAGGAGCACAGCGAGTAAGCGCGCTCGATGCGCTTGCCCTCCACTTCAACTCCCAAGGTGGCGTATTGGCCGGCAAGATAGGTGAACGGACCGCCGGGATCGACGTGGAGAAGAAAGAGATCGTCAGCAACAGCACGACGGTCGAGAATTTTCGCGGACAGAAACTTTTCCAATGACATGAGCACCGGCCTTTGTGTGTTCAATGCGCGCCCTTCCCCCACCGATATGCGCGGCGGAGATGACCTGGAGCGTCGCAAAGAGTAGCAGTATAAACAAAATAGGGAGCGTCAGGAAAGAAGAACAGACGTTCCCCGAAATGCGTGCAGAAAGTGGAATGTGTCTGACGGCCTAGGGCTTCTGGTGCTGCTGTTGCATCTGCTGCATCATTTGTTGCACATCGAATTGCTTGACGGGACCGGTGATGCGATCCGTGGCGTCGGTGATTACTTTGGTCAGGACCATGCCGCCGTTGGGATTCACTTCCTTAACCATGCCCACTGGACTGATCTTGTCGCTTGTCCAAGCATCGGAATTTCGTTTGTCGTTGCGCCAGTGCTCGCAAGAGAAGGTGCCGGCGGGAACCGTGATGCTCTCCGTGCCGACGGAGTGCCAGTCGTTCATCGTATCTTGGACGTTTTCTTTGCGGGCAGCGTTGGGATTGAAGGGCATTTCCATGGCGCCCATGCCGGGCATTTGGACAATCATGCGGTGAAACTGGAAGTCATCTTTTGTGAGAAGCGCTTTTCCGACAATGGTTTGGTTCTTATCGTCGGTCATGGCAAATTCCATCCAGTAGCCGTCTTTCCCTTCCACGGATTCCTTGGCGACGATAGACATCTCCATGGTCCTGGATTTTTCAGCGCCATTGACCTTTGTAGTGTTTAGATACTCAGCGCCCTTGCCTACCACGGGATTGAAAGCCTTGGCAATTGTGGGCTTTTTGAAAATATCCATGCCCATTTGGGCGTAAGCGGAAGAAGCAACGAGGAGGCAAACTGCGAGCAGGGCAAGGCCGAGACAACTACGCTTCATGATGTTCTCCTTGAGGACGGCACCATCATTTCTGCCGCGAGGTAGGTTTGGGCAGAAAACTTATCTCCTCTCATACCAGTTTCACGGGGCTTGCGCAACGCGTACGTTGAGGAAAAATCGGGGGAGTTGTGGAGAAAACTACTCGTAGGCGAGAGCTTCGACCGGATCAAATCCAGAAGCGCGAAGTGCGGGAACCGTGGCTCCCAGGGCCGCTCCGAAGAGGGCCAGAAAAATGGAGCCGAAAACCCAGCCCGGCGTGAGGAGGATGGAGAGGCCGGGGTTTGTTTGTTTAAGAATGGCTTGTGTGAGGAAGGTGATGGCGATGCCGACGAGGCTCCCGGCGATGGTGAGGAATACGGTTTCACCGAGGAGCATCTTGATGATATCGAAGCGCGAGAAACCAAGCGCCTTCAGGATGCCGATTTCGCGGGTGCGCTCCAAAATCATGGTGTGCATATTCATCAGAACAACCAGGAAGCTGATGACCACTCCAAGGCCTACCATCGTGCGAATGAACGGCTTAAGCTCGGGAAGGTTCGAGGAGTTCATCAGGGAAACGTATTCGGACATGGAGCGAATGCGATTTTGTGGATCGAGACTGAGGAGTGCGGCGCGAGTGGCTTCTGTGTCGCCCTTGCTGCGAACAAAGAACATAGAGACACGATTCTCCGCACCAACGATGTCCTGGCCGGTTCGCAGGGGAATGAAGAAGCGCGCGCCTTTCCCGTGCGCGACGATTCCAGTGATCTTGAAGGGATGATTGAGGAGCGTGTAGGTATCGCCGACCTTGATGTGCTTGGTTTGCGCGATGATATCGTCCGCGATGGCTTCGTCGGGAGCATGAAACGGCCCGCCATCCCGGAAGAAGAAGCCTTTGCTTAAAGCGTTGAAGCGTCTGTAATCAATGCCGTAGATGATCATCAGGCTCTTGGGATCAGAGACGATGAGGGTAGGAGCCACTTCATCAACGCCAGGAAGCTTTTCAATCTGATCGGCAAGGGATTCCTGCATCACGGCGCTGGAGAACGCAAAAAAAATGGAAGAGTTGGGCGGCTGAACCAGGATGTCGGCGCCAACGCCTTCGACGCGCTTGCCCCATTCGCTGATGACGCCAGACGTGAGCCCGACAATCATCAGAATCAAAACGACTTGGATTGCGATGGCCAGAATGCTCAAGAAGCACCGCAGCGGACGGGCGGCGAGGTTGCCCCAGAACATGTGGACAAGAGAGAAAGGGCCTTCGTAAGAGTCTGCCATTAAAAATTCCGCAGACAGCACTGTATCATCAGGGAATTGAGCGGGTCAAAGCGGATGGAGAAAAGAACGAGGCGAGAATGTAGCACGCTTCATGCCGAAGTGCACGCGGGATTTATAAATCCATGTTAAGTTTTCAACAATTTCGTGGATAACTTTGTGGAAAGCTTCGGAATTGCGGGAGTAACTCCGCGCAATTCAACACGATGATGCGGTTTGCACAAAAATTGTGCAACTGCCGCGGCAGAAACAAAATTTGCACGATGATGCGAAGAGATGTGATCCCCGTCACCTCGCGATGGAAAGAAAAAATACATTTGAAAGCGATGATGGCATGAGTGTTCCACAGAGTTTCACGGGAAGATGGAGGACAATTCTGGTTTTGCGTGGCACGAAGACGCAGCGCGAAGAATTCTTGAGGTGAAAGAAGAAAATAATCCGGTTAGTACCACTTGGGTGGACGATCGAGATGGATCTGAATAGTTTGCTTGGGATCGGTGATGTCGTACCAGTGCCCGTACGTTTTCCAGCCATCGGCAACAACTTGAATCAGGATGCGTCCGAGCGGGATATCGGGAATGTGCGCAACGCCTTCCTGATTGGTTTTAACGTTGACCTCGGACGTCTTGTCTTTCTTGATGGTGTGCTGCTCGACAGTTTTCAGGTAGATGCTGGCATTTTCCACCGGCTTGTTTCCATCGCCGCCAGTAACTTCAACCGTGAGGCGGTTCGCCGGAGAGGGCGCGGTGTTTTTTGGTGGCGGCGGAGGGGGCGGGTTCTCCTGCGCGCGAACCGGAAACGAACACGCCAGAAGAACGAGCAACGCGAACAAAACAAACGGAGAGCGGCTTGAGCGCATAAGTGTTCCTGTTTATCCTCCACGGATGCGTTAGAAACGTCAAGAGGGAGTAATTCGCGATGGCGAAGTTTGAGGAGCGCGTCCCTCTTGATCGGTTTGACTGGCGCGAGCGGGTCTTGTAACTTCGGTGGACCTTGCCCAACGATTTCCGTTGGCGCTGGTTTTTCCTTGTAGAATGAAGCGGGTAGCGAGGGCCAGGAGAATTGCAACCTGCATTGTGACAGGCCCGAAGTAATACGCGCTGGACGTCGGCACAGACTTCACGCAGGGATTTCGCTGAACTTTTAGGAGATGAGAATGGGATTTGCGACGAATGCGATACACGTGGGACAGGAACCCGATCCATCAACGGGGGCGGTGACGCTTCCGATCTACCAGACCTCCACGTACGTGTACGAGGAATTGGGCAAGACGCGCGGCGGCTATGACTATGCGCGGACGAATCACCCGAACCGCAAGGCGCTGGAGCGCACCGTGGCGAAACTGGAGGGCGGCCACGCCGCGTACGTGTTCTCAACGGGAATGGCCGCGATTGACGCCGTGTTTCGTCTGCTGCGTCCGGGCGAGCATGTTGTCCTGTCTGAAGCAGTGTACGGCGGCGTGTACCGCCTGACCACGCAATTGCTGGTGCACTTTGGGCTGGAGTTCAGCTTCGTGGATACCACGGACCCGGCGGTTGTCCTGGGGGCGCTGCGACCCAACACCAAAATGATTTACATCGAGACGCCGACGAATCCCACCATGCGCATCACGGACATTTCCGCGATGGCCAAACTGGCGAACGAACGGAAAACCGCGCTGGTGGTGGACAATACATTCCTGACTCCGTATCTACAGCGGCCTATCGAACTTGGAGCGCACATCGTGGTGCACTCCATGACGAAATATATGAACGGACACAGCGACGCTACGGGCGGGGCAGTGGTCCTCACACGGCCTGAAGATGCTGAGAAAATTCTTTTTATACAAAAGTCGGCGGGGGCGGGACTTGCGCCGATGGATTGCTTCCTGACGTCGCGCGGGCTGAAGACGCTGGCTGTGCGCATGCTGCAGCACAATGCGAATGGTTTGGCGGTGGCTCGACACCTGGACGCGCATCCCAAAGTGCGAAAAGTTTTCTACCCGGGACTAGCTTCGCACCCGCAACATGATTTGGCGCGCAAGCAACAGAAAGGGCCGGGCGCCATGCTGGCATTCGATTTGGGAGATGAGGGAGCGGCGCGGCGATTCCTGAATCAAGTGAAGATTTGCGCGTTGGCGGAAAGTTTGGGCGGCGTGGAATCTCTGATTTCCCTGCCTGCGCAGATGACGCACTCGTCGATGCCGAAGGAAGTGCGAGACCGCGTGGGGATTACGGATAGCCTGGTGCGGCTGAGCGTGGGGATTGAAGACGTGGAAGATATTATTGCGGATTTGGATCAGGCGCTGCTGTACGTGTGAGTCAGGTGGACTTGCTAAGCGTTGCCGGTAACACTTTCAACCGTAAAAGCGGCGGCGAGCGCCGCACTCCAAAGGAACTAAGACGTCGTGATCTTGCGGGCATGGGGTCCAGCGTGCTGGACCCCTACGTGTTTTCGGAGAGCCAGCGGAGATAGGGATTGGAGGCGGCGACGATGGGTAGAACCAGGAATTCGGGAGTTTCGTAGGAGTGGAGGCGAAGAACTTCCCTTTCGAGAGCTCTTAGACGCTTGGTAGTAGTTTTGATCAGGAGCAGGTGCTCGTGCGAACGTGCGAGTTTGCCTTTCCAGATGTACAGCGATTCCACCGGAGCGGTGAGGATATTGACGCAGGCGGCGAGGCGTTTCGGCACAATGGCGCCGGCGATCTTGCGCGCTTCGGCGAGCGAACCGCAGGTGACGAGTACGAGGCGGAATTGTGTGGCGCGTGGCATGAGGATCCTCTCTGCGAAAGATTGTATACGAGGAGGGGCGTGAGCCGGAGTCGTGGAAGAACTCCCGTCCCTGCCATGGTCAACGAGAAGCAGGTCCCTCGCTTCGCTCGGGATGACAACGGTTGGTTTGTTTGGGAAGAAGAAAAGGCAAATGGGAGTTGGAGGATGACGGTGGAGGGTTCGACACGCAGGCGGAGAAAATGTGTATCGGTGGGGCAGCGAGTGGAACAAGATTCTAAGTTGAGGATGGATCGCAAGTTGGCGATCCGGGCTGACGCATGACCGTGGCGTTACAACAAAAGTGGAAGAGCCTTTGGCAGCACTACGGGCGACACATGCTGGGGGTGTTTGTGGTTGTGTTGCTGGTGCACGACGTTTTTGGAACGCACGGATTCCTGGCCATGCGCCGGAAGCAGCAGGAGCTTCAGAAGGTTAGAACCGAGATCGAGCGGCTGAACACGGAGAATTCCGCACTCGAGGGCGAAGTGAAGGATTTGAGGACGGACCCACAGACCATCGAAAAAATTGCGCGCGAAGAGTTGGGGCAGGCGCGGCCCGGCGAGATCATTATCAAGTTGCCCGCGCCGCCAAACGAGAGTGGACCGGCGGCGAAACTGCAATAGTCAAAAACAAATCACGATTGGGCTGGGACGGGGCGCTCCGATAGATTGGGGGCGCCTTTCTTCTTTTGCGCGCGGCGCTTCCAGCTGGTACGCAGCAGGGAAAGCGCGAGCATGGAAAGAAAAATAATCGCGAGACCGAGGGTAGCGCGCGGAATCGAACAGGCGTGCTTTGGCATTATGGTTAAAGAGCCATAAACGAATTCGATGTGCACCCAATACACGAGAAGCGATGTGTTCCCCAATTGGATGAGCGGGCTGAAGCCCTTCTGCCCCAAGCCCCAACGACACCAGATGTAGACCAGCGAGAGAATCACCAGAAGCACACCACAACGCATCAGCAGGAAATTCGGGTTGGAGTGCCAGTAATCGTAAACGGAATAGAGCCGCACACGCGAAGAATCAAAGAATATCGAGAGCACGCAGGCGAACATACCGCCGAGCCCTAGCAGAGCAAAGAACAGGGATTCGCGTCGGCGAGCGAAATCCGAGAAAATCAGGAAGCCGACAGCTAGTCCGGCGAACGCAAAGGCCGCCCAAGGGAAAATCGGGAAGAGCCAGTGCTGCGGTTCGTTGAAAATGTGCACGCCGTTGATGTAGGACTCGAGGGGCCAGGGAAGAAAACGGGGACGCCAGGTGGTCCAGAGAGGCGGCGTGACCAGCGCGATCAACGCGGCGGTGAAGAAAGCGGCCATCACGCTGCGGCGGCGAGCGAGGGAAGGAGTGGCAGCGGCGGCGAGCCAGCACAGCACGCCCATCAGCATCATGGAAAGGCCTAGGATATTGAGCACATCAACGCGCAGGAGATCGGTCCAGGGTGCGCTCCGGTAGCCAAGAATAAATTCCTGGATGCGAAAGAGTATGCCGTAGCCAAAAACTTCGGCGCCGCGCAGGATGGTCTGGCGGGCGATCAGGTTGCGGGCAATTCCCTTTTCGCGGAGTTTTTCCGTAACCAGGGCAACCGAAACACCGGCAAGAAAAATAAAGAGCGGCGCGGGAAGCGTGCCGCCGAGCTGCGATAATCGAAAAAGAGCAGTGTCACGTAGATCGGGGCGCAACCAGGAATCGTAGCAATGGGTTTGGAACATCAGCAGGCAGGCTAGGCCGCGCATCCAGTCGATGTAGGAGAGGCGTGTCAATTGGGAGTTACCCGTTGTCAGCTGCAGCGATCGGACATCAACGATCAGCGGTGGGCAATCGGAAACCTGGAAAACCACCGGCGCGAGCACTGTGCTTATCCATTACGTATCAGTGAAAGGGCGGCCAGGGCAAGCTCAGATTACAATGGGTGCGCAATGAAGAACTCGCAAGAATGTGCGGCTCATTGGCATCCAGGATCGGAAAGTGCGGGCTGAGGCAAAGGTGGAATGAAACAACTTGGGATATGGGCAGTCTTGGGGATCTGGGCGGGACTGTGCCTGGGTGGCGCGCTGTATGCCACATGGCAGGGATACGGCGGACGGGCGTTTGGCGCAACGCTTACAGTGTTTGCATTATTCCTTCTGGTGACATTATCTTTTGCGGCGCGCGGCGTAGCCGAAACTTTGGTGGGAAAATTCGGGCCCGGTGGCGGATTTTTTCTTGGCGCTTGCGTGCTTGTGCTTTATCTGGTGTACCTGCTGGGCACGGGAACTTTCACGCTGGCACGGGAAGGCGCGATGGCGGGCTTTATCTTTGTGCCGCTGGGATTAGCCGTTTCCGCTGAGAAAGCCGCGGCAGGTGCGTGGCAAGATTACGTCACCGTGGTAGGCATCTGGGTATTCGTAAAGTTCGGGCCTTCGCACTGGCTGTGGCCCTATCCGAACGCGCGGCTGGCTTATGTATTTACGGTGCTGGTGGCGGTGAATGTGGCGCTGGCTTCCTTTGTGCTGGTGCGTCGGCTGAAAGGAATCGGCTATTCGATTGGCTGGGGAAAAAGCTGGGCATTTTACGTGGTGGCGAGTTTTGTGGTCTTCGGATGCATCGCCATTCCGTTGGGAACGGGGATGCACTTCATCGCGTTTGCGCCGCAATGGGGGCGATGGAGTGGGTTACTGTTCACAAGCCTCGCGATTCTGATGTTCACGGCGTGGCCGGAGGAATTCCTGTTTCGCGGGCTGCTGCAAAACTTGCTCACCCGCGATTCCAAGACGGATTGGGCAGGATGGTGGACCGCATCGGTGCTCTTCGGTTTTTCACATATAACGAATATGGGCTTTCCTAACTGGCGTTACGTGGCGCTGGCGACGATTGCGGGAATTTTTTACGGCTTGACGTGGCGCAAGACAGGGTCGATTTTCGCTTCGGCGTTGGTGCATGCAGCGGTCGACGTGACGTGGCACTTCCTTTTCCGTACGGGATAGAGAGCGACGGGTGGAGTTTCAGGAAGTGGCGGAGTTGGGCAGGCAAAAAATGTCGAAGCAACGCCATTTGCTGAGGTCATCTTCACCAAGGACTTCGCCCCAATAGTGGCTATCGTCGATGATGCGTCGAATGGTGTAGCCCAAAGCGGTAATGGAGCGATGTAAATCGCGGCGCTGCGCACGATTCAGATGCGTGTACACTTCAATTTTCAGGTACGGCTTCACCTGAAGGATTAGTTCACGAAGCGATTGCAGCACAATCGGTTCGTAGCCTTCCGTATCGATTTTGATGAAGCGAATCCGGGGGATTAACTCTGGATACGATTTCTTCATCAGCGCGTGCACATTTCGGCCTTGCACCTGCAAATCGAAGGCGTGCGCATGAAACCACTTGCTGATGCCTTCAAAACGCCCGCCATTGCAAAAACCGGAATCGGAATAATGAAATTCGAGCGGCACGTTTTCGGGTGAAGCGGCAAACATGAGCGGAATGATGCGCGTCTTATCAGGATTGAGGGCGGCATTCTGCTGAAGGATGGCGAATACGTAGGGGTTGGGCTCGAAGGCCAGCACGCAGCCCGTCTTCCCTGTGGCGATGGCGATGGGGATTGTGGTGTCGCCGGTGTGCGCGCCGATATCAATCGCAACATCGCCGGGGGAAAGGAATTTGCGCAACTCGTCCACGACATTCTGGGAAATTTGGCGCAGATAATCCTTGGGATGCAGCCACTTGGCGCAAGTGATTCTGCCGTCGGAGGGCAGATCGAAGTGGCGAAGCTCGAAGGAATAGGTCTTCGGCGTGGGCTTTAGACCAAAAAGATAGGCCACTTCCTTGAGCTTCAAACGGATTCTCCTTGGGTCGTACTTAGGTATACCACAATCGAGGGGAGCCGCCAGCCAAGGGCTGGCGGAATGCGCGCCGCGAATTAAACATGATGCATTTATCGAAGGAGGTCAGTTTCCGCTTGGGCACTACAAGTAATATCCAAGCCCGGAAAAGATGGTTGTAGCAGACCCGTCTTTTATGCTGATGACTTCGATCCAGTGATCTTCATAGGCGTCTCCGCTCAGAATCACGTCTAGATTACCGTCGCCCCCGGCATCTGCTAAATCGAGCGGAGACCAGCTCGTGGTCTCATTTTTATCTATATCTGCTTTTATGAACGGCAACTTGTGCAACACGAGCAGTCTAGAGCTTTCGTCGATTATCACAATGACTTGGCAAAGTTCTATATCAGAGCCGACTTCGTGACGATAAAATGCCTCGAAAATCGACCAATGAGATGGCACTGAATCCCACGCTGTGAAATAGGTCTTTCCGTTCGCTGCGGCAGGCAATCCGACTCGCCTCAATTCGCGCATGAGGACGCTGCGAGTTGCTAAAGGCACTTGCCCATGCTGCTGACACTGCGTGGCTTGCTCGGTTTCACTCCATGCACAATGAAAATCCGCCAAGACATTCACCGCTTTTCCGGGCTTGCGCGGGAGTTTGATCTCACAGCCATCATCCGGGCCGTTTCCGAAAGGCGACTCGCCACAATAGTGAGCTTTCAAAAAAGACCGGAATCTTCGACACTCTGCGCTCTTGCAAGCCGGACGGTGAGGGTCACACTCGACTTGAGCCATTAAATGTGTCCCCCCAAGAAGAAGAGACAAAAGGACCGCGATGATAATACGTTTGGTGATTGCTTTTGAATTCATAACCTCATCTTAGATTTCGGCGAGCCAGGTGAGGGGAAGAAAATGACGCGATGGACTTAAACACCAACTGTTCACTAGACCGTGCCACATAAGGCATGCGGCCAACGCGCTTGCTCGAACCTCGGCCCCTCTAACGATGGCATTCCCTGCTTGAGTTTTCGGGGGGAGTGCGATAAAGACTCTGGAATTCCCTGGTTGCTGGCGAGTGGAAAACTGCGGGAGGTCTTTATGTCCACGGAGAATCGCAGAAGTTCGGCGCGCGGATTTCGCGTGCGTTCCTATGAAGCAGAGGGTGCGACGATCGTGGAATGTTTTGGGAAGCTGACGTTTGAGAACGCTCCTTCATTGAAGGATGAAGTGCGGCCGCTGATACCGGAGCGGAAACGAATCGTACTGGATTTGCAGGCAGTGCCGCAGATTGACAGCGCGGGCCTGGGAACCGTGGTGGGGTTGTATGTAACGGCTCGCACGCGTGGATGCCGGATTGAGATCATGAACGCCACGCAACAGGTGAGCGAACTCTTCAGCATGACGAATCTGCTGTTGCTGTTTGAAGACGTGGGCAGGCACGGCGGGAAGATGATTTAATTCTAAACGCCAAAATCGAAGAGGGATTTCTCCGCTCTGGGACGGCAAGAAGCGCCGTCCCTCCGGTCGAAATGACGGATGGTAGGCGGAGGATGGCGTGGTTTCATTCCTGGCAGAGCAAAACAATCTTCCCGGAGACTTGTGCCTTTTCGAGGAGTTCGTTGGCTCGGGCAGCCTCGCGCAGCGGCAATCTGGCGGCGATAACCGGTTGAATCTGGCGCTCGGCGAGCAGGCCAAAAAGTTTGGAGAGATCCTCACGAAACCAGTCGGGGTGGGCATCGCGCACGGATTTGACGTTAAACCAAAGGGGATGCTTGCCATCCGGCACAAGCTTCATAAGTCCCAACCAGGCAAATCCCAGCCCTGCGGACAACTTCCCTTTCGTCATCGCCGAAGACACGCCATAGCAGACCAGATAGCCGCCGCGGCGCAGGCAGCGGTATGAGTCTGTACGCGTCTTGCCACCGATGGATTCCAGGACAGCGTCGAGTCCTTCAGGCGCGAGTTGACGAATGCGATCGAGGAAATTCTCTGCGCGGTAATCGATCGCCGTGGCGCCCAGCGTGGTTACGAGTTCGAGCTTGGACTTGGAAGCGGTGCCGAACATCTCGAGTCCAGCGATTTTGCCTAGTTGGAGAGCCGCGGTGCCCACGCCTCCGGCAGCGCTGTGGACAAGGAATCGTTGGCCCTGCTTCAGCTTCGCCACGCGATGCAACATCTGGTAGGCGGTGGCGTAATTGAGAACGAGGCTCACAGCTTCGGCGGGATCAAGACTGTCGGGCACTGGCACGAGTTGCTGGGCAGAGACGATCGTGTAGCGGCTGTAGCCGCCGACCATGGTGAGGGCCGCGACGCGCTGGCCGATTGTGAACCCGCTTACCGCGTCGCCAAGCGCATCAATTTCCCCGACGATGTCGTAACCCGGCGCAAAAGGAAACGCAGGCGTGCCGGGATAGAGCCCGTGGCGCATCAGAATATCGGCGAAGGCAACTCCCGCGGCGATGACTTTGACGCGGACCTCACCATTGCCTGGAGCCGGAAGGTCCTCCTCAATCCACTTGAAAACCTCTGGCCCGCCGCAGCCGGTGATCACCATGCGAGCATTTTTTGTTGCGGACATGCAAACCTCACTACCCCCATTCAGGGATCGTCCAATGGATTAGAGCAATTCGGCTACATTTCTGGTACCTAGTTCTATCACGGGAAATGGGAGCAGCGGAAAAACGAGTCCTGGAAACTCGACTAGCAATATTCCCGACACCGCTCATTCGGGAATCGCGCGTTTGCTAGCATTAAAGCTACTAAACGTTAATGACAACGCCAGCTGCTTGGAATACTATCCGAGTAGCCTAGCGGAGGCCTTCATGAAAAGAATCCTCGGAATGGCCCTATTGTGTCTCGGTCTAGCTGGATACAGCGTGGCGCAACAAGCGACTGCAGATGCACCGGCAAGCAAGGAAGATATCGAGAAGTATCTTCAGGCGATGCATTCGCACGAGATGATGGCAAAGATGGTCGATGCCATGGCCAAGCCAATGCACGACATGGTCCATCAACAGTATTTGAAAGATAAGGACAAACTTCCAGCGGATTTCGAGGCCCGTACAAACAAACTGATGGACGATATGATGAAGAGTTTTCCTTGGGACGAAATG
The DNA here is from genome assembly GCA_963779395.1 of Candidatus Acidiferrales bacterium. Taxonomy (GTDB): domain Bacteria; phylum Acidobacteriota; class Terriglobia; order Acidiferrales; family UBA7541; genus Acidiferrum. The sequence goes on from CAVZYC010000002.1 coordinate 92,951, forward strand.
CTGGATGCCATGGTGCCGGTGTACCAAAAGCATTTCTCCAAAGGCGACGTTGACGCACTGGTAGCTTTTTATTCCGGGCCGACGGGCCAGAAGATGTTGAGAGAAATGCCTGCAATCATGGCGGAGGCGATGCAAGTGATGATGCCGATGATGCAGAAGAGCATGGACGAGATGGGCAAGCGTCTGCAGGAAGATATTGAGGCGATGAAGAAGGAGCCGGAAGCAAAGCCAGGTGAAGCTTCACCAAGAACGAACAACTAGCCGCAAGGTCCCAATCAAACCGCAAATGATGGGGAAGTCCGCGTTTCAGGTGTGCAAGTCCGCCGCGAGGCTCCGAGACACAACAATAGCTTCAGCTTACGCTGACAACAGTCAACGCGGAAGAGTTCTACGCAAGTTATCCAGCGACACGAAAACGATCAGGACTGAATATGGGCCTCAAGGAACCAGAGGTCTTTGTCCAGTTCGCGGGTAAGTTGGGTAAAGAGATCGGCAGTAATGGCGTCGCCGAGGTCGGTGGATTCCTGGACGGCGGTGCGCATGGCGTTCGCGTGATGCGCGACGTTATGGACCAGGAACTTGAGCATCGAAGGACCATCCGAAGCGGAGAGATCGGCTTCATTCAAGGTGGACTTGGCGGCCGTTTCCCGGGCAGTTCCGTTGGCGACGCCGCCGAGTGTGGTGATGCGTTCGGCGATAGTGTCCGTCTGGTCCAGAAGATGACCGGCGACTGAATCGAATAACAGGTGAAGTTGAATGAAGTGCATGCCCTTGAGATTCCAATGGGCCCACTTCACCTGGCTGCGGAGATCAGAACTGTCGGCAAGGCGCGCGTTGAGAAGTGCGGTGATGGCCTGGCGATTGTGATCGGGAACGCCGACACTGCTGGAATAACTGCGGACTGCTGCGGTAGCTGCTTTTGGCATGGTGAATCCTCCTAGTTGGGTGGGAAACTGCTAGGTGTGAGATGGTAGAGAGCAGAAAACGGGTGCAGGAATTTTGTGGCTCGCCACAGAAGTTGGAGAATCTCACAGCCAGTTCACCCCCAAAGGCGCGTGGAAATGTTGCGAGGGGGGATCCGGCGTATCTGATAGATGAAAATAAAGTTAGCCGCTGGTCACAGGGCGGGGTTCGGTGACGTCGGAATAGAGCTTGTCGATCAGGTCATGGTACTGCTTTTCGACGACGCGGCGCTTCAACTTCATGGTGAAGGTGAGGCTGCCGCTATCAAACGTAAAGTCATCCGGGAGAAGAGCGAAGCGCTTGATGGTTTCGTACTGGGCAAGGTGCGTGGTCAGACGCCGGACTTCCTCTTGAATCAAAGCATAAGAACGCGGGTGGACGGCAAGTTCCGCGTCCGACGAAAGTTTCAGGCCATCCTCGGCCAGCTTGGCGGAGACCGTGGTGGGATTGGGAACGATCAGCGCGACAATGAATTTCCGCTGGTCGCCCACAACCATGGCATTCAGGATGTACGGGCTGGTCTTCAGCATATTTTCAATGGGCTGCGGCGCAACGAATTTGCCAGCCGCGGTTTTCAGCAGGTCTTTCTTACGGTCTGTAATGTAGAGATAGTTGTCCTTATCCAGGAAACCGATGTCGCCGGTGCTGAACCAGCCGTCTTCGCTTAGAACCTGGCGGGTGGCGTCCGGCGCATTGTAATACCCCTGCATGACACACGGGCCTTTGGCCAGGATCTCGCCATCGTCGGCAATGCGAATTTGAACGTTGGCGATGGGACGTCCCGAACTGCCGATACGGTTTTGTGGGTAAGTGGAGGTAAGAACCGGCGAGGTTTCCGTCAAACCATAGCCTTGATAGATGGGGATGCCGATGGCCCAAAAGAACTGTGCCAGATTCTTGGACAACGGCGCGCCGCCGGAGAGGACCACGCGAAGGTGGCCGCCCGTGGCAGCGCGAATCTTGGAATAAACAAGCTTGTCCGCGAAGACCCATTGCAACTTCGTTGCGAGGCTGGCTGAGCCTTCGCCACAACGCCACGGAGCAATCTTCTGGGTGAGCTTCATGGACCAATGGAAAATCCGGCGCTTTGCACCGGTGCTCTTTGTACCCTGCTCCATCAAGCGCGCGTAGATCTTCTCGAAGAAACGCGGCACAGCACCGAGAATTGTAGGTTTAACCTCGACCATGGCTTGCGCGACTGTTTCAATTACGGGGACGTAGGCCAGCGGGCAGCCGCCGAAAATCAGCACATAGTCCAGCGTGCGGCCATAGACGTGCGCCAGGGGGAGAAAAGAAACGGACAGGTCCGTACTTGGATTAAGTACGAGTTCGCGGCAGGAGTCGCTGACATTCGAGCTGAAATTCGTGTGCGTCAGCATAACGCCCTTGGGCTCGCCTGTAGTGCCCGACGTATAGATGATGGATGCAAGCTGGCTGGGAAGCACCTGGGCAGCGCGCAGGCGGTAAGCGGCAATCTCCGCGGCACCGGCAGTGGCGATCAATGTTTCGTAACGCAAAAATTCAGAGGGACAATCGTCGCCCGCATCGGCAACGATGACCTGCTGCAGCCCTTTTAACTCGCCGCGGATCTGGAGCAATTTTGCGAGTTGCGCTGCGCCGCAAAGGAAAAGCACCTGGGCACCGCTGTGATTCAGGATGTACGCCATGCGGTCCGGCGACTCATTGAAGTAAATGGGAACGGTGACGCCACCCGAGCCGCTGATGGCAAAGTCCGCGGTATGCCATTCAGGACAATTGGGAGCAAGCAGACCGACGCGGTCGCCCGGCTTTACGCCAAGTTCCACCAAGGCGTCGGCCAGGCCGGCAACGCGTCGCAGGAGTTCCTGACTCGAGATAGGTTCCCAGCGCTCGGAGCGCCGGAAGAGTTGCGCCCGAGGAGACGGGAGTTCGTCGACAGCCTGGAGGAATCGAGAAGGGAGCGAGCCGTAGTTCATGCGCGAGTCTGAATGTATCGCAAGGGAGGAGGGTGGCGCAATATTGAGAGTGGGGTACCGGGAATCCTATACGCCAGGGAGCACGGAAACGGGGAGAACCCGCTGGGCCGTTGTGCCATTTCCAACTGCCTTTGCCACTGGGTTAAGATGGAATGGGAGCTGAGCCTATGAGCGTGATCACACCCATCCTGAATGATCCTGCGACCGGCCGCGGGCCTTTCCGTGCGCCTCGTGGCACGCAACTATCCTGCAAAGGTTGGCAGCAGGAGGCGGCGTTACGCATGCTCCTAAACAACCTGGACCCAGAGGTGGCGGAGAAGCCTTCGGAGTTGGTGGTCTACGGCGGTACGGGAAAAGCCGCGCGGAACTGGGATTGTTTCCACGCCATCGTGAAATCGTTGCGCGCGCTGGAATCCGATGAAACCTTGCTGGTGCAGTCGGGAAAGCCGGTAGGGGTTTTCCGCACTCACGACTACGCGCCACGCGTGCTGCTATGCAATTCCAACCTGGTGGGCCACTGGAACAATTGGGAGAAGTTCAACGAATTCGATCGCGCCGGACTGATGATGTTCGGCCAGATGACTGCCGGAAGCTGGATCTACATCGGCACACAGGGAATCTTGCAGGGCACTTACGAAACCTTTGGCGCTGCGGCTCAAAAACATTTTGGAACGGACCTCAGCGGCAAGCTGGTGGTGACCGGCGGCATCGGGGGGATGGGTGGAGCGCAACCCCTGGCCGCAACGATGAATGGCGCGGCCTTTCTGGGCATTGACGTGGATCCCGAACGCATCAAGCGGCGCGTCAAGACGGGCTATTGCGATGTGATGGTGACCTCGCTCGATGAAGCGCTGCGTATCTTGAAGAACGCCGTGCGGAAACGCGAAGCAACTTCGGTAGGATTGGTGGGCAATTGCGCCGACCTGATTCCTGAACTTGCAAAGCGCGGCGTTGTGCCGGATATTCTGACGGACCAGACTAGCGCGCACGACCCTATCGGCGGTTATGTGCCGAACGGCATGACGTTGGAACAGGCCCTGGAATTGCGCAAGAGCAATCCGCAGGAATACCGCAAGCGCGCGATTGCCGCAATCGGGCAGCACGTGCAGGGTATGCTCGATCTGCAAAAGCTGGGCGCGGTTACGTTTGACTACGGCAACAATATCCGCACGTTTGCTTATGAGGCGGGCGTGAAGAATGCTTATGACTTCCCCGGGTTTGTGCCAGCGTACATCCGGCCGCTTTTTTGCGAAGGCAAAGGGCCGTTCCGCTGGGCGGCGCTTTCTGGAGAGGCTTCGGACATCGCGCGGACAGATCAACTGGTGCTGGAGATGTTTCCGCAAAACGAGCACTTGCGGCGCTGGATTCACATGGCGCAGAAAAAAGTGAAATTCCAGGGGCTGCCGTCGCGCATCTGCTGGCTGGGGTACGGCGAGCGAGACAAATTCGGCTTGGCTCTGAATGACCTGGTGGCAAAAGGCGAACTGAAGGGGCCTATCGTGATCGGGCGCGACCATCTGGATTGCGGCTCCGTAGCCTCTCCCTACCGCGAGACGGAAGCAATGAAGGACGGCTCCGACGCCATTGCCGATTGGCCATTGCTGAACGCTCTTCTCAGTACTGCTAGCGGGGCATCCTGGGTGTCGATTCATAATGGCGGTGGAGTGGGAATCGGCTATTCGCAACACGCGGGGCAGGTGACCTGTGCGGACGGTACCCCAGAGATGGCCAAGCGCATCGAACGCGTGTTGACCAATGATCCAGGAATTGGCGTGGCACGGCACGTGGACGCAGGCTACCCGGAAGCCGTTGAATTCGCGAAGAAGAGCGGCGTGAAAGTGCCGATGCTTTAGGGGATGCTGGCAGAGAATTCGCCGGCATAGCGAAGCAACAAAAGAGTTCGGAAAAAGGGGCAAACGATGTACACGATTTTGGGGGCGACCGGAAATGTCGGCTCGGTGATTGCACGGGCACTTCTTGCGAAGGCGGAACGTGTGCGCGTGGTGGGCAGAAACATCGGGAGGCTGAAGCCGCTTGTGCAGCGAGGCGCGGAGTCATTCGTCGGGGATGCAGCGGACGCCGAAGTGATGACGCGTGCATTGGAGGGGTCGCGGGCGGCTTTTCTGATGATCCCTCCGGCCTTGACTTCACCGGATTATCGCGCCACTCAGGAAAAAATCAGCGATGCGATCGCCGCGGCCGCGAAGAGTGCAGGGTTGCAGTATGCGATGAGCCTGAGCAGTTTTGGCGCGCAAGCCCCGGCGGGGACGGGACTGATCACGGGTCTGCACAATTTCGAGCAGAAACTGAACGCTATCGAGGGTCTGAACGTGCTGCATCTGCGCGCCGGGTATTTCTTCGAGAACCATTTGGCGGGCATACAGATGCTCCATATGCTGGGGGTGTTTGGCGGAGCGTTCAAGAGTGAATTGAAGATGCCGATGCTGGCGACGCGCGACATTGGAAATTACGCTTCGGACCGATTGTTGAAACTTGATTTCAGCGGCAAGGGAACGCAGGAGCTTCTGGGGCAACGCGATTTGACCATGCACGAAGTTGCCACAGTGATTGCAAAGCGGCTGAACAAACCGGATTTGCGCTACGCACAATTTCCCTACGATGAAGTGGAAAAAGTGCTCTTGCAGATGGGCGCGACAGCCAAAACGGCGGCCAGTTTTATCGAAATGTTTCAGGGGATCAACACGGGCATCGTGAAGGCCACGGAACCCCGCTCGGCGGCGAACTCCACCCCCACGACCATCGAAACTTTTGTGAAGGATGTGTTCGCTCCGGCTTATCAGGGCAGAGCCGTTGGAGCTTAGGTGCAATTGGCCAGCAGGTCGGACATAATAGCAACGCATTGAGCGAGAGCCTACTCATTACAGGTGCTGCGCAGCTTCTGACGCTGCGCGGCGAAGTTCCCCGCAGAGGCAGTTCCCTTTCCAAGCTTGGACTGATCAAAGATGGCGCTCTGCTGGTGTGCGAAGACAAGGTTGTAGCGGTGGGAATGCGCGCACAAGTCGAAAAGCACGCGGCGGCGCGGCGAGCCGAGAAGCTCGATGTAGGTGGCCGCGTTATCCTGCCTGGTTTCGTGGATTCGCACACTCATTTGATCCACGCGGCGAGCCGTGCGGAAGAGTACGAGCTGAAGATTCAGGGCGCGAGCTACGAAGAGATTGCCCGCAAAGGGGGCGGAATCCTGAACTCCGCTAAGAAGTTGCGGGCGGCGACGGCGGACGCGCTGAAACGCCGGGCGCGCGCGGCGCTGCAGGAGTTTGCGTCTTATGGCACGACGACGGTGGAAGCGAAAAGCGGGTATGGGCTTGACGTTGCGAGCGAATTGAAAATCCTGGGCCTGCACGGTGAACTGAACGCGGAGCAACCGCTGGAAATTGTCTCCACTTTCCTGGGGGCGCACACGGTGCCCGCCGAGTTTCGCGGCCGGCCCGGTGGCACCCAGCTTTACGTTAAGCTTTTGATCGAACAATTGTTGCCGGAAGTCGTAAATGGACGACTGGCGGAATTCTGTGATGTGTTCTGCGATCGCGGCGCGTTCACGCGACAAGAATCGATGCAGGTTTTGAGCGAAGGGAAGCTGCACGGACTGACGCCTCGCGTGCATGCGGAACAACTATCGCATACGGGCGCGACACAACTCGCGGTGCAGTTGGAGGCGGCGAGCTGCGATCACCTGGAGCATGTGAATGCGGCGGATATACGCGCGCTAGCAAAATCGCGCACGGTGGCTACGTTGCTTCCCGGATGTGATTTTCATCTTGGCCTCAAACAATATGCCCCCGCGCGAAAGTTGATCGAGGCGGGCGCCATCGTGGGCCTTGCAACGGACTACAATCCCGGCACCAGCCCAACGATGAGCATGCCGATGATTCTGTCGCTGGCGTGTTCGCAACTTCGCATGACTCCGGCGGAAGCCATTGCGGCGGCAACCATCAACGCGGCGTTCGCGTTGCGCCGGGAAAAGATGATCGGTTCGCTGGAAGCGGGCAAGCAGGCGGATCTTGCGGTCTTCGAGGTGGAGGATTACCGGGAAATTCCCTATTATTTTGGTATGAATCGCTGCTGGATGACGATGAAGCGCGGCGAGATTATTTACATGCAGGATTGAAGTGCCGGTGAAAAATGGGAGGCAGAGAGACTGCTTCCCTGTAAAGACGGAACTCAGCCCATGAATCGACTGATTGAGTGTGTGCCGAATTTTTCAGAGGGACGCGACCCCGCGAAGGTCAATTCCATTGTGGAGGCCATGCGCAGTGTGCCCGGCGTCTACGTGCTGGACCAGGAGATGGACGCGGACCACAACCGCTGCGTGATTACGCTGGCGGGCGATCCCGAAGCTGTCGCGGAAGCTTCGCTGCTGGGCGCGGGCCGCGCAATGGAATTGATTGACATGAACGTGCACACGGGCGCGCATCCCCGCGTTGGGGCCACCGATGTTGTGCCTTTCATCCCCATCGAGGGCGTGACGATCGAAGATTGCGTGGCGCTGGCACGGCGCGTTGGAAATGAACTCTGGAAACGCTACCGCATCCCGGTTTTCTTTTACGAGGCGGCGGCAATGCGGCCGGATCGCGTCAACCTGGAGAATGTCCGGCGCGGGCAATTCGAGGGCTTGCGCGAGGAGATGAAGCGCAATCACGATCGCCAGCCGGATGTCGGCGAACCAAAGGTGCATCCCACGGCGGGCGTAACCGTTGTTGGTGCGCGGAAGTTCCTGATCGCCTACAACGTGAACCTGAATACGCCGGCCGTGAGCATCGCCAACAAAATCGCCAAGGCCATCCGATACTCCAGCGGCGGTTTGCGCTACGTGAAGTCCATGGGAGTCGAGTTGAAAGCGCGCAACCTTGCGCAGGTGTCCATTAATCTGACGGATTTTGAGCAAACGCCGATGCATCGCGTGTACGACATGGTGAAGCGCGAAGCGGCGCGTTATGGCGCAGTGCCCGTGGGAAGCGAAATTGTTGGACTCATCCCGAAGAAAGCCATCGAAATGGCCGCCGACTATTTCCTGCAACTGGAGAACTTCTCGCCTGCGCAGGTGTTTGAAAACAAGCTGGCCGCGGTGTTAAGCGGTGCACCTGTCGAAGCGAAGGAAGGAAAGCTGGCGAACCTGGCGCGTCCTTTCTTGCAGGCCGTTGCGGAGCCAACCGCGACGCCGGGGGGAGGCAGCGTCTCTGCGCTTGCAGTGGGCCTTGCGGGAGCGTTGGGACAGATGGTCGCTGGGCTTTCGCGCAAAAAGAAATCGCAGATTCTGCATGTGGACAAACTCAGCGAGCAACTCGATGCCCTGCGTAAGACGACGGACGAATTGACCAATGCGATCGACCGCGATGCCGCCTCCTATGACGCCGTGATGGCGGCGTTCAAGCTGCCACAGGGAAACGATCAGGAGACGCGATTGCGCGAGGAAGCGATCCAGAAAGCCACGAAAGGCGCGGCAGAGGTGCCCCTGGAAGTGGCAGAAAAAGCGGCGGCGCTGCATGCCCGGCTGGTGCAACTGGAGTCCATCGCGGCGGCATCCATGAAGTCAGATCTGCGCGTCGCGCGTCTAATGGCTATAGCGGGTGGGAATGGCGCCCTGGCTAACGTGGAGATTAACCTAGACGGGCTGAAGGATGCGGCGTATGTCGCCACCATGCGCGGAAAAGTTGACGAACTGCGCAAGCGCCTCGGCGTATAAATTCTATATAGCGTACACTGAGATTTACCCAAAGCCCCCGAAAGGAGCATTCCATGAAGTGGACTGAAACGCTCACGCGGTGTATTGCGGCATCTGCCGTTGTCTTGTTGCTGACCGCCGCCGCGAAACCCGCAAAGGCAGGAAGCCTGAGCGCGGACACCATCGCTCTGTTCCCGAAAGAAACGGGAGAGTTTGCCTACGCGGATTTAAAGAAGGCGCGCACGGAGAAGTGGTTCCCGGCGCTGCAGGAGCAGATGCTGCCGGAACGTTTCAAGCAATTTGAAAAGTTCCTGGCATCGGCCGGTGTCGATCCCAACTCGCAAGTAGATGAACTCGCGTGGGGACTTGTTGCGCAAAGCTCGACCAAGCCGGAAGAGGCGGCCCCTGGCACGGCCCCTGCCGCGACCAGCAGCGTTCCAGAGAGCGAAGAGATCGTCGGCATCGCGCTGGGCACGTTCAATCCGGATTCCACGGAAGCCTATTTCAAGCAGCAAAAGCTGGCCACTTCCAAATCGCGTGGTTACACGCTATTTGCTTTCGGTTCCGGAACGGGGCCGAATGATCTGTTCTTTTTCTTCATTGATTCCAACAAAGCCGCGTTTGGCCATAAGCAGCTGCTGGAAAAGTTGATCGAAATTCGCTATGGCGCCGAAGATGGCATCATGCGCAACGACAAGTTGTATAACTTGATCAACGAAGTGAATGGCTCCGGCGTGGTTTGGGCGGTATTGGACCCCAGCTACACGCGGCTGGCGATGTCGCAACTCGCTCCGGAAGTGCAACAGTTTCCAGAAGCGGCCAAGCTTGTGCAAAACATGCAAAACATGATCATCAGCGTTACGGCGAGCAGCGGCCTCGAAGGGAAATTCCAGGCAGTGTGCGCTTCGACGGAGGATGCGAATACATTGAGCCAGCTGATGGCCTTGGGTTTGCTCTACAAAAAATCCCAGACCGCGAAAGATAACCCCGAACTGGGGCAATTGCTGGATCAGGCTAGCGTGACGCCCTCCGGCGACCGTGTGGTGATTAGCCTGACCGTCAGCGACGACCAGATGACCTCACTCATCAGGAAAAATACCTTCGCCTTTAAAATGTAGGTACAACTCGACGACAACAAAACCGTCATTCCGAACGGAGTCTGCGAAGTGAGTAATCTCTCTTAGGATTTAGATTTGTCGTTTAATCTCCCTGGGGCAGAAACGCTCCAGGGATTTTTTTCTCGCAGAGAAGATTATTCCGCATCCGGCGAGGGTGTAACAAACTTCGTCAGCCGCAATACCGCCAATTCACCCCGCGTCTCGCAGTGAACTTCATCCACGCCCGGCCATGCGAGATGGCCCTTCTCGGCGGGCGCTTCTTCAACGGGCAAGAACCACTCCATTTCGATGCGGTCAGGAAGGCGATGGAACGCAACTTCACAAGGAAAACTGGAAACGTGGAAGCCGAAACAATGGCGGCAGGCGGAAAGTGCGGAGGATTGCAGTTCGAATATGCTTTCGTTTGGTAAGCCCGCGCCATCCGCGAAAAAACGCGCCACTCCGCCAACCGCGGCGGCCAGGCGCTCATCGGGGTCCAAGCGTAAGCGAATGTGAAGGGGACTCGTTGGCACGGTTAGCGATCGTTGGCAAGCGAGAGGTCACACGCTTCGCGGCAGTCGGGGCAATAATACAGGCCGTCAGCACACAAGCGCACATTGTGCTGGCCTTTGCAGATGGTGCAATACTTCTCGCAACTGCAATATTCCTCGGACTTGTCGCATTGCACGCAAACAATCTGCTGGTGAGCTGCTGCCATGGGCGCCTCCGCAAAGAACTGTACCTGAGGGAAAGGTGGGCAGCAAGCGGGGCGTGGGGGGAGTTTTACTGGGTCGCAAGAGCCGCCGGAAAGAGGTGGATTAAGACATCCACCATTGTCGGGGCTGAGAGGATTTGAGGAATTAGCTGGCAATTGTAGCCCATAGCCCTGATCAAAGCTTCAATCACAGAGTGATCCACTCCTGCAATTTTGACCCCTTCGCGGCGCGCGTGTTACCATCCGGATTGCTCGAGCACTCGGCATGGAACCGGCCACAACTCCTACCAATTCTGTCCTTCGCAAAACGCCGTTAAACGCGGTGCATCGCCGTCTTGGCGCCAAAATGGTGAATTTTGGCGGCTGGGACATGCCTGTGGAGTATCCCTCGAGCGGCGGCCTGATCGCGGAACATCGCGCGGTGCGCGGCGCCTGCGGCTTGTTTGACGTGAGCCATATGGGGGACATCCGCGTGCACACCGGAAAAGCTTCCGGCGGGGCGCTGGCGGCTGTGCAGCATGTCACCATGAACGATGCGTCGCGGCTGGCGATCGGGCAGGCGCAGTATTCGGCGATGCTCTATCCCGAAGGCACGTTTGTGGACGACGTGATTGTGCATCGCTTGGCAGAAGACGATTTTTTGTTGGTGATCAACGCTGGGACGCGGGAAAAAGATATTTCCTGGGTGCGCGAGAACACCAAGGGCTTCGACTGCCAGGTCGAAGAGCTGAGCGACGCCTACACGCAACTGGCGATTCAAGGACCGCGCGCCGTAGACGTGCTGCGCAAGTTGACCGACGCAAATCTGGACGGCATCAAGAATTACTGGTTCACGCACGGCACGGTTTGCGGCCTGAAGAACACCTTGATCGCCCGCACGGGCTATACCGGAGAAGATGGTTTCGAGATTTACGTTCCCTCTGATGTAGCTACCAGCGAGCGCGTGTGGAATGCGGTGCTTGAAGCGGGCAAGGACGTTGGCATCGTTCCCTGCGGCCTAGGGGCGCGGAATACGCTTCGCCTGGAAGCCAAAATGGCGCTGTATGGCCACGAAATCAGCAAGAAAATTAATGTTTGGGAAGCGGGCCTCGAGCGTTACTGCAAAATGGAGAAGGGCGAATTCATCGGGCGCGTCTCCCTGGCAAAAGCGCGCGCGGCAGGCTTGCAACGCACGCTGGTAGGATTGGAAATGGTCGAGCGCGGCATCGCCCGCGACGAGTACCGCTGCCTGAACGAAGCAGGCGAAACGATTGGTGTGGTGACCAGCGGCTCGCCTTCGCCGACGCTGTGCAAGAATATTGCGCTGGCCTATTTGCCGCCGGCGATGGCGGGCATCGGCACTGCGATCTGGATCGAGATTCGTTCGCAGAAGTGCCGAGCGCAAGTGGTGGCAACTCCGTTTTATAAGCGGCCCAGAAAAGCGCAGACGGTGTAGTGCCGGACCGGGCGGAAAATAACTAAAGGAGTGATGGAATGGCGTACCCAAAAGAGTATCGCTACACGAAAGAGCATGAATGGATCGCGGTGAAAGACGGCGTCGCCACGATTGGCATCACGGACTACGCGCAACATGAATTGGGCGACGTGGTGTTCGTGGAAATGCCCGCGGCGGGAGCGAAAGTGACGGCTGGCAAAACTTTTGGCTCCGTCGAATCCGTCAAAGCGGTCAGCGACATTTACGCTCCGGCAACCGGAGAAGTGGTGGAAGCAAACGCGGCGCTGCAAGCCAAGCCGGAGACGTTGAACAGCGATCCGCACGGCGAAGGATGGCTGGTGAAAGTGAAGCTTGCGAATCCCGCCGAGGTCAATTCCCTTCTGGACGCCGCGGCCTATGAAGCGTTCATCGCGGAAAAGCAGAAGGAAGCGTCGAGCTGATGCGCTATCTCCCGAAGAGCCCGGCCGAGCGGCAGCAAATGTTGGCCGCGATCGGCGTGCAATCCGTAGAAGAACTGTTCTCTACAATCCCGGAAGCTTACCGGTTGAAAAAACCGTTGAAATTGCCGGGGCCGCTCTCGGAGCCAGAGGTCATCAAGTATTTTGAAACGCGCGCAGCGGAAAATTCGGTTGGCTATACGAGCTTTCTGGGTGCGGGTGTGTACAACCACTTGCGCTCGGTCGTCACGGACACCATTCTGCAACGCGGCGAATTCCTAACTTCGTACACACCGTATCAGGCGGAGATATCGCAAGGGACGCTGCAGGCCATCTTTGAGTTTCAAACGCTGATGTGCCAACTGACCGGGCAGGAAGTTGCCAACGCTTCGATGTACGACGGCTCGACGGCAACAACCGAAGCAGTGCTGATGGCCGAGCGCCTGACCGGAAAGCGCCGCGTGCTGGTGGCGCGCTCCGTGCATCCGGAATATCGCGAAGTGCTGAAAACGTACGCGAAAAATTCCGGACTGCGTGTGGAGGAAATCGGATACACCGCAGCGGGGGCTCTGGATACGAAGGGATTGCACAGCGCGTTGCGCGATGATGTGTGCGCGGTGGTGGTGCAATCGCCCAATTTCTTTGGCGCAATGGAATCGCTGGGCCCGCTGGCCGAGGCTGCGCATGCGTCCGGAGCGTTGTTGGTGACTGCAATTGCGGAGGGCGTTTCGCTTGGCGTAATGAAGCCGCCCGTTGATGCAGATATCGTGGCCATGGAGGCGCAGAGTTTTGGCTTGGCGCCGAGCTACGGTGGGCCGTTCGCGGGCGTGATTGCCTCGAAAGATAAATTCGTGCGCCAGATGCCTGGTCGGCTGGCGGGGCAGACTGTCGATCTGGACGGACGCCGCGGATTTGTGCTGACGCTGGCAACGCGCGAACAGCACATTCGGCGGGAGAAGGCCACGTCGAATATTTGCACGAACCAGGCGCTATGTGCGCTTGCGGCTACCGTGCATCTGACGCTGCTCGGCAAAGAGGGCTTGCGCGAAATGGCCGAGCAAAACTTGTCGAAAGCGCACTTCGCGCTGGCGGAATTGCAAAAGATTCCTGGCGTAAGACGCACGTTCAGCGCGCCATTTTTTAATGAGTTCGTTGTCGAGCTGCCACGATCGGTGAAGATGATGAACGCCGAACTGCTGAAAGAAAAAATTGTCGGGCCGTTTGTGCTGGGCTCGGCTTATCCGGAATTAACAAAGCACGCGTTGGTTTGCGTAACGGAAATAACTTCGCGCGCGGAGATCGAGCGGCTGGTTGCCGCTGTGAAACGCGCCCTGGAGCAACCGCTCTAGTAAGGAGAATGTGGCGAAGGAATACGCGATGCGCGACTCCGCCCGTAATTTTCAGCGATGACTGACAATATCAAGAAAGTTTTGCGGCACCCGACCCAGAACGAAGGCCTGATTTTTGAGAAGTCTTCGCCGGGCAAGCGCGCTTTTGATCTTCCTCCTCTCGACGTTCCCGTTGCCGATGCGGCAAAGTCACTGGGAGAATTTCACCGCGCGGCGGGCGTCGAAGGATTCCCCGAAGTCAGCGAGATTGAAGTGTTGCGGCACTTTACGCGGCTTTCCACATGGAATTTTGCAATTGATCTGGGGATGTACCCGCTGGGTTCCTGCACGATGAAATACAACCCGCGCGTGAACGAACATGTGGCGCGGCTGGCGGGTTTGGCTACAGAGCATCCTTACCAGCCGCAGGAACTTTCGCAAGGATGCCTGAAGATCCTGCAACTTCTGGAAAAGTGTCTTCTGGAAATTACCGGTATGGATGCGGTGACGCTGCAGCCAGCCGCTGGCGCCCAGGGCGAGCTCACTGGAATTTTGTTGATTCGCGCGCATCATGAAAAGCTGGGAAACCCGCGCAAGACGGTATTGATCCCCGATTCCGCGCATGGCACAAATCCGGCCACGGCAATCATTGCGGGCTACCAGGTTCAAAACATTAAGTCCAATGAAGACGGGCAGATTGATCTCGCACGCCTGGACGAGCAAGTGACAGGCGACGTTGCGGCGCTGATGATCACCAATCCTTCGACGCTGGGTATTTACGAGCAACGGCTGCCGGAAATTGCCGAACTGTTGCACGCAAAAGGCGCACTGCTTTATATGGATGGCGCGAACATGAACGCGCTGACGGGCGTGACGCGCCCCGGTGATCTGGGTGTTGATGTGATGCATCTGAATCTGCATAAAACATTTTCTACGCCGCATGGTGGAGGCGGTCCCGGGGCTGGCCCCGTGGCCGTCAAAAAGTTTCTCGAACCTTATCTCCCAGTTCCCGTGCTGGTGGAAAAAGAGAGCGGCAAGCTTGCGCTGGATTACCAGCGCAAGGAAAGTATCGGGCGCGTGCGCGCTTTCGGAGGAAATTTCGGCGTACTGGTGCGGGCGCTGGCGTACATCCTGGCGTATGGCCCCGGCGTGCGGCAGGCCACGGAAGATGCGGTCGTAAACGCAAATTACATTCGAAAACATCTGGAAGGCGTATTCGATCTGCCTTACACACGACCTTCGATGCATGAAGTGGTTTTCAGCGACGCGCTGCAGAAAAAGCACGGCGTGAATACCATGGACATCGCCAAGCGGCTGATTGATTACGGTTTTCACCCGTACACCACGGCATTTCCGCTGATCGTTCCTGGCGCGCTGATGATCGAGCCGACGGAATCGGAATCGCAAGAAGAGTGCGATCTCTTTATCGACGCGATGAAATCGATTGCCCACGAGGCTGATAGCAATCCTGAACTTGTAAAGACTGCGCCGCATACAACGCGGGTACGCCGGCTAGACGAAGTAGGGGCAGCGCGCAGGCCCGTGCTGCGTTGGAAGCCCGCCGAAAAGAAGAGCGACGCAGCGGATTAATCCACTTTCCCGCGATTGAATTTTCCGCTTTATTGCATTGTAATTTGTACGCACCGCTGTGCCACGTTGCGGCAATTCCCCGCCTCTCGCCTGTTAAACTGGTTAAAGTCAAAAAACGGAGCAAGTCCAGGTCATGAACGTATTGCAAGACGCGTGGTTACCCAAGTCAGTTCTACTTCTTCGCGAATACACGTTTGAAAAGTTTGTCGCTGATTTGATCGCGGGCGTCACTGTCGGCTTGGTGGCGCTGCCGCTGGCCATGGCGTTTGCCATCGCTTCGGGCGTGTCTCCACAGGCGGGGATTTATTGCGCCATCGTCACGGGCTTTCTGATTTCGGCGCTGGGCGGGTCAAAAACGCAGATCGGCGGACCCACAGGCGCGTTCGTGGTAGTCGTCCTTGGGATCATCACGAAATACGGTATTGATGGACTCTTCACCTGCACCATGCTTGCAGGTGTGCTGCTGGTCATCATGGGCGTCACAGGGTTGGGTGAGCTCGTAAAATATTTTCCCCGGCCGGTGGTGGTCGGGTTCACCAACGGAATCGCCATTCTCATCGCCAGCACGCAAATTCGAGATTTCTTCGGCATCCGCATGGAACATGTTCCCGGCGATTTCTTCCATCGCATGGGCGCGCTTGCGGAAAATTTCTACACGTTGAACTGGGTCGCTTCGGTTGTAGGTATTGCCTCGCTGGCCGTGATGATCATCTGCGTGCGGTTCTTCAAGCGGATACCCGGCGCGATTCTGGTGTGTTTCGGCGCGACGGCGGCGGTAGCCCTGTTTCAAATTCCCGTTGAGACAATTGGCACGCGATTCGGCGGCATCCCCAGCGGCTTGCCCCATTTGGCGGTGCCAGCGCTGAAACCCAGCCTGCTGCTACACCTGCTGTCTCCGGCTGTGACGGTAGCCATGCTGGGCGCAATCGAATCGCTGATGTCCGCAGTAGTCTCTGACCGCATGAGCGGAGACAAACACAATCCCAATGTGGAGTTGATTGGCCAGGGCATCGCCAACATCATCTCGCCTCTTTTCGGCGGATTGCCCGCAACCGGCGCGATTGCGCGCACGGCAACGAATGTGCGCGCGGGCGCGAAATCGCCAATCGCCGGGATGATTCACGCGCTGACACTGCTGGCAGTGATTCTGTTTGCTGCCCCACTGGTGAAGAACCTGCCCCTAGCCGCGCTGGCCGGGATCCTTTTCATGGTCGCTTACAACATGGGCGACTGGGGGGAAATCCCGGAAATTCTGAAACTGACAAAAGCTGATATCGTGGTTTGGCTGCTGACGGTAAGCTTGACGGTATTTGCCGACCTCACACTGGCCATGGAAGTTGGCATGATCCTCGCCGCGTTCACCTTCATCCGCAAAATTTCGCAGACCACCACAGTCTCAAAGGTCACCGACGAATACATTGAGGACGGCCGCGCGCACATTCTTCAGGACAAAGACATCCCGTCATACGCCACGGTCTACCGCATTCACGGTCCTTTTCTGTTCGGCGTGACGGACAAGATTGCCCTGATCACGGAACAAATGGACGCGTTGCCGCCGATTATCATCCTGCGCTTACGCAATATGACCGCCGTGGACGCTACCGGAATTGCCGCGATCGAGGAACTTGCCGACAAATTGATGGAAAGTGGCCGCGCCATGCTGGTGTGCGGCGCGCGTCCGCAACCGGCAGCTTTGATGCGCGAAGCAGGTTTCGACCGACACGTGCCCCCCGAAAACATGTGCGCCAGCATCACGGAAGCTCTGAAGCGCGCGGAAGAAATTTACCGGGAGCGTCAGTCCAGAAAACCTGCGCAGATCATCAGTCACTGACCCGGCTTGCGAGTATGCGCAAATAGAAAAAGCCCGGACAGTTCCCTGCCCGGGCTTCGAGGAGTGGTGCAATCTAAAGTTATCGCGCGAATCGCGGCGCGGGTTCGGGAGGAAGCTGCACGCCTGGCGCTTCCACTGGACGGCCACCGCGCGCTTGTGAAAGCCGCGGAACAGCTACCGGCTCTGGCCGGCGGATCGGCATGGCCACATTTTCGCCTTCGCGAACGAAATTCAGGTGGTCTTCCTTGCTGTTCCAATCGATGCAAATCAAATCGCCGAAATGGACTTGTTCGGTAGCCAGCAGACTCGCCATCGGGTAAACCACATGGCGCTCAATGGCACGCTTCAGGTGGCGCGCACCGTAACGCTGGTCCGTGCCTTCCTGCAGCAGAAAGTCGCGGCCGACCTCAGTGACGCGGAACAGGAATTGGCCCTTGGCCGTTTCCAGAACGCGCTGCTGCACCATCGTCAATTCGATATCCAGGACCTGTTCGAGTTGCTTGCGCTGCAAGGGGTGGAAAACGACCACCTTGTCCAAGCGGTTCATGAATTCGGGGGAGAACTTGCGGCGCGCCGCTTCCACCGCAGTGCGTTCCACTTTCTGGTCAAGATTGGTCTTGGGCTTGTCGTCAGATTCGATGAATCCGTAGCCGCCGGCCATCAGTTCCGTGATATCGCCGCCACCCAAGTTGGAAGTCATAAAGATGACGGTCTGCGAGAGGTCCACGCGCCGGTTGTCGCCCAATGTTAGTGTGGCTTTGTCCAGCATACCCAGCAGCAGTTGCCAGAGCGCGTCGCTGGCCTTTTCGATTTCGTCGAACAGCAGGAAGGAGAGTTTCAACTTGTCGCTGTGCGAAGCTGCCAAAGCTTCCTGAGTAATTAAGGGGTGCGTCTCCCGATGGCCGAGATACCCCGGGGGCGAACCGATCAATTTTGCGATTTCGTGCGAGTGCTGGAATTCCGCGCAGTCCACCTTAATCACCAAACGGGGATCGCCAAACAGGATTTCTGCCGCTGCTTCCACGATGCGGGTCTTCCCGGACCCTGTGGGTCCGAGGAAAAGGAGGTTGCCCACCGGGCGTCCCGGTGAGTTAAGGCCGGCGGTGAAGACCTGGAACAGGTCCACAAGGGCCTGCACGCCTTCTTCCTGGCCGACAATCTTCGCGCGAAGAGACTGATGGAAGTCACGCGTGTCGTTGCTGCGGATGCTGGGGTCAAGTTGTTGCCGCACGGCTGCTCTCATACTCTCTACCTCGACCGGGATCGCGCTTGGCTTTAATCCAACTCAGCTTGCGGGTCCATTCCAGACGCGCAAGCAAACTGGCCCGGTCAGGTCTAAATATGCATGGAGCGTGCCACTTCGAAAGATATGCACCGTTGGCAAAAGAACCTATGCGTTCAACGAGATACGCGTGTTGCTGGCCTGGAAACTGTCTCACGGCGTGAGACAGTGTGCCATCCGTGCGCAAACTGAGATTGCTGAAACACAAAACGTCACCCCAGCAATGCCAAAAAGGGGCGCTAAACCGCTGCGCCCCTGCACCATCGAACAGGTATTCTTTCGCTCAGTGCTCTTCTTTTTTTCGACTTTGCAGCGTTTGTCGCGCGGCTGCAGGCGTGGAGGCGGGCAGTGCCGCCGGGTTGGTCACCTCATCGGCGACCATTTCAGTCGGAGCTTCCTTGCCAAGTCCGTCGGCATCCACGATGGCGGCAGCCACCTCGGTTTCCACCGGCTCGCCGAAGATCAAAGCGCCTTCCTGCTCTCGTACAAAGGTCAATTCCTTGGCTTGGCCATCCCAATCCACGCGCACCAGGTCTCCCACACGCACCTGTTGAGTGGCCAGCAGATTCGCCAGCGGATAGACCAGGTGGCGCTCAATGGCCCGCTTCAGGTGACGGGCTCCGTAGCGCTGGTCGGTGCCTTCCTGCAGCAAGAAGTTGCGCCCGGCGTCGGTAACGCGAAAAAGGAATTTGCCGTTGGCGGCGTCCAGAACACGCTTTTGCACCATGCCAAGCTCGATCGCCAGCACTTGCTCCAGCTGCTCCCGCTGCAATGGGTGGAAGACAACCAACTTGTCGAGCCGGTTCATGAATTCGGGAGAGAACTTGCGCCTGGCCGCTTCCACTGCCGTGCGCTCCACTTTCTCATCCAGGTTGGTCTTGGGCTTGTCGTCAGACTTGATGAACCCGTAGCCGCCGCCCATCAGTTCGGTGATGTCGTTGGCGCCCAGGTTGGAAGTCATGAAGATGACGGTTTGAGAGAGATCCACGCGGCGATTGTCGCCAAGCGTCAACGTGGCCTTGTCCAGCATGCCCAGGAGCAATTGCCAGAGCGCATCGCTGGCTTTCTCAATCTCGTCGAACAGCAGGAACGAGAGTTTCATTTTGTCCGTGTGGTGCGCGGACAGCGATTCCTGGGTAATCAATGGATGCGTTTCGCGGTGACCCAGATAACCCGGCGGCGAACCAATCAGCTTGGCAATTTCATGGGAATGCTGGAACTCCGCGCAATCGATCTTGATGATGGCGCGTGGGCTGCCAAACAGGATTTCCGCAGCCGCTTCCACGATTCGCGTTTTGCCCGAACCTGTCGGCCCAAGGAATAGCAGGTTGCCCACTGGACGTCCGGGCGAATTCAGTCCGGCGGTGAAAACCTGGAACAGCTCGACGAGCGCTTGCACGCCTTCGTCTTGCCCGACGATCTTCGCGCGCAAAGCCCTCTGAAACTCCACTGTTTCCGCGCTGCGTATGCTTGGATTTAGAGATAGATCGCCTGTGCCCATGGCTCCCTCCTAGCGCCTCCGGAATTCCGGTTGCGCATTTCCGTATCGTCCGCTGATGCGGTTGAATCTCTTCAATTCGTCCTTGTGGGCAAATTGATCGAGCTTCACCTGGATGGTGGATTGCAACAGCCGCAACTGCATCAGCAGTTCGCGCGCCACCTCGGGTGATTCGGAAAGTCGAAGAGCGGGCGGAAACATGTCCGCCAGATCCAGATTCAGGTTCCTCAGCGAATGGATGAGTTTTTGAACCGCGGGCGATTCAGGGTCCGACAGATCGATTTGATTGTTGAGCTGGTCGCGGAGGGTTCGCCAGTTCAGTTCTACGAAGGGATGTTTCCTGCTGACTTCACGAACGATTTCATCGGTGATGCGGACGCGCTCGCCAAGCCGCGCCAGATGCAGTTGTTGCACCTTTCCGCGGCGGCGCACATTGTGCACCAGGTAATAGGCATTTCCCTTGCGGCGGACGAAAGCCATCGCAAAACCTCGGTGTTGCTGACTGACAGAGAGAAAAACTGCAAAAGGCACAGCACCCAATCTCCGTCTGCTGTCTGTAGTGTAAGCTGGTTCCACTACAGGATGCAAGCGTGATGCCCGCGCGCCCGTAACGCTGTTCGCGGTGTCAATGGAAGCCGCTGCATGCAATTTTTCGCTGCGTTGCATCATTGTTTTACTTGGCGCTGCCGCTTTTGCGTGCTGCAACGCTCTCCACTTTATTCAACACATCTCGCAGACAAGTTTCTCTTGTCGGCTGCCGAAGCCGTCCGTACCATAGAGGCCGCTTGCGCCATGGAGGTGCCCGGAATGTCCTGGGATCCAGTTTATCGATTAGTGAAACTTATTCCGCGCGGCCGGGTTATTACCTATGGGTCGCTCGCGAGAGCTTTACGCCTGCGCGGCGGGGCGAGAGCCGCGGGCAGGGCTATGGCGGCGACCCCTTCTGGCAAAGGCATCCCCTGGCATCGCGTGCTGGGCGAACGCGGAAAACTGCTGATCCGCGAACCCTACGCTTCCCTGCAGCGCAAATTACTGGAATCCGAAGGCGTCACGCTAATTGAGTCGCGTGTGGATTTGAAGCGCCACCTTTGGACGCCGCCGCATCCCAAGAAATCCCCTGCGAGAAGGAAACCGAACACAAAACCAGGACGCCGCTCGAGGGGATGACGAGCCTGGGCCAGGAGATTGTGCCTTAGCTGTTGGCTATTTGGTTTTGTAGGTAAACGACAGTTTCGTTTCCTCGTTCACGACTAGCGGCCGCAGAAATCGATATGATGTGCCCGTCCGCGGTACGTCCACGGCCACGGGCAGAACACCAGCCACGCGCTGCTGCAGATTAAATACGTTGGCCGACGCTTGCGGCGGTGGTGGTGGAGGCGGCGGATTCTTCTTCAGTTCCTTTTCGATTTTCCGAGAGTTTTGCATCATGTTCGAGGCCGACACTTCGACTGTCTCTGAGATTGAGCCGACGCTGAGAGAGAGATTGAAGTGTTCGGGGCGGTTGGCGTCATACGGAATGTTCTGCGTCGCAGACTTGAACCCCGGGGAGGACACCGAGATTCGTAGATTGCCGGAAGGCAGACCATCGAGAACCCAGTAGCCCTGCGGGCCCGTAGAGGCATTCCACGAGTATCCCGTGACGGTGTTCGTGACTTCGATGCTGGCATTCGTGATCAGCGCACCCGTGAAATCAACCACGTACCCGCCAAGTTGGCCGGGCGCGAGCGTCAAACTCTTGCCGTTCACTGCAAAGTTGCTAGTAACCACTGGGCTGACGAAACCAGGGCCACTCGTGGCACCAACGCCAACTCCCGCCTGAAACGAGCCCCCTTCAAAGCTATAGACCGAATAATCGGGCGGGAGCAGCGATGCGGAGATGGCGTCGCCGGTAAAATCCTTAACCTTGTACTGATCGGGAAGGAAGAGTTCCCATTCCAGCAAGCTGATCGGAACATCCATCTTTGGCAATGAGATGTCCGATCCCCCTTTCTTGGCAAAGGGCGCGCCTGAATGCATGAAAACAAAGGAAACGGTATAAGCGCCAGCCGGACGGAATCCCGTTCGCATGAGCGGTACGCGTGCGCCATCGGCTCCCTCGACCGGTTTCACTTTTTCTCCAGCGACCTCGGCGGTAAGGATGCTGGCGCCAGCCGGCAGATCCACCTTCAAAAATGGCTGAGCCTGATTCCTCATGATCAGCTTGATCTCCGTGAGCGATTTTCCTTCGGAAGTAACCAGCGTGGTCACCGTGGCGCGTTCAGCGACGGCTGCCAGCACACTGGAATCGGGAAAGCGCGTCCACTCCAGCGCAAGCGCCGGAGTTTCGTTGGGCTGCCGGTGATAACGAAACGCCTCTTGCAGCGAATAGCGCGATAAGACTCGGAGATAGGGATTTACCTCTTTGATGTCCAGCCGCTTCAGGCCGCCAGATTCTTTCGCAGTTAGTTCGAGCGTGCCCTGCCCTTCCACAAGAACTTCGCCGGTTTCGCGTTGCGCATCCTTGAAGGTCAGGATGGGAGCGTCTGCCTTCGCGTCGTTGATGGGGCGCTCGAACGAGATGAGGAATTGCTGCGCCCCGGGCCCGTGCCCCGTCACCTTCAGCAACAGCACGCCATTCTGCACTTCACTGGATTCCAGCGTCGGGCCGTTGACCGCGGTGACTTCAAACCCCGCAGGGATAGCCACGGAAAATTGTCCTGCATCGCCTTGCACGACGTTCAGGTCAACCAGGGCCGCAACCTGTAGATCGGATTCCGTTACGGAAACCAGCGACTTCACATCAGAGAGGAATCGCACCTCGCGAGGCACCACGGGCGCAACCACTTCGCGGGTGTTCCACCACACGCCGGCAATCTGACCGGGCGTCAACGTGGCTTCGATCTGAGTGTTGCCATTCTCGGTGGCGCGATGTGTGATGATGCCGTGATTCAATTGCACGTTGGTGCGCTCTCCAGGAATCGTCAAGGAAAGGCGCACGCTCCCCGCAGAGGGAACAGGAAGTGAGAAGGAAGCGCGGCCCGTCTCGATGGATATCGGAAGGCCCGCATCGAGCGTCACGGAGAATTCGGATTCGCCCGGCAGTATTGCTGTGTGCGTCCCGTTCTCCAGCAACAGCGGGAGCGGCTTTGCGCCATGACGAGCATCCAAAACCGTTGTCCCACTGATCAGCGGAACCATCGTGGCGTTGCTCGAAAGCGTCTCGCCCTCAAATTCGATGGAACCCAGAACATCGTCGTTGACGACGTGGAGCTTGAGTTCGGCATGCTTCAGCAAATACGGCAGCGGAGGCGCTTCGGTTCTTTTTCCGGGCCGGTTCGCAAGAGCAAGCAGCCGGTTATATTCGTCCAATGAAAGCGTGACGTTTCCCGGCGCGGGCTGCGGCGGATCGGCCTTCTGCTGAGAAAATGCCGGAAGAACCAGAGTTAGAGACAACATCACAGCCAGAAGATGACGGTTCACTTGCCACCTGCCTTTTTGTCCTGCTGATAATTGAGTTCAGCGGACGGTGACTGATTTTCACTGGTTAGTTCCGCGACGAGATAAAGTGAAGGCCCAAGGGCCGGAAAGCTGATGCGAACGGGAAGTATGCCCGTGGCGCGGGAACCCTTTTCGCTGGCGCGAAACTTGTCCACCAGTTCCTTGTCTCGAGAGGAGGGTGCTTCCATAACGTTTCTCCCCTCCGTTGGCAGGTTACTGATGTCCTTCCTGTCGGTGCTCGGGGCAGCGCTTGGGCGGAAGTACTCGGCAGAACTGGCAGCCGGCACCACGGAGTCGATCGGGGGCTCCGGGACCATCGCTGTCAACACCGCTGATAATGGATTCGCATAGTTCTCTGGATGGAAGGAGCCTGCTTCTGACGTGAGCCGGAACAGCAACGGATAGAAAACATGCAAACCGGTGCGAGAGATGGGCAAATCGAGGGCCGGGAGGGAAAGCTTCAGATGGCCCTTGTCGGTCCAAGCCGGGCCTGGGGCGAAATACACCAGTTCGACGGCGAACTCCGGGGCGTCTTCTCCGCTGCGCCCTTTAGAAAGAGGCAGCAGAAGGCTTGCGTCTGGGCCTGAACCGGGTCGCACAGGCTGCCCGCCGAGCGAAGCGCTCCACAGCGTGGCCCCGGGCGGAAGCGTCACTTTCAGAAAGTTGCGTTGATTGTTGCGTACTGCATAGCGCGCTTCGACGAGTGATTTTCCATCCTTGGTGAACAACACGCGGTAGCGCGCCTCTTCCACATTGGCCATCAGGACCGCCTGCTGGGTGTACCGCGAGACTGCGATGTGCAACGAGCGCGGCGATTTGGCGTCGCCACCGTGCGTGCGAAATGCCAGCAATGCGGGCGACTGCCGACTGGAAACCGGCTCGCCAAGGTCGCTGGCGTCGGCGCGCTGCAGTCCTTGGACTTTCACGGTTTCTTCCTTGATTTCTCCGGCGCCGAGCACGTCCACTCCAACCCCACCGTTTTCCCGCTCGACATCTTTCAGCCGCAGCAGCGGAATATCCATCTCTCCATCGCGCGGCAGCCGGCCTTCGCCGGTGACCACAAAGCTCGCCGACTGTTCGACTGGCTCCAGAAACGTCACGTGGAGTTCGCCCGGTTTCATTTCCCAATCGGCCACCAGCGCGCCTTGCACCTGATTGATGGTGATGTTTTCCGGGAGTTGCATGATTGCTTCCTTGGCCGCGCCCTGCATCACTTCCAATGAAACGTTGGCGGACACCGCGGTGGAATCTTCACCCAGCCCGATGAATTGCGTCAGAGTGCCGCGCATGCGAAGCGGCAGCGTTACATGGCGCTCCTCCACCTTGCGGCGCCACGCGAACACGATGGGCTCGGCGCCTTTGCCATATACCGTCCACTTGCCGCCATTCGACAGTTCTTTGTTATCGGAGAAGAGTCCACCGTTAATGGAAAGGTCCACACCGCTCTGCGGAATTTCAAACGTTACTCGCGTGACGCCCGATGAAGTGGCGGGCAACGTGACGCGTTCTTCCCCTGCGGTTGCGGCGATCGGAAGCGCAATCTCCAACGTGATGACGGCGCGTCCGGGATGCGAGAGCAACGCCAAAAGCTGGTTGCGATCCCTGGCTGAGGAAGGCGAAACCAACGAAAGGAGCTTGCCGTCCAGTTTGGCTTCGCGCACGAAAAGCCCCGCGGGAATGGGAACGCTGACCCAGCCGTTCTTCAAAACGTCCACGGTCAGCGTGGCGCGGCCGGAAGCAAGTCCTGAATCAACGAGCAGTTCGTAGTCCACCCGGCTCAGGGTGGCATCGACCGGCGGAGGCTCTGGCTCGCGCTCCGCGGGATAGGCTTTCACACGCAGCGCGTGATAATCCGGGACGGAAATCACCACCCATCCCGGCGAATGCGCGGGCTCTTGCGCACGAATCGGGCGGCTGAGACAAAACACAAATAAAATAAGCGCCGCGATCAGGACGATGGTTTCTATTTGAACGCGGCCAGACACACGTGGAGAAGATGGGATTAGGTTTGGCATCGGTATTGTCCTCACGGAACTAGAACGTACTCAAACAGATTTCTTGCACGCAAAAAGGGTTGCCCGGGAATGTTACTGATTCCTTAAGTTTTCTTTTCCGAAACGCAAGTACTTGCCATGCATTCTAGCATTCAACCAACGGAAAGCTGCCGCCTTTGGAAGATTCTCCTCGGGAGATGTGTTACATTCGGCGCAGCATGAACTTTTGCGGGCTTTTCTCTTCGCGATTCGCTCTTCAATGGCGCTCTTGGTGGTTGCTTACGATTGTTGCGGCCACAGCGTCGCTCTTTTACCCGGGGACAGCGATTCTCCGTGCGGAAACCGGACGCGATGCGTGGTTGCGTTACGCCCCGCTTGACCCTGTTGCCAAAGCGAAATACTCCTCTGTCCCCCGCCTCATCTTCCGCGTCGGCGATTCTCCTGTTGTGCTCTCGGCTGAAAGCGAATTGATTCACGGCCTTCACGGCATGTTGGGCGGCGAATTCCGCGTCACCAGTTCCACGACCGATGGACCTTTCATCCTCGTGGGAACACTAGATTCAGTGGGAACGCTGCTCAAGGATTCTATCTGGCCGAAAAATCTTGCGGGAGATGGCTACTGGATCGCGGATGCAAATCTGGGGGGTTTCAAGTGCCTCATCATCACCTCGCACAGTGAACGCGGCGTGCTCTACGGCGTCTTTGCCTTCCTCAGCAAAATCGCCCGCAACGAAAAACTTGAAACCCTCGCTGACTTGCAAATTCCCGCCAACTCCATCCGCATGGTGGATCAGTGGGACAACCTGGACGGCACCATCGAGCGCGGTTATGCCGGGCCTTCGATTTTCTTTGAAGATGGCCATGTCCGCCAGGACCTCACGCGTGCCAGTGAGTACGCGCGCCTTCTTGCCTCCATCGGCATCAACACCTGCGCCATCAATAATGTGAACGCGAACCCGCTCCTTCTCGAAAAATCCTTCCTCCCGCAGCTACGCCGTGTTGCCGAAGCGTTTCGTCCCTGGGGCGTGCGACTCGCAATCTCCGTTGATGTCAGCAGCCCGCAAAAAATCGGCGGCCTGGCAACCTATGATCCTCTCGATCCGGGCGTGGCCAAGTGGTGGCAGCAAACAATTGATGTTCTCTACTCAGAGATTCCAGACTTCGCGGGCTTCGTTGTGAAAGCCGATTCGGAGGGCCGTGCCGGGCCTGCCAGTTATGGACGTACTCCGGCCGACGCTGCCAACGTGATTGCGCGCGCGCTGAAGCCGCACGGCGGCCTGCTCTTCTACCGCAGTTTCGTTTATGACCACCATCTCGATTGGCGCAATCCGAAGAATGATCGCGCTCGGGCGGCATACGATATTTTCCATCCACTCGACGGCCAGTTCGCCGACAACGTCGTGATTCAGATCAAATATGGCCCCATCGATTTTCAGGTGCGCGAACCGGTTTCCCCTCTACTCGGCGGCCTGGAAAAAACAAATGAAGCCATCGAGTTGCAAATCACGCAGGAATACACCGGCCAGCAGAGGCATCTCTGCTATCTGCTGCCCATGTGGAAAACAATTCTCGATTTCGACATGCGCAACGCAGGTCAAACCACGCCCGTGCGCGATCTGGTTTCCGGCAAGATTTACCAGCGGCCCTACGGTGGCTTGGTCGGCGTTGCGAATGTTGGGATGGATGAGAATTGGCTGGCGCATCCGCTCGCTATGGCCAATCTTTATGCGTTCGGCCGGCTCGCGTGGGATCCCACTCTGCGCGCGCACGACATCACCATCGAGTGGACCAGTCTCACCTTTAACAACGACGCGAAGACTCTGGCCATCATTGACGCCATCCTCCTTAGTTCATGGAGCGAATACGAAGACTACACCGGTCCGCTCGGCGCGGGCACGCTCACCGACATTCTTGGCAGCCATTACGGTCCTGGCCCGGAATCTTCAGAACGCAATGGCTGGGGCCAGTGGCATCGCGCCGATGCAGTGGGCATCGGCATGGATCGCACCGTCGCCACGGGCACCGGGTATGTCGCGCAATATTCTCCCGCCGTCGCCAATCTCTATGAGTCCGTGGGCGACACACCAGACGAGTTGCTCTTGTTCTTCCACCATGTCCCGTACACCTACAAACTTCACTCCGGCGAAACCGTCATCCAGCATATTTATGATTGGCACTATGAGGGCGGCCGTGAAGCTGCAGCTTCAGTTGAAAATTGGCAATCGTTGCAAAGCCATATGGATCGGCAACGCTACCAGGACGTGTTGCACCGCCTCGAATATCAAGCCGGCCACGCCATCGTTTGGCGTGACGCCATCTGCAACTGGTTTGCCCGCATCTCCGGCATCCCCGACGAAAAGGGACGTGTCGGCCACTATCCTGGCCGCGTTGAAGCCGAGGATATGGAGTTGCGCGGCTACGTGCCGTTCAACGTTACTCCTTGGGAAGCCGCTTCCGGTGGCAAAGCAGTTGAATGTATTCCTCCGTTGGAGTCCTGCACAGCGACCTTTCATTTCACCGGCGCTCCCGGCATCTACGACATCGATGTTCGCTATTTCGACCAGTCCAACGGCGTCTCGCAATTTTTCGTTTATCGGGATAACGATTTGATCGCCAAATGGAGCGCGGACGATCATCTTCCCGCCACGGTACCCAACGCAGATTCCTCCACCCGCCATCGCATTTCGGCCGTCCCACTCTATCCAGGCAACGAGTTGCGCATCGAAGGCCACCCCGATGGTGCCGAACACGCCGCGCTCGATTACGTCGAACTCACTCAAATAAAATCGCCATCGCAACCGTGAACGAATCATGCTTAGGAGCAACCCGTGAACAGAAGAAATTTCAGCAAGTTGACAATTCTTGGCGCGATGACCGCGTTGACCAAAGGGGCCAACCTGGCCGCGCATCCCTTTTCTTCCGATCAGAACGCGAAGAGCACTACCGTCTACAAGCCCACCTTAAACTCGCTACGTTCACACACTACGCCCGAGTGGTTTCAGGACGTCAAATTCGGCATGTTCATTGACTACGGCCTGTATTCGGTCGCGGGCTACGCTCCCAAGCTGGAATCGGGCGCGATGTACCCCGATTGGTATCTCTACAATATGTATCACTCGCCCGAAGTCGTGAAATATCACAAAGCCACTTGGGGAAATGACTTCCAGCGCGACGATTTTATTCCTCTCTTCAAAGCAGAGAAATTCGATCCGGAGGAGATTGCCCAGATCGCGGCGGACGCCGGAATGCGCTACGTTGTGCCCTTCTGCAAACATCACGATGGATTCTGCCTCTGGCCCAGCAGCTTCACCAAACGCAACGTCATGGATATGGGTCCCAAAAGAGATTTGATCGGCCCGCTGAACGAGGCCTGCAAAAAACGCGGGCTAAAGTTTGGTTTCTATTTCTCGCTGGAAGAGTGGGAGTACCCCACGCTTCAGGACGGCAAGAAGATGGTTCGCATCTGGACCACTGAAGACGAGCCGGCGAGCGAAATCGTCCCGTTCGACGAAAAAGCCATGGCCGGAAAAATCGCCGGCAAAGTTCCCGTGAAAGATTTCGTCAACGATTACATCATTCCTCAGGCCAACGAGTTCATTGATCGCTACGACCCCGATATTCTGTGGTTTGACGGTGATTGGACCACTTTTATCGAGGACTTGGGTTCCCGCCAGATCGCCAGCCATTTCTACAACCATGCCATGGGCCGCAAGCAGGTGGCCTGCAACGATCGCCTCGGCCGCTATATGCGCTTCAACTCCGGCGATTTCTTCACCAGCGAATACGGCGCAAAAAAGACCGACCGGCTGGGGCTCCTCCACAACTGGGAAGAAAACCGCGGCATCAGCCAGTCTTTCGGATACAACTGGCAGGACACGGAAAAAAATGTAATCAGCACCGGTGATCTCGTGGACATGCTGGTGCGAATCGTGAGTGAAAACGGAAACCTGTTGCTGATCGTCAATCTCGATGGCAAAGGTGCGATGCCAGACTACATTCGCACCAGGCTCTACGATATTGGAGGCTGGCTGAAGGTCAACGGCGAAGCCATCTACGGTTCGCGGCCGTGGCTTGTTGCCAGCCAGGGCGATCAAATTCGGTTCACGCAGAGCAAGGATGGCAGGTACTTGTATGCAATTCACAAGGGCTGGCCCGAAAAAGAGGTCGAGTTGCACGATATGTGGCTGGATTCTGCCACGAAAATCGAACTGCTCGGGGCCAATCAGCCACTCCAGTGGAAAAATGTCCCTGAAGGAAAGTATGGCAGGGGAGGAAAAGTGGTAGTCGAAATTCCCGAATCCCTGAAAACTAATTTCCCATCCGCCCCCGCGGTAACCCTAAAAATTGAAATCTCAAACTAAGGCGAACGCGTGACGCCGGTTGCCCCAGGCACGGAGTGTGTGCCTGGGTCTTGGGTTTTCTTCGATTCGAACTTACAACTAAAAACTAAATACTTAAAACTCTACCAGCTTGCTACCATTGCCAACCAGAAAGGACCACTCATGCGCTGGTACCACTATGTGTCGTACTTCTTCGGCGGAATGTTCCTCGCGAACGCTCTGCCCCATCTCGGCAATGGCATCTCCGGTCATGCGTTCCAGAGTCCCTTCGCATCACCGCCCGGAGTAGGCTTGTCCTCCTCCACGGTCAATGTCCTGTGGGGTCTCTTCAACCTTGCAGTCGGATACCTGCTCGTCTGTCGCGTCGGCAGCTTCAATCTGCGCAAGACTCAGCACGTGCTCGTCCTCGGCGCTGGCATCCTGATCATGTCGCTCATGCTTGCCCGCGCATTCGGCCTCTTCCACGGCGGCTTGTAAGCCAAGCCGATCAGTGAAATTCCGTCCGGGCGACCCCCCATATGCGAAGGGGTTTCATGGTATTCTTGCGCGATTTGTGAGGTGGAGTTATGCGAAGAGGATCAATAACAGCCCCGATCGTCTGTCGTTTGGCTTTCGCACTCGCCACAACGTTGAGTGCCGTGCCATCGACAATGGCTCAACAGGGCAGCATCTACTTAACCTATGCACCATTCAAGCTCCCGACCATGACAGATCAAGGTGGCCTCATCACTTTTTCTCCGCTAGATACGATCGATGGGAAGACAATCCAATTGCGGAGCGATGATGGCAAGACCTCCGCCTTTACGCTGAACGCAAAAACCATTTACTGCCAAGGGAGCAAAGAGGCCCAAGACTGGACGTACTTGAAGAATATGTCAGGGCACAAGACCTTGATTACAGTCATGACAAATGAAGGTGCGAACGATGCCCTCGTTGTCTGGGATCAAGGACCCAAACTAATCCATGGGTCCGACCCCTTTTCAAATTTTGATTTCCCTGTGATGTGTAAAGCTGGGGCGCGACTCTCCAAGACTTCCGGTGCTGCGGCGCACGCTCCAGCCACTCGAACGCCCGTGGCGCCTGCGACAGCTGCCGCTGCCACGCCGTCAATCAGCGTTCCCGGTGAGGTGCAAGCCGCGCATCTGATCCGCCAAACCAAACCGGTGTATCCGCCAATGGCCAAAATGGCTCGCGTTCAAGGCACGGTCCGCTTTAATGCCGTCATCGCAACGAACGGAGCGGTGAAGAAGTTGGAAGTCGTCAGCGGTCCTCCCCTATTGCAGAATGCGGCCCTTGATGCAGCGCAGCAGTGGGTGTACGCGCCAACTTTGTCCAACGGGGAACCGGTGGAAGTGCGCACTACCATCGACGTGATTTTCGTGTTGGACCAATAACCCCGGGAGTCATCACTGGCCAGGCTGGGCGGCGCATCCATCGTGAGTACCCCACGCTCGTCGTCGGAGGATGGCTATTGGGTTAGTTTGATCCTAAACTTAAAACCGATAGCTCAATACTTAAGACTCCAGCCGGGCGGCTCGCACCACTCTTCAAGCCGTTACAATTGAGAGCACTCCGTGTTGCTTCCGTGCGGGCCGCACGGTGATCTCGAGGTCTTGACGCAGCGCGAGGAGAAACTCCATCAGCCGTCCAACCGAAAAATTACCTGCGCGATTTCGCATCAGCAATGAGACCTGCGGCTGCTGCACCCCGAGAATCTTGGCGATCTCGACTTGCGTCATGCCGCTGTCCTTCAGGATCTTATAAATTTGCAGGGTGAGCCGCGCCTTCAGCAGTTCCTGCTCGGGATTGGGAAGTCCCAAGTCTGCAAAGATGTTTCCGCTGCCGTCGATTACCGGCGTAACGCGTCCGCGCCTTTTTGGCAATTTGGTTTTCATTCTAGTTTTGCCTTTCTCTATAATCTCGCTCGGCCTCTGCGAGCCTTTGCCTGATTAGTTCAATCTCTCTCATCGGCGTGGCAATGCCTTTTGTGGATTTCTTCTGGAAAACATGCAACACATAAATGGCGTCTTGAAAACGCACTGTATACACAGCCCTCCACGCATTGCCATGTTGCGAGGCTACAATCTCGAACACATTGGCTCCGCCAAAACCTCTCAGCGGTTTGGCGGCAGGATCGGTCTCACCTTCCTGAGCTGCAAAGAGCGCATGACCGATGTCAGCCCTCACCCGCTCAGGAAATGAGCGCAGATCTTTCAGGGACGTTCCAACCCACCGGACGGGCTTTGGCGTGTCTTCCATGAATATATAAGTATACTTATAACAATATATTTGTCAAGCCTCCAGCCGTCTTGCGCCAACTCTCCGTTTCCGCCCTCTTCTCCTAAACTTAAAACTGAAAACTGAGAACTTAGGACTTTCCCCCATCCTGCGCTACCATAGTGGATTCTTAACCATGGCCAATCCTGTTCTGCAGGTGGAAAACCTCGTGAAGCGCTACGACGACGTGGAAGCCGTTCGCGGCGTCAGCTTCAGCGTCGAAGAAGGCGAAGTGTTCGGGTTGCTGGGCCCGAACGGCGCCGGCAAGACCAGCACCATCGAAGTCCTGGAAGGATTGCGCGTGGCCGATGGCGGGCGGGCCACAGTTTGCGGCCTGGATCCGCAGAAAAATCCCAACGAATTGAAGAATGAAATCGGCGCGACGCTGCAGGCTACCTCCCTTCCCGACAAATTGCGTGTTGGCGAAGCGATCCGCCTTTTCGCCAGTTTCTACAAACGCCGCCGCAATACCGATGAGCTGTTGAAACGTTTCGGGCTGGAGGAAAAACGCCATTCGTTCTACAACCAGCTTTCCGGCGGGCAAAAACAGCGGCTGGCATTGGCCATGGCCCTGATCAATGATCCCCGCGTGCTCTTTCTGGACGAGCCGACGGCGGGACTGGATCCACAGGTGCGCCGCGAAATTTACGGCATCATCGAAGAGTTGAAGCGCGAGAAGAAAACCATCGTCCTGACGACGCACTACATCGAAGAAGCTGAAAAGTTGTGCGATCGCGTGGCCATCATTGATCACGGCAAATTGATCGCCTCCGGCACTCCGCGCGAACTAAAAGAACGTTCGGGAGACACAACGCGCGTGGAAGTGCGCCTTGCGAAACCCGCCGCAAAGGAATCGCTGAAGCAGCTTGAGGGAGTTACTGACGCCCTGGAAGTGGATGGCGCCTACGTTTTGCACTGCCAACGGACGGCGCCAGCGATCGTTGCGCTGGTGAAACATCTGGAAGCGCAAAACAACGAACTAGTAAGCCTGGAGATTGCCACGCCTTCACTGGAAGACGTTTTTATCGAGCTCACTGGAAGGAGGTTGCGCGATTGAGAACCATCCTCACCCTCGCCGGGATACGCATTCGCATCACCCTGCGCAATAAAGCATTCCTCTTCTTCAGCCTAATCATGCCGCTGGCAATTTTCTTTCTTTATGGAAGCGTTTTTGCCAAAGGCAAACCGGAAGCCGTCGCCTATCTGATGGGCCCGATTCTTTCCTTCACGGTGATGGGAACATTCTGGGGCCTGAGCATGCAGTTGGTCACTTGGCGCGAGCAAGGTATCCTGCGGCGGTTTCGCCTCGCTCCCATCGCGCCGTTCAGTATGATCATGTCGAGCATTCTGGCGAATTACCTGCTGATTCTGCCGACAGTTATCTTTGAACTGCTGCTTGCCCGCTTTATCTATCACGTCACCGCATTCGGCAATCTGATCACTATCTTCGTGCTTGTGATTCTTGGCATCACCGCATTTGGAGCCATGGGGCTGGTCATCGCCAGCGTCACCAACACCATGCAGGAAACGCAGATCATCAACCAACTGCTCTGGTTTGCTTTGATATTTCTTTCCGGAGCCACTGTCCCACTTGCCGCGCTTCCGCATGCTGTTCAGCGCGTCGGTCTGTTCCTGCCTGCAACCTACTTCGTATATGGTTTGCAGCGCGCCATGCTGGCCAACGCTCACTGGTATGAGCTCGGCACCGTGGTGGTCTCTCTGGTGGCGTGGGCTGCTCTGGCCGCGTTCATCTCTTCGCAGCTTTTCCGCTGGGAACCGGAAGCCAAACTGCCACGCAACGCCAAGCTTTGGGCGGTGGCCACGATTTTGCCTTTCGTTCTTCTGGGAATTTGGGAAAATCACAACGGAAAACTCCTCACGACTGCGGCATACATGCTGGAGGGCAGACCGACGCAGAACGCGCCTCCGCCGGACAAACGCTAGCTCCGCCAATTTGGCCGCAGTATGAAAAATGACCACGCCAAAATGGTTGCGAATTTTCGTTTACCATTCGGGCCTTTTCATTGACGCTCTCCGCACCGTGGCTTATTCTCAACTTGCAAGCTGGTGATTTCGACTAAGCCATGGAGGCACGCCATGCCGGTACAAAAGACCGACAAGATTTGGCACAACGGAAAATGGATCGATTGGGACGACGCCAAAATTCATGTCCTATCCCACGTTGTCAGCTACGGTTCCGCCGTCTTTGACGGTTTGCGTTGCTACGGGACGAAACAGGGCCCCGCGCTATTTCGCCTGCACGAACACATGCAGCGGCTGATTCACTCCGCCAAGATTTATCGCATGGAATTCCCTTACAGCGCCGAGGAACTTTCAGGCGTTGCCGTCGAACTGGTGCGCCAGAACAAGCTCGATGCGTGTTACGTGCGGCCCATCGTGCTGCGCGGTTACGGCGAAGTTGGCGTGAACCCGCTCAACTCCGTCGTCGAAGTCTATATGGCGTGTTGGCGCTGGGGCGCGTACCTCGGCCCTGAAGCGCTCGCCAAGGGCGTGGATGTTTGCGTCAGTTCGTGGACTCGCATGGCGCCGAATACGCTGCCGGCCATGTCCAAGGCCGCTTGCAATTACATGAACTCGCAACTCATTCACATGGAAGCGGAACTGAATGGTTTTGCCGAAGGCATTGCGCTCGACACCAGCGGCCACGTCAGCGAAGGCTCCGGCATGAACATATTCCTTGTCGTGGATGGCGCGCTGATCACGCCACCCGTCGCGGCCAGCATTCTTCCCGGCATCACACGCGATTCCATCATCAAGATCGCCGGCGATTTGAATATTCCCGTGAAGGAAGCGAACGTCCCGCGCGAGATGCTGTACATCGCGGACGAAGTTTTCTTTGTTGGCACGGCCGCGGAAGTCACGCCGCTGCGCTCGATTGACCGCATCACTATCGGCAAGGGAGTCGCTGGGCCAGTCACGTTGCGCATCCAGGAAGAGTTTTTCGCCGTGACCAGCGGACGTAAAGCGGACCGGCACAATTGGCTTACGCCGGTGAACGCACCGGTGGCGGTAACGCGGTAGTTCACTCAGCAAAATTAATAAGTCTTGCATAGATGGGGCGCAGCAATGCTGCGCCCGTACGCAAACTTAACTGCATCCTTTCTGGCGCAGGCTGCGCTTTCCGGCTAGAATCGTTTCCATCGCGTTGTACTTAAAGCTGTGCCCCGGAGGCCGTGCGATGTACAACCTCACGCAAAAACTGACCGCGGAATTTCTTGGAACGTTCGCGCTGATATTCTTTGGCGCCGGCGCCGTGTGTGTTGATTGGCACTTGCGAGCCACTGGCGGATTGGGATTGCCGGCGATTGCGCTGGCTCATGGACTGGCTTTCGCCGTCATGGTCTCCGCGCTCGGCCACATTTCCGGCGGACACTTCAATCCCGCGATTACCATCGGCTTCTGGGTGACCAAGCGGATTTCCACGCTGGATACGGTGGCCTATTGGGGAGCGCAATTACTGGGCGCGATTGCCGCGGCATTTCTCTTGAAGGTGATCATCCCGGATGAAACCTGGCGCAACGTAGCACTCGGTACGCCTGAATTGATGCGCGATTTCCCGACGTGGGCAGCACTGGCGCTGGAAGCAATTACCACGTTCTTCCTGGTGCTGGTTGTGTTTGCAACGGCGGTGGACGAACGCGGAACGTTTCGCGCTGTTGGCGGCTTTGGCATCGGCCTGACGATTACTTTGGGAATGCTTGTCGCGGGGCCCTTTACCGGAGGCGCTATGAATCCGGCGCGGGCGTTTGGCCCGGCGCTGGCTTCGCACCACTGGCTGAATCAGGGAACGTATTGGGTTGGGCCGTTGGGCGGGGGATTTGTTGCGGGATTGTTGTACGACACGTTGTTCCTGCGGAAGAACGGGGCGTAAACCGCTCGAAATGAGTTTGGCAATCGTCTGATCTTTGCCTTCCCATCATTCAGAAGAATCTGATCTAACGATAGATTAATTGTGCTTAGCAGCCTGTTCGTTATGGCCTCTTTGTTAGGGCCTGGGCGTTTGGGGCGCAGGAGTCCTGCGCCCCTACTGGTCACGCGCGACATGGATCGGGGAGGCCGCACGGCGATGCAGAATCGCGTTGGCCTGTCCGGAGGCTCAGGTAACTAGAGCGCAACGCCCTTGTCCGGCTGCCTTGTTGGCATTCGCGGCGAATGCTACGTTCGATGAGGAAACGCATTCATGCGGGGTGTCTGTTATGGCCTTAAGTATTGACGATCTGCTTCGCCGCGCGGTGGAGAACAAAGCTTCCGACTTGCACTTGAAAGTCGGCAACCATCCTTATTTGCGCGTCGACGGCCTGTTAACCCCGCTCACGGATGTACCACGCGTAACGCCGGAAGAAATGCTCTCGATGGCATTCAGCATGATGACCAACCGGCAGAAACAGAAGTTCAAGGAAACGGCCGAGTTGGACATGGCGTACGGCGTAGCGGGTTTGGGACGCTTCCGTGTGAACGTGTTCCAACAGCGCGGCAACGTTGGAATGGTCTTGCGCGTCATTCCCACCAAGATTCGCACCGTGGAAGAATTAAACCTTCCACCGGTGGTTACCAAGATTTGTGAAGAGCAGCGCGGGCTGGTGCTGGTAACGGGCACCACCGGTTCCGGTAAATCCACGACGCTGGCGGCCATGATCGACAGGATCAACGCCAACCGCTCCGACCACATTATTACCATTGAAGACCCCATCGAATTCCTGCATCGCGACAAGCGCAGCTTTATTAACCAGCGCGAAGTGGAAGTGGATACGGCAAACTTCTCGACAGCATTGCGCGCCGGCTTGCGTCAGGATCCCGACGTAATTCTGGTCGGCGAAATGCGCGACCTGGAAACGATATCGACAGCGTTGCTGGCCGCGGAAACGGGCCACCTGGTCTTCTCCACCTTGCATACTTTGGACGCAACAGAAACCATTCAGCGTATTATCGCCGTGTTCCCGCCGCCGGAGCAGAAACAGATTCGTTTGCAGATGGCCGCGACGTTGAAAGCCGTAGTTTCTCAGCGTTTGGTACGCCGCGCGGACGACAAAGGCCGCGTGCCTGCCGTGGAAGTCATGATTGCCACCGGGTACATCCGGGACTGCATCATCAATGCGGACAAGACGCGACTGATTCACGACGCCATTGCCGCGGGCACTTCGCAATACGGCATGCAGACCTTTGACCAGTCGCTCTTCGATCTGTACAGCAAAGAACTCATCACGCTGGACGAAGCGCTGTCTCGCGCGTCCAACGCTGACGAATTCAAGCTGCGTATTCAGGGCATCCGTTCAGCCGCCGACGCCGCGCGCGAGGAAATGGCCTCGCAGATGGCGGACTTCGAGAGATTCTCTCGCAAGTAATTTCCTTCAGTCTGCATTGCTGCCAAGTCTTGTCTTCGCAAGTTGGTCATGCGTGTTGTGCAGACGCATTGCCAATCCTGTTAGGGAAATCACTCACCACAAAAAAAAAGAGAGCTCACCGCGCATGCGCAGTGAGCTCCGGGCTGGGCGGAAATCTTAATTAGTTGTAGTGCGCGGCGTTCTTCTCGATGAAGGACTTGGACTCTTCCGGCAGTTCTTCGAGTACGTAGATCGAACCCGTGGGGCAAACCGGGACGCATGCGCCGCAATCAATGCATTCGCCCGGATTCACATACAACTGAGGGGCAGTGGCAAAATCAGCTTCATCCTTTGTGGGATGAATGCAATTGACGGGGCAAGTCTCGATACAGTGCTCGTCTTTCGTGCAAGTGTCAGTAATGACGTAAGCCATGATGAATGATCTCCTTGAGAGGTGAGGAGCAATTCGCGTGCCAAGGAGGCACAGAAGCAAACTGCTGCATTTTCAATCGGTCCGCAGGGAAAGTGTAATATCGGACCAAATTAGGGTGGGTGATCTGGCGCACATTGTGCTGGTTATGTGACCACAGTGAAATTGTTGCGGAATCGGCCGCTTGTAGCCAACGCAGAACACAAAGCCGAAGAGGGATTCCTCGCTCCGGAGACTCCGCTCGGAATGACGGGGAGCGGATGATGGATCGAATGGATTTGCAAAGAGCGTCGAGGAGTCAAGGCTTGTGTCGGCCTGCGGATACTTCTATGCTCGACGTGTGTTTGGGAAGCCACGCCAACTCGAGACGGAAGCACAGCTTTACGAAGCCGCGATTAAAATTCTGATGCGGCGCGCGCACTCTGTGCATGAGATGAAGAAGGCGCTGGCGCGTCGCTGCGAAGACGAAAAGCTGGTGAAGGCGATCCTGGATAGGCTTAAGCGGCAAAACCTGCTGGATGACGAGCGCTATGCCAAGCAGTTCACGCGAAACCGCACGGTATCACGCAAACAAGGAGCCTATCGCATCGCGAGGGATTTGCGGGCACGAGGCGTGCCGGACAAGCACATCGAAGTGGCGTTGAAGACTGCGAATGAAGAGACTGACCCTGCAGCGCTGGTCCGGCAAAGGATTGAGAGAAAGCTGCGCGCGTTCCGGGGAGAGATTGACCAGAGGAAGATTGCTTCGCTGTACCGGTCGCTGATTGCGGCGGGATTTCCGTCGGACCTGATTCGCAAGGAACTGCACCGCGTGACGCATGAAGAAGTGCCGGAAGTGGAGCCACTGGACGAATCGCAGTAAGCGCACAGCATCCCTACGGAAGACGATTCCCATTGAATCCGCCCCAAAGATTGCCGCGCGCTTGGGGGCTCTGCGATAATCGGATGTGCCGGATAGACATAGAGACGAGGCAGACGTGACGGCTGACGCGAGCAAGAAACCGACTGGCAACGAGATCCGCGAGAAATTCCTGCAATTTTTCGAGAGCAAGAAAGGCGCAGACGGGCAAGGGCACCGGCGCGTGCGTTCGTCATCGCTTGTGCCGCATGGCGATCCGACGCTGCTGTTCACAAACGCGGGGATGAATCAGTTCAAAGATGTTTTTCTGGGACTGGAGAAGCGGGACTACACGCGGGCGACAACGGCGCAGAAGTGCGTGCGGGCCGGAGGGAAGCACAACGACTTGGAGAACGTAGGCTTCACGAAGCGGCATCACACGTTTTTTGAGATGATGGGGAATTTTTCGTTTGGGGATTATTTCAAGAAGGATGCGATTGCATATGCCTGGGAGCTGGTCACGTCACCCGAGTGGTACGGGATTCCGAAGGACAAGCTGTACGTGACGGTTTTTGGCGGGGCGGAAGTGTCGGCGGGCACAACACTGGGCGTGGATGAAGAGGCGCGGAAATACTGGCTGGAGCAGCACGTTCCGACTGAGCGGATTTTTGCGGTTCCCGGGTTGAAAGACAATTTCTGGGCCATGGGAGATACCGGGCCGTGCGGCCCGTGCAGCGAATTGCACTACGACATGGGGGTTTGGGCCTCTGAAAAGGGACACGTGGGCGACAGAGAATGTAGCTTTCCCTGCGATTGCGGGCGTTACGTCGAAATTTGGAATTTGGTCTTCATGCAGTTCAATCGCGATAGCAGTGGGAAGTTGGCGCCGTTGCCGAAGCCGTGCGTGGATACCGGCATGGGATTGGAGCGGCTGGCGGCCGTTCTCCTCAACGTGAACGATCCGACAAAGATGTCCAACTACGACACGGATTTCTTCCAACCACTAATGCAGGAAGCCGCTGAACTCCTCGGTCATGACTTGGCTCAGTGGGATGATGATGAAGAAGTCTCAAGGCGGATCATCGCTGACCATTCGCGCGCCTCCACTTTCCTGATTTCGGATGGTGTAATTCCCTCAAATGGAGGCCGAGGTCAGGTCCTTCGGAAGATCATAAACCGTGCCCTGCTAAATATCGGATGGTCTGATACCGCGCCGGCGAAAGTGCTTCCAGCTATGGCGGAGGCCGTTGCTAAACAGATGAGTCAACCGTATCCGGAACTTCTCGAAAACATTGAGCAAATACGCTCTGTTCTAGAATCCGAAACATTACGTTTTCGGCGAACCATGAAGATCGGTCTTCAAAGACTGAGCATAGAGTTAGAAAGTCTGAGACGAGAGGAAGCTACGCGATTGCGGGGGGCTGGAGGGATGGTGATTTCTTCAGTGGTCGTACCGGGGGATGTCGCGTTCAAGATGTACGATACATACGGCTTACCTAAGGACACGATAGAAGAGGCGTCGCGTCTCCTCGGCACCGGCGTTGATTGGCAGGGATTTGATCAGGCAATGCAAACGCAGCGTGAGCGAGGCAAGGCTTCGTGGAAGGGCGGGTCGAAGGAGGCTGCGAATCCCGCGCTGGCCAAGTTGGCGGAGACGTTCAAGACGGAGCCCGACTTTTACTGCGCAACGAGCGGGAAGGATTGCCATATTGAGGCGATCATCACGAAGAGCGCCTCGGTGAGCGAGCTGAAGCCGGGCGAATCGGGCGAAGTAGTGCTCGATCGCACGGTAATCTACGCCGAATCGGGCGGGCAGATGGCAGATACCGGCGCCTTTTACGACAACTCGGAATCTCTGGAACTCGGCGAGGTGACGGGGGCCTATTATCCCGTAGCTGGCCTGGTAGCCCACAAAGTGACCGCCAAGGAAACACTGCGTGTGGGAGACCGCGTAACCGTCGTGGCGAACGCAGAGCGGCGCGCGCGCATCATGCGCAATCACAGCGGGACGCATCTGGTCCACGCGGCGCTCCGAAACATCCTGGGCACGCACGTAAAGCAAGCGGGATCGCTGAACGCGCCAGAGCGTTTGCGCTTCGACTTTTCGCATTTCGCACCGGTGGGCCAGGAAGAACTGCGCGACATCGAGCAGCAGGTGAACGAGGAGATTCGCGTAAACACGCAGATCGAAACGGGCGTGATGACTCTGGAAGAGGCGCTGAACTCCGGTGCGCTGGCGTTCTTCGGGGACAAGTATCCGGAAAGCAATGTCCGCGTGGTGACGATTCCCGATCCTCGAGCTCCACGGGGGTTCTACTCGAAAGAGTTGTGCGGCGGAACGCACGTGCACCGCATCGGCGATATCGGCGTGCTGAAGATTGTGAGCGAGGAGTCCGTGGCGGCGGGCGTACGACGGATTGAGGCGGTTACGGGCATTGGCGCGCTGGAGCATTACCAGCACCTGGCGAATACGTTGCGCGAACTGGCGGGGCGTTTGAACGTGGGAGAGGATTCCGTGCTGGCGTCAGTGGAGAAACTGGCGCAGACGGCACACAGCCTGGAAAAAGAATTGGAAGCGCAAAAACGCAAAGGGGCGCTGAACCAGTTGGATGAGCTGTTTGCCCAGGCGAAAACCATCAAGGGCGTGAAGGTGGTCGTTGGAGAGGTTGGGAATGTGGACCGCGATGGTCTGCGGCAACTGGTGGACTCGCTACGGCAGAAGCTGGGCTCTGGAGTGGTCGTATTAGGCATGCCCGAAGAAGGCAAAGTGGCCCTGATCGCCGGGGTGACCAAGGACCTGACGGCTAAAGTCCATGCTGGCAAGCTGATACAGGCGCTGGCGAAGCAGGTGGGAGGCTCCGGAGGAGGCCGGCCAGACCTGGCCGAGGCTGGCGGAAAAGACACATCGGCCCTAAAAACTGCCCTTCAGAACGTTCCCTCGTTACTAGAACCGCTGCTATAATCCGGGTTAGCGCCAGAAGCGTGTCTCGCAAGTGACGCATTTCGCACCACTTGTTTGCAGATAATGCTTCGCAGTATGAATCCGTTGCCGGCCCTCATGCGAAATGGAGGGGCCCGCAAACGAAAACGAATTGTTATATCTATGCCTTCCCCCAGGCCAATTCGCCGTTCACGACATCCAATGAAGAGCAGTTTCGTCTTTGCGTTTTGCGTGGCACTGTTTGTACTGCTGGGAACGGCAGGCAAGAGTGCGGCGCAAATCACCGCAGTGACGAACGAAGATGGACGGCGAATGTTTGTGAATGCGGATCCGCCAGCGCTGGTGAAGGTGGCGACGGTGAAGGCGCCGGCGAGAATTTATTTGTCGGGAGAGATTTCGTTTATGGGCCGCAGCCGTCCGGCGATGACGATTGACCGCGACGGAGTGGAAGCGCTGGTACGTGAAGCAGCAGAAGGGCATCGCGTGGATCCCGCGCTGGTACGGGCGGTAATTGAAACGGAATCGAATTGGAATCCGGGAGCGATGTCGCGGAAGGGTGCAGTGGGCCTGATGCAGTTGATTCCGACGACAGCGCAACGTTTTGGGGCGAATGACGCATTCAACCCGAAACAAAATGTGGATGCCGGGGTTCGCTACTTGAAGATGCTTTTGGAACGATACAACGGCAACCTGGACTTGGCTTTGGCGGCATACAATGCGGGAGAAGGAGCGGTGGATCGAGCCCACGGGGTTCCGTCGTATCGGGAAACACGGAATTACGTGCAGAAGGTGCAGGATGCGTATTACCGGCCGGGCTCGGGAAGACTGGA
Organism: Candidatus Acidiferrales bacterium; assembly: GCA_963779395.1. Lineage (GTDB taxonomy): Bacteria > Acidobacteriota > Terriglobia > Acidiferrales > UBA7541 > Acidiferrum. The sequence goes on from CAVZYC010000002.1 coordinate 135,231, forward strand.
CAATGCGTTTCAACGGCCAAATAGCATTCACCGCGATGTGGACGCCAACGGGCGGGTGGTTTTCTCGAACGAATAAAGTTGGGCGGGCGGGTTGGTTTGGGGGAAGCAAGAAACGGATGAGCCTGGGGCAAAAAAATTTCCACAAGGTTTTCGCCAGCGCTTCGCTGGGTTTTGCCCTGCTTGGGTGGTTTGTGATTCCCTGCCCTGCAGCCCCTTCGACAGCCAATACCAGCATCAAACGAGAAGCAGCGGGCACGCAATTTGCCAAGGCCGAAGAGCAGCGCGCGGCGCTGAACGCCAAGGCTGCCGAAAAGCGCACTCTGGCAGATTACCGTCTGGTGGCAGCAAGCTACCGGCGCGTCTACCTGATTACACCGCATGCTCCGGAAGTACCTGATGCGCTGTTTGCCGTGGGCGAACTGAACACGGAGATGGGCGACCACTTCGGGCGCAGCTATTATCAAACGGCGGTAGATTCTTACCTTTTCTTGATTCGCGAATACCCTGCCTGCAAATTCGTGCAGGATGCACTGCTGCGGGTGGCGCAACTGCAGAAGGATCAACTGGGCGATTCCGCCGCGGCGACGAAGAGTTTTCAGGATTTCCAGAAGAAATTCCCGCGCTCGACTCACAAGCGCGAAGTACAGGAAGCACTGGCGGAACTGGCGTTATTGCGCAATGCCGAAACGGGCGATCTGCCGGCAAAGAATAAAGCGCTGGTGAATCCTCCTGCAGCACCAATCGTGACGGTAACAAAGAGCGAAGCAGCCGAACCAGCCGCGCGGAAATCAACGAGCGGGGGCGAAAGCTCGAAATCCGTGGAAGTTCCGCGCGTCCAGCGAATCAAAACTAGTGCGACGCCAGACAGCACGGAAGTGACGATTGAGCTGGAAGATTCCGTGCAGTATTTGTCTGGCCGGATTTCCAATCCTGATCGAATCTATTTCGACCTACACGCTGCAAAATTGAGCCCGAGCGTTGCGCGCGGCAACATCAAAGTGGCCGGAAACCTGTTGAGCAAGGTACGCGTAGCGCAGAACCAGAACGGCGTGGTTCGCGTGGTTCTGGATGTGAATGGCGTGCAGGATTATGCCGCTTCCCTGCTGAAGAAGCCTTCGAGGCTGGTGATTGAGCTTTACGGCAATGGCCATGTGACGAAACAGGAGGCGGTGGAAACCGCGAAGGCGAGTGGTAACGGGAAAACGAGCACGAACGAAGCTGCAGACGATCCTGCGCCCACGGTGGTGCACGCGGCAAAGTCGGAGTCGGCCGCAGATGACACCTCTGCCCACAACATTGCACCTGTGAAGCCGGTAGCGACGAGCGACCCCTCGGAAGTATTATCGGCACCCCCGCTTTCGCCAGCGCCTAAGCCTGAACCCTCGAACGGCAAACTGGTGAGGGCGAAGTCTGGCAAGGGCGGCGCGAAGCCAGACCTGGTGCAGCCCGCAACCGCACCTCAGCCAACACGAGACGGAAATTCCACGCTGACTCGCGCGTTGGGCCTAAAGATTGGGAGAATCGTAATTGACGCCGGACATGGCGGGCACGACACGGGAACGATTGGGCCGACCGGTTTGATGGAAAAAGATTTGTGCCTGGACGTGGCGTTGCGCCTGGGGAAGATCATTCAGCAGAAGCTGCCGGGGGCGGAGATCATCTATACGCGCTCGGATGATACGTTCATTCCCTTGGAAGAGCGCACACACATTGCGAACGAATCCAAAGCAGACCTGTTCATTTCGATTCACGCCAACTCCAGTCCGGATCATGGAGCAAGAGGCGTGGAAACGTATTACCTGAATCTGAAGGGTTCGCCGGAAGCGATGGAAGTGGCGGCTAGAGAGAATGCGGTATCGCAGGAGAGCATTCACGACTTGGAAGACCTGGTAAAGCAGATCACGCGGACGGAAAAGATTGATGAGTCGAAGGAACTTGCCGAGGATGTGCAGGATTCGCTGGCAAAGCGGATGCAGAAGACGGCGAAACCGGTGAAGAACCGTGGAGTGCGCAAGGCGCCATTTGTGGTGCTGATTGGGGCGGATATGCCGTCGATCCTGACGGAGATTTCGTTCCTGAGCAACGCTTCGGACGAACAGCTCTTGAAGAAGCCGGAACACCGGCAGCGGGTTGCGGAGGGGCTCTACCAGGGTGTCGCCGAGTACCTGCAGAGCCTGAACAGCATGGCCGTAAACGTTTCTGGAAAACCCGACCGCCCAGCGGTTATCCCCGCCGTGGAACAAACCAGGAACCAGAAGTAGTCCACTGGCATCTAAAGGATAGGTTTTCATGCGGAGGATACTCTACGCACTGATATTGCTGGGCTTGCTCGCCTCGATGGGAGCTGCGGCGGAGCCTGCCTTGTTGCCGGACCAGATTGGGTCATGGCAGGCTGCTGGACCTGTGAAGGTCTATAGCGCCAAAGAGTACGGCCCGAAAGTGATGTTTGAGCCCACAGAGGGTGGGAATATCCTTAGTGAAGCAGGGTTTGTCCGAGTCGAAGAACGCACCTACGGCAATGGAAGTCAAAGCTGGTCCATTCGCGCATGGGTGCTCCGCGACCCAAGTGGCGCTTATGAGGTGTTCACCGCTTCACATGAAGGCAAATCGGGCACGAAAGCGCTCTCTTCAGAGGAGATTCTCGTTGGGGGAGCGGGATCGCTGCTGGCTGGAAATCTCGTGGTTGAAGGGATCTCTTCCTCCTCGGAAATCCCACTCGCAGACTTGAAGACCTTGCAAGCAGCACTAAGGCCGAAAGTTGACAAGACGCCATATCCACCATTGATGAGCTATCTGCCGGTGAAATGGCGTGTTTCCGGGACGGAGAGATACGCTTTGGGGCCGGCGGGATTTCGTGCTGCGATGAATTCGCTTGGGCAGGGGGCCTATGCCAGCCTGGTGGACCATGTGGGCTTTCAATTTAACGCGGAAGCGATTTTGGCCAAATACCAAGGGGAATATGGAAGCGGGGTACTGCTGCTGCTGGAATACCCCACGCCGCAACTGGCGGAACAACACCTGCACCATTTGGAGGAAGTGCTGCCCGATGCGGCCAAAAAGGCTGGCGTGACGGTGGAGCGGAAGGCTTCCCTGCTCTCGCTGGTGTTTGAGCCGACTTCGGCGATGCATGCGCAAGCTATCCGGGACGAAGTGAATTACGAAACAGAAGTAACCTGGAACGAGCCAAGCCACACGGCGACAGACCCGCCGATGGTAACCATCATGGTGAAGATCTTTCTGTTCACCGGCGTGTTCATGGGGGTTGCGACAGCAGTAGGGGTAGCCTTTGGCGGCCTGCGCGTAATCATTAAGCGTTTGTATCCTGGGAAAGTGTTTGATCGTCCCCAGGATATCGAAGTGCTGCAGTTGGGCCTCAGTGGCAAAAAAATCGATCCTTCCGACATGTATTAGAGTTTCGTCCTCCTATACCCAGAGAGTGCGAAGTTGCGTCTAAACCTTGTGGTGTGTTTTCCGATACAGACTTAACCCCGGTTGTCGTACCATAAAGGGTTCTCACTCCTATGTTCACACTTACTATGCGCAAGATGACCGCTTTTGACGGAAGAAGACCCTGGCTGGGAATAGGTTCGCTTGCTTTGGCCCTACTGGTTTGCACGCTAGCCACGGGATGTGGACAGAAGTCCAGCGCCGGAGATGCGGCCGGCGGAGCGCCACCGGCGATGCCCGTGCAGGTGCAAGTGGTAGCCGCACAAAACATTGCGGATGCAACGGAGTACCTGGCGATCCTGAAATCGCGGCATTCGGCGGTGATCAACCCGCAGGTGGAAGGGTACGTCACAAAGATCCTTGTGAAATCGGGAGACCGCGTGAAGACGGGTGATGTACTTCTGCAGATTGACCCGTTGAAGCAGGAAGCCACGCTGAAGAGCCAGGATGCAGCACGCGCTTCGCAAGAAGCCACGCTGCGGTTGGCGAAGACGAACCTGGAGCGGGCGAACAAATTGTTCGAGGCCGGGGTCATCAGCAAGATGGATTTTGATAACGCGCAAACGAGTTACGATTCCGCAGCCGCGCAGCTGAAATCACTGGAACAGCAAGTGCAGCAACAGAAGGTGGAACTGCTCTACTACGGTGTGAGCGCGCCCATGGATGGTATTGTGGGAGATATTCCAGTGCGCACGGGCGATCGTGTGACAGTCTCGACGTTGCTGACAACGGTGGATGAACCGGGAGCGCTGGAGGCCTATTTGTACATACCGGCTTCGCGAGCGCGAGATTTGCGGCTGGGATTGCCAGTGAAGTTACTGGATGAAAATGGCGCGGTACGCGCGGAATCACAAGTGACGTTTATTTCCCCCGAAGTCGATTCCGATACGCAGACGGTGCTGGCCAAAGCGGCGGTGGCCAACGCGAAAGTGAACCTGCGGATTGCTCAACAGGTGCGCGCAAGAATTACGTGGGGAGACCGGCAAGGTCCCGTGGTGCCTGTCCTGGCGGTGCAGAGGATTAATGGACAGTTCTTTGCCTTTCTGGCGGTAAAGGAAGACAAAGGAACGGTGGCGCGCCAGAAGCTGGTGAAACTGGGAGAGATCATGGGGAACGACTATCCCGTGTTGGAAGGTGTGAAGCCGGGGGACCACGTGATCGTATCCGGCACGCAATTCCTGCAGGATGGAGCACCGGTCATAGAGCAGATACAGGGAAGCGGCAAAGAGGCGGGCAGTAGCGTCTCGCCTGGAAGCAAAGGCCGCTAGCTGCCCTGGAAATTCGCAAAGACAGCTAGGTTGGGAAGAAAGGCGGAACAGACCGTTGTTTGTCGATTTCTTTATCCGGCGCCCGGTGTTCGCCACGGTATGCGCCCTGCTGATTATTCTTGGGGGAGCTATATCGCTTCCCAATCTTCCCGTTGCACAGTTTCCGAACCTGGCGCCGCCGCAAGTGGTCGTCAGCAGCAACTATATTGGCGCGAACGCGGAGGCCGTGGAATCCGCGGTGACCATCCCGCTGGAACAAGCCATCAATGGCAGTCCGGGGATGAAGTACATCACCTCCAGCAGTGGAAATGACGGCACCAGCCAAATCACCGTAACATTCGACGTGACGCGCGATGTGGACCTGGCTTCGGTGGACGTGCAGAACCGCGTCAGCCAAGCGCAGGGCCGCCTGCCAAATGCGGTGAAGAATACCGGCATCATCATTACGAAACAGTCTTCCGGGTTTGTGTTTGGCGCGGGCGTGTATTCGGAAACGGGCCAGTACGACAGCCTGTTCATGAGCAATTATCTGGACGTGTATGTGCGCGACGCCGTGAAGCGCGTGAAAGGCGTCGGCGATGTCTTTATTTTTGGCGAACGAAAATACGCGATGCGCTTGTGGCTGGACCCGGCACGACTGGCCCAACGCGGCTTAACCGCGACGGATGTGGTCAACGCACTGGAAGAACAGAACGTGCTGGTTACGGCGGGGCAAGTGGGGCAACCGCCGGCCCAAAACGGGCAAGCCTATGAAATCAGCGTGCGCGCGATGGGGCGTCTTACGGAACCCACCGAATTTGAAAACATTATTCTGAAGACTGGGACGGACGGCACGCTGGTGCGCCTGAAGGATGTGGGGCGAGCGGAACTAGGCGCGGAGGATTACGGGTCGCTGTTGCGTTTTAACGGACACGACGCCGTGGGCATCGCTGTGACGCAATTGCCGGGAGCGAACGCGCTGGACGTGGACCGCGCGGCCAAGGCTGAACTCGATGAACTATCGAAGACTTTCCCGCCGGGGCTGAAATATGCCGTCGCCTTTGACACTACAACCGTAATCGGCGAATCCATCCACGACGTGCTGATTACGCTGCTGGAAGCCATCCTGCTGGTCCTGCTGGTCATGTACCTATTCCTGCAGGAATGGCGCAGCACGATTATTCCCGCGGTGACAATTCCAGTATCGCTGATCGGCACGTTTATCTTCGTCAAGGTGTTGGGATTTTCGATCAACACGTTGACCTTGTTCGGAATCACGCTGGCGACGGGATTGGTGGTGGACGACGCCATCGTGGTGATTGAAAACGTGGAGCGCCACATCGTGGAAGGCATCACGGAGCCGCACAACGCCGCATCCGTGGCGATGAAAGAAGTGGCTGGGGCAGTGGTGGCAACATCGCTGGTGCTGGTTTCCGTGTTCATTCCTGTGGCGTTGTTCCCGGGAACGACCGGCATTTTGTTCCGGCAATTCGCGCTGACCATCGCATTTTCCGTTTCGATTTCCGCGTTCAATGCCCTCACGCTGACTCCCGCGCTATCCGCGATCTTCCTGGGGCATCATCGCGAGCGGGCGCAAAACATCTTTTTCGTTTTGTTCAATAAGGCATTTGAGGGAGGCTCGCGGCTCTATACCACGACACTTCATGGCGTGTTGAAGTGGCGTTACGTTTGCCTCCTCGCCTTTGTTGCAACCATGGCGCTGGGTTTATGGCTCTACCGGACAATTCCGCAGGGATTTCTTCCCGAGGATGACCAGGGCTACGTGATGATTGCGGTGCAAACGCCTCAGGGCGCTTCATTGCAATACACACGCGATGTCTGCGCGAAAGCCGAGGAGTTTCTTTCGCACGTGCCCGAAATTAACGGCGCTTTCACCATCGTGGGCTTCGGCTTTTCCGGCAACGCTCCTAACAAGGGAATTATCTTCCTCAACCTGAAGCCTTTTAGCGAACGAAAGGGAAAAGAGCACACTTCTTTTGCCATCATAAACCGGATTCGTGGCCCCTTGTTCGGCATTCCTGGTGGAATCATCGTGCCCTTTAATCCACCTGCGGTGCAGGGCTTGGGAACTTTCGGCGGTTTCGCCTATCAATTGGAAGACTTGGGACGTAATTCCCTGCAGACCATCGCCAACACCGCCAATCAATTGGTTGCACAAGGCAACGGCAGCGGAAGGGTCACCGGACTCTTCACGAGTTTCACCGCCAACGACCCGCAATATCTGGTGCGAATTGACCGCGAGAAAGCCAAGAGCCTTCAAGTGCCCCTGAGCCAGATTACAGATGCGCTGCAGGTGTTCATGGGCTCGGTGTATGTGAACGATTTCGACTTCAACAACCGGTCGTATCGCGTTTACCTGCAGGCGGACCAGCAGTTCCGTTCGGACGCAAAAGATATTCGCACCTATTACCTGAAGTCCACCACCGGGAAAATGGTTCCGTTGGACAACGTGGTGCAGATCGAACAGACACAGAATCCGCAGGTGATTTCGCACTTCAACCTGTTCCGATCGGCGGAAATTGACGGGTCGGCGGCACCGGGACTCAGCTCTGGCGCGGGGATAGCGGCCATGCGCGATCTTTCAAAAAAGGTTTTGCCTCAAGGCATGAAATTCGAGTGGAGTGGATTATCGCTGGAAGAAATCGAATCCAGCGGAAAAGCGGTGATTTTGTTTGGGCTGGGGCTGATCTTCGTGTACCTGACCCTGGCGGCGCAATATGAGAGCTATCTCCTGCCGTTCATCGTGCTGCTCGGCGTCCCCGGGGCGCTGCTGGGAGCGCTTGGCGCGTTGTGGACACGAGGGCTGACAAACGACGTGTATTGCCAGATTGGTCTGGTGATGTTGATTGGCCTGGCCAGCAAGAACGCCATCCTGATTGTGGAATTTGCGGAACAGCTTCAGGAGCGAGGATATTCGACGCTGGATGCGGCGGTGGAGGCAGCGCGTATTCGGCTGCGGCCAATCTTGATGACTTCCATGGCTTTTATTCTCGGGGTTGTGCCTCTGGTCATCGCGGAGGGCGCTGGAGCGGCCGGACGCGTTTCCGTAGGGACAACGGTTTTTGGTGGCATGATCGCAGCGACGACCTTGAACTTGCTGTTCATTCCTCTGCTCTATGTGCTGGTGCGGCTGATGGTCCCACGGAAGAAAGCGCAACAAGCCACAGCCTGATGTCCCCTATCGGACGGGACAAGCAGTCAGATTCACCGTTAGGTGTTATTTGGAAAGATTGAGAGCAGGCCGGGCACCAACAACAGAGCAGCAATCGCGGCAGTAGCTGCTGGATTTCAAGTCAATCCACTCCACACCATGGGAAGGCGCCATCGCGCACTGGTAGTCCTCACAGTGCGAAAGATTGAGGGTGTGGCCCAATTCATGGACAGCCTCTTTTAGCAGGCGCAAGTGCTGCAATTTGGGATCGGGCGGTAGTCCGTAGAATTCCTGGCGGAGACGGTGAGAAGAAATCACCGCACAGGTGCCTGGCAATTGCGCTTCTCCAAAAACAAACGTGAGGATGGGGATATAGAGGTCCAGAGGCGTAACGCCGAGGAGACGCCACTTTGGCGGAGTATTGCGCTTCAGCATGGCCGCCAGAATTGCGGTGGAAGAATATTGTTGCCGGGTAAGGTTGTACGCAAAGACAGGTTCTGGTTCGTGCGGGAGAATTTCGCACGGGACAGAGAATTCACGCTCGAGTCCCGCGCGGAGGTCCGACAGCGTCTCCGCGGCGGCTGGGCCGAACGGGAGTAGCTGAATCAGGTTCACAGGGCGTCCGCAGTTACTCGCTTCCAACCATACTTCTTGAGTTTGTTATGCAGGGTGACGCGATCGATGTCGAGGACTTCGGCAGCGAGGGTCTGGTTGCCTTTGCAATCTTCAAGAACAGAGAGGATGTGGGCGCGCTCGATGTCTTCCAAAGTACGCGCCTGATGTTCGGCGAGGGGCAGGCGCAAGGCGAAGTCTTCCTCGCGGATTTCAGGCTCCTGCGCGACAACCATGGCGCGTTCGACGGCATTTTCCAGTTCGCGGATATTGCCGGGCCACTGGTAACGATCGAGCAGGGCCATGGCAGCCGGCGAAACGCGGTTGATGCGTTTGTTCATCGAAGCGGAAAACTTGCGCACAAAATGCTCGACCAGGATGGGGATATCGCCCTTGCGATCGCGAAGCGGCGGAAGTTGAATCTGAAACACGTTCAAACGGTAGAAGAGGTCGGGACGGAAGCGGCCATCTTCGATGAGTTGTTCCAGTTTCTTGTTGGTAGCGGCGATGCAGCGGAAGTCCACCGGAATGGGATGCGTGCTGCCGACTCGGGTGATTTCGCGTTCCTGAAGAACACGCAAGAGATCCGTCTGAGTCTTCAGGCTGATGTCGCCAATCTCATCGAGGAAAATGGAGCCGCCCTCGGCAACTTCAAAGCTGCCCTTCTTGCGGTATTGCGCGCCCGTAAATGCGCCTTTCTCGTGGCCGAAGAGTTCGCTTTCCAGAAGTGTTTCCGCCAGAGCGCCGCAGTGAATCACCACCAGTGGATTGTAGTGACGCGGGCTGGCAGCGTGAATCGCGCGGGCACACAGTTCCTTGCCCGTGCCGCTTTCGCCCGTGATGAGCACTGTGGCGTCGGTGGGGCCAACCGTCTGAATGGCCTCGAAGACGCGAATCATCGCCGGGCTTTGTCCAACGATTTCCTGTGGACGAACGACGGAGGCGACGGTTTCACGCAGGCGGACATTTTCCTGCTCGGCGCGTTTGTGAGAGAGGGCGTTGTGGACGCTGTGAGCGATGTCATCCGGGTCGAAGGGCTTGGAGACGTAATCGTAGGCGCCATTTTTTAACGCGGCCACGGCGGTTTCCACGCTGGCGTAGCCGGTCATGATAATGACCAGCATTTCGGCGTCGATCTCGTGCATGCGGCGCTGCAGTTCCACACCGTCCGTGCCGGGCATCTTGATATCCACGAGGGCCAGGTCAAAATGTTTGGCGGCCATTTTCGTAAGCGCGTCCTGGGCGCTGTCCGCAACGGTGACGTCGTAGCCTTCTTCGCGAAACCACTTATCGAGAGAATCGCGTACGATCAATTCGTCATCGACTACCAGTAAATTCGCTTTTGTGGCCATAGTTACTGCTCCTCACCCCGCAACGACGGCGGAGCCATTGTTCAAGACGAGATTGGAATGCACCGGCAGCGTGATTGTGAAACAGGTGCCGCGCCCGGGCTCAGAGGCTACTTCGATCTTACCGGCATGGCGATCCACGATGTTGCGGCTGATGGCCAAGCCCAGACCCAGCCCGCGCCCGTGTTCCTTGGTGGTGAAAAAAGGTTCAAACATATTTGCCAGAACATCCGGAGGCATGCCAACGCCGTCGTCCCGTACTTCAATTTGGATTTTGCCGGATTCCGGAAGCTGGCGTGAGATCAGGGTCAGATTGCCACCGCTCGCAAGTGCATCAATCGCGTTCATTACCAGGGCCAGAATGACTTGCTCGATTTGGCCCGGATCGCAGCGAACGAGCGGGAAGTCCTTGGCAAGATCGAGGTGGAGTTCGATATTTTTCAGCTCCAACTGGTGCTGGACGAGGCGAACGCAGCGATCGATGACACCGTTCAAGTCGGCGGGCTCGCGGCTCAATGATGTGGGACGCGCAAAGGTCATCAGGTTCTTGACGATTTCTCCGCAACGACGACTTTCCGTCTCGACAAGATCGAGCATTTCTATGTTTTCTTGCAGGTTTTCAACTTGTTCTGGCGATTGGCGAGAGAGGCGTTTCTTGAGCAGTTTCGCGTAGGTCAGAATGCCCGCGAGAGGATTGTTGATTTCGTGGGCAACAACGGCGGCCAGTTTGCCGATGGAAGCCATGCGCTCGACGCGAAGCATTTCTTCCTGCGCACCCTTGAGCTGGCGAGTTTTTTCTTCGACGCGCGCTTCCAGCGTTCGCGCCCACGCGTTGATTTCCTGGTGCGCTTCTTCCAGTTGCGAACTCATCGTGTTGAAGGACGTGGCCAGATCCTCTAGTTCACCGTGCGAGGGAATCTTGATCTGGTACCCCAGGTCACCCGAACCGATGCGTTTGGTGCCTTCCGTGAGCGCGGTGAGCGGTCCCTGAAGCATGCGTCGCACGAAAGCGACGCTGAGGAGGGCAACGCCGAAAACGGCCAGAATCGTATAGAGCAACACCTGGCGTGTGCTTTCGGCGACATTCTGCTGGCTGCTGGCGAGAGAAATGTTGGTATCGAGGACGCCGAGAACCTTCACTTCAGCGGGATGCGCGTGGCATTCGGCATTGCTGCAGGCGGGGCTATTCTCGATCGGATCGATGACGCCCAGGGCACGCTCGCCATTGGGGAGCTTGTAGGTGCGAAAGTTCTCCTTGATGTCAGAGATACGGAGAGCGCTGCCCGGGACCATGGTGTCGTGGGCTTTCATGTTCTGGTCCACGTACTTGTACATCTCGGAAGTGTCCGAAGAAAAGCTGATGCGGCCCTGATCGTTGAGGATGCGGATGCGCACCATTCCGGGCTCATCCGCCATTTCGGTGATGATGTGGTAGAGGCCGTCGCGCTGATTGCGCAGCATGTAGTAGGAGGTGTTGCGCTTTATGACGCTGCTGGTGCGCGCGGCATCCGCAAGGGCGTCACGCTCCAGGTGCCTCCGGTGGAGCTGAATGTTCAGGTAGCCCAACACACCGAAAACAAGAGCCATGGAAGAGACAAGCAGAAGGAGCAGCTTTGAACTGAGGCTACCCGTGATCTGCTTGCCCAGAGTTGCCAGGCCCGATCTGTCTTCAGGATTCGACATGGGAGAGCTCCGGAAGCTTGCCCCCCGCAGTCTCTGGCTGTGCTACCGGCTGGTGCAACGGCAAGGTACCGAAAATCGGCAGGTACTTCACCGCCAGCGCAAAAACCAGGAACCCGGAAGCAATGATGGCTAGAGTGATAGAGATTTCCGTCCACTTTGGGAAGTATTTGTTGCCGGAAGAGGCCAGCATGCCGGTGATTGCCACGTTCATGCGGTTGGCAACGATTCCAAGAAGCGTCAACACGGAACAAAGATACAAATAGGTGCGGCTGGTGTGGATATTCCGGCGGAACAGCAAGAACATCGGTACGGCCAGCAGGAGGATCTCGAGCGCGAAAAGATACGTTTCCGGGCGCCGCTCGAGGAGCAGATGCAAAGCATGACGGCGCGCGAGGTCCACAGCGCGCAGGCTAAGGTAGAAGGAAAGCACGACGGCCAGGACACGTCCCAAGCCGGTGAGGAGCGGAAGTTCAACGCGCTGGTGAAACGATTTATCCGCATGCCAGGATTCAAAGAGGGTCATCGCCAGACCCGCGCAGACGGCGGAGATGAAGAAGAACACAGGTTCAAGTGAGGAATACCAGAGTGGGTAGAGCTTGCCGGGCACGATCAAATAGAGACTGCCGAGTGACGACTGGTGGAGGGTAGAGAGGATCACTCCGGCAATCACCAAGGGAATCATGATGGTGTGCATCCAGGCAAGTTGCCGCTTCCAGCCCAGACGTTCAAGCACCACCGGCAAGAATTCCAGGAGCAGGACGGTGGTGTAGAGCATGACGCACCAGGCAATCTCAAACATGACGGAATGGTGATTCCACATGATGATGGGGTGCCAAATGCGCAAGGGCCTGCCGAGATCAAGGATCAGGGAAGCGATGAACATGGAATAGCCCAGGAAGGCGGTCAGTATCATTGCGCGAAGGACGGGGCGGTAACGGTTCAAATTGAAGATGTAGACAACCGCAGCCAGAGTGAAGCCGCCGCCGGCCAAAGCGACGGAGAAGAGTTTGAAGCCAACCCAGAGGCCCCAAGGGAATTCGTCGTTCAGATTGGTGGAATAGCCGAGGCCATGAGTGAGCCGGTAAATCAGGGAATACACGCCGGGAATCAGGATGATGACGAGTACGGTCTTCCAGAAAGTCAGTTTGGTCTTTGCCATGGTCCCCTGGTCCTCATTTCCTGGTGGCGGGCTGGGGAGGGTTTGAGTTTCCCTCTGCCTCTGCCACTTCAACGCGGCGATTGGAAATCCACCAGATGCCGCCTAGTAGAACGGAACCCAACGTAACCACGTCGGGAACGTGTGTCAGAACGCGATAGGTAAGATTGGGCATCGCCTCCGTGATCTGGTCGGTGCGGAAACCAAATTCCTCGAAGGGAACGCTGGAGAGAAGCAGGACGGAAGTGCCACCCACTTCGTTCAGGCCATAAATGTGGTTGACGTAGTTGCTGGGATTGTCGCGGAGACGCTGCTGCGCTTCCGCGATTAGAGCATCGCGGTCGCCGAACTTGGTTGCGCCCGTCGGGCATGCGTCGGCACACGCGGTCTGCAAGCCCTGGGCAACGCGATCGGAACACATATCGCACTTGCGAACGAGCGGAGAGGTCTTGCCCCACTCGTACTTGGGCACGAAGAACGGGCACGCCAGCATGCAGTAGCGGCACCCCATGCACTTGGAGGCGGTATAGGTGACAGGACCCGCGTCCGTCTTGCGGAATGCGCCCACCGGACATACAGAAACACAACTGGGGTCCTGACAATTCATGCACAAACGGCGCATGAATTTGTCTTGATGCGTCAGAACCACGGTGTATTTGTGTTCGGACTGCTTCTGTTCGGCAGCAATGTTGTCGTCGTAGGGGAGGCCGTTACGGTCGGCGCAGCCTTTTTCGCACAATTTGCAGTCGATACAGAGAGTGGCGTCGTAGAGAATACCCTTGCTCATAAACGCTCCCTGTGGCTACCTACGCCCCTGTCCACAGATTTGAGGAAGGTGGCCGGAGGCAGGACATGTAATTTCATAAGTGGCTCAGATCGACACATAGCGTTCGATCGATCGCCGTGAGAGGGCCCAAAGACTGGCGGAGAGTCATCCGAACACTAAGGTCAGGCGCCGTGATGCGATGTTCGTGAACTGTAGAGAAGTTCATCGGTAGTGACCATGCCAGAGATGAAACCTTCTGCGCAGTCGCTGACCCAAGATGAATATAGACTGGCGGGAGCTGTATTCCTGTGCGGTTAAACACTAGGGGGAGTGACCTGCGTCACCTGGCTATGCGGAGTAATTCAGCTGGTGATTCTGTTGACCTACGAACTTGTTTACAGACGCCAAGGCCCCGATCCGCTTTCGACCGGGGCCTTGGCTGGAGCTCAATAGATTTCTGTTAGGTCAGGAAGAACTCGCGGGTGATTTCTCCCCACTTTTCCATCGGCATGTGCGCGGTCAAATCGTGGACTGCTGGGCCGCCGTCTTGCGCCACAACACCGGCGAGAGCGGGCATGCGAAGCTGCAAGCGGCTGGCGGCATCCGCCATCCACTTGCGAGCCAGGCTGCCGTTCAGGAGGTTGCGGAAACTAATCTGAAGGTCAGGGGAGATCACGGAAACGAACCAGCCCTGTCCGTAGGGGTCTGTGTTGGCCAAGGATGTATTGGATACCAAGGCGTCGTTGACATTCGTCACTTCGCCTTCGACAGGGGATACCAGGTCGGTGCGCTGGCCGTCGCGAATGATCGTGGCGAACTTCTGGCCTTGCCGCAGCCACTGGCCGCGCTTCGGGAGCACCAGGCCGTCCAGCTTTCCGGCAAGCCGCGCGCCGAAATCATCGAGTCCCACGCGAACCAACGTGGGGCTTTCCTGCAACGCCCAAGTGTGGCCAGGGTGATAACGCCGATTGTCTGGCAACTCAAAACCTGCAACAAAGCTGGGCAGCATACGCGGGGAAATCGTTGTCGCTTCTTCCTTCGCATCTACCGTGTGTGTAACTTGGTGGCGCTTCCTCATGTAATCGATGGTAAGGAAGATTGCGAACATTGCTAGCATCAGAATGACTGTCATGGCCCGCCTCCGGGGTTCCTGGTATTTGTTTAACTTCGCAGTCTATAAAGGCAACTGGTCTGCCATGGTGAGAGGAATCTGAGTTAGCTGTGTAAGTGGCTCATAAGAAAAGGCATGCGGGAGATTGAGAGGCGATGGCGAGAATTGTGCGATGAAAAGCGAAGCGCGCATCGTTGAGTTTTGCAACGCGCGAAATCGGGCGGGATTTCATCTTTCCTGCTAAGCAACAGAAGATACGTGATTTAGCAATGGTCGGGCGTACGATGTGAAATGCAACAGCGGGTGATTGAGTTTTAAGCTACAACTCATCGTTCGCAGTCGGCGAGAGGCTGGGCGACACGAATCTTTGCGTCAACCAGCGGAAGAGCACAACATCTGAGGGTTTCAAAGCACGAACGGCCGTCACGCGATAGAAGAGGTCTTTCTCCCAACCTAAGCAATCCCCCGAGCCGCACGAAACTTCGCGATGGATTGAACAACGAGGTCCTGCTGTAAATCCGTCAGCTCAGGGAAAACGGGGAGAGACAGCACTTCCCTGCTGGCCTGTTCGGCCATGGGGAGTGACCCAGCCCGATAGCCGAGAAAGTGGAAGGCCGACTGAAGGTGCAGGCAGAGAGGATAGTAGATTTCCGAGGGAATGCCCGCGAGGCGGAGGGCTTCCTTCAGTTCATCGCGGAAGGGCACGCGAATGGTGAACTGGTTGTAGATATGGTGGAACTTCGCGGGTGGCTGGGGAGGACAGGCAACAAAAGAGGCCAGATTCTGTTCTGCAAAGAGCCTGCGGTAGCGATCCGCGCGATTCTGGCGGCCAGCAGCCCAGGAATCCAGGTGCGGTAGCTTTACGTGCAGGACGGCGGCTTGTAAGGCATCCAGCCGGCTATTGGTGCCAAGGATCTCGTGGTAGTACTTGGTCTTGCTGCCGTGCATGCGAAGCATCAGGAGGCGCTCCGCCATGGCGGGATCGTTGGTGGTCACCAGGCCGCCATCGCCTGCGGCCCCCAAGTTCTTTGATGGAAAGAAGCTGAAGCATCCTAAGTGGCCCAGGGTGCCGATAAAGCGATTGCCGTGGCGGGAGCCGATCGCCTGCGCGGCGTCCTCGATCACCAGAAGTTCCATATCTTGCGCGATCTTAAGGATGGGATCGAGGTCGGCAGGCAAGCCAAACAGGTGGACAGGCATGATGGCCCGCGTCTTTGGAGTAATGGCAGCAGCGATCAACGCGGGGTTGATATTGAACGTGCCGGGATCGATGTCCACGAAGACGGGCTTCGCCCCCACTTGCGCGATGGAACCAGCCGTTGCGATGAAGCTGAAGGGTGAAGTGATGACTTCATCGCCGGGGCCGATCCCGGCTGCCATCAGGGAAAGCACAAGCGCGTCAGTCCCCGAGGCGCAGCCGACGGCAAACCTGGCGCGGAGTTTCGCGGCCACTTCTTCTTCGAAGAGCTTCACCTCTGGACCAAGAATAAAGTACTGGCTTTCAAATACGCGCGTGACTGCAGCCATCACTTCATCGCGAATCGAGGCAAACTGCGCTCGGAGGTCCAGGAAATCAAAGGCTTGTTTGACAGGAGCGGGCGAGGCAGGATTGGCCGGCGGAATATCAGGCTCAGTTGTCTTGGCGGAGGTAGACATGGATGGTGGCTCCAAAACTACAGTGTAACTCTATTCGAGCCGGGTTGGAGATGACAGGGCAAGTGTATGGCAGATGAAGTGGAATCCTTAATAGGGCGGATCCACTCCAAATTGGCAGAGAAACTAGCAAGCCCTTCGTGAGGGAGAAATCGCTTTGCCAGATTCTCTTGAAAAAGTGCACGCTACTTCGCGGGATATGCCGCCAATGCTTCCTGAATCCCGGCTTCTACTTCGTGAACGCCTTGCTGCACATTCTTGTCCATGGCAGCGACGAGAGCGGCCACGTCCTTGCCGCTGGCCGGTTCATCGTGGTTGTACGTGTAAGTCCAGATGGTCTTGCCAGCCTTCAAGTCGCGAAGTTCGGCATCGAAGCTGATGCGCGCAACCAAGCCATTGCCGGAAACTTCCTTGAAATCGTAAAGGTGCCCGGTAAGCAGGAAATCCCCGGTGGAATCGCTGCGCAGGGCAGTCACTATGCGAAAGCCGCCCGTGGAGCGTAATTCACGCACGAGCGCGTACTGAAGCATTTCGGAGGGCGGCTCGGTCCAGCGCTCATCCATGTAGGTGCCCATCTGCTCGGAGCCAGAGCCGTAGACAATACGATCTTCGCGATATAGATGAGAGGTGGTGAAGGAACGCACCAGGAGGGTGGCGTCGCGAGCCGGCATTTTTGCCTGACCAACGGGAGGATAGGAGATCTCGTAGTAGCGGATGGGTTTCGGGGCGCCGCACCCAGCGACGAGAGAAGCAAACGCCGCAAGGGTCAGCAGATAGCGCGCTATATTAATGCGCCGCTCCGGCGAAATTGCATTCGCAGGATGGTTCGAATTGTAAGCAGTATGTCTCATGGCCGCCCTCCTGGTACATGCTCACGTGGTCTGCCGGAATGGATCAGCGAAGAAGGCTGCGTCTTGATGATGTCGGAGAATTCCCTCATGTTCTCCGTGATATGGCGAAGGTTCTCGAGGATTTCGTCAATGTTTTCAGAGTTGACGTCAAGCGTCTGGTCCAGCCTCCGGCTAAGATCTGAAAGATTGTTCAAGGATTCATGGAGTTTCGCGACTGAGGCGTGCACCTCTTCGCGATTTTCGCCGATCATGCCGTCAACATGTTTCAATGTGTCATTGGCCTGATCGATCGTTTTGTGCAACTGATCGATCAGAGGCGTAATTTTTTCGGTGGCTGTATTCACATTCTTCAAAGCCGAGCGGACCACTGGGCGGTCTTCATTCAACATTCCGTGAAGATCATTAAGACTCGCGGAGATGTTCTGACGATTTTGATCGTTAAGCAAATCGTTGACGCGGGTAATGGTAACGTTCAACTGTTTGATCCGATCATTCAGATTGGTAAGGAGTTCCTGAGCTTGCGGCGTTAACTTGTTGATTTGTTCCGCCAGATCGTTGAAGCCCAGGTAAGGCTTGGAGGCAAGCAGGGAGCCGGAAGTGGCAGCGGGAGACTTGGGGTCTCCGGGCAGGATTTCCAGGTGGTTGTCGCCCAAGGGGCTGTAACTCATGATGGCGGCCTTACTGTCTGTTTTCACGGGCACGTCGCTTTTCACGCTGAAGGTCATGTCGATCAGGGATGGATCGGCGGAATCAATCTGCATTTTTTCGACGCGGCCAACCTTCTGGCCCCCGGCGTAATGGACGGAGGCGCCGGGCTCGAGTCCTGCCGCATTGGGAAATTTCGCGTGATAGGTTTTCACGGAACCTTGGAAAGCGCCAGTGACGCCGAAGACTGTGAAGATCAACAGTGCGGCGGCGACCAGCACAAAGAATCCCACCAATGCCTGTTCGCGTTTTTCTGCCATCGCTACCTGCTCTTCCCCGAAGCCTGCGAGCCCTGTTTGGGCTGCTGCTCCGTCAACATCTGCAGATAATCAAGTTCCTGCGCCACGGCGGGTTCCGGGACGCGATCCATAAATTGGCGAACCCGCGGATGGGTGCTGTTCTGCATTTCCTTCACGGTACCCATGGCAACCACATCGCCCTTATTAATCAGAACCATGCGGTCGGCGATCAGAAAGGCGCTGGCCAATTCGTGCGTGACCACGATGATGGTCATGTGGAAGGCCTTCTTCAATTCCAGGATCAACTGGTCAATACCAGCGGCGATGATGGGGTCGAGGCCCGCGGAAGGCTCATCGAAGAAAAGAATTTCAGGATCCATGGCGAGGGCGCGAGCCACGGCGGCGCGTTTCTTCATGCCACCGCTGAGTTGCGAAGGCATGTAGTGTTCGTAGCCAGACAGGCCAACCTGGTCGAGTTTGAGGCGAACCATGATTTCGATGGTGGAATCTTCGAGCTTGGTATGCTCGCGCAAAGGAAGGGCAACGTTTTCGCCGACGGTCATGGAGCCAAAAAGGGCGCCCCCTTGGAAGGACATGCCGATTTTCTGGCGGATTTCGTCACGCTCGAAATCGGAAATGGCGGAAAAGTTCTTTCCCGCAATCCACAGTTCGCCGGAATTGGGCTTTTCGAGGCCGACTAACGTGCGCAACAATGTGCTTTTGCCGGAGCCGGAGCCGCCGAGGATGACCAGAGTTTCGCCGCGCTGCACGTCGAAAGTGATGCCGTGGAGGATTTCCCGGCCGCTATAGCTGACACGTATATCCCGCAGCGAAATCATTGGGCCGTCCAGAGACACGCTGGGGCGAGTTGGGTCGGCGATGGCGGGCATACGTTCTAGCGTCCTCCCAGGAAGAAAAACAGAGTGGTGAATACCAGGTCGACCAGGATCACCAGGAAAATGGAGACGACGACGGCTCGCGTTGTGGCACGGCCAACCTGTTCGGCGCCGCCGCCCGTGGAAAGTCCTTCCAGGCAGCCCACGGCCGTGATGGTGACACCGAACATGAAACTCTTGATGAGCCCCGTGACGACGTCGCGGAGGAACAAGGCTTCAAGCGAGGCGTGAATATAGCGGCCCCAGGTAAAGTCCGCTTGCAGGACTCCGAACAGGGATCCCCCTAAAATGCCCATGGAATTGGCCCAAATGGTGAGACACGGCAACATCAGGATCATGGCGATGAATTTGGGAGTGACCAGAAAATGCACGGGATCAATGGCCATGGTCTCGAGGGCGTCAATTTCCTCGGAGACTTTCATCGTGCCGATTTCCGCGGCGAATGCAGAGCCCGAACGCCCAATCACAACGATGGCAGTGATCAGCGGTCCAAGTTCGCGAGACATGGAGATGGCTACGGCGCTGGCGACATAGTTCAACGCGCCGAAGCGTTTTAGTTCATAGGCGCTCTGAAGAGCAAGTATCAAGCCGATGAAAAAGGTGATGAGAGAAAGAATAGGCAGGGCGCGGACTCCCGCTTCCATGGCTTGCGAAACGGCACTTTGGAAACGCACGGGTTTGCCCAGAAAAGGTCCAATGAAAGCGTTATACGCCGCGCGCCCCGCCAACACGGTCAGGGCGCCAAGATACGAGAGAGTATCGATAACGCTAGCGCCGACTTTTCGCGCAAATTCCACTGGGCCACTCTACCTTTGCGGGGAAATTCTCTTCGTCGACTAGGAAGCGAGCGCTTGCTCCTCGTCTTCATAGATCTCAAAGATCTTTTGCAGGCGCGAAAGCTGCATCACCTCGCGGACGGAGGTGCTCAGAGCATACAGGATCAGGCGGGAGCCTTGATCGCGCGACGCTTTCAAACCTTCGACAAGGGAAGCGATGCCGGAACTGTCGATGTAACGCACGTTTTTGAGATTCAAGAAGACCCTGGGCGTGCGCTTCTCTTTGATTTCGCCGAGCAACGCCTTGCGCATGGCCGGAGAGTGGGCCAGGTCGATATCGCCAGAGAGGTCCAGAATCGTCCAACCATGTATGGCACGGGCAACAATCTGCACGGTCTAGTCTCCTTCCGGCGCGATTGCAGGGGCGGCCGGAGCCAGGTACTTCACCAAGCGAAGGTGATTCTTGCCTTTTTTCCGGCTGAATTCAACTTCGTCCATACTCTCCCGCATGAAATGCAGACCCAGTCCACCGGGTCGAAGTTCGTCTAGCGGACGGCCCTTTAGTTTGGCGGGATTGGCCGGGACGCCGGAATCCTGCAAGACGATCTCCAAGCCGGTGGTGCAAACATCGTTCTGAGTTCGGTGCAAATGGCGGCAAGTTACTTCGATGGGTTGCCCAGTTTTGCCTTGATAAGCATGGCGAATGACATTGGCGAGAGCCTCATCCACGGAACGAACAACGGCGCGGGATTCTTCTTCGGGGAAATGAAGGAGCTCGGCGGCGCGTTCGACGGCGGCACGCACAAGTCCCAGCGCTTGCGGGTTGCTCTCCAATTGCAGCTTCAGGAGCAACTCCGAATGGAACGCGCATTTTCCGCATGAAAAATCTAAGCGCTGTTTTGTACTTGTCCGTCCGCTGGGCACTTTCACACCAAACCGAAAAACCAAACGACGACCTTCCCGTTTATTGAACCTGGACCGCATCCGGGGGCACACCCCCGGAGGTGAGACGATGCCATTTTATTCGTCCGCTGACAACCGAAAAATTACAAGTGTATCTGCGGGGTACCCAAGCTCGAAGTTATTGCCAGGCGCGGCCCAAAAAATGGGAATCAACCCGCGCCCTTTGAAAAACCAAAGGCCAAAGGATGTGGCACCCAGAATTGTTACACCGGTAAATCTACTGGCCATCCGCCGGTAGCACGCCGCAATCTGGTTGACGACTTGCAGCGGCTCTAATCTTAGGCCTTAACCCGAGCACCCTAAATGAAAAGCTCAACGCTGACGTGAAAGAACTCCGCAAGTTTCTTTGCCTGGGCCTTGCTGATCGAGCGCTTGCCGTGAAATACCTCGGAGGTTATCCCTTTAGACCCGAAAACCTTCCAGAGGTCTTTCTGTGTCAGTTTGCGTGCCTCCATTAAATGCTGAAGGGTTTGCCGTGGGTTCGCCTTCCGAATCGGATAGCGGCGCTCTTCATATTCGTCGATAAGCAAGGTCAACAATTCGGCAAGCTCGTTTTCTTCCCGGGAAAGGTCCTCACGTTCGTCAAGACGCATCAGTTCGCTCGTCAAACGTTCGTATTCTTCCTCCGTTCGGATGACATGGGGAAGTGTGCGCCCCAGCAGTTGCCCGTAAGTTTTTTCGTTCAGCTCAATTGTCGTTGTGCTCATCGTTTCCAATCCCCTCTGTCATATTCCGCGTGCGTCAAAATGTAGAGAACGAATACTCGTTGGGTCTGGTAATTCACTCGAGCAATCAAACGGTACTTGTTGCCGGCGATATTGAAAACCGTCCTCCGTCCAACTAAGTCGGCGTTGGAGTACACCTGTTTCAATTCCGCGGGCGTTTTCCAGTTCGCACGACGAACCACCGCGTACCAGGATTCGAGGCTAGACTTCGCGCCCGGATGCTCTTGCCAGAACTGCACAAGCGCGCCTCGTTTTATAATCCGCATGGATGATCAGGTTCTCACAATGAGAACAAGGAGTCAAGGCCGATTGTGATTTTGGGCGGACTTTGCCCCTTACGGCCAAGTTAGTGCTGCAAGCCCTACCGCAAGCGGCGCACGGCCTTCGCTTGGATCTAAAGCCAGTTTCATTCCTGTCAATGACCAGTGGATCAGGCGGACTGAGCTAGTGGGGCGGCGGCGCGTTGGATGTTCCACACCAGGCGGCAATAGTCGGCGATGGAGCGGTCGGAGGAAAAAGGCCCCATGCGCGCGGTGTTGAGGATGGACATCTTGGCCCAGGCTTCCTGGTCGCGGAAGGCCTCGGCGACCTGATCCTGGCAGTGAATGTAGGATTCGTAGTCGGCGAACAAAAGATACGAATCGTGATAGACGAGTGAATCGAGCAGCGGGCGGAAGAGTTCATGGTCGCCGCGGGAGAATTGGCCGGAATAGAGCGCGTCAATCACGTTGCGCAGCGCGGGAATGGTTTCGTAGAGGTGGCGGGGATTATAGCCTGAGGCCCAAGTGGCGCGGACCTGGTCCACGGTAAGGCCAAAGAGAAAAAAATTCTCGGGATGGACCGCATCGCGAATTTCAACGTTGGCGCCATCAAGCGTGCCAATCGTGAGCGCCCCGTTCATGGCGAACTTCATATTGCCCGTGCCAGAAGCTTCCATTCCCGCGGTGGAGATTTGTTCGCTTAAATCGGCCGCGGGATAAACCAACTGTCCAAAAGTCACGTCATATCCGGGAAGAAAAACCACTTTAAGGCGGCCGTTTACATCGGGATCCTGGTTGACAACTTCCGCCACGGAATTGATGAGCTTGATGATGAGCTTGGCCATGCGATAGCCCGGGGCCGCTTTGCCACCAAAGATGAACGTGCGCGGAGTAATGTCGATATTGGGATTGTTCTTCAGACGCTGGTACAGCGTAAGGATGTGCAGCACATTCAGGTGCTGGCGCTTGTATTCGTGGATGCGCTTTACCTGGGCGTCGAACATGGAGTCCGGATCGACGGAAATGCCCGTCTCCTTGTGGATGAAGTTGGTAAGCCGGCATTTCACGGCGCGCTGCACTTTTTGCCATTCCTTGCGGAAGCCGGCATCGTCCGCGAGAGGTTCCAGCCGCTTCAGTTCATCCAGGTGATTGATCCACGTATCCCCGATCTTGCTAGTCATGAGTGCGGATTGTTCGGGATTGCTGACGGCAATCCAGCGGCGAGGAGTAACGCCATTGGTCACATTGACGATCTTGTCGGGCCAGAGTTCATGGAAGTCGTGAAGCAATTCCCTCTTCAGCAACTCGGTATGAAGTTTGGCGACGCCATTAATTTTATGGCTGCCCACGCAAGCAAGATGGGCCATACGGACGTACTTTTCGCCGGACTCGTCGATCAGAGACATGCGAGCGACGCGGGCTTCGTCATTCGGGAAGCGCTGGCGCACTTCGGCCAGGAAACGCGCGTTGATTTCGTAAATAATCTCAAGATGCCGGGGCAAGAGCGAGGCAAACAAGGGCAGGGACCAGCGCTCGAGCGCTTCCGGCAGGAGCGTGTGATTGGTGTAGCTGAAGGTTTGCAACGTAACGCTCCAGGCTTGCTCCCAGCTCATGCCGTGCTCATCAAGGAGCAGGCGCATCAATTCCGCAACGCCGATAGAGGGATGCGTATCGTTAAGCTGAATGGCCCATCGTTCGTGAAAAGTTTCCAGCTTCTGCCCGTTTGAAAGATGCATGCGGACCATGTCCTGCAATGAACAAGAAGTGAAGAAGTACTGCTGCTGAAGGCGCAATTCCTTGCCGCGGAAATCCTCGTCATTGGGATAGAGGACTTTGGTGATATTTTCCGCGAAGTCTTTTTCGGCAACCGCACCTTGGTAGTCGCCGCTGTTGAAGCGCTCAAAATAGAAGGACTCGGTGGCTTCAGAACGCCACAGCCGCAAAATATAGGCAGCGCCGGAACGATAACCAACGACAGGCGTATTGTAGGGAACACCTTTTACGGTTGTTTGCGGGATCCAGCGAACACGGTAGTGGCCGTTAGCATCCGTCCACTGTTCGGTTCGGCCATGGAATCCAATTTCAACGGAAAAACGCCCGCGACGCAATTCCCAGGGATTCCCATGGCGCAGCCAGTGGTCCGTATATTCCACCTGCCAGCCATCGCGAATCTTCTGATCGAAGATGCCATATTCATAGCGGATGCCGTAGCCAATCGAAGGAATTCCCATCGTGGCCATGGATTCCAGGTAACAGGCAGCGAGGCGTCCCAAGCCGCCATTCCCCAATCCAGGCTCTGGTTCTTGTTCGATGAGTAGATCCATATCCAGGCCGAGTTCACGGGTAGCTTGTCGGAACGGAGCCTCGAGGCCAAGATTTAGAAGGTTCTTGGCCAATTGCGGTCCGGTAAGGAATTCGGCGGAAAGATAGCCCACAACGCGGACGTGGTCTTCCATGTATGTATGCAGAGAATGGAGATAGCGGTCGAGGATACGGTCGCGAACGGTGTAGGCGACGGCAGTGTAGAAGTCGACGGGCCGCGCGTGCTCCACTGGCCGGCCGACGACGTAAAAAAGATTGTCCAGAATGTCGCGCTTGACGGCTTCCACGCTTGATCCGGTGCGGGCATCCTCTCCCTGCGCGTTTACATTCGCGGGATTGCGGTCGGCCATGGCTTTCCTCACTGGCCGGCGGGAAGTCGCGAATCGCCGGCGCTTCAACTACCACTGGAATTCTCTTCCCTCAGGATGGAGATCGGCCGGGAGCAATAAGGGTTGGCAGCCCTGGGGATAACCCTTAATAGATGCGGGACTAGCTGGCCAGGTTTCGCTCCATTAGGGAAGAATTGATGAACGACTGATGATACTCGGATTTTGCGTGCACCCTGACATCTATGGATTATGAATTCTAGGCAAAATTATGTGCGGATCGCGATGGAGTATTGGCATCCCGGGCGCACAGTGGTATCTAAATAGAGTCGTTGATGGGGGAAGAACGGATGACACAACCACAGGCGGCTCCAAATATAGATAACACTAGGCAGGGGATTTCACCGCTTGCGGGGCTACCCGCGCCTAAGGAATTGCTGGTGGACCTGGCGCAACTCGAGCGTTGCTATTACGAGCGACGGCCGGACTTGAATGATCCGCAACAGCTCGTCAGCTTTGGCACCAGCGGCCACCGTGGCAGTTCGTTAAAGGGCACTTTCACCGAGGCGCACATTTTGGCAATCACCCAGGCGATCTGCGAATACCGGCGAACGCAAGGCATCGATGGGCCGCTCTTCATGGGTAAGGATACGCACGCGCTCTCCACTCCCGCGCAGCGAACGGCGCTAGAAGTGCTCGCGGCAAACAATGTGGAAACGATTATTCAGAAAAATGATGGCGTGACACCGACGCCGGTGATTTCGCGCGCAATTCTGGTTTATAACCGCGGGCGAAAAGAGCACTTGGCAGACGGAATCGTCGTTACGCCTTCGCACAATCCTCCTCGCGATGGAGGATTTAAGTACAACTCGCCAAATGGCGGGCCAGCGGATACGGATATCACGCATTGGGTGGAGACGCGGGCGAATGAGTTGCTGCGTACCGGGAATACCGATGTGAAGCGTGTCGCTTACGCCAGCGCGATTGCAGCCGCCACAACGCATCAGGATGATTTTGTGTTGCCCTACGTGAGAGATCTTGGCAGCGTGATTGATATGGAGGCGATTCGCGGGGCCAACTTGAAATTGGGGGTGGACCCGCTGGGCGGCGCGTCGGAGCCGTACTGGGAGCCCATCAATTCCATCTACAAGCTTGAGATAACGGTTGTGAACGCGAAGATCGACCCGACATTTTCATTCATGACGGTGGATCATGACGGCGAGATACGCATGGATTGCTCGAGCCCATACGCAATGGCGGGACTGCTAAAGCTGAAGGATAAATTTCGCGTGGCGTTCGGAAATGATCCCGACGCAGACAGGCATGGGATCGTAACGCCGTCGGCAGGGCTGATGAATCCGAATCACTATCTGGCGGTCGCGATCCAATATTTACTGACTCATCGACCAGACTGGCCAAGCGGCGCGGCTGTGGGAAAAACTTTGGTGAGCAGCAGCATGATCGACCATGTCGTGAAAAAGTTGGGCCGCAAATTGTCAGAGGTGCCCGTGGGCTTCAAGTGGTTCGCGCCGGGGTTGTTTGATGGCTCGTGCTGCTTTGGCGGCGAAGAAAGCGCCGGCGCGAGTTTCCTTCGGCGAGACGGTACCGTGTGGACGACAGACAAGGATGGACCAATCATGGCCTTGTTGGCAGCGGAGATCACCGCGCGCACGGGAAAAGATCCTGGCGAACACTATCAAGGAATGACTGCGGAATTCGGGACGCCGTTTTATACGCGGATTGATGCCGCGGCCACGCCAGAAGAAAAAGCCAGATTGCTTAAGCTTTCGCCGGAGGCCGTGAAGGATGCGACTCTGGCGGGCGAGCCGATCACCGCCAAGCTGACACGGGCGCCGGGGAATAACGCCGCCATCGGGGGGTTGAAGGTCACGGCCGCTCACGGATGGTTCGCGGCTCGTCCTTCAGGCACTGAAAACATCTATAAGATTTACGCGGAAAGTTTCACCAGCCAGGCGCACTTGGATGAAATCGTGCGGGAAGCGCAGGCCATGGTGAATCGGGCCTTACAAAGCGCCTAGAAGCAGCTTCTCCAAGTGCAGCAAGATTTTCCTGACAGGTGTCGTGCGCTCCTTGCGTGGCATGCTTTCGCGGCCTGCCTCTTTCTGTTGCTTCTTCCGTCTCTTCGATGAGGAATAGAGGCTTGGCGGTGGAGGCCTGCGTGCTAGCCTCCGTCCTAAGCTTAAAGACCTGGGAGGCGCGGAATGGCCAAGGCCGGTCCTTTTCTATTTGGCATCAATGGCGTCACGCCAACCGACCTCCCCGTTTCGCGGGTCTTGAAGCCTACGGCGACTTCGCCATTACGAATTGTGCTTCTCTGCCCCCGCGGCCCTCTTTACCGGCACCGCGGAGGCGTCTGGAATAAGACCATGCGGTATGCGCCGCTGACCCTGACCACGCTGGCGTCGCTTGTGCCGCCGGAAATTTCGGCGGACGTGCGCATCATTGATGAAGGTGTGGACGAAATTAATCCGGATGTAATCGACGCCGATCTGGTCGGCATCACCGCCATTACCGGTACGGCGCCTCGTGCATACGAAATTTCAGCACAATTCCGCGCGCGCAATATTCCCGTGGTTTTGGGCGGAGTTCATCCAACACTTGTGCCGCAAGAAGCCATCCATCATGCGGACGCCATCGTGGTGGGCTATGCCGAGGAGTCCTGGCCGCAACTCCTGCGCGACTTTATTTCCGGCAAGATGCGGCGCCGCTACGATCAGAACCCCAATCTGAGTCTGGCAAATCTGCCGTTCCCGAAGCGAGAACTGTATGACAAGCGGCTCATCAACGTTGCGCATACGCTGGAAGCAACGCGTGGGTGCATCTACCAGTGTGAATTTTGCGTTGTCCCTTCGGCGTGGGGCAAACCGCTGCAAAAGCCGGTGGCGGATGTGGTGGCGGACATTCGCCAGATGCACGCGCGGCGTGTGATTTTCCTGGATCTGAACCTCATTTCTGATGTTGCTTACGCCAAGGAACTTTTCGCTGCGCTGATTCCATTGAAAATTCAGTGGGGCGGCCTGACGACCACGACCATTGCCTGGGACGATGAACTGCTCGATCTGGCCGCTCGCAGCGGTTGTCGCGGGCTGCTGATCGGTTTCGAGTCCCTGAGCCAGGCAGCGTTGGTCGAAGTAAAAAAAGCGTTCAACATGCGCCGCGATTATTACGAGGTTGTTCGCAAAATTCACGATCGCCGCATCGCACTGATGGGCTGCTTTGTGTTCGGCTTGGATCAGGACACGGATAAGACTTTTGACGAGACCGTTGATTTCGTTCTTTCCTCTCACATGGATTTGCCGCGTTATGCCATTGCCGTACCTTTTCCGGGCACGCCGTTTTTCAAGAGACTCAAGGCGGAGAACCGCATCGCCACGGAGAATTGGAGCCTCTACGATGGCCAGCACGTCGTCTTTCAGCCAAAAAACATGACTGCCGATGAGTTGCTGCGCAACACGCGGCGGGCGTGGAAGCGCACTTACAGCTACGCCTCGATCTGGAAGCGGCTCGCGGGTTCGCGCACACAGCTTCCCATTGCCATACCGGCCAATTTTGGCTATCGCTTTTACGCCAATCATCTCGACACTTTTTATAACTGCGACTGGCAACTGGCTCCGAATGCGTGAGGTAACTCGATGCGACTGACGCTTGTTCATCCCTGCATCGGCCGGCGGCGCGGCCAGCCGTACATCCGCACCTGGCAGATGGAGCCGCTGGCACCCGCGACGCTTGCCGGATTGACGCCGCGCGACTCCGACACGCAGATTCGTTTTTACGACGATCGCACGGAATCCATTCCCTTCGACGAACCAGCCGACCTGGTGGCGATGAGTGTGGAGACGTATACCGCCAAGCGCACCTATCAAATTGCCTCCGAGTATCGCCGCCGCGGTGTGCCCGTGGTGATGGGAGGGTTTCATCCCACGCTGGTTCCGGAAGAATCCACCGAATACGCGGAATCGATTGTAATTGGCGAGGCGGAAGGACTTTGGCCCCAAGTGCTTTCCGATTTTCGCAATGGACGTTTGCAGCGCGTTTACGGCCAGCCAAGCCGTCCGCCACTGGCGGGATTGCGTCCTGATCGATCCATCTTCGCCGGCAAGCGATATCTTCCCGTGGGACTGGTGGAAGCGGGGCGCGGTTGCCATTTCAAATGCGAGTTTTGCGCCATCCAATCGTACTTTGGAAATACGCAGACACGGCGGCCCATTGAAGAGATCATTGACGAGATACGCCGCATCAAGAAGCCGCTAATCTTTTTCGTCGACGACAACATCACTTCGAACATGGATCAGGCAAAGGAATTTTTCCGGCAACTGATTCCGTTGAAGATTCGCTGGGTCAGCCAGGCCAGCATCAACGCCGCTCACGACGAAGAATTTCTTCGCCTGATCAAAGCCAGCGGGTGCCAGGGCTTGCTCATTGGCTTTGAGACGCTCAACCAGGAAAACCTTCGCCGCATGCATAAATCGTTCAACATGATGAAGGGCGGCTACGAGAAAGCGCTGGAAAACCTGCGGCGTCACGGGATTCGCCTGTATGTCACGTTTATTCTGGGCTACGACGAGGACAACGGCGATACGTTGCAACAGACGCTGGAGTTCGCGCAGCGTCATCGCTTCTACATCGTCGCTTTCAATCACCTTACGCCATTTCCGGGGACTCCACTTTACGATCGGCTGCGGCGCGAGGGCCGCTTGTTGTACGACCGCTGGTGGCTGGCACCCGAATATCGCTATGGGATGGTGCCCTTTGCGCCGCGTGGTATGACGGCGGAGCAGGTGAAGCAGCGCTGCATTGAGGTGCGCCAGAAATTCTACAGCATCGCTTCCATTTTTCGGCGCAGCCTGGATTTCCAGGTCAACAGCGAGAGTTGGTTTATGTGGACGCACTTCTTCTCTATCAACCTGCTCTTCCGGTCCGAAGTACTGCAGCGCAAAGATTTTCCTTGGGGCGATGAAGCGTACACGGCGCCGTTGCTTAAGGCTTCGCACACACAACCGTTTGAGATGCAACCGTTCGCGCCGCAGCAACTGGCGGAATTGAGGGTGAGCTAATGGATTTGCAGATCGGGCTGGCCACTACCGCCGACGATCGCGCGATTCGCGGGCTTTGCCGGCGCGAAGCGATGCCAGGGAATATCGTGGTCACCTATGAGCGCGAGCCGGATTTTTCCCTGGGCTGCCGCGTGACAGGTGACGATTTCCAAGTGCTCGTTGCTCGAGACGCGCAGGACGGAGAGATCGCGGGGGTCGCTTGCCGGTCCACAAGAACTCTCTTCATCAACGGACATCCAACACGGTTGGGCTATCTCGGGCAACTTCGCATCGACCAACGATTCCGAGGCCGTTGGCTGGTATCGCGCGGATTTTCGCAGTTGAAACAATTGCACGGTCGTGATGCAGTGCCTGCCTACCTTGTGTCCATCGTCGAAGGAAATCGTGAAGCGGAGGCTATCCTCGTACACAAGCCCCGCAGGTCCTTCCCTTCTTTTCATCACGTGGCGAATTTTCGTACGCTTGCAATCTTTCTGGGACGAGCCAAGTCACCGGTTCACAGTGAAGTGGAAATTTCATCGGCCACTAACAGCCAGATTCCCGAGCTCGTTAGATTCTGGCAAGCTCACGGCCAACAACGCCAGTTTTATCCCCAATGGACTGAGGATTCATTGCGTGAACTCACGTCACTCGGTTTGCGCATAGAGGATATTCTTGTCGCTCGCCGCAACGGAGAAATCCTCGGCACCGCGGGCCTGTGGGACCAGAGTGCGTACAAGCAGATTGTCGTTCAGGGCTATTCCCGCTGGCTGAGGGCGGCTACGCCCGTTTACAACTTCGGCGCGCACTGGACCGGCCACGCCGCCCTGCCGCGCCCGGGCGCGAAGCTTCGCAGCACTTATGCCGCATTCATTTGTGTTACTGGCGATGAATCGCAGATTTTTGCGGCGTTGTTGCGCGGACTCTACAACCGGGCGAATTCACGGGGATTTGAGTACCTGCTTGTCGGTTTCGATGCGCGCGACCCTCTGCTCGAAGTCGCAAAGGAATATCCGCACGTTTTGTATGCAAGCCGTTTGTATCTGGCCGAATGGCCGGAGGGAGGCCACTTCCATGAGCAACTTGATCAGCGCCCTGCCTACGTGGACATCGCCACCCTTTGATCTTGCACCGGCCCGGCGCCTCGCCGGTACGGTGGTGCCACGCGCGCTGCTAACGCCTGCCGAGCGAGGGCGCATGTACGAGTTGCTCGCCACTTATTTTCTGGGCACTTCGCGCGCGCAGTTTGAGAGCGACCTGGCGGAGAAAGAGTCGATCGTCCTGCTTCGCGACCTTAAGGATGGCCAGATTCAGGGATTCTCAACGCTGATGCGCATTTCGATTTCGATGGACAATCGCGAGATCGTCGCATTCTTTTCAGGAGATACCATCGTCGCCCAGGAGTTTTGGGGCGAGACGATTCTGAGCCGCCTCTGGAGTCAAACTGTTTTCGCCGAGGCTGATCGCATCCGCACCGATTCACCGGACGCCCGTATTTTCTGGTTTCTCATCTGCTCCGGCTACAAGACGTGGCGCTTTCTTCCTGTTTTTTTCAAGGAGTTTTATCCGCACCCTGACATGGCGACTCCTCCGGGCATCAAACGCATCCTCGATGCCCTTGGCAATCGCAAGTTTCACGGCGAATATTATCCAGAGGAGGGAGTCGTCCGCTTCCGTTCCGCCACGCCGTTGCGCCAGGGCGTTGCGGATGTTACAGAGGAGCGTCTCCGCGATCCTCTCATCTCCTTTTTCCAGCGCATCAATCCGGGCCACATCAACGGCGATGAACTGGCCTGTCTGACGGAGATTTCCCGTGACAACCTAACGCGCGCAGGGGAACGCATGGTCGGCCCACGATTGATGAAGGGGTGCGGCACATGAAGCAAGTGGAGCAGCCCTTGAGCGGTCTACAAAACTTTTTCGCCGAAAAAGTGGCATTATTTTTCTGCCTTGGGTTGCTGCTCTGCGTTCCGTACTTCGAATTGCAGTATCACCCGCTGTTCGCGCCCACATTCATTCCAGTCACTGCAATCGATCGATTTCTTCCGGTGTTCGAGCCCGCGATTTGGCTCTATTTTTCGTTCTACCTGTTTTTGACGCTTCCGCTGTTACTCGCAAAGAAATCGCGTGAACTACGCGACATCGCCTTTGGTTTTGCCTGGATCACTGTGATCTCGCATCTTTGCTTCGCCATTTGGCCAACAGCCATCCCGTGCCTCATCTCGCCTTCATCGGTCAGCTCACCAATTCTCCGGCTGGTTCTCTCCGTTGATACCAACCGGAATGCCTTGCCATCCTTGCACGCCTCACTGGGAATCTATTGCGCTTTGTGCTCGGCGCGTCTTTTGAAAACGAGCAAAGCTCGCGCCGCACTTTGGCTCTGGACATTTCTGATTTTGGCCGCGACTCTGCTGATCAAACAACATGTTCTGCTCGATCTTCTCGCCGGGGCTGCCCTCGGAGTCATTCCTTATGTGGCGATGTTCAACGCGAGGCCAGCAGAGACTGCAGAGTCAGGAGCTCTGAAGGCAACGCTGCAAGCCCGGGCAAATATCGCTCGCGGTCTTGAAAAGGAGATTGCAGTTCTGGCGAAGCAAGACTGGCGCAAGCGCTTGCTTGAGTTTGTCTCTTTTGGCGCACTGAGCGCTTTGGGGATCGCTCTTACCTTTGCTGGTTTGGCTCACACTCGCCGGCTACTCATCATCCCGGGCATTTTCCTCACAGCTCTGGCGCTGAATGCGTTTGTCTTGCTCATGCATGATGGGATGCACGACTCGCTATTTCGCAATCGCCGCTGGAACTGCGTTGCTTCCGTGTTAATCGGCTCAACTTTTCTGATGTCGTTCTCTGCGTATCGCGTACTGCACACACGCCATCACATGTTTCTCGGCGATTCGCGCGACCCCGACGACTACAACAACTACACGGGGCGCCGCGCTGTGGTCTGGTCGTTGCATTTTCTTCGGCTTTCCCTGGGATCGTTGCTATACCTGGCAGCAATTCCGATTCTTGCTCTCAAGCTCGGCGCGCGCGAAGAGCGCCGGCGCATTCTTGTGGAATACGCGTTTTTGGCTGCTGCTTACAGCCTCGTACTCCGATTCGTGCCGCTTCCCTACCTTGCAGTCGCCTGGTTTATCCCGCTCTTGATCGTGGGCACAATGACAGCGATTCGCGGCTTTACACAACACGGCATTACGGATGCTTCTGATCCCTATATCGCCAGCCGCACGATCATCCCTAATCCGGTGGTTGGCTTCTTCCTGCTCCACGAGAATTATCATCTGGAGCATCATCTCTTCCCCGAAGTGCCGAGCTACCATTTGCCGCAACTGCATCGCTTGATCTGGAGCAAACTTCCTCGCGCTGTTTCCGGACGCAGTTACATGGGCTTTCTTGTGCGCTTTTTCAAAGCCACGCCGCGCATGGATGAAACGCCCATAGGTCTGGAGCATCCCAGCGCGAAGGCGTTATGAATCCAACACTCGCAAATTCAGCGTGGCTGGCGGGATGTCTCCCCGCATTCGCTCAATTCCAACGCGCAACGAAACGCGTTGCCGCCACGCAGGAGTCCATTCTTCGCCGCATCGTGCGCGACAACGCAGGGACCGAGTTTGGCCGCGCTCATGATTTCGCTTCGATCCGCTCTGCCCGAGAGTTTCAGCAGCGCGTCCCTCTTTGCGACTACGACGACTACGCAGGGATGGTCCGACGCATTGCCTCTGGTGCGCAAAATGTTCTGACGAGCGATCCAGTAAGACTCTTTGAACCCACCAGCGGTTCTTCCAGCGCCGAAAAATGGATTCCCTATAACCGCTCTCTGCAACGTGAATTCCAGTCTGGCATTCGTGCATGGATTGCCGATTTGTTCATGCATGACCCGGCGCTGATGTCCGGTCAGGCGTATTGGTCGGTCAGTCCGGCACTTTTCCACGAGCGCAGGACATCCGCTGGGATTCCCGTCGGCTTTGAGGAAGATGCTTCTTATCTTGGCAGCTGGCAAAAACGATTTATCGATTCAGTGATGGCCGTTCCTTCGGCGGTACGCGAAATTGCAGATATGGCCACGTGCCGCTACGTCACGCTGCTATTCCTGATTCGCAGCCGCAACCTGAAACTGATTTCCGTCTGGAATCCCACGTTTCTTTCTCTTCTCGTCGCATCGCTTCGAGAATATGGCGAGGCCCTCGCGCAGGATTTAGAGAGCGGAACCATTACAACAGATACAGCAATTCCGCCATCTCTCGGTTCCGCTCTACGCCCCGATCCGCGTCGCGCCAGCGAATTGCGCTCTGCACTTCGCTCCGCAACTCCTGCGGAAATGCATGCGGAACTTTGGCCTGCGCTCCGATTGCTCAGTTGCTGGAGCGATGCCAACTCCTGCCTTCCCGCGCAACAGTTGGCGAGTCTTTTCCCGCAAACTCGTATCCAGGGTAAAGGCCTGATCGCCACCGAGGGATTTGTTTCTTTCCCGCTTCACGGATACGAAGGCTCCGCACTGGCCATTAATTCGCATTTTCTTGAGTTTCTTCCCACCGATGACGCAGGCTGTAGCGATCCCCAACATCCCCAATTGGCGCATCAATTAGAAAACAAACATGCGTACACAGTCGTGCTGACCACGGGCGGCGGGCTGTATCGTTATCAATTGCACGATTTGATCGAAGTTGTTGGCCGCGTTCACGAGTGTCCACTGATTCGTTTCCTTGGTCGCCAAAGTTATGTCTCGGATTGGTTCGGCGAAAAGTTAAACGAAGCACATGTTGCCGGCATATTGCGCGACGTTTTTGATTCGCTGGCGCTCTCACCGGCATTTGCAATACTTGCCTGTGAACCGAATCAGCCCAAAGCCGGCTACGTGCTCTACGTCGAATCTTCTTTGGGAGACGAAACACTTCATCGCGCCGCTGCATGCATCGAGCTGCGGTTGCAAGAGAATTTCCATTATCAGTACGCGCGCAAACTGGGACAGCTCGCTCCCCTTCGCGTATTCCGCGCCAATGGCGCTGCAGAATCCTACTTAAATGCAAAAAATAACGGCGGCCAACGCACTGGCGCAATCAAGCAACTCGCACTGGACGCGCGTGGCAACTGGTCTCGTGTGTTTCGGGGGGAATACTTGGCGGAACCCGTTTCTGCTGCCAGCGCTCAATGAAGTGTGTTCGCAACCAGTTTCCCGCTGGTTTCATACCATTCTTGAAGCCTTGGCAGGCTCCCCATTCCCGCCTGCGGATGCAAATGGTGAACGAGATGGTAGCCAACGTTGTGCGGTGCCAGGAATAGCTTTCCGCTCCATCCCAGATGATGGTTTCGCGTGGAGCGCATCGTTGCGTCCAGGCTGCGATCCTGATTCGGTACCTGCACATGCTCGACGAGCAGCCGGTATCCCGCGAAGTAGCCGGCAATCACCAACGGCACAATGTAATACTCCACCATCCAACGCGGGCGAAATGCGATCAGCAAGCCCACGCAGGCGTAGAAAACTGTCTGCCAGCGGTCTTCCCGCGCGCAATTGATGACTTCCTGGCTGTTGGTCAAATCTTCGCCGGATTTGTCCTGCAAAAACAGTCGGCCATAGCTGTTGCGCAAACGCGGGACATAGACCGCAAAGCATCCATATACACCGCGAACAACCCATAGCGGCGCAAGAAGAAAATAGCGCAGCGACATTACCCAAAATCTTGTTTTGCTCCGGCCCACCCACGATTTCAAGTAAGGATCACTCGGCAATCCCAGATCGCGGTGGTGCCGCAGGTGATGGTAGCGCATGGCTTCAACAGTGCTGCCAATCGGGTAGCCAGAAAGAATTTCGATCACGCGGACCACGGGAGTTTTCGCGCCGCGGGGCAGATGCACAACGTCGTGCAAGACAACCCCGAGGGCATGCAAACGCCCCGCGAGAAGCAACACCCACACCGGATAAAGCCACCACGGTGCGAATGCCGCAGCAATCCACACCCCCAGAATGATGGCCCAATCCACCGCAGCGAGGAACACTAGCCGGACGGGCTCGGCGGGCTGCAACAAATTCTTCGGAACGCTTTCCATCTTGCGAGTATTCCCCAAGAAGGCGATTTCCCGCCACTTTCAAGCTGCCCAAGTTTTCAGAGCGACAACTGCAAGGTCTACGCGATTTAGGGGAGCAATTTGTTGGCCACAATTCGTGCGGTAACAAGCCTTCTTTTACTGCGGCAAGCCGCCACTTTTTCCCAGCAACACGCGCACGGTAACACTGCCAACTGAGTGTCTACCCGCCTCAGCCTTGAAAGTGAGTTCCTGCCATTCGATTTCACCGCCAGCGGGCGCCGTCAGAACTGCCAGCACGGGATAGGAATTCCCCGCCGCCACCGGGTAAATCGCGGAACCGGCTTCCCAGGTCCAACCCTTCGGCAGCGCCGCCGTCAGGCTGACTTCCGCGGAGCTTTGTGTGTCGTTGCGAATCATCATCGGAACATGCAAGGTGCCTCCCCAATTCATGGCGACTTCGGGAAGCGGCACGAGATGTGAGAGACGCTCGAGTTTATGGGCCTTCCAGAATTCCTGATAGAAAAAATACGGATCGCCAATTTCCAGCGCCAACTTATCCCGGCTTTGCGGCTGATATCCGGGTACCGGTGTGAACGGCAGTGCAGTGGGGGTCACGCCCTCAAAAATGTCTCCGGTAACGCTGCTCTTAACCAGGGATTTGCCAAAGATGAAGTGAACCGGCAGTTCAAATCCGCTGAAGTCGCCTTTGGCCAGTGCATTCTTACCGAGGCTTCCTTCCTGGGTGAGGTAGTGAACTTGTTCTTCGGCGGCGAGATGCCCATAAGAAACATGCTGAGAAGGAGAGAATTCCGCGTTGGAGTATTCTGGGCCAGTCCCTTTCAGGAAATTCTCGCGGAAGGGCGAATTGAGGCGGGGATCGTGCCAGTATTGCGAAGCGCCTTCGAAAGCATCCGTGAAATAGTAGATTTTCTTGGGCTGCCAGGGGCGCAGGTCATCGGTCAGATTCATCATGCCATGCAGGTCGCGCGCGGGAGAAACTTGTTCGGAAAATGCCGTAGGATCTCCCGCCAGATCAAACGCCTCGGTTGCAATCACTCCAGCGGCCTGATGATCCGCATGATTTTCTCCGGCCACCTGGTCCGGCAGAAGGGTAACAATTACTTCCGGCCGGGTGAGGCGAACCAGGCGGACCATTTCGCCTAGCGCGCGGCCGTGGTTCCATCTTTCCAGGGACCAGAGAACATTCTGGCCCGGCGTATCGTTGCCACCCAGAAACCAGATGTTGCTGACGCCCAGAAATTCGAGCGCCCGCCGCACTTCCTGAATGCGCACTTGCCCCAGAGCGGCGCCTGATTCGTAGGCAACCTCATTCCCCCCGCCGTCGCCGGGAGTGCATATGATGGCGGCAACTCGTTTGTGTTCATCGAAGATGAGTCTTGCCAGGTAGCCAGAAATCAAAGAGTCATCATCCGGATGGGCGACGACTAACAAAAGATCTGCTTTATAGCGATCATCAGGACCGGGATACGGAGGTGCCGTGGGAAGTTGTGCCGGGGTGGGAGCAGCGAAACACACCATCAAAAATAAGACTGCGCAAATAATTGCGTTTTTCATGAAACCTCTTCCGAAGGCGAACTGAGGAGCGACTACGAAAGAATACCGTAGATTTGCATCCCAATATGCGAATTAAGTCTCGGCAACTCGGGCCGTTGAAATTCCGCTCGCTCTCCACTGGCGGGAAGCTCAACCCTTATTCTGTGAAACCCTTGATGCAACCGGATATACTCTATTTCCATGATCCCTTTCTCTTACAAACCGCGAAAAAAATTCATGGAACTGGCCATCGCGGAAGCCAAACGCGCCGGTGATCGAGGCGACTATCCCATTGGCGCGGTTATCACTCGAGTAGTGGGCGGGCGCGAGGTCGTTATTGCCAGCGCGGGAAACCGCGTAAAAACCTCGGGATCCAGCATCAAACACGTCGAATTGGAAACGCTTAAATACGTGTCCAGCGGTTATGGCAGGTACCTCACCGATTTCGTCCTTTATTCAACTCATGAACCCTGCGCCATGTGCGCCGGCGCCTGTGTGTGGTCCAGAATTGGCGCAGTCGTCTACGGCGTTACCCAGGAAGATATAGCTGCATTTGGCCGCAAGCGCGGTACGGACGACTACAAGTGGCGAGCTTGCCTGATATCCTGCGAGCTTGTCTTCAAGAGGGGCGGACACATCATCCCGGTCACCGGGAAGTTTTTGCGTAAAGAATGCCAAAAATTGTTCAGTTACGGCGTTCCGCACCTCTAGTAAACGTGGATTGAATCTCTCTCGGCCCCAGTCGATTCTTATACACAATCGACAATCAAACGGGACTGCGGAGTGAATGCCTGGACCTTGTCGTCCTGAAGGAACGCTTCAAACAACCTCGTCAAGGGTTTTGTGAATTTGGCCACTTGTTTTCTCCGTGCGGCCAACGAAGCAAATCGGAACGGAGAATGGGTCTCCAATTCCGCCAGATAATCCCGCGTATAGAACTCGGCGCATTCTCCAGCGGACCAGATCAGCAAGGACATGTAGCTTTTCTGAATCATTCCCTTCAAGGGCTGGCAGTGGATGGGCATCTGGTCCATGCGGCGCATGACCTGGTGTCCGAAACTGAGGGTATGCGACGTCAACTGGTCGAGTGGAACGCTGCCCGCCGCTTGCGTAAAGATCGTGCGACCACCGTCGCGGCGATCTTGTCGAAGGTCTTGGAGATCATCCACCAGTTGCAAGAGCGCGCCCCATCCAAAAATAAACTGCGCTTCCTCGCGGGAAAGCGAGCCTGCCGCCAGATGGCCGTCCGCGAGGACAGAGGCGCCGCCCTTCTCGAAGCTGAGTTTGAGAATGTCCGCTGTGTTGAGGGAAAGCGAAGACCTTTGCTGCCGCAAGCTATTCTCCTGAGCGCGATGGATGGCCAGCAGGCTCGCATAAACTTGAGGGAATTCGGCGCAAGGATACTGCCCTTCAATCAACTCGAATAGCTCCCAGATGTTAGTCTCCGCTTTATCGTTGGGGGCAATCATCTCACCAGACAAACGCTGCCGGATTCGAGCGTTGAACTTGCGCTTCTCTTCCGAAGAAATCCTTGTGTCGTCGAGATAATTATCGGTGTAGGGATAGAGCATGCTGTAAGCAAAGATTGCAGGAGTGAGACGCATTTCGTGGCCCAGTAGCATTTGCAGGCCACCGGCTGTCCACGCGTTGCGTGTGGCTTGGTAAATATCCTCGGCGTTGATGGATGGATCGAAGCGGCGTGCGTTGCGGGACATTTGCGTGCCGATGGCTGAGAAACCATCGTTCAGCAACAAGGCAATATGGTCTTCCTCCAGGTCCAGTCCCGTTTTGCCAAAGCGTTCAAAAGCCAGGGTCAACCGTTCCCGCAGGGCCTTCCTACCGGCTTGTGTGCGTGGCGGACGGCGCAGATCGCCCTCAACACCCTTCAGAAATTCGCCCAGGCGAGCTTCTCTTTCGGCTTGCTCGGAGACCGTGAAAGTTTGCGGGAAAGGCGGCAGGCTGGCTGGGCAATCTTCCCATTCGGCGAGCGTCTTTTGAACGAGGTCCTCCCAACCTGCAAATGTCCATTCGTTCGTCTCCGTCACCGCTGTGCAGTACATCTCGACACCCGGCTCGCAAGCGTGCCAAACAAGCACTTGCGTCACTATCAGAGGTACGCATGGATGTTACGATATGTTCCCTGCCCTGTAGGTCCCGTTTTGGCAGCACCATACGGTAGGTTAGGTGCCTGTTTTGGTGAATGGGCGACACTCAAAATCAATACACTTAACTAATTGGTACCGACACCTTATTTGTGGCTTTCACCCACCGGTGTGATCTCCCGGCAATGGAGTCCTTGCTTTGCGGTCCGGGAGGCCAAAAGGGCTGGCCCGAAAGTACCAGTGGCCACGCCAGTGATTCGGTACTGGTTGTCTATTCCCAGATTGGAGCGCGAAACTTAAGATTAGCCTGCATGTGGGATTGCTTGGTTTTGGCCGTGCCGATTCTAGCGCGCGTATCTCCTGACGTGGGAATGCCTGCGCGTTAGGAATCGGGAGCCTGGTGAAACCACGAGGGTTCAGCAAGCCGACTTAAATCTTCCGATCGAAGAGCAGCAAACGCTATGAGCATACTGCATTTCCGCAGGGTTGAACGCCGTCGCACCGCACGAGTAGCGTTGTGCGTGGACTTGATTGTACATGGGGAGACGGATGGCGGCGGAACCTTTAAAGTCGATGCACGGACGCTTTCCGTGAGCCAGTACGGTGGGATGATGGTGCTTGAAACAGAGGTAGTGATTGGGCAGACGCTTCTTCTGGTTAATCCAAACGCCGCGGAAAAAGTGGAGTGCCGGGTAGTATCCACGAAGCTCTCGCGTGAAGGCAAGAAACACGTGGCGTTTGAATTTACATCAGACGAGGTCAATTTCTGGAAGATGTGTTTCCCGGCGGCCGGCGCCAAGCCAGTTCGCCGAACCGCCCAGGCATCTTTCGGAGCGCTTCCCGCGGCAAAGATGGCGCGATAAGCCGGGATCCCCTCCCGGCCGTTTGGTTCAATTAACCACCTAAACTCGGATTTTGCGTTTAGTTCGCTGACAGAACTCGGCGGAGAGGCAAATTTGCGTTAATTTGCGCAAGTTTGCAACGAACTGCGATTCGACCTCTGCAAATGGTCCGTATGGTAATCTATCGGCGGCGGGAGGAAAATCTAGATGAGACGCATTCCGATTTTGGGTCTTCTGGTGGTGTTAGCCTGCTCTCTGACGGGCACACGGGCCAACGCGCAAGGGGACGATCTCTTTCATGCGGCTGAAAAAGGCAATTTACCCCGTGTAAAGGCACTCCTCGCTGCCGGGGCAGATGTAAATGCAAAGATGAAAGCCAAACCGAACCCGCGAACAGGTCCCGTTCTTAGTGGCGAGTTCAGGAAACCAAATGAAGCCCTAAACACCTCTCGATACCGGGACGGTGCGACTGCGCTGATATTGGCCTCTGCAAATGGACACCTTGAGGTTGTGCGGGCCCTGCTTGAAGCTAAGGCAGATGTGAAGGCAAGAAATGCCTATTCCTTATCGGCATTGGAATTGGCGTCTTGGCAAGGCCATGCGGAGGTAGTGCGGGCGCTGCTGGCCGCTAAGGCCGACCTCAACTCCGAACCTTGTGTCTTGTACTCAGCGTCAGCCGGCGGCAGCTCAGATGTGATAAAGCTGCTGCTGGATGCAGGGGCGGACAAGGATGGGAAGAATTGCAGAGGAGGCAGGTCGCCATTGATTGAGGCTATAGAAGAAGGCTCGACTAATGTCGTAAAGGCGCTATTGGACGCGGGGGCTGACAGAGAGTTGAGGGGCGGGGACGGATATACCCCATTGATCGTGGCGATAAGACACACCAGGGTTGAAGCCGTGAGTCTACTCTTGGAGTCAGGAGCGAACAAAGATGCAGTTGATCAGCATAGGGTGATGTTTCAAAACTCGGACGGCTCGGTGGCGAATATAAACAATATGAACTACGCCACTCCATTGATCCATGCGGCAGCGAACGACGACTTCTACTCAGAATCACTCGCAATTGTGAAACTGCTACTGAAAGTAGGGGCCAACAAGGATGCAAAGGATTACGAAGGAGACACAGCGTTGAAGGTAGCGGAGATCGAGCATCACCCCCGTATCGCGAAGCTCCTTCAAAATGCAGGCGCGACTGAATAGCAGCCCCAAGCGACGGCTGCCCGTGCGGACTCGAACCGCAGACCTCTACGGTATCAAGGAAGCACTTCCTGCGCCCGCATCGGTAACTGATTGAAACTGCGCTCTGGTCAAGAATGGGCGTCGCAACAAGGTTCAGTCAACCGATCGCTAAGTTATTGAAAGTATGGAGCCGAGGGAGAGAGTTGAACTCTCGACCTGCCGATTACGAATCGGCTGCTCTACCACTGAGCTACCTCGGCCTGTTATTTAACATAGCATCCGCTGAAAATGTGTGTCAATTCAGCGCGCGCGAAGTTGCCAGAATATGTGTCAGCGCGAAAATGGGTACATGGCCCAGGCGATGCCGATACCTACCGCGAGAAACAGAAAGAACGACCACAGTATGTACTTGATGCGGTCTTTCGGACGGCGGCGTCCCAGAAAACCGAAGGCCACGGAAATAATCGCAGCGAACACCAGCAAAGCTTGAAAATGCGTCAAGGCAATCACGCTTTACGTCCCCGCGCCGCTTCGTAGGCGTGCAAAGCGGCCAGCAGATTCAGCACCCCGGCAGTGGCCAGAAACCTGGTCCCGTAATCTCCGTCCGCATGCGAAACATCGGCGCCGTCACGCTCCAATCCTCGCGCGGCAAAATAAAAGCTCCCCGCACCCAGGTCCGCGACATAGCCAAGCGTGTCAAACGCGTCGGTGGCGTTGGAACCGAACACATTCCCGCGCATCCTGGCGCCAGTGAAAACCAACAGGCCAACGGTGAGAAAGACGATGACGGCGCGCCCCCACATACGCTGCAGCGCGTGGCCCAATCCAGGCAACAGCCAACCGGCAATGCCGATCGCCAATGCCAGGCTCTCTCTGGGCACGCCCGCATCGGATGGCTGTGCGGGCGCTTCCTGCGGCGTTTGTTGTGTGACTTCGTCAGCCATGTGTCTGCCTTCCGCCAGCCTCACGCAAGGAGGGCCAGAATCTCCGTTTGCACCGCTCCCGTGACGCGCGCCTCGCTTTGGTCAATGTAAACATTCACTTCGCTGCGAATCCCAAATTCCGGCAGGTAGATGCCTGGCTCAACCGAGTTGCAGGTTCGCGGAATCAAATGGCGCACATCGTGCGATTCCAGTCCGTCCATATTCACGCCGTTGCCGTGAACGGATTGCCCGATGTTGTGGCCCGTACGGTGAAAGAAATACTTGCCATAGCCG
This sequence comes from Candidatus Acidiferrales bacterium, assembly GCA_963779395.1. GTDB lineage: Bacteria > Acidobacteriota > Terriglobia > Acidiferrales > UBA7541 > Acidiferrum. The sequence continues at coordinate 177,462 of CAVZYC010000002.1, forward strand.
GCCTTCTCAATCACTTTGCGCGCCGCTTCATCCACTTGCCAGCCCTCCAATTGCTTTCCGGCGCGAATGCTGGAGCGGATCAATTCCACGGCGCGGTCGCGCGCTTCGCGAACCACTTCAAATATTTTCACATACTTTGCGGGAACCTTTGCGCCAAGATAGCCCACCCAGGTGACATCGTAGTAGACGCTGCCCGGCGTTTTCTGCTTGCCCCAAACGTCGAGCAGCAGCAGATCGCCTTCGCGGATGGGCGCGGCTTTCTCTCGTGTGGCCGCGTAGTGCGGATCGCTGGCATTAGCATTGACCGCGATATCCGGGCCATCTTCGTTGATGATCCCCGCCTCCGCGAATTTCCGGAGCATCCATTCCTTCAAATCATACTCGGTCAGGTTTTTCTTTTCGCGCACGGATTGCGCCGCATACAAGAAGGCTTCGCGGATGATGCGGTCTATCGCCACGCCCGCGGCCAGATGGGAATCCAATTGCTCCTGGCTCCAGCATGCTTCGTACTTCTGCACCAGGTCAGCGGAAGTGACAATCTTGACGCCAGCTCCACGCACCATCTCAATCGTGCCTGCATCCACCATGGAAACGTAGGGAATTGCGTTCTTCGGCGAATACTGCATGGCAATCGTCTTCGCGCGGCCCAGCATCTTCTTCAGATTGGCTTGCAGTTCCTTCAGACCGGCGTAGTACAGCGTCTCGCCTGGCAGAGCCGCCAGGGATTCCGACTCGATCTTGTGGACCAGCTTTCGCGGCGTGCCTTTGGCGGGGATGAAGTAAAACCAACGCCGCGTGCGCATGCCCTCTGGAAGGCCAAGGATGCTGTGAGCGATGGGGTCGCGCCCGCGAAAATCGTAGAAGAGCCAGCCATGAAGCTTGGCGGCCCGCAAGTCACTTTGAATTTCGGCAATCTGTACGCTCATCTGATTCTCCGCCCCGACGTTTCTACATCCTCGGCTGTTTCTTAGAACAACCTTGAAGGCTCGCTAGTGATAGCCACTGCGTCAAGCCTCCACCTGCAGAAGATTCAGAACTTGCTGGCGCGTGACCCCGTGAATCTCGACGCGTTTGGTACGGCTGTGTTCACCGCTTTGGATTCTAACAGCCGACTTTGGCCTTTTCAAAAGTTCCGCCAGAAAAACGACCAGCGCTTCGTTGGCGCGATTTTCAATTGCCGGAGCACGCAGGCGTATTTTCAGTGCTCCTTCCATCGTGCCGGCGATTTCGTCTTTGCTGGCGCGTGGTTGCACGCGCACAACTAAACTGACTGTTCCTTTTGCCACGTCGTCCGAGAGTTCAAGGTAGCTCATCTCTTACCAGGCTCTCTCATATTGCAGGGGCGGCCTGATCTTGGTTTGCAATGCCGCGGCTGCGCGCCTCGGCCAATATGGATCTCGGAGCATTTCCCGTGCAAGGAACACCATGTCCGCCTGGTCGTTGGATATAATCAATTCCGCCTGCATAGGTTCCGTGATCATCCCGACGGCAGCGGTTGGCATTCCGGCTTCCCGCCGAATGGCTTCCGCAAATGCCACTTGGTATCCCGGCCCGACAGGAATTTTTATTCCTGGCATAATTCCGCCGCTGGACACGTCCACCATGTCCACGCCAAGACCCTTTAGCCTGCGGCACAGTTCTATGCTTTGCACCAAATTCCATCCGCCTTCTTTCCAATCGGTGGCGGAAATGCGTACAAGAAGTGGCAGATTTTGCGGCAAAGTCTCACGCACAACTTTAGTTATGCGCAGCAAAAGCCGGATGCGATTCTCGAAGCTGCCACCGTAGTCGTCCACGCGGTCATTGCAAAGCGGTGAATAGAACTGGTGCAAGAGATAGCCGTGTGCGGCATGAATTTCTACAAACTGAAAACCCGCCGCAAGGGCGCGTCGCGTGGCTTGCTGGAAAGCAGCCACCACTTGATTCAAATCTTCACGGTTCAATACACGCGGCGCGTTATAACCATCACCAAATGGAACGCTGGTTGAGGAAACTGGTGTCCAGCCTCCCTGCGCGGGCGCAATGGGCCCGCCGCCAAGCCATGGTGCAGCCGTGCCGGCCTTCCGCCCCGCGTGCGCCAATTGTATTCCGGCAACGGCGCCGTTTTCTTTCAAGAACTCGACGATGGGGCGCCAGGATTCCACGTGCGCGTCCAGGTAAATTCCTGTATCCGCTGGCGAAATTCGCCCCAACTCTTCGACGGCTGTGGCCTCGGTCATTACCAGTGCAGCGCCGCCTACAGCCCGACTCCCGAGATGCACCAGATGCCACGCGGTGGGGTGGCCGTCCTCCGCCGAATACTGGCACATGGGCGAAACTCCAATGCGGTTCTTGAATTCAGTGTCGCGCAAACGCAAGGGCGTAAAAAGCTTCATGCATTCTCCTAAGTGAATTTCTGCATTCGCTCGATTCAGTGCGGCGATGGGTGGGTACCAAAAAGTGCGGTGCCCACGCGAATCTCCGTCGCGCCTTCTTGAATCGCGGCTTCAAAATCGTGAGACATCCCCATGGAAAGGACGGGAAAGCGCCGGCCCATTCTGGTTTCCAGACCGTCGCGCAATTGCCTGAGCCGCGCAAAATACGGCCGGACTTCCTCTGGGTTTTCCAGAAACGGCGGAATGCACATGAATCCCTCCAAACACAGCTCTTTCATTTGCAGGATCTTCTCCGTCAGGGCGGGAAGCTCGCTCTCGGCAGCACCGCTTTTCGTTTCTTCGCCACCCAGATGCACCTCAATCAATACGCGCATCGGCTGTGCGGAAGGAACTTCAGCGACGGCACGCGCCACTCGTTGCGCTAGCGCCGAATCGTCAAGCGAGTCGATCGCGGTGAACACTTTGGCGGCCCGTGCGGCCTTGTTGCTCTGCAGATGGCCGATGAGATGCCACGTAGCGGAGAGATCCGCCAACGCAGCGCGCTTCCCTTCCCACTCCTGCACCCGGTTTTCCCCGAAGTGTCGCAATCCTGCTTGAAAAGCCTGGCGAATCTTTTCCGCCGGGTGCGTTTTGGAAACGCCGATCAGCGTGATCTCTTCGGTGCGTCGCCCGGCACGCTGGGCGGCAATGGCCACCCGCTCGCGCAGTTGCGCCAAATTGTCCGCGATCGTCAACAACATGATTCTCCGTGAAAGCTGAATGAAATCGTAACACGCCCTCGGTGAATCGTTGACCTTGTCTCCGATGATCAAGAAATTCGGCTTCCGGGCGTTGCGCGAGTTTCACTATGCGGCTAAACTGACCTTCACAGGTAGCTTCCCCCTGCCCACTGATAGGTGCCATGACAACGCGCGGACTTCTGATTGCCATTGAAGGAATTGACGGAAGCGGAAAGCAAACGCAGGCGAAACTGCTGGAACTCACGCTGAAAGCCGATGGAATTCCCGTCTATTCCACGGGTTTCCCACAATACGATTCCTGGTTTGGCAGCATGGTGGGCAAATTCCTGAACGGGGATTTGGGTTCGCTGGAGACTGTCGATCCACATTTTACAGCGCTGCTTTATGCGGGCGATCGTTTTGAGGCCAAATCCAGGCTGGAAGCCGCGTTGAATGACGGCAAGGTTGTGCTGGTGGATCGCTACATCGGTTCGAATCTGGCTCATCAAGTGGCGCGGGCCGTGCCGGAGAAGCGCGCCGAGTTTCTGCGCTGGATTGAGCATCTCGAATACACGATTTATGGGATGCCGCGCGAGAATTTAATCCTGTATATGCGCATACCGCCAGCGCAGTCACAGAAACTTGTCGAGCATAAGTCCGGTCGCAGTTACACCAGCGCGAAGCATGACCTGCTGGAAAAAAATCTTCGCCACCTGGAAGACGCCGCGGAGATGTACGATATGCTCTCGCGGAGCCGCCCATGGGCCACCATTCAGTGCTTCGATGCGGAAAACAACTGTATAAGGCTCCCGGAAGAGATTGCCGGGGAAACTTACCAGGCGGTCAAGCCGCTTCTCGCAAACCTCGGCAGAGGCTGAATCATGGGTTTTTCCGAATTCCTGGGGAATGAAAACATCGTAGCGGCCTTGCAAGGGGCATTTCGCTCTGGCCGCGTTCCCCATGCGCTGCTCTTTACCGGCCCGTGCGGCGTCGGCAAATACACTCTGGCGCGCATGTTCGCCCAGGCGTCCAATTGCGAGCGCCTTACCGATGACTTTTGCGGCGAATGCCTCACCTGCCAGCGCATCGCACTGCTTGCGGAACCTCAAAAATTGATCGAGCAGGGCTTGGCGGAACGAGGCGAGAGCGCCGATGCTGCCACCGTTGAGCGCATTCCCTTGATCCTGCAAACGCATCCAGATGTTTGGGCGCTGGTGCCTGATCCGGTTCGCTTGAAAAGTCCCGTGGCACGGCCGGTGCTTCGCATCGGGCAGCTTCGCGCCGTCCAGCGTGCCGCTTATTTTCAGCCCATGGGCCGCCGGCGTGTTTTCATTCTGGATGGCGCGGAGACCATGCGCTGGGACGTCGCTAACGTTTTCCTGAAAATTTTAGAAGAGCCACCGGGCTCCGCAACCCTCGTCCTTACGGCGCCTTCTCCCTTCAATCTCCTCCCCACGATCGTTTCGCGGTGCATGCAGTTTCACTTTGCGCCATTGCCGCAACATGAAGTGGAGAGCATCTTAAAGGCGCACACCGACCGCAGCCCCGCTCAGGCAAAGTTGGCGGCGCAACTCTCTGAAGGGAGTCCCGGCTTGGCAATGGAAATGAACGTGGAAGAAGCCGTGGAAAAGCGCAAAACGGCGCTGCGTGTTTTGGAGCGTGCGGCGCGCGGCCAAGGCTTCGCACAATTATTTGCGGACACAAGTGCACTGGCAAAGGACCGCGAGTCCTCTGTGGAAGAATTGTCGGGCGTGTTCTACGGACTACTCTCCGATCTTCTGGAGCTCACTTCCGGCGTCAAGGCTCCCTTGCTCAGGAATCCACACCTCGCCAAAGAGTTAGACGCGCTGGCTCGGAATATATCTTCAGCCTGGGTGATGCAGGCGATCGCTGGACTGGACGAGTTTGCCGCCGGGGTGCGCCGCAATCTGAATCGTCAGTTGGGACTGGACGCTTTGGCCGTTTCGCTCGCCCCATCCTCCGTGAGCACCGCTCCACCTCGAAAATGAGAAAAATGCTCCGCGGCCGTCTAGAAAAGAGATAATGGACGAAACCCAATCGGCCCACGTTGCATCATAGGTAGTGAAATACCCCCGTCATTCCAAGGAGCAGCCATGGTGAATCGTCGAATGTTCCGTCCCAGTTTCGTGGACGCCAAGGAACCATCCCCCATGCGCCCACAGCACAACGGGCCCCTGCCCAGCAAGAAGCCGGCACCGCCAGAGGTCACGCACGCCGAAAACTTCTACTGGGTGAAGCAGATGCAGAGCCGCACACCCATGGTCGTGGTGCTCAACACAGGTGAAGAGCTTCGTGGCTTCATCGAATGGTACGACCGCGACTGCGTCAAACTGACTCGCGAGGGAGCGCCCAATCTCATGCTTTTTAAGCGCTTCATTAAGTATGTTTATAAGGACGGCGAAGAGTCCTCGCAGGGCGGCGACGAGTAAACTCTATTTCTTCAGAACATGACCGGCAGCGGCAGAAAAGGTCAAAATGGCCTTTGCCGCAAGCGACCCCGTTTCATTGAAGATGTCACATTCCGTAACGATGAAGTTTTTTCCTGCCCGCAATACTTTTGCGTCCGCTTTCACTCTTCCGCCCGGCACCGGTTCCAGGTAATTAATCTTCAACTCGAGCGTGGCGAGTTCCGTGCCGCGCGGGATTACGGTGTACGCTGCAATCGCCGCCGTAGTGTCCGCAAGAGCGGCGAGAATTCCACCGTGGACCACTCCATGGATCTGTTTGTGCTTCGCCCTCACATCCAGCCGAAAGATCGCGCGGCCATCATGAACGCTCTCCACGTCGAAACCCAGCAGTTCCGTGGCCTGGCTTTCGCGCATGCGCCGGCGCACCAGTTCGGTCACCTTTTTCTCTTCCCTGCTCAATTTTCTCGGCATCTCCACTCCGCCTCGACTCTCTTAGTACGCCGAAAGACCACCGTCCAAGGGTATCGCTGTTCCCGTCATCCAGGAAGATTAGTCGGACGCCAGGAATACGGCCAACTCCGCAATGTCCATGGGCTTACCAATTCTCCCCAAGGGGAGAGAGGCCAGGCGCGCCTCGCGCGCCTTTTGCCCCTCTTCGTTGGCAGAGAACAGATCGCGCACCAATTCTGTTTCCACAATCGAAGGGCAGATACAATTCGCGCGTATTTTTTCATGGGCATGATCGATGGCGATGGCTTTCGTTAACATCGTTACGCCCCCTTTTGACGCGCAATAAGCGGCGCGGTCCTTCATCGCCACCAACCCAAGGACCGAGCCAACATTCACAATACTTCCCCCACCAGCCCGGCGCATGGCGGGCAGCACCGCGCGGCACATTAAGAAAGGCCCCTTGAGATTCGTCGCAATCACGCGATCCCACTCTTCCTCGGAAGCGCTTTCAATGTTCGAGACGCTGAGGATGCCTGCGTTATTCACCAGCACGTTGACGCAGCCAAACTCCTTTTCGGTGTCCACGATGGCCCTCTGCGCATCTTGCGTATTCATCACATCACACACCAGGCTGATGGCTTCGCCCCCGGCATCGCGCACTGCTTTGACCGTCTCAGCCAGTTTCTCGCGGCGCCGCCCAATCACTCCCACTTTGGCTCCTTCCTTGCTAAATGCCAGGGCGATAGCTCGGCCTATCCCCGTGCCTCCTCCCGTGACCACCGCTACCTTGCCTACCAAACGTGTCACGTTCTCCTCCGTTCTTGCGTCTAATCGGTGTACTATTCCGCTGGCGATCGCTCCCGCCTGCGGCCCGCGCGACTCTAGTATCTTGGCTTGCTACTCCGCAAGCAAGCGAGTACGTTCCATTTTGCGCGCAAAATTTGGATTGAGGCCTCTCATGCGTATCGGCATCACTGGTTACCCCACCTATGGCGGTTCGGGCGTTGTTGCCACGGAACTTGGCCAGGAACTCGCTGCCCGCGGCCACGACGTCCATTTCATCACGTACGCACCTCCCATCCGCATGAATCCCAATGACCCGCGCATCCATTTTCATCAGGCGGCCGTCGTCTCTTATCCTCTGTTTGACCATTCCCCTTACACGCTTTCCCTTGCGGTAAAGATGCTCGAAGTGTTTGAAGCCGAATCTCTGGACATTTTGCACGTTCATTACGCGATTCCGCACTCCGTCAGCGCCTTGCTTGCGCGCCAGATGGCTGCGCCGCGTCGGCTGCCCTTCATCACCACGCTGCACGGTACAGACATCACTCTCGTAGGCAACAACCCCAACTTTCTCCCGATCACCCGCTACTCCATCGAACAGAGTGACGGCGTCACCTCCATTTCGCACTATCTTTACCGGCACACAGTGGATGAATTTGGCATTAAGCGTCCCATCGAAGTGATTCCCAATTTTGTGAATTGTGACCTCTACTGCCGCCAGCCAAATGCGGAACTCCGCGCGCAGTGGGCGCCCAACGGTGAACCCATCCTGATGCACCTTTCGAATTTCCGGCCCGTCAAGCGCATCCTCGATGCCATTGAGATTTTTGCTCTAGTGCGCGAGAAAATGCCCGCGAAACTGGTCATGATCGGCGACGGCCCGGACCGCATCCCCGCTGAAGAGCTTGCGCGCAGACGCGGCGTGGAGAACGATGTCCTTTTCCTGGGGAAACAAGATGGCATCCGGGAGAAGCTAGGCCAGGCGGACTTGTTCCTGCTTCCCTCGAGGCTCGAGTCATTCGGCTTGGCCGCTCTGGAGGCTATGGCGTGCGAGGTGCCGGTGATTGCCACCAATGCCGGTGGCATCCCGGAAGTGATTGAGAACGGCGTGGATGGTTACCTGATCGAACCCGGTGATGTGAAACTCGCCGCAAAGTATGCCATCGATCTGCTCTCGCGCGCCGACCGAGGCCGCGAAATGGGGCAACTCGCACGCGTCCATGCCCGGAAAAGGTTTTGTGCCAACGACATCATCCCCATGTACGAACGATATTACGAGCAGGTGCTCGAAGGCTCGCTAGTGGGCCGCGCAGGATGAATCGCCAGGACACCTGAGAACGCTTCGAATCATGCGGTTGATCTCGGCCTGGGTTACAGCTCGACCAATTCCATCTGATTCCTGGGAAGTGGCGAAAGTCCTAGCTCCGTCACGAACTCGAACGTGCGCATTCGAGTTATCTCGCCGTCTCAATCGGCCAACTAAGGCTTCGCTCATCTGTGCGCAAAACCCCAGGTATTCAGCCCACTCGCTCCTCAGCCTCAGCAGTCCTCGAGAGGGGCGGCCTGCTTTTTCCGTTCAGCCACGCACCAACAGTCACTATGGCAAGAGCCGCGAATATTGCCATCACCGGATCAATGGGGTGGCGATAGCGCTGCTGGTAATGCGTGATGTAGTAAGGGATGGGGAGCAATATGAAGGCCAACGCCAACGGAAGCCACTTCATGGCATCCGTCTTCATCGCCACCACCAAACCCGCGAAGGAAATAATCGAGAACAAGGCAGTAAAGGCGATGTAGACATCGGAAATCCCTAACGGTTTGATGAATAGATCTGTTTTCACATCATCAGCAGCGGTCCACGTATCCAGAATCCGTTGCAAGCACAGTGTTGCGAAGGAGGTGGGATGTGACCGGATGAACAGAAGAGCCTCCCTCTCTTTGTTCCGGTTGTAATTTAATTCCCCTTGCGAAACGAGCTGCTCAAGTTCTTGCGGATTATTGAACGGGTGGTGTGCGGCGGAGAATGTGTCGCTTGCCTCGGGGTTGTTGCCCAGCCATAATTCCTCGCCGAAATTCGACTTCACGAAAGTGAAGCCGCCTACTGCGCGCCAGTTCCGCACCGTCCATGGAACCAGCGTCAGAAAAAGGCACAGCGTTGCACTCGCATACAATTTCAACGACGGTGTCGCGATCTTCCGGCGGGAATACCACAGCCACAGAGCAAGAAAAGGCAACAAAAGGCACGGACTGGGATTCGTCAGCGCCAGCGCGCCCCAGAGCACACCGTACCCGCACCAGAGAAGCACGGATGAGGACTCGCCTAATTTATAGGTGAATAGCAGCAGGCACGTGAATAGAAAAGTTGTAAGGCTTTGGTCCCAGGTCCATTCGACCGGCATAAGAATCGCAACAGGCAGCAACGCCCAGACGAATGCGGACCCCGCTGCAATGCCCTTGGTCGAGATTTTTTTCGCCAGAAAATAAACCGGATAACACGTAAGCGCGGACATCACAATATTGAAGATCCGGCTCAGCAGCACAACCATGGGCCCGTTCTTGGGTGACAGGAGTTCGCCCGCGGTTACGATCCAGATGTAACCGGGCGCCAGCCAGGCAGTCGGGACGTACCTCGGAGTCGCATAAGCGAAGCCATGACCTGTGGCCAACGAATGAACGACTGCAAAAGTCTCGAAACCTCGAAAGCCATAGTAGTTCCGAAGGTGATCCACATACTCGACTGACAGCAGTAACACGAGCGACCGAATCAACAGAGCGACAATGAAAGCCGTTGTGGGGGAACAAAAAACGCGGGTCAAAACGGTGCGCCACTTTGTCTCAGTCATCAGGCAAAACGGCCTCCGCCGAGTACTGATTTTCATGCTCAGGTTAGCTTGCGAATCTTCAGCGGTCAATGTAAGTTGCGCATCGAAGTAGCAAAAAGGACACGCGCGCCCTTGTTTGATTGCTGACAGATGTCAGCTCTACCCTGCTCCCGCATCAAAGTGCGGGAGCGCGCCCGGATGGTTCCAAATAGTGACGCGCGACTTCCGAAGCGTAACGCCTGCCCACCCGTTCGCGATTCTCCGAAAGCCATTGCGTCAGGCGCGTCTCTCCCGTGGATTGCCCTTCAGGGGCGAGAAGGTTGCTCATCAACCCTTTGTATTCTTCCCACGTCAGCACAACATCCCGCATAATCAGGCCCGTCAGGCGCGTGCTGAGATACGCCAAAGCTGCCGGCATGCGCACGATGCCGACAGGCTTTCCCAGTTCGCAGGCAATCATCCTGACAAGCTCCTCGAAGGTGAACGTCTCAGGTCCAACGGCATTGAGCACGGTGCTTTCCTTTTGCCTGGCGGCGTCGACCATCAATCGCGCCATGTCCTCCACGTAGATGGGGCGGACACTATAGCGGCCATCACCTGGAATCCCGAACACGGGAAAGTGGCGAATGAACCAGGCAATGTTGTTAATCAAAATATCTTCCGCACCAAAAATTACCGTGGGGCGCACGATGGCGTAGCTGAGCCGCGATTCCATCACCGCCTGTTCCAATTGCGCTTTGCCGCGGTAATAGCTCAAAGGCGATTGAACTGAGGGATTGGCGATACTGACGTGGACGATGCGCTGGAGTCCAGCTTCTTTAGCCGCGCTAATCAATGCGCATGTGTTCTGCACTGCCGTCTCAAAAGTCGTTTTGCCGCGAGGGAAACGCACCCAGTAGGTATTGATGAGTGTTGAAGCCCCTCTAAGTGCATTCAATAACAGTTCGGGTTGATCGAATGCATAGGGAAATACTTCGACTCGATTTCCAAACTCATTGTTGCGATCAGGGTGATTTGTCAGTGTGCGGACTTTGTATCCAAGCTTGAGCAACAATCGGCTCGCGTATTTGCCCGTGTAACTAAACGCGCCGGTGATTACAACTGTTTCATTCGTCATGACAATTCCACGAATTCCTAATCCCTATGTGCGCGAGCTTCCTCTTCCGACAACTCCTTCACGTGAACAAAAACGCGGTGATGGATGCTGTGCACGATGGCATCGGTCCACAACCTCCAATACGCTCCGGGCCACATCTTGTTCTGATAAGTTGTCGTTCCTTCAAGCCGCGTGCCGCCATTCGTTAAGGCGACCAGCACGAAGTCAGCGCGTTCCGGCTGAAAATCGTGGTCTTCCAGATGCCGCACGTGGATGTTCCCGTAAGGCGAAGTCTCTTTCATCAAGAGCGGCTCATCGGCCACGGCAAAAGCAAAATGTCTTCCCGGCTCCCACGCCAAAATCGGTTCCTTGAAACTTCCCGTCGAGAAGCGGCACTCGCGATCGGCAGTCAAACCTTTTCCCTTCAAACGCGCTTCTATCGGATAGGCAATGCCTAAGCGAAATGGCCACTCTTTGGCTTCCGCCAGTGGAGGAAACGCGATGATGTGCTTCCAGACAACCTCTGGAGGCGCCGCAATCTCGATACTCGTGCGCACCTGATAGCGCGGCACAGGCGGTGGTGCAAAATGCTCCGCGCCCAACATGGCAGGAAGGGCGAAGATTAATACGGCGAACGTCGAGTTCGCAGGCTGCTGCACGGTGGGGTGATTGTGGATGGTGTAGGCCAGCGTTCCTCCGAACAGAGCAAGCACCCAAGCGATTGGAGCCGCCATGGCCAGGCAGACAAGCCCTTCGATGGCCACTGCAGCGATTCCCGCGCCTGTCACGACCACCGTCAATGTAACCACGGCCAGGACGTCAGAGAATGTGCGAAGTTGCGTTCTGCAGAGTACCCACACCGCGATATACCCCATCACAAAAGGCAGTGCAACGAACAGGGTGAGTCCGTAGCTACCCAGAAAACGTAGATCGAACCACGCGACACTCGTGCCCAATAAGACGGCAGTGGTGACTCCGAGGACAGCGCTGCCCCAGCGGCCCTTTGGCCAGAAGCGGGTTGGAGCCGGCGCTGTTATTGTGGCGGCAGCCGAAGCACCATGAACTTCGCGCCTCGGCAAAACGCATAGCACCGCGAAAAAGAGAAGATTCACGACGGGAGCAAAGAACAAAATGGTCAGCCAGAGTGGCTGGCCAGCATCCCGCAAACGCTTCACCGTCATTGTCACGCCAATCCAAATAAATGGCAGCGCCGTCAGCAGCAGGGCGGCAAGGAATTCTCGCGATGGATTCGCCAAACTGTTTGGGCGAGTCGAACCTTCCAGCGCATACCAGTAATTCCAGATGTGCCAGGATAGTCCCGATTCGTGGGCCAGCAGCCGGTCCAAATTGTGCTTGATGGCGACGCCAAGGAATCCCGCAATCGCATAAGTACTCCGGCTGACGCGGCCATTCCATGTCCAAATACTCACCAGATTCAAGGCTCACCTCCTCGCCTGATCGACTGGCTCTGTCGGTCTTCCATAACAAGTGTTCATGTTGATTGACGTTCAATCGGGGGGCTCGTTACACTGCCACAATTGCGATGCGCCGCCACCGAGCGATACCCCGCATGCAAGAGCGGCATTGCGCCAGGAATCGCCGCAAGCCAAACAAGTGGGTGCGCCCACCAAATCTCCTGCGCCACGGCCAGAATCGCGTCGGCGCCTCCACACTGGCGGCCATCCGAATGCAAAAACCGCAACTCGCGCAACAGTTCCTGACGAGGCATTCCGAGCAAGTCGCTCACTCGTGGATCCTGCAGCGGTGCCACCGCAAAGCCACGATGGATCAATAGAGGCTCCAGCCAACGGGCGAACCGGCTGCAAAATCCGCACTCGGCGTCGAAGAAGAGCCAGCCCTTGGCGTGTCTTCCCTTCCCGTCTGTGTATTCGCTGGCCAGTGAAATCATGATGGCGCCGTTCTCCAATCAACAGTCATGCACCGCGAATCTCGTGCTCAGCCGGCTTTCTTCTTTTCGCTGCCCAGCAGCGTGATTACCTTGCCGCGCAACTTGCCCACGCCTTTCAGCGCGCCCACGGGCATTCGCAGTACTTCCTCGAACAGCCCGGTCATCGTGGTCAAAAAGTCCAGCATGGTCTCCAGCCGTTCCCGCGTATACGCCTCGCCTTGCGGGCCGTTCTTTAACTCCTGGACGCACTCCGTCAGCACCCGGAGAGTGGGGTCAATCTCGCGCCGCTTCCGCTCTTCGGAAACGGTCCGGAATATCTCCCAGACGTCTTGGGTGGTCTCAAAGTGGTCGCGGCGGTCGCCCAGAACGTGCACCACGCGGACAATGCCCCATCCCTGCAATTCTCGCAGGCTGGTGCTGACGTTCGAGCGCGCCACGGACAAGGTGGCGGAAATCTCGTCCGCGGGCACGGGATGCGGCGCGAGGAAGAGCAGGGCGTGCACCTGGGCGACGGTGCGGTTGATGCCCCATTTGGTGCCCATTTCGCCCCAATGGAGGATGAATTTCTGAGCTACGGGAGTGAGTGTTGCTTTGGTTGTGTCTGTCATTTCAGTATGTACAGAACATACTGCAGCGATGGGCGGCTGTCAAGCCCTTTTTTCTCACCCTTTAATCGGGATCCGCTCGTTTTAAATCAGGCTCACTTCGGGGATGACTGGCACCAACTCTGGCACATCAATCCGGATGATGGTTCCCTGCCCTTCGTGGCTTTCGATCTCCAGGCGGAAGTCATCGCCATAAAGCACACGCAATCGTTCGCGAACGTTGCTCAAACCGATTCCTTCCACGTAAACGTGCGGCAATTTTTCTTCGGAGATTCCCGCGCCGTTGTCTTGAATCTCGATGTGCAGGCGCCCGTCACGGTGAGAGGTGCGCAACTGAATCTTGCCGCCTTCCAGCTTCGGTGCCAGCCCGTGTTTCAAACTGTTTTCCACAATGGGCTGCAGCAGCATGCTGGGGATAAAGGTTTCCAGCGTCTCAGCATCGATCTCTTTCACGATATCCAGGTTGTCGTGGCCAAACCGCGCCACTTCGATATCCAGATAATCGTCAATAAAAGAGAGCTCCTCGCGCAACGGGACAAAAGTTTCGTGTTTGCGCAGCAGTCTCCGGAGGATGTTACTCAGCTTCAGGACCACGCCGCGCGCTGAATCTGGATCGATGCGAATCAGCGCGGAAACTGTGTTGAGCGTGTTAAACAGAAAATGCGGGTTGATTTGGCTGGAGAGCGCATCCATCCTGGCACGCAGCAACAGTTGCTGATGGCGCTCCAGGTTCATCTCGATGCGCGTGTTGTTCCAAATCTTCAGTGGTGCCGCCACGCTCATCAGTGTGCCCAACACCACCACGCACAACACCCAGTTCCAGTGCGGGTCAATCGCAAATAACCATTTGGGCTTGGTAGCCATCACTAGCGATACGCGTCCGAGTTCCAGACCCACGCAGGTGAGTAACGGCAACATCTCCCACATGATTTCCGTATCGCGCACCATGCGCATGATGGCTTTCGGTATATTCAGGAACGTGAATGGCCCGAAGCTCCACAAGTCTTCACGATCCGGAATTAGCTGGCGGATCAGGCCACCCAGCAAACCGGCTGCAGACGCCGCCGGCATGGCCAGCCATTCGTGAGCCATCAGCGCTGGAATGGTGATAATCGCGCCGCCGACAGGGCCCACGACGCGCCCGCCGAGCAATCCCATCAGGAACGCGCCTTCCAGTGAGAGGTCGGCGAATCGATAGGCTGGAAAAGCCAAGCGCAGCGTGACGCCCACAATGAGTGGCGGCGTCATGAACAGCATCAGCTTCAGTTTCTGATCCGAATCGCGCTGTTCGGTGAAGAGCACGCGGCGAAAAGTGTTCCAGCGTGCCAACAATGCGGCGATGGAAGAGGCTACCCCCACCTTCAACAACAGGGTGAAGAGCAGTTCGCGAATTGGGGGAGCCGTGTCCATCGTTTATCGCAAGCGTTTCGCTTACGCTAGCCAATTGTCACTCGAATGTAAAGAAGCTGTAGAGAAAACGTTGCATGCGCCGAGCAGTCGCGGCTCCCTGTTATACTGGTGCCTTCTTATGGTTACAAAATCGTCCGTCAAGAAGAGCAAGCGACCCGCGAATAACACTCCGCGCCTCGTTGCGAATGCCGAGTTGCCGACCCGCTATGGCCGCTTCACGATTTATGGATTTACGGGTCGCGGGCCGAAAGACGAAGCAGTGGCGCTTGTTCGCGGCAACCTGCGAGGCCGAACCGCGCCGCTCGTCAGAGTGCATTCGCAATGCTTGACGGGCGACGTGCTTACTTCGCTGCGTTGCGATTGCCGCGCCCAGCTTGAACTCTCCTTGAAGAAAATAGGCCAAGCTCCCGCGGGAATCCTCCTCTATCTCCCGCAAGAGGGCCGCGGCATCGGCCTGATGAACAAGTTGCGAGCGTATCAATTGCAGGACGGCGGGATGGATACGGTGGAGGCCAACGTTTCGCTGGGGTTTGCCGCGGATGCCCGCGAATATGACTTCCCTGCTCAGATTCTGAAGAAGCTCGGGGCCACGCGAATCCGGTTGCTCTCCAACAATCCCGATAAGGTGCAACAACTGGAATCGGCGGGCGTCCGAGTAGTCGAACGCGTTCCCTGCCAGCCACGCATCTCGCGGATTTCCCGCAAGTACTTGCAAACCAAAAAGCGTAAGATGGGCCACCTGCTCGAGGGTCTCTGACCCAATATCTTCGAGCAGAGTGAGGCTTCATGACTTCGATGATTCAGCAGAGTGTGCGCTTCCGCACCTCTCCGCAAACTCTGTTTGCCATGTATTTGGATTCTCGCAAACACACAGCATCCACGGGCGCACCAGCCAAGATCAGTAAGAAAGCAGGGGGAAAGTTCACTGCGTTTGGCCGCCAACTCGAGGGCAAGAATCTTGTAATCGTGCCGGGCAAAAGGATTGTGCAGCTTTGGCGGGCGACCCACTGGAAGAAAGGCGATTGGTCAATCTTGATTCTCGATTTCAGCCGTGTTGCCGGCGGCGCCCAGGTCGATCTGGTCCATGCAGGCGTACCTGCTTACGATTACAAAGGTGTTCGCGAGGGTTGGCCGAAATACTACTGGCGTCCGTGGAAAAAATATATCGCCAATCAGTAGCTGAGAATGGCACCTAAGTTTTCGGCCTAAGGTTGGGATCAGCCAGCCGAATCGCCTGTCAATTTCGCTCTCAGACCACAGGAACGCGAGACTTGGCCTTCAGGGTAAATCGCAAATGCCCATGTCCATCCTGGAACTCTGAGCGCAGAAGAAGCGCCGCATCCTGACCCGTAACCCGAGGCATTTCAAACTGGACCTCGGCGGTCCCGTTCTCTCCGGTCACGCTCTCGTAAACCTTCGGCTCGGCGGCGCCTTCAATCACTACAAGCACCCGCGCGCCAGCTACTGGACGCCCTCCTTCTTCTTTCACAGCCACCTGCAAGTGGGCGTGCTTTCCAGACAGCCAGGACTTCGCGTTCAGCAATTCCAGCACAAGTTTTTGCGGCTCCCGCGCAACAGGAACTTGCCCTGCCTGCTTTGCATTTGCGGCTTCCCCCATCGGAGCCTGGGCCTCAGCTGCAGTTGGTTCCTGCGCTGGCTCTTGAGTCGCTTCTTGCGTAGCGGGCGCAGTGATGCCGGACTCCAGTGCAGTTGGCGGCAGCCCAAGTTGTAGGGTGCCTTCCCTCATCTCCTCCAGCACGGTGCGGTGTTGCTCCTCAACGCGCAACTCCAGGGCCTGCTCGCTATCCTTATTCATCGGCAACAAATCGTAGTAATTATTTGTGCGACGGTGCAGCACCCGTCCGCGGAAATACACCGTGGTGTCAATCAGAGCGTGCGCCACGCCACGGTCCTCGGTCTGGACGTGGTACGTCACCCCTCCCAATTTAATATTTGTATTGTGACCAAACACCATGATCCGTCATGGCTCCCGCGGGGTTTGCCCGCCAGTTTCGTCCGCGCAGCCGTCCGGAGAGTGACCGGAACAATTTGACCCGGCGGCATGTCAATCGCTATTATAACGCTTTGACCATGACCTCCTCCGGCCTTCACGCTTACGTTCCTCTTCTAATACACCTGCTCGTGGCTATGGTCTTAGCCGCGGCCTTGCTGGCCATTTCCACGTTTATCGGCTGGCGTCGCCCCAATAAGGCCAAGCAGCAACCGTATGAGTGCGGGATCACTCCAACGGGAGATGCGCGCGAGCCTTTTTCGGTGAAGTTTTATCTGGTGGCGATGGTCTTCATCCTGTTTGACGTTGAGGCTATTTTTCTCTTCCCCTGGGCCTACATTTTTAAGGATTTGGTTCGCGATGCAGTCTGGAAGCGGTTTGGCTTCGTAGAAATGATGTTTTATGTCGCCATTCTGTTGATTGGTTACATTTATCTCTGGAAGAAGGGCGCACTCGACTGGCATAAGACTCAGAAGTAACGCCAGCGCAAGCCCGTAAGGACCTTGTTCAAGTGACGCAGCTCGCCAACGCAGCCGCTCAAGTTGTAGTCGAACACCTCCGTGCCTGGAATCCCCAGGCAGTTTCTCAGGTGCTCGAATACCGCGGGGACACGACCATTGTCGTTCCCAAAGAATTGCTTCGCGCTGCAGCGGAGCAGTGCAAACAAGACCCCGCTCTTCTCTTCAACTTGCTCAGCGACGCAACTTGCCTGGACCGCTACCCCGTGGAACCGCGCTTTGAGCTGAATTATCAGCTCGTTTCCATTCCACGCCGCGAACGCATTTGCCTTCGCACCTGCGTCAGCGCCCAGCATCCCGTGGTGGACTCGCTGGAGCCCGTCTGGCCCGGGGCCAATTGGCTCGAGCGCGAGATTTTTGACCTATTCGGCATTCGGTTCGATGGCCACTCGGACCTGCGCCGAATCCTTCTTCCCGAGGGTTTTGAAGGTTCTCCTCTCCGCCGTGATTTCCCGACGGAGGGCAAACGCTAGATTCCGCTAAGCGGATTGGGATCCCATGACTACCGTTGAGACAGCGCTCGGCACCACTAAAACGATGGTCCTCAATATGGGGCCGCAGCACCCTTCCACTCATGGCGTGCTCCGCGTGCTCCTCGAGCTCGATGGCGAAAATGTTGTCAGCGCCGTTCCAGACATCGGCTATCTCCACACGGGCATCGAGAAAAGCTGCGAGGACAAGACTTACTCGCAGGCCATCACGCTGACGGACCGCATCGATTACCTCAACCCCCTCGGCAACAATCTGGTGTACTGCCTGGCGGTAGAGAAGCTCTTGGGCCTGGAAGTGCCCAAGCGCGCGCAATACGTTCGCGTGATGCTCGTCGAACTCCAGCGCATCTCTTCGCACCTCGTCTGGCTTGGCACCCATGCCCTGGATATGGGCGCCATGTCTGTGCTGCTCTATTGTTTCCGCGAGCGCGAGGAGATTCTGAAGATTTTCGAGCGCTTTTCTGGGCAGCGAATGATGACCAGCTATATCCGCATCGGCGGGCTAGCGCTGGAACCACCGGCCGGATGGCGCGAGCCGGTCAAGCGTTTTCTGGAAATGATGCCTGCGCGCGTGGATGAATACGAAACATTGCTTACGGAAAATCGTATCTGGAAGGGTCGCTTGCAGGGCGTCGGCTACCTTTCACCCGATGATTTGATCGCCCTCAGCACAACGGGGCCCGGCCTGCGCGCCGCTGGCGTTTCTTACGACAACCGCAAACTCTTCCCTTACTCTTCCTACGAGGAATTTGATTTCAACGTGCCTACGCGCACCGAATCGGATTGCTATGCGCGGTACCTCGTGCGCGTTGCGGAAATTCGCGAAAGCCTGAAAATCGTCAAGCAGGCCATGGACAAGATCACCGATCAAGGCCCTATCAAGGCCGATGCACCGGGAATCGTGCCACCGCAACGCGAAAAGATGAAGACGGAGATGGAAGCGCTGATCTACCATTTCAAAATTTTCACGGAAGGCTTCTCTCCGGCTCCCGGTGAAGCCTATGTCGCCGTCGAATCGCCGCGCGGGGAACTTGGCTGCTTTGTCGCCAGTGACGGCTCGCCCAAGCCACTGCGCGTCCATTTTCGTGCGCCGTCATTCATCAATCTGCAGGCCCTTCCACGCATGGTTAAAGGCCAGTTGATCGCCGATACTGTCGCGTGCATCGGCACCATTGATATCGTTCTGGGAGAAGTGGACAGGTAATCATGGAACTCTCGCCAAAACTCGCCGCCAAATTCGAACTTCTGCAGAACCGCTACCCCGTCAAGCGCAGCGCGCTGATCCCCATGATGATCTACGCGCAGGATGAATACGGCTACATCACCGACGAGATGGTGAACGAACTCGCCACGCGGCTGGATTTGCGTCCCGTACAGGTGGAAGAAACGCTGGCCTACTATTCGATGCTGCACCGTAAGCCGCAGGGCAAGCATCACGTGCAAGTCTGCACCAACGTCGCCTGCATGTTGCGCGGCGGCGCGGAGCTTCTAGCGCACGCGAAGAAGCGCCTGGAAATTGGCCACAAGGAAACCACGCAGGACGGCGTCTTTTCGCTCGAGGAAGTGGAATGCATCGGCGCCTGCACGGGCGCTCCCGCAATGCAGGTGAACTACGACTATTACGAAAATCTCACGCCCCTGAAATTCGATCGTATTATCGAGGAACTCGACAAGGGCGGCCACCCCGCTCCTGTTCCCATCATCACCGGCGCGCTCCGCGATCGCGACAAACAGGAAACTCCTCTCATCAGCAAACGATGGGGCATCAAAGATTCTCACAAGATGGATGTCTATCTGCAGAATGGCGGTTATCAGGCGCTCGAAAAGGCGCTGAAGCAGATGACGCCGGACTCCATCATCGACGAGGTCAAGAAATCCAGCCTGCGCGGCCGCGGCGGCGCCGGATTCCCCACCGGCATGAAGTGGTCTTTCGTGCCCAAGGATTCTCCCAAGCCGAAGTATGTCATCTGTAACGCTGACGAGTCCGAACCCGGCAGTTGCAAGGACCGTCCGCTGATGGAGATGGATCCGCATCAACTCATCGAAGGAATCATCATCGCCGGGCGCGCCATCAACGCGCATAACGGTTTTATCTACATTCGCGGGGAATACCGCTACGTTCTGGACATCGTCGATGCCGCCATCGCGGAAGCCTACGAGCGTGGCTACCTGGGCAAGAATATCTTCGATTCCGGATTCGATTTTGATCTGCTGATTCACACTGGCGCGGGCGCTTATGAATGCGGCGAAGAATCGGCGCTGATGGAATCGCTGGAAGGCAAACGCGGCTATCCCCGCATCAAGCCTCCCTTCCCCGCGATCGTCGGCCTGTATGGCTGCCCCACAATCATCAACAACGTCGAGTCGCTCAGTTCC
Source organism: Candidatus Acidiferrales bacterium (assembly GCA_963779395.1). Lineage (GTDB taxonomy): Bacteria > Acidobacteriota > Terriglobia > Acidiferrales > UBA7541 > Acidiferrum. Next base: position 197,456 of record CAVZYC010000002.1, read on the forward strand.
GTTCCTGCAATTATTCTGGAAGGTGGGGAAGCTTACGCCAACCGCGGCACTCCGAAAAACGGCGGCACGCGCTTGCTCTGCATTTCTGGGCACGTCAATAAACCGGGAATTTACGAAATTCCGCTGGGCATGAACATGAAGAAGTTCATTTATGAAGTGGCCGGCGGCATTCGCGGCGGCAAGAAACTTAAAGCGGTGATTCCGGGCGGAAGTTCCTGTCCATTTCTGAAAGCCGACGAAATTGATATTCCCATGGACTACGATTCGCTGGCCAAGGCCGGCTCCATGCTCGGTTCCGGCGGCATGGTGGTCATGGATGAAGACACCTGCATGGTGGACATGGCGCGGCGCGTCATGCATTTCTATGCGCATGAATCATGTGGCTGGTGCATTCCCTGTCGCGAAGGCACTACATGGCTTCGCAAAATGCTAGAACGCTTTCATGCTGGACTTGGCCGCTCTGAAGACATTGACACGGTCGGTGAACTCGCCACGAACATGCTCGGGCGTACCTTCTGTCCGCTCGGAGATGCCGCGGCCATGCCGACCATCAGTATCGTCACGAAGTTTCGTAACGAGTTTGAAGATCACTTGCACGGCAGGTGCGCATACAAATCCGCTGAGTCGCTTTTGGCATCGCGGTAGGGACCCATGGCAGAAACGAAGCTCATTAATCTGAAGATCAACGACCGCGAGGTCCAGGTACCCCAAGGCACGCTGGTGATTGAAGCAACGCGCCGCCTCGGCATCGAAGTGCCGTCCTTCTGTTACTACCCCGGATTATCGCTGCAAGCAGCCTGCCGCATGTGCCTTGTTGAAGTCGAGAAAATGCCCAAGCTGCAGACCGCGTGCACTCTGGTTGCTTCGGAGGGCATGGTCGTCCGCACCAACACCGATCAGGTGCGCAATGCGCGCAAGTATATGCTGGAATTCTTGCTGACCAATCATCCGCTCGATTGCCCGGTTTGCGATAAAGGCGGCGAGTGCGAGTTGCAGGACATGGTGTTTCGCTACGGCGCCGATTCCAGCCGCTTCGTCGAGGAAAAGATTCATCGTCCCGAGGAAAAGTGGTCCGACCTCGTCTACTACGACGCCCCTCGCTGCATTCTGTGCTTCCGCTGCGTGCGCGTCTGCGACGAAGGAATGGACGTGAAGGCCCTGGGCGTGGGCATGCGCGGCGCCAACTCCATCATCATTCCCAATGGCGGCGATCACCTCGATTGCGAAGAGTGCGGCATGTGCATTGACATCTGCCCCGTCGGCGCTCTGACTAGCGGCACCTATCGCTACAAAACACGTCCCTGGGAAATGCAATATGTCTCCACGATTTGCACGCACTGCTCTAATGGTTGCAAGACGACACTAAGCGTCCGCAATCACGAAATCCTGCGTGCCAATAATCGCGATCTTTCCGGGATCAACAAAGACTTTCTCTGCGTCAAAGGGCGATTCGGCTTCGATTTTACCCAGCATCCGGAACGCATCAAACAGCCACTCCTGCGCAAGGGCGACAAGCTCTATCCCGTTTCATGGGAAGAGGCCGCGCAAGCCGCCGCCAAACAGATCAACGAACTGCACGCCGCCTATGGCCCGGAATCCGTCGGCTTCATCGGCTCGAATCGCACGTCAAACGAGGAGAATTACCTGCTTCAGCGCCTGGCGCGCGCTACCTTTGGCACTAACAATATTGATCATCACCGCACTGCGGATTACACCGGGCTGATCACCGCGCTTGGTGATCGCGCCGCGGAATGCTCTCTCACGATGGAGCAGCTTTATCAATCCAAAGCTGTCCTCGTCATCGGCAACGATCCTTCCAATCAGAATCCTCTGGTCGGTTGGCAGATTCGCGCTGGCATCCGGCATTTTGGAACAAAGTTGTTCCTGCTGAATTCCCATGAGGTCAAGTTGGACCGCAAGGCCACGCAGTCCATCCAACTGCCCGAGGGACACGAAGGCGCTGCCGTGCGTTGGCTCGCCACAGGCGAAGGTGAATTGCCGCAGGAATTAACGGAACGCCTTTCAGCGCTGCGCAGCGCCCTCGAAGCGGAACAGGATGTCGCCATTGTCTTCGGCTCCGAGCTATCCGGCGCGGCCATCGCCCATCTGGTTGCCTTCGGTTCCCGATTGCAGGGCATCACCCGTTATATGGCGCTTGGCGATTACGCCAACTCGCGCGGCGCCGCCGATATGGGCCTGCTTCCAGATCGTCTCCCAGGTTACGCGTACCTTGATAACAAAGCTGCCGCGGATGCCCTCGAAGCCGTTTGGGGCACCAAGCCGCCAACAAAGCCGGGACTCACCGCACCGCAGATGGTGGAAGCGGCGCAGGCTGGTAAGCTCAAAGCTCTTTACGTTGTTGGCGCCAACCCCTTCGCGCATTTCGGCACGCCAGACACTGGGCGTGGCAAGTTGCAACTCCTGATCGTCCACGAAATGTTCCTCACGGAAACTGCCCAACAAGCTGACATCGTCTTCCCTGCTGCCTCTGCCTATGAAAAGGACGGCAGCGTCACCAACACTTCCGGCGAAATTCAGTTGCTCCATAAAGCCGGTGAGGTGATGGGCACACGTTCGGACTTCGACCTTCTTCGCATCGTTTCACACCAGTTTGAAAAAGTGGGCTTGGGCAAAGCTTTTCATTTCAAAACGCCCGCTGCGGTCTTCGAGGAAATTCGCAAGAGCGTGCCAGGTTACAATGTGCAGCACGGCGGACTGCTCACGGGCGGCGCCGAGCCTACGAAGGTCCAGTTCTCCAGGAACGGCCACGAGCCTTACGATGTTCCCCTTCAGCTGATTCGTTCCGCGAACGATAATCTTTTCACCAGCGGCTCACTTGGCCGCTTCTGCACCATGATGCAATCCCTCCCGGAGGCGGAAGCCAAACCGTGAACGAATTCCTCACCACTTACGCGTTCCTGATTGTGCCGGTCATCAAGATCGCCATTCTCGTGTTTCTAGTGCTCACCGTGGATGCCTATTTGACCTGGCTCGAACGCAAAGTGATCGCTCACATCCAGGCGCGCTGGGGACCATATCGTGTAGGCCCGCACGGCTTGTTACAGCCGCTCGCCGACGGCGTGAAGTTCATTTTCAAGGAAGATCCCATGCCGACTGGCGTGGACAAAATTGCCTATTTCCTGGCGCCGTTTCTTACTCTGATGCTGGCGCTCACTTCGCTGGCGGTAATTCCCTTTGGTCCCGGGCACTTCACTATTTGGGGCTACGAATCGTACCTCAGTATCGCCGATGTCGATATCAGCTTGCTGGTTCTGTTCGCGATTACGGCGCTGGGTGTTTACGGTGTCGCGCTGGCTGGTTGGGCCTCCAACAGCAAGTATTCCCTGCTCGGTGGCTTGCGCAGCTCGGCTCAGATGATCAGCTATGAACTCTCCCTCACCCTCTCCGTCGTCGGCGTGCTTCTGTTGGCCGGAAGCTTCAGCCTGCGCGGGATTGTTGAAGCCCAGGCGCAATCCGGCCGCGGTCTTCTCAGTTGGAACATTTTCCCCCAGATTGTCGGCTTTCTTTGTTTCTTCATCGCCGCCATCGCGGAAACCAATCGCGTGCCTTTTGACCTTCCCGAAGCCGAATCTGAACTCGTGGCGGGGTTCCACACCGAGTACGCCAGCATGAAGTTCGCCATGTTTTTCATTGGCGAATACACCAGCATGATTTCAGTCTCCTGCCTCTGCACCATTCTTTTCTTTGGCGGCTGGACTTCACCCTTCCCTGTTTCGTGGACCTTCACGCACTATGTTCCGTCGGTGATCCTGATTCCCTTTGGCCTGTGGATCATTTTCGATGGCATCCGCTACGAAACAATTTTTGGGCGCATACTGCTGCCCGGCGTTGGTACTGCCCTGCTCGCCATTGGTGGCGCGCTGCTTGCCTTCCCTGCGATCAACGGCTACGTTCAGGGTCCCTTCTGGTTCGTCGCAAAGGTCTTCACCTTTTTGTTTGTGTACATCTGGATGCGCGGCACGCTCCCTCGCTTCCGTTATGACCAGCTTATGAGCTTCGGCTGGAAGTTCCTCCTCCCCGTCTCGATCGCAAACCTGGTTCTGACGGCCGTGGCCGTTTTCTTCTGGGGGAAGCCGTGATAAACCCCTCCCTGATCATCTTTTTTGTCCTTGCGGCCGTTGCGATATTCGGCGCGGTCAGCCTGATCCTGCAGCGCGAGCCGATTCATAGCGCGCTTTCGCTCATCGTCGTCATGGTCGCCCTCGCCGGATTGTATCTTCTGCTCGGCGCCGAATTTGTTGCCGCCGTGCAGATCATCGTCTACGGCGGCGCCATCATGGTCTTGTTCGTCTTCGTCATCATGCTTCTGAATGCGGGTGAGGAAGAGCGGACCAATTTCTCGAAGCTCGCCGCCTTTGCGGGAATCCCTTTGGCCCTGGCCCTTGCTGGGCTGATTGCGGCGGCTCTCATGCGACCCACGGGCAGCCTGCCCGCTGCGGTTCCGCATGGCAGCTTGACCTCAACGAAGACGCTTTCCATGCTCTTGTTCAAGGATTTCGCGTATCCATTTGAGTTGACCTCGTTCCTGATTCTCGTGGCCATCCTGGGCGCCATTGTTCTGGCCCAGCGGGAGAACTGACCATGGTCCCGACGAGCTACTACCTGATACTGAGCGCCATCTTGTTCGGGCTTGGCGTTGTTGGTTTCGTGTTTAAGCGCAATATCATCACGCTCTTCATGGCCATCGAACTCATGCTCAACGCTGTCAACCTGGCTTTTGTTGCTTTCAGCCAGTCTCTCGGCAAGCCAGACGGCGAGGTCTTTGTACTGTTTGTCATCGTTGTTGCAACCGCGGAAGCGGCTGTCGGCCTCGGCATCATTATTATGACCGCGCGCAATCGCCGTTCGCTCAACGTCGAGCGCGTTGATCTGATGAAACTCTAATGCCCATACTCGAACATCTTTGGATCATCCCGCTGCTGCCGTTGCTCGGCTCAGCCATCAACGGCTTGCTCGGCACAAAGTGGCCCAACAAAATCGTCACTAGCATCGCGCTGGGCTCCACGGGACTCTCCTTCGCATTCGCGATTGAGGCAGTCCGCGAATTCTTCGCCAGTGGTCAAGTGCCGTTCCGCAAGGAATTTTTCGACTGGATCGTCGCAGGCACTTTCCGCGCGGGGTTTGATCTGCAGTTGGATCAACTTACCGTCGTCATGGTGCTGGTCGTTACCGGCGTCGGCTTCCTGATTCACATCTACTCCGTCGGCTACATGGCGCACGAAGGCGGCTACTACCGTTTTTTCTCCTATCTGAACCTGTTCATGTTCTTCATGCTGATTCTGGTTCTCGCCGCCAATTTCGTTTTACTCTTCGTCGGCTGGGAAGGCGTGGGCCTGTGCAGCTACCTGCTGATCGGTTTCTACTTCCTGAGGCAGAGCGCATCGGATGCAGGCAAAAAGGCCTTCATCGTCAACCGCATTGGTGATTTCGGTTTCATGCTGGGAATGTTTCTGTTGTTCCGCACATTCCATTCTTTGGATTTCAAAACCGTGTTCGACGCGGCCGCCACCTGGCAACCAGAAGCTTTGGGGCAGCTCGGCACGTTAACGATCGCTTCCCTTCTGCTCTTTATGGGTGCCACCGGCAAATCCGCGCAGCTTCCCTTGTATGTCTGGCTGCCTGACGCCATGGAAGGTCCCACGCCAGTCAGCGCTTTGATTCACGCCGCAACCATGGTCACCGCGGGCGTTTACGTTGTGGCGCGCTCTCACGTTCTCTTCATGCACGCGCCCACGACAATGTACGTCGTAGCGATTGTGGGCTGCGCCACGGCTATTTTCGCCGCCTCCATCGGCCTGGTTCAGACAGACATCAAGAAAGTGCTCGCCTATTCCACCGTCAGCCAGTTGGGCTACATGTTCCTCGCCTGCGGAGTCGGCGCATTTGGCGCGGGCATCTTTCACCTGATGACGCACGCCTTCTTCAAAGCCCTGCTCTTCCTTTCCGCCGGCAGCGTGATTCACGCCATGGGTGGCGAGCAGGATATGTGGCATATGGGCGGCCTCGCCTCCAAAATCAAAGTGACCTTTTGGTGCATGCTCTTTGGCACCATCGCCATCGCTGGATTTGTTCCCTTCGCCGGATTCTTCTCCAAGGACGCAATCCTCTTCGCCGCCTACCAATCGGAGAACGGTGGCAAAACCTTGTATGGCGTGGGGCTGCTGGCGGCGATCTTCACCTCGTTCTACATGTTCCGCCTGGTCTGGCTCACATTCTTTGGTGAAAAGCGTTACGACGAACACCATGTGCACGTCCACGAATCGCCCGGCAGCATGACCGTGCCGCTGATGATCCTTGCGCTTCTCTCGCTGGTTGGCGGCTGGTTCGCCGCGCCTTCTCTCTGGGGCGGCCAGAACTACTTCGCTGATTTCCTCTCACCGGTCTTCGGCAATACCGAAACCGCGGGCGGTGATGCCGCGCATTCGTTGGAACTGAGCCTCTCCGTTGTTGCCGTGCTCGCGGCCACCATCGGCCTGATCGTGGCGTGGCGCATGTACTCCGGCAAGATTGCGCGCGGCACTTCCACCGGCTTACACAAAATTCTCAGCAACAAATATTATGTGGATGAACTGTACCAGCTCTTGATAATTGGGCCGCTCGTCTGGCTATCGCGCAACGTCTTCTGGAAGGCCGTCGACGTTGGGGTGATCGATGGCACGGTTAACGGCATCGCCCATGGTGCCGAGTCCGTCGGCGATACTGTGCGCCACACGCAATCCGGAAATATTCGAAGTTATGCCGTCTGGGTCATTATCGGGGCCATCGTGATTCTGGCCATCGTCTTCTGGCCCTTGTGGCGGCCGGCCTTTTTGGCGGCGGGAGGGGTGCGCTAATGGAACTCAGCGGCCATCTCCTCTCTGTTCTAATTTTCTTCCCGGCCTTTGGCGCGGCTGCACTCCTTCTGCTGCGCGGCGACGACAAACTCTGGATTCGCCGTCTGACCTTTGTCGTGTCCGTAGTGGAATTCATTTTCTCGCTGTTCCTGCTGCGCGCGGTACCCATCAACGCGCCCGGCTACTCGCTCACCGAATTCGGCCATTGGATCTCCTCGCCGCCCATCAACTATCACCTCGGCGTCGACGGCATCAGCATGTTCCTGGTCATCCTCACCACGTTCCTTACGCCCATCTGCGTGCTCTGCTCCTGGAATTCCGTGGATCGCCGCATCAAGGAATTCCACGTCATGTTGTTGCTCCTGGAAGTCGGCGTGATTGGCGTGTTCCTCTCTCTCGACCTGTTCCTCTTCTTCCTCTTCTGGGAAGTCATGCTGATCCCCATGGCCTTCCTGATCGGCATCTGGGGCCACGAACGCCGCATCTATGCCGCCGTGAAATTTGTGCTGTACACCATGGCGGGCTCGATCCTGATGCTTGTCGGCATCGTATGGCTGTACAACGTGAGCATCCCTTTCACCCCGAATAACACAGGGACGTTTGATCTCGTGCAGATCCAGGCGTTGCTGCAATCCGGGGTGATCATGCTCCCCGCCCGCACGGAGATGCTCCTCTTCCTGGCATTCTTCGTTGCCTTTGCCATTAAAGTTCCCCTCTTCCCTCTGCACACCTGGCTGCCAGATGCGCACGTCGAAGCGCCCACTGCAGGCTCCGTGATCCTTGCGGGCGTCCTCCTGAAAATGGGTACCTACGGCATGATTCGCTTCTGCTTGCCGCTTTTCCCGGAAGCCGCGCACCGTGCCGCACCCTATGTGGCCGGGCTGGCGATTATCGGCATCATTTATGGCGCGCTAGTGGCGATGGTGCAGCCCAATTTGAAGAAGTTGGTCGCCTATTCTTCCGTCAGCCACCTTGGTTTCGTCGTTCTCGGCATCTTCGCGTTCCAGAATATTTCCATGCAGGGCGCTGTATTCCAGATGTTGGCGCACGGCGTTTCCACCGGCGCGCTGTTCCTGCTGGTTGGCATGCTCCATGACCGCCGTCACACTTTTGAAATCAGCGAGTACGGCGGCCTCTCCACGCCAATGCCGCATCTCGCCGCCTTTTTCCTTTTCGTCGTGCTCTCTTCCCTGGGCTTGCCCATGTTGAACGGCTTCGTGGGCGAATATCTCATTCTACTGGGCACGTATCAGGTGCATTGGACCTGGGCTGCGTGGGCCGCCACCGGGGTGATTCTCTCCGCTTGCTATCTCCTGTGGTCTTACCAGCGGGTTTTCTTTGGCGTTGTCACGCACGAAAAGAATCGCGAACTCGCGGACGCCGACACCCGCGAAAAGTGGATGCTCGCGACCATGGCGGTCGTGGTGCTCTGGATGGGCATCGGCTCCCCGTTTTTCACTCGCCGCTTCGCCGTCTCGTGCCAAGCCGTGATTGATCAGATGGCACGCCCATTCGCCAGAGAAGCGGCGCTGCCTTCCGCGATTCCTAATGCCGCCGCGCCGGTTTCTTCCGGGCACATTCTGGCGTCCAATCTCGCGCAATCTTCTTCGGAAAGGTCTGGAACCCGCTAAATGATTCCTCCAGGCACACAAGACATTCTTCGCGTTCTCCCGGAACTCGCCTGGTGCGGCGCGGGCGTACTGCTGATGCTGCTTCAGCCCTTCGTCAAGAACCGCCAGGTACTTACGCTCATCAGCATGCTGGGCGCAGCCGCGGGGACGCTGGCAACTTTCTACGCGAACATCGGCGAGGGCTTCGGCGGCCTCGTGCGTTTTGACACGTTCAGCCTCTTCTTTCATTGGCTCATCGGCCTGGTCGCTTTCCTCGTAATCCTCGCTTCAGATTCTTATCTCGAGCGAGAGAAACTCGCTCCCGCTGAGTTTTATGCTCTCATCCTCTTTGCCACCGCCGGGATGGGCGTTCTCGCCTCCGCGCAGGAACTACTCACCGCTTTTGTCGGTTTGGAGATGTCCTCGATCTCCAGCTACATTCTGGCTGGATATCGGCGCGATTCCATCAAGTCCAGCGAATCCTCTGTGAAGTATTTCCTACTCGGCTCGTTTGCAACGGCGTTCTTTCTCTACGGCATTGCCCTGATTTATGGCGCCACCGGTTCCACGAATCTGAAATTTCTCGTCACCGCCGATCCTTCCAGCAATCTTGTGCGCCTGGGCCTTTCGCTGATCCTCGTCGGCCTTGGCTTTAAGGTGGCCGCCGCGCCGTTCCAGGTTTGGACGCCGGACGTTTACGAAGGCGCTCCCACACCCATCACCGCGCTCTTCTCCGCTGGCCCCAAAGCGGCCACGTTTGCGCTCCTGCTGCGCATCTTTGCCACCATTCACGCGGCCACGGATTTCTGGTTCTGGGCGTTCTGGATTCTTGCGGTGCTCACCATGTTCGCGGGCAACCTCGGCGCTCTGGTGCAAACCAACATCAAGCGCATGCTGGCCTATAGCTCCATCGCTCATGTTGGTTATGTCCTGGTGGCGTTGGCCGCGGTGACCACCGCGAAAAACGCGGATTCCGGGCTGGATCCAGCCGCCGCATATGCCGCCGTGCTCTTTTATCTTCTAAGCTATTCGCTGGTTTCCGTCGGTGCATTCACGATTATTTCCGATCTGGGCGGGCAGGGCGAACGCTACATTAACAATGAAGATTTCGCTGGCCTTGGCACGCGCCAGCCGTTTGCCGCCGCCGCGCTCAGCGTGTTTCTGCTGTCGCTGCTCGGCTTGCCTATCACCGCGGGCTTCTTCGGCAAGCTGTACATCTTCACCGCCGCCATCAAGTCCAAACTCATTTGGCTGGCTGTTCTGATGGCGATCAATAGCATCATCGGCGCGTACTACTATTTGCGCATCATCGTTGTGATGTACATGAGCGACCACAAGGGCAGCGTGCCCGCCGATGCGCCCGCAAGCCTCAGCCCCACAGCCGCCATGGTGGTCATCGTCACGGTGCTCGCCACGCTCTATCTTGGCCTCGCTCCCAACCACATCCTCAGCATCGTTCTAGATCCCAACCTCATCCTTTCCGCCCGCTAACTCATCCCCGATGTTTGTTCTCGCATGCGTCCTAAACGCTGGACCTTATCTCCCTGTGGCGGAATTTAAGATTTCGGTATAGCATGGCCGCTCCAGCAAAAAAGGAGAAAAGCTCATGGCCAAGAAAGACAAGCTAACGCAAGTCAGCGAGAGAATTGGAACCGCGATCGGCAAGGCGGACAAGAAAGCACGTCAGTTCAAGAAAGCAGGCGCCGTCGCCAAGGAAGAACTGCAAGCCATCTCCAAGCAGATTGACGAATTGAAGAAGCAACTTCAGAAGACCACAAAACGCCTGAAAAAAGCCCTAAGCTGACATACGCTGACTGACTCAATCCTCTTAAAAACAAAAAGCCCGCCCGGGCTTCCCCGAGCGGGCTTAATTTCGTCCGAATTTTTCGCGCCTTATACCTTCGCGAAGATGATGGCCAGCGTGAACAAAGCCAGCGTTTCAATGAACACTAATCCCAGAATCATGGCCGTCCGAATCGCGCCGGACGCGCCTGGATTCCGCGCCATGCCTTCGCAAGCTGACGCCGCCACTCTGCTCTGCCCCAAAGCGCCGCCAAACGCTGCCAGCGCCATGCCAAATGCCGCTGCGATCGCCAGCGTCCCCTTACCGCCCACAGCACTCGTTTCCTGTGCGAACGCGGCCGGTGCAAACAGCGCAACTGACGCGAGCGCTCCCATCAACATCATTGCTTTCTTCATTACTGCCTCCTTGGAATTACCGCCAGTGGGTGGTTCCCGGTTCTGCGCCCTGCAACCGGTCTCACGCTGAAACGGCAAACTCAATTTCGTTTTAGTGCTCTTCCGCCACGGCTTGTCCCAGATAGATCGAAGGCAACACCGTAAATACATAAGCCTGGATAATGGACACAAAGATGTGCAGGCCGATAAAAAGAATCGGGATCAGCGCCGGAAAAATGCCCAGGGCGACGCCTAGCACGGGACTCTTCGACCAACCCCACTGCGCGGGCCCCAGCAACAATCCCAAAAAGATCACGTAAATCAGGTCACTGGCAAAAATGTTGGCCCAGAGACGAACGGTGAGCGAAAGGATGCGCGCCGTCGCGCTGATCATCTCCACCGGTGCAATCAACCATGACAACCACCACACGGGACCTGCGAATGTCTTCAAGTAGCCAAGAGGTCCGTGATGCCGCAATCCCTGCCAGTTGAAATAGAGGAATGTAAGCAGCGCACACCCAAGCGGCACGATAGGAACCGCCCCACCCGTGGGCGAACTCAACGCCGGAATTACGCCAAGCAAGTTGGCCAAGAGAATGAAAATGGATATCGACCCCGTGAAGGCGATAAATTTATGGCCGTCATGCCCAACGTTCTCCTCAAGGAGGTCCTTGATACCAAAGCCCAGTGGATTCGTCAGCAGCATCTCGGCGGCCTGTTGCAAGCCACCGGGGCGCTCCACCGAAAGTCGCGACCTCAGATAGAACGCAAGCACCGTCCCCAAGATCAGAACGACCACCGACATCACCAGATACTCGGGGATGGGATGCTCGTAATCGGTGGGTTGCACATTGAGTTTGTGCAGGATGCCCAGCGCGATCGGCGCAAGCAAGTGATTTACCCACACTGTCAGCCGGCTTAGATGTTCTTCCATTTATTGATCCACGGGATGCAGGATTTCGTGAACACTTACGGCCATTGTCGCCGTTCCCAGGGCGCACAGTCCAAAAATCATGCTCAGCACGGGAACGTGCAGATACTTAAAAATAACATACACGGCCAAGGCTATCAACACGTAGCGAAATACGGCTCGAAAATAAACGCCCACGGGCACTCTTGCTTTTGGGCCGCCTGTCTGTGCCGTCGCCGCTTCTGTCAGCGCATCGAGGCCCTGCTTCAGCCAACGAAAATTGAACCACGCGAGTACCGCGCCGATGGCGATTCCGGCGCCCCAACGCCATCCGTAGAAGTACCAAACCGGCACAGCTCCCAGCGCGCCTAGCAACAAAGTCAGCCAGGAGATCCGGCGCTCCGACGCAAGGTACCTCGAAATGTCAACGCTTGGACTTTCCATCGTCGTCCGCGGGAAGACGCCGCAGCACATCGCGTAAGCCGCCGAAAAATCCCAGAAAGCCCAGGACTAGCATCAGGATGGGCTTGGTATGCCACCAGCGATCCAGAAAATACCCGAGCCCGCCGCCAACCACCACAGCCCCCACAATCACAAAAGGCAATTCCATGGCCATGGCAAACTGCTGCGAGAACCCCTTGGCTTGTTTCTGGGCGGGAGTCAACGGCTCGTCGCGATTTTCGTTATGGTCCGAAGGCATAATGTGCCAGACGGGCGAACGGCTCAGGATACAACCCCGCCGCCAGTGTAACAAACAGCGCCGCACCCAGCGCCACGGCCTGCGCGCTGCTCATGTGCGGCGCCGGCGCATCGCCCGGCTTCTTCATCCAGGCATGCACCACCACGCGGAAGTAGTAGTACAGCGCGGGCACGATATAAAGCGCGGCGAATACCGCCAGCACCGGATGATGCGATTCGATCAGCGCCTGGAAGATGAAATACTTGCCCATGAAACCCGCTGTCGGCGGTATGCCCGCAAGTGACAGCATGAAAATCAGCAACAGCAGCGCGGCGGCGGGACTCCGTTGGTAAAGCCCGTCAAGGTCGTCCAGCTCGTCGCCGATGATCCCGCGTTGCCGCATCACGATCACCACGGCGAACGCGCCGATCGTCATGAATCCGTACGCGATCAGGTAATACATGATCCCTACCAGGCCCGTCTCATTCCACGCTACCAGGCCCAGCAACACGTAGCCCACATGCGAGATCGAAGAATATGCCAGCAGCCGCTTCACATTGGTCTGCGTCAACGCCGCCAGGTTGCCCCATGTCAGAGAAGCAATAGCCACGCCCCCGATGACATACACCCAAGTGGTTTGCGAGCCGCCGAAAACGTAGATCATCAATCGCAGCAGCATCGCAAAACTTGCCGTCTTTGAAGCCACGCTTACGTACGCGGAAATCGGTGTCGGCGCTCCTTCGTATACGTCGGGAGCCCACTGGTGGAACGGCACCGCGGCCACTTTGAAGAACATCCCGGCGGCCACGGTGACAAATGCCATGATCACCAGCCAGTCGATGCTGCCGTGCGACAAGGTGTACTGAAAACGATTGTAAACGGCCTCTCCGATATCACTGATGTTCGTTGAGGCATGGAAACCCTGCCGGAATGCGCTCAAGCCATACAGCAGCGAAAAGCCGTACGCCAGAATCCCGGTGCTGAACGCGCCCAGCAGCAAATATTTCATCGCCGCTTCGTTGGAGCGCTTCTCTCGCCGCAGGAAACCGACCAGCGCGTAGAAGCTCAGCGCCATGGTCTCCAGCCCCAGAAACAGCACGATCAAGTCTGTTCCTGAAGCCATGAACATCATGCCAATGCAGGAAAACAGCAGCAGCGCGTAATACTCGCCTTCCTGCTCCCTCTCGATATTCAGGTATCTAACTGAGAGCAGAATCACCAGCGCCGTGGCGGCCAGAAAAATCAGCGCGAACACCAGGAAAAATCCGTCTACGGTTACGGTGTTATGGAAGCCATTGATGCCGGATGATTCCATCGGGTTCGCGCTGACTTCGCGAAACCTCTGGAACTGCATGAAGAGCCCAAGGCCGCCGGCCGCCACACCAAGCAGCGCCAGAAATGCGTTCAGGTGCTTCTCCCGCTTCTCCAGAAGAAAATCAAAAATCAGAATTCCCAATGCGAACAGCAGCAGCTCCATCTGCGGCAAAATGACCAGGCCATCGCCGTGGATGTAATTCACGATTGGGTCAAAGAAGGGCGCGAGAAAGTGTCCTAACCATTCGAAAAATGCCCGAATGTAGTGGAAGAGCCGCCCGATGATAGGAATGTACGTCGCCATTCCTTACTTGACCTCCAAACTTGCCGGAGCGGCGGGCACAACAGCCGGCGCGCCGGGTGGCATCGCCCGATTCGCCTGCTCGTAAAACTTCGGATTCACCTGCTGCACGATTCTTTCTACGGGCTTGTCAATAAACGCAAAGAACGGCTTCGGATAAATCCCGATCCAGAACGCCAGGAATACCAGCGGCAGCAACACCGCATATTCGCGCGCGTTCATATCGGGCAACGTCTTGTTCACATCGTGCGTGATATTGCCAAACATCACGCGCTGGTACAGCCACAGCAGGTACGCGGCACCCAACACGATTCCGAGCGTGCCCCAGGCAGCCCAAGCCTTGTTCACCACGAATGCGCCCTGCAATATCGTGAATTCCCCGATAAACCCGTTAAGTATAGGCATGCCCAGCGAACTCAGCGTAATGATCAGATAAATGGCCGCAAAATTCGGCATCGGCGTCGCCAATCCGCCAAATTCGGAAATCAGACGCGTGTGGCGGCGCTCGTAGATAATCCCAACAAGTAAGAAGAGCGCGCCCGTGGAAATGCCGTGATTGATCTGCTGCAGCACGCTGCCGGAGAGGCCCTGCGGCGTCAGCGCAAAAATCCCCAGCGTGCAAAACCCCAAGTGGCTTACCGAGCTGTAGGCAATCAGGCGTTTCATGTCCTTCTGCATCAGGCAGACAATCGCGCCATAAATAATCCCGATCAGCGATAGCACAATCAGGATGTGAATGATCTTCGCGCGCATCACCGTATCCGCGGGCAACAGCGGCAACGAAAAGCGCAGGAATCCGTACGTGCCCATTTTCAGCAAAACGCCGGCCAGAATAACGGAGCCCGCCGTTGGCGCTTCTGTGTGCGCATCCGGAAGCCAGGTGTGAAACGGGAACATCGGCACCTTAATGGCAAACGCAAAAAAGAAAGCCCAAAAGAGCCACGCCTTCAGCGAATCCGGAAAGCCCTGCGCGGCGGCCAGCAGCGTGGGAATATCGAAAGTCCCTATCGCTCCCTGGGGAAGTCCCTTTTCATAGTTGAAGTACAGCGCCAGGATACCCAGCAGCATCAAGACGGAACCCGCCAGCGTGTACAGGAAGAACTTGATTGCCGCATACAACCGCCGCTCGCTGCCCCAAACTCCGATCAGGAAATACATCGGCACCAGCATCACTTCCCAGAAAACGTAAAACAGGAAGAAGTCCAGCGACATGAACACGCCCAGCATGCCCACCTGCAAGAGCAGCAGCAGAATGTAGTATTCTTTCGTCCGCAACGTAATAGCGGTCCAAGAGGAAGTAATCGCGATCATGCCCAGCAGCGTGGTGAGCATCACCAGCAGCAAGCTGATGCCATCGATGCCCAGCGCATACTTCGCGCCGATGGAAGGAATCCAGTTCGCGGTTTCAGTGAATTGGTAGCCGCCATTCGCCACCGTGAAATGCACCACCAGCGGAACGGAAACCAGGAAGCCAAGTATTCCAAAGAGATTGCCGATAGCGCGGTGAAGCATCGGCGCGTCGCGCGGTATCAGCAACAGGACGAGCGCCCCCACCAGCGGGGTGAACAGCACCACGCTTAGGAGATGATCATGAAAAAGCCCCATGCGGTTCGCCTTTCAGCGCAAATTGCGCACAATCGTATGCATGTGGTAGCCGTAATAGCTCAATAAAATCGCCAGCCCCAGCAGGATCAACAGCGCGTAACTGGAAAACACGCCGGTCTGGAACATGCGCACCGGCACGCTGAGCCCCCGGGTAATCTTGCCGGTCAAATTCACCAGGCCATCGATGACCCACTTGTCCCACCACATTGAAATCCCAGAAGCCACGCGCGCCAGCCAACCCGCGCCGTCCACGGCAACTCCATCAATCAGCTTGGCGTCCACCACGCCCAGCGCCGTGCTCAAGTCCTTTACGCGATTCACAAACAGCGCATCGTAGATTTCGTCCACGTAATACTTGTTCAGCAGCACGTTGTGCAATCGCGGCCATGCCTCCGCGATTTTCGTGTGCAGCTTCGGGAATTGCAGGTAAACCCGATACGCTAGCCAGATACCCAGCGCCGCGATGCCTACTGACGCCATCATTAGCAAATATTCCTTGAACAAACTGTGCTGCTCCACTTCCGCAACCGCTGTGCCTAGCGACACTCTTTGCAATACCGGCTGCAGAAAAGTCCCAAACGTGTTCTCTTCTCCCCAAAGAACCGGAAGCGCAAACCACCCGCCGCAGATCGAAAGAAACGCCAGAATCGCCAGTGGCACGGTCATGGATTTAGGTGACTCGTGAATGTGCTCCTCGAGCTCGGTCGCAACGCGCGACCGCCCGAAGAACACTTGGAAGAGCAGCCGGAACATGTAAAACGCCGTAATTCCCGCGGTGATCAATCCAATCGCCCACAGAAACAAGTAACGGTCCGCGCCATCGTGGCGATTGAATGCGTGACCCAGAATTTCATCTTTGCTGAAAAATCCGGCCAGGGGAGGAACACCCGCGATGGCCAGTGTTGCCATCATAAATGGCCACGAAGTGGCCGGAATGGTATTCCACAATCCGCCCATCTTGCGAATGTCCTGCTCTCCCGAAAGCGCGTGAATCACGCTGCCCGCTCCAAGGAAGAGCAGCGCCTTGAAAAACGCATGCGTCATCAAGTGGAAAATGCCGGCCGAAAATGCTCCAACTCCCAGCGCCAGAAACATGTAGCCAAGCTGGCTGATCGTGGAATACGCCAAAACCTTTTTGATGTCGTTCTGCACCACGGCCATGGAAGCCGCGAATATCGCCGTCGTCGCGCCAACCACTGCAACCACATCCATCGCCACCGGCGCCACTTGATAGATAGCGCTCATGCGCGCCACCATGTACACGCCTGCGGTCACCATCGTCGCCGCGTGGATCAACGCGCTGACCGGTGTAGGACCCTCCATCGCGTCCGGCAACCAGACGTACAGCGGCAACTGCGCGGATTTGCCCGTTGCGCCCACAAAGAGGAGCAACGCAATGCCGGTAAGAACCGGCGCCCCAGCAATCAACCGTCCCTGATCCAACATTGCCCGGAGAGTTTCCACGATCCCGGCATAGGCAACGGGATCGCCCAGCATTTGCGAAGTAAACCGCACTGTCCCAAACGTGGTGGCGATTAGGAAAATGCCCAGCAGGAACCCCGTATCGCCCACGCGATTAACGATGAATGCTTTCTTCCCCGCGTCCGAAGCCGACTTCTTCAGAAAGTAGAAACCGATCAGCAGGTAGCTGCAGAGCCCCACGCCTTCCCAACCCACAAACAAAAGGAGCAGATTATTGGCCAGCACAAGCGTCAGCATCGAAAACATGAACAGATTCATGTAGCCGAAGAACCGGTAATAGCCGCCTTCGTGTCCCATGTAGCCAATCGAATAAACGTGAATCAGGAATCCGACTCCGGTGACGACCAGCACCATCACGCAGGAGAGCGGATCCAGCAGATAGCCCCAATCCGCCACGAAGCTGAACAGGCCGCCGGGCCCCGGCATCTTTCCCGGCGTGATCCATTCAAAAAGAATTTGCTGGTAAACGCGATTCTCCGGCGAAGCGGCCATCAGTTGGTAGACGGCGCCAGCGGCATGCACAAACGAAAGGAAAACGCTGCCGACACAGAAGAAACTCACCGCCGCCTTTGGCAGATGCCGGCCAATCAACAGCATCAGGGCGGCGGATACCAACGGAAACAGCGGGATCAGCCAGAGATGCTCCAGGAAATAGCCGGAGGGATTCATGGCCGCACCCTCTGGAATAGCCAACTCCCAGCCTTCCCCGGCGAAATTGGAAAGCGCGTCACCATTTCAAAAGATCCATTTCGTCTTCCAGCACCGTTTCACGATTGCGGAAGAAAGCGATAATGATGCCCAAACCCACCGCCGCTTCCGCGGCCGCATCCGCGATAATGAACAGCGCAAAAATCTGCCCGGCTACGTCTCCGTAAATTCGCGAGAACGCCACCAGATTGATGTTCACGGCATTCAAAATCAGTTCGATGGACATCAACACCACGATCACGTTGCGCCGCGTAATCACCCCGATAGCGCCAATCAGGAAAAGCGCCATGCTCAAAAACAGGTAGTAGCCAATGGGCATCATCGCGTTCTACGTCCTTTTCTTGGCCATAACCACTGCCCCAACCATGGCCACCAGCAGCAAAACGCTGGCGATCTCAAACGGCAACAAGTATCCCTTGAACAGAGTATCCGCCAGCGCTTCTGTATTCGGCGGCAATTGGCCTGCCGGCACAGCGCGTGGCAACAAGAATCCCTGGCCGGGCACTCCGCGTGATGCCCACAGCATCACTCCAACTTCCGCGGCCAGCGCCAGCGTCACCAGCAATGCCACCCATTTCTGCCGCGAAAACTTCATCTGGTGCAGCGCCACATCCAGGTTCACCAGCATGATCACAAAGATAAACAGCACCATGATCCCGCCAACATACAAAATAATCTGCGCGATAAAAATGAACTCCGCGCGCAGTTGCAGGAAGATTCCCGCGGTGGCCAGCAGCGTGGTAATCAGGAACACGGCGCTGTGAATCGCGTTGCGCCGCGTCACCATTAGCCCGGCGCTCAGGATCGCCACTCCCGCGAAGAAAAAAAAGATCACCTTATCCAGCATAAGAATCCTCTGCCACAGGCTCTTCTGGAGGCGCCGCCGATGTTGCCGCCGCCGCGCGTTTGTCGTTCAATCGCAGCAGGAAGAATGCCGCCACCAGCGTGAGCACCGTGCTCACAATCAGCGCCAGCCAGCGGTTCCAGCCATATTGCATTTCCAGAATCATGGCTACGCCCACCGCCAGCACGTTCACAATCGCCAGCGGTATCAGAATGTACCAGCCCAGGTGCATCAATTGATCAAAGCGATAGCGCGGCAACGTGAACCGCAGCCACATAAACAGGTAGATGTATCCCGTGATTTTCAGCAAAAACCAGAAAGCGCCGTTCAGACCAGGCACCATAAATTTCAGCGGCGCCACTGCCAACGGCACGGCCAGGATCAGCGCCACGGCAAAGCACGCCAGTGCCACCGCCCACATGAACCACACCTGCACGCGCACTGGCTGCTTCCCTGCCCGCACCACGCAATACACACCCACTGCCGCAGTGAACAGCGCGGGCACCGCATCCAGCCAGTTCAACCAATGCACTCGCGGGAACGGCCGCAGCCATCCGCCAAGAAACAATGTCGTCGCCACGGCGCCAACCACGATCATGTTGGCGTACTCGCCCAGGAAGTAGCAGGCCCAGCGGAAACCGCTGTACTCCGTCATGTACCCGGCCACAAGTTCCGATTCCGCTTCCGGCAAATCGAAGGGTGCGCGGTTCGTTTCCGCAATTGAAGCCACCGCATAGATAAAAAAGGCCACCGGCGCAAGAAATCCGAACCACACGCCGCTATTGTATTGAGCATCCACGATCGCGCGAATGTTCAGCGTTCCCGCCAGCAACAAGCCGCTGACCAGCGCCAATCCCGCCGCCGTTTCATAGCTGACCAACTGCGCCGTGCTGCGCAGCGCTCCCATAATCGAATAGTGGCTGTTGGAGGCCCACCCGCCCAGCACAATCCCGAAAAGTCCCAGCGAGCTCACGCCCACAATGAACAGCAGCCCCACGTTAATATCGCGCGCCACCTGGAACGCTGGTCCAAACGCAATCGCCGCCATCGCCGTCAGCGCCGCCGTCATGGACACCACCGGCGCCATCCAGAAGACCATCTTGTCCGCGTTGTCCGGGATGATGTCTTCCTTGATGAGCAGTTTCACCGCGTCCGCGATGGGCTGCAGCAAACCGTGTGGCCCCACGCGCATCGGCCCAAGCCGCGCTTGCATGTCCGCCATCAACTTCCGTTCCATCAAAACCATATAGCCCGTGACGAGCGGCACAACGGCAACGATTACAACGCCGGAAACAAGTTCAACCCACCAGGTCCGCAGAAAAACCAGCACGTCGTGGAGAAGTGGATTCATGACGTTAGCGGTCCACCTCGCCAAGCACGATATCCAGCGTGCCGATGATGGCCACAACATCCGCCACCAGGTGTCCGCGCGCCATTTTGTCCAGCGCCTGCAAATTCACGAATGAAGGCGGGCGGATGCGCACGCGATAGGGCTGCGTCGTGCCATCGCTTACGATGTAATAACCCAAAATCCCCTTAGGCGCTTCGATTGAATGATAAATCTCGCCCGCGGGTGGCTTCAGCACTTTGCCCACTTTGCCCAGGATTGGCCCTGCGGGAATATTCTCGATCGCTTGCAGGCAAATCAGCCGCGATTGCCGCATCTCTTCCATGCGCACCATGTAACGGTCGTAGGTGTCGCCATTCGTGCCCACGGGAATTTCAAATTTATATTGGTCATACGCGGCGTAGGGTTGCGCCTTGCGCAGGTCCCATTTCACACCGCTTGCCCGTAACACGGGCCCGGACGCGCCCAGCGCAATGCAATCCGCCGCATTCAGCACACCCACATTTCGCGTTCGCCCAATCCAGATGCTGTTGCCGGTCAGAAGGTCCACGTATTCCTGGATGCGCCGCTCGAAATCCTTGCAGAAGCGCTCCACATCTTTTTCAAACGTGTCGTAAGCCTCGTACTGCAATCCACCGATGCGGAAAGCATGCGTGGTCAGACGAGCTCCGCAATACTTCTCGAAAATCTTCAGAATCTCTTCCCGCTCTCGCATGCAGTAAAACAGCGGTGTAAGCGCGCCGATATCCAGCGCATGCGTGCCCAGCCACACCAGGTGGCTGGCGATGCGCTGCAATTCCGTCATGATCGTGCGGATGACTTTCGCGCGCGGCGGCGCCTCCACATTCAAAAGTTTCTCAACCGCTTCGCAGTAGCCCAATCCGTTGCTCACCGCCGCAACGTAATCCATGCGGTCCACGTAAGGTGCGAATTGCTGGTATGTACGGTTTTCCGCGATCTTTTCCACGCCGCGGTGCAGATACCCGATCACGCACTCTGTGCCGCGCACGCGTTCGCCGTCCAGCTTCAGCTTTACGCGCAGCACCCCGTGCGTCGAAGGATGCTGCGGCCCCATGTTGAGGACGAGTTCGTCGGCGCCCAGTAGCGTCTGTTTTTGCGCCGCGTCGTCTTGTACAGTGTCGCTCACGTTTCGGAGGTCAGCTTCCTTTCGCCGTGTGCATCATAACCGCTACTGCCCGCTCTCAATTCCGAGATTCTCTCGCACCCAAGCCGTGTCCTGCTGAAGAATGTCGTAATCCTTGCGCAGCGGATGCCCCTGCCACTCCTCGGGCAAAAGAATGCGCTTCAGGTCGGGATGTCCGCTGAAGGTGATTCCAAACATGTCGAAAATCTCGCGCTCCAGCCAATTCGCTGTTGGCCAAATCTCCACCAGGCTGGCGGCACTTTGTTCGGCAGCAAGCGGAATTTTCAGCCGCAGTCGTATGTTGTTCGGGAACGAATACAAAATGGCGATCAAATCGAAGCGTTTCTCGCGTCGCGGCCAATCCACGGCGGTGTAATCCTCTAGAAGATCAAACTTTTCCACGTCCCTGGAATAACGCGCAATCTCCGCCAGGTGCGTAGCCTCGATCACCAGGTACGGCTGTTTGCGATCCTCGACCGCGTCCAAAATTGCCGCGCCAAAATTCTCCCGGTACCGCTTCGTAAGCTCGTTGTCCAAGGGAATCTGCATCAATACAGGAGGCTTTGGCGGAGGCGGCGCGGGCCTGGCAGGCGCAGTGGGCTTGGCGGCTGGCGGCGGTGCAACTTCCGTGCTCGCGGGAGCTACGGGTGGCGCCGGTGTAGCGCCAGCAGCATCGGTTGGCTTAGGACTGTCGGGCGATTCGGGTGGCTTGGGTTCTTCTGCCATGTACCCTGGGACCATTGAGCTGCAAAGTGGGGCGATTCAAAATCTTGGTAAGCCCCGATTCAGTTCACTCAGAATGACCGCAATTTAGGCCGTGCGCAAAAGGAAGGAGCGAGGACGCGCAAACCAGCTTGCAGACAGACACACTCTACCGCGACCTGGCAGCAAACAGGATCGCTCTCAAGGTTTCTAACACACGCAGTCAGGACAGTCAATGCGTGCGGGCACATCCGTGAAAAAGTTCGCAAGGAATGAATGGTGAGAAGAGTAACCGTGACGCAGAATTACGCCCAATCGAGCGCGCCTTTCTTGTAAAGCCACGCGTAGCCAACCAGCAGTATCCCCAAAAATACAAACATGGACACCAACGCAAACGCGCCCATGTGCTGCGTCACCCAAGAGCGATACAGAATCGCCCACGGAAACAGGAACATCGTCTCCACGTCGAAGATCACGAACAGCATGGCCACCACATAAAACCGCGCCGAATAGCGGCCGCGCGCATTGCTTTCCGGCGGGATGCCGCACTCATACGGCTGCAGCTTGGCGGGGCCGCCGGCAGTCTCTGGCCGGATCAACTTGAAAATCAGCAACGCAATAATGGGGAACGACAGCACTAGCAGTGCAAAAATCAGAACCGGGATGTAAGCCTCAGGCATGGGATGTCTCTCGACGCATCGTACCACAACTTCTTGTTACCTGAATTGCTCTCCATCACACTTGCGTATTCTTGCGCCGTGCGAGCTGGCTCGCAATTCACTATTTTTCGAACAGCAGTTCCCCCGCGCGCTGCGTAGCCTTCACCACCGCCTTGATTAGCGTCACGCGCAACTTCCCTTCTTCCAGTTCCATTATTCCGTCAATCGTGCACCCGGCCGGAGTCGTCACTGCATCCTTCAGCAGCGCCGGATGATCGCCGGTCTCCAGCACTACGCTCGCCGCGCCTTTCATCGTCTGCGAAGCCAGCAAGGTTGCGATGTCACGCGGCAAGCCCACTTTCACGCCCGCTTCGGCCAGCGATTCCAAAATAATGTAGATGAACGCGGGTCCGCTTGCGGAGAGTCCGGTGACCGCATCCATATTCTTTTCGTCAACCACCACCGTACGCCCCACCGCGTTAAACATAGCCTGCGCAATTTCCAGATGCTCGGCGGAAGCGTTCGCGCCGCGGCAAATGCCGGTCATCCCGCAGCCTACCGTGGAACACGTATTCGGCATGGCCCGAACCACGGGAACCTTGGCGCCGGCGCGCTGTTCGATGTAAGAGGTCGGCACCGAGGCCGCCACCGAAATGATCAGCGTGTCCTTGCCCAATTCCGGCGCTATTTCCTTTAGCACCTCGCCAACCACCTGAGGCTTTACCGCCAACAGCACGATGTCTGCTTCACGAACGGCCTTGCGGTTGTCTGTGCTGCCGGTAACGCCCAGTTCCTTCGCCAGCGCCGCCGCCTTCTCTTCGTGGCGCACGGTGATCTTCACGCGCTTCGGCGAGAAGAGCCCCTGCTTAAGATAGGCGCGCAACAGGATGCTGCCCAGTTTGCCCGTACCCAATACCGCGAGATTCTTGTCTGAGAGTTTCGTAGCCATGATGCAAACATTGTTATGGACGCCGTCAAAACCGTCAACAAGCGATTCTGCCTGAATCGGGAGGCCCTTCCTTCTCATCAAACGCAAGCAGATCACTTCAATCTGAACCTCCCCTGGGCTCTCATTGGCAGTTTCCATCGGCAATTGTCAGCGCAGGTACATTCGCTGCGGATTTAGCTGTAAGCCGCGTATCATTGGGAGACTAGAGATTTCATGAATTCCCCGGCACAGCATCCGAACGCACCCGCGGACAATTCCCTGTCCGCTGCTCCGGAATCCTCCGGCATCCGCGAACTCTTCTATTCCGCCACAGGCTTCCTTCTGCAAACCTGCATTCTCTGGCTCGTTCGCATCTTTGGCCGCCGCGTTCTCAAAAGCGAATCTCCCTGGCTGAATTGCGTGATCGGAAAACCCGGACTCATCGGCACGGGCCTCTATCAACGCATTGCCGACGAGCAACACTTGGAATTGACCATGCCGCCCGATGCGGGTCTGATCCCCGATTTCTCCGTGCTTCGCGGACCTTCTTTTGATCCTGGCCAGATTCATCCGCGCGTCCGGCATTTCTATGAACACGCCGCGGCCTACCATCTCGAGGTTTGGAGCGAAGTCTATCTGGCGGGAAAACTCGTCTTGTGGCTGCTCGTCGAATTCATCAGCCGGCGCATGGATCAACTGAATTTTCCCATCTCTTCGCTGGAAGTCGCCAAAGGCATGACCAGCGAAATCGTGCAACTCCGGGATCCGCGCACCGGGACTCTCGTCCACACCGGCTGGCTTCGGCGTTTCCGTTCCACGGGCAAAGTCATCTACGCTGGTCTTTACTCCATCGCTAATCTACCCGGCGAAGAAAATCCCTGCGTAAAAGTTACCTTCCCGTGCTACGGCAGCAGTAACGTCTACCTCCGCCCCTGCGCTCATCCCGATGGATCCTTCGGTCTCATCTCCACCGGTGCGGCCTTCGGGCGCTCCGGTTTTTACCGGGTCCTCGAATCTGGCCCGGACGCCTGGCGTGTCCGCAATTTCAAAACACTTCACGAAATCTTTCGCGTCTATGTGGATGAAGACGATGTCCTGCGCACCGACCATACCATCACTTTTCTCGGCCTCACGATCCTGCGTCTTCACTACAAAATGACCCTGGCTGCCGACGTGAAACGAGCATCCACTTCTCTCGAAGCATCTACTCAATCACACTGATTTTCAGGAATGGACTGACTTTTCAGACGCTAATCGTGGCGCGCGCCGTTCAGCACTTCCAGTGCATGTGGCAGAAGATGTGCGATGGCGTCCAGCGATTCCACCGCGCCCTTCGGGCTTCCCGGCAAATTCAGGATCAGTGTTCGATGGCGCGTCACAACCACTCCACGCGACAAGAGTGCTGTCGGCGTTTTCTCTACGCCCTTGCGCCTCATCTCTTCGGCCAGCCCGGGAATATTTCGCTCGGCAATCTCCAGAGTTGCTTCCGGGGTATTGTCGCGTGGCCCCAGCCCCGTTCCACCCGTGGTCAAGAGCAGATCCACGCGCCGCGAATCCGCAAGCTCTCGCAATTGACTGCGCACGCTGCCCGGATCATCGGAGCACTGTAGCGACGCAGTCACTTCCCAACCCAGGTCTCGGCAACGTAGCGCCAGCGCGGGTCCGGAGAGATCCACGCGTTCGCCGCGCGCAACGGAATCGCTGATTGTGAGGATAGCAACGTGCATGACAGGCTCAATTGCTTCCGACGGTGTCGCGATTGGCCTCGTCCAACAAACGCATCGCTTCCATCAGGAGTCCAGTGGTGCTGCGCGTGGTGGTCGTTGCGGTCGAAGCATTGGCCGCGTTGAAATCAATCTCGAATTCGCCCTCGGTCCACAATATAACCTTGAACACCGCCTCATCGCCTAGCAGTGTGCCAATCTTCGCGTCGCGGCATTGTCCCGATGCAAAATACAATTCCGCCTGTTCCTGGCCCTTCCGCACTACCAGGCGGCAAGACTTTTGCCCCATTTCCAGCGATTGCATCAGGTCGGTCATGTTCATTTCTTCCAGGCGGCCCTGAATCACGCCCGCGCGCGAAGCCGTCTTCTGCAACTTCTCCAGGTGCAGCCGGTCCACTACCTTTTTCGTGGAGCGCACCAGGTCCTTCACCAAAAATGGCTTGGCAATGAAGTCTTCCACTCCATCCACGAGCGGCCGCAAACGTTCTTCGATATCCGCGCGGCTGGCCATAAACAAGAATGGGATGTGCCGCGTCGCTTCCCGCCCTCGCAGCTTCTCAAAAAGTTGCCGCCCATCCAGGCCCGCCATTTTGTAGTCGCACAAAATCACGTCGGGAGGATCATCAATCGTTTTCAGCAGCGCGTCAGCGCCATCGCCCGCAATCATTACTTCGCAATATGGGTCAAGCGCCTTGGATATCAGGTCCCGGATCAGCGGATTGTCTTCCGCCAGCAGCAGTTTCACGGTCTTGCCCGGAGCCGCGCTCATTTACGTGCTCCTCGCGCTTTCTTCCCCTGCGCGCGCCGGTAGTCCCCGCTCTTCCCACCCGTCTTTTCCAACAGGTGGACGTCAGTGATCTCTATTCCTTTGTCCAGAGCTTTGCACATGTCGTAAACCGTGAGGGCCGCACAGGTGGCGGCGACCAGCGCTTCCATCTCCACGCCCGTTTGCGCCGTCGCCCTTACCCGGGAATGAATTTCCACTCCATCTTTGCATAGCCGTGGGGTCACAGCAATGTGCGTCAGGGGCAGTGGGTGACAAAGAGGTATCCACTCCGCAGTGCGTTTGGCCGCTGCGATCCCCGCAATCCGCGCCACTTCCAGTGGATCACCTTTAGGATTCTTCAAACGCCGCACTGCCTTCACCACTCCTGGCGCCATGCGCACAAACGCGTGTGCCACCGCCGTTCGCGTGGTCACCGATTTGGCGGACACATCCACCATGCGCACTTCACCGCCTCTGCCGTAGTGAGAGAGCTTTGCCATCTGCTCCAGATCATCGGAGGAACGTCTTGCCGGGCCCTTATCTCGCCTTAAATCAGCTAACCTGAAAGTCAGGTGCACCTATCCGCAGTGCCCTAGAGTACGTCCATCCGCGGCAGAACGGAAACCTTCTCTCCCGCCGCAATGTCCTGACGGTCAGCGGGCACCATCAGGAAGCAGTTCGCCCGGCTCATCGTCGCAATATCGCCCGAACCTTGCCAACGCAATGGCCTCACTTGGGCCGATTCTCCGCTCCATTCGATCCGTGCCGGCAGGAAATGCGTCAGCCCTGGCTTTTCCCGCATTGCCTCCGCCAGCGTAACTTCCAGCAAAGGAAGGGGTCGTGCTGCCGCGCCACTCAAAAGATCGATTGCGGGCGCCACGAACAAAAGAAACGTCACCATCGTCGAAACGGGATTCCCCGGTAGCCCAAACACCAACGTATCCCGGCAACGCGCAAACACTGCTGGTTTTCCCGGGCGAATGGCAACCGCATCAAAGAAAAACTCCGCGCCCATCGCCTGCAGCACCGATTCCACCAGGTCGTACTTCCCCATGGATACGCCGCCAGAAAGTACCAGCACATCTGCCTGCAAGCCTTGCTCGATTTTTGCCCCCAGGTCGTCGCTGCGATCCAGCGCATTCCCCAGCAGCACCGGCTCGCCTCCCGCCAGGCGCACCTGTGCGGCCAGGGAAACGCTGTTGCTGTTGCGAATGTGAAAAGGACCGGGCGCTTCGCTGATGGGCACCACTTCATCACCGGTGGAAAGAATCGCCACTCGCGGCTTGCAGTTACAAAGCAGCGCCGTCGAACCAACCTGCGCCGCAATGGCCAATTCCGCAAACCCAAGCCGCATGCCCGGACGTAGTGCCACGTCACCCGCATGCGCTTCGCTGCCTCGCACTACGATGTTCTGTCCACGCACCGTCTCTCGCTGAAAGGAAATCGTATCGCCATCGCGCGAAGTGAATTCGATCATGACTACGGCGTCAGCACCCGGTGACACCGCGGCGCCGGTCATGATTTGAACGCAATTCCCCGCGGCCAGCGGCATGTTCACGCTGTCCCCAGCCTTCACTTCGGCAGCGCAGCGCAGTTTCGCGCCCCCCGTTGCTTCGCTGGCCCGCACCGCATAGCCGTCGCGCGTCGAGCGGTCAAAGGGCGGATATTCGCGATCGCTCCGAATCTCCTCCGCCAACACGTAGCCCAACGCCTCACCCACGCTTAATTTGACGGTGGCTCCCGGACGCGGCCGCTTGCCCGCCTCGGTCATCACAATTTGCCGCGCTTCGTCATACCGCAGCATCAGCAACCCTCACGTCTTCTCAAATCTCAACATTCTTCGTCAGAGTACGGCTCTACACATTAGTCGAAAACGCAATACTCCGTCATTCCGAACGAAGTCTGCGGAGTGAGGAATCCCTCTTTCTTGGGTCTGAATAAATGAAAGATTCCTCGCTTCGCTTGGAATGGTGGATCAGTTTACACTGCGTTTTAAGAATAATTTTATAGCCAGCGTGCCAGCAGCGTGCCAGGCTGCACAATCGTCGCGTCGCGCTCCGGCCCCGTGGAAATCATGCCAATCTCCACCTGCAGGAAGTCGGAAACAAAGCGCAAATAATCCAGCGCGGCCTTCGGCAATTTCGCCGCGTCCTTTATACCGTAGGTCGTCTCGCTCCACCCGGGCAGTGTTTTGTACACCGGCGTCACGTGTTCGTACTCTTCCGACGACGCGGGCATCTCTTTCAATTCCGCGCCCTTGTACGTGTAGCCCACGCCCACCCTGATCTCTCGCTGCGTATCAAACACGTCCAACTTGGTGATCACCAGCGTGTCAATCCCGTTGATCATCTTCGCGTAACGCAATTCCGCCAGGTCCAGCCAGCCGCAGCGTCGCGGACGCCCCGTCACCGCGCCAAACTCCTTGCCTCGGTCACGCACTTCCTTCGCTTCCAGGTCCGGCATTTCCGTGGGAAATGGTCCGCCACCTACGCGCGTCGTATACGCCTTGGAAACGCCCAAAACGTTGCGAATCTTCGTGGGAGGCACGCCCATTCCCGTGGTCGCTCCGCCAGAGGTCGCACTGGACGACGTGACAAAAGGATAGGTGCCATGATCAATGTCCAGCATCGTGCCCTGCGCGCCTTCAAAAAGCACCGACTTGCCTTCATCCAGTACGCGATTCGTCAATTCCGCGGTGTCGCAGATGTAGCTCTTGATCTTCTCGCCTAGCTTCAGCGCTGCTTCCACCTCGCCGGAAAAGTCGATCGTCGCGCCGTATGCTCCTCGCGCAAGCCGGTCCTTCTCTTCAATTACGCGCGCCGCTTTCTCTCTGAATAGCTCCGGCGTCAGGAGATCCACCATGCGCAATCCCCGCCGTGCCATCTTGTCTTCATACGCCGGACCGATGCCGCGCGAAGTTGTGCCAATCTTGTTGGCGCCGCGCGCGGATTCTGCCGCCTTATCCAGTTCGCGGTGATACGGAAAAATCAGGTGCGCGCGATTGCTGATGTGCAGCCGCCCAGCCACGCTGATTCCAGCTTTGCCCAGCATTTCGATTTCAGCCACAAGCGCCGAAGGATCAATCACCACGCCCGGCCCGATAATGGTATGCTGCTTCGGGCGCAAAATCCCGCAAGGAATCAACTGCAGCACATGGCGTTCCTTGCCAATAATTACCGTGTGTCCCGCGTTGTGGCCTCCGGCAACCCGCGCGATGTAATCGAACGAGCCCGCCAGGTAATCGACCACCTTCCCTTTTCCTTCATCGCCCCACTGCGCTCCCACCACCACGACCGATTTCATTCAGACCTTCTCTCGACCAAATACCCTGCCGCGACACACCCTTCGCAATCCTGCCGCTTGACAGTGGTCAATATTACAAATTACACGTGAAGTACCAACTTAAAATCGTACGATGCCCACCCGCTGAACGCAAGCAACTCCGACGCCCGATGACGGTTTCAGATTCCGACGATCGCGCCAACTGGGAATTGCCTTGATGCAATAGGATGGAATTTCTTTGATAAGAGAAACTACATGAACTGCGCGACTCTGTCGTCGGCATAACGGCCTGAACTGCGCCAATCAGGAAGTATGTGCCGAAACCAATAGACGATTTTGAACCAACCTGACATTTCTATCAGAAGTACTGCACCCCAAAGTTCACTTTTCTCGCCTCGATAACGTCGTTTCCAATGCCAGATGGTGAAGATATTGAGGTAAATGATGAATGGAAAGATAAGAACGAAAGCCCAGAAACCCAGCACCATCTTCAGGGCAACCAAAGAAGATAAATGCTCATGTAGAGAAAACGGGATCACGCCAAAAATCACACCGATTACAGCTGCCCAGCCCAATTTTTTGGTCATGGACATTTTCTGTTCGAGCCACGCGTCGCGCATGGATGCCTCCGGCAGCTACGCTATCTAGGGCCATACTAGTTCAAGTCTGGCGAGAATGTCAGACAAAAGCAGCACAGTTCAGCCTCCGCTCAGCGCCCGTTAGTTGATTCCTCGCGCATTTGCTCAGCACTGCTTCAAGCGCGCGTCCACGTTCGCAGTAACAAGGATTGCCAGTTCCAAATGCTACAAATTAAATGCACGTCTGTGATGCGTGCCCTTAATGGGCTGCACTATTGTCGTGTAGAATAACTAATGGAGAGCTTCGACCATGGAAGATGCGACCGCAAAACGTTCGGCAGAGGAATATCTGGCCGCAAGACTCTCGGAAGAAGCTCAAGAGCGCGAAGACCAGCTCAATCTGGAAGCGGCCATTGCCCTTGGTCCCCGGGTCTGGAGCAGGCTTGTGGACACCACCATCAGGCAGTGCCGCGATTGGAATAGCGTGACCAATGAGGAGACATTGGCATGCAAGGAAACGGCCCTCGGCGATCTTCGTATCTTGATCGAAGGCAAATCGCACCAGATCGTCCTGCACTACGATTCCCAGCGACGCCTGGTAATCATTAAAAACACGGCGCGCCCCGAAAATGAGCCCGATACGATCCTCCGCATCGAAGGCTATTTGGCGGATGGCCAACGCGACGCCCGTCTGGTACGAGAGAAGGAGCCTGTGAACGTGGATATGATGATTCTGGGTCACATCCGCGTCTTGGCTGGACTTAGCCGCCGCGCTGACTTCTAGCCACAAACCCCGCCATTGGCACTTTTGCAGCGTTTCTCTTCACTTTTCTTGCATCCTGCCCCGTCCTCCGTTAGCGTCATATCGATGGGGTGCCTCCCCACTCCACTACACAAAAGGCGTTTTAACTTCTGTAAAGGGAGAGACTTTTGACGAATCCAATCATCACCCTGACCACCGACTACGGCCTCAACGACCATCTCGTGGGCGTGCTCAAGGGCGTCATCCTGAAGATCAATCCAGAAGCGCAGATTGTTGATATCACCCACCAGGTCGCTCCCTTTGACCTGCTTGATGGCGCGCTATCCATCTCCGCCGCTTATTCCTATTTCCCGCCTCGCAGCATTCACGTGGTCATCGTGGATCCCGGTGTGGGCACGGAACGCCGCCCCATCCTCGTCAGCGGTCAGAACCAGTATTTCATCGCGCCGGATAATGGCGTGCTCTCTGGCATTTACGAAAGGGAGCACCCCGTCATCGTCCGTCACATCACTTCCGAACATTATTTTCTGCAGCCGGTGAGCAAAACCTTTCATGGCCGCGACATTTTTGTTCCCGTTGCCGCTTGGCTTTCCAAGAATTGGCAGCCCGCCAGCATGGGCGAGGAAATCACCGACTTCAAGAAATTCACCATGCCCAAACCCAAGGAAGCGGACGGCCTGTTGAAGGGAGTGGTCCTGAAGGTCGACGCCTTCGGCAATCTGATTACGAACTTCCGCGTGGATGATTTGCCCCCCGGTGTGGTGGATAAAGGTGAGGTGCGGCTGCAAGTCGGCAACCATCCGGTCACCAAATTTGTTCCTACCTTCGCCCACGGCCCTGCAGGCGAACCTGTCGCCTACATCGGCTCCAGCGGTTTTTTGGAAATTGGCGTGAACAAAGGCAGCGCCTCGCGCGCACTTGGCCTTAACCGCGGCACTCCCGTCCTGCTCACTAAAAGCTAACTCAATTCTGTCTTAAGATTTCGTCCCGGCCCATGTAGCGCAGGGAGAGTACGCGAGCCCTGCGGTTTTTTCTTCTTGCTCGCCTTTGCGGTTCCGCCCTACCGGCTCGATTCCATCGCGCCCATCTGTGAACGCGTCCGCGGATCCAGCCAATCCCGCCACGCATCGCCCAGCAAATTAAACGCTAGCACCGCCAGCACCACCGCCAGCGCCGGAAAAACCACCATGTGCGGCGCATCAAATAAATGGTTCCGCGCGTCGTTCAACATCGCGCCCCAACTTGGAATCGGCGCAAGCACTCCCAGTCCCAAAAAACTCAGCGTTGCCTCCGCAAGAATCGCACCCGCCATCCCGATCGTGGCCTGCACCAGCACCGGCTGAATAATATTCGGCAGAAGATGCCGCGCCATAATGCGCGGCGGTGAAGCCCCCAGCGACCGCGCCGCCAGCACGAATTCCAGCTCTTTGGTCTTCAACACTTGCGCGCGCGCCAACCTGGCATAACCCGCCCAGCCCGTAATAATGAGCGCCAGAATCACCTTTCCAATTCCCGGCCCGAAAAAGGCTGCGAACGCAATCGCCAGCAGCACTCCGGGAAACGAGAGAAACGAGTTGATCAGCAGCAGGTTCACGATACGGTCGAAAATCCCGCCGCTGTATCCGGCCAGCATCCCCAGCGTTAACCCAATCGAACCGCAGCCCAGCACCACGCAAACGGAAACGAACAACGACACGCGCGCTCCATACAGAATGCGCGTCAGAATGTCCCGCCCCAATTCGTCCGTGCCCATCCAGTGGCTCAGTGACGGCCCTTGCAGCCGCACCGCTAGGTTTTGCGCGGCCGGCTTGGCAGGCGAAATCCATGGCGCCAGCAGCGCCATCAGCACCAGCAGGCAAGCAATCGCAAATCCAATGCGCGCCAGCAAACTCTGCCGCAGAAACGCCCGCAATGGCTCGCCGAATTTCATGACAGCCGCACCCGTGGATCAATCAAGGAATACAGAAAATCCGTCAGCAGATTCACCAGCACATAGGAAAGCGCGATCACCAGGATGCAACCCTGCAGCAGCGGATAATCGCGCGCGGAAATCGCCTGTACCGTCAACCGACCGATTCCCGGCCAGGAAAAAATGGTCTCCGTGACAATCGCACCCGCCAGCAGCGTCCCGAATTGCAATCCAAGTATGGTAGTGATGGGAATCAAAGCGTTGCGCAATGCATGCCGCACAAGCACCGTGGAAGTTCGCAGTCCCTTGGCGCGGGCCGTTCGCACGTAATCGCTGGAAAGCTCCTCCAGCATAGCTCCGCGCACCATCCGCGTCAGAATCGCCGCCAGCGCCGCGCCCAGCGTCACCGCCGGTAAAATATAATTCAATGCTCCGCCCCGGCCAGAGACAGGCAGCCATCCCAACTCAATCGAAAACAACGCGATCAGCAGCGGTCCCAGCGCAATGTTTGGTACCGCCAATCCAAATAACGTGAGCACGCCGACAGCCCGGTCCGTCGTTGTCCCTCGCCGGTGCGCTGCCATCACGCCCGCGGGAATCGCAATCGCCATGCACACCAGCAACGCCAGAAACGCCAATTGCAAAGTAGCCGGGTAGCGTTCAAGAATGATGCGCCGCACCGGCGCTTGAAATTTAAATGACTGCCCGAAATCGCCGTGCCCCACTTGCCACAAATATTTCCCGTACTGCACGATCAGCGGCCGGTCTAGCCCCAGTGTGTGCCGTAATTCCGCCGCTTGCCCGGGCGCCGCGCCTTCTCCCAGCATCTGCTCCACGGGATCACCCGGCACGATGTGAATCAGCAAAAACACCATGGTCAGTACCAGCCAAAGCGCCGGTAGCGTCAGCAAAAATCGGTGTAAGAAGTAGCGCGCCATGCGATCGAAAACTCAGTTCTCCTTTTTTGCGGCTTTTGCCTTCGTAGCTTCCACGGTCGTGCCCGCTTCATTCCCTGGCGCAGGCTCCACTGGGCGCAGCCGCTGTATCTTGACTCTCGCCACCCGTCGCCCATCCATTTCCACCACGGAAAAACGGTAGCCACCAAATTCAAAGCTTTCTCCGCCGCGCGGGATGAATCCGAGTTGATCCATCACGAAACCGCTCACCGTCGCGTACGCGGCATCTTCCGGCAACGTGATGTTGTATTGCGTGTCCAGGTCGCGCACATTCAGCGCCGCGTCGAACACCACTGCGCCATCGGCCAGCGTTAACGGCCGCTCCACTACATCAAATTCATCGTGTATTTCGCCCACCAATTGCTCCAGCAGGTCCTCCTTCGTCACCAATCCCAGGATGCTGCCAAACTCGTCAACCACCATCGCGATCCCCACGTGCCTCGCGCGCAATTCCACCAGCAACTCGCTGACTGGCTTCGTCTCCGGCACAATCAACACTTCC
Source organism: Candidatus Acidiferrales bacterium (assembly GCA_963779395.1). GTDB lineage: Bacteria > Acidobacteriota > Terriglobia > Acidiferrales > UBA7541 > Acidiferrum. Next base: position 231,202 of record CAVZYC010000002.1, read on the forward strand.
CGCAGCACCTGCCGCAAATCAAATGGTGGAGATGGTGGCAGGTTTTCTTCCAGCCGGCGTTCGCGGTCCAGCAATACCCACATCATGTCCTTGATGTGTACAAATCCCAACACGTGATCTTCGGTGCCACGATACACGGGAATCCTGGATCGCTGCGTCGTCGCAAACACGCGCATCACCTCTTCCAACGAGGCCTCCACCGGCAGCGTATGCATATCCGGCCGCGACACCATAATTTCCCGCACCTGCAATTGGCTGAGGTCAATCGCGCTCAGGATAAACTTCTCTTCCCCGGATCCCAGCAACCCGCGCTCGCGCGCCTGTTGAATCTGAATCTGCAATTCTTCGGTGGAGTGCGCAACACCGTGCCCCAACGGCGCAACCACGCCCAACCCCTTCACGATCGCTCCGGAAATGCTGTCCAGAAGATAGATGGCCCAGCGAAATGTGTTCAGGAACCACTGAAAGGGGCGCGCCACCATCAGCGCCACCCGCCCGGCACGCGCCAGGCTGATGCTCTTTGGCACCAGTTCGCCCAGCACCACGTGGATGGCGCTAAGGAAAAGGAAAGCAATCGCCAGCGCCACACCGTGCACTAGTAGCAGCGTGCGCACGCTGCCTTGCGCCGGCATCACCTGCTGCACGAGCTTCGCCAGCGTCATTTCCCCTAATGCGCCAATCGCCAGGCTGGTAAGCGTAATCCCCACCTGCACGCCGGAAACTACGCGATGCAAATCGCCCAACAAATGCTCAACAATCCGCGCGCGCACGTCGCCTTTCACTACCAGTTGCCGCACCCGCGACATGCGCACCGTCACCAGCGAAAATTCCACTGCGGCGAAAAATCCGTTCATCGCCACCAGCACAAACACGCCAATCAGCCGCACCAGGAACATTCTCTTCCCTGCTCCTTCAGCCGCATTGTAACAGTACGTTTCCTGTCAAGGGGGACGGTGTGATCTGGTGTTGCAAGACTGGATGTCTTACGCAGGTGCCGCGGCTTCGATCGCGTCGACCAAATCTTCGTAGTCAAACGCTCCATCATGCCGCAGTCCATTGATAAAAAATGTCGGCGTCCCATTTACTCCGCTGCGCACCCCGCCGGTAAAGTCCGCTTTCACTCGCGCCAGGAATTCCCGCTTTTCCAACGAAGCGCGCAGTGCTGCCGGCGCCACACCGATCTTTTGCGCAAGTTCCAGATACAAAGGGCCGCTCAGCCGCTCCTGGTTCTCGTAAATCAAGTCGTGCATCTCCCAGAATTTCCCTTGCGCCCCGCAAAACTCCGCCGCTTCGGCGGCGCCTTCCGCGTGCGGGTGCATCTCGCCCAGCGGAAAATTGCGGAACACGAAGCGCAATCGTTTCCCAAAATGTTTTTGAACACGCTTCACAATGGGATAAGCGCGCCCGCAATGCGGGCATTCATAGTCGCCATATTCCACCAGTGTGATTTCCGCGTTCGCCAGACCTTGCACATGATCCGCGTCCGACACTGCAACTTTCAGCGCAGCCATTTTCTCCCCCTATTTCGGCAGTTCTTCCAGAGCCTGCAGGATGCCGTCCGCTCCCGGATTCACCGCGACCGGTGAAACGTAGCTCCAGGTAATCTTTCCGTTTTTGTCGATGACGAACAGCGCGCGCTCGGTCACGCCCTCTTTCTCCCGGTAGGCCCCGTATTCCCGCGCCACCTCGCCTTTGGGCTCAAAATCTGCCAGCAGCGGAAAGTGCAGATGGCGGTCTTTGGCAAACGCTTCGTGGCACCACACTCCGTCCACGGAAATCCCCAGCAACTCCGCGTTGAATTTCTGAAACTCCGGCAGGATTTCGTTGTACAGCCCCATCTGGTCTCCGCAGACGGGGCTCCAGTCCGCCGGATAAAACGCCAGTATCACTGGCCTTCCGCGCAGTTCGCTCAACGAAAGTGATTGATCGGGTGTGACGTGCAGCGTGAATTCAGGTGCAGCCGTGCCAGGTGCAAGTATTGCGGACATGCTTCTCCTCAATCTGCCTGACCTGTAGGCTCAAAAATGGTTTTGCCAGCTTCTCATAACTCGTCCGGAGAGGAAAGTGGGAGAGCACGTTTCTCTCGGCACAGATGATCGGCGCTCTCAGGTTGCGCGCGTTTCCCGCCTCCACTAAACTGAATCACTCAGCTCTGAGGTGGAATTCCACTTGCGCACCGTCCTCCGTCTGCTCCTTTGGCTCTTCGCGGCAATCCTTATTGCCTTCGCCGCAATCATTTGGTGGTTCGTCTATCGCCCGCTTCCCCAGATGGACGGCTCTGCCCCACTGCCCGGCTTGCATGCCAGCGTCACCGTCGAGCGCGATAATTGGGGCGTTCCGCACATTCGCGCCTCTTCCCTCGAAGATCTCGCCGAAGCCCAGGGCTACGTCATGGCCCAGGACCGTCTCTGGCAGATGGACATTTTGCGTCGCGCGGCTCGCGGCCAACTCTCTGAAATCCTCGGCCCCCTCACCCTCAAAACGGACAAGGACTTCCGCATCCTAAATTTTTCCCGCACCGCTCAGCGTGACCTTGATCTGATGGACCCCGACCACCGCCGCATCCTGGAGGCCTACGCTCAAGGCGTCAACAGATTCATCGAACAGCATTCCAACAAATTGCCTATGGAATTCTACGTTCTCAATTACAAGCCACAGCCATGGCAGGCCTCAGATTCTCTCGTCATCGGCGCTTACATGTATCGCACGCTTACTTACAGCTGGCCGCGCAAACTGGACCGCGCCAAAATCACCGAGAAAATCGGCCTCGATCTCGCCAAGGATCTCTACCGCGATGATGCCGCCTTGGATCATTTCGTCGTGGGCGACCCCAACGCCAAGGAAAACGGTCGCGATGTACAGCAAAGCGATCCCGACAGCGACGATGATGACGATGAGCTGGATAGCGACGACGTGATAAAAGCCGGTCGCGAATTCCAGGCATCTCCCGATTCCGCCGACCAGCCCGATCTCACCGCCGCGCTCGCCGCCAGCGTGAACGACTGGCTTGCCGAGTCGCAGCACGATATTCGCAGCTCGCTCGGCAGCAACAATTGGGTCGTCAATGGCGCGCATACCGCCACTGGCAAACCTCTCCTGGCCAACGATATGCATCTCGAGCTCACGCTGCCGCCCATCTGGTATGAGGTGCACGACACCGCTCCCGGCTGGAACGTCAAAGGTTTTGCCCTGCCCGGCTCTCCGCTCATCGTTGTGGGCCACAACGACCGCATTGCCTGGGGCTTCACCAACAACGGCGCCAGTGTTCAGGATCTCTACGTCGAAACTTTCAATCCCGCGAATCCCGACGAATATCGCGTCAATGGCCAGTGGAAAAAGGCGGATGTCTTTGACGAAGTCATTCACGTAAAAGGCGCTCCCGACGAACATTTAAGGCTCGTCGTCACGCGCCACGGCCCCGTGATTCACCAGGAAGATGGCAAAAGTTACGCCATCCGTTGGACGGCATTGGAAACCGGCGCCTTAGCCAACACCTACCTCTGGCTCGGCAAAGCGCAAAACTGGCACGAATTCCTGGAACTCATGAAACCCGTCTGGGGCCCGGCGCAAAACGCCGTTTATGCCGACGTGAACGGCAACATTGGCTACATCATGGCCGCTCGCGTCCCCATCCGCAAAAAAGGCAATGGGGAAATGCCTGTCCCGGGCGACACCGACGATTACGAATGGACTGGCTACATCCCCTTCGATCAGTTGCCTCGCAGTTACAATCCGGAAAGTGGCCTCATCGTTACCGCCAATGCGCGCGTCGTTGGCCCAGCGTACAAACCGTATCTCACCGACGACTGGGAAGAGCCCTACCGCACTGCCCGCATCTACGACCTCTTGCACGACAAACATGATCTTCGCCCGGAAGATATGCTCAAGGTCGAGACCGATGCCTTCAGCTACCCGCACGCATATCTCGCGGAGCAGCTCGTCACCGCCGCGCAGGTTGCCCCGCCTAAGGATCCCCGTGCAAAGAAGCTCATCGAGCAATCCAAAAATTGGAGCGGCATCGCTGATCCTAACTCCGTCGCCGTCACTTTTTTGAACTCCACCCTATATCAGGCGCTCGATCTGATCCTTGAACCCCACCTCGGCCAAAACACCGAGCTCTACCATTGGCGCAAAATCGCTTTTCTCCAGCGCGTCCTGACCGAACGCCCCGCGCGTTGGCTCCCGCCCCAATTCAAAAGCTATGACGAGCTTCTAAGTGCCGCCGCCGATAGCGCCGTGGAGCGTCTTGAAAAGCGCACCGGCAAATCCGACCCCCAAGACTGGCAATGGAGAAAGTTCAACTCCCTGGACATGCTTCATCCCCTCGGCCGCGAAGGCTTCCTGAAGAAAATGTTAAGTCTTGGCGATCGGCCGCAAGCGGGCACCATTTTCAGTCCACGCGCCGCCAGCCGCAGCCATGGCCCCTCGGAACGCTTTGTCGCCAATCTTGCCGACTGGGATCATTCCATCATCCTCATCCCCGCTGGACAATCCGGCCAGCCCGGCAGCGAGCACTACACCGATCAGTTCCAATACTGGTTCGAAGGCAAACCAATTTACGGCCCCTTCAGCGACGCCGCCGAAGCCAAATCGAAGAAACACACGCTGACTCTGAAGCCTTGAAAGTTTGCTTTAGATTGTCATCCCGAGCGGAGCGAGGGATCCGCTTTTCGCTAAAAGCCACCCATGCCCGAACTTCCTGAAGTCGAATCAATAACCCGCAGTCTCCGCCCGCTAGTTCGTGGCCGCCGCATCCGTTGCCTCCACATCTTTCATCCCATTGTCACCAAACCGCAATCGCCCACGCAGCTCGCGCAACTCGCCCGCGGACGACGCATCCTCGATGCCTCTCGCCATGGCAAATATCTATTACTTCCCCTCGACCGCGGCTTGCTCGAACTCCACTTCCGCTTCGATGGCCAGCTCATCTGGTTCCGCAGCGCCAACGAACTGCTTCGTCGCGCCAACCAATCAGAGGGTGGCGTCCATGTGGACGTGGCTCTGGAACTCGACAAGGGTGTCCTGGCCTTCGCCGATCAGCGTCATTTTGGTCGCGTTCACTTCTGGCCATCCTTTTCCACCTGCCCCTCCCTCCGTTCCCTCGGTCCCGACGCGCTTTCACCCCAATTCTCTGCCTCTTCCCTCCACGAACGCCTCTCTTCTTCCCGCCGTCCACTAAAAGAATTCCTGCTCGACCAATCCAGATTTGCGGGCATCGGCAACATCTATTCCGCCGAAGCTCTTTGGCACGCTCGCCTTGATCCGCGCCGCCCCGCAAATTCCCTAAGCCGCAAAGATTCCTCGCGCCTTCATAAAGCGATTGTGTCCGTTCTCCACCGTGCTTTAGAATGCTGTTTGCATCCCGCGCCCAATTTTCGCGACCCGCGGTGGTGGTTCCAGGGCATCGAAAAAATCCTTCGGACTTATCAGCGTGAAGGATTGCCGTGCCGCCGTTGCGGTCACGAGATTGAGCGCATTGAACAAGGCGGACGTTCCACGTACTGCTGTCTGCATTGCCAGAAGTAGGATTTCCGTGAGGAAGCGCCGTGAATCAAACGATTCCCAAGAAACCTGAACCTCCCAAAAAGCCCGATTTTGAACGTTCTCTGGCGCGCCTTGAAGAAGTTGTGCGCAAGCTTGAAAGCCCCCAGCTCTCTCTCGACGATGCCATGAAACTTTTTGAGGAAGGCGTGGGTCTTTCCCGGGAATGCCAGAAGCAATTGGAAGAAGCCGAAGGCCGCGTGGAAATCCTGCTGAAGAAAGCCGACGGCAAGCTTACCGCCGAACCTTTCGAGTCCGAAGGAGAGAGCAACGCGTAGCTCTTCCGCAGCTCTGCCAATAGGAAACGATTCATCCCGATGAAACTCCCTGACTTCTTTGAAGAAGACCGCATCGCCGTTGACGCTCATCTCGATCGCTTGATGCCCGCAGAGTCCGTCCAGCCGCCCTCCATCCATCAGGCCATGCGTTATTCCGTTTTTGCCGGCGGCAAACGCATCCGCCCGATTCTCTGCCTGGAAACCGCCCGCATCTTTGATCCGGAAGTCTCCGCCGCCTTCTTTCCCGGCTGCGCCATCGAATTCATCCACACCTATTCCCTGATTCACGATGACCTGCCAGCGCTTGATAACGACGATCTGCGCCGTGGCAAACCCACCTGCCACAAAAAATTTGGCGAAGCAATCGCCATCCTCTCAGGCGACGCCTTGCTCACCTTGGCCTTTGAAACCCTCGCCGCTTCCCCTGCCCCGCCGGGTCGCCGCGTCGCCATGATTACCGAAATTTCCTCTGCGGCTGGCACGGTCAACGGCATGGTCGGTGGTCAAGTCGCCGATCTCGAGGCGGAGGGTCAGAAGGTTGGTCCCGAGACTCTCGAATACATTCATCGTTCAAAAACCGCCGCGCTCATTCGCGCTTCCATCGCTTCCGGAGCACTCTCCGCCGGTGCTCCTCCTGAAGATGTTTTGCGCCTGCGCCGCTTCGGCGAAACCATCGGCTGGGCCTTCCAAGTCACCGACGACATTCTCGATGTCGAGGAATCCTCCGCCGCTCTCGGCAAAACCGCGGGCAAGGATATCGCTCAGCAGAAAGCCACCTATCCCGCGGTATTTGGACTGCCACGCTCTCACGAGTTCGCCAATGAATTGGCCACCAGCGCCATCGCGGAATTGCAACCTTACGGTGACGGCGCTGATCGTCTGCGAGCCATTGCGGAATTCCTGGTCCTTCGCCGCACTTGATCTTTTCGACTTTTTCGTCCGCGTCTTCTCTCAAGAAACGAAATGCCACCTAAATCACCACGCAAGCGCCTCGACCTTCTCCTCGTCGAGCGTGGCCTCGCCGAATCCCGTCAGAAAGCCCAGGCCATGATTCTTGCCGGCGAAGTTACCGTGGACGCCACTCGCGCAGAAAAGGCCGGTCAGCCCGTTGCTGCGGATGCCCTCATCGAAGTTCACAGCCGTCTGCAAAAATTTGCCAGCCGCGGCGGTTTCAAACTCGAAGGTGCCCTCGAGGATTTTCACGTCAGCCCGCAAGGCAAAATCTGTCTCGACGTAGGTTCATCCACCGGCGGCTTCACCGATTGCCTCCTCCAACAGGGCGCCGCGCGCATCTACGCCGTGGATGTCAACACCGATCAAATCGCCTGGAAATTGCGTGAAGACCCTCGCGTGCTCCTAATCAAGAAAAATGCCCGCGATCTTACGCTCAGTGATCTTCCCGGGCTTGTGGCCCTCGCAGTGGCTGACGTTTCATTCATCTCTGTGATCAAAATCCTCCCCGGCGCCGTTGCCTGCTGCAATCCCGGCGCTGACCTTCTCATCCTCATCAAGCCCCAGTTTGAACTCGAGCGCGCCGACGTCGGCAAGGGCGGCATCGTGCGTGATCCCAAGTTGCACGAAAAAGCCATCATCAGCGTGCGTCGTGCTGCGGAGTCCCTCGGCCTCACCGGCCTGCAAGTCTCTCCCAGCCGTCTATCCGGCACGGAAGGCAATCAGGAGTATTTCCTTCACGCCGTGAAATCGGCTACTGTACAATCACCCTAATCCATGCACCCAAATTCACCTTTTAAGACGATCGGCATTATCTCGCGGCCCCGGCGCTCCAACCTGGCCGAAGTGATTCCCGGACTTTTGCGTTGGCTCGCTGATCGCGGTGTCACCACGATTTATGATCCCGAAACCGCCAGTTCCCTAGCGGATGGCATGCTCGGCACCACACGTCACAAGATTGCAGAGGAATCCGATCTCCTGCTCGTGCTTGGCGGTGATGGCACTCTGCTCGCCGCCGCTCGCGAAGCCGCTGTGCGCGGCGTTCCCGTTCTCCCCATCAACATGGGCAGTCTCGGCTTTCTTACTAGTTTCACCGTGGATGAGTTATATTCCGCTCTCGAAAATGTCCTGGCGGGTCATGCCACGTTCAACGAACGCGTGCTTCTCCTCGCCGAGCGCGTGAATTGCGGGCAAGTCGTCACGCAACAGCGCGTCTTGAACGACGCCGTCGTTCACAAAGGCACCCTCGCGCGCATGATTGAATTGGAACTCTACATCGATGACGGCTTCGTCTGCCGCTACCGCGCCGACGGCTTGATTGCTGCCACTCCCACTGGCTCCACTGCCTATTCCATGTCCGCCGGGGGACCCATCGTCCATCCTGCCGTCGAATCCATTCTCATTACACCTATCTGCCCGCACACTCTCAGCGACCGGCCCGTCGTTGTGCCCGACACTTCTTTGATTGAATTGCGTATTTCAGCCGGCACTGATTCCGTGTTTCTCACTCTCGATGGTCAAACCGGTGTTCCCATGCAGCCCGGCGATTGTGTGCGCATCACCCGCGCTCCAGAGCGCCTGAAGCTTATCCAGCCACAGAACAAAACTTACTTTGAAATTCTCCGCAGCAAACTAAAGTGGGGCGAAGCCTGATCTTCTCTGTCCTTGTAGGGCCCGCCTTCTGAGGCGGGCCGCAACTCTGTCCACATCGCAATGTACAGCTCGGTTCGCTGCGCTCGGCATCGAAAACTTGGCAAACTATTTCGCAGCCAGCACATCCGTCCGCAACACATCCTCCAGCGTTTCGCGCCGCCGTATCAATCGCACACGCTTTCCTTCCACCAAAACTTCCGCGGGCCGCGCGCGTCCGTTGTAATTCGAAGCCTGCACCATTCCGTACGCACCTGCGCTCCACAGCGCCACAACTTCTCCCGGCTCCACCTGCCCCAGCGGCCAGCCCTGCAAAAAACTATCCCCCGTCTCGCACACCGGCCCTACCACGTCCACTCGCTCTTTCGCGCCACTCTGCGGCTTCTTCTCGATCACTCGAGTCACCGGGTGCGGCGCGTCATACAGCACTGGCCGGATTAAATCATTCATAGCCGCGTCAATCACCACAAACGATTTTCCCGAATTCCTTTTGGTGTAGATCACGCGTGAAAGCAGCACCCCCGCCGGCGCAATAACTGCTCTCCCCGGCTCCAACAGCAGCCCCATTCCCAATCGCTGCGCCGCTTCCGCAATCATCAGCGCGTAGGCTTTTCGCGATGCGGGCCGTTCCTCTGTGTACCTCACACCCAATCCGCCGCCAATATCCAGGAACTTCAGCGCAACACCCTGCTTTCGCAAGTCCAGCACATAGCCCGTAAGCCGCTCCAAAGCCTGCTGGAATGGCCCAAGCTCCACAATCTGTGAACCGATATGCGCGCTGATTCCCTGCCACCGCATATGCTTCGTCTCGCGATGCGCCAGATATATCTCGCGCGCCTCGTGCCAGCTCACTCCAAACTTGTGCTCATGTAGCCCTGTCGAAATGTGCGGATGTCCCCCGGCCTTCACGTCGGGATTCACCCGAATCGAAACTCCGGGCACCACATTGCTTCGCGACGCTTCCTCGACCAGCACTTCCAGTTCCGGCCCGGATTCCACATTGAACTGCAGAATCCCCTCCGCGCCAGTCCTTCCCCTTCTGTACCGCAGTGCCTCCCGAATCTCTTCGCGCGTTTTTCCTACTCCCGAAAACACGATGCGCTCGCCTCGTACTCCAATGCGTCCCAGGTGTTCGAGCTCGCCGCCCGACACAATGTCAAACCCGCTGCCTCGTTGCGCCAGCAGCTTCAAAATCGTCAAATTCCCATTGGACTTCACCGCGAAGCACAATACGTGCGGCACTTTCCCCAGCCCGCTTTCCAACTCGTCGAACGCCTCTTCCACCGCCCGCCGGCTGTACACATACGTTGGCGTACCGAATCGCTCCGCAATTTCCGCCAGCTTCACTCCCTCGCAGAACACATCTTTCGCCGCCCCGCGCCCTTTCCACGCAAAATGCGGCGTGAATCGTGCCGGGTCCACGTATTCCAGATTTTTCCGGTTCTGTGCGGGAGTGCTCATTTCACCTTTGCAACTACCAGTGTGCGGTCGTCGAATAGCGGCGCGCTCTGTGTAAACAGGTCCACTTCCTGCAATATTCTGTCGGCCATTTCCGCCGCCGTCATTTCATGGTTCTGTTCGATGAAGCGCATTATGCGCGTCGTACCGAAAAACTGTCCTTCGCTGTTCGTCGTTTCCGCGATGCCGTCCGAGTGGAACACCAGGATGTCGCCGGGGCTCAACGTCACACCCCACTCGTCATATTGTGTCTCCTCGAAAATTCCCAATGGGAATCCCGTAAGTTCAATGCGCTCGCATCGCCCATCCTTATATAGCAGCGGTTGCGATTGCCCCGCGTTCGCCACGCGTAATTTCTGCCGGCCTTTTTGCCACGTTGCGAAGCACGCGGTCATGAACCGCCCTTCAATCCGCCGCTCGCCCACCAGGTGATTCATCTGTCGCAACATCTCTGCGGGTTGCAGTTTCTGTGGTGCCAGGCTGCGCATGATTCCGATCGCCACCGCGCCATACAAAGCTGCGGCTGTGCCCTTTCCGCTGACGTCTCCCAGCGCAATGCCCAACTGCTGTGGCCCGTAACGCAGAAACTCGTACAGATCGCCGCAAACTTCCCGCGCGGAAAGATACCGCGCCGCAACATCCAACCCGTAATCATCCGTTGGCACAGGCCGCAGCAGCGCGCCTTGAATTCGCTTTGCCGCCTGCAAGTCACGATCGAGCCGCGCCTCGTCCTTCGCCACCTGCTCGTACAATCGCGCATTTTCCAGAGAAACCGCCAGGTTTGACGCCAGTATCGAAAGCGTCTGCACGTGGTCGGCGTTAAAGTAATTCAGCTGCGGGCTTTCCAGATCGAGCACGCCAATCACTTTGCCCTTGTGCATCATGGGAATGGCTATTTCTGACCGCGTCTCCGGATTCACCATCAGGTAGCGCTCGTCCTTGGTCACATCCGGCACCAGCACCGGTTCCTTCAAGGTCGCCGCCGCTCCCACAATTCCTTCGCTCGCCGCCACGCTCAATCGGCCCTGCGTTCTCTGCCCGTGCTTCACGTCCACGCGGTGCCGGAACACGTGCTGCTCTTCGTCGTACAGCATGATGCTCAAGATCTGGTAATCAATCACACGCTTGACCAACTCCGCTGCGTGCCTCAATAACTCCTGCACATCCAGGATCGAACTGATCTCCCGGCTCACTTCATTCAGCACCAGCAGCGTTTCCGCCTGCGCCCGCACTTCCTGGAACAACCGCGCATTTTCCACCGCCACCGACAGCCGGCTCGCCAGCAGCGACAATATGCGTTGCTGATCCTTCGTGAAGTAGTCCGGATGCCGGCTCTGAATATCCAGCACTCCCACGCATTTCCCACGAAACATCAGCGGCACCGCCAACTCAGAGCGCACGCTATCAATCGCGTTGATGTACCGCGGGTCTTGCGTAACGTCGCTCACCCGCACTGGATGGCCTGTCGCCGCCGCTGTCCCTGTAATTCCCTGCCCGATTGGCACGCGCAAATTTTCTGCCAGCCCCGGGGGATAGCCGACCGCAAACCGGTGTTTCAGGTATGTGCCTTCTTCATCGGCCATCAGCACGCCGAACAATTCATAGTCAATGTGCCGCTTGATCAGCGCGGCCGTGTGCGCCAGCACCTCATCCAGGTCCAGCGACGCGTTCACCTCTTCCCCGATTTCCGCGAACGTCGCCAGCACTTCGGCGGAGGGCTCCGGGGCTTCCTTAGTTGCAGCTGCTTGTTGTATGGGATCCGTAGCTTCCATGTATATCTTAATTATAGCAGGCGTTTCTCCGGCTCACCGGCGGCGGTTTTTTGTGCTTCGCAAGTCGTCAATCGCACTGCCGTGCTTCTGCCGACGCACATCAATCGGGAATTCTCGTTTAGGTTTTCCCGCGCGACCCCAATTGCAGCACGCACACATCCGGCAAATTCCGGTAACGCTCGTCATAGTCCAGCCCGTAGCCCACCACAAACTCGTTCGGGATCGCGAACCCCGCGTAATCGGCTTCCACATCCGCGATGCGGCGTTCCACTTTGTCCAGCAGCACTGCCACGCGCAGGTGCTTCGGCTTCCGCTCTTCAAACGATTTCAGCAGATATTTCAGCGTCAGCCCTGTGTCCAGAATATCCTCGACAACCAGCACGCTGAGCCCCTCAATACTAAGGTCCAGGTCCTTCGTCAGCTTCACTTCACCCGTCGAATCCGTGCCTTTGCCGTAACTTGATACTCCCAGAAAATCAAATGACACTTCACCACCCAACTCCCGCGCCAAATCCGCCAAAAAGAATATCGAACCCTTTAGCACCCCGATCAAGTGCAGCGAGTCCTTTGGAAAATCCCGCCGGATAATCCGCGCCATCTCCGACACTTTCTTCTGAATCCGCGCGTGGGATATCAAGACGCTCAGCGTTTCCCCCGGCCGGCACCCTTCCTGTTGTTTCGCTGCCTTCTTTGTGCGCATTTTGCTCACAGCCGGTTGCTCCCCCCAGATTGCGGATTGCTTTGCATGAAACGACTTTACTTCTCTGAGCCCGCTCGTGAAGATGCAAATTTCCATCAATCGTATGTTTTGCCCACGATGCTGTCAATTCAGCCTTCTCCCTTCACTCCTGCTCTTGCGCTTTTCCTCTCTTCGTCGGATATACTTCTTCCTGGCCAATTCATGTATCCCATCGTCAAATCGAGCGTCTTGGTAGTTTCCGCGCTCTTCCCCATCGTCAATCCCCTTGGGGGCGCCCCTATTTTCCTTTCGCTTACCCATTATTACTCCACCATCCAGCGCAAAATTCTCTCCCGCATTATCGCCATGAACAGTTTCCTTCTCCTCATGGGTTCCTACTTCGTCGGCACGCACATCCTCGCGTTTTTCGGAATTTCACTCCCCGTGGTCCAGGTAGGTGGCGGCCTCATGGTCATCGCCGCGGGTTGGAATATGCTCCGGCAAAGAGAAGTAGACGAGACTCGCAGCAATGTCCAGCAAACTGTGGATACTCGCGATCTCTCCAGCCGCGCTTTCTATCCTCTAACGCTTCCGCTGACAGTTGGCCCTGGCTCCATCTCCGTAGCCATTACGCTGGGCGCCAACGAACCTCATCGCGGCGGCAGCTTTCTTTACCCCATCATCGGCGCCATCATCGGCTCGCTTCTTATCGCTGTCAGCGTCTATTTTTGTTATGCCTTTGCGGACCGCCTCGCCGAACTTCTTGGCCCCACCGCCATGACGGTGATCATGCGTCTCACTTCATTTCTACTTGTCTGCATTGGCGTGCAAATTCTCTGGAACGGTCTCTCGGCTCTTCTGAGTTCTCTCCCGATTATGACCCGCTGACTTTTCCATCCCTGTTCCTCTTCAACTCCAATTCGGCAGGTCTCTTCTCCCCAACAGTGCCTCTGCCGCCCAACAACCCAAATAAACCGATTGCGCCACGCCGTGCCCAGAGTACGCTCCCAGCACAATTGCATTCGCGCTTTCCGGGTGCCGCTCAAACACTGGTTTCCATTCCCACGTCATGCAGATCGGCCCGCCCCAACGGTGCGTGATCTCCACATCATTCAGCGCCGGATGCAAACCGTGCACGCGCTTCTCAAGCTGCACGAATAATTCCGCGGCCTCCCCCTGCTCGATATCAAGTGTCCCTAATTCGCGCCAATCCTTCAGAAACACCAGCCCGCACCCAAAAATCGCCTGATTCCCCGCCATCAGCCGTCCCCACAGATATGGCAAGTCCACCGTGTAAAACGGTTTTCGTTCCGCCAGCCCAATCTCGCGCAGTTGCTCATCCGTCAGCGCTTGCGTCGCCACTGCAAGCGTGAACGCCGCACCCGCCCTTCCCTGCAATCCCGTCATCTCCAGCGCATACGCATTCGTCGCGAACAATACTTTCCCTGCCTTTACCACGCCGTTTTTCGTATGCAGCTCCACCTGCCCCGAAAATCGCGCTTCCTCCGCTCCACATTCCTCGTACAGCATCACGCCCGTCCGCTCCGCCGCTCGCGCCAATCCGCTCACCATCTTTCCCGGATTGATGGTGCCGCCCGGCACTTCTTTTACCGCGCATAGATCTCCTGAATCCTTCCAACGAATCGGCGAATTCTCCAGCGGCTCAGATCTTCCCAACTCGTAAGCGCCCGGCAGCGCCACTTCGCCATCCACTTCTAACTCCCTCAGTATTTCCTGGTATCCACCAAGCACATCGCCCAGCCCCGGCAAATCTCCCGCAGCACTTTCTGCCAGCGCCACCCCTCCCGTGTGTCCGCTCGCCCCCGCGCCAAATTGTTCTGCCTCAAATAGCGCCACACTTTTCTCCGGCGCCAATCGCTTCAGCCAGGCAGCTCCCGCCAATCCCGTGAACCCGGCGCCCACCACGGCAAAATCAACCTCCGCCGGCATCGCGCGCGGCGCTGCACGGAACTCCACCGTCCACGGCCGCTTTCCCCAATTTCTTTTCCCCACCATGTTGCCCTCTCTAGCTCGCATCAACTTTATACCAACTGCCCTCGGCGCAATTCGCTTCTTCCTTGGATTGCGTTATGCTACTTCTCGCTACAAGAGAATTCCTGTGACGCACACCAAATCCAGCTCCGGCCCCGAACCCTGGCTGCGCGGCACCCGCACGGATATCCCGGCTGTTCCTCGCGCGGTTCTTCACGCCCTCGATCTCGCACAGGAAGACCTCTCTCGTTGGATCGAGCCGCTCACCGACGAGCAACTCAACGCCCGCCCTTTTGGCATCGCACCGGTCGCCTTTCATCTTCGCCACATCGCGCGCAGCCTCGATCGTCTGCTCACTTACGCTGAAGCCCGTCAGCTCACTCCTGAGCAAATTCAGCAGATGAAATCGGAACTCGATCCCGGCGCAACTCGCCCACAACTCTTCCAAGAACTGACCGAATCGCTTCAGAAAAGTTCCGCCCGCGTCCTGGCTCTTGCCAACGCAGACTTCAGCCAGCCCCGCGTCGTCGGAGGCAAGCAGCTCCCCACGACCCTCGGCGGCTTGCTGGTCCACGTCGCCGATCACACGCAACGCCACGTCGGCCAAACCATCACTACGGCGAAAATTGTCGCGTCACAAACAATTCCTTAATCCAGGAGGCATTTCCATCATGACCACTTCTGACGACCGCATGGACCGCCGCACGTTCATCAACAAATCTGGCACGCTGGCTGCCGGAGCCGCCCTTAGCCATTCCGCTTTGTCCTACGCTCGTACTGTCGGCGCCAACGACCGCATCTCTCTCGGACACATCGGCATCGGCAGCCGTGGCCGCGATCTTGCCGAAATTGCCGCTAAACTGCACCGGGATCACAACGTCGAACTCACCGGCGTCTGCGACCTATGGTCCGTCAATCGCGAAGCCGCACGCGCTGTCGCCACCGAACAATACGGCCGCGCCCCGCGCACGTTCGCCACTCCCGAAGAACTCCTCTCCCAAAAAGACATCGATGCCGTTCTTATCTCCACTCCCGATCATTCCCACTCGCCACTCCTGCAACTAGCCGCCGAAGCCGGTAAAGACGTTTACATTGAAAAGCCCATGGGCAACATCCTCGCGGAAGCCAAAGCGGCCCGTGACGCCGTACATTCCCGCAACTTAATCGTCCAGGTTGGCACGCAGCACCGCAGCGAGCCTTATCAGAAACTCGCTCACTCTTTGGTCCAGAGCGGCGAACTCGGCGACATCTCCAAAATTGAAATTGTCTGGAATTACCACGGCCCGCGCTGGCGTGGCCGTCCGGAAGTCGCCAAGCTGCGCGAATCCGATACCGATTGGAAGCACTGGCTTCTCAACAAGCCCATGCGCCCCTTCGACCCTCGCCTCTACTGCGAATTTCGCCTCTACAAGGAATTCTCCAGCGGTATCCCCGATCAGTGGATGAGCCACGCCATCGACCTGATCCACTGGTTTACGGACGAGCGCGCTCCCCGCTCCGTCCTCGCTCACGGCGGCGTCTTTGCCTGGCCCGATGGCCGCGAAAATCCCGACACCTTCCAGGCTCTGCTGGAATACCCCAAGGGCTTCCTCGTCAGCTACTCCACCAGCTTCGGCAACGATTCTCCCGGGTTCTCACGTTATATGGGCAAGAAGGCCACGCTCGTGAACATCGGCGATGAAGGCAGCCCGCGCTACCAGGTCGTCGAGGAAAAAGGCACTCACGAAGACAACGCCGATATCGATAAGCAGCGCAAATCCCGCCACCTCTTATTTCCTCATGACAAAGGCATCCCGCCCATGGGCATCGATGACATGTCAACCGGCCACATGGCCAATTGGTTTTCCTGCATCCGTTCCCGCAAACAGCCCGTTGCCACTGTCGACGCCGGCTTCAGCCATTCCGTAGCGTGCATCATGGCCGCGCAGGCCTATTGGGCCGGCAAAAAACAATATTGGGACTCCGCCAAGGAAGAAATCCTAGACCACGATCCCGCGTCTAAAATGTAGGGGCGCAGCACTGCTGCGCCCCATCTACGCAAATCATAACCAAACCCGTCATTCCGAACGGAGTCTGCGCAGTGAGAGAAGGTTTTGCATCGCACGTCTTTTGTGCGATGAATCCCTCTTTTCTTTGCGCTTTGAAGGCATCCTCATTTCAGCAGTTCTACGGCCTCTTAACGTCCCCCACCGCATAAACCACCGAAGCATGCGGCCCGACCATCACCCGAATGCCCTCGGCGTCCCCCAAATCCTTCCTTTCCCATAAATCCCGCAAGGCAAAGCTCTTTCCGTCAATCCCCAATTCCTTCCACGAATATTTCATCTCCTGCGGCGCATCGCTCCGGTTAAACACCGCCACGTAATAGCCGTCACCCTTTTCCGGCTGCGCCACCCACACAGCTCTATTTTCCGTCGTCAGCACCGCGTGGTTCGCCTTCGAGTGTTGATCGATCGCAATCACCTCAGCGTTCGTCAAAAGCTTCTTTGTCCATTCATCGCAAAGCGTCAGATTCGCCCCGATGATCAGCGGCGAACGCATCATCGACCACAAGCTGAACAACGATCTCTGTTCATCCTTCGTCAATCGCGATGCCCTCGGCTCTCCCCATCCCGGCGAAGGCCGCAACATCCCAATCGCTAGCATGTCCGCATCCGGCCAATTCCCCGGTCGCGAAAACTTCACCCACTTCTCCGCGCGCTCGAATTGGTTGTTCACTCCCTGCGGAAAATCCTCTTTGCCATACCACAGGTCCCACTCATCGTCAGAGATCCGCCACATCTGCGCGTACTTCCCCATCTCCTCTGCCTTGTCCAACGGCGCGGCGCCCGGGGAAAGGCTCAACACTATCGGCCACTTCACTTTCTTCAGCGCTTGCGCAATCAACCGGATCTCCTCGCCTTTGTACGGCCGGCTCGAAATGCAATCCACCTTGATCAAATCCACATGCCATTCCGCCAGTTGCACCGCCAGCGAATCGTAGTACGCCTGCGCTGCTGGTTTGCTTGCGTCCAATCCCCAGTTGTACCTGTTCCACGGGCACGCGTCTCCTGTGTCCGCCGCGTCCTTCGCATGGAATTCCGATCCCGCGATTGGCAGATTCCGCGCCACCGCCTCGCGCGGAATCCCCCGCATCAAATGCAATCCGAATTTCAGTCCGCGCGAATGTAGATAATCGGCCAGTGGACGAAAGCCCTCTCCCCTTGCCGACGATGGAATCGCATTGCTCGCCGGCGTGTACCGCCCAAATTCATCCATGCTGAACTGTGCATCCTTCGAATCATTCCCCGTCCGATGCTCCAGTCTGTACCAGCCGGAATCCACCACGATGTATTCCCACCCATAAGTCTTCAAATTCGCTGCAACCCAATCCGCCGTCGCGCGAAAATCCGTTTCCTGCACTCCCTCGCCGTACGCGTCCCAACTGTTCCAGCCCATCGGCGGTGTCGGCGCCAGCACACCTTCTTGCGCGCACACCACTCTGCCTGTTCCACACCACACCATCGCCAACAATAGAGCTCCCGCCACACGCCAAATCATGCTTCGATTCATTTGGATGCACCTCTGGGAATGCACTTGGATTCTATCTCAATACTCTGTCGCCTAGGCCAGTCTCCGCAGTTGGGGGCTCAACAAAGCCGCGGAGTCAGCATCAAGGTACAAAGTTACGTTCGCGTGCCGCCGCAAAATCGATCCAGGCACCAGCGGGCTGATCTCGCCTTCTAAGCATGCCTTCACTGCTCGCGCCTTGCGCGCATCCGGCACGCAGGCAACGATCTCCTTCGCCTTCAAAATTTGTCGAATGGACATGCTGATCGCCCGTCGCGGAACCTCCTGCAACTCCGCGAACCACCCCTCGTTCACCTGCTGCCGCCGGCACGCCTCATCCAATTCCAAGATCAGATACGGCTCCTCCGTTTGAAAATCCGCCGGCGGATCATTGAACGCCAAATGCCCGTTTTCTCCGATGCCCACAAACGCAATGTCCACCGGTGCCGCCGCCAATTCCTTCCCAACGCGCAAAATCACTTCCTGCGGATCCTTCTCGCCTTCCAGAAAATGATACTTCGTGATTCCAGTGAGTCGAATTAAACGCTCCTGCAAATACTTTCGGAAGCTCGCCGGATGCTCTGCGGTCAACCCGATGTACTCATCCAAATGAAACATCTCCACCCGCCGCCAATCCAATTCCTTAAGGTTCGTCAAAGCCTCCAGAAATTCAAATTGCGAGGCTCCCGTCGCCGCAATAATTCGCGCACTTCCCCGCTCACGTATCGCTGTACGCAAAGAAACCCCCGCCTGCTCCGCCGCGGCGCGCCCTAATAATTTCTTGTCTTCATATACCTTGATATTCAGATGCAACCTCCCTAGCGCTTCCTTTTTGTCTCACGCAAGCTAGCGTATCGCCGCAATCTTTAAAAACAAAGTCTGTGCTCAAATCTTCAGGAACATTTCAAATAAAAAAGGAGAGGGTCTCCCCTCTCCTAGTTGCCTCTTTCCTTCATTGCTTCATTGCTTCATTGCTTCTTTGCCTCTTTGCTTCGCTTCCTTCCATCTCCCTAAATGTGGCAGCTCTCCTGCCCTCGCTTTTCCAGATACTTCTGGTGGTATTCTTCCGCGCGCCAGAAAGGCCCCGCCGCGGTGATCTCCGTCGCCACCGGTCGCTTTAATTTCCCGCTCGCATTCAGCGTTGCTTTGGATTTCAGCGCTGTCGCCTGCTGTTCCGGCGTGTGATAGAAAATCGCCGTCCGGTACTGTGTCCCAAAGTCCGGTCCTTGCCGGTTCACCTGCGTGGGATCGTGCATTTTCCAGAACACTTCCAGCAATTCCTCGTAACTCACTTTCGCCGGATCAAACGTCACTTGCACCACTTCCGCATGCCCCGTCTGATCGGTGCACACATCCTTGTACGTCGGATTCGCCATGTGCCCGCCGCTGTACCCTGATATCGCCTCGATCACTCCAGGCACGCGCCGGAATCCCGCTTCTACTCCCCAAAAACATCCCGCTGCAAATGTTGCGGTCTCTGTCATACGCCTCCCCTCGATTCGTCGTTGCACACTTGTATCAGGTTTCTTTGATGCGTCAACCCTTTTTTTGGATTCGTCGCGCTCTTATGCCGGTTTCCTAGCCGCCCCGCCCCTCGTGGCGCCCAGTTCCTTCAGCTTTTCCTCGGCTGGCCCCTTGTACGGGGTGTTCACCGAAGCCGCATCTGTAAACGCCTGCTTCGCCTCCGCGTTCCTCTTCAGGTTCAGGTAGGCAAATCCCAGCCGGTACTGATTCCTCGCGAAACTTCCCGGATCGCTCTTCACCAACGGCGTCGCGCTGCTCAGGATTTTCACTGCGCCCAGGTTGTCTTTCTTTTGCAGATTCACTTGGCCCAGCGCGCTTAGCGCCAGCCCCTTCTTCAGATCGTTTTGCGTTTTCCACTCATCATCGCTTACGCCATCCGGTTTCTTTGCCGCATCGCAAATCGCCGCAACTTTCTTCGCGTACTCCTCGGCTTTTTCCAGTTGCGTCCCCTTCTCGCTGTAATAATCCGTCAGCAGGAGCAGCATCCCCACGTTATTCGGGTCTTTCGCCAGGATCCCATTCGCCAGGTCCACCATTTTCTGCGAGCCTTGCGCCTGTTGATAAGTCGCCGCCGCCACGCTCAGCGCCTGCATGCCGTTCGGCGAATCCGGAAAATCCTTCGCAAAGCGCACCAGCAAATCCGCCTTTTTCCCCGCATCCTTCGGCTGATAAGCCGCGCTCAGCATCGACTGCTCCACGTAATTCTGGTCTTCCTTCAACTGTTCCAGCTTTTGCGCTTTCTGCTGCTCCCAGGCATCCGCCGCGGTTCCTTCCGGCGCTGGCGACGCCTTATAACGCTGCAAGATTGCCGTCGCCTTCTCGCCAGAATCGAATACGCGGCCGAAGTCCCCCTTTTCATTTCCCGCGCGCACCATGTTCACGCCGTTGGCATAGTTGTCCGGGTCAACGGCCCAGAGTTTGTCGCCATATTCGAACACCTTGTCGTACTGTTTCGCGTTCAGGTAAAAATTGACGAACTGTTCGTCGGCGACCACTTGAAAATCGTCATTCTCATGCGCTTTGGAAAAGTCCTCAAGCAATTTCAATTTTGCCGCTGGGTCATCCGCGGCATTGATCGCTGTGAGCTGGTGATCCTCCTCTGAACCTGCTGGAATTAATATCGTCTTGCCCAGTTGTGCCATGCTGGCGGGAGCGAACATCGCAAGGAGCAGCAACAGGCCAGTAAGAAATCGCGCTCGTTTCATGCTTACCTCCTGTGTCTCTGGAATGCCTTCATCGGAATCCTGCTTTATCTCGCATCTTAGTTCCCCGCGCCGCTCCGCGCAAACCCTTTCCTTCTTCGCCACCCATTGAAGTGAAGTCCTCGGAGGAATCCGACAGCCCTGCCAACTCGCAGCCGACGGATAGCAGTTCGGCACCGCTGGCTGTATCACCCACTTGCGGCCGTGCGTTGGCGCTCAGCATTGCGCAGGTGAAGAGAAAGAGCTATATTGACCAGCATTTCCACGCGCCAAATCGCAACCGTGCGCTGCATTCAAGGAGATAAGGCGATGAACAAGTTCTTCGGGATCGCAGTCGTGTGCTTGCTGATGCCTATCTCCGGGATGGCACAGAACCCTCAGGTGAAAGACCAGTTAGAGTCTGTCTTTCCCGACGCCTATGCCTTGTATCTGGACTTGCATCAGCATCCGGAACTCTCCTCGCACGAAACGCGAACCGCCGCTTTGCTCGCACAGCGTCTGCGTCAGCTCGGTTACGAAGTCACTGAAAATGTTGGTGGAACTGGCGTGGTCGCCATTCTGAAAAATGGCCCCGGCCCTACAGTGATGCTGCGCACGGAGCTCGACGCCCTTCCCGTGGAGGAACTGACGGGCCTTCCTTACGCCAGCAAAGTCCGCACCAAGGACGACAGCGGCCGCGACGTCGCCGTAATGCACGCCTGCGGGCACGATTTGCACATGGCGTCATGGTGGGCAACGGCGGCCATCATGGCGCGCACCAAAGATACCTGGCACGGCACGCTCATGCTGATCGCACAACCCGCCGAGGAAACCATCGCCGGCGCCAAGAGGATGGTCGCGGACGGCCTCTTCACCCGCTTCCCCAAGCCAGACGTCGGCATCGCGCTTCATGACACCAACGAAATTCCCGCGGGGCAAGTCGGGTACGCTCCGGAATATACCTGGGCCAACGCCGATTCGCTGCGAATCACGGTATACGGCAAGGGCGGTCACGGCGCGCGGCCAGACACCACCGTTGATCCAATCGTAATCGCATCCAGCATTGTGGTCCGGCTTCAGTCCGTCATCGCCCGCGAAATCCACCCAGGCGATGTCGCGGTAATCACAGTCGGATATTTCCAGGCAGGCACGAAGAACAACATCATCCCTGACCAGGCCCAATTGGGACTGACTGTGCGTTCTTACACACCGGAGGTCCGCAAGCATCTACTGGCCGCAATCACGCGAATCGCCAACGCCGAGGCCCAGGCTGGCGGCGCCGAAAAGATGCCCTTGATTGAAGAATTCGAATCCACCTCTTCCGTTTATAACGATCCCATTCTCTCGCGCCATCTTGTCACCACTCTGGAAAACGCTTTGGGCAAAAGTAACGTACTGCTACAACCTCCAGCAATCGTCTCGGAAGACTATTCCGTATTTGTCGAGCAGGGCGTCCCTTCGTTCTATTTCAGGCTAGGTGCGGCCGATCCAGAGAAATTCAAACAAGCGAAGGCCGCAGGCAAGGAACTGCCCTCCAACCACTCCCCGCTTTTTGCTCCCGACGCTGAGCCCGCCTTGCGCACGGGCATCACCGCCGAAGTTGCCGTGCTACGCGACTTGCTGAAAGGCAGCGCCGCAGACATCGGCAAAATCACAGAACACAAGAAGGGCGCAAACTAGACGACAGCGCATAAATCGATATCGCGAGGGCTCGGCCTCACAGGTTGCAAAAAAAGTAGTCCCCCGTTAAAAAAGAGAAACAACGCGTAGTTGATAGTGAATTCATTTGATTTTCCAGAAGAGAAATTGCAAGGTTTTGGCGTGAAGAGCGCTGAAATCTTGCAATTTTATTTTGGGGGGAACGGATGAAACCGAGAGTAAAACCGCAGGGCAGTGGGGTGGAAGAACTGTTTCGTGCCAAGCTGAAAAACATCATCAACCTGCGGCATGAACTGGTGCGGCTCGGTGATTTGATCGATTGGGCACGGCTGGAAGCGCATTTTGCACCGTACTACAGCGAGGCCGGGCGGCCGGGGTTGCCGATCCGGCTGGTTGTGGGGTTACATCTGCTGAAGCATATCGAGGGGTTGTCGGATGAAGCGGTGTGCGAGCGCTGGGAGCGCGATCCGTACATGCAATATTTTTGCGGTGAGGAATATTTTCAGCATTCGTTTCCGCTGGAGCGTTCCGGCATGACGCACTTTCGTCATCGGGTGGGCGAGCCGGCACTGGAAACTTTGCTGCAGGAAACGCTGGCAGCGGCGCACCGCGGTGGGGCGCTGAGCGTGAAAGCAACAGAAGCGGTGGCGGTGGACACCACGGTGCAGGAGAAAGCGATTGCCCATCCGACCGAACACGGGTTGCTGCTGACGGCCATCGAGCAGTTGGGTGCACAAGCGAAGAAAAGCGGATTGCGTTTGCGTCAGTCCTACGTGCGGGTGGCACGGCGTGCGGCGATGAAAACGGGGCGCTATCTACACGCGCAGCAAAAAAAGCGCGCGAAGAAGCAGTTGAAATTTCTGCGCGTGCGTTTGCGGCGTTTGCAGCGCGACATACGGCGCAAGATGACGGCAGCTTCTGGCCTAGCGGAAAAGCAAGTCAAGCGACTGGAGATCGCGCTGGCCAAGGCTTGGCGTATCGCGCAGCAGCGGCGCGGCGATCCGGGTTACCTCTATTCCTGGCATGCCACGGAAGTGGAATGCATCAGCAAGGGCAAAGCGCGTGCGCCGTACGAGTTCGGCTGCAAAGTTTCCCTGGCCACGAATCTGCATCCGGCCAAGGGTGGGTACTTTATTTTGCATGCCCAGGCGCTGCACGGGAATCCCTATGATGGCCACACCCTGGCGGCTGCACTGGAAGACATTCGCAAGATCGTGGGGCGCGCGCCGCAACGCGTGGCCGTCGATCAAGGATATAAGGGGCATCGCGTTGCGCTGCCGTACACCGTGGTTTACATCACCGGACAGAGACGTGGCGTGACGGACAAGATCCAACAATGGCTGAAACGCCGCGCGGTCGTGGAACCGGTCATCGGTCATGCAAAAAACGACGGACTGCTCGGACGCAACTGGTTGGGAGGCCGCGCGGGTGATCGCTCGAACGCGTTGTTGGCCGCCGTCGGCTTCAATCTCCGGCAACTGCTCCGCTTCCTGAAACGCAGGAAACTTTTTTTGCGCTTGTTCTGGTTGGCACGGCTCGCCAACTGTGCTGCTCTCGCCGTCTGTGCCGCGCTTCAGCCAAAACGGCTCACTCACTCCATCCGCAGTCTGCAGAACTTGCCCCAAACTGCCCCAGAAATCTAATTCTTAACGGCGGACAAAGTACCCTCCCGTCATTTCAAACGGAGTCTGCGGAGTGAGAAATCTCTCTTTTCTTGAAATTCCGCGACCAATCGCAATCTCACTCTTTCTTGTTCTCCACATTCACCCCCAGCCACAACAATCCCGCCAACACCGCCAGTCCTGCCGTAAGCGTCAACGCTTTCTCCCAACCAATGTGCTCCGCCAGCCATGGTGTGAGCGTCGGTGAGACCATGCCCCCAAGATTACTTCCAAAGTTCATCGTGCCACCCGCAATACCGCTGCGCTCTCCAGAAAGTTGCGTCATCGTCGCCCAGAAAGGCCCTTCTGTGCACAGCACCAGCACCGTGCAAGTCGTAAGTGCCGCCACGGCCACATGCGCACTCGGCGTGCGAGCTCCAATCACAAGGAAAATAGCCGCGGCGCAGAGCGCCACCAGTGGGACACTCCGACGCCCCCAGCTCGCTCCCCAGCGAATCACCGCCGCGTCAGAGCAAACTCCACCCAGCGGAATGGCAAACATAGTCGCTATCCATGGCAGTGCCGTAAAGCTGGCAGCCTTGAGCACCTCAAAGTGACGCACCTGTACCAGATAAAGGTAGAACCAGAAAATGAAGATGTATCCCAGGTAGCCCTGCAGCAGGTAGCTGGCAAAAAGGTACCAGAAACTCCGCGATCGCAACGGTTGCGCAGGCGCGTTCGATGATCCGCTAGCAACGGTCATTGTGCTTTCCTCATGACCAGCTGAACTCCCGCTCGCATGTAATTGCCCCGGCGCAAACCGCCACCACAACAACCCGGCAGCCGCGCTCAGTGCACTCGCCACACCCAACGCCGTTCGCCATCCGTAGTGGCTCGTGATCGGCGCGAGCAACAGCGGCGTGACTGCCGATCCCACACCCACGCTCGCCAGCACCAGGCTGTTGGCCCTCGCCTGCAACCGCGGCGGCATTGTGATGGCAATGGTCCTGCCCGACGTGGGATAAGTCGGCGCGGCGATGACTCCAAACATCGCTCGGATGAACAATAGTTGCGGAATCACTAGGGCGAGTCCGAATCCTCGCCATCCAACCATTCCCGTTAGAACGGTAAGCACCGTCCATCCTGCGCAAAGGACCAGAAAAATTTTGCGCGCGCTGATCCGGTCCGCAAGCCAGCCCGAAGGTACTTGAAGTGCCGTGTACCCAACCAGGAACGCGCTGAACACCATCCCCATCTGCGTCTGCGTGAGCCCAAAATCCCTCATCATGTTGGGAGCCACCACGGTGATGGCTACGCGGCACACGTAGCCCACCGAAGTCACCACCATCAGTAGCAGCACAACGCGTCGACTCGTGGATGCCACTGGAGTAGCTTTCGCAGGAATTACGCTCATGAAATCCTTTTATGCAGGATGAGTTCCGAGTGGCCCGGCACAACGTAATCGCGAAGTTCGCCCACGAATTCGTAACCCTGCCCGCGATAAAGCTGCTGCGCGCCTTGGTTGAACGAAGACACCAGCAGGAAAATATGTCCGCGGTCCGCAAAGCGATCCTCGGCAAATCGTAGCAGCTGCGATCCAACGCCTTGCCCGCGCGCCTCCTCCGATACCGCAATGGAGGCAATATAAGGCGAACCCGCCAATCCGTAAGGTGCGAGCAAAATGAATCCGGTCGGCAGGTTCTCTCTCCGCGCAACAAAGAGTTCCGTGCCCGGGCGCACCAGCGCCGCTCGGCATCCCTCAAGATTTCGACCGAGCGTGATCCAAGGCTCCGTCGAAGCCATTACCCGCGCGCACCAATCATTCTCGTCCTGTGTCGCCCCTGCGATGTGGAGTGAACCTGTCATTTCTGCTCGTGATGTTTCTGTTCGACAGAGTAACCCGAAATCAGAAAATGTTGTGGATTATTGCCGCGCTTTCGCCAGAACACGCAAGTCCCTGTATGGCATCCACCACCTACCCATTCCCTCATTTGACGTCCGCCTCCTTCTCACGGGAAAATTAACGTTTGGGTTCCCAGCCACAATTAAGTCTGTGGCACCCGGATCAGGGGCAGCACTTTTTCCTAATCCATATTTTTAGCCGTTTTCATTAATCAAGGAGTCTCTGAATGTCGAATCGATTCGCAGACGGAAAGTCCACGCGGGCACGTTTCCTTGCCTTAATCCTCTTTTCCCTCTTGCTTCTTGCCGCAACTCCCCTCCTCCGCGCCGATGAGCCCTTCGCGCGCTCCAAGGACTACGACCTCGAGCACTCCCGCATCGCTCTGCGTTTCGACCTAGACCAGAAAAAGGTCATTGGTGATGTCACGCATTCACTCACCATTCTCCGCGACACTCAGCGCATCACCTTCGATTCCGCCGGCCTTCAAATTCAAAGCGTCACAGTGAACAAATCCGCCGCCACATTTGAAACCGCCGACGACAAACTCCGCATCGCTCTCTCCAAGCCCGCCAAGCCCGGCGAAAAGTTCACCATCGAAATCAAATACGAAGCCAAACCCACCAAGGGCCTCTACTTCATTCTCCCCGATAAGGACTACCCCAATCGTCCCAAGCAGGTCTGGACGCAAGGTGAATCCGAAGACACCCGCTACTATCTCCCAACTTACGATTACCCCAACGACCGTCTCACCACGGAAACGATTCTCACCGTCCCCGCCAATTGGCTCACTGTCTCCAATGGAAAGCTCATCAGTGTTACCGATGCGGGCAGCGGCCTGAAGACCTGGACGTGGCGCGAATCCCTTTCCAGCTCCACCTATCTCCTTACCGTCGTTGCCGGCGAATTTGTCGAAGCCAAGGACTCCTGGCGCAACATGCCCGTCAACTACTACGCGCCAAAGGATCGCGGCGATCGCCTCACCATCAACTATGGGCGCACTCCCGCGATGATCAACCTCTTCAGCCAAACTCTTGGCGTCGACTATCCTTGGGAAAAATATGCGCAGTCTATGGTGGATGATTTCGTTGCCGGCGGTATGGAAAATTCCAGCGCCACCACCAATACCGCCGAATCGCTCCGCCATCCCAAACTCGTTCCCGAATATCCACAGGACGAAGATCCCCTCATCTCCCACGAATTAGCCCATCAGTGGTTCGGTGACCTGGTCACCTGCAAGGATTGGGGCAACATCTGGCTCAACGAAGGTTTCGCCACTTACATGGAATCCGTCTGGACCGAATCGCACTTCGGAAAAGACGCCGCTGACTATGATCGCTGGGAAGCTTCGCGCGATTGGTTCACTAGGCGTGAACTTTACGGCAAGCCCATCGTCCGCCACGATTTCGATGATTCCAGCGAATTTGACGGCAACGCCTACGCCAAGGGCGGCTGGGTCCTCTATATGCTCCGCCACCAACTCGGCGATAGCACCTTCTACGCCGGCCTCAAACATTACCTGGAACTCAATCGCGGCAAAAATGTCGTCACTTCGGATCTGACCAGGGCCATCGAAGAAGCCACGCACATCAACGTGGACCAGTTCTTCAGCCAGTGGGTCTACGGCGCCGGCGCACCCAAGCTCGATGTCAGCTACACCTACGATGACGCGAAAAAGCAGGTCGTTCTCGCCGTTAAACAAACTCAGAAGCTGGAAGGCCGCGTTGGCCTTTTCCATTTCCCCGTGGAAGTCGAAATCACCAATGCCACCGGCCCGAAACTCTACAACCTTCTTGTCTCCAAGGATTCTGAATCATTTCCCCTGCCTTCCGACACCGCGCCCCTAATGGTCCTTTTCGATAAGGGCACGCAGATCCTGAAGTCCATCGAATTCAAGAAAGAGAAAAAGGAACTCCTCTATCAATTGAAAAATGCCACGGAGCTTGCCGATCGCGCCGATGCCGCTGTTGCTCTCGGCAAACTTAAGAGTGATGACGAAGCCGCTGCCGCTCTCGGCCAAGCTCTTCGCACGGATAAGACCGATGGCGTCCGCATCGCCGCTGCTCAAGCCCTCGGTGAACTCAACACCCCCGCGGCTTCCAAACAACTCCTCGACTCACTCTCTGCCGTAACGCAACCCTGGATTCGCTTTCATGTTGTCGATGCCCTCGCCACCTTCAAGGATGACACCGCCATCAAATCAAAAATCGAAACCATCGCCCGGGACGACAGTTCCTATCGCACTCGCGCAACTGCCATGCAATCTCTCGGCCGCATGAAAACTCCCAACGCCTACGAACTCCTCACCGCTGCGGTGAACTCGGATTCCCCCGACGCCGTCCTTCGCAACGCCGCTCTGCGCGCTTTTGGTTCGCTCGGAGACGATAAAGCTGTCCCTCTCCTCCGCGATTGGGCCGGCGCCGGCAAGGATATAGAATCTCGTGAAGCCGCCATCGGTAGTCTCGCGCGCCTCCAGAAAGACAACAAGGAAATCACCAATCAAATTGCCGCGTTTCTTTCTGCGCCGCAGTTCCGCCTGCGCCTCACAGCCGTCTTCGCCCTTGGCACTCGCGGCGATGCCTCCGCAATTCCCGCCCTCGAAGCGCTCCTTCACAGCAACGACCTGAGCATCGAAATGGCTCCCATGATTAAAGGCCAGATTGACCGGTTGAAAAATCCCAAGGCGAGAAGGGGCAGACGCCGCGGCGGTATGGACGAAGCGGACGACGAAGCAGGCGACGAGGAATCCAGCGCCAAGCCCACTGAGGATCAGCGCCTCTCCCACCTCGAACAATTAATCGAGGAAATGAACGGCCGCCTGAAATCCATCGAAACGCGTTTGCCCGCGCCCGCGGATAAAAAATAATTTCAGCACAAGTAGGGGCGCAGCACTGCTGCGCCCCAGGTCCGCAAGATTCCGCAGCGACGGTGACCCGTCTTTGACCCGTCTCGTCGCTGGATCCCAGGCACCCTATCCCTCCGCCAGAAAAATCCGCAAATCCCGCAAATTATTCCCCGTCGGCCCCGTAACGATCGCATCATCCAGCTTCTCGAAAAATGTATAAGCGTCGCTCTCTCGAAACGCCTTCGCGCCATCCAACCCCGCCGCCTCAGATCTCTCCCATGTCTCCCCGTCCGCCACTGCTCCCGCCGCCGGACTGTTTCCATCTATCCCATCCGTCCCCGCGCTCAGCACCGTGATGCGCCGCCCCGCAATTTTCCCCGCCACATCCAGCACGAACGCGGAATTCCTTCCTCCCACTCCCTCCCCGGTCACCGGTGAACTCAATTCTCCATCCGCGATGAACGCCACGCGTTGTCCACAGTTCATCTGCTGCCATTCCTCCAATTGTTGCAGCAGCGCATCCGCCGCCTTTGCCACCGGCCAATCGTCTGTTGAGTTGTCGCAACACGTCGCATAGCCGCAAGCTTCCGCGGCATGGTGCGCGGCGTGAAACAAATCATCCATGCCAAGCAACAACTGAAAGTGCGCATCGTCAAACGCGCCCTCCCCGCCCTTCGGCGTCTCTGGCATTTCGCATGCCTCCAGCCACCGCATCAGCTTCCCCGGAAATTTCTTCCGCAAATCGTATTCCGCCACAATGTTTCGGACATCCGCAATCGTGCTGGGATCAGGAAGCGTCGGCCCAGACGCCAGCGCCGATTCTTTGCCCGCAGGCACGTCCGTCACTGCCAGCGTAATCTTTCGCGCTCTCCCCGCGGCCACCGCCAGCCTTCCGCCCTTCACCGCCGAAAGATGCTTCCGCACCGTGTTCATCGCCTCAATCGGCGCGCCACAGGTTACCAAAGCGCGATTCACCGCCTGCACATCCTCCAATTTCATTTCCCCATAAAGCGGCAATTCGCACAGCGCCGACCCGCCGCCCGACAGCAAAAAAATCACCAGCGTCCGCTCGTCACAGTTTCTCAGCAGCCGCAAAATCGCTTCGGCGGACTTCCAGCTATCCGCGTTGGGAACGGGATGCCCTCCAACGAAATATTCCATTCCCCGCATCGGCCGTTCAGGAGCAACCGGCGCAACCACAACGCCCGACACACTCGTCCCCTGGGGCAGCAGGCCCTCCAACCCATTCACCATCGCATGGGCGGCCTTGCCAATTGCCACAACATAAGTTTTCCCAATTTGCGAGAGGTCAATCACCGCATCAGGCAGAATCAGCCGCGATCCTTCGGGTGGCAGTTTTCTCTCCATCACTCCCGGTATATCAATCGACGCCAGCGTTTGCTGGAATATCCGGCGCGCGATTTCTTTACCTTTTGCCATCACGCCGCGCCTGTCGCCTCAAGGCTTCTTCAGCACCGAAGAATTCACCATGTTCGGCGGCATTTGGCCCTTGAACAGCGCCACCACATTATTCGCCGCCATCACCGCCATTTTCGTTCGCGTCTCCAGCGATGCGGATGCCAGGTGCGGCGCCAGCACCACGTTCGGCCGTTTCAACCCGGGATGGATGAACGGCTCATTTTCGTACACGTCCAGCCCGGCTCCCGCGATTTTCTTGCTTTCCAGCGCCGCCACCAGCGCGGCTTCGTCTACCACCGGCCCACGTGAAGTGTTGATCAGAAACGCCGTATGTTTCATCCGGTGAAACTTCGGCGCATCAAACAATCCGCGCGTCTCTGCCAGCAGCGGCACGTGCAGGCTGATGAAGTCCGCTTCCGCCAGCAGCGTATTCATATCCATGAACGTGGCATTCACCGGACGTTCCATTTCTTCCGCCGCGCGCACCGCATCCGTATAGACTACTTTCATGTTAAATCCCAGCGCCCGTCGCGCCACCGCTCTCCCGATTCGCCCAAACCCCACGATTCCCAGTGTCTTTCCCCAAACGTCCGCCCCGCAAAGCTGGTCCAGGTTCCAGCCTTTCCAGTTTCCAGACCGCGCCAGTTGCTCGCCTTCGCTTAACCGCCGCGCCACCGCCATCATCAGTGTCCACGCAAAATCCGCCGTCGTTTCGTCCAGCACACCCGGAGTATTGGTCGCCACCACGCCGCGTTTGGTGCACGCATCCACATCAATATTGTCAAACCCCACCGCCACGTTTGCCGTAATCCGCAATTTCGGCGCCGCTCGCAGCAATTCTTCGTTCACTTTCTCCGTCAGCAGGCACACCAGCCCTTCTTTGTCCTTCACTCGCCGCAACACCTCTTCTCGTGGTGGACGCTCCGTATGCGTCCAATATTCCACCTCGCAGGCGCCATCCAGTATTTTCCGCGCCTCCTCAAACAACTCGTGTGCACAATAAACCCTCGGTTTTGCCATCCTTCTCCCTCGCAAATTTTTCCGAAGAATACACTAACACACCTCAACCAACTCCCGGACTATCCCGTTGCCAGAATGCCGCGTGTCTCACTATAGTGGTGACAGGTACGAGCGAATCGATTTATGACCTCCCCGTTACTCCGCGAACTCAATTCCTTGCTCGGTTCCTCCAATGTCCTCCATTCCATCGAGGACCTTGTCCTCTATGAATATGACGGCTCGGTCGAGAAAGCCCGCCCCGATTTCGTCGTCTTCCCTCACACCACTGAAGAAGTTTCTCGCATCGTCAAGCTAGCCGCGAAGTACAACGTTCCCATCGTTGGCCGTGGCTCGGGTACGGGCCTTTCCGGCGGTGCGCTCGCTCGCGGCGGCGGCATCATGCTGGTGTTCGCGCGCATGAATCGCATCCTAGAACTCGACCTGGAAAATGCTCGCGCCGTGGTTCAGCCAGGCGTCGTGAATCTGGACATCACCCGGGCTGTCGAGCACGCTGGCCTTTACTTTGCCCCCGATCCCTCCAGCCAAAAATCCTGCACCATCGGCGGTAATGTCGCCGAAAATGCCGGCGGTCCCCACACCTTGGCTTACGGCGTCACCGTCAACCATGTCACCGCCCTCGAACTCGTTCTTCCCGATGGCCAGATCGTCCGCGTTGGCAGCAAGCATGGCGATGCCCCAGGCTACGACCTCTGCGGCCTTTTCGTCGGCAGCGAAGGCACCCTCGCTCTCGTCACCGAAATTACCGTGAAGCTTACGCGCAAAGCGGAAGCCGTCAAAACTCTGCTGGCCATCTTCGACGCGGTTGACGACGCTTCCCACACCGTCTCTGAAATCACCGCTCGCGGCATCACTCCCGCCGCCTGCGAAATGGTCGACGGCTGGACTCTCTGCGCCATCGAAGACTACATTCACGCAGGCTTCCCACGCGACAGCGCTGCAATCCTGCTCATCGAAGTCGAAGGCCTGCGCGAAGCTGTTGCCGCCCAAACCGCTGCCGTCGAAGACGTCTGCTTCACGCATCACGCCCGCGAAGTGCGTATCGCCAAAGACGACCGCGAGCGCGATCTCCTCTGGAAAGGCCGCAAGAATGCCTTCGGCGCTCTCGGACGTCTCGCCCCCAGCAATTACGTTCTCGATGGCGTCATCCCCCGTTCCAAACTCCCCCAGGCCCTCCAGCAAATTCTTCTCATCGGCAAGAAATACGGCTTCTCCGTCGGCAATATTTTCCACGCGGGCGACGGAAATCTGCATCCCATCGTTCTCTACGATCCGCGCGACGCCAAGCAATTTCAGAATGCTATCGCCGCCTCCCATGAAATCATTCGCTATTGTGTCGAGTTGGGCGGTGCGCTCACTGGCGAACATGGTGTCGGCATGGAAAAAAATGAGCTGATGTCGCTGCTTTTCAGCGACGCCGATTTCGATCTGATGCGCCGCGTGCACGACGCTTTCAATCCTGATTCCTCCCTAAACCCAGGCAAAATCTTTCCGCTCAGCAAGGGCTGCGGCGAAATTCGCGTCCGTAAACAAACGGGCGCGCTCCCGGCCAACGTATGAGCGCCACGGCAAATCTCGCTTCTCGCTTGGAAGGCCTCATCAGCGCGCATCACATCATCGCTGCGGAATCCGAATTGCTCGAATACGCCATCGATGGCGTGGTCCCCTCTGCCATCATTCGTCCCGAATCTGCGCGTGAAGCCGCCGAAGTTGTGCGCTTCGCCATCACCGAAAAACTCGCCATCATCCCCACCGGTTCCCGCAGCAAGTTGACCATCGGCATGCCCCCCGCTCGCTACGACCTCGCACTTGACATGACCGGCTTGCACGATATCGCCCATTACGATGCCCGTGATCTCACCCTCAGCGTTGATGCGGGCATGCCCCTCCGCGAACTCGCGAATGTGCTCGCCGAAAAACGCCAGTTCCTCCCCTTCGCCGTCCCCTGCTACGAATCAACCACCATTGCCGGCACGCTCGCCTCCGGCATCGATTCCACGCTGCGCAACCAGTACGGCACCGCCCGCGATTTCCTGATTGGCGCGGAGTTTGTCGATGGCAAAGGCGCGCTTTGCAAAAGCGGCGGCCGCGTCGTCAAAAATGTCACCGGCTACGACCTGCACAAATTGCTGGTCGGCTCGTTAGGCTCGCTCGCCATCATCACGCGCCTGAATTTCCGCACCTTCACTCTTCCCCAGATTTCCGGCGGCCACCTCGCCTCGTTCTCCAACGCAAACGATGCCGCCAACTATCGCGCCGCCATCAATAACTCCGGTCTGCCTCTGGCCAATCTCGAAACACTCGACCCAGGAATGCTCGCCCTCGCCGACGCAATCCTTCACAAAGCGCACCCCGAATTCAATATCGCCCTGCATCCCGCTCATTGGTGCGTTTACGCCTCCTTCGAGGGGAACGAAGCCGTCGTTCCTCGCATCGCCGGTGACCTCCAGAAACTCTCCACCGATTCCGCCGCAAGCAGTACCCAACTCCTGGACGCTCCCTCCGACGCCCATCTGCGCGGCATTTTCCGTGAAGCCTTCGATTGGCTCCGTTGGATTTCCCCCGCCCTCGCCCTCTTCCGCATCGTCTTGCCGCAAACCACACCCAGCGATCTCGCGGGTTTGCTTGGCGCAGCGCAACAACCCTCTCTGCGCAACGCCATGCTCGTTCGAGCCGCGGGTATCACCTACCTCGCATTGTTGGCGGAAAACGAAGACGAATCCACCATGGCCTCTCTCGCATCCGCGGCTTCCCGTATTTTTTCTTTCGCTTCTGCAGCCCTCGGCCACGCCACACTCTTGCACGGTCCCCTGAAACTCAAATCCCGCCTGTATGTCTGGGGCCCGAAACCCGCCGATTTTTCCATGATGCAGCGCATTAAAGATTCTTTCGATCCGCAGCACATCTTCGCGCCCGGTCGCTTTGTGGGAGGAATCTGATCCGTGGCGCAGCCGCAAACCATTCCCGGCGCGGTTCCTGTCTACGAAGATTTTGCCCGCTGCGTCCATTGCGGCCTCTGTTTAAACAATTGCCCCACCTATCGCCTCTGGCAGCTCGAAGCCGATTCGCCCCGTGGTCGCATTCGTCAGATGATTCTGGTGGGCAACGGCGAACTTCCCCTCTCAAAAGGTTTCGTCGGTCACATCGATAAATGCCTCGATTGCCGCTCCTGCGAAACCGCCTGCCCCTCCGGCGTGGAATACGGCAAGCTCGTCGAGCACGCCCGCGCCCGCATCGAAAACGAATTTAAGCGCCCATTCTTCACTCGGCTAGCGCGCAACTTTGTCTTTCATCACTTGTTTCCCTACCCCAATCGCATTGCTCTTGCCGCTCGATTGCTCCGCTTTTATCAGCGTTCCGGCCTGCAAACCGTCGCGCGCGCTACAGGTATCCTGAAACTGCTCGGCCTCACCGACCGCGAAAAACTCCTCCCTCCTATCGACGACCATTTCTTTTTCGGCGAACTCGGCAAGACTTTCCCCGCGCAAGGCCCACGCCGCGCTCGCGTAGCCTTCTTCGCCGGATGCATCGCCAACGTCACATTCACAAAACTCAATGAAGCCACCATCCGCGTCCTCACCGCCAATGGCTGCGAAGTCGTCGTCCCCAGCGGCCAATTCTGCTGCGGCGCGCTTGCCGCCCATGCCGGTGTGCGTGAATCGGCCCGCCAACTCGCCCGCAAAAACATCGCCGCCTTCGCCACCGGCCAATTTGATGCCATCATCACCAACGCCGCCGGTTGCGGTTCCACTCTCAAGGAATACAATCACCTCTTCTCCCCCAACGAGCCCGAATATGCGGCCGCTGTCGCCTTCCGCAATAAAATGCGCGACGTCACCGAATTCCTGGCCAACCTCGGCCTCGTCGCCCCGCTCAAAGAAACCAGTCTGCGCGTCACCTATCAGGACTCCTGCCATCTCCTCCACGGCCAGAAAGTTCGCGAAGCCCCGCGCCAGTTGCTGCGCGCCATCCCCGGCATCGAGTTCGTGGAATTGCCCTACTCGGATATCTGTTGCGGCTCGGCAGGCGTTTACAACGTCACGCAAACTGAAGCCGCCTTGGCTCTGCTGAAGGAAAAAATGCAATACGCGAAGGCCACAGGAGCGGCAACCATCGTCACCGCCAATCCCGGTTGTCTCTTGCAACTACGCGCCGGCGCCGAACTTCACAAAACCGGCCAAAACGTAGTCCACGTCATCGAACTCCTCGATCGCGCCCTGAAGCATTCCTGACGTCCTCGTAAACACGGAAACGCCCTCTCTGCCGGGAAGGGGGCCACAGCAGAAAGGGCGTTCCGTCTTCAGGAGAGAAGCTCTTTGGCTAAAACTCCTAAATTTATTCGTTCGACGATGGCGGCATGTCCGCCGGTGCCGGACCGGCTCCTGGCCCGCCATTCCGATTCATCCTTCCGCGTGGGCGCGCGCCACCTGCCTTCACCGTATAATCCGATGGCACGGTGAACAGCGCCGCTGCGGGTTCCTGTCTCACAACATTGGTGACCGTGTAAGTCGTCGTGCCAAATCGCGGATCGCTTTTCACTGTCTTAACCACGATCTGCAGGTCTGGCGAATACCACCGTTCGTTCGTCACCACGATCGGCTTGGCGTTTCCTGCCTGTCCCGCCGCGATTGTTCTCGTGAACCGTGTTCCCTGCGCGCTTACTCCATTAATCGTTTGCACGCCCAGGTCTTCCTTTTTCAGCGTCCCATTCGCTATTTCCGCCTGCATCCGCGCTTCGAATTTCTCTTGCAGATTTGCGCCAGGCTTGTGCCCGCCTCCCCCACGGCCCCCCCGCAACTTTTCCGCCACTTTCGTATCCTGATGCAGCACAAAGGCCGTCCCCGCCACCGGATCGTGAATCATCACAACCGTGCGCGAGGCTCCCGTCGTCGATAGCGGCCCCACACCTGTAAGCGTGAATTCCCTACGCGTGCGTCCTTGGCTGTCGCGAAACACGTTCGCCTGCACTCTTCGATTGATCGTGTTGCCATCCGCCAGCGTTTGCTGTGTTTCCGTGACCGCCAAGCCGCTGTACGGCGCTCCCGTCACCAATTTACCGGGCTGCATTTCGCCAAACCCCAGAATCTCCATCCGGGGTCCCATCGGCCCTTCCGGTCCACCAGGTCCCATCGCATCCGGAGGAGGTGGCGCATCGGCCGGCGGCTCTTGCGCACGCAACGCCCCCACGCTTGCCAGAAGCGCTCCGCTCAACAACGCAATCATCCATCTGTTTTTCATTTTTCCTTCTCCTCCTCTCGCAACTTGCGGCCTTCCCGCCGCTGCAATCTCAGTTCGCATTCTGTGCCAATCGCAACGCTTGTGGCTGCCCGTCATCTCCCACCAGCAGGTCCACCTGAATCAGATCCGAAGCGCGCTCCTCGTTCACCGTCAACCCCAGTGCGCTCAGTGACCCTCGTTGCATTTGCACCGTCACCACCGTGGCGTCCTCCAACGTTCCCGGCAAACTCCCCGGCAGCAGCGTGAATTCGCCTCCATCGTTTGCGGCTACAAGCGTGTCTCCAAGCTCCAGTCCCGCCGGCTTTGTTCCACTCGCGTTCACCCTTTGCTCGGCTTTAACGGCTGGCGCCACCCTATGCGCATTCGCGCGCTGCGTCTCCACCCGCCAGTTCACCCAGCTCACCGCCGCCACAATCACTGCGGCTGCCGCAAGAGACCAGCCCGCAAACACGGCGACTCGTCGCGCCTTCACGGTCTTGTGCCGCGTCCGGAACTCCTGCCGCAGCCGCATTTCTACCCGCGCGGGCGCCTCTGCTTCTCGAGTTTCGGCCCCCACTGCGTGTAAATCTGCCTGCAGACTCTGCCAGTTTTCATGCAACGCCGCGCAGCGCGCGCAAACGCGCAAATGTTCCCGTGCCGCAGCATGCACCGCATCGCCGTCTCGCGACGTCCCCAGGTCCAATCCTGCCAGTTCAAATTCTTCGCACGTCATTGCTGCTTCTCCTGCCAATTTTTCATCGGCTAGCGCCCGCGCGTCTTGGCGCGTCCCGCAACATCTCCAGCTTTGCCAGCAGCAGCGCCCGCCCGCGGTGCAGCCGCGAACGTATCGTTCCCACCGGGCACTCCAAAAGCTCCGCCGCCTCTTCGTAACTCAATTCTTCCAATCCGCACAGCACCACCGTCTCGCGAAATTCCACTGGCAACTCCCGTACCGCTGCCCGTACCTGCTCCCGTCGCTCGCGAAGTTCTGCCCATTCTGCCGGAGTCACTACCGCAAATCCTGGTGCCGCTCTACTCGCGTTATCCTCGTCAATCTCTTCGTGCAGCCACTCCCGCGGCACACGCTCCAGATGTTTCATCACCCGGTTTCGCGTAATGCCATACAGGTACGACCGCAATGCCCCGCGCCCGGCATCAAACTTCTTTGGATCGCGTATGAGCGTCATAAAAACTTCCTGCACGATCTCTTCGGCTGCCCAAACGTTTCCCGACATCCGCAGTGCAAACCGATAGAGCGGCGCCTGATGCCGGCGATACAACTCTGTAAACGCCTCTTCATCGCCCTTCGCCGAGCGGCGCAGCAATACGTCGTCCCGTTCCTGTTCTTCGATATGCATCTCTCTTGGTACGACGCTCGGCCTACACTATCTAGTTCCCGCCCACAGAAAAAAAGTTCCCACCCCAACGCCGTCCACTAACTCCTTTATTATCATATAGTAAGGGTCCAGCACTGCTGGACCCCAGTCGAGGAAAACGTAACTCTCAAGGTCTTGTCATTCGCAGTCCCACGCCTTGTGCAGCCCCCACACTGTGTAATCCCGACCGCAAACCCACGCCTTTTGCGGACCCCACACTCTGTCATCCCGAGCGGAGGTCCGTGCCTCTTGCAGACCGAAGCCGAGGGATCGCAGCAAAATCGTTCCTAGCCACAAACTCTCCCGCCGGGAAATCACAACTAGATTCGCACTTTGGCTCCCCGCGAAATCCTGTCCTACATCCCAGCCCGTCTCTCACTTCTCTGGCGATTTCTCCGGTCGGAACATCTTCGCCGCAATCCGCGTCACCATCCGCCGCGGCACCATCCGTTGCGATTGTGCGCCCAGGTAGTTCCCCACTCCAGAAATCACGTAACTCTTCCCCTCTGCCAGCGCCTGCAATCCTGTGCGCGCCACCTTCTCCGCCGTTTCCTGCGCATGTTTCGCGGCAAAACTTGCCTGTCCCGCCACCACGTGAAACTCCGATTGCGTCGAGCCCGGGCACAACGCGCAAACTCGTATCCCGTAAGGCTTCATCTCTTCCGCCAATCCCTCGGCAAACAACAAATCGAAAGCCTTCGTCGCCGCATACGTTGAAATATACGGCACCGCCTGAAACGAAGCTGTCGACGCCAGAATCAGCACGTCGCCTCTCCTTCGCACCACCATTTCCGCAAGATACAGCCGCGTCAAGTGCACCACCGCCATGCAGTTCACCTGCACCATGTCCAGCAGTCGCTGCGTTTCCACTGCTGTCAACTCGCCAAGCTGCCCAAAGCCTGCATTATTCACCAGCAACTCGATCTCGATTCCCTTCTCTTTCGTGAACTCGTAAATCTGCTCGGGCCCTTCGGGCCGCGCCAAGTCCGCGGCAATCACTTCCGTGCGAATGCCGTGGCTCTGCTGTAAGTTGCGCGCAAGTTCCTCCAGCCTGTCTTTCCGTCGCGCCGTCAGCACCACGTGTGTGCCGCCTGCCGCCAATTGCTTGGCCAGTTCCACACCAATCCCCGAGCTTGCTCCGGTCACCAGCGCCCACTTGCCTTTCCATTCCTGTCTCATGGGTTCCTCTCGGATACGTTATCCTTCGGCCGTTCGTTTTTGTTGAATCTCCACACAGTATCCTTTAAGCGATTTCCTTCGCGTTTCATGTGTTCCATCAGTCGCCGCGCCCATACAAATTCCGCCGCCAACAGCGTAAGCCCCAGAAATACAACCAGCCAACCGGGCCCCGGCGTGAAGAGCATCACTACGCCTATCAATAAAAGTGTGAATCCAGCAAGGATACGGGAGAACCGGCGAACCTGCTCAATGCTGCGAAAGAACATGTGTCCTCTTGGGCGGAGGAACGGGAGCCTCTATTGTGCGGTCTATTCCACTCCCAGGCAATAGCCCTGGAATTTCCTGCGACGCTGTC
This sequence comes from Candidatus Acidiferrales bacterium, assembly GCA_963779395.1. Taxonomy (GTDB): domain Bacteria; phylum Acidobacteriota; class Terriglobia; order Acidiferrales; family UBA7541; genus Acidiferrum. The sequence goes on from CAVZYC010000002.1 coordinate 270,345, forward strand.
GTCATCCAATCGGTCGCTCTCTCCGTGTGCGCGCATTCAAAAGTTGTATTTCACTTGCCCAAAGAAATTGCGTCCCGGCTCTGGAATCTTCACCCCGGCGGCAAATGGGTCGCGATAGTAAGACAGGTTCTCGTAGTAATAGCGGTTCAACAAATTGTCCACCATGATGCTTGCCGTCCATCTCCGGCAGTACACGCCCAGCTTTACATCCAGCAGTCCGTATCCCGCCGTCGGCGTTTCGTGCAAATCCGTGTCCACCAGTCCCTGCCGCCACACGCCTGTCTCGCCGATCTCCGCAAACCCCCACCGGTGCGTATAGCGCAGCGCTGCCCACGTCCTCATCGGCGGCATTTCAGGAAGATTTGTGTTGAACACACCCGCCTCCGGCTTCGACTCATCCGTCCCACGGGAATACGACGTTCCCCCGCGCAGCGAAAATCCCGCCGCAAGCCCCGTGCCGTAGCTCATCTCCGCTCCATAAATGTGCGCATTCACATTTGTAAACGATCGCGCGCTTTCACTCATCCCCATCATCGGATTCAGCAACGGCTGGTTGTTCACTAGAATGTAGTTGTCCAGGTCCGAGTAGAAGACCGTCGGCTTGAAGTACGCCGAGCCATGCCGGTAAATCGCACCCGCGGTCGCCTCCGCGTTGCGCACCACGGGCAGATTCGGATTGCCAACGTCCACCCCTGACATGGACATCTCCAGCAAGTACCGCTCCTCCGCATCGGGAACGCGCCCTGTCGCGCTGGCTCCGGCGAACAATTCGATCTGCCGTGGCAAAGCGTACGAAATTCGCACATTTCCCGAAGCATAGTCGTCCGCCGCGCTTGTCCTTCGGGTGTTCTGGTAAGCGAAGTACAGATCAGTGTCGAGCCCCACAACGCCGGTGGACATCGCAATATGATCGAACCGCAAGCCGCCACTAACTTTCATTCGTTCCGAAAACGAGTGGTGATACTCGGCAAACACCCCGCCAAGGTTCGTGTCCACATTGGGCACCGAAGGATTAGAGGAGATCATGACCCCCATATTCATGTAGTCCACCATGTTCCAATTGCGTTGGTATCCCTCATCCCAAACGTCATGTCTTTTCCCGCGTCAAATTCCGCCTTTCCCCCAGCGGTGCGCGAGCGCGGTTCCGCCGCCATCATCCACGCCCCACCCATCGCCATTTCCGCCGACGTGCGGTAACGATCGCTCATCAAGTGAATCACCTGCGTGAAATATCCCTCAATGCGCATGGCCTTAACCGCGGTACCAAGGTTGTGAATCTCGTACTTCACCGTCCCTCGGTCGGTGTTGTCGTGGTCCGTGTCCATCGTCTCGTAGGGAAATAGCACCAATCCGCTTTGTTGTCGCGTGTACGATAGCGACGCCCGCTGGTTGTCGCTGGGTGTCCACGCAACATCAAACCAGCCGGTATTTATGTCAAACGCATGCTGATTGACCGCCGCGGAAGAGTAGTTTGCATAAGCAAGAAATGATTTTCCCGAGCCATCCTTATAAGGATCAGAAATTCGATACGAATAACCTGCGAGTACGCGGAATTTCGCATTGCCAAAAGAAGCAGTCGCGCTCGGATTGAAAAAATTGAACGAGCCGAAACTCAGGCTCGGCGTGAAGTGCAGCCCAAGCGGCGGCGTCTTCGTCACCACGCGAATCTCCGCGCCCAGGCTGCCCGCGCTGTCGCTCTCAAGCGCATCCTTCACAATCTCCACGGTCTCCACTTCCGCAAAGTCCACATGCTCCGCCGGAGGGTCCATGTGCCCCGGGCATGCCCCGTAAATTCGCGCTCCATCAATCAGAAAATTTACGTCGTTCTGCTGGAAGCCTCGCACCACCACGTCATTGGAAACCCCGCCTTGCCGGATCTTCCAGACGCCATCCACCGCCGTAAGCGCCTCTCCGACATCCTTTGCGGAACTCTCGCGCACTTCGCCCATGTCCAGTTGATCTTGAAAAGGTTGGCTCTTGGCCTCCACGTGAATCTGTTGCGAAGCCGCTGCAATTTCCAGACGCACTGACCAGTTCAAGCTTGCCGAAGTGGAAAAATCCAGCGTGCCACTAGCCGCCGCAAAACCCGGCGCGCTAACAACGATCTGCAAAGCACCACTGGCGGCCTGCTGATGCTCGATCACTATTCTGTAGCTGCCCTTATCGTCCGACTTCGCAGTGGCGATTATCCGCTCGCCATTTTGCACTCGTACCAGCGCTCCGGAAATCATCGCCCCAGAAGGGTCCGTCACCTCTCCCCGCACTTCTTCCGCCCGCGCTGCGCAGCTTAGGGCAAGCAAACACACCCCTGCCACCAAGGCCCCAAACGCAATACGCCGCATCTTCTCTCCTCAACGATGAGCGAAGGTTGCACAACATGGTGTGACGAGAATGGGAGGAGACACACTCCCCCTTTAGGCAGATCGTCCTTCAGATGAGAAGAGCAGGCGGGCCGCGCTTGCGGTGAATTCCAAACTCGCAACGCCGCACGATGTTCACCCTCTCAACGCCCAGCGTCGTGGAAAAATTTTCAGCAACAGTGAATACCACCGCGCGATGCACAAACAGCGCCCGCAACACAAGCGGCATCAGCAATCGCGAACGATAAGGACAATCCGCTGTTGCCGCGCGTACAACGGTCCCAGCAGACGCAATGACTTTCGGTTGCATAATCTGCTGGGACATCGCGCAGTGGTGTTTTCCATCCCGGCGGCAACAAGCCGGCAACGCATCCTCGGAATTCAAATTGCAAAACGGCAGCAGGAAAGGCAGAAAAAAGAAGGCCAGCAAAACGCCCGACATCGCTCGCACTCCAAAACCGCGAGCACATGTAGAGCGTCGAATTCGCCCGTCAAGAGAGGTCATAAATCAACTGCGATCTACTGCACCCCGCAAATTCACTTTCATAGAAAACCTGGCATCCGCAGAATGTTTCGCAAGAAGTAAGCAGAGATTATCACATCGGAGGGTCTTCCAACTTCGCGGATTTCTTCGCGGAAATTCTGGCGGAGAGGGTGGGATTCGAACCCACGGTAGGGGTTAACCTACACACGCTTTCCAAGCGTGCGCCTTAAACCGCTCGGCCACCTCTCCACACTTCTGCTCAACCTTCTAACTTTAGCAGAAATCTCCTCGCACTCAAAAAACTCGTGGCTGAGCTTTCCCCAATCTCAGACACGATGAAATCACTGCCGGCTTGCATGCTCTTTCTTCGTCGCAGCACCATTTCCAGTTCGCTCGCGCCCTTCCGCAATTCGAACTTTCACCTTGCACGCGCCTGCCACCGGCTTTTCCGAAACCACATACAAGTACCCGCCCCCGCAACCCGAATACATCGCTCCCGCATATCGCTCCTGGTAATAGCCCAGCAATCCACGCAAATCCACGCTAATCAAAGGATGCACGACGGTATTCGGCAGCAGCGCTTCCCAGCACCTCATGCTTTCGTTCAGCGATTCGCCCAGCTTTTTCGTATCCTTCTTCAGAATCGCCCCGAAGCATGCCTTCCCGCATTCGCTCAGTCGCCCCACCCATTCCCGATTCAGATGCTGCTCACCCAGGGGACTGTAACCTTCCGGCCGTTGCGCGATCGGCAACAAGTGAATGACCTCTTCCAGCCAATGTCCAACTTCAGCATCGTTGCACGATTCCACATGCGCCGGAAACAATCCGCCCTCGAATGCAAAATCATAATCAAGTCTGTTGATGCCGGGCAGGATCAGCCCCGCCATGTCCTGAGAGCCAGACGGGTCTGCCTTCCCCTTGTTCTCCGCCTCATACAGTTCCCGCACCAATTCCATTGGCTCCCTGTCTGGCAATCCCCCGTTCCAAAGCTTTTCGGCGATTCTTCGCGTGCTGGTGGCCATCCCGGCCCGGTCCATAAAGCGGCATGTGGGCTCAAGTCCAACCACAACCATGGAACCCGGTGGCGCCGGATTGAGTTTTGAAACGAATGGCTGATCAATCCAACCGCCAGCCAGTGCCATTCGATAGGGAAAAGTTCCGATGGGATTGCTCAAATTTGGCGCCCTTTCTGAATCCGTCGCGAACCAGCCATGCCGTTCCATTTTCTTGCCCACTCCGGCTCTATGCCGACTCCAAAATCATGTTCGCGTACTGCACCGTATCGCCTGTCCGGATCAATCCAATGGCCTGGGGAACGCGCTGTTTGAATTGCGCGTGCGGCTCAAAAGTCACCGGAATCGTGCCGAAGCACTGCTCGAAACTCTGCACCGCCACCGAATTGTTGGCACGGCGAAACTCTTCCGCCATCACGATTTTCCCAATTACAAAATTAGCCTGGATTGCCCGCAAAACGTCCAAAACATGTGGAATATCGTCCACAAGTGAAATATCCACCGTCTCGATTTGCGGCCAGTACGGAAATCCACGGTCGGCAATCACCAGCGTGTTTGTGTGACGGATCCTGCTCAACAACGAATTGATTGCGGGATTCAGAATTCCATTTTTCAGCACAGTCACCGTCCCTCTAAAGTCTCTCTTGCGAGTCCAACTTCATCGGCGATCAATTCTCAATCGCCTGTTTCTGATCTCGGGCAGTTCCCGTCCTTCTTACTGCATCTGTCTCGACCGAATCCGTGCACGCCGCAACTGGAATTCAGATTGGTCAAGCCTCACCGCCACTTCCGCACAACTGTAGCGATCCGCGGCCAGGAATGCTCTCTTCTGTTCCGCACTCGCGGACCCTGCGTCCAGCAGCCATATCCACTCACGAAATCCCTGCGCTTCCTTCACCGCCGGAAACACTCGCGCGTTCCACAAAGTCCGCTCGCGCGCCGCCACTTCTGCACCCCAGATATCGCCAGCGTTCGCCCCGATTGCCCTCAACCAATTCTGAAGAGGCTGCCCACAAAATGTGCCGCCCTCCTCCGCGGAATGTTTGAACGTGTCGTCAATTCCGTAATATCGGAGAAACCAGACCTTTTCACCTGTACGACTAACACCTTCAGAAAGATCCAAGCATTCCCCTTTTCGCAGCCGCAGTGGTTCCACAACCTCCACTCCAACAATGGCATTCCATCCTTCCAGCGTTAACTTCTCGCGAACAACGCAGCCCTCAATCCACGCGTGGTCCGCAGTAACTTCCCTTTCGATAACGCTATTCAGGATCAGCGCGTTCTGCGCAGCCCTGCTTCCGTCTTCCGCCAGCAAAGCCAATCCATTCGTAATCAACTCACGAGTCGTGCCAAAGTGAAGAAACTTGCACCGCGGCAGCACTTCCAGATGCAGCGGAATGCGCCGCAGCATCTCGAACCACTGCCTCAAAAGCGCGCGTCCCACGATTCCGCCGCTTGCTCGCACTGCTTCCACATATTGTTCGCAAGTCGTTTCTGTCCCCAGTACACAACAGATCTCCCGGTACAGATCGATGCCACTCGAATAGAGTGCGTCGCGCGCCTCCTCTTTCCAATCCAGCGCACCCCTGCCGTCCACCTGAGCCCTTTCTCTGAAAAAAGCGCGCATCATTTGAACTGCCGCCCCGGCGTCCATGCTCATGACACCCAGATCGAGCACGGATTCTCCCTTCTCGGTAACTGCTCCTAGTTCGATCTGCACCTCCACCGATGGCTTCTGCAAAAACCTCCGAACTGCTCCATTCTCGTCGCCGCAAAATACACCATGGTGCGCCGCCTCCCCCGAGGAAGCAAAGCATCCCAGCGCCGTGATCCCCAGCCCATCAAGTTTCACACCAGCAGGATCAAACAAAATCAGCGCATCGCCAGAAGCCACCACAATCTGCCCCTGCCGCGCCAGCGGCAGTGCAAGAAATGTCGGCACAAGCCGGTCAAACAGTGTCGCAGCAACTCCAACCCGGTCCTTGCCTGGTATCGGAACGAACATCTTCCCGCAGTGGGAATAGGCCGGCAACCGCCGTGAATCTCCGCCTGCATGGACGATCAGGATTCGCAGACCGCCCAGAATCTCCTCGGCCTCCTCGAAACTCCCAGCACCAACGCCGGGTCGCTCGCGCTGCAGCACACACGTCAGTGAATGCAGCGTGCTTCCTCCGCTGCCAATCCGTCTACCCTCAAGATCAGGGACGACTAGACAATGGCGAACTTCCGCAAGCTCCCCAGCTTCCTCGCGTTTTCGCAATTGATTTTCGTAAGCCCTGGCTTGCTGATCATTCGCGGCTGTGATGATCAGATAGTCCCAACGAATGGTTTTCTTCGTCATTTAATTCACGTTCAGACAAAGGTGATGCCTGTCGCAAGCCCCTTACGGCCCGCTAAGCTCGCAACTTCCTCTTCTTACTTTCTTCCGCTTCACGCGGTTATCGGCCGGGAGAATTATGCAATACCGGCGGCTTCTGAAATTCAATCTTGAACGCGTACGCATACTTCCCCGTCTTCTGCGTCGGCGCCTGAATGTGCAACCCGTCCGCCTTTATCTGGTATGTCAGTGGTGTGCCCACACCCAGCAGCGAAATCGAGACAATGTTCTGCCCAGACAATCCATCCACATTCAAAGTGCGGATCACCGCCTCGCCCGATTCCGGCCAAGCCATTTCGATGGCGTAAAGCGCATTGCCCTTTGTAGTGAAACGAAAATCCTGCGCTGTGTAAGGCTTCACGTCCGTATCGTGAAATGAACCTTCCACAATCGCTGTCGGACCTTCGCCGTACTTAGACCAGGCGCGCGTCCCATAAATCGCTTCACCATTCACCTTAAGCCACGAACCAATGTCGCGCAAAATCGTCTGCACCTGTTCCGGAATCGTGCCGTCCGATCGCGGCCCCACATTCATCAGCAGGTTCCCATTTTTGCTCACAATATCAATCAACTGCTGCACCATCGCCTCGGCCGACTTAAAGCTGTCGTTTTCGATGTACCCCCACGACTTGTTGCTGATGGAAGTATCCGTCTGCCAGTACAGCGGGCGTATCCCCGACAACTGTCCCCGTTCGATATCCAGAACGCCGGAGTGTTCCTCCAGGGCGCTGTCTTTGTAGTTGATCACCGGCACTTTGCCCTTGCTTGCCCCGTGGTTGTAGTAAAACGAAGCGAATCTCGCAACATGCCTGCGCGCATTCGGCTGACCAATCCACCAATCGAAGTACACAATGTCCGGCTCGTACTTCTCCACAATTTCTGTGTCGCGAGCCAGCCAGTTATCCAGGTATTCGTTGCTTAAATAGGTCCAGTCCTGAAGTAAGCCCCCCTTGCCGCTCAGCCACGCATGCGCTGGTCCATAAAATGCCGCGTACTTGGGATCATTCACATCCGAATCGAATTTCCGGCCACCGTCCATAAAAAAATCATGTTCAATGCGATGAGACGAAGCCCCCAGCCGCAATCCCCTTTCGCGTAATGCCTTTGCAAGTTCCCCATAAACGTCGCGGTGCGGACCCATCTTCACCACCGTCCAATCAGACAATCCGCTGTCGTACATCGCAAATCCATCATGATGCTCGAACACAGGAACCACGTACTTTGCTCCCGAATCCTTGAATAACTGCGCCCATTCCTGCGCATCGAAATGTTCCGCCTTAAAACGCGGAATAAAATCCTTGTAGCCAAACGTCGTCTGCGCGCCATACGTCGCGATGTGGTGTTTGTATTCGTCGCTTCCTTCCTGGTACATCAGCCGCGGATACCATTCGCTGCCAAACGCCGGAACCGAATACACTCCCCAATGAATGAAAATGCCAAACTTCGCATCCTTGTACCAATCCGGCGCTTCGTAGTGCCGCAGCGATTCCCAATCCGCGCGGTAGGGCCCCGCCACAATCGTCCGCTCGACATCGTCCAATAGAGCTTTGCGCGCTCCATCGTACTTAGCGCTGGCCTTTTGCCAAGTTAGATCCTGCTCTTGCGGAGTTTGTGAATTTGTCGGCTTTGTACTTGACCCAGTGTCCTGCCCAAATACACGCACTGGGACGAGAAACAGAACAACCAAGCCCAGCGTTGGCATCAGCGCCCGCCAAATACTCTTTCGCAATCCGTTTGCCCTCATCGCTCGCCTCTCGCCACGAATGCCTCTGTTGTTCAACAAACCAAAAAAAGTTACACCAAATCACCTGCCCGGTTCCATGGCACCTGTCGGCATCTCCACTCGCTGCGCACCAAAAAACGAGTACACGCAGATAAACAAATACGCGAACAATGGCACCGAGTAAGCCAGCGCCAAACTGTGCGTCTTCTCCGAAATCAGCCCCATGATCGGCGTCAGCACTGCTCCTCCCACGATCGCCATAACCAGGAAAGACCCACCAATCTTGGTGTTCGGCCCCAGACCCTTCAGCCCCAGCGCGAATATCGTCGGGAACATCAGCGACATAAAGAAACTCGTCAGGAAGATGCACCAGATGCCCACCCAACTGGGGTGCAGAACTCCCACGCAAACCAATACGATATTCGTGGCCGCATAAATTCCCATCAACAGGCTGGGCCTAATGAACCGCATCAAATACGCGGAAACAAACCGCCCCACGCCAAACGCCACCAGCGTGCCGGTAAGAAAATATCCCGCGATCTTCTCTGGCCTGTGCCCGTAATCCTGCACGTACGTAATGAAGTAGCTCCACGTTCCGACTTGCGCGCCCACGTACAAAAACTGCGCGATCACCGCAAGAACAAAATGCCTTTGGCCAAGCAGGTCAAGAAAACTGCCATGTTCGCTATGGTCCTGTTCATCCTCACTCGTGATCACCGGGAACTTTGTGCGCAGGATCAACAGCGCCCAGATCACCGCGAACACGCCGATCACCAGATACGGGCGAATCACGCGCAACGTCTCAAATCGCAGATAAGCCTGGTAAGTGTGCGCCGCTTGCCGCGCCGCAACCTCCTGTGGATTCAGCTCCACCCCGGAAAAAATAAACACCGTGCCAATCAGCGCCCCGGATATCGCCCCAAACGGATTGAACGCCTGCGAAAAATTCAGCCGCCGCTCCGAACTATCCGGATCACCCAGTTGCGCAACGAATGGGTTTGAAGCCGTCTCCAGAAAAGAGAGCCCGCTGGCAATCACGAATAGTGCAAATAGAAAAAATCGGTAACTCCCGGCCAGCGCTGCCGGCCAGAACAGGAATGCGCCCGCCGCATACAACAGCAGACCAATCACGAATCCCGCTTTGTACCCCGCTCGTTTCATGATCAGCGCCGCGGGTATCGCCAGCAGGAAATAACCCATATAAAAAGCCGATTGCACCAGCCCGGCCTGGAATCGTGAAATCTCAAACGACTTCATGAACTGCCGGATTAGCACGTCGTTCAAATTATTCGGAATTCCCCACAGGAAAAACAGCACGGTCACAAGAATGAATGGAACAATCTGCCCTGCAGGAAACAGATTATGCCTGGGAGTCGCTGCCGCTCCTCCCGCACCACTCGCAATCTTTAGATTCACCTTCGCCCGCCCTTTCCTGATAAACGTGCCCGCCCCGTCTGGCCCGCGCCCCTTATCTCTTCCCGTAAAGTGGCCCGAAGTTTGCGCAAGCCCGGTAATCTCCGCTTTCAGGATCGTGCGTGCCGAATCCCGTCCACGTGCTTGGACGGAATATCCTTTCTTCCGCCACGTTATGCATGCTCACCGGTATCCGCAGCATGGCCGCCAGCGTGATCAGCTTGTCCCCGATGTGCCCATAACTGATGGCTCCGTGATTGGCTCCCCAGTTGTTCATCACTGAATACACATCCCGGAACGGGCCTTTCCCCGTCAGGATCGGCGCAAACCACGTCGTCGGCCACGTCGGATTCGTGCGCTGATCAAGAATCTTGTGTACATCCTCCGGTATATCCACCGCGTAGCCTTCCGCCAGTTGCAGCACCGGCCCCAATCCTGCCATCAGGTTGATCCGCGACATCGTCACCGGCATCTCTCCCTTGGTCAGGAATTGCGACGAGTATCCTCCTCCTCGGAAATATTCCAGCATCGCGGGACACCACCGCGTTGCGCGCAGGCACCGTTCCACCTCCTCTGGCGATATCTCCCAGAACGGTTTCATCGCGGGTTTGCCGTCCTTCGTCATCTCTCCCGTGGCATCCAAAGTCGCGGCGCCAGAATTAATCAGATGCAAAATGCCTTCGCTCGCCTTGCCGCGCAGTTCCTTCCCCGTCACCCGTTTCACAGACTTCGGGCTCCAGTACGTCCGCACATCCGCAAAAATCTGCGCCGTGTCCGTCAGCAAATGTCCAAACAGCATCGTCGCGCCATTCAGCGAATCGTTCTCCGTGGCAAACGTAAATGGCTCACGAATCCCGTTCCAGTCGAACGAAGAATTCAGGATCGCTTCCATGAAGTCGCCATTCGGAAAGTGATCCGTCCACTGCCGCTGCCCCTGGAATCCCGCCACCAGCGCGTTGCGGCCCATCGCCTCTTCGCCAAATCCGATTTCCGCCAACCGAGGGTTCCCGATCATCAAGTCCCGCGCAATCAGCGCCATCTTAACCACTGTCTCCCAATCCGCATCCTTCTTCTCGCGCGTCGTTTGCAACTTCTTCGGATTCATGTCGGCGCCTTCTTTGCAGTTTGCCTTTGTCCAGCTCAGCGCCTGTTTAAACTCCTCCGGATCAAAAATCCCCTCCTCGATGCGGCGTGCAAATTCAGACATGTCCACAAACTCCGTTCGCATTCCCAAATAATTTTGGAAGAAGCTCGCATCCACCATCGATCCTGCTATCCCCATGGACACCGCTCCCAGCGATGCGTACGACTTGCCCTTCATCTCCGCCACGGCCAGCCCCGCCTTCGCGAACTGCAGCAACTTCCCCTGCACATCCTTGGGAATTGACGTGTCCTTCGAATCCTGCACGTCTTGCCCATAGATACCAAATGCTGGCAACCCCTTCTGACTATGCCCCGCCAGCACTGCCGCCAGGTACACCGCCCCCGGCCGCTCCGTCCCATTAAATCCCCACACCGCTTTCGGTATCAGCGGATCCATGTCCATCGTTTCTGACCCATAGCACCAGCAAGGACTGATCGTCAGCGATACGCCCACTCCCACATGCGCAAACTTGTCCGCGCACTCCGCCGCTTCCGCCACTCCTCCAATACAAGTGTCGGCAATCACGCATTCCACCGGCATGCCATTCGGATGGCGCAGATTCTTCTCCAGAAAATCCGCCGCAGCCTTGGCCATTCCCATCGTCTGCCCTTCCAGCGATTCGCGAACGCCATTCCTCCGTCCATCAATCGCCGGACGAATGCCGATCTTCGGTAAAGCCCCGCGCAACCGCTTCTGTCCTTCGTTTTTCTTCGCGCTGCGAGCGTTGGCCATCATGATTTCTCCTGTTAAGGCAATCTTCTTTTCTTCGGACCTCTATGTCGATCTAGGGAACCGGTCAGACTGTGCGGATAAAGGTGTAACGCCTGAGGAGCGACCCGGGAACTTGGTCCCATCGCCGGCCCATCGAGAGGAAGCGCTCTCTCACGCGCCGCGGAAATCAACCAAGCTTCTCCGGGTCAAGCCAAAATGTCAGTCACAGACCGTCTGCACCACCTAATATAGCCCCGCCGCATGAGCGGTAACAATACGTTTGCACTTTCGCGAAGTCAGATTTTTCTGCGAGCCGCGCCCCAGGCAAGTTGCCTTCAATGCAAATTGGGAGGGAACAGCGGAGCATGCCTAAAACTCAGCACGAAACTCCCAACGTGTACTCCATTTGACCCTCCCCCGGCCCTTACGGCATGATGTAAATGGTGTGTTCGCAACATTTCCGGGGTCGTCTAATTGGTAGGACACCAGCCTTTGGAGCTGGTTATCCTGGTTCGAGTCCAGGCCCCGGAGCCACTTCCCTCCACCGGCTCCGATCCCCAATCTCTCATATGATTCCGCGTGAGCGGTGATCTGTAGCTCACCCCTTCAGGGGTGAGGCCGTCCATAACCCAACCCAAACTCCCTCTTTAACTCTCAGCCTTGCTTCTTCTCTGTGCCCTCTGTGCGAACTTTTCGCTTTTCTCTGCTGCATCCTATCCCGGTTCCCCCAACAACTCCCCCACCGCCCGAAACCCCTGATCAATCGCCACATCCGTATACGCGCTCGCCCCCGCATCCGAATTCGCAATCGCAATCTTTCCAAACGATTTTCTCCCCACCACCCAAGGCTCTTCTCCTTCCTTCCACTCCGGATCAAACAGCGCATTGGGCGTGAACGCATACCCATGCGCCCAGCGATTCACGGTAATCCCCTGAATATCGTTCGCCGCATCGAATCCCGCGCCGCCCAGCATCCGCGTCAACTGCTCGCGAATGTTCCGCTCGAATTTCATAAACGGCGTCTGCAACAACTCCGTCCGCCCCGCGCGATTCTGGTCTCTCATCGGCAGCCCCGGCTTGCAGGGAGTCCTCAGCATAAACAGCACCGCCGGTTCCTCCGGCTTGCTCGGAAATTCGTATTTCCCCAGGCTCACCGGAAAATCCAGCGCCACATAAGTGTGATAGCTAGCCGGAGCCACAATCTGGTGCACGCCAAGCTTCGCGAACGGCATCCAATTCCGCAGCGCCACGTGCGTATACACCAGCGGCGCTTTCACCAGATACGCCAGCGCTTCTTTCTGCGCCTCCGGCAGTTCCGGGCAAACGTACGGAATCATCCCGTTGTAGCACGCCAGCACGCAGAACTTCCCTTTCACCGTATATCGTTTCCCTCCGCGCATGTACGATATTTCCACTTCCTTCGCCGCATCCTTCGCGCCCGCATTTTGCGCGTTCACTACAGTGCTGTTCAGCCGCACTCGCACCGCGTTCTCCGCGCGGTCCAGTTTGCTGTAGTCCGCCCTTGCCGTCACCACGTCTTCCATCGTGCTCCCCGGCATCGCTTCCGGAATCAGCGAGCGCACCAACAGCCGCGCTACCGAAGCGTTGCCGTCGGGAAAATGAAAAATGTACGGCTCTTCTTTCTCATGTTCCGGGAATCCCATCCCATCAAACCCCGGGTAGGTAAACGACTGGTAGTCGTCCCCCGCTTCATAGCACGCAATCGCCGGCACAGCTTCAATCCCCACGCAAAACAAATCATGGGTAAACGTCTGGAAAAACGGCAGCGCCTCCGGAATCAGCTTGCAATGTTTCGTTAGATATTCCGCGTAGCTGATTTTCTCCAGCTTGGCAATCTTCTGTTCGCGGCTCAGTCCCGGCAGGTAATCCACCTTCTCTGTGTACACACGCGCGATATCCTTGCGCACCGCGCCCGAAAGCGGCGTCTTCGCCAAAAATTCCACCCACGGCGTGGTATTCATTCCCGTAACAATCCGGTCTTCCCCAAATGTCTCTTTATCGAAAAACGCCGCCGTCCCCAGCTTCGTGTAAAGCTTCGTGTCATAAGCCTTGAAAAACTTCTGCGTCTCGATGCCCAACTCCTTCAACAACCCTGCCGCCTCCGCGCTGTACTTTCCCGGGCTCTCGATGGATTGCGTTCCTCCGTAACTCAGCACCATCCGCCCGCCCGCCTGGAACTCATTCCTCTTCGCGTGCCCGCCAAAGTCATCATGGTTATCAAGCACGAGAATCTTCGCGCTCTTCCCTGTCTTTTGCCGGAACCGGTAAGCCGCCGCCAGCCCGCTGATCCCTCCGCCAACCACCACCAGGTCGTACGTTTCGCCGGTAATCACCGCATCGCCCAAGCCGTCCGCACTCTCTCCATCCCGCATCCGGTGCGCGACGCTGAACGACCCATCGTGATTCCCGCGTATCCCCTGCCTCGCCGGAGGGTAATAGTCCGCCGCCTTCTCCGGCGCGTACTCATCCAACACGCCGGCCGCCAGCAATTGCTCCGCGCCAAACGTGCCACCCACCAGCGTCGCTCCCGCCCCAATCGCCACGCCATTCAAAAAATCCCGCCGAGTAATCTCCCGCCCCATCCCCAGCTCTTTATCTTTCAATTCGTCGCTCATCATTCGTCCTCAGGTGATAACAAACGGCGTAGTATACCCCGCCTCCCAAACAGCAGATAATTTCTTCGTCCCGCAAAGGAGAATTTCCCGGTCCTAGTACCCATCCTCCCATTTCTTATCCTCAGCGTCCTCCTGTCTCCTTGATCCTGCAAGAGTTAGCCATGCCCAACGCAATCTCGCATGGTCGCTGAATTGCTCCCTCCTTCCGATGGCGTCTGTCTAAATTCTGCTTTACCGCGAATTCCTGCCCGAGCACCCCAGCTGCTCCCCGGCGCCTGATCGCGATGCGTTGATCCGATTTCTCTAGCTGTAAAGGAAACAAAGTTGGGGGGGGAGAACCGAATATGGAGCCTTACGAGGAACACGATCTGCACGAAAGTAACGAAAATAACGACCATAAACCGTCCGACCTGCCAACCACCACAAACCACTGGCTCATCGTAGCTCTCATCATCATGTTGGCCGTTGCTGGATATGCGCTGAACTACGGCGCCCGTCAGCACAGCCTCGCGGATCAGATGAAGCAGCAGTCCGCCGCAACCACCGCCTCAATGAACGAGTTGCAGTCGCAAGTTGACTCGCTCACGGCCAAGCTGAACGGCATCTCCTCCCCGCAACCGCCAACCGCTACGCCCGCGCCGGCTCCGTCCAACGCACCACCAGTTTCCACCGCTGACGAAGACACCACCGCTCCAACTCCCGCTCCGGCAACTACCGCACCCGCGGCTGCAACGAATCCTGCCCCCAAGCCCGCTCACACCAAGCATGCCGCAGCCAAGCACCGCGTCGCTCCCACGGACAAGCGCTATACCGAACTCAAATCGCAATTAGACGCCCAGGAAAAAGAATTAAAGGATACGCAAGATGCGGTAGCAAAAAATCGCTCCGACCTGGAAGGCTCCATCAGCTCCACGCGCGACGAACTCAATGGTTCCATTGCCAAGACGCATGACGAACTTGTCGCACTCGAAAAGCGCGGCGAACGCAGCTACTTCGAGTTTGATCTTTCCAGATCCAAACAGTTCCAGCGCGTCGGTCCGCTTACCATCTCTCTTCGCAAAGCCGACACCAAGCACAAGAGCTACGATCTCGCCATGATCGTGGACGACAACGAACTCAACAAAAAGAAAGTCAATCTCTACGAGCCCATCTGGATTCACACGGAAACCGGCGCACAACCGGTCCAGATCGTCGTGAATCGCATCGAAAAGGATCTCATCCACGGCTATATCAGCGCGCCCAAATACAAACAATCCGAACTCGCGGCCATCAGCTCATCCACAACGCCTCCACCGGATTCCGGCCACACCGAGCAGGCCTCGCAGCCGCAACAATAATTTCCCTCTCAGCTTAGCAAGCAGGGCGCCTTCGCGGGCGCCTTGCTTGCCCGCGTCTCGGCACACTCCTCGCGCAAGTTCACTCTGCCCACTCTTCGGTTTCGACTTTCCGCCCTGCGATGTTACCCTCATTGCCTCGCATGGGAGGGACGCGCGGTAATGCCTGAAGTCGTCGCAGGACCACAACCAGAAAAAGAAACCGGCCGCCTCGAAGCTTTCAGTGACGGCGTCTTCGCCATCGCCATCACTCTTCTTATCCTCGAACTGAAAGTCCCCGTTCTCCCCGCGACCGGCATCACCCCCGTCGCGCTCGCTAAAGGACTCCTCGAGCAGTGGCCCAGCTACATCGGCCTGGTCACCAGTTTCTTCACCATTCTCATCATGTGGATCCACCATCACGGCATCTTCCGTAATATCTTCCGCACCGATCCCTGGCTGCATTATGCCAACGGCTGCCTGCTCTTGATGGTGACCTTTGTTCCCTATCCCACGTCCGTTCTCGCCGCCTACCTGCGAACCCCCGCCGCCCGTATGGCCATGGTCTTTTACTCCGGCACGTTCGTAATAATCGCCTTGGCCTTCTATCTCCTGATCATCGCAGGCTTCCGCAAAAAGCTCCTCGCCCCTTCGGCTTCCATGGAATTTGTCACCAAGACGTGCCACAGCTACCGGTATGGTCCGCCGCTCTATTTCGTGGCCACACTCGCCGCGCTCGTAGATGCGCGCCTCTCACTGCTCATTTGTACGGCTTTGTGGATCTTCTGGGCCACCACCATCACAAAAAACACCGTGGCTTGATTCGTGCCGACTTACTTATACGTCGCCACCAACTCGCCATTCTCAATGTGCAAGTCTGAAATATCCGCCGGCAGTCGCAGCTTCTCGCGGTTCTCCGGCGATTCCATCAGCTTCTGCACCGCCGTCTCCAGCGTCGATTGCGGAATCGGCAGCGAACCGATGTGCCCGCTCACCGGCACAAACTGCAGATAGCCATTCGTCGTGCCCAATTTCCCTTCCAGCTCCAGCGTCATGTCTTTGCCGTGTACATCAAAAACCACGTACGCCTTCACGCGATCACCGTCCATCTGCACTTTCACGTCGCGCACAGACGACTTCATCTTCTCCACATCCTCTGCCGTTGGCGAACCCGGTCCTCCCGACGTTGCGTCAGGCGCAGGTGTCGCGGCCGCCGCTGCTGGCGGATCCGTCTTCAAATCCAGATGCGAAGCCAAATACGAATTCAGTTCAGACTCATCCAAGCGCACTGTTCCCGGCTGGCCTTGCGCCACTGTCTCTTCAACTTGTGCGAATTTCTCTTCCGCGCGCGCCGCTGCCTGTGGCGTCGTCACCACAGCCGGTGCCGGCTCTTTGTGTAGCACCAAAATTAACGTGATGAATGCAACCAGGTAGGTGGACCACCGGAAGATCCGGAACACCCAGCGCAGTACACTAGTCTTCGGCGGGACTCGGACTGCGGGACTCGGTACATTTGCGGTGCTCATCGGTGTCGCCTCAATTCGTCCGGCCACACATCTTTCCCCCAGCCCTCTCTCTTCTAACCCTAGCCCCATGCGGAAGTTGCGGCAATCCAACTGCTCCCCAAAGCAGCCAATGCGCCACCTGTCCTAACAACCCTCCTATGTGATACTTCCCCAATCCCCCTCCGCGAGTTCCCATGCTCACCGCCAACACCGCCCCGAAGACGAAGCCAACCTCCAGCTCTCCTTCGTATCTCCGATGCCGTATCTCGTGTCTCGTGTCTCGTAGGGGTCGAGCACTGCTCGACCCCATTTCAGCAACACTTCAGCAATGTAATCCCCTGTAGCGCAGGGCGATTCTGCGAGCCCTGCGGCTTTTATCTGTCCTAGCTTTTCCTGTCCTAGCTTTTCCCGTCCTAGCTTTTCTAGTCCTTCCTCTCCCCCTTCCTAAGCCTTTCCCGACATTGTCATCCCGAGCGCAGCGAGGGATCTGCTTTTTCTTCCCGCAAGCGCACACCCCGCCGCCCGCGCAGCTCAAACAGCGCCCCCCGAACTCCATATCTTCACAAATCTCCAACCGATTAGGTCCAACCGGTGAGTCAAGTTATGCCTAAGAGACTTGTTAAGTTGAAAGTAACACTAATTGACATCTTATTAAGACACAAAGTGTCACCCTCACACTGTCCGCAGCGTGGCTCAGAACCGTGAAAGGTCAGGTACAACGATAGTGCCTTACCTAATTGCTTACTGGCCATTCTCTTACAACGCAAAGTCCTGAAAACACTGGCTCCCCAACTTCTTGGGAATTGGCATCCCAATTGCTCCCCCTGCACGTGTGGTTTCGTCCTCCCACGAGTCTTGCTCTGAAGGAGATATGATGAAGAAGCACTACGGGTTCTCGCTCATCGAACTGCTGATCGTCGTGGCGATTATTCTGATCATCGCGGCAATCGCTATTCCTAACCTGATCCGGTCGAAGATGGCGGCAAACGAATCTTCGGCGGTCGCTTCCTTGCGCACCATCAACACAGGCGAAGTGACCTATAACAACACGTATCCACAAACGTTCGCAACGTTGATCCAGTTGGGGCCGGGCGGCGCGACCTGCACTACGCCCAGCTCAACGAGTGCCTGCTTAATTGACAACCTGTTGGCCAACGCTTCGGCGTCAACCTCACCGAAGAGCGGTTATTACTTCACGCTGGGCGGTGACTTTGTTACGGGCTACACCAGCTTGGCAACTCCTTCTGGCGCCGGTACAACGGGCACACGCACCTTCTGCTCTGACCAGAACCTGGTCCTGTACTACAACTCAACCGGCGGCGCTTGCACAACCTCCAGCGCGAGCCCCCTGTAATACCTAGACTTGGAGCAAGCCTCGAGAGAGCACAACGGAGCGGGTGCCAATGACCCGCTCCATTTTTTGTTCGGTCTGTCCGTGCGAACCTGCTTCTCACGCAGAATTCAACCCAGCGTTGGTATCATCCAAAAACACAAATCGCTTTACCGCCTTCATCCCAACCCAATAATTGGCGCTAAGGGCGCGGCGACACGACGACGGGTCTTACGCTGTCGTTTTTCGATCCGTTGCCCAACTGGCCATAATTGTTCGTACCCCAGCAGAACACGTCCGACGTGTAGGCCAATCCGCACGCATGGACCTGTCCAGCCGACACGGCCTTGAACACTAGCCCTCGCGACCCAAATACAGGCGCCGGAATATTGGCGGAAGCATCCGCCTCCGATGCCACAACTACGTCATCACCCCACCCCCAACATTGCGGAGCGCCTTCCCGCGTCGCGCCACAACTGAACGTCTTCCCTGCGGTCACAGACTGAAAAATCAGCCCTCCTGCCACGGGCGTTGGCACAAAGCTCGTGGTGCCAGAACCGTTGCCGAGTTCTCCGTGTTCGTTGTTGCCCCAGCAATACGCCTTGCCCTGGCCGGTCACGCCGCAGGCATGTCCATCCCCGGTTGCGATAGAAACGAAATTGAGCCCGCCGGAGACTGCAACAGGAATCGGGCTATTGGCCTTCGCGCCATTGCCGAGCCGGCCTTGCGCATTCGTGCCCCAACAATAAGCGTTGCCGGTAGTGGTAATGCCGCATGTAAACAAGACACCCGCGCGCAGCGAACTGAAGCTGTGCCCGCCCATTACCGCAGCGGGTTTCAGGCTGGCCGCCGTTTTGCCAGTGCCAAGCTGTCCATATTCGTTATCGCCCCAGCAGTAAGCAATACCGTCGATAGTCAGTCCGCAACTGTGGTTCATGCCCGCACTCACCGCGACAAATTGCAGTCCTCCCGACACCACGACAGGCGATGGGCTCCTTTCACCCGAATCGCTGCCAAGTTGCCCGTTCGTATTGTCTCCCCAGCAAAAGGCCTCGGCGCTTGCGGTGATTCCGCAGGTATGCCCGAATCCAGCGCTGATGGAGACAAAAAGATAGTCCCCGCGGACGCCAACGGGCTGCGCGCTGTCATTGGTTGTCCCATTTCCGAGCTGGCCATCTGAATTGCTTCCCCAGCACGAAGCTGCGCCGCGCGAGTTCACGTAGCAGGTATGCCCCGCACCAGCGCTCAGAACCTCCAGATTGCCCGCGGCAAAACGCTGCCTGAGTTTGACCGGGTACCCCCACTCCTTGAGTATCTTCAGAACTTCCACAATACCCAGCGCCTCGCCATAAGGTTGCTTGTCGCTCCTCAGCATCCCCACGATCTCAAACCGGAAGTTCAGCAAGGCACCCCCCGAATGCCCGGGGAAAAGCGATTTAGAATCGAACCGCAACCAGTCTTCATCCGTCTCTATAAATGCGTCGGGCGTCACGCTCAGACTCCACCGCACATCGTTCGGATGTCCCGCGAGAAAAACTGGATCGCCCCGCGTCAGCGGACCAGGGTCACCTGCACGGTCAAACGGAAAAGCATTTACGTCGATACCCTGCTCCTTCGCGTTAGCCACGCTGAGCACGGCCAAGTCATGACCAAGATCAAAGTGACTGGAAAGCTTCGCCGCCAAGGGCTTCCCCCGCAAGGTGTAAAACTCCACGAGCACGTTCTGCCCCTGCCGGTCGCCATCACGCACAACGTGGTTGGCTGTGACGATGTAGACCTGGTCGCCTTCAGTTCCGTACACAATGCCTGTTCCATAGCTCACCCGGTCTGGAAACGTGGTCTCGATTCGCACAATCAGCCGCTTGATATCTTCCCTTAGAGGATCTTTCGCCTGCGGCTTTGCAGCGGCTCCCGAACAGAGCGAGCCCACGAGGCACGCAACCACCGCACCCGCAAGCCATTTCACTGTGGCACCTTCAACCAGCGCAGCACTCCCGCAACTAATCCAAAAAGATAAATAGCCGTGCCCCATAGCAAGTACAGCCCTCGTCGCGCCTTCAACCATTCCAGCCACGTTGGCATCAAGCTCCGGCCAGCCTCGAAAGAACCCGTCCGCATTCCGCGAACACGTCCGCGATACTGAAGAAAGATGCCGTCCTCCTTCAACTCCAGGGACTCGATTTCTCCTTGTGAATCTGCAAACTCAATTACGTCGCCCGGCCGGAGCTTAAGTTCCTGTCCATCCAGCTCCTCAAAATATACGGAACCGGAAAGAATCGTGGAGACACGACGGACGGGCAAGCCCTCCAGGCCTCGGCGATCCTCGATGCGCAGGAAAGACAGGCCCCGGATATCCGCTGGCATGGGAGAGATTTTCTGGGGGAGCGCGAGGAAGGTGAGGTCCAGATTCACCCGTTGCGATTGTGGCGCAAAGACAACCGGCTTGGGGCTGAGAAACACAAGCTGCCGCTCGCTTTCTCCCGCCAGCATCAGTTTAACCGGGCCATTCACGTCAGCACTCAAATCGAGGCCTGCCCCTTCGAGTGTGCATCGGTACTGTCCCGCGGATTCGCTCTTCGTCAACAAGACGCGTGTTTGCGCCGGCAAGATGAGTTCCGGCAGGCTGATCTCTCCACGAATCTGATTCTCGCCAGCCACCGCCAGTTCCGCGCTCGACTCGAACTCGTGCCCGGAAGCCAAGGTCATTGCCTCCGAGCCCCGGCTGCGCGGAAGCTGGATTTCTCTCAGTCCTGAAACACCTAACGCAGAAAGTCGCAATTGCTCGCTCAGCACCTGCCGCTGCGGAAGGACGAACCCCATTTGGTTCACGCGAAGATTCAATTCGATTTCCGTACTTTCTCGTCGGACAAATAAGAGAATACTTGCGATGATCAAAGTGGTGGCAAAAAGCGCGATCAGTGGCCAGTGCCGGCGCGGAGGCGCGGGCCGTGCCGCTTCAGAAATCTCTACAAGGCTCGAGAGCCGCCGAAGCGCTTCCAGTTCTTCAGCCGGAATCGAACCGTTGGAACGAATCGCTTCGTCTTGCAGAGCTTTTGCCTTCGCATCTAGAAGTTTACGAAGCGGCTCGCGCTTCGCCGCCGCCTTGCGTTCGGTTTCATCTTTTCTTTCGCTCACTTCTCACCCGCGCTGTAAAACCACATCCGTTGCGTGATGGGCCCTCCATATCTGCTGCTGGCGCCAATTTCCACGTAGTAGACACCCGGCACTTTCAAACTCGGCAGTTCCACGAGGATTCCCCGTTCCGCCGGATAAAAGCCCTTGCCAAGCGGGCGATCACTAATCAAATAGGAGTGCGGCTGACCATCGTTTCCCACTTGCGCCAGACTGACGTAAACCTCCTTCAGCTCCGAACCTGGCAGCAGCACTAACTGGTAGCCATGGCTCGCTTTCCTGTCTTTCTGCCGGATCCGCAGCGGCACATACAGCGTGCGGTTTTCTCCGCCAATCTTATATTCGGTGTACCCAACCACGCCGATATCCTGCTTTGCCAGGTGCAGCGCATTCAGCACGCCCGCCGGCCAAAGATAAGCTCTCTCGCCGCCAGCCACAGTCGCATCCATCTGGTAATAAAGTTTCTCGCGCAATCCATAGGCACGGAGGTGAATTGGCGTTTCCGTCGGGGACGACCATTCGACCGAGAGGTTGTCTCGCGGATCGAACTCTTCAAAGAATTCAGTGAACGAAGCAACCAGCAGGGTCGTGCTACCAGACACAGGCTGAACGTAAATCCCCTCGCAACGATCCCCTCGTAGTCGGTAGCCTTCGGGGTTTTGTCCCAGCTGCGAAAGATTTGGATCGCAAGGGCTCTGCTGGGCGCAGTGCAGGCTTGCTGCGCTTCCCGCACCCAGCAGGAAGATGGCGACGAAAATCAAGCTCGATCTACGATAGTTGCTCGGCATTTCCCATTTCTCGTGGGAGACGAATCGGATGAGCATTTCTCCCTCAGCCGGGTAACTTTGGACCAGAACGAGCCATATGGCAACTATTTCCTTTCGCCCGCTCCCGGACAACTCCCTTGCCACTCCCCCAATCCTGCGACAAACTAAGTGCGCTCTCGGGCTCGCCCCCGCTAATCCCACAATGGGGTACTCTCATGCGAATTTGTTGCGTCTCGTGTCTTCTCTTCTCACTCCTCCTACTCTCTTCGATTTCCTTCGCACAGCAGATTCCCTCCACGCCCCAACTCGCCACCACCGCGCGCCCCCGCATCGGTGTAGCCCTCGAAGGCGGCGGCGCCCTCGGCCTGGCCCACGTCGGCGTCTTAAAGTGGTTTGAAGAACATCACATCCCCGTGGACTACATCGCAGGCACCAGCATGGGCGGCCTCGTTGGCGGCCTCTACGCCACCGGCCACTCTGCCGAAGATCTGAAGCATATCGTGCAATCCGCCGATTGGTCCTTGCTCCTCCGCGGCGGCACTCCCTATCAGGATTTATCTTTCCGCCGCAAGGAAGATGCGCGCGATGTCCCCAACACCATCCAGATCGGCCTGAAGAATGGCCTTACTCTTCCGCCGGGCCTCAACACCGGCGAACAAATTAATCTTCTAATCGACCGCGAAACTCTCCCCTACTCCACCATTCCTTCCTTCAACGTACTCCCCATCCCCTTTCGCTGCGTTTCCACCGAACTCGTTTCCGGCAAGCCCTACATCTTTCAGGATGGCTCCCTCTCCGACGCTCTCCGCGCCACCATTTCCATCCCCGGCGTCTTCTCGCCAGTCCGCCATGGCGATCAAATCTTCGTCGACGGCGGCCTGGTCAACAATCTCCCCACCGACGTTGTCCGCAACATGGGCGCGGACGTCGTCATCGCCATCCATCTCCAAATCTCCAAAACTGCCGCAAAAGAAATTCAGTCCGCATTTAGCGTCTTAGGCCGCTCCGTCGAACTCGTCATCGCCGAAACCGAAATTCGTGGCATGGCGGGAGCGGACATGATCGTCACTGCCCATGTCGAAGATTTCGATACCACGGACTATGCCAAGTCGAATCTGCTTTTCCAGCAAGGCTACAAAGCCGCCGCGGAAAAGGCTCAAGTCCTGAAAGCCTACGAGCTGAACGACGCCGATTGGGCGGAGTATCTGCGTCAGAAAGATTCTCGCCGTCTCACCTCCATCGGCACGCCCCAATTCGTTCGCGTCGAAGGCGTCAGCCCGGAAAATGCCCGCCACATCCAGAATTTCCTCCGCGCTTTTGTAGGCAAACCTCTCCAAACCCCGAAGCTCGATGAAGATCTCACTCGCCTCACCGGACTCGGCCGCTACGACAGCGTCACCTACGGTATGGTCCACGAAAATGGCCAGGATGGTCTGCTCGTTCGCGTGCACGAAAAATCCTACGCGCCCCCACTCATGCAGCCTTCCTTTTCCGTGGATGGCTCGGAACCCGACGATGTCACCTTCACTCTCGGCTCTCGCTTCACCTTCATGGACGTCGCCGGTCAGCGCTCCGAATGGCGCACCGATCTGCAATTCGGCAACACCTACGGCATCACCACGGAGCTTTACCGCCCCTTCCTCCCCTTCTCCCGCTGGTTCTTCGCTCCGAATCTAACCGCCACGGCAACAACCTTTTTGATCTACCACAAACATGATCCCCTCGCCGATTATCGCCAGGGTCTGGTGAATTCCGGAATGGATCTCGGCTACAGCTTTAACCGCTTCAGCGAAATCCGCGTGGGTTATAGCATCGGCTATTTCGATGACTACCTCCGCCTCGGCACTCCCGAATTCTCTTCCTCCAGCGGTGCTATCGGCTCTCTCCGCGCCCGCCTTGTCGTCGACCACACCAATGATCCCGTCATTCCCACCAAGGGCTACTACATCCAGTCCCTTTTCCATTTCTATAATGACTATCCTGGCGCCACGCAAAATTTCCCCACCCTGCAAATCACTCTCAACGGCTTCCAGCCGGTCTCCTCCCAAGGCTCTGTCTTTCTTTCTGCAACCGGCGGCACCACTTTCGATTTCCAGCATGTCGGTTCGCCACCACCCTTTTTCCTCGGCGGCCCCAATCAGTTGAGCGCCTACGGCATCCACGAATTATTTGGCAACCAGTACTTCTTTGCCCGCGGCGGCTATCTCCACAAAATCTTCACCCTTCCTCCCTTTGTCGGCAAACAGGTCTATCTCTCCGGCGCGGGTGAATTCGGCAAAATGTACGGCGATCCTTTTCCCATCCCCAAGTTTTCCGCCGATGTCGTCGGTGGATTCATCGCCGAAACCGCGCTCGGTCCCGTCTTCATTGGTGGCAGCATCGGCGACACCGGCCACCAAAAATGGTTTTTCCAACTTGGTCGCATTTTCTAAACCATCTATTCATCTGCCATTCATATTTCCCCCGTATAAACAGGTGCCTGTTCTAGCGCACCCTTGCACTCATTTTCCGTTCCGGGAAGGAACCCAATGGCCGCTGCTTCCACTTCTTCTGTAATCGATGCAAAATTGAGCCGTGGACCCAGCCGCATCGGCACCGTGATCTTCGCTATCGTGTTGCTCGCTGGCCTGATCTTCATCGGCCAAAGTATTGCCCGCGACCTCGGGAACGTCGAGCTGGGCTCTGCCTGGCCTTACATCCTTCTGGGCACTGCGCTTCTGGTAGCTCTCGGCTTCGAATTTGTAAACGGCTTCCACGACACCGCCAATGCCGTCGCCACCGTCATTTATACCCACTCTCTCGATCCCAATATCGCCGTCGTCTGGTCCGGTCTTTGGAACTTCTTCGGCGTCGTCACCTCGACAGGAGCCGTGGCCTTCGCCATTGTCTCCCTCTTGCCGGTTGAATTAATCCTGCAAGTCGGCAGCAGCGCCGGCTTCGCCATGGTCTTCGCTCTCCTCGTCGCCGCCATCCTTTGGAATCTCGGCACTTGGTCGTTCGGATTGCCCGCCTCCAGCTCTCACACCTTGATCGGTTCTATCATCGGCGTGGGCATCGCCAATCAGCTCATGTCAGCGAGGTCTGGTACCAGCGGTGTGGATTGGGGGCAAGCCGCCAACATCGCCAAGTCCCTCGTCCTTTCTCCAATCTTTGGCTTCCTTCTCGCCTCCCTCCTCTTTCTTTTCATGAAGGCTGTCATCAAGGACAAGCGCCTCTACGAAGCACCCAAGGGCACCGAACCACCCCCATTCTGGATTCGCGCCATGCTCATCCTCACCTGCACCGGCGTCAGCTTTTTCCATGGTTCCAATGACGGCCAAAAAGGTATGGGCCTCATCATGTTGATCCTGATCGGCACCGTCCCCACCACTTACGCGCTGAACCACGCCGTCACGCCTCGCCAATCCGCTGACTTCGTCGCCGTTTCCCATGAGGCCGCCGACACCCTGGACAAATACGTAATTCCCGCCGCTGTCGTCGGCGATCCCCGCGATGACGTCACGGATTACATCCGCACCAAGGAATTCAAGCCCGCCACCATGCTGGCCCTCCGCGTTCTCGTCAACGATATCGGCACGGAAATGGCCCAGTTCAAGGAACTCGCCGCGGTTCCGCGCGATCACGTCCGCAACTTCCGCAACGACATGTACCTCGTCAGTGAAGCTCTCCGCCTGATGCAGAAATCCGGCAAGCCGCAATTCGCTCCCGCTGATGTGGTCATTTTGAAAAATTACAAAGGACACATTGACAAGGCCACGCGCTTCATCCCCCTCTGGGTCAAGGTCGCCGTTGCTCTCGCTCTCGGTCTCGGCACCATGGTCGGCTGGAAGCGCATCGTCGTCACCGTCGGCGAAAAAATCGGCAAGAACCATCTCACCTACGCGCAAGGCGCTGCCGCGGAAATCACCGCCATGGCCACCATCGGAGCCGCGGACGGACTCGGCTTGCCCGTCAGTACCACCCACGTCTTATCTTCCGGAGTCGCCGGCACTATGTTGGCCAATCATTCCGGCCTGCAAATGAGCACCGTGCGCAACCTCATGCTCGCCTGGGTACTCACCCTCCCCGCCGCCATGACCCTCTCCGGATGCCTCTTCTACGCCTTCCGCCAACTCTTCCACGGCTAGCCCCTCGCTGCCCCCGTGCCCGTCGTAGGCGTCGAGCACTGCTCGACCCCATTTCAGCAAGATCTCAACTATCGTCGTAATGCATCCAAATCCCAGCTGAAATCCAGCGCCAAGCACCAGAGGCGCGCAGAGGACTCGGTCTGATCAATTTCCATCGAAGACGGAAACGCGGCGGGTGCCCCAGGTTCCGGTTTTTGGTACCTGGGTCTTGGGGTTCGCTTTCTTCCCCATCCTCACCACTGTCCCAAATCCGAATTTCCACTGTTTCAACCCGGCACATGCCTCTTACTCTTCACTTATATAATTATTCGGTTGACTTCCTTTCCTCTCCTGCTCCATCCTCTCCTTGTAGCGGTTTCCGTCGCATCTTCTCTTCTTCCTTGAAGAAGATTCTTTGCGGCCACGCGTGGTACCTCAGAGCGCTCCTCCCTTCTGCCGCTCCGTTGTTCTCTGTTCGACCATCTCGCCGGTTCATTCCGGCTTTCATTGGAGGATTGCATGTCCAGCAAGGCCACCGTTCTTCAAGAGCCACCCGTAGCGCAAAAGGCCCCTCGTCCCGCATCTCGTCCCACGGAGCAGCAGATCGCCGCGCGCGCTCACCAGATTTTCGTCAACCGTGGTGCAGCGCCCGGCTCCGATCTCGATGATTGGCTGCAAGCAGAGCGCGAACTCTCCGCCGCCAAACCATCTCCTTCGCTGAAACCCACCGCACCACCGCGGACACCGCTAGCGAATTCGTCTCCGCGCAAGTAAACTCACCGGCTTTCACCGTTCCCGTGATGCGCTGTTCCGCTCTTTACCGCATCTTGCCTCTCCGTCTCACTCTTTCGCGCCCAGCGCGCCGCAGTCATTTCGAGGATCACCATGAAGCCTATCGCCACATATAAAGTTCGTCCTTCACTCCCCGATTCTCTGAAGCCCTTGCTGCAAATCGCCTACAATCTCCGCTGGAGTTGGGATCATGCCGCCATCGATCTCTTCCGCCGCTTCGATCGCGACCTCTGGGAAACCGCTGGCCGCAATCCTGTCCGCGTGCTGGGCACCGTCGAGCAATCCATGCTCGAGGCAGCCGCCAGCGATGATTCTTTCCTCGCTCACTTGCAAGGCGTCTCCAAAAGCCTGAATTCCTACCTCAACGCGCAGGGCTCTTGGTACCAGCGCGAACACGTCGAAGACAAGGATCTCCTCGTAGCTTATTTCTCCCTGGAATTCGGCATCACTGAATGCCTCCCCATTTTTGCCGGTGGCCTCGGCGTGCTCGCCGGTGATCACCTGAAAGCTGCCAGCGATCTCGGCCTTCCCCTCGTCGCCGTCGGTCTGCTCTATCAAGAAGGTTATTTCCGCCAATATCTCAACGGCGCCGGCTGGCAGCAGGAAGCCTTCGAAGAGAACGATTTCCACGTTCTACCCATCGAGTTCATTCCCAACGTGCAAGTCCACGTCGCCCTTCCCGATGGTGAAGTCACCGCTCGCGTCTGGCGTGCCGTCGTTGGCCGCATTCAGCTCTATCTTCTCGATACGAATATCCCCACCAATCGCCCCGACCATCGCGCCATCACCGCGCAACTCTACGGCGGCGATCTGGATATGCGCATCCGCCAGGAAATCCTTCTCGGCATCGGCGGCGTCCGCGCTCTGGAGGCTCTCGGCCTCCGCCCCTCCGTCTATCATATGAACGAAGGCCATTCCGCTTTTCTCGCCCTTGAACGCATCCGCTCCCTCATGGAATCGCAGCATCTCAGCTTCGCCGAAGCCAGTGTTCTCGCCTCTTCCAGCCTCGTCTTTACCACGCACACCCCTGTGCCTGCCGGCCACGACTATTTCCCTCCAAACCTCATGGATCACTATTTCTCAGCGTTCTATCCGCGTCTCGGCCTCAACCTCCGCGACTTTCTCGCTCTCGGCCGCCAGAACGCCGCCAACGACGCCGAAAGCTTCTGTATGACTGTCCTCGCTTTGCGCCTCGCCGCCTTCAGCAATGCCGTCAGTAAGCTTCATGGTGTCGTCAGCCGCGGTATGTGGAACTCCATCTGGCGCGGCCTCCCGGAATCGGAAGTCCCCATTGGCCACGTCACTAATGGTGTCCACTTCCGCAGTTGGGTTTCCCTCGAAATGAATCAGCTCTACGATCGCTATCTTGGCCCCAAGTGGCGCGAAGAGCCCGCCGACGCCACTCTCTGGCAACGCACCCAGTCCATCCCCGCTGGTGAACTCTGGCGTACCCACGAACGCCGCCGCGAGCGCCTTGTCGCTTTCGCCCGCCGCCGCCTCCAATCTCAGCTCAAAAATCGCGGCGCTTCGCAATCCGCCATTGATGAAGCTGAGGAAGTTCTCTCGCCCGATGCACTCACTATCGGCTTCGGCCGCCGCTTCGCCACCTACAAACGCGCCACTCTTCTTCTTCAGGATCCCGAGCGCCTCGCCCGCATCTTGAAC
Organism: Candidatus Acidiferrales bacterium; assembly: GCA_963779395.1. Lineage (GTDB taxonomy): Bacteria > Acidobacteriota > Terriglobia > Acidiferrales > UBA7541 > Acidiferrum. Next base: position 298,816 of record CAVZYC010000002.1, read on the forward strand.
GACGCCAACCGCCCCGTGCAAATCATCTACGCTGGCAAAGCTCATCCTCGCGATCAATACGGCAAGCAGCTCATCAAGACCATCATCGAACTCGCCGCTCGCCCTGAATTCCGCCGCAAACTTGTCTTCCTCGAAAATTACGATATGGCCATCGCCCGCTACATGGTCCAAGGCTGCGATGTCTGGCTCAACACTCCTCTCCGCCCGCAGGAAGCCAGCGGCACCAGCGGCATGAAAGCCCAGGCCAATGGCGTTCTAAACGTCAGCACCCTCGATGGTTGGTGGGATGAAGCCTGGCAGATTGGCCTCGATGCAGGCGCCGAAGTCGGCTGGGCCATCGGCAAAGGTGAATCCTACGAGGATCCCGCATATCAGGATCACGTCGAAGCTGAAGCGCTCTACGAATTGCTCGAACGCGAAATCGTTCCCGCCTTCTACGAACGCCGCTCCGACGGGTTACCCCGTAAATGGATCGATCGCATGAAGACTTCCATCATTCGCCTTAACCCCGAATTCAACATGCATCGCATGGTCATCCAGTACGCCAATGAATACTATCTCTCCGCGCACCGCCGCCATCGCGCCTTGCAAGCCGAAAATTCTTCGCGTGCCCGCGAACTAGCCGCCTGGCGCACTCGCGTCGAAGCCGCCTGGCCTCGCCTGCAAGTCAAAAATGTTTCCAGCGATCTAGACGAAGTCAATCTCGCCAACGAAATCAAAATCTCCGCCACTGTTTTCCTCGATTCCCTCACCCCCGAAGATGTCTCCGTCCAGATTCTCACTGGCCGCGTCGATGCCAGCGGCGAAATCATCAATCCCGAAATCACTCCCATGGACAGCTTTGAAAACGAAGGCAACGCCTGCTTCCGCTTCCACGCCAGCCTGCACACTGCAAAAAGCGGCTTCTTCGGCTACGCCATCCGCATCCTCCCCCATCATCCCGACGCCGTAACCCCATTCATGCCCCTGCTAATCACCTGGGCCTCCGAATCCACCGTAGCCACTCCCGAACCAGCCTTAAAATAACGCCCGCCCGTTCCGCCATAATGTAGCGCAGGGCCCGCCGTCTCCCAGCGGGCCCTGCGGCTTTTCTCCCAGGTTTCCAGAGGAATCTCTCTTCTCCTCAGAAGGTAGGAGCTTCAGTCCTCTTTGCATCCACCTTCGACGGAGCCTCTATCCCATCCTGCGCGGTGAACCTGGATAATCCAAAATAGCTCCAGTTATTATCCTTGTTATCGTAGAATCCGATTCCGGGATTCCCGGACGTAAACGGCCCAGCGGCTCCCCCCGGGCTGCAATCCTGGCCCATGTCGTTAGCCTGCACGATCTGCGTTCCATTCTTGTACAGCGTGATGATCGTCGGCTTTGTTCCCTGTACCGTGGCCATCAGCACATCCCCGTCCGCCGCATAAATCTTTGCCGTCTCTGACTCGATATTGCAATAACTTCCGTTCGGCCCGTTCCATCGGGCAATGTGGCAATACGGAAACTCCGGCATGACGCTGCAGTACGCTTCGTAACCCGTAATACTCTTCGCGATAATCGTCGTTCGCAAACGCACTTCCACTTCCCGGCAGCACTCTCCTGTCGATCTCTTTTCGATCTTCACCACCCCGCTTGCCGATTGGTCCGTCGCCCAACTCCCTCTCAGAATCGCCGTTGGATCGCCAAACTCCGTCGGCTCGCTGACACCAAACGCCATCCTCCCCTTCGTCTCTACGTCTCCCCACAGATTCCCCCCTGCCGATTGTCCCCCGGCCCAACCTCCGCCTTCCGAGATCGGATTCTCCGTCAGTGAAAATGATGTGATGTACCTCTTCGACGTTCCGGGAGGACTCTTTTCCCCCTGCCCCACTTGCCCACCCCACGCGTACCCAAGCACCATCATCCCCACCACCGCGCCAGCCACCCACATCCCCTCCTTGGCCATCCACCCGCCTTTCGAATTCATCACACCCTCCAAAGGGCGGCGTGCCCCGGCCTCGTAGTCTCAGAGGCAGGATCCTGGGTCGCTCTTTCTTCTACGAAAAATGACAGCTGTTAACTGAAAACTGTGCGCTGTCTCACGGGCGGGTAACGCAGAAAATTGCTCTGATTGATGGTTACTTGGCCGCGGGGCGAGCATATCATTTACGCGCGACCCTTTGTTGCTAGGGAGTATCTGCCCGGGTGTCCACTCGGCTTTGTGACTTGTCACAAAGCGTGGCCCACCCGCCTCATCACTTGGGAATCCGAACCCACGGTAGCCACTCCCGAACCAGCCCTAAAATAGCCGCGGCTCTTTCGCATCATGTAGCGCAGGGCCCGCCGTCTCCCAGCGGGCCCTGCGGCTTTTCTCCCGGGTTCCCCAATTACGCAACCGCTCAATTGATCTTGAGGGTCCTCCACCCTTCGCGATTTCCAGCGAAGGGTGGGCGCCGAAGATCCAACGTCACCCACCTTCTTCCCTCTTGGGTCTCTTCTTCAATAATCCAAGCGCCGCAGGCGCGTAGCACCTCATTCCCGAACTGTGCCCGCCCAAAATTCTGCGACCCAGAAGCCTAACCCGCTGCCAGGCTCCTGGGTCAGAAGGTCAATCCGTTCAACGATTCTCATTCGCAAAAAGAAATTCCTGCCCGATCATGTCTCCGGGAAAGAACCAGGTCTTGAGCTGCACCGGCGATCCACGACGCCCCTCATCAAACGTCATGACCGTCGTGTTCGTTGAATCGATCCGGTAGCTCGGAACAGTCAGCACTGTCGCCAATAAATGCGTGTCATCGCCGGTCCACACCTGCACGATGTTGAGGTCAGAATCGGTGTGTTGCAGCGAGAACACATAAGTCCCCGCCGGCAGATCCCGCCCAGGAATGGCCACCGCTTCATTGAAGGTTACGACTGTTTTTTTGTCCTCCTCATCCGCCTGCGCTTTCGAAACAACCGTTCCGAAAAGTGTCGCCAGGCAGACTCCAAGAAGGATGTTTGTAAATATTCGCACGTGATTAAACCTCCTGAATGTGACCACACAAAGTCCCACAATTCCGTGACCTTGGCGCGATCACATTCCCTTCGCGTTATTTTGGGAGGAACCGGCTGAGAAGTAGGCTGAGGGGACTTGCGGTGAACTACCGTGAGAGTCCTGCGAAATATCCTCCCACAAATTGAGATGCCCTCGCCACATGTGTAGTTGCTTGCAGAATTGTATTCCCTGGAATCCGCAACCCAGGCGCGTGGACCGCATCCTCTACCTACAATGGGTTTTGCGTGAATGATATATTCACCAGGTGACCTCTGGGCCAAGAATCCAAATAATCCTCTGGCCCACCCGCCTGCGGCACCCGCGGAGAAGTGACGACGCTTCCTAAAAAGTCATTCTCCTGCGAAGCTCGGAGAAAGTACCTTGAGCCCAAACCACATATTTGTCCGGCTCAAAGCCGTCCTTCGCGGTAACCTGTACTATCGATTCCATTCCAATTATTAGATCGTACGTCTTGACAGTTCTTGCTGCTTGCATTTGAAACTTATCAGGCAAAACGCCTTCATTGGAATTCCCTACGGGCCGCACTGTCAAATCGAACCTAAAGAATCCTGGCCTCTCCATTCTCATTATATAGACGACAGCCTTTCGCTGTATTTGTTCGATGAAAGTGATGTTTGTTCCCTTGGGCATGTGTAGGGGGAAGTTCTTCAGCTGCACCTCTACTTCGTTATTTAGAAATTTCCGTTTAGAGAGATCAGCAATCACGTAATCTGTAGGTGCAGAGACAACGTCCGGCGGAATGACCGATTTGTCTTCTAAAGGCGTTACTTTCCCGCCTCTGAGCTCAATGCCGTAGCTCTCGCGTGTCATAGAAAAAACAGCCTCAAAGACATACATCAGAATCAATTTTCCGAGAAACTTAGGCCGTTCTTCTTCGCTGAATAATTGGTCCTGTTGCAGCATTAGATAGCCAGATGTCTTGTCGGGATCCCGGTCAGTAATTGAAAAAGTCAAGGCGCGGTAGAATTTGCTGTGAGGGTCTTCTGGATTCTCGTCCAGTGGGATTGGCCAATTTCTGCTCGCCGTATCAATTGGAATCAGTATCGTGAAACCATCATTCTTAGTTATTGCCGAAGTAACTGTCTCAGGTTTGCCATTTTTCCAAACCAAACAGAACGACAGCACCGACAGACAGACGAGCAAAGACGCTGAAACTAAAACTGTAGGTCGATAAAAGGGGATTCCTTCTTGTCTTTCTGTGAATTCTGCATTCACGCCAGAGGGTAGCAGTATGGGAGACTTGTGAATCTTCTCTAGATTTCCCTTTGAGTGCTCCTTCAGGAGAATCCATGCGCTTCTCAGTGAATGATACACGACGAGCGCACAAACCGCTCCCATCCAAGGAAGGATATTTTCCCAAACGTGCTCTTTGAACTTTCCCGTCCACAGCCAAAAGAAAAGGGCAAAGAGCAGGACTATCCCGTCGATAGCCTTCTCTCTCAAATTTCCATAAAATCCTCGGGAGAATTCGCGGAGGAAATCCGAATAGGGCTGAGATTGCATACGCACGGATTATATATCCACGGCGGGTGCATCAGCCTCGTGGTCAGAGGCTGGGTCTTTGGTTCTCTTTCTTCTCCGAAAACTGTTAACTGAAAACTGCCAACTGAAAACTGTGTGCCCCCCTCACGCCTGCGCCGCCTTCTTCGCCTCCGCCGAATCATAGCTCTCCCCATAAATCGCCGGCACCTTGCTCCCCATCGGCCGCAGATACGTCGACAGCTGCCCGCGATGATGCACCGAATGTTTCACCGCAAATTCCACGTACATCGCCGCCGGCATCTGGAACACCCCACGGAAGTCCACCACCTTCACCAGTTGTTCCCCCTTCAATCCGCTCAGCCGCTCGAAGCTTTTCGCGAACGATTCGCCAAACCACTCCGCCACTTCCGCCGAGTTCTTCACCGTTTCTGGCCGGTGTATCGGCGTGAAGTCAAACGCGCCCGCCACAATCCCTCCAAACAGCCGCTGCTCGGTCGCCGCAATGTGCCAAGCCAGCTCCAGCGCGCTTTTCGCCAGTGGGTCCGGCCGGTAATCGCCCTTATCCAGCGGAATCGCTTCGATCACCCGGCGCGTCGTCTTATGTTCGTTCTTCAACACCGGCAGCGCCAGTTGCAGCAGCAGCGTGCCTTGTTCCGGTTGCAGATTTTGCATGATGCGTGTCCTCGCTTGCATTGAACTATGACGCAAACAAAGTTTCGCGCCACTGCATGGTTCGATGCCGGAAAAAATATGTGGTTAGGAAAAATCAGGAACGAGCAGGAAAAGAAGAGGGGCGTAGAAAAGGCGAAAAAAAATCTATTGACTTTCGCTTTTTGTTCGCCTACACTCCTCCCCGGTAGAGGAAACGGGAACGGGTGGTCACGGCTCCATTGCCTTCGGGCTCTCCCGAGCTGTTGGCCACCCGTTGAAATCTAACGCAACTTCCCCTTCCCTGCCAGGAGCCGTCATGGACGCTTGTGTCGTAAACGCCGCCCCCCCAATCCTCCATCCCGCACCTGTAGCGCAGGGAGACTCCGCGAGCCCTGCGGCCGTTTCCGACGCGCCTGCCGCCACAAACGAAAAGCATTCCTGGTTCCCCACCCGCTGGCTCGGCCTGGGCAAAACCCGCGCCGCAACGCAATCGCCGCACATTGTCCACGTGGATGTAGACGCCTTCTTCGCTTCCGTCGAGCAGGTGTTGAACCCGAAACTGCGCGGCAAGCCCGTCCTGGTGGGTCGCGGCGTGGTGGCCTCCGCCAGCTACGAAGCCAAATTCCGCGGCGTCAAAACCGCCATGAGCTTTCGCGACGCGCTGCGCCTCTGCCCCAAGGCCATCGTCGTCCCCGGCCAGTACGACCACTACGCCGATTTTGCCGAACGTGTCCGCCGCATCCTGGAAACCTACACGCCCGCCGTGGAAATCGCCGCGCTCGACGACTTCTACCTCGATTTCGCCGGCACCGAACGCCTCTATCCCGATTACGAAGCCACGCTGCGCCGCGTGCAAGCGGAAATCCTCGGCAAAACCGGCCTCAGCGTTTCCGTAGGCGCCGCCCGCACTAAAGCAGTGGCCTCGATCGCTTCCCGCCTCGAGCGTCCCCGCGGCTTCCGCATCGTAAATCCCGGCGAAGAAGAACTCTTCCTCGCTCCTCTCCCCGTGGAAAAACTCCACGGCATCGGTCATACCCACGCCGCGGCTTTGGCCGAACGCGGCGTTGCCACCATCGGCCAATTGCGCTTGATTCCCAAGCCCGTGCTGATCGCCGCGTTTGGCGAAGCCGTGGGCCAGCAGATCTGGGAGCGTGCCCGCGGCCTCGATGGCCGCGAGGTGTTGCTGCCCTCCACTCCAAAATCCGTTTCCCGCGAAACCACCATCGAAGGCGGCACCATTGACACCGAATTCCTCGGCGGCTTGCTCGAATATCTCAGCGAGCGCATCGGCGGAACCCTCCGCGAATACGGCAAGCAGGCCCACACACTGGGCGTGCGTCTGCGTTATGTGGACCATTTCTCCGCGCACCAGACCCTGCGCCTCGAGCGCCCCACGAATGACGAGCGCGAACTCCTCCTCGCCGCTCGCGACCTTTTCACCAAGCTCTTCACGCGCCGCGTGGCCATTCGCCATGTCGGCCTCAGCGTCACCAATCTCGAAGCCGACCGCCGCCAGAACGAACTGTTCGATACCGACGCCAATCGCCGCTGGTATCTCAATCGTGAAGTCGATCGCGTCCGCGGCCGCTACGGCTGGAACGCCGTCTACTACGGCAAAGGCCTCGAACTCCGCGAACACTACGCCACCAAACCAACCGGCCTCGTCCTCTCCACGCCGTGTTTGTCGCGATAGTTATTCGTCACTATAACTATGATATAACTAACGGCATAATGGAAGAACTTGAGGCGATCGGTACTTGGTCAGAAATCGAGCTGCAAATCATACGAGAATATGCATCTGCCTACACCACCATTCTCAAAGAGCAACCATGGTGCCGTGGCTATGCATACATTGATGCATTTGCCGGACCGGGCGAATTCGTTGCCAAGCAAGATCATGACCGGATTATTTCCGGGTCTCCCATAAACGCATTGGACATCGAATACAAATTCAACGAATACCATTTTATCGACATCAACCAATCGAAAATAGATCACCTGCAAGAACTCATTGCAGAACGACCTGAAGCTCACACCGTTCAGCTTCATCTGGGCGATGCAAATGAGATACTCAGGCGCACGATTCTCCCCAATTTCCAATACGAGTCATACAAGAGAGCCCTATGCATTCTTGACCCCTATGGCATGGATATCGAATGGTCCACGATTGAATCTATAGGCAAGGCCCGAACGATGGATGTTTTCTTGAATTTCCCTCTCATGGATATCAATCGAAATGCGGCATTAAAGGTTCTAGAAGCTTCTAATCCGGAGGAGGGTGCCCGGCTGACAAGAATTTGGGGTGATGATTCATGGAAACATTTGGCATATGTCGAGCAAAGCGATTTATTTTCTTCCTCGGTTTTGATCAAGAAAGATGAGGGAAACGAGATACTTAAGCGTGGCTTTCGAGACCGATTGAGACGGGTCGCAGGATTTTCGTTTGTGCCGGAACCAATTTTGATGAAGAATAGAAAAAGTGGCCATCTGTACTTTCTCTTCTTTGCGTCTCATCAGCCAGTTGCCAAAAACATAGCGGAAGACATCCTCCAGAAGTGGGGTGGAAAATGAAATTGGCTGAGAGGGGATCCAACTTCATCCGCCAATTCGGCGGGCCAGGCGAGGACACGCAGATCGTCTGCTACAAGTTCTGGCAACTCGTCGTCGCGGGCGGATGCCCCTACCGCTGCGCATACTGCTTCTTGCAAACGGTGCCGTGGTTCCGCTTCCGGCCAGACGAACTCTACGGCCTCGTCTACACCAATGTGGACGATATGGTTGCTGAGATCAAAAAGTGGCTCGCGGACCCCATCCCCAAAATGATGATTGCGGGAGAACTGCAGGATGGCCTCGTTTTTGATTCGGCCTACAAAAAAACAAGCGGCAAAGCGCTGACGCATCACATCATCCCGTTATTCGCAGCACAAAAGCGTCACCGGCTCATTTTCCTGACCAAGTCCACGCAAATCCAGCATGCCCTCGAATTGCCGCCGACGCCGCAAGTCGTTTTTTCCTGGTCGGTCAACGCGGAAGAAGTCGGCGCAACATGGGAGCATGGCGCGCCCCTGCCTTCGGAACGATTTGCTGCCGCAAAAAAAATGAAAAAAGCCGGCTGGCCCATACGGTTCCGGCTGGACCCCATGATTCCCTACCCGAATTGGAAGAAGGGTTATGGCGAAGCCATTCGGAGAATCAATGCCCTTTCGCCAGAGATGGTTACCTTGGGTTCTTTGCGCGCCACCTCCTACAACGGTTTGCGAAATGCGTCGAAGGCGAACGGGCGGGACGAATCTATTTTCGATTATTTGACGGAAGAAAAAGACCCTTCCGGATTCAAGTACCGGCTTCCTTTCGCAAAACAGGTGGAGATGTTTCGGTTTGCCGTGGGCCAATTGAAAACCAGCATCACGCCTGCATTGTGTAAAGAAGATCGCGCCCTCTGGAAAGCTCTGGGCATGCACTTTGCCGGCTGCCATTGCCTGCTGGGCCCGAATGACAACATCGTGAAAGCGCGGCATGCCGAAATGAAGCAGCCGAAACCAGCGGACCGCCCCGCTGGTTTGGGCAGATCTTTACCGATTTTGGCGTAGTTCCTTAGATTTTTTCCTTCCTGCTCACCAGCAGGGAAAGAGAGGTGCAGCGCCGACACGATACCAAGTATAACCAGCCTGTCTTGACATTGTCGGGCAGAACGGATAGCCTCAAATACGTAGGAGTGCCTATGCCATCCCGTTCTCTCCGCACTGAAAAACTTGACCTCCGCTTGACGCGCAAGGCCAAAACAGCCTTACGCGCCGCGGCGGCGGCCTCCAATCGTTCCGTAAGCGAGTTCGTTCTGGAAAGCGCACTGGCACGCGCCGATGAAGCCCTCGCGGATCGCCATGTTTTTGGACTGAATCCCGCGCAATGGAAAGCATTCTTGGCGGCGCTCGATGCTCCTCCTCGTCCCCTGCCCCGCTTGGAACGTCTTTTGCAGGAGCCAGGGTTCTTTGACGCGGACACTCGCCAGTGAGCGAACTCCGGCGCGTCGAAAAACTCCGGCGTGACCATCCGGTCGAAGAATTTGATTGTGGCCGCGAAGAACTGAATCGCTATCTTTCACGCTATGCCTGGCAGAACCAACAGGCAGGCGCCGCCCAAACCTACGTCGGGCTCGTAGGTGAAGTGATTGTCGGTTATCACACGCTGGCCGTAGGACAGGTGACATTGCAGGACGCTCCCGAGCGCTTGAAAAAGGGTCTGGCAAAGCATCCTGTGCCCATCATGCTGCTCGCGCGGCTTGCCATTGATCGTCGGTGGCAGGGCCAAGGCGTTGGCAAAGCGCTGTTGCGAGACGCAATGCAACGTACGTTGCAGGCAGCGGACATAGCGGGCATACGCGCCTTTGCCGTGCACGCAAAAGATGAGCAAGCGAGGCGTTTCTATGAACATTTTGACTTCATCCCCTCCCCTACAGATTCCCTGCATCTCTTCGTTTTGCTTAAGGATGTGCGACGAATTGTCTCCAATTTTGGTGTAGTCCCTTAGATTTCTCTTTCCTGCCTCCCTACCGCGAAAGAACGCAACACCACAGGTTGCCCCATGTTCGTGCATTTGCAGTGTCACAGCCATTATTCCTTCCTCCGGGGCGTAAATCCCCCGGAGGAAATCATTGCCGCCGCGGTCGAGCAAAAGATGCCCGCCGTCGCGCTCACGGATACCAACGGAATGTACGCGGCAATCCCGTTCTATCAAGCGGCTCGCCAGGCCAAAGTGAAGCCAATCCTTGGCGTTGTGCTAGACGTTGCGCTGCCAATAGCAGGCAAGGAGTTTACGAACGGCGTATTCCCGGTTCCTGGTCGCTGGTCGCCGGTCGCTGCTCGCCGCTTCCCAAACGAAGAGTGCGCAAACTCGCAGCTCCAAACTCAAAACTCATCCACCATCCCGCTAACGCTGCTGGCCATAAATGCCGACGGCTACAGCAATCTCTGCCAACTAACCACGCTGCGCCACCTCGGCACCTTGCGCCCCGGCCAGGAAACCTTCGCCGAAGATGCCAGCCGCCCCATCACCCTCAACGAATTAGCAACCCACAGCCTCGGCGTGCTAGCTCTCTGCCCCGCTTCGTCATTATTCACTCTCTCTTCTCCCGCTTCCCCGCCCCCCACCTCTCCGTCATTCCGAGCGGAGTCCGCGCAGCGAGGGACGGTTTTGCATCGCACGTCTTCTGTGCGATGTATCCCTCTTCCCTCCTCGCTCACCATCACCCTGCTCACGCAACTCAAAGAAATCTTCGCCGACCGTCTCTACCTCGCCGTCCAGCATCTCTCTCCCGGCGATGGCCGCGTCCTCCGCGAAGCCGAGCAGTTCGGCCGCTCGCTCAACATCCCCCTCGTCGCCACCAACAATGTTCACTTCCTCAAGCCCGAAGAGCATCTCCATCACCGCGCCGTCAACGCCATCCGCACGGGCAGCTTGCTGACCACCGTCGCCCCGCCCGAAATCACCACTGGCGAAGCCTGGTTCAAGCCCGCCGCCGAAATGCAGCGCCTGTTTCCCGATCATCCGCAACTCCTCGGCGCCACGCTGGAAATCGCCGATCGCTGCAATCTGCAACTCGAACTCGGCAAGCTCATCTTCCCGGAATTCCCCGTGCCCGCGGATGAATCCCCCTTCTCTTATTTGTGGAAACTCACCTTTGAAGGTGCCCGTAAACGCTACCACCCGTTGCGCCCTGAAGTGCTTTCCCGCCTCACTCACGAACTCGAAGTCATTGATAAGCTCAAACTCGCGCCCTATTTCCTGCTCGTCTGGGACATTGTCGAAGAAGCCAATCGCCGCGGCATTCCCGCTGTGGCGCGCGGCTCGGCGGCCAGCTCCATGGTCACCTATTGCCTCGGCATTTCCTGCGTCTGCCCCCTGCGCTGGGGCCTCTATTTCGAGCGCTTCCTCAACGTGCAGCGCGGCGATTGCCCAGACATTGACATTGATATCTGCGGCGCGCGTCGCGATGAACTCCTCGACTACGTCTACGCCCGCTGGGGCCCCGAGCATGTCGCCATGATCGGCAGCTTCATCACCATGCACGCCCGCCTCGCCGTTCGCGAAATCGCCAAGGTTTTCGGCGTGCCTCCCGGTGAAGTGAACCACTTCACCAAGCGCCTTCCGCATCGCCCCGTGCGCGAAATCCTCGACGCCATTAAAAATTTGCCGGAGTGTCGCACTCTGCCCATCAACGACGAGCCCTGGAAATCCATTCTCCAAGTCGCCTTGCGGCTCGACGATGCCCCGCGCCACCTCGGCATCCATCCCTGCGGCACGGTGATTTCCGCGCGCCCTCTGACTCATCTTGTCCCCCTGGAACGCGCCGCCAAGGGCATCGTCGTCACGCAATACGATATGAACGCCATCGAAGCTCTCGGCCTCATCAAGATGGATCTGCTCGGCCAGCGCGGCCTCACCACCATGTCCCTCGCTCTCGACAACATTGAAAAAGAGGTTGCGGAAATAAAGAAGGTAAATGAGGTAGAGGAAAAGAGTGCCGAGTCCCCGCCGCAACCTCTTCCCGTCTCTACCCTTCCCGTCATTCCGAGCGAAGTCCGCGAAGCGAGGAATCTCTCTTCGATTTCCAGTTCTTCCTCCTCCGCCTCCTCCATCGCCCCCGACGGCGTCACTCCCTGCCCCAAGGCCCGCACCCTCGATTTCGCCGCCATCCCCGAAAACGATCCCGCCACCTGCGCGGTCATCGCTGAAGGCCGCACCATGGGCGTCTTTCAAATTGAGTCTCCCGGCATGCGTGGCCTGTTGCACACCATGAAAGCCCGCACGCTTGAAGAAATGGCCGCGGCCCTGGCTCTGATCCGCCCCGGCGCTTCCGAATACGGCTCAAAGGAACTTTTCCTGAGGCGCCTGCGTGGTCAGGAACCGGTGCTCTACGCCCACGAATCGCTGAAAAGCATCCTTGGCGACACTCTTGGCGTGTGCATATACCAGGAACAAGTCATGCAGATCGCGCAAGCCGTCGGCAGCATGTCCCTGGCGGAAGCGGATCTCGTGCGGCGTTCAGCGGCAAAATTTTCCGGCCAGCGTGAACGCGAACGCCTCCGCGCCAAATTCCTGAAAGCCGCGGAGCAGATGGGCCTCCAGGGAGCCCAGCGCGAAGAAACCTGGATGATGGTCGAGAAATTCGCGGGCTTCGGCTTCTGTAAAGCCCACGCGGCCACCTATGCTGACATCTCCTACCGCATGACCTATTTGAAAACGCATCACACCGCCGAATTTCTCGCCGCCATGTGCAGCGCCGGTGCCGGCTTCTATCACGTTTCCGCTTACGTCGAGGAGGCCAAACGCTGGGGCATCCCCGTCCTCCTCCCCTCGGTAAATCTTTCGCGCATGGAATACACCACGGAGTGCAACACAGACGGCGCGCCCTCCTCATCTCAGGGAAAACGCGCGCTCCGCGTCGGCCTGATGCAGGTGCGGGGTTTGCGCGTGGAAACGATTCTCGCCATCCTGCGCTCCCGCGAAAAGCACGGCGCGTTCCGCTCGCTCGAAGATTTTCTGGCGCGCATCCCCGTCGAAAGCGATGAAATCGTTGCGCTAATCAAATGTGGCGCGTTCGATGGCGTCTGTGCCATAACTCGCCCGGCCATGTTATGGCAATGGAATCTTCTGCAATCCAAAGGCCTGCACACACACGCTCACGGAATTCTTCCTCACAATCACGCGCTTGCGGCTTTGTCCGATCACGGCCCTGGCGCGGCTTGCGGCGCTTCACCCGTACTTTTCGCGGAAATGGAGCACGACGACTCCATCGCCATGGCCTTGCGCGAAATTCATACCGCCGATTACACGCCAGAGCAGAAGCTCCGCTACGAACGCGAAATCCTGGAAGTCTGCGTCACCGGCCACCCGCTCGATTTCCTCCCGCGCCATGGCGAAGCCTGGAGCGATGAACTATCTAAATTCACCGGAAAACGCGTCACGCTGTGCGGATGGGTGGTCACTTTCCGCCACGTGGGCACAAAAAACTACCGCAACATGATGTTTGTCACCCTGGAAGATCAGCGCGGCCTCTACGAGGTGATTCTCTTTCCGGAAACCTACGACAAGTTCGGCGGCCTGGTCTACGAAACCCGCTCCATGCGCGTAACCGGCCGCGTCGAACAAGGCGGCCAAATCAATGCCGACTCCCTAGAAAAACTGTGGCTCACCCCTTCAGGGGTGAGGCCTTCCCATGCCATGCAACCAAATCCGCAAAAAAGGAGGACGACGCGTAGGTGATTCCCGATCGCCGGTCGCTGGTCGCCGTTTCCTGATAACTGATCACTGATATCTGATATCTAAGAAAATGATCCCACCAACCAACAATCCCGCGCCCACACCTGAGCCCCAGACGGGTCGCTCCGTCGAGAGCGCCGAATCCTGGCTCGGCCGCAATCGCTCCACCAAGCGCCGCCTTTGGGAGCGCCTGAATCCCCGCCACCGCAAAGAGCTGCGTGTGCTCGCGGAAGCCCTCGCGCTCCAGCAAAATCACGCGCGTCTCCCCGACCCTCTCCGCACCCGCCTGGACGCTGCCCTCGCCGAACTCGATCGCCTCATCCGCCGCATCGCCGCCATCCTCGCGGAGGTAGCACGCCGGACACCGCCGCCCGGCTAACTGTTGCGAGCCCCCATCCGCCCGCCGCATACTTTCCCCATGAGCACCTCCAGCCATTTCCGGGTCCTTGCAGCGCTGCTAGCGCTATTCACCTTCAGCCTCCTCGCCGCGCCCGCCCGCGCCGACGAAATCCGCCTGAAAGACGGCAAGAAGCTCTACGGCGTCATCGTCGCTTACGAAGACAATATGTTCAAAGTCAAAACCGACTATGGCTACGTCCTCGTCGAAAAGGACAAAATCGCTGAGATTATTCCCACCACGCCCGCCGATCCCGCTGCTTCCAAAAAGCCCGCCGCAAAGCCCGCCGCCGATCCCTCTCCGAAAACGGAACCCGCCGTAAACAAGAGCACCGAGCCGCCCGCCAGCGTCACCAATGCCAACGCCAAATCCGCGCCCATCATTAACAATCTGGCCGTGCGCCCCGAACTTCCCATTTCCTCGAATAAATCCGATTCCGCGCCTCCCGCGATCAAATCAACCGCCACTCCGCCAAAGACCACGCTCGCTGCCAGCGCCACTCCTCCTCCCCCACCCAAGGAAGAGCCGCCTCCTCTTCGCGAGGAAATCCTCGGTAATCAATACATCAATCACGAATTTGGATTTCGCCTCTTCAAGGCCCCGAGTTGGCAGTTGATTGAGGGTGCCGGACAAACCCTGCCCAACGCGGTTGTCGCCATGGGCACTTCCAACGAATCCACGCTCCTCGTCGTGGCCCACGAAAAAACAAAAATCCCCCTGGAAACTTCCGCAAAAACCGTCGAAGAACGTCTCCAAGATGTTTATGAGAATTACCGCCTGCTTTCAGAACGCAAGTCGGTCGTCGGCGGCTTGCCCGCCATCGAATACCGTTACCGCGGCCTGGCCGATGGACACGACTGGTCGGGCACTCTGGTAATCATCGCCCGAAACGGCGAAATGTTCACCGTACTCGGCATGACTTTCGCGGACACCGACCTCATCCAGATTCAGGAAAACGTAATCACGCGCGCCATCGCCAGCCTCGATTTCACAACCAAGTAATCCCTCCTCCGGAGCACAAGTCTTCGCGGGTCGCGCAAGAAAAATCTCCCGTCATTCCGAACGGAGTCCGCGAAGCGAGGAATCTCTCTGTCTCTGGGTCTCCACCAGAGAAGCAACCCTCGCTCCACTCGAAAACAAATCTCTCCTCACCCCACCCTCACATCAATCGTGTGATATCCCGTCGCCCCATCAGGCCATTCTCCGCGTTCAAACGAAGTCTGCACCTTCCCTCTTCCATCCGTAGCGCGCACCTTCAACGTATGCTTCCCCTTCGACGGGTTCTTCCAAACATATTTCCAAAGTGCCCAAACCTGTGACGGCTGCGGGTTGCTGAAAATCTCCACCTCTTCCCAGTGGTCGCCATCGTCCGTCGAAATCTCCACCTTCGAAACTCCCGAAACGTCCGCCAGCGCGTATCCCGTCACAACAAATGTCTCCCCGCTGATTTTGCTCCCATCGCGTGGATCGTCCACCACCGAGCGCGTCTGCCGGTCACCTTTATTCGACCAGCCTTGCCATTCCCAGAATCCCAAATATTCCTTGTTCACGAATTCGATGCGCGTCAGCCACTTCGGCATCTTCATCCCATACCGTCCCGGCATCAGCACGCGCAACGGAAATCCATGCTGCCGCGTCAGCGGCTGGCCATTCATCTCGTACGCCAGAAAATTCGCGGAGTCGCCAAATCGTTCCACGGGATGCCCTGTCGTGTAGCCTTCCGCCGCATAAAACACCGCATATTTCGCTTCGGGAAGAATCCCCGCGCGTTCCACCAGCGGCTTCAGCAGCGTACCCTTCCATTTCACATTCCCGATTAAGCGCCCGCCAATTTCGTTCGAAATGCATTCCAGCGTCAGCGTCGTTTCGTAAGCAGGCAGCGCGCGAATCTCGTCATAATTAAATTTCAGTGGATTCTTCACCAGCCCGTTAATCGCAAACGCCCACTTCGTTTCATCCACCGCCGGCTCTCCGTGCGACGACATCACATACAAATCTTCCGTCGGCGTGATCGCCCGCAAAGCCGCCTGCGGCCCATCATTCAAATACGCGCGAATGTTCGCATCACCCGCGTTCACCCCGCGCATCATGTAGCGATACGCCAGCCCGGGAATCAGCAGCCCAAGCCCCAGCCCGCCCGCAATCGATATGAAGTGCCGACGTTCCATGCCACTTAGATGTAGGGAAATCCAAAAGGTATCAGGAGCCGGTGTATATCCCGGCAAAATACTCTCAAGCTTTATTTGGAGTGCGGCGGCTAGCCGCCGCTTTTACGGTCAACAGTCCATGCAACAAACGTAATTTCATCTCCCTCCCAAAATCCAGGAGGAAGTCACCCCTTAAACTTGGCTGTCGCCGGGTTTGCGGTTCTCGCGGATCATCCCAATCAGCGCCTGCACGGCTCGCGGCAAGCTGCGATCTCTGCGGTAGACCAGCGCAAGCTCGCGGTACAGGTCGAATCCTTCCACGGTCAGCAGCTTCACCTCGCCGCTCTTCACCTGATCCTTCGCAAAGCTCTCGCTGATAATCGAAATCCCCACGTCTGCCGCCACGAACGTCTTGATCATTCCAATGCTCGGCAATTCCATGCTGATGCGCAGCCGCGAACGGTATGGCCGGAAAAGTTTGTCCAGCACTTGCCGCGTGTAGCCCGTCTTCGGAAAAATCAGCGGCGCGGACGCAATCTCTTCCAGCGTCACGTGGCTTCGTTGCGCCATCGGATTCTTTGCGCTCACCATAAACCGCAGCCGGTCGCGATTGATCGTGTGCATCTTCAGGTTCGGCGATTTCAGCGGCAGCGTCACGATCCCCAGGTCCAGCGATCCTTCTTCCAGTCGCTGCAAAATCTTATGGCTGAAATTTCGGTAGATGCTGATCTGCACCAGCGGGTAGCGCCGCTGAAACTCCGCCAGAATGTCCGGCAAAAGATACAAGCACGTCGCTTCGTTCGCCCCAAACGATACCGGGCCTTGCACCACATTCCCGCGGTCCGCCACCACCTGCATCGATTCGTCACGCAGGCGCAGCAATCGCTCGGCAAACTCGAACAGCACTTCTCCCGCCGGCGTCAACTCCACCGATTTCGCGGAGCGGTCCAGCAACTTGGCGTGGTACGCCTGCTCCAGTTGACGGATCTGCGCGCTCACCGCCGACTGCGAGCGAAACACTTTCTGCCCCGCCTTCGAGAAGCTCTTCAGCTTGGATACCTGCACAAATGTCGTAAGTTGGTCAAAGTCCATAGTTGGATTCTCACCTAGGAGTATAACGAATCTGTTGTAAGTCTATTGTATAGATGACCGCGGACTCAAGCATACTGTGGTGCGGCGCTGGACTCTGCCCCAAAGTAGTTTCCTGCTGGCGCGGTTACCAATTCCCCCACCCGCAAACCAGCCGCTTTCCAGGCCCCTTCCAGGGTTCCCTGGAAATGGATTGGCTGGATGCGCAGCAATGGCAGCGATGGCAGTGCCAGCAAACGAAATGCCCGCGGGCTATCCGTCAGCGCCACATGCTTTTCCAGCAATGCGCGCAAATAACGTTCCTCCGCGTGTTCCAATTCGTGCGGCTGAACAAACTCGGTATTCAAAATATGCTCCGCTTCGGTGCGCAATACGTACGCCAGCCCGCCCGTCATCCCCGATCCAAAATTCAATCCTGCCGGGCCCAGCACCGCCACAACACCGCCGGTCATGTATTCGCAACCGTGTTGCCCCACTCCCTCCACCACTGCAACGGCCCCGCTATTCCGTACCGCAAATCGCTCGCCCGCTTGTCCCGCAATAAATAAACTTCCGGATGTCGCGCCGTACAAAACCGTATTCCCCGCCAGCACGTCGCCCCGCTTCGACGCGTTCTTTCCAGATGCAATCACAATCGTGCCTCCAGAAAGCCCTTTGCCCACATAATCATTCGCTTCCCCTTGCAGCCTCAGCGTCATGCCCGCGGTAAGAAACGCTCCAAAGCTCTGCCCCGCAAAGCCCTGATATTCCAGGTTGGCGGGAAGGCTTTCGCCCGAGTTCAAGCGCCACCTCATCAGTTCCCCGCTCAAACTCGTTCCTACGCTGCGGTGCATATTCTGAATTGCCGCTGGCGATGATCCCGGCAAGTGTGATCTTTCCGGCAGCACTTCTTGCTCCGGCACTCCCGCGTCCAGCACGCTCGTCTGCTGCGCAACAACGTGCGCGGCCTTCGCGGCAGGAATCACCAGCAGCGCATCAAGTCCCGATTGCGTTTCCAGCCGGTCGTACCAGCCGCGCAATTCCGTCAGATTGCGTACCCCCAATTCCGCCATGCTCTTGCGAATCTCCCCCGCCAGCGCGCGGAAATAGGACACCACCATTTCGGGCTTTCCGTTGAATCGCGTGCGCAACGTTTCATCCTGCGTGGCAATCCCCACCGGGCAGGTATTCAGGTGACACTGTCGCGCCATCACGCAACCAATCGCTACCAGCGCCGCTGTCCCAAATCCAAATTCGTCCGCGCCCAGAATCGCTCCGATCAAAATGTCGCGCGCAAATCGCAAGCCGCCATCCACTCGCAGCCTCACGCGCGATCGTAATCCAGCGCGCAGCAGCGTTTCGTGCGTGTCGCGCAATCCGATTTCCCACGGCAATCCCGTATTTTTTATGGAAGTCAGTGGCGACGACCCCGTTCCTCCATTGTGTCCGCTGATCGTGATCACATTCGCGCCGGCCTTTGCCACTCCCGCGGCAATCACGCCAATTCCCGTCCCGGATACCAGTTTCACGCCAATCCGCGCTTCCGGATTCACCGCGCGCAAATCATGGATCAGCTGCGCCAAATCCTCGATGCTGTAAATGTCGTGATGCGGCGGCGGCGAAATCAGCGGGGTGCCCGGCGTCGCGTGCCGGATCCGCGCGATATATTCCGTCACCTTCTTCGCGGGCAACTGCCCGCCTTCCCCCGGCTTTGACCCCTGCGCCATCTTGATTTCCAACTCTTCCGCGCGCACCAGGTATTCGCTCGTCACTCCAAATCGACCAGACGCCACCTGCTTCACCTTGCACGAGGCTCCTTCCACCTCATACAGGTGCGAATCTTCCCCTCCTTCGCCCGTGTTGCTCCGTCCTCCCAATTGATTCATCGCCACAGATAACGTTTTGTGCGCCTCGGGGCTCAACGACCCCAACGACATCGCCTGCGTACTGAATCGCTTCAAAATCGATTCCAGCGGTTCCACTTCTTCCAGCGCCACCGCCTGCTCCGGCAACATCTCCAGCAAATCCCGCAAAAATGTTGTGCCCGCCGACTTCCGCAAATCTTCCAACGCCGTGTAGTGCTCCGCGTCCGGCTGCTTCACGTGCGCATGCATGCGGCGTATGAATTCCGGCGAATTCGCGTGAAGTTCCGCGCCCTTCCGGAAACGATACAGCCCATTGTCCGAAAGATCTTCGCTCGCCCCACCGTAGGCCGCCGCGTGCATTTTCAAATAATCCTGCAGCAGCAAATCCAGCGTCTTCGATCCAGGATAAAATCCCGCATCTTCAAAGTAGTCGCGGCAAATGTCTTCATCCAGCCCCAACACTTCAAACAGGTGGCTGTTGCGGTAACTTGCCAGAGTCGAAATCCCCATGCGCGCAAGCACTTTCCGCAATCCGCCGTACATTCCTTTGCGCACTTTCTCGAATCCGCCCGCCTCTTCCTCCTCCGCAAATTCCTCCGCCAGATACGGCACCACCGCGCTTGCTCCCGCCGCAAGCAGCATCGCCACGTGGTGCGTGTCGTAAACCTGCGCCGTCTCCACCACCACCGGCATATCCGCCAGACCCTGCCCCACCAAATTCTTCCATGCGCGCGCCAAGGCCAGCAGTGCTGGCAACGCCGCGCGATCCTTTCCAACATTCCGATCCGAAAGGAGGAGGAGCCCCGGGCGTTCGCCATTTCTCAGAGGGGTAGAGAAGCACTGAGTCAAACAACGGCGCGCACCCGGAACTCCCGTGGTGGAAGGAAACGTAAAATCCAATGTCTGCACGGGCCCATACAATTCGCTGAACGCCGCGAACTCTCCCGCGCTCAATATCGGTCCTGGCAAATATTGTCCGTGCCCTAGCGGCACTTCCAGCGACATCACGTGAGCTTCGCGTAGCGGATCGATCGGCGGATTCGTCACCTGCGCGAATCTCTGCTTGCAGTAATCCCACAACGGCCTCGCCAGCGTGGAGAGAAATGCCGGCGGCGCGTCGTCGCCCATGCTCCAATCCGCTTCCTTGCCGCTCAACAGTGGCCGGAACAATATCTTGTACTGGTCCTCGCTCCATCCCCCCGCGCCCGCAACGCGCTTCGGTTCCGCCACGCGCCCGTGCCCGCTCGTCCCTTCCAGCTTCAATCTTTGCGTGTGACTCACCACTTTGCGCGGCAACTGCGCCGTCACGCTCTTCAGCAATTCTCTCCAGTGCAGCAGCACTCCGGCCTGTGGATTCGCCAGGATCATTTCACCCGGCCCCAACCGGTGCCGCTCCGCCACCCGCGATTCTTCCAGGTCCACCAGCCCCGTCTCCGAACCGGCAATCACCAATCCATCGTGCGTCACGGTGTACCGCATCGGCCGCAATCCGTTGCGGTCCAATTTCACTCCCACCGAATTTCCATCGCTGAACACCATCGCTGCCGGGCCGTCCCACGGCGCTCCTTCATGCGACAACGTTTCCAGCGCGTTCCTCACTTCCGATGAAAGAAACGGGTCGTGTATAAATGCCGGTGGCACCAGCTCCAGCATCGCCGATTCCACACTCTTCCCCGCCAGCAGCTTCAACTCCAGCGCGTTATCGAAGCTCGCTGAATCGCTTACGTTTTCTTCCAGCAGCCGGAACCATTTCCCCACTCCGATCTGCTTCCGAATCTCGCGTTCTTTCGCGCGCAACCATCGCCTGTTGCTCACCACCGTGTTGATTTCCCCGTTGTGCGCCACGTAACGGAACGGCTGCGCCAACTGCCAGGAGGGCTGCGTGTTCGTCGAATACCTCTGGTGGAAAATCGCGAATTTCGCGGCAAACTCCGTGCTCCGCAAATCCTCGTAGAACTGCGGAAACTGCCATGGCGTCAGCAACCCCTTGTACACAACCGTTCGCGAAGAAAGCGAGCACAGGTAGCACTTCTCCGGCAGACACGCCTCCGCGCGTTTGCGCAGCAGTGCCAGGCTGCGCTCGAATTTCCCGCCCGCATTCGCCACTTCCGTTTTCGTGGGAGTCGCTTCAATAAAAAATTGCCAGATCTCCGGCATGCTTTCAAACGCCCGCTGTCCCAGCGCGTTGGCATTGACGGGCACTCGCCGCCATCCCGCCAGCCGCATTTTCCCGCGTCCGATCGCGTCTTCCATCGCCGCCCGCGCATCCGCCACGCGCGCTGTGGGCACAAACAGCATTCCCACGCCAAACAATTCGCCAAGTTGAATCTCTTGCTCCGCCGCCCGCGCCCGAAAGAAATCCGTTGGCAAACTCGTCAATAATCCCGCGCCATCCCCGCTTGCCCCGTCGGCATCCACTCCGCCCCGGTGCGACAACCGTTCCAGCGCTTGCAATGCTTGTTGAAGTACTTCGTGGGTGGCTGGGCCGCTCAATCGCGCGATGAATCCCGTTCCACAAGCGTCATGGTCCGGGTGACCCCAGTTCGGCTGGCGCCGTCTAGGCATTTCCGCGCGGCGGCTACACATAGTAGTGTAATAGTCGTCAGCCATTGGAATGTACAATGCAGAATTTTTCTGGACTGTATTTGATTTCCGCCGCCCGCTTCCCTGCTTAATTCCTTAAAACTTAGTCACTTCGCTGAACTGAAATCCCCGTACTTTCATGGGCGGAACCACCATTTCGAAGGACTCTTCCCCGCTCGCCCTCTGCGCCTGCCCAATTAGCTCCACATTCGCTAGCATTTCTAAAATCGATTGATTAAATCGAAAATTCCGCACCCCACTGCCAATTTGGCCTTTCTCCACAAGAAACAATCCGTCCCTCGTCATCCCCGTCATCACCTTCTCGTACGGGTCCACCTCTCGGATATACCACAGCCGCGTCACCAGCAGCCCTCGTTCCGTCCCGCGCACCATCTCCTCCACCGACGACTTCCCTCCCTCCATCACCAGGTTCATCGCCGCTTCCCCGTATTCGTTTGGCAGAGGGAATCCGTGCCCCGTCGCCGTCACATGCGCCGCCTTCGCCGATCGCCGCGAATACACCAAATTGCGCAGCACGCCTTTGTCCACCAGCACCACGCGTTTCCGTGGCATCCCTTCTCCGTCAAAAGGCGGTCCCAGTTGTTCCGCATCGTACACGTCGTCCGTGATGGTGATGTTTTTACCAAACAGCGTTTTCCCCAGCCGCTCGGAAAAGCACGAGCGCTTGTCCTCCACCGCCGTCGCCGCAAAATCATAAAAAAGAAAGCCCACCAGATCGAGCACCGCCGCCGGCTCCAGGATCACTGTGTATCGCCCGGGAGCAAGTTCCACGGGATTCTGCCCGCGCTCCGCCTTCTCGCTCGCTTTTTTAGCCAGTGCGATGGGATCAATTGTGTTTACGTCTGCGCCGTTCGCTTTCGCCCAACTTGCCGCCGCGCCCTGCTGCATGGTTACCGAAAACTCCGCTTGCGTTTGCCGGTAAGCCGCGAAAAGTCCTCGCGAATTGCACATCACCGTCTGGCTCTGCCCGCTCTGGAATATTCCTGCCGCCACCTGGCCGCGCTTTTCCGCCAGCTCGCACGTCCGTTTCACCGCCCGCGCTCGTTCTTCCGCGCTCAAATTCGCCGTCACAGGAATAAATCGCCGCAGCGCCCGATACTTCTGCTTTCCCGGCAGCGCAAGCAACTTTGCATCTTTCGGTTGGCTCGCCGCGATCGCCAGCGAATTCTCCACCGCCGCGCGCAGCGAGTCTTCATCCACGCGGTTCGTCGTCACCCGCGCCGTTCGTCCATCCACCACCGTGCGAATGGAAACGCTCAAGCCGTGCTCCGCCACATTCTGATGAATTGCGTTGTTGGCGAACCGCGTCAGCGCGTCGATCACCTCTTCCACGTGCACTTCCGTTTCTTTCACGCCACGCAACTTCGCCAGGCGCAACACGTTGTTGGCTATGGCGCGCAATTCGCGTTCCCCGCGAAGTGTTTCGCCGCGCGCATGCCCTCGTTTTGTCGCTGCTCCTCGCATCGTTTTTCTCGCGCTCATTCTTCCGAAAATGCCGTGCCGATTTTCACGTTCCGAAATCGCGCGGGCGAAGCCCCGTGGCCCGTGCCCATCGTTTGCATCGGCTGGCCCTTCCCGCAATTGGGAGTGCCCCACAGCATCCAGTGATCGGCATCGCATATGGCGTCGCACGAATTCCAGAATTCCGTGGTGATTCCGCTGTAGCTGGGATTCTTCAGCATGCGCGTTTTCTTGCCGCCCTGAATCTCCCACGCGATTTCCGTCGAGAACTGGAATTGGTATCGCCGGTCATCAATCGACCACGAGCGGTTCGTCTCCATCAAAATCCCTTCCTCCGTATCCGCGATCAGATTCTCCAGCGTCCACTCCCCGGGCAAAATACTTACGTTCGTCATCCGAATCATCGGCAGGCGGTTCCAACCCTCGGTACGCACCGTGCCGCCGGATCGCTGCAGCCCGATCAAATGCGCGGTCTCCCGGTTCGAAAGGTAGCCGCAAAATTCCCCTGCCTTGATAACGTCAATGCATTGCGCCGGCACACCTTCATCGTCGTACGCAAATGTCCCCAGTCCCGCCCCATGCTCCATGCGCGCGTCCGCCACCACGTTGACGATCGGCGATGCGTATCGCAATTTATGTAACTGATCGAGCGTCAGAAAACTCGTCCCCGCAAAATTCGCTTCCTCGCCCAACACGCGATCCAGCTCAATCGGATGACCGATCGATTCGTGTATCTGCAATCCCAATTGGCTCGCTCCCAAAATCAGCGTGCCCGTCCGTTCCGGACATTGCGTCGCGGAATGCAAAGCCACCGCCTCTTCGCCAACCTGCGGCGCATGCTTCAACAAATCCAACGATTCGATCACTTCATACCCGCCCAGCGCGTGCTGCCCGCCAAAGCTGTTCGGATAAGAGCGCTTCTGTATCGCGTCGCCCTGGAAACACGTCGCCACAATTCCGCATCCCGAAACCACGCGCCGCTGGTGAATCTTCGATCCTTCGCTGGACGCAAACCATGTATCCACTTTGCGGAATTGCATGTCCGTCTCGGTCAGCGTCACGCCCTTCACCCGCCTCATCGCCTCGTCCGCCGCCAACAGCAGCGCCAATTGTGTCTCCAAGGGAATCTCGAACGGATCCTTCACAAATGGGCTTTGCCAGCTGTCCACGTAAGCCCCTTCAGGCGCCAGTCGCACATCTTTCCTTTTTGCCAAAGCCGAAGCCTTCGCAATCGCCACTGCCTGCGCGGCGCAAGCCGCCACTCCCTCGCGCGTCAACACATCTGTTGCGGCAAATCCCCAAGCCCCTTGTGCAATCACGCGTATGCCCAGCCCAATCGATTCACTCTGTCCCAGCGTCCCAACTTTTCCGTTTTTCGTCGTCAAGTCCCGCTGCCGCTGGTGCATTACGCGCACGTCGGCATACCTCGCTCCACGCAACCGCGCCACCTCCAGCGAATGTCCGCAATGCTCCCACATTAGTTTTCACCAAAAAGAAAGGGCGCAGGATTTCTGCGCCCCTTCGAGTTCAAAAGCGTTTCGCGCAGTCTAACCCGCTTACGTGCCTTCCTGCCATGAAGCAAGATAATGCTCCTGCTCCGGCGTCAGCTTGTCCAAGTGATGTCCCAGCGAATCCAGCTTCAACTTCGCGATCTCGCGGTCCAGGTGCTCAGGCACCACATAAACCTGCGGCTTCATTTCCTTGTGATGCTTCATCAAGTATTCCGCGGAAAGCGCCTGGTTCGCAAAACTCATATCCATTACCGAAGCGGGATGTCCTTCCGCCGCGGACAGGTTCACAAGCCGCCCGTCGGCGATCAAATAAATTTTGCGCCCATCCTTCATCAAATACTCATCCACCATCGGACGCACTTCCTTCTTCGCAGTGGACAACGCCTCCAGCGCCGGTATTTCAATCTCCACGTTGAAGTGCCCCGAATTGCACACAATCGCCCCGCTCTTCATCACCTCAAAGTGTTCGCGCCGTACCACGTTCTTGTTTCCCGTGACGGTAATAAAAATGTCGCCCTGTTTCGCAGCTTCTGCCATCGGCATCACGCGAAATCCATCCATCACCGCTTCGATTCCCTTCACTGGATCGATTTCCGTAATGATCACGTCGGAGCCCAGCCCCTTCGCGCGCATCGCCGCCCCGCGCCCGCACCAGCCGTATCCCGCAATCACAACTTTCAGTCCCGCAAGCAACACGTTCGTCGCGCGGATAACGCCATCCAACGTGGATTGTCCCGTACCGTACCGATTGTCAAAGAAATGCTTGGTCATCGCGTCGTTCACCGCGATGATCGGATATTTCAACGTTCCGTCCTTGGCCATCGCGCGCAAACGAATCACGCCCGTCGTCGTCTCTTCCGTTCCCGCAATCAAGTTTGGCACCAGGTCCTGCCGCTTGGTAAGCAGCATCGTCACCAGGTCGCATCCATCGTCCATCGTGAATTGCGGCTTGTGCTCCAGCGCCGCCTTCAAATGCTCGTAATAAGTATTGTTGTCCTCGCCCTTGATCGCATACGTGGGAATGTGGAAATCCCGGTTCAACGATGCCGCCACTTCATCCTGCGTCGAAAGTGGATTCGACGCGCACAGCACGATATCCGCTCCGCCGTCCCGCAACGCAATCATCAGGTTGGCCGTCTCGCTCGTCACGTGCAGGCAAGCGGAAACGCGCACTCCCTTCAACGGTTGTTCCTTCGCGAATCGCTTCCTAATGGATTCCAGCACCGGCATCTGCTGCGCCGCCCATTCGATTTTGCGCTTGCCCGCGTCGGCAAGCCCGATATCCTTCACATCGCCTTTTTTCAATTCAGCCGTTGCCATTCGTACACTCCTCAAAAATTAAATTTCGCATTCCAGGGGTGCTTCTGTATCTAGGACTTCATCTCAACAAGCGGGACATATTTTCGATTAAGTGAGAAACTTTGCCACAACCTGCATGTAACCGCTGTGCGGAACGTTTCGTTTATCGCCGTGCCGCAACTTCAGCAACTGCTCCCAATCCCGCGGCCTTTCGCAGCGCATCCGCTCGGTCCGTCCGTTCCCAAGTAAAGCCCGGTCCCGTGCGCCCAAAATGTCCATAAGCCGCCGTCGGTTTGTAGATGGGCTTGCGCAGATCCAGCGTCTCGATAATCGCTTTCGGTGTCAGTGGAAAATTCTCGCGCACGATCGCCGTGATCTTGTCCTCGGGAATTGTCCCAGTCCCAAACGTGTCCACCATCACAGAAACAGGCTCCGCAACCCCGATCGCATAAGCCAATTGTACTTCCGCGCGGCTCGCCAATCCCGCGGCTACGATATTCTTCGCAATATAACGAGCCATGTAGCAGGCCGAACGATCCACCTTCGACGGGTCTTTCCCGGAAAATGCTCCGCCACCATGCCGGCTGTAACCGCCGTACGTATCCACGATAATCTTTCGTCCCGTCAATCCCGCATCTCCCATCGGTCCGCCAATCACAAATCTCCCCGTCGGGTTGATGTGATATTTGGTTTTCGCGTCCAGCATGTGCGCGGGAATGATCGGCTTGATCACATACTCCATGATCGCGTGCCGCAGGTCTTCGTTCGGCACCGTGTCGCTGTGCTGCGTTGAAATCACCACGCAATCCACTCGCACGGGCTTCCCGTCGCGATATTCCACTGTCACTTGGGATTTTCCATCAGGCCGCAGGAAATCGACTTTCTTGCTCTTGCGGATTTCAGACAGGCGTTGCGTCAACCGGTGGGCCAACTGAATCGGCATGGGCATCAACTCTTCGGTTTCGTCGCACGCGAACCCGAACATCAGCCCTTGATCGCCCGCGCCTCCGGTGTCCACTCCCATCGCGATATCCGGAGACTGCCGCTTGATCGTGCACATCACCGCGCACGTCGTGGCGTCAAATCCAAATAGCGCGTTGTCGTACCCGACCTGTTCCACGGTCTTGCGAATCAATTCGTCGTAATCCACATGCGCAGTGGTCGTGATCTCTCCCGCTACCACCACTAATCCCGTCGTCACCAGCGTTTCGCACGCCACGCGCCCCTTGGGGTCCTGGCGCATCACTTCATCCAGCACGGCATCCGAAATTTGATCCGCGATTTTGTCGGGATGACCTTCCGTCACCGATTCGGACGTGAACAGAAAATTCCTTTTGGCTTCGCTCAAAACATCTCTCCTAATGAGTTCATCATTCTGACAACGAGGGCTTCGACACCCCCACTTCCCGCCTCTCTTATCGAGACGCGGACTACATCCTCAAAAGGCTATCATCCCATTCGCCCGGAATCAACGCACTGATTTTTCACGGCTTAGCCCTGCAGTGAACGGGCGAATTCCCGCAGCGAATGGCTTCCCCTCGCAACCACCGGCCCTGCCTTTTTCCGGATTTCTTCCCGCATCGCACCGCGCTGCAATCGTCCCTCGCCGCATCGCTTCCCTCTTGAATTTCCCCGCGATGCACCCGGTCGCTATCGAGCACTTCGCCGTCGCCATTCCATCAGCCCCTCGCAAACTCTCCCGCCTCGGCCCCTCTTAATCGCTCTCAGATAAATTGATGCATTCCATAAAAATTCTTTGTTGTACATTACCTTCCAATGCGATTAATACACTAGTTGTGTACTCGCCCCGTGCGTCGTTCCGGTGGCGCCCACTCGACTGGCAAAGTCCAGCCCTCTGACGCCATCGCCCACAACGCGGCCATTCGCTCCCCGGGCCCTGCACCGACTGGAGACTGAATGGAATCTTCTTTGCCTCCCAACTCAAGATCCCAAAAGCACGTTTCCCCAACTCGGTACCGCCGCAAAAATCTTGTCTTTCCCTGCAAAATCTGCCCTGACAATTTATGTTCCGGCCCCGGAGCAACCTGTCGATGAGAACGAAACTCCTCTTCTCGACCTTGGCCTTTCTCCTTTTCCTTCCTCCTCTTTTCGCTGGTGATCCCACACCGGCCGTCACGCTTGCCGTTGCGCCGAAGTATCCCACCCTCACCTTGGCTGGCAGAGTCTATGGTCAGGTCACCGTCCGCGTCACCATCGATCGCGCGGGCTCCGTCAAGGACGCCACCGTCACCGAAGGCCATCCCATGCTTCGCGAAGCCGCTGTCGACGCGGCGCAACAATGGAAGTTCGTGGAAAGCCCGCTTCCCAAGCGCGTCGCCACCTTGAACTTCAACTTTGTTCTCTTGCCCGAAGACTCCCAGGTGGCCTCGCAAACTGTTTTCCTGCCACCCGCCGGTTTCGAGATTCGCGAAAGGCCGGCAAAGCCCGTGGCGGATGACGATGAGGATGGCGAATTCCATCCCAATCAGCACCCCATTTCCAAAACCTGATTGACCCTCGCCGCCTGCGTAAAGCGCAGCTTCCCCAATCACCCCTTCACGCAAACCACCTGCCTAAGTGTGTGCACCACCTCCACCAAATCCGTCTGCGCCGCCATCACCGCATCAATGGACTTATACGCTGCAGGCGTCTCGTCAATCACATCCGAATCCTTTCGGCATTCCACTCCCTCCGTCATCCGCCGTCATCCGCCGGTGGTCCTCCACGGTAAATCGCCGCTTCGCCTCTCCGCGAGACATCGCTCGTCCAGCCCCGTGGCTGCAGCTCATAAAACTCTCCGGATTTCCTTTTCCCCGCACAATGTACGATTTCGCTCCCATGCTCCCCGGAATAATCCCCATGTCACCCAGTTGCGCCCGCACCGCTCCCTTCCTCGTCACCAGCACGTTCTGCCCGTAATGCCGTTCCCGCGCCACATAGTTGTGGTGGCAATTGATGGCCTGCACGTGCGCGGTGAATGGCCGCACTTCCCCCGACTCGCGCACCGCGTCAATAATCTGCTGCATCATCAGGTCGCGGTTAGTACGCGCAAAGTCCTGCGCCCATTCCACCGCTTCCACGTAGTCCCCGAAATGTTCCGTGTGTTCCGGGAAATACGCCAGGTCCTTGTCCGGCAAATTCAGAAAAAACTTTTGCATATCCTTCTTTGCCAGCTCAATGAAGTAGCTCCCCATGCGGTTTCCCACCCCGCGCGACCCGCTATGCAGCATGAACCACACGTTCTCCGCTTCATCCAGGCACACCTCGATAAAGTGATTCCCCGTTCCCAAAGTTCCCAAATGATTCGAGTGGTTTCCGCGATCCAGCTTCGGATGCTTCTGCAGAATCTCTTCGTAGCGATCCTTTAAGTTGGCGCCCCAAGCCTCCAAATTGCGCTCGGGAATCGCTCCCCATGCCCCCGCATCGCCCTTCCCTCCATGATTCGTTCGACCGTGCGGCACCGCCTCCTCAATCGCCGTGCGCATGGCGTGCAGATTCTCCGGCAAATCCCGCGCGTTCAAATCCGTCTGCACCGCCATCATCCCGCAACCAATATCCACTCCCACCGCCGCCGGAATAATCGCGCCCTTGGTCGGAATCACGCTCCCCACCGTCGCGCCAATTCCCCAATGCACATCCGGCATCGCCGCCACCCACTTAAACACAAACGGCAGTTGCGCCACATTCAGCAACTGTTGCTTAGCCTGCTCCTCCAAAGGCACACCACGAACCCAAGCCTTAACCGGCACACCAGTCTCGCCCTTAAGCACCAAATGTTGTGTCTCGTCGCTCATCGTCTCTCTTTCTACAGTCTTACCCGCCCCGCCCTCACCAAACAAGTCCCCCGTCAGGGGCGGTACGGTCCTGTAGCGGCAGTACGGTTCTGTAGCGGCCGCTTTCCGAAGCGGGCGCCTTCTCTTGGGTTTTCTTTCTACCGTATCAGCCGCCTTCTCTTGCATTTGTAGTGGCCGACCTTCAGGTCGGTTCCTGTAGCGCAGTGAGAGTCCGCGAGCCCTGCGGTATTTCTCCTGGGGTGTCCTTAGCTTTGCTCTTGCTTTATTCTTCTCTTCTGAACTGACTCCCGCCTCCCAAACCACCAACCATTGAAACATTCTCCCCAACTAGTTACTGTTGAACTCAGCCGTCAGGAAGATCTTCCATGGACCTCGTACCAATCGATGACCATCGCCAGCTCTTCATCTCCCCGTCAATCGATGACTGGAAGTCGATCGAAGATCATGGCATCACCGCGGTGATTGATCTGGACGGCGATCTCGACTTGGGCATTCCAAGCATTCCCAATCACATGCTCTATGTCTACTTCCCCATCTTTGATGAAGGCCTGCCGGATCTCAACAAGCTCCACGCACTCGCCAAGCTTGGCGCCCGTTTGGTGGCCAACGGCGAAAAAGTTCTCGCGCACTGTGGCATGGGTTTCAACCGTTCCGCTCTCGTCGCCGGATTGGTCCTCACCTATCTCGGCATGAAAGGCGAAGATGCGGTAGCCCTTGTCAGGGAAAAACGCCCCGGCGCCTTATTCAACGAAAACTTCGCCGCCTATCTAACAGCCCTTCCGCCAAACACCACGCCACCAGAACCGTCTTAAAACTTGTCTTGCCCGGGTTGCCGACACCGCCGGGTGCCCCAGGTTTGATTTCCTACCTGGGTCTTGGGTTTATCTTCCTCTGAAATCGAAAACTCAAAACTTCTTCCCACTCTTTGCGTTGGTCAATCCCTAGTGACAGCAAAAACGGATTGCATTCTTCGCGAAATACTTTGCCGCGCTGTGCCGCAATGTTCTTGCAAGGAATACAAACGCAACTTTCAGCCCCCGGTGTCGTGATTGTCTCGCGATACGACCCAATCGTTGCTTGCGATTTGTCGCGTACATCGCGTCTCCCGAAGATCGCACGCGGCCCTTTGGCATTAGCAGTTCACACGCTATTATGGATGGATTCGCGAATTCGCCGATTGGCCCTTTGGGAGGCAAACCATGCCCTTGGAAATCACGCAGCGTGAAACAAATGGAATCTACCTTCTCGCCCTCAAGGGCCGCCTCGCCCTCGGACTCGAGAGCAACGGCTTGCGTACCATGATCGACGATCTCCTCGCTTCCGGCGCCACTCGCATCATCATTAATCTCGAGCACGTCGACTATGTTGATAGCGCAGGCCTCGGCGCCCTCATCGAATTGCATCGCAAGACAAAAGCCAAAGGCGGCAGCCTCAAGCTCTGTCATCTAGGCCCAAAACTAAAACAAGCTCTGGAAATCGCCCGCCTGCTCCCATTATTCGAAACTTGTCCCTCCGAATCCGCTGCCCTAGCAAGTTTCTGAAGTCACCGAACGACGTCATAGTTCCCCGGGTGCCCCAGGTTCGATTTCCTACCTGGGTCTTGGGGTTTTCTTGCCTCAAAACTTAAAACTAAAAACTCAATACTAAAAACTCAACCCGCGTCCAAATCATCCTCAGGCTCAACCGTCAACTTCCCCTTCGTCCGCTTGGCCATCAAATACGACCGTATAAACGGATCAATGTCGCCATCCAGCACGCGATCCACATCACCCACACTAAACTTGGTCCTGTGGTCCTTGATCAGCCGGTACGGCTGCATCACGTACGACCGGATCTGGCTCCCAAACGAAATGTCCAGCTTCGATTCGTCCAGCCGTTCCGTTTCATCGCGCCTTTTCTGCAATTCCAGATCGTACAATTTCGATCGCAACATCTTCATCGCCATTTCCCGGTTCTTGTGCTGGCTACGACCCATTTGGCAAGCGACGACCACGCCCGTGGGAATATGCGTCAAGCGCACCGCGGTCTCCACTTTATTGACGTTCTGTCCGCCCTTGCCCCCGGAACGGAATGTATCCAGCTTGATGTCTTCGGGCTTAATGTTCACTTCAATCCGGTCGTCAATTTCCGGAATCACGAATACCGACGCAAACGAAGTATGGCGCCGCGCCGCTTGATCAAACGGCGAAATCCGCACCAAACGGTGTACACCCGTTTCCCCGGCCAGCAATCCGTAAGCATTCTCCCCGGTGAATTGAATTGTCGCGTTCTTGATTCCCGCTTCTTCCCCCGGCGTCTCGTCCAGCAGATTCGCGGTGAACCCTCTTCGTTCTGCCCATCGCAAATACATTCGCAGCAAAATCGAAGCCCAGTCCTGCGATTCCGTGCCGCCAGCCCCGGGCTTGATCGTCATGATGGCGTTCAGGTGATCGGTTTCGCCCGCAAGCAGCGTCTGCGTTTCAAGCTCGCCAATATAATTATCCGCGGCGGCCAACTCTCGGCTCAGTTCCTTCAGCAGGTCTTCGTGCTGCTCGGCGTTGGTTTCCGCTTGCACCAGTTCAATGTATGTCTCGATGTCGCCGTTAATTTTCCCGAGTTTTTCGTCGGCATTGATTTGATCGTCGGCAACTTTGCGCTGCCGCAAAATGTTTTGCGCTTCTTCCTGATTGTTCCAGAAATCGGGTGCGGCGATGCGCTCTTCCAGGGTTTTCAGACGCGCGCGGTGCTGCGCTGCGTCAAAGATAACTCCGCACAAGAGAGATGCGTTGCTTCAATCCTTCGTATTGATGCTGCAGGTCTTCCAATATCATGCTGTTGTCGCGAACCTTCAGCGGGCTCGCTTCGCCTTTCCCAATGTTAGAAATACCAGAATAACGGAAACAATCACGCACATCCAGGCGAACCAATCGCCCCATCTCGAATACAGCGTCGTGTCCGTGCGGAAATCATAAGGCAGATCAGCGGAATCACGGCTGTCGCGCTTCATCACCCGAATCATGTTCCCGTAAGGGTCCACCGATGCGGAGATGCCGCTGTTCGTGTCGCGCACCAGCCACCGCCGGTTTTCCACCGCCCGCACGCGAGCCATCCGCAAATGCTGTTCCGCGGCTTGCGAAGTCCCAAACCATCCATCGTTGGAAATATTGATAAACAACTGCGCCCCTCGCTCCGCAAATTCTCGCACCTCTCCCGCATAAATCGCTTCGTAACAGATGAACACGGAAAAGGTGTTGCCGTTCGCGAATTTTCCGACCGCTCGCTCCTTCCCTTTCCGGAATCCCCCCACCTCCTCCGAAATCCTCGTGGCCACGGCGTGGATCAAGGGAAACGGCTCATATTCGCCAAACGGGACAAGGTGCATCTTGTCGTACGAAAAAACGCGCTGCCCGGATTCGTTCAACATCGCGGCGCTGTTGTACGGCGCAAACATGCTGCGTGGCACTCCCCGTACGATATTCGTCTCTGGTTTCCATTCGATGATGCCCACCACCACCGGATGATGGAATTCCTGCGCCAAATTCGAAATGAATGGCCCAAAATGCGGATCGCTGAACGAAAACGGCGCTGGAGCTTCCGGCCAGATCAACAAATCGGGAGCCTGCCCAGACGCCGCAGGCCGCAAACTCAGCTGCGCAAGTTCCTGCATGTCTGTCTTGTGATCCGCGTACCAATCGCCCACATATTCCGTGTACTCCGGAAAATTTGGCTGGACCACGCGTGCCACATGATGCGCTTCCGCGTGCGGCACAAACCGCGGCCCAATCCACGTCACCAGAAGCAACGTGGCAGCCACCGCCGCAACCACTCCCCATCTCCGCCGCCTATCCGCAGGCGTGTCCGCAAAATCGCTCCACAACAGAAGCGCGTTGAACGCCGCCACCAAAAACGATACCCCGTAAATCCCAGTGAGCGTCGTCAACTGCACCAGCGCGGGATTTCCCGCCGCCGGATAACCCAGCAACGCCCAGGGAAAACTGATCTCCGGCAAATAAGCCCGCGCAACTTCCGTGTAAATCCACAGGAACGGCGCGCCAACAAGCGCCAGGGTCACGCTGCGTTTTGCTACTCGTTGCAGAACCAGCGCAAACACCCCGACAATAATTCCCCACACCGACGCGATGATCAGCAGCACGCCCCAACCCGCCGCTACCGGAACCCCGCCGTGTACGGAAAGCACTTCCGCAATCCACGGCACGCATGTAAGTGTAAAAAAAAGTCCGTGCAGGTATCCGCAACTGAACGCCACCCACCCGCGCGAACCAAGTATGCTGGCCAGCAAAATCGCCAAACACACCCAAGTGTAAAAACTCGGAAAAGTCCCGCGATAGGAAAGAGAGAGAATACAACCGCTCAGAATCGCCAGCACCAGCCGCGCGGCAGCGGGAGTTCCCGGCGAACGATGAGGCCGCAAGTATTTCTGCCAGTCCTGGGAAGACATCAGCGGTTTACGTAAAATGCCTTGAAGCCTTCACTCTCCAGGCCTTTTTTCACCAGGTCGGCGGTTTTTCTGTCTTTGAATGGACCGACCTGCACGCGGTAGAACTTATCTTTTTGCGGCTTCTGCACATAGGCCACAAAATGTTTTTTCTGCAAACTGCCGGCGATGGAAAGCGCGTCGTCCTGTCGGGTCAGCGCCGCCACCTGCAGGATCAATGCTCCGTTCGGAATCAGCGGCGCGTTCGTTGCCGGCTTGCTCGTTTTCGTCGTAACCGGTGCAGGCGCCGCCGGCTGTACTCTGGCTTTTGCGTTTACCGTTTTCGATGCCGCGGAAGCCGTGGAAGCGTTGGGCACCGGCTCCAGATGCGGCTCTTTCTTGGCGGACTTGCTGCTGCTGTAGAATTCCCAGTCCGAATTATTATTCGACGTCGCCGGATCGGATTCGCTCACTGTTGGTGGAGCTTCGGCAGTCTGCTTGGGAGCAGCTTCGGGTTTCGGCGCAACGTCCGTCTCAGGCGCAGCCGCATTGTTGTTTGCGGCGCGCACCTGTCCGTCATATTGGTTACGTCCCATGACGTAGCCGAGCGTGAAAAATACTCCCGAGAAAAGCAGCATCAGCAAAAACAGCCCGATGACGTGCTTGCTCTCAAGCACTCGCTCGCCCGCTCCGCGTTTTCCCCCAGACGCCATCCTTATTTCTGCATACCCCCGATGGACTGTGTCCACTTATTTATAATATCGATCGGCAATGGGAAAACAATCGTTGTGTTCTTTTCGACACCTATCTCGGTCAGGGTCTGCAGGTAGCGCAGTTGAATCGCGGATGGTTCCGTTTCCAAAACCTTGGCCGCATCAGCCAGCTTCTGCGATGCCTCGAATTCGCCTTGAGCGTGAATGACCTTCGCGCGGCGTTCCCGTTCGGCTTCCGCCTGCTTGGCGATGGCGCGCTGCATCTGCTCCGGGATGTCCACCTGTTTCACTTCCACTTTGCTCACCTTGATGCCCCAAGGCTCGGTGTCCTGGTCCAGGATGATTTGCAATTTGGCGTTTACCTTGTCGCGCTGTGACAGGATTTCGTCCAACTCGAACTGCCCGACGATGCTTCGCAAAGTGGTCTGCGCCAACTGCGATGTCGCATACTGATAATTCTGCACTTGAGACATGGCCAGGTTGGCATCCACCACGCGGAAATAGCACACCGCGTTTACTTTCACCGAAACGTTGTCGCGCGTGATGATGTCCTGTGGCGGAACGTCAAGCGTCTCCAGTCGCATATTGATGACATACAACTTCTCAATGGGCCAAAATACCAAATTTATACCCGCGCTCTTCGCGTGTGGCAAGAGGCGTCCCAATCGCAGCACCACTCCGCGTTCCCATTCTTTGATGATGTAAATCGAATTCCAAACCCATATCAGAAACAGAAAGACGACTATCCCCGTACCCAGTCCAAAGAACTGAAACATATCCCGCCTCCTCAACTTGCACGAACTCTATCTGCTTGCGGTGGCCGGCGTTTCCACCGGTTCCACAATCAATTTCAATCCCTCGATGCGCATCACGCGCACCGCTTGTTTTTCCGCAATCGCCACCGGCGATCCAGCGCGCCACAATTCCCCATGAATGCGCACCATGCCTTCGCCCCCCGCGGCCAGCGCGGTAGTGACAATTCCCTCTTCGCCCAACAATTCCTCTTTGCCGGTCGAGACCTTCCACTGCCTCGATCGCAGCACCAGCCGCATTAAAAATACAGCAAGAATCGCGAATGGAATGGTTACCGCCAGCGCAACGCCAACGCTTATTCCTCCCGGCGTCAGCGGCGAACGAATCAGGAACATCGCGCCGAGTAGCATGGACACAACTCCTCCCACCAGCAACACACCGTGACTCGCCAGTTTGGCCTCAAGCACAAACAACGCCAGCGCCAGAATTATCAGCAAGACTCCCGCCAGGTTCACGGGCAACAAATGCATCGCGTAGAGCGCCAGCAGCGCGCAGATTCCCCCGATTACGCCGGGTGCCACAACGCCAGGATGTGTGAACTCCGTGTACAGTCCCAGGACACCAACCATCAGCAACACAAAGAAAATATCCGGTTGCACGATGCGCGCCAGAAATTTCTGCCGCCCGGACAATTCAAAGTCCGCGATGGTGTAGCCTTCCAGCGCCAATTTCTGCGTCTTGCCATCGAAGCGTGTAATCTCCCGCCCGTTCAACTGCTTCAGCAGATCTTCGCGATTGTTGGCGATCAGATCGATCATGTGCCCGTCCAGCGCCTCTTTTTCGGTGAACGCCCGCGCATCGGTCACGGCGGTTTCCGCAAGTTTGGGGTTGCGTCCGCGCTTTTCGCTGAAGCTGCGCAAGAAAGCCGTGGCGTCATTATTGATTTTCTTCCGCAACACTTCGTCAATAGGAACGGAAAATCCACCAGGCATCAGGATGGGAGTCGAGGCTCCCGTGCGCGTCCCGGGAGCCATCGCAGCCACGTCCGCCGAAAGCAATATGAAAAATCCCGCCGAAGCCCCCCGCGCGCCTGAAGGGGCCACGTACACGGCCACAGGCACTGACGAGTCCAGAATGTGGTGAATGATCTCGGTCATGGAATCGCTCAGCCCGCCGGGCGTATCCATCAGGATGAGCACAAGCGAAGCGTGCCGCTGCGCCGCATCGGTAATCCCCTCGTCAATGTACGTGGCCAGAATCGGCTCAACCATGTCATCGAGTTTCAGTTCCAGCACCAGCGGCGCGGCGTGTTCATCCGCGGCCGTAGTCGCGGGCGCCACCAGAAAGAACACCACAAGAATTGCGGCAATTGCACAACAAACGATTCCCGCCGCGTAATTTCGTTTCTTGCTTCCAGTATTCAATCTCACAATTTGTTTCAAGATCATTAAGCCACGAGCGTTCATTTAGTCCCTCCCGTGGGCTTTCCCATTTTCAGATGTTCCAGTAGTTCTTTTGCTTCCGCATAGTTTGGCGCTAGCTTCACGGCTTTCTCGACTTCCGCCCGCGCGAGTTCCGGTTTCTTCTGCTCCAGATATATTCGCGCCAAGGTTGTCCGCACAGCCGCCGAATCCCGTGCCGCCAGCGATGCCTGCAGTTCCTGAACCGCCTCATCCAGTTTACCCCTTCGGCGGTACATTTCGGCGAGTTCCCTGTGCGCCTCGGGATTGCTGGGCTCAACCGCCAGCGCGGCGCCAAATTCCTTCTCTGCCGCATCCAAACGCCCAGCAGCAAGATTCTGTCGGCCAACGCGCAAGTGAGCAGCGGATGTGTCGGCGGGTCGCGCCACATCTCCACTCGCGGAATTCGGCGTGGCCGGTCCGCGCAATTCCAGCCGCAACGAAGTCGTATCCAATTCCCGTTTGATTCGCTCGTACTTCGCCGTCCCCTCTTTCTTCACGTCGAGCTTGATCACCGGCAGCGCATCCGTTCCCAGCGCTTCAGAAGCGGCTTCACGCTCGCCTGCCGCTTCTGATTTTTTCCCCGCTTTCAGCAGTGTGTAGATCAGAAACGCGTAATTATCGGGCTTGTCGGGCTCGCGATGCATGGCCTCGCGAAATTGCGTTGCGGCAGTGGCCAGATCGTTTTGACGAAGCGCCAGCAATCCCAGGTTGAACGAGTAATCGTCTCCATCGGGATCGATGTCAGCGGCGCGGCTGAGCGCCGTTTGCGCCGCGGCAATGTCTCCCTGGCGCGCGCGAGCCAGTGCAAGATTATTTAGAATCTCCGGCAGGTCCGCGCCGCTCACCAGGTTATGGTGCAAATCCTCTTGCAGCGCGGCAAACACTTCGGCGGCTTTATCAGGCTGCCCCAGCCGCAAACGGCACACTCCAACAGAGAAGCTGGCTTCCACGCTTCGTTCATGCGCCGGTGGAACTTTCGCGAACCACGGCAAGGCGGAATTGCAGTCGTTACGCGCAAAATAAATCTGCCCCAACGCAAAAGCCGGGTCGGGCCAGTCCGGCTCCAGCCGCGCTGCCTCCTTCAATTCGCGCAGCCGCGATTCATCATCGTTCGCCAGCAGTCCGCGAATGTACCGCTCAAACGCAGCCAGTTGCAGGGGTCGCTGCAGATATGTGAATTCCGGCAAGCTGAGCGAATACTTTGCATCGCACGATTTCACCAGCCGCCACACAAGCCGCGTGTGCACATCCATCAGCGATTCCAGCGCGCCGGTTTCCTGCACAACAGCCCTGAGCGCTGGCGGGCTGACGCGAAGCACGCGTGCCTTCACCGTCAGCGTTTTCCCATCCGACGTGAAATCCCCGAACACCACAAAATCCGCATCCATTTCCTGCGCAATGTGCAGCATCGTCGCCCGGCTGATTTTCGCGAAGTCCGGCAAGCCATACAGGTCCATCTCATTCAGCCGTCCGGCGTGCGAATACACTTGCTGGCCCGCAGCAGAGAGCCGTTGAATCGTCAATTCCTCCAAGCCTTCGCCTAACCAATCGAGCCGCGCCGGCGCGCCCGCATTCTCAAATGGTATGACTAGGAAGATGCCTTCCTGCGGGAGAGCGTGCGAATTGCTTTGTGAAGCGGGATTTGTCTGCTGGGCGGCCATGCGGCTCGCCATCAAAAATAACAATGAGGCGAGTAGCAGCCGGAACGCGTTGCAGGATGGTGACCGGCGCGTCTTCATCTGCTGTGTATTCTAGCCCGGATTGCAAGGGAAGGCGCGCCAAAAGAGGGCCGCGCAGCGAGATTCTACACTTCGCGGGTGCCGCCTAGGTTAGTTGGCCGCGATCAGGGCTGAACGGTTTCAGGCGGCTTCGGTTCGAGCACTTCCTGAATTTCCGGGTTTTTCAGCACACCCGCAAAGGCGGGATCGGTTTTCGCGTTCTGCAGATCCTTGTAACCCTCATCACGCGATTTCCGCAAATAAATCAGGCAGCGATCCACATTGCCCGCTTGTGCGAACGATTTTGCCAGCAGGTAATAAAATAGCCCGCGGTCCGCGGTCAACGATCGGTCCTGAATCACCGTCCCCGAACGCGATTTTGACTGGTCAAACGCATCCGGATCGTATTGCAATCCTTTGCGAAACGCCGCAATCGACTCTTCATACTTCTTTTCGCCAAAATAGGCGTACCCCAGGTTCAAATAGAAAGGAGCAAACTCGTCCTTTATCCCGATGGCCCGTTTATAGGTACGTATGGCCTTCGCATACTTCTTCCGCTCGTACCACACTGTCCCCAGGTTGTTCACCGGATCGGGGTAGTGAGCGTCCAGCGCCGATGCTTTCTCATAACACTTCATCGCGCCGTTCAGTTGCATCTGGTTGTGCAGTGAAATTCCAAGCTCATTCCAGTAAACCGCGTTCCCGGGCTCCTTCTGCGTGAGCTTCCGGAACAGGTCTTCGGCTTCGCGATACTCTTTGCGAACCAGGTACAGTTTCGCTAAGTCTTCCGTAGAGAGGGGCGCATTCTGCGCCGGTGTCGCGGAGGCGCTGGGAGCCTGCGGCGGCGTGGTGTCTGGAACAGATTGTGCGCGGGAATTCGCGGGAAACCAAAACAACAGAGAAGCAACAACTGGAATCGCCAAGGAGTACTTCGTCATGGCGAATCTCCTTTGTCCCGATCAGGTTTATCGGGCTCTTTCTTCTTCTTACCCCCAAAGATACCAAAAATCTTCTGCAACGGGCCCTTTTTCTTTTCGGTAGCCTGCGCATTGGCCGCCGCGGGCGCCGCAGCTCCTGCTCCGCCTTGCGCAGCCGGCTGGCCCGGAACCGCATTGGGATCGCCGCCGGGTTGCGGGGGTTTGGGTGCGCCACCGCCAAAAATATGAGAAAGGAAAGAACCAGCGGCAGTGACTGGTCCATGACCGCCGTGGACTTCGCAAAGTTGCGTCGGCGCGGAGCCGGTGATGTAAACCTCTTCGCGGGTTACCGGACAGTTCGGGGTGGCCAATTGCAAAGTGTCCGAGTCAATCGTGGCGGTTTCCACGCCTTCGGGCTTTTCAAAATCCCTGACGTCGCGATAAGCGGGCATGGCCGTGGCTCGAATCATGAAGTCCGCCCAGATGGGCCCGGCCGTCACGCCTCCCGTCAGCCCTAAATCGTGATTATCGTCAAACCCGATCCATATCACGCAAAGCAGATTGTTCGTAAATCCTGCAAACCAGCCGTCCCGCGAAGTGCCCGTCTTTCCGGCCGCCGGCAAATTAAATCCTCGGGCGCGAACCGGTCCCCCCGTCCCTTTGTTCAATACGTCCTGCAAAATGCTGTCCACCAGGTAAGTGACCCGTGGATCCAGCACCAACTTGTTAGTTGGGGCGTATTTTTCCAGCGCGGTGCCGTTCGAGCTCACCACACTTCTCAGGAACATCGGCTCGGCCCGTGTTCCCATCGTTGCGAACGCCGTGTACGCCCCCGCAACTTCCACGGGTGTCAATTCGTAAGCCCCCAGCGCCACTGCCGGTGTCGGTCGTATGTTGTTGGGCAGCCCCATCTGCCGGGCAATCTGCACCACGCGCCCGTAACCCACCAGCTCCGCCACTTTCACGGTAGCCACGTTCAGCGAATGCGTCAGCGCTTCACGCACCGTTACTTTCCCCATGAACCGCTCACCGTAATTGTTAGGCGTATATTCCTGCCCGTCGAACTCAAAAACAGTGGGCTCGTCATCCACGGTCGTGGCGGGCGTGACCACAGGCAGCGCGCCATCAACCGCATTATTGAAAGCCGCCGCGTACACAAATGGTTTGAAGACCGACCCGGGCTGGCGATGAGCAAGCGCATGGTTCAACTGGCTCTGCCCATAGTCTCGTCCGCCGATCAGCGCCTTGATCTCCCCGGTTCGCGGATCCAGGGCCACCAGCGCTGCTTGTGCCTGTGGAATAGGCTCGCTGGGAGCGTTCTTGCCCTTCGCCTTTTTCAGCTTCTCGTACTTTTTGGCAATCAGCTCATCCACATTCTTCATGCCCGCTTCAACGGCCAGCGCAGCGGCGCGCTGCAACTGCGGGTCCAGCGTCGTGTACACGCGATAATTTTGGCTGAGCAAATCCTGCTCGGAGTACTCGTCCAACAAATGGTCCTTCACCATGTCCACGAAATACGGCGCTTCATTCCCCGCAACCGCCGTGCGTCCCAGCTTCAGTGCCGCCCTTTTTGCGTCCTGTACGTCGGCTTCATTGATGTACTTGTTTTCCAGCATCTGCGCCAGCACGCGGTCTCGCGCCTGCGCCGCTCGTTCCGGATGCCGGTCTGAAGCGGAATAATAATTGGGCGCGCGAATCAGCCCCGCAAGAAAACTGCACTCCGCAAGATTCAATTGCCGGAGGTCTTTACCGAAATAAGCCTCGCTGGCTTCCGCAAACCCGCGAATCCCAAAGCTGCCGCGGTTGCCCAGATAGACTTCATTGGCGTACAGCTCGAAGATCTGCTGCTTGGAAAAACGCTGCTCCAATTCCAAAGAAAGCATGGCCTCCGATAGCTTCCGGCGCCACGTGCGATCCGTCGAGAGGAAAAACGTCCGCGCCACCTGCATGGTGATCGTGCTGGCGCCCTGCAGGTGCTGGCTGTGCCGGATGTCCGCCCAGGCCGCGCCAAAGATGCGGATAAAGTCGAACCCGGGATGCTCAAAGAAGCGCTTGTCTTCCGCGGAAAGGATGGCCTGCACCAGCAGCGGAGGCAGATCCTCATAACGCACCGGACGGCGCTTCTCTCGCGCGCTATCAAACAGATTCGTGATGAGCTCCGGCTCCAGCTCCGCGCTCCCCAAGTCTCCCCCACCCGCCAGCGGCCGGATGGAACGGACAACCTTGCCGTTGAACTGCACCGTAATGCCGTTGCCCTCCCCGAAATAAGAAAGCTTCGACGGCCGAATCGTCACCGTGTTCCCTTCCACGGTGTATTGCCCCAACGAATTTTCGCTGTCATCGGCGCGGTAGCCCACTCGTTGCATGTACATCACCAGATCATCGAGTCCCCAAGCCTGCCCGTCTGTGATGCGTTCCGGAGCGGAAAAAATCTGCGTGGTGTTCTGGAGCACGCGCCCGGAAAGGCGCGCGTCAATCATGTGGGAATATTTAATGTAAAAATAAGTGAAGGCGCCGGCGGTAAGCAGAAAGCACAACGCCACCATCGCCAGCAGTCCGATCCCAATTCTGGAAGTCCAAAAACCCTGTTGCAAGCGAAATCGCAATAGCTTACTCCCCCTGGGTGGACACTTTCATTGTGACGCATCCGCGGGCCAGAGGGAAGCCGAGAGAGTTCCCGGGCTTGCGGAGGCAGGCCTACTTCATGATGTCCAAACCTTCGCTCACGGGAGAAAAGGTGATATCGGTTTTGTAGACGAAGAAATCCACGGGGACCGTGTAAGTGACGCTGATGCTGATCCCGTGGTTCGTCGTGGCCAGCTTGATGTCGTCGCGCGTCGCCGGTATGTCCAGGTCCTGTATGACTTTGAACAGGATGTCGCGAACCTGCTCTTCCGTGTACCGGTTCACAATCGCAAATTTCGCCTGCTCGTTCATTTTGTCTTGAAGCTGGTATTCGTTCACGTACAGCGGCACCAGCCGGAACGCCACGAACACTCCAACCACCAGAATCACCGTATAAATGATCGCTTTTAATTTGCCTTCCCCGCGTTGGGAACGCCGGGAGGATCGTTTTCCGAAGCTCACGAAGTAACGCTCCATTGGGCCGCCCACAACTTCTGCCGGCGGCGAAAAATTATTCTGCTATTTGTTCAAACTACCACCCGGCCCGCGCGCTGTCGAGAATCTCGCCGCGTTTGTGTGCTTCAGCCGCAACTCCCGGGGGCTAGTAGGCGCGGGCAAAGATGGCCCGTTGATTGGCGGGTTTGCCGCAGTAAACGCAAGCTCCGCTCCCGCTTCCCGCCGCGTGTCCCAGCACCGCATCGGGATCCAGAGGGATGCAGCGCATCGTGGCACGCGTCTCTTCTTTGATGCTCGCTTCGCATTCGCCGCTGCCACACCAGTAGGCAAAAGCAAAGCCGCTTTCCACGGCCTTCTTCAACTCATCGTAAGTCTTTGCTTCTTGTGTGTTGGCGCGACGGAAAGCCAACGCCTTGTCGTAGAGCGATTGGTGAATTTCCCCCAGCAGCTTTTCGATCGTGGCGGGCAAATCGGCCAGCGGGGCGCTGAACTTCCCTTCTCTTCCCGGCTTGTCGCGACGTGCCAGCATCGCGGCTTGTTTGGCCACATCCTTTGGGCCAAGTTCCACGCGCACCGGAACGCCGCGCATTTCCCAATCGTTGAACTTCCAGCCCGGGCTGAATCCTTCGCGTTCGTCCAGCGTAACGCGCAGGTTGGCCTTCACCAGTTGTGCCTTTAAATCCTTTGCCGTTTGCAGCACCGCGGCCTTCTCTTCGTCAGTCTTGAAAATCGGGACGATGACCACCTGTATGGGCGCGAGCTTTGGCGGCATCACCAGTCCCTGATCGTCGCCGTGCACCATGATGATCGCCCCAATAAACCGCGTCGAAAGCCCCCAGGACGTAGTCCAGCAAAACTGCTGCTGGCCTGTCTGGTCGAGGTACTTCACGTCGAACGCTTGCGCAAAATTCTGCCCCAGGAAGTGTGATGTCCCCGCCTGCAGCGCTTTTCCGTCTCCCATCAGCGCCTCAATCGCATACGTCACATCGGCCCCGGCAAATTTTTCGGCGTCAGATTTCGCGCCAGGAATCACTGGAATCGCCGCATCGTTCACCGCAAAATCCGTGTACGCCTCCAGCATCTGCTTGGTCTCTTCCACCGCTTCTTCGCGCGTCGCGTGGGCCGTGTGGCCTTCCTGCCAGTAAAACTCCAGCGTGCGCAAGAACAATTTGGTCCGTAGCTCCCAGCGCACCACGCTGTTCCACTGGTTCATCAGCACCGGCAAATCGCGGTAAGACTGAATCCACTTCGACCACATGTGCCCGATAATGGTCTCCGACGTCGGCCGGACAACCAGCGGCTCCGCCAATTCTTCCCCGCCGCCAATCGTCACCACCGCCAGTTCCGGCGAGAATCCTTCCACGTGATGCTTTTCTTTTTCAATAAAGCTTTTCGGAATCAGCAGCGGGAACGCCACGTTCTGGTGCCCGGTGGCTTTGAACCGCCGGTCCAGCGCGCTCTGAATGTTTTCCCACAGCGCCCACCCGTAGGGACGCACAATCATGCAGCCGCGCACCGGCGCGTAGTCCGCGAGTTGCGCCTTCAATACCAGTTGGTTGTACCACTCGGAAAAATCCTGCGCCCGTGTTGGTAACTTATCTTCGGCCATGCGTCTCCCTGTCTGTTCCCGCGTAATCCGTCAAGCATTTCAGCGTAGCGGACACCCTCCGCTAGTGTCAACGCAAGTCCGCGGATTC
Organism: Candidatus Acidiferrales bacterium; assembly: GCA_963779395.1. Lineage (GTDB taxonomy): Bacteria > Acidobacteriota > Terriglobia > Acidiferrales > UBA7541 > Acidiferrum. The sequence continues at coordinate 343,129 of CAVZYC010000002.1, forward strand.
TTAAGTCCCACGATTCCCGATCGCAGTTACTCCCCGGTCATGGGATCGGACTCTTAACGCCCTAGTTCGGCCGCAGAAGGCTATCATTGCCTCTAGATTTACCCCGGACCCTCTCCCCGAGGCTCCTCCCATGAAACCCGAACAATGGCGCCCCAGCAATGCCCTCCGAAAAAGACGCATCATACCCTTCACAATGATCGAGCTTTCGGGCCTCGCCAGCATAATGGTTTTCTTCCTCGTACTATTCATGCTCCCTGCTTTTCTCCCTAATCCACATCGTATTAACGTGGACTTGTCTGCGACGGATCACCCCAAGGCCATGCCCGGTGCTCTGCGAGAAGATGCACTTCAGGTTGCAGTCACACGTGATGGCACTGTTTATTTGAATGAGAGGCATGTCAATACTCGCGACTTGATATCCCTGCTTCAAGAAGGAGTTAGAGAAGGATCAGAGCGGAAGGTGTACCTGACAGCCGATGCCCGCGCCAGATATGGCGATGTAAAAGCCGTCGGAGATTTAATCCATCAAGCCGGAATCGAAAATGTTGCTCTGATGACCGCAGAAACTCGCCACAACCCCGCGCCGTAGCTTGGCCTCAGGAATCCGCTAAATCCTCCTGCCACGGAACCGCCGTTTGTCCGAGTGTCGTACTTCCTGGATTCTCTTAATCTTCACTCGGCCGTGCATGGCTTCTCAGCCAGGTCAAGATTACGGCGCACCTAAATTCCCTTGATGCAATCTTGCCCGTAATGAACTGGTGAGCCTCCAAGGCGTCGACATCAAGGAGATATCCGTTCAATCGCAAAAATACGTCCACGCTTGCGAACGCGATTCTCTTGTTTCCATCGAGGAACGGATGATTGTTCGCCAACGACTCCATCATTGCCGCAGCCTGGTGAAGAAGGTCGTCATAGTAACCTGTTTGCGGGCGAAAAACTGCCGATGCTAGCAGCCCCGCGTCTCGCACTCCCTGCAGGCCTCCAAATTCATTGATTAAGTGCCAGTGCATCTCGAGGACTTCAGCAATAGTCAGGTAAAGCGTCTCCCGCGTCACTCCGCGGGCCTACTTCGCAAGGAGCTCATACAGTTTTCGGTTCTTATCCACCGACCGGCGAAACTGCTTCATTACTTCCGTCCGAACTGTGGCCTGCGATGGCACCACTTGATGCAAATAATGCTCCACGGCTTTTTCCAGCAAGAATCGGCGGGACTGGCCATTTTCACGGGCCAGCTTGGAAAGCTCGCTGTACAGATCCGCGCTCATTTCCAGGCCGATTTTCCTGGTTTTCGCTTTGCGCATGCCCCACCTCCCAGCTTTAATTTAGCACACACTTCTTCCAGTTTCTAGATTCTTCTAGACATATCTTCTCTGAGCATGAGAACGGGAGTAAGGCCTGAAGAAGATTCAGCGCTTCAAATCGCGCTCTCCAGCAACCACTCGGCGTCGCTGCGCTGCGCGTGTCTACCGCGAACGATTCTTTCCAGAGGCGCGCCGCAAATGCTTGATCGAACGCGAGCGAACCGCGAAAGGCTGTCGCGTCAAACGCCGCATGCGCCGCAAACTAAGGCCCTCGAGGACGAGCGTCTTGACGAAGGCCTCACAGCTGATATTCAGCTTTTTCGAGACTGCGTCAATCTCCGCAAGCATCGGACCAAAGAAATCCACTGTAACCCTGCGGGTAGGATCTATCATTCCCAAGCGATTCGTGAAAAATCGGCTGATGTCTTTCCCTTGGCTCGCCATATGGGCAATCTGTTCTGCGGTGATAGGTTTCTTTTTCCTTGATGTTTTGTTCATATGAACGCAGCGCTAAATCGCGCTCCCCAAAAACCACTCCGCGTCGCTTCCCCGGTTATGGCTGCGAATCAGCAATTCCGGATCTTTCACCGTCACCCGGCTGTACGGCGCAACCGAATGCGTCAGCCACACGTTGCCCCCGATGATGCTGTGGTGCCCAATGCGCGTGTCGCCGCCAAGAATCGTCGCGCCCGGATAAATTGTCACGCCATCTTCGATATCCGGGTGGCGCTTGTTCGCAGAACCTCTCACCAGCCCGCCATCCGAATCGCGCTGGCTCGTTGGATTAAACGCGCCCAGTGTCACGCCGTGATACAGCGTCACATTCTTGCCGATGGTAGCCGTTTCGCCAATCACCACGCCCGTCCCGTGATCGATAAAGAACGATTCGTCAATCGCCGCGCCAGGATGGATATCAATGCCGGTGCGGCTATGCGCGATTTCCGTCATCAGGCGCGGCAGGTAAGGCACTTTCAATTCGTACAATTCATGCGCCAACCGCTGCACGGTGATGGCTTCCACTCCCGGGTAGCTCAGCAAAATCTCTTCCAATCCGCTCGCCGCCGGATCATTCGTCAGCGCCGCTTCCATGTCCGTGGCCTGTAACTGCGCCAACTTCGGAAGTCTCTCGCGAATTTTCCCGACAATCTCATCGGCCGCGCGCGCCAGCTTCTCCGGAGCCTTCTTGCTGCGGCAACTGCAATCGAATCGGATTGCGGAAACGATCTGCTCCGCCAGCAGCGCTTCCAGTTCGTCCACAAAATGGGCCGCCTGCGGGCTCGCGGATTCTTCAGGCACGTGATGCAGCGGAAAAAGTGAATCCAGATACCGCCGGCAAAAGGTCGCCACATCTTCCTTCGAGGGCAATTGGTATTCGGCCGCGCGATCGCCAGAAAACCGCGCATCCAGCGCCGACCGGAATTCCCGCGCCAGGCATTTCAGTTCTTCCATATTTGCTTTCATAAATTTGTCCTAACAATTCCAAGAAGCGCAGAGAAAGAGGCACCTCTACCAGGTTTCTTCCCAGGGATTCCCACCAGCACTTTCCACTGGAACCAGCGAAAACGCAATCCGCAAGCCCCAGCAGTGTGTTTGATGCGAATGAAGGATGCCGGGGCGCAGCCTTCGCCACCAATGGCAAAATGCACTGCGCCCCTCATCCGGCATGTGTCGAGCCGCCTTCTGCGATTCTCGCATTCCGGCGGCAATCAGGTTTCTAGCCAATTCCCTCGAACAAAATCGTCGAGAGGTAGCGCTCCCCGCCATCGGGCAGCACGGTCACAATGGTTTTCCCGGCGAACTCCGGCAACTTCGCAACGCGCACCGCCGCCGCTGTTGCCGCACCGCAGGAAATCCCAGAGAGAATGCCTTCTTCGCGTGCCAATCGGCGCGCCATCTCCACGGACTCTTCGTTGGTCACCAACTCCACGCGATCCACCATTTTCAAATCCAGGTTCTTCGGCACGAATCCGCCGCCAAGCCCCTGAATTTTATGTGGACCGGGCGTGAGTGGCTTGCCCGCAAGCGTCTGCGAGATCACCGGACTCGCTGTTGGCTCCACCGCGATGGTGATGATCTTCTTTCCCTTGGTGTTCTTGATGTAGCGGCTCACTCCGGTGAGTGTTCCACCAGTTCCCACGCCGCTCACCAGAACATCAATCGTCCCACCCGTGTCGTCCCAAATTTCCGGGCCGGTGGTCTTTTCGTGGATTTCCGGGTTGGCCGGATTGTCAAATTGCTGCGGCAAAAAATAATGTTGCTTGTCCGAGTTGTAAATCTCGGTGGCTTTGTTGATGGCGCCCTTCATGCCTTCCGGCCCCGGCGTAAGGATGAGCTTCGCTCCAAACGCAGCCAGCACTCGCCGGCGTTCCAGTGACATGGTTTCCGGCATGGTCAAGGTAATGGCATAACCGCGTGCTGCGGCCACGTAAGCCAACGCAATCCCCGTATTTCCGCTCGTCGGCTCCACAATCTCAATTCCCGGCTTCAGCACCCCGCGCTTTTCCGCATCCCAAATCATTGCTGCCCCGATACGACACTTCACCGAGTACGCTGGATTTCTCCCCTCGATCTTGGCGAGCACCGTGGCTTTCGCGCCATCGGTCACTCGATTCAGTTTGATCAGAGGGGTTCGGCCAATGCTTAACGAATTATCCGCGTATATGTTTGACATTTGTGCACTCCAGTGAAGTGAATTTGCCGTATCGGGACGGCACTTAAATTATAGGGCGGCAGCCCAGAAAACTGGGAGGCCAGCAAGCATCAAATTCTCAAATGGCTCCGATTCATTTCTCTAATGCTGTCGGCCCTACCTTTATTCGACGCACCACCCTTCATTGCGGTGACACGCCCACTCCGATAGAATCCGCCTCGGGAGGCGCCCATGCCCCAACTCTCTGATAAGCCGCGCATTGCCCTCGCCGCCGACCACGCCGGGGTTCACGTCAAAGAAGCCGTTCGAGAGTTTTTGGAATCCGCGGGCTACCCCGTGGACGACTTGGGGACCTGGTCAGAAGAATCCGTAGACTATCCCGATTACGGCAAAGCGATTGGCGATCGTGTCGCCTCTCATCACGATGTCTTCGGCATTGCCGTGTGCGGCACGGGCATGGGTATTTCCATCGCGGCAAATAAAGTTCCCGGAATCCGCGCAGCGGTTGCTCACAATGTGGATACCGCTCGTCTGGCGCGAGAACACAACGACGCCAATGTCCTGGCCATGGGCGGCCGTGTTGTCAGTGGCCCACAGGCCGTCGAAATGGTGCAAACGTTTTTGAACACCACCTTTGCCGGCGGTCGCCACGCGCGCCGCGTAGAAAAAATCACGCAGATCGAAGCCGCCGAGCGGGGATAAGACGGAGTGGCAAGGCTAATTCCTTTTAGAATGCTGCAAATCCTTCCTCATTGACAGCACCAGCGCGGGTTTCTAAACTCCCTCTTATGCCGTTGGATTGGTCACAATGCGACGCAGTGGAAAGTGTCCCAGGGAAGGTCAGCGGTGCTTGGGTTTTCCGGGGCACCCGTATTCCTGTTTCGGCCGTGTTCGAGAATCTCGAAGATGGCCTGTCGCTTCCGGAAATCGTCTCTCTTTATGATGGCCTGACCTTGGAACGCGTGCAGGCTGTTCTTGATTTTGCCCGGCGCAGCCTCGAAATTCCTGCGGCCGTTCGCTGATGCGCGTCCTGCTTGATCAGTGCACTCCTGCCACCATCCGAAAATATCTGACGAAACATGAAGTCACAACAGCTCGAGAGCAAGGCTGGAGTGCTCTCGCAAATGGCGACCTTTTGAGAGCGGCAGAAGAAGCCGGGTTTGAAGTTCTGCTGACTGCCGATACGCATCTCATCAATGAACAAAATCTGAAAAATGCGAAACTGGCGATTGTCGTCCTTAGCAAGAACCGTTGGCGGTCCATCCTGGCGGCGATGGATTCGGTTGTAGACGCTGTGAATTCAGCAAAACCAGGACTCACGTGGGTCGAAATTCCGGCTCTGGAAGAATAAACTTGCTGTCGCTCTAGCCGGCAGCGATGTGCAAAATGATTTCTTTGTGCCTGATTCCAGAAACTCCAAGAGATTCGGCAATCCTCGCAAAAAAGAGAAGATATGTGCAAGCCGGTTAACTCTTGCTTCGTTTGCTCCCCTATCATCCGTAAAGTACACTGGTTTTTCACCCTATTTCTGATTAAGGACACTCAACCATGCTGGTAGTGATGCAGTCCCATGCCACCGAACAACAGGTTCGCAGCGTCTGCGAACGCATCGAATCGCTTGGCCTCAAGGCTCATCCGATTCCCGGCGCGGGACGCACCGCTATCGGCATCACCGGCAACAGCGGCGCTGTGGATCTCGGCGTCCTCGAATCCATGCCCGGCGTCATCGAGTGCATTCCCGTCACCAAGCCCTACAAATTAGTTTCGCTCGACGTGAAGGAAGACCCCACCGTCGTGCGCATTCCCACTCCTTCGGGAGACGTCTTCGTTGGCGGCGCGCATCTCGCGGTTGTGGCGGGTCCGTGCGCGGTGGAAACAGAGGAGCAGTGCCTGGCGATCGCCGAGCGCCTCAAACCCACCGGCGTGCGCCTGTTCCGCGGCGGCGCCTACAAGCCGCGCACTTCTCCTTACAGCTTTCAGGGTCTCGGCCTGCCGGGTCTGAAGATTCTGGCCAAGGTTCGAAAAAATTACGGCTTTGGAATTGTCACCGAGGCGATTGACAATGAAACCCTCGACCTCGTCGAAGAGTGGGCCGACGTCATCCAGATTGGCGCCCGCAACATGCAGAATTTTTCTTTGCTCAAACGCGCCGGACGCGCCAAAAAACCTGTCCTGCTGAAACGCGGCATGAGCGCCACACTCGACGAATTCCTCATGGCCGCGGAATATATCCTCAGCGAAGGCAACTATCAGGTAATGCTCTGCGAACGCGGCGTCCGCACGTTCTCCGATTTTTCGCGCAACACGCTGGACCTCGCGGTAGTGCCCGCCGTGAAAAAGCGCAGCCACCTGCCCATCCTTGTCGACCCCAGCCACGGTACCGGCAAACGCCACAAAGTTCTGCCCCTCTCGCGCGCCGCGGTTGCCGTCGGCGCAGATGGCTTAATGGTCGAGGTTCACCATCAACCTGAAAAAGCGCTATCCGACGGCATTCAATCCATCCTTCCCGAAGAATTCGCCGAACTCCTCACCGAAGTCCGCCAAATCGCCACCGTCGTCCACCGCCAAGTGAACTGACCTGCCACCGGCATACTTGGAGTGCGGCGGCTCGCCGCCGCTTTTACTGCGTAAATCGTTTCACAAAATTATCCTTACTCCGCCTGCCCATCCAAATCTGCAACCCGCTAGCTGATCCCCACCTTATACCGCGGCCACTGCGATCGAATCGCGTCGTGATCAATCACCGGCTCCCCCTCGCATTCCACTTCAATCACCGTCGAAGGACTATCCGGCGCCTGCACCGGAAGCCCCGTCACGCGTAGAGAGAACTCGTCCTGCGTAAACGCGAGCTTCTGTCCAGTCTTCAGCAACCGCGCGGATTTTGCTTTAGTCTTCAATCCACCAATCGCCACCACGGTTGCCGGCTGAAAAAATGGCAGCCACTGCGCCGCCGGAGTATCTCCCGGCCAGTAATGCTGATGAATGTACAGTGTGTTTCCGCGCCGCGAATAATTAGCATTCGAGTTCCAACTGTACGTCCCGCGCTCCGTGCCATAAATAGCTTTGCCGTTCGTCTCCAGCCATTTCCCAACGCTTTCCAATATCGCCACCGATTCTTCTGGTACCGATCCGTCGGGCTTCGGCCCAATGTTCAACAAATAATTTCCGTCTCCCTGCGCGCAATTCGCCAGATTATTCACAATCGTCTTAGCCGTTTTCCAGCCGTCATCCCCGCGGTTGAATCCCCAGCTATCGTTCATCGTCATGCAGGATTCCCAGGCGCGCCCGCTCGCTGCCGCCGTAACTTCCTGTTCCGGCGTCGAGAAATCTCCATCCAGCCCGTTGCGATTATTCACAATGATGTCCGGCTGGAGCTCGAACACCATCTTGTTCATGCGCTCCGATTCCCACTGCTCCGGCGTCAGCGGCCAGTCCACGTCATACCAGAGCACATCAATCTTTCCGTAATTCGTCATCAGCTCGCGAATCAATCCGTGCGTGTATTCCACAAAACGCTTGCGCGCCGCTTCGTCCGTTTTGCAGCGCACCCCGTCCGGATGGTGCCAATCCATCAACGAGTAGTAGAAACCCACGCGCAACCCCTCCGCCCGCGCCGCCTCAACAAATTCCCGAACCAGGTCGCGTCCCGGCCCCTGTTTCGGCGCGCAATAATCGGTCAGCTTCGTATCGAAATGGCAGAATCCTTCATGGTGCTTGGTGGTCATCACCATGTACTTCTGCCCTGCTCGACGCGCCAGCTTGGCCCATTCGCGCGCAGCGTTCGGCTTTGGCTGAAAATGTTTGGCCAGCAATTCGTATTGTGGAATCGGAATCCCTTCCACTTCCAGCGCCCATTCGTGCTGCCCAATCACGCTATAAAGCCCCCAGTGGATGAACATGCCGAACTTGGCTTCATGCCACCACGCCATTCGTTGCCCACGCGTGGCCGCTTCCTTACTCGTGACTGGGACAGCCTGTCCCCCGGCTCCCACTCCGCCGACGCTCATTGCATTGGCAGTGTTGCCCGCATATGCCAGCGCACCCGCTGCACCAAGGTGTCTCAAAAACGACCGCCTGCTAACTTCATCCGTCTTCATAAGTTTTGGCCTTTCCGTGAGCGAACCAGATCAAATTTCCCTTTTGCTCCGGCAGACGAACGCAATTGTATACTCATTTCCCCACCTTGCGACGTTGCCCCTCGATAACCACATCAACAAACCTCAAATGTAAATCTGGGGTAAAATTCAAACGACTCGATGAGCCGCCCCCGAAATTTCCGCGTCTATTTTCTGCTGACCATACTGCTTCTCTTTGCCGTCATCATCTTGCTTCGCGCCCACCGCCCCTCCTTCTTGCGCCCAGGCCTGCATCTGAATGCCTACGTCAGCACGGACGACGGGAACATAACCGTTGTGGATTTGATCAGCCTGCGCGCGATCAGCAAGGTCTACGCCGGCCCTGCACTCGCCGAAATCCTGGAACATCCCCGCCGCGCAGAAATTTGGGGAGTGAGCAGCGCGGGGGGATACGTCTGGGTCCTGGGCGCGCGCAGCAATCAGATTTCCTCGCGCATACCCGTGGGCCCTCTACCCTATTCGCTCGAATTTTCCGTGAAGGGCGATCGCGCGTACACCACTTCTTCCGTCGCGAATCAACTGATCGCCATTGATTGCGTCACCCGCGCCATCATTGGCCGCGCGAAAACCGGCCTGCAGCCCGTTCGCGTACGCATCACGCCCAACAATAAAACTCTCTTGGTGGTGAATTCCCGCTCTGCCACGCTGGGCATCCATGACGCCGCCACGCTTCAGCAACGCGCCGAGGTTCCCGTCGTTGCCGATCCGGAAGAGGTCAGCATCCTCCCCGATAGTTCTCTCGCCTTTGTGATGAGCCGCACGCAGAACCTCCTGTCTGTGGTCGACGTGCGTCGCGGCGTGCTCTTAACCAATCTTTTGCTGGCGGGAAATCCCACGCAAATGATCCTGAAGCCCGACGGCGGCGAGTTGTACGTAATTTCGCCCGATACGCACGGCCTGCAAGCCTTAAATACCTGGACGCATGAAATGGGCGATTACATGATGCTGGGCTCCGCGCCCTTTTCCGGCATCATCACCGATGACGCGGACGAAATGTATGTGACGGATCGCGCCGCGAGTCACGTGTTGCCGCTGGACATTGTCAACCGCCGTGTCGGCCGCCCCATCAATGTTGGTGCGCTTCCCGGCGCCATGCGTTTCGATCCTGTCGAGCCCGGCGGCAAACCCGCGATGCTTCTGGTCGTGAACGAAGGTTCCGGCGATCTAGCCGTGCTCCACACGCGCACCGATTCCCTTCTCACCATGATCCCCATAGGCTCGCACCCCCAGCGCATCGCGGTGAAGCTCTTCTAAGAGGTTTTAAGTTTTAACTGGCTCTGTTGACAACCATGGCGGAGGGCCGTCCAGAACCGAAAAGCAGATCCCTCACCCCGCCAAAAGCGCGGGGTGAGGGACGCCGTTTCTTGCCAGTGCCCGCCACTTTTCCCAGTACGCGACTCAGAGCGATTTAGGTCCATACACGCGAATTGTTCTGACAGTCGACTCGAACAGCGTTAGTCGACATCGCCAGCCCTTCTAACATCAGCGGCTCTGGACCCACGCCGTGAATTGATGCCAAAACGCTGAGTGGGCAAGGGGGCGCATTGTAAAGTCAATAACAAGTATTAGAAGTGATCCCGAAATCGTTGCAAGATGAACTTTTCTGCGCGACCAGAGATCAAAAGCGATCATGAATATCAGGAAAGAGTCGAGGATGCCGAAGAACACAAGATCACTGGAAAACACAAATGCGAACGGCCAGCGGCCTAATGCCGGGCCTAGCAGCGCAACTGTCGCAAGGATCATCAGTAGCTTATGCGCCGCGCCGTTCATCCGGACACGAAACGCCCAAAATACGAGAATCCCAAAGACCAACAACTGAAGAACGCCATCGGCAAACAGCGCTTCGATACTCATCCCAAAGACTGCATGCCTTCGCACTGCACCAATCAGTGTTGCAAACCCTACAAGCACCATCACTCCCGCAACGATCATCCCCAATATACCGAGGCGCATGTGCCAGTTCACATGACCGGTAGCACTAATCGGACATATGGGTACTGGAAGGAAGATGTCCGGTTCCGCGACAGTCAATCTATTTTGATAACTTGCGCGTCATAAACGACCTTGCCACCAACCATCGTCAAGACTGATCTCGTTTTCGGAAACTCTTGCGTGGGAACCGCAAAAATGTCCTGCGAGAGCACCGCGAGATCGGCAAGTTTGCCGGGCTCCAGACTGCCTTTGTCTTTTTCTGTGAACTCGGCGTAGGCCGCGGTCAGCGTGTAGGCCACCACCGCTTGCTCTCGTGTTATCGCTTCTGATGGACGGTCTCCATGAATTGTCGCGAACATAATATTCAAAAACGGATTTGTGGGGCCGTCCGACCCCAGCGCCACGGGAATTCCTGCAGCCAATAGCGATCTCAGCGGTTGGGCTTTGCTAAATGCGGCACCTCCAGAGCTGGCAGCGCTGGATAACCCCATCAGGTGCGAGGGGTTTTGCACTACTACAATTCCGTACTCCTTTACCCTGCCCACAAGGTCCGGAAACAGGCTGTCACCGTGCTCAAATCTCACGCGCCGGCCCGCCCAGACGCTTCTTCCACCTGTTGCATCCATCGCGTCAAGCACTGCCTTCGCGGCACGATAACCCGAAACATGCAGGATGAGCTGATCGTTGTCTTTAAGTGATTCCTTCAACATGGCCGCGATCTCTTTTTCCGGGAACGTCAGCGGCAAGTCCCCGAAAATATCATCGAAGGGCGGAGCAGTTGGCATTTTGATTGCCTCGCGCGGAGTAAACGTTCCTTCGATCGGCACTCCATCCGTCATCCACTTCGTTCCACTCACCGTGATCAACCCATTGGGATTCCGTGGCACTCCCTTGCCTTCTTCAATATCCCTTCCTGCGGCCGTCGTTCCAGGCATCCGAATTACGCGGATCCTAATACGTGTAGGAACTTCTTCGAGTAACGCCACCGCCCGGGCCGGAGGAATTCCATTCGACATATCTTGAATTGAAGTGATCCCGAATCTCTCCGCGTCGTCGAGCGTAGACCGGAGTTGAGCGACCGCATCTTTTTCCGGCACCGCATTCTCGACGGTTCGATCCATGTCCATGCCGGCGTACTCCCGCACCACGCCGGTTAGCCTACCCTTTGCATCGCGCTCAAAGCGTCCGCCCGCGGGATCCGCTTGATTTTCCGGAACACCAAAAAACGTGAGCCCAGCACTGTTTAGAATGAATCCATGACCGGTTAAGGTAACCAAAAGGACCGGATCTTCGGGTGCCACCCTGTCGAGCGAATCCCTATTGACGGAAACATCTTGAAAGATCGCTGACCCGATTGTGGCCACAATCAATGACTTGTTGCGAGATTTACCCGCCGTCGCGGCTATGGCATCTCTGACCTCATCCCATTTCGGGTTCATTGTTTTCAGGTGCACATCCACCTCGTTTACTGGGTGGAGCTCCAGGTGATTGTGCGCGTCGTTGATGCCGGGGATTACTGTGCGGCCGGCAAGATCAATTTGTTTCGTTTGCGGGCCAGCGAGCGATTTTATTTTTACAGAATCGCCGGTAGCAATGATTCGCTCGCCGCGTATGGCCAATGCTTCGACGTATGGCTTGGCATCGTTGCTGGTAAATATTTTCCCGTTGAACAGGATCAAATCGGGAGTCGGGTTCTGGCCACGTGCAAACCCGCAAAAATAGAAGAACATTAAAGTCAGCGTTGAAGCGGCGAGTCTCCGCATATTCAGATCTCCATAAAAACTAGTAGTCCCAGCAAACTTCTCGGGGGGTTAAGGTAACATTGAATCTGCTGTATTGTCGCTGTCGTTCTCAGAGCAGGTCAGCCCTGACCGGGAAAGTGGAGGCTAGTATCGGTAAGCCGGCTTTTCGGCGCTGACCGTTTGTCAGCTCACTTTTGTAATCTGCTTCTTCCGTCTTACTGAAAACTTAAAACTGATAACTGAGAACTTCTAATCTCCCGCCCTGCACTCCACTTTTCCGCTTACGGGTTGTACCAAAACTTCACCGTCGCGGTGACGTGCGCGGAAACTGGTTTTCCGCCTTGCGTAGCAGGTGTGTACTCATACTGCTTCAGAGCATCCATGGCGGCCTGGCGCAGCGGTGCCGGCCCCGTAAGAATCTTCATCGCGCTGATCTTTCCGTCCGGCCCGACCACCGCATCCACCCGCACATCTCCCGTGATGTAATTCTCCATGGCCTCCGGTGGATAAACCGGCGCCACGGACTTCAGCAACTTAGGCGGAATAAGGGTAGCGTCGCTCGCCGCAGGCTCCGGAGCCACAGGCTGTGCGCTGGCGGATGGGGTCGCATTCGGCGTGGGTTTGCTTCGCGAAACCGCAACAGCGCTTGCCTTGCCGTCGCCATGCTTCGCCGCCGCCGCGGGCGCGTTGGACTTTACCGCTTTTGCCGTAGCAGGCGCCTCCGCATTCTCAGACGCGTTGGATGTCTCCGCCGCGCCGGCAGGCGACAGATCAGAGTTTCCGGCCGCGGCCGTCTTCCCAGCCGCATTTGCATTAACAGTTCCGGGAACTCCCGCGGAAGCCGCAGAGGAAGTCGCTGGCGGCGCGCCGTGTGCCACTCCGCTCTTCAACTTTCCGGAGCCTCCAGGAACTATGCTGTGTGCATTCGCTTTGCGCGCCGAATAACGCCCCAGCCAAGGCAGACGCACCCAATCCATGCGCCACGCTCCAGCAAGGAATATCGCCAGCACCAAAGTGCTGATTGCCGCAATCGGGAACTTCCCAATCCCAACCCGCACCGGCTTGTAAATATCGTAAAGCGATTGCGAGACTCTTGCCGTTCCGATGTGAGAAATGCCGGAAAAATCCAAAGCAGGCTTCGGCAACAGTCCGTCCAGCGGATCAATCTCCGACCCTTCTTTCGCGCCACCCTGGTTCGCCGCCGCCGTGGTCGGCAGCGTCATGCGAATCATCGGAGGCGCGGCCGCGCTCGCAGCAGGCTGTGCCGTCGCCCCGGATGCAATTTCGGGAGCTTTCTCATCGGCGGGCGGCGCAGCCATTTGCCCCGCGCCAGGCACCGAAATGCGGGATACTTCCACAGCCGCCGCCTCAGCTCTTTTCGCCGCGTCTTCCCGGGCCGCTTCCACTTTCGCCGCCTCGGCCTTGGCTTGTAGCAACGCCTTCACCTGTTCCCTCAGCGCATCCACTTCGTGCTTCAGATTCTCGACTTCCTTGACGGGCACTTCCGGCTCTTCCGGTTGCTCCGGCTCCGGCACCCGCGCGACATCCTCTTCCGCCGTCTCGGAAGACTCCACCATCTGGGCGGCTTCACTATGCACGGGAGGGTCGGTCTTGGCCGGCAATTCCACGCCCCAAAAGTTCGGCACTTGCTCCGTGAACTCCAGTTCAACGTAGCATTCCGTCGGCCGGAAACTGCGCTTTCGCACCACCTGGCACACCACTTCGGCGTTCGCTTTTTTCTCGGTAACGAACAGCAGCTGCCCTGTAACCACCGCTGCTGCCAGGCGAATTACCGCGCCATTCTCAAACACCAGCACCGTTGAAGTGTCTTCTGAAAACAGATCGCGTTGCCCCGAAGACTGCGCAGGCCTCGCCCCGGTCACGTTCACCGCCACTTCCAGCGCCACGGGGGTTGCCCCGCTCGCCAGCGGTTGCAGCTTCGCGACAGTCTCTTCGGACGTAGGGGCCGTATTGACTGCGGATTCCACTCGAATTGTTCCTTGTGCCGGGTTTACCGTCGGGACCATGTCCGTACCTTCACGGGACGTGGCAACACCCATCCGCCGTTTGCCCACGCTCTACCATTTTTTCAGGGAGACCATTCCCCGCGCTATAGTACCCGCGTTACTTCAACGCCAAAGTTGCCCAATCAGTAGCTGCCCACTTTTGGGGCGATTTGACGAAATAGTAGGCCTTTCGCCCCTTCACTCCGCGCTCTGCACCGGCCAAGCCGAGTTCTCTTCTCCCAAATTCACTTCCAAAAATCCTTCCGCGGGCAAAACATCAATCGGCAATCCCCCGTGCCACAGGGCTACGCCGATCGGAAACTTGTTTTTCCCTTTCAAATCGAGCTGTTCGCGCAGCACTGCAAGTTCCAGCGTGCGGCCAAATGCAACCGAGGCGAACATGGACGGATTCAGCAGGCATAGCCGCTGCTTTTCCACCGCGAACTCTTTCATTCGTCCGCGCTCCAGGTTCACCACGATCACCACTTCCTGTGCAGCCCCGATCGTGATGCGAAATTCCGGGTCTTCCAATTCCGCCAGCGTTTCCGGGAAGCAGTCCACCCGCACCACAAAACGCTCCTCCTCGAATCCGTACCGCAACTCCCTCAAGTAGAATGTCCGTCCGTGCATCGCCCCGCCCCGCCGCTCGGGAGAAAACACGCCCGCTCCCAGCCACTCGAAATAGCTTGTATCGCGGCCATCTACTTTCACATTCAGGAACGTCGAAGGTGCAAGCTGGTAAGCCCGTTCTGGCTGCCGCTTGATGGGTTTCGCCAGTTCTTCCGGGGCCACCTGGCCGAGTGCCAGATAAACTCCCGTCAGATGTTTGCGAAATAGCGCATCGAATTCCGCATCATTCGCTGTGCTGTGTTCCGGCCCAAACCACCAGCACCAGTCGCTGCCCTCGGCCGCCAGCAAAGACTCCTGAGCCTCCGCCAAGGCGGTCTCGTTTACGCTGCCAGAGCGCCCCTTGGCATGTCCATCCAGTGCCCCAGCGTACGCCTCGCGCGCGTCCCAAAGAAAATCCCATGCCGTCACATCTTCCTGGTGACCGATCCACACATCAAAGTTGGCATTGATCCACGAAGCGGGAAAAATTCCCGTAGTCGTGGGAATGTTGCCGGCCGCGGCAATCGTTTCGGTCGCCGTCAGGGCGAGAAAATCCTTGTCGTCGCTGACAAGTCGGTAGAACTCCCTCAGGAATTCCCTGCCATTCCCGGGATAATACTCCCAGGCATTCTCGCCATCCAGGAACAAGCACACCGTCAGCGGATTCGGGCTCTTCACCGTATCCCCGATGTGCCGGAGCCTTCCGTGCAAATCCGCAGCCGCGGCTTTGCTGTCCATACGGCTGTACACAAAACCCACCAGGTCCGACAAATGGTGATCGCGAAAAAGTCCCGTAACCCCTGCTCCCGCCATCTGCAAACGCCACGGCTGGTAAAGTTTTTCCGCGTTCGCCGGTATTCCAGAGGAATCGCGGAAAAATCCTACATTCAACGTGCGGCCCAGTACGCCTTCATCCGTGCCAAACCACTGGAACCCTTCTTCCGCCGCAATCGCCAGCGCCTGATCCGACACCGACCCCTCGGACGGCCACAGCCCCACCGGCTGCTTTCCAAACACTCGCTCATGATATTCCTTCGCCCGTCGCAACTGCTCTCGCGCATCTTCTGGACGGCGAAACGCCCGCCGCGGTATGGGTGTGCTGGGATTCGCCACGCGCGCGATGTCTGAATCGCACAAAAGCGGCAGGATCGGGTGGTAGTAAGGGGTAGTGCTGATCTCAATCTGCCCGCGCGCCGCTGCTTCCCTGTATGCAGGCAGGACCAGCGCCAGCAATTCCAATTGTTTGGCTTTCAGCGCCTCTTTGTCTTTTTCCGTGAAGTCTTTCCCGCGATCCGCCAGCCGGCTCACCACCGCGTCCTTTTTGAACCACTCCTCTTCCATCCACGCCAGTTGCGATAGCACCTGCAAATCCCGCCAATCGCGCGCCGTGAACGTAATCAGCGCCTGCGCCCCTCCCGCCGGACGCGACCATTCATACAGCTCCACAAACCGCGGCCACCGCGACATCAGCCGCTCGTGATTCACCTGAAACGCGCGTCCCAGCATTTCGCTCTTGTCATCCCGCGTCAGGTTTTCCGTCTTTTTAAATGCCAGCGCAAACCACGGTTCATTAAACGTACCACTCGCATACTCCTCCAGCTGCATGCACAGCGATGGCACCATGTTGAACGTCGCATGGAACCCCGGAAACTCCTCGAACAGCTTCACCATCCCGTAGTAATCCTTCGTCGCGTGCAAGCGCGTCCACGGCAGCACATACGTCCCCGTCTCTGGATCTCGGTACTGCGGCTGGTGCATGTGCCACAGCACCGCCAAGTTCACTCGATTCATCCCTGGTTTCTCTCCCTATCCCCGCGCCTGCCTCGCCTCCATGTTACACTCAGCCTTCGCATCATGCGCATCCTCGACCGCTATATTGTTCGTGAAGTCATACGTCACGCGCTTCTCGGGCTACTGATTTTCACCTTTGTTCTTTTTGTCCCGAAGCTCGTGCGCCTGATGGAATTGTTCGTTCGCCACTCCGGTTCGGGCTCGCAGATCGCCCTGCTCTTTCTTTGTATCATCCCCAATATCCTCGTTTTCACCATTCCCATGGCCGTACTCATCGGAGTGCTCCTGGGACTAGGACGCATGTCCATGGACAGCGAGATTATTGCCATTACCTCGCTCGGCATCAGCCGTAAGCGCATTCTCTGGCCTGTCGGCGTTCTTGCCGTGATGGGCGCCGCGCTTACGCTCGTCATGACTCTATGGCTGGCCCCGCTGGCCTTGCGCACCTTCCGTGGCATCGAAGCCGATCTCATCACCTCGCAAATCTCGTTTCAGGTGCAGCCCCGCGTTTTCGACGAGCGCTTCCCGCAGATGGTTCTCTACGTCAACGATGTTTCCCCCAGTGGGGCCCGTTGGAATGGCGTTTTCCTGGCTGAAGCCGGAGCGGAGAGTGGTTCGCGCATTACTCTCGCGGAAAGTGCGATTGTAATTGCGGAGCCGAAGCAGGGCAAGCTGGAGTTGCACCTCAATGACGGCTCCACTCACGAATTCTCTCGCCAGGAACCCGACCACTACGGTGTCACCGCGTTCGGCCGCAGCGATTGGCCCATCGAAGTCAGCGGCATAGGTCCTGCCAAAGAGCAGGAACCCAGCAATCCAGAGCGCCCGCTGCGCGATCTCTGGCACGACCACGGCAAAGGCTGGCGCGATGCCCGCGTCGAGTTGCACCAGCGCTTCGCTTTTCCCGTCGCTTGCTTTGTGTTTGCCTTGATCGCTGTTCCCCTCGGCGCGCAGCCCCGTCGTGGCGGACGCGCGGCAGGCACGCTGCTCGCCGTCGTCGTGATTGCCTCGTATTACCTGCTTTTCATCGTAGGCGCGGGACTCGCTCGGCAGGGCGCGGTGCCACCCTCCGCCGGTATGTGGATTGCCAATGTTGTCCTCGCGCTGGTCGGGTTCGCCCTGCTGCCCCGCATGGAGAGCTACCACAGCAGCGAAGCCTCGCGCCTGCTGTCAGGTCCGCGCATCAAAAAGTTCTGGCGGCTGATGCGCCGCCGTAAGACCAAGGTCAAGGCCGCCGTGACTCGCGCGGAAAATGGCGCCGCCCGCGGTGAAGCCGCCTTGCCTTCCTCTTCCAGCATTCCCCGCATCCTCGATATTTATGTGCTCCGCCGCTTCTTCTACTATTTCGGCATCATCATGGGCGCCTTCATTTTGTTGTTTGAAACCTTCACCTTCTTCGAGCTTCTCGACGATATCGCCCGCCACCACGTTGCTTTTGTCATCGTCGTCGATTACTTCCGTTATTTGATCCCCTATCTCCTCTACCAGCTTTCCCCACTCGGCGCACTGGTGGCTGTTCTGGTCACTCTCGGCGTCCTCAGCAAAAACAACGAAATTGTGGCCTTCAAAGCCAGCGGCATCAGCATCTATCGCATCGCTTTGCCGCTCCTTTTCTGCGGCCTGTTGTTGGCCGCCGCTCTGCTCATCCTCGACGACACTTATCTTCCCTACGCCAATCAGCGCCAGGACGCCTTGCGCAACCAGATCAAAGGCAAGCCCGCGCAAACCTACACGCGCCCACAACGCTGGATCTTTGGCGAAGACAGCAAGGTGTACAACTACGATCTGTTCGACCCCGCGCAAAACTTATTCGGCGGCCTCAGCGTCATTGAACTCGACCCCGCCACCTTCCAGATGAAACGCCGCGTCTTTGCGACGCGTGCTCGTTGGCTCGATACGGAAAAAACCTGGATTCTGGAATCAGGCTGGGTCAGGGATTTTGCGAATGGCGCCGTCGTCAAATACGAACCCTTCAAAGTCACCACGCTCTCTGAACTTGTCGAGCCGCCCTCCTATTTCAATCGCGAGGTCGTCCAGGCATTTCAAATGAGCTGGCGCGATCTGCGCCACTATATTGCCAGCCTGCACAGCGCCGGGTTCGACGTCTCCACCCTCACCGTGCAGTGGCACAAGAAAATTGCCTATCCCCTGATCGCCCCCATCAGCATGATGCTGGCAATTCCCTTCGCGCTATTAGTTGGCAGCCGCGGCGCCATTGGCGGCATCGCCCTCGGCATCGGCATTGGCATCGCCTATTGGGCCGTCTCCGCGCTAATGGAAGCCATGGGCGGCATCGGCCAGCTTCCCCCACTCCTCTCCGCCTGGTCTCCCGACCTAATCTTCTTCTTCTTCGGCCTATATTTCTTCTTCAAAATGCCCACGTAACGCGGCTGTCACGATGCGGCCTAAAGACGGGGACGTTCCTGCCGGTCAAGGTCGAACTGGAATCAACTTCGTCACTTCTGTCTTCAGCGCTGCAATCTGTTCGTTACTCACCCGCCCACGCGTTTGCCAAACCACCTTCCCACTTGAATCGGCGACAATTACGTACGCTTCTTCCGGTGCCGAGTAGTTCACCAGCTTCTTCCACTGCTCCTCATTGCTTTCCAGCAGCACAAACCGTGGCTGCCTATCACTCGGGATCTCCTTCCGCATCCCGTGCAAAATCATCTTCATGATCAGCGATGGGACGCCCTGAAAATCCGCCGCTTCGTAATACAATACGCGCTCGTCTTTTAGATAGACTGGCGCAAGCTGCTTAGCCCACGCATCGCACTGTCCACTGCTCTTGTGCGTGAACCCAACGATCAGCAACAATGGCTTGCCGCTCGCCGCATCCGGTAAACTCACCGTCGTCCCGCGAATCGTCTTTTCCTCCGTCGCGGGAATCTGTTGCGCGACGCTATGGCTCGCGAGAACCCCTGCGAGCAAACCCGTAAACAAACAATGCCGGAGGAATCCGAGCCTCTGATCTAAGCGGCGTTGCATTTCAGTCGATCCTTCGACAAAGGTAATACACTTCCTCGCGCTGCAACGTCAATTCCAGTCTTCGCCGATATCGAATTCTAGCCAACCCCGCGTCCGCCGCTCCTCTGGCCCAATCCCGCCGCAACCTGCTAAAGTATTTCTCTGCTCACAGGAGACCCCACATGACCACCGAAGCCAACGCTCGCATGCAACGCCCACTCGATTCCGTTGATCCACAAATTTCCGAAATCCTTCGCGAAGAAGCCGTCCGCCAGGCCACCGGCCTCGAACTGATCCCCTCCGAAAACCTGGTATCCGAAGCTGTGCTTGACGCCATGGGCTCCATCTTTACCAACAAATATGCCGAAGGCTATCCCGGCCGGCGCTATTACGGCGGCTGCGAATTCGCCGACAAAGTCGAGCAACTGGCCATCGATCGCGCCAAGGAACTTTTCCATGCCGATCACGCCAACGTCCAGGCGCACTCCGGCACTTCCGCAAACGTTGCCGTGTACATGGCCACCCTGCGCCCCGGCGATACCGTGCTGGGTATGGCCCTCGCGCATGGCGGCCACTTGACCCATGGCCACCCGCTCAATTTTTCCGGTCGAATGTACAAATTTATCGAGTACCACGTGCGCCGCGACACCGAACAGATTGATTACGACGAAATCGAAAAATTAGCCCACGAACACAAACCCAAAATGATCGTGGCCGGCGCCAGCGCGTATTCCCGCATCATTGATTTCGAGCGCATGGCCAAAATCGCCAAAGCCGTTGACGCGCTCTTCTTCGTGGACATGGCTCACATCGCAGGCCTGATTGCCGCCGGTGTTCATCCCAGCCCGGTGCCTTACGCCGACATCGTTTCCACCACCACGCACAAGACTTTGCGCGGCCCGCGCGGCGGCCTTGTATTATGCAAATCCGGCTTCGCCAAAGAACTAGACAAACTCACCTTCCCCGGCACGCAAGGCGGCCCGCTCGTTCACACCATCGCCGCCAAAGCTGTCTGCCTGAAAGAAGCGATGGAGCCCGGCTTTCAGCAATATCAGCGCCAGGTAGCCTTCAACGCCAAAGCCATGGCCAGCGCCGTCGCCAAACAGGGCTTCCGCATCGTCACCGGCGGCACCGACAATCATTTGTTCCTCATCGAAGTCCATCCGCGCGGCATTACTGGAAGCGACGCGGAGAAAGCTCTCGATCGCGCAGGCATTACCGTCAACAAGAATTCCATTCCCTTCGATCCTCTTCCTCCAATGAAGGCGGGTGGCATTCGCCTCGGCAGTCCCTCGGTCACCACGCGCGGAATGAAAGAACCCGAGATGGAGCTAGTCGGCAACTGGGTCGCGGAAATCCTAAGCCACATCGGCGACGCCGCGGTAGAACAAAAAGTCCGCAAACAAGTTGCCGACCTGGCCGCGAAATTCCCAATTTACGAATCCCGCGTCCTGCCCGCAGCAGTCCACGCCCGCGCCTGATCCGCATCCCTTTTGGAGTGCGGCGGCTCGCCGCCGCTTTCCCGATGTAAGCGCCGCCCACAAAATGTAGTCCCCCACGGCTCGCAGTGGCCGGCCTTCATCTCGGTTCCCGGCTTCGCTCTTTGTAGCGCAGGGCGATTCCGCGAGCCCTGCGGCTTTTCTCCTGGGTTACTCTCACCGTTGTAGTGGCCAATCTTCACGCAAGTTCCGGCCTACTCCAGCCGTTGTAGCGGCCACCTTCCGAGGCGGGCGCCTTTTCCCAACATTCCGGTTCCTTGTTACAACTCCACTCTCGCAGTAAACTTCTGTGGAAAAGGGAACGCGCGCGCATTGCCGCCGCATCGATTCGTGAATCCACACAAACTTGCTCTTCCCGACATAGCCTGCGCCACCGCTGATTTCGAGAAATGGGCCTCGCGCCACGTCAAGCTCATCCGCTCTGACGTTGCTTTCAAACACCTCAACATGGCCCTCGCCGCTTTTCCTTTTCTCCGCGCCACTTTCTACCGCTGGGCGCAATTATGGCCACTGGTCTGCCCCCAACTTTCCCGCGCTCCTCAAGTCCTCGCTGTCGGCGATCTCCACGTCGAAAACTTCGGCACTTGGCGCGATCTCGAGGGCCGCCTCATCTGGGGCGTCAACGACTTCGACGAAGCTTGGCCCGCCGCCTACACCGTGGACCTGGTCCGCCTCCTTGCCAGCGCCTATTTGGCCATCGAGGAGCAGCATCTTTCCCTCTCCCGCAAGCAAGCCGCCCGCGCCATCGAGCAAGGCTATCGCGATTCCCTGGCCAAAGGTGGCAGCCCTTTCGTTCTCGCCGAACATCACCGCTGGCTGCGATTGTTGGCGTTGAACAAGCTTCGCGATCCCGTCCGGTTTTGGGAAAAAATGCGCTCCTATCCGCGCTTCAAGGGCACACTGCCGGTTGCTGTCGCGAAACTTCTCCGCTCCACCCTGCCCTTCCGTGATGAGCATTACCAATTGAAGTCGCGCATCGCCGGCCTCGGCAGCCTGGGCCATCCACGCATCGTCGCCCTGGCCACCTGGCACGGTGCGCATGTCGCACGCGAGGCCAAGCAGCTTACCCCTTCCGCTTGGATCTGGGCTCGGCATTTGAATACAACGCAAATTCTTTCGCGCAAGCTCGTGGATTCCGCCGTGCGCATCCGCGATCCCCACGTCCACTTCACGCAGCACTGGATTGTCCGCCGGCTCGCCCCCGATTGCTGCCACATCGAAATCAGCACCCTGCCCACCGAGCGTGATGAGGAAAAACTCCTGTATTGCATGGGCTGGGAAACTGCCAACATTCACCTCGGCTCGCCAAAGTCCATCCCCGGCGTCAAGCGCGACCTTGCCGCGCGCAAGGATCGCTGGCTGCATAGAGCCGCCAAGGCCATGCTCAAAGCCACGCTGGCCGATTGGAAGATCTGGCGCCGCAAGTGGGTGCGCCACGCCCCAGGTGCCTGACCCGCCCTTCGCCCATTCGACGGGGTTCTAATTTCGTAGAACTTTCAGTCCTTGCACCACGACTGTCCCACGGGTCAGTAGATTCCGCCTTCATTCCACCGTAGCGTAGCGAAGGACCGGTGAATGCTAACTCCAGAGGCAATCTCGCGTTTTTTCTTTTGCTCGGCGGCTGGTGCTGTTCTTTTTCTCAATCTCGATGCTCGCTGCGGCGTTTGCTCGCAGTGTAATCGCGATCGCATGCCGCGCCTGCCCCGCTGCAACTCTGGACTGGCAACTTCCCGGGCGTTCCTCGAAGCCTGACGAGGTGGCACCATGATGGATACCGAAGCCTTTCGCGAGTTCAAGACGGGTCTCACTCTTCTTCGTGACAATTATTCCTCCAAGGCCCTGGAACACATCCAGCGCGCCGCGGAACTTGAGAAAAACAATCCTTACTACATGTCCTATCTCGGAGTAGCCCTGGCACGCACAGAGCGCCGCTGGGCCGATGCCGAGCGCATGTGCGATACCGCCGTGCGCATGAAGCGCAACCAGGCGCAGCTGTACCTCAATCTTGCCGAAGTTTATATTGCCGCCGGGCGCAGAGAAGACGCGCGCGAAGCCCTTCTCTCTGGCATGAAATTTGCCCGCCGCGATATTCGCTTGAACATCGCCATGGCCAAGCTTACGCCTCGCCGCTCCCCGGTTTTTACGTTCCTCGAGCGCAAGCATCCCCTGAACCGCCACTTCGGAATGCTGCGCCACAAGACCCTTGAAGCCATGGGCCGCGACTAACCATCGCGCAAAACGATCTTCCCTAACCCCCAAACGCAGGAAGGGCGGGTGGTCCAAAGCCATCCGCCTTTCTTGTTTTTACGGCCAAAATAAACAGCCTGGAATTCTCGTCCCACTGAAAACAGCAGCAACGTGCTTGCAAACATAAATTTGTACCGCCGTGTGCGTGAAAAGTCCTCCACATTGACGCCAACAGCGATTGTGGGAGACAATGGCCGCCATTTCTTGGGGGCAAAAAGGATCTTCCGGCTCAATATCTCGCCCTACCAAGATCATCATTTGTTTGGGCGAAGCCGTCCAGCGGAACCGGCTGTGCTCTTAATCCGCAATAAGTAAAGGAGTGCAAATGAACTATCCACGTCTCCTGCTCGCGGCCCTCGGTGGCCTGGTCGCGTCTTTTGCCTTTGGTTTCTTACTGTTTTGGCTAGTCCCCGCTCTTATCGATGAAAGCCACAAGTACCCCGCGGTATTCCGGCCCAAGGAAGAAATGAACAAGGTTATGCCCGTTGGAATCGTCGCAAGTTTCCTCGCCATCCTGGTTGCCGCCGTAATCTTCGCAATGATGCATCCGGTCGGCTCGGGCATTATGGAAGGTGCGCGCTTCGGCGTTCTGATTGGCATTTTCGTGGTTTGCGCATTTGTGCTGCACAACTACGTGAACCTCAACATCGGGCTGAAGCTCACTCTGATGCAGTCTGTGGCTTACTTCTTCCAGTGGACGATCGTTGGAATCGTCATCGGCCTTATTTACAAACCCCTCGCGACACCATAATCGTGAATCTAGCTCTTGCTGTTTTGCGTCTGCAGCCCTGATTGTGTTTTTCATCCCTTGAATCGAATCCGCAACCTCCCACAGGCGATTGCAGCAACCCGCGCTGAAACGGCATAACTCAAGTCATGCCGCGCGATGCCTCAACCAAATCACATAAAAACGCATTGATTTAATGCATCGATACGGGTTAAAGTGTCGCCCGACTTTGCCGTCTATTTCTAATTGATTGGGGGATGACTCCTTTGCGCTTTTCTCGCTCGCAGTTCCTTTTCCTGGGAACGTTTCTACTTTTTTGTCTAATGCTGGCGGCGTTCCCTGCGTGCGCGCAATCGCCAGCGAGCCTCTCCGGCATGGTCACAGACCAAACCGGCGCAGCCCTTCCCGATGTCGCCGTGACCATCAAGAACCTCGACACAGGCGCAACGCACACGTTCGCAACCGACGGCGCAGGACACTTTCAGGCCCCCGGCCTCGCTGCCGGCCGCTTCGAGATTCGCGCCACCAAAAAAGGCTTAGCCGATGAAACGCGCGCGGGAATCACCCTCGCGGCTGGCCAGGACGCCACGGTCGATATCAAGATGCAGCGCAGCACCCCCGACGCCTGCACCAGTGGCCACGAGTTCGCCACCACCGATTGCGCTCTGAGCTGGCACGGCATCACGCTCTACGGTGCCTATGACGTCGGCGTCGGCTGGGTCAGCCACGGCTTACCGGAAAATGGCTACAACTATGAAGGCGCCTCCCTGATAAACCGCAACGGTTATGAACATCGCTTCCTCGTTGCGCCCAACAACCTCCAGCAAACGGGTCTCGGCATCCGGGCCAAGGAAGAGTTTCTACCGGGCTGGTCCGTTGTGTTCAACGCTTCCACGGGCATCAATCCACAGTCCGGCCTGCTGGCCAACGCCTCGGCCACCCAGATCATCAACAACGGCCTTCCCAGGGCCAGCTATTCCTACGCCATCGACGGCGCGCGCGCCGGCCAGCCCTTCAATGACGAAATCTATGGCGGGATCTCCTCCGCCCAGTTCGGCACGTTGACCTTCGGCCGTCAGCGCTCGCTCGGCACCGATGCCATGCTCCTTTACGATCCGGCCGGCGGCAGCTACGCCTTTTCCTACATCGGCTATAACGGCACGATGGCAGGCGGCGGCGACACCGAGGACTCCCGCTGGGACGACGCCCTCAAGTACCGCCTCACCTACGGCCCCGTCCATTTCGGCGCCATGTATAAATTCGCCGATGGTTCTGGCGGCTGCTACTTGCCTTCGCCCTTGCCCCCCACAGGCTGGTCTGCCGCCAACTGCACCCCGGAATCGGCCCATAACAACGCCTATGGATTCAATCTTGGCGGCGTCTCCGGCAAGTTTTCCGCCGATGCCGTCTTCCAGCATTACAACCAGGCCATCAGCGTATTGAATCCCTTGCTCGGGCCTCAGAGCCTGACTCAGCCGTACCAGTCGACCATCAATAGCATCAATACGATCCAAATCGCCGGCCCCAATCTCATCGACACCACCAACACCGTCTATGGCATCGTGACCGACAATAACGGCATTATCTTCGCTGCCAAATATGCCTGGGATCCCTTCAAGTTTTTTGCCGGCTACGAATACATTTGGCAGAACAACCCGAAAAACCCGTTGGGCGTTGGCGCCTCGGACCAGGGCGGCTATATCATGAGCGGCGTCGAGGACAACAATCTCGATTCTGAAAAGTTGGTCAACATCTGGTGGTCCGGCGTGAAGTACACCTACCGCAGCAAAACCGACTTCACTTTCGCCTGGTATGAACAGCGCCAGAACGACTTCCGTCAACCGCCGGCCTGCTCATCCACCGCCGGTTTCCGCGCTTCCTGCGCCGGCACTCTCAACGAAGTCTCTCTCTATGCCGATCATCATTTCACCAAGCGTTTCGACGGTTTTGTCGGCTTCGCGTATTCCTACGTCAGCGGCGGCTTGGCAATCGCCATTCCCCATGGCCCCGGCGTCCCCTACAACAACACCAACAACTTTGCTCCCACAATCGGCGGCCGTTTCGCCTTCTGATCGTTTCCGCGGGCGGGCTTAGTCGATGCCTGCTCGCCGGTTTTTTCGTTCCTCGAGCGCAAACATCCAGCGTGGGCCGCCCCCGCGCGTCCCGCAAAACGATTCTCCCTAATATCAAAACGCAGGAAGGGCAGGTGGCCCAAAGCCATCCGCCCTTCTTGTTTCCCACCCCTGATTTCTTTCGAGTCTTTCGCCCTTCCCCGTGGAATTTCCGGGAATGGCTTCCTGAATCGTTCCGCTCGCCAGCTTTACTTCGGCTGGTGCGCGCGGCCGAAACTGTAGCCGCCTTGCATCCCCATTTCCATCAAAATCTTGAATCCGATCCCGAAAAGCCCGTTGGGCATCATGTCGCGCCGCACCACTTCCGCAAGGTATTCGTGGCTCATCGCGCTGGGATCCTTCGTGTACGGCATCGTCACAAACAGCCGCATCCCCACTTCGTATTTCTCTTCGCTGGAATGGAAAAATACACCGCCGCGCGATACGCTCATCGACCCCCGAATATCATCAAACGGATCCTTCTCCGGGTCCGACGGACGGATGTGCATCAATTGCGTGATCTTGCAGCGGCGGCTGCCTCGCCGTTCCGCCTGCGTTGGACGCGGGAGCGTCCCGCCATTGTTCGAACCTGTTTTCATCATCAACTCGACCGAGGACCCCATGTATTTCCACCTCTCCTTGTACGCTTCTGATATGGCAAGAGGTTAAAGCCCCTTCAGACCAAAACCTATAGCGAATCCGTACTCGGAAAAAGGTAGTCCACAGGGCGTCTATGGTAGTACGAAAGTACCTCTGCGGCAATCCTCGCTTCTCTTTACCTTCGCCTCCCTTCCCCCGCGTGACATCCCCCCTGCATTTGTGACATTCTCTACCTGAATTTTTCATCCTGACGAAGGAACCCATGCTCAAGCGATTTAAGGATTTGTCCGAGAAAGAAATTCTCGCTCTGGCCGTTACCAGCGAAGAAGAAGACGGCCGCATCTATGGCGCGTTTGCCGATGCCCTGCGCGAATCTTATCCCGCCACCGCGGAAATGTTTGAGGAGATGCGCACCGAAGAATCCGGCCACCGCGATCGCCTCCTCTCCCTGTTCAAACAGCGCTTCGGCGATCACATGCCCCCGATTCGCCGTGAAGACGTTCGCGGCTTCCTCCAGCGCCGCCCCATCTGGATGATGCGCCCCCTCGGCGTGAAAGTTGCGCGCCGCCAAGCCGAAGTGATGGAGATGGAAGCCAGCCGATTCTATTCTCGCGCCGCCGGTTTGACCACCGACGTCCCCACGCGCGAACTGCTGAACATGCTCGCCGATGAAGAGCGCAAGCACCAGCGTGCCGCCGGCGAGTACGAAGAAAAGCACCTGACAGAAACCGCCAGATCTCAGGAAGAGGAATCGCATCATCGCCTGTTCGTTTTGCAATTTGTGCAGCCCGGTCTCGCCGGACTGATGGATGGCTCGGTCTCCACCTTGGCGCCCCTATTCGCCGCCGCTTTTGCCACCCACAAAAGCTGGGACGCCTTTCTGGTCGGTATGGCCGCTAGCCTCGGCGCCGGTATTTCCATGGGCTTCGCCGAATCGCTCTCCGACGATGGCTCCCTCACTGGCCGTGGCTCCCCCTGGATTCGTGGCACGGTAACCGGCCTGATGACCACCGCGGGCGGCCTCGGCCACACGCTTCCCTTCCTCATTCCCGATTTTCGCCTGGCCATCGGAGTAGCGGTGATCATTGTTGCCATCGAACTTGGCGTCATCAGCTACATCCGCCATCGCTACATGGACACTCCCTTCCTGCAAGCAGCCTTTCAGGTGATTGTCGGCGGCGTCCTCGTCTTCCTCACCGGTTGGTTGATTGGCAGTTCCTAACCCCAGCCTCGCAAATGCGATTGCCGATACAGGAGCTCAGATGCCCACGCGGATATTGAGATTTTTTACGTGCTCTCTGATGCTGGGCTTTCTGCTTTTTCTTTCTGGCTTCGCAACTCATGCCAGTCCCACAACGCCCAAACAAGCCGATCGCATCGTCATCGAAAAAAGCAAACACACGCTTACGCTCATGAGCGGCAGCACCGTGCTGAAAACGTACAAAGTCGCGCTAGGCGGCCAGCCCGTTGGCCCCAAGCAGCGCCAGGGCGACCACAAAACTCCCGAAGGGCTCTACGTCGTCGACCGCAAAAATCCCGCAAGCATCTTTCATCGCGCTCTCCATCTTTCCTATCCCAACGAACGAGACCGGCAAAACGCACGCCAACTCGGCGTCAGCCCCGGCGGCGATGTTGAAATTCACGGCTTGGGCGCAAAATACGGCTGGGTCGGCGCCGCGCATCGCCAAATGGATTGGACCGATGGCTGCATCGCCGTTACCAACGAAGAGATCGACGAAATCTGGCCCCTGGTCCCCGTCGGCACAACAGTAGAAATCAAACCGTGAAAATACGGTTACACATCCTGTGCTGCGCTGAGTCAGCTGAGAGGATTCGCAAGTCGCATACCTGTAGTGGGGAATTTGTAATTCGCCGGTGCGCATTCCCCTCAGCCGTCGTACACTAGCGGACGAAATACTTTGGGCCTCGATTCTTAAGCAAGCACATCGCTTTCAAGGGGAAACGAAATGTTGAAGGGAGTTATTCTGGGCATCGTGTTGGGCATTGTGCTGGTCTTCGTCGGCATTTATTTCTATTTTTCCTCCGGCTACGTGCCGGTGGCAACGAACGCGCCCGAGATGCCGCTGGAAAGAAAATTCGCGGCCACCGCGCTCCATGCCTATCTTGATAAGCAACCGCATCCCAATCCGCAAGTACCGGTGGACGAGCCGAATCTTCTGGCTGGCGCAAAAGTTTATAAAGACCAGTGCGCCGTCTGCCACGGCCTTCCCGGCGAACCGAAAACCATGATTGCCGACGGCATGTTTCCCCATCCCCCTCAGCTATTCCGCGGCGTTGGTGTCACCGACGATGAGCCGTGGGAGACTTACGTCAAAGTGGAAAGCGGCATTCGCATGACCGGAATGCCAGGGTTCAAGGAACATCTCAGCGATCGCCAGATGTGGCAGGTCAGCGTGCTCCTCAAGCAAGCCGACGGCTTGCCCCCCTCCGTAAAAGATTTCCTGACCGGAGACACGCTTCCACCGGTAGCCGCCACTCCAGCCAGTCCAACTCCAACCGCGCCAGCTCCAAAAAAATAGCGCAGTTAAACTTGGAGTGCGGCGGCTCGCCGCCGCTTTTGCAACGTAATCCACTCCACAATCCATCGCGTCTACGGTGCCTTCACCCGCGCTCACGCACCAACCGGTCCGCGCGCCGCAATTCCGGAAACAGCCAGACCCAAAACGCCGTAACCACAATCGTCCCGATTCCTCCCAGCACAACCGCCGTCACTGCCCCCAGCCATTGCGCCGCCAACCCCGATTCAAATTCCCCCAATTCATTCGACGCGCCGATGAAGATCATGTCCACCGCATTCACGCGCCCCCGCATCTCGTCCGGCGTCTCAATCTGAATCAGCACACCGCGCACCACCACGCTCACCATATCCGCGGCCCCCACAAAAAAAAGCGAAATCAGCGAAAGCGGCAAGCTGCGCGAAAATCCGAACACCACCGTGAAAATCCCAAATCCCGCCACGCACCACAGCATCGTTGCTCCTGCGCGCTTGCGAATCGGTTGGTACGCCAGCAGCAACGCCATCACCGCCGCGCCAATTCCCGGCGCGCTGCGCAACAGCCCAAGCCCCCAAGGTCCCGTGCGCAGAATTTCCTTCGCATAAACAGGCAGCAGCGCCACCGCCCCACCAAGCAGCACCGCAAAAAGATCCAGCGAAATCGACCCAAGGATCAGCTTGTGCGTCCAGATGTAATCAAAACCCGCGAAAACAGTTTTCACGCTGAAGGGCTCGCGCGGCCGCGGCTTGCTTTGCGTCTGTATGTGCAGGGTAGTCAAGATGGCGATAACCCCCGCGGATAGCGCGGTAGCGTAGACAGCCGCAGGCCCGCGAAACAACGCATAGAGAAGTCCGCCCAGTGCCGGCCCCAGGATTGTCGCGCATTGGAAAATGCTGGAGTTCCACGCCACCGCGTTCTGGAATTGTTCTTCCGGGACAAGTTGCGGCAACAGCGCCCGGCTGGCAGGCATGCTGAAGCTGCGCACGGTACCCACTAAAAAAAGAATCGCGAAAATGGGAGCGACCGTCCCACTTCGATGCAGCGTCTCCACGCGCAGCGTGACCACTAGCAATAACAACGAGGAAAGCGCGTAACCTACGTAGCACAACGTGAGCAATTTGCGGCGATCAACGCGGTCCGTAACATGCCCCGCCAGCAGAAACAGAAACACCGGCGGCAAGAACTGCACCAGACCAGTGAGCCCCAGGTCGAGGGGACGCCGCGTGATTTCATAAACCTGCCAGCCCACGGCGACAGACTGCATCTCCGTGCAAAAAACAATGCAGAATCGCGCAATCTGGTACAACCGAAATCCGGAAAAACGAAAAGCTGCAGTGCCTCGTGTAGTGGACTGATCGCGGAGCGCCATTCCCTAATAGTCTGCCACAGCCGGCGTCATCGCCGCACTAAGCGGCTACTTTACGGCGAGGCTCTCTCGCAGAGACGGCAGGCGGCCCCGTCGATAAATCGGAATTAACCTCGGGGTGCCCCACACGTCGGTTTTACGTGTGGGGGTTTTGACTTTATCTTGCCTGTCCTCATCGTTAATCCACTTATCTATAGAAAGAAAAGCTGCCCCAAGGCCAGTCTTTTAGATGTTCAGCGTTCCTACATCCATCACTTAGCCCCCAGGCTCTCCCGCAGAAACGCCACCACCCGCGTCACGGAATCATTCGCCGCTTTCTCGTCCCACGCCATATACCCTCTCCCATCCTTAGCGGCAGGATCGGGATAGCTCACCGACGGCGCATTCCGATTGAATCCATGCGTCGCGCCAGCGTATTCCACGGTCGTCACTTCAAAATTGTATTTCTTGGCAAGCGTCTTCTTCAGCTCAGGAGCAGCTTTCCCGTCGCCGTAAACATCTTCCGTCCCGTAAAAAATAATCATGGGAGTTCCCGTCAGCCTGCTGCCGCTCTCTTCCAACTTCTTCTCAAAAGGTTTGCAAACCGGATAAAACGCCGCCTGCGCCGCGAATCCCTTCTCGTCGCCCATCCAGTCCTTGCGATGCGATTCCATCGCGGTGCGCAGCGTGACTCCCCCTCCCATGGAAAATCCCATGATGGCGATCCGCGCGGGATCAATCGCCGGCGATTTGCGCAGTTCCTTCAAAGCCGCAAAAGCCATCGGCAAAAAGTTTTCGATCTGCGGCCGGTTCATCGCGGAGGCAAACACTCCGGTCTTGAAATCCACTTCAAAGGTGGCAATTCCCGCATTCAACAGCGGCCCCCGGTAAAACTCGTCGCGCATGTCAACCCCCGCGGTTCCATGAACGATCACCACCGCCGGGCAAGGCGCGGCGCTGTTTTCCGGCAAATAAAGTGTCCCCGACAAATTGAACGGCTGGCTTTTATCGAGCGAAGAAAAATGAATCGTGGTTCCAGTGGGGGACGCTCCAACCGGCAAAACAAAAATACTCAGAAGAACAACCGTAAGCAGCCCGATGCATCTCCAATAGCTCATCGTGAGCCTCCAGAATATGAGAATTGTTTTTTCTAATGCAACTGATCCGGCGGGTGACCCAACTGCCAGTGGTAGGAGCGTTTTCCCTTGCGTGGGGCTTCGTCCCGCCAAGCATATCACCCTCATAACGCAAGAAACCTTAATGTTGTGTTGAACGACGCAGCGGACAGCGCCTATTCAGTCGTAAGTTTTGGCGGGCGGCCCGGTCATAAACCCTTGAACGATTTTGGGTGCCCCACACGTCGGTTTTACGTGTGGGGCTTTTGACTTTATCTTGCGTGTCCTCATCGCCAACCCACCGCATCAATCATCACAAGACCGGCTTCTCCCTATCTATAGAAAGAAAAGCTGCTCAAGGCCAGTCATTGCGACGTTGAGTCTGCCCAACCTTCGCGATCTGACTTCGCTACTTAATACCCAGGCTCCCCCGAAGAAACGCCACCAAGCGTCACCGAATCATTCGCCTCTTTCTCGTCTCACGCCATATAGCCTCTCCCATCCTTGGCCGCAGGATCGAGATAGCTCACCGACGGCGCATCGCGATTGAATCCATGCGTCGCCCCAGCGTATTCCACCGTCGTCACTTCAAAATTGTATTTCTTGCCAAGCGTCTCATTGGCTCTGGCGCGGTTTTCCCATCGCCGGAAATATCTTGAATAGCCATCCCCTCACGATCTGGAATGGTGAGGAAGATTCTACGATCCACCGTGGCCCGCACAGACAGACCGGACCTAAGCTTTGACCTCAACAGCGGCACCAAGGCGCCGCACATAAAAATGTTCAGCTATTGAACTGCTCCAGCGAAGCGATTCCTTCCGCGGCCGGCGCTGCAAATTCCGCGCGCTCCGTTCCGGCGGCCCGCCGGAAACACACATACACCACGGCAGCATGCGTCAAATACCCAGAAGCCAGGCTCGCGGCTGCTCCAGCAAGTCCCCAGAGCGGTATGAAAAGAAATGCGGTCTGTACGGAAACGATTGCGCCAATCCGCGTAGCCAGATGATCGAAATCAGGTTTCTGCGACGCTCGCAACGCCATGGAATAGCCACAGCCCAGTCCCGCCGCCAGCGGCACAGCCAGAAGCCACGGCATCATCCACGCCGCGGCAGCAAATTTGCCACCAAACAAAATGTGCTCCAACGGCGCTGCTGTAAAGTAAAGAATGGCAGCGACAATCAGCGAGGCCCCGCCAAAGCTCAGGCTCACACGTTGCGCAAGCTTCCGCATCCGTTCCCGGTTCCCCAGAAACGATTCGCGCACAAACTCCGGCAATAGCAACAATCCGGCGGCGCTCGCGCATTGCAACATCAACAGCGCCGGAATCTGCATGGCGTACAATTTCGCCGCTCCGCCCAGCCCCAAAAACAGCGGCGCAAGCACGATGGCCGATTGCCCCATCGCCCCCGAAGCAAACCCGCCCCCTACGAGCGAACGGCCATAGCGCCAATTCTCCGCCGCCGTGGACATCCACGAAACACCGCACTCGCGCGATTCGTCCAGTCCAATCTGCAATTTGTGAAACAGCAGCAGCGCCGCGCACAAACAACTGAATCCGAGCACCAGGAAAATGAGCAAAGGCGTGAGCTTGTGCCGCGCCTGCAGTGCAATCAATCCGATAAAAAGCAGGCCTGCATTGCAGAGGCTCCCAGTTAACGCCGCTGCGGGACGCTGCACAATGTGGCACAAACGCCGCGCGAATCGCAGCAGAAGGATAAAGGGCAAAGCAAGCCCAGCGCCAACAAAGCCGCCCGCCAGATAACTGCCGTGAGTAAAGGGAGCGACCAGCGCACCCGCAACAAGCAGCGGCAGAGCCAGCACAGCACTGAATGCCAAGTGCACCCAGATTTGTGCCTCAAAATAATCCGCGACGTCTTCCGTATCCGTAGCCAGACACAAGACGCTCATCGGCTTCAGCACCAGCGCGTTGTGGAAAGCTGCAAGCATCAGGAACAATCCAAATGTCAGAACCAACCCCGCATACTCCTCCGCGACCAGCCACCGCGCGAGAAACACGTTGGCCACAATCCCCGCAACGACCATCGCTCCTTGATCCGCCAGCGAAATGATGGACCAACCGCTGCTCCAAATCTTCCATCGCGATTCACTTTGCGCGGGTGTAACTCGCACAGCCGCGATTCGCGCTGGCGCTGCGGTTTGTGGCTTGACGGCAATCATTCCCATTGTCTGGCGATCCTTCCAAAAAAATCCGGCATTCTCTTGCAAAGGAAACCTGCCAGTTCAACGAGCAATTTCCTCTCCAATGCGCGATTGCACAGCCTTCCCTCTGCTCCTCGTTTTCAAGCCTATTTCTGCGGAGATACGCGCGTTTCCCCAAAACCAAAAACGAAATCGCCGATTCGCAAAGACTCAAAGTGGAACATCCGCCCCTGCAAGTCCCAAATCGGGAAGCCCCTCGCCTCACCAAAACGCAATCCGCGCACCCGCTCACCTTGGCGCGTCTCCCCACATCTATGGCAAAGTAGAGTAAGAGTCACCGCTGCACAGGCTGTCTCACATTCCGCCTCTGCCGGCCGTGACGAATATTCTTCAATGGACAATCCCTTCGCCGAGCGTTGTGTGTTGCTGACCGGAGCCGGCGGCTCCATCGGTTCCGCGCTGGCCAAGGCGCTCCTCGCATACGCTCCGCGCGCGCTCATCCTTCTGGATCACTCCGAAAGCCACCTCCATCAAATTGATTTCGATCTCAGCTCCCTACCCGGCGGCGAGATACGGGTTCCCGTTCTAGGAGATATCGGCGATCGCGCCCTGCTCGATGAACTATTTGAACAGCACAAACCAGAAATCGTGATTCACGCGGCCGCCTACAAACAGGTCCCGCTGCTCGAGCGCAATCCAATTCCCGCCGTGCAAAACAACGCCATCGCCACAAACCTCCTCGCACAACCGGCCCGCCGCAATAGCACAGCCATGTTCGTCATGGTGTCCACCGATAAAGCGGTGAAGCCGCACAGCGTGATGGGCGCAAGCAAGCGTGTGGCAGAGCTAGCGTTGCTTCGTTGGAGCAGCGAGCAAAGTCCCGTGCGCGCCGTCCGTCTGGGAAATGTGTACGGTTCGCAAGGCAGCGTGGTCCCCGCATTCCTGCAACAAATTTCGCAGGCCGGCCCCGTAACGGTCACTGATCCTGCCGTGAATCGTTATTTTCTAAGTGTCGATGAAGCGGTCGAGCGCGTGCTCCTGGCGGCCAGCCTGCCGGGCCAAGGCGGCATCTTCATCCCTCATCTCGGCGAACCAGTGCGCATTCTCGATCTGGCCCACCAACTCATCGAGGAAGCTGGTTATCAGCCGGGAAACGAAATCCCCATTGTGATGACCGGCCTGCGCCCTGGCGACAAAATGGCCGAACAACTTGTTTCCGACCTCGAATGGGTTGACCCCGCCGACAACGGAACGTTGCGTCAGGTCAAGACTCCCCATCCGTCGCCGGATCAATTCGATTCCGCAATTGCAACTCTGACAGACGCCGCCGCGCGCCGCGATGTTGCAGGCGTGCTCGAAATCTTGCGTCACCTCGTACCCGAATATCTTCCGAGTGCGGAGGTTCTTGCCTGCGCCAACGCACCCCAGCCGAGCGCCTCATGAAGCGGACCATCGCCGTTGTCACATCCTCGCGCGCCGACTACAGCCATCTCTATTGGCCCTTGCGCGATTTATCGCAAAACGATTCCGTGGATCTCAAAATCGTCGTAATGGGCCCGCACCTTTCGCCCGAGTTTGGCCACACCATTCAGGAAATCGAGAAAGACGGCTTTCGCATTGATGCGCGCGTCGAATGCCTACTCAGCTCCGATAGCGATGTTGGCATGGCCAAGACGATTGGCGTTGCCGTCCTCAGTCTGGCCGACCTGTTTGGACGCCTGCGCCCGGATTTGCTTCTCGTAATCGCCGATCGCTACGAAATGCTGGCCCCCGCTTCCGTGGCCTTGGCCTTGCGTATTCCCATCGCGCATATCGAAGGCGGAGAAATCAGCGAAGGCGCGATTGACGATGCCGTGCGCAACTCCTTAACAATGATGAGCCACATTCATTTCACTTCCACCCATTCCGCGCGGCAAAGAGTTATCTCACTGGGCGAAGAAGAATGGCGCGTGCACCGCGCGGGAGCGCCCTCTCTCGATCATCTGCGGCGTCGAACTCTGTTCACTCGCGAAGAACTCGCATCGAAGTTGCACGCCGATTTTTCCGCGCCACCGCTGCTCGTCGCCTATCATCCCGTAACGCTGATGCGCGACACGCTCGCGGAATCGGATGCGCTCTTCGCCGCTCTGGAAGCCCTGCCCGACAACATCCTGTTTTGCTATCCGAATGCCGATGCCGGAAGCCGCGCCTTAATCGAACGCAGCAAATCCTTCCTGGCCTCTCGCGGCCGCGGCGCCATTTTTACAAACCTCGACGCCATCACCTATTGGAGTCTGTTGCGTCAAGTCAAAATGCTAATCGGGAATTCCAGCAGCGGCATCATGGAAACGGCATCCTTCCAACTTCCCACCGTGAATATCGGCATACGGCAACAGGGCCGCGAACGCGCCAGGAATGTTTTAGACGCCGCCGCGGAAAAAGCCGCCATCCTGAAAGCCATCGAAATCGCAGCCTCCCCCGAATTCCGCCAATCGCTAGCGGGCATGACGAACCCCTATGGCAACGGCCACGCCTCCGAAAAAATTGTCGAAGTGCTGACCACCGTGCCGCTGACGCCAGATTTGCTGCTGAAACGTCACTCCCCGCTCATCAACGCCAATGATCGCACCGCCAAATCAAGTGCCCGATGAAAATCCCCCTCTCCGCTCCAGACATAAATCAAGATGACATCGCTGCCGTTGAAGCAGTTCTGCGCACCCCGCACCTGAGCCTGGGTCCGAAGCTTGCGCACTTTGAAAATGCCGTCGCCAGTTACATCGGCGCGCCTCACGCCATTGCTGTGAGTTCGGGCACAGCCGGCCTCCATCTCTGCATCCGCGCACTGGGCATCGGCGAAGGCGACGAAGTGATTGTGCCTTCCTTCACCTTCATCGCCGTGGCCAATGCCGTGGCCTACGAAAAAGCCATTCCCGTTTTCGTTGATATCGAGCCGGAAACGCTGAATCTCAACCCGTCGCGCATCGAAGCGGCCATCACGCCCAGAACCAAAGCGATTCTAGTCGTCCACACTTTCGGCTGCCCCGCCGATTTGCCCGCCATCATGGAGATCGCTCGCCGTCATCAACTCCGCGTAATCGAAGATGCCTGCGAATCCATCGGTGCGGAATTCGATGGCCGAAAAGTTGGCGCCTGGGGCGATCTGGGAGTCTTCGCGTTCTACCCAAACAAGCAAATCACCACCGGCGAAGGCGGAATGGTGGTCACGCACGATCCCCAAATCGCTTCCACAATTCGCGCGCTTCGCAATCAGGGCCGCACCAACACCAACGACTGGTTTCAACATTCCGAAATTGGCTACAACTATCGCCTGCCAGAAATGAGCTGCGCGCTGGGCATCAGCCAACTGAAACGAATCGATGCGATCCTGCAGCGCCGCCAGGAAATCGCAGCAAAATATCACAACAAACTAAAATGTATCGCAGGCCTCAAGCTTCCGCCATTGGAAGTGCCACGCCGCAAATTAAGCTGGTTCGTTTACGTGGCTCGCCTTGGCGAAAAATTTTCGCAAATCCATCGCGACTGGATCGTAAGCGAAATGCACCGCCGCGGAATCCCTTGTGCCCGGTATTTCGCGCCCATCCATCTGCAACCAGCCTATCGCTCCACTCCTAAGTCGCAAACGCATTTGCCCGTAACAGAATCCGAAGCGTCTCGCTGTTTAGCCCTGCCGTTTTTCAATCGCTTGGAAGATAACCAAATCAACGAAGTCTGTGAAAATCTAGGCGAGCTTCTTCAACTGACGGCCAACAAATCAACACAAGAACTATCGCCAAATCTCCCGCCAGATGTCCTGGCGCAAAATTCCCCGGATTGAAAAATGGCGGATGAGCCTGTAAGCCGGATTCTTTGGGCTGTTCTTTGCTTTCAATAAGTTGCGTAAAATCAATAAACAAAGACTGGCAAAGAAGTCAGTTCTGGCAGCTAAAACAGGTTTCATGGCACAGTTATGTCACAGTTTTCTACCGGAATTCTTGACGTTGGTTCAATGATTACAAGCGCGTTTATGGGGACCAATCCTGAAAACGAAGCACAACCCAAGGTCAATGAGTGCATTGCTCTCAATGGGCCATCAGGCCGCCCATTCATCGAATCGGCGCATAATCTCCATGAGCTTGCATCCCATCAGAATGACAGAGCCCCACAATATGAAGGGAACGCCATAGAGTAGGAGATGCTTGCGCGAACGGGCTAACTCAAACACTCCTACCTTCACGATGGCGTATGTATTCGCTGCTAGATAAGCAACCGCCAAAGAGCTCACTACTAGGTTGTGCATCTTCTTAGTCCTCCTTTTACCGGCCTGCATCTCCGCGCCGATACTCTTCGGTTAGCTCATCAAGCGAGGTCCACACCTTAGAGTTGAGACCATCCTCCGTCTACCGGAAGCTCGGCGCCGGTCGTGAAGGTTGCGTCGAACGCGAGGAAGAGGACGGCCTTCGCGATTTCCTCCGACGTCCCCCAGCGCTTCATGGGAACCATGCCGATCATCTTCTCTCTAAGCTGGGCGGCCGCGTATTTCTCGGGGAACATCTTGCCCAAGATCGGCGTGTCGATGGGGCCGGGCGTCACCGCGTTGACTCGAATCTCGCGAGGAAGCAGCTCGGCGGCGAGCACCCGGGCGAATGATCGCAGCGCAGCCTTGGCGGCTCCGTATGCGGCGTTGCCGGGCATTCCCTTGACGTTGGCGATCGAGGTCGTGAGGACGACAGAGCCTCCCCGGTTTATTAACGGCGTGAGCTTCTGCACCGCGAAAAGCGGTCCCTTGGCGTTCAGGTTGAACATCTCGTCGTAGACAGCCTCGGTGATGCTCTCGAGAGGCGCTCGGATGCTGAACCCGGCGTTGACGAAGAGCAGGTCGAAGGTGTCGAACTCGGCCTTCACCCGAGAGGCCAGGGCGTCGAGGTCCGTCAACGAGCGCGCGTCGCTCGAAACCACGAGGGCGCCCTTCCCAAGCTCTTTCTTGGCCGAATCCAGGCCTGCCTGCGACCGACCCGTCACCAGAACACGTGCACCCCCATCGAGGAGCATCTTCGCCGTCGCGAGCCCCATGCCGCTCGTGCCGCCGATAATCACCACCTTTTTATCTTGGTACCGTTCCATATGTATTCTCCTTGCGAGGTTAGGGTTGCTTTGCTGATTTTGAACTGTTTGGTATGATAATCAGGTGCGGAGACTGCGGTCAAGGGATTTTTGAACTATTTATTTCAAAATACCGTAAGACCCCGTGGACGACCGCGTAGCTCCGAAATCGCATGCTGATTCTGGTCACCGCAACCATTTCGCCGCGACCGGCGCTCCTTCAGGACACCGCGCTTAAGGACGCTGTGGAAGACAAGTCGACGCCGGAGACCTTGACGACGGCCTGCCACGCGGCTTCCTGGCTGGCGCGATCGTGGAGGTGTGGCTGGCGCTGCACCTCAATTGGGCCTGAGAACTTCCCTTGAGCCGAGGCGAAGAATTGCCCTGAGACGTCGGTTCCGAACTCCGACGCCTGGAGGTACCGACGGGCCGCGGTCTCCGGCGTCTGATTCATGCCGGGAATGAGGTTCACGATTGGGATAAACAGATACTTCAACGCCGGGCCAGCGTTTCGCACCACCTTGGTGGCGGTCGCCCCACCGGGCGAGACAGCGTACACGGCCATGCCGGAGGGTAGCCGGCGCGCCAGCGCCGCGACCCACCAAGCGATAATGAGCTTCGCGTCGGCATACGCATTGTTGGGCACGTACTTCACGTTTGGCCCGTTGCGAATCAGGGCTTCGATAGCGGCGGTCCGGTCTCCCCGGAAGTATTTGGCCGCGAAGGCTGGCACGTCGGTGTAGCTGAACATCGGCACGCCCCCACGGGCAGGTTCCGCGCCGGCGATGACAATCCGCGCGTTGGGGCTCAGCAGGTTGGCGCGGAGCAACCCGACAGTCAGTTGATGATGGCCGATCAGCGGGGCCTGAGCCTCCTCGATGCCCGCCGCAGTGAGCACGCGCTTCTTACCTGGGACCATCCCGGCATTGAGCAGTAGGAAATCGACCGGCCGACCTCGCTTGACCAGCTCGGCGAGGGCGGATTGAACGCTGGACGGCGTGTCCAAATCCAGCTCCAGCGGCGTGAAGACCTGTGTCTTGGTCTCAGCCGCGAGCTGAGCGGCCGTTTCTTGGACCCGGGCCAGGCTGCGCCCGGTGACGATGACCTGGCGGTAGCCCTTGGTGGCGAGCATGCTGGCTGCCGCATAACCGAGCCCAGAGGTGGTGCCGGTGACGAGTGCGATCGAATGTTCCATGTGTGTCTCCTTGGTGAAGGGTGAAGATCGAGTCGCGAGGCCCCGCGAGGGCAGAGCCAGCTTGCTAATTTCGAACTATTCAGTTATATATTGGTGCGACGGCCATTGTAAAGGAGTTTTGAACTGAATGGTTCAGAATCCCCCTAGGCCGCGTGGACGGCCGCGCAGCTTCGACGAGACGGAGGCGCTGGAAAAGGCGACCCAGGTATTCTGGTCGAAAGGCTACGACGGCGTCACGATCGACGATCTCGTCGCCGGGATGGGCGTGGGAAGGCCGAGCCTGTATGCCGTCTTCGGCGACAAGCGGGCGATATTCTTGCGCGTCCTTAAGGCGTATGCAGAACGGAAGGGCGCAGCAGCCGCGAAGGCACTCCTCTCGCCACAGGCACTACGCGACTCGATCGCGGACTTTCTGAGGTACGCCGTCGAAAGTGCGACCGAGAAAGGGTCCGCCCGGGGCTGCCTTATGATGTGCGTTGCGCCGATTGTGAACGACGCTGAGGTCCAGCGGTTCCTGCAGAGCGCGGTCGCGGGCGGCGCGGCGCTGGTGGAGCGCCGTTTCCGGGACGGGATCAGCGCGGGAGACATCCCGCCTGACTTTCCGGTAGCCGTGCGCGCGATCCAAGTCACGGATTTTGCTCGTGCCCTGACCATGCGTGCGCAGATAGGCACGCCGCGCAAGACGCTCCTCAAAGAGGCTGAGGAAGCGGCCGACTTGGTCCTCCTGCCGCGCCTGAAGGCCATCGGCAAGCAGAAGCTATAACTTTCTCTCGCCGGCGCTTGAGCCGGGTCCTGGCCCTGGGTAATGGCCCCCTACGCGAAGTTCAAAGCACTTCAGGGCCAATCCTCTAAGAAATCTGCTCTCAACATAGTCTGGGGATGTTGAACTTCGGCGAGCCCCGCTCTAAAGGCTTCATAAAGATAGTGAGCACGCAAGCATTTGGAGATGACTATGTCACTCATCGAGCCCGGATTGGTATTGATATGTCGGCTTGTGGCCAGTGATCGACACAATCGAAGACTCAAACCGAACGTACATTCCTCAATAATTCGTCGACCAAGAGCACCGCACGCACATGAAACTTGATTCCGGATGCATCGGGCGCACCGCGCGTGCTGACGAACGCCGAGGCTAGACCAGGTTAGACGCTCAATTCATTGAAAAGATGGCGGGGAGCCTGTAAGCCGGATTCTGTCCGCCGCCTGCCTTGCAGCAGTGCGCCGCGACGATCATTCCTCTAGCCCCGGCCTCGCGACCGGGATCCAGCGACCTACCCGAGGGTTCATCATTCCCATCAGCTTGCGCCTCTGGTAAAGGAGCCGCTGCGCTTGCGCACAGTGCTCAGCGAGCCGGGCCAGCTCTGCCCTCCTATTTGGTCTTGCACCTCGCGGGGTTTGCCGTGCCCCCGATGTTGCCACCGGGGCGGTGGGCTCTTACCCCACCTTTTCACCCTTACCCGCGTAGCCAACCGTGAAGACGTCCCGAAGGTTTTCCTTCGAGCTATCACCGGGCTGCTCCGCTGGCGGTATATTCTCTGTGGCACTTTCCGTGACGCCTGTAGCCACCGGCTTTTAACCCGGCACGCAACAAACGTCCCCTGGCGTTACCAGGCGCGATGCCCATTCCCTGCTCCTGTAAATGCCGAGCATTACAGGCTGCGGAAAAAATCCTTTCTTTAGGAGGCCGGGGCTTCAGCCCCGGCGTAAAGCCATTAAAACCACTGGGCTTTAGCCCCTGAAGAAAGTCTTTCTTGCATTTTTCTGCAGCCTCTGTAGCCCGGCATCCGCATTCGCAAAGTGGTGTCCGGACTTTCCTCCCGCCCAAGCCGCTTGCGCAACTCGGACCAGCGATCGTCCAGCTCACCCGCCAATGCCATTATACCGCGTCGCGCATCATCTCAGAGACGGATTCAAGAAGTCTGGACGATTGATTCACTCGTAGAGATTGCGTTCTTCGGAAGCGGGAGATACCGAACCAACAGAACTGCAACAACGCAGCCCATACCGAGCATGCAGAGCCGGAAATATTGACGAGGAATGAGATCGAGTCGGTCAATCATCGTAGCGT
Organism: Candidatus Acidiferrales bacterium; assembly: GCA_963779395.1. Classification (GTDB taxonomy): domain Bacteria; phylum Acidobacteriota; class Terriglobia; order Acidiferrales; family UBA7541; genus Acidiferrum. Next base: position 384,928 of record CAVZYC010000002.1, read on the forward strand.
GAGCGAGCACGCTGCTCAATGCCGCACACACTACGCTCGGCCAAACGGAGCCAGCGGCAAGGGCCAACCACCCCAAAATAACTGACCAGACAATCCCCCAAAGCAGTTGCAGTACAAAATGGAGGAAGAAATCCGGAAGCGGACCAAACGGCGCCGGAAACTGAAGTTGTTGAGATGACCCGTAGAGAATCCCCACCAAAAAGATGCCACGAAATAATCCAAACGTCCGGATAAGCTGGGGCTGTATACAACCACGCCAACACCATTCGCTGAGTCCGGCAGCAAGAGCGAAGAGAACAAAGTCCAGTCCAATGGGAGGTATGTGTAAATACCACGCTGCTTGAGGCGCGTCAGAGGCATCACTCCAATGTTGCGCCCAGGCGACTCGATCGCCTGCGTAGGCAATCAAATGTGGCAACCAATGGACAGCGATGGGTAGCACAACCGCCAGTCCAAGAATGCCAATGGAGGGAAGGCGGGCCGACGCAAGGAGCTGCGCTCGCCGATTCTTGCCCAGGGCCCACACCGCAAGCAGGAAGAAGGGCACCGCGTACATCAAGTATTGTCCTGCATAAAACCATGCGCCAAAAGTTTGCGACATCTGGTAAGAGCCGCTGCGGGGAAACCATATGCAAATCGGGGACAGCAACAAAGAGAGGATTCCACCCCCAAGCCCGAAAAGTGCAAGAGCGTAAATCGCAAAGATTTTCAGGCGGGAGATGTTTGCATTTGTGTCCTCTGAAGCAACTGGCAAGACGGGGGGGCCGAAATGTGCCGGCAACGAGACCGCGCCTTTCCGAAGCAGCCAGGCGGCCAGAAGAGCAATCAGCAGACCCAAAACGGCCAGCCGAAATCCGTTGCCCGTGTTTAGAACAAGCCCGCGCAGCGGCAATCGGAACCCGGAGAGCAGCTGTCTATTATGCTTTTCAAAAATCGATCCAGGGCGTTCGTTCAAAACGATCAGAGCGGGAGCAATCAGTGCGCCCGCGATTCCAACGATAGTCGGGGCAATCACCAGGCCCCACCAAGAAGCGGCCACGCGCTCTCGCCGGAAGAGACAGCAGAAATATGCTCCGACACCCGCGATTAATAGCGGAGACGCAAAAAGCTGCGTCAGGAGTACCCAGTGTCGAATATCAGCGTTGGAAAGGGGCCCGATGGCGTCCAGAGCTTCCTTGCTCGGCAAAAATAGCCAGCTTCGACCGAAGCAAGCGGAAAGGATAGCCGCCGCGAGCAAGAAAATAATGTGGTAGGGACTCGCTGGCAGAAGTTGCCGAAGAGTCTTTCTCAAACGAAACCGACGCGGCACGGGGTGCACGAATCGGATCATTACACAAACATCAAGGCACGGCAATGGCAGAGCAACGAACGCCACATAGCGTTACCAGCCTCGTTGCTCCTCCTGCTATTGCAAACGCCGCCCTCCATCCCGGTTCCAGTGTTCCTTCTCTCCGTGAATTCTCCGTCTCCGCCCCAACCCACCAACTGTCATCCCGCCTGCCCGCCGCAGGAGGGACCGGAGCAGCCCGATCTTCCCTTTCGCGTCGTCTTTCGGCGCGTCGCGCTTCGCAGTCGAGGGACCGCGCCACACCACTAAGTCGCGACTCCCACTCCGTTCTTCGCACTTCACTTTTCAAGCTTCGATTTTCCAATTTTTCGCTGGTTGCCCCAGGCACGGAGTCTGTGCCTGGGTCTTGCTTTTCTCTTGCCTCTCTCTTGGAAGTGTACTGGCCGTCCTTTAGCCCGCTTGTTGGGGTCACCGCATCATGTAGCGCAGGGAGAGTCCGCGAGCCCTGCGGCTTTTCTCTTGCCTCCTACTTGCCCCTGTACATGCCAGCCTTTAGCCCGGCATTTCCATCAACAAATCGGCGTCCAGACTTTCCTCCCGTTCACCCTGAGCCGCAACGCCGAAGGGTTCCCCCAGGTCCACAACACTCAAAGCAAGCCAGCGATCGTCCAGCTCACCCGCCAGCTCCACTATATCGTGCATTCCACGGCAAAACTGGGCTTTATGCCACCGACGACGCGAGCCCAGTAAATCAGGCGGCAGGCTCCGGTCCAGCTTCCGGCTGGGCAGCTAGTTGGGCCTCGGGATCAACGAGAGGCGAGAATCGAAAGAGAACGAAAGCGAGCGCGGCCCAAATTGCGACCCGCATCCCACTGTTCCAAGTATTAGTCGAGCCCATTTGCATCACTGCCAGGATATTCCAGACGCCGTGAGCAATCGCACCTGGAATAATTGATTTCCAGCGTAGCGTCATCCAGGCAAACACGTAGTTTATCGCCAAGCAGAGCAAGACTCTACTGGCCAAATGGAATAGAACTCCGCCAACAGAGAGTCCCGAGTACGAATCAGATCGAAAGTGAAAGGCAGCCCAAATCAACCCGGTCAGAAAGATTCCGCGCTGGAGACCGTAACGGTCGATGAAGCAGGGCAACAACAGGCCGCGGAAGACTATCTCCTCGGCAAGCCCGACGAAGACTATAAAGAAGAGCAACGGCTGCCACCAACTAGCAAGATTAAAATAGGTGAACAATTCCGGTGGTCCGAATCTGCCGAAGTCGTATGCCGCCCAGTGAATGCGATCGACGAGGTATTGTGCGGTAGGAAAGAGACCGCTGATCGCAACGGGCATGACTAGTCCGACCAATGCAATGCGGAGTTCCGGCAAGCGCAGGGCAATCCGCGCGGAATTTCTTCCGTCCCTTCCCAGGATATAGAGCGCGAGTCCTGCCAACAGCACGCCGTCAAGCACAGTCGCGATGCTCGTGGATATCGCCCAAAATGTAGGCGAGAGAGACAACGAAACAATGTCTGGAACGCCCAAGAGCAGGAATGAAACCAATCCAGCCAAGAGGTAGTAGGGGCCAACCAATAGGAATACCAGGAGACGCATCCTCGACCAGGAATCAGCGCAATCATCGCGCGGCAATTGTTCGTTTGGCAGACCGAATTGAAGCGACGTCGCACCCAGGGCGAGGCGACTCATGAAGAACAGAATTAGCATCAACCCGAGCGCGCAGACACTAAACCCTGAAGAGAACTTCAACACGTTCGTCTGCAACCAGTTGATGACATAAACCGCACTGCCCTGTGATTCAAAGATGGATGGTTTCGCTGGATTGATCTGGAAAAACTTCCAAAGGATAACAACAAGGCTGAAGACCGTGGGAAAACAAACTGCTAAGAGTACTCGGCGTACAGGTCTCTTCCCTGGCCAAAAACAAACAAAATAGCCGGCTAACCCCGCGAACATTATGGGGTACGTAAAGGCAACTATGAACCGTCCGGCTTCAAAGCGATGTGTTCCGCTCTGCCACGCAGTGGATCTGAGACCGAAAGATTCCAGAAGTTCGGTGGGCCACCAAGGAAGGCTCGGCGAAACGAAGAGAAAAACGACACCGAGAAGAAAAACCAATTGCCAAGGTTCGTTGGGAATCACGGAGCGGAGGAATTCGGCAAGGCGCTTCATCGGCGGGAAGAGGCTCCGTGGTGGATTATGTCTTAGTTAGCTAATGAATAGCTATCACTTTATAATGGCAGGTGAACACTCGAAAATCACGATTGATACACTTCATTCGCGACGCAAAAAGCACCGAGAAGGCCGCTCATCCATTATCGTTCTTGTTCCTCCCGCAAGGCGGGCATAGAATCGCCCATATGAATGACCTCGAAGCGAAGGATTTCCTGGTGCGGCGAGCAGTTGAGCAAGCGGCACTCGACCACGTCGAGTTTTCGGATTTGGAGAGGCGCATGATGTATTTCACCGAAAGCGGTGAGATGCGCGAAGACTTGTTCGAGCTGAACAGCGCCTTTGAAGCCGAATACGACTCTACGAAATACGAGAACAAAGTCTCAAAACTGATGCGTCACGCTTACTCGCGGTTAAAGAAGGATGATCCCTTGGCGACTCGCACATGGGACGACTCCATTCAGGAACTTAGCAAAGGCGATCACTATCTGCTTATTCTTTCTGGCAATGTTCAATCGGTCCTTACGCCAGGCCAAAAACTCTTTGGCTGGAGTTTTTGGAAACTGCTCGGCATCGGGCTTCTTCTTCTCGTCATTGCGATGGTGGCATGGTTGGCCGTGATTCACAATGCAGAGTCGGGGCCAGCCCGGTAACCATGGCCGATTTCGCCATCTACTTCAATCCAATTAGCTTCTCGAACTCCGCCTCCGTCAAAACCGTCACGCCGAGTTCTTTGGCTTTGTCGTACTTCGATCCCGGGTCCGTCCCCACCACAACATAGTCAGTCTTCTTGCTGACCGACCCGGAAACCTTCCCGCCATTCTGCAGCACCAATTCCCCAGCCTCTTCCCGGCTGCGATTCGTCAGCTCACCCGCCAATTCTAACTATAGCGAAGACTGGCGCCTCAAGTTGAGAAGAGGGGGCTCACGGGCAGTGTAGTCAAACCTTGCCGCCCAGCCTCCAATGGAAAATGGCGCAACCCTGCCCCAGTAACCCATTAATCCAAAATGAGTTACCAGGGCCCGGGATCCATTGACGCGATTTAGGAAGGATGTTACTCTGGTCTCGGTGAATGCTATGAAAGCAACGCCGGTTACACTCGAAGAATAGCTCCTCCCCTACGAGCTCCTGCCTAGATACGCCTCTACGTCTGATTGCCAATTCTTGTTTTGGGCATTTCTTTTGGCGTCTCCAGCAAGCTTGCGCAGAATGTTGTCCACACTTCCTTGCGTGTTCAATTTGGGCTTCTGCTCCGGCGGATACCAATAAGCATAGGGCTTGTTCATCTCGAATTCGACAATCGCGGTGAACGATTCCAGATACTGCATGGCCTCCTCGCATTGCGGAATCGTCAGCCAATCGCAAAAATGCTTGTGCACAAACTCATACACGCTTCCCGCCCCTGCCTTCCTGAATTTTTCCATGAAGGTAATCAATAAGTCGTCGGCTTCGACATATTGCAGCAGTTCGCTGAACTTTTCACGGATGGCGGGATCTCCGCGGATATAGAGCCGGTTGGTTTCAGACCAGCAAGCCGCCGCCAAGTCCTCTCCCACGCGGTCCTTGAAATAAAACCCGCCGCGGCGATCTGTGAAGCGCTTGTTTCGCTTGCGTAAAAGAACCAGATAGAAGAGCGCATGCTTGTATTTATCTTCGGCCGGCACCACGCTCGGCGCCGGCCGCGCTTGCTGCAGACTGGCGCGGCACTCCGTTACGTGCGCCCGCACGGTCTTGGCGGCCGCAAGGATGGGCATGTAGTGTTTAGTGGCGTCCTCGTGGCTGACTCGAAGCATCTGGTTCCAGGTTTGGAAAAGCTGCTGGCGTTCCTGCTCGCTGCGATGACGGTCGGCTTCGAGCGCCTGCTCTGCCAGCCGTTGCGCCGTGTCCCTCGCCGTTTCGGCGGCTCGGCGCGCCACTTCGCGATTGTCTTCCCATTTCTTGAAGACGAAGGCCAACACGGCGAGCAAGATAGGCAGGGCCAGATCTTTCAACGTGGTTTGAATCCAGGCCCACACCTGTTCCAGGCTATCCACCCAATTTTCCGCCTCCAAATCTCCGAACACTGCCAAGAATTGGGAAGGGTGGCCATCCGCGCCGGTCCACCGTATCGTGGCGTAAATGGCGCGTTTCTCCTGGCGTCTATCGGCGCGAAGCTGGCCCCAGATCGCGAGAGTTTGCCCTGGTTTTAATTCAGAGGTGATCGTCTCCTCGTTCGCCAGTGGATTCGGCCGCGCCGGTAGTGCATTGGCTGTGGTTGGATCCGTGGGAACGCACGAAGATGCGCCAGGCGCGGGGCGCCAACAAGGGTTGACGATCGTAAAACCTTCCAGTCCCGTTGGCGCAATCGTCACGGCAAACATGCTTTGCGAGCCGCGGTTGCGAATAGTCAGCCAGAACGCGACGTTTTCATCTACATACACGCTGGGTCGCGCCAGCGATGCCGTAATGTCTGTCTCGTTGCCAGCCGCAGCCGGTGCCTGCTGCGCCGCAATTTGCGCGGCAACCGGCAGCACCTTATTCGGTGACTCTCCCACTGTCCCGGCCAATGCGGGTACCAGCAACACCCCGAGCAAAATTGCGAGCGGCTTCATAGGCCTCTCCCAGCCGTCGGCAAGCGAGACCATTCTTCGCAAGTCAGTATATATCGTATTTAGATTGATAAGTCCAACGTGAATATACTACTTCGGAGAAAGGAGCTTCTCAAATTCAGATTCTGTGAGTATGGCCACGCCCAATTCCTTCGCTTTGTCGTACTTCGATCCCGGGTCCGTCCCCACCACAACATAGTCGGTCTTCTTGCTAACCGACCCGGAAACCTTCCCGCCATTCTGCAGCACCAATTCCCCAGCCTCTTCCCGGCTGCGATTCGCCAATCCTCCAGTAAACACAAACGACTTCCCCGCAAACTTCTGGCTTTTCACTTCGCGCTTTTCCGCAGCGGGACGGACGCCAGCTTTGTTGAGCTTCTTAATCAGGTTGCGATTCGCGGCTTCCGAGAAAAACTCCACAATACTTTCAGCCACCTTGGGTCCAACTTCGTTCACATTTTCCAGCTCTTCGGTCTTGGCCGCCGCAAACTCCTCCAGCGAAGAAAAATGTTCCGCCAGCAACTGCCCCGTGCGCTCCCCCACAAACTGAATTCCCAGCGCAAAAATCAGCCGCGAAAGCGCATTCTTCTTGCTGGCCGCAATTTCCTCCAATAAATTCTGCGCGGATTTTTCCGCCATACGCTCCAAATTGGCCACTTCGTCCTGTTTCAGCGCGTAGAGGTCCGCCACATCCTTGACCATTTTCTTTTCCACAAGCTGGTCCACGATCTTTTCGCCCAGCCCATCGATATTCATCGCGTGGCGCCCAGCAAAATGCACCAGCGATTCCTTCAGCTTCGCGGGACACGCGGCATTCACACAGCGATAAGCCACTTCCCCTTCCACCTTATGAATGGCGCTGCCGCAAACGGGGCACTCCTTCGGCATGCGAAACGGCTTCCGCTTCTTCCCTTCCTTCACCACTTTCAATACATGCGGAATCACTTCTCCCGCGCGCTCGATCAGCACGGTATCCCCAATCTGCAATCCCAGCCGGTCAATCTCATCCATATTGTGCAAGGTGGACCGGCTGACAGTGACGCCTCCCACCTGCACCGGCTCCAGCACCGCCACCGGCGTCAGCGTTCCCGTCCGCCCCACCTGCACGATGATGTCGTTCACCACGGTAGTTTCCTGCCGCGCCGGATATTTGTAAGCAATCGCCCACCGTGGAGCCTTCGCCGTGAATCCCAGCTCATTCTGCAGCGAAGTCGAGTTCACCTTGATCACCACGCCATCAATGTCATACGCCAGCTTCTCGCGCTTCGAGTCCCAGGCAACGATGTAGTCCACAACCTTGTCGATCCCATTGCAAAGCTTCCAATCATCAGAAGCGCGGAACCGCAATTGCCTCAGTGCCAGCAGCGACTCCGAGTGCTTCGCGAATGGCACCTTTCCATCCACGAAAAGGTAATACGCAAAAAAGTCCAGCCGTCGCTGCGCCGTAATCGTAGGATCCAAAACGCGAATCGCCCCCGCCGCCGCATTCCGCGGATTAACAAAAATCTTCCCGCCGCTCTGCTCCTGCTGCCGGTTCAACGCGTCAAACGATTCGCGCGTCATCATGATTTCCCCGCGCACCTCAAAATCCACGGGCAAACCAGCCTTTTTCAGCGCAGCCGCCTCCACGCGCAGAGGCACGCTTCGCACCGTCTTCACATTAGGCGTAACGTCCTCCCCAGTACTTCCATCGCCCCGCGTAACCCCGCGCACCAACACGCCTTTTTCGTATTGCAAAGAAATGCTCAAACCATCGAATTTGTGTTCAGCAATGTATTCGATGTCCTCGCGCCCGCTGGTTTCGCGCACGCGCCGGTCCCAATCGCGCAGCGCGTCGTGCGAAAACGCATTGTCCAAGCTAAGCATCGCCCGCGCATGCCGCACCGTCTGAAATCCTTCGCGGGGAGCTCCGCCAACGCGCAAGGTAGGCGAATCCGGCGTAACCAGTTCCGGGTAGGCTGCCTCAATCTCTTTCAACCGGTTCATCAACCGGTCGTAGGCGGCATCCGAAATCTCCGGGTCGTCCTCAATGTAGTAGAGGTATTCGTGCCGCCGTATCTCGTCGCGCAGTTTTTCCGCTTCCTTCTTTACCGCCCCGCTCGCTTTCGTCGCCTTCGCCATCGCCGCGTTCTCCACCCTCTTCCCGAGGCACGTTCCATCGCGCTCGATCTTCGCCAAGCTCAACCCGCCCCGTATTATATAGGCTTTGCCCCTTTCGTCTCCTCAACTCAACAACGCAATCCGCGGTAGCGCCACAGCCGCGGCCAGCTCCTGCAGCACCCTCCCCGCCCTCTGTACAGGACGCGCCTCCGTCAATAACGCATAAGGCAAAGGACTATTGCCAGGAAGCACTTCGCCACACGACAGTGGCCTTAAGTCATTCGGCTGTATTCATTTGACGGAGAATCGAGGCATGTTCATGCGCAAATTACTCATCACTCTCACGGGTCTACTCTTCGTATTCGCAACTTTCCTGGCGTCTGGCACTTTTGCTCAGACCCCGCCAGTCGGCCCCGACACAGCGAATTCCCAGGCCAAAGCCAAGGTGATTTTTCACTACGCCAAGGCGCTAAACCTTCCGAATTGTTTGCAACAACCCGCCATTCAGATTGACGGCGTTACCGTTCACAATATCTTTCTCTGGCATGTATGGGAGACCGATGCCACCACCGGAACTCACGTCATCAGCGACGACAGTCACAAAGGCAAGGGTCTAACCGCCAACTGGGCTCCAGGCCAAACCTACTACTACGAAATGCAGTGGTGGAAGGGCTTTGGCTTTCCCAAATGCGAAAATTTCTACATCAGGTTTGAAGAAGCCAAGCCCAAGGAAATTAGCAAGGTGAATGCCATGCTCGGCAAAGCCGGCATCGATGAGACCCTGATCGCCGCCGCGCCTGCAGCCGCTGCCCCTGCCCAAGCTCCAAAAGACACCGGCGTCAAGCTCTCCATCGTCTCCAATCCCGATGCGGCCGACATTGAAGTTGACGGCAGCTTCGTCGGCAACACGCCTTCCGCCCTTGACCTCCCCGTCGGCGAACACACCGTAATCATCAGCAAGAAGGGCTTCGAACCCTGGAAGCGCACCATCAAGCTCGCCGCCGGTGACATCAAGCTGAACGCCGAGCTCGAGAAGACCGTAGCCGCCTACTGAACTCGCCCTAGGCTGCTCCGATTCGCCTCATCCATTTCATCGTACGGCCGAAGACTGCATTCTTAGCCTTTGACTCTGTCAGCAAGCAACACTGTCCCGATTCCTCCATCTGGCACCCCACGTGCTCCCCTGACTCTCCAGGTGCCCGCAGGAAAATCTGCGTGTCACCGCCGCCTTCTATTTCTCATCTTCATATAGAATGGTGCACGCGCTTATAGCACCGGGAGACCATGGAAACTCAGTTCCACAACGCGCTCTTGATTCACAACCCCAACGCCGGTAATGGCGGAAACGCTCGCCGCCGCCTCATCGAGCAGGCCCGCCGCATCCTTTCCGCCGGTGGCATCGAGGCCGAGCTTGCGGAAACCACGGCCCCCGGCCATGCCACGGAAATCGCGCAGCAGGCCATCCGCGATGGCCGCCAACTGGTAATCACTTGCGGCGGCGATGGCACGCTCAACGAAGTAGTGAACGGCTTGGCCACTTCGATGAACGGCCACCGCGTGCCGCTAGCTCTTCTGCCGGGAGGCACCGCCAACATTCTGGCGAAAGAGCTTGCGCTGCCATGGGACATCCCGCGCGCGGCAAAGCAAATGATAAACGCCGAATTGCGCGAAATCGCGCTGGGATTGGCCACGCCGCTCGAGAGTCCAGAGAAGAAGCGCTACTTCCTGAGCGTTGCCGGCGCTGGTCCCGACGGCATGATCGTCTATTCCGTTGACCTCGGCCTGAAAGCCCGCGTGGGCATCCTCGCGTACTGGTGGCAAGGCGCCCGCGAAGTTCTCCGCTACACATTTCCGCGCTTTCGCGTGCGTGCCGGTGATCGCCAGGTGGAAGGCACGCTGGTGGTTGTGGGCCGCACAAAAAATTACGGCGGCCCGTTCAAGATTACCGACCAGGCGGACCTGTTCGAAGACCAGTTTGAAGTGATGGCGCTGACCACGCAGAGCGGCTTTCGCTACCTGAGTTACCTGCCAACATTGTGGATGGGCAATCTGCGCAAAGAAGAAGATGTACACTTCTGGAAGGCGGACACGCTGTTGTGCGAGCCGCTGGATGGCAAGCCGGTATACGCCCAACTGGACGGCGAACCGTTCGCGCGGCTCCCCGTGCAATTCACGATTGTGCCGAAAGCATTAAAGCTTCTCGTTCCGCGTGGCACACCGGTCTCCAACAGCGGTACATCCCGCGAATCCTAAAAGTGAACTTTCTCACACATGCGTTGCTTTCCCTGGCCCTGGCGCGCGGCTTCTTTTCCCGCCGCGCATGGCCAGTGCTGGCCACCATGCTGATTGCCGGTACTCTTGCCGACGCCGACTGGATCAGCGTCTGGTTTGGCCCTGCCGCTTTCCTGGCAGCCCGAGGCACGTTCACACATTCCCTGTTGGGCACTCTTGTCATCATTGGGATTGCCGCGCTCGTCGCGCGCGCGCTGGACCGCCAACGTCGCGAAACGTGGAAGGTCCTTCTGTCCGCGGCAGCCTGTTCGGCCATCCTCCATGTGATTTTCGACCTCTGCCAATCCGGCGGCGTAGCCCTGCTCTGGCCTTTCCGCGCCACGCGTTTTTCTTTGGACTGGCTCCCCTCCATCGATCCGTGGATCTTCGTGCTGCTGCTGGCAGGCGTTCTGCTGCCAGAGTTTTTCGGATTGGTAAGTTTGGAAATCGGCGCGAAAAATAAATCGCCGCGCGGCCGCAAAGGCGCTCTGGTAGTCCTTAGTTTGCTGGCCGTGTACACCGCAGCACGCGGCATCCTGCATTTCAGCAGCACTACGGCGCTGGATGCTCACACCTATCGCGGCGAATCGCCCCGTCGCGTGGCGGCGTTTGCCGATACCCTTTCTGTATTCACCTGGCATGGCGTAGTGGAAACGCAATCCTATCTTTGTCTGGTGGAAGTTCCAGCCAGCTCTGGCGATAGTTTCGACGCGGAAGCTGCCACCTGCCTGCACAAGCCGGAAGAGTCGCCGGTGCTGACGGCGGTGCAACAGTCCTCGGTGGGCCGCCGATTTCTGAGAGCGGCAAGCATCCCCCGCGCGGCGGTGGACAAAACGGAGAGTGGCTACGAAGTCGTGATTCGAGATTTGCGCGATGTGGCGGAACAACAAACGCGCCACCGCGTGGTAGCCCGAATTTATCTAGATTCCTCCGCGAATCTTCTGGGTGAAGAAATTAACTGGGCGGGCGAAGTTCACTTGCGGTAACTCATCACGCCTGCCAGGAACAAAGCTCAGGCAGCAGGCTCCGCCTTTTCGCGCAAGATCAAGCGTGAGGCGCCATAACTTGCCAGAACGAACGCAACCACCCCGATCGTGACTGCCAACTTGTGCTGCGCCAAAAACGGTAGCGCGTTCTGCCCGTAGCGAATGGCCAGATACCCCATTCCAAAGTAGCGAATCGCCCGCGCCAACGCGATCGCGGAAGTAAAACTCGTCAGCGGCACCTCAAACACCCCGGCGGCAAACACAAAAATCTTGAAGGGCGTGGGCGGCGGAAGCAGCGCTGCAAGCAACATCCCTCCAAAACCATTTCGCTCCACCCAATGCCGAATCGCGGGGGCGCGCTTGCCTGCCTTTTTCCGGAAGAACGCTTCCCCGCCCTTTTTTGCAATGAAATAAAGTAGCAGGCAACCAAGCAGCGAACCAAGTCCGGCCATTGTGGCGTAAAGCGGCATGCGCAACGGATGCTGGATCGAGAGCTCGATCAGCAGCAAGTCGTTGATCACCGGAAACGTGAGAATCGAGGAATCCAGGAAAGAGATAAGGAAAAGCCCGGGCGCGCCAATCGTCCCCGCGAATAAAACAATTTTCTGCTTCCAGCCGCTTAACGGCGCCGTCAAGTACAGTTCCTCCGTCAATCGTAAAATTCAGTGTAGCAAACCGTTGAAATAGCCCGGCACATCACTAAACAACCTCCATCCCGTCATTCCGAACGGAGTCTGCGAAGTGAGATACGGTTCTGCATCGCACGCCTTTCGTGCGATGAAATCCCTCTTCTCTTGGGTTTCCGACGAAGAGAGATTCCCCGCTTCGCCCAGAACGCCGGGCCAAACCACTCTTCCCCGCACCTTCTTAGAGCAGCGCCTCGATCGCTTCCGTGATGATGTCGTAAACGTGGTGCAGCTCTTCCGTGGCAATCCCGTAAGGCGGGAGCACGTAAATCACATTACCAAGCGGCCGCAGCAAAACCCCGCGCCGCAGAAAAAAGTCATATAGTTTCGGCCGCATCGCAGACAGGTAGCCCGGATCTTCGGCGCGCAGTTCCAGCGCCCCAATCGTTCCCAGATGGCGCGTGTCGGCCACTTGGCGCATGCTGCGCAAATGCTTCAGTCGGTCGGCATTCACTCGCGCGATCGCGGCGATTCGGTCAAAAACCGGCTCCTCCTCGAATATCTGCAAGCTGGCATTGGCCGCCGCACAAGCCAACGCGTTCCCCGTGTAGGAATGCCCGTGATAAAAGGTGTGCAACCGGTTCTTGCTGCGGAAGGCAGACTCCACGCGATCCGTGCAAAGCGTCACCCCCATCGCCAGGTACCCGCCCGTCAGTCCCTTCGAAAGGCACATCAGGTCTGGCACGACATTCGCCACATCGCACGCAAACATTTTTCCCGTGCGGCCAAAACCCGTAAGCACTTCGTCGGCAATCAGAAATACATCATGCTTTGTGCAAAGTGCCCGGATTTTCTGCAGAAACTCGACGGGATGCACGATCATCCCCCCAGCTCCCTGCAGCAGCGGCTCCACGATCACCGCGGCAATCTTGTCCCCGCGCTCCGCCAGCAACCCCTCCAACTTTTGCACGCATTCGATGTGGCAACTCTCGCGCTTCAATCCCACGGGACACCGGTGGCAATACGCGGAATGTACGCGATGCACCGGATAGCGCATGGATTCAAAAGGCGCGGTGAAAGGCGAAGAATCGCTGACGGACATGGCTCCGGCGGTATCGCCGTGATATCCGTGGGCCAGAGCCACGATTTCGTGCTTTTCCGGCCGCTCCAAATTCTGGAAATGCTGCACCGCAAGTTTCAGGGCGACCTCGACGGCTGTGGAACCGTCATCCGAAAAAAACATGTGCGTGAGATCGGCAGGCACCCATTTGCGCAACCGCGTCGCAAGTTCCTCGACAGGTTCGTGCGTGAATCCCGCCAGCAACACGTGCTCCAACTTGTGCGCCTGCGCGGCAACGGCATCGCTGATACGCGGATGGGCGTGGCCATGAAGATTGACCCACCACGACGAGATGGCGTCCAGGATCCGCCGTCCATCGGCGAGGTGCAGATACACGCCCTGGGCGCTGGCCACGTGAAGCGGCGCAGGGTCCAGTGCGGAATTCGTAAAGGGATGCCAGATACGGATTGGTTTAGTCATTGGGCAAAAGCCGATCGATCAAAATGATTCAGGAAGACTTGCATCAAGGCGGTGCGGTGCAGATTCGGGAGCTTGGGAATTTCGCCGATCACCCTCACATGGCCAAACTTCTCGATGGTGTCGCGGTTCTCGCGATTCTGATCCCCGATTAACACCACGCCATGCACCGGCAATTCCGCCGCGTGCAGCGCCGCCAGCGTCAGTAACGTGTGGTTGATTGTCCCCAAACCGCTGCGCGCCGCCAGAATCACCGGCAGCTTGAATTTTACCATCATATCCAGCATGAACTGCTTCGAGTTGATGGGCACCAGAACGCCCCCCGCTCCCTCCACGATCAGCCAATCGTTCATCAGGCTCATCGGAAGATTCATGCGGTTCAAGTCAATTTCAACCCCGGCCCACCGCGCCGCCAGGTCTGGCGAAACCGGCGGCACAAATTTGTAGACTTCATCCAACGTACGGTCCGTGCCGATCCCGGCCAGCCGCATCACCGTGACGCGGTCGGAGCCTTCCAGCGTCCCTGTCTGTATCGGCTTCCAGTAGACCGCATCAAGCGCGGCGCACAGCAGGGCGGAGAGTGTCGTCTTGCCTACGCCCGTATCCGTTCCCGTGATGAAGAACTGCCGTCTCATGCGTGCCTCGACGCGGTGGGAGCGTCATGGTTCGCCCGCCAGGCGACCAGAGATTTCACCAGGCGGTCCAATTCCTCTTGCGGGATCCGGGAAGTCAGCGAAAGTCGCAGCCGCGTTTTGCCCTCTGGCACCGTAGGTGGACGAATAGCCCTCACCGCAAACCCCTCATGCTGAAGATGTTCGGCGGCTTGTAGCGTCTCCTCCACCTTCCCGAAGACTACCGGCACAATCTGGCTCGCGCTGCCCGCGGTGTGGAAACCTTCGGCGCGCAGCGCGGCGCGGAAACGCTGCGCCCGCTCCTGCAATTCCAAGCGCTCCGTATCCATCCCGGCTGCCAGATGAACAGCGGCGCGAATCTGCTGCGAAAAATAGGGAGGGAGCGCGGTGCTGAAAATGAAGGTGCGGGCGTGGTTGATAAGGTGCTCTTTCAATACCGCTGGACCGCAAACGAAGGCCCCGGCGCATCCCAGTGCCTTGCCGCAAGTATGCACCACGGCGAGCAAATAAGGCACGATGCCTGCCTCCGCGCCAAGCCCGCGGCCCTGTGGACCCATCACTCCCAAGGCGTGAGCTTCATCCAGGATGATCGCGGCTTCATATTTATCGGCCAATTCGGCGATTTTCCTCAGTGGCGCAATATCCCCATCCATGCTGAAAACGCTTTCCGTAATAATAACTTTACGCCACGGCGCGCCTGCTTCTTCGCGCAATCTCTCTTCGAGTGCTTCCAGATCCAGGTGCGGGTAAATCACCTTGCGCGCGCCGGAGAGTCGCACTCCATCAATCAAGCTGGCATGGTTCAACGCGTCGGAATAAACCACATCATCTTTGCCCACAACCGCAGCCAGCAGTCCCATGTTCGCGGCATACCCGCTGGTAAAGTAGAGTGCCTCTTCGGTACCCGCAAACTGGGCGAACTCCGCTTCCAGGGCTCGCCACTCCTCGGTTTGCCCGGAAAGCAAACGTGAACCCGTCCCGCCAACCCGTTGCGCATTTTGCACCGCCTCGAGCGTGGCTTCGCGCAGTTTCGGGTGTTCCGCCAATCCCAGATAATCATTCGAGCAGAAATTCACGCCGCGAATTTCGGCCAGACTCCGCCGCATGTTGCGCTCGTCAAGTTGCCGCAACCCCTTCTGCAGTCGTTCTTTCCACGTGGCTAGGGCTTTAGACAGCATGTGGCTCGAGTGACTTCATCCCCAAACTCTGCAGCATTTGCTCATCTTCATCAACACCAGGGTTTGGCGTAGTCAGCAGCTTTTCTCCGACAAAAATCGAATTGGCGCCCGCAAGAAAACACAACGTCACGGCTTCCTGGGACAACTGCTTGCGTCCCGCAGCCAATCGAACGCGCGAAGCCGGCATCAGGATTCGCGCCGTGGCAATCGCCCGCACCATCTCCAGCGGATCAAGTGGCGGCATGTTGGCCAGCGGCGTTCCCTCAACACGGACCAGCATGTTGATCGGCACGCTTTCCGGGTGAGGCTCGAGCGTCGCCAATTGATGTAACAGCCCCGCTCGGTCACTCTCCTTCTCTCCCATTCCCAGAATGCCGCCGCAACAGACCGTGATGCCGGCCTTGCGCACCGCCGCAAGTGTCCTCAGCCGCTCATCGTACACGCGAGTCGTGATAATCGACCCATAAAATTCCGGCGAGGTGTCCAGATTGTGATTGTAGGCTGTGAGCCCCGCTTCCTTCAGCCGCACCGCCTGTTCGCTGGTGAGCATGCCCAGCGTGCAGCACACTTCCAGCCCCAGCGACGAAACGCCCCGCACCATTTCCAGGACTTTCTCGAAGTCGCGCCCATGAGGCGCTTCCCGCCACGCCGCCCCCATGCACATCCGCGTAATGCCCTTCGCTTTGGCATCCCGGGCTACGCTCACAACATGCTGCGGGTCCAGCAATCCTTCGCGCTCCACCTCGGAATCGTAATGCGCGCTTTGCGGACAGTACGCGCAATCCTCCGGGCAGCCCCCCGTTTTGATCGAAATCAACTGGCACTTCTGGACGCGGTCCGCCGCATGGAATTGCCGGTGGATGGTCTGCGCCTGATAAACCAGCTCCGGCAACGGGGTCCGGTAAATCGCCGCTACCTCCTCCTTCTTCCAATCATGCCGGAGCGATGTTTTGGGGGTAGTCTCCTGCGCCGCGTGGGTCAATTCGGTGTCCATTCTGGGTATTCGCCTGGGTTATAGGTCACAGCAATCGTCGAGCTAACTTGTCATACTACCATTGGTACTCCACTTAGGGCCATTTCCATTGGTAAATGGTTTGACCCGTCATTGGCAAAGTGTTATAAATCAGCGTTTCGCTTGTCTGTCGCGCAAGACTCTGTGGAGTGCCGAAGTGCTTTCGACCCGCTCGGGGTCAGTTCGTCTTGTGTGTGCAGACAACAGAGTTCCCGTCCTGTCTAACAAGCGGGAGCCTCCCCGTTTTCGGGTGAGGCGCTCCTCCTGATGCTGGTGGATGTTGTCCGGTTCTGGTTCACCACGCTCCGCGTCAGGCCGGAGTGGTGTGCGGTTTTCCAATAGCAGGGGCCGCGGCCGTACTTCAAGCCGCAAGAACCGCCCCGCATTGATCTAAATCTTCTGGAGGATCCTTCATGCATATCGTGCTCGATGCTGCCCGCTCTGTGGGCAGACGAATGTTGACTCGTGTTTTCGCGGCTTCGGCCTTGTTGCTCTTCAGCGCCACCGCCTTGCTCGCGCAACCCGCGGCAGAAGCCGGCGGCGAGGCAGGTCTAAAGCTTCCTGACCTTACCTCCGTGAAGTTTATCTTCGGCCTCAATGGCCACACCCTACTGCTGTTCGGCATCTTCATCTGCCTCCTCGGTCTGCTCTTCGGCATGACCATTTTCGTGAAGCTGAAGAACCTGCCGGTCCACAAGGCGATGCGCGAAATCTCCGAACTCATTTACGAGACCTGCAAAACGTATCTGTTCACGCAGGGCAAATTCCTGCTCCTGCTATGGGTCTTCATCGCCATCGTGATCGTCCTGTACTTCGGCATTTTGTCCCCCGTCCCAGGAAAATCCATCGCCGTCACTCTCCCCATTATTCTGCTCTTCAGCTTGATCGGCATGGGCGGCAGCTACAGCGTGGCGTGGTTCGGCATTCGCGTGAACACCTTCGCCAATTCACGCACCGCCTTCGCCGGCCTTCGCGGCAAGCCCTACCCCATCAATCACATCCCCCTCGAATCCGGCATGAGCGTTGGCATGATGCTCATTAGCGTCGAGCTCCTTATGATGCTAATCATTTTGCTCTTCATTCCCGCTGATTACGCCGGACCGTGCTTCATCGGTTTCGCCATCGGCGAATCCCTCGGAGCGGCCGCGCTTCGTATCGCCGGCGGCATCTTCACCAAGATTGCCGATATCGGCTCTGACCTGATGAAAATCGTCTTCAAGATTAAGGAAGACGACGCGCGCAATCCCGGCGTCATCGCGGACTGCACTGGCGACAACGCGGGCGATTCCGTTGGCCCCACTGCCGACGGCTTTGAAACTTACGGCGTGACGGGCGTTGCCCTCATCACCTTCATCCTCCTCGCCGTGAAAGAACCCACCATTCAAGTCCAACTGCTGGTGTGGATCTTCGTCATGCGCGTCATCATGCTCATCGCCAGCGCCGCCGCCTACTTCATCAACGACGCCATTCAGAAAGCCCGCTTCGGCAATGCCGCGGATATGAATTTCGAGGCGCCGCTAACCTGGCTGGTCTGGATCACCTCTTTCGTCTCCATCGCATTCACCTTCGTGATTTCCTGGCTGATTATTCCCTCGCTCGGCGGCGATCCTACCCAATGGTGGAAGCTGGCCACGATCATCTCCTGCGGCACGCTGGCCGGTGCGGTCATCCCCGAACTGGTCAAAGTCTTCACCTCCACGGAATCGCGCCACGTCAAGGAAGTGGTTATCTCCGCGCAAGAAGGCGGCGCATCCCTCGGCATCCTGTCCGGTTTCGTGGCCGGCAATTTCTCTGGCTACTACCTGGGCGGCGCGATTGTCACCCTGATGTCCATCGGCTACCTCATCAGCAGGATGGGACTCGCTCACATGATGGGCGCACCCGCGGTCTTCGCTTTCGGTTTGGTGGCTTTCGGATTCCTCGGCATGGGACCTGTAACCATCGCCGTGGATTCCTACGGCCCTGTGACCGACAACGCGCAATCCGTGTTCGAACTTTCCATGATTGAGACCCTTCCCAACATCAAGGAAGAACTCAAGAAGGACTACAACATCGACGTAGACTTCGAGCGCGCCAAGCACCTGCTGGAAGCCAACGACGGCGCCGGCAACACCTTCAAGGCCACCGCAAAACCCGTCCTCATCGGCACAGCGGTCGTCGGCGCAACCACCATGATCTTCTCCATCATCATGGCGCTTACCCACGGCCTCACCAATAACCTCGAGAAGCTCTCCCTCCTGCACGCTCCCTTCGTCCTCGGCCTGATTACCGGCGGCGCCATGATTTACTGGTTCACCGGCGCTTCCACCCAGGCCGTAACCACCGGCGCTTATCGCGCGGTGGAATTCATCAAGGCCCACATCAAGCTCGAGAGCGCCGAAAAGGCCAGCGTTGCCGACTCCAAGAAAGTGGTGGAAATCTGCACGCAGTACGCCCAAAAGGGCATGCTCAACATTTTCATCGCGGTTTTCTTCGCGACGCTGGCCTTCGCCTTCGTCGAACCGTTCTTCTTCATCGGCTACCTCATCTCCATCGCCATTTTTGGCCTGTATCAAGCCATCTTCATGGCCGACGCGGGCGCCGCTTGGGACAACGCCAAGAAAATCGTGGAAGTCGAGATGAAGCAGAAGGGCACGCCTCTCCATGACGCCACCGTAATCGGCGACACCGTTGGCGATCCCTTCAAGGACACTTCCTCCGTTGCCCTCAACCCGGTCATCAAGTTCACCACCCTCTTCGGCTTGCTCGCCGTCGAACTGGCCGTGAAGTTGACCTCGGAAACGGGCGGCACGCTCTCGCACGTTCTTGCGGCAGCGTTCTTCCTCGTCTCCTTCACCTTCGTCTACCGTTCGTTCTACAGCATGCGCATCAAGGGTTCAGCCGCGCAATAGCGCCGTTGCACCCACAAAAGGCGCCCCGATCGACTGGGGCGCCTTTTTTTTGCAGCGCAAGTGTTACAATTCCTGAAGTTACTCACCGAGGTGCTTTTCATGCAAAAACTATTGTTTGCGTTGTTCAGCGGCGCATTGCTGCTTGTTCTCGCTGTGCCCGCGCAGTCCCAGGTTGACACCAAGTGGAAGATTCACGATCGCAGCCGGCCCGTTCCGCCGGTGGTGGACCCAGGCACGGCCAGCACGCAAGACGCGGCGGGCCGCGCGCCTTCCGATGCGATCATTCTGTTCGATGGCAAAGATCTTTCCAAGTGGGTTCATGAGGATGGCAGCCCTGCGAAATGGAAAGTGGAAAATGGCTACGCACAAGTTGTCGCGAAGACCGGTTATATCTTTACGAAGCAAGCGTTCGGCGATTGCCAATTGCACGTCGAGTTTGCCGAACCGGCGCCGCCCGCGGGAAAAGACCAGGGACGCGGCAACAGCGGCGTCTTCCTGATGGGTCTGTACGAAATTCAGGTACTGGATTCCTATGAGAACAGAACCTATGCGGATGGGCAGGCCGCTGCCGTCTACGGGCAATATCCTCCACTGGTGAATGCTTCGCGGCCGCCGGGGCAATGGCAGAGTTACGACATCGTCTTTCACGGGCCTCGTTTTGATGCGTCCGGCAAGCTGCTGCGTCCCGCGCGGGTCACCGTCTTTCACAACGGCGTCCTAGTGCAAGACAACGTCGAAATCAGAGGCCGCACCGCCATCGGCGATATCCCGACATACGAGCCTGGCCCAGACAAGGCTCCGTTGGCCCTGCAGGATCACGGCGACCCGGTGCGCTATCGCAATATCTGGATTCGGGAACTCTGAATATGGAGATTGGGTAGTGGGTCAGTTTGAATTCTAACCCGTCTTGTTATACCTACGGCTCTTCATCTCGGGCGAGCCAGTAAGTCCCCAAAACAAGCATAAATACCAGGCTAGTGAAACTCACCTCTGGAAGCAGTCCTTTGCCGAGTATTTTGGTGCTCAGAAATTGAGTAAACAGCAACAGTGTCAGCGCACAGAACGGAATAAACGCTCTGCTTCGCCGTCCACCCTTGCGCTTAAACCAAAACATGCCCACGATGGTTACGATCAGACCCAAAACGCTCGCAACGTCTCCGATACCCATTTGACAAGCGAGCCTACCGCAGAAGTGGGCTAAATTCAAACTGACCCACTACCGGAGATTCTGACTCACTGGTAGGCCACGCTCGACACTCAAATTGCGCCTCCGCTAGAAGCTAGATAAAGAAATTCTCGGTAGTGTCCTAATTTCAGATCGTTCACCTTCCGAATTGCGGTATCGGACACGGTGTTACACTTTCCCTACTATGCGAGAACTACTTATCGCCGCGCTTGCGTTCGGTCTGTGGGTCGTACCTAATCCTCAAGGTCCTGCGCATCCAAGCAGGGGCATGGTCAAAAACGGTGATCCCTCCAGCAGTCAGTCCGCCAGGGACACCAAGAAGAATCAGCAATCGGCTGAGGCGATACAGTCGGTATCGTCCGCGGTGAATCAAATTCAACAACAGCAAGCCGAAGCGCAAAAGACCGAAGCCTCAGAGAGGAAGCACTCCATAGACGTGGAATGGTGGCTGGTATGGGTCGGAATCGTGCAGGCAGCCGCACTAATCCTCACCATTTGGGCTATGATTCGTCAAACCAGCGTTTTGCAAAATAGCGCAAAAAAACAATTGCGGGCCTATGTTGGTGTGTCTGAATCCGGTCTGAAACTCGATCCTCCCAACATCCCGGAAGGTCAAGTCAACATTAAGAACTACGGACAAACTCCTGCGTATAAGGTACGCCACTGGATAGGTATTGGTGTGCTCCCCCACCCTCTCGTTTCTAAACTCCCCGAGCCGCCGGGGGGATTGCAGTTGTCCATATCTATACTCTCTCCGGGCGGTCATCATACTCTCGTTGTCCCCGTGAAGACTCCGATACGAGCCTCTGACTTGTCGTCACTCTACACGCCCGAACACACGCTTTACGTCTACGGGCATATTGTTTACGAGGATATATTCGGTGAGGAGTGGAGCACCGATTACCGCTTTTTCTGCGGTGGTTCCGATGGTCTGCGTACAAAAAAGGACTCGCGCGGAGTGCTGATGGGCTTGATGCAGGCTGATTCTAAAGGTAATAACGCGAGCTAACCCCGAAATTCGAATCGGGACAGTACCAAATTCTCGAAAAGTTTTGCTTGACACAACCATAGCTCTTTGATAAACTTACCAACGTATAAAAGTGCGCTTCGTGAAGCGGGAGATTGATCTCCCGCTTTTTCATTTTAGGGGCAGCGGTCCTCGCTTAGCGGTTTCACCGCGCATAGAAGTTGGTTAACGGCCCTTAGCACGATCCCAACGTTATCCGACTGAAGCAAGGAATCCCTTCTCGACAAAGCCACTGGAAAAAGAGAGATTCCTCACTCCGAAGACTCCGTTCGGAATGACGAGCGGGCATTTTTCCGTACGCTATTGGAGATCTCCTTCGCGCCCAATCCCGCGAGCTTCTTGTACGCACGCTTCAGACGTGTCTTCACAGCACGAATCGAAAGAAAAGCGGCGGCGAGCCGCCGCACTCCAAAGCAGAGAACCCGTGGCAAGCAAGCAGCAGATCATAGATTCGATACGCGCCGTTGCGAGGCAGCTTCGCCGCACGCCATCGCACGCGGAATTCTTCGGGCGCGCGGAATTCACGAAGTATACGCTCGCGAAATTCTTTCCCAAATGGAATGACGCCGTGAGGGCAGCGGGCCTCGAACCACGCAGGCTAAGGGTAACGCTCCAGGATAGCGACCTCCTGAAAGACTGGGGCGAAACGGTGCGGAAGAAGCGAGCGGTGCCTTCGCGGCGCGGGTATCTGCTCGAGGGAAAATATGAGCCTCGCACCCTGGAAAAACGGTTCGGCGGCTGGGCGTCCGTGCCGCAAGCCTTTCGCAATTTTGCCAGAGGCAAGCGTGAATGGGCGGGCGTCGTGGCGCTCCTGCCTGCTTCCGAACGAAAGGAGGAGGCCCCAGGGAACCAAGATTCGCGTTCCTCGACGCCGCCGAACGGAGCACAGCGCGCGCAGTTACGCGATCGTCGCACCTATGGGGACCCCATGGACTTCCGCGGGCTGCGCCACGAGCCGGCGAACGAGCAGGGCGTGATATTCCTGTTTGGGATGCTGGCCAGGGAGCTCGGCTACATGGTCGAGGCTATGCAAACGGGGTTCCCCGATTGCGAGGCCAAGCGCCGGATGGGTCCGGGACGTTGGAAGCGCGTGGAGATCGAATTTGAATTTGAGAGCTTGAATTTCCGCAACCACGGCCACCCTGCAGGCGGTTGCGATGCAATTGTCTGCTGGCGGCACAATTGGCCGGAGTGCCCGGAAGACATTGAGGTGGTAGAGCTGTCAGGTGTGATTAAATCTCTGACCGAGCGAGAGGACTAAGACCTGACGAGGCCTGCAAATTTGTGCGGGTTGTTGTCGAACCCCGGAAACACCGGTGCCAAATCCTTCACGCCGATGTGTTTGGATAAAATCTCGCCAACCACAGAACGGAAATCCGTCGTCAGCGCCAGATCGCGGCCTTCGTTTAACTTGTGTTCTTCCAACCCCGGCCATTTGCCATAGACGCGGCCGCCCTTGATGTCTCCGCCCATCGCGAACATGCAATTGGCGTGGCCGTGGTCCGTGCCGCGGTTGCCGTTTTCTTTTGCGGTGCGGCCAAATTCGCTCATCGTCACTACAACAATGTCGCCCATGCGATCGCCCATATCCTGATCAAACGCGGCCAGCGATTGCCCAAGTTCCTTCAGCAGGTTAGACAACTGACCCTGCGCGCCGCCTTCATTGACGTGGTTATCCCACCCGCCGCAATCCACGAACAACACTTCCACGCCGATATCCGCTTTCAGCATCACGGCAATCTGCTGCAGCTTTTGTCCCACTTGGCCCTTGGGGTAATCCGCACCGTTTTCCGGCGGGAATTTGTTCATATCGATTTTGCGCAAAAGGTCGATGGCTTCAAACGTTTCCGCGCCGGTGCCATGCAGGGCATGGTCCACGGTCTGCGCATACATGGCCTCGAACCCACCCTGCGCTACATTCGCCACGGCGGCGGATTGCGCTTGCACTTTGAACTGGCGCAGATCGGGAATGGCTACAGCGCCAGTGCTGCCCTGCAGCATGCGCGGCAAATTCGGACCCATGGCCACGGCGCGGAATGGCGAAGCATTTTCTTCCGGGATCGTGCCCAGCGCTCGATC
Organism: Candidatus Acidiferrales bacterium; assembly: GCA_963779395.1. Classification (GTDB taxonomy): domain Bacteria; phylum Acidobacteriota; class Terriglobia; order Acidiferrales; family UBA7541; genus Acidiferrum. The sequence continues at coordinate 408,515 of CAVZYC010000002.1, forward strand.
CAGCCAGCCATCTTCCGTAGCTTTTACGCCGGGAGTTCCAGACTCCATGAAATCCTGCGCATCGAAATGCGAGCGAGTGGGATCAGGCGAACCGGCGGCATGCACAATGGCCAATTGATTTTTTTGGAAGAGCGGCGCGAGCGGCGCAAGGCTTGGGTGCAGGCCGAAAAATCCGTCAAGATCAATTGCCGCATCGCTTCCGCCACGCCGCGGTTGGGGAATTGCGATGCTGGGGCGCAGACGATAGTAGTTGGGTTCGGCGAAGGGCACCACAATGTTCAGGCCGTCGGCGGCTCCGCGTTGGAAGAGCACGACGAGTTGCTTCTTCCCTGCCCCGGGTGTGGAAGCAATCGCGCGCTGCAGAAAAGCAGGAACGGCGCTCAGGCCGACCATGGCGATGCCGCCCTGCTTCATAAAATAGCGGCGCGAGAATTTTGCGGGCCGCACGCCTTCGCAACAGTGATTGCTCATGTGAACTCCAAAACTATCGCCGCTGAAATTCCGGCGCGCCAAGCACCAACCCGGTGACTACGCCCAAATCCACTTGTTTAACCGGATCGTCGAGTTTCGCCTGAACAATCTGCGGGCTGTCGAGCTGCTTCTGCAACGTATCCACGGTTCCGGCAGCAACCTGCCCGCCAAGAAAAACAGCCACGGCGCGATCGAGTGCGGCCTTGGCGTCGGCGCTGGAATCGCTGCCCAGCAACGCGGTCACATCGCTGCGCGAGCCGCGCACTTTGTTTCCCGCAAGGGCCAGCGAAAAATTCAGGCGATTCAACAGTGCGCCAGTGTTCACCCAGGTTTCCGCTTTGTCCGAATAGCCTGTTGGCGGCTGGCATTGATAGAGAGGTTCACCAATGCGGCCCACCCAGCGCACCAGGGGAAGAGGCGTATCCACATCCGTGCCCAGAGCGCGCACGGAGGAGACCACCAGTTCAAAGGGCGTTTTCACTTTGGCGCGATAGGCTTCGCGAGACCAGAACTCCGGCGAATAAATCATCGTCCGCATCACTTCGCGGATGTCGCCATTACTTTTCTGAAAGGACTTGGCCATGCGCTGAACGAGCGCGGGCGGCGGAGTATCGGAGACAAATCGCCGCGCCAGCTTGGTCGAGATAAATTTTGCGGTGTTGGGATTCTTGACCAGCAGATCAATCACCTGCTCGCCATCCTTCATCCCGCCCGCATGAATCTTTTTGCCCAGCACGTGTTTGGGATCGGGATCGTGCACGCGCTCGTCAAACTTGAAGCGCGGATTTTCACGGGGCTTCTCAATGGTCCAGCCGGTGAAGCAGCGCGCCACTTCCGTCACGTCCTGCTGCGTGTAACCTCCGTCCACGCCGAGCGTGTGCAACTCCATTAATTCGCGGCCGTAATTTTCGTTGAGCCCGCGCTCCTGCTTCTTTTTGTTCGCGGCCTGCGCTGGCGGCGGATACGGACCTCCGTAAGGACCGCGGCGCATCTGCTGGCGCATGGCGCGCAGAGCAGCCTGGCGTTCCGCGGCGCGCGGGTCGGCACTGAGATGATTGTCCAGATAGAAAAGCATCGCAGGGCTCTTGGCGGTTTCCGTCAGCAGATCCTTAAACTTGCCCAGCGCGTGCGGCTGGATCACGTCGCGCTCGTAAGAAGTGAGGTACCACTTATCCTCGCCCTTGCCCGCGTAAACATTGAAATGATTGAACCAGAAATCGTCCATCACCTGCTGCAATTGGCGTTCGCTATAAATGGCGCGCGTCACTTTGGCCATGGCGAGTTCTTCCACCACGCGCTGCGGCTTGTTGCTATCGTCGGCCATCGCTCGCGGCACGGCGTTGGGGTCCACTCCCAGCGAATCTTTTTTGCCCGCTCCCGGCGTGGCGGGATTCAGCTTCATCGGCGAAGGAATATCCGGGGAAGGCATGTTCATGCTTTCACCTGCGGCGGCTTCACCATTCGCGCTGGAATCGTTCGGCGATATTCCCTGCACCATCGCGGTTACGCCGGCATCGGCGTCTTTCTGCAGGGCTTGTTGAGTGGTGTCTTCCTTGGAAATGCTCGCCTGCTTTGCGGCTTGCTTCGCGGCTTGCTTTGGATTGGGATATTCGGCGATTAATTGGGCGGAGGACATCTGCAGCGTGGGATAGTCCCGCAACCGCGCTTCCATCGCGGAGTCATCCACCGCTTTGGGATTGAGCTGCACGTCGATCCATTTTGCCAGCCCCATTTGACGGACACGCTCGACGTCTCCGGGGCGAGGCCCATAGGCCAGCCGGTTCAGCGCGTGAAGAATCGCTTCGTCGGCGCTCAATTCTGTAATGGGCAAGCCTTTTAAAACGGCATCTTGTTTGGCGTTTTTGTCGGAAGGGAGCCCGCTGGCCGCGAGTGCGGGCAGGTCGATGGACAGCGTGAAGACACAAGCCACGCTGAGCAGCACAGCAAGAAGTGATCTGAAAGTGAGCGCGAAGGTGGACGCAGCACGACCGTTCGGCTTAGGCGTAAGCCGGACGGAGCGAGGTGAGATGGCATGGCCCGAAGGCAGCATCATCTTCAGCTTAACCCGGCTGGTGCAGGAAAGTTGTCGGGCGCAAGTGCCCGTGTTCCCTAAGATTAGCCCCTATGGCTAATCGCTCAGGACGAAGTCCGCTTCGCGCGGAGTTGCCTGGTTCTTCGCGGTATCCGCCCCCATCAACACCAACTTGTAATTCCCCGCGGGCAAATCCTTTACTTGGACTTTCAGCCCAAACGGAATCACGGGATTGCCCTTTTGAATGTACTCCTCCATGGACTGGGCGCCAGAGAACGACATCTCTTTGTTTGTCGCCTTGTCGAAAATGCGGTAGCCGGCCGCCACTTTCGGAGGATTGTCAGACTTCAGGAGCGGCTCATAGAGCTCGGAATAAAGCACCACGTTGTCCGTCTTTTTGAAGCGGTAGTCCGCGGCCGGATTCACTTGCATGCCTTTGACGATGAGCGGAGTACGATCCTCGAGCATGCCCGCATCCACTTCCGTGGGAATTTCTGAAATGCGTTGCATGTCGTTGGAAAGCACTACGCCACCCAGCGTGAATTTTTTGCCGTCGTAAGCATCGATCTGCAGTGGAGTTTCAAATTTTCCAAAGGCATCGCCGCCGGAGCTGAGCACCACGGTCAATTTATATGCTCCGGGAGCCGCATCGAACTGGTTGGTGTAGCGATAGGGCGCCTTGGTGAATTCCTTCCACTCGTCTTTATCCAAGTCGAGGTTAAGGACATCATTAAAGCGCGCCCCTGTACTTCCATCAGGTTTGTACGCAATCCCTAGTACGTTGACGACCGCGTGGTATTTTCCTTTGTCCTTGTTGAACACGAGCGAGTCGCCGGGAATCTGCATCACCAGATTCACGCGCGCGATGTTTGGCCCGGTGTAGAAATAAGGCGCCTGCATTGCGCCATGAATTGCTCCAGGCTGCGAGCCCGCTGCCTGAGCTTCCATTTGTTTTTCGATGGGTTTTCCATCTAGAGGATCCACGGGCCGCGTGTTGCAGTATCCGCTGCGCGAGCGAACTTCCGATCCGCCGCGATTCAGCTTAACTTTCAGAGCGTGGCAACTGCCCTCGGGCGTCGCTTGCGGAACATAACCGAGCACGTAGAACTGATCGCCCTCTCGCGCGATGCGATCCAGCCCTGACAGCAGATCGTTGGTGTTATAAATCGCAAATCCGCCAGTTCCTTCCGCCAGAGCCATCAGGATCTGTTGATTGGTAGCCGCACTTGGCAACGGAGGCAGAATTGTCCGCGGCTGGTTCATGGGATTGTTGTAGTTGTTATACGCGGGATTCGTGTTGACTCCACCACCGCTGCTGCCCCTCCCGCCGCTTCCGGAGCCGCTGCTGCCGGTGCCACCTTTACCCCCCGTGCCACTCGTACCTCCGGTTCCTCCAGTCCCACCTTTACCCCCTGTTCCACCTGTCCCGCCGGTACCTCCAGTGCCCCCAGTTCCGCCCGTTCCTCCGCCTCTGCCACCCCCTCCACCAGTTCCGCCACCTCCGCCAGAACCACCACCGCCGCCGGGCCGTTGGGGTTCCATGGCTGCGGGAGCGGGATAGCTGGCTAGCACGAGTCTGGGACGAAGAGTTTGATTGGCGCTGCTTGAAGTTGCGGTGCTTGCACTGTTTGTGCTGGAAGGTTGTTGCATGCGAGCGCTGCCGCCGGGAGCGGAGGCTATCAAGCCGCGAACGTCGAGGGCGTAGACGGCGACGTTGGCTTTGTTGCAAGCATCAATCGTCGCTGTCAACTCTGACAAACGCTCAGGGTCGTCGATGGGAAAGCCGGCCGAAAAGAGGATGAGCATTTTGCGGCCGGGAACGCCGCGGAGATTTTTGGCGAGGCTGCGGATCGAGAGAAGCATGGTGCGCGCGCCAAAATCGGCTTCCGCATTGCCCATGGAGGGAAGGGTCATCGTGGGAGTTACTCCCATCGAGGTGGGCATCGAGGTGGGCATGGTGGAAGGGGGCGTGCCGACGGAGTCATTTGAAGCTACATTTGATGAAACATGAGAATTGTGCACACCGGCAACAGCGGATTGCAGGAGTTTGGCGTTCGCGGTGAAGTTTTGTTCGATGGCCAGGGTACCGCCGAAATCGACGACGGCCATGAGGCGGTCTGGCCCGGCGCTCTTCTCGATAAACTGGCCGGCGGCTTTACGAGCCTGGATTTGATCGGCGGCGTCCATGGAGGAGTTGTCAAAGAACAGAATCATGTAGTGCTGCTGGCCCTTGGCTTCGATCGTTGGGTCGGAGCCAAAAGAGAAACTAGTGATGGCCTGTTCTTTGTTGTCTTCATAGACCTTAAAATCCTGCTGCTTCATGTCGGTGATGTAGGTGCCCTTTTTGTCGGTGACGATGGCGTCGACAAGGACAACTCGCGACTCCGTGCGGATCACAGCGCCGCTAGCGACTGGCTGCTGGTTGGTGTCAGGAGGCTTGGGTGCGTCCGGCGCTTGCGCACGGACAAGAACGGGCCAAGCCATCAGCGCCAGGAGAAGCACCTTGATGATTAGATTGTGAGTATTGATTTTTGGCTCGAAGCTCATTTCCCCCTCCTTTTGAGCACCGTGCAGATATCGAGCGAGGTTCGTTGCTGAGTTAGACGCGATATAAGGTTGATAGAGGTACAAACTAAGCAACCGTTTTCACACCATACTCAGTACGGTATCACCACTGTGCCATTGCGCGCCGCCATCTGCGCGCCTTCCGAATCCCGCACCACTTGCCGCACCATGTATTTGCCGGGCTTCACATCGAAGCTGGATTTGACGGTCAACCCGGAGCGGCTGAGCCGTTCATAGGTTGTATCAAGCAGGCGCATGGTGACGATCTTGGAGCCACCGGTGACATAGTTACCGTTTTCGTCGAAGATGACAGTGGCCACCGTGAGGCTGTCCAGATTTCGTCCTTCGGCCTTGCGGAAGTGGACGCCCTTGAGTTCGACCTTGGAAACGACGCTGAGGCGAGCGTCTGAAGGGTCCGTCTTGAAATACTGGGTCTGGAAATTCAGGGGGAGATCGTCAATTTCATCCTGGGAATAAACGGCATCCTGGATTTCCTGTTTGGCCATTTCTTCGGGATCGCTCACTTTTTTGGGCGACATATAGCCGCGACGCGCCTGGATCGCATACTTCTGTTTTCCGGTCAGTTTCACCTTGATGGTGTGATAGGCGCCGTCCATTTTCTGATTCTGCGGCGAAAAACCCAGCACGTAGGAAACTTCCGGGACGCCGCCGGTGAGTTCGAGGCCGCCAACGAGGTCGTTGGAATTATGAAAGAAGGTGCCGCCGGTTCCGTAGGCAATATCCATGAGGACGTATTGCTGGGCGGTCTGTTCCGCGAGGCGATAGGAACTTTTCAGACCGGCCGTTAAGCCGGTATCGGAAGTCTGCGCCGCAATGTCGCCGCCCATTTCCGGAGCGTAGAGTCCACGAGCGTCCAAGGTGTTAACGACGATGTTGGCGCGATTGGCGCGCTCGACGATGCCTTCGCTATCGGAATAGTCGGTTGAATTCATGGAAAGCAGAAAACCGGGAGAAGCGAGCAGCAAGATGCGCTCGCCGGGTTTGCCCGAAAGAGCGCGGAGTACATCTTCCAATTTGCGGAAGGTGTAGTTGTTGTTGGCGTCTCCCTGCATCAACTCCTGATTTATCGCCGCCTCCGCTGCCGATTGTGCGGCCGCGAGCATTTGCTGGTTTCCGCCAAACATGCATTGCCAGGTTTCCTGGACGACCACCGAAAGGGCCTGGGTGTCATGAAAGTTGATGATTTGATCCGCCATGTAGTGGGAAACATCGGGGCAGCTGCTGGTGTTGCTGCCCGCCAGATTGTGGGGAATGAGATTGATCAGAGTGCTTTTGAGGGCCTCTTTGTCGTTGGTGAAATCGTGTTTCATCTGGCCGGAGGTAGAGAAAATGGCGACACGGTCGACGGGAGTAATGGTATCGATAAATTTCTTCGCAGCCTCACGAACCGTAACGGCATCCGCAATTTTGAGGTTCACATCATCGAAGGTCATGGCGACGAATCGTTCCGGGAGCGTTACGGTGTCTCCGGCGGGAGTTTGTCCTTCGTTCAACTGGGTTTTGGCGGCAGCGTCCGCGCGTTCTTTGCGGGACTGGGCGGTTTCAGTACCAAAGGTTGAGATGGACTGGAGCTTGTTGTTGTCAAAGAGCTGAAAATCGGATCTGGTCAAATTGCCAACAGGCTTACCTTTGTCATCGCGCACAATCACATGGACTTGGACGAGGTTTACACGCAGCTTGAAGGTGGTACCGGTGTCCATGGTGGACACTTCCTGCTTGGGGTCCGCGGGGGGCTTCGGAGGAGGCGTGTCAGTGGTAATCGCCGGAGGTTTCACTGCAGGCGGAGGAGTCTGAGGGGTACTGGAGGCGGGATCCTGGGCGCGGAGGAGGAGGGAGATTGCCGCCAGGAGGGGGAGGAGCATCAAAAGGCGGAAGGTGCGGCGACGGAGGGTGCGCTGGGTCACTTTTGGCTTCATACTTTTCCCTGTCTCATTTCGCGACCTTGGCGTTGCCCGGTGTCAGACCCTTCAGATCGCCCAATTGAGGGTAGGACCTCTTGACTATACGCTCACGTTGTTGGGTGTCAAAGCGGCAATTCAGCGGACTCGCCGCAGTTCGTTGCAGGCAGATTCAATAAGCTCGCCAACAGTCATGTCCGGATGCTTTTCGAGTCTGGAACAGCATCTTCCTGGCCCTGACAATCGAGTTTTGCTCAATTTGTTGCATCTACCACCTATACCAGTTAGCATAACCGCATGGCCAAGGTTAAAGAATCAGACTTCGAGAAGCCCGCTCCTATCATCGAGGAAGAGGACGGAGCCACCCTCGCGGCTATTGACGAGGGCATCCGAGATGCCAAAGCCGGCCGTACAGTAGCCCTGGAAAAAGTGCGCAAACTTCTGCCCAAGTGGATTACCGCCTCCTCTTCACGCAAAGTTCGTTAGACGATCTCACCGAAATTATCGGTCACGTTGCCGAGGACGACGGTGAGGCAGCCTCGCGTTTCGGAAATAGCCTTCTTGATCATATCGAATTGCTGACTCGCTTTCCCCGCATGGGCAATCCCATCCGCGAGAGGTCGCGAGTGCGAAAACTATTGCATAGCCCCATACTGGTGTACTACCAAATCCGAGAGGACAAGCGCGTCGTGGAGATCCTCCATCTCCGACATGCGTCGCGGAAGGCTCTAAGGATGTGAAGCTACCGCGCGACATCTCTTTCGATGTGACGTGTCACCCCCCACTCCCCATGCGGCAGGCAAGGCTATCGCAGCGCGGCTCCGGAAAGCAGGCCCTGAAAGAATTCATTATGCTTAACGGAGAGCTTCCGAAGAATCGGGCGCGTTCTCCACTATTGCGGGCTTTCCCCGTCTTCGAGCCACCCATACGACAAGAAGAACGTTCCCGACTGCGAGACAAGCTCCTACGGATTTCCTTAGTGTTACTTCACTCTGAGTTCTCTCTCGTTCCTGTTGCCGGAGTTTTTCATTCTCCTGCGTTGGTGCGGCCTGGTACCGCACAAATGCTTCGATTTCTGCCGAGCGACGCGGTAGGTTGGACGCGAAGATCCAGGAGAGAAACACTATTTCCAGTAGCCCCATCACAATTAAGAGCGTTACCTTCAAGGGCTTCTTCATTGGCGTACCTCTCGTTCGCATGCGCCTTCCTCACCCTTGCGAGGCTTATATAGTGAGCCGTCTTGCGCTGCGGGAAAGGTCATTGAATGCTGCTCCCTCCCCACGACCAGGTTTTCGGTAGCTTTCAGGGCGTGGAGGAGCGGCGGAATCCTTCGATGCTCCAGGTGTCCTGAGCCTCGACGTGGCGCAAGAGGTAGCGATCACCATTGGCGAGGCGAACGCGGAAAAGGGTCTCGCCCGGTGAGTACCAGCGGTCTTCCACTTCGGTCACAGCAAAGGTTTCTTCCGCAAGGTGCAGGACCACGGGGCGCTGGTCCGCGCGATAGCCGGAGTAACACTCGACTTGGACGGGCTTCATGGGTCGCCGGCTTTCTGGGCAGCGAAACGCATGTCAACGGGCTCTTGCGACGGCTTGCTCGGCATTCCAGGCGGCGCCTAGGAAGACAATGACGGCGGAGATTTGCATCCAGATCATCAAGCCGATTACGGCGGCCAATCCTCCATAAACGACGCTGTAGGGCACGCGCCGGACGTAAATGCCGAATACGACGTTCACGAGCCACCAGAGCAGCGTGGCGAGCATGGCACCGGGGAGCACGTTCCACAAACGCTTTTCTTTGGGGCGCGCGACCCAATAAATTACAGCGAGAGCCAACATCGCCAGGACCATGGCGGCAGCGGGAAAAAAAATCAGCCACATGCCGTGAATTGGAACGGTAGTGCCCAGGCGGAGCGTGAGCCATTTGCGCAACGGACGGCCAAATACGCCGAGGATTCCGGCCGCGAGGATGGGGGCAATGGTGATCAAGAGAAGCAGCAAGCCGCGAAGTTGACGATGCAAGAAACCGAGGCGCTCTTCGTCGTCATAAATGATGTGGATTCCGTCCATGAGTAGCTTCATGACCTGCGAGCCACCGAGCAGGGTTCCAGCCCAGCCGAGTACGGCAAACTTCCACAAATCCGGGCCGCGGCGCTCGAGAAAATCGGTGACGATTCCCTGACTACCGGGCGGTAAAAATTCCGTGAAATTTCTGATGGTATCGAGGAGGGCAGTTTTGCTTCCGATCCAACTGGAGGCAAAGGCAACGGCGAGCAAGAGAGTGGGGAAAAAGGCGAGAAAGAGATTGAAGGCGATAGCCTGGGAGATCACGCCACATCTTGGAAAGACGCGGCCAACAACGCGAAACAGGAGATTCGTCAAGGTGAGCCTCGCTCGGTTCATCTTGCATTATATAGATTTCCCGAGGCGTGAGGATTTGTGGCGACAGGAGGGAGAAATGTGATTGGAGAGAGGGAGGGTAGAAGAAAGAGAAAAAGAATGCAGAGAAAGGAGAAAGGGGTGCAAAGACAGGACTACCAGTACCGACAATTCTCTCGCCGAATTGGACCCATTTCGTCTTTTAACTTGACTGCCCGATGGCCTTTGGTAATCTCTGTCGCATTTGTACGCGGTCGCTGTTGGCCTCTGCGCGGGGGACAGGAGAAGACGAGCTTGTCCCGCATATGTCTCAGGGTCTCCCGGTAAGCGCGTTTCGGGTGAGCAATGTTGGTTGGCCAGCTTCGCACAAACTGGTGCGTTCAAATTACCGCAGTTTTCACTCGCGCAAGCAGAACGCGCGGGGATTCCTCCCTCTTGCGCCTCTTGTGTACTCGAATTGCAGGGATGCGAGCGAACACGCGATGCAACGATATTGCGAGTGAGTTTTGTAGCACGGAAAGGACGCCGTTATGAACCTGCGTTTGCGTTGGATTGCACTTTCTCTCGCTGTTTTGTTCGTGGCGCTGTTATGTGTGACGCCGCGCGCCTCGGCAGGGCCGATGGTCACAGGCACTTACAAGATTACGGAGAACACGAACCTGGGGACGCAAGTGCGAATCTCCGTGCAACTGAATCTTGTGAATGGCGGAACGACGAGCGTGACGCTCAGCAAAGTGGGGGTGCGCAGCATTTCGGCTCCCGGCCAGACGGTAAGTGTGGCTTCCAGCGCGGTGGTGCACGCCCATTCGAGCACGCAGGTTTCTTTGCAGTTTCTGATGGCAAAACAGGACTTTGAGCGGTGGTACGCGGGCCCGCACCAACAGTTCTTAGTGACCCTGAAGGCCACCGGCGGCAAAAGCACTTTAGTCAATATCCCGCTGTTGCGGACACAAGGATGAGGGGATCGCTCATGCTCAAGAAAATCCTGATATTCATCGCAATCCTGCTGGCTTATCTCCCTTCGGCTTCCGCGCAAACGCTCGGGACAATCAACACGGTGGCGGGAGGGGGACCCAATAATCTTCCCGCATTGCAGGCCGGGCTGGGGTATCCGACTGCCGTGGTCAAAGACTCTTCGGGAAACCTGTATGTTGGCACGGGAAACTATTCCAATGACAGCGGCATGGTATTCAAGATCGATTTGAGCGGAAACCTGACCATCTATGCCGGAAACGGAGCCAACTTCTACAGCATTACAACCAGCAATGGGGACGGCGGCCCAGCCACCAGCGCTATTCTAGGCTACGTGGGCGGTTTGGCGCTGGACTCCCAACAGAACCTGTACATTGCCGACGAAAATGTCAGCACCATCCGCAAAGTGGCCAAATCCACTGGGATTATCACCACGGTTGCGGGGAATTCGATAGGGACTGTATGTGCTACAGCTTCCGATCCCCTGGGCGATAACTGTCCTGCGACATCCGCGCTCTTGAGTGATCCCAACCAGATTTATGTGGATGGCAGCGGGAATATCTACATTACGGATACGGGCGACAACTTAATTCGTGAGGTTGTGGCCTCCACCGGCAAGATTCAGACAGTGGCGGGGGGCGGTACAGTTTGTACGACGGGCGCCCTGGATATTCTTGGTGATGGATGTGCGGCTACTTCCGCGACACTGGCTGAGCCCACTGGCGTCTACGTGGACTCCCACAACAATATCTACATCGCGGACACGTTCAACAACCGCATTCGAGTGGTGAACGCGGGAACTGGGATTATCCTGAGTATAGCCGGTAATGGGGTCAGCGGGTTCAGTGGGGATGGAGCGGCCGCGACCGCCGCGGAAATCTATTTTCCAAAGGGTCTGTTTGTGGATGCGGCGGGAAACCTCTATTTCGCCGATTCCATCAATTCGCGAATTCGTGAGGTGTTTGGACCGACTCCACCTTCCGGCCAAACCCCTGGGTTTATCACGACCCTTGCCGGGGGCGGCGTGGGGTGCACGGGCCAAACGGACAATTATGGTGACGGCTGTGTCGCGCTTGACGCCTCTTTCTCTAATCCCCTGGGCATTTTTGTTGATAGCTCCAACAATATCTACATTACGGACCAGTACACGTTTCTCGTCCGCGAAGTGGTCGCCTCTTCGGGTGATATTCAAGCTGTGGCTGGGAATGGAACTCCCAGTTTTAGTGGTGACGGCTATTTGGCCACCGACGCGGAGCTGAATCAGCCGTATAGCATCGCCGTGGACCCGGTCGGCGATATTTACATTGCGGACTTCGCGAATGAACGCATTCGGAGAGTGGATGCCGCGACGCACACTATCCAGACCGTCGCGGGCGGCGGCACAAGTTGCCCAGCGGAAACCGATGATTTTGGTGATGGGTGCCCTGCAACACAGGCCACGATTTTTCCGTTTACCGCTTTTGTTGACGGTTCACACAACATCTATTTCACCGACTATTCTGCCGCACGAATCAGGAGAGTCGATGGCGTAACCGGAATCATCACGAGCGTGGCGGGTGGCGGGACCGGGAGCGGCCCGGACTGCCCAAATCCAACCGATGCATTGGGCGACAACTGCCCCGCCGCCGATACCGTTCTCTATGAACCCTGGGGCATCTATGTGGACGCGAACGGCAATATCTTCTTCACGGATCTAGGCGACGCGAGGGTGCGCGAGGTGGTCGCTTCGACGGGCAAGGTTCAGAGCATTGCGGGAACCGGAACGGCTGGTTACAACGGAGACAACATTCCTGCGACTCTGGCCGAGGTGGACGAACCGATTGGTATTTACGGCGACACGGCCGGCAACATCTACTTCTCTGATTTTGGCAATTTCCGCATCCGCGAAATCGTCGCTTCCTCGGGCAACATTGTGACCGTCGCCGGGACAGGAACGGTCGGCTACAACGGCGATAACATTCCCGCGACCACCGCGGACATTTTCGAGGCGTACGGGGTTTACGTCGATCAAGCGGCCAATATCTTCTTTGGCGATTACGGGAACGGCCGCGTGCGCGAAGTAGTGGCCGCGACGGGACTGATTCAGACCGTCGCCGGTAACGGCACAATTGGTTTTGGCGGGGACGGAGGTCCTGCAACCAGCGCCTCGCTGTCCTTTATGGCCGACGTGGGAGGTGATTTCGCCGGGGACCTCTACATTGCCGACACCTTCAACAACCGCATTCGGGAAGTGTATGGCATCGTTCCCGCGAATAACCTGGTTGTGACGACGCAGACTTTGCCCCCGGGTCAGGTTGGGACACCGTACTCGTTTGGAATGCAAGCGGCCGGGGGTGCGTTGCCGTATAGCTGGACACTACTTTCTGGTTCTCTGCCTCAGGGCTTTTCGCCGCTCTCGACATCAGGCGTGCTTTCTGGGACGGCGACCGTCGCCAATACTTATTTCTTCAGCGTGCAAGTCACGGATGCTGGCGGGCACATTGCGACACAGGCTCTCAGCCTGATCATCAACCCTGTCACCACCGTCACGCTGGAGTCCATCGCTGTGACGCCAGTAGACCCGACCGTTCTGAAGGGCGCAATCTTGCCGTTCACGGCGACTGGTTTTTATAGCGATGGGAGTACGCAGAATCTTACGAGCGCGGTGACTTGGAGTTCCGGCACAGCGACGGTCGCCACCATCAACTCTAGCGGTGTGGCTACGGGAGTGGGTGGCGGAAGTTCGACGATTGGGGCGACGTTGGGCAACGTTTTTGGCTCGACGATGTTGACGGTTACAACCTCGCATGCGTACGCCTATATCGGCAGTGTGGTTTCTGCGAACTGCTGCCTGGACGTGCTGGATACGACGACAAACACGGTTGTAGGGACGATTCCGTTGACGGGGTTTGGCGAGCCATTCGGGGTGACGCCGGACCAGAGCCGGCTGTACATCGCGGATTACACGGACAATCTGGTGAACGTGGTGGACACCAGCTTGAACGCGCTGTTGACGACGATACCGGTTGGTCAAGGGCCGAATGCGGTTGCGATTACACCGAATGGGCAGTTTGGGTATGTGGCCAATGCCGTGGATACGACTGTTTCTGTCTTCAGTGTCGCCAGCAACACCCTGGTGACCACGATTCAGACGGGGATTCAGGCCGAGAACATAGCTGTTACTCCCGACGGAAAATCGGTTTACATCGCCGGGGTGGGAAACAGCATGGCGGTGATTAGTACAAGCACGAATACAGTGAGTTCCACTTTCACGCTGTCTGTGCCCTCTGGAGACACAGCAGCTTGCTGCCTGTTCGGGCCGTTGCTGAATCCGAGCGGGACGCTTGGCTACGTTGTGCAGAACTTTTCTCAGACGACGCCGGGGTCGGTGAGCGTGATCTCTCTGCCCAGCAATACGACTGTGGCGAGCATCCCCTTGGGGATAGCGCCCTTTGATGCAGCGATAACTCCGGATGGCACGCGGCTCTATGTGGTGAACTTCGGTTCAAACAGTGTTTCGGTGATCGACACCGCGAGCAATACGGTTATTGCCACAGTACCGGTGGGAACCGGCCCGCAGTCGGTGGGGATCACACCGGATGGGACGCTGGCGTACGTGGCGAATACTGGAAGCAGCACACTTTCCATCATTCAGACTTCTACGAATACGGTGATCAACACGGTCCCGATGACGACGCCGTTTGGCATCCTGATCCCGAGCCCACCGGTGCCTTCGGCGGCTCCAGTGCTTACGCTGAGTCCGGTGAACGTGATATTTAATGGGCAACCGCTGGGCACAAGGAGCACGGCGCAGACCATCGGTGTGAGCAATCCCGGTAGCAGTGCGCTGACGTTGAGCAGCATCATTCTGACTGGTCCCGGCGCCTCTTTCTTTAACTTGAGCAATGGTTGCCCGGTGTCACCGGCAACTTTGGGCGCGGGACTTGGTTGCAACGTTCAAGTGTCGTTCACGCCATCGACGGCGAGCACGGTGACGGCGCTGGTGCAGTTCAACTACACGAATGGCGAAATCAGTTCGCAGCAAAGCGTACCGCTGAACGGCACGGGTGTGACTCCGACGGGGGCGACGGTTTCGCCAAGTTCGCTGGCGTTTGGCAGTCAGACGGTCAGCACGAGCAGCGCGCCGCAGGGCATCACAATCAGCAACGACGGCATAGGGCCGCTTGGGATATTAAGCCTCGGTGTTACGGGGACGAATCCTGGCGATTTTCCGATGACGACGAATTGTCCGATTGGTGGGGCGGGGCTGGCATCGGGATCGTCCTGCGGGGTGTTTGTGAGCTTCGCGCCGCTGGATTTGGGGGCGCGTACCGCTTCCGTAGTCGTTACGTACAATCAAGGCGGGGCGAATGGTTCGCAAAGTGTCACGCTGACGGGGACGGGGGCCGACGTTGCAGTGGTTGCCTCCACCACGTACAACTTTGCGGGGAATCCGTTCACGACGTTTACGGGAGCGGTCACGTGTCCGCCCGACTGCAACATCAGTGGATTCTTCACGGTGGCGCAGCCGCTTGCGCCGAACCTCAGCAATGTGTCCGTTAAAGCGCTCAACTACGCGGCTAACGTGGGGACGACTACGTTTACGCAGGCCAATACGACGTCGGGGGGATTTGCCAGCATCAGCACGGACGCTTCGGGCAACATCATTTCCTGGTCCATCACGCTCTCGACCACTGCTGCGTCTTTCAGCACCGTCAATCTTCCCACTGGGTCCGCGGACACCTTCACGCAGGTTTCGCCGCAAGGCACCGCATCCAACGCCGGGGTACCATCCACGTGGCCCACAACTACGGTGACGCCGCTGACGTTCGCGGTGAGCACGACGCCGGCGTCGAATGTGGTGCCGCTGAATTGCCCATCGGGGACCGTGCCCTGCACTGATCCGAACGCGCATTCGTTCAAGATCACGATTCCTGCGGTGAGCACGGCGTTCACACTTACGGTTACTTCGGTTGAGGTACCGTTGGCACAAGCCAATGGGGACTGCCCCGCCGGACAAACGGAGGCTACCAACTTCAACTGCCGCTTTGTGACGTATTTCAACCTGGGGTCGGATGGCAAAGGCGGGACTCTTGTGCCGCAGTGCGTGCCTTACTCGAACGGCAACTGTGTGTTCTACCGCGTCAGCAACACGCCGCCCGATGGCACCTACACGCAAGGGATCGGCGAATACATCGCCTGGAACAACACTTCGTTTACGCCGTCGTCGTTCTACAACGCGAGCAATCCGCAGCTTTACGATGATCCGGATTCGCCGCCGTACGACATCAACCACCAGTTTGTGTTCGACATCACGCAATACTTTGTTTCTGGTGGCGGACAGGTGGGCGTCGATCCTGGAATCGCGGGTACGACGAAAAAGTTCAATGACTTCGTTGTGGCGTATCCGCAGGCGCAGACCAGTCCTTACACTGCGACCGTGCTCACGCCGGTGGGCACGCCCTCCGTTGCGACTGGCAGTACATTGCCGGTGGCATTCACCTTGCAGCAGAACAGCGCCTACACGGGCAATGCGCTGGTGGCACCCAACGTGGTCACGATCGGGGTGGTGAACAGCTCTGGGGTGAAACAACCGACGATTGACCCTGCTACGGGGCTTACGGCAGTTTTCTTGTACAACGCCAGCGTAATTCCGCCGCAATACCAACTGAACCTCTCGACGCTGGGCTACGCACCGGGAACGTACCAGCTGTTCATCAATTCCAATCTGTTCCCGCAAGTGGCGGAGAGCTTCACGGTGACCGCGCCGGTAACGCTGCAGTCGCTTTCGCTGACGCCGGTGAATCCATCCATTGTGATTAACGCGACGGTGCAGTTCACGGCGACCGGGCATTACAGTGATGGGAGCACGCAGAACCTGACGAATGCTGTGAATTGGAGTTCCGGAACATTGACGGTGGCGACCATCAGCGGCACGGGGCTGGCCACCGGGGCAGGCATCGGAAATTCGACAATTACGGCCACGACGGGAAATATCTTCGCGCAAACCGTTCTGACGGTCATAGGGACGGCACCGCCGACTGCCATGATCGGCATCAGTCCCACAAGTCTTACGTTTGCGAATCAAATCGTCAGTACGATGAGCACGCCGATGGTCATCAACGTTTCCAGCACGGGCACAGCGGCGTTGTTGATATCGAACATCGCGGTTACTGGCACGAATCCTGGGGATTTTGTGGAAACGACGAATTGTCCGATTGGTGGTGCGGGGCTGGCCCCAGGCAACCCCTGCGGGATCTTCGTCAACTTTGCGCCGACGGACATTGGAGCACGTTCCGCGTCGGTGGTGATTACGGACAATCAAAACAACATCACGGGGTCGCAGCAGAGCGTGACTCTGAGCGGCACCGGTGTTGACGTTCCGGTGGTCGCCTCGACTACGTACAACATTACGGGTAATCCGTTCACCTTCTTTAGCGGATCTGCGGCTTGCCCGCCCGACTGCAACATCATCGGGTCGTTCACCCTGGCGCAGCCACTGGCTCCCAATTTGAGCCTGGCGACGATTACGCCGACTGCCTTCAGCTTCAGCGTTGGCCCCAACGTTCTGACGCAAAACAGCGCCGCCGCTACTTTTAACGATGTATCCACGGACGCCAGCGGCAATATCACTGGGTGGGACATCACGATTTCCAACACGAATTTTACGATCGTCACTTTCAATGTGGATGGGAAGGCAGCCGATTCCTTCGAGATGAGTTCGCCGCAGGGGAGCGCGACTAACTCCGGTGCACCAGCCACATGGCCTAAGACAACGGTGACGCCGCTGACGTTCGCGGTGAGCACGACGCCGGTGTCGAATATGGTGCCGCTGAATTGCCCATCGGGGACCGTGCCCTGCACTGATCCCAACGCGCATTCGTTCAAAGTCACTATCCCCGCGGTCAGCAGCGCTTTCACGCTTACGGTCACTTCGGTTGAGGTACCGTTGGCACAAGCCAATGGGGACTGCCCCGCCGGACAGACGGAGGCGACGAACTTCAACTGCCGCTTTGTGACTTATTTCAATCTGGGGTCGGATGGCAACGGCGGGACACTGGTGCCGCAGTGCGTGCCTTACTCGAACGGGAATTGCGTGTTCTACCGCGTGAGCAACACGCCGCCCGATGGCACCTACACGCAAGGGATCGGCGAATACATCGCCTGGAACAACACTTCGTTTACGCCGTCGTCGTTCTACAACGCGAGCAATCCGCAGCTTTATGATGATCCGGATTCACCGCCGTACGACATCAACCACCAGTTTGTGTTCGACATCACGCAATACTTTGTTTCTGGTGGCGGACAGGTGGGCATCGATCCTGGAATCGCAGGCACGACGAAGAAGTTCAACGACTTCGTTGTGGCATACCCGGCGGCGTCAACCACTCCTTACACCGCAACGGTGGTTTCGCCAGTTGGGACGCCCTCGGTGACAGCAGGCGCGACGCTGCCCGTGGCGTTCACGTTGCAGCAGAATAGTGCGTACACAGGCAACGCATTGGTGGCACCGAACGCCGTGTCTGTCGGCGTGCTGAACAGTGCGGGTGTGAGACAGCCCACGATTGATCCCGCGACCGGTGTTTTAGCGGTTTTTGTTTACAACAGCAGCGCGATTCCGCCGCAATACCAACTGAACATTTCCACGACGGGCTACGCTCCGGGAACCTACCAACTGCTAATCAATTCGAACCTGTTCGCGCAGTTGGTGGCCAACTTCACCGTTGCTGCGCCTGTAACACTGCAGACCATTTCGGTGACCCCGGCGCAGCGATCGATCGCGGTGGGAGCAACGCAACAATTCACCGCCACTGGTTTTTACAGCGACGGCAGCACGCAAAACCTGACGAGCAGTGTGACGTGGAGTTCCAACCCGACGACCGTGGCGACGATCAACACGACGGGCTTGGCGACTGGAGCAGGACAAGGGACGGCCACGATCACGGCTTCGCTGGGAACGATTATCGCGAGCACGACTCTAGTGGTTACGCAGAGCGCGCCACCCACCGCCATGATCACCATAAATCCGGGGAGCCTGGCGTTTGCGAATCAAATCGTCAGTACGATGAGCACGCCGATGGTCATCAACGTTTCCAGCACAGGCACAGCGGCGTTGCTGATATCGAACATCGCGGTTAGTGGCACGAATCCTGGGGATTTCCCAATGACGACGAATTGCCCCATCGGTGGCGCGGGCCTGGCCCCGGGCGCTAGCCCCTGCGGGATCTTCGTCAACTTTGCGCCGACGGACCTTGGTGCGCGCACCGCGTCGGTGGTGATTACAGACAATCAAAACAACATCACGGGGTCGCAGCAGAGCGTGACTCTGAGCGGCACGGGCACGGACGTTTCGCCGGTGGCTGCTACAACGTATCAGTTCACCAGCAACCCCTTCAACGAGTTCTCCGGCGCCGTTGCTTGCCTGCCGGATTGCAACATCATGGGGTCGTTCACGTTGGCACGGTCGCTGGCACCGAATCTAAGCAACGCCACGATCACGCCGGCGTCCTTCAGCTTCAGCGTTGGCCCCAATGTGCTCGATCAGAACAGCGCGACGAGCGCGAGTTTCACGAGCATCTCGACGGATGGCAGCGGGAACATCACCAATTGGGTCATCACACTTGCCAACGCCAACTTGACCATCAGCACCAGCAATTTCTCGGATACCGCCTACGATTCTTTCCAGAGCAACTCGCCACAAGGGGCCGCTTCCAATGGCGGTTCGCCGGTGGGTTGGCCGAAGACAACGGTAACGCCGCTGTCGTTCCCGGTGAGCACGACGCCGGTTACTAATGTGGCGACGCTGAATTGCCCATCGGGGACCGTGCCTTGCACCGATCCGTTTGCACACTCGTTCAAACTCACTATTCCCGCGGTCAGCAGTGCGTTCACGCTGACCGTCACATCGTTTGAAGTGCCGCTTTCCCTGGCCAACGGCGACTGCCCGGCAGGACAGACCGAAGCGACCAATTTCAACTGCCGGTTTGTGACGTATTTCAACCTGGGTTCGGATGGCAAGGGTGGGACACTGGTGCCGCAGTGCGTGCCTTACTCGAACGGCAACTGTGTGTTCTACCGCGTGAGCAACACGCCGACCGATGGCACCTACACGCAAGGGATCGGCGAATACATTGCCTGGAACAACACTTCGTATACGCCGCCTTCGTTCTACGACGCCAACAATCCGCGCTTGTACGATGATCCGGATTCAGCGCCGTACGACATCAACCACCAGTTTGTGTTCGACATCACGCAGTATTTCGTGACGAGTGCCGGGCAGGTGGGCGTCGATCCGGGAATCGCGGGTACGACGAAGAAGTTCAACGATTTCGTGGTGGCCTATCCACAGGCGCAGACGAATCCCTACACGGCAACCGCGCTGACGCCGGTCGGCAGCCCATCAACCGCGACTGGAACCGCGCTGCCGGTGGCGTTCACGTTGCAACAGAGCGGCGGGTACACGGGGAATGCGCTGGTGGCACCCAACGTGGTCACGATCGGGGTTGTGAACAGCGCTGGGGTGAAGCAAGCGACGCTTGATCCCAGCGGAGCGGCCGCTGCGTTTGTTTACAACGCGAGCGCGAATCCGCCGCAATATCAACTGAACCTCTCGACGCAAGGGTATGCGCCGGGGACCTACCAGCTCTTCATCAACTCGAATTTGTTCTCACAACTGGTGGAGAGCTTTACAGTGACCGCGGCTGGGCCGTTTGTGTCGTTCGGCCTTGCTTCGCAGAATCCTTACAGCATCGCCACGGGATCGGGCGGGAGCTATATTGTGACGATTAATTTCGTGAATATTGGCAACGTCACGGTGAGTTCGTGCACTTTGACGGGCGGCACGCTTGGCAGCGCCTCGATGACGTCGTTTACGGGCGGGCCGTGTACGAATGTGCTGCCCGGGTCGGGCTTCACGTTCAGCGCGACGTTCCCGAGTTCCGCTGGAGCGGCGGGAGCGGGTGTGGCCATGCAAGTGAAGGGGACGTATACGGCGGGAACATTGAATGGGAATTGGACACAGACGTTCCGGAAGGTTGTGTTGCCGTAATTTGGGGCCGCTACAAGACGGCGCAGGGATAGTTGCGTCTGGCAAGGTAGGTGGGGTGAGTTTGGGCTACGAAGGCCCGAGTGCAGCGAGAAGCCTCTGGATAGCGTTTTTGGAAACTCGTGTCATGTGAACACCGGCCCGAATGGAATTGCCCTCAACCAGAGCTGCAACAGCTTGGATTTGCTTGGTTTGACTTTGGCGAGTGATATTCAGATCGTGTTAAGGTTGCCAATCCGATTCTTATGGATTCCAATTGTGATGTCTAAGGTTGTCAATATCAATAATAAAGTTGACAATCGTTTGTATTAAAGTTTACAATCCAAAGCATGAGAGTCCGAGCACGTGGTGAGGACATTCGTCGGTTTATCCTGGCGCATGTCGAAAATCACCCAAATGACATTGCAAAAGTGACGGCGGGACACTTCAAAATCACGCGACAGGCAGCAAACAAGCACCTGAGAAGACTCATTTACGAGAAGTGTTTGACAGAAAGCGGAGAGACACGAAAGAGGAGATATAAAATCGCGACCCTAGTCGAGTGGCGCAAGTCTTATACAATCACACCCGAACTTGAGGAGCATGTTCTATGGGATCAAGATATCTCTCCGGTCTTACAACCATTACCGGAAAATGTAATGGATATTTGGCATTACGGTTTTACCGAGATGCTGAACAATGCGAAAGATCATTCCGCTGGAAGTGCGATTTTTGTTGGATTGTCGAAGACGGCGGTATCCACCGAGATGATAATCGCTGACAACGGAATCGGAATATTCAAAAAGATTCAGGAGGCCTTTAATCTACCGGACCAGCGATACTCGATTCTTGAACTGGCGAAAGGCAAACTCACGACCGATCCAAACCATCATACTGGAGAGGGAGTGTTTTTCTCATCTCGGATGTTCGACCGTTTTGCAATCGGCGCCAACGAAACATATTACGGGCACAGATTTGGAGATGAATCAGATTGGGTCTTGGATTGGGGCAAGGCTGGGACCAGCGTCTTCATGGCCCTTAGTAATCACACGGCCAGAACTGCAAAGAAAGTGTTCGATGAATATGCCTCTCCAGAAAGCGATTATGGGTTCAATAAAACGGTCGTCCCAGTAAATCTCGCGCAGTATGGAAACGACAAACTAATTTCACGTTCTCAAGCCAAGAGAGTGGTTGCCAGATTGGACTTATTCAAGACGATTCTCTTCGATTTTACTGGAGTTCCGACAATTGGACAGGCTTTTGCGGACGAGATATTTCGAGTATTTGCTAATGAACATCCGACGATCACGCTCATTCCCGTGCACGCCAGTTCAGAAGTGAGCAGAATGATTGCGCGAGTAAAACCAGGCGCGCGCCCTACGGAAATACCTGGGCTTGCGACTCCTCCAACTGAGAATGAATCTTAAGTTGTCGATTGTTTTGAAATTCTACATGCCAATTGATTTACATCTTCAGACTTTGCCCTTTTAGGCCGTTCAGCTCGCAGCGAACGGAGAACGCACCAGGGTTAGAATTCAAGCGGACCCACTACCGAAAGGTGGGTGTGCTCGCCAGCGGCTCGTTTCTTGTCGTACACTTTTGTGAGGACTTGAGACGAGGCTCCCATCGATGAGAGTGATTCCCCGAGGGATGGCGCGAGTTGCGGCCGCGCTTGCCATTTGCCTATCGTGCGCATTCCTGGCAGGCGCGCAGAATGAAGCTTCGCGGAAATTCACGTGGAAGCCGCTGGAGTTCGCGATACTGCGGTTCAATGACGCCCCGCCTTATTCCTGGAATATTTACCATTGCGAGAAGAAGGGGCTGTTGCTGGTGCGGCTGTGGAAGCGTTATTTGTTTATTGATGTGGAGGAGGAAGAGGTTTACGACGTGGACCCGCAGAAAGTGACAGCGGCGGGGGACAACGTGAGCTGGTCGTTCTCAGATCTTCCCGATGATCCGATTAACACGCCGGACTGGTCTGACCGGAATATCGGGCGAATGCAACGATTGAAGTTCCGCTTGGGCAAGGAAGGCCACTATTTGGAGTTGCAGTTGCCGTATGACATCAACGGGCGGCCGATCTACTGAGCTTGAAATTAAGAGCCAGGGACTGATTCCTCCGCTACGCGGCCCGACGCGCCAAACGACGGCGCGAAGAAAAAAACCGGGCCGCTCCGGTCGGAATGACAGTTTTTTGGGGGTTGATAGGAAGAGCAAAGGTTTGCGTATCGGGAATTACTGGCGATAGACGCCGTAGAACCAGGGAATGCCGAGGGCGCCGGGCTCGGAGGCCACGACGATCCTGTCGCCTTCGCGGAAGCGATCGAAATCATCGGAATCGACGGCGAGGCGCTCGAAGTGGCGTCCTTCGCGCCAGGAATGAATAATCAAGCGGCGCGTTCCGCGGACGACACCTTTCATCTGATAACGGCCGAGGACGGTGGCGGGGTGATAGGAGAGGTCTTTGGAGGAGTCGAGACGGCCATTGAGGAAGAGCGCGGTGGCGAGAATGAAAGGAATGGGAAGCAATCCGGTGAAGAGGTGCTTGAGGACTTCGATTTCCTGGTGGGCATGAGCGCGGCGATCCAGAAAAACGGCGATGGTGAGAGCGAGGAAAAAAATCAAGCCGAAGAAGACGAGCATGGCGTCCAGATCGAGGGGCGGATAAACCTGGCTGACATAGGGGAAAAGGAGAGAACCGGCGAGGAAGAAGGCAGTTTGGATAAGCAAGCGGCGGCGGAATACGAGTTCGGCGGCGACGGAGGTCAGGCCACAAGCGGGACACTGATCGGAATCGCGCGGTGCGCCACAATCCATGCAACGAGTCATGAAGTTAAGTATACGGCGGCTTTAAGAACCAGCCGCGAGTTTTGCGAGCAGATCCTGGAAATGCTGCTGGCTCTGCTCTTCGGGAAGCGAAAAGGTGACACCCATGCCTAAGCCGGGCTCGACCCGCTTCACGGAACAATCCAGCCACAACGGCCGATCAACGCCAAAACGCGCGCGAAATCCGGCACCTACCCAGAGCACATCTTCTGATTCGATGAACATTCCGCCCTGACTGATATCCCGCGTACGGGCCTTCAGCCGGGCAGAACCCCATTCGATCTCGAGATTAGCCTGGTAAGGAAAACGCGGCGCCCGGCGACGATCAAGTTCGCGTGGCCCCGATGCTTCATTGATCATGAACCCGGCGCTCCTCGGGCTGGTGAGAGGCACACAAAGATCGAGCGCTTGCAGCGCGCCTCTGTCCTGAAGATACGACGGGAACGGCTACAATGTTTCAGACACCGTAAAGGAGTGTTTTGTTCCCGGCAATTGCGAGTTGGACACAATTGGCGGGGCGGAGATAGCGCTGATTTGGGGAGTTGCGCATCGCGAGAGGATGTTTGTGTACAACAGGAGCGAAGGGCAAGCGTGAGATAGAATCCATTGTCGGTGTGAAATGGCGGGCGAGGGACGGGGAAAGAAAGAGACAGCTATGAGCGAAGACGGGCATTTGGAATATTTGATTGCCGAGGAATACACGCCGGAGATTCTGGCGAAGATCCGGGAAACACTGGAGGCGCATGGCACGCACCGGATTTCGCAGGCAGCGCACGGGCTGTTTGCGGCGAGCGGGGGGCAAACGGCGGAAGGCGTATCCGGTTATCAATATGCCTGGGTACGGGACAACGTGCTGGTGGCGAATTCGTTTCGCTTGCGGGGAGAACTCGGTACGGCTATTGCTTGCGTGAAGGGGTTGACGCAATTTTTCGCCAAGGAGCGGCCGCGATTTCTGGGGATTATTAACGATGGTTCGCGACGGATCAAAGAGGATGTGCAGCGGCGGCCGCACATACGGTTTGCGGCGCAGACGCTGGGCGAACTTCCGGAGAAATGGACGCACGCGCAGAACGATGCGCTGGGGCAGACGCTGTGGCTGCGGTTTGTTCTTGCGAACTCTGGCGCGCTTGCCTTGACGACAGAGGATTGGGAAGTTTTCGAGCTATTTCCGCGCTACTTCGAGGCCATCGAGTATTGGCAGGACCCGGATAGCGGGGCTTGGGAAGAAGGGCGGGCGATTCGGAATTCGAGCGTGGGAGCGGTGGTTGCGGGGCTTGAGGAGATGCGAAATTATTTTCGCGCTGCGGGAAAAGAAAAGAATGGTGAGATGGTTCCCGCGTCTGAAGATACTTTGTCGAAGTTAGACCAGCTCATTGGGAAGGGGCGGGCGCGGCTTGAGGGCACGCTGCCGTTTGAAGCGCCTCCTGAGCGGCTGGCGGATTCCGCATTGCTTTCGCTGATTTATCCTTTGGGCGTTGTGCGGGAGCGGGCGATGCAGGACGCCATCTTGAGCCTGGTGCAGGCGCGATTGAAGGGGGAGTTTGGGATTCGGCGGTATGCGGGCGATTCGTATTTTTGCCAGGACTACGAGCAATGGTTTGCGCCGGGGCAGATGAGCAGTGACTTCAGCGAGCGGATGGCTTACCGGGATGCGCTGCTGCAGCCGGGTTGCGAGGCACAATGGTGCATTTTTGATCCGCAACTTTCGATCATTTACGGAGAACGGTTTTTGGAGGATGCAACGGATGCAGAAAGTTTTCGCAGGCAGACTTATTACTTCAATCGGTCTTTGCGGCAATTGACGACGGAGGGAGCGTGTCCTGAGCTTTACTACTTGAAGGGCGGGAAGTATGTGACGAACGCGCACACGCCTTTGGCTTGGACGCAGGCAAATCAGGCGCTGGCGCTCTTTTTGATGGAACGGTCGGTGGAAGCGAAACTGGCGACGGGTGTTAAGGCAGAGTAGGGGAAATCCGTGGCATCGCGTTTCAGTTGAGTCTTCAGGTCTGATCTAATTCCGAAACGCGGGAACCATCCATATGGATACTACGCCGGTCTCGTTCGGTTTGACGACTGCCCGGGCTCGGACTCAGCATAACTGCTTATTGGAGGTTGAGCCCACGGCCGTAGAAGACTTCTGCTCGAATGTCGGTTCATCAAATAGCGCCCAGCAAATAGTCACTTGCGTTTCGGGACCTACTGCACCGTAAGCGTCACTGTTGTCGAGTGACTGAGACTTCCTGACACTGCCGTAACGGCAAGCGTGTATGTACCGGCCGGTGTGCCACCGCTAGGCGTCGTGGGCGGAACCGGAACATTTCCGCCGCAGCTTGCCAAGCACACAACACACATCAGAGCCATAGCGAAGGGCATCAGCTCCAAGGCACAGACTCGGGCGGACTGTTGCCGAACGCAGGTCTGCGTCGCTACAAAGATCAGCACCAAAAGCACCGCCCAGAGCCCCATGGCCCGGCCGCCTTGCAGCGGTAACGGCAGGCCGCGCGACGTGGTCGAAGACAGCGATGGAGCCGTAGTCGTGACAGTCAGGGAAGAAACATCGATTACCGTGTCGAAAAGATAGATTGGTGATGGCATGACCGAACAGGATGCCTCAGCGGGCGTGCCCGAACAACTAAGCGATACCGAGCCGAGAAAGCCGTTGAGTGACGAAACTTGAATTTGAAAGGTTGCCGTGCCGCCCGGCTGGATTGATACCGGTGTGTTCGTTGCCGCAACCGAGAAGTCTGGAGGCGTGGCTGAAGGCGGGGTTTGCAACAGCACAGAGACATAGTTATCCGGTTGGCTGGCGGTTGCGAGGTCGAGCATGCCGTCGCCATTGAAGTCGCCAACCGCGAACGAGTATGCATCATTGGGCAGGAGAAGAGAGAAATCTGTAGGCGTGAATCCTCCATTCCCATTTCCCAGAAAAACTTCAATGTAGTCGGCAGGGTAAAGAGACTCGATGTTCTGGACCGCCAAAACCAAGTCCAGATTTCCATCGCCATTAAAATCGCCGATCGCCATGGCCAAGGTATGAGTAAGTCCCAACGAGGTTCCACAACATCCTACTACCGGCGTGAATGTACCATCGCCGTTGCCCAGAAGAATGGTAAGAATATCGTTTCCGCGGCTTGATACCGCGAGGTCAAGCTTCCCATCGCCGTTGAAATCCCCGGTCACGAGGGCATCTGAAGCCGGCGCCGCCGGCGAAGGAGCGGGCGTAAATGTTCCGTCCCCGTTCCCAAGCAAAATGTTGATCGCGGCGGTGTCAAAGTTCGCCACGGCCAGGTCGAGTTTCCCATCACCGTTGAAATCTCCGATGGCCAGACCGGATGGAGTTAACCCTGTCGCCGGGCTCACGAGAGCGGGCGTGAACGTTCCATCTCCCTTCCCCAACAGGATTGTGATGGTATCGTCGGCAGCGTTCGCCACAGCCAAGTCCAAGTTGCCATCCCCGTTGAAATCTCCTTCGGCTAGGGCGCCGGGGCTATTGCCAACAGTCACTGGCGAGCCTGGGGCTTGCGTGAAGCTCCCGTCTCCATTGCCGAGCAGAATGGTAACGGTATCGCCGGTTGACCCAGTAAGATAATTACCGTAGTTCGCTACCGCCAAGTCGAGCTTGCCATCGCCGTTGAAATCCCCGGCCACCATGGAGCAGGGACAGACTCCCGTCCCCAAGGTCAAAGGCCCAGGAGTAAATGTCCCGTCTCCGTTGCCTAGAAAAACGGACACCCAGCTTGGGTTACCGGACTGATTCATGCCCAATGCGATATCCAGCTTTCCATCGCCGTTGAAGTCCCCCAACGCCATTGACGAAGGCTCCATCAGCGCGTTTTCTGTTCCTCCTAAGAATATCGGAGAGCTCACTGCGTTGGCGTAAAACACAGTTGAACTCTTTGCCACAATCGAGAGGAAGACTACGTTTGATGGCGCGCTGGGGCCGGGGTTGATGACCGTTATCGATGCTGTGCCCACAGCCCTGATGAGTGATGCGGGAACAGACGCCGTCAAGTGAGAGTAGGAGATAAAGGCAGTAACAAGCGGTGTGTCGTTCCACTTGACCTCGGCTCCGGCCACGAAGCCCGTGCCGTTAACGGTTAGCGTAAAAGCGGGACCGCCAGGTGCGACCGTCACAGGCACCACCGGGTCATTGACAAACGGGACGGGATTCTGCGCGATCAATGCAACAGGAAGGCCCAACAAGCAAAGAAGTAGCAGCGCAGATTTCAACGCGTTTTCAGCGTACATTTTCATTTCGCTGCTCAGACCATCATCGAATTTCGGTAGTAAAACAATGATACCGTACATAGAGAATAAAAATCATAGCAAATGAGACACAATCGGAGCCGACATCATTGCGTGTATGCTCCCAATATCCGATTAACACTGCCAGAAACCGGCGACTACAGGGGTGGCGCTTTACTTCTCGGACCTGGGGCGATATGTTGCGAGTGGCCGAATGCTATTGGCGTTCTGCAGGCTGACCAGGCACTCGCTCTCTACCTGATGGAAAAGTCCCTAGGAGAAAAGAGATGAATGGCAATTGGAAGCGCAGCATGGCGCAAAAGCCAGTTTTGTTCGTGATTGCTTCGTTCATGGCCGTTTTGTTTGCCGGCCAGGCGATGGCGCAGAGTCAACGTGATTCCCTGGCGCAGACGCCGCCGATGGGGTGGAACAGTTGGAACAAATTCGCCTGCAACGTGAGCGAGGATTTGATCAAGTCCGTTGCCGACGCTATGGCCACGAATGGCATGAAGGAAGCCGGGTATCGCTACGTGGTGATTGACGATTGCTGGCAGGTGAGCCGCGATGAGAATGGGTTTATCGTGGCGGACCCGCAGCGCTTCCCTTCCGGGATGAAAGCGCTGGCGGATTATGTGCACTCGAAGGGTTTGAAATTTGGTTTGTACTCGGATGCGGGGACGAAGACTTGCGCGGGACGCCCGGGAAGCCAGGGGCATGAGTACCAGGATGCGCTGCAATATGCGCGGTGGGGCGTGGATTATCTGAAATACGACTGGTGCAATACGGAGACGCGGAATGCGCAAGAGGCGTACTCGACGATGAGCAATGCGCTGATTGCTACCGGCAGGCCGATTGTGTTCAGCATGTGCGAATGGGGCACGGCCAAGCCGTGGCTGTGGGGCAAGGGCGTAGGAAATTTGTGGCGCACAACGGGGGACATCGGCGACAAGTGGTCCGCGAAGATTACCTGGCCGGGAGGCGGTTGCTGCCAGTACGGGATGCTGGAAATCCTGGACATGCAAGTGGGGCTGGACGCCTTCGCCGGGCCGGGGCATTGGAACGATCCGGACATGCTGGAAGTGGGCAACGGCGGGATGAGTACGGCTGAGTATCGGGCGCATTTTAGTTTTTGGGCATTGCTGGATGCACCGCTGATTGCGGGGAATGATGTGCGGTCGATGACTCCGGAGATCAAGGAGATATTGACGAACGCGGAAGTGATCGCGGTGAACCAGGACAAGCTGGGGCAGGAAGGGCGCCGCGTGCGCAAGGATGGCGATGCGGAAGTTTGGTCAAAAGCGATGGCGGATGGAAGCCGCGCGGTGATTTTGCTGAATCGTGGGCAGGCGGATGCGGAGATCAGCGTGAAATGGTTGGAGATCGGCTATCCCGCGAGCATTTCCGCGAAGGTGCGGGATCTTTGGGAGCACAAGGAATTGGGATCGTTTACGGGCAGCTTCAAGGCTAAGGTTGCGTCACACGCTGTGGTGATGGTAAAAATTCTGCCCTGAGACCCTAGCGTCTTGAGTTGCGGACTTCTATTGTAAGAAAACTTGTCATTCCTAGCGAAGCGGGGAATCCCTCTTAGGGCGAGAACCCAAGAAAGAGAGATTCATCGCACGAAAGGCGTGCGATGCAAAACCGTCCCTCACTGCGCGGACTCCGTTCGGAATGACGGGGTCATAGTTTTTCCGCAAGCTGTAAAGGCTGTGGCGCTCAACAGGAGATCTCATGGACAAGCAGGAGGAAGTGCAAACCAGCCCACGAGATTTTCTGGCGGCGGAGCGGACTTTTTTGGCGTGGATTCGGACGGGGCTGGCGCTGATGGCGCTGGGGTTTGTGCTGGCGCGATTTGGATTGTTCCTGCAGCAAATTCATTTGTTACGGCCGGACTTGCACACCGCTTCGTATGGACTTTCGCTGTGGTCTGGGACGGTGTTGATTCTGCTGGGCGTGCTGGTGTCTTTGCTTTCGCTGGTGCGATATTTGCGGCTGCTTGCGGCGATTAGGAAAGGTGAGCAATCTTACGGTAATGCATCAACACTCGCTGTGACCGTCGCCATAATTTTGGCGTTGCTGGGGCTGGCGATGAGTTATTATCTGGTCTCCACGCGCCATGTTTCGGCGCTTACTTCATTCACGCCTCAGGAGACTTCGATGACTGCATTCCCCGGAGACGGCATTGTGCGGATCGCCAGCCAACATTCGGTGGCGGAAACGGTGGCGAAGCTGGAAAGCATGCTGCAAGCGAAGAACGTCAAGTTATTTGTTGTGGTGGATCACAGCGGCGAAGCGGAACGGGCCGGACTGAAGATGCCGGATACGAAGCTGCTGATTTTTGGGAATCCCAAAGGTGGGACGCCGCTGATGGTGGCTTCGCCTAGCGTTGCGCTGGATTTGCCGCTGAAGATTCTGGTGGCGGAGGACACGGGCGGAAAAGTTTGGATTTCTTATAACGCGACTGCTTATTTGCGGGAGCGGCATCATTTGCCGGCGGATTTGTTGGCTAACATTGCGGTGATTGAGGGATTGGCGGGTAACGCGGGGCAATAAAAGACCAGGGTGGCTCTGTTTAAATCCTTGCAGAGAGATTGCGATTCACGGAGTGCCGCACCTACGGCGCTATACATTCTTATGGCCTCGCGACCCAGGGCTGACGCCCTGGGCTAAATTCTGCCGCGCCTGCGGCGCTTGCTGGGCAAGAGCAAGGTATGTTGTGGCGGGCATTTTATGATTTTCGTTGGGATACCACAGAGCCACCAAGATCAGGTGATTGTGCGGACATGGGGCGCAGCAATGCTGCGCCCCTACAAAGACAAATCATGGAAGATGGTTGGGTGTTTGGGGGCGGTGGCCAGGAAGGACTCGATTGATTCTACTGGTTGAATGCCGCCGCGGGCGCCTATGGCGGTGCAATTTAGGGCGGCGGCGGCGCAGGCGAACTCGAGCTGGCGCTTGAGGGGCCAGCCTTGCAAGAAGCCGTAGATGAAGGCTGCGTGGAAGATGTCGCCCGCGCCGGTGGTGTCCACCGCATTGACGCAGTAGGCTGGGGAGTAGTGGAAACGCTCACCATCCCACGCCAAGACGCCTTCGTGGCCTAGAGTTGCCGCAGTGAGACGGCAGTGGTAGCGGCGATGGACTTGGGGGAGTGAACGGCGAAGATCGGGATCGCCGGTTAGGCGAGCAGGAATGTCGCGGCTGGTGATGAGGAAATCGACGTTGGGCAAGAGAGCTTCGTAGCCGGGGTAGAGATCGTCGAGATCGGCGACTACGGGAATTGCCGCGTCGTGCGCCCATTGAGCGGCTAGAGTTGCGGCGGCGGTATCGTGGCCGTCGAGGAGGAGAACGCGCGCGTTAACGATCCACGCGCGATCGAGTTCTTCGGGCAGAAGAGTTAAGCGGGAATCGCGTTTACAGAGGACGGTGCGTTCGCCGGTGGGATCGACCAGGATGAAGGATTGGGGGCTGGAGGCTGAGGGCGCAGTGAAGAGGTGCGCTTCCACACCGAGGCGCTGGAATTCGGCGCGGTGAAGCGAAGCGGCGTGATCTTCGCCGACCTTGCCGACGTAACGCGTGCGCAAGCCCCACTGCTGGCAGGCGGCCGTTGCCGTGGCCACTTGTCCACCGAGCAAGACATTTGCGGAGTCGACCTGTAGCTTTGAGCCGCTTTGGGGAAAATGAGGGACGGGGATTAGCGTGTCGGTGGCGTTGAGGCCAACACCGACAAGATCTACTTGCGGAAGATTCGTCATTGTTTAGAAGACACTTTATCAGTGAAAACGCGTGGTGCGCCAAAGCTTTCGACCGCAGAGGAAGAGGAGCAGAAGGAGAGTGGCTGTGAGGGCGAGGGCGGGCACCCAATTAAAAGAGAATTTGGGGACGGTGGCCATGGTGGCAAAGACGAGGAGGACGGCGGAGGCGGCGGCTACGAGCAGCCAATCCAGCAGGCTGCGCTTGGGTGGCGCTTCGCCTGCGGCTTGGCGGCCTTCGAAGCGCGCGGCTACGTAATCGGGAGCAACGCCGTAGCGCTGGCTTTCGCGGTCGGCTGCTTCTTTCCAGTGCTGCTGCTCTTTGCCGGTGGCGGAAGAAAGAGCGATGGCGCCGACACCGAGCATCATCAGGAGTGAGCCGCCGATTACTTCGATGTAGGTGGTGTGGCTCTTGCCGTGCAATTCACCAAAAACAAGAATTCCCCAGAGCAGTCCCCAGAGCTGGTTGGTGTTTGAGAGAGGAATGCCGCGGCTGATGCCCACATATTTTGCGGCGTATTGTTGAAAGAGATCGCCAATGACCCAGATAAATCCGCCGAGCATGAGCCAGAAGATGATGCCGCGCGCTTGCGCGAGCGTGTGCCATAACGGCGAGAGACCGATGTAGCCGAAGGCGAGCGCGGCCATCATGCCGAGTTCGCCGAAGGTGAAAAAGGTGATGAAGGAGAGCGGGTTCATGCCCGTCAGATAAGCTTTACGGTAGGGGATGTACATGGTGCCCCAGAGGACGCCTGCGCCGAGAGCGGCCCAGACGCCGTTCAGGGAATGATTGGAAGGAGATTGCGAGGCGGAAGCAACGGCTAGAACCGTGGCGCCTACGCACATGACTAGCGCTCCACCAAGAACGCCGGCCCAGCGGCGCCAGCCGGCTTGGCGCAGTTCATTAAAGAAGAGAAAGCCCCAGAAAATGCCGAGGAGGCTGTTCGAGTTCCAGAGGGGGAAAGCGATGCTTAGGCCGATATCGCGGATGGCAAAAATGGTTAGCGTGTTGGCTACCGCCCAGAGGCAACCTGCAAGAAGCGCCCAGAGGATGAGATGCGGGGCGCGGCGGACGTCGGCGCGGACGGAGGAGGTGCCGAGGACGAGGGCGGGAAGGCTCCAGCGTGCTAGAAAAACGCCAACTACCATGACGAGGGAAATCACGATTGGGGAGATGCCGATGGAGACTAGCTTCGTGGGCGCTTCCGCTGCGCCTAGCCACGCTCCGGCGGTGAAGCCGCAGAGAATGCCGAGGAGTTGCAGGCTGCGATGGCGGGCCGGATCTTGGATTTGCGGGGCAGAAGTGGGGGCGGGATCTGTGGGCATGGGGCTCCGTTGGAAGATTTAGTGAATGAATTTGAGGAGGAGGAGGCCGGCCAGGAGGACTGCGGCGGGTACCCAGAAATGAATGTCGGTTAGGATGGTTGCGGCGCGGGTGCGCGGTGGGTTGGTGGGGGTGGTGGGTTGCATGGGGCTCCGGGGAGCGGGAAGTGTTGGGGTGCATTATACACTGATGGCAGGCGGGGAAAGTTGGGGAAGACTTGTACTGGCAATTGGCGGATGCTATGGCTAACCGCGAGTTGGCCCCAAATTATGAAGAAAGGAACTTGCGCCACCGGAGTCGAATGAACACATGGACGATACGAACACGAAGATGAACAGAGAAGAAGCAGCGGAAGAGGAGAGAGAGGACCGAGAGCTAGAAGGGCGGATCGAAGCGCGCCTTCGGAGGTGGAAGCTTGGAACGATATGGCTCGGTGTCGCGCTTTCTATTAGTGTTGGTTCAGTCGTTCCGTTTCTCTACGGCTATCCTCTCCACGGTCTGTGGGATGCTGTGGGGAAGAAACTGCTAGTGCTGTCGATGTGTCTGCTGCCTGTCTTTATGTACGCCGCTGCGACCACATTCAACTTTTGGCTCTATCTGAGAGACATCAAGAAGATCCATCGAGAGTTCCGGCCGACCGGTTCCGGGTGCTGACGAACGCGGCGACGCGATTCGTGTCGTTGTGTCTCCATCCTTGTCGATCGATAAACTCGTCTGCCTGGTTGGCGCTGGGGCTGACGCCGTAAAAGCGGCGGCGAGCCGCCGCACTCCATAGGGTTTCCACACCAGATGGAAAATCTTGGTTGCTGGGGAGGGCGCGGCGTGCTAGCCTTGGCGAACAAAAGGCGAATCACTGGAGACGTCACTCATGCACGACTCGCTTGCTGTTCGCGCTGCCAAAAGCACTTCCCTTGCTGAGGAGCAGGGTTCTTCCGCGCTGACGCGGGTTACCCAAGTGTTGGATACGTTTGCCGCGCGTGACAATGCGGGTGAGGTATTGACTGCGGTGCGGCATTACCCTGCGCGTGAGGCACAGTGGGCGGAGTTTCCGGAGTGGGTTTGCGCGGAGTTGCGCGCGGCGTATTCGGCGAAAGGGATACGGAAGCTTTATACGCACCAGGCTGCGGCGGCGGAAGCGGTTCGCGCGGTAAAAAATGTGGTTGTTGTTACGCCTACGGCTTCCGGGAAGACGTTGTGTTACAACCTGCCGATATTGAATGCGATTCTGGGGGACGGCGATACGCGGGCGTTGTACCTATTCCCTACTAAGGCTTTGGCGCAAGACCAGTTGGCGGAATTGTATGATCTGAATCAACGGTTGGATAATAATTTTGGCGTTTTCACGTATGACGGGGATACGCCTACTGACGCGCGGAAATCGATACGCGAGAAGAGCCACATCGTCCTGACGAATCCGGACATGCTGCACACGGGGATATTGCCGCATCACACGCGATGGACACGGCTGTTTGAGAATTTGCGGTACATCGTGGTGGATGAGCTGCACAACTATCGGGGCGTTTTCGGGAGCCACTTGTGCAATGTGTTGCGGCGGCTGAGGCGGATCGCGAAATTTTACGGATGCGAGCCGCAATTCATCTGCTGTTCGGCAACGATTGCGAATCCGGGGGAGCTGGCATCGCGATTGATTGAAGACGACGTGGAAGTGCTGGCGGAAAATGGAGCGCCGGCGGCGGAGAAGACATTTGTTTTCTATAACCCGCCGGTGGTGAACCGGGCGCTGGGGATACGGCGGAGCTACATCAACGAGGCTTCGCGCGTTTCGCAGGAATTCCTGAAACACGATTTGCAGACGATGGTGTTCGCGAATTCGCGGCTGCACACGGAGATTATTCTGACTTACCTGCAGCAGGCTAATCCGCAAGTGCCGGGGAAGGCGGAAACCATTCGCGGGTATCGCGGCGGTTATTTGCCGAATGAACGGCGGGAGATTGAGCGGGGATTGCGCGAAGGACGGATTCGCGGCGTGGTGACGACTTCGGCGATGGAATTGGGAATTGACGTGGGCTCGCTGGATTCGGTGGTGATGGCGGGGTATCCAGGAACGATTGCGTCTACCTGGCAACGCGCGGGGCGGGCGGGGCGACGAAGCGGCAGTAGTTGCGCGGTGCTGGTGGCTTCGTCTTCGCCGCTGGATCAGTTTATTGTGCGCCATCCGGACTATTTTTTCGGAAACACGCCAGAGCATGCGTTTATCCAGCCAGACAACCTGGAAATCCTGATCAATCACTTGAAATGCGCGGCGTTTGAGCTGCCTATTGGTCCGCAGGAAAAGTTTGGGGACGTGGACTTGCGGGATTTGTGCGCACGGCTGTCGGAGGCGGGGTACCTGCACAAGGCGGGAGAAAATTATCACTGGACGCATGAAGCGTATCCCGCGGACACGGTGAGTTTGCGTTCGGTGACCAGCGACAATTTCGTGATCATTGATATTACGGGGCAGCCGCTGGTGATTGGCGAAGTGGATTTTCCGAGTGCGTTGACTACCGTACACGAGAAGGCCATCTATCTTCACGGGGGGCAGCAATATCACGTGGAGCATCTGGATTTTAAGGAGCGGAAGGCTTACGTGAAGCAGGTGGAAGTGGATTACTTCACGGACGCGATACGGTATACGCAGGTGCGGGTGTTGGAGATTGCGGGGACGGCTGCGAGAGACGAAGACTCCAATTTTGGTGAGCTTGCGGGGAGTTCGCGGAAAAACTCGGACCCCAATACATGTGACCTTGCGGACTTGGGGTCCAGCAGTGCTGGACCCCTACGGGAACGGGGACGGGGACGGGGACGGGGAGAATATTCGTGGTCGCAGGGGGATGTGCTGGTGCGATCGCAGGTGGTGGGATTCAAGAAGATTAAATTTTTTACAAATGAGAATGTGGGAGCGGGGCAATTGGAATTGCCGGAAAACGAGATGCACACTACGTCTTACTGGATCACGCTGGAGAGGGCGTTGCTGGAGTCGCTGCCTTATACGATCAGCGAACGGCAATCGGGGATGTTTGGTTTGTTGCATGCACTGGAATCGGTGGCGACGCTGCTGCTGATGTGCGATGGACGGGACCTGGGGACAGCGATTGGAGAGCGGCCGCCTGCGGCGGATTCCGAGGAGACCGGTGCGGTTACCGAAACAACGGATTTGAAGGCCAGTGTGCGGAATCCGTGGATGACTGGGGAAAAAGAGTTTTACGAGCCGAATTTGTATTTGTATGACGCTTATCCCGGGGGGATCGGGTTTTCGGAGCCGCTGTTTCGCGCGCACGAGTTGCTGGTGGACAAGACGCGGGAATTGATTCGCGCTTGTCCCTGCGAACAGGGATGCCCTTCGTGCGTGGGACCGACGGGAGATTTGGCGCCGCGGGCGAAGGAAGCGGCGTTGGCGATTTTGGACCGGCTGTGCGTATGAGTAGTGAGGAGATTGAACGAGCTCGATGACTTCTTCTGTGGACAAATTCTCTCGACTGGCGGCGCTGCGGCCTGCGCGTGGGATTGTGCAGGCGCCTGCGGCGTTGCGGGTGCCTGACGAGTGCGATCCGATTAGCTTGTTGTTGGGTGGTGGGATTGCCAGGAACCAATATGGGGAGCATCTGGCTATACGGAATTGGTTTTCTACGCCGGAGTTTTCGGAGCCTTCGACGGGGGCGCTGGATTTGCTGACGAAGGCGCGCGACGAAGTGCAGTCGAGACGCTCACGTGCCGCGGTGCAGAATCCTGAGAAGTGGCTATTTCTGGATACGGAAACTACCGGGCTGGCGGGCGGGACGGGGACTTACGCGTTTCTGGTGGGGTTGGCGTGGTGGGATGCTGGGGGGCTGCAGGTGGAGCAGCTTTTCCTGCGCGATTTTTCGGAGGAGCACTCGCTGCTGCAGGAACTGGCGGAGCGGCTGGCGGAACGGCCGGTGCTGGTAACGTTCAATGGAAAATCGTTTGATTGGCCGCTGCTGGAAAATCGCTTCACGATGACGCGGGTGATTCGCGTGCCGAAGCTGGCGGCGCATCTGGATTTGCTGCATCCGGCGCGAGCGTTATGGAGATTGCGGCTGGGCTCGGTTCGGCTGGTGGAGCTGGAGCGGCACGTGTTGGACGCGGCGAAGCTGGGATGGCATCGCGAGGACGATGTGTCTTCGGCGCTGATTCCACAGTTTTATTTCGATTATCTGCGAGGGGGATCAGCGAAGCCGCTGGCGGGCGTGGTGAAGCACAATCAGATGGACCTGCGCGGGCTGGCGGCGCTTTACGGGAAGATCAATTCCCTGCTGGACGAGCAGGCGGAGGCGCATCAGGAAGCGGATTCGCTGGACCTGTTTGGGCTTTCGCGATATTTGAACCGGCGCGGTGAAAAGGAGCGCGCCCATGCGATGTGCGCGCAGGCTTTGGGAGCGGGGCTGCCGGCGGAATTTCGTCCGGTGGCAACGCGGGAGTTGGCGATCATGGCGCGGCGTCGAGGAGACGTGGAAAGAGCGGCGGCGCTTTGGCTGGAGCTGGTGCAGCATCCGCAGGACGGCGTGGCCGCTTGCGAGCATCTGGCGATTCACTACGAGCGGACTGCGCGTGACCTGGGGCGTGCGATGGAGTTTGCGGAGCTGGCACTGGCGAAGATTCAACGGCAATCCGCACATTGGCGCGATCCTTATGCGGCGGCGCGTAGGGCGCGAATCGAGGAAAGGCTGCTGTGCCGGGTGGAGCGCTTGCGGCATCGGATAGAGAAGTGCGGAGGGCGTTCCGAGGGGCCGCTTTTGGCGCAGACAGCTGCCGCCGGAGCAGGTTCAAAGGGCCGTTGAATTTCGGTAGCTCTTGCCAAATGCGAGAATTTGGAGGTACAAACCGGATGGAATCTTCAGCAACAGAACGGCAACCTATCGCGGAGGTAACCATGGCCGCCACGGGACAAAACTATTTTCAGCGAGAACTGGAAGTGAGGCGCGAGCATCTGATTGCGGCATCGAGAGCCAATGCCGGGGATGCATCGCTGAATAAATTGTTGGCGAGCGTGGATGCAGCACTATCGCGCCTGCAGGCTGGGACGTTTGGGATCTGCGAAACGTGCCACGACACGATTGAAGCGGATCGCTTGCTGTGTAATCCATTGCTGCGATTCTGCCTGGACCATCTTTCTGGCGACGAGCAACGAGCGCTGGAGCGCGACTTGACGCTGGCGGCGCGAATCCAGCAGGCGCTTTTGCCACCGCAGAACTGGTCGGTGGCGGGATGGCAAGGGCGTTACCATTACCAGCCGGCGGGATTGGTGAGCGGAGACTATTGCGACTTGATTGAGTCCGATGGCGCGTTTTTGTTTTTGCTGGGAGACGTGGTCGGAAAAGGGGTTGCGGCGTCCATGCTGATGAGCCATTTGCATGCGACGTTTCGCACACTGGCGGGGCAGCATCTTCCGCTGCAAAAGCTAGTAGAACTGGCCAACCGCTTATTTTGCGACAGCACCATTGCGGGGCAGTACGCGACTTTGGTGGTGGGGCGCGCTTGGCCGGATGGCAAAGTGGAATACGTGAGCGCGGGGCACCTGCCATTGCTTCACGTTTCGGCGGACGGGGTGTACGCAAAGGAAGCTACAGGCGTGCCGCTGGGAATGTTTTGCAGCACGGATTTCACGGTTTGCGAATTGAAACTGGCGCCCAATGACACACTGTTTTTGTATACGGATGGGCTGACGGAACTGTTTAATGCGGCGGGCGATGAGTATGGAGTGGGACGAGTGGAGGCGCTTGCGAAACGGCACGCGGCTTCGTGCCCGGAGGATTTGATTTCAGCTTGCCTGGCGGAGATGCAGAGTTTCGGAGGAGGAGCGAAGCAGAAGGATGATTTGACGCTGCTGGCGTTGCGGCGGGTGGATTAGGGTGGATTCTGGCTGTCGACTACAAGAGAAAGGCCGCAGGGCTCGCAGACTCTCCCTGCGCTACATTGTTATTAGGTTAATAAGGCGCGCGCTTCAGAAAGCGGCCGCTATAACTTCAGTTGCGGGAAATGCTGTGGTTACGTTGACGGGGGAGTCGTTCGGTTTTTGAGGCTCATCGGGGATGGCTTCCCAGCCAAGTTTTTTGTTCCACTGAAGGATTTGGGCGCGATCGCCGCCTTCCACACTGATGCAATCGTTTTGAAAACAACGTAGAAACACGCCGCCATCGGGCGTATCGAAAGAAAAGAAATCGGGGCGGCGAAAGAGGTGCGTGCGGACGGAGTATTTCTTCTCGAGAGCTTCGGAGTACTGGCCGAAGAAGCGCGCGGCTGTCTCATTGGAGTTCAGGCGGACGCGAACGAAGAGCAGGAGTTGTTTGGCGTCTTTGCTTTCGTAGGTGGCGTAGATATCGCCGTCCCAGGAAGTTGAGAGCTTGGCCGCGCGATCGGCATCCAGGAATTGCTTCAACACTTCGTTTAAGCCGAATTCACCGAGAGAGTTTTCTTCGAGGAGGGTCCAGCCGCGGCCCGGAAGGCCATCGGGTAATTGGAGTTTGATGGGAGTGGGTGATTTGCCGGAGCGATAAAGGGCGGGGTGGATAATCTGTTGCGTGTTCGCGGGAGGACGCGCAAAGACGCCCGAAAAGCCTTTCCAACCATCGTTTTTCAAAACGGCCAGAGAAAAGGTGAGGCCACTGAAATAGGGAAACATCAAGGAATCCTTGATGAAAGGCGGAGCTTTTTTCAGCATCGGTGTATCGCTGAGGTCGCCGACGAAGGCCGAGGGATCGATATCGGGGAGTTCGCTGAGTTTGAGCCCCTTGTCCTTGAGCATGTATTCGAGCATGCCTGCCATGGCGCTGCCTTCCAGAACGGATTCGCGAGCGAGTTCGGCGTCGTCGTTGGGGCGGGCCGCTTTCACCCACTGCTCGATTTGGAATTGCTGGTCTTGCAGGGCGTGGGTCAGTTCGTGGGACATCACGGTGCGCTGGTCATCCGGAGGAATCCAATCGGCGATGTAAAACTCGTGGGCTTTGGGATCGTACAGGCCGGCGATCTGCTCGGTAAGAAGATCCACCATAAAGTGATCGAGATCGAAACCCCTGGGGATCAGGCCAAAGGCTTCCGCGCTGCGTTTGGAGGCGTAGCGCTCCTTGGCGTCCTTATCGTCGTCCATCTCGCGGAGGAGGTAGGCGCGAATTTCATCACGGGAGCGAATCGTTTTCTTCAAGGGAGACTTCAACTCCCAGCCGGTGATGGCG
This sequence comes from Candidatus Acidiferrales bacterium, assembly GCA_963779395.1. GTDB lineage: Bacteria > Acidobacteriota > Terriglobia > Acidiferrales > UBA7541 > Acidiferrum. Next base: position 448,187 of record CAVZYC010000002.1, read on the forward strand.
CTCATGTCATGCAAAACCTCGTCTGCCATGGCGAGGAATTCAGGGTTGTTCTGGGCGGGAGGGGTAGCGGGCGGAGCAGTTGCGGCTTGCTGAGCGCAGATCGGGTGGAATGTTAATAGAAAGAGCCCTGCCAGGAGCAGGGCTTTGACACAACGATGAGCGAGAAGCTTGAAGAAAGTCATACGTTGGCAGGATAGCAGATTCGCGGGGCGGGTGGATTTGCGTGGGGCGGGAAGTGCAATCAGGCAGGGTCGATATAGCGATTGGGGCTGCCGCCGGAGAGGAGGCGTTGGAGGGCGTCGACGAGGTCGCTGCGAGTGAGAATGCCGACGAGGTTGCCGTCTTCAACGACGGGCAAACAGCCGAGGCGAGATTGCTGCATGAGTTCGATGGCGGTTGCCAGAGTGGCATCCGGGGAAACGGTCATGGGATCGCGGGTCATGACGCTGTTGACGGTGGTTCCAGCGAAGACCGCGTTATAGCCTTCCTCATCAATGGGAATTAACCGGGAAGGGGCACATCGTTGAATATCACGATCGGTCAAGAGACCGGCCAACTTGCCGTTAGAGACAACGGGGAGATGGCGAATGGCGCTGGCGCGGAGGGTGAGAGCGGCGTCGAGGAGGAAGGTAGAGGGCTCGACGGTGATGGGGGGCATGCTCATGACATCACGCACAAGACAATCAGCGGAGGACACGGGACCTCACAAAGGGAACACGGAGCAGGGCAACTACCCTATGTGAAACAGGTTTTCACGGGAAGGGTTCGAAGACAAGGGCTGGAGGGGGAGGAGGTGTCCGAAAGTGAACATAGCCGGCCAGGATGAAACAAATGCACAGTTTTCCACAGCGTTTAGTTAGTTCTGTATTTGTAACAAAATGATTACTTGCTACAATGACAACCACAGAAAACCAATGTTAGGGTTTCTTGAGAGGCACGAATGTTTCCACCTGGGTTGCGATTGCGCCAGACGCGCGAAAAACTGGGGCTAACCTATCGGGAGGTGGAGTCCGCAAGTCTGGAAATCGCGGCAAGGCGCGGCAGACCGGATTTCATATTGCACATCAGCCGGCTGGCCGACATTGAAAATCATAATGTCGTGCCAAGTTTACACAAATTGTATTCCCTGGCAGTGATCTATCACCTTGACCCGATGGAGATCACTAGCTGGTACGAGGCTCCGCTACAGCAGACGTTTTACGATGGAGCTTCATTTCCGCCGCCACAGACATATCTAAGCGAATCGCCGTTGCCCATGCCGGCAAAAGCAACGAATGAAAGTAATTTTAATATTCTGGCGACGGGGCTGCTGAAGCAGCTGCCCGGCACGGTTGATTCATTCCATGGGCTGGAGCCATGTGGAAATGGACCATACCGTTACGGGTACATTGGATTATCGGATCGGCGGATGGCGCCGATATTGCGGCCGGGGAGCCTGGTGCTGGTGGATACGTCGGTGACAAAGATCGAGGCGACGGAATGGTCGAGCGAATACGACCGGCCGCTGTATTTCGTTGAATTGCGAGGAGGATACCGGTGTGGATGGTTCCAGAAAGAGAAGTCTGTGCTGAGCATGCAGCCGCACACGCTTTCGCATTGCATGCCGGAAAGCTGGCGCACACCGGAAGAGGCAGAAGTGGTAGGGCAGGTAGTGGGCCTGGTTACGTACCTGAACCAGCCGTGGGTCGGTTCTGCTGGAGCAATTCGCACAGAGCACGGAGATTTGAACCGAAGAGCTTCTTGAGGTAATCGGGAGCCTGGGGAGGAATCCAAGTTTCAGCGGTTGTGGGGCATTGCCGGAGATGCGCTTCCCTGCCGCCGGGAAGAGTGTCCAGATAAAGGAGCAAATCCACTTCCTGGAGGGAGAGCGGGGATTCGAGCAGGCGTTCAAAGATTTCTTCGTGACAACTGGCAATAGCGCGATTGACGCTCTCTTCACCAAACACAGCCCCTAGTCGAGGATGAGAGTAGTAGCCGGTGGCGGGATCGCGCAGACCGGCGATGTAAGCCAGCCTTTCGTACACACTCACCATCGGTTCCAAATAATGAACGGCCAGATCGTAGAGAATCTGGCGGTGAATCTGTATTTGATCGAGCATCCAGGTAGTCCCGTTTGGCAACGTGTTCCGCCGGCGGAACTTTTTCCCACGAGGTGAGCAGGCCACCCTGCGAGCCAGCACTCTTGCTGCGAAGGAGAGTGCCCCGTGAAAAAAGTTCAATTGACAGTAATCGTTGCGCTTGCAGTCAGCTTAATCGTACTGGCCATCACAGTGCCGGTCAACAATTCCCGCATATTACCCACTTGGAATAGCAGGACGATCCAGGCGGATGGAGTACCGGCTCCGCCGCCGATTATTCCACCGAAGCAGAATCCGCCTAAGCTCGTGGCAGATGGAGTGCCTGCGCCGCCACCGATTATTCCGCCAAAGCAGAATCCGCCTAACCTTGTGGCAGATGGAGTACCGGCGCCGCCGCCGATTATTCCGCCGAAACAGAATCCGCCGAAAACGACGGGGAGCCTGGCAGTCTAAGCAGGTTCTAATTGCAGGATGGCTAGCATGACACTCTGGTAAAGCATTCCTGTTTACTTTCGAGTTATGTTATGCTAGCCTTTTTTTACGATGACGGCAGCGCTCAACTTGGGGAATGTTGAGTGGGCACTTACCACTCTGGCAGAGTTCATCCTCCTTGTTTACCTGGTACGGCGAAAGCACTACCGAACGCATCCGGTTTTTACGACGTACGTTCTGATCGTAATATTGCAGAGCGCGTTGATGGCGATGACTTATGCCGTCTGGGGCTTTGGAAGCAACAAAGCCTGGCTGCTGTTTTACCTGGTTGAGTTGGGTGTGACGCTGGTGCGTTTTGCGGCAGTGATCGAAGTGATCCGGCACATTCTGTGTCCATTTTCAGGAGTATGGGCACTGGGGCGGCGAGTGTTGCTGGCAGTAGTGGGCGCAGTGGTGGTGCACACCGCGGTGCTATCGAGAGAATACTGGCAGAAATTGCCGTTGAACCTTGATCGCGGAGCGGGATTAGCGGTAGCAGCGGTGATCGTTGCGCTGTTCCTGTTTGCGCGGTATTACGGGCTGCCGGTGGAGCACCTGGATCGTTCGCTGTGCATCGGGTTCTGCCTGTATTCGTGTTTCACAGTAATCAATGATTCGGTATTCGATAAGTACCTGTTGAACTACGTGAACTTCTGGAATTTTCTAGGTGTGCTGATATTTCTGGCCAGTTTGTTGATCTGGATAGGAGCGGCGCACGCCTACCCGGCAAAGGCCGCGGCACGAGAGTTCGCATTTGTGTCAAAGGAAGAATACGGGAGGCTTTCTTCCGAGCTAAACGTCCGGCTTCGCCAACTGAACGAACGACTTGACAAGGTGCCACATTCGGGAGACCAACAGTCATGAGTATCACGATTATCTTGTTTATTTTATTGGCAGTATTGCTGATCGGGGCGCTATTGTGGGCCGCGCGGCCACTCGAGCGCCATGCAATTTCCGCGGACGCGGTATTGAAAGCGCTGTCGGAGGAGCACCATTATTCGCGTCTTTCCAAGATTCTCCAGGTGCTGCATCCGGGCGACACGGCGTTTCTGGCAGCGCGGGGATTCGCCCCGCTCCGCAAGCAGATTCGGTCTGAACGGAAGCGGATTGCACTGCTGTATTTAGATGATTTGGAGCAGGAATACGAGATGCTATTAGAGGCGTCTCGAGTGGTAGCGACAATGGCGCCAGAACTAATCGCGATGGACGAATTCAAGCGCTTGAAACTGAATATGCGATTTGCGATGGGGTGCCGATACTTACGCTGGAAGCTGCGACTGGGACTGCATCCACAAGGGACTTTTGGGTTTCTCTCTGAAATGTCGAGCGGGATGGCATTGCGGCTGGAGATGGCGACCAGCCATATCGGGGAACGTGCCGCCGTGACAGGCGATTATTCATCAATTCTGGACGAGGGTGGGGACGGGTCGGAGTAGTCTTGCGTCCACAGCGGAGAGCAGGTCGGTAGCCTGAAAGGGCTTCTGGAGAATGCCGGCGGCGGGCTCCGCGGTAGGGGCGTTCACATCGTTGGCCGGGACCAAAGAACTCATCCACAAAATGCGTGGACCCAAGCCCGACGTTTCCAGGGCATGAACATTCTGTGCGTTCCCGCCATTCTCCTGAGCAGCTAATTGCCAGTCCGCAATCACCAGATCAAATCCACCGTTTGCGAAAAGGCTTCTGGCGTCGGCCAGTGATTTTGCGGTCTCGACGAAGTATTCGCTGGAGCGCAGAAGGCCAGCAACGCTCTCGAGCACGGACTCTTCAGCATCCACAACAAGAATGCGGCCGCTGCGGGCCGAGGCGGGTTTTTCTGCCTCGGGAGGGATGGGAGGACGCTCCGTGTGATAGAGAGGCAGTTCGATGCGGAAACAAGCGCCGTGGGGTGGTTTGTTCTTCACCAGAACGGTTCCGCCATGCTCGGTGATGATGCCATAGCAAATGCTGAGGCCGAGGCCGGTGCCCTTGCCGACAGGCTTGGTGGTGTAGAAGGGGTCGAAGACGCGGGAAGGATCCTTGACGCCGGGCCCGCTATCGGTGAACTCGATGAAGAGATGGCGGCCTTGCACACCTGAATTGACCCAGAGATCGCCTTCCGCGCCTTTCTCGAGGATGGCATCGACGGCGTTATTGATGAGGTTCAGGAAGACCTGCTGTAATTGGTGAGGATCCGCAGGAGCGTGCGGAAGATCGGGAGCAAGCTCGAGATGGACACGGATTTGACTCATGCGCAGGTCGTAATCGCGGAGAGCGAGGGTGTCTTCAAGGATGGTATTCACAAGAACAGGGACGCGTTCGGGCTTGTGCTGGCGCGCGAAACTAAGCAGGTTTTGGACGATGCGGTGAGTACGCTGCGCCTGCTTATAAAGTTTTTCGGTGTAACCGAGGGCTTGCGGACCCACCTGGCCACTGGAGGTAAGCAACTGGCTGTATCCGAGAATGGCGGTGAGTGGGTTGTTCAATTCGTGGGCCACGCCAGAAATTAATTGGCCAACGGCCGCCAGCTTTTCGCTGTGCACCAGTTGTTCCTGGGTGCGGCGAAGATTCTCGTAAGCCTGACGCGTTTCTTCGTACAAAACGCTGCGCTCGACGGCGCCGGCAACCTGGCTGCCCACGGCGATGAGCAGGCTGATATCCGCGGGAGAAAATTCCCGTATCGTGCGGCATCCCACCGCCAGCCCGCCAATGATTCTTTCCTTGGACCAAAGGGTGACAATGTAGGCGGATTCGATGCCCTCTTTTTTTTGCATTTCGCGGGCCGCGGCGGGCAACGGCAACCCGTTGGCGGAAAGAAACGTGGCATGGACGTTGCGAATTTGTTGAATCAGATCCGGGGGGACGGTGACAACGGGGAAGGAACGAGCGAACTCCGAGCGGTGGCCCACGGAAGCCAGGCGGCGGAGAGTGAAGCCGTCGCGATCAAAGAGGTAGAGAGACGCCGCATCCAGGGAGAAAAGATCGAGGATCTGGCGCAAAGTGCGGTGAACCGAATCGTTGAGATCGAGAGAGGCAACGAGGGTTTCCGCGATGGAGTTGAGGACGACGAGTTCACGATTGCGGCGGCGGATTTCCTGCTCGGCGTGGCGGCGTTCGGTGACATCGAGAATGAAGCCTTGATGAGCGGTGACGATTCCGGCGGCGTCGCGCACAGCCGTGGAGGACTCGCTGATGATGCGGATCTCGCCATCCTTGCGGCGGATTTCAAATTCGAAATCGTTGACGGAACCATGTTCCTGCAAAAGCCTTTTGAGGCGTTCGCGTTCGGCCGAGTTCACATAAAGGGTTTGGGCAATATCGACTTGCATGAGCTCGTCACGATTGTCATAGCCGGTGATGCGCATCATGGCGTCGTTAAAATCGAGGAAGCGACCCTGGACAGTGGTGATGAACACGCCTTCTTGAACGCTGGCGACGAGGGCGCGATATTTTTCCTCGGCCCGCTTGCGCTCCGTGATGTCTTTCAAGGCGTGAATGGTGCCGAGTTTGTGGCCGGAAGGATCGGTAAAGGTGGAGTTGGAGGCCAGGAAGAAACCTTGCAGCCAGGGATCCGGAAAATCACCCTCACCGGAAATGCCTTCGCAATAGGGGCAAGTTTTGAAAGTGGCGGCGCGAGGAGAGAAAAGGTCACTGACGGAGCGCCCAACCATCGCCAGGCTTTCGCGGCCGAGGAGGCTGGCGAGGCGGGCATTGGTGCGCACGATGCGGCCGGAGCCGTCGTGGACAAGAATGGGGTCGCCAATGGAATCGAAGGTGTAGGCCCATTGCTGCTGGACGGTCTTGACCTGCTCGAACAGATTCACATTTTCAACGGTGGTGCCGAGGAAATTAGCGACGTTGACGAGGTAGGCGATTTCGTCCTCGTGGAAGCGCTTGCCGGGCAGCGCGCCAATGTTCAGTATGCCGACGGGGCCCTCATTGCCGCGAAGGGGCACGGTGATAAGTTGTGTTACCCCTGATTCGGCCATCTTGCGGCGGGTGGGGATGTCCGTCTCTTCCTCGAAGTGGGAGATACGGCAACTCTCCCGGAGCATTTCCTGGACCCATTGAGAATGGAGGTCGAGGCGCTCATGCTGCTTCAGAAAGGTTTCGTTGAAACCGACGGAAGCACGGACCACGAATTCCGCGGCATCGCCTTTGCCTTCGAGGAGGCGGAGCATGCCGTGAGTGGTGTTGAGGCTGGTGGTGATTTGCAGGAGGACTTTTTGGAGCAATTCCGGGAGGGAGACGGACTGGCTACTGGAAGCGGTGAGCATGGTGAACTGCTGCATTTTTTTGCTGATTTCCTCGGAGCGGGTGCGCGCTGCTTCCAGGAGGAGCATGATCATGCCGATGCCCAAGCTGGCGTTGAGGAAATGGTCAAAGGCGAAGCGGAGAAGATACCACTCCTGCTGGCTCCAGGTGGGGCGATCGAAGCTGTTGAGACCAAGCAGGGTGAAAGCACCCGCGAGAAGTTTTGTGCCGTGGCCGGCGGAGGAATTGGAGGCCCGCCAGAGGAGCCAACCCGTGACCAGGCATATGACGCTCTGGAGGATTGCCGTTTCCCAGCGCATCTCGCCAAAGCGGGAGACCTTGTTTTCGTAATAGCAGGCGGTGAGTGCCAACACCACGGATAGGGATAACACGGGCCAGTAAGGGCGATTGCCGGCAACTGTAAACTGAATGATGGCGGTCAGGAAGAGCATCAAGGCGGCAACGCTGGTTCCGGAAATCACGACACGGAGAAAAGGGCTGTAGCCAGAGAGTAAGGCGAGTTCACTGAAGGAGGAAAAAGTGAGGCAAATCCAACCGAGCAACCAGAGGCGATAGAAGATGGCGGAATTGTCGCGACGAAGATGGACAAACAACACCAGGAGGGTGAGGCATGCAGTGGCTTCGAAGAACGCAATTCCCTGGAGGCCTTGAATGGGCACCACGACTAACCCTCCCCATGAGGTCTTGCGGGTATAGAAGTTGATAGTGGCGCCGTGCAAGCCCGAAAGGGAGCACAGACACCAGGTCTGAATTGACGCTAACACGCTATTTTCTTACTGGGCAAGGCTCCCCACATAGTGGTGTGCTGTCCCGTATAATGCTGGATAGGGGAAACACCACCGTGGACGCAGAGAATATCCTGGTAGTAGATGACGAAGAGGCGATACGGGAAGTGGTATCGACGATGCTGGAATCGCGAGGCTACCGCTGCACAGCGGTGAGCAACGGGAGGGCGGCGCAGGAAGTGGTGCGCAAGGAAACGCCGGACCTGGTGCTGAGCGACATGATTATGCCGGAAATGGACGGCATACGGCTGCTGAGCTGGCTGCGCGAACACGACCCGGAAGTGCCGGTGATCATGGTAACGGCCATCCACGATATCTCGACAGCACTCGAAGCGATCCGGCGCGGGGCCTACGATTACATCTTGAAGCCGTTTGAGAAGGATCAGCTATTTCTGGGAGTTGGGCGGGCACTGCAACACCGGCGGCTGGTGCTGGAAAACCGCAATTACCAGATTAACCTGCAGCAAAGAGTGGACGAACAAACCGCGCAACTGCAGATGGCCATCCAGCAGCTGGAGCAATCGTATGACGATACCCTGGAAGCATTGGGAAGCGCGCTGGACTTGAAAGATGCGGAAACCGAGGGGCATTGCCAACGCGTGACAGCATTCACGATATCGATTGCCAAGGCGGTTCCCGTGCCGTCTGGCTACTTGGCGGTGCTGGCGCGCGCGGCGTTTCTGCACGACATCGGCAAAATGGCGATTCCGGATTCCATATTGCGCAAACCGGGGCCGCTGGACAACGATGAAAAGACGATTATGCGGACGCACTGCGAAATTGGATTTAACGTGCTGACGCGCATCCCTTTTCTGCGCGACGCCGCGGAAATCGTGCTGGCGCACCAGGAGTTTTACGATGGCACGGGCTACCCACGCGGGTTGCGCGGCGACCAGATTCCACTCGGGGCACGCATCTTCTCGATTGCCGACGCAATGGATGCCATGATCAGCGACCGGCCGTATCGCAAAGCGCTGCCGATGGATCACGCCCGGCAAGAGATCCGGCGATGCGCGGGAAGCCAGTTTGACCCACAGATTGTGGAAGTGTTCATGGCGATTCCGGAGCAGCACTGGGTGGAACTGCGAGAGAATCTGGGATCGCCGTTCCGGCTGACGCATCTGAAGAACCTTTAGAAGAATAATTGCGGCGCAAGGCAACCGCCTTCAGCAAGCGGCGGACTGCAAGGCGCTTTCATACGGCGCGTTCCTCATGTACTCTTTTGCTGGAGAGACCCATGGCCCTGATTCCCATAAAAACCGCTTCAGAAACCGGCTACTGTGATTGTGTATGCGGCTGCTATGAGCTGGCCAGCCTGCGCGACGAAGACACCAGCAAGAGCTACTGCCCGGCCTGCGGCAAGAACCATTTGGATTGGAATACCGGGGTGGGCCATTCGCAACCAGCGCCGGCTAAACTTTCCGCCAGTACGGGCGCGGCTTCCCCGCAACTTCCGCCCTGCTCAGATCCGCCTGCACGGCTGCGCTGAAATCGTTTTGGCAAAATAAAAAGGGAGGCCAGCGAACGGCCTCCCTTTTTTTTACGTTTTCAACAATGGTTAGAAATCGAAGCGCAGGGCGAATTGCAGGACGCGGGCGCTTTGGTCGGCGGAATTTGAGGACGTCGAGGTGATCTGCCCGAAATTGGAGTCGTCAATGTTTGTGCCGATGGGCAGTGCGAAGTTTGGATGATTGAAGGCGTTATAGGCTTCGGCGCGGAACTGCAGCTTGTACTTTTCGTGAAACAGAGGAAAGTCCTTGGAAAGGGCCAAATCGACGTTGGTGAAATGCGGCCCACGAAGTTCATCGCGCTGGCCGGTCTGCAAACCGGTTGGAGCGGAGAAGGCGGCCAACGCCGCAGTGGGATTCGCGAAGAGTTGAATGCCGTTGTTGCTGAGGTTGGGGTCGGTGTGGGGGTTTACGGCGATCGCGGAGGAGTTCCCGGTGAAAACAGGATAAGCGGCATTGCCGAAAGTGACAGTCGAGGCGTTATCGAGAACGGGGAAAGCGAAGCCAGTTCGCCAAGTATAGATTCCAGAAACTTGCCAGCCGCCGATGACTTCATCCAGCGCCCGAGGAGAGTTACGTCCGATAAATTTGCCGCGACCGAAAGGCAAATCGTAAATGGCGTCGCCGGAAATCTGGTGGGTGACGTCGAATTCGGAGTTGCCCTTGCAGGTGTTGAGATTGAGAGCGTCGCAGGCGACGGATTGGGCGTTGTTCGCGGGATTGCCGTTGTTTCTGCCGATGGCGGAGAAATTGTCGATGGAATGGGAGAACGTGTAGTTGAAGTCCATTTGAACGTTTCGCGACAATTTTTTGCGGAGAATGACTACCAGGGCGTTGTAGTTGGACCAGGACTTGTTGGAGAAATAGTAGTTGCTGAGGAACTGAGGGGTAATGCCCACGTTGGGAGCGATCAACTGGGATTGCGCCAGCCCTTTGACGATATTGAAGAGGTTACCCTGGAGCAGCGCAACCTGATTATTCGCATAAACGAACTGCGTGCAGGAGGGTTGCGAAGAACCGAGAGCGGCGTTGAGGGCAGGGCATGACAAACCCGTGGCGGAGGACATCTGATTCTCAAAGAAAGGCAGAGGCTGGATTGAGCTAACGGGAACGTTCTGGCGGGCATCCTGTTCGAGCGCGGTGATGGCGGTGACCAAGCTCTGCTTGGAGGTGGGGTCGACAAAATCGACCAACTGACCGCCGTCGGCTAAGGCGCTGAGGCGATGGCCGATCCTGCCCACGTAGTCGGTCTCGAGTTGGAAACTGCCGGGAAGCTCGCGCTGCAGACCCATGGAAAGAGCGTAGGAATAAGGGGTCTTATAGTTCTGGTCGATGACGAAGTTCCCGAAGGAGTTTTCTGCGGTACCGCAGACGGGAAGGGCGGTAGTGCAACCGAAGGCTGCGCCGGTATTAGGTGTCACCGTGTTCTGGAAGGGCGGAGCAGGCGAGTTGGCATTCGCGGCACCGACCGTGGTGAAGCGCGGTGAGCCCGCAAGATACGCTTCAGGGGTACCGGGGCTAAAAGCAAAAGTGTTGGCGGTAGAGAAGATGTAATTGCTCTGGTCCTCGATAAAGTTGATGGTGCTCAGCGCGGTGTGATCGTAGATTTGCGCCGCGCCGACACGCAACACGGTCTTGCGCTCGCCGAGGACGGCACCTAATAATCCACTCTGGAATGCAGGATTCCAAGCGATTCCGAGACGCGGAGAGAAATCATGGGGATTGCTGGCGAAGAGGCCAGGACCATTGTTGGCCTTGCCGGCAAGCGTATAGGTCAGCAACGGCGCTGCGTTGTCGCCAGAGATACCGGCGAGGCCATTCTGAATACGGGTGTAGAGGAGATTGTTTAGACTGACGTTGGTGGTCGCTTCGTTGCCAATGGATTCGTAGGGCACCGAATCATAGCCGTATCGGACTCCATAGGTTACGGTCAGGTCGCGGCGCAGCTTCCATGAATCCTGCGCGTAAGCCTCAGATTCGTAATAGCGGTAGTCGCGGCGCGCGCCCGAGGCTTCCGGCTCGACGTCTCCGGTTTTGGTGTAGTTGTACACACTGAATTGCAACGAAGCGATGCCCAAGAAGCTGGAAAATGCATTGTCCCAGTTCGATGCTGCAACGCCGTTTGGATCATTCAAAAGATTGGCCGGCCGGAGGCTAGGATCGAGTTCATTCAGAGTAAGCAACCCCTGGTTTGTGAAGATAAAGTTGTTGTCCAAGACGCTGCGGGTACGGATAGGCCTGAAGACGCCGCCAAACTGAAAAGAGTGCTTGGCCTTGAGCCAAGTAACGTCATCGCGAAAGGTGGGAACGGGATTGAGATACTTGTTGCCGCCGGGCCGGGCGTAAGGCGCGGTTATGCCGGTGTTGAAAAGCCAATTGAGACCCGCGTAGACACCGGGGGCACCGCCGGGATTGGCGGAGCCGGTCAAGTTGGCGATGGCATCAAATTCGGAGCGGGATTCGCCGTAGACGAATTGATTGATGAGGTGGGAATTAAAAGTCCAAGTATGACCGAGGACCCAAGAGCGATCGATGGTTGTCGATGTGTTGGTAAGAGGATCGCCGGGAAACTGAATAGAGGAAAGGCCGCCGGTAATCGCGTGCTCGTTATAAAAACTGAACCGAGCGAACAATTTTTGTTTGGGAGTCAGGTCATAATCCACGCGCGTCGTGTAGGTGTTCACGGTATCGGGGTTGGGTGCGTTGAAAATAAAGCCGCCCGTGTTGATGCCATCGCCAGCCGACAAATCGTTGGCATGAGGATAACGCGAGTTGAAGAGTTGCAAGATGCCCGGGTTGAATCCGGGAGTGACGGGCGCACCGGTGGGCGTTCCATCAACGGTGCATGGCCCCTGGGCAGTTGCGGGATTGGAGCAGGGATCCAAAGCCGCAACTTGTTGAGGCGTCAAAGTGGTGATGCATTGCGGAGTTGTCTGCAGGGTGCTTTGTGCGGTGCAGCCGGGATTGTTGTTGATGTAGGAGATTCCGCCCTGGCGTACCTGGTCAAGGGGAACGATCGCGGTGACCGGTGTTTGCGAAGCGTCACGGCGGCCATCGTAATCAAAGAAAAAGAAGAGCTTGTTCTTTTTGATGGGACCGCCCAGGTTGCCGCCGAACTGATTTCGAATCAGCGTGGGGCGCGGAATTCCATTTTTATTGTTGAAGAAATCATTGGCCTCGGTAATCGTGTTGCGCTGATATTCGCGGACATCGCCGTGCCATTCGTTTGAGCCGCTCTTGGTGGTAATGATGGTCTGCGCTCCGCTTCCACGGCCTATTTCAGCGAGGGGATTGGCTACTTCCGTGCGAAATTCCTGGATGGCGTCAACGGGAGTCGGCGCCACTTGATGAAAGGACTGGCCGAAGCTGAAGTCTGAGGCATCGATACCATCGACAGTGATGTTGTCCTGGTCCGCTCGAGCGCCGGCGACTGCTCCGTTACGGCTCAAGCCCGCATCGTCAAGATTGTTTTGCGTGTCCGCGGAAACCACGGCGGGCTCGAGCCTTAAGAGATTTGCCGCGTTGCCACGGAATTCGTTTGGCAAGCTTGCGACGGCCCGAATGTCAAAGTTGTTTCCAATCGTGGTGTCGGTGGTATCCAAACTTACCGAACCTTCTGACTTCACCTCGACGGTCTGGGTGATCTTGCCGATTTCCAGTTTCACATCTTGAGAACTTGTTGTGGCAACGGGGAGATAAAGATTGGAGACCGTGGTGGTCTGGAAGCCGTCTTTGCTTACCGACAGTTCGTAGCCGGGCCCCGGCGCCAAGCGGACGAACCGGTAGTATCCCGTATCGTTCGTCTGTGTTTCAGACTTTGCGCCTGTCTGCGGGTTTGTAAGTATGACCGTGGCTTGAGAGATGGCTCCGCCACTGCTGTCTGTAATGGTTCCGGCGAGACCCGCAACTTCCTGGGAGCGCGACAAGGCGGGAAGAAGCAAAACGGAAAGGAGGGCTACAACAAGAAATCCTGGAATTCGGCGCATTCTCATCCCCTTAGAAAGAAGTCGAATTCCGTTGCTGTCGGCTGAAGAGCACGAACCGCTAACGGAAGACTCACTCGCAGGAGGAAATGAGAGGGCTGGATGACCGCAAGCCATGCCGCCGCAAATCCTGGTAAGCGCGGACAATCCCCACCACCGGGAAAGGATGGCCGCGTATGGGCGGGGAGGGGAGCAAGCAAAGTGCCAAGTCGCGGAGGGGTGATGCAACTGCGTAAGTTCCTGAGAATACGATGGCCAGGAGAAAAATGAGGCGAGGAGGAGAAGATTTGAAACACGGGAAGATTCAAAATTTGGGAGGAGATTGAAAAAACGGCAGGGGATTGTATGGAAACAACGATGGTTGGGGGATTTTTGTTACATGGGAAATGAGTGGCGTGGTTTTGTTCGAGGGGCTGGCGTAAAGAAAAACCGGGCACGCGATGGAAGCGGCGCGTGCCCGGTGAAGAGGTTGGTTGTGGACCGTCGAGTTAGAATTTCAAACGCAGCGACATCTGGAGGATGCGCGGCGCCGAAATTGTGCCGGTGCTCTGGCCAAATGTCGTCGAGTTGATGTTCATCTCCGTGTTTCCATACGAATCAGTGGAAGGGCCAAACACGGGATGATTCAGAACGTTAAACGCTTCCGTGCGGAAGGTCAGCTTGAACCTTTCCGTTATGTTGAAATCTTTGGCGGCCGAAATGTCCCAATCAAAAAAGGCAGGGCCGCTAAAGCCGTATAGGGAAAGATTCCCGACCTGACCAGGCTGAGGGTTGCAGAATCCTCCCGCGACGGACGGCACGCAACTCAACTGAGGTGAGGTGGGGGCCCCGGTTCCGTCGGGGTTGATGAGTTTCGGGTTGATGAGGTACACCACGCCGTTATTCTGGACGTAGGTGCCAACATCTTTGGCGATCTGGCCGCGACTTAGAGTCGCAATAGCGGTGTTGTTGTCCGAGCGGTACCCGGTGCGGTTGAAGGTCGCATACTGGGAATCGATAGAGAAGGGGGGGCCGGATTGCCACGTGAATACCGAACCCGTTTGCCAACCATCCACGAGCAGCCCGAGAAACTTATTGCTGGACGAGAACATTCTGTGGCCCTTGCCGATGGGCACTTCATAGGTGAAGTTGGCCTTGAAGGCATTAGTCAAGTTGAACTGTGCGGGCCCCCATTCCAATCGTGGCCGGGCATTGTCCTGATAGGGTTGAAACTGGGTTTGTGATCCGCTGTAGTCGGTTAACACTTTACTGTAGGTATAGTTCGCCTGGAAGTAGAGGCCTCTGCTGAACCGCCGCCGCACCTCGATAATTCCAGCGTTGAAGTCCGAGGACGAACCGTTCGTAAGCAAGTCCGCTCCCATAATGTAGGGATTCGGAAAGATGTTCAGGATGTTGGTGGTCGGTCCGGGCACGCCGAATCCGGAGAAGAATTCGTCGGCTTGAAGATCGGCGGCAAGCGCCCCGGGCTGACCTTGGTAAATGAGGTTGGTAAAAGGAGCATAGTCCAGGCATCCGGGACCGCAGAAACCCGGAATGTTGGGCAATTGTGTGAGGACGGAGAGTTGCTGGCTGCCCGAGATAGCAGCGTTGTAATAGGGATTGAATCCTTGACCGGCCGCAAGGGAAAGGAAACCATTGGAGCGAGCCTTGTTAAAGTCGCCCAGAAAGCCCGAGGCGTTGAGATTCAATTGGTTGATGTCAATCGCGCGAAACAGACCCACACCGTGGTTGCCGAGATAACTCACGGTCAGGGAGGTGTTCCAGCCGATATCGCGCTGAATGCTGAGGTTCCACTGTTCGACGTAGGGAGCCTTGATGTTCGGGTTGATCCCGTAGCCGGCCAAGCTGCCAATGTAGCCCTCTTCATCGGTAGCGTTGGTCGCGTTCACCAAGAAAGAGGGGTTAGGCGAAAACGGGGGCACGGGCACGGTTTGCGCTCCAAGGGGATTAGCCACTGTCGGCCCTGTGTAGGCAAGAGAAGTGGAAAGGGCAGCGGGCGCCAGATTCGCATTCTCCTGATTCGCCTGCAAACCCGTATTTCCGGCGGCTGCGTTATTCGCAGCAGTGAAGAATTCATCATTAACGTAGTTCAGGCTGAAGCCGGCGCGGATGGCCGTCTTGCCATTGCCAAAGGGATCCCAGGCTATGCCGATGTTTGGCGCGAATTGGGAAAAGTTCTTGTTGTAGAGTCCGCGCCCGCTGGGGCCACCGGCAAAACCGAGAGTGGCGTTGCCGAGAAGCGTTTGGTCAATTGTTGAGCCGGAAGAAATCTGGGGGAGAAACACCAAACCGTTGGCTTCGTCCACCGGGCTGAAGTATTCCCAACGAACACCATAGGTCAGCGTGAGCTTGCGGTTAAACTTCCAGTTATCGCCAAGATAGAGCGACCAGGTGTTCTGGCGGTAATTGCGGTTTTCCGGAGCTCCGGCCACGTAGCCAGATTTCTGACTGGTGACATTCTGAGTTTGCGTCACATCATTCAAAATGCCCGCGACGCTGGCCAAAATGCCAGTGGCGTTATTCAAATCACTTGTCGCGATGGAGGCGTTTGCGGCGCCAACCGGAAAATCAGTGTAGTAAGGCGCAAAGGGGTTAAAGGAGCTGAATCCCACGTTGAGATCCGGATAGATCCCGCCGGAGCCGGTGGTGAAAATCGTGACGCGCTGAATTTGGGCTCCGAATTTAATGACGTGATTGCCCTTGACCCAACTGGCGTTGTCCAGCCAAGCCCAAGTGCGCGTGTTTCTACCCTGGGGCAAGAAGTTAGGATTGGGATTGGTGAAGGCAAGGCTATCAACCAAGTACCCAGACGAGAAGTCCTGGCTGGTGCTGAAAAAGGCTGGGGCCAGATTGAAGCCAAAGCGGAATTCATTGGTGATGGTGGGGGTTGGATTCCAGCGCCACGCCACGGACGAAAAATTGATGTGGTCGTTGTTCTGAACGAGCGGAATCGTATCGAAAGAGGTATCGATATCCGGGCGGTCCACGACCTGACGGTTCCAGGCATAAGTGCCACTGAAGGTGTTCTTGGCATTGAGATTGTAATCGATGCGGATGCCTGAGTTGTCCTGATCCTGGTCGCTCCGCGCATTCAAATCGTAACCAAGCAGATTCACGCCGTCGCCTACGCGGGTATTGTTGTACGTGGTGGGCATCCTTTTGATCAATGCGAGGATAGTGGGATCGACGGTAAAGATGGGGGCGCCATCCTGTCCACCTGTCACGGGATCGATGGATGGGTTGCCGCGCGCGGTATTCAAAGCCGTCAACAAATTTACACTCTGCGTTGGTCCCGACGGCAGCCCGCTCGTGACATCCACGGGTTGATAGGTGAAGGGCAAGCAGGGGCTTACGCCAGCGCAAGCTGCTGGGAGCGTGCCCGTGCCCGTCAAAGCGTTATAAATTGTCGGGCTCAACACGGTGGTGTTATTTGGCGTTTGCTGACGCAGCCTCAATACTTCGTACCAGCCGTAGAAGAACAGTTTGTCCTTCTTGATCGGGCCGCCAATGTTGCCGCCGCCCTGGTTTTGCAAAAGGTTCGGAAGGGGTACGCCGCTGGCATCATTGAACCAGTTATTGGCCGCCCAGTCGTTCGTGCGGTAGTACCAGAAGCCCTCACCGTGGAACTTGTTGCCTCCCTTTGGCGTAACCATGCTGACTTGCGAGGAACCACCGCCCTTATCCACGTCAGCGTTCTGGTCGATGATGGTGAATTCCTGGGCCTGGCTGTTGAAGGGGAGGTTGGGGCTGAAATCGAGATCGTTCTCACGAATAAAATTGTCTTGAATATTGATGCCGTCGAGAGTCAGGTTGGAATATGAGGTACGTTGGCCGTCGATCACCGTAGATGTCATGCCGTTCTGGTTTACGCCGGCCTCCAACTCCAGAAGCGCCAAGGGATTGCGGTTCAGGATCGGCAGATCATCAATCTGCTTCTTCTCGACCGTGCCCGTCACTTCGGAACTGGTGGTGTTCACGATCTCAGCGCCGCCTTCGACAACTACGGATTCCGTCTTCGCGCCAACCTCCAGCTTGATCGGAGGCACGGAATAGGTCGTCGAAGCGTCCAATTTAATGTTCTCAACGACGCCCTGGCGGAAGCCTTCCTTGGTCACCTTGACAGAATAAATGCCGTAGTCGATGCGGAGGAACTCGTAACCGCCCGAGGAGGCGGTAAGAGAAGTGTACGAGTAGTTGGTGCCTTGGTTCGTCAGCGTTACGGTCGCACCCTCAACAGGGAGACCTTGGGGGTCCACGACAGTGCCGTTAATCGCGCTGGTGGGCACTTGTGCCCAAGCGGAGGAAGTGGAGAGAAGCAGGATCAACAGGCCGAGCATCCCGAGGCATTTGCCAAACGCCAGGAGGAAACGCGCGGAGCCGGTCGTTGACGGATGGTTAGGATAGTCACCAAAAAAGGAACGAATGCTCGATATCATCTTCAGAAATCCTCCAGTTGAACAGCGTGCTCGCCCCCTGAGAAGGGCGAGGTAACAAAGAGGTTGTCGAATAGGTGGGCTACGACGAAACGCCCCACTCGCCAAACGCTGAAAAAACGTGTTGCATGCACAATTCCAAGTGCAGCGGTCACACGGCGCATGTTTCCACAGGCTAAGCCATTACAAAATAAGGGCTTAGTTTTGGCACGCACAGACAGTTTTTCACCCGTAGGGCGCACCTACGTTTTCCTGTATTCAGGGGCCGGGGAATCCAAAATCTAGTAGGCCTCAAACCTATCATAAGGTGGTCCTTATCAGCAGCCTACACCGAAGCCGCTGATTGGTTCCTTGCACGTCCCACAGAGATTTAGGAGCACTTACGCTGCACTTTTCGGCCACGAGTCTCTCGGGTCAGTGATACACTCCGCGCTGCAGAAATGGACTTTATTGGTCCATTTGGCGGGGAAACCACATAGAGAGAGCGCTCAGCCGGGCTCGGATATTTGCGATTTGGTTGGCGCGCCACTTGGGGGGAATAGGAATGGGAAGGCACTCGCTCGCCTTGCGTGTGGCGTTTGTATTGATTGCGGGATTACTGAGTTCACTGCCCGGAAAAGCGCAAACGGCGACCGTGGGGGGCATGATCGTTGACGCGAGCGGAGGAGTTGTCAGCGGCGCCGGCATCACGACGCAAAACACGGAGACGGGAATTTCTCGCGACGCTTCCAGCAACGAGGCGGGGCTGTTTCGCTTCTCAAATCTTCCACCGGGCCCTTACACGATCACGATAGAGAAGCAGGGATTCCAAACGATCCACATCCGGGATCTGGTGTTGACGGTGAATCAGGCGTTTACGTTTGAAGCCACGCTGAAGGTGGCGGCCGCGGCCACAACGGTGGAAGTGAATGCGTCGGAACTGCCGCTGATTGACCTGGAGAACGCGCAGATCAGCAATCTGGTGGATTCCAAGCGCATCACGGAGCTGCCGCTGCTGACACGCGACCCGTATTCGCTGATTCTGCTGAGCCCCGGGGTGATTCAAAGCAACAGCAACAACGCGGGCTTCTCTGTGAACGGCACCAGCGAGCGCAACAATAATTTTGTGTTGGACGGCGCGGATAACAACGATACGGATGTGCCGGGAATCCCCAGCGGGATCAACAGCCTGAATCCGGATTCGACGCAGGAGTTTCGCGTGATTACGAACAGCTTCGCGCCGGAGTATGGGCGAAACGATGGCGCGCTGGTTGAAGTGATCACGCGCAGCGGCAGTAATGAGCTCCATGGCGATGCTTACTGGTTTGGGCGGTATAACGCATTGGGGGCGCGGGATTTTTTCAATCCGGCAACGCTAGGCCCGCAAAATCCGTATGTGAGAAACGATTTTGGAGGATCGGCGGGCGGGCGCGTCATCAAGGACCGCACTTTCTGGTTTGCGAATTACGAGGGGCAGCGATTTATCACGACGCTAACGAACAGCACCATCGTGCCTACGAGCGATTTTGCTTCGGGGAACTTCAATGTATTGGGGCAGCAGATTGATTTGCAAACGCCAAACAGCCAGCAAAACGCGACGGGTTACTCACTGGACCCGACGATTCAGAACATCCTCGCGCTTTACACAAAATATGCCCCCAACGGTCCGGTGGTGATTCCGGGAATGTCCGCGTACTTGTTTTATCCCAGCACCTCGCGGCTGACTTCGGACGTGTTCACGATCAAGCTGGACCACAATCTGAGTAAGAAGCATGTGCTAATGGGCCGGTATGCGTTCAATCGGTCAGAGGATCCAAACAGTTCGCACACTGATTTTCTTCCGGGAGGACTGGGAGCAACGAGTTTCTACCAGCGGGCGCAAAATGGGGTGATTGGGGTGACGTCAACACTGAGCGAGCGATTCGTGAACGAGTTTCGGTTCGCCGCGAATCGCAATGCGCTGGATTTCGGCTGCAATGGCGTCAGCACATTCGACAGCTTCGGGCGGGTTGATACGTTTGGCCGGGGCGCCGATTACAATATGCCGTTCAGTTCGTCTGGATTTGGATGCCAGGGGCTAGTCGATTCCGACGCTCAGGCGCGATTCACCGGCACATACCAGACGATCGACAACATGAGCTTTGAGAGGGGCCATCACTTGTTCAAGTGGGGAGCGGAATTTCGCGACGTGTATTCCAACTCGTACGACAACTTCAACACGCGCGCGCAGCTGGACTTTTCCGCGTATACCAATTACGGCACAGAGTTTCTGAACCTGCCGTCGAATTCGCCGCTGCTGGACCCTGCAAACTCCGACGCGCTTTCGGCCGTAGAAAACGGCGCGTCGCTGCTCTTCGGTTATGCGGACAATCAGTACCAGACACAATATTTCGACCACGCGGGAAATCGCACGGCGGGGGACGCGCGGGGACTTCGCCAACGCGAGTGGGGCGGCTATGGGCAGGACACGTGGAAGGCGGCTTCCAACTTGAGCGTGACGTATGGATTGCGGTGGGAATATTTCGGAGTGCC
This sequence comes from Candidatus Acidiferrales bacterium, assembly GCA_963779395.1. Taxonomy (GTDB): domain Bacteria; phylum Acidobacteriota; class Terriglobia; order Acidiferrales; family UBA7541; genus Acidiferrum. Next base: position 468,207 of record CAVZYC010000002.1, read on the forward strand.
ATTTGAAGCGAACAACAATCTATCCACGTTGTACAGCGATCCCAGCGCTGCCGAGCAGTCGTTCACATTTTCCATCGTTGGACCCGGCACGGGGAACATGCTGTACAAAAATCAGTTCGACAATTTCGAACCGCGAGTGGGGCTGGCCTGGGATCCATTCAAGAAGGGGAAAACTTCCGTGCGCGCCGCGTACGGGATCTATCACGACCGCATCTTCGGCAATCTGGTGGGCAACCTCCGCGATAACCCGCCGTTTGCGCAGAGTTCGCCGTTTGCGTCGCCTGATATTTTGCCGAACATTCCGACGCCGGCAACGATAGGCACTTCTCCGGTGCTCGACAACGGCGCGCAGTTTGCCGCGACGCTGATCGATCCGAATTTCAAGACGCCCTACAGCCAAAATTGGAACCTCGGCGTGCAACACGCTATCACGCCAACCGTGACGATTGAAGTCAATTACGTTGGTGTGAAAGGAGATCGGCTGTACCGCGTGGTGGACGGCAATCCGCCGCAGCCAAGCCTGATTGACTCCCTGCTGCAATTCTGTACTCCGACGAATCTGGCGAATACTTATGGCTGCTCGAGCAGCACGCTGCAATTTTATAATTTGTGGACGGGATACGAGAACGGCGCTCTTCCCTACGACGCCGCGAACAACAATGCGTTCGTTTATTACGGGTATCCCGGCGCCGTGCTGATTAAATCGATCGGCAGCTCGATTTATCACGGCATGCAGGTGAATTTGCAGAAGCACTTCTCGAACGGCTTCCAGATTCAGGGGGCGTATACGTTTTCGCACGCGATTGACAACGTGAACGATCCCATTACGCCGGCCCGTGGCAATGGAAGTTTTCCGTTCAATTCATTCGATCTGCAAGCAGAGCGAGGCAATTCCGATTACGATATTCGGCACCGCGGGGTGGTGAATTTTATTTACGAGCCGAACATCGGACGTGGCCGCGGACATTTGAGCGGCGGATTTACGGGGCGTGTGCTGGAAGGATGGTCGATCACGGGCATCGTGCAAGCGCAGACGGGGCATCCGTATGATATTTACGATTCGTCGCAGGACAGCAATCACACGGGATTACCGGCGCGCGGCACGATTATCGGACCAACGGCGCAGCCTGCTGGGACGGATGAGACGTTCACCGGGCCAACAAACATAGTGACGACGCCGCTGGACACGCAATCGAACATGGGGAAAAACCAATTTTACGGGCCGAATCTGGTCAATGTGGACACGGCGGTATTGAAGACCACAAGCATCAGCGAGAAGGTGAAGCTGCAATTCCGGGTGGAGGCTTACAATTTGTTCAATCACACACAGTTTAACCAACCGGTCAACGATATCGCGCAAGGCGACACCTTTGGCGAATCGCTCTCGACGCTAACGCGGCCGGATGGCACGACCAGCGCGCGGCAATTGCAGGTTGCGCTGAAACTGATGTTCTGAGGGGGTAGCGAGGCGTTTGGATGGGTGCAGCGGGCTGCGTCTGAATTGAGCAAGAGCGGGCAAATTTTTTCTGGGAGAATTCTGTAGCGCCGGCCCCGCGTTACTTTCCCAGATACAGCAACGCCAGAAGGAACAGCCACAGGGCATCCATAAAATGCCAGTAGTACGAGGTGACTTCAGCGAGCACGGCGAGGCTTACGTGGGCCTGATCGGATTTTCGCCACGCCACATACAACAACGCACAGACACCGCCGACCAGATGCAACGCGTGGGCTCCGGTAAATATATAAAAGAAGCTGCTCGCAGGATTGGTGGCCAGGTAGATTCCCTGCCCCGCCAAAATTCGCCAGGCAGCCACTTGTCCGAACAGGAAAAGCACGCCAAGAGCAGTGGTCACCCGCCAGAGATTCCTGAAACCGTTGGCATCGGAATTCGCCAGACGATTGCGCGCCATTTCCAGCGTGGCACTGCTGGCCAACAGAATCGCGGTGTTGAGCCACAAGAGCCGGGGAATGTGCACAGGAACCCATTCACCAGTTCCCTTGCGAATCAGGAACGCGCTTGCCAGCGCCATGAAGAACATCAAGATGGAGACAATGCCGATGGCGATTCCGGTGTAATAGCGAGCAGGCGAAGGAGGCCCTTTGTGGCCACCTTTTCCGTTATCACCGCCGCCATTACCACCGGCAGGAGGTTTGTCGCCACCTCCGCCACCATTTAGTTTCTCGATGACGACGGCGATGTCTGGCCCTGCGGTTGTGCCCGGCATTCAGTTCCATCCTTTCTATTATTGGGGCTGCTCAGCCGGCAACTCAGGCGCGAGGTGCTGCGGCACAAAGTCCGATTCGTTTTCGGGGAGAAATTCGTAGGCGCCACGATAGACAACCGGCGTCGCGCTGCCGAAATTCGATGCAGGGGCGGGTGAAGCGACAGTCCATTCGAGAGTTGTAGCGCGCCAGGGGTTGTTTTCACAGGGGTGTGAACGGCGGAGGAGGCTATAAAGGAAATTGGCGATGAAGAGGATTTGCGCGGAGACGGTGCAGACGGTGGCGAACGTAACAAAGGTTCGGATCGATGCACCCGCCGAGGCGATGGCGGCACGTTGCGCCTCTCCCAGTACCTGGGACTGCGTCAATAAACCAACCCAGTGCAGTGGCATGAAAATCGCGTATACCCCGGCGAATGTCACCCAAAAATGCAGTTTCCCCAGGCCCTCGTTCAATCTTGTGCCGAAGATCTTTGGAAACCAGAAAAACAACGCGGCGAGAATGGCGAAGGTTGCTGCCACGCCCATCACCAAGTGGAAGTGTCCGATGACGAATTCCTCGCTGACGGCAGCGAGAGAAAGATCATGACGCGCCAGGAACATGCCGGAGAGTCCGCCGGCGATGAAGAGCGAAATGAACCCGATGCTGAACAGCATTGCGGAATTCAGTTGGACGCGGCCATCCCATAGCGTGCCCAGCCAACTGGCGAGCAGAAACGCCGCCGGAATCCCGAGAGAAGATGCCAACACGGAAAAGACTAGCGGCGCGTATGGGTTCATCCCGGTCGCAAACATGTGGTAGCCCCACACACAGAATCCGACGACGCCCACGCCGCACAAGGCCAGGACCACCAGGCGCTCTTTCCAGACTGGCTTGCGAGAAAATGTTGCGATGAGGTGGGTGACGATGCCAAAGCAGGGGAGCATGGCAACGTAGACTTCCGCTTGACCAAAGTACCAAAAAAGCCGCTGCCAAAGAATGGGCAAGCTCCCCTGACGCACAAGATTTTGCGGCTGCGCGGCCAGGAAGGAGGTGGTACTGAAAAAGTTGGAGCCCAACAGGCGATCGGAGAGAACCGCGGCGCATCCCGCCAGTAGAACGCTGAAGATCAACATGCTCAAGATGGCGTTGATGAACCAGGCCCAAACGGTTACAGGCATGCGCGGGAGGGTCATGCCCTTGGTGCGCAATGTAATCGCAGTGGTGGTGAAGTTTAAGGCGCTGAACAAAGCAGCCAGTGAAAACACGGCGGCGCTGGCAAGCCAAAGATTAATGCCGTTGTTCAAGGGCAGAAAGAAAGAGGCAGTCATCCCGAATAACGAGCTGACGGTCATCCAAAACGAAAGAAAGTTCAGCGAAGGGAAAGCCATCTCTTCGGCGCCAATTTGCAACGGGAGGAGGTAATTCCCAAAACCAAGTTGGGGGGCGGCGGTCAGGACAAAAAACACCATGAGCGAACCGTGCAATAAGCGCATCGCGGCGAATCGCTCTGGCATGGATTCCATGGACGCAAGGAACGGAATGGCGCGATCGGGCCAAGTGGCCTGGAGCCGCAACAAGGCAGACAGCACCATGCCAACCAGAACGCTGGCCAACGCCAGCCACAGGTATTGCAGACCGATAGTTTTGTGATGGGTGGAAACGACCCGGGAGAGGAAGCCCGAGCTGCGAGACGCAGAGACGATATCGCCGTCGTCGTGAGTGACCATTATCGAGGCAGAACCGATCGCAGCAGGTTCCTGAACCAGATTCGTATCTTAAACCCTGGAATGGAAAAAGCAAGAAAGTGGAGAGGATAGTGACACTTTATGGCTGGGGGCACGCCACAAAGTGTCACAATTCAATGGCTTGGAGATGAAAGGACAAAATAAGGGGGTATTTTAGAGAGGTAAAGTCCAGTTAAGGAGTTATGTTTCATGAACTTCACGGAAATTTCAATATCAGAGGGAATTGCGCTCTATTGGCCAACTGCGTGCACCTCTCAAGCTGTTCTCACCGGTAGAAATCGGCGAATACACTAAGGAGTTTTGATGAAAAAACAGAAGGGTTTCTCTCTTATCGAACTGCTGATCGTCGTGGCGATTATTCTGATCATCGCGGCTATCGCAATCCCGAACCTCATCCGCTCGAAGATGGCAGCGAACGAGGCTTCGGCGGTCGCCTCTCTCCGCACGATTAATACGGGTGAAGTGACTTACAACAACACGTATCCGAATACGTTCGCAACGTTGGCGCAGTTGGGGCCGGGCGGCGCGACCTGCAGTACGCCCAGCTCATCGACCGCCTGCTTGATTGACAACCTGTTGGCCAGCGCTTCGGTGTCAACAGCACCGAAGAGCGGCTACTACTTCACGATTGCCGTGACCAACCCCACGGGCTACACCAGCTTGGCAACTCCTTCTGGCGCCGGCACAACGGGCACACGCACGTTTTGCTCCGACCAGAACCTGGTTCTCTTCTACAATTCGACGGGTGGAGCCTGCACCACGTCTAGCGCGAGCCCGCTATAAAAGTTTGACAGAGAGTACCCTCTGAGGAGTTAGACGGAACGGATCGAAATGATCCGTTCCGCTTTTTCTTTTTGTGGGGGAATCTTTGGGGGCTAAGGGATAGACCAGATTGTTATGGCGCGGCCGAGTTCACGCCCGGCGGCGCTGTCAGAGACTGAACAACGTTTTCTAGCCCTAGCGCGCCCTCGACTGTTCTGGAATATGATGAACGGGGGCGAGGGATCATGGCGAGCGACAAGTGGGCAGATCCACAGAAAATGTGGGACGAGCGATTCGGGCAGGCGGAGCCTGTGTACGGCGAACAGCCTAACGCTTACCTACGCGCGCAATCCGCGCGACTCACGCCTGGGTGCAAGATTCTTGTTCCCGGCGACGGTTATGGGCGCAACGGCATCTGGCTGGCAAGAGAAGGGTTCCAGGTAAGCACGGTTGATTTATCTCCTGTGGGGGTTGCGCGTGCTCGCAAATCGGCGCAAGAGGCCGGGCTAACGATGTCCATCGAGCAGGCGGACCTTGCTTCATGGACATGGCCGGTGGACGAGTTTGACGCGGTCGCCTCGATATTTCTTCATCTCCCGCGCGAGGTGCGGCCGCAGATTCACGCGCAGATGTTTGGCGCCGTAAAGCCGGGGGGAATGCTGATTATCGAGGCGTTTTCGGTGGCGCAACTGCGGCATTCGTCCGGGGGACCGAAGCAGGTGGAACTCCTTTACACCGCGGAAATCCTGCGAAAGGACTTTGCCGCGGCGACGATTCTGGAATTACAAGAAGTGGAAGCGGAGATTGACGAAGGACAATTGCACAAAGGCCCCGCCGCGCTGGTCCATGGCGTGTTTTGCAAAGAGTGAGTTGGGTCACTGGCAAGGCAATTAGACGCGTGATATCCTGCGGCGTATACAAGCAAGACGGGCAGGAATCATGAAAACTCAGAGAGCTAGTTCAGTTCTGGCTGGAGTGGTGATTTTGTGCGCACTGGTTTTGCTGCTGGTGCAGCCTGCCCGTGGCGCGCAAAGCAATGATCCGGTAGCGCAAGCGATCGCCGAGGGCGACGCCTACCAGTCCAAGCGGAATTACGAGCAGGCGCTGAAGTCCTATTGGAAGGCGGACAAGCTTTCACACCACTCGTCTGCGGTGGCACTCATCCACATCGCGCTCATCGAGAAAAAGGCGGGGGTGTTGTGGGATGCCGCGAGCGACGCAAAGAAAGCAATCGCGGCCGCGGGAGACGACAAGAACCTGCAGATGCAAGCACGGCTCCTGCGCGCAACGCTGCTGACGCAGATGGCGGGGAAGCCCAAGGACAACAAATTGAAAGAAGCAGAAGCGGAGTTGCGCGCGGCCGTACAGCTCGATCCTTCGCAGCCGATTCCGCACTATAACCTGGGATTTGTTCTTTTGAAGCAGGAACGCGACGCCGAGGGGATTGTGGAGATGAATGCAGTGCTGGGCTCGCCGAAAACCGACGCCGGCATGGCTGGCGACGCGCGGCGCATGATTGCCAGCCCGATTCGCGCTCGTACACCATTCTTGCCTAACTTTTCGTTTACGACGCGGGAGAATCAGGCCGTCACGAACGATTCCGTACGCGGGAAAGTGACCTTGCTGGATTTCTGGGGAACCTGGTGCCCGCCTTGCCGCGAGTCTGTTCCCATGCTGAAAGGCCTGGAGAAAAGATATGGAGCGAAGGCATTTCAACTGGTGAGCATCAGCTCTGATGAGGATGAGAACGCGTGGAAAAAGTTCGTGCAAGCGCAGCAGATGGAATGGACGGAATACCTGGACAGCAACGGCGAAATTCAGCAGGCCTTCAAGATCGACGCGTTTCCCACGTTTATTGTTGTGGACAAGGACGGGGTAATCCGGTTCCGGCAGTCTGGAGTTGGACCGGAGACCCAGGCCGATTTGGAAGATGCGATCAACCACGCGCTGAAACGAGATTCCGATCCCGGGCTGGCCAAAGCAGCGGCGGAAGACGCCAACGCTGCATTACCAAATGGCCACGCGACAGCCGCCGTCGGCACAGAGTCTCGAACGTCAAACGAAAAGGCCACGGCTCCTTCGAGCGATGCCGCGGGGGCTTCCATGGCACCGGCGCAGAATTCCAGGATGGCCGCGCCCCCCGCGAATCTTTTCAAGAACGCGAAACTGGGGATTCGTTATGAATATCCGGAGGGATGGATTGCGGCGCAACCCGAAGCGCTGTTGGCGGCGAATCAACATATCGAAGCGTCGATGAATGCCCAAAGGATCAAGCAAGAAGCGCAGGCATCCGAGAGCATGAAGATTCTGCCTGCGGCCATACTTTTCTACGCTTCGCGCCGGGGCGATGGCGAGCCGGAAAAACCGGTGACTTCCTCGATCTCGATCCGCGTCCAGCAGAGCAGCGTGGATCCTCTCGATGTAGCACGCTTCCGCAGCATGACTTATGAAATGGTGAACGCCGGCCAGACGAAACTTGTTGCCCCTACGGCGAGCTTTGACGTAGCTGGGCACAAATTTCTGCGAGCGGATTTTGAGCGCTCGATCGGGGGCGCGATTCATTACTACCTGGTGATTGTTGAAACGAAGGCGGGCAATTCGTTCGTACATATCGAAATCTATGCGGAGTCCGCGGAGGAATTGAGGCAAATTGCGGACACGTTGCGAACCCTGAAAATTGAGAACGAAGAATAATTTCCAGGCCGAATTAATTTATTGAAACTGCTTCTGGAAACTTGCGAACTGCTGGCGCAGGGTTTCGAGTTCCCTTCTTAGTTCGGAAAGTTCGTCTTCAAGTTCTTTGAGGCGCTGAGCGTCGGGTGATGGCAGAGACCGAGCGGGAGGTCCCGCCATTTCAACTGAATCTCCCACAGCTTCACGCGATGCTGCTGAAGAGATGGCTGGGGCGGCATCACCGGACAGCAGATGGATGTAGCGCGATTCCTTTGTGCCGGGCTGACGGGGGAGGACTTTCACCAAGGGCGGTTCGCGGCGCATCAGGAGGTTCAAGGCGGCGTGCACGGCGTCCAAATCGTCAAAGGGATAGAGCCGCTCGCTTCGGGTACGCAGTTCACCAGGTGTTTGCGGGCCGCGCAAGAGGAGGACGCACAAAACGGCGATTTCGTGGCGGTGAAAATTATAAAGCTCATTCAGGCGATGCTCGAATTTCGCGACACGCGAATCGCCGCTGGCAGAGCGCACCAGGGCTTGATCGGAAAGGGAGCGGACAGCCTGGCGCACGGCATCTTCCCCGAGCGCAAGAACCGGTTCGCGATTCGACTTTTGATTGCAGGCATTCAAGAGGGCATTCAGGGAGAGCGGGTAGTACTCCGGCGTGGTGATTTCCTTTTCGATCAATGCGCCGAGGACGCGCACTTCAACTTCAGAGTGTTGCAGGGCCATGCCAGAATCATAGCAGAGAGCCCGGGGCGGCCAAGCACAGCAAGAAATGGCACGACTTATCCGGTGAATTTGAGAAGAATTATTCAGTTATACGGAAACGGGCACCGGCGGCCGCGGGGACTTGGCCACCGCTTTATGCGAATACAGATTGCGGTCGGCTTCCTCAATCAATTCGTCGAACTGATCGCCAATCTCGTAGGCTTTCCAGCCGATGGAAAAAGTAACTGGCAGGATTTTCCCCTGAAAATCAACTTGCAAACCCTCGAGCCTAGTGAGGACCAGTGATAGCTGGCTCACTTCGCAATCCAAGAGCAGGAGAATGAATTCATCGCCGCCCCAACGAGCCGCTAAATCCGAACCGCGAGTGGAACGGTGCAGGCTCTTGGCGAATTCTTTAAGAACGTGATCGCCAGCCAGATGGCCATGCTCATCGTTAATTTGCTTGAAGTCGTTGAGGTCCACCAAGACCACGATCATGGAGAGGCCGCGGCGCTCTGAACGCGCAATTTCTGAGCGCAGGCGCTGCTCGGCGTAACGGCGGTTATAAAGGCCGGTGAGAGGATCGAACATCGCGAGGCGCCGGAAAACTTCGGCTTGAATTTGTTGCTCGGCGAGGGCGCGCTGTATTTTGCGCATGCGCAAATGCTGGTAGATCATCTGGCAGGTGAAAATGAGGACGAGAACCACCAATGCGCGGACGGCCAGTTTCAAGTCCAACCCTAAAGAAGTTTTTTCTCCTCGAAGATAAAATGAGGCGGAAAGAGTCACAACCGCGGCCGTGAGGCTGAGAATGATGATGGCGGCGTTGCCCCACACCCAGAGGTCGCGGCGCTCGAGTTTGCGCAGATTGGCCTGAATATTGGCGGCGCCGAAGTCGGGTTCGCCTTGGAACAGAGGTGTGGGCTCAGTGTTCATCAGTTAATCCCCAAAAAGGTAAGCGTACTTATCTTTGAAACTAGCCCGGACCTCGGGAAGCGTCAAGGATTCTGGCCGACTGTGCGACCCGGAAGTAACACCTCTGAAAGGGACGAAAGGAATCTATTGTCGAATTCAGCGTTTTCTATTTGCGTGGCATACGGAAATGCGCAATGCTGCTCGATCGAGGTTCGCAGGAACGAAAACAGAATCAGGCGGCACTACTTTTGCGCAGTCTTCTTTACGATATGCAGTTTCACTTCTTTGCCATTGGCATCGAGAACGTAGGCGTGTCTCCCCTCGACGGCAATTTTGGTGACGATATTTACCGCAATATCGGGAGGATGGCTGTTGTTTTTCTGGCCGGGTTTATAGGTATATTCGACAAGATAGACCATGTCGTCGGTTTCAATCGTGTAGTGCATGATGTTTCTCTTGCCGCGCAATTCTCCGGACACATCGGTTTCCGAGGCATCCACGACCCGGGCCATTTTCCAGTCCCGGGCCCTTGCCGGGCACGTGATCAAGGGAATTAGCAGCAGCAATAGCAAAAACTTGAGCTTTTTCATTCTGCGTCCTTGGTAAAAGAGAATACTAGGTGCTGCGCGACTGAATGAACAAGGGAAAGGACAAGTCGAAGAAAATGCGCGGAAGAAAACCCGTGTGAGCGCGGATTCATTCGGTGCGCAAGATCATTTGCATGCCGGTTTCTAATTTTACGTTGTGCTTACTGGAAGTGAGAATGGAGTCCTGTTCAGAGCCCGTCGTCAGGGACACACCGGACATACCAATCGCGCCCTTGGAATTGAAGGGTAGCTTTAGTTCGCTGGAGTTTGTTGTGGGCATTCTTTGTCCACTATATTTACCCGGAGAGCCGCCGCTGAGAGGCGTTTCCGAGGTGGCGGTTTGAGATGCGTCCGCAAAGCCAACTGCTTGAATGGTGGCGGGCAGGGCCATCTCTGAATCATTCTTCAAAACCATTTTGTCGAAGATGATTCTGAGCTTGGAAGGAGTGTCACCCTGATGAGGCACGACTTCGGCAACGTGCCCGAGGACTTTGCAGCCCTTGGTAGCAAGACCGGGGGGCTGGGAGTTGAGGTCGTCGGTGGTATTGGCCTGGACCTGGTCTCCCACATGAGCTTTCTTGGCATCAATCTGGGTGGCGAGTTTGACGCGAATCAAAGTACCGGGAGTGAAATGCATTTCGATTCGAGTATTCGCGGCAGACGCGGGAGCCGTGTCGGGAGTTTGGGGCTGGGGTGGAGTCTGTGCGATCGAGGCGGAGGCAAAACAAGCTCCTGCGAGCAAACACAATGCAATTTTCATGATCGGAATTTCCTTTTTGACTCTGAGCAAGTCAATTCTGCCCTGCGCAATTCTTGCTCGCGTCAATCTGCTGCACGATGGATTGCCACGCGCTGAGGTTGTGGCTGAGATACTCGGAGCGCGCTTCAGGAACTCTGGCATTTCGCGCAGTAAATTGCCGCTGGGCGAAAGTTTATCGCAAAAAGTGGCCAGCCGCGAGCGGTACGAAGAGAAACGAAATGAACGCAATCGGTCGTGCACGAAGCGCAACTTTGAGGCTGTCGCAAGGTTGAGTACTTGAACTTGATCAGCCGCTGAGCTAGGCAATAGCGGCTTGCGGGGCGCGGGTGGGATCGCGCTTTTCTGGAATAAAATCACGAATGTATCGGCGGCAATGCAGAATCGTGATTGCCGTCTCGAGTGCCCAGAAAACCGCGAGAATCAGAAGCCTGTTCATCAGCTCAGGGACGGCTCCGGGCGAGGTCAATCCCGCGAACAAGATCAAGAGGACATCCAGCAGGAGCAGCGCCTCAAATACTGCCGGAACTACCGCGATCAGAGGATGCCCAGTGTAGAAATATCCTCCCCCGGGAAGGAAGATGGAGCGTACGATCATCGTTTTCTCGTTCTTGAAAACCAGTCCACAGCCAGGACAGGAATATTGCCCCGCGGTCAAGGCGGCGCAACAGTCGGGGCAAAGTTGCACGAGTCCGGGGGCTGCGGTTTGCTCCCCAGATGAGGCGGGGAGCAACGTAGAAGCGATCGCGGCCAGCTTCTTTGCATCTTCGCGACGGGCATTCGTGTATGTGACCTTGGCGCCATTTTTGAATTTGAAGTTAACGTTCAGGAGAAAAAAACCTTTTGCCCTAATATCTTCGAGATCGCCCCAGTGTGCGGCGCGGACACTTTCCCTCCAACTTCCGTCGCTCTTGACAGGGAAAAATAGGATGCGATTGTTGGTGACGACGATCACGCAGGCTGCCAATTGCGCGGTCCACCAAGCGGCGGTGAACCGTTCAAGGGGAGATAGCGGGCTTCGCGCCCGCATGGCGTAAAGCACGGCCTCGCCAGGCCGCAGGATGCGCTGCAAAGCCGGAGACAGCTTCTGCAGTATTTTCGCGGAACGCTTTTGAACAGAGCTCTTTTCTTCGCCTTTGTCGTTCGTGGAGAGAACATCATCGCGGACAGAAAGTCCGTCCATCGTGGTGGTACGAACAGGCTGGTTATTATGGATAGGAAGATCAGGGGCGGGCAATGGGAACCTCCGTATGGCTGGATTAACTCCGATGGTAACGCGGATTACCTACGAAGAGAACAGAAGGCACACGGTGATTGCCAGGAGAATGAGGACGAATGGACGTTGGTTGTTCTGATCCGGGGGGCGTTAGTTTGGGTTGGCGGAACGGGCGAGCAGTTGGAGTAAATAGGATTGCCATTCGGAGGCGTGAGTGTGTGTGCCATGGCCGAAGGTGTGTTCAGAGACGGGCAGAAGGACGAACTGGCCGTGTTTCACGCGCTGGATTTCGCGTTCGGCGATGCCGAGTTCGGGCGGATTGATGAAATCGTCGGCGGAGTTGATGTACATGACTTGCGCCTGAATCGTTTCGAGTTTGGCGGAGGGATCGTAGTTGCGCGAGGAATCGACGGCGTAAAGAAAATCGTTGGCGTCGAGTGAGGCGGTAAGGCGAGCCATCGTATCGGCAAGATATTTGTCAGCGGCGTCGCGCGTGGGGGAGTTTTCCTGCATGTGCAGGGGAGCGCTGCCGGCGATGGTCAGAAAATCGGCGGAAATTTGCAGAGCGGTGCGGGGCTCGACGGTGTAGTCACCATTTTTCCACTCGGGATCGTTGCGGATGCCGTCAATGACCATCTTGCGCCAAACGCGGTTGCGCCCGGCAATCTGCACGGGTAAACAAGCGAGCGGCATGAGCGCGTCCATAAAATCGGCGTAGTTCTCGCCCCAAAGCCAGGAATGCATGCAGCCCATGGAAGTGCCGAGGATCAGGCGAAGGTGGTTGACACGCAGACCATTTTCAACGAGTTCGTGCTGGAGCGCGATCATGTCCGCGTAATCGTAGCTGGGGAAATGCGCACGGAGGCCGTCGCTGGGCTTGCTGGATTTGCCGTGACCGATGTTGTCGGGGAGAATCAGAAAATATTTATTGGCGTCGAGAGGCTGGCCGGGACCGAAGAGCACTCCGGCAAAAATGGGCAGAAAAAAACTGCTGCCTTTGCCGCCGGTGCCGTGGAGGATGAGTACGGCGTTGGTGGTGCGGCCTGTCGAGTCTTTGAGTGGTTTGCCGAGGGTGTAGTAGTGGAGGCGGACTTCTGGCAGAGTCTGGCCGGATTGGAAATGGAAATTGTGGACAAGGTAGTCGGCTTCCTGGGGCGCGGGCCAGTTTTGCGCGGGAATGGTTGGTGTTTGCGCGAGAGCGGAGATGGCGGCGAGAAGAAAAGAGAAAAAGGCCGCAAAAATTAATGTGTACGTGCGTGGATTGTGGGTCATGGAACCTCCCGGGAAATTATCGCGGCTGGGCCCTTTGTTGTTACGGGCGCGATGGCCATGCGAAGGATACGCAGCATTCACAGAATTCCTGCGGCGTTAGTTTGCTTTCTGTTGAGCGATCCATTTATCGGTGCGAGCCTCGATCAAATCGAGAGGCAGAGTTCCGCCGCTGAGCATTTCGTCGTGGAAGGTGCGAATGTCGAACTTGGGTCCCAATTCTTTGCGGGCGCGCTCGCGAAGTTCGCGGAACTTGAGCTGGCCGAGCTTGTAGCTGAGAGCTTGCGCTGGCCAGGCGATGTAGCGGTCAGTTTCTGACTGGATGGTGGGCTCATCGACAGCGCCGGACTGGCGCATGAATTCCACTACCTGATCGCGAGACCAACCCTTGGAGTGAATTCCCGTGTCGACAACCAGGCGCACGGCACGGAAAAGTTCGGAGGAGAGCCTACCGTAATCGGAAACGGGATCGTTGTAAAAGCCAACCTCTTTGCCAAGCTGCTCGGCGTAGAGCGCCCAGCCTTCGGTGTAGGAGTTGAAACCCAGACCGTGAAGACGGAATTTGGGCAGGCCGGTGAGTTGCTGCTGCACGGAAAGCTGCATGTGATGGCCCGGGATACCTTCGTGATAAGCAATCGCTTCGTCGTCGATCAGAGAACGCTCGGCAAAATTTGAGGTTGCGACAACGACGCGGCCGGGGCGCTTGCCATCCGGAGTGCCGGTTACATAGTGCGTGGCGGCAGCGGCCTGGAAGGCGGGAATGGCTTCGACAGTGACGGGAGACTTGGGAAGGAGGGTAAAGAGCTCGGGCAATTTGGGCTGCATTTGAGCAATGTAGCGGCGAAAGTCGTCAAGAATCTGGTCCGCGGAAGTGGGGATGTATTTGGGATTGGTTTTCAGGGAGGCGCGGAAGGAGGCGAGATCCGCGAAACCTTCTTTTTTGGCGATTGCCGTCATTTCCGCTTGAATACGCGTGATTTCGCGTAAGCCGAGTTGGTGAATCTCGTCGGCGGTCATGTGCGTGGAGGTGCGCGCGTAAATGTCGTTCTGATAGCGCTTCTCGCCGTCCGGTAATGAAGTGACAGCGAGGGTGGTGCGGCCGTGCGGAGCGTATTCCGTGGCGAGAAATGCCGCGAAAGCTTTGTAGGCCGGAAAAACTTCGGAATCGACGACGGTGGTAATTTGTTGCGTCAGACGCTTCTGGTCTTCCGGAGAAATATCGGCGGGATATTTTTTCGTGGGAATCAGAAAGGGATCAGCGCTGATGATGCCCTGGCATTGGACCGGCAATTTTTCAATGAGGAATCGCACCGGCATCAGATTATCTTTCACGCCGGCGCGGAGAACTTCCGTGGTCTGGCTGAGGACGCGAGGAATTTGGTGAAGTCGGGCGATGTAATCTTCGTAGTGCTTCACCGAATCGAAGGGCATCGAGAGAGGCAAATCCGCGAGGGAAGTGTGGATGCCGTTCTGCTGGTTAATGGGCATTTCGTATTCTTTGAGGTCGAAATCGTCAATGCGCTGCTGGAGAACGCGAATCAGCAGGTCGTGGGAAAGCAGATCCTGGTCAGAGAACCCCGCGGTGGGAATGGCTTGCAGGCGGTTGAGGAAAGCGCGATTCGTTTGATCCCGCTGAACAACGGCCGAGAGAGAGAACTCGGCGAGCTTATCGTTGTAGCGGTAGTCTCCGAAGGCGGTGGCACGTTCCGGGAAATTGCGCAGGTCGGATTCGTACTGTTCGTCGAAGAGGGCGTTTTGGGCGGCCAGGCGATCGGCGAGAGGTTTAGAGTCCTGGGCAGAGGTGGAACCGGCCAGGACGAGCAGGAAAACAAGAAAATGGTGAAATCGCATGGGTGGGAGCGTACCAGAGGTTGCGAGGGTGATGCACGAAGAAATTCTGATATACGAAGCTTCGGGAAGAACGATTGAAGCAGAGCTGGTTCATTAGTAGTTTGGTTCTGAAAAAATGAACAAAAAAACCAATGCGGTGAATGCAAACTTTGTCGTACGCGAGATACGGGCGCGTGTGCATTAATCGACGCAAGAAGAACGCCATCACTTGTGATGCATTTGACCAGATCCTAAACATAATTCGGCTCCTCCGGGGAAAGGGGGATTGCATGAACAAAATCGGGGCAATTTTGCGAGAAGCGAGATAAGGAAGGGAGAAGATCGGCCGTGACTACTAAATATTCGAGCCAAGGGTCGGTGGCTTCTTTCGGCGGGGAAGAGTTGGGTGTGGCTGCGGTCCCGCAGAAGCTGTGGAATCGCGTTGCCTTCTGGAGAAGTTATGGCTTGCCGGCCGCGGGAGGACGCTCGCGCGCGATCGGCGGGTACTTTGTTGGAATCGCGCTGATCTTCCTGATAACGCTTTTCTACACACGAATTGCGGGAGTTAGCCCTACGACGGTGGGGTTCACATTTCTGCTGGTGATTCTCTGCGCTTCCACGATTTGGGGACTGGGAGTTTCCTGCCTGATGTCCGTGGTTGCCACGCTGGCTTTCGATTATTATTTTCTGCCTCCGTATGGGTCACTGGACATCGCCGACCCACAGGATTGGGTGGCTCTTTTTTCGTTTGTGGTTACCGCGGTGCTCGGGAGCAGTTTGTCTGCGCGTGCACAGAGCCGGGCAGAAGAAGCAACGTGGCGACGCCAAGAAGTGCAGTGGCTGTACGCACTGAGCCAACTTCTGTTGGGTGAGGGTGACCAATTCAAATTGATCCCGGCAGTTCCTGAATACATTGTGGAATCGTTTGGCGTGGAGTTTGCGGCGCTTTTTCTGACGGCCAAACAAGAAATTCACCGCGCGGGCGCCAGCCTTTCGCCAGTCGATGAAAATTATCTGAGACTTGTCGCCACAGGCAAAGAAATGCAGCCGGAGGGAGACGACAACATGCAAGCCGTTCCGCTGCGAATCGGAACGAATGTAATTGGGAGCGTGGGGATTTCTGGTGCTCAAGTCTCGAAAGGAACGATGGGCGCGCTGGGATGTTTGGTGGCAGCGGCAATCGAACGAGCGGGAGCAATTGAGCGTGCCGCGAAGTTGGAAGCGGAGCGCCAGAGCGAGCAATTCAAATCTGTATTGCTGGACGCGGTTGCGCACGACTTTCGCACGCCACTGACGGGAATTAAAACTTCTGTGACCGCATTGCTGACCGATCTCGAGTTTGACCGGGAGCAGAAAAAAGATTTGCTGGCGATCATTGATGAAGAGTGCGACCGAATCGATGAGCTACTGGATAAAGCATCGGAAATGGCGCGACTGGAGTCTGGGGAAGCAAAACTGGACATTGCGCCGCACTCGATAGGGGAACTTGTTGCAACGGCGCTAGCGGATTGCAAGCGGGTGTCGCGCGTGCGGCCTATTCATTGCGAGGTGGGGCAGAAGGAATCGATGGTGCTGGCGGATTTGTCGTGGACGAGAAGCGTGCTGGTTCAATTGCTGGTGAATGCCCACTTATATTCGTGGCCGGGACAGCCAATCACCATCACATGCGAAGAAAAAGAAGGATTCGCGCTGATTAGCGTGGCCGACCAGGGGCCGGGAATCGAAAAGGCGGAGGCGGAGAGAATTTTCGAAAAATTCTACCGTTGCAAAGATCACAAAATCCAGGCGCCGGGAACGGGGATGGGGCTGCCGATAGCAAGAGCAATCGTTGAAGCGCAAGGAGGGGCGATGAACATGGTCAGCCGGTTTGGACACGGGTCCGTGTTCACATTCAGCTTGCCGCTGGCCCCTTGCAACGCTGGGGGATTAGCGGATTCGGGGTTGGGCTGAGCGGTGATGGGCCGTGAGGAAGCTTAACGTCTATTGTTTCTTGCTGATGTTTTGCTAATGGTTTTCTTACGGGCTGTGGCCCAAACTTAGCACTAATTTTTTGGGGGCGTGCTCGCGTTTTGATGCGCTTGTTCCGAGTGAGAATTCGGAGGCGGAGACTCGAAGTCGTGGAACCGGGGGTTGGCCAGCTATGCAACCAGGGGAAATGAATTCATTGGGGGCGGGAAGTGCGAAGGGCGCCTGCGCGAGTAAAGGCAGGATCTTGATCGTGGACGACCAGCCACAAATCCGGCGAGCGTTGCGAACGGCACTTGTAGCAATGGGCTACGAAGTGAACGATGCAAGCGGAGGCGAGGAAGCATTCGAGAGAATGCGGGAAGAAAAGTACGACGTCGTCCTGCTTGATATAAATCTACCGGATGTGAAAGGAACCGAAGTCTGCCGGGCGATACGATCCACTTCCGACGTTGGAATCATCATGCTGACCGTACGCAGCAGCGAATCAGACAAAGTGGCGGCGCTGGATTCAGGCGCCAACGACTACGTGACAAAACCATTCAGCACGCCTGAACTGTTTGCGCGAATCCGGGCATTGCAGAGGAGAAGTGGCGTCGACAAAGACGTGCGGCGACTCACATTGAAAGAGGTGGAGGTGGATTTCGAGGCGCGCCACGTGTTGGTTCGCGGGCGGGAAGTGCATCTGACACCGAAAGAATTCGAATTGCTTCAGTACCTTGCCGGGCGGCCCAACAAAATAGTGCCGGGGCGAGAACTGCTGCGAGCGATCTGGGGGCCGGATTACAGCGAGGAGGTACATTATCTGCGAACGATTGTGAAGCAATTGCGGAAGAAGCTGGAGTCGCAACCTGGCAATCCGGAGTACGTGTTGACGCACACGTGGGTGGGCTATGAGTTGCGGGTGCCTGTATAAACGGGGCGGAAGGGACAGAGTTCGATCGGAGCTCTGCAGAGAGTGAAGGTTGTTCAGTTAGCAATCCAAAAAGTTCATGCAAGCGAACCAAACTATTCCGGGCCTTCAATTGGTTTCCTAACAATCTCATCACGGTTTACTCATGCGGGCTGACATACCGTTTGAGGGCGCCAGGATGGGCTGCCAAAGCGAGCTATCAGCTGGAGGAGAAGTGAAGAAAGCCCTTTAACAGGCAAGGGTGAAGCGCTTGATACGGAGAAAGTCTTTGGGCGACGCCAAGTTTTGTTGTTGGTCAACAACAGGAGAAACGATGCGCAAATTCGAAACAGGACGTAAATTTTCAGGGCTGCTGATCGCTTTAATGATCGCGGCAACACTTGTTCCCGGGCGAGGTTTTGCGGATGACAAGGATAAGGATACGGATAAGAGTCCGAGCAATCCGGCTGCGAAGCCAGCGCCGGCCAAGGTCGAGGCGCCCGCGCCGCTAACTGAGCGCGAAAGGTGGCTGCTGGATCAGGTGGAGGAACTGAGGAATCGTGTTGCGGAACTGGAGGCTAAGGTGAATCCGGCAGCGACAGCGACTCCGGCAGCGGCACCTGCAACGCCCGCACCGGCGGTGGCACAACCTGCGCCAACCAATGCAGCCGATCCCTCCGCGGCTCTGAGCAACGTGAACATTTCACCGGCGTCGGCGAACACCGGCGGCTTTTCGAGCAGTCGCGACGCGGCGGCAGTGGGACCGCAGCAAACTCCGGATAAAGCCGCGGCAGCGCCAGCGAGCACCGGACCGAGTGAACCCTTCGCTTACGCGGACTGGACCTGGCTGAACGGCAACGCGCGCAACAAGGACGCGGTGTGGGACTCGAAATATTTCACGCCGGAATTCAGAGTCGACACGAATTACATCGAGGACTACAACCAGCCGAAAGATCACACCATGGGCGGCTCGACGGAAAGTTTCCGCAATGGTGAGGTGCAGCTGGAGCAGCTGAGCTTCGGCGGCGATTTGCACGTGGGAAATGTGCGCGGGCGCATTTTGACGATGTTTGGATTGTTTGCGACGACGACGCCGAGAAACGACGGTAGCGCCGGGGTGGGCCAATGGAACCTGAACGATGCGTACAAATACTTTTCCGAAGCTTATGGCGGATACCACTTCAACGTGAACCATGGGCTGAACATTGATGCGGGAATTTTCGTGTCGTATATCGGGCTGTTCAGCTACTACAACTTCGACAATTGGACGTACCAGCCTTCCTTCGTATCTTCGAACACGCCGTGGTTCTTCAATGGCGTGCGGGTTCAGTGGTTCCCGACAGACAAATTAAAGATCGAGCCATGGTTCATTAATGGATGGCAATCCTACGCGAAATTCAACGGCCACCCCGGATTGGGAGGGCAGATTTTGTGGCGGCCGAAGCCGTGGGTATCGTTGGTCTTCAACAATTACGGCATGGGCACGGACACGTTGGGAGTTCCGGGACGTTCGCGAATCCATACGGACGACAGCGTAGAAGTGAGGTACTACAATCACCCGGAAAATCTGGGGTTGGACAAGATGGCCTTCTCGTTGACGGGCGACCTGGGCTGCGAATATGGAGGTTCAGCAGCGGGGACCGTCGTAAGCTGCCACAACAACAGTAACGGACATCCGAAGCAGGATTTTGCGGGCTGGATGCTTTATAACCGGTGGTGGTTCCACAAAGACCTGTACGGCATAACGCTGGGAGGCGGAGTGCTGGACAATCCGGGCCGCTACCTGACGCTGCTGCAGCCCATCAATGGGGCAACTTCCGTTTCTGGATCGCCTTACTTCCCTGCGTATCCGGGGAGCACTTACAAGGCGTGGGACGGTTCGCTGACGTTCGATTGGATGCCATCACAGTACATCACCTTCCGCTTTGAAACGGGATATCGCCACGCGAACGTTCCTTACTGGTCTGGGCGCGAGGGGATTACGCCTCCGGGAGGAAACGTCTCGCCGGTGGCGAACAATGGAACCGTGGGAACGGCATCAAGTTACATATGCACAAATGGATCCACGTCGGCGGTTTCCAATGTATCGCCGTCGGGGTATGGATTCGGCGTGGATAACACTGGGGGCACGATAGCGGCAGCCTGCGCGCAACAGTACGGCAGCGGATGGACGGCATGGCAGCCGGATTTGCGCAGGGGGCAAGCCGTGAACACAATTGCGATCATGGTGAAGTTTTAAGAGCGGGAGCGAGAACGGAAAAGCTGGGTGAAACGGGGGAGTTGTAACGGGAAGAGATGCATCACGGCGCAAAGGCGGAAGCGAAAGTGATGAAAGATACTGCAAAGTTCTTGCTGGTGCTCGCGATTGCCATGTTTGTGGGCGGACGCGGGTATTCCCGAGAGGGCTCGCAGAGTCAGCTATTTGTTGATGCGAGCCGCTTTGCGCCGGTGCTTTCTCCGACTCCTGACGTCTCCCAGGCCTCGGCCTCGAACCTGCGTGCGAAAGTCACGCATTACGATACGGGATTCGATGGCGATCACAGTTTGCAGGAAACGATCGTCATCGAACAATCCTTTGCGCAATACACGCTGTACACGGTGCGGTTGCAGTTTGCTTCGGGGTCGGAACAGTCGCTTGCGATCGCAGCGCCGCCCGGGGGGCTACAACCTGTATTGCGCGACATGAGCGGAGACAACGTTGCCAATGATGTGGTTCTGATTTCGAGGCTGCTTGGATTGCCATCGATCGTTTTGCTCAACGAGGGCCACGACCATCTTACTGTTGCCATTTCGCCAGGTTCGTTCGCCCCCAGTGAGGACCGGGCGGCTGGGCCTGGACAAGAGCACCACGGCTTCACCTTGCCTGCTTCCCGATTTCGAGCAAAAACTTTTGTGAGGAGCGAAGGGTGGATTTCGCCGGAGTTGCTGGCGAATCTCCTTTCCCCTACTGCGTCGGGCGATCCGGAGTTCGCGGCAGACGCGGGCTCTTCAGGAAGAGCGCCGCCGACCCTGGCAGCGCAGCTCTAGCGAGCAAATCTAGAAAAGTCATCAGTCAGTGTGTCGAAGGTGGGTGAAGCGTCCCGCTGCTGCGAGGGGTGTACCCGCTTGCGGTCAAGAAACCGTGCCGAAGGAAAATCGCAGCGAATTGGATGGTGAAATATGAAGAAGAAAAATCTGGAAAGCGCTTTCCTCTTATTGACGATTCCCACCGTGCTGGGGCTGGGAGGCTGCGGCAAGTCGAGTGATATAGCAGCGGAAGCGCCGCCGGCACCCAACATTGTTCCCGGCGTGGACGTGAGTCTTTTCAGTGTCGAGCGTCCGGAGCAATTTCCGCTGGTGGAAGCGACAGCGCACCCCACAGCTTCGGAATTAATCGTCACGGGGACGGTCACGCCGGATATCGCGCGAAACGTTCCGGTTGTGTCGCTGGCCTCTGGGCGGGTTGTGGCGATTCATGCGCGGCTGGGCGATACGGTGAAGAAGGGCCAGTTGTTGCTGACGATTCGAAGCGACGACGTGGCGGGCGGATTCGACGCGTACCGCAAAGCCGTGGCCGATGAACTTTTGGCGCGGAAGCAGTTGAATCGCGCCACGGATATGTATGCACACGGCGCGATTGCGCTGCAAGACCTGGAAGTAGCGCAAGACACGGCGGAGGATGCCAAGGTCACGCTGGAGACCGCAACGGAGCATCTTCGACTGCTGGGCAACGATCCGGACAAGCCGATGGGGATGGTGGATATTTCTGCGCCAGTCTCTGGAGTGATCACCGATCAGGAAGTGACCAACGCCGCGGCGGTGCAAGCGTTTAGTTCACCGAGCCCGTTCACGATATCGGATCTTTCATCGGTGTGGATTCTGTGCGACGTGTATGAAAACGATTTGGCCAATGTGCGGCTGGGGGATACGGCGGAGATCACATTGAATGCGTATCCGGATCGCGGGTTCAAGGGAACGGTGAGCAACATTGGGGCGATCCTGGACCCCAATATCCGCACGGCGAAGGTTCGCATTGAGGTCGGAAACCCGGGAATGATGCGAATTGGGATGTTCGCGAGGGCAACTTTCCGCGGACAAACCAAAGAGATGCACACCGTTGTTCCGGCATCCGCTGTTTTGCATATGCACGATCGCGATTTTGTCTTTGTACCCGCACCGGACAAGAAGTTCCGGCGATTGGAGGTTGTCAGTGGAGATGTCCTGCCAGACAACACGAGTTTGCAGGAGATCAAATCGGGGCTCAAACCAGGCCAGCAAGTAGTTTCAAACGCTCTGGTGCTTGACCACGTGCTTGCGCAATAGCGGTTAGGGAGGCGCCCGGAGTTTTAGACGCGGCGCCAGCCTGGAGAAGCGGGAAGGAAAACAGGAAATGATCCGCGTTTTGGTTGATTTCGCCCTGAACAACAAGTTTGTTGTGCTTGCCATTGCCGCCTTGTTGCTGGCATGGGGAGCCATCTCGTTTCACTACCTGCCGGTGGAGGCCTATCCGGACATCGCCGATAACTACGTGACGGTGATTACGCAATGGCCAGGGCGTTCAGCGGAAGAGGTGGAGCAGCAAGTTACGATTCCCATCGAAATGCAGATGTCGGGAATGCCGCACATGACGTTTCTGAGGTCCGAGTCGATTTTCGGATTGTCGTTCGTGATCATGATTTTCGACGACAGTTCCGTGAACGACTGGAACCGGCAGAAGGTGTTGGAACGGCTCACGCAGGTCAATCTCCCTCCCGGGCAAAACCTGCAACCACAAATTGGCACGGATTGGAGCCTGACGGGGCAAATCTACTGGTACACGCTGAGGAGCACAAATCCGCGGTACGACCTGATGGAGCTAAGGTCGATCGAGGACTGGGTTTTGCTGAAGCAATTCAAATCGGTCACGGATGTGGTGGACGTTTCCGATTTTGGGGGCACGGTGCGCGAATATCAGGTGCGCGTCGACCCCAACAAACTTGTGTCGTATGGATTGAGCATCGGCCAGGTTGAGCAGCAATTGGCTAACAACAATATCAACGCGGGCGGGAGCTTTGTGGAAGAAGGCCTGCAGCAGATGAATGTCCGTGCGCTGGGGCTGTTCGGTTCGGTGCAAGACATCGAGCAAACAGTTTTGAAGACGCAGAGCGGCACAGCGCTTCGCGTAAAGGACATTGCCGAGGTGGTGCAAGGGCCAAAAATCCGCTTGGGCCACATGGCCAGAGCCAATCACATGCAGGACGGGCGCATTATCGACGAGCCGGATGTCATCCAGGGCGTGGTGCTGATGCGCAAAGGCGCGGAAGAACAAACGACGCTGGATGCGATCCACAAGAAAGTGGAGCAGCTGAATAACGGGATTTTGCCTCCCGGTGTGAAGGTAGTTCCCATGTTGGATCGCAGCGATTTGCTGCACTTCACGACGCACACGGTGATGCACAACCTTTTGGAAGGGATGATTCTGGTCACGATTATCCTCTTTCTTTTCCTTGGCAATGTTCGTGGAGCGCTGATTGTCGCTCTTACGATTCCCTTCTCGTTGCTTTTTGCTTCCATCTGGTTGGATCTGAGCAAGATTCCCGCGAATCTGCTGTCCCTGGGGGCGTTGGATTTCGGGATGGTGGTGGATGGCGCCGTGGT
The DNA here is from genome assembly GCA_963779395.1 of Candidatus Acidiferrales bacterium. Classification (GTDB taxonomy): domain Bacteria; phylum Acidobacteriota; class Terriglobia; order Acidiferrales; family UBA7541; genus Acidiferrum. The sequence continues at coordinate 491,347 of CAVZYC010000002.1, forward strand.
GATGGTTGAGAACATTGTTCGGCATTTGAGCCGGCGGAAGAACGGGAATGGAAACGGTGACGCAGCCCGACTCGGGATGGCGAACGGCAAAACCGCGATGCAGCATATTCGCGAAGCGGCGCATGAAGTGCAAAGGCCGGTGTTTTATGCGATTGCGATCATCATCACGGCTTACCTGCCGATCTTCACGTTGCAGCGAGTGGAGGGCCGCTTGTTCCGGCCCATGGCATTGACGGTTGCCTTCGCCCTTTTGGGAGCTCTCACTTTTTCGATGATTATCGCGCCCGTGCTTGCCAGCGTATTGTTTCGCGGCAATGTTCGCGAGCGGCACAACCCGGTGCTTGCTTATGTGACCGAGCGTTATCGCAGGCGGTTGCGTTGGTGCCTGGGGCATCGTGGTCTGACGGTCAGCATTGGCGTAGCGGCGCTGGCGGGAAGCCTTTTCCTGTGGTTCAGCGGAATCATTGGTTCGGAATTCCTGCCGCATCTGGACGAAGGAGCAATTTGGGCGCGTGGCACTTTGGCAAACAGCACCAGCCTTACGGAAGGGTCTCGCTTTACAGAACAGGCGCGCTATGTATTCGCGTCGTTTCCTGAAGTGACCACGGTCGTATCGCAGGCGGGCCGGCCGGATGACGGCACGGACACAGGGGGGTTCGGCAATACAGAATATTTCGTCGATCTCAAACCCCACGATCAATGGCGGCCGGTATTCCGTGAGAACAAAGAGGAACTCATAGCCGCGATGGAACGGGAACTGCAGAAGAGATGCCCCGGGGCGGTCTGGAACTTCTCACAGCCAATCGAAGACAACGTGGGAGAAACGCTTACGGGCACCAAAGGTTCGCTTGCCTTCAAGATTTTTGGGGATGACCTGAAGATTCTAGAGCAAAAAGGAGAAGAAGTAGTTGCCGTGATGTCGGGAATCCAGGGCATGCATGACGTGAAGTTGCTGCGCGATTTCGGGCAACCAAACCTGGACATTACCATCGATCGACGGCAGGCGGCGCGTTTTGGAATCAACGTGGCCGACATACAGGATGCCGTGCAGACCGCTGTGGGCGGGAATGCCGTAAGTCAAGTGCTGCAAGGTGAAGCGCGCTACGACGTGGTGGTGCGCTATCAAGAGCCGTATCGCAACACGCAAGATGCCATCGCGAGGGTTCGGCTGCTGTCGTCTACTGGAGAGAGGGTATCTCTCGCGCAACTTGCGAAAATCGAGGTCAAGGACGGCGCGTATGACATCTACCGGGAAGGCAACGGCCGCTACCTGGCAATTACATTCAACGTAAGAGGCCGTGATCTTGGAACAACGGTCGAGGAGGCGATCAAGCAAATCGGCGAAAAAGTAAAACTGCCTGCCGGTTACACCGTTGATTCGTCGGGAGAATACGAAAGCGAAAAACGCGCGGAGGCACGTCTGCTGCTGATCGTGCCACTCACCATTCTGGTGATCTACATCATTCTTTACAGCATGTTCAAATCGGCGAAGTGGGCGCTGCTAATTCTTACGAACGTGGCCATGGCGCGCATTGGCGGGCTTGTGGCTCTGCTGATTACCGGCACGCACTTCAGCGTGTCGTCAGGAGTTGGGTTCCTGGCCTTGTTTGGCGTTTCGGTCCAGACCGGCGTGATCATGCTGGAGTACATTAACCAGCTTCGCGCGCGAGGCCATTCCATCGAGGATGCGGCGATCGACGGCGCCGTCCTGCGGTTGCGCCCGATCATGATGACCATGCTTGTGGCGACTCTCGGCTTACTGCCCGCGGCACTTTCGCATGCGATTGGGTCGGATTCACAAAGGCCATTCGCGATCGTGATCGTCGGCGGCCTGATCTCCGATTTGGTTATGAGCATCGTTCTGCTGCCTACCTTGTACGTTTGGTTCGCCAGGCCCACGGATAAACTGCCGGAACCGGAGGAGTCCTTTGAAAGCTAAGAGCATCATTTTGGATATAAACGCAATTCGTGCGGGATTGCTGGCCATTTTCGTCTTGTTTCTACTTTCCTTCGCGAATTTGGCACTCGGGCAGGCGACCAGCGGACCTGTGCGCATCACGCTGGACGAAGCTGTGCAGATGGCATTGCAGCACAATCACAACATGATCGCGGCGCGAACGGCGATCGAGCAAAGCCTGGCATTGGAGGTGACGGCCAACCTGCGGCCTAACCCTTCCCTCTTCGCTGATTGGGAATATTTGCCACTCGGTTCGCCCGCGCGGCAAAACCCAGACTTATATCCCGGTGTGTCTACCAGCGATTATCTGAGGAACAACACGGAAGGGGATATCGGGCTTAGCTACCTGATCGAGCGCGGGAAGAAACGCGAACGCCGCTATCAAGCAGCGAAAGATGTGACGGCACAGACGCGTTCGCTGGTTGCGGACAGCGAGCGCGGCCTGACTTTCCAAGCGGCCACGCTGTTCGTTACTGTGCAGCTGGCGGAATCGACGATTGAGCTTGCGCAACAGGACTTGAAGAGCTTTCAGAAGACCGTGGACATTGCGGAATTCCAGTTTAAATCGGGAGGAATCAGCGAAAGTAATTATCTGATGATCGAGGTGCAGTTGCTGCAGTTTCAAACTGATTTGGAATCGGCGCAACTGGCGCGGGAACAAGGACTGTCTGACCTGAGGCAGTTGCTGGGATACGAATCCGTGTCGGCGGATTATGACGTGGTGGAAGCGTTCGACTATTTGCCGATGAAGGCCAACATCGATGATTTGAAATTGCAGGCGCTGCAAAACCGGCCGGACTTGCGCGCGGCGGTGCAAGGCGTGACGGCGGCCAATAGCGGATATTTGCTGGCCAAGGCGGATGGAGTCCAGGATGTTACCGTGCAGGGGAACTATTCGCACGTGAACGGCATCAACGCTGCGACGCTTTATGCGAGCATCCCGTTGCCGATATTCAACCGCAACCAGGGCGAAATCGCGCGCACGCACTCCGTCATTACGCAGATGGAAGAGCAACAGAAGTTCACTAACGGCCAGGTGCTGACCGACGTGAAAGATGCCTATGAAGAGATGAAATCGAACGACCGAGTGGTTTTACTTTACCGGGATAAGTACCGGGACATTGCCAAGAGGTCTCGAGACATCGCCGATTACGCTTACCACGGCGGCGGACTCGCCTTGCTGGATTTTCTGGACGCGGAGCGGAGTTATCGGGCCGCGGAACTCGCTTACCGCGAGGCGCTGGCATCCTATCTGCTGGCGCTGGAGCAGTTGCGGGAAGCGGTGGGGACGCGAAACTTGCCTTGAATTCCATGGCACGAAACGACACCGCGAGTTTTCTTTTGTGGGCCCGCAGGCAGCGTGAGGTGGCAATATCTTGATGCACAGGCGATGCGCTTTACTCGAGCGGCCTGGTGCTGAGAGTCACCGTCCAAATGCTTGAGTGCATTTAAAGGCGTTCTCCAGCGATAGCGGGCCCATTTCGGAAGGAGCCGATTCTGTGAATAAGAACGAGGTGCGCAACCGCATCGAAAAGGTTGGCATTATTCCTTCCGTTCGGGTGTCTTCCGCCGACGACGCGATGTTCGCCGCGGAGGCGGTGTATCGCGGCGGGATTCCGATTGTGGAGGTTGCATTGACGGTGCCGGGAGCGATCGACGTAATTTCCCACCTTGTGAAGAATGCTCCGGAAATGCTGGTAGGTGCCGGAAGTGTGCTGGATGTAGTGACGGCGCGGTTGTGTTTGCAGGCTGGTGCGAAATTCCTGACGAGTGACGGAATTGATCTGGAGGTTGTGAAATTTGCGGTGCAGGAAAACGTGGTGGTTTTTCCCGGTGCGCTGACTCCCACGGACGTGATTGCGGCGTGGAAGGGGGGATCCGATTTCGTGAAGATTGTTCCCTGCGGGCATGTGGGAGGCGACAGCTATATCAAGGCCTTGAAGGCCATGTTCCCCAACGTTCCAATGATCGCGGCGGGCGGCGTGAACCAGAAGACCGCCTACGGATTCATTCTGGCGGGGGCCACCGCGCTTGGCATCGGCAAGGAATTGATTTCGAGAGAGGCGATTCACCTGCGGCAGGAGGAACGGATTCGCACGTTGGCGGATCGATTTCTGGGCTTTGTGAACGATGCACGGAGCCAAAGAGCCGCGCTGAGCCGGTGAAGCGGGCGCCGGTGTTAATCAGCAAAAGAACGATTTGTGTGGAATTCGTGTGTTTGGGAAAGAAGATGGTGCGGTCGAGTGGATTCGAACCACCACGGTATTGCTACCGCCAGCCCCTCAAGCTGGTGCGTCTGCCAGTTCCGCCACGACCGCACTGAGGAAGAGACTTTATTGTAGCCGCGACTGTGAAAAGCGGCAAGCATGCCGCGGGCTAGGGTAGCCAGGGAGTTTTGTACTGCGGCGAATCGGCGCCGCTCCTCCGTTCGTGGTTACGCCGAATGCTGATCTGGTCGCTTCCGATTTGAGGTGTCAAAAGCGGGAGCAAGCTCCCGCACTCCATAGAAACTACTTCTTCGGCTGTGTTGGCGCGGGTGGTGGAGTTTGCTGTTGCGGCGTCGTGGACTGCGGCGCTGCTGGAGTTTGTGCCGCTGGCGCTGGCTTCACGGGAGGCGGCGTGGCTGCTTTTGGCGCGGGCTTTGAGTACTTCTGGAGGAATGAGCCGCCCTGCTCGACACCTTGATCGACGCGGACAACCATGGCCAGCGCGCAGACCATGAACATGACCGCGCACCAGGTGGTGGCTTGCGATAGCACGGAAGCGGCACCGCGCGGGCCAAAAGCCGTCTGGCTGCCGGCCCCGCCGAATGCTCCGGCGAGGTCCGCCGCCTTGCCGCTTTGCAGCAGCACGACGATGATCAGCACCAGGCAGTTGAGAATAAAGAACGGCCTGAGAATCCAGCCACCCCACGAAAGCCGAAACCCGGCGAAGATGATTCCAAAACCGATGAGCAATGCAATCGTCCACTTCATCCAAGCTGGCATACCACACACCTCAATTTATTAAACGTCGATTTCGCCTACCGTGGCGGATTCCTTGATTGTCTGAAGGCGGCCAGGCGAAACTGCTAGCGCGGCCAATCCTTCACTAAGCTTGCGAACGACTTTGCGTCCAGACTCGCTCCACCGACGAGCGCGCCGTCGAGTTCCTCTTGCGCCATCAATCCCTTGATATTATCGGGCTTGACGCTTCCGCCATACAGAATGCGCAGGGCGGCAGCATGGCTGGCCGAGAACTTCTCCGCGGCACAGTGGCGAACGAACTTATGAACCGCCGCAGCAATTTCCGGGGTAGCTGTGCGGCCCGTGCCAATGGCCCAGACGGGTTCGTAAGCTACCAGAATACGGGAGAATTCCTCGGGGGTCAACGCGCCCACACTGCCAACGAATTGGGCCTGAATCACCTTTTCGGTGTTGCCCGCCTCGCGGTCGGCAAGCATTTCGCCGATGCAGACGATGGGCGTAAGTCCAGCAGCTAGAGCGGCTTTGGTCTTCTTAAAGACGGTTTCATTGGTTTCGCCGAAGAACTGACGGCGCTCTGAGTGGCCGATGATGGAGTAGCGGCATCCCGCCTCGACCAACATGCCCGTGGAGATCTGGCCCGTGTAGGCGCCTTCCTTTTCCCAGTAAACATCCTGGGCGGATATGCCGATTTGGCTGCCCTTGGTGGCTTCGACGGCGGCGGGGATATTGGTGAAGGGCGGCGCGATGACGATGTCGCAATCCTTCACTCCCACCACGAGCGGAAGCAGCGCGGCAAAGAAGGCGCGCGTCTCCGCTTGATTTTTGTACATCTTCCAGTTGCCGGAGATGACCCGGCGTCGTTTTACGGTGCTCATTTGTTGGTTAGTGCCTCCACGCCGGGGAGCTTGCGGCCGCCGAGATACTCGAGCGACGCGCCGCCTCCGGTCGAAATGTGTGAAATTTGTTTTGCAACTCCGGACTGGTGAACAGCGGCAACGGAATCGCCACCGCCAATGATGGAAATGGCGCCCGCGGTTGTGGCAGCGGCCACGGCCTTGGCGATTTCCAGAGTGCCCTTGGCAAACGCGGGCATTTCAAACACGCCCATCGGGCCGTTCCATACGATGGTTTTGGACTTCGCGATTTCCGCTTTGTAAGCCGCGATGGTTTTGGGGCCGATGTCCAGCCCCATCTGATCCCCGGGCGTAGCGGAAACATCCACGGTGATCGCGGGAGCGTCGGGCTTGAATTCCGGGGCGATCACATGGTCGCTGGGTAGCAAGAACTTGAAATTCTTCTGCTTGGCATCGGCGAGGATTTTTTTCGCCAGATCTATCTTGTCCGCTTCCACCAACGATTTGCCGATGGGGAGACCTTGCGCCTTCAGGAATGTGTAGGCCATGCCGCCGCCAATCAACATGGCATCGGCAATCTTCATCAGATTTTCGACGACTTCGATTTTGTCGCTGACCTTGGCACCGCCCAGAATCGCAATGAACGGCCGCGCCGGATCGCTGATGGCCTTGCCAATGTAGGCGATTTCCTTTTCCATGAGGAGCCCCGCGGCGGCTTGTTTTACGAATTTCGTGATGCCTACCACGGAAGCATGCGCGCGGTGCGCCGAACCGAAGGCGTCGCAGACAAATACGCCGTCGCAGAGTGACGCGAGCTGCTTTGAGAAGGCTTCATCGTTCTTTTCTTCTTCGGGATGGAAGCGCACGTTTTCCAGGACGAGCACGTCGCCATCTTTCAGCGCCTTGCTCTTGGCTTCCGCTTCCGTGCCCACGCAATCGCCGGCGAACGCCACTGGTTTGCCCAGCAATTCCTCGAGCTTCTTGGCCGCGGGCTTCAGCGAATACTTTGGCTCTGGTCCACCCTTGGGCCGCCCCAAGTGCGATGCCAACACTAGCCGCCCGCCCTTTTCGATCGCCAATTTCAGGGTTGGCAGGGTTTCGCGGATGCGCGTGTCGTCGGTGACGACGCCGTCTTTTAAGGGCACATTGAAATCCACGCGAATGAAAACACGTTTGCCGCGCAAATCGAGATCTTTAATCGTGAGTTTGTTCATGGTGGTTGTACCTTTTGCGTTTCGTTGGCTGATGTTAGATGAATGGATATCAGATAGCGGATATCAGATATCAGCGATCAGATATCAGGAACCGGTTGAAAGCGCTAGCGTACTTGCCGGCGCTCCGCGAGGAATCTCAGTTCGTGTGCTCGACGCTAAGAGAGATTCCTCGCTTCGCTCGGAATGACGGGCCTGCCTACAGTTTCGAAGCAAGCAACTTGATCAGGTCTCGTACACGGCAGGAGTAGCCCCACTCGTTGTCGTACCACGCGAGAACCTTGATGCACTTGTCGCCAACGACTTTGGTATAGTCCGCGTCCACGATGGAGGAGTTGGAATTGCCCTTGAAGTCGCAGGAGACCAGTTCTTCTTCGGTGTATGCCAGGATGCCCTTCAGGGGGCCTTCAGCAGCAGCCTTCAGGGCGGCGTTCACCGATTCCTTGGTGGCGGGCTTTTCCACGAACACAGTCAAATCCACCACGCTGACATTGGGCGTGGGCACGCGCATGGAGTAGCCATCAATCTTGCCGCCCAGTTCCGGGATGACCAGCTTGAGGGCTTTGGCCGCGCCGGTGGTGCTGGGGATCATGTTGAGGGCCGCAGCGCGAGCGCGGCGGAGATCCTTGTGCGGTAGATCAAGCAAGCGCTGATCGTTCGTATAGGAGTGAATCGTCGTCATTGTGCCGGCGATAATGTGGAAAGTGTCTTGGAGCACCTTGGCTACCGGCGCCAGGCAGTTCGTGGTGCATGAAGCGTTCGATACCACATGATGCTTCGCTGGATCGTAGGTCTTGTCGTTTACGCCCAGAACAAACGTGGCGTCGGGATCGGTGGCAGGGGCCGAAATGATGACCTTTTTCACCGGGCCGCGAATATGTTTGCGCGCATCCGGACCTTTGGTGAACAAGCCGGTGGATTCGACAACGATGTCCGCGCCCACGCTGGCCCAATCGATTTCCGCGGGATCCTTGGTCTTGAATACCTTGAAGCTCTTGCCATCCACGCTGATGCTGTCGTCCGTGTAGGTAATCTTGTTCGGAAGGTTTCCCAGGACCGAGTCATACTTCAAAAGGTGCGCAAGGGTCTTGGCATCCGTGATGTCGTTCACGGCTACAAACTGAATGTCCTTGTCATTCAGGGCAGTGCGCACAATATTGCGACCAATGCGGCCGAAGCCGTTGATTCCAACCTTAATTGCCATGCTTCCTCCGGTGGGGGATAGTTTGCGACGGCGAATTGAAAGCGAACGCCGCCATCGATAGAACAGAAATAGCCTGGAGTAGTGTAAGGGAAAGACAACGCGAACCGAAGTGTCCTAGGTCACAAACAATCTGCCAGGGAATCAGACAGATTATCTCGATTAATTATTGCCGCTGCGGCGTACTTGCGTGTGAACTGTCTCAATTTGCAGCGTGATTCGCGGGTTTGGCCCTATTTGTACTGCCGCTCACTCCACGTCCAAGCCCTTTTCCAGCTACCATAGTAGCTCATCGGGTTAGGATATGTCCTGTCAAATGCTGCAATTTGCCATACTTTCACCCACTGGGCAGCGGGGCTGGATCAGCTTCGCGCTGTTGGGGGCGGTTATCGCCATTCCTTACGTTAGCGGCTTGGTGGTCCGGGGCGGCCGACGGACGGATGGCTCCCCTAAGCTGGTGCCGCTTTGGCCTCACTACTGGGTTGCTCTGCTGGTTGCCGGGGTAACCTTATGGCACGCTTGGCCGGGGCTGAGGGCAGGGCACATCCTGCCGGGGCTGACCAACGGTTTGTGGCTGGCTACTGTTGCGCTGATTCTGCTGCTTATCCAGCTGGGCGTGGGCGCTGCCTTGCGTTACCTGAGGACCGGACCCAAAGGGCTGATTCGCCGCGTTCATTTCATTCTGATGACTGCGATCGTGCTGCTCGTGCTGGCTCATATCTGGCTGAACAGCCGGTTGCTGCACTCCTTGTTTTAAGCGTTGCACCCAAACAGTTCGATCGCATCGCGGTGCCGAATGCAAGGCAATCGGCGCGTGTAAACTCCCTGTCGAAGCAGTCGAGCTGTCATGTGACGCCCGAACAGCACTTTTTGCGTGGTACAATCCCGCAATGGAAGGGATTATCAAGAATCGAGAGATACTTGGCGGGACTCCCGTGTTTCGCGGGACGCGAGTGCCGGTCAAGATGCTATTTGACTACCTGGAAGGCGGGGAAACGCTCGAGGACTTTCTGGAGGGGTTTCCTACTGTCTCTCGTGAATCTGCTGTCGCTGCACTTGAAGAAGCGAAGCAGCTGTTGCTCGCACGCCCCTAAATGCGCGTTCTAATCGACGAGTGTATCGATGAGAGATTCCGGAACTCGTTGGCCGGTCACGATAGCCAGACTGCCCGCTACGCTGGATTCGCAGGACTGAAAAATGGCGAGCTACTTGCGGCAGCGGAATCAGCCAGATTTGACGTCTTCCTCACCGTGGACCAGGGCATCGAATACCAACAAAACCTGGCGGGCAGAAACACTGGTACGATTCACCATCACTGCGTCACGTCTCCCTCTACTGTTGGCGTTCCTCCACTACCACATGCACTCCGTTTCTGGGGCGCAGAGTTAGCGACGCCCACGGCGTTACTTCGTGTCCTTCCACCAAACGGAACCGGTAGCGTTGCGCGATCGTGGCAAGGACCAGCGTTGCTTCCATTAGGGCGAAGGCATTGCCGATGCACTGGCGCGAGCCGGCGCCAAATGGGAAATACGCCATGCGGGGCAATTCCTTCAACAGATTCCCTTCCCAGCGCTCGGGCTTGAACTCCGCTGGCGCTTCATACCAGCGCGGATCGCGATGCACGATCCACTGGCATACGGTGATCCCGGTGCCTTTGGGAACGGGATAGCCCAGGATTTCGTGATCTTCGATGGCTAGCCGCGCCATGGCCCATGCTGGCGGATAGAGGCGCAACGATTCCGTCAAAATGTGGCCGGTGTACACGAGTCGCGGCAAATCCTCCATGGTGGGTAAACGACCGCCCAGGACGCGATCGAGTTCAGCGTGCAGTTTTTCTTCGACTTCGGGATGTTGCGCCAGCAGCCACCACGTCCAAGCCAGCGCGTTAGCAGTTGTTTCGTGGCCGGCCAGAAACAGGGTGACAACTTCATCGCGGAGCTGCTGGTCGCTCATGCGCGAGCCGTCTTCATCCTGCGCGGTGAGGAGCATGGAGAGCAGATCGCCCGTGTCTTGAGAGTGCGCTCGGCGTTCACGGATAATCCGGAAAATGATTTGGTCCAGCTGACTTATGGCGCGGCGCGTGCGGAAATTGCGCGCCGTGGGCAGCCATTTGGGGACGAAGATCATGCGGCGAATGTCCGAGGCGTATTCCAGAAGGACATCGAGCGTTTTGCCCACTTGCGGCGCGTCGCGCTCGACGTCCGCGCTGAACAGCGTTTTGCCGACCACGAGCAGCGTGAGCCGCATCATCTCGCGATGCAAATCGAGTTGCTGGCCGGGCTTCCAGGCTTCGGCGATGCGCGAGGCAAAGCCGGTCATGGTATCCGCGTAGGCGGCGATTCGCGTGCGATGAAAGGCCGGCTGCATCAAGCGCCGTTGCCGCCGCCACAACTCACCTTCGCTGGTCAGCAGGCCTTCGCCGAACAAATGCTTATTGGCCCGCAGCGCGCGCCCTTTGATGAACTTTCGCGCGTTCGTTATCAGTACGTCTTCAATCTGATCGGGATGCACTACCAGGTAGGTGCGCACATTCAGGAAGCGCAAGCCCACGATGTCGCCATAGGTCTTCGCGATCTGCGTGAGGAAGGTCAGAGGGTCGCGGCGGATGGGGCTGCGTAGCCCGTCAAAGAAACCGGTTTCCGGTCCGGGTGGCAATTTGCGCTGCGCTGACTTTGGCATCCGAAGATACTAGGCGTACAAGCCTGCTTGCGCAAACTTCAATTCACGGTACAAAGGACTTCTTTGCACTTCATTCATTTATGTTTACTGAAAAGCACCGAGACCTATTGAGGATATTGCTTGATGGATGTGACCTTTTCGCCGGTGAACTTCACGAAGATGGTTTTTTCCGGCGGATGCCCGTAGATCCAATCCTCTGTATCGTTGCCATTCGCATCACGCTCGCGTACTTTGCGGTCCGGCTTGCCCATGGCGGCGACGACTTCCTCGCGGTCCATGCCCAATACCGCATGGCGATCGGTGATGGCCTTCTTCATTTCCGGCGGGAGCGTATCGATCCAATGCACGGCTGCGGAGCGCACCTTCGCGAAATCCAGGAAGGGCGCCAATATTACCTTCAACTCATCGGGCGTGAGATCCGGTATCACCTTTGGGAATTGCAGATAGATCGTGCCGCCCATTCCCGGCTGGAAACCCGGAGGGCCCTGGTCCTGCGTGGTGGTAGTCGTTTGCGTTTGGGGCATGGGCATGCCGCCGCCCATACCAATCTGGAGGTGGTCGCGCCAGTGGCGTTTGGGGTGGCCACCGCCATTCAGGTCCACGGCAATGGTGTGTTCCTTGAATTCCAAGTTGGTGATTTGAACGCTATCGCCGGTGTTCACGGCGGCGCCGCGCCGAGCCACGGCATGATCCAGAGAATCCTGGTTGAGCGGCTTGTCGGTGTAGTAGATAAAACCGTCTTTGCCACCAGGAACAGGCTTACGCGCTTTTGCAAATTCACCGGAAACATAGCGAATCAGCGCCAGCTTTGAGGTTTCCTGGAGAGTGGCGCTTTTCTTTGCGGAGGCTGGCGCGGCGGGAGGAGGTTCCTGTTCTTCGCGGGAAACAACCGCAGGCCAGAGAGGAATGGATTCGCCAGGCGGAAAGGTATCCGCGGAAGAATGCGAATCGTTTCGCAGGGAGATGGCCTTGGGCACATCCGCATCCGCGAACAGAAGCAAGGTAATCGTGATGGCCAGTAGGTAAGGCATGGTTCGAAGGATCGTGCCACCCGCTGGGGTGCGCAATCCCTATTTTATGATGCCGAAAGCCGCTTGGATAGCTGCCGGATTGTAAAAACTACTGGGTGACGACCGTAACACCTTGACGGTCAATTTGCATGGGCAACAACTCGCCGCCAGCCTCGAGCACCGCGGTTTCCACGCGGCCGCGCGCTTCAGGCTCAATCAGCAGTACAACGCACCCGCCGCCGCCCGCGCCGCACACCTTGCCGGCCAGCGCGCCCTTCTTACGCGAGCTTTCGATAATGCGATCAACGGTCTTGGTGGAAATGGTGGGCAGGTTCCTGCGGCGGAAGGTCCACTCGTCGTGCATCAGCCGGCCGGTCTCCGCCCAGTCGCCGGCTTCCAACGCGGCGCGCATCTGTTGGGCAATCTGGGAAATGCGCTCGAGATTGTTCACCACGGCCTTCTTGTTATCGATGTGGGCCTTGAAGACGCCCCAATTGTTGATGGCGGATTTGCGGGGCTTGCCGGTGTAACAAACCACCAAGCGGCGCTCGAGTTCATCGAGATTGACGTTGATTTCGAAGCGGCGCTCGCCGCCGGGGATCAGTTCAATCGCGGCTGCGCCACCAAATGCGGGAGGGTAATGATCCTGCATGCCGGTGGGGATATGGATGACGATGGCTTCGGCATCGCGGCTGATGTGGATCCAGTCCACTTTGCTGCGGCCCGCACCCGTGCAGCGGTCCAGGGCCGCACAAATGGCCACGGCCATGGCGCTGGAGCCGCCAATGCCTGCGCCAGCGGGGGCTTCGGAGTTGGTGGTCAGAGTCAATCCCCCGGCCGGGCGGAAAAACTTGACGATTTCGGCGAGCAGCGGCAAGCGGTAACGCTTGGTGCTCACCAGCTTTGCGAACGACGCGAAATTTTCAGAGCGATCCGTATCGAGCGAAATCAGCTTGATGCTATCGTCACCCGGCGGATTTGTTTCAACGACGCAATGCGCGTAACGCGAGATGGCGGCGTTGAGCGTCACGGCGCCGGGATGGAACAGGTACAACGGCCAGATGTCCAGCGTGCCACCGGCCAAATCAACGCGTGTTGGAGCTTTCGATTCGATGCGCATGAGTGTCCTGAAGTGCAGAGATGAATTGCGAATAGGATGAGTCTACCTTAAGACGTGCCGTTTGCCGCGCTACGGCTTCGCGTCAAAATAATAGGACCGGCCTCTTTCCTGGCCTGAGCGGGATTGGGCTCAAAGCAGCGGCGGCAACGCGCCTCGTATGAATCGCTGGCGCCGACGACGATGAGTTCTTCGCTATCGACCATGCGTTGGGTGTGCACTGCCGGATTCCCGCAACGCACGCAGATCGCCAGGAGTTTGGTAATCTCTTCCGCTACTGCCAGCAGACGCGGCATGGGTTCAAACGGACGGCCGCGATAATCGGTGTCCAACCCTGCGACGATTACGCGCTTACCCAGGTTGGCGAGCTTTGTGCAAACATCGACAACTTCGTCGCCAAGGAATTGGGCTTCGTCGATGCCCACGACTTCCGTGCGCGGCTGCAGCTTTTCCAGGATTTCCGAAGCCTTGGTGACATTGTCGGAGGGGATGCCGAGCCCGGAGTGGGAGACGATTTCGTTGGGAGTGTAGCGCGAATCAATCGCGGGCTTGAAAATTTGGACGCGCTGGCGGGCGATTTCCGCGCGGCGCAAACGCCGGATGAGTTCTTCGCTCTTTCCGGAGAACATCGGTCCCACCACGACTTCAATCCAGCCCATATTGCCCTTTACAATGTCCACGTCGTATCTCCTGGTTCTCCGGTTACCGGCAAGCGTAACACGGCGCTACGAACCCGCCGCGAAAGCTTTGCCGTACATCTTGTTATTGTAGAACGGCGCAAACGCCGCTACCACCGCCACGCGAAAAGCTTCCTGCCGGGAGATGAGGTTCGCCGACAAGATGCCCCACGCCCCTTGCGCGTCGCGAATCCCCACGGCCCCCGCAAAGCGGTCGATGGCCACTGAAAGCTCCGTGCCGTTTGATAAGACGTCGTCGGCCAGCGCTTCCGGCATTTCAATGCTTCCCGAGCACCCGAAATGGCCGCGAGTTCCATCGGTCACGTACGCCCAGCTTTCCAGCAGGACGCAGCGATGGCCATTTTCCACGGCCACATCCAATCCGCCTTCGAGGCCCACAAAATAATCCGCTGATTCGTTCGCGGCCCGCAACCGATAGATGAGGGCTTCCGCCCTTTGCCGCGCTCCGCGCATCAATTCCTCCCGGGAAGAGGGCGTATGTCCGACGCCGCTCTCGACCTCGTAACCCTGAATCTCGAGAGTCATGTCTGGAGCGAGCACACCTTTGAAGAGGGTGGCAGCTTCGGCGACGGCATTGAGTTTGGGCCGCCGGGTGCTCCCGACGGCGATGCGGCAGGCAATCATCGGATGAAAAATAGAACTGCGGGCATCATATCATTGTGGGGCGGATTGATGTTCAACTCGTTCGAGGGAAGAATGCAGGAGCGTTTTCTCGATGGCGAAGACGCGACAGGGGTCAGCCCGGTACGCCTAGCCCGCTCGCATGGCGTCACTAAAAGAAAGTAACGCATGTGCTGGCGCTATTGACGAAGCAGCCACCTAGAACAGGCGCTTTGGGCGTGGTATAAATTTGGCATGGCCAAAATAACCCAGCAGTGGCTGCTCTATAAGTTCATCGCAGGCGAGTTCACACCTTTATCGAAGCCGTTCAAAACGAAACTGCAAGCCGAAAAAGCGCGCGAGAAATACCCGGAACGCCAGCGCAAGACGATTGCGATCGGCGTGATTCGCCTGAAGAAATAAGCGGGCGGGCGGCCGGCGGAACGGCGCATCCCCAATTATATCGTAATACGATAGGATTAGCGTCTGTGGAAGGCAACCCCTCGAGTGGTTCGCTCATCTCAACGCGAGGGAGGTAGTTTGTCTTTGCTTCCGGGTAGCTATCTCATCCTCTGAGAATTCACGGGGCCCGATCCCGTTTGCGATTAATGGCGAGCGGGCTGGCCGCGGGATGACCGGAAGCTGCCACCCTTTCGTACTGTCTGCTGAGGCTACGAGCCCATTTGTGTGCGCGGTATCGTGCTGCCGCCTTCTCGCGTTCCTGTTCCTCACTTCCAGCCCCGAAGGTTACCGGGCCCCACCAGATAATTTAAATAGCCTGGACAGCAGGTTGCCGGACGATCTTCCAGAATGGCGGTGGAGGACCGGGCGGTTTGCATTGCCGCGCCGGGCAAGGAGAAAAAAATGTACGCAAGAAGACTTACGATGCAGATCCACCAGAATGAGACCGGGGAGTTCACGCGCGCGATGGAATCGGAAATACTGCCGTTGATGCGGAAACAGCCGGGTTTCCGGGATGAAATCGTGTTAGTGAACCCCAAGGCGGCGCAAGCGGAATCCATCACCATCTGGAATTCGCAGGAGTATGCGGAGACGTTCGGGAAGGGGCCGTACCTGGACGTGCTGAAGGTGCTGGGAAAAGTGATCAAGGATAAGCCGCAACTGCAGAGTTTCGAGGTATCCAACAGCACGATTCATCTTCAAGCGAAGGGCTCGACGGCCTGATTCATCGCATGAAGCAGCGGGGGAGAGCTGCTCGCCCAGGTTCTCCCTCTTCCTTTGTGAGCCGCTGAATGGCATGAGAATTCGAATAAGGAGAAATCGTATGAGAGTGCGCCACTGGATTCTATTCGGCTTTCTTTTCGCGGGGCTGGTGCCGGTATCGACGTTGGCTCAGACTGGCGCCAAACTTCAAAGCCAGAATTTTGAGAACTGCCTGGACAGCTATGAGGAATGTGAGCTTTCACAACTCGACCCAGGGCAACGCCAGGAGGTCACCAACGCGCGGCAAGACCGCAATCTGGACAATTGCCTGGCGGGGCTGGGGCAGTGCGACCAAACATTACTCAGTCCGGAGCTACGGAAGGAAGTTGCTTGCGCCGCGCGGGCGCGGAATATTGAGAACTGTCTGGATTCCTTGTCGGTTTGCGACCAGCAGAAGCTGACTCCCGAGGAAAGAGAATTGGTGCTGCGCTCGAACCATGACAGTAACTTCCAGAGTTGCGTGAATGGCTGGGGAGAATGCCGGCCGAAGGATTTGAGCGACGAGGAACGGAAGGAAGTGGCGGTCGCGGCTCACGAACGGGATCTGCAAGCTTGTCTGCAGGGAATGACGGGATGCAACACAAGCGTGTTGAACGCATCCGAACAGAAGCAGGTTGCCAAGGCTGCCCATGCACGAAACCTTGAGAACTGTCTGTATAACCTGGGTTCGTGCGACAAGCAGAATTTGAGCGCGCAGGAGATGAGAGAGGTCAGCGCTTCTTTGCGCAATCTCCGCGTGCGGGACTGATCAACGCACGGGCTTTGGAAGAGAGTTGAGATAGGCGATGATGGCTTTAGCGTCGGCGTGGGTCATGTGATAAATGTGCATGGGCGGGCGCAACGTCTCTCCCTCGGGTCCCATTCCTTTTTCCAATACGCGCTCCGCTTCTTCCTCGGTATACCCAGGCAGGCCAGCTATCGTTGGAGCGCGATCGGCCCAATGCTGGATCGGCCGCACAGGCTGGATCCAGATGGGAGCGCCTTGCAGCCAGGCCTGTGTGTCCAAATCGCCGTTGGCATTTCGCGGGGTGTGGCATTCGCCGCACTTGGCCACTTCTTCGACCAGGTACTTTCCGCGCGCGATCTCATTATTTTTTTCTTCGCCGGATTTCTCAGCCTGGAGCAAGCGGCTTCCCAGAGATAGACAGAGGAAAGCCGCAAGTGCCACTGCTGTGACCATGATTGTTTGACGTTGTGTCCACATGGTTGCAGCTCCTTTGTGACCGCATTGGTAGCGGCCTTCTGTGCTGATCGTTAGGAGGTATGCGCGTGCTGCGATCGTTCCGGCGAATGCACCAGTGGAGTGCGAACGATCTCGACGGAGCACAACGCATGCCTGGCCACAGACTGTGAAACGCTGCGAGACAACAAGCCATCGAGACTGCCATGCACGTCGGAACCCAGGACGATTAGATCCGCGGGCCAACCGGCGGCGAGTTCGAGGATTTTCGCCTTGGCATCGCCATACTCGACCACGCTGCTTACCAGGAAACCGTGGGAGCGAAGCGTTCCCGCGATTTTCTGGACGTTGGTTTCCGCTTCTTCACGTTGCGATTGCAAAACGCTATCGAGTTCCGCATCGTATCCGCCCATTTCTCGAGTTACGAGGAGCGGAGGAGGTTCGAGCACATGCAACACCTTCACCATGGTCTCGCCGGGCGCGCGGTGTTGGAGGACTGCATCGATCACCGCTTCGTCATTGGGCGAGCCGTCAACTGCCAGCAAGATGTTCATGGCTCTCACCTCCACCGTTTGTGTGCGCTGCGGGGATGCGTCAGTTCTGACCGCCGGCGGTCTGAGTCTGCGCCATCGTGGTTCCCTGCTCAGTGGAAAGCTTTTCCATCTTTTTCAGGTTAGGCATCGGGCGTTGCCAGAGAACCCGTGCGGCGGCGATGTCGTTCGGGTATAAAACCTTGGACTGAATATCTTCCGGGTTCAAGACAATGTCGGTCCTGCGGTTATAGGCCATCCAAGTGGTTTTCTCGTGTTTGGTCATCCACTTCTCGGGTTTCTGATCGTCCTTGGATTGCAAAGTCTCGACCTTCTTGATGTCGATTTGCTGTTCTTTGCCCTTGGCGGCGGTTTGAATCTTATCCGCGGGCACGCCCTGCGAAATCAGGAACATTTTTGCAAGTTCAGCGCGGCGTTGGCTCAACGCCTGATTGTATTTGTTGGAGCCGCGCACATCGGCATAACCGACGATTGTTAGATTGGCGTTGGGCTCATAGGTCAGATAGTTTTTAAATTGCGTCGCGGCAGAAGCCAGCGTCTGCTTTTCGCTTGGCACCAACCCTAACTTCGGATGTTTCTTCGTCGGGTAAGCGGTGGGATAGAAGAGGCTGGCGATGGTAACGGAAGGCGGCGCGTCGATAGAGCCCTGAATGTGCAGAGTGGCCGTCTTCGTTGTTGTGCCGCCGCAGGGATTGCTTGAGGTGAGAGTGTAGGTGACGTCTTCATTCACGGGGCCACGCGCGGTTTGTTTCGGATCGGCCATAATTTTCTGGCTACCGGTGTCAGATTCTTTTCCAAAGGGCGCGACGTTTACGGAATTAGCATTCGAGACAGACCAATTCAGCGTGCCGGAATCCTGCTCGACGACCTTGTCTCCAACTTTATGGAAATGGAGCACAGGCTGGCTGAGCGTGAGGCTCGCCGTTGGATCGCTATTCACATGCACGGTTACGGTTTGCGTGGACTTGCCGCCGGGCCCCATGGCTGTCAATGCGTAGGTCATGTCGTGCGTGGGAGAAACGGCTTTATCGCCCTGCTGGGGAACTTCACCCAGGTTTGTGATGGAAGTATCCACCGCGTTGGCTGTTTTCCAATCCAGGTTTGTGGATTGGCCGCAAGCGAGCGAGGTGGTGGACGCAGCAAGTTGTGCGGAGACGGGAGCGACAGGGACGGTGGCGCTGGCGATTCCGGCGTGGAAGCGGG
Organism: Candidatus Acidiferrales bacterium; assembly: GCA_963779395.1. Lineage (GTDB taxonomy): Bacteria > Acidobacteriota > Terriglobia > Acidiferrales > UBA7541 > Acidiferrum. The sequence continues at coordinate 509,798 of CAVZYC010000002.1, forward strand.
GCTGCGGCGACATCGTCAATCCCTCTTTCCAATCCTGGGTTTTCATTTTGCCTTGTTGATCGAGATAGATGGTGGTGTGCTTGCCGGCCTCGGCGATGAGTTGGCCGGACCAGATGGTGTTGCCTTCGCGGGTGACGGTGACCTGGTACGTGCCGGGATTCACCAGCAAGCGCTGGTGCCAGATCCATTCCCAATTGAATTCATCGACGTGCCCCACGAAATACGCGGGGGTCTGCCCGTTCAAAAGTACCGCGGCGCGCGGATCGCCCTTGAATTCGACGAGCGCGAATGGGCCGGCAACTTTATCGCCGGACAATTTCAAGCTGGAGGTGAGATCGGTGGTTTGCCCGGCGCGAACCTGAACCGTTTGCTCGTCGGGGAGGTAACCGTAGTTGTAGACGCCCACTTTGTGCTGACCGGCAGACAGCTGGATCGTTTGGCTGCCATCGCGGATTGCTTTGCCGTCAACGAAAACGTACGCCTGCTTGGGTGCAACGTGCACCTTGAGCTTTCCCATTTCGGCGGACGACTGCGCGAAGCAGGGAAAAACAAGAAAGGACAACGCGGACATAGCATACAAGGCCCCGGCAAACATTCTGGTTCTCATGACCAAGATCTCCTTGTTGAACGAATAGATGCGCCAGGAGCCGCTGGCTGTCACGAGAAGAGGCGATCGGAAGCCGCGGACTGGCGGAACTTCGGCGGCGCCGCAAGACTGCCCGTAGGGATAAAAGCAGGAAGAAAAAGGCATGGGCAGATGGAGCGCCTAATTAGTAAGGATGCCGGGAGGGGGCGGGGCGTTGCACTTTTTATATCGTAATACGATATTTTTTCCGTTCTTCGACGCAACCCCGTTTCGTTCCTTTTCATCCAATCCCTTGTTACACGAGCACGGCTGCTGGGCGTGCCCGGCGTCACCCGCCGCGCCAACGTGGAACTGCGCCCAGCCCGGCGGGTTGTCCGCGCGTGCGCCTGGACGATCCCGAGTTCCACCCGCAGGGGACAAACAAGCCCATCGAAGGAGGCCGATGGATTCCGGATTGGAAACGGCAGTCACAGTTCTGCTTGTAGGACGGAGTGCGAACAGCACCTTTGTTCTGCGCAACCACTTACAGAAGTTAGGTTGTAGCGTATCCACGCTGCACTCGTGCGGAGCGGCGCTCAAGAGCATTCGCCAAGCGCACTTTGATTTTGTGCTGAGTGAGTTCCTTCTCCCCGGCGAGACTGCATATCAGTTTCTCGGCAATCTCCGTGGGACGCACTGTTCCTTGTTCTTCTACATCCCGGTTGAAGACGATTCCTGGTGGATTCCGGCGCTGTGCGACGGCCGGGAATGCCTGGGAGCGCCAGCGGTGCGATCGGCGCAATTTGCGAAGGCATTGCAGGAGATGGTGGAGCAAAGAAATACCGGGAGCGGAAGCCGGGAAGAAGATGGGCTAAGCGAGGCGAGCGGGCGCCGGCTGAGGAATGAGTTTCCAAAGAGCGATTAAGAAAAGGAGTGGATCCATGCAAAAGACTTTCCTGGGTTTTCCCAAAGCGAATCTGTACCTGATGGCGTTACTCATTTTTGTAACGTTCGGGATTCTGGCTTTTTCCGTAATAAAAAGCCCGTCGATGAAAAGTTTTGCCGCGAGCAGAATGGCCGTGCCCTTGAAGATGGAGAATAACTCTGCACCGGTGAACGTGGCGGAGCTTCGCAATGGTTTTGCTTCGGTGATCGATCCGGCGCTGCCCGCAGTGGTGAATATCTCGTCCACAAAAATCGTGAAACAAGAGAACAACCTCCCCAACATGTTTTCGACGGACCCACTCTTTCAGCGATTTTTTGGGGGACAATTTGGAGATCAGTCACACACGCCGCGCACGGAACGCGAGCACAGTCTGGGCTCCGGCGTGATTGTGAATCCGGATGGGTACATCCTGACGAACAATCACGTGGTGGCCAGCGCTTCTGACGTGGAAGTGTTTACGCAAAACAACAAGAAATTCAAAGCCAAGGTTGTGGGCACAGACCCCAGAACGGACATCGCGGTCCTGAAGATTGATGCCAATCACCTTCCCGCATTGACCATCGGAGATTCTTCGAAACTTAAAGTAGGCGATCTGGTTTTTGCGATCGGCGATCCATTTGGCGTCGGCGAAACCGCGACGATGGGGATTGTCAGCGCCACAGGTCGAGGCCTGGGCGGCGCGCTTGAGCACTACGAAGATTTCATTCAGACCGATGCGGCGATCAATCCGGGCAATTCCGGCGGAGCGCTGCTGGATGTTCATGGCAATCTGGTGGGCATCAACACAGCCATCATCACCGGTGGGGGCGGGGGGAATCAGGGAGTTGGGTTCGCGATTCCCGTGAACATGGCGCGAAATGTAATGCAACAGATTGTGGAGCACGGAAAAGTGATTCGCGGCCAGTTGGGTGTGGCCATACAAGGCGTGGACGCGGATATGGGCAAAGCGTTCGGCTTGAATCAGGGCGGTGGCGCATTGATAGCTGAAGTTACGCCAGGCAGCGCGGCTGCGAAAGCGGGGATCGAGCGCGGCGATATCATTACAGAGTTGAATGGCCAGCCGGTGCAGGGACCAGATGATCTGAGCGTACACATTTCGGAGCTTGCTCCGGGCACAACGGTACAACTGAAAGTTGTGCGGAACGGCCAGACGCGCGATATTTCCGCGACGCTGGGAGAACTTTCGACGAAGGAAGAACAAGCTGCAACCTCGACCAGCAAGAGTTCCGCGTTGCAGGGAGTACAGGTTGAAAGCCTGACGCCCGCGATCGCGCGGCAACTCGGTGTGGCGGCTTCCATGAGCGGCGTGGTGATTACTTCCGTCGATCCATCGAGCGCGGCGGCGGCGGCTGACCTTGAGAGCGGCGACGTCGTGCAGGAAGTGAATCGCAAACCCGTGCACAATATTGCGGAATATGAACGCGCCTTAGCGGGAGTGGACAATCAGAGCGTGCTGTTGCTCGTAAACCGGGGCGGGAGTTCGCGGTTCATCGTGATTGAGCCGCAAGCTTCTGAGTGATGGTGAGACGGTTCATGGAGTGTGGCTATACCGGGCGGAGGCGAAAGAAAAGGGGCAAAGACCGGCGTGGCGCTGCGCCATTTCGGATTGCCACTACACTCCGGAAACGCAGTAGATAATCGTTGAAGTTCGATTGATTGGGCTGACGCACGACTTTAGCTGAATGCTGTAGACCGGCGGCTAACGCGGCTGAAGCTGCACTCCTATTCCCCGCCCCTCTCTTTTACCCACTTTTTTGCCACTTGACAGCGAATGGGCAGAGTCTTAGAATCCCCCGCCGTAGAGCGAGCGCTCGTTTTGGTTAAGTAAGAAAAGGCCAGGCATGCCAAAACTTCTGGACCGCACGGTTGCCAAGAACAAGCTCAAGATCGAACGCGCCGCTCTTAAACTATTTACCCGCCAGGGATTTCACGGCACCACGGTTCGCGAGATCGCCCGTGCCGCCGGCGTATCGATGGGCAAGCTGTATCTCTACTACCCCACCAAGGAAGAGATCTTTATCGATCTGGTCCATCACCTGGATCAGAGAATGGAAGTCTTGCGGCAGAAAGAACTGCTGCCGTTGATGAAATCGCCGGACCCAAAATCGCTGAAGAAACTGGGCATGGCGGTCGGGCGAATCGTTTCGGAGAACCTGGACTACTGGCGGCTGATGTACGTGGACGTGGTGGAATTTCGTCACAAGCATTTTATTCACAGCTATCGCGAAATTGCCGGAGGCTTGCGGACGTATTCGACGGCTTTGTTTCAGAAGTCGCCGATTCCCTTCCCCAGCAACGTGAATCCGGGATTTGCCTACGTCAATTTGTACCTGCAGTTTGTAACGTATTTTCTGGTCGAGGAACTTTTCGGCGCAAAACGCCATCTCGGCGTGAGCGACGAGGAGGCGATCGAGCAGTTTGTCCGGTTGTACACCCGAAGTGGAAAGGGCCGCGCTTCAAAGCCGTAACTGATTACGACACTAAGGAGAAAAGATGCACATGCGAACGATCGCGATCCTGCTGGCGGCTGCCAGCATTCTCTTTTTCATGACCTCGATGACTGCAGCACAAACGGCCACCACCGGGCAAATCGTCGGGGTGGTGACGGACCCGAGCGGGGGCTTGGTGGTAGGCGCCAAAGTGGCGCTGACGAGCGACGCGGGCGTGCGGCGCGAAACGCAAACCGGGGGCAACGGGCGTTACACGTTCGCGCTGCTGGAACCGGGGACCTACCGGATGGAAGTGAGCTCGAGTGGCTTTGCGATGCAGAAAGTGGAAGGCATCGTCGTCAAGATTACGGAAAGCACGGTGGTGGATGTTGGCCTGAAGGTGGCGACGTCGCAAGCCACGGTTTCGGTCACCGCAGAGTCGCCGCTGGTGCAGACGGAAAGTTCATCGCGCGGCACCGTGATCGAAGAAAATGAAGTGAGCGGTTTGCCACTGCCGACCCGCAACTTCCAACAATTGCTCACGCTGACATCGGGGACATCCGGCTCGCTCCAAAACTCGTCCGATTTGGGGCGCGGTGATGCCGCCATTTACGTTAATGGGCAGCGCTCGCTTTCCAACAGCGTGATCATTAACGGGGTGGATGCGAACTCGATTGGGACGGGCTCAACTCCGAATCTGGCTGTCCCTGCCATTGACTCGCTGATGGAATTCATCGTGCAAACCAGCATGTACGATGCTTCACAGGGCCGCAATGCTGGTGGCAACGTGGCTGCCGTTACGAAATCGGGCACCGACGCGTTTCATGGCGATCTTTACGAATTCATCCGCAATACGGACCTGGACGCGAACAATTTCTTTCTGAATGCGGAGCACACGGCGCGGCCTACCTACGACCGCAACCAGTTTGGCGGGACTCTGGGCGGACCAGTGATCAAGGATCGCGCGTGGTTCTTTATTTCGTATCAAGGGACGCGCGAAACCAATGGCACTTCGCTCACGAATTCGCTCTCGACAATGTTTCTTCCGGCTTATTTGGGCTCGCAGCGCGATGCCGCATCTCTGGCGGCTTTTTCCGTTTGTTATGGTTTGGGTGGTTACGTGGATCCCGTGGCCTCCGCTGCATTGCAGGCCAAACTTCCGAACGGACAATACATGATTCCTGGCGTGCCTGGCGTGACCACGGGCGCGGGATGCACTCCCGGGAATCCGGGGAACCCAGTTGCAGTGACAATTCCCTCGAACTCGACTTACAAAGAAGATCAGTTCAACACAAATCTGGACGTCAAGCTGAGTAAGGCAAACCACTTTTTCGGCAAGTTTTTCTATGCCAATAATCGGACGCTGCAGGCGCTCTACGATACGTTTGGCGATGGCAATCCGCTGCAGGCGCCGGGCTGGCCGGCACAGGAAAATATCGGCCAGAAATTGCTTTCGCTGGGAGTCTCTTCGGTGATCTCGAATCACTGGCTGAACGAAGTGCGTTTCGGTTGGAGCACAATTTACGGCCCGGGTAAACCTTCGCAGCCCATCACTTCTTCTGAGCTGGGAATTTCTTCGCCCTTGAGCAGTTCGTTCCCCGGCATGCCAACGATGATTTTCCCGAACATGTTCACGCTGGGCCCGTCTCCGCTGGGTATCAACTATTCGCAGACCGACACTCGCGGCGTGAGTGACACCATGACCTGGTTGAGGGGAAAACACACTGTCCGCTTCGGAGCCGAATACAAACGGCAGGATCTTGACGCTCCTTATTTCGATGTATTCCCGAACGGCGAAATTGCGTATCTCGGATTTTTGGCCGCTGGATGCCCTGTGGGAATTGGTTACTCCGACTGCGGCGAAATGAAAGACTTTCTCGGCGGTTTGTCGGGCGTCTCGATCATTGGCTCGGGTACCAACAGTATCCACAACCGCGCCAACGATCTTTCTGCTTTTGTCCAGGACGATTGGAAGCTGACTTCGCGGCTCACATTGAACCTGGGGCTGCGCTATGACTTCTTTGGCCCCACAACAGAGACCGACGGGCATTTTGTGGGCTTCGATCCTTCGCTGGCTACAACTACTCCTATCGCCGTATCCGGGCTTGGCACGGATTGCCCCGCGACAATAAGCACGTGCGGCGTTGCCGTCACCGGCGGGTTCGTACAGGCCGGCAACGGAGATTTGCTGGGCATTCCGAAAGTCAGCGACGGCCTGGTGAATTCCGACTATAAGAACTTTGCTCCTCGAGTGGGCTTTGCTTACCAGCTGTTTGGCAACGGCAAGGCGGTTCTGCGCGGCGGCTATGGCATTTTCTATGACCGCCCCAACATGCGGCTCTTCAACAGCCAATTGTTTAACATGCCTTACGAAATGCTGGCGACGGCACTGGCTACTCCGAACGAAAGTCCTTTTGTGCAAGTTCCACAACCCAGTGCGTTCCCGCTGGATCCTCTTGATCCCAAAAATGCCAGCATCTTCCCTTATGGAGGATATCCGGCGCTTCTTCCAGTCACATCGTATGGGGCGACAACTCCCGCGGCGACTTTTGTACCGGCATCGGGTCTCTATCCGGACATCAAGGACTGGAGCATTCCTTATGTGCAAACTTACAACCTTGGAGTGCAATGGAGTTTCGAAAACGACTGGATGCTGGACGTGGGGTACGTGGGTTCCGTGGGACGCAAGTTCCCTCGCTTGTACTCTTTCAACCAGGCGGATTCTCCGGCGCTCGCGGGACTTTATACCGTGGGCAGTCTCGGCGGACCTCTATTCCCAGGCTTTGGTAATCTGCCGGCTCCGGGCTTGGGCAGCTTCCTGATGGAGAGCAACTCGAACTCGAGTTACAACTCGCTTCAGGTGACCGTCAACAAGCGGCTGTCGAAGGGCCTGCAAGCGCTCTTCAGTTATACGTACTCGCACTCGCTGGACGATTATTCGGGAAGCGACGTAAGCGACGTCACGCTGATTCCCGGGAACATGGTGAACGAAAACAACTATGCGTCGTCTGATTTCGATCGCCGGCATCGTTTCGTCGCTAGCTATGTCTATACGCTTCCGAACTTTTATCATGGCGATTCTGGCATTGCGAAAAGACTGGTGAATTCCTGGGACTTTTCGGGAATCGTGACGCTGCAATCGGGAATCCCCTTCTCCCTGTACGGCCAGGTTTCCCTGTTTACAGCAACCAATGCCGACCTTGTGACGGGACGCACGCTGGCCTCTGCAATCAAGACTGGGAATGTGGCGGACCGGTTGGACGCTTATTTCGATCCGACTGCTTTTGTGCAGCCCAGCGCATTCGGCGACTTCGGCCAGTTAGGCAGAAACATCATGCGGGGACCGAAGCAGATCAACACGGATTTTTCCATACATAAGCTGATTCCGATCACGGAACGCCAGGGCGTGGAGTTCCGCGCGGAATTCTTTAACCTGTTCAACAACGTGAATTTCGCCAACCCCGTCGATGTCGCCGCTTCCGCGAACTTCGGGCAGGTGGTGGCAACCTCGACCGGGCCCAGAGTGATTCAGTTTGCGCTGAAGTACACGTTCTAGAGGATCTATGACAAACACAGGGCTGGGCGGTAAGGTCGTCATCGTTACCGGAGCGGCAGCGGGGATCGGCCGCGCCACGGCCAGACGATTTGCGGGCGAAGGGTGCCGGATTGCGGCGTGGGATGTGAACGAGGAGGGAAAGGAGGCGCTGCTTCGAGAACTTTCCGCGCAGGGAGGAGAATCCCTATTTCGCAAGGTGAATGTTTGTGATGAAGGCGATGTTGCGGCAGCCGTGGAAGAAGTTGCCGCGCGATGGGGGACGATTGATGTGCTGGTGAACAACGCGGGCATCACGCGCGATTCGCAGTTGGTGAAATGGAAGGAAGGCGAACTGGCGGGGACGATGACCGCGGACGCGTTCGATGCGGTGATTTCCGTCAACCTGAAAGGCGTCTTCCTTTGCTCGCGGGCCGTTGCGCCACATATGATTCGCAAAGGCTGCGGCGTAATCCTGAACGCTTCGTCCATCGTGGGATTGTATGGAAATTTCGGACAGACTAATTATGCGGCCACCAAGGCAGGAGTGATCGCGTTTGCGCGGACGTGGTCGCGAGAACTGGCAAAATATAATATTCGCGTGAACGCCGTCGCTCCCGGATTCATCCCCACCGAAATGGTGCAAAAGATGCCGGAGAAAGTGATCCAGACGATGGTTTCGCACACGCCTTTGGGCCGTATGGGAAAACCCGAAGACGTTGCGGAGGCATACGTTTGGCTGGCTTCTGACGCGGCTTCGTTTATTACCGGAACCGTGCTTTCCGTTGACGGTGGATTAGTATTGGGGACGTAGCATTCCGCACTTGAAGAGGCTCTACTCATGACGCGTTACGCAACAATTGTATCCACAGCCCGATACCTGCCAGAAAAAGAAGTAAGCAACGACATGCTGCGGGAGCGGTTCAAGCATATCCCGGAATTCGTGGACAAAATGGAAGCGAGCAGCGGCATTAAAAAGCGCTGGCATGCACCGGAAGATTGGGCGACCAGCGACGTGGCGTTGCCGGCGGCCAAACTTGCCGTCGAGCGCGCGGGGAGAAAACCCGAGGATGTGGATCTGATCATTCTGGGCACCGATTCGCCTGATTACATTACGCCGGCTACTTCCGTGGTTCTGCAACATAAGCTTGGCGCGAAGAATGCGGGGACGTTTGATATCGGCTGCGCTTGCGCTTCTTTTCCAACTGGTCTTTCCGCGGCCGCGGGCATCATCGCCGCGAATCCCGGTATCAAGACGGTGCTTGTCGTTGGCGTCTATCTGATGCACAAACTGACTTCGCCTGCCGATCCCATGGTCTTCTTTTATGGTGACGGAGCTGGCGCGGCGGTGCTGGAACCTGCCTCTTCGCCCGGATTTATCACTTCGACGTTTCGCGCCGACGGCTCTTATCACGCTTATTGGGGAATTTATTCGGGAGGGACGTTCGAACCGGCTAGCGAAGAGTCCGTGAAGGCCGGGCGTACCGCGTGCACCATTAAAAACCGTTACCCGCCGGAGTTGAACGAGGACACCTGGCCGGTCATCGTGCAAAGGCTGGCCAAAGATGGCGGTTTTCAGATGAGCGAAGTCGATTGCTTTATTTTTACGCAAGTGCGCAAGCCCACGATCGCTCGCGTGATGGAAAGGCTTGGGGCACCGGCGGAACGCGCGCACACGATCATGGAAGAATTCGGCTACACGGGATCGGCGTGCGTTGGCATGGCGCTTGACCACGCCATCGAGCAGGGCAAGGTGAAATCGGGCAGCCTGGTCGTGCTTGTTGGGTCCGGGGTCGGCTATAACCAGGCTGGCTGCGCGTTTCGTATGCCGTAGTGTGCTTGCAGACTTGCATTGCAACCAAATGGCGCGAGGAGCGGGATGGGGCTGACAATCAAAATTGGGTTGCTGCTGATTTTCGTTGCCGTCGCTGCCCTGATAGTCTTTTCCGCTTTCTCCTATTTGCGGCCTGTCGCGACGACGGCGTGGTTGCGGAGGATTGCGCTGCGCCGCGCTGGGCTGCGAAAAACGAAGATGGCGACCAGTGCTGGGGAGCAGATCGTCTGGCATGGCGGCGACGGACCGTTGCTGGTATTGCTGCATGGCGCGGGCGATCAAGCGGGAACGTGGAATAGCGTAGCGCCTGAACTGAAACGCCATTTTCGGTTGGTGCTTCCGGACCTTGCGGGGCACGGTGAAAGCGAACCCCATCACGGAGTGTTGAGCCTTGGAACAGTTCTGAGCGCACTCGAACAAGTGCTCGATGCGAATGCGTGGAGTAGTGCACCGCTGGTGATTGCAGGAAATTCGCTGGGGGCCTGGGTCGCGATGCTTTATGCGGAGAAGCATCCACTTCGCGTGACGCGAGTCATCCTGATCGATGGCGGGCCGATCCGGAGCGCGTCGGCCATTGACATCATGCCGATGAATCGCGAAGAGGCTCGGCAGACGCTCGATAAAGTGACGGACCCTTCTTCGCCGCGTGCACCGAATTTTGTTTTGGATGACCTGGTGCGCGTTTCCAATTCCGGGCCGATTTCGCGGCTGATGGCGGCGGGCGAAGAAGATATGTCGAAATACCTGCTGGAAGATAAGCTGGCGAGCTTTCAGGCGCCGGTTGATGTGATCTGGGGCGGCTCTGATCGGCTTGTGCCCGTGGACTACGCGAAGAAGCTGCAAACTTTGCTGCCGCAATGTTCGCTTACGGTCATTGAGCGGTGCGGCCATGCGCCGCAACGCGAACGCCCTCGTGAGTTGACTCGCGTTTTGCTGAAGATTCTCGCGGTAGGTTTGGCCCATGGACACGCCGCCGCACAATCAGCTACCACGCATGCTGGAGAAGATTCTTGATCAGCGGCGATATTCTTGGAGAGCGCGCCCGACTTAGCCCTGACGCCATTGCGTTGATCCACGCGCCGACAGGGCGCCAGTTCACTTTTGCGGAACTCAATCAACGGGCCTGTTGTTGTGCGCGCATCTGGACGGAACTTTGTTCGTTGCGGCCCGGGGATCGCGTGTGCATCCTTTCCGAGAACCGCGTTGAATATGTTGACGCGTTTTGGGCCGCGGGCAAGTCTGGCGTGATTCTCGTGCCGCTCGGCACACGCAGCACGGCGCACGAATTATCACAGGTGATTGCGGATTGTTCGCCACGCTGCCTGATGTACTCCGCTGGTTATGAAAAGTTGGCGAAAGAACTTATCGCACTCGCACCGGTTGAGCACACGATTCATCTTGACGCTGAAGGAAATCTTTCAGGCACGCTGAGTTATTCACAATCCCTCGCTGCGGTTAGACCAGATGCGCTCGCAACCTCGCTCGATCCTGAAGACATTTTCTGTCTGCTTTATACAAGCGGAACCACGGGACGACCGAAGGGCGTGATGATTCCGCACCGGCAGGTCATGTGGAACGCGTGCAGCACCGTGCTCTCGTGGCAATTGCGCGCGAACGATCGCGTTCAGGTCTACACCCCCATGTATCATGCCGGCGGGCTCACGGTATTCATGACCCCATTGTTCGCAATTGGCGGCAGCATCGTTTTGCACGACGGGTTCGATCCCGCGCAGCTGTTGCACGCTTTTGGCGAATACCGATGCACCATCCTGTTTGGCGTACCGACAATTTTCAAAATGCTTTTCGACGCACCTGGATTCGGCTCGTTGGATAATCGCCGCCCGCGCTGGTGTTGCAGTGGAGGCGCGCCGCTTCCGCTGGAGATTCTGCGAGCTTACCAGGAGCGCGGGTATGTCTTTCGCCAAGGGTACGGGCTCACGGAGGCAGGCGTAAATTGTTTTGCCATGAGCGACGAGGACTCTATACGCAAACCCGGCTCGATCGGTAAGGCGATGATGTTTTCGGAGGCCAAAATCGTCGAGGCGAATGACGAGGCGGCGGGCACGGATGTGGTTGGCGAACTGTGGCTGCGCGGGCCACACGTCTGCAAAGGCTACTGGAACAATCCAAGTGCAACCTCTCAGGCGCTTGACGCGTTGGGATGGTTTCACACGGGCGACCTGGCGCGATGCGACGCAGAGGGTTTTTTTTATATCGCTGGCCGCTCGAAAGACATGATCATCAGCGGCGGTGTGAATATTTATCCCGCGGAAATCGAAATGGAGTTGCTCGATCACTCGGGCGTTGCCGAGGTTTCCGTAATTGGCGTGGGCGACGAAAAGTGGGGAGAGATTCCTGTTGCGTTTGTTGCGCTGAAACCGGCCGCGCGCGCAAGCGAAGAGGAGCTTATCGAGTTTCTGCGCCCAAGAATCAACAAAATCAAATTGCCCCGGCAAGTCATAATTGTCGAAACATTGCCCCGCAACGCTTATGGCAAGGTGCTGAAACTGGACCTTAAAGAGCGGTTACGGCATCTAAAGTTTGGCGCTTCCGGCGAAGCAGATTCTTCGCCAGAGGGGCGCAAGACATCCTGAGAGGTGTTTTATGAAGAGCATTTATATCGCCGCTTATCATCAATCGAAGTTTGGAAAGCTGATGGGCATGGCGGTGCCGGAGATTCTTCGCCGCGCCGTGATGGAGACGTGCGCGGAAATCAAAGTGGAGCCTTCCGCGATCGATGTGGGCTCCGTGGGCGCGGTTTGCAATATTTCGCTGAATCAGCAGGGGCTGCTTGCGGGGCTGGTGGCGGATATCCCCGGACTTGCGGGAAAGCCCATTGAATCGGTGGAGAATGCCTGCGCCTCTGGCGGACAGGCGGTCATTTCGGTCATCCAGAAATTGCAGATTGGGTGGGGCGATATCGGCATTGCGATCGGGTACGAAAAAATGCGCGATGCCGAAGGAAAAATGGACGGGAAACTTGTCGGGCAGGCGCTTGGGTATTTCTCGCATCCGGACGAACGCGAAGGCAAGGTGTACATTTTCCCGCACCTTTTTGCGGAAGTGATGGAGTGCTACCTGAAGGTGCACGGAATTCCCGAAGAAGATCTGGCGCACATTGCGGTAACCGAGTACGCGAATGCGCGGCACAACGAGTACGCGCAAATGCGCAACGTCGAGCTTACGGTCGAACAGGCGATGAAAATTGGCGGCATCAATCGCTACATCGTCGAAGGACTTCCACTGAAGACGTACGATTGCTCCCAGATTACCGACGGTTATGCCGCGCTTATTCTTGCCACCGAAGAAGGACTGGCAAAGCTCGGCGTTGCCAAACAGGATTGTGTGGAGATTGCCGGGTACGCGCAGGCGACCGACCCTTTGAAGAAAGCTGGGCGCGATGTGCTGCGTCCCGCGGGCGCGATCAAGGCCATGAATAACGCGTACCGCATGGCGGGCGTAACGAATGACGATGTGAAGGTGGCTGAAATTCACGATTGCTTCACGGTGATGGGCGCGCTGGGCACTGAGGTTTTGGGGAAAGCGGAATACGGCAAAGGTGCGCGCTATTGGGTCGAAGGAAAAGCCAAGGTGGATGGCGAGTGCGGCATCAACACTTCCGGCGGACTCATCGCGAAAGGCCACCCTATCGGCGCGACTGGGGTTGCGATGTTGGGCTGGTGCGCGTGGCAATTGCTGGGCAAAGTACCGAAACCGTTGCAGGTGCAGGGCGCCCGCGTTGCCGCTACATTTAATATTGGTGGACCGATCTGCGCCTCGGTATGCACGGTATTGAAAGCCTAGGAACCAGCCGTACCGCGAATTGAGTTAACACCTGAACTTAACTTCCAATGAGCAGACGGTCGATGCGGCGGCTCACATCGCGTAAGTACGCTTCGTCGCCGCCTTCGAGTTCTGCGATGGCGCTGCCGGAGTAGCCGATGTCGGCGAAAGCCTGACGGACCGCGGGCCAATCGACGTCGCCATCACCGAGATTCACCCAGGCGTAACCGTCTTCCTTGCGCTTGAAATCTTTCAGGTGGACCTTGGCGATGTTTTTGCCGAGCGTGCGAATCCAATCCTGCGGATAGCCGTAAAGCACGACGTTGCCAACGTCGAACCAGGCTTTGATCCATTGACTTTGGAACTCGCCGATGTACTTGGCCATCTCGAGCGGGCTCAGTAGGAACTTGTTCCACACTTCTTCAAGAGCAATCACAATTTTCAATTCCGCTGCGAGAGGGATGAGCTTGCGGATTTCTTTTTGAGAGCGTGTCCAGGCGTCGCGGTAGGAGGTTTGCGGATTCACCACTGCGGGGACGAGGAGCACCGCGTCGGAACCCCAAAGCTTGGCATTGTGCAGCGACGTGCGCATGCCGGCCAAGCTTTTCTCAACCACTTGAGGGTCGGCGGACGAGAGCGGATAGTCCCAGTGGTCCATGTTCATCACGGAGTCGATGCGGATGCCGGCGGCAGTTGCAGCGTTCTTCATCTCCTCGGCGATGTGCGGATCCGGTGTGGTTGGCGCTTGCACAACTTCAAAGCCAACATCGCGCGCCATCTTGAAGCGCTCGGCGTGGCTGAGTTTGCCGGGAAGCATGTCGTAGACCAACCCTTTTTTGATGGGAAGAGCCGCGGAGAACGGCGAGAGTTTTGATCCTCTCGGCGCTGAGGTTGCGGCTGCACTTGCCAATGATTCGGCGAACCCGCCGCCGAAGCTGGCGGCACATGCAGCCGTCACGGAAGTTTTCAAGAAGGCGCGGCGCGACTTTTGCTTCATGTTGGTACCTCGTTGAAAAAAAACTGGAGCCGGCGTTACAGCTTCAGCGCAGCTTGTTCAGATCAATCTTGGGATCCCACACTTCAGTGGATTTCATCAGTTCCTCCCAGGTAAGTTCGCGGTCCTGGTAAGCGGCAGAGCGCGCCAGCATGCAGGAGAGTGCGGATTCCGCGCCCTTGGCGGATTGATTGTGATACTTCCCGCTGACGATACTTTCCACGAAGGCTTTTTTCTTTTCCGGATCGGCAAGTTCCAGGTTGGAATGGAAACTCCCGGTCGTCGAGAATTTCTGTTCTTCCGGCTTGTCCGGAACCAGCGGCGCTTGCCACGGTTCATCGCCCCAAATGCCCAGCGGACCCGTATAGGGGGATTGCGAGGTGCCTTTGGTGCCGAAGAAGCGTTCGGTGACGTCCCAAATTCCTTTGGCAAATTGCGTGGAGCTGAAGGTGATGTCGACGCCTTCGGGGTAGTGAAAGATGGCGTTGTAATTTCCGTAGACGTCGCCATCAACGGGGCGACCGAGCCGTCCGCCCGTCGCGGAAACTTTCACGGGGTGCGCTTTTAGAACCCAATTGCAAATGTCGATGACGTGGATATTCTGCTCGACGATGATGTCGCCGGAAAGAACGCGGTCATAAATCCAGTTGCGAAGGCGATGCTCGACGGGCGAGGCGTTTGGCCATGCCGGGCGATCAATGTAGCCGGCGAAATAGTACGCTTCACCGCAGGCAATCTTGCCGAGCGCGCCGCCATGAATGCGCCGCACCAGCTCGACGAACGGCGGACAATCGCGAATCTGGAATCCCACGTCGAAGCTGAGTTTCCCTTCGGCGCGCTTGCCAATTTCAATCACCCGCAATGCGCCGGGAACATCAATGGCCACCGGCTTCTCGAGGTAGACGTGTTTGCCGGCGGCGACCACGGTTTCCAGGTGGCTGGGGTGATAGTAAGGCGGCGTGGCAACAACGATGGCGTCCACTTCCTTGGAGGCCGCGATTTGCTGGTACGCGTTGGGGCCGACGAATAGTTGGGCGGCATCCAGAGCGGAATAGCCCTTGGCCTGCTGAATTTGATCGAAATGGGCGCGCGCCGTGGCAAGTTGGTCTGGAAACAAGTCCGCGAGTGCAACGACGCGAGCGCCGCCGGTGTCAACGAGATTCGATGCGTCCTCTGTGCCTCGCCCGCCGCAGCCAAGCAGACCGACGCGAACGGCGGAATTGGCGGCCGTGCCACGCACCAAAGATGGATTGATGAACATAATGCCCGCGGAGGCGGCCGCGGCTCCTATGAATTTGCGGCGGTCCATTTTGTCTGAATTGTTCGATTGTTGCTTGGAATCTCCTGGCATGTTCCCTCCTGATTTTGCGTGCTAATTAGCCGATTAATTTTTCCAGATAAACTTTTGAGGCGCTCACGTCTGCCATTTGCTGTGGGCCGGAAATTTCCCGTTCAATGGTGACGGCGCCGCGATAATCCAATTCTTTCAAACGAGCGATGATGCGGGGAAAATCCACTTTGCCTTTACCGATGGCAACTTCCTCGCCAAGATCTTTCGGATTTGTGGGCCAAAGTCCATCCTTGGCGTGGATGCCCTGCACATAGGGACCAAGGATTTCGATGGCGTCGACGGGATTCGCCTTGCCGTAGAGAATCAGATTGGCCAGGTCGAAATTGACGCCCTGATTGTCCAGCCCGACGTCCAGCATGGCGCGCACCAGGGTGATGGGAGTCTCCTGGCCGGTTTCGTAGCGGAAATTCTGGCCGTTGCGCTTGCAGTAGGCGACTACATCGCGCAGGGCGAGAACGGTTTCCTTGTAAACCGGATCGTTGGGATTTTCCGGGATAAATCCGCAATGCGTTTGAACGGCGGGGATGTCGCACTGCTTGGCGAACTCCGAAGCTTTCTTGATGTGTTCGATGCGGGCGGCGCGGGTATCGCGGGGGACGAGGCCAATGGTCAGCGGCCCCTGATAGAAATCCCACATCTCTTTTCCGGGGCCACCAACGACGAGCGACGTCGGCTTCAACGCTGTATTTTCCGAGAGCTTTTCGCAGGCGGCCAACTTGGTCCAACTCGAAATCGTCCACATACACCTGGCATGTAGGAAAGCCGAGGTCGTGGACTTTGGCGATGGCGGATTCGGGATCATTGCCGATGCCGAGGATCAGGCCGAGACGCAGCGGCTTTTTGCCTTCGTTGGAGGGCACAACCGATGCTTTCTGTCCTGACCGTGTTGTTGGCGCGGAGTTCGGCGCCGCAGCGCCAGAGCTGGAAGCGGAAAGTTTCAGTGGGTTCAGACCAATTGCCAATGCGCCTGCGGTGGCTTGCAGAAAAATTCGACGATTTTGTTTATTCATGAAAGGAATTGCCGTGTCCGGGCTCCCTGGTGGAAAGCTATCACTAAGTCTGAATGAATAAAATCAGTTTCAGCGGAGAGGCAAACTTATTTTCCGAAAGACGAAGGAATCCAGGTTCAAAGATGAATTGCGTAGTCGCTGCGGATCATAAAAAAGGGGCACACCCGCGAACGGATGTGCCCCTGGGTTAGGGGTGGTTAGAAGTAAAGCTTCAGGCCGAGTTGAATGTTGCGCGGGAGGTGCGTGTTGGTCAGCGCACCGAAAGTCTTATCGTCGACGTCGTTGTCTACGGAATTGAAATTGGCGTGGTTGAAGGCGTTGAAGAATTCGCCCCGGAACTGCAGCCGGAAGCGTTCTGAAATGCTGATGTTCTTGATGAAGCCGATGTCCCAGACCTGCTGGCCGGGACCCAGGATTTGGCCATTCGTAGAAGTGCCGTAGTGGCCGGCGGCATCCATGAAAGCGGATGGGTTGAACCATGCGCCAACGGTTTTCGGATAGGAAATAGCAGTTGAGGTTCTGTCTGCACGGGGATTAGTAATACCTAATCCGCCATCACCAGCGGTAAGGATCGGATTGTAAAGGTTGAACGGGTCAGAATTTTGGGTAATCGTGAGCGGCTGTCCGGACTGGATGGTGGTGATGCCGGAGACTTCCCATCCGCCCAATACGTGGCCGACAACCCCTGCTGTCCCTTGTACCAAGGCAGATCGTAGACGTAGTTGAAGACGAAGATTCTGCGGACATGTGTAGATCGACGGACCATAGTCCAAGAGCAGATTGTAGGTATCGGTGGCGTAATTGGAGCGGTCATCGGTATTCGTGGTCATGGTCTTTGACCAGGTATAAGCCAGGCCAATGTTGAGGCCCCTGGCTACCTGGCGATTCAAGGTAATCTGCAAGGAGTTGTAGTTGCTGGTGAACTCTGGGTCACGCGAGTCAATCCTGCCGTAGCCAGCATAGGGGCGAAGCGCGTTGACGTTTACGTAGTCACCGGTACCCGCAGTAGCGGTAGCGGCATCGGCAGCTAGACGCGTTGCTAGTAGGGGTTGGTTCAAGTCGACATTGCCAAGCAGGTGGGTTCCCAAACCGCCCACGTAAGCCACTTCGAGCTTGGTGTTGGGCAGAATTTCCTGCTGCACCGAGAGGTTGTAGGAGGTGTAGTAGGGCGTATGCCACTGCGGGGAGCCGCTGGCGGTAAGGGCTGCGGGGCCTAGAGATACCAGACGAAGCACCCGAGAGAATATTGTCGAATGGAGCAGACGGGATGTTGCTCGATCTCACGAGTGGGGGATCGTTGAACGCGTTCTGCTCAAACATGCCATTCAGCACACGGTCGTAGAAGAGGCCATATCCACCGCGGATGGCGGTTTTGCCTTTGCCAAAGGGATCATAGGCAAATCCGAAGCGCGGGGCAATGTTCCCACTGCCATTCGGATTGACGGTTGATCCATAGGGAGAGCACGTGGCAGTTGGGGCGATGGCTTGCGCTGCGGTGCACGCGGCGCCAACCGGAAGAATCAGGCCATTGCCATAATTGGATGTATTGATGCTTTGCCCAGCGACCATCGTACCGTAATTCGGATCGATCGCCGGTGCAAGCGATGATTGGAAGAGCTTGGGATCAAAGTTGACAAGCGTGTTGCCCAAGTCGTTCGGCGTGGGGAAGTAGCTGTAGCGTACGCCAAGGTTCAGGGTCAGGCGGCGGTTCACTTTCCAGTCATCCTGTACGTAGAATTCGACGTTCTTGTAGTGCAGGTCGGGAATAGTGTCCTTGCTCAATTGCGAATAGCTGGCGTTCTGCCCGAGGAGGAATTGCGCCAGGCCCGGGAGGATGGTGTTTTGGGCATTCTGTGGGGCGTTGGGCACATAGATGGTCGAGAAATAGAAACTCGCATCTCCCGACGTGGCGTTCTCTGTCTTCTCCATGAATTGCATGTCGAAGCCAAAGCGCAGCGCGTGTGGGCCGACGACGTAGGAGGCGTTGTCAATGATGCTCTGGTCAATGTTGCGTTCAAAGTAGGGAGCATTTCCCGGGCCGGCCGCCAAACTGGTGTCCTGAATACCCAGATTCGGACCGCGACCGTAAGTGTCGGGATAGGTCCAGTTGTTTGTGAGCTGGCCGGTGAAAGTGGAGCTGTCAATAATTCCGGTCTCCGTGATATTGATTCCACCCCAGGTGTAGACGTATTCGACTTCGTTGGTTAGGCGAGGGGTAATAGTCCAAGTAAGGTCGCCGACCACGTTTCTGCCCGGTGCATCAAGACTGTCATTCGCGACGCCCGGGAAGTTGTTGTACGCGCCCCAGAGACCCAGCGGTGCATTCTCTGGTGCATCATCGTGCATGTAGCGGCCGTAGAAGCGGACCTTATCGTTGATGACCTGATCGACGCGGATGATGTCCTGGCGGAAGTTATTCAGGGCGCTGTAAGCGTAGTAGAAGTCCGAGCCATTAAGGTTGGCTGGGTACTTGCTGAAAATGCTGTTGACGTACGCTTGCGCGTTCTTACTGTAGCAACCGGACGTGGCGGCGAGATTGAGTTGCAAGTTCCATGTTTCGGCGGCTCCCGTTTGACCATTGTTGGTGACGGTACCGCAGGCGGGATTCGTCAAATAAGTAGTGGGATCCGCTGCAAGCCCAGTAAAGGTGCCGCCCAACTCAGGCCCCGTGGGGATATTATCAAACGTAGTGGAGACCGGAGAGCTAACCTTGCGCCATTCCTCGGACCAGAAGAAGAACGTCTTGGCCTTCTTCCTGTCGTTGACCTTAGGAATCCAGAGGGGTCCGCCAACCGTGAAGCCGTAGTCGTTATAGCGTTCGATAGACCGCGGAGTATCGGTAGCGTTACTGAAGTAGGAGTTCGCATTGAAGTAATCGTTGCGAACGAATTCGTAGACGCTGCCGTGATAGTCGTTGGTGCCAGACTTGGTGGCCACGATGATCTGTCCACCACCGCTGCGACCGGAAGCAGCATCATAGTTGCTGCGCTGGAGAGTGAACTCCTGAATGGCGTCAATGCTGGGGACGTTCAAGAGGGTTGCGTTGGAACCGCTGTCGTTGATATCGGCGCCATCCACGGTCCAGTTATTGGCCGTAGTACGCGCGCCGTTGACTGCCACCGTGGTGTTGGTGCTAATACCGAAACCGGGCTGATCGCCCCAATTGGCGGAAACGCCGGGCTGCAAGGCCACCAACTGTTGAAAGTTGCGGTTGTTGAGCTCGAGTTCGCGGACCTGGGTGCCAGTGATTGTTTGTGATTGTTCCGAAGAAGTAGTTTCGACCGGCTGGGTGCTGGAAGAGACTTCGATGGTTTCCGCTACTTTGCCGATGCTCAGCTGGATGTCCAGAGTGCGCTTCTCGGCGACGTTAACAACCACGTCCCTCGAGGTCCACGTCTGGAATCCCGCGCCGCGCACCGTAATCGTATAAGTGCCTGCCGGAAGGTTCGCGGCCACGTACTCGCCATTGTTGCCGGTGGTCACGGTTCGAATATCAAGATTCGTGGCATTGCTGTGGATGGTGACCGTGGCATTAGGAACCACGGCGTTGGATGCATCACTGACGACACCACTGATTGTCGCGGTAATTTCTTGTGCGTGGCCGAAAGACGCAAACGCGAGGAATGCCAGAATCAGCAGCCCCCACGATAAGGTTTTCTTCATAAGGCTTCCTTTTACTCCTTTATCAAAAAGTTCAAAGCGACCGACACCCCAAATCATTGTTCATTGCCCTGCCCTGATTCGGCTGCAGCGAACCGGGTCCACGAACTTCCTTGCTGGACCAAAGTGCGCCCGCCTTCCCCCGGAACCTCGACATGCGCGGCTGAATACTATTCCGGGGTAAACATGAAGCACTGCGCCGCTAACAAACCACCTGGATCCACGAGCGCGTCGTGGGGCCAAGTGGCACTGCTCGAAACACGGCAACTCCCGTTCCCCCTCCGAACAGGAGAGAAACCGAGGCACAAAGTTCCGCTCAAAGAGGCTGTCGGCCGCCCAACGAACGATGCGTTTTGTGACAAATGACTGAGCAGGGTCGACCACCCCCAAATGAGCTATAGTGCTGCGTTGAGGCTAGCTATATAGCACAATATTTTGCTTGTCAAGCGAAAAATCTTGATTTATAAAGGATTTGAAAATGCGCACTATAGCAGAAAATAGTTTGCGCTCTATATCGCAATAGCTCACCGGGGGTGGGGGTGCACCCTTCCCGATGCGCGCAGAATTGATGCAGGAACGCTCTGGCAATACGCTACGGAAGCGTCGAGGGGGACGGAATGTCTGTTAAGAGCAGAAACGGAGTCCCCGCCTATCAGCGGATTCAGGCCAAGATCCGCAAGATTATCGAGGCGGGGGAGTTACGCCCGGGCGACGCTGTGCCTTCCGAGCGGGAATTGGCGCGGGTGCATGAAGTCAGCCTGATGACGGCGAGGCATGCGCTCGCTTCGCTGGAGAAGCAAGGCGCCGTGGAACGCCGACCCGGGGTTGGCACGTTTGTCTCTGCCCCGAAAATCCACTTCAACAAGTTGATGAGCTACACGGAACAGATGGGCAGCCGCAGCCTTACCCCGGGCTCGAAAATTATTTTGGCCAAGACGGTGAACGACGAGCATGAAGTGAATGCGCGGCTGGCTCTTTCTCCCAACAGCAGGGTTGTGAAAATCGAGCGCTTGCGCCACGTGGCCGGCGAACCTTTCGCGCTGGAGACTTGCTACCTTTCCGCGGCACAGTTCAGTGGTTTGCTGAGCGCCCCGCTACATCGCGAATCGCTTTTCGCGACACTGGAGAAGGTCTACAACGTTGAACTGGGGTACGCGGACGAGGAAGTGGATGCGACCGCAGCTGACCCGCGAACCTCGGAATTGCTTGGTGTTCCCAAGCGCGAACCGCTTCTGCGCATTCGTCAGGTGATTTATTCGACCAAAGGTGTCGTGATCCTTTATGTGCTCGGCTTGTATCGTTCGGACCGCCATAACCTTGTTATCCGGCGCTTCCGCTAATTCGCTGCGTGTTTTGTCCTCTTCACTTGGGGTTGCTATGATGAACGGCGCTGTGCCTGAAGCCACATCACGAGGGGACGATTGCGCCCGGGCTGCTTTATCCTGCTGTCCTTTCCCTTTTCACTCTGAGGCGTTACCGAGGGACCGATGATCGTTGCGGGAGATATTGGCGGCACAAAATGCAACTTGGCGGCTTTTGAAGAACATGGCCGGGAGCTGCGACTGGTTGCCAGACAACGCTATGCCACCGCGGACTATCCCAGCTTTGAAGATGTACTGCGGCATTTTCGCGAAGATTTGCGAAAGCAGGCCTCCGAACCCACGCAAATTCGCGCGGCAGGCTTTGGTGTTCCCGGAACCGTGGTTGATGGGCGGCTGTACTCATTTAATCTGGCGTGGGCGATCGAGTCTGCCTCTCTGGCGGCCGCGCTGGATCTTCCGGCGAATGGCGTGGTGCTGCTGAACGACCTTGTCGCTACAGCTTGCGGCGTGGACAAACTTTCGCCTGGCGACTTTCTTCCTTTGAAGCAGGGCATCCCCGACCCGCAAGGAAACAAAGCCATCATCGCGGCGGGAACTGGCCTTGGCGAAGCGGTCCTCTACTGGGACGGCCAAGGTCATCGCCCGGCTCCTTCGGAAGGCGGCTCGGCGGATTTTGCTCCGCGCGACGAACGAGAGACGCGCCTGCTTTTATTCCTGAAGCAGAGTCTTCCCCGCGTTTCCTGCGAGGATATTTTTTCTGGGCGCGGCTTCCGCAAATTGCACGAATTCCTGGATCCTACCGTAAGCCATTCCACGTTTGGGGAACCGGCAGCCGTTTCCGCCAGTGAAATCACGCACAACGCGATCGACGGCAGTTGTCCCGTTTGTGTTGAAGTTTTAGATTGGTGGATTGATGCGTTTGGGGCGGAAGCCGGCAATCTGGCCCTGCGCGTACTTGCTTATGGCGGGGTATTCCTGGCTGGCGGCATTGCGGTGAAGATTCTGCCTAAACTGAAAACGAGCAGCTTCTGCAAGTCCTTCGCAAATAAAGGACCGATGACGGAAATTCTGTCGCGCATTCCGATTTCGGTGATGCTGAACGAAGACGCCCCGGTGCTTGGCGCTGCTTATCGAGCGCTGGCGGTCGCGGGTACGGCCAAGAGCGGCTCCTTCTAGCCTGATCGCGTGAGAAGGATGGTTCGCGATTAGCTCTCGGATACGATTGGAATTCGAAAACGCGCTGGGCTAAGGACTGGTTGCCTTATCTTTTATCTTTTTCGCTGAGTTTTCGTCCGCGCGCTTCTCTAGTTCTCCGGCTAGCTTTTGTTCGCGCAAGCCTTCCTGTTCTTTTCCGATTTGCCGCAGAGCTGTCCCTAGCACAAAGTGCGCTTTGTAGAAATTCGGGTCGAGCGAAATGGCTTTGCGCAACGGAGTTACGGCGTCAATTGAATGGCCCAGTGCTATTTCCGCCCTGCCCAGTTCGTACAGCGCTTCCCTGTAGTTGGGGTTGGCCTTGAGAGCGGCGTGCAGATACGATATTGCCTCGCCGGGCTGGCCCTGCTTCGCCAGAATCTCGCCCAGCATGCAATTGGACACTGGATCAGCGGGATAGTTCGCTAATTCCGCGCGAAATTCCGTGGCAGCGTGCTCGTCATCGCCGATCTTCCGATAAATGACGCCGAGCCCGGAATGCACGCCCATGTATTTTGGATCGGCTGCCTTGGCCGCCTCGAGCTCCTTCCGCGCATCATCTTCCCTGGACATCTCGTCGTATGCCGTGCCCATCATGATATGCGCCGCAGCCGAATCCGGATTGATGTGCATGATGCGCTCAAAAACACTGGCAACGTTTTTGTAGTCCTTGGCGCGCATGTAGGCCTTGCCCAGCATGTCCAGCGTGGCGATGTCGGTTGGCTGGAGTTGGCTGGCTTGCTCCAAATACGCTGCGGACTCTGGATAACGATCGAGAGCAAAGGCGGTCAGCCCGGCCATCTGTAAGAGCTGGGAATCGGCGGTGCCTGTGGGTGTCAGCTGGCGTAGCAATGGGAGTGCTTGCTTGAATTTCTTGGCGCGGTAGTAGGCTACGGCCAGGTTGCGCTTGGTGGGTGGGTCGCCGGGCTTGAGCTTCAGGGCGCGTTCGTAAAGGCCGATGGCTTCTGTGGTTTTTCCCTGCCGGGCGAGGGAGATCGCCAAATCGTTCAGAATTTGGACGGAAGAAGGCTGCATGTCGAGGGCCTGGCGAAAGGCGCGTTCGGCGGCGGCGTTGTCGCCGGCCTGCAAAGATTTGGAGCCCTGAACCAGAAGAGTCCGCAAAGTTTCCTGGGGGAATGCTGTTACGGCCCAGGCCACAAACAGGAGCAGGATGGTGGCGATTCGGCGGCGAAATGATCTGCGCATAATCCCCTGAGTACCGGTGGCAATCGCTTCGCGAAATCGAATGGCGCGAAGGCGGGTTTTCCTATTGAAATAGAACAAAATGATCCTTCAATTGCCTGAAAGTCTCTAGCATCCCACTTCTATCACACTGTAACGCTTTCGGTGGTCGATGGAATCCGTAATCGGTGGCGAGGTTGAGTTTGAAGCAATCCGCTGGGCAGGCGCCTGCTGCCAGTCATAGCTCGATTGCGATATCTGGAAGATCTGGATGGAGAGGGTCTGGGATCAAATCCGGGATGCGATTACAGTTTTGGCGAAGGAGGGAAAGGTAGCTGGATTTCAACGACTTGGAAGGAATGGAGCGGCCTATGAGAATCGAACTCACGCCTGAACCTTGGCAAGGTTCCGTACTACCATTATACTAAGGCCGCTCCGCCACTAACTTTTATAGCACGCTCGCGCGGCAAAATCCAAGTCCCCCCAGGCATCTTCTTTCGTGGTTCCATGCCCCTCAGGATACCTGGCTTACGCGGGCAGACTTGACGACCGGCGAGCGTCGCTGGCGATCCGCAAATCTCGTTGCTTTTTCCTTGTCCGTATAGACGCGGCCGAAAGTTTCGCCATCGGCGTAGTTTACCGTAACCAGGTAGTGATGATGGCGACGACGCTTGTCTTTGCCAAACTCGGATTTTTCATCGCGAACGGACTTTCTGGGGAGCTTTGATGCTTGTTTTGCCACTTGGACATCCTCGGTGTTGCAAAAATACTAACCATCACTATCGCAAGAAAAACTCGTTCGCGCAAGTAGTATACAAGGAAGTAACCCGCACTTCATTGGTTAACTTAAGAGGACTGGGAGGGAGGAGGTGTGGGCAACGCGACTAACTGGACCCTCCCGGGCCAACATTCTCTCGCTCGTTCATCTCCGCTCCGTTCAGCTATCCGCCATGTTGGCTGCTCGCTTCGTGAAGTAGGTAACAAATCTCGCAAATCATTAACTGAGAGCCCCTTTATCGCATCTAAATAAACGATGTTGGAATAAGCGGCCGTACGAATCCCCCTTTCTGGCGCCGTTGTTTCTATGAAACATTTCGGCAGCTAATACGTCTTAATGAGTGTGGGAAACAGTATGCTGTTAAGGCGGATGAAGGGTAAGCAAATGATGAATATTCACAAACTACCGCCCCTTGTCGAAGACCTTCGGAGCCACGCTCCGGAGCAATTAGCGGAACTGCGCCTATTGATCAGTGCGGGGATTACCGGACGGCCTGATATGCGCCGGCCAGGCTTCTATGAACTGGATGGTAACGATAGCGTGTACTACGTGTTCCGCTATCCCACGGGGCAGAAAGTGCTCCTGGTGGCGGCTTGGGAACGCTTGTCCGATCCGGCCGCCGAGATGGCAGCCTGCTCCTGCCCCGCCGCGTAATTGACCTGCTTAGTAAAGTGAGAAATTTCTCCCTTGGAACTAGCCAACGTGGGCAAAACTACGCCTATTTTTGGTCTTTTTCCAGGTTCAGGGCCGCGGAATTAATGCAGTAGCGCAACCCGGTCGGGTTCGGCCCATCCTCGAAAACATGCCCCAGATGAGCGTCGCATTGGCTGCACTTTACCTCTGTGCGAACCATGCCATGGGTAGTGTCGGTTACCTCTTCCACCACTTCCCCATCGGCCGGTGCGAAGAAGCTCGGCCACCCGCAACCTGAGTGGAATTTGGACTCCGAGCGGAAAACGGGCTGGCCGCAGCACACGCATTTGTAGGTCCCGGGCGTTTCGGTGGCCTCGTACTCGCCTGTAAAAGGGGGTTCTGTCCCTTTTTGGCGCGTCACATAGTACTGGTTCTGGGTGAGCGACTTCTTCCATTCCGCATCGGTTTTACGCACTTTCTCCGCCATCTTTTGACCCCCTCAAATGGACTGTTATTGTCTTCTCAGTATCAGATTCAGCGCAATGCCTTGACGTTTCACCCCCCTCCCCTAATCATAGAATTGAACCCGCCCAAGGACGATGCCATGGCAGAAGTGTCTGGACAGCAGTATCCGGAGAAGCGTCGCAGCCGGCGAGCCAAGATCGTCAAGCCTCTCCGCGTCCGTCCTTCAGAACCGCGGGACGTGCACTTCGAGGATATGCCCGTCAGCATCAATGCTTCCAAGGAAGGCATCTACTTTCACACCCGCCGTACCGGCTATTACAAGGGAATGAGAGTTTTTGTGACATTTCCGTTCAGCTCGGCCCATGACCCGATGAATTGCGAATATGTGGCGGAGGTGGTGAGAGTCGAGGCGCTTCCGAACGACAGGTTTGGAGTCGCGCTGCATTTAATCATGACCGTCAACTACAGCTCATCCACGCCTCAGGGCATTGTGTCTCGCAGCTAGCATCGAAAATTCCGATTCATTTGCATCGAATTTTGGTTTGACCCCGCGCTCCCCGATTGTGTATTTTCGTCAGGCAATGAAATTCCGGGCGCATCGACACCATCATCATCACGGCTCTCTGCCGCGCCCGTTGTGGTCTGTATAGCGCTTTCGTAACGCAAAGCTCTTATCGGCCCGCTGGCGCCAACCGCCCCAGCGGGTTTTTCGTTTTCGGAGGCTCTGGTGGAACTTGATTTTGCAAAATTGGATGGGCTGCTCCCTGCGGTCATTCAGGACCACGCGACACTGGAAGTGCTGATGCTCGGCTTCATGAACGCCGAAGCTCTGGAGCACACCCGGCGCAGCGGAGAGGTTCACTTCTATAGCCGCACACGCAAGCGTCTTTGGAAAAAGGGGGAGACTAGCGGCCACGTCCTGCGTGTTCGCCAGATCCTGTTCGATTGCGACGCCGATTCCCTGCTGATTCGCGTGGAGCCCGTGGGGCCGGGAGTTTGCCACGAGGGCTACCGAAGCTGTTTTTTTCGCGAGTTGGCGCCCGACGGAACCACACGCATCATTGCGGAACGCGCGTTTGCGGTTGAAGATGTATACGGCAAGAAGGGGGCGGAATGAGTGTCTTGAAATTGGGTATACCCAAAGGCAGTCTGCAGGATGCCACCGTTGACTTGTTGGCCCGCGCCGGATGGAAAGTCACGCTGAGTTCGCGAAGTTACGTGCCCGCGATTGATGACGCCGAAATCGATTGCTTGCTGGTGCGTGCACAAGAGATGGCGCGCTACGTGGAATCTGGCGCGCTGGATGCCGGGATCACCGGCCACGATTGGGTGGTGGAAACCAACGCGGATGTGCTGGAACTTGCGGAACTCGTCTATGCCAAGCAACGGCTGTCCCGCGTGAAATGGGTGCTGGCGGTTCCGGAAGACTCGGCGATTTGCTCTCCACGCGATCTTGAGGGGAAGACCATTGCTACGGAGGTTGTGAATATCACGCAGAAATATCTGGCGCGCCACGGAGTGAAGGCACGCGTGGAATTCTCCTGGGGAGCCACGGAAGTAAAAGTGCCGCAACTCGCCGACGCCATCGTTGAGGTTACTGAAACGGGGTCTTCGCTGCGGGCAAACCGTTTGCGCATCCTGGAAACCGTAATCGAATCCTCCACCGTATTCATCATGAATCGCAAAGCCGCGGAAGATCCGGCGAAACGCGAAAAAGCCGAAAATGTTGTATTGATGATGCAGGGTGCGATTGCCGCTGCCACGCGCGTGGGATTGATGCTGAATGTGAAGCAGGCAGACCTTGCGGCGGTGCTTGCCGTGCTCCCGGCGCTGAAGAATCCGACGATTTCGGCGCTGAGCGATTCCGATTGGGTGGCCGTGAACACCATCATCGAAGAAGCGGTGGTGCGGCAGATTTTGCCGAAGCTGAAGGCTGCGAAGGCTCAGGGCATTGTGGAATATCCCCTGAACAAGATTGTGCTCTGATGAGAATCCTGAAACTTAGCGCGAAAACTGAAGGCGATCTGATGCGCTTGCGCGAAGGCGATGATCGCGGCGCGTTGAAAGTTGCAGCGAAGATCGTGGCGGATGTCCGATTGCACGGGGACGGCGCACTGGATAAGTGGAATCGCAAGTTCGAGCCGTCTACATCGCCACGCGCTTCGCTGTGGATTTCTCCCGCGGAAATGGCCGCGGCGAAAAAACGCGTCAGCCGCGGATTCCTGCGAGCCATCTCTCACGCGGCGGAGAATGTTCGCCGCGTCGCGCAAAAACAAATGCCCCGCGAATGGTCGCTGCAGGTTGAGCCTGGCGTGAATGTTGCGCAGGTCGTTCGACCGCTGGAATCCATCGGGTGTTATATTCCCGGCGGACGTTTCGCGCTGGTCTCCACTTTGGTTATGACCGTGGTGCCCGCGCAAGTGGCTGGTGTGCGGCGCATCATTGCGGTTTGCCCGCGGCCGAACGACGAACTGATCGCTGCGGCTGATTTGTTGGGCGTGACACAACTTGCCCGTATCGGCGGCGCACAGGCGATTGCGGCGCTGGCATACGGCACAAAGCGCATCGCACCTGTTGAGAAGATTTTCGGCCCGGGAAATCGCTATGTCACCGCCGCGAAACAGATCGTCAGTGCCACTTGCGCCATTGATTTGCCCGCGGGGCCGACGGAAGCTGTCGTGCTCGCCAATCAGGGCAATCCCCGCTGGATTGCCGCGGATTTATTGGCACAAGCTGAACATGCGCCCGATGCCGGAAGTTATCTGGTAACTTCGTCGGCGCGTTTCGCTGTAAAAGTGCAACGCGAAGTGATGGCTCAGTTGCAGGAATTGCCCGCGGATAATCCCGCGCAATTTTCCATTCGCAATACGGGCGCTATTCTGGTGGCTCCTTCTTGGAATGCTGCTTGTGAATTTGTGAATCGGTTTGCGCCGGAGCACCTCAGCCTGCCCACCGACGATCGTAAACAATTGAATAAGGTTTATTCTGCGGGAACAGTTTTCCTTGGGGCGCTCAGTGCGCAAGCCTTTGGCGATTATGCGAGCGGCAGCAATCACGTTTTGCCGACGGGGGGTTGGGCGAGGCGTCGCGGCGGGCTCAGTGCCGGCGATTTTGTGAAGTGCATCAGCGTGCAGACGATTGGTACGCGCGGTTTCCGTCGCCTCGCCGGCGATGTTGAAGTCCTGGCCAGAGCGGAAGGGCTTTTGGCGCACGCCAACGCGGTTGAGGTGCGCCGATGAAGGTGCAGCTCCCCGTGCGCAAAGCGATTCTTCTCCGCCGCACCTACGAAGCGCCCGCGGAAGGCCGCGCCAATAAAATTCGCCTGGACTTCAACGAGAACACTACCGGCTGCAGCGCCGCGGCGCGAAAAGCTCTCGCCCGCCTGACCGCCAAACAGATTGCGACTTATCCGGAATACGCCGCGCCGACGCGAAAGTTGGCCCGCTACTTTGGGGTACTTCCCGAGGAGTTGCTTTTGACCAATGGCGGAGACGACGCTCTGCGCGTTTTTTTTGACACTTTTGTTGAGCCGCGCACCAGCGTCCTGATCTGCGAACCGACTTTTCCAATGTATCGGTATTACGCGGAAATTGCGGGTGCGCGCGTGCAGGTGTTGCGTTACGGCGCGAACATGGAATTTCCTTTGCAGCAGGCATTGGCTGCATTGCGCAAGAAACCTCGCGTGTTCTTCCTCGCCAATCCCAATAATCCCACTGGCACACTCGTATCGTACGCTGCGATTCGGAAACTTCTTCGCGCCGCTACGCACACGGTTGTGGTATTGGACGAGGCTTACGCGGAATTTTCGCCGGAGAGCGCCGTGCCGTGGGTGCGCCGCTATCCGCAACTTTTCGTGGCGCGCACATTTTCGAAGGCGGAGGGGATGGCCGGGTTGCGCCTGGGCGCCGTGATTGGCAAGCGCGATTCTCTTTCGCTGGTGCGACGCGCCATGCCGCCTTATCCGGTGAACGCCGCGGCACTCGCTGCCGGCGTCGCCGCCGTGGAAGAACGTAAAACCATCGCGCGTTATATTCGCGACGTGAAACGCTTGCGCGCGTGGTTTGCACTGGAACTCCAGAAGCGCAATGTGCGCGTCTATCCAAGTTCCGCTAATTTTCTGCTCGTCGATTTTGGCAAGGCCGGCCCCGCGTTTTTTCGAAAGCTTGAACGTCACAACATTCTGGTGCGTGAACGGAGCCATGACCTCGGCCCCGGCTTTGCTCGGATTACCATCGGCACGGAATCGGAACTCAAGAAACTTCTGCGCTTGCTTGGGCGCAACTCTTAGGAAAACATATGCCCAGAACTTCCACTGTTCGCCGCAACACAAAGGAAACGCAGATTGTGCTGCGTTTGAATCTCGATGGCCGCGGCAAGTCTCAAATCTCGACTGGCATTCCCTTTTTCGATCACATGCTGGACCTCGTCACGCGACACGGCGGGTTCGATCTTCGCCTTAGCGCCAAAGGCGATTTGCACGTGGATCAGCACCACACCGTCGAAGATGTGGGAATTGCTTTTGGCGAAGCCGTCAACACCGCGCTCGGCAACAAAAAAGGGATTCTCCGCGCCGGATATTTTCTGATGCCGATGGACGAAACCCTCGCGGCCTCCGCGATTGATTTTGGTGGGCGAGGATTTTGCATCATCAAGGCAAAATTCTCCGCAAAACGTGTTGGCGATTTTCAAACGGAATTGGTGGAGGACTTTTTTCAGGGATTTGCGCAAGCCGCGCGCGCGAACGTCCACTTACGCGTAATTTATGGCCGCTCTTCGCACCATCAAGTGGAGGCTCTCTTCAAGGCTTTCGCCCGCGCGCTTCGCTTCGCCGTTTCGCGCGACAAGCGATTGCGTAATGTTTTGCCCAGCACCAAGGAACTTTTGTGAAGGTAACGCTGCTCGATTACGGCGCCGGTAATGTCACTTCGGTCGAGCGCGCTTTGCGCCGTCTGGGTGCGCAGGTTTTCACTACCAATCAGCCCGAGGCTGTCGCAAGCGCGGAGCGTCTTATTCTTCCCGGCGTTGGCCATTGCGCCGCGCTCATTTCCGCTCTTGATGCGCACGGATTGCGCCAGCCGTTGCTGCATGCCATCGGCCGCGGCACAAACTTTCTTGGTATTTGCCTGGGCTTGCAGGCTCTCTATGAAACGAGCGACGAGGCTCCAGCGCTGACGGGGCTTGGGGTGTTTCCCGGCCGCGTCACGCATCTCCCACCGGGCGTCAAACTTCCGCACATGGGTTGGAATCAATTGCAGCACACAAAAACCAGTCGCCTCCTCGATGGCATTTCGCCTGAAGCTTATTTTTATTTCGCGCACTCTTACGCCGCGCCCGCTGCTGGTCCTGAAAGCACTGCCATTTGCGAACATGGCCGCTCGTTCATTGCCGTCGTCGAACAGCGCAACATCTTCGGCGTGCAATTCCATCCTGAAAAAAGCGGCGCTCCCGGCGCAAAGCTGCTGGAAAATTTTCTGAGGTTGCCCGCATGAGCCTGGCGCACCGTATCGTTCCCTGTCTCGATACCGACGGCGTTCGCGTCGTCAAAGGCGTGCACTTCGAAGGCTTGCGCGATGCGGGCGATCCTGTGGAACTTGCCGCGCGCTATAACGCCGAGGGTGCGGATGAATTGGTGGTTTTGGATATTGCCGCTTCGCGCGACAATCACCCTACGTTTCTTGAAACCATTCGCCGCGTCGCTGAGCAGTTGGCTATCCCGCTTACCGCGGGCGGCGGGATTCGTTCGCTGGAAGATGCGCGGTCGGTGGTGCGTGCGGGCGCGGACAAGATTACCGTGAACACTGCCGCAGTTCAGCGCCCTGAATTAATCGGTGAACTTTCCTGTGAATTTGGCGCGCAAGCCGTCGTCCTGGCGATTGACGCGCGCCGTGAGAATGAATGCTGGCAAGTGCGCGTTCGCGGCGGACGTGCGGCTACGGGGCTTGATGCTGAGGAGTGGGCGCTGCGTGGAGTGGAACTTGGCGCGGGCGAAATCCTTCTCACTTCGATGGATCGCGACGGAACGCAATCCGGCTTTGATGTTGCCTTGACCGCTGCCATCAGCCGCGCCGTCAGCGTTCCGGTGATCGCTTCCGGTGGCGCAAAGATTCCCCAACATTTTCTGGAGATTTTCGCACGAGGCTTTGCTGACGCCGCTCTGGCGGCTTCGATTTTCCACGATCAGGTGCAATCCATTCGCGCGCTGAAATCCTATTTGCGTGAAAACGGCGTGGAGGTGCGCCTGCCGTGCTGATTCCGTGCATTGATTTGCAGGATGGGCAAGCTGTGCAACTCGTCCATGGGCGTAAGCGCGAACTTGCTGTGGCGGATGTTTTGGGCTTGCTCGATCGCTTCGGCCACTACGCATGGCTGCATGTGATTGATCTGGATGCCGCCATGCGGAAGGGCCACAACAATCGGCTGGTCCAGCAACTCTGCCTGGAAGCTCGCCGCAAATTCAAAATTAAGTTGCGGGTTGGCGGCGGAATTCGTACGGTGCGGCGTGCCGAATCTCTGATCGGGCTGGGCGTCGAACAAATTATTGTCGGCAGCGCCGCGTTTCGACAGCAGCGGCCGAATGTGGCTTTCCTGAAACGACTGGCCAACCGCATCGGAAAGAAGCACGTCCTGATCGCGCTGGATACCGCCAAAGGACGCATCGTAATTCACGGTTGGCGCAAATCCCTCTCGCTTGCCCCCGCCGAAGTCCTGTCCGCATTCGAGCCCTATTGCGCGGGCTTTCTCTGCACCGATGTGGACCGCGAAGGAACGATGCGCGGCGTGAATCTCGCGTGGTTCCGCGAACTGCGCCGCTCCACGCGATTGCCCATCGTCGCTGCCGGCGGCATCTCCACAACTCGCCAAATCTTTGCCCTCCAAAAAATCGGAATGGACGCCGCCGTCGGCATGGCCCTCTACAAGAACCGCATTCACTGAGAACGCCTACTGTTCGAGAAGATGCACTTACAAAAGGTTAGGCGCCCCGCATGCGGGACTTCCATGATCGACAGGCATCTTAGCAACTGCGTTAGCGTTCCATTGGGATGGAATTAGAGTCCACCGACTCAGACTCAAAAAAACGACTCAGAACTTATAAGTAGTTTTTCGTGCGCTCGGTCAACCGGAGATCCAAATTAATCGGCTCAGACCCAGGGCGCACCCGTATGACGCCGGACCTGGCGACCTCCCGATGCTCTCCAGTTCCGACCCAGATTTTTGCCTCTACCGAATAGTCGATTCCTTCCAACAGATCTAGACGAGTCCTTCCATCGGCGTCCGTCTCTCTGTGAGCCCCAGGCTCGTCGCCCACTTCAGCCCACACATCCACACCCTTCGCTGCACGTCCATCGGGCCATACAACTTGAACGGAAGCTTGGCGAACGGCTGCCGCCGGAGGCAGATTAAAGGGCGCCAACCGTTTGTGCTCCCCCGCATCAAGATGTACAGTGGATCTTCCATCCGCCGCCCAACTGGTCGACGGATAGGGAGTTTCAACGTCAGGCGCGGAGGAGAGATTAACGCCGATTTGAAACTCGCCGCTGGGTAGCCTCTTGAATTCGTATCTTCCCTCCGAATTTGTCTGGGCCTCCTCAAACCCGTTATACACGGGTTTGCCGTCTGCTCCCAGACGGAGGATGTTGACCTTCACATGAAGTGCAGGGTGCGACTCGTGGTCGAGAAGTTGGCCTTTAATTTCACCGCTGCCTATCATGTCGAAATCCGCCCATCCACACCCAGCACGGGATAGCTCGACATGGATTGCTCCACTTCTAGGGGTGTAGGCAGCTAAAGTGGGATAGACGATATAATGACCGAGTGGGATGTCCTCAAATGAGTATCGTCCATTGGCGTCCGTCTCAGTGGTCCCCCGAAACTGATCTCCGGTGATTGTTACTTTCACTCCCGAAAGCCCAGGTGGGTCGAATATCCCAAACTCGCTATCCTGCAGGACTCGCCCGGTGACGAGAGGCCGGGCATTCCCACTCTTAAATAGGCGTAAATACTCGATTTCCGGGGCGATCCATTTCTCGGATTCCGGTGTGATCAATTGCGTGCCGGAACATTCGGGAGCCCAATAAACAATAGGTGGGTGGCTCGGGTCGATTCCGGGCGGCAGGGGCTTGTTCTTTACTCGTTCTCCCGAAGAGATTGTAAAAGCTGCTGTGTCAGGTGGCATAGTCCCAGCGTCGAACGCAAACACGAGCAAGCGTTCGCCAACGTGATACTCCGCATAGCAAGAAGTAAAGCTACCAGGGTCGACCCAAACGTCTCTGGTTTCTGTCGCGAGACCCTTGAAGGCTTCTTCCACTTGGATATGCACATGGGTTCTTTGCGTAAATGTGCCAGAACCATCGTCATCGGTAAAAACCACTTTCCCGACAAAGATTGCATTCGCAGTGTTCACATAAGCGCATGCGGGACCGGCACGACCGCATTCACAGCCAATGACGGGCGCGGAAACACCGCACGAAATCGATAGCACAACAAGCAGGAAGGCGCGCATATGGCAGAGTCTAACATTTTTTCAGCAGTCGGTAGCCGGGCCGCCGATTAAACTAGATATCGTCGTCTCCATCCTGCCCCAGTCGGATAGCTGCGGTGCAGCGCCCTATCTCGTCAGCAGAATGGCGTCGAGTTCTAGTTGGCCTGGTTCATTTAATTCAAGCTTGATTGAGTTTTCGCCTTTTCGCAGATGGACTGCGGCGTCTGTGGAGCCGTGGATGCGGCTCTGGATCGACGCCGCTTGCGGGGGGCCTTCTTCCCCTTGAATAAGGATGTGCTCGGGGGCGTTTTGCCTCGCTCCATAGAAAAGAGTCACGCGATATTCTCCACTCTCTGGCCCATCGATTCTTGAAAACGTGAGCGAGCTTGACTCCTTTGAAGCTGCGCTATGCAGCCTTACTGCATAGCCCTGCGAGCAATCACTGCAGCGCTGAAGTTCGCCGCCTTGCACCTTATTTCCTGGCCACTCGGCTTCCAGCAGGATGCCTTTCTTCCAGTCGGTTTCACCGTGCACGGCGAGCAAGACGGAACCGTGCGAGGGCACAACAGCGGAATAGCCGTCCGCTTGATTGCCTAGATCCTCATGGCGCCACAGATCCCGCGCACTCGCGCTAGGTTGCAGGCCGATGTCTTTCCAGCGGACTGAGATGGTTGCCGCCTCAGCCGTCAGGTTCAAAAGCAAAATCGCGAAGGTGCCTTTGCCCCGCGCGCCGAGCGGCTTGGCCCACACCTGCAAGCCCGCCTCCTCTTCGCACACTTTCTGCCCACCGGCACCCAGCGGGTCCTGGTCAATGGCAAGCACTTCCTGATTGGTGAAAATCTTTCGCGTTTCCTGAGGGAGTTGCGTCAGATCAGCAGCGGCCCACAATGGAGCGGCCGATATCGCCCACATGGAAAAATGCGATCGCTGCTCCTCAAGGCTCAGACCGGGAATCCCCACCTCCAGCATGTCTGGGTCATTCCAACCGCGCGGGCTGCTGAAGACGGCGTGGCGCGCATTGGAGGAAAAATTCTCGACGACATGTTCCCAACTCACATGATTTTTTTCCAAACTGATGTCCGCATCGGTTCGCCAGAGTTGCGCTTTGTCCTGGGCCCACTCCCACGGACTCTCGTTGCCCCACGAGCAGATGTACAGCAGCATGGGCCGCCCGGTTTTGTGAATCGCCGCTGCCATGCGCTCGTAAAGCTCGCGGCCAGAGTGCCCCGCCGGTTTGTTGCAGTAATCCACCTCGATCAAATCCATTCCCCACTTCGCAAACGTGGCCGCGTCTTGCTCTTCGTGATTGAAGCTGCCCTGATAGCGGGGGTTTGGAAAACAGGTGTAGGGGCCAACATCCGTGTAGATTCCGGCTTGCAATCCGCGGTCGTGGATGTATTTGACCAACGGCGCGATGCCCGAGGGGTATCGCGACTTCTCGACAATCAGGTTTCCGTTGGCATCACGTTTGCGCGCGATGCATTCCTGGATCAAAACATATTTGTAGCCCAGATCACGCATGCCGGTGGCTACGAGAGCATCCGCCTGGCCGCGAATCACGGATTCGTCGTAGTCGCAAAAATAGTGATTCCAGTTCGCCCAACCCATGGGTGGGGTGGGAGCCAGGCTGGCTCCGGTCAAATTTCCGCTTTGCGCAAACAACAAGGAAGGGCAAGCCAACAACAGCACCGCAATAAGTCTCTTCATGAACCACATTCTACAAGCCTTCACTCGACTGGAATTTGTTTAACTTCTTTTCCCCGCCCCTGCCCCTGCGTTACGATACTAAGCATTGAGCTGACCGCGTTCTCAAGTGAGGCCTTATGCTTGTCTCCTTCCGCCCTTGCAGCCCGAAAGATCACGCGACACTTCTGAAATTCATCATCGCGTACTATCGCTTCGACAAGATTCCGTTCAGCCGCAAAGACCTGGCGCAAGGTGTGCACACGCTGCTGCGCAATCTTTCGCTGGGCAAGGCGTGGCTCATGGAGAGCCAGAAGAAGCCCGTGGGCTACTGTATCGTTACCTACAATTTCGATCTGGAATACGGCGGGATGGAAGCCATGCTCACCGATCTCTATGTGGACAAGCGCTACCGCAACAAGGGCATCGGCTCGCTGGCGCTGTATGAAATTGAAGATTTCTGCCGCGAACGTGGCATCCGCACCATCGAACTGCAGGTGCAGCATCACAACAAATCCGCCGAAACTTTCTATCGCAAAGCCGGTCTGCGCATTCTGTCGCGCAAAGTGATGTTATTGGAAGTTCGTTCCGAGGTAGTGGCCCGCGCGCACCGCGCTAGCGCAAGTAAGCGTCGGTAATATACTGCTGCACCATGCGCTGCGTATTAAAAAACGATCCATTGATCGCGATGGAGTGGCGCATCACATCCAGGTAGCGGTTGCGGTCCTCGTGAAACATCGGCAGGATCACGCTTTCCAGCTTCGAGTACAGGCTTTCCGCATCCAGCGCGTTATCCACTGGCGTTTCTGGCCCGGGATCGCCGCGGTGCGGTTCACCGATGGACCAACCGGTTACGCCTTCGATGCAACCCTCGACCCACCAGCCATCCAAAATGCTCAAGCTGGGCACGCCATTCACTGCGGCCTTCATGCCGCTTGTGCCGGAAGCTTCCAGCGGATACTGCGGGGTGTTGAGCCACAAATCGACGCCGGAGGTAAGCTTCAAGCCCAGGTCGAGGTTGTAGTCGTCCAAGAATGCGACTGTAACCGACTTTTTCAGCGCCTTTTTCGCCTTGAAAATTTTCTTGATAATCTCTTTGCCGCCGCCGTCGTGCGGATGCGCTTTGCCCGCATACACAATCTGGAACGGCCCGGCATTTTTCGCGATCTGCCGCAAACGGTCCAAATCTCTTAAGATCAGGTCCGCGCGCTTATAGCCCGTGGCGCGGCGCGCAAATCCGATGGTAAATGCATCGGGATCCAGTTTCAGGCCCGTCTTCTTGCGGACAGCTTCCAGCAAGCCGTGTTTTGAAAGCAGGTGCGCCGACCAAACTTCTTCGGGCGGCAAACCCAAGGCTCCGCGCAGACTGTAGTTGTCTTCACGCCACGACGGGATATAGCGATCAAAAAGTTCCTGGAAGGAGGGCGCAGTCCAAGTCGCCGTGTGAACTCCATTGGTGATTGCTTCGATGGGCACATTCGGAAACATTTTTCGCGAAACTTCACCGTGCAGCTTGGCCACGCCGTTCACATAATTGCTCAGGCTCAGCGCCAGGTAGGTCATGTTCACTTTCTCGCCGGCCCGCACTGCTTCCTGCCAATCGGGATAAGCACGATCTGCCTGCAGGATGCTCTTGATCAACTCGATGGAGGAAGCATCCTTGGCATCGAGGAAGCGCACCTGCTCTGGAACCAGCCGAGAAAGATAATCCGCGGGGAATTTGTCGTGCCCCGCGGGCACCGGGGTGTGCGTGGTGAAGACGCACTTGTTGCGGACACGTTCGATATCTTCGCCCTTGATGGCGGTGCGCCCGGCCCGCTTCGTCTCCTCCTCGAGCAATTCCATGGTGAGCAGGGCCGCGTGCCCTTCGTTCATGTGATAACGCATCAAATCCGTGTGGCCCAACGCGCGGAGCATGCGCACCCCGCCAATCCCCAGCAGCACTTCCTGGGACAAGCGGTAGTAGGGATCGCCGCCATACAATGCGCCGGTCAAATCCCGGTTCCTCTGGTCGTTCGAGGGCAGATCCGCATCCAAAAAGTAGACTGGCACTTCAAACCCGCGAACGCCTTTTACCATGTACCGCCAGGCCCGCAGCTCGACTGGCCGGTTCTCCAACATGACGGTGACGTGGGGCTCTTCCTCGACCAGGAACTTCGCCACGTCCCATTCCACGGGCTCTTCGGTCTGTGCGCCCTCTTCGCTTAACACTTGGCGGAAATAGCCTTTGCGGTAAAGCAGCGAGATTGCCACCATCGGCAAGCGAATATCCGCCGCCGCACGGATCGTGTCTCCCGCCAAGACACCGAGGCCGCCGCTGTAGCTGGGCATAGCGTTTTCCAGGGCAATTTCCATGGAAAAGTAGGCCACGAACCGTTTAGGTGGATGCACTACCGATGTAACCATCTTCCGTAAGTCTCCGTCCGTTGCGGCGCTCGGGCCGCCATCAATTCAGTTGCCTGGTATTGAAGCTTCTATTGTCCGGGAACCGCGCCTAACAGGCAAGCGCACCCCACTTTTTCGTTTCCTCCGGGGTGCCCGCCCTTTCTCTATGGCTCCTTCCAGTATATTCTTCCGCCATGTCCACGGTCCTCGAAGGAATCCGCGTTGTTGAATTGACGGAAGCCCTGGCCGGTCCCTATGCCGCCATGCTCCTTGGCGATCTTGGTGCCGATGTGATTAAGGTTGAGCGCCCGGGGGTTGGCGACCACTCGCGCACCTGGGGCCCTCCCTTCGTTGGCACGGAATCCGCCTACTTCCTGGCCTCGAATCGCAACAAACGCTCGCTCAGCCTGAACTACGATCACCCCGCCGGAGCGGAAATTCTCGATCGGCTGCTGGCCACCGCCGATGTGTTCCTGTGCAATCAACCATCCCTGAAGTCCCTGCAGCGCCGCGGCATTGATCCTGCTTCCCTGCGCAGCAAGTACCCTCGCCTGATTCATTGCAGCATCACAGGCTACGGCCTTTCCGGACCCAAAACGGGAAAGCCCGGCTATGACATCATCGCCCAGGCCGAAGCTGGCGTTATGAGCTTCACGGGGGAGCCCGAAGGCAATCCGATTCGCTTCCCCATCGCCATCGCTGATGTAACCACGGGCATGTACGCCGCCATGGGCATTCTTGCCGCTCTCTTTGCTCGAGAAAAAACCGGCTGTGGCGACTTCCTGGACATGGCCTTGTTCGATTCTCAGCTTAGCTGGCTGGCTAACATCGGCAGCAACTACCTGAACGCCGGTGTCTCACCGGAGCGTTGGGGCAACGCCCACCCCAGCATCGTCCCTTACCAACTTTTCCGCTGCGCCGACGGCCGGCACATCGTTTTGGCAATCGGTACGCAGGAACAGTGGCTGCGGCTATTGGCCTTATTGGACCCAGAATCGGTACTCGGGGCCGATCCGCGTTTCGCGGACAACTCCGCGCGCATCGCTCATCGCCAGGACTTGATTCCCAAGCTCCAGGCGTGTTTCGATCGCCTTCCCGCCAAAGACTGGCTTGCCCGGCTGGGCGCTTCCGATATCCCCGCGGCGGCCATCCAGACCGTTGCGGAAGCCCTGCAGGACCCGCAAACCCTGGCACGTCACCTGGTTGTAGAAATCAAGCATCCCACGCTGGAGTGCGTGCGAAGTATCGCCAATCCGATCCGTTTTGTGGCGCAACCCGTGCTGTATCGGCTGCCACCACCGCTACTGGGGGAACATTCGGGGCAAATCCTTCGGGAACTTCACTATAGCGAAGGCGAAGTGGAAGCGGCCCTGCAATCCGCCTGCTCCCTGCCGCCGGGTTAATCAGGCAGTGTCATACTCGACAGTACAAATACACTATTTTCCAGTTGCATTTGTAATAACTACAATATATAAGACTTATAACGATTTAATGTTGCGCTACCCCCCAGGCCGTAGCGCCGTAAGGCGAATCGCGTTAGCTGGAGGGATGCCTTATGTTGTACGACACCTCGGTCGCCGACCAAGTCACTCACCGCAATTTTAATCTCTGTCCTCACTGCCTGCATCACGGCCAGCAGGGTTTCCTGTGCCGCCGATGCGAATCCATGCCCATGATCTCTCGATCCGATGGTGACACCTTCCACCTATTGCTGGCGGACCGCCCCCTAGCCTACCCACAAGAGCGCAAAGCCACGGCGGAATGCGGGGTTACCGTGTGTTTTTGGTATTCCCACATATCCACAGGTTCGGACACGCACACGACGGTCGTCATCCTTCCCGAAACGCACTTGGATCAACCCGTACTCTTCCGTGTCATCGATTCCGTTGCGGATCTCCTTGCAAATAAGCTATTGCATACGAGTCACTTAGACAGCCTCTACCAGCTTTCGAAGGGCTCTCTTCAGCCTGTGACTGTTTAACTCATCGGCAACGCAGGGTTCGGCGCAGATTGGCGCTGCGGCAGCAGCAACACTTCCCTAATCTTGACATTTTGTCTTGGAGATTTTCAGTCCCTGTCGGGATCTTGCCGGCGGCCTTACGGCTTGCCAGTCGATTCCAACTCGGCCTTCCGGGTGTTTGTAAACTCGACGAGTTGCGCCACGGAAACCCCGGAAAGCACTTCCGTCAATGCGGATTGCGCATTCTTCCAGACGGGATGGACCCCACACCAGGACTTGCGTTCACACGTCTGCCCCGACCCGAGGCAGAGATTCAATTGCGTGGGGCCTTCGATCGCTTCCACAACGTCCAGTAACGTAACTTCCTGGCTCGGCACGCGCAGGGAAAATCCGCCCCGGGTACCGCGATGCGAGGTCACCATTCCTGCATGTACCAGTCTTTGCACCACTTTAGAGAGAAAGCTGCCCCGAACGCCGGTAGCTTCAATCAGGTCATTCAGTTGCATCTTATCGCCCGGCGGGAGGCTTGCCAGGTGAACCATGGCACGAACGGCGTAATCGGTAGCGCGTGTGATTTGCATAGGAGTTATGGACAATGAATGTCCAATTATCATCCATCAGAAGCTACCACCCGGTTTGGTGCAGTGATACCCAGCATGCCTCACGGTGACGAGTATCACGCCGCTAATTGCTTCTCCTCGACGACTGATTTATGCCGGAGTCATCGCAAACCTCGAGCCGCTGGGCGCGCATCCTCATGCGCGCAGATGGAGGTTGTGATGCGAAGGTCGCGCTCGCTGGCTTCATGAAATCGCCCAAGATGCCTCACTTACTCTTTTTTACTTTTTATTCCTTTTTCTTTCGTTTGCGGATAGACTGCTTGCGTGGCAATTCCGTCAATTCTGGCGTACGATTTGCCTGACCTTTTTTCTCTCATCGCCATCGTCGAGGGCTGAAGAAATGAACATTTGCCGTAGACCCAGCAGCATATCTTGTGTGAACTATATCGCCCTGTCCCTGATCTTCGCGTTAGCGCTTGCTGCCGCGCTTCCCCGCCCCCTTCGGGCCCAGGACATCACCTACTCGCAGGATCCCGATGCCGCCAAACGCATGACCTTGCTGCTGCATGATTACGAGCCGCATTCCACGATGCACGCCGCCGTTCATCCGGTTCCGCGCGCCAAGTTCCCGGTGATTGACGTTCACAATCACGTCAACGATCCCGGTGGCGTTCACGGCGAGGAGATTCCTCCCGCCGAAGTTGTCCGCCGCATGGACGCCGCGAACATAAAAAAGATTGTGATCCTTACGGGCATGTGGGGCGACAAACTCCAGGGCCTCATCGACAAAATGGTGAAGCCCTATCCGGATCGCTTTATCGTTTTCGCCCAGATGGATTGGAGCAAAATCAACGATCCCAATTTCAGCCAGGAAATGGTGGCGCAACTTGATGACGCGGTGCGTCGCGGGGCTCGCGGACTGAAGATTCTGAAAGATTACGGCCTCGGGGTACGCGACAATTCGGGCAAGTTTATCCCCATCGACGACCCTCGAATGGATCCCGTTTGGGAAGAGTGCGGCCGCCTGGGCATTCCGGTGGCGATTCACTCGACCGATCCCGAAGCCTTCTTCACGCCTACGAACAAGTACAATGAACGATATGAAGAGTTGATGTCCAACCCGAGCTGGAGTTTCTACGGTCCGAAATATCCCAGCAAGCAGACGCTCCTGGACGAGCAGCACCATGTTTTCGCCAAGCATCCGCATACTTCTTTCATCGCTCTTCACGTTGCCAACTGGCCGGAAAATCTCGATGCGGTTTCCGCCTGGCTCGATAAATACCCCAATATGTCCGTGGAATTCGGCGCTCGCGAGGCCGAACTTGGACGCCAGCCGCGCCGCGCGCGCAAGTTTTTCCTGGATTATCAGGACCGCATCATGTTTGGCACAGACAGCGAACCCGAAGAAGCCATGTACGCCAATTATTTCCGCTGGCTGGAAACCGCGGATGAATACTTCGACTACGCGGGTTATCCGGGGCAGGGGCGCTGGGAAATCTATGGGATGGAACTTCCGGATAACGTCCTTGAAAAGGTCTACAACAAGAATGCTGAGAAGCTTTTCGCCCAATTTAAGGGAATCCAGCAGGCGGGAGCCACCAAGCCATGAAGTTTCTTCGTGACGTCAGATTCGCTCTGCAACGTTTTGCCGGATTCGCCGGGTTTAGCTTGCTGCTTCTGCTTTTGGGAATTGGCTTGGCGCAACTTGCGGGCTGCGAAAAAAAGCCGGCTCCTTCGGCTGCGCCAGCGCGTCCTGCTTCAGCGACACAAACTTCAAATATCCGCGTGATTGTAGTATCCGAATCCATTGATGTCCGCACGCCTCTCGCCGAGTTTGTGCTCTCTCCCAATGGTTATCTGAAAGGAACTCTCACGGCGGGCGGGAAGTCACTGACTCTCGATGAACCGGGTTCGCAGGCTGGACAGAACGTTACCCTCGCGCACAAACCACTCGCCGACTTAACGCTGGACTTTTCCAAAGCAAAAATCAGCGATGCACAAGGCAAGCTCGGTTCACTTGGAAAGCAGATCGTGATTCCCGGCAGCAGCGCCAGCACTGGCTTGCAGGAAACGCTGGTCCTGGAAGTTTATGACGATTTCCCCGAGCTTGCCCTTCTCTCCGCCACCTTCAAGAATGGTGGAGCGCACGATCTGGCTCTTGAGGATGTTTCTCTCCAAGAGCACCGCTTCACCGCCGCGCTTGCGAATCCTGTCGCCTCGCCGCACGAAATGTGGTCGTTCCATGGCGCGAGTTTGCGGTGGGGGAAGGACGAAATGTTCCCGGTTCCGGCCAAGTTTAAGCAGGAAAATCCATTGGGCGCGCCTGTCCCGGTTGAGGGCGACCTTGGCAGCGCCGGTGGTGGTATTCCAGTCGTGGCCTTCTGGACGCAAACCGTTGGGGAAGCCATTGGGCATCTGGAAACGCTGCCGCTCGTTCTCTCGATCCCGGTGGAAACCGCGCCGGATGGCCGGGTGGACGCTTCCGTGCGTCTCCCCACGAACGAAATTCTGAAACCTGGCGATACCTTTGCTACGCCACGCACTTTCCTGGCTGTGTATGCGGGCGATTTCTACGAACCGCTCAGCATGTGGTCCAGCGCGGTCGAACGTGAAGGCCTGGCCAAGCCCGTGAATAATCCGGAAAACTATGCGGTGAGCTGGTGCGGCTGGGGCTACGAATTCGGCGTTACTCCAAAGCAGATGCTGGACACGATCCCCAAGCTCAAACAACTCGGCATTCACTGGGCCACCCTGGACGATGGCTGGTTCAGCGATTACGGCGACTGGCAGCCCGCGCAAAAGAACTTTCCGGGCGACGCCATCCAGAAAATGGTCAGCGATTTCCACGCGCAAGGAATGAAAGTCCAACTGTGGTGGCTGCCGCTGGCTGTTGAGGACGGCCACTTCGGATATGGCGGCCGCAAATACATCGTCTCGAACGTATTGAAGGAGCACCCCGATTGGCTTGTCCTGGATAAATCCGGAAAGCCCGCGCGGATGGCCAGAAATTTGGCGACTCTCTGCCCCGCCCTGCCCGAAGTGCAGGCCTACTACAAGCAGCTCACCGAACGATTCATCCGCGATTGGGGATTCGATGGGAGCAAGCTCGACAACATTTATTCCGTGCCGCCCTGCTACAACCCCAAGCACCATCACAAATCTCCCAACGATTCCATTTATGCCATGGGCGAGGTGTACAAAACTATTTTTGAGACTACCCGCGCTTTGAAGCCGGATAGCGTCACGCAAAGTTGCCCGTGCGGCACTCCGCCCAGTCTTGCCTGGCTTCGCTACATGGATCAGGCCGTGACCGCCGATCCGGTTGGCTCTGTTCAAGTGCGCCGCCGCATCAAGATGTACAAGGCGCTGCTCGGGCCGCGCGCCGCTGTTTACGGCGACCACGTGGAGCTAACGCGCCTGACCGGCGCCAATACTGACAACGAGCGGGACGTTGGCTCGGACTTTGCCGCCACACTCGGGACCGGCGGCGTGTTGGGGACTAAATTCACCTGGCCCGATTACGGATCTAAGTTTAAAGACGTCTATCTGAATCCCCAGAAAGATGCGCACTGGCAGAAATGGATCGCCCTCTACAACAGTAAAATGCTTTCTCAGGGCAACTTCCGTAATCTCTACGTTTATGGCTACGATGTGCCAGAAGCTTATGCCATCCAGAAGGACGGCAACATGTACTACGCTTTTTATGCGCCGGATAAGCCCGCGAAAATGGGCAAACCCGCCGCTGATGCGGGATTCTGGTCGGGTGAAATCGAATTACGAGGATTAACCGGCCAGACTTACAAAGTCGTGGACTACGTCAACAACAAGGACTTGGGCACAATCAGCGGGCCGTCCGCCAAACTCAAAGTCGAAATACACGACAGCCTGTTGTTGGAAGCGACGCCGGTTCCAACCGCACCGGCACAATAGCTGGAAATCTTTAACGCGGATTTTCGTTTCGCTCAGATGCGCGGGCTGCGCGGCGCCGCTCCCGCCCCGCCGGGCCAATGCTTGCTCAAAAAGGC
This sequence comes from Candidatus Acidiferrales bacterium, assembly GCA_963779395.1. Taxonomy (GTDB): domain Bacteria; phylum Acidobacteriota; class Terriglobia; order Acidiferrales; family UBA7541; genus Acidiferrum. Next base: position 554,565 of record CAVZYC010000002.1, read on the forward strand.
TTCACGATGTTTTGCGTCCCGGAACGCTTCCGTCCCGCCGGCGCGCGTCACGGAAAGCGCTCCGGTGATATTCGCAAACTTCAGGCAATCTTCGATTTTGGCGCCGCGAATAAACTGGTGAATGAACCCGGCGTCGAATGTGTCTCCCGCTCCCACCGCGTCCACCATGTCCGTCACTGGCGGGAAGGCCGAAAGCTTTGTCTTTCCTTCGCGCACAATCGCGCCTTGCGAACCACGCTTGATCACGACCAGTGGCACCTTCTGCGACAATACCTCCGCCGCTTGATTTACGTCGTCTGTCCGCGCGAGCTTGCAGGCTTCGTTTTCGTTGGGCAGGAGTATGTCAATATACTTGAACAATAACAGGACATCCGAAGACCAACGCCCATCCGGATCGTCGTTCGTATCCAGCGAAGTTGTCAGCCCGGATTCTTTCGCCCGGCGAAACAGCTCGATCATCTCAGGCCGCAGCGCCTTGTGCAGGAAGTAGGACGAAACGTGCAGGTGCTTCGCGCTGAAAATATAGCTCAAGTCCAGATCCTTCATGCTCATCTCATACATGGTTCCTGGGTACGTCAGGATGTAGCGCTGCTTCCTCTGCGGCAGAATTACCGTTAGCCCGGTGGTCTTTCCCTTGAGCTTTCGCACGTGTGTCAGGTCTACGCCGCATTCCCCCAGCTTCTGAAGGCAAATTTCTCCGAGCGGGTCGCTGCCGATCGTGGAGCTGAACCCAGCCTTGCTTCCCAGCAACGTGAGATTGTGCGTGAAGATGGCCGAGGAACTCCCCAGCGTAATGCTCAGCTCATTTGCAAGGTGCTCGCGCTCGAGCTCGAGTTTTTCTGGCAGCCCATAAAAGATCAGATCGAGATTCAACTCACCAACAACACTCACATCAAAAATGGCCACAATCGTCTCCCTTTGCTTTTGTTCGGTCCAAGATTACTACGCGCGTCAGGTTTTTGGGATTGTCGGGATCCAGATGCTTCTTCGTGCCCGTAAAGAAACCCAGAAGCTGCGCCGGCACAACGTAGGGCGCAAGTCGCGCCACGTCAGGCCCGTCAAAACCCAGTTCAAAGACTATATCGCTGTTCCGCCGCACGTGTTCGCTTGCGCGGTTGCAGATCGCGATGATTACACCGCCAAGTTCCGCCATTTCTCCGAGCACTTCTTCTTCCGCCTGGTAGCCATTTTCGCTGAGAAAAAAAGTCAAACACGTGTTCTTGCTGACGATCGCTTTAGGCCCGTGGCGGAATTCCAGTGCGTGGATAACCTGGCTGTAGGAGCACGACATCTCCATCACTTTCAACGAAGCTTCGCGGGCGATTCCGTGAAACGGACCTTGCCCCAGGAACACATAGTCCTCGAAATCGTGTTTCGCCACGAAGCCTTTCATTTTTTCCGCGATCGCTTGAATTTGCGGCGCGAAATGCCTGGCCATGCCTTCCAGCGATTTCAGAAAGCTCTCATTTTTCACGGTTCTTGCTGCCAGATACTGCAAAGCCAGCAGCATGGACGTAAACGAGCGCGTCATCACCGTGCTTTTTTCATCCGCGGCTGTGATGCGGATGGTCACATCGCAGATTTGCTCGAGCGGCGTATTCATTGCGCAGGTTATCCCGATGGTTGGCACCTTAAAATCTTGTGTGAGCACTTTGGCCGCGCGCAACGCCTCTGACGTTTTTCCAGACCGCGAAATGACCACGGCTTGCAGGTTCGGCTCTTTCGCCAGCGCCAACTCCGGGAAGAGCAGCGGCTCCGAGCCGGGAAGCGCGCGCGCCCTCTGCCCCGTCAACAGCGTCCATGAATTCGCAGCAGCTTCCGCCAGATAGAAACTTGTGCCGCACCCGATGAAGAGCCACTCCGTCCGGTTGCGCGAGTCCTCCACAATTCTGGCGATGGTGGAATCCTCACGGAGTCCGGCGAGTGCCGTCTGCCACACGGCCGGCTCCGACAAAATTTCCTCAAATGTTGCGGACCGCTGCAAACCCAGCTGTTTCGTGTCCATTCGGATTCTTTCTTAGCTCTCAGGCCTTTATCAGAGACCCGATTCCCCGGCGCTCCAGCTTGTTGCGTTCAGACCAATGTCACGTCAATTTCTGCCTCGCGTAGTGCCTTCAAATCGCGCTTCGAGATGCCTTTGTCGGTTATCGCTTCGTGTACCGCGGATGTCGGCAAGATCAGCGAAAGGCTGCGCATACCAAATTTGCTGGAGTCGCAAACCACCACCGTTCTCCGCGCGGCTTCCGCCATGGCGCGGTTGACGCGCGATTCCAACAAGTTCGGCGTTGTCAGCCCGTAAGCCACATCAAAACCATCCACCGCAAGAAACAGCAGATCGGCGCTCAGCTTCCGCAAAGACTCTTCCGCCAAAGGTCCCACAAGGGAAAATGAATTTTTCCGCAGCATCCCTCCGGTCAGGATAACTTCGACGGGCGTTCCGGCAAGTTCTTCCGCGATATTCGTGGCGTTGGTGATGATCGTCAAGCTGCGGAAATGACGGCACGCGCGCGCAATTGCTGTCGTCGTCGTCCCGGAATCCAGAATGATCACTTGTCCTTGCCGAATCATGCGAACCGCGGCTGCGGCGATGCGCGACTTTTCCTGGCGGTGAAGGCGCTCTTTCTCCTGCAACGTCTGGTCATTCAGCGCTCCCACTTTCAGCGGTAATGCTCCGCCGTGCGTGCGCTCCAATTGCCCTTGATGATGCAGATGCTCCAGGTCTTTCCGAATGGTGATGAGTGATGTGCGAAAGCGTTTTGCCAGGTCGCGCACCAGAACGCGGCCATCGTGCTGCAACAACTCGAGGATTTCACGTCGACGTTCTTCACTGAGCATGGGCTTTTCCTGATTTAAGCGGCGCGGGTTCAACATACGTGGAAGTTCCTAACCCGCACGCGTTTGCATAAATATCCAGAACTTCCCGAATTTTTGCGCGAATCAGTTGCCGCGGTTGATTGTTCATCCGCCCTTCCCGGATCGCATCACACTGCTTTGGAAAGTATTGGCTTATCAGCGGCACGGGCGCGGGGTGCGTAGTCAGATTGTCCAGCAACCTCTGAAGCGCGTCGGCCACATTCGGCTGGGGCCAATAGTATCGCGAGCGGTCACTGTAGCTGTACTTGCGCGCAAACTTCAACTCCGCTTCTCCGCCGCGATAGTAACTTTTCCAGTGACTGGTATTCTCGAGCATCGCCAAGTCTAACTTTTCCCGCACCTTTGAGAGCGTCACATTTTTTCTCGACCCCAGCCATTCCTCTTCCATCTCGGCCAGCGCGAATACCGCTTCGCGAAACGCAAATGTCAGCCATGGACCTACCTTCAATATCGCCAAATGGTCTCGCACCATATCGTGAAGGGCGCTGCTTGTCTGGTAGTCCGTCGAATGCGCCTCATAAACACGATTCCATTTTTGCGCAGCATAATCCGCCAATCGTTTTGCCTTTGTCGCATCGTAGGCAAACACATTCGCGTCACCAAATTCCACACCCGGCTGGACTACCACAGCGATTACTCTTTCCCACGCCTCTTGCAAGCCGCGCGAATAGAACGACTGCCTGGCCGTGGCCAGCGTTTTTGCCACAGCTTCGGTGCTCGTCACTTCTGGCGCTTGCGCTCCCTCTTGCTCGCCGCCCGGAATCGGCACTTCTGTCCCGATTACATACAGCGGCGCGGGCGATCCTGCTTTAATCTCCATGTGCGCTTCTTCCGCGGCTTTGCACAGCTCCGCGGCGCGCTCACTTACCACTTCATCCGCCAACGGCCCCTGCGAGTTGCCAGGATCATCGGCGCAGGGCATGCTCGCATCCAGATGAATTTTCGCGTAACCCGCGCGCACGTAGGCTTGCACCAGTTCCCGCGCTTTTTCCATTGCGCTTGATGCCTTTTCGGTTCGCCACACATGCGGCCCGATATGATCGCCGCCGAGCAGAATCTTTTCTTGCGGGAAACCCTCTGCTTTCGCCACTTCTTTCACGAACGCAACAAACTCTGCCGGAGTTTGTCCCGTGTAGCCACCGAATTGATTCACCTGATTGGAAGTGGATTCGATGCACAGCAGACTGTCATCTCGTTTGGCTTGCTCCATTCCTGCTTCCAGCACAAATCGATTTGCGGAACAGATGGAATAGATCCCCACATGTTTTCCAGCGTGGTTTTCCTGGACCATGCGGAAGAGCTGCTCGCTGGCATCCCGGTGCTGCGATTGTGGATGAGAAGGCATCGTCACGAATTTCCTTTGGGAGATATGGCCGCCTGCCCTCTCGCATGAATCTCCGTCCATGGCCTTGCTGCCGATAATTTTGCGTTCACTCGCTGGATGTTGCGAATTCCCTCGCTGTTCAGCCAATCCTCCAACGCATTCATTCCGTGTTGCGCGAAAACATCGACACCGTCTTTCCACGTGGCGCGACCGCATAAAACTCCAGAAAAACTCGCACCCGCCTCGCCCGCAAGTTCCAACGCATCTTCAAATGTCTCGTTGCTCACGCCTTCTGAAAGATAGATGAAGGGGACTTTCGCTGCCGCTGCAGCCTCGCGATAGTACGCCTTCGCTTGCTCGCGGGTGTAGAGAATTTCCGGCCCGGCTGAGGGCGATCCCTCGACAAACGCCATGTTCACAGGAACGCCTACCTTCAACACGTCCACCGCATAGCGCGATTTGGAAAACTCCGCCACACTCGCCGTCACTACTTGTGGCTTGCTCTTCGCGAATTCCCTTCCCTTTTCGTCCATCCCTTCCGCGTAACTCACCAACTCCAGGAAAAACGGTACATCCGCCGCAAAACACTCCGCTCCAATCCGTTCCACCCATGCATGTTTCTGGTCATTGATTTCCGCTGAACTCGATGGAGAGTAATACAGCAAAATTTTTACGCAATCCGCGCCTGCCTCGATCAGCCTCCGCACGGACCAGTGCGCCAGCAACGCTGGCAATCTTCCCGGCACCGTTTTGTCGTAACCCGTTTTCTCGTAGGCCAACAGCAATCCTGCGTTCTTTGCGCGCTGTTTTGCCGCGGGCAAGCCATATTCCGGGTCGAGCAGAATCGCGCTCGCCTCCGCCGTCAAAATGCGGCTCACTGCCTCCTTGAATTGCACCAGCCATTCGCCGGGCACGGCGGCAGCCTCCATGCCCTTTGATTTGGCAAACAGGTTCTGCAGCGCGCCACGCTGGTCAATCGCCAGTGCGGCGATCACGCCTCTCGCGTTCGCCACGCGCTCCAGTCCTTTTCGTTTGCCTTCGGTGATCTTCACTCGCCCACTCGTTTCTTATCGCGCTTTCTCGATCTGTACCACGGCGCCGCGTTCAATCGGCGGCAAAACAAAAATCACGCGGTCGCCCGAGATTTTACCCTTCACCGTCTGTTCCTCGCCAAGAAATGGCAGGAAGGTTGCCGTATCGCCCTTCCCTGCCGGCACGCTTATTTCTACATTTTTCGCGGGTGTTGGTACTCCCACTTTGTTCGGGACCAGGCCGCCAAAATTCGCAAAGTAAATCGTGGTCTTCCCATCCACCGCCGCGATGTTTGTCGCCACTTCCGGTGAAGCGGCAATCCGCACATCCGCTTTTGCGTCGAGCGCATCCATCAGTGCGGAAGGTACACGCGACGATCCTTCCGTAAAATTTTTTTCCAGTCCTTCCAGATAACCCTTGTCTGGACTTTCGGGGAATTCGCTCACCTGTGATCCGCCGGGCAATCCCGTCGCATTTTTCCCGGTCACAACGAGTTTCACACCTTTCTCCACGAAAGCGGCCAGCTCCCGTTTTTCTTCCTCGTCCAGTACGCTGACATCTGGCAGTGCCAGCACGCGCCCCTGAAAATTCTTCAACGTCCGCGGCGTCACCACTGCAAATTCGCGATGCTTTTGCAGGAGCAGCACCAGCATGCCGCGGTATGCCCGCAGAAACTCCTTCGCCGCATAGTCACGGCTCTTGGGCGAAAAATAAACGCCCACCGGTTGTATCGGCACGCGTGGCTGGTACAAAACTTTTTCATGCTTTTCGATCCACTGAAAAATCTCCACCCTTGTGGCAGGATCGTTTGAACCGGACATCACATGTCCCTTCGCATCCCAGAAGTTCGCTCCGGCCATCACCTCGGAAGCCGCCAGATTTTTCATTTCGTCTGACGGAGAAACGCCCTTCTGCCCGTCCCACGAATAATTCAGTATCCAGGTAGCTCTGCCCTCGGCGAACGCGCGAAACGACAGCATGCCCGCCTGGTATAAGAACCAATCCAGTTGCGTTCGCGTTGCCGCCATGTGCTCGCCGTTGCCAAATTCATATTCGTGCGCGATGGCGTCCACCACGGCGTACATCTGATAGACGTCCGCGCCCACCCGCGTGGCTTCTTCCTCGATTCCGGGGTAAATTTCCGGAATCACCACGATGTTGGGATTCACGCGTCGCGCCGACTCGCGAATCTCGCCCATAAACTCGGTCATCGTGGTGATTCGGAAATCCACCCATTTGCGGAAATTCGCATCGCCAAAATCGCCCAGCTTCAAATCGTGCCGGGCATCCAGCCCTGTCTTTTCCTTGAACGCCGCCACTGTTCCATCGTCAAAGCTCGCCCAGGTATTTTCCCATCCGTCGAAATGCGTCATCCAATACGGAATATCCACGTAAATTCCGTCAATCCCCGTCGCCGCAATTTGCCCCACACGTTTCATGTACGTCTTCCGCCATTCCCTGGCGTACGGGCTGACCCACACATCTTCATCCCCCGGGCTGATCCAGAACGCCGCGCCGGAAGTGAACACCGCGGGATCGCCCTTGATATTTCGCTGCACCCAGTCCGGGTGATCTTTCATCACGGAGTGCGCGGATTTATCGGCATTCGCCGTGATGCATTCGGTGCCCGCAATGTATACGAACGATTTATTCCCGGCAGCATGCGCGGCTTCGCTCACCGCACGAATTGCCTGCAACTTTTCGGTGGGATCCAGATAGCTCTCGTAGCGTCCGGGTATATCGTTATCCACCTCGATTCCGTAAACGTGCGACTTCTGCGCATCGCGCACAATCGCTGCGGCATCCTTCCGCGCCAGGCTGTACGCTCCAATGCGCACGTAGTGCGTCCAATTCTGTTGGACTTCCTGCCCAGTCACGGTTATCGTCAGCCCGCCAATCAGGAGCGCCCCGCACAAAAACAAAAAACCTTTCCCTTTAATTCGGACACTTGCTTGCCGAATTCCATTTTTCGGTTTCACGTTTACACTCCACCTGTCTCATCGGAAACATTCAGGCCCAGCGTGGGCCGCAGCGTCAGGCTTCCATCGTCATTCAGCTTTTGACGGCACGCCCAGCGCACTTTATGCCTCTGCCCTTTCACTTCGATTTCCGCACGCAGGCGCAAGCCGCGCCACGCCGTCCCTTTTGGCAGTGGCAGCAGCGCCTGGCGCACTTTCCCGGGAAGCGGGTAGCCCGCATCCAAAAAGCCGGCTGTGAGTTCTTGCCCCGCCTCGTTTGCCACGCTGATGCGCAGCGCTCCCGGAACGCCCGCGATTCCGTCATTCACGAAACCGATGATCAATCCTGTTTCGCCGCGCTCTTCATACGTCCAGACCCACGAAGGCCGCACGCGATATCCGATCGTCCTCGCCAAAGTATCGAGTGCCTTGGGGTGAGCCTCGTAGTAGCGCTGCAATCCACCGGCTGAGATGCGATGCCAATTCCAAAGCGAAAAATAACAAGCGCCGACATCTTTCGCGTGGCACAGGACGTTATCGGTATAGGTCACACCCTCGTCCAGATGCAAGCTAGCTGGCGAACCATCGGACATTCCCACTTCGATGGCCGCTCCCGTCCAGGGTGGACGGTTGCTCAGCGCCTCGATCTGCTCGTTCTCGATGAAAATGGTGTCTGTGCGAAGCCAGCCTCCGCTGCGAATCGTTCGGTCAACAAGTTCGGAGTTCCCTACCTTGCTGAAATCCGGCTGCGTGTTGGTTACCAGCGGAGTCTTCTTCCATCGCGCCGTTTGCTCGTCAAACATTTTCACAAACGCATTTTCCGCGGTGCTGTAATCGGGATATGGATTCTTTTCCAGCGGCCAGGTGTGCCCTTCACCCCAGAATCCATACATGCAGGTGTCCACGAATTCCACGTCAGGATGTCCGTCGTATTTCTCCGAGAGTTGGCCGATCAAATCCTGGAAGGCGGCTTGAAATGCCGGGTCGTCACATCGCGGCTCTTCCCGCTCCCGTTTCTGCCACTCGCCCAGCTTGATCATGGGAACTTTTTCCCGCAGAAAATCGGGTAGCGCGTAGCCGGGAATATCGGGATTGCTGATCATCACGCGGAGTCCGATGCGCTTGCCATATTGCCGCGCCAATGCGAACGCGGTGTTCCAGATTGCGTTTGGTTGCAAAGGCCCAGGCTGCGGCTGTACATCTTTCCAGTTCACGCGCAGATACAGCTTCGAGCCCAGCGGGAATTTCACCAACTCTTCCAGCGCGGATTCGACGCTCTGGCCGGCGTTTCTCTGCAGGCCCACTTCGTCGCAAAGATAGGTGATCAGCCCCATTCCGTAATTCGCTACGGGCTCATCCGAAGGCGTCACCGCCATCACCACGGTCCAACTCGGATAAAGATCCGCCGGAAAAGGACCTTGGTTGAGCCTGTCCTGAATCGCAGGACCGCCGCCAAAATCGTATTTGTCGAAATTATGGGGCGGAACGTAAGCCGCCGCCGCGCCAAACGCACCAGTCTTCAAGAAATCGCGGCGTCTCATAACTTCCGCCTTATGCCTAGAATTGGAAACGCATGCCGAACTGCACGGTTCTGGGAGAATTTGCCGTGTACGTAACTTGGCCGAAGGTACTGTTGCCCGTTCCCGGCGCGCCGGCCGACCAACCGAGGTTAGGGAATCCAAACCGTGGCGTGTTGGTGAAGTTGAAGAATTCCCCGCGCAGTTGCAGTGTCATTCCCTCATGGACCTTGAACTCCTTGCTGAGGGTCGCATCCATGTTGTGAATTCCGTCCGCGCGGATGGCGGAGAAGTATCGCGGTGCGTCCCCAGGAACCTGGTCGCCGGGATCCGCAAAGCAGTTTGGATTGAGCACGGAGGTGGAATAGGGATTAACCGCAGAGGGATCACCCAGTTGTTGTTCCAGGTAGTTGGAAGCCGCCTGATGATAGCTAAACCCGCTGGAAAGCTGTGAACAGATCACATTCGGCCGCTGGTTCCCGTCCAACAAACGTGGATTAGCCATGGAAACCGGCAATGGTTGCCCCGATTGCTTGGTAATCAGCGTGGAGATCGACCAACCTCCCACAAATCCATCCACAACTCGGTTCATATCGTGGCCCAGCCAAAGTCCACGGCCCACGGGCACATCGAAGATGGCCGCAACGACGAACCGGTGCGGTGCGTCGTTGGCGCTGGGTGCATATTCGTTTCCCGGACGGTCATTCTGCTGCGGGTTACCAAGATTCAGGTTGCCCACGAACGCATTGGCCCCCACGGAGGAATCGTCGGTCGCTTTCGAGAACGTGTAGTTGCCTTCCAGGCTGAAGTAGTGATTCAGGCGCTTCTGGAATCGCAGCTGCATCGCGTTGTACCAGGAATTGGCCCCAAAATTCGGCAGCCCCTGAAATGTGCCGGCGAACTGCGGGAACGGCCGCAGCAGGTAATAGAGCGGAACTTGATCTTGGTAGTAGAGAGAGGCGGGCGCGTTAAACATCTGTTGCGAACCGGGTTGGAAAAGCGGCGCAAAGGGGTTTGTTACCAACGTGTTCAGATAATTTGTCACACAACTGTTTGCGTCACAGTCTGCCGCGCCGTTGGGATCAGCCGCGTGTTGTTCTGCCGTGATTTGTGCCAGCAAGTCCGATGAAATGAAGTTCCGGTTCCTTGTGCTGGAGTAGCCTCCCCAAGGAAGATGCGTGCTTCGGTTCGCGGAATAGTCCACTCCGATGGTGACTTCCCAAGGGAAGAGGTGCTGCACCCCAAGGTTCCATTGATAGATGTCGCCGTTTCGCGCCTGTTCGGTCCCCAGGTTATTGCTGTTATCAAAGCCCCACAATGCCAGCTTTCCAGCGGCTTCACCTTGTGGAACCGGTATTCCATTCGGATAAGGATTCGTCAACGTAACCGACGTATTTCTCGTCATGTTGTTATCCAGCGAAAACTGGGAAGTCGCGCTCGCCCCAAACGCCGTGCCCACATACTGGAAGTTTGTCGCGGGGCTCATACCGTAGTACACGCCGGCGCCTCCACGAACCACGGTGTTGTTATTGATTGAGTAGGCGAATCCCAACCGGGGTGCAACATTGTTACGGTCTGTCGGCACGCTACGTCCCAGGCCGCCCTGGTTAGCAAAAAGCGTGGTTCCTTTCAAGTCCGTCAAAGTGGTCTCGGTGGGGTCGAGCCCATTGGGCAATGGCACGGAAATCCCTGTGTCGCCGGTGAAATCGCTGAATTGCGTGAGGTTATGCCGCACGGTGTAAGGAGTGCTCCACTCATAGCGCAATCCCAGGTTGACGGTCAGTCGCGCGCTCAACTTCCAGTCATCCTGCACGTAAAATCCGGTCTCCCAGGATTTGTCGGCTACGGAAGGTTGCACAATGATGGAACTGCTGGGATCGGCCCAGCCCATCGCCATGGTTGCGAAGGAGTTCCCGTCAGACAAAGTCGGATTAGGGTCTCCCGGAAAGGCCGCCGTGATGCCCTGTGGGAAATAGAAATTGCCCGTCGGATAGTTTGGCTGCCAGAAGTTGTTCAGAAACTGGCGTTGTTCGAATCCGAACTTGATTGTGTGGCCGCGCCGCACCAGCGAGAGCGAAGAGGAATATGCAAAAAGCGAGTGTGCGAAATTCGTAAAGGTACAGCATTGCGTATACATCGAAAGATCGCCATTGGTTGGGTCGGTGGTGAGCTCTGGCATGCGATCGACAAGGTTGGCCTGGCCTAAATAGGATGGAAAGCCGGCTGCCTCGGCGGTCGAGGGAGTCATAATGGGCTTCACGGGTCCGTAGGCACGATCCAGTCCGAAGCGGCTAACCCAGATCGTTGTGGGCGTTAAGGACCAGGTGTGCTCGATTCCCACGTTTTGCACGCTGTTGATCCCCGTGAAGCCGTCATCCGGACCCGAGTCTCCGACCACGAATGGCGCGGTATAGACGCTATGCAAACGGCTGTAACGGGCGGTCAGGCGCTGCTTCTCGTTGATTTGGTGATCGACCTTCACGTCAAACTGGTATTGCGGGGAATTTACCACCACCGTCTGGCGGAAATTGTTGATGTCCCCTGCCCCCGATATATTCGGTTCCGGGAACAATTTGAGCAACGCCAATCCTTCCGGATCGGTCAGTCCCGCCAGATCCAGGCGATTGCCCGGCACCACTGTCCGCGTGCAGCCTTGCGTCGGATCGCCAGGCACATTCAGCACGCAATTAAAGGGATTGTAAATCGTCTGCTGATTGGAGCCGCTTAACAGTTCGGAAAAATCGCCGGTTCGCATGGCGTCCGTCGGCACGGTGCCGGAAACGATCAGCGGGGAGGTTTGCCGGATCTTCTCGAAATCCACAAAAAAGAAAGTTTTCTGCTTGCGGATGGGGCCACCGAGCGAGAATCCGTATTGGTCACGCGAGTATTCCGGCTTGGCATTCCCGTAAGCGTTGTTGAAGAATTCGTTGGCGTTCAGGGCGGAGCGCTGGCCAAACCACCAGCCGCTTCCATGAAAATCGTTGCCCCCCGATTTCAGGACCATGTTGACGACAGTGCCGCCGTTGTTCCCGTACTCGGCGGAGAAACTGTTGTTCTCGACTTTGAATTCCTGCACCATGTCCACCAGCGGCTCGTAATAAACGTTGGAAGTGGCGCCTTCTCCTTGTTCCGGTGCGCTGGTCAGCGCCCCATCGATGCGCACTTCAGCGGTGGCATTGCGTTGCCCGTTCGACACAAAATTTGTGCCTTCCGGATAGCCGTCATTGGTGCCGGAACCCGTCGTCTCTGTTACGCCCGCGGCCAGAAAGGTCAGCCCGAACATGTTTCGGTTGATCAGCGGCAGGTCCTTAATATAATCGTTGGTGATATCCGTCCCCAGGGTGGCGTTTCCGGTATCGAGCATCGGCGCCTGCTCGGTCACGGTCACAACCTCCGACACCGTTCCTGGAGTCAATGTGAAATCCAGAGTTGCCTGCTGGTTCACCGCCAGCACCACTCCCTTGCGCTCTTGCGCGGCAAGATTTGGCGCCTCCACCCGGATTGAATACGTGGTCGGCCTCAGGCCAGTAAACACGTAGATCCCGCGGCCGTCGGTCACGTTGTTCATGGCAATATTCGTGGCCTCGTCCGTCAAAATGACTTTGGCCCCGGGAATCACCGCGCCGCTCGAATCCGTCACCACGCCGCTGAGCTGCGCCGTGTACGTTGACTGCCCGAGGACCGCCGGCGCCAGCATTCCGCCCCACACCATCATGGCCATCACGGCCAACCAACACAGCCTGCTAATCCGTCTCATTCCACACCCCCAAAAATTTTCCTCGCCTTGGTTTCGGTTTTCCTTGGTTTCGCATTCTTTCGTCTACTTACGGTTGCTTTCCTTTTTACTTCCTCACTTTCTGGAAGTCAAGCCTATTCCTGCCACCTGCGCGCCGCGTTGCCGCACCTTGTTTTAGGAACACCTGGAGACAAAGCGCCAGCCGATTGCTTTCGTAGAAAAAAAATGGCCGGTCACTGTGGACCGGCCATCGCTACTTTGATTTGAGATTATGCCGTGCTATTTGGCGCCCTTATAAACGGGAGAAGCCTTGTGCAGAGTCGCCAGCAGTCCCTGGGCGCACGCTGGTACGGGCACCGCTTTATCGAACACGATGGCGGAGGCGCTTATGTCTTTGCCGTAGAGATGCTTGTTGGCGCTATCATCCGGGCGAAGCGTCGATCCTTCCAACGAAATGCCCGCGAAGAGTCCACGCGCGCGCGAGTACGAAAGAATCTCCGCCCGCATGGTTACATCCGTTTCCGCCGAAGCCGTTCGCCCAACCGGGCCGGCCGCTGCGCTGGCATCTCCGCCCAGCTTCACCTTGCTGCTCAAGATGCTGGTCGCGGATCGCGGGCTCATGAGGAGCAACACAAAGTCCGTGGCGTTTCCGCCCAGTTGCAATCCGGCGCTGCCACCTTCCAGGGCCATCATCGTTGGCGCGCCCCAGGCGCCATTAAACGCCTTGCCGCCGCGACAGGTCATTACGCCGCGTCCGTAGCTGCCTCCGAACCCGATGGCGAATTTCAGGACCGATGGCAGAATCACCACGCAATCTGCCTTGTCCAGAACGTCTCCTGGAATGCTGTCGGGGACATCCAAGATCTCCTTCATTACTTTTCCGGCGTTCTCCACGCGATCCGTTTCTCTATCCTGCGCAAGAAGGGGAACAGCCAGTGCGAGAGCGAAACTGATACCCAGAAGCGTCTTCTTCATTATTCCTCCTCAGTAAGTGTTATCGCGCCCGAAGGCGACATAGTTGTGAATGGGTTGGCTGTTGGGCGGCGGCCGGGCGGGTTTATCCTATCACGGAGCCCAGCCCTCTCAGAAGTGTCGCTGTCATTCCTGGCACTAGAGACTACCCGCACCAGCGGCAGCAGGAAGCCGAAGTGGGACGGGTTCAGGAAATAGTCAAAGCTTTTCGCAGTTCAAGCTCTTGTCGCGATGACTATGCTTGCTGATTTCAGCGATGGAGACGAGGCCGTGACCCGAATTCGTCCCGGCTTGCCATTGGATTGGACGATGGCAAGACATAGCCCGTTGAATGCTTTCCTACGATTCGATTTGAAGTCTTCGTGACTTGCCGGGTTTCCGTTGTCCACTCCGAGGAGCGTCCCCTCGCCTTCCATTTTGAAGGTGACCTCATCGTCCGCGATAGGCACCACCTTGGCGTTGTCGTCCAGAATTTGAACGATGAGGTGGGCCACGTCGCGGCCATCCGCGGCAATGGATTCACGATCGGCCGACAAACCGATCGCTGCCGGTTCTCCCGTTGTGAATACTTCGTATGTCGCCGCGATTTCTCCACTCCTCATTCCAACCGCCTTCAGAATGCCTGGCTCGTACGGCACGTCCCACGCCAAGTGCAGATCGGAGGTGGTGCGCATTACTTTGGCGCGCTGCGGATAATTTCCGTATTTGCCTTCCATGCCCACTCGAGGAAATTCGTAGCCCTTCACTCCGTAGGACTTGCCATTCAGAAACAGTTCGACGGTGTCGCAATTCGTGTAGCACGTTATCGGCACGATGCGGCCCTCTTTACCCTTCCAATTCCAATGAGGAAAGAGGTGCAAGACAGGCTTGGGGGTCCACTGACTTTGGTAAAAGTAGAAGCCGTCTTTTTTGAAGCCGCAAGTATCCATGACGCCCGAGGAAGAATTCTTCATTGGCCAGCGTGCTTCTCCCAGGTAATCAATGCCCGTCCACATGAAATCGCCGGAGACGTAGTCGTAGATGCGGACAAACTTCCACAGCTGTTCCACGTCGATGTTTCTTCCGGCCAGGAAAGCGGGAAGCCCTGCTGGGATTTCCTCTGGGAACAAAGTGCGGTAATCGCCGCGGATGCTGCCCATCGCTTCGCTTTCCGTTCCGATAAAGCGGCGATGGGGAAACGCGGCGCGGTCAATGCTGTAGTACTTTTCCCTGCGATCTCGCCAGCGGTCCGCATAGTTGTAACCAACGACATCGAGCAGCGCGAGAAACTCTGGCCGGGCGGCGTCGGAGGCTGGTTCGGAAGAAATGTGGTCGCAACCAACCGTGACCGGACGCGTGGGATCCTCCGAATGAAACACCTTCAGTAGCTTTGCGAGAGTCTCCGCGCCATGGGGATCGCCCTGATCGCCTACTTCGTTTCCGGCGCTCCATAAGACAACGGAAGGATGGTTACGGTCGCGCCGCACGAAGTTTTGCACGTCACGCTCGTACCATTCGTCGAAATATTTGCTGTAACCGTTGGGACCGATTTGGCCCTTGGGGACTTTCCACTCGTCGAAGGCCTCGTTCATTACCAGGAAGCCCATGCGGTCGCACAAATCCAGGAATTCCGCGGCGTAGGGATTGTGGCTTGTGCGAATGGCATTGCAGCCCATTTCCTTCAGTAGTTGCAGACGGCGCTCCCAGACTGGCTCGGGCACAGCGGCGCCCAAGCATCCCGCATCATGGTGCAGGCAAACGCCATTCAACTTGACGTGCTGGCCGTTCAGCAGGAATCCCTTGTCCGCGTCAAAGATGGATTCGCGGATGCCGATTGGCGTGTCGTACTCGTCGACGACCTGATTGTTCGTGCGGAGTGTGCTGCGAACCTTGTACAAATAAGCGTCATTGAC
This sequence comes from Candidatus Acidiferrales bacterium, assembly GCA_963779395.1. GTDB lineage: Bacteria > Acidobacteriota > Terriglobia > Acidiferrales > UBA7541 > Acidiferrum. The sequence continues at coordinate 569,870 of CAVZYC010000002.1, forward strand.
GGACCAAAGATGCGGCGTTGTTACCGTGGCTTGCTGAACGAATTCATATTCTGCATTGGCCGCAACTTCCTGGCTTGTCCCTGTACTCTGGACAATCTTCTCCGCAGCGTCGAGGATTTCCGTGGTTACAGTGCAGTTCGCGGAATTGCTCGTCTCGTTCGTTATCGTAGTTTTGATTTGCAGTGTCGCGGCATCCCTCGACACATGGGGACACGTGACGAACGTTCCCCAGTGGGCGACGTGCAATTTGTTGGTGGAAAGCAGCCAGGTGTGCCTGTAGATGCCAGACCCGGAATACCAGCGGCAATTCGTCTGGTGGGAATTATCGACCTTGACGGCAATTACGTTTTCGCCACCAAAACGAACATACGGGGTGAGGTCGTAGTAAAACGGTACGAACCCATAGGGGCGTTTGCCGAGATAGTGGCCGTTGATCCACACTTCGCTGTTTTGATAGACGCCGTCGAACTCAATGGTGAGTTGTTTGTCTTTGTATGAGCCGGGGAGCTGGAAGCGTTTTCGGTACCAGCCGAAGCCGGTCGGCAAATATCCCCCGCATTGCGCGGAAGGTTCGTTTTCGCCAAAGGGGCCTTCGATGCTCCAATCGTGCGGCAAGGTCACATTTTTCCAGCTTGCGTCAGAGAATTCAGCGTTCTGCGCGGCTGGGAAGTCGCCTCTGGAAAACTTCCATCCGAAATCAAAACTTTCGCGGATTCTGGGAGATGGATTTTCGGCGGGACCATTTGCAAAGAGCGAGTTTGCCGGGGCCAATGCGGATATCAGCGCGGCGGCTCCGGCCTGCTTCAGCAGTTCCCGCCGGTCTACGGCATTGCCCCATGGGCTGCGCATTTTCATCAGCCTCTCTCAGTGCCGCGTGTATTTATCGAAGGTAGTGATCACCGGCAGAGCGTTGCCCTGTTCGTCGAAGAATCCGCGGGAGCCCAGCGGCCCGGCAACTGCCGGTTCCCACCAGAACAAGCCTTTCCCAAGGCCATTCGGAGTTTCCTGCACAACGCGATTTACTTCCTCGAGAAACTGCTTTTGCCCTTCTGGCGTTTCTGGAAATGGTGCGGGCCGCTTGGTGTACTCGGCCGGTTTCCAGTTGTAAGCGGCCTCCACAACGATGATGTCTTTTTTGTACTCCAAAGCCATGAAATCCATGTTTTCGCGGAGGTCATTCAAGCTGCCATGCCACCAGGGATAGTAAGACTGGCCGATCACGTCGTAATTCACGTGATAGGAATTGAGTTTGTCGAAGAAGTATTTGGTCTTGACCTTGTTGGCGCCCTGATCGATGTGGATCATGATTTGCGGGCGCACCGCGTCTCCTTTACCCGCTTCCACACCGGCAATTCCCGCTTTCACCAAATCCGCGAAGTTGTCCCAATTGTCGGGCAGGCGGCCGTCTGGCCAAAGCATGCCGTTGATGACTTCATTGCCGATCTGCACCATGTCGGGGAGCACGCCCGCGTCGTGGAATGCGCCCATGGTCTGTTTCGTATACTCGAAAACTGCTTTGACTAGCTGTGCGTGCGACATGCCTTCCCAGGCTTTCGGCAGGAATTGCTTGCCCGGGTCAGCCCAGGTGTCGGAATAGTGGTAGTCCAGCAGAAAGTGATAGCCCAGCTTTTTGGCCTCTTTGGCGAGTGCGATGGTGTATTCAAGATTGTTGGGCAATTCCGTGGGCGTATGAAACAGCCGCAAGCGAATCCAGTTGTAGCCATGATCCTTGAAGATTTCCAAGCCGGGCTTGGCGACTCCGTCGTCCTTGAATACCTTGCCCTGATCCTCCGCTTGCTTTAGAAAAGATAAATCGGCGCCAACCGCATAGTCAGATGCGCTAACAGGCGTGGCTTGCAAAAGCAGCAGTGCCAATACGGCGGTGCAACAGATCTTTTTCATGGCGATTGAAGCGCCTCCTTCTTCGCGGAATCTCAAATGGTAAGCGTAATGCCCTGTTGCCGAATCGCTCGCATTCATCCAACGCTGCGGCATTCCAGGCACAATCTCGGTTATCGCTACGGCTTCCCCAGTGCATCCAGCGCCGGAAGCGGCGTCGAATAATTCGGATCATTCACGTTCGTGGTGCCTGAACTGTCCGCATTATCAAACAACGTCAGGCCAGCCCAAACGTAGATGGCGTCCGGCAGATTGTCACCGTTGACGGTCGCACCGCTCGAATTGGGCACGTTTACGCCTGTTGCGTCCCAGTAGGCGACGCCCATTCCCAAGTTGTTCGGAAGCCCCGCCACAACGCCCCGCAAATCCAGCAGGAACTGATTCTGCGTCTGCTGAGTCGGCGGGGTGTACCAGGGATCGTTGGAGTCAAATCCATTTTCGTAGTGTTCGCCCGTCTCGAGAATCAGGATGGGCTTACCGATGCTGTTAGCGGCGTTCGTGAGTACTTCCTGCTCGATCGGTTGGCTGCTGGGATTGGAAGCAGTGGCCTGCGCGGCAGTCAGTGGACCGTGATAGAAGGGGTAGTAACTCTGGCAGACGGCGTCGTAAGGAATATTATTCTGGTTTGCGAGTGTGAAAAACCCAGTGATATCCCAGCCTGGCGTGATGTGGATGCAGGTGAGTGGCGCGGGGATGGCGGGTCCGATGGAAGTATCGGCGGCGGCGTCCTTTACCGCTTGTATCGCCTGAATTTGCAGGAGCGCAAATTGCGGGAATGTGGATGTGGAGAGACTGCCCGCCGGTCCCAGGAATCCATTATTCACTTCATTGCCAACCGCCACCATGTCGGGCATCACTCCCGCTTGGCGGTACGCCATGATTTCAGCTTTGACATAGTTGTACAAGTCGGTCTGCATCTGGGTGGCGCTGTCGGATGCCCAAGCGGACGGAATGCTGGCGGAGCTTCCGCCATCAAACAGCAAAGTCAATTGCAAGCTCAAGCCGAGGTTCTTCGCGCGTTTTGCCAGGTCCAAGTCCTGCTGTTCAGTTTCTCCATAGCAGGAGGTGCTGGAGCTACACCCAACCTGGGAGATGTTCACATAGGGCGGAACGGAGCTTGGCCGTAAGCGCAGCATGTTGACGCCGTGGTTCTTGAGGATTTGCAGCACGTCTTCTTGCTGCCCTGCATCCTTCCACCAGGGCACGCCAGCTGCCGCGCGGGCAGCCTCTTGCTTCTCCAACAAGGCATTGTCCACGCCGCGGAAAAAAGTGGGGCGCAACAACCATTGTTGGCTCTGCGTGGCGGACCCGGAAAGGGCGGTCTGAGTCAAACACGAGCCTGCTGCCACGCACGCCGTGCCCACATCCATCAAGAGACCCGTGCTCTGATTCGAAATCGTATAGTAACCATTGCTGGTGGGAGTGAGGTTCCACTGCTGCGTTGGAGTTGTCGCGGCGGCACAGGGATTCTGCACGACATACGTGACGCCCGAATTGCTCGTGCTATCGAGGCACAAATTGTTTGAAGTATTTGCGATCTCCCAAAGGCCGCCGGTGAGACTCGTGAATTGCCATCTCTGGGTCAAGCTCGTAAAGCTGCGCGGTTGCACGAGAATATGATCGCCGCTCGTCGTCGAACCATTGTTGAGGTCGGCCTGCAACGCATCGCTTTGATTCAGGAGGTAGTAGATATCGAGACTGATGGGAGTGATAGCAGTTGGCTCAGCGGGCTGCTGGCTTTGGTTTGTGACGGTGATGGAAGCTGATGCTGTTTTGCCGCTCCCGCCCTCCGTTGATGTCACCGCTGTCGTTGTGTCGTTTTGCATTCCAGCGGCGACCGCGGAGATACTCACGGTAAAGCTGCAATTGGCGCTGGCAGCAAGCGTGGCTCCCGACAGGCTAATGCTCGATGAACCTGCGTTCGCGGTGATCGTGCCGGTGCTGCAGTTGCCGTTCAAGCCATCAGGTGTGGCGACCATCAGGCCTGCGGGGAGCGCGTCTGTAAAACCGATGCCACTCAAAGAGGCCTCGGAATTTGGATTGGAAAGCGTGAAGGTCAGGGAGGTGGTACCGTTCAGCGCAACATTCGCCACAGCAAAGGCCGCCATGAGGTTTGGAGGCAGAGTGGCAGGTGGTGGTGGAGTGGAGCCACCTGAAGAGCCGCCGCCACAGGCATAAACACACGAGAGCCCAAATAAGATGATAAGGCCGCAAACCAGGATACGTGGTTGTTTCTGCACTTTACCTCTCACGGCCTACTCCTGCATGGGCAATGACCATTCCCGGGCCTTGGATGCCAACGATGCAAATAATTGATGCAAGATCATAGCTTTGTGAATCGCAGGGGCAATCCGACTTTGGTAGGAGTCTGCAAAGACTTGTTGGATGGGCGAAAAGTGGGCTCGCCAGGGACGGCAGATGCATTTCATGGCTCCGCGTCGGGCACTTGCTCCCCATGCTCCGGTGGCTTTTTGTTCATCTGGCGGTACAGTTCCTCGAGGCGGTCTTTCGCCTTCTTAATGTCCAGATACAGCTGCACTTCCTTCTTTGCCTCGTCTTTCATTTGCAGGATCCTGTAGACGGAGGCCAGCCGATAATGGGCTTCTCCATCGAGCGGGTCCGCCTGGACGGCCATACGAAAATACTTCATGGCCTCTTGTGGCTTCTCTTCGCTTGCCAGTATGCGGCCCAGGCCCATTTGGGCTTCCACCTCACCCGGATTCAGGGCAAAGGCACGCTGGTAATGAGCGTAGGCTTTATCCGCCTCGCCGCGCCGGTCGGCAATTCCCGCAAACAGGCATTCCGCCTTGGCGCTGTCTCCATCGAATGAAACGCCAGCCTCCAATTCTTTTTCCGCTTCGGCCTGCACCTGCGCGTCGTTGGGCGCGGATTCGAGTATGGCTTCGGCCAGCTCGAAGTGAACTCCCGGCAATCGCGGGTCTATCTCCAGCGCCTTTCTGTAGTGCTCGGTAGCACCCTTCAGGTCTCCTTCATTGATTAAACGCTCGGCGATGACTTGCTGCATGCGGGCGGAACCGGGGGCGAGGATTGCCAACTTGTTCAGCGTGTCGTCGGCCAATTCCGTGTAAACCTGCTGCGCCGTATAGAGGATTTCGACGTTGTCGGGGTTGAGGTCCACAAGCGAGCGCATCATGGCAGCGGTGCGGTCGAGGTCACCCTGCTGCGAGTAGAGATTGGCTAGCTCGAGGCCCACCTGGATTTGCAGGTGCTTGTCTTTTAGTTTGGGGAATGATTTCTCGATCAGCGCCTGGCCCGAGGGCTTCCCTAATCTTCTTTCGCAGATTCCCAACAAGGCTTGTGTTTTCACCAAAGACGGATCAACCGCCAGAGCTTTGCGCAGGTATTTTGCAGCGCCTTGATAATCACGCTGAACGAATGCGATGACGCCGAGATTTGCATTGGCCTCGGCGTTCTTGGGATCCAGCGCCAATACGGCATTGAACTCCTTGGCCGCGGAGTCGGCATCGTTCGCCCTTAGAAACTCGGTGGCCTTGCGAAGATGATTGTGAATCTGCGCGGCGCTGGAAGTTCCTGTCTGTGCGGCGCTGAGGGCGAGAGCGCTAGCTAGCAGCACAACAACGGAAAGCAGCGAGTTCGCGCGTATATGCCCGGCACGACACGCAGCCGAACCCGATGCGGCGCCAAACTGAGACGAGGATTTGTGATGCTCAATGGATGGAATTTCTTTCATGGAGGAACAAAGCCTGCCCTAAAGATTCCCTTGCGAGCTACATAGAATTTTTCGCCGCCGGTCAATGACGTCTGCGCACTCACCATAGCATAGCAACCCGCGCCGAGTGGCCAGAAAATCCGACGTGGCGGGAGAGAGCACCGCGAAATCCCTTGCATCGGGGACTCGCAAAAAAACTGCGGGGTGCGGAAGCAACGTTGCTCTCGCACCCCGCAGAGGGGTTGTATCAAATGTCTGGCGCTGCCCTCAGAACCTGAAGTGAGCACCCAGCTGCAAGATGCGAGTGTTGGCGGCATAGCCCGCGGAGTTGGTGATTTGGCCAGCGGAGCAATCCGCCAAATTGAGACCAGCGTTTGGACCTGCCGTACACGGCGTGGAAGTAGTGTTGTAGCCAACGTTGGCATCCGGGTTGTTGTAATTAACGTGGTTGAAGAGATCGTAGGCGTCACCTCTAATTTCGATCGACATCCCTTCACGCCACGGGAGGCGGAACTCCTTTGCGATACTCAAGTTGACGTTGGAGAAGCCCGGACCGATCAGGGTGTTGCGTCCCGTGTTGCCGAAAGTGCCCGGCGCGGGGTTGGCGAAGGCCGCCGGGTTAAACCAGCGGGAGGGTGTAGGATTCGACAAAGTCGGGCTGCCAACTATTTCGGGATAGAGCTTGGCACCATTTGCCAGGGAGTAGGCAAGCCCGGGATCGAGCGCATTCGTAATGTCGCCTGCTTGAATCACCGGGGTATAGGGGACACCGGAGTGCCACTGGAAGAGAGTGGAGAGTCGCCAACCTCCGGCGATGTAGTCAAGCGGGCCATGAAGAACGAACTGGCGTCCAGCGCCGAAAGGCAGTTCGTAGACGACCTGTCCGACCAAGGTATGGGTCGAGTCGAAATCCGACAAGCCGTAATTGGCGCCGGGGTTGTAGGCGTTCTGATATTCATCGACGCCGGATCCATGACCGGTGCCGGTGCCCGTGTCCAACGACTTGGAGAAGGCGTAGTTGACTTGGAAGTCCAAGCCATTCGACATCTTCTTTTGCAGGCGGAATTGCAATGCGTTGTAATTCGACCAGCCATCGTAAATGGCGGCAGAAATGGCCGTGTATTGTGGCACAGGACCGGCGCAATTCGGCATGGTGTAGCTAGTGGGGCAAACTACTCCCAGATTGGCCACCGGAGCCTGGTCGACGTCAGTTTGAAAATTCAGGTTTGTGCCGCGCGTATAAACATAGCTTGTGTCCAGCAAGATGCCACCGGCGAACTCGTGCTGAACGCTAAGGAGAAATTGCTGCACGTAGGTGGTCGGTATGCTGCGGGGGTAATACTGCACGCTGCTGGCGTTGTCCAGAATCGGCGAAAGTGTCTCGAGAGTCGGGTAGACGACAGTGCCGGCGGGCGGTCCAACTGACAATTGGAACGCCGGTACGCCGTTTGTATTGTATCCGGCGGTGCCGTGTGGATTAAAGCCGAGGCCGAGCGCGCCATCGGTGTAATTCTCGGCATCGCGGGGAGCGTCAAAAACGCCGTAGCTGGCCCGGACGGACCACTTGTCACGTGGCGCCCAAGCGATTCCGACGCGCGGCGCGAACTCGTTATAATCGCCATTTTCGATGGTATCCAGGTTACTCGTCGGACCTCCATAGACTGTATCGCTTTGCCCACCATAAAGTATGGCGCCGCGAGTGCCGGGGGGAAGCGGTCCCCAAGACGGACCCGGATTGGGAAGGAACGGATCGTAATTGCCAAACTTGTTGCCAGAAACCTTCCAGCCCCCCTGCATCTGCCAGCGGAGGCCCAGATTCACGGTGAGGTGTGGTGTGATTTTGTAGTCGTCGCTGGCGAATAGTGCGGAAGCCCAAGTGTAGGCGCTGGTCGCATCGTAATCATAGACGTACCAACCGTATACATCGCCAGAAAGGAAGTCGGCGTAGGGGATCCCGGAGGTGCCGCCGTTGAACTCGAAATTGCCAGAGCTGATATCGCCCCAGTTGGTATAGTTTTGGTAGAGGCGGTCGTACTCGCCGCCGACCTTGATGGTGTGCCTGCCGTGGATTAGGGTGAGGACATCGGAAACGTTGTAAACGCCCTCGCCCAACACGGCATCGATGTTGCCATTTTCGCCGCATCCAGCGCCCAAAGCGATGCAGCCAACGCCTGATCCCTGATCAATCGTAATTTTCGGAAATACGTTGGCCGGAGAGTTGGTGCCGTAAGCCGGCTGAAGGCCGAGGGTCGTGGGATCGTTTTTGCCAAGGGAGGGCGGAACGTACTTATCGAGTTCACGGCTGGCGCCAATACGAAACTCGTTTAGCACCGAGTTGCTGATCGTATAGACGTCAGAAAGTTGTCCAGTCAGGTTGTAGTTATTGCCTTGGGAATAGGAAGTAGCATCGTTGGGGTAGAGGGGATCGGCAGGTACGTACGAAACCTGATTGGGATAATAGTTGAAGCTAAAAGAGACTTTCTGTTTGGCGGAAATATTGTAATCAACCTTGCCGGTGTACCAGGTTGAGAGATTCGGACTGCTGCCGCTGAAAATGTAATTGTTCGTTGTAGGGCAGGTCTGTGCGACGGTTCCGGAAACGTTCGCGGGACCCGGGCATCCGGAGACCCAGCCCGGTGCGGTTGCCGCCGGGAAATACGACTGGAGCTTCAAGGCTACTGGATCGGGCGTTGCCAACAATGCGCCGGTGGAGCTAAAAGCCGTGCCCGTAGAGCCGGCAACTCCAAAAAAATCTCCCGCTTGCATGGCCGCAGTCGGGTAAGTATATGTGCCGCCCGTTGGTGCAGTGTCAGGATTGCGCTGGTAGGTGAAAAAGAAGAATAGCTTATTTTTGATAACCGGCCCGCCTATGCTGGCGCCGTAATCGTTCCAGTGCTCGACGGCCTTTGATCCGCTGTGATTGTAATAACCCCTGGCGTTGAAGGCGGTGTTTTGAATGTATTCAAAGGCGCTGCCATGCCAGGCATTTGTGCCGCTCTTGGTGATCACGTTGATGGAAGTGAGGCCGTTGCCATATTCGGCGGGGGCATTGCCGGAATTGATGCTGACTTCACCGATGGAATCAATGGGCATGATGAAGTTGCTGCCGTTGTTATCTCTGGGAGACGTGGCGGACGACCCGTCAGCCAGGAAATTTATGTTATACGCCTGCGTGCCGTTGACACCGGCTCCCTGACCGTTGGCTTCGGCAGCGCCTCCGCCAGCGTTCACGCCAGGAATCAGTTGCACTAACTCGGCGCGCCAGTCCTGTCCAACAATGGGCGCCGCGATGACGGATTGCGTTCCCAGATCCACGTGCTGCGAGGTGGTTTCCGTTTCGACCAGCGGCCCCGCTGCGTCTACCACAACTTCTTGAGTGGCCACGCCGAGTTGCAGGGTGGCATCAATTTCCAGGGTTTGGATCTGAAGAACAATGCCGGAACGGATAAAATCGCGAAAGCCTTGCTTCGTGAATTTAACCGAGTAATTGCCAGGCGCGAGAAACGGCACGTCGTACAAGCCAGCCTGGTTCGACGTCGTCGGCGTCACGACACCGGTTTGCACATTTGTGATCGAGATCGCCGCTCCCTGCACAACCGCCCCTGAAGGATCCATCACGGTGCCTTTAAGCTCACCAGTGTTCGAGTTTTGTGCTTTGGCGAACGGAGCGAAGAGGATCGCCGCCGCCAAGACGAGCATCAAACCGTACCGACCTAGCGCTTCCAAATTTTTCACTTGAACCTCCTAAGATCTGAAAACCCCACAAAGAACTGTTTTCTTCAACATCCGCAAATGGCTGAACCCTGGGTGCGTCGCACTTGATCGCGTCGCACCCCGCTAACCCTCGACAACTTTTCTATTTGTGCCGATGTTGTTGCACCCAACCTCGGATTCACAAGCGCCTAGCCCTAGTGGACCAATTGCACGAATTCTACGGCCCGCACTACATGGAAGAAATCCGCCTAAAGTAGGATTGCCGATAAGGCGCATCGATTTTTGTGCATCACGGCTGATTTCAGGTGTTTGCAATGTGTCGTCGCTCCTTACCTGTATTCATTGGAGGCAAAGACTCCAGCCATACTTACTTCCCGAATTGCGCCACCGCCTGGTACTCCGGAACGACCTCAACTTCTTTTAATTCAGCAACTTGGCCAGAGGAGGGAAAAGTGATCCGCCCGCCCGCCGGCACGTAGATCGGGGCGTCCTTCCTCATCGGCAGGATTTGCAGTCCAAGGACCGCATCCGCTCCCGGGCCTGAACACCTCCCCAAGGCAATCTGCCAGGGCCTTCCGTCATAGAAATCATCGGTGAAGAGTTTTCCGCCTTCATAGACACGGGCGATATCTCCGGTATAGGTGATACGCAGAAGAACGTCTCGCACAGAGGGATCAGCGATTTCTGGGACCTGAATGCTCCATTCCGCGGCGCCCTTGAATGCTTCCGCCTCTGGCGCCTCTGCTACTTCCTGGCTGATGCGAACCGGCGCGCGGGCAGTTGCGTCGTGAAGTTTTTCGACTTTCGCTTCCATCTTTTCTGGAACCACGTGCGCCCGGTACTCTTCAAATAGATGCCCTGGATCGGCAGCGGCGAAGCCTTTCGGTGCGAGATCGAGTTTTGGGAATATCTTGAATTCCAACTGGTTAGGATCAGTCGAAATAAAATGTACGGCGTTGGGCGTGAAATATAAATCCGCGGCGGAAAGCAAAAGACGATCGTGCCCAGCCAACTTTGTTCTCCACGCGTCGCGAGCCGAATCGCGGCTGAGCAACAGGATCTGGATTTCCTGGCCATCCGCTTTTCTGATGCGGATTACGTTCTGATCTACCGGCTCGATCTGATCAACGAGGACGAAGTGCTTTTCACGTGTGATTCGGGCGTGCGGGGCTTCGATACTTTCGCCGCCCGTGGAAGCGAAGGCAAATTCCGCGGGTAATCCGGGCCAGGCAAAAAACACATAGGTATTCAATTCATCCAGGCGGCAAAGGAGCTGCGCGGTGGAATACTCCAGCACAGTCCCTCCCAGATTCAGATTCACGGGCCACATGACATAAGCGCCGCTTGGAATTTCAACTGGCTGGCGCGGCACCTTCATCTCGCCCGCTGCTGTTTTCAATGTGACCTGAAAATTCTTGTGGGCGGGAAGGGGATAGTTCCTCTGATAATTATTGATGAAAACAAAGCCGTGATCCTTATTGAATCTGGCCGCCACGCGAGGAGTTGCTGTATCGTTCCTGCTTGTTGGCATGCGCTCCGGGAAATAGGCAGCCATCGTCGCCAAACTGGAGCCGAAATCATCCAGGAACAGGTGGAACGTTTTCAGAACCCCAAACGAAGAATTCATCTGGCCAAATTCTCCGAGAGGCGCCTGGTAGTCGTACGATTCCACCGGGAGATCGTTGAGATAGCCGGTGGCTTGGGATTCCTGCAAGGTGGTGCGTTTGCCTTCCGGATTCGTCCCGCCGTGAAACATGTAGTAGCCGTACAAAGTGACGCCTGATCCCAACTTCACCAGTTCGATTGAAGCGATATCATCCGCGCTCAACACAGGCCGCCGGTGGTAAGACGGTTCCATCCCGCCACCCATCTCCGCTGTCAGAAACGGATAGGAAGCGAAGCGGGCATCAATGTCCGGGCGTTTCGAATGCAGATCGTCGCCTACATTCTCCCCGCATCGGATTGGAGAGAAAAAATAATTTACGTTTGGGGGGAGTTGCTGCAGACTTCGATTCCAAAACTCTTCAGGGTATCCGCCGAAGACGGGGAGGAATTGTTGCGAGGGGATTTCCGCGGCATCCCAGCCTGTCGCGGTATAAAAAGGCGCGTTGAGACCCGCGTCGCGCGCTATCCCGAGGAGAGTCAACATATGCTCGGGCCCTTTTCCCGGACCGCGCTCGTGATATTCGTTCTCAATCTGGACGCCAATAATGGGCCCGCCATCTTTCCAGAACAAACCCTTGGTCTGCAAACCGATTTGATCGTAGTAGAGGCGAACATAACGCAGGTACACGGGATCGCTCTGCCGCGTGGGGCATTTCTGAATCAGCCAATCGGGAAGCCCGCCATTTCTCGCTTCGCCGTGTGCCCAGGGGCCTACTCGAATCCACACATACAAGCCGTGTTTCGCGCACAATTCGACAAACCGGTGAAGGTCGCGTTGTCCTGTCCAATCAAACTGACCTTCGATTTCTTCTTGGTGTATCCAGAAAACATACGTGGAAACGATTTGGATGCCCGCGGCTTTCATTTTCAGGAGTTCTTCCTCCCAGCCGCTTTCCGGATAGCGTGAATAATGGAACTCTCCCATCACGGGAAACCATGGAACCCCGTCCTTCATTAAATAGCGGCTGTTTGCGGAGAGAAGATGTCCATCGGGTGTGCTGCCCCCGATTGCAAATGAAAGAGGTTCCGGCGGGGCGGGAGGATGGCTGACGTCGATGAAAATGGATGAATCTTTATCCTGGCAAAAACCTCTTGGCGCGTCCGCGCACAGGACAGCAAAACCAGCCAGAAGCACAAAGGTCATTCGGACCGCAAAGTTGTGTGTGATCACCAGAAATCCTGATACATCCAATCCAGATCATCAATGTACTGGGGACACACACGTTTGCCATCCGACTAAGGTCGTAGAACGAATAAGTGGTAAATGTGTGAGTTACAGGTGTTCCAGGCCGCGTTGCAGAGCCGCAATCACTGCCTGCGTACGGTCATTGACTCCCAAACGCAGCAAAATCACGCTTACATGGCACTTCACGGTTGCCTCGGTGATTCCCAGCGCGCTGGCAATTTCTTTGTTGCTGTTTCCCCTGACCATCAGGGAAAGCACCTCGCGCTCTCGCGGGCTCAGATCGGAGTTTGGGGTGCGATCCGCCAGGCTGCGCATCACGGGCGGCGGCAAAAAATGAGACCCAGCACGTACACGGCGCAACGCGTTAACCAGCAGTTCATGCGACATTCCTTTAATGATGTAGCCAACTGCGCCGGCGGCGATGGCCTGGTGGATGTCCTCGTCTCCTTCATACGTGGTCAGAACGAGGCACTTCGCGTGAGCATCTTCTTGCCGGATCTGGCGAATGGCTTCCAACCCGCTCATTCCTGGCAGCCGAAGGTCCATCATGGTGATATCGGGATGGTGCTTCTTGAAAAGAGGTACCGCTTCTTCTCCCGAACCGGCTTGTGCAATCACCCGCATGTCCGCTTGAGCGTCGATAATTGCGGCCACACCCAAGCGCATGATGGGATGGTCATCCACCACCAGGATGCGGGTTTTTTGTTCAGCAGGATTCATGCGAGTATTTTGCTCTTGCATCAGGAGACCGCCTGGCGCACTGGAACGTCCACCACAAGGCGTGTTCCTCTTCCGGGGGCACTGTCAATCTCGAAGCGGCCTCCCAGGTGTTCGATTCTTTCGCGCATTCCGATTAAACCAAAGTGCGAGCTGGAGCTGGTCAGCACCTCGGTCAGGTCAAATCCTTTGCCATTATCCACCACCTGCAAGTGCATCTTGTTCTTATCAAAATTGACATTGATGCGCACTTCCGCGGGATGGGCGTGATGCACAGCATTCGACACGGCCTCTCGTGCCACCATCAAAATTACATATTCCACGGTCCTATCGAGTGGCAAAGTCTTGCCGGAAGTTTCAAAGTGAACGGGGACGCGAGATACGTGACTGACTTGCTGGGCCATGTTTCCCAGCAGTTGGGTGATCTCTGGCGAAACAGATTCCTCCTGGCGAAGGTTCCAAATCGCCTGCCGTGCTTCGTCTACAGTGGCACGAATCTGGGTGCGCGCGGAGTCCAGTAGATCCTTTCGAGTTCCGTTCGCGTCGGGCTCGATTGAGACTACGGCTTCAAGTAATGCCGAGGCGCTTGCGCAACCCTGTATGACGGTATCGTGCATTTCACGTGCAATACGATTTCTTTCTTCCAGGACCGCCTCGAAACGGGCATGCACCTGGCGCAAGCGCAGCCGGTAAACAAGCAGGCTCCCTCCAATAATCAACAACGCACAGAGCGCCACGAACCAACTGGTCCTATATATGTGCGCTCGCCAATGGAAACTCAACGAGGCTTCTGCAACGCTCTCCGGCATGCTCATCTCAAAAGCTTGCACGCGAAACCGATAATCCCCGGCAGGCAAATTCGTGTAGTAGGCAACTCGCCGGTTCATTGCCTCGACCCATTCGTGATCGAATCCTTCCAGCATGTAGCGAAAGCGGATGCGCTCCTGGGACCGCAGCCGAATGGCGCTGTAGGCGATCTGCAGTCTGCCCTCACCCGGCGGGACGACAAGGAGACCCGAAGAAGGCATCTCGCGTCCATCAACCAATACTTCTTCGATTACGACTTGCGGCAACTCCCCGGGATGCGCCAGGCCCGGAAGGACGCGAACCGGCCCCTGGTTGCTGGGAAACCACAGCTCGCCGTTCGACGTGAGGACTCCAGCGGGCTGCGTTCCGCCGTGCATTTGGGTTGCTTCAACGCCGTCAGACAATCCGTAGAACGTGACGGCAGGCTGAGAACCCGGTTGCTTCACCAGTCTGTCCAGATCGCGCCTCGAAACGGACGAAATTCCCTTTGGACCACTCATCCAGAAAATTCCCTGCGAATCTTCCAGGATGTGGTAAATGCTGTTGCTGGCCAACCCTTGTTCGCTGCCATAGGAGGTCAGTGCGCCGTCTCGCCAGCGGAACAATCCCCCACCGCGCGTGCCAAACCACAACCCGCCTTCACTATCCTCATGAATGGCCCAAACCTTTTCCATGGCCAAGCGATTCACAACCGCATCTTGTACAAACCTGCCGTCTTGCCAATGGCTCACGCCGCGGTCGGTTCCGATCCAGATTCCGCCCATGCGATCTTCCAGCAGTGCGCGAATGCTGAAATAGCAGAGGCCATCCTCCATGCGATAGTTCGTTAGTTCCCCGTCGCGCCAACGATTGATGCCTTCGTCGGTGGCAATCCAGATGCTCCCGTCGCGGCTCTCGAGAAATGCGCGGACAAAATCATTCGTCAAACCATTGTGTGTGGTGTAGTGAACTTTTTCGGGACCTTTCAAGCGATAGGCGCCATGTCCGTCGGTGCCGATCCACAGAGCGCCCGCGCGGTCTCGCAACACATTGCGAACGCGGATTCCCGGTTCCGGCGCAGGAATCATCTCCGATTCAGTGCGATTGGCGTCGATACGGTACAGGTGCGTGCTGGCGACCCACAGCGATCCATCTCGATCGGAATAAACCGTGCCAAAATCCGCGTTCGGAGCCTCTGGCAACGGGAACGTGCTCATCGCTGCGCGGCTCAAACGCAACAGCCCCGTCTGCATGCCGACCCAGATGTTTTGTTCGCTGTCTTCGAATATGGCCAGGACTGTGCCGCCCGGAAGATTGTCTGGCGTCGCCATGCGGCTGAAGCGGCCGTCAAGAAGACGAACCAGGCCGCTACCAATGCTGCCGATCCACAATGTGCCCGCGGTATCTTCATGCAAGGCGCGCACCGTGCTCGAGATATCGGGAACCTTCTCAAATCGCCCGCTCTCCAAAGACCCACTCAGGTGCTGAAGACCTGAGACTGTTCCCACCCAGATTGTTCCGTCGCTGGTTTCGAGAATCGATTTGACGCGGGTGGCGCTCGGATAACCCTCCAGCACAAATACTTTGCATTCACTTCCCCGGATCATCAGCATCCTCGAGCCGCCAACCCACAAGCGCCCCAGGTGGTCTTCACGGATATCGTGTACGGCAAGCGCGGGGATTTCACCCTTTCCGTCCATCCGGCTGAATCGTTCGCCGGAAAGCCGGAACAATCCATCGTCCGTGCCTACCCACAACGTCCCTTGTTTGTCTTTAAAAACCGCTCTTACGAAACCGTTCGTCAAACCTTCGGCCACGGCGTACTGCTGGAAGACGCCGCCTCTATAACGAAGCAGTCCACCGCCTTCCAGGCCGGCCCACAGACTTCCGTCGCGTGTAACGGTCAGGCAGAAAATACTGTTTTCGTGCATCTCTGGTGTGTTGGAGCGATCAAAGATGACAAATCGTACGCCGTCAAATCTCACCAGCCCGCCGCTCGTGCCAATCCACAAATAATGGTCGGGCGTCTGCGCAAAAGCCTGCACCGTATTTTCTGGGAGTCCATCCTGCGTCTGCCAAACGCGTCTCGTGTAACCATCCGGCAAGCTGCGTGGCGTGACCGCATCAAGCCGCAAGCCCATCAAGAGAAGGAATACGCCCAACCAAAAGCCGCGAATCGTCATGATTGGACACATCGTACCATTGCGAGAGGCGCGAGCAAGGCATTCTCTGCGAGTTGCTGCGCCAAGGCGTGGCGTGCCAATCAGGATTAATCGCTTGGCGGGTGCGCCTGCCATTCTTGGGGCAGATCTCCACTTCTTTTGTTCATCGTGTTGTGCCGCCGCCAAATTGGAATGGCGGACGCATCGGAATGGTGCAAAGCCGACTACGGCTTTTCGGTCACAAAGACGGCTGTTGTCAGCGCCGGCACTACGACGGTGCCTGTCGTGGCGCTGAACGACGATTGACCCACAGTGGGGTCGCTCGAGTGCTGTTGCACGGGATGCAGATGCAATCCCAATCCCACTAACGCGGAATTCTGAAACGAGACTTGCGCGTCAGTGGCATTGAACACCACGACGATGTGTTGATACTGGCCGTAGTTGCCGCCATTGGCATCAAGCTTCATCACGATGAGGCCCGGCGTCTGGTTTGGCCCTTCGTTTAAGAAGTGCAAGTTGGCTTGCACTTCGGCGAGCGTGGACATGTGGAACAGGCTAGAGGTGCCGCGAATTTCCAGGAATTCGCGGAAGGCGTCTCGCGCATGCGCGATGTCCGTTGGCTGCGGAGTGAGCGCGGGATTGGCCAGCAGAGGCTGCATGATCGGCCAATTGCTCTGGTTTTGGCTGGCGATAGGCA
Source organism: Candidatus Acidiferrales bacterium (assembly GCA_963779395.1). Lineage (GTDB taxonomy): Bacteria > Acidobacteriota > Terriglobia > Acidiferrales > UBA7541 > Acidiferrum. Next base: position 586,387 of record CAVZYC010000002.1, read on the forward strand.
GACCGGTGCCCCAATTGTCGGACTGGTAGCTGAAATCGAGTTTATTGAACCAGTCGCCGGAATCGTAGCTGTTGTTGTCCATGTCCTTGGAGCGAAGTAGATCATCGCCGCCGAGGAAGAAGGGCACGCCCTGGCCCAGCTCGATCAAGCTTGTGGCAAGAACCTGGCGGCGTTCGCGAGCGTGCACATCGTCGGTGGCCGAGGATTTGAGTTGCACGGCGTCGAAAAGCGCTTGGTTGTCGTGGACGGAGCAATAGTCGACGTCCTCGATGGGGCTAGCGGTATAGCCGACGGGTTGGCCGTTGTAGTTCACTTGTGCGCCGGTGACCGTGGTTCCTGTGTGGTCGGTGAATGTCCAATCGCGAAGGTTGCCGGCGAGGCCGACCTCGATCCAGTCCGTGTCTTCGAGCAGCGAGGCTAATTGATCGCTAGACGCAGTGCTTCCCGTGGTGAAGGTGCTGGAGTCTGTAAACATCCCAGTGGCGAAACCCTGTACGCGTTCGTCTGTGAACGGGCTGCCGCCGCGTATGCCGTCGCGAATGCGGTCGTTAAAGGTGCCGATGCCAAAGCCATAGAGATTAATCTGCGAGGCGTTCGGCCCGATCTGGTTGTTTTCCGTGTCCCCGAAGTTGAAGCCTTCTCCGTAGAGATAGATCTTCGACCCGTCAACGCCATCTTTTTCTGGAGTCAGCGCCTGGAGCGCCGCCTGAATGTCTTGCATGTTGTAGGTGAACATGAAGCTCATGATGTCGAAGCGGAAACCATCGATCTTATATTGGCGCGCATTGAGCACCAGCGTATCGATGATCAGCTTTTCCATCATCAGGTGTTCGGCAGCCGTATCGGGGCAGCACGAGGCCGACTCCAAATTTCCGTTCGCATCGAGGCGATGATAATAATTCGGCACAACCTCATCGAGATTGGAGTTCGGGCTTTCGCCGCTGGCGTTCGTGTGGTTGAACACAACATCCTGGACGACGCGCAGCCCTGCCTGGTGAAGCCCCTGAACCATGGTGCGATATTCCATTACGCGATTGTCTGGATTGATGGCGTAAGCACCCTCGGGCGCAAGGTAATGCACCGGGTCGTAGCCCCAGTTGAAGGCGGGGCTGGTTTGGCTGGCTGTGACGGCCGCTTGCTGCTGCTGGCCGTCCGGCGGATATTGCGCCAAGCCGGTGGGAATGATCCAAGTGGTTTTGTCTTCGTTCACACTGGCGAAGTGGAAGGAAGGCAGAATGTGCACAGCCTTCAGGCCGCTCGCGGCCAGAGCGCGAAGATGCTTCATTCCGTTCGAGTACTGATCGTTGAAGGCCTCGTAGGTGCCGCGCTGAGCCACCGGCACGGTGAAATCGTTAACGCTGAAGTCGCGGATATGCAGCTCATACAAGCTCAAATCGCTGAGGCTTCGGAGCGGAGGCGAAGCGCTCTCGTCCCAACCAGCGGGCTTTGTTTCTTGCGCATCCAGATCGGTGATGCGGCTCTTCGTGCCGTTTAACGCGATGTCGATGGAATAAGGATCGCTGGTGACATTTGTATCGACGGCCGCATCAGAGGGAACCCATACCGTGACACTGTAAAGGTAATAATTATTCTTCCAATCGGATTTCCCATCGGCGACCCATACGCCGTTATGTTCATGCATGGGGATTGTGGCTGAAGGAGTGGTGTCGAGTTCGTGATCAAAAATTTGCAACGAAACACTTTGCGCCGTGGGCGCCCACACTTTCAACTTTACGTCGAAGTTTTCATCGTCCGCCCAATCACGCCACTCGTGATCGTCTCCATGATGAAACACGACGCCGAGTTTGCCGGGATAGTAGTACAGGTCATCCAAAACGCCGGCGATCTGGATGCCCGTGGCATACGTCAGCGAACCATTCGATCCGACGGCGGAAAAGGCGAGTTGACCTTGTAGAGCTGACTGCAAGGTGGCGAGCGAAACATTTGACGGCAGTTGCAGGACCGTGTAGCCGCTCAATTGCGGATAGCGAACCAATTCGGCTGGAGTCAAGCTTCCGCCAACAGTCAGCGGGATACTTGTGCCACCCGTGATGCCCGTGGTGGTCACCGAGAGGCCACCGGTGAGGCTGGAAGTGATGGCATACGTTGCGCCACTCTGCGCGAATTGCGGCTGGATGGCCACTCGCTGGCGATCCAGCCAGTAGGCCTGCTCAACATTCAGCAAACTATCCAGGATTTGAGTCGGAGTTGGCGTTGCGGTGAAGACGGTCGCATTCCCGGAAATCGCCCATGCCTGGGAGGAAGTGCCGACAACCAGATACATGTTCGGCCCAGGATCTTTAACTCCCGTCGAGATGTTGTGGATGATGAAGCCGAGGTTTTGCGCGTTGGGAATTAGACTGATGTCGAAGTAGGCGCCATAAGAGTCAGTGCTGGTGACTCCCGTGAGTCCATCATTGTAATCGCCGGTATATTCCGCGGTGTCTTCAAAGGCATAGCAAGTCCAGTTGGAATAATCTCCATCTGGCCGGTAATAGTGGATGCGCGCGTAGCCAGGCAGCAGAGCCGTAGGATTGGTCAGGCTTGGCGCACTCTTGTACAACTTGCCGATGCCGGTGTAGCCCCAGTATTCGAAACCTTCCGTCGTTGGATCGACAAATTCATTCGGGCCCGGATCTTTCTGGTCGCCGCCCGGCGCGGATGGATTGTGAATGATCAAGCCGAGATTCTGCGCATTGGGAACAACGGCCACATCAAAATAAACTCCGAAGGCATCAGAATTGGTCGGTGGAACAAGGCCGCTATTGTAGTCGCCGGCGTACTCCGTTGTGTCGTAGAACGCATAGATGGTCCAGCCGCTGTAGTTGCCGTCCACGCGGTGGTAGTGAACGCGGACGTAGCCTGGGAGCAGGGCGGTGGGATTGGTCAAGCTGGGCGCGGTGTTATAGAGCTTGGCAATTCCAGAATACGCCCAGAACTCGATGCCCTGCGTGGCGGGATCGACAAACAAATTGTTGGGAGTGTCCTTCTGGTCTCCGCCCACTGCCGTGGGGTTGTGAATAATGATGCCAACCTCTTGCGCGCCAGTCGTCACTCCTACATCAAAATAGACACCAAAAGTGTCCGTGCCTGTCACTTGAACGGGCCCGCCACCGTAGTTGCCCGTGTTTTCCGTGGTGCTATCAAAGGCGTAGACTGTCCAGCCGCTGTAGTTGCCGTCTGGACGAAAGTAATGGATGCGAATGTGGCTGGCGGGAATCGGAGGATCCGGCGTTTGGGCGTTGAGGATGGCAGGCACAGCAAGCAAGAGGAAAGTTGCGAAAGCAAAAACTGCTGAAAAAATCGAGGAGGCACGGCGATGCATGATTCACACTCCCGAGTTGTTGAAATGTTTTTCGGCGGACTCTACCCAGCTGATTGCCAGTAGGCGTTGTTGCACGTTCCCACGTGAACAAGACTGGCGCGCTGCGCATAATAGCGCCGGCCTTTGCTGGCGTCCAGTGAATAAATGGTGAGAATCGCTAAAACGCGATTTGGAATTAATTTTCCTTTTTCGCGGTGGGCGGCAGCAGTCCGTTCAACCGCAGATACATTGCAGCCATCGAATAGTGATCGGCACACTCCGCGGCTACGGTCATCATCAACCCGCCGCGCGAAATTGTCCGTCCTCCAAAAAAAGGAAGAGTCTCGCCCAGATTCGAATCATCCACGTTGGCCATGTTTGTGGTGCAGAAACTGTAGGAGGCTTTCAGCGCCGCCACAAGCTTGTCCTTGCCATCCGTATCCGTCACCTTCACATCGGGACGAGGAACGGCCGCGAGCGTCGAGCAGAAAAAATAGTTGCCCATGGTTGTGTGAACCATGAGGTGCGCGAAAGGCATTTGTTGCGGCGTCGGCTGGAATGAATATTTGTCGGCGGGCATTTCTTCGGCGGCAGCAACCATGTTTTTAGCGCTCGCCGCGAGATCGCTCCGAAGGTGATTTGAAATGGGGTTGGCTTCGATCTTGGGCGCGGGCGCGGGGGTCGCAGTTTGTTGAGCCAAAGCAGGAATCGCAAACAAAAGGATGGCGGCGGCGATCGTCATTTTGTGAGTCATATAATGCAAACTCTCCGATTTGAGCTTCTGTTGCGCCACAAACCTTAGCGCTCCTGCCGTTTCGAGTCAACCGCCGGCGGCCTGGTGTAGCACCGACACCGGCCGCGAAGAAGGTTGCATCGGAATCCGCGAAATGGACTAAGTTCAAAGCTCATCAAACACTGAGTGGTTACTCTTCTTCCGGCGCAGTACAATAGCCTGACTTAGAATTCTGTTGACGGAAATATTATCAAGAACAGGACGGAGCAATGCACGAATCCATTGACTGGCCACGGCCCCATCCGCGGCGGCGTCGCGGTCTCTTGCTTCTTCTTATCGCCGTCCTCATCGCCATCGTCTTCAGCGGCCGGACGGTGTTGTCGTATTACATTGACGTGCTCTGGTATGAGTCGCTCGGCTATGAGAGCGTGTTCTGGAAGACCTTGCATCTTCAATGGTGGATCTTCGCGGCTTTTGCGGCGGCCACATTCCTCCTTGTGTACGGAACATTCCTGGGTTTGAAGCGTGCGCATCTTCCCGATTTGCCAGACGATCACACGATTTTCATTGGCGGACAACCGCTGAGGCTGCCGGTTCAGCCGGTCCTGCGCATCATCACGCTTTTGATTTCGCTCGCCATTGCCGTCGCTAGCGGCGCTGGCATGGCGTCGGAGTGGCCGACGCTCGCGCTCTTCTGGTACGCACCCCGTGCCACTGGTGGGGTGGTGGACCCGATCTTCGGCAAACCGCTGAACTTTTATCTCTTCACTCTGCCGGCGTGGCAACTCATCACCGGCTGGTTGCTCACCCTGGCCTTTATTACCTGTGTTGTCGCGCTTTTCTTCATGCTCATCACGGGCGGAACCCGCGCGCTCGGCGGGCGTCGCGGCGGGGGAATCCGATTGTCTTGGCGCGGATTTTCTATCACCTTTGCGTTCCTGTTGTTGATCCTTGCTTCGCGTGTGTATCTCGGGCGGTTCGAGCAATTGTTCGAGGATCATACGATCTTCGGCGGAGTGACCTACACGGACGCACACGTCACGCTCACGGGAATGCTCATTGTGTGCGCGGCTCTCATTCTGGGCGCGGTAATCGCAGCCGTCCAAGCCGTGTGGAACCGACGCGCACGCTGGCTTGCGGCAGCGATCCTTCCGGCCGCGCTATGTTATGTCAGCGTCCAGCTCGTCGGCTGGTACAACAGCACCTTTATCGTCAAACCGAACGAATTGGTCCGCGAGCAGCCCTATATCAGCCACAACATTGAGCTGACGCGGCAGGCCTACGGATTGGATCATGTCACGATGCGCGAGTTTCCCGCAGAGACGACGGTCGAGGCGGCCGATGCTTCGAACAATCAGCCTACTCTTCAGAACATCCGGCTGTGGGACTGGCACGCGCTGCAAGACACGCTCCGCCAGATTCAGGAAATTCGCACCTACTATGACTTCCCCGATATCGACATCGACCGCTATGAAATCGATGGCACCACTCGCGAGGTGATGCTGGCTGCCCGCGAGTTGAACGTCGAAAAGCTCCCGGAGAGCAGCCGCAACTGGATTAACGAGAAACTGATTTACACGCACGGCTACGGCATCACGATGAACCCCGTCAATGGCTTCACCACGGAAGGGCTGCCCACCCTGATTTTGAGCAACATGCCCGTCCAGAGCACGGTGCGAAGTCTGAACGTGACGCGCCCGGAAATCTATTTTGGTGAGTTGACCGATACCGATGTCTACGTGAAAACACGGCAGAAGGAATTCAACTACCCGCAAGGCCAGAACAACAACTTAACCTCCTACGAGGGTGACGGTGGCATCGTGCTCGGCGGATTCCTGCGCCGCCTGGCCATCGCGCTCGATCGCGGTGACGTTGCCAAACTGCCGTTCAGCGATGACGTCAACAAGGATAGCCGCCTGCTGATGCGGCGTAACCTGCGCGAACGCGTCACGACCCTGGCTCCGTTTCTCACCTACGATCCGGATCCTTACATCGTGATTGGCGACAATGGCCGGCTATCCTGGATCATGGATGCCTTCACCATTTCCGACAATTATCCCTACTCCAGCCACTACCGGCTCGGGGACAACCCAATTAACTACATGCGGAACAGCGTTAAGGTGGTCTTCGATGCTTACGATGGCACAACCACGTTTTACGTGTTTGACTCCGAGGATCCGATCATCGCCGCGTATCGCCGCATCTTTCCAGCCCTTTTCAAAGATGCCTCTGCGATGCCTGCGGAACTGCGCAAGCACGTGCGCTACCCCGAGTTGTTGCTGAAACTCCAGGCGGAAGTCTACGGCCTCTACCACATGACAGATCCAGAAGTGTTCTATAACCGCGAGGACCTGTGGACGGTGGCCACCGAAGTCGGCATGAGCGAAGTTGGCGAACAAGCGACACAGGTGATGCAGCCGAATTTCGTACAGATGAATCTGCCTGGCGAAACCGGGGTAGAGTTTGTCGAGATTCTTCCCTTCACCCCAGCCAATCGGAACAATCTGATTGGGTGGATTGCCGGGCGCAGTGATGGCGCGCAATACGGAACCTCTGTCGTCTATAACTTTCCCAAAACCAAACTGGTTGATGGACCGCTACAAATCGAAGCGCGGATCGATCAGAACGCCCAGCTTTCCGGACAATTAACGCTGTGGAACCAGCAAGGCTCGCACGTGCGCCGCGGCGCCCTGCTGGTGATTCCCTGCGGACGCGCGCTGTTGTATGCGGAACCCATTTACCTACAGGCCGAGCGCAGCCCCATGCCAGAGTTGCGTCTGGTGGTGCTCGCGCTGCAAGATCGGCTGGCGTATGGACCGACCTTCGAGTCGGCCATGGCGGCCCTTTTTGGCGGAGCAACCTCGTCAGTGAGCGCCACGGCAACGCCCGTCGAGTCGCCGGGACACGCACCGGCCTCCGCCGCATCGACGCAACCTCCTGCGGATCTGCACGCACTCATCGCGGAAGCCGCTAAGGACCTTGCTGACTACCAGCGTCTAACGGCGGAAGGCAAGCTCGGCGAGGCTGGGCAGAAGCTGGAAGAGTTGAAGCGCGCACTCGACAGGCTCAACACACGTCAATAATAAAGTTGTCTCATAACCGCTAATTGGCTCGCTTACGGGCGTCGCACGTGGAATTTCTTTAGCTCGCGGATATTCCCTACGACGCCCGAGCGATTAGTGGTTTCGTATGGACATTAGCCCCGACACCAGATGCAGAGAGATCAGGACGTATGTACCAAACCACCAATCCTGCGACTCCTGGACCCGAATTCTAGAAGCTGAGTTTTAACATGAACTGCATTTGACGTGGTGTGCCCAAGCCCACCGGAGTTGTGTTTAGCGGCAAATAGATTTTGCCGAAGTCGGCAGCCGATATCAGGCCATCCGGGTTAGCATACATCGCCCTGTTGAAGAGGTTGAACACTTCAGCCCGAAACTGAAGTTGTAACCGTTCTGTGATGGGAATGCGCTTCGCGAGCCCCAAATCAAGTTGCCAGACCCCGGGCCCTCGCAGAAAATTGCGCGGGACATCACCGAATCCCGAGGGGCAAGTTCCACCTGAGTAGAGCGGGTCCGCCGTGCCAGGAGTGCAGAAAGCCGCCGGGTTGAAATCGCCGCCAGCCAAATAGAAGGGCTGGCCGGGAACCAGGTTGGGACGCTGCTCGTTGGTGTTTCCGTCTGGGCCGGTGGCACTGGTTGTGAGGTCCACGGGGAAGCCGGTACGAGCGGAGAAGATCGAGTTCATCGACCACGATCCAAACACGCTGCGCATCACTCCCGGCTCACTCAGGTACGATTTACCGGAACCGAAAGGAAGCTCGTACACGACATTCGCATTGAAAGCGTGCCGCGCGTCAAAGGCGCCGCTGGTGCGCTCACCGCATTGCGGCGCTCCTTGGGGATAGCAGGAAACATTTTGCGGGGTAATGGAGTCGCCGTCGCCGCTACCGTTGGAATCGTCGTCAATTTCGTGCGACCAGGTGTAGTTGGCCGAGGCCAGCAAGCCGTGAGCGAAAGACCGCTTCAGCGAAACTGATAGCGCGTTATATTCGCTGTTGCCAGTGGTGCCTCGCCACGGGATCTGCGAGAAGTCAGCGTATGGACGCAACCCGGTGAGCGGGTTGATGACGTTAACATAGGATTCCTCGAGCAGATGGGTGCCTTTGCTTCCCACATAAGACAGCGTACCGACGAAACCGCTGGGTAGTGCCTGCTGAACCGACAGGCCCCACTCGGTTGCGGACGTATCCTTGCGGTCTCGTTGTTCGGCGTTTGGCGAATTTGTACCGTTCACACAGAGAGGATTGCCGCTCGCTGCTAAATCTATAGGGTAGCCAAGGCCGGGACAGTTGGTCGGGGTTAGCGCATAGCTTAATACTTCGTTCTTTTCGGGGATGTTCTGATCGTCCAGCTGGCCGTCCTCGTGATAAATGCCAAAGCCGCTGCGAATGACGGTCTTTCCCCCGAACGCAGCCGGCGCCCATGCCAAAGCGATGCGCGGATCGATGTCGCCGTAATTCTCCGGGCCGAAACTCGCGCCGACGCCACAGTACCCCTGCGAACCACAGGTGGCAAAATCAAAAGGATTCGGGCGGCCCAGCACGTCACTGAAGATACCGAAGATGTTGTAGCGTACGCCCAGATTCAGCGTAAAATTCGGCCGCAACTTGAACTCGTCCTGGACATAGCCGAAATAATCCGTCTTGCGCAGGCCATTAACGGGGTCCACGCCCGTGATGCTGGCCTTATAGGAGTCGTTGGCCGCAAAGTTGGTAAGGGAGTTAAAACTGACCGTTCCATAAGCACTGCTCCCCTGATTCATCTGCACGCGCCGAATCTCGACTCCGGCCTTGACGACGTGTTTCCCCTTGACCCATGTCACATCGTCGATTCCGCTAAACGTATTACCAGCGCCGATGCTGTGACGACCATTGTTCAGGGTAGTGAGGCCCGCTACGGAAATCGCGTAGAGCGTTCCCGTCTCATTGAGGTAGGTGGTGTCGGTGGTGCTGCGGTTAAAGCCAAACTTGATTTCGTTGAGCAAGGTCGGAGAAAAGACGTGTGAGAGAGCAATCACACCGTTGACCGGAGCGGAGTTCATATCCTCTTTTTCATTGAGATATTGCCCAGAACTGGGAGAGTAGGGGACAACGTAGTCGGCTTCGTCGATGTTGGCCCGCACAAAAAGACTCGTTGCGTCGGAGAAACGATGATCCAGACGGAACATCCCAGAGTCTTCGCCGCCCACTTGTCTGCCTTCCCCGACGAATTGGGAAATTTCCGGATTGCTTGTAGCGTTCTGCCCTTGGGGGTAGGCGTTGATCACAGGAGCAAGCGCGGGCGATTGCGCCGAAACCTGCGCGGCAAATGCGGCGCTGGGAACATAACCGATAAGAGTCTGACCCAAGTCTTGCCGATAGCCTTCGTACGAAGCAAAGAAAAACGTCCGATCATGCTGAATCGGTCCGCCAAAAGAGCCGCCGAACTGATTCAGGTGGAACGGCGGCTCGTGCTTCGGATTCAGGACGTCAATCGGATCCGTGGCATCGAAAACGTCGTTGCGCAAGAAGTCATAGGCATCCCCGTGGAACTGGTTCGTGCCGGAAGGCGAGGCCAAGTTCAACTGCGCCCCCGCGGTCGCGCCAGTCTGCGCCGTTGATAGCATGGGATCGACGCGAGTCTCGCTGATGGTATCGAGCGGAATCGCCGCGCGCACATAATAAAGCTGGGACTGATTAATGACGTACGTAGCATCGACGCCGTCGTAGGTGTAATTGTTATCGTCACGGCCTCTGCCGGCATAGCGAATCGAACGCTGGTTCCCGGCTCCAGGACCGCCGGCGGCGTCAACCGCTCCCGGAACCAAGGTGGTCAAGGTGGACCAATTCTGCCCGTTCAGGGGAAGTTGCTCAGCCTGAATGCGTTCAATACCGGCGCCCCAAGTGTCCGCAGTCTGATCCATGTATGGCGGGCTGGCCCGAACTTCCGTCTCCTCTTTCGCTCCCGATACCTTCAGGGTTGCATTCAGGGTTCGCGTTTGCCCCAGGCTTTGCACCACCTTCTCAAAACGCAAAGTTTCAAATCCCGTCCGGACAAAACTCACGGTATAGATCCCGACTGGCAGCCCGGTAATTTCATAGGTTCCCTGGCCAGAGGAGATGGTCTCGCGCCGAAGTCCCGTGGCGTCTTGTAGGGCCACCACTTGCGCCTCTGGGATCATGTGCCCGCTGGCATCTCTGACGGTACCGCTGAGTCCACTGCCGTCCAGCTGTGCCCGCGTTAGCGACGCAAAACTCAGCATGACGGCAACGCTCAAAATAAACTGGGCGCCCCTCCAAAAACCCATGCGAATGCTAAAAGGAAAATCTTGCTTCCTTTGCTGGAATCTATCTTTTCCCCTAAATTCGCTTGCGCACACACTTCACCCCCGCAGGACGAATCACCTGAGTCCTGATGACAATCGCGTAATCAATCGGCAGACCGGCACTAGCAATACCCTTCGCAGACGCGGCTCACCTCATGAAGAGTCTATTGCAGTTCGAGCAGTGGGAGGGTAGTCCAGAATTGTTAAGACGAGACAGCAGTGCTGTTAATTTTGTAAGGGAGCGGGGTTGCCCCCTCATCTATCGCCGACGGGAATCGACGAGATTTGGCCGGTGGAGATGGCGACGAACTCATCTAGACATGCTGCACTAAATCTCCTTTTTTCTTTGACATGCGATTGATTTCCTGTCCCGGGCTATGAGGCTTTCGAGGATCCTGTAGCTAGAACTTCTTGAACCTTGCCCCACCGCTGTTCTATGACAAGTCCCAAGCTCGAATCCCGGAGTTCGCTTCCGTGCCGATTGTCGTCCTTGTTTTTATATATCGGCACGGGCTCTTTCCGTCTTTCTCAGACTTCAACTCGCGCTGACGATCAGCTTCGGCACACCTCAAAAGCCCTCTCCCCGGCTATTGGGGAGAGGGCCGTTGCAGGTCGGAACGCGTTCTAGTCGTCGTCTTCTTCAGTGGTGGCGGGTGCCTGGTTTTTGAAATCGCTGGCGGGGCGAACCTTGCTCTCGCCAGGATACGGCAGCTTAAACCCGGTGGCCTCGTACCAGAGCATATGGTTGACCGTGTTCGGGTCTTCGGAGTCGGGAATGTGATATTTGCCGGCGAAAAGCTCACCCTTCTTCTTCATCCAACCGGCCCGCAGCGCCATGACGGAACGGCTCTCGGCTGCTTTGGTCTGAGCCACGACGGCAGGGATCACCTTCGGAGCCGGAATGGCGGTCTGGGTCGGAGTTTGGCTAACGCCAGTGGTCAGCACGATGCCGTTCGCGACGTGCGTCCAGGGCTTGAAGTTCTCCGCCGGAGGATTGTCGATAAAGATTTCCTTCATGGGCGAGGCCACCAGGTCGTATTGGTTCATGGGCGTGAGACCGAGAATCTGCTCGATCGTTCGCGTCATGTTCACCTGCGTGTAGAAGACGCTGTCTTCGGTTACACCAGCACCGGTGCCATCAGGGTTCACCTTCTGCTTGACGTACGGGCTGATGATATAGCCAGGGCTGCGGTGACCGTCAACGTGGTCGACGCCGGTCTGCGCGTCGTCTTCTGTGACGAAAATCACCGAAGAGGACCAGATGGAGCTGTGGCTGATCGCGTCCACAAAGCGGCCAAGCGCCAGGTCGTTATCCGCCTGCATGGCTTGCGCGGTGGGGGGGCCGCCGGTGTGGTCAGAGCTGATCCACATCATTTCGAACTGAGGCAATGTTCCGTTCTTGACATCATTCTGGAAATCCTGATTCCAGACATCGAAGCGGAACTGGTCGGGGATGCCCAGATCGAACTGCGGATAGTTCTGGACGGTGTTGTTGATGAGATTCGGCAGCGGGGAGTGCGAGGCCACCGTGTTGTAGTTGTAGAGTTGGCTCTCAGCGCCAGACTCGTAAGCCTGTACGTCGTTGTAGAAGTCGATCCACAGTGGCTCGGTGGTCGACCCAGTCGGTGTCAGGAACGAATTGTATTCGATGTACTCGCCGTAGTTCTTGAACGAGACGCCTGCCTTTACAGCCTGGTCCCACAGGTGGCCCTTCTTCTGGTAGGCAATCGCATCGCCCCCGTTGGACGGATAGTCGCGCAGCCAGTCCGGGGACTGGATGTCGTCGGAATAGGGCGCCATGGCCTGGACGATCCAGTTATGACCGTCGGCCGACTGCCGGCTCGGGTTGTAGTAGTTATCGAAAAGCGGGAAGCGCTGCACCAGCGTGTGTGCGTTGGGCGTGACGCTGCCGTAGGTTGAGTTATCGCCGAAGACTGCGAGAGAGGCGTCGCCATTGCCGCCGGCAACGTCGCCCAGGATCTGATCGTAGGTGCGGTTTTCACGAATGATCAGGAAAACGTGCTTGATCTTCGATGGATCGCCGATTCTTTCCGGGATTACCAGGGGCTTGGCGTGGCGGTTGCCGCCTGCGGCCGAGAAGATGTTCTCGAACAAATCCCAGTGGTTATTCTGGAAGACCTGCTTGGTCAGCGACCACAAGCCAGGGAATTTCGGCACGGGAACGATGCTTACGGTGCCAAGGTCCTGGTGGGTGTTTAGGCTGGACACGCCGAATTCGTTTGCAAACGAATTTTCCGCCGTATTCGTCGGAGGCGTCGCCACCCCGTAGCCCGTGGTGCCAAGGCCCTTGTCGTTCGCAACCAATAACGCGTCGTCCGCTGCGTCCAGCACAACCGAGCTCGGCGCATAGCCGACCGGAACCATGCCCAGGACGGGCTCCCACACGTTTTCGCGGAGGTCAACCACGGCAACCGCGTTGGCGTTGTAAAGCGCCACGTAAGCGATGTCTTTCTTGGCATCGACGGCAATCGAGTTCGGCCCCGCTCCATAGGCTGACTGGAATTCGCCGGGAACTCCAATCGGCAGCCCCAGGTCGATCTTTCGCACTTCTCGGTTGCAGGTGGTGTCGATCACGGAGATGCTGTCGCTATACGTATTCGCCACCAACAGGTACTTGCCCCAAAACGCCATTCCGGTCGGGTGTAGTCCGGTCTCGATGCTGCCGGTGACCGTGAACGTGGCCAAGTTCACCACCGAAAGAGTGCCGCTGGCTGTGCTGCCAGTCGGAAACTCGGCGACCACTGGCGTGCCGTTCGAGTACCCCTGGAAGTCCTTCTCGGTTGCAATCCGGCCTGCCTCGTTGGAGACATAAGCGGTAGTACCATCCGGCGAAATAATGACGCTGTGGGGAACGTTTCCGACGCGAATCTCCGTGCCCTCAACTGGTGAAGCTTGGGTCAGGTCAATCTTGGTCAGCGTATCGTTGTTGTCCAACACTACGTAAGCGGTCTTGCCATCCGCGGAGATCGCGACGCCCGTGGGATAGGAAGTGGGTGCACCATCTGAAACAAGCGAGACGGTCTGGCCGCAAGGTATTTCAATGCTGCCTGTGGTTCCTGGAGGGCTGTTCGGGAAGCAAGTGACGTTGGTCAGGACGCCGGTGCTGTTGACGTCCAGCGGGACGCTGACGTGGGCGAAGTCTGAGAGCATGCCTGTCGTCGGATCAACGTTGGCAATCGCAACGAAGGCTGGCCCGTAACCGCCATCCTGGCTGAACACCAGGTGCAAACCATCCGTTGAATAGGCGATGCCGGTCGAGCTGCCGCTCTTACTTCCGAACGGTTTGTAGGTCTGCACGATAGCGCCAGTCTGCGTGTTGAAAACCGTGACGGCTTGTGGAGCGCCCATTTGCAAGACAGCGGCGGTGTGCGTGCTGGAATTAGGATTCAGTGCGACGGCTTTGGCGCGGGTCGTAATGCCGAGGTAGACCTGGATGCCGACTGGGGTGATGATCTGGCCACTGCTGACGACCCACGGACCGGGCAAGGTCGACGGGTAGTCTGGCCCCTGCGTCCCGTTCTGATTCGCGCCGACCTGGTAGGTCGGAAACGGTACGGACTGAGCTGCGGCGAGCCCCGCAAAACTCAGCCCCGCTACCAGCAGGCCGGCAAGCGGACGCAGAAGCTTGATCCTCGAATTACTTCGAGGGGATTTTCGCAACATAGACGGTTCTCCTCTTTCCTCCATGGATTTTTTTCGTCAGGGGCGTGGGCTACCTGAGGTATGCGAATCTAGCAGCGGAGTGCGAACGCCAAAATGACGTGCAGATTACGTTTTTGTCATCTGGCACACGTGGCGGGCATGTGCAGCGTGACCCGGGTTCCCTGCCCCGGTTGACTGGCTATTTCCACATTGCCGCCATGAAGCTGCACAATGCCTTGCACGATCGAGAGGCCCAAGCCCGTGCCTCCCGATCCTTGCGATCGCGACGAGTCGACGCGAAAGAAGCGATCAAAAACCCTTGGCAGCGCTTCCGCTGGAATGCCCACACCGGTGTCGGAAACTTCAATGCGAATCGTGGAGGAATCGGCGCTTGTCCCCAGCAAAACTTCTCCGCCGGGTGGCGTGTTCGCCAAAGCGTTTGAGACCAGGTTGCCCACGGCCCTTTGCAGTAGCGTGCGGTCCGCTTCGGCAATCACCGGTTTCTCAGTAGCAGTGGTGCTAAGCGAAACTCCACCGTCCGCAGCCGAGGCTTCATAGTATTCCCGCACTCCGCCCAGCAATTCGCCCACATCCACCCTCTCGCGGCGCAAATGGGTCAAGGGGCTCTCTGTGCGCGCCAGGAACAGCAGGTCGCCGATCAGCGCGGAGAGCCGTACTGCTTCTTCGAGAAAGGATTCGATCACATCGCGATATTCCTCGGCGCTTCGCGCTCGCGCCAACGTCACTTCTGCCTCACCGCGCAGGTTATTTACCGGGGTGCGCAGATCATGCGCAATGTCCGCCGAAAACCTCGAAATGCGCTCGAAGGACTCTTCCAGGCGGTCCAGCATTTCGTTGAAGGTGCCGGCCAGGGATGCCAACTCCGATGGATATCCTTCCGGGAGAATGCGTTCACGCAGGTTCGTCGAGCTGATATGGCGCGCGGTGGTGGCCATCTCCTCCACCGGACGAATGCCACGCCGGGCGATCTGGTATCCGACGAGTGGAAAAATGGCGAACGTCGCCAGCAGAATGGTCCAGAACCAGAAGCGGTAGCGTGCCAACAACGCCTCTTTTTGCGAGGTATCAATGGCAATCTGAATCGTGTCCGTTTGCGTTGCGGAAGAACCGACTGGCGCGGACGTGCTAGTCACGCGAAAATCCCGGCCGTCCCTGCCCTTCATCCGAATGCTGCGAACCGGCCCACTTTGCGTTTGCGTTGCCAACTGCGCCAGGTCCAATTGCTCCGCCATGCCCGGCGTCATCAACAGGGGTGCGTTTCGTTCGTCCAGCAAGCGAATATAGAATTGCTCGTATCGCCGCGCCGCCGATTCCAGCTCAATTTCCTCGCGCAGCGCGTCCCAATCGTCGGGTCTCTCGCGCAGCATGGTACGCAGCACGTGTACCTTGTCCGCCAGGAACAGGTCAGTGCTTTTTTCCAGTTCCTTCACCAACACCAGATAAAGACTGGCCGTGGCGATAAACACCAGAAACAAACCGGCAAGGGCGTACCCGGCTGTCAATCGGAACGCCAGTGTTCCCCACAACCGCGTGACCGGAGACAGGCTACTGCTCCGATTCCAGAACATACCCGGCGCCTCGAACGGTATGGATCAATTTGCACGCGAAAGGATCGTCCACCTTGCTGCGCAACCGGCGCACATTCACATCCACCACGTTGGTGTCGCTATCGAAGTTCATGTCCCACACTGCTTCCGCAATCAAGGTACGCGAAAGCACCTCGCCTGCGCGTCGCGCAAGCAACGACAAGAGCAGAAACTCCTTGGAAGTGAGCTCCAACCGCTGTCCGGCACGCGTGACACGCTGGCGCAACAAGTCGATCTCCAGGTCCGCCAGGCGCAGCCTCTCCTGCTCTCGCGCAGGCCCACGGCGCAGCAGCGATCGCACCCGCGCCAGTAATTCGGAAAATGCGAATGGTTTCACCAGGTAGTCGTCCGCGCCCAGTTCGAATCCTCGCACCCGCTCGTGTACCGCATCGCGTGCCGTCAGAAGCAGCACCAGCGCGCGCCGCCCCTCCTGGCGAAGCCGGGTCAGCACCTGCCAGCCATCCAGCCCGGGGAGCATCACGTCAAGAATCACCAGATCGAACTGTAATTCCTGCGCCAAATGCAACCCATCCAGTCCATCTCCGGCGACATCCACGACAAAACCGGCTTCACCAAGTCCTTTTTTCAGAAAGTTGGCGGTCTTTACTTCATCTTCGATGACTAGAATTCTCACGGCGCGTTCACCTCCACTCGACCCAATCGATAAGGGGCGGGCTCATAAGACCCCGCCCCTCCGTATGTTTTCTTTACTTGCCGCTACCAGAACTTTCCACCGCGCTCTCCTGGGAATTCTCCGGCTTCAGGTTCGCCCGGTAATGTTTGAGAAGTTCCGCGCGATTTGCGCGAAGATCAAGTCCGCTGGCGACTGCTGGATACGGCTTATCACCCATCAAGCCCTTCCAAACGATGCGGTTGTAGCGCTGCGCGTCAACGTGGTCTTCCTCGGAGAAATCCATGCCCTCGCTGACTTTCGCCCAGTACGCCGCATCATGCGTGGAATAAAGAATGTGGTGACCCGCTTGCATCGCGGGAAGGGGCAAGGTGGTGGTGTAAAGGTAGTCGGACGGCACGGCACTAAAGGTCCAGGGTTTCAGTTTGGTGTCGAACACATCGGTCATGGGCACGGCAAGTGAGTCATTCAGGTTCGAGTGCTCGATCCCCAGGATGTCCTCCATCGTGCGCACCATGCTCAGCGTGTTGTAGCTCTTGGACACCACCGCCCCTTGCTTCACGTAAGGCCCGACAACGAAAGCAACGCTGCGGTGCGCATCCACGTGGTCGGCGCCATCCTGCGCATCGTCTTCAATCACAAAAACGAGCGTGTCATTTTTGTAGATGCTGTTCGCAATCGTTTGCACGAGCAGCCCCACGGAGTAGTCGTCATCCGCTTGTTGCAGTTCAACCGTGTTTACTCCGGCGATGGCCGTGCTGAAGTTTCCCGTATGGTCGTGGCACAGGCGCACAAAGGACAGGTTCGGTAGTCCTCCCGTTGCGTAGTTGGTGTTGAATTCCCTCTGCCATTCCGTAAACCGGTAATAGTCTGGGAAGCTCTGGTCGAAGCCCCGGAAATAAATATCCGTGAAGGGGGCCATGGACGGGCTCGTGGGGATGGCTACCTGTGTTGATGAAGCGAACGGATTGGGAAGCTCCGGAGTGGAGTACGGCGTGTACGGCTCTGGCAAGTTGTACAGCGCTTCGTCAATAAAGAACCCATAATTGCGGATCGTCAATCCAGCTCGCAGCGCTCCATCCCAAAGGAATCCAGCGCCCTGCTCTCCTTCCGGCCCATCGGGCGCGGCCGTATTTGCCGTGCCGGGCAGCACGTTTGGAGTGTCGGGAACAAGAGCAAGAAGAGGGTCCGCCTCGAGCCGTCCCGTCAGCGTTGGAATGCCGACATTGACGTTGCGGTTCGTGCCTTCGGAGTCGTAACTCAGGCCGCGCCCCGCATAATTCACCGTCACTTGCCGCTCGACCACATCGGTGGCGTGCGCGGAAGTGGACCACGGCCAGCCGTCCATGCTCACCTCGCTGGTGTCGTAGAAATTGTCGAGGTCCACGAACTGGCTTGCCAGCTTGTGCAAATTCGGCGTGATAGCGCTGCCGAATTGTGTGATGTCCGGATCGCCGTTGCCCACATCCAAATCTCCCAGCACTTGGTCATACGTGCGGTTTTCCTTGATGATGTAAATGACGTGGTGGATGTGGCTGCGCAGGAACGCTAGCTTGTCCTTTTCCTCGTTGCTCAACGTCCGGCCAAAGTGATTATTTTCCGCCACCTGCGCCGTCAGCCGATCGAGTTCAAAGGCTTTGGGAGTCGGGAAGCTTTGCAATCCCGCCTTGATCATCTGCAGATCGTAATGATTCGTTGCATTGCACTGGTCGGATTGCGCGGCGGTCAACCCGTGGCAGTTCCCCGGGTTCGGCCCCGTCGGCGATTTGTAGTTCACCACATACATGAACTTGCCGTCGCGGCTGACGCTGGCGGAAGTGGGATACCAGCCGGTGGGAATCAAGCCGATGACCCAACTCTGTTTCGGTCCGCCCAATTGCACCACGGCCACGTCGTTCATCGCTCCATTCGTCACGTAAAGAAACTTTTCGTCGCTGGAGAGCGCGACGCTGTTGGTATCGTTGCCCTTGAACTTCGCTCGCCATTCTGGGAGCAGCCCTTGCGGCGCGGTCACCGGGATGTTCTCGACCAGTTGGTTGGAACTCGTTTCGATCACCCCAATCGAGTCCGTCAAATCCTGCGCCACATAAAGTGTGGATTGGCTCGCATTCAGCGCCATCTTGTTCGGTTCGCCCGGCACCGGAATCCGTGTGATGACCGAAGGCGCTCCCGCAATATCGACCACATCAATTTCCCGGTCGCGCATGCTGGAGACGTACGCCGTTTCATTGCCCTTGATGACTACCCAAAAAGGATATTCGCCGCCAGCTACACCCGTATTAGCCGGATTGATTACGCCGGGACGAAGGTCGAGTTCGTGCGTGAGGGCCCAGCCACTCGAGGACTTGGACAGAATACTGATGGAATCATTGTAATAATTCGCCACCACCAGCGTGTTTCCGTCCGCCGTTATCGCGATTCCCGCGGCCTCCGATAGCACCTCCAAGCCGATGCCGCTGCTGAGTATGGTCGGGTCAAACGCGTGACCCAGCGCGATGGGGCTTCCCGCCTGCTCCGCCCATACGCCGCCCGTAAGCCCATAGAGGTGAACATCGTCATCCACTCCCCCGGCAACGTAAAACGCCGTGCCCGAAGGATCAAAAACGATTCCGTTGTACGTGTTCGGAACCTGAATCACCTTCTTCTGCACGGGCAGGCCCTTGGAAATGTCATAGATAAAGACGAATTCCGTGGAATCCGCGGGATTCACCGAGCCTTCATTCACTCCAGAAGTGAAGTTCTCCAGGTTGTAACCACTGGTCAACACAAGCATGGTCTTGCCGTCTGGGCTGACGACGCTCGTCACTGCTTGCCCGGCAAGGTACTGCGGGTTGTCGCTGAGGCCCGGATTCAGTGGCACAAATTGTGCTCCTGTCGGAGCCAGCGGTGTGATCTGCCGATCCAGGTTGGGTAGATTTTGCGCGCGAGCTGCCGAACCCATCGCAAGCGCAAGCACCGTTAGACCTATCACTTCCCTCGTAACCTGTTTCCATTTCATAGCGATCCTCCATGGCAACGGAATGATTTGCGTCGTCGGGAACACGCTCTCGCCGTGTTCGCTGGCAGCACCCCCGCTAAGAGCCAGCAAGAGCACCGAGGTTGGAGTGTTTCCGGGCGGGGGTGTACACACTTCCAGAGCCATCCATTCCCCGCTCACTGGAATGTAATGTGCCCACAAGCGGTAACAACCGGGAGGAAGTAGAACAGCTATCCACTACGCGAGTATGACCACAACGTTAAATCCCTGCGAACGACAGGCTGCTCTCTGCATCTGCGTTCATCCACTTCTAATGCGCTTTGCACCTTTCCCACGCCTTTGCCATCAATTTCGGCTTGCACTTCACCTCACGCGGTACCTAAATATATAAATTCCTTTTCTTCATAGTGTGGCTTGGTTATCTTGTTTATTGGTGGGCGAAGTCCCGCAACGTCAAAGTAACTGCACGTCGCGAGGCCCTGCCGTCGCGGCTTGCACGCTGTGTTTTGATGCTCCGCGCGGTCGGGTTTCTTGCGCTCCCAAGCGTTCCAGTTCCTCTGTTCGAAGAACGATTTCTCCCACTCAGCATCTGGTGCTTCTGGAGCAGCGCAGCGATTACCGATCGCATGAAGAATATTCTGGCCGAGCTGCTGCGTTGCTGCCATGTATCATCTAAGGGTACCTACTACCATCGGGATTCGATTCAATACGCTCTGCGAAATCCGCCCTGGGAGGCCAATGAGGCCATCTGCTGCTAAAGTCATATTTACCGCAGTTGTCGGCGCCGGTTTCCTCTTTTTGGCGTGCATGGCTGGATTGTCGCGACCATCCGGCCGGGAGCATTCACAAACCGCGGCCGCACCGGTGAAGATTACAGTCGACTACCCGCTCGACGGCTCTGTTTTCCCTCCTGAAATCACTTCTCCCACTTTTCTCTGGCGAGATTCCAGCGAGACCGCGAAGCGCTGGGTGTTTGAAATCACTTTTGCGCACCACGCCGCCATAATTCACATGGAAGTGCCAGGCGATCCCCTGCAAATCGGCGAGATCGATCCCCAAGCGGGCGGAGACAATGCGCTTCCACAGCTGACTCCCGAGCAGGCGGCCACGCGCACGTGGAAGCCGGACGCAGAGACCTGGGCAAAAATCAAACACGGATCCGTGAAAGCGCCAGCAACGATCACGATCACTGGGTATGCGGAGGGCGAAGGGAATGCGGCGGTGTCGCGCGGAAGCGTAACAATTCTTACTTCAAGCGATCCCGTGGGCGCCCCTATTTTCTACCGCGATGTGCCGCTGATGACGGTGCCGCACACCGAGAAGGGCTCGATACAGCCGCTGCCAACCTCCGCGCTTCCCCTGATCAAATGGCAGTTGCGCGACATCTCGGAACCCCAAAGCCAAGTGGTGATGGAAAATCTGTACACCTGCGCCAACTGCCATTCGTTTTCGCGCGACGGGAAGACGCTCGGGCTGGACGTGGATGGACCGAAGAACGACAAAGGCTTGTACGCCCTGGTTACCGTGGGCAAGAACATGGCTATCCGCAATCAAGATGTAATCCGCTGGAGTTCCTTCCAGGAGAACCTGGCAGCCCCGAGTTCCGAGCCTACCGTGAAGCGCTTCGGGTTCATGTCGCAGGTCTCGCCGGACGGGCAATACGTTGTGACGTCGATAGGGCCACCTGCCGGAGGGGACATCCATCAAAAAGAAAACCCTGGTTTCGCGCCAGGGCTCTCGGATCGCCTTTTCAGTATGAATTATAACGACCTGCGCTTCACGCAGGTTTTTTATCCCACTCGGGGCATTCTGGCCTGGTACGACAGAAAGGCAAAGAAGTTGCGGCCGTTGCCGGGCGCGGATGATCCACGGTATGTGCAGACCAGCGCATTCTGGTCGCCGGATGGAAAGTACTTGATCTTCAGCAGAGCGCAGGCTCGCGACCCTTATCCTGAAGGAGCTGGAAAGCCTACCTACGCGAATGACCCGAATGAAACGCAGGTGCAATACGACCTGTATCGGATTCCATTTAACGAGGGAAGGGGCGGCAAGGCGGAGCCAGTTGTCGGAGCTTCCGGGAATGGTATGAGCAACAACTTCCCCAAAGTATCTCCTGACGGCCGTTGGATTGTGTTTGTGCAGTGCCGTAACGGGCTGCTGATGCGTCCAGACAGTAAGTTGTACATCGTGCCATTTGCGGGAGGAAAACCGCGGCTGATGAAATGCAACACGTCGCTAATGAATTCGTGGCACACCTTTTCGCCGAATGGACGTTGGCTTGCTTTTTCGTCGAAGGCACGATCGCCATACACCCGGCTTATGCTGACGCACATTGACGCCCACGGAAACGATACCCCTGCGATTATTGTGGACAACACGACGGCGGCAAATCGCGCCGTAAATATCCCAGAGTTCGTGAACATTCCGCCAGATGGTTTGGGAAAGATCGACCCACAGGCGATGCAGTTTTACCGGGTGGCCAATCAAGCCTTCGAGTTAATGCAAAACAACGAAATGGCCGAAGCCATTCCAGTATGGCGCAAGGCCCTGGAACTGGATCCCGAGGATGCCGTAGCACATTTCTCTCTTGCGGTGGCGTTGACTGGAAACAATCAAGAAGGCGAAGCGGTGGAGGAATACCGCAAGGCCTGCGCATTGGACACGCACCAGGCAGCATGGTTCGCGCACCTGGCGGCATCGCTGGCGCAAACCGGCGATCTTGAAGGAGCCGTAGCTAATTATCGAAAATCGTTGACCCTGGATCCTTCCAGTGCCGGAGTTGAGGCGGACTTGGGAGCGGCGCTGTTCGAGAATAGGCAAACTGAAGAGGGATTCGAGCATCTGCGGAAAGCTATCGAGATGGCTCCCGATTTTCCTGATGCCCACAACGAGTTGGGAACCGCGCTGGCGAAAACCGGACGCATCAACGAGGCGATCGAAGAACTGCAAAAAGCCATCACGCTGCTTCCCACTTCTGTCGAGTATCGTTACAATCTCGGTTTTGTTCTGGGATTACGGGGGAACTACGCTGACGCAGTGGAGACCCTTCAGAAGGCCGTGGAGCTAAGCGAAGGCAAAGATCTGCGCTGCCTCGCCGCGCTGGCTTACGCGTACGACAAAACTGGCAACTCCGCCGAAGCTATCCAAGCAGCGCAGCAGGCGCTCGATCTGGCCGTCCAGGAGCACGACGAGCAAATGGAGAAGAGCCTGAGGAGCGACCTCGAACGCTACGCACGTGAAGGGGCAAAAGCTCAGCCTCAGTAGCCAGCCGCCCGCATGTTTTGCGGCGCGCCCTTTGTGGTGAGTTCGTCAGCAAAGATCACACTCGTATCGATGGAAGCGCAAATCTCGAGAGCGACTGGTTTTGGCAACGGACAGAGATACCGAGGGTTACGAGAAATAGACAGCTACGATTTCGGGAGCACCGGGAGCACCTGATAAACGCCGTTCCCGAAGACGTGGGCACAATATCCGTTCATCTCTGTTTGCCTTTCCAGACACCTCCGTTACAAACTTCGTTCCTATAATCACTTAGTACTATAAGGCTATTTGAGGTACATACCTAACCTGATATATTACCTTTAGAGTGATAGGCGCTCCAACCAGTTAGCGCGAACTCGTTTCCAGAGGAAGCCCGGTCTGGCACCAGGCTACACCCCAGGATCTATCAACGAAGAAAATCACGAGGATTGACTCCTTAGGAGGTAGTCCATGGGTATGCCCTGGTGCGGGGGACATTCGGAGGCACTTGAGTTTCTTCGCTCGAAGCAACGAGAAACCGGCGATCCGAATGAAATCATGAGAATCCAGAAGTTAATCGAAGCTGAGGTGGACAGCCACACCATCGAAGGTTTCGTGGAAAGCCTGAGGTCAGAGACAGCGCAAAGGGTGCTTGGCAGGGCGTGTCTGTCGTACATGTTGAAACACGCTGAGGATCTGAGTACGGAGTTCAAAAGAAACGCGACGACAAGTCCAACTCAGAATAGTGATACGATGCCTCCGGCTTCGGCATGAAGAGCCAACTCGGGCTGGCCCCACCCAAGATCGAGTTACTTTTTCCGTGTGACGCGCATCACATATTGTAACTATATAGTGTCTATCCTAGGAAGGTAAATGGCACACCTCTATTATTCCCATTCGGTTAATCGTCGAGGTATCTTGCGCGCCGTTTTGTCCGCGGAGGAGGCTAGATGCCTCTTAAAGGGGCACGCCGTCAAATATGTGGGCGCGCAGTTCCCCGCCGGGGAGCCGGAAGCGAAATCCGATTTTGCGGTACTTTGTATTTCCGAAACGGAAAGTGCGGGGGGATGGCAGGCCGGCTTCTATTTATTTGACGAGAACCTAACGCAGGTCGATGAAGCGCTACAGGCAAAGTAATCTCGCCTGGCCGCAAATTGCAGCAGTCCTTAAGTCAGCTCCGGAAAAGATTGTGTAAGTTATTGAAAAGTTTGGTGAACCGGGCAGGACTCGAACCTGCAACCCGCTGTTGAATCCAGAAATGCTATGTAGTTGGTTCTTCAAGCATTTCCTTGCGTCGTGTATCACGGATTAGCACGGTGTTTGGCAGGGTTTTGTGCTCAAAGTTGTGCCCATCCCGACTGTCTCATTTCAAGGGTGCAGTTCATTTTTTGCCGCGGTCATCTCCTAGAACGAGAAGTCTGTCAGCATGATTTCACCCGATGCCCGATGATTGCGCGATTCGTCCGCCGCTGGCTTCGGCGCGCGATGGGCTTCCAGAATTTGGTAAGCGCTACGTGAAGCACAGCAGAATGCCGCAAGCGCTTATGAATTGACGTAGAGAAGCTTCTGGAGTTTCTTCCTGGCGGCAGGCTTAAGGCTGGCTACATAGCCGCGGAGTTCGTAGGGGTTGAAAATCTCCCACACCGCCGCTTGAAAGCGCGGGAGCTCGGCGGCAAAATCCGGACCCTCATCCGCTGCCCGCGCAAAGGTTGGCAACTTCTCGCCGATCAAATAGTCCAACGCGTTTTTAACGCCGAAACGCTCACGAATCGTGGGCGTAACCGCGCAATGCTCTTGCCAGATCTTGTGAAAGTCCATGGGAAACTCCGTGGGGAGCAACTATATCGCTTGCCGTCCGACATCGGCAAGATTGCCGTTGTGACGAGACATCTGTAGCACGTGATCTGTATTCGCCGGACGGCTACGTGAACCACAGGATCAGGAATCGAGAGGGGGTATTCCCAGAGCTACGCATCTGGCCTCATGAGCTTGTTTCCAGCGATCGGGAAGCCAAGCATCGAGATCATTTGCCGGCCACGAGGGGAGATTCATCAGCAGTTGCATGAAGTAGAGTTGCGGATCCATCTCGTGGCGACGGCAGCTGCTCGTCAAGCTAGCGAGGATTGCGGCCGTTCTTCCGCCGCGTGGATTGCCGACGAACAGCGAGTTCTTGCGATTCAAAACCACGCGTTTCATCCCCCGTTCGGAGATATTGTTGTCGATGGGCACCGCGCCATCGGAACAAAGGACATTTAGCTCCGTCCACTGGCTGAGCGTGTAGTTCGCCGCTTCCGCCATGGGATGCTTGGGCAGCAGTTGTTCTTTCCAGCTCAGCAGCTTCTCGCGCAACTCAGCCAACACGGGCTGTGATTGCATCCGGCGCAGCGCGAGACGTTCGTCCGCGGCAAGTTCTTTGCCTTGTTTTTCTATGGCAAACAGCACACCGATCAGCCTCACGGCTTCGCGCGCGATCTCCGGTGAGGTTTTCTCCGCATCGATAAACTTTCGCCTGGCATGCGACCAACAGCCAGCTCGCGTGATGGCGTTGCCGGCGACCACTCCGTTGTAGCCACCGTAGGCATCCGCTAACAGAACTTCGGTGTAGTCTTTCAGAAACTCTTTCGGCCCCTCTCGCCCACGGTTCAACGTGAAGTGGAATACGTTGTAGGGATTTGCTTCATCGCCTACATACACCCACATGCGCGCAGACTGCGTCTGCCCCGGGCTCAACATCGGGAACGTGGTGTCGTCCGTCGCCACCACATGCGACTGCCTCACCCGCTCCGCCATCCGCTGGTACAACGGCTCGACCACATCGGCTACATCTCCGCACCACACCGACTGCGTGGCCCGAGAAATCTCAAAGCCTTGCCGTTCGAAGATATCTTCCAGCCGATACAACGGCAGGTAGTCGGCGAACTTGCTGGTCACGATGTAGGCCAGCAGCCCGGGGCCGGCAAAACCCTTCTCGATCGCCGTCTCGGCTTTTGCCGCAGTCTCGATCTGTGGATATTTTCCGGCGCGCTCACAACTGCAACACGCATACTTCTTCCGCACATGCTGTAGGCGTTCAAAGTGCCCGGGAATGTACTCGATCTGCCAGCTCTCCTCGCTGCCGATCTCTTTGCGCTTCTCGCCGCAGCACGGGCAACGTCGTTGTTCTGGAGGCAGCTCATAGACATGCGTGCTGACCGGGAGATTTTCAAAATTCGCTAAGGCCCGCCGTCCCTTGCTTCGCCGCACGCGCCGCACTTCCGGTGTGGCTTCTCTTTGCGGAATGCTCTCGACAGGTAACGGTCTTTGTTCCAGCTGTTCGGCGAACTCCAGCAGCGCTTGCGCCAGTTCGTTCTCGCTTAAACGATCCGCCCGCGGTCCATAGGTCGCCTTCTTGTAGCGCCACAGCTCTTTCTGCAACTGCAGCTTTTCTAGGTACAGGTCATCCGCTCGTTTCGCGAGTTCTTCGATACGTTGCTTTTGCTGTTCGACGTGTTGTTTTTGCTGTTCACGCTCTTGCCAAAGAGCGCGCAACATCGCCTGCAACACCTGCTTGTCTTCGGGTAAGTTATTCAAGGAAGTTTCGTTGGCGGGCACGTTCGCTTAGACGTGCCTTCACTGACTTAGTTACACACATCGCGATCTTTTTTGCAGTTTTTTTTGAGCAGCGAGTTTTTATCCGTGGCTTCCCATCGCACGCTGGTAACGCGGCACGCGCTTCAGCTTCGAGACATCGATCCCATCCAGAATCATCGCCAGCTCACTGGCACGCAATTCCAACGAACGCGCTCCCTGTTCCACTCGCGGCAACTTGAACACCCCCGCTTCCAGCCGCTTGTACCACAACACAAATCCGTCTCGATCCCAAACCAAAATCTTCAAACGATCACCGCGACGCGAACGGAACACGAACAGATGACCGCTTTGCGGGTTCTCTCCGATCACGGTCTTCACCCGCTCCGCCAGTCGATCAAATCCACAGCGCATGTCCGTCGCTTCACTGGCCATCCAGATCCGCGCCCCCTGCGCTCGATCCATGGCCTCGAAGCTTGGCAGCCCGATCACCCTGCTGCCTCCACCACCGCCAGCAATCCCCGCACATGTTCCGCATCAAATCCTCGCCCGACCATCAGGCTCCGGCCGTTCTGCAGCCGAACTTCGATCCGCGAGTCGCCCGGCACCTTGGCCGGGGACTCCGCCACTTGCACTTCCACGAATCTCGCCGCCGCGTTTTCCCGCAGCCGTTTCTTCCACCAGTAGAAATGCGACGCGCGCAACTTCTGCTCTCGGCAGAACGCCGCCACACTCTCTCCACTCTGCATCTGTTCTGAAATCAGCCTGCGCCACTTCGTCCATGCATTTCTGTTTCGTTTTCGTTGCGTCATGGCGCAACTTTGCTATGCGACGACCATCTTCCACAAGATGCGGTTCACGTAGCGCTCACAGAATTTGCGGACTACCAGGGTTGGAGTCGAACCCCTCGGGGGGACTGAGAATAGGTAAGTTATTGATTCCACAAAACGACAAAATGGAGAAAAACTGCAGAGACGCCTAACTGGGGTACACGCCGGGTACGCGGAATAGTTCTCCCAAAGAGCAACATGGCGTCTCAGTGCGGTTCGTTCGTCGACTGTTGGGTTATTAAAGCATGGTCAGCACATCACGGACCACTCCGGGAATGGAGGCCTGCGTTTAGGCCGTAGTAATGGGAGTAGCTGCGGGCGAGTGTGAAAGAGAATTGCCTCGGTGCCCTGGTTCTTGGAACTTCTGAAACTGGCTGATACATGGCCCATAGCCTCGTTGGTCAGGCGCCAAGACATTTATCGTTGGACGACGCGACGAATGACATTTTTGAGCTTGGTCCCCGAGAAAAAGATCAACACAACTGACCATACTAGAAAAAGAGTGCTTTCAATGATGGTCCCCCAGTAGTCACCCCACTTGAAGGGTTGGCGAAGTCCCTCGACGCCCTCAACGAGGAGACCTATGTTTATGAACAATCCTAAAGTGATCAAGAACAAGGCCACGAGAAATCCGCGGATTGTCATCCGGCGCTCCGACCGCTCCTTGTTCAATCGCCACTGGTCCAGCCACATCCCAATCAAGTACCACAGGATTACCACACCCAAGAAAAAGGACAGGTCTTCCAAACCGTAGCCAAATACGGATACTTGGGGCCGATAGGGATGACCACGCGTAAAGGGAAAAACGATGAGCCTCAGAAATATCGCCGGAGCATTAATCCCATAACACACGTGTGGGCCCGCACCGTACTGACTTGGACCCAGGTGTCGGAGGTGGAGTCTGCTTTCCCATTCCCAAAGTGCCAGAGCGAGCGGAAGTTGCAGAGCTGGCAGGATGACGGAAAATCTTATTGTACGCATGTAAATTGTACACCTATACTTGGGACCCCACCGACGGTGACGACGACATTTCCGGTCGTGGCACCCGCTGGCACTGTCACAACGATCCCCACATTATTCCAGCTAGAAGCTGTCGCGGGAACTCCGTTGAAGGTGACCGTGCTCGTCGACCCTTGAGTGGAACCAAAACCGTACCGAGATATGCTCACGATCGGTCCCCCACTGCCAACGGGCAGCGAGAGACTTAGCCTTAGTGGACTGTATGTGTGAAGTAAGACCTTTTACGGAATCATCTCGCCTCAAAAAACCGCGCCATGCGAAAGACAGGCTGAACTGATAACATGGTCTAATAGGTCTGCTTCTTTTAGAGGTGTCGGAAGATACCCGACAGCATCTCCGCTGGAAAACGCGACGTACCTCCATCGCTCTCCGCTTTTCCGATAGCCCCAGCGGTCCGTGCCAACCACGCGCTCTGCTTTTGACAACCTGATTTGGCCCACCTTTGATACTTTCATTTGGCCCACCCTGAGGCCGTGATTTTGCTCTTCTTCCGGGGGTTTCGTTCCGTGGCCCCGGAGGGAGCGGAGTCCTGCGGCCCGGTTTTCAGGACCGCGTTTAGGACGGAGCGGACGCCGGGGCCACGGAATCGCGTGGCGCGGTGCCCGTTCCGGCCCGTTACAAAGCTTTTTTCTTCTGCCTTCCTTCCACCGTGCGCCGGAAGCGATACGACTCCGTGCCGGTTTCGATGATGTGCGCGCGGTCGGTGACGCGGTCCAGCAGCGCCTTGCACAACCGCGGATTCGGAAACACTTGCGTCCACTCGGAAAACGGCAGGTTGGTCGTCACGATCAGCGTGGCCCGTTCGGCGCGTTCCGCAATCACCTGGAACAAAAACTCCGCGCCGATCTCCGCCAGTGGCACGTAACCCACTTCGTCCAGCGCGATCACGTCGTAGCGCATCCATCGCGCCAGCACGCGCCGCACTCCGTTGTGCTGCCCGGCTTCCACCAACTCGTTCACCAGGTTCGCCGCGGTCGTGAAACGCACTCTGCGTTTCTGGCGGCACGCCGCCACGCACAGCCCAGTCGCCAGATGCGTCTTGCCCGTGCCGCACTCGCCGATCAGCACCACTGGTTCGGCTCGCGTGATGTATCCGCCTTCGGCCAGTTCGCGAACCTTCGCCGCCGGAATTTGTGGCGCCCGCGCGAACTCGAACTCCTCCAGCGTCTTCATCCGCGGCAGCTTGGCCTCGTGCAATCGGTGCGCGATGGCGTGCCGGTCGCGCTCTTCACTCTCCATCGCTAGCAACGCTTCCAAATAGCCGATGTGGCTGCGATTTTCTTTCACCGCTTGCTCCGCTAGCTGCACAAAGTTCGCGCCCACCACCGGCACCTTCACCGCTTTGCAAAACTGCCGCACCGAAGCGTGCTCCAGCGCTTGCGCTTGCTGATTCATGACCGCACCGCCCCGAGCAACTGGTCATAGTCGTTCAGCGTGGGCAGTGGCCGCTCGTAACGTCCCAGCAAGCCGATCTCTGGAAGTGGCCGCTCGCCGTGGGTCAGTGTGCCTGCCACCAGCAAATGCCGCACCGCCGCCGCATCCGTGCAGCCCAGCGCCAATGCTTGCTCAATCCCTTTCCGCAATGCTTCCCATCCGTGTTGTGGACCTTGGCGCAACAACTCGATCATCTCGCGCGTGCCCGTCTGCTTCCCGTGCCGCTCCCGCAAGCTCTGCCACAAGCGGTCGAAACTTTCCGGCCAGCGCCCGCGTTCTCGCCACTGCTGCAAGGGTGTCGATCCTGCCAGCGCGCCTGGTTTTCTTTCCAGCACGTCCAGATAATGCTCCAAGTCCAGCACCGCCTGATGGCGCGCGTAACTGCGTTCGTGCAGCGCCACGCAGCGTTGTTCGTGCCACACTTCCACGTAAGCCGGCAGCAGCCGCGCCTGCGTCTTTGTTCCCGCCCGCAACGGCACCGAGTAGCGATTCGTCCGCACTTTCACGCAGCCTTGGCCATCCACCACCGGGAAACTTGTTTCCGCCAACTCGAACCCTTCGCTGAGTAAAGGCAGCAGATGCTCGCGCTCGATGCGCATGGCCTCGCCCACCGAGAGCGCCTTTCCGTGAATTCGCCGTTGTTCCTCTTGCTGGCAGCACGTGCGCAAATATTCGTTCAAAGTGGCCAGATCTTTTACTTTCGGCACCGGCACCAGATGGTTCCGTCGGAAATAACCCACTTCGCCTTCCACGCCGCCCTTCTCGTTGCCGCGCGCCGGGTTGCAAAACTCCGTCTGGAATCCCCAGTGCGAACGAAAAGCGATCAGCCGGTCGGTCTCCTCCCGCTGGTACCCGCGCAAAATCTTTTTCACCGCGCTCTTCAGGTTGTCGTAGCGCAGCCTTTTGAACACCCCGCCGAAATAGGCAAAGGCTTGCTCGTGCGCTTCCAAAAACGCTTGCTGCGTGGCATGGAAATACGCGGCGTGAAACGCCCCGCCGCTCGCCATGCTGCGCATGCTGAAAAAATGCGTGGTCTGGCGGCCCTCCTCGAACTCCACCGCAGCTTCGTACCAATCCACCTGGGCTTCTACGCCCCAGTCGTAACTCTGCGGCACGAACGTCTCTCGCGCCGCCACGCCCAACTCCTGCTTTCGCCGCCGCACGTAACGCCGCACCGTCGCTTCCGCCACGCGCACCTCGGGATGCTCCTCGCGAATCCGCAACCAGATCCGGTGCGCCGTGTGCCGCTGCTTGCGCGGCGCTTCCCGATCGCTCTCTAAAATTCCCTCAATGAACTCGCGCACCGGCCCCAGCTTCGGACTGTTCCGCGCTGGTGTCTTGCGCTCAGGCGGAATCGCGCTGGCCAACGCTTGCCGCACCATGCGCCGATGGGTGTTCAACTTCTTCGCCACTCCCTGGATCGTGCCCACTCCAAACCGATAATCCCGACGTATCTCCTCGAACAGTTCCACTTTGCGTCTCCTGTCCATCGGCCCCCCGTCGTTCCTGCTGACAGGTTAGGCCGTCCGTGATGTACAGGGTGGGCCAAATCAAATGCGCGAAGTGGGCCAGCTCAGAGTAGCGAAATCTCGTGCTGGACGAGATGGAGCGATATGTCCAGGCCCGGCTTGGAGGAAATCTTCCACCGGAGACAACCGGAAATTGGGTTGCGGCAAAGTTCGAGCACGACAGCGCGCGGCCCGTAAACGGTTATGCAGCGCCGCAGCTTCACACGCACGTGGTCTTCTTTAATCTGACAGAAACGGCCAACGGAGAAACACGGCCACTTCAACCGCAGGAACTCTATCGCACGCAGCAGTACGCCACCGCCGTATATCGCTCGGAACTGGCGCACCGTCTGCAAGAGTTGGGCTACGAGATCGAGCGCGGCAAGAGCGGTCAGCCAGAAATCAAGGGGTATAGCACTGAGTATCTCGACGCTTCGAGTCCACGCCGGAAACAGATCAAAGAGCATCTGGCGATGGAGAATCAGAGCGGCGCAGCCGCTGCGCAGATCGCCGCTCATCACACGCGCGAGGCAAAGATCGAGCTCTCGCATGAAGAGATGCAGGAGCGGCACAAAGACATGGCGATTGAGTATGGGAATCAACCTGAGCACGTGAAGGCGGAGGCCGAAGGAAGAGCGCGTGACATTAGCCTAGATGCGGAATCGAAGACTGCGCACTCGGCCGTCACCTTCGCAAAAGAACGAAACTTCGAACGCGATGCCGTAGCCGATGAGCGAGCTCTGTTGACGGACGCGCTCAGTCGCTCCATGGGTGGAGCGACGCTGGCCCAGGTGAAAGCCGAATTCGAAGAGCGCATCAAATCAGGTGAGTTCGTCGAGGTACAAACGCAAGGCAACTCGCCCGACCGGGCGTTTACAACCACGGAGATGATCGGCTACGAACGGGACACAATCGATGCCATGCGCGCAGGACAAGACCGGCACGCGGCGCTAACGACTTTTGGCACGCGCTGGGCTATGCGGGAAGCGCATGACCATCTAAGCGATACGCAACGCCGGGCGGTGGAACAAATCTTATCGAGTCGGGATCAAGTGACGGCGCTGGAAGGCGTGGCAGGCGCGGGCAAGACCACGTCTCTTGCGGCGATCCGCGAAGCCGCCGAGCGAGAGAACTACATCGTCAAAGGATTAGCGCCCACCTCTCGCGCGGCGCAGAAATTAGAAGAGAGCGGAATCAGGTCGAACACGTTGCAAAGGCATCTTGCCCAAAGCCATGAGGGGCACGATGAACGGAAACGACTCTATATCCTGGACGAATCGAGCCTGGTGAGCACGAAACAAATGAACGAATTCCTCCATCGGTTGCAGAAAGACGATCGCGTGTTGCTCGTTGGCGATACACGCCAGCACCAGGCCGTTGAAGCGGGGAAGCCATATCAGCAGTTGCAGGAAGCCGGAATCCAGACAGCACGACTGGACGAGATCGTGCGGCAGAAAGACCCTGCGCTCAAGGAACTTGTGGAAAAGCTCTCGCGAGGACAGGTCAGAGAGGCGATGGAAAAACTTGATGCCACTGGCCGAGTGCATGAGATCTCCGACCGGGACGATCGTATCGCTACAATCGCGCATGAATACAAAAAGCAACCTGATGGCACGCTTGTGGTGTCCCCTGACAACCAGTCACGAGTGGCGATCAATGAAGCGATTCACTATGCCATGCAGGATACGAACCGGATACCGTACCTCGAATACCGGATGAAAGTCCTGGTCGCCCGGCAAGAGGTCACAGGAGCCGACCGCCAATGGGCCGCCCAATACGAACCCGGCAATGTGGTGCGGTACGCCAAGGGCAGCAAGGCGCTTGGCATTGCACCAGGCGAGTATGCACGCGTCGAAAGTATCGATGAGAAGCAGAACCACGTCACGGTGGAACGAGGCAATGGGCAGCGTCTGGCCTACGACCCGCGCCGTTTGCAAGGTGTGACGCTTTACCGCGAGGCGGAGCGAGCGTTCAGTGAAGGCGACCGCATACAATTCACCGCTCCGAATCGAGAGCAACATGTTGCCAACCGTGAGCTGGGGACCATCGAGAAGATCGAGGAGAGTGGCGACCTTCGAATCCACCTCGATTCGGGTCGCACGATCGCATTCAATGTTCAAGAGAATAGGCATCTCGACTACGGCTATGCCGTGACGAGTCACAGCAGTCAGGGACAGACTGCTGATCGCGTGCTCATCCACATGGATACCGAGCAGGGGGGAGAGAAGCTCGTCAATCGTCGCTTGGCATACGTTGCGGTGTCGCGTGGCCGCTACGACGCGCAAATCTACACCCACGATAAAAGCGCTCTCGCCGAGGGGCTCGGCCGCGACGTTTCGCACCGATCTGCTTTGGAGTCCACACGCGCGGCAGAACCGCGAGTCGCTCAAATCAGTAAGCCAGCCTCCTCTCCGACTCTGGAGAGGGAACGAGCGATCGAACGAGACCTCAGCCCTGGCCGCTAGACACTTTACTCGCCCCTGCGGTCTTGTTCCTCAGTCTGTTCCGCCCTCTTGGGGTGACGTGTCATACCCCTCCCCATGCCGAAGGCATGGCTCTTTGGGCGCTCCCCGGCGCTCCACTAGTGACGACAGCTAGCGACCGGCGGCTGGACGAGTGCCTTGCATGCGAGAGGCTTTCCACCAGTTCGCAATGCCTCTCAGAACGCAGATTGCGGGGGCGAGGAACGCGAAGACTCCCCCCCAGAACAAGACCTCTCGGTTTGTCCCGTAGCTGACAGGACGAAACACCCAGAAGTAGATGGCCGTCAAAATCACGGTCCACAGTATCCCAAGTAGCAACCGAAGTCCTAGGCTCCAGACAAGCTGGCTACGGGTAGCCACTGCTAGTCCTAGGCCAACCAAGCTTCCATACGCGATGACCTGCGCTGCACCCACGACGCCGATCACTGAGCCGCTCTTTTGGGCGAGTAGGAAGCAAACAAAAGCGCAGAATAGAACCCAGAATGCGTATCTCATTTAGTGGACACCTGGCACCAACGGCTGCCAGCCTCCATTGTTCAAACTTCCACCCGGCGGAATGATCTGAAACCGGTTGTTCCAAGGGTCAAGAGCAAGCGTTGGATCATTCGGATCGTTCGAAGTGTAGTTTACCCACTGATGAGGGAGGATATGGTCTGGCGTGAGGTACTCGTATTGTTTGTCCGGCGTCCAAACATTGTCCGTATGTAAGATGATCGGAGTCAGTTTGTTGATCACGTTGTCCGTCTGCTCGCCACAGCCTTTCAGCGGCGGTTTTTTCCTAAAGGGATTCAACCGCTGTAAAGTGGACAGTATATTGTTCAAATTCCCGTTCGGGATTCGCTGTCCGTTGAGATTCATGTCGTTCACTGCGTTGCGCGCAGCATTCAAAAGCTGTTGGAGATCATTCGGACTTAGCCCGAACAGGTCCGTGTAGTTGAGAGGGCTATTGGCAACGTAGGAGTAGAAATTGGGCCCGGCTTCGAAGCCCGATGGGTCCTCGCTGAGGAACCTTCCCGTGGCCGGATCAAAATATCGCGCACGCATGTAGTAGAGAGTTGATTCGCTGTCGAGCTCTCGGCTTGCGTACTGAAACGAATTCACGACTGAGCCGGAAGACCCAGTCTGCTTTCCGAACGAGTCGAATGTGTAGGTCTGGGCGAGCGCTCCAGCGGTGCTGCTCAGCGATGTGATCGAATTGAGTCCATCGTTTTGGTAGTAGCTCGTTGTGCTGCTGCGCAGCATTGCCAGAGGCTCGTCTACGTTCAACCCCTGTGAGTACCGGGCGACGGCTGTCCCCGACGTATTTGTCTCCTCGACTAGGTTAAAGCCGTCATAGACGTAGATACTGGTGCCCGAAGACGAAGACTTATATATCCGGCGTCCCAGCGGATCGTACTTGAAGCTAACTCCTGACCCTACCGCAGTTTTTTCGCTACACTCCTTGCATCCCCAACGCAGTTCTATCTTTAGCGGCGCGGTTGCACTAGAACAGTGCACGTTTTTGGGCTTTGAACCCCAGACGCGAGTTTTTGGGTACACCCTCGAAGAAGCGGCTAAAGGAAAAAGCACACACGGATCGCTCGACGCGGAAAACGTCCCTTCTTTAGCTGCTGTCAGCATTACCCTGATTTTACGTGTTGAGTCGTTGACCTGGGTAGGAGTTTTGAAGAGCGGTGTGCTCCGTGGGGCACGAAGGACGCTGCGCACGGCGCATCCGATAACGAGCTCGTTATCCGACGCGGCCTCGAACCCCGCGAGCCTTCCCGCGCTCCGCTCAACATAAACTGCTTTATGTTACCTTCGTGCCCCGCGTTCGTTCTATTCGGATTCTTCTTTCGCTTCCGCGTCGAGCGTGGCCAGGAGATTTGCTCGCAGCGATTCTTCGTCTTGTGTCACTGCGTTCGTGCTCGCGGGCTTTTTCTTTTCCAGCATCGCACCTGGATGTGTGGCCTCGTGGATGCGCTTCAGTCTGCCGATGGATACTTGCGTGTATATCTGCGTGCTCTGCAGCTCGCTGTGACCGAGCATCTCCTGGATGTAGCGGATGTCCGCGCCGTTTTCGAGCATCAGCGTCGCCATCGTGTGCCGCAGCATGTGGCACGCGCCGCTCTTTCCGAGATTGGCCTGCTCCACGTAATCGCGCACCAGCTTGCTCATGCGGTCCAGATGGAACGGCCCGCCTTCGATGCTCAGAAAGATCGTCCCTTCGTCCGGCTCCATCACGAACTGCGGCCGCGCTTCGCGCAGATATTTATCAACCCACAGAAGTGCCCGCTCGCCGATGGGCACGACGCGGTCCTTCTTTCCTTTCCCTAGCCAGACCGAGAGCGTCCCACGCAGATGGTCCACGTTGTAGAGCTTGAGATTCACCAGCTCCATGCGACGGATGCCGGTCGAGTAAAAAGTTTCGAGGATGGCGCGGTCACGCACGCCCAGCGGATCGCGAACATCCGGCTGGATCATCACGCGCTCGACTTCTTCCTCGTTCAACACTGCGCGTGGCAGCCGTTTCTCGAGCTTCGGCATGTCCAGATCGGACGCCGGATTGTGCAAGATGTGATTGTTGCGCACCAGCCAGCGGAACCACGTCCGCACCGGCATCAGTCTCGCGTATTGCGTGCGGAACGTTAGCGGCCTGCCGTTTTTTTGTCGGTAGTAATACAAGTAGCGCTGATAGCTCTCCAGCACCGGGCGCGTCACCTCCATGGGGTCTTCGATGCCGCGCTCGTTGGCCCAGCGCACGAACTGGGCGACGCACGCGCGGCGATTATGCTGCGTGTACTCGGCTGTGTTCCGCACGCGCATCCACGCGATGAACTCCTCGATGAGACTCCCCATGCGATTTCGCGGCATCGGCTGCGGCTTGACGGTTCTGTTGCGTGCCATCACCGGCCCCCGTTGGCTGCGTGTACGACGCGATTTTCTTTAGCCACCCTGGTAGTGATTTTTTCGAGATTCGGGCCGATTTCGCCATTTCGCCGCGCCAGCACTGGCGATTCCTCACCCGCACCACCCCCGGACACCCCCCGAACTTGGGCCAGACTTGACCCGGACTTCTCACCCTCTACCCCAGACTTCTTTGCGTCGTAGCTGTAACCGGAGAGCTTTTCCACGTCGATCAGGCCCGGCAGCATGGGCTTGCCGCTGTCGTCCTGGCGCTCGAACACCAGCTCATAAGTGAAGCTCTGCCCGCGTCCGCCGTGGTGCACGAGAAGATATTCCAGTTCTTCCAGCCGATGCAGATGCCTCTTGAGTTGCGAGTCGCTCCACTTCGTGAACCGGCGCACATCCTTGCGGCTAAAGCGAAAGTCCGTGCGCTCGATCTTCTGCCGCTCGCATTCCGCGTTCACCATTTCGTCAGTGAGCAAGAGCAACCGTTTCGTTTGCGGCGGAAGCTCGTCGAGCGAGCGCCCCAGCACTTCATGCGCGAGACGGTTCGCCGTCGCGATATCGTCGAGCGTCACTTCGATGTATTCGAGCGCCTGGCCGCGGTGCGCCACGGTCTTGCGTGGCCGCTGGTGCTGGTGTAACAGCGCGATCGAGCGAATGAGCGCGAGGTATTTCATGTGATCGCGCCGCGTGCGCGTCTGGCTGTCGAGGAACGTGAGTTCTCGCGCGTAAGGATTCGCTACGAAGAGCGGCGAGAGAAGCCGCTGCGCGTTCTGGTGCACGCGGAGGATTTCGTCGCGTTCCCGTTTCGCCAGCAACCCTTCGAGAGTTTGTGCTTCGCGCTGCTTTTTGTGGATCGCCTGCGTCTGCGCGCGGTCCTCGTCCACGGTCAGCACGAGACACCGGTTCAGTAGTTCTTCGTCGAGGTCTATCGCCGTTGTCGTGAGGAAGAGCATGACCGGACCTTCGACGCGGTACTGGTGCGTGATGAGCCGTCCGGTCGTCGCATCCTTGCCCGTGCTGGCGATGGTCAGCACGCCTTCGCTCTGCAACAGTTTCAGCGCGTAGGCCGCACGTGCGGCCCCTTCCTCTTCCACGATGGCGAGCACTTTGTGTTTTAGATCGGTCTCGCCCATGTAAAACAAGCTCTGCCCGGTCATGGCCGAGTACTGCACGCGCTGCCCTTCGGGCAGCATCGCCAGCACCGCTTCCATCAGCGCCGATTTTCCTGCGGCGGAACTCGATTGCACGAGGATCGCCAGCGGCGCATCGAGCAGCCGCGACACCACGGCTACGTAACTCGCGAGCTTGTTGGTCTCTTCTCCCACCACCCCACACCGCTCGAAGTCGTCGAGGATGCGGTTAAGCAAGCGCGGATCGCGCAGCAGCCCGAGCGCTTCGGTTTTTTCCTCCGCGCTCAGTGTTACTTCCTGCTCCTTCGGTTCGAGTGTTTTCTGGATCATCTGCCGTTGTAGCTCTTCGAGCTTCCACAGCACCTTGCCCAGATCGCGCGACACTACCTCTTCCTTGACGCCCAACTCCTCGCCTGCCTGCTTGCTGTACATCACGCGATGCCGCGAGGAGTACAGATCGAACGTATCCACGTGCAGGCTCTCGCCACGCGTCACCAGCAGATTCACCCGCAAGAGGCCCACAGTGGTGTTTTTATCCAGGCCCAGCACGCGATAGCGGCGCTCTCCCTGCGTGATTTTGATCTCGTCCCCGTTGATCTCCACGGGCACGTCTAGAGGCCGCGACGTGGCGACGACCGGAACCTGCTCGATGGGTTCGGAAGATTCAGCGGCTAAAGGAAGTTCGCTCTTCTCGTTCGTGTTGGCCTCGATGGCCTCCGTGATTTTTTCTTTAGCTGCGGGTGTTGGTTCGGAGATTTCCTCTTTAGCTGCTGCCTCTGATTTTTCTTCGATGCTCTGCGGCTCGATCACTCCCACTGTGGGCCGCTGGCCCTTGCCGAGCCAGACCGCGTTGTTCAAGAGCACCCGGAGACTCTTCGCCGCTGGCGTCACCCTGAGCGCGTATTCGTTCGCATCCATGCCTTTCGGGAACTGCACCCGGAAGCATTCGATGCCTAGCGCCATCAACTCTGCGGCGTGTTCCTCCGCTGCGCGTTCTCCCGCTGCATCCCGGTCGTATGCGATGTAGATTCTCTTCGTGCCGTATTTTTTCAGAGCGGCCCGGTGATCGTCGGTGAAGCCGTTCACGCCGTAGCTTGCCGTCACATGCCGGAACCCCGCGCACCAGAACGTCAGCGCGTCGATAAGCGACTCGCACAAGATGATTTCTTTCGAGGCGATAAGCGCCTGCTCGTTCCACACGCCGCGATGTGGCCCTGGTAGATACAGGTGCACCGGCGTTCCTTCCCGCAGCGCCGTGTCGCGCGTGATTTTCCGCCCGTACATCTGCACCACTTCGCCTGCGAGATTGAAAACTGGGATCATCACCGAGCCGTTGAAGTGCTCATGCCCGCTCTCCTGGCGCAGGATGCCGATTTGCTTCAACCGTTCGCGCTGCTCGGCGCCGGCGTTGCGGTTGGATGCCGGCAGATGGTAGCCCAGCGTGCGATTGGCGAAGCCCAGCCGGAACTGCTCCACCATCTCCGAGGATTGCAGGCCGCGCTTCACCAGGTACTGCTGCGCTTCCGGCGTTTGCTTCAGCGTCTCGTGATAGTGCTGGACGACGCTTTCGAGCAGTCTCTTGTCGTCGATGGTGCGCTCGGCCAGCGGCGGAAGTTTCACGGTCGTGGATTTTTTCGGCGGCGGACCTGGCTGTTTCGCGGCTAAAGGAAGATGCTCCTGTTTCAGCAGCTCGACGGCATGACGGAAGCTGATGCCTTCGGCACGCATCACCCAGTCGATCACGCTCCCGCCTTTCCCACATGCGCCGAGACAGTTCCAGAGATTTTTCTGTGAGCTGATCACCAGAGAAGGCGAGTGGTCTTCGTGGAAGGGACACAGGCCGATAAGGTCCGCGCCGTGCCGTTTTAGTTTCACCCCGCGCGCCTCGGCCAGCCGTTCAAGAGAGACTTCGCGTTTTAGCCTTGCGATCTCCTCCTCCGGGATGCGCGCCATCGTGCTCCTTTCTGAACGCTGTCAAGAGGATTTCGGACCTCTAAAACTGTTGTGTAAAATAATACGCTGCGTATACTTACGTCAAGTAGGAAAAAGAGACGGTATTAAACTACGCCCATGTCGAAAAGACCCACCATCAAGAAGCCACCCCTGGATTTCGGCGGAGAGACCCTGGGCGAACGCCTGGCACGTCTCAGGAAGCAGCGCGGCCAGACGCAAGCAGAGCTAGCAAAGAAGGTCGGGATCGGCCAGGTTTTGGTCTCCGCCTACGAAACGGACCGGCGGCTGTTCTCGGCAGAGATGGCCGTGCGGTTTGCCCTGGCTCTCGATGTGAGCTTGGATGAGTTCCTGCATCCCAGGGGGAAGAAGGTTTCCACGAAAATGCCCAACCGCAGAGTGCTGCGCCGCATGGAGCGGATCGACAGCCTGCCGCTTCACCAACAGAACCACCTGCTCAAGACCATCGACGGATTCTTAAAAGGCGCGGGCGTCGCCGTCTGAAACATTCCTGAGGCAACCGTGGACCGCGAGTGGCAGGAGACCTTCCGTAATCGCATGCGCGGCTTCGAGGCGAGACGAGCGCCCCAGCCAGGCGAAGCTGCCGTCTCGATTAAAGTGCGCGTGGCCTCGGGATGCTTCCACCGCGAACACTCTCCCCGCGCCTACGAACTCATTGACCGCAGCTTAACCAAGGTGCCCGGTTCTGACGGCTCGTTCGCATTCGAAGAGCACGAAAGCGGTCCCGAGATTTTGCTGTATTTGGCCGTGACAACGGCGGGCCTCAGCCTGGCCAAGAGCATCGTTGACCTGATCACCGCCATCATCAAAGCCAGGTCGGAAGGGATCAAAAAAGGCGATCATCCATCAGAGCCGCTGGAACTGATCGTTCGCCGTGTTCACGACGCTCAGGAGTTCCGCGAAGAAACGGTACTCCGAATCGGGCATAAAGACGCCGTTGACGAAGCCAGGGTCGAGCAGCAACTCAAAGACGCCCTGCGCAAGCTGCTCAAGGATAAGCCCACAGCTCGCACTCCGCGAAAGAAGCAGTGACACCGGCGTGCGCCGCGTGTCGATTTTTTTCCTTTAGCCGCTGCGGTTTGTTTTCAACAAGTTCCCGTATAGGAACCGCGCGGCGCTCCGCAGCGCTAGAGATTTTGTAAGTCGCTGATTTGCTTCTGGTTCCTATACAGCAACCAAAGTTGCTGTGCAGCACCCAACTTGGGTGCTCCCCGACGCTCCCCGGCGCTACCCCGTTAACCAGCGAGAAAGCCCCCCAAGGGCCTTGTCAGGCCGACTGCGGATCACATGTTGGGACAGGTTTCTCGACTTTTGAACGCATGGGTGACGGCAAGGAGGCCGTCCATCCATGACTCTCATGGCACTGATAGTCAGCATTGCTCAGCTCATCGTGGGCGGCATCGCCCTCGGCATTGTGATTCACGACCGCAACCGCAAGTAGCTGGTTAACGGTGCGGCGCTTCAGTTTTCGCGGTCGGGCAGACAGTTGCAAACGTGATGTTTGAGATCGCCCCCGCATTGAGCCCAAGATGTCCTTGGTCGCCAGCGTGGAAGGTTCCTTCGATCACAACGTAGTGCATGTTAAGCTTGTCCGACTTCTCGTCGATCTTCGCATTACGCTCGATCCACAATCCGTTCTTACCAATTCCATGTTTGTAGTCGTCCTCGTGTAAGTAGATGACGTTTCCCTCGAAGGCCAGTCGTAGAAAACCCATTACCTGAATGACTTTGCCGTCGTACCTGTCGGGTGTCGCAATCAGTTGGACGATACTGACACTATTGTTCTGTGCGCTTGAAACAAGAACATCGGATATCGCGGTCACGGAAATGAGGGCCGCTGCTAACATGGTCAGCGCACGACGCCAAGTCTTTTTCATATTGAGTCTCCCTGAAGCGATAGCTTGACGGATGTCTAACTCCCGCCGCGTTCCGCACTCGTCTTGCCTGAAGAACACCCGGCCTCCTCTCAGTTCGAGCATCCACAGGTTTTTGCGCTTAGCGGAAACGGAACTCCGTGTCTTGGATTGTCCGGGCTCGGAATGTACATCCTTACTTGGGGCAACAACCGTGCCCGACACGATTCCAGACCACCCGAACTGCAAGCCTATTGCGGTTCTGGAGTTACAGACGAACTGCCCCGGATGCGGTGCAGGATTCCAACTCCGAACCCCCAGACGCGGTTTTTCGCTTAGCTGCGGCATCGCGGCTGGAAGCGGCTCCGGGAACGGCGTCGAAAAGGCTGGCTGCATGTTGCTCCGATTGTACGTCTTCCGGGCGGGGATAAGGGGCCTATTTTGCAGGCGATTGGGCAGGGGCTTCCGAGCGGGATCGGAGCCGGATTCTGGGCAGAGTTCATTTTTCTTTAGCAGCTAAAACAGCAGCTAAAAGAAGAACATTGGAAGGTCTATTCGCGGTCGTCTTCGGCCTCTGCTGCGAGCATTTGGAAGAGCTTCTTCGGCGGCCTCTGGATCGGCGGAGCTTTGCGGGGAGCGTTTTCGCTGTGTCCGAGATGGCTGCCGGATGCGTTGCGGCATGGACCTGTTGCAGCGTCCGGATGGAGACGTGGGTATAGATTTGCGTCGTCTCCAGCTTCACATGGCCGAGCATCTCCTGGATGAAGCGGATGTCGGCTCCGTTCTCGTGCATCAGCGTGGCCATCGTGTGGCGGAACAGATGGCAGGCCCCGGTCTTGCCCAGCTTGGCCGCGTCGATCCGCGCCTTGCACGGTCGAGGTCATGTGATCGAGGCTGAACGGCTCGCCCTGGGCCGTGAGGAACACGGTCATGTCGTCCGGCTCGATGGCAAGCTGAGGCCGCGCCTCGCGGATGTACTTCTGCAAGCCATGCGATGGCCCGCTCGCCGATGGGCACATAGCGGTCTTTCTTGCCCTTGCCCTGGCGGACCAGCAACACGCCCCGGTCGAGCGAGAGGTCGTAGAGCTTGAGCGCGACGATCTCCATGCGGCGGATGCCGGTCGAGTACAGCACCTCGATCATGGCCCGGTCGCGCAGGCCGATGGGATCGTCGATGTCGCAGAGCTGGAGGATTTGCTCGACCTCCTGGGCGGAGAAGATGTTCTTGGGCAGCGGTGTGACCCAGCCTGGGCAACTCCAGCTCCGAGGCCGGATTGTGCAGGAGATGGTTCTGCCGCGTCATCCACCGGAACCACATGCGCAACGGGACCAGGCGCGAGTGCTGCGAACGGAAGCTCATCGGCTCGCCGTTCTTCTTGCGATAGAGGAACAGGTAACGCTGATAGCGTTCGAGCACGGGCCGCGTGACCTCGACCGGATCGGCGATGCCGCGCTCCTGGCACCACTGGATGAACTGGCGAAGCAGGAACTCGCCGGTTGTCGATCGTCTGCTCGGAGTAGTTCTGGATCAGCGAGCGCTTGCAGGTAATCGCGCATCATGACTTCCAGCGGGATCGCAGGCGGCGCTTTCTGCTTGCGTGGCTTGACGACGCGGGCCATTACTTGCCGCCCTTCTTGCTGCCGTTGTTACGATGCAGCGCGGCTACGACGGCTTTCTTCCGTCTCTTCCCCAAAGTGTGTTTTCGGCTCGATTTTCGTAAAAGCGCAGCCTTCTAACCCCGATGGATACTGGCGATTCGTCTCCCCGCGATCCCCCCGACTACCCCGCCGATTTGGCCCCGACTTGACCCCGACGTTCTCCTCTCTGGCCCCGACTTCGTTGCCGTCGTACCTGTATCCGCGCAGCTTCTCCACGTCGATCAGACCCGCCAGCACCGGCTTGCCGCCGTCGCCCTCGCTGGCGAAGGCAAGCTCGTAAACGAAGCTCTGGCCGCGTCCGCCGCGATGGACCAGCAGATATTCCAGTTCCTCCAGCCGCTGCAGATGCATCTTCAACTGCGTATCGCCCCAGCCGGTCACCTCGCGCACGTCGCGCCGCGAGAAGCGGTAGTCGGCGCGCTCGATCTTCTGCCGCTCGCACTCCGCCGTGACCATCGCGTCGACGAGCAGCAGCAAGCGCCGCGTCTGCGGCGGCAGCTCGTCGAGCGAGCGGCCCAGCACTTCATGCGCAAGCCGGTTGGCCATCGCGATATCGTCGAGCGTCGACTTCGATGTATTCGACGGCTTGCCATTGTGCTGGACCGTCTTGCCGTGGCCGCTGATACTGATGCAGCAGCGCGATGGTGCGGATGAGCGTCAGATACTTCATGTGGTCGCGCCGCGTGCGCGTCTGGTGTCGAGGAACGTCAGCTCCGGCGCGTAGGGATTGACCACGAAGACGGGCTTCAAGCAGCCGCTGCGCGTTGCGATGCAGCGCGCAGGATCTCGTCGCGCTCCCGCTCGCGCCAGCAGCCCTTCGAGCGTCTGCGCCTCGCGCTGCATCCGATGGATCGCCTGCGTCTGCTCGCGGTCTTCGTTCACCGTCAGCACCAGGCAGCGATTCAACAGTTCCTCGTCGAGATCGATCGCCGTGGTGGTCAGGAAGATCATCACCGGGCCTTCGACGCGGTACTGGTGCGTGACAAGCCGCCCGTCGCCGGGTCTTTGCCCGTCGAGGCGATGGTCAGCACGCCTTCCGACTGCAACAGCTTCAACGCATACGGCCGCGCGCTGCGCCCTCCTCTTCCACGATGGCCAGCACCTTGTGCTTAGATCGGTCTCGCCCATGTAGAAGAGCGATTGCCCGGTCATGGCCGAGTATTGCACGCGCTGCTCCTCCGGCACGAAGGCCAGCACCGCTTCCATCAGCGAGCTCTTGCCCGCGGCGGAACTCGATTGCACGAGCACCGCCAGCGGCGCTTCCAGGTGCCGCGAGACCACCGCCAGATAGCCGACCAGTTTGTTGGTCTCCTCGCCCACCACGCCGCACCGCTCGAAGTCCACCAGGATGCGGTCCGAGCAAGTGCGGATCGCGCAAGAACTCGAGCGCGGCGGATTTTTCCTCCGCCGTTATCTTCGATTTCTTCTTCCTGCGGTTTCAGCGTCTTTTCCAGCCACTCGTGCTGCAAGTCTTCGAGTTTCAGGATCAGTGTGGCCAGCTCGCGCTCGATGCTCTCTTCCTTCTGGCCCAGTTCCTTCGCTGCCTGCTTTGCGTAGATCGTCCGTAGTCGCGCTG
Source organism: Candidatus Acidiferrales bacterium (assembly GCA_963779395.1). Taxonomy (GTDB): domain Bacteria; phylum Acidobacteriota; class Terriglobia; order Acidiferrales; family UBA7541; genus Acidiferrum. Next base: position 630,831 of record CAVZYC010000002.1, read on the forward strand.
CATACAGGTCCAGCGTGTCCACGTGCAAGCGCGTATCCCCGCGCGCGTTGGTGCCCGTGACCATCACGTTCACGCGCAGAGTGCCGGGAGCGGTGTTCTTCCCGAGGCCCAGGATGCGGTAGCGCCGCTCTCCCTGCGAGACGTACACCGTCTCGCCGTTCACTTCCACTCGCACTTCTCTGACCGGCACGACGGTTCCAGTCGGCAACGCGGCGATGGGCGGCTCAGCCGCTAAAGGGAGATCGGCTTGCTCTTCCGTGTTGGCCTCGATGCTCTCGGAGATTTTTTCTTCCGCTGCTATCGATGGCTCTTCTTGTTGCAGAGGGACCACAGGAGCGGCTGCGGTGACGGGTTCGGTGATTTTTTCTTTAGCTGCCGGTTTTTCTTCGATGATTTGCGGATCGTTCACCGTCATGGTGGGCCGCTGGCCTCTGCCGAGCCACGCCGCTTTGCCCAGCAGGATTCCCAGACTCTTTGTCGCTGGCGTCACCTTGAGCGCGAAGTCGTTCGCATCCATGCCTTTCGGGAACTGCACCCGGTAGCACTCGATCCCCATCGCCATGAGTTCTTCGGCCAGCTTCTCTGCCGCCTGGTCGCCAGCGTCGTCGCGGTCGTAGGCGATATGGATTCTCTTCGTGCCGTGCCTCTTCAACGCCTCTCGATGATCGTCCGTGAACCCGTTCACGCCGTAGCTGGCCGTCACGTGGCGATAGCCCGCGCACCAGAACGTCAGCGCGTCGATCAGCGCTTCACACAGGATGATTTCCTTCGACGCGATGAGCGCCTGTTCGTTCCATACTCCGCGCATCGGTCCCGGCAGGTACGAGTGCAGCGGCGTATTTTCCCGCAACGCTCGACCGATCTTCCGCCCGTACATCTCAACTACTTCACCTTCCAGGTTGAACACCGGGATCACCAGCGAACCGTTGAAGTGCTCGTGTCCCGTATCCCGCAAGATGCCCAGCCGCTGCAACCGGCCTCGCAGGTCCGCTCCCGCCACACGATTTTTCTCCGGCAGTCCGTAACCGAGCGTGCGGTTGGCGAAGCCAAGCTGGAACTGCTCGATCATCTCCAACGACGTGAGGCCACGCGCCTGGAGATATTTCAGAGCGTCGGGAGAGTTTTTCAGTGCCTCGTGGTAGTAGTGGGCAACCTGCAAGAGCAACGCGCGGTCGTCCGCGTCGCGGCTCACTGGCGCGGGCAGTTTCGGTGTCGAGGAACGCTGGGGCGGTTTCGCTCCCGGACGGACAGCTAAAGGGAGCTGTTCCCGTCTCAGCAGCTCGACGGCGTGACGGAAGCTGACGCTCTCGGCGCGCATCACCCAGTCGATTACGCTGCCGCCTTTACCGCACGCGCCGAGACAGTTCCAGAGATTTTTCTGCGGGCTGATGACCAGACTCGGTTCGTGGTCGTCGTGGAAGGGGCAGAGTCCGATGAGGTCCGCGCCATGGCGCTTCAGTTTTACGCCGCACGCTTCGGCCAACCGTTCGAGAGAGACTTCGCGCTTGAGCCGCTCGATCTCGCTCTCCGGGATTCGCGCCATTCGTCTCGCCCCCTTCCGGCTGTTTTTCTAAAACCCTGTCAAGAGGAAAATATACATTTGTCGGTATCGGCTTTTCGCTCTAAAATCGTTCTGAGGTTATACGTATCCGTATAGAGTGTCAACAGCCTTTCCTAATAGATACGTCGGGAGCGCCCCTTAAAATTGCACCCGACATGCGTAAGAGAACACGAGTGCCTAAACAGACGCTGGGGCAGCGCCTCCGCACGCTTCGTGAGGCGCGGGGCCTAACTCAAGTGCGGCTTGCTAAAACATCAGGTATCACGCAGCGTGCGATTTCCTACTACGAGACGGACACCGGATTGCCGCCTGCCACTGCAGCCGCCGCTTTGGCGCGTGCGTTGAACGTCAGCACCGATGAACTGCTTGGGCTCAAGATTCCGAAAGTGGATCATCTCGACGACGATGCCGAGACAAGACGGCTCTGGAAGAGATTTCGGCAGGTCGCCTCCTTGCCGGAGCGCGACCAGCGAGCCGTCATTCGCCTGATTAACTCACTCGCGTCGTCCAGCGGTCGCGTCGAAGCTCGCGAGTAAGGAGCATCCGAGTGAAGTTCTCAGAGATTGCGAACCGGCTCACCGGCATCTCTACTCCTCTCGGCGGAGTTTCCTGGCAGGCTCCTGAGTTGGAAGTATCAGCCACCCGCCGCGTCATCACGTTTCTCGAAGATCGCCGCGTGCTTTACGCTCCCGACTCGTTCGAAGTTCCTTCGCACTGCGTGCACTCCGTGCTGGAGATTCGACATTTTCTGAGCGCAGAGTTGGGCAAGCTCGACGGCAACTCCGAGTTGACCGCGAGCCTGCGTGCCATGCGCGCGGCTTGCCGGAAGTTTCTCGACTGCGTTGGTAGCAGGGATGGCCGGGACGTGGTTCGCTACGCCAACCACCACGATAGTTGGGCAAGCTGGACGTTTTACAGCGCCCTCGGCGAGATGCGCGGAACCTTCGGCGTCCACTTGGCACGGATCGCTGCGCAGTTCCGGCTCGACATCGAAGATCAGCTCGCTTCGATTCTTCCCGCTAAAGACGAAGATGATTCCGAGTGAGCCGATGAGTGTGCAACACGAACTCGACCAGATGCGCGACGCCCACCGGCGCACCGCTATCGCGGTTGTCTGTCAGTTCCTCCGCGAAGATTCCACACTGACTCGCGGCGCTCTTCTTTTCCGTCTCCGCGCCGACATGCGCCACAGCGAGTGGTTCGAGTACGAGAGCAACATCCAGCGAGCCGCCGAAGCGATTGTCGATCACGCCTTGCGCGTCACTTCCGAACACGGCGCCACGCCCAGCGTCAAGCTTGATCTCGCCATCTCCTCTGTTGATTTTTCCGCACTCCGCGCCCGGTAGTTTTGGGCGCAGAGAGGCCCATGCCTCTCATAGCCAGAACATCCCCGCAGCGAAGCCGCAGTCAAGGGCGACCATCGGGAGCCGCGTCAGCGGGCCTGCCCCTTGACGGCGGCGAGAGCGGAGGGAAGGCAGTTGACTTCTTAAAAGCTATCTGCTACACCTGTAGCCGATGCTTACCTTCTCCACACGCCAAGCAGCCAAGAAGTTGGGCCTGGATGCAACCACTCTGAGCCGCTACATCGCAGCCAAGAAAGTGCCTGCGCCGAAAACGGTTCAGCTCGGCGGCATCCGCGTACATGCTTGGAGTGCGCGCGATATTGAACGGGTCCGTAAGCTGTTGCCGAAGATCAAGAACGGCAGGAAGCTCCGCTACAAGAAGGCGAGGAGGAAGTAAGACATTGCGGGACGCACCGGTGTTATCAGCACCGACGCGCCCCTAACCACAGTCGCTCAATGGAGGAGCAACAATGGCTACCAACGAAAGTATCCGGTCCCCGTTTCCCACGCAACCGTCCGCACGTTCCCCGAAGCTGCGCATCTACGAAAGCCTTTTTCTGCTGAACCAAGGCGTCGATTATGTCATCGGCATCTTGCGCAGCATGGAGAAGTTTCCCTTTGCCGAGAAGGAGTCTTTGCAGTCCGCTGTGGTCGAGATCGAAGAAGTTCGTTGCGATATGAACGCCGATTTCGCCGAGCACCTGGTGGACAGCGAACGTTTGGACGAGGGCCACTTCTGGAAGCAACGCCGCGCCTTTGAGAAGAAGTGGCGCGATCCCGACGACGTCTATCTCGAAGCCGAGGACCGCGAGGAAGAACGCAAGAAGCAGGGATTGCCCCCGCGTGTTGTCGGCAGCATCCTCCCGCACTCCGCCGTTGCCCAAGCGGAAGAACGTTGGGAAGCAGAGCAAGAGCAGAAGAAAAAGCGCGCCGGGAAGTCTAAGCGCCGTGCGGGAGGACGCTCATGACGCGGATCACCGACGAGGAACGCAGACAGATTGAGAAGCGCAGCAAGCAGCGAGAGGCACGGCTGCGCAGGAAGTATCCCGAAGTTCACGGCAAGGTCGTGGACTTCATCACCCACACCATCGACGACGGAACGCTGTATTTCACCGTCCGCTTTACGGACAAGACGAGCTTTTGTCTCCGCTACGTCTCCGACATGGTCGTCGTTAGCGCCGACCTCAGCGATTGGAGAGATGGGAACTACAACGTCATTCGCGAGTACATGAAGCCGATTCCGGTGTAAGACGATGGGCGAATGGAAAGCTCCACTGAGTTTGCGAGTCCGGCAACAACTGCGCACGGGATTGGAGGAGGCTGCGGCTCGCGATAAGCGCACGCTCGGGAATCTCGGCGAAGTCCTGTTGGAGTGGAGCTTTCAACAACTCCAAGTCGTTGGCTCCACAGAGCGGCTGCTGAAGTTTTCCCTCAAGCTACGCAACACGAAGCAGCAGAGCTAACGTCCGATGCTCTGTGCTGGCGCGGCTACTGCTCGCGCCTGGCTCGGCGCGGGCTGCTCGATTTTCTGGGCTGCTGGCTGCTGCGCTTGTTCCGGCTGCATGGCGGATCGGTGGGACACGTCGCGCGACAGTTGCTCGGTAAGATGGGATTTGTCGTTGGTATAGATTTGCGCGTCGTAGCGGCCACGCGACACCGCCACATACGCCAACCGGCGATTCACGAGTTTTTCTCCCGCCTGCTCCGTGTCCACATGTACCAGCACGCGGTCGGCGGTTTGCCCCTGGCTGCTGTGGCTCGTCACCGCGTAACCGTGATCGAGATGCGGATGCTCCTTCACGTTGAACGCAACGCTGCGTCCGGAGTCCATGCGGAGTTGTAGGTTTCCTCCCGCGCCCATCTTCTCGATGGTGCCCAGCTCGCGATTCGCAACGTGCTGCTCTTTGTACGGCGCTGTGAACTGCACGCGGTCGCCTGCACTGAACGCGCGCTCGGTTTCCCGGTAGAGCGTCACTCCTTGCAACCGGCGCGGATCGTAGCTCACCTGCTCGCCGTTCGCGCGTTTCACCGTTACCAGATTTTCTTTTTCGTTCACGCGCTCAACACGGGCATACTCTCCCGCCTCGATGCCGTGCGTCTTGCTGCCTCGCGTGTAGCGCACCACGTCGCCCGATTCGTATTGCCCGGCCCACTGCCGATCCGCTCCCGTGATCTCCTGCCGCGCAACGAGCACTCGGTGTTTGTGTTCGTGCACGTCCACCTGGCCCCGCGTCTGCATTTCTCTGTGGATCACCTGATTGATTTCTCTGCGCGATTCGTTGTCGGGCGACACTACCAGCGTCCCGTCCGACTTCTTCGCGTACTCGCATGCGATTTCCTTTAGCCGCTCGTCGCGGTCCACGATTTCATGCACGCGGCCCTGCGCGTCGAGTTTCTCCATCGCGTCTCTCACATTACCGCGCGAGAGATGCTCCACCACTTCTTTCAGCGCCGGGTCTTTCTGCCGCACGATTTCGTCCAGCCGCGCCGTCTCGATTCCTGCTTCCTGTAGCTGCTGATACGGCTTTCCCGCTTCGACCGCTTCATGCTGCCGCGTGTCGCCCACCAGCAGTACGCGGTCCTGCTCGTGCAAGCGATGCAAGAACTGGTTCATCTGTTTGGTGCTGGCGAGACTCGATTCGTCGAGAACGTACAGACGTTTCTGTTCGTCGCGTGGCTCCTCGCTGTGCGCGAGATGCCGCTGCAACGTGCTCGATTCGATTCCGGCCTCTCCGAGTTTTTGCGCCGCGCGTGATGTTGGGGCGAAGCCTTCCACTTTATAACCCTCGCGCTCTGCGGCCTCCCGGATCGCGGCTAAAGAAGTAGTTTTCCCCGCGCCGGCGACGCCTTCGAGCGCCGTCACCTGGTCGCGGCTCGATAGGATTTGCTCAACCGCTGCCCGCTGGCTTTTGCTCAAGTGCTCGTGCTCCCGCTCGATCTCCCGGCGCACGTCGAAGCTGGCGATGGGTCCGTGTTGCTTTTGCCCCTCGCGCATGGCGTTGATGGTGTCGCGTTCGTAGCCGATCATTTCGCCGGTGGTGAACGCGCGGCCTGGCGCTCGATGGCTCGCCTCGATGAACTCACCGGACTGCACGCGTTTCTCGAACTCGGCTTTTACTTCGCCGAACGTCGCATCGCCCATTGAACGCTTCAGCGCATCTCGCAGCAGCGCTCGTTCGTCGGCTACTGCTTCGCGCTCCAGATTTCTTTCCTTCGAGAACGTCACCGCTGATTGCGCTTTCTCCTGTGGCGCATCCCGCTCGACGTGCTGCGTTTTTTCTTTAGCTGCTTCGATCACGCGCTCCGGTTGATGGCCGAACTGCTCGGCCATTTCCTTGTGTCGCTCCTGCATCTCTTCGTGTGAAAGTTCCAGCTTTCCTTCGCGCGTCTGGTGCGCCGCGATTTGCGCGGCTCCCGCGCCACGCACGCCTTGCTCGGCCAGGTGCTCTTCGATCTGCTGGCGGCGCGGACTCGATGCCTCCAGATATTCTTTGCTGTAGCCTTTGATTTCCGGCTGGCTGCTCTCGCCGCGTTCGATTTCGTAGCCGAGTTCTTTCAAGCGCACGGCCAGCTCCGAACGATACACCGCTGTCCCATACTGCTGCGTGCGGTAAAGCTCCTGCGGTTGCAGCGCCCGCGTCTCTCCGTTGGCCGTCTCCGTGAGATTGAAAAAGACGACGTGCGTGTGCAGTTGCGGCGCCGCGTACCCGTCCACGGGCCGCGCGCTGTCGTGCTCGAACTTCGCCGCTGCCCACTTGCCCGTGGTCTCTGCCGGAAGATTTCCGCCAAGCCGCGCCTGGACGTATTTCTCCAGCTCGTCGAGCGCCACACCCACGCTCTCGCGATGCGCTTCCCGCACGCGCTCATCCCCGCCAACGAGCGCCGTCAGCGATACGCTCTTCGGGGCGGAGAACGTCGCATCCCAGCCCGCGCGGTGCTCCATCGTTTTAATTTTCTCGCCGCTCTCGTTCACGTATTCGCGCGGCGTCTGGTAACGCACCAGTTGCTCGCCCGTGATCGGATGCTGTCCTTCGCTGAGCCGCTGGAAGTGCTCTTCGCGCACCTCTCTTTGGAGGCCCCACTGCTCGGCAAGTCTTCCGTGCCACTCGCCCGCGATCCGCTCGCCTTCGGTGTAATAGTTCTCGCGCGCGTTGCTGAACTCTTCCGCGTGATACGCGCGTGCCTGGCCTGCACTCAACGGTTTCGAGATGGTGATCATGGATTGCGCTCGCTAAGCCCGTTCGTGATCGGAAGTATTTGCTGCCAAGGGCACTTGCATTTCACGTTCGGGCACACCAAGTCTTGCGGTGCCTTAACATCCGACACCTTCTGCCCGATGCACTCGTGTCCTTTGGGGCAGAACACAACGACATATTCCACTTTCCCTTGTCGGATGATTTCGTAGGGCAGTTTGTCGGTCACCCGGCCTCCTACTCGAAAAAGTGCTGCTGCTTCGGCGCGGTTCGCTGTAACTGCTGCTCGCGTCCCTGCTTGATTTCTTGCGGCGGGATTTGCGGCGCGATTTTCTGCTCCGGCGTTCCGTTCGCTCCCGCCGCGGCCGCCGCGGATTTCAGTTCTTCCTTTAGCTCCGCCTTCATCGCGCGCTGGATGAACTTTGGCTGCTTGTCCGGCAACTCGATGTACGGGAAGCTCATGCGCACCACTTCATTGCCGTTTTTGAGATACCCATGCAGGTCGCGCAACCCGGTGATCTCCGATGCCATCACCAGCGGCCTCACCTCGCGCTCCAGATTGTAGCTTTTCGATTTGCGCGTTTGCGGATACTGCCCGCTCGAACGGCTCTCCCGTATCCGCTCGATCTCCTGTTCTCCGATCGTGTCGCTGATCCATTTCGCCGATCGCGGCTCGCTCGTGCGCAGAAAGATTTTCGTCGCGGGCTGCGACAGCATCGCTTCCGCTTCGTGCCCGTAGCGCGTCTCTAACTGGCTGCGGCCCTGGAAGCCCAGCACAACCGGATTGTTGGATTTGCGGTTCTCGGTGATCGCCGTGTGCAACTGCGGCAACTTTTGCAGGCTCGCCAGTTCGTCGAGAACGAACCACACCGAAAGCGGACTCGTCCGCCCTTGATTCATCAGCCGCAACACCAGCATGTCCAGCCACAAGCTCGTCAGCGGCACCAGCCGCTTCCGCGTCTCCGGCGTCGATGTGATGAACAGCCACCCGCGCCGCTCCTCGCTCCACTTTTGCGCGCTCCATCGCGCGCTCGTTTCTTTTTCTCGCGGCAACAACTTCATCGAGTCCGCTACCATGTTCAGCGACGCCAGCACGCCGCTCCGCTGCTGCGGCGCTTGCTTGTCGATCATCGCCGCGAACTCCGTGCCTTTCACTCTGCGGTCGATCTCCTCCTCGTGACACATCCACCAGGCCAGCTCTTCCGGCGTCGGCCTGAACGTCAAGAGATGTGCGAAGATTTTTCGCGGGCCTTCGACGAAAAACGGATTGTCGTTGTGACGGTCGGGGAACAAGCTCGCGGCTAAAGTAAGAGCCTCCGCATCGTGTCCCAGTTCATCGCCCGGACTCCAGTACGGCATTCGCGCGTCGAGCGGATTCAAGATCACATCGCCACGGTTCGGCGAGTAAAACTGCGGCGTGTATTCCAGCGCCGGATCGTACACGATGGCCGTTTCTCCGCGCACTTCCACATCGATCAGGATTTTGCGGATCAGCGCGCTCTTTCCCGTTCCGCTGTCGCCCATGATGAGGACGTGGCTCGATTCGATCCTGCGCGGAAGATTTAGGCTTTGCACTTTGCCGAAGAGCCGCTGCTTCCACGTGCGCTCTTGCTGCAGGAAGCCGATACCGTCCGAACGGTTGAGACGATTGAACTCTGCGACCGTCACCAACTCCGGCCCTTTCAGCCGCCGCCCCTCTTTCCGTTCGCGTTTGCGCGCGGCATCTTTCGGGATCGCGACCACCAGGCCAACAAGAAGCACACCGAGTCCGCCCCACCACGCGGGCTTCTCCATGTCCAGGAACGTTTGATCGCGGTATATCCAGTGGCCGAGATACGCGTGCATCTTCGCGTTGTCGAACTGCCCGCGCTGCCATTCAAGCCGCAAGTCACCGGCCTTCACCGCTTCTTCCGTCAGCGCGTACGCGCTCTCGCCGGTCTCCGTCACTTCTTCGTCGAGCGCCAAGTGGCTCCCGTTTTTGTTCACCGCATTCAGCAGCAGATAGTGGCCGGTGTTTTTTCTCAGGTTCGTGCCGCTGTTCAGATATTGCGCCAGGTAAAAACGCTGCAACGGTGTCCACACTCGCTCGTAGCGGTAGGCGTAGATCGCCGCCACGCTCAGCAGAGCCACGAAAAACGCCGCGATGGTCCACACCCGCCGGTCGCTCGGCCAGTTGCCCGCATATCCTTCCCGGCCCCACTCCTGCTTCATGGCTCCACCCCCGCCTTGCCTGGTTTCTCTTTAGACGCCGCTTCCAGCCGCTCTGCCGCCTTCTTCGCTTTTCCGGCGTCGGCCCGGTCGATGATCGCCTGCATTCCCTCCGCCGTGATCGCCTCGCCCTTCGCCACCGTGAAGTGCACGTTGAGCAGGATTGTCCGTAATGCCAGAACCTCGCCCAGCAAGGTCTCCTCGATCACGCTCGGTTTGCGACCGTCCGCGCGCTCCAGTAACACCTCGCGCACCCACTCGCCCAGCGTCATGCCATCGCTCTCGGCCACGGCGCTCAGCCTTTCGTACTCGTTGTCGGTCATCTTGCAGCCTACGGTTCGCGTGCGCGGTTGGTCGGCAGGCATCGGAAAGGGCCTCCGGGGGGACAGGTAGATAGTTTGCTACTCTGGCTGGAAAATCAACAAGTTAACGGAGAGCGCCCTGGAGCGCTCCAGAGCGCCGCAGTTTTTCTAACTGGCGCGACGTGAGGAAGTTAACCAAGAGCGCCGTCCGGCGCTCTACAGCGCCCAACTTGGGGTGACGTGTCATCCCCCTCCCCATGCCGCAGGCATGGCTCCTCTAGCCGTTCTCGGCCATTCTGCAGAACCGCTAGACTTTCGCCTCCACGGACGGAAGCATAGAGGCCGCCCATTCGTTCGCTTCTTTGATTTCGAAATTCTCAAAAAGGAATAGTCCCGAAGCACCGTACGAAGGGTTAAGCTCCAAAATTTGGAGCCTCTTCTCCCAGGTAGACTTCAACAGTTTGGCAGCCTGATCCGTGTTTTCATCGAGATCGTATAGTTCCTGCACGTCCGTGGAGGTTGCTTCGCGAGCACTTCGGATGACTAGATCCAGAATGATGTTTCCTGCTTTGATCCCCGAAAGTGTCAGCGCTTCAACGCCCTTTAGGACAAGAATGTAACGATCCTTGTTGGCCGCTCGCAAAAAAATATGCACGGTCTTGACTGGTTCCAAATGGATTCCGTCGAAGTGACCGTCGTGAAAGCTCTGAAAGTCCACTGATGGGCCTCCCTTCAATTTGGTCTTGGATCACTTGGTGTTACGGGCCTACCAGGCTCCGAGCGGTCACCCGCTGTTGGAGGACTACCATCCGCGGGTCGTCCCCAGTCGTGAGCATGCGGATTCCCATTACCCCCGTGATCATCATAGTCAACGTCGGTATCGGGATAACCATCGGGCCCATATCTCCTAGCTTGCTTTGGTGTTCCATCCGGGCGCCTTGTCGTGGAAACATCTCCGGGCTTACCTCTAAAGGGGTTTGACCGAGTGCTGCACATCGGGCCTGGAATCACGTCGTCGGTCGCCGACGTCGCCGGCGGCAAAACTAATTCTCCTATCCCAATGATGACGGCTGCTCCAACTGCCCCTACTCCTGAAATAACCACTTCTATCGGACGTACCAACGGGCCCCACCATGGCAAGGTAAGTACGCCAGGGTTAAGCCCAAATGGGTCGACAAGGTTCACAGGAGCATTTCTTACGTAGCGATAGAAATTCGTGCCCCCATTGAATCCAATAGGATCTTCGCTCAGGAACCGTCCTGCTTGTGGGTCGTAGTATCGAGCCCGGTAGTAGTAAAGATTGGTTTCAGAATCCCACTCGCGGCCTGTATACCGGAAATTGTTCACAATGCTGCCCGATGAGGCCACAAGGTTGCCAAACGAATCGTACGTGTAGCTGTTGGCGATTGCGCCCGCAGCGTTGCTCAACGAAGTCACCGACCACAGTCCGTCCGCTTCGTAGTAGCTGGTCGTTCCGCTGCGCAATTCGGCCAGCGGTTCATCAATGTTTAGGTCCTGGCTGTAGCGAGCGACTGCCGCGCCAGACGAATTGGCTTCTTCGATCAAATTGTCGCCGTCGTAGGAGTAGATGCTCGTGCCGCTGACCGATGATTTGTAAATGCGCCTGCGGAAGGGATCGTATTTGAAGCTAACTCCTGACCCTACCGCAGTTTTTTCGCTACACTCCTTGCATCCCCAACGCAGTTCTATCTTTAGCGGCGCGGTTGCACTAGAACAGTGCACGTTTTTGGGCTTTGAACCCCAGACGCGAGTTTTTGGGTACACCCTCGAAGAAGCGGCTAAAGGAAAAAGCACACACGGATCGCTCGACGCGGAAAACGTCCCTTCTTTAGCTGCTGTCAGCATTACCCTGATTTTACGTGTTGAGTCGTTGACCTGGGTAGGAGTTTTGAAGAGCGGTGTGCTCCGTGGGGCACGAAGGACGCTGCGCACGGCGCATCCGATAACGAGCTCGTTATCCGACGCGGCCTCGAACCCCGCGAGCCTTCCCGCGCTCCGCTCAACATAAACTGCTTTATGTTACCTTCGTGCCCCGCGTTCGTTCTATTCGGATTCTTCTTTCGCTTCCGCGTCGAGCGTGGCCAGGAGATTTGCTCGCAGCGATTCTTCGTCTTGTGTCACTGCGTTCGTGCTCGCGGGCTTTTTCTTTTCCAGCATCGCACCTGGATGTGTGGCCTCGTGGATGCGCTTCAGTCTGCCGATGGATACTTGCGTGTATATCTGCGTGCTCTGCAGCTCGCTGTGACCGAGCATCTCCTGGATGTAGCGGATGTCCGCGCCGTTTTCGAGCATCAGCGTCGCCATCGTGTGCCGCAGCATGTGGCACGCGCCGCTCTTTCCGAGATTGGCCTGCTCCACGTAATCGCGCACCAGCTTGCTCATGCGGTCCAGATGGAACGGCCCGCCTTCGATGCTCAGAAAGATCGTCCCTTCGTCCGGCTCCATCACGAACTGCGGCCGCGCTTCGCGCAGATATTTATCAACCCACAGAAGTGCCCGCTCGCCGATGGGCACGACGCGGTCCTTCTTTCCTTTCCCTAGCCAGACCGAGAGCGTCCCACGCAGATGGTCCACGTTGTAGAGCTTGAGATTCACCAGCTCCATGCGACGGATGCCGGTCGAGTAAAAAGTTTCGAGGATGGCGCGGTCACGCACGCCCAGCGGATCGCGAACATCCGGCTGGATCATCACGCGCTCGACTTCTTCCTCGTTCAACACTGCGCGTGGCAGCCGTTTCTCGAGCTTCGGCATGTCCAGATCGGACGCCGGATTGTGCAAGATGTGATTGTTGCGCACCAGCCAGCGGAACCACGTCCGCACCGGCATCAGTCTCGCGTATTGCGTGCGGAACGTTAGCGGCCTGCCGTTTTTTTGTCGGTAGTAATACAAGTAGCGCTGATAGCTCTCCAGCACCGGGCGCGTCACCTCCATGGGGTCTTCGATGCCGCGCTCGTTGGCCCAGCGCACGAACTGGGCGACGCACGCGCGGCGATTATGCTGCGTGTACTCGGCTGTGTTCCGCACGCGCATCCACGCGATGAACTCCTCGATGAGACTCCCCATGCGATTTCGCGGCATCGGCTGCGGCTTGACGGTTCTGTTGCGTGCCATCACCGGCCCCCGTTGGCTGCGTGTACGACGCGATTTTCTTTAGCCACCCTGGTAGTGATTTTTTCGAGATTCGGGCCGATTTCGCCATTTCGCCGCGCCAGCACTGGCGATTCCTCACCCGCACCACCCCCGGACACCCCCCGAACTTGGGGCCAGACTTGACCCGGACTTCTCGCCCTCTACCCCCGACTTCTTTGCGTCGTAGCTGTAACCGGAGAGCTTTTCCACTCGATCAGGCCCGGCAGCATGGGCTTGCCGCTGTCGTCCTGGCGCTCGAACACCAGCTCATAAGTGAAGCTCTGCCCGCGTCCGCCGTGGTGCACGAGGAGATATTCGAGTTCTTCCAGCCGATGCAGATGCCTCTTGAGCTGCGAGTCGCCCCAGCCGTGTGCCGGCGCACGTCGCTTGCGGCTAAAGCGAAAGTCCGTGCGCTCGATCTTCTGTCGTTCACACTCGGCGCTCACCATCTCGTCGATGAGCAGGAGCAACCGCCGCGTTTGCGGCGGAAGCTCGTCGAGCGAGCGGCCCAGCACTTCATGCGCCAGCCGGTTGGCCGTGGCGATATCGTCGAGCGTCACTTCGATGTATTCGAGCGCCTGGCCATTGTGCGTGGCGGTTTTCCGCTGCCGCTGATGCTGGTGCAAGAGCGCGATGGACCGGATGAGCGCCAGATATTTCATGTGATCGCGCCGCGTGCGCGTCTGGCTGTCGAGGAACGTGAGTTCACGCGCGTAGGGATTCGCGACGAAGAGCGGTTTCAGAAGCCGCTGCGCGTTGCGATGCACGCGGAGGATTTCTTCGCGCTCCCGTCTTGCCAGCAGCCCTTCGATGGTCTGCCCTTCGCGCTGCTTCTTGTGGATCGCCTGCGTCTGCGCGCGGCCCTCGTCCACGGTCAGCACCAGGCACCGATTCAGTAGTTCTTCGTCCAGGTCTATGGCCGTCGTCGTGAGGAAGAGCATCACCGGGCCTTCCACGCGATACTGATGTGTGATCAGTCTTCCCGTCGTGGCGTCCTTGCCTGTCGATGCGATGCTCAGCACGCCTTCGCTCTGCAACAGTTTCAGTGCGTAGGCCGCGCGTGACGCGCCCTCCTCTTCCACGATGGCCAGCACCTTGTGCTTGAGATCGGTCTCCCCCATGTAGAACAGAGATTGCCCGGTCATCGCCGAGTACTGCACGCGCTGCTCCTCGGGCAGCATCGCCAGCACCGCTTCCATGATCGCGCTCTTGCCTGCGGCGGAACTGGATTGCACGAGCACCGCCAGCGGCGCTTCCAAGAGCCGCGACACCACCGCCAGATAACTCACTAGCTTGTTGGTCTCCTCTCCCACCACGCCGCACCGTTCGAAGTCATTGAGGATGCGTTCGAACAACTGTGGATCGCGCAAGAACTCGAGCGCGGCGGATTTTTCTTCCACTGTCATCTCGATTTTTTCTTCCTGTGGCTTCAGCGTTTTTTCCATCCACTCGTGTTGCAGGTCTTCGAGCTTCAGGACCAGCGTAGCGAGTTCGCGCTCGATGCTCTCTTCCTTGTGGCCCAGTTCCTTCGCCGCTTGCTTGGCGAAGATTGCCCGCAGACGCGCCGCGTATAAGTCCAGCGTGTCCACGTGCAGGCGCGACTCCCCGCGTGCGTTGGCTCCCGTCGCCATCACGTTTACCCGCAGAACGCCGGGAGCCAGGTTCTTCGCGAGACCCAGGATGCGATAGCGCCGCTCTCCCAGCGAGACGTACACCGTCTCGCCGCTCACTTCGACCGGCACATCCAGGACCGGCACGACCGTTCCAGTCGGCAACGACGCGATGGGCGGCTCGGCGGCTAAAGGAAGATCGCTCTCCTCGTTCGTGTTGGCCTCGATGCTCTCGGAGATTTTTTCTTTCGCTGCGGGTGTGGTTGTTGGTTCGGAGATTTCTTCCTTAACTGCTGCTTCTGATTTTTCTTCGATGATTTGTGGCTCGTTCACGGTGACGGTGGGACGCTGGCCTTTGCCGAGCCATGCCGCTTTGCCCAACAACATCCCGAGACTCTTTGTCGCTGGCATTACCTTCAACGCGAAGTCGTTCGCATCCATGCCCTTCGGGAACTGCACCCGGAAGCACTCCATGCCCATCGCCATGAGTTCTTCGGCCAGCTTCTCCGCCGCTCGCTCGCCGGCGTCGTCCCGGTCGTAAGCGATATAAATTCTCTTTGTGCCGTGCTTCTGGAACGCAGCCCGGTGATCGTCGGTAAAACCGTGTACGCCGTAGCTCGCCGTGACGTGGCGATAGCCAGCGCACCAGAACGTCAGCGCGTCGATCAGCGCTTCACACAGGATGATTTCCTTCGAGGCGATGAGTGCTTGTTCGTTCCACACCCCGCGCATCGGTCCCGGCAGGTACGAGTGCAGCAGCGTGTTTTCGCGCAACGCTCGACTGATCTTCCGCCCGTACATCTCCACCACTTCGCCCTGCAGATTGAAAACCGGGATGACCACCGAGCCGTTGAAGTGCTCGTGCCCGCTCTCGCGGAAGATGCCGAGCTTTTGCAAGCGGCCTCGCAGGTCCGCGCCCGCCACACGATTTTTCTCCGGCAGTCCGTAACCGAGTGTGCGGTTGACGAAGCCAAGCTGGAACTGCTCGATCATCTCTGAGGATGTCAGGCCGCGCGCCTGGAGATATTTCAGAGCATCGGGAGAGTTTTTGAGTGCCTCGTGGTAGTAGTGCGTGACCTGCAAGAGCAACGCGCGCTCGTCCCCATCCCGGCTCACCGGCGCGGGCAGTTTCGGTATGGAGGAACGCTGCGGTGGTTTCGCACCCGGACGGGCAACTAAAGGAAGATGCTCCCGTTTCAGTAGCTCCACGGCGTGACGGAAGCTAACGCCTTCGGCGCACATCACCCAGTCGATCACGGAACCGCCACGATCACACGCACCACAGCAACGCCAGATGTTTTGGGCAGGATTGATTCGTAAGCTTGGATTGGTGTCGTTGTGAAAGGGACACAGGCCGAGCAGCTCCTTGCCGCTGCGCCGCAGTTTCACCCCGCGCGCCTCGGCCAGACGTTCGACGGAGACCTCGCGCTTCAGCCGACCGACCTCCTCGTCCGGGATGCGCGCCATGCGTTGCACCTCACTTTTTCTCGTTTTGGGCCTTTTCCCGAAAACCCTGTCAAGAGGATTTTTGGCTCCTAAAACTGTTGTGTAAAATAATACTCTGCGTATACTTACGTCAAGTAAGAAAAAGAGCCACCATTAAACTACGCGTATCATGTCGAAGAGACCCACGATCAAAAAGCCACCGCTCGACTTCGGCGGAGAGACCCTGGGCGAACGCCTGGCTCGCTTCAGGAACCTGCGCGGCTATACCCAAGGGGAGCTAGCCAAGAAGGTCGGAATCGGTCAGGTTTTGGTCTCGGCCTACGAAACGGATCGGCGGCTGTTCTCGGCGGAGATGGCCGTGCGGTTTGCCCTGGCGCTCGACGTGAGCCTGGACGAGTTCCTGCATCCCAAGTCGAAAAAGATTTCCACGAAAATGCCCAACCGCAGAGTGTTGCGCCGCATGGAACGCATCGACAGCCTGCCCCTCCACCAACAGAACCACTTGCTCAAGACCATCGATGGATTTCTAAAGGGCGCAGGCGTCTCTGCGTAAGGCCGACGGAATGACCCAACACGAGTGCCCTGAGTGCAGCCGAAGAGCAGGCGAGATTCAGCGCCTCCAGTCTGCAGCGAACAACTTGCGGCAAGCGAAGCTCCAGGACGAAGAGCCACTCCCGGATGATCCCGCTGATTGGTTGCAAGGTGTTGAATCGGACCAAGCCATCACAGATCAACTTCTCGCGATAGGCCAAGAAGTGGCTCGCCTTCGGAACGAACAAGCACAACACGCCGCCCAAGACCACAGGACCCACTGACCCTCACGCTTCGTAGTTCCGCGCTCGGTGCTCTTGAGTGCAGAGAGGGCGTCAGCCCTTCATAGTTGGAACCTTTCCCGCAGCGAAGCCGCAGTCACAGGGCGAGTGCAGCGAGTCGCGCCAGCGATCTGGACCCTTGACGGCGGCGAGAGCGAAGGGAACCCCAGGTTGGGCTTGACATCCTCAGAGCTATCTGGTAAAGGTCATATCCATAATGAACGGACTTTCCACACGTGATGCCGCTAAGAAGCTCGGACTCAGTTTCACTTCGTTGAACCGCCACATCGCAGCCAAGAAGATTCCTGTTCCGCCGCTGGTTCGGGTGGGGGGTGTTCAAGTCCGTCTTTGGAGCGACAAGGATATTGCGAAAGTCCGTGCACTCCTGCCGAAGCTCAAGAACGGCAGGAAGCTCCGGTACAAGAAGAACGCGAAGAAAAAGTAAGGCATGGCGGAACGCGCCGGTGTAATCAGCACCGACGCGCTCCTCACCAACGTCGCCTGGTTTGGAGGCTGCGATGGCTACGAGAAAAGGTAGCGGGTTCGCCTTTGGCGCGCAACTCGCCACGCCTCTTCATCCCGTTGCGAAGTCCCCTCCTTAGCTGATCCTCCCTCCACAGCATTTCTCTGTTTCGGGTCGGCAACCGGCACCCTGAGGCGTCGTGTGTTCCGACGTTCCTATCCACCGCCGAACTCGCGGCCACTGCGCCGCCGAAAGGACGTTTGCTCATGGAGAAAGCTCATCTGTATGAAGCGCTGTTTCTGGTCAACCACGGGATTGACGAAGCCGTCCGGGGAGTTCTACGCCTGAAAAAATCTCCGCACCTCTTCATGGAGACCTACCACAAGTCCATGGCCGGTCTGGAACGCCGCCGTTCCAGGATCAACCTGCAGTTCATGCTCGAAATGCGCAAGCTCGAAGAAGACGATGAGTCCCGCTTCGAGGAAGAATACAACGTCTGGCTCTCCGACGAACCCCTCACCAACGACGAAATCTGTCAGTTGATGCGCACCGTCGAACGCGAGCGCAAGCTGGATGGAAAACCGCCGTTGGTGCAGTTTCTCCCCCGGAGCCAGCGCCCGAAGAAAACGCCTAAAAAAACCGAAGGAGTCCCCTCCAGCCGCAAAGTAAATGGCCCGCTGCCGTCCGCTGCGGGCGTCCAGAACCCTGTGCCGGAGGACGCGCATGCCTAAGAAGAAAAAACCAAAAGCCGTGGTCGGAGACACGCCCGTCACCCGGATCACCGCCGAAGAGCGCCGCAAGATCGACGAGCGCGTCAAGAAAAAGTACGACCGCTTTCGCCGCCGCTACCCCGAGATTCACGGCAAGGTCGTGGACTTCATCACCCATTCCATCGAAGACGGCACGCTCTATTTCAGCGTCCGCTTCACCGACAAGACCGACTTCTCCCTGCGCTACGGTTGCAACATGTTCGTCGCCGGAGCCGACTTCTGTGACTTCAAGACCGGGGATTTCGAGATGATCCGCGAGTACATGAAGCCGATTGTCACGTAGGAACTTGGGAACGACGGTTGTGACCTGGACCAGCAGCGCGCCGGAAGCCCACAAGGACCGGCGCGCTGTTTGTTTTTTCTTTAGCTGCCGGGTTTTGCTGCCAGCCGCTCGATGGCCTTCTGCACCTTGCTGGCGTCGGCGCGGTCGATGAACGACTGCAACTCTTCCGCCGTCAGCTTCTCCCCCTCCGCCAGCCTGTAAAACGCGTTGAGCAGGATGGTACGCAGCGCCAGCATCTCGGCCAGCAAAGTTTGCTCGGCGGGCCTCGCCTGCCCTCCATCCAGTTCCCGCAGCAACACCTCACGCACCCACTCGCTGATCGCGCGGCCTCCGGCCAGCGCTTCCAGCCGCACGTATTCTTCCTCGCTCACCTTCGTGCCGATGGATTTCCTGCGGAAAACCGGCTTCGCCATGCGCGCCTCCTGCCCCGGAACGCGCAGCGTAGCAGGAAGCCTTCAAAATCAACAAGTTCCCCTATAGGAACTTCCGGCGCTCCCGAGCGCCCGGATTTTCTCATCTCGTTTCTTTTCTGTGGTTACCCTACGGGAACTTTCGGCGCTCTGCAGCACCCAACTTGGGGTTACGTGTCATCCCCCTCCCCATGCCGAAGGCATGGCTCCTCGGGTGCTCCCCGACGCTCCCCGGCGCTACCCCGTTAACCAGCGAGAAAGCCCCCCAAGGGCCTTGTCAGGCCGACTGCGGATCACATGTTGGGACAGGTTTCTCGACTTTTGAACGCATGGGTGACGGCAAGGAGGCCGTCCATCCATGACTCTCATGGCACTGATAGTCAGCATTGCTCAGCTCATCGTGGGCGGCATCGCCCTCGGCATTGTGATTCACGACCGCAACCGCAAGTAGCTGGTTAACGGTGCGGCGCTTCAGTTTTCGCGGTCGGGCAGACAGTTGCAAACGTGATGTTTGAGATCGCCCCCGCATTGAGCCCAAGATGTCCTTGGTCGCCAGCGTGGAAGGTTCCTTCGATCACAACGTAGTGCATGTTAAGCTTGTCCGACTTCTCGTCGATCTTCGCATTACGCTCGATCCACAATCCGTTCTTACCAATTCCATGTTTGTAGTCGTCCTCGTGTAAGTAGATGACGTTTCCCTCGAAGGCCAGTCGTAGAAAACCCATTACCTGAATGACTTTGCCGTCGTACCTGTCGGGTGTCGCAATCAGTTGGACGATACTGACACTATTGTTCTGTGCGCTTGAAACAAGAACATCGGATATCGCGGTCACGGAAATGAGGGCCGCTGCTAACATGGTCAGCGCACGACGCCAAGTCTTTTTCATATTGAGTCTCCCTGAAGCGATAGCTTGACGGATGTCTAACTCCCGCCGCGTTCCGCACTCGTCTTGCCTGAAGAACACCCGGCCTCCTCTCAGTTCGAGCATCCACAGGTTTTTGCGCTTAGCGGAAACGGAACTCCGTGTCTTGGATTGTCCGGGCTCGGAATGTACATCCTTACTTGGGGCTTTGGCGTACCTAAGAACCCTGGGAGTCCGTGAAGGCCGACATCGGATATATCTTTATCAGCATCGGAGAAGTCGTTGTTAAGCTCCGTCAATGGACCACCGGCATGAGTGTGATACCAGCCCGCACGTTGTGTGCCTGGAGGAATTGGTATTTGCCAAAACCTGGGAAGGTTCTGGTCGGTCCCTATGCCCGCGTCTCCGTTCACATGCGGATCGGTATACGAGAATGTACCGTCCGAGTTTTGATAGAGAAAACCGCCGTATTCCTTATTCTGGGCAATGGACGGGGGATTGTAATCGTTAACTGCGTTCCAGCCTGCGCATTTGGCGTTGGGATACTTGTCTCCCGGGCGCAACCCAAACGGATCTATTAGATTTGTTGGGCCGTTCCGAACGTAGGAGTAAAGACTGACACTGCCTTCACCAAACCCACTTGGGTCTTCATTCAGGAACCTGCCTGAAGAACTGTCGTAGTATCTGGCGCGATAGTAATAGAGGCTAGTTTCCGCGTCGGATTCGCGGGCCGTGTACTGGAACGGATTAGTCAGAGAACCCGTGGAACCTAACTGCTTACCGAACGAGTCATAACCGTAGGTCTGAGCCAAGGACCCGGCACCGTTGGTTAAGGATGTGACCGAACCAAGGCCATCAACATGGTAGTAGCTCGTCGTAGAGGAACGGAGCATGGCCAAGGGCTCGTCGACATCGAGGCCCTGGGAGTAACGAGCAATGACCGAGCCGGAAGAATTGGTTTCTTCGCTCAGGTTGTCGCCGTCATAGACGTAGATGCTCGTGCCGCTCGAAGAGGACTTGTAAATCCGCCGC
>CAVZYC010000003.1:0-120976 GCA_963779395.1 Candidatus Acidiferrales bacterium
TGGGCCTGGGTGGACTTGAACCACCGACCTCGCCCTTATCAGGGGCGCGCTCTAGCCACCTGAGCTACAGGCCCGTACACCGTGTGGCAAACAACTATTCTACTTTATCGTACAAGGCAATTCCTGGCAATTCGTTCGCTCTTGCGGAGTTTCCACCTCGCGGCAACGCTTTGCTCATCCGGCCAGTCCCTGCACAATGATCCCTGTTTCTTCCAACGCATGGCGCACGGCTGCCGCAATCTGCACTGCACCCGGCGTGTCGCCATGAATGCAGATGGTTTCCACCTTCAGCGCAATTATTTCGCCATTGGCTGCCACCACGCTTCCTTCTTTGGCCATGCGCAAGGCTTGTGCGGCGGCTTCCGCGGGTTCGTGCAGCAATGCATCGCGAAATTTCCGTGCGCGCAAGCTGCCATCGGCTTCGTACTTGCGATCGGCAAAACCTTCCGCGGCTACCGCGAATCCCGCCGCGCGAAATTCCTCCAGCATCACGGAGCCTGCCAGTCCCACCAGCACTACATCTTTGCGCCAGAGGGCCACTCCCTCGGCAATCGCTCGCGCAATCCCGCGATCCTTCGCCGCCTGGTTATAAAGAGCTCCGTGCGCTTTTACGTGGCCGATGCGCGTGCCGCACCGCTCCGCAATCTCCGCAAGCGCGATAACCTGTTTGTACACGGACGCTGCCAACTCATCGCTGCTCAGAGCAAGCGCAATGCGCCCGAAATTCGCGCGATCTTCGTAGCCGGGATGCGCCCCGATGGCCGCGCCGCAGCGCTGGGCCTGTTCTATCGTCGCGCGCATCATTTGCGCGTCGCCGGCGTGCCCACCGCAAGCGATGTTCGCGGAAGTGACTTGCCGCAGGATGGCTTCCTGGCTGCCGTCCGCGATCGCTTCCGGCAGTTCGCCAACATCGCAATTAAGATCAACGCGCATCATGCGAAGAGTTCTTCCGTAGAGTTCAAGAGCCGTTGCTGCGCAATCCACAATTCCCGCGCCTCTTCCAGCGAAATGTGTGCAAACGTAATTTCATCGCGCGGACGCAATTGCCCCAGGCAATGCAGATCCGCCCCGATTACGTTGGCGATCTTGGGGTAGCCGCCAGCCGTTTGCTGCTCGACAAAAAGAATAAGGGGCTGCCCGGACGGCGTCACCTGAATTGCTCCCAACGAGACGCCTTCGCTAATCATTTCTCGCGGCGATTCCAGCGCCAGTGAAACGCCCTCTAATCGCAAGCCTAGGCGGTCCGAATCTTCGCTTACGCGAAACGTGCCAGCGAAAAAATTGTGCATCGCCTCTTCCGAAAACCAATCCGCTTGCGGCCCGCGCGTCACGCGCAAACACTTTCGCGGCTTCAGCGTTTCCAGCACTCTCGGTGAAATTCTTTTACGGCGAATCATTTGTTTCGGCGCGGCGAACTGCAGCACATCGCCCTTGCGCAGCGCTCGCCCAGCAAATCCTCCCAGACCACTTAAGAGATGCGTTGAAGCGCTGCCCAGAAAGTGCTCCACGTGAATTCCGCCGGCGATGCCCAGATAACAGCGCGCCCCGCCACGCGTCAATCCCAGTTCGAGCGTCCCTCCTGGCCGCACCGCATGCGGAATCCACATTTCGAGCGCCTGGCCATTCAGCGTCGCGCCAAAATCCGCGCCTGCCAAAGCGATGACAGCGCCATCGGGGAAAAAATAACGCCCGCCCACCAGCGTCATTTCCAGCGCGGCTGCGCCCCGTGCATTTCCCAGCAGTAAATTTCCAAGTTGCAGAGCCACGGGATCGGCCGCTCCTGAAGGCGAAACGCCGAGCGCGCCGTAGCCCGGCCGTCCCAAATCCTGCACCGTCGTCAACCATCCCGGATTTTCCACCAGCAGGGAACTCATTGCGGCGGCCACGCGGCGAACTCTTCGCGGGTGATCGCGCGGAAACGCACCTCATCGCCTACAGCGATTAATCCCATGGGTTCGCGATCTTTGCGGAACATTTCCAATGGCGTTCTCCCAATCAGCCGCCACCCGCCGGGCGTCGTGAAGGGATAAACCGCCGTCTGCGTCCCCGCGATTCCCACGCTTCCCGCGGCAACTTTCTTTCGCGGCGTAGTGAGGCGCGGTGTAGCAATCTCCGCTGGCAAATCGCCCAGATAAGCGAAGCCCGGCGCGAATCCCAGAAAATAAGCGCGGTAAGCTCGCGACGAATGCAATTCAATCACGCGGGAGGAAGAGATGTTGTGTGCAGCGGCTACTTCATCGAGGTCTGGGCCAAACTCACCGCCATAACATACGGGAATCTCGACTACCCGAGGTGGCGGCAAAGTCTTCGTTTCCGCACGCTCCTCATAGTGGCGCAACGTAGCTTCGACTTCGTGGTGATCGGTTGCGCAGGGATCAAACGTGACCAGCAGCGAACAATAAGCCGGCTGCAGATTGCGCACCCAGGCGACCGGTTCCTCCTGTAGCAGGCGCAATAGTTGGAAGACGCGCCGGTGGCTTTCGAGCCCCATCTCCTCGCCCAAATAGACGAGCATGGCCTGGTCGCTCGCCGCGCGAAATTCCACGTGCTTCTCCGTTTTACTGCACAAATCCGATGTTCGCGGGCGGCATGGCGCCTTCCGGGCCTTCCTTGATGGGGCCATACTGCGCTTCATAGCGCGCAATATTCTCTCCCAGCGCCCGCCAAATGCGCTTGGCGTGGCCGGGGCTGACGATCACGCTGGCCAGCAGCTTGCCCTGTAGCGCATTGGGAAAGACGTACACGAAATTCAGGGTGAACTCTTCGGCGTGGTGGTGAATCATCACCAGGTTGCTGTACAGCCCCTGCAATTCCTTTTCATCGGCCTTGATTTGAACTTGTCCCGGCGGCGGTGTTTGTTTTTCGTCCATAACGTTTCTCCCGTGTTCCCCACCAAGGTATCACAGGCCTCGTTGTTTCGCGGGAATCCGGCATTAGTTGGTGGGAGGGCAGGTTCCGATTTACCGACTGATCGAGAGTTGACCTGCAAGTTGACCTGCAAGCTCTAGCACGACTAATGCGAATTAGGGTAGGCTGCATGGTTCAATGCCGAGGAACAAATGAGCGATCTTCCGACACCAATTCGCTACCTGACAGAAATCTCCAACCATATTGAGAGACACTTCGGCGTGAATTCTTTCGTGCTGCACGAAGAGAAATCGACGACTGTTCACGTTGATGTGCATGTAGTTCCACCGGACTCGGATAGACCATACTTCACGCTTTTGACATCAGGCATGAGTGACCTGGATATGCGTGTGCCGCCAGGGTTGGAGGAATTTGCGCTTGCAGAAGTTTGTCTGTGCTTGCCGAGTGACTGGCCACTGAGTGTGAATAATTTTGGCTGGCGTGAACCGAAGTATTTCTGGCCGCTCAATATCCTTTATCAAGCAGCGAGATATCCTCACCGGCAAAATACCTGGTTTTGTTGGGGACACACTGTTGGTGGCACGGGAGCTCCGACGCCCATCGATTCACAGGTAGAATTCACAGGCGTCTTGTTTCTCGAACCGCAGACTTTTCCCAAGGGTGCGGAACGCGTAGAAACCAGCGATGGTCGGGCCATAAACTACCTTGCAGTGATTCCGCTGCATTCCAATGAGATGCTTCTTGCTAGACGAGAAGGTTCGGAGACATTGGCGGAGAAACTGTTCGAGGGCGGCATCAGCGAAGTTCTTCACCCCGATAGAAGAAGCGTAATTTGAGATATCCCACGGCGATACTCCCGGGAAACATGGTTACTGGAAGCTGAGTTAGCACCCGCTTGCGGCCGAGCTGAGGCCGTTGCCGCTGCCCCATATTGGCGGCCGAGACCGGCGCCCTTTCCGCCGCGGCCTGGTTGTGCGAAACTTTTCATGTTGCCATGACAGCCACCGCGCCACGGAGCCGCACTATGCGCAAGGTTCTACTTGCCTGCACCCTCAGTTTGATTTTTCTATCGATTGGACTTGCCGCGTTTCACAACCAGAAGTGGACCGTTCCCGACGAAGAAAAGCAGCGCAAGAATCCCATCGCGCCTTCGGAAGCCGCGCTGAAGGCTGCGAAAGATATTTACGCGGATAAATGCGCCAATTGCCATGGTGACACCGGCAAAGGCGACGGCACGGATGCCATGATGTACGACCCCGGCCCCGCCGATCTCACCGACGCTTCCCAGATGAAGAAAGTGACCGATGGTGAGATCTACTACCAGATCACCGAGGGGCGGAAACCGATGCCGTCTTTCAGAAAGCGCCTGACGGACGAACAGCGCTGGGAGCTGGTCCTGCTGGTGCGCTCGTTCGCCAATCCTCCGGCGAAGCATTGAGGCCCGCGGAACGGCGCCGCATGTTTTACTTCACTGCACCCAACGCAGTCGCAACTTCCTTTACATCCGGCACCACGGGAATGTCGTAGTTTTTCGCCCAGGCCACTTTGCCTTGCTTGTCCACGATGAAAATGGCGCGGCCGGTGATGCCTTTTTCGCCCAGATACACGCCGTACTTCTCGCCCGTCGCGCCCTTGGGATGGAAATCAGCCAGCAGCGAATACTTAATGCCCATTTTCTCCGCGTAGGCTTTGTGCGACCACACGCTATCCACGCTCACGCCGAGCACTTCGGCATCCAGCGTTTCAAATTGCTTCATGTCGTTCACGAAGCAGGCGTGCTCGTTGGTGCATACCGGGCTCCAGTCCAGAGGATAAAACACCAGGACAACTTTCTTTTTACCTGCAAAATCGGAAAGCTTCACTTCCTTTTGGTTCCGATCCTTCAGGGTAAATTCCGGCGCTGCGTGTCCCACTGTCAAGCTCATGATGTGTTCCTTTCCGTCGTTGGAATTGCCGTCCAGCATCTTACCGAATCCCGGGGCGTCGCGCCAAACTCGCGCTTCCTTTGGCCAGTCGGCGGCGTTAAACTTCGGCGCGATGAATCTCCGCGAAGTTGTGGAACGTTACACCAAGCTGGCGAGCAAGTTTGGAGAGCCGGTGGCGCTGGCCAGCTTCGGGCTGACAGCTGAAGAAACCGCAAAGCTTTTTTCCGCATTCGATGAGGATTACCACATCAGCCGATTCTTCCATTTCAGTGCCCACCAGGGAGAGCGCTACCTGATCAGCGGCGCGGAGGTCACCCACATTTCGATCGATGCGGGCATCCAAGCTGTGTTGTAAGCGGAGAGAAATTTGGAGCTTGGAAGCGCACGCGCATTTTGCGGTACAACCGTCTGACTAAGCGGCCGCGGCACGCACCATGGCGCGAATATTTTCGGGAGGAGTATCCGCCGGAATCGCGCACCCTGCATTCAAGATAAAGCGCGGCGAATCCGCGAAAATGGCGATCAAATCCCGCGACGCTTTTTCCACGTCGGCAGCGCTGCCTCGTGCAATTACACCACTCGGATCGAGATTGCCAACGAAGACGGTTCGGCCGGCAAGTGCGTCGTGCGCCTTGCGGGCGTCTGTCTTGTAATCCAAATCGAGAGCATCGGCTCCCGTCGCCACAAGATCCGCCAAAATCGGATTCGCGTTGCCGCAAACATGGAGATCCCACGGCAATCCCAATCCGTGCGCCACGTCGGCCATCCGTTTCTCATAGGGATGCGCAAAGCGGCGGTGCAGCCGGGGCGAAATCAAGCTGGCCCCGCCAGTGCTATCTCCGTTAGAAAGCATGTGCGCGCCGGCCGCCGCCATGAGCCGGAGAAACGCGGCGCCGGTTTCAAAACAGTGGTCCAGCAACCGGAAGACTTGCTCCTCGGCTTGCGGATCCATCAGGTCCATGAGGAAATCCTCCATGCCGCGCATCATCGCCGCGAGAGTGAAGGGCGCCTGATCACAATTTCCGCGAATGTAAATTTCATCGCCAAGGGCCTGCCGTAACAGGCGAACGCCTTCTATCCACACCTGGACGCGCTCGCAGCCCGCGACATCCGCTGGTTTGAGATCGGCTACTTCTTCGAGGCTGGCAAGCCGCCGTCCGCGCACAATGGCGGGCTCGTCCTCTGGATAGGCAACGGGAACGCCCGCCGCGTCCGCCAAAGTAGCGGTGTCTACGTCCATCATGATGCCGTCGTAACCATACTTCTCGACGGATTGGATGAAGGACTTCGCCAGTGCTTCCGGCGAAGTGCGGAACGTGCGCATCGAAATTCCAGCTTCGCGGGCGGCCATCATGAAGTTGTGCAGCATAACCGGCCGTCGGTCGGGCCACTCTCCCGCGAGAGCCGCGTTGATGCGCTGAAGACCATTCATTTTTCACCTCGAATGGCAGCTGCCATGACAGTGCCAGCTAAGCAATATTCCCCCGCGCTTTCCCTTGAGTCCAGAATCGGGCAATTTCTTCCAGCGAGTGGCCTTTGGTTTCGGGGATGAGCCAGCCCACAAGAATGATCGTCAGCAAAGCCCCCGCGCTGAAAACCCAGAACGCGTAGTCCGAGCCAAAGCGTTTTTGCATGATGGGGAATAATTGGTTCCCCAGATATCCGACAAGCCAGAGTGCCATGGTGGCAATGGACATGGCGCGGCCGCGCACCTTGGTGGGGTAAATTTCAGAGATGATGACCCAGCAGGCTACGCCGTTGCCGAACGCATGTCCGGCCACAAAGCTCATCACCAGAATCAGCACAGCCAGGCCGCTGCCGTGCACGTGGTAAAACCAACCAACAAGCGCGAACGAGACGAACTGCAGCGAGGTGCCAGCAAGAATCAACGTTTTGCGGCCAGCGCGGTCAACCAACCAAAGTGCGAATAGGGTAAAGAACAAATTGATCAGGCTAACCAGCACGGATTGAAAGAAAGCGTCGCTCGTCGCGGTTCCTGCCGAGCGGAAAATTTCCGGCAAGAAAGAAAAGAGCGGGGTGATCCCGCTGATCTGCTGCAACGCGGCCAGCATGATGCCAAGCAGCAGAGGGCGGCGGTACGTGGTGAATAATTCGGACAGGCGGCCTTCCTCGATGTCCAGCGAATCGGCGATCTCCGTGGCTTCCCGCTGCCCTTGTTCCTCACCACTGATCTGGATGAGCACTCTCTGGGCTTGCTCGCGCCGTCCCATTTTCATCAGCCATCGCGGGCTCTCGACAGCTGGCAGAATCATGAATCCAAACAACAGCGCGGGCGCCAGTCCCGCCAGGAACATCCACCGCCAGCCCGTGGAGATGTTCCATGCTTCATCGCCCATGCGTTGGATCAGCATGTTGACGAAGACTGCGGACAGAATCCCAACCACGATGCCAAGCTGATACAGCGTCACACAGCGGCCGCGAACCCGCGTTGGCGCAATCTCCGCAATATAGTTCGGAGAGATCACGGAGGCAGCCCCGATGCCGATTCCGCCAATCAGCCTCCACATCACGAACTGATTGAGGTCCGAGGCAAACAGCATTCCGATCGATGAAAGCGCAAAGCAGAGAGCGCAGAGCGCGAGCCCCTTCTTTTTCCCGAGAAAGTCGGCAACGGCTCCCGCTCCGGCGCAGCCGGCGATGCATCCAATCAACGCGCAACCTGCGGCCCAGCCAATGCCGGCGGCATTCAAATGAAAACGCAGGCTCAGATAGCCAATAGCGCCGCTGATCACAATGTTGTCGTAACCAAACAGTAGCCCGCCGAGGGTTGAGACGGTGGCGGCGATGAACAAAGGCCTACGGGAATAAGGGGTGATTGCGGTGCTCAGTTTAGTTTTCTCCTGAATTCGGAGTCCACTGAAGCAATGTTGGCGGGCGCTAGAGAGAAAGTCCGGGCGCGAGCATACGATGTGTCTTCATTTCCGTTTCTGAATTCGTGGGCGCGGAGAATTTCCTGATGTGCCATGCGGGGGAGACTTCCTCCGTGGGATCGTTGCCGTGATTCTATCATGCGGCGACCCGCGGCCCCGCAGTCCATTCTGCAATCGATTGTTCTGGAATTATAAGAGAACGAGGAGGTTCCTCGCCTTGCGGGTCAGAACCTCCTCGCATGTTTACAGGGGTGGTCGGAGCTGTGTGCGGCTCGTCGGCGGAGCGTTCTTCAAGTTCGATGCAGGTTAGTCACCGCATGGAACCGTTCTCTGCGGCCAACTTTCTAACGCCCAAATATGGAATACGCCGTACCGTTGGAATCCCGTTGCGTGGCTGGATGCGCTTGAACTTGGCGCCGCATTGCGGCGGCAATCGCGCGATCGGCGCGTGCGTTGGCGAGCCGTTCCAGCGCGTCCGCAATGCGCGACAATTCGTACGTCACCTGGTCGGTGCCACTCGAGCGTTTCAGAACTACAACGCGCTTTCGGCTGAAGTACAGCGCAATCCAGAACACGAGGCCGAGAATGATGGATACAGCCGTCATAATCATGTCGTGACTTGTGACCGTGAAGCTTCTGCCCGCGATTGTGATGATGTGGTCCGTGAACAATGGTTCCTCCCGGCTGGGGTATCTGAATTAATTTTTCACACAGGACAAAACGTATTCCGGGACGAAAGATTCTGGGGCTCGCGACAAACAGCGCGCCCGGAATTTCCGCCGGAACTCTTGCAGCCCCTCACTCTTCGCGGCAAGAGTCCCGGCCGGTTTGAAGGGTGTGTACTAGCGATGAATGTGAGGAGATGATTTCTCGAGCGCCGCGATCAGCTCATGTGCAGAGGCTGGAGCATCCACCCGCGATTCCGTAATGATCGTTGCGGCATCGGCGGAGTTTCCGTAGAGCTTGCGATTCGCTTCCTCATCCGGATGCAGAGTCGCGCCTTCCAAGGAGACTCCCGCGAACGCGCCCCTGGCTCGGGAGTAGCTAAGGATTTCCGCCCGCATATAGGCATCCGTATCCGCTGAAGCGGATCGTCCGATTGGGCCCGCCGCCGCGGAAAGATCCGCGCCAAGCTTTACCTTGGTATGCATTAAGCTATTTGCGCCCCGATCGTTCATTATCAGAAAAACAAAGTCGGTCGCTTCTCCGCCGATCTGGAAGCCTACACTTCCTCCTTCCAGAACAAACATTGCCGGCGCGCTCCAAGCTCCCGTGAAGTCCCTTCCCCGACGGCATACCATCGTGCCGCGGCCATAGCTGCCGCCAACAACAAAGGCGGCCTTGAGGACGGAAGGCATCACGACGACGCAACGCGCCTTGTCCAGCAAGTCTTGCGGGATATCATCCGGGACATTCAGGATTTCTTGCATTACCTTGCCAGAATTTTGAAGGCGATCCTCGACGGCCTTTGCATCGCCTGGAACTTTTGCAGATAAGCAAGGCCCTAGAGCGAGCAGGCTCGCCGCGATCACGAAACTCCATTTTGTACTTTTCATTTTCAGCGTCTCCTTAAGCGACTGGTTGGTTTGCGAGATGTTTGCCTAATTATGAGGCGGGCTGATCCCCCCTCACTTCTTGAATCCGTTCAGGAAAGGGCAAGTACGCTTCCAGACGCGCAACAAATTTCTTAGTGGGCTGAGAATTCAATGGCATAACCCGCTTTGTTGGACAATTTCCCGGCAATTGCGTGGCTGTGGCAGGGAAGCAAGTCTGTAAATTTTTCAGGGTGTGCCGGAAAAAGGAACGCGATTTCCATGTACTAGAACCACCCCCGCCGCTGGGCCTCATTTCCTCTAGTTTGAAAATGTTCCGCGACTTTTGCGGCTTGGCAGAAAGAATGCTCTCTTGCAGCGCGCTGGCACTCTGGTGCGCCCCGCACCAACAAGGAGGAATTCTGAAATGTTGCGCGTACACAGATTCGGCTCTTCCATTCTGGTGGCTGTGGCACTTCTCTCGCCTCTAATCTTCAATGGCTGTGCTGCGCGCGCTTCCTATCGCGTCTACGATCCGGCCTACCGGGACTACCATGTGTGGGATGCCCACGAGGGCGTTTATTATCAGCGGTGGGAATCCGAAACTCACCGCGACCATCGTGATTTCAAAAAACGCGACGCTGGCGAGCAGAAGGAGTATTGGAACTGGCGCCACAGTCATTCCGACGACAAACACTAGCTTGTCGTCTCCGGGGGCGCCATTCGCCTGAATGGCGTTTCCCGGGCTGTCTTTGCATGTCGCCCAACTTCTTGATATTGCTAGTCTTCCGCCCGCCGCGCGCGTCGTACCCCAGCGATCCTTGAAGCAAGAATTCATTGTGGAAATCCTATAAATTCACAGAATTGCGGTTGCACGCATAATAGATAGGTGTAGAATCTCGAACCAAATCAGGCGTGCACGGGGAAACCGCGCTGATTTAATTCCCCATGTCCTTTTGTGAATAAGTTGTTACGACGGGGTGCTGTCAAGGTGCATGTTTTCAATGATTGCGCTCCAGGACCGGTGCCACCGCTCAGCGTTCGGCGGTGATTCGCTAGTGTTTTGTTCCAGTTGGTGAAACTTTCGATTAAGCGAGGGATTATTAATGAGATTTGATTTGAGAAAAGTTTTCGTTCTGTTCTTGTTCGTGCTCGTTTTCGCGTTGCCCTCCAATGCCCAAGAAACACTGGGTGCCATCACCGGTACCGTTATTGACACCTCCGGAGCCGTTATCCCCAATGCCACCGTGAAGGCGGTGAATCTCGCGACTAACCTTGAGGTAGTTGCGCATACGAACTCAAACGGTTCCTATCTTGTCCCGGAACTCCCTGGCGGAACTTATAAAGTCTCCTTCACGAAGGACGGCTTCAAGACCGAAACACATACGCAGATTTTAGTGAACGGCAATCGCACTACCACGGTTGACGCCACTCTCGCCGTGGGTGCGGTCAGTTCCACCGTCGAAGTCACCGCCGTACCGCTGATGAATGAGACGGACACCACGAACGGCTACGTGGTGGATACGCAGACCATCGAAGAAACACCGCTGGGCACGGGCAGCTTCACGCAACTCGCTATTCTGAGCCCGGGCGTTCACGCGGATTTTCTGGGGGGTTCAGGCTCGAATGCCGGCCTAGGCAATCAAGCGATTTTCTCAGCTGGGAACCGCGATACCAGCAACAGCTTCTCCTTGAATGGCATCAGCACGAACAACCTGTTTAACGGCAATTCCACCAGCCAGGTGGGAGAGAATCGCTTTGTCCTGAACACCGGTGAGAGTTTTGGCGCAGGTGGCACGATTCAGACCAGCACGTCAGTTTATGGCGCAATCGGCCAGGCGCTTCCCACGCCTCCTCCCGACGCTATTCAGGAAATCGCGGTGAACGCCTCGATGTACGATGCAACGCAAGGCAATAACAGCGGGGCGCACATCAGCGTGCTCACCAAGTCTGGCACCAACGCAATCCATGGGGCGGTCTGGGAGCAATTCCAGAACAGCGCAATGAATGCCACGCCGTTTTTTTACAATGCCGGAGGGATCCCGATCCCATTTCTGAATCGAAACCAATTTGGCGCTACTCTCGGCGGGCCAATCAAGAAAGACAAGCTCTTTTACTTCCTCTCCTATCAGGGGGTTCGCATCGCCGATCAGGAGTCCTCGACGAAGGACGTTACGGTTCCACTGGGCCTGACGGACGACCGCAGCACGCAGGGCATAACCAACATGCTGAACGCCGTCTACTATCCAGGTTGTGGCGCGGGCCAGACTCCGCCCAATCCCTGCTTTTCGGGCACGATCAGTGACGCGGCGACCGACCTGCTGAACGCCAAGCTTCCCAACGGACAGTACCTGATTCCCAGCGCGCAAATTACCGATCCCACCAAGGCAAGAGACCTGGGTTACGACGCCGTGGTTCAAGGGCCCAACACGAAGTCGACTGTAAACCAGGCGATTGGCAGCGTGGACTACGTAATCAGC
The DNA here is from genome assembly GCA_963779395.1 of Candidatus Acidiferrales bacterium. Classification (GTDB taxonomy): domain Bacteria; phylum Acidobacteriota; class Terriglobia; order Acidiferrales; family UBA7541; genus Acidiferrum. The sequence goes on from CAVZYC010000003.1 coordinate 11,697, forward strand.
CCCAAGGATCGTTTGACCGGCAAGTATTACTTCCAGAGTGATCCCACCACCAATCCGTTTGGCGCCGTAGGGTCCCTCTTGGGCTTCTCGCAGCAACTTTCCGCGGGCAGCCAGGTATTTTCTCTCGGCAACACCGTCATTCTTTCGCCGAATCTGACGTGGGAACAACACGTTGGTTTCACCCGGCTGCGGGCTTACGCGAACACATCGCAGGGCTTCACCGCCAGTTCGATGGGTATCAGTTTACCGGGAGGAGCGACGTTTCCCCAGTTTGATATCACCAAATCAGATCCGACCATTTCCGAAGGCCTGGAGTTTGGTCCCAGCACCAGCTTTGGCGATGGCGGCATGGTCCAGAATCAGTGGGAATACGGAACCTCAATGAGCAAAGTGTGGAGAAAACATACCATCAGCTTCGGCACGCTTTGGGACCACACACAGCTGAATGTCATCAACAACAACTTGAATACGGATACGCTCGATTTCTCGAGTTTCGAAACCTTCGTGGAAGGAAGCTTGCATGGCGGGGATGAGTTCGCGGGGTCAGCGAGCCGCTACTACCGCTCCAATACAATCGGTTCGTACATCAACGATAACTACAAGGTGCGGAGCAATCTGACGGTCACTGTGGGCCTGCGCTGGGATATTGACGGCCCGCTCTCGGAAAAGTACGGTAGGCTCACCTCATTTAATCCCGCGAAGTACAGCTACACGCCTTGCCTCGTCGGTGGGGTTCCCGCCGATCCTACTTTAACTGAATACAATAATGGAAATTACAATGGTCAATGTGACTCCGGGACAGATGTGATCACGAATTCCGGCCTCGAAATCGCGGGGAACAACAAGACCGGTGGCACATCCGGTGCGAGTGATTCTCTGATGCAGAACCATCAGTGGGGATTCGCTCCGCGCATCGGCATTGCCTGGTCACCGCTAACAAAAATTACGGTACGCGCGGGCTACGGAATCTACTATGACCGAGGTGAGCTTTTCAGCTACTTCTCGCCCAGCGCCGGTGCTGGCTTCAATGGCCCCTTCGGTGTGACGCTAGCACCACCGTTCGTCCAGGCAGTCTCGACAGCGAAGGGAGCGACCATTTCTCAGCCTTTCGGAACAACCTTGCCAGCGCCACCACCGGCAACTGCCTCGGCATTTCTCGCTTCGTTGCCCAACCTGCAGGACACGGCGTGCGGCTATCCTGGATGCTGGCCTGCGGGCAACCTCTTTGGCCCGTTCCTGTTCGGCGGCTATGACATCAGCAATAAATTGCCGTACACGCAGAACTGGACGATTGACCTGCAATACCAGGCCTTTAACAACTGGCTCTTCGAGATCGGTTATGTGGGCAACCACGGCACGCATGAAATTATTCCCATTCCCTTCAATCAGCCGCAGATCGCCACGGCGCAGAACCCCGTGAACGGCCAGATGTCTTCTTATGGAGGTACGAGCCCGTTGTCGCCGCAGAACTACTACGGTGGTCTACCTTTGCCTCTTGACAATGAGCCCATCTACACCAACGAGTACTCTGGGAATGCACCCACCCGCGTGCCTTATCCTGGCTATGACATGAACTCGGTGCTGTACGAGGCCATTGGCAACTCCAACTACAACGCCCTTCAGGTGCAGGTGCACAAACGCATGTCCAATGGCTTTCAGATCACCGCTTCGTATACCTGGTCGCACTCTCTCGACGAGCAGAGTGGCCTTGGTCTCTTCTTTACCGGGGACAATCCGTTGAATCTGAGGAGCAATTATGCCTCCTCGGATTTCGATCAAACGCACGTTTTCCTCATCAACTACAGCTACGCCATTCCTACCCTGACCAAAAACAATGGTCTGGGGTACGCGATCAACGGCTGGGTCATCGGCGGGCAGACCGTGGCGGAAAGCGGCCAGCCGTACAGCGTCTACGACTATACCGGTTCAATCGCTAGTCAGTTTTTCGGAACGGATGACGAGATTGGGAATCCCATCGTGCCTCTCAAGCCGGGAGTCACTCCTTCGCAAGCGAAACTGCAGGGCACACTTGGCGTCAACGCGGGCAGCCCGGTGCTCAATTCCAGCGATTTTCAGCCGCAGTTTGTCCAGCCCGGCACGTATGGAGTTCCTGCCTGCGACGCCTCAGGCTGTGATTACTACGGGTCCCTTTACGGCAATTCCGGCCGCAACATCTTCCGCGGTCCGTTCCAGGTGCGCTTCGATATGAGTCTGGCGAAGGAATTCGCCATCAAAGAGCGCTTCCATCTGCGGTTTGAGGCGGATGCCTTCAACATCTTCAACCATCCCGATTTCGATGCCCCGAACAACGACGTCTATTTCTTCAACAACTATGAAGGGCCGGTGTTGAATCCACCCCAGGGCAGCCTGGGCGTGATTCAGCACACCATCGGCAGCCCCCGATTCATGCAGCTGGGCTTACACCTGACGTTCTAATCCGCGCGCATAGTGCGGGTGTTCTTGCCTGGGAACGCCATTCTCCGGAATCGCGTCCCCAGGTACACAACCTGTAGCTCAGGCCTTCAGGCCTGAGGGTTTCCATAGCGGAAAGTGAGTCGCCAGTGCAAGGGAAGACCTCACCCCTGAAGGGGTGAGCTACAGGATTTCGACAGGGTAAGTCGCCCTAAACGGGAATGGATTTCTCGAAGCGGTTCACAAGGCGTTGGTGTTCTTCGCGCAACTCTTCGGGAAGGCGAGAGCCGAACTTCGCGAAGAACTCGCGGCTGTCGGCAAGATCAATCTCCCAGTCATCGCCGTCCACGCGGAACAACTCATTCAACGCTTCCGGCGCAATGTGCAAGCCATCCAGCGTCAAAGCAGTTCTTGTCGGGACAAAACCAATCTCGGTTTCGTGCGCCTCGCCGTGCCCCTCGACGCGTTCCAGGATCCACTTCAGTACTCGCACATTGTCCCCGTACCCGGGCCACAGGAATTTGCCGTCCGCGCCCTTGCGAAACCAATTGACGTGGAAGATTTTTGGCGGCTTGGGGATACGTTGGCCCATATCCAGCCAGTGCTGAAAATAATCCGCCATGTTGTAGCCGCAGAAGGGCAGCATCGCCATGGGGTCGCGTCGCGTGATACCCACATCGCCGGTCGCGGCCGCTGTAGTCTCCGACGCCATCGTTGCGCCAACGAATACGCCATGCTGCCAATCGAAGGACTCGTACACCAGCGGCGCCAGCCGGGCTCGCCGCCCTCCAAAAATAAAAGCCGAGATGGGCACGCCTTCAGGAGCTTCCCACTTGGGTGAAATGCAAGGGGACTGGTGCGCGGGCACGGTGTAGCGCGCGTTCGGATGAGCCGCGGGGCCCTTCGAGAGATCCCACTTCTCGCCGCGCCACGTCACCAGCCCCTCCGGCGGACCGCCGCCGATACCTTCCCACCACGGTTCATCGTTCAGCGTCACGCCGACATTGGTGAAAATCGTGTTGCGGCTCAGCGCACTCATCACGTTGGGATTGGTATTCATCCCTGTCCCGGGAGCCACGCCAAAGAATCCCGCCTCCGGGTTGATGGCGTGCAAATAACCATCCGGCCCGATCTGCATCCACGCGATATCGTCGCCGACAGTCCAGACTTTGTAGCCCTGATCTTCCAGCGCAGAAACCATCATCGCTAGGTTGGTCTTGCCGCAAGCACTGGGAAACGCCGCAGCCATGTAGGTGACTTTTCCGCCGGGCGATTCCAATCCCAGGATGAGCATATGCTCCGCAAACCAGCCCTGTTGCCGCGCCATGTAGCTGGCGATGCGCAGCGCGAAACACTTTTTGCCCAGAAGCGCGTTGCCGCCGTAGCCCGAGCCGACGCTCCAGATGAGGCGCTCTTCCGGAAAGTGGGCGATATAGCGGCGCAGCGGGTCCAGATCGCCCAGGGAATGCAGCCCGGGCACAAAATCATTTGAATTGCCCAGCCGGTCCGTCGCCACTTTGCCGATGCGCGCCATGATGCGCATGTTGGCTACGACGTACGGGCTGTCCGTTACCTCCACGCCGACTTTGCTGAGCGGCGAATTCGCCGGACCCATGATGTAGGGCACTGCATACATGGTGCGGCCGCGCATCGCTCCATCCAGTAGCATGCCAATCTTGATTTTGGCCGCCCCTGGATCCATCCAATTGTTCGTGGGGCCAACGTCGTCTTTATCCGGGGTGCAGATGAAAGTCAGGTGCTCCGTGCGGGCTACATCGCTGGGGTTGCTGCGGTGCAGGTAGCAATTGGGATAGGTTCTTTCGTTGAGCGGGAAAGAATCCACGTGCTTGGTCATCTCGTGCAGCACGATTTTGTTTTCCGCTTCGGAGCCGTCGCAGAAAACAATTTTATCTGGCTTGGTCAACCGGGCGGCCTGCTCAACCCAGGTTTCCATTGGCGTTCCCACGTTCAACCCCCGGTATCTTAGATGAGGTGCATCGGACGAGAGTCACGACGCGCCATGCCCGCCTGTCACCAAAGCCAGGAGGAGCGTCCCAGAGAAGCAAGGTAGTGCGGTACCTTTTGTGTCCGCACAGTTTATGTTAGCCTCGCGCCTCGGCGCAAGTTCCCGCTGGCCTTATGACCCAATACGCCTTTGCTTATGCGGTCTTTTCGCGCCTGACTGGCTTGTCAATGTTTCGCGGTCCGCTTGCACGTGCCGTCATGCCACACACGCGATGGTATGATTCCCTTATGTACGCGCAGAAATTTCACGTGGATGTTTTGATTCGTGGTGTGCGCAGGGCCTGCCCGCTCGAGTGGCTCGATCAATTCTGCATGCGCAATTTCACTAACTCTTCCGATTTCGACGATACCCTCCCCGTTGCGGACGGGCTTCTGGAAGCGAGTCTCCGTCTAACGCCAGAGCGTTTTGCCGAAGGGTTCGGTGCGTGGCTGACACAGCGTGGCAAAGGTGAAGGCCAACCCGTCGTCGTGGAAGTGAAGCGTGACTGAGCACCGCTGATAGCGCGCTACTCCCCTGTCACCGCGCGCTTGCCTTCAATCGCGACACGAATTGCGGGCAAAGCTTTCAGCGCCGCTTCTTCTCCGGCGCGCACCAATTCCGGCGTCTTAGTGAAATCATCCCAGGCGTAGGGCGTCACGTCAGGTTCGATGATTACGTTTGCGTGCTGGCGCCATTCCAGGTCCGCATGCTTCTGAATGATGGTGAAAGAGCGGCTCAGGACATCCGTGAACGTGCGTGGGGTCTCGATCATTTTAGATTCCAGGTACACCGCGATGATCAATTCCGCGCCCAGCAAAAGCGCTCCTTCGATGGGCACAAGCGCCGTCAGAAATCCGTCGACCAGTGTGCGCCCTTCATGTTGCACCGGCACAAACAACCCAGGATAGGCGCAGGAAGCGCGCAAGGCTGGCGCGATTGGTCCGGTGTGGTAGTACACCGCCAATCCTTCGTTGATGTCGGTCGCGGCGATGGCGAGCGGCTTCTGCAGATCTTCAAACCTTCGTGTCGGCGTCACGCGCGAAAGATAGTTCTCCAGACGATGATTCGTCGCGAGGCCCAGCCAAGAGGGAGTCCACCGGCCAAAATCGCTGAACTTCGTTTCCAGCGCCATGTCTTCCATAACTTCCAGTGGCGTTCCGGCGCAATATCCCGCTGCGATCAACGCGCCCACGCTTGTGCCAGACACGACATCGATGGGAATAGCTGCTTCGCGAAAAACGCGCAACACACCAATGTGCGCAATGCCGCGCGCGAAGCCGCCCGCCAGCGCCAATCCCACGCGCGGACGTTTTGTCCCCGGTGGAGTGCCGCCATAGGCAAACGCGCGAAACACTTCTTTCGCGAGTGCCAGGAAACCTGGAGTTTCCCCGGTTCTATCCTTTGGCATGTTCCTGCCATTCTAAGCTGAAGGCGGCTTACCAAACAGGTGTTTGACCAGCGCTTGCTGGTTTTGTAACCTGTCATGCCGTACCTACTCATGTTCAAGAAGGCTTGCGTATGACTCACCGAATCCAGAAAGCCGCCGTTCTCGGCGCGGGCACCATGGGCGCGCGCATCGCCGCGCATTTTGCCAACGCCGGCCTCCCTTGCCTCCTGCTCGACATCGTTCCCAAGGACGCCGCTCCTGCCGCTCGCAACAAGCTCGCGCTTGCCGGCATCGAAGCCGCCAAAAAATCACGCCCCGCCGCCTTTTTTTCGCCGGCGCTGGCTTCCAGGATTTCTGTCGGCAATTTCGAGGACGATCTGGCGCGCATTGCCGATGCCGATTGGATTATCGAAGTAGTGGCGGAAAATCTGGAGATCAAGCGCGGCCTGCTTGCGAAAGTAGCGCAATATCGCAAGCCCGGCGCCATCGTCACCACGAACACCTCCGGCCTGCCCGTCCACCTCATCGCGGAAGGGCTCCCTGAGGAATTTCAGCAGCATTGGGCGGGCACGCACTTCTTCAACCCGCCGCGCTACATGAAGCTTGTGGAAGTGATTCCTGGGCCAAAGACGTCTCCGGAGGTGTTGGCGGCTTTGTCCGATTTCTGTGACCGGCGGCTGGGCAAAGGCGTGGTTGTCGCCAAAGACACGCCGAACTTTATCGCCAATCGAATCGGCACCTTCTCGATGCTGAATGCGCTCCGGTTGATGACTTCGCTCGGTCTGACAATCGAAGAAGTGGATGCCTGCACAGGCCCGGCAGTGGGTTGGCCGAAGTCCGCCACATTCCGAACCGCGGATATTGTCGGCCTGGATATCCTGATGCACGTTGTGAAGAACATTTATGAAACCGCGCCGGATGACGAATCGCGCGAGTCTTACAAGGTGCCACCCTTCGTGGAAGATATGGCGCAGCGCGGTTGGATTGGCGACAAGACCGGGCAGGGATTCTACAAAAAGGTGAAGGGTGAAGGCGAAAAGGAAATCCTGACCCTCGACTTGAATACCATGGAATATCGTGCGCGACAGAAAGCGCGCTTCCCCTCCATTGAAGCAGGCAAAACCATCGAAGACACGCGCGAGCGTCTTCGCGCACTGATAACCCCTCTCTTTGAAGGGCAGAAGACCGACAAGGCCCAGCAGTTTATCTGGGGCGGTCTTTCGGAGATGTGCCTCTACGCCGGACGCCGCATGCCGGAAATTTCCGATCACATCGTGGATGTAGACCGTGCCATGCGTTGGGGCTTTGCGTGGGAACTTGGCCCGTTTGAAATCGTGGATGCGTTGGGCTTGCCCGCTTTCGCGGAGCAGATCAAGAAGGAAGGCCGCGCGCTACCCGCTGTGTTTGAAAAGGCGTTGGCCAGCGGCCGCAAGGGCTTCTACGAGTCGGAAAAGGGCGTCACGTCCGTCTTTGATCTCGCAACGGATTCCGTGAAGAAGATCGAGGAACCTGACGGCATCCTGATCCTGAAGAATTTGAAGGACGCGGGCCGCGAAGTCGAGCGTAATTCCGGCGCCAGCCTGATTGACCTTGGCGACGGCGTAGTATGCTGCGAATTCCACGCCAAAATGAACGCGATTGGCGCGGACTTGATCGCCATGCTTCACAAAGGCCTGAAACGCCTGGAAAAAGATTTCGACGCCATGGTTATCGCCAATCAGGCAGCCAACTTTTCAGTAGGCGCGAATCTGATGCTCGTCCTGGTTGGTGCGCAGGAGCAGGAGTGGGACGAATTGCACATGGCCGTGAAGCAATTCCAAAACGTGAATTTGGCCATCAAGTACGCGCCAAAGCCGGTTGTTGCCGCGCCGCAAGGCATGGCGTTGGGCGGCGGATGCGAAATCAATTTGCACGCCGCGAAGATTCAGGCTGCTGCGGAGGCCTACATCGGACTGGTGGAAGCAGGCGTCGGCCTGATTCCAGGCGGAGGTGGCACGAAAGAGATGCTCATCCGCGCGAATGAAAACGCCGCGTCGGGCGACGACCTCGATCTGTTTCACACGCTGCGGCCGGTGTTTGAAAATATCGCCACGGCCAAAGTGGGCACCAGCGCGGAAGAATGCCGCGAACTGGGCTATCTGCGCCGAGGCGATGCTTACTCGATGAATCGCGATCGACTGGTTGCCGACGCCAAGCAGGTTGCTCTGGCCCTGGCGCGCGGTGGGTGGAAGCCGGCGGCATCTTCCTGGCAAGAAGGCGCACAGAGCACGCAAATCAAAGTGCTGGGCGAATCGTTCCTGGCCGCTGCAAAGATGGCCATCCATTTGATGGTGCGTGGCGGCTACGCCTCCGATTACGACGCGCATGTGGCCCGGCAACTCGCCAACATTCTTGCGGGCGGCTCGTTATCCGCGCCGCAATTCGTCAGCGAACAGTACGTCCTCGATCTGGAGCGCGAAGCCTTCGTCTCTCTCTGCGGCGAGAAAAAGACTCAGGAGCGTATCGCACACACACTGAAAACCGGCAAACCGCTTCGTAACTAGGACCTATCGTGAGACCCTATCGTCATGGGAATGGAAGGCAAGCTTCGCCGCGCCTCCGAGTTTGAACTCGCGGCTTATCGCAGGAATCCCGCCAAACTCTACTCGGAGTTGTTTCCTCGCTCGCCTACCACCTTGGCCGACTTTGGCAAAATCACCTCAGCGATGCAGAAAGTGCAGAAGTCGAAAGTCGGCAAGCGCATTCAGGAACGCGCGCTGGCCGGCGAGACTCCTTTGCCCGAAGATGTGGAAACGCTGAAACGCGAAATGGAAGAAATCATGGCCGGTTTTCCCGAATTCGCGAAAGTTATGAAACAAAACATTCCCGGGATGACCGATGACAAAAAGCAGCTCAGTCTTCACAAATCCTGGAACTGCCTGCATTACCTGTTCACCGGCAAGGCATCGGAAACCGATGGCTCGGCGCTGAGCAAAGCGATTTTTGGAGGCGCGGAAATTCCCGATGTCAACAAAGTGATGGGCTACGGACCGATCCGCTACCTTTCACCCGTAGAGGTCCAGCTTGTCAGCGAAGCCTTGGCGCAGTTTCCGATTCAAATGAAAGCCGAAGCCTATGATCCGGTGAAGGCCGACGCGGAAAAAGTTTACGTGCCCAATCACGGCGTGGAGGAATTGACTGCCTACTTCAACAATCTGCGGGAATTGTATGACGTGGCAGCCCGGAACGGCGAAGCGATGCTGATCTGGGTTGAATAGCGTTTCGTGCAGATGTTTTTCGTTGACACCCTAGCCTCCTGGCCCCTGTTCTCTTCCGCGTCTTCTGCGGTGAAATCCTTCTCCAAAGTCGTCTAAAATCGTATTGTCGTACCGTTCAAAAGCGTCTATCTTTATCGTCATGCAAAGACTCCTTGCACCGCGCGAGGCGGCGAGCATTCTCGGCATCAGCTACCCCACGCTGAAACAATGGATTTATCACGGCAAAATTAAAAGCGCCAAGACGCCCGGCGGACATCACCGCGTGCCCGAATCGGAGATCGACCGCCTGATCCCAACAAAACTGGAGCGCGGTGACATCGCCACGCGCCGCGGCAATTTCCGCAAAATCAGCGGCCGCAACCAGTTGATTGGCCGCGTCGTCGCCATCAAGTTCAGCGGACTGCTGGCGCAAATCACGCTAGCCATCGGCGAACAACACATCACCTCCATCATCACTGCCGATGCGGCGAAAGAAATGCGCCTGAAGCCAGGCGAACGCGCAGCCGCCTTGATCAAATCCACCGAAGTAATGATTCTTCGCGTCTGACCTCTTTGACGAGAGAGCGCCCATGAAAAACTTCCCGACAATTCGCAAGTGTAGGGGCGCAGCATTGCTGCGCCCCATCTCGGCAATATTGCTCCTCTTGTTCTTTTTCCTAACCGCATTTAATCTCCACGCGCAATCCCTGCGCATCGCGGCCGCTTCCGATCTGCAATTTGCCCTCAGCGATCTCGCCTCGCAATACGAAAAGCAGTCAGACGCAAAACTTTCCATTACGTACGGCTCCAGCGGCAACTTCTATGCGCAAATCCAGAATGGCGCTCCTTTCGATCTGTTCTTCTCCGCCGATATTTCTTATCCTCAGAAACTGATCGATGCCGGGCTCGCCGATTCTGATTCACGCTACACCTATGCGTTTGGCCGGCTCATTTTATGGTTGCCGCCCGATTCGCCAATCAATCCAACGCAGATGCAATGGAACACCCTGCTAGATGCGCGCATTCAGAAAATCGCTATCGCCAATCCCGAGCACGCCCCGTATGGCCGCGCCGCTGTGGCCGCCCTGCAAAAGTCCGGCCTCTACGAGCAAGTTAAATCCAAACTCGTTTATGGTGAAAATATTTCGCAGACTGCGCAGTTCGTGCAGTCGGGAAACGCGCAGGCCGGCATCGTGGCGCTATCGCTCACGTTCACGCCCGCGATGAAGTTCGGCAAGACCTGGGAAATTCCTCGCGAATCGTATCCGCCGCTCGAACAAGCTGTCGTTTTGCTGAAATCCTCGCCGAATAAGCCCGCTGCCAACGCGTTCCTTGCGTTTCTACGAACAGAACCGGCACGCGCCACGCTGGCCCGTTATGGATTCACATTGCCTGCCGCTGCATCAGCGCACGAGCCTAAACCATGAACCTCGAAGCGTTGCTGTTGTCATTCCGCCTTGCGGCCGCGGTCTCCGCCATTCTTCTCATACTGGCGCTACCATTGGCCTACTGGCTCGCGTTTACGCGTTGGCGAGGGAAATTTCTGCTGGAATCTATTGTCGCCCTCCCGCTGGTTCTCCCTCCCACGGTCCTCGGCTTCTACGCGCTAATAGCACTGGGCCCGCGCGGGCCGCTCGGCCGCTTGTGGCAATATTTGTTCGGCCACACCCTTGCCTTTACGTTCGCCGGCCTCGTCATCGCCTCGCTCGTCTACAGTCTTCCGTTTGCGGTGCAGCCACTCATCACGTCCTTCGAATCACTTGACCGCCGCCTCCTCGATGCCTCTTCCATTCTCGGTGCCAGTCGCACGCGCACTTTCTTCCGCATTATTCTTCCCCTCGCTTGGCCGGGACTCGTCACTGCGCTCGTTCTCAGCTTTGCGCACACGCTCGGCGAGTTCGGCGTAGTGCTAATGGTAGGAGGCAATCTACCGGGGATTACGCGTACGATTTCCATCGACATCTACGATCGTACCCAGGCACTCGATTTCGCTGCCGCCAATCACACCGCGCTTTTGCTACTGGGCATTTCGTTTGTCGTGTTGGCATTTGTTTACGGAATGAATCGCCGCGTGTGGTCGCCGTGGCCGGCGAAGTGACACAGCCCATGCTTTCCGTTGATATACGCAAAGAATTTCGCGCGCCCGGCTCGCCCCGTTTCCTGCTTGATGTCAAAGAAACTTTCGCCCCCGGCTTCACGGTCCTCTTCGGTCCATCGGGGGCAGGGAAGTCCACCCTGCTCGATTGCATTGCTGGTCTGCTTCGCCCGGATGATGGCGTGATCAGAATCAACGACGAACTTTTCTTCGATAGTGCGCGCGGCCTTTCACTGTCGCCGCAACACCGCCGTACCGCTTACGTCTTTCAATCGCTTGCGCTGTTCCCTCATCTATCTGTCGAGGAAAACGTTGCGTACGGCCTTGCAAACCTGAGTAAGTCCGAACGTAAGGATCGTGTCGAGCGCATTCTCGTGGCGTTTCACATCGAACCATTGCGCGCGCGCAGGCCCAGCGAACTATCTGGCGGAGAAAAACAGCGCGTCGCTCTGGCGCGTTCGCTGGTCACCCAGCCGCAGTTACTGTTACTAGACGAGCCGCTGACAGGGCTCGATGCTGCATTGCGCCTCGCCATTCTGCAGGATCTTCGCGAGTGGAATGCTGTCAACCGCATTCCAATCCTGTACGTCACGCACAATCGCGAAGAGGTAGACGCCATCGGCGAACGCGTCGTCGCGCTTATCAATGGACGTGTGCAGGAGAGCGGTACACCTCGCGCGGTTCTTGAGGCGCCGCGAAGCATCGCACTGGCCCAAGCCGCCGGGTTTGAAAATCTTCTTCACGCGCAAGTCGTCGAACATCGCCCCGAGGACGGTGTCATGCGTGTCGCGCTCTCAGGCACAAATTGTGAACTCGAAATCCCACTTGGCGCGGAGCCACCGGGCGCGGCTGTGCAAGTCGCGATCCATGCGGGCGATATTCTCCTGGCCACCGAAGCGCCCCGCGCCCTCAGCGCGCGAAATATCTTGCCGGGCACTCTGGAATCACTCGAACCGCGCGGCTCGCTCGTTGTCGCGCAGGTGAATGCCGGCGCTCGCTTCACCGTTCATCTAACCCCGGGAGCTGTTCGTTCGCTGCAACTTATTCCTGGCCTTCGCGTGTGGCTGGTGCTGAAAACGCATTCCTGCCACGTAGTCCTTCCCTGAAAATAGAAAGAGCGCCCAAACCGCATGGCGCTGAAAGTCAATCCAAGTTCCCATCTCGTCTTTGTGAACTGCGTGCCCTTCGTTTCTTTTGCTAGGTCGCCGTCTCTACTCCGCTGTAATCACCAGCGCGCTACAGACCTTCGCGCCCACCCGCGAATATCCGTGCGGGAGTTGCGAATCAAAATACAACGAATCTCCCGACTCCAAGTACTCCTGTTCCGCTCCAACCTTTAACGCCAGCTTTCCTTTGAGCACATAAATGAATTCCACGCCGGCATGCTGATGCAGCCGAATCTTCTCCGGCGCAACGACACGGAACTCCGCCAGGTACGCGTTAAACTTGCGGTCGGTCGCCAGGTAATCGAGCGACTCGAAATCAAAGGCGATTTGCTCCAGGCCCGGCGCTTCCGGAAAGCGTAAGCGATCCTTCTTGCGCACTAACGCAAAGGTATGCCGTTCCTTCTCGTCCCCAAAAAAATATTCCAGGCCCACGCTGAAGACCAGCGCAATCCGCGAAAGCGTTGGCAGCGTCGGGTAGAGTTTGCCGTGCTCCAGTTTGGAGAGCAGCGCTGGAGAAAGGCCGGTATGGCGGCTCAATTCCACCAACCCCATTTTTCGCCGCAAGCGCAGGTGCCGCAGCTTCTCGCCCAAGCGGTAGCGGTCCAGGGTCTCTTTCAAATGTGGCGAAACCATCGTCCTTCCTCTTTCTCCCCTGAAAAAATTACGCCCCCATTTTTTTGACTGCGAGGATAACACGGCGAACTACCTTCCAGGCCGACTTTTTACTTTCCTTCAAGCCTCGTTGAATCTCGCTCCTTCCTCCTCGCCCTCCTCTGTTACTATGCTTTTCAAAACTTTGTGAGGATTCCCGTGCCCGCCAAAACTTCCAATCGCAAATCCGTCCCCAAACCGCTGCGGCCGCGTAACGCGCCACAGTTACCCCCAAAATCCAAACCCGCCACGCGCCTCGAAGAAGTTCTGCAAAGCGCCGCGAACATTTTTTTTGCCAAGGGATTCCACGCCACAACAATCGAAGACGTGGCCAGCGACGTCGGCATGCTCAAGGGTTCGCTGTACTACTACATCAAATCCAAGGACGACTTGCTGTTCCGCCTGCTCCTCGCGGGCATCGAAGATGGCGACGCCTACATCGCGGGCCACATCGATCCCTCTGGCGATCCTGTCGAGCAGCTCGAACGCGCGATCCGTGCGCAAATCGATTACATCATCGAGCATCGCGTGCACTTCGGATTATTTCTCCACGAATTCGATTCGCTCTCCGGCAAGCGCCAGCACAAGCTCATCTCCGTGATGTCGCGCTACAACAACCGCTTTGTGGAACTGGTGCGCAGGGGCCAGGAGCAGGGAAAATTGATCGAGGGCGAGCCGTGGCTGATCGTGAACGCCATTCTGGGGATGTGCAATTGGCTATACCGCTGGTATGACGACGTTCCTGTCGCTTCTAACCAGCCCGGCTCCGATCCCGAGCACGTGAAACAGATATTCCTTCGCCTGATCCTGCATGGCCTGCAAAAATCGTGATCAGTGCATCTGGCTGAATCGGCAAGATGAGTTCACGGCAGAAGCCCAAACACGACGACGCTGCTCCCAGTGCCAAAGTAGACTCTGCCATTCGTCACCATCGGCGTGATGAAGTGCCCGCCGACAGTGGAGAAATGGTCTCGGTTGCCTGCAGCCTGGCCTGAATTGTAGATATTTTTCGTCAGGTCGGTGGCATCGTAGGCGTACAAGGTTCCCGCGCCCCAATCTAGCGCCCACACGATGCCGTCGCTTGTGCCGTTCGCCGATACGCTTACGACCGCGCCCGTGCCGCTAAACTGATGCGCGCTCTGCGTTGACGGCGTCGTTGCCAGCAACGCATTCGTCACCGGAAATGCTTTCACCGGTTGCCCCGACGGGCAGATGTATACCGTCCCGTTAAAATAGACGGGCGAGGAAAAATTCATATTTGGGCTGAGCGTGAATTCCTGGAAAATATTGTTCTGCATGGCGTTGAACTGCCCCATGTTGTCGCGGCTGGCAACGTATAGTTGCGTGTCTTTACCGGCGGCAATGGCGAGATGCCGTGTGATGCTGTTGGCATCCACAAGATCCGGCAAAAGCAAAGGAGCTGCGGAAGCAAGATCCAGGTCCGCGTTGTCGTCGCTAATGGTGTTGAACGGCGTAAAGTAATCCACAACGCTCAAGGCTCCTGATCCGGAAAGCTTCACGAGCGAGTTTCCGTAACTGCTGTTCGTTCCCGGAGTGTCGCCAAATCCGTTGCCCGTTGTCACGTAGACATCGCCCGATGCGTCCGCGGCCGGGCCGCCTCCACCCATCCAGATGCCCGCGCCATCGTTGTTGGGCACCAGGTCAATTACGCTGGATTGCGCCAGCGTGTCCGCGCTGTAAGCCATCACCCAAGCCGAATATTTTCCGCAATCGCCATCCAATCCAGACCACGACATGTAGATCGTATTGCCGCTTTCCAGCAGCGCTGCCCGCTCGTGTTGCACCGTGGTATCGAACGCGACCGTCCCGTTCTGGCTGTTCCCGCCAGTTCCGGGATACGTCGCCGTAATGGTGGTGGGTCCGCCGAAGAGTTCCAGGCCGGTCGTCAAATCCAGCGCGTGCAACCGGTCAATGATGTGGTTGCTTGCGTCCTTGGACATGGCCACGACATAAATCGCATTGCGCGTCCGATCGATCACCGGCGTTGCTGTAACCCCATTTGGATTGATGTTTCCGCACGGCATGCTCGAAAGTGGCGCCGGGGTTTCACCGGAGCCAACCACGCTGGTTTTCCATAACACCGTCGCGCTGGTGCCCGTGATGCTATCCGCGTCCAGGGCGTAAACGCTGTCATTCTCGGTGGCCACGTACAGCACATTCTTCGTCCCCTGGCCGGGAATGGAGAGTTGGTGCAGGTAGAGCGCCTGGCCGTCGATCTGTCCGTCCACAGTAAATTCGCCCAATTTGCCGAAGCTCGTCGAATTCACGTTGGCCGTGGTTAAAAGCGATTCATTCGCATTCACGCCGCTGCGCGAAATATCGTAGTGATGCGTGACGACATCGATTCCCCCTGCGGTGGCCGCAGTCACCGTCAAAGTTGCCTGATTACTCGTGACGTTCCCCACCGTGTTGGTCACAACCACGCGAAACTGTTCGCCAGAGTCCGTGCTGCTGGTTACGGGCGTGGTGTAGCTTTGCGAAGTTGCTCCGGAAATGTTTGTGCTGTTCATCTGCCACTGGTAGTTCAGTGGAGCCGTTCCCGCAGCCGTGACGCTGAATGTAGCAGTCTGCCCGGAACTCACGGTTTGATTCTGCGGTTGCACAGTGATCGTTGGCGCAACCGCCGCCGCGTTTACGGTAAGCGTTGCATTGGCGCTGGTAATGGTTCCAGCGGTGTTTGTGATGACCACATCAAACGTAGCGCCATTGTCGCCAGAAAGTGTCGCCGGAGTGGTGTAACTGGAGTTCGTCGCGCCGGCAATGTTCATCGATTTCTTTTGCCACTGGTAGCTCAATGGAGCTGTGCCCGTTGCCGTCACACTGAAGGTCGCTGTCTGGCCCACCGTGACCGACTGATTCTGTGGCTGCGCCGTGATCGAGGGCCCGACTGGCGCTGCGTTCACGGTAAGAGTCGCAGCGCTGCTGGTCTTGCTCCCCGCAGTATTCGAGACGACGGCCAGGAAAGTTGCGCCATTGTCTGCCGAGGTCGTCACTGGCGTCGTGTAGCTGGAAGCGGTTGCGCCGGCGATGGTGGCGCCATTCTTCTGCCACTGGTAACTAAGCGGCGCTGTTCCTGTCGCGCCCACGGAAAACGTGGCGGCCTGCCCCGCCGTGACGGTCACGTTAGACGGCTCAGCTGTAATCACTGGCGACGTTCCATTCCGGCCCGTTGACATGCTTTGGGAACAGCCGCCAAGCAGCATTACCATCAGGCTCATGATTCCGATTGTTTGAATATCTCGGCGCATGCGTATTCTCCTGAGCGCTCGCAACGACTGGGTAGTTGGCCTTTTTGGGCGGGGGCCGCGATTCCCATGGCTGGAATACAGGTTCGCGGGAAGTCAAGCATAGCAAAAGTCGGCTATCGAAGTAGCCACCGTGTGTACAGGATGCAACCTGCCCCAACGTCTGGCTCCTCGCTTCTCAGAACACCTTTCGATCTGCCGCAGAGGACTGTTTTTCGCGTCGCGGGGTTGCACAATCGCGGCTTGTCGTGAACAATCTATAAGCAACAGCAACGCACTCTTTTTTCATCGAGCGACTCATGAAGCAGAAAATAGTTCCTTCTCTCGACGCGGTCGTCGCGGATATTCCCGATGGCGCGCGCATCATGTTCGGCGGATTCGGCGGAGCGGGTTTTCCCAACAATTTGATTCAAGCGTTATCGCGCAAGGGCATCAAAGACATCACCGCGATCAGCAACAATTGCGGCACGCGCGAAGGCGAACTCGGGGTCATGTTCAAGCTCGATCAGGTGCGCCACGTCATCGCTTCCTTCCCCGGACCGCACTCCAATTATTTTCAGGAGCGTTACGTCAAAGGGGAAGTCACCTGCGAACTCGTGCCCCAGGGCATTCTCTGTGAGCGCATGCGCGCCGCGGCAGCCGGCCTCCAAGGCTTTTACACAACCGTCGGCGTGGGCACGGAAGTGGCCAACGGCAAGGAAGAGCGCGTGATTGATGGCAAGCGCTGCATCCTGGAAATGCCCATTCACGCGGACTTCGCGCTGATCAAGGCGGAAAAGTCCGATGAGCTGGGCAATCTCACCTACCGGCTGGCCGCGCGCAATTTCAATCCCATCATGGCCATGGCCGCAACCACCACCATCGTTGAAGTCGATGAAATCGTTCCCGTGGGTTCCATCGATCCTGAAAACGTCATTACGCCCGCCATCTTTGTGCAGCGCATCGTGCAAGCGAAAGGAACGCGTTATGCCGGATAAGCCGCGCCTTACTCGTGAACAGATTGCCCAACGCGCCGGCCGCGAATTGACCGACGGCGCTACCGTCAATCTCGGCTGGGGCATCCCGAACCTGATCGCCGATCATTTGCCGAAGGGCATCACCGTTTATTTCCACAGTGAAAATGGAATCCTGGGGATGGGTGGCCGCGCGAAGTCCGGTGAAGAAGATTACGACCTGGTTGACGCCATGAAAGTTCCCGTGACGCTGATTCCCGGCGCCTCCTTTTTTCATCAAGCCGATGCGCACCTGATGACCCGCGGAGGCCATCTGGATGTGGCTGTCCTCGGCGGCTTTCAGGTTTCCGAAAAAGGCGACCTGGCCAACTGGAAAATCCCAGGATCGAAAGGAAGCGGCAACATCGGCGGCGCCATGGATATTTCCGCTGGCGCGAAGAACCTGATCGTGTGCATGGAGCACAACACCAAGGACGGTTCGCCAAAAATCGTGAAGAAGTGCAGCTACCCACTGACAGGCATTGAGTGCGTCAACACCGTTGTTACGGACTTGGCTGTAATTGACGTCACCAAAGACGGCTTGTTCCTTCGCGAAGTCGCGCCCGGCTGGTCCCCCGAAGAAGTCCAGGCGCGCACCGAAGCAAAGCTCCAGACGCGCGGCCGCGTGCCGGAAATCAACCTGGCCTGAACCGGCGGCGCTTTTTTCGTTCGTGTTACACTGCGCTTATCAGGGGTAGCTTCGTCCCAATGTCCTCGTCTTCGGCCTTTGCAGTCTGCGCCTCACTCTTCCTATCCGCCGTCTTTGTTTTTCCAGCTTTCTCCCAGGGAGTCCGCGCGCCAGAAGCAACCGGCGGCGAAGTGCTGCTGGAAAACGCGAATGTGCGCGCTGTACGTTACGCGATTGCTCCTTCCAGCATCGTCACGCTTCCAACCCTGAAAAACGATGTCCTTCTGGTGATTTTGGAAGGCGACGCGCAAGAAGCCTGGTCTGCTTCCAATCGCGCGCAAACCACGCGGCTGGGGCTCAGCGAAGTGTTGTGGCTTCGGCGCGACGAAGAGAATTTCGTTCGCAACTTGGATACCGAGCCCTCGCGAATCCTGGTGATTGAGTTCAAGGACTCCTACCTGGTGGGCGAAATTCAGGTGCCGGGTTCATTACGCGACCCGGAAAATTTCGACACGCATCATTTCCGCGTGGTTTTGGAAAACCAGCACGCCCGCGTTTTTTGGCTGCACCTGGATCCCCGGGAAACAACCGAAGAAGTGCAGTTTCCCCTGCACCTGGAAATTCCTTTTGCCACGGCGCAGATCAGTATGTTTGAGCCCGATGGAAGATTCGAAATCGAAAACAAACGGTCTGGCGCGCTCGAATGGCATCATAACCGCCTGGTCTCTCTCTCCAATCAGGAGAAGCGTCCTTTTGAAGAGTTAATCGTGGAAATGCGCCATCCCTTTTGCTACGCGACTCATCCTGATATGCCCGCGGGGAGCACGCCCGCGATCGTGGACTACGCGCAGAGGATTCATCGCAACGCGCAAAAGCAGTGGTACCGGCGCTTGCCATTCTCGCTTGGCGAAGGTGAACCCGGCCTTGTCACTCTGCGTTTCAAGATTCAACCCGACGGAAAGGTCAGCGAAGACGACACCTTCCTGGTGCAGGTGTTTGCCGATAGCAAGCTTGTGGAAACGGCCTTGCGCGCCCTCCGCGAAGTCAGCCCTTTCCCCGCAATTCCCGCGGGCTGGGGCAGGCCGAACCTGGAATTCGGATTCACGTTTTACAATAACCTGCCGGCGGAAGCGCAACCCAGCTGCGAAGAGTAGTGAACAATTGTTGGCCGGAACCACACCATCCCGTCATTCCGAGCGAAGCGAGGAATCCCTCTTCGATCAGAACGAAAGGAAAAGAGAGATTCCTCACTTCGCAGACTCCATTCGGAATGACGGATCTGAGGTTTATCAGTAAGCGTTTAGCTGGTAGGATTCTGTTGCCTACATCCGCGCGGCAACCCTTGCGGCCACATAGCCGTCCGCCGTGCGCACCAGGATCACCAGGCTGTCTGTGACCGGCACATTTTCGCTGGGCACATCGAATGCAAACCACCACTCGTATTTTTCCGGCAGATCTTTCGCCTGCGATTCCGCATAATTCGGAACCGGGCGCGCTTCCATCAGGAGTGGCTTGATGCCTTTTGCCGGGCGCAAGTACATGCCATGCTTCCAGAAGAAACTCAGCCGCAGCGTGTCCATCAGCGCGTGCGTCAGATAGGTTCTTGTGCCCGTCACCTGTATCGCATCGCTGCATGGCATGTCATAAATGATGAAAGTGAGTTGGAGTTTCTCCGGGAACACGGAAACGATGTCGTTCCCGCGGCGGTAGACGGTGCCGAGTTCGCTGTCCACGCGTTTCAGATTTTCGAAGAACCCCGGCGTGAACACCCGGCCAGTCAGCCGGAAACAAGGCCCATCCGGGAGCGAACCATCGGTGATCAGCGAAATGCCGCCGTCAAAATTCCAGACAGTTTTTTCATGTTTGGGCGGTGCGTGTTTGGGCTGCCCGCGGAGTATAGGCGCGATGGCGATAAGCAGCAGGAGAACCGCAAGGGAAGGGAAAGCTGGTCGCCAGCAAAACATAGGGGTTTCCAACACAAAGGATTTTACCCCCTAAGGGCGGACGGCGAGAAGGAAAGTGTAATCGCGAACGGCGAACGGAATTAGAAGCCCGGTGTCCGGGGCAGGCCAGCGCTGGGAAATCACGTTAATAGAGAGGTTCGTGCCAATATCTCGTCTGCTTAAGAAGGCCACTGTCGAGTTTGAATTGCACCACGTCGAGTTGCGTGCCACAAGCGTGTTCCAGGCAGTTCACTGCTCGGATGGTGATAATGTCAGACTTAGAGTTGAACACGGCGCCGGCCTTGCTACTGCCTCTGACATTGAAAAAAACCTGTTGCACTACTTTTAGTTGACCCTCCTTCAACTCCAGAAGTTGGACCGCATCAAAGTCACTGGCGCTGCCGCCCCAAAAACACGTAGTGAAGATCTGCGATCGCGTATTGCGGTTCCCCAGATTGATTTCTCAAGAGTCTTTGCCAGGCTAAACCGACGTAGGCACCGCCGACCTCCCACTTCTCCTCATACTTCCCCTCGTGCAGATGGGCTCGCATTTCAACACTGCCCTTCTCGTCAAAAACCGCTACACGCGCATTCCTCAAGTTCAGCTTGCCCAGCGATGACAGTGCATCTGAATACTGGTAATCCGGATACGAGACTTGAAGAATTGGCTGTCCCTTTCTTTGCGCCAAAGCACCAGGCGGAAAAAGTGGTTGGAAAGCCAGCAGCGGAAGGAAGAAGAGGCCGGAGAATCTAAAATGGCGCCAAGTAGGGGCGCAGCGTGCTGCGCCCCTACAAAGATGGCTAAAATTGGCGGGGAGATAAATCATGGATGCGTCATGTCTTCGGGCTTAACGAGCTTGTCAAACTCCTCGCCGGTCAAGAAGCCCAGTTTCACCGCGGTTTCACGCAAAGTGGAGTTTTCATGGTGCGCGGTCTTCGCGACCTTGGCGGCGTTGTCATATCCGATTTTGGGCGCTAGCGCAGTCACCAGCATCAAGGAATTGTGCACGTAGTGATCAATCGTGTCGCGATTCACTTCGATGCCCACCACGCAGTGCTCGACGAAACTGTTCATCGAGTCAGCCAACAATTCCACCGAGTGCAAATAATTGAAGATCATCACCGGCTTGTACACATTCAATTCAAAATTGCCCTGTGAGCCGGCAAAGCCAATCGCCGCGTCGTTGCCCATCACCTGAACGGCCACCATGGTCACGGCTTCGCACTGCGTGGGGTTCACTTTACCCGGCATGATCGAGGAACCAGGCTCGTTTTCCGGCAACGTCAATTCGCCAAGCCCGCAACGCGGCCCGGAAGCCAGCCAGCGCACATCATTCGCAATCTTCATCAACGAAGCCGCGAGAGTTTTCAACGCGCCGCTGGCAAACACGATTTCGTCATGCGCGGAAAGGCTGGCAAACTTGTTGGGGTGCGAACGGAAAGGCAGCCCGGTAAGATCAGCGATCTTTCTCGCCGCGCGCTCCGCAAACTCCGGATGAGCATTCAGGCCCGTGCCAACCGCCGTTCCGCCAATCGCCAGATCCAGCAATCCTTCCAGCGCCATGGCAATGCGCGCGCCATCGCGATCCAGCAGACTGACCCATCCCGAAAATTCCTGGCCCACGGTTAACGGCGTGGCGTCCTGCAAATGCGTGCGGCCAATCTTGACCACGCCCATGAACTCTTTCGCTTTGGCGTCCAACGCATCGCGCAGCCGCTTCACCGCAGGCAGCAAATGCCGCGAAGTCTCCGTAGCCGCGGCAATATGCATGGCCGCCGGAAACGTGTCGTTCGACGATTGCGACATGTTCACGTCGTCATTCGGATGAATGGGCTTCTTGCTGCCCATCGTGCCGCCGGAAATCGAAATGGCGCGATTGGAAATCACTTCATTGACGTTCATGTTCGTCTGCGTGCCGCTGCCGGTCTGCCAGATACGCAATGGAAAATGGTCCTGCAATTGTCCCGCGATCACTTCGTCCGCGGCATGCGTGATCAGGTTGCACTTTTCTTCGGAAAGTTTCCCGAGGTCGCGATTGACCAGCGCGGCGGCCTTCTTCAGGATGCCAAAGGCGCGGATCAATTCCGGCGGCATCGTATCTTTGCCGATGGCAAAGTGGATCAGCGAACGGGCGGTTTGCGCGCCGTAGTAGCGGTCAACTGGCACTTCAATCTTGCCCATGCTGTCGGATTCGGTGCGGGTGGGAACAGACTTGGCGAACTGCGTTGCATCAGACATGGCGAGCTCCTGGGAGCGATGCAACCTAGTGTAGCAGGCTGCGTGTGGAATGGTGTCCCAAGGAGAGGGATGGAGCCCGGCAACCCGAGCGGTAATCTTCAGGAAAGCCTATCGCGTGGCCCGGCGAGTCTCTGGCAACAGCCGCTCGCGGGAGAATTTCTGGCGTTTTTCGCCATAGGCCAGGTGGAACAACCAAACCAGCGTGAAATCAATCGTCAGCATGCAAAACGCGAGAATGAAAAAGGGTGACACGATAGCTCCTCGTTCGGACAAGCGTTCCGATGACAGAAATAGAGTAGTTGGACCCGGTTTAGGAAGTCCCGAGTTGTTTGTGAAGGATTTGTTAAGTAACCGGCAGCATCCAAGCTGCTCCCGATGGTCCGGATTGACGCCGTAATGCCCAAAGACTAGCATGCTTTCACCATGCTTAAACGACGCGAATTCCTGGCTGGTGGCACAACGGCACTATTACTGATGAGCGCCATGCGCGCGCGGGCGGCGGACGTGAAGCAATTCAAGCTCGGTGTAATCAGCGACGAAATCACGCAGGATTTTGAGAAGGCGTTGGCGTGGATTAAAGGCTACGGCCTGGAATGGGTCGAACTACGCGGCGTTTGGGGCACGTACATCACGGAGTCCAAGCCCGATGAAGTGAAACGCGCCAAAGACCTGCTGGCGAAATACAATCTTCGCGTGTCTGTGCTGGATTCGGCTTATTTCAAGACCACGCTGCCAGGCACCACTTCGAAGTTCGCCGAAGGAAAAGGCGATTTCGCCGCCAATGAACATGATAAGCAGGATGCGCTGCTGGAACGAGCCATCGCGCGTGCCAAGGATTTCGGAACCGACAAAGTGCGCATCTTTTCCTTTTGGCGCGTGGACGATCCCCACACCGTCTTCGACCGCGTTGCCAAGGAGCTCGAAAAAACGGCGGCGATCGCCAAGCGCGAAGGCATCCGCCTGATACTGGAAAATGAGTCTTCCTGCAACGTGGCCACGGGTGCGGAAGGCGCCGCCATGCTGAACGCGGTGAAGGCCCCATCGCTGGGCCTGAATTGGGATCCCGGAAACGCCTACGCTGCTGGCGAACGCCCATTCCCGGATGGCTATGATCTGCTAGACAAAAAGCGCCTGTGGCACATGCACCTGAAAGATGCGGAAGGCAAGGGTGAAGTGTGGCGTCCGATCGGCGGCGGAAAAATTGATTACCTCGGACAGTTCCGCGCTATCCTCAAGGACGGGTTCACCGGCACGATGTCGCTGGAGACACATTACCTGAACGCGGCGAAAGACAAAGAAGCCTCCAGCCGCGAATCCATGGATGGATTGCTGAAAGTGATCCGCGAAGTTTGAATTCCCACAAAGCTCGCTCGTCAGTGAACGCAATCGCATCAGATCCAGAAAAGAGAAGGGGAGCCTCCAATGAAAATTACGCGAAGGGAATTTGTAGCGGCGAGCGTCACCGGTGCGGCCAGCCTGGCGCTAAGCCGGTTTGCCGGGGCGATGGACGCAAAAGAGCGCCTGCCAATAGCCTTCAGCACGCTGGGATGCCCGGCTTGGGAATGGCCAAAGATTCTGGACTTCGCCGAATCCCACGGCTTTGCCGCCATTGAACTCCGTGGCCTGATGGGCACGATGGACTTGCCTTCGCGCCCGGAATTCGCCCCGGACCGCATCGCGCAAAGCAAGAAAGAAGTCGCCGCGCACGGCTTGAAATTCGCAGACGTTGGCAGTTCGACCATGCTCCACGAAGCCGACGCTGCAAAACGCGCGCAACAGATTGCGGATGGCAAGCGCTTCATCGATCTGGCCTCCGCGATTGGGTGCCCCTATGTCCGCGTATTCGGCAACGAAATCAAGGGTTCCAGAGAAGAAGTTATCGCGCGCGTAGCGGCGGGCTTGCATGAGCTTGGCGATTACGCCGGGCCGCGCAACGTCACGGTCATTATCGAATCGCACGGGGATTTCGTGCATTCCCCCGATCTGAAGGAAGTTCTGACGCGCGCCGATTCTCCGCACGTGGCCCTGCTTTGGGATGCCCACCACACTTTTGTCGACGGCCACGAGCAGCCGGAGGACACCGTCCGTGAACTCGGCTCCTGGATTCGTCACACGCATCTGAAGGATTCCGTGCCAGACGGCACTGGCCGCAAATACGTCCTTACAGGCCGCGGCGAAGTCCCCGTCCAACGGCAGGTCCAGGCGCTCCGCAAGATCGGCTACAAGGGCTACTTCTGTTTTGAATGGGAAAAGGCCTGGCATCCCGAGCTCGAAGACCCGGAAATCGCCTTCGCCGATTATGCGAAGGTGGTCAGCGGCTATCTTCGCTGAGCCGGGATGGGGTCCAGTACTAGGAGGAGGTCTTGACCCCCAAGCCGCAAACCTACCCTTACCCTCTCCCGTTTTCTTGACTTCGACAGCGAGTGCCGAAATAATGGAAAGGCATGAGCGTACGCGCCGGAGGCGCCGAAGATATGTTCCTTGACGTCAAGGATCTCGCCGTGCGCAAAGTGCGCATCCGGAAGAGCTATGCTCCGGGTAGCATCGATTACGGTCTGAGCGAAGTGAAGCAAGCAGAACCGCTGGAAGTGAATGCCACGGCGGAATTGCTGGAAGGCCAGATCCGGGTAACCGGCGATTTGCATACCAAGATCGAAATGGTCTGCGCCCGTTGCCTGGAGCCCGTAATCGAAGAAGTACACCGGGATTTTGACCTCTTCTATCAACCGCTCCTCAAGGGGACGCCAAACGACGTGGAGCGGCTGAAAGATGACGACACGGAGATCGGATTTTTCGAAGGAGAAGGCCTGTTCCTGGCCGACGTGCTCAAGGAACAGGTGTTACTGTCTTTGCCGATGAAAGTGATCTGCCAGAGCGATTGCCGGGGGTTGTGCCCGCACTGCGGGGCAAACCTCAATCAGGAGCAGTGCCGGTGTGAGCGGCACTCCAGTGACCCGCGGCTCGCTCCCCTCGCGCGGCTGAAACAGGACTGGCTCAAGAAACAATAGATAGATTTCCGGGCGAGATGCCCATAGAATCCGACCTCGTTCGGTGCGGCGCTGGGTGCCACTGCGAGCGAGGCGAGAACGAGGAGTAGTGTAATGCCTAACCCAAAACGACGACACTCCAAGGCGCGCACGAGCAAGCGGCGGGCGCACGATCACCTGTTTGCTCCGGCGCTGGCCAAGTGTCCGAATTGTCACGAAATGAAGCAGCCGCACAATGCTTGTGCCCATTGCGGCTACTACCGGGGCCGTCCGGTTCACGATACGAAGTAGTTGCAGGGCTGGGTGTCAGCTGTCACGGGGGAGCTGACCTCAGGGGCTGTCGCCCGGACCAGGTACGTGTTGACCGGCGCGACCCTTAACGGCCTCTCCTGCGATCCTGGAGTCTGCGGAAGAAGAATCCCATGATCACTATTGCCGTGGATGCCATGGGGGGAGACCACGCACCCCGTCCGGAGGTGCAGGGGAGTGTGTTGGCGGCGCAGGAATACGGCGTGCGCGTCCTCCTGGTCGGCCAGCCAAACGTGATCCGCGCAGAATTGGCCAAGTATTCTCGGCCGGCGGGTCTCATTGACATGGTTCCGGCAAGCGAAGTGATCACCATGGACGATCACCCGGCCCAAGCCTTCCGCCGCAAGAAAGACAGTTCGGTCCATGTGGGCGCGCGGTTGGTGCAGGAACGGAAGGCCGACGCGTTTGTCAGTGCGGGCAATACCGGCGCGGTGATGACCACGGCAAAGTTCATCATGGGCACGCTGCCTTCGGTGGACCGTGTAGCCCTGGCAGCGCCGTTTCCCAATGCCAAGGGCGGCGTCTCGGTGCTCTTGGATGTGGGAGCGAATGTGGATTCCAAGCCGGAGCACCTGTTGCAGTTCGGCGTGATGGGCGAGATTTATTACCGGGTCACCTTCGGAAGCCGCAAGCCGCGCGTGGGGTTGCTCTCCGTCGGCGAAGAAGAGATCAAGGGGAACGAACTGACCCGCGCCGTTTATGACCGCTTTAAGAGTTTGCCTGTGCATTTTGTCGGCAACGTGGAAGGCGGGGACCTGTTTTCTGGCAAGGTGGACGTGATTGTTTGTGACGGTTTCGTGGGCAATATAGCTTTGAAGATCTGTGAAGGGTTGGCGATGGAGATTGTTAAGTTTCTCCGCAAGACATATAAGAGTTCATGGGCTTCGCAGCTTGGATACCTTTTGTCGAAAGGCGCAATGAAGGGCATCAAGCAGAAGATGGACTATTCGGAGTACGGAGGAGCGCCGCTTTTGGGCGTCCGGGGCGTGTGTGTGATCGGTCACGGCAGGTCAAATGCGAATGCCATGAAGAATGCCATCCGCGTGGCCGCCGGCCTGGCCCGCGCGCGCATCAACGAACGGATTGAACAGGAACTGTCCCTGACGCAAGTGGAAGCCTGACGTCTGGAGAGGGAGTCGAGTATGGGAAAAGTAGCGTTTATGTTTCCCGGGCAGGCATCGCAATACCCGGGCATGGGCAAAGAACTGGCGGAAAGGTATCCTTCAGCCCGCGCCGTTTTTGACGAAGCGGACAAGGCGCTGGGCTTCTCCATCTCAAAAATGTGCTTTGAAGGCACCGAAGAGGAATTGAAGCTCACAGCGAACACGCAGCCGTGCATCCTGACCGTGTCCGTAGCGGCCTATCGCGTTCTTTCGGAAAAAGGGCTCGAGCCTGATTTCGTTGCCGGGCATAGCCTGGGAGAGTATTCCGCGCTCGTCGCCGTCGGTTCGTTGAAGTTTGCGGATGCCGTCCGCTTGGTGCGCAAGCGCGGCCAATACATGCAGGAGGCCGTGCCTTCCGGGCAAGGCGGCATGGCTGCGATTATGGGTATTTCCCCGGCGGTGGTGCAGGATGCCTGCAAACGCGCCGCGGAAGGCGAGATTTGCACGGCCGCGAACCTGAATTCTCCGGAGCAGACCGTCATTTCCGGGAATGCCAGCGCGGTAAAGCGCGCGGTGGAAATTGCTTCGCAGCTTGGCGCAAAACGTTCGATGATGTTGGCGGTATCCGCGCCCTTCCATTCGGCGTTGATGATGCCGGCGCAGGAAAAGCTCGAAAAGGATTTGCGCGCCACGGCCTTCGCGGATTTGCAAGTCCCCTTGGTCACCAATGTGGACGCGGACACCATTCGCAAAGGCGATGAGGCGCGCGAAGCCCTGATTCGCCAGGTCTCCATGACTGTGCGCTGGCAGGAGTCCATGCGGCTGCTGCTGGACGAAGGCGTCAACACGTTTGTGGAAGTCGGCCCCGGCCGCGTGCTCACTGGCCTGATGCGTCAGATCGAACGCTCCGTGGCCTCTCTAAACGTGGAAGACGAAAAAAGTTTGCAGAGCACGGTGGAAAAAATCGCCGGCGCAAAAAGCGATTCCGCGTAAAGCTAATGTGTAGCTCAGGCCTTCAGGCCTGAGGGTTTCCCGGGAAGCGGCACGCATTAACGCAGGACCGTGCTCCTTACCCGTCATTCCGAGCGAAGCGAGGAATCTCTCTTCGTGTTTTGCCAGGTGCGAAAATGTTCAGTCTGAAAGACAAAGTGGCAGTCGTAACCGGCGCCTCCCAGGGCATTGGCCGCGATACGGCTCTGGCACTGGCCGAAGCCGGCGCCAAAGTAGTCGCCGCCGCGCGTAATGAAGAAAAGTTGAACTCGCTGGTGCAGGAAATCACCGGCAAGGGCGGTGAAGCCATCGCCGTAAAGCTGGATGTCGCGGACGCGGAGCAAACTAAGGCCGCCTTCAAGAGCATCGTGGAAAAGTTCGGCAAGGTGGATATCCTGGTGAACAACGCGGCCATCACCCGCGACGGCCTGGCCATGCGCATGAAGCTCGACGATTGGGACGCTGTCCTGCGCACGAATCTCACCGGCGCGCATCTCTGCATCCAACAAGTCTTGCCGGGAATGATGAAAGCCCGCGCCGGACGCATCATCAATATCGCTTCGGTGGTGGCGCGAATGGGCAACGCCGGGCAAGCCAATTATGTGGCCGCGAAGGCGGGCCTGATCGGCTTGACCAAGGCCATCGCCATCGAGATTGCTTCGCGCAACATCACCGTGAATGCTATCGCTCCCGGCTTCATCGAAACACCCATGACGGACGTGCTCTCCGACAAGGTGAAGGAAGAATTGAAAGTTCGCATTCCCCTGGGACGCATGGGCACGGGCCGCAATGTCGCCGCCGCTATCGTGTTCCTGGCGAGCGACGAAGCCTGCTACATCACCGGCCATGTCCTCGACGTCAACGGCGGCATGTATTTGGCCTAGTGTTTCAGGAGTCTTGAGTTCGGCAGATGGCTGTCAGCTAGTGGCTAAAAGCTTCTGCGAAGTTGACCTAGCGGGTCTGGGAAAGTAGACTTGGCAGGTTACCTCGTCAAGTCGAGAAGAGATTGTAGGACGGCCTTTTGGCCGGAATACGGTGCAAAGCAGTAATACTACGATTATGCGACATCGGGTCGCGGAGGAATGGGTATGGCCAGCGTGGAAGAACGCGTAAAGCAGATCATCGTCGAGCAGCTTGGAGTGGATGAAGCGGAAGTGACCCCAACCGCGTCCTTTGTGGACGACTTGGGCGCGGATTCGCTCGACCAGGTGGAATTGGTGATGGCGTTTGAAGAGGCCTTCGGCATCGAAGTGCCCGACGAAGACGCCGAAAAGATGACGACCGTCAAGGACGCCATCGAGTATATTGAGAAGCACAGCAAGGGCAAGTAAGCCAAAAACAAATCCCCGCTTGAAGGAGCAAGAGAGTTGACTCGCCGCGTCGTTGTTACAGGCGTTGGTCTGGTCTGTGCACTGGGCATCGGGACCGAGGAAAGCTGGAAAAACCTGGTCGCGGGGCAAAGTGGCATTCGCCACATCACGCACTTTGATTGCACGGAATTCGACTGCAAAATCGCGGGCGAAGTGAAAAACTTCGACCCTTTCCTTTGGATTGAAAAAAAAGAACTCAAGAAAATGGGACGCTTTATCCAACTGGCCCTGGCCGGCGCGGATTTTGCCGTCCAGATGGCCGGGTGGAAACCAGAGCACTCGGATCTTGATGAAGTGGGCGTGTACGTCGCTTCCGGCATCGGCGGGTTCGACATCATCGAACGCGAACACATCAAGCTGATGCAGGGCGGTCCGGGCAAGATTTCGCCGTTCTTTATTCCATCGGCGATTGTCAACTTGGCCTCTGGCCACATCTCCATTCGCTATGGCGCGCGCGGCCCGAATTCCGCCACGGCCACGGCGTGCTCGGCCTCGGCGCATTCCATCGGCGATTCGTTCAAAATTATCGAACGCGGCGCCGCGGAAATGATGATTTGCGGCGGCACCGAAGCTACCATCACGCCGATGGGCGTGGGCGGATTCGCTTCCATGCGCGCGCTATCCACGCGCAACGACGCCCCGGAAAAAGCCAGCCGCCCGTTTGACGCGGACCGCGATGGCTTCGTCGTCGGCGAAGGCTCGGGGATTCTCATTCTGGAATCGCTGGAGCACGCGCAAAAGCGCGACGCGCCCATCCTGGCGGAAATTGTCGGCTACGGCATGAGCGGCGACGCTTACCACATTACGCAACCCGCCGAAAACGGCGATGGCGCATTTCGCGTGATGCGAGCGGCGTTGAAAGACGCCAAGCTTTCACCGGACGATATCAGCTACGTGAACGCCCACGGCACCTCCACGCCGCTTGGCGACGCCATCGAAACAACCGCAATGAAGCGGCTCTTCGGCGAACGCGCGGCCAGCAAGAAGCTCCCCGTGAGCTCCACGAAATCCATGACCGGCCACCTTCTCGGCGGCGCCGGCGGCCTCGAGGCAGGCATCAGCGTGCTGGCTCTGCGCGATCAGATTCTGCCTCCCACGATCAACCAGGAGAAGCCCGATCCCGCTTGCGATCTGGACTACGTGCCCAACGTGGCGCGCAAAGCCACCGTCGATTACGCGCTCTCCAATTCCTTTGGATTTGGCGGAACGAATGCTGCGCTCATTTTCAAACGCTGGACCGGGAAATGAAGAATGCTTTTTCGACACTCCGGGCTAGGCAATCGCAGATCGCCGCTGAATGGACTGTAAAGACCTTTGCAACCGGTGCGACGTACCGAATTTTCAAGAAGAAGCAAAAAGGTGACATTGAGAGTTTCTTAAAAAAGAAGCTTGGGGATGGTCACCGGCTTGCCAGTCTCACTGCTCGGGCTTATGACAAAGAACTAGAGCGGTTAATTTGGAATTTCCAATTGCGTTTCAAATGTAACCTTAGGATGAATCACGTACGGCCGCATTTCGGGCAGGCCGCTAAAATCATTAATCTTTACATAAAGCAACTTTTGCTATTCCCCCAGTACCTTCTTCCCTACGACAAGAAGAAACTTGAGATAAATGCCCATATAATCCTGGATGGGAAAATACTCCGCCAAGTGAACGATAATCTAAAGCGAGAGCTTATCGAGCAGGGGTTAGTCAAGAGGCCTCAGCGTAGAACCCTCTTTAAGAAAGAATATTTTGTAATCCAAAATGTGATTCGGGTCGCTGCTAAGCGGGCAAAGATTCCCCCCATAGCCTACGATTTTCTCTGGGCCTTGTAGATTCCTGGAAAGAAGCACAACCATGAACATCATTGTGTGCGTCAAGCAGGTCCCGGCCAAGGATGCGCCGCTGGCCATCGCCGGTAACTGGATCAAGGAATCGGACATCGGCTTCGAGATGAACGAGCCGGATACCTACGCGCTGGAAGAAGCCCTTCGTCTGAAAGAGAAACACGGCGGGGAAGTCATCGCGCTTTCCATGGGCCCGGACCGCGTGAAACAAACCATAAAGGAAGCGCTGGCGAAGGGCGCGGATCGCGGCATCCACATCGCCGACGACAATTTCGCGCAACTCGATCCCCTAGGCTCGGCTAAGGTGCTCGCCGCGGCGATTGCCACTCAAAAATGCGATCTCGTCCTGACGGGGTTGCAGAGCGACGATCACGGCTTCGGCCAAACCGGCGTGTTGCTCGCTGGCCTGCTGAATCTGCCTCATGCCACTCTCATCATGCAGATCGAAGTGCTGGACGGCCGCTTGAAGCTCAAACGCGAATTGGAGGCGGGCTGGTTTCAGTGGATGGAATGCCCTCTTCCTGCGGTGCTCTCCATTCAGTCTGGCATCAACAAAGTGCGTTACGCCACGTTGAAGGGCATCATGGCCGCAAAGAAAAAGGAGATCGCGGTCGTCACGCGGGAATCGCTTGGCGTGACCATCGAACCGACGCAGAAGATCGAAAAAATCTACGTGCCCACAAAAACCAAGAAAACGGAATTCCTCACGGGCACACCGAAAGAAGCAGCCGCCAAACTTGTTGAAAAATTAAAGTTCGAAGCACGGGTGATCTAAAGTAGTTCACAGTCAACAGTCAACAGTCAACAGTCCACAGTAAGACAAAAGATCGCGGGAGGTGTGGCGATGAAAATCTTGGTAGTCACCGAGCAACGGCAGGGAAAATGGAACAACATCAGTTTTGAGACGCTCGTCGCGGCGCAGCAGATTGCTGCGACAGCCTCCGGCACGGTCAGTGCAGCCGTCATAGGCAAAGGCGTGGCAGCGCTCGCGGACGAACTCGCAACGAAAAGCGTGGCCGAAGTTTTGCTCGTCGAGCACGACCTGCTGGAAAATTACACTCCCGACGGCTACTCCTTCGCATTGAAGCAGGTAATTGAAACAGCCAAGCCGGACCTGGTGCTCTTCCCGCACAGCTATCAGGTCCGCGATTTTGCGCCCAAGCTGGCCGCATCGCTCGGAAAAGGCATGGTCGGCGATTGCGTCGGCTTCCGCAACGAAGGCGGAAAGCTCATTTTTGTTCGCCAGATGTTTCAGGGCAAAACCGCAGCGGACGTCACCTTCACCGGTGCCGCGCCGTGGTTTGTCTCGTTCCAATCGGGAGCGTTTCGCGCCGATTTGCTCGCCGCGCATCCCAACGGGAAAGCTCCGGTTAATTCCGCAAGCGTCGCTTTGAACGCCGGCGACATTCGCACCAAGCCGCTGGAACTTTTCAAGGAAGCCAAATCCGCCGTGGACCTGACGCAAGCCCCGTTGATCGTTGCCATCGGCCGCGGCATCAAAGCCCCGGAAAATATTGCGCAAGCCGAAGCCTTGGCCAAAGCGCTGGGTGCGGAAATCGCCGCATCGCGTCCGATCTGCGATGAAAGCTGGCTCCCCATGGAGCGCCAAATCGGCAGCTCTGGCCAGACCGTTGCGCCGAAATTGTATCTGGCGTTGGGCATCAGCGGCGCCATCCAGCACGTTGTCGGCATGAAAGGTTCGCGCACGATTGTCGCCGTGAACAAGGACCAGAACGCGCCCATCTTCGAAATCGCCGACTATGGCATCGTCGCCGACATCTTTGAAGTCATGCCCGCCCTGACCGAAGAACTGCAAAAAGTGAAATCATGACGGTGGGACCACCAGTCTGGATTGTCGTATAATTGTCCGAATGAAATGACGAGCCAAGACTACAAGACGGTTCTTTATCGCCAGGAAGACGGCTCCTGGGTAGCCGAGATTCCTGCGATCCCCGGATGCTATGCCTTGATGGATACGCGCGATTCGGCGCTGACCGAATTGGCGAACGTGTTCGCGTTGATCGCCGACGAATACCGCCAAAAAGGACAATCACTGCCTGCCGACAACACAGAGATAATCAATGCCTAGCGCCACGGCGCGTGATTTTCAACGCGTCGCCCACAAATTGGGATTTATTTTCAATCGAACAACGGGCAGTCATGAACGGTGGATCCATCCGGACGGGCGTGCTGTTACCATCCCGATTCACGGTGGCAGAGACATCGGACCGCCGTTATTCTTCAAGATTCTCCGCCAGCTCGGTGTTACGGCGGAAGAGTTTTCCAAGCTGAAGTAGACGATTCCCTGTTCCAAAGCCAATCTCGGTTATTGAGGGATTCATGCCCATTCAACGCGAACAACTCGAAGCCGATGTACTCATCGTAGGCGCGGGCCCTGCCGGCCTCTCCTGCGCACTGCACCTGGCGAATCTCATCAAGCAGCACAATGCCAGCGGCGCGAAGCCTGATCTTTCCGCGGAAAACATCTATGTGCTGGAAAAAGGCCGCGAGATCGGCGCGCATCAATTGTCCGGCGCGATTATGAATCCGGTCGCACTCGCGGAATTGGTGCCAGATTTCGCGAAGAGCGCGCCGCTGGACACGCCAGTAACCGATTCCGCCGCGCTCATCTTCACGCAGAAGTCCTCCTACCGCATACCCATCACTCCGCCGCCGTTCAACAACGCGGGG
The DNA here is from genome assembly GCA_963779395.1 of Candidatus Acidiferrales bacterium. Taxonomy (GTDB): domain Bacteria; phylum Acidobacteriota; class Terriglobia; order Acidiferrales; family UBA7541; genus Acidiferrum. Next base: position 44,996 of record CAVZYC010000003.1, read on the forward strand.
AATTACGTCATCTCGCTCAGCAAGTTGGTGAAGTGGATGGGCGGCCTGGTGGAATCCGCGGGCGTCAATCTCTTCAAAGAATTCGGCGGCGCGGAAATGATTTACGAGCGTGATGGCATCGCCGGCGTCATCACGGAAGACAAAGGCCTCGATAAAAACGGCAAGCCCAAGGACAATTTCACGCCGGGCTACGAACTCCGCGCCAAAGTTACCGTGTTGGCGGAAGGCACGCGCGGCTCGCTCACCAAGCAACTCGTCGCAAAGAAAAAACTCGATAACATCAATCCGCAAAGCTATGGCATCGGCATCAAGGAATTGTGGGAAGTGCAGCCGGGGAAGATTAAGCCGGGCTTCGTAGCGCACACTCTCGGCTGGCCGGTTTCTTCAAAGATGTATGGCGGCGGCTGGATTTACGGCTTGCAGAACGATCGCGTCTCCCTCGGCCTCGTAGTCGCGCTGGAGTATGAAGATTCCCGCTTCGATCCGCATGCCGCGTTTCAAACCTGGAAGACCCATCCCTTCGTGCGAAGACTTCTCGATGGCGGCAAATTGGTGCGCTACGGCGCGAAATCCATTCCCTACGGCGGCTGGTACGCCATGCCGCGCAATTATGTAAATGGTGGACTCATCGTCGGCGATTCCGGCAGCTTCCTCGATTCGCAGCGCCTCAAAGGCGTGCACCTCGCCATGAAAAGCGGCATGCTCGCCGCCGAAACGATTTTCGATGCGCTGAAGAAACAAGATTACTCCGCCAAAACTTTGCAAGCCTATAAAGAAAAAATCGATCGCAGTTACATCAAGAAAGAACTGTGGAAGGTGCGCAATTTCCATCAGTCTTTCCGCAACGGCATGCTCGATGGCTTCATTCACAGCGGCTTGCAGCAGATCACCGGCGGCCGCGGCCTGATTGATCCCATGCGCGCCCATGCCGGGCATGAAGCCTATGTCAAGATTCACGGCCGGCCCGCGCCGGAACGCTTCAAGGGTGACGCCAAACTCACCTTCGACCGCTTGACCGACGTCTATCATTCCGGCACGCGTCACGATGAAGATCAACCTTGCCATTTGAAAGTGAGCGACCTGAATATTTGTGCCACTCGTTGCGCGGAAGAGTACGGCAATCCCTGCCAGTATTTTTGCCCCGCGGCGGTCTACGAAATGGCCAAAGAGGGCGATGCACTGAAGTTAAAAATCAACGCCGCGAATTGCGTCCATTGCAAAACATGCGACATCGCCGATCCCTACCAGATCATCGATTGGGTTGTCCCCGAAGGTGGCGGCGGCCCCAACTACGAAGGCATGTGAAGGTCACCCAGAAACACGCCAAAACTCCAAAAATAGAATGAAACGGAACTGGGGGCTTCCTCACTAACCTGGGAAGGACAACGCAGGGTTCCTCTTGGCCGTACCTCCAGCCTTGCCGGAAGAGCCTCGAGAAGTTGGCCTGGCCAGAATAAAAATCAGGAGGACAGCATGCCTGTAACAGAAAAGCACGAACACGTCTTAACGGAGAAGGCCCTGGAAACGCTCACGACCTGGGGTAAAAACCCCGGTATCGACGGCGGAGAAAATATCAATTTCTCCGTGTCCCGCCAGGGAGCTCCCAGCGATGCATTCCTTGCCTTTGGAGACTGCACGCCCTTCACCCCCGCGGGCAAGCGCGGCATTCTCAATGGCCAGCCAGTTGGTTTCACAGGACAGCCCATGGTCTTCATCGACAATTTTGCCGGCGCCACCCCCACGATAATCCAGCTCCCCATTACCTTTGAGTTCGACCTGAACACCGGCAAGGTCTCGCTCCACGGAGCATTTCCCGGCTTGCCCGCCAATCTGCATTTTAACGTTGAGTTTCTGAAGGAATTCGACGGCGACGGCGGCAAGAACATTGTCTTTTATTCCGATAAAACTTCGGACGACGCTGGATACGTAATCGCCATGCAGCTTGTCGGCGCATCCTGATCCATACCAGCCGGCCAATTCACGAACTGGGTGACCAGATCTTGCGCCAGTAAATCTTGACGCGGTTCCACGCCGATTCATCGACCGGCTTTTGCGCGGCCCCACGTTTTTGGCTAGCAGGCGGCGCCGGAGGCGGTGTCGCCTGCGCAACCACCGGGTCGCCTTCCACTTTGCCTTGGAAAATCAGCGTAGGCCGCACGCGCACCCGGCGCACCAGCAGAATAAGGTTGGGATCAAAATCGGGTTGCACCTTGGAGTTTGCGTCGTAGCGCAGCGGCGGCATGAACACCTGGTAGATCGGTTCCGGTTTCTCATCGGGAGCCGCGGCCGTCGCGGGTGGCGGATCGACTTTCTTCTCCTCCGCCGCCTTCTTGATCTCCTCCGGCGTAGCCAGCACGCTCACCTCGGTCGCAGGCGCCATCGCCTTGGCCGCCATCTCATCTTCGCAAGCGCAACCGCCTGTGGTTGTGTGCAAGGTTTCGATCTGCCCATTGCTCAGCGAAACATCCCCACTCTGCGGCACCAGCAAGCTCTGCCCAGTCAACTGCTGCTCGATGCGCACCGCCCCCTTGCTCGCGCGAATGCACATCGTGCCCGCAACATCCAGGCCCACCAGCACATCTTCCGCACCGCCACCAATCGAAATCGGCCGCGCCTGAATCTGCGGTGTGTACACCGTCAGCGCCAGGTCATTTTCCAGGTGCACATGAATCGTTCCCGCATCCAGCGCCACGGTAAGCGCGCCGGCCGATTTCAGCACCGAAAAATGTGCCGGCCCGCAAATAACAATCTGCCCGCCTTCTACCAGTTCAATGCGCGCTTGCCCGGCCTTAACGCGAACGTCGCTGCCGCTGCGCAATACCGTTCGCACCTGCCCGTGAACCACGTCCACGCTCATGGGCCCTTCGATGCTGATGGAATCGCCCTCGATGGCCCCCACGGAATCGCCGGCTGGTGGTTTATCGTCCCGCGCACCCAGCGTTGCCACCAGCCCACCACACACCAATGCCCCGGCGCAGAGAACCATACCGATTCTCCCGGGCATCGTGCTCCGATAGGGGCTCTTGAGCAAAGCAATTATCTCCCGCGTGCGCAACCTCGTGGCAACCCTTCTATACTATAGGAAGATGGCGACCCCCGAAAACCAGCAGAACGAGGCGTCCGAGCCGGTCAGCGCGCACTACGATATTCGTCTGCCCAAATTGCCGTGGCATCGCCGCATTCAAATCCCCATCATCGCCGCGCTTGTGTACAGCGTGATTCGCACCCTCGGCCCCACACTCCGCTATGAAATTCTCGGCATGCGCCACTCCGCTGGTGCGCGCTGGCCCGCTAAAGAGCCCTGCATCTGGGCTTTCTGGCACGGCGTGATTATTCCCGTTGCCTGGTGGGCCCGCAATCGCGGCATCGTTGTCATGAACACTACTGCCTTTGACGGCCAATGGACCCGCAAGGTTATCGAGTGGCTCGGTTTCGGCACCGCGCAAGGAAGCTCTTCGCGCGGCGGGCTGCGCGGTTTGCAGGTGATGGCTCAGCGCATCTCCGAACGGTTGGATTGCGCCTTCACGATTGATGGCCCGCGCGGACCCCGTTACGTTTCCAAGGTCGGCCCGGTGCTCCTTGCTCGCATGACAGGAGCTCCGATTTTCGTTTTTCACTTCGGCGTGGATCGCGGAACAACCTTCCAAAAGACCTGGGACCTGTTCCTCTTGCCTCACTTATTTGCTCGCGCCGTGATGATCGGCAGCACGCCAATCTACGTGCCGCAAGACGCCGATTCAGAAATGATCAAGGCGAAACACGAAGAAATGCAGAAGGCCCTGGAACGCGTCCGCGACATCGCGGAGAACTGGTACACCATGAGCGAAGACGAACGCAACCGCTATCGCGCCGAACTCGGCCCTTAGCGTTCACGCAAGGTCCGGAATCCGCAGCATTCCCAAAGTCGTCCGCCTACGGATGCAACTTTTCGTGTTTCGCCAGCATGCCAACAAATTTCTCGATTCGCCGGGCGCGCGTTTCCGCTTTCTTGGCGGTGTGTATCCGAAAAAGGACGGCATAGCGGTTCTGACCGTCCAGGGTCGCGAAGAAGGCTTTCGCTTTGGCGTTTTTGTCGAGTGCGGCTTGCAGATCCTCCGGCACCGTGGCCTTCTTCTGGCCTTCGTACGCAGCGTCCCATCGCCCGTTCTGTTTCGCCCGCTCCACCGCCGCTAACCCCGCGGGTTTCATGCGCCCCTGCCTGATTAGCGCGACAGCAGCTTCGCGATTGATCTTTGACCAGATGCTTCGCGGGCCGCGTGGAACGAACCTCTGCAGCCACGTAGATTCGCTCTCCGATCGGATCTGACCATCAATCCAGCCGTAACAAAGGGCGGCTTCAAGCGCCTCCTTGTGAGTCACGGAACGGACACTGGAATCCTTCTTGGCCATTCGCAACCAGATCCCCGGGCACGAATCATGGTTCTTCGCCAGCCATTTTTCCCAGCCGCGCAATCCATCAAAATAAAGTGTGAGTGCTTTTTCGGTTGAGGCAGCGTTGCGCTTCATCAGCTTCGCTCGGATGCCATTCTTCTTTTACACGCTAATTGCTATCGTGCTCGCCGAGCTTTACTGTTGTAGCAACATGATTTTGTCACCCTAATGGCAACATAAAAATGTCACCCCCCTGGTATTGCGGAGTGCTGTAAGCGGGTGTCGCCGTAGTAGAGCGAGACGCGGCCGTCGAGGGCTTGGTAGATTTGCACCTTGGCGCCCGCGAAGCTGAAGCGGCGTGCCTGCTGGGGGATTTGGAAGCGGCGGCCTTCCCACTGCACGACGTTGTCGTTGCTGACGATGCGTTCATGCAGGAAGCAGCAGATGCGGTCGATATTTTCCGGAGCGGGCCGCCACGCGGTCGCCGCTTCGCGAGGCAGGCGGGCGAAACGGCGGTTGTAGTCGGCGATGAATTTGCGCAGCACAGCGTTGGCGGAGTCGAGGTCCTGAGCGGCAGCAAGGCGGAGTTCACTGCACAGGCGATCCTGCAGCACGCCCCAGAGGCGTTCGACGCGGCCTTTGGCCTGCGGGCTGTTGGCGGCGATGAAGGTGATGCCGAGTTGTTCCAGCGCGCGGCCGAACTGGGTGGGCTGGCGTTTTCCGGCCAGCTGTTCTTCCACGGTCCAAAAGTCGTCGTTGCGGACAAAGATGCCGCTGTGATCGCCGTAAAAAGCCAGCGGCACACCGAAGCGACGCAACAGCTGGCGAAGCAAGCAGAGATAGCCGAAAGCGGATTCCGTGGGGAAGAATTGCGCGGCGAGGATTTTGCCGGTGGCGTCATCTTGCATGCCGAGAGCGGTGATTCGCGGGCCGCGGCCTTCAAGCCAGTCGTGCGGGCTGCCATCGAGTTGCACGAGTTCGCCAAGCCGCGCGGAACGCACGCGACGCTGGCGATGAGCGGGAGCACGGCGCTTTCTCGGCGAGCCCAGGCCGTTCTTGCGCAGCAAACGGCGCAGGGTTTCACGGCTGAGGGAAAAGCCCTCGCGCTCGACCAGTTTCTCGCAGAGATGGTGGTCGTTGAAGCCGGCGTAGGTGCCGCGCGCCAGTTGCACGATGCGCCGGCGCACGGCGTCGGGCAGGCGACGGTGGCTGGGCCGACCGCGGTTGGCGTGAGCCAGAGCCGCCTCCCCGTCTTCGCGCATGCGTTTCTTCAAGCGCTTAATCTGGCGCACGCTCAGACACAGGAGTGCGGCGGCTCTGGCTCACGCCATGTCTCCCTTGATGCATGCGCTGATCACGCTCACTCGGTGCAGTTCCTTCTGGCTCAACGGAAATGTCTCCTGTCTCATAGGGTGACATTTTCACGTTGCCGTTAGGGGGTGACAGAATTATGGAGCTAAGACATGCTCGCCGAGCTTTACTGGCACGTCCATCTTTTTCGCGCCACGATACAGCGTCACCGTCAGATTATCCCCCGGTCGCTTGCGGTTCAAAATCAAGTTGATGTCGATCTCGTTGGACACTTTCTGCCCATCCAGCGCCACGATCACGTCGCCACCGATATAAATCTGCCGCATGCCCGCCTGGGCCACGCGATCGCCTCCATGGATTCCCGCCGCTGCCGCAGGGCTACCCTTTGTGGTCTGCTCCACAAGCAGTCCATCTTGAACCGGCAAGTCCAGCGCCTCTGCCAGCCATCCGGCAACCGGCATTGTCGTAACGCCGAGATACGCGCGCCGTACCCGACCCTCGGTAATCAAATCGTTCGCGATGAGTTTCGCTGTGTTAATCGGAATCGCGAACCCAATGCCCGCGGTCGTTCCGCTTGGCGTGTAGATTGCCGAGTTGATGCCGATCACCTCTCCGTGTGTATTGATTAGCGGCCCGCCAGAATTTCCCCGGTTGATGGAGGCGTCCGTCTGAATCGCGGCATCAATGAACGTCGTCTCGCTCGTCTGCACGGTGCGGCCAAGCGCACTCACTACTCCCGTGGTCAACGTAGACTGGAATCCGAACGGATCACCGATTGCCAGCACTTTCTGTCCCACCTGCAGCGCCGCGGAATCGCCCAGCGGCAGCGCCACAAGCTTCTTGCCCTTGGGATCGATCTTCACCAGCGCCACATCATTGCGCTGGTCCGCTCCCACGAACTTTCCCGGATAGCGGCTCTGGTCTCCCAGAATCACTTCAATCGTCTGCGCGCCCGCAACCACGTGAAAATTCGTCAGGATGTAGCCCCGCGGGTCAATCACAAATCCCGACCCCGCGCCTTCCACCGGAACCGGATCCATGAAGAAATCGTATTCCGTGGCCTTCGTCAAAATGTTGGCAACTGCCGGCGATACTTGGCGGTAAATGCGCACGTTGATCGCTTCATCTTCGGTCAACGATTCATTCTTCCCGGCAACTGTCTTTTCCGCCAGCCCTGCCTGAGTCGCAATGTGCCGCGCCTCCACATTTTGCGCTTGCCGCGGCCCGTACCGCGCTCCCACCCAATAAGCTCCCAGCACCAGTATCAACGCCACCAGAATCAGGCGTCCACGGTTGCTCTTCAATCCTTGTGTCATCTGCGTCTTGCCTCCGCCTTCCCTGCAAATCCGGGTTCCCGGCCTTCTAGTATAGGAAAATTTGTGGTCTCCGGCGAACTCCGCCTGCTGTCTACGCCGACGTTGATTTCCGCAGTTTTGCGGCCAGCGTCCGTACCTGCGCCCGCGTGGATTCCATTGTTCCCGAGCAATCGATAGCGCTCGTGGCCAGACGCAGTTTCTCTTCCATCGGAAGTTGCGCGGCAATGCGGCGCTTGGCATCTTGCTCGTTCATCCCACGCGCCTTCAATCGCTCCAGTTGCTGCTCCGGTCTGCACCATGCCAGCACCAACCCGTCCAGGTTCCTCACAAAGCCTGCTTCAATCAACAGCGCTGCTTCCACAAACGCGGCATCGCGCACGCCGCTTTGTTTCCATTCTACGAACTTCTCGAGCATGATTTGCTCGACACGCGGGTGCAGGATCGCGTTTAGTTTTTTCAGCTTGGCCGGCTCTGCAAAGACGATTGTTGCCAGCTTTGCCCGGTCAATCCGCCCATCGCCTCCAGCCAAATCCGCACCAAATTCCTGCAGGATCTCATCGCGCGCAGGTTGTCCCGGCTCCATCAATTTGTGCGAAAGGGAATCCGCGTCTAGTACCGGGAAACCCATCTCGCGTAGCATCGCCGCCACCGCGCTCTTCCCGCTGGCAATTCCCCCGGTTAAACCGTATTTCAGCATAGACTCCAGCTCTCTCGTCTGACGCTATTAAGGCCGCTGTGAATCTCTTTATTTGCCGGCAGGCGCTGTTTCTGGAACTCGCCGCAGGCGCGCCGCTTTCACCGTGTTGCTCATCAGCATGGCGATGGTCATTGGTCCAACCCCACCCGGCACCGGCGTCAGCGCTCCCGCAATCTGCAGCGCGTCTGGGTGCACGTCGCCCACCAAAACGTTTCCCTTTGCTCGGAATTTTTCCAGACGCTCCGGGAAATTGCGCAACAGCCGCTCCGCTTCTTTCGGATCGGTAACCTTATTCGTCCCGACATCGATCACGGTGGCGCCGGGACGAATCCAATCGGCTTGCACATATCCGGCCTTGCCCATTGCCGCCACCACGATGTCAGCGCGTCGCACCACCTCCGGCAAATCGCGCGTTTTCGAGTGGCAAATCGTCACCGTGGCGTTCGCGTGCATCAGCAGCAGCGCCATGGGTTTTCCCACAATGTCACTGCGGCCCAGCACCACCGCATTCGCGCCTTCCAGCGGTATCTGATTCCGCCGCAGAATCTCCATGCACCCCGCCGGCGTGCACGCCACCAGCCCCGGGCGATTGCTCACCAGCTTTCCCAGATTCACGGGATGGAATCCGTCGACGTCCTTCAACGGATCCACCGCCTCCAGAATGCTCTTCGCATCCACTTGCGCGGGCAAGGGCAGTTGCACCAGGATGCCGTCCACCTCGTAATCGACGTTGAGGTTGCGTATCAACTTCAGTAGTTGCTCCGTAGAAATCGTTGCCGGTGGCGTGTGCATCCAACTTGCCAGGCCCAACTGTTGGCAAGCCGCGATCTTGCTTTTAACGTACAGCTGCGAAGCGGGATTTTCTCCCACCAGCACTGCGGCCAGCCCCGGACGCACGCCGTGCTTGGCAAGTCTTGCAACGTCGCCTTTGATCTCCTCAAAGATCTGCTCGCGGATTTTCAACCCATCCAGGATGCGTGCGGTCATCGTGTGTTCGCTTTCGGTCAAGAGAATGGCAGGGAAATCATAGCATGCAGGTTAGGGATTCGAGCGCGACGGGAGAGCCCCCGTCTCTTTGTGATCGGCCGGCAACCAAACAAAATAATGCGTTCCGGGAATTGCCCGCCAGCCTTCCGAAGAATTCGCTACCGCTGGATTCCAGGTGACCACCATCGCTGCTCCCAGCGACGAAAGCAGCTCAAAAATCTGCCGCTTCTTCGCCTCATCAGCAGCAACAAATCGCGGCAACTCCTTGTCAGGAATCTCCGCAATAATGCGCGTGTCGGCCAAGTGCGCCCACGCTGCTCCTGACCCCGTACCCAACGTGGCGATCCGCGTTCCTGGTGAAATGCCGAAATCCTGAAGTTGCCGAGCCATCTGCCACTGCTCGTCAGGCGCATTGTGAATCAGGAGCGTTACCTCCCGCCCGGCGCTCCAGACGACCGCCAGCACTGGCGCCAGCGCAATCATCAGGGCAAGGCGTCTCCGTTCCCGCGCGCCGGCAGTTTCCTTGATCCAAAGTTTGCCCAATGCAGCGATCAGCAAAATGAGCGCGCACGAAGCCACGTAACGAGCCTCCGTGTGCACCATTTCATAAAGCGCCAATGTGGCCGCTGAAGGCAAAAGCACCAATCTCATCCCCGGAGCCAGGCGAATCCAACGGAATGCTTTCTTCCAGAAGAACCAGATTGCCGCGAGCATCACCCACAGCGCACCGCTCTTTGAAAAAATTCTTAAATACGCATTGGCCGCGCGAAACATCGTCCATAGCTGATTCCTGAGGTTGAAAGAGGGCCGGATTCCCTCGTACCAAAAGGACGGGTCGTACCAAGGTGGATAGGTTCCCGGCAAGGGTGTGGCGAACTCAAACACGTCAGGATTGGCGAAAACCTTCCTCGTCGGATGCGCAGGAATGCCCGTACCTGCCGGTTCACCCTGCCAGTGCTGCGAAAGGGTGGCGCGATCGATGTATTCCGCGTAAGCGATGCGTCCCACGTCCCCGGCGGTCAGCCTGCCCTTTTGCACCGAAAGCGCATGAATGAATGGCAGCGCAAGACACACAAAAACTGTCACAGCCAACAGAGTCCGAAGCGTGGCAGCGCGCAGCGTCAACCCTGACCGTTTGCCCAGCACAACCGCGCAGAACAGGAAAACAGGAGCAATGAAAAGCATCGCCGTTTTCGCAAGATAGGCAAGGCCGAGCAACAAGCCCAGGATCAGGAAAACCGGCCAGCCAGCAACCCCGCGCCGAATCCGCAAAAGCAGTGCGGTCGCCACAAACGTCAGCAGCGCCACGAACATGTCCGGAGTAATCAGAGACGGCCCGAGCCAGAACTCTGAAGCCCACACGAAGAGCACGCCTCCCCAAAGCCACAATCTCCTCTCCGAATCCGCATCCGACTCCGCCCCCACCTGTGCGGCCCCGCGCCGCGCCAGTAGCAATTCCTTCAAGAACAACTCGAAGCTCCCGACCGTGCCGATGAACAAAACAAAATTCAGCAGGTGCACGGCAGCGAATTCAAATCGCGGCGTCGGCGAAAAGACGCGAAATTCCAGGCTCAACAGAAAAGGATACAGCGGGCTCCAGTAACCGCTGACCAGATGCGCTATTCCAGATCGCGCCCCGGCCCACCCCAGCTCGATATAAGAAATGCTGTCTGGCGCGAAATCATGACGGTGCGCCCACGTCTGCAGAAGCCCCGTTAACAGTGCTGCGATCCAAAACAGCAAGCGGTCTCGCAATTTCGGTGGAGGAGCAGACGGCGGTTTCATTTTTGAGGCAAAACAGCGCAGCAATGGCATTCCAAGAGTTTAGTGGCAGATTCCATAGAGAGGTTTAAGTGCAAGGCTACCCGATTCCCGTCGTTCGATGATAGCGCAACTCAGTTAGCCAACCCGCAGTGCAATCGATGCTCACGACAACCCGCTTACAGTGCCCCCTTCAGCACCTCGAGCCCTGTCTTGGAAACCTCAAAGTCTTCTTCGGACTTCCCGCCGCTGAACGCTGCAATGACATAGCCGGTCTTCGCTTTGGCAATCGCGCCACCTTGCCAGCCCACTTCACCGGCCATCGGCGGGCGCGTGATACTGCCGCTATTCTGCAGCGTGTCTGCCATCTCCGCCGACTTCGCGTAAGCGACCCCCAGCAGATTGAAGCCAGTGTTGCCCGTCGAAGGAGCCTCTTTCATGCGGCCCATCACCACCATCTTCGAGCTCCACGACTGAATTGTGTCACCCTCCGCGTATGCGACCACGCCGACTCCCGTGATCTTCAGTTCCGCGGCGCGTTTTTTCATAACCGCTAGGGCTGCGTCCATCGTCGTGTCAGAATCCTTCGCGCTCGCGGGCTCTGAAGGTCTGGCCGTCCCGAAGCCATTATTTGAGGCGATTGCGGCTCCGAAATGTACGCCGCCTGCACAAATCGCCCCCAGAAGAAGCATGCTTATGGTGAACACTCGTATCTTCATAGTCTTCCTTTCGGTTGGCCCTGCAACAGGGATATTCGGCCGGATTGCTCATTCGGAACTTACTCCGGCAGGATATCACTCTAATGAATGCGCATGGGTGATCAGGCGATTCCCAGCTCCGCGTTGAGGAATCCCACAAAATATTTCCACACGAGATAGTAGACAATCAGCGCAAAGGGAAGCGCAAACGGCACAACCGCGGATACCACGTGAGGCACGGTGAAATCCAGCACCCGCGTAACAGCGAATCCGCAAGGCGCCAGCACCAGCGGCAGCGCTCCTCCAAACACTCCCAGCGAAACGCGCCGCCCTCCGATGAACGCGCGGTACAGCACATTCCACAATCCCCAAGCGTTCGGCACCGCGGCCATCGGGAACACGATCACGCGTTCGATGGCGATGGGCACGTTGTAGACATAACGAATGATCGTGTAGCCACTCATCACCATAAGCAGGAAAACCGTTGGTACGGCGATCCCCGCAAGATACGCCCGCAAATACGGATGCTTGTTCATGGCTACCCCTTCCTCACAATTGATACAACAGCGCCGGAATAATCCCCGGTAAGAAGCAAAGCGCGCCTGCAAGAGCCGCTAGCAATGCCCAATCCCACCACGGCACATGAACCGGACGCTCGTCCAGCCGCCGCAGCATCGCCGGCCACAGATCGCGACGAAGTTCGCTATCATGAACGGCAGGCAACGCCTCCTTCAAAATCTTCTTCACATCGTCAATTTCTGGTTCCTTCATGCGTGAACTCCTGACTCAGACAGCTCTTTCCTCAAAATCCGCACGCCGCGAAACACCCGCACTTTCACAGCGTTTTCTGAAATCCCCAGAGCTTCGGCGATGCGTTCGTAAGGCTCTTCCTCCACCAGCGCCAGCAAGACCACCGCGCGCACTCGCGGCGAAAGCTTGTTCATTGCTCGCGAGATTTCCCGCCGCATCCCAAGCTGCTCCGCCAACGGCTGCTGAGCCATGGCGGGCAGTTCGTCCGGCAAGGGAACCTCGTGTCTCGCATGACGCAGATAATCAATCGCCACGTTTGTAGCAATGCGCCTCAGCCACGCCCCACAATTTCCTTTTTTGGGGTCAAACCGCGCGTGAGCCCTGTGCATCCGCCAAAACGTTTCCACCGTTAAATCCTCCGCGGCGGCCGTGTTGCGAGCGATGCGCACGATCCAGCGATACACTTCTCCCTGGTACTGCTGGAATAGCGATTCGAAGGCATCCACATCGCCCGCCGCGAATCGCTCCAGCAGTTCCATACACCGCCTCTATCTACACTTACTGTCCGGGAAGCTCCGAGGTTACATGATTTTTGGAGTTGTACGCGGATTGCATTCGCCAGCCGCAAGGTGCCATTTGTAAACCCCAGCCCGGCTTCGTTTCATTGTCCAGCAACCCTCGTTTCGCCCGAAATCAAATATAATGCGCTCATGAGAATCCATCGCTCAGTACTTCACGCCAGCCTGTTTCTGCTATTCGCTGCCGCAATTCCTCTTTCAGCTCAAGACACCGCGCCGCACCCGAAAACAACAGAAATCCCCAATGCCAAAATCTTCGGTGAACTCCCCGGCAATCCCCGCCGTATAAATAATTTCCCCACTGCCTCTGCAATTTCTCCGGATGGCCGCTTCGCAGTTCTTCTCCACAGCGGCTACGGTGCCTACTCCTCCGACAGAAAACAATCGCTCACGGTTCTCAATCTGGAAACCAACGACCTTCGCGATTTCCCCGACGACCGCCTTGGCAGCAGGGCCAAACAAACCTACTTCATTGGCTTGGCTTTCAGTCTTGACGGCAAGCATCTCTACGCCTCCATGGCTTCCCTCACCGATCCCCTCGGAAAGGGGAAGGGAAGCACCGGAAACGGCATCGCCGTTTACACCTTCCAAAATGGCGAAGTGGCCCCCGAGCGATTTCTCCCGCTCCCCCCGCGCACCAATATTCCTCCCGGGAAAATCCGCCGCGATACCTTCAAGGATGTCACTTATCCCGCGGGACTCAGCGTCGGCATCAGCGGCGGCGTCGAACGCATCCTCGTCGCTTCCAATAGTTCCGACGAAGCCCTGCTACTGAACGCATCTGATGGCCAAATCGTCCATAGATTCGACCTTTCCACTTTCAAGCGCATCCCTGCTTCGCTTCCCTACGCCGCGGTGATGACGCGCGACGGCAAGCGCGGCTTCGTTTCCCTGTGGAACGCCTCCGCTGTCGCCGAGCTGGATCTCACCACAGGACACGTCCGCCGCACTATTCCTCTTCGCAAACCGGCCGCGCCTCTTGAAGGCGGATCTCATCCCACAGCGTTGCTTCTCTCGGGCGATGACTCGCGCCTGTATGTTGCGCTAACCAATCGCGACGAAATCGCCGTGCTCGACACAAACACCGGCAAGCTCCTCTACTCGCTTTCCACGAAGCTTCCCGGCCAGAAGTACGGCGGCAGCGACCCCGAATCTCTTGCCCTTTCCGCCGACGGGAAAACACTGTTCTCCGCCAATGCGATTTCAGATTCTATCGCCGTCTTCGATCTCAACCGTCCTTCGACAGCCGAGACGCAGCACGCCGCGGGGTTCATCCCCACCGAGTGGTATCCCACCGCGGTTGCAGTCACCAGTAAAGACTTGCTCATCGGCAGTGCCAAAGGCCTCGGCTCCGGCCCCAATCCTGTTCCCTTGAAAAGGGGAAGAGATGGCAACCCGCAATATCCCTACAATCCCGCAATGACAAACGGCTCCCTCGCGCGCATTCCTCTCGCCGATCTGCAGCAAAATCTCGCTTCTTGGACGAACGAAGTCACCGCCACCAACGCCGCGCAAGGCAATACCGACCGCATCCCCTTTGCCACCGGCCAAAATAAAATTCGCCACGTCATTTACATCATCAAGGAAAATCGCACCTACGATCAGGTTTTCGGCGATCTGGCCGAGGCCAACGGCGATCCTTCGCTCACCATCTATGGTGACGACATCACTCCCAATCAGCATGCCCTCGCGCGTCAGTTCGGCATTCTCGATAATTTCTACGACAGCGGCGATGTTTCCGGTGACGGCCACATCTGGTCCACTTCCGCTTCCATCTCTGATTACGTCGAAAAAACCTGGCCCATCGGTTACCGGGGCGGCGAGCATACTTACGATTCCGAAGGCGAATTCCTCGGCGGCATCTCGGCAGAAGACGATCTCCCTTATGCAGGCGAGCCCACCGGCGGCTTCCTCTGGAAAAATTTCGCGCAGCATGGCATTTCCTATCGTCACTACGGCGAGTTCATCGTCTCCCGATGGTGCAATGCCGCGCCAGATGCGAATCTTCCTCCCAGTGGCCCGCCGAAAGTCGCAGGCGTCACCTGTGCGCGCACTGTGATCCGCAAAGGCGAACCTCTCGAGAAAAACGTTGGCGATCCTCCCGGCGGCCCCAGTCCCTACCCCTGGGAGATTCCGGTGCTCGCCAAAAATATTGCTTCACAGGTAGAACTCCGCGGCCACTTCGATCCGCGCTATCCAGATTTCGAACTGGCCTATCCGGATCAACTCCGCGCCGACGAGTTCCTGAACGAGTTCGATGAATTTGTGGCTTCTCGCAAAGCCGGCAAAGACACCATGCCGCAATTCATTCTTTTGCGTTTCCCAAATGATCACACCGCCGGGGGAACGAAGGGTCAGCCGCGTCCTACCGCTTCGGTTGCCGATAATGACCTAGCCATTGGCCGCGCCGTGGACGCCGTTTCGCACAGCCCCTATTGGGACGACACCGCATTTCTCATTCTCGAGGATGATGCCCAGGCTGGACCCGACCACGTCGATTCCCACCGCAGCCTCGCGCTTGTCATCAGCAAATACTCTCCACTCCCTGAGCCGATAATGGGCCGGCCGGGTTCTTACGTGGATCACACGTTTTACACCACCGTGAACATGGTGCGCACCATCGAAGCGCTTCTCGGCGCGCCGCCGATGAATGCCAATGATTCCCGCGCCGCCGTTATGGCGCCGCTCTTCAGCGGCCCTGGCACGCAGCCTCCGTTCAAAGCGGATTACCGCAATCGCGATAACGGTTTGCTCTACGAAATGAATACCAAGGATTGGAAGGAAGGAAAGAATCTGGACTTCAGCCACGCCGATTCCGTGGACAACACCATCCTGAATAAATTTCTGTGGCAAGACCGCAAGGGCGACATCCCCATGCCCGCGCCCAACTTCAACGTGTTTCCGCCTCCCACATCAGCAAAGCTGGTGCGTGGAGCACGCGACCCTGACTAGACGCATCGTCGCTGCGCTTTACCAGCGCTCCTTTACCAGCGGAAGAATCTTCTTCTCGTAAACGCGCCGCACCCCGGCCATCGCCTCTTCCGTTAGCGGCGCCAGGTCGGATGCCTTGCAGTTCTCCGCCACCTGCTCTGGCCGTTTTCCTCCGGGTATCGCGCAGGTCACCGCATCGAACATCAGGATCCAGCGCAACGCAAACTGGCTCATCGAGACGCCGGCAGGCAGAAATGTTCGCATCTCTTCCACCGCTTCCAGCCCAATCTCATAATCCACGCCGGAGAACGTTTCGCCCACGTCAAACGCCTCGCCGTGCCGGTTGAAATTCCTGTGGTCGTCCTTAGGAAAAGTGGAATCCCGCTTGAGCTTGCCAGTTAGCATTCCGCTGGCCAGCGGCACCCGCGCCAGTATCCCCACCTGTCGTTTCTTTGCCTGCGCAAAAAACTCTTCCGCGGGACGCTGTCGAAAACAATTAAAAATAATCTGCACGCATTGCACATTGGGATGCTCAACCGCCTTCAGCGCCTCTTCCACTTTTTCAACGCTAACGCCGTAATAGCGAATCTTCCCCGCTCGCAGTAAATCATCCAATATTCCGAAAACATCGGGGCTGTCATAAATCGCTGTAGGCGGACAATGCAGTTGAATCAAGTCCAGACAATCGGTGGAAAGATTCCTCAGGCTATCTTCAACCCACCCCGTCAAATTCTCCCGGCTGTAGCCTTCCACGGTTTGTTTCGGCAGCCGCCTCCCAGCCTTGGTGGCCACCACAATTTCGTCCTTCCTGCTCTTTTTCAGTTTTGCAATCAGCCGCTCGCTTCGCCCATCTCCATAAACGTCCGCCGTATCAATGAAATTGACGCCGCAATCAATCGCTTTGTTCAGCGCGGCCAGCGATTCCTCATCCGAAACGGTGCCCCACGCGCCGCCAATGGCCCACGCACCAAAACTTACTTCGGAAACTTTGTACGGCGTCCTTCCCAGCACACGGTAGTGCATCGGCGTCTCCTTTTGTCGGAATCATCTCGCTAGAATGGTATCAAAGTACCGAGGAAGAATTGGCGCGCCCTCTTGTTTTACTGGGGTTATCAGCGGGTAGCCAGACCACTCTGCCGCAAACTGCATTATCTAAAGCACCAAAAAGCCTCAGGCCTCAAAGGCCTGAGCTACAATCCTCGCGCGAAGTGTAGCTCACCCCTTCAGGGGTGAGGTCTTTCCCCAATGTCCCAGCCCGAAAAAGAAAGCCGTGACCTAGCGGCCCGGGCGTCGTGCCTTACTGAAAACTAAAAACTAATTACTGAAAACTTGTTCCGCCCCCCTCACGCCCAACTATATCCATGCTTCTCCAGCGGCAATGTTCGGATTCGCTCTCCCGTTGCCGCAAAAATCGCATTGCACACCGCCGGAAGCACCGGCGGCAGCGCGGGCTCGCCCAATCCGGTCGGTGGATTATCCGTGTGCAGGAAGTGCACCTCAATCTCGCCCGGCAATTGGTTGATGCGCAGCGGCATATATCCATCAAAGTTATTCTGCGTCGCCCGCCCTCGCTCAATCGTGATTTCGTAACTCATCACCGAACTCAACCCTTCCAGCACCGCGCCGTGCACCTGATTATCCGCGTTGCTGGGATTAATGATCTGGCTGCCAACATCGCCAGCCACCCAAACTTTGTTTACCTTTACCGCCTTCTGCGCGTCCACGCTGAGTTCCACTACTTCCGCAAAATATCCGCGGTGCGAAAATTGGAACGCCACGCCCATCCCCGTGCCTTTCGGCAAAGTGCGCTTCCCCCAGCCCGATTTTTCCGCGACCAGGCGTACCACTCCCTGCATCCGCGCCGCGTCCAGATCGCTGGCAAACGGATCTGCCTTTGCTCCCTGATTCGTCACTCGAGCCAATCCCAGAAGTTCCAACCGAAACTCGACGGGATCTCTTCCCGCGACATGTGCCAGCTCATCCGTGAACGACTGGAATACCCATGAAAACGCATTGCTCCGCGGCGCACGCAAAGCAAACGTCGGCACGCCCAGCGGCATCAGCGAGGCGCCAAAGTGAAAATTGGGCAAAAATGTTCCCGGGAATTCGTTGCCGGGAATATTCGCCGAAGGAGCAAACTGTTCACCCTGGCCAAAACTCACAAAGTGATTCTTCCACGCCACCGCTTTGCCTGAAGCGTCCAAACCACCTTTCAGGAAATGAAATCCCGCTGGCCGATAGTGATCGTGATGAAAATCGTCTTCGCGCGTCCACAAGAGCTTCACCGGCACGCCTGCTTGCTTGGCAATCGCCGCCGCCTCCAGCATGTAGTCGTTCGTCAACCGCCGCCCAAATCCCCCGCCTGCCCGTTTCATGTGCACAATGATGTCGTCGTGTGCAATCCCAAACAGTTTGGCCACCTGCATCCGTCCGGATTCCGGCGTCTGGCTCGGCGACCAGAATTCCAGTTTCCCGTCATGGAAATGTGCCAGGCAGTTTTCCGGTTCCATCGGCGCATGGGCCAGGAACGGGTAGCTGTACGCGGCCTCGACGACTTTCGCTGCCGATTTCAGCGCGGCCTCCGCGTCGCCATCCTTCCGCAAAGTAATCGTCGGCTCCTGCTTGGATAGCTCCACCGCCCGCGCCGCGAATCCTTCGCTGCTCTGCTGTGCCGTCGCGCCTTCGTCCCACTTGATCCGCAGCTTCTTGCGCGCGGAGTTGGCCTGCCACCACGTGTCCGCCAGTATCGCCACGCCGCTGTGCAGCCCCAAAAGCTCCGTCGTCCCTTCCACCACAAACGCCTGCCGCACTCCGGGCAGAGACTTCACTACATCCACGTTGGCCGAAACCACTTTTCCCGCGTACACCGGGCACTTCTCATAAACCGCCCACAACATTCCGGGAACGCGAAAGTCAATGCTGTAAAGCGGCTTGCCCGTCACGATAAGGGGAACATCCACGCCGGTGATCGGCTTGCCGATGATTTTGTAATTCTTCGGATCCTTCAGTGGGACCGTCTTCAGGTCCGGCGGCGTCAACGTCGCGGCTTTTTCCGCCAGCGCACCGTAACCCACCGTGCGCTTCGATGGCGTATGAATCACAGTCCCTGAAGATGTTTCGCATTCCGATTCCGCCACGGACCATGTCTGCGCCGCAGCCGCCACAAACATCTGCCGGCAAGCAGCTCCCACGCGCCGCAACGGGTCCCAATTCGTAGGTGTAGACGTGCTTCCCCCCGCCACCTGTCGCCCATATTTCGTTTCGTCCAGATCGGCCTGCTCGATCCTCACGTCTTTCCAATCCACATCAAACTCTTCCGCGATCAGCATCGGCAAATGCGTTTTCACTCCCTGCCCCACCTCGGGGTTCTTCGCCATGATCGTGACAATTCCATTCGCCGCCACGCGAACAAAAGAAGTCGGCACATAAGCCGGAGCGGGCGGTTGCGCACCCGCACCCTGCCCGGCAAGCACGTCCGCAAAAATGGGCAACCGGCAAGCAAGCAAAAATCCTCCGCCGCTAACCGCGGAAACCCGCAGAAAGGCACGCCGATCAATGGAAGTGGCAGGCATGGGACCTCCTAAGACAAGGCAACAATCTTACTCACACGCAGCAACCGATTCTAGTTTGACGCCCCAAACGCCGCGATGGTTTCAGAGGGATGAGCGGCGTTAAGATAAGAAAATGCCGGCAGATTGGAAACAATTCGTCGTGAGCGACCCGGGAATTGTTCGTGGGCTCCGGCTTTCTGGTTTTTCCGCCAACTTCTGGAGCATACTTGTGCAGTTAGCACCACACGGTTTTCTGTCCGACTAACATGTTGTATCGCTTTGCTCGCCGAGAGGTTTCGGGCAGACCGCTGGCGGATTAGATGAAAAGTGTCCTTTCATGGTCAGGTAGAGTTGCTCTTTGGATGGCCGTGTACCTCTTGCTTTTCTTAGCCGCGATGTCCCTCTACGGTCTGGTCGCAAAACCTGTGCATGAAATATGCACCGACTTGGGATTGCCAGCCTGGTTCTGTGGCAACGGGATGTGGACTTGGCACACAGGCATCCAGCGTTTACGCCAATTACATTACTCAACGAAAGTCTTCTTATTTCTTCTGTGGCTATTTTCTGGCATATGGATGGACAAGGAGACCAGCTAGGGAAGCTTCTCGTCCCGCTGCTTGAGGCAATATTCGCAACTGCATTCTCTTAGGTTTGCTGGGTCGTCCCGCTCAACTATGTCCTGTAGCGAAATGTCTTGTTCAAAGTGGCCACACTTTTCACAAGTGTAAGTATCCCAACCAAGCCGCATCACCCCGCCGCATGCCGGGCAGGTCTCTAGCTTGGGTGCCTTGTTCCGCGCCAGATGGTCAACCATGATTGGAGTTTACGCCAGTAAATTGGGTAATAAATATCATACTGCTTCCAATGCAGCCTAGCATCCAGCTGAATAATGATGTGCTTGTGCTCGTTCTGCTCCAGCTCATCGATCAGGAATCTCCACTTCGATGTACTCGCCAGGCTTCGCCCTGGCGACTGCCGCAACAACCCGATCCATGTGCTTTCGCAGCGCTGGCCATTGCGGAGTACCGAGCACCACAATTGCGATTCCGACAGTCTTCAAGTCCTGCTGGTAGCGGATGTTCTTGTCGGGAGTGACCAGCACCTCAAATCCAGCGTCCTGGGCTGCTTTTAGCAGGTCGCCGTTCTTGAGGGTGTCCCACCCTCTCTGCGCAGTTGTTTCCACCTTATGTTCGGTAAGGAATCTACGGATCGGGACCGGAGTGCCCTGGTCAAAAAGGATGAGCATCAGCGCCTAGGTGCGGACGAGGGAACCACATCGAGACTGCGGGCGGCAAATTCGATGACCGCTTGGATCTGCCCGCGATCCAGACCCTCGAACCATTCCATAATCTCGTCGATGTTAGCGCCCGCTTGCAAGTTCTCGAAGATGACGGAGACCGGCATTCGCGTACCCCGCAGCACCCAAGCGCCGCTCACTTTTCCCGGGATGCTTTCGACGGCCGGACACTGCGACCAATCCAGTGCGGGCATGCAACACCTCTTCAGCAATCATCCTACACCTGTTCGTAAAATCCGAAAACGCAACAAAAACGCCCGGGCTATTCACCCGGGCGTCTCGCCTTACTGAAAACTAAAAACCAAAAACTGACCACTAGTAAATATCGTACTGCTCCCAATGCAGCGTCGCATCCGACTGAATAATGATGTGCTTGTGCGCGTTCTGCTCGAGTTCATCAATCAAAATGGCCTCGCGCGTCTTCAACGCCTTGGCAATTTCCGGATGCACACGCAGAGTAAGGTTCGGCCCTTCGTGTTCCGCCGTAGCCATCTTCCGCGCTTCCGCCTGAATCTCGTAGCACAGCGTCGGGATGGACTTCACCATGCCCGACCCCGTGCAGTACGGGCAGGGCTGGCACAGCACGCGTTCCAGCGCCTGCTTGGTGCGTTTGCGCGTGATGCACACCAGTCCAAACTCGTTGAACGAGAGCGCTTTCGACGGCGCCTTATCCTGTTCCAGCGCCGACTGCAACGCCATCAGCACCTTCTCGCGGTTTCGCCGCTCTTCCATGTCAATGAAGTCCACCACGATGATGCCGCCCAGATCGCGCAAACGAATCTGCCGCACGATTTCCTTCACGGCTTCCAGGTTGGTCTTCACAATCGTGTCTTCCAGGCGCGTCGAGCCCTTGCCCACGAATTTCCCGGTGTTCACGTCGATGGCCACCAGCGCTTCGGTATGGTTGATGACGATATATCCGCCGGACTTCAGCCACACTTTGGCGCGCAGCGCCTTGTCCAACTCATGCTGGATGCCGAACTCTTCGAAGATCGGCTGTTCCTTGGTGTAGAGCTTGACCTTGGTGACGAGTTTCGGCTGGAAGCGGCTGACGAACTCCACCACCTTGCCGTACTCTTCTTCGCTGTCAATCCAGATACCCGTGAAATCGTCGCTCACGTAATCGCGCAGGATGCGTTCCACCAGGTTCAGGTCGCGGTGCAGCAGCGCCGGAGCTTTCCGGTCGTCGTGCTTGTGCTTGATTTCGTTCCAGGTTCTGCCCAGAAATTCGATGTCGGTGCGAATCTCATCGTCCGTAGCGCCGCCTGCCGCCGTGCGCACAATGAATCCGCCCGGATAGCTGCCACGCGCCTCGCCAACCAAACGGCGAAGCCGCGAGCGATTTTCCGCGCTGGCAATCTTGCGCGACACGCCGATGTGATCAATCGTCGGCATGTACACCAGGAATCTTCCCGGCAAAGCCACGTGGCTGGTGATGCGTGCGCCCTTCTTGCCCAGGGGTTCCTTGGCAATCTGGACCACGATGTCCTGCCCCGGCTTCAGCATTTCGGAAATGAGTTGCGGACGCCGCTGCGGCGCGTGCCCGGTATGATGCCCGCGATGCGGACCGCCATGTGGGCGGCGTTCAAATCGCCCGCGGCCCCGGTCGCCTCCGCGGTCTCCTCCCCGATCACCACGATCTCCCCGATCGCCACGGTCGCCGCGATCTCCACGATCTCGACGCCCGTCGTGCCGCCCGCGCGGTCCACGGTCATCTCGGCCGCGTCCACCGCGCATCGGCCGTTGAAAGCGCGAACGCGGATTGCTTCCGATGCGCGCCGAATCACGCCGTATGAATTGTTCCGGCGGTGCGTTCGGGTCGCGCGGAGTCCGCGTTTCGCCCGGCAGCAGTACGATGTCTTCCTCGGCTATCGCTTCGCTGGATGCACCCTGCGCCGTGGTGGACTCGTAACGTTCTTCCTCGCGGGGTTCTCCAACCTCCTCGCGATCAAACGCCGCTTTCGCCGCTTCGATTACTTCCTGATGCTCTTCCTGCTCTTGACGATCTTCTTCTTGACGATCTTCGCGATCCTCTTGCGCTTCCCGTTCGTCCTGTTCTTCCTCGGTTTCTTCCTCGCCGCTTTCGGGTTCGTAATGCTCAGCCTCTTCGGCAAGTTCTTCCTCGGTCAGGTGTTCTTCGGCATCGTGCGTTTCTTCGTGCGCATCTTCATGAAGAGCCTCATGCAGGTTGCCGTGCCGCCCATTTCCTTCATCATCGAAGACCGGGCCGCCCACGTGCGAATCCGCTTCCGCCCTCGCTTGCGTCTCTTCATGCTTGGCTTCCACCAGCCTTGAAGAGAGCGCGGAGAGTTCTTCCTCGCTCAAGCCGGAAGTTTCGCTGTGATGCAATTCGGCGTGCGCTTCCTCGTGATGTCCTTCGTGGTGCTCTTCCGTGTGCGTTGATTCCTGCTCAGTGGATTCCGCGCTGGCTGCCGCCGCTTCTTCCGGTTGTGCTTCAGCGTTGCCCGCTGCCTCGCCTTCTGTTTCGGTGTCCGCTAAAACCCAGTGCGGCAAGCTTCCAGAAAATCGTCGCGGCACGCCAGTATTAGGCTGCATGCCAACCGCAGGACGCCCTGGCTGCTCCGTGAAATCCGGTTGACGCTCCTCGGGTTCGTGTTCTTCCTGTGGCTCGGGTGGCAGGGGCACGGGACGCCCGCGGTATTTCGCCAGCGACTCGCCTGGCAGAACGATGTCGTCTTCCCTCGGCCCAACTGGTGCGCTTGGCCCGCGATCCACTGGACCCCGATCATTGGGGCGCCGGCTGTCAAACCCGCGCGAATCGCGATCACCTTGCGGAGAAGCATACTTAGAGGGAGGCAGATTGCGTCCGCCCTGTCCGTGAGGACGTCCACCGCGATCCCGGTCGCCGCTTCCACTTCCGCTTCCGCCGCGTCGCCGTCCCCAGCGTCCGCCGCGTCCGCGGCCTCGTCCACGATCTCCGCCGCGATCCCCTCCGCGATCTCCACCGCGGTCCTGCCCCGGCCCGCGATCGTTTCCGATGCGCGGCGGATAGTTCCGTGTGGGATTGTACGAGGGAGCAAAATTCTGCGGCGCGGAAGCGTTGGAATCCGGCTGGCGTTCCTCTAACTCAGACGGTTCCGGCTCTCCCGCAAACTCTTCGCTGCGCGGTCCTTCGATCGAGTTGCCCGGCTCTATGCCATGCGCAGACTCGTGCCCGCGATACTCTTCGTTTCGCCTGGGCGCTTCGTAGCTGCCGCGATCCGGCCGTTCTTCCTCATGGTGCTGGTGGTGCTCCTCTTCGTGTCCCCCGGCCGCCGCCGCAAGGGTTTCCCCAGGCAGTACTTCAATGGCCGGTTCACCGGCTGCCGCCAGCGCTGGCGCCGGCGTCTCTCCGTGACTCTGGCCGTGATCGTAGTCTTCGAGGTTTTCGAATACGTCGCTCACGTACAGAAACGCATCTCCATCCAGGCCGATATCCACGAATGCGGATTGCATGCCTGGCAGGACGCGCGTGACTTTTCCTTTGTAGATGCTGCCGACGAGCGCAAACTCTTTCTCACGCTCAATGTAGATCTCGACTAGCTGTCCTTCTTCCAAAATGGCGACACGTCGCTCATGCGAGCTCGCCGATATAACCAATTCTTTCGACATGAAAACTCCTTGGGATGCACCGCCGCTGGAACCTCTCGTTCGGGGGTCCAAGGCAGGGCGCCGTCCAGACGCAAGTCCGGACACGCGGGCGACAACTTTATTGTTGCGGCATTGCGTTCGTAGCGGGAGGGAAGGGCCGCACTGCGGCTCTCGTACTTCATCCTTCTGCTTACGAGGCTAGGCCGTTGCCGGGATCTCCCCGGGGTAACGGCGGACGATGCTATCCTCACTCTTCAAATTCCTTCTTGATAAGCAACCCCGGCTTCACTCAGGGTTACCGGACCGGCGCACCCTCCCTGAACTGAGTTGATGCGCTCGGGACTGGCTTCGGCTTAGTTAACGAACCGGCGTAGCCGGACATTCATTACCAGGCCTATCGCCAGGAATACAAACAACGTGGCCGATCCTCCGTAGGACATCAAGGGCAACGGTATACCCGTTATCGGCATTGCCCCAATGACCATGGCCACATTCACCATAACGTGAAAACCCAACGCCGCTGCCACGCCCATGACCAGAAACATTCCCGCGCGGTCCTTCGCCCGCTGGGCATTCTGCACTAAACGCAACAACAACGCCATGTACAGCCCCAAAGCAAGCAGCACGCCTTTGAATCCCTGTTCTTCCGCCCAGGCCGACATAATGAAATCGGAGTACCGGACCGGAATATACCCAAGTTGATTCTGGCTGCCGTTGCCGAAACCCTTCCCCCAGAATCCGCCCGAGCCCACGGCGATCTTCGATTGCAAGACCTGGTAACCGGAGCCTTTCGCGTCTTCCTCGGGATGTAAAAACGATGTGACCCTTTCCTTCTGGTACGGCTTCATAAAGTGCCAGCCAACAGGCAGCATCATGACGCCGATCAATACAATCGCCGCAGCGTGTTTCCATTGTAGCCCCGCCAGAAATGCGCCGACGACCAACATGGGCATCAGCACAAGAGCCGTTCCCAAATCGGGCTGCTTCAAAATCAACGCCAACGGCAAACCAACAATCAACCCTGCTTTAATCAAATCCTGCAGGGAGAGCTCATCCGTGCGCACCTCCGCAAAGAAGCGCGCCAACACTATGATTATAATCAATTTGACCAATTCTGACACCTGGAGAAATTCTCCCAGGACCGGAATCCACCTTTTCGCCCCAAACCGCGTATGACCCACGAATAAAACCGCCAATAAGGCCACTATTCCTATAATGTACAAAATCGGCGCCTGGTCCATGATCAGGTGATAATCCACCCGCGACAACGCGAACATCAACACTACTCCCACCACCAGCCAGCGCATCTGCTTCGTGTGCATCCCCACCAGGGCGCTGCCGTGTGTCGCTGAATAGATCTCGATCACTCCCAGCGCGCAAATCGCCGCCAGTATGGCTACCAGCCACCAATCGTAATCGCGCGTTCCTTGTGCGTCTTTCATTTCCTTTTTCTCTGCGAATCTTCTAGTTGGTGTGCGGCTTTTTCGGCAAATCTGCTGCCACTACCGCGGCGGTTTGTTGCGGCTTGCTCACCACCTTCGGTTCTTCCGCCACTTCCATCGGCGTTCCATTTCCGAATTTGCGCTGCGGATTTTCCGCCGTGTAGTCTCCCTGGCCCTTCTTCGCTTTCTTGTCGTAGTACGCCTTCACGATATCTCGCACGATCGGCCCGGAAGCTAGCGCTCCATGTTCGCCACCTTCCACCAACGCAGCTACCACAATCTCCGGATTCCGTCTCGGTGCGTATCCCACGAACCACGCATTGTCCTTGTTCTGGCTCAAGCCTTTCCCCAGTTTGCTGCGTTCCGTATTACTCATCACCTGCGCGCTGCCAGACTTCCCGCAAAATTCGATGCCCTGCAATTTAACCGCGCCACCCGTTCCACCTTCATTCACAACGCCGTACATTCCCTGCGTTACTTGCTCCACGGTATCTTCCGCCAGTTCCACGCGAACCTCTCCCACATTCTGCGCGTCCTTCAGCAGGTGCGGTTGCTTGAAAACTCCGCCGGAAGCCACTCCGCCAACCATGTAGGCAAGCTGTAAAGGTGTTGCCGTTACGGCGCCCTGCCCGATCGAAACCGAAATCGTCGACCCTGGGTACCACTTATGATGAAACACTCGCTGTACCCACTCCTCCGAAGGCACGAGCCCTGGCTCTTCCGAAGGCAAATCAATTCCTGTTTTCGAACCCAGCCCCAGCAGCTTCGCGTATTTCGCAATGCGATCGATACCCAACCGCATGCCCACGTTGTAAAAGAACACATCGCAGGAATGCACGATCGCGGAATGGATTCCCACTTCACCGTGGCCGCCCTTGCCAAAGATGTGGCACTTGAACATGCGTCCATAGAAGGTCGCGTATCCGGGGCAGAACGCCGTGAAACTCTGCGGCGGCACCTTCGTTTCCAGCATCGCCGTTGCCATCACAATCTTGAATACCGATCCCGGCGCCAATTGCGCTTGCGTCACGCGGTTCATCAGCGGATGATCTTCATCCTCATTCAGCCGCTGCCATTCCTCCTTGGAAACGCGAATGGCAAAATCGTTCGGGTCTGGCGCCGGACGGCTCACAAACGCCAGCACTTCTCCCGTGCGCGGATCGAGCGCCACAATCGCGCCCTTCTTGCCCTCCATCCCTTGTTCCGCCACTTGCTGCAGATCGTAATCAATCGTCAACTGAATCTGCTTGCCCGGAATCGCCTCCTGCTGCGTCAGGCGCATTTCCTTCATTTCTTTGCCCACGCTGTTCACAACCACTCGACGCATCCCGTCCGTGCCCACCAGCAGATCGTTGTATTGCCGCTCCAATCCCGATTTCCCCGCGAAGTCGCCCGGTCTCAATTTCCCATTGCTCGCTTCGATCTGCTGCTCGCTTACTTCGCCCACGTACCCGCTGGCGTGCGACATGAATCCGCCCGGCAAATACCTCCGCCGGTGCACCATCAACATTTCCAACAAGGGAATATCCGCGCGATGCGATTCGATGAACGCCACGTCCGCCGGTGTAGCTTCCGGCTTGATCACAATGGGCTGGAATTTTGGCAGCTTCTCGGTGCTGCTCAACTGTTCCTTTAGATCGTCTAGCGATAGTCCTAACCCGTCCGCAATCGCAGGTAGATTCTTCTGCACGGCTGCGTCGTCGTCGCGCAGCAACAGCACGCTGAACGATGGGTAGTTATCCACCAGCACCCGTCCATCGCGGTCCAGCATCCGTCCCCGCGGCGCAATGATGGGAATCGAGCGCACACGATTGCGCTCCGCCAGTTGAACGTATTTATCCGCATCAATGACTTGGAGTTTCCAGAACCCGAGGAGCAGCAACGTGATCATCCCCACGATCACGTAGGAGGCAGCGGCCAGCCGAACTTGCGGCAATCGATTGTCGTTGCGAAACCAGTACGACACGCAGAACCTGCTCGCGAGCTTTCTTTTCTTCAGGGCTGAGCGGGCCCGCTCGCGTAATCTCTCTGTTGGCAGCGAAAAAGCTCAAATCGTCCGTTCATCGAGGCCTGCCATAGCCTCTCTTGACCCGGTCCATCTCTCTCATCGCCACACAACTCCCGAATGCAACATCTTCCGGAAGTCTATTCAAAAGTAGCACTTGCATTTTGCGGGCGCAACCCGTTCCAAAGGGCAGGTAGCGCGTCATACAACGGGTTAGTTCGCCATCATATAAACCGGTCTTCTGCGCTCCACTTTGTAATGAATCGATTTTATTGATGGAAAATCCTGCATTTTTTGTTTTTAGCTCCCGCTGCTCCCTCGTACAATAGAGGGTTACTAATCCATCGGGAGGCCCTTTTGAGTCCAGTCCCATTCCGGTCCACTTATCTTCGCTGGCTCCTGCCAGTACTAGCCCTCGTCGTCATCCTTGTCGTTTCCTTTGGCGTCATGCGTTTGCGCTCCGCCTCTCCCATCGTGGACCGCTCTGCCCTGCAGACGGCCACTGTGGAATCGGGCCCCATGGTATGCCGTGTCGAAGGCCTCGGCTCATTGGTTCCCGAAGATGTTCGCTGGCTGACCGCGCGCACTGATGGCCACGTGGACCAGATTTCTCTCCGCCCCGGCGCTCATGTAAAGCCCGATACCATCATCATGCAGCTCAGCAATCCCGATCTTGATCGCCAGCTCACCGATGCGGAACTGGCCATGAAAAAGTCCGAAGCGGAACTTGCCAATCTTCGCGTGCAGTTGCAGGCGCAGTTGCTCAACGAAAAAGCCCTGGAAGCTCAACTCGATGAGAGCGTGACGGAAGCCAAGCTGCAAGCCGATCGCGACGACGCCCTCTTCAAACAGCAGGTGGGCGCCTCCATCAATGCCAAGATCTCCCGCGCTCGCGCTGATTCCCTGAATACGCGTTTGCAAATTGAAAAGGAAAAACTCGGTTTCGCCGAAGAAGCTCGCGAAGCTCAGCTCACCGCCAAACAAGCCGAAGTTGCCCAGATGCAGGCCCTTTACTCTTTGCGTCAGGAGCAGAAGGATGCCCTCCTCGTGCGTGCAGGGATGGAAGGCGTGCTCGAAGAAGTTTCCACCGGCATCGGCCAGCAGGTCGGGCCAGGCTCAATTCTCGCGCGTGTAACCAATTCTTCGCGCCTGATGGCGCGGATTCACATTCCTGAAGCGCAGGCCAGCAATATCGAAATGAATCAACTCGCTTCCATCACGCTCTCGGAGCACGCCTATTCCGCGCACGTGGTGCACATGGATCCCAACGTAGAAAACGGTACCGTCAGCATCGACCTGAGGTTTGCCGGACCGCAGCCCCGCGAAGCGCGCTCTGATCTTTCCGCGACAGGCTCCATTGAGGTGGAACGAATCCCGCGTACGACATACGTGAAATGGCCGCTGCAGGCGCATGCCGACTCGCCCCTTTCCATCTACCGGATTTCCCCCGACGGCAAAACCGCGCAGCGCGTCGAAGTCACTCTCGGCCGCTGCTCCACCGATAGCGTGCAGATTGCCGATGGCCTTCTTCCCGGCGACAACATCATCGTCTCCGATATGTCCGCCTGGCGCCGCTACGACCACGTCCAACTCAAGTAGCGAAATACAGCTTTGTCAACGGTGTTTCTGTAGCAGCAGCGCCCAATCCAACCAACCCGGCGCCTCCGGTGAAGTCCACGTCGGCCCCTCCGCGCTCGGCAGCGCAATCGTTTCTCCCGTATTCGCGTTGAACCATTTCGCGTCCAACATTTCCCTCTCCAGCTTGATCGTCACCTTCCCTCCATCGCCAAAAACTTCTCCGCTTCTCCCAAGTCGAGTATCATGTTTGGAACTTGGAGGATTTTGGCGTTTCGTGTCTTTGCCAGGTTCAATTACAATTTCCTCTTCTCCTATGCTGCCGCGCTCTGATCAATCCCTTCGCATCGCCCTTATCGGCATGTCCGGTTCCGGCAAATCCCACTGGGCCAAACACCTGGAAGCCCTCGGCTGCCCCACGATTTCCTGCGACGATTACATCGAAGAGCGCCTTGCCCCGGTCCTCGATGCCGGTGGCTACTCCGGCATCCATGGTGTGGCTGCCTGGATGGGTTGGCCCGATAGTCCCACGTATGCTGAACGCGAAGCCCAATACCTCAGCCAGGAAATTTCCACCCTGGATGAAATCCTCGGTGAACTCGAAAAAGATCCTCAGCGAGAACTTGTCCTGGATACTTCCGGCAGTGTCATTCATGCGGGCAACAATATTCTCCGCCGTTTGCGCCGCCAGATGACCGTGGTGTATCTCGCCGCTTCCGCCGACGAGCAGGAACTTCTCATCCAGCGCTACCTCCAGGATCCCAAACCGGTCCTTTGGCGCGGCGCTTTCCAACCCCGTCGCGGTGAATCTCCCCGCGATACCGTCGCACGCTGCTATCCCGCGTTGATTGCCGCTCGCCGCCAGAGCTACGAAGCGCTCGCCCACGTCACCGTCCCGGTTTCCAGCTTGCGCATCTCCACCGCTTTCCCATCTTCCGGCAGCCAGTACGCTGGCGAAGCTTTTCTGGAACTGATCCGGCAACAATTGGCGGGCCATCGCTGATCTCTGCCCGCCGCGATCCGGCAATCGCAGAAATCACTTGGAATTTCACGAATGAGATACCGCAGCACTTCCGGCAAAGCTCCTCTCACCTCTTTAAGAGGCGCGACCCTCCGCGGCCTCGCGCCCGATGGCGGCCTTTATCTGCCCGTTGAAATCGCCCGCCATACCCCCGAGGAACTCGAGGAATTCCGCCGCCTGCCCTTCACGGAAGTTTGTTTCCGCGTGGTGCGTCCGTTCGCCACTCCGGATGTGCCTGAAGAAGTTCTCTGGCAAATCGTCGCCGAAGCCATCAACTTTCCTGTGAAGCTCGTTTCGCTCTCTCCCGCCCTGCACATCCTCGAGTTGTTCCACGGCCCCACGCTGGCCTTCAAGGATTTTGGCGCGCGCTTTATGGCCCGCCTGATGGGTTATTTTGTGCGTGGCGAAGATCGCCAGCTCACCGTGCTCGTCGCCACGTCCGGCGATACGGGTAGCGCCGTTGCCCACGGCTTTCTCCGCGTGCCCGGCATCCGTGTGGTGATTCTTTATCCCTCCAAACGCATCAGCGAAGCTCAGGAAAAACAGTTCACCACGCTCGGCGAAAATATCACCGCACTCGAAGTTTCCGGCACCTTTGACGATTGCCAGCGTCTCGTCAAGCAGGCCTTCGCTGACGAAGCCCTCAACCAGCGCGCTTTTCTCACTTCCGCCAACTCCATCAACGTCGCGCGCCTGTTGCCGCAAATGTTCTATCACGTCGCTGCCTATCGCCAATTGCCCGTGGCCAGCGTCCCCCTGATTGTTTCTGTTCCCAGCGGCAATTTCGGCAATCTCACTGCGGGCCTTTTCGCCAAGCGCCTCGGTCTGCCGGTTTCCAGATTCATTGCCGCCACAAACGCCAACGACGCGGTCCCGCGCTACCTGTTAAGCGGTGTGTACACGCCGAATGAGGCTGTGGCCACGTATTCCAACGCCATGGACGTCGGCAACCCCAACAACTTTCCCCGCCTTCTTGATTTATGCCGCAACCGCCTCGAAAATGTTCGCAAGGAAATTTGCGGCCAGAGCGCCACGGACGCAGAAACCCTGCAGCAGATGCACAACGTCTGGGACCGTTTCCGCTACATCAGCGATCCACACACTGCGGTCGGCATTCACGCCTGGGAAGCCTATCGCAAGGCACATCCTGAACCGTCACAAGGCCTCGTGCTAGCCACGGCCCACCCCGCAAAATTCGCCGAAATCGTCCAGAAGGGAATTGGCATCGCCCCGCCGCTCCCCTCCCGCCTCGCCGAATATCTCAATCGCCCCAAACTCTCCCTTCCTATGTCGACCAATTACGACAACTTCAAGCAATTCCTGCTAGCACATTAGAAGGTGCCGCTCCAAGCTTTGTCCTCGTAGGGGTCGAGCATCGCTCGACCCCATTTCAGCAAAGCGTAAACAAGATTGTCATTCCGATCCCGCAAAGCGGGAGAGGAACCTCCTTTACTCTTGGTCTGTCCTAGCCGTTGTAGCGGTCGCCTTCTGAGGCGGGCGCTTGTTCATGGCCATCCACGCAACTCGATCCGCCGAAAGACGCTCTTGTCAAAACCAGTCTGATTAGCTAACATCAGTTAGCTAAGCAAACGCCATGAGCATTGTCACGATACACAAGGCAAAATCCACTCTTTCCCGCCTAATCAAGAAGGTCTCCGCTGGAGAAGAGGTAATCATCGCGCGTGGCGATAAGCCCGTGGCACGCCTCGTCTCTGTGGGTGAGATTAAAGGCAAGCGTCAGCCTGGATCTCTTAAAGGCAAGCTGCATGTCGGACCGGAATTCTTCACGCCACTCCCCCCGGAAGAACTGGCTGGGTGGGAGTAGCCTCGGGTGCGCGCTCTCTTAGATACGCATGCCTTGCTTTGGTGGCTCGCGGACGATCCCGCCCTCAGCAAGTCCGCCCGCAAATTCATCGCAGAGACCAGAAACACGGCGATCGTGAGTGCGGCTTCGGCTTGGGAAATTGCAACTAAGTTCCGGCTCGGCAAGCTGGCTAGTGCTGCGAAGTTGGCCGCTGACTTCGTGGGCTATCTGGAGCGCGAAGGATTCGAACTGCTCCCCATATTGCCCGACCATGCCATCCGCGCTGGTCTGCTACCCGGACCACACAAAGATCCCTTCGATCGCATGCTGATTGCCCAGGCTCAAGCCGAAGGTCTCCCCATCGTCACCAATGAAACCGTCTTCGATGCCTATGGCGTCCGTCGAATCTGGTAGCAGCGTCGGATTCACCAGGCCTTCCTGAGATTCTCCAACCCCTGCAAATAGTCCTCTTTTTCCAGGCGGCTCTCTACGCCAAAGTCCGTGAGAACGGTCATCATCCGGCCCACGGGCAATCCCGCAAGCTCGGCGGCTCTACCTAGCGAAGCCTCCCCACTCCGATACTTCTCGATTGCCAGCATCACTCTTCCTCGTGCGATTAGGTTACAGACAGTCTCGGACATATTGCTGTTATCATCCCGGCTGAGCGCGGTAAAAAACTCATAGTCATCATGATTCACACGAATACGCAGAGTTCTGATCATTGGCGATCCCTCAGCCGCGCCCACCTACTTTGGAGTGCGGTTTGCCGCCGCTTTAACGTCGTAAGCCTTTTACGCGTTTGCCTATTACGCGATATGTAACAACCACAGTACGCCGGCCGATCAAGTTTTTCTAGCGAATCAATCTTGCAACGGAGTTCAGGACGATCTCCGCAGCCGGTCCAGCAACAAAAACAGCGGCACGCCCAGCACCGCATTCACTCCCGCCGCCATCGCTAGATGCATATTGAACCACGGCTCCGGCTGCGCCAGCAGCAATCGCCGCGTCAAAACCAACACCGCCTGGTGCAGCACGAAAAACGCCACAATCAACGAAAATCGCGCCAGGGGATGCTCGGTATCGAGCCGCGCCCCAATCGAAGACGCCAGATAACCCACCACCGTCTTCGCAATCCCGTAAAGTCCCAGTGGCACGGTCGGCCCGCTCAAGCTGTCCTGCAACAATCCAATCGTCGTCCCCAGCAGCAAACCGGTCGAAGGATTCCGCCGGCTCAATCCAAAATAAATTGTCACCAGCAGCGGCAAGTCCAAAATATCCAGCTTCGGCAAATGCACGGGAAACATGGCCTGCAGCGTCAGCGCCACAATGGTCGCGGCCGCAATGGCACCCGGGAAAAACTTGTGCACTTCAATGTGCGTCTCGCCGCCGCGCAATTCAAATGTATCGTTCATGGCTTTACCGCCGCGGGTGACTCTGCCGGCGCCGTCGTGGAAGCTCCCGCTGGTGTCCCTGAAGACGCCGCGTTGCTCGGCGTTTCCGCTTCTTTCTGGAATTCCACCGGCTCTTGCGTCAGCAGCACAAACACTTCCTCCAACCGGTCCAGCTTTGCCGCGGGTGCCACACGCACTTGCTTGAACGGAGTACCCGGCCTCACTTCGACCACAGTTCCCACCGGCACATCGCGCGGAAAAATCTTGTCCATGCCGCTGGTAACAATCTTCTCGCCAACATTCACGGTGTCTTCGGCGGCCACATACTTCATGTACAGCATCAATTCGCCCGTGCCGCCCACGGGGCTTTGAATCCTGGAATCCACCAGCATGGCGCCGACGCCGCTATCTTTGTCCGTCAACAGCAGCACTTGCGCCGAATCCCGGTACACTTCAATCACCTTGCCCACCGCTCCATCTGGCGTGATCACCGGCTGGTTGCGGCGAATGCCGTCACGCTCCCCGCGGTCGATTTCAATCGTGCGGCTCGCTGTACCGGCGCTCGCGCCAATCACTCGTGCTCCCACCATCGCCGCTTTTTCATTATTAAGCTTGAAGTGCAACAGCAGCCCCAACCGGTCGGCTTCCGCCGCCTTGCTCTGCAATTGAGAAATAGCCAGCTTCAGCGCGTCGTTCTCAATGCGCAGCGCTTCGTTTTCCCGCACCGTGCTTTGCAGCGCGAAATAGTGCTGCCACACTCCGCGCACTTTTCCAAATCCCCATGCCCCCGTACGTTCGAACGGTGTCACAGCCGAAACCGCCCACACGCGAATCAACCGTCCGCGGGAATCGCGCTTGATCTGCACCGCCAGCATCATGATCTGTACGAGCAGCACGCCTGCCAACAGCGCCAGTGACCTGTGTCTTGAAGGAATCGCCACCATGTCAGATCGTTTTCCGTAACCTAAAGGCTGGGAATCAACGCTTCAAATTTCTTTACTTAAAACTGAGAACTAAGAACTAATTACTCCCTCAGTCTATGCAAACCATGCGCAACAATTTGAAGTCGCTCAGCATTTTGCCCGTCCCCAGCACCACCGATGCCAGCGGATCATCCGCGATGGACACCGGCAACCCGGTCTCCTCGCGAATACGCTTGTCCAGATTCTTCAGCAGCGCTCCGCCGCCCGTCAGCACGATGCCGCGATCGCTGATATCCGCGGAAAGTTCCGGTGGGGTGCGTTCCAGCGCCACACGCACCGCATTCAGAATCGTCGCCACGCATTCACTCAGCGCTTCGCGGATTTCGCTGTCATCAATCGTCACTGTGCGAGGCACGCCCTCAATCAGGTTGCGCCCCTTCACTTCCATTGTCAGCGGCTTCTCCAATGGGTACGCGGAGCCAATCTCCATCTTGATTTGTTCCGCGGTGCGTTCGCCGACCAGCAGGTTGTATTTGCGCTTCAAATATTGCATCACCGCTTCGTCCATCTCGTTGCCCGCCACGCGCACCGATCGCGAGTACACGATCCCGCTCATGGAGATCACCGCGATGTCCGTGGTCCCGCCCCCAATATCCACCACCATGTTTCCGCTGGGTTCTTCAATGGGCAGCCCCGCTCCAATCGCCGCGGCCATCGCCTGTTCCACCAGGTAAACTTCGCTGGCGCGCGCGCGGTACGCGGAGTCCTGCACCGCGCGCTTTTCCACCGGCGTAATTTCGCTTGGCACTCCAATCACGATGCGCGGATGTACCAGCACGCGCCGGTTGTGCGCCTTCTGAATGAAATACGTGAGCATCTTCTCTGTAACTTTGAAGTCCGCGATCACGCCATCCTTCATCGGCTTGATGGCCACCACGTTCCCCGGCGTGCGCCCCAGCATATCCTTCGCTTCGCGCCCCACCGCCACCACTTCGCCCGTGGCTTTGTTGATCGCCACAATCGACGGCTCGTTCACAACGATTCCCTTGCCGCCAGAAAACACCAGCGTGTTCGCCGTTCCCAGATCGATCGCCAGATCGGATGAGAACAAACTGAACACCGACCTCAGGTTGTATCCATTCTTGTTCATTACAACTTTCCCCCTGCGGAGAGGATCCTGCCAGGTAGGATCTCTGCGTGCCCGCTCCGAATCCGTCTAAGCTTCCATTGTCCCCGGATTCTGTGCTGCACGCAAAAGCGCAACCCGCCGTTCCCCAATTTCACTTCGGTACTACGATGGAAACCTGTTGTTTCGCCGTCCCGCCTCGCCGGTTCTGCCCGATCACCACGATGGTGTGTTGTCCCGGTTCCAACGGCTCCGTAAAATGACGGAAACTCCCGTCCGGCGATATATTTGCCACGGGCTGCCCGTTGATAATCAGCGCCGCGCCCGGTTCCGTCTTGCCAATCAATTCCGCCACGCGCCCATGAATTTGCGTGCTCTCGATCTCCAGCATCATCTCCTGCGTCTTGCCCTGTGCCACCAGCGAAAACTTGAACGTTTCGCTGAACTCGCTCGTTTGCTTC
Source organism: Candidatus Acidiferrales bacterium (assembly GCA_963779395.1). GTDB lineage: Bacteria > Acidobacteriota > Terriglobia > Acidiferrales > UBA7541 > Acidiferrum. Next base: position 80,583 of record CAVZYC010000003.1, read on the forward strand.
TTGGCGTCCGATGCCGTCACGTTCCAGAAATAGTCTCCCGATTCCAACCCGGCCACTTCCGTGCTCGTGCCGTTCGCTTTCACTTCCTTCACCAGTTTAGTGAACATCGTCGTCGGGCTGATCCGCAGCGTATAGCCCACCGCGCCATCCACCGCTTGCCACTCAAACCGGATTTGCTCCGTCTTCGGATTTTCCGAAACGATCGGCGCCAGGTTCAAAGGCGATACCAGTGCCGGCGGCGCCAACACGTTTGATTTCTGCGTTGCCCCGCCATTTGAAAAGCTCACCTTTTCCCACGGTGCCAGTTCAATCTTTTCTTGTCCGCGCTTCACTTCTGCCGACCCCGCTGCCACCACAATCTCGTGCTCATTCTTGGCTGGATCGTTCTTCACCGTCGCGCGGCTGTTTTGCTGCACGTTCACCGTCGCATCTTCCACACTGATTGCCGCCTGCGAGTCGCGCAGCGTCCACGTCGGCGTAACCAGGTTTACTTCGCCTGTGTTGATGCGTACCGCGGTGTTCGCGCGATCCTTGGTCACGTTATTCTCTTCCACTGTGACCAGCGTTTCCGCCTTCACCGTATATTCCGTTCCATCCGCGAACGTGATGCGCGCCGCTCCGTCCGATCCCGTCTGGACCAAATCCCCGGTGTCCAGGGCGGTGTGATAATCCGCGTCCACCCAGGTCACCGAATTCACTTTTTTCACTTGTACCCGGCCGTCCAGGTTTACGAATTTTGCCTGCGTCTGCGTGATGGTCAGCGGGTCGTTATCAACGTTGCCGATGGCTTTATTGATCTTGTTCGTGGCAATCGTCGTCCAGTCCGGTATCGCTACGTACATCCCCGCGATCAGGATCACGAACAACAGCACCAGGTAAACCGCCACGGTTTTGTACGTCACCGCGTGCCAATACACCTCCACGCGATGAATCTTCGGCCCCTGCTGGGGAGTCGGTGCCGAAGTCGGCCGTCGTGGTTCGATAGGGGTCTGCGTTGTCACTGAAGTGAGTGCCGCGATTGCTCCAATTTCGCAATTTAGCACACCCATCTGCATGTGCGGGCGCCACACCGTTACCCCGTACTCAATCTACAAATAGCGTTTCCGCCGCTTTTGCAACTTAGGTCAACATCCGCATTAAGGCGTTCCACTCGGGAACGCCTTCCGCTCGAAGAACTTCCACTTATCCAATCCTGCCGCCACCGCCACATCGAAAAACCCCACCATCATCTCGTCAGAGGTCTGTTCCCCCCAACGCACCGACGCGTCCGGGTCCGGGTTGTGCGGGTTGTCCCGCGAATTGTCAAACCAGGCCACCGCCTGCAATTCCGTCCCGGCTTTCAATCGCAGAGGCTCCGCCAATCGGTAGCTCATCTGCCAGTGAAAGTGGTAATGCACGCGCAGCAGCGGCTCGATCGTTCTATCCGGCTTCACGATGTTGTACTCGAACCGCTTTCCCCTCAGGTGCATGTGCGGGAAGAAACTCAGCAGAGTCGCATCATTCGGCAGCGTTCCCCGCGCCTCCACGCGATAGTCCGGCGCACCCGGCGGTATCACGAAATGATCGTTCGTTAATTGCAGTGTCAGCACGCGTTGCGCCGGTGGTTGCTTCGCAAAAATCAATCCGATCCGGCTGGTGTCAGAGCCGCACTTCCAGTTCGTCGTATAGTGCATCTGGAAGACCAGATCGCTCCCCGCGGGAACGTACTTCGCCATGCCTTCGGGCCACTGGTCCGGCGTGCTTCCCGGCGCGTACACCAGCAGAATGTCGCTGTCCGTCCACATCGCGTCCCGCTGGTCTTCTGGTGTTGTCAGCGTTGCCGCCGTGAATGGTTCGCCCACCGGCGCATGTCGCAGCCATTTCGATTCCGGTGGACGCACATACACCACAGCGTGATGCACGTTCTCCCGCATCCCCGGCAGGATCTCCGAACTCTGCACCCACCGGCCTTCCGTAAAATGTGTGGGCACAATTTCATAGGTGTAATCCACTTCGCCATTCGCCGGGATCTTCACCGGCTCCGTCATGCCCACGACCATTTCCGGCTCGGCAATGCTCCACTGCTCCGCCCATTTCTTCACGGTCGCATCTGCGGGATTCCCCGCAGGCGCGTTCGCCTGCCCCCAAGCCGCCAGCATTGCAATCTCCCCCGCGCTCAGCGACGGATCATTCGAAAATTTCCCGATGCCTTCTTCCGCGAACCACGGCGGCATTCGCTTCGTCTGCGTTGCTTCCCGGATTGCTCCCGCATAGCGCCGTGTCTCTTCATAGCCTTCAAACGCCATCGGCGCAATGCCGCCTTCACGGTGACACACTTGGCAGTGCCGTTGCATCACCGGCAGCACATCGTCATAAAATGTCGGTGTTTTTGCCCCAGCCGCGTTTTGTCGCGCCCACGCGCCGCTGCTAACGAGCATGGCCGCGGTCAGCAGCAGCACTCCTGGTCCAGCCCTCATCGTGACTCCCACTTCAGCATCTCACGAATGGGCTCCGCTGGGGATGGCTACAACCGTTGAGAAATCCTCGATTCGCATCCGTCCCAGAAAACACGAAAGCTCCGGGAGGGCATTCACGCCCAACTCCCGGAGCCTCGCATCAGCTCGAACTGCAACTGGTCAGGAAACAGCGGATCTCCTCTTGATTTGGCCAAGGCGCGCAGCAAGGTTCCGGTTGGCGCGCTTTGCTTCGGACAGTGCGTATAGTGCAACAACAGCGATCCCAACAAGAAAGATTGCCATCAACCAGCCCCCGAGACTGCTCCACATAGAAATTCCTGCTTCCTGAACAACCGTGGGCTCGCTGATCATCGCCGCGGGCATCACGGCTTGGGGTTCCTCTATCGTCGAGTTCGAATCAGACGCAGTTGCAGCAGTTGCCGGCTGCGCAAATGGCGCAACATTTTGGCCATCATCAAAACTCGTGTTCGTGATCTCCTGCGCGGACACGGACCTTGCTAACAACAAAACTCCCGCGAAGACGATGACTACCGCCAGCATCCGAAGAATCATTTGAAGTTTCATTGGCCACCTCAGTTTCTTTCCTCATCGAGCCAGGCAACGCCGATGACAATGCAGGCGAAAGACCAAACGGCACAAAATAAAATGCCGCAGAGCAGTACGCTTGATCCCGCTGATAGGAAATGAGTTGGGAGTTACGTCAGAAATGTTGTGAACGTGCAACCGGTGGGTTATTTACCCGGCGGTTAAAATTTAACCATCAAGGAGTTAAATTTTGACCTCTGGCGCCAGTTTCCGCGGCGGTCTTCTGCATCGCCCCCCAAATAAAAAAGGAGCGGGCCCGTCGGCCCGCTCCATCGGACTTCTTGGACTTCTCTCTCGGTCTGGCGATTACAGCGGAGAAGCGCTGCTCGTTGTGCATGCCCCGCCCGTTGCGTTATAGAACAGCACCAGGTTCTGGTCAGAGCAGAACGTACGCGTGCCCGTTGTGCCCGCGCCAGAAGGAGATGCCAGCGAGGTGTAGCCCGTCACGAAGTCGCCGCCGAGCGTGAAGTAGTAACCGCTCTTCGGACTCGTGGCAGACGACGCGCTTGCCAGCAGGTTGTCGATCAAGCAGGCGTTTGCTGAGCTGGGAGTACCACAGGTTGCGCCGCCCGGGCCCAACTGTGCCAGCGTTCCGAACGTATTCGGATACGTGTTGTTGTAGGTGACCTCGCCGGTGTTAATGGTGCGCAGAGAGGCTACTGCGGAAGCCTCATTCGCCGCCATCTTCGAGCGAATAAGGTTCGGGATCGCGATCGCCGCGATGATCAAAATGATCGCCACGACGATCAGCAGTTCGATTAGAGAGAAGCCCTTTTGATTCTTCGTCTTCATTGACACCAATTCTCCTCGATGAGGATTCCTGGTGCCAAACACACGTAGAAATCGAAGAGAGCAAACAACATGCCATTCGGAACAGCCCGATGTCTTGAAAATCAACTCTCTGCAATCTATTGGAATTTCAATAGATAAATTGGGTGGGTTTTGTCTAATTCACTCCGCTCCTGCAATATCGAACCCGAAACTTGCCCTCTCTTGACAGATTTCGTCACCAGCACTTGCCAAATTCCGTCAAGTCCATCACCTCGAACGGTTCCGTTTTTCAAGAATGGGCGGTGAATCACAACTCGGCAAACTGCTCGTCGGACTTTTCCAAGGGTTCATTGAACCCAAGGCGCGCCACTGCCCGTAAGCACCTAAAGTCAGCGGGGTGTCTTCGCTTTCGTCACTGGGACCGCTGTGGCCGAGCGCCGATACGTGACCACAACCACCACCTCCGAATCCCGGTCCGCCCCTCCCTGTCTTCCCGGAGCAAAACGCCACTGGCGGGCTGCGGCAACCGTTGCCGTCGCAAGGGATTCCTGCCCGCTCACCACTTCGACGGCGCGTACTTGTCCCTGCGCGTCAATCTGCTCGCACAGAATTACGCTGCCTTCGCCCAGTCTTGTCAGTGAAGAATCCGCCTCAGGTATTTTCAGCGGTTCCGCTCCCCGCTCCGCTGCGTCGGCCCACTTTTCCGTGTAGCTCTGCCCCTGCGCCGTGCGTGTGGAACTCAGGGATCCCGGAAACTGAAACACCATCCCGATCCTCGTCTCCACCACTTTTTCGCTGGAACGTCCCGGTCGAAAACTCCACGTCTGCACTGCCGCTAGCGCTTTTCCCAAAAACGGATTTTCTCCGCTCACAGTCCGTACGTCTCCCACCCTGCCGTTGCTCTCGACCAACCCGTCGAGCACCACTTCGCCCCCAGAAAAAACTTCACTAGGGTAAGGCGCAGCCACTAGGGAAAGCGGCACGGGCTCCGAAATTCCATCGCCGTTCGCTGCGTCCGCTCCTCCTCGTCCCACAGACTCCGAGCCTTCCTCCCAGTGAATCCCCTTTTCCAACAGCAGCGCGATGGCGTAATGAATTGGCACTGCCGCTCCCACGCTGCCCGTTTGCGGCTGCACGGCATTCACTTTAGTCATACCGCCGCCATGTAACCATCGCCCCTCCACCAGTCCCACCACTTCTTGCGTCTCGCTGGACATCACCGGCGCTCCGCTGTCTCCCAATAGCACGTCGTGGCTGAACAGAAAAATCTCCGTCTCCGGCCGTCCTTTATCCAACTGTGCGAACCGGTACTCCAGCAACTCACCTTCCGGCCGGTTCTCCCGCAGCGCCTCGAATGTATAAGGGTTCTTGATCCGCGATGGGCGCACCGCATCCGCCAGCACTTTGCGCGCTTCCTTGGGCCTCTGTGTCGCCAGGCGCAGAAAACTCACTCGGTAACGCCCTTCAAACGGATTTGGCGTAGCCCGAAGCACCGCTACGTCATGATCCTGATCCACGATCACCACGGTCGTCTTCACCAATCGCGGCGGTGCCATCGGCAATTGCAGCAGAATATATGGCTGCACGTCGTGCAACTGGCTCAACACATGCGCCGCCGTGATCAGGTACCCCTCTTTGTTAATGAAGAATCCATTCCCGTAAAATATGTAGTGGAAGCCACGGTCAGAAGCCGATTCGTCCACTGGGTAAACGATTGGGCAGACCGCCGCCGACAGCGGCATCCCGCTTCCCGGCGAGTCGGTGCCTCCGCGCGCAGCGCCCGCAAATACCAACAGCACCACCGCCGCGATCAAGCCATACCCCGTTTTGCGCTGTAATCTCATCCCATCCAATCCCGCGCCGCTTTCTCCAGATTCAACCAGCATAACCCCTCCCCATCCCCGCGCAATTGGTCGTGAGGACAGTTTTGCCATCGCGTTCTCTCTCTTTGGTACACTCATGAGCGAACTTCACAAACGTGCGCGGCCCACACTGCGTGCAGTTCCGAATGAAAACGCGAAACATCTGCCGGCGTTCCCTCGTATCTTTTACTTAGTATTCGGACGGAGCAAAAATGACAAAACTTGTTCAGTTGTCCCTGCTATCGGCTACAACTCTGCTTTCCCTCTCCCCAACGCTGCTTTCTCAAACTCCTCCTCCTTCCTCTCCCAAACTCAAAGACGAAGTGCGCATGCCGTGGCATCGCAGCGACGAGAATTTCCTACGCCTTTGGCTAGTGGCCGGACCTTTTCCCGGCGGATTGGATACCGATTGTCTCAGCGGCCAAGGTGGCCAAGCCAGTGCTCAGCCCTCCGACGGCTTGGAACAGAAGCGTGCCGATGGCACCACGGTCAAATGGCACTCACAAAAGTCCTGGGACGATGTCATCCACTTTGACGATTTGTCTGGCCCCAAAGACGGCGCGATTGCCTGCGCTTTCCTCAAAGTGACTCGTCCGGCGGCCGGAAAAGTTCTGCTCTCCATCGGCAGCGGTGATGGCCTCCGCGTATGGCTCAACGGGAAGCTCGTGCTTTCCAACGATGACGTCCGGTCCCTGACTCCTGACGAAGATCAAGTCGAAGTAGAAATGAACGCGGGTGAGAACACCTTGCTCGTCAAGGTAGCCGCGACGAGACCATTCTGCGCCCGTGTGCTCGAGCCGGGTACGCTCCTGGCTCGCCGATACGAGATTAGCCCATCCATCCTCAAGCCCTTGCCGGGCGGTTTCACCCTCAAAACGGATATCGGCCCAGAACGCTCCCATGTGGAGGGCGTGAAAATCGAGGTGATTCAACCCGGTGGCAAAGTGATTTTCACCGCGAATGCCGCGCGAGGCGCAACCGTACCAATCAATGCCAAGCAATGGCCCGTTGGCCCCTACGAAGTTCGCTGCAGTACTCACACACTTAGCGGCGTTCTCTATGCCACGTATCTTCCTTGGTACAAAGGCGATTCCATGGCCAAGGCCCGCGAATTAGCCGCTGAGGCGGCGAAGGCGGACGCCTCCAAGCCTGAAGGTTTCACCCTCAAGATGCTCTCCGACATGGTGGATGATCGCTTGGGAAGCAAACTCGTCGAGCCCAACGACGATCCGTGGGAGAAAATCCATTCCCCCCTGATGGAGTACGACGAATTGATGCTCGAGCGAAAGGGCCAGACCGGCCGCATCCGCCCCGGTGGTTTCGTGCGTCTCGCTTATCGCGACGAGGTGGACGGCTCGCCGCAATTCTGCCGCGCCTATTTGCCAGAAAATTATGATCCCGCCAAAAAGTGGCCGCTGGTCATCCAGATTCACGGTTATAACGGAGACAATCCCGTTTACGTCCGCTGGTGGGGCGCTTCCGATCGCCACGTGAAGATTGACACCGAATACCTCAATCACCAGGGCGTCATCTACATGGAGCCCCACGGCCGCGGCAACACCCAGTACCTCGGCATGGGAGACTCCGATGTCCTGCATGCCCTCGCCGAAGCGAAGCGCCTCTTCAACGTTGACGATGATCGTGTCTACCTCACGGGCGATTCCATGGGCGGCTGGGGTACCTGGAACGTTTCCACGCGCCATCCCGACTTGTTCGCTGCCATTGCGCCCGTATTCGGTGGCGCGGACTACCACGTTGACATGTCAGAGGAAGACTTAGCTAAGCTCAGCCCCATTGACCGTTTCTTCAATGAAAAGGGCAGCAGTTGGGCCATGGCCGATGGACTGCTCAACACTCCGATCTTCGTGCACCACGGCGATGCAGATAAGTCCGTCAATGTCGATTACTCCCGCTGGGGCGTTCGCCTCCTCCAGCGCTGGGGCTATAACGTGCGTTATCACGAATACCCTGGGCGCATCCACGAAGCCCTTCAGCACGACAACAATGCGAACCTGAGCATCGCCTGGTTCCTGCAATACCGCCGCAACCCCGATCCCCCTCACGTCCGCATCCGTTCCGCCGGATTGCGCAACGCCTCAGCCTATTGGGCCCACGTCCTCCAGGCGGAGAGCCCCCTTGCTTTCATGGTTGTGGACGCCGAAGTCGTGGATCGCAACGTGATTCGTCTGGACACCCAGAACATCCTGGACATTGTGCTCTCGCCTTCCGCAGCCCTCGTTGATCAAGCCAAGCCCATCAAGGTTGTTTGGAATGGGGAGGCGAAGGAAATGCCTCTCCAGGATGGCAAGCTTCATCTGACCTCACCCGCTTACAAGCCCTCAGTTCTTCACAAGAACCAGAGCCTTCCGGGCTCCATGTTGGATTTCACGGTCACACCATTCGCCATCGTGATCGGCACATCCTCCAAGGATCCAGAAATGGCCGAGATGTGCCGCCAGAAAGGCAAAGCACTAATCGACACCTGGCGCGATTGGCAAAAACAGGAACCTCGCGTCTTTCAAGACACTGAGCTCAAGGACGCGGACATGGCGCGCTATTCTCTCCTGCTCATCGGTGGCCCCGAAGCCAACCGCGTAACGGCAAAGCTCGCCCCCAAGTTGCCACTCCAGATTTCTACAGATCGCATCACTGTTGATGGCAAGGATTTCCCCGTCAAGGATGCCGCGCTGGAGATGCTCTATCCGAATCCTTTGAACTCCGATCGCTACGTTTGGCTCGTCGCCGGCACTTCCGCTGACGGCATGTATTTCAACCAGCTGAACATCCAAAGGCCCTACGACTGGGACTACGTCATCACTGACGGGCACATCCCCGCCTACAAGCAACCTGCATCCCCTCTGCAGGTCAGAGTCGTCTCCGGCTACTTCGACTACAACTGGCGTTTCAGCGAATCCTTGACCTCCTACGGCGACGCCCAGATTCGCTCCAGCGGCCGCTTGCTCCATCGTCCGAAGCCCGGTTTCAGCGTTGATCCAAAGGTCCTCGACTCTTACGTGGGTCGCTACCAGATCGAAAAAGGTCCTTTGCTTGAAATAGTCAGAGACGGTCAGCGCCTCATGGTAAAACAAGCGGGCCAAACCGATTCCGATGAAGTCCTACCCGAATCCGAAACCGATTTCAACGTTCCCAAATACAATGTCCGCATCAGCTTCGTCCGCGATGCGGCCGGAAAGGTGACCGGTTTCACCGGCTACCAGAACGGCGACTTCGAAGCCAAGAAGCTCGATTGATTCACTGTTGGCCTCGTTGGCCAACCGGCAAAATAACTAGTTCAGGGCAAACGTCACAATCTCACACCGCTTTGTGACATACCTCACAGCGTTTGTCCCTGAATAGGTCCAGCGTCTCTGTGTAATACCGCTTTTGCGCAGCTGGGTCTGCGGGCCCTCCATCCGCGCCATCGTCCTTGTGGTCGGACCCCCCGCTCGCCGTTCCGCGAGCATTCTTCACTACAACTTCACCTGCTGGAGGTTTGCATGCTGCACCTTGATACCGGCAATACCGGTTTTATGATTTTGTGCACCAGCCTGGTCATGTTGATGACCCCCGGTCTGGCCTTCTTTTACGGAGGGCTGGTGGGACGCAAAAACGTCCTGGCCATCATGATCCAGAGCTTCGTGTCCATGGGCTGGACGACCGTCATTTGGTACTTGTACGGCTATTCTCTGTGCTTCAGTGGGGATTGGCATGGAGTTGTCGGCAACTTTCATAATGCTCTTCTCCGCGGCGTCGACCTCAGCACACCTTCGCCGAACCCCACCATTCCCGCCCTGGTCTTTATCGCTTATCAGATGATGTTCGCCATCATCACCCCCGCGCTCATCTCTGGCGCTTTCACCAATCGCGTCAGTTTCAAAGCCTACATGCTCTTCCTGACCGGCTGGCTCACCTTTGTCTATTTCCCCTTCGTGCACATGGTGTGGGGCGGTGGCTTCCTGCAACAGTGGGGAGTGAAAGACTTCGCCGGCGGCATTGTTGTCCACAACATCGCCGGAATGGCTGCTTTGGCTTCCGTGCTGTACGTCGGCAAGCGGCGCGTCCTTGATCGTGGGCCTCACAGCATTCCTCTGGTCGCACTCGGAACCGGTTTACTCTGGTTCGGATGGTACGGCTTCAATGCGGGCAGCGAGATGCGTGTAGACTCCGTTACCGCCGCTGCCTTCCTCAATACCGATGTGGCCGCTTCCTTTGCCGCCATTGCCTGGCTGATGGTGTCATGGCTCAATGAGAAAAAGCCCAAGTTCCTGGGTCTTCTAACCGGTGCAGTGGCAGGTTTGGCCACGGTCACTCCGGCGGCAGGTTACGTCTCACCGTCCACTGCTGTGATTATTGGTCTCGTTTCCGGCGTCGTCTGCTACTACGCCGTCGAAATGAAAAACAAGCTGCACTGGGACGACGCTCTGGATGTCTGGGGAGTTCACGGAGTCGGTGGATTTCTCGGCATCATCATGCTTGGCATTTTTGCCAACAAGCAATTCAATCCAGAGGGCGCCAATGGCTTGCTCTATGGCGACCCCACCTTCCTACTGAAGGAAGTCACCGCGGTGGTTTTCTCCTCCGTCTGGGCCTTCGTCTTCACGTATGCCATGCTGCGCATCATTGACGGCTTCACTCCCGTCAAAGTGACTGAGCTTTCGGAAGAAGTCGGGCTCGACGAGTCGCAACTCGGCGAACACGCTTACGAGACCGTAGCCGAATAGCCTACCGGCTCTCGACTTTACACCGGGAGTGAGCGATATCCTGACGCTCCTCAGTCGCTCACTCCTCGTGTCCTCGCAGTATCGGCCTCTGGCACGCCGTGCATTCTGGCGTCTAACCCGCTCCCCTCAACCTCTTCGCGTCTTCCCCCAATGGGACTTCTCGCTCGCTTGTTGTCTGGCATTTCTACCGGAGACCGGTAGACTAACCAATGAATAATATCAAGAGGCAGGAAACAAATCCGACTGTTGCCAGAAGTCCACTACCAGAGTTGGCCGCTGACACATGGCTTACGGAGAAGCTACAATCAGAGTCGCTGGAAAATCGCTGTCTACGAATTGAGGAGCGTGATGGAACATAACCTGCAGCACACAATATCGCTTCTCACTCGCACCCCGGTTGCTCTGAATGCGCTTCTGCGTGATCTTCCGGAAACGTGGACGTTCCGAAATGAAGGTGAATGCAGTTGGAGCGCGTTCGATGTCGTCGGCCATCTGATTCACGGCGAACGCACTGACTGGATGCCGCGGGCGAAGATAATGCTGCAATTTGGCGAGACTCAGACGTTTGAGCCTTTTGATCGTTGGGGACACATGCGAGAGAATCAAGGTAAGTTGCTCGGGCAGTTGTTGGATGAATTTTCTCGTTTGCGGTCAGAAAACCTCCGCGAACTGCGTGCATTGAATCTGCGGCAAGAAGACCTCGATCGGCGTGGACGACATCCTGCCCTCGGAGTAGTTAGTCTGTCAGAACTGCTGGCGACCTGGGCAGCTCATGACTTAACTCATCTGCACCAAATCTCGAGGGTTATGGCCCACCAATACCGTGAGGCCGTGGGTCCGTGGAGCGGATACCTTGGGGTGCTTCAATGCGCCGGCCACAGCTCTCCTTAAGGAACTCTCCAGAAACGGCGTTCTGGGAAACTAAGCTTGCTGCAACTGCCTCGTTTGGCAGATGAACGCGTAGGCCGGATATTCGTTCCGCCCACTCCCCGCCCACAACTTCATTTGGGTCTTCCCCTTCTTTCCTCTATAATCTTAAGTTTGTACTCCCCTTTGTTCTTTCGTTAGGAGATATCTGGTATGGCTGGCGATTCCAACAGTAAGAAAACCGGCGTCCGCATCCTCTTCGGCGTCGTCATCGGCTTGCTCGCCCTGAGCATGCTCCTCTATCTTGTCCCACAGGGAACCAACACTGCGGAAACTTCCACGGATGTCGTGGCTCGTGTTGGTGATCAAACCGTCACCCTCGCGGATGTGCACGATAAGCTCAACGAAATTCGCAAGAACAATAATATCCCCAAGCAGCTCGAATCCCTGTACGCCCGCCAGCTCCTCAATCAGCTCGTCTTCCAGAAGGAAGTCGAGTTCGAAGCCAAGCGCCTCGGCATCACTGTCAGTGAAAAGGAGCGCGCCGATCGTATCCGCATGTACGTTCCCGGCGCCTTCAATGGCGACACCTTCGTTGGCATGGACGCTTATGCCCGCGAAGTCCAGCAGCGCTTCCAGATGTCCGTGCCTGTCTTTGAGGAACTTGTCCGCTCTGGACTCGTCGAAGAAAAATTCCGCAAACTCATCACCGATGGCATCAGCGTCGGCCCGCAGGAAATTCTCGACGAATTCCGCTTCCAGAACGACAAAGTGAAGCTCGCCTACGTCTCCATCAATCCCGACGACTTGCTCAGCAAGGTCACCGTCGCAGAGCCAGAAATCCAGGCCTACTACGCCAAAAACAAGGCCATTTTTCAGATCCCCGAAAAACGCGCTGCCCGCTACGCCCTCGTGGACCTCGCCCAGCTTCGCCAGTCCATTACCGTCTCCGACGACGACCTGAAGAAAATATACGATCAGAATATCCTGCAGTACGAAGTCCCCAACCGGTTCCACGCCCAGCACATTCTCTTTCTGACTACCGGCAAGACCGATGCCGAAGTTGAAGAGATCAAGAAGCTGGCCACCGATGTCCTCGCGCAAGCTAAAAAGAAGGGCGCCAATTTCGAGGAACTCGCCAAGAAGTACTCCGAGGATCCGGGTAGCAAAACCAAGGGCGGCGACTTGGATTGGCTCGTGCAAGGCCAGACTGTCCCTGAATTTGAAAAGGCGGCCTTCAGCCTCAATAAGGGCCAGATTTCCGACCTCATCCGCACGCAATACGGCTTCCACATCATCAAGCTCATCGACAAGGAAGCTGCCCATACCAAATCCTTCGATGAGGTCAAGGATTCCATTCGTGCGCCCCTGCTTCTTCAGAAGGTGGACACGGAAGCCGGAAATATCGCCGACAAGATGTCCGCCGAAATCCGCCAGTCCAACAAGACCACTCTCGATGGTCTCGCCCAGAAATATCATCTGACAATCGCCGTAACCCGCCCTGTCGCGGCCAACGAACCCCTCCTTGAACTTGGCAACTCGCAGGAGGTCAAAGACGAACTCTTCCGCCTTCGTCAGGGCGACCTGAGCCTCCCCATTCGGACCGACCGTGGCTACGTCGTTATCGCTCTCCAGCAAATTGTTCCCACACACCAGGGTTCGCTCGAAGAAGTTCACGATAAAGTGGTTTCCCAGTTGAAGCAGCAGAAAGCCATCCAACTGGCGCAATCCAAGGCTGTTGACCTTGCCAAGCGTGTCAAGGGAGGCGAGAAGTTCGACCCCGCCGCCAAAGCCTTGGGTCTTGACCCCAAGACCTCCGAACCATTCGCCCAAAGCGGTTCGGTCACTGGTCTTGGCAGCGGTAAGCAACTCGCCGCCGCTTTCTCTCTGAAGACGGGCGAAGTCGGAGCCCCCCTCACCCTCGGCACCAACTGGGTTGTCTATCAAGTCTTGGAGAAAGACGAAGCTAATCCCGCGGATCTGGAGAAACAGAAGAAGACCATCACCGATAACCTCCTTCAGGCCAAACGCAACCTGGCTTTTGAGGCCTTCCACACTGCCTTGGAAGAGCGCATGAAGAAGGACGGCACACTGAAGCTGATGCCAGAAAAAATGCGCGGATTCGGCGACTTAACCTAATCTAACTTACAGAAAACAAAAAGGAAAAGTAATTCACAGCTGCCCCCTTGCCGTCTCTGCTCCGGCCCGCTACCCTATTCTGTGTTTAAGTCTTGGGCTTGCCCGGAAGGGTCTTGCTCACAAGCTTTTCAGGATGTTGAAGGAGCAGTCCCCGGCCACTTGCCCCGTTTGAACTCTGTAGAGAAATTCATCGTCTTCACCATGAAAAAAACCTCACAACCTCGATCCTCCAGCATTCGCAACGACTACCGTTGCAGCATTGAGAAGAACCAGACTGGCAAATACTGTATCCGCATCCGTGTCCTGTACCCCCGGCATGCCTGGACCCTTCCAGTCTACTTCCTGGCTTCCTCTTTTGATCGCGCTATGAAGAAGTTGGAGGAGTCCCTCCATTTCCTGCAGCGCAACGAAGAAAAACTCTGGTTCTGGGGTGTGGACCGCGCCGAGGACATGGGTTTCTCCGCCGAATTCCTCAAGGAAGCGGGCCTGCACATGGACCAGCGCTCCGAATTCCCCCGCAAAGCCGCCAATCTCTCGCTCGAGCCCGAACGGGATGTCCCCGCGTTCGTTCTGGGGCCAATCCGGCGTGGCCTTGCCGAGTCGGTTGAACTCGCACGCGCCCAAACCGCTGGCGACTAGCCTTTCTCATCCACAATCTGCTTCTCAGCTACTCGGCTTGTCCGAGGGAGCTCTTTCCCATGGCGGAGGCACCCTTACCGAAGCCATCCCAGCCGCCGTTGCCGCTTGAATCCCCATTCCCGTGTCCTCAAACACCAGGCACGCCTCCGGCGCTATCCCCAGCTTGGCTGCCGCCAGCAAAAATGCTTCCGGGTCGGGCTTGCTCTTCGCATAGTCTCCCGCACAAACAAACGTATCGAACCTGTCGAGGAGTTTCAGCGCAATCAGCGACGCCGTCACCGATTCCCTGGTGCTTCCAGAGACGACCGCGAAGGGAATTCGTCCATGCTGTGCCTCGATGTGTTCCAAAACCTCCGGAACAGCTTTTAGCTCGGGAAGCAACTCGAAATAGATGCTCTCTTTCCTCTGCGACACAGTCTCTACCGGCATCTTCAGTCCATGCTTCTTGTTGAGCGTCGCGATGATCTCCACGATGGGCATCCCGCCCCACGAGTAGAAAAGTTCCTCGCCGAATTCGCACTTCCATTCTCCCAGCGCCTTTTTCCATGCCCGGTAGTGCAGCGGCATTGAATCCGCAATGGTTCCGTCGCAATCAAATAGGTACGCTTCAAATGAGCCTTCCGGTAATTTCAGTTTCATGCGCTGCGATTTTCCCTCTTCTTCATTTTAGGCTAGTCTCGACTTTCCACGTAATCGGAAACTGGCGCTCACAAGTTGCAGACTAGAAGTGGCGGGCGGCCAGGATTCTCAACTCTTTTTCTTCAAGCACGCGCTGTAGGTCGAATCTCCCGATGTTTCCGTTTCCTCGAACGGATCGACCACGAAGGGTGCCCCAGGTTCCGGTTTCTGGTACCTGGGTCTTGGGGTTGCCGCGGAACCGGCCAATTCCGCCTTGACATTCCCAAGATACCATTTCATTATATGCACACTTTGCAACAAAGTCCCCCGAACCGTCTGTTCCAGGTTGCTCTTACTCGCTTGCCGCGCTCCGCACGAAAGGATTTCTGCCTCATGAAACGCACGTGCAACAATCTCTTCCTCGCGCTCTTGTCTGCTCTCTTCTTGTTTGCAGGCTTGCTGTCTTTGCCTGTTATAGCTGCACAACAATCCGCCGATCAAACCGATTCCAGCCCCGCCCAAAATCCTCCCAAGCCCAAGCAGACCCCTGCTACTCCCGCTTCTGCCGCGACTCCGGCGGCCAAGCCTTCAACCGCTAACAATTATTCAACCGCCACTGCTCCTGCCGCAAAGCCCGCTGCCAGGCAATCGACACCGCCGGCGAAAAGCGACGCCATGGTCTGGGTCAATACCGATTCGGGGATCTATCACAAGCCCGGCACACGTTTTTACGGCAAAACCAAACAGGGCAAGTACATGTCGGAGGCCGACGCCATCAAAGCCGGCTATCACGCCGCCGGGAAGAATTAGCTCCGCTTCAACGCTCCCGCAATTCTGAAATCCTGTCATTCCGACCGTAGGAACGGCGCTCTTGGCTGTGCCGGAGTGGAGGAAGCACTCTTCAATTTCGGATTTTAGCTTTATTTATCTCGCAGAATCACTTCGCCGCGGCCTACCATCTGTTCGTTCAGCCACAGCCGGTACTTGTAACTTCCCGCCTTTGTACCCGCCACTGCTGGGCCGCTCAACAATCGCATCCCCATCGGCGCTTGAAAAATGTTCGACGAAAATGGGCAGCGGTTGGTGTCAAACTCCACGCGCAAATTGCCCGCATCCGATATCCAGCTCACCTGGTCGCCGGGATCGAGCACCACTACCTGAGGAATCAATCCGACCAATACTGGGCGTTCCGCCATTCTTGCTCCTTCTCTTTCCCTGCGACGATAGCACATCCCTTCCCGTTGTTCCTATCTCAACGGTTCTACTTCCCGCAAATCGCCTTGACCCCTTCCACACTGCCCCGTAAACTTGTTTTATAGAGCGTGGCGCTGAGCATCCGTCTACTTTTGCGCGCATGAATCTTTTTGCGGGATTTCCCCGCGCGGGAGTTGTTTGGATGTCTTCGGTCGCAAGATCTTTATCTATACCCCTACCTAACGGCGCGCGCCTTCGCGTTCTCACTTCGATTCCCTTTGTTCTCATGCATCTCGCCGCGCTGTCGATCTTCTTTGTGCGTTTTCACTGGTATTATCTGCTCGCCTGTTTCGCGTTGTACGAAGTGCGCATGTTCTTCGTCACCGCCGGCTATCACCGTTATTTCTCGCATCGTTCCTTCAAGACCAGCCGCTGGTTTCAATTCCTACTCGCCTTCATGGCCATGTCCTCTTCCCAGAAGGGTGTCCTCTGGTGGGCCGCCCATCATCGGCACCATCACCGCTATTCCGATCAGGAACTGGATTTGCACTCTCCCACACTTTTCGGCTTCTGGTGGGCTCATATCGGCTGGATTCTCTCCGACAAGTACGAAGGGACGCGGCTCGATTACATTGGCGACTTCGCCAGATTCCCGGAACTTCGCTGGCTCAACAAATACTATCTCGTTCCGCCCTTTCTCCTTGGCGCCGCGATCTGGCTCATCGGTGGATTCGGCTTCTTCGCTTGGGGCTTTTGCCTTAGCACCATGCTCTTGTGGCACGGAACTTTCACCATCAATTCGCTATCGCATCTTCTCGGCAAGCGCCGCTTTCCCACCACCGATACCAGCAAGAATAATTGGGTGCTCGCGCTGGTCACTCTTGGAGAAGGCTGGCACAACAATCATCACTACTTTATGGCTTCGGCGCGGCAAGGCTTTTACTGGTGGGAAGTCGACATCACCTTTTACGCCTTGAAAGTGCTTTCCTGGTTCCGCGTTGTCCGCGAACTGCGCAAGGTTCCCGATCACGTTCTCGCCGAAGGAATCGCGCTCGACGCGGCGGCTGCTTCCGCCTGATTTTTTCTTCGCAAAAAGAAAATGCCCTCGCTTTCACGAGGGCATTCTCCATTTAGTGCCGTACTTTTTAGCGTCCGTGCCCGCCGGGCTTGCCAGAGCTTTCGTGCTCTTTCGGTTCCTTCGGCGGTTTCGCTGGCTTGGAAGGCTTGTTGTTCGATTTCGCGGTGTTGGAAGACTTCGTGTTCGGCTTATTGTTGTTTGACGTGCTCGGTTTGTCTGAGCTTGTCTTTGTCTCGGCATTAGACGTGTTGTTGGTCCGCGCGCTGGGTGGACGATCCGACTGCCCCGCCGCGTTTGATGGACGATTGGGATTCGATCCGGCAGAACGTGCCGCTACCACTCCCGCTCCGTGAAACTCGCCGGGCTTCGCTGTTGCCGCCACCGCGGGTCGCCCGTGATTCGCGGATGCCAGCATGCTCTTATCGCTGCGGGCCGCCTGTTCGTGCTGAGTCTGCATCGACGTTGCCGGCGTGTGATGTTCATTCTCCGCCGCTCGTTCCGCTGCTGTCGGCTGCGCGTTCACGCCGCCTTCTCCACCATTAAAGCTGGTGTGATTCACGGTCGTGTTGTTGATCACTGTCCGGTTGACGTAGGTCGTGTGAATCACGGTCGTATCCACGTGCATCACCGCGGTGTTGTAGTGAAACACTCCGCCGCGCCACTCGCCGCCAACGAATCCCACGCCGCCATATCCAAATCCGTAGTTAATTCCGCCATAGAACCCGATGTGCGGGCCCCAATATCCGCCGTGCCACATATAGGCTCCGCCGGCCCAGCCCCAGTATCCCGGCGTCCACAAGAGCCCGGGCGTCGGCGCCATCACCCACGTTCCCGGAACCCAGTAGTAACCGGCATCACCATAAGCCCAATAGCCGGGAGTCCACAAGTAACCAGCGCCAGGGCAGATCGGTTGGGCATACACCGGCAAAGCAGGCGGCCCGATATGAATGGAAATGCCCACGGCGATTTGCGCGGGCGTGGTTGCAGGAATTGCCAGAATTGCTAAAGCGATGAAAAGCAAATAAACGTACTTCAATGAACGTTGCATGAGTTTCCCCTTGCACTCTCTCTCCGGGAGTGTTGTTTTGTTTGGCCGCCGGGTTGTGCTGGATTCAGGTTAAAGCGTCTTTCAAGCGGCTTGTGCCATTAAACTCAAGCCTGTAAATAAAGTTGCACTCCCACGCCATCTCTTGCAATTTGTGAGATTTGCGCCCGCCACCTTTCCGTTCACTGCACTTGCGTCCCCCGCTCCTTCTCCAGTAGGGGCGCGGGACTCCTGCGCCCCATGTCCGCACGATCCCTGATTTCCGCCGCATTCTCCGCCCGTTCCATTTGCCGCTCTCGCGTCTGGTACTTGCGATTGAACCTTGACGCTTTCCACAGGAGGAGTAGCCTATGCGCAAAGGCCTACTTTTCGGCGGAGATTTCCCATGACTCCCTCTCTCCGTGTCTTTGCGATGATTTCTGTATGCTCCTTAAGTGTGCCCGGGGTGTGCCGCGCACAAAACAAATCCAAGACGCAGGATATCGAAGCTTCCCAAACGTCCACCGGAATGAAGGGAACGCCGGTAAAAAAGGCTCCCGTGCTCACCGATGACGACATCGGCTTGCTCGTAGCGCACCAGCCCGCGGGTTCGGCCAATGCCGCCAAAGCGGAGCCTGCCGCGAAGGAGTCGGCTGCCATCCCGCAAGATCCCGAGCAGCGTAAAGCGGAAATCGCGTCCCTGGAGCAGCAGATCAAAGAGAAGCAATCCAAGCTGCACCTGCTGATGCAAATGTTCGTCATCGACGAACAAGCCTTCTTCCGGGACACCACCGGCGGTTTGGAGAATGAAGACGCCCGCGCCAAACGCCGCTTCGAGCAGGACGAAATGCTCCGCGAAGGCAAGGAGCTCGGCCAATTGCGAGCCCGGCTTGATCTGCTGCAATCCGTTGCCGCTGAAAAATTGCCTGCGCCAAAGCCTGTCGCCTCCAATTAGCTAGATCACAATTCACAGTCGACAGTTCACAGCCGACAGCCCACAGTTTGCGTAGGGGCCGATTTTTAGATCGGTTCTCGGGTTTAGGTGTGAATGTGCGCAGTGTCACAAATGTCGGCGCGCCGACATTTTGTATCTCAGTTGCAAGTAGAACATGGGTAATATATGCAAGGGAGTTGTCTGTGGACGCAGTGGACGGGATACCCCCGACCCCCTGTTTTTGCGTAAGTACGGGAATGGTTAGACTTAGTGGCGAGTGATGAGTGGCGGGTGGCGAGCAAGGGAACAAAGAAAGAAAAAGATAACGCAGAGGCGCAGAGAACGCAGAGGCTCGCAGAGAAGAGGGTCGTGCGAAGATCAAAGATGTCGGCGCGCCGACATTTTCACTTTGCGGTCTTGTTGAAAGGCGCGAACCATCGTGCGACAGGATTTGTAGGTGCATGACTTCAGTCATGCCGAGCCCGCGGGGCTGAAGCCCCACGTCTACATGATCCAGACGGACCAGGGCATTCCCGCTTCGATGAGGAAATGTCGGCGGTCCGACAATTTTGCTTTGCGGTGACTTTGAGAGCGCAGAAGAGAATTCCGAAATGGAACGGTAGGGCATGTTAGAGGAAGCCCTGCGCGGCTCTGGGAGGGGGGTGTACCCCCCTATTTCTCGTATCAAGGGGAAACAAAGGGGTTAGGGGAGAAAGACAGCTCACAGTCGACAGTTGACAGTCTACAGTTGAATGCAAGAAACACCCTCCACCCCCCTGTTTTTGCGCATGTACGGGAATGATTGGGCTTACGGGAGGATTTCTCGGATCTACGGGAATGATTGGACTTAGGGGAGAAAAGCAGCCTACAGCCGACAGCTTACAGTCCACAGCCAAAGAAGAAGACAGAGGGACGGCAACAAGGCGATCAGCCTTCGCGAAAAGTGGTCTGGGTAAAGGAGTGGGGCGATCCGAAATGGTACAAGAGCCGCGTCCCCTCAGCATAACGGAGGAAGCTTAGCACATTATTTACCGTTTGTCTACTATTATTTATAGGGTACTAGTTTCGAAACTGGTACTCGCTTGGAATGCGAACCCCAAGACCCAGGTTCCCAAGCCGAACCTGGGGCACCCTCCGTGCTTGGTCGGGTTGAGGAGGCGGGAATCTGCGGAGGCTCGGCTTACACCGGCGACCGCGAGAAAATGAGTTGAGAATCCGGGCCACCCGCCTTCTTGCATCGATGGTGGACGTACAAAACGCTGTATGAAGCAGGGTCGCGGTCGATTTCCGAACTATTGCAGGAAGCTCACTCATTGATCGGTATTCCGCCGCGAAGCTATGAACTTTTGATCGCTTTTGAGAACGCCTCGGTACCCAAGTCGCCGGCGCCTCAATCAGCGTGGTTAGGCAATCAGGAAGTCTCTGCGTGGCTGCGGTCGAACAACTTCGATGTTAGCGGTGTCCGGCAGAGGGGAGGTCTGAAGCTGAATGTAACGGCACGGGACGGGTTTTCCGCAGCAGAGATAGCCGCGGAAGAAGTGGATAGGTTGAGCGCAAGAGTGAGCCTCGGAACGTACCAGAAATTGGTGCCAATCAACAGAGTGTGGATTGTTGGTGAAAAGGCCCCCATCCCGCTGCGTAGTCCGCGTCGAAGGATAGAGGTTCACGCGCTGAGTCGGGAGAATCAGGTATATTCAAGCCAGCCATTACCTCAGATTGACGCTGCCGTCGAACTGGCCAGTCCTCTTAATTCCGAATTGCGAAGTGCTGCAATCGCGGGCGGGTGGGCCGCGATTGAGAGTCTTATGACGGGTCCAGGAGATAAAGAGCGTGTTTTGGCGGCTGATCGGATGGCTTCGATCACCGCATGCTCTTTGCCGCGCGCAGAGTTAACGGGCTTGTCATACAAGCTGGAAGAACAAGGCGGGGCCCTTGCAGCGAAGTTGAAAAGTTGTGCCAGCAACCGCGACAGAGCGGCCATCGTGGCGGGGTTGCTAACGGGCGCGTCGGCTCCCACGTTTACAGACCCGTCGGATGCTGCGGCGGCAGTTCGGCTCGGAGATTTGCTGGCGAAACCCAATCGAGTGCTGCGTGATATTGAAGCTCACCTTGCGGCGGCGTTTCGGCGCCTTTATAGGCAGAGAAACATGGTCTTGCATTGGGGCAAGACTGACGCAGTAGGCGTAAAATCGTGTCTTCGCGCAGTGGCACCCCTCATTGGTGCTGGGCTCGATCGCGTTGCGCACGCTGCGCTGACCGAAAAAGTTGTTCCTCTAGAACTGGCTGCCAGGGCCCATATCAACCTAAGCCTAGTAGGCACGACTTCTGGCCCGTCGCCGCTCGATCTACTTGAAATCCCGTAGCCTCGTTGTGGTATCCTATATGTAGGCCAAGAGTGGCCGAGAGCTAAAAAGAGGATACCTTCGGTTTTGCCGGACAATTCCTCTATGACGATAAGGGGCGACCGTAAGGTTGCCCCTTCGTATTTTGAAACACTAGGCGGATGGCCAAGAGGTAGAAACTGGGCACAGCAGCCTTTGGGTTTGGTTCAGAAAGGGTGCGGATTTTGACCTCTCTTTAGCTGCTGAGTCGCCTCTCCCCTTCACCGCCCCATTTTGCAGCACTTCACCGGGCACATTTCCGCCGGATGGCGTTTACCGTTTCGGGATGGTTCGCCGTTTCGCCGCGCGGATTGAGGCCGTGCGCTTTCTGCGTAAGGCAGAGCGTGTGGGGCGGATCTGGAACCGTACGCCTTCGGCTTCCTGCAGATAGGCAACGATCTCGAACAAGTTACGCGCCTGAGGGTTGCCACCCGGACCAAGCATGCGCATGAGACTTTTTGCCGAGCGGTTGGTGACGAGGCCCAGTTTCGTAAAGCCAACGGTGGCGTTGATAAAATCGCGAAGCACGATTTTCCCGGTTTCCACATCACCGGAAAGAAAGCTCTCGATTCCTTCCCGGAGAAGCGCTTTGCGGAAACCAGGATCACGTTTTACGCGTGCCTGGATGGTTTCCTTGAAATCCCGTGTTAAAGCCATGCCAAATGGTAACACATACGATACCATTGTCAAGGCTGCGTTTTGTTAGCAGAGGGCCAATCGGGAAATTGGCGTTCCTGGGGGAATTCAGCCGGCTCACACAGGAACGGCCGGGGTTGCTGTTTTTGCGGATGTCGTCGATTATCATTCGGAGAATTGCCATGGCTATTGCTGCAATCCATCCGGGGGAACACCTGGCGGAGGAACTGGAAGCACTCGATATGAGCGCGGCGGAACTGGCGCGCAAGATGAGCGTGCCGACGAATCGCGTGACGCAAATCTTGAACGGGACGCGAGCGATCACGGGTGATACGGCGCTACGGTTGGCACATTTTTTTGGCACGAGCGCACAGTTTTGGCTGAATCTGCAGAGTCTTTACGATCTGAGAGTGGCGGAGGAGAAGGCCGGGAAGTCCATCAAGACGCTGCCCAAGCTGAAACGGCGCGAAGCTGTGCCCGTATGACGGGAAGGGAATCAGGGAGCAGCGACAAAGGGCCAAGAGGCAAGAGTAAAGATAACGCAGAGGCGCAGAGTTCGCAGAGACTCGCAGAGAAGACAAACCCAAGATGCATTCAGACAAGACGGGGCTGGGCAGGCGGGATGACGGGGGGAAGGCAACGGCGCCATTCGGGAGAATGGCGTTCCCTGGAGAAGATTCGAGCGGAGCAAAGCCAGGACGTGCGGCGAAAGAGGCACTCCCCCGGCGCCATCCAAATTGACCGTTGCGCTGGGCACGGGGGTGGGTCAGACTGGAGTTCCCGCCGTACTCCAGCGACTCCCCGAAGTACGAACCTGCGGGCCATCCTTGTGGATTCATAAGGATCCGTAAAGGAGCAATATGACCAACCCAATTGGTGAACTCAAGCCTCCCGTCCGTTTAATGATGACTCCCGGGCCGTCTTCGATGGACCCGCGCGTCTACCGGGCACTGGCGACTCCGCTTGTGGGGCATCTGGACCCGTGGTTCCGTGGCTGCATGGACGAAACGCAAGTCCTGCTGCGGCAGATTTTCCAGACCGAGAATCGCATCACGTTTCCGCTCTCCGCCTCCGGTTCTGGCGGCATTGAAGCCTCGGTGCTGAATTCGTTGGAAGCCGGCGATGAATGCATCTGCTGCGTGAACGGCCTGTTCTCGCAACGCATGCACGTCATCGCGGGACACACTCCCGCTAAAGTGCACCTTGTTGAAGCGCCCTACGGCAAACCCGTGGACCCGGAAGATGTGCGCAAAGTGTCTAAGGGCCGCAAGATCAAGATGATTGGACTGGCGCAAGGGGAAACCTCGTCGGGCGTGATTACCGACATCGATCCCTTCCGGCAAGTGGCTGATGAATGCGGCGCGCTGCTGGTGGTGGACGCGGTGGCGACACTGGCTGCGGTGCCGTTGAACATTGATAAGCAGCGCATTGACATTTGCTTCAGCGGTTCGCAGAAGGCGTTGAGCGCGCCGCCGGGGATGTCTCCTATTACGGTGAGCCCGCGCGCTGAAGAAGTTTTCCGGACGCGAAAGACGAAAGTGCAGAGCTGGTACTTCGATCTTTCTACCGCGATGAATTTCTGGGGCAAAGAACGGCTGTATCATCACACACCGCCGATTTCGCTGATTTACGCGTTGCGAGAGGCGATGAGGATTGTGCTTGAGGAAGGGCTGGAGCCGCGCTGGGAACGTCAACGCCAGAATCAGTTGGCGCTGCTTGCGGGCGTGGAAGCGATGGGATTGAAGCCGTTTGTGGATAAGCCGGCGGACCGGTTGCCTACCGTAACGGCAGTGAAGATTCCTGCTGGTGTGGACGATGCCAAGCTGCGCAATCAGCTTTTGGAGGAGTTCAACATCGAAATCGCCGGCGGCATTGGCGCGACCAAGGGACAAATCTGGCGGCTGGGCCTGATGGGCTTCTGCAGCCAGAAGCAATTCGTGCTGGAATTGCTGGGCGCGATGGACAAGGCTTTGATCGATCAGGGACACCGCCACGAACCCGGCGCCGGAGTGGGCGCTGCCATTCGGCACTACACGCACGCGGAAGTTCCCGCGCTTGTGGGACACTGAACGCCGCGCGGTTGGCCGCGGCTAAGACGCACACATTTTTTTTGGATTGGACAGGCTGAGTTTCAGCCCGCTGGGGATTGCTTTGCGCGCGCGGCTTCTAAAAACTTTTTGCGATAGAAAATCAGAATCGCCAACATTGCCGCGGCAAGTACAAATCCAAAAGCCATCATTGCCTTGAAATAGTTATCCGAGAAGATAAACATGTTCGCCGGAAGTGGAGCATTCGCGGGCAATTCGCCGGTTAGCTTGGGCATCATCTTGGCCATGGCTTCCTTCATCAAGGGCATGAAGTGGGGATTCAGAAGCGTTACGACGCCGCTGAGAGCGAAAACGGCCTGGAACCAAATCAGCGGGTCGAGCGCCCACGGCTTGAGCTTGATCACGCCAATGCCGCAAACCAGGTAGACGATTCCGATCAGCGCGTAAACCAGCAGCACAAACTTGCCGTAGAAGACGTGGCCAAAGAGGAAGACCGGAATCGTTGACATGAACGAATTTGGGAAGAAGAGAAGCAGCAGCGTGGAAGCGCCACCGAAGATGTCCAATCCCGCGATGATGATCAACGGCAAAGGGCAAGCTGGGCCGCCGGGAACGTAGGAGGGAACTGCGGGCGATTCCTGGGGGAAGCCAGAGGCGTCCAGAGTTTTGCCGGGATGAAGACGAGCGGCGAGCGGATTGAACTCTTCGACCACCGCCTGGCGAGTGAACAGGATAAGCCACCAGATTCCGACGCCCAGCGGGATCGTGTAGAACAGCGCTATCATCCACTTTATCACCGCCATCACGGGTGCGACTTCGCTGGCGTTAGGCATTGTGGCAGGCATGAAGCTTAGGACCAGGAAGGTGGCCACCAGGGCGATGGCGGAGAAAACTGCCATGAGGCCGGCCCAGATGAGGATGGTGATGCGGGCCCAATTGCGGCGACGGAGAATGTACGCGCCGACGAAGATGCCGAAGATTGCCAGCGCCAGAAAGAATAGCCACATGATGCTGGTCATGGTGCGGACGGCTTCGGGCATCGGAGCGCGCATGCCTTCAGAATGGATGCGCGAGACGTAGAGCATGGAGACTTCGACGAGGATGGCAGCGAGCACGCCGAACGCGCCGAAGAGGATGGCGACGATGCCGGCGGCGATGACGGCAGGGCGGGACTTCGGAATGGGTTCCATGAGGAAAGCTATATCACCTTTGGAAATGCAGCGGGGGAAAATGAGTTGCGCGGCGGAGAGGCTTCGGAGTGCTGTTTTGTGATGACGCGGCGAAAGCTAAATGGCGCCTCGTGCAGAGCGGCGGGATTGACAGTTGCGCGGGGGTATTGAACACTAGGTCTTCGCGTGGATGTGGCGGAAAGAGGAGCAAACGTGCCTAGCGTACCGATGCTTGCCAACAACGGCGCCATGAACCAGTTCGTTGGCGCATTTGAAGTGACCTCGAAGTTGAGCGGCCACGTTTATAGCGGCAGTTTTTCGCATATTTGGAATGCCATTGCGACGCGGCACAGCGACTCGATTGACGCGAAATTCGTGGTGGATGACGAAGGGCGCATCGTGGGACTGGCGCACACCGCGTTTGTGGAGTTCCGAAGCAAGGCTGGGCGCGACTTGACGGATCGTGAGGCCAGTTTTGTGGCGGCGGAGTTTTTGCGGGAGAGGCTGGAAGAAGAAGATGAACGGCCGTTGTATGATGTACCGCATGACGAAGTGAAGCGGCTGATCGAGATGATCGGGATCAAGTAGCAAAATTTTCTCGGCAAATTCAATTACAGAAGAAACCACGAGAAGCAGATTCCTCACCCGCACAAAGCGCGGGTTCGGAATGACACGTGTGTTTACAGGGTGCCGAGATGGGGTCCAGCGTGCTGGACCCCTACGAGATCAAGCCCAAGAACGCAGTCAGGCGTGACTGTGCCACAAGCGAATGCGGATTAGTGGGCGGCTTCGTCTTCGGCGCGGAAAGCGGCCAGGCGCGGATGATGCAGACCATCGCGACGCACGAAGTGGATCACCAGCAGCAGTAACAAAGCGCCAAAGACCAGGACGGCGGTGGCAGCTTGCAGGCCGATCTGTAAGTCGCTGATATCCGAGATGCGGCCTATGAATAGTGGGCCGAAAGCGCCAAAAAGCTGTGTGGCGAACATATACAGGCCGACGGCGGTAGCGTGGCCACGTTGCGGCGTGAGGTCGTGGAGGATCGCTGTTGTGGGGCCGTGGTACCACGACATGAAATACATGGCCACGAAGAACCCGGCAAGCACCATCCACTTTTCGTCGGACTGGATGGCGATCAAAAGGAATGGCGTTGCCACAAGGAAGGCGCCAAAGACGACCAGGATGCGGCCGTACTTCAAGCGTTTCTGAAGGCGGTCAGCGATGTACCCGCCCGAAAGGACTCCCAGAACGGAAGAAAGCAGGGCAACGATGGCCAGGGAAAGTGCGGCTTCCTTGAGGCTGAAGTTCTTGTAGTTCATGGCGTAATCAATGCCCCAAGTGACGAACGAAACGGTTGTAAACGTGATGCAGATACCGGCAGCAATCATGGCCACGAACGCGGGCACGAGAAGAAGTTCCCACCAAGCGATGGCTTCTGAACGAGGCCGTCGTGGAGGTTCCTTGAGCTTGAAGGCGGAAAGACCAGGGAGTATGCCAATTACGCCCATGATGATGAAGGCGTGCTGCCAACCGTGGCGGGCTCCCATGATGCCGCCGAGGGCCAGACCAGAGACGCCGCCAAGTATCATGCCAGAGGCGAAGACAGCCTGAGCCATGGCGCGGTTATCCTTGGAGAAAGAATCGGAGATCAGGGATTGCGCCGCGGGGGCATAGGCGGCTTCGCCGATACCGACTAGTCCACGGACCAGAAACAGCAGGAAGAAAGTGGGAGCAAAACCGCTGGCGATGGCGGCAAAGCTCCAGAACAACACGCCGCCAGCGATGATCCTTGGTTCGCTGAAACGGTCGGCAAGCATGCCGAAAGGAATGCTGGCGATTGCCAAAATCACCAGAAGCACCATTTGGAGGGAGCCGAGTTGGGCATCGCTCACGCCAAAATGCTGACGAAGCAGGGGAACCAGGGGATTCAGGACCTGGCGATCGGCGAAGTTGACAAAATTGATTAAAGCAAGTACAGCAAGGAGGCGAGCCTGCGCGAACGTGAACGGGATTTTGCGAAATGGCATACCGTCTTCAGATCCTCGGGCGCAGACAACCTGGAAACCTGGAAGCCGCACAGAGTTGGATACCAGACGAACCGGGTGGATTATATAACGCAGATGACACAAGCCAAACGAGATACAACAACGAGTGACCGGTTAACCACGGTGCTCTCTTACGGCGCCTTGCTCCTTCTAGGCTACCTTGTTTTCCAGATTGTGGAACCGTTTGTGCAGCCGTTGATGTGGTCGGCGGTATTCGCCATTTTCTTCTACCCCATTTACGCGAGGCTATTGCGAAAAATGAGGCCGACGTGGGCCGCGGTGGTTTGCACGGTGGGAGTCACAGCCGTGTTGATCGTACCGGTCTTGCTGGTGATGGTGTATGCAGCGCGTGAAGCGGTGGTGGCTTCGACGCAGGTGCAAGCGGCGATCAACAGTGGTTCGGCGGGTGTGCCGGCACATTTGGTGGATTGGGTCAGACAGCGTATGCCAGAGGCAGTCCGCAATGTGGACTTCATCGGGCCACTGCGGCAGGGAGCGGAAAAGATCGGGTCGTACCTGGCAACCAGCGTCGGATCGTTGCTGAAGAACCTGTTTTCATTTTTCGTGAACCTCTTCATTCTGCTGTTCGCCTTGTTCTTCATGTTCCGTGATGGAGAACAGATTGTGCACGCTTTGCGCCACCTGATCCCGTTCGACGCGGCAATTCAAAAAGACATGCTGAAGGAATCGCGAGACCTGATTTTTGCCAGCGTGGCTGTGGCGCTTTTGATTGCAATAATCCAGGGAGTACTGGGGGGCACGGCCTTTGCGTTGACTGGTCTTGGTACACCCATATTCATGGGGGTACTGATCGCATTTTTCTCGATTGTGCCGGTGGTGGGTTCGGCAATCATCTGGATTCCGGCGGCGTTGTGGTTAGTATTCAACGGGCACTGGGGAAAGGCGCTGCTGGTGGTGGCAATTTGCGGGGGCGTAGCGGGGATTGCGGATAACCTGGTGCGGCCACTGTTGATGCGCAATCGCACTCGATTGAACGATCTGCTGCTGTTCATCAGTATATTGGGCGGATTGGATGCTTTCGGGCTCCTGGGATTGGTGGCTGGACCGACAATCATGGCGGCGGCGCTGGGAGTTTTCCGGGTGTACATGGACCATCGCGACCAAATGGCGAAGGAGCATGCGTAACTGAAAGCGTAACGCGCGGGGTAAATTCCGCGCGTGGTACGGCGCGCTGTGCTAGAGTACGCCCTCGAATGGCTTTGACAACCGAAAAGACAATGAGCATGCCGACAGAATTGCCTCCCGAGAAGTTGCGGTGGCGCTGCGAGCTTTCGCGCGTACCGTTTGAAACGACAGCGCAAGCGCAGAAGCGCGAAGGATTCGTGGGACAGGAGCGCGCGTTGCGGGCGCTGAAGATGGGCGTGGAGCTGTCCGCGCCGGGCTACAACGTGTTTGTGTGCGGATTGGCGGGCACCAGCCGCGGCGGCACGATTGCCCAGATGATTGAGGATTTGCATCCGGCAACCAAGCCTTCGCTAGACCGCTGCTACGTCAATAACTTCAAGATTCCGGACCGGCCACGGCTGCTCTCGCTGCCGCGCGGCTCGGCGAACGTGTTCAAAAAAGATATGCAGGCGGGTGTGGACTTCCTGCGGCGGCGAATTCCCCAAGTGTTTGAAGGCGAACCGTTCCAGCGGCAGAAGGGACGAATCGTCGAGCGGTTTTCTGTACGCGAGAAGGATTTGATGGATGATTTCACGAGGCGGATTGCCCGCGAACAGTTTGCGTTGGGCCACATGCAAGTGGGTGCGGTGGCATTGCCGGAAATCTTCCCTGTGTTGGAAGGGCAGATGGTGCCCATCGAGGATATCGCCAAGATGGTGCACGAGGGAAAACTAGAGACGGGAGTGGCGGAAGAGATTGAGCGGAAATACGAGATGTTCCGTCAGGAATTCACGGTGGTGTACCGGAAGACGCTGACGCTTTCCCGTGAACTGGCCAGCGAACTGAGTTACCTGGAGCAAGAAGCAGCTTCGGTGCTGGTTGACGGAGTGATCGAGGAGTTGAAAGAAAAGTATCCCGGCGACGGAGTTTCCGAGTACCTGGAAGAGGTGCGGCACCACTTGCTGGACAATTTGGGACCGTTCAAAGAGCGGGAAGGAGAAGAAGAACAAGCGGGAGAGCCGCCGGAAATTATGCAGAAGATGCCGGGACCGGAACGGGATCCGTTCCGGGTTTACGGCGTGAATGTGATTTTGTCGCACAACAGCGAAAACGATTCGCCGGTAATCTTCGAGACAACGCCAACCTACGCCAACCTGTTTGGCACGATTCAGCGAGCCTATGACGCGCGTGGCGGCTGGAGCAGCGATTTTATGGATTTGCGCGGCGGCTCGCTGCTGCGCGCCGACGGCGGCTTCCTGATCATGTATTCGATTGAAGCGCTATCGGAGGCGGGAGTGTGGCGGGCGTTGAAGCGCACGCTGAACCACAACCGGCTGGAGATTCAGCCGATGGAAGTGTTTTATCCCTTTGCAACGACGGCGCTAAAGCCGGAGCCCGTGGAACTGAACGTGAAAGTGATTCTGATTGGGGATCGCGACCTGTACGAAATGCTTTATGAGTACGAAGAGGACTTCCGGAAGATATTCAA
Source organism: Candidatus Acidiferrales bacterium (assembly GCA_963779395.1). Taxonomy (GTDB): domain Bacteria; phylum Acidobacteriota; class Terriglobia; order Acidiferrales; family UBA7541; genus Acidiferrum. The sequence continues at coordinate 110,364 of CAVZYC010000003.1, forward strand.
GGTGCGCGTGGAGTTTGACGAGGAAATGCCGCTAAGCGATGGGGTGATCGAAGAATATGCCGGACGATTGCGCGGGCTCAGCGAAAAGGAAAATCTGTTTCCGTACGATCGTGGAGCGTTCGCGGCGATTCTGGAATATGGAGTGCGGAGAGCGGGGCGGCGGAACAAAGTAACGGCGCGCTTCGTGGATATTGCCGACCTGGCGCGCGAGGCGCACTATACGGCGGCCGCGGCAGGGGAGAATGTGGTGCGCGCGGCGCATGTGCGGGCGGCGATTGCGTCAAAGATAGAACGCCACAACCTAATCGAAACGCGTCTTCGGGAAATGATCGAAGAAGGCACGCTGTTGGTGGACCTGAAGGGTGCCTGCATCGGTCAAGTGAATGGGCTGAGCGTGTTGGAGATTGGCGGGTACGCGTTCGGCAAGCCGGTACGCATTACAGCGAGCGCGGCGCTGGGCAAGGCCGGGCTGATCAATATCGAGCGCGAAGCGAACCTCAGCGGCCGATTCCACGACAAGGGCGTGCACATTATCGCGGGATATTTGCGAAGCTGCTTTGCAAAGGATAAACCGCTTTCGCTGGCGGCAAGCATCTGCTTCGAGCAATCGTATTCAGGAGTGGATGGGGATAGCGCAAGCTCGACGGAAATTTACGCGCTGCTTTCGGCGCTGGCGGAGCTCCCACTGCGGCAGGATATTGCGGTGACCGGCTCGATGAACCAACGGGGCGATATTCAGGCCATCGGCGGGGTTAACGAAAAGATTGAGGGATTCTTTGACACCTGCCGGATTGAAGGCTTAACCGGAACGCAGGGCGTAATGATTCCGGCGGCGAACGTCGAGGACCTGATGCTGCGGGAAGACGTACTTGAATCCGTGAAGAGCGGGAAATTTCATATCTGGCCAATCGGACGCATCGAGCAGGGCGTGGAACTGCTGACGGGAGTCTGCGCCGGACAACGCAACGGAGACGGCGGATTCGAGAAGGAAACGGTGTTTGCGCGCGTGGACCAGCGATTGCGCGAAATGGCGAAGACGATGAAAGAATTCGAGTAAGAAGTTCCCGCTAACTGTCTATTCGAGCCACTCGTCAAAATGAACGCCTTGAGCGTCTTTCCATGATGCGCCCAACATGGAATGAAGATGGCGGGGGAAAATCGTGGGATTGACGGAATCCAGCCAGCCCGCGGGTTTGGAAGGGGCTTGCGAAGTCTTCTTGGGATCTTTTACTTGAGCGGCTTTGTTGGCGTCAGCGATCCATTTTTCCTTCACTGCGGGCCAATCCACCTTTTGAAAATCGAAATAGGAAAAACCGTTAATTTTTTCGGGGAAAAGTTTGCGGGCTTCGAGATATCTCGGCGGAAGCACAGAGGAGGGAGTGGCGGCCTGTTGCGCGAGGACAGCGTGAAGCGTCTCCGGCTTGGACGCGGCTAACAGGAAATCGGGCGTGATAGCGAGATGATAGAAATTAGATTGGGTTACACCGGCGGCGCTTTGCCCGGTGTGCAAGGCAATCTTCAAATAGGTGACGGAGCCTTCATTACGTTCCGAAGTGATCTGATCGGTGAGAATGCTGCGAAGCAGTTTTAGAGTCCGCTGCTTGTCGCGGATGCCGAGGAGGAAAACCTGTTTGGAATTGTCGAGGGCAGGGCTGGTCTGGAGGGAGCCCATTTCGCCGGTGGTGAGGGCCAAAGCATCGCTGAGAGACATGCCGAGGCGCGTCTGGGCAATCGTTTCGAAGAGAAGCGACATTTTGGCGGAGTCCTGGCTGCCGGCAGAGAAGGCGCGTTTGACGGTATCGTAGATTCCCAGGAGATTGATTTGCGTGGCGCTGATCGAAACGGTATCCGAAGTGAAAAAAGAGAGGGCGGCGGGATTCGCTTGTCCCACGGGCCAGATGTCAAACGGGGTGCCGGCAGAAGTGTCGCCGAGGATAGCGCCCTGCATGCGGGTCTTGGGTCCTTCAAAGGAGAGACGGCCGGCGAGAACGTGGATGGAATCGAGTTTGACGGCTTTGAGGGCATCGTTCAGTGGCTTGGGCTGAGTGCTTGTGTCGAGAGCAAAGTCCTTCAGATCAGGGACGCGGAGAAAGATTTCGAGCGTGCTGCCCGCGAGGAGAGGCTTGGCCTCCTGATAGGCGGGAGTCTGCGCCAGGTTGGCAGAGTCGCCCGTGCCTGTAAGACGTTTCAGGATTTCCTCGAAGACGGGGAGTTCGCTGGCGCTGACGGCAAATTTGCCGGTTACGGCCCAATAGTCAATGCCGGACTTGCGCTCGACTTTCAGAGCAGAGACACCGGCGACCGTCAGCGGCGTTAGCTTGGGAATTTCCGCGTTGGCGGCGCGCAGGCGAAGTATGGCTTTGTTGACCAAATCTTCCTTCCCGGACCGGTCATACACGATGAACAAGCCATTCCATTTGGGCTCGGACTTCGCGGGAGCAGACTTTGCCGAATCGGAGTTGGTGACCGCGGCGGAATCCGGGCGCGGCAGGTAACCGAGAACGAAGGGATTATCCAGCAGGGAAGCATATTGGGTTATTTCTTCGCGAGAGAGTTTGGAATTGTCCGCCTGCTTTTGTGAATCGCTGAAAAGAGATTCCACGAAGGCGGAGCGCGCGGAAGCAAATTCAGGATCATCCCAGAGGCTTAAGAGAGAATTGGTTTTGCGAATATTCCCGGAAGGGGTGCCGCGCCAAATGAGATAAAAAGTGGTTTTCGCGGGAAGTTGAGCGGGCTCCAGCGGAGATTGCGCGAAAGAACAGGCGGGGAAGAGGAATGAGGCAGCGAGCAGAAAAAGAAACGAGGAGCGAGAGACAAGAGTGCGCATCGAGAAGACCCTCCGCGGGAAAAATAGAAACTCAATTCATCGTAGCGTCAGAGCGAAGGAGACAAAAGAGATGTTGCCGGAGGGGTTTCCAGGAGAAGGAACGGCATCGAGGAACGCTGACTGTAAGAAATATCGGAGTGGGAAGGACAAGAAAGTGAAAGAGAAAGAGAAGGAGGATATCCGCGGTCTGAGTTGATGGGGCGCAGCAGTGCTGCGCCCCCACTGGAACTGGAAAATGATCAGGGTTTTGCGGCGGGTGCTGGAGCGGCCGCGGGGGCGGGAGCCGGAGCGCTGGCTCCGCCTTCCTTGGGAGTTGCCAGGTAGCCGGTGAGTTGATTCTTGCCCACGTCGAATACGACGATTTCGTAGGGGAAAAGCCGGGCGCTGCCCTTGACGTAGAACTGCACGGGCTCGCCAGCGGTCTTGTCCTTCTTTTCGACGGCTTTGTCATCGACGAGGAGAGTCATGGTGTATTTGGCCTTTTTGGGGTCGGTTTTGTTGAGAGACATTTGAATGGGGCCGACGCGCTGCGGGGTCTTGGCCTTTTGCAAGGTGAATTCGTAGTAGTTGCGATCGCCCTTGCGCTTGAGTTCCTCGAGGTCGTCGTGATTGCGCGCGATAAGGCCGCTCATGACGTTCATGTCGCCCATGGAGCGATCGAGTTTGGACTTGGTGGCTTCCAAGTCGCTCTTGGTTGATTCGATGTCCTTTTTCGCGCCGGTGACGTCGGTGGCGACGGCGCCAATCTTGGCTTCACTTTCTTTTTGCGCGGCGGAAATTTCTTGCGAGAGACGCTGGTCAGAGGCTGCCTGAGCCTTGCGGATGCCTTCGGCGCGGCTCCTGGCGTCGGCTAGCTCCGCCTGGGTCATGCCGATCTTCTGCGAAGTAACGTCCATCTGACCCTTCAGCTCGGCAAAGCGCCCGTTGGCCTGCTCGAGTTGCGCGGTGAGAATCTTGTTCTGTTCTTCGGCCTTGGCGAGTTCCTGCTGCATGCGCGCCTGCACGGAATAACCGGCATAGGCCAGAAGAGCGACGGCAATAATCAGGACGACAAACAACACGGGGATCCAGCGGGGTGTCCCCAAGTTTTCGTAGCGGTAGGACTCCTGCGGATCGGGTACATTTGGAGAAATGCTCATTCTCCCTCCTCAGAAATGAAAGTCATGGATGTGCATCAATGACATAGGGATTATGCAATTTGTTTGGCGACAAGTCCATCGGGTCAGCGAGAAGGGGCAGGGTGGCGACGGCCACGGGGGCGAGGAGCTTGGCGCGCTGGCCAGCGGGCGAAGACGGAAGTGTTCAGGCCGCCGCGAGGAGTGAAATCGCCTTTGACGACGCACCATTCCGGGCGCATGGCTTCCACCAGGTCGCGAAGGATCTTGTTGACGGCATTTTCGTAAAAGATGCCCAAGCTGCGATAGGCAAGCAGGTACATTTTCAGCGATTTGAGCTCGACACAGGATTTGCGCGGCTTGTATTGAATGGTGATGGTGCCGAAATCGGGCAGGCCGGTTTTAGGGCAGACGGAAGAGTATTCCGGGAAGCGCGTGGTAATCACATAGCTGGGAAACTGGTTGGGCCAGACCTCCAGCTTGGGCAATGCGGCGGAGATTCCTGCCCTGGCGTGGGCATCGGTATAGTTGGCCATCGCAAACCTCTAGTCCTATTGTACCTATGAAAACAGTACGTTGTTTCTCTTGCTTGGGCGGCCACATTGGCCTATTCTGAGCGCAAATCCGGAAGAAAGCCCAGTCACCAGATGACCTGCCCCATCTGTAAGCAAATTGGTGCAAGACGATCGCGGCGCCAAGCGATAGCAGACTACGTGCTGAGCGCAGTGGGTGTCTATCCATGGCGGTGCCGTTCGTGCCACACACGATTTCACGCGCGGCTGATGCCTTTGAGCGATACCTTTCACGCGCATTGCCCGATCTGCGGCAACCTGGAATTAAAGCGTATCTCCTCTGAGTACGTGAGCAGTCCCTTGGGATTTTTTTGGCGGCTGTGCCATGTGCCCGCGTTCCGCTGCGAACCCTGCCGGCATAAGTACTTCTCGGTCCTGCCCATGCGGGAATTGCAGGCTGAAGACGAGGCTGTGCGGGTATCCTCGGCGGATTGATCAGGCAATCCGGACCTTTAAGTGCTCCTACTCAATTTGAAGCAGAGCTACGATACGACCATCGCATCATAGTATCTGGCGCGGCAATACCATGCCATGGCAGTCTTGACCGGCAACAGGGCTCCAGGGAGGCTGTCAGGTCTTAGCGCGGACTCCGAGGACCAGGCACGATTCTTCATCCTCCTGGACGAACCGCTTGATGACCGGCAGGGCGGTCCGCAGGAGGCTCTCGATTTCTTTGGTGGAGCAGTTGGCCGCGCGAAGCCAAATGAGTTTGGGTGGCTGACCGAGCAGAATGCTTCGTTCCTGGAAGTCCGAATCTTTCGACACAATCGTGAAGCCATTGTCCTTGGCATATTGCCAAATGGCGGAATCGTCCGCGTTTCCGAATCCGCGATCATGAACATGGAGCGACCCTGGATAGGTATCCGCTAGCACTCCGGGCAGCCGAGGAGACAGATTTTCATCAAAGAGGAGCTTCACGCGTTCGAGATTTCCAGTTTGCGTTCGCGATCAGCCGCATACGCGAGACACGCACGAATATCTTCTTCCGTCAGATAAGGGAATTCCTGCAGAATCTCAGCGTTGGTCATCCCGCTAGCGAGATATTCCAACACATCATAGACGGTGATGCGGAGGCCGCGGACGCAGGGCTTCCCCGCTCGCTTGCCGGGTTCCATCGTGATGATGTCAGCATACGTCATATGCTCACTCTATTGGAAAAGCGCGGTCGGGGCAATTGGAAACTCCCTTCCTCCCCTTCCGCACGAGGTCGACTCTAAACCCACAATTCTGAGGACCGAAATCCATGCATGCGGCACCCAATTTCGCTTCCGCACTTGACGTATCGGCCAATTGTCTGAGGAGTTCACCGTTCTTCTTGGACCCATAACCTGCGCGTCTCACTGTTTCGCACTCGTGGCCGAGCGCCGTGAGAGTCTCCTTCAAAGCTGCGGGGAGGCACTCATCAATCAAGATTTTCATTTTCCGAAACGTGCCAGCACCAGCGCCTTGGCTTCTTCTAATGCGGCGATGGCCTGCTCACGGCTGACACCCGGATATTGTTCCAGGAACTCATCCAGCAGGTCGCCGCCCTCCAAATAGTCGATCAGGACTTTGAAGGGAACGCGGGTTCCGCGGAAGACAGGCTCCCCACCGAGGATGTCGCGGTCTTTGATGATGACGCCGGTCATTTCCATCACCTCGTCACCTATGAGTGTACCAGCCAGAAGTTGGGAGCGGTATCCTCCGCAGCCTGAACTTGGGATGAAGGCCCACTCCGCTCCAGGTGTGGCACCCATCGATCCCAGGATCAGCCTATCGGCCACCCGCCAGTCAGGGACAGACTGCTGATCGCGTGCTCATCCACATGGATACCGAGCAGGGGGGAGAGAAGCTCGTCAATTGATTTCGCTACTCTGAGCTGGCCCACTTCGCGCATTTGATTTGGCCCACCCTGTACATCACGGACGGCCTAACCTGTCAGCAGGAACGACGGGGGGCCGATGGACAGGAGACGCAAAGTGGAACTGTTCGAGGAGATACGTCGGGATTATCGGTTTGGAGTGGGCACGATCCAGGGAGTGGCGAAGAAGTTGAACACCCATCGGCGCATGGTGCGGCAAGCGTTGGCCAGCGCGATTCCGCCTGAGCGCAAGACACCAGCGCGGAACAGTCCGAAGCTGGGGCCGGTGCGCGAGTTCATTGAGGGAATTTTAGAGAGCGATCGGGAAGCGCCGCGCAAGCAGCGGCACACGGCGCACCGGATCTGGTTGCGGATTCGCGAGGAGCATCCCGAGGTGCGCGTGGCGGAAGCGACGGTGCGGCGTTACGTGCGGCGGCGAAAGCAGGAGTTGGGCGTGGCGGCGCGAGAGACGTTCGTGCCGCAGAGTTACGACTGGGGCGTAGAAGCCCAGGTGGATTGGTACGAAGCTGCGGTGGAGTTCGAGGAGGGCCGCCAGACCACGCATTTTTTCAGCATGCGCAGCATGGCGAGCGGCGGGGCGTTTCACGCCGCGTATTTCCATGCCACGCAGCAAGCGTTTTTGGAAGCGCACGAGCAAGCCTTTGCCTATTTCGGCGGGGTGTTCAAAAGGCTGCGCTACGACAACCTGAAGAGCGCGGTGAAAAAGATTTTGCGCGGGTACCAGCGGGAGGAGACCGACCGGCTGATCGCTTTTCGTTCGCACTGGGGATTCCAGACGGAGTTTTGCAACCCGGCGCGCGGCAACGAGAAGGGCGGCGTGGAAGGCGAAGTGGGTTATTTCCGACGGAACCATCTGGTGCCGGTGCCGAAAGTAAAAGATCTGGCCACTTTGAACGAATATTTGCGCACGTGCTGCCAGCAAGAGGAACAACGGCGAATTCACGGAAAGGCGCTCTCGGTGGGCGAGGCCATGCGCATCGAGCGCGAGCATCTGCTGCCTTTACTCAGCGAAGGGTTCGAGTTGGCGGAAACAAGTTTCCCGGTGGTGGATGGCCAAGGCTGCGTGAAAGTGCGGACGAATCGCTACTCGGTGCCGTTGCGGGCGGGAACAAAGACGCAGGCGCGGCTGCTGCCGGCTTACGTGGAAGTGTGGCACGAACAACGCTGCGTGGCGCTGCACGAACGCAGTTACGCGCGCCATCAGGCGGTGCTGGACTTGGAGCATTATCTGGACGTGCTGGAAAGAAAACCAGGCGCGCTGGCAGGATCGACACCCTTGCAGCAGTGGCGAGAACGCGGGCGCTGGCCGGAAAGTTTCGACCGCTTGTGGCAGAGCTTGCGGGAGCGGCACGGGAAGCAGACGGGCACGCGCGAGATGATCGAGTTGTTGCGCCAAGGTCCACAACACGGATGGGAAGCATTGCGGAAAGGGATTGAGCAAGCATTGGCGCTGGGCTGCACGGATGCGGCGGCGGTGCGGCATTTGCTGGTGGCAGGCACACTGACCCACGGCGAGCGGCCACTTCCAGAGATCGGCTTGCTGGGACGTTACGAGCGGCCACTGCCCACGCTGAACGACTATGACCAGTTGCTCGGGGCGGTGCGGTCATGAATCAGCAAGCGCAAGCGCTGGAGCACGCTTCGGTGCGGCAGTTTTGCAAAGCGGTGAAGGTGCCGGTGGTGGGCGCGAACTTTGTGCAGCTAGCGGAGCAAGCGGTGAAAGAAAATCGCAGCCACATCGGCTATTTGGAAGCGTTGCTAGCGATGGAGAGTGAAGAGCGCGACCGGCACGCCATCGCGCACCGATTGCACGAGGCCAAGCTGCCGCGGATGAAGACGCTGGAGGAGTTCGAGTTCGCGCGGGCGCCACAAATTCCGGCGGCGAAGGTTCGCGAACTGGCCGAAGGCGGATACATCACGCGAGCCGAACCAGTGGTGCTGATCGGCGAGTGCGGCACGGGCAAGACGCATCTGGCGACTGGGCTGTGCGTGGCGGCGTGCCGCCAGAAACGCAGAGTGCGTTTCACGACCGCGGCGAACCTGGTGAACGAGTTGGTGGAAGCCGGGCAGCACAACGGAGTGCGGCGCGTGCTGGCGCGATGGATGCGCTACGACGTGATCGCGCTGGACGAAGTGGGTTACGTGCCACTGGCGGAGATCGGCGCGGAGTTTTTGTTCCAGGTGATTGCGGAACGCGCCGAACGGGCCACGCTGATCGTGACGACCAACCTGCCGTTTTCCGAGTGGACGCAAGTGTTTCCGAATCCGCGGTTGTGCAAGGCGCTGCTGGACCGCGTCACCGACCGCGCGCACATCATCGAAACCGGCACGGAATCGTATCGCTTCCGGCGCACGGTGGAAGGAAGGCAGAAGAAAAAAGCATCGTGAGCGGGCCGGGTCGGGCACCGCGCCACGCGATTCCGTGGCCCCGTCGTCCGCTCCGTCCTAAACGCGGTCCTGAAAACCGGACCGCAGGACTACGCTCCCTCCGGGGCCACGGAACGGAAACCCCCGGAAGAAGAGGAAAAGAACGGCCTTAGGGTGGGCCAAATGAAAGTATCAAAGGTGGGCCAAATCAGGTTGTCAAACGCACCAGCGAGAAAGCCCCCCAAGGGCCTTGTCAGGCCGACTGCGGATCACATGTTGGGACAGGTTTCTCGACTTTTGAACGCATGGGTGACGGCAAGGAGGCCGTCCATCCATGACTCTCATGGCACTGATAGTCAGCATTGCTCAGCTCATCGTGGGCGGCATCGCCCTCGGCATTGTGATTCACGACCGCAACCGCAAGTAGCTGGTTAACGGTGCGGCGCTTCAGTTTTCGCGGTCGGGCAGACAGTTGCAAACGTGATGTTTGAGATCGCCCCCGCATTGAGCCCAAGATGTCCTTGGTCGCCAGCGTGGAAGGTTCCTTCGATCACAACGTAGTGCATGTTAAGCTTGTCCGACTTCTCGTCGATCTTCGCATTACGCTCGATCCACAATCCGTTCTTACCAATTCCATGTTTGTAGTCGTCCTCGTGTAAGTAGATGACGTTTCCCTCGAAGGCCAGTCGTAGAAAACCCATTACCTGAATGACTTTGCCGTCGTACCTGTCGGGTGTCGCAATCAGTTGGACGATACTGACACTATTGTTCTGTGCGCTTGAAACAAGAACATCGGATATCGCGGTCACGGAAATGAGGGCCGCTGCTAACATGGTCAGCGCACGACGCCAAGTCTTTTTCATATTGAGTCTCCCTGAAGCGATAGCTTGACGGATGTCTAACTCCCGCCGCGTTCCGCACTCGTCTTGCCTGAAGAACACCCGGCCTCCTCTCAGTTCGAGCATCCACAGGTTTTTGCGCTTAGCGGAAACGGAACTCCGTGTCTTGGATTGTCCGGGCTCGGAATGTACATCCTTACTTGGGGCTTTGGCGTACCTAAGAACCCTGGGAGTCCGTGAAGGCCGACATCGGATATATCTTTATCAGCATCGGAGAAGTCGTTGTTAAGCTCCGTCAATGGACCACCGGCATGAGTGTGATACCAGCCCGCACGTTGTGTGCCTGGAGGAATTGGTATTTGCCAAAACCTGGGAAGGTTCTGGTCGGTCCCTATGCCCGCGTCTCCGTTCACATGCGGATCGGTATACGAGAATGTACCGTCCGAGTTTTGATAGAGAAAACCGCCGTATTCCTTATTCTGGGCAATGGACGGGGGATTGTAATCGTTAACTGCGTTCCAGCCTGCGCATTTGGCGTTGGGATACTTGTCTCCCGGGCGCAACCCAAACGGATCTATTAGATTTGTTGGGCCGTTCCGAACGTAGGAGTAAAGACTGACACTGCCTTCACCAAACCCACTTGGGTCTTCATTCAGGAACCTGCCTGAAGAACTGTCGTAGTATCTGGCGCGATAGTAATAGAGGCTAGTTTCCGCGTCGGATTCGCGGGCCGTGTACTGGAACGGATTAGTCAGAGAACCCGTGGAACCTAACTGCTTACCGAACGAGTCATAACCGTAGGTCTGAGCCAAGGACCCGGCACCGTTGGTTAAGGATGTGACCGAACCAAGGCCATCAACATGGTAGTAGCTCGTCGTAGAGGAACGGAGCATGGCCAAGGGCTCGTCGACATCGAGGCCCTGGGAGTAACGAGCAATGACCGAGCCGGAAGAATTGGTTTCTTCGCTCAGGTTGTCGCCGTCATAGACGTAGATGCTCGTGCCGCTCGAAGAGGACTTGTAAATCCGCCGC
>CAVZYC010000004.1:0-163753 GCA_963779395.1 Candidatus Acidiferrales bacterium
CGGCATCAACATTCGGTTTCATCGCTTCTGACCACTGAACATGCGGCGAAGATGGGTGGTGGGTCAGTTTGGTTTTTCTCACGGCTGTTTTCGGCCCCTCATCCTGCGATTGACTTTTGAGAACCGCAAGCCCGCATTTTCAGCGGGTCCGCGAAGTGTCGCAAAACTTACCCTTTGTGAGACTTAGCAACGATGCGCGGCGATGTGCTGCTCAAGGGCCAATCTTGCTTGTTCCGATTTCACGCGAGCCTCGTTAGACGCGCGGTCAAGTCGTTCGTACTCTTCCCTGGCCGAGGTTCCTAGTTTGCGGCGAAGTTCATTTACCGCCTCCGAAAACTTCGCCGTGGTCGCGTCGTATTCCATCGCTAGTCGGTTTTTTTCTTCGCATTCGTTCACTGTTCCGCCCCTGTTGTGAATGTAAAGCGCCGCCGCGTCACGGGGCAACAAATTGCTCGAAGATGCGGCCATCGCTGCGATCATTTATCGTTAGCAGTATGAACAGCAGGAACCGACATCGCGTATGGCCATGGCTATTCTGTGCGTTGCAGTTCTGGCTTCGCCTTCGGAAGTAGGGGCGACGCACCCCTGTTCCTCGTGCCCGAGGGACCTGTAGCAGGCAAAATTGGCTGAAATTTACACAGTTTGCCTGCACAGTTCCTACACAGCCGAAAATTGATGTGTTATGTGCAATGAAACCAATCGTATGCGAAAGTTTTATCACCCGCTCAGGATGACAAGATGGGGAGGAAGAGGAACCCCAAGACCCAGGCACATACTCCGTGCCTGGGGCAATCGATGAAAGGAAAGAGGGATTTCTCACTGCGCAGACTCCGCTCGAAATGCCGAAAATTTTAGGGATTGCCGAGATGGGGCGCAGCCGTGCTGCGCCCCTACAAAGACGAGAGAAGAGCCGATCGGGAGATCGGCGTTCCCGGAAGAGGGCCCCAGACCCAGGTAGAAAAACGCTACTTGGGGCACCCGGGGGGTATTTAAGTTGGTTATTTGGGAGAGGAGTGGGCGTCGACGGCGTCTAGGGCGCGGAGGGAATAGATTAGGGCGGCGCCGGCGTTCATGGCCATGGCTACGCCGAGGGCTTCGGCGATTTCTTCGCGGGAGGCACCGGCTTTTAGGGCGGCATCGGTGTGGACGGTGATGCAACCGTCGCAACGGGTGGTGACGGCTACGGCTAGGGAGATTAGCTGGCGGACTTTTTCGCCTAGGTGGGAGTCTTTGGAATTGGCGCTGGAAAGGGTTTGGTAGCCGCGGACGGAATCGGGAGTGAGCTTCATGAATTGGGCTACTTGGGCGCCGATCTGTTTCTGGTAGTCATTCCAATCGAGCATCATTTGAGCGTCTCCTAGAGAGTGAGAATGAACTGAGTGCGGGAGTATACGACGAGGGGTGGGAGGGGGTGCAAGGGGAGAGTCAACAGTCCACAGTTTACAGCTGACAGTTTCGGAGGAAGAGAAGAGCGAAGAGTTAGGAGCGGGGCGTTTGAGGCGTTTGATTGTGAGAGCGCACGGTTCGGGGGTGGTGGGAAGCGAGGGGCGGGGCACCTAAATGGACCCGCACAGTGAGGTATCGAGGTGAGGTGGGGGTGTGGTATCGTTTTTGGTTTGCTGGTGGACGGCGGGGATGTTGTGGAGAGGGTCGACGAAAAGAACAAGAGATAACGATAACGCAGAGGCGCAGAGTTCGCAGAGGAGCGCAGAGGAAGAGGGGAAAAGAGGGAGCCGAGGGCGGAGAGAAGAAAGTTGGGCGTTGGAGCGTTGGAGGCCACCCTTTGGAAGGCAAGGTGGGGGACCCTCAAGAATATTTGAGAACGGCGTTGGTAGGGGAACCCAAGAGCACACTGTTTTGCGCTACGAGTTCGGTTGGTTGCCGCATGGGGTCCAGCAATGCTGGGCCCCTACATGAGAGAGAAAGACACTTGGGAAGGACCTCAGGTCTGAAGACCTGAGCTACAGGGAGAGGGACGAATGAAGAATGTTTATAACGGGGTGGAAGTGCCGGTTTGTGGAGAGGCGATTGGGTATAGCGGAGGGGAGTTGCAGGTGCCGGATAAGCCGATCATTCCATTTATTGAGGGAGATGGAACGGGGAGAGACATTTGGAAGGCTTCGCGGCGGGTGTTTGATGCGGCGGTGGCGAAGGCTTATGGGACGAAACGGCAGGTGGAATGGTTTGAAGTGTTTGCTGGGGAGAAGGCGTTTAAGACATTTAAGCAATGGTTGCCGGACGACACGGTGGAGGCGGCGCGAGATTTTCGCGTGTCGATCAAAGGGCCGCTGACTACTCCTGTGGGAGGAGGGATTCGTTCGTTGAATGTGGCGCTGCGGCAGATTCTGGATTTGTATGCTTGCGTGAGGCCGGTGCGGTATTTCACGGGAGTTCCCTCCCCTGTTAAAGAGCCGGAAAAGATGGATGTGGTGATCTTTAGAGAGAACACGGAAGACGTGTACATCGGGATTGAGTGGAAGAGTGGGACGGCGGATGCGAAGAAGCTGCTGGAATTTTTGAATCACGAAATGCTGAAGGGTGGGAAGAAACAGATTCGGATGGATTCAGGAGTGGGAATCAAGCCGATCTCTCCATTTGGAACAAAGCGATTGGTGCGGCGAGCGATACAGTACGCGTTGGAACATGGAAGGCCTAGCGTGACGATTGTTCACAAAGGGAACATTCAAAAATTTACGGAGGGCGGATTCCGGGATTGGGGCTACGAAATCGCGAGGGAAGAATTTCGTGGGTTGACGGTCACAGAAAGAGAGAGCTGGATATTGGATAATTTAGAGAAGAACCCGGGGCTTACCGTGGAGCAGAACGCGGCAATGATCGAGCCGGGGCTGGAGCAGGCTACGGAAGAGTTTAAGAAAACGGTGTATGCGGAAGTGAAAGGGACTTTGGAGGCGATTGGCGCGTCGCATGGAAAAGGATTGTGGAAGAAGAAATTGATGATGAATGACCGGATCGCGGATTCGGTGTTTCAGCAAATGCTGCTTAGGCCGAATGAGTATAGCGTGCTGGCTACTTCGAATTTGAATGGAGATTATTTGAGCGATGCTTGCGCGGCGCAGGTGGGGGGCTTGGGGATCGCTCCGGGGTCGAATATCGGGGATGGGTATGGAGTGTTTGAGGCTACACATGGAACGGCGCCGAAATACGCGGATAAGGATGTGATCAATCCGAGTTCGTTGATGCTGAGCGGGGCGATGATGTTTGAGTTTATGGGATGGAAGGAAGCGGCTCGGCTGATTGAGGATGGGATTGCAAAGACTATTCAACAGAAGAAGGTTACTTACGATTTGGAGCGGTTGATGACGGGAGCGACGAAGGTGGGGACGGCGGCGTTTGCGACCGCCATCATTGGGAATATGTGACGAGGATGGGGATATCAGATATCAGTTATCGGATATCAGGAAACGAAGAGAAGTGCTAAGAGAAACCTAACGCAGAGACGCAGAGGTCACAGAGAAGAGATACCCAAGACCCAGGTAAGAAATCGAACCTGGGGCACCCGGGAGAGAAACACAGAGGAAGAGAAGAGAAGAGAAGAGAAGAGAAGAGAAAGGCTTAACACAGAGATCGCAGAGGAGCCGCAGAGGTAACGGAGAGTTGGGCGGCTGAGGATGGATTTGAGAAGGTGCAATGGATTCAAAAGCGGCGGGTAGCTGCCGCAGTCCAAAGGAGAAAGACCGATGAGCAGGAAGAAAGTAACGGTGGTGGGCGGGGGATTTGTGGGGTCGACTACGGCGCAGCGGATTGTGGATTTGGAGCTGGCGGACGTGGTGTTGACGGATATTCTGGATGGGCCGCCGGCGGGAAAAGCGCTGGACATGTTGGAATCGGGGCCGGTAACAGGGACCGATGCGCGGGCGATCGGGATTTGTACCGCGAGCGGAGATTACAGCGCTACGGCGGGAAGCGATGTGGTGGTGATTACGGCGGGATTTCCGCGGAAGCCAGGAATGAGCCGGGACGATTTGCTGAAAGCGAATTACGACGTGATGAAAGCGGTAGTGCAGCAGATTGTGAAGCATTCGCCGAATGCGATATTGGTGATTGTGACGAATCCACTGGATGCGATGGCGCAGGTGGCGTGGAAGTTGAGCGGATTTCCGAAGCAACGCGTGCTGGGGATGGCGGGAGTGCTGGACTCGGCGAGGATGAGCGCGTTTGTGGCGATGGAATGCGGAGTCAGTGTGGAAAGCGTGCACTCATTTGTGTTGGGCGGGCATGGCGATGACATGGTGCCGTTGCCACGGTATTCGACGGTGGCGGGGATTCCTTTGCCGGACCTGCTGCCGAAAGAGAAAATCGATGCGATTGTGGATCGGACGCGGAAGGGTGGAGCGGAGATCGTGAATTTGTTGAAGACGGGGTCGGCGTATTATGCGCCATCGGCTTCGGCGGTGGAGATGGTGGAAGCGATTCTGAAGGATAAGAAGAAGATTCTGCCTTGCGCGGTTTATCTGGAGGGAGAGTACGGGATTAAGGGATTGTTTGTGGGCGTGCCGGTGAAATTGGGAGCCGGAGGCGCGGAGAAGATTATCGAGATTAAGTTGACGGCGGAGGAGAATGCGGCGCTGCAGAAGTCGGCGGCATCGGTGAAGGAGTTGGTAACGGTGCTGGGGATATAGGGGAGAACAGAGTCTACAGTTGACAGCTTACAGCTGACAGCTTCGGAAAAAAGACCAGGAAACTTAACGCAGAGACGCAGAGTGCACAGAGGAAGAGAGGAGAAGAAAACCCAAGCATTGCATGCAGAAGACGGGAGAAGAGCCGATCGGGAGATCGGCGTTCCCGGAAGAAAACCCAAGACCTTGGTAGAAGAACGCTACCTGGGGCACCCAAAAGCAAGAACTGACAGACGCAAGACCCAGGCACATAGTCCGTGCCTGGGGCAACCAGTTCGGAAAGAGAGCGGATTAGGGGTCGCGATCGGAGTGGAGAGTGGGAGATTGAGATAGGGAGTCGGTGACGGCTTGGCCGGTGATTAGGCGGGCGCCGCGGCTGAAGGTTAGATATTCGAAGCCCCATTGGATGAAGACCAGGACGCGGCTTTTGAATTCGACGATGTACATCAGGTGGATGAAGAGCCAGACAAACCAGGCGGGAAAACCGGAAACATGAATGCCGAAGATGTTGGCGACGGCGGCGGCGCGACCGATGACGGCCATGTCTCCTTTGTTGAAATAGTGGAAACGTGAGGGAGGAGTCTTACCGGCCAAACGGGCGGCGATGACTTTGGCGGCGAAACGGCCGCCTTGGATGGCGACTTGGGCGACTCCGGGATAGGGGTCGCCTTTTTCATTTGTGGCGTGAGCTAAATCGCCGACGATGAAAACTTCGGGATGGTTGGGGACGGAGAGATCGGGCTGAACCTTGATGCGGCCGGCACGATCGGTTTCGGCTTGGAGACGCTCGGCAACTTTTTTGGCGAAGGGAGTGGAAGTGACTCCACCAGCCCAAAGGACCGTGCGAGCGGCTAGCGAATCGTGATGGTCGCCGTGTTTGTAGGTGACGCCTTCGGGAGTGATGGCGGTGACCAGGACATTTTTGCGGACTTCTACGCCGAGATGGGTGACTAGAGATTCGGCTTTGGCGGAAAGATCTTGGGGATAAGTGTTTAGGACGCGGTCGCTGCCTTCCATTAAGAGGATGTGAGCTTCTTCGGGGTGAATGTGGCGGAAATCGTTGCGCAGAGTTTCTCGGGCAATTTCGGCTAGAGCGCCAGCTAATTCGAGGCCGGTGGCGCCGGCTCCTACGATTACGAAGGTGAGCCAGGCGCGGATTTCGGCGGGATCGGTGGAACGTTCGGCGCGTTCAAAGGCGTAGAGAAGTTTGTGACGGATGGCGGTGGCTTCTTCGAGAGTTTTGAGGCTAGGGGCGACATCGCGCCAGTTGTCGTTGCCGTAGTAAGAGGTTTGCGAGCCGGTGGCGATGATTAGGGAGTCGTAGGGATAGTCGGCGGCATCGCGGAGATGGACTAGTTTTTTGATGGGGTCTAGGTCGACGGCTTCGCCTAATAGGACTTGGGTGTTCTTCTGGCTGCTTAGGACGGAGCGCAACGGGGCGGCTATTTCGCCGGGGGAGAGCGAGCCGGTGGCTACTTGATAGAGGAGAGGCTGGAAGAGATGGAAATTGCGCTTGTCGATTAGAGTGATTTGAGCGGGGGAGCGTTTGAGGGTGCGGGCGGCGACTAGGCCGGCGAAACCGCCGCCTAGGATTACGATGCGATGGGGAGTGGGCATGAGAATTCTTCTCAATCTATTGGATAAAAGAAGAGGGGAAAAAGGTGCAGGGAGGAAAGTTCGTGAAATACAGCCGACAGTCGACAGCTGACAGCTTCGGAGAAGAGAGGAGGAAGCTTAACGCAGAGACGCAGAGTTCACAGAGGAAGAGAAGAGCGGAGAAAAGAAAGGCGAGAGGGGCGAAGACACAGAGTTCACAGAGATCGGAACACAGAGGGCACGGAAAGGAGAGAAGCGAGAATCGAAAATGGATATTCGAAAGACGAAATTAGCGACAAGACGCTACGATGGTGCCGCGATCCCTCCACTCCGCGCCGCAAAACGCGCGGCACTGCGGTCGGGATGACAGTTCTTTGTGCGGGCCTGAGAGAAGTGAGGATGAGAAGAGAAACCCAAGACCCAGGTAGAAAATCGAACCTGGGGCACCCGGCAGGAAAGAAAGTTTATGAAATACAGTCGACAGCCGACAGCTGACAGATTCGGAGAAGAGAGGAGGAAGCTTAACGCAGAGACGCAGAGTTCGCAGAGGTAGAACGGAGAAGAACGGAGGATGCTGGAAGGATTACGGGAGAGATGCAGGAATTGCGGAGAGGAGGTGTGAGTGATTGAGGGTGTAAGAGCACAAGATAGCAAAATTGCGGGCTTAATGATGGGGGAGTTGGGGAGTTGGTAGAATTAGAAAACGGAGGGGAGGCGGCCAGGGGAAGGGGGAACTATGAGTGAAGCTCGGAAGAGTGATGAAGAGGAAAAGAGGAATGGAAAGAGGATGAATGGTGGAGGAAGGATGAGGGTTGGAGGGATGGTGGCGCAGGAGGAGTTGGAGAGGAAGACGCTGCGGCTGCTGTGTTCCGTGCTGCTGAAACCAGTGACGCGAGTGGAGTTGACGGGGTTGCTGGATGCGGAGCTGTTCACGGAAGCGCTGAACCGGACGGTGTTTGAAGAGATTGCGAGGATTGGGGCGGTGAGTTCAACGAAGCTGCGGGAATTGTTGCCGGGGAGGATTACGAATCGAGGATTTCCGGATTTTGAGTTGAAGGAATTTCTGGCGCCGGAGATGGCGTCGGAGGCGGAGATCGAAAAACTTTATGAGAGCGTGCTGAAAATGATTGAGATGCGGCACGGCGAGACGGATACGGCGGTGGAGAATTGATGGAGGGATGGAACGGGAAGCGGATTTCGTGTCTGGCGGAGGCGCTGGGATTTGTTGGGTATGTGGCGTGGTACATCTGGCGCGGGCAGGCGCTAATGCCTGCGGCTTGGTGGGTGTTTGCGGTGTGGCTGGTGGTGAGTTTTGTGGTGCGGAGGGAGACGCCGAAGAGTTTGGGATGGCGGGGAGATAATTTGTGGGCGGCAACGAGGAGAGCGGCGATTTTTTTTGGAGTGGCGAGCGTGGCGGTTTGCGGGGTGGGATTATTTTTGGGGATGCTGCAGCGGCCCGCGTCGCACTTGAGTGAGCCACGGAAATTTGTGAGTTATTTTGCTTTTTGCCTGCTGCAGCAGGTGGGGCTGAATTCGATGGTGACGAACCGGTTGCTGGGAGCGTTTGAGAGGCGGTGGCCCGCGGCGATCGTGGCGGGAATTTTGTTTGCGGGGTTGCATTGGCCGAATCCGGTGCTGGTGCCGGTTACGTTTGTGGGCGGAGTGGGGATGGCTTGGTTGTTTGCGCGGGAACGGAATATTTTGCCGTTGGCGCTGGGGCAGGCGATTTTGGGGGCGCTGGTGTGGTGGGCGTTTCCGTTGGCTTGGCACCATTCGATGAGAGTGGGGCCGGGGTATTGGGGGTTTCGGGGATAAAAGAAGCTGACAGCCGACAGTTTACAGTTGACAGGTTCGGAGAAGAGGAAGGCAAAAAGCTTACACAGAGTTCGCGGAGGACGCAGAGGGCACAGAGGAAGAAAAGAGCGGAGAAGAGAAAGGCTTACCACAGAGGGAACGGAGAAGAGAGACCCAAGACCCAGGTAAAAAATCGAACCTGGGGCACCCGGGTTTGGAGAAGAGAAATCCTAGACAAAGTCAAACGCTGGCGCTTGGGGCAACTTGCGACAATTCAAGAAGGATAAGACAGAGCCAAGCAATTTGAATCGTGCGGACATGGGGCGCAGGAGTCCTGCGCCCCTACTGCGGGGAGAAAAGCAAGAAAAAACAAGAGAGACCCAAGAGAATGGCGGCAGGGCTCGCGGACTCTCCCTGCGCTACATGGGAGTTGCGCTGCGCTACAGGTGGAAGAGGCGGTCGGCTCCGATTACTAAGAGGAGAGTGAAGAAAGCTATGGCTACTTCGCCGATGGCGCCAACGGCGAAGGGGCGGAGGCCTTGTTTGCGCATTTCGCGGAAGTTGGTGCGAAGGCCGACCCCGGCGAAAGTTAGGAGGAAGGCCCAGCGCGAGAGATTGGCGATGGCGGTGTTTTGGTCTTTGGAGAAGAAATGGTAAGTGGAGAGGATCGAGATCAGGAGAAAGCCGAGGATGAATTTGGGGAATTTTTGCCAGAGGAAGGCGGCTTTGTTGGTGACGGATTGGGCTTGGCCCTGGCTGGCCCAATAGATGGCATAGGCCAGGACTACGAAACCGATCATGGCGTTGCGAGTGGTTTTGACCAGGACGGCTAATTTGGCGGCGGAATCGGAATAGAGAGCGCCGGCGGCAGTGGCTTCGGCGGTGTTGTCGACGGCTAGGCCGGACCAGATGCCGTAGGCTTGATCGGAAAGATGGAGGGAATGGCCGATCAAGGGGAAAGTGAAGAGGGCTAGAGCGCCTAGAGCGAGGATGGCGGCGATGGCGAAGGAGGAGTCTTCGTCGTCGGCGTCGATGGCGCCTTTTGCGGCGATGATGGCGCTGACGCCGCAGACGGCGGAACCTACGGCTAGAAGCGTGGTGAGTTTGGGGCGGAGATTGAAGAGGCGGCCGAGGAACGTCATGAAGGCCAAGGCGCCTAGGATTTCTACGGCGACTAGAAGAAGGCTGACTCCCCCTAGATGGAGGACATCGCCGAGGAGGAAACGGGAGCCAAGGAGGACGATGCCTGCTTTTAGCCAGAATTCGTAGGTGGCTACACCGGGTTGGAAGATTTTGGCTACGCCGATGGTGTTGGAGATGAAGAGGCCGAGGAGAATGGCCCAGAGAACGTATTCAATGTTGGGGAAAATCCAGTGGTGGGATTTGGCGTAGGCGCCGAGATTTTGTTCGAGGAATTTTCCGGCCAGGCCGATGGCGGCGAGAAGGGCGACGCCGGGGAGTAGACGGAGAAATTGGGAATGGATGGAGAGGGGTTGCGATTGCGGGAGAACGATTGCGTCGGCCATGGGATCCTCACAGAGAATAGAGTGTCGAGCTAAGAGCAGGTTCCTCGCCCGCTGCGCGGGTTCGGAAGGACTACAAAGGTTAAACCTTGCCTAGATGGGGTCGAGCAGTGCTCGACCCCTACTACGGAAGCCGTAAGGACTGTGCTACCAGGGGATGCGGTGGACTACGCCGGCGCGGATTAGGGCGGCGGCTAATAGGGCTAGGAAGACGGCCCAGGCGTCCAGAGAGAGACGCGGGGCGGTGGTGGATTTGGATTGAGATTGAGTGTCTGACATTTTGATTCTCCTTTAGGAAGAAATTCGAGCGGTAACTCAGGAACCGGCCTGACGGCCGGGTAGAACAAAAGCGGGAGAAAAGAAAAACTTAGAGAAGAGGGATTGTGGCGTTGTGGCGTCGGAGCCCACCCTTCCCGCCACGGCGGGCGAAGGATGGGGCACCCTCGAGTACATTTGACTTTGGCGTGACGGGGAAAACCCAAGACCCAGGTACAAAACCGGTACCTGGGGCACCCGATGCCGATCGGGAGATCGGCGTTCCCGGGTTAACCCAAGAGGACAGTCAAGGGTGAGAGTGGCGCGAGGAAACCCAAGAGAAGAGGGATTTCTCACTTCGCGGACTCCGTTCGAAATGACGGGTTTGGTTGGGTGGCTAGATGGGGTCGAGCAGTGCTCGACCCCTACTAATGCAAAAATCCATGCGAGGAGTGGTGAGTGGTGGAGCATCAGGCGGTTCCCTTCCCGGAGGATGAAGCGGAGGAATCGCGAAGGAATTTTTCGAACATGGGTTGGCTGGCTAAGAGATGGAGCCACTGTTTGGTTAATTCGGGATCGGGATTTTGGGCGCGGAGAACTTCGCGGGCGGCGCCCAGCAAATCGAGCCAGAGGGCGTATTCGGGGCCGAACTGATCTTCGAGTTCCTTGCGGAGGCGTTGGGCTAGCGCGGGGCTTTTGCCGTTGGTGGAGATGGCGATTTGGAGATCGCCGCGCTGGACGATGGAGGCGTAATAGAAGTGGCAGGATGCGGGATCGTCGACGGCGTTGCATAGGATGTTGCGGGAGTCGGCTTCCTGGAAGACGGCGGCGTTTACCGTGGAGATGGAGGTGGCGGCGATTACCAGGAAGGCTCCGGCTAGATCGCCTCGTTCGTAGAGCTTGGGCCACCATTCGAGATTGTTGGCGCGGACCTGGGCGGCGAGAGTTTCGTTCAGGCGCGGGGAGATCAGGCGGACTCGGGCGCCTGCGGCGAGGAGAGCGGGGAGTTTGGATTCGGCTAGAGAGCCGCCGCCGATGATTATGACCTGGCGGTTTTCTAGTTTTAGGAATGCGGGGAATAGGGTCATGGGATTGGCTCCTGTGTGGAGAGTTGAGAGTTCAAAGAAAGAAAAGGATAACGCAGAGGCGCAGAGTTCGCAGAGGAACGCAGAGATAAGAGCGGAGAAGAGGAAAGAAAAAGGGACGGTAACACAGAGTTCACAGAGATCGGAACACAGAGGGCACAGAGAACCGCAAGGAAAGATACGGAGAGAAGAGAAACCCAAGAGGGGAGAAGAGGGATTCCTCGCTGCGCAGACTGCGCTCGGAATGACGGGCTGGTGTGGGGCGCAAGGATTGACGGGGTCGTGGAGAATGTTGGGATTGTGCCGCGATCCCTCCACTGCGGGCCGCAGAGAGCGCGGCCCTCCGGTCGGGATGACATGCTGCGTGTGCGCGAGAAGGAGGTCATCGGTCCTCCAGGGAATGGGGGACGGGAGAAGTGGCGAGATCGCGTTGGGCGTAGGGGGCGGGGCCACCGGCTAAGATGTGGCGGAGGGCTTCGGTGGATTGGGTGGAGAGGAAATGCTGGAGCGATTGTTGGGGGGAGCGTTCGGCGTAATAGGTGCGGAGTAGGCGGGCGATGGCGTCGGGAACTTCGTTGGCGGGGCAACGATAGCCGATGGGACGGGCGATGGCGGCGAATTGTCCGACGGAACCGCCGACGCAGAAATAGTAGGCGTCAACGAATTTGCCGTCCTGCTTGATTTTTTTGCCTTCGATGCCGATGTCGGCGATCCAGTGCTGGCCGCAACTGTTGGGGCATCCGGTGATGTGGAGCTTGATGTCTTCGCGGAAGTTGGGGAAACGGTCTTCGAGTTCTTCGGTGAGCCAACGAGCGAAGGATTTAGTTTCGGTGAGGGCTAGTTTGCAGAATTCGGAGCCGGTGCAGGCAACGGTGCCGCGAGCGAAAGAAGAAGATTCGATGGGGAGGCCGGCGGCGTTGAGTTCAGCGACGGCGGCGGGGACATGAGTTTCTGGGACGTTGACCAAGAGAAGATTCTGCATGGGAGTGGTGCGGAGGTGTCCGTCGGCGAAACGGTCGGCCAGATCGGCGGCTTGGCGGAGTTGCGTGGGAGTGATGCGTCCACGAATTACGGTGGCGCCGATGGAATAGAGGCCGGGCTGCTTTTGGGATTGCACACCGAGATGATCGCGATGGATGTGCTGAGGGAAGACTTCGGGCTCGGCGGGGTCGAGTTTGTAGCCGAGACGCTGTTCGATAGCGGAGAGGAAAGAGTCGGGGGTCCAGCCATGTTCGAGGAAAAGATATTTGAGGCGAGCGCGTTCGCGGGATTGGCGGAGGACGGCGCTTTCGCGGAAGAGTTCGGTGATGGCGCGGACGACGGGGATGACTTGGTGGGGATGGATGAAGGCGTTTAGGCGGACGGAGAGGTGGGGTTCGGTGGAGAGGCCGCCGGCTACGCGGAGGGAGAAGCCGAGGTCGTGGTTCGTGATTCGTGAGTCGTGATTAGTGGAAGAAGGGCGACCAGCGATCAGCGATCGGCGATCAGGAAGATTTGGAGGGGAGTTGGCGGGTGGATTAGGGAGGGATTCCTCACTTCGCGGACTCCGTTCGGAATGACGGGACGGGACATTTTCAGTTTGCTCGACTGGGGTCGAGCAATGCTCGACCCCTACGGGAGATGACCCAAGAGAAAAATCGCAGGGCTCGGGGACTCGTTCAGTTTGCTCGACTGGGGTCGAGCAATGCTCGACCCCTACGGGAGAAGACCCAAGAGAAAAACCCCAGGGCTCGGGGACTCGTTCAGTTTGCTCGACTGGGGTCGAGCAATGCTCGACCCCTACGGGAGAAGACCCAAGAGAAAAACCCCAGGGCTCGGGGACTCGTTCAGTTTGCTCGACTGGGGTCGAGCAATGCTCGACCCCTACGGGAGAAGACCCAAGAGAAAAACCCCAGGGCTCGGGGACTCGTTCAGTTTGCTCGACTGGGGTCGAGCAATGCTCGACCCCTACGGGAGATGACCCAAGAGAAAAATCGCAGGGCTCGGGGACTCGCCCTGCGCTGCATGCCGAAGAAGAGGCGGGGCGGAGGGTGGCGGTTAGGGCGATGTCGTTGATTTCGGGGTAGGAGCACCAGTCGGGGCAGGCGGAGACGGTGATTTTGAATTTGCGAGGGAGATTGTAGAAGTCGGGATTGCCGGCTAGTTCCCTGTTGAGGGCCAGGACGATGGGAGAGACATCGGCGATTTCGCGGGCGTCGAGTCCTGCCAAGAGGGCAGCCGGTGATGTTGCGGACTACATCGCCGCACGCGCCAGTGGTGGAGAGGCCGACGGATTCGAGTTGCTCGAAAAGTTCGGGAAGAGATTCGATGCGGATCCAGTGGAGCTGAATATTTTGGCGGACGGTGATATCGGCTACACCGTTGCCGTGATGGGCGGAGAGATCGGCGATGGTGCGGACTTGCTGGCTGGTGAGCAGGCCATTGGGAATGCGAATGCGGACCATGAAGAACGGGACGGAGAGGCCTTCGCCTCCTTTGCCGCCGGTGACACCTTGGCCGTCGCCCTGGGTGTAGACGCCCCAAGGACGGAAATAGGTGCCGAGCCATTCGGGAGGAATGGAGGAATGGCCCTGGCGAGCGAAATTGCGGATTTCGTCGAGATGGAGCCAGGGATTTTTTTCGCGCTTGAGGCGTTCGACGCGCTGGGCTTTGGTTTCTTTGATCGAGATCTCAGACATTTTGTGTTTTTCGCGATCCGTTATCAGTTATCAGATATCAGTTATCAGAAAGAGCAAGAAAGTTGGGAATCGGCATCACAAAGAGCCCTCGCGGATTTGGAACCTCGAACTTGCTTTGAAAGACCTCAGGCCTGAAGGCCTGAGCTACAGCACCAAAAACAAAAAACCCGTGTCGCATGCGAACCCTCGATCTGGCTCTGAAAGGCCTCAGGCCTTAAGGCCTGAGCTACAGCTGTAAAAACAAAAAACCCACGTGGCTTGTGGCTGGCACGTGGGCTTCGAAGCTCGAACTGGAGAAAGAGTTACGCTCGAATGCACCAATGGCCAGAGAGGATTTGCCGACAACAACAGGCAGCGTTGGGGAGAAGAGCGGTCTGGCGAATGTGGAGCATATTTTGAAAGGCTACGTTGGGTTGAGGGGGGTGTCAACGGTGGCGTAGCAGCAAAGATTGGATGCGGTGCATTGGGGGAATGGATACATGGGGGATAGTCCACAGTCGACAGTTTACAGTTGACAGTTTCGGACTAGAGAAGAGGAAGGCTTACACAGAGGTCACAGAGAGCACAGAGTTCGCAGAGAAGAGAGACCCAAGACCCAGGCACACACTCCGTGCCTGGGGCAACCGGGCAATCGGGGAGTGGCAATACGGATGGGGTTTGCGGACATGGGGCGCAGGAGTCCTGCGCCCCTACTAGGTCGAACTCAGGAAATGTGGCTAGGGGTTGGTGGCGGGGGCGGGTTTGGGGGCTGGTTTTGGTGCTGGTTTGGGGGCGGGTTTGGAAGTTGGCTTGGCAACTGGTAGAGGAGGAGCGCCTACTACCGTGGCTTGCTTGATTACGTCTAGCTTGGGGTAATTTTTGTCGAGGAAGGCTTTGCCCTGTTTTTCGATGGCGTCTTGCTGGTTGGTGGGGGCGTCGGCGTATTGATCGTAGAACATTTCGACGACCTTCATGCCATCGTGATCGATGGTAGCGAAAGGAGTGAAGCCCATGCCGTCGAGGCGGGAATTGTCACCGAAATTGACAAAGATTTGCGTGGTGCGGGTGTTGGCACCGGCGGTGGCGAAAGTAACGTAGCCACGTTTGTTGGATTGCAGGACGGGATCGTCCTTGATGGTGGCGTCTTTCCAGGCCATGTTGACGGGAGGATAGGAGCTGATGCCGAATTGCACGACGAAGCCTTGGACGGCGCGGAAGATGACCATGTTGTCGTAATAGTGGTGGCGGACGAGATTGTAGAAGCGATCGACGCCGAGAGGAGCCCAGGCGCGGGTGACGTCCATGGTGAAGTCGCCGCGAGTGGTTTCAAATTTGACTTTGAAGGAGTCGGGAGCTTTTTCTTTAAGGAGAGAGGGTTTGAGGAGAGTGCGGTCGTAGGCGGTGGTGGCGGGCTTGGGCTTGGCGGGAGTGGTTGATTTAGGTGCGGCGGGGGTGGCGGTTTGTGAGAAGGACGGGGACGAGAACGCCAGGAGAGCGGCCAGGGAGAATGCGATTTTCAGGTTGCGCATGATTCGGGAAGACCTCCGGAAAAATTGTGAATGGTTTACGGGATGATTGTATATCGAAAATGGGGAGGGGGAAGAGGGAAAGAAAGAAGGAAAGCTTAACGCAGAGACGCAGAGTTCGCAGAGGAAGAAAAAGGCGAAGAGGGACATAACACAGAGTTCACAGAGATCGGAAGACAGAGGGCACAGAGAAGAGAAACCCAAGAAAAGAGGGATTCTTCGCTTCGCGGACTCCGCTCTGAATGACGGGGCGCGGTTATTTTGAGGTAGTGGGTTGGGAGGAGGATTGGGAGGCTTGTTGGGCTTCGTGGAGAAGGCGGAGGGTGTTTTCGCCTAGGATTTTGCGGATGTCGGAATCGGAATAGCCTTTGTCGAGGAGGGCTTGGGTGATTTGTGGGAGGTGGGAGGCGTCTTCCATGCCTAGGGGCATGGCGGCACCATCGAAATCGGAGCCTAGACCGACGTGATCAATGCCAGCGATTTTTACGGCATGATCGATGTGTTCGATGATTTTGGTGTAATCGACTTTGGGGAGTTTGCCTTCGCGCATGAAGTCGCGGACTACTTCCTGCCCGATTAGATCGGCGCATGCTTCATCTTTGCCGCAGCGCTTTTCGACTTCGGCGTTGAGAGCGTCGTGAATTTCGGGGTGGGCGATTTCGAAGTCGTGATATTCCTGGCTGAGAAAACCTACGTGGTAATTGATCTGGATTACGCCGCCATGTTTGGCGAGGTCGCGGATCATGTCGTCGGTCATGTTGCGAGCTGCGTTGCAGATGGCGCGGCAGGAAGAGTGGGAGGCGATGACCGGAGCGGAGGAAGTGGCGAGAACGTCGTAAAAAGTTTTGTCGCTGACGTGGGAGATGTCGACCATGATGCCGAGGCGATTCATTTCGTGGACTACGTCTTTGCCGAACGGGGTGAGGCCGTTGTGGGCGGGGGTGTCGGTTGAGGAATCGGCCCATTCGGTATTCTGCATATGGGTTAGGGTCATGTAGCGGACGCCTAGAGCGGCGAAGGTGCGGAGGACGGCCAGGTCGTTGCCCATCATGTGGCCGCCTTCGACACCGATTAGAGCGGCGATTTTGTGTTGTTGGTGGGCGGCGCGGACTTCATCGGCGGTGGTGGCGAGGACCAGGTCGTTGGGATGCTTGCGGACGGTTTCGCGGACGGCGTCAATTTGATCGAGGGCTTTTTGGACGGCTTCGGGGCCCATGATTTTGCCGGAGATCCAGATGGAGAAGAAAAGGGCGGAGAGATTGCCATCGCGCATGCGAGGGATGTCTACATTGCCGTGAGTGTGGCGGGCGGTGAAATCGTAGTTGGGATCGAGGAGGAGTTGGGTCGTGTCGTCGTGCGTGTCGACGACGATGGAGGAGAAGTGGAGGGATTTGGCTTTGTCGGAGATGGATTGGGCGGACACCAGGATGACACCGAGAGAGAGACAGGTTAGGACGCAGAGTAGGCGGAACATTGGACCTCCGTGGATGAAGGGAGGAGTTTAGCAGAGGAGGTTCAGAGTTTACAGTTGACAGTTTCGGAGAAGAGAAGAGAAAGCTTAACGCAGAGACGCAGAGAACACAGAGGAAGAGAATGACGAAAGCGGTTGAAAGTTGAAAGTTGAAAGTTGAAAGAGCTGGGATGGCCGGTGACTATTTGAGGTGGAGCGGGGGTGGCGCGATCCCTCCACTGCGCAACGGAAGATGACGACGTTGCTGCGGTCGGGATGACTGCGAAAGGAAGGGCGAACCCAAGACCCAGGCACAGAGTCCGTGCCTGGGGCAAGCGGGTGGAGAGAGAAAGATCTTGCGGACATGGGGCGCAGGAGTCCTGCGCCCGTACGAAGACGAAAAAGGAGTAAGAGCCGATCGGGAGATCGGCGTTCCTGGGGAAACCCGAGAGAAAGGCCGCAGGGCTCGAAGACTCTCCCTGCGCTACAGGTCTGGGACGGGGGGTTAGCCGACGACGGTGGATTCGGGGCGTTCGGTGATGGAGGCTCTGATGTAATCGCGGTTGGTGCGGGCGATTACTTCGAGCTTGATGTCTTTGGGGCAGGCGGCTTCGCATTCGCCGATGTTGGTGCAATTGGCGAAGCCCTCGATATTCATTTGTTGGACCATGGCGAGGGCACGACGGTCTCGTTCGACTTGGCCTTGTGGCAAGTGACCTAGATGGGAAATTTTTGCGCCAACGAATAGGGCGGCGGCGGCGTTGGGGCAGGCGGCTACGCAGGCTCCACAACCGATGCAGGCGGCGGCGTCCATGGCGAGGTCGGCGTCCTGCTTTTTTACGGGGATGGCGTTGCCGTCGGGGGCGCTGCCGGTGGGAACGGAGATGAAACCTCCGGCGGCGATGATGCGATCGAAGGCGGTGCGATCGACGGCGAGATCTTTAATGACGGGGAAAGCTTTGGCGCGCCAGGGTTCGAGATAGATTTCATCGCCGTCTTTGAAGTGGCGCATGTGAAGCTGGCAGACGGTGGTGCCTTTGAATCCGCCATGGGCTTTGCCATTAATCATCATGCCGCACATGCCGCAGATGCCTTCGCGGCAATCGTGATCGAAGGCGATGGGATCTTCACCCTTTTCGATCAGGGATTCGTTGAGGACGTCGAGCATTTCGAGGAAGGACATGTGCTCGTTGACGTTGGGGGCATCGTAGCGGACGAGGCGGCCCTTGTCTTGGGAATTTTTTTGGCGCCAGACGTGAAGGATGAGTTTCATGTTAGTTGAGGCTCCGATTGGACGGGTTGTGGGTGGACGAGGAGGTTAAGACACACGGACCTTGCGGACATGGGGCGCAGCGATGCTGCGCCCCTACGAAGACGAAAAAGGAGTAAGAGCCGATCGGGAGATCGGCGTTCCCGGAGTTACCCCAAGACCCAGACACAGAGTCCGTGCCTGGGGCAACCGGGTTCAGGGGTAAAGATTGCGGACATGGGGCGCAGCGATGCTGCGCCCCTACGAGAGAACTCGCGATCATTTGTAGCTCCGTTGGGAGGGGTGGACGTAGTCGAAGGTTAGGGGCTCTTTGATGAGGGCGGGAGTGGCGGCTTCGCCTTGGTATTGCCAGGCGGCTACGTAGGAATAGTTGTTGTCGTCGCGAAGAGCTTCGCCTTCGGGGGTTTGATACTCTTCGCGGAAATGGCCACCGCAGGATTCGCGGCGGTCGAGAGCGTCGAGGCACATCAGCTCGGCTAGCTCGAAGAAGTCGGCGACGCGGCCAGCGCGTTCGAGGGACTGGTTGAATTCTTCGTTGGCGCCTAGGACGCGAACGTTTTTCCAGAACTCTTCGCGGAGGGCGGGGATCTGGGAGAGAGCTTTCTTGAGGCCCGCTTCATTGCGCGCCATGCCGCAGTTATCCCAAACGATTTTGCCGAGTTCGCGGTGGAAGGAGTCCACGGTGCGATTGCCGGAGCCGTTGAGGAGTTTGTTGGTGATGGTGGTGGAGTTGGCGACGGCTTGTTTGGCGGCGGGATCGTCGTCGGAGATTTTGGGAGGCTTGGCTTCGGCAAGGTAATTGCCGATGGTATAGGGAATGATGAAATAGCCGTCGGCTAATCCCTGCATCAGGGCGCTGGCACCGAGGCGATTGGCACCGTGATCGGAGAAGTTGGCTTCACCTAGGACGAAGAGGCCGGGGATGGTGGACATCAAGTTGTAGTCCACCCAGAGGCCGCCCATGGTGTAGTGACTGGCGGGATAGATGCGCATGGGGACTTTGTAGGGATCTTCGCCAGTGATGCGCTCGTACATTTCGAAGAGGTTGCCGTAGCGTTCGGCGATTTTGTGTTTACCGAGGCGCTGGATGGGTTCGGTGAAATCGAGATAAACGCCTAGACCGGATTCGCCGACACCGCGGCCGGAATCACATTCGGCTTTGGCGGCACGGGAAGCGATGTCGCGAGGGACGAGGTTGCCGAAGCTGGGGTAGCGGCGTTCGAGGTAATAGTCGCGTTCGTTTTCTGCGATGGAACTGGGAGCGCGTTTGTCGCCGGGCTGCTTGGGAACCCAGATGCGGCCATCGTTGCGAAGAGATTCGGACATTAGAGTGAGCTTGGATTGATATTCACCGGCGACAGGGATGCACGTGGGATGAATTTGGGTGAAGCAGGGATTGGCGAAAAGGGCGCCACGTTTGTAAGCGCGCCAGATGGCGGTGGCGTTGCAGCCTTTGGCGTTTGTTGAGAGATAGAAGACGTTGCCATAGCCGCCGGTGGCGAGGATTACGGCGTCGGCCATGTGGACTGCAATTTTGCCGTCGTAGAGAGAGCGGGTGACGATGCCGCGGGCGTGGCCGTCGATCACAATGAGGTCGAGCATATCCATGCGGGGATACATTTTGACGGAGCCGAGACCGATTTGGCGCTCGAGGGCTTGATAGGCGCCCAGAAGAAGCTGCTGGCCTGTTTGACCGCGCGCGTAGAAGGTGCGGGAGACTTGAGCGCCGCCGAAGGAACGATTGTCGAGAAGGCCGCCGTATTCACGGGCGAAGGGAACGCCTTGAGCTACGCACTGATCGATGATGTTGACGCTGACTTGGGCGAGACGATAGACGTTGGCTTCGCGAGCGCGGAAGTCGCCGCCTTTGACGGTGTCGTAGAAGAGGCGATAGATGCTGTCGCCGTCATTGTGATAATTTTTTGCGGCGTTGATACCACCTTGCGCGGCGATCGAGTGGGCGCGGCGAGGACTGTCTTGATAACAGAAACATTGGACGTTGTAGCCGAGTTCACCGAGGCTTGCGGCGGCAGCACCACCGGCGAGGCCGGAACCAACGACGATGATGTTGTACTTGCGCTTGTTGGCGGGATTGATGAGCTTGAGATTGAACTTGTGCGTGTCCCAAGAGGATTCAATCGGGCCAGTGGGGACGTTGGAGATTAGTTGCATGAGGTGAGGCTCCGTGATGGGAAATCGTTGAGTGGGGAGGGAGGAAGAAAAAGCGGGTTCCTCGCTGCGCTCGGAATGACAGATTGGTTGTGATTGTGCCTAGATGGGGCGCAGCAGTGCTGCGCCCCTACGAAGACAAAGGCGGGAGAAGAGCCGATCGGGAGATCGGCGTTCCCGGATAACCCAAGAATAGGAGAAGGCGAACCCAAGACCCACACGCAAAACCGGCGTGTGGGGCACCCGGCTTCGGATCGGGAGAGCCCACCCTTTGCATAAGGCGCAAAGGGTGGGGCACCCTCAAGAATTTGTGGTGTGGGCGTATACATGATTAGACCGGTTTGATCAGGCCGAGGAGGACGGAGACGGGGATGGAAATGTTTCCGGCGGCGATTAGGATGGCGAAGAGTTTGGCGAAACGCTGGAGCCATGGAGTGTAGACGGGATGGCTGAAACCTAGGGATTGAAACATGCTCCAAAGGCCGTGGTAGAGGTGATAGCAGAGGAGGACCATGGCGATGATGTAGAAGAGGGAGACGGGCCAATACTGGAAGCCGGTGACGACGTTGTTGTAAACGTTGTGCTCGTCGAAAGGGCCACCGGGGTGGATGGTGCCGAAAGTGAAGTGGAGCAGGTGGAAGATGAGGAAGGCGAGGATGATGGGGCCGCTCCAGAGCATGGTGCGGGAGGCGTACGTGGAATTGAGATTGGCTTTCTTGATGTAACCGATGGGGCGAGCTGCGCGTTGGAGGAGCCAGAGTTCGAAGGATGACCAGATGTGCAAGCCGACGGCGATGAGAAGAGTGATGCGCGTGCCCCACAAGAGAGCGGGGAGGGACTTCAGAGTGGCCGCGTAGTGATTGATGTGTTCGGGAGGCAGGAAAATCTGGAGATTGCCGAGCAGATGGCCGCAAATGAAACCGAAGAGCATGAAACCGGTGACGGCCATGATGGCTTTTTTGCCGACAGTGGTCTGCCAGAAATGCAAGCTGGGAGCCGGAAGATTTGCCGCAGTTGCGCTCATGGGATGTATTGGTCCTTATGTCTGCTGTAGATGATGCCGGAAAAAAGGTGAAGCTTAGTGAGCAGATGAGTTACGAATGGCTGGGTAGCCGTGGAAGACATGCCTTCTCCGCCGCCAAGATTCCGGGAGATTGAAAGGGGCGCGTAGTGCGGGAACGAAGGAACCGCGGCCTTTTCAGTATAGAGAGTTAGGAAAAGTGATGCAAGGTGGGGGGAGCGAAGAGATTGGGCTTCGCACTTGCTGAAAGTTAAAAGTTGAAAGTTGAAAAAATCGAAGAGAGAAGAGCAAGGATAACGCAGAGGCGCAGAGTACGCAGAGGAAGCGCAGAGATAAGAGGCAGAGAAAAGGAAGAAAGAGCTTTACCGCAGGGGTGGCAGAGGGCCGCAGAGGGAACGGAGAATTGGGAGACAAGACGCGGGGGTTGAGGTGGTTCGCGCGTGGAGCGCGGTGTGGATGACAAAACAAGAAAAACCAAGAGAAGAGAGATTCATCGCACAAAAATCGTGCGATGCAAAACCGTCCCTCACTTCGCGGACTCCGTTCGGAATGACGGAGGAAAGAAAAGCCGCAGGGCTCGAAGACTCTCCCTGCGCTACAACTTCATTCGGAATGACGCGATTGTTGTGACTGTGCCTGGATGGGGCGGAGTGGTGCTTCGCCTTTATAAAGAAGGGAAAAGAGCCGATCGGGAGATCGGCGTTCCCGGGTAACCCAGGAGCACGGTCAGGAGTGACTGTGCCACTGAAAGCAAACCCCAAGACCCAGGTACAGAGACGGTACCTGGGGCACCCGGCGTTGGTGAAGGCGGAAGCTGTTAGTTGGGATTTGTTGAGGAGTTGGCTAGTAGGAGGATCAGGGCGTCGGGTAGGGTGCCGCGCCAGGATAGGTAATCGTGGCCGCCGGAGAATTCGTGGAAGTGGAGTTCGTAGCCTTTGGCGAGGAGGACATCGCGAAGGTTGCGGGTGGCGGGGAGAATGGCATTGCTGTTTCCGGAGAAGTCGATTTCGTCTGTGCCGGCTTCGAGGTAGAAACGGAGAGGGAGTTTGGGGGAGGCGATGAATTGAGTGGCGAGCCAGTTGGGCTCGGAGACGGACTGCGAACTGGAAGAGGTGGCAGTGTTTGGCGGGGTCCAATGGAAGGAGCCGGATTGGGAGATGATGTTGCCGAAGAGTTCGGGATGGCGGAGACCGGCGTAGGCGGCGGCGAGTCCACCGAAGCTGGAACCGGCGACGACGGTGAGGTTTGGATCAGTGGTGAAATTGTAGCGAGCGCGGGCCCAGGGTAGGAGTTCGGCGGCTAGGAAGTCGGCAAAGACGGGATTGCAGGGGAGTTCGCGGCTGCGGGAATCGTCGGGGCCATTGCCGATTAAGAGGGCGACGATGGGGGGAATGCGCTTTTGGGCAATTAAGTTATTAAGGATGGTGGGAGTGGGTACGAGAGCTGGATGATTCTGGTCGCCGAGATAGGCTTGTTCATCGAAGAGGACGAGGAGTGGGTACGGATTCGCGGATTTGGAATAGCCTGGGGGAAGATAGACAGCGATTTCGCGATCGTTTTTCAGTGTTGCGCTCTTAAATTGGTGTCTTTCTATTTGGCCCGAGGGAATGGCGGGCTTTTCGGCGAGCCAGGGTTGCGGAGGAGCATCGGGCATTTCGACGAAGGAGGTGCCGAGGAATTCGGGGGCGTCAACGCTTTGATTGTCGACGTGCCAGCGGTTGGGGTTGAGGGGATCGGGGCGGGCGGCGGTGGCAATCATGGTGATGATGTCCATGTCGAGGCCATAGGCGATTCCTTGGAGGCGAGGAACATTGGGAGCGAGGGTGTACTCGAATCGCGCTTTTTTATCAACGAGGACGGAGGCGTACCACACGTCAGTGTCCGCCAAACGGTTCATGAGGTAGTCATCGGGAGTTGCCGCGGCATAGGGAAGGCGAAGAACCATTACGTTGCGGGTAATTGGTGTGTCTCTCCAAAGAAAAGTCAGCAACATGTTGTTGGGATCGTTGGGGAGGGGTTCGATGATGGGCGAGCCGCGTTTGTGAATTTCCAGCCAAAAAGCGTCGAGAGTTCCCTGTTGACCAGACTCGATGGAAGATCTGAGAGCCTGGATGCGAGGGCTTTCGAGGGTGGACTTGGTGGAAGCGAGACGAACGGACAGGAAGAGGACTTTTTCAAGAGTGATGGTGAAGAGGCCATTGATGGACTTATCGTGGGCGGAAACTTCGATACGGTAGGAGCCCGGGCGATCGGCGATGAAAGTGAATTTAGCTGGACCGGGGCCGAGTCTGGCGCCACGACATTTAGTGCCAGATGGAGCGAAGGCCAGGAGGACAAGTTGCTTTGCGCGAGGGTCGAGACTGATCTGGGCGAAATCGCCGGCATTGAGAGAGACGGAGAAGGACTGAGATTTACCGGGGGAGAGGAGACTGTCGTGGGCTTTTGCCAGAGTGAGTTCGGTGTCGTTGGCGGGCGAATTGATACAGAACGGAACCAGAACCAAGAATGCGAGAAGCGAGAATTTTTTGATGGACAGCACGGCGCTCCTTCCCTGCCCCGGAGGGTTCAGGGAAGTTATAGCAAGTTTGCGGGTTGCGGTCAGTGATAGGCGCACAGGAGGACTGGGGGAGGATTCGGAGTTGAAAGTTGAAAGTCAAAAGTTGAAAAAGGCGAAGAGAAAGAAGTGAGGATAATGCAAGTGCTTGGGCGGGGGGAGGATTAGGAGTTGAAATTTGAAAAAGACGAAGAAAAGAGATTAAGGATAACGCAGAGGCGCAGAGTACGCAGAGGAAGAGAGGCAAAGAGGAACCCAAGAGAGAGGTAGAAAAGCGCTACCTGGGGCGCCCACAGGGATGGGAGAATAACGCGGCCCGGGCGGCGTGGAGGAGAAAGGAGGAGAGATGAATACGAAGGTGATTCATGAGGTTTTGGAGGAATCGCAGGAAGGGAAGCTGATTTTTCCGGAGGTGGTGCGGAGGCTGCTGGAGGCCGGAGTGGAATCGTACTTGTGCGATTTGGCCATGGGGCAAGAGACGTTTTACGGGCGGGATGGCAAGACGCATGTGGAGAAAATGAGCCTTTCGGCGGGGGCGATTGCGGAAGATTTTTCGCAGGCAAAATTGATTGTGGCGATACGAGGAGCGCAGGCGGACACGATACGCTATCCGGAATTTGTGAAGCGTGCGGCGGCAGCAGGGGTGATCGGTTACTGGGCGTTTTTAGCGGGAAAGAGAGTGGTGTACTTCGGGCGGAAGGGCGATTTTCACGTGGAGGAATTTCCGGGGGCGAAAACGTAGTGCGTTAGTGGAAAGAAGAATTGCATGCCGGAACTGCCGGATATTTGCGCGTACATTGGCGCGATGGAAGAACGGGTTGTTGGGCAGCCATTGGAACGAGTGCGGGTGGCGGGGCTGCTTTTGTTGAGGACTGCGCAGCCGCCGATTACGGATGTGGAAGGGCGGCGGGTGGTGGAGTTGCGACGAATCGGAAAGCGGATTGCGATCGGGATGGAAGGCGATTTGTGGCTGGTGCTGCATTTGATGATTGCCGGGCGATTGCACTGGAAGGCGGCGGGGGCAAAGCTGGCGGGGCGGAACAGTCTGGCGGCATTTGATTTTCCGAAGGGGAGCCTGGTGCTTACGGAGGCAGGGACAAAGCATCGCGCATCGTTGCATGTGTTGGTTGGGGAGGAAAGTTTGCGTTCGGTGGACCCGGGAGGGATCGAGATATTTTCTAGCGATTTGAATGTGTTTCGGGAAGCGCTGACGGCGGAAAACCGGACGCTGAAGAGGGCTTTGACGGATCCCCGGATTGTGAGCGGCATTGGGAACGCTTATTCGGATGAGATTTTGCATGCGGCGCGGCTTTCGCCGATTACGCTGACGCGCAAGCTGGACGCTGGGGAGTGGGAGAGATTGTTCACGGCGACGCGCGAGACGCTGCGAGTTTGGATGGAGCGGCTGGGAGCGGAGGCGAAGAAAGGGTTTCCGGAGAAGGTGACGGCGTTTCGGGACGGGATGGCGGTTCACGGGCGGTATCGAAAAGCGTGTCCGCGATGCGGAGAAGAGGTGCAGAGGATTCGTTACGCGGACAACGAGACGAACTACTGTGCGAAGTGTCAAACGGGCGGGAAAGTGCTGGCGGACCGAGGATTGTCGAGGCTGCTGGGGGCGGACTGGCCGCGGACGCTGGAGGAGTTGGAGGGGTTGAGGAGGCGGTAGAAGGAACGGCAGAATTTTGCTGCCGGGAGGCGAAAGTTTATTCGTGACGGAGGGCGATCATGGGATCGACGCGTGTGGCGCGGCGAGCGGGGATGTAACAGGCTAGAAGAGCCGTCGCTACGAGGAGAAGAGTTACGGCGCAAAAAGTTAGGGGATCGGTGGGAGAGACGTTGAACAGGAGCGACTCGACGATACGTGTGAGGGCGAGCGAGGCGGCAATACCGATGGCCACGCCGACGGAGATGGTGCGCAGTCCCTGGCCGAGGATCATGCGCAGTACATCAGAACGGTTTGCGCCGAGAGCGACGCGCACGCCAATTTCACGGGTGCGGCGACTGACGGAATAAGCCATCACGCCAAAGACTCCGGCCGTTGCGAGCAGCAAGGCGGTGATTCCGAAAAAGCTGATGAGGATGACGTTGAATCTGCGCGAGCCGAGGGAGGCGGAATACACTTGCGAGAAGGTGCGGAACCTGGCGGGAAGCTCCGGGTTGAGATCCAGGAGGATTGCGCGAGCGGCGGGGGCGACCAAGCGCGTGTCGGCATCGCTTAGCATTGTTATGGTAATGGCCGAGCGAGGGCGCTGGAACAAATTCACGTAGACGGTGGGACGCGGGGGGACGTCGAGGCCGTATTCGTGAGTGTCGCCAACGATGCCGACGATGGTGAGAAGGCGCAAGTCGCCATCCATATTTCCAAACTCGATGGTGTGGCCGATGGGGTCTTGATTGGGCCAGCGGGTGCGAGCAAGCGATTGGCTGATGACGGCAACGTGGGGAGAATCGGGGCCGTCGTGCTGGTCAAAGATGCGGCCGCGAAGAAGTGGAATTGCGAGAGCCTGGAAGTATCCATCCGTGGCGACGCAGAAATCGGCTTCGCCCAGGCGTTCCTTTTGCTGGAAGAAGGTGTCAAAGCCATCGAAAGTTTTCGGGACCTCATTTTGGGTCATGAGGAGAAACAGTCCATCAGGAAGGCCGCCATCCATGGGCAGGCCGCTGGTGGCGCCAACGTTGCGGACGCCGGGGATTTGTTTGAGGCGTTCAATCAGGTTTGAGAAGAAAATCGCCTGACTCTGCTTTGCTTTGAGATCTTCCATCCACGGAAGCGAAACGTCCATCGTTACAATTTTATCGACGCGGAAACCGGGATTGACCTGGAGTACGGTGATGAGGCTGCGGCCGAGCAAGCCTGCACCAATCACGAGAACGAGTGTGATGGCGATCTGCGCGGCGACAATGGCGCGGCCGACGCGGTGGCTGGCTTGCGAGCCGGATTGTCCGCGGCCGCCTTCCATGAGGCCCGCGCGCAAATCGCGGGAAGTGGCGCGCGCGGCTGTGAACGCTCCGAGGCCTGCCGCGACGGCGGTGGAAAGCAGGAACGCGAAGACGAGAATGGGGAAACTGATGGAGACGCTGTCCAAACGGGGGAGATTTTCGGGTGCCAGAGCAACTAGACCGGCCACGCCCCAGAATGCCAGGAGCACGCCAAGGCCGCCGCCGATCAGGGAAAGAAGGAATGCTTCGGTGAGGAATTGACGGATCAGGCGTCCACGGGCGGCACCTAGGGCGCCGCGAATGGCGAGTTCGCGTTCGCGGACGGAGGCTTGAGCGAGAAGCAAATTTGCGACATTGGCGCAGGCAACTAGAAGAAGGAATCCGACGGCACCGAGAAGGATCAGGAGCGGCATGCGCGCATCGCCCGTAATCGAATTCTGCAAGGGAAGGACGAGCGCATCCTTGAGGAGATAATCGCCTTGATCGCTGGAGGTATCGTGAATGCGGCGAGCAAGCGCGCTGATATCTCGATTCGCTTGGTTGGCTGTGACACCATCGCGGAGGCGGGCGACAGCGGAGAAGTTATGCGAGGTGCGGCTGGGATTTTCGCCGTCTGTATCGGCGGGCAGCCAAAGTTCCGCGTCGGTGGGGAAACTAAATCCTGGCGGGAGGACGCCGATTACGGAGTAGATTGCACCATCAATTTTCAAGTGGGATTGCGAGAGATCTTGCGGCGCACCGAGATGCTGCCTCCAGTATCCATAGCTGACAAGAACGGTGGGTGCGGCGCCTTTTTTGTTGTCGCTGGGGGTGAAATCGCGGCCGAGGATCGGCTGGATCGAGAAAACGTTGAGAAAGTCGGACGAGACGCTGGCAACCGTGGTGCGCATGGGCTGGGAGGGGCCGGAAACGGACATGGGGCCGCTGTTGTACTTGGCAATCGCCTGGAAGCTGTGGGATTGATCGCGGAAGTCGTCAAAATTGGGATCGGCGAGACGCGACGGAGTGCCAGCCGAAGTGAGTTCGAAGACGGCCATGATGCGGTCGGGGTGAACGTAGGGGAGAGGGCGGAGCAAGACTCCGTAAACGACGCTGAAGATGGCGGTGGTTGCGCCGATGCCTAGGGCTAGGGTGAGGATGATTACCGTGGTGAAGGCGGGGGATTTGCGGAGTTGACGGAGGGCGTAGCGGGAGTCGGAGAGGACGGAGTGGAGCCAGTTGGCTAGGCGTTCGTCGCGGACTTGTTCTTTTACTTGTTCTAGGCCGCCTAATTCGATTTGGGCGGCGCGTTGGGCTTCTTGAGGGGACATGCCGGCGCGGAGGTTTTCTTCGATTAGGAGTTGGAGGTGGGAATGGAGTTCTTGATTTAGGTCGGATTCGACACTGCGAACGGAAAAAAGATTGCGTAGGAAGGAGCGGAGTTTGATGAAGTGTGGCATGCGGCTTCCTTTCTGTTCGTGGGCTATTCGTGGCGAAGAGCGATCATGGGATCGACGCCCATGGCGCGGCGCGCGGGAAGATAGCAGGCGAAGAGTGCGACGAGCAAGAGCAAAGCGGCGACGCCGATGAAAGTGAACGGGTCTAGGGGGTGCACCTGATAGAGAAGGCTGGCGAGATAACGAGTGAGTGCAGTCGCGGCGGCCACGCCGATGACTATTCCCGCAGACGACAGGAGGATGCCTTGCGCAATGAGAAACCGAAGGACATCGCGGGGGCGCGCGCCAAGTGCCATGCGAAGGCCGATTTCACTGGTGCGGCGGGCGACTTCGTAAGAGAGGAGGCCATAGAGGCCGACGCTTGCGAGAATGAGTGAGAGGGCGGCGAAAAAACCGGATAAGCGAGCAATGAGGCGAGCCTGGAAGAGCGACTGATCGATCATCTCGGATTGGGTTTGGATGCCGTAGAGGGGGATGTTTTCGTCGAGCTGGCTGACAACGCTGCGAACGGCGGGGACTATCGTTGTGGGAGCCGCGGTTGTGCGCACCTGAAACGTGGTGCTGCCGTGTAGCTGTGGCAGGTAGACCATTGGCCAGAATTCGCTGCGCCAAGTCTTGTTCTTCGCATCGGCGACGATCCCAACGATTACGCTTTTAGCGCCATGGTCTTCCATGCCACCGATGTTCCGGCCAACAGGATTCAGATTTTTGAAGAAGCGGTGGACAAACTCCTGATTGACGACGATGGGAGTAAAGGTCGAGTCAGGAGGCGGAGAGAAGTCTGCGGCGGTCAAGGAGCGTCCCGCGAGAATGGGGATGTGCAAATTCTCAAAGAAATTCGGGCCGACGAGCATGGCTTGCGTGATCTGCGTTTGGCCCTCCACTTGAACGGATTGCCCCCAGGCGTTGCCGCTGAGGAGCGGATCAAACGAATAGGAAACGGACTGAACTGCGGGGAGTGCGGCAAGGCGGTCTTGCAATTCGGAATAGAGGCTGCGAGTGCGGACATCGTCATAGCCGTTGAGAGTGGGATTGATTCTAAAGATCAGAAGATTCCTGGTGTCGAAGCCGGGATCGATGCTTTTGAGATTTTGCAGCGTGCGAACGAGAAGGCCTGCACCAGTTAAAACCAGAATGGAGAGCGTGACTTGAGCGATGACCAAGCTGCCGCCGAGATTGAGCCAGCGGCGGCGGGGTCCGTCTGAAAAGCTCGTGGCGGAGCACTGTTTTAGGGCGGGAGTGAGGTCCACGCGGGTGGCGCGAAGTGCGGGCGCTAACCCGAAGAGAATGCCAGTGAGGATGGAAGCGAAGGCGGTAAAGAGAAGGATGCGGAGATCCAGATGAACCGGGAGATGCGAGGGCCAGAGACCTCCTTGGGACATCAAGGCTACGACTGACCTGACGCTCCAATACGCCAGAAAGATTCCGCAAGTGCCCCCGGCGAGGGAAAGGAGAACACTCTCCGTGAGCAGCTGCCGGGCAATGCGTGATCTTGAGGCGCCGAGGGCGAGGCGCACGGCTAATTCCTTTTGGCGGGAGGCGGATCGCGCAAGCATAAGGCCCGCGACGTTGGCGCAGGCGATGAGCAGGACAATGGCAACGATAGCCATCAAGATTGTGAGAGGGCCGGAAAAACGGTCGCGCAAACCGGCGATGGCTTCGGGTGAGCGCATGAGAGTGATGCGAGGGGAATCGTTTGGCTTAAAGAGGGGCTTGGCTTGCTGGCGCAAATCATTTTGGAACAGAACATCAGCGGCTGACCGCGCCTGCTCTGGTGACACAGCGGGCTTGAGGCGGGCAACGATGTAGACCCACCAGTTGTCGTCTCCCGCGCGAATCGATGGCCCGTCTTCAGCTATGTTGCCGTTCAAATCTTTGCCGAGGGTTTCCTGAAGCGCCACAGGGAGCCACATATCGTGAGATTCCGCAGGATCAAGGCCTGGAAAACCCTTTGCGGCGACTCCGACGATGGTGACAGGAAGATTGTCCAGCCAGATGGTTTTGCCAACAACGGTTGGGTCTCGCGCAAATGCGCTTTGCCAATAGGCGTAGCCGAGAACGGCAACGGGGGGCGCACCGGGGATGTCGTCGGAAGGAAGAATGGTGCGGCCCAGAGCGGTTTCGACGCCGACGGTCTGGAAATAATCACCGGAGACGAGTTCGCCGCGCACAATGCTGGCGGGGCCGTTGCCGCGCAGGTCCATCTGGATGTCTTCGCCGAGAGCGGCGACCTGAGAAAAAACGTCATGGAGGGAACGGTATTGCTGAAACATGGGATAGGAAAACGAGCAACCGTGTTTACCGCCTTCGTCGGTGATGGGAGATATGCGCGAGGTGGGCTTACCCTTTTCTGTTGGAGGGCAGAGCATATAGTCGTAATACCCGCGGATGTTCGGGGAATTGTGCGCGGTCCATTTGAGGACGAAAAGGTTTTGCGGATCGCGGACCGGTAGCGAGCGAAGCAGGGCGGCATCAACGAGGGTGAAGATGGCGGAGTTGGCGCCGATGCCTAGGGCTAGGGTGAGGATGATTACCGTGGTGAAGGCGGGGGATTTGCGGAGTTGACGGAGGGCGTAGCGGGAGTCGGAGAGGACGGAGTGGAGCCAGTTGGCTAGGCGTTCGTCGCGGACTTGTTCTTTTACTTGTTCTAGGCCGCCTAATTCGATTTGGGCGGCGCGTTGGGCTTCTTGAGGGGACATGCCGGCGCGGAGGTTTTCTTCGATTAGTAATTCCAGGTGGGAATAGAGTTCTTGATCTAGGTCGGATTCGACACTGCGAAAGGAAAAGAGATTGCGGAGGAAAGAGCGGAGTTTGATTAGGAGGGACATGGGCGATGCCTCTTTAGGATGCTTGCAGGGCTTGTGCGATGGCCCAGGAGATGCGGCCCCAGCGCTTGGTTTCAAGTTCGAGTTGCTTACGGCCGGGTTTGGTCAAGCGATAGAATTTGGCGCGGCGGTTATTTTCGGAGTCACCCCAAAAGGAGGAGATCCAACCCTGCTCTTCCATGCGGTGGAGGGCGGGAAAGAGGGAGCCGGGCTTGACTACGAAAGTGCCGGCGGTGATCTGCTCGATACGGCGGGAGACGCCTAGGCCGTGCATTTCGGAAGTGAGAAGGGATTTTAGGATGAGCAGGTCGAGAGTGCCTTGAAGAAGGGTGGTGGGTTCGTGGGACATGGGGCGGCTCCTATCGGACGTCGATAGGAATGATAGGGATTTACG
Organism: Candidatus Acidiferrales bacterium; assembly: GCA_963779395.1. Lineage (GTDB taxonomy): Bacteria > Acidobacteriota > Terriglobia > Acidiferrales > UBA7541 > Acidiferrum. The sequence continues at coordinate 31,133 of CAVZYC010000004.1, forward strand.
TATAGAGTGTCAATAGGAAGAAAGGCAAGGAGGAGAGTTTACAGCTGACAGCTTACAGTCGACAGCTCAGAGAAAGAGGAAGGATACGCGGAGGCGCAGAGTTCCTAGAGGAAGCGCAGAGTTAAAAGAAGAGTGACCCAAGACCCAGGTAAAAAAGCGTTACCTGGGGTACCCGGGCTGAAGAGGAAGAAAGAGGGACGGTAACACAGAGTTCACAGAGATCGGAACGCAAAGGGCACAGAGAAGAGCGGAAAAGAGAAGGATAACGCAGAGGCGCAGAGATCGCAGAGGAAGCGCGGAGTTAAGAGACGAGCGACCCAAGACCCAGGCACATACTCGGTGCCTGGGGCAACCACGATTCGAGGATTGGTGATCCTGCGGACATGGGGCGCAGCGGTGCTGCGCCTCTACATGTACGGAGACGGCGCCTCCCGGCACTTTTTTGGGGACGGGCACAACGCGCTTCCCAATGTAGGCGTTACGAACGCGGGGGCGGAGGTGTCTGTTTGAAGGGCACAAATGAATGGGAATTTTGTTGCTCGGAGGAGGAGGAACGGGGAACATGGGAGGAGGAAGAGACGGAAATTCTCCAGAGCAGGGCCTCGCGTACCCCCTGTGACCGGATGGAGAAGGAAACAGGAAACCCATGGCCACAACTTTACTGAATGAACTGGAGTCTCTGGCGAATGCGCTGGAGAAGGATGCGAGTACGGCAGAGATACCGCTGGAATCGATTGGGGAAAAGCTGGCGAAGGAAATGGGAGTAAGAGGGGATGAAGTGGCGATCCTGGCGGTGTCTACGCGATGGAGGCATTTGCATTTTCTGGTGCCGGCGGCGCTGAAGAATGTGGGATTTATTCCGTTGACGAGCAATTCGGCTTTGGCGGCGAGGACGGCGCGGGAAAGCCGGCCGGAAATTAACAACAATTTTTCGGGAGTGCGGCACGCGAGCGTGTTTGAGGGAGTGCGGACGGCGACCACTTCGGGGGAATCGATCCATAAAATTGTGAGCGCGCCAATTTTGTTTGAAGGGAAAGTGGTAGGAGTGATGCAAGTGAGCCGGAAAGGGACGAGTACGGCGCTGAGCGGGCCGGATTTTACGGCGGAGGATCTGGGGAAAGTGCTGGCACTGTGCCGGCCGCTGGGGAGAGTGGTGAAGCATTTGGCGGGGGAGTGAGAGAAGAAGCTTACAGTTGACAGTTTACAGTCGACAGCTTCGGAGGAAGAGAAGAGCAAAGAAAAGATAACGCAGAGACGCAGAGTTCGCAGAGGAAGCGCAGAGGTAAGAGAAGAGAAAGGCAAAAAGCTTACCACAGAGGGCGCAGAGGGGCCGCAGAGGGAACGGAGACGGCTGGGCGGGGATATTGGTTCAGAAGACGGCGGGCGGGGAATCCTAGAGAAAAATTGGGAGTTGTAGAAAGAAAACATGAGGGTGGAAGTGTTTGTATTCGATTGACAGTGCTGGACCTTCTTGTTACTTTTCAACAAGCGGATTATTTTTCGCGAAAGAAATTCTGGAGGAGGCCGGCAGAAGCCGCTATGGCATTCGTTGCTAAGAAGATTTTCCTGACCAAGGGAGTGGGAAAACATCGCGAGCGGCTATCGAGTTTTGAGCTGGCACTGAGAAATGCCGGGATCGCCGCGTGCAACATCGTGCGCGTGTCGTCGATTTTTCCGCCAAACTGCAAATTGATATCACGGAGCGAGGGATTGAAGCTGATCAAGCCGGGACAGGTGGCGTTCACGGTGATCAGCGAGAATTCGACGAAAGAACCGCACCGATTGATCGCGGCGAGCATTGGATTGGCGCTGCCTGCGGAACGGCCGATGTATGGGTATTTGAGCGAGCACCATTCTTTCGGGGAAACCGAGGAAGTGGCGGGAGAATACGCGGAAGAGCTGGCGGCGGAGATGCTGGCGACTACTTTGAATGTGGAATTTGATCCGGACTTGTCTTGGGACGAGAAGAAAGAGGTTTACCGGATCTCGAACAAGATTGTACGGACGATGAATATTACGCAGTCGGCGGTGGGAGATAAGAGAGGGTTGTGGAGTACGGTGCTGACGGCGGCGGTGTTGATTGGGGATGACGACTGAGGGGAGTTTTTAGTTTTAAGTAGTCAGTTTTTAGTAAGGCGGTTGGTGGGCTGCGGCTTGTGGGAAACGGTGGTTCGCGGTAGTTCCCTTTTCAAATTTTGAAATTTTTTGGGGATGGGTGGGGATTGGTGTGGGGGGGAGAGTTTACAGGTGACAGTTTACAGTCGACAGCTAAGAGAAAGAGAAAAGATGACGCAGAGACGCAGAGATCGCAGAGGAAGCGCAGAGATAAGAGGAGAGTGACCCAAGACCCAGGTAAAAAACCGTTACCTGGGGCACCCGGCTAAGAGAAAAGATAACGCAGAAACGCAGAGTGCGCAGAGGAAGCGCGGAGGTAAGAGAAGAGTGACCCAAGACCCAGGCAGAGACTCCGTGCCTGGGGCAACCGGGTTGGAATGACAGATTCGGAATGGAGAGGAACGGACTCAAGATATTTGGATTTTGCGGACATGGGGCGCAGCAATGCTGCGCCCCTACTTTAATTTGGGGACACGCATTAGTTGGTGGGGAGGGTGTAGGCGAAATCGTAGGAATGCTGGCCGTTGGTGATGATTATGTTCATTGTGCCCACCAGGCCTTCTAGTTGGCCGGTGGCGGAATCGGGGACTACCGTGATGGAGAGGGTGGGAGTGCCGCGGTTCATGGTGGCGGTGTGTTGGAGGGTGAAGGAGCCGGAGCGGGCGTCGAGCGTGCCGGTGACTCGTTCGATGGCGACGTAGGCGGCGGAACCTTTGACGGTGGTGGCGGCAGTTAACATTTCCCCTTTGCTGGTGGCTTCGAGAGCGCCGTGGAATTGTTTGTCGATGGACATGCGGCCGAGGGAGTTGTCGTCGAGTTTGAAGGCGGGATCGAGGGGAGTAATTTTGACATTGAAGGGGCCGGTGGCGTGATGGGTCATGGTGGAGTCCTTTTGCTGGGCGATTGTTGTGGAAAGACGAGAGAGAAGAGTTGCAGACAAGGCGAAAACTGAAAAAGCGGCGATGAAGATGAGGATGAGCGATAAGGAGCGAAGTGTAATCTTCATTTTTTCTCTTTAGGTATGGAACTGGGACGGAGAATGTATCACAGAATTGGGATTGGTGGGGTGAGGAGAGTGAAAAGTTAAAAGTTGAAAGTTGAAAGTTGAAAAAAGCGAAGAGGAGGGAGTTGGAGAACGCGCTGCTCGGAGGCCGGGGCTAGGAGACGGTGAGTTTGCAGAGAAAGGGCGGTGAGGAGAGAAGCAAATAGGGACGGGAACACAGAGTTCACAGAGAAGAGGGAGAGGCCCAAGAAGCGACCTGAAGGTCGGCAAGTATAAAGACGAAGAGAAGAACGGTCGAACACCGGGAAGAGAAATGCGACCTCTCCAGATTGTTCATCGTGCGGACATGGGGCGCAGCAATGCTGCGCCCCTACGAAAACGAAGGAGGAATAAGAGCCGATCGAGAGATCGGCGTTCCCGGGTGACTAAAGAGAAAAGACGGGGGAGCATCGGATAGAGGAGGGGCGGGGGAATTAGACAGGACAACCCTTCCACATTGTTCATCGTGCGGACATGGGGCGCAGCAATGCTGCGCCCCTACGGTTTTATTTTTTGAAATAGTTTAGGCGTTCGAGGACGGCGCCGACTATTAGGGGGAGGGCGACCGTGGCGTCTTCTAAGACTTCGGCGAATTTGCCGCCTTCTTCGGGGGGAACGAATTTGCCCCAGGAGACGGCTTCGGTGTAGGTGCTGCCGCTGAGGCCGCCCCAATGGACGGGCTCGGGGCAGATGCGGAGGCCGTAGTTGTAACGCTTGAGAGGAAGATTCTTGTAGCCGCGACGAGCCATGAGTTCGGCGTAGACACCGAATTGCTGGGACCAATTGCGAGGGACGCCGCCGCCGACGGTGAAGATGCCCATTTTTTTGGTGGCCATCATGGTGTCAGCAAAGATTTGAAAATCTTCGAAGGGATCGAAACGGAGGACGGGGCGCTTGTCGCGTTTGCGGGCGTAGGAATCCAGCGCGAAATCGAGGCCGAGTTCGGAATCGCTAAAGGCGGGAACGAAGACGGGAACATTTTTTTCGTAGGCGGAACGGAGAATACCGCGGCCCTTGGTATTTTTGAGGAGATATTCGCCGATGCGTTTGTGGAGCTTGAAGCTGCAAACGGTTTCGGCGGGATCCCATTTTTCGAGGATGGCATCGACGACTTGTTCGACATGATCGAGATTGGTTTCAGGTTCGAGAGAATCGTAAACGCGATTGTATCCGGCTAAGAAGAGCGCGTTGTCGTCCATTTTCGCGGGATCGTAACGGAAATGGGAGAGGCCGGTGGCTTCGACGAGGCCGTGGGCCATTAGCGCGCCGGTAGAGACGACGGCTTTGACTATGCCGGACTCGATTAAATCGCAGAAGATTAGGCCCATTTTACCGACGGTTAGAGCGCCGGCTAGCGTTAGAACTACAAAACAATCTTTGTCGCGAGCCATGGCTTCGAGGACATCGGCGGCATCGCCGATCTGACGAGCGGTGTAGGCGGTGTCGGCCATGGCGCGGACTAATTGGTCGATGGTTTTGATTTTGGAGAGATCGAGAGGAAAGATGGGGCGGAGCTTGTCTTTGACAGGATCGTGCAGGACGCGGCCCGTAACGGTTTTGGGGGATTTTTTGGGCATCGAGACTCCTGGAATGCCGAGATGAATTCGATGGAAATGATTTCGTGGAGTTAGTTTACTCGAAATTTGGAAAAGGATAACAGAAATCGGAGAAAAGAGGACGGGAGGCGAAGAGAGAAGCTAAATGCGAGTTGGAGAGAAAATTCTCCGTGATAAGATGGCGGGATGCTGCGGGGGAAAAGGAAAGAAGAAGTTCACAGCCGACAGTCTACAGTTGACAGTTTCGGAGAAGAGAAGAGAAAGGATAACGCAGAGGCGCAGAGTGCGCAGAGGAGCGCAGAGATAAGAGAAGAATAAAAAGCGAACCCAAGACCCAGGCACACACTCCGTGCCTGGGGCAACTAGTGGACGGCTAGGGGAACAGAATACTGAAGACGAGGAAGAGCGAATATGGCGGAAAAATTTGCGGTGGGGTTGGTGCAGATGCGGTGCACCAAGGATAAGGAAGAGAATTTGGCGCGGGCCGAGGGGAAGATCCGGGAGGCGGCGGCTCGGGGAGCGCAGATTATTTGTTTGCACGAATTGTTTGCGGGGGAATACTTTTGCCGGACGGAGGATGCGGAACTTTTCAATTTGGCGGAGGCGGTGCCGGGGCCTACTACGGAGCGATTGGCGAAATTAGCGAAAGAAAAGAAAGTGGCGCTGGTGGTTTCGCTGTTTGAGCGGAGGGCGGCGGGAGTTTATCACAATACTTGCGCGATTCTGGATGCGGATGGGTCTTATGTGGGGAAATACCGGAAGATGCATATACCGGATGACCCGCTGTACTACGAAAAATTTTATTTTACGCCAGGGGATTTGGGATTTTTGAATTTTGATACGAAATATGCGCGGATTGGCGTGCAGATCTGCTGGGACCAGTGGTATCCGGAGGGTTCGCGGATTACGGCGATGCGCGGGGCGCGGGTGATTTTCTATCCGACTAGCATTGGGTGGCATCCACACGAGAAGGCGGAATTTGGGGCGGCGCAGCTGGATGCTTGGAAGACCATTCAGAGGGCGCATGCGGTGGCGAACGGAGTGTATGTGGCGGTGGTGAACCGCGTGGGATTTGAAGGGAAACCCGAGAAGGGGGACGCGGGGCTGGAGTTTTGGGGAAATTCGTTTGTGGCGGGGCCGTTTGGGGAGATGTTGACGGAGGCTTCGCAGGATAAGGAAGAGATATTGGTGGTGGAGTGCGATGGGAAGAGGAGCGAGGAGACTCGGAGGGATTGGCCGTTTTTTCGGGATCGGAGAGTGGATGCGTTTGGTGGGGTGATGGAGAGGTGGTTGGAGGAGGCAGAGAAAGAGAAGAAAACTTAACGCAGAGACGCAGAGTTCGCAGAGAAGAGGAAAGCGGCGGAGGAAAAAATCGGGCCGCTTCGTTCGGAATGACGGGTTCGGTGGTGAACGCGGAGGGGTGCGCGGGGCCGAGTTTAGAAGTACGAGGGGATGAGCGCGATGGGGATGGGATGGAGGATGCCGGCGGAGTGGGAGGGGCATGAGGCTACGTGGCTGGGGTGGCCGCATGAGTTGACGGATTGGCCGGGGAAATTTGCGCCGATTCCGTGGGCGTTTGCGGAAATTGTGAGGCATCTGACGCGGGTGGAGCGCGTGTTTTTGCTGGTGGAAGATCGCGCGGCGGAAACGCGAGTGCGGGGGATATTGAAGAAGTCTGGCGCTGCGCTGGAGGCGGTGACATTTTTTCGGGTGGCGACGGATCGCGGGTGGATGCGGGATTCGGGGCCGATTTGCGTGAAGAATGGCGCGGGAGAAGTGGCCTACAACGATTTTGTGTTTAATGGCTGGGCGAAATACGCGAACCATAAGAAGGATGCGGCGGTGGTGGCGAAGGCGAACCGGGGGTTGAAACGGCGCGTGATTTTGCCGGAGTACAAAGGGCGGCGGGTGGTGCTGGAGGGCGGGTCGATTGATGTAAATGGGAAAGGGACGCTGCTGACTACGGAAGAATGTCTGTTGAGCAAGACGCAGGAGCGGAACCCGGGATTTGCGCGGGAAGATTATGAGGCGATGTTCCGCGAGTATTTGGGAGTGACGAATGTGCTGTGGCTGGGGAATGGAATTGCGGGAGACGATACGCACGGGCATGTGGACGACTTGACGCGATTCGTGAACGCGACGACGGTGGTGACGATTGTGGAAGAGGACCGGCGCGACGCGAATTATTTGCCATTGCAGGAAAATTTGACACGGCTGCAGGGGATGAAGGATCAAGATGGACGGACTTTGCAGGTGGAGACTTTGCCGATGCCGGCGCCGGTTTATTTTGATGGGCTGCGATTGCCGGCTAGTTATGCGAATTTTTATATTGCGAATAAATTAGTGCTCGTGCCAACGTTTAATGATGCGAATGACCGGGTGGCGCTGAATGTGCTGGGGAAAGTGTTTCCGGGGAGAGAGGTGGTGGGGATACACTGTCGGGATTTGGTGCTGGGATTGGGGACGATTCATTGCATGACGCAACAGGAGCCGAAGGCGGGATGAGAGGGGCGGTATTCAGTTTTAAGTTTTCAGTTTTCAGTTTAAGAGAGAGGAGCAAGTTGAGAGTGGTTTTCTTTCCTGCAGCGACCGCTGCAGGAAAGAAAAAGATAACGCAGAGGCGCAGAGTACGCAGAGGAGCGCAGAGTTAAGAGAAGAGTGACCCAAGACCCAGGTAAAAAACCGTTACCTGGGGCACCCGGCGCAGAGTTAAGAGAAGAGCGACCCAAGACCCAGGTAAAAAAAGCGTTACCTGGGGCACCCGGTTCGGTTAAGACACGGATTCAGGATGAGACGTGGGGTTCATTGATTCATTGGAGGAGGAGAGATGTTTGGACTTACTGCGATGGCGTTGTTGCAACGGGCAGATGCGGCTTGGGATGTTCGGAGCATATGGATTCAGCTTCCACACGGACTTTTGTGGTGGATCTTTTTAGGATTGATTGCGGGGTGGCTGGCGGGGAAATTGGCGCGGGGGCAAGGGTTTGGATGTATTGGGGACATTTTGATTGGGTTGATCGGGTCGGTGATTGGGGGATGGATTTTTACGAAGCTGGGGATTGTACACGCGAATACGTTTTTGTTTTCGCTGGCGGCGGCGACGGTGGGAGCCGTCGTGTTGGTGTCGATCGCGCATTTGTTTTTTGGGGGGAAGGAACGGTAGAAGAGTTAACAGTTTTCAGTTTTCGGTTGTTAGTTTCAGAGAAGAGGAACCCAAGACCCAGGCACAAACTCCGTGCCTGGGGCAACCGGACGAGTTCTCAGTTTTAGGTTTTCAGTTGTTAGTTTCAGAGAAGAACGACCCCAAGACCCAGGTAAAAAAATCGTTACCTGGGGCACCCGGCGAGAAAACCCAAGAGATGAAGATTGGGAGTAGGATCAGAGATTTTGCGGACATGGGGTCCAGCAGTGCTGGACCCCTACGCAGAGAATAGAAGCTCGAGCGTTAGGATTTGGGGTAGTTGGGGTCGGCTTTTACTTCTTTGATCTGGTTGGTGTGGCGTTCGCTGTGGGCGGCGATTAACAGGATGTATTCGTAGGCGTCCCACTTGGCGGCGCCGGTAGGGCTGTCAGCGGCGTGATCGCGCAGGCCGGAAGTGGTCTTCAGAAATTCCTCCGTGGCGGCACGACTTTCCACAAAATGCTGGCGGGCGGCTTCTGGCGAGCCATAACGATTGGTTGGCTTGATCGGTTCGGGAGCCTGGATTTTCGTTTTGCGCGCGGGAACGTTTTCGATGATGGCGGCGTCGATGGCTGCTACGTCGCGGCCGGGAACGGCGGGAGCTTTCATGACGCCGTTGGCGATGTTGTCGCGGATGAAGTCTTCGGCGGCGGCGATGTGCTCCATACATTCAGCGATGGACCAGCGATCGGGGCCAGGCTTGAAATTCCATTGAGCGGGGGAAAGGCCCTTGGTGGCGTCGAGGACGTCTTGTTTGGTGGATTCTAGATACTGGAGGGTCTTGTCTTTTTCGGCCTGGGTTAGTTCCTGGGCGCGGACGGAAAATGCGGCTGAGAGTGCGATGGCCAGGACTACGATTACGGAGCGAAGACTCTTCATGTTTGTGATTCCCTTCCCTTTTTAAGATTGGGTAATGGGGTAGCAATGTAACAGGGATTGGGGGGAGAAGGAAGAGGAGGGGAGAGGGATTTTACAAGAATTTACAAAGGACGAAAGGAGGGACGGTAACAGAGAGTTCACAGAGATCGGAACACAGAGGGCACGGAGAAGAGGGATTCCTCACTCCGCAGACTCCGTTCGGAATGACGGGATAAGTGGAGGGCGGGGGAACAGAGAACGGAAGGAAAAAGATAACGCAGAGGCGCAGAGTTCGCAGAGACTCGCAGAGGAAGAGCGGAGAAGAGAGGGGCAAGAAGACTTAACGCAGAGACGCAGAGTTCACAGAGAAGAATAAGAAAAGAGAAGCTGGGCGTTGGAGGGTAAGAGCCCACCCGACCAAGTTTTCAGTTCTAAGCTTACAGTTATTAGTTTCAGAGAAGAGGAACCCAAGACCCAGGTAAAAAAAGCGTTACCTGGGGCAGCCAGCGGAGTCTTCAGTTTTAAGTTTTCAGTTGTTCGTTTCAGAGAAGAGGAACCCAAGACCCAGGTAAAGAACCGTTACCTGGGGCACCCGGTTAGGAAAACCCAAGAGAGGGAGATTGGGAGTGGATTTGGAAATTTTGCGGACATGGGGTCCAGCAGTGCTGGACCCCTACATCGAGAGGACCCCAGGATGAAGAGCTGCGGGATGACGGGCGATTCTTTTTGCGCTGTGGAAAGCCTCAGGCCTGAAGGCCTGAGCTACAGGGTGGCGGGTTGTTGTGTGATACGATTTAGGGTTGGGAAGTGGAGAAAAAAAATACTTGAGCAAGACAAATCATAGTTTGACGGCAATTCCCTTGGGGGGACTTGGCGAATTTGGAATGAACATGATGGTGTTGCGCTACGGCGACGACATCATTGTGATTGACGCGGGGATGATGTTCCCGGACACGGAATTATTGGGCGTGGACCTGGTGATTCCGGACATTACTTATTTGAAGCAGAACCGAGAGCACGTGCGGGCGATTGTGCTGACGCACGGGCACGAAGACCACATCGGGGCGCTTTCGTACATATTGCGGGACTTGAATGTGCCGGTGTATGGGACGCGGTTCACGCTGGCGCTGGCGAAGAAACGGCTGGAAGAAGCCGGGCTGATGGAAGTGGTGAAACTGTTTGAAGTGAAGCCGGGGCGATTGATCGAGATCGGGCCGTTTGAAATTGAGTTTATCCCGGTGACGCACAGCACCGTGGATTGCGTGGCGCTGGCGATTCGCACGCCGCTGGGCGTGGTGATTCACACAGGAGATTTCAAGATCGACCAGACGCCGGTGGACAACTGGCGGACGGACCTGCACGCGTTTGCAAAATATGGAAGCGAAGGAGTGCTGGCGCTTTTCAGCGATTCGACGAACGTGGAGCGGCCGGGATTCACGCCGTCGGAACGGACGGTGGTGCCGCGAATCGAGGAGTTGACGAGGTCGGCGCCGAAGCGCGTGGTGCTGTCGTGCTTTGCGTCATCGATTCACCGCATACAGCAGGTGATTGATATCGCAGAACGAGTTGGAAGGAAAGTGGCGTTCGTCGGGCGCAGCATGGTTGATAACGTGGAGATTGCCCACGACCTGGAATATTTGCGGATTCCGGACGGGATTGTGGTACGGCAACAGGAGATACGGAGCTATGAGCCGCGGAAGCTGATCATATTGGCGAGCGGATCGCAGGCGGAGCCGATGTCTTCGATGTCGCGAATCGCGGTGGATAATCACCGGTTTGTGACGATCGATGAGAATGATACGGTGATTCTGTCGGCGAGAATTATTCCGGGGAACGAGAAGGCGATATTCCGGATGCTGGATCATATGTTCCGGCGGCGGGCGCTGGTGTACTACGACAACGCGGGCGGGCCGATTCACGTATCGGGGCACGCGAGCCAGGAAGAGCAGAAGCTGATCCTGCAACTGGTGAAGCCGAAATATTTTGTGCCGGTACACGGAGAATACCGGCATTTGTTCCGGCACGCGGCGCTGGCGCACTCGCTGGGAGTGGTGGGGGAAGAGATATTGCTGCTGGAGAATGGGAAGCGGATTGAGTTCACGGAAGATGGGGTGTTTCGGCGCGACCCGGTGCAGGCGGGACGAGTGCTGGTGGATTCGGGGTCGCTGGAGGCGATTGAGGAAGTGGTGGTGCGCGACCGGAAACACCTGTCGGAAGAGGGAGTGGTGATACCGATTATCGCGATTGACAAAAATACGGGAAGAATCGAGTCGGCACCAGAAATTGTTTCGCGGGGATTGATGAGTGAGAATGACGGGGAATTTATGGAGGGCGCGCGGGCGGTGGTGAGCAAGACGGTGGAACTGTCAAATATGGAAGAGCGGGCGGACTGGTCGGTGATCAAGGAGAAGATACGCGTGGATTTGAAGAGGTATATCAATAAGCAGACATCGAAGAGGCCGCTGATTTTGCCGGTGATCTTGGAGATTTGAGACACGGAGAAGAAAGAGGAAAGAAAGAGAAACTTGACGCAGAGGCGCAGAGAGCACAGAGGAAATCGGGGAAGAAAGAAAAGACTTCACCACAGAGGTCGCAGAGGGGCGCAGAGGGAACGGAGACTTGGGGGGAGAAGGCTAAGGCTTGCGAGAGAGCGTTGAGTTTACGGAGAAGAGCTAGAAGCGACGTCAAAATGGTGACGTGGGAACCCGCCTGGTACGTTAGAATCTAACGCCGATATGTATGTGGGAGGATGGAGTGGCTGAGAGGGAGCAATTCCCTGCCCCGGCGGGTGGCGGATCGCGAGCGGCGTTTTTATTTATATTGGTGACGGTGGCGATGGATTTTCTGGCGTTTGGAATTATTGCGCCAGTCCTGCCGAATTTAATCATTCAATTTGAAGGCGGAAACTTTGCGCGGGCTTCGGCGATTACCGGATACTTCGGGTTCGCGTGGGCTACGATGCAGTTTTTCTTTTCGCCGATGCTGGGAGCGTGGAGCGACCGATTCGGGCGCCGGCCGGTCATCCTGATTTCGTGTTTGGGATTGGGGCTGGACTACATCTTTATGGCGGTGGCGCCGACGCTGCGCTGGTTGTTTGTGGGGCGGATCATTTCGGGGATTACGACTTCGAATGTGTCGACGGCGTTTGCTTATGTGGCGGATGTGAGTCCACCAGAGAAACGCGCGAAGCAATATGGAATGCTGGGAGCGGCGTTTGGATTGGGATTTGTGGTGGGGCCGGCGGTGGGAGGATTGTTGGGACACTACAGTTTGCGGGCACCGTTTTGGGCGGCAGCAGTTTTGAGTTTGCTGAATTTTTTGTATGGGGCGTTTGTGCTGCCAGAATCGCTGCCGGCGGAGAAGCGGGCGAAATCGGCGTGGCATATGGCGAATCCGCTGGGGTCGTTGACACTGCTGCGATCACACAAGGTGCTATCGGGGCTCTCGGTGGTGTGCGTCCTTTATTATTTGGCGCACCAGGCGCTGCCGAGCGTGTTCGTGCTGTACACGGAATACCGGTATGGGTGGAATGAGCGATTTGTGGGGATTTCGCTGGGAGTTGTAGGGATATGCGTGGCGGTGGTGAGCGGGGGATTAGTGGGGCCGTATGTGAAACGATTTGGGGAACGGTTCAGTTTGGTTTCGGGATTATTTTTTGGAGTGCTGGGATTTGGGGGATTTGCGGTGGCGACGCGAGGATGGGGGTTTTTGGCGGCAGTGCCGTTCATTGCGCTGTGGGGCGTGGCGGGGCCTTCAATGCAGTCGTTGATGTCGCAACTGGTGGAGCCGTCTTCACAGGGGAAATTGCAAGGGGCGATCAATTCGTTGCGGGCGTTGACGGGGATGGCGGGGCCGCTGCTGTTTACGCAAGTGTTTGCGGTGGCGATTACGCCGGGAGTGCGGGTGCATTTGCCGGGGGCGCCTTATTATTTGGCGACGGTGTTGTTGGTTGGGAGTATGGGGTTGGCTTGGGTGGTGACGGGGGGGAAGAAAGTTGTCAGTGGTTAGGTTTAAGTATTCAGTTTCGGAGAAGAGAAACCCAAGAGAAGAGTAAGAGAGATTCATCGCACGAAAATCGTGCGATGCAAAACCGTCCCTCACTTCGCGGACTCCGTTCGGAATGACGGATAAGTGCGCTGCGAAGGGACGGAGGAAAAAACCCAAGAGATAAAGATAACGCAGAGGCGCAGAGTTCGCAGAGGAAGCGCGGAGAAAAGAGGAAAAGAAACAGGTTTGACATTGGGGCGTAAGGATATCCATTGATTTGGTGAGTTTTCAGAATTCAGGACAGAATGTGATAGTGTTGAGTTCGCAGGGGACAGGCGAAAGGATTCTATTATGAATCGCGTCGCTCTTCTGCTGTGTCGAGTTGGTTTGCTTTTCCTGCCAGCCACTTTCCCGGCGACAATTCTTACTGGAGCACAACAACCATCGAAAGTTGGGCACTCTTTTCAACGCTCCTTTGGAATGGAAGATGAGAAATTCGATCATCCGGTGGCATTGCCGAGCTGTGTGCGTGTGCTGTTAGGCCGGGATCGTGATGTGAGCAATGTGCTGGAAAGTTCACACCTCTCCCCTGAGGAGCTTTCCGCGGATTGGTTCAGGGCGTCGGAGATAGGGCGGGATCAGAGCAATAGGAGAGTGATGGTGGTGATGGGTGTGGGCCAGATGCTTGGAGCAAGTACTGCGCCCATTTGGATTTTTCGATGGTCCGCGAAGTCGTGTGATTTATTGCTCTCCTGGGACGCCCAGGGTCTTGAAGTTCTGAAGACGAAGACAAATGGTCTTGACGACATTGAGATCGCTACTGCGAAGTTATACGGCAGTTTCCAAGGCACATTCAAGTTCAACGGCCAGAAATACCAACAGGTAGAGCGGGTGATTCAACAAACTGGGGAGGAAATTCCGACGGACCTTTCGGGATATGAGACGCGAAGAGCTGCGTTGCCACCGGTTAAAGATAGGTCTGTGTTGACCGCGGTTGAGGCGCGTGGATGGTTGTGGCGGCAATGGCGGCTGGGGAAACCGTCCCGTTTGAGGGTCACAGCTCATTCAAAAGAAGGAGATGTAACAACCACGGATTACTACATTCGGAAAACGGGAGAGCGATTGGATGTTTTGATTCATAGGCGTCGGGTCCAAACGGATCGCGTGCCACACCCGGGTATTCGCCTTCCGAAGACCGAGGACGAAATTGAAGTGGCGACGGACGTGGAGCGACGTTGGGCGTTGGCGGATAAACCTGACCGGGAGACGGAAGTTCCGGAGAATGAAGATGCGGCGCCGGATACGTATGAGCTGTATTTTTTGGATGAGGGCGGGGGGAAAGTGGATGTTTTTTGAGGGATGGGGCGAAGAGGGAGTTCAGAGTGAGAGCGCCGGAGTGATGCGCTGTGGTCATGGTCTGGGTAGTGGATAGGGAGAAAGAAGAAAGAAAGAAAGTTATAACGCAGAGACGCAGAGTTCGCAGAGGAAGCGCGGAGAAGAGAACCCCAAGACCCAGGTAAAGAATTGTTACCTGGGGCACCCGTCGCGCTCAAGATCAGATGTGTGGTTGATTCAACAGCGGAATAGCCGAGCAAAAAACCGCAGGGCTCGAAGAATCGCCCTGCGCTACATTTGGGACCTTGCGGACATGGGGTCCAGCGATGCTGGACCCCTACGTTTGGGGAAAGGCGACCGCTTCAGAAAGCGGGGGCTACAAAGGCGGGGAGGAAGCGGAAAAGAGGCGGCTCGCTGTCGCACTCCAAAATTTGATGGGAAGAATCGGAATGTTGCATGGAGGGGCACGTGGGTATAGGCTGTCCCTCACCCAGTTCGCTTCAGTTAGGAGGAAGACCATGGCTACGGCTACTACAGCAATTGAACCCAGCGTGAAGATATCGGCTGCGAAGCTTTTGATTAACAACAAGTGGGTGGATGCGGCTTCGGGGAAAACGTTTCCGACGATTAATCCTTCGACGGGCGAAGTGATTGCCCAAGTGGCAGAGGCAGATGCGGCGGATGTGGACAAGGCAGTGGCGGCGGCGCGGGCGGCGTTTGACCATGGGGCGTGGAGGAAGATGAGCGCGGCGGGGCGCGGCGTGCTGATGAACAAGCTGGCGGATTTGATTGAGAAGCACGCCGATGAACTGGCGCAGCTGGAGGCGCTGGATAACGGGAAGCCTTATCACGTGGCGCGGGCGGCGGATTTGCCGTTGACGATTGCGTGTTACCGGTACTACGCGGGGTGGGCGGACAAGATTCAGGGGAAGACGATTCCGGTGCAGGGGAGATATTTCAGCTACACGAAGCACGAGCCGGTGGGCGTGGTGGGACAGATTATTCCCTGGAATTTTCCGCTGCTGATGCAGGCGTGGAAATTGGGGCCGGCTTTGGCGACGGGATGCACAGTGATTTTGAAGCCGGCGGAGCAGACTCCGCTGAGTGCGTTGCGCGTGGGGGAATTGATATTGGAGGCGGGATTCCCGGAAGGCGTGGTGAATATTTTGCCGGGATATGGGCCGACGGCAGGGGGAGCGATCGCTCGACACATGGATGTGGATAAGGTGGCGTTCACGGGATCGACGGAAGTGGGCCACTTGATCATGAAATCGGCGGCGGAGACCAATCTTAAGAGAGTGACGCTGGAATTGGGCGGGAAAAGCCCGAACATTGTGTTTGCGGACGCGGATATGGATGAAGCGATTGAGGGAGCGCACTTTGCGCTGTTCTTTAACCAGGGGCAGTGCTGCTGCGCGGGATCGCGGCTGTTTGTGGAGGAGGAGTGCTACGACGAATTTGTGGAGAAGAGCGTAGCGCGTGCGAAGAAGCGGACGGTGGGTAATCCGTTTGATCGAACTACGGAACAAGGGCCGCAGGTGGACCAGGACCAGTTCAATAAAGTGATGGGATACATCGAGAGCGGGAAGAGCGAAAAGGCCAAGCTGCTGGCGGGCGGGAAACGCGTGGGGGAGAAGGGATATTTTATCGAGCCGACGGTGTTTGCCGACGTGCAGGACAATATGAAGATTGCGCAGGAAGAAATTTTTGGGCCGGTGATGTCCATTCTGAAGTTTAAGGATATCGATGAAGTGGTTTCGCGGGCGAACAAATCGTTGTATGGATTGGCGGCGGCGGTTTGGACTAAGGATATTACCAAGGCGCATGCGATTGCGGATGGCGTGCGGGCAGGGACGGTGTGGGTGAACTGCTACGACGTGTTTGATGCGGCGGCGCCGTTTGGGGGATTCAAGCAATCGGGGATTGGACGGGAATTGGGCGAGTATGGGTTGGCGAATTATACGGAAGTGAAGACGGTGACGGTGAGGTTGTAGAGAGCTGACAGTCTACAGTTGACAGTTGACAGCTTAAGGCACGGCGCTCGCATGAAGAATGTGTGTGCGCGGACGGTAAGGGCTAAGGAGCAAAGAAAAATATAACGCAGAGACGCAGAGTTCGCAGAGAAGAGAAACCCAAGACCCAGGTAAAGAAACGTTACCTGGGGCACCCGTAGAGAAGAGGAAGAATAGAGCGGAAATTTGGCATGGCCGTAACGATACGGGGATATGAGGCGCGGGATTTTGCGGCGATCCATAAACTGGATCAGGCTTGTTTTGTGCCGGGGATTTCGTATAGCAAGTGGACGCTGCAACATTTTCTGGACTTGGATTCGGCGGATTGCCTGATCGCGGAAGAAGGCAAACAACTGGCAGGATTCATCCTGGCGGAGAGCCATCCGCCACTCGCACATATTATTACGCTGGATATTGCCGCGGCGCACAGGCGGAAGGGGGTGGGGTCTGCGCTGCTACGGGAGATGGAGGGACATTTTGCGTACGCGGGAGTGAGGAGTGTGTTGCTGGAAACGGCGGTGGATAATGAGGTGGCGATTGGGTTTTGGCAACGGCATGGATATTCGCCGGAAGCGGTGTTGAAACGGTATTATATTGGGCGCGTGGATGCTTGGGAGATGAGGAAAAGGTTGGGGGGAAGAGTTGAGAGTTGAAGGTTGAAAAAAGCGGGAAAGATAAGGATAACGCAGAGGCGCAGAGTTCGCAGAGACTCGCAGAGCAAGAGAAGAGCAAGAGCAAGAGAAGAGCAAGAGCAAGAGAAGAGCAAGAGCAAGAGAAGAGATTGGGAGTTTTGTTGGGGATTTTGCGGACATGGGGTCCAGCAGTGCTGGACCCCTACAAAGACTAGAGAAAGCCACGAGAGAGGAAACTTAGAGATCATGCCGGTATATCAGGCGGTAATACTTGCACTTGTGCAGGCGTTGACGGAGTTTTTGCCGGTTAGCAGCACGGCGCATCTGACGTTGTTTCCGTGGTTGCTGCATTGGCAGGATCCGGGGTTGGCGTTTGATGTGGCGTTGCACGCGGGGACTTTGGTGGCGGTGCTGCTTTATTTTTTCAAGGATTGGGTGACGTTGGCGCTTTGCGGATTGGGCTTTAAGTACCCGGCGGCGGCTCCGGCGGAAGAAGTGGCGCAGCATCGGCGGTTTTTCTGGTACATGGTGATTGGGACGATTCCGGGAGGGATTCTGGGAGCGCTGTTTGAGCACCAGATCGAGGACCACTTCCGAACGCCGTACGTGATCAGCGCTTCGATGATTGTGATTGCTTTGGTGATGTGGTGGGCGGATGCGAAGTCGCGGCTGACGCGGCCGCTGGCGCAATCGAATGTGGGGGATGCGGTGACGATTGGGACGGCGCAGGCTTTGGCGCTTTGCCCGGGGGTGTCGCGGTCTGGAATTACGATTACTACTGGGTTGTTTCGCGGGTTTACGCGGGAGGCGGCTACGCGGTTTTCGTTTTTGCTGTCTACGCCGTTGATTGCGGGGGCGGTGGTTTCGCATTTGCCGAAGCTGATTAAATTGCATAAGGCGGGGGGATTGGATTTGCCGCTTTCGACTTTATTTTTGAGCATCGCGGTTTCGGGGATTGCGGGGTACTTTGTGATTGCGTTTTTCTTGCGGTATTTGCAGACGAAGACGTTGAAACCGTTTGTTTATTACCGGCTGGTGGTGGGAGTGGCGATTTTGGTTTGGGCGGTGGTGCAGGCGGGGAGATGAGGAAAGGGGGACGGTAACACAGAGAGGACAGAGAAGAGAACCCAAGAGAAAAGATAACGCAGAGACGCAGAGAGCGCAGAGGTTCGCAGGGGAAGAGAAGAACAACGCGAGCCGGTGGTGACGGTTGGATAGTGCCGCGATCCCTCCACTGAGCAACGGCAAAAGGAGCCGTTGCTCCGGTCGGGATGACAGCTGGTTTTTAGGCCGGGAGGGTTCGAAGAGGGATTTCTCACTCCGCGGACTCGGTTCGAAATGACGGGTTTTTAGGGATGGAAACACGAGAGAAGATGAGGTTGTGGTGGGGGAAATGTTTGGTATGATTTGGGCGTTCCTCCAATGAGGGGCGCACCAGCGCCGCGCCCCCAGCGGCACTCAGCCTTCCCCAAAAAGCTGAGGAGAATTACGTGCGCTTCCTGACACCAACAGAAAATAAGCGGCTCAACGAGCTGATCGGATTTTTGTGTATAACCTTGGCCATCCTGATTGGATTGGCTTTGATTTCGTATTCGCCGCGAGATGCGGCATTTAATGTGAGTGGAGTTTCGGCGGACGACCATCCGGCGAAGAACTGGATTGGGCCGGTGGGGGCGTACACATCGGACATGCTGTTCCAAGTGTTTGGATTTGCGGCGTTTTTGCTGCCGGTGGCGCTGGGGATATTGGGATACAGATGGTGCCGGAGCCGGGCGATTGATTCGCAGATTGCGACGGTGGCGGGGTATGTGTTGCTGCTGCTGTCGCTCCCTTCCCTGCTGGCATTGACGCATGTTCCGGATGTGCGCGGGGCGGTGCCGGCTGGAGGAGTTCTGGGAGTGCTGGTGTCGCACGGGCTGCGGTCGGGATTCAATTTTGGCGGAGCGCTGCTGGTGGCGTTTGCGCTGCTGGTGGTGTCACTGTTTTTGACGACGAGTTTTTCGTTCAGCGGGGCGCACGCCTGGGCCAGCGGGGCGAAGGGTCCGATTGGGCGGATGGAAAAGCTGGGGATTCTGCAACGGGCACAGGCGCGGTGGCATGCGTGGCAAGACGAACGCGAGCAAAGACGGATGAGGCGAGAAGTGGAAGAGCGGCGGATGGGGGGACGGAAGCCGGTTGCTCCACAGATTGTGGGGAAGGGAGAAACGGAAGAGGAGCATAAGGCGATTCATTTGGGGGATGAGAGCGACGTATTTCGGGGGAAAAAGGCAGGAGTAGAAGAGGCGGAGAGTGCGGAGAAGGAAGAGACGCCGCACAAGGCGCCGATCCTGTTTTTGACGAATGAGAAGCCGGATAAGACGAAGAAGGCTGATCCGAAGATTGCGAAGACTACGGCGAACTACAAATTGCCTTCGATCAATTTACTGAAGGAAGGCGAAGGCAGCCAGAAGCTGGATGAGGATGAGCTGAAGCTGCGGGCGCGAGCGATTGAAGCGAAGTGCCACGAGTTTGAGGTGGAAGGACGCGTGACGCAGATCAACCCGGGGCCGGTGGTGACAACGTTTGAGTTCAAGCCGGAAGCGGGAATCAAGTACAGCCGAATTATTGGATTGACGGAAGATTTGTGCCTGGCGCTGCAGGCGGAATCGATATTGATCGAGCGCATACCGGGGAAATCGACGATTGGGATTGAAGTGCCGAACGACAAGAGGCAGACGATTGCGCTGCGTGAAATCATTGAAGCAACGGAATTCACGAATTCGCCGAGCAAATTGACATTGGCGATGGGGCGGGATTTGCACGGACGGATACGCGTGACGGACCTGGCGGCAATGCCGCACCTGCTGATTGCGGGATCGACGGGGACGGGCAAGAGCGTGTTCATCAATTCGCTGATGATGTCGATTCTGTACAAAGCTACGCCAGAAGAAGTGAAGATGGTGCTGGTGGACCCGAAGCGGCTGGAATTGAGCTTGTACGCGGGGATTCCGCATTTGCTGGCGCCGGTGGTGACGGACCCGAAAGTGGCGTCGAATGTTTTGCGGAACGCGACGAAGGAAATGGAAAACCGGCTGAAGCTGCTGGCGCAGCGCGGGGTGAGGAATATTGATCAGTACAATCGGTCGTGCCAGAAGCAGCAGACGCTTTCACTGTTTGACAACGTGGAGGAAGTGGAGCACAAGGCGCTGCCTTATTTGATTATTGTGATTGACGAGTTGGCGGATTTGATGATGGTGGACACGAACAATGTGGAGGAGTCCATCACGAGATTGGCCCAGATGGCGAGGGCGGTGGGGATCCACTTGATATTGGCGACGCAACGGCCTTCGGTGGATGTGATTACGGGATTGATCAAGGCGAACTTCCCTGCGCGGATTTCGTTTCGGGTGGCTAGCAAGGTGGATTCGAGAACGATTCTGGATGCGAATGGATCGGAATCGCTGCTCGGAAAGGGTGACATGCTGTATTTGCCGGCGGGGTCGGCGCGGCTGCATCGCATTCACGGGCCGCTGGTTACCGAGGATGAGATTTCGGCGGTGTGCGACTTCTGGAAGGCGCAGGCTCCCGCGAAGTACAACGAGCAGTTGCTGGAAGCGCCTCGGGAAGAGGCGGAGAAGAGTGGGATTAGTGTTGAGGAAACAGGCGGAGTGGAGGGAGCGGCGGAAGGGGACGATGACGCGCTGTATCAGGATGCAGTGCGGGTGTGCTGCGAGATGGGGAGAGCTTCGACTTCGACGCTGCAGAGGAGATTGCGGATAGGGTATGGACGAGCGGCTCATTTGATTGATTTGATGGAGAAGGATGGAATTGTGGGGCCGCCGGATGGGACTAGGCCGAGAGAAGTGTTGAAGGGAAGGAATTGGATGAAGGAGATTGATGAGGAGCGGGGGTAGGGCGTGGTTGGTTGAAGGATAACGGCGAAAAGATATCAGAAAGCAAGAAAACCAAGAGGAAATGCTTACCACAGAGGTAGCAGAGGGCCGCAGAGAGAACGGAGAGTTGGGAGTTAGGGTTGGGGGGCCTTGTGGTGGGTTGGGGTGGTTGAGTTGAGGGCGGAAAAGCGGCGGCGAGCCGGCGCACTCCAAGGTGGGATTGTTAATTGACTTGACATGTTCTTTGGTGCGTTGATAGCATCTGGCTCCATTCTGGAGTGAAACAACAATGACAAATAAAATCAAGAGTTTTGCGCTCATTAGCGTGGTGGTGTGCGCGGCTGGCATCATGTGCGCGGGATGCGCGGCGCATTACACGGCGGTGCATACGGAACATGGATCGCACTCGCCTTCCAACGGGTTCCACTATTTTTTGCCGAAGCCGTACTTGTTGGTGACGAACATGACGATTGCACAAGCGGGAGGAACATCGGCCGGCGGAGGCGACACTACCGCGAAGCCGAAGGATGGAACGACGGGAGCGACGGCGAAAGAACAGACGGAGAAGACGACGCCGGACAAGCCGGATCCGGGAACGACTGCCGCAGCGCCGGGATCGATTGTTTCCATGCAGCTATTGTGGCTGCCGGACCTGGATGAAGAGTATGTGGTGCAGCAGAGCGGGAACAGCATTGGGACGTTTAAAGGCAGCCTGCAATTGCAGAATGGATGGATGCTGACGGGGCTGAACGAAGAGTCTGACGCGAAGGTGGCGGAGACGTTGACGGCGGCGAGCGGGTTGCTGTCGAACATATTTGGGGCGGCGGGATTGGGGAAACCGGCTGCGGCTAGAACTGAGACTGCGGAGGCGCCGACGAAGGGGCCGATTCCGCCGTTCGTGTACCTGTTTGCGATTGAGTTGCCCTCGAAGGGCGCGGGGGGAACGTTGAGGAAAGTGGAGACGAAGGATTTGAATGATTTGCTGAAGACGGCGATTTGCTCCTCGGGGTGCAAGTGAGGGGCCTGGCGAGCAGTTCCCTACCCTTTTTTAAGTTGAGTGGTGGTGCGTTGGTGGCGGAGGCGATCCGCTAAGGCGTGAACTCGTGTCGCGATGTCGTTGAGAGTTTGCTGGTAGAACTCTGGCGTAGCGCCGTAGGGATCGGGGACATTCCAATCTTCTACTTTTTCGGAATTGGCGAAGAGAGGGTCGGTGCGCGAGCCGGATAGATTGATGATTATTTCCGCGGCATCCCAAGATTCGCGGGAGATGGGTTTGGAGGAGAGGGATTCGGTGGAGTAGCCGTTGGAGCGGAGAGCTTGGAGAGTGGCGGGAGGGATGTAGCCGAGAGGGTAGAGGCCGGCGCTGGAGGGAGCGAGGATGTCGGAGGCATCGCGGCTGGCGATGGATTCGGCGATGGGGCTGCGACAGGCGTTGCCGAGACAGAGGAAGAGGACGCGGTGGATTTTGGATGGGGGCACGGGGGGATTGTAGCTTGGGGGCTTGGGGAACGGGAAGAGGAGGACGGTTGAAAGTCGAAAAAAGAAAGAGAAGAGAAAAGATGACGCAGAGACGCAGAGGACGCTGAGACTCGCAGAGGAAGAGAAGAGGAACCCAAGACCCAGGTAGAAAAGCGAACCTGGGGCACCCCGACTACAGGTGGCGGGATTTGGAGCGGTTTGATTTGGTTGAAGGAGAAGAGTGGTTGGAGAGCAGGGAGAGGAAATGCTGGTGGACGGTGGGGTCGGAGGTTAGTTCGGGGTGGAAGGTGGCGGCGAGAACGTTGTTTTTTTGGACCAGTGTGGGGGAGGCGTTGAGATTGGCGAGGACGGTGATGTCGGGGGCTATGGACTCGATGATGGGACCGCGGATGAAGACCATTTCAAGAGGGGCTTTTTTTAGAGTGGTGGGGCCGAAGAAAACGTCGCTGGCTAGTTGACGGCCGTAACCGTTGCGGAGGATGGTCATGTCGAGAAGGGCGAGGGAGGGTTGAGAGGGATTTTTGACGTGAGTGGCCAGGAGGATGGCTCCGGCACAGGTGCCGAAAATGGGACGGCCCTTGGCGGCGAATTGGCGGATGGACTCGAAGAGGCCTTCTTCCTGGAGGAATTGGAGTTGCGTGGTGGATTCGCCGCCGGGAAGGATGAGGGCGTCGGAGTGGCGGAGATCGGCGATGGTGCGGACTTCGAGGGCTTGTGCGCCGAGATTGTGGAGAGTGGCGGCGTGGGCCGCGAAGTCACCTTGGATGGAGAGGATGCCGATTTTCATGGGAGTGGTCAGTTGTTAGAGATCAGATTCGGATTCGGAAAAACCTTTCTTTTATTGACTGCTTAAAGAGTTGGGTCGCCGCCTGATACGGTACGCAGAGAAAAGCAGGTTCCTCGCTTCGCTCGGAATGACAAGCTTTTCTAACCTTGCCTAGATGGGGTCCAGCAGTGCTGGACCCTTACGTCGAAAGGCAAGGGAAGCTAAACCCAAGACCCAGGCACAGACTCCGTGCCTGGGGCAACCAAGAACAAGAAAAGACAAACCTGAGAGAACCCAAGACCCAGGTAAAAAACCGTTACCTGGGGCACCCGAACCCGGGAAACAAGTCAGACCCAAGAGGAAAGCCGCAGGGCTCGCTGACTCGCCCTGCGCTACGCAGACCGGGTTACCAGCCGCGAGTGGAGAGTAGGTCTTTTTCATCTAGTTGGCGGACATCGAGGCCGGGCATGGCTTCGCCTAGCTCTTCGCTGGCTTCGAGAACGGCTTTGGCGTCTTCGAAATGGGTGTTGGCTTTGACGATGGCTTTAGCGCGGGCTTCGGGATCGCTGCTCTTGAAAATGCCGGAGCCGACGAAGACCGCTTCGGCGCCTAGTTTGCGGACTAGCGCGGCGTCGGCGGGAGTGGCAATACCACCGGCGGAAAAATTGGGGACGGGGAGCTTGCCCGTTTTGGCGATTTCGCGGATTAGATCGAGCGGGGCGCCGAGTTCCTTGGCCTGCTTCATGATTTCATCATCGCGGAGCGTGGTGAGGTGTTTCATCTGGCCGACGATGGCGCGCATGTGGCGAACGGCTTCGACGACGTTGCCGGAACCGGCTTCACCCTTGGTGCGAATCATGGCGGCGCCTTCGGCGATGCGGCGGACGGCTTCACCGAGATTGCGAGCGCCACAGACGAAGGGGACGCGGTAATCGTGCTTCCAGATATGATTTTCTTCGTCGGCGGGAGTGAGGACTTCACTTTCGTCGATGAAATCCACTTCGAGGGCCTGGAGGACTTCGGCTTCGGCGAAGTGGCCGATGCGGACTTTGGCCATGACGGGGATGGTGACGGTCTTCATGATTTCGCGAATGACTTTGATGGAGGCCATGCGAGCGACGCCACCCTCTTTGCGGATGTCCGAGGGGACGCGTTCGAGAGCCATGACGGCGCAGGCACCGGCTTTTTCGGCGATGCGGGCTTGTTCGGCGTTGGTGACGTCCATGATGACGCCACCTTTTAGCATTTCGGCGAGGCCGACTTTAACGCGCCATTCGTTGGATGGATTGGCGCCGTTGGCGGGATGATCCTTGCCGTTTGGTTTTTTTACTGGCATTGGTGGTTCTCCTCTCGGAAATCGAAAATCGTTTGCTGGCCTGGCTAAAGCCCGGCGCCTACAGACCCAAGAGCCGGTCTAAAGACCGGCCAGTACAAAGGCAAACCCTTGAACCGACCTGAAGGTCGGCCGGTACAAAACCGAAAATGGGCTCGGCTAGGGGGCGATTTTGCCGAGATGGGGTCCAGCATGCTGAACCCCTACGAAAGCGTTTGTCAAACCAGGGCCACGTGGGTGCGTTCGGCGCGGCGGGTGCCTCGCTGGCGCTTGCGTAATTCGATGCGCAGGAGTTCGGCGAGGATGGCGATGCCGCGCGCGATCTGTTTTTCGTTGAGGCTGGCGAAGCCCAGGCGCAGGGTGTTCGGCAGCGGAGTCTGGACGTAGAAATAACGGCCGGGAGCGAAGAGAACACCACGCTCGCGAGCGTGAATCATGAGTTCGCTGGCATCGAAGCCGGCGGGCAATTCGAGCCAGAGGCACATGCCGCCTTCAGGGCGAGCCCATCGCGTGCCTTCGGGCATGAGTTTGCGCAAGGATTCATCGAGAGCCTGGAGGCGATCGGAATAGACTTTGCGCATGCGGGCAAGATGTTTGTGGAAGAGTCCACGACGGAGGAATTCGGCAAGGGTGGCTTGCGCGAGTTGATCGGTGTGGAGATCGGTCATCTGCTTGACGAGGCGGAGCCGCTCGATGGCGGCGTGGGGAGCGACGATCCAGCCGACGCGAAGGCCGGGGAAAGCGACTTTGGAGAAGCTGTCCACGTGAATGACTAGATTGGATTGATCGAGTTGTTTGAGGGAAGGTACACGGACATCGCGAGCGTGGAGGCGCGCGTAGATGTGATCTTCGACGACGGGAACTTGATGGCGGGTGGCGAGTTCGAGAACGCGGCGGCGCGAATCCAGGGGCATGGAGGTGCCAGTGGGATTGTGAAAATCGGGAGTAAGGAGGATGAGCTTGACGCGATTGGCGGAGAGAGTGGCTTCGAGAATTTCGAGATCGATGCCAAGAGGCTTGCCGGGCTCGGGATGCGTGCGGACGGGAACGCCGAGGCAGCGCGCGCGAACTCCATGGAAAACGGCGGAGGCGCCGGGGTAAGTGGGATTTTCGAGGATGACGGTGTCGCCGGGGCGAACGAAGGCTTTGGCGATGAGATCGAAGGCTTGCTGGCAGCCGGCAGTGACGAGGAGAGTCTCGTCTTTGGCGGAGATGCCATCGTGGTGAAGGAGATCGATTAGCGCTTCCTTGAGAGGAGCGTAGCCATCGGAAGCGCCGAGATTGAGGATTTCAGGGCCTTCGCGGCGGAGCACGGCGTGGGCGCAGGTTTGTAAATCTTCGACGGGGAAAAATTCGGGAGCGGGACGGGCCATGACGAAAGAGAGCGCGTCTTCTGGGGCATTGGCGGTGAGACGAGTGAGGACTTCTTCGCTGCGTTCATCGGCGAAGAGAAGTTCCCAGCGGAGGCCATCGCCATTGTGGAGGACGGGCGGAGGAGGAGCGGAAATTTTGAGGCCATTGCCATTGGCGCGGATGAAGGTGCCACGGCCGACGTGGCCCTGGATCAGGCCTTCGGATTCGAGTTCGGCGTAGGCGTTGGCGACAGTGGTGCGATGAACACCGAGAGTGAGAGCCAGTTCGCGGCTGGCGGGGATGCGATCACCGGGACGGAGATCGCCAGCATGGACCAGGGAACGGAGCTGGTCACGGAGCTGGATATAGAGAGGAATGTGGGATTCGGGCTGAAGGTGTATTGGCAGCATTGTCTCTCACCTTGGGGAATATTCTAACAGAGATTGGACTGATGGAAGAGCCAAAATGACTCTTTGGAAAGAAAGAGAGCTTAACGCAGAGACGCAGAGGACGCAGAGGAAGAGGGGAGAGGCGGGAGGTTGAAAGTTGAAAGTTAAAAGTTGAAAGTTAAAAGTTGAAAAAAGAAAGAGAAGAGGAAAGATAACGCAGAGACGCAGAGAACGCTGAGGATCGCAGAGGAAGAGAAGAGGGACCCAAGACCCAGATAGAAAAGCGAACCTGGGGCACCCCGGACGGAGGAAGAGGTTGAAAGTTGAAAGTTAAAAGTTGAAAAAAGAAAGAGAAGAGGAAAGATAACGCAGAGACGCAGAGAACGCTGAGGATCGCAGAGGAAGAGAAGAGGGACCCAAGACCCAGGCACACACTCCGTGCCTGGGGCAACCCAACGGAACCCAAGAAGAGAGGGATTTCTCACTCCGCGGACTGCGTTCGAAATGACGGGCAGGTCGTATTTCCGGCGGTCTGCTAGGGGAGAGCGCGGAGGGAGAGGCGACCGTTTTGTTCGTTGGGGTGGAGGTCGCGGATGCAGAGGATGGTGAGGTCGGAGGGGTTGCACTGGTCGATTTGTTTCATGGGGAGATCGTAGGGCTGGACAACGTATTCGCCGGATTGCATGGACTGGCTGTCGTCGGGATCGGCGACGGCGACAGGGCTGTCTTCAGTGACACGGAGACGGAATTGTTTGGCGGAGGGTTCGTAGTTGGCGAAGGAGAAGCAGTGGCCGATGCAGGCGCGGTCGATGGCGTGGTAGATGAACATGGCGCGCCAATCGGGAGGAGCGATGATGGTGGTGAGAACGCGAGTGCCGAAGGGGAGAGAGCTGGTGATTTTATCGGCGTTGGATTCTAGGCGGGCGATGAAGGAGGTGTCCTGATAGAGGAAGACGAAGTAAAGCAAAGCGCAGAGAGAGAGAGAAGCGAGATGCCATTTTTGCGGGGAGAGCGAACCGAGGAAGCAGAGCGAGAAAATGGCAGTGATGATGGTAAGGCGGGAGACGAGCAGGCCCACGGCACCACTACCCTGATTGAAATTGACGCTATCCGGGAGAAGCGAGGTGACGAGGAGAGAGAGGGCGCAGAGTTCCAAGAAGAGGTGGCGGTCTTTCCACCAGGAGGAAAAGCTGGGGGCGCGGCGAAGATCTAAACCAGCTATTAGAAGGCCGAGGAAGCAGGCGATGGCCGAAATGTAGCGGTAGCGCAGGCCAAAGAATTCGAATTGGTCGGAGCCGTTGAAGAAGTAGAAAGCATGACTGGGCCATTCGACGTCGTAAGCGGAATGGTGGGCGAGGAAAAAGTGGGCGGCGAGGAGAATGATGAAGCCGAGAGCAACGTAGACGAAGCGCCAGCGGGGGAGATGCCACGAGAGAAGAAGGTAGGTTGCGGCGGCGAGGAACCAGAGTGCGCCGATGGGATGGGCCAAGAACATGAGCGGGAGGATGAGAAGGGAGACGAGTTGGAGATTGCGGCGGGCGGTCCAGAGGAGGGAGAGGCCAAGGCAGGCCAATGCGATGGACAATTGGTAGTTCATGAAACCCATGTGGAAGACATAGCCGTAGGAAAGCATGGCGAGAAATGGAGTGAGGAACCATGGAGGGCGGCGTGTGGCGGAGGTGACGAGGGCGAAGACGCTCCAGAAAAAGAGGAGGACGCAGAGGGCGACGGCGATTTTTTCCGCGGCGAAGATGCCGAAGAGGTTGGAGAGAGAGAGGAGGAGAAGGTCGAAGAGAACGTTGGTGTATTGCGGGACGGAATAAACGCCGGGGGCCCCTCCCTTCTGAACGAGTTGGGCGAGCCAGGCGTTGTAGACGTGGCTGCCGAGATCGCCGGCTTCGATGTGGTGGTGCCAGAAAATGGGGATGAGGAGGATGGCGGAGAGGAGGGAGATTCGGAGCTTCATGGGATGGGGGAAGTATAACGCGGAGGGAGAGGAAGCTGGGAGGGATTAGGTGACAGGTGATAGCCGTTAGCTGACAGTC
The DNA here is from genome assembly GCA_963779395.1 of Candidatus Acidiferrales bacterium. Lineage (GTDB taxonomy): Bacteria > Acidobacteriota > Terriglobia > Acidiferrales > UBA7541 > Acidiferrum. The sequence continues at coordinate 59,088 of CAVZYC010000004.1, forward strand.
GACAGTTGACAGCTTAATCGGAAAAGGTGGAGGAGCTTACGCAGAGGACGCTGAGGATCGCAGAGGAAGAGAAGAGAAACCCAAGACCCAGGCAAAAAAGCGTTACCTGGGGCACCCGGGACGGGAGAGGAGGTTGAAGAGTTGAAAGTTGAAAGTTGAAAACAAAGAGAAGAGAAAAGATAACGCAGAGACGCAGAGGACGCGGAGAGAATGGAGTTCACAGAGAAGAGAAACCCAAGACCCAGGCACAGACTCCGTGCCTGGGGCAACCGGCTGTTGCGTTGAATTCGGTCTCGTTTGGCAGCAGTAATGTCACCACGACTTTGTGATAGTTAGCCGGCGGGTGGAAAACTGCGGTTCGCTTGAGCGAAATTGTCGAGGCAGTTTTATTTCTTGTCGACTGTCAGTTTCTTGGCTGTTGAAGCGAAGGGAACAACAATGTGCAAATCGAACGCGCCAATCCGTTTGACTCCCTCAACGCCCAGGGCGTTTACCTGTCCTGTATATTCGGTTCCGGAAGGCGCCACCAATTGAATACTCGCGGAATGTGTCGCAAATCGTAGCTCGTGAATTTTGTCCCATGTGACCTGATACTTCGTGCCACCCTCAGTGACAAACTCGATGTTGTCCTTGTACTCGAAACCTTCGAAACAACCATTGCGGTTCTTATCTTCGTAGATGAAGTTGGCCCCAGTCAGGCTCATCTGGTCGGTCTCTGTCGCGTAAAGCGTGACGGACCGGTTGCCGTTGGCCTTTGCGTGATGTGAGGTCTTCGGTGAGGGGAACGAAAGCTGAGCAACATTCGCCAAAGGAATCGTGAAGTCTCCAAGTTCCGTCTGGCCTTTGAAATCCAAAAAGATAATTGGCTTTCCCAGGAGTGTCGTGCCGTCTGAAAGCAGGACGCTCCACTGCTCAGACATCCGGGAGGAGGTGTTCTTGGTGTCGGTCTGCCGAGGAGTGACACTCTTGATGATGTCCAAGGGTATCTGGAGTTGATACTGGCCGTCGTCCACGGCTAAGAAAATCGAATCGAAATCGGTATCGGTTTCTGTCGCGGTGCCCAGATAATAGGTGAAGCCTTTGCAATTGTCGGTTCGGTGAGCGCGAAGGCCGCTCACTGAGCTCTTGACGCCCTTCTGATCGGTAATCACAGCGTCCACCGCATGTGCAGGGAAGGTTACGCTGCACATGATAACCAAGGCGAGCACCTGCAAAAATGCTGTGCGGACGTTTATCCTTGTTTTCACGGTCGCCCTTTCGTGGAAGTTGGATTCTATTGTAATGGATGCGCCCAATCATTCCCCATGCCAAGCATTTCAGTTTCCTCCGGGGTGAGCAAGTGATCAGCCCGAGTTATTGTAGCGGAGCTGAGCTCCGCGCCAACCTGCCTGGGGCAGGCAAGGCCTCCCGAGTCAATCATTGCTTCATGGTTTGTTTCAACACGTCCACAACCTCTTGCATCTTCTCCCGGGACTTAGCACGCCGTAAAACGGCAAGCTGTTCTTGGGCAATGCTGAGATAGGTTGCCTTTTTCGCAGGGGTCGGAGAAAGTTTGGAGACTACACCACCGTTGTTGATGTCCAAAATAATAGAGCCGTCGCGACCGGTTTCGGCGAATCTGGCTTGTCCGCGTATCGCGGAATCGATAAGGCCACCTGTGTCCGTCATGCCAACGCTGGCGCTTTGATAGAACTCCGTCTTCACATCAGCGCCCAGCGCGAGGAGCGCACGAACGGATTCTGGCCGCTCCCATCGTATTGCCTGCCTCATCGGCACGGAAGCCCCAACCAGATCTGTGGGCCTAATTCTGTACCTGAACAAGCCGCTATCGTTATGTAGATCCTCAATATCGAAAACCGTGTCGGGACGATTGACTCTGGCGCCAGCCTGGGCCAAAGCATTGATCTTCTTGATGTCGCCCTTTTCAATCGCCCGGAGAAAGTCTGAATTGAGTTTCGGATTGCCAGCACCGGGATTCGCGGTTTTAGAATCGGGCGTGTTTTGCGCGCCGAAGAATGAACCACAAGCGAGCAAGCCGAAGATGAGCGCAGCGATGATGCGGGCAGCTCTTTGAAGGGCAGGTGGTTTCATATTAATGGGGAGTTCTTTTTAACTTCGAAGACGGCCCCCAGTGTACACCCGCTCCCACTGATCGCAACAGGGTGAAACAATTTTGAGCTTCATGGGATGGGGAGAGTCTAACGCGGAGGGAGAGGAAGCTGGGAGGGATTAGGTGACAGGTGACAGCCGTTAGCTGACAGCCGACAGTTGACAGCTTAATCGGAAAAGATGGAAGGGGTTACGCAGAGGACGCGGAGAGCGCAGAGTTCACGGAGAGGAGAGAAAAGCAGATCCCTCCACTACGCGGCCCGACGCGCCACAAAACGGCGCGGAAGATAAAATCGGGCCGCTCCGGTCGGGATGACATGTTTGTTTTGAGGGGGGTGAATTGAGGAGGGACCCAAGGAATTGCTGACAGTCGACAGCTGACAGCAGAGAGCGCAGAGTTCGCGGAGAAGAGAAACCCAAGAACCGACCTGAAGATCGGCCACTACAAAAGCAGGAAGAAGTGACACAAATGCAAGAAGGAGCGATACAAAAGCGAGAAGGAGTGACCCAAGACCCAGGTAAAAAAGCGTTACCTGGGGCACCCTCAAGTTCATTTGAGTTGCGGCTTAACAAGACAGGTGGTGATTATCGGCCGGATTGGGCGTCGCCTAGGCGTTTTAGGCGGTCGCGGAGACGGCGTTGGAGCTGGCTGGGAGTATTCGGGTTGAACGCCACGAGATACCAGAGAGGCTGAGTTTTGTCTTTGCTGAGATAGGTTAGCGTGGTGGCGTCGGCATTGGGATGGCGAGCGACATTTTCACGGATGGCGCCGTAGGGATGACGCGAAAGGCGATGCAAAGTTTTTGCATTGGCGCGGGGATGTTCGCTGATTAAGCGGAGGAGGTAGAAATCTTCCTCGGGGGCCTGCTTGGCAAGCTTTTCGAGCATTTCAGGTTTGGCTTCAGCGCTGAGGACTAAGCCAATTTTTTCGTCCCAGGCGGTGTTGATGTGATTGAGTTCGCGGGTGCGCTCGTGGATTAATTCCTCGAGGATGCGGCGCTCCTGCTGCATGCGTGCGATGGGAAGATGAGTGCCTTCGAGGGAATCGAGGACGCGGAGAAGATGCTGGCGTTCACCGAAGACGATCTGCGAGGTGCGCCCAATGCGGCCATTTTCCTTTTCTTTGTATTGCACAAGATCCGAACGTCGCATGATTTGATGCTCCCAATTGGCCTTTGGCGGCTCGCCAAAAGGCACGTAATCCCAAACGGACTGATGTGACTGGCTCATGGTCTTGCAGCGCTTTTGTGCGGCTGGATGAATTATGTTCTGGTGGATGGATAGGGTAAAGTTTGGCGGCGCAGGGCTGTGCCCGAAGTGGTACCAGCGGGATGGCGGGGGGAGAAGAGTTAAGAGTTGACAGTTTACAGTAGGAGGAGGGGACGGGGTTGAAAGTTGAAAGTTGAAAGTTGAAAAAAGAAAGAGAAGAGAAAAGATAACGCAGAGACGCAGAGTACGCGGAGGCTCGCAGAGGAAGAGAAGAGTAACCCAAGACCCGGGTAAAGAACCGTTACCTGGGGCACCCGGACCCGAGAAAAAACAAAACCAAGAACAGGCGAACCCAAGACCCAGGTAAAAAAGCGTTACCTGGGGCACCCGGGTGTGGGCGAGCGGAAGAGGGGGGAAAGTGGCGAAGAATGCGTTTGAGGAGCACAAGGACGAGTTGGAGAAGTACGAGCAGATGTTTGGGAAGGAGCGAGGGAGGCTGGCGGTGTCGCTGGACCGGATCACGAATGCGATGGTGCTGGTGGGACAGCACGGGGTGTATTGCACGAGCCAGAGGAACCCGACGGTGCCGGCGATGGATTTGCGGATGGTGGTGCAGGAGTTGACGCACGCGAAGGAATTGATGCAGGCGGTGATGGAGGAGATGGGAAGAAAGAGAAGTTAACAGTTTACAGCCGACAGTTCACAGTTGGAGGAGGTGGAGTTGGGGGTTGAAAGTTAAAAGTTGAAAGTTGAAAAAAGAAGGAGGGAAGGGGCGGTAACACAGAGTTCACAGAGATCGGAACACGGAGGGCACAGAGGGAAGACAAGAGGGAGAGATCAGGGCTGGAGGAAAGGGTTGGTGTGGCGTTCGTGGCCGATGGAAGTGATGGGGCCGTGACCGGGGTGGACGACGGTGTCGTCGGGGAGAGGCATGAGTTTGGTTTTCAGGGAGTCGATGATTTGATCGAGCGAGCCACCCCAAAGATCGGTGCGGCCGATGCTGCCGGCGAAGAGTGTGTCGCCCGCAACGAGTTGCGGCTTGGCGAGATGGATTTTGCCGGAATCCTTGGGGAGATATAAACAGACACTGCCGGGAGAATGGCCGGGAGTGTGAATGATGTTGGCCTGAAAGCGGCCCCAGCTGAGAGCGTCACCTTCCTTTAGAAGATGATCGACATTGACGAGATCGGGAGGGGCGACGCCGAGGAAGTCCGCTTGCACGTCCATGGAATGATAGAGAGGAAGATCATCGCTGTGCATCATGACGGGAGCGCCGGTGTACTGATGGAGTTTGGCAAGGCCGCCGACATGATCGATGTGGGCGTGGGTGCTGACGATGACCTGGACGGAAAGTTTGTAGCGGCCGAGGAGATCGAGGATGCGTTCGACTTCGTCGCCGGGGTCGACGACGAGGGCTTCGCGAGATTTGGGATCGCCAATGATCAGGCAATTGCACTGAAGCATGCCGACGGGGAGCTTGATGTAGATCATCTCCGGGTTAGCGGCGTCGGGGAGATTCAGGGTGTTGGGAATGGCCGTCATTGGAGGGATTATAGCATTGTGGATTTGGGAAGAGGGGGGAGGGATATCAGATATCAGCGATCAGATATCAGGAGGCAGTGGGGGAGAGGTTGAAAGTTAAAAGTTGAAAGTTGAACGAATCGAAAGGCTTACACAGAGACCGCGGAGAGCGCAGAGATCACAGAGGTCACAGAGAAGAGAGACCCAAGAGGAGCTTGAGAGGAACCCAAGACCCAGGCACAGACTCCGTGCCTGGGGCAACCTCCGAGTTGGTTGAGGGGGAGGAGGAGTTGAAAGTTGAAGAAAGAAAGAGAGATTGCTCACCTCGCGGACTCCGTTCGGAATGACGACGGTGGGGACGAGGACAGATTCAACGCGCGGAGCGGGACGGGCAGGTTTGATAGACTGGCGGGGAGGAAGAAAAATTGGAAGAGGAACGCAAATTGATAAAGACGCCGCTGGAGGATGTGGAGCGGGCGGGTGGGGCGGAGATGGGGGAATGGTTTGGCAGTTCCCTGCCCCGGCGATTTGGGGATTGGCGGAGGGAGTACGGATATTTGCGGGAGAGCGTGGGAGTGGTGGACGCGAATTACAGGGCGTACCTGAGTTTTACGGGGCCGGACCGGGTGCGGTACTTGAATGCGATATTGACGAACAACATCAAGGGGTTGGCGGAAAATCATGGGACCGTTTCCCTGTTTCTGAATCCACAGGGACATATACAGGCGGAGATTGAGACGTTCGCTTTGGGAGAAGAGTTGTTTTGTGTTTCGTACGCGATGATTCGCGAACGGCTGATGGAGGGATTGGAGAAGTTCATCATCATGGATGATGTGACGTTGAGGGATCGGACGGAGGAGTTTGGGACGATTGGCGTGGAAGGGCCGAGGGCGGCGGTCGTTGTGGCGGAGTTGACGGAAGTGGAGTTGGGTGGGATGGAGGAGCTGGAAGTGCGGGAGGTTATGGTGGGAGGAGTTCCCTGCCGGATGATTCGGAGATCGCCGGGGGGAGTTGGTGCTGCGGAATTCTTGGCGAAGCGCGGAGAGATTATGGCGCTGTGGAAGACGGTGGTGGAAGCGGCGCGGGCGCGGGGCGGAGGGGCGGCGGGGTATGAGGCTTTGAATGTGGTGCGGCTGGAGCAGAGGATACCGTGGTTTGGGTACGACTTTGGGGAGAAGCAAATACCGCATGAGGCGGGATTGCAGGATTCGCATATCAGCTATACGAAAGGCTGCTACACGGGACAGGAGATTGTGGAACGGGTGAGGTCGCGAGGGCAGGTGAACCGGGTGAGAGTGTCGTTGCGATTTGAGGGAGTGGAGGATGTGGCGGCGAATACTCCTTTGATGGCGGAGGGGAAAGAGGTGGGGATCGTGACGCGAACGGGATATTCGGTAGCGGGAAAGGAGTGGATTGGGATGGGGTATGTGCGGAGGGAGAAAGCTGTGGTGGGGAGTTCGATGGAGGTGGGAGGAGGGAAGGCTGTGGTGGTGTGAAGATGAAGCGAGCCTACAGCTCACAGTCGACAGTTCACAGCTTCAGAGGAAGATGAGAGCGGGAAGAAATCTTAACGCAGAGGCGCAGAGATCGCAGAGAAGAACGGAGAATTGGCGGCGTTGGATTGTAAGAGCCCACCCTGGGGGAATGAGTTATCGGTTTTCAGTTGTTCGTTATCAGTTTTCGGTTTCGGAAAATGAGAAGAAAACCCGAGAGCAGAGTCAGGAGTGACTGTGGCACTGAAGCACGGACACGAGAACGGCACTTGGAAGGCGGGGAGTTAGGACGGCAAGGAGGGGGAGGGTTCGGAGGCGAAGAGGTCGGTGAGTTCGCGGTGTAGGAGAGCGCGATCGCCCGGGTCCATGGCGATGAATTGGAGGGCCATGCCCTGGCGTTCGTGGACGCGACGGACGATGGCGCGGCCGCGAATCTGTCCTGCGGGAGTATCCAACAAAAGCTGAACGGCGCTGCGAATCGGCACGGGGTGCCTGGTGCGGATGAAGAGGCCGCCGAGGGCGAGACTCTCCATGTAGGAGACGTCGCGGGTCATGCCGGATTGCCAGGCTACGACGAAAGAGCGTGGAGGGCAGATGCGAGGATATTTGCGTTGATCGTGAGAGGGCATAAAGATTACCAATAGACTCCGATTAGTCTAGTTGGTGGGATTGGCTGGGTCTAGAGGAAAAGAGGGTTGGCGGCGGGTAGGCGGTGCAGTCGAAGATAGGTAAGGAAACCCTTCGAGATTAGAGATTGTGCGGACTTGGGGCGCAGCGATGCTGTGCCCCTACCGGAGAGCTGCCCAGGAGAAGAGACGCGGGGGTGGCGGAATCGGGCTGCGCTGCATTTTGCGGGTTGATCAGGACAAGACAATTGGTGGCTGGCGGTTCGGTGTTGCGGACATGGGGCGCAGCGATGCTGCGCCCCTACCGGAGAGCTGCCCAGGAGAAGAGACGCGGGGGTGGCGGAATCGGGCTGCGCTGCATTTTGCGGGTTGATCAGGACAAGACAATTGGTGGCTGGCGGTTCGGTGTTGCGGACATGGGGCGCAGCGATGCTGCGCCCCTACACCCCTACCGGAGATGTACCCCGAGAGAGAAGCCGCAGGGCTCGCGGAATCGGGCTGCGCTACATGGCTGCGGTGCGTTAAGAAAACCCAGTTAGCGGCAAGCGGTTCGGTGTTGCGGACATGGGGCGCAGCGATGCTGCGCCCCTACGGGAGGGGTGCGGCTAGTCGAATTCGAACTGGGGTTTGGGTTGGTCTGGGGTGAGGCGACCGGGGGCGATATCGGCTTTGAAGTAGTTTTCACCTTTGATGGGAGAGCCGGACATGCGGCGTAGGATGGCGAGTTGGCCGATGTGGTTAAGGGCATCGGCGACGGGACCTTGGAAGAGTTTTTCAGGGGAGGCGTGGAGGGATTCGGGGCCGGCAAGATAGTCGTCGAACTTTTGGAGGGCGGCGAAGAAACGCTGGAATTCGTCCTGCCAGGGCAAGGGATTGGAAGCGTGCCAGGCGGGCTGGCCCTGGGCCATGGAGAGGGCCCAATCGAAGAGATCGCCGAGGTGCGCGAGGATTTGAATTGGAGTGCGCGTGGTTTCGGAGGAGTGGAAATTGGCGAAGGAGTCGGGGGCGCCGTGGAGGACCTTTGCGCCGCGATAGGCGATGGTGGCCAGGCAGTGGCGGAGGAGGTTGCGGGCGCTGGTGTCTGGGGGAATCATGGGGAGTAAAACTAGCAGCTTCAGGGCGAGAAGAAAAGATCATTTTGTGGTGTGGTGGGAGGTTGAATAGTTGAAAGTTGAAAGTTAAAAGTTGAAAAAAGAAAGAGAAGAGAAAAGATAACGCAGAGACGCAGAGGACGCTGAGACTCGCAGAGGAAGAGAAGAGCAACCCAAGACCCTGTAGGAAATCGAACCTGGGGCACCCCGGACGGAAGAAGAGGTTGAAAGTTGAAAGTTAAAAGTTGAAAAAAGAAAGAGAAGAGAAAAGATAACGCAGAGACGCAGAGGACGCTGAGACTCGCAGAGGAAGAGAAGAGCAACCCAAGACCCTGTAGGAAATCGAACCTGGGGCACCCCGGACGGAAGAAGAGGTTGAAAGTTGAAAGTTAAAAGTTGAAAAAAGAAAGAGAAGAGAAAAGATAACGCAGAGACGCAGAGGACGCTGAGACTCGCAGAGGAAGAGAAGAGGGACGGTAACACAGAGATCACAGAGGAAAGAACACAGAGGTCACAGAGAAGAGATCCAAGAGGAGCTTGAGAGGAACCCAAGACCCAGGCACGTATCAGTTTTCAGTTGTAAGTTTTTAGTTGTCAGTTTTGGAAGGGAGAACCCTCGCCCCAGGCACAGACTCCGTGCCTGGGGCGACCGGGTTCACGATTAAGTGGACGGCGGGGAGTTCGGGGATTTGATGGGTTTTGATCGTGGAAGCGGCGCCGAGGCGCCGCACTCCAAGAAAAACTAGGAGAGGTTGAGGGCGCGCTTGAAGGAGCCCTTTTCGGCGTCGATTTTTTTCTGGAGCTGGAGGATGGCGTAGAGGACTGCTTCGGGGCGCGGGGGGCAACCGGGGACGTAGACGTCCACGGGGATGACCTGATTGCAGCCCTGGACGATGGCGTAATTATTGAAGACGCCGCCGGAGGTGGCGCAGGCTCCCATGGAGATGACCCATTTGGGTTCGGGCATTTGATCGTACAGCTGGCGAATGACGGGAGCCATTTTTTGGGAGAGGCGGCCGGCAACGATCATGAGATCGGCTTGGCGGGGCGAGGGACGAAAAACTTCGGCGCCGAAACGGGCGAGATCGAAGCGAGAGGCGGCCATGGACATCATCTCGATGGCACAGCAGGCGAGGCCGAAACCTAGAGGCCAGATGGAACTTTTGCGGGCCCAGTTCACGGCTTTATCGAGCTGCGTGAAGATGATGCCTTCGTCTTGAAGGAGTTTGCCGAAATCATCGGGCTTGGTGAGAGTGATGCTTTTGGCGAGCGTGGTTTCCATGGGGACCTCTTTGGTGCACAACTATTTTGACATAGGGGGGTGGGACATACAAAGGGGGGAGAGCAGCCGACAGCTGTTAGCCGACAGCTGACAGTTTCGGAGGAAGAGAAAAGCTAAGAGAAAATGTAACGCAGAGACACAGAGTTCACAGAGAAGAACGGAGAAGAGGGGAGAAGAGAAAGGCTTAACACAGAGGTAACAGAGGGCCGCAGAGGGAACGGAGAAGACTGGGAAGAGTTTAAGAGTGGGAGAGTGGACAGACGGAGAGACGCCATTCGGGAGAATGGCGTTCCGGGGAGCTGGAGGAAAATTAGTCGATGGTTAGGACTACCTTGCCGAAATGTTTGGATTTTTCGAGGTAGTTGTGGGCGGTGGCGCATTCATGGAGAGGCCAGATTTTGTCGACAACGGGAGAGAGGCGACCCTGGGCAACGAGTTTGAGGACAGTGCGGAGTTCGTCTTTGGTGCCCATGTAGGAGCCGAGCACGGAAAGCTGTCGATTGAAGAGGAAACGGATGTCGAGTTTGGCGTCGGGGCCGGTGGTGGCGCCACAGGTGACGAGGCGTCCGGCAGTGGCGAGGCTCCGGAGGCTTTCCGTCCAAGTGGCTTCACCGACGTGTTCGAAGGCGATATCCACGCCGCGATTGTTGGTGAGGCGGCGGACTTCCTTGGAGATGGGCATGATGCGGTGATGGATGACCTCGTCGGCGCCGAGTTCTTTGGCTTTGGCGATTTTTTCGTCGGTGCCAGCGGTGGCGATGACGCGGCAACCAAAGAATTTGGCGATCTGGATGGCGGCGCTGCCAACACCACTGCCTGCGGCGAGGATGAGGACTTCTTCACCCGGTTGAAGCTGAGCGCGGTTGACGAGCATGTGCCAGGCGGTTTGGAAGACGACCGGGATGGCGGCGGCATGAGCCCAATCGAGGTTTTCGGGGTACGGAAGGCAATTGACTTCGGGGCAGCGAACATATTCGGCGCAGGTGCCATCGACCATGCTGCCGAGATTGGTGTAATCGCGACAGAGATTGTCGTTGCCGGTGAGACAGGCGGGACATTTGCCGCAGGTGACGCCGGGAGAAAGAACGACCTTCTGACCAATGTGGACGGTGGTGACTTCAGGGCCAAGCTTGACGATTTCACCGACGCCGTCGCTGCCGGGAATGTGAGGAAGAGGGACTTGGAGTCCGGGAAGGCCGCGGCGAACCCAGAGGTCGAGATGGTTGAGGGCGCAGGCACGGACGCGGACAAGGACTTCGTGGCGGCGGAGTTGCGGTTCGGGTACATCCGTGAAACGGAGAACGGATGGATCACCGTGTTTCTGGAAGACGATGGCTTTCATGAGCGGCCTCCTAGGAGCGAGACGTACGGGAGATGAAAACGGTTCCGATCTATCGTATCACGATAGGATTGAGGGGGCTCCGGGGCACGAGGGGCGGAATAGAATCATGGGGAGGAGGCCCATGAGGAGGGAGAATTGACAGGGGAGGAGAGGGACTTTAGGCTGAGGAAGAAAGAAAACTAAACGCAGAGGCGCAGAGTTCGCAGAGCAAGAGAGGAAGAAGAGCAAGACAAAGGCTTTAACACAGAGGTAACAGAGGGCCGCAGAGGTAACGGGGAATTCGGAGAGAAGGTTACGCTGGGTAGTAGAGGGCGCAGAGAAGTGAAACCTCAAGAACCGGGCGGAAGACCGGCCAGTACATAAGGATATCGGATGGATCTATTTGAAGAGATTGTGCGGATGAGACGGGCGGGCGCGAAAGGGGCGCTGGCTACGATTGTGCACACTAGCGGGTCGATACCGAGCTATGAGAGTTCGCGGATGCTGGTGCGGGAAGATGGGACGACGGCGGGAACGATTGGCGGAGGGTGCGTAGAGGCGGATGTGTGGGCGGCGGCGAAAGAAGTGATGGAGAAAGAGACTCCGCGGAAGCTGGTGTTCAACCTGAATCATGAGGCGACGTATGACAATGGGCTGATTTGCGGAGGGACGGTGGAGATTTTTGTGGAGCCGATCCTGCCACAGCCAGTGGTTTATTTATTTGGAGGAGGACACGTTTCGACGGCGGTGGCGAAAGCGGCGCAGGCGGTGGGGTTTGGAGTGGTGGTGGTGGATGATCGCGAGGCGTTTGCTAATGCGGAACGGTTTCCGATGGCGGAGAGGATTTTCACGAGTTATGAGGAGGCTTTTGCGAAATTGCAGCCGAATGGTGCCACGTACCTGGTGATTGTGACGCGGGGGCATAAAGAAGATATGCGCGTGCTGGCTTGGGCGGTGCGAACGAAGGCGAAGTATGTGGGGATGATTGGGAGTAAGAGGAAAGTGTTGAGCGTGTACAAGGGGTTGGAGGGGCAAGGGTACAGGAGGGAGGAGTTTGAGAAGGTGTATGCGCCGATTGGAGTGGAGATTGGGGCGCTTTCGCCAGAGGAGATTGCGATTAGCGTGGTGGCGGAGTTGGTGGCGGTACGGAGGAATGCGGGGGGAGCGGGGCATAAGAGATTGCGGGTGGGGGAGGAAGAGAAGTTGAAAGTTGAAAGTTGAAAGTTGAAAAAAGAAAGAGAAGAGAAAAGATAACGCAGAGGCGCAGAGTACGCAGAGACTCGCAGAGGAAGAGAAGAGGAACCCAAGACCCAGGTAGAAAAGCGAACCTGGGGCACCCCGGAAGGGAAAGAGGTTGAAAAGTTGAAGAGGGCGAAAAGCGGAGATAACGCAGAGGCACAGAGTTCGCAGAGAAGAGGGGAAAAAACCAAGAGAGATTCATCGCACGAAAAGCGTGCGATGCAAAACCGACCTTCGCTTCGCGGACTCCGCTCTGAATGACGGGGATAGAGACAGTTTGCTGGAGGATGTCGGGGGAAGAAAAGCACTTTGGTGGGAGAAAAGAATTGACTGGGGTGGGGTGACGGTCGAGACTTCTGAATATGACGATACGCGAACGAGTGGAATGGGTTAGCCGGATGGGTTTCCTGGTGTTCGTGCTGGCTTCGGCGGCGTTTCTGAGCGCGATTACGGCGATGCGCATTGCGATTCATGGACGCGAAACGACGATGCCGAATTTGGTGGGGAAAAATGTGGCGGAGGCTAGCCAGTCGTTGCGGTCGAAGGGATTGATTTTGCGGGTGGCGGACCGGGTGTACAGCGACGTGCCGATTAACCAAGTGGTGCGGCAGACTCCACCGGCGGGAATGCTGATGAAAGTTTCGCAGCAGGCGCACGTGGTGCTGAGCCTGGGGCAACGCGAATTGCAGATACCGAACCTGGAGGGGAACACGCTGCGGGTTTCGCGGATTGAGTTGCTGCGGGCGGGGCTGCAGGTTGGAGAGGTGTCCACAGTGGCGCTGCCGGACGAACCGATTGAAACGGTGGTGCAGCAGAATCCGAAGACGGGAAAAGGCGGGGCGACGCCGCGAGTGGATCTGCTGGTGTCGGCGGGACAGCACGAGGAGTCGTATGTGATGCCTTATTTTATTGGATCGAATGAGATTGAGGTGCAGCACCGGCTGGATCAGACTAGTTTGCGGCACAAGATGAATTATGTGGCGGCGGCACAATGGCCACATGGAACGGTGATTGACCAGACGCCGATGGGTGGGTCGAGGATTGCGGGGAATACGGAAGTGGAATTGACGGTGGCGAATTGAAGGGGAGAAGAAGTTGAGAGTTGAAAGTTGAAAGTTGAAAAAGAAAGAGAAGAGAAAAGATAACGCAGAGGCGCAGAGGACGCAGAGGCTCGCAGAGGAAGAGAAGAGGGACCCAAGACCCAGGTAACAAGGCGAACCTGGGGCACCCGGACGGAGTTGTTGTTAGAACCATTCGCTGCGGTAGGCTACCCACCAGCTTAGGACGGCGATGGGGATTGTGGCAAAGAGGGCCCACCAGAAGGGCAAGATGAGGTCGGCGACGAGGCCGGCGGCCATGAAAGTCATCCAGAAGACTTTGCGCTGCATGCGGTTAGTTTAACAGTGAAGAGGCGGGGTTGGACCGCTGGTGGACTGCGTTCCTGTCGCATGCGATACGGGCGCGCACCAGACAACTGGGGTAGGCGGGATTGCGACGGCGTCAATTCACCTTGGCTTCAGGAGGCGGAGTGGTGATGGCTGGTAGCCAGATATCTTGATCGATGTAGGCTTTTAGGGGCGTGCCTTGGGCGATTTGGACTTCTTTGCCGTGCTTGATTAGACCGATGGGGCCGAAGAGGACGGTGAGGGCCACGGTTGCGCCGGTCTTGTTGTCTCCTTCTTTACCTTTTGTGCCGCGAAGATGGACGTGGTTGCTTCCCACGACTAGATATTCCAGTTGAACGTTTAGCTCGCCACCCTTGCCCATCATGCCTGCCTTTTTTGCATCGGAAACCGTAGCAACGGCGTGGGAACCTTTGACGGCTACGATTTTGTCGGCGACTTTGAGGTCGTCATCCAGCAGGAATTCGACGGGATCACCTTCGTGGGCGGTTTTGGAGCTGATGTCCGCAGCGAATTTCAAGGACACATCGGTTCCATCGCGTAACAAACAAGCGTTGTTTGCGTTGCAGGCGGCCGTGTCTGGCAAGCCGTTGGGCGCAGAGGTGGGGACATCGGCGGAGCCGTGAGCCGGTTCGACGGCTGCGGAGGGTTTCGCCGCATGAGCCGAGAGCATCGCTTCCATCACGTCTTGGGATACGCCAGCGGTTTTCAGATCGATTAGGGCCTGCGGAGAGACATCGAAATCGGAGGGATTGGAGGCGATGTCTTTGACGATGAGGCTGGCGTCGAAGCCCTGTTTTGTCATGTTCAGAATATCGGCATTGGTTAGAGGCTTTTGCGTTTGTGCGAAGGCAGCGAGAACGAAGAGCAGAAAGCTTAGAAAAAGGAGGGGAAGGCGGCGGTAAATCATGTGTGGCTCCTGGGAAAAGGAGCGTTTTCCAGCGGTAACGTTATTGATTACGAACACTTTGAAGTTAGTTCATGGATGGCCGGGCGTCAACGGGGGAGTGGATGGGTGGTGCGCAGGGGGAACTTGGGGGGAGGAAAGAAAAAAAAGAAAAAGATAAAGATAACGCAGAGGCGCAGAGTACGCAGAGACTCGCAGAGGAAGAGAAGAGCAACCCAAGACCCAAGTAGAAAAGCGAACCTGGGGCACCCCGGAAGGGAGAAGAGGTTGAAGGTTAAAAGTTGAAAAGCGGAAAAGCAAACTAACTTGAATGCTGAAGTTGCGGAGGGATCCCTCTGCTGCGCGGCCCGACGCGCCATAAGGCGGCGCGTGGGGAAAAATCGGGCCGCTCCGGTCGGGATGACAGTGTTGGTTGGGAATTAAGGGTTGAAAGTTGAAAGTTGAAAGTTAAAAGAAGAAAGAGAAGAGATAACGGAGAGGACGAGGAGACTCGCGGAGGAACAGAAGAGAAAACCAAAGCGAGGACAACCCAAGAGAGAAGAGGAGTTGGGGCGTTGGTGAGGAAGGGTGGGGTACCCACAAGAGTTTAAGTGGGGGATTCAACTGAGAAAACCCAAGAGACTAAACACTGGTGGGCTGGGCAAGCTGGGGCGCAATGTATTGCGCCCCTACGGGTAGGGGCACAGGCGTAGAAACGAGTGCGGGGATTGGTGCGCGGCAGAGAGTGGAGGCGTGAACAGAGAGAACCCAAGACAACGGTCGCAGGGCTCCCGCCAGAAGGCGGCGGGCTGAAAAGAGCGCGGACTCTCCCTGCGCTACAGGATAATGTTGTTAGCGGAGGTAGCCCCAGTTGTGGAGCTTGTCGGAATCTTCTACCCAGCGGTCGCCTATGTCGGTGCGGTAGTACATATTTGGAATCAGGATATTTTTGATGCGGGAATAGACCTGGGCTTGGGCTTGTTTCATGGTTTGGCCGATGCCGCAGACGATTAGGACTACTCCGGAAGTTCCTGCGACGACCCACTGATCGTTTAGGACTTTCACGTCTTCGATGTGGATGCCTTCATTCATGGGGCGCTTGAAAACGATGGCGGCATTTTTGGAGAAGGAATTGAAAGTTTCTTCGTCGTCGAAGGGGAATGGAGGGACGACGATGCGGACGCCGATCTGAAAGCCGCTGCGGGTACGCCATTTGGGTTCGAGGCCGGCGGCCAGTTCCCAGAAGAAATCGCTGATGGGAGTGAGCATGCCTTCCTGCTGGATGCTGATGGTGGGATAGCCGAAGCGGGAAGTGAATTCGAGGGGATAGATGCCGTTATTGTTGACGATGCAATTCACGTCGATGTAGCCGACATAGCCTTCTTCGGCGAGTTTGGGCTCCATTTTGAGGAGAGTGCGATTGAAGAGGGCGTTGGGCTCGCTCCAGAACATGGCGGTGCCCATTTCGCCGGTGGGAGGGCCAACTTCACCGGGGAAAAGTTTTTTGTGCTCGAAATTGATGTTGATGGGAGTGATGAATTTTTTGCCGTTGAAGAAGCCGCCGACGGCGACTTCGACGCCATTGACGCGGCGCTGGAGCTGGAAGACTTTGATTTCTTCGGAGAAAGCGCGCTTGTAGGCTTCCAGCATGCCGATGACGTCGACGCCATCTTCTTCTTCGCCGACAAAGAGGCGGCGTTTGACGTTCTGGGCTTCGCCGCTGGGCTTGATGACGTAGCGATCGGGATTTTTTTTGACGAATTCGATGGCGGGATCGAAGGAGTCGAATTGCTGGTACGGGATGATGGTGACGCCGGCCTTCTTGAGTTCTTCCTGGCCGAAGTTGCGATCGTCTTCTAAATTATCGGTGTAGGGCGTGCCGCCGATTACGGGCTTACCGGCGGCGCGGAGAACTTGAGCACGAGTGCCTTGACCGAGAGTGTCGTCGAAAACAACGATGTCGGCCCAATTGGCGTCTTTTTCCCAGTCTTTGGATTTGGGGACGAGGCCATCGGCGATGTCGCGTTCTTTTTCGGCTTCAATGTAATAGCGGACGTCGTGGCCTTCTTTGATGACCTGCCAAGCGATATCTCCGATCAAGCCGGAGAGAGAAGCGAAGAGAAATTTACGTTTGTCCATGAGGAGAGCCTGCCGGGGGTGCAGCGACAAGCTACGGAAGCATTGTAGTTAGATGGAGGGGGAGATTCTATTACAAAACGTTAAAAATTGGATTGGGGGGGGAGGAGGAGCGATTGGGGGAAAGGAGCGCGGGGGGGAGGAGGAGTCAAAAGTTGAAAGTTAAAAGTTGAAAAAAGAAGGAGAAGAGAAAAGACAACGCAGAGGCGCAGAGGACGCTGAGGCTCGCAGAGGAAGAGAAGAATGACCCAAGACGCGGGCACAGACTCCGTGCCTGGGGCACCCGGAGGGAAAAAGAGGTTGAAAGTTGAAAGTTAAAAGTTGAAAGAAGAAGGAGAAGAGATAAAGATAACGCAGAGGCTCGCAGAGGAAGAGAAGAATGACCCAAGCCTGTCTTAGCTCCATAATTCTGTCACCCCCTAACGGCAACGTGAAAATGTCACCCTATGAGACAGGAGACATTTCCGTTGAGCCAGAAGGAACTGCACCGAGTGAGCGTGATCAGCGCATGCATCAAGGGAGACATGGCGTGTGCCAGAGCCGCCGCACTCCTGTGTCTGAGCGTGCGCCAGATTAAGCGCTTGAAGAAACGCATGCGCGAAGACGGGGAGGCGGCTCTGGCTCACGCCAACCGCGGTCGGCCCAGCCACCGTCGCCTGCCCGACGCCGTGCGCCGGCGCATCGTGCAACTGGCGCGCGGCACCTACGCCGGCTTCAACGACCACCATCTCTGCGAGAAACTGGTCGAGCGCGAGGGCTTTTCCCTCAGCCGTGAAACCCTGCGCCGTTTGCTGCGCAAGAACGGCCTGGGCTCGCCGAGAAAGCGCCGTGCTCCCGCTCATCGCCAGCGTCGCGTGCGATCCGCGCGGCTTGGCGAACTCGTGCAACTCGATGGCAGCCCGCACGACTGGCTTGAAGGCCGCGGCCCGCGAATCACCGCTCTCGGCATGCAAGATGACGCCACCGGCAAAATCCTCGCCGCGCAATTCTTCCCCACGGAATCCGCTTTCGGCTATCTCTGCTTGCTTCGCCAGCTGTTGCGTCGCTTCGGTGTGCCGCTGGCTTTTTACGGCGATCACAGCGGCATCTTTGTCCGCAACGACGACTTTTGGACCGTGGAAGAACAGCTGGCCGGAAAACGCCAGCCCACCCAGTTCGGCCGCGCGCTGGAACAACTCGGCATCACCTTCATCGCCGCCAACAGCCCGCAGGCCAAAGGCCGCGTCGAACGCCTCTGGGGCGTGCTGCAGGATCGCCTGTGCAGTGAACTCCGCCTTGCTGCCGCTCAGGACCTCGACTCCGCCAACGCTGTGCTGCGCAAATTCATCGCCGACTACAACCGCCGTTTCGCCCGCCTGCCTCGCGAAGCGGCGACCGCGTGGCGGCCCGCTCCGGAAAATATCGACCGCATCTGCTGCTTCCTGCATGAACGCATCGTCAGCAACGACAACGTCGTGCAGTGGGAAGGCCGCCGCTTCCAAATCCCCCAGCAGGCACGCCGCTTCAGCTTCGCGGGCGCCAAGGTGCAAATCTACCAAGCCCTCGACGGCCGCGTCTCGCTCTACTACGGCGACACCCGCTTACAGCACTCCGCAATACCAGGGGGGTGACATTTTTATGTTGCCATTAGGGTGACAAAATCATGTTGCTACAACAGAAGAATGACCCAAGCCCCAGGCACAAACTCCGTGCCTGGGGCAACCGGAAGAGAAGAGACACCCAAGAAGACACGGTAGGAAATCGAACCTGGGGCGCACGGCAAAATCAAGAAACGAACTGAAGGCCGGCCACTACAAACCCAAGAGAACAGCCGCAGGGCTCGCGGACTCTCCCTGAGCTACATGGGCGGATGGAGCGGGATAACCTGGGGAGAGGTGGGAGGCATCGTAAGGAGCAGAGCCGGGGGCTGTTCGAAGGGGCAAAGTTCTTGAAAGACCTGGCCAGTTGTTCAGGGTATACTCAGAGGGTTGGAGTCCGAAGTTCGGGGACCTCTCCGCAGAAGTGGGAAACGGGCGGAGACCTGCGGGAAATCAAACGAGAGAGGTGAGGATTGAGGCGAATTCCGCTTCTTCTGATGTCATGTGTGTTGGTACTGGCGAGCGCCAGTGCATCTTCCGCCCAGATTTTTCATAAAAAGAAAAAGGTCAACAAGTCCACGGAAACCAGTAACACGGTGGAGCCGGACAAGCAGCTGTATAACAAGGCGCTGGACGATATCAAGCACGGCAAGCAAGAGGTAGGGCGGCTCGGACTGCAGACGCTGATCAATACCTACCCGGACAGCGAGTACCTGGCCAAAGCGAAGCTGGCAATTGCCGATTCGTATTACAAAGAGGGCGGCTCGTCGAACGTGACGCAAGCCATCGCGGGGTACAAGGACTTCATCGTTTTCTTCCCATTCCTGCCGGAAGCGGCGTATGCGCAAATGCAGATCGCCATGGCGAATTACAACGAGATGCCGAAGCCGGACCGGGACAATGACCACGCGCGATTGGCGGAAGAAGAGTTTCAGACGTTCCTACAGAAATATCCCAAGGATCCGCTAGCGCCGCAGGCCCAACAACACCTTCGCGAAGTGCAGGAGGTGATTGCGGAAGGTCAATTCCGGATTGCTTACTATTACTACGTGAAGGGGGATCGGCGGGCTGCCGCAGGACGGCTGCTGCCGCTGACGCAACGCTACCCGCTTTACAGCAAGTCTGATACAGCGCTGTGGATGCTGGGAGACGTATTTGAGAAGAGCGAGAGGAAAGACATCGCAGGGTTGTATTACGCGCAGATATTGAAGAATTACCCGCTATCGAAATACGTGAACGATTCCCGGACAAAGTTGAAGGCGTTTGGAATGCCAATTCCGCAGGCTGATCCGAAGGCGCTGGCATGGATGCAGGCGGAACAGAATGTGCCGAGGCCGAAGGAGAGCCTACTGCACAGGGGCAAAGGAATGCTCCATAACGGGCCGGACATGGATGCGACGGCGCACTCTGGGACACCGCAAATGGAAGCGGAGAGTGACGTTTCACCATGGACGGACGTACTGTCTGGCGGGAACCGTATGACGGGACCCGGGGCGGGCAAGAGCGGGCTGGTATTGACGGTGAAGCCTGGTGAAGATGCGCCTGCGGGAGGGACACCGGCTGGTGCGGCGACGGAAGACGTGAATACAACGGGTGGGGATGCTCCGACTGGGACGACGGACCCGCCAGCAGCAACGGCTACAGATGCAACTGCCACACCTCCGGCGGCAACGGGAACGAACGCGACTCCGCCGGCAGCGGAAGGAACTACAGCGACACCGCCAGCGGCGAATCCCGCGACAGGCGAAGCGGCCAAGACGGATGGAACGGCTCCGGCGACGGACGCAGCGGCTACGGATGCTACGAAGACGGATGGAACGGCTCCGGCGGCGGACGCGAAGGACAAGAAAGAGTCGAGCAGCAAGAAGAAGGGGTTGAAGAAGCTGATACCGTGGTAGTGGGGGCGGGTGGAGTTATTAGCGGAGAGTAAGAGATTTCTTAGGGGCTGAAGCCCCGTTGTGGAGTTTTCTGAAGTCGGAGTTGAAGCTCCGACCTCCCAAGAAGCGATTAAGAGGCGGCGTTGTACTTGGCGCTGTTGAACCCCTTGCGAACCAATTCAGATTCGAGGAGTGCCGCACCTACGGCGCTTGGTGTGTTTTGGCCCTTGCGACCCAGCGCTCGCGCGCTGGGCTAAATTGTGGCGCGCCTCCGGCGCTGGTTCGGTTGTAGGACGGGATTCTTTGCCTCAACGATCAGTTTCCTTGAGATGCGGACAGAGGCGGGTTGTGCAGTCTACTGGTGGCAACCCAAGAGAAAAGCGCGCGCCTCGGAAGGCGGCTGCTCCTGGTGCAGGAGAAATCCTAAAGAGCAAGCATTTGTGGGCTGGGCTAGCTGGGGCACAGTGTACTGTGCCCCTACGGGTAGGGCCGCGTACGGGTGCATGGCGGCGGGCGCAAAAAGCGCGGCTGCAGTGCTGGGAGGGTGGGAGACCTTGGCCATTGGGACAGGTTGCGGATAGGAAACGCGCCATGTCTACTTCCGACACACAGCTGTTCGTGAGGATTGACGGCTTCTCGCCTGAATGCTCCAATACAGTTTGAATCTTGCTGCGCGGTTGGTGTGGGTAGTTGGGAGGACGTTCGGTGGCCAAGATCCTGGTTGCGGACGACAACAGTAACATCCAAAAGATGGTGGGGCTGGCCCTGAAAGATCAGGGCATAGACGTTGTTGCCGTGGGCAATGGCGAAGCCGCTGTGCGCAAGATTTCCGATATTAAACCAGACCTGGTGCTTGCCGATGTGTTCATGCCGGTACGGAATGGGTATGAAGTCTGCAAATATGTAAAAGACGATGAAACCCTAAAGCACATACCGGTGATCTTGCTGGTGGGAGCGTTTGATCCACTGGATGAGCAGGAAGCGCAGCGAGTGGGGGCGGACGGAGTATTGAAGAAGCCGTTTGTGCCACCCGATCCGCTGATATCGATGGTGAAGTCGGCATTGACGCGCGCGGGGATCTCGATTGGGCCGCCGCTACCGGTGGAAAAAGCACCGGAAGCGCCGCGGAAGACCGCATCCGAATGGCTGAAGCCCGCGGCCGCAGCAAAGCTGGCGGCACTTACCGAGGCGAAGAGCGCGGAAGAAGAAGAAACCGCGGACGTACCAGAAGAATTTCCAACAATGCCGCAACAATTGAAGATTGCGGCCGGTCAAGGGCCGGTGGCATTTGGCGGAATGCTGGACACGGCAGAAGAAGACGACCCGTCGCTGCAAGTGACGGCGCATTCGCCGCTGGAGGATGACCGGAATTGGGGCGGGCACGGGGAAGAGGAAGAAGAAGAACACGAGGAAGAAGAGAGTTCACCACACGCACAGTGGAGGCCCGGCGGGCTGGATGAAGCGATGGAAAAAGTGGCCAAGCCGAGCCTTGTGCCCAGTGTAGCGCCGGGAAGCGATACACCGGATTGGCGCGACGCGGCGTTCCATGGAAATTCACCGGCAAAGAACGTGCCGACAGCGCCGTGGCAGAACGGTGGAGCGAAGGCGCCGGCAACGGAAGCGGCTTCGGTAGAGGGCGTTGCGGTTTCGACGCTGGAAGCCAAGCCCGCGGAAACGCCAGTTCCCTTCTCTGGGGATGCGTGGGCCGCGGCAATGGCCGCTGGTGTTGAAGAGAAATTGAAGCGGGAAGTGGAAGGAAAAGCGGCGAAGGAAGAGGTGGTGGAAGCTCTCGCGGTGGAAGCGGTTGCGCCGGAAGCCGAGAAGGAAGCGGCACCGGCGAGCAACTGGTTCTCGACATCCGCCACGCCATGGGAAACGGAAGCGCGTAAGGCTTCACAATTAGCAGCGACTTGGGATGCGCCAGCAGCGGAAGCGCCGGTGGCTGAAGTGGCTGCTGCACACGAGGAAGCGGTTGCGGAAGAAGCAGCACCGACTATTGAAGCTGAACCGGAGCCGGTTGTGAGCGCGCCGCATTACGCGGTGGAAGAGACGCACGAATTGGAAACGGTAGAGAAGGTGGAGACGCCGAAGTGGGCTAATGCGTGGGAAGCGGGACCTTCGACGAAGGCGACAAATGTGGCGCCGGTGCATGAGGCGGGGCCGAATGAGACGCAGGAAATTCCGGTGTACCGGGCAGAAGTGCCGGAGTGGTATGCGGCTGCGCCTGCGCCGGTGGTAGAAGCGCCGGTGGAAGAGGCGCATGCGGAAGTCGCGCCAGTACACTTGGAAGCGCCTGTGGCTGCGGTGGAAGAGAAACAGCCGAACATGGATGAGCTGGTGGCGCGGGTGTTGGCAAAGATGAACCCGGAGATGCTGCAGAAGGTGACGCACGATATATTGAAGCCGGTGATTGAAGCGCTGGTGAAAGACGAGTTGAACAACCACAAGTCGTAGCTGATTTCCCGAAAAACAATTTGAGAGAGATTCCGGCGTGGGTGGAGGTTTGCCCGGGCGGGAATCCTGAGTATTTGGGCGGGTGATGACGTCCTGGGAGTGTCGCGCCTCGGGCGCTATGACGGTGAAATGCAAGAGTTGAGGAGTGCGTGTGCGGATTTCGAGGGCGGGCCTCGGCGGTCGAAGCGGCAATGCGAAGGCGTCGCTGACTTCGCCGACTTTGTACGGAATGATGGGTTGGAGGGAGCGTAGAGGACATTGAGAAGAAGTACCCCAAGACCCAGGTAGAAAATCGAACCTGGGGCACCCGGACGGAAGAAGAGGTTGAAAGTTGAAAGTTGAAAAGAGAAAGAGAAGAGAAAAGACAACGCAGAGGCGCAGAGTACGCAGAGGCTCGCAGAGGAAGAGAAGAAAAAACCAAGATTCGGAAAGAAAAATGTTGGCTGGGGTGCCCTGCGGAAACCCAAGAAAAGAGGGATTTCTCACTTCGCGGACTCCGTTCGAAATGACGGGGTGGGATTGGGCGGAAGGGATAGCGGGAAAGACTAACCCAAGACCCAGGTAAAAAAACGTTACCTGGGGCACCCAAAGGCAGGAACTGACTAGCGCGAGACTTAGGTGGCGAATTGACGGGGCGGAGGGCGTGCCCTTATATTCGAAGATTAGCTTGCTGCGCGGAGGGCGCGCCTTGCGCTGCTGCGCGGGAAGATTAGGAGAACCCTGCGGAATGCCCCGGGAAATCGCAAAAGCCTACGAACCGAAACAGATTGAGCCGCGCTGGGCGGAGTTCTGGGTGAAGGAGGCGTTGTTTAAAGCTGACGCTGATGCGCCGGGGCCGGTGTTTTCGATCGTGATTCCGCCGCCGAATGTGACCGGGATGCTACATATCGGGCACATGCTGGACCACACGGAAATCGACATATTGACGCGCTGGCATCGCATGCGCGGGTACAACACCTTGTATTTGCCGGGAACGGACCATGCGGGGATATCGACGCAGAGAGTGGTGGTGCGGCAACTGACGCACCAGGGGATCCATTACCGGGACCTGGGGCGCGAGGAATTCGTGAAGCGCGTGTGGCAGTGGAAGGAAGAGAGCGGCGGAACGATCCAGCGGCAGATGAAACAGATTGGGGAATCGTGCGACTGGTCGAGGGAGAAGTTCACGTTATCACCGGAATTGTCGCGAGTGGTGCGGGAAGTGTTTGTGCGGCTTTATGAAGAGAAGCTGATTTACCGGGATAAGAGGATGGTGAACTGGTGTCCCGGATGCCGGACGGTGTTGAGCGATTTGGAAGTGGTGCACGAAGAGAAGCAGGGACACCTGTGGTACATCAAATATCCGGTGGCGGGAACGAAAGAATATTTGATTGTGGCAACGACGCGGCCGGAAACGATGCTGGGCGATACGGCGGTGGCGGTGCACCCGGAAGATGAGCGGTACGCGCACCTGATTGGGAAGAAGGTGCTGCTGCCGTTGATGAACCGCGAAATTCCCGTGATTGGCGACGAGATGGTGGACCGCGAGTTTGGGACGGGAGCGGTGAAGATTACGCCGGCGCACGACCCGAACGACTTTGAGGCGGGGAGACGGCACAACCTGGCGCAGATTGACGTGATGACGGACGACGCGCACATGAACGAAAACGCGGGAGCGTATGCGGGGCTGGAACGGTTCGCGGCACGGAAAAAGATTGTGGAGGACTTGCAGGAGCAGGGACTGATCGAGAAGATAACCGAGCATGTGAATGCGATTGGGCATTGCGAGCGCAGCCGGACGATTGTGGAGCCGAGGATATCGACGCAATGGTTCTGCAGCATGAAACCGCTGGCCGAGCCGGCGCTGGCGGTGGTGGAGCGCGGAGAGATCAAGATCATCCCGGACAATCGGCGCGAAGAATATTTCAACTGGATGCGGAACATACGGGACTGGACGCTTTCGCGGCAGTTGTGGTGGGGACACCGGATTCCGGCGTGGTATTGCCAGGGGTGCAAAGAGATTATTGTGTCGCGGGAAGACCCGACGAAGTGCGCGAAGTGCGGGTCGACGAAGCTGGTGCAGGACCCAGATGTGCTGGACACGTGGTTCAGCTCGGCGCTGTGGCCATTTTCGACGATGGGCTGGCCGGAGAAGACTGCGGATTATAAGAAATACTATCCGACGACTCTGTTGATTACCGGGTACGACATCCTGTTTTTCTGGGTGGCGCGGATGATCATGATGGGGCTGCACTTCACGGGAGAAGTGCCGTTCCATGCGGTATACCTGCATTCGCTTGTGAGGACGGCGGGCGGGGAGAAGATGTCCAAATCGAAGGGGACAGGGTTGGACCCCGTGGCGCTGAATGAGCAGTACGGGACGGACGCGATGCGGTTTTGTCTGGCGTCGATGGCGGCGCCGGGGACGGACATAATTTTGTCGGACGACCGGTTGCTGGGTGCGCGATCGTTTGCAAACAAGATTTGGAATGCGGCGCGGTTTTTGTTCGTGAACCTGGATAAGTTCGAGGCGGGCGGAAGTTCACTGGAAGAATTGGCGGGGCCGGAAGTGCGAGCGCAGGCGCCGTACGCGTTTGAAGGACATGTGCCGCTGGTGGATCGCTGGCTGTTTGCGCGGCTGGCGGCGACAGTGGAAACAGTGGACGCGGCTTTGGAGGAATACCGGTTTCACGAGGCGGCGCAGAACGTTTATCAATTTTTCTGGGGGGATTTTTGCGACTGGTACATCGAGTGGGTGAAGCCGGAATTGCAGAATGCGGACCGTGCGCGAGCGACGGTGGCTTGGAAGAATCTGTTCGCGGGATTCGATGCGGCGCTGCGGATGCTGCACCCGTTTATGCCGTTTTTGACGGAAGAGCTTTGGCACCAATTGCCGCAGAAGGCTGGGGCGAAGTCGATTGCGCTGGATGAATATCCGGAGGCGCGGGCGAATTGGAAGAGTGCGGAAGGCTTGCATGAATTCGGGTTGGTGCAAGAGGTGATCCAGGGTCTGCGGACGGTGCGAGCGGAGATGAAGCTGGACCCGAAGAAAAAAGTGGCGGCGGACTTTTTCAGCGCGGATGCGGGAGTACGTGGAATCGTGGAAGCGAATCTGGATGGGATTGTGCGGTTGGGATTGTTGAATGAGCTGCGGGTTACGGCGGAGAAGTTGAAGGAGGGTAACGGGGGGATGCGGTCCAGCGCGCAATTTGATTTGCAGATTCCTTACCCTGCGGAAACTACGGATGCGGGGGCTGAGAGAGCTCGGCTGAAGAAGGAGATGGAAGGATTGCAGAAAGCGATTGCTTCGAAGGAGAAGCAACTGGGGAATGAGACGTTTCGCAGCCGGGCGCCGCAGAATATTATTCAGCAGATGGAATCGGCACTTGGAGAACAGCGGGTGGAGATGAGGAAGATTGAGGAGCGGTTGAAGTTGTTGGGGGAGTGAGGGGGAAGAAGTCGACAGCTTACAGTCTACAGTTGACAGCTTTCGGAGAAGAGAAAACCGGGAAGAAAGATTACATAGAGAGCACGGAGGACGCGGAGTTCGGGAAAGAGTGACCCAAGACCCAGGTGGGAAGGCGAACCTGGGGCACCCGGGACGGAAGAATGAGGTTGAAAGTTAAAAGTTGAAAGTTGAAAAAAGAAAGAGAAGAAGGACGGTGCCACAGAGTTCACAGAGATAGGAACGCAGAGGGCACAGAGAAGAGAAGAGGAACCCCAAGCCCCAGGTAAAAAGGCGTTACTTGGGGCACCCGGAGGTCGGGATGACCATTTGGGTGGGGGCGGGCGACGGGGAAGTTTGATGGACTGGGATTCCAATTACATTGCGGAAGTGATTGAGCGAGGTTTGGCGGAGGATGTGGGGGCGGGCGACGTGACCGTCGCGGCTACGATTCCGGCACAGACTTGGGGTGAAGCGCGCATTTTGGCGAAGCAGGAGTTGGTTTGCGCGGGATTGCCGCTGGTGGAGAGGATATTTGAACGGCTGGATGCGGAGATGGATGTGGAGCTGTGTGCACGGGAGGGGCAAGTTGTAAAGAGCGGCGATGTGCTGGCTCGTTTATCGGGGAAGGCGGGGGCGCTACTTACGGGTGAGCGGACGGCGTTGAATTTTGTGGGGCGGTTGAGCGGGATCGCTACGTTGACGCGCTGGTTTGTGGAGCAGCTCGAGGGAACGCGGGCGAAGATTCGCGACACGCGGAAAACCACGCCTGGGCTGCGATTGTTGGAGAAATACGCGGTGAAGATGGGCGGGGGAACGAATCACCGCATCGGGTTGTATGACGCAATTTTGCTGAAAGAGAATCACATTGCGCTGGCGGGTGGAGTGAAAGCGGCGCTGGACCAGGCGCATGCGTTTGTTTCGGCGCGAATGAAGCCGCGGGCGATGACGGCTTATGAGGCGGTGGGAACGGTGCCTTCAGCTGCGGAGAGCGATTCCCTTCCCATACAGATTGAGGTGCGCGACGAAACGGAATTGCGCGGGGCGATTGGCGCGGGGGCGGAATCGGTGTTGCTGGACAACATGACGCCGGAAGAGGCGCGGCGTTGCGTGGAGATTGTGCGGAGTCAGCGGGCGGATTGCGTCGTGGAAATATCTGGGGGGATTACGCTGGAAAATGTGCGGAGCTATGCGGAAAGCGGCGCGGACTATGTTTCGGCGGGGGCGCTGACGCATTCGGCGGCGGCGGCGGATATAAGTCTGCTTGTGGACAGGGTCAAGGAAAAGTAAGCTAGGCGCAGAAGTAACGGACTGGGGCTTGATGCCACAACTCACGACTTTACCAGGGACAACCGACAAGCGAATTGCGGCGCTGCTTACACTGCTTTCCGAGAATGCCACGATTGTGATTAGCGGGGCGCGGATTGCGAAGGAGATTGGTGTATCGCGCTCGGCGGTGTGGCAATGGGTGAAGCGGCTGCGCGAAGTGGGCGTACGAGTGAAGGGGCAAGCAGGCAACGGATATTTTCTGGAAAAAGTTCCGGATGTTTTGTTGCCGGATTTGCTGCGCAAGCGGATGAAGGGGAGTTTGTTCGGCAAGCGCTTTTACCATTTTTTCAAGACCGATTCGACGAATCACGTGGCGATGGAGCTGGGCTACGCAGGCGAGCCGGAAGGCGCGGTGGTGCTGGCGGAGGAGCAGACGGCGGGGCGAGGGCGCAGCGGACGGAATTGGCATTCCGAGCGTGGGACGGGGATTTACGCGACGCTGCTGCTGCGGCCCCGGCTTTCACCGGTGCAGGCGCCGCTGTTGACGATGTTGGCGGGGCTTTCCGCGCGCGCGGCGATTCAGGCGCAAACGGGATTGAGCGCGGAATTGAAGTGGCCGAACGATTTGCTACTGGGCGGGGCGAAATTGGGCGGCATCCTGACGGAAATGCACGCGGAGCCGAGCCAAGTGCGGTTCGTGGTGATCGGGCTCGGGATTAACGTGAATCAGGAGAAATTTCCGGCGGAGATAGCGGGGCTGGCGACTTCACTGCGAAAAGAATCGGGCGGGAAAAGCCATTCGCGGCTGGAATTGCTGGTGCGGTTGCTGGGGCAATTCGAGAGCGATTACAATCGGATGCTGCGCGAAGGGGCGGGATTTGTTGCGGAGCGATTTAAGCAAGAATCGGATTTTGCGAACGGGAAGCGGGTGAAGGTGGAAACGGGGTTCGAGACGTATTTTGGGAAGACGGAAGGATTGAGCGCGGAAGGATTGCTGATTGTGAAGAGGGACGACGGACGAGTGGTGACGGTGATTGCGGGGGATGTGAGCGAGGTTCGTTAGTGCTACTGACCATTGACATTGGGAACACGAACACGGTGCTGGGGGTATTTCGCGGCGAAGAGCTGATCGCGAACTGGCGGCTGACGACGGCGCGATCGCAGACCGTGGACGAATATGGAGTGTTGACGCGCAATTTGTTCAGCATCGCGGGGCTGAATCAAGAAATGATTACCGGGGTGATGATCAGTTCGGTGGTGCCACCGTTGAACTGGACGCTGGCGGAAATGTCGCGAGCGTATTTGGGGAAGAAAGCGCTGTTTGTGGAACCGGGAGTGAAGACGGGCATGGCGGTGCTGGTGGACAACCCGATGGAAGTGGGGGCGGACCGCATCGTGAATGGAGTGGCGGCGTTTCACAAGTTTGGCGGGCCATGCATCGTGGTGGATTTTGGGACGGCGATTACGTTTGATGTGATATCGGCGAAGTGCGAGTATTTGGGCGGAGTGATTGCGCCGGGGATTGGGATTTCGTCGGAGGCGCTGTTTACGCGAGCGGCGCGATTGCCGCGAGTGGAGATCAAGGATCCGGGAAAAGTGATTGGGACGAACACCGTGACGCATATGCAGGCGGGGTTGTACTACGGGTGGGTGGATTTGGTGGACGGGATGTTGACGCGAATCAAGGCGGAGCTGAAGACGGAGGCGGTGGTGGTGGCTACCGGAGGGCAGGCGCGGCTGGTGGCGCGCGGGTCGAAGCACATTCAGCATGTGGAAGAGTTTCTGACGTTGACGGGATTGCGGTTGATTTGGGAAAAGAACCAGCACGTTGAAGGGCCGGGGAAGAATGCGGAGACGCTGGCAAGCGAGCCGCGAGTTGCGAAGAAGAAGGTGGAGCGGTAATAAACATCAGCTCCAGGGTGAATTGCGCACTAATAGGGTTTGATGAAGTCCTCGTGGTAGTTAGATCAAGAGCGAAAAGCAGATCCCTCACCCCCGCAAAAAGCGCGGGGGATTCGGGATGACAGTTTCTTGGTGATAGGTAAGATCGGGACGACGGTCATTGCAGGGACGGGGTAAGGGGCCGAAAGTCAACAAAACTTCTGGACTGCCGAGAACAGCAGCACTAAATGGAAAATTGGAATTACTTTAATTATTTTACTGAGATTGAGGAATATTTCTGGAAGAAACGCGGAGCGCACCTGCTGGTGTCTCCACTGGATTGGGCGATCATGGAGGCGTGGCAGAAGGCCGGAGTGCCGCTGGAAGCAGCGCTGAAGGGGATTGACCACGCGTTCGAGGCGTACCAGAGGTCGCGGCGGGGTGCTGGAAAACCGCTGAAGAGTTTGGCGTATTGCACGGATGCGGTGCTGGATGCGGCGGAAGAGACGCAGGAAGCGGCAGCGGGCGCGCAGCCAGCGAATGGGGCAAAGAAGAGCGAACCGTTTGCGCGGATGGATTTATACAAGTACATGGAACGAAATGCGCAGTCGCTGGAAAAGGCGGCGGAAGTTTGCGACAAGACGCAGTCGGAGGTTGCGGTGGCGTTACGGCGAGTGGCGGCATCGCTGAAGGAATCGATGGTGCTGCTGGACGGTCCGGGAACACTGGACGTGGAGGATTTGGAGCGGCGGATGACGATATTGGACGATAAGGTGCACGCGACGCTGCTGAGTAACGCGAGCGAAGAATTGATGCTGAAGATGCGGCGCGAGGTGGAGTCGCAATTAGCGGCTTACCGGAGGAAGATGAAGGCGGCGCAGTTGGCGATGGTGGAGCAGCAGTATCTGCAGAAGAGGCTGCTGGACGAATACCGGCTGCCGAGGTTGAGTTTGTATTATTTTGCGTGAGAAGGTGGGCGCTGGGGTTTTCAGTTTTTAGTTTTAAGTTTTAAGTTTCGGAGAAGAGGTAAAGATAACGCAGAGGCGCAGAGTACGCAGAGACTCGCAGAGGAAGAGAAGAGTGACCCAAGACCCAGGCACAAACTCCGTGCCTGGGGCAACCGGACGGAAGAAGAGGTTGAAAGTTAATAGTTGAAAGGCGGAAAAGCGAGTTATCTAGAATGATGAAGTTGAGGAGGGATCCCTCCACTGCGCGGCGCGACGCGCCGAAAGGCGGCGCGCAGGAAAAGTCGGGCCGCTCCGGTCGGGATGACAGGGTTGGGTTAGGGATTAAGGATCGACAATTGGGGGGGCGGGAAAAGCAGATTCCTCGCTTCGCTCGGAATGACACGTTATTTTGTTAAAGGGATTGCAACGCAAGAAACTTTTGGACATTTGAAAACGGTGTAAATAGGATAGGACTGGACATCTATGGCTGAAGAGTTACTATTATCGATTGAGAAGCTTTTGTATGGGGGTGATGGCCTGGCACACGCCGAAGGCAACACGGTGTTCGTCCCCTACGTGCTCCCAGGGGAGCAGGTGCGCGCGGCGGTGCGGACAAAAAAGAAGAAGCTGATCCAGACGAAGCTGTTGGAGGTTACGAAGAGCGCGGCGGCGCGGATTGCACCGAAGTGCCCGCATTTTGGAGTATGCGGCGGGTGTCACTTCCAGCACATTGAATTCGCCGAGCAAGGGCGGTTCAAGACGGAGATTCTGCGGGAGACGCTTTCTCGTCTGGGCGGAGTGAAATGGGATGGAGAAATTCGCGCGCATTCCGCGGAGGCTTATGGATACCGAAACCGGGCGCAGTGGGCTTATCGCGATGCATTGCCGAGGGCGTTTGGGTATTTTTTGCCGGAGAGCGTACATATCGTGCCGATCGACCAGTGTCCGGTGCTGTCGCCGGGACTGACGAAGACCTTCGGGCAATTGCAAGAGCTGGCACGGGCCAATTCCCTGCCCCCGGGGATTCTAGAAATTGAAGCGTTCATGGATTCAGAGGATGCGAAGCTGGCGTTGAACGTGGCGTTTGAACGATTTTCGAAGCCGGTGAAAGACCTGATTAAGGATTTCACGACGGCGTTGCCGCAGTTGGAGAGTTTGCTGCTGCTGGATCAGAGCAAGAACCGGTTTGAGCTTAACGGGCCGGGCTATCTGACGCACCAGGCGGGGGGATTTGCGTTTCGCGTGAGCCATTTGTCATTTTTTCAGGTAAACCGTTTTTTGATTGAAGAGCTGCTGAAGAGCGTGTTGGAAGGGGCGAAGGGCGGTTACGCGCTGGATCTGTTTGCGGGAGTGGGATTTTTTACGTTGCCACTGGCGAAGCTGTTTACGCGAGTGGTGAGCGTGGACGCGAATCTCTCGGCGACGCGAGACTTGCGGGTGAACGCGGAACTGGCGGGCGTCCAAGTGGTTTCGCATAACGAGCACACGGAAGAGTTTTTAAAGAAAGAGCAGGAGCAGCCGGATTTGGTGGTACTTGATCCGCCACGATTTGGATTGGGGGCGGAAGTGGCGGCACGGCTGGCGAATCTGGGCGCGCCGGAGATTGTGTATCTTTCGTGCGATCCTTCGACGCTGGCGCGGGACCTGGCAGTGCTGACGGGATCGGAGAGACGGCCGACAACGGAAGTGGTCCCGGCACACCGGTACGAGATCACGCAAGTCGAGCTATTCGATTTATTTCCGCAGACATTCCACATCGAGACTCTGGTGAAGATGCGAAGGGTCACTTGAAGTTACCGGCCGTAACACTTGCCGCTTGTTTTGCGGGCGGCATATTGCTCGGCCTGCAGCCCGCTATCGCGGTGCATGCAACATCGAAATATTATCTGGCGGTTATTTTGATTTTTCTGATGGTGTGCCTGGCTGCCGCAGTTTTGCTTGTTTGGCGTGAGAAGTTGTGGGTTGCGGCAGGCGTTTCACTTTTTGGATGGATCTTGCTGGGAGTGTTCGCGGCTTGTTTGGCGGAACAGCAGCTGCCTGCCGAACACGTGCTTAGCCGGATGGCCGCGGGGCAAATCAATAGTAAAAACCCGTTGCGATATGTGGGGCGATTGCGGAGCGAAGTGTCGCACTTGCCGTGGGGCTACGGAATGGAGATTGACCTGAGCGGCGTGGAGACAGCGGAGGGAATGTTGCCGCTGATTGGAGGAATGCGGATCGGATATACGCCGAAGGTCGGAGAGGCTGAGTTGCCGGAGTTGCACGCCGGTGACGAAGTGGCGGTGCTGACGGTGGCGCGGCTGCCGCTGGTATATAAGGATGCGGGGGCGTTTGACCGGCGGGAATTCCTGGCGCAGCAAAACATTCATGTGCAGGCAACGCTGCGCGCGAGTGCGCTGCTGGAAAAATTGGGGACGGCGCCGGGTTCGCTGGGGACGCGAGTGGCGCGGTGGCGGGGGAAATTGCGCGACACGTTGGACGGGCTCTTCCCTGGATCGCCGGAAGTGGCGGGGATTTTGCGGGCGATGCTGCTGGGAGACCGCGCGTTCATCGATCGTGCGGAATCGGTGGATTTTCAGAAGACTGGAGTGTTTCACGTGCTAGTGGTGGCAGGGCTGCACGTGGGCGCGCTGGCGTTTTTTTTGTTTTGGCTGACGCGGCGGTTGCGATTGCCGAATACTTTGGGGGTGCTGCTTATCCTTGTGTCGCTTTCTGCGTACATTCTGGTTGTTGAACAACGCACGCCCGTTATGCGGGCCGGGCTGATGACGGGGATCGTGGTGTTGGGGATGCTGTTCTACCGAAGGTTGGAGCTGCTGAATTCGGCGGCGCTGGCAGCGCTGATTTTGCTGGTGGCACGGCCGAAAGCCATGGTGGATACAAGCTTCCAACTTTCTTTTCTTGCGATCGGGTGCATCGCGGGAATTGCGCTGCCTTGGATGGATGGGCACATCCAGCCGGTGGTGCGGGCGCTGCGAAACTGGCGCGACGTGACATGGGACGCGGGGTATGAACCGCGACAAGTGCAATTGCGGCTGGATTTGCGAGATGCGGCACGGGTTTTGACGGCGCGACTTTCGACGCGGACGGCAACGTGGTCGCAGGATATTGGCGTTAGCGGAATGCGGTGGACGCTGCGCCTTTGCGAATTGTTCGTGGTTTCGCTGGTGCTGCAATTTGGAATGCTGCCGCTGATGGCGCGGGACTTTCATCGCATCACATTGCTGGGGCCGTTTGCGAATTTGGTGGTTGTGCCGCTGACGGGAGTGGTGGTTCCGCTGGGATTTTGCAGCTTGGGGATTGCGTTGGTGTGGCGGGCATTGGGGCGAGTGGTGGCGGTGCCGCTGGCTTGGCTGGTGCACTTGCAGGGGTGGATTGTGCATCTGTTTGCGCGGATACCGAGCGGGAGCTACCGGATACCGGGGCCGCCTGCGTTGGTGATGGTTTTATTTTTTGCGGGAATCATTGCGTTGGCCGCGGGGCTGCGTTTTCGGATGGGCGGACGATTGAGAATTGCGGCGGCGGTGGCGGCATTGTTCGCGGCGGTGCTGATTGCCACTTATCCATTTCGGCCGGATGTGGTGGCGCATGCGATGGAAATGACGGTGCTGGATGTGGGGCAGGGCGACTCGATACTGGTGATTTCGCCGAAAGGGAGCGCGCTGCTGATTGATGGCGGGGGAACATTTCAGGGATTTCAGGGGCGCGAAGAGCATCTGGGGCCGGACCCGGGCGAAGACGCGGTGTCACCATACTTGTGGTCACGCGGGATCAAAAAGCTGAATGCGGTGGCGCTGACGCATGCGCACCAGGATCACATCGGGGGGCTCACCGCTGTGCTGCAGAATTTTCGGGTGGGCGAGTTGTGGCTGGGGAGGGAAACGGCGGCGCCTGCGTTTGCGCGATTGAAGGAAGAGGCGGCGCGGATGCATGTGCCTGTTCATTACGAATTGCGCGGACAACATTTTATGTGGGACGGAGTGCAGGTGGATTTTCTTTGGCCGGAGATTCCGCCGGAAGAGGTTGCGCCGCTGGCAAAAAATAATGATTCGCTGGTGATGCGGTTGCGTTACATGGAGAAGACATTTCTGTTGCCGGGAGACGCGGAAAAACAGGTGGAAGCCGCGATGCTGGCGGAGAATGATGCGGCGGAATTGCACGCGGACGTGTTGAAGGTGGGGCATCACGGAAGCAAGAATTCGACGATGCCAGATTTTTTGGCGGCGGTTGCGCCGAGCGTGAGCGTTATATCGGCGGGAGAAGATAATCCTTACGGGCATCCCAACCCGGAATTGCTGGAAAGATTAGATGGAAGCGGGACGCGGATGCTGCGAACGGACAGAGATGGCGCGGTGCGCGTGATCACGGATGGTCACACGTTCCAGGTGAGTTGTTTCGCGGCTTGCGCGAAGGGCGGGGCGGAATCAGTGGGCGTGCAAAAGCCAGAGGACGGCAAGCACGATCAATAGAAGTAGAAAACCCAAGAGAGCTTCATATTCGTGATTCCATTTGTACTGGGCCCAGGAAAAAGCGCCGCGGGGCGCGCCTGGCTGGCGAATTGGTGTGAGACGCGGGAAGAAGAGCGGGACGCTGGTGGCGTACGCGTCGAAGGCGGCGGCATGCTTTCCGCGAAGCTCGATTTCTTCGCGACGCATCACGAAAGAATAGACGAGGGCGAAATAAACTAGCAGCAAGGCGGCGGCGAGAATGGAATGCATGGCGACGGCGGCACCGACGGTCAAGATGCTGCTACCAAAATAGAGCGGGTTGCGCGTGTAGGCGTATGGGCCGGTGGTGGTGAGAACTTCCTGTTTATGCAAATAGCCAGCAGCGTAGGCGCGGATGGCGAGGCCGATGAAGCCGATGGCTGCGCCGAGGAGAATGTAACGCGGAGTGGGACGCGCGAGGAATAGCGCGACGATCGCTACGGGATAACCGATGCGGACGCGCCAACGGGAAAAAAACTCGATGGCGGTCATGTGCGTTCACCGAGGGATTGGCGGACGGCGTCGAAAACTTCTTCGACGGAAAGAGCTAGTAGAGAGGGATCTGCAACATCGCCGCGGCCGTAGGTGGTGTGCGCGCCGGGGCTGCGAAGGACGAGCTGCTGGGGCGGGTAGGGACCATTGCGGGCGGGATCGGTGGGGCCGAAAAGCGCGACGGCGGGAGCGCCAAGAGCGACGCCGAGATGTAGAGGACCAGTATCGCCGCCGACGATGCACTGCGCGGATTGAAGCAACGCCATCAATGGTCCCAATTCGCCGTCGTATGCAACGGGGCGGGCATCGCCGCTCGCGGACTGCACGGCGGCGACGAGCGGTTCTTCGCCCGGTCCATAATTGATGACGCAGGGGAGATTCAAATCCGCGCGAATTTTCTGACATAGCGCGCCGAAGCGTTCCGTGGGCCAGCACTTGGAGCGCCAGCCGCCGCCGGGACTCAGGACGATGTAGCGCGCGGCACCCTGCTCAGCTAGTTGTTTGCGGACGAGATCGCGGTCGGCTTCGGCAACTTGCAGAGTGACTTCGCCGACGGCTTTGGTTGCGCCGGTGCGCAGAGTCAATTCACCATTCTGGTCGGCGATGTGCGTGGTGTGGCAGGCCACGCGATCGGTATAGAGAATGGGGACGCCGAATTCGCGGATAGTGGCGGAAGAAAAACCGATGCGTTTAGGGACGCGGCCCAAAAACGGAAGAGCGGCGGATTTCCAGAGGCCTTGATAATCGATGGCAGCGGTCCACGTAGTACGACGGATTTTGCGGAGGACCTGGCGGACGCTGGAGAGATCGCGCGAATCCAGAGGCCAGATTTGCGTGGCGAGGCGGCTGCTGGCGACGAGATCGACCCAACGCGGATGAGTTAACCAGATGATTTGGGCGGAGGGGGAAGAGGCGCGGAGCCCGGCAACCGCAGGGAATGTGTGAACGATGTCGCCGAGAGAACCGAGGCGAACGACGAGGAAGCGTTGCTCAGGCATGCGGCGCCTTGCGAATGGAATCGAGGAGAGCGCGGGTGGAATGTTCCTTAGGGTCGCCGACGATGGCGACGCGAATGCCGAGACGGTCGGCGACGGCACGTTCTGGAACAGTTTCCGCAGTGTAGTCCGTGCCCTTGGCGTGAACGTCGGGGCGCAACTCCTCGAGCAATTTCTCGACGTTGGGCTCGTCGAAGAGAACCACGAAATCGACATCGCGCAAGGCGGCAACGAGTTCCAGGCGGGCGTTTTCGTTCAAAACGGGACGGCCGGGGCCTTTCAGGCGGAAAACGCTGGAATCGGAATTGACGGCGACGACCAGGACGTCACCCTGTTCCCGGGCGCCGGAAAGATAACGCACGTGGCCAACGTGCAGCGTGTCAAAGCAACCGTTGGCAAAGACGATGCGCTTGCCATGGCGCTTGGCACCTTCGAGAAGAAGACGCAGGGATTCGCGCGATTTAATTTTCGATTCGGCTTTACGCATACGATTCGTGTTCGACAGATTGTCTGGCGACGAATGCCAGCTCTGCAAAATTGCGTTGCATCAAGAGGCCGATCCAGTGACGGCGGATTGGCGAATGGCTTCGAGAAGCTCTTCGCGGGAAACCGTGGCCGTGCCGCGCTTCATGACAACAAGGCTGCCGGCAATGTTGGCGATGTGCGCCGCTTCAAGCGGAGAAGCGCCGCTGGCCAACCCCAAAGTGTACACCGCAAGGACGGTATCGCCAGCGCCGGTGACATCAACGGCTTGAGCGGTGCCGTGCGCAAAAATGTGGAGAGGCTTGTGGCCGGGCTGGAAAAGCGCCATGCCATCGCGGCCACGGGTAACCAGAAGCGATTTGAGTTTCAATTCTTCGCGGGTGGATTCGCCGCAGCGCTCGAGTTCTTTCAGGTTGCTGCCGATGGTGGTGTGATGCAGGGATTCCATTTCGGCTTCGTTGGGAGTTGCCGAGGTGATGCCCGCGTGCTTGTAGCCGTGCACTTGGTAGCGGGAATCGAGAGTTATGGGAATTTCGTGCTTCGCGCGGGAGGCCGCCGCGCGGACGGCTTCGGGAGTGGCGACGCCAAAACCGTAATCGGAAACGGCGAAGGCATCGGCGCCGCGCATTTTTTTAGCGAGCAACTGCGCGAGGCGAGTGCGGGTCGCTTCGCCGAGGGATTGGCTTGGCTCATAATCCACGCGAA
Organism: Candidatus Acidiferrales bacterium; assembly: GCA_963779395.1. Classification (GTDB taxonomy): domain Bacteria; phylum Acidobacteriota; class Terriglobia; order Acidiferrales; family UBA7541; genus Acidiferrum. Next base: position 95,995 of record CAVZYC010000004.1, read on the forward strand.
GAACCTGCTGGCCAACGGTATGCGCCCAGCCCGCAAGGAAGCGGGTTTTGGTGGGCGTGGTCCAACCTTTCACGCGCAGAATTCCGGAGACATCCACTTTTTTTTCGCGGAAGACAGCCAAGAGACGATCTCCGGCAGCGTCATCGCCGATGGCCGTAACAGGGGAGACTTTTGCGCCGAGTGCCGCAAAGTTGTTGGCAGCGTTGGCACCGCCGCCGGGAACGATTTGCGTTTCGCGATGCTTGAGGATCAGGACGGGGGCTTCGCGGGAGACGCGGGTGATATCGCCGAACTGAAAAGCGTCGGCGACAAAATCGCCAAAAACGACGACCTGCTTCCCGGCGAAGTGTTCGACGACGTCCGCGAGGGCCATGAGGTCCACGGAGGAGGATGTACTTTTGTTTTTCGCTGCGCGACTCATTGTTTTTGCCCCAGAATCCAATCCACGGCTGCGGTTAAATCATCCACTACACATTCGGGCTGCCTGGGCCATTCCTGGTGATGCCAGATCCAATCGCCGAGACCGTAGCCGGTGCGCACAAAGATGCTATGGGCATCGGCGCGAAAGGCGAGTTCCATATCGCCGTAGCGATCGCCGACCACATACGAACCGCTGGCCTGAACGCCGAGATCGCGTTCGGCTTTATGGATCATACCTAGTTTCGGCTTGCGACACTCGCAAGCGTCGGCGGAGCTGTGCGGGCAATAGTAAACGGCGTCGAGATGCGCGCCTTCTTTCGCGAGCGCGGAGATCATCATTTCATGGACTTCGCGCACCAGGGATTCGGGGAAATATCCGCGGGCCACTCCGGATTGATTGGTGAGGACGACGACGGCCAGGCCGGCTTGGTTCAGACGGCGAATGGCGGGGGCCGCAAAGGGAAAGATACGAAAACGCGCTGCGTGGTTCAAGTAACCGACTTCTTCGGAAATGGTGCCATCGCGATCGAGGAAGACAGCTTGGCGCGGGGAAATATTTTCAGACAGGACGCACCTCCAATTTTGTGAGCCAGGATTGCACGGCGGAGGCGACCATGTCTGGCGAAATGTTTTTCATGCAGCGATGATCGGTGGGACACCGGCGGAGGAAGCAGGGGCTGCAGTAGGGCTTTTCCTGGACGATGGTGAAGCGCGGCGTGACCGGGGCGGTGCCAAAGGGATCGGTGGGACCGAAGATAGCGACGACGGGAAGGCCGACGGCGGCGGCTACGTGCATGGCGCCGGAATCGTTGCCGAGGAATACGTGGCATTGGGAGAGGAGAGCGGGCAAATCGGCGATGGGGGTTTTGCCGGTGAGGTCGATGGGCTTGCGCTTCATGCTTGCGATGATGGCATTGGAAACGGGGGCTTCGGCGGCGGTGCCGAAGAGAATCACATCGCCATCGGTTTGCGATTGGAAGTTGTTGGCCCATTCGGCGAAGCGATCGGGTGGCCAGCATTTGGCGGAACCGTAAGAGGCTCCGGCGCCGAGAGCGACGCGGATGGCGTTTGGGCGGACTCCGGCGGAAAGAAGAGTTTGGGCGGCTTTTGTGCGGCGGGCTTCGGGGACTTGCAGGGTGATGTGGGCGACATTTTGCAATTCATTGATCCAACCGGCGCGGCGGAGAAGTTCGAGATAGTAAAACTTTTCGTGGGAGGGAATTTCGGTGGGTCTGGGGACGGGGATTGGTTTTGTCAGAAGGACGCGACGGGCATCGCGATTGTAGCCGATGCGTTGGGGGATTTGTGCGCGCCAGGCTAGCCATGCGGCGTCGAAGGCGTTCTGAAGGAGGAGGGCCACGTCGAATTTTTTTGCGCGGAGTTCGCTGATTAGCTTGGCGCGGCCAGCCCAGGTGCGATGCGCACCTTTGGGGTCGTAGGGGATTAATTCGTCGCAGATGGACTGGTCGCGGTAAATTTCGGCGACGTAGGGGCGGGCGACGATGGCGATTTGCGCGTCGGGAAATTTTTGGCGGACAGCGCGGATGGCTGGGAGCGCCATGATGGCGTCACCGACCCAATTTGTTGCGCGAATCATGATGTTCATGCTGCTGTGCACCTGCCGACTGAGAAATTCAATTCACCGTGCGAGAAGGAGTTCTGGCTACAATTTGCGCCTGCACTGCTTCCCAGAATTGTGCTTCGGGAGAAATCTCAAGATCAATGACTGCCACGAAGGCGGGCGGCTCGCCGAATCTGGCCGGGCCAAGGTTTTGCGCATCTTTTTCCGTGGTGACTAAGGCACGCGCGCCGGCCGCCTGGGCGGATTGCGCGAGCGATTGTACTTCGCCGGCAGTGTAACGATGGTGGTCTGGAAAAACTTTTTTGCCGACGACAGTGAGTTGCCACTTTTGCAGATCGAGGAAAAAGGCGCGTGGATTGCCGATGCCACAAAATGCGAAGAAGGGGCCGGGGCCGATTTCCGCTGGGGAAAGGAGCTGAACGCCAGCGCCGATTTTGCGAAAGCCGAGGAGGCGGGTGGCGGCTGAGAATACGGGATAACCTTGAAGCTTGCCGATGGCTGCGGTGGCGCCCGCGGAGGTTTCCGTACGCGTGAAGACTAGCAGCGTGGCGCGATTCATGGCGGAAATGGGTTCGCGGAGACGGCCGGCGGGGAGGAGGAATTCGTGGGCAAGGGGTTGCGCGGCGTCGAGGAGGAGAAGATTGACGTCGCGGGTGAGCTGGAGGTGCTGGTAGGCGTCGTCGAGGAGGAAGACGTCGACGCCCTGTTTTTCGAGGAGGAGGGCTTGTTCGTAGCGATTCGGGCCGACGCCGAAGAGAACGTGATCGTTGAGGCGAACTTTCATTAAGGCAATTTCATCGCTGGATTCGCCGCTGCCTTTGTAGCCGCGAGTGAGAATGGCGACGCGCTTCCCTGCTGCGAGAAAATGTTCGGCGAGCCAGATGACCATGGGAGTTTTGCCGGTGCCGCCGACGGTTAGGTTGCCAACGCTGATGACGGGGGTGCGGAGGCGATTCGTTTTGAGGATGCCTTGCGCGTAGAGCTGCAACCTGACGCGCACGGCTAGACCGTAGAGCAAAGAGAAGGGCCAGAGTAGCCAGCGGAGGATTGGCGGGAGGTTCATTTGGGGGCGCCATCGAGTTGGCGCGAGATTTCAGCTAGAGCGCGATCGAGGGCGCCGCGGCTGGTTTCTACCAACTGGCGCGCCGTCTCGCCCATTTTCTGCATTTTTTCGGGTGTTTGCAGAAGGTGAATCCATTCTACACCGGCATCTTCCGGGCTGGTGACTTGGATGGCGGCGCCTGCTTCGATAAAACGCGAGGCGATGGCGGCGAAATTTTCCATGGAAGGGCCGAAGACGGGGACCTTGCCGAATGCGGCGGGCTCGAGAATATTGTGGCCGCCGGATTCGACCAGGGAGCCTCCGACGAAGACGCCGTCGGCGATGCGATAGAGGGAGGCTAGTTCGCCGATGCTATCGAGGAGGAGGACGGCGGTGCCGGGGGGAAGGCTTGCGCCTATGTTGCTGGAGGACGCTCCGGGGCTGGGGACTGCGAGTTCCGAGCGGCAGATGAACTTGAGATGGGCTTCGTGGATGAATTCGGCGGCGGCGGCAAAACGTTCGGGCTTGCGCGGGGCGAGGATGAGCAAGGCGTTGGGATAGTCGCCTTGAAGGACACCGAAAGCGATTAGGGCGAGGGGTTCTTCGGTGGCGACAACGCTGCCGGCAACGATGATTGGCGAGCGATTCTGCTGCTTGCATTGCGCTTCGAGCCAAGAGCAGAGAGGCGTGGAAGCGGGGAGTGCCTGATCGTATTTCAGATTGCCGCTGACTTTTACGCGATCTGGCGGAGCACCCAGGGCGCGAATACGCTGCGCGTCGGCTTCTGTCTGCATTAGGAAAGCGGAGGCGTTGGAAAAAGCGGAGGCCAGGAATGGGTGAAGGTAGAAGCCGAAGATTCCTAACCATTTTTGGAAACGGGCGAAGGAACGATCGGAGATGCGGCCGCTGGTAAAGATTACGGGGAGTTTGCGGCGTCCGGCTTCGCGGAGGAAATTGGGCCAAATTTCAGTTTCGAGTACAACGACGACGGCGGGTTTTACAGCGTCCATCACTTTGCGAACGCTGAAGGACCAATCGAAGGGAAAGTAGACGACGGCATCGGCGAAGGGCATGCGTTCGCGAGCGAGATTTTGGCCGGTGATGGTGGTGGTGGAGATGATTAGCGGGCGCTGCGGATGCGATTCATTGAGGCGCTTGGCTAGCGCTACGCCTGCTAGAACTTCACCAACGGAGACGGCGTGAATCCAGATGGCGCCGGGGCGATTAGCGGGGAGAGTGGCCGCGCCGGGGATGGAAAAACCGAGCCGCTGACCCAGGTTTGCGAGATACTTGCCGTGACGCAGGCCCTGAATCAACCAATAAGGCGCAGTGATAACGGCGGCCAAGCTCATTAAGAGGCTGTACAAGAAATACACGCGATGTGACTCCGGTGTGACTCGGATTTGCGACGGCCCGCTCTGCCTTAAGCAGGGCAACCCTGCTCGACCCCAAGGAATCGAAGGCCAAAGGATGCAAACAGCATATTATATCTTCATGCGAAAAGTTTCTGCTTTGGTTGTGATGGTTTTTCTGACGGGGTTAGTGGCGCCCCTTGTGGCTAGACAGCAGGCTGCGCCTTTGCGGGCGGCGATCAAGGACTCTCACGAGGGGATGACGGTTTTGGTCGATCCTTGGACGGAGGCTTCGCGTTACAAAGAGAGATTCCCGAAGAAGTCACCATTTTCGAAAGGCGTGATCGCGGTGCACGTTTCGTTTCGTAATGACACGGACGAAAGCATTCGCATTGACCTGGCGCATATTCGATTGCTGGTGCAATTGGGCGAGGATGAGAAGCAGGAACTGGAGTCGTTGAGTGCGGATGATGTGGCGGATGCGGTTTTGTTGAAGAGCAGCGGGAGGGATCCTACGGCGAGGAAACTTCCATTGCCGATACCGATTGGGAGATCGGCGGCTTCACGGGATAAAAATTGGGTGGAGTTTCGGGATACTTGCCAGAATGCGGCGATACCTTCGCCGATTGTGGCGGAGCACACTTCGCTGGAGGGGCTGCTTTATTTTGATTTGCGGGGAGAGGTGGAGTTGGTGCAAAGTTCGCGGCTGTATGTGCCGAATTTGACGATGATGAGCACGAAGGAGCCGCTTTCGTTTTTTGATATTGCGCTGGGGAGTGGGGGGACGAACTGAGGGGGTGGAGGAGTTGGAAGAGAAGAGGTTGAAAGTTAAAAGTTGAAAGTTGAAAAAAGAAAGAGAAGAGAAAAGATAACGCAGAGGCGCAGAGTTCGCAGAGGAGCGCAGAGGAAGATAAGAGGAACCCAAGACCACAGGTAAGAAAATCGTTACCTGGGGCACCCGGCTGATTTAGACCTATCAAAAATAATTCAAGCGGAGGCAACCGCCATGGCTCGCAGTAAGTCGTTTGTGTCCTTAACTCTGATCGCGATTACGTTAATGGTTGTCCCCGCGGGCGGTCAACAGAGCGAAACGAAACCGAGCATGGTTCAGGACGGTAAGAGCACCATGCGCAAGATCTACGAAGAGGACCAAAAGAACAGAAACGATGTGGCGGGCGATGCCAAACGCAGGGAGCAAGTGCAACGATTAATCAGCAAAGGGGAAGTGCAAACTGGGGAAGACTATTATTATGCGGCCTTCGTTTTTCAGCATGGACAGAAACCTTCCGACTACCTTTACGCGCATGTACTCGCCGTCACAGCGGTAAACAAAGGGCTGCATAACGCCATATGGCTGAGTGCTGCGACATTAGACCGCTACTTGCACTCCATTCGACAGCCTCAGGTGTTTGGGACGCAATTTGGAAGTTTGTATGAAGACCGGGACGATCAAGAACCCTATGACAAAGAATTAGTTTCCGACGCACTTCGGGCGCAGTGGTGCGTGGCGCCGGAATCCGTTCAGGCGCAAATCCTGAGTGACCAAAGAGCAGGAAAAGGATTTCATTCAACTCGAACCTGCCCGTTGCCTGATGCTCAGTTCGACGTTAAGTGAATGCAATAAGGCGGAGTGAAGCTGACGACTGATAAGCGCTAGAGCTGCGAAGTTATGCCCCTTCGGGAACTTTGGGGTGAATTTGCGAGAGGTGGCAGAGTTGGAAGAGAAGAGGTTGAAAGTCGAGAATTGAAAAAAGGAAGAGAAGAGGAAGGATAACGCAGAGACGCAGAGTTCGCAGAGGAACGCAGAGGAAGATAAGAGGAACCCCAAGACCCAGGTAGAAAATCGAACCTGGGGCACCCAGCAGTAAATCTACCTAACATCGAAATTTTTGGTGATTTGCTGAGAGTGGTGTGGTCGGCTACCATTGATGGGCCTTCACATTTCTGAATTTCCAGGACCCATGCAGACATTCCTTGAACAACTGAATCCGGAGCAAAGACTTGCGGCGGAAACCACGGAAGGGCCGATGCTGATTTTGGCCGGGGCGGGTACGGGCAAGACGCGGGCGATTACCTACCGGATGGCGAATCTGATTTCCAAGGGCGTGCCGGCGGAAGCGATTCTTGCGGTGACGTTTACGAATAAGGCCGCGGAAGAGATGCAGACGCGGGTGACGGATTTGTTGCTGCGAGCAGGAGTGCCGCCGGAACGGCCGTGGATTTCCACTTTTCATTCCTTGTGCGCGAGATTGTTGCGGAGGGAAGCGGCTGCGGCGGGATTGCCGAAGGATTTTGCGATATACGATGACGACGACCAATTGGCGGCCGTGAAGCTGGTGATGGCGAAGCTGCATATTGAAGATGACGCGTTGACGCCGCGGAATGTGTTGAGCCGTATCAGCTACGCGAAGAATCAGGCGCAATCGCCGGAGCAAATGAAGGCGGATGCGTTTGGGCCGGATACGCGGAAGGTGGCGGACATTTTCGCCGCGTATGAAGGGCTGCTGAAACAGAGCAACGCGCTGGACTTTGACGATTTGCTTTTGCGGGCGGCGCGGCTGCTGCGGGAGGTGCCGCAGGTTCGCGAGCGCTGGCGGAATCGATTTCAGTATTTGCATGTGGATGAGTATCAGGATACGAATCGTGTGCAATACGATTTGCTGCGACTGCTGACGAACGAGAAGCAGAATGTATGCGTGGTGGGCGACGAGGATCAGTCGATTTATCGCTGGCGGGGGGCGGACGTTTCGATTTTGCTGAGTTTTTCGCGAGATTTTTCCGGGGCGAAGGTGGTGAGGCTGGAGCGCAATTACCGCTCGACACAAAACATTCTGGATGCGGCGGCGGGAGTGGTGGCGAATAATCCCGACCGATTGGGCAAGACGCTGACAGCGGTGAAAGAAAAGGGCGAGAACCTGCATTATTTCGAGGCGCGTGATGCGCAGGCGGAGGCGGAATTCGTGGCGGGGGAGTTGGACCGCATTCTGGGGGATGATCCGGATCAAACCTGCGCGGTGGAATATCGCACGAATTTTCAATCGCGGTCATTTGAGGAAGTATTTCGGCGGCGAGGATTGCGGTACAAACTTGTAGGGGGATTCAGCTTTTACAACCGCGCGGAAGTGAAGGATGCACTGGCTTACGTGCGGCTGGCGCTGCATCCGGAGGACGACATTTCGCTGCTGCGCGTGCTGAATGTGCCTGCGCGCGGCATCGGGAAGACTACCGTAGAAACATTGCGAGACATCACGCAGCGCGACAATCTTTCGTTTTGGGAGGCCATGGAATCGCTGATGACCAGTCCCAATGCGAGCCGAGCGGTGGCGCCGCTGCGTGTATTCCGCGAACTGATTGTGCGATTGCAGGAAGCTTATGCGACGAAAGAGGCCGCGGAGTTTTTGCGTTACGTGATGGAAGAGACCGGGTACATGGCGGCTTTGAAGGATCGCAACACGCCGGAAGACGTGGCGCGCATCGAAAACCTGGAAGAACTGGTGCGGGCAGTGGCGGAAAGCATTGAGGCGGGGGAATCGTTTACGGATTTTCTGGATGCGGCGGCACTGGTGAGCGACGCGGATTCGTTTGAGGGGAAGCCGGGCGTGACGTTGATTACGCTACACAGCACGAAGGGGCTGGAGTTTGACCACGTGTTTTTGACGGGGATGGAAGACGGGATTTGCCCGCACAGCCGAGCGATCAATGAAGAAAAAGGAATCGAGGAAGAACGGCGGCTGGTGTATGTGGGAATGACGCGGGCGCGCAAATCGTTGACGCTGACGCGGGCGCTGTATCGAAGAATTTTCGGGAACGAGCAGCAGATGCGCGCTTCCCTGCCCTCGCGATTTCTGGGGGAAATTCCCAGCGAATTGGTGGACACCGTGCGGGGGTCGATGGCGGAGATTGGGGAAACGAGGCGGTACGAGCCGGACCCGGAATATTCGTTTTCGCAGGAGGAATTCCGTAGCCGGGCGCGAGGAACGTCTACGCCGAAGGAACGGGCACCACAGCGGCGAGCGGCATCCACGAGTTCCTTCAGGCAGCCGGCCATCATGCGCGGGAGCAAGGCTGATCCGCTGCTGGGGCAGAAAGTGCGCCATGCGGAATATGGCGTGGGGACAGTGGTAGGCGTGGAAGGCGAAGACGACGACCGGCGAATTTCGGTGAGCTTTCCGGGGCGCGGGACGAAGAAGTTTATCGAGCGCTACGCGAATCTGCAGCAGGTGTAATCCCATGACAACCCGGCCGGATGTTGGCACAACGAATAATGCGAGTGCCGCCGTTCGCAAGATCCAAGTACGCATCCTGCCGTTTATTTTTCTTCTTTATATCGTGGCGTTTCTGGACCGCGTGAATATCGGGTTTGCGGCGCTGACGATGAACAAGGAATTGGCGATCAGCGCCCAGCAATACGGGATGCTGGCGGGGATTTTCTTTTTTGGCTATTTTCTGTTTGCCGTGCCGAGCAATGTGATGCTGCACAAGCTGGGAGCGCGGGAATGGGTTGCGTGGATTCTGATCAGCTGGGGAATCGTTTCCGCATGCACTGGATTCACGCAGAATGTGACGCAGCTTTACGTGGTGCGATTTCTGCTGGGCGTAGCGGAGTCTGGATTCTTTCCGGGAATGATTTTGTACATGACGTATTGGTTTCGGCAGAGGGAGCGCGCGCAGGCGGTGGCGTTTTTCATGACGGGGCTGCCGATCGCGAGCATTGTGGGCGGGCCCATTTCGGGGATTATCCTAGATCAAATTCATTGGTTGGGCGTGAGCAGCTGGCGGTGGCTGCTGGTGCTGGAGGCCGCGCCGGCGATCGTGTTAGGGATTGTGACTTATCGATTGCTGCCGAATCGTCCAGCGGACGCGCGGTTCCTGACGCAAGTTGAGAAGGATTGGCTTGCGGGGGAACTGGCGAGCGAAGAAAAAGCCGCGGAGGCGGCGGGAAAAGTTTCGGCGTTGCGGGCATTGTGGAATGGGCGAGTGTGGTACCTGACGATCATTTACTTCACGATGATGATCGGATTGTACGCGATGAGTTACTGGCTGCCGCAGGTGGTGAAGGGGCTGTCCAAAGTTTATTCCAATACGACGGTTGGGCTACTGGTGACGATTCCGCATATTTGCGGACTGATTGCGATGCTGGTGCTTTCTCGGCACTCGGACCGGACACAGGAGCGGCGGTGGCACGCGGCGGTGCCCGCTATTCTGGGCGGCGTGGCGCTGCTGGTGGTGGGAAGAGTTAGTTCGCCAGCGCTTTCGATTGCTTTGCTGGCGCTGATGGCGATTGGGGTGGACAGCTTCTTTGGGCCGTTTTGGTCGCTGCCGAGCAAGTTTTTGACGGGGTTCGCGGCTGCTTCGGGAATTGCGGTGATTAATTCGGTGGGGAATTTGGGTGGATTTGTGGGGCCGATGGTGATCGGAACCATTCGAGATCGTACGGGGAGCACGTCGGTGGGATTGGCGATTGTGGGAGTTTCGATGATTGTTTCGGCGGTGCTGGTGTTGGGGTTGCGGGATGGGGGCGAGTAGAAGGAGCGGAGTTTTCAGTAAGACGAAGAGGGTGACGGCTTAGGAGAACGGGGGAAGGAAGGAAGGAAGGAAGGAAGGAAGGAAAGAAGGAAAGAAGGAAAAAGATAACGCAGAGACGCAGAGGAGCGCAGAGGAAGAGAAGAGGAAGAGAAGAGGAAGAGAAGAGGGAAAGAAGAGGGAAAGAAGAGGGAAAGAAGAGGAACCCCAAGGCGCAGGTAAGAAAATTGTTACCTGGGGCACCCCGGGTCACGGAAAGGGTTTGTTGGTTGCCTAGATGGGGCGCAGCGTGCTGCGCCCCTACGGGTGACGGAATTGGGCTAATGGACGGCGGGTTCGCCTACTATTATTGGGGCCAGGCCTAGGCGTTTGCGGGCTTCGTCCATCATGGCGGCTGTTTTGGTGGCGCCGCAACGCGAGACAGCCAGGGCGCGGACGGCTAGAAGGGCATCTAGGTCGCGGACACCGCCTGCGGCTTTTACTTGAACTTTGGCGGGGGCGTGTTTGCGCATGAGGATTAAGTCTGGGTGAGTGGCGCCGCCGGAACCGTAGCCTGTGGAAGTTTTCACCCAATCGGCGTTCACTTCGCCGCAAATCTCGCACAGGCGGATTTTGTGGGAGTCCTGTAAATAACAATTCTCGAAGATCACTTTCACTTTTGCACCGGCGGCGTGAGCGATGTCAACGACGGTCTTGATATCATCGCGAACGTAGGCCCAATCGCCGCTAAGGACCTTGCTGATGTTGACGACCATGTCCAGCTCTTCGCCGCCATCGGCGATGGCTTGGCGCGCTTCCGTGGCCTTGATGAAAGTGGTATTGACACCATGAGGGAAGCCGATGGTTGTGCTGGCTTTGACTTTGCTGCCGCGCAGGAGTTCGGCGCAACGCTTCAGATAAAACGGCATGGTGCAGACGCTGGCGGTATCGTAAGCGAGAGCGACGCGGCATCCGGCTTCCAGATCATCGCGGGTAAGCGTGGGATTTAGCAGGGAGTGATCAATCATCTTGGCGACGTCGTCGTAGGTGTAGTCCATGGGAAAAGCCTCCTAATCTTCTTGCCGGGCCATACCGCGCTCGGCTAAATCTGTAAGACCACCGGCTACCGCGAGGCCGATACCACCGTAAAGACCGGCGCGTTCGCCTAGTGTGGAACGCTCGACGCGCACATCATCCGGAGGAAACATGCGGACGCGTTCCTTGATGGCACGGCGGACGGGGCCGAGAATCAGTTCGCCCATGGCGGACATGCCTCCACCGAGGACAACAACTTCGGGATGAAGAGTGGTGACGAGATTGGCGACGCCGATGCCGAGGAAGTTGGCGGCGTACTCGATGGATTGAGCTACAACGGTATCGCCGAGACGGGCTGCTTCGGCCATGCGCATAGGGTTGACGGCTGAAATGTCACCGCCGACGAGTTCGAGAAGATGCGGAGCCATGCCGCTGCGCAACAAGCGCACACCTTCGCCGGTTAGGGCGGAGCCGCTTGCAACGGCCTCGAGGCAGCCACGGTTGCCACAGCCGCACATGGGGCCATCGAGAATGACGGTTTGATGACCGACTTCGCCAGCGGCGCCGAGAGGGCCGAGGCGCAAACGTCCATCGATGACAACGCCGCCGCCAATGCCGGTGCCGAGAGTGAGAAAAACGAGATTGCGGGCACCGGCCTCGGAGCCATACTGAGTTTCGCCGAGAGTGGCCATGCGCGCATCGTTGAGTAGATAAACGGGGCAGGAAAATTCACGGGAAAGAAGATCGGCGACATGGACGTTGCGCCACTGCGTGGTTAGGTTGGGGAGGAAGAGAGTGATGCCGCGGGCGGCGTCCACCAAGCCGGGAATGCCCATGCCGATGGCGCGCGGGCGCGCGGAGACTTTTTCGCAGAGAGTGCGCAATTCCGCCGTGATGTGGGCGAGGACGGCTTCAGGGCCATCGGCAGAGTGGGTATCGAAGGTGGTTTCGACCGCAAAGTCAGCGGCAGCGGTGGCGAGGCCACAGGAAACTTTTGTACCACCAAGATCGATTGCAGCGTAGAAGTCTGTCACTGGAAGAACCTGGCAGAAGTATGGCACGGGCGAAGAAGTTGTCAAATGACGGATGAGGGGCCGTGCTCGGATTTCGGCGAACGAGTTTGAGATTGCAGGAGTGTCGCGCCTACGGCGCTCGAGTTTTTTTGTCCTTACGACCCAGGGCTGACGCCCTGGGCTATAGTGTGCCGCGCCTCCGGCGCTGGTTTGGCTGGGGGAGGAAGATTTCGGTGTTCGTTGAGATTTTTGTGAGGAATTCAGCGGAGTCGGATGGTTTTTAGTCGCCGTTGGGGGACCAGGTTGCGCCGGCGTCGTTGGTGCCGAAGCTGACTTTGTGGGAGACATTCCAGATGGAGGCGCGCTTGGCGTCTTGCGCGAAGACTCCGCCGAGATCTTCTTTGATGGGAGAAGTGAGTTGCTTCCAATGCTTGCCGCGGTCGGTGGTGAGGAGAATGGTGCCAGCCTTACCGACGACCCAGCAGATTTTGCCGTTGGGAGAAGAACCCGCGGTGAGGTCTGTGGTGACGCCGCTTTTTTGAGGGACCCAAGTGCGGGCGCTATCAAAACTGTATTCGATTTTGCCGCCGGGCCAGACGCGCCAGGCGTAGCCTTCGGCGGAAGACATGATGGTGACGCCACCGCCGGAGAGGATGTCATTGGGTAATTGAGATGCGGCGCTGGCTTGGACGTGGCGCGCGACGGGAATGGATGAAACCAATAAAAAGAAAATGGACAGAGGAATAAGACGCTTCATGCAGTGGCTCCCTTTACATTCCAAGAACGGCGCGACGGTATAAGGATATCGCTAGAGTTGGAGTGGTTGCCAGTGGGGGGTAAAGTTTTCAGTTGTTTGTTTTTAGTTTTCAGTAAGACGGGGAGGGTTAACGGGGGAGGAAAGAGAAAAAGTGGGGAAAGAAGGAGACAAGGGCGAAGACAAAAACGAAGACTAAAGATAACGCAGAGGCGCAGAGAACGCAAAGGAGCGCAGAGGAAGAGAAGAAAGGAGAAGTGAGGAGAAACCCAAGACCCAGGCACACAGTCCGTGCCTGGGGCAACCGGGCGCTTGCTGGATTTTAGTAGAGAGATCATCGCCATTCGGGAGAATGGCGTTCCCGGGAAACCCAGGAACGGAACCATGAATGGCTGAGCCACAGGTAAGGGTGATGGGAAGACGTGGGGCTTGGCGAAAAATGCTTGGGCTTGTTATGCTTTTTTCGCTCTTCCACGGCATAGGAGCCTATGATGCGCCCAGCAAAGTGTTGGATTTCGTTCTCGGCATTTTTTGTCGCTCTAAGTTTGCCCCTGCTTTCCGCTGCCCAAAGCAAAGAACATAAGGTGAGTGCAGCGCCGCAGCCTTCGTATGAAGCCGCGCAACCGGCCACGGAATCGCTTGATCTGGCGATGTACCAGAGCATTCGCGAGGAGGCCATTGAACACACGCATGTGATGGAATATGCCTCGGGGCTGATGGACGGAATTGGGCCGCGTTTGACGGGATCGCCGAATTTGAAACGCGCGAATGAGTGGACGCGAGAGCAACTCACGGCCATGGGCTGCGCGAATGCGCACCTGGAGGATTGGGGCGAATTTGGAATGGGGTGGCAGCAACTGAACACGTGGATGAGGATGAGTTCACCAGACAGCGCGGTGTTTATTGCGCAGGCCGCGCCCTGGTCGCCGGCAACGAAGGGAGCGGTGACGGCGGCGGCGGTTTGGGTAGACATCAAGGATGAAAAGGATTTTGAGAAATACAAGGGGAAGCTGGCGGGGAAGGTCGTGTTTTGGGGAGAGATGCGCGATGTGAAACCGGTGGAAAAGCCGCTGTTCACGAGGGACGATGAAGCGGACCTGAAGCGGATTCAAGAGTACCCGTTGAATCCACCGAACCCCGGGAATTCTTTCCAGGCATACCTGAAGCGGGCGGCGGTTCGCGAAAAGATCGGCAAATTTTTGGCGGCGGAACAGGCGCTGGCTGTGATTACTCCCAGCCGGGATGGCAGAAATAATGGCGGGGCCGGCGGGACGATTTTTGACGACACCGGTGCGGGGTTCGGGTGGCTGATTTACCGGCCAGAACATGTGAACCCGCTGCCGGTTGCGGTTACGGCGATCGAGAATTATGGACGCGTGTACCGGCTGCTGAAGGCGGGAGTGCCGGTTACGATCGAGCTGAACATTGATGCGAAATTTACGGGCGACCACGAGCACGGATTTGACACGATTGCGGAAATTCCGGGGACGGACCCGAAATTGAAGGATGAGCTGGTGATGGTGGGAGGGCACCTGGATTCGTGGGCATCGGCGACGGGTGCGACGGATAACGGAGCAGGCACCGTGGTGGCGATGGAAGTGATGCGGATCCTGACGGCGCTGAAGGTGAAGCCGCGGCGGACGATTCGCGTGGGGCTGTGGACGGGGGAGGAAGAGGGCGAGTTCGGGTCTTATGGTTATGTGAAGCAGCACTTCGGCGAGGTTCCACGTTCGACGGCGGCGGACCAAATGGATGTTACGGAATACGATCGCGATGCCGCGGGGCCTATTATCTTCAAGCCGGAGTATCAGAAGATTTCGGCTTATTTTAATTTGGATAATGGAACGGGAAGAATTCGCGGCATTTATCTGCAGGAAAATGCGGCGGAGGCGCCGATTTTTGCGCAATGGATGGAGCCGTTGAAGGACTTGGGCGTCACGGCGATCACGATGCGAAATACGGAAGGAACAGACCACGAGGCGTTTGACGCCGTGGGGATTCCGGGATTTCAGTTTATCCAGGACATGCTGGACTACGGATCGCGGACGCATCACTCGAACATGGACACGTACGAGAGGTTGCAAGCGGAGGATTTGGCGCAGGCGGCGGCGGTGGAGGCGATTTTTGTTTATAACGCGGCGATGCGGGATTTGATGCTGCCGCGGAAACCGCTGCCTCATCCGGAACTGGAGAACGAACTGGCGAAGCCGTTGAAGGGGGTGATGCCGGGGGCGGAGGCGACGAGGGAGTGACGGTATCTTGTCGGACTCGAAAAATGATTCCTGAGACGATCACGCGCGATTAGCCTGAATTTTGAGGAGCTAAGAATCGCAGGGTCAGGCGAGGAAATAAGGAAGGTGTGACCGGGATGGCTGGATTTGGAGATCGCGTGATTGAACGGACAAGGGCGTTGGGTCACCCGCTATGTGTGGGATTAGATCCGTACCTCGAGCGCATACCAACGCTATTTCGTCGAGGAACCATGCAGCCAGAACATCCAGACACGGCAGAGGCTGTTGAGGAGTTTTGCTGCCGGGTGATCGATTTGATTGCAACGGATGTGGCGGTGGCAAAGCCACAGGCGTCGTTATTTGAACGGATGGGATGGCGGGGATGGCAAACGCTGGAACGAGTGATCCGTTATGCGCGTGGTGCAGGCTTGATGGTTTTGCTAGATGCGAAACGAGGGGACATTGCGGAAACGGCGAAAGGCTACGCGCAAGCGTATCTGTCAGCGGATCGATCGGGAAGCGTTGACGCAATTACAGTGAATCCGTACCTGGGGCCGGAGAGTCTTGCGCCGTTCATGTTGGAGGCGGAGAAGGCGGAGCGAGGGGTGGTGGTGTTGGTGCGGAATAGTAATGCGGATTCGTCGGTATACCAGGTTTTGGAGACGAAGGAGGGGCCACTGTTTCTGGTTGTCGCAGGGTCGCTGGTGAAATGGCAGGATCGCTTGGCGGGCAAGTTGACGGGGTGGTCGTCACTGGGAGTGACGGTTGCGGCCACTCATTCGGAGGACAGCGAGCAGATACGAACGGCCTTACCACACGCGTTGTTTTTGGTGCTGGGGTATGGGGCGCAAGGGGCTTCGGCGAAAGAGGCGGTGCGCGGTTTTCGGCGGGGCCCGGCGGGATTAGAGGGCGGCATCGTCAGTTCTTCACGGCCGATTTTGTTTCCGAACGCGTTTACAGATAGAGGTGCGGCGGCTTGGGAGAAAGAAGTGAGAGATGCGCTGGCGAAGGCAATTGACGAGTTGAGGAAAGCAGTCGTTTAAAATTGCGCTGGCAGTGATCGAATGCGGGCCCCTGTTGCGCGTGCGTGGATATCGCGATACATTGAAACGCTACCATCCCTTATCGCGTATCCGGTAAGCCGGGGGCCTAAGCGCCCGGATGCGAACGGAGAGCCCGAGTGGCTTCACATCTCTTCCGATGTAAGAGTATTGATCAACTTCTGTCCGACTCTGAGAACGCGGAAATCAAATTAAAGAAATCGCTGGGCTGGCTGAGTTTGACATCGCTGGGAATCGGCGCGGTGATTGGGTCGGGGATTTTCACCGTAGTTGGGACGGCGATTGCCGGGCAGACGATGCAGGTCTCGTCCATATTGAACGCGCCGCTGCTGCAATTCCTGATTTACCATTCCAAATCGTTCGGGCGACCGGGAGCCGGACCCGCCATTGCGATTTCGTTTATTCTGGTGGCGATTGTCTGCGGATTTGCTTCGGTTTGCTACGCGGAACTTGCGGCGATGATTCCGATTGCGGGGAGCGCGTACACGTACACCTATGCCACGATGGGCGAACTGATTGCGTGGATTATTGGCTGGGATTTAATCCTGGAATATGCAGTGAGCAACATGGCGGTGAGCGTGGGATTTTCCGCGCACGTGGTGGATCTGCTGGACTGGTTCGGCTGGCATCCCAATCCGAGATGGATTTCACCGGCGTATCTTCCGACAGGATTGCAGGATTTGCAGGGCGGCACGCTTTACGGACCGGGGTGGCATTTCGGGTTTAATTGGCCCGCGTTCATTATCGTGATGTTGCTGACGGTGGTTTTGGTGCGCGGGATCAAAGAATCCGCGGAAACGAACAACATCATGGTGTTCCTGAAGATAGTGGCCATCATGGTGTTCGTCAGCTTCGCCGCGCGGTTTGTGCATCCCGCGAACTGGCATCCCTATGCGCCTAATGGATGGCCGGGAATTTTGACGGGTGGGTCGATCGTTTTCTTCACGTACATTGGATTTGATTCGGTTTCAACGGCGGCGGAGGAATGCAAGAATCCGCAACGCGATTTGCCGCGAGGGATTATCGCGACGCTGGTGATTTGCACGCTGCTGTACATCGCGGTGGTGGTGGTGCTGACGGGACTGGTGCCATGGCACACGCTGCTGGACGATGCGGCTCCGGTTGTGAACACGATGAAGAAGCTGCATTTTGGGACGGTGCGGCTGATCGTGCTGATCGGGGCGCTGATGGGGATGATTTCGTCGCTGCTGGTTTTCCAATTGGGGCAAGCACGCGTGTGGTTCGCAATGTCTCGCGATGGACTGCTGCCGCGGATTTTTGGACGTGTGCACCCGAAATATCACACGCCGGATTTCTCGACGTGGCTGGCGGGATTTGTGGTGGGCGTGCCGGCGGGACTGCTGGATATCGGGACGCTGGCTGATCTTTCGAACATTGGGACGCTGTTTGCGTTTGCGCTGGTAGGAGCGGGAGTGCTGATTCTGCGCTATCGTGAACCGGATCGTAAACGGGCATTTCGCGCGCCGGGAGGGCCGCTTGCGCCAGTGCTTACGATATTCACGTGTCTGTTGCTGATGGCGGGATTGCCGATTATGAATTGGCTGAGGTTCTTCAGCTGGCTGATTATCGGGCTGGTGATTTATTATTTTTACGGGCGGAAGAAGAGTACGCTAAGGCGGGCTGACGCTGAAGCCAAGTGAGGATTTATTCGGAATGTTGCGCCGCGCCAAAATCAGATACTGGGGATACGCAGGTTTCTTTTTGCTGGCCGCGGGAATGGCGATTTTGTTGCCGCTGCGAGTATCGGCTTGGGGAGAAAACGCACAGCGTTTGGTGGTGAACCATGCGGTGGATTCCCTGCCCTATGAGGTGCGGTGGTACTTTGAAGCGAACCGATCATTCCTGGTGCAGCACGTCAACGACCCGCTGAACTTGATCGACAAACATCCGAGCGAGCGCAACAACCACTTCATCGAACTGGACAACGACAAATACGGGAAATTTCCGTTCGAAAAGCTTCCGCGGAATTACAAGGCGGCCGTCGATCTGTATGGCAAATCGAAGATTTATTCCACGGGATTGCTGCCCTGGCAGATTGGCGTGTACAGCCAGAAACTTACGGAAGATATGAAGACGGGCAAGTGGGAAGCGGCGAAGGAAGATGCGGCGTTTTTGGCGAACTATGTGGCCGAAGCGCATGATCCGTTTAACACAACGGATAATTTTGATGGGCACGCCAGCGGACAGAGTGGCGTGAATGAACGGTTCAATACGGTGCTGATTGACCGGTACGGTTCGTTTTTCCCGGTGAGCCCGCACGATGCGTATTACATTAACGATCCGACGGACCACGCGTTCGATTCGTGTTTGGCGGCGCATAGCCAGGTGGAGTTGCTGCTGCTTGCGGACCGCGATGCGAAGCGCGGGATGAGTTCGTACACAGACGAATACTATGATCGGTTTTACAATTTGGCGGGAGCTTCGCTGATCAAGCAGCTTTCGGATGCGTCGACGGATGTGGGGTCGTATTGGTTGACGGCGTGGATTAATGCGGGGAAACCGGCGTTGCCGCATTGAGGGCGAAGAATTAAGAGCCGGTTTGAAGAGCGGGCAGTACAAAACCAAGAAAAAGCGAACCCAAGAGCGGAGGGATTTCATCGCACAATAGGCGTGCGATGGAAAATCGTATCTCACTCCGCGGACTCCGTTCGAAATGACGGGGGCTTGGTAGCGAGCCTGAATGTTGTTATGGTGCCGCGATCCCTCCACTGCGGCCCGCATACTTCGCGGGCCTCCGGTCGGGATGACAGTTTGGGTGAACCCGCAGATGCCGCGGACCTTCGGTCCATTCGGCTCCGCTCAGGGCAGGCGGGATGACAATGAGTGGGGTGTTCTCGCACTTGCAGGACCGTCACAAAACGCATTGATCTTGCTAAAATTTAAGAGTGGAACCTACTTCACTGTCACCGCGGATTGCTTTGCTGCCTAAGGCGGAATTGCATTTACATTTGGAGGGATCGATCAGGCCCGTGGTGGCTTGTGCGCTGGCGGCGCGGCATGGAGTGGGGCTGACGGAAGACGAGGTGCGGCGGCGGTACGATTACAGCAATTTCACGGAGTTCATTGAGGCGTTCAAATGGGTGACTTCGTTTTTGCGCGAGCCGGGGGATTTTGCGTTGCTTGCGACGGACCTTGCCGAACAACTTTTGCAACAGCATGTGGTGTATGCGGAGATTACGCTGTCCGTTGGGATCATGCTGCTGCGGAAGCAGAATCCGCAGGCTAATTTTGAGGCGCTGCTGGCGGCTACGGAACCGTTTGAGAAACGCGGGTTGCGGCTCAATTGGGTGTTCGATGCGGTGCGGCAATTCGGACCGGAGTTGGCGCTGGAGGTTGTGGAAGCAGCGCGGCGTTGCGCTTCGCCGAGGATAGTGGCGTTTGGGATTGGCGGGGACGAACTGAAAGTGCATACACGAGAATTCACGCATGTTTATGCGCGGGCGAAGAGTTGCGGGTTGCATCTGCTGATGCACGCGGGGGAAGTTGGCGGGCCGGAGAAGATTCGCGAGGCGGTGGAGATTCTGGGCGTTGAGCGAGTCGGCCATGGGATTGCGGCGATTCATGATCCTGCGTTGATGGAATTGCTGGCGAAACGGCGAATTGCGCTGGAGATTTGTCCTACTAGCAATTTGCGGACGGGGGCGCTGGGGCTGCAGTTGCGGAATACGGAGGCTGGGTTGGAGCAACATCCCTTGGCGCAATTGGTTCGTCGCGGGGTTCCGGTGGTGCTTTCTACGGATGATCCGGCGATGTTTCATGCTTCGCTGATTGGGGAGTATGAAGTTGCGGCGAAGACGGGGTTGAGCGAAACGGAGATTGTTACTTTGCATCGTGGTGGATTTGAGCATGCGTTTCTTTCGCCGGAAGAACGGGGTGAGTATCTGGGGAGGCTGCCGCGGTTTTAGGGCGGGTGTGCACATCGTGAGATTCCGATCGGTGTCTTTATATTGCGAATCAACAACTCGTTGCTGACAGACTTGTGCTGGAGCGCGATTGACAGGGTTGGGGCGCAGCGCATATAAAGAAAATCGTTCGCTGGATTTCAGTTTGATGAATTGTTGGGGACTTTGCAGATTGTTGGGGAGAAATGGGTGAAGCCATCGTTGCGAGCGAGATAAGGAATCACTTTTTCGCGGGAAACCAAGAACAGAGAGATTCCTCACTTCGCAGACTCCGTTCGGAATGACGGGGTTATACTTTTTCCGCGAGCTTAGGCGCCGTGCCCTGACGACAACTTGGGTATTCGTGCAGATTGTATGGTTCGCCGGCGTTTCGAGAGGAGGAACGGTTTGTTTGATCGCAGACAATTATTTTCTATGGCTGGGCGTGGGGCGGTTTTGGCGGGAGTGCCTTCACTGAATGGGATGGCGGCGGGTGCTTCTCTTTCGAGTGAGGCTATGGCCAATGCTGGGATATTGAGTGTGAAGGCGTTTAGCGCTGTGGGAGACGGGCAGGCGGTGGATAGCCCGGCGATCAATCGCGCGATTGATGCGGCGGCGGTTGCGGGTGGGGGAACGGTTTATTTTCCGGCGGGGACTTATGCTTGCTACTCGATTCGGTTGAAGAGTGATGTGTGCTTGTACCTGGATCAGGGAGCGACGATTCTGGCGGCTGCCACGCCGCTGGAGGGGACAACGAGTGGCGGATACGATGCGGCAGAACCGCAGGGGGCTTGGGAACCTTATCAGGATTACGGACACAATCACTGGCACAACAGTTTGTTGTGGGGCGAAGACATTCACGATGTAGCGATTTTGGGGCCGGGGCTGATTTGGGGGAAAGGGCTGAGCCGAGGATTCTCCGGGGAAAAAGATTTGCCGGACACTACGAAACCCGGCGTGGCGAATAAAGCGATCGCGCTGAAGAACTGCCACAACGTCATCCTGCGGGATTTCTCGGTGCTGATGGGTGGATGGTTCGCGATACTGGCGACGGGCGTGGACAATTTGACGATTGATAATTTGAAGATTGATACGAACCGCGATGGGATGGACCTGGATTGCTGCCGCAACGTGCGGGTTACGAATTGTTCGGTGAATTCACCCTATGACGATGGGATCTGTCCGAAGAGTTCGTTTGCGCTGGGATATGCGCGCGCGACGGAAAACCTTACGATTGCGAATTGCTTTCTGAGCGGGAGCTATGAAATTGGCACGATGCTGGACGGCACTTGGAAGCGCAGGCCCGGAAGTTTTGGCGGGCGCGGGACGGGGCGGATCAAGTGCGGGACGGAATCGAATGGCGGATTCCGCAACATCACGATTGCGAATTGCGTGTTCGAGCACTCGCGCGGGATTGCGATTGAGAGCGTGGACGGGGCGCTTTGCGAGGACATCACCATTACTGGGATCGCCATGCGAGGGACGCTGGATTCGCCGGTGTTTTTGCGGCTGGGAGAGCGGATGCAGGGGCCTGCAGGCGTGAGCGTTGGCACGCTGAAGCGCGTGCTGATCAGCAATGTCACGAGCTATGATGCCGCGCAACTTCCTGTGATTTTCAGCGGTGTGCCCGGGCATTCCATTGATGACTTGAAGATCAGCAATGTGTATTTGCATCAGGCGGGTGGCGGTGACGCGGCTATGGCGGGATTGCTGCCAGCGGAACGGGAGAAGGAGTACCCGGAGCCGACGATGTTTGGCGCGCTGCCTGCGACGGGGTTTTATGTGCGGCATGTGCGAAACCTGGAGATGAGCAACGTGGAGATCGCCACGCGGGAGGCCGACCATCGGCCTGCGTTTGCGCTGGTTGATGTGGATGGGGCGGATTTTTTTCGTGTGCGCGTGCCGCAGGAGGGGCCGGGGCGGGCATTTTCGCTGAGGCAGGTGGCGAACTTTCGCACGTTTGGGAGCCAGTTTCTTGCGGATTGGAGCGCGGCGAAGGTGGAGGAAAAAGTGCTTTGAAGTAAGCGAGGAAACCCTGCTCAGCGGGAACCCAAGAGAAGAGAGAGTCATCGCACAAACGGCGTGCGATGCAAAAGCGTCCCTCACTTCGCGGACTCCGTTCGGAATGACGGGGCGGGATTAATTTTGCAAATTGGAAAACCGCGCAGGGCGAGACGGATTCCAGTACAATCACTTTCAGAAAGTTAATCGAGCTTCCGGTGAACCCCAAGACCCTACTTTGTGCGCAAGACTTAAGAAATCATATACGGATTCAAAATAATCATAGTGAGGATGACGTGCGGCGAAATCGCGTTCGTGTGAAGAATTTGTGGATGTTGCCGGCGATTGTACTGCTGTTTTCTACTGGGGTGGCGGCAAAGAAACCGGCGCCGGGGACGTTGTACGTCGTTGTTAAGCCCGTGGCGAACATGTTCCGCGACGCTAGCACTGGCACGGATGTGGTTTCGCAGGCTGTTTATGCGAGCAATGTGACGCTGGTGGAATTCAAAAAACATTGGGTGAAGATCAAAACGGCGGACAGTTATACCGGATGGATGCAGATTGTGGATTTGCGAAAGCTGACGGGGCAGGGATACGCCACACAGGGCGCCTGGGTGCGCGTTGCGGAAATTAGCGCGAACATTTATCGCGAGCCGGATGTTACCGCGCATGCACCGGTGGTGACGATTCCCTGGGAGAGCCGGCTGGAGGTGATTTCCGGGAAGGTGGGGGAGAGCGACCGGTGGATCAAAGTGCGGTTACCGGATGGAACGGAAGGTTATGTGCAGAACGGTGATGTGAGTAGGGATTTTGCGTTGCTTAATATTGAGGAGATGATCGCGGTGGCGCGGAAATTTCTGGGCGTTACGTACACTTGGGGAGGAACATCGTCATTTGGGTTCGACTGTTCGGGATTCACGCAGATGCTGGAGCGGCAGCGCGGGGTGGTGATGCCGCGGGACGCGGATTTGCAGGCGAATTGGAGCGGGGCCGGCGAAGTGCAACGGGCAGACTTGCAGGCGGGCGATCTGTTGTTTTTCGGAAAAGATGCCAAGAACATCACGCACACGGGAATGTATATCGGGAATGGAGAATTCATACACGATACGACGCACGAGCATCCGATGGTGCAAATCAGCAAGCTGGACGACAAGCCGTGGACCACATTGCTGGTAGCGGCAAGGAGGGTGAAGCCATGAATCGGCGGGAATGGTTGAAGGTGGCGGGAGCGGCGGGAATTGCGAGTGCAGGAGGAGTGGAGAGATTGTTGGCAGAGGAGAAAACCCTTGCGAGCAAGGAAAAGACTGCCGTCAACGTGGAATTGAAGCGGCTGAATTTGCGTCACACGTGGACGACGACGATGTCTTCCAGCACGTATCGCGACACGGTGAATTTGCGGTACACGCGAGACGGGATGACGGGTCATGGCGAGGGCGCGCCGATTGTGCGCTACAAGGAGTACCCGGAAGAGGCGAAGAAAGCGATTGATTCAATTGTGGAAAAGATTGCGGCGGGCGATCCTTGGCAGTTCGATCCTTTTCTGGCGGAGATCCGCAAACTGCTGGGCGATCACCAGCGAGCGGCGATGGCGACGGTGGATATTGCCGTGATGGATTGGGTTGGGAAAAAGTTGAATGTGCCGCTGTACAAATATTTTGGGCTGGACCCTGCCGCTGCGCCGGCGACGACATTTTCGATTGGGATTGATACACCGGAGATCACCAAGCAGAAGACGGCGGAGGCGGCCGCTTATCCTGTGCTAAAGGTTAAAGTGGGGTTGAAGACTGACGAAGAGACGATTGCGGCGGTGAGGAGCGTCACCAATAAGCCGCTACGCGTGGATGCGAACGAGGGATGGACGGACAAGGAAGAGGCAATTCGCAAGATCAATTGGCTGGAGACGCAGGGAGTGGAATTCATCGAGCAGCCCATGCCAGCGCACATGTTTGAGGATGTTAAGTATGTGCGGAGCAAGGTGCATCTGCCGATTATTGCGGATGAGGCTTGCACGAGCGCGGCGCTGATTCCGCAATTGAAGGAAGCTTATGACGGAATTAACGTGAAGCTGGACAAGGCCGGGGGAATTAACGAGGCGTACCGGTGGATCAAGATGGCGCGGGCGCTGGATATGAAAGTGATGCTGGGGTGCATGATATCGAGTTCGTGTTCGGTGACGGCGGCGGCGCATCTATCGCCGCTGGTGGATTACGCGGATTTGGATGGGAATTTGCTGATTGCGAATGATCCTTATGCGGGAGTTACCGTGGAGAAGGGGAAATTGATATTGCCTAAGGGGGCGGGGTTGGGGTTGCGGGTGGTTGGTAAGCCTTCGGAGTGAAAAGCAGGTTCGGAATCAGATAAATGCTGAGAGCTTGCGGACATGGGGCGCAGCAGTGCTGCGCCCCTACCAGGACGAAATCGGAAGAACACTAAACGGCGCACCCAAGAACCGGTCTGAAGACCGGCCACTACAAATGCAGCAGCGAGGCGCCTGCTTGCGTCAGGAATAGCTAACGAAAAGCCGGCGATTGATCAGGGGGTGCTGGAGTCGTGGGGAGAGATTACGCGGCCCAGGTCGGAGGCGCGGCTCAGGCGATCAAACATTTGATAGGTTGCGTTGGAAATACTGACGATGGCGTCGCCGCCGTCTTTTTCGTGGCGGAGGTAGGTGGTCATCACGCTGATTACGTAGGGACGTTTGCCGGTGAAGACGATGCCGGAATCGTTGCGGACGCCTTCCAGTTCACCGGGCTTGTTGGCTACGCGCAGGTCTTCGGGTAGGTCGCGTGGGATGTAGCTTTCTTTGTGGACCGTGAGCAGCTTGAAATAATCATCGGTGAATTGTTTGTTGAGGACTTTGCCGCGATAGAGGGCTTCGAGGAGGAGCATCATTTCGCGCGGAGTGGAGACATTTTCGCGGCCTTCGCTGGCGGCTTTCAGATCCATCATTTTGCGGCGGAGACGGGTGTGGGTGAGGCCGAGCGAATCAAGGAGCGCGTTGACGTTATCCATGCCGACGCGATCAATGATGATGTTGGTGGCGGAATTATCGCTGACGGAAACCATGAGAGCGGCTACATCGCGGAGGGTGAGGCGCGTGGTGCCCGGAGTGAGGGCTTCGGTGATCCCGCTGCCACCGACGATGTCGCTCTGCTTGAGAGTGTAGAGGTCGTTGAGATTGAGCTTGCCCTGCTGGGCCTGGAGGTAGAGCTCGGCGAGAATGGCGATTTTGATGGAGCTGGCCGTGGGCATCACTTCATCGGCGTGGAGAAGATATTTTTGGCCGGTGGAGATATCGAGGATGGCGACGCCGAGGACGCCGTCGAGGTGGGAGTCCACGTCGCTGATTGTGGTTTGCAGCTTTTGCCAGAGGAGTTGGTCTTTTTCTTGAGCGGGTTGTTGGGCGGGGGATATGGAAGGGATAAAGACGGCAAGAGTTAAGATCGAAATGCACACCCATCGTCTGAACACGGGGACTCCGTTTCGGGTTGATTATAACCGCATTGGCGATCTATTCCGCGAGCGAAGTGGCAGCCCATACTTTTGGGCAGGATGAATGGGGTGAAGAGAATTGCTATACTAATGGCCATGAAAGCTCATGTATGGGTAATGCCGAAGCGAACTGTTTTGGACCCGCAAGGACAGACGATTCAACACGCACTTTCCGGGCTGGGGTACGCGCAGGTTTCCGACGTGCGGCAGGGAAAGTTTTTCGTGCTCAACCTGGATGGATGGAACCGCGAAGAGGCGCAAACACAACTCGAGCGGATATCGAAGGATGTGCTGGCGAATCCGGTGATTGAGGAATACCGATTCGAGATCGTGGATTAAGACGAGCGCTTGCGAGAGACGCTGGATGGGACACTACAATTTCCAGGAACAAATTATGACTTGTAGATTTGCTGGCCACGCAGGGACGCTCTGCTGCTCGTTACTGTTGCTCGCGGCATTTTTCGTTTGCGGGTGCCAGAAGGGGTATCACGTTGACGACCCGCAACTGAAGCCGATTCAGGAAATGATTGAGACGCAGGTGCCGCTGGGGTCCACGGCAGATCGCGTGACAAATTTTCTGTCGGTGCGCGGTTATGAGGTACAAGCCTCCGAGAAGCCGGGAACGCTGGTGGCCGTTATTCGCCACATTGATCTGGAGACGGTGCGGCCGGTGACGGCGAAAGTAACATTTTATTTCGACGCAAACGGCAAGCTGAACGCGGTAGAAATGACGCGCATGTTCAACCAACCCATCCCACAGTAACTTTCCCGAAGGCTTCCCTACCCTATTCGCACAACTGCAATAGGTCACGTGGTACCCTGACGATACCTTATTAAGGAGAGGTGCAGCATGTGCGGCATTGTCGGCTATATCGGGCCCAAAAAAGTGGTTCCGGTGATCATCGAGGGATTGCGCAAACTGGAATATCGCGGCTACGACTCCGCGGGAATCGCGGTGGTGGACAGCGCGGGGAAGATGGATATTCGGCGCGCGCCGGGAAAGCTGCGCAACCTGGAGGAAGCGATTCAGAAAGCGCCGCTGGAGGGCAGCTACGGAATCGGGCATACCCGCTGGGCCACGCATGGACGTCCGACGGAAGAGAATGCGCACCCGCACCGTGACTGCACGGGGCAATATGTGGTGGTACACAACGGGATTGTCGAAAATTATTTGGAGTTGAAGGAAGCGCTGCAAAAACAAGGGCACAAGTTCGTGACGGAGACGGACACGGAAGTGGTGGCGCATCTCGTCGAAGAATATGCGAAGAAGCTTTCGTTTGAGGAAGCGGTGCGGCGAACGTTGAAGGACCTGAGGGGAATCTATTCGCTGGTATTTCTATCGGC
This sequence comes from Candidatus Acidiferrales bacterium, assembly GCA_963779395.1. Taxonomy (GTDB): domain Bacteria; phylum Acidobacteriota; class Terriglobia; order Acidiferrales; family UBA7541; genus Acidiferrum. The sequence goes on from CAVZYC010000004.1 coordinate 122,726, forward strand.
GAAGGATCCGCAAAAGCTGATTGCGGCGCGGATTGGGCCGCCTTCAGTGATCGGGCTGGGCGATGGGGAATATTTTGTGGCGAGCGATATTCCGGCGCTGCTGGAACACACGCGGGAGATATTTTTTCTTGCGGATGGAGACGTGGCGATTCTTACGCGAGACGGGGTGCGCGTGACGGATTTGGACGGCAAGCCCGTTGACCGGCCTTCGCACCATGTGGCTTGGGATCCGATCATGGCGGAGAAGGGCGGCTACAAACATTTCATGCAGAAGGAGATTTTCGAGCAGCCGCGGGCGGTTCGCGACACGATTTTGAACAGGATTTCGCAAGACACCGGCAAAGTGTTTCTGGACGAAATGAAGATCAGCGATGCGGAATTTCACGCGTTTGAGAAAGTGCGCATCGTGGCATGCGGCACGAGTTGGCATGCGGCGCTGGCCGGAAAGTTCATGATCGAGAGGCTGGCGCGGGTTCCCGTGGAAGTGGATTACGGGAGCGAGTTCCGCTATCGCGATCCGATCCTGGACGCTAAGACGCTGACAGTGTGCATCAGCCAGTCGGGGGAGACTGCAGATACGCTGGCGGCGCAGCGCGAGGCGAAGATTAAGGGTTCGCCAACGCTGGCGATTTGCAACGTGATGGGATCGATGATCACACGCGAAGCCGCGGGGACGATTCTGACGCATGCGGGGCCGGAAATTGGAGTGGCGTCGACGAAGGCGTTTACTTCGCAACTGGCTTCGCTGGTGTTGCTGGCCTCTTACCTTGGGCAGATTCGTGGCACGGTCTCCGCAGAGGCGGCGCGGCATTTGATGCTGGAATTCACGAGGATTCCGCACAAGATTGAGATGATCCTGCAGGCGGAGGAGACCGGGTTCTACGAGAATCTGGCGCGGCAATTTTTCCGCAATACGGACTTTCTGTACCTTGGGCGCGGGATACATTACCCGATCGCGCTGGAAGGCGCGCTGAAGCTGAAGGAGATCTCCTACATTCACGCGGAGGGTTATCCATCGGGAGAGATGAAGCACGGCCCGAACGCGTTGATTGATGAAAACCTGCCAGTGGTGGTTCTGGCGACGCGGGACGATAGCGATCCGGCTTCGCTGACGTTGTATGAGAAGAGTATCTCGAACATTAAAGAGGTGAAGGCGCGCGACGGGATCGTGATTTCTGTGGTGACGACGGGGGATCGTCTGGCACGGGAAGCGTCGGATCACATTATTGAATTGCCGCCTGCGCCGGAATTGCTGGCGACGATGCTGGAGATTGTGCCGCTGCAGTTGCTGGCTTATCACATCGCGGTGCGGCGAGGATGCGACGTGGATCAGCCGCGGAATTTGGCGAAGTCGGTTACGGTGGAGTAGGGGGGGCAATCAGTTGGTAGTGGTTAGTTTTAAGTTTTTAGTAAGGCGAAGAGTCAAGAAAAAAAGACAAGAATAACGCAGAGGCGCAGAGAACGCAGAGGGGCGCAGAGGAAGAGAAGAGAAGAGAAGAGAAGAGAAGAGAAGAAAACCCCAAGACTCAGGTGGAAAATCGAACCTGGGGGACGCGAGTTTTGTAGAATGGGCGTATGAGATCCCGCATCATTTTTTCGATCATTATTTTTGTACTGCTCTTCCCTTTTTCCCCGACTCGCGCGCAGGGGCCTGTTCACCGACAGATTGCCATCACTGTGGATGACTTGCCCGCGGCTAGCGCTCACCTGATGGATGGAGCGGAAATCAATGAAATGACGGCGAAGCTGCTTGCGGCGCTGCAGAAAGAGAAAGCGCCGGCGGTTGGATTCGTGAACGAGCGAAAACTTTACAAGATTGGCGAAGTGGACGAGCGGATCAAGGCGCTGAATCAATGGCTGGATGCCGGGTTTGAATTGGGGAACCACACGTTTGGCCACACTTCGCTGAACAACGTCACGTTGCAGGCCTGGGAAGAGGATGTGATTCGCGGAGAGACGGTGACGCGCATATTGTTGGCACAGCACCACATGAAGATGCGTTACCTGCGACATCCTTATCTGGACACGGGGCGCGACCTGCAAACGCGGCGGGACGCGGAAGCGTTTCTGAGTTCACGCGGGTACCGCATCGCACCGGTGACGATGGATGCTTGGGATTGGCAATTTGCGGGCGTCTACGCGGATGCACGGAAGAGGGGTGATGCGGCGCTGCAGCAGCAAGTTGTCGCCGCGTATCTTACGTACACCGGCCAAGTGTTTGATTATTACGAGAAATTTTCACGCGAGCTGTTTGGCTACGAGCCTCCACAAGTTTTGCTGCTTCACGGAAATTGGCTGGAGGCGGATCACATTGCGGAGTTGCTGGAAATGCTGCGCAAGCGCGGGTATGAGTTCATCACGCTGCACGACGCGCTGGAAGACACGGCGTATAGTTCGCCGGACGACTATGTGGGCGAAGAAGGCGCGACGTGGCTGGAACATTGGGCCATTACGCGCGGTCACAGGGAGGTGAACACGCTGGTTTTTCCGCAGTGGGTGATTGATCGAGACAAGGCTTTGCCGCACCCCGCGGGGGAAACGGCGATTTTTTGAGAGCGGAAGAAAGGAATCTATCTTCATCAGAAACCCAAGAGAAGAGGGATTCATCGCACAAAAAACGTGCGATGCAAAACCGTCCCTCACTCCGCAGACTCCGTTCGGAATGACGGGTTTGAATTTTCACCCCAAACAGTGATGCCAGGCCCTATCGAAGTAAGAATTCAGACAGACTTTATTGCTCTGCCGGAGTCAGGACGATATTGCGGAAGGCGACGTGATTTTTTTCGCCGCCCTGGAGATAGATGGGGCCGGGGAGTTCTTCGTGACTATCGAGGGCGCCGCCGGTGATGCCGGGGATTTCCTGATTGTCAATCACGGTTTGGCCATTCTGGACGACGGTGACCATGCGGCCGAGCAAGGTGATGTCGTAGGTTTGCCATACGCCGCTCTTGCGCGGGAGTTCCGGGGTGGGCGCGATGAAGCCGTAGACGCCGCCGGTGTGGTGGCTGGGAGGCTCGGAGACGGAATCGGTTTCGATTTGGACTTCGTAACGGCCACGGAGATAAACGCCGCTGTTGGAATTGGGCTCGCAATTGAACTCGAGGTGGAGCTTGAAATCCTGATACTTGCCATCGTTGACGAGTTCGGGGCCATTGCCGGGCGTGATGAGTTTTCCATTTTTGACGGTCCAAACTGTTTTGGAATCGGATTTGGTCATCGTCCAGCCGGACAGATCCTTGCCGTTGAATAGGGGAATCGGCTTGCCCCAGGTGGGTGTGCCGGTGCGTTTCAAGGAAGGAGCGCGCACAGCGGTCCACGTCCAAGCGACGCCATCAGGTCCGATGGCTGTGCCTGTAAGAGTGGCGCCGGTCAGTGTACCGTCGAAAACCAAGTCATTCTTGCTGCCTTCTTCTTCTTTCGGTGAGACGAATTTGAGGTGCGCGTTGGCAAATTCGACGGAGGGAAGCGGGCGAGCATTGCCCCAACGGCCGACCATTTGAGCTTTCAACTGGCCGTTGTCCTGAGTGAGTTCGAGCCAGGAAGGATATTCGCTAGCGGGGGCTTTGATCGTCAAATCCCAACGGCCAAGATAGGATGCGACGGATTCGGCTGGATTCGGAGCGGCAGTCTTGGCGGTGTTTGTTTTGCGCGAACACGCGGCGACGCTTAAGGCCAACACGGCCGCGACAAAAATGAATGCTGTTTTCTGCAATTTCATAGGAATAGGATCCCTTCTATTTTCGGCGAGACAGGAGCGCGCTGCCGGTGTGCCAAGTTCAGAGCAATCTGGCATTGAGGTTTATTCTACTCTGGCTTGGGGCAACGGGGAGGGGCTGATTTGCAGATAGGGGCGGCGCGATGGCGGCGGGAGTGGGGCAATAAGTCATGGATTTTGTTGGGACAATGCGAAAAAAGAGTTGTACAGAAGGGCGAGGATTGGAGGACACTTTGAGCCTTATCTGGAGGCATTATTCGAGCTATCGATGAAACGAAATTGCGTGTAGTATCACTACTCCCCAGACAAAGAAAATAAGCATGATGAGTCAAGCGAATCCGGATAGCCGCTATTCGAAACGAGAAATTTCGAGGAAGCGAGCGAGTGTGGTCATTAAGAATTCGGACTTTAGCCAGAGAAGGCTGCCCTGCTTGATACTGGATTCATCGAAGGATGGATTCCGGGTGGGTGGGGTGCACAATCTGCGGCGCGGTCAAGTGGTGGAGCTTGTGCTGGGAGAAAGTTCGCACAGTTCGGCGCGATGCCGGGTGGTGTGGATTGGGAAACCGGGCACCGAACGGGCAGGAGAAGCGGGGTTGGAGGCGACTTAGAGGGCGGGCGGTAGATTCTGGTTGAACGTCAATTTCCCTAGAAGCGAAGAAAGTGGAGACAGTGCCGCAGTACGGGCGATGAAGCAGTTGGCCTTGCGCGAATTGAGGACTAGAATAAGCGCATGATGCGGCTCCGACTGTTTCTTCCGCTCGCATTCCTATTGTTTTTCGCGATTCCCGAATTAATTCATGCGCAAACGGCTAACCTGAAGGAAATACAGGTTGATGGCTTGCAAAAGCTTAGCGAGCCACAAGTGGCAGCGCTTTGCGGACTGGCGCCAGGGGCGCAGGTGGGCCGCAAGGAGCTGCAAGATGCCGCCGATGTACTGGTGCGTTCGGGGCTGTTTGCGAAGGTAACTTACAACTTCACGACGCACAATAATGACCTGACGCTGACGTTTCATCTGAAGGAAAATCCGCGCATCCCGGTGTCTTACGATAATTTTCCGTGGTACGGGGATTCGGAGTTGGACGAAGCGATACGCAAAGACTTGCCTTTCTATGACGGGACGCTGCCGGAAGCTGGGGCGGTGGTGGAGCAGGCCGCGAAGGCGCTGAAGGCGTTTCTTGCGGCGCACGGGGGAAATGTGCAGGTGGAGCAGGCGGTGCTTGTGAACCCGCTGGCGGATGGAAATATTCAGCAGTTTCACGAGGAAGGAATATCGCCGAGGATCGCGAGCGTGGAGTTCAGCGATGCGCACTTGAAGGAATCGCTCTCTGTGCAGCAGCATCTTCCCGAGATTCTGGGCAAACCGTATTCAAGGCTGGCGGTTGATATTTTTCTTTCGGAAGCGATTCGACCCGTATACCAGGAAGATGGGTATTTGCGCGCGAAGATAGGTCCGGCGGAGGTACGGCTTAGCGGGAATCCGAATCAGAAGCTGCCCGAGGAGATCCCTGTTTTCGTGCCGTGCGAGCCGGGGGCCGTGTATCACTGGAAAGACGTGCAGTGGAGCGGGAACCAGGCGGTTTCCACGATTACGCTGGGGACGACTTTGGGGCTGAAGGTTGGAGACGTGGCGGATGGAATGGGAATTGAAACGGGCTGGGACCGGATACGGGAGGAGTATGGGCAGCGGGGATATATGGAAGCGAAGGTGACGCCAACGGCGACTTACGACGATCAGGCGCATACGGTTTCGTACACGGTGGCCATTGCGGAGGGACAGACGTTCCACTTTAGCCAGATGACGATTACGGGGATGTCGCTGGCGGGGGAACGGATGATTAGGGATGCGTGGCCGCTGAAACCGGGGGATGTGTTCGACAAAAAGATGTTCGAGCAATTCCTGATTCGGCTGGAGATACACCGAGCGACGATATTCAAGGACCTGCCGATCCATTACGACAGCGTGGGGCATTGGTTGCAGGACGATGCGACAAAAGGGACGGTGGATGTGTTGCTGGATTTTAAGTAGGGTTGGTTTTCTTGCGGAGAGATTGCATAGCCAGGAGTGTCGCGCCCCCGGCGCTCGATTTTATTTTTCCCGTTGCGACCCAGGGCTTGCGCCCTGGGCTAAATTATTCCGCGCCGCTGGCGCTTGTTGGGCAAAAGGAAGCTGTGATCTTGCCTAGATGGGGCGCAGCGTGCTGCGCCCCTACGCCGACAAGCCAGGGCAATCGGGTTGTTCGGCCTGAGCGTGATGTGCAGTGTGAGGCTGCGGAATGGGGACATTGGCTGTATACTCATGCGTGCGATGGAGCCACTGGTACAGATTCACAAAGAAGAGACTTCGACGCACGCGGCCCCCGAAAAGGAGCAACTCCTTTTTACGAAGCTGGCGGGCCTCCCTTCCCTGATCGTCGCCCTATCGGGCGGCACCGATTCCGCTTATCTGGCCTGGGCCGCGCATCGCGTGCTTGGGGAACGCGCGCTGAGCGTGACGGCTCTGAGCGCGAGCTATTCCACTTTTGATCGAGAGCAATTGGAGAAGTTCCTGGGGACGACCGGGGTGAGGCACGAGTTCATCGAGACGCATGAGTTGGAGAATCCGGCGTACCGCGCGAATGCTTCGGACCGGTGCTACTACTGTAAGGATGAGCTTTTCTCTGTGTTGGACCAGGTGGCTGTGGAGCGGCATTTTGCCGCGATTGCTTACGGATTGAATGCGGACGATCCATCGGACTTTCGGCCGGGGCAACGAGCCGCCCACGAGCACCACGTCCTGACGCCGCTGCTGGAAGCACAGATGCATAAGCCGGAAATTCGCTTTCTTTCTGAGAGGGCGGGACTTCCCTCGTGGGACCGGCCCGCGTCCGCTTGCCTCTCCTCGCGGCTGCCTTATGGAACGGAAGTGACGGAGGAGCGGCTTTCGCTGGTGGAACGGGGCGAGGCGGCGCTGCGGGAGCTGGGCTTCCGGCAATTCCGGGTGCGGCTGCACGAGAATCTAGCGCGGATAGAGCTGGCGCCTGCCGAGCTGCCGCGGGCGCTGACAGCGGAAATGGCCGCGGCGATGGCTAACGCATTGAAAGCAGCGGGATTTACGTATGTGGCCCTGGACCTGGAAGGTTACCGGCAGGGGTCGCTGAACGAAACGCTGGCAAAATCTACGGGAACATAAATTCCAGGATTGCGTACATTAGGGGTAGAAGGCCCAGAAAGCGCGGGCAGGAGTTCATCTATGCGTACTCAGAGAATTGGTTTGTCTGGAATGATCCTTGTTGCGGCGGCATTTTCACTTTTTTCGCTGCAGGTTAAGGCCGCGGACAATAGCTTTGACAAGACGTACAGCGTTACGGGGCCGACGCGGGTGGAGTTGAGCAACGGCTCTGGAAACGTGACGATCAAGGGCGGGGCGGACGGCAAGGTACACATCCACGGGAAAGTGACAGGGGGCTGGTCGCTTTGGGGCAGCTCGGAAAAGAACATTGCGGAAGCGGTGAGCAATCCACCGCTGGAGCAGCGTGGGGATACGATTCGAATCGGCAAGGACACTTCGTGGTTGAAGAATGTTTCCATCGATTATGAAATTGAAGTGCCACACGAAACGGAGATTGACGCGAGCGTGGCCTCTGGAGGAGTAACGATTGACCAGTTGCGCGGACCGGTGAAGTGCTCTTCGGCATCGGGATATGTGCACGTGTATCGCATCGAGCGGGATACGGAGCTGAACGCGGCGAGCGGGTCGATTGAAGTTTCCGGGATTGGCGGATACTTGCGAGTTTCCACGGCTTCAGGAAGCGTAAACATCGCGAACGTGAAGGGCGAAGTGAAGGCTTCGGCGGCTTCCGGGTCGATAGAGATCGAGAATCCGGGCGACCGGGTGGAGGCGTCGAATGCCAGCGGATCGGTGCGCATCAGCGGGGCGAATAACGATGTGCGGGCGCATGTAATTTCCGGGCCAATCGATATAACGGGGAATCCGAGCGGGAATCGTTTGTGGGAATTGAAGACGGTGTCCGGCTCAGTGGACATTCGTGTACCGTCGAATTCTTCGTTTCTGCTTTCCGCGGACGCCACTTCCGGGAATATTCGGACCAACATTCCGGTGATGATTGAAGAGCAGGGGAAACATTCGCTGCGCGCGCATGTTGGCGATTCGCGTGGGCGGATTGAAGTACACACGGTTTCTGGCGGGATCAACGTGGAAGGCGGATCCTGAGGCAGCAAGGCACCCGAAGATTGTGCGGAGACGATTCGCTGCAAAGCGGGCGCGCGAGCGGGTACAATGCTGACGTGCTGCCGTTGCGCCCAACCCGATTGAACAAATTGGCGTTTTGTCTGGCACTGCTGATTGCCAGCCCCTTGCTGGGGCAAGAGTCTTCGTCATTAACGCAGCAAGCCGAACTACCCTCTAAATCCAGCCGGAGCAAACAGGATGCGGCAAAGGATGCCGCGAAGGAAGCAGCCGCGGAGAAGGATGATCTGCAGAAAGCCATTGCGGATGCGGGGAACGACCGGGCGGCGATGGTGCGAAATCTGGATGCTTTCCTGAAGAAATACCCGGAATCGAGCCAGCGTCCGCAAATCTATCGGGCGATCGTGGAATCGAGCATACAATTGCGGGATTTTCCGCGGGCGACGGAATACGCGGAACGGATTGTGGCGCTGAACCCGGAAGACTCCGCGATGACGGTGCTATCGATCCAATTGCTGGATCAGTATGGCGATGCGGCGGGGTGGCGGCGAGCGGTTTCTTATTGCGGGCGAGTGCTGGACTTGCTGGAGCGGAGTTCACCGGAAAATAAATCGCGGCGGCTTTCGCCCGAAGACTGGCAGAAAGACCGGAAACGCGACATCTCGTCGGTTCTGCTGGTGCGGGGGCAGTTGTATCGAAAGCTGGGCGACTTTACGAGTGCACAGAAAGATTTGGAGGCCAGCTACACGGAACAGCCGAATGGAGCAGCCGCGGAGAACCTGGGGGAAATTGCGGAGTTGAAGAAAGACCTGAACGAGGCGCTGCGGCAGTACGCGCGGGCGTTTTCGCTGGACGACCATGGGAATGGAGTGTCTCCGCAGAAGGAATTGCGGCAGAAAATCGGGAACGTGTGGAGGCTGGCGCATCGCTCCGAGGACGGTCTGGGGGATTACCTGCTACACGCGTTCGACGAGAGCGTGGCAGCGGCTGCACCGGCAAAACCAGTGCCGAATCAAGGATTGACGCAGCCGTACGAATTCAAGGTGCGGAAGGCGCCGGATGGCACGCCCTTTTCGTTTGCGGATACGAAGGGGAAGGTAGTGGTGCTGAATTTCTGGGCGACGTGGTGCGGACCTTGCCGCGAACTGGAGCCGCACTTCGAAAAAGTGGCGGCGCACTTTGCGGGGGAGAAGGATGTGCTGTTTTTCAGGCTGAATTGCGATGAAGACGAAACGCTGGTGGGACCGTTTCTGGCGGAAGAGCGGCCGAAGACCACGGTGCTGTTTGCGGATGGGCTGGAGCGGCTGCTGAGCGTGAATTCGTTTCCCACGACAATGGTACTGGATCGCGAAGGGAAAGTGGCTTACCGGTCGGATGGATTCGATCCCGATGACATCGAGAGAGTGCTGATCGAGGCGATTAACCGGGTGGCCCATCCCGAGACCATTGCCGCCCCCAACACGGCAACTGCACGGCCGTAGGACGATTTCTAACTGAGGAATTGTGACGGCGGGGCATGACCATTGGGGTGCATCGTTCGTCTATACGGCTGGAGGCAATTGCCATGACTTTCCGCAGGCTTCTTTCGATCCTTGCCGTAGTTATTTGGGTAGCCGTGGGCTTCACTTCCGTGTCACGCGCCCTTCCCCACCGACACGCCATTGACGTCTCCTATAACCATGACTCCCCGGCTGACAGCTGCTCCGATCTCCATATTCGGTTCGAGCACCGAGATGCGGTGATGCAATCGGAGGAGCGGATGATTACGAAGGCGGAGGCTTCCACGCTGCGGATCGTGGCGGAATCCAATGGTGGAGTACAGGTGCGAGGGTGGGAGCAGGATACCTATTCGGTGACCCTCTGCAAAGCAGCGGAAGCCGGTAGCGACGCTGATTCCCTGCTCAGAAGCATCCACCTAACTTTTCAGAATGGCGAGGTGGGTGTTGCCGGGCCATCCTCGCGTGACCACTGGGGGACGCAATTATTGATCCGAGCGCCAAAAGCGGCTGCCTTGGACGTCCAGGTGAAGAATGGGCCAGTGGGGATGTATCACGTTGATGGCAGGTTGAGGGTTCGCGCGCAGAACGGCCCCGTGACGGTTAGCGGGTGCACTGGCGAGCTTGATCTGAGCGCACAGAATGGGCCGGTCACACTGGAAGGTAATAGTGGCAGACAAATGGTGCACGCCGAGAATGGGCCGGTGACGCTGTCGCTGTCTGGGAATTCGTGGGAAGGGGCGGGGTTTGAGGCGCATGCCAACAATGGGCCCATCAAGCTGCAAATCCCTTCAGGCTACAAGTCAGGTGTGCTACTGGAATCCAATGGCCACAGCCCGATGCGGTGCGACGCCAGTGTTTGCTCCGAGGGACGCAAGACATGGGACGACGACTTGAGGCGCATTGAATTTGGCAGTGGGCCGACGCTTGTGCGCGTGTCGACGGAGAACGGACCGGTATCCGTCGACTGAGGCCTAGACGGGGAATGGAAAAGAATCAACGAACTGGCGCAGGCTGCTTTTGGGCAGAGGTTGAATCTACCTGCAGGTTCTTTATGTAGGCGGCGAGGTTCTGGATGCGCAATTCTGTTAAACCAGGCGCGTCGCCGTTCATGGACTTCAGCAGCGGTTCCCATACGGGCATGTAGCCCTGGCCCGCAGGCGGGTGCCCCGTTCCACGACGCAGGACATCGCAAACCCCTTCAATTGGATAGACGCCGTGATTTTTTAGGGCAAGTTGCGTCAAGTCGGCTGGCGGAACGCTGCAGTAGGCCGCGGAATGGCCTTTGCCGTGGCCATCCTGGCCATGGCAACCAGCGCAGTAAGCGTTGAACTCTTCCTGACCGGAAGTCGAGGTAGTGAAGAAAGAAAAGAGCGGCGAAGGAAAGCTATTTGCAATGGAGAAGTTGATGGAAGAGAGCGCGTAACCATTGATGGCAAAGAATGCCAGCAAGAGCATGGCGCAGCGAATGAAGCAGGTCCCGTATACGAAAGACCAACAACGACCGTCGTGAAGCACAAGTTTTCTCCTGTGCTAGACACACTCGGGGTTTTGGGGGATTTCCTCAAGAGTACTGGCAGGCAAAAAAGAAAGATGATGCTGTTATGGTAATTATTGACATGATGGGTCTTGTTGGTAAGGAAGTGGGAGGAGGATCGGGAATCAGAGGCAGAGAGAAGCGCGGGTTACTGGACATGACGATTCCACTTGTCCAATATTAGCGATTTCTAAGCAATTTGTGGGGTTCTTTCCGGCTGCCTTAGTGGGCGGAAGCCCTGTTCGACCAGGGCCAGGCGAACAAGCAGGCAGGGCGCCCCGGGAAGCACGAGGGTCAGCGGAGCCAGCGGAGAATGGGGATTCAGCTGTATGTTTACCGTTTGCATATCATGATGCAAATGATTTTTTCCACAATAGTAAATACGGATTACTCTCAAGGAGAATTGCAATCGACACCGAAAAACTGCAAGGAGCGTTTATGCCCAAGATGCGAGCGATCATTGTCCTGGGAATCATGGTGCTGACGCTAGGCGGAGGGCGCCTCCTTGCTCAGGAATCGGAAGCGCTGTACGGGCAGAAGTGCGCCTACTGTCACGCGAAGGATGGAAGCGGGCATACGAACGTGACATCGAAGCTGGCCGTGCCTGATTTAAGGTCCAAGCGGATCGTGGAAATGAGCGATGGCGACATGTACGATTCGATCGCGCATGGGACGCAGCATAAGGAATATCCGCACGCGTTTCTGCACATTGGGATGACGGAGGAGCAGATAGAAGGATTGGTGAAGCACATTCGGGTGCTGCAGCGGAACAGCCAACAAGGTGCGGCAAAAGGCGCGGCGAAACCTTGAATTAGAATTAAGCTGAGAGGAACTTCATCGTATAACCCAACCTTGTTTGGCCAGGAAGAAGATGACGTACCAGCCTTTTATTATCCCGGCAGTTTTACTTATCTTAGTGGCAATTCCGCTTGCCGTTGGCGTCGTTCCCCGAAATCGCTGGTATGGCATTCGTACGGTGCAGACACTGGCCGATGACGCGGTGTGGTGCCGGGCGAACAAGTTTGGGGGAATCTTGATTCTGATTTCGGGGACGATCTATTTCGTGGTTGCGGCGATTTATCCGACTCCTGATCCTGCCGGTGCTGATTTTGGGTTGTGGTTATTGCATCTGGGTGCGTTTGCGGTGCCATTGGCGGCGAGCGTGTTGCTTACCGTGCGTTATGTGAAGAGACTGGCGAAAGAATAAGGAAAGTTGGTAGCGGCGTGGTTTTACTCCTGTAGGGTCAAGAAATGAAACTTCAAAAGCTTGCGGTGAGATCGGGTGATCTTGCGGACATGGGGCGCAGCGTGCTGCGCCCCTACGGGCTAGCTACCTTTATGGGCGAAACGGTGCCATGGCGAAAGAGGAAGAGGGATCCCTCGACTGCGCGACCCGACGCGCCAAAAGGCGGCGCGAAGAAAAAATTGGGTTGCTGCGCTCGGGATGACGGTGGGGAGGAGGGGCGGACGCTAATCGAAATTCGAAGAAAGACGGTGAGATCAGATGACCTTGCGGACATGGGGCGCAGCGTGCTGCGCCCCTACAAAGGCTTTCTGTTCTAGAGGACACTTCAATTTGTTGGGGGCGGGGCGTCGGGTTTCTTGGCTGGGGCGGGCTGTGGCTGGAGCTTGGCCAGGGATTCATCTACCCGTTTCTTGAAATCGCCTTCATCGTTGTTGCCAATGCCACTATAGGCGGTTTGGATCTGCATTTCGCAGCCCTCGCTCTTTTCATTCAACACGACGGAGTTAACACGCTTGGCAGCGAGAGTGCCGCCAATATTGTAGGAGGCGGTCATCTCTGAATCGCTGATGCCGATGATGCCGTATTTTCCAGAATTACGCAGGGTATCTCTTACGGCGTTCCAAAGCACCTTACAAGAGACCTGGTACATCTCTCTGTGAGTTTTGGCGAAGGAAGGAACGGAGGTGAGAGAGAAGAAAATGGCCATGGCAATGAAGCGTTTCATAGTGCTCCTTTCACAGGCTTGGGCGGCCTATACGCCGGAGTTTTGGTGCGTCGTTCTGTGATTAGGACGTATGCAATATGGGAAAAGGATACACCGGAGTGGCTTGGGAGGAGGTATCAGAGTCGAGCTTGTTCATTTAGTGTCAACAGGCGGCGAAGAAGGATTGCGCAGAGGGCGCGGAGAGCACAGAGCAGAATACCCCTGGAGGCAAGATCACATGAACTTGCGGACATGGGGCGCGACACAAATTGGTGAACTTGCGGACATGGGGCGCAGCGTGCTGCGCCCCTACGGGCAGGAAAATTAGGGAACGGCGCGGGCGCGGGGGAATTTTTCGGAGGCGGATTTGGCGGCTAGGATGGTGTTCACGTGGATTTGGACGGTGTCGGCTAGTTGGCGAGCGTAGCCGCCGGCTAAGGTGGTGACTACGGGGACAGAGCGCTTGCGGGCTTCTTCGAATACGGATTGATCGCGAGATTGCAAGCCGTTGATGGTGAGGCTTAGGCCGCCTAGCTGGTCGTCTTTGTAGGGGTCGGCGCCGCCGACGTAGAAGAGCATGTCTGGATGAAACTTATCGAGGGCTTCGCGGACGGCGGGGAGCAGGGCGATGAGGTATTGGTTGTCGGTGGCGCCGTCGTCCATGTCGAGATCGAGTGTGGAGGGAGGCTTGTAGGCGGGGTAATTGTTCCACTGATGGATGGAGAGAGTGAAGACGGTGGGATCGTGAGCAAAGATGGCGGCGGTGCCGTTGCCGTGATGCACGTCGGTGTCAACGACCATGACCTTGTGGACGATGCCATCGGCTTGCATTTTGCGGACGGCGACGGCGACATCGTGGATGGCGCAGAAACCTTCACCATGGCCAGGGTAGGCATGATGAAAACCGCCGCCGATGTTGCAACCGAAGCCATCGAGCGAGGCGGATTGTGCGGCTAGGATCGTGCCGCCGGCCGCTAGCCAGAAAGCCTTGACGAGTTCGGGGGAGTAAGGGACTTCGAGCTTCATGATGTCGTTGGAAGTGAGCGTACCGGTTTTGAGCTTGTTGACCCATTCAGGAGTGTGGACGCGGAGGATGTCAGCGTCGGAGGCGGGTTCTGGACGAAGGAAATTGTCGGGGAGAGCGATGCCTTCTGTGGCGAGATGATCGGCGATTAGGCGGAATTTTTGCGAGGGGAAGACGTGGGGGCCGAGGTTGAGGTCGTAGGCTTCGTGATAGATGAGTTTGAAGGGAAGCATGGGGGATGCCTTGGAATGTTGTTTTACCACGGGCGGGGGAGGAAAGGCAGGGCCTTTTCCCTGCACGCGGGCCTGCGGTCGGGAGGGCAATTGTTGTTTAAGCCTGGGCGGGAACGGGAGGGCGATTATTGTTTCGGCCTGGGCTAGATGGGGTCCAGCGTGCTGGACCCCTACGGGAGCAACGCCATTAATTTTCGCGTTCTAGGATGAAGTCGGGGAGGGTTAGTAGGGCGCGGGCGTATTCGGAATCGCCATGGCCATTGAGGCAGGCTTTGGCGCGGCCCGCGTAGACTAGGGCCAGGCTGCGGGCGCGATCGAGAGCGCCGGAATCGCGGACCAGGGCGACTAGCTTTTCCGGCTGGACGGAATTGAATTCCTTTTCTTCGAGGACGCGGGCGACGAGTTCGCGGGCTTCGCTGTGTCCGTTTTCCATGGCATAGATCAGCGGGAGAGTGACTTTGCCTTCTTTTAGATCGCTGAGGACGGGCTTGCCGAGCTGTTCGCTGGAAGCGGTGAAATCCAGAAGATCATCCACTAATTGAAAGGCTAGGCCTGCGTTGCGGCCGTATTCGGCGAGGGCTTCTTCGTTGGTGTTGCCGAGGCCGCCTAAGACGGCGCCGAGACGGGCGCAACCGCTGAAGAGGCAGGCGGTCTTGTAGGTGGCGAGTTTGAGGGCATCGTCTTCGGTGACGTCCATGCGGCCGATTTTGGCGAGTTGCAGGAGTTCGCCTTCGACCATTTTCTGAGTGAGATCGATGAGGATATCGAGGACGTGGAAATTGCGTTCTTCGAGGGCGATCTGGAAGGACTGCATATAGAGCCAATCGCCGGCGAGGACGCTGCGGTGATTGCCCCAACGGGAATTGGCGGAAGGGCGACCGCGGCGGGTATCGGCGCTGTCAATCACGTCATCGTGAATGAGCGTGGCGCTGTGGAGGAGTTCGACGACGGCGGCGAGACGAATGGCGCCGCGGGTTTCAGAGGGGCGGCCGCTGGCGTAACCGTGACAGAGGAGGAGCAGCGCGGGACGCAGGCGTTTGCCGCCGCCACCGAGTAGATAGCTGGTGATTTCGGAGACGGGCTGGAAGGCCGAGGCGCTCTGGCGCGAGAGCTCCTGCTCGACCTTCACAAGGTCGACGCGCACCAAGTCAAAAATTTCCTTGACGGTGAGAACTGGGATGACTCGCCTCCTGGAAACGCTGCCCTGACTCAGCGGGGCACCGCAGCCGGGGCCGTCCCTGACCGGGTGAGGGGAAAAAATCGCCGAAAATTGTCCCTGGTTACTTGGGCGACTTCCTCTACGGGTAAGTCTCTCACATTCGCAAGGACCTGCGCCACTTCCACCACGTAGGCAGGCTCGTTGCGCTTGCCGCGGTGAGATTGCGGCGCGAGGTACGGAGAGTCTGTTTCAATCAAAATGTTCGAAAGGGGCAAAGATTTCGCAACGTCGCGAAGATTCTGCATTTTCGGATAGGTCAAATTGCCGGTGAAGGAGATCATGAAGCCGAGATCGAGGCCGCGTTGCGCGTCTTCTAATGTGCTGGTGAAACAGTGGAGGACACCGCCCAGGCCAGTGGGCTCCCAGACTTCTTCGAGGAGGCGGAGGCAATCGGGCCAGGCGTCGCGGCAGTGGATGATGATGGGAAGCTTGGCGGCGTGGGCTAGTTCCATTTGCTGGCGGAAGACTTGCTGCTGGATGTCGCGTGGGGAGTGATCGTAGAAATAATCTAGGCCGATTTCGCCCCAGGCGATTACTTTGGGATGTTGGGCTAGCCTGGCGAGAGTTTCTAGATGGGTGGGAGTGACTTCTTTGGCTTCGTGGGGATGGATGCCGACGGTGGTGTAGATCCAATCGTGGGCTTCAGCGTAGGGTAATGCGGCATCGAGTTTTTCTGGGCCGGGACCCGTGCCGATGGCGAGAATGGTGGAGATACCGGCGGCGCGGGCGCGATCAAGCATGGCGTCGCGGTCGGCGTCGAACTGGGGGAAATCGATGTGGGCGTGGGAGTCGATGAGGTCGAGAGTGTTTGGCATGGTTGATGATTGTTGGAGGATATCAGATATCAGTCATCAGATATCAGGAGGCGGAGACGGGCGATCAGCTATCAGCGAGCAGCGATCGGGAAGCGGGGCTGGGACATTGGTCAGTTTGCGATCGCACGGAGAACTCTTGGTTCCTGATATCTGATCGCTGATATCCGTTAGCAACACCTCGAAGCAAAAATTTACTTACTTCAGGCGCGAGCCTACTTCTACTTCTTCGAGGAAACCTGCTAGGACGGGGCGGCCTTCGGGGCCTACGGAGGCGGCGATGATCATGCCGTTGGATTCTACGCCACGGAGTTTGCGGGGGGCTAGATTGACGACGACGGCTACTTTGCGGCCGATTAGGGATTCGGGTTCGTAGAATTGGGCGATGCCGGCGCAGATTTGGCGGATTTCGGTGCCGATGTCTACGGTGAGTTTGAGGAGTTTGTCGGCGCCTACGATGCGTTCGGCGGTTTTGATTTGGCCTACGCGCATTTCGACTTTGGTGAAATCGTCGATGGCGATTTTTTCGGGAACTGCGGGCGCAGTTGTGGCAGAGGCAGCTGGTGCGGCTGGTGCCGCGGGCGCGGCTGCGGGTTTCGGCGCGGCTGATGCGGCATTTTGTTCTTCGATTGACATGGATTCGATCCTCTCTATTGCTTCGTTGTGATCAACTCTCGGATAAAGCGGAGCGCCAACCTTCACGGTCTCGCCACCCTTGAGCCCACCCCAGTTCAATTCGTCAATACGTTCATTTGTGATTGAACCGGAGAGACCAAGTTTCTCCCAGAGGAGCTGTGTCCCGTTCGGGATGACGGGATGTGCCAACACGCTAATCACTCGGAGTGCCTCAGCTGATTCGTAGAGAACCTCGGTCAGTTGGTCCCTCTTTGTGGGGTCCTTCGCTAGATCCCAGGGCTTTTGCATCGTTAGATAGTTGTCCACCATGGAGATGAACTGCCATAGTTCCTGCAAACCGGCTGCGAATCGGAACGAGTCGAAGTGCCCCGCCTGAATGTCGCTAGCAGTTGTGTCCCAATCTGCCGGGCGGACCAGTCCCATCTTAACGGCTGGCATATTCCGAGCAAGTGCACTCTTGCCTCGTTGTCCAGGAGCCGGTGACGGAATCCTTCCGTCGAAATAGTTCTGGATCATTGTAAGAACGCGGCTGGCTAGATTGCCGAGACCGTTGGCTAGATCGCTGTTGTAGCGGGTGACTAACGCGTCGTAACTGAAATTGCCGTCCTGGCCGAAAACGACTTCACGGAGCATGAAGTAACGAAGCGCGTCCATGCCGAGCATGTTGGCGATGGGGCGCGGGAGGACGACGTTGCCTTTGGACTTGCTCATTTTGGCGGCGTCCATGAGGAACCAGCCGTGCGCCCAAACTTGTTTGGGAAGAGGAAGCATGGCGGCCATGAGGAACGCGGGCCAATAGACGGTGTGGAACCGGATGATGTCTTTGCCAACGAAATGCACATCGGCGGGCCACATGCCGCGCTTTTCGTAGTCGGGACCACCGACGGCGCTGAGATAGGCAGTGAGGGCGTCGAACCATACGTAGAAGACGTGGGGCTCTTCGCCAGGGACGGGGATGCCCCAGTGGATTGTGGTGCGAGTGATGCTGAGATCTTTCAGGCCGCCCTCGACGAAGCTGATGATTTCGTTTTTGCGGGTTTCAGGCTGAATGAAATCGGGATTCTTGCGATAGAAATCGAGAAGAGGCTTCTGGAAGGCGGAAAGTTTGAAGAAATAGTTTTCTTCGGTGAGGGTTTCGAGAGGACGTTGGCAGTCCGGGCAAACGTCGCCGGGCTTAGCGTCGTTGACGAAGGCGTTGTCGTAGATGCAGTACTGGCCGGTGTAGTGGCCTTTATAGACGAAACCGTTTTCGCGGCAGAGTTTGAAAAGCCACTGGACGGTGCGAACGTGTTTGATGTCGGTGGTGCGGACGAATTCGTCGGCGGGAATGCCGAGTTCATCCCAGAGAGAGCGCCAGGCCGCGGCCATGTTGGCGACGAACTCGGATTCGGGGATTTCAGCTTTTTTGGCAGCGCGTTCAACGTTGACGCCGTGCTCATCGGTGCCGGTGGTCATCACGACTTCGTAGCCGCGCATGCGCTTGTAGCGGCGCACGGTGTCACACACGACTGTGGTGTAGGTGTGGCCGATGTGCGGTAAGCCGTTGGTGTAGTAGATCGGCGTGGTGAGATAGAATTTTTCTTTGCGTTCGGGCATTGGCGTATTTAAAACTATCTCATAAATTCTTAGTTCGCACGCGTTGCTTTGGGTGGGAGCATCGAGCCCACCATGCCATGAGCCGGGCGCGAGCATCAAGAGAAAAGCAGGTTCCTCGCTTCGCTCGGAATGACACGAATGTTACAGACTTGCCTAGATGGGGCGCAGAGTGCTGCGCCCCCACAGGGTGCAAACCCGAGAGCGGCCCGCCTCGGAAGGCGGCCGCTACAGAAGCTTTACTTCTTCCCTTCTCGCCAGGAGTGCATGGCTTGCTGCATTACTGATTGCAGGGGGACGGAATTGGCTTCGGCTAGTTTACGGCAATCTTCGTATTCGGGGGAAATGTGGAGGACTTTGCCGTTGATGCGGGCTAGCTTCATGCGGACTTCGCCGTAGGGGGTGGTGACGGATTCCCATTCGCGGGGCAAGCAGCGACGCTGGGTGGTGTGGCTGCGGACACCGAGGGTGGTGGTCTCCGCAAAGAGGAGATCCTGGAATTTGGGTTCGTCGGCGGGCTTACAGAGGATGGTGAGGAGCGTGCCGGGACGATTTTTTTTCATTTGGATGGGGGAAAGGAAAACATCCAGAGCGCCGAGAGCGAGGGCGCGATCGAGGAAATAGCCGTAGATTTGGGGATTTAGGTCGTCGAGGTTGGCTTCGAGGACGCGGATTTCCTCGTCGTAGTTCCCTTCCTGTTTCGCGGCGGCATCGCCAACCATGAGGCGAAGTACGTTGGGCTGAGCTTCGAGGTCGGCTGCGCCTGCGCCGTAGCCGATGGCGGAAACGGACATGGGAGGTTGCGGGCCGAAGGAGTCACAGAGAGTAGCAACGATGGCGGCGCCGGTGGGAGTGACTAGTTCTTTTTGAATGCCGGTGGAATAGGTGGGCTTGCCTAGAAGTAGGCGGGCCGTGGCAGGCGCGGGTACGGGAAGAACGCCGTGAGCCATTTTTGCGGTGCCGCCGCCGACGTTGAGGGGAGAGCAGGCGAAACGCTCGATGCCGAGATGAGCGAAGCCGATGCAGGCGCCGACGATGTCAACGATGGCGTCGATGGCGCCGACTTCGTGGAAATGAATTTTTTCGATGGGGACATCGTGGACGGCGGCTTCGGCTTCGCCAAGTTTACGAAAAATGGCGATGGCGCGATCGCGGACAGGAGAGGCGAGGTGGGATTTTTGGAGAAGGGCTTCGATAGTGGAGAGAGAACGGTGAGTGTGGGATTCCTGTGTATCGACGTGGACGAAGATGGCGGCCATGCCGTTTTTCCAGACGTTTTCGGAACGGATTTCCCAGCCGGGGACATCGAGGGCTTTGAGTTCGTTGCGAAGATGATCGAGGGGGATGCCGGCGTGGACAAGAGCGCCGAGAGTCATGTCTCCGCTGATGCCACTAAAGCAATCAAAATAGGCAAGTTTCATTTTAGAGTTGCAATCCCGACTTTTGATACTAGCTGGTGGGGTTTGTCAGCGTCAATCGGGGGCGGGGCTGACATTTGTGGGGACGCGTGCAGAGTTTGAGCTCACCGCGCGGCGGAGCCGCAAGCAGAATGTGGCGACTCAAAGAGAGTGAGGGACATCGGGGGAGGGTTGCTTGGGGCTAAGGAAGGCCTCACCCCTTAAGGGGTGAGCTACAGGGCGGGGATGGGATGTTACCGCAGACAATGTTAATTCGTGAGATACTTGGCGCCTGCGGATAAAGCGGCAATGAGAAATCCAGGAAACTTGTCGCGGGCCGACGGGCGGGTGCGCTCCCGCACCGATTTTCTATGGCTGGGTGCGGCGTGTGTTGTTTTAAGCTGCGCGGGTTTTGTGCCGCGACTGGCCGGGCAGAGTCTGTCCGGCGAAACAGCGGCGCCGACGTCCATCCACGGGACGGTTTTGAACCACATAACAAACGAGCCGATCGGCCGAGCGCTGGTGTACTCGAGCGATGAAATGTACGCAGCGTTTACTGATGACCGCGGGCACTTTGAATTTAAGTTTCCGCCGCCTGATACACCGAAGAGTGGGGAGGGCTTATCTGGAGCGGAGTCTTCGGCGAGCCAGGGACCTCAATACGTGCAAAATGAGCGACCGAGCAGCTTTCTGGCGCGCAAACCGGGTTATCTGGCAGGCGGGAGTTTCGAGAGGGCAAGCGGTGGCGAGCAGGAGAGTGGACTGAGCGCACCGTCATCGGAAATGACAATTTTTCTGGAGCCGGAAGCGTTGATTGTGGGTCATTTGCAGTTTGGAAGCGCGGACAGCATGACGCGGATTCGAGTGAATCTTTGTCAGAGCAGCGTAGTGGAGGGCCAGGAAAAATGGCTGTGCCAGCGTCAATTCACGTCGTGGGCCAACGGCGAATTTCGATTTGACCAATTAACTCGCGGCACATATAAGTTGTTGACGACTGAACAAATGGACCGCGATTCGATTACGCTCGATCCGCGAGGACAGCTATATGGCTACCCGCCGGTGTTTTATCTGAACGCCGCGAGCCTGGCGGACGCGATTCCGATTCATCTGGGCGAGGGCGAAACGTTTCAGGCGATTCTGTCGCCCAAGCGGCGACCGTATTACTCCGTGGAGATCGGGGTCATTAACATTCCGAAGGGAGGAGGGCCTCAGGTGATGGTGTACCCGCAGGGGCATCCAGGGCCGGGGTATTCGCTGTCGTACGACCCGAATGAAGAAATGATTGGAGGGTCGCTGCCCGACGGAAATTACACATTGAGAGTAACTACCTTTGGCGAGCATCGGGCGACGGGGGAGGCGAATTTTACGGTGAGAGGAGGGCCGGTGGCGGGAATGCGAATGTCGCTGAATCCCAACGTGTCGTTGAGCGTGAATGTGAAAGAGGAAATCACACCGGGGCAAGAGCCAGCACATGAAGGGGAGATCGGGATGTCGGACGGAAACGGGGGAATCAAGTTTGTGCGCCAGCCACCACAGATTCAACTTGTTGCTGTAGAGGATTTCGGGTGGAATCCCGGGGCAAATTCGCATCGGGCTATGGATGGAAGCGACTCGTTGATCTTGGATGAAGTTCAGCCGGGGCGATACTGGGTAAATGTAAGGGCGGGGCGGGGCGGGGCTATGCCGCATCCGTGGTATGGGGTGGTACGGACCTGCTGCGACAGCCGATGGTGATCGGGCCAGATGGAGGCAGCTTGCCGATTGAAATCACTATGCGGTATGACGGAGCAAACGTATCAGGGACAGTGCAAAAGGGAGAGAAGCGACCACGGAGTTCATTTGAATATGAAGCGGGGATGGGGCAGGAAATCGTATATTTTCTGCCGATCGGGGGAAGTGGCGGGCAGTTTCGCGAAGCCTGGGTGAATTCCAATGGGGAGTTTTATATGACGCAATTGCCGCCGGGCGGTTACCGTGTGCTGGCGTTTGATCGCCGGCACGAGGAGTTGGCACACGCCAGCGAGGAGACGATGCGGAAGTACGAATCGGAGGGAGAAGTGATCCAGGTGACGGCGAGGCAAGAGGAACATTTGCAATTAAGTTTAGTGAAGAAGAACGAAGGCGAATGAAGAGGGTTGAGGCGAATAGAAGCGGGCGGCAATTCCCTTCCCGATTGATTGGTGCAGGGCTCACGCTGATGCTGTGTTCACTGGCGGTGGTGGCGCAGGAAGTGACTGCACGGAAAGATACAGGAACTGGGAAAAGCTATGTGATCGCGGGGGTGATCGTCAACGACTTGACCGGGGCACCGTTGGAGCAGGCTCGGGTGACAATCCAGGAGACGAAGAATCGCGCGAGCGTTGGAGCGGTGTTCACGGGAGAAGACGGGCGGTTTGCATTCACGCAACTGCCAGCGGGGAAATATTCGCTGCAAGGAGTGAGACGCGGGTTTTTGCCGGGATATTACGAGCAGCACGAGCAGTACTCGACGGCCATCGTCACCGGGCCCGAATTCCAGACAGAGAATCTGGTGCTGCGGCTGACGCCGATGGCGATGATCAGCGGACATATTTCGGACGAGAGTGGAGACGCTGTACGCAGCGCCCAAGTGCGTCTTTATCGAGAAGAAAAAAGCGGAGGAATGAGCCGGATCATAGGGTATGGATCGGCATCGAGCGATGACCGAGGGTACTATGATTTTTTCCTGTTGCGACCTGGCAATTATTATTTATCCGCGACAGCGAAGCCGTGGTACGCGTTACACCCAATGGGGGAAGGCGAAGGCACAACCGGATCGCACCATCACATTCCCTCCGCTTTAGACGCAGTTTATCCAACGACTTACTACGACGGAACGAGCGAAGTCGATGGTGCGACTGCGATTGCGGTGAAAGAGGGCGACCATGCGGGAATCGATGTTCGGCTGAGTCCGGTGGCTGCGCTGCATCTGATTTTTCGCCTTGCGCCAGATCAACGTGGGTTTCAAATACCGGTGCTGCAGCGTCATGTTTTCGATTCGGTGGAGTCTGTGGAAACCGGAGAGATTCGTCCGGTGGGGCCGGGCGTTTTTGAGATGAGCGGAGTGGCGCCGGGGCAATATACGGTGCAGGCAAGAAACTCGAGTTCGGGAGAAATGGAGCAGGCCAGCGACGTGGATTTGCAGCACAACGGCCAGGAGTTAAACACGGGGCGCGGGGAAGCGCTTGGCAATGCCAAAGTGACCGTGAAAATGATGGGGCAAGAGAGTATACCCAAGCAATTGGCGATCGCGTTGATTCATTCGCGGCCACGCACGGTAGCGTACAATCGCGCTGATGACTCGGGAGCAGCAACGTTTGAGAATCTGTCACCGGGGAAATATTCGCTGATGGTGATGACGGCGACCAGGCCGTACTTCGTGATGCGGTCGACGTCGCAAAACGGAGAGAATTCCGGGCATGAGATCAACATTGCGCCCGGGGAGAATCTGGAATTGACGGCGTATGTTGTTGGGGGAGTGGTGAGTGTGAAAGGGATGGTGCACAAAGCTGGGAAAGCGGTGTCTGGGGTGATGGTGGTGCTGATACCCAAGGACCCGGATACGCATTTGGAATTGTTTCGACGGGACCAGAGCGATTTCGATGGGACATTTTCAGTGCAGGGGGTGGTGCCGGGAAGGTACGCGATTGTGGCGGTGGAAGACGCGTGGGGATTCGACTGGTTGAAGCCGGGGATTCTGGCGCGGTATGCGCAACACGGGCAGGAATTGACGATTGGGGAACTGATGCAGGGGTCGGTGTATTTGCCGGAGCCGGTGGAAGTGCAGCCGCGGTGAAGTGGCGCAATCCAAGAGAAAAGCCGCAGGGCTCGAAGACTTGCCCTGCGCTACATGAGTGGTGGCGTCCAGAAGGGTTGTTTGGCGGGGATGAATTGGATGGGGACATTCTTGACGAAAGTTTTTAGCCACGCGGTGCACTCTTCCATGCCGGGTTGTTCAGAGGGGATGTGGCCGATGACGATTAGCGCTTTGTGTTTGCCTTGAGTGACGGCGTCGGCGGCGTATTCGACAGTTTCCCATTCGCGGGTCTCGCCTACCAGGAGCACGTCTACATCTTTTTGATTGAGGGCTTTCATTTCGTGCTCGAAGCCGGCGGCACCGGGACTGAGTGCGACTACGCGAACTGACATCTGCGGATCGCCTACTACGCGGAGGACGGGGGATTGCAGGCGCTGGGCAACATCAGCGGCGAGGCTTTTGAGAGTTGTTTCTGGAAGATGAAAGAGGAATTGATTGTCGGGGGACTGAAACTTTTCCCAGTGCAATTGCTTGACGACGCCGGCTTCGATGCCGTCTGGGGTGCGCGCGTGCCAGTGATCATGGAAGCGCCAGACGACCAGGTTGTGCTTTTCGATGAAGGCGCGTTTTTCGGCCCAGACGGGATCGTTTTCGTCGAGGCCTTCGGGCTTGTCGAGATGGGCGAAGAAGGTGGGTTCGTGGGTGATGATGAGATTCAAATTTTGGGCGGCGGCGCGTTGCAGGACGTCCATGGTGGCCATCATGGTGACGGCGATGCCGGTGACGGGCGTGTCGGGATTGCCGGCTTTGAAGGTGTCAACCGTGTCGGGGTGCCAGGGGACGCCTACGTGGGATTGGATTTGGGTAATGATTTCGCGGGCGGTGGGAGCGGGGGTTTGCGCGGGGGTTGAGAGCGGGGAGAGGAGGAACAGGAGGAAGAAAGAAAAAATACTTTGGAACGCGTGAGAGTTGGTTGCACTTTTATTCATCATGGGCTCCTGATTGAATTACTGATGATATCGCTTGGAGGAGTCAGAGAGAAAGGCGCCCGCTTCGGAATGCGGCCGCTACAAAGGCGGGAGCAAAAGCAGGTTCCTCTCCCGCTTTGCGGGATCGGAACTACAATTTCGGATATTGGATCGGGCTTGCGGACATGGGGCGCAGCAGTGCTGCGCCCCTACAGGGCGCGGGCGGCGGCTACGGCGCTGGACCAGGCCCATTGGAAATTGAAGCCGCCTAAGTGGCCGGTTACGTCGACTACTTCGCCGATAAAGAATAGGCCGGGGACTTTGCGGGATTCCATGGATTTGCTGGAGAGTTCGCTGGTGTCGATGCCGCCTGCGGTTACTTCGGCTTTTTCGAAGCCTTCGGTGGTGGAGGGAGTTAGAGACCACGCGTGGATTTTTTCTTCTAGGGCGGCCAGAGCGGGATTTGTGTAGTTGGCGGGCTTATTGTGGCGGAGCCAGGTTTCCGCGAGGCGCTTGGGGAGAAATTGTTGGAGGGCTTTTTCGGCGGCGGATTGAGTGCGTGTGCCTGCTTCACGGATGGGGGCGGTGGCGTCGCGATCGGGAGCTAGATCGATTTGGATGGATTGGCCTTCGCGCCAGTAGCTGGAGATTTGGAGGATGGCGGGGCCGCTTAGGCCGCGATGAGTGAAGAGCATTTTTTCGCGGAAAGATTGGCCGGCGGATTGGGCGATGACTTCGGTGGAGACGCCGGCTAGATCGCTGTAGCGTTTGCGGTCGTGGGAAGCGAAGACCAGCGGGACCAAGCCGGGGCGAGGCGTGATGATTTTGAGGGCGAATTGGCGGGCGAGGTCGTAACCGAAGCTGGTGGCGCCCATTTTGGGGATGGAGAGGCCGCCGGTGGCGACTACCAATGCAGGAGCGCGATATTCGGCGGAATCACAACGGACGATGAATTCGGTGGTGCGGGAGACTTCGGTGACTTTGGAGTTCAGGATAATTCTTACGTGGGCGGCGCCGCATTCGGATTCGAGCATGTTGGTGATGTCTGTAGCGGAACGATCGCAGAAAAGTTGGCCGAGGGTTTTTTCGTGGTAGGGGATGTGATGCTTCTCGACGAGGGCGATGAAATCGGCGGGAGAGTAGCGGGCCAGGGCGGATTTGGCGAAATGGGGATTGGCGGAGAGGAAATTTTGCGGCTGGGAATGGAGGTTGGTGAAGTTGCAGCGGCCTCCACCGGAGATGAGGATTTTTTTGCCGATGCGGTCGGCGTGTTCGAGGACGGCGACGCGTCGGCCGCGTTTGGCGGCTTCGATGGCGCAGAGTAGGCCGGCGGCGCCGGCGCCGATTATTAGGACGTCGTATGGATGGGGCAAAGTGCTCCTTGAATGTGGCGTGAGTTAGGCTGCAGGGAAGTTTAACGCAATCCGAGGGCTAGCAATTCTGGTGGCGTGGGTGGGGGAGAAACTGTATACTGCTGGGCGAGTTGGAGTGGTGAAAGATCATTAAGAGGCGCTTACGAGGAGCGCTGAGGACGTGGCGGTGAATATGAAAAATGTCATCGTACGACCGTAAGCCGCAAATGTTGCGGACCTTCCTTTTCCTCGTTTCTCACTAAAGGCTGTCGCTGGTTTTAATGGGCGGCGTAACTGCGGACATCAGAGTTTGAGAACCCTGAATTGTCCAGCATTGTGGCACGGCTGAAGAGCTGCGGAAAAAGGAATTTGTTTCGTCGCTGAGAGAGATGAGGAGTTCATCCTTGGCGGAGACCCAGGATAAGAGAGATTCCTCACTTCGCAGACTCCGTTCGGAATGACGGGGTCGTACTTTTTCGCACACTTTCAAGCCGTGCGCTTACGGGAGTTATTTTTATGTCAGTACAGGAAATACAAAGCGGGGGAGTGTTGGCGAATGCGGCGACGCCATCGCTGTGGAGTTCTATACAGGAGGCGGTGCGCGGGTCGCATCAGGATTTCACTGCGGGGAGTTTGAACCGGGCGATTCTGCTGTTAGCGATTCCGATGGTACTGGAGATGGTGCTGGAGTCGCTGTTCGCGGTGGTGGACGTGTTTTGGGTGAGCCGGCTGGGGGCGGACGCGGTGGCTACGGTGGGGCTGACGGAATCGCTGCTGAGCCTGGTGTTTGCGGTGGGATTGGGGCTCAGCCTTTCGACGACCGCGATGGTAGCGCGACGAATTGGAGAGAAGGATTCGGCCGGAGCGGCTGTGGCGGGGGCGCAGGCCATTTTTATTGGGCTGGGCGTTTCGTTTGCCGTGGGGATTCCGTCGTTTATTTATGGGCCGGACTTGCTGCGGCTGATGGGAGCTTCGCCGCAGTTGGTGGCGACGGGAGGATGGTACGCGCGGATTGCGCTGGGAGGGAGCGGCGCGTTGATGTTTTTGTTTTTGAACAACGCTATTTTCCGCGGAGCGGGGGATGCGGCGATTGCGATGCGGCTGCTGTGGGTGGCGAACATTATTAATTTAGTGCTCGATCCCTGCCTGATTTTCGGGCTGGGGCCGTTTCCGAAACTGGGAGTGACGGGAGCGGCGCTGGCTACGTTTACGGGGCGGAGCCTGGGCGTGCTTTACCAGTTTTACAGGTTGTTGCGCGGGACGGAACGGATACGGATCTTGCGTTCACAGTTGCGGGCGAATTGGGGGGTACTGCTGCGGCTGGTGCGCGTTTCGTTGACGGGGATCGTGCAATTTGTGATTGCGCATACGAGCTGGATCGGGCTGGTGCGGATTATCAGCGTGTTTGGGTCAGATGCGCTGGCGGGGTACACGATTGCGATTCGCATTTTGATTTTCGCGATGATGCCGTCGTGGGGACTGAGCAACGCGGCAGCAACTTTGGTGGGACAAAACCTGGGAGCGCGAAAGCCGGAACGGGCGCAGATTTCCGTTTGGCGGACCGGATTTTACAACATGGTGTTTCTGGGGACGATCGGGGTGATCTGCTCGGTGTTTGCCACGCAAATCGTCCGGCTATTCACCCACGATCCGATGGTGGTGCCGTTGGCTGCGGCGGCGTTGCGGCTGCTGAGTTACGGGAACATTGGGTATGCGTATGGAATGGTGATGATGCAGGCGTTTAACGGAGCGGGGGATACGGTTACGCCGACGGTGGTGAACTTTTTTGGATTTTGGCTGCTGGAGATTCCGCTGGCGTATTTTCTGGCTTTGAAGGTGGGCATGCGGGCTAATGGCGTGTCGGTGGCGATTGTGATTGCGGAGGGTGCCGTTGCCGCGGCGGGAGTGGTTTTGTTTCGGAGAGGGACGTGGAAGGGGAAGAAGATTTAGGGGTGCATCTAAGGCAAAGAGGTTGAAATTCGAGTGGTTGCTTGGCTGGGGCGCAGCAGTGCTGCGCCCCTACAAAGGCAAACCCTAGACCCAGGCACACATTCCGTGCCTGGGGCAACCGTTACCCAAGAAGGGACGACCCGAGAAAAATGCCGCAGGGCTCGGGGACTCTCCCTGCGCTACAGGGATAGGACTTCGGCGCTGGTATACTTGGGGAATACAAATTGCTGCTGCGGAAGAATGAGGGACTGTGTATCTGACTATTATTGGGCGGTTGCGAGAGGCGCTGGGCGCGCACATACGGGAAAAGTACGGCTGCGAGATCAATGTGGTGTTGGAGCGGCCGCCGAAGCTGGAGCTTGGTGAAGCGGCTTCACCAGTGTGCTTTGAATTGGCGAAGCGGTTGAAGAAAGCGCCGCGGCAGATTGCACAGGAGATTGCGTCGTCGCTGCCGGCGGTTGAGGGAATTGCACGAGTGGAAGTGGCGGGGGGCGGCTATTTGAATGCGTTTTTCGAGCGCGGGGCGTTTTGGGAGAGTATGCGCGGAGAGACGAGTGGCGAGCGGCGTAGAGAGGGAGATGCGCGTGGGCGGGTGATCGTCGAACATACGAGCATTAATCCGAACAAGGCGGCGCATATCGGGCACCTGCGCAATGCGGTGCTGGGCGACACGATGGTGCGGATGCTGCGGCACACGGGCAACGAAGTGGCAGTGCAGAACTATATTGATAACACGGGCGTGCAGGTGGCGGACGTGGTGATTGCGTTTCGCGAGATGGAGAAGAAATCGCTGGATGATGTGCTGAGGCTTGCGGGTGAACCGCGATTTGATTATTTGTGCTGGGACCTTTATGCGAAGGCCACGCAATATTTTGAAGAAGACAAAACGCGGGCCGCGAAGATGCGCGGGGAGACACTGAAGGCCATTGAAGAAGGAAAAGGCGAAATCGCGGAAATGGCGGCGGTGATTGGCGATGCGATTGTTAGCCTGCACCTGCGGACGATGGCTCGGCTGGACATTTTTTATGAACTGCTGGCGCGGGAAAGCGAGATTCTGCATTTACATTTTTGGGATGCGGCGTTTGAGCAATTGAAGGCCAGTGGAGCGATTGAATTGGCGACCAGCGGGAAGAATGCCGGTTGCTGGATTATGCCGTGGGGAACGGAAGAAAAAACAGGAATTAACGCAGAGGACACGGAGAGCGCAGTGGGCGGAGAGAAGAAAGAGGAGGACGAGGAGCAGGCGAAGATTATTGTGCGGTCGAATGGGACAGTGACTTACGTTGGGAAGGATATTGCTTACCAGCTTTGGAAATTTGGATTGTTGGGGAAGGACTTTCATTACCGCAAGTGGCCTGAGCCGCCTGATGCAAAGACGGTGTGGGCTACTACTACGGAACCGAATGACGCGGGGGCGCCGCATTTTGGGGATGCCACGGCAGTGTACAACGTGATTGATACGCGGCAAGCGTATTTGCAGGAAGTGGTGGCGGAGGGATTGCGGGCGCTGGGGCATGTTCGCGAGGCGGAGAATTCGATTCACTTCGATTACCAGATTGTGGCGCTGACGCCGCGATGCGCCGCGGAACTGGGGTACGAGATTGAGGGGGACGAAGCGAAGAAGGCTTATGTGGAAGTGAGCGGGCGCAAGGGGCATGGCGTGAAAGCGGATGATTTGATTACGAAGCTGGAGGCTGCAACGCTGGACGAGGTGCAGCAGCGGCATGCGGACATGTCTGCGGCACAACAGGTAGCGACGGCGCATGCGATTGCGGTTGGGGCGCTGCGATTCTTTTTGCTGAAATATACGCGGAATACGATTATCGCGTTTGATTTTAAGGATGCGCTTAGTTTTGAGGGAGAGACGGGGCCGTATTGCCAGTACGCGGTGGTGCGGATACGCGGAATACGGAGGAAAGGGTTGGAGGCGGGAGCGGTGCGCGCGGAGTTGACGAAGGAGTCGGTGGAAAAATTTTTGGCAGGCGCCGAGGGGAATGGGCTTTGGGAATTGGTGATCGGGTCAGGGACGCTTGACCATGCGGTGGAGGCGGGGATTGGCGCTCAGGAGCCGGCGTTTGTGGCGAAGTACGCGTTTCAATTGGCGCAGGGATTTAACGCGTTTTACCACAAGCATCATATTGTTTCGGAGACGGATGAGCAGAAACGGGCGTTTTTGCTGGGATTGACGGAAATGGTGGAGAGGCAGTTGGTGAAGGCGCTGAGGATTTTGGGGATTGAGGCGCCGGAGAAGATGTGAAGAAGCATGAGGACTGAATTCTTTACTGTTTAGAACTTGCGGACATGGGGCGCAGCAGTGCTGCGCCCGTACGAACCGAAATCGCTACCATGAGCGACTCTTTATCTGATGACGATTTACATCCCGGGCATCACTCGATCCGCCTGAAGGGGCATGATTACGCGGACGGCGGGTTTTACTTTGTCACGATTTGCGCTGATGCGAGAAGGTGCATTTTCGGGCATATCGATTCGGCCGCAATGCGACTTACACCTGTGGGATACATCGTGAGGGAATGTTGGACGGTTATTCCATCGCACTTTCCGCGGGTTTCTTTGCATGGGTTTGTGGTTATGCCTAATCACTTGCATGGAATCATTGAAATTGGTTGCCAACTGGGGCGCAGCAATGCTGCGCCCCTACAGGATGGACAGCTTAGGGTCATTGCTGGGTCGCTGGGGGCTGTGGTGCGATCGTTCAAAGCTGCGGTCACTCAACGCGCCCGGCGAGAATTGAGGTGGGATGGGGAGATTTGGCAGAGGAATTATTTTGAGAGAGGGCTTCGGGATGGGAAGGAACATGCCGATGCCGTGCGATACATTGGGGAAAACATATTGAATTGGGAGACGGATTTGGAGAATCCGGAAAGGCACGGAAGAGGAGAACAAGAGAAATGAATTTGATTGTGTGGATCTTGCGGACATGGGGCGCAGCAGTGCTGCGCCCCTACAACATAGGATAATGGCTTCGTAGGGGTCCAGCAGTGCTGCGGTTGAAGTCGCTTCGAGCCTTCGCAAGTACAGACCTCCGGCAAACCAGAGCGATGCTAAATGTTGAAGTCTTGCGGACATGGGGCGCAGCAGTGCTGCGCCCCTACAACATAGGATAATGGCTTCGTAGGGGCCCAGCAGTGCTGCGGCTGAAGCCGCTCCGGGCCTTCGCAAATACAGACCTCCGGCAAAACCAGAGCGATGCTAAATTTGAAATCTTGCGGACATGTGGCGCAGCAGTGCTGCGCTCCTACGGGGGCTTGGCTTATAGGGTAGAGATTAGGTGGACTAGGGTGCGGAGGGATACGCCGGTGGGGCCTTTGGCTAGCCAGGGTTTGGAGTCGTCGTTCCAGGCGGTGCCGGCGATATCGAGATGAATCCACGGGGTATCGCCCGCGAATTCACGGATGAACATGGCGCCGGTGATGGCGCCGCCGCCTTTGCCGCTGCTGATGTTCTGAATGTCGGCAAAACTTCCTTTGATAAATTCGCGGTATTCCTCGTCCATGGGCATGGGCCACATTTTTTCTCCGGCGGCTTTGGCGCTGGCGAGGAGTTTGTCTGTCCAAGTTTGATCGGTGCCGAAGACGCCGACGTTGATACCGGCGAGGGCGACGACGATGGCGCCGGTGAGAGTGGCGGCGTCGACCAAATGGGTGGCGCCGAGTTGTTTGGCATAGTGAATGCCATCGGCGAGGATCAAGCGGCCCTCGGCATCGGTGTTGAGAACTTCAATCGTCTTACCGGACATGGCGGTCTGGATATCGCCGGGCTTTTGCGCTTTGCCGCCCGGCATATTTTCGGTTGCGGGAACCACGCAAATAACTTTGACGCTGGGCTTTAAGGCCGCAAGGGCACGCATGACGCCGAGCATGGTGGCGCCTCCGGCCATGTCGTACTTCATTTTTTCCATGCCATCGGAGGGCTTGATGGAGATGCCGCCGGTATCGAAAGTGACAGCCTTGCCGACAAGACCAATTACCGGAGCGCCGGGCTTGGAATTTGCGGGCGTGTAAGTAATGACGATGACGCGGGGCGGTTCGACGCTGCCTTGCGCGACGCTGAGCAATGCGCCCATCTTCAGATCGGCGATTTTCTTTTCGTCGAGGATTTCCACTTTGAGACCGGCTTCCTTGGCCATGGCTTGGGCCTTATCGGCCAGGATGCGGGGAGTGAGTTTGTTGGAGGGCTCGTTGACGAGGTCGCGGGTGAAATTCTGGGAATCGGCGATGAAGCGGCCGCGGGTGATGCCTCTCTCGGCTGCGGCAACAACCGCAGGGCTCGCAGACTCTCCCTGCGCTACAGGGGAGAAACCGGCGATGGATAGCGACTGGATAAATTTGTCGTTCTTTTTTTCGGTCTTGTACTTGTCGGTTTCAAAATCGGCCAGGATGGCAGCTTCGGTGACGGCTTGAGCGAAATCCTCGGTGAGGTCGTTCTCGCGGAGTGCGAAGACGATTTTGTGGACGCCACGAGACTTTAAATGGCGGAGGGAGGCCCCCGCAACTTTTCGGAGGGTAGCGGGGTTAAATAGGTCGCGCTTCCCTGCCCCGGCGAGGAGTAAGCGGGGTGTCTTCAGTCCGGCGGGGGCGTGGATTAGGGTGATTTCGATGGTTTTGCCGGTAATTTCACCGCTTTTCGCCAAACGGGCGAGCAGGCCGCCGGTGAGTTTATCGAGTTCGGCGACGCGACCCTGGATGGGGTCGCTCTCCTCGAAGAGATAAGTGACGACAGCGTCTTCGGCGAGCGTGCTGATGGGTTTAGTTTCCAGCGTGATTTGCATGATTCGTTTATCGCCTCCGGTTGCGATACATGGCTTGCTCCGCTTCCCTGCGGGCATCCTTGTTGCGTTCGTCCTGGCGGCGGTCCCACGATTTTTTGCCCTGCGCCAGAGCGATTTCGACCTTGGCAATGCCGTTGCGGAAGTATATCCGCAAGGGAATAACGGTCAAACCCTTGGATTCGGTACGTCCCGACAATTTGTCGATTTCTCGTTTATGCAGGAGCAACTTGCGGTTTCCCAACGGTTCATGATTCCACGGGCCGCCGGGCATATACTGGGCGATATGGGCGTTGGCGAGATAGGCGCCGGTGGCATTGAAGTCCACGTAAGCATCACGAATGTTGGCCTTGCCTTCGCGAAGAGCTTTAACTTCCGTGCCATGCAAGACGAGACCGGCTTCGAGCTTCTCGAGGATATGGTAGTGATAAGAAGCGGAGCGGTTTTGCGCAACAATGAGTTCGCGCGGGGCTTTGGAATCCTTGCCCTTTTCGGGTTTCTTGGTTGGCTTATTCACGTTCTTTCATTTTACCCGATGGCGCGTCTAAACAACCATGGAAGGCTGGGGAAATTGGACCAGCCAGGGGGGACGGGCACCAGCACCCGGTTCACAGGTCCTCGAGATTGGAAAAGGCTGGTAAATGGGACAACGTGAAGAGCAGGAGATCCGGGCGGGGTGTGCTTGCCGCGTCGCTAAGGCGGATGCTAGACTGCAAAGGCAAGTAAAGACGAGATTTGGGGCCAGACGGGGTCCCGGAGAATTCATGCGTCGATGGAGTGCGGTTGCCATCTGTATGAGCTTCAGTGTGTTTCTAGCAGGCTGCCCCAAGGGCAATCCGGACTATAAATCGGGGATGCACGCGGAAGACTTGCAGGATTACGACGCGGCCGTGCAGTACTATTTGAAAGCGGTAAAGGTCGATCCGCACAACGCGAATTACCAGATAAAACTGAATCAAGCGAGATTTGAAGCGGGGCAGTTGCACGTTCATCAGGGATTGAAGTTACGGGAAAAAGGCGATTTGCAGGGTGCGCTGGCGCAATTTCAGAGAGCGCAAATCCTGGACCCATCCAGTTCGGTGGCGGATCAGGAAGTAAAGAAAACGATGGACACGATGGCGGAGCAGATGACCGCCAATCAAGCACAAACGGAAGAGCCGTTGGTGGAAAAGGGACAGCCGGTGATGGCGACGGCGCCGCCGGAGATCAAACCACTTTCGCGGGCACCGATCAATTTGAAGATGTCGAACGACGCGAAGGTGGTGTTTGACACGATCGGGAAGCTTGCCGGACTGACGATTATTTACGACCCGGACCTGCAGCAAAAGAAAATCAGCACAGAATTGAATAATGTGACGCTGGAACAGGCACTGGATATCGTGTGCCTGGAAAGCAAAACGTTCTGGAAACCGATAACGGAAAACATCATCATCGTGGTTCCGGACCAGGCGCAGAAGAGGCGGGATTACGAAGAGCAGGTGGTGCGCACATTTTATTTGAGCAATATAGCCATCGCACAGGACTTGACGGAAATCACGACGGGGCTGAGGCAATTGCTGAGCCTTAAGAATATTCAGCAGGTGAATTCGCAGAATGCCATCATCATCCGCGCCACACCGGATGTACTGACACTTGCGGAAAAAATCATACGGGATATCGACAGGGCCAAGCCGGAAGTGATCGTCCAGGTGATGATCCTGGAAGCGCGCACGGACAACCTGAAGAACCTGGGAATTCAGCAGGTGCAATCGATTTCTGCGGCAGTGAATCCAAGCTATAGCACAAGCAGCACCTCCAGCTCGACAACGACAAACACGTCCAGTACCAGCAGCGGGACCACGGCGACGCTGCAGCAACTGCGGCATTTAAATCAAACAGACCTGGTGCTGACATTGCCCAGCGCCACGGCGAACTTCCTGCTGACGGACAGTTCGACAAAGATCCTGCAGAACCCAGAGCTGCGCGGCGTTGATGGACAATCGGCGAAATTGAAAATTGGAGATCGCGTGCCGGTGGCGACAGGCAGCTTCCAAGCGGGAGTTGGAGTGGGAAGCACGAGCGGAGCCGGCTTTGTGAATCCGCTGGTGAACACGCAGTTTCAGTACATTGATGTGGGCGTGAACGTGGACGTGACGCCGCACGTACACCCGAATCGCGATATCAGCATGAAAGTTTCGATTGAAGTGTCGTCGGTGACGGGAACATCCACGATCGGCGGCATCTCGCAGCCCATCATCAGCCAGCGCAAGGTGGAGCACGAAATCCGGCTGAAAGAGGGAGAAGTCAGCATCCTTGCAGGGTTGATCCAGCGGACCGACACGAAGACTCTGAATGGATGGCCGGGGCTGGCGAATGTACCGGTGATGCGGTACCTGTTTTCCGCGGACAACACGGAGATACAGGAAGACGAGGTTTTGATGGTGTTGACGCCGCGCATCGTGCGGATGCCGGACTGGAACAAGAGCAACCTGCAGGCGATGTTCGCTGGTACGGATACTTATGTAGGCGCAAAGAGAGAACTGGACGTGAAGGCGCCGACGGCGAATCCGAATGCGCAAATGACGCCGCCAGGGGCGCCGACTCAGGCACCGGCGGGGCCATTGGTTCCCGCGGGAGCGCCTGCACCTGGGCCTACGCCGTTGCCCGCGGCCCAGCCGGCGACGACGCCTGCGGTAGTGCCACAAGCACAAGGAGCGGCGGGACCGCGAATACGGTTCGAGCCCGCGGCGTTGAATCTTACGGCAGGACAGACAGCGACGATTGGCGTGGTTGTTGAGAATGTGACGGATCTTTATTCCGTGCCGATGCTGCTGCAATACAATCCGGCGATTATCAGCGTGGAAGAGGTGCGGCACGGAGGATTCCTGTCTGGAGGCACGCAGGAAATTGCGATCGTGCAGAGAGTAGATAAAGAACACGGGCAGGCGATCATATCCGCGACGCGACAGCCTAATACGCCGGGAGTGAATGGCAGCGGAACATTGCTGGGCGTGGTGGTGAAGGCGCTGGCACCGGGAACGACGAATATATCGATTGTGCAGGTGAATGCGAAGGATTCGCAGCAGAAGCCGATTCCGCTGGTGACCAGCGAAGCAACTTTGAAGGTGCAGTAAACGTCCCAAATCAAGAGGGCAGAATGCAGTCCACGCGAGGGAAAGGCAGGCAATCCCCGGAAGCGGGCATGACGCTTCTGGAATTGATTATTGCGTGCACGATTCTGCTGATTTTGTCATCGGCGGCGCTTCCCATACAGAGATACACGATCGTGCGGCAGAGGGAAGCGGAATTGCGGCGGGATTTGCGGGACATGCGCGACGCCATTGACCGCTACAAGGATTTGGCGGACAGCAACAAGATACGCGTGCAAGTGGGGAGCGAAGGCTATCCGCCGGACCTGGATACGCTGGTGAAGGGCGTTGCGGTGGGCGGAACGGGTGCAACGGGACACAACATTCGATTCTTACGCAAGGTTCCCGTGGACCCCATGACGGGCCAGGCGGAATGGGGAATGCGCTCTGTGCAGGATGATCCGGATTCGACGAGTTGGGGCGGGAATAACGTGTTCGACGTGTATTCCAAATCGACGGGGACAGGGCTGGACGGAACGAAATATTCCGATTGGTGAAATGGTGAAAGAGCACGCAACGATAAGCAGAGAGAGCGGCGGGAACTGGCGCAAGGGCCGGGCGGGGAGCAATTCGCGCGCCGTTCGCGGATTTACGCTGATCGAGATGATGATCGTGATATCGATCATCCTGATCCTGGTGGGGATGGCCGCCGGGATGTACCAAGGTGCGATCCGGCGAGCACGCGAATCGGTGCTGAAGACGGACCTGCAGACGATGCGCACGGCGATTGATAACTACACGATGGATAAGCTGCAGGCACCGCAGTCACTCTCCGATCTGGTGGATGCACACTATTTGCGGGATTTGCCGATTGATCCCTTCACCCAACAGAAGGATTGGGTGGCGCATTTTGGGGATACGGTTATCAGCCCGGAGCAGACGGGCGTAGGCGTGGACGACGTACATTCGAATTCCGACCAGACGGGCAGCGACGGAACGCCTTACAACACCTGGTAGGGTCTTCACTTTCAAGAAAAAACCGAAACGTGGCTGAGAATTTGCGGAGAGCGAGCGACATTTGTACGTCTCGTTACGTTAGCCGTTCGTAGAAGTGATTTCCGTGGACGTGATTTCATACTTGAAATTGTCGGGATCGAGACTGTCGAGGCGGCCATTGTTTGTTTCTGCTTGCGGATACATGAGGAAACCGATCGGGGCACCGCTGGAGCCGGGCAGAGGGACATCGTGGGCGAAGTTGTAGGCCATCCAATTCATTTCCCAGGAGCCGAAGAGGCGCGAGCGCGCATTTTTGACGATGTCGTGGTCGAGGGGGAGATTTCCTGGTGGCTCCTCGAGGACGACTTTGCGCACGTCGGCGGGATCGACAGGAACCCAGCCGAAGTCAGAAAGGTGGACCTCGGCGCGGCAATGCTGGGCTTTCGACACGATTGCTGAGGAGGGGCCGAGGCTCTTGTATCCCATTTCCGATTTGGCGACTCGGAGGCCATAAACGTCGCGGGCTGGGAGGCCTGCGGCGCGGGCTAGACCAACGTAGAGCGCATTGAGATCGGCGCACTTGCCGCCAAGATCTTTTGACTCGAGCATGAAGCGAATGTCTCCGACGCCACAACCGCGCGTTTTTGGATTGCGAAAAGTGTTGTCAACGATCCAGTCGTAGATGGCACGCGCCTTTTCTACATCCGTATGCGCGCCGCTGGTGATTTGGTTTGCCGTCGTTTTCACGATGCCATCAGTCGGCAAAAGCTTGGTGGGGCGCAAAAAGTGCTGCAAATCCGCGTCATTCTCTTTTGGGGGCTTGCTGGGCGCGGAGAGATCGACCGCATAATCTTTGGTGGCGATGCGGCTTGTGAGAGTGAGGATCGGCCTGGCGCCGAATGGGAATTCCGCAGCGATGATTCCGAGGGCGTCTTCCTTGGTCTCGAACAACTTCGCGGAACCTTCCCCGGAGGTGAAGGAATTGGAGAGCGTCTTCTGGAAGGGCGTTTGATGAATGAGCGCCGCCGGGAGCCAGATGCGAGTGGTCCCGGAAGGCTTCAAGACTTCGACGCGGGTCGTCACTTCAAAAGTGCGCGAGTGATCGGGCGTTGTGGCTTGAGCGAAGAGGCGATTGGCATTCGCGAAAGCGAGGCCTGCAGACACGATGCTGGCTGAATGGAGAAAATTGCGACGGTTCATGGGCTTCACTTTTGTGCCATCGATATTTGTTCAACGGTGCGCTGATTCAAAGCACGCGCCAGACTCTGTCCGAATAAGATGCCCGAACTGGGGACTTGAGTACAGGGGTTTTATTTTGGCAGCGAGCTATCCGGAGAAGATCTGCGAATTTCGAGAACCATGCCGCGGGGGCGCAAAAGGACGGCGAGCCAATTCTCAGGATTAGCCAAAAAAAAGGCCGGGCGCCTGTGCCCGGCCTGTGAAACACGAATTGGTTGCGGGGGTCAGATTTGAACTGACGACCTTCGGGTTATGAGCTTCACAGAAAAGCAGGGCAAAAATCTCATAAATGCTTGCTGTGGCGTTGCTTAGCTCTTAGCCTCCCGCACCATTTCTTCTGTTCAGTTGTACCGAACTTGTACCGAAAATACTAAAGCTACGCTGGCTCTGGTGTGATTCGAGCTTGGGCGAAGATCGTGTGGAGAGTGGCTTTATTGATTTTCGCAAATTTGTGGGTAAGAGTTCTCGCGTTGCGACGATTTTGAGCTTGGGAATTGAGAACCGAACCGCCGCCAATTCGGTGCCAAGCGTTCATGAAACGCCGCTTTCAGACCGCGTGCAGGTATGCAGGTAGGAAGGCTTCGGTGATGAACGATTCCAGAGCGGTGTGCGTCGTGTTTCTTGCCGACCGCGCTTCTCGGGGCACGATAAGCCCCGCATTCGCGCCCTCCCACATTTCAATGACCGATTCAGCGGTTTTCTGAAACAAGCCCATCTTAAGAAGGGTGTCCAGAAGCATCGAACTGGGGACTTGCACATACGCAAGATCGGGCTTGCCGATCGCCTTGCCCACAATGGACGCCGCCTCGTTCATCGAAATATCGCGCTGCCCGTGCAGTTCCCGTATCGAACTGCCGGAAAAATCGCTGGCTGCGAGACGAGTTGCAGCATAAGCCCCGATGTCTTTCGTTGCTATCCAAGGCATCGGCACATCGCCCCGCATTCCACCGGGCAGTGTCCCAGTTTCACGCAAGGGCACGATGCTCATGAACAGATTCTCCATAAAATACGCCGCCCGCAGGTGGAGGACGTTGAGTCCGGCGACTCGATCCAGCTTTTGTTCCTGATTATGTAACCCCACGATGAGACCAGTGCCTTTGTCGTGTTGAGCACCGATACTGCTCAAGTTAACCGCGAATCGCACTTGCGCGTTTGCGATTGCAGCCGCGTAGCAATCGGAAACCCGTTCTTGATGGGCACGCAAGTCCGGCTGTGACAAGTCTTCGGGCAGAACCAGATAGGCTGCGGTCGCGCCACAAAAAGCTGCGGTCAGGAAGGAAACGTCTTCTACTGTACCGACGAAGGGTTCTGCACCTAGCCCTACTAGCGGTGCGAGCTTTCTTGCGTCTCGCCCAACGGCACGAACCTTTTCCCTTTGTGCTAACAGCACTTCCGTTACTCGTCGCCCTGTGCGTCCTGTTGCGCCTGTCACGACTATCATTCTGGACTCCTTGAAATTGCGTCAACCAAATTGGTCGCTCTGGTGGCAAGTCAGAACTGGTGGGAAGCTCGCTTTACACTGTCGCTGGAAGCCAATTTGGAGGCGATTTGGCGCTCCTTCAATTACTTCGGATGCGATTGTTCCATGTTGGAAACGCTGTACCAGACGATCCTCCACGATCCATCGCTTTGACGCTTGAACTCCGCAATGAAGTTCGTCTTATGGGTCATCAGCACGCCTGCACGACCGTTGTCCTCATTATAGGTGCCAC
Organism: Candidatus Acidiferrales bacterium; assembly: GCA_963779395.1. Taxonomy (GTDB): domain Bacteria; phylum Acidobacteriota; class Terriglobia; order Acidiferrales; family UBA7541; genus Acidiferrum. Next base: position 162,372 of record CAVZYC010000004.1, read on the forward strand.
GGTAGACCGCCAAGTCTCCGCTACTCGCAACATCCACAGTCTCGTCGATGAGACTGACTCTCCATAAGGGGTCGTGGGCAAAGCCCATCTTGAAGCCTTCTCTGTCGGCTTCTACCCCAACAGTTGGGGGACTGCCACATTCCATGGAGATAATATTTGGGGTCTCATAGGCGGTTGTCTTGACTGCATCGTGGGCATTGAGTCCAGCGACGAGTTGAGCGACGTCCGTCTTGATTGTTTCGGCGATTGCCGCTGTGTCAACCGACGCTGGTGCTGTCGATGACGCAGCACCAGCAGCAGCGAAGGCAAGCAGAAGGAGACTTGGTTTCCAATATGCAGAAAGGTTCATTAAACCCCTCCCGGTTTGAACCATCCCCGATTCGGATGGCACCCGCTTAAGCTAGTCCAGACTTCGTCTCGAAGTCCATTGGGCGCTCAGGTCGTCGCAATGACAGGGCGGGTGGCGCATAGGATTCCCGCCTCTTCTAAAGAGGGGCGGAATTCCGGTGTCCATTTAGCTACGCCCTAGCGGACACCGAAGCTGATACGCGTGGTCAGGTGTCTCTTATGCGGTCTTCGCCTTCTCGGTACCTGCTGACCCGTCTGGAAGCACCTACCCAACTGGCGCAGACGTGAGCGCATGCGGCAAAAGTCCGATTTCGTTGTTCCAAGCAACTCAGCGGCAGTACCCGGCGTCCCGACCGCCGCAATCGCTTCTATCGCTGGCAGCACGCTTGAATCTTCGCGCTTCACGAACTCCGAGAACTCGGCTAGTGCATATCTCGCGTTCCACTGTCTCTCTTGCCGCTGACATTTGCTCCTCAGGTGCTCCGAGTGCCCGTGGCAGAACTCGTCGTCCACCTGATTGCGATCCGTATTCTGACAATCGGCGGTCAAGGACAGGTTGCCGGGGCGGCACAGCGGGTTCTTCATCCGCGCCGAGCGCATGGTTCTGAACTTATTCGCGAGGCAGAGATTGATGTAATTGCGGAACCGGGCTTCGCTCGCCCCGTGGTGCCTCAGGGGGTCGAAAGTCGCCACGATGTCCTCCTTGCCAGCCTCACGGTACTTGGACGTCAGCGGGAGGCGGGAAAGGTGGATCAGCAGGTCTTGTGTCCAGTCCTCTTTGTCCTCCTGCGACGCCGACGTGGCAGCGTGCTTGCTGACCCATTTGCGAACGTAATTCGGAAACCGCTCTTGGAACTCCGCGAAGTCCTTTGGGACGACAAACCCGTCGCTCCCCACAGACCGACCATCCTTGACTGTGAACGGATCAGGCTTGTACGTCCTCTTTTCCACAGAGAAACTGGGGAAATTAACGGGGTGACTTTCGATTTCGACAGTATTGCTCGTCATAGGGACACTCTCCTTGGAAAGGATTT
>CAVZYC010000005.1:0-257391 GCA_963779395.1 Candidatus Acidiferrales bacterium
CCGGGCTGGCGCTGGTGCCGGAAAGGCGGCTGGTGTTCCCGGAAAAATTCACACGTTAAGGAGACGCTGCGTATCGGAGGCTATTGCAAGCGCGCCCGCGTGGGCATGGCCGAGCGCATGACTAAAATGTTCGAGCTCTTTCCGCGATTGCAGGTGCGGCGCCGTACCGCCGCCGGCGCGCTCTCGGGAGGCGAGCAGCAAATGCTGGCGATTGCCCGCGGCATGATGTCGGCCCCGCGGCTCCTGCTCTTCGATGAGCCAAGCCTCGGGCTCGCGCCGGCCATCCTAGAACATGTCTTTGAAGCAATCGTCGAGATCGCTAAGAGCGGCGTCGCCGTCTGCCTGGTGGAGCAAGATGTTTATCTTAGCTTGGAAGTGGCCGACTATGCCTATGTGTTGGAGAACGGTGTCGTCGCTTCACAGGCCCCGGCGAAAGAACTGCTGCAATCGGACCAGGTCCGAGCGAGCTATCTCGGTCTTTGACTAAGATGGCGAGACGGGCAGGGCGATCAATCTGAGAATGTATTGTTCATGGCGTGCGCCCCTAAGGTGGACAGATTGCAGGTAGGGAATTGACCGAGGCTGCCGGCTAGCCAGAGTGTTCGATGATGTGCATTAGCGGGAACTCGAACTGACAGTCAGCGCCCGATTGAGCGATCGGGTGCTGGTGTTCGATGTCTCAGGCAGCGATCATCTTTTCCTTCGCCATCAGCATTGCATCAAGGAACGTCTGCATTGGCTTTTTCCCCAAGCACCAGCGGCCTTGACGTGGTCTCGCCTAATTGCATTTACGAACCCACACATCGAGACCGCGGCGAAATCGACTGCGGGTTGGTTCCGGGATTGCCATCGGCTGAGCAATGCAACCTTCTCGCGGCGCGAATTATATGGCCGCCGGCCAATCTGCGGTAATGCTCCTGGAGTGCCTCTTCGAAAGCGGCCAAGTCCTCAGCCGGCACCGGCGCGCCGCATTCGTAGCATGTGTTGTTCCGTCGATCGAACCAGCGGCAGCCACATTCGTTGCAGGCGAGTTCCGGCGCACCCGATGGATTGCTGAAGATCATCGGCAAAGACCCATATAGCGCGGCCGAGGGTTTCCAATAGCTCGTCCCAGCCAGCATCGGTGAGATCGTCACGGCGTTTGGTCACGAACATGCAGAGATCGCCGCGGCGCAGCGCCGCTTTCATTTCGTCGAGCGGTCGCGCGGCGATCTCGCCGTAGATCGCGTGCAAGCCGCGGTCCTCGGCGACAAATAACAGGTCCACGCCGCATCGATGGTAACCCGTATAGGGACGCAAGGCCGCCGCCATGCCGTCCGCTTCGGTGCGCTCCCACACCAGCATGGTGCCGCAGCGTTGCGCGGCGTCGGCCTGCGGCACGATGCCGATGCCGCTGCCCGGCGTCACCTCGCCAAGACCTCGGCGTGGCGGCTTAACATCGCATTCCACGCCGACAGGTCGGCAAGAATCTCATGCGCGGGCGCGCCCGTGTTCGCCATACTCAGATCCTGACGCCGAGGCGGTAGCCGTCGTGGATCGCTTGCGTCAAACCGCGCGGCACCATGGCGTCGCCGCAACCGTGCAATTCGTCGACCAACCATTCCAGTTCATGGAAAAGCTCCTGATTGCTGCGGCACATAACCGCGGCGATCACAGTGTCGGCGAAGATCACGCGCTCGCCGTCCTTGCCGCTCACAACGGTGACGCCCTCCGCTGACACCTTGAGGGTCCGTGTCTTGGTCAGAGCGGGGATTTTCAGTTCCTCGACCCAGGCGGTATGCCGCCACTTGAATGTTGGCATCACGTCGATGCCGAGGGCGCTTCAGACTCGCACCAGGGTCACATCGTGGCCGTTGGTCTTCAGCGATTCCGCAAGCACCAGGCCGATCTTGCCGGCGCCGAGGATGACCACGCGGTGACCGCATTGGACGCGACCGGCGGCGACGTCGAGCGCGTCGCCCAAAAAGCCGGTTGATCGCAGGGCGGCAATAGATGGCGGTCGATACGAGCGCCGGTGGCGACCACCGCGAGCGTATTGATGCAGCACGCTACGCATCAGCTTGGGATTGACCTCGGTGTTGCACCTGACCTCGATATCGGTTTCTTCGCCATGACCTCATAGTGCCGCACGACGCTGAGCAGATCGGCGGTGTTGGCAAGGTCGAGGGTTGCATAACTCTTGAAGTTCCCACCGATCGCGTCACTCTTCTCGAATATGGTGACGTTGTGTCCGCGGCGGCGGGCGGCCATGGCGCATTCCATGCCGGCGGGTCCAGCGCCGACGATCATAATATTTTTCTTCACGGCGGCCGGCGTGATGGCGTATTCCGGTTCGACTTCGTGGCCCAGCGCCGGCCGACGCCTGGAAGCACTCGGGGAAAAGTTTTGCGCTCTATTACTACGAAGTCTCGGACGGCGAAGACACCTTGCAGTTCGCGCCCACTCACTTTGTGGATATTTCAGAAACGGAGCCGCTGAAGCGCGCTGCCTGCTACGCCCATGCCAGTCAAACCCCGGATCGCTATTACGAATTGCAGGATTCAGTTGCCAGGTTTCGCGGGATCGAAAGCGGTTTTACGAGAGCCGAGGCCTTCATTCGCCAGCTACAAAGTCCCTACGACATATTTGCAATCGCGAATATACCAACTCGATGACTCAAATAAGTTGCGCCAATCACGGGCACTATTAGCCGAAAGCAATCCGTCCAACCACTACCGCAGAGGCGGAAGAGAACCCATGCAGCGGCTGCGCCGGGTCGCGTTCAACCGGAACGTTATGTCCGCCAACGACGCCATCGTAGCGTTCCCACGTGAGCCCGGTCTTATCCCACGTTGCCACCACGTTGGCAATGTAGCGTCGGCTGATCTCTCTCGCCAGATCCGCAAAGCCGTAGCGTTCCAAGGCTTGTCCCACGACGACTTGTTGCTGCGGCCACGATTCGGGATAAGCCCACTCCAGGGCTTTGAACTCCATGTGTATCCCCGGATATTTCTTGTCTGTGAAAGTGAGTCCGTAAGGGTGATCAAACAGATGCAAATGAGCGACGACACGCTTCGCCTGCGACTCTGAAGCAATCCCTGTCCAAAGCGGCCAGTAGGCGTTCAATGAGTAATAGGGCAGGCGCGTTTTCTGGACGTAATCGTACTCAAAATAACAACCTTCTTGCTCGTCCCAGCAATACTGGTTGATGAGTTCCGCGCGGTGATCGGCTTCCTTGCGCCATCGCGCGGCTTTTTCGCTCCAACCAAAACGCTCCGCAAGAGAAGCCAGCACCTGAGCCTGTCGCATCAAAGCGCAGTTCACATGAATCGGAACGCAACGGCGGATGTCGCCGCCAAAAATGGGAGTGTAGTCCAACCCAGACTCTGCTTCCGAAGCTAACTCCAATTCGTTGTCGGAACCCGTTCCGCTATCTCTGCAAGTAGAAAGCCCGATCGGCGTCGAGTGGCCAGGGGCATTCCAATATCCTGTGTAGGCGCGCTCCAGATTGGGAAAAGCCAGTAGCGCTAACTCCTCATCGTCCACCTTCACTTCCAAATATTTCTCCACGCTCATCGCCAGCAGAGGAGGCTGGCCCCGCGTTTCATAGAATGTGCGGTTTCCGTTCAGCACTTTCCCGAAACGCTCAATCATGGAAATCTGATCCAGAATGTTCCATCGCACGATATCCGTGCGGCCGTGTGCAAGAAGACCTAAGTTGATGAAGTGCGCGTCCCATCCATACATTTCGGGAAACGAGCCAACGGATCCTCCGCCGGAACTGTAGGGGAAAGGAAGGAAGATCAGCGTTTTCGGCGGACTGTGCGACCACGGAATACTCGAGCCCGAGGGAGTTGGCGGCGAAAGAGTGGCATCCCCGCGAATCCCCTCTTCATCGGCCTTTTCCAGATCGCCATCCCACCAGCCACGCATGGCAGCGTCGAGCTTAAGCCAGCGAGCTTTCAGATTGTCTTCGTCTCCAGCGACTTGATTCCAGAGAGCGGCGTGCACTGCTGCGTCACACCGGCCAAGCCGCGCTGCCATCGTCACGCTGCCAGCGGCGGCCATACTGACAAACAAACGTCGATTCATTTTTCGTGTTCTCTTCCAGGCATTAGATACAGCCCTTCCAAATAATGTCAAGCATGAGCGGCGGTTAAGCCGCCCCGGATGGTCTCCAAGCACGCACATTTGCATATAGCGAACGCCATTATTTCTCTTGGATGGGACACCAACCAAGAACCATGTCCGAACTGTACTCCCGATTCATTCTCAATAAGAACCTGAGTTGAGCCCTGGCCGGGCAGATCCGCTGGGTGCTGGCTTAGTGATTGCAATCCCTCTGAAGTGTTCTAGAGAAAGAAGGCACAAGCAGTTGAAGTAGCGGCGCATCTGTTGTTGAATGAAAGAGTAGCCAAGGATGCGCCCGTAGCTCAGTTGGATAGAGCGTCTGCCTTCTAAGCAGAGGGTCGCCCGTTCGAATCGGGCCGGGCGCGCCATTTTTTCAAGGGTCCAACCCGGAGACATGGGTAACACAATGTACCTAAGACTTAGGTAACACTTTTTCGCCGAACGGATTTTAGAGTGGTTCGAGCACTCGCGTCTCCAAATCAAAGTATCCCGGTTCATATTCCATAAAACTGACCACCCAGATTTCGTCGTGTACTTCCATTGATGAATGCGGCGCAACGTGGCCTAGACTCGTATTTGGAAAATAGTGGTCGATAATCTCGCGAAAGTTTGCGCCTTGCTCCGCCAAAGCCCGGGCTCCACGCTGGCACAAGCCGACACCATGCCCCTGGCCAACTCCCGACAAAATGACCTCGGTCCCGTTTTTCTGCATTTCGAAATTGTTGCTCGGTACCGCGTCCCAACCCAGCCTTCGATCCACGGCCAGTCTTCCGGCTTCGCTATGATCAAAGAGAAGTGCGGCATCTCTTGCGTTCAAACGCCGGCTCCAGCGATCGGGATTTTTGTAACAAAAATCGCAAACAACGGAAAAATATGGATACGCGCCAGAGGGAATGCCAATCTCGGCCGGTGCGAGCGTGTGGCCACCGCAACTTCGCGTGAACATCGCGGCTACGGGTTTGTCGTCAAAAGTAATAATCAAGTCTCGCGTGGCTTCCGCTGCGCGCGCTGCTGGGCTCCCGGCACTTGGCGCTTCTCGCAAAAACTGGCAATGCGTCAGATCGCAGAAATCAAATTCCGAATGACGTTTCACCCCAGCCACAAAATAGGAACGCGTGACCACCGCTTGTGCCTTCAATGCTTCGAACGGCGTGCCCGCCAGAGATTCTGCCTGAACAACGGAAGCCACCGCGGTTTCCAGATCCATCGTGATGACTGGCATTAGCGCCCCATCTACAGTTTTGACGTCGAGCGCGCCCCGGTACCTTCTTTCGACTTTGCCCGGTACGCCAAGCACAAAATCTACCGCGTCGCGATTGCGCCCGACAGCATGAAGCTCCTTCGCGCGAATCTCCTTTCCCGCGAAGCTCACAATCAAAAAATTTGCCGAAGCGCGAATCTGAAGCGCTTCGGCAGGTGATCCAGGTTGTAGAAAAAGAGTTTGCCCGGAGGCGGTCGCGACAATTGCCGGCCCGCCATGGGAACTGAGAGTAAGCAGACGAGGATGGAAGATTCCAAGGACACCGATTCGGACGCTTTGTGCGTTAGCCGGCGAACCGCTCAGGGGAACAGCAAGGAGAAGCGGAATCCACTTCCAGCGCACTTCCCTATTCCTCCATCCGGCTGAGCATGCGGCCCGCCGTTTCCGCGGCCTTTGCTCCCGGAACCCCGTGGACTCGGACCATAAGAACAATCTCCGGCGCTTGTGCTGGTACAAGCACAACAACAAATCCATCGCCGGGCGCACCAGGCTTGTGGGTGCAGGGAGCAGTTCCCGTCTTGACGAGTGCTTCAGAATGTTTCAACGCGCGCCCCACGGCCGCTCCCGTCCCATGCTGCGCAGACTGCCGCATCCCAGCCAGAATTTCCCGAACACCTGGCTGGTCGCGCCGGCGAGAGAGTTCAAGATATGCGCGCGCCATGCGTACTGGCGAAATCTTCCACTGATCGCCCAGGCCGATGAGGCCTGGCCCGGTGAGAGTCGCATCAGGAGATTCAAGATCGAATGTACGGGTGACAGGAAGCACTTGTTCTACGGTGACGTTTTCCGCCAGCGAACGAAAATAGGAGTTACAGGAAACGGAAATCGCAGAAACGATGTCCAGTTTTCCGTGTGGACGCACTTGCCAACAGCCGCTCGCCTGGCCTCGGCACACATAGACAGGGTAATGAAAATCGTGCGCTCCGGCATACGCAAGAGACGTAAATGGCTTGACGAGAGAGCCAAGCGGGATGGGCTTGCCAGAATTTTCCCAGCGGCTTGCGAGCAGCGTCCCCGAGTTTGCGTCCAGCAGGAGGTAGGAGACATCGCCACCTGAGAATTCGCGTTCCAAAATTTCTATGGACGATTGCGAAAAAAGAGTACGCGGCGGAGTGGCCGCGGGAGACTGCGCAGCGTCGCTGCCGGGCAAACAAAGTGAAGTTGCGAGCGCCAGCAGTGCGGATACTCCGGCCCTGATCAGCGAGCCCATTCGTAAGTAACCGTTTGACTTACCTTACTGCCCGCATCACGGACAACGATCCTTTCCGAAGAGAGGCCAGCAAGCGCGGAACTCAGACCCGCGATATTATCCGAGAAGAAATTCGGACTGCCGCTTGCCCCGGAGCCCTCCGCCGGCTTATCAAGCAAGTCGGTAAGCCGCGAGAAATTTTCTTTTTCTCTTTGATGATTGAAACTAGCGGCAAAAACTGCAGGCTCGAGAGTGGATCTTTGATTGGCATTCATGGCCATGGCAGACAACAAAGCCGGATTATCCGAGATGAGCAAATACTTTCCGTTGACGGCGGCGCTCAGCGTCCAGAGTCCGTTGAGTTCGAAGTAACTAGCATTCTTCTGCCACTCCACCCCTAGTCCCGTCGTCGTCAAGCTTGGACGAACGAATTCAACGAGCGCTAAACGCACCGCAGTTTCATTCCACTCCGACTGCCCCAGCAAGGCCACGGCAGAATGGAGGCGGACAAAGACGCCGTCCTTGTCCTGTTCGGTGGATTCCACTTGCAACACGGCGGAGACAGGATTCTTCGCGAGCAAATCTTTGAGCGCTGCTGAGCTATCCACATCAACTGAAGCTTTCGCGGGCGGTTGATCGATGCGGGTCTCCAGGTCCGTGCTGCTGCCGGTTTCGCCATTCGTGAGCTCTACCTGCGGCGCCAGCTTTTCCGCAACCCCAGGACCCAAATGCGGAGCGAGAATTTTGGTTTCCAGCAGCGCGAGGCAATCTGACGGTGTCGGACTCGCCTTGGCCACATAAACGCCGGCCTGCGATGGAACCAGGCGCACTATATCCGCAACAGCAATCGGCCCGGCTCCCGCGGAGCTGACGCCGACGGGAGTCGCTTTTCGCAAAAGAACGCGCTCTTCCCGGAATTCTTTCCCGGAAAGAGTCAGATCTGAAATCGCCGCGGAGTATTGCTTCATGTCAGTAATGTTTTGCTGCACCCAGTAGGAGCGAAAATACGGACTGGGCACAATCTTTTCCAGGTTCAACACCATCCGCAAATCGCCTTCCGGTCCCGCGGCCGCAGTCGACTGCGACCACCAGGGCTCCGTTTCAATCGAATGAGCGTCACCACTAGCCATGAGCTGAAGCGCACCCGCGAGCAAGTCTTCTCGCGTAGCCAGAAGCAGGTAATCGCCGGCGACCGCGAAAGCGACTTCTCTTCCCGAATCCGGATCAAGCCGCAAGTAGAATGTGACTCCTCCAGCATTTCGCGTTTCAAACGTCGAGCGCGTCTGCCATAGGGTGGACTGCATGGAACTTGCCGCACGCAGCCGCGTGATGTAAAGAAACTCGAGCTTCCCAATGTCAAAGATGGCCAGCGCGCTCTGTTTGCCCGCCACTTGCCGCAGCAGATTCACATCGGTTGGGACTCCCGCGGCTTTAGAAAACTCTGTGTTGGCGTCCTTCAGACGAAGGAACAGCCGCGAACGAGAGAACACCTCATAATTGTTGCTCTTCAGCCAGAGGCGATTCTCATCGGAGTTTTCCCACCGCGAATAAAGCGCCGAGAAATCCTTCGCCTGCAGATACAGCAACGCCCCGGATGGGAAATATCGAGACAGGGCCGGCTCCGGTGAAGAGGTGGTTGCCTGGTAAGCTCCCCAGCTGACGCCGAGGAACGCTGATGCGATTAGTACGAAGTTGATTACGCGCTTCATGGTCTTTCTCCCGGCTTTGCGGTTGGCTTCGCTGGCGGCGCTGACCGCGCCACAAGCCGCGGCCGCACCAGACGGTCCTGCTCCAACTCCTCGTGGAGGATCGGCTGTCTTGCCGCGTTGAGCTGCTGGCGCCGCAAGAGCGCTTTATCTTCGCTAATCTGCGCGGCAAGCTCTTTTCGCCTGGCAGGGTTTTTCTCCAACTGCTGCGACGTCTGGAAGTAGCCAAGCGCCTCTGTGAATCGATGGAGCCGCATTAGAACCACGCCGACCGATTCTGCAAGTTCCGCGCGTTGCGCTGTTTGCAATGATGCAGGTGCGTTCAGTGGTGTCCCCTCCTGATCCGCGAAGTCCTCATCCGTACTCGATGCTTCCGTCTCGTTGCCCGTGTCTGGGACCGCAACTTGTCGGGCTTGTTCTTCGCTCAGCATTTGACCGATGGAGGCGATGGCGAATTCATCGGAATGAAGTGCACCAGCGGCATGAAAGAGTGGGACGCGGGCATCGTCGCGCGCGGGCGTGTCCGCCAGCGCATTCGATAGGATCTGGACCCTTTGATGCGCGTCGCTCGAGTTCTGCGCCGCAATGATGCGGGCATCATAGAAAAAGGGTTGATCGGCGGAAGCGAGAGTGATGTTTTTGGCATCAGCGGCTACAAGTTTTAATTCGGCGCCGCCAAACTCCGCGACATGGTGGGAACCGGAAAGAGACAACGCAGCTTCGATACGCTGACTGTAAGAATTCTGCGGCGCCGCGGCGATTGCTGCCAAACTTTCTTGCGCGCCGCTGACATTCGCGCCCGCGGCGATTTGCGCTTTGGCCAGCCGCACCCGGAACTCTGGCTCCCAGGGCGTGGATTTGACCAGCGGATCAAGAAACGCAATAGCTTCCGTGTTGTGCCCTGTTTTTTCGAGCAGCGCGGCGGCCGAATCCATGTCTGCGTACGGATCGCCGACAACCGTGACGAGCCGGTGAAGGAGTTCGACGGCCCCCGGCGTATCTCCCGCAGCGATGCGAATTTCCGCAAGGCCCAGAAAGTTTGCGGCGACGAGTTGATGCTCGTCGAGTTCGCGCGCGAATACGAACTCCAGAATCTTGCGCGCGGACTCTTTGTCGCCTCCTTCAAAGAGCTCCCGCGCTGAGTAACGCAGAAGTTTCGCGGTGGGCGCGTGGTCTGGATCGAAACGATACGATGCGATCTTCGCGTCCAGGGTGCCAAGATGCGCGGCAACCTGAAGATCGTACGAAACAAGAGCGGAAGCATCGGTATTCTGAGGTTCCTCCGGCAAAGCAGCAAGAAAATCCCCGGCCTGCCGATATTGTTTGGCTTCCAGCAAATATTCCAGCCAACGGATCTGCCACGAGCGGAGTTCGTTTTGCGCGCTCTCCCTTTCGAGGCCTTCTGCTTTAGCGGCGTCATTCTGTTTCGCTTCCAGAATTCGTCTGAAAATGGGTCCCCGCTGATCCAGCGGAATCCATCGCGCCCCTGCGACATCCGACAAGATCAACGTGGAGTCAGGAGCGGAGGAAGAAACGTCCAACAGCCAGGCCGTTGCCGCCGCGGGGTCATCTATAGCCGCATAAACACTATGCAGCAGGGCGTTTGAGCGATAGTTGCCATTGCGATGGAGATAAGCGCGGACAAGCGCATCGGCATCCGTCTTCGCGGACGGAAACAGGTGCCTGGAATGAAGGTGATCGCAAACGCGCCCAAAATCGGACCAGAAACTTTCCGGGGTGCGCCCGCTGTTGAACTGTTTCAGCAGGCCGGAAAAAACCAGCTTCCATTCGGCCAGCGCTTCCGCTCGTTTGCCATCCCTGAAATAGGCCAGCGCCAGGCGATCGTGGATGGCGGCTTGCCCCGGCGACAATTCCAGCGCGTGTTTGTAATCCTCAATCGCAGCGCGCGCGTCGCCGCTTTCCGCATAGTAGTCCGCCAGCTCTTCATAGCCGGACCAGGAAGCAGGACTCTGCTCCAGACTGGAAGGGAGATAATCTTCGGCAGTGCCCCGCTTGAGGTCACCCAAATACTCGCCATAGCGCGATCCATAGTAGAACCACACGTCGCCGGCCAGCTGGCTGTTGCGATCCACAAGTTTGCCCAGCCGCTCCCCAATGGGTTGATCGCCAAGAGCGTTTAGAAAGGCGCCGTTCACATCCACGGAAGGTTCTGTGAAGTACAGTCCCACAAGCGCGGTGTAAGCCTTTCCCCAAACGGCCGGCCGCGAACGGCCCCGCGCGGCCACAACCGCATGAGCCATACCAGAGTCGCCGTTCCTGATCGCGAAGTCGGCTGCCTGCTCGCCAAAGGGGCTCCAGGAAGAAGCGATCTGCACAAGTTGTTGCGGCTGTTTTTCCAGAAGCAGCTGAAAATACCGGTTCTGCGTTTCGCCCGTGAGATAAACCGGCGGCACACTGCTCAGTACTCGCAGGTCGTTGTCTGAATCACCCGCGGCGCGATAAGCCTCCGCGGCATCCAGCTGAACACCCGGTCGCTGCGTTGGTGCCACGCGTGGAGCAAATCGCTCGAGTTGCGGGCCGAGTTCCGCAAACTGCAGGCGCTGCCGCTGGAGTTCTACGAACCTCGACATCTGGGCAAACAGAATCGGGGAATTCGCGGGAAGACTCATCATCAGTTCGTAACGGCAGCGAGCCTCTTCCGGGGCAAGCCCGGCGCTGTGCATCAACGGAAGAGCAATGAAATCGACTTCCGCAAAATTCATGGGCGTATAAAGTGTCCGCGTAAACCCGGAAAACGTGACCTTTTCTTCCGGCGTGAAATAGCGCGCCACGGCCGCGCCCATTTCCGTCATGGCTCCCTGCATTCCAGCACTGGCGTTTGCTTTCCGGACTTGCAACGTATGTTCGCGCCATTCCTTGTCGGAAATTCCCGCGATTCCTTCTTTGGCTACTTGTTCCTTGACGACCGGAACGGAGGAAGCTGCGGCGGTGAGCGCCGTTCGCAGCGTGCTGTAAGCTTTCTCCTGTTGACGAAGGCGCGTCATGATGCGTGTATAGAGCTTTGCCCCTTCGTGATATTGGGTTTCCGCCAATAATTCGCCACCGGCTGTGTTGACTCCCTGCTCCGCGAACGTCCGTGCCTGCTCCAGGATTCCCCACGATTCCAATCGCCGGGCCACCTCAAAATAGTTTTCGGCGCGCTCGGGGGCGACGTCAATCAAGGCCGTCCTAAGCGCCGCGACGGCATCGTCGTTACGCCCCTGGCGCGCGCGCACCTCGGCAATCTTCTCCATCCATTTCGGATCTTTGTAGGCCAATTGGTAGATTCGTTCGTAGTCGCTGACGGCATCGTCGAACTTCAACAACCGCTCCGCCAACGTGGCGCGCGCAATGCGCAGATCCGTGCGGTCGGGCCGGACCGTAATGGCCTTTCCATAAGCATCAATCGCGGAAGGAAAATCCTCCAGGCTCGTCTGGATGCGGGCAAGCACCATGGGCCAACGGTAATCGCGTGGCGATTGCACCACCGTTTTTGCATAGAAGTCCAGAAGCTGCGCCTGCCGTTTGTAGTGGAAAGAGTACAATGCCGCCTCGGCCACCAGCGCCTCGTCTTCCGGAAAGTTGTTGATGATTTCGATGTACTGGTCCACCGCGCCCGGATAGTCATTCAGCTTAGTCAGCGCGGGAATCAGGCCGCGGCGGAGCGTGGCAATGCGATTCTTGCGGTCATCCGCGGATAAAGGCGCAGTTCGAAATAACGCAATCTTGTCGAGATAAAACTGTTTCAAGCCTTGCTGATCGCCGGCTTGCGCGTACGTATCGGCCATCGCCGCGAGGTACTGGCTGTCGTATGGCGACTCCTTGAGCAGAGGATCGAGCAGTGTGCGGGCCTGCGCAAACTGGTGCGCTTCCGTGGATTTGCGCGCTGCCTCGAACGCGAATTGCTTGCCGAGTTCCGGATAGGCGTCTTTGGCAGCCTGCTCGAGAACCGAAATGGCTTGCGGATAAAGTTTCACCCGCCAGTAGAAATCAACTGTTGCGCGCACCACGCCAAGAATTTTGGGATTATCCCGGTACAAGGCCTCGATGTTTCTTTGCGCGGAGGCGAGATCTTTGCGGGCTTCATAAAGACGAACCAGGGCATAGCGCAGTTGCAAACGTGTGACGGGATCCGTCGCCAGGGTCGCCTGCTTTTCCAGCGCATGCTGGCGCACATTTTCCAGTGATTTTTGTTGTGCCAGAGATTCGAGCTCCGCGGCTTGTTCGATGGTCGTCGCGTTCGTGACTGCCGCGTCGAGGAACGCCGCCAATTCCGGTTTGCGATTTTCCGTTTCCAATATGCGTACGCGCACGTTGACGCCCGAAGAGCTGTATTGCGAAACGCTGGCTAGCCTCTCGCTTTCCTGGTTCACCAGATCGCGGAATTTGGGACGGCGCGCCAGATCCAAAAGCCTGCCAAGGGCAAGTGATTCGCCATTGGCCGCCAACGCGGCATCGGCGTATTCGCGGATAGCGTGCGGATAGTCGCGTTTCCCTTCATAGATCGCGCCCTCTTCGTAGCCATAGAGGCTCTGATCGCCGAGTTTCTTCCGGCCTTCCTCAAGCAACCGCAACGCATTGTCGAAATCATAGTAGTCCCAATAGATCGTAGCGGCTTCCAGGTAACCTCCGGATTCTCCCGGAGCGGTTTTGGGAATACGCTCCCAGTATGGTGCCGCTTGCGCGAACAATTCGCGGTCCGAATAGATATCGCCGATTCGAGCAAGAATCTCGCGATTCCCTGGATTCGCGGCCAGCAGGTTTTCCTCGATCTTAATGGCTTCGCCGGTTTTGCCAGGATCGAAATAGGCCAGCGAGCGAAATACGGAAGATGCGGTGCGCCCCAGTTCGGCCTCGGCGGGATATTCATCGGCGAGAGCTTTCAACACAGGTGCGCTCTCCTCGAAGTGAGAACCCCAAAGATTTGCCTGCGCCAAATATTCCGCGGCGGCGGGATTGCTGCGGGCAAAGTCTTCCCAAGTGCCAGTCGCCTGCGGAGGCGCCATTTTCTGCAGTGCGCGCAATTCTGAATCCAGCTTCCCGCTGGAGCTGAGGAATTCGAAATACTGGTTGCGCAGATAGGGCTCTTCAAACCAGTGTTCTCGCATCAGCGCTTCCCACGCGGCTTGATTCCATGTCGCCCGGCTGTGGTAAATCGCGAGCAGGTTCATGACAAAATAAGGGTTGTGGGGAAACCGCGCATTGGCGTATTGATTCAGGCGGACGTACATTTCCGCGGGCGCGCCGTAAGCGGATTGAAAGTATTTTTCCAAGGCGCTGCCGTTAAATTGTTTGATGGCTTCCCGCGAAAGCGTTTCGAACTCCGCGTTCTTGCGGTATCTCAGGTAATATCGCGCCAGTTTGTGATACCAGGAACGATCCGGAAAACGAGCAATAGCGCGCCGGTAGACTTCTTCCTGCTCGCTGGCGATTTTGTTTTGCTCCAGGAAAACAGCCAGCCGCTCATAAAGGCCCGGATCGTCGGGGTTGTGGTCGATTTCCCGCCGCAAGACTCCCAGGGCCTGAGGAATCTGCTTCAGTTCAACTAAGCGAGCCAGGTAACGCTCCAGCACTCGCGAGTATTCCGGTGAGCGAGGCCCAGCCTCTGCCTCATTGTGTTCGGTCTTCACCTGGAACGCGGCATTCGGTGCGGGCTGTTGCGTGCGCGCGTCGCCCGTGTCCCCGTTGTCCGATTGCTCGGCGCCTTCTTGAGCGGCGCTTTCGTTTCCTCGCGCCCGGAACTCATCCGTCCCGGCGACGCGTGGGCCGAGTGGCAATTTGTCCGCTTCACCGGCCAATTCTTGCAGTACGGAATCGTAGATGGCGAATTCGTCCTGAGTTCTGCCGAGTCGCGCGTCCGCATCCGCCATGAGCAGCGCCACATGCGTGCGTTCTGTTGCTTTCGAAAATGTCGCCAGAAATTCTTTGCCACCGTTCAGGAGAGCCTCGCTCTTGCCGCTGTTGGCATAAAAATCGAGCAGCTTGGCGTGGAGCTCGGGACGGCTCGGCGAATTGGGAAAGTTTTTGTCCAGCAAAACCAGCAGTTCGGCAGCGCGCGAACGATGGAAATAAGGGACTGCGCGTTGTTCTTCCTCTGAGTACTCGCTTGCAGGAGAAGTCGTGTTGAGTAGCAGAGAAAGAATCCCGTTGAAGTAGCCCGGGCCCTGATCGAGTGTGGCAATGTCTTTGTACAGAGAGAGTTCGCCGCTGCCGAGGCGTATCGGTGTCTCCGGAGCGGTGAGCAGCATGTCGGTCAGTCGGCTGAGCGCGCGCTCCTGCGAATCGTTCGCCCCTTTGCTGTTGTAAAGGGCAAAGTAATAGCGTGCCGCTTCTGGATAAGAATGAATGTCTTCCAAAAGCCGCCCGCAGATATAGAGTTCCTGGGACGTCCAAGCCGATTTCGCCGCTTCTTTGTGCAATCGCAAATTGGTGATGGCTTGCTGCGCGGCATCCAGCTTCCCCTGTTGCTGGTAATAGTAGAAAACGCGAGCGGTCGCCCTCAGATCTTCGGGGTTCGCGTTCAAAGTAGCGCGTGACTCATCCAGAAACTTGCGAAGATTTTGTGTCTGCGCAAGAAGATCAAAGTAGCTTTTCACGAGTTCCGGGTCCCACAGCGGCTGAAAGCTCTTTTCGTACACCGCCAGGCCTTGCTGAATCGACCCTTGCCGGTATTCCACCAGCGCTTTGGCTTTCACCCGGAAGATTTCGTCCCCCGGAAACTGTTTCTGGTAAGCCGCGATCAACTGGTTTGCGGCGGCATATTCCTTCTGATGAATTAGGTATTCCAGGAAACGCGAGTAGAGTTGCGTCTCTTGCGGGTAGCGGGCAATCCAGGCGCGATATTTCGCGATCGAGACATCTTGTGACAAGCCTTGCGCTTGAATAACGGTGAACATGCGCTCAAACGCGTGCCATGACTCCTGCTCTACCGCGGGCACAAAGCGCTCGGACGGATCGGGAGGAGCGCTGGCAAGTATTGAAAGAACCGCAATCTCATCCCCAGGCCGCAGCTGGCGCTGATAGAAATCTGCCAGTGCAAGTTGCGCGGCTGTCTTGTTAGCTGATTTTGCTACGTATTGTTTCCAATCCGATTCCGCCGCGGTGAAATCCAATTGTTGTTCATCTTCCAAAGCCCGCAAGGAGTAGAGTTCGGCGTTCGCGGGTTTCTGTTGAATGAGTTCTGCAAGCGCAGGCCGCGTTTCCGCGGGAGGCCTGCGGAACAGCACACTGCCGGAGGGCAGCGGCATCATGCGGAAAAATGCGCGCTCGATTCCTGTTTCTGCTTCCACGTTGCGAATCCACGTGGGCAGAGCTCCGCTGGCGGTTAGCACGAATCCCGCGGCCGCCAGCGCCAGGATGGCTCCTCCCACGGACAATCTCAGCCTGGGTGAAGAATTACGGAACGATTTCAATGTCCACCCCCTGCGATCCCATGTTGTGCGCAATATCTTCCGCGGTAACTGTCAGCCGGTAGGTTCCGGGAATCATCTGCTCTGGAATAAACAACTGACCCGTGTTCACGCCGGCCCTGGCATCCCACCTGAGCCCAACGGGAGCCGCTCCCTCAAGGCGTGCAATCAGGCTTCGTGTGCTCTGCGATGCCGCCACCTTTAGTTCCAGCACTTGTCCCCGGCGGTAGCGATTGCGGTCGAGCTTGATCTGCACAACCGGAGTTTTGCTGGCGATGACAAATGTTTTTGCTTCGCGATAGGTGTGCCCGGCGCGGTCCCGCAGAACCAGCCGCACGCTGTACGTGCCGTCCTGCATGTCTTTCGGCGCAAAGAAGCGCGTTTGCCAGGTATCCTCATCCGGCAGATAGCGAAGTTTTTGCAACAACCCGAAGGGAAATAGCGCGACGACCGAGATGATGGATTCGTCCGTCTTCACGCGAAGAACCGGATCCCCAGGGCGAATCACCCTGGGCCTCAACAGCGCGCGAGGCACTGCAAGAAAGGACGTGTAGGGCGTCACAAATTTGTATTGCCTTGCCAGCCGAATGATTTCGTCAATGGATGCCTGGTCTTCGCCTTCCCTTTGGATCTTTTCCAGCAACGCATCCACGCGAGCCCGCGCCCACAACCGGGGAAGCTGCGGGTGATCCATGGATTCTCCGGGTAGATTAGCCTTTGCGGAAATCGCTAGCGGCGTGCCATCGCGCACTCCGTGAACGCTGAATGCCGCATCTTGCTGGGCTTTTCGGTAACGTCCGACCCACACCGTCATGGAACCGGAAAATGCGGAGTCCTGTAGCGCGTAGACGGAATCCACTGCCGTATCCGGCGAAATTGTGAGTTGCAACTGGCCAATGGGGCTGCGGCCAATCTTCGAGAGAAACGAAGTGAGCTTGAAGTCCATTGGCTCCGTCGAGAGCACGTTTTCCAGGACTCCGTCTTCCCGTGCCAGCATCTTCAGCAAAGGGAGATTGGCATCGTCACCCACGCCGAAGATGTAAGTCTTCGGGCGATTGGCTTCAGGAAGCTTTTTCCAGGCTGTTTCGTACCAGCCGGCCAGCTTTCCATTCTGAATTGTTCCGCGAGTTGCGCCACCGTCACTCAGCAGGACGAGGTACCGATTGCCCCCTGATCCCGAGCATTGCGCCAATCCTTCCTGCAGGGCGCGCTGCAAGTCCGTTCCTCCACGCAGCCTGCTGGCGCGCACAAAATCCAGCGCATGTTGAATCGCCGCGCTGTCAGCAGAAGCGGGAGCAGCCTGGAAAGCCTGCGTCTGACTGTTGAAGAGAATGAGGTTGAATTTATCTTCGGATTTAAGCGTTCGCAAAAGAGTTTCCAGCGCCTGATAACTGCGCTCCAACTTCTCCCATTGCATCGAAAGAGAAGTATCCATCAGGATGATCAGCGTTTTCGCGGAGCCTGCGCCTGCCTGCGTGCTTCCGCTAGCTGCAGTCGCGCTCTGTCCCGTGCCCAATAGCGCTTCCGCGGCAAAAAAGCCTGGTTCGTTGTTGCTGCGGATCGGTGCTGTTTCTGTCGGGGAAGGCTGGCCGCTGATGGGATTCCTGTGAGTAATCACCTGCAGGGTATCGCTGCCGGCGTGGTCCAAATCGTAGGTGGCGACAAAATCTTCCGTTAAATTGACATTTTGCCCTTCAAAGTGGCCCTTGATCAGGTGTGGGGACTGTTCATCGAGTTTCAGTGGATACGATTTTGCGCTGGCCTGGAATTGCGTGACTCCATGGGCCGAATGAAATTCAAAGTTGATGCGGAAGAACCGCGCAGCCTGTGCCTGATAAGCATCTGGCCGCAAGGGTATGGCGAAATAGGATTTCAGATTCTCAACCGGAATGGATTCGTGATACTCGAATTCCAGCCGCTTTGTGCCATAGGCCGGAATGGGCACGATGCGCGCGCTGAAGATGGCGCTCTGTTTGGCTTCTTCCGCGCCGCGCTCCCCCATCTGCAACAGTCCCGGATCTATCGACTGTTGTTTCAACTGGTTGTAAATTTCTTCCGCGCGTTTGCGCTCCAGGATCACCGCGGGAATTCTTGTGGGTCCATCCCAAACGGCGAAGTCGGAAACCGTGGCCCGCGACGGCAGGGCGAAAATGTAATTGCCTTCTTGAATCCTGTTAGTGTGATTGGTAAACACCTGGCGTACGAACACGCGCGCGTCGCCGTTATCGATCTGGACGGTAATTTCCATCTCTTCCAGCGAGAGAATGGCGGGATCGGGCTGCGCCTTGTCTCCGGGGATCAATACTCCGCCGTCCGCGAACAACGCGAGCGGCGCGCTCAATAATAGGAAAATCGCGGTCAGTGCTTTTCTCATGGTTGTAGTTTCTGTTCCTGTATTCGTACCAAACCGTTGTCCGTTCCAACGTAAATGTATCCGCTGCTCTGGGCGAGTGCGGTGACGTTTTGCGAAGGCAAACCCTCGTGGATGGCCGCCCAGCGCAACTTTTCCCGGTCATAAACGTACAGGCCATTTCCCAGCGTTCCTGCAAAGACATATCGAGGTGTCACCAGCATGGCGTTCGGGTTGATCTCCATGTCGGCGGTGGCTTTCTCGTAGGAACGAAAGTGTCCTGCGCGATCCAATCCCATGATTCCGCTTCCGTACGTTCCCACCATCCATTCATCGCCTACGGGGACGACCGCGGTGATCCAGTTCTGCTTGAGGCCGGAAGCGCCCGCCGTATAATTTACGCGCACGGCGCCCTTCCCAATTACGGAGAGGCCGCCGAGCGTCCCCACCATCAACTCGTCTCCGGAAACTCCTAGAGCATATACATGGTTGTTTACCAGCCCGTGAAAGGCGTACATGCTGCGCGCCCCATTGGCATCGAGAAATGTCAGCCCGGCCGGCGTGGCAATCGCCAATCCTTCGCCATAGGGCACAACGTCCGTGACGTGGTCGGCAATGAGCCCGTCCGCGCGCGTCAGCACTTGCTCCTGCGATCCGGAGGAGGACATGCGCACCAAGCCGTTCGCCGTGGCAACGGCCACCGTCCCAGACTTCGCGTCCGGCCAAATCCTGTTCACGCAAAAAACGTGTTCGTTCTCCACGTGTACAACTCGCCGCGTATCCTCCGGCAATAGATCGAGCCCGCGGTCGAAGTACCCGACCCACAGTTGTCCGTTCTGATCCTCGGCCAGCGCCGAAATATTCCGATCGCTTAGAACGGCAGGGCGCGGTTTCAATACCTCTTTCCAGCCAAATCCATGTTCTGGAAGTTCGTAGACGCTATTTCGCGTCAAAACGTAAACGGCGTTTTCCCCGCCCAGGAACTGTTGCACTTCCGCAAGTTTCATAGAGCCCTGATCACCGGGGCCGGGGCGCTGTTTGGTCAGGGGAACTCGCACGACGCCCTGATCTTCCGTGCCGACGAGCAAATTCTCGCCGCTCACGAAGAGCGAGGTAACCAGCAACCCTTGGCCCAGCACGCGCGAGAATCGCCCGCGGTCGAACTCGGCGACACCCACAGGCGTCCCGACGTAGCTTTTGTCTCCCGCAAGAGCGATTGCCTGCACTTGCTGGTCGGGCAATCCTTGCTCTTCACCAAACGATTCAGTTGTGCCAGCGTGCCAGTGCAGGACGCCCTGGTTCAGCGTGCCAATCCACAAATCCACTTCATCCCCCGCGAGCACTTGCACGTAGAGATTCCTCAGACTGGCGTGCAACGGCCTGATCTGTTTCCCGTCGTAGAGAAGCACGCCGCGCTTTTTTGTGCCGATCAGCAAATGTCCCAACGCCACAGGGAGGATCGTCGTGACCGCTCGCGCTTGGGGATCTGTGGGATAAATTTGACGGAAACTTTTTCCATTGAAGATCAGGATGCCTTCTCCCGCCGTGGCCACGACGAGTTCAGGCTCGGAAGAATTTCCCGTCGTACCTACGGCCATGGCGACCAGCGGGGAAGAAGGCAATTCCCTTCCCGCCGCAAATTGCCTTTGCATCGTTCCGCCCAGATCGTATTCGGTAAGCCCCAAAGGCCCCGCGATATAGAGATGGTCTTGAAAGCGCGCAAACTGGAGGAAAACATCGGGCGAGCTGACAACTTCAAAGTTCACGTTAGTCGGAGGTGAGAAAGGCTGCTCCCGGAATTGCATCTCTTGTTCGGAGCGCACCTCTTGCGCCGACTGGTGGATAGCTCGTGTTGCCCGCCACCCGACAAAAATGGCTGCCAGAACAATCGTCGCGAGAGCTGCCGAGATGATCGTCCGCAACGGCAACTTCCGATTTCGACTCATGGTCCCTCTTCGAGAACCCAAAACTACTATCCGCGTGAATTCAGAGCAGTGTTGTGCAGGCGAGATTCCATACTGTTTTCACGTGAAAATGCTTCGTTTCCGGCGAAGTGCTACCAACCCAAATTGTGTCGGCTGGTGGACATGTGTCTCACAGACTACATCTTCGGAATGAATCTGCACATCTTGAAGTTGCTTCATTTCCAACCAGACAACTCATCGGTGGCAATCAGAGGGGTGGCGATCCAGTATCAGCGTGCAGCAAAATCATGCGCTGCGCACAGTCGGGTAGACGTCTATGGATGTGAAATTATCGTTTCTCTTCCGCGCCAGCCAAGCAATAGTGATGCGAATGAGTCTTATCGCTTTCGAATTTCCAGTTGTACGGGCCGGGCGATGGAATTCACGTCCGGGTCGTAATATTCATACACGCGCGAGGAAAAAGTCCGCGCGTGAATCGGATACTTGGCGCGCAGGCGGAAGGACAAAGTGACCGTCTCGCCGGGAGCAAAGGAATTGAAGTACAGAATCGCCTGAGTAGCGGTAAGGTTGAACTTCTCCAATCGGCCGCTCTTCTGCCCCGCTGATTTCTACTGATAGTCCTGCAAATCCTCGCTCAAAAGGTCAAATCCCGGCGGAATCCCCAGGTCAACCATCACCATGTTGGCGTTCTTCTTCAGGCTGTTCCTGACGGTGGCCGTGGCCGTGGCGATGTCATCCTGGGCTAAATGTGTCCGGTCGTAGTGAACGGCGATGGATAGCGGTTCCTCCAGTCCGGCCTCGTCCCATGGCACGAAGTACTGTCCAACAACCTGGTATCCCAGATTTCCTTTTCCCTCGAAGCGCACTTCGATCTGATTCGCGCTGGCCTGATCAATGTCCTTGTAGACGAATTGGTGGAACAGGTCGTTGTTCTCCGCATTCAATTCGAATTGCGTTATGGGTTTTCCGTTCAATGCGATTTCCACTCTTCCACGCGCATCGCCCGTGCCCTTCTCCGCCCCGAGCAAAAGCGCGCGCAGCGCCATGATGGTCGCCTGTGTGCTTCCCCAAGTCCCCGACGCATCCTTTTTAGAACTAAGGAAGGAAAGTGCTTTCCGGGTAGCAGTGGGCGCCTGGCTCCATTTCAGGAGTGCTTGCGCGGCCAGCCCCGTGGTCTCCACATTGGCGCTCGTGCCCGTGGAATAAACGCCGGTCTCCTCTGAACTCCACCACACCAGTTCGTCCTTTTCCGTGCGCGCGTTCAGGAGCAGCTCTATCGCTCGCCGCGCAAACTCGCGGTCCTTCCCGTAGTCCACGGCAAAATTGGCAACTACGGCTAGCGTGTACGCGTCCACCCTGCCGGAAAAAAGGTGGCTTTGAATAAACTGGCTGGCCTTTTCTACCGCTCCACCTTGATAACCCGTATTCCCGAGCGCCCAGGCGATGTACGCAGTGATCCTGAGCACGTCGGAATTGTAACGATTGGTCGCTCCTTCATTAATGAAGTTGCTATCCGGCTTCCAACTACCGTCTGGAAGCTGCTGTGCCGCAAGCCACTGCTGCGTGCGCTGAATCAGACGTGGGTCCACTTCGTAGACCTTTGACATGTCGTAAAATTCCATCAGCCCGTAAGAAGTCAGAATCTTGTTCGCGGGTGCCTGGCCGAACCAGGAGAACCCGCCGCCCGGCACTTCAAAAGTAAGCAGCCGTTGGTAGCCGTTGGCAATGTAACCTTCGGCCTTCGCGTGGATTTCGGGAGTAAGCTTCTTCGTCCGCTTCATGTAATCCAGCGCTAGCACATTGGGATAAGTGCTCGAAGAGGTTTGTTCAAAACAGCCACCAGGCATGCGCAGAATCGCGTCCATGCCTTCCATCACCTGGCTCAACGGGCCCGGATAGAGCCGCACGAAAATCTTACTGGCGCCGGAGATGGAATTCGCCGGGAACTCGACGTTGTGGCTGACGGCCGATTCCAATTGGCCGTTGAACACCACGTTTTGTTCGCGGCCATTGGGAACAACTTCGATTTCCCGCACCACGATGTCCGCGCGCTTTGGGTCACCCTTCATGCGCGCGGTGAGCGTCAATTTGAATTTACCGATGCTCTTGGCTTCCAGCGTGAATTGCGAACCGCCAACGTGTCCAGCCTCTACATTGACCGATTTATCCGCGGCGTCATCCACCAGCGAAAACCAATCGCCAGGTTTCAATTGAAGGCGCACATCACCCTTTGCTCCAGAGTAGTTATAGATAGCCACCGGGATGGAAACCTGGTCGCCTTGCGTCAACGTGACGGGGAGATCGAGGTCCACAAAAAAGTCCTGGAAAACTTTCAGGCTGGATGTGGCTGTGCCCAGCGCACCGTGTTGCGTGGAGGCCAGCATCGCCATGCGCCACGTGGTGATATTGTCGGCGAGCGGTATGGAAATGCTGGCATTCCCGTCGCGATCCGTGATGATTTCCGGATTGATGTACAAGGCTTCGGGAAAGTACGAACGCACGTGCACATCTGGCGCGCCTTCCTGGTCTTGCGTCTTGTCTTTAAGTTGTTGGGAATCTAGCTCCTTGATAGCGATGCGTCTTGCCATTGCCATTGGTATAGCAGCCGGAGCCGGCGCCACCAGGATTGCTCGATCAGCCGGGACACCCCCAATGACGCCTCCAATCACGCCACCCATGGAACCACCCGCCACGCCTCCCGGAACTCCCCCAGCCATGATGCCGTTTTCAGTGGTTACGATAACCTCCGAACCGCCGCTCACTTCCACCGTCTCGGTCGAAAATCCGATTGTGAGGCACACGTCCAGTTCGGCGTGGTCACGCGGCGCAAGCTTTAACGTCTGCGCTGACTGGTGAAACCCGGGGCTGGAAACAACGACTTCGTAGGTGCCCTTTCGGAGGGCGGTCAACTGGAACTTGCCAGCTTCATCTGCCTGCACAGTTGCGGAATGTCCTGTGGCGGAGCTGCTGACGGTGATGACCGCGCTCCCGACCGCGGCGCCAGATGGGTCCACAACTGTCCCGGTAATCTCGGCCAGTCCATTGTTAGGGCCACGGTCGTGCGCGATTTGGACCTTCATCCCGGTTTTTCCGTCGGAAGGGGAGGCCACCAATTTGCTGCGCCGGAAATACAGAAACGCCGTCAGGTCATCGGCAGTGTTGAATTGTTTGTCGAACCCCGCGCTGCGGATGAGGTACTGTGTTTTGCTGGGATCCCATGTCAGGGGTTCGACTTGCAGTCCCTTACCCCAGGGATCGCGAAACTCGGGTGTCCCCGAATCCGCAAGTTTCTGGAAAGCCTTCTGCAGGTCTGCCTGGGCAGGGTCATCCGCGAACGAGCGCCGTAGTTGCGCGGCAATTTTCTCCGAATTTGCGATGAACTGCGCCCGGTAGCGGCCCAAAAATTCGTAGTATTTTGTCTGCGGAACCGAACGGCCAACTTCCGTCTCAAATTTGTTTTGAGAGACGATTTCCGTCGCCGAAAAAAGCGCCCGGGCCGCGCGATCCCGCTGTTCCTCCTGCGGTTGCGATACCGGCTCGACAACCTCCGGCAATCCGATGGAATGGATCTCGTACCTCGGCTTCATCACTTCCTGCTCCAGATAAAAGAAGACTTTCGCGAAGCCGGGCTGCTTCTCCGCCAGCGCAAATACCGCTTCGTCCACAATCTGAAGTCCGAGCGCCGCGTGTACGCCGTGGCCATGGGCATCGGTTATCCGGAAACGAATATGCGTGTCGTCGCCCGGCTTATAGACAGGCGCGTCCGCTACCGTCTCGATTCTTAATTCATCGGCCGGCTGAACGAAGATTAGCCGGTGATCAGAAACGGGCTGCGCGTTTTGGCCAAACATGTACGCGTTGATTTCCAGTGTTCCGGCCATTTCAGGGCCGGCAACCACCGAGAGTTCTGCCTCGCCATCGCTGATGTCCAGATCGCGCGTCAGAATCGTTTGTCCTTCTTTGACCATATCGATGTAAGCGGTGCCGCGGTTCTTCGTGGCCAACACTTTGAGGTGAATCGTATCCCCTGAGCGGTAGACAGCCCGCTCGGCATGCAAAAGCACTTGATCTTCCCCCGCGCGCAGTTGCAGCGGAACCGTGGCTGAAACGGTTTCCCCTTCTTTGTCGCGGCCTTCGATCTGGAGAGTTTCGCCGCCCGACGGTGTTTTCAGGCTGATGACTGCCACGCCGCCGCCATCGGTCCTGACGCTCTGCTCACTTCCTTCGTTTGTCCGGACCCTTAAATCCGCCTCTACAGGCGAACCATCTGGATAGGACGCCAGCAAGAACACCTGGTTTTCAAGCCCAGGGATCAACGTTCCGCCCTCCGGAACCGCCGTAATCAGGAATGCCGATTCACTGACCGTGATGGGCTCTCCCCTCGTTTCTGAATGGCCCGCGCTGTCTTTTACAGTTGCCTCGATTAGCAGGCGCGCGGCTCCTTGAGTAAGCGGTCGGCCGGCTAAATAGTTGGGAAGCCGCAAGTCAAAGTGATACGCGCCGTCGTGGTCCGTCTTGCCCTCTGCGGAAGCCGCTTCGAATGTGGTGACATCCATGCCCGTTGCCTTAATCGAAACCTCCGCCGCGTCCAACGCCTTACCGAAAAAATAGTTCGCCTGGACCGTACCCTTGACATGATCTCCAGGACGATAGCCGTGCTTTTTCTGCTCGTCCTTGGAGGTGAACTCCACATCCACCTTGAATTTCGGAAGCACATACTTTTCCACGTTCGGGGCAATTTCCGCGCTATTCGTTGCATCACTCCCTCCTTCACCCAATAGCGCACGCAGGTGATAAGTGCCCAGGTTCACTTCGCTGGCGAGGTCGAACTCTGCCGAGGCAATGCCGAACTCGTCGGTGCGCGTTGCCTTCTTGAAGACTTTGTTGCCGCGTGAATCCTCTACTTCAAATATCAGGTCGCGGTTTGCCACTGCTTCATGGTCCGCGCGGTCCAGCGCCAAAGCACGCGCATGGATCACCTGCCCTGGTTGATAGATTGGTTTTTCGGTAGTGAGCAGGATGCCCACCTTATCCTGTAGCCGGATCGCCTGGGTATACTCGGTCGAACCGAGAGAAGTGTCCACAACATAGCGCAACTCGCAGTTGCCGGTGAGCCCTGCTGGAAACTGAAAGTGCACCTCTGCTGTGTTGCGATGGTTTAGTTGGCCCGCGAAAAGTGTCGTTCGATTTTGCCCCGGAGCCTCGAGTTCAACTCGCAAGTTGCTGCGCCCGGATATCGCCTCGTTCTTCGAGTCGGTAACGATAACTCGCACCGCGGCAAGGCTTCCTGAGAGATAGGACTGCTGCCCAAGGATACGCAAAACGGGCATGCGCAACATTTGGGAGATGGATTCCGTTCCTTGCAGGTCCGCAAACCGGCTGTCGTCGTACTGGAAGCGGTAGCGTACGCGGTGCCAAACCAGTTCGTCGATGGCCACCGGCTTATCAAGCCTCAAACCTTCCTTCCACTGCGACGCACCTTGCACGACCGTCAAGGATTTCTCGACTCTTCCAATCACATGATCTTCGGGGTCCAAGACTTCCAGTGTCAGGCGGCCCGTTCCAGGATGATCCGCGCGATAAGGAATCATCAGGTGCAGAGCACCTCTGGAATAGCTGGCGGTGCTGGACGTTCCGTTAGCACCCACGAACGGTAGCAGTACCAGTAGCGAAGAGACGGCAAGAACAAGGGCTGTGACGTACAAGAACAGTCGAGTTTGGGTCTGGTTCCCGAACGGGTGATCCATGATGTCTCTCCCTGGAAGTGAGGCTGCAGCGACGCCAGGCTCAGTCGCTCGAAGTTAGAACGAGACAAGCCGCTTTTCTTGCACCGTCACTTTTCGACACTGCGGGGATCCTGCGCCTGTTTAATGGACACCGCTTTGTTGGAATTGGTGCCCGTTGGAATTGCCAAATCGGGGCAAGATGTATCTCTTCAGCGAAAATTCTTGTCCAAAGATCTTCTGCCCTCAATGCCTTGCTCGCTATCCACGAGGCTATCGGCCCTTAATTTCTAAGCAGAAGGTCGCCCCCTCGAACCGCTCCGGACGCGCCACTTTCCCTTCAAGAAGAAAGGTTCCTTTCGCTATGATTGCGGTCGCAACCAAAAGCATTAGTCTTGACAAAATATCATATTAGATACAATCTAATTACCTCATGGACGCCCAGGCGATTAAACGGTCCTTGGAGGGTGGCGGGCTGCGTTGCACGCCGCAACGCTACGCCGTGATGGCATTCTTGATGCAATACAACGGGCATCCCACCGCAACGGAAATCTTCAAAGCCGTGAATCGCGTGGATCCGCGCTCTTCCCGGGCCACGACTTATAACAATTTGCGGGACTTGGTGCAGGCGGGTTTGGTGCGTGAAGTGGCCGCCGAGGGCCGCGCCGCGCGATTTGATGCCATGGGCACGCGGCATCACCACTTCATCTGCGATCGCTGTGGCAAGGTGGAGGACGTGGAGTGGTACAACGTGCCCAGACCTGCTTCGCGCACTCTCGGTAAACGGATTCTTCGCGAATGCGAGCTTATATTCCGCGGACTCTGCACGAAGTGCGCTCCGCGGCGCACTTCCCGTTAATCTCGAAGGAGCGTGAGCAAGCGTGTCGGCGATCGCGTGAATTGGAAATCCAAAATGAGTTTGCGGTTCATACCAATTCTTAAATAATTCAAAGGAAGGTGAATACATGGACAAAGAAACTACTACCTCAACGGGGGCGCCAACTGAATCCAAGTGCCCGTTTCCTCACGGAACCACCGCGCACACGAACCGTGACTGGTGGCCGAAGCAGTTGGACCTTCAGATTCTCCACCAGCACTCGAACCTGTCGAATCCGATGGGAAAGGAGTTCGATTATGCCAAGGAATTCAAGAGTCTTGACCTGCACGCCGTCGTCAAGGACCTTCATGCCTTGATGACGGACTCGCAGGATTGGTGGCCAGCCGACTTCGGCCACTACGGCGGACTGTTCATTCGCATGGCGTGGCACAGCGCCGGTACGTACCGCATCGGCGACGGCCGCGGCGGCGCTGGCGCGGGCCAGCAGCGCTTCGCACCGCTGAACAGTTGGCCAGACAACGTGAACCTCGACAAAGCGCGCCGCCTGCTCTGGCCGATCAAGCAGAAGTACGGCCGAAAGATCTCCTGGGCTGACCTGATGATTCTCGCGGGCAACGTCGCCCTCGAATCCATGGGTTTCAAGACGTTCGGTTTTGGCGGCGGCCGCGCGGATGTGTGGGAGCCCGAAGAGGACGTCTTCTGGGGCCCGGAAGGCAAGTGGCTGGGCGATGAACGCTACAGCGGCGACCGTGATCTTGATAATCCGCTCGCAGCGGTACAAATGGGTCTGATCTACGTGAATCCGGAAGGGCCGAATGGCAAGCCGGATCCCATCGCGGCGGCCAAGGATATTCGCGAAACGTTTCTCCGTATGGCCATGAACGACGAAGAAACGGTTGCGCTGATTGCCGGGGGACACACCTTTGGCAAAACTCACGGCGCTGGCGATGCCGCACTTGTCGGCGCAGAGCCGGAATCCGCCAGCATCGAGGAACAGGGCCTGGGCTGGAAGAGCAAGTTCCGTTCGGGCAAAGGTGGCGACGCGATCGGCAGCGGCTTGGAAGTCATTTGGACCACGACGCCAACGAAGTGGAGCAACAACTTCTTCGAGAACCTCTTCGGCTACGAATGGGAACTCACCAAGAGCCCGGCCGGTGCGCATCAGTGGCAACCGAAAAACGGCGCTGGCGCCGGCAAGATGCCGGATGCGCACGATCCTTCAAAGCATCACGCGCCATCCATGCTTACCACGGATCTCTCTCTCCGCTTTGACCCTGCTTATGAGAAAATCTCACGCCGCTTTTACGAACATCCGGATCAGTTCGCGGATGCGTTTGCCCGGGCATGGTTCAAGCTGACGCACCGTGACATGGGCCCCATCGCGCGCTATCTCGGCCCGCTCGTTCCTAAGGAAACGCTAGCGTGGCAAGATCCGATCCCCGCTGTGAATCATCCTCTAATCGGGGCGCAAGACATTGCCGCTCTGAAAGCGAAAATCCTCGCGTCGGGGCTTTCCATTTCCGAACTCGTGTCGACGGCTTGGGCCTCGGCATCGACCTTCCGCGGCTCTGATAAGCGCGGTGGAGCGAATGGCGCGCGCATTCGCCTGGCCCCGCAAAAAGACTGGGCAGTGAACCAACCGGCACAGCTGGCGAAGGTGCTCCAGAAGCTTGAAGGGATTCAGAAGGAGTTCAACGCTTCGCAGTCCGGCGGAAAAAAGGTTTCGCTGGCGGACCTGATCGTTCTTGGCGGTAATGCGGCGATCGAGAAAGCCGCAAAGGCCGCTGGGTTCACCGTGGAAGTCCCCTTCACTCCGGGGCGTATGGATGCGTCGCAACAGCAAACTGACGTCGATTCCTTCGCGCCGCTCGAACCCAAGGCGGATGGTTTCCGTAACTATACCAATGGCAAGCCGCGCCTCTCGGTTGAAGAACTATTCGTGGATCGGGCGCAATTGCTGAGGCTGACGGCACCAGAGATGACGGTTCTAGTCGGTGGCCTGCGCGTCTTGGGTGCGAATACCGGGAAGTCGACGCATGGCGTTTTCACCAAGCGACCAGAGACGCTGACGAACGACTTCTTCGTAAACTTGCTCGAGATGGGCACGCAATGGCAGCCCGCCGCTGGCTCGGAAGCCGTATATGAGGGGCGCGACCGGAAAACGAACGAGGTCAAGTGGACCGGCACTCGTGCCGACCTGATTTTCGGTTCAAACTCCCAACTGCGCTCTCTCGCCGAAGTCTATGCGTGCGCGGATTCAAAGGAAAAGTTTGTTAAAGACTTCGTGGCGGCGTGGACCAAAGTGATGAACCACGATCGCTTCGACCTCGCCTAATCCCGGCGAAAAACAAAGTTGCCAACTTCGTGCCGCTACTGTTGTTTGGATCGGCAAGACCGAAGTTGTCTTTTTCCGCCGTTCGCGGGGGCGCATCGGTCAAAACTTGCGCATCGCGTGCTATAAAAGACCAATGCGTCTACAAGATTACGCACCCCGGCCCGCGCATATAAAATGGCTCCTTGATTCCGATCCGGCCATCCGTTGGCAGGTCATGCGAGACCTCACCGATGAAGTCCCCGACGCGATCGCGGCCGAGCGGTCGCGCGTTGCAACCGAAGGCTGGGGAGCCCAGCTTCTCGCCAGCCAATCTCCTGACGGCAGCTGGGGCAACGGGCCGAAGTGGGACCTGATTACCCTATACAGTCTCGTCGTCTTGATGGACCTCGGTCTCGACCCGGCCAGCAAGCAAGCTCGCAAAATGATCGATCGCGTCGACAAGCATCTCATGTTTAAGCCGCTCAACAGCCGGCCGTACCTTCACGGTGAAACGGAGCCCTGCATCAACGGCAGAATCCTCGGCATCGGCGCGTATTTCAAGAAGCCGAACGACGCGCTGGCCAAGCATCTCCTGGGCGAGCAGCTTGAAGATGGCGGCTGGAATTGCGAAGCCTGGCCCTTCTCGTCGCCGAAACGGCCCCCCAGTCGGCGCTCTTCATTCCACACCACAATCTGCGTGCTGGAAGGATTGCTCGAATACGAACGAGCAGGGCGCAAATCAGCGGCCGTCACCAAGGCCCGCAAGGAAGCCGAAAACTATCTACTCGAGCGCCGCATGTTCCGCTCGTTTCGCACCGGCAAAGTCATCGACAATCGTTGGCTGCGCTTCTCGTTTCCCACTTTCTGGCACTACGACGTCTTGCGCGGACTCGATTATCTGCGAAATGCGGGAATCAAACCCGACCGCCGCGTCCGCGACGCCATCAAAATCGTGATTGAGCGCCGCCACCAAAACGGGCGCTGGCCGCTCAACCTCCTTCATCCCGAATATATTCCGTTGAAGATGGAGACCACTGTTGGTAGCGCCAGCCGCTGGAACACACTGCGCGCCCTCCGAGTCCTGCGCTGGTACAACAACTCATCGTGGTAGTTGTGGCGGGGATACGTCTCCCATTTGCAGATTAGTGTTTGCGGATCTTGATGTCGTCGTAGACCACGATGGACACGACCACCAGGACCCACACGGGGAAGATTCCCATTCCCGGGATCGCTTCCGTAATCAACCCCGGCAAAATCGCCCATCGACGCCCGAGGATTAGAAACAGGAGTAAAGCCGTTGCCAGGTCAATCACCCATTGAATGGGTGGAGCAAGAGCGAACCAGAAGGATAGAAAGTCCGAAACGGCAGCGATCAGGAAAGCAACCGCCTGCCGCTTGCGTGAGGGGCGTTGAACCGGCGGCGGCATTACTTCTGGGATCAAGATGTCAGGATGATCGTTAGGCGTCGTCATAGATATCGTGCGGGCTTCAAGCCCTCTTCAGATTATCCACGGGAACAGGTGAACCGCAAACCGGCCAAGTGCGCTGAATGGAGTAGCCGCCAGGGGACACACCCCTCTTCCGTTCATGCTGCATGCAGGACGCACTTTTTTGGCTACGGGTTAGTTTTTCAAGCGCAAGAACAGCGCTTCAATCTTTGGCGATTTCGTCCAGCAGTTCCCCGCTGGACGCGCGCAGCTGGATTCGCATGGCGATCGTGCCATCGGCGTGTGTCGAGCAACTGAGGCACGGATCATAAGCGCGCACAACGGCGGACACGCGATTCAGCATGCCCTCGCTAAGTTTGGTTCCGTCGATGAAATGTTCGCTCACCTGCTGGATGCTGCGCCCCATCGCCAGGTTGTTGTGACCCGTCGCGACAATCAGGTTGGCCCAAACAATGCCGCCTTCTTCATTCACCTTGTAATGATGAATCAAAACGCCGCGTGGAGCTTCCACAACTCCAACGCCTTCCAGGGAGTTCACACCCGCGGTGGCGCGGACGTGCGTGTCCAGGATATGCGGGCTGTTCAACAGCATCTCGATTTTTTCGAGTGCGCAAAGGATTTCGATCAGCCGCGCGTAGTGATTCAGGAATGCGCTGTGCGCCGGGGAACCGAAGCGCTCGTGGAATTCCTTGAATTCGGCGTCCGCCTTCGGGAAACCGCATTGTTGGGCTGCGTTCAAACGGGCCAGCGGGCCGACGCGGTAAACTCCATCGGGAAAGCCTTGCGGCTTGAAATAAGGCGCCTTCAAATAAGATTCGCGCAGGCTGGCCTCTCCGATCCAATTGGCGTAATCGTCCGTCGGAATCTGGTCGGCCGCGATTTCACCGTCGGCCTTACGGAAACGCAGCGCGCCATCGTAAAACTGCAAATTACCCGCATCATCAACCAGGCCTGCATACATCGTGGGTGCCGAGCCGAAATACGCGATCTCTTCTTTGTAAGAGTCCAGCGCTCCCTTAAAAAACGCCAGGGTCCGCAGTGCAATCGCTTTGGCAGCCGGGAGATCGGCCAGTATGCGGTCGCGATTCTGGGCGGAGAGCGGCGAGCCGACGCCGCCGGGAACGATCCACGAGGTGTGCACACGTTCTTGTCCGAGAATCTCGATAATGTGCAATCCGAATTTCCGCAGTTCAATGCCATCGCGGGCGAGTTCCGGATGCGCCGCAATTACTCCCAGCACGTTGCGCGTGGCGATATCCGAATCCATTCCCAAAAGAATATCGGGCGACGAGAGATAGAAAAAGCTGAGCGCGTGAGACTGCACCATCTGCGCACAATGAATCAATTCCCGCAATTGCCTGGCAGCCGGATGAATGCGCACGGCCATGATCGAATCGCAGGCCTTGGACGACGCCAACAAATGGCTGATGGGGCAAATACCGCAAATGCGCGCCGTGATTCCCGGCATCTCGTAATACGGCCGCCCCTCGGTGAACTTTTCAAAGCCGCGAATCTGCGTTACGTGGAACTCGGTTCCCGCCACTTTGCCGTTGTCATCCAGATGAATCGTGATTTTGGCGTGCCCCTCGATGCGGGTTACCGGATCAATCGTGATGCGCTTCATGGGAAGACTCCTTATCCAAACTTCACCGCCAGAGCCGTTTCGCGTTTTTTCCCTTCCAGAAGTTCCGTGATCACGCTGGAAATTGCTTTTGCGGGAGGCGGGCATCCGGGCAGGCACATGTCAACTTTCACATATTCGCGCAGCGGGCGGGCCTGTTTCAGCAGCGGTGGCACGCCATCCGTTGGCACAATCTTGCTGGTCTGCACGCCTTCTACGTAAACCTGCTGTAGCAGTCGCTGCACGGGAATTGAGTTGCGCATCGCCGGAACGTTTCCAGTAACCGCGCAATCCCCCAAAGCGATCAGCAACCGCGTGCGCTGGCGAATTTTCTTGATTTTGTTCAGGTCGTCCTGCGAGCTGACCGCCCCTTCCACCAATGTTACGTCCACGTCCTCGGGAAACTCCTGTGCATCGACCAACGGGCCGTAGACCAGCTCTATTTTTTGCGCCAGCGAGATGATCGCCGCGTCCATGTCCAGCAACGACATGTGGCAGCCCGAGCAGCCGTCCAGCCAGACCGTCGCTACTTTCACTTTCTTCATGCCTGGACTCCTCTCCGGCGAACCAGCGCGCTGATATTCGCGTTTTTCTTGACCATCTCTTCGACGGCCCATCCTTTTTCCGCCAGCGCTCCCGTCGGACACGCTTGCACGCACTTGCCGCAACTGGTGCATCCCTTGGCGTCACCCCATTTTTGGTTCAGGTCGCCGACAATCCGGGAATGAATCCCGCGCGAGGTCACTTCCCAGACGTGGGCGCCTTCCAGTTCGGCGCAAACACGCACGCACCGCGTGCACAGGATGCAGCGGTTCTGGTCAAGGACGTAGCGCGGATGCGACAAATCCACGGAAAGCTTCGGATAGTTGTAGGCAAACCGTACCGTGCTGATTCCCAATTCGGTGGCCATCGCTTGCAGTTCGCAATGGCCATTGGAAACGCATGCGGAGCACACGTGATTCCGCTCCACGAACAACAGCTCGAGCGAAATCCTCCGGTATTGCGTCAGTTTCGGCGACACCGTGGTGACCGACATTCCATCTTGCACCGGCGTCGTGCAGGCCGGGAAAAGCCGGTCGGTCCCTGAAATTTCCACGATACACAACCGGCAGGCGCCAACCGGAGTCAGCCCTTCAAGGTCGCACAGGGTCGGAATGTGTTTGCCGTTGGCGCGCGCGGCTTGCAGGATGGTCTGACCTTCCACGGCGCTGATTAGTTCGCCATCGATTCGCACGGAAAGCTTTTTCTGTGGCAAGGCGTCGCTCCTTTGCTTAACTCACGTTGGCGACTTTGACGTCGCAACGCAGGCACCGGCACGTTTCATCCAGTGCGTCTTCATGGCTCAAACCCAGGACGACTTCGGCGTTGGAACGGACGCGCACGGCTGCGTCTAGCATTTGGCCGTCGTTCCGGTGGTTTGGACTCGGAACCTCTGGCGGATCCTGTACGTATTCGAATACGGGGAAAATCTTGGCCCAACGGTCCGACTCCATAAGTTTCATATCGATGTTGCGTGCAGCCTGTTTGCCATAAGCCATGGCATTGGAAACGTTGGAGGCGCCGGTGATCACATCGCCTCCGGCGTAGAAGCCAGAGCGGCTGGACTCCAGCGTGAAGCGGTCCACGTCAATCGTGCCACTCGGTTTCAGACTCAGACCGGAAGCGCGTGCAAAGTCCAGATCCACGCTTTCGCCGATGGCAAAAATTACGGAATCGCACTCGTAGCGCCGGATTTCGTCGGTGGGTACTGGCTTACGCCGCCCGGAAGAGTCGTAACCACCCAAGGTGGTTTTCACGATCTCAATGGCCTTTACGTTTCCGCCCTTATCCCCGATGACGCGGTGCGGCGCGGCCAAAAACACGAACTCCGCTCCCTCGTCTCTGGCGGCTTCCGTTTCTTCCTCGATGGCGGGCATGTCTTTGTGCTCGCGCCGGTAGAACACGGTGACTTCCGCGCCACGCCGCAATGCGGTGCGCGCCGAATCAATCGCGGCGTTGCCACCACCGATGACGGCAACCTTTTTCCCTATCGGGACCTTGTCGCCTTTGGAAACCGCCTCCAAAAAGAGGAGCGCAGGATAGACACCCTTCAGTTCCGTACCCGGCTGATAGACCCAGGATTCCCGCCAGGTTCCGATGGAGATGAAAACGGAATCAAAACGGTCGGCCAGGTCGTTCAGGGGCACATCGAATCCAACACGGGTGTTGAAAATGAACTTTACGCCAAGCCGCTCGATCAACTCGATCTCGCGCCGCAGCGCCGCTTTCGGCAAACGGTATTCCGGAAGGGCGAAGCGCAACATGCCGCCCGCCTCTGCCTTGCTGTCATAGATAGTGACGTCATGGCCGAGCATCGCCAGATAAAACGCGGCAGTCAGTCCGGCCGGACCTGCTCCGGCAATCGCGATTTTGCGGCCGGTGGGTTCGAGCTTGTACGACAACACGCGCTGCAGCATTTCTTCATAGCGGTCCGAGAAGAATACAGAGTCCGCGATGAAGCGATGGACTTCCCGCATGTTCACGGGTTCGTCCAACGTCTGGCGGCGGCAACGGCTGTCGCAGGGATGCTGGCACACTCTGCCCGTGGATGCTGGCAGCGGATTTTCCAGGATGACGGAGAGAAACGCGTCATCCATCCGGTTCTCTTTGTACAGTTGCAGGAACCGCGGAATATTCATGTGCAGCGGGCAACTGTTTTCGCAGGGAGACAATGCCAATTCTTCACACACGCCGGCCTGGCAGCGCCGCGCCACGATGTGGTCCTCGAACTCGTTATGAAAATGCCGCAGCGTTGTCAGTACCGGATTTGGCGCCGTTTGTCCAAGTCCGCACAGCGAACATTCCCGGACATAGCGGCTGAGTTCGTCCAGGAGGCCGATGTGGTGCATCGTGCCGGCGCCTTCCGTGATGCGGTTTAGAATGCGCAGCGATTTGTTCAGGCCAACGCGGCAGGGCAAGCACTTGCCGCAGGATTCGGAATGCGTGAATTCGATGAAGTAACGCGCCACGTCCACCATGCAGTTGTCTTCATCCATCACCACCATGCCGCCTGAACCCATAATGGACCCGAGTTGCGCCAGGCTCTCGTAATCCACCGGCGTATCGAACATCTCTGGAGGGATGCAGCCGCCGGAGGGCCCGCCGGTCTGCACGGCTTTGATCTGGTGGCCATTCACGCCACCTTCGCCAATATCGTAGATGAAAGTTCTCAGTGGAGTGCCCAGCGGCATCTCCACCAGGCCGGTGCTGCTGACTTTCCCGACCAGCGAAAAAACCTTTGTGCCGGAACTCTTCGGGCTGCCGGTTTCCGTGAACCATGCGGGACCATTCGTCACGATGGGAGAGATGTTGTACCAGGTCTCCACATTATTAATGTTGGTGGGCTTGCCATAGAGCCCCTTCTGCGCTGGGAAGGGAGGACGTGGCCGTGGCCGGCCAGCGCATCCCTCAAGAGATGCAATCAACGCGGTTTCTTCGCCGCACACGAATGCTCCCGCGCCTTCCACAAGCTCCAAGTTGAACTTGAACCCGCGGCCGAGAATGTTATCTCCCAGAAGGCCATGTTCCCGCGCCTGTTCGATC
This sequence comes from Candidatus Acidiferrales bacterium, assembly GCA_963779395.1. Taxonomy (GTDB): domain Bacteria; phylum Acidobacteriota; class Terriglobia; order Acidiferrales; family UBA7541; genus Acidiferrum. Next base: position 35,477 of record CAVZYC010000005.1, read on the forward strand.
GCACGGCTCAAGCGGTGTACCGCCAACGGATATTCCGCGCGAATATAAACGATGCCTTCCGTCGCGCCCATCACGTATCCGCCGATGATCATGCCCTCGATCAGTGAGTGCGGATCGCTTTCGATTTCGTTGCGATTCATGTACGCGCCGGGATCACCTTCGTCGGCGTTACAGATGATGTACTTCTGGTCGGTCTTGGCCTTCGCCATGAATTCCCACTTATTTCCGGTGAGATATCCGGCGCCGCCGCGCCCGCGCAACTTGGAAGCCTTGATCTGCTCCAGGATGGCTTCCGGGCGGCCGTCAATCAGGACCTTATATAAGGCCTGGTAGCCGCCAACGGCGATGTATTCCTCGATATCGTCGGGATTGATGAATCCGCAATTGCGCAGCACGATTTTCTTTTGCCCTTTGAAAAAGGGCACATCATTCCACAGGGGAATCTCCGGGTAGCCCTTGCCGTATTTCATCTTCGCCGTAATGTGGTCCCACTCTTCGACTTTGCAGTACGCCAGGTCGCTGGTGATGTTTCCATGGGAAAGTTCGTACAAGATGCGCCCGGCTTCATTCGCCTGCACTTTATGCAGGATAACCAGGGGCAGCCCCGGCAGCCGGATGTTCACCAATGGTTCTTGGAAGCAGGCGCCGAAGCAGCCCACACTGGCCAACACCGCATGCACTCCGCTCTTGTCAATGGCCTCGGCAAAGGCGCGGTAAAGACCTTCGGCGCCATTGCCACGGCCGCATGTGCCCATACCCACGGCGATGCGCGGCACCTGCGGCATAAGTTTCGCCATCCCTGATTCACGGACGGCTGTAAATGCTCCGATATCCTGGATTCGCGGCATCACTCACTCCCCCGCTCGATCGTCTGGATCTCGCGCTGCAGCGTTCGCGCATTGGCGTGGCCGCAAATGTGATGATTCACTTCAACCACCGGGGCCAGGGCACACTGCCCGAAACACGCCACGGTGCGTACGGTAAACTTCTGATCGGGCGTTGTCTGCAAAAGCTTGTCAGCACCGCCAACATCGCCGTCGTCTTCAATCGTCAAGCCAAGTTCCAGGCGCAGTCCCTCAAGCAGGTTGCGCGAGCCGCGCGTATGGCAAGCGGTACCCCGGCAGATGCAGATAGTGTTGTCACCCTGTGGTTGGAGATTGAACAGGGCGTAGAAAGTGGCAACGCTGTAGACGCGCGAGAGCGGCGTCTGCGTCTTCAGCGCAATATACTCCAGCGTCTCCATCGGAAGGTATTTGTGGGGATGGTGTTCCTGGACCGCTTCCAGGATGCCCAGCAGCGCGCCCGGGCGCTCGTCCTTGCTCACGATCACCTGATCGATAAAAGCTCGTTCTCCCGCGTCGAGAAGTTCCTTGGCTGAGTCGTGCATAGCACTCCTTTCGCAGGTACTTACGAACCTTCCTGAGCCTGGTGTGCTCCGTCAGAAACCGGTGCAGTCTTGCAGCGTTGCGCGTCCCTTTCCGCCAGAGAGGAATGCGCGGGTGTAGTTCACACCCACAACTGTCATCGATTCTGCGCTACGTGGAGCGGGAGAAACTGGACGAGACGCTGCTCCGTACCAGATGGGGCAGGCCGTGCGGTTCAGACCCTGGCAGAAGCCTTGCAGCCTTGACTGGGAACCTACGGCCGGTACCCGATCACTAATTCCTCAACTCATCCAATTCTTCACTACAGCCTGGCCCAGCGTTCTCCCCTTTTGCACACTGTTGCTGTAGGACCTTGTCCTCTTTCACCTCAGGATTACGGACTACAGACTGAATGTTATTCGGCTGGATTGCTCTGTACCGTGATGGCAGTCACGAGCACGGGTGACCCATGACAATCAACGGCACAAGTCCCTTGCGAACATAGATTGCACTTTGGTCACATTGCCGCCAGCAGACGGTAAATTGTCGTCGATGAATCGCTCCCGCCTCACTTTCGCGCCAACTTCGCGAACGGCAAATTCCAGTGTTTTGAACACGTCACGTTTGCCGGTGATGGATATCACAGACCTCTGTGTCCCAGGTTTGTCAGATTGGTGAAGTCTCCCTCCGAAAGGACACCCTTTATGTCCACTGCCACCCGCCACAAACTCGAAATGCTCCGCACTCTACCCTCCGATGCCGCCCGCCAGATTCAATGGAATTTCGCCGACCGCTATGACCTCCAGATGCTCGTCCAGTCCGTCCGGGCCGTTGCCCGGGGCCCGGTGGCTCGCCTGGTGGCGCAGGGTGGCCGCAATACTCACGAATGGACTCCTGCCAAGGCGGAAATGCTGGAAGCCTTTGATCGCTCGGGAATTACCGCTGTCTTCATGGACCCAGAACAGGGTGGATTCATCGCGGGCCCCCGCAATCTGGCGCTGGCTCTCGTAGCTTTTGAACTGGCGTGGGTGGATGGAGGCGCTGCCACCGCCAGCCTCGCCGGATGTCTTGCCCTGGCACCCATTCACGAACGTGGCACCCAGGAACAGCAGGATCACTACATGAAACTCGCGGCTCCTCCGCAACCCGGCGAGGATCGCAAGCCTTGGCGCGGTGCTTTCTGCCTGACCGAGCCGATTCCCTACGTTGGCGTGGACACCGGCATGCTCGACGGCAAAATCCGCATCGCCGAGTGGAAACCAGGCCAAGAGCCCATGCTGCAAGTCGATAAGCGCGGCCGCTTTATCACTAACATCGGTTTCGCCAACTTCGTCACTGCCGCCGTGGATTCTGGCGACGAGCGCATCAAAGGCAGTTGCATGGTCATCCTGGAAGAGGGCGATCCGGGCGTTTTCGACCGTGGCACGGCGACCAAGAAGATGGTCCACCAGCTCTCTTCGACCGGTGATCCCATCTTCAACTTGCGTGTGCCCGCCAGCCGCATTGTGGGAGGCTACGATATTAAGGATGGCGTCCTCATCCCGCGCTTCAGCCATAGCGAAGTGATCGAGGCCGTCTTCCGTCGCACTCGCGTTACTGTGGGAGTAATGACCGCCGCGAAATTGCTCTCCGCGGTCGAGCCCATCATCCGCTACCAACGCGGCCGCTTCCGTGGAGCGTCCACCACAACTCCCGGCTCCGTGCGCCATGAAATGGGTTTGCAGGCGCGCGAAGATGCACTCCACCGTCTGGTAGATGTGTGGGCCACGGGCGAAGCAAGCGCTTCACTTGCCTTTGCGGCAGCGCGGGCGTTTGATGAACTGGACCCACTCGAGCGTGAAGCCGATCGCATCCTTGCCGAGCGTGGTGTAAGCGGCGCGCGAGTCAAAGCCAAGTTCTTGCGCCAGATTTCCGATGAAGCCGCCGCACTTCTCCGCCTCATGCCGGGTGATCCTCGCAAAGAAAAGTTACAAACAGACACGCTCATGCGCTTTGTGACGCTCGATTCCATGGCGGACATTCTCTGCCCCGCTGCGAAATTGTGGAACACGGGCTGGGGGGCCCAGATGATGCGCGAAGCTGTAAGCCTGATGGGCGGCTACGGCATCACGGAAGATTGCCCCGGTTTCCTGGGCAATAAGTGGATGGACGCGCAACTCGAAGCTACCTACGAAGGCCCGGAAGCGGTACAGCGCCGCCAGCTATCCATAACCATGACGAACCCGGTATTCCTGGCGCAGTTCCGCAATTGGATCCGAGAGATGCGCGGCATTGCCTCGGAACGCCCTGGTACTGGCGCGTGCACACTGGCAACGGCCATGACCATGTGGTTGTGGTCGCTCGAACGACTGCAGCATTCGACCGATAGCGATGGCGGAAAGCTGTACCAGAGCGCCCGTCAAGGTGTCACCTTCCCTCTCGCCGACGCGCTTTGCTGGCTGCTCGCCGCGCGATGCCAGATCCTCGATGTGCTGGAACTCGAGCGCCGTGGACCTCAAGATGCCTCCGTGGCCGAAGGCCTTTCCGGCTTGGTAAATTTCCTCACTGACCTCTGCCACGTGCAAACAACTCGCGCCGGTGGCGAAGCGGCTCGCATTTGCGCCGAGCTTGTGTTTGGCTACAACCGCCACCCAGCTTGGGATGAAGAAGGTTACCGGGGCTGTTACCAGCAAGACGAACTCGACGCCCTCGAAGGACTCGTTCCGGGGATCGCCGCGTGTGCCACCGACGTCATCGGCAGCGATGGCTCGCATCCCAGCAAGGCTGGCCCCTGTGCAAAATGCAACGGCGCGGAGCAGTTCCTGACCTTGCACAGCAAACTGGCCACCTGCATGACGGGCTCGCGTTTGGCAAAGGACCGCGCCGCCGAAGCCGTCTCGAAACTCATGATTCCGGAAGTGTTGGATTACCCCGCATGACGCCTGCGGGACGCGATCCGGCTTCTACCCCAGCTTCCATCAGCGATCGTCAACAGATGGACGTCGATATCGCTTGCGTCGGGTTCGGTCCGGCAATGGGCGGCTTTCTCACCAGGCTCTCACGCGAATTGTTGAACGCGGACGGCTCCCCGCGGCTCGAAAGCAGTTGCATGCCCGGCTCACCTCTTCAGGTCATCTGCTACGAACGTGCCGACGGCTTGGGCTTTGGCGTTTCCGGAGCAGTTACCCGCGGCCGCGGCATCCGGCGCAGCTTCCCCGAACTTGACCTTGCGCAAATTCCCATGGCCGCGCCCGTCAAACAGGAGAAGCTGATCTATCTGTTGGATCCCACCGGCGCCAGCAATCGCTCCGTCGCGCTACGTGCGGCCGACAAGGTGATTCGCGGTTTGGGCTCCCTGATCGGTTGTCGCGAAGACGCCCTTGAACTCCCTCTAATTCCGAGCTTCCTGCAGAAGCATGATGGTTTTGTACTTTCCCTTGGCCAGTTCAATCAATGGGTCGGCGAGCAACTCACCTCTTCGGGCTTGCTGCAGATCTGGCCCGGCACTCCCGTGAGCGCGCCTCTGATTGAAGAACGCGCGGTAAAAGGGATACGCCTGGCGGATCAAGGTGTCGCTCTCGACGGTTCACCGCAAGACGGCTTCATGCCCGGTATGGACATTCGCGCTGCACTGACCGTCGTGGGTGATGGCCCCGTCGGCGCTGTCGGTCGCGGCATCGATGCACAGTTTGGTATGCCCGCCGGACATCAATACTCCGAGTGGGCGCTCGGCATGAAAATGGTCATCGAGCTGCCCGAAAACTCCAACCTGGAAACAGGAACCGTTCTGCACACGTTTGGTTTCCCTGAGCCGGAAATTTTCGGCTTCCTCTATGTGCACCCGGACCGCCTGGCGTCCGTCGGCATTTTCATACCTTCGTGGTTCCGCAGCCCGGTCCGTACCGCCTACCGGTATTTGCAGCATTTCATTCTGCATCCTTATTTGTGGCGTCATCTGCAAGGTGGAACTCTGAAGTCCTGGGGCGCCAAATCTCTCCAGGAATCGGGCCGCTACGGCGAGCCTTATCTTGCGGGAGACGGCTACGCGCGAATCGGCGAAGGTTCCGGCAGTACCAACGTTCTCTCGGGTTCCGGCGTGGACGAAGCCTGGACGACGGGCACGCAACTCGCCGAAGCGGTGATCGAACTGCTTCAGCAGAAACTGCCCTTCACGCGCCGTAATTTGGAAGAAACTTACGTGCGCCGTCGCCGTGCCAGCTGGGTTGATCGCGAATCCCGCGTTGCCGCTGATTCCCGCAATGGCTTCCCACAAGGATTAATCAGCGGACTTTTCGGAATGGCGCTCGCGGGTTTCACCGGTGGACGCATTGTGATTCCGCCGCCATCTTCGCGGAGAAGTGAATTGACTTTGGAAGAACGCTTTGGTGCCCGCATCCCTCCAGCCGAATTACAACAATTAAAGGACGAAGCCTCGTTGCGCAGCCTCCCGCTACACGACCACATCATGAATCGTTGCGGCTGGCCGGAAATTCCCTTCGATGGCAAGCTGCTTGTCTCGCATCAGGACGCTTTGTTGACAGGCGGAAGCGTGCAAGCGCCTCCTGGCTACGCCAATCACGTGTCGTTCCTTCACCCGGATGTCTGCAGCAAGTGTGAGTCGAAACTTTGCGTGGAAATGTGTTCCGGCCAGGCAATTTCACGCGGTGAAAGCGGCGTGCCTCAGTTTGACCGCGAAAAGTGCATCTACTGCGGCGCGTGTTTGTGGAATTGCAGCGCCGAACAAAACGGCGACCCTTCCAACGTGGATTTCCGCGCCGGTGCCGGCGGCCTGCATTCCGCATTAAACTAGGCTTCAGAAACAAAATTCGCGCACAGAGGAATTCACCAGTATGAGCAATGGTTATCACATCGTCGTTTGCGGCAGTATCGTTCCCGATCCGCTGCAAACTCTTGAACCCATCGAGACGCCCGCTGGTCCAGCTCTCAAGAATGAAATGCTTCTCCCCGCAGTCCTCGATCCTTGGGCCGGCCACGCCCTCTATGAAGCCGCCAACCTAGCCGCCCACGCACCGGGAAGCAAGGTGTGGCTCGTCAGCCTTGGCGCCAAAGCCAAATTGCAGCAAGTCATGATGACCATCGCGCAAAAAGTCAGCTTTGAGTTGGTTCCCATCGACGGGCCCGCCGGCGGCTTCACCGATGCGCATTCCACCGCCGCGCTTCTCGCCGAAGCCATTCAACTCATCGCCGGTCTTGATCGTTCCCGCCTGCTTCTCTTTGGTGGCTGGGAATCCGCTTCGCGCGGCGCTGGCGTGACGATGCAATTGATCGGCGAACGCCTCGGCATTCTCGATCAATTCCAGGGAGTCGATCAACTTACCGTGCAACCGGATGGCTCCTTTGAAATCCTGGAACGCATCGAAGGTGGCCGCCACCAGGTCTCGATTTGCCAGGGACCTCCCGCATTGTTTGGTTGGGCCACCGGCAATCTTCCCGAGCCGCGCAACAATCCTCAGATTGGCATGGCCAATATGCGCGCCATCATGCCTGCGTTGCAGCGCGCTAAGACCGCCGCTCCCGCAACCGATGCCATGCGTTATCGAAGCGCAAGTCCCCCCAAACAGCAGCGCCAAACGCGCATCGTCAAGAATCTCTCCGCTGACGAGATTGCTCAGGAAATTGTCGCGTGGATTGCGAAGGCGTGAGGGAGAGACCATGATCAAAAACATTCTTCTACTCGCGCACTTGGATGAATCCGGCAATGGACTGCCAAAGGCCGCATGCGAAGCGCTTGGCGCCGCAATCGATCTGGCCAAAGAACTGAATGCATCGCTTTCAATCGGCTTAATCGGTGGTGATGTGCAAGCAGCCGCGGACTCCATCGCGAATGCCAGCGCACATCGCGTGCTAGCTGTCGCAGGCCCGGACTTCGCTCAGCCTCGTTATGCCAGCGACCTGTTGGCCGCCGATGCACTTAGCCGCGCTGCTTCGCCTGACATAATCCTGGTGCCCGCAACGTCGCGTTTCCTGCGCGCGCTGCCCGGCCTGGCCCATCGCCTCGGTGGCCGCGTGGATACGCATGTCAGTTCGCTCCAGGTGATCGAAGGCACGCTCTGCGCTACACGATGGTTTTATCGCCAGCGTATCGAAGGCGTATTCCATCGTGACACTCGCCCCTGGATCTTGCTGCTGGATTCCGGTTGTCACGAGGCGTTTTCCGGCGCAGCAGGAAAAGCAAACATCGAAGAAATCGCCGTGGAGTTGCCTGCCGAAGCCCGCCGCACCACAATTGCTGGAATCCGCGCACCGAAATCCGACTCGCAAACCATTCGCCCCGATGCTGCCCTGCTCTTCGTAGCCGGTGCTGGTTGGACCAAAAAACAACCCGACGGAAAGTCGCACCCGGAACAAGCGGAAACGCTCATCCTCAATTTTCTTCGCGCCTCGGGCGCCTCCCTAGGCGGCAGCAAATCGCTGGTCGATCAAAGCGGCGAGAATCAAGCCGTGTTGGGTTTCATGACTCACTTAAATCAAGTCGGCCAAACCGGCGCCACTCCCCGCCACCCCAAAGGCCTCTCCACCTGCTGCCACGGCGAAGAGCCTCACGTAGTCGGCTGGCGCTTCATCAACGAACGCCGCGCCATCAATCTCGATCCCAATTGCGGCTGGGCCCGCGGCAAAGCCGATGTAGTCTACGTAGCCGACGCCTTCCAGGTAATGGCCAAGGTAAACGACCTGCTGAAAAAGCCTCAGACGTGACGAATCACATTCATCGCGCCGTGTCCGCCTAACGTGGACCCCTCTGGCGAACAAAAAATCGAACTGTTTCCGATCGGGCATCCCTTGCTCCGACATGCTTGTCCACTAGGGAGATGTGCAGTTAGCCAGGCACTGACCACCGGAAAAGTGCAACTTGACAGTGAGGAACAAACTCGTGTTCCCGGTGTCTATTAAGTAACAGCGTTCTCGCTCCGCCATGACTGGGCCGTAAAGTGCCGATAAACTGAACATATCGCTCCTCGTTTACTGGCAGGTCGATTGACACCGGTTTAATCCTATCGTGCACCGCAAAACTCCAACCGTTCTAATCTACATAGCAGGGGCAGCGGCAGCGTTGAGTTTGATGCTCAACCGGGATGTCCGGGACGAAATTCCGTGGAAGGGGTTGCTCCTTTGGATGACCCTGCGGGCGATTCCCTTGCTCTTCGTCTTCGCTTACCCGCGTTTTCTATTTGTAGCTTCCTCTCCCGGAAAGAACCGCCTGCGATTCGCGGCGGCCCTCAATGGCTTTGGCTTGGCAGCGAGCGTTTTTCTCTTTCCGCGCATGGTGTTGCCTTTCGGGACGAATCCAATGCGCGACGCTGATTCTGTGGCGCTTCTGCTCATTCCGCTCATCGGTTTGCCTATGTTCTTCATCGCCGCACTGTTTCTCCTGCTTAAGAACAGGTCCACACTCGCCATGATTGCTTGCGTACTATTCTGGCCGTATTGGTTTGTACTCGCCCTCGTAAGTTTAGACCGTTGGTTTCAAGACAGCCCGTTTCACGCGGCCCTCTATTTGCTCTGTTTCCTCTCTCCCGCCTTGTTTGCATTCGCCGCGGGTGCTGTCTCTTTCCGTCCTACTCTTGCTCATATCGCTGCATTCTCCGGAGTGGTAGGCATGCCTTGGGTCTATTTGAACTTACGAGATTCCGGCTTGGGAAATGTCTGGCTCATGTTCAATCTCCCAGGCAGGGAAATTGCAATGTATCCCCCGCTATATGCAGAGTTAACGATTTTCGCAGTCGGCTTGATCATGCTAGCCATTGCCACCGCTGCGTTGCGACTCCTTCCTTCCCATTGGCAGCTCAGGAAACTGCCCATTCGCGAAAGGACTTGGCCTGCCTTCGCTATTAGCCTAGTTGTTCTCGCCATCTGGTTCAGCCAGTCGGTTATGCCGTATCGAATCCCTGCGGCGGTCGACTACTCTGACTTCCCAATCCTTCAGATTCTGCACGTCGAAAAACGCGGCCTGCAATTTCACGAGAACTGCGTCAGCGTTTGGGGACGCCGAGGTCAACCCCTTTCTGCGACTTTCTCGGGGAATGACCGTCGCCTCTTCCAATATCGCTTCCAAGAGAAGGGCGCCTCGGGGCACCTTCCCGATTCCCTCGCAGAGCGAGTTCGGGTTATGCTCCATTCCTCTGACAGAGAGACTGAGAAACGAGATGAAATCAAGCCACTCCGTAGGTGGAACGCCGACGGCTGGTATTTCACTGCAGAGGGAGTCGGGCTTAGGGCTTATACGACGGAAAAGGGCACAATGCCCCCGCCAGAAATTGTCGATCTGTTTCGCGACCTCGAGAAAATTCCCCGGTCCCAAGAGATCAGCTCGGAGTTGAGAGATGTCTGTCTCGGATTCTGTTATGACCCTCTCTCCGGATTAGGGGCGCTTTTCGCCAATCACCGATGCTTCAACGACGGCCATGGTACTGTATGCCGCTAATCCTCATAACATAACGAGCCCGCGGCAAAGCCGATGAAGTCTACGTAGCCGACGCCTTCCAAGTCATGGCCAAGGTAAACGAACTTCTGAAAAAACCTTAGTCGCAACGGGCCGCATTTGTCGTAGTGCGTCCGCGTAATGCCAATCCCTCTGAAGAACGGGCAGCGGGCCAGTTCCCGATTGGGCCAGGGCTCTAATCGGAGATACGGGTCCCAGGACGAAAATCTCCAACAAGCCGACTCACACGGAGTTGGCGACCAATTCTACGATAAACTTGTAAGAATATTAGGTCGCATCCATGACCAATTCCAATACGATGCGAATTCGCGCCGGCTTTAACGGCTTATTGAGCACGTTTTTCTCTTGTTCTCGGAGAGATATATGAGAGTCACGTCAAGATCCGCTGTCAAATTGAACATTTTGCGTTTAGGTGTGATGTTGTTTTTGGTGCTCAACATCGTGTTTTTAGAGGTCTATCCGATCGGCCAGGTTGGCTACTCTGCGGTCTGGAAAAACGGAGAAGCGAGTGTAAGTGCAGGTTCACACCCTGTCACAATGATTTGGGCAGCTATGGCGATATTGATTTTCGTCGCCGTGATCCGGGTGAAGGCGCAGAAATGTATCGCGGGCGTTCCCACACTGGGCAGAAGATTCGCCGCGTTCCTGATCGACTTCTGGTTCAGTCTTTTGATCGTTTCCAGCTTTACGACAATTATCCCGCTGTGGATCGAGGCTGCCAGGACGGGCCATTTTTCATGGCACTTTCAACGGAACTACGCAGTAGGAACAGATGAGGTATTCGCATTCCCTTTTGTGTTATCAAACTTGGTGTTTGTCTTTCTCTATTTCGTCATTCCACTCAGGAAGGAAAAACAAACGGTCGGATGCTTTGTAATGCGCCTCAAAGTGACACCACCATTCGGGACTGAGGGATCCTTCACCTTTCGACAGGCTATTCGAAGAACATGGTATGAGTTCAAAGGACCCTGTGGTTTCTTGTGGGCTGGGAAAGATCGAGACCGTGAAGGAAGGACCTGGTGGGATAGGCAAACGAATTGCACCGTTGTGCTGATAGATTATCAGTGAAACTTACGAACACGGATAGGCAGATTCTCTCGTACAACCGAGCAGCATCTCACAACTGGAACGCTGCCCGGCAATGTGTTAGCTTGGCTTTGATAAATCGATTGTCTTGAGGCCCTCCTCAGTCGCCATTCGAAGCGGCCCCAATTAGACAGGAGCCTTCACCTGTGCGAGTCAAATTTCTCTGTCCGTTCATTTCGTTGGTCTTTGCCTTGTGCCTGTTGGCTGTTGTTCTTCCGGCGCAGAGCCCCAAGGAACAATCCGCCTTCCGGGGAAATCCGGTCCATTCCACGCTCGCCGATCCATCCATTGAAAAAAAGGTGGACGCTTTACTCCGCCAGATGACACTGGAAGAGAAAATCGGCCAGTTGGTCCAGTATTCCGTGGGTACGCCCACGGGACCGGGCACGGGGCGAAGCGACTACCAGGAAATGGTCGTCAAGGGTCAAGTCGGCTCCCTTTTTAATCTTGAAAGTGTCAAAGCCACGAACGAGTTCCAGCGCGAGGCCGTTGAGAAGTCCCGCCTGCACATCCCTCTTCTAGTTGGCTTGGACGTTATCCATGGCTACCGCACCGTTTTTCCCGTGCCGCTCGGCCTCGCCTCCACGTGGGATCCGCAAATCGTAGAAGCAGCCTCTCGCCTCGCCGCCCAGGAAGCTTCCGCCTCCGGCATACGTTGGACTTTCTCACCGATGGTGGACATTGCGCGTGATCCCCGCTGGGGCCGCATCGTCGAAGGCGCCGGCGAAGATCCCTATCTGGGAAGCGTGATGGCGCGCGCCTATGTGCGCGGTTATCAGGGCAAGCACCTGAACGATCCGGACAGCATAGCCGCTTGCGTGAAGCATTACGTTGGCTACGGCGCAGCGGAAGGCGGCCGCGACTACAACACCACGGAAATTTCCGAGCACACTCTGCGCGAAGTCTATCTGCCCCCGTTCTATGCCGCCTTGGACGAGGGCGGCGCTTCCGTCATGAGCGCCTTTAACTCCCTCGATGGCGTGCCGGCCAGCGCGAATCCCTTCACTCTGACGGAAGTTCTCCGTAAGGAATGGAAGTTTCCGGGGATGGTGGCCAGCGACTGGACCGCCATTTCCGAATTGATTGCACACGGCATCGCCAACGATGGCAAAACGGCGGCATGGAAAGCTTTCACTGCCGGCGTGGACATGGACATGGAGAGCAACCTCTACCACGAAAACCTCGCCGATCTCGTCAAGAGCGGCAAAGTGACGCAGGCCCAGCTTGATGAAGCGGTGCGTCGCGTTCTCCGCGTGAAATTCGCGCTCGGCCTTTTTGACAAACCCTATACCGACGAGTCGCGCGAAAATCATGGCGCCTTGCCTGCCGAAAGCCTGCAACTGGCACGGACCGCCGCGGAACGCTCTTTCGTTTTGCTGAAAAATGAATTTGTTGTAACTCGCCGCGTGTTGCCGCTTTCAGGCGATATTCAAACCGTGGCCTTGATTGGTCCGGCCGCCGATGATGCCGCCAACATGCTGGGAAACTGGTCGGCCCACGGGAACGCCCAGGATGTTGTCACGTTAAAGACTGCTTTGACGCAGAAGTTGGGCCCCGAGCATATCAAATATGTCCAAGGCGGCGAATATTTGGCGGCCAGTGACGCGCAGATACAAGAAGCTGTCACCGCTGCCCGCGCTTCGGATGTTGTCATTCTGGCCCTGGGCGAGGATACGCCGGTGATGACTGGCGAAGCCGGCTCGCGAGCGCATCCAATATTGCCCGGCCGGCAAGAAGAATTGCTCGAAAAGGTTTTCGCCACCGAAAAACCCGTCGTGCTCCTGCTCTTCTCTGGCCGTCCGCTGGTTCTCCCTTGGGCCTTCGCGCATGTTCCCGCGGTCATGGAAGTGTGGTCCCCCGGAGTGCAAGCAGGTCCCGCCATCGTGCGAACATTGTTTGGCGAAGCCACGCCCAGCGGCAAGCTCACCATAAGCTGGCCACATGCCACGGGCCAGATTCCCGTCTACTACAACTCGCTCAGCACAGGCCGCCCCGCGCGCAATCTCGATACGACCCACCCGCCACAGACTGGTGATGAGCGGTTCGTCTCCCGCTATCTCGACGAACAAAACGCACCGCAGTTTCCCTTTGGCTTTGGCCTGTCCTACACGGATTTTTCCTACAGCGGGCCGGAGTTTAGTTCCACCAAACTCAGCGCAAAGGCTCTGCAAGCGGATTTACGCAAGAACTCTGCCGATGCAAAAGCCATCCTGACCGTTACGACCGACGTTTCCAATACGGGCAAAACGGCGGGTGAAGAAGTGGTGCAACTCTACGTTCGCCTGCAAGGCACCAGCGTCGAAGAACCTGTGCGCAAGCTGGAAGGCTTCCAGCGCGTTTCGCTGGCTCCCGGCGAATCCAAAAAGGTAACCTTTTCGCTCGGCGCCGACGCCTTTGCCCTGTGGAATATCCACAACGAATACACCGTCGAGCCCAGCCTCGTGCACATCTGGGTGAGCCCCGACTCTTCGCGCGGCGAACCCGTTGAACTGGAAATCACCGACTGAGTCGGCTCAGCCTCTGAAGGCCGGAATAATTAGTTCCCTTCCCCATCGCGGCAAATCCCCAAAAGGGATTTTGAGCTGCTCCCGTGTCTACCTGAATTAAGTGAGAATTGGCATGCATGCTCGGGCTCAGCATCAGAGAGAAATTATCGCGGAGCTGTGTTCGTGACCTCTGTATCCCTAAGCTGGCTCCACATATAATGGTTCCCCCGCAAGCTGATGATGACGGCCTGCCCTCTCACAATGGGGAAAGTGGAAGAAAAATGCTGCACAGGAGCAATATGCTGACAAAAGGTCATTGGAATCCTTCGCGGCGAGATTTTCTGAAAACCGCAGCGGGTGCTGGTGCAGCGATGTTGATCGCACCAGCGTGGTGGAATGTGGCTGCCGGCGGCATCGATCCACGCGTTGCGCAAGTTCTTTCCAAAACTCTCGGCATCGACATGCACAACCATGTCTATCCCGCGGGGACGGAGCCACATCTCCCGCAGGCCCCGCCGCAGGGAGGCCCGCCTCCGCGCCCGCAGGAGCAACCACAAGGGCCAGAACTCTTCATCGCCGACGAGCTCAAGCAGTCGGGGCTTACGGCCGTCTGCGCCAGCTTCGTTTTGGATTTCGCGAACAATCAAAAGCCGGGCGATGCGCGAGTCAACTTCCTTCATTGGCTCGACGCAGTCGACGCGCAGCTGGAGAAGGGGCACATCCGCCGCGCGCTGAATTTGCAAGACCTGCAGGCAGCCCACGATCATGCTCGGCCAACGATCGTTCAGACGGTGGAAGGGTCACACTTCATCGAAGGCCACCTCGAGCGCGTCGAGGAGGCATACAAACGAGGCTTGCGCAACCTTCAACTGCTTCACGAGCGCGACGACATGGTGACGCCGCTGGGCGACACGAACACTGGAAAATCTCACTTGGGCGGCTTAACACCGTTTGGTGCGCAAGTTGTGAAGGAATGCAACCGCTTGGGCATCGTAGTGGACTTGGCTCACGCCAGCAACGAGACAGTGCTGGGCGCATTGAAAGTGACCACACAACCGTTCATCGTGTCCCACACGAACCTCGACAGTTGGACAGGCAGTAACCCAAAGATGGCTGAGATGATGAAGCCCCGATTGATCAGCAAGGATCACGCCAAGGTGGTGGCTGACGCCGGCGGCGTAGTCGGCGTGTGGACTCATCTGACCAGTTCGCTGGAAGAATTCGTCGAGAGCATTAAGGCCATGGTGGACGCGATCGGCATAGATCACGTCGGTATGGGTACGGACACGGATCTACTCTCCTCGCGCGTAGGCTCGGGTACCAACAGAGCTTGGCCAGGCCTGCCTGGAGGATTTTTCCCAGCGGTAGTCGTAGAGATGCTAGCGCAGGGCTTTGCGCCGGATGACATTGCTAAAGTCGGCGGCGGAAACTACTCCCGCGTCTTTGACAAGGTGACATCTGGCCACGCTTGACCAGACAACTGAGTATCAGCCTCGACATTTCCCGTTGGCATGAATTCAGCTAGAGACGAAAAATCCTCTGCCACCTTTTTGAATTCAATTTCAGGAGGCTCACGCCGTGCAAACCCAGATCTCTCCCATGTTGGCGGTTAACGATGGCGATGCTGCGATCGCCTTTTACAAGGCGGCGTTTGGTGCAAAGCTTCTTTGGCACCTCGGCGAAGGACATATCGTTGCCGGACTTTCGATTGATGAAGCAAAGTTTTTCCTGGCTAACGAGTCGCCTGATTACGGCACCCGGGGACCGAGCTCTGTCGGTTTCACCACAGTGAGGATTGAACTCTTCGTGGATGATCCGATCGCGGTACACCAGCAAGCATTGTCGGCAGGGGCCACCGAGTTAAATCCAGTCAAAATGCACGAATACCAGACAATAGGACCGGAGCCGATAAACAAAATGCTCCAAGGCGCTCTACGCGACCCCTTCGGCCACATGTGGCTCATCGGAAAATTTGTGGATTAGCGTCTTCGCCAGTAAGAAAAAACTTCCATGGTGAACATAAATTCCATCCAGCGTCCTTTTCAGATCACCTTTCTAGGTTGGCTGTTCATTGCCGTGGGAATTCTCAGCACCCTCTATCACCTTTGGAAAGGTTCGCTCGATCGTTGGACACCCCTTATCTTGCTCGTAGGAGCTACCGCTGTCGTGGCCGGCGTCTTCTTGCTCCGAGGCGCAAGATGGGCTCGCTGGCTGATTCTTGCCTGGCTAGCCTTTCACGTAGTCATTAGCGCCTTCAATTCCCTGTCGGGTGCTCTGCCACACATCGCCCTGCTCTTGGTTATCGGCTATTTTTTGCTCGGGCCGCCGACTCAAAAGTATTTTCAGAATGAACGACCGCAATAATGCGATGAAGCCCCACTAGCCCGTTCATCCTACTTGCGGATACAATCTGCGGCTTATTCGATTAGGGCAACACAGAGGAGAATGAATCCATGAAGTTCAACCTTAAACCAACCCTGGCCATGTTTAGCCGCTGGAAATTAAAAGGTGCGATTGTTTTCGGCACTGCTCTTCTCTCTTTTGCCGCCGGATCTCTCATCACTGCCCACCTGACGAACTCGCGCCATGTTCGGGCCGATAGCAATCGCGTCTTCGAGCTTATGGTTTATCACACCGTGCCGGGGAAGGTGCCGGATCTCGAAGCGATCTTTCGCGACGTATCGAAGCTACAAACCAAGCACAATTTGAATGTCATAGGCTACTGGGTGCCCAACGATGATGCTGCTTGGGCCAACACATTCGTCTACCTCGTGGCACATCCCAACCGCGACGAAGCAAAAAAGAATTGGGACGCGCTTCATGCTGACCCGGCGTTTCCTGAGCTTAGGAAACAAGCTGCTCCGCTGATAGAAAAGGCCGGCGAAGACTACAAAGTGGACGAAGTCTACATGCGTCCCACGGATTATTCAGCGTTGAAGTAGGCAAGTTCCCACATTCAGGGCGAGCGTGTTTTTCAGTCAGCTCGACTGATCGGATTGCATCGACGCACCTTTCCTCATGAACAACCATCACTGGCTTTTTACGACGGCCCCGCCCTTCATCACAAACTTCGCATGCTCCAGTGCTCGTACATCCTTCAATGGATCTCCCGGCACCGCAATAATATCCGCCAATTTTCCCACTTCAATTGTCCCAATCATCTTTTGCATACCTAATAGCTCTGCGGCGTTGTTCGTCGCGGCTCGAATGATTTCCATCGGCGTCAGCCCCGCTTCCGCATAAGCCTCATAAACCAGCAAACTCGCCTGACCGCGGTTCATCCCCGGCATTGTGAAATACATGTCAGACCCCGCGGCAATGGGCACGCCCAGTTTTTTTGCCCGTCTTAACCGGTCCTGCTCTCTTTCCACGAAGGGCTTCAACATCCTTTCAGAACTGCTTCTCTCTTCCGTGCTTGGCGTACGAGTTCCGAACTCCATCGCTTCAAACGTTTGCATCGTGCCATCTGTTGCAACCAGATAGATATGCTTTTCCGCCATCATTTTCAGTACATCATCGCTGACGGTATACGCGTGCTCGATTGAATCGACTCCCGCCTCCGCCGCTATCCTCGTCGCCTTGTTGCCACTGGCATGCGCGGCCACCTTCACTCCCGCCTGATGCGCTTCCTCGACGATGGCCTTCATCTCCTCCAAAGTTATGCTCGCCGGATTCCCGTTCACAATCACCTTGATGCATCCTGCCCCGTCATACAGCGCTTGGCGAACCGCCTGCCTTCCGCTTTCTGCTCCTTGAACCGTCACATATTCTTCTTCCACCAGTTTCTGGGCCGCCGGTGTCAGTGTCCCAAACTGCCCACCTTGTGCGGCCAGCGCCCGCGTCGCCGGCACGATTCGCGGCCCAGGGAGCCATCCCTCCTCGATTGCATGGCGCAACGCCACATCTCCATTCACTCCGGAATTCCCCACATCACGCACCGTCGTGATCCCCGCTTCCAGGTCTTCTCTCCCGTGTTTTGCTCCCATCAATGCTCTCTCCGCCGTACTCTGCGTCGCCACCACTCGCAGCATTTCCGTATCTTGCTCTGAGGGTTTGGTCCCATCCAACTCCAACAACAAGTGCGTGTGCGCATCAATCAGTCCGGGCAGCAACGTTGCATCGCCCAAATCAATTGTCTTTGCGTCGGAAGGAATCGCGATCCCCGGCCCCACGGCGGTAATCTTGTCTTCCTCCACCAAAACCACGGCATTGCTCACTACCTCTTCGCTCTTTCCATCAATCAGTCGCGCCGCCCGGATCGCTATCCGCTGCGGCTGCGCACTATTCTCTTGTGCGTGTAAACAGGCGCCGGCTGTGAATACACTGGCGCTCGCCAGGCAAACTGCCATGCAACGTTTCACCATTTTCCACCTCATAGCATTTCTCAGCGCCCGTATTCTAACTTCTTCGCTTTATTTTTTGACTACTCGCTGATACTGGCCAAACCTATCTATCACAATCGGCCGTGCAAAGTCCCGATGAGTCGTCAACCCCGCAGCTTCGGCACTCGAACCCACCTGTCTGGTTCCTACGTTCGCATTACCAATTCCAAAGACTTGTCGACGCGTGCGGCGCTATAATCAACAAAATTTCTTGCGACTCACGGACATACCGGACACCGACGACTACGTTCCCGCTATTGGCTCGCGTTCCGCCTGTCGGCAGCAAAGATCACATTCATCGAGGCGACACTACCCATGTTCTTCAAAGCCACCTTGTTCTTCTGTGTTGTGCTGATCGCTCTCTCATCGGCGCGCGCCCAGGAGCCTCTGCGCATTCTGCCGATGCCCAGCGAAATCCAGCCGGGCGAAGGTTTGCTCGCGATTGATTCCTCGTTTCGTATTTCTCTGAGCGGCTATCACGACGCACTGCTGCAAAACGCGGCCATCCGTCTCGCCACGAACCTGCATGCCAAAACTGGTTTGATGCTTGCCTTGCAGCCGCTAACGGGAGGTAAGTCAGCAACTCTCCGTATCCATTGTGACGCCGCCGATCCGCATTTCCTTACTCCCGAAGCCGACGAGTCTTACACCCTCGAAGTTACCTCGCATGGAGCCGAACTCCACGCGCACGGCCCCACGGGGGTTCTCCGCGGCATGGCCACTTTTTTCCAGCTCGTGCGGATGGATGCACAGGGATTCCGCGCCCCCGCGATGAAAATAATCGACCGCCCGCGATTTGCCTGGCGCGGCCTTATGCTCGACGTAGCTCGCCACTTCCTGACGGCCGAAACCATCAAACGCAACTTGGATGCCATGGAGTTGGTCAAGATGAACGTCCTCGAATTGCACTTGAGCGACGCCGAGGGCTTTCGCGTGGAGAGTAAAGTTTTTCCCAAATTGCAACAGTTGGGTTCAAATGGCGAGTATTACACGCAAGAGGAAGTGCGCGACTTGGTGGCCTATGCGCGTGACCGGGGAATCCGCGTGATACCGGAAATTGAAATGCCGGGCCACGCAAGAGCCATGCTGGTGGCCTACCCGGAAATCGCCGCCATGCCCGGACCTTACGCCCTCGGCGGCGACTCCAACAGCATGAGCGCGACGATCGACCCCACGCGCGAGGAAACGTACCAATTCCTCGCTCGCCTTCTGTCGGAGATGGCCTCGCTCTTCCCCGACCCATATTTTCAGGCCGGTGGAGACGAAGTGAACGGCACACAATGGGCCGAGAACTCCAGTATCCAGGCTTTCATGAAGGACCATGGTTTTAAGAATAAGCACGACCTGCAAGGGTATTTCACCGAACGCGTGCGCCAGATTCTCGCGAAGGACGGAAAGACCATGGTGGGCTGGGACGAGGTTCTGCAGCCGAACCTCTCCAAGGATGTCGTCATTCAGGCTTGGCGAAGCTCCAAGCTGGTGCAACGGTCCGCGGCGCAGGGCCACATCACCTTGGTTTCTGCCGGCTACTACCTCGATCACAATCTGCCCGCGGCGACACATTATGCGATCGATCCGCTAGACACCCACGCTGAAGGACTTCCCCCCGGCTCCATCGATATGGTGAAGGGCACTCCCCTCGCGCCCTACGTCACCCAAGATAATGTCGCCGTGGATAGCCTGCCGCTTACTCCCGGTCAGGAAAAGCTGGTGGCTGGCGGGATCGCCTGCATGTGGTCCGAATTCGTGTGGAATGAAAAAGAGGAGATGATGGTGTGGCCCCGCGCGGCGGCCATTGCCGAACGCCTCTGGTCTCCCGCCGCCGTTAACGATGTTGCTTCACTTTATCGCCGCCTCCAAAGTGTGGATGCGGATTTGCAATTGCTTGGCCTTCGCCATCATGTCAGCGAAGCATTGATGCTGCAACAACTCGCGGGCGATCACAATTCCGAACCGCTCCAGACTTTGGCGGAAACCGTCGAACCCCTGAAAAACCTTGCTCGTTTCGCCCCACGCCTGCATGCGGCAATGACTGCCGGCAAAGCGATCGACAATACCATTGTGACCACCCGCTTCGTCGACGCCCTCCCGGCAGAAAGCATGGCCGCTCACGATTTTCGTGAGACTGCTCGCCAGATGCTGGCGGGTGGGAACAACGCAGAAAAGTTGCGCCAGCAAGTGCGGGCCAAGCTCACCACGTGGCGCGACAATGACTCGAAATTTCAGGCCATCGCTCAGGATTCCTTCCTCTTGAAAGAGGCTATCCCCGCTTCGCAGGACCTGAGAGAACTCGCGGAAACGGGCCTCGAGGCGCTCACAATTCTGGAATCGGGCAAACCCGCCAGCGCGGTTTGGCTCGATCAGCGCAGGGCCCTCCTCGCAAAGCATCGCAAGGTTGCGGAAGGGGGCGCGAATCTGCTGGCGGCCATGCTGTCTCCCCAGCCCGCCCATGAACTGATGAACGTCATCGCGCCAGCCATCGAAGACTTGGTGAACGCTGCCGCCGCGGTCCATTGACTTCGGCATAGCTCTTTATCTTGCTTGTACCCAGTAACAACGAAAACGGAGGTGTTTGTGTCTTCAGCCGCGGCGTTCTGTCCGCCAGCGTGCGTCGATAACTAAGGGTTTAATGGGTTTAATCCCCAAGTTACGAGGGATTTCGACACATTTATGTGCGAAATCGCACACGTTTCCGGGCCTTAAGGTGATACCCTCTAAAGGCCTATGAATCTACTTTCGATTTTTCGCCGTGACCGTACCTTTCGCCAGCCCGTCAACTGGGGTGTGACCCTCGTCATGATCGGGCTGCACGCCTGCGCTCTTGCAGCCATTTTCTTTTTTACCTGGAAAGCGTTGATTCTAATGATTGTGATGTGGTGGGTTGCCGGAAGTCTGGGCATCGGCATGGGCTACCATCGCCTCCTCACTCATCGCGGCTACAAAACTTCCAAGTGGATTGAGTATTTTCTGACGGCTTGCGGCACGCTGGCCATTGAGGGCGGCCCGATCGCCTGGGTTGCCACCCATCGCATCCATCATCAGAACACGGACAAGGAAGGCGATCCGCACTCGCCGATCGATGGCGGCATCTGGTCGCACATGGGCTGGATTATCACCGGCCGCGCGATGCACCAGGATCGCTCCGAGCTTCTGCCCTACGTCCCTGATCTGCGCAAAGACAAATTCCATTTGTGGATCAGCAAATGGCATGCGATTCCTTCCATTGTCATTGCGATTATCTTTTAT
This sequence comes from Candidatus Acidiferrales bacterium, assembly GCA_963779395.1. Lineage (GTDB taxonomy): Bacteria > Acidobacteriota > Terriglobia > Acidiferrales > UBA7541 > Acidiferrum. The sequence goes on from CAVZYC010000005.1 coordinate 56,481, forward strand.
TTTATTGGCGGTTGGCCCTGGGTGATGTGGGGAGTTTTCCTGCGCACCGTCCTCAGTATGCATGCCACGTGGCTAGTCAATTCCGCCACGCACATGTGGGGGTCGCAGCGATTTGATACGGGTGACCTTTCCAAGAACAGCTTCTGGGTTGCTTGCCTCACTTTTGGCGAAGGTTGGCACAACAACCATCACTATGCGCCGCAATCCGCGCGTCACGGCTTGAAGTGGTATGAAGTCGACATGAATTGGTATGGCATTTACACTCTAAAGACTCTCGGCCTCGTTTGGGATGTCAAGCGCGCCAAACTCGCCGAACTTACCGAACTCGCCAAGATCGAAACGCCTCAGCCTGTCTTGAGCGAAACAGGCGACTAGCGCACCTCTCCCATCGCATATCCGAAAAATCGCTGTGCTCCTCGCGGCGCGTGCATTTCTCACCGTAAATCTGGGAAGATACGCCTATGCGTCTTCTCCTCGTTGAAGATGATCCCCGGATCGCGCATTTCGTCGCCAAAGGGCTGCAAGAACAGGCCTACGCGGTGGACGTCGTCGCAAACGGCAACGATGCGCTCTATCAAACGGACATCAACGACTACGATTTGGTGATCCTCGATGTGATGATCCCCGGACTCGACGGCTTCGCCACCTGCCGCGCTATTCGTTCCGCCGGCAAACGCATGCCCATCTTGATGCTTACCGCGCGTGATGCCACCGAAGACCGCATCCTTGGCCTCGATTCCGGCGCGGACGACTACCTCACCAAACCTTTCGAGTTTGGTGAACTTCTGGCCCGCCTTCGTGCACTCCTTCGCCGCCCCACGGAACTTCGTTCGCCGCAAATCGTAGTCGGCGATCTCGTTCTGGACACGGCATCGCAAACCGCGAAACGCGGTTCACGTTCCATTCCCCTAACCGCGAAGGAGTATGCCCTGCTCGAATTCCTTGCACGGAATGCCGGGCGCGTCGTGGGCCGCTCTGAAATCGCGGAGCACGTTTGGGACGAATCGTTCGATCCCTTCTCCAACTTGATCGAAGTGTATGTGAACCGGTTGCGCCGCAAGATCGATGAAGGCGCTGCGAAGCCTCTACTGCAAACGCGACGAGGCAGCGGCTACGTCCTCGCGGCTCCCTTGGACTCTGCTGCGTCGCCCGCGCGAAAGACCCCAGGCGCTCCATCATCGGGCAGTTCGAGGAAATCGCATGCTTGATTCCGTGCGTGTGCGGCTGACCGTCTGGTATACCGCGGCTGTCGCGATGGTGCTGATCCTGCTCGCTTGTCTCACCTATTTTCTTTACGCTCGCAATATCGCGCAGCGTACCGACAGCAGTCTCGTCGAATTGACGGATGCCTTCGCGACGACCTTCAACGCCGAACTCCCCGACGAAACGGGCCCCGATGCGCCCATGAATGCGGCTCGCGAAGCCATGCTCGAGCACCGTTTTAGAGATATCCTCTTCGTCTTGGAGAATGCCGAGGGCCAGCCTCTTTTGAGTTCCCTCGATCTCCCTGCCGGCGGCCTGCCGGTTGGACATCTAACACGCCAGTTTTTTTCCTCGCCCGATTTTCTGTCGGCGAGTTCTCTGGCAGGTTCTCCGCGTCCGTTTCGCACCGTACATGGTGGAAGAGGTGCTTTTCGAATCTACGCTCGCCCGCTCTCCGCGCTCGGGCATGCTTACATCCTGGTCGCGCTGCAATCCCTGCATCCTCAGCAGGAATTGTTGGAGGATATCCGCGCGACTTTTCTATTGATCATCCCCATCGCTCTTCTTCTTGCCGCCCTCGGCGGTTATCTCCTTGCCCGCAAAAGTCTTTCTCCCGTTGCCGCGATGGCCACCAAGGCACGCACCATCGGCGCTGCGAATCTACACGACCGTCTTGGTGTATCCAATCCGCGCGACGAACTTGGTCAATTGGCGATCTCCTTCAATGAACTACTCGACCGCCTCGAAGCTTCCTTCGAGCGCCAGCGCCGCTTCATCGCCGATGCCTCTCATGAATTGCGCACTCCCGCGGCGATCCTCCGCGGAGAAACGGAAGTCACCCTTTCACGTCCCGATCGCACTCCCGCTGAGTATCGCGAAGCGCTCGCCATCCTGCGCGATGAGTCCCAGCGCCTGGCCCACATCATCGAAGATTTATTCACCCTCACCCGCGCCGATGCCGGCCAATACCCTATAACTTCGCGGGACTTCTATCTTGATGAGCTTGCCGCCGATGTTCTGCGTCACGCTCGTTCACTGGCCCTGGTGAAGAACATCACGCTTACTCCTTCGATTGAGCCCGAATTGCTCTTCCACGGCGATGAAGCATTGCTGCGCCAGCTTCTCCTGAATCTTCTGGACAACGCCATCAAGTACACGCAGCAGGGCGGAACGGTTACTCTCGAGTGCAAAAAAGATTCGGCGCAGTACGTTGTCAGCGTCACCGACACCGGCCCGGGTATCTCTCCGGAATTGCAGTCCCGCATCTTTGAGCGTTTTTTTCGCGCCGATAAGGTCCGCTCGCGCTCGGAAACGGATAGCGGCGGCGCCGGACTCGGCCTTTCCATCGCCAGTTGGATTGCCGAAGCACACCACGGCCGGCTTGTACTCGCGCGCTCGGATGCCACCGGATCCACCTTCAGCGTCACTCTTCCGGCTACGCAAGCCTGAAAATGCGCTGCACTGCGCATTTTTTGCGCGGGCACTTCGTCCCATCCACTCTTCATGAACTCCCTCGATTAATCCTGCATTTATCTCCATTACGCTAACTTCCGTTTATGGGGAACCCGGTCCAGGGCCGCTGTTCCTGGTGTTCGTCACTGGACACACTTGGCGATTTGGATTCCCAATGCGAGAGTTCCATTGATCCGTAAATCTCTCAAATCCGTAATTTTGTTCGCGGTAGCAACCGCCCTCGGGGCTCCCTCAGCCGTGTATGCCCGACAACAACCCGATTCGCCGACTCCGCAACCGCAAGCCGTTTCCCAAGAGTCCCATGCAAATCCGCAAGCCAGCCCCGCTCCAGGAGCGCCTCAAAGGCTCACCCTTCAGGATGCCTTGAAACTGGCGCGCAAAAACGATCCCACATATCGTGCAGCGGTCACCGAAGCAGGTTTGGCGCGCGAAGACCGTGCCCAAACCCGCGACGCTCTTCTTCCTGCTGTCAATTTCGATACCTCAGCGCTCTACACGCAGACGAACGCGAATGGCGTGCGATTTATCGCCAATAATGCCGAGCACGAATACATTAGCCAGGGTAATGTGCACCAGATTCTCGATTTCTCGTCTTTTTCTTCCTATCGCCGCACGGCCGCGCTTGCCGCCGCCGCAAGAGCACGCGCGGAAGTGGCCCATCGCGGTTTACTTGTCACGGTAGTTAAGGATTATTTTGCCGTTGCCGCCGCCGAACAGAAACTTTCTGCCGCGCGCCGCACGGCCAACGAGGGAGATCAATTCTTTGCGCTCACGCAAAATCTGGAAAAGGGCGGTGAAGTGGCGCACTCCGACGTAATCAAGGCGGAGCTTCAGATGCAGGATCGCCGGCGTCAGTTACAGGAAGCGCAACTCGGCTTGCTGAACGCGCGGCTTGATCTCGCCGTTCTCCTCTTTCCGGATTTCAACGACAATTTCGAGCTTGCGGACGATCTTCACGCCAGTGTCCCGCTCCCTCCTCGCGATGAATTTGAAGTTCAAGCCGCGCACGAGAACCCCGAGATTCGCGCCGCTCTCTCTGCCGTGCAAGCGGCGGGCCACGAAGTAGATTCCGCGCGCGCCGGGTATCTTCCTGCGGTCAGCCTGGATTACTGGTACGGGATCGATGCCCAGCGCTACGCCACCTACTCGCCGGCAGTTGAAGGCAGGCTCAAGAATCTGGGCACCTCTGCCATGGCCTCTTTGAATCTGCCCATCTGGAATTGGGGAGCCACGCAAGGCCAGGTTCGCCAGGCTGAGTTAAAGCGCGATCAAGCTAAAGTCGAACTTTCGTTTACCCAGCGAAAACTCCTCGCCGAAATGCGTTCCCTCTATTCCGAAGCCGAAACCTCTTTGAATGAACTGACTGGCTTGCAGCGTTCCTCCGAACTTGCCGCGGACAGCCTGCGCTTGACCACGTTGCGCTACAAAAACGGAGAAGCCACAGTGCTGGAAGTGGTCGATGCGCAATCCACTTTTGCTCTGTCCAACTCCGCGTATCAGGATGGCGCGCTGCGCTACCGCGTCGCACTGGCCAATTTACAGACCTTGACAGGAGTGCTCTCCACCCCATGATCCGCTTCCGCACAACTCCCTTTGCATCTGGCCGCCAACTCTGGCTGGCGAGCTCGCTATTGATTGCCCTTGCGTCACTGCTTTCAGGATGTGGTGGGACGGAAAAAGAACCCGAGCCCACCGTTGCCGTGCAGGTTATGCCGGCAAAACGCGGCTCCATCTCGCTCACCGTCTCTGCGGAAGCCGTCGTTTCCCCGTTGCAACAGGCGGTTATCACACCAAAGATCAGCTCCACGATCAGCAAGTTTTATGTGCAGCGCGGCAGCCATGTGAAACAGGGTCAAGTGCTCGCAATCCTCGAAAACGCCGATCTCTCCGGTGCCGCGGAAGAGAGCAAAGGAGAATTTGAGCAAGCCGAAGCGGGCTATGCCACCACCACCGGTGCCAGCCTGCCGGAACAAATCCAAAAAGCAGAACTCGATGCAGCCGCCGCCAGATCCGCGTTCGACGCTCAACAAAAGGTCTACGACGCGCGCAAGGAACTTTTCAATCAAGGCGCCGTTCCTCGCCGTGACTTGGATTCCGCCGAAGTGGCGCTGGCGCAGGCGCGCAGCCAGAACGAACAGGCGCAAAAACAGCTTGCCGACCTGATGCGCCTCGGAAAAGAGCAGGCCTTAAAATCCGCTCAAGGTCAGCTCTCCGCCGCCAAGGGAAAATATCTCAATGCCAGGGCACAACTCGGCTACTCGGAGATTCGCAGTCCCATCGATGGCGTGGTGACCGATCGCCCACTATTTCCCGGCGAACTCGCAACTGCGAATCAGCCGATTCTTACCGTGATGGATACCTCGAAGCTCATCGCAAAAGCGCACATCGCTCAAGATGAAGCCGTCCTTCTGAAAGTCGGCAATCCCGCGGAATTGCACATGGCAGGTGTTGAACAGGCCATCCAGGGCCGCGTCATGCTGATCAGCCCCGCGCTGGATCCCGGCAGTACAACAATCGAAGTGTGGATTGAAGCGCTCAAGCCAGGGCCCGCACTGAAGCCCGGTATGAATGTCGAAGTGATCGCCACGGCAAAAACGGTGAATGACGCGCTCGTCGTCCCTGCCAGCGCGGTTTACAAAACGCCTGAAGGCGAAGATTATCTCCTGCTCGCCGGCACTGACAACAAAGCGCATTTTTCAAAAGTTAAAATCGGCATTCGCAACAAGGAGCTTGCCGAAATCCAATCCGGCCTCAAAGTAAACGATTCGGTCGTCACTTCGGGCGGCTACGGGCTCCCGGATGGAACTCAAATTAAGATCGAAGCTGCCGGGTCTTCCGAGGAAGAAAAAGATTCCGCGGACCAGGGCGACAAAGCAGCGGAAACTCACGCGACGCATCCGGCCAACTCCGCTGTTCCGGCGAAGGACAAGGAATAGCGCGGCATGGATCGCCAATCCTCGCAATTCTCCCCAGCCCCCCGGCAGCCGTGGTTTCGCCAGCTATCGCGCCCCATATTATTTCTGACAATCAGCCTGGCATTGGTGGGCGCTTATCTGGCCTTCAGCATCCCGATCGCTGTTTTCCCCAACACCGATTTTCCGCGCATCGTCATTGGCGTGGACAACGGCGTCACGCCCATTGATCAGATGCTCGTCACGATCACGCGCCCCATCGAAGAAGCGGTCAACAGCGTTCCCGGCCTTCAAAAAGTTCAATCCGTCACCAGCCGCGGCTCCGCGGAAGTGGATCTTTTCTTCGATTGGAACTCCGACATGATCCTGACCTTGCAGCGCGTGGACGCTGTGGTGGCGCGTTTGCAGCCGGAGCTTCCCACCACCGCGAAAATCGCCACGCACCGCCTTACCTTCGCTACATTTCCGATTCTCGGTTATAGCCTCACCTCCGATAACGTCCCACAGAGCAAGCTGTGGGAAATTGCCACCTATGATTTAAAGCCGCGCATCAACCGCCTGGACGGCGTCGCTTCCGTTCTAGTGCAGGGCGGCCGCGTCCCCGAATTTCAGGTTACGCCGGATCCTGCGCGACTGCTCGCCGCCGGTGTCACTGTCACCGATATTCTGGAGGCGATTCGCCGCACGAATCTCATCGATTCACCTGGACTCCTTGAACACGAACATCAGCTTGTGCTCGGTCTGGTCAGCGGCCAGGTGCGCACACCCGAACAGATCGCTCAGATCGTCGTGAAGACGACCAGCAACGGTGTTCCTTTGCGCCTCGGCGACATTGCCAACGTCGCTCCTTCGGAAGCGCCCGTCTATACCATGGTCACCGCCAACGGAAAGCCCGCTGTGCTTCTCAGCGTGAATCGCCAACCCGAAAGCAACACCCTCCAGGTGGCCAACGAAGTCCATCAGAGAATTGCCGAGCTTCGCCCTACTCTTCCTCCCGGCGTTCACTTGGAAGTTTTTTACGATCAATCCACGATTGTCAGCGATTCGATTGCCAGCGTGCGTGACGCCGTTCTGCTTGGCATCATTCTTTCCTCCGCCATCCTGGTGCTCTTCCTTCGTGACTGGGGCTCTTCCTTCGTCGCGGCTCTCGTCATTCCCGTAACGTTGCTTTTCACCTTCATCGTTCTGAAATTGACGGGACAAAGCTTCAATTTGATGACACTCGGTGGCCTTGCTGCCGCCGTTGGCCTGGTAATTGATGACGCCATCGTCGTTCTTGAAAACATCGTTCTTCATCGCGATGCCGGCGAATCGCGCTTCCAGGCCATCCAGAGCGCTCTCAGTGAAATCACCGTCCCACTCATTGGCTCGACGATTACACCCATCGTCGTCTTTTTGCCCCTCATCTCCACTACCGGCGTCACTGGTAGCTTCTTCCGTGCTCTTGCAATCACCATGACCGTATCCCTGCTGAGTTCCCTTCTTCTCGCCGTCTCCTGGACGCCCACACTCAGCCAATACTTTGTTCGGCTCCACGAAACTGCTCCCGAAGGAGAGCAAACCAGCGAGACCCACTCCGCCCCCGCCCTGCTTGCCGCGGAGGAAGCTCAACTTTCCGGTTTTTTCGGCAAGGTCGTCTCCTTCTATGCGCGAGGGATGCAGTTGCTCCTTCACAAACCCCTTCTTCTGTCCGTGGGCTCTGCTCTCGTCCTGGTCCTCTCTGTCGTTTGTTATTTATCTCTGGATTCCGATTTGTTGCCTTCCATGGATGAAGGCGGTTTTATCCTCGATTATTGGACGCCCCCAGGAAGCTCTCTTGCCGAGTCCGACCGAATTCTGCAGCACATCGAGAAGATCGTGCGCTCTCAGCCGGAAGTGGAAAACACCTCGCGCCGCACGGGGCTGGAACTAGGTCTTTCCGCGGTTACGGAAGCAAATCGTGGCGATTTTACCGTCAAACTCAAGAAAAACCGCAAGCGTGATATCGACGAAATCATGTCGGATATTCGCGCTGAGGTTGAGAAAACCGAACCCTCTACCGTCGTCGAATTCGTGCAAGTTCTTCAAGATATGATCGGCGATCTCACCAGTGCTCCGGAACCCGTCGTCATCAAGCTTTTCTCGCCAGACGCGAAACTCCTGGCAGCTACATCTCCGCGGGTTGCGGAAGCCATCCAGAAGCTGCCTCACGTCGTCGACGTCACCGACGGCATCCAGAACACCATCAGCGGCCCAGCGGTCAACTATCAAATTAATACCGTAGTCGCGGCCCGCGCCGGTTTCACCCCGGAAGAAATCGCCACCGATGCCGCCGCTGTTCTGGAAGGCGAACCCGCCGCAACTCCCGTAGTTCTCAACGATCGCTCCTACACCATCCGCGTCCGCTTCCCCGCGCAAAATCGTGCTTCGCTCGATCGCATGAGCAATACGCTGCTCGCAAGCAGCACGGGAAGAACCGCGACCTTGGGTGCGCTGGCAGCCGTCACCATGGAGCCGGGGCAAACCGAAATCCGGCGAGAGAATCTTCAACGACTTGTCGAAGTAACAGGGCGATTTGAAGGCGTTGGACTGGGCTCCGGCATGAAAGCGGTGAAAAAAGCTGTGGCTGATTTGCGCCTTCCCCCCTCCATCCGCGTCGAGTATGGCGGTTTATATGAGGAGCAGCAGAAATCCTTCCACGATCTTCTGACGGTCTTTTTGCTCGCGCTCGTGCTTCTCTTCGTCGTGCTGCTCTTTGAATTCCGGACCTTTGCCGCTCCCATCGCGATTCTTGTCTCTGCTCTGCTCTCCACATTTGGCGGCTTCCTCGCTCTGCTGGTTACGCAGACCACTTTTAACGTTGCCTCTTTCATGGGCATGATCATGGTCATCGGCATCGTCGCCAAGAACGGCATCCTGCTTCTTGATGCCGACCAGCGTTTCCGCGCACTGGGTTTTACCCCGGAAGAATCCCTAATCCAGGCGGGGCGCCGCCGGCTGCGGCCCATCACCATGACCGCGCTGGCGACAATCGCAGGCATGCTGCCTCTCGCTCTCGCAATCGGCTCCGGTTCACAGATGCTTCAGCCCTTGGCCATTGCCGTGATCGGCGGCCTGTTGAGCTCCATCGTTCTTTCTCTGATCCTCACACCCATCATTCATTACTACTTAGACAGAAAGGCCGCCACTCCGCCTGCCGAGCTATCCCTCGCACCATAAATCGCCTTCGGGGCGAATTACATTGGGGACACTCACCCCGATGCTGCAAGGACAGTTCTCTTCTCCCTGCGCTGTTACAAACTATTGAAAAAACAGTTCTTACAAATATCAGCGCATTTCCTCAACTCGCCTCCCTCGCCCTCAGAACTGTAACTATTGACAGTTCCCTCGCAGCCTCCCTTCCTGCATTCTTTGTGTCAACCGGAATACCCGTGAAGCGTTGCGGGTGTCTCCAAATGGTTGCCGGATCCAGGTGACGTTTTCGTGCGCCAACTCTCGAGCAACCCGCGTAGTCTGCAAGATCGTTTCGTTGTACTTTGACGGGGCGGAGTTCTTCCAGAAATTCTTGGGCGGAGAATTTCTGGGCTACGTTGGGTTGCTCGATAGTTGGCGTACTTTATTTCTCGCATCTCCTGCCTCGGATTCCGCTCCTCATCTATCCTGGCGCTCCTCTTCTACCCACATTAATTTCCTAGTATTCTTTACACTGAAATTACCAGTAAGACTTACCACGAATTTGCCTGGTCTGTTTTTATCCGGGAGGCTCCTTGGGTAAGCCGCGTGTGCTTCTTGCTGACGACCACGTCCTCGTCGCGGAAGCCATCAAGAAACTGCTCGAACCTGAATGTGATGTTGTAGGGATTGTCAACGATGGGCGCGCGCTCTTGCGTGATGCGCCCGCGCTGAATCCTGATGTGGTGCTTCTAGATCTGAACATGCCACTGCTGAACGGCTTCGATGCTGGCGAGCAACTTAAACAATCTTTGCCGAAAATTAAAATCATCGTGCTCACCATGAATGAAGATGCGGAAATTGCCGCGGAAACTTTGGCGAAATGGGCTTCGGGATATTTGCTGAAAAAATCGGCGGGTTCCGAACTCCTGAAAGCAGTGCAGGAAGTCTTGCGCGGCGAAAAGTATGTAACTCCCGCGATACAAAAAGCTTTGGACGCTCTTTCTCCGCGCGAATCAACTGGCGAAGGTCCGCGTTCTCTTACTCCGCGCCAGCGAGAAGTTCTTCAATTGCTCGCCGAGGGCCACACGATGAAGGAAGCGGCAGCCATACTACACGTCGCGACGCGTACCGTGGCGTTTCACAAATACCGCATCATGCAGGACTTCGGCCTATCCAACAATACCGAACTGTTGCGTTTTGCCATCAAGCAGCGTGTTGTGCACGAAAATTAGCGCCGTCTTCCAAGCCTTCGCGTCGGCCGCGCGATTTATTTTGAAAGGTTGGGCGGAACGGGCTTGTTGCGCCACCAATCCTGGCCCTGTTGCGGCAAAGTGTAGACTGGATCGTAATACTCATAGCGCCGAGTCAGCGCTTCCGGATCATCCGCTTCAATGCCCGTGCGGTAATTCTTCGTCCAGTAGGAAATCCCCAGATGCCGGTCGTACTCCTTCAACTGGTGTACCCAGCGCTTGCCGACAAAGGGCACGTCGCACACCATGCGGGGCGTGGCGAATCCCGGCAAGTAGCCCATGATGTCGTGCTGCAGTTGCTGCGCTTCATGAATCGCCAGGCGCCAGTGCTCGGCGTTGGGAATCATGTCGCACTGGTAAAAGTAGTAAGGCATGATCTTGCCGTAATCCAGCAGCATGAAACACAAATCCAGAATTTCTTTCTGGGTGGTGTTCACTCCGCGAAGTAGCACTCCTTGATTGCGCACATCGCGATAGCCCATATCCAGCAATGACTGCACCGCCTTGGCTACCAGCGGCGTCACTTGCCGCGCGTTGTTCACATGAGTGTGCACGGCAATATCCACGCCGCGTTCGCGCGCCTTCTTCGCCAGCCGGTCCAGTCCCGCTTGCACGTCCGCTTGCAGAAAATGCTGCGGGATGGCGATCAAGCCTTTCGTGGCCAGCCGGATATCCTTAATATTCGGCAGATCCATCAGGCTCGAGCAGAATTCCTCCAGCGTGCCAATCGGCGTGTTGGCAATGTCGCCGCCGCTCACCACCACGTCGCGCACGGATGGAGTCACCCGCAGGTACTCCAGCATCTGGTGGTAACGATCCTTCTGCGGAATCTGGAATTTCAGCTTCACCACTTGCGGCACATCATTCCCCACCAGATCCATGCGCGTGCAATGTCCGCAATATTGCGGGCAGGTGGAGAGCAATTCCGCCAGTACTTTGGTGGGATAACGATGCGTCAACCCTTCCACCGCCCACATATCCGTTTCATGCAGAGAATCGCGGCTGGCTTTGGGATGGCTGGGCCATTCCGGATGACGTTCATCAAACGCCGGCAGCATGTAGCGCCGCACCGGATCGCTCCACAAATCCTTTTCGTCCATCGTGTTCAGCATGTGCGGCGGCACAAGGATGGACATAGTGGCGCGCTCTTTGATGTCGCGCTCCAAGCTCGCCATCAGCGTTTCCGGAATCAGGCCGCCGAAAACGTCTTTCAGCTCCTTTAGGTTCTTCACCGTGTGACGCCGTTGCCATAACGCCGTTTCCCATTCTTCCCGGGTCACATTGCGGTAGCCGGGCAAACGCCGCCAATCCGGCTCCGCGAACTCGCGCTTCAATGGATAAGTGAACGGCTGCTCGCCGGCATGCACTTTGCCCGCGGCTTTCCATGTGGGGCGAGCGGCTTTGCTTTCCGGCGTCACTTTCTTTGTTTCAGGCGTAATGATTTTCGTGTCACTCATGGGCAGTATCCTGTGTTTGGGGGACGCTTCGTGCACAACGGGTGTGTGTACAACTAAGGATAGCCTAGTCTCCCAACTTTCCGCCACCCCCAGCGCCGCAGTGTTCTTTAAGGGTTCAGAGCTTCAGCTCCGACAAAAAGCCACCAATAAAACAAATCCGTTTAGAACCCCCACGCTCCAGCGCCAGAGGCGCGACAGAAGTTAGCCCAAGGCGTAAGCCTTGGGTACAAAGCGCCAATAAGCGTCAAGCGCCGTAGGTGCGACACACCGGGGCCTGGTTCACAGTCGACAGCCCACAGCTCAAATCGTTGCCCTCCGTGGCACATCCATTCCTGCCTGGGCTCTCAGCTTTGCCGCATGTAGCGCAGGGCGAGCCTTGGAGCCCTGCGGCCTTTCTCCCGGGTCTCTCCAAGCCGTTCTAGCGGCCAAGTACCAGATGGCCATCTTGGGGTACCTGGAGTGCGGGAGCAAGCTTCCGCTTTTGCGAGCGATCCCTTCCTCCCAAACACCCCATAGGGCGTAATCGCTTCACCCATAAAAGCGCTGGCTCTTCCAGCTTCAGGGCAAGCAACCCGCCGCACCCCAAAATGTCGGCGCGCCGACATCGTGATGTTTTTTCGCATGTGTTGCATGGCAAGGAGTTACGAAAAACAAGGTTTGCATGTGTGGGAACGGCAGGGGTTATAGGTGGCCGCGAATGATACAGATGTGCATGTGTTGATGGTGGACAGGCTGCGAGGGGCGATTGCACAAGAGTTGAAAGTGGGAGGGTTGCGCCCAACATTCAGGACGCGGAGGAAGGTAAACAAGAAAGAGCACCCCAGGAGCCCACCCTTTGCGCAAACCGCAAAGAGTAGGCCGCCCGGAGACATCTTAGTGCTTTATGGGTGCGACACCCGCCCGCCAATGGAGCACTACTGTTGTGGCTGTAGATTGTTGCTCGCCTTCGCTGCCTCCTTGGCCGCTTTATTCCGACGGGCAGCCTCGGCAACACTGACTTCTGGACCGGCCGTTACGTCGATCATCTGCTGTTGCGGCTGAGTCTGCGACATAGCGGTAACTGGAACCGGGGCAGTCGAACCGGGTAGCAATTCCGCAGTGAGATTGATTGTGCCACCAGAAAGATTCAACTCCCGCACCCAATCTTGAAACCCGGCTTTCCTCACGGATACGGAATGCTTGCCCGATGAAACGTTCACCGTGGAAGGCGTATTCCCAACGAAATTCTCGTCCAGATAAATATCGGCACCTACTGGCGTCGAGTTCACGGCCAGGTTGCTTATGGCAGCAGTGACGACGGGCGGGGCTGAGCCTCCTTGAGCCTGTTGAAACCTCGCAGGGTCCAATTTCATATCTCCGTTAATAAATGTCGGAACGTCTGTTCCCTTTGGAAACGTAATATCCTTTCCGTGCATGAGAAGGAACAGCGGGGCTGCGGGCCAGAATACGACAGCCGCGGCAACGATTCCGACGGTCATTCCTCCGGTGTGACCTCCTCCCTTCGCATCCTTAACCGCGCGGAGAGCAGCCTTTTGACCGTCGACAAGCCGAACTGAATCCATGACAATTTCTAGTTTCCCACCACGAGCCATTCGCCTCTTCGGCTGGGCTTCAGTCACGCTACCCCAAGCAACCCCGCCTTTCGGGACGACCACTTCGTCCCCAATTTTGACATCCTCTAAAACCTCAAATTCAACACGGTCATTTACCTGTGCATCTGCCGACGACACAGTCTGTGAAAGCCGCAGCCTTACCGGCGTTCCGTCTTCGAGCATAAAAGATGTGCCAGCAGCGGGAGCAACTTGCTGCCCCTCGGCAACTGACAACATAGCTGTTTGGAAGACAAGCAAGAAGGAACACATGACTCTAAGAGCGAGAAAAATGGCCTTTTTCATTAGTCATCTCCCTACAAACGGTGGATATCTTTATGAATCTGATAATTACTTATCGCAGGAAGTTATCTCTATGGTACGGGCGTACCACGATGCCTTAAAAGTACAATTATCAGCTATAACAAATCTGAATGTGATGAGAATCACAAGAGGAGGAGGATGGCTCGAGCATATAGCGGGTTGCGCCGGGCTGGGCATCCAACTCGTTCTGACATCTCCCCAATCCCGGGTTATACTCGGCCCATTCGACATTCATGTCGACATCGGCGTTCTTGCCGAGAAGGAGGTGATCCAGTGAGGTACGGTTTACTCTGAGCAGTAGAGGAGGCGCTTGTGAGGTTACCGAGCGCCTCTCTCCTTTTCTGGCGACGGGCGGCGAAGAGGGGGAAGTCGATTAGATAACGCCTTTGTTTTTATCGTGCGATTTCTCCATCACTTCGACATGGGTTCTGGTGACAGATCCGGACCATTCCTTCAGCTTCTTGTATTCTTCCGTAGTTAGAGGCACTTTCTTTGTCTTCTCAATGATCGCATCGATTCCGGAATCATCCACAGGCGAGAAGATCAGGGCATTGGGTCCTTTTGACGTTGCGTCCGGCAGAGACACCGACCCTGGATCATTGGCTGGCGGGGCCGCGCTGGACTGCTCCGTTCCACTGGAGATCTGCCGTATCTGATCGATGTTGATTCCGCGCACTAGGGCTATACTGATAACGACAGTGCCGAAAAGAGCGGAGAACGTGCCGGGTGCGGCTTGCCGCAAAGTCAGCAAGTGACTTCCCCAAACGGCCTTCAAATCACCGGCTTTCTCGTAGACACCGAGGACAAACAGCCTGTAGCCGAGGTAAGCCAAGAGCAATCCCACGACGATGGTCACAATGCGATACAGAACAAGAGCAGAAAGTACCTGCATGAACTCGTTCATTCTTCACCTCCCTCTCAGCCCAGAATTGCGGTATGTTAACGAAAGGGTTGGCTAAAGTCGATATTGACAAGTGGCGAGTGGGAATGGAGCGAAGTAAGCAGACACTTTTCTATTGACCCAATTCCTCAGGGGCTGATGCCCAGGGTCAAGAGAGCCCGGACCACAGCAACCTCGGACGTCGGCGGGTGGGCCAGTCGCCGGGTATCTGTTCGATAGACTAGCGCGAGGTGATTTGTATGATTCAGGGCGCGAGGGAAGCCGTGATGTCCTACATCAGGGCGCTGGACGATCGGGACTATGCCGCGGCGCGAAATTATTTGGGCGACAACGTGCTCGTGAAAGGGCCTGCGGGCGAAGCCTTTCGCAGCCCAGACGAGTTTCTGAAAATGATGGAGCAGCAACGCGGAAAATACGACATCAAGAAGGTTTTTGTGGACGGCAGCGATGTTTGCTTGCTCTACGACTTTGTCACGCCAAGGGTGACTACTTTTTTCTGCTCCTGGTATCAGGTCAGGGACGGAAAGATCATTTCGATCCAGACCGTCTTCGATCCCCGCGCCTTCGCCGCCGCGCCCTAGCCCGAATCTCTTAGTCCCCGGGTGCCCCAGGTTTGATTTTTTACCTGGGTCTTGGGTTTTCTTCCCTCAGCGCTCTCCGCGTCTCTGCGTTATATCTAGTTTTTTCTTCCTGGTCGCTGAAATCCCTCCGATTCCCCACCAGTACCAGTTTCGAATGAAGTACCCACTAAATAATAGTAGACAACAGTTAAATAATGTGTTAAGCTATATTCGCTATGCTGAGGGAATACTGTGCTTGTCCCATGCCGGAAAACCCCACCTCCTCGCCTTTCGCTTTTTCTTCATCGAGGTGCGCCGCCAACCCCTTTTAGAATCAACACTTCTAAAAGTGGTTGAAAACAATCAACTTGATCCCCATTAGAATCACCACTTATGAAAAACATAGGGGGGGGATATCGCAGCTGTAATATTTCGGTGCACCGACATTATTGGAGAAGTGCGGCGGCTCGCCGTCGCTTTTCGGCAGACGCAACGCCTCCAGACCAATCATTTAGGCGAACCGGATTGCATCGCGAAAGCGGGAACAAGCTCCCGCACTCCAGAACCAGCAGCGATGCGAATTACCGGGCGCGGGCGATGACCATCGTTAGGTCATCGAACTGTTCGCCAACACTGAATTGCTGGACGGCATTTTGAATGGCGTTGACCAGACTTGCTGGTGGCAGGGAACGATTGGCGCGCACGGTTTCAATCAGCCGCGCTTCGCCGAATTCTTCACCGGCGGCATTATTGCCTTCGGTGACGCCATCGGTATAAATCACCAATAGATCGCCAGGCGACAATGTGATGCGGCGAGTGACGCACTGCCAATTGGGGAACAAGCCGATAACCGTTGAAGTGGAAGTGAGGCGTTCGAGGGAGCCGTTAGCACGGAATAAAAGAGGCGCATTGTGGCCGCAATTAGCGTATTCCATTTCGCGGGAGTGATCGTCGTAAAGCGCGAAGAACATCGTGGCATAGCGATCGTCAGGCGTGTTTTCGTAAAACAATTGATTGACGGATTTCAGGAGTCGGGGAAAGTCATCGAGCGCAATGGCATAACGGCTGCGCAGATTGGCCTGCAAATTGGCCATCAATAACGCGCCGGCGATCCCCTTCCCGGAAATGTCGGCCAGCACAAAAGCAAGATGCCAGGCCGCGGCGGGGATGTCCAAAGTCGCCCCGCGATCCAGTCGGTGTGAAGAGCCGAGATCGAGGAAGTCGTAATAATCCCCTCCAACCTGGCGCGCCTGGATGCAGCTGCCCGTATATTCCAGCGTGGCCAGTGGCGGCATCACCTGGGGAAACAGCCGCGATTGCACGTCCCGTGCGATTGCGATTTCTTGCGCGGCGCGCCGGTCAATTTCCATGCGGTCGGCGATGTGTTCAGCCAGGCTGATATTTTGTAGCGCAATGGCGGCCTGGCCCGCAACGGAATCGAGAAGGCGTTTGTCTTCGCGGGAGTACGTTTCTTCGGAAAGTCGTGGCCCGAGAACAATCAGTCCCACAAGTTGCCCGGCGTGGCCAAGGAGCGGCACGAGGCATTCCGGAGCAAGCGGCGCAAGCGGAAAACTCTCCAAGGCATCGGGAGAATCGGAAGGCGGCACATCCCACGCCCGTCCATAAGCCACCAATTTCTGTAGGAACGGCGCATCGGGTGGAAGCGACACAAGATTTGCGGGAGATATGACGCGAAGCGTGCCATCGGACGCCGCGGCGTAAATGACCAGCGATTTAGGATGCAGCGCTTGCGTGAGATGACTTTCAAGAAGCGCCGCGAGTTCGCCGCGATCGGTAACGGAGCGCGACTTCTCCGCAAGGTCATGAAGAATCAGCCGGGCATCATAGGAACCGCGGAAAAAAGCCCGATCGATGCTCTGCGAACCGCGCTTGACAAGCGGCCCAGAGACCCAAACCAGTGCGACACCAAAAAAAGCGCTGAGCGCCATGCCCTCTTGGGAATGCGCCGCAAAAACGGCGGAAAAATACCGCACAAAAAAGAAGATGGCCAGCATGGCGCCGAGCAGCAACAGGCTGAAGAAACCGCGCTGCACCAGGACGTAACGCGCGCTTCGCCGCAACAACGCGGGGATTTCGAGGACACGGTATTTCACGATGGCGTAGGCGAAAGAGAGCGGATAGACGACGACGGTGAGAATGATGAGAGTGTTCAGCCAGAAGGGCACATGAAAATCCCAAACCTCCACAACGAAACGCTCCAGCACAACGGGCAGGACGCCCAGCAGAGTGCCCCAAAGCAGGACGCGCGCTTTGCGGCGAGCTTCCAAGGATCCCTGGCGGTTCACGGAAGTGAGGAAGAGCGAGAAGAATCCCAAGCCCGTGAACCCGTAGCCCAACGTCATGCGTGGAAAGTGCAAGCTCGGAGAGTTGAGCGGTCCGGACAAACCTTCCAACCATCGCAGGTTGCTCCCTTGCAAATTGGCCACGATCTGGGCGATTCCGAAAAGGAGCGCCACCCATTTCAGCCAAGGAGCGCGGCGCTCGAGCGGCGATTTCTCCGGGAAAAGGGCGAAGAAGAGGTAGACCATCGCCGGAATCATCCCCAAGAAAGCATCACGGAAAACCTCCCCCGGAAGCCGTATCCAATTCGCATACACACCCAAATCGTTGAATGAAGGATTTGAAATGAAAGAAGTAAACAGCAGCGCGAGTAACCATGCGTAAGGGTCTTCGATGCGCAGGAACAGAACCGTGAAACCCACGATCAGGAAAAGCACCGGGAACAAGCCCAAGATCTGTTTCGCGGCGGCGCGGCCGAAACCTTCGGCGGGAAGCGAGAGGCGCGTGGACTGGAAAACCCCGTCCAGGTTCAGCGGGGCGGATTGCCCTGCACGTTGGACGGCAATTTTGACGTGATCTCCCGGAGAAGAATAGGTCCAAATCTGGTTGAATTGCCGGTACGAAGTGAGCGGTTCGCCATTGAGTGCGATAATGGCGTCGCCTGGGCGTAGTCCGGCGCGTTCGGCGGGGCTGCCTGGCGCGACGTTGTACACGGAGATGCATTCCGTGTCTGGGTTAAAAACCGTATCGCGACCGAGATTGAAGCCAAGCTCGACGGGGTGGGCCTCGCGCCGGTTGTCGTACATCCAGAGACAGGAGTACAGGGTCGTGGATGCGCAGAAAACTATGGCGATGAAATACAGCAGCGGGCGTGGCACTGATGTCCACGGGCGCATGAACACCTCAGTGAAAAGAAGATTTGACCTGCACATAAGATAGGGCCTGAATTGAGGGCGGTCAATGGGAGCGATTCGAGAAAAAACGGAGGCGATTTATTCACATCAGTTGTGAGAGAATTCGCCAAGTACCACTCGAAAAGGAAAATGCAGCTTCGCATCGTGCATCCCAGCCGATGAAGAGAACCTTCGCAAGAGCATCGTGCAGTGCCGTGTGGCTCCTGCTTGTATTGAGCGGGGCCGCGCAGGCTGAGAATAGTCAGCAGATTCGGCCTACAGGTTATGTAAGCGATCTCGCCGGAATCATCCAGCCACAAACAAAATCGCAACTGGAAGCAATGTGCACGGAACTGGAACAGAAAACCGGCGCGCAGATGGCGATTGTGACCGTGAAGTCGCTTGGTGGCGACGACGTCCAGACCTACGCGAACGATTTGTTCAAGCAGATTGGCATCGGAAAGAAGGGACAGGACAACGGAGTGATGCTGCTGGTGGCGCCAAACGAAAGGAAGTATTGGACGGAAGTGGGTTACGGCCTTGAACCAGTGATCAACGATGCGCGCGCGGGAGATGCGGGACGGCTGCTGGTGCCCTACTTCCGGAAGGGTGATTACAGTGGAGGAATCGCGGCGGCATCCTGGCAGTTGGCAAAATATATAGCTGATGACAAGGGAGTGACGCTAACTGGCATGCCGCAAATGCGCCAGGCTCCCCACGATGAAGACGGCTCCAGTGGATTCTCCATCTGGATTTTCATCGGAATATTCGTCTTCACTCTTTTGTTAAGAGGCATTAGCGCCGGATCAGGACGGGGCGGCGGCGGAATGACCGGCTTTTTGCTCGGCTCCGTTATCGGCAGCATGATGGGCGGAAATCGCGGCGGATGGGGCGGTTCCAGTGGTGGATGGGGAGGCAGTGGAGGTTGGGGCGGTGGCGGCGGGGGATTCGGTGGATTTGGTGGCGGGGCGAGCGGTGGTGGCGGGGCGGGCGGAGGCTGGTGAGAAAGATTCCTTGATTGTGGGTGATGACGATGGAAGCAAAGCTGACTGAGTTGGTGAGCAGGTTGAAAGAAGCGGCGGGCAAAAACCTGGAATCGGTGATTCTCTACGGCTCCGCGGCGCGTGGTGAGTTCCATGCGGGCGCATCCGACCTGAATGTGCTGTGCACACTGGTGCAGATTGATGTGAACGAAATGCAGCGCCTGGCACCGGCTGTGCGCTGGTGGATTCAGGAAATGAAAGAACCGGCCCCGCTGTTTTTCCTGACCGAAGAGCTGCAGCGTTCCACCGATGTGTTTGCGATCGAGAGCCTGGATCTGAAGCGTTCGCATCGCGTGCTTTTTGGCAGAGATGTCGCGGCCGATCTGCAAATTCCCATGAACCTGCATCGCTTACAGTTGGAGCACGATTTGCGGTTGCTGCTGATGCGGTTGCGCCAACATTTGCTGCACGCGGGCCGGAATGAACTGGAACTTCTTACCGTGCTCAAGCGCTCGATTTCCAGTGCTGTGACGCTGCTTCGCCACACCTTGATGGCGTTTGACGAAGAGCCTCCCCAGGATTCACCGGGTATTTTTGCGCGCATCGAAGAACTTACCGGGGCAAAGGCTGAAGCATTTTTGCGGATTTATAGTTTTCACGGCGGCAGCGCGATGGAAGGCGATTCGCTGGCGGCCTACGATGCCTACATGCACGCGCTGGAGAAGGTGATTGTGGCGCTGGACGGAAAAGTCCCCAAAACCGAGTGGAAACGGGTAGCACATTAAGTTTTTGAACTTCAATTCTCGAGGTGCTTATGAAAGCGGTGATCGCAATTTTAGTGGTGCTGTTGATTCTGGCGCTGCTGGTTGGCGGAGCGTATGTGGGCCGCCGCAACCAGATGGTGGTTAAACGCGAAGCGGTGAACGCGGCGTGGGCGCAGGTGGATGTGGTGCTGCAGCGGCGCGCGGACCTCATCCCCAATTTGGTAGAGACAGTGAAGGGCTACGCGGTGCAAGAACAGACGGTGTTTGGGGATATAGCCGCGGCGCGAGCGGCACTGATCGGCGCAAAAACGCCATCCGATAAAATTGCCGCAAACGGGCAATTGGACTCTGCGTTAGGGCGCTTGCTGGTGATCGTGGAGAACTACCCGCAACTGAAATCGAACGAGAACTTCATGCGTTTGCAGGATGAACTGGCGGGAACGGAAAATCGCATCGCCGTGGAGCGGCGTCGTTACAACGATGTGGTGCAAGACTACAACACGTACATCGCTCTCTTCCCGAATAGCTTGGTTGCGGGGTTTGCAGGGTTTACAAGGAATGACGCCTACTTCAAGACGGAGGAAGGCGCGCGGCAAGCTCCCAAGGTGAATTTCGATTTCAACAAACCGGCGGCGGCTCCCGCACAGCAGCCCGCACCTGCGCATCCGTAGCCTGGAAGTGTGGCGCCAAACTTCTGAAGCGGGCGCCTAGCGAAGGAATTCGCTTAACAACATGTGAAAGTGGTGCACGCCGTTTTCGCGCTTCACGGAATATCGGCCGCGATCATAAAGAGCGGAATGCAGGCCGCGCTGGACTGATTCGCAAATCCCGATATCTTCCTGCTGGACTTGATCGCTGAATTCCACGGCCTTGCGGATGCGCTCCTGAATTTGCGGGGACTGCTTCTCGTGGAAATACCACTCGAAAATGGTTAGCGTGCGGTCCGGCGAAAGAGGCACCACCAGATTCACGGAGACATTGTCTGGATAAATGTTCAGCATCAGGTTGGGAAAAATCCAGAAGTACAAGGCTTCGTTGGCGCCCTTCCCCGGCGGGTAGAAACGCGCAGCGGAATCTTCCGGCTTCATGGCGCGAATGGGCGCGAATTGTTGCGAGTGATAGCGAAAAGTGTCCGTGCGATATTGCGCGTAGTCGATTTCCTTCATCAAGCCGGGATGAGCGACGGGAATGTGGTAGCCCTCGAGATAGTTATCAACGTAAACCTTCCAGTTGCATTTGATTTCGTAGTCTCTGCGCTCGACCAGTTGTAAATCTTTGAAGATGAAACCGCGGGCCTGTTCTGGAATTTGGCCGAGATATTCGCGCAGCGAAGGCGCCTTACCATCGAAATTGACGAAGATAAATTCTTCCCAGACTTCGCAGCGCAGCGGGACGAGTCCCATGGTCGAGCGGTCGAAAAATTCCACACCATCCACTTCCGGCGTTCCAATCAAGCGGCCATCAAGAGCGTACGTCCACCCGTGATACGCGCAACGCAGTACGTTCTTGCATCCTGCGCCGACGCCCACGGGTCCCGCGCGGTGACGGCAAACGTTGCTGAAAGCGCGAAGGGCCCCATCCTTGTCGCGGCAAATCAGGACAGGCTCTCCCGCAACATCGGCGATGAAAAACGTTTCGGGATCGGCGATGGTGCGCGGCTTACTTTTCATTTCGCCGCAAGGGTGGCTCAGCATGCCGACCCACTGCCAGGTGCGCCGGAAGATGCGTTCCTTTTCCAGTGCCAGCACGGTGGAATCGGTGTAGAAGCGAGAAGCGAGTGTTTCCGCGCATTCTAGTTGCGGATTGATGTCGAGATGGAGCGGCTTGCCGGTCATGGATGCGCCAGTGCGAGCTGCCTAAAATTTGCGGGTCTCTTGCCGCGACCAGCGTTCGATTACAATCTTGGACTCCGTGTAGAACTCGACAGCATCTCTGCCTTGTGCATGGAGAATTCCGAAAAAGCTTTCTTTCCAGCCATTGAAGGGGAAATAGGCCATCGGCGCAGCCACGCCAATATTGATGCCGATATTTCCGGCGGGCGCTTCGTAGCGGAATTTGCGCGCGGCTGCGCCGTTCGTTGTGAAGAGAGACGCCTGATTCCCGTAAGGGCTTTTGCGAATGAACTCGATGGCCTCGTCAATATCGTTGGCGTGGATCAGGCTGAGCACCGGACCGAAAATTTCGGTATTGGCCAGTGAACTTGCCGCAGGAACGCCATCCAGAATTGTGGGCTTCAGGAAATTCCCATTTTCGTAGTTGGCCACTTTCAGATTGCGGCCATCCACGATTGGCTCGGCGCCATCGCTGACGCCCGTGGCGATCAGAGATTCAATGCGCTGCTTGCTTTCCGGAGTAATCACCGGACCCATTTGCACACCGGCATCAAGGCCGTAGCCGACCTTGATGGAGGAGGCAGCTTCAGCAATAGCGTCGCGAAATGTTTTCTGGGCTTCGCCGATGGTGACTGCAACCGAAACCGCCAAGCAGCGCTGCCCCGCGCACCCAAATGCAGAATCACTGATGATTTGCTTGGCGAGTTCCATGTCCGCGTCCGGCAGCACAATCACATGATTCTTCGCGCCGCCCTGGCATTGCATGCGTTTGCCGCTGGCCGCGGAACGCTGGTAAACATGTTTTGCCACCGGCGTGGAACCCACAAAACTAACCGCGCGTATGCCGGGGTGATCGCAAATCGCGTCTACAACTTCTCGACCGCCATTGACGAGATTGACGACGCCCTTGGGAATTCCCGTTTTTTCGACAAGTTCAACGATTCGGCGCGCACTGAGCGGCACGCGCTCGCTCGGTTTGAGAAGCAGTGTGTTGCCGCAAGCAATGGCATACGGCAGAAACCAGAACGGGATCATCGCCGGAAAATTGAACGGAGTAATCGCAGCAACGACGCCCAGCGGCTGGCGAATCAACGTTTCATCCACTCCCGGCGTGATATCTTCCAGGTTGTATCCCTGCATCATGGTGGGAATACCGCAAGCCACTTCCACATTTTCGATGCCGCGACGGATTTCGGCTTTCGCTTCGCCGAATGTCTTGCCGTTTTCCAGCGTAATCAGGCGGGCGATTTCATCAATGTGATCTTCGAGGAGATTCTTGAGCTTGAACAGATATTGGATACGTTCCCCGGGCGGAGTGCGGCGCCACGCGGGAAAGGCTTGCGAAGCTGAGTGCACGGCGGCATCGACATCGGCTTTCGAGGAAAGAGGCGTACGCGCGATGCGGTCCGCGGTTGCGGGGTTCGCAACGTCCAGGAATTCCGTGGCGGCCGATTTATGCCACGTCCCGCCAAAGTAGTTTTGGATTTCAATGGCCTGCGAGGTGACGCTACTGCTCATGACGGTTGCTCCGTGCCTCCGGAAAAGTTCCGGCAGGACTTGCGATATGAAGGATAGCGGGCCAGAGGACCCGCGCAACGAGGTGCTAGTTTACCAAAATCAAGTAAGGTCAGGTGGGAAGGATAAGCGCCGAAAGCAAAGTCGAGGGAGCGGGCAAACTTATTGATGTTTGGCGCTACTTAACGGCGGCGTAGGCCTCGTAGGCAGCGCCGATCAAGGGGGCGGATTCGTTGAGAACGATGGAGACGGGAACTTTATCCAGGATTTCGGTGAAGTACCACTTGTCCTTAAACGCTTTGAAGAAAGTGCCATCCTTCATTTTCGCGAGGATTTTCACGGCAATTCCGCCGGCAATATAGACTCCGCCAAGCGCCAGAACTTTCAGGGCAAGATTGCCCGCTTCCGCGCCATAGACGGCGGTCCACAAGTCGAGGGTCTCGACGCAAACCGGACAGCTTCTGTCCAATGCGCTTTTGGTAATGAATGGAGCGGGATCGGCATCGGGATCGTCGAAAATCGGATGTTTCACATTCGGCGCGAGAAATTCGTGCAGCGTCCGGAAGCCGCGCCCGGAAAGAATTAATTCTCCGCTGACCTGCGGGTAGCGGCGCAGCATGAAGCGCAGGAGTTCAATTTCTCGTTCCGTGCGGGGCGCAAAATCTGAATGACCGCCTTCCGATGGCACGACTTTGTAGCGCGAGCCATCCCAGAAAAGGATGGATTCCCCGAGGCCGGTTCCCGCGGCGAGCAACGCGCGGCTGGCGTCGGGAACGGCTACGCCTTCGTTCAGCACGCAAAAATCTTCAGGGGGAAGGTGCTGAAGGCTATGGCCGGTCGCACCCAGGTCGTTCATCAGGACAATCGGCTTGACGTTCAGTTCATCGGCCAGGTGTTCCGCATCCACAACCCAGGGGAGATTCGTCGCATGGATGCGATTGTTGATGACGGGGCCCGCAACGCCGAAACCAGCGGCACGCACCTTTTCGTTTCGGAGGTAAGGCGCGGCCTGCGAGGAAAACTCCTTCACCAGGAGGTCAAACTTGGCAAAACTCTTGCTGGGAAAGCGTTGCCGATAGACAAATTCCAATTTGCCATTTTTTTCGGCGAATAATGCCAGGTTACACTTGGTACCGCCAACGTCACCGGCGAGAATCACAGGGCCTCCGGATAAAGTTCAGGCATTAAACCGATTTAATAAGATAAGAGTGTAAATTGCAAGTTTTTCCTTGCAGATTTGCACCGCAGCCGGGCATTTTGACGCTAGGGGTTGTACCACTGGCGCGCTTCCCGCTCCAGCAACTGGTCAGACTCGCGCGGGCCCCAACTTCCCGAAGCATAGAGCGGCACGCTGAGGCTTTTCGCCGCACTCCAGACGTCGAGGATGGGATCGACGAGCGACCAGGCCGCCTCGACAGAATCCCCGCGATCAAACAGCGTCGCATCGCCGCGCAGGCAATCGTTCAGCAAGGTGGCATATGCGCTACGCGAGACGCCGCCAAATCCTTCGCGGTAGCTGAAATTCATAGTCACATTGCCGATGCTCATTTCCGTGCCGGGCTTCTTAGCTCCAAAAGAAAACGAAATTCCTTCATCGGGTTGAATATTCAGAATCAGGCGATTGGATTCCACTTCCCGCTCGCGGAAAACGATGTGGGGGGCGCGTTTGAATTGAATCATGATCTCCGTGGTGCGCTTGGCCAGGCGTTTGCCGGTGCGCAAATAGAAGGGGACACCGGCCCAGCGCCAGTTGTCAATCAGGAGCCGCATGGCCACAAAGGTTTCCGTGCGCGAATTTGGACTGACGTGGGGTTCCTGGCGGTAGCCCGCTAAAGTTTTTTCGCCAATCTTTCCCGGCGCGTATTGGCCGCGCACCACGGATTGCGCCACCATCTCCAAATTGAAGGGCCGGATCGATTGCAGGACTTTCAGTTTTTCGTTGCGCACCGCGTTGGCATCAAAGGAGGCGGGTGGTTCGACGGCCATGAGCGAAGTTAGCTGGAGTACGTGGCTTTGGATCATGTCGCGTAATGCGCCAGCCGTTTCGTAAAATCCGCCGCGGCGCTCGACGCCCAGAGTTTCCGAAGCGGTAATCTGCACGTGATCCACGTAATTGCGGTTCCAGAGCGGCTCAAAAATGCCATTGCCAAATCGCAGAACCAGCAAATTCTGCACGGTGTCTTTGCCGAGATAGTGATCGATGCGGTAAACCTGTTTTTCTTCAAAAACGTTCAGGACAATCTGGTTGAGTTCGCGAGCGGTAGCCAGGTCGCGGCCAAACGGCTTTTCAATGATGATGCGCACCCACGTTCCGGGAGAGGTGGGCCGCGCCAACCCCGCACGACCGAGTTGCTCGACAATGTCTGGATAAACTTCCGGCGGAGTGGAAAGGTAGAACAGACGGTTGCCACAAAGCTTTTTCTGCGCCTCGAGCTCCGCCAACCGTTGGACCAAGTGCGCGTAGGAATTCGGATCGCTGTAGTCGCCCGGGGAATAATAAAGGTTAGAGGCGAACTCGTCCCATTTTGCGGGATCGATGGGCCCCACCTCAGAAATGGTCTTGGCGGCATCCCCGGCCATGGAGCGGAAAGAGTCATCGGTCATAGGAGTGCGCGCGAAGCCGACGATGGCATAGCATTCCCCGAGCGATTTATATTGCGCCAGGTCGTACATGGCAGGAATAACTTTGCGTTTCGCAAGATCTCCCGAAGCACCAAACAGAATCACGGTACAAGGGTCGGCGGTACCACCGTAGACAGAACCAGAGCGATTGGTTTCTTCAGACATCCACTTCCTCCCCGAAAAAGATCGAAAACAGGCCTAAATACCGCTCAGAGACTATACCGCAATCCCGAGCGTTTGCAGTTCATTGCGTAGCTGGGGTGCGTTCTGATGGTGAACAATGTTCATACCCAGGCGCCGGGGGCTTTCCAGGTTCAGGGCGCGATCGTCAATGAAGACGCAATTTTCCGGGGCGCGCTGCGTGACCTCCAATGCGATGCGGTAGATGGTTTCTTCGGGTTTGCGCGCGTTCAGGTAGCAGGAGCTGAAAAAAAACTGGAAATCGCGGCGCAACTGGAAGGCCTCAATGCGGTACTGATTGAGTTCCAGCGGTTCATTGTTGATGGCGCCAATGAGATATTTCCCCGTCCGAGCCAGCGCAGAAAGGATTCCGCGAGTCTCTGGATATTCCTTGGACTGGGCAAACATGAAGGCCGTGAACTCTTCCCGTGTGAAGGAACGTGGGCGGTAGAAGAGGGTGCGATCCAGGTATTGGTTGAGGGTGATCTGGCCGGCGTCAAAGGCAGGGAAGGACAGATCGTGACGGTCCTGAAAATCTTCCCAATCGAGCCGGAAAGCCTGAGCTGCTTCGCGGCGGGCATCGCGATCCCAGCCGTTGGTGAGAATGACGCCGCCAATATCAAAGAAGATTGTGGTGATTTCTGGCACCGAAAACCTCCAAACGCCGGCTTGAGACATATCAGATGTGTTTCCCGGAGAAAAGGATAAAAAAAGTGGGGCCTCGTCTATGGCGTTCGGCTGAGCGCCTGACTGATGGCATGCTCCAGGCTGGCGAGCTCAACGGTGATATCCCCGGCAAGATTAATCCGAATGGCAAAATGATGGCTCTGTTCCAAGGCTTCAAATTCGCCCAGAGCCAACGCGCGATAGAGTTTTCCGAACGAATAAGAAGCGCCAGGAATCGCAATGTCGAGGGGAGGATCGGCGGTACACACAAGGTACTGCCCGTGAGGCTGGCCTGTGCGACTCGGATTGCCGTAATGATGGAGGGCATGCGGTCCATACACCATGAGCACGGGGACTTTAAGTTTTTCCGTGAGTTCAGTCCGGATGGATTGAAAGGCGGCTTCGACTTTGGGCGATTGTGGAAGAAATAGCAAAAGTCCAAGGAAGTTATCTGGCTGCAACAAACGAAAGAAAGAGCTGAGGGCCTCGAGGAAGTTCAAAGCGGAGAGTTCACGCCTGGTTTGGCCATCGACAAAAAGTTGCAGATTCCCCTCCTGGATACGGGGCTTGCGGGCCAGCGTGTCGTTGGTAGATGAATAGTTGTTGAGGATTTCCATAGCTAGGGCGCGCGGCAGACGGTCGTCCGCCCCTTCAAAGGGATCGAAACCGAGGCGGGTACACGCGAGTACCGTAGCGACTTCCCAAGCAAACGTGGCTGGAAGCAAGTCGAGAGGCTCGGCAACCTGCAAATGAAGAAAAGGAACGCCGGAGAAGCGGAATCGGGTGATCAAATCGGAAAGATCGGGATCGGAATCACCGGGATTCGTCAAAATGGCGAAGACCGCCTTATCTTCCAACGCGCGGGTATCCCGCGGAATGTCTCCCGACAGGGGAATCAGGCCGGGGCCTTGCTTGGCCATGCTGCTCCCAATTAATTGGCTAAGATAATTGGAGTATGGAACCAGCGTGGGTGAGGCCAGAATCGTCAAGTATTCGCGTTTTGCCAAAACCGAGCAGGAGAGGAAGGCTGCCAACTGTAACGAAGGATTTTGCGCCGGAATTGTGCTGGGCGAGCATGCTCCGCGCATCGCCTGTGCCGCCGCGATGATTGCTTCCGGTTCCATCTGGAATTGCGAAGCAAGTAGAGCGCTCAAATGTCTGGAAGAGGTGAAAGAGGCAAGAACGCCGGGCACATCATGGAAGACTGCGCGGAACTTGTATTCAAGGCCGATCGATGCAAGATAGGATTCCGGCACGGTCTCGGCCACGAAATGGCGCCCAGGTTGCGACACACCGGCAGATTGCAGTTTGTCCCGTAGATACAGGAACAGTGCATGGTCTTCCAGGCGGTAACCTGCCTTGCTGGCGAAGATGAAAAGACAGCGTTCGAGATTGATGCCCTTTTCCACCATTGAAATACTGACGGGGCAGGTGCTATCGAGGACTGCCATGCGATGAGTTTCATCAGGCGGCGAAAATGCTCTGACTGCTCTAGCGGCCAGATTGGCGCTCTCGAATGCAACCAGCACGCGGCAATCAAGGCCATCCGCCAAGGCGGCCGAGTCTGCTCGCTTTACGGCTTTGAGGAACGGCTCAAGCGAGCCAGGCAAGTCCAGCCAATCCAGATTCGAGCGGATGTGGGAATGCTCGAACTCCTCCTGCGACCAGAGTGTGACGTCTTTTGCCCACAGCCTGTCCAAGACGCGATTTTCGAGAAAGTATTTGAGCTCTCGAAGAAACGCGGATTGCAAACAGCCAGCAACGATAGTTTGCGAGGGAATCGCCATGGGCCTTCCGATTGATGAATACAACGGAGCAACTGGACTGTAGCGCAATTGATCAAATTGAGCCGGAACCGGGGCCCAAATCAGTTCCAGAAGAAGAATATGAGCATGGAGACAAACAGGATGGGTAAACCATGCCCAGCCAACGGGAGAGAGGGTAGCGAGAACAGGCTTCGCTTGCAACATCTCTTTCTCTAGCCGAAAATGGAGTCTTCCTGGAGGAACGAATGGCCAACGACTCAT
This sequence comes from Candidatus Acidiferrales bacterium, assembly GCA_963779395.1. Classification (GTDB taxonomy): domain Bacteria; phylum Acidobacteriota; class Terriglobia; order Acidiferrales; family UBA7541; genus Acidiferrum. The sequence goes on from CAVZYC010000005.1 coordinate 85,086, forward strand.
GTGGACCAACGCCAACGCCCAGCGAGCCCATCAAGCCGGGAACGCGCATGGTGCACTGTGTGAAGTTCGGAAAAGAAATGCCGGGTCTGGATCGCCCTCCGTGGAAAGGGGAACTCGGCAAGCGTGTGTTTGAAAATGTCTCGAAGGATGCGTGGAAGCTGTGGTTGGAATATTCCAAGATGGTGATGAACGAATACCGCTTGAACCCGCTTGATCCCAACTCGCAGAAGATCATGGAAGAGCAGATGGAGCAATTTTTCTTTGGCGAAGGCGCGAAACTGCCGGAAGGATACGTGCCGCCGAAAGCGAAGGGATGAGGGAAGTTTTCAGGTTTCAGGTTTCAGTTTTAAGAACCAAAAGCTAGCTTCCTTTACGCCTCGATCGTGAGAGGCGTTTGTGTTTAGCCTGGTCGACTCTTCCGTCTCCGAATTCCTAGATCTACCAGAGACCGCACATCGAAAGCGGCGATAGACTCGCAGGCGTTATACTTGCGGTGTCCGTCCAGCCGAGCCCACCTAGCCCTTGGTCATTGCAAACGTCTATCTTCATAAGTGAGCTCACGGCCGAACACGGAGGGAATCATGCGTCCATCCTGGGCCCTGTTGGCGTTCTTGAGCGCGTCATGCTTGGCTGGCCCTTCCCGAGCGCCATGCCAAACAGCCCTGGCCCTGACGGGTTGCGAAACTTCACCGGAGGTTCGCAAGATTCTGGACGAGAAGCTCGACGGAAAGACGCTGGACAAGATGAAATATGTCGAGCGTATGGCGTTTGAGCGGCAGGTACTGAAAGACCTGATCGCGAAATACCCGCGGGAGTACGAACCGTATCAAAAGCTCGTCGGCATGCGCTGGACGGATCCTGATGAATTTCCACTAATACAAGAACGCTTCGTAAAGGTTGCGCGAGAAAATCCCGAAGACCCTCTGGCGCTGACTGTCGGAGGTATTGCGCTTTTCCATACGGATACCACTGAAAGCATTCGGCTGCTTGAAGCGGCGAAAGCCAAAGCCCCGCAATTCCCCTGGGCTTCGTTGGAGCTGGCGAATATCTATTTCAGGGGAAAGCGAGCTGACAATGGCAAAGTGGCCGAGAATATTGCCGCTTTCTTTGCTGTCTGCCCCGACTCGACCAACGAGAGGGCCCAATGGCTGTTCACGAAGAATGCTTCGCTCCAGCCCAAGGTGGCTGTGGCTCTGCGTGCACGGCTGGAGAAAGAGAATGATCCCAAACGCTTCCAGGACTACGAAACACTTTGGGGATTGGAGTTCCGCACGCGCCCAGTGGCAGAACATGATGCGCTGCGCAAGCAGATTGCGGCGGACTTGGCCCGGCTGGAGTCCTTAAATCCGAAGGGTGACGCAGCATGGTCCGCTTTTCTGATTAAAGGATATAAGGAAAGTGGCGGGCCCAAAGAAACGATAACCGCGATGGAAGACCGTCTATTGCGTGAATATCCGAACTCCGGCAGCGCGGATCAGATCGAAGAGCAGCGCTGGGGAGATGCGCACAAGTTGCCGGAGGATCAGAGCGACGCGGCGGCGTGGAAGAAGTATAGGGAGGCCTATGAGGAGGCAGTGAAGGGTTGGATTGCAAAGTACCCGGACGACCCTGACTTGCAGCGAAACATGCTGTTTGACGCCATTTCCGATGACGACGCACTCCCGGAGAAGGAAGGCCTTACCGTACTAGACCAGTATCTAAAGAATATGGCTGATTACAAGCCACCTGCCTCATCACATCTCATGAGCGCAGCGGAGTTTCTGACGGATCATAACTGGCAACCCGTAAGGGCGATTGAACTGTTGAATCAAACGAGAATCCTGTCGGCAATGGAAAACGAACGCACCCGGCAGGATGACAATCTCTCCGCGGACGAAGTCAAAGCCCGCGTGGAACGCGATATTTGGCATAGCCAGTGGGTGGCGAGCTATCTTCTGAAAGCGGCAAAGATGGCTGGCCGGCCTGAAGCAGCAGAGAGCTTCCGAGCATCTATCGAAGGCAATCCTCCGGAGAACAAGAAATATCTCTCCGTCTATTGGTGGAATCGCGCGCGCCTGGCGGACTTGGACAACCGTAAGCAAGACGCGCTTGCCTATTATCAGTTGGCGTTGCAGACGCGCGGTGAGCCGCCAAAAGCCTGGGGCGGCAAGTTGCGCGACGACGTGATGGATGAAGCCCGTGCGCTTTGGAAGGAGCTGGGGGGCACAGAACCCGCATGGGCGGTGTGGAGCAAACCACCCGCTGGGAAAGCCGACGAAATTGCCGAGGGCCGCTGGGAAAAACCTAAGAAGGAACTTCCGGCGTTCGAGCTTGCGGATCTATCTGGAAAAACTTGGCGCTTGAAGGAGCTGGAAGGAAAGACGTTGCTGATTAACTTGTGGGCCACCTGGTGCGGCCCGTGCAATGAGGAACTTCCACGGCTGGAAAAATTCTACGAGAAGGTGAAGGATCGCCCCGACTTCCAAATACTGACGTTTGATATCGACGAAGACCTGGGCTTGGTGGCGCCTTATCTGAAGGATAAGGGTTACACTTTCCCGGTGCTTCCTGCGTATTCCGTTGTAGTCAGTTTGCTGGATGGCTATGCGATTCCGGAGAATTGGGTTGTCGATCCGAAAGGAGTCTGGTGCTGGTCGCAGATTGGTTACGCGGGTGAAACTCAAGTGGTCTTTGAGCAAGACCTGATGCAGAAACTAGATTCCATGAAAAATCTGTAAGCTACCTTGACATTACCTTACTGTGTACGTGCAACTGGCGCAATCTTGATTACACGCGGTCAACGGGTGGCACGGTACGGGAGAACGGGTGCTCGACAGGCAGGCGCGGGGTTAGGGTGAATTTCAGTTGGGCGTGGGCTTTGCGCAGCGCCGATTCCACTTGTGCCGGTGAATTGCTACGGGCAAAGAGAAAACCTAGATAGCTGGAACCTTCCGGCCAGGCGGCGATGTAGTCGTGTAAACGCGCGGTGATTTCCAGTCCGGTGATTCCGGGAACTTCTCGTGCTAATTCTTCCCCCGCAACTTTTTCAAGAATTCCACTTTGCGGGACGGGAATCATCATGACGCCGGAGGCGGCTGATTCGCGGAGCGCATCCGCGCCTGGCAAGCCCAGCGCATGTCGCAAGAGAAGTTCTTCCAGGCCGATCGGTTCCGGTGCACCCGCAAGAGGAAACCGCAGCGCTCTGGCACATAATCCGCCGATTGGGCGCGGAGCCACTTCGATGGGCCATATCCCCTGTTCATTCAAGCGAAATTCCGCGTGCACAGGGCCGTGCGTCAAACCCAGGGCCTGAACGGCGGATCGCAACGAGCTTTCGATGGAACGCTGCTGGGAATCCGGCAACCGGGAAGGCGTGACGTAGATGGTCTCCTCGAAATACGGGCCTTCGAGCGGGTCCGGCTTATCGAATATCGCCAAAATCCGCAGCGACCCTTCTGTCAGCAGTGCTTCGACGGCCACTTCTCTGCCCGGCAGATAGCCTTCAACGAGCATTTGGTCCAAGTGACGTTCGCGGGTCGCGCGAATCTCCGGCGAATCGAGGAGCCTTTTTAGGCGCGCCGCACCAGCAATGAATTCCTCGCGGTTGTTGGCGCGCACCACTCCCTGGCTGGCCGAAAGCGAAAGCGGCTTGAGCACGCAGGGGTATTGGATTCCGAGAAGGACGGGTTCTGGCACAGGGTGCAACGCAACGCCACGGAACCAGGGCACCGGGATCCCCGCTTCGCGAAAGACTTCCCGAGAGCGCAATTTGTTGCGGCAAGCTTCGACGCTCGCAGGGTGATTGTGGAGTATTCCAAGACCGCGAGCCACATAGGCCGCGGTGGGCGCGGGTCGATCGCCGAGCGCCAGGACACCATCCACGCGGAGATCGCGCTGCGCCTCCAGGATTTTTTGCGCTGCTTTTTCTGGCGAGTCAAAATGCGCGGGAATTGCGCGGTCGTTCCAAGGATCGTCCATACGGCCGCAGCGATCCGTCACAAACGCTATCTCCACTTCGAGCTTTTGCGCCTCGGCATTGAACGAACGGGTTTGGTAGCCAAGTTTTGTGGCAAAGAGTAAGAGCCGTTTTCGTGGGTTCATTGAGTCACGATCCTGTCGGTCATCCGCAATGCTTCTCTTCCAGCCACCTATCGGGAGTTGCATTTGCTAGTGGGATCTCCGCCTGGCGGAACCCCAGATAAGAGGGATTCCTCACTTCGCAGACTCCGTTCGGAATGACGGGATAAAACCTCTTCCACAACCTTTGAAGCTACGCCCTCTCTGTAACCGTTCATGCGATACCGACGTGACTTCTAGACAAATGTCTCCGCCTGGCGCACCGCTTCTTTGGCCTTCGCGATGGGGACCAACTGGTCCCGCGTCGGCTCCGCTCAACAATACCAGGGCTCGTTAAGGTACGGTACGGTCGCTCGCGCGGGCAGAATCGGCATCGCCGATTCTTCGACTTCACGGCCGGCTGCGCGATTCGCTGTTCGCCAAATTTGCTCGAAGGTCACCGCGCGACTCTGCTTCTTCTTCTCCCCGACAGCAACGACATCCTGTAGTTCTTCGGCAAGCCGGTCCAGGGCTGGATTTGGATTCTTCCAGGGATAGACAAGTGCGCTGGAATCAAAAGGCCCGGCGATTTGCCGGATTTCGTCGAGTTCAAGCAGTCGCGAAGCTGCGGGAAGAAGCAAGCGAATGGCAAGTTGAATCGGAGCGACGGCCTCGATCAGGTTGAGGCGGCGCAGATTTTGAAGCAGATCGAGATAATTCTCGAAAGTGGTCCACGGCGTAAAGGGTACGAAGGTAGGTTGAAGCGTAAGGTTGACGCGGCGGCATTCTTCGACGAGGCGAAAGAAATCGGAGCGGGTGTGGCCTTTCTGCAATTTTTGCAAAATGGCATCGTCAAGCGACTCGGCCGCCGAAATGATGAACAGGCATCCCGTTTGCCGCAGGGTCCGCAGCAAATCCAAATTCTTCAGAAGATGCTCGACCTTGATCGTCGCGTCGTACGTTAAAGCTGGAAATTCGCGGTGCAGCGCCTCGACCAATGGAATGGCGTGGCCCACTCCGTTGAAAAAATCCGGGTCGCCAAAGGTGATGTGTTGCGCGCCCACCGCCACCTGCTGGCGGATATCCGCCAGCACAACTTCGCGATCCACGATGCGGAAAACGCCGTTGTAAACGGGAACGATGGGGCAGTGCCGGCACAAATGTTTGCAGCCGCGGCTGGCTTCCGTATACCCCACGGTGCGATGATCGCCGCCCGGCAGAACGAGGTGCGCATACGAGCGCAACGGGGGCAATCCAGTGCGATCCGGCTTGCGAAAACGTAGCCGCGCCAACGATACGCCAGTGTCCAGCGGGTGAATCTGCGGCGAAGCCGAGAGACCTTCCAGATGCTCGGAAAGGTCGACTAGGCCCTGCTCGAATTCGCCGCCCAGTAAACTGTTTACGTCATGTGCGCGGAAACTTTCCGCGGATAGCGAAGCGTAAAGGCCGTAGGCACACAAATGCGCCTTTGGATTCATCTGGCGAATGGGGCCCAGCAGTTCCAGGGTGAGCCGAGTTGCGGTATGCATCGGGACGTAAAATGCGATCAAGGAGGCCTGGCGCAAAGCCTGTTCGTTCAAGCCTTCTCGCGATAGATCGAGGCAGGTGACCCCATGCCCGCGTTCGCGCAGCCACGCCGCGGGTGAGGCCAGCCCGAACGGTTGCCGCCCCAATTCGTACGTTGAGATCAGGACAATCTTCACGGTTTCCCATTATAGCGTCCCCGCGCCGCCGGAGGATTTCGGGTATCATAGAAGACCAAACAACCAGTGAAAGGACGCTTAGAATGCCCATCTCCGCAGTGAATTCCTTCGGAACACGAGACAATCTGAACGTTGGCGCGCAAACATTTGAAATTCAGCGCCTGGAAAAACTTGAAAAGCAGGGACTCGGTCAGTTTACCGGGCTTCCCTTTTCCCTGCGCATTCTTCTGGAAAACCTGTTGCGGTGCGAGGATGGACGCTCCGTCCGCGCCGATGATATTCGCGCGCTGGCGACATGGAAACCCGGCGCCGAACAAAAAGAGATCGCTTTCATGCCTGCGCGCGTGCTGCTGCAGGATTTCACCGGCGTCCCCGCCATCGTGGACCTGGCGACCATGCGCGAAGCAGTACAGAGAATGGGCGGAAATCCCAAGCGCATCAATCCGCTCTTCCCGGCGGAACTGGTGATTGACCACTCCGTTCAGGTGGACAATTTCGGAAACGCGAATGCGTTTGGTTTGAACGCCGAGCTGGAATTTCAGCGCAATGTGGAGCGCTATGCTTTCTTGCGCTGGGGACAAACCGCGTTCCGCAATTTTAAAGTTGTTCCGCCCGATACGGGCATTTGCCATCAGGTGAATATCGAATATCTGGCGCGCGTCGTTTGTTCCGTTCCAAGCGGCAGCCGCCTGGAAGCTTACCCGGACTCGCTGGTAGGCACGGATTCGCACACCACGATGGTGAATTCGCTGGGTGTGTTTGGCTGGGGTGTCGGGGGGATTGAAGCGGAGGCAGCGATGTTGGGCCAGCCTCTTTCGATGCTCGTTCCGGAAGTGGTGGGATTCAAACTTCACGGGAGGCTGCTCGAAGGCGTGACGGCTACGGATCTGGTTCTTACCGTTACGGAGATGCTGCGAAAGAAAGGCGTCGTGGGGAAGTTCGTGGAGTTTTACGGCTCCGGCCTCTCGACATTGAGCGTGCCGGACCGCGCCACGATTGCCAACATGGCTCCGGAATATGGAGCGACGATGGGCTTTTTCCCCGTGGACAAGGAAACGCTCGCCTACCTGGAGTTCACTGGGCGTTCGCTTGAACATATCGCGCTGGTCGAAGCCTACTGCAAGGAGCAGTATCTCTTCCGGACGGACTCCACGCCAGACCCAGCCTTCAGCGACACACTGGAGTTGGATCTCGGAAGCGTTGAAGCCACGGTGGCGGGACCGAAACGGCCGCAAGATCGCGTTGCGCTGAAAAACGCCAAGGCTTCCTTCACAAAAGTTGTGGAAGGGACGACGACGAAAGAAGTGCACGTGAAGAACAATGGAGATGCGTTCGAGCTTTCCAGTGGCGCGGTGGTTATCGCGGCGATTACGAGCTGCACGAACACGTCAAATCCTTCGCTGATGCTTGGGGCGGGATTAGTGGCCAAGAAGGCTGTGGAACGCGGATTGCAAGTCAAGCCCTGGGTGAAGACCAGCCTTGCGCCGGGGTCGAAAGTGGTGACGGACTATTTGCAAGCCTCCGGCCTGATGGCTTACCTGGAAAAACTGAAGTTTCATCTGGTGGGATATGGTTGCACTACGTGTATCGGCAACAGCGGACCGCTCTCTGAACCCATCGGCGCGGCCATCAAGGAAAATAACCTGATCGCCGTGGCCGTGCTCAGCGGCAATCGCAATTTTGAAGGGCGGGTGCACCCGCTAGTCCGCGCGAATTACCTTGCTTCGCCGCCGCTCGTTGTGGCTTACGCGCTGGCTGGCCGGATGGACATGGATCTGACAACGGAGCCTCTCGGAACAGATTCGGACGGGAAGCCGGTGTACCTGCGCGAGATTTGGCCATCGGCGCAGGAAGTGGAATCCACCGTGCGCGCTTCAGTCTCAACCGCGCAGTACCGCAAGGAGTATAGTGAAGTATTCGAAGGAGACGCTCGTTGGAAAACGATGCCCATTCCCGAAGGCGATCTGTACAAATGGGACGCGAACTCCACGTACATTAAGCTGCCACCTTATTTCGAGAACATGCCTAAGACACCGGCACCGCTGGCGGATATTCAAGGTGCGCGCGTGCTGGCTGTCTTGGGCGATAGCGTGACGACCGACCACATTTCTCCCGCAGGCTCGATTGCCGTGGATTCTCCCGCCGGGAAATACCTGATCGCGCGCGGAGTGAAACCGCACGAATTCAATTCGTACGGCGCACGGCGCGGTAACCATGAAGTGATGATGCGCGGCACATTTGCGAATATTCGATTGCGCAATCAGCTTGCTCCGGGCACGGAAGGAAGCTGGACGTTGCATCTTCCCGAAGGCGAGAAGATGTTTATCTACGATGCCGCGGTGAAATACCGGGAAGATGGCGTTCCCCTGGTGGTACTTGCGGGTAAGGAATATGGTTCGGGGTCGTCACGCGATTGGGCGGCGAAAGGAACACGGCTGCTTGGCGTGCGCGCAGTGATTGCGGAGAGTTACGAACGCATTCATCGCAGCAACCTTGTGGGAATGGGAGTGCTACCGCTGGAATTCAAGGCGGGCGAGACACGCGAATCGCTTGGGCTGACGGGGCACGAAGTGTTTTCGATTGAGGGTGTCGCGACTTTGGCGCCACGCAAGCAGGTGATTGTTCACGCCAAATCGCCGGATGGAACGGACAAATCGTTCACGGCCACGGTGCGGGTGGATACGCCGGAAGAGGTGGCGTATTACAAGCACGGCGGCATTTTGCAATATGTGCTGCGGCAGATGCTGGAGTAGCATTGACTCATAGCCATGAGTAGGATAGACTCATAACATGGCTAAACGGCTGCAGGTCATTCTCCAAGATCCCCAATACCGGGAAATTCAGCGTGCAGCGCGCGCGCGGCGCATGTCCATCGCTGAATGGGTCCGGCAAGCACTCGATTTGGCGCACCGGCGGGAACCTTCGGAGAGTTTCGGCAAGAAACTCGAAGCCATTCGTAAAGCCGCAAAGCATGAGTTCCCCGTAAGCGATATCGACAATATGCTGGCGGAAATTGAGCGGGGTTACGGGAGCGGCGAGCATTCGTGATCCTGATCGACTCGAATATCCCGATGTACCTTGTCGGCGCACCTCATGCGCACAAGACAGACGCGCAACGCCTGATGGAGAAACTGGTGACGGAGCGGCAACGATTAGTCACCGACGCTGAAGTGCTTCAGGAGATCCTGCACAGGTATGTGGCCATCAATCGACGGGACGCCATCCAACCGGCTTTTGACGCCTTGCTGGCAATTGTGGATCAAGTGCTGCCGGTTGACCATGCGATTGTGGAAGGGGCGAAACAGATCGTTCTGGCTTATCGGCAATTGTCCGCGCGTGATGGCATCCATCTGGCAGTAATGCAGCAACATGGAATCGAGCGAATCGCGAGTTTTGATGTGGGTTTCGATGATTTCCCAGGGATCGCACGCCTGGCGTGAGCAGGACTTGCCGCGAAAAACCGCAAAGAATTTGTCCCAACGCGTCAAAAACGCAAAACAGCAAAAGTAGTGCGAGGAGATGCAGGGCAAAAAGCCGCCGCGGGAAAAATGTGTTTGACTACGCGATGCTCTTATTTCTTCGCGGGGGATTGGCTCTTAATCCACCAGAACAACAGCGCGCCGGCGAGGACCGAAAGAATGCTGACGATTTGCGCGTTGGTAAAACCAAGAAAAACACGCGGATTGATGCGGATGATTTCCACCAGATAGCGCGCGATGCCCGTTAAAATCAAATAGCCGCAAAAGACGAGGCCTCGATCTTGAGGGCGACGCATGAGCTTGCCGCCGAGGTACCAGAGAAACGCGGCAATCGCTACCCAGGCAAAAAATTCGTACACCGGCGTCGGTTGAACTTTACAGCTTTCGGGCCAACCCCATTGGACGCAAGTTCCAGTGGGCCCGTTGGTAGGGACAATACCGTTGGGAAAGCTCATGCCCCAGGGCAACGAGGTAGGTTGTCCATAATCGCCATCGCCGGAGAGCAGACAACCCATGCGCCCGAGGGAATAACCAAAGGCGGCCGCGGGGGAGCAAGGATCCATGAATTGTAACAATGGGATTTTGGCGCGCCGGGCGAGAATCAGGAGCGCAGCCACACCGCCAAGGAATCCTCCGAACCAGGTGAAGCCGTAACGATTGAAGATCATCGCGACCGGATGAGCCAGGAACTCCGTAGGTGATTCGAGCGCACTGTAAACCTTGGAGGCGAAGATGCCAGACAATCCGGCGATGGTAAGAATGGTATACGCGTCGGCTTTAATGCCGCGGCGGTCGAAATCCGCTTGAAGAATGTAGGCGGCGCTAATCATGCCCACCGCTACCATCAAGCCGTAAGTGGGAATCGATAAAGGGCCTAAGTGAAGGAAGGGGATCATAGAGTTGGCTGGCGCCGTGAAGATTATACACGAGGCGCGCCGAGGAACCTTTCAGGAGCGCCAATGCATGAACAGCCCGATCACCAGCCAAGCCGCAAGGGCGATCCATTCGGCCGTTGAAAAATGGCCGGGAAATACCGGCAGCCATTTCATGAGGACCAGAAGAAGCGATACCAGGATTCCAAGCGTGGCGATCAAGCGGAGCCGCAGACCTTTCTCCACCATCCAGAAGGACAGGCACGCGGCAAGCCAGCCCACAGCAGAAGCCATTGAGCCCACTTCCGTGACCGGCACGAGTAGGGCGTCCCCCAGGAATAATCCCGCGAGTGTGCCCGAAGTGATGCCGAGAATTGCGACAGAGGGCGTCAGATACTTTGCGTGAACCGTGGAGAAGACCGACGGAATCGTGCCGCGACGGCCAAACGCAAAAAGGAGCCGCGAAGAAGCGACAAAGTTGCCGTTGAAGACTTGCAGCAGAGCGACCAACGTGATGGCCAGGATCAATCGGACGAGCCATGCGGAATGTGTGCCCTGCTGAAAGGCAATCGCGGTGGCGAAACGCTTGCCTAGCAAGCTTCGCCACGGCGCGATGTACGAAACGGCGCCAACGGCCAGAGTGTAGAATCCCGCGCCGATGAGGAGCGCCATGGCAATGGCTTTGAAGAAAGTTCGTGGAGGAAATCCCGGATGCGCCTCTTCCGCGACTTTGGGGACGGACTCGAAGCCGGTCATGAAATACGGGACGATCTGCAGGGTCAAGAGAATGGAAACGAGCGGCGCCTGGCTGAAGTGGGGTTGAAGATGAATGGGAGATCCGCTGTGCGCACTGACAAGAATAAGGATGACGAAAACACCGAGCACGGCGGAGGTGGCCCAAATCTGGAAGGTGGCGCTGGCGCGGATGCCGCGGTAATTCAGGTACGCCAAGAAAATGGTGAAGGCGATGCCAAGGAGCAGCCGGGGAAGAAAGACGGGTTGGCCCGCCACGCGATAAAGCTCCATCCTATCGAGTTGGGGAAAAATGTAGGCGGCGATTTTCCCCGCGGCCACGGCTTCCCATGGGCAGACGATGAAATACGCCAGCAGCATCATCCATCCGGTGAAGTAACTGACGATGGGAGGAAACACTTGCGCGACGTAAGCAGCTTCGCCGGCAGCATCGGGAAGACGCTGTACCCACTGGCCGTAGACATACCCCACAGGCAGCAGGAGAATTCCACCGAGCGCAAAGCCGAGCATCGCGCCGAATGGGCCGCCGCGTCCCAGCCAGTCATCCATCAGGACGACCCAGCCAACGCCGATCATGGTGCCAAAGCCCAGGGCAAAATAACTGGGAAGCTTCAGATTGCGCGCGAGAGTTGGCATTCAGAATCCGCTGACCAATTTGGTGGAAGGATAAAAGGATGGAAACACAACACGAGAAGCCGGGCAGTTCATGCCAGATGGAAAGGAACGGCACTGCTCATTTTGTCCGGACCTCTTCATAGGGTCGTATGCTATGGGCGGCTGCGTAGCAAGTCAACGATTCAGGCGATGCGCCCCTGCCTGCGAGGCAAAATGGGGCGGACTTTCAGTCACTACCAAGCCGCGTTTTTCCATCCAAACGCCGCCAAAATCCGGCAAAATTTCACTTCGAAAAACGTCAAAAATGCCGCTTTTTCCTTGACAATTGATCGATTTTGAAGCAGTTTATGCGTCGCAAAACTTTGGGGAACGCGGGTTTTCCTAGGGATCCGCGTGAGTTTACAGGTTCAGAGGAGGAAGGGATGGAAACTGCCATTGGTGTCTTCGGTACCCGTGAACGCGCTGAGGAAGCGGTGAAGGAACTGCTCAAACAGCACGTCCCGCAGGAATCGATCGTGTTTTTGACGCGTTCGGAAAGTGAGGCTATGAGTTTTGGAAAGGGTTTGGGGGAGTATGCAGGAGGGTTCCTTGGAGGGGCAGTTGGGGCTACCGCTGGGTGCGTGGGGGCCACGCTGGCGTTGATTCCGGGATTCGGACAGGTCTTTGCCCTAGGTGTAGGGGGAGCAGCCCTGCTCGGTTATTTGGGTTCCAGAGCTGGCGGTTCGCTGGCCAAGAGTATTTCGGAGGAACCGGACGCTCACAAACCAGCCACGCCCGAAAAATGGGGTGAAGAGGGGGCTCACCTTTTGGAAGTCCTGAAGCAGGGAAAATCCGTAATCGTGATACGCACGGAATTCCGGGAAGTAGCGGCAGCGGCAAGCGGGGTGCTGGACCGGTTGGGGCTGGGAATGCAGGCGCCGACAACGACGAAATCGCAAACCAGTACGCGTCAAGATGGCGATGTCACGATCATTGATGCCAGGGGAAGAATCGCGTTTGGCGAAGGGACGACAAAGCTGAGGGAGACCATCGCTGGAATTGTCGCGAGCGGCTCCAGGAAAGTCGTCCTCAATTTCAAAGAAGTGGATTACGTTGACAGCTCTGGCATGGGAGAAATCGTGCGCAGCCATCTGGCCCTGCGTAAACAGGGCGGCCAGTTAAAGCTCGCCAGCCTCAGCAAAATGGTGAGCGATCTATTGCAGGCAAATTCCATGAACAAAGTATTCGACATTCAGCCGGACGAATCCAGCGCCGTACGCTCCTTTGGTGAGTCAGGGTTCGGAGCGAGCGCGAGCTGACAAACAGTTTCCCCTTCAGCGGAGCCCCGCCACCTGCGGCAATTGGATGATGCCGCCAGTAGCGGGGCTTGCTGTTTTTGGCCCCTGGAGAAAGCAAACCAGACTTGTGATTCGTAAGATTGGAAATTCGCTGAGGGATTACTGGGGGCTAGCCTCCGGAGTCTCCGTTGAGTCGTCATCGTTGAACTGATTGCGTTTTTTGTAAGCCATCCAGGTAATGCCAATGCAAATCAGCATCGGCGGAATCACGAGAATAAGGATGCCACTGCGCAGCGCTTGAATCATGCGCGAGCCAGAACCGGCGGCTTGGGTGTAGCAGAGGGCGCAGCTTTGAGCCACGGTCAGGATGGGAATGCACACGGCCATAGCTAATGCCGCCAATCGTGCCGCCCGAAATACGCTTCGCTTCGTCATCATGCACTTCCAATCTCGCGCTAGAGGTCGCTGGCCGGAACAGGCTACTGCGCAAATGGTTTCATATGCAACAAGCGAACGCTGTCACCCCAAATCATGTTCATCATCAGCAGGACGAAGATCGTCGCAGGAATCAGGGTGAGGAACAAGGCGCGGCGCTCCTCCGCAAGGTGCATGAAGTACATCAGCCCGAGCGAGGCGCTGGAAAAGGCCAGCAAAAGGAGAATGAACACCAGCTTGCCAATGGAGAAGTGCTGGAAGGCGAGAAACACTTCCACCAGGAAAATTGCCAGGAGCAAGAAATAGACCGGCAGATATTTGCGAATCACGTTTCCGGAAGCCGAAGCAGCGCTCATCGTTTCTCCTTATCCTGAAAGTGCATCAGCGCGCGATATTCGTGAGATAGACCATGGGAACAACAAACATCCAGACCAGATCAACGAAGTGCCAGTAAAGCCCAACGGTCTCGACGTGGCCGGGAGTGAGCGTGTCGCGCGAGTACTTGATGGCAATAACGAACAGGGCGATAACGCCGCTGATCACGTGCAAAAGATGGAGGCCGGTGATGGAGAAGAAAGTCTGGCCGAATAGTCCCGAACTGAGGGTGATCTGACGGCCGAAGAGTTCAAACCATTCGCGGATGTGCAGAGCCGCGAAGAGCGCACCCAGCGCCATGGTGGAGTACAAAAATTTCATGGCTTTGGACTTATCGCCGGCTTTGGCGGAATCGACGGCGCCCAGCATGGTCAAACTGCTGGTGATCAAGACAAAGGTCATGACAATCACGTTGATGACGCTGCCAGATTCAAAGGGGCGAGGCCAATGGGCGGCGGCGAATCGGATGTAACCGTAAGCGAAGAGGAGTGCGCCAAAGGTGACCGCGTCGGAGATGATGAAGAGCCACATCGTCAACTTGCGGGAAGGAATGGCGTACGGCGATTCTTCCATCAGTGCACCGTGCCCGTGGATTGCTGCTTCGGTCTCGCTCACAGTTTCTTCCTCCTAACGCTTACAACTTCGTCCGGCACAGCAGGAACAAATAAATCCACAAGACACCCAGAAAATGCCAGTAGATGGCGGTGTTATCGAAGAGACTGCGGCGGAAGGAGACGCGACGGAACACGAGGCGCGCGGTGAGGTAGAGCAACGCAGCGATGCCGGCAAGCAGATGCAGGACGTGAATGAATGTGAGTACATAGAAGAAGGAGCTATTGGGATTGGTGGCCAAATAGATTCCCTGAGCCCGGAGGCTTTGCCAAGCGATGTATTGGCCGCAGCAAAAAGCAACGCCGAGCACCAGCGTGCAGAGAAGCCAGCCGATTCCCCTGGCTGCTTCCGTCCCGCGTACCAGCGAACGGCGGGAAAGCTCGATCGTGGCGCTACTGAGTAGCAGGACGAGAGTGTTTAGATAAAGGATGGAGGGCAGAACCAGGTGCCCCCAATCCGGGGTGCCTTCGCGGACAAAGAGCGCGCTGCTGAAAGCGGCGAAGGACATGGTGATGGCAAACAGGCCCACCCAGATGCCGCTGCGCGAGGCCCGTTCGGCGCCACCCGTGGCATTCATGCTTGGGGCATGAGAACTTGTTGTGGAAACAATCGTCGACAAAATGTTCTCCTCTACCGAAAAGTGTTACGCGGCCGAGCAGCGGCGGGTATTGCCGCAGCGCGGGGAAAGAGCTTCAGTCACCGCTGGCCAGCGCTTCCGGCGAATCCTGCATGACGAAGTCGCCCTTGGAGCCCTTGACGCCATACTGATACGGATCGTGGTACACCACGGGATGACGGCCACCAAAATTGTTCCAAGGCGGGGGCGAAGGAATGGACCACTCGAGAGAGGTCGCATTCCAGGGATTTTCTGGAGCTGGCGCGCCTTTGAAGCGGCTGTAAATCAGGTTGAAGAGAAAAATAAATTGTGCGGCGCCGGTGATGAGTGCCGCGATAGTGATGAACTGGTGCCAGGAGATGTAGGGCGCCATGTAGTCGTCGACAAACGACTGGTAGCGGCGCACGTTGCCGATCAAACCGAGATAGTGGAACGGCATGAAGATGCAATAAGCGCCGATGAAGGTGATCCAGAAATGCAATTTGCCCAACGTGTCGTTCATGTAGCGCCCAGTCATTTTTGGGAACCAGAAATACGTGCCGGCAAAGACGCCGAAGAGCGAAGCGACTCCCATGACCATGTGGAAGTGTCCGACGACGAAGTAAGTAGCGTGCAAGTAGATATCAATGGAAGGTTGCGCAAGGAAAAAGCCGCTGACGCCCCCGGCAACGAACATGGAGATGAATCCCAGGGCGAACAGCGAAGCGGAAGTAATCTTGATGTCGGCGCCGTACAAACTGCCGAGCCAGATAAGCGTCATGATCGTCGCGGGAATCGTGATCGTTAGCGTTGGGAACGAAAACGCCAAGGCGGACATGGGATTCATGCCGCTGAGGAACATGTGATGTCCCCAGACCATGTAGCTGAGGAAGCCGATGGACATCATGGAGTAGATGACGACTTTGGCGCTGAGCAGCGGCTTGCGCATGCTGTTGATCAGAATGTGAGAGACGATGCCCATTGAGGGCAGGATGGCGATGTACACCTCTGGATGGCCGAAGAACCAGAAGAGGTGCTGCCACAGTAAGGGAGAACCTCCGGAATGCGGCTGCAATCGATCACTGATGACCAGACCCGAAGGAATGAAGAAGCTGGTTCCCGCGTGGCGGTCGAGAATCAACAGAATGCAAGCGGGCAGGAGTACTGCAAAAGCCAGCAGGGCGATGCAGGAAGTGATGAACCAGGCCCAGGTGCAAATCGGCATGCGCATTAGCGTCATGCCTTTGGCGCGGAGGTCCAATGTTGTTGCAATGAAATTCAGCGCGCCAAGCAGAGAAGCAATACAAAAAATCGCAATCGAAATGCCCCACAGGCTGGCGCCCCACTGCATGCCGGGGCCGGCGTCGCGGCCGACGGCGCTGAGCGGCGTGTATTCGGTCCATCCCGCGATGGGCGGGCCATCCGGAATAACAAATGCCAGCATCAGCACAACCCAGGCGATGAAGGTAACCCAGAAGGACATCATGTTGAAGCGAGGGAAAGCCATGTCCTCCGCGCCAATCTGAATGGGAAGGAAGTAATTGCCGAACGCAGCGAACGGTGCGTTGGTGAGCACGAAAAACACCATCAGCGTGCCGTGCATGGTCAGCAGCGACAAGTAATACTCGGGCGTCATTACGCCACCGGGCGCGCCTGCTTTCGAGAGCAACTCCAGGCCGGGAATTTTTGCAGTGGGCCAGACCATGTGAATGCGCATCAGCCACGACAGGATCATCCCCGTGAAAACCGCCACCAGCGCCAGACCGTAGTACTGCTTCCCGATGACTTTGTGATCCAGACTGAAGATGTATTTCCGGATGAACCCTTCCGGTGGAGCATGCACATGAGCCTGTTGAACCGAACACTCCGCCATCTCTTCACCTCGCTCGAAAGCGTCCCAAGATTTGGCAAGCAGCCAAGCTCGCCGCGACTCGGGCCGCTGGCACTGCTACTGCGCCGACTGGTCCTTTAACCACTTCTCGAAATCCGCTTCGGACATCACGTTGAGATAAGCCTTCATGTTGTAATGCCCCAGGCCGCAGAGCTGGGTGCACACAATTTCGTACTTGCCGATTTTCGTGGCCGTGAAATGCACGGAAAGATCCAAGCCAGGCACGAAGTCCTGCTGGATGCGCAATTCCCGGACGTAGAAGGAATGGCCAACATCCTTGGCATGGAGCAGCAACTGAATCTCACGGTTGACGGGAATGACGAGTTCGCCGGAAACAATGTCGTCGCGGGCTTCGACTTCATTGGCCGGGTCGAGGCCGAAATAATTCTGGTTGCCCTCGTCAATCTTGTCCGGGTGGATTGCGCCGAACTTGCCGTCTGGACCGGCATAGCGGAAGTAGTAGGCAAACTGTTCCGCCTGCGCCTGAATCTGCAGGGCGTCCGCTTTGGGCGAAGTGAAATAGACGTTGGCCCAGGCTTTTTGGCCGAGTACGCCAAGCGCCAGGATTTCCGTGCCGACAAGGAAGAACGCGGCAATCACCATGACCTTGGCGCCGCCGGGAAAAGTCTTCAGGGGACTGCCGGGCTTGCGTCCAGTAAAGAAGAAAAGAAAAGCCGCAAGGAGCAATTGGGCGGCGACAAAAGAGAGGCCCGCTTCGATCATGGTGTCATGCAACTGGTCGTCGATCTGGTGGCCGTGGGTGGAAATGTCCTCCGGCAAGGGAAACTTGTGCGCCAGAATCGGATACGCCGATAAAATGGCGATCATCACCAGTACAATTGCAAAAAACTTCCCCATCGTTCTCCGCCTCTGCCCTGCTGCGTGGGCGAATGAAGTACCTTGTGATTTTTGTTGGCCTGAGTACTTGGTTTAAGTGATGAAGACCAAGCCCCGGATTAGTAGGGCTTGGCCTTGAATACGAAGTTGATGTTCTTGGTTTCGCTTCCGCTGATGGTGACGTCCTGCGACTGTTCGCCGTAAGACTCGTGCCAGGCGGTAATGGTGTATTTGCCGGGAGGAAGGTTTGCCAGCGAGAACGAGCCGCCATCGCCGGTCACCGCAAAGTGGGAGTTCTTCAAAACCGCGAAGGTGCCATGCATCCAGGGATGCACGTTGCACTTCACGGGGATGAATTCCGCTTTGTCATACCTCTCGCTAATCGGTGGGGTGCCCGGCGGCTGCGATTTATTCCACTCGCGATTCAATTTTGCCAACGGGTGAATGTTGTGCGAGGTCTGATCCTCGTTGTTGATCTTGAGTTCCTGATTGACCTGAAAGGCCAGCAGGTGCGGAATGTACCGGCAACCCTTTTGGGTGAAAGTGGCGGCGTTGGAAGGCGCCGCTTCATCGGGTGCGCCCGCGGAAATGTAGACGACCACGTTCTCCAGGCTGTTTCCTGAACCCGTGACGACGGTTTCCGCGAGCTGCGGAGTTGCGTACATCTTGGCGCAGGAAGGTTCTTTGGACATATCAATCGGTTTCATCCTGGCGGGCGTGCCCTCGTAGGTCACTTTGCCGCTGACAGTGCCACCGCTGGGTCCAGCATAGGCCACGGCCGAAACGGCAAGCAGGGCCAGTCCTGCCATCACTACATGCTTCGTTTGCATTACGCGATCCTCCTGAACTGCAAAACCTGTTGATTAGGGCTTAACACCGGAGCCTGTGTAGGTATTCTCCACTTTTTTGGCGCTGACGATGGCTTTCCCTTCGGGCGTGCTTTCCCACAGGGCCAGCTCGGGGCTCTTGTTGTTCACCTGCAAAGTGCGCAGGTAGTGTACGAGATCCCACGCGTCTTCCGGTTTCACAACGTCCGCGAAGGAAGGCATGGGGGTGCCGTCAAGGCCGGTCATGAAAATGCGATAGAGTTCGGCATTTGTTCTGCCGCACTTGGAGCGGTTGGAGGAGGTGAAGTTGTAGGGACGGATAGGCTGATCGTTGCTGTCGGTCAGCGTGGAGGCGGAAGGTCCATCGCCGCGGCCTTCCATACCGTGACACTTCCAGCATTCCAGCTTCTGGAATAATTCACCGCCGTGCTTGATGCTCTCCACGGTTAACTTGGGCTCGACGGGAATCGGAATGGGGTCGACAGGCTTTTCCGTAACCCAGCGGGCAGAAAAAGTCTTGATAAAAGCGACCAGGTCGGCACGGTTCTGGGCGGTCAACGCGGCCCACGAAGGCATGTTGGTGAAATTGAAGCCGCGACCCAGGGTATTGTAGAGATCCGAATCCAACGGGAGCGTGCCCGTCGGAGTGGAGCGGCATTTGAAAGTCCCGGCAACGAAGTTGCGTGGCTGCGGCGTTACGTAAGGAGCGTTTTCACCGTCGCCGTTGCCGCGTGCGCCATGGCAGCCCCAGCAATAGCGATAGTACAACTGCGCTCCCGCTTCAGAGTGCCCGGTGAGGTTTCCGATGTGGGATTCCATGTGCTTGGAAGGCTGAGGGGCAGGCTGATCTCCTCCCTGCGCCAGGGCCGCTGCTGGAAGAATTAGCGTTAGTGCGACATTCAAGCAAAGTTTCTTGATGTTCAGCATCGTCATTCTCCCTTAGAAAGCGAAGTCAAAGCCGAACAACAAACTGCTGGTGGTCAGGTTTGAGAAAGTGACGGGAGACGCGCCCTTCTGCCAAATCGTCGCGTACTCGCCGTGATAGGCGAAACCAGCGCGGCTGGACATGAACGGGTAGTAGCGGAAGCCGAAGGTCAGAACATCGGCATTGCCCAGGTTTGCGGGGTTGGGAGTCGCTGCGGCCGATCCGAAGGCCTGTTGGGACATGCGCACCAATTCATATCGGTTGATTAGGATCAGTTGCGGATTGAACATGTAGTGGCTCTCGAACAGAGCGCCATTCCATTTTGGAGATTGCGCGCCTAGAGGGAGCGTTGCACCGGGCACGGCTGCAGTGTTTGTGCCCAGCCAGGCGCTGTCTGATCCGTGGAAATAAATCGTGGTGATATCAAACTTCTTGATATACCACATGCCGATCAGACCATAGCGTTGGAAGCCTTTGTTGCCTATGCCAGTACCGGCATAGGGAGTCGTTGTGCTGGAAGTAACGGGATTACCGTTGATATCCGTTCCCACCGTGGAACTGGTGGTAAGGTTGTATTGATAATAGGTGGGCGCTTCGCCGAGGTAGGCGAATCCACCAACGCGCTGCAATCCAAGGCTGCCGACTTCAAATGCGCGGCTGGCCGAGAAAAAGGCGTCGTAACCGCGGCTAGTCGGCAAGCCAGGACTCCCGTCGTTGGAACTGAGCAAAGACGCCGAGACGCGCGTGCGGTCGTCCTTGGAATGGCCCATCCACTCGAAGCCATCCTGGTTATCGCCGATCCCGAAGGAGTAATTTTCCGGGACGCCGGGTTGCGAGAAGGGTTGAAAGTGATAATTCTCATAAACACCGGAGACGTTTGTAAGGGTGAGGATGCGCTTTTCGGAAAGCAAGTTGTCGAGTTCAAACTTACCGAGCTTGAAGTTCAGCCAAGTACTTCCAGCGACGTTGTCCATGCGCGCCCAGACGGACTCAAAGTGAAAGGCACCGGTGTTATCCGAAGAGGGCAAGACATAGAATGAGAAATTCTTTGCGAGCGTACCGCCAGTGTGGAAGTCCAGGCCGCTCCAGTCGAACCCTTGCGTAGTGACCTTGGCCTCATTTCCCCCCGCGCCGTTGGTACCATCCACTTGCGCTTTGTCTGTGCTTTCGCGGTGCCAGATCGGCGTAATGCGGAACGTCACCGGCCAATAAGCCGCTTGTTGAAAGATGGGGGCATCGCGATCGTTGCCCATCTGGTATCCGTTGTCTTTGAATTGCTGACCGAAGGGGCTCAGCATTGGCCAAGCCTCATGGCAAGCGGAACAGGGCATGCCGTATTTTCGAGCAAAGGCAGGAATGGCAGCGGCAGGTTTGCAATTTACGAGCAATACAATAAACAACAACATGCAGGACGACAGAGCAGACTTCATCCCCATCCGACTGCTCCTCCCCTTAAAAGCACACCAATAGTGCATACTGCCTCCTCTAGACGTTTGAGCGATGAACGTCGAGCAGACATCAGGTTTTCAGTCTTCCATGGTATGGAGGGAATGGCGCGCGAAGACACCGAACCGGGAGGTCCCTTTGCTTACCCCGTTCGCGAAAGGGTTCTCGAATTA
Source organism: Candidatus Acidiferrales bacterium (assembly GCA_963779395.1). Classification (GTDB taxonomy): domain Bacteria; phylum Acidobacteriota; class Terriglobia; order Acidiferrales; family UBA7541; genus Acidiferrum. Next base: position 105,936 of record CAVZYC010000005.1, read on the forward strand.
GTGGCGCTTCACTCTACCCGCCGAAATACTCGCTCCTCTTTCCGTCACGAAGAAGGTGGCGAATTTTCCGGTCCCTGAACCGCCGCGGATGCTACTCCTACTTGAATGACAAATGCAAGTATTTTCTTAAACACAACAAAAAATTTCTTGTGAATGGTTTTAGTACCGAAAATGTTGCGCGGAGCTTGCCGTGGCCGGATTTGACAGAAAGAAAGATTTGGAGGTAACAAGGTAAGAACTTGGAGGCGGCATGCCGCTCACATGCAAGGACGGTCTCTTCTCACGGTCGAAATGGATTTCCGCTCACCTTGGAGATTCACTTGGCTTGGCGATACTTCTCGGCTGTCTCGCTTGCCCTGTGTTGGCCTCTCGAAACACCGCATTGACGACGCCGGGCATGGTGCGTGAATTCGGGGCAACGGCTGATGAAGTTCGACAAGCGGTCATGAGCGTGAGTCACGATCAGATCATTCATGGCACAGTGGTTTTTGATAAGGAGCCGACACTGACTGGGGCGGAGTCGGCGGATTCCACGCCGCTGTTTGATCCCTGGCAAGGGCCGGGGCAAGTCTATTACAAGATACGCAAAGAAGTGATCGCGCCGCGGCATTTCGTGGACAGCGCGGATCAGGGGACGATCGCGGTTCGCTATGTGGTGATTCCGGTGAACGCGGATCGCACGAGAGTGAAGATTGACGCTGTATACGTGGAGTCGGCGCGGCGGGCAATTCATGCCTCCGATGGCTCGGTGGAAAAAAGCGAGATGCAGGAGATCAAGGATCGCATTGAGGCGGAGCAAGAGGCGGCCCAGGAAGCAGCGGACGCCAAGCGGCGTCAAGAGAGCGCGGAACTCGTTCGCCAGACCTACGTCCACCAGCGCGAGGATGAATCGGCACGGCTCGGTAATGCGCAAACGGCGCAGCAACAGCTTGAGCGGCAAGTGAAGGATCTGCGGCATGAGTTGGAACGGCGAATTAAAGCGCCAGGTGCGGATTTGAAAGCGGCGCCATTTCAATCCGCGGCCAATTTGAAGACGCTGGCTGCCTACACGGAAGTGATTGTGCTGATCGTTTCGCCGCACTGGCTGGGAATTGAAACGCCAGAGGGACAACGCGGCTGGGTTTACGAAAAGTACCTGGAGCCAATACCTTGAGACGCGCGCGCAGATTGGTTTTGTCGTCTGGAGTGGGAGTATTGCTTCTGAGTTGCTGGCCCAGGGCGGGATCGGCGCAGGTTGTTCCGTACGCGCGGAGCTATGCGCGGACGAAGGATGAGGTGGAGCGCGCACTGCGGGAGTTGCAAGCGTACTCCGGACAAAAGTTGCCGATCCTGGAAGGCTTCGTCGCCACTGGCGCGAAACCGTTGGAGCGTTACGAACGCGGCTTTTATCAATTCAACATTGAATTGCTTCCCGGAGACGCGGGCGCAACCATAGTGCGCCTTTCCGCCAAAATCACGGCATGGTATGCGGACAGCGATCCCGCCAAATCAGGATATGAGGTCTTAGCGTCCAACGGCCGGCTCGAACTGGATTTCCTGGATCGGCTGGGAGAAAAACTTTCAGGCAAGAGTGCGACTCCGTCCGCATCGGGACGCTCGACGGTGCAGTCGCCCCGCCCGAAACTGGATTTCTCTGGCATTCCGGGAGCTGAGGCCGCGGCCATTAATTCCGGTCCCATGCCAGAAGCGGCGCGCACGCCCGATGAGATCGCCAAACTGCGCATGGAACGCGAAACCTCTGAAAAACAGACGCGACAACTTACGGCGGAGTTGCAGAGCCTGCAGGAAATTCAGCACAACCAGGCCCATCCGCAAAACCTGGTGATCGTGAAAAAAGACGGCACGCCCGTTTACGCGAAGGGAGCGGAAAACGCCCGTGTGCTGTTTCAAGCGGCGACGAACGACGAATTTGAGTTTCTGGATGAGGAGCATGGATGGATTCATGTGACCATTTCCGGCGACTCGCGCGGATATATACAGCGAGATGGCGTGGAATTGCCGGAGAAACTTGCGGAAAGGCTGCAGGCGTCCAGTGCCGGGCCGGAGGAAAAATTCGCGGGGTTTCGCATCGAGCGCGAAGAAACCAGCATATTTCCCGGCGATTGGGCGCAACTGCGCGGTAAGAAGGTAAAGATTTACACCGTCCAGGTCGTTTCCCAGAATCCAAAGGAATCGGGACCCACGGTGCGGCTGAGTTATGCGCTGGCGCTGTTTGAAAAGGGACTGAAGGAAACCGCCGGAGAGGGATCTTCAGCGGAGGGAGTCGTAGTGATTTTTGACGCGGCGGACGGTGGAATTGCCGCAGCCGCGATTCCGGATATCCAAAAAATCAGCAACGGAGGAATCACTCGCGACGCGTTCTGGTCGCAATGCGATCTGGATCCTCCTGAAGCTTTCCGTTCATCCGCGAAACCCTGAGCGTGCGCGGATTTTCCAATTATTAGATTGTTCGCTGGCCGGATGGAATACTCTTATGGACAGTCCATTCATCAGGAGCCTTCATGAAGAATATTAATGCAGCCATCATCGGAATAGGATTCGTCGGCCGGGCCCATTTAGATGCGTTGCGGCGCCTGGGAATTTCCGTGCAAGGCGTGATGGGAAGCACACCGGAGCGCAGCAACGCTTCGCGGGATGCGCTGGGATTGCCTCGGGCGTATGCGACGATTGAGGAGCTTGCGGGCGATTCGTCGGTCCACGTTGTGCATTTATGCACGCCGAACAACGAGCATTTTCAGGAAGCCAGCCAGCTTCTTCGCGCGGGCAAACATGTGATGTGTGAAAAACCGCTGACACTGGATTCACGGGAATCCGCTGCGTTGATTTCCCTGGCGAAAGAAACGGGGCGCGTGGGCGGAGTTTCTTACAACCTACGCTACTATCCGCTATGCCAGGAAGCGCGAGCGTTGATTCGCAAAGGCGCAATCGGGCACGTCAAGCTTGTGCACGGCAGCTTTTTGCAGGATTGGCTGCTGTTTCCCACCGACTGGAACTGGCGATTGGAAGCGAAAATTGGCGGCGAACTGCGCGCCGTCTCTGACATCGGCACGCACTGGCTGGACCTGATGGCCTGGATGACGAACAGCAAGGTGTCGGAACTTTGCGCGGATCTGGCCACGGTTCTTCCGACACGGCGCAAGCCGAAGGGGCGAGTGGAGACTTTTCAGAAAGCGGGCGCGGCGGAAACCACGGAAGTGCTGATGACGACTGATGATTATGCGTCGGTGCTGTTGCGCTTTGAAAACGACGCGCACGGTGTGATGACTGTTTCGCAAGTCAGCGCGGGACGTAAAGCGCGTTTGTGGTTTGAGATTGATGGATCCGAGGGCTCACTGGCATTCGATTCCGAATCTCCCAATACTCTGTGGATTGGGCGCCGCGATCGCGCTTGCGAACTGCTGCCCAAAGATCCGGCGCTGCAATCCCCGGAGTCGCGCGGTTATTCGGCCTATCCGGGCGGCCACCCCGAGGGCTACCCTGACACTTTTGTGCAGCTATTCAAGGATTTCTACGCCTATATCGCCGCTGGGGATTATCGCGCGCCGCGGACTTTTCCTACATTTGAGACCGGTCACGAGGAATTGCTACTCTGCGAAGCGATCGCCGAAAGCGCGCAGAAGCGCAGCTGGGTCTCAGTGGGAGCGTGATCGTTCGCGGTCTTATTTCACGGCACTGGTGGATTCGCGGACGGCCAGTTCTGCGGGAATTTTGCGGCGCATGATGGGAATATCGCGAGTCTGATTGGTCGCCTTGATGGCCTCCAGAATGATTCCCGCGCTGATCGCGCCCATTGCCTCCATTGGCTGACGAACGGTGGTGAGCGACGGGAAGCTTAAATTGGCCTGGGCCACGTCATCGAAGCCCACGACGGAACAATCTTCCGGAACGCGAAGGCCCTTTTTCTTTAATGCGCGCAATGCGCCCAAGGCTGTGACATCGTCGTAAGCCATTAAAGCTGTAAACGGCTTCCCGCGCCGCAGTAGTTCGCCTGTCAGGTGCGCGCCTGCTTCAAAGCTGGAATTCGCGTCGAGCGATTCGGGAAGTTCTTCGATGCGCTTCGGATCGAGGGTGAGCCCAACAGATTGTGCAAAATTGCGAATTCCCTTCCAGCGTTGGCCGCTGCTGGTAAGCGCTTTTGGCCCGCGCAGAAAAGCGATTTCGCGGTGGCCGAGACGGTACAAATGTTCGAGGGCCAGGCTGGCGCCGCCTTCATTGTCCACGGAAACCGTGCTTACCTTTTCAAGCTCGAATTCCCTTCCCGTTACGACTGTGGGTACTTGCCGTTCCGTTAAGTCCGCGAGGAGTTTGATGTCCGTGACCAACCAGTTGGCGATGATGATCAATCCTTCGACGCGCCGGTCAAGCAACATTTCCAGGTAGCGCTCGAAGCGGTGAGGCTCGTTGTGAGCGTCCGCGAGCAAGGACAAATAGCTGGCTTGATACAGCGCGTTTTCCAGCCCGCGGAGAATCGGCGTACAAAATGGGTCGGTAATATCAAATACCATTACGCCGACGATGTTGGAACGCTGGCTGCGCAGCGAACGGGCGAGCGGATTGGGGCGATAGCCGAGCCGCTTCGCGGCGGTCTCAATGCGCGTCTTCGTGTCCGCAGGAATGTAACGGGACAGCGGGGCGCTATTCAATACGATGGAAACGGTGGACGCGGAGTAGCCGCTTACTTGAGCTACATCACGGATGGTAACGACGCCGCTTCTCTTCATGCTGTTTCTCTCGCTTCACTTCGGTGCAGGATAGACGTAACGCAAATTCCCCGGCAGTTTGTCAGAGCGCGAGCGCGTGTTGTACTCCAATTCGTATCCTAGATGATCGGCGTCCAGCGGGTAATCTTTGCCATCGGGATACGGATAGGAAAGCAGACCATGCCTGGGAAGCGGCTCAACGGTGAAAGCATTGGCCGCATAAAAATCCAGGTCCTTCTCGAAGCCATCGGCATAGAAGAAATAGTCGCGCACCCAATTTGCGGGAAGCTTCGGAAGATGTTGCGGATCAAATTCAAGTTTGACTCCTTCGCCAGAGGCGAACACCGCGAACTTGTCGTCGGAAGAGTTGAGCAGCGCTTTTGCATCACCATAGCGCGTGTAGTTGCCCGCCGCGCGCGCGTATGGACCCGTGGCACTGCGCAGCGAGTAGGAATACATCGTGTCGCTGGCTGGATGCAGGCGAATTTCCTTCGGGTAACCGAGAAATTCCAGATCCGCTGTGGCCAGGGGTAGTTCGCTGACGCGAATGCCTTTCACCTGTGGTGTCTGATCGATGCGCACTGCGTCCCAATAAATTTTCAGATTGGTGACGATACGGATTCGCCGCGTGCCGGCCGGAATTTTCCCGCTGAGGTCCGTCACCATCGTGCGTTCCAATCCCGCGGGGAATCCCATATCCTCGATGACGCGCACCCAATTGCCGCGAGCATCTTGCGCTTCCACATACGGCGCGATGACTTTGATGCCGGCTTGATCGGCGGCATACATGGAAGTCGCGGTGAAATAATCGGTATAGCCATCGAGAATCAGGCGGAGCGGTTTGGCCGTGTCCCATTTGCCTAAATCGAGTACGAGCCAGTGCAACTTGGCGAATCCGGCGTAAGGCAAGCCTTCAAACTGGGTGATGTATTTGCGGTCGCGTTTGGCGATCAGAGGAAGCACGTTGCGGCCCTGATCGTCCCACGCACCAATTGGTATCCGCGAATTCTGTGTGGCAATGACGCGGAATTCCGGAAAGGGTGGCGCGCTGACAAAGCGCTCGTTGGGATTAACCTCGATATTTGCGGGATGATCGATGGCCAGCAAACGCACCTGGTCCAGATAAACGGTTTCCTCCATCGGCTCGAGGAATCGGAAACTGAGCATGCCATTTTTCGGTTGCACACTCTTTGCCGGAACTTTCAGGTATTCGTCGGGATCGGGGACATCACGCTCTCCGGGAGCGACCCAATGTCCAACTACCCCAGGACCGATCATGTCGGCAATGAATTCATATTCCTTGCCGTTCCAGGAAAAAAGAACGGGGCAGGAACTTCCTCGACGATCAAGTTCGTTGATGGATTGGACTTTCCTGGTTTCGAGATTCACTTCGTCTTGAGGAACTCCCATGGGCCACAACAGGCGCACAACATCGGAGGCTTTCTCGCTGCCGAGTCCGACAAGCAGGGCGGGGGAATTCTGGCTAAGGTAACCCGTAGCGTCGGTTAACTCCCATTTCTGGTAAAGTCCGCCGGCGAAGATCTCGACTTTGGTGCCAATTCCGTTTTTATTGTCGTTCAGGCCCTTCAGATCAATCTGTATCCAGTTATTTTTATTGGCGCCGATGTTTTCGAGAAGGATGGGAGCGCCGCCCGCTTGGGTGACGATCAGATCGGGACTTCCGTTGTTACGCAGATCGGCAAGAGCGATGGCCGCGGGTTTGTCCAGCTTGACCTTGTCGAGTTGCACTTTCTTTGTGACATCGGCCCAGCCCGCATCGCCTAAATTGCGCAAGAGACGGATTTCGCCGCCGCTGGCGGATTCGCCGACCGCCGCGAGGTCCACCCAACCGTCATTATCGTAATCGAGAGCAGTGAGGCCCCAACCGCGCTTCCAGCCGAGATCGGGGAGTGGCACGCGCTCCAGCCGTTTGCCTTCAACGTTGCGCCACAGGGTAAGTCCCGGCGCGCCAGTGTGCGTAAACGCCAGGTCCATCCAGCCATCTTTGTCGAAATCCAGGGCGACGACGCCGACGGCGGGCGGCAATCCTTCTTTCGCAAAATCGATACCGGGGAGCGGGTTGAATTTTCCTTCGCGCGGATTGAGAAAAATTCCCGCGCCTTGCGCGCCGCCGGCGACGACGAAATCAATGGCGCGATCATTGTTGAAGTCGGTCATGGCGACGCCGCCGCCCGTTGCATCCAGGCCCATGCCGGATTCCACGGAGACATCGGTGAAAGTGGAATTACCGTTGTTGCGCCAGAGCTTGTTCTTGGGCGTATCGCCGGCAGGGGCCATGGTCAGGTAGAGATCGAGATCGCCGTCGTGGTCGTAATCCACAAAAGTGGCGCCAACACAGCCTTTGTCGCGGCGAATTCCAACTTTCTCGGTGACGTCGACAAACTTGCCGTTGCCCTCGTTGTGAAACAGGCGCACGCCGCCGGTTTCGCAAAAGGCCAGATCGGTATGTCCGTCATTGTCGAAATCGCCGGCCGCGCAACCGAGACCCGCTCCGACACTGCCCAGACCCGCTTTCTCCGAGACGTCCTCAAACTTGCCATCGCCGAGATTGTGCAGCAGTCGGCTTTTGCCCTCGCCCGCGCCAACCAGGAAAAGATCAGGCTTGCCGTCTCCGTCATAATCTATGAAGCAAGCGCCGCTGCTGGGACCCAGGATTGCGGTGGGAGAAATGCGCTTGGCCAGAGGCTCCTGCGCGTACTGAACGGGAATTTCTATTGGGGCAGCGGTAGCAGTTCCATGCACAAATTCCGCGAGTGAGTATTTGCCCTGTTCGCCATAACCGGCGCCAAATGGAATGCCCAATTTCTCGGATTGAATTTTCTGGAAGCGCTTCATGGAATCGCGAGCGGAATCGGCGTCCCCCTTGCGCTGGTAGGCGCGCGCGAGGCCGAACTGCGCCGAAGCGTGAAAGGGCGACAGTGCCAGGGCTTTCTTGAATGCGACAATGGCTTCATCGTAGCGCTGCAATTGCGCGTTCATGAATCCTTCAAAATAATAAGCGTCGGGCTCTTCGGGAACTATTTTTTGCACGTGCTGGAATGCGGTGATGGCTTTTTCCTGATCGCCGGCGTCTTTGTACGCAAGTCCCAGGTTGTACCAGGCGTAGGGATCCTGCGGAAGATTCGCGGAAGCTTCCTCGAGCGAGGCGCGCGCTTGCTCGATTTTCTGCTGGCCCAGGAAGGAGATACCGAGATTCATTTTCGCGGCGGCGAATTGCGGGTCGGCGGCCAAGGCCCGTTCGAAATATTTTTGACCTTCGGCGGGCTTCTGCTGATTCAGGTAAGCCACGCCGAGCGAATTCTGGCGCAGCGCTTCGGGGGAAATGCTCTTGGAGGCAGCGGCGGAAGGCTTCTGGGCCGCGGGGGATTGCGTTGCCTTCAGCCGCAACACTGTCATGGAGCCAGCCGCAAGCAAGATTAGAAACGCACTCGAAACGAAGAATCGATAGCGTGGACTGAATTGTGTGAGATGCATGAAGGAATATTCTTTCCGGACGCGCGATATTTGATGAAGCTGGCTTCGCTCTCCCTTCGATTGTCTTGGCTACGCAGACGGTCGTCAACCGTTTTTATGCTGGTTTTCCGCGGCCCGCGCGGCCCACACTTGACCACGGAACCGCTGCCCGTTAACTTGCTGAGGGAAACTCATGTCTGCTTTCAACTATTCCTCCATCGCTGAAACTCTCGAAAAATTGCGGCGGAAAGAAATCTCTCCGGTCGAACTGATTACGGCACATTTGGAGCGCGCGCAATCTCTTCAGCCCAAGCTGAATGCATTTGTGCATCTGGACGCAGAATCGGCTCTTGCACGCGCACGACAGGCTGAAGCGGCCATCCTGCATGGGGAGCCCATGCGAGCGCTGACGGGCGTACCACTCACGGTCAAATCGTGTATCGATGTGGCGGGTTGGCCCTGCCCGGCAGGCTCACTGTTGCGCAAGGAGTATGTGCCGACGAGCGACGCGACGCTGGTGGCAAGGCTGGAAGCCGCGGGCGCCATCTTGCTAGGGAATACGAATACGCCGGAATTCCTGATGTCCTACGAAACGGACAATCGTGTTACTGGAAGAACTTCAAATCCCTGGGATCTTTCGAAATCCGCGGGGGGCTCGAGCGGCGGAGAGGCAGCGGCCATCGCCAGTGGTTGTTCGATGGGCGGAGTCGGTAGTGATGGCGGCGGTTCGATTCGTGCGCCCGCACATTTTTGTGGTGTATGTGGACTGAAACCCACGCCGGGCCGCATCCCAGCCACGGGACATTTCCCGCCGGGAGCGGGCGCCTTTTCGTGGATTGGCGTTGTGGGTCCGATGGCTCGGACAGTCGCTGATGTTCGGGCGTTGTTTGAGGTGATGGCGGGCCCGGATGCTGGTGACGCGCTCTCGGCGCCTGTTCCTTTGGGCTGTGTTCTGCCGGAAGAGTTGCACGGTTTACGCATTGGGATTCTGGAGAGTGAGGCGCTGGGCGAGGCTACTCCGGAAACGCGGGCGGCAGTACACCGCGCGGGGGAAATGCTCCAGGAACAAGGCTTCCGGGTCGAACCGATCCAGTTGCAGGGACTCGAACGCGCGCTGGAACTGTGGTGGTTTTTCTTTGGCCCGGTGATCGGCGATTTAATTCGGCACAGCACAAAGGACCAGGAAGATTTGTTGAGCCCGATGTTGCGCGAATACCTGGCGATTACGGCGGCGGAACCGGTGCTGACCCTGGAATCGTTTATGGCGGCATGCACTAATCGCGATTTGGTGCGGGCGGAAATTCTTGGCCAAATGAAGGATGTTCCCATCCTGCTGTCGCCGGTATCGAGTGGCCCGGCATTTGCCCACGGTGCAGGGAATTATCGCGTTGGAGATGCTAACAATTACCGGGACACGATGCGCTGGTGCCAATGGCTGAATCTGGTGGGATTCCCGGGATTGTCTTTGCCGCTGGGAAAATCATCCCACGGGCTGCCGATTAACGTCCAGTTGATCGCCAGGCCCCATGAAGAAGAACTGTTGCTGGCGGTTGGCGAATCGCTGGAACAGGTGCGAGGTCCGTGGAAAGCGCCACCGGTGTTCCGGGGATGACAAACCAGGGTATTCACAGGCTTCCACCGCGATTTAGGGCTTGACATCACCGAATTAATGCAGTATTAACTCGATTTAATAAGCGCATCCAAGCGCGATTTCGGTTAAGTCGAGTGGTTTGGGGCTGTGTCGGTTGAATGGCCAAGTTCCGGCAGGAAACTCAAGGGTGCGGCTGCAAAGGTGGTTTCTGTGCCCGCGCTTGTCCATTGACCCGAACAAAAATCCTTTGGAGGTAACAACGTGAAGGGACACATTATTCCTTTCTTTGGTATGCGCAGCACAAGGACCATGTGGCTTGTGCTTAGCGCCATGTTCGTACTTCTTTGCGTGCCGATTCTCGCCAGCGCGCAGGCCGGCCGGGGCAGCATCAGCGGCACAGTTACTGACCCGAGCGGAGCCATTGTTCCCGGAGCCCAGGTGGAGCTGTTGAGCAAGGCAACGGGAGTGAAACTGCACACAGTCACCTCCGGTGCGGGGTTGTACACCTTTATCTCCCTGAACCCAGGCACGTATCAGATGACCCTCACGCAAAAGGGGTTCGCCAAGACCGTACAGGACAATATTGTGGTCAGCGTCGATCAGGTCACCGAGGTTAACCTCAGTTTGCAGGTTGGCGCGGTTTCGGACACGGTCACGGTTATCGAGGGCGCCGAACTGGTGGAAGCCAGCAACTCGACGGTAGGCACGCTGATCCCGAGCGAGGCGATCGAGCGCGTCCCGCTGCTGTATCGCAACGTTTACGACCTGATCCAATTGAGTCCGGGCGTGATTCCTGTTAATGGTTCGCCCAACTCCAGCGATTCGATGCAGTCGGTTCAGAACATCTCGGTGGGGCGCCCGGGTGTCGACGTCTCCGCGGACACCATCAACGGCTCCCTTGTCGGATCCGTTTACTACATGCTGGACGGCAGCCCGCTGGGAATTGCCGAAAACAACTCCGCCGCCATCATTCCGGCAATGAATATTCCCGAAGATGCCGTCAGCGAGGTCCGCGTCGAGACCCAGAATACACCGGCGTCTTACCAGAGCGGCGGAGCAGGTGTGATCAGCCTGGTGAGCAAGTCCGGGACGAATTCGATTCATGGTGATGGTTTCGGGGTGTTCCGGCCGAATGCGTTGTCGGCAAACGACTCCTTCACCAAATTCAATGAATTGTCAGCCGGGCAAAGCAACACGCCACCTGATTTCTACCGGTACCAAGGGGGCGGAGCGATCGGCGGGGCGATCAAGAAAGACAAACTCTTCTTCTTCGGGGATTACGAATACACGAAACAGGAGCAGTTCGAGGGCGAGGACACTTTCGGTGTTCCCACGTCGGCGGAACGGACCGGCGATTTCTCAAAAATGGGGTTTACCATCTACGACCCGACACAGCCCGAGAACGCCGACGGCACCCGCCAGCCCTTCCCCGGTAACATAATTACCAATCCGAATCCCATCGCGCTGCTGTTTCTGTCGAAGATGCCAAAGTGCAACTACCCCAGCCCGACGACCTGCGATTCCGCAACTACGGACTCGACCGACAATTACCAAGTGCCGGGCCTGGACCCGTTTACAGGCAACCGCTTCGACGTCCGTCTCGATTGGATAAAGAGCGAGAAGCAGCGCCTCTTCACACGGTTTTCTTATGACCGCCTGGTCTTTTCGACGGCTAACGTATTCCCCAGCGGCTGGGACCTCAACTATGCCCAGAACCAGACCAACGGGCGGAATATCCTTGTGGCCGACGACTATACAATCAATCCGACGACGGTCCTGCAATTGCGCTACTCCTTTACACGCCACCACGAGAATCAGGGAGGTCCTCCATCGTATTCGAGCATTGACCTGACTACACTGGGCTTTCCTGCCTCGTTGGCCGCGGAGGAGGTTATCAAACAACTCCCCTTCATGACTTTTGGCGATGTGGGTCAGGGAGTGGGCGGGACCGCCGACTACAACATTTTCCAATACGCCAGCGAGAACAGCGACGTGAACGCCGAGATCACCAAGGTTTGGGGTAAGCATACGTTCTCCACGGGCTTCGAGTGGATGAAACGCTATCTCAACGTCGGCCAGCCGCCAGCGCCCGCAGGTTCGTACAACTTCGACATCAGCTCTACCGATCAGCAAACCGCACCAGCGTCAGGCAATCTGGTAGGCGGCAGCGATTTCGCCTCGTTCCTCGTTGGCATGGGCAACGTCAATTATCCCAGCTTCACCAAGGACGTTTTCGCCGCAGAGTCCAACCCTTACTACGCAGCGTTCTTTGAAGATACGTATCGAGCAACAAAGCGCTTGACCATTACCGCCGGTCTGCGCTGGGATATCTTCGGCGGGCGCAATGAACGTCACAACCGCCAGGAGTACTTTGATCCCAACGCCACCAACACGTTTCAGGGCGTTTCCTACACCGGCGCTGAGATCTTTAATAACAGCAGCAATCGCTCACCCTATGCGACCAATCTGGACAATTTTGGCCCTCGTCTGGCCATTGCCTGGCAACCCATTAACCGCTTTGTGGTGAGGGCTGGCGCAGGCTTCTACTACGGGCCCAGCACGCAGAACGTCGGGAGCGCCCTCATCAACACCGATGGATTCGCTTCTCAAACGAACTGGCAGTCTACCTGTCTGAGCGCCACAGGGAGCCTGAATACAGTTTTCAATGGCACGGCGGCGTGCGCGGGAGCGCCTGCGGGAAGTCCGGCGCTCGTTCCTGGAAACTTTACCGGCCCCTATTCGATCAGCAACCCCTTCCCCAATGGAGTGGTCCCGGTTTTCACGACGGCGCCAGCTGGCTTGGCCAATAATCTGGGGATCACTCTAAGCACTGTGCTGCACTCGCAGCCCACACCGACTACCTACAACTACAACTTTGGCCTGGAATATGAACTGCCCCACCAGGTAGTCGTGAGTGCCGCGTATGTCGGCAGCCGGGGACTTTACTTGCCCTTCGGTACGGTGGACTTGAATCAACTCGACTTGGCTACCATTGGGAAGTATGGCGACGGGCTGTGCATCTCGCAAGACCCAAGCTGCATGATACCCAATCAATGGGAAGCGATTATGCCCGCGACCAACTTTTACTACGGTTCTTCTACCGTGCCGGAGTATTTTGCCCTGGAAAAATATCCCCAATTTGCCGGCGGAGGTATCAACTCGGGCGTAGCTGTGCATGGCTATCCCGCCGGCGACTCCAGCTACAACTCCCTGCAAACCAAGGTGCAGAAGCGGCTGACCTCACACTTCACCGCGTTGGCCTCCTTTACCTGGGGCAAGATCCTCACCGATGACGGGAATCCTCCTCTCGGCTTCGTAGGCACGCACAACGGCGGGGCGCAGGACTGGCGAGACCTGCAGTATGAGTGGTCGATAAGTCCGCAGGATGTAAAGTACGCGTTCGCCGGGCAGGTATCGTATGACTTGCCCATTGGCACAGGCCGAGCCGTGAACTTGCACGGGGTATCCAATGCTGTTCTTGGCGGCTGGACCGTCAATGGCATCCTTTACCTGAGCACCGGCGTCCCTATCGCTTCGCCAGGATCAGGAACGCCGAATTCGCCACTAAATCAGCGTGCCGATATGATCTGCAACCCAGCAAAGGGCGCGCCGCACACCACAAACAATTGGTTCAACATCAATTGTTTTGTTCAGCCAGGAACCGAAAACGGTGGCAATCCTAATCCATACATCGTAGGAACTGCCCCGGCCTATCTGGATAACGTGCGCACTCGAGGGGCCCGCAATTTAGACTACTCCATGTTTAAGACTTTCAAGCTCGGAGAAGTGAAAGCGCTGCGCTTCGATGCTTCTCTCTACAACGTGACTAACTTTGCGCAATGGGGATACCCGAGTGTGCCCAGCGTGGCCGACACACAGTCGCAGAGTCTCCCCTTCGGGCTGATCACCAACAACATCAACAGTCCGCGCCAGTTCCAGTTCGGCGCTCGCTTCATCTTCTAACAACTCCGCTCAAGAATGCGGGGCGCGGCCCAGTCCGTGCCCCGCGTTTTTTTTTGCGCTGATTTTCGCAGCGCGATTGGGTCAGTAGGCTTTCTCTGGTTCAGGCGGTGCTCTTCAAGGTACAATTCAGCCATGAATCGACGAACCTTTCTGGAATCTTCGATCGCTGCTGCACTCTTGACTTCTCTTCCGGGCAAGACTTTTGCCGCCACCCATCAAATTGCGAAAGTCGGCCTGCAACTCTACACCGTCCGCGACCAGATGGAGCACGATTTTGAGGGCACCATCGCGAAAGTCGCCGCCGTGGGCTACAAAGAAGTCGAATTCGCGGGGCTTTTTAATCATTCACCGAAGGAAGTTCGCGCCATTCTGGACAAGAATGGACTGACGGCGGTCTCCTGCCACGTGGACTACGAAGTCGTCGAAAAACAGTGGCCCGAAACGATTGAAGCCGCAAAGATCATGGGGCAGACATACATCGTTTGTCCGGGTATTCCGGGTGCTCAGACGAAACAGCCGGATGGCTACAAGCGCGTCGCGGAACTTTTCAACAAAGCGGGTGAAACTTCCGGCAAGTCGGGCATCATGTTCGCCTACCATAACCATAGTTGGGAGTTTCAGCCGGTCGCCGTGCTAGATGGCAAGCGTCCGTTTGATTTTCTGCTGGACTCGACAGACCCGAAATTCTGCAATATAGAAATGGATATTGGGTGGCTCTGCGTTGCCGGGCAGGATCCTGTTTCTTATTTCAACCGCTACCCGGGCCGCTTCCCCCTGGTGCACGTCAAAGACATGAGCAAACTGCCGAAAATTACGGCAGGCACCAACGTAGCGAAACTGCCTCATCAGGAAATCGAAATCGCCGACGTGGGTTCCGGCCTGATTGACTGGAAGAAGATCTTCGCCAGCGCGGACAAGGCGGGGATTCAACATTACTTCGTGGAACACGATTCGCCGAAGGATGATATTGCCAGCATCACGAACAGCTACAACTATCTCGCGAAGCTGCGATTCTAAACGCGGCAAGAACAGAAAAATACTTGGCAGGGGCGAGTGGAGTGTCTGCTTGAGTGTTCGCGCTGCGTTCGCTGGACGGAATCGGGCTTAGCCTGGCGCAGCGGTTGGGACCGACACGGGGCTGACCGCCGATTGGCACTGGGCAAGAATTGCCGCAATGTGCGTATGCGGAACACCCTGGGCGTGGGCGAGCGCCTGCTGCAGCAGCGGGATCGCTTCGGCGGAACGGCCTTCGCTGTAGAGCAGCACCGCGAGATTCGCCGCCGTAGCGTCGTTGGCAGGCTCGAGTTCCAGGGCGCGGCGAAAAGCGCGTTCGGCGAGCGCGATCTGCACGACTCCCCAGTCATTCCACAGGCCGCTGCTTTCCTGCTTGCCAAGAGCTTCCGCCAGGAGTTGCATGGCCTCGGCCAGCTTCCCTTGCGCATAGAGCCGCTCGACGGACTTCTGAATCGCTGTTTTTGCCATGGGCGTTTCTCCACTCGGTGGATTTGGGGCGCTGGGAATGGTGCAGGCGCGCATGCCAGTCATTTTTGTGCGTGCGGGCTGTGGCAAGCCGAGAATTGCCAAGAATCCAAGTGCACCTGGAGCGCCAGAAATCCCTGTGCCTGATTAGAATTTATTTATGTAGAGAGGCTGACGACGCGCGGCCTTTGACACGCATCAAGGGCGTTTCAGCCCAGCGGCTTCCGCGGTTACGTCCGTGTACTTCAACCCCGCGCCGGTGTTGAAAAGCACGACGCGATCTTCGGGCTTAAGGTAACCGGTGCTCAAGAGGTGATCGTAAGCGGCTGTTGCTGTTGCACCTTCGGGGGAGAGGAAGATGCCTTCCTGCTTGGCCCAATCTTTCAGCGAAGCGAGGATTTGTTCGTCAGGAATCGAGACGGCGATGCCGGACGATTCGCGAAGAATGTCCAGCATGATGTAGTCGCCGTAAGGTTTTGGCACGCGCAAGCCGGAAGCGAACGTCGCGGCGTTCTGCCACATCTGGCTAGCCTTTTCACCGTGCTCAAAGGCGCGCACAACCGGTGCGCATCCCGCGGACTGCACGGCAATCATGCGTGGGCGTTTCCCAGGACGAACCCAGCCAAGTTCTTCCAACTCTGCAAACGCCTTCCACATGCCGATCAATCCCACTCCGCCACCCGTGGGATAAAAAACCGCAGCGGGATATTCCCAGCCGAGTTGTTCGACAAGTTCGTAGCCCATGGTCTTTTTTCCTTCCACGCGAAAGGGCTCTTTCAGAGTGGAAATGTCGAACCAACCTTCCTTCTCTTTGCGCTCGGCAACCATGCGGCCGCAGTCGGAAATCAAGCCATCCACGAGCGTGATTTTTGCACCATAGAGAACCGCTTCGACGTAATTCGCGAACGGTACATCCTTGGGCATGAAGATGTGGGCTTCGATTCCAGCGGCAGCGGCATAGGCGGCGAGAGCACCGGCGGCGTTTCCTGCCGAGGGCACAGCGAGTTTTTTCAACCCGTAATGGCGCGCCATGGTGACGCCTAGCGCCAGACCGCGCGCCTTGAAACTTCCCGTTGGATTCGCGCCCTCTTCCTTTACGTGCACATTTGAATAGCGGCGGCTGCGCAGCATGGGCGTCCAGCCTTCGCCCAAAGTGACGGGTTCAACATCGGGCAGGACGCAGCGGTATCGCCACATGCCGGTCCATCCGGTGGGAGAGGTGGCCTTGGCAATCTGTTCGCGATGGGCAAGCCCCTTCAGCGGCGCAAGGTTGTAACGCACGTAAAATGAGCCGGCACACTTTGGGCAAACCGTTTGCGGTTTTTCCGCAGAAAGTGTTTCATGGCAGCGCGAACATTCCAGGTGGGTGATCTTTGGCATGAGTTTACGATAGCAGCGGGTCCGTTGGCGCCGCAAGACACCATCTGCGGCCGCAAATATTTTCTGTTCTCGTTCGCGCGGCTCGGGCTATGATGGCGCCACTCGCTCCTTACTGAATCTAGACCGAGGCGTGCCTTGGCGAACGTACAACCCACGAAGTATGCCCTGTTTCTGCCCGCAGGATTGTTGTTGTTCGCTGCAGGATCCTTGTTGCTTCTTGTTTTACCGGCACATGCCGCGCTTATCACGGTGCGTTGGGCGGGCTTGCTCTGCATGGCGATTGCGGGGATTCGCAGGCGTTCGCTCACCTTCTGGATCTTTTTTGCCATGCTCGCGGGATTTGAGATTGGCTTGGATCGCCCGCAATTTGCGGCGCACCTGCGGCTCCTCAGTGATATTTTCCTGCGGCTGATCAAGGTCATCGTGGCGCCGCTGATTCTGGGCACGCTGGTGACAGGCATCGCGGGCCATGGCGATTTGAAGAAGGTTGGCCGCGTCGGGTTGAAAAGTCTGATCCTCTTCGAAGTGATCACGACGATTGCGTTGTTCCTCGGGGTCGCCGCGATCAACCTGACGCGCGCTGGCGTGGGGCTTGTGATGCCAGCTGGTGCAGCGGAACAAGCGCAAATGGCCGCTGCGCCATTGAAGTGGGACGATTTTATCCTGCACGTTTTCCCGGAGAATATTGTCAAAGCGATTGGTGATAATCAGATTCTTCAGGTCGCCGTGTTTGCGATTTTGTTTGGCATCGCGCTGACTCGTGTGCCAGAGAAATACCGGCAGCCTATGTTGAATCTGGCGGAATCGCTGACGCAGACGATGTTTCGCTTCACCAATATTGTGATGTACTACGCGCCAATCGGTGTGGGCGCTGCGATGGCTTACACCGTGGGGCAGATGGGGATGAGCGTGTTGCTGCCGTTGGGCAAATTGCTTTTCACGGCTTGGGGCGCGATGCTCGTTTATCTTTTGGTTGTCTTTTTGCCGCTCTTGCTCCTTGCGCGAATACCCTTGGGACGATTTCTGAAATCCGTGGCCGAGCCCGCCACGATTGCTTTTGCCACCAGTTCATCGGAAGCGGCGCTGCCCCGCGCGATGGAATCCATGGAAGAGTTTGGCGTGCCGCGGGAAATTGTCGCCTTCGTGATTCCCGCGGGATACAGCTTCAACTTGTGCGGCTCGGCATTGTATCTGGCGATGGCGTCCATTTTTGTGGCGCAGGCCGCGGGGATGTCCATGACCTGGACGCAGCAACTTTTTATGGTGTTTGCGTTGATGCTCACCAGCAAGGGAGTGGCGGGTGTACCGCGCGCGGTGCTCGTCGTGTTACTGGCAACGTCCGCCACGTTTCATCTGCCCACGGAGCCGATCTTCATCATTCTTGGCGTGGATGCGCTGATTGATATGGCGCGCACCGCAGTCAACGTCATAGGCAACTGCCTGTCCAGCGCGGTGATTGCGCGTTGGGAAGGGGAAATGGATACTGCCGCTTCGGCTAGACTCGAAGTGATTTGACCCCCGGCCAGCGGCGTGGTCGCTTCAAGATTGCGGGGCATCTCCGAAGCAGACCTGTGGTCTTAGAGTAGAATCGTGAAATCACAAGGCCGTCTCGATGACTGAATCAAAACCGTTAAGAGTTTGTGCCGACTTCAATGGATTATTTGGCGGATTATTGTGCCTTTCTCACGAAAATACCTGCGTGGACGCGGAAGGAAACCAGGTCACTCTTCAGGCAGGAATGATGCTAACCGCTTTTGACGAAGAAATCGATGAGCACGGAAGTCGAGATGACCCCATTGCCTCTGGCATGGTGGAACCCTCACCTGACTGGCTTCGATGTAATGGTTCGCGCTGGGTTCTAAGAATTGACAAGAATGGCGTAAGGAATGAATCCAACCTAAAAAGAAGTACCTGATCCGCCCAATTGCTAGTGCGTTTTTCAGGATTCGGGAACCGGAGGGCAGCCGTGGAATTCGGCTAGGGCGGAGTTGCCGATGTATTGCAAGTCGGCGATGCCGATTTTGCTGGTGTAGAAGGCATCACAGGTCATCTGGCGAAGCTGGGCGAAGAAATTAATCCCTTGGCTGAGAGACAGATCTCTCTTGACATTCTTGCGGTAGGCGATCAAATCGAGGATTTCTTTTTTCTGGGCGGGCGTGGATTCGAGGAGCGTGTGTTCGTAGCGGTCGCGGCAGGCATTGTCCAGCCAATGCAGGCCGCCGCCGAATTGCAGTTGGAATTCCTCATTTTCGCTGCTGAGCAGATCAATGAATTCCGGCGCGCCTGCTTCCACTGCGCCACCTGACGTTTCGTCCTTGGGAATGATCGTGTCGCAAAGAGCAGTGAGAGTTTCATACTGGTGCGGCGAAAAGAATTTCGGGGTGTACTTCCCGGCCAATGAAGCGGCTTTCGCCTGGTGCACCATTTGGTGAGCCAGCGCTGCGGCTTCGGCGGGGATCAACTGCAACACGGAGCCGCCGGCTGCGCTGACAGCCAGGTTCTTCAATACATCGCGCCTTGAAATTCCTTGCATCGTTCACCTTTTGAACGTCACGCTCTTCGCGCTTCGTCCTCTAAACGTACCCCAAGAGAAGAGGGATTCCTCACTTCGCAGACTTCGTTCGGAATGACGGGATAGTTTTCTTGATGACGGGAAAGCCTGAGCTTGCGCAAGCTGCACAGTCTCGTTCATATCAAAGACTTCCCTTCTTCGCTTCGTTCAACAAATATTCCGAAGCGCGCCAGGAGAGTGCCATGATCGTCAATGTTGGATTCTTGTCCGGATTGGTGACCAGGGGCGCGCCATCGGTAACGAAAAGATTTTTCACGTCGTGCGCCTGGCAATAGCTATTCAACACGGAGGTCCGGGGATCGGCGCCCATGCGCGCGGTGCCGACTTCGTGAATAATTTTTCCGCCGTCTTCGATGCCGAAGGGATTTTGTCCGCCCGCGTCAGTTTTGGTTTTGTACTCGCCGCCCATGGCTTCCACAATGGCTTTGAAAGTTTCTTGCATGTCCCTGGCTTGGCGAATTTCGTAGTCGCTCCACTTGAAGTGAAAGCGCAGCACGGGAATGCCGAACTTGTCGACGACTTCCGGATCGATCTCGCAGTAAGTGTCCGGATTCGCAACCATCTCTCCGCGGCCTGCGAATCCCACGCTCGTGCCGTACTGTTTGCGGCAGGTACGCTTCAACTCCGCGCCGTAGCCTTCGAATTCATCGCAAACATCGTCGAACATGCCTGCGCCGGGCATTTCCCTGCCTCCGCCAATCTCGATGTGGTAGCCGCGGGGAAACTCATTCTTACGATCGAACTTCCACCACGGAATATACATATGCATTCCGCCGGTGCCGTCATGATTGTGCGGCGGGATTTTTTCCATTTGCGGCACATAGCCCCAGCCACCACTGCCCACAGAATCGGTCAGGTTGCGCCCCACCTGGCCAGAAGAATTGGCAAGCCCATCAGGAAAAAGTTTCGAGCGGGAGTTCAGCAGCAAGCGCGCCGATTCGCAAGCGCTAGCCGCAACGGCGATGGCGCGCGCCATCACACGTTTTTCGGCGCCGGTGGCTTTGTCAATGTAGGAGACGCCGGTGGCCTTGTCGTCCGGCCCAACTAGAATTTCCCTCGCCATCGCCCCCGTAAGCATCGTGAGGCGGCCCGTTTGCAGCGCGGGCGGAATCATCACCTGACTCGAGCTGAAATTCGAGGCGGTGGTGCAGCCACGGCCGCACTGGCCACAGTAATGGCACGCAGGCCTGCCATTCAGGGGTTTGGTCAGAATGGCGAGGCGCGATGGGATGCAGGTGATGTTGAGCTTGTCGCAAGCCTTCTTGATCAGCAGTTCGCTGCAGCGCGGCTTCGGAGGCGGGAGAAAAATCCCGTCGGGCGCATTGGAGATATTTTCTTTGGTGCCGAAGACGCCGATGTAAGATTCAACCTTGTCGTAATAGGGCGAGAGGTCTTCGTAGGAGATGGGCCAATCTGCGCCGATGCCGTCGCGCGTTTTGGACTTGAAATCAACCGGGGCAAAACGCAGAGCGATGCGGCCCCAGTGGTTTGTGCGGCCGCCAACAATACGCGAACGGAACCACTGAAAATTGGAGCCGGGCGCAGAAGTGTACGGTTCTCCTTCGATCTTCCAGGCACCATTGGGCGCAAGAAACTCGCTGAAATTCTGCGCCGCCCTGCCACCCACCCCAACGCCGCGGTGTGGCAGTTCGTAAGGCCACACGAACATTTTGTAATCTTTTTCGGGATTCAGTGGAGGCCCCGCCTCCAGCAAAGCAACGCTCAGGCCGCCCTCCGTAAGGATTTTTGCGGCCACACCGCCGCCTGCGCCCGAACCGATAACGCAGACGTCATAGGTTTTGGGAGCGCGCA
This sequence comes from Candidatus Acidiferrales bacterium, assembly GCA_963779395.1. Lineage (GTDB taxonomy): Bacteria > Acidobacteriota > Terriglobia > Acidiferrales > UBA7541 > Acidiferrum. Next base: position 126,907 of record CAVZYC010000005.1, read on the forward strand.
TCACCTGGGCCATCAGCGGTCCTCATCACTCGAAATTATTTACAACTGAGAAAGGCGTGGAACAGCATAGCGCAAAGTGAATCAGCGGCGAAGCGGAATAGATTTCGCCACTCGCCGGGCGTCGCATTTCATCAAGATGTCGCTTGAACGGCACCGCGACATACGATGTTACGTTTTTTGTGCGTGACCTTCCGCGCCGCACTTTTCGGCAAGCTCCCTCGCTGTGCGCAGCGAGGCGACTACATCCCCCGTAGCAATAAACTCCATGGCGACATAGCGGGAATAGTTAAGTTGGCCCAGCTTCCGGAAAATATTTGCATAATTGATTTCACCCGTGCCCGGTTCGTGGCGTCCCGGAACGTCCGCGATGTGCACGAGGCCAAGCAGATCCATGTTCTTCTCCAGCTTAGCGATCAGATTACCCTCGGCAATCTGTTCGTGGAAAAAGTCACAGAGCATCTTGATTCTTGGATTGCCAGTTTCGCGCACAACCTGGAAGCCCTCAGCAACAGAAGTTAGAAAGTATTTTGGGTTTTCTTCGGGATCAATGTTCTCCAGCAGGACCTCAATGTTCTGAGGCGCGGTAAGATCCGCGACGCGTTTTAAGCCGTCCACGCAATTCGTATGCATCTGCTCATGGGACAAGCCGGGAACGCGGTCACCAGTAAGAAGGATGAGGCGCGTGCACTCGAATTCCGCGAGAGCAGGAAGGATCGTCCGGACTTGCTCAATCAGTGTGTCGCGCTGTGCGGGATCGCAAAGACTGGCATGAATGCCGCTGGAAGCATCCACCACCATTCCCAATTGATGAAGTTGCCGGCGCGCAGCCTGAAACTGATCCTTGGACCAGCCTTGCCACTCGCCGACAAGCTCGACGGCGTGAAACCCCGCATCCGCAACTTTCGCAATGCGCTGCTCGAAAGGAAGCTTCGGCTCCACGGTCCAGAGCATCACTGAAAACGAAAACGGTGGGGCGGGTGACGGCGGATCAAAGAAGCGCTCCCCGCCTGAAAGAGCGGAAGGGCGCCCAACCGCAGCGCCCAATCCCGCAACAGTGCATGAATTCACAAATTGACGGCGATTCACCTTAAGCTCCCAGAATTTCGTTACGGACATTCTTAAGGACGTAGGCGGCGCGTTCGACGCCTACTTCGCCTGTAAGAATGGGATCCTCGTTCTCGATGCTGAGAATGCCTTCGTAGCCGACGTCCATGTAAGCCTGCACGATGGACTTCCATGTCGACGCGCTGTGGCCATAGCCAACCGCTCGGAAAGCATCGGAAGCCATAGGAAGATCGCCTGATTCAAACACAAAGTTAAGGACACCGTATTTCGCCACGTTTTCCGGGTAAAGGACGGTGTCTTTCATGTGCGCATGAAACAGGGCGCCCTGCTTGCCGAGGAAATGGATCACTTCAACCGGATCGCAACCCTGCCAGAAAAGGTGACTCAAATCGCAGTTGGCGCCAATCTCTTCACCAACGGCTTCGCGAAGTCGTATCAAAGTCCGGGGATTGTAGACGGCGAAGTTTGGATGCATCTCAAACGCCAGGCGATGAATACCGTGTTCGCGCGCAAACTTCGCGGCTTCTTTCCAGTAGGGAATGATCTTCTCGCTCCACTGCCACTTCAACATTTCGTCGTATTCGGGCGGCCAACGATAGGTGACCCAATTCGGTTGCGTATCCGTCGGCGAACCTCCCGGGCAACCAGAGAAGCCCACGATCACCTTCACGCCAATACGTTCGGCAAGCAGGACGGTCTTCTTGAATGTCTCCCTATCCGTCGCGGCGTGCTTGGTGTCGGGATGGATGGGATTGCCGTGACAGCTCAGCGTGGCGACGCGCAGTCCATGGTCCTCAAATTTCTTGACCCACGCTTTGGCCTTTGCAGGATCGGCGAGCAATTCATCCACCGGGCAATGGTTGGAGCCCGGATATCCACCGGTGCCGATTTCCATGGCTTCGAGACCGAGCGCGCTGACTTTCTCGATCATGGCATCGAGCGAGAGATCGGGGTAAACAGGATCGAAAACGCCGATGGGGATTTTGCGCTTGCTTGCAGACATACCTTGCGGCTCGCGCGGCGATTCCACAGAGACAGAAGAGGCAGCACCCGCCAACGGTGATGTCATGGGCAATGCAGCAGCGGCTAGCAGGCCGGTCCCACTGGTAGCAAGAAACTTTCTGCGATCGAGAGTAAGGTCGGATTTCGCAGGGTCAGAAGGCTTTGCGGACATTGGAGGACCTCCAGAAGGTCATGAAAGATGGGTAAAGAGAATTCCACCCGCATTATACGCCGTAGGAATCGGCGAAGAGACACAAAAGTGCGGCGAGATCACCTTTGCGGACGGAGAGATTCAAGCGCAGGCACGGAAACCGCCACGGTAATAGCGCGCTCGGCAGGCTTCTTGGAATTTTGCAGCGCATCAACAAGCATCTCGACGGCTTGACCCGTGTTGGGCGGAATAAAAATAGTGGCGGCAAGAATGCCGCTGCGCACCCAGGCCTGCCCTGTTTTCGGAAGTCCATCGCAGCCGAGACAGGGGATGCTCAGCCAGCGTTCCCGTTCGATTTCCGTGGGCAATTCCTGAAATGCCTTGCGCGCACCCATGGCCATGGAATCATCCTGGGCGGCGACCAGATCAATGTTGGTTTTCTGGGAAGTGGTGAGTTTCAACCAGGAGCGCACCGCGCGTTGTGAACTTTCTTCTGTCCACTGGCCCTTCAACATGATCAGGTGGATGTTGGCTGGTTTGGCTTCCTGCATACCTTGCGTGCGTTCTTTGGCGGCGGAATTCTCAGAGGGCCCCTGGATATAAAGGACGGTGCCTCCCGTGCGAAGAAGGGCGGCGCACTGGCGCCCCTGGATGCGGCCGACTTCAACGTGATCAGAAGTTACGCAAAAGACCGGGGCCTTGTTCGTTGCGCGCAATTCCTGAATGTAATTGGCATCGCGATTCAGCACGGCCCAACCGATTCCGGCGCCCACCGCGGCGCGAGCCACCTGGGGTAGTGCGGTGCCTCCAACCGGCTCGAAAACAATGGCGTCCGGGCGATCTTCCGGAGGGGCTTGAATGGCTTTCAGGATTTGCGAACTCTGGTTGATGGCATCGTTGTCTGCGTAGACAATTTCCACGCCGACGCCAAATTTCCGCGCGGCTTGCTCCGCAGACTGTGCCTGTTCAATCTGATAGTCGTTTTCGCTGGTTGTCAGGGAAATAAGGAACTTTAGCTTGGGCATCATGCCCCCGAGATTGAAACTTCCTTTCTACGATACACCCACAGCAAAAGATGTGCGAAGGAACCTTTCGCGCTGTGACATTACGGGAAACCGGCGGAATGCAAGCAGTGTGTCTGCCGACAGCGCCCTTATCGCTGAAACTCGAGCCAATCAGGCCCGCAAGGAGCGCAAAGCTTCCAATGCCGGTATCGAAGTAGGCGCAACCAAGACGCGCTCCGGCGGAATCTTGCCGTGCTGGTAGGCGTCGCAGAGCAATTCGATCGCCTGGCCTGCGAGAGGCGGAAGGTAGATAGTCGCCGCCAGGATGCCGCTGCGAACCCAAGACTGTCCGGTCTTCGGAAGTCCATCGCAGCCCGTGAAAGGCAGACTCAACCAGCGTTCACGTTCCGCTTCATCTGGAACTTCCTGAAAGATCTTGCGGACACCGATGGCCATGGCGTCATTCTGAGAGCCAATCAAATCAATGTGAGCTTTCTGTGAGGTGGAGAGTTTCAGCCAGGAGCGCACGGCCCGCTGGGCGCTCTCTTCGGTCCATTGCCCCTTTAAGGTAACCATGTGGATGTTGGATGGCTTTACTTCCATCATCCCCAACAATCGTTCCTTGGCGACTGAATTCTCTGAAGGTCCTTGAATGTGAAGAACGGTTCCACCACTGGGAAGCAGCGCGGCGAATTGCCGTCCCTGAATGCGGCCCGTTTCCAGATGGTCCGAACTCAGCGCGAAAACGGGAGCCTTGCAAGTCTGACGAAGCTCCGGGATGTAGCTGGCCTCGCGATTCATCACCACCCAACCAATACCGGCAGTGGCAGCGGCGCGCGCAACTTGCGGCAACGCCGTGCCGCCGGCGGGCTCAAAGATAACGGCATCGGGACGCTCTTCGGGAACGGCTTGAATGGCTTTTAAAATTTGCGTGCTTTGATTGATGGCGTCATTGTCCGCATAAACAATTCTTGCTTCCGCGCCGAGCTTGCCGGCGGATTGTGTGGCGGAATTGGCTTGCTCGATCTGGTAGTCGTTGTCGTTGGTCATCAACGCAACAAGAACCTTGAGAGTTTTCATAGACTGTCCCTTTTTCTGGCACCAGATTCAGCATACGCCCACGAATGCACGGAGATTGCAAAATATGGAGCGAATGTTTCACGACAAGAAACTGGCCAAAGTGGGGCTAGTTGTGGAAAACGCGTGGAAATTCGGGCCGGGAGAATCACCAAGCATGGGAAATGGTTTGCCAATGCCCTCTGAGCAAAAGAACGCAAAGACAGGGAGGGAGTGGGGCAAATGCCACAATTCGACCTATAAGCAAAACTAAGGCTGGATATAAGTTCTTTCTTTACAGGGGCCTGGAAATCCGCGTTTGCACTCGTTCTGGTACGCCCCTTGCATCCTTGAGGACGGAGGCGACCTTCGTGGCGTCGCTAGCCTACCAGCCCGTTCCCGCTGTCCTGCTCGCCCCGGAAATCCACAACCCCGAACTATCCCCTAAACCCTTGTGCTCCCTCCGGATACATAGGAGTGTCGCACCCCGCCTGTGTGCTCCTTGGGCGGGATGCGTATCGTCGGCAGAACTCTGCGAACCGTGGCAATGGCCAAGAACCAGTGGGGAGGCGCTATGACCTGGCAAGAAGATTATCGCCGCAAGGTGATGCAGCCGAACGAGGCCGTGCAGTGCATCCAGTCCAACATGCGCGTCTACATTCATCCCGGATGCGCCGAGCCGGAAACCTTGGTGGAAGCGTTGATGGCCCGGGGGCCTTTCGTCAAGAACGTGGAAATCGTGCACCTGTTGACCACCGGCCGCGCGGATTACATTGCGCCGCAGATGGAAGGTCATTTTCGGCATAACGCCATGTTCATCGGCGGCAATGTACGTCAAGCGGTGAATGAAGGACGAGCAGATTACACGCCCGTATTCCTAAGCCAGGTCGAGGAAATGTTTGAGAACGGTCTGATGCCCATCGACGTGGCGTTGATTCAGGTTACGCCGCCCGATGCTCACGGGTTCTGCTCTTTTGGCGTGGGCGTGGAGGCGACGCTGAGCGCGGCGCGCAATGCCAAGCTCGTCGTGGCGCAAGTGAACGACCAGATGCCGCGCACATTTGGGGATTGCTTCCTGCACGTAAATGAAATTGATTCGGTGGTTGAAGTGTCCAGGCCGTTGTGTGAATTGCGGCGAATCGAAATCACCCAGGCCCATCTCGACATCGGGAAGAATGTCGCCGGGCTGATCGAAGATGGCTCCACTTTGCAGCTTGGCATTGGTTCCATCCCCAATGCGGTGCTGCTGGCGCTGAAGGATCACCGCGACCTTGGCGTACACACGGAGATGTTGAGCGACCTGGCGATTCCGCTGATCGAGTCCGGCGTGATCAATGGAAGCCGCAAAACCATCCATCCGCGCAAAATTATTTTGGGTTTCGTGTTGGGCTCAAAAAAACTATTCGATTACGTGAATAACAATCCGCAGTTTGAATTCCATCCTAGTAAGTACACCAACGATCCTTATATCATTTCTCAGAACTACAAGATGGCCGCCGTAAACTCGGGAGTACAGGTGGACATTACCGGCCAGGTTTGCGCTGATTCGATTGGCACCTATTTCTACAGCGGCATTGGCGGACAAGTGGATTTCATTCGCGGGGCGTCCCATTGCAAGGGCGGCAAACCCATCATCGCCCTGCCTGCCACGGCCAAAGACGAAACTATTTCGCGGATCGTGCCGATGTTGGATCCCGGCGCGGGCGTGGTAACGTCTCGCGGCTCCGTGCATTACGTAGTGACTGAATTCGGTGTCGCTTATCTGCACGGGCGCACCATCCGCCAGCGCGCCGAAGCGTTGATCGAGATTGCTCATCCGAAATTCCGGGAAGAATTGTACGCGTACTGCGAGAAGACGCGGTGGCTGCAACGCCCCGCGCTTCAGGAGAAATGACCCATGGCACAAGCACGAGGCAAGGTCACCATTGACACGGAAGAGTGCAAAGGTTGCGGCGTTTGTGTGGACGCGTGCCCGCCCAAATGCCTGGAACTGATGCCAGGATTGAATACCTATGGCGTGCATCCTGCGCGCTACACGGGGGAAAAGTGCTCTGGTTGCGGCATCTGCTTTTATGTTTGCCCGGAGCCCGGAGCGATTACGGTGTACCGGCTGATCGTGCCCAAGGTGGCGCAGCCGCCGGTGGAGGGAACCCATGCGGCAACTTTGTAAAGGTAATGTGGCGATCGTAAAAGGCGCCCTGCTGGCTGGCTGCCGCTCGTATTATGGCTACCCCATCACACCGGCGAGCGAAATTGCGGAAGCGGCGGCGGAGTTCATGCCACAAGTTGGCGGAACGTTTCTGCAGGCGGAAAGCGAAGTTGCGGCCATCAACATGGTCTATGGCGCGGCTTCAGCGGGAAAGCGCGTGATGACCGCTTCTTCCGGACCTGGCTTGAGCTTGATGCAGGAAGGGATTTCTTACCTGGCAGGTTCCGAACTTCCCTGCGTGATTGTGGATGTTGTTCGCGGCGGGCCGGGGCTGGGCAACATCGCGCCGGAACAGAGCGATTATTTCGCGGTCGTGAAGGGGGGCGGGCACGGCAACTACAAGAACATTGTGGTCGCGCCCGCTTCCGTTCAAGAGATGGCGGACCTGACCAGGCTGGCATTTGACCTGGCGGACCGCTACCGCAATCCCGCCGTGGTGCTAACCGACGGCTTCATTGGCCAGATGATGGAACCACTGGAACTGCTGGACGATGAAAGCACTCCACCGGAAAAATCCTGGGCCGTCAAAGGCACGCGCGAGACTCGCAAGAACCTTGTCTCTTCCATCTATCTGGAACCCGACGAATTGGAAGCGCACGTCCGCAAGCTGGAGGCGAAGTACAAAAGAGCCGCGGAACTGGAAACGCGGCACGAGTTGTATCGCGCGGATGATCCGGAAGTGCTGTTGGTGGGCTACGGGATTACTTCGCGGGTGCTGCGGTCGGTGGTGGATATGCTGCGCAAAGAAGGAATCCGCGCGGGATTGTTCCGCCCGATCACCGTGTGGCCATTTCCGGCAGAGGCGTTACGCTACGCTTCGCGGCGCGCGCAAATGGTGATGGTGGTGGAAATGAGCACGGGACAAATGGTGGAAGATGTGCGGCTGTCGTTGGACGGCCGAGTGGATGTGGAGTTCTATGGCCGCGCGGGCGGAAACGTTCCGATGGCCGATGAAGTTTGCAAAGAATTGTTGGAACGAATGGGCATGACCGCGGATTGGGGCGTTTGAGCATTGTAAATCAGGCGAGGTGACGCTGTGGATGAATATCAAGTGATCGAGTCGAAGTCACCGGTTTTTTATAGCAAGTACGAACGAAAAGCGGAGTTGCAACACCAGACGCATTACTGCCCGGGTTGTGGACACGGCGTGGTGCACAAGCTAATCGCTGAAGCCATAGCGGACATGGGTGTGCAGGACCGCGCGATCTTTGTCAGCCCCGTTGGCTGCTCCGTTTTCGCGTACTACTACTTCGATATGGGCAATGTACAGGCTGCTCACGGGCGTACGCCTGCTGTAGCCACAGGGGTGAAGCGCTCGAATCCGGAGAGCATTGTAATCGGGTATCAGGGCGACGGCGATCTGGCGGCCATCGGCATGGCGGAAATCGTCCACGCAGCCAACCGCGGCGAAAAGATCACCATCTTCTTTGTGAACAACGCTATCTATGGCATGACCGGTGGGCAGATGGCCCCGACGACGCTCGTGGGACAAACGAGCACCACGTCTCCCTGGGGACGGCGCCCATCGAACGAGGGCTATCCGTTGCACATGTCGGAACTGCTCGCCACGCTGGAAGCACCGGTCTACATCGAACGCGTGGCACTTTGCGATAACAAAAACATCATGAAAGCGCGCAAGGCCGTCCGCAAAGCTTTGGAGCTGCAGCGGGAAGGCGCGGGATTCAGCTTCATCGAGCTTCTTTCGCCCTGCCCAACCATTTGGAAGATGACACCTCAGGAATCGCGCAAATGGATCGAGGAAAAGATGCTGGCGGTCTTTCCGCTGGGTGTCTATCGCGATCGCAAACCGACGCCAGCTGCGGACGGTGTAACACAAACCACGGTGAAGCAACTACTCGGTCTGAATCGGCAAGAGGAAGAGGTGCCGCGTCCCCTGGCCGCAAAAGATGCTCAAAAGAATCTGACCGTGAAGATAGCCGGATTCGGCGGGCAAGGAGTGCTTCTGCTGGGGCAGATTCTGGCGGAAATGGGCATGCGGGAAGGGCGCGAAGTAAGTTGGCTTCCCTCTTATGGGCCAGAAATGCGCAGCGGAAGCGCCCACTGCCATGTGTGCCTCTCCAAAGAGGGCGTCGGCTCGCCGGTAATCGAGCATCCCGATGTACTCATCGCGATGAACGAGCCTTCACTTCACAAGTTCACAAAGATGGTGGGCCCGCATGGCGTGATCCTCTACAACAGCGATAAGTTGCCTGCTGGTTCCACCCCGGCGGAGGCCAAGATTTACTGCGTTCCCGCTTCGGAAATTGCGGACGGGCTCGGTACCACCAAGGCCGCCAACATGGTCATGCTCGGCGCTCTGCTGGAATTGACCCACGCCCTACCACGAGAGACGGCTGCCGCGGTACTGAAAGCCAAGGTGCGCAACACAAAACTTCTGGAGGTAGACGGCCGTGCCATCGACGAGGGTATGGCCTGCCTTCACAAACAGCTTGCACCGCCCACCGACGCGCACACCCACGATGATGAGTTGGCGCCCTGCTCCTAAACGCGTTCCGATAAGAACTAATTACGAAGGGGGACCGACCAGTCCCTCTTCCTTTTTGTGCCCAGCGCGGCGCGGAAACTTCAGCGCAAGAAACAGGAGTGCCCACTGAAGAGCACTCTCGCTCCGCCCATCTGTCGCTGGAGGCGCATCCCGAGAGAGGCACCACAGAAACATTGACGAGAGTGCTCAGCAGTGGGCGCTGACCAAACCAAGCAGACCCATTTCGTCGCGTAAGCTATGCAATGTCTCTCATCCTGCCTTTCCAGCACAGTGACGACGGTCACCCTGCCTTGTGATACGCTGAACATCCCCCCTCACTTTTCCCGAGGACTGCGTGGCAAAACGATCGGCATTTGCAACCGCGAAGGACTCTGAGAACTCTCTGGAATTTAACGATTGCGTAAAGCAAACGCTGATGAGCCCGCGGAGAATTGCAGGCCGAACTGTTTTCTTGCTGCAGGACGAGCTCAGCCTTGATCTCAAGGCTGAGGTGTTGCTAGCTTGTAACCTGCGGCGCGCAATTGGCCGCATATGGCGGTAAAATAGAATTACGACCATTATGTCCGCCAGCTAAACAGAATTGGAAGGTTTCCCCTTCCCTGCCGGATTGGGACGGAAAGTCGGCTCCCACTCCGCCCGATGGACGAAAAGAGGATATCTCCATGAGTGCGACAAAACGAATTCTTGTAACAGGTGCAGGGGGATTCATCGGGCACCATCTTGTGAAGCGGTTGCGCGCTGAGGGCCATTGGGTCCGCGGCGTAGATATCAAGGCGCCGGAATATGAAGCCACTGACGCCAACGAATTCATGCTCCGCGATCTGCGCGAATATCCGAATTGCGCCGCGGCCGTGGGCGGTGGAATCGACCAGGTCTACAACCTGGCCGCGGATATGGGCGGCATCGGATTCATCACCGCGTTCCACGCCGATGTGGCGCACAACAATACGCTCATCAACGTGCACATGCTGGAAGCGGCGCGGCAGGCGCGCGTTTCGCGGTTCCTGTTTTCGTCTTCGGCCTGCGTTTACGCGCAGTCCAAGCAGAAGGACGCGGACGTGACGCCGCTACGTGAAGAGGACGCGTATCCGGCGGAACCTGAGAAGGGCTACGGTTGGGAAAAGCTGTACGCCGAAGAACTCTGCAAATATTACCGCGAGGATCACAAGCTGGACACGCGCATGGTGCGTTTCCACAACGTTTACGGACCTTTGGGCACCTATGATGGCGGACGCGAGAAAGCTCCGGCGGCGATCGCTCGCAAGGTGGCGCTGGCTGAAGACGGCGGCACCATTGAGATCTGGGGCGACGGCAAACAGACGCGCTCCTTTATGTATATTGACGATTGCGTTGAGGGACTGCAGCGCATCATGGCATCGGATTTTCTGCAGGCGCTGAATCTTGGCAACGATCACCTGGTAACCATCGACGAACTGGTTGACCTGACCTGCCGCATCGCCGGCAAGAAGTTGGCGAAGAAACATGACCCGTCCAAACCTCAGGGCGTGCGCGGCCGCAACAGCGACAATAAACTTGCCCATCGCGTTCTTGGCTGGGAACCGACCTTCCCTCTGGAAAGAGGATTGGCGATCACCTATCCGTGGATTGAGAACGAACTGGTCAAAACCGGCAGGCTGCGCGTTCGCAAAGCCGTTCACGCCGACTGATTTTTTCGCGTGATCAATTTTCAGGTTTCCATTTGTTGCGAAGTGGTGTGTCCGCGAGCGGCTGTTTCGCGAATTGCAGATTCAGGGCAATGCGCACGCGATTGACGAGCGTCTGAATTTTCTTGATAAGCGCCTGGATCGGATTTACTGGCAATCCTTCAACTGATTTCTAAGCGTTCGAGCGGCGGCGGAGGCCAGCGAGCAGGGCTAGTCCGCTGCCAAGCAGCAGCAAAGTTCCCGGTTCCGGCGTGGGGACGGCATTGCTCACGGTGATGTCAAAAATCGCGGTATTCGAGATAATGTCCGTTCCAGTGGGGTTCAGTCCCGTTCCGCCGAACAGAGTGTAATTGGTAACGTAGTCGCCGGCGGCGATCGTCGGACCGATGACGATCTCAAAAAGATCAATTAAACCGGAGTTCCCTCCCGGAGCCAAGTCGATAGGCGTCGAGAGAAAGAAATCGGAGTACGTGGCAGCGGCTGGAGTGACTGAGAGATTGTCCTCATTGAGGTAAAATGTGTCAGGATTCGCGCTTGAATTCGTTATCGTTCCGTAGACGTCAATGACAGTTGTGCTTCCGGCAGCCGCAGTAGCGGAGGCCGGCGAAAATGTGACGTCCAGTGAGTCCCCGCGCACAACGGGCACTGACAGCAGCAATATAGTTCCCGCCAGCAACAGTGCCATGCTGAATTTACGCATCATCTATCGATTCTCCCTTTCGTATGAGACACGCTGCGGAGGACAGTGCCGAGTGTAACGAGGTGAGTACCTTACCCGAATGCAAGGATATTTTCTAGCACTTTTTAGGGCTACTTAGTCCAGATTGGGGTTCGCGTTTCGACTAGGCTACGCTGAAGGAAATCTGCGGTTTACCAGTGCCAAAGATTTCCGGAAAAGTGAAGTTTCTTGCACGGCAGAGGTGTCGCGCAATGCAATCTTCCGCCTAAGCTGTTGATAGAAATAGTCGACGCTGGCCCACTGTTTGCTCGTAGCAAGCTCTCACTTCCGGGCGCCTCTTGCGGGCTTCCGTCGCCGTCCGATCCCGTCCTGTGAGTAGCAGAACTTCCTTTTCCTGGAATGTTCGCGATTAAGCCGGATAAGGGTACATCGCCTCAGCAATGGTCATTCCCAGCACTTCAATCTTGGAAAGATCCGCCGTGCCCAAACCCGCTTGCTCTGCAAGCAGCAAATGATTATCGCAAGTCTGAAAGGGTGCCGTGCCGCGAGTCGCTTGCGGATCGGAATAGCCCATCACGGCCACTCCCACAGCATCGGTGGAAATGGAATTCAGTCCCACAATAATTACGCCGGGAGAAACAGGCGCCGCCGTGGGCGCCCAGGGGCCTTCGCCACCGCTCATGGACATGATGCCGTCGATAATGCCGATGTGTACTGGCCGCGCGCCGTTGAGGTCAGCAAGGGTTCGCGGAATCCGCCAGCCTGCGTCCGCCGTGGGAGTGACGTCACTGCGCGCTCCCGGGGGCGGGCCCTGTGTCCATGTCGGGTCGGAATTGTAGACCCACCCCACGGTGCCATCGCCGTGAATCCGCCCGCGATAGCCGACTGCGTTTTCATTCCCCGTGTCGGAGCCGTCTGTGCCATACATCGCATTGGGGATCGAGCCAAAAACGCACTTCGTGGAAAGCGTTACGCCTGCCGTTAAGTGCTGCTTCAGCTTGGCCATTGAAATGAAAACGTCCGTATCCTTGTAACAATGATTCAGTTCGAAGTAGCTGAACAAATAGCCGCCACTGGGAACACTCAATTGTGAGTAGGCAGTGCCGCTTCCCAGGTTACGTGTGTTTTCGAGTTGAACATTGCCAACGGCCAGCAGCGTGGGCACGTCCCATTGCGCTGACGTAAGGATGTCGCTCATCGAGGTAAGAAAACCAACCGAGTCCACGAAGCGGACCATTGAGGCGCCATTCTGAAAGAGCAGGGTAGCCAGTGCGATAGCCATTGCGCCATTCGAAATGAAGGACTCGCCGGGAGGCAGGCCAAACTGCTTCTCAAACTGCCCATCGTTGGTCAGATTGATCTTCACAGTCACGACCTTCCCGTTGACGAGTGAACCGATGCCGCCAAGGAGGCTGAACGCTTGCGCCATCGCAGGCTGCAGCCCCGCTCCGTAATCCTTGGACGAGACTATGGCGACCTTGGCCGCTGCAGTGGGCGGCGGAGTTACTGGCGTGATGTTGTTACTGGAACTCCCGCAACCGCTTGAAAGCAGGATTGGGGTGCCTGCGGCGGCTCCCAGCCCCACACGAAGAAATGACCTCCGCGAGCACTCGGGTTGTTTTGTCATGGCGCGATTCCTTTCGCGGGCAGTTTCAGAGAACAGAGCGTAAACGAGCGATGGGGACTCGGTTTATTATATGCCATTCAACAGATTGCCCTGTGACCATCATCACCAGCTGCCTATGTTACTGCAAGCGGCTAAAGATCGAGTTGGCCAACAGCCATATGAACGTCGTTGGCAATCTGAATTCCATTACCCTTACAGAGGGTTGTGGCAACCTGCAGGGTTGGTCTATTAAACCGGCGAAGAATCGACTGACCCCATTTGGAACCAGGAGCGTGACGTACGATCTAGATGGCAGCTTGCGATTAAGGATGCGTTCAACTCGGGAGACACTCAGGCCTGCACCTACGGCTACGATGACGTGGTGAGAGTGACCAGCGCGAACTGCGGAAGTGTGGAAGCGCAAACGTTCACTTACGATCCCTTCGGCAATCTCAACAAGGTGGGCAACCCAGGCCAGTCGTTCCAGCCTATTTACGCCATGACAAGAAACCGCATTTACACCGTTGGAAGCACTACGGCGCAGTACGACAACAACGGCAACGTCTTGAATGATGGGGTGAACACGTACACCTGGGACGCCGACGGGAATTCCATCACTGTGGATACCGTTGGCGCAACGTTCGACGCGCTGGATCGCATGGTCGAGCAGAATCGCTCTAGCGTGTACACAGAGATCGTTTATGCCCCCACAGGTGCTAAGCTTGCACTCATGAGCGGGACGACCGGTCAGACACTTCAGAACGCCTTCATCAATCTTCCAGGGCGGGCCACGGCCGTCTACACGAGCAGTGGGTTGGATCACTACAGGCATTCCGACTGGCTGGGCAGCGCTCGGTTGACTTCCTCTCCATCACAGACAGTTCTTTCGACCACGGCGTACGCACCCTTTGGCGAAACCTACGCAACCTACCCTTCACCGTCCGCCTCAGCCGACCCCTCTTTCACCGGGCAGAATTCGGACACCGTGACCGGAGATTATGACTTCCTCGCGCGTGAATATAGTACCCAGGGCCGGTGGCCGTCGCCTGATCCCGCAGGGCAGGTCGCGGTGGATCCCACGACTCCACAGTCCTGGAACCGATACGCCTATGTCCTGAACGATCCGCTGAACCTAATTGATCCGTCGGGACTCTATTGGCAGTGCTGGTCGGTTCAGTCTGGAGCCGGCGAGACCGGCGGTTGTGACTGGTTTCCTGATCCGCCTCCCCCACCTCCCCCTGGCAGCTGCCCACCGGTAATGAGCTGTGGACCCACTGGCGGTACTGGCGGTGGCGGCGGCGCGACAATGAGCGCGCAGACCGATTGGTTTGAAACCAAGCAAGCAGATTGCCTTGCAGCAGCTGCGAAAGCAACCTCAGGCGGGCTCGTTCTCAAAAATGAGATTGATGCTGCGGTCAATTTTTTACTTGGTGATACCAATGCAGTTCAGGGGGTAGTTTCGCCAGGCTCTATATACTTGGGGGCAGAACAGGGATTGGAAAGTGTTGCAGATAATCGCCCTCTGATCATCACGGTCCGGACAGCTCTTCGCGAGGAAGGTTGGAAAGTTTCGGGTAATGCCCTCGCCAGGGGAGCGAGATTCTTCGCCAAAGCTGCGTTTGCCGCACATGTCGCCTTTGCCGCAGCTGAGGGTCGTGAGGCCTATAACACATGCATGGCAGATTGAAAAGCAATAAGATAAGAAGACGTGCCTCCTTTTGGGAAAACGGGCTGTTGGTTTTAATTGGAGTGTTTGCCTTTGTGCTTGCCGGTAATTTACACGGCAGGGGCATTCCCCAGAAGTGGGGCACAGCAATTCTGGGAACCCTAATTCCGTTTGGTTTCGTGATTTATGCCTTTCGCCAGAGGTTACTCCGGTGGTCATTCTGGGGGGCTCTCACAATTTGTCTTTTCGCGCACTTATTGATCCTATGGATTTTTTTTCAGTATGTATTGAGCAGTATTAACAGGTTTAGTATTTTGCTTTGGCTGCCTGTTATGCTCATTGAGGTGTTCGTGCTGCTCATAGTGGTGAAGAGAATCGAGGAGAAATTAACGGGCAAGCACGAGACAATCAAGATGAGCCTTTAGAGGCTGGGCTGGCCTACCCTTGCGGGTTTGGTTTATGCAAGGGTGGGGCATGCTTCTCTTCGTTTTTGCAGTTCGAGTTGCGATAAGCTGCAAGCGTAATGATTGCCCTCTTCCATCAAAATGCGCAGAAAGAGAGATCCACCGCACATAAAGACGTGCGATGGTGCAGAGGTCCTCACTCCGCAGACTCCGTCCGGAATGACGAATTAGGGGTCTTCAGCTAGCTTCTAGGTTTTTCGGAGGGCGGGTTCGCGACTTTGAATTTGTTCGGTAAGCGCAAGCCGCAGGCAATGCGAAGACACTGACATGGGAAGCCGCCTCCGCCACATTGGAAACTCCACAACCCCCTCTCAGAAACCGTCCATACAGCGCAGTGAACCGCTCGCACGCAACATGTACGTTGAGATTGCCTGGGCCGGCATTTTAGCTAGTTTGCTGGCAGGAATGGGCTCGACTGCCGCTGGCATCACTCTTTGGATTGCCGCGATTTTGCTAGCGGCTTTGCTGTTCCTGCCTACGAAACCGTATTCGGATGCGGGCGGTGGACTGGAGCGTGCTCCTCCTCGCCGCGTTCGAAATCCCTTCGCTCCTATTCTCCCAATACCGCGCCAACAGCATTCGCGTAACTGTAACAATCATGATTTTTGCGCTGACGTATACTGCTGTCGGCTCGGCGATTCGATCGAACTTGCAGGCGGCATTTTTCAGTGGATTGCTCGGACTGGGTGGAGGCTGGCTAGCAATCCTCCGGTCTGAGCCAGTTCCACGAAAATGCCAACCGCATGGGCGCGGCTGGGCTTACGAATCTGGTGGCCTTCCGTTCAAGGCTCATTTCGCCGCCCAGTCCTTGGATTCCCGGCGAATGGTTCACCTTGCTCTTGCTGGCTCTGCCGTTCGCCTGTGTCGCTCCTATATATCTCCGGCAAAAACAAAGGAAAGGGCTTGCTGCGGTGGCGATGCTGGTGGTGCCGTTGTTGATTGCCGCGGCTCTCTGCTTGTCAATGTCCCGCGCGGTTTTCTGGAGCGTCGTGGTGTTCTGCTTCCTACTCTGCGCATTTCTGTTAGCAGGCCGGTTACTTAACCTGCGGGGGGCCGTAATCCTGCTCGGATCGACGTTGGCTGCCTTGGTCTTGATCCTCGCCTGCGAATCGGCCTTTTACCCGGGACTATTCAGGGCCTTTACACGTCAGCATACCTCGCAGATGCGCAGCACACAGGGCCGCTTCGAGATCTGGAATCGGTCCTTGGATGTGGTTCGAGCTCACCCATTCTGGGGAGTCGGATCAGGAAATGCCGCACTGGCGCTTACCTCGACCGCTTAGCAGCCTGACCTGCCATTGACGCGTCAGGTAAGTAGGGCTAGCCTCTCAGGCTCAAGGGGAGCCCAGACCTGTGGATTTGTATTAAGTCTTATCTTCATTTTGTAAATCCTTGGACAGCCCCTGAGCATCAAAAGTCCAGAGGAGGTTCGAGAACATGAACACATTCGGTCCCGCCGCGGGCTTCTCTTGGCCTCGATTGGGCAAGCAGGTCTTGGTCTTCCTGATGTCCTTGGCGCTGTTGTTCGTAACTTGGCCTCAGAGCCTTCCAGCGTTCCAAGATGCACAACTGCCGGCAGAACCCCAGCCGCAGTCCGCGCAGGCACCCGCCTACGCACAGCAAACTGCCGAGCAATTGCAGCAAATGGTGGCGCCGATTGCCCTGTATCCAGATTCCCTGGTGGCGCAAATCCTTGCCGCGTCCACGTTTCCAGAGCAAGTGGTCGAGGCGGACCGTTGGGTGCAATCGAATCTCAACTTGAAGGGCGACGCTTTGGCACAAGCGGTGGACCAGCAGTCTTGGGACCCGAGCGTCAAAGCGCTCGCTGCTTTTCCTGCCGTCCTCGGAAATATGGACAAGAACATTTCCTGGACCTCTTCGCTCGGCGATGCCTACTACAACCAGGAACAGGATGTGATGGATGCTGTTCAGGTAATGCGCCAGAAAGCGGAAGCGGCCGGTAATCTTAAATCCACTCCTCAGCAGACGGTAACCACGGAGGGCTCGACGATTACCGTTGAGCCTGCCGACCCCGATGTTGTCTACGTTCCCGCTTATGATCCCTGGGCGGTTTACGGAGGTCCCATCGGACCTTGGCCGGGGTGGTATCCCTACCCTGGTATCTGGTTTGGCGGTCCGTACCTCTCATTTGGAATCGGCTTCGGAATTGGATTCTTCGGCGGCTTTGGATGGGGCTGGGGTCATTGGGGATTCGATTGGCATAACCATTACGCGATCTATAACCATGCCCGGTACTATTCGCCGAGCCGGACGTTTTATAACCGCGACGCTTATTACCGAGGGGGCAGAGGTGTACCCGGAGGCGCGCGAGGAGGAGCCTTCGCGCGTGGCGGATTTGCCAACAGTCCGAGGCCATTTGAAGGGAACACCAGGGCAGCGCGAGGATACGCAGCGCCAAAAGGCGAAAAGGGCGTCAAGTCGGGCGCGTTCAGCAACTACGATCATGGCGGCGAGGCAAAGAGTTATTCGTCTCGCGGAAGAACCAGCTTCGGCGGTGGAGGATTCCATGGCGGTGGAGTGCCACGTGGCGGTGGTGGAGGCGGCGGAAGACATCGCTAATCGGGGTTTCGTTGTGTTTCTTGTGCATTCTGAAATTTGAAAATGGAGAGATGCCATATGCAACGAATGAAGGTGAACGTCGAAAAATTGAATTGGGCGAATCTTTCTAGATTGGCGGTAGCGGTTGTTTTTTTGTCGGCACTTTTGCCCGCGTGTTCCCTGGCGCAGCAGCCGGGCCAGAAGACCTTTGCTTCGGCGGAAGACGCGAGCAGCGCGCTGGTTGCGGCAGCGCAAAGTAACGACGAAAAAATGATGATCGAGATTCTGGGACCGGACGGAAAGAGCATCGTTTCCTCTGGGGATGAAACCGAAGACGCGGAGAGCCGCGCGAACTTTGTGAGGAGATACCAGGAAATGCATCGTCTGGTAAAAGAGCCGGATGGAACGACCATCCTCTATATAGGGCCGGAGAATTGGCCTTCTCCCATTCCGCTCGTTAAGAAGGGAAAATTGTGGTATTTCGACACCGCAGCGGCCAAAAAGGAAATCCTGTACCGGCGCGTTGGCAGGAATGAGATGTCTGCCATTCACGTTTGCCGGGAACTGGTGGCGGCGCAAAACGAGTATCACTCCACCGAGAACAATGAGTACGCTCAGCATATCTTCAGTGACGAAGGACAGCACAATGGCCTTTATTGGAAAGCTGCCGAGGGCCAGCCGGAAAGCCCCATTGGGCCACTGGTGGCATGGGCCGTTGCCCGGGAAAATGCCAAGAGCGTCGAGGGCGGTCCGGTGCCCTATCGGGGTTACTTTTTCCATCTGCTGACGCGCCAGGGTGCCAATAGCCCGGGTGGCGCGAAGAGCTACATCGCAAACGGCAAGATGACTGAAGGTTTCGCTTTCATCGCTTTTCCCGCGGAATACCGCTCTTCGGGCGTGATGACGTTCGTCGTAAATCAGGACGGGGTGGTTTATCAGAAGGACTTGGGCGCCAAGACCGAAGTTCTTGCCAAGGCAATGAAGGAGTACAACCCCAACTCCACTTGGGAAAAAGCGGATGTCCAGCCGGAAGAAACGGCGGGCGGGCAGAAAGCTCAGTAAAGCGCGTCCGCTCGCGTAGCTAAACTGTTTCAATCAAAACTCTGAACTGCGCGCTGTTGAGGACAGCCTTAAAACCTCTGCCGCCGATTTTGGGGAAGTTCTGCGTCAAATTCAGCAATGGCGGTTAGACTTTCCTCGCTCTTTCTCTTATAAGGGTGGGTCTCATGGGTCGTTGGATGCCGCTTCGCGGGCCCTTCAACGGCAGCTACGCCAGCAGGTCCACGGCGAATTCTTCATTTTTACTACAATATGTGCGCACCTTATTCGTCTACAAGGGTAGATGAAGCAAGCGCTGAGCATAAACGAGATGGTTGACGATCAGGATCAACGGATTTCCGAAACCATCGTGCGGGAACAAGCTCGCCTGCGAAACTTCATCCGCAGAAGAGTACCAGACCGCCGCGACGCAGAAGATATTCTTCAGGATGTCTTCTCCGAACTCGTGGAGGCGTACCGTTTGATGCAGCCCATCGAACAGGTTGGGGCCTGGATGTTCCGCGTGGCGCGCAATCGCATTACGGATTTGTTCAGAAAGAAAAAGCCGGAGGCGTTGCAGAACCAACCGATGGCGGAAATGGATGGGGAGCAGTTCACTCTGGAGGATCTGCTCCCATCCCGGGATGGCGGACCCGAGGAAGCTTATGCCAGATCGATGCTGCTCGAAGCGATCGACGACGCTTTGGATGAACTCCCGGAAGAGCAGCGTGAAGTGTTCATCGCGCATGAGTTCGAGGGCCGCAGCTTCAAGGAACTTGCCGCCGAAACGGGCCTCAGCGTGAACACGCTAATTTCGCGCAAGCATTACGCGGTGATTTATTTGCGACAGCGGCTTCGCGGCATTTACGAGGAATTCAGCAGAAAGACGAGGAGATAAAACATGAGTTTTCAAGATCCGGAACAAATGACGAAGAACATCACGCGGCGAGTAACTGGAATGGTTGTGAAAGTTATCGTCTTTCTAATCGTGGCGATCGTCGTATTCGGCGAGGCGGTCTTTCACTTGTGGAATTGGCTATTGCCGGGCCTGTTCCATCTGCCTGTCATTACCTTTTGGCAAGGCGTGGGCCTCTTGGCACTCAGTTGGCTATTGTTTGGTGGCTTGCGCGGATTTGGCGGACATGGGCGAGGCTTCCGCGGTCATTGGCGGCATCGCATGCAAGAGCGTTGGGAGCAAATGTCACCCGAAGAGCGCGACAAGTTTCGCGAATGGATGCAAGGCCGGTGCGGCCAAGTCTCGGCGGAGGCTCAGCCCAAACCGTGAATGAGCGGCGGCGCATTCTCGGTTCAACTTGGAAGTTTGCGAGGCACTTTGGGGGGCGCGCCGCCTGATCGCAAGAAGCTTGCGCGAGCAGGGGCACAATCTTAAGACTTTCTTCGGCGCGGCGGCACAACCTTGGCGGGAAGACGGCTGGACGGCCAATTTTGAAACGTTTTATACTCGCGTCTGCATGAGTTGCTCGATCTCCCCTTTCAAGGAGCCCCTGTGAATACCAGCCTGTTTCTCTCTTTCTTTCTCTGGCCACTTTTTGTTTTTCCCGCGGCCGCTCAGGATTCCAAGTATCGTCCCACCGGCCAACAGATTCCTGTTCCGGACTGTTTGAGCGTGAAAGGTCTCTGGGACGCAAGCAGCAAGCCGTGCACGACAGAAGACCACAAGATCTGGCTTGCGGACATTACGCACTGGCGGAAAGAGCGGCTGATTCGCATTGGTTATGACGGTTCGCGTTATGCTCTGCCGGCGCTGCAATGGACGCAATCGAGTTTCATGCAGCCACAGATGATGGTGCAGGATCGCTATTTCTACGATCCGGTCGCTGCGAAATATACAGTGGACCGCTATCTCGATGATCTGCAGAAACGTTATGGCGGAATCGATGCCGTCTTGATCTGGCCCACCTATCCCAATATGGGCATCGACAATCGCAATCAGCAGGACATGATTCGCTGCATGCCCGGCGGTGTTCCCGGTGTGAAGCAGATGATTTCCGATTTTCACAGACGCGGCGTGCGTGTCTTGTTTCCGATGATGATGTGGGATCAGGGAACGCGAGATACAGGGAAGTCTTGGCCCGATGCCATCGCAGAATTAATGGCCGAAGTTGGCGCGGACGGAATCAACGGTGACACCCAGGATGGCGTACCGCTGGCTTTTTCGCTTGCCGCGGACAAGACCGGCCATCCGTTAGCCTTTGAGCCGGAAGGCGGTCCATCTGATGAAGCCTTGGCCTGGAACGTGATGACCTGGGGGCAATATCAATTCCCGTTTGCGCCGCTGGTGGATAAATACAAGTGGCTGGAGACCCGCCACATGGTGAACATTTCGCACCGCTGGAATCGCGACAAGACGGATGACCTGCAATTCGCGTTTTTCAACGGCGTAGGCTGGGAGAGTTGGGAAAATATCTGGGGCATCTGGAACGGCATCACGCCGCGCGATGCGGAAGCGACGCGTCGCGTGGCCACTATCGAACGCGCCCTTGCTCCATTCCTCGTGAGTCCCGGATGGGAGCCGCACTCACCGATGCTGCGGCTTGGAATTTTTGCCAGCCGGTGGCCGCTGCACGAGCAGACCGTGTGGACCATCGTCAACCGCAATGAATACGATGTGGACGGCCCCGAGATGGATGTGGCGAACGATTCCGGAAAGCGTTACTTCGATCTCTATCACGGCACCGAGTTAAAGGTGCAGCGCGATCCCACTGGCCGCAATGTGCTCAGCTTCCCAATCGAGGCACACGGCTACGGCGCCATTCTGGCGACGAACGCGGAGCCGGATGCAGCATTGCGGAAACTAATGGTGGAGATGAAGCAGTTCACGTTGCAGCCGCTGACAAACTATTCGCACGAATGGAAGGTGCTGCACCAGGAGGTCGTGCCGATCGCCGCTACCAGGGCAGCGAATAGTGCGCCGGAAGAAATGATCATAATTCCAGAAGGCGATTTCCTGTTCAAGGTTACCGGCATCGAAATTGAAGGTGGCAATGATATTGGCGTGGATGTGCAATATCCGTGGGAACCCGCGCCGCGCCGTTTCCATGAACATTCCATGCACATCAAGCCGTTCTATATCGACAAATTTCCCGTGACCAACGCGCAGTTCAAGAAATTTCTAGATGCCACGCACTATCACCCGCAGGACGATCTGAATTTCCTGCGCGACTGGAACAGCGGCAACTATCCCGCGGGCTGGGACAACCGTCCTGTGACGTGGGTCTCCATCGAGGACGCGCGCGCCTATGCCGCATGGGCTGGTAAGCGCTTGCCACATGAATGGGAATGGCAATACGCCGCTCAAGGCACCGATGGGCGCGTCTATCCCTGGGGCAACGAGTGGGACGATTCGGCCGTACCTGTTCCGGATAAATCCCGCACCATGCGCGGTCCCGATCCTGTGGATGCACACCCCAAGGGAGCGAGTCCGTTTGGCGTGATGGATTTGGTGGGAAATGTATGGCAGTGGACCGAGGAATTCAGGGATGACCATACGCGCGGCGGAATTTTGCGCGGCGGCAGCTATTACCAGCCGCAAGGCTCAATCTGGTATTTTCCGCAAGCGTATAAGCTGAATGAACACGGCAAACTGCTGATGACCTCGCCGAGCATGGATCGTTCCGGGGCATTGGGTTTTCGTCTGGCGCAGGATGCTCAATAAAAACAGACGATAGGCGGACGGCCATTGCGGCTGAATTCCTATTTATTCGGCCTGCACCCCCTTGCTCTTTGGGCTCAGTTTATAGGTCGAGTACACAGTGATACTGCGGGCCGGCAGATTGTCCTGAAATGCCGTGCGCCCGGGCTTAATGACAAAGTTCGCTTCGGACTTCAATTGGATGTCGGAGCGGTCGCGCATGGAAGGAACCATGCGATAACGATAGAGCTTCAAGGAGTGGGCCAGATTCTCGAACTCGACAGTGCCAGGCATATCCTCCGCCCCTTCATTGACTACCAAAACGGTGACTTGGCCCTTTGGGCTGCGTAACGCCGCAGCGACAAGGCGCTGAATCCCATCCACCGCGCCGCCCTCCGTCTGAACCCGCAACACCTGCGAGTTCAGGGCAGCATAACGATTCAGAAGCGCCCACATGAAATAAGAATTCGGATGGGGCTTGAACTCGGAGAGGAGTCGGCCAGCCTTCACGTCCCAAGTGTCAAGCAGTTGCCACTGGCCGTCCAGATCGCCACGATTCAAGAAGCTCCAGCGATTGAAACCGTCAACGCCCGCGTCAATGGCGCGAACAACCAGAGATGCATTCTTCAGCCCCGACTCATAACTGCTGGGGCCCGGATTCGTTCCTTGCCAGCCATAGGCCATGGTTCCGATTTCGCTGAGGAAAAAGGGCTTGCCGCGCTGGTGTGCCCAGCTAACCCAATCCCCGATGCGAGCCAGCGAGGTGGACATGGAGAACTCAGTGGGTGGACCGGGCTTATCGAAATCACACCAATAGGAGTGCAAGTCGTAGGCGGCGATGTAAGAATCAAAATTAATTTTTCCCGGCTCGAGCGGCGGCATATCGGTCCAGTCCGGCCCAGAGATCGGCAACGCAACGCCGCGGCGATCAAGAGCCGCGCGAACAGCTTTGAAGTCAGGAATAGTAGAGAGCGGCTTCAAATCCGGACCTTGCCACCACGAAAAATCCTGGCCAGGTTCGTTGTTTAAGCTCAGCCACTTGATGCACGTGTAGCCCTTAACTTTCACAAGATGATTCACCAATTCGGCATAGCCGTTGGCGAAGTCGTCCACAGACAAGGGAGCGCTCCTCACTCTTTTTTCTGGATCGTCGCGCAATTCGGGACAGGCGTTCCAGACGGTATTTCCCCACATTTGCTGAAGGAAAACTTGCGCGTGGCGAGCTTCCGCCCAGTCCAGGATGTGATAGAGGATGCGCATCTCTGGGTTATCCCAATCGTAGCGTTCGCGCTCCGGTTCGTAGATCCGCTGCTCCAACTCCACGCGGCACCAGTTCAACCCCAGCCAGTCTGCGTGACGGTACACGGATTGCCACGCGGCCTCGTCCTCAGCCGGAGGGTACGCGCCCCATCCACTGCCACCTTTGGCGTCAGGAATTGGCGTCTCCATGGCGTGCCACGACGCGCCCATTCCGCCGCGCATCGTGTGCACCGGTTGACCCGCGTCGATCCGCAGCTTCACAGTGGTTGGCCAAATTGGAGTACAACAGCAAAAAATAAGGACTAGGAGAAGAAGGTTTTTCATAGTGTGCGGGTTGCTGAACTGATCAGATCTCAGGAGACTGGATCTCGCGCAGCTATCTTGTTTTTATCACACCAAGCCCCTTTGGGGCTCACACATAAGCCCAAGCGAAAAAGCTAAACCGTTTATAATCTAAAATTTCTTATGGCGCGCCCAGGGAGATTCGAACTCCCGACCTCTTGCTTCGGAGGCAAGCGCTCTATCCAGCTGAGCTACGGGCGCGCCGACGAACTAACTTTCTAATTCTAGCGTGTACCTTTGCGCCGCGCCAGTGGCCTCAGGCAAGGTCCCGAGGGCTGCCGGCGCAATTCCCTTCCGTACTAACTTTTTGAGCGAATCTTGATATCGTGGGCCAGCTTTTCGATCTCTTCCGCCTTTTTCACCAGGTTTAGCGAAAGCACCTTCGTCGAATCCGTCTTGTCTGCCTCCGCCTTCAGTTCCGTGGCCAGTTCATAAAGCTGCTGAACCTTCTTATGCAGCTCCTTCTCGTTCTCTTCCATCAGGTGTTTATCCAACGTGGGCTGAAGGGGGTCTGGCGGGAGCGGCGAATCATGGGACTGCTGCTGCGGCGGTAAGGGAATGGAGTTCTGATTTTGGCCCAGCGCGAGGGTCCCAGCTAACCCCGTCGCTGCCCCAGCGGAGAGCAACTCTCCCAAAAACAGGCGTCGCGTCTTCATTGAAGTTCCTCCTGCCCCCGCCATCCTCTCCGAACACTCCCTCTCACTGCATCCCATCCCTACCAATGCTATACTCCCCCTCCGATAACCCTATGTCCAGTCTGCTGACGCATCTTCCGGAATTCACGTTTGCTCACCTCTTTCACCTGATTCTTATCTTTGTCGTCGCCATTATTCTAAACCGGCTTTTGCGCGTCGCCACCAACTTGATTGTCAAACCGGCTGCCACACAGACCCGCGCCGCGCAAGCCAGGGAACAGCAGACCCGCACTCTTTCGGGCGTAGTGTATAGCACGGGCAGCAAGGTTGTTTGGGCCGTGGCGCTGCTTACCGCCGCGGAAGAAATCGGGATAAACGTATTTCCGGTGGCTGCGCTCGCCGGCCTGGCCACTCTGGCCGTTGGCCTGGGCGCCCAGAACTTCATTCGCGACATCTTCAACGGCTTCCACATCATCCTTGAGGATCAGTTCGTCGTTGGCGACACCATCCAGGTTAGCGACACGCAAGGCCGCGTCGAGCATCTGTCACTGCGCCGAACCGTTGTCCGCGATACACGTGGCGCCCTGGTGACCATTTCCAATGGAGAAATCCGAACTCTTGCCAACCTTAGCCGGGATTGGTCGCAAGCTTTCGTTGACGTTGCCGTCTCTCCAAATCTGCCTCAGGAAAAGCTGTTGCAACTTCTTGAGGCTGCCGCTGCCGCATTGCGCAGCGATCCATCGTGGTCTCAGGCCCTGGTGGATGGGCCGCGACTCCTTGGCCTGCAATCTTTCGATCAGTCCGCCTCCACCGTACGTCTTCAGGTGCGCACAGCGCCTTCGCGGCACGAAGATGTAGCCCGCGAGTTGCGCCGCCGCATCCAATTGGAGTTCCAGCGGCAGGGTCTTCCCCTGTACAGTGTTCAGCGCGTTGAGTTGGTGCATCCCGCTTCTTCGCAGGATTCCCCGCCGCCGGCTCACTCCGCATGAAATAAAGGAGAATCTCTCATGGCTCAGATCAGTTATGACGAAGTGAACCTCATGCTCCGGCTCTACGATCTCCGTCGCGAACCGCGTTTGCGCGAAGCACGCGCGTGGTTCGTCGAGCATTTTCACGCGGCCACTCCGGAAGAGTTGATGCAAAGGTATCCGCAGGGCAGCCAGGAGAACACGTATATCCGCATGGTCATAAGCTATTGGGATATGGTTGCCGGCATCGTTAATCGCGGGATGATCAATGACGAACTCTTTTTCGAAAGCAATGGAGAGATCTGGGTGGTGTGGGACCGCATGCGCTCCATCGTGCCCACCTGGCGCGCCGCGTTCAAAAACCCTGTTTTGTTTTCCGCCATCGAAGAGGCTTGCGCCAGGCTGGAAGCGTGGCGCGAACGGCGCGCTCCCGGTTCCACTGCCGCCATGCGCCAGATGATGGAGCAGACCCGCACAAAGTCCAAGTGAGCAGTGGCCCCGCGAGGGCTTCCCGCTGACTACTTGTGAGTGACGAGGAGCGGACTGTCCACTGGCGCCGGTTCATCCATCCGGGCCAGCATTCCCGGCTTCGCCAGGCGTACGCAATTTCGCCCTGAATCTTTCGCGTCGTACAGCGCCATGTCCGCGGCGTGCAGGAGATCGTCGGCATCGCGATTCGGAAAATCAGTGGAGAGAGCCACGCCCACGCTGATCGTAATCTTCACCGATTTCGTTGCCAGCATAACCGGCCTCGACGCCACCGTGTTCCGCAGATTTTCCGCTCTCGACACCGCGCTTGCCGGATCGCACTTGTTCAGCACTACCAGGAATTCTTCCCCCCCGTAACGCCCCACCATGTCATACGATCTGACCGAATTCTGCAGCCGCCGCGCCACTTCCCGCAAAACGTCATCCCCCGCGGCGTGCCCATGCTGGTCGTTCACCTCTTTGAAGTGGTCGATATCACACATCATCACCGCGCTGTTGCATTTTTCACGGCGCGAGCGCACCAACTCGCGCGAAATCAGTTCCACGATCACGCCGCGGTTCCACAGCGACGTCAGCACATCGTGCGTCGCCTGGAACCTCATGCTTTCCCGCGCTTCCACCAATCGATCTTCCAGTTCCAGGATGCGCTCTCCGGCGCGAAGTCTGGCTTTCAATTCATCGGTGTCGTACGGCTTCGTCAAATAATCGTCCGCGCCGGATTCCAGTCCCTGCACGATATCCTGTTTCGTTTCTCGCGAGGACAATAGGATCAGATACGTGTAGGCGTGCTCTTTGCGCCGCCGTACTTCCCGGCAAACTTCGATGCCATCTCTTCCCGGCATGATCCAATCGAGAAGCGCCAGCCGTGGCGGATCCTCTCTGCATAATTCCGCCAGTGCGCGGCAGCCATCTTCCACGGCGATCACTTCATAACCGGCACGCTGCAACGTCCTTTGCAACAGCGTCCGGGAAAGAGCATCATCCTCTGCCACCAGAATCTTCATGTGCCTACCTCCGCCAGATGCGTTGCAACTTCCGGCATGATGTCTGCCAGGGAGTGGTCCAATTGTTCAAGAAGCGCCTCCGCTTCGGCACGCGCGCCAAGCCGCGCTGCCGTCTCCAACGCAGCGGCTGTTTCCGCAGCCACGTTCATCGACAAGTTTCTCAGCATGCCCTTCAACGTATGTCCGGCACGCGACAACCCCGCCAGGTCTCCTTGCGCCAGGGCTTCATGTGCTTTCCGCAGATTCGCATGGCTGTCATCGCGGAAGATCTGTAGAAGTTCGCGGAAAAAGTCCTGGTCACCTTCCAGCCTCTCCAGCAATTCCTTGACGTTCCACTCGTTTTCGGAACACGCGCTCCGGGCGGATGGTTCCCCGCCCGCTTCTGCCGGTGCGTTTTGTGCCGTCACCCGATCAATCTCCTTGCGCAGCACTTCCCGTCTTATTGGTTTTGTCACATAGCCATCCATACCCGCCTCCAAGCACCGTTTTTCGTCCTGCGCGGCCGCATGCGCGGTCATCGCCAGAATGGGCACGTGCCGCCCTGACTTTTCTTCGCTTTCTCGAATTTTGCGCGTTGCTTCCAAACCGCCCATCACGGGCATCTGCAAGTCCATCAGGACCAGGTCAAACCGGACCGCGCCTAATGCCTCACAAGCCTCCTGGCCGTTGTTAGCCACCTCTACCCGATGGCCCATCTTCTCCAGTAAGCGCAGGCCGAGCTTTTGATTTACGATGTTGTCTTCCACCAGCAGAATCCGGAGGTTTCTCTCCGCCACCTTCATCCCTGGTTCTGTGCTCTTGCAAGTCTCCGCCTCTTCCGGCATCAAGGATGTGTGCAAGCTTTCCCATAAGGCACGCCGGCGGAGCGGCTTCCCCAATTGACGAAATATTCCGCATCCCGCAGCCCGAGGATCCTCCAGCAGGGCGGGCGCGGAGGACATCATCAGAATCGCCGTGGCTTCCCGCGGAGCATAGACGCGGATTTCTCTCGCCACTTCATATCCATCGGCTCCGCGCAGATTTTTGTTAAGCAAGACGGCCCGGTATTGCTGATTATTTTCTTTATGGCTGGCCAACAGCCCGCGGGCTTCCTCAATGCCGCCGGCTACTTCTACGTCCAACCCCCAGCGCGTCATCAGCCAGGTCAGCAATTCCTGATCCTCTTTCCTTTCCTCGACCACCAGGATCTTCACTCGCGGCAGCTTCCCCTGTTCGCCAGTTCCGCGCCCCTCCTCGGCCGCAGTGTTCAGCTTGATCGTGAAGAAGAAATGGCTCCCTTGACCTTCAAGGCTCTCCACCTCGATCTCTCCGCCCATCAGCCGCACCAAGCGCGCGGAGATCGATAATCCCAAACCTGTCCCCCCGAACTGCCGCGTGACCGAGGCATCCGACTGCTGAAAAGCTTCGAAAATCTTGCTCTGACTTTCCGCCGGTATCCCCACACCTGTGTCCCGGACTTCAAACCGGATCTCTGCCGTCCCTTCTTCGCGCTTCAGGCACTCGACTGCCAACACCACTTCTCCCTCTTCCGTAAACTTCACCGCATTCCCCAAGAGGTTGATCAAAATCTGCCGCAATCTTGTGGGATCACCGAGCATCATTTCCGGCAGTTCGCCTTTCACCACCCACCCCAGTTCCACGCCCTTTTGCTGTGCGCGGACGGTAACCGGCTGCAACGCGTTCTCCACGCAGTCCAGAATCGCGAACGGCACGCTTTCCAGTTCCGCTTTGCCTGTCTCGATTTTGGAAAAATCCAGCACATCCTCGATGATCTCCAGCAATGATTCCGCGCAACTTCTCACCATCTCCAGGTATTCCTGCTGCTGCCCGTTTAGTGGAGTTTCCAGCGTCAGTTCCGTCATCCCCAGAATCCCGTTCATCGGCGTGCGGATCTCATGGCTCATATTCGCCAGAAACTGGCTCTTTGCTTCATTCGCCGATTCGGCGGCCTGTTTCGCTTCCAGCAAGCGCTGTTCGGCCGATCTTCGTTTCGTAATGTCTTCGATCACACCTACGAATCCGATCAAACTCCCGTCTGGTCCATGCAGCGCTCGCGATCCCCAGTAAACCCAGTTGGTATTTCCATCCGGGGTCAGAAACCGCGTTTCGTCCTGAAGTTCGATTCCCATTTCCGCCGCGGATTTCCAGAGGCGTTCTGTCTGACTCCGCTCTTCCGGATGCACGGCTTCCAGCCATCCATAGCCAAGCGCAGACTCCGCCGGCCGGCCGGTCATTTCGCTCCATCTCTGGTTCACGTATACCCAACGTCCCTCGGGGTCGGCGCGGAAGATGCCGATGGGAGCCGCGGAACTCAACAAGCGGAATAGCTCTTCACTTTCGCGAATGGATTTTTCCGCTTCGACGCGTTTTGAGATATCCACATAGATTGCCAAAAAACCCTGGCTTCTGTTCGCCAGGTTCAAAGGCGCGCCGAAGACTTCAACATCGATCTCCTTGCCATCTTTCCTTTTGCGCTTCGCGACATAGTGCACGATACGTCCCAAATCAATCAGTTGGGATATAGGAGTCCAGTTGTCGCGCATCGCCGGGGTGAGCAGGAGATCCGCCATGGACTGCCCAGTAAGTTCTGCTTCCGTGTAACCAAACATCTTCTGGAAGGCTGGATTGCTTAGGCGAATCAACCCCTCCTTGGTCCCCGAAATAATTCCCACTGGGGCTGCTACGTTTACCGCTCGGAAGAGTTCTTCACTCTCTTGCAAACGCAACTGGGCGCGCAGGCGCTCCGCGCTTTCTTCTTCCAGCGCCTTGGTGCGCTCGCCAATTCGTCCTTCCAGTTGATCCCGCGCTTCGCGGAGTTCCTGGTCGCGGTTCTCAATTACCGACAGCATGTGATCGAAGGCGCTTCCCAATTGCCCCAGTTCCGGCCCTTGCAAAGAGGGGGCTCGCAGCGAGTAGTCCTTTCCTTCCGCGATGCAACCAGCAACATAAGAGAGTTGGCGGATGGGCTCGACGATCGATTTCTGCTGAATCAGTGTCAGGAAATACACCAGCAGCAGCGTTACACCGACCAGCGGGACAGCCATCATCACTGCGTGCCATCTCTCTTTTTTCAGGTCAGCTAGCCCAGCCTCTAAATACAGCTTCCCGACTTCGCGCCCTTCCAACCGGATGGTTTCCACTAATGCTACACAATCCGCGCCCCAGTAGATGCCTTCCGCCTGCGTCAGCTGCGCTGCCCTTATTCCACCCGCATAACTTCCCCGCTTGTACTCAGCCAGAATTCTTCCATCCGGTAAAAACAACACCCCCCGGCGTATATCTTTTTTGGTTTGCAACGACTGCAACAACCGTTCGCCCTCTGAACTATCGGCAAAGACAATGGCTGCCGTACTGTTCATTCCAACGATTTCTCCCGCTGCTTGCAGGTCTTCCACCTTATTTTTGCGCGCAAGATGCTCGTTATAAGCCAGGTACACCAAAAGCGCGAACACCATCCCAGCGCTGCTGCTGATCATCGTTAACAGCAACAGCCGGCGTCTCAACGATATTTTCTGCCGTCCCTTCATTTCATCCGCCAGGCGCGCTCGGGTTCGTGATTACACGTTTCGCCATGGCCAGCAGGCGCGCGTCCACCTTCAAGTTCTCCGTTCGGGCCGCCACCAGGTTCACTTGCACCCTCAGCCTGTCGTCTTCAAAACTGAATTCCATGATCCCGCCAGCTTCCAGGAAACCCTTGGACTCTCCGATGGTCAGCACGCCTTTCCCTCTCAATGCTTCGAGTAACTTGATGTAGCGGGCTGATTCAGACCGGCTGAAAAAGATCAATTCGCATCCCCGCAATTCCTGCTCTTTGCGGGTCCAGCGCAACTCGATCCTTCGCCCGCCAACGGTAGTTCCCTGAAGTTCCGACGCGAGTTTTGTGCCGAACAGGTAGTCCCCCATCGCGCAGAACTGAAAAGCCGTCTTGCCATCCTTCCCGCCACTCGAGGGCCATTCCACAAATCTCGGAATCTTTCCCAGATACGCTGCTTTCAGTTGGTACTCCGGCAGGAGGGACTGGCCGAACTCCAAGTTGGGAAACACAAAAGACAGACACAATACGACAGCCAGCCGGAGCAATCCGTTGCCGGCAGTCCGACGCAATCCTCGCCTCGTTTTCTTACTAGCCCCCATGACCCTTCTTCTTCCCCGCTCGCCCCGCCTTTCCTGGCGAACTACACCCCTGCCCAAACCCCTTGTTCAGTGTGCAAGGCTCACACCACTTCATCGGCCGATCAGACATTTAACTAAAGGAAACAGGCGACTTGTGAGGTTAGGAATTTCTATGGAAGGAGAGACGTATCGTTCCGGAACAGTTTCGCGTTTTTCGATTCACTTCCGCGCAAATATCCCGACATTTTTCATGTACTTTTTTCAGGATGAGCGACTGGAATTCGATGGTTGCTTAGGCCAGACTGCTTCCCTGTAGGTAGTGAATTTCGGGGAGACTCGCCAAGCGCTGGGCAGCACTTTCCGGCGAGATGTCGCGTTGTGGCGTCGCCAGCAGCTCGTAACCGACCATGAACTTGCGTACCGTCGCAGAACGCAACAGTGGCGGATAATAGTGGCCATGAAGATGGCATTCCGGGTGTGCCAGGGTATTGCAAGGCCGTTGATGAAAACCCATCGAGTAAGGAAACGATGTCTCGAAGAGATTGTCGTAGCGGATCGTGGTCTTCTTGAGGATATCGGCCAGTTGATCGCGCTCGTCTGAGGAGAGTTCGTGCAGAGTTCCCACGTGGCGCTTGCTGAGCAGTAAAGTTTCAAACGGCCACACCGCCCAATAAGGGACAACCACGGCGAAGCTGTCATTCTGGCAAACAACGCGCTCGTTCTTGCTGAGTTCCAGCTTGAGATAGTCGCACAACAGACAGGATTTCTTTTCGCTGCTGTACGCCTGAAATGAGGAGATTTCCCTGGTGGGAATGTTTGGCAATGTGGCGTTCACCCAAATCTGGCAATGCGGGTGAGGGTTGCTGGCTCCCATTAGCGCGCCGCGATTTTCAAAGATCTGAATGTGGCGAACCCACGGAATGGCTTCCAGTTCCTGAAACTGTGCTGCCCACACATCGATGACTTGGCGTATTTCTCCGCGCGACATCACCGGGATGGTCAGGTCATGTCGCGGGGAAAAGCATACGACACGGCAAATTCCCGGCTCGGACTTGGCGATCAGTAAATCCGCGTCATTGTATTCGACTGGACGAGTACCCGGGAGCAACGCCGCGAAATCATTGTCGAAAGCGAACGTGGACGTGTACTGCGGGTTGCGCATACCACCGGCGCGTTCATTCCCGGGGCAAAGATAACAGGAAGGATCGTACGCAACGGAACTTGCCACAGCGGCTTTATCTACTCTTCCAAGCCACGGCCGCTCCGTCCGATGCGGCGAAACCAGCACCCATTCGTGGATCAACGGGTTAAACCGGCGGTGCGGGCTCTGCGCAAACTCTGGTTGATTCATGCGAATCCCCATTGGCATTCAGGCTGGCTGAATGAAAACTTCCTACGCTCCCACTGCTATTTTTTCGGCGCCCTGGGAAGCTTCACAAACGTAAATGTTCGGTGCGAGTCCAGTCGCCGCTTCATATTCTTTCGCGACATGCTTGCGAAACTCTTCACTGTCGGCGGCTTTCACCAGATTGATCGTGCAGCCCCCAAAACCACCGCCCGTCATGCGAGCGCCTAAAACGCCTTTTTGCTTCATGGCAAGCTCGACCATGATATCCAGTTCCCGGCAGCTGACTTCGTAATCATCGCGAAGACTACGGTGAGATTCCGCCATCAGTTGCCGCAGTGCTTCGATTTTGCCCGCCTCCAGCGCCGCAACGGCCTGCAACACCCGGGCATCTTCGCTGACAACATGGAGGCAACGTCGAAAAACGGTTTCGCTCAAAAGGCCGCGGTTGCGTTCAAGATCTTCCAGCGAAACATCTCGCAGCGCGCGAATCCCCGGGAGTGCCTTGGATAACAGCTTCACCCCTTCTTCGCATTGTGCCCGGCGCACGTTGTATTCACTCGCTCCGAGCTTATGCTGCACCATCGTATTGCAGATCACCATGTGAACTTCCGCTGGAAGTTGCATCAGGCGATACTCGAGCGAGCGGCAATCGAGAAGTAGCGCGCTTCCCTCCCTCCCGTGACAGGAGATGAATTGATCCATGATGCCGCAATGTGCGCCGACAAATTCGTTTTCGGCCTTCTGGCAGAGAAGAGCAACCTTCGTGGCGTCAAAGGGATGATGCACCAGATCCAGCAGTGCGTACGCCGTGGATACTTCGACGGACGCCGAGGAACTGAGCCCCGCGCCGAGCGGCACTTCTCCCACAAGATAAAGATTGGCACCCTGAAGACGATAGCGGGCCTTCTCCAGCGACCACGCCACACCCAGCGGATAGTCTGCCCACTTCCCAGTCGCGTGGACTTTCAGCGTGTCGAGATCCGCCTCGACGCTTTCGCCGTAATTCTCCGAATAGATATTTAGCTTGCGGTCGTTCCGGCCGGCAATGGCCACCCAGCAGGAGAATCCAATCGTGGCGGGCAAAACAAAGCCGTCGTTGTAGTCGGTGTGCTCACCGATCAAATTCACACGGCCTGGCGCGCGGTACACGCTCGCGGTCCCGCCAAAACGGGAATCAAAATTCTTAAGAAGGTTGCGTATCTTATCCATAAGGGTTCTCGTTCTTCAAACTTGCGTGAACCGGGAGTGGCTTTTTCTGTTTCAGGATACATCGCCCAGCAGCACTCTATTGTAAACGATTACATAAGGCTTTTGTTCATTTTATTGTGCACTATCATCCCCTAACCCCGTTTCCTTCAAGGCCACTTCCCTTCGTTGTTGGTCACTATTCCCTGCACTTCGCTGTCGAGCCACGCACGACGAGGTAAGTCTCGACATTAAACTCGCGCCCGGCTTTGTTCTTATCTCCTATCACGGACACCAGCGCATCCAGCGCTTTCTCTGCCAGTTCCACGCGTGACAATCGGACCGTCGTGAGCGGTGGCTGCGTGTACTGGCTGAAATCGATGTCATCATAACCGATTACCGATATGTCTTCGGGAACGCGGAGTCCCGCGCTATAAATGGCCCGCAACGCACCAATCGCCGTCAAATCGTTGGAAGCCAGCACGGCTGTAGGTCTTTTGCCAAGGGACAAAAGACGTCCCATCGCCGATTCTCCACCATCGATCTTGTGATTTCCGGATTCAATCAACCCTTCATCCACAAGAAGTCCGTGGTGCCCCAGCCATTTCAGAAACGCTGCCCTGCGAATTTGCGCCGACCGTAATTCCATGGGCCCGCTGATAAAACCGATTCTTGCGTGGCCCAGATGAAACAGATGCTCGATGGCTTCATGAATTCCCATCTCATAGTTCACTTTGATATTGCTGATGCGTTCGCGCACCGTGCCCGTATCGAGGAATACGATGGGAAGCCGGCGCTCCTCAAGTTGCGCGATCAGGCCTCCTTCAATTTCCGATGTGAAGATCGCGACACCGTCCACTTTGCGTTCGAGCATTCGCCGCACGCAATGCGACATGCGTCCGGGATCGTAACTGGTGTTCCCTACGATGACATCCAACCCGTGCTTCAAAGCCCGCTCTTCGAAGCTTTTTACAAGATCCGGGAAAAAAGGATTCGTGATGTCAGAGATGATCAAGCCCAGCAGGTTGCTGCGGCCAGAAACCAGCGCGCGGGCGTTGTTATCCGGATGGTACCCCAGAGTGCGAATCACCTTCCAGACGCGTTCCGCGGTTTCTGGCCGGACGGCTCCCGTTTCGTTGATCGTCCGCGAAACAGTCGCTGTGGAAACCTTTGCGCGCTTGGCAACTTCAGATATGTTCATGGCGTTCCCGAAGTCACTCGAATGCCTAGTTGATCATACAATGCGGCCCATTATTCCCCAATGTCAGGCGGAAGCGAAAGCATCCGGCGAATCGATGCTGGTTCCGGGCCACCTTGTTCCCCATCCCCTCATGCTCTTTGGTATGATGCCCACTCTTCGCGAGGTCACAGGTCGTGCCTGGGGTTCTCTAAACGGAAACCAGAGCTGATACGCTGGATCTCAGTCCAAGCGAAAGGAGTCATCCATGGCGAGAGGAGTCCTGACCGACGATGAGGCGAGGCTTTACCATCGGGATGGTTTTGTCCTAATCCGTTCCCTGTTTGATTCTCGCGAGATTGCTCTCTTGCACCGCGCGGCAAAGGAAGACAAAGCGTTGGATGATCACGGCTATGGCAGAGCTGACGGTGAAGGCGGTGTTGTCCGCCTGGCTTTGTGGAATCACCCGGGCGACACCATTTACGGGATGTTCGCCCGCTGCAACACCATTGTCGATTCCTGCGAGAAACTCCTCGAGGGCGAGGTCTATCACTATCACTCCAAGATGATCATGAAAGAGCCGCGCATCGGCGGCGCGTGGACCTGGCACCAGGATTATGGCTACTGGTATCAGAATGGCGTGCTTTTTCCTTTATTGACCAGCGTCTTTATCGCCGTGGACCGCGCCACCAAACAAAACGGCTGCTTGCAGGTCATCGCCCGTTCCCATGAACTTGGCCGGATTGACCACCAAATGACCGGAGAGCAAGCCGGCGCGGACAGGGATCGCGTCAACGAAATCCTAAAAGTGCTGCCTTTGGTACACGTGGAAATGGAGCCGGGCGACGCGCTGTTCTTTCATCCCAATCTGTTGCATCGCAGCGATCAAAACCGCTCGGAGAACGCTCGCTGGTCCATGATTTGCTGCTACAACGCCGCCAGAAATAACCCTTATAAAGAAGCGCATCATCCGCGATATACGCCGCTGAAGAAAGTACCGGACTCCGCCATCCTGGAAGCTGGGAAAACACGTTTCTCGGACGATGCAGGCAACGTCTCCTGGCTCGATCCGAATCGAGATGCCAGCGCCACCAGTCTGGAAAAGGACAATTCGTAAGGGACACCGCGGCGCGACTATGCAATTCCCGAGGACGCTAACCAGCTTGCATCTTCGGCCTGATCATCAAGAAAAACCCATATAAACAAGGCGTTTTTGGGTGTATAAGTTGAATCAGCAACAAACCGCTCCAA
Source organism: Candidatus Acidiferrales bacterium (assembly GCA_963779395.1). GTDB lineage: Bacteria > Acidobacteriota > Terriglobia > Acidiferrales > UBA7541 > Acidiferrum. The sequence goes on from CAVZYC010000005.1 coordinate 163,000, forward strand.
GGAGAGGTAAAATCGTTATGTAAGCGATTACACTCTCCACTTTCAGCAAGAGTGTGGTTCGAGGACTTGCTGCAGTTCCTCTCCCACTTCTCTCGGGACGCTCCCCCCGCTCGCTGCGTCTGACCATGCTCAGGTTTTCGTCAACAAGGAGCTCTGCTCTTATGCCTTCGCTAACTGCAAACCGCCGCGACACCGTTATGAGCGCCCTGAATCGTCTGGATGGCGGCCGCGTACCCATCGACTTCGGCAGCACCGCGGTTACTGGCATCCACGCTAGTTGCGTGGCGGCCCTGCGCGATTATTACGGTCTTGAGAAGCGTCCTGTAAAAGTTCACGAGCCCTTTCAGATGCTCGCCCTGGTGGAAGAGGATCTGCAAAACGCCATGGGGATTGACGTTACCGGCGTCTTTGCGCGCAAGACCATGTTCGGATTCCCCATCGACGGCGCCTGGAAACCGTGGAAGTTCAACGGCCTTGACGTGCTCGTTCCGTGCGATTTCAACATCGCAACTGCTCCCAATGGCGACACGCTGATCTATCCAGAGGGCGACATGTCCGTTCCTCCCAGCGGACGCATGCCAAACGGTGGCTACTTCTTCGACGCCATCATCCGCCAGAAGCCCATCGATGAGAGCAAGCTGAATCCTGAAGATAATATGGAGGAGTTTACGCCTCTCGCCGAGCAGGACATCGCCTGGCTGGCAAAATCCGCGAAGGCCGCACGTGCAACTGGCCGCGCCGTGCTGGCTGGCTTTGGCGGCACGGCACTGGGCGATATTGCCCTGGTGCCCGCACCATTCCTGAAGGACCCCAAGGGAATCCGCGACGTCGCCGAATGGTACATGTCCACGCGCAGCCGCCGTGGCTATATCCATAAGATTTTCGAGCGCCAGTGCGAGGTCGCCATCGGCAACCTGCAACGGATTCATGCCGCAGTGGGCGAAAATGTGGACGCCGTCTTCACCTGCGGAACTGACCTGGGCACGCAGACTTCCGCGTTCTGTTCCGTTCCGACATTTCGCGAGTTGTACTTCCCCTATTACAAGCAGCTCAATGACTGGATTCATCGCAACACGAAGTGGAAAGTCTTCAAGCACTCCTGCGGGTCCGTCGAGCGCTTCATTGATTCCTTTATCGAATGCGGGATCGATATCTTGAATCCCGTGCAGTGCTCGGCAACCGGAATGGGCGCCGAACATTTGAAAGAGCGTTATGGCAGCCGCATCGTCTTCTGGGGCGGCGGCGTGGACACACAAAAGGTCCTGCCATTCGGAACGCCCGCGGAGATTCGCGAGCAGGTGCTGAAGCGCTGCGAAGTCTTCTCTGCACATGGGGGTTTTGTGTTTTGTACGATTCACAATGTGCAGGCGCGCACGCCCGTGGAAAACATCGTGGCGATGCTCGACGCCGTGCACGAGTTCAATGGCGTCCCCGCAGGCAGCCATTGAAACTTGACAGGCCTTCCCGGAAGCGAAAGGAGATCGAGAAACGACCATGAACGACCTATCCAAACTTTACGAGGCGATCCTGAACGGTGACAACGCCACTGCTTCGGAGGTCACCAAACAGGCGCTCGCTGCCGGCACCGATCCAGGCAGCATGGTGACGGGCTACATGATCCCGGCCATGGACGAGGTGGGCCGACGTTTCGAGACTGAGGAGTACTTCGTTCCCGATCTGTTGCTTTCCGGCAGGGCCATGAAGGCGGCTCTCGATCATATTCGCCCCTTGTTGGCGGCCACGGGCGCTCAGCCGACGGGACGTGTGGTGATTGGCACGGTCAAAGGCGACTTGCACGACATTGGCAAGAATCTGGTGGCGGCGATGTTGGAAGGCGGCGGATTTGAAGTGACGGATCTTGGCACGGACGTCTCGCCAGAGAAATTCGTCGAGGCCATCTCCACGAAGAACGCCAATCTCGTTTGCTTGTCCGCCCTGTTGACGGTGACCATGCCCGCCATGCGTACGACCGTCGAAGCGCTGAAAAGCGCCGGTGTCCGCGAACGCGTGAAGGTCATGATTGGCGGAGCCCCCGTCACGGCGCAATATGCCCGCGAGATCGGCGCCGACGGTTACAGCGACAACGCCAGCGCCGCCGTGGCCCTGGCGCGGCGTCTGTCCGTAGAGGCACCCTGTGCCTGAAGTGTCCGCGTCCACGCGTTACCGCACACTGTCCATTGGCAATGTGAATGAACTGGTATTCGGTCACGCGCCTCATCCGGTGAATTGCGGTTTTGGCTTGCGCATTGGGGCCGGCTCTGTCTTTCCGGAAGTGAATTTTACGCTTCCGCCCATCACCATTTCTTCCGAAACCTGGCTGGAAATTCTGGGCCAATACGAGGAGATGGCCACAAATATTATTCGTCGCGCCGCGTCGCTCAAGGTCCCGGGTCTTGTGCTCGAATTCGAACTTCTGCCAGCCATGACCGAATGCCCCGAATGGGGCGCAGAAATCGTGGCACTTCTTCGCCGGCACTTGGCCGCCGCGCACGATAAGTTCGGATTACCCTCAGCTCTCCGCGTCACTCCGACAGACATTCGCGATCAAGGCAAGCCTCCGCAGTTGCGCAAGGGAGTGCACCTCGAGCGATTGCAACGTTCCTTTGAACTTTCAATCGCCGCGGGCGCGGATATCCTTTCGATCGAGTCGATCGGTGGAAAAGAAGTGCACGATCGCGGCCTGATGCTGGGAGACATTCGTGCCATCTTCTTTGCCTTGGGCGTACTGTGTCCCGCTGACATGCACTGGCTGTGGAGCCGCATCGTTTCCCTTTGCGAGCAGAGCGGCCATACCGTCCCGGGCGGCGACAGCGCCTGCGCCTTCGCCAATACCGCCATGCAACTTGCCCATCAGAAGATGCTGCCGGAAGTGTTGGCGGCCGTCGTGCGCGCCATGTCCGCTGTCCGCAGCCTCGCCGCATTTGAGGAAGGCGCGCGTGGCCCGTCAAAAGATTGCGCCTACGAGGGCCCCATCCTGAAAGCCATCACCGGTGCTCCCATTTCAATGGAGGGCAAATCGGCCAGTTGCGCGCACTTCAGCCCCCTGGGAAACATTGCCGCCTGCATGTGCGATTTGTGGAGCAATGAGTCGGTGCAAAATGTTCGCTTGCTTTCGGGCAACGCGCCCGAGGCCTTCACCGAAACTTTGATCTACGACTGCAGGTTGATGAATGTAGCCGCAGCCCGTGGCGAGACCCTAAAGATGCGCGATTGGCTTTGTGCGTCTGACGAGTGGCTCAGCCCGCAGGCCGCCGTGCTTTCGCCCGACGCGACGATGGCGATCGCCAGGGCTATCGTCAACGAAGAGGACGACTATGCGCGCACCGTGGCTGCCGGTCAGGCGGCGGTGACGATCCTCCGTGAAGGAGCCGCTCACAAGGGCTTGATTCTCTCTAAGAAAGAAATTCAGTGGTTGGACCGCATTGAAAGCGCGCTTGATTCGCTTCCCGCGTCTGGCGAAGAACTTCAGGCTAGTCTGAACGAAGAATATCAATCGATGTTCCTTCCGGAGTCTTATGGCTTGAAGTAAGTGGGTCTGCCCAAAGGCATCACTCAGGTTATCGAACGGAAGAAGTATCCGATGCTAAACGATTCAGCGGGTTATTGGGTTGCACTCGTCTGCACCTCATCCCATTCAGTCACCGGCGGGCGCGGAGCTTGGCTTATGCGATTGCGCATAGTCCCGCAGCGCAAACATGTTGGCCGCAGGCGTGTCTCTTGGCACTTCGCAACCGGCTCCGATAATATATTTTTCTCCTGAGTCCTGATGGCACTTCGCCACAGCTGCAGTCACTTCGCTCGCAGTGCCATTGCGCATGTATTTAACTGTGTCCACATTCCCTAGAATCACTTGGCCAGGCATTTTCGCGCGGGCATCGGCCATCGGCACCATGGAATCCAGATCCACAATGTCGTATCCAAGTTCGCCTCTGCCCTTCAAAATCGCGCGGGTTTTGCCGCAGATATGCGAACGTGTGCGCAAGCCCATGGCCTTGAGACCTTCCACCAGTTTCTTTTGCATCGGAAAAATAAATTGAGCAAAAATGTCAGGGCCAACCAGCGATGTAGCCGGGTCACCCACTCCCATTAACTCCGCTCCTGCCTCCATTTGCGCCCTGGCAAAGCGCAGTTCCATCTCCACCACAAACTCCAGAAGATCGCGAACGAACGCGGGATCATCAAAGAAGTCCAGCATCAGGGTGTTGATGCCGCGCAAATTCGCCGCCTGTCCGCATGGGCCTTCGATCCACCCTTCCACGATTTTTTCTCCGGCGATCTTTTCTTTCAGCAGTGCGGCCGCCTTCACGCGGTCGTGCATGCGTCCGCCGCCCAGCGGATCAGGGAATTTCAATTGCGTTAAAACTTTCTTGTCGGCAAGAAACGCGTGTGACTCATCCGCGGCGGGCGGTTGATCGTCAAAGAACCGCACGTTCGCGCCCAGATCGGCCGCTTCACGCACCGGATCGGAGATGCAGGACACCTGGTCAATCCCGAATTTCTCCGCGGTGCGTAGCTGTGCTTCAACAAGCACGCGGTAATCACTGATGTAGCGGCCATACTTCACGCCGATCTGGTCCGCGGCAAACATCATGGTGATTGGCATCGATGGAAATTGATCCGGCGTGCGACCATCAATGATCGCTAATACCCGTTCGCGGCTGTTCATGGAACCTTGTCCTCTTCTGAAACGATACGGCACTGAGAAAACTGAGAGATCTTTCGCAGATCTCAATCCACCAGCTCACGCTCGATTTGCTCCAATGTTTTGCCCTTCGTTTCCGGCAGTTTGAACCAAATAAAGAAAAATCCCAGGCAGCAGATACCGGCGTAAACCCAGAAGCACCGCGCCAGCCCAAGCTTTTCATACATGACCGGAAAAGTCTGCGAGAGCACGAAATTGCCCAGCCACAGCGAAACCACGGAGACAGACATCGCGCCGCCACGAATACGATTCGGGAAAATCTCCGACAAAATTACCCAGGTAATCGGCGCCAACGAGTAGCAGTAGCACGCGATCGCGGCAACCACCAGGACCACCGGAACCAGCCCTTTCATGTTTTCGTGATAAGCCCAGCCCGTGGCCAGGTAAATCAGCGTCAGCCCGAATGCTCCGCTCAACATCAGCACGCGGCGCCCCCAGCGATCTACCGTGCCAATAGCCACAAACGTCATCAGCACCCCAACCACTCCGGTAATCACGATGCTGAACAGAATCCCGGACACAGCATAGCCCGCGCCCGCAAAAATACGCGCCCCGTATTGATAAATCACGTTAATGCCGCACCATTGCTGGAATACCGCAAGCACAACGCCCAGCAATAAAATCTTCAGCATCCTGGGCGCTAGGAGTTCGCGCAGATCCACCTTGTCGATTTCATTCACCAGCGTGTCTTCAATTTCTTTCACGGAACGCTGCGCATACGCCGCTCCGCCGATTTTTGTCAGCACCCTCAACGATTTTTCGGAGCGCCCCTTCTTCGCCAGCCAGCGCGGGCTTTCCGGCACGAAAAACATGCCGGCGAAAAAGACGAGCGCGGGCAGAGCCGTCACGCCAAACATCCACCGCCATCCCGCCTGCACATTCCACGAATCAAAAAGTACGCGGTCAATGGTGGTGCCGGGCGCCGTCGGCTGTGCGATCAGCCAGTTGACCACTTGGGCCGACATCACTCCCAGCGCGATGGTTAATTGGTAGACGGAAACCAGACGCCCGCGCATGTTCGCCGGCGCAACCTCCGCAATGTACGGCGGCGCTAAATTGGAAGCGATACCGATAGCCACGCCGCCCAGCAGGCGATTTACGATGAACAATAGGAATGTTGGAGAGAGCCCCGTACCGATGGACGTTACCACGAACAGCAGCCCAGCCCCGATGAGCAGCGGCTTGCGCCCGAATTTGTCGCTTAAGCCGCCGGCGAACATTGCCCCGGTCAACGCTCCTATCAAGGCGCTGCTCATCGCCCACCCGACTTGCAGCGCACTCACCAGGTGAAAATATTTCTCGTAGAAAAGTTCGGCGCCGCCGATCACCACCCAGTCGTAGCCGAACATCAATCCGCCCAATGCGGCCGTCAATGCAATGGCGAAGATATAAGTGCGGTTGAATTTCGCATCGGCGTCATCGAAACGCGCGGCGGATGCCAAGGCCGGTACCATCGGTGGTCTCCCTGAATGATTGAGGAGCGCTCACATCCCAAAACGGTGAGCGGCAGGATGGGTGTGATGTAAACATCATTGCACTGCTGAGGTTCAGGTGCCTAATTCTTAGCGAGCCAATCACTGGGCGCTATGACTTACCTTGGGTCGGAGTACACCAAGCTCGCTTTGCGTAAAATTCGGGGGAAGTGAGGAAGTGACACGCATGTGCCCTCAGGAAAGAGATCCCGCATAAGTTGCAGAGGCACGAGACGTGATGCTACCCGATGTGTTCGCTCTGGAAGCCGGAGGTTTGCAGATGGTAGTCGTGCTAGCGTCGGCGTCCGGGCGTCTCCAAAACGGTCAAGAGGACAATCGTCAGGCGCTATTTCACTTCGTCGAATTGGTGTGCTCCCGCGTTCCAGCGAAAAGTCCGCTTCTTGACCTCTGGCAGAGGCTTCTTGTTCTCCATGCATCGTGTCACTGTGGCGATAGTTTGCAAGTTGCGCGTCGCGTCATGCAGGTAGCTAATCTTGGCTTCGCAGATGGTCTCAGTGCCGTCATTCGAATCAACATTGCTATCCACTTCCGTTCTTTTGTCCACCGCGAGGACCTGTCTTCCCCTGGACAAGTCCAGAATCATCATCCGGTCTCCACTCTGCTCGTCGCCTCCGCCGCAGCAGGGATTCTCAGTCGAGTGGTTAACCTGCAGTTCCACTAATTGCGCTCCTAGGGCTGGAAAGGCTTGCGAAAACTCCAAGTGATAGAGGTCCGAACAGTTGTCGCATTTCTCCGCCAAAGGAATCAGATCCAGCGTGGCCAAATTGGGAGTCAGAGAAACTGTTGCCGGGCGTTCATCGTAATAACTGGTCAATGCTGACGCGCAACTGATCGCCAGCACCGCCTCAGTCCCTTCGTGGCGGCGCAAGGAATACAGCACCCGCACCGTCCACTTCGCCGTGCCCTCTTCATTTTCGCCAAATCCCAACCACATCGCCCCGCATGAATTCCGGAATTCCTCTGGTAAGCTGCCAATGAGCGTTGCAGCGGACTCATCGGGAAGCAGCACCGGCCCGCTCCCAGTGGCGCCGGACACAGCCGTTTCCAGCATTGTCCGGGCGGCTCCCTGCAACACGATATGCTCATCAGCTTGCGGCAATTCTATTCGCCTACTCGTCTCATCTGATTCCTGATTTGCGTTTGTTGTTGGTGCTACCGTTGGGGCGGAAACCGTTGTTGAGAATGGGACAACTGGGTCGGCTTTTTGCACAGTGGTCGGTGTGCTGACTGGCTGCAAAGGAGTTGCTGTCTGTCCCGAAGCGGATGCGTTGTGCGGCGTGGTGTCGTGCGACTGCTTTTTACAGCCCACACTCATGAATAGGATTAAGGCAGATATTACGGCGACAATCCTCGTCACCTTCATAGAAAGTCCTCTCAGAGTTCGGGCAAGTCTCCGGATTGAGGGAGCTGGCCCTTTGCCTGACACTCTGCATAACCCTTTGGGAAGTTCTGGCTGTCTGCCATGTTCACCTGTCCAATGGGGGATGGCGATGGTACTCCCTGACTTTGTTTGCTAATGGAACAACAGGAGAGCCGAGGCCACATATCGGCACAGAACACCAGAGTAGCTTCCACCAACCTCTACGCTTTGAATTGCTTTAAAAATTGGAGGCGCGGGTGAGAATCGAACTCACGCATAAAGGTTTTGCAGACCTCTCCCTTACCACTTGGGTACCGCGCCGTTCCCTTTATTATAGCGAAATTCTTTCAAGCCTGTCAGCGTGCCCGGCGTTGCTCTTTCGGCACGCTGCCTCTGGAATGTCCGCTTACTTCTTCGTTGGCTCTTCGATCTGTGCTTCCCGCAGAAACCGCGCCGATTCTTCGGGCGGAGTCGGATTGATATAGAAGCCCGTGCCCCACTCGAAGCCGGCCACTTTCGTTAGCTTGGGGATGATCTCAATGTGCCAGTGATAATGATCGTTGATCTCTTCCCCGATCGGTGATGTATGAATCATGAAGTTAAATGAGGGGCGGTCCAGCACTGCGTCCATGCGCATCAGCGTGTCTTTCAGCATGCTGGCCAGGCTGGCGTACATCGAGCTTTGATTGTTTTCGTACGCCGACCCGTGCGCCTTCGGCAGCAGCCACATTTCAAACGGGAAGCGCGGCGCATAAGGCGCCAGCGTAATGAAATGGTCGTTTTCGCCGATCACGCGCTCGCCCGTGTCCCGCTCCTGGCGGATGATGTCGCAGAAAATGCAACGCTCTTTTTCGTCGTAATAATGCCAGCAGTTATCCACTTCCTCGCGCACGCGCCGCGGCACAATCGGTAGCGCAATCAATTGCGAATGCGGGTGCTCTACCGAAGCTCCGGCGGCTTCACCGTGGTTCTTGAATATCAGAACGTAGCGGAAGCGTTTGTCATTCTTCAAGTCCAGCATGCGGTCACGATAAGCCCACAGCACATCTTCCACGGATTTCTGCGGCAACTGCGCCAGCGTCGTCTGGTGTTGGGGCGTCTCAATGATGACCTCGTGCGCCCCGATCCCATTCATTTTGTCGAACAGTCCTTCCCCTTCGCGATCCAGCTCCCCTTCAATCCCCAATGCTGGAAAACGATTCGGCACCACACGAATGTTCCAACCGGAAGAATTGGCGCTGCCCCCGTTGCGCCCGTAGGCCAGAATCTCTGGCGGCGTCTTACCCTCGTTCCCTGGGCAGAATGGACAATTTCGCGGCGTTCCTGGGAAAACGCTTTCGCGCAAAAAATCCATCGGCCGCTTTCCGCGGTCCGTTGAAATGATCACCCAGCGTCCTGTAATTGGATCCTTACGTAACTCCGGCAAATGGTCCTCCGCACACGCACTTACCCTAAAGCGAACAAACGCTTACTGCAAAGTCGATATTGTACTCCGACTTTGCCCTCGGAAGATGTAAAGACCGTCACAGGGCGTTACGTCGCTGCTAACCCGTGCCCGGGTGGCCGCAGTCGTTTGCTTTACCTGGTCCGGGATGAAGCCTGAGGGCTGAGCGCCGCTTTATGGAGACGCACGGCGGGTGGATGGCCGGCGATGTTGTCAATCGCCACCACGTCAAAGCGGACTGGACATTCCTTCAAATGACGTTCGCGCAAAAAATAGTGAGCGGTGCGGACGAGCACCGCATGCTTTTCCCTGGTAATGCTCAATTCCGGCAGCGCGGACTTCCCTTTCACCGCCAGCCGTGTGCGCACTTCCACAAATGCCAGCGTTTCGCCGTCAAAACCGATCAGGTCGATTTCACCTTTGGCGCGGGCAGGCGCATAGTTTCGCGCAATGAAGACGTACCCAAGGCGTCGCAAATACCAGTAAGCGTAAGTTTCCCCGCGGACCCCGGTGCGCAGCGCTTCGAGCCTTTCGGCCGATGCGCCTGAGTCATCATCGGCTGCCCGCACGGAATCCTGCAGGCCGTGCCGCGCCTTCCACTGCACGATTGCGAATCCGATACGTGCCAGCATTTCGCCGCCCAGTTACTTTATTGGTAAGAACATCTCCAGTATAGACACAAATCCCGTGGCGCGTAGGATATTCTGCCGCCACGGGAATTGTCGATCTCCAAACCAGCGCGTGTTAGAGCGTCTTCTCCACTTCCCGGATGCTCTCTTCCAGGATATGAATGGCGCAATCGGCCTGCTCTTCATCAATAATGAGCGGCGGCGAAACGCGGATGGAATTTTCGCCGGATTCCAGCGTCAGCAAGCCGCGGTGGAAGGCGCCCACCACCACTTTGTTGCGCAGGTCTGCAGCTTTTTCCTTGGTGCGCTGGTCGCGAACAATCTCCAAACCAATCATCAGTCCTTTGCCGCGAACGTCGCCGACAATCTTAAATCGCTTGGGCCAATCGTTGATTTTGCCAAAAATGTAGTCGCCCATTTTCTGGGCGTTGGCCATCAACCCGCCCTGGATCAAATCCAGCGTGGCCATCGCCGAAGCGATGCACACGGGATTCCCTCCATAGGTTGTGCCGTGCGAGCCCGGCTTCCACTGCATTACGCTTTCCTTGGCGATGAACGCGCTGATCGGCATGCCGCTGCCAATTCCTTTCGCGGTTAACACAATGTCCGGCGTAATCCCGGCGTGATCGTAGGCCCACATTTTTCCCGTGCGCCCAACTCCGGATTGCACTTCGTCGAGGATCAGCATGATGCCGTGCTTGTTGCAGATGCGCTGCAGCTCCTGCAGGAAGAATGCCGGTGCGGGAATGAAGCCGCCTTCGCCCTGAATCGGCTCGACGATAATCGCTGCAACTTCTTCCGGCGCAAACAAACGCTTGAAGATCTGCTGCTCCAGCTGCTCGATGATTTCGCCGCCGCACGTTTCCTTGTTGTGGCCCAGCGCGCAACGGTAGGCGTACGGATAAGGAATGTGCTCGACGCCGCCCAGCAGCGTGCCGAAATACTTGCGCTGCGTATTCTTTGAGGCGGTAAGCGAAAGCGAGCCGAGAGTGCGCCCGTGGAAGCAGCCGTAAAACGCGATGAGTTTGTCGCGCCGCGTGGCATAGCGAGCCAGCTTAATCGCGCCTTCCACCGCTTCCGTACCGCTATTGCCGAAAAACACTTTGTACTTGTGCTCCTTCGGCATGGTGGCGACAAGGCGCTCCGCGAGTTCCGGCATGTGCCGGTGATAGAAATCCGTGCCTGCAATGTGGATGAGTTCCGCGGCCTGCTTCTGAATAGCTTGCACTACGTGCGGATGACAATGTCCTGTTGAGCAAACGGCGATGCCCGCGGCAAAGTCCAGGAACGTGTTGCCATCGGGATCTTCCACGATGGCGCCGTAACCGCGATGCGCTACGAGCGGGTACTCGCGGAAGAGCGATGGCGACATGTATTTCTTGTCGTACTCGATGACTTCCTGCGCTTTCGGTCCAGGCAAAGCCATCTTGATTCGAGGGAGTTTTGTTTCTGAGGCGGTAATCATGATTCCTCCAAAAATCGTGCGCGGTGGTTCAGGTTAATGCCGAACTGCGTGGAGAGAGGGCAGGCGAGTTTTGCTGCAGCCTGCTGAAAGTGAGGGACTTAATCGACGCCGTAGAGACCGGGGCGCAAAATGGCCGGGCGGAATTTCCGCGGCACCCGCGGCCCCACCGCAACTCGATCATGCTTCAAAAAGTGGAAGTACTTCATTTGCGTTTCCAGCGGACGCTGCCGTCCTTGGCATCTTCCAAAAGTATACCACGCTCGGCGAGTTCCTTGCGGATGCGATCGCTGGCCGCAAAATCGCGGCGTTGCCGCGCCGACTGGCGTTCGGCAACCAGCTTTTCGATTTCCGCGTCTTCCACTCCGCCGGAAGCATCGGCATAGCCCAGCGCCTGAAGTTTTTCCGCGTCGTTATCAACCATGACGGCGAATACGCGATCAAAATCCGCGAGCAACTCCTGCACTAATGGGATTTCTCCCTGGCGGAATTCGCCTTTGTCCATGGCGATATTAATTTCGCGCACCAGATCATAGACGGCAGCCAACGCTTGCGCGGTGTTCAGGTCGTCGGAAAGGCTAGCATCGAAATCATCCGCGGCTTTGGCGATGCTCGCGGCAATAGTCGGCTGCGAACCGGCGGGGAACTTTTCCTGTTTCAGCCGCGCAGCGAAATTGCGCAGCCGCTCGACGGAACTGGTGGCCTGCTGCAATCCATCGAATGTGAAATTCAGTTGCCGGCGGTATGGCACACTGGCCAGCGCAAAACGCAACGCGGACGGCTTGTATCCCTTGGCAAACAGATCGCGCAAAGTAAAGAAGTTGCCCAGCGACTTGGACATCTTCTCGCCTTCCACCAGCAAATGCTCCGCGTGCATCCAGTAACGCGCGAACGGCTTGCCCGTGGCCGCTTCACTCTGCGCAATTTCGTTTTCGTGGTGCGGAAAGGCCAGGTCAATGCCGCCAGTGTGAATGTCCAACGTTTCGCCAAGATATTTCATGGCCATCGCGGAGCACTCGATGTGCCATCCGGGACGCCCCGCGCCAATCGCCGTTTCCCAGAAATGCTCGCCAGGCTTGGGCGCTTTCCACAAAGCGAAGTCGCGCGCGCTCTCTTTATCGTAACGGTCGTTGTCCACGCGCGCTCCGGCCTGAATGCCCGTCAGGTCAATCTTGGAGAGCTTGCCGTAATCTTTGAACTTGGTGATGCGGTAGTAGATCGAGCCCTCGCTGGGATAAGTGTACGTATTCTGTTGCAGACGCTGGATCAGCGCGACCATGTCGTTAATATGTTCCGTGGCGCGAATCCAATGCTCCGGCGATTCGATGCTGAGCGCGCGGCAATCCGCGAAAAAGGCTTGCACATACTTTTCCGTGTATTCGCGAATGGAGACGCCCGCCTTGGCGGCATTGGCGATGATGCGGTCGTCCACGTCGGTCAGGTTCATGACGTGATTCAGCTTGAAGCCGCGCAGCTTCAGGAAGCGTCGCAGAATATCCTGGAAGACGAACGTGCGGTAATTGCCGATGTGCGCGTAGTCGTAGACCGTGGGGCCGCAGGTGTACATCCCGATTTCGTCGGACTTCAGCGGCACGAAGGGCTCAACCTTGCCGGACAGGGTGTTGTGGACGCGGATTTCGTGCATGACGCTTCGGGTAAGCCTTTCGCAAGTGTGGCAAACGGATGATTGTAGCCGAGGCATTGCATGTGCCGCAATGACGGGGGCAAGAGAAGGGAGCGGGTCTGGAAGCCCACAGTCGACAGATCAGATTGGGGCCCTTTTTCGTTCCGATTTGGGTTCCAGCTTTTGGCGCGGGGACTGCTAGCTCAGGCCAACCCAACTAGGCGCACTTGCAGCGAGCAGCCGCCGACGATGAAGGGGACGCCGGCGCAGGCGCACTCCTTGGTTGCCGCTTCGGAGTGGCATCCCAGGTCAATTGAGCTGTGGAACCAGATGGGGCGAATGGTGCGGGCGACTCATAATCCGGAGACCAAGAAGACGCAAGGGTACTGCGCCAACGATGTTCTTCCGGTTCCCAAATTGTGGGCAACTGGATTGAGCCCAGATCATGGGATCGTGAACCTGAGCCCCTTGCTGGCGATTCCGTCTACTGTGACCACCACGTTGCCGGTCTTCGCCCCGGCGGGTACCGGCACAACGATCGTTGTTGCATTCCAACTCGTTGGTTTCCCTGTCGTTCCACCAAACCTCACGGTGCTCTTGCCTTGCGTCGCGCCAAAGTCTGTTCCGGTAATTGTCACGGAAGTTCCTATGGACCCCGAGGCAACAGACAGATTCTTGATTACCGGGACGGTGCCAATCGTGAACTTTACACCTTTGCTGGCAACTCCGCCCACGGTGACAACCACGTTGCCGGTCTTTGCCCCGGCGGGCACCGGCACCGCGATGGAGGTTGCATCCCAGGCCGTCGGTTTCCCCGGCGTGTCGTTAAACGTAACTGTGCTGCTTCCCTGCGTAGCGCCGAAGTCTGTTCCTGTGATCGTTATTGCTGTACCAACCGGCCCTGCGGTCGCGGACAGTTTGGTGATCACCGGCGTTGCACCCTTGCCTGCTGCAGGTGCCTGATTGATGGTCTTCACGGTGAGAGACGTGGCATCAATCTGTTTTCCCAATTGATCTTTCACCGCGTATCGCAGGTAGTATGTAGTTCCAGTAATCAAGCTGTTTGGACCCGAGGTCGGAAATTCAGCGGTTAGCCCCTTATCCAGGGTACTGTTCTTTGCTGCGGTAAAGGTGCCCGTGGCTTCCACAGCCAATTTGTCCGCGGAAACCAGGTAGAGATGCACAATTTTGTCGAGGTGTTTGCCGGTCAAGGTGAGCGGAACCGTTGCACCTTTGCTCAGATCCAGTTGAGGATCGATGCTGGCAACGTACGTCTGAGGGATAAGAGAGACTTTCTCGCCCGAATCCGTTTCCTTCGCAGTTCCACTCGCGTCGTTCATCACCAGGAAGAGCGAGTACAAGCCGTCTCCGTCGGCTAATGCGGATGGGTCAAATTCCAGGGAAGCCGAGTTTCCATCCTTGGCAGCCTTCACCTTTCCGGCGATTTTCTCTGCTCCCTTTTCGAGGTTCACGCTGGACAATTTGTCCAGACTGCTGCCGGAAACAGTGCAAGTGAGCACGCCATCTTTTGCCTGGCTGACGTCCACCGCGCCACCGGGAAGTGTGGGGCAGTCTAAGTTGGTGATTTTCGTCTCGCCCGTCAATTCCTGGATGTGGACTCCGCCAATCACAACAAAAAGGTGGTTTTGGAGGATGCGCAGGGCCGCCGGCTTCCACTTGCTGAATTTCAGAGCTTGCCAGTCCGTGGCCATTGCTTCGGTGTCCGTCGAACTGTCGTTCTTATAAAACGAGTGATGCGGGAAGCTAGTGTCCTGATCAGTGTAAGGATCATAAACGCACGGTCGCTTCAAGGCCTTTTGATCTTCCGATTCTTTCGGCCCGTAGCCACACCACGCGTAGGGCAATTGCTCGATCGGTTTTGCGGCAACAAAAGTTACCAGAGGCACAGAGCCTTGTACGGGCACAACGACCTTGCTCGTGTTCGACGCCGAGAAAACAAGATCGTTGATGCGATTAAGCTGTTCCACGGTGTGATCGGGAAACAAAGTGGAGAATCCTGGTATAAACGCGCTCTCGAATACGGCGACGCCGGTTTTGAAGTCGCTAGTTCCCGCGATAGAGGAAGAGCCGGCGATCGCTCCAACGACAATCAAGGCATTCAGAGCGAGGTTGCGCGGGCTCATGGATTGCCCGGTCTGCGCTACGGCGCGCACCAGCAGTTTGTCGCGCCCTGCCTGAAAACGCCCGGCATATTGTTTCCAAAAGTACCCGTCAGTACTGAGACCAGTGTCAACGGCGACCTGAATGTCATGCATCAGGAACTCGTTCTTGGTATTGAGATTGCGAACAGTGACCTGGATCGCCAAAAACTGATTGGCCACTCGGCGCCCAAAGGTGTCGCTGGTTTCCTTCCAGGGCATTACGGAGATGGAGCAACTGATATCGTTTGGGGGTTCGTAGAGTTGTGGCGGCTCGGCTTCGAGTGCCTCCGTGGATGCGCTTCTGACCGCGGCCAAAATGGCGTTCTCCACCTCAGTAATTGCCGTCTGGACATTGGCCGGGAGGGTCGCTCCAGCCTTGGTATCGGGTGTTGTTCTGCGATAGGCGAAATAATCGTAAGCCGAGGTCCGATTCAGAATCTCGGAAGACATTTTGTCAGCGACAGTGCGAGCGGCATCGGATAGGACCCCATACGCTTGTACGGCCGTTACGTCCTTGAGTTTGTCGGGATCCACGTAAGCAAAAAACTTCTGCGCGAACTCTTCAACGAACAGCTGTAGATCAGCAGAGTTGTCTTCCTTCGTGGAGGGTCCCGCGCCGCTATTCTTTGGCGACGAAGCGGGCCCGTATCCAGCGATGACTTTCGCAATCGCGGCATTCATCGCGTCAACTACTCGAAGGGCGGTATTTGCACCGATTTTTTTGGGCCCCTCTTCGAGGGTTCGTTCCGGCTTTAGAACGCGCATACCGGCAACTTCGTCCGCAGCGAACAGGCAAGGCACGTAATCCCCAAGGGGATGAACCGTTGCGCCGGAACCCCGAGCGGTGGCTTCTGGCTGAGCAGGCTTCGTAGCGGTTGTTTGGCCAGCGTCTTGTGCGCCAAACGCCTCTCGGCCTGAATAGGCAATGCAAAGAAACATCAGGGAAACGCAAAGGATGACATTGCGAATCGTCTTCATGGCGCTGGGTACCTCGCTTAGCAAGACATATCTGGGCCAACACCGGATATGTACATATACGCTATTGGGTACCATATAAAGTAAAATCGAGGAATTGTCTAGTGGTGAGTCGAATAGGGTCTGTGAGCCGGCCGCGTGGCATCCAAAAGGATGTTAGGTCTGGAAGCTGAGCGGACTCTAATCGGGTGATGGCGCATCCGCGTGGGACGCGGTCCACTCAGCAGAGCCACATGCAGCGATGGACGAAGTCCACGGGCCGGGATTACTTCGGAGGGCGTCCGCCTGCTATGAGGGGGGACGGAGTCTTCCGATGATTCGGAGTCCTACGCCGCTGAAGCCGGACGTGTGGTGATGGTTATTGTCGGACCAGAAGGTCCTACCCCCTAAATCGTCCTGCGAGCGGCTCTCCTCCTCCAGGGAATAAAGGAAGGCCAGTTACAGCAGATTCGTCGTGTTGGCGCTGAGCAGCTTCTTCTTCCAGAGCGCCAGCAAAGTCTTCAGAAAGGATTGCTTTTTCGCGATGCCGCTGTTCGTCTTGTTCTGGTACATCAGTTCATCGGCCCGTTGAATCAGCTTTTCTGTAGTGTCGCCAGGGAGCGCGAGTGTGCTGCCGATGGAGACCGAGAGAGACACCGAATTCCCATCATTGTTCGGCAGTATGGTTTGCGCCACCATGCCGCAACAGCGCACCGCCAACTGCGTGAGGACTTCCTGGTTCACGTGATGCACGATGGCGATGAACTCATCCCCGCCCCAGCGCCCGACAACGTCCATGGGGCGCAAAGTTCCCTTCAGGGTTTTGGCAACCTCCAGCAAGGCGTGGTCGCCGGTGGCGTGGCCGAAACTGTCGTTGACGGCCTTGAAGCAATCGAGGTCGATCACCAGTACTCCAAAGGGTTCCTTGTGCACGCGATATTCGCTTAAGGCCGTTTGCAGAGACATCTCGACAAAACGGCGATTGGGCAGCTGGGTGACGTCGTCAAGAAAGGCCAGGCGGCCCATCTCCTCGATCACGCGCTTGGAATCCTGCTCGACCGTGTCGTCTGTGAAAATCTGCACGGCCCCGATGATGGCGCCGTCTGGGGATCGCAGGGGCTGAACTCGCGCGGTGACAGGGACACGCCGGCCCTGCTTATGAAGCAAGAAAATCTCCACTTCGTGAGACATGCCGTCTGTAAGACACGCCGTCAAGGGGCAGTTATTCAGGCACATCTTCAGCCCATCCACATCCACATGACACAGGCCACCCTCAGGACAGTGCTGGCCAACCACTTCATCAGAGCTGTAGCCGGTCTGGTGGCAGGCGCCTTCGTTCCAGTAGAGAATGCGCCGGTCGAGATCCACGATGTACACGCCGTCGCTGACGTGGTCCAACAGCGCTTTATAGGTGTTCGGGTCGATGGGGGTAACGGTCACTATTGCCTCGAATCGATGCCCTGGATGAAGCGTGGGAGAAACGCTAAAACAGCTACGATGCCCTGGCGGAGGGTTATATGCGTCACATATATAGCATGCACAGGTCACTATAGTCTGTGATGTCCGTCACACACACGCTATCTCTCTGAAATCACGGTATGTTGCGAGATCGCGAATCGCGCTTGTTCGCTCTTTACTTTTTCGCCTTCGAGGTGCTCAGCGCGGACTTGGATACCAGAAGCAGGCCCTGCGCCTCGTCCACCTGTTCGAGTGTCAAATATGGTTGGTTCTGGTTATCGCCAGTAAATACATACACGTGGAAGTAGTAGGACTTGCCGGGCTCCGCCGCCAGATTCGCTGCTCCACTCAGTTTCTGCATGTACTCGATGATCGATTGCCAATCCGAACAGACACGATGATCGCCGGGTTCGACGGCAAAGGACAGATAAGAGGCTCCGTGATTCGCGCCCACCCAGTTCCCGTCCAAGCCCACGCGCGTGGTGATATGTCCGGGAAGTATCGTCCCCGGATTGGTTACCTCTTCTTCGATGACGTACACCATCGCTTTGCCGGGTGCCGGAGGCGTCACAGCGTGTTGTTTCTTATCCGTTTTGACGCTGAAATTGATGTCTGCCGGGCCGCATCCCGCCGCCGCGCGCGCGTCGACTGACTGATTCTGAGCAAAAGCCGGTGCTGCCAACACAAGTGCCACGAACAGGTACCTGTACATGAGCTGCCTCCTGAAGCGTGAGCCATTGTGATCCGTGAATTGCGCTCTGGTAATGAGACGTTCACCGCCTGTGGCCGGTTTCTGCAACGTGATGCTCTGTTACTTCGTTGGCAAACGAGAAGAGCTTCAGTGGGATTTGTCCAGGCGAAAGGCAGCGGCCTGATAGTCACCTTGCAACTCGGGTTCCAGGCCATGCGCCATCCAGTAACGGCCGGAGGCGGATTGCGGCGTGCCCTCGGCAGCTTTGCCAACGATTGAAGCGAGTGTGTAGTTCGCTTCGGGTTCAAGACCCTTCACATATAAAGTTGGGAAGGGATACCCCATCTGGCTGGAATGGAGAAAAGAAAAGACCACCGCCTGATTTTTGTCGGGCGAGACGGATTCCGTGGCGGAGAATTCGCTTGCGTCGCGCGGGGAGAGCAGGTGGTAGAGCGAGCCATGCTGAATCGTCTCGCGCAACGCTTTGTATTCGGTGATCAAGCGCGTGGCAATGGCGAAGTCCTCAGGCGTCCAGTTATTAAGGTTATCGCCAACTCCAAGCGCGCCTTGCATGGAGGAAAGAAAGCGGTACTCGAGCGAAGTGGTTCGGTGGTTCATCCCATCGGGCGAACCGGTAACCCACGCCACCATCATTCCTGGTGAATAAGCTTGCGTGAAACCATCCTGAATCGCGAGTCGATCGAAGGGGTCGGTGTCGTCAGAGGTCCAGATCTGATCGGTGTAATGCATGATGCCGAGATCGGCGCGGCCGCCGCCGCTGGAGCAGGATTCAATTTCCAGGCCGGGGTGTTTGGCGCGCAGCTCCGCAAGAATGGAGTAAAGATTCTCTGTGAACTTGACGTAAATCTTCTGCTGTTCGCCGTCCTGCGCCGCGTTGGCAATGGCGGGCCAGCCGGGTTCAGACCAGCCGCGGTTGTAATCCCACTTGATGAAGCTGATGTCGTTTTCCTTCAGCAGCGCGTCGAGGAAATGGAAAACGTATTGGCGAACATCGGGGCGAGCAAGATTGAGGACAAGTTGTTGACGAGCTTCGGTGCGCGGGCGGCCGGGAAAATTGAGGACCCAATCCGGATGTTTGCGATAAAGGTCACTGTTTGGGTTGACCATCTCCGGCTCGACCCAAAGGCCGAAATCCATATGCAATTCGTGCACTTTGTCGATGAGCGGCTTCAAACCGTGGGGAAACTTTTTCGCGTTCACGTACCAATCGCCTAGCCCGGCGAGATCGTTGACGCGCTGGCCGAACCAGCCGTCGTCCATCACGAACCGTTCAACGCCAATTTTGGCCGCGGCTTCGGCAAGCTTGATCTGTCCGGCTTCGTCCACGTTGAACTCCGTGGCATACCAGGAATTGTAAAGAACGGGGCGTGGGCGTGGCTGCGGAGCCTGGGGCAAAATGCGGGCAAGCTCAAAACGATGAAGCAGGCGTGAAGCTTCGCCTGCGCCATTCGCGGAATAACCGGCGTAGAAGACAGGAGTTTCGAGGTGTTCGCCGGGCGCGAGGGCGTAGGCAAAGTCGAAGGAGTTGTAGCCGCCGGTGACGCGCACCTGGCGAATCTGATCGAGTTCGACGGTGATGCGCCACGAGCCGCTCCAGGCCAGCGCGCCGAACCAGACATCGCCGGATTCTTCGTTCGCAAAATCGCCACGCGCGATGGCGAACCACGGATTGTTCTGCAGGCCAGTAGCGCCGCGGCGGCTCTCCAGGACAGTTTCGCCGGGCTGAAGGCGCTGCTGGTGAACCTGGAATTCGCCGCCCCAGCGTCCTGCGAGATAGCGCAGGCTGTAATCGCTGCCGTGAGGAAGAGTCCAGGTGGCGGCGGAAGCGCTGTTGACGACGATGCGCACGGTGCCACGATTTTCGATCAGCGCGGAGCGGCCCATGATGCCGGTGTCGGGGTCCATCTGATAGTGCAGGGTGACGAAGACGCTACGCTCAATATCCTTCAGGAGAACCGTGAGCCTCTGCCCGTCGATCTTGTGCGAGACGTAGTGGAGCACCAGGTCACGATTGCCATCTGGGAAAGTAATTTTGAGCGCGGGTTCCGTGTAGAGTCCCTGGCCCCAGCCGGCGAATTCCTGCGGCGTGGTGCTGGTGCTGGGATCCTGCGAGCTGGCACCGGGATCGGATTTAGCCGGGCCGATGGGATCAGTGGGAGAAAGCGCGGCACCCCAGTACAGAGCCTGCAATTCGCCGCGTTCGTTGATCCCGAAGGCGTAAGTGTCGCCCGGGGAATCCAGGCGGAAGACTTTGCGCGCTTCATCAAAGTGAATCTCGGCGTGTGTCGGGATGACAGAGGCGGCAAGGCAGACAGCGAACAAGAAGCGGGCAGCAATTCTGATGAACATGGTTTCGTAGCTCCGATGATGTGCGGCGCGGTCCCTAACGAGAGATCTTGCGACGCGGCAAAACGATAATACCTTGACGCTGACCTAAGCGACGGGATTTCGTTGCCAGGTGGCTGGGGTAAAAGATTATCCGACTCTTCTCATTGCAAGTGGGCCGTACTGAAGGAACCCGTAGATCACTAACAATGGCCCAGGCAGACTACGAGCATCCGCAACTTGCTGATTCTGTTGAAGCAATCACACAACTGGAAAAGGATAGTCGGGCGGCCTGGGAAACCAGCGGAAGGGTTACATTTTTCTTTAGGAACACGGAACTATACGCCGTATACTTTCGTCTTTACAGCGTACGGTTTTTATGCGGCAGCTCGAAGCCGCGCCTATTCAAACTACTTTGGAGAGAGTGAAATGAAAACGCTGACCTTTTTACTCGCAACGGCATTCCTCTGGCACGGCTCTGGAAGCGTGGCACAAGCGGACGACAAGAGTCCGGGCAAGGCCCCAGGGACGGTGGGCTTCGCTCTGAGGAATTACACGGACAATACGCGAAAGAACTGGCAGGGAACGGGGCCTAGGCCACTGGCAACGATTGTCTGGTATCCGGCAGCAGCGGGATCGAAACTGGAAGCCCCAGATTACGGGGTTCCGGCGCTGAAACCGTTTTTTGTATCGTATCCGCTGGCGGAGGGCGCGGAGTTTTCACGGCCAGCGCAGAAGTACCCGTTGATCGTGCTGTCGCACGGATCCATGAGCGTGGCGCTGTCGCTGGCTTGGCTGGGCAATTACCTGGCGTCACAAGGGTATATCGTTGCCGCCGTGAATCACCACGGCGATACGCAGGCGGAACCCGGAGGGCCGCTTCCCCAGTCGTTTGGAACTCCGTGGGAGCGCGCACTGGATCTTTCCGCGTTGATCAGCGCGATGATTGCCGACCCATATTTCGGGCCGCATATTGATGTAAATCGTATTGGGGCGGCGGGACATTCAGCGGGCGGTGCCACCGTGCTGGACCTGGCGGGGGCGGTCTTCAGCGTGGATGCTTTCCAGGAGTTCTGCAAAACAAGCGGAGCTGACCCGAACTGCAATCCGCCGCCGATGATTAAAGAAGGAATCGCCAAGTTCATTGAACTCGCTAAGACTGATCCGCTGATACAGGAGTCTGAGCAGCGGGGGAAGGGCACCTATAGCGATCCGAGAATAAAGGCCGTTTTTGCAATGGCCCCAGCGATTGGCATCGGCCATACAGAATCCAGTTTGCGAGCGATCCACGTGCCCGTGAGCATCGTGGCGGGGCGCGACGACGATATCACGCCCCCGGCAACAAATGCGGAACGCTACGCCAACCTGATTGTGAGTTCCACGTTAACGCTGCTGCCGGGGAACGTGGGCCACGCGACATTCGGCTCGCTTTGCACACAGGCCGGTAAGGAGTCTCCCCAATTGGTTTGGGTTTGTCATGACGAAGCGGGTGTGGACCGGGCTACCGTGCATGAAGAGGTGGATCGGCTTGCCTTGGAATTCTTTCAGGGAGCCTTCACTGGGAAGTGAGCGGCGCGGTGGGGGCGAAGCCTGTGTCCGCCCCCACGCTGCTGAATTCACGCGTGTCTTTCGAGCACCAGGATCTTTTTTTGCCGCGTTGAAGATGATAGTTTTCCTTAAGTTTTCTGGATGACCAAACAATTGACAAAGAAACGAAAAAGCCGGTCTTCCGTGCAAGTTGCCAAAGTACGGCGGAACACCGCTGAACGGATCGCGGAAATTGCGCTGCGCATCCTGGAAGAAGAAGGGCCAGAACACGTTTCGATGCGCCGCATTGCATTGGCCGCCGGCATTACCCCGATGGCGATCTATCATCACTATCCCAATCGCGAAGCATTGCTTAAATCGATCACCGATGCGGAATTCGCAAAGCTGAAAGAATACTCCGACAGCCTTCTGGCGAAATACAAAGGCAAGCCCGATTTGACGCTCATGGGACTCCCTTACATCGACTATGCCTTCCAGCGCCCTCGCGTTTTCGATTATGTTTTTTCGAAGCCACGGTTTGATGCGCGTAAGTATCCCGAGGACTTTCGCGCGCGACGATCGCCCACGTTAACTCCGCTGGCGGATTTTTTGGCGGACGCAATAAAGAATCGGGAATTGAAAAAGGACGACGTGTGGGAAGTGGCTTTGCAGGTTTGGGCGCAGGCTCACGGCTATATGGCGCTCTATCGTGCAGGCCGCTTCAGCCTCAGCGAAAAAGAGTTTCGCGCCCTCTATCGTCGCGGCATGAAACGGCTGTTGGATGGCCTGCGGGTTAAGAGCGGGAAGAATCGGGGCTAAGAGGTCTCTTCCTCGTAAGCTCATTTCATTTTGGATGGCAGTTTGATGTGGCGGCCAGCGACCATGAATTCGCCAAACCCGCAATGATGAATCGTGCGCGGACGCTTCTTTGCGGGATCGATCCAGGCTTTGACCACCTCGAAGACAAACAGACAATATTTATCGACCATGCTGGCATCGGCAACTTTGCATTCAAGATTGGCGAAGCATTCTGAAATCAACGGCGCGGCCACACATGCGGCGGGAAGCGGCGTGAGGTGGAACTTTTTGAATTTATCGACTTTGCGGCCCGAAGTATTTCCGCAGGCCACAACTTTTTTAACCAGTTCAACGGTGGGAATGTTGATCACGCATTCGCGCGTCTCTTGCAAAATGTCGAAGGTGAAGTTGCGATTGCTGATGACGCACGCCAACAGCGGCGGCTCAAAATCCATCATCATGTGCCAGGACATGGTCATGACGTTTGCTTTTCCGCCGCTCGCGGAACTGACCAGCACGACGGGCCCCGGCTCCAGCAAGCGGTAAACCTTGGACAGGGGAAGCGGTCTCTTCTTCATCTGTGCGAACTCCTACGATGCAAGATCGGCGCGACTGACTGAAGACATCCTACTGCTCGGTGGGCGGTGCCTGCACGGTTATACTTGTGGTGGATTGTTTAAGGGACGTGCAAATGGCCATGCAGGGTCTTCTGGTGCGAAATTTGAGAATCACGATTCTGGCGGTTCTGGCATGCTCGGTTTGCACCACTCTTGCTTTGGCCCAGGAGCAGGGCAAGCCACCGGCATCTCCGGAACCCGCCAATAAACCGGCCAGCCCTGCGCCAGCAAAACCACACCGCTTCTGGGACAAAGAGAACGACTGGCTGTTCGTGGGTGTCGGTGCGGCACGCACAATGGATTATTTTTCAACGCTGAATTTCCGCAGTCGCGGCGACCATGAAGTGCTGCTGACGAACGCCATAGTGGACAACCATCCGGCGTTCGCCGCGGTCGAAGCGGGCGCAACAGGACTTTCGATTGGCGCGTCTTACCTGTTTCATCATTATGGACACCACACAGTGGAGCGCTGGGTTTCCATCGTACACATCACAGCAGCGAGCATCGGAGATGTGCACAACTATGCGCTGCCGACGGTGAACAAAGGGGCCCCCAGTTCGCAGGTTACGTCGCGCCGCTGACGCCAAAAAGTCCGCGCGGCCTGCGTATAAGGATAGTTTTAGACCAACAAGGAAGAGCGAGACACTTGCCACCAATTATCAGCGCACAAGGATTGACGAAGCGGTACGGCGCGGAGCCGCTATTTGAAAATATCTCCTTCACAGTAAACGAGAGAGACCGCATCGGGATCATCGGGCCGAATGGTTCGGGAAAATCCACGCTGCTGGCGATGTTGTATGGACAGGTGATCCCCGATAGCGGAGACGTGGCGGTTCGCAAGGGCATGAGGCTCAGCGCGGTACTGCAGATTTCTGAATTTGCGCCGGGCGAAACGATTCGCACGGTGATTGAGAAGGCGCTGGATCGCGCCGGTGTTGCGGAGAGCGAGAGACTTTCGCGCATCGCGGAAATTTTGGGGCGCGCGGGATTCACCGATCTGGACGCGGAGGCCGCCACTCTTTCGGGTGGATGGCGCAAAAGGTTGGCGATCGCGGAAGCGCTGGTGCAAATGCCGGATATCTTGCTGCTGGATGAGCCGACCAACCATTTGGACCTGGCGGGGATTCAGTGGCTCGAGGGAGTTTTGCAAAACGCGGCGTTTGCATGCGTCGTGGTCAGCCACGACCGTTATTTCCTGGAAAACGTGGCGAACGAAATGGTGGAACTCAACGCCGTTTACGACGATGGGGCGCTGCGGGTTTCCGGGAACTACAGCACGTTTCTCCAGGCGAAGGAAGAGTACCTGCACGCGCAGAGGCACCGGCAAGAAGCGCTGGAGAATCGCGTGCACACGGAAATCGAGTGGTTACGGCGCGGGCCCAAGGCGCGGACCACCAAATCAAAGGCGCGCATTGATAAAGCGCACGAAATGATCGGCGAACTTTCAGAGTTGAATGCGCGCACGCGAAGCATTAGCGCGCAGATTGATTTCTCATCTTCCGGGCGGCAGACGAAACAATTGATCACCTTGGACGGCGTGAGTTGCTCGATGGGCGAGCGGTCGTTGTTCAGTGATGTGCATTTCATCATTACGTCGGGAATGCGAGTGGGGCTGGTGGGCCCGAACGGCAGCGGCAAGACCACGCTGCTGCGGCTGCTGAAGGGCGAGTTGCAGCCTACTCAGGGGAGCATGCGCCAAGCGCTGGCGTTGCGCATCGTGTACTTCGACCAGAATCGCGAGCTTGATCCGGAAGCGACCCTGCGGCGCGCATTGGCTCCAGACAGCGACGCCGTGATTTATCAGGACCGCGTGATTCACGTAGCGGCGTGGGCGGCGCGCTTTTTGTTCACGGGTGAACAGCTCAATCAAAAAGTGGGGCGGCTATCCGGCGGCGAGCGCGCGCGCGTGTTGATCGCGCAATTGATGCTGCAGCCCGCGGATGTGCTTCTGCTGGATGAACCGACGAACGATCTGGACATCCCAACGCTGGAAATTTTGGAAGAGAGCCTGCTGGAATATCGCGGCGCGCTGGTGCTGGTGACGCACGACCGTTATATGTTGGATCGCGTGTCCACCGTCGTATTCGGATTAGACGGGCTGGGCGCCGCGGAACGATTCGCGGACTACCAACAGTGGGAGGCGTGGCAACGCGCGCAGCAAGCCGCGGGCAAGAGCAATGCTTCCGTGGAAACACAAAGCCCGAGCAGGATCGCCGTTGGGCCAAAGACTTCGCTGACAAAGAAAAAGTTGTCCTACAAGGAAGCGCGCGAGTTCGAAACGATTGAGGAGCGCATTGCGGCCGTCGAAAAGGAACTGCAAGCCAAGCACGATGCCCTGCTGGACCCAGCCATCATGAGCGACGGAGCGCGGCTGCGCGCGGCATCGCTGGAACTGGATGCAGCGCAGAAGGCGATTGATGCGCTGTACGCGCGCTGGGTGGAACTCGAGCAAAAGCAGAAATGAGCAGCACCCGGACGCAAAACTTTCTGGCACATCCCCTGCCTTGAACATGGGAAAGCAGATTGTTGACACCATTCCCTGCAATCCCTAAGCTGGAGCCATGGAAGTCCGCCTAAAACCCGACCTGCAGGAAAAGCTTGCCCGGTTGGCGAATCAACAGGGCCGCGACAGCGAATCGCTGGTGGTCGAAGCCGTGGAGCATCTGGTCAATTACGATGAGTGGTTCACCCAAGAAGTGGAGAAGGGGCTCGCTGCCGCCGACCGGGGTGAATTCATCGCTCATGAGGACGTCAGGAAATTGATTGATGGCCGTTATCTCGGCTGATGCGTATCCGTTGGACCCAGCCCGCCGCCCACGATCTTATCCAAATTTGCGATTACATTGAAACGCACGGGAGCAGCGCTACAGCTCGCCGAGTGGCGCTTTCTATCCATGAGCGTATCGACACACTGGCGGAGTTCCCCGAGCGTGGCCGGCCAGGTCGCATGCAGAATACACGTGAACTTGTACTCACGGGATTGCCATATCTCGCAGTCTACCGGCTAAAAGGAACTGATGCGGAGATCTTGCGTATCCTTCATGGTGCGCAGGCTTGGCCGAGATAGAGTCAGGCTGCGAGGAAAAAGTTTCAGAAGGAGAGTGCGATGCGCGAACTGAGATTGATGATGGCTTGTGGGATGTTGGCATGTTGCGCGAGCGCGGCGGGGGCGCAGGAGCAAGCCGCGGCGCCGGCCAAGAAGCCGCTCACAGCGGAAACTTTTCTGCAATGGCGCGATGTGCAAGACCCGCAATTCTCTCCCGATGGCAGCAAGGTGGCATTCGTCGTAGGCGATCGACTGAAGGGCGAAAAGCGCACGCGGCATATTTGGATCTACGACAAAACCACCAACACAACGAGGCAATTCACGTTCTCGGAGAAGACCGAGTCGTGGCCGCGATGGTCGCCGGATGGAACGCAGTTGGCGTTTCTCTCCAACCGCGGAGGGGACGACGAACAAATCTATCTGTTGCGCATGGAAGCAGGCGAAGGTGCCGCAGTAACAAAAGAAAAAGCCAGCGTGACGGGCTTCGAGTGGTCGCCAGACGGGCAGACGATTGCCTATCTTTCGCCGGATCCCAAGGGCGCAGCGCTGGAAAAGAAAGAAAAGGATAAGGACGACGCGCACGTGGTGGACAAGGACGAGAGACACCCGCGCTTGCGGCTGTTGAGTGTGGCCAAACACGAGTCGCGCGCACTGACCGACCCCAATTGGGAAGTGAAGGAACTGGCGTGGCTGCCCGATGGGCAGAGCATCGCCGTGATCGCCACGAATCGTCCCGCCTCTGACGAATATACGGACCGGATTTACCTGGTCAACGCAAAAGATGGAAAGATGAAGGAGTTATTCGCGCCACGCGGGCCGGTGGGAGAATTGCGCGTTTCTCCCAATGGAACCACGCTGAGTTTAACCGGCTGCCGCGAGGATGGACCTGAACCGAGCGACATCATGCTGTTGCCCGTGAGCGGAGGAGCGGCGCGCAACCTAACCGGAGCGAGTTTGGACCAGCAGGTCATGCAGTACCGCTGGGCCAAGGGCAGTTGGCTGATTGCGGATTATGCGGATGGATTCGCCAGCAAGTTCGTGGGCTACAACAGCGAGGGAGAGAAAAAAGAGTCGAAGCAGTTGCCAACGAATCCGGAGCAGTTTTCCATTGCGGATTCGGGAGAAATCGCCTTTGTGGGGTTGAACTCGGCGGCCTTGCCGGAGCTCTGGCTGCGCGATACCCACGGTGATGCGCAACCTGTAAGCCACTTGAATGATGGGCTGAAGGATTATGCCGTAGCCGTCCCGGAAGTTTACAAATACAAATCGTTCGATGGACTGGAGATTGAAGCGGCCTTGTTGCGGCCAGCGGGCTACGATGGCAAAACAAAATTGCCGCTGATCGTTCTGGTGCATGGCGGCCCCACCGGCAGGTGGAGCGACAGCATTGAAGCCTGGGGCCAACTTCTGGCGGCGCGCGGTTATGCCGTTTTCTATCCGAATGTTCGCGGGTCCATCGGCTACGGCCAGAAATTCGTGGAGATGAATCGCGCGGATTGGGGAGGCACAGACTTCAAAGACGTGATGGCGGGCGTGGATGATTTGATTGCCAAAGGAATCGCCGACCCGGAACGCCTGGGCATTGGCGGATGGTCGTACGGCGGATACATGGCGGAATGGGCGGTGACGCAGACTGCGCGATTTAAAGCTGCCGTTTCCGGCGCGGGGATGTCCAATCTAATTTCGGAGTTTGGCACAGAAGATCATCCTGCGTACGACGAGTGGTTTTGGGGCACGCCCTACGAGAAGCCCGAAGGATTCCTGAACAGTTCACCGTTCCTTTATGTGAAGAACGCGAAGACGCCGACACTCATCCTGCAAGGCGAGGCGGACGCCATCGATCCTCCCGGCCAGAGCGAAGAACTTTATCGCGGCCTGAAGCACTATGGCGTTGCAGCTGAACTCGTGACGTATCCACGCGAACCGCACGGCCTCCGCGAGCCCAAGCATCGCGTTGACATGCAGACCCGAATGGTGGAGTGGTTTGATCGATACCTGAAACCGGCGAAGTAGGCGGGTCTTTCCTGGGTCCTGATATCTGATCGCTGATATCGCGATCCGGGCTCGGGATATCAGATATCAGTAATCAGTTATCAGGAATCAAAAAAACAGAAAGAGGCACATCTGCGGCATCATCCTCTCAATTCTGTCTACACCGCGCCCTCCATGAAGCGCCGGTACGAGGTGTGGTTTCTGCGTTGTGG
This sequence comes from Candidatus Acidiferrales bacterium, assembly GCA_963779395.1. GTDB lineage: Bacteria > Acidobacteriota > Terriglobia > Acidiferrales > UBA7541 > Acidiferrum. The sequence goes on from CAVZYC010000005.1 coordinate 191,517, forward strand.
CTTGGCGGACGGCAGCGGGGCGTGGTGGTTTCGCTACCTGGTGATGAATCTGGGACGCGGACGGTGGGGTAACGAAGCGCCAGCAATGCCAACGCAAGTTTGGGCCACCTGGTTTCCTCGCGATGCAGAGCCGCGGAGCTTCATTCAAGGCTACGCAGTGGAAAAACTGGAATTGAGTCCGCGCGGAGAACTTCCGTTCCATTGCCGGATTGCGGAGAGCGGGATTGAAGAAGGAGTCTGTTGGGGAAAAATGCGCGTTGATGGTCACGCGGTGTCCTGGCGCTTGCAGTTTAATTCGTCGTTCGGAACAACGTTGAGCAATAAGGGCTGGATCGGCTTTTGCCGTTCGCCGCACTCTGACGCGATCTTTTCCGGCGAAATTGCGATGGACGGACAAAAGTTTGCTGGGCAACCGCTGGGGTTTGGCGTGCAAGGGCATAATTGCGGTTACCGGCACCGCACCTATTGGCGCTGGATGCACGCGTACTTCCGGCAGCCCGGAGGCGCGGCGAGCACGCTGGAGACTCTGGTGTACGACTTGCCGTTTGGCATGGTGTTCCGCCACGCGGTGTTGTGGCACCAGGGAAAAGCTCATCACCTTCGCCGTGTGAAAGAGCGCGAGATTGTTCGCGATGCGCAGAGGCTGAAGTGGGCCTTCGTCGCCGAGACACGCGACGCCACACGTGTTGAAGTTCAGGCCGAAGGACTCGCACCGGGGATTCACCGGTTGCCCTATACCAGGACTGACGGCGAGAGCACATTCCCCGTGGCGAACGCAAGCCTGGCGCGGGCGACGGTACGCATCGGCGAAAACGAATTACTGGAGACGGATGGCGGAGCGGTTTTGGAAATGGGCGGCGAGTTGAAAGTCTAATCTTGGAAGGGAGCAGAAGGGAAAATGGGGAGTACGGCGAAATGGGATGCGGGTTTGTACGACGAGAAGCATTCATTCGTTTGGAAGATGGCGGTGGGGTTAGTGGAATTGCTGGAGCCCAAACCTGGCGAACACATCCTGGATATCGGCTGCGGCACGGGCCACCTGACAGCGCAAATCGCCGCAAGCGGCGCGATCGTCCGCGGCATTGATCGATCGGCGGAAATGGTCCGGCAAGCGCGCGAGAAATTTCCAGAGTTGCGGTTCGACGTGATGGACGCGCGAGAGATTGCGCTGGACGAAAGCTTCGACGCCGTCTTTTCGAATGCCACGCTGCACTGGATCAAAGAGCCGGAACGCGTCATCCGGGGAATATCGCGAACATTGCGGCCGAGCGGCCGCTTCGTTGCGGAATTCGGCGGCAAAGGGAATGTTGCAGGATTTATGGAAGCGGCTGAAAAAAGCTGGAGAGTGGTGCTGCCCGAAACGCCGTTTGAGAGCCCGTGGTTCTATCCGAGCATAGCCCAGTATGCGGGCCTGCTGGAACAGCACGGGCTGGAACTCACCTACGCACTTTTGTTTGACCGGCCAACGCCGCTGGAGGATGGCGAACGCGGGCTGCGCACGTGGCTGGAAATGTTTGGCGGCAAAATGATGGGTAGGCTACCCAAGGAAAAACGCGAGCAACTGTTGCAGGAAATCGAGCGGCAAGCCCGCGGAAAATTATTTAAGGATGGCCAGTGGGTGTTGGACTACCGGCGATTGCGAGTGGTAGCAAAGAAAAAGTGAGCGCAAGCAGAAAGCTCAGCGAGAGAATACGACGGCGACACGATCTTCGTAGACGCGATGCCATTCCGGTTGCAGGCGCAGGAAGTTCGCCAGATTGCTTCGCGGTTCCAGGATGACTGTGCGAATGCCGGAGAGCGCTGGGTGAGGATCCACATCCACTTGATAAAGGTGAATGAAATTTTCGAGGAAAGCGTCACCATATAAATCAGCGCGGCCATCAATGTACACCGTGTAGCGCGGATACAGCTTCCAGATCAGATAGCCACCAAAATCATAGGAATTCAGAATCGGAGCGGGAAGATGATTCTCGTCCATGAACGCGGCTGCTTTAAAGGGGAAAAGCGACTGTTCCAGGGAGGCTTCGTTCGATAGGTGATCGGCGACAATGTTAGAAGAAACCACCACAACCAAAATCAAAATGCCGGCGGCCAGTGTCCGGCGAAGCAGTAGTGGAAAGTTGGGGAAGGTCCAGGGCAGCCGGACAGGAATTGTCGCATAAGAGGCCAGAAGGGGGAACGCCACGAGAACAAAGATAGGCAGATTGCGCATGGAATGAAGCGCGGCGAGGCCGAAGAACGCGAAGAGGAGCACCTGACTGGGACGCGGCCGCGCCGGAGAAAGAGCAAAAGCGGCTACCGTCAGAAACAGCAGGGCGGCAAAGGGATAGAAAATGGCCATATGGAAATCCGGCGAACGCCACTCCATGATTCCGGATTGCATGGCCGAAGAACCCAGGGTTTGGAACGGGTACGAGTACATCGCGAAGCCGTTGGCGTTGAGAGGAACAAGAACTACACAAGCGATCAGAGCGACAGTGAGCCCGAGCAGACGGCGTTTAGCCTCCGCCGCATCATGCAAATGCCACAACCAATCGACGGTCACGCCCAACAAAAAAAGGACGATCAGCGCGGGGCCCAGAATGTAAGCACCGTGCAGGTTCACCCATAGGACACTCAGTATGGGAAGCGCGAATAGATCACGATAGCGCCCACGATCAATGAAGCGGCGCAAAAGAAATAGGAACAGCGTCGCCAAGAGCAGTGTGAAGACGAGAGGGCGCACGGAAAAGGATGGGCGAGCGGCCCAGATACCCAGTCCAAGAGCGAGAAGACGGATCAATAGAGGTCCAGCTAACGAACGAAACGCAAACCAGAAAGCCAGGGCGAGAGCCGCACCGCAAGAACAAAGCAATCCGGGAGAACCCGCCATCGAGTAAACGTAATAGAAGAGCACATCCGAGAGCCACTCGTGGGTAGTCCAGGGCTTTCCGGCAAACGTGGACGAAAAAGGATCGCTATGCGGGATGGTATGCGTATGCAGGATGTACTGCCCAGTGCTGAGGTGCCACCACATGTCCGCGGAGGGAATCGAGGGGATGCAAAAGGAAAAGATGATCAGCAGTAAGGCAAAAGAAAGCAAGGAACGCTCAAGAAAACCAACGGAGGCCAAGGAAGTTACGGGAGCTTCGGCGGGCAAGGATTCCGGCGAGTGATTCGACATGGACCAGCCTCTGGGCAACAAGCAGCCACAACGGGAAAGCACACCAATCAGACTGAGATGCTCCGTAAAGTGTAAGCCGAAGAAAGAACAGGGCCTGCGAAAAATGCGGTGGAGTTTCCCTGGGGTAGCGGGCGCTTGTGGTCCAGCGCAAAGTGCCACAATAGGTAGAGTAGGTAGAGTAGGGCTTTACAGGGGCAGGGGGCCATGTTAGTCTTAGCTCCCGTACCGCCATCTTAGCGCCAGGCGGCTGGGCTCTGATCGAGAACCTGCCAAACGTGTTTGCTTTCTGTCTGTTACGGACAGGAGCGTCGCTGGAAGACCCCTCCCCTCGAGGAAAGGAAAGTCGTCTCTCTTCGCGCGGAAGAACTGTGGCCGTTTTGCAAGAACGCGCCGCGGTTCGAGTGGCAATGGGTTACGCGCCGGGTTTGGGAATGAAAGTAAGCCGCGAAGTGGAAGTTCACGACAAAAGGGGACACCTTGCTTAAGCTCCGAAAAGTGGAAATTGTCGGTTTCAAGTCCTTCTGCGAGCGCACCGTGGTCACGTTCAGCGGACTGGGCAGCACCTGCATCGTCGGGCCAAATGGCTGCGGAAAATCCAACGTTGTGGACGCCATCAGTTGGGTGCTGGGCGAACAGAGCCATAAGTCCCTGCGCGCTGAGCGCATGTCCGATTGCATTTTCAACGGTACAACCAAGCGCCCGCCCCTGGGCATGGCTGAAGTTACCATCACAATGGAAGATCCGGAGCTAGCGCAAGCGGCGCGGTTTGTGCTGGCAGCGGAAGAAGAGGCTGAGAAGGAAAGTGTTTCGACGGACGCCGCGGATAGCTCGGCAAGTGGAGAAAGCGAACTGCAATTGGCGGAAGAAGCCTTCTCGCCAGTTGAGATGGGCCAGGAATCGGGCGTGCAAACGGAGTCGGGCGAGGAAGCAGAGGAAGCCGGCTTCAAAAGTAGGCGCAAGAAGAAAACGGAAAAGCCTGCGCTGGTGACAAAACCCGGTGAAGTTGTGGTGAGCCGCCGGTTGTATCGCAGCGGCCAGAGCGAATACCTGATTAACGGCCGCGTGGCCCGCTTGCGCGACATTCAGGAAATGTTCATGGGCGTGGGCTTGGGACCAGATTCCTACGCCATCATCGAACAGGGGCGCATCGGGCAAATCCTGGCCACCAAGCCCATGGAACGCCGCGCCATCATCGAAGAAGCCGCGGGCGTGACCAAGTTCAAGACCAAGAAGCGCCTGAGCGAGGCCAAGCTGGAATCCTCCAAGCTGAACCTGGCGCGCGTGAACGACATTGTGGTGGAAGTGGAAAAGCAGTTGGGTTCACTGAAGCGGCAAGCCTCCAAAGCCCGGCGTTATTCGGAAATTCGCGAGCAGATGCGCGGTATCGTTCGCCAGATGTTGGCGGGAAAAGCGCGCGAACTGGACGCGGAAGCGGAACGCCTGGGTACGCGGCTGGCGGAATTGACGGCCGCGGAAACGCAGCAGTCGCAAAGCATACACGATGAGGAAGCGGAACAAGACCGCCTGAACCAGCGCATCTATTCGCTGGACGCGGAAATCCGCCAGAACCAAAACGTGCTGAACCACACCGCCCTGGAAGTGGACCGCAGCGAAAACCGCATCACCTTTAATCAGACGCGCAGCGCGGAATTGGCCGGCCGCAATGAACAGATTACCGCGGAGCGCCAGGCCCTTGCGGCGCAGACGGCCGAGTGGGAAGCGCGCAACACGGCGCAGCAGCAGGTCGTGGAAACGGTGCGCACGGAATCCGTCGTCGTCAACGCCCGTGTCGAGGAACTGGGGGCGCGTGCCTCTCTCCGCACCACGCAAATCGCGGAATCCGAAGCGCGCGTGGAAGCGCTGCGGCGAGCCGCGACGCAGGCGAATGATAGTTTGCTTTGGCTGCATGGCGAGCAGAAGCAGGCTGAAGAGGCGTTGGTTCACCAGAGCGAGGCCCTGCGCAAACTCGAAGAGCGCGAAGGCAGCCTGCTGGAAACCTCCATCACTGTGCGCGACGACGCCGACCGCGCTGCCCAGGACTGGCAAAGCGCCACGAACCAACTTGGCATCCTGCAGCGGCAATCCGCCGAAGTCCAGGCGCGCATGGCGGAACTTCGCCAAAAGAGCGAAGAGACGCGCAAGCGCGCGGACGCACTGCGCGACTCCCTGGCAGGTGTGCGCGCGCGCCACTCCACACTGACGCAAATCCTGAATGATCACTCGTACACAGGCGAGGCCGTGCAGAAGCTTTTCGCGGCAAACGAGCGCCATGGCGGCGCTGATTTCCGCGCCGTTGGAGTTCTGGCAGACTACGCCGAAGTGCAGGAACAGCACGAGGCCGCTTTTGAGCAGTACATGCGCGATGAACTGGAATACGTGGTGGTGGAAACCTACGATCATGCCCGCGCCGGTGTTTCGCTGCTGCGCAATGAAGTGGGCGGGCGCGCCACATTCTTTGTCGACTCCCTGCGCAATCTGAAACTCGACGAATACGAGCCCATTACGCATTTCCGCTCGGAGGACGGCGTGATTTCCCGGCTCGATAAGCTGGTGGAATTCCGCGATCCACTTGGGCCGGCTGCCAAGCAGTTCCTCCCGCGCCTGCGCTCTGGTTATTTGACGGACAGCGCGACGGCTGCGGAAAAGCTGGCCCGCGAATATCCGCAATACGCTTTTGTGACGCCCGAAGGCACATGCTACCAGGGCCGTATGGTTACCGGCGGCAGGCCAGACGAGGCAGGGCCGCTGGGAATGAAACGCGAGTTACGCGCCGTGGATTCGGAAGCGATTCACCTGGAGCATCAGAGCGGCTTGATCCAGGCACAACTTGAAACTCTTACCGTGGAATTGCGCGCCTCCGAAGCAGCCAATGACGAACTGACCGCGCAGCACCGCGAAGCGGAGCGCAACCTCTTCGCCGCGAAGCACCGCCACGAGCAGATGCAAAGCGAGTTGGCCCGGTTGGGCCTGGAATTGACCGTCTGCCAAAGCGAACTGGCGCGCGTGCGCAAGGAAATTACCACCGTGCAGGAGCGCGCGGAGCGTGCCCGGCTGCAGCACGAATCCGCGGCAACCACGCGAGCCGAGGCGGAAGCCGAAAGCGCACGCCTGGCCGAAGAAGTAGTGCAACTTCGCGCGATGGTGCAGACCGAACAGGAAGAATTGGCCACGGCCCGCGCGGATCTTGCCACCATGAACGAACGCATGGCTTCCGTGGAAGCCATTGCGATGCGCTTGCAGGAAGAGCGCGCCGATCTGGAGCGCCGCGAGGTGGCATTGCGGCAGCAGGAAGCGTCCATCAACGAAGAAACTATAGCCATGGCCCGGCAGACGGAAGAATTAACGCAGCAACTGGAAGTGCTGCGGGCCGAAAGGGCACGGCTGGAAGAAAAACAGAAACAGCTTGAACAGGAATGGGAGGAAGGCCGCACGCGCGTAACGCAGGCCGAGGATCACCTCCGAATGGCGCGCCAATCGTTGCAGGAGATGCGCGAAGAGCGCGGCCATTTTGAAGTGGACAAGGCTCGCAACGATTCCGACCGCCAGCATTTGCGGGAAACCTGCCTGGCCGAAGTGAATGCGCAACCCGAAGACCTGATCGCCTCCGAAACCGCATTCATGTCGGGCGAAGAGCTGGCCGTTGCTGAAACCAACTATCGCGAGATGAAGCAGCGCATCGAAAACATGGGCGCGGTGAATATGATGGCGCTGGAAGAGTTCACCGAATGCGAGCAGCGCTTCAATTTCCTTACGCGTGAGCGCGACGACCTGTTGCAGTCCATCGCCGATACGCAGCAAGCCATTAAAGAGCTCGACCTCATCACCAAGGAAAAGTTCGAGCAAGCCTTCGCGGCAATCAATACCAATTTCTCCGCCGCTTTCCACACCATCTTTGGTGGTGGCATGGCGGAAATGCGCTTGACGGAGCCGGACAGCTCCGGCGATGCTGGCATCGATATCGTAGCCTCGCCCCCGGGCAAGCGCCTGCAGAACGTTTTGCTTCTTTCTGGCGGAGAGAAAGCCATGACCGCGCTGGCGCTGCTCATCGCCATTTTCCGCTACCAGCCCAGCCCCTTCTGCATCCTGGACGAAGTGGATGCGCCGCTGGACGAAGCCAACGTGGGGCGGTTCACCCGCTTGATCAGCGATATGAGTGCGCAAACGCAATTCATCATCGTCACCCACAATCGCAAGACGATGGAGACCGGCAGTGTGCTCTATGGCGTCACCATGCAGGAGCCCGGCGTCTCTAAGCTCGTCAGCGTGCGCTGGGAAGGGGAAGAAGTGGCGCCGCATCGCAAACAACGTGCTGCCGCGGCGACTGCTGCATAAGAATTCTTTTATTTTTCTATTGCTGAAACGGGGCGGAATCGATTCCGCCCTCTTTCATTTTGTGGACCTGCCCGGATGCCGTGGTCATTTGCCACAAGCTACGTGACGCGCAACATTGACATCGGCGTGGGCTGAGATAAAATGCAGAACACCTCAATGGGGGAATTTTTCCGTGAGTGCTACTTCTGCTGCAAAAGTTATACGTGAAACCCATTTTGACGGCCTGAAGCCGATTGCCCGCGGTAAGGTCCGAGACATCTATGACCTGGGCGACCGCCTGCTCATTGTCGCCACTGACCGCCTGTCGGCATTCGACGTGGTCATGCCAACGCCGATTCCTGATAAGGGCCGCGTTCTGACGCAACTCTCTTTGTTCTGGTTCAATCTTCTGAAGGATGTGATTCCGCATCACGTGATCAGCTCGACGGAATTCCCTGCCCCGTACGACAAGTTCCAAGCCGATCTGGAAGGCCGCTCCATGGTCGTGCGTAAGACCAAACCTCTGCCCATCGAGTGCGTCGCACGCGGTTATTTGTCCGGCTCCGGTTGGAAGGAATACCGCGCCTCCGGGAAGATTTGCGGCATCCCCCTGCCGGACGGTCTGCGTGAATCAGATCGGCTCCCTGAACCGATTTTCACGCCGTCGACCAAGGCGGTCACCGGCCACGACGAGAATATCCCCTACGAGCAAGCAGCGGGCACGCTAGGCGAAGAACTGGCCGAGCAAGTGCGCAGCGTCACGTTGGAGCTTTACCGCCGTGCCGCCGCTTACGCCGAGCCACGCGGAATCATCCTCGCCGACACGAAATTTGAATTTGGCCTGCTCAATGGCCAGCTCATCTGGATTGATGAAGCGCTGACGCCGGATTCCTCTCGCTTCTGGCCCGCGGCTCAGTACAAGCCGGGTGGCGCCCAGCCCTCCTTTGACAAACAGTTTGTGCGCGACTACCTCGAACGGATCCAGTGGCCCAAAACGCCTCCGGGTCCCGACCTGCCCCCCGACGTCGTCGCCGCGACGCGTGCCAAATACCGGGAAGCCTACCGCATCCTGGTAGGGCATGAATTGGAATAGCAGGCCGGCCCCTTCAAAATACGCCAGTTCGCGGAGAGTGTTCACGTGAGAGATCAATTGGAAGGGCTGGTCACCCAAATGGTGGAGCGCGGAATTCTGTTCGACGAAGCCGTCGGGGAATTCGAGAAACGTTTCATCAAGCGCGTCCTGGAACGCACCAACGGTAACCAGTCGCGGGCCGCCGAAGTTCTGGGCATTCACCGCAACACCCTGAGCCGCAAGATGACAGAGTACAAGCTGGACCACCGCCGCGGGCGTAGCCGCTAGGCGCGAAATCGCTCGATCCGCTAGAGGATGCTTGGCATTCCCGCGTCGAAGTCTCCATACAACCAAAAAATTAGGGCCTCGAGTCGATCTCGAGGCCCCTTATTTTATTTCTCCAGAAGATTGCTTACTGCGGTTTTGCCGCGGGCTTGTGCGCCGGCTTTTTCGCCGGTGTCTTATCCTTCGGCAAATCGTCGGCGTTCACTTTGCCCTTTTCCCAGTGAATCATGAAGGCGGGATCGGGGTCATAAGAGGTCAACGTGCCGGTAATGTGCACGAAGCCATCTTTTTCGAGCTTGCCGGCTTCAGGCTGCCCCGGAATCTTGAACTCCATGTCAGCGGCCGTGGCGGCTTGAAATTCAGCATCACTTGTGACGAACGCGGTCTTGACGACAACCGGATCCTGTTCACCAGCAACATCAATCACCTTGCCGGGAACATCCGGGAATTCCAAGCCGCATGCTGCGGTCCAGCTGATCTTGGCCTTGTCACCACCGGCCTTGAGATCCGTGAAGACAGAGGCGATGGTCATGCTGGTGCGCGCGGCGTCGAGATCGGCGCTGCTAAACAGTTTATAGCTCGCCGGACGATCCACGGAGCTTGCGGCGAGTTGCAGCAACTCATTCATTTCCGCGTCGGTCAACGGATCGCACACCGTGCCGCCCTGGTAGTTTGCAACCAGCTTGCGCAAGTACGTCTTAACGGACTTGGATTGCTGTTCGTTGGCGTTCTTGGAGGTGGCCGCACGCGCGTAGGACCACAGCGCGTCCAGTTGCTGCGGCGGAGTCGTGCAGGAGTAGGCTTTGCCGAGATTGTAGTTTGCCGTCAAGTCGTCCGGGGTGATGCCAAGCACCATTTTGTAGGCTTCCACGGCGCCGGCGCAGTTCTTGCCAGCCAGCGCTGCATTGGCCGCCGTGCCGTAAAAGAAGATGGTGGACTTCGTCTTCTCGCTGGCAAACGTATTGGCGTCAGCGCCTGCGGGCATCGGCACCGCGTCGACAACCTTGGCCCCGGCGAGCGCGGCGTCATGTGCGGCATTGGCAGTTGCCGCATCAGGGTTCTGGATGTTGTTGTAGGCGTAAGCGCGCACGGAATACGCCTCGTACTTCTCCGTGACCGTAGCCGTGGGCAGCGCGATGAGCTTGTCGCAGTACTCGATGGTCTTCGGGAAATTCTTTTGCACGCCGTAATTCTTGTAATACAGGGGATAGATGTAGTTCAGAAGAGCGGAATTCGGGTATTTCGCGACAAAGTCGTCCAGCAACTTGATCTGGTCCGGGCCCTTTGCGGCAGCAGCGGCAGTATAAGCGTTGTACTCCGGCATGGTGTATTTCGGCTGAGCCGCCGCGCCTGCTCCGGCGCCCTGGCCCACCGCAGGAACCACGTTGAAGCACAACAGGCAAAGCACCGCCAGCACTGCAAGGCTTGCCATCCTACGTGTAGCGTTCATTCCCTTTTCTCCTCGCTGCAACCAAAATAAATTGAAATGAAATCACGCCATCCGGCCGCAACCCATGTCACTCACCGGAAACCCAGTCTTCCCTGCGAACCACTTGAAGCTCTCTCGGAAACTTTTGAATTATAGGTGCAGCCGCCGCCCGTTCGCAAGCCGCTTCCGATAGAAAAACGGAATAGCCTGTGGACGGACAAAAGACATCCGCGAACCATGCATCGGAACCCCGGCGCACCTCCGAGGCATCTGAAATAAGCCGACATCCTTGGGAGTAAGATGAGTGTCGCACAATAAGTGTGGCTTCGGCGAGGAAGAAATCAAATGACCAACATAAGCACGGCAAATAATCGCTCCAGCGAGGCGAAGCCCCTGGCCGGAGGAGTGGCCCTGGTCACGGGAAGCAGCCGCGGTATCGGCCGCGCCATCGCGCATCGGCTGGCACAATTGGGTGCCTCCGTGAGCCTCTGCGGGCGCAATAACGATTCGCTCATGAAAACCGCGGAGGAATTGCGGGCCTTGGGGGTTCCCGTGCACGCGCAAACCGCCAACGTCACCCAGCCGGGCGAGATTGCCTCGCTGGTGGAAGCCACGGAGAGGAAGCTGGGGCCCATCACGATCCTTGTGAACAACGCTGGCATGGGCAGCTTCGGCCCGGTGCACGAAAAGAGCGAAGAAGAGTGGGACCTGGTGATGAACACAAACCTGAAGAGCGTCTTCCTGGTCTCGCGCGCGGTGGTGCCGGGCATGATCCAACGCGGCCGCGGGGACATCGTCAACATCAGTTCGCTGGCAGGCAGAAATACGTTTGCAGGCGGCGGAGTTTATTGCGCATCCAAATGGGGGTTGCAAGGCCTGAGCGGTTGTATGGCGGAGGACCTGCGCGGCTACGGGATCCGCGTCAGCGTCATTTGCCCCGGAAGCGTAGCCACGGATTTTGCTGGGCGCGGCCCGAAAGATCCCCGTAAAACCCTGACGGCAGAGGATGTGGCTCACGCCGTGGGAATGGTGGCGGTGCAGGGTCCGCAAAGCTTCATCAGCGAAGTGCAACTGCGGCCGTTGGCGAAACCCTAGAAGAACAGGGCGGCATTTACGTCTTGACTATAGTCGTACTAACGACTATAGTCGGCACATGAATCAGCACAACAGCGCCTCTTCCCCCACCGTCCACATCGAAGACCACATCTTCGTCGCCATCCTCAAAACCGCCGATGGCCTTTCCCAGCAAGCCGAACAGCTCATCAAATCCGCCGGTCTGACTATGGCGCAATACAACGTGCTGCGTATCCTGCGCGGCGCTGAGCCCGAGGGGTTGCTGTGCCGCGGCATCAGCGACCGCATGATTTCACGCGACCCAGACATTACGCGCCTGCTGGACCGCATGGAAAGCCACGGCTGGATCACGCGGCAGCGCGAGAAGGAAGACCGGCGCGTGGTGAAAACCCGCATCACCGAAGAAGGCCTGGCCGTGTTGAAGACACTGGATCAGCCCGTCAGGGAATTGCACAAGGGACAGTTCAGCCACATGAGCGGTTCAGAATTGAAAACGCTGGCCAAGTTGCTGGAAGAAGTGGAAAGGCGTGAACCCGCCAAGTAAGTTCGCGCATCGAACCAACGATTCGCACAGGTTGACAGGCAATCGGCACACGATCGCGCAAGAGAAAAAAATGCACAGGAAAGCAGCAACAAAACATCTCGTTCACGAATTGATCCACAGTCGCTGGAGCCCGCGGGCTTTCTCCGATAAAGCGATTGCGCCGGAAATCCTGCAAAGCCTGTTTGAGGCCGCGCGTTGGGCGCCTTCCTCCAGCAACGAACAACCCTGGGCATTTCTTGTGGGCGTTAAGGGAGAGGGAGACACCTTTCAGCGAATTCTCGGCACGCTCGTGGAGGCTAACCACGCGTGGGCGAAACACGCGCCCGTCCTGGTTATCGCGGTATCGGAGCTTGCGTTCGCCAGGAATGCACAACCGAATCGCAACGCCTTCTATGATACCGGCGCGGCGGTTTCGCAATTGACCGCGGAAGCGACTTCCCGGGGTGTCTTCGTGCATCAGATGGCCGGTTTCGATCCGCGCAAAGCCGTGGAAGCCTTTGCCATCCCGAACGGTTGGGAGCCTATTTCCGTGTTTGCCCTCGGCTACATGGGCGATCCGGAAGCGCTGCCGGAGAAATTGCGCGAGCGCGAGTTGGCGCCGGCGAAGCGCAAGCCTCTGCACGAATTTGTGATGAGCGGGAACTGGGGCAACGCCGCTCCCTTTGCGCGCGAATAGCTGACACGGAGAATCACACACCATGCACGGCACTTTCGAATTCCTTTTTCGTCATGGCTACCTGCTCTTGCTTTGCTGGGTATTCATCGAGCAAGCGGGGGTTCCCGCGCCCTCTGTCCCGTTAATGCTGGCTGCCGGCGCGCTGGCTGGAATGGGCCGCATGAGCTTTGGCGGCTCACTCGCTGTGTGCATCGTGGCGGCGGTCGCCGCGGACACGCTTTGGTACTACCTGGGACACACCCAGGGGATCAGGGTTTTGCAGTGGTTGTGCAAGATTTCGCTCGAGCCCGATTCCTGCGTGCGCCGCACCGAAGGGCTGTTCGAGAAGCAGGGCGCCCGGTCGCTGCTCGTTGCAAAGTTCCTTCCCGGCCTGAGTGCGGTTGTCACTCCCATGGCAGGCATACTCCACATGCGTTTTCGCAAGTTTTTATTGTATGACGCATTCGGCGCGCTGTTCTGGGCCGGCACCTACCTGACCTTGGGATATCTCTTCAGCGGCCAGATCGAAATAATCGCGCAAAACGCGATGGCGCTGGGCGGCTGGCTACTAGTTGTTCTGGTGCTGGGGCTCGCCTCTTATATCTTTTACAAATTCGTGGCGCGCCAGAGGTTCCTGCGCGACTTGCGCATTTCACGCATCAGTGTGGACGAACTGAAGCAAAAAATTGATGCCGGCGAGCCGCTTTCCATCGTTGATCTCCGCCACTCCCTGGACTTTGAAGCGGATCCGGAAACGATTCCCGGCGCGTTCCGCATGGATGCGACGGAGCTTGGCGAAAAGCCCGGATTACTTCCAGAAAACCGCGAGGTGATTCTCTACTGTACTTGACCCAACGAAGCTTCCAGCGCCCGTGTGGCGCTGCTACTTCGCAGGCGCGGCGTCCAGCATATCCGGCCGCTACTCGGCGGCCTGGCGGCTTGGCGGGAACGCGGCTATCCCCTGCAATCAATTCCCGGTTGAGGTTCAACGGGGGAAGAATTTTTTCATTTATAAAAAGGAGAAGCAAATGAGCATCAACGTCCAGGTCATTTTTTACAGCATGTATGGCCACGTCCACCACATGGCGGAGGCCATCGTAGAGGGCGCCAAGCAGGTCCCGGGTGCGAATGTTTCGCTCTACCAGGTGCCGGAACTTATTCCCGACGACGTTCTGGAAAAGTACGGCGCAAAAGGTGCCAAGACTGCACTTGCAAACGTCCCGGTGGCCAAAGTCGACCAACTGGCCGAAGCTCACGCAATCATCTTCGGCACCCCAACACGCTTCGGGAACATGGCGGCGCAAATGCGCAATTTCCTGGATCAGACCGGCCCGCTCTGGATGAAAGGCGCGCTAATCGGGAAGGTCGGGAGTGTGTTCGCTTCGACGGGAACGCAACATGGCGGCCAGGAAACCACCATCACCAGCTTTCACACCACGTTGCTGCATCACGGCATGGTCATCGTTGGCGTGCCCTACAGCGAATCCGGGCTCATGCAAATGGAAGAAATTAGCGGTGGCACTCCGTATGGCGCAACGACCTTGGCCGGACCCACCGGCGCTCGGCAACCCAGCGAAAATGAATTGAAGATCGCGCGCTTTCAGGGCAAGCACGTGGCGGAAATTGCCTCGCGCCTGTTTGCGAAGTAAGGCGTCTCTTAGAGCCGCGGCAGCACGATGCCGCCTTGCGCCTGGTACTTCCCTTTCTTGTCCTTGTAGCTGACTTCGCAGTCTTCGTCGCTCTCGAAGAACAGCACCTGGCACAGGCCTTCGTTGGCGTAAATTTTCGCCGGCAATGGCGTCGTGTTGCTGATTTCCAGCGTCACGAATCCTTCCCACTCCGGCTCGAACGGCGTCACGTTTACGATGATGCCGCAGCGCGCGTAAGTGGATTTGCCCAGGCAAATCGTCAACACATTCCGCGGGATGCGGAAATATTCCACGGAATGAGCCAGCGCAAAGGAGTTGGGCGGAATGATGCACACGTCGCCTTTGTAATCTACCAGCGAGCGCGCATCGAAATTCTTGGGATCCACGGTGGTCGAGTTCACGTTCGTAAAAATGCGGAAATCGTCCGCCACGCGGATGTCGTACCCATACGAAGAGACGCCGTAACTGATGACGCCTTCCCGGACCTGCCGGTCGGTGAACGGTTCGATCATTTTGTGTTCCAGCGCCATCTTGCGAATCCATCGGTCGGGCTTAACAGACATCCACTCCTCCTCACACAAATAAGATCAAATTGTGTTCTTGAAAGGTAAGAGTCTATGCGAGCGAACACTTCTTGACAACCTGCGCCACACCCAATAGCATCGGGCCACGTAGGGCCGGAGGCCGGTGTGATTAAGCTTGATATTGTTAACGCGGTGGTAGGCAAGACCAACATCAGTCGCACCAAGGCGGAACAAGCCGTCGAAACGGTGTTCGAGTCCCTGAAGGCCGCTCTCGGCCGGGGTCAACGCATCGAACTGCGCAAATTCGGCGTCTTCAGCGTGAAGCCGCGGAAGACCGGCATCGGCCGGAACCCGCGCACCGGCGAAGAAGTCAGCATTCCTCCCGGCAAAGCGGTGCGCTTCAAGCCCGGCAAAGAATTGCAAGGCCTGGAAGATACCACTGCGGGTGTGGCGGCCAAGTAAAAATTCGTGACCCCACCGGAAACAGAGCAGCGCGCTCCCGCTTATCTGAATGCCAATACCTGGCGCGATTTGGCCGCATACGGGCCTTCTTACGCAACAACTCCTCCGCATCCCTCCATCCGTTCGCTTTTCCTTGCAGTTTTTCTGCTTGTTGTTACGCTGATTACCTGCCTGCTGGCGGGCACGCATTTCGCCATTGCCTACGCGCACAATCAGGCCGCTTCGCTTGACACCTTCTTCCAAACGTTCGTTCTTGCCTATCACCATCCTGCCGCGCTTCTCGCCGGGCTTCCCTTTGCCATCACCCTGATGGGCATCCTGCTGGCACACGAATTGGGACACTACTTTGCCTGCCGGTATCACCACATCCGTTCAAGCTATCCGATGTTTATTCCCGCGCCGACGCTGATCGGCACGTTCGGCGCGTTCATCCTGATTCGTTCGCCGATTCGTTCCGCGCGTGCACTGTTTGATGTGGGCGCTTCCGGCCCGATGGTGGGATTCCTTCTGGCGATTCCCGCGATGGCGTACGGCGTGCTCCACGCGAAGGTAATTCCTGCGCTGGCGAGCGGTAGCAGCGACGGCCTGGTTTTCGGAGTACCCGGCTGTGATGCGACTGATCGCGGCGGTGATTCAGCCGAATGCCCATGCTGCCGAATATGCTTTTGCATCCCGTAGGACGCGCCGCGTGGGTCGGACTCTTCGCCACAGCGTTGAATCTGTTGCCTGTGGGGCAGCTCGATGGCGGGCACATTCTGCGCTCCGTCAGCCCGCGGCTGCATCGCATGGTTTCGCTGGTCTTGCCGCTGATATTGGTGCCCATGGGATATTTCCTGTGGAGAGGCTGGCTGATCTGGGCCGCGCTTTTGTTTGGCGTGCGCTATTATCCGCAGCGCCCCGATTTACGATCCCACGCCGCTCGACCCGAATCGCAGATTCGGCGCGCTCCTGGCGTTGCTCGTCTTCCTGCTGTGCTTCATGGCGAATCCGCTGTAAACCCGGCTGCCACTTGGTTTACTGGCTCATTTTCCTGAAGTTGTCGCGGCTCAGTTCGTTCTGAGCGGAAAGACGCTTGTGAAAGGTTTCATCAATGGTCAGTTGAGCTTCGTCGTCGTATAATCTGCTCAAATGGGGCAACCAGAATTCAAGCCTCGACTCATCCACAACAAGCGCGGAGCGGTATTTGCACTCTGCTGTACCGGCTATTTCGCGACCTTGAGTGTTAGGGATGTGCTCTGGCATTCCCACCGCCAACACCATTGGCTTCTCGACTTTGATTGGCTCGTGTTATGGCATATTTCGCTGCCAACCTGGGCGGTAGCGGGAGTTAATCTGGGGTTCCATGCATGCCTACTCTGGTTAGGGGTGGTGTTTTATCGGATTGCCCAGGGCAAGGAGCGCGTTCTAGTAGCCGGCTGGGCCGCAGTTATCTTCCTTGGTTTAATCCAATTTCTAATTTCAGCGTCTGGGGCTATCGAAATTGACCTCCTAAAAGCCTTTATGGCGGCAGCGGCATTCCTTGCATCTGTGGATATCTTCTTAAGGATGCCCGCGAGCGGCTATCCTCGGCTCGATAATCAAACTTCTCGGGATACCTGAGAATAGGTCGCCTTCCCACCAATCCACCACACAGAATCTCAACTTATGACGGGCCTCGAATAGCCTCGCCTTACCGGGCACTCGTGTTTGGTACTCCACCTCTCTGCTTGCCGCGTTCACGGAGTATTGGGTAATAGCACCGTAATCGGCAACTGGCCAACAACTCCAGAGTAAGTTGTTGGCCAAAGCGATCACAGCAGCGTGAGAGGATCCATATCCACGAGCACGGCGGTTTGCGGGATTTCGTGCGCGTCACAAAATGCTAGCGCGCTGGTCAGCACTTTCGTCAGCAGGGTGCGCTTCGGCGACTTCAGCAGGAACTGAAAGCGATGCTCCTTTTTCAGGCGCGCGAGCGGCGCTGAGGCCGGTCCCAGTATGCGCAGCCCTTTACCATCCTGAGGCGAGAAATATTCCGAAAGCTGGCGCGACCAGCGGATCACGTTTTCGAGTTTTGTATCCCGCACAATCACATTCGCCAGCGACGCGAACGGCGGATAGGCCATCATGCGCCGGAAATGCAACTCGCGCTCGAAGAACGACAGATAATCCTGGCGCACCGCATCCTGAATCGCGTAGTGCTCCGGGTAATACGTCTGAATGAGCACGCGGCCGGGCAAATCGCCGCGCCCGGCGCGTCCCGCAACCTGCGTGAGCAATTGAAACGTGCGTTCAGCGGCGCGAAAGTCCGGCAGACTGAGCCCGGAATCCGCGGAGATTACACCGACGAGCGTGACGCGCTGGAAGTCGTGTCCCTTCGCAAGCATCTGCGTACCCACCAGAATGTCCAGTGCGCCGGCGGCAAAAGCACCCAGAGTTTCCTGGTATTGTTGCTTGGTGCGCGCAGTGTCGCGGTCCAGGCGCGCAATCCGCGCCCCGGGAAATTCCTTGCGCAGGCGTTCTTCCAAGTGCTCCGAACCTTCGCCAAAAAAATAAACGTACTTCGAATCGCACTTCGGGCAAACCTTTGGCACGGCCTGCGTCGAACCGCAATAGTGGCATTCCAATCGGTTGCGGCTTTTGTGGTAAGTCATCGAAATGCTGCAGTTGGCGCACTGCACGCTGGCGCCGCAGCTCCGGCAAAGCACCGACCACGAATAGCCTCGCCGGTTAATCAGAATCAGCGCCTGAGTTTGAAACGAAAGCCCCTCTGCAATTCCCGCGTGCAACACTTGTGAAATGGGACTGGCCTGATGCGTCTGCTGAAATTCCTGGCGCAGGTCCACAACTTCCACGGCGGCCAGCGAGCGATTTTCCACGCGTTCGGCCATGGTGAGTAGTTCGTATTTTCCGTTCACCGCGTGGTGATATGTCTCCAACGAAGGCGTGGCGGACCCCAGCAGCGCCGTGGCATTTTCCAGCTTGGCGCGCACGATGGCCACATCCCGTCCGTGATACCGCGGCGTCTCCTCCTGCTTGTAGCTGTTCTCCTGCTCCTCATCCACTATCAGCAAGCCGAGATTTTCCAGCGGGGCAAACACTGCCGAGCGTGTGCCCACGACGACGCGGGCCTGCCCATTGCGCACGCGCCACCATTCGCGCGCTCGCTCGACGTCGCTCAACGCCGAGTGCAGCACCGCAACACCTTCGAAGCTTGCTCCAAACCACGCGCGGCACTGACGGCCGATCCACAGTGTCAACGCAATTTCCGGCACAAGGATGATCGCAGTCTTCCCGCGCGCCAAAGTATCTTGCACTGCGCGCAGATACACTTCGGTCTTGCCGCTGCCCGTAACGCCGTGCAAAAGTTGCACGCCAAATTCGCCCAACTCAAAACGCGCGCGGATGGCGCCGAACACGCGTTCCTGCGCTTCATTCAACGAATGCGCGGGCGGCGTGTAACCGGAATCGAAGGGATCTTCCGCGGGATCAATCGGCTCTTCCCAGCTCTCGAGCAGACCTTCGCGCAGCAGCCGTTCAATCACCGCGCGAGATAATTCCGAAAGTTTCAGAAGTTGCGGCAGTGGCAGCGGGCCGCGTTCCGTTTGCAGCAGCGCTCGTAGCCGCTCTTCCTTCTCTTCCAGCGATTTCGCCTCAGGCTGCGTGTCCCTTCCCTTCCACGCGATAACGCGCTGTGTCTTCCGTTTGCGTCCCTGCAGCGTTTCCTGAATCTGCACATAGCCGCGCCGCTGAAGTCGCTGCAATCCCTCGGCGGAAATCCCCAGTTTCGCAGCGGGACCAACGTCCCATGCACCTTTTTTCTCGAGGAGCTTTTTGAGGAAAGCAGCCTCATCGCCTTCAAGATCAGTCAGCGTCGTACCCTGTTGGAGTTTATCCGCCAGCGCGCGGCCTGCTTCTGTCAATACAATCTCGCGCCGCGCCGTCAATTCCGTAACCGGCGGCATCATAGCCCGCAACACTTCTCCAATCGGAGCAAGATAGTAGCTGGCAATCCACTGTCCCAGTTCCAGTAGCTTCGGTGTTAACGCCGGGACAAGATCAATCAATTTGCTGACGTCGCGAATAGTTGTGTTTGCAGGCGGTGCATCAGTAAGCTCAAGCACCACGCCGACCATGGCCTTCTTGCGGAATGGCACCAGTACGCGCGAACCGGTCTGCAATTGCGCGCGCAACTCAAGCGGCACGCCGTAAGTGAATGTCGTGCGAAGAGGTACAGGCAAGGCAACGTTGCAGTAAGAAGCAGACATCCCGCGAGTAGTTTAGCAGGTTGGCGAACAACGCAGATTCGCCGTCAGTGTCCAACGCAATTCGTTGTCATTTCGCTATTCATTCCTTGTCATCCCGAGCGAAGCGAGGGACCTGCTTTTCTCAACCATCACAAGAGAACGAATCTTCACCGGCTGATCAGCACAATCCCCGCAAAAATAGAGAGAATCCCAACCCACTGCAATCGCGAAACTCGTTCGTGCAGAATCACCGCCGCCAGTCCCACGGTCACCGCTCCGTAAAGCGAAGCCAGCACGCTGACCACGGAAACCTGTTCCAGCTGCATGCCAAGATTGTTGAACACGTACGCGCTGGTATCGAGGATTCCCACTCCCAAAATCCAGGGCGAGTCTTTCCTCAACGGGAGCGCCATGGATTTCCCGGCGATCAGAATAACCAATGCTGCGGAAATGAAACAGGTAAGCCGGATGATCCACACGGTCGGCACTCCACCCAGAATCGGAATTACGCGAGTCCCCAGCAACCAGAACATCACTCCGTATGTCAGAGCCGCCATCAACGCCCAACCCACGCCCAGCCTTTTCTTCTCCGGCTGCGTGGCCGCGTCAATCGTGTTCGCGTCGTCCGGAATCGTTTCGCCGCGCGCGACCAGGATTACGCCGAGAACTGCCAGCGCCATACCCACCAACCGCGCCAGCGTCAGCCGCTCCCCGCTCATCACGGAAAGCAGCAAAGTCAGTACGGGATAACTTGCGGAAAGTGGCGCGACGATGGACATCTTGCCAATCTCAAAGGAACGGTAGAGTGCCAACGTGCCCGCGGCGTTCAGCAGGCCAACGAGAATTCCCCAGGCCCAAGGCCGCCAGCCGGAGCCGTCCATCAAATGCCCCCAGCCGCCAAGCCAGCGCATCGCCAACGTCAGCAGGACGAAGCCCGTCAACTGCATGTAAAGCATGGTGCGCAGCGTGCCGATTTTGCGCGTGGCGAAACGCGCAAACAGGTCGGCGCTTCCCCAGGACAGCGCGGTCAGCATTCCATAAAAGATTCCCATGATGGATTAGAGAAACATGTCCAGAAGCAGTTTGCCCGCGTCCGGCAAATATTGCAGGGAAATTTCCCGCATCATGCTATGACGATTTTGATTTCTTCGGTGGTTGCAGGCCCAATTCCGCCATCACCTTTTGCAGGTCTTTCCACACTTCGCCTTTGGCGTTGGGATTCCGCAAAAGATATGCGGGATGATAAGTAGCCATCAGTTTGTGCCCGCGCCATTCCAACCACTGTCCGCGGAATTGCGAAATCCCGCGCGTCGTTTCCAATAATGTTTTAGCGGCCACGGCGCCCAGGCAAACGATCACCTTTGGTTTGATGACATCGATCTGCCGCAACAAGTAGGGCGCGCAGGTAGTCACCTCATCCGGTTCCGGCGCGCGATTTTCCGGCGGCCGGCATTTCACCACGTTGCAGATGTAAACGTCGCGCCGCTGCAAGCCCATGGCTTCGATCATTTGCGTCAGCAATTTTCCCGCGCGGCCAACAAACGGCAATCCTTGCGCATCTTCATCCGCCCCGGGCCCTTCGCCAATGAAAACCAGCTCCGCCTTGGGATTGCCATCGCCAAATACAATTTTGTTGCGGCCTTTGTGCAGTTTGCAGCGCGTGCAATCACCGATGTCTTCGCGAATCTTCAGCAGCGTGTCGTCCTTGATCTTGCTCACGCTCTCGAAAAGGGATGGAGCCGAGGGCGCAACGATCTGCGCGATTGGACGCGTTGGCGCTGTTGCAGCCGTTTTCGGCGGCAAGGATTTGGCGATGGGCTTGGGCAAGGAACTCTCCAGAGCTGCGGAAATGGATACGTCGTTTGAAATAGTGGAGACGAGATCTGCAACAGCAGTAGCTCCGGCGCGATCTTTGTAAAACAGGCGAATGCCTAAATCATCGTAGTACCGCAGGCGTTCTTCGATCTGCTGTTGCAGGGATTCCGGAGCGCGGTCGGCCATGGTCGCTTAGTCGCCTGCCCGGTGTGTTGCGGGTTTACTTCGTAATACGCCGCGAAGCCGCAGCGCTTCATCCAAAACGCGTTCCGCCACTTCGCTCTTGGTCAGGCGAGGCAACGGGAGATCGCGGCCATCGCGGGAAAACAGCGTCACGATGTTCGTGTCGTGATCGAAGCCTGCGCCCTCCGCCGTTACATCGTTGGCAACGATCAGGTCGGCATTCTTCTGTGTAAGCTTCTTCCGCGCATTCTCCGCAACATGGTCAGTTTCCGCCGCAAATCCAACGACAATCCGTTCACCCTTATCTTGCGCAAGCGTGGCCAGAATATCGGTATTCGGTTCCAGGCGAATCGTCTGCGCTTCTTTGCTCTGTTTGATTTTTGTATTCGCGGGATCGGCCGGGCGGTAATCCGCCACTGCCGCCGCAAAAATCGCCATCGAACTGTCAGCAAAATGATTCCGCGCCGCCGCGAACATCTCCGCCGCCGAACGCACGTCCACACGCTCCACGCCGTCGGGAGCCGCCAATGCTGTCGGGCCGCTGATCAAAATAACTTTTGCTCCCCGCCGCGCCGCCGTCTCCGCCACAGCGTAGCCCATTTTCCCCGAAGAGCGATTGGTGATGTAGCGCACGGGATCAATGTCCTCGCAAGTCGGCCCAGCCGTAACCATCAGCGTCTCACCGCCAAGATCGCGCTTCGTCTGAGCAACTTCGTGCACCGCCTTCAGAATCTCATCAAGCTCCGCCAATCGTCCCGGCCCCGTCATGCCACAGGCAAGATACCCAGCGTTGGGCTCGACAATGTGCACGCCGCGCGCCTTCAGCATGGCCAGGTTTTCCCGCGTCGCGGCATGCTGCCACATGTTGACGTTCATTGCAGGCGCAACAATCGCCGGCGCGGTGGAAGCAAGATACAAAGTGGAAAGAAAATCGTCGGCCAGACCGCGCGCGAACTTCGCCAGAATATCCGCGGTCGCAGGCGCCACCAGCAGCAAATCCGTGCGCTGGGCCACGGCGATGTGTTCAATCGCGGATTCCACATTAGCTTCGCCGGAGGAAGACTTGGCGAACAGGTCGGTGATTACTTTCTGGCCGCTCAGGGCGGCAAACGTCAGGGGCGTAACAAACTCACAAGCCGCGCGCGTCATCACTACCTGGACGCTGTGCCCCTCTTGTTGTAATCGGCGAACGAGTTCCGCGGATTTATAGGCCGCGACTCCACCGGTGACGCCAAGGGTGATGCGCATGGAAACCTCGCGGGGCGCTACCTGCGCCGCTTCACGCTTTCCTTTTCCTCGTCGCTACCGGGCTCGGTGAAGTCGTATTCGATCAAGCCACCGGTGACTTCTTCGCAAGCGATCCGCGTCGCTTTCAAGGAGCGCAAGTTATCCATTAGGGGTGGCGCGCCCGCCATGATCTGCCGGGCGCGTCGAGCGGCCAGCACAACATAGGCAAACTGGCTCTCCGGAGCTTTGGTTTGCACGGTCATGAGTGTCTTACCCTCCAAACGATGCCAGGACTTGATTTACACGGCCTCGACGCCGGGCACTGCCGCAACGAAGCGCCAGGACAATCGCCTGAGCTTCGTGGCCGGCACGTTCCACGTCGTCGTTCACCACACAGAAATCGTAAAAATCTTCGCTCGCCGCAATTTCCTCGCGCGCTTTTGCCAACCGCCGCGCGATTTCTTCCGCGGGGTCCTGGCCTCGGCTCCGCAAACGCCGTTCCAGTTCTTCCCGCGAAGGCGGCAAAATAAAAATGGCCACGGCCTCCGGTAACTTCTTCTTTACCTGTGCCGCGCCTTGCACGTCAATCTCGAGTACCAGGTCCAAACCCCGGGCCCGCGATTCGTCCAGCCATTTTTTCGGCGTGCCATAAGAATGTCTTCCGAAGACACGCGCGTATTCCAAAAATTCACCCCGGGCGGCCATGGCCTCAAACTCCGCATCGGTGACGAAATCATAACATTTTCCAGTGGCCTCAGTCGCCCGACGGGGCCTTGTAGTACATGAGATCGAAGGCATCGTCCCGGGAAGCTCCAGCACCTTCTGCACTAACGTCGATTTTCCCGAACCCGACGGCCCGGAAACTATCAACAACAGTGGCGGAAGCCCGTTCTTCTCGCTCATTCGATGTTCTGCACCTGTTCCCGCAATTTTTCGATTTCTGCTTTGATCTCCAACGCAATTCCCGTAATCGCAAGCGCTTCACTTTCCACGCCGGGCGTTTTAGAAAGCATGGTGTTCGCTTCGCGTTGCATTTCCTGCAGCAGGAAATCCAGTTTCTTGCCCAACTCCCCGGCGCCGTCCAGCAATTGCGCGAACTGTTGCAGGTGGCTGCGCAGCCGGTCTAATTCTTCACTGATATCGCTGCGTTCCGCAAGTAACGCCGCCTCCTGCGCCAGTCGCGCCGGATCAATACTGCTGCCTCCCAGCAAGTCCTTCAGTCGCGAGTCCAATCTTCGCGCAAACGCGGGACGCAAGGTCTCCATCAAACTGCGTACACGCTCCACCAGAGTTCCAATCAGCGTCACGCGTGTCCGGAGTTCCTCCGTCAGGTGGCGGCCCTCCGCGCGGCGCATCTCGTCCATCTTGTTGAGTGCTTCGCGGAGTTGCGCTTCCAGCACTTTGCCGAACTGCTCTTGCTCCTCATCCGTATCCGGCAGTTCCGGCGCCAGCCCTGCAATCACTCCCGGTAGCCGCAACAACGAAACCAGGTCCAACTCCGATTTCGCTCCCGTCTGGTGGCGCAAATCATCCGCGGCCCGCAGATACGCTTGCAGCAGTTCTTGATTCACGTGCACCGGCGCCGCGCTTCCCGGCTCGACGCTCAAATGAATGTCCACGTGCCCGCGATGAATGCGCTCGCGCACCGTCTGCCTCAGGCGAATCTCGTAACCATCCAGCGATTCCGGCAAACGCAGCTTTACGTCCAGAAAGCGGTGATTCACGCTCTTCACGCTGACACGGATCAGCCAGCCCTGATGTTCGCCGCGCACCGTGGCGTAGCCGGTCATGGACCGGCATTCGAGTTTTGGTGTCGCCGTGGTCGTAGTGTGGCTGCCGCTTTGTGCGCTCATACTTTATTTCTCGAGTTCATCGGATTTAGGTTCGGCATTTCCGTTTGGCGTCAGCACAACTTCTTCCGCGAATTGCAGATCGTGCAATCGCGCGTAGCTGCCGCCCTTTGCCAGAAGTTCCGCGTGCGTCCCGCTCTCCCGGATGGAGCCATCTTCCAATACAAGAATCTTATCGGCTTTGCGCACAGTTCCCAAGCGGTGCGCAATCACAAACGCGGTTCGTCCAACCATCAGGTTGCCCAGCGCCTTTTGCACGTACTGCTCGGATTCAGAGTCCAACTCGGATGTGGCCTCATCCAGAATAAGTATCGGCGAATTTTTCAGGATGGCGCGCGCAATGGCGATCCGCTGGCGTTGCCCCCCGCTCAGCCGCGTTCCGCGCTCGCCGATGACCGTATCGTATCCCTGCGGCAGCTCGTTGATGAAATCGTGGGCCAGCGCGGCTTGCGCTGCTTCAATCACCCGTTCACGCGGCACATCGCCCATTCCATAACAGATGTTGTTAATGACGGTGTCGTGAAACAAGATGTTTTCCTGCGTCACCATGGCGATCTGGTTGCGCAACGATCTCATGTTCATTTCCCGAATGTCCGTGCCATCAATTCGAATGCTGCCGGAAGTTACTTCGTGGAATCGCGGAATCAAATTCACCAGCGTGGTCTTCCCCGCACCGCTCGATCCCACCACTGCGATCACTTCTCCCTTGTTCGCCGTAAAGTCCACGTGTTGGAGCACAGGCGTGTTTTCCGAATCATAGGCGAACGCCACTTTGTCGAATACGATTTCACGCGCAAGCCCGTCCAGGATGATTCCGCCCTTCTGATCGATCACTTCCTCTTCGCGATCCAGGTAGGTGAAAACCTGCGTGCTGGCGCCCTGCGCCGCCTGAAATTGCTGGTACACGTAACCCATGCGCTTTAGTGGCATGTAAGCGTTGAACATCACGTACAGGAAGGAAATGAATCCGCCCAAGGTGATCTGCTGGTGTTGGATCTGATTGCGGGCATACAGAATCAGCAGGGGAATCACCACGGCACTCACCAAATCCATCAGTGGGGAGGTAATCACCACCGCGCGCACCCAGCGCATGTTTTCTTTCAACAGCCGCCGCGCCACCTCGCGAAATTTCTTGAGTTCGAAGTCCTCCATGCCGAAGGCTTTTACGATGCGGTTCCCGCTCACCGTCTCTTCCAGAATCTGGCTCAAGTCGCTCAACCGCGTTTGGCTCTTCTCCGCGGAAACCCGGATCTTCTTTCCGAGCTTATTTACGGGAAGCACCACCACGGGCAAGAGCACCGAAGTGGCCAGCGCCAGCTTCCAGTTCAGGATCAGCATGGCGGCCACAAAAGCAACGAACGTAAAACTCTTCATGAATAAATCGGCCATGTAATCGCTCAGCGCGAAGCGCACACGGTCCACATCGTTGATCGCCACGGAAATAATTCGCCCCGTAGGGTTGTGCTGAAAAAAGCCCATGGGCTGGCGAATCACTTTCCCGTAGAAGGCATTGCGAAGGTCGCGCGTCGCCGCCAATCCCACATACTGGATTTCCGTGAGTCCCAGGTATTCGGCGATGGCCTTGCTGACAAAAAGGAAGAGAATCGTGAACGCAAACATCGTCCAGACGTTGTGGATGCTCGAGGGGAAAAACTTGTTCAGGTAAATGACGTGCCCGTTCCAAGGCAACGTCACCAGGGGCAAGCTCGATCCGAACTTCTCCGGATGCAAGACATAGTCCACGGCAGGCCGCACCATGAACCCAATCATCGCTTCGGCCACAGCCACAAACGCGACCAGAATCACACCAATCGCCAGGCGAAAGCCGTAAGGCTTGGTGTAACTCATCAATCGCTTCAGTTGTGGTGAAAAAAGTGAACCCACTCCCGGACTCCTGAACCCTTTGATTTAAGTTGGCTTAACCCCTCTTGGTACGCTATTCGGCTGCAGCGCAGCGTGTCAAGTTTTCAGGGGTTGCGGTTGCGAGTCACTTTCTGGCCAGAGCACATATCTCCACTTTTCATCCTGGAGTATGAATACCAGCAAGGTATTTGTCTTCAGTCAGAAAACAGAGGGGGCACAATTCTGAGCCCTGGTTTTGGTCTATTTTTGCGAATTCCGCCCTGATTCGCCCCCCCTTTTACAACTTTTTACAATCCTTTGCGATGGCTTGACACATCGGGCCTGGCGGGTCTTTATAGTCTCATCAGGCTACCAAGTCAGAGAGCATTTTGGAGAGGTTTAGAATGTCCAAGAAGTGGCGGCTGACCGACCGTACAAGAACGCTCCTTACACTGGAGCTGGCCATCGTCCTCCCCGCGGCTGCCTTGATGGCCTTCAGTATCTGGAACCTCAAGCATATTCAGCGCAACCAACTCGTCGAAGCCGCCATGCAGCGGGATTTCAACGAAGTCTTGCGCTACGCGCAGAAGGAAAGCTGGAAGCGGGCTTACAGTATGGTTCTCCCAATCCGCGCGGAATTTCCCAGCCCTGACGATGGCCCCAACGTCAAGTTCAAGCTTGAGCACATTCTCTCCGAGCACCCCGAGTTTTCCTATGCCGCTCTCTACGACAAGAAAACCGATCAACTGGTGACTAGCATGCAGCCCGGTCACAGCATGGACACGATCATTTGCGGGTACACCCTGGATGAAATGAATCTGCTCACGAAGTGGCTGCCATTTGAGGCGCCCCACATGGTGAGCGATGTTCGAGAGATGGCGCAGGGACAGGAAAACGAACTGGCATTGTTTTACGGGAATTGGAACCAGAAGCAGCACGCCTACTGGAACGTCGCCTATTTCATTCCTCCAGGTGCCCCCAAGGACCGTGATGTCCTCGGGCTGGTTGCTCTCGACCCCGAGTATCTGCGCCGAACCTTTCTGCCTGCGATGATGAAGGATGTTTTGGCCAGCAAGAGCGGATTGAAATCCGAGGCCAATCCACCCGCCATGATGATTCATCCCACGATGGCTATGGATGACATTCCCTGGGTCGCTTCCGGGAACTGGGATGGCGGCAAGCCAGAATGGGAGCGCCCGTTTCCTCAGTGGATCTTGCCGGGCTTGACCATGGGGATCAAGTATCAGGGCGTCACGGTCGCGGAGCTTGGCAACCGATTTCTGCTCTACAACTACGTCATCCTCGGCGCTCTCTCCATTTTGATGATTGCCGGTATCTGGCTTACCTACCGTAACGTTTACCGGGAGATGAACCTCGCCCGCCTGAAATCCGACTTTGTTGCCAACGTCTCTCATGAATTGCGCACCCCACTCGCGCTGATCCGTCTCTATGCGGAGACTCTGGAGCTTGGGCGGCTGAACGCAAAAGAGAAATATCAGGAATACTTCCGCATCATTCGCGAAGAAAGCGAACGGCTCACCGCGCTCATCAATAATATCCTCGACTTCTCCCGCATCGAAGCCGGTCGCAAGGAATATGAGTTTAAGGAAACCGATCTCCCCGAGCTGGTTCGCTCCACGCTTGATTCTTACCGCTTCCAGATCGAACAAAATGGTTTTGCCTTCGAGGAAAACATCGCTCGCGATATTCCTCCGGTGAACGTTGACCGCGAAGCCATTGCCCGCTCGTTGCTCAATCTGGTGAACAACGCCCTGAAGTACTCCAAGGACCAAAAATTCATCGGTGTCAGCCTGTATCGCGCAAACGGTTCCGTGAAACTGGAAGTGAGCGACCACGGCATCGGCATCCCGCCAGCCGAGCAGGAGAAGATTTTCGAGAAGTTCTACCGCTGTGGCGATCCCCTGGTCCACAACATCAAAGGATCGGGCCTGGGCCTGTCACTCGTCCGCCACATCGTTCGCGCCCACGGTGGCGACGTGCTGGTCGAAAGCACTCCGGAGAAAGGAAGTAAATTCACAATCGCTCTGCCGCTGGATCATTCGTCACGCGCGGGGGCAGCAATTGCTTGAGCGTTACAGAATCTGCAGTAGCATCATGTTCCTGAGAAGCTTGAGGGAGAGCTCATGAGTTCAAGCAAAATTCTGATCGTTGAGGACGAACCAAATATGGTGGCCGGCCTCCGTGACAATTTCGAGTACGAAGGCTTTCAGGTCATCACGGCGCTCGACGGCGTGGAAGGCCTCGAGCGCGCTCTCAAGGATTCTCCAGACCTCGTCGTGCTCGACGTCATGATGCCGCGCATGAGCGGGCTGGATGTTTGCAAACAGCTCAAGGCCAAGCGCCCTTCGATTCCCATCATCATGCTCACCGCGCGCGGCCAGGAAGTGGATAAGGTGGTTGGCCTTGAACTGGGCGCCGATGACTACGTCACCAAGCCCTTCTCCATTCGCGAACTCCTCGCTCGCGTCAAGGCTGTTTTGCGAAGGGCTCACACGCTTCCCAAAGACCAGGACAGTTATGCCTTTGGCGACGTCGAGGTCAATCTGCGCAGCTACCAGGTCATCCGCGGAGGACAGCGCATAGAGTTTTCCGGCAAGGAGTTTGAGCTGCTCAAGCATTTCCTCTGTCATTCGGGAGAAACGCTCAGCCGCGACCGGCTTCTCGATGAAGTTTGGGGCTACGAGAACTTCCCCACCACTCGCACCGTGGATGCCCACATTGTTCGCATTCGCCAGAAACTCGAACCCATTCCCGAGGAGCCTCGTTACTTTCTGACGGTTCACGGAATCGGTTACAAATTCGTTGGATGACACAATCATGATGGCCCTAACCGAAAAAATACTGGACCTCTCGCATCGCACGCCTTGCAGTCACCTGCCGCTGGCGCCCCAAAACGCAGACGGTGCACTGGCTGCTCATACGCGGGTTGCTGTCGGAACCGATAGCAAAGACAGTGTTCAGTTCCTCAGGGACGAACTGGATGCGCTCCGCCGCGATCATGCGAAATTGCAACAAGCCATTTTTGAAGCCGCTCAGGTGCAGCGCAGGCTCTGCGCTCCCCGCGAACATACCTGGCGCGAATTCGCGATTGCCGGAGAAATTTTCCCAGTCCGTCATCTTTCCGGAGATTTTTTTAAGGTGATGGAACTCGGCTCTGCCCTTGGGGTTGTTCTTGGCGACATCGCAGGCAAAGGTTTAACCGCGGGAATTTGGCAGGCTCACTTAATGGCCTTGATCCAGCGTGCCTGCCGCAGGCATTCAAATCCGGCTGATGCCGTCGCCGAAGTGAACGACGAGCTATGCCGCGACGACGCAACGCCTCCTTTGACCGCGCTCTTTTACGCGCGCATCGATCCGCGAACGAACGAGCTTGCCTACTGCAATGCAGGCCTGCCCTCTCCGCTACTCCTACGGGCCAATAAGACTCTTGAAGAACTTGTGCAGGGTGGTCCAATGCTTGGAGCCATGAAAAATGCTTCATTTCAAAGCGGAACTGTCTCCCTGAATCCGGCTGACATGCTGATCGCTTACTCCGATGGCGTGACGGAATGCCGCAACCGCCAGGACGACGAATTCGAAGTCGACCGGCTCGCCGCTGCCGGCAGAAGTGTCCATGGCGTAAACGCAAGTAAAGCCCTGTTCTCCCTGTTGGGAACTGTTCTGGATTTCGCAGACACCTGCTCGCCGCACGATGATATGACGCTTTTGGTTATTCGCCGTCGCGACGCGATCACATGCGGGGGACCCCGTTCGCGCCGCAAAGATTTTTCGGCTCCTCACGCTCGAGAGTCTTCGGTTTCGCGGCCGAAGAACTCCGACTCGGGAGGACACGGTTTCAAATAGCTGAGCCACGTTTCAGAAAGTGGTCCACGCGTTCGACTGCTTGGATCCGGCGTTGTTGGTGTGCCCAGTTACACGAGAAAAGGAGTAGTCATGGCAACTCGCTCTACTTCAATCTTCCTCGAAGAAGCCGGGCTCGATACGGCCCTCAATCAGGCTCTGCGCATTTGTCCCGAAGTCTTGGCCTCCATCTATACCGCTCACTATCCGCACGTCTTGCGGGTCTGCCGCCGGTTCTTTCGCCGCCCGGAAGACGCGGAGGATGCCGCGTCGGAAGTCTTCCTGAAGCTGCACACCGTTCTTGATCAAAAAGACGAAGAGAATCCTTTTCGCCCCTGGGTGTGTCAGATAGCAGGCCGGCATTGCATCGATAAACTGCGCCAACGCAAGCGAGAGAAATGCTCGGTTGTCGACGGAGATGATCTGTGCGCCTTTCCGGACGTTTCCACGCCATCGCCTCTTTCCCAAGTTCTGCGCAAAGAAACGAAACGCCTGGTGCGCGAACAGCTGAATCTCTTGCCGGACTATTACAAGGTTCCCCTGGTGCTTCGCTATTACAAGCGCATGAGCTACTCCGACATTGCGCGCAAACTCAATCGCCGTCTCCCTACCGTCAGAACCATTATGTTTCGCGCCAAAAACCGCCTGCGCCGCAACTTGGGGCAGTTAGAGGCAGCTCGGCAAACGCCGGATTCCTCTACCGTTTTCCCCGGTATACCCTCGAACTCGCTGTCCCTGTTCAACCCGCAAAATCTGCGGGACCAGGCGTCGTCGCCAAGCGATCGCGACTAGGCCACCCGGAGTGCGAAGTCCGCAAGGGCGGTATGATCGTTCCGGATCAGCACTCTCTCTGTTGCGGCTTCGACGATATTAGCTCCACCAGGTTCGCAATTGGGCATCAGGACAACATGGCCTTAGAGTCGCCGCCCTCATCGCAGCGTTTCCTTTCGCCGCCGCTGCTCGCTCTCCTTCAACATCTCGCTCAAATCCACAACCGGCCGTATCTCAATCGGTCCAAGTCCATACTTGAAGCCTGGAACCTGCGAGACAAGCTGAATGGCGTGATTAAGGTCTCGCGCCTCAAGGATTTGAATGCCGCCGAGCTGTTCCTTGGTTTCCGCGTATGGGCCGTCCGTCGTCGTGATTTTGCCGTTTTTCCCGTACAGGGTCACCGCGGTCTCCGGAGGCTGAAGAGCTATTTCCGTAACAAGATGTCCGTTGGCGCGCAGATGGTCATTGTGCTCAAAGCATTCGTCGAGCACTGCGTGTCGCTCGTCCTCGCTCATCACTTCGAATTTTCCTGGCTCGAGGTATCCCAAACAGATGTATTTCATTCACTCCTCCTTGTTTCCTGTGATTCAGAGAGCCGTAGCTCATCCTTCTGTCATCAGATAGTCGTTCGGGAGACCGAAAATCGACAGCAGGGGCGAATTATTTTTGGAAAAACTGGGAAAGATCGGACGCTCACCAACCTCCATCCGTTCGAAAAACCGGGAACGTTTCCGCCTGTTGCCAGGTTCCGGTGCTCCGACAATGTATTAAGACTAAGCCGTTCATCTCCTTCTTGTAGGTGCAACTCCTACTTTAAATATGTTGACGGATTATGGCATGCGTGTAATACTAGCTGGCATGAGTATGACAGAAAAACCAGAGACAGTGTGGTTTACGACGAAAGGGCAAGTTGTCATCCCCCTTCGACTACGTAAACAATTTGACATCGAGGACGGGACCAAGGCAGTGGTTCAAGCCACACCGGAGGGCATCCTTCTCAAACCTGTTACTGCGGCGCTTATCAAGCGCGGGCGCGGCATCTTGAAGCGCAAGCAGGGGGGGAAGCCCTTGATCGAGGACTGGGGCGAGCACCAAGAACAAGAACGGGCACTCGAGGATCGCCATGCCCGCTAGGGTGCTGGACAGTTTCGCACTTATCGCCTACTTCCGTGACGAACCCGGCGCGGAGATGATGGAAACCCTGCTTGTTTCTGCGAGTAGAAAGGACGATCCAGTCCTTATGACCGATGTGAACTACGCCGAGGTGAAGTACTCGATTACGAAAAAAGATGGCGCGGCCGCGTGGGCGGAAGCCGCGAAAATTCTTCCTAGCCTCCCAATTGATTTTCATTCCACCACACGCGCATTGGCGGACACCGCAGCCGATTTTAAGGCGCGTTTCAAAATGAGCTTGGCCGACGCTTTTGCCGCGGCGCTAGCCAAGGAAAAGAAAGCTGAACTCGTCACCGGCGACGTGGAATTCAAACCATTGGAAAGGGAAATCAAAATCCACTGGCTGAAATAACGCCATGGCAACGAAGAGCTATTTACCGGCCTATTTAAAGCCGAGGAAAAACGAGGGATAGACCGGACTTTGACCAATCTCCATTCGTTTCGAAAAAACAGGGAACGTCCCGTCTGTCCCTAGTTTTAATACAGGCACGGGGTTATTCGAGCGAATCGTCGAGGCTCTTAAATAGAATTGCTGCCGAGGTTGGGAGATTGTGAGGTTGTGATACATGACGCTAATTGAGATGCACTATTCATGGCCTGGCTTTGTTTACCACACGATGGCATGGCTGGGTCAGCGTCTCGCTGAGAAGTGGTTCGATGTAGTGCTTGCCCTACTAGGAACTCTGTTCGGCTACTGGTTGGCGAAACGACATCTCGAAGATTTCGTTTCCGGCATCGTTAAAAAGATGGATGCCAAGTATCTCGACCTTAACCGTCTGATGGCATTTCAAAGAGCGGTCACTGCGATGCTCCCAGAATTGCCCCAATTCTACATGCGACCAACGAGAACTTTCAGTCCACAGGTCGCTGCTGCTCTCGGAGATTTCACTTCTTGGTCAACTGCCATTGACCCGACCCACACGCCCGAAAAGAGTTTGGAATTGGTAGGCAAAGGAGCCAACACATCTGCGGCAGAGATGATTCAAAAAGATATGGGCTTCAAAGAGGCAGTTTCGATTCCGAACTACGAATGGCAAATTGAGATCGGTGCGCTGCCTATTGGGTGGACTGTTGAGGAAGCGCCCCACCTTACTATTTTCAATTGGGACACCGGGGCTGCTGTGTATCGGCACGCTCTCATGAAAGAGACAGCACGAACGACTACTTCGATTCAATATAGCTGGACGTGGGACATGTTAGATGTGCCGTGCGGTTTGTATGTAGGGGTTGTGAACTTCACGATAGGCGGTACGGCAAAGATACAGGAGACTGCAAGTACTCTTGGGAAGAAGGTACGGATATTTTTGAAACGGGAAAACGGTCACCTCGTTAAGACGCACGAGAAGATTCCGTGGGATGACAAACCCGCCGACATGAAATAGCCCGGACAATTGTGGGACAGACGGGGCGTACCCCGCTCTTTGCTAGCGATGCGCCACCGAACCTCTCTTTATTTCAACTGCCGAATCCGCTCTTGCAGGAATTGCCGCTCTGGTTCCTGTTGCGTCAACGCCAGCGCCTTCTCATAAGAAAACCGAGCCTCAGCTGTCCTGCCGAGCCTGCGGCACATATCGGCACGGGCTGAATGCGCCAGGTAATAATTTGCCAACTCGCCATGTTCCAACACCGCATCGATCTGCGTCAGTCCGGCCTCCGGACCATCGCGCATGGCAATGGCCACGGCACGATTTAGCTGCACAACCGGCGAAGGCTGAATTCGCAGCAATTGGTCATAAAGCGCAACAATCTGCCCCCAGTCGGTCGCCGCGACCGATTCCGCCTCTGCATGAACGGCCGCAATCGCAGCCTGCAGTGTGTAGGAGCCGAAGCGGCGGGACTTCAGGGCTTTCTCCAGCAATGCCACTCCCTCCGCGATCTGCTCACGGTTCCAAAGTGAGCGATCCTGGTTCTCCAGCAAAATCAGCTCTCCGGTCGAAGACGTTCTCGCGGCGCGGCGGGATTCCTGTAGCAACATCAGCGAAAGCAGCCCAATGACTTCCGGCTCTGGCTGCAGTTCGCTCAGCAACCGGCCCAGTCGAATCGCCTCGCCGGTTAGCTCCGCCCGCGTTACTTCCGCTCCCGCCGCAGCCGAATAACCCTCGTTAAATACGAGATAGACAACCTGAAGCACCGCTCCCAATCGCTCCGGCAATTCCTGCGCGGTCGGCACCTCGTACGGAATGCGCGTTTCTCGAATCTTTGCCTTTGCGCGGACAATCCGCTGCGCCAGCGTTCGCGGAGTGGTGAGGAAGGCCTTTGCTATCTCCTCGGTTGTTAGCCCGCACACCTCACGCAAGGTAAGCGCAACTTGCGCTTCCGGTGCTAGAGATGGATGACAGCATGTAAAAATCAGGCGCAGCCGGTCGTCCTCAAGGCTGTCCTCTTCATTCAGTTTTTCAGCCGAGCCACATTGCGATTCGAGATATCGCGCGAGCTCGCCTTGAGCGGCATCAAATCTTGCCCGTCGACGCAGCGTATCAATGGCTTTGAATCGGGCCGTCGAGATTAACCAAGGTCGCGGGTTGCCGGGTACTCCACTCCTCGGCCACAGGCTCAGCGCGGCCGCAAAGGCTTCGTGCATGGCCTCCTCGGCAAGATCAAAATCACCCAGCAAACGGATCAGAGTTGCCAGGATTCGTCCCGAATCCACGCGATAAAGGGAGTCGAGCAATTCGCGTATCTGCTCGGTGGAACGCTCGCACATGCCGATGACCTTAGCAAAACCGGCTACCCCGAATCAATTTGGCAAACGGCGGATCGCTGCAAAGTGCCCGGGTCATGACTCTGAAATCTGGACAACAAAACGCTTCCTCGTTTGACGCAAAATCGCCAATGCATTCATTTGAGCTTCCTACAAGCTCAACACCACCGCGTTGCTCTCGAGTCACGCGCAACTCGGAAGTAGTCTGTCCAACGGTCCAATTTCACTTGTTCGGTTAGTCGCTGCTTCGGAAGCTAGCTCAGCAACGTAACTAAGTGGGAACGCATAGTTAGATTTTGATTTTATTTATCGATGTCCCGATGCAAGACCCGCGTCGCAAACCCACGCTTCTCCAGCGCCTTCTTCATCCATTCCGCCATCATCACCGAGCGGTGCCTTCCCCCCGTGCACCCAAACGCAATCGTCAGGTAGCTTTTGCCCTCTTCGATGTAGTGGGGAATCAGGTAGATGAACAGCGCTTCCATCCGGCGGAGAAATTCACCGGTCTGGGGAAAGGACTGAATGTAGCGGCGCACCTTGCTGTCGCGTCCCGTATATCGCCGCAGTTTTGGCACGAAGTGGGGATTCGGCAGGAAGCGCACGTCAAACATCAAGTCCGCATCCGTGGGCACGCCAAATTTGTAGCCGAAGCTCACCAGGGAAACGAGCAGCGCCCGCTGGCTCTTCGAGCGGAACCGCTGATTCACGAATTGCCGCAATTCGTGTACGTTGAACTGCGAAGTATCAATCACCATGTCCGCGAGCTTGCGGATCGGGTCCATCAGCGCGCGTTCATGTTCCAGGCTTTCGCGCACGCTATGATCCTTGCCCAGCGGATGTGGCCGCCGCGTTTCGCTATAACGCCGCAGCAGCGCGTCTTCTTGCGCCTCGATATACACCAGCGTGATCGGGTGATCGCGCCGCAGATGTTTCAGCAGTCCCGGCAGCTTTTCCAGTTGCAGCCCTTCGCGCGCGTCCACGAGCAATGCCGCTCGCCGGTAATCCCCGCCTCCCGCCGCGTGCAACTCCGCGAAGATTGGGATCAGCTCTACCGGAAGATTGTCGACGCACTTATATCCCATATCCTCAAACGCTTTGAGGACGGTGCTCTTCCCCGAGCCGGACAAACCCGTCAGGATGACAAGTTGGCGTCCCGATGCTCGCGTGTTTCGTGATGGTGGAGAGTTTCGCTTCACGGCTGGCAGGAAATCAGCTTTTCACTCGGCGCTGGTGCGTGCTCGGAATTCTCATGTCTTCGCGATACTTGGCCACCGTGCGCCGCGTTACATGAATGCCGTTGTCTTCCAGCTTCTTGGCAATCTGTTCGTCGGTCAGCGGCTTGGCGGTGTCTTCTTCGTCGATCATCTTCTTGACCAGACGTTTCAGCGTCAGCAGCGACATCCCGCCGCCTTCCGGCCCGTTCACTGCCTCGCTGAAAAACGAACGCAACTCAATCACACCCTGCGGCGTGTGCGCATATTTGCTGGCTACGGCTCGGCTCACCGTTGAGGGATGCACGCCAACCTCTTCCGCCACTTCCTTGATCATCATCGGCTTCAGCGTGTCGGGGCCCTTGTCCAGGAATTCGCCCTGTCGCGCAATGATGGATTGGCAGACGCGCAGAATCGTGTGCTTCCTCTGCTCGATGTTCTTCATCAACTGGATCGCCGCCGTGAACCGTTCCTTCACGTAGTTCCGCACTTCTTTGTCCGCGGCGTCGCGCACCAGCAATCTCCGGTACGTCGGGCTCAGCCGCAATTGCGGCATGTCGTCTTCATTCAGGAAGACTTGCCACTGGTCATCCACTTTCCGGAAGTACACGTCCGGCTCGACCAGCCGCGGCTCTGTTTTGTTGTAGCGCAGCCCAGGGCGCGGATCGAGTTTCTTGATGCTATCAATGGCGTGCTTCACGATATCCAGCGGACGGTTCAGCGCTCGCGCAATTTCCTTCAACTGGTTGGACTGCACCTGCTTCAAATGCTCGGAAACAATCTGCTGCGCCAAAGTGTTCTGCGGATCGAATGCTTTTAATTGCAGCAGCAGGCATTCGCGCAGGTCTCGCGTGCCCACGCCGATGGGATCAAACTCCTGCACCACCGCCAGCGCATCTTCCATGTCATCTTGGGTGTACTTGCCATTCTCCGAAAGTTCTTCCACGGAGGCCATCAGGTAGCCGTTTTCATCGAGGTTGCCGATGATGTTCTCCGCAATTTCCCTCACGGATTCGGAGCAGATGGTCACGCTCAATTGCCAGGCCAGATGGTCGGTCAATCCCGCTGGCGAAGAAAGGAATTTCTCAAACGAAGGCCGCTCGGATACTTCCCGCTCCTGCGATTGCCCGCCGTCTCCCCCGGTATCCAGGTATTGGTTAAAAAAGGCGCCCACATCGAACTCGTCAAAAGGATTGGCGTCTTTCTTTTCGGGCACCTTCTCGGTCTCGGCCTTCAGAAAGGTTTCATCGCTGTAGTTGTCGCTGACGGTGGGTTCTTCAGAAAGCTCTTCCAGAACAGGGTTCGCGATCATCTCCTGGTTGATCATCTCGCGCAGTTCCAGGCGGTTCAGCGCAAGCACGCTGACCATCTGCACCAGCCCAGGGGTCAGAATCTGCTTCTGCTGCACCCTGAGGTTAAGTTTGAGTCCCTGCCAGGCCATGGGTTACGTTCTCAGTCCCCGTTCTCGGTACCCGTTGCAAATCCCAGTTCGCTGTCCCTAGGATAAACCTAATTCAGGCGGAAGTTATCTCCAAGATAGACTCGCCGGACTTCCGGGTCGTTGCTCAATACCTCTGGAGTGCCCTTCTTCATGATTCTCCCATGATTCACGATGTAGGCGCGGTCTGTTACGCTGAGAGTTTCCCGCACGTTGTGGTCGGTGATGAGGACGCCAATTCCCGAGCGGCTAAGCTCCCTAATCAGGTCCTGAAGGTCCTTTACCGTCAGCGGATCAATCCCAGAAAACGGCTCGTCCAGCAGAATGAAACTAGGCTGAAGCGTCAGCGACCGCGCAATCTCCAGCCTGCGCCGCTCGCCACCCGATAGCATGTAGGCCTTGCTCTGGCGAACCGTTTCCAGCCCCATCTGGGCCAGAAGCTCTTCCAGGCGGTCGCGCTGCTGCTCCGGCGTTAGCGGGAGCGTCTCCAGCACCGCCAAAAGGTTCTCTTCGCTCGTAAGTTGCCGGAAAACCGAGGGTTCCTGCGGCAGGTAGCTGATGCCATTGCGCGCCCTTAAATACATGGGCAGATCGGTGATCTCTTCGCCATTCAGCAGAACTCGCCCCGCATCCGGTCGGGCCAGTCCCACAATCATATAAAAAGTAGTCGTCTTGCCGGCGCCATTCGGACCCAGCAATCCCACCACTTCGCCATTCCCTATTTCGATTTCGACGTTATCAACTACCTTGCGTCCCCGGTAGGACTTGCTGAGATCGACGCCTTGGAGTGTGGGCATTCCGCTTCACGCGGGATCGCTTGGCGGTCCCCTTATCTCTGGACTCGATGTTTGGTCAGCACTCGCGAGCCATTTCCCGAGTCGACGATGATCGTATCATCCGCTAAAAAGAAGGTCAATTCGCGTCCCATGGTCGTCCCTTGTTCGGGGTCAAAAAGTGTCGGATTTCCACCGCTCAGCACGAATTTCTGGTTCTCGGCGGTGTAAACACCCTTCTCCGCCGTGCCCCGCCTCCCTCCCTGCTCCACAATGACGCCACCGGTACCCACCGCGCGGCTGATTTGCGATGCTCCCCCGGCGGTCCCCTGCGCGTGGGTGAAGTACAAATCCAGCACCGGACCGCGCATCCGCTGGTCTTCTGATTGCATCACCACGTTGTGCTCCAGGTGCGCGCGGCTCCCCGCATCCCAATAGGTTAGCGTTCCGCTGAAAACATGCCAAAGCGCTGGCCGCTTTTGCGTCGCAGACCCCGCTGCCGCTCCAGGCGCCGCAGGCCCCGCCGTTGCCGGCCCGGTTGCCGCCTGCTGAAACACTCCCCGAACATTGCCCACAGCATTCATCACCCGCGTCTCCTTCAACAACTCGATGGAGTCCGCCTCCAGCACCGATGACCCCTGCCAAAACCGCGCATGGCCCGTGTACAACGCTCGCCCCGTCTTAGAGTTGGCCTGCAGGTGATCCGAGGAAATATTCGCCGGAACCGCGCCCAAGTGCATCGTCCCGGTTTGCCCCGAAAAATCCGTCGAGCGCACGCCGCCTTCCGCCTCTACGTCTCCCGTTCCCTGGTGGAATGTAATCTTCGGCGCGCGCGTTTCGCTGGTCGCATCCCGCACGGCCGCCTGCCCCGTCAGCACCGCCGTTTGCGCCGCCTTGGCGAACGCCCCCTGTTCCGCCTCGCCCGTTCGCTCACCTTCCTTCAAATGCACGTTCCCCTGCAGATTCATCTGCGTCCACCCTCCGGTGGGATCCAGAGCGACGCTTCCCTTCGCGGCACTCGCCGTCTGCGTCGGCCGCCCCTTTAACTCGCGCTCCGTCTGCACTGCCCCAGTAGCTATCAACAGCCGCGCTTTTGCCTTGTCCCCAAACTCCATCGCCAGCTTGTCTGCTGAGAGCTTTGAATACGCCCCCGCCGAATCCGTCCATTCCGTCGTGCCGTGTTCGAGCGTCTCTGCATGCTGCAGTTCACTCGCTTTCCCTTCGGGCCCTTCCTGAAACGCCAGTTGCAAAGCGTTCGTCCTCAAGTTTCGCGAATTCCCGGTTCGCGCGTCCTGCGCTTGCATAAAAACATTTCCGCGCAAGGTCACCAGTTTTGGCTGGTTAACTCGCGGCCACATCTCCATATCCCCGTGTTCTGCCTGAAACATCCCACTCGGCGAACTTCCTTGAACGTTTCCTTCCGCTTCCATCGTCCGGATCCAGCGCTCCGGCACCAGATTGCACGTCAGCTTTTCCGCTTTCAGGCTGGTCTTCCCACGCGGGCCCTGCGACGTCGCCTCCGGTACTTCACCCAGTTGCCCGAGAGTTGCCACCAGCGTCTGTGGGCGGGATTGCGCGTCCAACATCATCACCAGCTCTCCGGCAGTCAATTGTTGTGGCTCCGCTGTCGCTGTTACCGGGCCCTCCATCACCACGGTACTCGAATTTTTTCCAAACTCCAGGCTGCTTCCGCGCACTGCCACCTCGCGCTCCGGCCCTTCTTGCGCTTTCCCTCCCGTTAATTTGGAAGAGCGCTCCAGGTTCAGGTGCGCATCCTTCACCAGACGCAACACGCCTTCTTCGGAGAAGTACACCGCTCCCAAGCCATCGCCATTCCCGCCCGGAAACGAAAATGTCACACGCGCAACGGTCTGGGCGCGCCCTGTGGGTCGCTCAAATGTCACACCACTGGTTTTCACCCGCACAATGTTAGGAACGCTGGAGGGATCCCGGCGGGCCCGCTCCGCATCGGCGGCGCTTTGCAAATCCATGAGCACTTCCCCGCTGCATTGAATGGCACCATCGCCCTTCGAGTAATTGCAGCTATGCGTGTTGATCACATCATTGCGCTCGCCGGTTTTCCCAAACACGGTGATCATCACGTCTTCCAGCAGGCTCACGTCCTGGCCCTTGAAATCCGTGGACTTTGAAGCGTGAACCGTGAAGATCGTGTGTTCCCCTTCCACCTTGGAGAAGGTCAGCCCGATCGATTGCCGTTCCTTGTCCGCGGTCAACGGTGGCGGTGCGTTCTTCTTCTCCTTGTGGGCCACCCACTGCCGCTGCACGTATATTCCAAACGTGATTGCGGCCAGCGTGAAAGCCAGCAGAGCTGACCATCGCGCATAACGCGCTGCTTCGCTCCTCTTCATGTTTTCAGTTAATCAGAATTTCCTTGAGGCGTACAGTTCGGAAAGCCGGGCTGCGGGGCGGGTACTCAACTTAGAACTTTAAACTTATAACTTATGACCGTACTTCTTATCCAGCGGCTTCGCTGGACACCGGCAGAATGCCCATATTCGCCGCGGCCACATTATCGCGGTTGGTGTTCTTCACCAGGTACATCGCTTCATCCGCCAAATGCAGTAATCCTTCTTTCGTCTTCGAGTCAATCGGATAAGCCGCCACGCCCACGCTTGGCGTGATGTGCGTATGCAAACCATCCCTGGTGAGCCACACCGTCTCGCGAATGATCTTGTGCAGCCGCCGCGCCACGTTGATGGCGTTTTCCTTCGAAGTCTGCGGCAGCAGGATCACGAATTCGTCTCCGCCATACCGGAACGCGAAATCAATCAGCCGGCAATTGGTTTTCAGCGCCTCTCCGATTTCACCCAGCAGCCGCGAGCCTACCAGATGTCCGTGCGTGTCGTTCACCAGCTTAAAGTGGTCCAGGTCAATGAACACGATGGAAAATTCGTAGTTGTAGCGCTGCGAACGGTAAATCTCCGTATCCAGGATGAAGCCCATGTGCCGCGCGTTGTACAACGACGTGCAATCATCTTTGATCGTCAATTCATGAATGCGTTTCACGTGCCGCGCATTTTCCAACGCGATGGCCGCGAAGTCCGATAGCGCTTCCAGTAGCTTCAAATCCTTGGGGTCGAACCCCTCTGGCCCCACGCAATTGATCAGTTCGATTACGCCCAGGCAGGTTTCTCGGAATTTCACCGGCACGGCCACGATGGATCGCGTCTCCATCTTGGTCTTCTCGTCCACCTTCCCGAAGAATCGCGTATCCTTCGAGGTGTCCGGCACAATCACCACTTCGCCGTGCTGCGCCACCCATCCGGCGATTCCCACTCCCAGCTTGATGCGCACATCCTTGAGCGCCTGCGAAGCTTTCCCGACCGCCAGCTCAAAATAAAGTTCCTGCTTCCCCTCGTCCAGCAGCAGCAGCGACCAGTTGTCTGGCCGCAGAAATTCGTCAATCTTCTCCATGATCGTCCGCAGCACTTGGTCCAGCTGCAGCGAAGACGTCAGGGCCTTCCCCAACTCCTGGAACACGGCGATTTCGCCAGCCTCGCGCTTGTCAGAGGGCAGGCCGGCATTTCGCCGCCGTTCCACCGCCGGGAACTGTTTGATTTCCTCTAGGCTCACTCGAGCACGTTTCTCCAGGTAATTTCCCGCCTCGCAAGTTCCATCATCCGCTGAAATCCCGCGAGTTTAGACACCTATTCCCATACCTATACCTGAATCTGCCAA
Organism: Candidatus Acidiferrales bacterium; assembly: GCA_963779395.1. GTDB lineage: Bacteria > Acidobacteriota > Terriglobia > Acidiferrales > UBA7541 > Acidiferrum. The sequence continues at coordinate 233,452 of CAVZYC010000005.1, forward strand.
TCTGGGCCAGTATAGGCGCCTTGGAAAATCTCGCGCAACCCACTCGTGGTACAGGCGTGGCCATCTTGCCATCACGGGTAGCCCCGGAAATTCTAGAGCAGTCGAACAACTTTTGGGAGCACCCCGCGCTCTTCCGAGCGCCTCCTCTGGCATACTACGCCTATGCCCCTTGGTTCGCGCGCTCCCGCAACCCGAGGTTATCCCTCCGCGAGGAACTCTTCCGCGGGTTGCAATTCTCTGCTGTTTCGACTTCTGCTGGCCGGCGCTTTCCTCCTAGCGCTCACCGGCTGCGCGAAGCGTGTCTCTGCTCAACTCGCGACCGTCGAACACCTCGCCAAGCCCGGCTTCTGGCCCACGCAGATCAACAAATCCTCCGCCGATTTCGTGGGCGTATCCGTGTGCGCGAAGTGCCATGCGCAGATCGCCGCAGTTCAGCTAACGGTTCCCATGGCGCTTACGGTCGCTCGCGCCGCCGACTCGAAAGTTCTCCACTCTCATCCGCACTTGAACTTCGCCTACGCTCCCTACGAATACGAAATCACCACCTCGGCCTCCGGAAGCATCTACTCCGTAACCGACGGCACGCGCTCTCTTTCCGCCCCTCTGATCTGGGCCTTCGGTGTCGGCCCCTTCGGCCAATCCTTCCTCTTTCAACAAGACGGCCGCTGGCATGAGGCTCGCGTCACTTATTTTAGGGCGGTCGACAACCTTCATTTCACGCCGGGCCGCGCCATCACTTCCCCTCCGCTCAATCTGGAAGAAGCCATGTCGCGCACCGTGACGAATGAGGATGTTGTCCGCTGCTTCCTGTGCCATGCCACCGGCGTGACTTCGCAATATAAGGTGGATACCTCCAACCTTTTCCTGGGAGTTTCCTGCGAAGCTTGCCACGGGCCGGGCGCAAGTCACGTGGCCGCGATGACAGCGGAAATCTTTGCATTGGGCGGGCCCACCGCCGAGGCCAGCGAGAGTCTCATCTTCAATCCAGCGCGCCTCGATCCACCGGACGCGGTGGACTTCTGCGGTTCCTGCCATCTCACCTCCTGGGACGTCCGGTTGCTTGGCCTTAAAGGGCTTGCGGCTCTCAAGTCTCCCGGCTACCGCCTGGACAAAAGCAAGTGTTGGGGCAAGGGTGACGCTCGTCTCGAGTGCACCGCGTGCCACGATCCTCACACCCATACCGAGCGCCAGCCGGAAGCCTACGACGACAAATGCCTGGCCTGTCATGTTACGGATTCACATCTGACGCCCTCCACCGATCATCCCGGACGCGCCTGCCCCGTCAGCACCAGCCGCTGCACCTCTTGCCACATGCCCAAAGTGGAGGTCCCCGAAGTTCATCGCGCCCTTACGGACCACGACATCCGTATCGCCCACGCCGGAGAGCCTCTCCCCGAGTGAGTTCATTTGCCGTATTGCCATGTGAGCTGGCTTGAATCGGCTACGGAAAAACGACCAACCCGTCATTCCGAACGAAGTCCGCGGAGTGAGGGATGGTTTTGCATCGCACGTCTTTTGTGCGATGAATCCCTCTTTTCTTCGGGTTCCACCAAAGAGGGCTTTCTCTCCGCCTTCAGTCTGCCGGTTAATCAGTACGTCCACGCAGCTTCGTGCCGCTTGACTTGCCCGACTCCTGCGTCATACTGGAATCCCCTTGGGAATTTCTCCCCTGGTCTGCATTTCCCCTCTCATTCGTAGCCAGCTGGCCAGCCGACTTGTGTAAGCGCGAATCGAGACTGCATTAATTCACCGCGTCCCGAGCGCCAAAGGAAAGCGCAATGACTGCGCCTGAACAGGTGTTGCACGGTTCATATAATTTTGGCCTTGTAGCTCTGTCGGTTCTGCTGGCCGTGGTGGCCTCCTATGCCGCGCTCGACCTCGCCGGTCGGGTCACTTCGGCGCGCGGAAGGATCCGAGGCTTGTGGCTCGGCGGCGGCGCCGTCGCCATGGGAACCGGCATCTGGTCCATGCACTACGTGGGCATGCTCGCTTTCCGTTTGCCCGTTCCTGTTCAGTATGACTGGCCGACAGTTTTGCTTTCGCTTTTGGCGGCTATTTTGGCGTCAACGATCGGCCTGTTTGTTGTCAGCCGCAAGCGCATGGGGTCCTATCGCGCCATCGCCGGCAGCGTCTTCATGGGCAGCGCGATTGCCGGCATGCATTACATCGGCATGGAGGCAATGCGGCTCCCCGCCATGTGTCATTATTCGATCCCCATCGCCGCGGCTTCCGTCATGCTCGCCATTGCCGTTTCCCTTGTCGCGCTGCTGCTGAAGTTCCGTTTCCGCGACGAATCCCGTTCGGGAAGCTGGGGCAAAACGATCAGCGCGATGGCGATGGGAACGGGCATTCCTCTTGTGCATTACACCGGAATGGCAGCGGCCAGCTTCACCGCATCAGCGGGCGACCTGGGTGATTTCTCGCATGCCCTGCGAATTTCCTCTCTGGGAATAGTAGGAATCGTTGTCGTTACCTTTCTTCTTCTCGGTTTTGTCGTCGCTACTTCGTTGTTGGAACGCCGCTACTCCGCACAACTCTTCAGCAACAACGAACTGGCCCCGCTGCTGCTCGACTCCGCACCGGAAGCCATCTACGGAATCGATACCACCGGTGCATGCACCTTCTGCAATCAGGCATGTCTGCAACTGACTGGCTACGAATCCTTCGCCGAGGTGCGCGGTAAGGACATGCACAATCTGATCCACCACTCAAAGTCCGATGGCACTCACTATCCTGTCGCGGAATGCCACATCTATGAGGCCTTCCGCATCGGCAAAGGTACGCACATCGACACCGAAGTGCTCTGGCGCAAGGACGGCTCCTGTTTTCCCGCGGAGTACTGGTCGCATCCCGTCCATCGGCATGGCCACGTGATTGGCTCGGTGGTCACCTTTGTGGACATCACGGAACGCAAGCAGGTGGAAGCGGCTTTGCGCGAAAGCGAAGAGAAATTCCGCGCGGTTTTCGATGCAGCGGAGATTGGTATCGCCCTCTCCGAACTCCCGGGAGGAAAGACAACGGTCAATCGCGCCTGCCAGCAGATGCTTGGCTGCACGGCGGAGGAACTGCAAAACTTAACCGTTTTTGATCAGTTGACCCATCCCGACGATCGCCAGGCCGATAAACTCAAGTACATGAAATTGCTTACTGGGGAAGCTGACCGCCTGCGCTTGGAAAAACGCTTTGTGTTGCGCAGCGGAAAACTCGTGCGCGCTAACATTGAAATCACCCTGCTAAGAAACGCCGCCGGCAATCCGCAATTCATCCTGGCAACCTTCGTTGACATGACCGAGCTCAAGCAGGCGGAGAGCGAATTGCATCGCGCCAAAGAAGCCGCCGAAGCCGGCAGCGAGGCCAAAAGCACTTTCCTGGCAACCATGAGTCATGAGCTTCGCACTCCCATGAACGGCATCCTCGGTATGACCGAACTTGTCTTGGACACGGAACTCACCCCCGAGCAACGCGATCATCTTGGACTCGTACAATTCTCCGCCAAGTCCCTCCTCACCATCCTCAACGATATTCTAGACTTTTCAAAAATCGAAGCAGGCAAATTGGACACCGAGACTATTCCCTTCGATCTGCGTGAAAGCCTGGGCGAGACCATAAAGTCCCTGAGCGTCCAGGCGCATCAGAAGGGCCTGGAACTCATCTACGACGTTCATCCGAACGTCCCAGAGGCGTTGATTGGCGATCCCGGCAGGATTCGTCAGGTTCTTACCAACCTCGTTGGCAACGCCATCAAGTTCACCGCGCACGGCGAAATTATCGTGCGTATCACGGAAGATTCACGCGAAAACGCCACCACTTCCCTGCATTTCGTCGTGGAAGACACTGGTCTTGGCATCGCTGCGGAAATGCTGGGAAAAATCTTTGAGGCTTTCTCTCAAGCCGATGGCTCCATGGCGCGAAAATACGGCGGCACGGGCTTGGGGCTCACGATCTGCACGAGACTGGTAACCATGATGGCCGGAGAGATATGGGTGAAAAGCGAACCCGGGCAGGGCAGCAAGTTCCACTTCACTCTCCAGCTTTCTCTGCAGGATGCGCCAGCTCCATATCCCGAATTTCTTCAGCCGGATGAATTGCGCGGTCTGCGCGCCCTGATTGTGGATGACAACCTCGCCAACCGGAAAGTCCTCACTGCGATGCTAACCCGTTGGGGGATGCAGCCCACCGCCGTCGAAGGAGGCCCGGCAGCCCTCGAGGCGCTGGAAGTTGCCAAGAGCACCGCTCATCCCTACCAGGTGATCTTGCTCGATGGACACATGCCGGATATGGATGGCTTTGCCCTTGCCGAGCGCATCAGGAAAGATCCTGCACCGGTGGGCGTCATGATCATGATGGTCACTTCGGCCGGGCGTCTTGGTGATGCGGCGCGTTGCCGCGAATTGGGAATATCCGCTTATCTGATGAAGCCCATCCTGCAAAGAGAGCTGCTGCAAGCGATCTCGAGTTTATTGAAAGCCCGGCCGCAGCAGAAAGCTTCGCTGATTACGCGGCACTCGCTGCGTGAGGAGCGCAATCGCGTACGCATCCTCCTGGTAGAGGACAATGCCGTGAACCTGGCGCTGGCCCTCCGTCTTCTTCAAAAGCGGGGGTTCCAGGTGACAACCGCCGGAAACGGGCGGGAAGCGCTGGCGACTCTTGAGAAAGAGCATTTTGAACTCGTGCTGATGGATGTGCAGATGCCAGAAATGGATGGTTTTGAGGCCACTGCGTTTATCCGCGAACGCGAACGCTCTTCAGGCCGCCATATCCCCATCATTGCCATGACGGCCCATGCCCTGAAGGGCGATGAAGAGCGCTGCCTCTCCGCCGGCATGGACGCTTACACCACAAAACCCATTCGGCCCAACGAACTGTTTGCAACCATTGAAAAAATCCTGATCATCAGCGGTGTGAAGGGCGAATCCACCACGCCCGAACCTCGGGAGAAACTCACTTCCCCGCGCTGACTCTCTTTTGAATCGCATGCCAGGCCAATTCCTCTCGCCCAAGACAACTTGAGAATTCGCAGAGCCGTACTCGCAGGTGTAATCTGAAACTTACTAGCTTGCTGCGCGGCAAAGGAGAATTCAGCAAATTACGTGCAAACTCGGCCATCCAGATTTCATCTGTGCTGACGGAAACACCGTGCGGCGCCTGATCGTTCTCCCCTGCATGTTTCTGTGGCTGTGCCTGGGGGTTTTTGTTGCCCGGGCACAAAATGCGGCGGTTCCTTCTGCGCCGCCGAACGGGCTCAGCAAGCAAGCTGTTTCCGCGAAACCTCCAGCCATCGTGGTCGGGTTCGTCGGCGGCTTCGTCCGGCATGACAATGCCGTGCATAACCCCGTGCAGTTGGCCGCGCGCTTGCGCAAGGCGTACCCGTCGGGAGTGTACGTGGAAGTGTTTGAAAATCGCCGTCGAGAGCAGGCTCATCAGACGATCTTGAAGCTCCTCGACACCGATCACGACGGCAAGTTGTCGGATGAAGAAAAACAGCAAGCGCGCATTATTATTTACGGCATGAGCTGGGGTGGTTCGGAGACCGTGGCGCTGGCCCGCGAATTGGGAGAAGAGAAAATCCCCATTCTCCTGACCATTCAGGTGGACAGCGTCGCCAAATGGGGCCAGAACGATTCCTTAATTCCCGCCAACGTCGCCGAAGCTGTCAACTTTTATCAGGCGGGCGGCGTTCTCCATGGCCAGCCTGAAATTCGCGCAGTGGACGCATCGCGCACCAGGATTCTTGGAAATTTTCGCTCCGACTATAAGTCAAAGCCACTTTCTTGCGAACAGTATCCCTGGTACGACCGTTTCTTCTCTAAAGAACATACCGAAATCGAGTGTGACCCGGCGGTCTGGAATCAAGTGGAAACGCTCATTCACTCCAAACTGCCGCCTGCCGCGTCACAGTAACTCGTGAGTGGCATTCCCTGACATTCTCTTTTTCGCGCGTTAGAACTCTCGAACGCGTCAACGTGCCTGAGCAAACTTGAAGCCATCGTTATTCGTCGCGGAAATCGCCGCCAGCCCCGTGGACGCGCGTTGCAGGTTTGCCCAATCTTGCTGGAATTCCAGCATCGTCTCGCGCCGGTGTTTCGGGCTTTTCAAGAAAACTCCGGCGCGCGCGAGAAACAACTTGTAAGACAGTTGCGCATCTGACTCAGGGTCCATCGCGTTGCTTTCGCTTACGCCCACTTTCAGGCTCTCGCCATTCTCCGAAATCTCCATCCATGCGGCCCCGTCAATGTCCACCGAGGCTGTCCCCTGTTCATCGAGATGCTTGCAGAAACGCGCAAGCTCCCGGCGTTCCAGGACGTCCTTGTTTTCCTCGGCCAGCGAGTCAAACGCGTTGCGGTAATTCTTCCATTCCGATGAAGTGCCGACGATTTGCAATCGGTCGCGGCACAACTCGGCGGCATCCCGCCCAGGCAGCGTCATGGGCTCGTCTGGGCCGGGCTCCTCGGCTGGAAACTTCTCAAACTCCTTCTCCGGATTGAATCGTCCCGTGAAAACGTACGACGCGGCCACAACGGGCAATTCGTGGTCCGCAAAAATCAGCATGGGAACAAGCAGCTTTTTCGAGCGAAACAACTGCTCGGTTCCAGAGCGCACCTCGCTGCTTCGCTTGATGGTTCCGGGGACTTGCGCGAAATGCATGATGCGGAAGTTGCTTTCCGGATGGCGAAGCGCATAGCGCGTAAAGGTCCGGGCCACCGCTTTCGGACTGGTCATTCCGAAATCGTTCAGATAGTCGCGATTGACCGCGTGCGGGAAATAAGTGTCGATGATGTGGCGGACAAAATCCGCGCAATTATGCGTCGCGCCGTTAAAATGGTTTTTGTTCGCCGCATCGTCGAATTCCGCGATCAGTTTGCGATCCTGCTCTTCTGTTGTATCCACGGCAAAAATGTAGACGCCGCGGATCATAGTCGCCGCCACCATCTCCCGCCATTCCGCTTTGCCGCTGGTCCGGCAGCTCTGGCTGGCGCAATATCCCGGCAAGTACGCCTCCCGGTATCGCTCTTCCAATGCGTGCTTGACCTTGTACGAGCCGAATATTGGCCGGTTGCGCGGTTCCTCCACGCCGTAGAGGTAAATGTTGAGCGGAACGATGTTCCACTCGTAAGGCTCGTCCTCCCCGATATTGATGTAAGTGCTCATCACGGAGCCCATCTCGCCCGGGCGGCACAACCTGAGCTTCACAGGCGAATCCGCACAGATGCCGGAGAAATACACCGCGGTGTGCCCGCTGCCGGTAATTCGGTCCATGCTTTCGTCAAGCGACTCGTTGAGCACAACACCCACGGCGCCGTAGGCAAGTGGAGACGCGAGCAGCGTAAGCAGTAACCTGAGAACAATGGGGAGTGTGGCGGAGCCAATCGCCATACCACCCAGGAAATGCCCCCTGGGCAATCGGCTTTCGTTGTAGACACGCGAAAACAAGGTTCCTCCCCAGCCAAGCTGCGTTCAAACCCTCACACCTTCTTTGAACACTTCCGCCGGGAAAAAGTCGCCTGCGAATTTACTAACTCATATGGATGGAATAACTTACGATACACAACAACATCAGGCGGGCTGCGCCTGCACCCGCAAGAGAGCGCCGGAAATCCCTGCTGTACCTTTACTTGATGCCAAACTGTCCGGTGGAAGATGCCTCGGGTGAATCGCCGTTTCTCCCACGGTTTCTGTTCACTCAGATGGCCGTTGGATAGCGCTAGGGTCGCCATGGCAGACAAGTGTCAACTGGGTACTCACAACGGCGTAAAAGAGCATGCAACTGGGTGTAGAATCCAGTCTGCCTTCGGAATGGGTGCGGATGTTCTTATTGCGACTATGAGCAAGGAAGTTCGTGATGCCCGCCTACTTCAAGATCGACAAGGAACACAGGCTGGTGATGAGCACTCTCTCAGGTGTCCTCACCTTGGCGGACGCCCTGGCGCATCAAGAGAATCTTCGCAAGCATCCTGATTTTGACCCTACCTTCTCTCAGCTAATGGATGGCACTCATCTCACCACAATAGAACTCCGGAAGGAAGATATAGACAGGCTGGCCCGAGACTCAATTTTTTCATCCGATTCTCGCCGCGCGTTCGTTACCAGCAGCGACGTCGCATTTGGCCTGGCGCGCATGTTCGAGATGCTTCGCAACGCCCTGGGCGAAAAAGGAATTCGCGTTTTTCGCAGTCTTGACGAAGCACTGGAATGGGTTCTCGCCAAGGACACGTCTGCCTGAAAACCATCATCACCCCGCTTTCCACATCCCCGTTTGACTCTTCTTCCCGCCCCTCCTATAGTTGCCCCAAGGGACGCCGCGTCACCTCTTCGCATCATTGGCCGCGTCTGCCTCCTCCTCCCCCTTTCGGGAATCGAGGCTCGTTTGCGCTCCCAGCGGATTGGTCCAGTCCTCCGTCGCTGTTACACTCCTCTACAGGGACAAAGCATGGCCAAGGGAAATTTCGGAGAACGTCTGAAGCGTGAGCGAGAGCTTCGCGAGGTCACGCTGGAAGAAATTACTTCGGCCACACGCATCGGACCCCGCTTCCTCGAAGCACTCGAAAATGAAGAGTGGAGCAAGCTTCCCGGTGGCGTTTTCAATCGCGGCTTCGTGCGCTCCGTGGCACGCTACCTGGGCCTCAACGAAGAAGCCCTCCTCGGCGAATATGATCTGGCGCACGGCGCACAGGTCGCTCCCCCGCTTCCGCCGCCTGATAAACGCTTTTCCTCGGATTCCAAGTGGATTCCCTTTCTCGCTTTCATCGGGGTGCTCCTGATCCTTTTTTGCGCCGCCATCGGTGGCGTCTATGCCTGGCGTCATTACGCCGCGCGCCGTGCCCAAAAGCAATCCATGGCTTCGGCCACTGCTGCGGCAAACTCACCGCCCGCGGCCGCCCCCAATTCGCCGGTTAGCGAGCAAAAGCAAATCGCCACCTCTTCCGCACAGGAACCACCGCTCGATCTGCTTGTCTCCGCCAGCACCGCTACCCGCGTGCGCATTGTTGCCGATGGCCAACTATTATTCGAAGGCGAGTTCCCTTCCGGCGAGAATCGCCACTTTAAGGCCGCAAACGAGTTTGAGGTCACCGCCGCGGACTCCAGCGCGGTGTTGCTGGAATTGAACGGACAGGCTATGCCGCCCCTCGGCGCTCCCGGAGCCTCGGGTACAATGACATTAGGTCGCAAGGACCTTAGGCAGGCATCCAGTGGAAACACTCAGCCCTGAAGTACTCGAAGATCTGCGTCACGGCCGTGCTCCGCGCGAACGCAAGCTCGCCGTTTGCAGCACCGGCGCTCATATTCCTCCCGTCGATCGCGTCGAAATCCTCGCCGTGCTCGCGCAAGATGGCGATGAACTGGTCTCCTCCCGCGCGCAAGCCGCGCTTCTCTCGGATGCGCCAGAAATTTTCCTCGAAGCCATGAACCGCGAGCACCCTCTGCCCGCGCTCTTCAACTATGTGGCCAAGAATCTCGTCGCCAAGCCCGGCATGATGGACGCGCTCATCGCCAATAAAAACTGTCCCGGCGAACAACTTGCCATCGTTGTCCCCCACATGACTCCGGCCCACGTCGAACTGCTCTTTGATGAACTGGATCGCATCACGCTTTCTCACACGCTTGCCGTTGCCCTCGAGCATTACGCCGGCATCACCGCCGATCAAAAGAGCACTTTGCAGGAACTTCGCAGCACCGCTGTTGATGAAACTCGGCTGGCGGATGCCGCCGCCGAAGCAGAACCCGATCCTGTCCGGCGCCAGACGCTCCTTCAGCAGATCAGCCGCATGACCGTTTCCCAACGCGTGCAGTTCGCCATGAAGGGCGGCTCGGAAGCCCGCCGCACCCTGATCCGCGACTCCAACAAAGTGGTGCAACGCGCCGTGCTGCAATCACCGCGCCTTACGGACCAGGAAGTGGAAGCCTTCGCTTCCATGGCCAGCCTCACCGATGAAATTCTCCGTCTGATTGCCACCAACCGTAACTTCCGCAAGAACTATGCCGTCGTTCGCAATCTAATGAACAATGCCAAAACGCCGCTTGATGTCAGTTTGCACATGCTTCCCATCTTGAATGCCCTCGACCTCAAGCGTCTTTCCATGAACAAAAATATTCCGGAGACGTTGCGCACCACCGCTCAAAAACTCATGCGCACCCGCGCTGACCTGAAGAGATAATCCATACGGTCCCACGCCATGATCCTCTACGGCAAGGTGTCTCTTTTTGTGCCATCCCCTTCCCCGTCGCGCGGTACACTACTCCTTCAAACGGAGGCTTACGAAATGTTTTCCCTCACTGTAACGCGTCTGACTTCCCTCGCGATTCTTATTTCCGCTGCTTGCTTGCTGCTCGTCGTTTCGCGTGTTTCACTGCACGCCGCTACTGATCCTTGGACGCCTGCTCAAACCGTGCAACCTGCTGACTTGCTGAAGGAACTTGGTAACTCCAAATCCGCTCCCACGGTCGTGTTCGTGGGTTTCCGGCGCTTATACGCATCCGGCCACATCAAGGGCGCGGAATTACACGGCCCAGCAAACACGGAAGCGGGCCTCGTCGAACTCAAAACTTGGGCCTCCTCGCTCCACCGTTCAACCAAGCTGGTCATCTACTGTGGTTGCTGTCCCATTGACCACTGCCCCAACCTCCGCCCCGCATTCTCCGAACTTCACGAGCTCGGGTTCACCAATCTCCGCGTCCTGATTCTGCCCACGGATTTTGCCGTGGACTGGGCCGACAAAGGCTACCCTTTCGATAGTGGCCAATAGCGGGCACACTCTTTGCCGGCTCGTCCCTCGCGCGCTGTTTCGTTCATCTGAAAATCCTTTTACATAGCTTTCCAGCTTAACCGTTACACTTATCCCTGTTCTTTACTCGCGGAATGAGGTCTCCATGAAATTCCCTACAAGATTTTTTGTTGCACTCACCGCTGGCGCTATCTTCGTGTCTTGCGCCCACACACAGTCGCAACCCGTCGTCCTCGACCAGAAGGTTTCCGTCCCCTTCCACTTCGTTGCGTTCGGCGACACGCGATTCCACGATCCCACCGACACAAAGCCCGCAAACCCTGAAATTCGTCATGCACTCGTCGCTGCCATCGCCGCTGAAAATCCTGCTTTCATTTCCATCGGCGGCGACATCGTGCTGGATGGCGACAACGCCAAGGACTGGCAGGTTTGGGACTCAGAAACCGCCCTCTGGCGGGAACGCAAGATCCCCATCTATCCCGCCATTGGCAATCACGATCTTCACGGCAACCTGGATAATGCTCTAGCCAACTATTTCCAGCGTTTCCCCGATATCCAGAAGAGCCGCTTCTACTCCGCTCGTTTCGCCAATTCCCTGATGCTCGTTCTTGACAGCAACATCGATGAGCTCACCGGTCCTCAGGGCGCCTGGCTCACCGCGCAACTCGATCATCTTCCCCCCGATGTCGATTTTGTCTTTTTCGTTTTTCATCATCCGCCCTACACCAGCTCCTCTGACGAAAAAATCTATGGCGGCGGCCATTCCGAGCGACCCGCTGAGCAGGCCCTTGCCAAAATGTTCGAAGAGCGCCAGCAACACACACGCGCTCGCTTCATCGTCTTCAGCGGCCATGTACACAATTACGAGCGCCACGAACACGGTGGTGTCACCTATTTTGTTACGGGGGGTGGCGGCGCGCATCCCTATCTGATTCCTCGCAAGCCCGACGACCTCTACAAGGACATGGGCATCAACTACCACTACCTGCTCGTCGAGGTTGATCACACGTCAGCAAAAATCACCATGCACAAAGTCGAGATCAAGGATGGCTCGCCCGTCTGGACTACTCCCGACTCCGTGACGATTCGCGTCCCCGCCGCCAAAGCCGCCGCCGGCACGACTCGTTAATATCGTTTTTTCGTTTAGAATTTCATTGCACGTGAATTGTTCAATTTCCAGTGGGAATAATTCCCGCGTTTTCCACCATCAGCACTACGGTTCGCTGTGCAGCCCGTGTGCGGTGCAGGATTCCCTTGGGGACAACAAAACCCTGTCTCGGATTGAGTGCCACCGTTTTCCCTTCAAGGTCGATCAGAAGTTGCCCCTCCAGCACATAGAAAAACTCATCATCCGCGTCATGTTTGTGCCAGTGGTATTCGCCAAGGAAAACGCCCAATCGCACCACCGAACCGTTTACCTGGCACAGCGTCTGGTTGTACCACTGGAAAGTGCAAGCATCGGCCAGTTGCTTCTCCTCGATAATTTCCAGCGGCCGGTAATAAATATTCAAGCGGGTTTCGTACGGGTACGATTGCGCATCGCTCATTCCACAGCCTCCCCAGACCATCGCTAAGTGCATTATCCCACGATGAATAGCTACAGCATTCCTCACCACGAATCTTTCCAGGCCCTTTACCTTCCTCGATTCTCCGCGCTAGACTAACAGCTCTTAGCCGCTTCCACGGGCGATCATGTTAGAGGTTACGCACCGCAGGATCCACTAATGGACATCGAACAGCTACGCAAACTCTGCCTCTCTTTTCCCGCTGCCAAGGAGCAGGTGCAATGGGGCGACGACCTGCTCTTCAAGGTCGCCGGAAAAATGTTTGCCATCACCCCTCTCATACCGGCCCCGGTCTGCCTCTCCCTGAAAGTCACCCCGGAAAACTTTGCGGAGCTCACGGAGCGCCCCGGCATCATCCCCGCTCCCTATCTGGCGCGCGCCAAATGGATCGCACTGGAATCTCGCGACGCCCTTCCCTTTGCCGAGCTCGCTGCGCTTGTTCGCGGCTCATACGATCTTGTGGTTGCCAAGCTTCCCCGCAAAACGCAAGACTCCCTTCTCAAAGGCAAGCCTCGTCCCTCTTCGGGCCGCCGCGCATCTCGCAATAAGAAGCGCCTTAAATCATCCGCAAGCAAAAAACGCGCCAAGTAGAAGTACGCTCGCCTGCGCAAACACACTTCACCGCATCAATCACACTGCTTGTTTCTGTTTAGAGGTTTATCTCAGGAGGGTTTTCAAACTCGTCCAGAGAGCGCTTCTTCGCTAGCCGACCGCTTTTGAACCGGCCGAACGCCGCAACGGTCTTGCGCCCGGTATTGGAAACGTCATTTTCCAGAAATTCGTATCGGGATTTTCAAATTCCAGCCCCACGTGCAGCTTGCCGTCGCGCTCTCGCTTCACATACACCACGCGCGTTTCCACCGACCGGCTGGTATTCTCATTCACCAACAAGAGCGGCTGTCCGGAGAGGACCGGCTCATCCATCACGATCAGCGCGCCTTGCCTGTTGACGGATCGCGTCGTCGCTCGCACGCAAAACTTCTCGCCCATTTCATTCTGCCCGTGCACTACCACCGGCAGAGACAAAGCAACGCGAAGAGTCCGTCGACGCTCGCGGTATCGAAAATGTAATACACCCATGGGGACCTGCTTGCTCCTCAGTTCTTACGGTCCGCCTACAACCGACACCTATGACCTTCCCTAAAACGACTCAGCACCAGTTCTCTGAAGCAACCTGGGCTTCTCGGAAGAATCTTTCGTGCGGCTGACTCCGCGGATATTCTGTCCTGCTGCACGTATTCCGGACAATAGCTGGGCCGTACTAAAATACTCCGTTGCAATTCGGTACGCTAGTACTTCCCGCGGGTTTTTTGGTCAATCGAGAATGAACGAAGGCCTTTATCCACAGTATTGGCACCGAAGATCATATGCCAGCCACGCCCAACTTACTCCAATCTCATTGATTTTGCAGCCTTTATCCGCCAACGCTATTTCTTGCGATTCACATGGCCGATCAAGGCCACCGCAGCTTCATCGCAGGCTTTTAAGGTACTGCCTCCCGCCTGATTGGTCACAACCAGCACCCCAAAATCTCGCGCGGGCGCCATCCACGCAACCGCGTAGTTCATCGTGTTGCTGCCCGCATGCGTGAACACGCGGCCACCGGCCCACGGCCGCTCCGCGACCAGCCATCCAAAAGCGCATTCCCCTCCAAACGATGGCGCATGCAATCGCTTGAACGTTTCTGGTTGAAGCACGCCCGGCAAGTTTCGTTCACCGCGAAGATGCGCAGTGATGAATTTGCCCCAATCGATCACTGAGCAATGCGCCGTGCCAGCCGGACCCAATACAGGTGGATTGTCTGACCGCGGGCCGGGCTGAATCGGCCGGTGCCATTTCCAAAGCAATTTGTGCTGCCACGGTTGCTCGATTTTCCCTTTCTTGCCCATCGCACCGAAACCACCGCTCTGCATGCCAAGTGGCACAAAGAGCCGCTTCTGCATCAAGCCTTCCCAGGAATCATCCGCTGCCTTTTCCGCCATCGCCCCCGCCACTACATAGCTGCGATTCGAGTAAAGAAATTTGCTTCCCGGCTCGCAGACGGGAGCTTCTCGTAGCACCATCGCGACGTAAGCCTCGCGCTGCTCGCGTGGTGTCCCCGGCAAGCCGTGCATATCGTAGAAGCTCTTCCCCCGAGGCCAACTCGCCTCTGCAAATCCCGCGCGATGCGCAAGCAACTGTTCAAGCGTGATTCGCCTGTACGCGGAATTCATCTTCGGCGCGAGTTCCGGGAAAACTTCTTCCAGTGTCGTCATCCATGAAAGTTTCCCTTCCTCGACAAGGGTCGCCAGCATCGTGGCCGTCATGGCCTTGGTGTCAGAGCCGAGGTGAAATTGATCTTCCACGCTGACAGCTACGCCAGTTCCGTACTTGCGAACTCCGACAGCTCCGGCACCGGTGAGTCCTTCACTCGTCACCGTAGCTCCAGCAAGAGCCGGCAAATCGTAGTTCCGCCGTATCGGCTCCAGCAAAGAGTTAAGATTTTCAGCCGGAGCAGATGCTTCCGGCTCGCCGCCGCCCGGTGCCTCTCTGGAAATTGTTCCCTCGTCGTTCATTCGTTCGCTCTGGACTTCCATACTGGATGAAGTCTATTCATGAGATGCGAATTGTATTGTCCTTCGAAGGCGCAATCAAATCCCCGCGTCAGTCGCAGAGGATTTTTCTCACACAATCGTCCCAACGCCCTGCCTGAATCTTATGAATGATTCTTCATGCGCGGGAATCTGCTTCACTGCAACTTGGCAAACATTCTATAAAGGGGCTATCAGCGGTCCATTATTTGTGCACTAAAATACCAAGGGCCACAGGAAGGACTCCCATGGCCCCTGATCGCTGACATCTAAGGAAGAACGCGGCATCGTACGAATTGTGGGTTCATACCCCGGGCCACCACTGCGTACCACCCGTTGAACCATATTTGCCGCACAATCTAAAGTGATTCTTGCAAACCAATCGCCATCTCGCGCCAATCCTATCTGCTAGTCATTAAACAGCTTAGAAAATCGATATGTCGCGCGCTCCAGACCCTCTGCGCCATATTCCCCATCATTCGGGGACTCCTCCCACCGCCTCCAACGTCTCGCCGCTGCGTTCAATTTTGTAACAGCTCCACAATTTCTACTTTCCACGGATCGCTTCCCACATCCACCAGCGCAAGCGTCACGGGCAGATGAAATCGCCGCGGTCCCGCGCTACCCGGATTCAAGTACAGCACGCCGTCCCTCTCCCACTGTTCCGCCTGATGCGTGTGTCCGCTGATCACCAAATCAAATTTCGCCGCCTCTGGCCGCAGATCCAGATCGCGCAGGTTGTGCAGAACGTACAGGCTGGCGCTTCCCGCATCCACAATCGCCGTGGCGGGCAATTCCTTGGCCCACGATTCCGTATCTACATTTCCTCGCACCGCGAACACCGGAGCCAGCCCCTTCAACTTCGTTAGCACATCAAGGCGCCCCACGTCTCCCGCATGAACGATCAAGTCCACGCCGCTTAGCGCCCGCACCGCTTCCGGCCGCAACAATCCGTGCGTATCCGAGATGATTCCCAGCCTCATCCGCGCTTCAATCCTTTTCCAGATACTCCTCCGGCACGTCATCCGCGGGCAGTTGCCGGGTCCTCACTTCCGATTTATCCGCATCGCCCGCGTTCTCCACTCCCTCTAGAATTTCCGCTTCAAATGTCTGCCCTTCCTCCAGCAGTTCTTCCACGCTGTCGTTATCCCCCACGGGAATCTTTGGCAAACCTTGCGTATCGCCCGCTTGTCCCGCCGATTTGGCTCCCAAGCCCCGCGTTTCGTACTTCACTGCTTCCGAAGAGACTCCGCTCCGTGCGATGTTCACCTTCTCGTTTTTCTTCTTTGCAGTGCCGCGTGTCTTCAGTCCCTTCTTCTTCGTGCTGACCTTGCTCTTCCCTTTTGCCTTTGCTCTGGCCTTCTTTGCCTTTGCCTTATTCTTCTTTGCTTTTTTCTTAGCCATCGCTTCCTCCATCCATCGCTGAGTCTATCATTCCTTCCGCGTGCCCCTGCTTCCTGACTGGAAATTTCCCACGCTCCCACTATAATGCTTTACGACATGTTGGCTTCGCGGCCCTGCCCGGTCCGTTACCGGCTCCGGGCCTTCGGAGGAATTTCCGGTCATGGACAAGCAGGAATTGCGTGCCCGCGTTGAAGAAGTAGGCCTCGTGCCGGTGATCCGCACCGCCTCCGCGGAAGATGCCCGCTTCGCCGTTGAAGAAGTCTCTCACGGCGGCATCCCCATCATCGAACTCACCATGACCGTCCCTGGCGCTCTCGACGTGATCAAGGACCTGGTCAAAAGTGTTCCCAGCGTTATTCTCGGCGCAGGCACGGTTCTGGACGTGGATACGGCACGCCGGTGTATTGAAGCTGGCGCTCAATTCATCAGCAGCCCGGCTCTCGATATCCGCACGGTGAACTTTGTCGCGGGCCTTCCCAATATCATCATGATGGCGGGCGCCATGACCCCCACGGAAGTTCTCGCCGCTTGGAAAGCCGGCTCCGATTTCATCAAGATTTTCCCCGCCTCGCTGGTCGGTGGAGACAATTACATTCGCGCACTGCGCCGGCCCTTTCCTGAAATCCCATTGATCGCCGGTGGTGGCGTCACCCAGCAGAATGCGGCTTACTATCTTCTCGCCGGAGCCGCCGCCCTCAGCGTTGGCAAAGAACTCATCCCTCACGAATCCATGTTGCTGCACAAGCCTGATCGCATTCGCGAACTCACCAGGCGTTTCGCCACGATCGTAAAGAGCACGCGCGCCCGCATCGCCGAATCCCAGGCGCAAGCTGCGCAAACCCACTGAATCTTTTCGCCTCTGCCTGCACCTCGCTAAAAGTCCACGTGCAGCCGCAACGTCGGCACAATCACCGGACCGCGATCCCGGTTGTATCCCGGATTCACCATATACTGCAGCCCCACCGCGGGAAAAACTCCCCGCCATAAATGCACCGTGTAATAGCTCTCCACTAAATTCTCTCGCCCGTAGTTCAGCTTTCCGTCGCCCAACAGGAATCCAAGTCCGCCATCCGCCAGATAGGCCGCGTGCGCTCGGCTGATTCCGTCGCTGACGAACACCAACCCCACATGATCATTCCGTCGGCCCCAGCGCCCTCCATTCCCGCCCACGCCGATCTGCCACGTCTGATCCACTTCCGTGTACGCATACGATTCGTGCTCGCCCTCGTTCCATCCCCACCGCCCGAATACGCCTATCCAATCAGCCAGCGGTTGCTCAAAGTTTAATCCGAAGCCGTACTTAATCGTGCTCTGCAACGGGTGCGCGGTGATATCCGGCGCCGGCGTCGCTTGCGGCGTGCCCTGATTCGCCAGCCAATTACTCACCGCTTCTTCGTAGTCCCCCATATTCGCGTGGTTCACGTACGTCAGCGCCCGCACGGTTCCCTGCCGCTTCCCGATCACCTTTCCGTGCAACTCGAGTTCGATATTTTCCGCGCGCGCCCGGCTCAAGTCCGCGTCCAAATGAATCCCGTTCGCCACTTTCGGCATCAGGGCTTCCGCAAATCGCAGCACCCAGTTGTGGTCGTGGTATTCCACCAATGCGCCAAATGTAAAACCGCGCGTATCCGCTGCGTAGTCGTACGCCCCATTGTTATCCACCACCCAGTTCAGGAACTGCAGATTGGAATCGGTTCCGTAGGAGTTCACGTCGAAGAAATCCACCATGCTGAATTTGCCGAATCGCACTTCCAGCCGTCTCTCCGGCAATTCCCCGAACAGCGAAAAGGGGCCGCGCTCCGCCACAACCTTTTTCCCGCTCAATGCAATCACCCGATGCCACATCAACCGCGCCACGTACGGCGCTTTGCTCAATTCAGGATTGCGCACTACATCCAGGTTGAAGAAGCCCGCCACACCAAGCGCTTCGCTAACCCCGTGCCCGCCCGCCTCCTGCACGTCGCATAGGAATTCTGTCGAGTTCGTCGCGCGCCATCCAGTGAAGAGCGTCAGCACGCGCGAGGATGCATCCTGCGCTTCCGGCGTAAGGCTGTTCTTCCCTTGGTACGGAGAATGAAAAGCTGGGTGCCACTGCGAAATAATATTCACCTGCCCCGACAGCCACAGCCGGTCCCATTCTGCGTGCGGAAACATCGTCGTCAGTGGATCATCATCAGGCGGCACCGAAGGATCCGGCGTTGTCGCGGTGGTTCCGCCGAGAGTTCCATTCTCTTGCCCGCGCACCGTCTGCCCGCAGCCCATCCACAGCAGGCACACAACCAGCAATCCCGGCAAGAATCGAATTCCGTGCCCGGTACTAAACTCGTTGGTATTCCGAATCTTCATTGCCGCTGCGTTTCCTCGATGCGAATGGTTCGCCCCTCGTTCTCTTGAACATCGATCGGAAGCTCATCCGTTATTTTTTCAACGCTGCTGGCCTCTTCATTCCTTCCCGTTTCGCGTTGCATTCCGGCCGCAAACGCCCTCATTTCCGGGTCGATCCAAATCGCCACAAGCCTCGCATCCTCACCCCGTCGTACGTGAATCCATTTGCAGTACAAAGAGGATGCCCTAGGTGCCCCGATTGTTTTGTGAACGAACTGTAACGTCATCTCGCCTTCTTCCGTGTCCCGCATCCGGATCGTCACGGTTTCCCCGCAGCGCATGCGGCCGGCGAAAAACGTCAAAACCCCGTCAGCGCTACGCCCCGCGAATGACCACCCGCAATCCTTCCGGAGGGTTTTCCGGCTCTTGCTTCGCTGTCTCCATTTGCATTACCTTTTGTTGGCGGCTTCGTGCCGTGCTTGCAAACAGTCACTTTTTCTTGATACCATACCCCCCTAGGGTAGTAAACCACAATGTCACATTTAAACAACGAAAAACTCGATCTTGTCTCCCGCACCAAAAAATTGATTGGCCAGTTGGAGTCCGCTCTCCGCGCCATCGAAGACGACGCTCATTGCGCCGATATCCTCCAGCGCCTGGCCGCCGCCCGCGGCTCCCTCAACGCACTGATGGGCGAGTTGATGGAGGACCATATCCTCAATCACATGCCGCGAAAAAATAAGTCATCCTCCGAGGCGGCTCAGGATCTGATTGAAATTGTGCGTACGTATTTGAAGTAGGAATTCCCGCGGTTACGGCTCTCGTTGCACGATCTGCAGCCCATTCACGCGTGCCCGTTCTATCGTCAATCCCCAGTGCAGGTGCGGCCCGGTCACTCTTCCCGTCGCTCCCACCTTCCCGATCTCTTCTCCCGCTTTCACCATCTGCCCGGGCTTTGCTTCGATTGCCGAAAGGTGCGCATACAACGTATAGATCCCGTATCCGTGATCAATCACCACGGTGTTCCCCGAATAATAAAGCTCCTCCGCAAGGGCCACTTTCCCCGTCTGCGTTGCAAATACCGGCGTCCCCGCCAGCGCCGGAAAATCCACTCCCGCGTGAGGCGAGCGTGCCTCCCCATTCAATATCCTGCGCCGCCCGAAGTTTCCACCCTTCGTCACACCCTTCAGCGGCAGTAGAAACTTCCCTTCCCAATAACGTTCCGGCGTCACCGTCTCAAATATTGCATGCATCTTTTTCTGATCTTCTGCCGCGCGCTTTTCCTGTTCCGGGTCCGGCTGAACAAATTGCTTTTCCACCTTCAATCGTTCTGTTGGAAATTTGCCTGCCACCACGGTCACCATAGCGCTACAGGACTTTTCTTCTCCCGCCGCATCTTTCCACGACACCTTCCATGCATAGCGACCCGGCGCCTTTTCCAGATCCACGCCGATCAGCCCGTGCAGGATTCCACTCTTCTCACCTTCGCTCCACATGGGAATCGCCACGCCGTCCCAGTCTCCCGAAAATCCGCTCAGCGGCTTCGTCCCGGCCACCTCCGCAATCAGGAGACTCCCTTGCGCGGTCACTCCAGCGTTTAGTCTTAGTGTGACGCCGCCATCACACTGCTTCCGCACTTGCGCCCGCAGCTGTCCGGGCACCAGCGTCAGAAACCCCGCCAGAATGCCCATGAATCCTAGCATTTTCTTTTGTTTAAGCCGCATACGCTGAATTACCAAGGCTAAGCCCGCTCCTTTTCCACAATCACATTAGCCCGTGACGCTTGTCACAGCCCCACTTCCCCTCTTCCCCCACAATCTTACGCGTAATGGCCAGGCGATCCCTAGGAGTGGTTTTGATCGTAGCGCTTCTAGGCTGGGCAGCATCCGTCAACCAGCCACTTGCAGCGTGCACTGGCATGAACTCTCGGGCAGCAGTTGGGGTGCCGGCAGGAGCTTCACCTGCCCATAAGCCTGAACCTTCCCCTTCGCATCACAGCTGCTGCCCTCCCGAGGGTTTAACTTCGACGGAAGCCCAGCCCTCAGTCTCCCCTATTTGTCCCTTTCATAAATCACGCAATCGCGACTGCTGTTCCGTCTCCAGCAACTCCGCGGAGTTTGCGCTTCTGCCCGCCGCTGCAAAGCCGCAGCTTGTAAAGTTCCTTTTCACCTCCGTCGTCACTCATTCACCGGACGCTCTTCCTTCTTCTCACCCCGTTCGTCCCTCTTCGCTTACTTCGCCCTTACCGGACTTCGTTTCGCACGCCGTTCTTCGCCTCTGAAATCCATCCCCCCGTTCCATTTGCATTTCCTATCGCTGTGCCCGCGTGGGACGTGCTTCCCACACTTTTCTTCTAGATCAAATATTGAGGTGAATAAATGAAATTCCGAATTTCAGCCGTGCTCTCGATCGTTGCCTTGGCGGCCTGGCTGCCTCTGGCCGCTCAACAATCCGCTCCAACTTCGCAGACACCCACCACATCGCAGAACTCCGGCAAAGCCGCTGCCAAACCCGCTTGTGCTTGCTGTGACTCAAAGGCGCAATCCGACAAAGAGAAGTCAACGAACACCGCCCATTCCGCGATGGCTTGCTGCCAGGGTAAGGATGCCAAAGATATGTCTTGCTGCGGCAGAGACTCTAAAGATGCCAAGACCTCCATGGACTGCTGCAAAGGCAAAGATGCGAAACTGTGCGCCAAAGATGGAAAGCCGTGCTGCGGCTCTGGCGATGCCAAGTCCTGCTGCGGCAAAGATGCCACCGCGTGCAACTCCAAAAACGCCAAGATCTGCTGCGTCAGCGATTGCTGCGCCGCTCACACTCACGCCTAACAAATAATCCGCGTAGGGGTCCAGCACGCTGGACCCCATCTCGGCAAAACTCAACCCATAACAGAAAAGCCCTTTCAGCAGACAGGGGTTTTCGTTTTTCGCTTTTCGCTTTTCGCTTTTTCGCTTTTCGCTTTTCGCTTTTCGCTTTTCGCTTTTCGCTTTTCGCTTTTCGCTTTTCGCTTTTCGCTTTTCGCTTTTCGCTTTTCGCTTTTCGCTTTTCGCTTTTCGCTTTTCGCTTTTCGCTTTTCGCTTTTCGCTTTTCGCTTTTCGCTTTTCGCTTTTCGAGGCTCCGCGCCGCTACAATTTCAATCCCAACACCCGCACCAACTTCTCCTCAAGCCGTTTCAATTCCAACTCCCGTGCATGTTCTTCGCGCGTACGGTCGTTCAGCGCCTCCTTCAATAATTCCAGGTTCCGCCGAAGTTCCATTTGCACCAGCGCCAGTCGGCTCAACGATTTCAACGCTTCCTGCTGCGTGTCGTCCAATTCCCGTGGTTGACGGTCGATCACGCACAAAGTTCCCAGGGCAAAGCCATCTTCATTGATCAGCGGCGCGCCCGCGTAGAATCGGATGTGCGGATCGTTCACTACCAGTGGGTTCTCGCGAAACCTTTCATCATTCGATGTATCCGCAACAATGAACAACTCGCGCTGCTCGATGGCGTGCGCGCAAAACGAAGTCTCGCGCGGCGTCTCTCGGATTTCCACGCCAACTTTTGACTTGAACCATTGCCGGTGATCATCCACCAGCGAAAGCATCGCG
Organism: Candidatus Acidiferrales bacterium; assembly: GCA_963779395.1. Lineage (GTDB taxonomy): Bacteria > Acidobacteriota > Terriglobia > Acidiferrales > UBA7541 > Acidiferrum. The sequence goes on from CAVZYC010000005.1 coordinate 255,628, forward strand.
ATGGGCGTCCTGCAAACATTAGCTGCTAGCGCCACCAAGTCGTCAAACGCTTGTTCGGGTTCGGTATCCAGAATCGCGTATCTGTCGAGCGCGGTCACACGCGCTGACTCAAGCATGGGAGAGGGTGCGTTCATGTCCGACTCCGCGCTCCGGCCATCCCCACGGCCAGATTCGCGGGGGGCATCATACTCCACAGCGCACGGCCTGCCCAGCATTTCATCCCATGGCTCCGTATTCCTTGGCGATTCTGGCGCATCAATGGCATCCTCTTACTGTCACTCGAACTTAGACGGCTCCTGAACCTGGCAGGATGCTCCTTTGGGGGAATTTATGAAGCGCTTGCAAATCATCGTCGCTATCGGCTTGATTACTTTTGGCTTGGCCTGGGGTACCCCTGCGTGGGCCCAGAAAGGCGCGATTCCCACCGCAGGCCGCGAACAGGAACGCCGCAGCTTCGCTATCAACCTGGCACGCGCCATCCAGAAAGCCGAGGCCGACTACAAAGCCAAGCATGGCACCTACGGCAATTGGGACTCCCTAATGGGCAACGGCTACTTCACCTCGAATGGCACAAAGTGGGCATCTCCGGATTTCCCCACCGTCGGCCAAGCTCTCTACGGCAGCGGCCCTGAAGTCGTCCCCGGCTGGCGCCTCCGCCTAAGCATCTCCAACAACGGCAATTCCTATGATCTTCTCCTCGAAGATGTCACCGATCCCAAATGCGGTTACGCCGCCCTAACCGACGACCGCGGCCGCCTCCGTCAAGCCAAATCCCTCGAATGTCCCTTCCAGTAAAGTCGCTCAAACAAAGCGGGACGATCGCGGCGCTGCGGATGATCTTGTCAGAATATCTTGGACGTTATTGGGTGCCGCACTCTCGTTTTTTGAGGGGGGGGCTCTTGGGTTGCCCCTGAACAGTTGACACTTACGACCAGTTGAACCGGCTGACGCAGAAGTCGTATCCTGATACCTCCACGGTGAATTACACCTACGATAACGATTCGCGGCTGACCCAGGTGACCGACCCCACGGGCACGTACCAGTTCACGTTCGACAACATGGGGCGGCTGACGGGCACGTCCACGCAATATGCGTTTCTTACCAGCCGCACGCTGACGACGAGCTACGGGTACGACGCGGCGTCGAATCGCACCAGCTTCACCGACCCGGAGAGCGGCTCCAGCACCTACATCTACGACACGCTGAACCGGTTGCAGACGCTGACGCCACCAACGGCCTTCGGCACGGGCTCGTTCGGGCTGGGGTACGACGCGCTGAGCCGCCGCACCAGCTTGACGCGGCCGAACACGGTAAACACGAGCTATGGCTACGACACTCTGTCGCGGCTGTTGAGTGTGACCCACGCCAAGGGCGGCGCAACGCTGGACGGCGCGACGTACACGGTGGACAACGCAGGCAACCGCACCGCGAAGAGCGATCTATACGCTGGGGTAACCACCAACTACGGCTACGACAACATTTACGAACTGCTGAACGCCACACAGGGCGGCAGCAGCACGGAGAGCTACACCTACGACCCTGTGGGCAACCGCCTCACGGCTCTTGGCAGTGGCGCATGGAGCTACAACACTTCCAATGAGTTGAGCTCGCGTCCAGGTGCTTCCTATGCCTTCGACGCGAACGGCAACACCCTGAGCAAGAACGACTCGACCGGCATCACCGCGTATACGTGGGACTTCGAGAACCGCTTGGCCAGCGTGATCCTCCCTGGCAGCGGCGGCACGGTTAGCTTCAAATACGATC
>CAVZYC010000006.1:0-198485 GCA_963779395.1 Candidatus Acidiferrales bacterium
CCAACTTGGGGTGACGTGTCATACCCCTTCCCGGTGCGAAGCACCGCTCCCCTCCGGCGCTCTGCGGCAACCGGCGCTACACCCTCCGCGCCGTGGCAGAGAACGATCAATCGTTTGAGCACTCACCCTTCGGCACAGGAATGAATTCCAGCCCCTCTTTGATTTGGACAAAGAGGGCATGATCGCGGCTGTAAGCCTCAGGAGTGGTTCGCAACAAAACAACATGGAAGAGCGGCCCGATCTCCTTCTGCTTCTTATACACAACCAACTCTTCAACTTCGGCTACCGAGCCCCCTTCCGTCTTGCGAAAATGCACATAGACTGCCGACGAGCCCTTAAATTGCGTGTCTCGCTCTTCAAGAATCGTGACCTTTTCCGATTCCTTGGAAGGTTTTAGGTCGTATTCCTTAAGATAGGCTCGCGCGCTGCCTAGTTCGCTGGCGTCATTCGTGTCATAAACATCTACCAATCGGCGGTCTTTCAGCGTCACTTCGGTTGTGATGCCCGGATTCTCCGCGGAAATAAGAATCCCGTGGTTGGGATAAGGCTGACGAGACCCGTGGGCTATCACTCCTGCTGGAAGATTCACCAAATATCCCTTGTCGCAGTTTTTGTACCGTCCACGCCACAGTAATTCGCTCGGCGTTTCCGTCCAGTGCTTGACCTGAGCGCCGGTGACCGTAGCGGCCAGAACTAGAGGCAAAATGAAGAGAACACTGCGCATCCGGGGAAAGCGTGGTAGAAATCGGCAATATATGCTCATGGATTGATCCCACAAAGCTTCATGAACTTCACAACCGCGTCGTAAACGTCTTCAAAGTCCTTCTCGTAATTCGGATTCTTCGAGTTATATGGCTTGTCAGGCGGATCAGGGTGCTGCAAGTCGTGAACAAAATCCCCCGGGTCTTTATCGCCGTTCACTCGGTCTCCGAAATTTTTCTCCCAGGCAGCTATAGCCGCTGGTAAGCTCGGATAGTTGATGTTCCCAGCGGCCTCGCCTTTCTTAGTCCTATTGACGCCGAACGGGTTGCTTAACGGCATGTTGTGAGCAAGGTCTTGAGGCGTCCAACCGCCCTCTTTTGCGGCCATCGTAAGCATCAACGTCTTCGTCGTATCGAGGTCTTGTGCTGCCTGGCCCAGTGGACCGTCCAACCAGTTGAAGAAACATCTCTTCTCTTTCGGGCATGGATCTACTGGCGGCTTGGGTTTCTTCCTTGACTTCTTCTTCTGCAAACCGTACGGATCAAACCAGTTGATGGGATTGTTCTCGACGTAGGGATAGAAATTCATCCCGCCCTCGAAAACAGATGGGTCCTCGCTGACGAACCGTCCCGTCGCTGGGTCGTAATACCGGGCGCGGTAGAAGTAGAGATTGGTTTCGGCATCAAACTCGCGGCCAGCGAACAGGAACGAATTTGTCAGCGAGCCGCTCGATGCGGTTTGCTTGCCATACGAATCATAGGTGTAGGCCTGAGCCAGTGCTCCAGCCGTGTTGCTGAGCGAAGTGACGGAGCCGAGGCCGTCCGCTTGGTAGTAGCTTGTCGTTGAACTCCGCAGCATTGCGAGCGGCTCGTCGATATTGAAGTGCTGCGCATAACGAGCAACGACGGTGCCTGTCGCGTTGGTCTCTTCAATCAGGTTGTCGCCATCGTAAGCAAAAACGCTTGTCGCGCTAGATGAAGATTTGTAGATGCGCCTTCCGAAGGGATCGTAGCGGTACGACACGTTTCCGCCCGAACCAGGCAGCGTCACAGAAGTCAGTCTGTTTTCAAAGTCCCAGGTGTACGACGTGCTGCCGGTGGAATCGGTTTTGGTGGTGGTGTTGCCGTTCGCGTCGAAGGCATAGGAAGCACCTGGACGCGAGCTCAACTCATTGGAAGTGTTGTAGCTCCATGCGCCACTGCCAAGAGCCGTGAGGCGGTTGCCCACAGGGTCGTAGGTGTAGCTCTCCGTGCTGCTGCCGCCCTGTGTGGCGTTCAGCAGTTCGTAAATGTTGTCGTAGCCGTAGTTGGTGGTTACCCCAGCGTATAGATCGCTCTTCGCGGTGCGGTTGCCTGCGTTGTCCACCGTGTACGTCGCGCCGTCCAGCGTTGCGCCGCCCTTGGCGTGGGTCACACTCAACAGCCGCGACAGAGTGTCGTAGCCATAGCTCGTGTTTACCGTGTTCGGCCGCGTCAAGCTGGTGCGGCGGCTCAGCGCGTCGTACCCCAGCCCGAACGAGCCCGTGCCGAAGGCCGTTGGTGGCGTCAGCGTCTGCAACCGGTTCAGCGTGTCGTAGATGTAGGTGCTGGAGCCGCTCTCCGGGTCGGTGAAGCTGGTGCGATTCGACGCCGCGTCGTACCCGTAGCTCGTCGTCAGCGTGCGGCTGGTAAGAAACGCATATTGCGTGGACGTGCCCGTCAGCCGCCCCATGTTGTCGAACGTGAACTGGTACGTGCCCGTGGGGTCGGTCACCTGGGTCAGCCGCGAATCGTTATCGTAGGTGTAATTCACCGTGGAGGTATCAGGATACGACTTCTGGGTCAGCCGGTTCAACTGGTCGTAAGTGTAGGTTATAAGCTGGTTTTTCCGGTCGGTCTTGCTGGTCAGGTTGCCGACATTGTCGTATCCATAGGTTTCTACGTAGCCCGACGGGAAACTGGTCTGGGAGACCCGGCCGAACGCATCGTAGGCGAAGTTGGTGGCGTTTTGATTGGCGTCCTGGATGCTGGTCAGGTTGCTTTCTGTGTCGTAGCCGTAGGTAGTCACGTTATTCGCGGCATCGGTTACCGTGATGAGCCGGTCCGCATCGTCGTACGCGTAGGTCGTGGTCTTCTGGTTTTGATCGGTCACGGAAGTCCGGCGGCCGCGGTAATCGTAGCCGAATTGCGTGTACGTCGTGTCCGGATAGGTGATCTTCGTTAGCCGGTTCATCGCGTCATAGGCAAACGTGGTCTGATGGTTCAGCGCGTCCGTCACCGAAGTGCGATTCCCCTGTGAATCGTACGCATAGGTGGTCACGTTTTGCTGCGCGTCGGTAATCGTCTGGATCAGACCCGCGGAAGTGTAGGCTATCGCCGTAGCGTTATTGAGCGGGTCGGTAATCTTTGTCAGCTCGCCCAGGGAGTTGTACGCAAACTGCGTCAAGCTCGCCGAGGCGCCATTCCCTGGCGCTGGCGTCGTCACGCTCAACAGGTTTCCACTCCCGTCGTATGTGTTTGTGGTGACGTTCCCCAGCGGATCGGTTGCTGTCAGGACTTCCCCAAAACTGTTGTAGGTATACGTGGTTGTGGCGGAAACGGTCGAACTGATCGGAACCGTAACTGTCAACACATTCCCTTGGGAATCGTAGCTGTACGTTGTCCTATTCCCATTCTCGTCCGTCCTGGACACGGGATGACCCCACCCGTCGTAACTGTAACTAATGTTCCCGCGCTGCGTGCATGTAGAGCATCCTGACCCCTGTACAGACAAGGGAACCCACAATCCACCAATTACACCCGACGTGTACCTGGATTGATTCCCCTTCGAGTCCGTGAGCTGAATGGTTTGCGTGATCGTGAATAGCGGCCCGAACCACGTTACGGAGCCCACCGAAACGTTTACCGATCCGCTGGTGATCCATTGCGGTACGGTCGCTACGATTTGCGTGTCGTTCCAACTCTGGACGGCTGCCACAGTTCCATAGAAGTCCACAGTGCTGTTGCTCTGCGTCGTTCCAAACCCAGTGCCAGTTATGGTTATCGAATCCCCTGCCTGGCCGATGTTTGCAGAAATACCCGTGATGGAAAGAGCCTCCACTGAGAATTGCATGCCGTTGCTTATGACCCCACTCTCGGAAACTGTAATGGGGCCGGAAGTGGCTGTCGAAGGAACCGTCACGGTGATGCTGGCGTCGCTCCAGAAAGAAACCGCAGCACTCACTCCGTTGAACATCACGGAACTGCTCCCCTGGCTAGATCCGAAACCGGAACCAGCCAGAGATATAGTGGCACCAGCCTGTCCAACTGGGGGCGTGAGACTGGTGATCACGGGATTGATTACCTGGAAACCAAAATTCGTATTGCTCTGTACCGAGTTCACAACTACAGCTACGGGCCCAGTAGTGGCCCCGACGGGAACCGCAGTGACAATCTGATTGTCAGCCCAACTTGTGAAGGAAGTTGCCGGCGTTGTGCTGAAGTTGACCGCGCTCGACCCCTGTGAGCTGCCAAAATTCAAACCTGTGATCGTCACTTGGGTCCCCTGTGGCCCCGATGCCGGAGAGACATTCGAGATGATTGGAGTTGTACCCAAAGTTATGGAAACGTTGTCAAACGTGGCTATGGTGGTTTCAGAGTTGTTGTCGCTGCTGAGCGCCAAGCCAATGTAAACATTTTGCGCCATTGTGATTGAGTCGCTCGTTCCGATCTGCGTCCAATTCACGCCATCGGCACCCGTGTAGGCTATAAACGTACTGCCGTTGCGCACCAACTTGATCCAATAAGGTAACGCGCCACCGGTCACACTCTGATAGTTGGTGCCGCCACCTGTGGTGCTGCGATCCCAGAACCACGCGTTCTGATTTTCCATCGCCGAGAACGCATGAGTGGAGCCGTCGATCAGGGTCTCTCGGATCATGACCCCGGCTTGTGGATTGGTTCCACCCGTTATGCTTACCAGGCGGGCGACGATTGTGCCGTCACTTGCCAGAGGCTGGTAGACAAAGTGCATGGCGTCGGTGTAACCGTTGATACTAGTACCCGAGGCCTGAACCGTAAACACGCCACCTGCATAAGTAGCGCTTCCCGCGATGCCTACTTGTCCCACATCTGCGTCGAGCCAGCCCTGGGGCAGAGGTTGTGTTGTCACAGTAAAAATCACTGCATTGCTGGTGAGCATGCTCGGCGCAACTGACACCTGAAACGGGCCGGATGTTGCGCCGGTCGGGATCGTGATGCCAATCGCAGTCGCACTCCAGGACGTTACTGTCGCTTGTGTCCCATTAAGCCACACAACGCTCGAACCTTGCGCCGTACCGAAACCCGTTCCGTAAATGGTGACTTGGCTGCCCACCGTTCCTGTCGTGGCCGAGAGTTTTGTGATCACGGGCGGTGCCAATATGCTCGAACTAACTGACACGCTGTCAAAGGTCGCTGTCGCCAGGCTGGAGTTGTTCTGACTCGTGACTCCCAAGCCGACGAAAACGTTTGGTGCCATGGTCACTGTCTGGCTCGTGCCAACCTGGGTCCAGTCGATCCCATTGAAAGAGGCATAGCCGCTGAGTGTGTTGCCGCTTCGGACGACCATAAGCCAATATGGCGGCGAGGCCCAGAAGCCACCTTGGAGGTTTGTGCTTGCGCCCGTCGTAGGTCGATCGGAGAAGTCGACCGAACCCGGATGGTAGGTCGTGAACGCATTTGCGGCGCCGTCGTCAAGGCTCTCGCGAATCATTACGCCCGGCGCAGGATAATTGCTTCCTTGCGCGCTAACTACACGAGCGACAATGGTCCCATCACCGGAGAGCGGCAGGAACACGAAATGCATTTCGTCGGCATTCCAATAAATAAACTGACCTGAACCATTGACTGTAAAGACACCATTTGCGTACGTGGCGCTCCCTGCTATCCCTACAAATCCTATGTCAGCGTCCAGCCATCCGGATGGCAGCGCGTTCGTGGTAACAGTGAACACTATCGGATTACTATCAACCATGTCTGGAGCGACGGAAACCACAATTGGGCCAGAGGTGGCTCCAACTGGGATCGTGATCGCAATGGAAGTATCGCTCCAACCGTTAATCGTTGTTGGGACATCATTTAGAAAGACCGCGCTGTTCCCTTGCGATGCTCCAAAATTTGCCCCGGTGATCACCACCTGGGCTCCTACCTGCCCCGTTGTCGCAGAAATGTTTGTAATCACGGGGGCGGAGGAAGCGATCGAATTGATGGAAACACTGTCAATGGTTGCCGATGAGAGAGGGCTCTGGCTGAAGCAAGTCAATGCGAGTCCCACATAAGTGTTTTGCGCCATGGTGATCGTCTGGGTCGTCCCAACCTGCACCCACTCGATTCCGTTCGACGAGTAATACCCGCTGAACGTGCCGACACTGCGAACCAATTTCACCCAGTAAGGTGTCCCTGCTCCTGATAAACCGAGCGCGGTGCTGGGGGTACCTGCAGTCGTCGGACGATAGGAAAACTCAAGGTTCCCGTACTGGAAAGCCATGTATGCATTCGTTGAAGTTGGACTCAGAGATTCACGAATCATGACTCCGACTAACGGATAGTAGTTGGCAACTGTCGATGCGCTCACGATGCGTGCAATAATAGTCCCGTCGCCCGACAGTGGTTGATAGACGAAATGCAGCGCGTCGAAGTTGACGTCGTTAATCGACCCACCCGCTTCATTGATCGTGAATTCATCGCCCGAAAAGGTCGCAGTCCCCGCTATACTGACCGCTCCAATGTCAGTATCGAGCCATCCGCTTGGCAAGGGGTTTGTCGTAACTGTGAAAGTGATGGCATTGCTATCGTTCATGTTTGGAGCAATTGAAACGAGAAGCGGCCCTGATGTTGCGCCAACCGGAATTGTGATGTTTATCGAATTGGAGCCCCAGAGACTGACCGGAACCGGTGACCCGTTCAGGAGAACTACGCTGCTCCCCTGCGCGGTTCCGAAGTTGGCGCCACTGATTGTTACTTGGCTTCCCACATTTCCAGTAGTTGCTGAGAGGTTTGTTATCACTGGTCCCGGATCTGTTGCAGATGTTACGTACACATTATCGATGGTGGCCCAAGAGAGAGGGCTCTGGCTGAAGCAGGTCAACGCAAGCCCGACATAAACGTTTTGTGCCATGCTGATTGTTTGGTTGGAACCAGCCTGTACCCAGTCCACACCATTGGCCGAATAATACCCGCTGAAGGTGCTCCCACTGCGAACCAACTTCTCCCAGTAAGGAGTCCCGGCCCCGGACAGACCGAGGGTGCCGCTCGGACTGCCCCCGGTCGTTGGGCGGTAGGAAAATCCAAGATTCCCGCCATAGAAACTCACGTAGGCATTCGTTGAAGTTGGGCTTAGAGACTCCCTGATCATGACTCCTGCATATGGAGGGTAGCCGGCAACATTCGGTGCGTTCACGATGCGTGCAATAATTGTCCCGTCCCCGGACAGTGGCTGATAGGTGAAATGCAGCGCGTCGGAACCGGTCTCGTTAATGTATCCACCCGCTTCATTGATCGTGAACTCTCCGCCTGTAAAGGCTGAACTGCCCGGCATGCTTACCGAGCCGATGTCCTGGTCCAACCAGCCCTCAGGAAGCGCAGTAACCGCGAACGGGGAGCTGTTGGCAATCTGGCTGTTGACCGCTACTGAAAAAGGACCCGATGTTGCTCCGATAGGAACTATTGCAACTATGTCGCCGTCGCTCCAGCTTGCTGCGGCGGCGTTTGTCGAGTTCAGTGAAACCGTGCTAGTGCCCTGAGTAGCTCCAAAACCTGATCCTGAAATCGTCACCTCAGTACCGACGGTTCCGGCTGTCGGAGACAAGCCGGTAATAACAGGATTCGAATTGTTCACCGTCTGGGTCAGCGTGGAAGACGTGCTGCTGTTGTCGTTCGTGTCTCCACCGTAAGCAGCCGTGATCGAATGCGATCCCACCGCCAGAGTTGAAGTGGCGTACGTGGCGCTCCCTCCGCTGAGTGTGCCCGTCCCCAGCGTCGTCGTCCCATCCTTGAACGTCACTGTCCCCGTCGCGGTCGACGGTGTGACTGTGGCCGTGAAGGTCACCGAGGTCTGATACGTCGAGGGATTCAGCGATGACGCCACTGTGGTCGTCGTGCTCGCCTGATTCACCGTCTGCGTCAGCGTGGAAGACGTGCTGCTGTTGTCGTTCGTGTCTCCACCGTAAGCACCCGTGATCGAATGCGATCCCACCGCCAGAGTTGAAGTGGCGTACGTGGCACTTCCTCCGCTGAGTGTGCCCGTCCCCAGCGTCGTCGTCCCATCCTTGAACGTCACTGTCCCCGTCGCGGTCGACGGTGTGACTGTGGCCGTGAAGGTCACCGAGGTCTGATACGTCGAGGGATTCAGCGATGACGCCACTGTGGTCGTCGTGCTCGCCTGATTCACCGTCTGCGTCAGCGTGGAAGACGTGCTGCTGTTGTCGTTCGTGTCTCCACCGTAAGCAGCCGTGATCGAATGCGATCCCACCGCCAGAGTTGAAGTGGCGTACGTGGCACTTCCTCCGCTGAGTGTGCCCGTCCCCAGCGTCGTCGTTCCATCCTTGAACGTCACTGTCCCCGTCGCGGTCGACGGTGTGACTGTGGCCGTGAAGGTCACCGAGGTCTGATACGTCGAGGGATTCAGCGATGACGCCACCGCGGTCGTCGTGTTCGCCTTGTTTACCGTCTGCGTCAGCGTGGAAGATGTGCTGCTGCTGTCGTTCGTGTCTCCACCGTAAGCAGCCGTGATCGAATGCGATCCCACCGCCAGAGTTGAAGTGGCGTATGTGGCGCTCCCTCCGCTCAGTGTGCCCGTCCCCAGCGTCGTCGTTCCATCCTTGAACGTCACTGTCCCCGTCGCGGTCGACGGTGTGACTGTGGCCGTGAAGGTCACCGAGGTCTGATACGTCGAGGGATTCAGCGATGACGCCACTGTGGTCGTCGTGCTCGCCTGATTCACCGTCTGCGTCAGCGTGGAAGACGTGCTGCTGTTGTCGTTCGTGTCTCCACCGTAAGCACCCGTGATCGAATGCGATCCCACCGCCAGCGTTGAAGTGGCGTATGTGGCGCTCCCTCCGCTGAGTGTGCCCGTCCCCAGCGTCGTCGTTCCATCCTTGAACGTCACTGTCCCCGTCGCGGTCGACGGTGTGACTGTGGCCGTGAAGGTCACCGAGGTCTGATACGTCGAGGGATTCAGCGATGACGCCACCGCGGTCGTCGTGTTCGCCTTGTTTACCGTCTGCGTCAGCGTGGAAGACGTGCTGCTGTTGTCGTTCGTGTCCCCACCGTAAGCAGCAGTGATCGAATGCGATCCCACACTAAGCGTCGAAGTACTGTAGGTGGCCTTACCACTGCTGAGTGTCCCCGTGCCCAGCGTGGTCGTCCCGTCCTTGAACGTCACTGTTCCCGTCGCGGCCGAGGGTGACACCGTCGCCGTAAATGTCACCGACGTCCCGTACGTCGAGGGGTTCAGCGACGAAGCTAGCGTAGTGGTTGTGTTTGTCTTGTTCACCACTTGCGTCAATGTGGAAGATGTGCTGGCGTTGTAGTTCGTGTCCCCGCCGTAGGAGGCCGTGATCGAATGCGATCCCACACTAAGCGTCGAAGTACTGTAGGTGGCCTTACCACTGCTGAGTGTCCCCGTGCCCAGCGTGGTCGTCCCGTCCTTGAACGTCACTGTTCCCGTCGCGGCCGAGGGTGACACCGTCGCCGTAAATGTCACCGACGTCCCGTACGTCGAGGGGTTCAGCGACGAAGCTAGCGTAGTGGTTGTGTTTGTCTTGTTCACCACTTGCGTCAATGTGGAAGATGTGCTGGCGTTGTAGTTCGTGTCCCCGCCGTAGGAGGCCGTGATCGAATGCGATCCCACACTAAGCGTCGAAGTACTGTAGGTGGCCTTACCACTGCTGAGTGTCCCCGTGCCCAGCGTGGTCGTCCCGTCCTTGAATGTCACCGTCCCCGTCGCGGCCGAGGGTGACACCGTCGCCGTGAACGTCACCGAGGCCTGGTAGGTCGATGGGTTCAGCGATGATGCGAGCGTAATCGTGGTGTTGGTCTTGGTCGCGGCCGACGACATCGCCGAAGCCGGCGTCTCCAAGGTACCTGCCGGCCCCGATGTTACAGAGAGAGCAGTGCCGCCTGGAGCCGCAGCAAACAGCGTGATCGAAACCAGAGAAAACAAGAGGACAACAAGAATTGGCACCAGGTTTCGCTTACGTTTGTTCATGCTCATGATCGCAAACCTCCGGGACAAACAAGTACACCTGCTGAACACATTAGGACCAGCCAAGAGACTGCAAAGAATATGATCGGCCTCTGCCTCAAGCTCATTGTTAGTTCCTAAAGAGAAATGTGTGCTGAAACATTTCGTTTCATTCGCAATTTAGGTTCACCACAGACGCGAATAACTCACGGTTTGCCGCCAGGCAGGGACGGCTGGTGCGGCGGCGATGGGTAGGTAACCGTTATCGACTCAACGCCATTTGCCCGTGAGGCTGTCAGGCCACGGCCACCGGAATCGTAAGTGTGCGATTCGAGCACCTTGCCATTGGAGTCTGTGACCGAAGTGATGAGGGATTGGGCGTCATAAGTGAAATTAACAGTCGTTTGGTCTGGCTTTGTAACCTGGATCAATCGGCCATTGGGGTCATACGAGTAGGACAGGATTATTCCAACATCGGAGGTTACACTCGTAACAAGCAAGCTAGAATTGTTCGCATAATTGAAGTAGAGGTGCCTCGATGCGGGGTCAGTCACGCTGGTGAGCCGATTCAGGCTGTCGTAAGCCATCTGAGTGGTATTTCCATTGCGATCAACAATCGCAGTGAGAAGGCCGGTAGTCGGACTGAATTGCCGCTGCTCACCGTCCTTGAATTTTATAGTCCAGACTGTGCTCCCCCCCACAAAGGTCGCCCAAACGTTTGCAGGGGACGTCACAACAAACTGGCCCCCGCTGCCCATTCCAAAAGACCAATAGCTACCGTCCCCTCGTTGGTACATGAGGTAGTTTTGGCTATCCATGAACACTCTCTCTTCGTAAGTTGACCTCCAACTGGGACCAAACAGCCCCACCGAAGAGGCAATCTCGGACCATGGCCAACAGGAGTATTCACTTCACAAAAGAGTGGCGGGGGTGTATAGATGAACCCTGAGCCGCGATGGAAATTACACACTCGAAAAAAGCGGCTCCTTGGTGGAGGGAAAGCCGTGACGATAGGTGTTGGTTTCTTATGTCCAGAGGGGATTTTATTGTGCGCTGACAGGCAGCTTACTGGCGACGGTGGGTATAAGTTTGAAGAGCGTAAAATTTTTTCCCATTGGTGCGTAGATGGGCCGTCCTTCGTATTTTCCTACGCGGGAGACCCGGATGCGGCGAGAAGTATGTTTGGGAAAATCAGCGATGGTTTGTCGTCTGGGATTAGTAAGTCCAAAGCGGCCTCTCCGCGCAGTAAGGCTCTGGGCGTGTTAGAAAAGATATTCAGGGACCGGAACGCGAAAGGACTCCAGACTCTGATTGGCGTCAGGTTCAAAAATTCGGGCCTATACCTTTTTAAGACATCACACCACAGAGTAGTGGATGGGATTAGGGAATATATCGGTGTCGGAGACAGTTCGGCCCTGCGTTACTTGTGCGGTTTTCTTCTCAAGGGACGGTTGAGCATAAATGAAGCGGAAGTGCTGGGGGCCTACGTAATATCCGTAGCCAATCGTTATGTAGATGGCTGCGGTGGTGGACCCGATGTGGCGACTCTGCATAAAGATGGCCAGATTGGGGAAGGAACTGGAGGCCCTTTTCCAAATGCCAGAGAGCGATTCCTTCACTCCGAAGAAGAAATTGGGAAGGGACTACGGGCTTTGTTACTTAGCGGCGGTACGGCAAAAATGGAAATCAAATGATTGATTATGCTGTCAGCCTTTCAAACGTGAGCACCGGGGCCGTAACGATATGACGCAGAGTGTCGAGGAACAAATCGGAACTCTTCCGGCGGTCAAACCGGAAGGACATTTCGTGCAGGTAGGATTGGAGATGCTTCGCGCTAACGTGATGCCAAGTGCCCATGATGCCGCGCTTCAAGAGAGAGAAGGCGGATTCGACGGTATTGGTGTGAATATCCCCGTTCACGTAGCTGCCCTTACTGTGAACGATGGTCTTGTGATTCTTGATTCCTGCCTTCCGCATGGCAACGGTGTTGGCATAGAAATCATCGGTGAACATCACTTCCACGTCCTCACTGATGTTCTCGCGGATGTATTTGGCGAGCGTGCCGGATTTTGCGTCCTTCGAGTGGAAGAATCGGAGAGCGCCGTTGCGCTTACGGATGCCAACTACCACTTCTTTGTTGTCCACGCGGGCGCTGATGCCTTTCCCGCGATTCACTCCGCCGACGTAGGTGGTATCCATTTCGACTTTGCCGTCCAGCATGGGCTTGTCGGCCAGGGACATTGCATGGCGGATGCGGTGGCAGAGATACCACGCTGTTTTGTAACCGCCGATCCCGAGGGTCCGCTGAATCTGGCAAGCCGACATTCCCTTCCTCGCTTCGCAGAGCAGGAGTGTTGCGGCAAACCACTTCACGAGCGGCAGGTGAGAATCATTGAGCACGGTCCCGGCTGTAACCGAAAACTGATAGTCGCAGTCTTTGCAGTAGAAGAGTTGCTTATCGGTGTCAAGTTCGACCACATCCCCATGGCAGCGCAGGCAGCGCGGGCCTTCAGGAAAGCGCAGGCGCGTCAGAAGTTCGCGGCACTTGGCGTCGGTCGGAAACATAGTGTTGATGTCAATTAGGTTCACAGGGAGCCTCCAATGGATGAAGGGCGGAAGAAACTGCTAAAGCAAGTACCCACGCGGAAGTTGCTGGCGAGCATCAAAAAGGACATCCGGCAGAGTATCCGGGCATCTGCGTCAGCCGCTAAACCGAAGAAGAAGTGAGGCTTGCTTTCCATGAGTAAATTGTCCTACAGAGGGGAGCTTTTGTCAAGTGAATAATCATGATGGCCAAACACTGTTCCACCGCCGACGGAGAGATAGACCGCCCGACAGCCCCGAAAGGGCAACGTCTGTCTCCTCTATGTAGGTGTCACCACTCGTAAGATAGATCGGATGAGAGGCTGTAGCGGAGGGGGAACCACCACTGCACTCAATACACGGTTGAGGCGGACAAGTCCACGCACCGATTGTCAGCGTCCACCCGCCTGGACCAGGCCCGATGATAAAGATTCCCGGCGGAGAGCAATTATCACCCGGCCAACATTCTTCCCAACCAATCCAGAGACATGGATTGGTGGTCTGGGCCGCTGATTTTCCACTGAACGCGAGCCACAAGAACAGCAGCGCGCACGCGGTAACGACAATTCTTTTTCTCACGTTTTCCCTCCTTAGCTGCACAAATCAATCCCAATAGTCCGGGCAAATCCCACAGGACAATGTCGTCGTCCCGGCACACAACAACGCGGGAACGGTCACAATTCGATCCGGCTCGACAGATTTTCAACTAATGGATCAAGGGAGAAACGCTGGAGCGAACCCAATTCGCCATTAGGGATGTCCAGAATCTTATTTCAGCGCAAATAACGTGTCAAGTGCATCGGTCACTATCTGTGAACTATTCACAGAAAATGGCGTCCTGTTCCATCAACTATCCTAGTTACTAACTCAGCTGATGAAGTCTTGGCTGTTTCCCCTGGCCTTGCGGGAACACGTCGTCCATGTAACCGCTGGAAGCTTTATGCAGATGAATTCAGATTCAAAGCAAACCCTAAATCTGGCATGCAGGGCAAGCCACTGATTCACTCGATGTGGGTCTAGTTTGGTTGGAAGAGCAAAACGCTGCAACGTCTCATTTTCGCAGGACCCAGTTGTCCGAGAAGACTCGGCTGGATTCCAGCTTCAACGGAAGGCTCTGGCGAAACATGCACTGTAGCCTGGAACGTTTGCCCTTTGCTGAACGCTCCGGTTCGGTGTACCCGCCGCGTACCTCACTTGGGCGAATTCGCATTTTTTGACGTTTTTCTCGTTTAATAGAATGACTAACTTACGTGCTGTCAATCAAGCTGAGAATTCCGACTCCCCCCGCCTCCACCATTTTCACCCCGGTATTCAGGCGGGACTCTCCGCCCTGCCACCCCATGCAAAACGGCGGCGAACCTTTGCACACATCCCTTTTCAATTCCCGGTCAAAAACAAATGCACACGAAGGGGAGGCTGGTGAATCTAATCAAACATGAGAATAAGCGCGAGATTGTTAGTGTTTCTCGCCATCGTCCAAGTGATTCTCTTTCTGACGCATTTGTTTTTGTATGAGACGTGGACGTTTTCGACGTCCGTCAACAGCGTCGCGGAATCATCTTGGCTGAAAATCGTTCTGGGGATCTTGTCAGTTAGCTTTGTTGTAGCCTCTCTGCTGGCTTGGCGATGCTCCGGAGCGCTGGTGCGGGCAATTTACAAAGTAGCCGCTGTATGGCCCGGCCTCCTTAGTTTTTTGTTTGTCGCGGCGGTTTTATCGCCAGTTTGTCGATGGCCTTAGCCGCACCGGCAAAATGCTGGTTTTTACGTCGAGCGGCGCGGGACTTGGGGACCGCCGCTGCGGCTAGGATCAAATCCAGAAATTGTCTTTCTTCAGTTCGAGTGAGCTACCCGCCGGCCTTCCATCCAGTTTTTCGATGCTTGCAAGGAAAATTTCCGCGATTCCCCCTCCTCCTCAAATGCTAGCCTTGGAAGACAGCAGGGGAGGCTGGGAAGTTATGCGGTACTCGCTACCCGGAAAAGTTTATCTCGCAGGCGCTGGGCCGGGCTCTGCAAAGTTGTTAACCCTGCGCGCGCTCGAAGTGTTGCGTGAAGCGGATCTCGTCTTGCACGACGACCTGGTATCCGCCGATGTGCTCGCGTGTGTCCCCGCGCGGACAGCCGTGCAAAGCGTCGGCAAACGCTGCGGCCAGAAGAAAACGACCCAGGACGAAATCAACCGCCGCATGCTCCGGGCAGCGCGCAACGGGCAAATCGTGGTGCGCTTGAAAGGCGGCGATCCTTTAATCTTTGGGCGCACTCACGAAGAAATCATCGCGCTAAGAGAGGCCGGAATCGACTTCGAGATTATTCCTGGAATTACAGCCGCGGCCGCAGCGGCAGCCGAGGCGCAAATTCCACTGACTGAAAGAAGCGCCGCGTCCAAACTGGTCCTGGTCAGCAATCATCCCAGCACCGACAAAATGCAAAGGGATTGGCACACCAGCGTGACGCGCGACGCCACCATGGTGTTCTATATGCCCGGAAGCGATTTCACTTCGCTGATCGCGGAACTCGCAGCCAGCGGTTTGGGTGAACGGACGCCGTGCCTTCTTGTATCAAACGCGGCGCGTCCCGAACATAAAATGGTTCGCACAACTTTGGGAGCGCTGGAATCCGCGCCAGTCGCTACTGCGCCGAGCCTGTTGATTGTGGGAAGTGCTGTCGCCGGGGCACGCGGCGAAATCTGGCGCGCACCCGTTGATTTTGCCGAAGAAACGGATCCAGAGGTATTGCAGGAATTTCGCATTACCTTGCAAGAATCGGACCAGATCACCGCGGAATAATCAGTTCGCCCGCTTCTCTCTCGTAAATTCTCCAGCTCGCTCGGCCGCCTCTTTCACCAGCACCCCCATTTTCGGATGTGAAGGTTCCAGGTCTACCTCGATCCCCAAACTGTCCAAGGTCTCCGAAGTAGCCGGGCCGATGGAGGCAACCATGATTCCAGCCATCGCGGCGCGCAATTTCTCCGCTTGCCCCATGACTTCGGCGATTTGGAAAAGGTGGGTCGCCTGCACACCCGTGGTGAATAAAGCTACGTCCACTTGGTGCTCAATCAACGCGTTCACGGCTTCGCGCAGCGGTTCCGTATCCACCGGCAGGGCCCATTGGTACACGGCAAAAGATTGCACGCTGGCTCCCCGTTCCTTCAGCGCCGCAAGCAACTCCGTATTGGCAACTCCATATTCCTGCACGACGACGCGTTGCCCCTGCATTCCGCCGGGCAGCTCTTCCATGCTGGTAATCAGTTCGCGCCAGGTGCAGGGCTCCGGCGCCGTCACCGCCACCGGGACGTTCCATTCTCTCAGAACGGAAAGTGGCTTCGGGCCGCGCGCCACCACTTTCACGCGCCGCAAGGACTGTAGAAAATTTTCCGTGTGCTGCTCTTCCTCAACCACTTTCAAAAGAGCGCGAGCTCCCGCTCCCGTCAGAAAAATCACCACGTCATACGCCCCGGCAATCAGTTCATGCGTAAAGTTTAATGCGGCTGTGTTTTCGGCCACGGGAACTTCGCGCATCGCCGGAGCGGAAATCGCCTTCCCGCTATAAGTTTCAATCAGCCGCGACATTTCCACCGCGCGGCGGCTTTCCAGAGTAAGTACGCGTAATCCGTTAAATCCTTGTAAGGGCAAAAGTTCTACCTCACTGGTCCGCTAGGCGCAAATCCAAGTTTGCAGACGAAATGGGCTTGCGTTCTACCCAGCGCAGCGGACGGTCGCGGTGCGCTCTCTGCGCCGGTGCTTCTTTCTCTTCGCCTGAATCCTCGGGGAGTTCCACAACGACTGCCCCATCCTCCACACGTGTCCGGAATGTCGCCACGCAAGCCTGCGATTCCGGGTGGTTCATCACCTTACCCGTTTCCAGGTCGTATTTCCATGCATGCAGAGGACACACCACCGCGTGTCCCGCCACGATGCCATCCGCCAGCGGCCCACCGCGATGCGGGCAACGGTTTTCTACCGCCAGACAGCGGTCGCCCAAATTGAAAATCGCCAATTGATGCCCGTCAATCTCCACGAGCCGTCCTTCGCGCAAAGGAATGTTTTCGCAGTTGGTCAAGCGCACCCAGCGTTTTTCTGTCGTGGTCATTGCAGACTCTCCATGGGTTGGATCTGCACGAATTGTGTGGGATGAAGCGGGGCGTCGCCTTCCAACCAGGCGTCAGAAGACTTCGCCTTAGACAGTCGCAAGCGGTGCCGCAATCCTTGTTGCACCGCCAGCGGTGCGTAAATTGTTTCCCGTCGCACTCGTTCAATCCCGAAGCGCTCCACAAAATCGTAAGTGCGTTCCAGATAATTCGCGTTTTCTCGGTAATACTGAAAAAACAAGGCGGCGGCCTGCAGCGCATCCTCCACCGTCTCCACCGTAACCAGCAGATCCGCCTTGCGCACTTTCTTTCCGGCGGCTCCGCCAACCACCACTTGCCAACTGCCTTCTTGGCCCACAAGTCCGATATCCTTTACCGTTGCTTCGGCACAATTCCGTGGACACCCAACCACCGCCATTTTCAATTTGTGCGGCGTAAATAAATTCTCAAATCGCCGCTCCAGCTCAATCCCCGCTGAAATAGCATCCTGCACGCCGAACCGGCAAAACTCCGTTCCAACGCACGTTTTCACCATGCGCACGCCTTTGGTGTACGCTTGCCCCGAAGGCATTCCCAAGTCCGCCCAAATCTTCGGCAAATCCTCTTTCTGTACCCCGAGCAGATCGATGCGCTGGCTTCCCGTGATCTTTACCATCCGCACTTTATATTTTTCAGCGACATCAGCGATCCGCCGAAGCTCATCGGGTGACGTGACGCCTCCTCGAATCCGCGGCACCACGGAAAATGTCCCATCGTTCTGAATATTGGCGTGCACGCGATCGTTAATAAACCGCGCGGAGCGGTCTTCGTCATGGCTGCCGCAACGCACCATATCCAGCATGTAGCTCAGCGCCGGCTTGCAGGATTCGCACCCCACGCCGTTGCCGTAAATATCCAGAACTTGCTGCACCGAACTGAGCCGCTGGCTGCGCACGATTTCGCGCAATTGCTCTTCGCTCATGAGAACGCATTTGCACAAGGCCTTGCGCTCTTCCATGTGGAATTGCGGCGCCACCGCTTTCAGCAGGTGTTGGCACAATTCCGTGCAACTTCCGCAACCCGTCGATGCTCGCGTACATTCCTTCAATTGCGCCAGTGTAGTGAGCCCGCGGTCGCGAATCGCATGGACGATGCTGCCTTTTGAAACTCCATGACACCCGCAAATTACTTTCGTGTCGGGAAGTTCCGCGACATCCAGTCCCCCATCCGCCACAGGCTGAGGGAAAAGAAGCTGCCGCCGATGCTCGCTCAGGTCCATCTTATTTCGCAACCAATCCAGGTAACCCTGGCTGTCCGCCGTGTCGCCCACCAGAATCACTCCAGCCAGGCGGTTGTCGCGGAGAACGAGCTTCTTGTACGTGCCCAGCGCCGCATCTTCATAACGAACAACATCGTTCCCCGGCGTGGTTTCACTGAAATCCCCCGCCGAGAAAACATCCACTCCCATGATCTTCAGTTTTGCCGCAGGCACCGAGCCTTCATAGCGCGGTCCTTTATTCCCGGTAATCGTCGCGGCCAATACCTTGCCCTGTTCGATCAGCGGAGCCACCAGACCGTGGCAAATGCCGTTATGTTCCACGCACTCGCCCACCGCAAAAATATCCGGGTTCGACGTTTCCAGGTAATCGTTCGCCACGATGCCGCGATTCACCTGCAGCCCGGCTTTCTTTCCGAGTTCTACATTCGGCCGAATCCCCGCGGCAATCACCACAAAGTCCGCCGGAATTTCCGTGCCGTCCTTAAACAGCACTCCTTCCGCCTTCGTTTCGCCCACAATCGCGGCTGTGTTGTGATTCAACAAAACTTTCACGCCCAGGCATTCCATCTTGGATTTCAGGTAGCCGCCGCCGGTCAGGTCCAACTGCCGTTCCATCAGCTTGTCCATCAAATGGACCACCGTAACTTCGCAGCCCTGCACCTGAAGCCCGCGCGCCGCTTCCAATCCAAGCAATCCGCCCCCGATCACCACGGCCTTCGCGCCTTTGTGCGCCCGATCAAGAATCGCTCGCGTGTCATCCAGATTGCGGAACACATAAACTCCTGGCTTTTTTGTGCCTTCGATCGGAGGAATCAGCGGAGAGCTCCCCGTCGCAAGCAGCAATTTGTCAAACGGTGTAACGCTGCCATCATCTCCAGTAACGGTCTTCGCGATTCCGTCAACCTCAACGATCCGCACCCCCAATCGCAATCGAATCGCGTTCTCCGCGTACCACTCCAGCGTGTTCAGCCCGATTTCGTCCGCGGACTTCTCCCCCGCCAGCACAGCGGAAAGCAGGATGCGGTTGTAATTGACGTGGGTTTCCTCCCCAAAGATCGTGACCTCAAACTTCCGCGAATGTTTCAGTATCTGTTCCACGCAGGCAGTCCCTGCCATCCCATTGCCGACAACTACGAGGCGTTCCATGCTGTTCGCTCCTCGATTCGTGATGTCGTCCTGTTAATCCGCAGTGAAAACATTCTCGAATACGCCGAGCGCCGCTGGAGAAGTGAGTAGGAAAGTGAAGTTGAGGATGCGCAGCGCAGAGCATGAGGTGGCGAACCTGTACGGGATCAACTCTGTCGGCTGTACACAGTCCAAAGGACACCCCGATTGCCGCACGAATATCCTTGCGATGTTCAGCTCTCGCCTCCCCCGACGCAAACGCATCGTTTAGATAACGCCAATTCAAATTTCGGTTATGCGTGGATTGGAGTTCTTAATCTATTGTTGCAGGGATTGTCACAGTCGCGGATCAACAGGCTCGCTCTCCAGAGCCAGAACGCCGAATACACATTCGTGGACCCTCCGCAGGGGTTCGAGTCTTATGAATCGTTCCAACGCCTCAACCCCCAGAGCAAACTCCCGAATCGCCAGCGAACGCTTAGCCGAAACGGACCGGCTACGCAAACGTTCTAGGTTTTCCGGCAGCAGATACTCGGGACCGTAGATGATTCTGAGATACTCTGGCCCACGGCATTTGATGGCAGGTTGCGTCAGCCCACGTCGGCCACGAACAGTGAAGTCCAGAGGTTTGACGACCATGCCCTCTCCGCCGCGTCCCGTCAACTCCTCCCACCAACGCGTGGCCTCTTCGATGTTCCCAGCTTCCGTGACGTCGACAACTTTATATGGGGTCGAGAGAAGAAGTCCGTCGTCTGCTTTGCACAGTTCTCCCAGGATCTCCATGTGCCAAACGTGGTCTCGCGTGACGTGCACTTGGCCTTCCGTGGCCAGCAAATGAAACGGCGCGAGCTTTAAGTCACTCACAGACTGCACTGGCCAGCAGTACCGGCGATACGAGTCGACATATAAATTCGCGGCTTCGAGACGTTGTTGGTAGCGTCTCAAAAGAAGTGCGCCGTCGTCACTCTTCAACGCAATTTGTTGCAACGAAGTGACAGCTTCCGTAAGTGAGGCCTTTGCTGCGGCGCCCACCGCCGCGTACTGCTGGCGAAGCAACTCTTGTGCTTTTGCCGACCACGGCATCAACTCAGCGTCCAGGCAAATCCAGTCTGTCTGAAATGTTTCCCAGAATCCCGCCAAACCCACGCTCTTCCTTATTCTGTCCAGGAATTCCCTTTCGATTTCCGGTTTATCGAAGAACCGTCTGCCAGTGCGCGTATAACAAATTCCGTTGCCCTCACCGATAACACCAAATCGTTTACGAGCCGCGTCTTCGTCCCGGCAGACAATGACAACAGCTCGCGAGCCCATGTGCTTTTCTTCACAGACAACTTTCGCCACTCCTTCTCGCCGGAAGTAGGCGAAGGCTTCCGCAGGATGCTCCAGAAGTCCCGGTTTCGTCGTTGTTTCCGACGGCGACATCGTCGGTGGCAGGTAAATCAGCCATTTGGGGTTCGCGGCAAACCTGCTCATCACCTCTAACGCCGCTAACGCATTCTCTTCTCGGACCGTGACATTATGGTGAAGCCGCGTCGTCACAATACGCTTTCCGATCACATCTTCGATTTCCAATAAGTCGTCATTCGTCTGCTGGGAAGTAAGCGGCGCCTCCGTGTCGGAGGCCAGGACGAGTGGTCGCACGGGCTGAGCGTACGCCGCGCGTGCGGCAACGGAGACGAGTTCCTTCTCTGGGTAACGTAGTGCCGTCAAGCTACCGCCGAAAACGCAGCCAGTATCAATGTTTATCGTCCGATTCAACCAATCCGGCTGAGGTACCGGTGTGTGGCCGTAAACCACCATTGCTTTTCCACGATACTCGGCTGCCCAGTTGTAACGGATTGGCAGCCCAAATTCGTCTGTCTCGCCTGTCGTCTCTCCGTATAGCGCAAAATCGCGTACCTTTCCCGAACCACGGCCCTGCATCTCTTCCTTCATTCCCGCGTGGGACACAACAAGCTTCCCGTCATCCAAGACATAGTGGCTCACCAGACCATCAATGAACTCCAGAACCTGCGCCCGGAACTCTGGCGACTCCTTCTCTAATTGCGCAAGCGAATTCGCAAGCCCATGGGTGATTTGCACATCTTTGCCTCGGAGTTTGCGCATAAGCTTAATATCGTGGTTGCCGGGAACGCACAGAGCCGTCCCGGCTTGCACCATACTCATGACGAGCCGCAAGACTTCCGGAATCTTAGGGCCGCGATCCACAAGGTCGCCAAGGAATACCGCCTTCCGGCCCTCCGGCGCCCTCATAGGGTACGCAGCCGGGCTTATCTCGCTGGCCTCTCCCTCGCTGCTATATCCAAGTCGCTTCATTAACCCCTTCAGTTCGTCGAAGCATCCATGCACGTCGCCAATGATGTCGAAGGGTCCATGTTCGTGCTTTAAGTTGTTCCACAGCGGCTCGCGGACAATTTCGGCTGCTTCAACCTCTTCCGGCGAATGCAGGACATGTACTCGGCGGAAGCCTTCACGCTCAAGATTGCGCAGGGATCGCCGCAGTTGCTGTGATTGCTGACGGACCACGTGCGGCCCGAAATGGCGATCCGGCCGATCGCGGTTTCGTTCGTGACACAGCTTCTCTGTCAAATCAAAGACAATTGCCACGGGAATGCAATGAAACTGGCGGCCAAGCGCGATGATCGGCTTGCGGGCCTCCGCCTGAACGTTCGTCGCATCAATTACGACCAATTTGCCTGCCGCCAGGCGCTTTGCGGCAATGAAATGCAAAATTTCAAAGGCGTCATTCGTTGCCGCTTGACTGTTCTCGTCGTCAGACACCAGCCCGCGGCAGAAATCCGACGACAGGACTTCCGTCGCCCGAAAATGTTTGCGGGCAAAACTCGACTTGCCCGACCCAGATGGGCCTACAAGTGCGACAACCGCGAGTTCTGGAATCGTAAGTTTCATTGGCGCGTAAAAATACCCATCTGCGTTGGGGTGCCCACTTTTGCGTCTTCGGCTCCAATCGGCAGGAAACGCACCGAGTAGCCAAAGCGCCCGCCGATGCCGCCAGCCCACGTTTGAAATTCCGCGCGTGACCACTCAAAGCGGTGGTCCCGATGCCGCATCTTGCCCGCAGGCAAAGTCTCAAATTTCACGTTGTACTCGAAGTTAGGTGTTGTCACCACAATAGTCTGCGGTCGCGCAAATTCAAATAGCACTCGCTCGAACGCGGCAAGGCGCGGCGGGTCCAGGTGCTCTATAACTTCCACGACCGTTGCAGCGTCGTAACCCGCCAGGCGATTGTCCCGATAGGTCAGCGACCCGTGCACCAAACGAATGCGTTTTTTCTGCAGCGTCGGCAGCTCTTCTACGTGCAGTTTTTGCGACGCAATCTCCAGGACACGATGCGACACATCCATTCCGACGATTTCCGCGAACGTCTTATCTTTGAGGAGCTCGCGCAGCAGTCTGCCCTCGCCGCACCCGAGGTCGAGTACCCGCTTCGCGCCGCAACTCCGCAACGCCGCCAGAACACCGCCAATGCGCTGTTCGGCCAGGCTGATGGCCTTCTCAATGGCCTCTTCTTCGTGTGCACGAGTCTCGGCGACCTCGTCGACCGAAGGCTCTTCTTCGCCGATCAGGCGGCTCAAGGCCTCACGCGCCAGGCGTTTCTGATGCTTTAAATAGCGATCGGTAATCAACTCGCGCTCTGGATGTTCGCGAAGCCAGCCTTCCCCGTGGCGCAGAAGTTTTTCGACCTCCGCGTCACCGACCCAGTAGTGTTTGTCATCGTCCAGGACTGGAATGAGAACATAGAGATGCGTCAGCAAATCGCTCAGGCGCAACTTCCCCTTTAGCGTCACTGTAAAGTACGCGCTCTCTGCCCACTCCGGGAATTTCTCGTCAAGGGAATGCCTGGTGGCCGCAACCTCATAACCCAACGGTTCGAATAATCTGCGCAACAAATCTTCTCCGCCTCGGCACGGCAGGACGGCAATTCGCACCTCGAGGGGTATCCGCATATCAGCAAGTTCCTGACGCTCCTTGCTTCTCCCCGTCATCGCCGTGCCGAAAATGCGGGCAATCGCAACGCTCAAGAAGGACGAAGCGGCATAAGGACGATCATTGACATACTGTTCCAGCGCATATGCTTCGCCGCTCGGCCCGCGACGATTGCGCACCAACCCGATTGGATCAACCTCCAATAGGACCGCCGCAGTGCAACGTTCGGCAGTGGCCTCAGGATAGAAAATGTGCGCTTTGCCGAAAACCTGCTCAAATGAATGAACTCGGAATGGGCTTTTGTGAAGGAGATACCCCAGATCCGTTGCCGGTTGGTATGTTGTGGTGATAGTCAAAAGCATACTTGGCTACTCGCTAGTCATTGTCGCAGCGCAGAGTCGTTTCGTCCACGTCGCTAGCCTCCAGGCCGAAACAATTTCACCCGCGAACTTAGTTGTCGCAAACTTCCCCGCAACACGGCATAATGCCCGGTTGGTCCAACGGAGGCGCGAATGACTGAGAAAACCGATTTACCTGTCAAGAAGAAAGAAGAGAAGTCAGAAATGACGCGGCGCAATTTCATCGAAAAAGCGGCCGTGGGCGCTGCGGCTTTCACGATTTTGCCCAGGCATGTGCTGGGCCGCGGCTTTACCCCGCCTAGCGATTTGCTGAATATCGCGTGCGTCGGTGTAGGTGGCATGGGCCGCAGCAACATGATCAATCTGGCTAGCCAGAACATCGTGGCGATTTGCGATGTCGATTGGGATTATACGGACAAAAACCTCGCGCGCCTGGATACCGATGCTTCGAACCTGAAGGGCCATATCGATCACCCCGGCGAAACTGGCGCCACCATGTCTCCCGAAGAAGCCGCAAAAGCCAAGGGACGGCTGGCGGAGATTCTCCACCTGAAGAACGACATGTTGCCCAAAGCCAAGCGCTATTCCGACTATCGCAAAATGTTGGAACAGCAAAAGGACATCGACGCCGTCGTCGTCGCCACTCCCGATCACATGCACACGCCCATCGCTCTCGCCGCCATGGATCTTCACAAGCCCGTTTACGTGCAAAAGCCGCTCTGCTGGTCCGTCGACGAAGCCCGCCAACTTTCCAAGCGCGCCGCCGAAACAAAGGTAGCCACACAAATGGGCAACCAGGGCCATTCGCTGGATGCCGCACGCACCGCAGTCGAATATGTTTGGGCCGGCGCGATTGGCGAAGTCCGTGAAGTCCACGTCTGGACCGATCGCCCCGTTGGCTACTGGCCTCAGGGCGTGCCTCGTCCAATGGAATCCACCAAGGAAGCTCTCGCTAAGATGGGTTGGGACAAATCCGGTGTAGACGCCCGCCTCGCCGACGCCATGGGCACCTTTCCCATTCCTAGCACACTTTCCTGGGATCTCTTCCTCGGC
Organism: Candidatus Acidiferrales bacterium; assembly: GCA_963779395.1. GTDB lineage: Bacteria > Acidobacteriota > Terriglobia > Acidiferrales > UBA7541 > Acidiferrum. Next base: position 24,293 of record CAVZYC010000006.1, read on the forward strand.
GTTGGCCCGGTTATTCAGTATCACCCCATCTATCACCCATTCAACTGGCGCGGCTGGACCGATTGGGGCTGCGGCGCCATTGGCGACATGGGCGCTCATCTTCTCGACGTCACCATGTGGAGCCTGAAGCTGGGCCTGCCCACCACCATTGAGACAGTCTCCTCTCCTTTCAATGGCGCTTCTTATCCCACTGCTTCGATGACCTTCTATGAATTTGCGGCGCGCGAGGGCATGCCTCCCGTGAAGCTCACCTGGTACGACGGCGGCTTGATGCCAGCCAAGCCCATCGAGATCGGCGACGAAGACCTCAAGAAAGAAGGCGGCGCGCTGCTCATCGGTACCAAGGGCAAGCTCATGCACGACACTTACGGTGCGAATCCGCGGCTCCTTCCAAAGTCGCTCCAGGATTCCACCGGCAAACCTCCGCAGAAGCTGGTGCGGATCAAGGATGAGCATCACGAGATGAACTGGGTGGACGCGGCCAAGGGTAAGACGGAATCGTCCTGCCCATTCTCATATGCCGCAAAACTTACAGAGACCATGTTGCTCGGCGTCGTTTCCCTGCGCGCTGGCAAGAAACTCGAGTACGACTCCCCGAACATGCGCATCACCAACGTGGCGCAAGCCAACGACTTCCTGAAGCGGCAATACCGCACAAGCTGGTAATCCGTTTTGTGTGAATGCGTCAGAGTATGGCTTCACAACGCGCTGAATTAGCTTGAGCCCGTCATTCCGAACGGAGTCTGCGAAGTGAGGAATCTCTCTTTTCTTGGGTTTCCGCCAAAGAGAGCTTCCTCGCTTTGCTCGGTACGACTGATTTGCCGTGCGTCTTAGGGCGAGTCCGCCGAATAGGGACTCAACTGCGCTCTCTCCGGGCCTTCCTCTGCCACCCACGCTGTACGATCCTTGAAATACTCCACCAACTTCGCGTTTTCGTCAGGCCCCATGTCGCGTGCCCACACAATTTTCGAGCCATCAATGTCCGCCCCGTTGTAAACCCACTCTTCATGTACGCTGTGCGTGTCGCTGTAGCTGACGATCACCAGATGTTTTCCCGGCGTCGCGTTGAGTTGCCGCTGGATCTGCACCCGCTCCCACAATCCCCCGCCGCCCCAGCCCATCGGATCCTCGTAACCTGTCGACGCGAATCGCGCAACATCAATCCCCAGGAGCAGAACGATAGCCAGCGATAGTGCCGCGCCCACAGGCCGCTTCCAAATCGTGATAAGGCGCAAACGCCGCATCCCCTGCACGATTACCCCGAATAAAATGCACGTAACCGGCGCGATGTAATGTGGATTCGGCCAGGTGGTCAGTAAAAAGCCCAGAACCACAAGAACCAGAACGAGAAGCAAAAACCGCCAACGTTTGTCCCGGTAAACGAAATACATTCCCGGCAGAACAAGCAGCAGCCCTGGCCACGTAAAAACGATGCGGCAACGATACAGTTTCTGCGCGCTCGTACTCTTCAGCGTGGCCCAGTTCCGCTGGTAATTGCCCCGCCCATAGTCGTTGTAAAACTCTTCCATTTCCGGATTGTTGTAGTGAATCATCGGCGCGGGCTTCTGCCAGATGAAATTGGCAGGCGTGTCGTACGTGCGCGAAGATTTCACCATCGGCGGTAAAAATGCGTTGCCGGTGACGCGCCAGTTGTAATAACCCATGAAAAGTACTGTCGCCACCAGAATCACGAAAACGGGAAGCAGAACCCGCAAGGCAGGCTGCGGCCAGCACCGCCCATATTTTGTTTTTCCAAGCGCCCAACGCACCACCAGGTACGCTACCGGAATGCAAAAGATCAGCCCTTCATACGGCCTGCTGTTCGCAAGAATCGCGATTCCAATCCCCAGCAAAACGCCGTGCCAAGCCGTCGGCCGCCGTAGCATACGCCCGAGTGCGCCAAGTGTCAGAGCCCCCGCGAACGCCGCAACCGCCCCGCCCCAATAGCTGTTGATCCAGTAACACACCACGCACAGCTTGATCGCTGCCAGAACTCCGGCGAGCAACGCCCACCTGCCCGGCATCCATGCCTGCAGCATCCATACAATCGCCGCGCACATGGCGGCTGCGCTGAGCAGCACTCCAATCCAGGGATGCCCAAGCAATTGTCCAATGGCCAGCGCTGCTCCCTGCGCCGGCGGATATTTTGACGCGTAACTCGGCCACCAAAGCACGTGGAATGTTTCAAAGCTCCGCCACATCGCATGAGGCGGATTGGCCAATCGCCCGTGCGCCAGCGTGTCCCCCAAAAGCAAATAACTGAATTCATCATGAATGCTGGGCGTCGGGACTTGCAGCCGCGGCAGCAGCGCAACTCGAACCGCGATCACTCCCAGAAATGTCGTGACTACGGCCAGAGTTTTGTGCGCGGCAAAACGGGCCAGCGGCCTCTCCACCACATGCATCAGTCGCTGCGATCTTTTCGGCCACAGGAAGGCCACCACGCATACCAAAAACGCCACCAGGAGGGTGAGCCCCGGCTCGCTGTTTGGTCTCAGAAGAGAAAAATTCATTCTCGGCTTCGGCGTCCGATGGATTAACGATTGTCTGAATCAGGAATCAGCGCGGTGAGCAGCGCGGTGTCCAGTATAGCGCGCCTGCGTATCGCCAAGGATGGTCGCCCCATTCTCTGAGCGACGAGCCATATTTACCAGGCTTGCCGCTCGGCACCCTCCCATCTGGAACAGCCTGTACCATTTCCGCGCAGCGACCGGCGCACTACCTCTGCTCCTCAATAACTGACCACCTCATCCTTTCGCTCCATCCTTCCAATTGCGCACTCCGCCACGTGGAGAATCCCGATTCATTTAGAGCGTATCCGAGCCTTTCTTCCTTGATTCCAGCGGATTCCCGCTCAATCCATCTCGGTCAGTACCACGTCTGAAGACTCAACTGAGAATCCTCTCATCCTCAATTGATATTGGCCTCTTTTCACACGCTTCCCGCTCCAGTGGCTCCTCTCATGCTAGTAAATCCTCTCAGGAACAGACCTTGAGCGTCGTTACCCAAAACGCGCGTCCCGGAAGCATGGCTCACCAGCGCCGCAGCCAGCGTGTGCTTCTTTCCGTGCCCGTCGTTGTTTCCGGCAACCGCGAAAACGGTTCCTCCTTCACGGAACGCACCCGCACCCTCGTCGTGAATGTCCACGGCGCCCTTCTCCTTCTTGCTGAGCCAGTCGTTATTGGTCAGCTCCTGAACATCACGAATGTAGCCACCGGCGAAACCTTGACGTGCAACGTGAAAGACATCAATCATGGGCAGCACGATGAACCTGAAGTTGGTATCGAATTCTCCCAACCCAGCGCGTTCTTCTGGCGGGTTTCCTTCCCTCCCCCGGGTTGGAGTTCACGCAGTCCCGAAGCCAAACACTTTGCTAGGCCGGCCGCCCCGCTGGCGAACTCCTCCCCCGAAGACAAAAAGTAACCTGACCCACCCAGTGGCGACCGTACAGGCACGGCCTTCGCCCCAAATCGTCGCGAAGGGCACCGCTTCCTACAAAAGTACCAACCCCGTCATTCAGAGCGGAGTCCACGGAGCGATGAATCCCTCTTCTCTTGGGCTGCTCTTCCCGCCCATCTTCCCTGTAGCCATCCTACCCGCCCCCGCATCTCACTCTCATGACCGTCCAAGGGAAAATCTGCTAAATTCTGGGGGAAATTATGAGGAAACAACGCATGTATATCGCAGTGAGTGTTGTCGTTGCCGTAATCGCCATTTTCACAATCTGGAGCTTCACCGCGCGCGCCGCGGATAATGCGCCCGCCGTCGGCTCCGCCGCGCCGGATTTCACATTGAACAATCAGGATGGCAAGCCCATCAGCCTTCACGATTTCAAGGGCAAGTGGGTGGTGCTGTATTTCTATCCCAAGGACATGACCACTGGCTGCACCATCGAAGCCCATAATTTCCAGCGCGATCTCGCCAAGTATGACGCCAAAAATGCCGTCATCCTCGGCGTCAGCGTCCAGGATGAAAAGTCCCACCAGGAGTTCTGCGCCAAGGAAGGGCTCAACTTCAAGCTTCTCGCCGACACAAAAAAGGAAGTTTCCGAGAAATACGATTCGATCATGAACCTCGCCGTGGCCAAGCTTTCCGCGCGTCACACTTTCCTGATTGATCCCTCCGGCACGGTGCGCAAGGTTTGGACGGAAGTGGACGTCAAGACCCACAGCGACGACGTCCTCGCCGCCCTCGACCAATTCCAAAAGTAGCGCGCAGTATTAGCTCTTTCCTCCCGGACCTCTTGGCTTCCGGCTCCGAACTGCGCTACAGTTTCGGAGCCTTTTCCTTTCGGAGGTGCTCCATGAACATAAGATTCTTCTTTCCGGTTGCGGCCTTAGCTTTCTTTGCTCTGAGCCTCGCCTTGCACGCAGGCTCGGTGAAAACGGAAACCGTCACTTATCCAAGCGGCAGCGAAACAATCAACGGTTACCTGGCTTTACCCGAAGGCGGCGGCAAGCATTCCGCCATCATCGTGATTCACGAATGGTGGGGTCTGAACGACTGGGTAAAAGAGCAGGCACAGAAATTTGCTGGCCAAGGTTATGTTGCCCTCGCCGTCGATCTTTACCGCGGCAAAGTGGCCACCACTCCCGATGATGCGCATATTCTCATGCGCGGCTTGGCTGATGATCGCGGCTTACGCGATCTGCAAGCTGCCTACTCCTATCTCTCCTCGCGCCCCGACGTGAATCCCGCGAAAATCGGTTCAATCGGCTGGTGTATGGGAGGCGGTTGGTCCATCAAGCTCGCCGAAGACCAGCCCAAGCTGGCGGCCTGCATCGTGAATTACGGCTCGTTGCCCAGCGACCCGGCGATCATTGCAAAGATTCATGCTCCCATTCAGGGCAACTTCGGCGCGGATGACCGGGGCATTCCGCCAACGGATGTGCGCGCCTTTGAATCCGCCATGAAAGCCGCCGGCAAATTCACCGACATTAGAATTTATGACGGCGCAGGCCATGCCTTTCAGAATCCCGACAACAAACAAGGCTTCCGCCCAGAAGCGGCCGCCGATGCCGGCCAGCGCATCTCCGCCTTCTTCCAGAAGTACCTTCAGTAAACGGTTTCACCAATTCTCCCGATTTGTCATTCCGAATCCCGTTCGCCTTTTGAACGCGGTGAGGAACCTGCTTTTTCCCACATCATCCACTCCCCAAAACCTGTCATTTCGACCGGAGGGACGGCGCTTTTTGCCGTCCCGGAGCGGAGAAATCGCTTCTCAGCTTCGGAATCAAAGATAACTTGCAGCTTCTTTGCACAGCCCCTACGGCTCGTCATCCCCCTCCGAAGCCCCGCCCAACTCCTCCCCGAGCGGCTTCTTCACATCCACGGTTGCCAAACCCGCCTTCTTCAAATTCTTGTTCAACTCCGGAATCTCCCGTTCGCATAGACCGCTCCAGTGCTTGTGCAATTCGTTCGCTTGCTGGTTCAGTTCCAAATCTGCGGCCATCGCTTGCGATGTTGGCGCGGCATCCGCGCTGTCGGCCACGCCCAGAATCGCCGAGTAATGCTGGTTCAGTGTCGAAAAGTTTTCTGGCTCTCTCCCAAGATGGGGCACCCCAAAGAAAACTCGCTCCGTCGCACCTTCCAATTCCGCGCACTCCTTATCCAGCGAAGATATCGCCTCCATCACCCTGGCCTTGTCCCTGGGCTTCCCTTGCACGTTTGGCGCAATCGCCTTCAGCTGTTCGCGCACAGACTTGACCTGTTCGAGCGCTTCGTAACTTTCATCCATCCCCTGCGACGCGCCCAATTGCATCTCATACTGTTTGCGCAAATCCTCCAGCGGCGTTTTGATTCGCGGGTCCATTTTCACCGTCAGCGGCCGCGTGTAGCTTCTGCCATCCACCGTCAGCTTCACCGTGTAATCCCCCGGCAACACCCACGCGCCTAGCGGATATTTCGGTGTGTCGCGAAGAATTGCCCAAATCGGGAACTCGTACTCCAACGCTTTCGGCGGCGTGTAATGCAGGTTCCACACAAAGCGGTGCATCCCCGCGCTTCCGGATAGTATTTGCGTCGGCCGCACCCAGTACATTGGGATCGGATACTCCTCTGCGAGTTTCTCGATGGATTCTGGCTTGTCGGTGCTCGAATACCGGCGCACCACGTTGCCGGCCTCATTAAGGATTTCCAGTGTCACCAGGTTTCTGGCCGCGTTTCCCAGGAAATAATCGATAATCGCGCCATCGGGCGGATTTTTCCCCGCCGGAACTTCTGGCGGCAGCGGCGTATCGGGATTGCGGTTCCAGCGCCAGCGAACGGCCTCCTCCGGCGCAAAAAGAAAGACGGGAGATTTGGCAACTTCATCGCTCAGTTGCCGCAGCGGCGTGATGTCATCCAGGATCCAGAACGACCGGCCGTGCGTGCCCACCACCAGATCGTCGCCATGGATTGTCAGGTCGCGCATCGAAGTGTGCGGCAGGTTCAATTGCAGCAACTGCCATGAATCGCCGTCATTGAAGGACACATAAACGCACGTTTCCGTTCCCGCGAACAGCAATCCTCTCCGCTTTGCATCTTCGCGCACCACGTTCGATGGCGCGTTCTCCGCCATACCCGCCGTGATTTCCTGCCACGTCGCGCCGAAATCGCGCGTGCGATAAATGTGCGCGTGTAAATCGTCCAGCCGAAAGCTGTTAATCGCCGCATACGCCGTTCCCGCATCAAAATGCGAAGCCTCCATGATGGAGACTTTGCTCCACGCTTTCAGTTGCGGCGGCGTAACGTTTTTCCACGTTTTTCCTCCGTCGCGTGTCAGTTGGATCAGCCCGTCATCCGTCCCCGCCCAGATCGTGTCCGGCTCTTTGAACGACGTCGCAAGCGCATAGATCGTGCCCCGATGTTTGCCCTTTTCCGGATCGCCCGCGCTGAACTCGCCCAGGTTCGCAGGCATTTCATACGATTCGCGCGTTAAATCAGGACTGATGATGGACCAACTCCGCCCCTGGTCGCTCGTCTTGAATAGAACATTCGCGCCAAAGTACAGCGTCTTGGGATCGAACGGCGAAAACGCCAGCGGCAGTGTGCGGTTGTATCTGTACTCCCCGCGCCGGATCGCTTCCGGCGCAATATCCGCAACTTCTCCAATATCCTGCCGGGTGCGCGTCAGCTTTGCTCCGTACACTATGTTCGCGTCAGTGGGATCCACGAGGAGTCGCCCATACTCAAATACGCCCGGGAGGCTCCAGTCGCGAAAAGAAATCTCCCCATAATCGCTTCGGCTCTTTGTGGCCACGCTTCCGCTCTCCTGTTGCCCTCCATACACCCAATACGGAAAGCGATTGTCCGTGGTCACGTCATAAAATTGCGCGGTCGGCTGGTTGTACCAACTGCTCCACGTCGCGCCGCCGTTCACGCTAATCGCCGCACCTTGATCCGCGGTCAACGCAATAATTTGTGGGTTCTCCGCGCTGATCCAGATGCGCTGGTAATCGTCGCCACCCGGCGCCCCCTTAAACCCGAAAAACGTCTTCCCGCCGTCCGTGGATTTCCACGTCGTCGTGTTGGCCACATAAATCACGTCGGGATTGTCTGGCGCAACCGCAATCCCCATAGCCCCCGGCCCGCGCCCACCAATCCTGCGATCGGAATTCACCAGCGCGAAATTCTCCCCCGCATCGTCAGAACGGTATATGCCCGCGCCTTTGTCCTTCGATTCCACGGTCAGATACACGCGCTTGGGCTCGCTGGGAGCGATGGCAATCCCGATCCGCGCCAGTCCGTCTTCCCCCGTCGGCAAGCCTTTGGTCAGCGGCAGCCATGTCGTTCCGCCATCCGTGGACTTGTACAGCCCGCTCCCCGGTATCCCGAACGATTCGCCGCTTCGCACCTCCCAAGGCGCCACACGCGCCGCCCACAACGCCGCGTAAAGCACCTGCGGATCATCAGGAGCCATCACCACGTCGGCCGCGCCCGTATTCTCATCCTTATAAAGGACCTTCTCGAAATTCTTCCCCCCATCCAGCGAACGAAATACGCCGCGCTCTGCATTGGGTCCGTAAGGATGACCCTCCGCCGCAACGAACACGCGGTCGGGATTCTTTGGATCGATCACGATCGCGGTGATTTGCTGCGCGTCGCGCAAACCTAGATGCGTCCACGTCCGTCCCGCATCCGTGGACTTATACATCCCATCCCCTACCGCAAGGTCCGGGCGCTGCAATCCTTCACCGCTCCCCACATAAAGGATGTCAGGATTAGAAGGCGCCACCGCCAGCGCTCCCACGGATCCCGAGGATTGGTCGTCAAAAATCGGAAACCACGTGTTCCCGAAGTCGGTCGTCTTCCAAACGCCTCCATTCACGGCCGCCATGTAATACACATTGGGCTGGTGCGGCACCCCGCTGATTGCCACAGTGCGCCCGCCGCGGAACGGTCCGATGCACCGCCACCGCATCTCCCCAAACAGTTTCTGGTCATACTGCTGCGACCGTGCCGTGAACCCAGTCATCGCGGTCAGCAACAAAACGAACAGGACTTTCCTTCTCATTTGCAAACGCATCGCATCCCCCACAAAACATTGCAGCATAACCCGTGGAAAGCTCCTCGGCAAAGGAAACTGCGATGCTCTAGTGTCCTAGTTTGGTTTCTTGCGGTGTCGCAGGCTGAAAACGATGAGACAGATTGGAACAAGTAGAACAAGAATTGTAAGGATGTCACCTAGATCCGGTTGCACATGCCCCCACACACTAAGCGCAAGTGCAGTCCAACCCAGGCCGAGTACCCACATGGCAATTTCCTGCCGCAGGTTGATTCTCAAGTGATTCGCTTCTACCGTGCTTGAAGGTTGAGCATCTCAATTACAAGGCGTGCTCTGCTTTCAGCCTCTTGGTACGTCTTGCCGCGAATGACCGCAGCCTCAAACCCATTTCGGTCCGCGATTCCGATTGCCCATTTGCCAGACTTAAGAGATCCAGATTTCCATGTAGACCGATACATTTTGTCTCCTCGTCCTCGTCGCGATTCTCTCGCCATCCACCTATGGTCTGCAAGCCAAATCGGACAGTACCTAGGATGCGGACCCCGGAAAAACCCTTGCGTGCCGAGCAGAGCCGCTGGAAAGCGGTCGGCCTAGGGTGGGTTCCTGGATCTACTTTTTGGCCTTCGAGTCCGAAGGTTTCTCCGCCGGCCGCGCCGGCGTCCCATCCGCCTTCACGTAGTGTGCATACCACGCCAGCCATCGTTCGTTCATATCCTTAATATGTGAAGGCGTCTTGAACTCGTGGTATTCGTCCGGGTAAACCACCAGCTCCGTCTCGCGCCCCAGCGCCTTCAGCGACTGGTACATCTGCTCCCCGCCCAATATCGGTACGTTCCAGTCAATATTCCCACCCATGAATAGCGTCGGCGTCGTGATATTCTTCACCTTATAGAACGGTGAGACGCGATCCCACGCCGCCCGATTCTCCCAGGGATACCCCAGTTCGTAGACGTACTCCTTCTCGTACATGTCGTGGCCCCATAGGCTCTTGAACTCCGCCGCTCCTGCCCAAGACACCGCCGCCTTGAACCTCGTGGTCTGCGCAATAATAAAGTCCGTCGAAATCCCGCCGTAAGAGTGCCCGCCCACGCCCAACTTCTCCGGGTCCGCAATCCCCTGCGCAATGGCATAATCCACGATGGCCATGTCGTCCTGGAAGTCCTTGTTGCCCCAATCCGCAAAGATAGCCTTGCAGAACTCCTCGCCATACCCCGTCGAGCCTCGTGGATTGGGAAACAGCACGGCGTACCCATTCGCCGCATACAACTGCGCCGTCTCCTCGAACTCCGCCTCGTACTCCTCGTCAGGCCCGCCATGCGGCCGCAAAAGCGTCGGGTACTTTTTCCCAGCCACATAATCCACCGGCTTATAAAGGTAGCCGTGAACCACGGTTCCATCCTTGGATTTGAAGCTCACATACTCCGCAGGGGCTATCTTGAACTGCGCCAGCCACTCGTCATTCAAGTGAGACAGCCGCGTCAGCTTGTCGCTGGGCAATCCGTACACCTCGTAAGGCCGCTCCGGCACGGAAATCGCCGCCGCAATCGTGCCGTCCTTGGAAAAGGAGTAGCTGTCCACCGTCAGCCGCCCGCCTATGGGCCGCGTGATTTTGCCATCAGCCAGGTTCACCTGGCAGAGGTTCTGCGTGCCATCGTCATCCGCAATGAAGTAAATGGACTTTCCGTCCGGCGCAAAGCGCGGCACCGTGGCAAACCGATCAAACGCCCGCGTCAGCACCTTGGCCTCCCCACCCCCCGCCGGTGAAAGGGCAACATGCTTCGTGTCGTAGTAGAACAGCTTCACATCAAGCGAGCTGACATACGTGATCCACTTGCCATCCGGAGACCACGAAGGATGGTCCTTCTCTCCCGCATGTGTCGTGATCTGTAAAGGATGCTCGCCCTTATCCTTGTTATCCGCCGCCACCACCCAAATGTCCCGGTTATACGTAGCGTCCGGGTCCGGCTTGCTCCGGTTGCTGGTGAACGCCAGCAGCTTCCCATCCGGCGACCATGCCGGCTCAACATCGTCGAAGTCGCCTGAACTCACCTGTGTAAGCGTCTTCGCCCCAAGTTCAAACACATAAAGGTGCGTCCGCCTCCGCTCCAGATACCCCACCGTATCTTCCTTAAAATAGAGTCTGTCGATCACCCACGGCCGCTGCGCCTTTCCTTTCTTCCCCGAGCCCGCCGCCTTCTCATCTCCGCCGTCTTTGCCTTTGTCGCCAGCCGCTTCAATCTCCTCCGGCGAACCGTCGCGCAGAACCAAAACCAGCCGCTTGCCGTCTGGCGCCCATTCAAACGCTTCCACATCCTGCATCGTCTCGGTCAGCCGCTGCGCTTCCCCTCCCAGCCTGTTCAACAGGTACACCTGCGTCTTCCCTTCATCGCGTTCAGACAGAAACGCCAGGAATTTGCCGTCCGGCGACCACCGCGGATGCTCGGACGACACTCCTTCCGCCGTCAGCGCAATGGATTCCCCACCCGCCATCGGCAGCATGTAGATGCGCGTCTCAGACTTGTCCTCCTTCAGCGAACTAGACGACACCGTGTACGCCACGTATTGCCCATCAGGCGACGCTTGCGGGTCGTGCGCCTCCCGGTAACCGAACAAATCGTCCACTCCCAGCGGTCGCGGCGTCACAGCTTGCTGCGCTCCGGTAATGGAACTCCCCAGCCCAACCACCAATAGCAAAACCGCTAGTCGAAGCTTCATATCAAGACTCCAGCGCAAAAAATAAGTGCCAAGCAAACCCGCGATTTTAACACACTCGCTCTCCTTCCCGAGCCAAGCCACGCGAAAACGGGCGACTCCCAAGCCTCCGAGCCGCCCCTCCGCCTTCCACTAAGTCGCCGCGGCGCACTTCAGCTGTACGAAAGTACGGTAGCTTGTTGAAAAAAATTTTGCTTCGCATGCATTTTTTTGTTGCGCGTGTGTACAGAGAATGTATTCTGCAATTGGCGACCTCGCTCCGACCTTCGAGAGTGAGCGTCCATTAAAAGGAGGACGAGAGAAAAAAATTGAGCACCATATCGCTCCCCGCACAGATTCCCACCCAAGCACTCCCCACTGCGAAAAAAGCTGTCGCCAAGATGACTCTTTGGCCGCTCGTCGCCGCCACCTTCTTTATGGTGTCTGGGGGCACTTATGGGACGGAGTCCATCATCTCCGGGGCGGGTTATGGTCGCGGCATTCTCGTTCTTCTTTTCCTCCCGATTCTTTGGTGCCTGCCCACCGCTTTCATGATCGGTGAACTCTCCAGCGCTCTCCCTGCCGAAGGCGGCTACTACGCCTGGGTGCGCCGCGGTCTGGGCAATTTCTGGGGCTTCCAGGAAGCTTGGCTGAGCTTGGCCGCCAGCATCTTTGATATGGCCATTTACCCCACGCTTTTCGTGTTTTACCTGAAGCAGATGTCGCCGTGGTTTGGCGAAGGCCATCGCGGCATTTACGCGGGTCTCTTCGTCGTAGTCACCTGCGCGGTGCTGAATCTGGCGGGCATCCGCGTAGTCGGCATCACCTCGCTGTGGCTTTTCTTCCTGCTGTCGCTTCCCTTCGGGCTGGTCGTGTTGCTTTCTCCCGCCCGGACTTCCGTCTTCACGGAGCCGCACGCGGCTTCAGCAGGCGTCAGCATTGGTTTGCTTGGCGCCGTGCTGGTCGCCATGTGGAATTACATGGGCTGGGATAACGCTTCCACCATCGCTCAGGAAGTCGAACGCCCCCAGCGCACCTATCCGCGCGCCATGATCGCCGCGGTCATCCTGGTTTCGCTCACTTACGTTCTCCCCTTCGTCGCCGTCTATTTCGCCGGGACCCCCGCCTCGGCCTTTAATGAAGACGGTTCCTGGGCCGCCGTGGCCGGTCAGTTAGGCGGCAAAATCCTCGGCTTCGAGTGGTTGCGCTTCGCCGTCACCATCGGCGGCATGATGAGTGCCTTCGGCATGTTCAATGCCCTGGTCATGAGCTACTCGCGCTTGCCGCTGGCCATGGCTCGCGACGGCATGATGCCCAAGCTCTTCGGCAAAGTCACCAAGAAGAACCACACTCCTTGGGTGGCCATCATTGTCTTGGCGACTCTCTGGGCTCTTTGCCTGGGCTTGGGCTTCAAGCGCCTGGTGACCTTGGACATCATGCTCTACGGCGCAGCCTTGATGCTCGAATTCATCACCTTGGTCGCGCTACGCATCCGCGAGCCGAAACTTCGCCGGGAGTTCCGCGTGCCTGGTGGCATGGCGGGCGCAATCTCCTGCGGCATATTCCCATTGGCCCTGCTCATCCTCGCCGTGTTCGAGAGCGGGAGTGAGACGATCCTCGGCATCAACGGCCTCGCCTTCGGCGCCATCATCATGGTCGCTGGCTTCCTTCTGTACCTGGCTACTCGAAAGGTTTTGTCCCCTCGCAGCTCTAGGGAATCCCTGGAATCAGCCGAAGCGGCTTAACGGCCCCGCCTCGCACCTGGCGGAAATACCTAAACCCCGTCATTCCGAACGGAGCAGCCCGATTTTTTCTTGCGCGCCGCCTGCTGGCGCGTCGGGCTGCGGAGAGAGGAATCTCTCCTTTCTTGGGTACCGGGCGCAGAGTACATTCTCCATTTCTCCCGACCACGTCCCTCTTTCGCATGAATTAAAATCCCAACCCACAGCAACCCCCTCAGATTTGGTATCCTGCTCCACGTGAGAGATGGTGTGAGGTTCCGGACAACTTTACTTGCGGCGCTGCTCGGCGGCGCACTCGCCTTGGCAGTCATGGCGTCGAGCCAGACCACGCCACAATCTTCAACCACTCCCGCCAAGCAAGTCCCGGCGCAGTCCGCCACACCAACTCCCGCCCCAACTTCTACGCCGTCCCAATCTGCCACCCCTGCTCCATCTCAATCGCAATTCCTTCCTCACGGCCAACTCACCACTGTCGTTCTTGATCCCGCCCATGGTGGAGTCGACCTGGGCGCCCGTGGCACCGAAGGCATTCGCGAAAGCGAAGTCGTCCTCGTCTTCGCCGCTGAAGTCCGAAAGGCGCTCGAAGCGCAAGGCCTCCAGGTCGTCATGACACGCGAAGGCAACGACAATCCTTCCTTTGACGATCGTTCCGCTCGCGCCAATGCCCAGCATGGAGCCGTCTTCGTTACCCTTCACATCGCTTCCACCGGCATCGCCGGAACCGCTCGAGTCTATGTTGTCCCGGATATTCCTCCTCTGAACGACGCAACCGGTTTAATCCCGTGGGACCGCGCGCAAGGACCATTCGTCGGGCTGAGCCATAAACTTGGCGACCTGGTTCAGGCGGAACTGACGAAACGCTTCCGGGGCTCCCCCGATGCCGCGCTGGTTGCGCCTGTCCGTCAGTTGCGCACCACCGCTGAGCCCGCCATCGCCGTGGAAATCTCCAGCGTCACGGTTCCAGAACGCGCGGACCTCGACCGCATGGTTCCTGGCGTCGCTGAAGCCATCGCCCATGGCATCGTGGCCTTCAAACCCTCTTACGTTTTGCCCGTTCCATCGGCAACTCCAGGGGCCGTGCAGCCATGACCCCGCAATCGCGCGTCTGGCTGGCGGGTGGATTACTCGCTGCGGTCTTTGCCGCCGCTCTCTATTTCCCCGCCCTGCGCCATCAGGTGCGCAATGCCGCTCAGCTCACGGAAAAAACCGCGGAGCAGGCGCGCCGCGAGCTGCTTCCAATCACCCCCACCTCCAGCAGCGAGCCAAAAGTAAAGGCCAAAATGTTTTGGGGCTCGGGGAATGATGATGGCTTGCTGAAGGTGGTTATCGTGGAGCTGCCGCTCTCCGACGACCCCGTTCTACGCGCCAAAGAAGTGTTGAATACTTTGCTCGCGGGGCCGGTCGATCCCGAAGCGCGCACCTTGCCGCCCGACGCCGCTCTCCTGGCTTTTTATATTTTGCCGGACGGCACAGCCTTCGCCGATTTCTCTGAAGCGCTGGGTACTTCCATCCCTTCGGGAATTCAAAGCGAGCAGTTGGCTATCGACTCCATCGCGCGCACCCTGGAAGCCAATGTTCCCCAAGTACAACGCATGAAGATTCTCATTCACGGCCAGGAAGTAGAAACGCTGGCGGGCCACATCGATCTGACGCAAACCTTCCGGGTGAACACGAAAGTCCCCGGAGCGCCAACCCCGCCCGCTCCCTCTGCGGTTTCGGCCATCTCCGCCCCTATCCAAAAAGCCGTGGAAAAGGTCGAAAAGGCCATGAAACGATAGATAGCCAGAGAGGATTCGCATCTTTTGTACAGCCAGCGCCGGAGGCGCGGCAAAAGTTAGCACAGGGCGCAAGCCCTGGGTCGGAGCGGCATAACAACGCCGAGCACCGTAGGTGCGACACTTCTGGCAGAACAACACGGGTGAGGCAGAATCCACATGAACACGTCGCAAATGGACTCAGTTATTCTCTCAGCAGCTGGAGAACACTGGACAAAGGTTGCCATGGTGATTGCCAGAGTTGTAGACGCCATGAGCCGCGATCTGCCACCAGGAAATGAAGGTTACGAACTAGTTTCTGGACGCATTGGCGCCCTCGTCCATGATGGCCGTTTGGCAGCGCAAGGCGATACAGGAAACTGGCGCTTCAGCGAGGTTCGCCTAAAGCCAAACTGAGACATCACCAAAAAAGGGGCATAACACATGAGAATTGACGGACGAACCGCCGACCAGATTCGCGCATTAAAAATTACTCCCGATTTTATCTCGCAAGCCGAAGGCAGCGTCTTGATCGAACTCGGCAAGACCCGCGTCATCTGCACCGCCACCGTGGACGACGGCGTCCCCGGCTTTCTGAAAGGTTCCGGCAAAGGCTGGGTGACCAGCGAATACGGCATGCTGCCCCGCGCCACCGAAGAGCGCACCCCGCGCGAAGCGGCTCGCGGCAAGCAAACTGGACGCACGCTGGAAATTCAACGCTTGATCGGTCGCTCGTTGCGCGCCGTGATTGATACCGAATCCATGGGCGAACGCACCGTCGTTCTCGATTGCGATGTGATTGAAGCCGACGGCGGCACGCGCACTGCTTCCATTACCGGCGCATTCGTTGCCCTGGCCCTGGCGATGGAACGCATGGTCGCCGCCGGAATCTTGAAGCGCTCGCCGCTCATCGACTCCGTTGCTGCGATCAGCGTCGGCATCGTGGATGATATGGCGCTGCTCGATCTCTGCTACGAGGAAGATTCCCGCGCCGAAGTGGATATGAACGTTGTGATGACCGGACGCGGCGACTTCGTGGAAATTCAGGCCACCGCCGAAGGACGCCCTTTCACCGGCGGCGAAATGCAGGACTTGCTCGCCCTGGGCGCCGCGGGAATTCGCCGGTTGGCTGAAGAGCAACGTCAGGTCTTACCAGAACATTTCCTCAGCCGCGGCCGATGAATCTAGTCGAACCAGCAAAGAAACTCTATCTCGCTTCGGGGAATCCGGGTAAGCTGCGGGAATTCCGCGCCTTGGCCGCAGCCGCGCACTCCAACATGGAAATGGATCTGCTCCCCCAGTACGCGGCAATGCCCGAATTCCCCGAAGATGCGGACACGTTCGCGGAAAATGCCGCGGGCAAAGCCCTCTATTATTCGCGGGATTGCTCGCACCCGGTATTTTCCGATGATTCAGGGCTAGTCGTACCCTCTCTGGGCGGCGAACCCGGCGTGCATTCAGCTCGCTATGCCGGAGTCGGAGCAAGCAACGATCAGAAAATCGCCAAATTGCTGGCCGCCCTTCGCGGCAAGCATGGTGCGGAGCGTTCCGCTTATTTCATCTGCGTCATTGCCGTGGCGCAACAAGGTCGCACCATCGCCGTAGTATCCGGCAAGGTGGACGGCGAAATCCTCGAAGCCCCGCGCGGCACCGGTGGATTCGGCTACGATCCCGTGTTCTACTTTCCCGCCCTCGGCAAAAGCTTCGCCGAGTTGCCCCCTGACGAAAAAAACGCCCGCAGCCACCGCGGCAACGCCTTCCGCCGCCTGATGGAAGTAATGGCATCGTAACGGCTTGCGCGAGTTTCTCCCCCCGTCATTCCGAACGGAGTCCGCGGAGTGAGGGACGGTTTTGCATCGCACGTTTTATGTGCGATGAATCCCTCTGTTCTTGGGTCTCCGCCAAGGTGGGCATCCTAGCCGCTCGAACCTTTTGTGGGATAATCTCCAAACATCACAAACACTTGCAGAAGTGAGGTCGCAATGGCCACCAAAAAAAAGTCAGCGAAGAAGAAACCAGCAAAGCTCATCAAAAGTGCCGCGAAAAAAGTCCCCACGAAGAAAGCCCCTGCCAAAACCCCCTCCGCCAACACGAACCCCCAGCGCGTCGCCGCCATCCTCGCAAAACTCGACGAGGCCTATCCCAACGCCACCTGCGAACTTATCCACGAAAACGCCTTCCAATTATTGATCTCCACGATCCTCTCCGCGCAATGCACCGATGTCCGCGTCAATCAGGTCACCCAGGAACTCTACAAGAAATATACCAAGCCCGAGGATTTCGCCTACGCCAATCCTGCCGAACTCGAAAAAGAAATTCGCCCCACCGGCTTCTTCCGCAACAAAACCAAATCCATCATGGGCGCCAGCAAAGCCATCGTCGAAACATTTGCCGGCCAAGTCCCCCGCACCATGGAAGAAATGCTCACGCTACCCGGCGTCGCCCGCAAAACCGCCAACGTCGTCCTCGGCACCGCTTACGGAATCGCCAGCGGAATTGTCGTCGACACCCACGTCCTCCGTCTATCCGAACGCCTGGATCTGACCCGCAATGAAGATCCGAAAAAAGTAGAACAGGATCTGATGGCCGTAATTCCGCAAAACAAATGGATCAAGTTCTCCCACCAGCTAATCTGGCACGGCCGCCGAGTCTGCGCCGCCCGCAAACCCAAATGCTCCGAGTGCAACTTGGAATTCCTCTGCTACTCCAAGGACAAGACGGTCTGAGCGCAAGCTCTCGCAAAAGGTTGCGTATCGCCCCAGTCGCAAAACTCTTGCATCTTTGACTTCAACCAATACTTGTGCAATAAGTAATGTCAATGGCAGTTCCCGCGAAGCCGGGATTCGTACCTTCCAAAGAAACCTACATCGCCGCTCTCACCCTTCTTGCAATGCTTTTGCATCTCGTCCTGAAGTACTCCTTCCACTTCCCTCCCTTCTACGCCAACGTTCCTCTCTTCGTCGCCCTTCTGATCGGCGGTCTCCCTCTCGTCTGGGAACTCCTGAAAAAACTCGTCCGCCGAGAATTCGGCTCTGATCTTCTCGCCGGCGTTTCCATCCTCACGGCAATTGCCCTTGGCCAATATCTTGTCGCCACCATCGTTGTGCTGATGCTTTCCGGCGGCGCCGCTCTCGAGGCATTTGCCACTGCTCGCGCTTCTTCCGTTCTCGATGCCCTGGCGCGGCGCATGCCCAGCGTCGCTCATCGCAAGGAATCCGCCGGCCTGGTTGACGTAGCCCTCGCCAACATCCGCATCGGCGATGAACTCACCGTTCTCCCTCACGAAATCTGCCCTGTTGACGGCACCGTCCTCGAAGGCCACGGCATCATGGACGAGGCTTACCTCACCGGCGAGCCTTACGAAATCTCCAAGACGCCCGGCTCGATGGTGATTTCCGGCGCCATCAATGGCGAGCAAGCCCTGCTCATCCGCGCCGAGAAACTCGCCGAGGATTCGCGCTACGCCCGCATCATGCAAGTGATGCACCAGACGGAACAGGAACGCCCCAAGCTCCGCCGCCTCGGCGATCAACTCGGCGCGTGGTACACGCCGCTGGCCCTCGCCGTTGCCGCTGTTGCCGCGCTGCTCACTCACCAGCCGCAGCGCTTCCTCGCCGTCGTTGTCATCGCCACGCCTTGCCCGCTGCTTCTCGCGATTCCCACCGCGATTATCGGCGCCATTTCTCTGGCAGCGCGTCGCGCCATCATCATCAAGAATCCCGCGGTCCTCGAGCAGATCGAGAATTGCCGCACGCTCATCTTCGATAAGACTGGCACACTAACTTACGGCCGGCCGCACCTGACGGATGTGTTATGCGCAGAGGGATTCGATCGCACCGATGTGCTGCGCTTAGCGGCCAGCGCGGGACAATATTCCAAGCATCCGCTTTCCAGTGCCATCGTCATCGCCGCCAGGCAGGAAGAGATCCCTCTTCTTTCCATGGAGCACATCAGCGAACGGCCCGGCCACGGATTGCTCGCCACGCTTGGCAAGCGCTCCGTTCTGATTACCAACCGCAAAGCAGTCAGTGCGCAATCTCTGCCATTGCCGGAAATCGCCAGCGGCCTCGAATGCCTTATCTTCATTGACGGCAAATACGCCGCGGCGGTTCGCTTCCACGATGCGCCACGAAAGGAGAGCGCTTCCTTCATCCAGCACCTCGAGCCAAAACACGGCGTGGCCAAAGTCATGCTTCTTTCCGGCGATCGCGAGTCCGAAGTGAAATACCTGGCGGAAAGCGTCGGCATCAAGGAAATCCACGCTGGTAAAACTCCCGAGGAGAAAGTGGCGATCGTAAAGGCGGAAACGGCCAAAGCGCGCACGCTGTTTGTGGGAGATGGCATCAACGACGCTCCCGCGCTGATGGCGGCGACGGTTGGCGTGGCGTTCGGCACGCAGAACGACATCACCACGGAAGCGGCCGATGCAGTTGTGCTGGAAACCGCGCTGGGGAAGATCGATGAACTGATGCACATTGGCCAGCGCATGCGGCGAATCGCCCTGCAAAGCGCTCTCGGCGGAATGGCCGCGAGCATGATTGGCATGATTGCTGCAGCCTTCGGATTTTTGCCGCCGATTTGGGGCGCGATCGGCCAGGAAGTAATCGATCTTCTTGCCGTGCTGAACGCCGTTCGCGTCGCTCTCCCAACTGAAGATCTACAAGACTACGAACGGCAGTAAAAAGTCTTAAGTTCTAAGTTTTAAGTTTTAAGTAAAGCGGCGAGGAGCTCGTTACCTGTACTTAACTCTTGCTCCCTGATCGCGGATCGCTGGTAGCTGGTCGCCAGTTCACGTTTCCTGATATCTGATATCCGCGCCGCGTCTACGGCTTACTAGTTCCTCCGCCTGAAGGCGATGCTGCGGGTGCCTGCGCTGCCGGCGGTTGCGCCGATTTCATTATGTCGTCAAAGCTCGGATGCCCTGCCGGAGCTTGTCCCGTCGCACCACCCACATCCGGATGTCCCGGAGGCATTCCTCCCGGCGGCATTTGTCCGGGCGCGGGATGTTGCATCGTGCCTCCCGCCGGTTGACTCTTCACCACCGTCCATTCCTCGCCGCGCTTTTCCAGATTGTACGCAAGCTTCATGCTCGCTCCATCTGGCGGCCCGTTCTTCAGCCGGATTTCCACCTGCGCTTGCGCCTGATTCCCGCTCACCGTGGCTTGCGTCACGTTAATATCCATCGCGCTCACATTCAACGAATTCAGCGATCCCAGGTACTTGATCACCCCGGCGCGGATCGCTTCCTTGTCATCCGGCTTGGATTTGCAGCTTCCCGCAATCAGCACGGTTGCGCCCAGCAGAGCGGCGAGAAATGCGCGTTTCATCAAGAGTTCCTTTCCAGTCTCAGCGGCGCTCGAGCATCGCCTCGTCCTTCTATGGTAGCGAATCACAAACGGATTGCAACGCGCCCCGCTTCCCATCGACTCATCCGTGCTCTCCCGCGCTCTCCAAACGGCGCGCCAAAATGTATTACGATACATGCATGAAAGAAACCTGGCGATGGTTCGGTCCGCAAGATCCCATTACGCTCCCGCAAATCAAGCAAGCGGGCGCTACGGGCATTGTCACGGCGCTGCATCATATCTATGGCGGCGAAGCTTGGCCGCTCAGCGAAGTCCTGAAGCGCAAAGCGGAAATTGAATCCGCGGGCCTCGTTTGGTCCGTCGTCGAAAGCATTCCTGTTCACAGCTCCATCCAGCTTCGCTCCGGGCCGTACCGCGAATATATCGCTGCGTGGAAAGATTCGCTCGCCGCCGTCGCCAAAGCTGGCGTGCACGTTGTTTGCTATAACTTCATGCCGATCGTGGACTGGACGCGCACCAATCTCATGTGGCCTTTGCCCAGCACCGGCTTCGCATTGCGTTTCGATGCCGTGGATTTCGCAGCGTACGACATCTTCCTTCTTGAACGCCCCAACGCCGAACGCGATTACATTCCCCAGCGAGTCGCTGCGGCCCGCGCCCGCTTCGACGCCATGTCCGAAGCTCAGCGCCTGGAACTCGAGCGCGCCATTGTCTGGGGACTTCCCGGCGGCGAAACCTCTTATACGCGGCAAGGTCTTCGCGAAGCGTGCGCCGAGTGGAACGGAGTCACAAAAGCCAGTCTGCATTCCGCGCTAGTCGCGTTCCTCCAGGAAGTCGCGCCCGTTGCGCAAGATCTGGGCGTGCGCCTGGCGATTCACCCAGACGATCCGCCGCAGCCGCTCTTTGGCATCCCTCGCGTCGTTTCCACTGCCGATGACGCTCGCGCGCTTCTTGCCGGCACCGATGTGCCCGCCAACGGCCTCACTTTTTGCGTCGGCTCGTATGGAGCACGCGCCGACAATGATTTGCTCTCCATGATTCGCGAGTTTGCTCCACGCATTCATTTTGCCCATCTTCGCCAGGTCACTCGCGTCGCTGATGATTCATTTTATGAAGCCGAACATCTTCACGGCGATGCGGATATGGTTGGCATCGTCCGCGCCTTGCTGGAAGAAGAATCCTCTCGCCGCCGCGCCCACCGCGAAGATCACGAAATGCCCATGCGCCCCGATCATGGACACCTCCTCTACGACGACATCCACAAGAACAGCCACCCTGGCTATTCCTACGTAGGCCGCCTGAAAGGCCTGGCCGAATTGCGCGGCGTAGTCCAAGGCCTGCAGTCCGCCATACCGGAATTGGCCAGCTAAATCCTGTGGCACAGACACTCTTGTCTGTGGTCTTGGGCAACTCCTTTTCTCGCCCCGTGTCCGTTCATATCTGATCGCTGTTGAATCTCTCCACAAGCGCCAGAGGCGCGGCAGAAGTTAGCCCAGCGCGTAAGCGTTGGGTGCATGATGTACAGGTATGACAAGCGCCGGAGGTGCGGCACATGTCCCACACCTACTCTCAGAATGTGCTTCATATTATTTTCAGCACCAAAGACAGGCAAAAGATCATCTTTCCCGAACTTCAACCGCTTCTCTGGGCGTACATCGGTGGTGTTTGCAAGAAACTCGAAATTCACGTTCATGCGATTGGCGGCATTGAAGACCACATCCATCTCCTCATCCAAATCCCGCCCACGCTCCCCATCGCCAAAGCGGTTCTCACCATCAAATCGAACTCTTCACGGTGGGCGAACGAGCAGGGTTGCAAATTTGCGTTGCAACAAGGTTATGGCGCTTTCAGCGTCAGCAGTTCCAACATTCCCGCCGTCGCTCAGTACATCCGAACTCAGAAAGAGCATCACAAAAAGCGTGGATTTGAAGAAGAGTTCGTCGCATTGTTGAAGAAGCATGGCGTGGCTTTTGATCCCAAATTTGTCTTCGGCTAGGTGTCGCACCTACGGCGCTAGCGTTTCTTTCTGCCACGTTTCCCAGCCCTCACGGGCTGGGCTAACGTATGCCGCGCCTCCAGCGCTCTCCGAGCCAGCACCGGCCGACAATCCACAACCCTCAAGCACGCATTCCAAAGCACCGGAGGTGCACCAGAATTTAGCCCAGCGCGTAAGCGCTGGGACCCAGGAACTCCCCAATTTATTTCTATTCCCGGTGATTTCAACCGGCCTGGACGTCTCTTCCTGCCGACCTCAATTGCGAGCCCGCCTGCAGCCAGACAGGTCGTCGGCTCAAGAACGAAAAGAATGCGGCACCAAGCTTCTACCTCTTGGCGACCCGCCTATTCACTCCATCGTTCACTTGAGATACTCCAGCGACCCATATAGTCTCTCAGGTATGGGCAGAGATCGCCGTTCTCCACGACCAGGTGCTCCCACCCCTCCACCCACTCTTTGGATGAGATTCAGGGAACACTACGACCCTCACGGTCCCAGGCTCCTAGCTGATATTCTCATCGTGTTACAGATCTTTATTCCACCTGCGCTCGTTCTGCTCGGAACGAAAGTGTTGGTAGCGTGGGGAGCTCATGCTCAAGCTCTGCGCTTTGCCGAAACGATCGACAGCTTCGTTCTTTCAGGTTTGATTATCGTCGTTGCACTGAATTCCATGTTTCAGTTTCTTGCAGTCACTATTTCTAGAAGGACCCAATGGCGCACACCAAATTCATCGACAGATTTATCGAGTTCTTCCTCATCGAGCAGCGACTCAAGTGGAAAGTTTACCTGACATCTGTCGCTGTCGCATCGGTTTGGGCTTTGCTTAGATATTCCTTCTTTGGTAAGAGCGAAGATGAAATCAGCCTGGAGGCGGCGATTGTCCTGTGTTTCCTCGTGACCGTCTCCTCCATTGCATACATCACAAAAAGCGGACTGTTCCCTGCAAAAGCAGAAGACGTAAGTGTCTATCCGCGTTTCTCTCCTCGTTTCGTGCTTGCAGGTGTAGCCGGGCTGGTGCTGATAGCAGCCATGATAGAAATCGATGTTCCCAAAATACAGGCGACAATCATCAATTTGAGGCTCAGCGCTTTTGCGATGTTTCTCGACAAAGTCCAGGCCGCAACTCTTCCCGAGTCACAACTTCGCGACCGTTATAAGAAAATTGATTCTATTGTAAGCGTGTCTTCCAAGAATCAGATTCCAATCGACCCAGCTCTACTTCAGAAAACTCAGAACGCCGTAACGACCTCTCTGAAAGAGCGTTCGACCTCTGAGCAAACAAGGCAATTAGGGTGGACAACCTCCATCGACCTCGAATCGCTAGCATACACAAGAAAGGTTCAGACAGGCGCAATCACTCCGGCTTCTCCTCGCGAGATGTCTAACACGGGGGGTTATATGTTCAACTCCATAATTAATGTAAATAATCGAAACGTCGCTTTCGTTGGCGATTATTCATGGATCGCATTGGCACCGGGGGCAGAGTTTGCTCTCCATCAGAGCAACGTTGTATTCGACAGAATAGATTTCCTGGGCATCAGCGACGGTCCTGCTATCGGGCTCGTGGATGATCTCTCGACTGCAATGGTCCGCGACTCGATCCTGCAAAACGTGGGACAAGGGCTTGACCGTATAACTTGGGTGGATGTTCGATTCAAAAGCTCGCGGATTTATTACTACGGGGGAGCCCTGCGACTTCGCAACGTGAGCTTCGTCGGCTGCGATTTGTCACACCTGGGACTCCCCTGGGGAAACCCAGTAAGCTTCGAACTAAAAAAACGCATCGAAGAGGCGAAGGGGCAGCCCGTTACGTTCATATATGAACCTCAACCGAAGTAGAACTCAGAGGCAGGCGGCCAAGAGGAAGAAACCGGGTGCCGCACCCTATGCACTTGGTTCATATAGGGTGCGGGTGTTGACTTTTCCTTCTCTAGAGTTCGCTTCCCAACCAGTTTCGAACGTAGTACCCACTAAATAATAGTAGACAAACGGTAAATAATATGCTAAGCTCCATCCGCTATGCTGAGGGGACGCTGTTCTTGTGCCATTTCGGAACGCACTAGGCCTTTACCCAGAACGCTTTTCGCAAGAGCTGAGCTCCGTGGCGCCGTCCCCCTCTCTTCTTGTTTGGCTGTAAACTGTAAGCTGTCGACTGTAGACTGCTTTTCTCCCCTAAGTCTAATCATTCCCGTACATCCACGAAATTCGCCCGTAAGTCCAATCATTCCCGTACATACGCAAAAACAGGGGGGTGGGACCTGCTTTTCTGCGCTTCCTTGTTGCTCCTCCTCGGTGACCTCTGTGTCCTCAGTGGCGAATCAGATTTCCGGCGCCGGGGATTCCAACCGGCTGGAGCAGAAGCTGACCGCCTCAGAAGGCGTCCCCTACACAAAGTGCAAACCCACCTCCACAAAACCTCCGTTTTCCTGGACAATAATCAAAATTGTCGGCGCGCCGACATATTTGAACTCCGCACGGTCCTCTTCTCTGCACGCCTCCGCGTTCTCTGCGCCTCTGCGTTATCTTTTTCTTCTTCCCTTCCGTTGCTCGCCACTGGCCACTAGCCACTCGCCACTAAGTCTAAGTATTCCCGTACATACGCAAAAACAGGGGGGTGGGGCCTGTTTTCTTGAACTTTCAACTGGACATCCGACGAAGGATGTCCATCCTGAGCGAGCAGCGCGAGCCGAAGGATCGCTCTTTCGTTTTCCCATTCAACTTTCAACTTTTGACTTTGGACTGCTTCTCCCCCCTAACTCCTTTGTTTTCTCCTGCCGCAGGTACTATATACTAAACTATATGAATAATAATATTGTCGGCGCGCCGACATATTGCAAATGTCTCGCAACTGGCGCACGCTCCCTCAAAAGCGGCCCGCCCCAAAAGCACGTGCCCCGCACAAACTGTGAACTCTTGGCTGTGAATGGGAAGCAGGGCTCTGCAAAACATGCTTTTTACAGGGGAATAATCAAAAATGTCGGCGCGCCGACATTTTTGACATCGCTCACAACCTCACGCACAAATGCGAATCACCCTGGACGCGGGCCATTACAACTGCAAGGAAGGGAAAAGGCGAGAGGCGCTTACCTCAGCCAGCCATCGGGCTTTTTGAAATCGGGAGGCAGCTTGGTTCCCGCGTTGCCATGGGCGGAATTGATGCGTTCCTGGCCGAGATCTTCAGCGCTGCTGAGGTCCGCATCATTTAGGTTCGCGCCGGTGAGGATCGTGCCCGTGAAGTTGGCTTCGCGGCAGTTGGCCTGATAGAGGAGGGCGCCGCTGAGGTTGGCAATCAGGAAATCGGCTCCAGTGAGATTGGCGTAATTGAAGTTCGCGCCAGCGAGCTGGGAGCCGCCAAGGTTTGCGCCGGTAAGATCCGCGCCGGAAAAGTTTGCGCCGGAAAAGAGTCCGGCGGCAAGATTGGCGCCGCGCAAATCGGTGTTGCGCAAATCAATGGGAGCTTGCAGGAACTTCAGTTCGCGGCGGCCCAGAACCGTGAGGATGGCCTGAATGTCCGGAGCGACGCGCAGCTCTTCTTCCTGCGCGGAGGGTGGAGCGGCGATCGGTTTCGACAATTTCGCAGGGGCGATTTTGCGCGGCGCGTTATCGCGAACATAAGCGGTGAGGACTTCCATCACAACGCGATGATCCCGGGCTGAATCGTTGGCGATGCGTTCCAGCGCGTAAATGCCGCCGATACGAATCTCCAGCCTTGGGCGGCCCGTGGGGTCGGAAGCGCCCAGCTGCTCAATCGCTTTTGCGTAGCGATCGGTAAGCTGGCCTTCGCGTGCCAGATTGAAGGACTCCACGGAGGAATACAGACCGGCAAGCAAGAATACGCCGGCAATGATTTGCGCCAGGGTTCTGCGCGCTTCGTTTTCGCGCTCGAAGCGTTTTTCATCCGTTAGCCCTTTCGAGCGTGCAACCTGCCAAACAGGAAGCTTCCAAAGGGATAAGAGAATCACCGCGATCAATAACGCGACTTCCACCAGCATTGCGGAGAAATTCGGTTTGATCCATTCCCAGCCGGCGAGCGCGCCGATCAGACCGGCAACGGCACCAGCAGTCACGCCAAAAACTACCGCGAGTATCCAAAAACATCCTCTGCGTTTTGCGGGGGCTTGCGCTGCGGGCTTCTTTGCCCAGACCGGAACGCGAACGTCGTTTTGCGGGGAATTCATGGGCTCCAAGTGTAAAACGGTTGGCCTGAAAGCGGGTGGAGAGAAATGGTCTGCCAACGCCAAGAAAAAGCAGGTTCCTCGCTGCGCTCGGAATGACAAGCTGGGATGTTGCGGGATCAGGATGATAAGTCTGGGGATTGCACACGCTGGGCTGGCAGGGCTGAGGCCCAGCGCCTACATGGGCTGCTTATCGGGAGGAGCGAGGACGACGCGGATATCGTTCCAGACTAGCCAATGCGGACTGAGGAATTCCGCGCCGTTGCGCGTGTAGAAGCGGCGCGCCCTGGCGTTGTCTGGCTCAACATCCACGCAGATGCGCGTTGCCTTTTGCTGGACGAACCATTCCGCCAATTGGCGGAGGAGCTCCGTTGCGACGGAAGTGCCGCGACGCTCTGGAATCACGTGGATCCATTGCAATTCCCCTTCACAGGCGAAGCGGCGCGTGAGATGCCCGGCGATAAAACCCAAGAGAGCTTCGCCTTCCATCGCGACGTAACCGAAGCGGGGCGCCAGTGCCTGCCGCGGGTGGTGTTCGTGATTGAGGTAGCGGGAAATGCGGACGCGCCAAGGCTCCTCGAGTCCCCATTCGGCGGCACGAATGCGCGCCATCGCGGAGATGTCGGACTCCTCAACGGGCCTGTAGAGTAGAGAGTTCACTGGAGCGGATGATTATAGTACGCGCAGAGAAATTGACGCGGAGGATTACGGGAAAAAACCCGCCAATCGGGAGATTGGCGTTCCAAAGAGAAAGAGAGCTTGACCCAGAGGCGCAGGGGAAGAGAAGGAAACCGTTCAGCGGGAAACCCAAGACCCAGGCACAGACTCCGTGCCTGGGGCAACCGTCGATTGGGGCGTCAGTCAGGAGATAGGGGTGCGTGGGGGCTTGACAGGAAAAGCGCGGTGCTGTATTTAACCTATAGGTTAAATACGACGATGACTTCTGACCGGCTGAGCACAACCTTCGCGGCACTGGCCGACCCCACGCGGCGCGCGATCCTGGCTCGACTGCTTTCCGGCGAGGCATCGGTGACGGAACTGGCCGAGCCTTTCGCGATGAGCTTGCCCGCGGTCTCCAAACACCTAAAGGTGTTGGAGCACGCGGGGCTGATATCGCGAGGGCACAACGCGCAATGGCGGCCTTGCCGGCTGAAGGCCACTCCCTTGAAGGACGTCGACGACTGGGTCCAGCATTACCGGCGATTTTTTGAGGAGAGTTTGGATCGTCTGGACGATTACCTGCGCGAGTTAAAACAAGAGGAAACCAATAAAAAGGAGAAGAAACATGTCCGCAAGCAAAGCAGGACTTAGCGCCACCGGAAACAGCGGGGACCGCGAGATCGTCTGCACGCGGGTTTACGATGCGCCGGTGGAATTGGTGTGGAAGGCCTGGACCCGGCCGGAAAGCATCACAAACTGGTGGGGGCCGATTGGGTTCAAGACAATCACAACCGAAATGGATGTGCGGCCGGGGGGAGTGTGGCGGCACGTGATGCATGGGCCAGACGGCAGGGAGTACCCGAACGAGATCCTCTATGTGGAGGTGGTGAAGCACGAGCGGATGGTGTACGACCACGTTTCTCCACCGGCATTCCGAACGACGGCTACGTTTGCGGCGCAGGGAAACAAAACGGAAGTAAGCATGCGGATGGTATTTGAAAGCGCGGCGCTGCGCGACAAAGTGGCCAAGGAGCACGGCGCGGTGGAAGGCTTGCAGCAGACCATGGCGCGTCTGGTGGACGAACTGGCGAGGATGGGCGGGTCGAAAGATCGCAGCGCAAGCAAATTCGGCGAAGAATCCATCGTGATCACGCGGGAGTTCGATGCGCCGCGGGAAATGGTGTTCAAAGCATGGACAGAGCCGAAACACGTGGCGCAATGGTGGGGGCCAAAGGGGTTCACAAATCCCGTGTGCGAAGTTGATGCGCGGGTTGGCGGCGCATGGCATATCGTCATGCGGGCGCCCAACGGCGACGAATATCCGGGCGGTGGAGTGTATCGCGAGGTTGTGGCGCCGGAAAGGCTGGTGTTCACGAATGACGCGGTGGACAAGGAAGGCAAGACCATCCTGAAGGGACTGACAACGGTGACTTTTGCGGAGCGCAGCGGAAAGACGCTGCTGACGCTGGAAACGAGCGCCATTGCGATGGTGGATTATGCGGCCGCGTATTTGAAGGGGATGGAGCAAGGTTGGACGATGAGCCTGGAAAAGCTGGAAGAGTTTGTGGCGAGGGGCTGACCGCAGAGCCTCGCTACGGATGAAGAGACAACGAAAAAAGTAGCTTGGTTCGTCATTCTGAGCGAAGCGAGGAATTTCTCCTTGGTGGAAGTCAAAGAGAAAAAAGATTGGTCGCACAAAAGCGTGCGATTCAATCTGTTCCTCGCTTCGCAGAGTTCGCACGATCGTTGAAGGACGTTGCGCGCAATCACGGCGACATCACCAGTGAACCAGGTCATCGGGGTCGATCGCAGAATCTTCCACCGCGTTTGTGGCGAAATTCAGAGCGCTTTGTTTGGTTCATCTTTCATTCGCGTCTGATCCGTGATCCAATTCACTTCCCACGTTTTGCCTCCGTCATCGGAGAATGATTGCTCAAAGTGGGGCGTATCTGTATCGGTCTTCGACCAAATATAGCGAACGAGGATGGATCTGCCATTGGGGCCTGAAGGCTCAGTATCGTAAAACTCGCCGCGTCCATTTTTGAATTCTCCGATTGTAGGCGTGCCGATGGTCCCGCTCTTGCTGGTGGCCCAATAAAGGCTCCACTGGTGGGTTTTGGGATCGTATAGACGCAGAGTGAGACCTTCGATGTGGTGCGCGAGGCTATTGACTTCAAACTGCTCCAATTGGGCGCGGCCATCCCAAACCTTGCGGGTGACAGAAGTACCGTCAAATTCGACCCAGGTGGTTGAACCTGTGAGCGGATGCTGGAGTTGCTTCAAATGAATTTTCCAGGTGCCAAGCTCGAAATCGAAATCGCGATGGCCATCGCGTTCCGCGACAGCGTTTTGAGCGCCGCTTTTCGCAGTGTCTGAATTCTGCTGTGCAGATCCTGGAAATACGGGCAAAGCGACTACCAAAGTGAATGCCAGGAGATAGGGCCGAATCTGCTTGAGCGTGTTCATTACTGCCTCCTCGAATTTGTTTGCCCGTCCGGCTGCGATGGGCGTTTCAGCAGGGAGTTCATTTGGACGATGAAAACCCTCTAGAAACGTGTTTAAGACTGCCTGAGGCTATGGTAGTTTGAAAGGTCCACTTTCTGTGCCATTTGTAATACCACTTTCGCGCCAAGGAGTGCCGCTTTCGCGGCAGATTTACCATTGGTTCCGGCAAGCTATCTTGCGAGGCACCATGAAAAGCCGCGAGCGCCTGCCTTCGACGCGAGAGCTGGCCGAGCAACTGCATGTTTCCCGCACAATCGTTGTACTAGCCTATGACCAACTGCTCGCGGAAGGTTTTGTGGCCGGGCGCATAGGGTCGGGGACCTATGTGTCTGAAGGCTTGGGAACGGGCCAACGGAGCAAACGGGAAAGACGAGCCAAGGTGAAATTGTCTCGCTTCGGATCCTCCGTTGAGGCGGCGGAAGCAAAGTTGAGTTTTCCAGGTATGCGGACGATTCCGTTGCGTTACGACTTCCGATACGGACGCAGCGACCTGGAAACTTTCCCGTTCGAGGCGTGGCGGCGGATCTTGCTGCGACAAGCGCGGCAAGCTTCCGTTCGCGAGTTCGATTATGGGCCCACGGCCGGGAGCTTTGGACTTCGGCAGGCAATTTCCATTCACTTGCGGAGGTCGCGCGCGGTGGTCTGCGATCCTTCGCAGGTAATAATCGTTAATGGCTCGCAACAAGCGTTAGACCTGATCGCGCGAGTGTTGATCGAACGCGGTGATCGCGTTGTGATCGAGGAGCCCGGTTATCAGGGGACGCGGGAAATTCTGCGCACAATGGGAGCACGCTTGCTGCCCGTTGCCGTTGATCGCGACGGTTTGAATCCCGCGAAACTTCCGGGCGAGGCACGCGCCGCTTTCCTGACGCCTTCACACCAGTTTCCCACGGGCGCGATACTTCCGCTCGCACGCCGCATGGCGCTGCTGGATTGGGCGCGGCGAAAAGCCGCAGTGGTGATTGAGGACGACTACGATGGTGAATTTCACTACGAGGGGCAACCGCTGGAATCCCTGCAAGGCCTTGATACCGAGGGACGGGTCATCTACATCGGAACGTTTTCGCGGACGATATTTCCGGCACTGCGAATCGGTTACATGATCGCCCCGAAATCACTGCTTCCCACGTTTACTTCGGTGAAATGGCTTTGCGATCAGCATACGGCGACACTGGAGCAGGAAACACTTGCGGAGTTCATCTCGACAGGAATGTACGAACGTCATTTGCGCCGGGTTCGACGCAGAAACACGGAGCGTCGCACAGCGTTGCTCGACGCCATTCGCAAATACCTGGGAGGTCGTGTTGAGGTGACTGGCGAGGGCGCCGGGGCTCACGTGGTGGTCTGGCCGCGCGCGCGAATTGTGGAAAAGACGATTATCGAAGAGGCGGAATCGCGGGGCGTTGGGATTTACGGGATTTCCCGATACTTCTCAATACAGCCCTCGCGAGCAGGGCTGATTCTGGGTTACTCGCGGCTGAAGGAGGAAGGGATTCGAGAGGGGATACGGCGATTAAGCGAACTCCTGCGAACTCCGCGGGTTTCATAAAGAGTTTCCATGGTGGTGACGAGGGCCCCCGTAGTGGCCGTGTTTCGGATTAGCAACAAAGCAGGAAAGTGCTTTAGAATCGTTAGTGCACTTCATGTCGGGGCGTAGCGCAGCCTGGTAGCGCGCCTGCCTTGGGCGCAGGAGGTCCCGAGTTCAAATCTCGGCGCCCCGACCATAAACTCACTGAATAACTTCAAACTGTTCCCGCGCGGAATTTTCACTCATCTCTGTCGGCTCAGACGGTCGACGCAATACTCGCATGCGGTGTACTCGCAGGGGTTTGAAATTCCGTAGATGCGTGCCGAGGGAGGCCAAGATGGTGTTGGTTTTGAAAGGAGCGCGCAGTTTTGGATGAGGCCGAGGGTGTTTGGAAGCAGGAATAAATCAGATCAGCGACTGGGTGTATTCCGCGGAGGAGCATTGGGAAGAAAGTGGTTGCGACGGAGGGGGATTGACAACGCATGTGCAATTGCATAGGTTGTGAGTAAACGCTTTCTCAGTTTTTGTCCAGGAGGCTTCCCATGGCGTCCCCCATCAATCGAAGAATGTTCTTGAAATCCACGGCGGTTGCGGCTGCAGGCGCGTATGCCGCCCGCGCGCTTCCGGCCTTGGCAAGTTCGGAGCGGGGCGCGATCGCAATCACCACGCCTCTGAACGTATTCCCTTACCAGAACGTGCAACTGCTGGATGGCCCGATGAAGGTACAGTTCGAGCAAAACCATGCGCGATACCTGAACCTGGACGACGACCGCATGCTGAAAGTGTTCCGGCAAGTTGCGGGATTGCCGGCTCCCGGCACGGACATGGGTGGATGGTACGATCTTACGGGATTCAGCCTGGACCACACGGACTTCCACGGATTTATCGCCGGCCACAGTTTTGGTCAATACGTTTCCGGGCTTGCGCGGGCTTACGCGGTGACAGGGTCGGAAGCGACGCGCGCAAAAGTGAATCGGTTGGTGAAGGGGTACGCGGAAACGCTGGACGACAAGGCGAAATTCTTCGCTGGTTATCGCCTGCCTGCTTACACGTATGACAAGCTTTCGTGCGGCTTGATTGATGCGCACGAGTTTGTACACGATCCCATGGCGATGGATGTGCACAAGAAGCTGAGCCACGCGATCCAGGCGTACCTTCCGGAGAAGGCACTTTCGAGAGCGGAGCAACGGTCGCGCCCGCACAAGGACACTTCGTTCACGTGGGATGAAACTTATACGCTGCCAGAGAATCTTTTTCTGGCGTACCAACGGAGCGGGGATACGTTCTACCGGGACTTTGCGAAGCGCTTCCTGGAAGACGACACTTATTTTAATCCGCTGGCAGAGGGAAACAATGTGCTTCCCTTTGAACATGCCTACAGCCACGTGAATGCATTCAGCTCGGCGATGCAGGCGTACATCACGCTGGGAAGCGAAAAACATTTGCGGGCCGCTAAAAATGGCTTTGAGATGGTTTTGACGACGCAGAGTTTCGCGACCGGCGGGTGGGGACCGAACGAAGGATTTGGCGAACCCAACACGGGGCAGTTGGGAGACAGTCTGCGGACAACGCATGCCAGTTTTGAAACGCCTTGCGGCGCCTACGGGCATTTTAAGATTGCGCGTTACCTGCTCCGAGTCACAAAAGATGCGCGCTACGGCGATACGATGGAGCGCGTGCTGTACAACACGATATTGGGAGCATGGCCGATTCAGGCGGACGGCACATCGTTCTACTACTCCGACTATGCAAGCACCGGAAAGAAAGTTTGGTACAGGGATAAGTGGCCGTGCTGTTCGGGAACATTCCCGCAAATTGCCGCGGACTACCATATCAGCACGTATTTGCGTTCCGATGACGGCGTGTATGTGAACCTGTTCACGCCTTCCAAGGTGAGTTGGACGGAAGGTTCTGGGCAACATGGACTGACACAGGAAACGCACTATCCGATGGAAAATACGGTTCGCATTAAGGTGGCGGCATCACAACCAGCGGAATACACGTTATACGTGCGGATTCCGGGATGGACAAAGGATCCGGTGCTTTCGGTGAACGGGAAGCGAGTTACGGAAGGCGTGCAACCTGGAACGTTTGCGGCTGTGCGGCGCACATGGAAAGAAGGTGACGTCGTGGAGCTGGAATTGTCCATGCCGCTTCATCTTGAGCAGGTGGACGTACAGCATTCGGATCAGATGGCGCTGCTCCGCGGACCGCTTGTTCTTTTCGGAGTGGCCGATTCTCAGCCGAGCTTTGAAAAGGCTGAGTTGCTGCGCGCCAAACCAACCAACAACGCCACGGGAGATTCCATTGCGACTGCCGCGGATGGCAAGGCAATCTCCATGCGTCCTTTCATGAGCATCAATGAAGAGAGCTACAGCACCTACGTGACGGTGAAATCCTGAATTGACTTGGTGAACTGCTGCGGGTCTTGGAGATTTTGCTGAAGGTAGCGCGTTGCCGGCGGCGTGGAAATTCAGGAGTTCGTCCGCGGCTTTGAAGGCCAACCTTTACTCGGAACAATTCCCTGCCCTTCACGAAAAGTGACCAGTCGATTGGCCCTCGGGCCACAGGCAAGTGCAGACCACCGGTCTGAAGGAAAAGCAGACGATCACGGTCATGGAGCCAGAGTAAGAGAGTGCCTCCTAGAAAGCATGCGTGAAGCGCTTTTCACGCAAACTGCCGACGCTGACGTGGTTGGCACTGAAATCGTTTGCGAAGTTGTTCGAAAGGGGCTATGGCATGCGGAAAATCCTCGCGAGTTTGTTGTTTGTTTTGTTGTCCGGCATCTCCATTTTCGCGCAAGAGATTCCGCAAAAGGTGAGCATCAAGGTGGATTACGAGAAAGTAGAGGGAACGCTGCCACCGGTGTGGGGGTTTTTCGGATACGACGAGCCGAATTACACTTACGCTGCCAACGGAAAAAAGCTTATCGCAGAATTGGCGGCGCTCAGCCCTCGCCCTGTGTATGTGCGCGTGCACAACTTGCTGACGACGGGAGATGGAACTGCTTCGCTGAAGTGGGGTTCGACGAACGTGTACACGGAGGATGCCGCGGGAAACCCAGTTTACGATTGGAAGATTCTGGATCGCATTTTCGACACTTTTACTCAGGCAGGAGTAAGGCCGCTGGTTGAATTGGGCTTCATGCCTGAAGCTCTATCCACCCATCCGGAACCTTATCGGCACAATTTTCCCAAAGACAACGTGAGCACGATTTACACAGGATGGGCTTACCCTCCCAAGGACTATCAGAAATGGTCGGAGCTGATTTTCCGGGTGGTGAGCCATCTGAGAGAGAGATACGGGGACGCGGCGTTGAAGAGCTGGCTTTGGGAGGTTTGGAACGAGCCGGACATCGGATACTGGCAAGGAACGCCGCAGGAGTTCTTCAAACTGTACGACTTCACTGTCGATGCCGTTTTAAAAGCCTACCCCGACGCGAAGATTGGCGGGCCGGACACGACGGGCGCGGGCTCCCCCAAGGCTGCTGAATTCCTGCGGCTTTTCCTGGAACATTGCGCGCATGAGAAGAATTTTGCGAATGGGAAAATGGGCACGCGGCTTGATTTTATATCGTTCCATCCGAAGGGCTCGCCAAAGTGGATGGGCGATCATGTGCAAATGGGCCTGGCGAGGGAACTGAATTCCGTCGAGAAGGGATTCGAGATTGTAGCGTCTCAGCCCGAATGGCGTTCCACTCCCATTGTGCTGGGCGAATGGGATCCCGAGGGTTGCGCGGCCTGTTCAGCACTGCAGAACCCTCAGAATTCTTATCGCAACGGACCGCTGTATGCCTGCTATACCGCAGAAGCGTTGAGCCGGACGATTGAGTTGGCTAAGAAGCAAGGAGTTTCCCTGGAAGGAGTGGTGACTTGGGCGTTTGAGTTTGAAGAGCAACCTTACTTCGCGGGGTTTCGCGAACTTGCGACGAACGGAATTGATAAGCCGGTGCTGAACGCCTTTCGCATGTTTGGACTATTGGGGCAGGAGCGCTTGGCAACGGCTAGTTCGGGAGCTCTGGAGACGGGAAATATTCTGCAATCGGGCGTACGCGGCCCCGCAGACGTAAACGCCATTGCCACGCGCGCGGGTCAGGAAGTGTCCATTCTCGTTTGGAACTATCACGACGATGATTTGCCTGCTCCCTCGGCCGTAATCGAGGTGGAAGTGAGAGGGCTACCAAAGGGCCTGACGCGAGCTGCCGTCGAGCATTTCGGGGTAGATGCATCGCACAGTAACGCATATGCGATGTGGCTAAAAATGGGCTCGCCACAATCGCCGACACCTGCCGAACATGAAGCGCTGCAAGCGGCCGGTCAGCTACAACTTCTGGAATCGCCCTTCTGGCAAACCATAGAAGCGGGCGCGTTACGATTGAAGTTTCCATTGCCACGTCAAGGCCTATCGCTCATACGATTGAGCTGGTGAGCCAGGCCTGGTAGCGGTCGATGGCAATATGGCTGACTCTACATTTGGGAGAGTCGTTTCCGCCGGTTTGCCGGCAAGGCAGATACAACGGATCGCCCGAATAACGTTCTAACCGAAAAGCGGCGCCGGGGCGACACCCCGGGAAGCGTTTTTGGTTTCCTCCCTCCCGGCGCCGCTTTTATTTCTAATGGGACCTTTTCGAAGCTAGAGAGGATGTGCGGATCTTGCGCGAGCGAACGAGCGTTGACGAGTATCGCCCTGTCCGCAGTTCAATGAGTTTTCGAAGCTGAGAGTTTGGTTAAGGCAGAGAAGTCTTCGTCGCCGTGGCCCTGAGCAATTGCCTGTTGGAACGCAGCCAAGGCAGTAGCGGCGATTGGCAGCGAGACGCCGTTGCGTGAGGCGCTGTCAAGAGCATAGGCAAGATCCTTCGCCATCCAGCGCAGCGCAAAGTTAGGCGTGAAGTCATTGGCCGTAGCGCGTTCGGCTACTCTTTTGACGATTCCACTTCCGGGAGCTCCCGCGGTGAGAATGGAAATGGCCTTGTCGCGATGCAAGCCGCCAGCATTGATCAGAGACAAAGCTTCGGCGAACGAGGCGACCTGCACTCCGCACAGAAAATTGTTGATGAGCTTCATCAGCGCGCCACTTCCTACAGGGCCGAGGTGAATCACGTCGCGGCCAAGCACAGAGAACACAGGCCGCGCTGCATCGAGAGCCTCCACCGAACCGCCAACCAGGAAAAGTATCTCGCCGGATGCGGCATGTGGCTTGGTGCCCGTGACGGGCGCATCCAGGAATTGGCAGCTGTGCGCGGTGGCCTTGGCGGCAAGATCTTGAATCCAGCCAATGCTCAGTGTGCTGCACTCAATCAAAATGGAGTTCGGAGAGGCGCCAGCCAGTGCGCCAGTCTCACCAAGCCATACATTACGTGAGGCGGCGTCATCGGCCACCATGCTCAGGACGATTTGGGATCGCGCGGCCGCCTCGCGCGGTGTCGCGGCGATGATTGCGCCAGCTTCGCCAAGAGAAATGCATTTTTCGCGATTGCGGTTGTAGACCGCCAGGGGGAAATCCGCAGAGAGCAGGCGCCGGGCCATGCCGGAGCCCATGATGCCGAGACCGAGAATTGCGACGGAAGGTTTTGACATGGTTTCACTCATCCTAGAGGAATGACTTTAATAAGTTCGGGAGCCGATTTGTCTGCGCGGACGGGGTTTTGCAATGGGCGTCCGAAGCCTTCAGCAGCAATTTGCATGATATCCCCATCCTGCAAACGGATGTGATCGCTGAAGCTGAGGCAGTCTGTGCCGAAGAAGTGCACATGGACGTCTCCCGGGCGGCGGTGGGCAGCGAATTTGAAATGATGATGCTCAATGTTTTGCAGGCTGTGGCACATCTCCGATTCACCCGTGCGGAAGGTTTTGGTCCAGTGGACTTGGCCGTCGCGCAGAATCGTCGCTACAACGGGGGTGGATGTGAATTCCGGATCGAGTATGAGTTCCGGGCCGAGGGCACAGGTGCGAAGCTTTGAGCCCGCGAGATTAAGATAATTTTTCTTTTCAAATTGATGATCGGAAAATTCATTGCCAATAGCCAAGCCGATGCGGTATGGGCGGCCATCCGGAGCGACGAGATAAACGCCGGCGATTTCCGCTTCTTCTCCGCCATCTTCGGCATAAGAGGGTATATCGAGCGGTTGACCGTGTGCGCGCAGCGAACTACCGGTGCCTTTGTGGAACCACTCGGGGGATATGCCAATGAGACCTGCGCCGGGGCGGCCACCTTCCACGCCCCAGCGGAAAATCTTCATGCTGTCTGTCATCTCCTCGGTGGCGTTTGCGTGCATGGACTGACGGTTGCGAGCACTGCCGAGATGAGTGAGTCCAGTGCCGGAAAGGAGGCATCGGGCGGGTTCTTCAGGATGATCAATGGCGGGAAGCAAATGCCATTCGGAGCGACCGGAATAGATAAGGTCGTAGCTGAGAGGGTCGTGCTGGGCCCTTTGGCGAGCCAGTTCGCTGAGCTTCTTACCAGAGGCGATGGCGGTTTGCGCGAGTTCATAGATCGAGGAGCAGTCATCCAAGAAATGGACGTTTGGCTCATCGACCAGAGCCACGCGGCGAACGCTGCCTTCCTTGATTTGGATTAGTCGTGTCATCGGATTGTTGCGCAATTCAAAAGCTATTCGATTACCTCGAAATCCTTCAGGCCGGATTCGTTGATGCTCAGTCCAAGGCCCGAAGTGTTGTCATCCAGAATGATGTAGCCATCTTTCGCCGTTGGCTCACCCTGGAAAATGTACCAGAACAATTCATTGCCCACTTCCACATCCACGCGAGGAAAATATTCGGCCATGGGCGAATTTAAGCTGGCCATGACAACGTGATAATTGTGCATCTGTCCGGCATGTGGAATCACGGGGACGGAATAGGCTTCCGCGAGAGAGGCGATCTTGCGAGCTTGCGTGATACCACCCACTCGATTGGTATCGAACTGGATATAATCCAAGGCGCGCGCTTCCAGTAGATCGCGAAAACCGTAGAGGGTGAATTCATGTTCACCACCGGCAATCGGAATTCGCGAGATGGCTTTCAGTTCGGCATAACCATGCAGGTCATCGGGGATCACCGGCTCTTCCAGCCAGCGGAGATGAAAGGGTTCGAGCAAGGGCAGGATTCGCTTGGCGTAGTCGAGAGTCCAACCCATGTAAGCGTCGGCCATCAGATCGACGCCATCGCCGATGGTCTCGCGAACGGTGCGGACGAGTTCAACGTTGCGCTGCATGCCGCTAGCGCCGTCGGCAGGGCCCCATCCGAAACGAAGCTTCATGGCCTGGTAGCCTTCCTGCTTGTACCGTTTGGCTTCGGCGGCGAGTTGGTTCAACTCCACGCTGTAAAGGCGGGAAGCGTAGACCGGGATGCGGGCTTTTGTCCTGCCTCCTAGCAAGCGAAAGACAGGTTGTTTGGCGGATTTGCCAAGAACATCCCATAGCGCGATGTCCAGCGCGCTGATCGCGGCCATGCCGATTCCTTTACGGCCGAACGCCATGGTCTTGCGATACATATGCTGCCAGAGGCGTTCGAGATCCCAGGGATCCTGGCCGATCAAGAGAGGTTTCAGGTAGAGATCGATTACCTGTTTTGTGGCTTGGGGAGCGAGAGCGGCGTTGCCTAATCCAACGAGGCCATCATCGGTGAAGACTTCGACCACGAGCCAGCCATGAAACGTGAACGTCCGCATTGAGGCCTCGGGCAGTTCGAGGACATCCATTGGGTTGGTGCAGAAATGGGGAGGCAGTGGAACGGTCTTGCCGCGCCAACGCAAGACCCGCGTGCGAATCTCCGTGATTCTCATGAAACTCCCTCGTAACTCGGATTCTGCTGCAATCTTAAGGGCAAGACGACCGGAATGGCAGCGAGAATAATCAGGAACGCGATGATGTGAAGAGTGCCGGCAATGGCAAAAACTATGCCGTATCCGAAGCCATGATCCAAGAGATATCCAACCAGCTGACCGAAAACAATTCCACCTATGGCGCCGCCGAAACCGACCAGCCCTGCAACCGATCCGACAACTTGTTGAGGAAAGAGATCTGTGGGAAGAACCATGACCAGAGTGGACCACGATTGCTGCCCGAAATAAGCGAGGCAAAAGAGCGAGATGGCCCAAGTGACGGGAACGTGGGGAACCAGAATGACGAATGGCATGACAGCGGCGCTTGCTCCGAGCGCCACTTTGCGGGCAATACCCAGAGAAAATTTACGCCGCACCAGGTAACTGGAAAATGCTCCGCCCAACAGACAGCCAATCCCGGCGGCGGCATGGGGCATCCAAGCGAACATGCCGACGGATTTAATGTCAAAACCGCGGGCATCGTAGAGATACTTCGGAAGCCAGAAGAGATAGAAGAACCAGGCCGCATCACTTAGAAATTTGGCGCTAACCAATCCCCAAGTTTCGCGAATGTGAAAGAGGCGAGTCCAGGGAATTGCGGCCACAGAGTTTGCACCGGAACCAGTTAGCGCCGTCGGATCAATTTCATTGCGGCCCGAATTCTCTTGGGGAGGAAAACGCGACCAGTTCCACCAGATGGTCCAGAGCAAACCGAAAGCACCCGTGAGAACGAAGATCCAACGCCAATTTGTGAAGCCAAGAACGACGGCGATCAATGGAGGGGCAAGAACCGCTCCCACGGCAGTCCCGGCATTGATGATGCCCATGGCAGTCGCACGCTCTCGAGTCGGAAACCATTCAGCGACTGCGCGAGTAGCGGCAGGAAATCCGCCGCCTTCGCCCACGCCGAGTAGAAATCTGCTGACGGCGAGCATGACGAAACCGGTTGCCAGAGCGTGGCTGGCGCAGGCAAACGACCAGAACAACATGATTGCGGTGAAACCGCGGCGTGTCCCCAAGACGTCCACGAGCTTTCCGCCCGCGGCATACATCAAGGCGTAGGCAAGCAAAAAGGCAGATTGCAGTGTGGAGAATTGCTCATTGGAAAGCGGAATGTCTGCGCTGATTGCTTTGACGGCGACGGGAAGGGTCTGGCGGTCGAGGTAGCTGACAGCAATCGCGGCACTAACCAGGATGGCGATGCGCCAGCGCAAGCAGGTCTCCTCCAGTTCCCTAAGTGACGACGCGGGATGAGCGTCCGATTATACACGTGGGAGCGGCAAACGTTTACTGCATTTCCAGGACCGGGAGCTTAACCGCGAGTTGGCGTAGGCGAGGGAAAGCCATTCAACGATGAGTTGAAATTCCGGGGCCGGAGCCCTAAGTTTTTGCGGCCCTGAACCCGCGCAAACAAAGCACCAAAATGCCTGCGAGAACGAGACTGGCCACAATACAAAGGAGACCGTTCGTGAACGAACCAGCGCGCGTCTCCAAATAACCCAGCATGAACGGACCCACAAAGCCGCCGAGATTTCCGATGGCATTGATCAAGCCGATAGAGACCGCGGCGGCATACTCTCCCAGAGTGATTGTGGGAAGCGCCCAGAAAGAAGGTTGAAAGGCGTGAACACACGCCGCAAAAATGCTGAAGAATCCCAATTGCGTCCAGAAGTGGGAGCCGGTACCGATGGCCAATAGCAGCGCCGCGGCGCCGATGAACAACGGAGTGGCTGCATGCCAGCGCCTCTCTTGCGCGCGGTCCGAATGCCAACTATTGAGCAAGGTCGCCGTAAGTGCCACGAGATACGGGATTGCCACCAGCAAGGTGATCGTCCCTGTGGCCAAGCCGGAGGCTCGCTTCAAGATGGTTGGGAACCAGATGTTGAATCCATAGAATCCGGTGCTGCCCAGGAAGTAAATCAGGGTGAACAGAATTACATCTCTTTGCCGAAGGGCTTGCCCGATCGTGAATGAGTGGACCGCGGCCCTTTTTTGCTTCTCATCGTTTAGTTCACCAATGATCCATTCGCGTTCGTCGACTGGCAACCAGCGCGCCTGACTGGGCCGGTCCGTCAAATAGAAGAACGCGACGACGCCCAGGATCATGGCGGGAATCCCTTCGAGAATGAAGAGCCAGCGCCATCCCTCGAGACCATACCAGTGAATCAATAGAATTCGTCCAGCCAGCGGGGAACCTACAAAGTTGGAGAGAGGCTGGGCGGCCATAAAGGAAGCGATGGCCAACGCTCGATCGCGGCGTGAAAACCAATGGGTGAGATAGACAATTACACCGGGGAAAAACCCGGCTTCGGCCGCCCCCAACAGGAATCTCACCAAATAAAACTGATGGGGCGTGTGGACGAACCCCACAAAGACGGTGATGATCCCCCAGGTAATCATGATGCGGGTGATCCATCGCCGCGCTCCCCATCGTTCGACGATTAACGCGCCGGGAATTTCCAGCAGAACGTAACCGATGAAGAAGATTCCCGCGCCCAGCCCGAATACGCGATCGCTGAATCGCAAGTCATGAGACATTTCCAGCGCGGCATAGGCAACGTTTACGCGGTCGAGGAAGGCAATGACGTATAGCAACCAGAGGAAGGGAAGCAAGCGAATGGCGATTCGGCGCCGGGCATTCTGCTCAATGGTGAAAGTGGGTGGCACGCTCACTCCGGTTCGCCGACCACCGCCAGTTCGTGGGCAATCGCATTGCCCAGGTCATGAGTGGTTGCCTTGCCACCCAAATCGGGGGTGCGAACGTCGGAGTTTGCCAGAATGGCTTCAATCGCTCTCACGATGGC
Organism: Candidatus Acidiferrales bacterium; assembly: GCA_963779395.1. GTDB lineage: Bacteria > Acidobacteriota > Terriglobia > Acidiferrales > UBA7541 > Acidiferrum. The sequence goes on from CAVZYC010000006.1 coordinate 65,760, forward strand.
ACGTGCTGCTTTTGGTTCTCCCAAGTGTTGCAGCATCATCGCGCCAGACCATATCTGCGCGATGGGATTGGCAATTCCCTTTCCTGCGATGTCGGGAGCGGAGCCGTGAACGGGCTCAAACATCGAGGGAAATTCTCGTTCGGGATTGAGATTGGCCGATGGCGCCAGACCAATCGAGCCAACAACCGCGGCACTGAGGTCGGACAAAATGTCTCCAAAAAGATTCGAGGCAACGACCACGTCGAACCAGTCGGGATGGCGAACAAAGTGAGCGGTCAAGATATCAATATGAAATTGGTCAGTGCGGACGTCAGGGAAATTGCGGGATATTGAAGAAAAACGCTCGTCCCAGAAGGGCATGGTGTGAATGATGCCATTGGATTTGGTGGCGGAGGTGACGTGATGCTTACGGGATCGCGCGAGTTCAAAGGCGAAGCGCATGACACGGTCGCAGCCACGCCTGGTGAACACAGTTTCCTGGAGCGCCATCTCCGCATCGGTGTTGTGGTTCAGTCGGCCACCGACCTCGGAGTATTCCCCTTCGTTGTTTTCGCGGACGATGCAGAGATCGATGTTTCCAGGAGGAAAACCTTTCACTGGCGAGTCAATGCCGCGAAGCAAGCGCGCCGGACGGAGGTTTACGTATTGCTGAAACGCGCGACGGATGGGGATGAGAAGTCCCCACAGCGAAACATGATCCGGGACGCCGGGATAACCGACCGCGCCAAGATAGATGGCGTCGAAGCCGCGCAACTGATCGAGGCCATCTTCCGGCATCATCCGGCCAGTTTTCAGGAAAGTCTGACAACTCCAGTCAAAATGTTGCCAGACAAAAGTTGCACCGAATCGCTGTGCGGCCTTTTCCAGAACAAGAAGACCTTCAGGGACGATTTCGCGGCCGATGCCGTCGCCTTCAATCACCGCGATTTTGTAACGACTCACTGGAGCTCCCTGTTTTTGCGTTTCAGGTGTGTCCCGCCACGCGTGACCCAAACGATCGTGTGCCGTTGTTTTGGTTTAGTGGGCCGAATACTTTTTGGTATTTTGCGTCCGGGAGTTGAAGACTTCGAAGTTTCCATCCGGCCAGGCGGTCAGTTCCAAATAATTCCCTGCGTCCGGACCTTGAGGGTTGGCGATGAATTCCGGAGCGACATTGTGCTTGGCGCCTCCCTCGTCGGAAAAGTGCAACTGCCAAAGATTCTCGAGACGGGGCGATTTTTCGATGATGTCCCAGGCGGAAGGAGTCCCGCCTTTTTTTGCTCCGTTATCCATGATCGCGACGCGGGGAGCAATGGCACTCAGAAAGACAGAGCTGTTGCTTTGATACCAACCGTGATGAGAGACGACGTAAATATCGATGGGACCGATCTTGTTATCCGGGCAGACGAGTTCCCTTTCCTTGTCGCGCGTCAAATCACCCAAATCCAGAATGCGCAACTTTCCAAATGTGATGAACGTGCCCAAGGAGCGCGCGTTTTCGGTTTGGTCCGGGGGAATCTGTTCAGCAGTTTTACAGCTGGGATCCGATTGACCGGCTCCGGGCAATGGATGGTCAATCAAAGCGCCATCCGAACTCACCACGGTTGCTTGTATTCCGCGGACGGGGAGGATGTCGCCTGGTTTCAGCGTCAAGCGATTAATTTTTTTTTCCGGGAGCAATTTCTGGTAAGCATTCCAGACCTGGACAGTCGGCGCATCCGTGCTCTCGCGGTTATCGCCGTGATCAATGACCGTTCCCACGGGGATTCGCGCCACCAACTGCGGCAGGCCACCGACGTGATCCATGTGAAAGTGTGTGATCAGGACGTAGTCGAGCTTGCTGATCCCGGCCTTCTTGGCCACGGCAACGATGCGGTCGGCGTCTCGGCCATCATTGCCGGGCCAACCCGTGTCGATCAGCAGCGATTCGCCGGCCGGCGTGACGAACAACGTCGCCTGGCCACCCTCAACATCCACGAAGAATATCCGCAGAGAATTCGCTGCCGCGTGTAAGGCCCTCGGCCAGAAGGCAAGAAGGAGAGCGCATGCCAGCACGACGCCCAGAGCTATACCTGCCACGCGAGTGTGGGATCGAAAACGGAATAAAAATGTGGGAGACATTTTGCAGGCCTCAGAGTGGAATGGCAGCAGCGCAAATCATCATCCGCTCGGCGGGTTGGCGTCAAGCAAAACCTTCAGACCGAGATTACGTTTACCCATAGATTCTGCGCTATGATTTGCAGGCTGTGGACAGGCATTGGCGGGGGCGTCACCAGATCAAGCTATGGGGATAGAAAAATGAAGAAGCTACGCAGCCAGGAATGGTTTGGAAGGAAAGATCGCGATGGCTTCCTTTACCGGAGCTGGATGAAGAATCAGGGCTGGCCGCACGACCTCTTTGACGGGCGGCCGGTGATTGGAATCTGCAACACGTGGTCGGAGCTGACGCCGTGCAATGCACACTTTCGCGAGCTTGCCGAGTTTGTGAAACGCGGCGTGTGGGAGGCAGGCGGGTTTCCGCTGGAATTTCCCGTCATGTCGCTCGGTGAGACGCAATTGCGTCCGACCGCGATGCTGTTCCGCAACCTGGCCAGCATGGATGTGGAGGAGTCCATTCGCGGCAACCCCATCGATGGAGTGGTCCTGCTGATGGGTTGCGACAAAACGACGCCGTCACTGGTGATGGGCGCCGCTTCGTGCGATCTACCGACGATTGGTCTTTCAGGCGGACCCATGCTTTCCGGAAAATTTCGCGGCCACGATTTGGGATCGGGGACCGGATTGTGGCAAATGACTGATCAGGTTCGCACCGGCCAAATGAAACTTGAGGAGTATTTTGAGGCGGAGAGTTGCATGCACCGCTCGAAAGGACATTGCATGACCATGGGGACGGCCTCAACTATGGCAAGCATGGTCGAAGCGCTGGGAATCAGCTTGCCGGGCAACGCGGCCATTCCCGCGGTGGATGCGCGACGTAATACGCTCGCGCAGCTGACCGGCCGGCGCATCGTTGAGATGGTGCACGAAGATATGTGCCTTTCGCGAATACTGACTCGCGAAGCATTCGAGAACGCCATATTCGCCAACGCGGCGATCGGCGGATCGACCAATGCCGTGATTCATTTGATTGCGATTGCCGGCCGAATTGGTGTGCCGCTGTGCCTGAATGATTTCGATCAGTTGGGATCTTCCCTGCCTTGCCTGGTGGATATTCAACCTTCGGGCAAATTCCTGATGGAAGATTTTTTCTATGCAGGGGGATTGCCCGCGGTGCTGCGCGAACTCACGGAAGCCGATGTGCTGCATCGGGATGCGCTGACCGTGAACGGACAGCCGATCGGGAAAAATGTTGCCGAAGCTCCATGCTGGAATCGTGAAGTGATACGGCGATTCGCGGAACCGTTCAAGGCAAATGCTGGAATCGCCGTGCTGCATGGCAATTTGGCGCCGGACGGTGCAGTGATCAAGCCGTCTGCGGCGAGTCCGCAACTGATGAAGCATCGCGGCCGGGCGGTGGTGTTCGAAACGATTGAAGAATGTCACGCCAAGATCAATGAGGAGACGTTGGACATCGATGAAAATTGCGTGATGGTGCTTAAGAATTGCGGCCCACGCGGCTATCCGGGAATGGCAGAAGTGGGAAACATGTTGCTGCCCCCCAAACTTCTGCGGAGAGGAGTGACGGACATGGTCCGCATTTCTGATGCGCGGATGAGCGGGACAGCTTATGGGACAGTGGTTCTGCACATCTCACCTGAAGCGGCAGCCGGGGGTCCACTCGCGCTGGTGCGTTCGGGCGACATGATCACACTGGACGTGCACAAGCGCCTGCTTCATATAGAGGTAGATGACGAGACACTTGCCAACCGCCGGGCAAAGTGGACGCCTCCGCCAGTTCCAGACCGCGGGTGGTTAAGGCTTTACACTGAACACGTCTTGCAGGCAGACAAGGGCGCCGACCTTGATTTTCTGGTGGGACGCAGCGGAGCGCGCGTGGCACGCGACTCGCACTAATCGGCAAACGAAAACGAGCGCAGATGAAGGCTGATGGAGAGTTGGAGCGACTCACTCTTCAGCGGCAGAGGGATTTTGTGAGACACGTTTTGATTTGGCGCGATCTTTCGACTGATTGTTCTCGGTGGGGAAAGTCGTCGAGTTTCGCAGGATCAGATGCGTTTTAAGAATATATTCGGTTCCGTTTGGCGAAGGAGCTTCTCTTTTCACTTCCTTGAGGAGGGCGTTAAACGCAAGCGTGGCCAGTTCCGTCTGAGACATTTGAACCGTGGTGAGCGGCGGAATCATGAAGTCCGCCAACCTGGTATCGTCGAATCCGATAATGGACAATTCCTGAGGAACGTTAACTCCCAGTTCGTAGGCTTGCCTCATAACACCGATGGCAGTCATGTCGTTGGAGCAAAGAACAGCAGTGGGCTGCTCGCGAAGCTTGTAAATCTCTTGAAGAGCCCGCTTTCCGCCTTCCAACTTGTGGTCTCCCTCGATGATGAATTCGGGAATCACCGGCAAGCCGATTTCGTGCATCGATGACTCAAACGCATCTCTTCGCGCCGTTGCGGATCGTAGTTTAAGGGGCCCGCTTATGAAACCAATGCGTTTATGGCGCAAGGCCGCAAGATGTTGCACGGCCTGGCGAATTCCGTGGGAATAGTCCACGCGAATGTTGCTGACGCGAGGAGCCTTGGGGCCAACATCGACGAACACCAGGGGCATATTCCGGAAGCGGAAATGTTCCAGTAACTCGTCTTCCATCCCGAAGGTGAGAATCGCCACGCCGTCCACGCGCCCTTCAATCATGCGGCGAACGGCAAGCTCCATGCGTTTGGGGTCGTGAATCGTGGAAGTCAGGAGAATTTCGTATTTTTGCTCGACGGCAAGTGTTTCAAAGGTTTGCACAATTTCCGGGAAGAACGGGTTGGTGATCTCCGAAACGATCAATCCGAAGGCATGGCTCCTGCCGGAAACCAAGGCACGGGCCTGGCGGTTGGGGTAATATCCGAGTTCGGCGATTGCCTTCCAAACGCGTTTTGCCAATTGCGCATCGACAGTGGGCACCTGGTTGACGGTGCGCGACACTGTGGCCGTGGATACTTTTGCCCGTCGGGCTACGTCACGAATGTCCACAGATCCTCAATCCTCCCCCAGCGAATCCTGAAATTGGCTAGTATACGCTATCCTGAATTCTTTTGGCCCGGGTGGTCCCAAGCGTCGGCGAGAAAAAACAGCAATTTCAGTATGGCCTTATAATGCAGGAAAGCATGGCTGGAATCAAGGCGGGAGGTCCCCGGAGAGCACCTTGCAAAATGGGGAATGGCGTGGTAAACGTTTGCTCTTGTCTGGCTGAAATCCGCGCCGGTGCACCCGAAAACCCAAGGAGGAAGATCCCGAAGTAAACTTTCCTCAGGCAGCTCGCCTTTAGCGGGAACACGAATTCACGGAGCGCGTTATGTCTAACAAGAAGAAGATGACGATGGGAATGATCGTGGGGAATCGCGGATTCTTTCCCGATCACCTGGCCAAGTCTGGCCGGGAAGAAATGATTCAGGCGCTGCAGAAAGCGGGAATGGAAGTTGTGGCGCTGGGCACGGAACAGAGCAAGTACGGAGCGGTGGAGACGCACGAGGAGGCCAAGCGCTGCGCGGAGTTGTTTAAGTCCAAAGGCGAGGCGATCGACGGAGTTATCGTCACGCTTCCGAATTTTGGTGATGAGCGCGCCATTGCCGATACGCTGCGGCTGGCTCATTTGGGTGTGCCCGTGCTGGTGCAAGCTACGCCGGACACACCGGGAAAGATGTTGATCACGCACCGGCGGGACAGTTTTTGCGGAAAGATGTCCGCATGCAATAACCTGCGGCAGTACGGCATTCCATATTCGTTGACGACGTTGCACACGGAGACGCCAGACTCCGTGGAATTTGCGAAGGACCTGGAATGGTTTGCGGGCGTGTGCCGCGTGGTGAAGGGCTTGCGTAACCTTCGCATTGGTGCGATTGGAGCGCGGCCGGCGGCGTTCAACACGGTGCGTTACAGCGAGAAACTTTTGGAAGCCAGCGGCATTTCCGTGGAAACGCTGGATCTTTCAGAGGTGTTTGGACGCATCGGGCGGATGAAAGATACGGATGATGCGGCGGTACAGAAGCTGCAAGCGATTCAGCGTTACGTGACGACGAAGGATATTCCGCAGGCGGCGTTGCTGAAAATGGCGAAGCTGGGAGCGGTGGTCGATCAATGGATGAAGGCGGTGGATGTGCAGATCAGCGCGGTGCAGTGCTGGACTTCGATGGAGGAAAACCTGGGAGTGGTGCCGTGCACGCTGATGAGCATGATGAGCGATTCGCTGCTTTCGAGCGCGTGCGAAGTGGATGTATGCGGAGTGTTGGGGATGCACGCACTGCAACTGGCCTCGGAAACGCCGAGCGCGTTGCTGGACTGGAACAATAATTATGGAGGCGATCCGAATAAGGCGGTCTGCTTCCACTGCAGCAATTTGCCGAAACATTTCTTCAAAGACGTAAAGATGGATTTCCAGGAAATTATCGCCGGGACAGTGGGGAAAGAAAACACGTTTGGGACATGCGTGGGGCGGGTGAAAGCGGGAGCGATGAGCTTTGCGCGTTTTTCAACCGACGACGTGAACGGCAAAATGCGCGGCTATACCGGCGGCGGGCGATTTACGGACGATCCGCTGGAGACGTTTGGCGGCGCGGGCGTGGTGGAGATTCTGGGATTGCAAAAGCTGTTGCACTATATTTGCGAGCAGGGCTTCGAGCACCACGTGGCGGCGAATTTTTCGACCGTTGCGGCGATGGTGCATGAAGCCGCGTCGCGATATCTCGGCTGGGACATGTACGCGCATACGGCGTAACGTTTAGCTGGAAGGACCGAGCAGATTTCAAAGCATCACGTGAGGATGTTTGCGCGTCAAATTTAAAGGGAACGCTGATGGTATAGAGGGTTCGGATTTCAGGAGGATGGTATGACAAAACAATCACAATTTTCACGGCGGGAATTCGTTGGTACGGCTGTTTCCGCCGCTGCGATAAGTTCCCTGCCGATGCAGAATTTGATGGCCACCTCTTGGAGCGAAACCCCGAGCGCATCCGGTGCAGACTGGAAGGACGAGGGAGTCCTGTATGTGGACAAGTCTCCCTTCGCCAAATTGCATAGCGTGCCGGTTCATGCGGTGACGATCACGCAGGGATTTTGGGGAGCGCGCCGCGAGATCAACGTCGACAGCAGCATTCCGTCGATGGAGAAACTGCTGGAGGCCAACGGCCGGATGAATAATTTTCTGCGCCTGGTTGGCAAAAGCGACGCCAAGCAAGAAGGCCCGGTCTATTCGGATTCCGACGTATACAAATGGACGGAAGCGGCAGGGTTCGCGCTGCAGTCCGGCGATCGGCCAGAGCTGCGTGCGCTGACGGAGAAGATCATCAAGGAGGTCGTCGCCGTTCAAGAGCCCAGCGGCTACCTGAATACTTACTGGGTTGGAGAGCACATGAAAGAGCGCATGGAGCCGGATATCCAGCGCTGGGGCCACGAACTTTACAACCTTGGCCACATGATTCAGGGGGCGATCGCGTATTATCGCGCGACTGGCGACCGCACGTTGCTGGACGCAAGTATTCGTTTTGTGGATGGCTACCTGCTGCCGAATTTCGGTCCCGGAGCCGACAAGAAGCCAATCTTCTCTGGGCATCCTGAAATTGAGCTGGCGCTCATCGAGTTGTACCGCACAACGGGAAACAAGCATTATCTCGAATTGGCCGGATATATCTTGCAAGGCGACGATCGCATGAAGATGCCGCAGCGCGCCTACGTCTATAACTTCTGCGGCATACCTTTTAATTCGCGCACACATCTGGAAGGTCACGCGGTGCGCGCCATGTACGCGTGTTGCGGCGCAACAGACTACTACATGGAAACCGGTGACCCGGCATACTGGAAAGCACTTACCGCACTTTGGGACGACCTGGTGACAGCACAGATGTATGTAACCGGAGGGGTGGGGGCGCGCAGCCAGGGAGAGGCCTTTGGCGATTCTTACGAGCTTCCTAACTTCACGGCGTACGGGGAAAGCTGCGCGGCCATAGGCAACATGATGTGGAACTGGCGGATGCTGACGGCCACGGGTGACGCGAAATACGCGGATGTCGTGGAGCGCGCTTTGTACAACGGCATCAATTCCGGGATGTCGCTTGACGGCACGCTTTATTGTTATCGCAATCCGCTGGCGTTTGACCCTTCCAGCGGCGACCATATTCGCAATCCCTGGTACGACACCACGTGCTGCCCACCAAATCTTGAACGCACATTTGCCTCACTGCCTGGCAATTTTTACAGCACCAGCAAGGATGGCCTTTATCTGCATCTTTATGACAATTCGCAACTGGATTGGCATCTGGAGGACGGAACTAACTTAAAGGTGGTACAGAAGACAAAGTATCCGTGGGATGGCGGCGTGCAAATTGGCGTTACGCCGGCGAAGCCCACGGAGTTCACATTTTATCTTCGTATTCCCGGGTGGTCGGCAGGCACGCAAGTTGCCGTCAACGGCAAGGCGATTTCTGGGGTGACTTCCGGGCAGTATCTGGCGTTGGCGCGGCGGTGGGCGCCCGGCGATGAAATCCAAGTGAAGTTCGGCATGACGCCACAAGTGATCGAGGCGAACCGCCGTGTTGTGGACGACTACGGCCGAGTGGCGGTGCAGCGTGGCCCGCTGGTTTATTGCATGGAACAACTGGATCAGCCGGCGGGCGTGGCGCTCTACGACGTGTCGCTGGATCTGCGGCATGAATCCGCGTCGCCGTTTCAGGAGGAGTTCCGAAGCGACTTGCTGGGCGGGATTGTGATGTTGAAGCACCAGGGAGCAGTCAACGAAAGTTCCAGTTCGAGCGGGAGACTCTACGCTCCTTACACAGCGGGCGCGTCACAGGTCCGCGAAGTCGAACTGAGGTTTATCCCGTATTACGCCTGGGCGAACCGAGCGGGCACACCGATGCAAGTTTGGACGCCGCTACTACGCGCCTGATAAATCACAATGCAATTGGATTATGGGGCAGGAGAACCGAACGTGGATGGCTTGGAAAATCTAGCGGGGTCAACGGGCACATTCTGGCGCACGACTTCAATCTGAACGGTGGAACTGTTGCCAGGCTGTGAAAAAGTCAAGCGGAACGGGACTTGCACACCATCCACATCGCGGTAATCGGCATAATCAATTTGCTGGGGATTGAGTCCAAGCGGGGAATCCACGTAACGCACCAACCGCACAAGCAGGCTTGACTCCTGGTCGAAATAAAATTTTGTGGGCGGCTGGCCCTTGCGAATGGCGAAGAGCACGAAGGCTTTGCGGCCGGCGATTTCTTCTGGATACTCGACGCGCAGTTCCGGAAACATCTGTTGGATGTGCAGGGGGAATTGCAGATCGGCGTCCATGCGCGCCGCTTCCAATTTCGCTGCGTGCATTTCGCGAGTGGGTCGCCCTGGCATGGAGACCCAGCCAGAGTGTCCATCGAAAGCGATGACGCTGTCTCCCTCCGGGAGGTGACGGACGAAGGCATGCTGTTGCGGAGCTTGCGAAAAAATGTCAACGGGCAGAGAGTGGCCGCGATCAGTGGTGGACCCTTTTTCTACGCGGGAGGTGATTTTCTCGATGGCAGAGGATCCGCCGAGCGCCTGAACGAAGTTGTCGAGCAACTGGGAGGCCGTGGGCAAACTGCTTGGCAACCTCGATTCTTGGGAAGTGTTCGGTGCAGAATTGGATTGTTGTTCAGCAGTGAGAGTAGGATTCGCAACGGGCTTGCGAGCGCCGCGATGGCAAGAGTAGCAGGTGAGTTCGCGCTGACCACCGAAAGTGTTGGCATTCAAAGCGAACATCATTCGCATCATGTCGCGGGCAGTCTGCTTGGGCTTCTTCTCATCTTTTTCAAAATGGCCTTCGACGTGACAGAAGCGACATTCCACGCCCAGCGATGAGGAAATAAACTCCATGGCGGGAATCAATTGATCGGACGGAACGCCTTTAAGCACTTGAATGTTCTTGAATACTTCTTCGGCCTTTTTGTGAGAATCACTTGCGAACTGGTCTTGTGGAGACGAGTCGGAAGCGGCGCCTTGCTTCATTGCCGTTTGTATTTTGGCTGACAACTCAGCGGCTTCCGTGAGTTTTCCCTGTTTTTGGTAAAGGCCGATCAACGTACTGGCCGCAGGCAAATCCAAAGGATCAAGCGTGACGGCGCGTTCAAGGTGAGTGATCGCGTGATCGGTGTCTCCTTGCAGAATGTACGGTGAAGCCGCGCTGGCCTCAGTAGAAGCTGAATTGGGCTCAAGCTGCAAGGCGCGGTCGAACGCCAACTGAGCATCCGAGGATTGTTTCCCAACCAGGAGAGCTTCCCCGATCCATTTGAAGAAATCAGGGTCATTCGCAAATTGCTGCTGGACTTGAGTGAGGGTGCGATAGCCCTGGATGATGAAAGGCGCGGAGTGACGCTGCATTCCAACGTCAATGTAGGCAATACCGAGATTGCGCGATCGCAAATCAGGCGAAGGTTCGCGCCATGCGGCGATGGCCGCGTCAGATGGCAAGTCAGACTGCGGGATGGGGCGGCGCTGAATTCGATGATCGGTGAAGGCGGTGTGGCCGCCGTCCTTTGCGTCGCGGCGGGGCATGTGGCAGCCGAGGCAGTTGCTGTCCTTGGGGGGATGAGAAGCGGGGAAATTCGCGGCGTGACAAGACAGGCATCGGGCGCGGTAGTAGTCCACGGATTGAGACATTTTCTCGTGGGGATTGTGGCAGGTGGCGCACCAAAGACGTCCTTCGCTGTTGCGGACGCAGGCGCTCAAGGCAAGTTGCTCGACGTGGCTGATCACTTTGAGGGAGCCGGCGGATGAGCCTTCGGGCATGACGTTGCGGTAGATGGTGAAGGTGTTTTCCAATGGTTGTCCCGGAACAAAGTCGCTGAGTTTTTTCCCGGGATTGGGGACGCGAGCAACGCCAAACAAATGACATTGTTCGCAGACGCTATCGCGCGCGGCGGGCGGTAAGTTCGCGGGATTAACGATGGTGCCAGCGCGAGGATCATGGAGGTGCCTTTCCGCCGGCCCGTGACACCGTTCGCAGGTGATCCCCTCCGCGGGGAACGGTGGTGAACGATACTCGTTCAGAGTGCCCGGGACATAAAGCGCAGTTCCCGAGTGGCAAAGGACACACTCTTCACTGACGGGACGAGTGAAATCGGGATCGGGCAAGTTTTCGTAGCCAGGCGCGAGATCGTAAGATTGGCGGCTCTTGTAAAAGGCGATGGGAGATTGGAAGAGATGGCCGCCGATGTTGACCAGATAGCCGCTGGCGTGTTCTCCAGAGCCGATCACGTAGTCAACGCGATAGTCGGTCTTGTCGCCCGCATTCTCCCAAGTCTGCCAATAGCCAGTGGGCGATGAATGAATGGTGATTTTCGTGCCGTGGGCGTTGACGGTGCCATCCGGTTCCTGACCGGCGCGACGCAAGGCATGGGCCATGGCACTGCGCGCGAAGCCTTCGACTTCATCGGGGTGGCAGAAGGCACAGCGAGCGGCACCAGCAGGTTCGCTTGACTCCGATGCCACAGGAATTGCTGGATCATGCTTTGATGGCGGGTTGCCGGCGGTTTGGCCCGGCGAAGAAGATACACCGCACGAAAGAACAAGGATGGCAGCAAGCGCCAAAAAGAGGAATGGCCTTTCCGTCGCAAGAGTAAAGCACTGGGGCACATGCGAAGAAGAGCTTCGAGCAAAGTTGAGAATCTGCGCCATACATGGGGGACATTCGCTTTGGGATTGAACAGCGAGCGTCGCCAGAAGAGGATACGACTGAGGTCTGAGAAGTCAAGGTGGTGGGGCCCAAGATGCCAGACTCCTAACATTTGAGGGAACGCGAAAGGGTTCGAGCAAGCGTTTTCCGCACAAATCATAAAACGCGCGGATGAGACTCGGCGCCAAACACAGATTGGCACCATTTTCCCGGATGAAGTATTCTGTTCCTGACGTGACTCTGCCTCTGCCGGTATCCAAGATGATTCTCTTCAGGAACGTAGCTCTCGGAATTATCCTGCTGGCTTGCCCATGTCTGAGTATTTCTCAGTCCACTGGAAACCCGATTGAGCCGATCAGTGCTGCGTTGCGCGCCCGGGATTTCGACAAAGCTGTGGAGTTATGCCGTTCCGCACTGCAAAAGACGCCGAACAATCCACAATTGTGGACGCTGCAAGGCATCGCACTGGCGAGCAAAGGGAACAATAAAGAGGCGCTGACCGCGTTCCAGCGAGCGCTAAAAATCGCGCCTAACAATATTGCCGCGCTGGCAGGGGCAGCACAGATTGAGTATCAGGCGGGGAAGCAAAGTGCGGTGCCGCTGCTGAATCACCTGCTTCAATTGCGTCCGGGAGATCCCACGGCCAGCGCGATGCTGGCTGTGCTGGAGTACCGCCAGGGAAACTGTGCAGCGGCGGTGCCGCATTTCGACAAGGCGGGCGAATTGTTGGACACGCAACTCGATGCTCTGCATGCTTACGCTACCTGCCTGGTGAGGCTCAAACGACTCGATGATGCGGTTAAGATTCTGCAAAGAGCTGCAGCGCTGCAACCAGACAATCCACGCGAACTTCAGGTGATGGCATCGATTCAGCTTTTGGCTCATGAACCGCAAGATGCTTTGGCAACGCTGCAGCCGCTGCTGGGTGCGAAGGATGTGGATGCGAACACGCTTCAGCTTGCATCCAGAGCTTACGAGGATACGAAGGATACTCCGCAAGCGGTGAGCACTCTCCGCCAAGCGCTGTTGCTTGAACCACGCAACACCAGCCTGTATCTGGATTTTGCCAACATTTGCTTTGCGCACGAATCCTTTCAGGTGGGTATTGATGTGATTACGGAGGGATTGACGCTGCAACCGAACGCAGAGGACCTTTATGTGGCGCGCGGCGTCCTGTATGTGCAATTGGCGAAGTACGATCAGGCAGAGGCCGACTTTGAGAAAGCCTACGAGCTGAACCCGCGGCAATCCTTGAGCACCGCCGCGCAAGGCCTGGTAGCGGTGCAGACGAACGATCTCGATCATGCCCTGGTGTCGGTGCAGGAAAAACTCAAGCGGAAACCGAACGACCCGATGCTTCTTTATTTGCAAGCCGACGTTTTGTCGCAAAAGGGGATTGATCCGGGTACGCCAGAGTTTGATCTCGCCATGCGTTCGGCAAAGAAAGCGGTTACCTTGCAGCCAACGCTTGCCGCTGCTCGCGGCGTGCTGGCAAAGCTGTACATGGAGAATGGGCAGTACCAGGAAGCGATTGAGCAGTGCCGGAAATCATTGGTCAGCGATCCCAAGGATCAAACCGCGGTGTATCGATTGATTCAGGCATTGCGGAAAACCGGGCAGAAGCAGGAAATCCCTGATTTGCTGAAGCGGCTGGCGCAGCTTCGCGAAGAGGCTACGCAAGACGAACGGGAACGCTACCGCTACAAACTTTTTGAAGAGGGGACCTCTGACCAACCGCCAGCAAAGCCTTAGACGCACCGCAGTCATTGTTTCGAGGCTTTCGCGAGGAAATCGAGAAAATGTTTACTCTCACCGGGCTTCGGGCGATAATCGGCAACTGAAAACACCTTCCTCAGAAAGGCAAATCTCTCGGAATGACCTTTTCGCGCCGCTTGTTCATGAGATATTCCCTGGGGTCAGCGGGATTCCTGACAGCCGAACGACTGTTCGCACAAGGCATGGGAGGCCGCGTAGCCAAGCCCCTGGCCCGGCAGGCTCCTTCGGGGCGGCCGTTTAACGCGTACTTTACTGATGTTGCGGCTGCCGCCGGGCTGACCGCACCGATCATCTATGGCGGCCTGGAGACCAACAAATACATCCTGGAATCTGATGGTTGCGGTTGCGCCTTCATTGACTATGACAACGACGGATGGATGGACGTTTTCCTGGTCTCTGGCACTCGCCTGGAGGGTGATCCGCCCGGCGCTACGAATCGCCTGTACAAAAACAATCGTGACGGAACGTTCACCGACGTAACGGAGAAGGCTGGTCTGCATGCCGCGGGCTGGGGGGATGGTGTCTGCATTGCGGACTATAACAACGACGGGTTTGACGATATTTTCTGCACGCGATTTGGGCAAAACATCCTATATCGCAACAATGGCGACGGGACGTTCAGCGATGTAACGAAGGCAGCCGGCCTGCTGAACGACGAACCACGATGGGGTGCGGGATGCGCCTTTGTGGATTACAACCGGGATGGGCATCTGGATTTGTTTGTTTCCAACTATGTGCGCTTCTCGTTTGAACATGCGCCAGTGCCAGGAGCCAGCTCGAATTGCAATTTTAAAGGCATTCCAGTGGAGTGCGGACCACGCGGACTTCCCATGGGACGTCATTTGCTCTACAAAAACAACGGTGACGGAACGTTCACGGATGTCAGCAAAGAGGCGGGCATCGCGCAGACTCCTCCATGCTACGGCATGACCGTGGTCGCAGCGGACCTGGACGAAGACGGTTGGCAGGATATTTACGTCGCTTGCGATTCCACGCCGAGCTTGCTCTTCATGAACAACCATGATGGAACATTCCGCGAAGAGGGAGTCCTGCGCGGAGTAGCCCTTAGCGACGACGGAGAAGAACAGGCCGGAATGGGCGTGGGCATCGGTGACTACGACCTGGATGGCCATGTGGATCTGTTCAAAACACACTTCACGGATGATTCCTGCATTCTTTATCACAACGATGGGAAGGGGAATTTTGATGATGTTACGCGGCAGTCGCACATCGGGGTGGAAACGCGATATGTGTGCTGGGGCACTGGAATTGTGGATCTGGACAATGATGGCTATCCCGACATCTTCATCGTGACCGGAAACGTTTACCCGGAAGTGGGACGAACTCTGCCGCAATATCCTTACAAGACACCGCGAGCCGTGTTTCGCAACCTGGGCAATAGTTCGTTTGAAGAACTGGTGGAAGCCGCCGGCCCGGGTGTCGCTGCGGCACACAGCGGACGGGGTTGTGCCTTTGGTGACTTTGACAACGACGGCGACCTGGACATCCTGATCATCAACATGAACGAGCCCCCTTCGTTGCTGCGCAATGACATCAAGGGCAAACCCAATTGGATCAAGGTAAAACTGGAAGGCGTGAAATCCAACCGAAGTGCCATCGGAGCACGGGTTTTGGCGCATTATGGAGGCAAAACGCAAGCGCAAAGCCTCACAAGCCAGTGCAGCTTTTACTCCTGCAACGATCCGCGGCTGCACTTTGGACTCGGAAGCAACACCTCGGTTGACCTGGAAGTGCACTGGCCGAATGGGCTGGTGGAAACCTTCAAGCATCTGCCCATCAATCAATTAATCACGCTGAGAGAGGGAGTGGGTCGGGTGGCGAACCGCGGGTGGGACAAGACGTAAGTTGCAAGATCGGGATAGGCCAAGCCCCCAGCCGGTGCTCCCCTAGTAGAAAACCATTAGAAAAAGCTTGACAGTCGATGGGAAGTGGACTAAAACGTTGGGCAATCGAGAAAACGTTTACGCAAGATTGGTTTTGTAAATGTTTCTCTTTACATGTGGGGGTAAAAAAGCACATGCACGTGAAATTACATATTGGATGGTCGATCAGGCTGCTGGCTCTGCTTTTGCTCACAGCGGGCTCGGCATGGGCTCAGTTTTCTGCAAATATTCAGGGAGCGGTCACTGATCCCAGTGGCGCAACGGTGGGGCAAGCAAAGCTGACGCTGGAAAATCTTGTCACGCACGTTACGGCTACGACGACAGCGGATGCCGAGGGAGGGTACCGATTTTTGAGCCTTGCCCCGGGTCCTTACAAAATCACAGTGGAAGCGGCCGGTTTTTCCAAGGCCGAAACGACTGTGACACTGGAAACGAACGAAAACCTAAGCGTCCCGATCGCGCTGAAGGTCGGTGCGACGACGCAATCCATCGAAGTTATGGCTGAGAATCCGCTCATAAACACAGCCGAGACACGAAATCAACAGACGCTGCAAACCCAGGAGTTGTCGACACTGCCGATGGCAGGCCGCAACATGCTCTCGCTTACAACGATCGCCCCAGGCGTGTCGGGGCTAGGATTGGCGGGTGGTCCGGGCGTTGCTTCGGGCACTCCAGGGTCAAGCGTGAACAACTTCTCGACGGAGACAGCGGTTGACGCCAGCGCGAACGGTCAAGGAACTGTTGCGAATATGTGGACCATTGACGGCTTGGACGTGACGAGCAGCGTCAGGCAGGGCGTGTTGAATCTGGTGCCCAACCCCGACGTCATCCAAGAAGACAACATTCAGGTAAATACCTATACGAGTGAATACGGACGTGGCAGCGGCCTGCAAGTTGCCACAACAACAAAGTCCGGTTCGGATGAATTCCACGGCTTGGCGAGTGATTACTTCAATTACCAGTCGATGTTTGCCAGGTACTCCTTGTCGCCATCCACAGCCCCGTACAATCCGTTCCACAGCAATAACCTGTCCGGAACGATTGGCGGCCCCATCATTCCTCATCATCAGTTTTTCTTTTTCTTCGGCATCGAAGCGCTGCGCTCCTCCGCTTCCACCGGAAACGCGGTGGTGACATTCGCTGATCCGGCGTTTGCGTCCTGGGCGAACACCAACTACTCGGGCAACTTTGGCGCCAAGATTCTGAACACCTACGTGCCCGCTCACGTGGCTGTCAGCGGAGTCGTAAGTACCGCAAATGATATTTTCCCGGGCACTTGCGGGACTGCCACAACCAATAACTTGCCGTGCACGACTCCCATGGTGGACAGCGGTACGTTCAACGGCTCCAACGTCATCAACGGCACGCAATACTTCGTGCGCGTCGACAAGTACTTCAAGAATGACCGGATTTACGGCAGCTTCTTCCGCACCCTCCAAGCCAACCCCGCACCCAGTGCTATTCCACAGTTCTCCACCACGAATAACTATTGGGAACGCGCCTTGCAGGTGAACTGGACGCACACCTTCAATCCAAACACCCTGAATGAAGCCATCTTTGCGCAGAATCGCATCGAGGGCAAAAACGATGAAACGGGTGACTTCTCAATTCCTGGAATCAGCGTTACTGGGCAAAGCCTGGGATACGGCCTTGGGTTCTCGCAAGGGGACTTCATTCAACATAATTATCACTGGCGCGATGTGCTGACCCATGTGCGCGGTGCGCACGTGATAAAGGTGGGCTACGAAGGCTTGTACGGAGATGACGTCGAGCCGTTCCAGGGACCGTGGTCGCACCCGGCTTTCAGCTTCACTAATTTGCTGGCACTGGCGCAGGATGCACCTCTCACCGAGGGCGGGGTGATGTACAACCCCAATACGGGCCAGCAGCAGCTTTGGAGTTGGGACGCGGCTTCCAAAACCTTTGGCATTTTTGCCGAGGACACATGGAAAGTGCGGCGCAATCTGACCTTAACCTTGGGTTTCCGATTTGACGATCAGGGAAACCCGTATTCCAAGACGGCCACGACGGTATTTGGCAACTTCTACCTCGGTAGTGGTTCGACCCTTGAGGACCAAGTGGCGGCAGGGTATGCAAAACCCACGCACAATGCATTGCTCAGCACGCCCAAAGCCTATACTCCGCGTATTGGCGCTTCCTGGGATGTGGATGGAAAAGGGAACTGGGTCGTACGCGGCGGATTCGGGATGTTCTCGAATTGGCTGACGCCGGCCAATATTCAGGAGGAATTCCGTGGCAACCCGCCTGGGTTAATCAATCCTACTTTCTATGCATCAAATGCCCCGGGCAACCAACCGGTGTTCGTCCAAGGGACCACTAGCACACCTCCCTTCGGATTCACGTTCCCATCCCTCGCTGGCACAGCTTTGTGTCCAGCGGCTCCCTGCCTGGACTCTGCAGGCGGAATTGTGGGAGCAGGCCTGTCAATCGGGGGAATCAATCCCAATATCGTTTCGCCAACTGCCTACATTTGGTCGGGCACGTTGGAACATCGGCTTGGGAGCCACTTCGTTGGGGCTGTGCTCTACAGCGGTTCTCATACTACGAACTTGGTTGGAAACGGCAACGCCGGAGGCATCGTTTCTTACGGCGTCGACATCAACGAAGAGCCCGGAGTGTTGACCACGGAAACGCCCGGCTCCGCTCCGATACGGCCTAACCCCAGCTTTGGGCAGATCGCGTATACGCAAAATGACCGCGATGCCAACTATGAAGCCGTGTCGTTTGACATCAAAGCAAGAGCGAAGCGCGGGTTCTTGGAGGCGTCCTACACACGGTCTTCTTCCAAAGACGACGCCAGCAGGTATCCGGTAGCAACTGATCCTGCTCAATTCAATGGACCCTCGCCTTGGGATACTCCTAACCGCTTCTCCGCAAGCTTTAACTATGAGCAGCCCGGCTTGAATGGAGGAGCTGGGTTTGTGGGGCACGCAACCAGCGGGTGGGGCCTGAGCGGCACGAGTATTTACCAGACCGGCTATCCGTTCACCGTGTTTACGTCGGCGGCTTACAACGGCGCCAACTATGTCGCAGGGGCAGACGCGCATACTACCGCCACCGGCGACTACCTCGCCACCGGCGACAACTACAGCTACCCCGACGTGACCAATTATCAGCAGGGGACGTCGCGCAGCGATTATGTCAGCGGCGTATTTTCATCCGGGCAATTCACAGTGCCGACGGCAGGCACGAACGGCAATGAGAAATACAATTCGTTCCGCAATCCGGCTTTCGTGGAAACGGATATGACGGTTTACAAGAACACTCACATAACCGAAAGACTTACCTTCCAAATTCGGTTTGAGTTCTACAACCTGTTCAATCACGCCAATTTCCAAAGCGTTCAGGGTGACCTGAGCGCCGGAAACTTTGGCCGAGTGACCGCCCAGACGTTGCCGAGATGGTGGCAAGTGGGAGGGAAGTTCTACTTCTAACCTGATTTGCAACTGCAACCTGGGGCCACCGTCTTCAACACCCCGGACGGTGGCCCCAAAGTTTTTCGGGAAGTTGCCACGGAGTTTGCAAGAGATACGGCAACTTCCCCCACAAAAATAAATAAACAATGATTTGTAGTGCCTGAGGCGGAGGCGGTGCAGCCCCGCCTCATTTTATTTTTGTTGCAACTCGCCTGGCTGATGGACTACGAGCCCCACTGAACAACGCTGTACGAGTGTGGAGGAACTTCGAGTTTTGAATGTCCGCCGGAAGTGGTTGGCTTGGCCAATTCCTGGGGAACTACGCGCTTTGGAGCGTCGAAGCTGTTGACAGCTTTCAAGTCATTCCCGGTCAACGTCAGTGCCGTCAGCAATCGCGCGGGCGGCGCATCTTGCCACGTGACATCGATTTCGCGGCCCTTGGCAAGGTCGCGATTCAAGATAAATAGAGAGACCTTTCCGGTTTCTTTTTCAAAGGTGGCGGTTACGTCCAGATAAGGCACTTGCCCGATCCCAGAGACTTCATAGGCCGGAGATTCCGACAAAACATTCAGGACGTTGCCACGCGCCATCTGCAATCCCCAGCTATAGGGATAATAAATTGCCTGGCGGAAGAGGCCATTGGCGTTTGTCATGATGGGGGCGATCACGTTCACGAGTTGCGCCAGGCAGGCCAGCTTCACGCGGTCGGCGTTGCGGAGCAGTGTGTTGACGATGCCGCCGACGACCAGTGCGTCCTCCAGGTTATAGATTTCCTCGAGGAGATGCGGCGCTTCCTGTTCATGGCCGTTCACGGCGTCTCCGTTGCGCTCGCGGTACCACACGTTCCATTCGTCAAAGGAGAGCCACAGCTTCTTTGGAGAGCGTCTGCGGCCGCGCACGAGATCGCAAACCGCAACGGTTTCGGCGATTTGGCGGTCCATGGTCAGATTGATCGCCATATATTTCGAGGTGTCACCGCCGGTGTCTTCCTGGGAGTTCCCTACGTAACGATGCAGAGAGAGAGCATCCACGTATTGGTAGCATTGCTCCAACACCTCGCGGTCCCACTCGAGGTAGGTAGGCATCAAGGGGCCGCTTGACCCGCAGGCCACCAATTGCAATGAAGGGTCGGGGTCGACATAGCGCATCTGGCGCGCGGCGTCCGCGGCTTTCATTCCGTATTCTGCCGCGGTCATATGCCCTATCTGCCAAGGACCGTCCATCTCGTTGCCCAGACACCAGTGCTTCACTTTGTAGGGTTCGGCGGTGCCATTCTTGCGGCGCAAATCGCTCCAGCGAGTTCCCTTCTCAACGTTGCAGTATTCCACCAGCGCAGCTGCCTGTTCGGCAGTTCCGGTTCCAAGGTTGAGTCCCATCAACGGTTGAGTACCCACAGCCTTGCACCACATCATGAATTCGTCGGTACCAAATTGATTGGTGTTGATGGAGTTCCAAGCCTTGTCCAGCACCCTGGGACGATCCTGTTTTGGCCCAATACCATCCAACCAGTTGTATCCGGAGACAAAATTGCCGCCGGGGTAGCGAATGATGGGAACGCCAAGGCCGCGGATCTCTTCCATGACATCTTTTCTGAAGCCGTTGGAGTCAGAGAGCTTTGAGCCGGGGTCGTAGATTCCTTCGTAGATGGCGCGGCCCAGGTGCTCGAGGAAAGAACCGAAGAGATTTCGCTCAATGGGAGCAATCGAGCGCCTGGTGTCCAGGTAAACCCGAATCGGGGCCATGGAATTGGCAGGCGGGGTCTGCGCTTGCAACAGCCCTTTGAGCGAGAATTCCGCCGAACACACTGCCCCAATCGCAAGTGATTGCCGCAAAAAGTGACGCCGGTTGGTGGGAGCCATGAGAGCAAACCTCCAAGGGTGAATCGTTGTGGTATCCAGATTTGCGGCAAGCATAGCACAAGCGGAAAGGCTCGAAACAGGGCTTTGTGAAAACGCTTGCTAAGTATTCTGGGCTGTCAATTTCGCGAAAATGGAATGCCTGAGGCGAGTATCGCGCCGGATTTGCAGGCGGTTGTCGCCAAATCCACTGAGTCTGAAGAACATCTGGAGTTCCCTTGACTGATATCGGCGGGGGTAAGTCTGCATCCGTGTTACCTTTTAGGTTGACACCTTACATTGGTTGAACTAGCGTAACGGCAACGCCAGTAAGCGTTTGCTACCATTGGCGTTGCTCTGGATTAAGGACCCGCTTCATGGCCAAGTATCGTTACCTCGTATCGTTAATCACCAAAGACAATGATTATCAGATGGAGCAAGCCGCCTCGGCGAAATCGGTGGCGAATGAAGTGGGAGTGGACGTTGAGATTATTTACGCCGAGAACGATGCCATTACCCAAAGTACCCAGCTTCTGAAGGTGATCCAGGGCGACGAGACGACTCGCCCAAACGGCATATTCGTCGAGCCATTGGGAGCGACTCCCTTCCCCAAGGTGGCGTCTGAGGCCGCCCGCGCGGGTATTGGCTGGGGCGTACTCAACCGCGAAGCCGAGTATACTTCTGCGCTGCGGCAGGTATCGCAATCACCGATCTTCTCTGTGAGCGTGAATCAATTGGAAATTGGCCGGATCCAGGGGAAGCAAATCGCCGCCCTGCTTCCTGGCGGTGGTTCTGTCTTGCTGGTGCAGGGACCTTCCGTGAGCTCTGTATCGAGGGAACGGTTCGAAGGTCTGCGCGAGACCCTTCCCACTAACGTGCAACTTGTGAATTTAAGAGGCAAGTGGACGGAAGAAAGTGGCTATCAGTGTGTTACTTCCTGGATGAAGCTGATGAGAGCGCAGAAGTTTCGCATCGACTTGATCTGCGGGCAGAACGATGTGATGGCTATGGGCGCCAAGAAGGCCGTAAAAGAACTGGCGAATGAAATAGATCGCGACTTTTTGTCTGGCATTCCCGCAACAGGCTGTGACGGAGTTCCCAGCACGGGTCAAAGCTGGGTGCGCACCGGACAACTCTCCGCCACGGTGGTTGTGCCGCCCAGTTCTGGCAAAGCGATCGTCCTGATGACGCGCGCTCTGCAGTCGAAAACGCAACCCGCGGAACATACCTTTACTGCGCCCGAGCCCTTCCCGCCCCTTGAATCGCTGCGGCCGCTCCTCGCAAGGAAGTGAAAGCAGGCTCGCTTGTCCTTCTTCATTACTGCTTCATTACTGAGTGCCGCTCCTTCGCCGCAACGAGGGTGTTCGCGCAATCATGGTCCGGAGGAAACCGTGCCAATCGTTCCATGCGGCCAAATCCCCAGACGCGTTTGCGGCATTCTTCGCTAGTGCTTCAAAGCAGTTACGCAGATCTTTGTCCGCGTCTTGTTGACGAGGTTGCACGCTTCCTTCACAATCGAGTTATCAGCATTGCCTCGCTCCCACTGCTGTTCCCTTGAAGTCCCGAATGCCCTAAGAACTCTCATCGGAATCGGCCTTTGCCTTCGACGGATTCCATCGAAGCATATGTTTGAGTCCCTTCCATCTCCGCGATCCGAATTCGTGACAACTCCGAACTGGCCATGTCCCCTTGTGGGGCCCAGAATGGACGCGCTGTTTCTTGGCTTAATCGCTTGGTTTTTCTTCGTCCCAGTTGTTCGAGCGCAAGACAGTCCACCGCCCACTCCGCAGTCCATCGTGCAGGCGCTGCAGTCCCACGACAATGAGCTGGCTCTCCGCCTGGCCCAGGAATTAGCGGCCGCCCATCCCAGCGATCCGCGTGCCTGGACACTACAGGGGATCGCACTCCAGAGTATGGGGCAGTCCGAGGAGAGCCTTCGGGCTTTCAAACATGCACTACAAATCGATCCGAACAACGTTGCCGCGCTGGAAGCCGCCGCACAGCTTGAATTCCAGGCCGGCAGCCCCGACGCGCTTCCGTTTCTGGAGAAGTTGCTCAGCTTGAATCCCGATGACCAGACGGCCCATGCGATGACGGCGGCACTGGCTTTTCAACAAAAAGATTGCGCCAACGCCGTTGCGCATTACCAAAAAAGTCCTGGGATAGTGGCGAATGATATTCCAGCGCTATCGCAGTTCGGCGCGTGCCTGGTTCATCTGAATCGCGCTGAGGAAGCGCTTGCGGCTTATCAGCGCATTGCGGAGCTTCGCCCCGACAATCCGGATGCGCTCTATTACCTGGGACTCGCGCAATATGGCGCGCACCACTACGAAAATGCCACTCGAACGTTACTTCCCCTCACGGAGGACGGTCCGGAAAAGCGGAGGGCAGCGGCCTTGAACCTTTTAGCCGCGGTCTACGAAGAGAATCAGCAGACACCTGCGGCGGTCGCGGCCTTGCAGAAGGCGATCGCGCTTGACCCCGCCAACAGTGACAACTACCTGGATTTGGCGACCATTAGCCTGGATCACGCGGCCTTCAAACTGGGGGTGGCTGTGCTCGACGCGGGGCTCCACGCTGTCCCCGATCCAGGGCGTCTTTATCTTGAGCGCGGTGTCCTGGAGGTTCAGTTGCAGCAGTATGACGAGGCGAACGCGGACTTCCGAAAAGCCGCGGACTTGAATCCCCTGCAGAATTACAGTTCGGTGGCGCTAGGCATCTTGCTGCTCGAGGAAAACAAGGTGGGCGAGTCCATCAAAGTTGTAAGGCAGCGCCTGGCAAAGGCGCCCGCCGATCCCACACTCAATTATCTTCTCGCTGAACTCCTGATTCGTAGTGGCGTTAAACCGGGGACTCCAGCTTTTCAGGAAGCGAAGGCTGCGGCGAAGCGCGCCGTACGAGGCAAGCCGGATTTTACACAGGCCGAAGATGTCCTTACTGAACTCTATCTGCGTTCAGGAGAGAGAAGTCTTGCGGAGGCAACGGCTCGCCTTGCATTGAAGACCGACCCCAATGACCAATCCGCTCTATATCATCTGATCGCCTGCCTTCGTGGGAAAGGTGACCAGACGCAATTACCGCAGCTGGTACAAAGGCTGGCGGAGGTCACAGCGGGATTGCGTGAACAAGAAAAGGCCCTGAGTCGGTTCAAGCTGGTCGAAGAAGAAAGCTCGCGAAACTCCCAAGGCAAAGTGAATCCGTGATGCCTTTGTTTGCCACTGTTCCGTGCGGCTGGAGCCGGCAAGTGGAGGTGCGACACGGGATGCGGCGACGCAGGCTAGTTGTGTGGTAGGTCACAGCTAAAATCGAAGACTTGGATGATCTTCTAGAGATGAATTCGGCTGGCGAACCATCTGCCCCAGCCGAGTGACGGAGAAGCCGTGGAACGATTGACAGGCCTGGGCCTGGGTATAAAGCGGGTGTCAGAGTTCGCCGCGCTGATTTTGGCGATGAGTGTGGTACATGGCGGCTCGAACACGACAGGTTTGTCGTTTGCCCGGCAGACGACGAAGGCGCAAGCCACGGAATCTACTCCCGCGCAAAGCCCTAACAATTCCGAGTTGGCGGTGATAACTGTCGACTACCCGGAGAATCAATCCATTTTCCCGCCGGAAATCACGCCTCCCACATTTCTTTGGCGCGATTCATCGGACAGTGCTTCTGAGTGGAAAATCGACGTAACATTCAGCGATGGCTCCGCTGGGATTCAGACAAAATCGGCGGGCGAGCGAATGCACATTGGCGAAATCGATCCACGTTGTGTTTCCGCAAGCAATGAAGCTCCCAGGCTGACGCCCCAACAAGCCGCGGCGCGAACATGGATTCCCGATGCGGCCATGTGGGAGACCATCAAGAAACATTCGTGGGAACATCCGGCCACCGTCACAATCACCGGTTTCCAAAACGGGCATCCGGACCACGCTGTTTCTCGCGGCGCTGTTGTGATACAGACCTCTAAAGATCCTGTCGGAGCCCCTATCTTTTATCGCGATGTGCCGTTGATACCTTCGGAATTGGAAGAGGGGGTGATTAAGCCGCTGGCCCAAGGCGATCTGCCACTTCTCGCGTGGCGACTTCGCAACATCGGCGAGCCCCGCAGTCACCTGCTCTTGACCGGCCTTCACACATGCGCGAATTGTCATTCGTTTTCTCGCGACGGCAAAACGTTTGGGATGGATCTCGACGGTCCCGCAAACGACAAAGGCTTGTATGTGCTCACCTCCGTCAAGCCGGAGATGACCATTCGCAATCAGGACGTGATCTCCTGGAGCGCTCTGCGGGATAAAACGGATGCACCTTCTAGAATCGGTTTCATGTCGCAGGTCTCGCCGGACGGCAGATACGTTCTGACCATGCTGCGAGGGCAGGAAAAAAAGCTCGCCGAGAGCTATTACGTTGTGAATTTCAAGGATTATCGCTTTTTGCAGGTGTTCTATCCCACGCGCGGGGTTCTGGCGTGGTACAACCGCGTGACAGGCCAAAAGCAGACTTTGCCTGGAGCGGATGACCCGCGCTACGTGCAAACCAACGCTGTCTGGAGTCCCGACGGCAAGTACGTGGTGTTTGCACGGGCAGAAGCGAGGGACCCTTACCCCAAGGGCCAGAAGCTGGCTGAGCATGCCAACTCTCCGGAGGAGACGCAAATCCAGTACGACCTCTACCGCATTCCCTTCAATGAAGGCAAAGGCGGCCAACCGGAAGCGATTGCGGGCGCTTCTGAAGACGGGATGAGCAACAGCTTTCCTAAGGTTTCGCCGGATGGCCGCTGGATCGTTTTTGTGAAGTGCCACAATGCGCAATTGATGCGCCCGGATAGCCAGCTCTACATTGTGCCCTTCGAGGGCGGCACAGCGCGGCGCATGCGATGCAATACTTCATTGATGAACTCCTGGCACAGCTTCTCTCCCAATGGACGCTGGCTCGTATTCTCCTCGAAGAGCCGTACACCTTACACGCAGATGTTTTTGACGCACCTGGATTCGGATGGCAACGATAGCCCCGCAGTCCTGATCGACAACGCGACTGCCGCTAATCGCGCGGTGAATATTCCTGAATTCGTGAATATCCCACCGAACGGGATGCTTAAGATCGACGTGCCCGCGGCGGAGTCGTATCGCCTTTTCGACGTTGCCACGGACCTGACGGCAAAGGGCCAGCTTACAGAAGCGATCGCGGCGTGGAAGAAGGTTGTGGAACTGGATCCTCGCAATGCCAAGGCTCATAACAATCTGGGGAACGCGCTGATGTGGCAAGGGAACCTTGTCGAAGGGACGGCGCAGCTGCAGAAAGCCCGGGAACTTGACCCGGAGTTCAATGAGGCGCAGAGCGATTTCGGAATTGCATTTTATAACCGCGAGCAGTTTCGGGCTGCCGTGAAGAAGTCCGATTGCGCCGCCGCAACTTCGTATGGCAAGAAAATACTTGCCGTAGCGCCGGACGATGTCGAAGTCAAAAAGGTTCTTGCGGGCTGCGCGCTGAATGAGACTCGCAAGGAAATGCGGACGGCGCTTGGAAATTCAGACTGGCCGGCGGCGCTTTCATTGGCCAATAAGATATTGGCTGTGATGCCCGGGGATGATGAAGCCGAAAAGGCTGTGAAGCAGTGCCACTCGGCACAAAGCGGTGCGCAGTAGGCGAAGCACTACGCTGACATTGGCTGAAGCGCCTCGACCACTTGTTAGGTGGGAAATTCCCTTTGCGCTCGGCATCTAGCCTGCGGACTTTGAGGCTAGCGATTAACCGATCTATTGCGCGGCGGAACTTGCGGGCTTGCGCTGCTGCCCCGCGTAAAAACCACCTGCCGCACCTCCCAGGATTTTCAAAACGTGAGCATAGATGTAGGCCAAAGGTTCGGGCTGACCGCGCGTCAGGGCGACGTAGATGAGCGTGGCAACCGCTCCAACCAGAATACCGTGCAGCACGAAGCGTGATTCGACCTTTCGTCCGACCCAAAACGCGAATAAGAAACAAGCCAGCAAAGAAGCTGGCGGCGCCACATAGAGCAAAGGATGCTGACCGAATAACAGTAAGACCGGAATGACAACGACGAAAACTGAGAGTTCTGCCAGAAATCCGCCGATCAAAATACGCACCCAGTGGATCTTCGCGGTGGCGCTCATGTGGAATCTCCCTCTTGCGTTACGAACCGGTTCAAATTACGGGGTGAAAGAGTAGCAAAAATTCAGACGCAGGGTTAGCCACCGGACCTTCGAGGCGTTTCTTTGTACCGAGTTCCCTCGATTACCGCTTCGGGTCTGTACGTTGCAATTTCCCGAATGCCCGATCGCAGTCCACGTTTTGTATTTGGTGGAATTAGACAGGATTAGATTCTGAATCGGGCAGGGCGAGGCTGGCAGGTTCGCCCGGCTTCGCTGCTTCCTGGTCGCGCAGGGCTTTGTTCCAATCGAGGAGGCCCAGCACGGCCAAAAAAATCAAGAACGCGAAAAGCAACGATGTCAGATAGAGATGCTTGTAAATGAAGACGCCGATCTCTAGCGCGTCGACGACAATCCAGGTCCACCAATTCGCGATGTGTTTGCGCGTGGCCCAGAATTGCGCGATCAGACTGAAACTGGTCAGCGCGGCGTCAATGTGCGGCAGCGCCGCATCCGTGTAATGCGCCATGAAATAGCCCAGCAGGAAACTGCCGGCGGTGCCGAGGACCATTCCAATCACGAGCCCTCGCGGGGAAAGGCGCTCCACCCTGACGCTGCCTTCCTCCCGCAAGCCGCGCCACCAGTGCCACCATCCATAGATGCCGAAGGCAAAATAAACAAACTGCAGCAGCATGTCTGAGTAAAGTTTTTCGCGGCGAAAAACCAGAGCATACAACACGCAGGAGATTAGAATCACGGGCCAGGAAGAGAGCTTGCGCCGGGTGGTCAGCCAAATGCCGAGAACGCTGGTGATCACGGCGGCGATTTCGAGCGGCGACATCATGATTTGTTGACCCCTTCGGAAACTGCTGGCCTCGTCTTTGCATCAGCCGGATGCGATTCGGCCCAGACTTGCAGGTGATCGAGCAAGCGCTTCCCTGGATCGCTGCTGAACCAACGGGCGTGCCCGAGGAAATATGCAACGTACGCAAGATCTGTTTTTTCCTTTGATTTCAAGACGCGCAGGAAATAATCCGCCTCGGAAAGCGCGAATTCGGCGTGAACCAGCGGAAGCAGGGCTACCACGGCTTCGGCTTGGTTGCGCGATAAGGGGCGCAATTCGTCGTAACCATTCAACAGCGCGGTGATTTGCTCCAAGTGCAGCGGATCATGGGAAGCATCGTGGATTTGCAGCCACTCCACGCCGTTGCGCTCGATCGCGGTGGCTATGTCGTGAATCGCAGTGGTGCGATCCGCAAGACCCACATCAATAATGTCCGTGACCGCTGCGTCGGGTGAGACATCGCTCCAGAACAGATTGGAGGCGTGAAAATCGTTGTGCGTCCAAAGAGGCTGAAAGGCGGAAAGGAATTTTCGCAACCGGTTGTGCAGAGGTAGAAAAGTTTCTTGCGTTTCCGCCAGCCAGTCACGTTTTGCGAGATAACTTTGCAGCGTGGGACGCTCTTCAACATAACGTGTGAGTTCAGGCCACGGGTTCTCGCTGGAGAATATCTTGAAGCTGGTTACAAGCGTTGGCGCTTTGCGAGCAGGCGCGTCGTAGCCCGCGGAGGCGGCGTGCAATTGAGCAAGGGCGCCTCCGGCGTTGCGCGCGTGGTCCACACTCAGGAAGGGCGTCCAGGATTGCGCCGTTTCGTACACGTCCAGTCCATCGCCTGCGGGATGAACTTCGTAGGTCCACTGCCCAATTTCGACGGCGGTTTCACCTGCGTTGTCCGCAAGCGGCTTCTTCACCAGAGTTTCGCGAGCGCTCAGATAGGACAGCCAGCGATGCTCTTCGAGCAGTGAATCCCTGTCGCGAACCGCGTGGTGATGGCGCTTCACAAATACTTTACCGAGAGGGGTTCGCACCACGCTGGCCGCCGAAAAGGGACGCGGACTGAACGACAGAATCCGCTCCGCTCTGCGCGCTTGGGGAAAACGCCGCAGCAGTTCATTCAATTCATCGAGCTTCAGAGCCGCCCAATCCGGTTCGACCAGGTCTCCATCCAGGCCATGCGCCTTCACTTCACCGCTCATTCCGGCACTCGCGATCGGCTTCCCTTTGCGCTCCCGCTCATCTCCGCGAATCTCCTATTTTCCTTTGCCCTTTAGAAATTATATTCCACGGCTAGCCGCACCGTTGTAGGTGCGCCGAGATGCAAAAACGTGTCGCCGTAACTTGCGCCCGTATCTTTCCAATAGCGCTTGTTCATCACGTTGTCCGCGAACAAGCGAAACGTCACTTTGCTCCATTCTCCACTTGGCGTATAACGCGCGCCCATGTTGAACAGGTTGTAACCCGGCACGCTCACCGAATCGTCGCGTGTTGCTTCTTTTGGCCCGGTGTAGCTCCACCCAGGAAGGAGATGCAGACCGGTGATGAATGGCACGTCAAGGTCCGCGAACACGGACGTATGGAAACGCGGCACGTCGATCACCTGCCTGTCGTTAAAGTCTGGAGTGCTGCTTCCTGACGATACGGCACTCAAGAGCGCCGCGCTTCCCGAAAGCCGCAGCCAGTTGTTCACTTTGCCCTGCGCGCTTAATTCAAGACCGCCATGTGTCTCGTGCCCGTCGGAGAGAAAATCGATGTCGGCTCCATCGTCCGTCACTTTGGGATAGAAAAACGGCGCGCGCATGCGAAATAGCGCAGCCGTCAACAGGATGCGGCTTCCCGGCGAGTATTTGAGTCCCGTTTCCACCTGGCGCGTGAAAAAGGGAGCGAGAAACGCGTTGGGATTGACGGTCGCCCAAAACGGCGCTTGCAGCCCCAGCGAAAGCGCCACGCTGTAATTGCCGTAAAGCAGGACTTCGGAGATCGGGCGGTACGACAGCGAATACTGCGGCAGCCAGACGGACTTATTGGGAAACAGGAAATCGTGCAGGGTGTCGTATTGGCCGCCGATGGCCACATCAATTCTCTTCGGCAAATGAATGTGGTCCGCCACGATCAGGGCGTATTGATGCGTGTCTTCAGCAAGAGTGACGGGGCCCGCCACATCGGTTGAGGGAAGGAAAGTCTGCTCCGGCTGATAAATATTTTCAGTGCCAACGTAGGTGTAGACAGGGTTGGGCAGATTCACGCTGCGGCGCTGTAAGCTGGTTCCGATGGCGACATCGTTGATCACGGAGCCGAGTTTTACCTGGCCCTGCAGAATGGCTTGCAACTGATCGTTAATGCGTAACTCGCCGGGGCTTCGATAGTCGTAAACGTCGTAGTCGCCGGCGGGGCTGAAGAAAAACGGCGTGGCGCTGTTGGCGCAGGAGGCGGCGTAGTAGCAGCCGTAAGGCCAAGCAATATTATCGTCAAGCAGAGTGTGGCTGAAATCTCCGGCAACAAAGAAACGCCAGTGGTCGGAGAAGCTGTGGTCCAGGCGAACGATGGCATTGAAATCGTCGTAGGTGTTCGGCTTGGCCCACCATTGATAGCCGAGCATCACATCGGGAGAAACATCCACCGGCACAGTGGTTCCCCCGAGCAACTGGTAGCCGCCCACGGAGCGTTGCACCAGATGCTGGTAGTCGAAATCGCCCTTCAGGTAAGTGGCGGCGTTGATTTTCCAGTCGGCCGCGACGGCGCCGAATTCCCGCGTGCCATTCGCGCCGTGCACGTAGGAGTGCATGTCTTCACCAGCAAAATTGGTGCGAATGCCGAATTGCTGCTGTTCGCCAAGGAATCCGCCAAGATCGACAGCGGCGTACGTTGTGCCACGCTGGTCGGTGGCCACGTTCAGGGTGCGCACACTCGCGGGGCGCTTGGTCACATAGTTCACCAAGCCGCCGCCGGAAGCTACGCCCACTTCGTCGGAATCCACGCCGTGCAGGAATTCAACCGTTTCTTTATTTTCCAAGGGGAAAAGTTGTTCCCCGGCCACCGACATTCCGTTGATTTTAATCGCCGAGGCCAGGTCGAGCGGAAATCCGCGAATCTCAAAATCCTGGTACCAGCCGACCGGCGCGTAGTCTTCGCCAACCGAGGCGTCATTTTTCGCTACATCGGAAAGTAACCGCGCTTGCTGATCTTCCATCAGGCTGCGCGTTACAACCAGCGCGGAGATAGGCAATTCCTGTAGCGGTTGGCTATCCAAATTCCCGATGGCAACATTGGCGGGCTTGTAGTCGTCCACGGCTTCGCCATTGACGATGACGACTTTGCGCGCGGATTCGACGATCAGTTTGACGGGCAAATTCGCGGCTGTTCCCGCAGAGACGTTTATTTTAGTTGCGCGAAAAATCTGGAAGCCCGGGGCGGATACTTCCACCGCATAATAGCCAGGGGATAGTTTTTGCAATTGAAACTCGCCGGAGGGACCGGAAGAGGCGGTCCATGCACGGCCCGTCGTTTCATTCGTTGCCTTCACTGCCGCACTGGCCACCACGGCGCCGGAAGCATCAGTGACGACACCCGAAATTGCGCCTGTCGAACTTTGCGCTCTAGCAAGGGGACCCCTTGGCGCGACGAGTACGAGCAACACCATTGTTGCCATCAAGAGCATTCGCCGAATAGTCATGATGATTCAATTCTCCCTAAAATCGGACAAAACAACCACAACTCCTATTCACATTTCGCGGTTCCCATCTTTTTTTGTCGAAAGGCAACTTGGCTATTGACATCGGGCATCTCACATTTTTAGCATTATGTTTTGCACATTGAGTTCTTTTCGCGATGAAGGACCGGGAACTCCCTCATCGCTTCAAAGCTAAATCTTATGATTAACGTAAAACAGCTTACCAAGAGGTACGCGCGCAACACGGCCGTGGACCAAATTTCATTCGAGGTGCAAAAAGGTCAAATTGTCGGCTTCCTGGGTCCCAATGGGGCCGGGAAGACGACGACCATGCGTATGTTGACCTGTTTTCTGCCGCCCACCTCCGGCACCGCGGAGGTCGCCGGCTTCGACGTTCTAGAGAATCCGTTGGACGTGAAGCGCCGCATCGGCTATCTGCCGGAAACGCCACCGCTGTATCCCGAAATGCGCACGACGGAGTATTTGCAGTTCGTCGGCAAAATCAAGGGGCTGCGCGGCACTCACCTGAGCACTCGAGTGAATTACGTTCTGGATCGCTGCGCCATCACCGACGTGAAAGACAAAGTTCTGGGCAAGCTCTCGAAGGGCTACCGCCAACGCGTCGGTCTGGCTCAGGCCATCATTCACAATCCCGATGTGCTGATTCTGGACGAACCGACCGCCGGGCTCGACCCCAAGCAGATCAACGAGACGCGCGATCTGATCAAGGGGCTCGCCGGGGATCACACCATTATTTTGAGCACGCACATTCTTCCCGAAGTCGAGCAGACCTGCCAACAGGTAATCATCATTAATAAAGGGAAGCTGGTCGCAACGGACTCGGTGAGCAATTTGCGGCATCGCGCGAGCGGGGCGGGTTCCGTCCTGGTGGAAGTGGCCGGCCGCAGCGGCGAACTTAGTGCCGCCACAGTGCAACGCCGACTGGAACAGGTTCCTGGCGTCAGCCGCGTTGTATTCCGAGAGACGCGGCAGAATTGCTCCAGCTTCGAGGTGGAAGGCCTGCACGATCGCGCCATTCGCGGGGATTTGGCGCGCGCCATCGTCGAATCCGGCTGGGACCTGAACGAACTCCGCACCTCCGCGGTCAGCCTGGAAGAAATCTTTCTGCAGCTCACGGGCACCGATGCCGCCGCCACGCCGACAAATGAATCCGCTGCTGCGGCGCCGGAAGCCATCGCCACCGGGACGGGAGAATAATAGCCATGAGCAACGTCTGGATCATCTGCCGCAAGGAACTTCGCAGCTATTTCGTGTCTCCCATTGCCTACATCCTACTGGCGATGTTTGCCATTATCTTCGGGTTTTTCTTTTGGAACATTCTGGGCTACTTCATTTTATTGGGTATGGAATCGCAAATGCGCGGGCAGATGATGCCCATGAACCTGAACGAAGAGGTGATTCGCCCTCTCATTTCCAACGCAAGCGTGATTGGCCTATTTCTAATCCCGATGATCACCATGCGCCTGTTCGCGGAAGAGAAACGCACGGGCACCATCGAGTTGCTCGCTACTTCCCCGATTCGCGATGCTGAGGTGATTTTCGGCAAGTGGCTTGCCTCGCTGATTCTTTACGCAGGCATGCTGCTTTTGACCGCGCTCAATTTCATCTGGCTCTTCAAATATGGCAACCCGGATTGGAAGCCGCTGGCGATCGCTTACCTCGGCTTGCTGCTGCAGGCAGGCGCGCTGCTGGCCATTGGCACGTTCATCTCCACGCTCACGCGCAACCAGATCGTTGCGGGCGCCGTCACTTTCGGCGTTTGTTTGTTGCTGTGGGTTCTCGAATGGGTCAGCGGCTATGAGTCCGCGGGATGGGCGCGCTTCCTCGCCTACCTGTCGGTGCTCACGCATTTCGATTCCTTTGCGAAGGGTTTGCTCTCCACAAAGGATGCGGTTTTTTATGTCACCGCTATTTTCCTGGGACTCTTTCTGACCGCGCGGTCGATGGAATCCCTGCGCTGGAGATCGTAAGCCAATGAAAATGACTTTTTTGCAAGCACGCCAAACGAAATACGCGCTATACGCCGGAACTTACATTCTCCTGGCTCTCGGAATCATCGTTGTCGCGAATACGCTTGCCGATCGCTACAACAAAACCTACGACTCCACTTCCAACAAGCGCTACAGCCTTTCTGAACAAACCGTCAAAATAGTTAAAGGCATCAAGGAACCGGTAACCATTACTTATTTCGACCAGAACACGCGGTTCCGTGAGGCTAAGGACCAGCTTGATCTCTACGCCAATCTTTCGCCGAAGGTTCACGTGGATTACGTTGACGTCGACAAAAAGCCGGACGTTGCGCGTGCCGCGGGTGTGAAGAATTACGGCACCGCGATTGTGCAAATTGGCGCACGCAAGGAAGAGGCCAAGAGTGTGACGGAGGAAGGCATCACCGGCGCGTTCATTCGCGATTTGAAATCCACCACGCGTACGATCTGCTTTGTGGAAGGCAGTGGCGAGCACGCCATCGAAGACACGGACCGTAGCGGCTATTCGCGCTTCAAGGATCTGCTGGCCACGGAGAGCTACGAAACAAAACCCATTAATCTGCTGACAAAGGCCGAGGTTCCCGCGGAATGTACCGTCGTGGTTGTCGGTGGTCCCGATGGCGATTACCCGCAAACGGAAACGGATGCCATTCAGAAATACGTGGAGAACGGCGGGCGGGCGCTGTTCCTGCTCGATCCGCCGCTCAAGATGGGGCGTGCTGAAATCGCGGACAATGAAGCGCTCAGCAAGGTTCTAGAAGGTTGGGGCGTTACTCCAGAAAAGAATCTTATCCTGGACAACAACCCCATCGGCCAGCTTGTGGGTCTTGGCCCGCAGGTGGCCCTGGTCACAACTTACGATTCCCACGCCATCGTTAACGATTTGAATCGCCACGTCACCGGCTTTCCACTGGCCCGTTCGCTGGAAACCAAGAATGGCGACAAGACCACCGTGGAAAAACTGTTCGGCTCTTCAGAGACAAGCCTGGCCACCACAAAACTCAACAGCCCCAAGATTGATCCTGATGATCCGAAGAACACACGCGGTCCGATGACGATTGCCGCCGCGGGCACATACAACACGGGAAAAGAAAACTCACAGGGACGTTTCGTTGTCGTGGGCAGTTCGTCGTGGACTGCTAATTCCTTCATCGGATTCAACGGGAACCGCGATCTTGCGCTCAACACCATCAACTGGCTGGCCTCCGACGAAGACCTCATATCGATACGTCCGAAGGATCGCGACGATCGCAGCATCAAGCTGACGCAAGCGCAATTTAACTGGCTTCGCATTACGAGCCAGGGTCTACTTCCCCTGCTCGTCATTCTCGGCGGAGTTGCCGTATGGTGGCGCCGCCGCTAGATTCGGGCTCGCGCGTTCGAGCTTAACGAGGAATTACCGTTTATGAAACTCCGTGGCCTCTTTATCGCCGCACTGATTCTTGCTGCTCTTACCGGCGCGCTGTATTGGTCCAATCATCACAAGCCCTCGGAGGACACCACGAAAGCCGGCGCAGCGGCGCCCCCGAAAATTCTTACGCTCAACCAGGCTGATATCTCGCGACTCGTCATCCGGCACAAAGGCGAGCCCGAGGTTGTGCTCTCGAAAAACTCTTCGGGCGCGTGGCAGATCACTTCGCCACAGCCCTTACCTGCCGACCAGGAGTCTGTTTCCAGTGTGCTTTCAACTGTTTCTTCTTTGGGTTCCGAGCAACTTGTTGACGACAAGCCCGCCGATCTCGCTCCCTATGGCCTCGCCGACCCTGCTCTGGAAATCGAAATCACTGTAAAAGACAAAACGCAAAAACTTTTACTCGGCGGGCAAACTATCACCGGCGGCTCCAACTATGCCGCGCTTGCCGGAGATCCGCGCGTTTTCACGATTGCCAATTTCAACAAATCCAACCTCGACAAATCCGCCGCGGATCTTCGCGACAAGCGGCTGTTGACCGCCGATTTCGACAAGGTCTCACAGATCGAATTGCTTCAGCAATCCGCGGGCAAACAGCAGGAGATTACGTTTGCGCGCGAAAAGGAGTCCTGGCAGATCCTGAAGCCCAAACCTTATCGCGTGGAATCCTTTCAGGTGGATGACCTCGTCCGCGCGTTGAAGGACGCCAAGATGGAAACTTCTTCTAGCGACGATGAGGCAAAGATTGCTTCTGCTTTCATTGGCGCTGCTCCGTTCACCACCGCGAAAATCACGGGGGCCTCTGGCACGCAGGAATTGCGAATTCGCAAGGCCAAGGATGACTATTACGCGAAATCCTCCGTGGTCGCCGGCGTTTTCAAAGTTCCCGCGTCTCTTGGCACGTCGCTCAACAAGTCTCTCGACGATTTCCGCAACAAAAAGCTTTTCGACTTTGGCTATGAGGAACCCGACAAGATCGAGATACACGACGGCGCGAAATCCTATTTTCTCACGCGCTCGGGCACCGACTGGTGGGGAGTGGATGGCAAAAAGCTCGACTCCGATAGCGTACAAATGCTATTGGAAAAGCTGCGTGATCTCTCCGCTACAAAGTTCCCCGATTCCGGGTTCAGTGCGCAGACGATGGAGATCGCGGTTACCTCCAATCAGAACAAGCGCACGGAAAAGGTGGGCATCGCCAAATCCGGTGATTCATACATAGCCAAGCGGCAGAATGAGCCGGCACTTTATGAATTAGCCAGCGCGGCTGTCAATGATGTTCAGCAGGCGGCCGCCGGCCTTAAGCCTGCGCCTCCTCCGCCGCCCGTTCCTGCCGCCAAGAAGAAATAAATGCGGCAAGTCCGGCGCCATCTACGCAATCGTTTTCGCTTCGTGCAAATCCCTACTTTAAAAAAGTAAGGTTTTGCATTAAAATCCGCATCTGATTTCAGCATCCCCGCGACTACTCCGAGGAGCACAGGCAATGCCCATTGCTACCATCAATCCAGCGACCGGCGAAGTCGTCAGGAAATTCGACGCGCTCAGCGACGCCGAGGTTGACGCCAAAATCACAAAGGCCGCGGCTGCCTTTCACAGCTTTCGCAAAGCAGCCATGACCGATCGCGCCCGCTGGATGATCAAGGCCGCGGAAATCCTGGAATCCGAGAAGGAATCGATTGGCCGCCTGATGACTCTGGAAATGGGCAAAACGCTGGCCTCCGCCATCGCCGAAACTGAAAAATGCGCGTCCACCTGCCGCTTTTACGCCGAACACGCACCACAGTTTGTCGCCGACGAGATCATCCCCACCTCTGCCGCACAGAGTTTCATCCGTTACGAGCCCATTGGCATCGTCCTCGCCGTGATGCCATGGAACTTCCCTTTCTGGCAGGTTTTCCGATTCGTCGCGCCCGGGCTGATGGCGGGCAATGTCGGCCTGTTGAAGCATGCGTCGAACGTTCCACAATGCGCGTTGAAAATCGAGGACATTGTGCGCCGCGCCGGTTTTCCCGTGGATGTTTTCCAGACGTTACTGATTGGCGCCTCCCAGGTGGACCGCATCCTGAATGATCCCCGTGTCGCCGCCGCCACGCTAACCGGCAGCGAACAGGCCGGCATCCAGGTGGGCATCTCCGCCGCGAAACGAATTAAGAAAGTTGTGCTGGAGCTCGGCGGAAGCGATCCCTTCATCGTGATGCCGAGCGCGAACGTGGCGGAAGCCGCTGCCACAGCGGTGAAAGCGCGCGTCATCAATAATGGGCAATCCTGCATCGCTGCAAAGCGGTTTATCGTTCACGAGAAGATCGCGGAGCAATTCGAGAAAGAGTTTGTCAGCCGTATGCAAGCGCTGAAGCTCGGCGATCCCCTCGATCCAAGAACGGATGTTGGACCGCTGGCCACGCCAGACGCCGTAAGGGACATTGATGCGGACGTGCAAAAGAGTATTCAAGCCGGCGCAAAGCTGCTTACTGGAGGCAAGCCCGCAACTGGCCCTGGCAATTTCTATCTACCAACGGTTCTCACGAATATTCCCAAAGATTCCCCAGCCTATCGCGAAGAGTTATTTGGCCCGGTCGCGTGCGTTTTCCGCGCAAAAACAATTGAGGATGCCATCGCGATTGCCAATGACGTGCGCTTTGGCCTGGGCGCGAGCGCCTGGACCAACGATCCCGCCGAGCGCGAACTTTTCATCAACGAACTGGAAGCAGGCATGGTCTTTATCAACCAGATGGTGGTCTCCGACCCACGCGTTCCGTTTGGCGGCGTGAAAGCTTCCGGGCACGGCCGCGAGTTGGGGCCTTACGGTATTCGCGAGTTCACCAACATCAAAACTGTGTGGGTCCACGGGCCCGCAAACTAACGCACGCTGTGGCGGTAGGGGTAATCTCGCACAAACCCAGCGGCCTTGCGCCGATTGACGAGCGAATGGGCGAAGTAGCATCATTCTGCCTCAGGCTTTTTTGGGCGGCGCCGGTATTGGATGATCCACGCCCTCGCGCATGGGGTCCTTCCTGCGGGCAGAGATTGGCCCCATGCGGTTTTGCAGTCTCTATTTCTCAAGGGAGCGAGTGCCGTGCCAAAGACCGTTGCGAAGAAGAACACCGAAGCCAAATCCCACGCCAAGAAGCACGGCCTGACCGAAGCGCAGATTGCCGTCCATTGGAAGGAAGAAGCGTACATCCGGCCTCCCGCGCGATTCATCGCGCAAGCCAATCTGAACGACAATTACGCGTTGGAACGATTCAGCGAGAAGAATTTCCCGGAATGTTTCCGCGAATATGCCGAACTGCTTCATTGGGACCAGTATTGGCATACGACGCTGGACACCAATCATCCGCCCTTTTGGAAGTGGTTCGTCGGCGGGCGCTTGAACGTTTGCTATAACTGCGTGGATCGCCATCTGGCCAAGTACAAAAACAAGGCTGCACTGATCTTTGTGCCGGAGCCCGAAGAAGAAAACCACATCGTCATCACCTATCAGGAGTTGTACCGGCGCGTGAACGAAGTTGCCGCCGTGCTGCAAGGCTTCGCCGGTCTGCAGAAGGGCGACCGCGTCACCATCCACATGCCCATGATTCCGGAGCTGCCCATCACCATGCTGGCGTGCGCACGCTTGGGCATCATTCACTCCGTCGTTTTTGGCGGCTTCTCTGGCGAAGCATGCGGTATGCGCGCCGCCGATTCTGGCAGCCGCGTGCTGATTTACGTGGATGGATACCACCGCAACGGCCGCTGGGTGGACCACAAAGCCAGCGCCGATATCGCCGTGGATACCGCGAAAAAAGAAGGCCAGGTGATTGACAAGGTTCTGGTGTGGAAGCGTTATCACCACAAGTACACTTCCGATGCGCCCATGGTCATGGAGCGCGACTTTTTTATTGACGACATCCTGAAGGATTACCGCAATGCCGTTGTCCCGCCCGTCTCGATGGACGCCGAAGATCCGCTCTTCCTGATGTACACCAGCGGCACCACGGGCAAGCCGAAAGGCTGCCAGCACCGCACGGGCGGCTATCTCGCTTATGTAACAGGCACCGCCAAGTATTACCAGGACATTCATCCGGAAGATGTCTACTGGTGCATGGCGGATATTGGCTGGATCACCGGCCACTCTTATATCGTTTATGGGCCGCTCGCGCTGGCAGCCACCAGCGTCCTTTATGAAGGTGTGCCGCAATTCCCGGACGCTGGGCGTCCGTGGCGCATTGCGGAACGACTCGACGTGAACATCTTCCACACTTCTCCGACGGCGATTCGCATGCTTCGCAAAGCGGGCTCTGAGGAGCCGAAGAAACACAACTACCGCTTCAAGCATATGACCACGGTTGGCGAACCGATCGAGCCGGAGGTGTGGCGCTGGTATCACGAAGTAGTGGGCAAAGGCGAAGCTGTGATTGTGGATACGTGGTGGCAAACAGAGACAGGTGGTTTTCTGTGTTCCACAAAGCCCGCGCTCGATCCCATGAAGCCCGGCAGCGCAGGCCCTGCGTGCCTGGGAATCTATCCGGTTATTTGGGATGAAGAAGGCAAGGAGATCGTCACCGCTGACCACGCGGCCGGAAATATTTGCATACGAAATCCGTGGCCTGGCATCATGCAAACCGTGTGGGGCGATCCGCACCGTTTCGTCAATCAGTACTACAAGAAGTACAACAAGAATCCGCAAAGCAAGGATTGGCGTGACTGGCCCTACTATGCCGCGGACGGAGCGGTGCTTCCGCCCGATGGCTACTACCGGATTCTTGGCCGCGTGGACGACGTCATTAACGTCGCCGGGCACCGCTTGGGCACCAAGGAACTGGAGTCAGCGTGCCTCACCGTTCAAGAAATCGCCGAGGCCGCTGTCGTCCCTGTTGTGGACGAAGTGAAGGGCCGCGTCCCGGAAATTTATATTTCGCTGAAGCCGGGAGTTCTTCCCAAGAAGGCCATCATCGAGAAGGTAACAGCGACCATCGAGACGATGATTGGCAAGATCGCGCGGCCAAAGCGCATCCACATCGTTCCGGATATGCCCAAGACGCGCTCCGGCAAAATCATGCGCCGCGTCCTGGCGGCCATTTCCAATCACATGGATACCGGGGATATCACCACACTGGCGAATCCGGACATTGTCGAACAGGTGCGACAGATTGTACAGGGCCGCGACATCATGCCGCTGAATGAAGGCCCGGAAGATATCAAGTTGTTTGGGGATGAACGGTAAGACTCGGGTAGCGTGGCTTGCAATTCGTAACGCGTGACTAGTGAGCCCCGCAGGGCATCCAGCGTTTGTGAGTGGCTCAATTCACAAACGGGTTGATCACCAGAACGCCTTGGTATTCTTGGCCGTGGGACAGATCCTCCGAATAGAGCACTTCGCACCCGGCGCTGGCCGCTGCCTGCACGATCATCGCGTCCCAGAACGACAACTGATATCGCCGCTCGATTTCAAGAGCCCGAAACAAGGATTGCGGTGAATTCACAACCGTTTCCCATTTCACATAGTCCAAAAGAGCTTCGTGCATCTGTTCCCAACTGATGGGATTGCGTGATTTTCGCCGCGCATTCACGCAGAACTCTTGAAGTACTTGCGTACTCAACACACCGCGCTTTTCTTCCCACAATCCTCTCAAAAGCCGCAGTGATTCGTTGTGTTTTCTGCCTTCAGCTGTGTCGTGCGCGTAGATAAGAATGTTGGAATCAACGAACGATCTACCGCTCATGAAGTTCGTCTCGCGACTTGGGTTTCTGCCAGCCGAGGTCCCAACCTTTTTCCATTCTGGCGATCGAGCGTTTCATCGCCTGCTCGTATTCTTCGTCATTCCTCCCGATTTCCTCGAGCTTTTCCGTCAGAAGCGCGCTTACGGAAGTTCTTCGTTTCGCGGCGACAACTTTGATGACGCGAAGCAACTCCGTGTCCAGCTTCAAGGTGATGTTGGTTTTCTTTGTAGCGACATTGCTTTTCTTGGGCATGGCCATCCCCCATCAGCACGAAAACACGTGCAGCACGATTTTACGTGCTGACACACGAATCTGTCAATCACCCGCCAGAAGACCTTCAACCTATTAAATTTAAGTGACTTACTGTTGAGAGACTGCTGGCACTGCCCCACACATCTGCTCCGTTGCCGTCTTCACATCCAAGTCCAATTGCGCGCTGCGCCAGCCTTTCGTCGAGCACACTTGCCACGCTTCCAAGCCCAGCGCCCCGTGCATATCCGCACCTTCCACGTTTGCGCCATCCAGGTGCGCTTGGCGCAGGATGGCTCCCGCGAACGAAGCCCCGCGCAAATCCGTCTTGGACATGTCCGCTTCCAGCAGAATGGTTCCTTTGAACTGTGCGCCGGTCATGTTCGCGCCAGCTAGTTTTGCGGCTGACAAATCCGTCTGATCCAGCATGGCCAGGGAAAGCACAGACAATTCCGCCTTCACATCGCGCAAATCCGCGTGCGACAAATCCGCGCGCAACAAGTTGGCCTGCCGCAAATTCACCGAATAGAGCGTGGCGTGATCGAGGTTCGCCGTCGTCAACACGGCGCCTTCCAGGTTCGCGTAGGACATGTCTGCGCCGCGAAAATCCGCGCCCGCAAAGTTTGCACCTTGCGCGTCCGCCGACACCAAGTTCGCCTTGGTGGCCTGCAACCTGTCCATATTCGCCGAGCGTAACAATCCTTCTCGCAGGTTCACGCCGCGAAAATCCGCTTCCGACAGGCTGGCGCCTTCCAGATTCGCGCGCCACATCCGCGCATTCGGAAACGCCGCGTGATAACCCCTGGCATACCGCAGGTTGATTTCATTCAGCCGCGGTCCGGGCGCATCGGTGGACACCGCATCTCCGCTGCCAGCGTTCACTGGTGAAGCCTGAACGCTCTCTTCTGTAATATCCGCGTACGGCCGGAAGCCCACAGAGCGAAACGCAATGGCCGCCCAACGGCGGGGATCGCCCTGGCTAACTTCAGGCCTGATATGCGGGTCAGCGGGCAATCCGCGAATCACACCGAGAGAGAGCAAAAGCAGAACCAGGCCGGCCGCCACGGGCACGCGCACCGCGGAAAGCACATCGTGCAGGAAATGCGGAGTGCTCTCATCGTTCCAGTCGCCGGGGCGCAGCACACGCGCCACGATGCGCGGAGTTCCGCAAGCCGCCGCACTCGCCAGAGTAATCAGGAACACATGCAAAAGCGTGCCGCGGTAGTCCTGCATCACCAGATAGCGCAGCCAAAGGAAAAACAGCACCGCCGGCACGGCCCAATAAACCAGCAGGCGCGCCATCACGCTTTCCACATGCGCAATCGGCGAACGCGGATCGCGCGACCATTGCAGGTGCGGCCGGATCGGCCCCACCAGGTACCATCGTCCATCCTTCTCTGGGGTCTGCCCATCTGGAAACACCGCAGGCAGCGCTCCCATGCTTCCCCAAAGGCGCAGCAACAGAAATTGCAGCCGCAGGTACAAAACCGTGAGCAGCAATGGGGCGCCAAGATAAAAGCCCTGCAGCGGCAAAATATTGGGGATTCGCGAAGTCGGCGTTGCGGATAGGTCAAGAAGCAGCCGGACATCCGTCGTCAGCGCCATCAGCGCACAAGTGGCCAGGCACAATCCCATCAACAGCAGGTAAAACCCGCGCGCGGATTGCGTCGCTTCCGCAATCGTTTTTCCCCCGTCGTGAGCAGAGACCGCCTCGGGCAGGGTGGCATCGAACAAATTTGTTCCGCCCAGCCGGCCCACCCACAATCCTTGCGCGCCATAAAGATTCGCGCCCATCATGTTGGCCCCGGAAAACTCCGCACCCAACAAGTTTGCTTCACGCAGGTCGGCCTCGACCAGATTCGCCCCGCGCAAATTGGACATGGAAAGGTCGGCGCCGCGCAAATTCACCTTTTGTAATTGCGCGCACTGCAAGTTCACCCCGGTCAGGTCCGCGCCCGCCAGATCCGCCCCGGCAAAGTCGCCACGCACACCGGCGGTTCCGCCGCTCTCTACCCACTGGCGATGCTGGTCCAGAACTTCCGCAAAAATCAGCAGGTCCGCGCCAACCGAGCGGGATTCCCTCGGCGTTTCGGCACTGGGCTCTTCTGCACTTTTCTGCTGGTTCTCTTGTTTTTCGAGGAGGTTCGCGATCGGCCCGTTTTCCGCCTGCGTCACATGCGCTGTGCGGGGCTCCAGCGGCACTTCAACAATCTGCGTCTCTCGCGAATCAGCTTGTGTTTTAACTTCTTTCGTTTCCTGCAACGAATCCTCGACCAGGTTCTCCGCCGATTCCTCTTCCGTCATCCGCACTTCCAGAAGTGCCAGAATCTGCGACTCGATTTCCGGATGAGGCGCGGCGTTTCCGAACTCCGAGAGTTCTTGCGGCGTTGCCAAACGCTCCACAACGCGCTCGACGCTGCGATGCTTGGGCATTTCTCTATGTTGATTCGCCGGTGTATCCGGCATGGCTCTATCCTGCGGCCTTTTCACCAAAAGGCCTATGAGATTCCCCCGGGCGGGTTCGGGCTTCAGTCCATAATGACCCAGGACTCCCTGAAAATCGCCTGACCTAAAGTACAGGGTGCGCCTGAACTACACTCTGTCTTGCGACGTTACGTAAGAGACTGCTAAAGCGAGTTGTTCTGATGGGGGATCCGGAAGATTAAACCGCAACGGCTAATTGTGAACTGTTGGTAATAGATTGAAATTGGGATACGGAGGGCTGAAGATCTTGGGAGCCAAAGGACCGTAAACAAACAACTGCCGGGGCGCTCCGCTGAGGGGCCGAGGCACCCCGGCTATTCCCGCCCGCCTCCGCAGTGAGCGAGCAAGGAACTTGTACTGAATCTCTAATCGCGCAAACGCGCCGATTAAACTTCTTCGGCGCCGCGCAGAAACTCGTAGCGTTCGATCGCCGCGACTACGCCGATGGCGCCTTCATCGCGGGGTTCTGTTCTTTGCACGCGGCCCAGGCAGCGCACGCGCACCGGCCCAGCCAAGGTAATTTCATTTGGCA
Source organism: Candidatus Acidiferrales bacterium (assembly GCA_963779395.1). Classification (GTDB taxonomy): domain Bacteria; phylum Acidobacteriota; class Terriglobia; order Acidiferrales; family UBA7541; genus Acidiferrum. The sequence goes on from CAVZYC010000006.1 coordinate 109,485, forward strand.
ATGTCAGGAGAATCTCGACAGGAGAGCCTTCTTTGACGTCCTTGGAGAGGAAGAAATAGACCCCGCGGGAGCTGACGTCGCGGGATTCTGTCATTGTTTCGCCAACCGCCGCGCCCGTTGTCCATCTAACGGTAAGCGGCAGCCGCATGGAAAATCTCTGAGTAGTGCGGCGTTCGGACCCGGTCAAGGCATACCTCCATGTTCGAAGGAACGAGTGTAGCCGGGGTGGGGCTAGGGAACAATAGAACTCGGGATTCAAATTCATTCCCTGGCAAAAAGGTACCAACGTACTAGAACGCGTAAACTCCGGTCCTAATTTCTGAAAGTCTCCTCATTTCATGGTTTTAGCGGGGCAACCGCATCTTACTCAGTATGCACGACTTCCGCAATCCACAGCAATCGCCGGAAGCTGCCCTCAGAAGCCCAGGCGTATCGCAAACTGAAACGCGCGGGGTCCGCCCGAGCCGAAGAATCCGCCAGCCGTACTCACGGGAGCGTAGAAGGAAGACTCATTTCCGCTGCCCACAGGATTCAAGGTGATGTCTCGCCCAGAGAAATTGCTATTGGAAAATCCGCGCACGTTGGTGGCATTGAAGAGGTTGAACACCTCCGCCATCAGGTCCAGGTGTGCGCGTTCGCGAATGGTAATGCTCTTCTTTAGCCGCATGTCCAGCGAACTGAAGGGGCTGTAAAAGTCGATGCCGTTTGGAACGTTTTGCAACTGCGAACCCGCGCGGCAGGGTGCGGGCGCGGGGCACTCAAGTAAGCCGTTGTACGTGTTGATGTACTGGTTCAGTTGGTTGCTGTTCTTGACGTCGCGCCCCAGCGCGTTCCTGGGCAATATCGGCAACCGCGCGTCTTCCGTGGCCCCGGTAATCGTAGTCAGTCCCGGCACCAACGTGTCCGAAGGCACTCCTGATCCATAGGTGTAAAGCGGAGAAAGCGACAGTCCCCACGGCATGTCAATATTTCCGTACAACGTCAGCCGGTTGCGTTCATCCGTCGCCGCATAACCCTTTTCCCGCGCCAGCCCGGCGGTGCCTTCCGCCAGGTTAATCTCCTCGACCGCGTTGTAGGAAGGCACCTGATCGTCATCGGAATAATCCAGCGTCTTCGATAGCGTGTAACTGGCATTGAACAGGTAAGTGAATTTTCCCAATTTTACCGGCCGGTTCTGCAGGCTCACCAGCAAGCCGTCGTACCACGACTTTGCCCCCGACGTGGCCAGGGTTACATTGTCGGAGATGCCCGTAAGGGGATCCGTTATCGTGCACGGAATGTTGCTCCCCGGGCAGGAAACATAAGGTGAAGTGGAAGTCGTGCTGCGCAGATATTGCGCGATTAGTTCCCTTTGCCCGAACACGTGGAGCCCATCCGCCGTCAGCACCCAGTTCGCGCCCAGTTGCTGTTGAATTCCCAGTGAAGTTTGCTGGAACAGCGGGTGATGCGCATTCTTGTCCACCAGGATAATGCCGACGCCGCCCGTCTGACTTGGTCCGCTGAACGGACTCGCCAGCGTGGGGCTGCCGGGAGCAAAACTCGCTCCGGGCGCGAAGCACGTGTTCAAATCCGGAGGATTCGGGTCTCCGGGAAACGTGCAGAAGGAGCCGGAGAATTGCTGCACCGCCAGCGCGCGGTCATCCTGCACGCGCTCGTAGCCCGGCACTTCCAGAATGATGCGGTCGTAGTAGACGCCGTAACCGCCGCGCACCACCGTCCGGCCGCGCCCAAACGGATCGTACGCAAAACCAACGCGTGGGCCGAAGTCCTTCTTGTCCGGCGAGTGGTTCTCATTCAACACGTTCCGCATCCACACGCAGGGTTGAGTCGGCTGCTCGGTAAGGCTCGGGCAGGCATCGTAGGAAGAACCTGTCGCGGTTGCATCTGTGTCGTACTCCCAGCGCAACCCCAGGTTCAGGGTCAGCTTTCGCGTCACTCGCCAGTCGTCCTGTGTGTACAGGCCGAAGTAGCTGTTTGTGATCGGAGGTATGGGCACGGGCTCTACAGGCGCCAGGCTTTTCAACGCCACCGCGATGGGAATATCCAGGTCGTTGATCACCCCATCTCCATTCAAATCCTGAAACCCGAAATTCGAAGTCAGTATCACGGACCCGCTCCCGAACGGGTTGATGATTCCGAAAGCGTTGTAGTGCTGATACTCGGCGCCCATGCGCAGTTCGTGTTTCCCCAAGGTCCAAGAGAAGCCGTCACGCAACTGGTAGCGGTTCAGGTGCGTGGATTGCGGAGTATTGAAGTTCACGCCATCCGCCAACCCCGGGAAGACGAGTTCCGTTGACAATCCCAAGGGTGGATCCGTTGTTGGCGCGTCCTGTGCAAACGGAGGAATGTTGTTCAGGAAAGTATCGAAGTGAAACAGCACGGCGTTGACCTTCGTCGGCGATATCGTGGATGTCCAAGACGCCACCAGCGAATGAAAACGGTTCAACGAATTTTGCCGCTCTGCCGCCGTGCTCGCTGGCGTGGGCTCAGACGCCTCCGCTTCGGCTGTGTCCGTTGAGCGATTAAACGAATACCTTGCCATCAGGGTGTTCGCCGGGTTGATCTGGTGATCCACGCGAGTGGAAAACAGCGCATCGCGCAACGGCGCCGGGGCGGCTGTGTGCAGGATAGATTCAGCCCCAGGCGTGAAATCACGCGTGCCTGTCTGCACATCTGAATTCTGGTGGCGGTATTCGCCGGAAGCGAACCACCATGTCTTGTTTCTTGCGAGCGGCCCACCAATGGACCCGCCGTATTGTTGACGGTCAAAGGGAGGAGTCGGCAGGCTGCGATCAAAAGTCGCGGGGAGGGCCTGTAAATCGCGATTGCGCACGAAGAAAAAGGCGTCGGCGTGGTATTCATTCGAGCCGGAACGCGTCACGATATTGATAATGGAATTCCCGGATCGTCCCACCTCGGCCGTATACCGGCTGGTGGCAATCTGGAACTCCTGAATGGAATCCTCGGGGAAATTCGACAGCGTACCGCCAACCACTTCGTCGTTGTTGTCGCCGCCATCCACGGTGATATTTCCGCCGCGCCCAACTCCCCCCGCCGAGCTCACCTCGAGGGTATTCGTCTTCGTCGGATCGAAATTGGGAGCCGGGGTGTTCCCGGGGACAAGATAGGCCAACTCCAGAAAATTTCTGCCATTCAGCGGAATGCTCTGAATCGTTGTTGAATCCACTTCTCCCTGAATCATCGATTGCGTTAGTTCGACGGTGTTTGCTTGATCGGTGACATTCACCGTCGTCGCGGTGCTGGCAACTCCCAATTGAGCATCCAGGGTCGTCGTGCGCCCCGCCTCGAGAATCACGCCCGTGAATTTCCGTGGCGCCAGACCGCTCGCTTCAATTTGCACCGTGTACTTCCCGGCGGGCACGTCCGGCAGCACGTAGATGCCTTCAGCGTTGGACTGTGTTTTCCTCTGTGCTTGCGTTGAGTCGTTCGTCGCCGTCACTCGCGCATTCGCAACCACGGCACCGCTCACATCGCGCACAATTCCGTTCAGAATCGTTGTGGGAACCTGCGCGCGCATATTGCCGCCGCACAACAGCGCCAATCCCAATCCAAACAGGCATACAAGAATACGAATCTTTCGTGCGATGAACATAGCTTTGCCAGCCTCGCAGATAATGGATTTGGCTCGGCCTGACGAGCTTTCAAACACACCTATGCGCCGCCCGCTGATTCCGTCTTGCAGCAGGTTCACTCTTGTTTTTTCAATGGGCCAGCGTCTTTGAACTTCCCGCGCGCTGGGCACCCCCCAGAAACTTGCAGCAGGATACGGATTCGCTTCAGGCGAGGCAATACTTCAAAAACACTAGGATTGCCTATCCTTAGCCTCTGGCGAAAAGCAGATCCTTCGCTTCGCTCAGGATGACAACGAACGCCGGTCTGTTCAATTGGAGGTAAAAAGGGGAAACGGAGCTTTCGCTCCGCAGGTCGTTACGAATGGTCAATCAGGCGATGGTGAATCGCATACAGCGCCAGTTCCAGGCGGTCAGAAACGCCCAGCTTGTCGAAGATATTGTGCAGGTGATTCTTCACCGTCTGCTCAGAGATGAACAGCTTTTCGCCGATTTCCTTGTTCCGGAAGCCCTGCGCCACCAGTTGCACGATTTCTTTTTCGCGGTCGGACAGCAGCGGCTTTTCCCGGCGCGGCCCGGACTCGGAAGATTTCGCGAAGGCCTTCATTACTTCGGCGGTCATGCGGTTGTCCAGCCAGATCTCGCCGGCGTGCACGCGGTGGATGCTCTTGACCAGCAAGTCCGTGGCGGATTGCTTCAGCACCACGCCGCGCGCGCCCAGGCGCATCGCGCGCACAACGTCACGGTCATCCTCGGCGGCGGTCAACACGATCACGCGGGTGGGCATCTGGTCGAAATTCACTTCTTCCAGGACGGCAAGGCCATCTTTATCGGGCATGCGCAGGTCCAGGAGAAGGATGTCAGGCTTGAGTTTGGCAAGGAGCTTGATGCACTCGGCGCCATTCTGAGCTTCGCCGACAATGGTGATCTCCTCGTCGCCGTCAAGCAGCTTGCGGAGGCCGTCGCGGAAGATCGCATGATCGTCCGCCATCAATACGCGAATCTGCTGTTTAGTCTTAGCCATATCAGCCGAGCGGTACCTCAATCGTCAGACGCGCACCATGACCCGGATTTGATTCGACGGTCAATACCCCGCCAACCGTGCGCGTTCTTTCCTTGATGGAAATCGGACCCAGCCGCAGCCGGTCGAGCTCATCCCCGGTGAAACGTCCGGCAAAACTGAACCCTTCGCCGTTGTCGTCCACCACCAGCGCGAGCCGGCTATCGTCCTGCGACAGTTTTACCACGACATGGGAAGCCTTGGCATGCTTTTTTATGTTGTTGAGTGCTTCACGGTAAATCTGGAAAAGCTCCCGGCAAACCCGGTCTGGAGCGTGTAATTCCACCGAATCTATCAGTAAATCCAGTGCTAATCCGGACTCGTTCCGGAAGCGCTCCGCGAATCCCCTCATCAGGTCCACCATATCCGCCGATTGCACGCGCAGAGGACGCAGGTCCGTCACCATGTGCCGCAATTCACCGCCCTCGTTCCTTACCGTCTGTTGCAGCGAAGTCAGGCCCGATTCCACCTGCTCCGGCTGCGTGGAAACCTTTCTCCGCAGAACGTCGATCTGAATCTCAATGCTCAAAAGCGTTTGCAATATTCCATCGTGCAGATCGCGCGAAATTCGCGAGCGTTCCGCTTCGATCGCCCGGGCACGCAGGTGCCGCAGCAGAAAAACGCTCTCAATCGAAACGCTTACGTTCTGCGCGATGCGCTCGAACCACGCCAGGTCTTCCTTGGCGAAACCCGCGTGACCTGGCCGGCGGTTCACCATGAACAGCCTTCCTACCGGGTGCCCGTCTTGATCAAACGCCACGCTTATGAAATTCTTAATCCTAAATTCCTGCAGCGTGGGACCCGGCACGCGCGGCACGTTTTTCAGCGCCTGGCCGTTCCGCCGGTCCCAGCCAAACGCCGCGCCCCGCCCCGCCACTGAATTCCAGCATAGCGAAGCCTCCATATCATCCAGCAGGAACCCGTCCGCACGCGTCAGTGGAAGATTTTCCGGAGAGATCCGCTCGCTCTCGCCCGATTTCAGTTGCCACAGGAAGATGCGCTCGAGGTCCACGTCGCGAAAGGCCAGTAGCGCGACTTCCGTGTGAAACTCCGCGCACAATTCTTCCAGCAGCAGGCGCAACGATTCCGCCAAGCCCAAGTCCACGTGCATGGTGTTTGCGAGTCGCGTAAGAAACGTTTGTTGCGTGGCGAAGCGCCGGTTGCGATCTCCCAAAAACGCCATGCCCGCGGCTCCCAAAAAGGAAGCTGCGAAAAATGAAATTAAGTACAGCAGATCCCTGGGTTGGGTTGAGGGCGCGCCCCGGTGCATATCCAGCGCGAACCCCAGCAGCAACAGAGCGAAGCACAAGAAGCAGGAAAAGCGCAGGCTCCAGCGATAGGCCGCCGCAAACGCCACGAAAAAGAGCAGGAACCATGCCGGAAGCAGTTCGGGGGAAATGTACAGAAAGACAATCAGTACCAGGATGTCGCAGAGCAGCGGGAGCCGCCAGTTGTAGCGACGCAGCGCCCGCTCCAGCAACACAATCACAATGGCCGCAACGAAATAGGCGATCAGGAACGAGAGTGGCCGCTCGACTCCTCGCGCGGGCATCATTTCCATCAGACACAGCACCGCCAACATCGCGACGACCGGCCGCGCGTAGGCCAATTGCAGCTCGAAATGGAGTCGATCCGATGATTGCGGGTTCATGTGCGGGGACACGCTTCCCTGGAGCTATTTTACCAAGTCCTTGCCCTGGTTTTTTCGCGCCGCTGCCATGGGTTTCCTGCTCGTTAAGAGTAGACACGACAATAGGAGCGACCTGGGCTGTCCGGTATGGGCTGCCGGATATCAGATATCAGCGATCAGATATCAGGAGGCAAGAGGTTTATGGGTGTCGGAACGTGTAGAAATGGCTGCCAGCGTCACTGGCCCTCATCTGGATATAACTCCTGCCCGGGCCTCGCCCTCGCTTCCTGATCGCTTATATCTGGTCGCTGACATCCCTTCTCGTGCCCCCTGCCAACCCTCCGCCAAACGCAAAACGGCTGGCAACCGAAGCTGCCAGCCGTTCGTTTTCTACCTTATGACCTGAAGCGATTTACCTGTGGCCGCCGTGCCCGCCGCCACCATGGAAGCCACCGCCGCCATGGAACCCGCCGCCACCGTGGAAGGCGCTTCCGCCGTGGACGCTCCCGCCGCCGTGAAACCCGCCTCCGGCATAGCCGCGAGTCGCTCCGCCCCTATAGCCATAGCCTGGGCGATTGCCGCCGTAACCTCCCCGGAAGCCGCCGTAGCCGCCCCGATAGCCGTAACCCCCGCGACCGTAGGCCCATCCGGGCCGTCCGTAGTAGCCGCGGCCCCAGCCGTGGTACCAGGGGCCTGCGCCGATAAATATGCCGCCTACGAACCAGTCTGGCCCGTAGTAGCCGTACGGAGCGCATGCATAGGGATAATACGAATAGTATCCATAGGCGCAAACGGGAGCGGCGCCGACCCCGGCGTACACCGGGCCGACTCCAATGCCCACCCCGACTTGCGCTTGCGCGTATCCCGCGCCCAACAGAAGAACTGCCAGCAAAACCATGTATTTTAGGTATCTCATCGCTTTCCCCAATTCCCCGGCTCTCTTTGCTGGATGCTCGATCCCATGCGAAAGGGTTCCGGTGGTGCTCCTTTTCTCCAAATCTGCCTTCAGGCTATCTAACCCAAAAGCCCTCCCGGAGTTGCGCGGGGCATTTGGAGAGGGCAAGCGACCAGCGACCGGCGACCAGCGATCGGGAAGCCAAGTCAGACGGCGCCGTCTCCTGATCGCTGAGAACTGATCGCTGATATCCTTTTGCCTGATCTCCCGACCAAGTCACAGCACGTTTTCTACGCCACAGAGGTCATGCTAAACTAGCGAGCAGTGGTGGGAGTAGCTCAGCTGGTAGAGCGTCGGTCTGTGGCACCGAAAGTCGTGGGTTCAAATCCCATCTCCCACCCCAAATTGATTTCAGCCTCTTCGCGACGCTTCATTCCTTGATTCCTCCTTCGGCCTGCCTTCCCAGTTCTATTCTGATCGAAATGAGGTGACCCACGATATGAGTCTCTATTGGATAAACCAGCAAGGCGTTCGACTTGGGATCATGCCACGCCCAAGGGGGAATGACTGGCTTGGGGATGATCTGAGCTTGCTGCGACAAAGAGGTGTCGATGTGGTCGTTTCAGCTTTGACAGCCTCGGAGACTGAAGAGCTCGGTCTGAGTGTGGAAGCCCAAGAATGCGCTCAGAACGACTTGCTTTTTGTTTCGTTCCCAATCGAGGATCGCTCATTTCCAACGAATCCTGCGGAGTTCATGCTTCTGGTTGATCAAGTGGTGCGGCATTTAAGAAATGGAAAATCCGTAATGATTCACTGTAGGGCGGGGATTGGACGTTCGTCGCTTATTGCCGCCTGTGTGCTCGTTGAATTTGGTCTATCGCTGGACGACGCCTTCCGCGCTATCGAACAAACTCGGGGCTGCCCTGTTCCCGATACACCAGAACAACGCGAATGGGTGGAGCGTTACTTGGATACTTCGAAATCTCAGATGCCGTAATCTTCTCCCTTCGTTTTTCCACCTTCAGTGTCTGAACTTCCAAATACAGTCGGTGGCAACTTTGCGTTTTCCTCAGTCGTCCCGCGAACCTATTGACTTCGGCGGCGAGAAAGGCGCAGGCTGAGGCGAAATTATGATTGGCTTTTAATCCTGCGGGCACGCTCCCCCCTTCCAAAGGATCGGCGATGAAAGCAGCCGGAATAAGAAAGACTCACGGAGTTCTGGTGGTGGATGTTGGCGGAACGCACGTAAAGATGCTCGCTTCGGGAGAGTCCACGCCGCGGAAGTTCGACTCTGGCCCCAAAATGAGCGCTGCGAAGATGGTCAAACTGGTGAAAGCGGCCACACGCGACTGGCACTACGATCGCGTTACCGTTGGGCTTCCGTGCCCCATCGTCAATGGGCACCCCTTGCGCGAGCCGCACAATCTGGCCGGCGGCTGGATGAATTTCAATTTTTCCAAAGCCTTTGGGCTCCCGCTGAAAATAGTCAACGACGCCGCGATGCAGGCCCTGGGGAGTTACCAGGGCGGATCGATGCTGTTTCTGGGCCTGGGCACGGGTCTGGGCTCGGCGATGATTGTGGATGGTGTTACGGAGCCCATGGAACTGGCTCACCTGGTCTATCAGAAGGGCAGAACGTACGAAGACTACCTGGGCCTGCGCGGCATCGAACGTCTTGGCAAAAAGAAATGGCGCAAACAAGTGGCGAAGGTCGTCAAGAAACTGAAAGACGCCCTGGAAGCCGATTACGTGGTGCTCGGCGGCGGCAACAGCAAGCTACTGAAAAGCATTCCCCCAGGCGCGCGGCTCGGCAGCAACGGCAATGCTTTTCTCGGCGGGTTCCGCCTGTGGGAAAAGGGCAGCAAATCCTGAACGCGGCGCGAATGAGGGAATCGCCTCCACGCTTTCAAAGACTTATTCCTCTGACCCAAGCTCCGCGGAATCGTTGGTTTTGAAGACGGCGCTCTCCTCGCGTGCTCCGTGCGTTTTGGGTCGCGCTCTTCCCCACGCCAGATAGCACAGCGTGATAAATAGCAGCCAGGGCGCTCCCGCGAGCATGGTGATGTGGAAACTCGGCACCCACCACGTGGAAATCAGAACGCCGAGCAACGCGACGATTCCCACCAGCGAACTCCACGGCCCCGGCGGAGCGAAGTGGATAACCTTCTTACCAGCGCGTTCCGTGGCGCGGCGAAAGGCAATATGCGTCGTCAAGATGGTGATCCAGACAAACGGCGCGGCGAAAAATGCCACACCGATCATGAACACGAACGCCGAGTTTCGCGAAATCTGGGATAGAACCAACGCGGCAACCATCCCCACGCTCGAGGCAAGCACCGCGGTAACCGGCATGTCGCGCTTGCTCAGGCGGCCGAGCGCGGCGGGCGCGTAGCCTCCCCGCGAAAGCGAAAACAGCATCCGCGAAGCGAAGTAGAGATTGCACGTCGCGGAGGAAAGCGCCGCGGTGAGCACAACGAAATTCATCACGTGTCCCGCGGCGGGAATGCCCACAATCTCAAACACACGCACAAACGGGCTTTCGCCAAGGCCAATCTGGGTCCAAGGAACGATGCCCACCACCACAGCCAGGCCGCCAACATAAAAGAGGAGCAGGATCAAAACCGTTTCGCGTAACGCGCGCGGCACGGCGATTCTGGGATTCGCCGCTTCTCCCGCCGTGGTGCCCACAATTTCCAATCCCATGTAGCTGAAGATGGCCATGGTAACGCCCAGCGCCACGCCAGACCAGCCGTGAGGCAGAAACCCGCCAAACGCCGTGAAATTACCTGTCCCGATGCGCGGAAATCCAATGCCAAAAAGCAGCGCCGCGCCCAGCGCCAGAAAAACTACGACCGTGACCACCTTGATCATCGCGAACCAAAACTCAAATGTGCCGAAACTTTCGATGCTGATGGTATTGATGTAAATCATGGCCAGCGAAAAACCCGCAATCCAAAACCACGCGGGCACATGCGGAAACCAATATTGGCAATAAATTGCCGCCGCCACCACTTCGCTGCCGATAATCACCACCATGCAAATCCAGTAGGTGTAACGCACCGCGAAGCCCACCCAGGGGTGCAGGTACATCTCCGCATGCAGGCCGAACGCCCCGGCCGCGGGATGCTCGACGGACATTTCCGCCAGCGCCCACATCACCGTGAGCGTGATGAACGCACCCGCCAGAAAACTTAGGAAGACCGCGGGCCCCGCCAGTTTCACGGAAATGGCGCTGCCTAGAAAAAGTCCGGTGCCCAGGGTGCAGCCCAGGCCAATCATAGCTACCTGGCGAGGACTGAGTTTTCGCCGCAGCCCGGACTCGCGCTGCACTTCCGATGCGCGCTGCGCTTCTAAAATGGAAGGAGTTATTTCGCTCAAAAAGCCACCCATGGAGGGAAGGGGTTCGCCTGAACGTGCCGGAGCACTGTGAACGCGAACCACGGCAGCGGCAATACTACAAAAACACTAGTGACACGCGCTGCCGCCCTCGTTAGTGTCTACACTCTCGCAAGTCATTCGCATGCAGGAGGCAATTGAAATGAGAACCACGCGAATCGCGCTTTACGCTACGCTGCTTTTCTCGATTGCAGCCCTAGCCTTGGTCTGTTTCGCTGACACGCCGGCGACGACCGTGAAAGGCTACGTTTTGGATTCCGCCTGCGCGTTCACCAAGAGCCTCGACAAGCCCATCAGCAAGGAGTGCGCCATCTCCTGCGCCAATGCGGGCTCCGTGCTTGTGATCCTTGCCGAAGATGGCACTATTTACTGGCTCATCGACAGCGCCACACCCGCCACCAGCCAGAATAAGAAGCTACTGCCGTTTGCCGGTGAAAAAGTCACGGCGACCGGTAAGGTGTATCAACGCGGCGGCTCTAAAGCCATCGTCATCGAAAAGATTGCCGCTGCAACTGGCAAATAGGGGTCACACCAACCTGGGGAGGTGGAATCTCAGCCTAACTTACTTTTTTCGCTGGGTTTCTTCCTCGGGATCAAACTCCCCCTCAAAAGCCCGCAATATTTCTTCTGGAAGCGGAGCATTGAAGTCATCGGCGATTTTGATGGTTTCGCCGTAAGCACCGAGCTTTCGCTTGTGCATGAGGGTATTATCGGCTTTTGATTTGCGAGGCTTCACTTTCCTGTTGACGGTATTTGGCTTCTTCTTCATGCACGTATCGTACGCCGGTCGACAATTCAAGTAAATTCTCCGGCTCCCTCCCTTCCCCTGCGCCCCTTTTCACGCCACAATATTTGTTTCGCTTCCCTGGTGGCCCATGACTCGTATCTTCTGCTCTGCGCTGCTTTTCGATATGGACGGCGTGCTCGTCGATTCCACGCCTGCCGTGGCGCGCGTGTGGACGGTTTGGGCCACCAAGCACGGCTTCGATCCTCTCGAAGTCGTCAAGCGTGCCCACGGCCGCCCCAGCCTCGCCAGCGTTCAGGAACTGCTTCCCCAGGCCTCCCAGGAAGAGCAGCTCGCCGAAGACCTTTGGCTGCAGCGCGCCGAAATTGAAGATGTCGCCGATGTTGTCGCTCTTCCCGGTGCCGCTGAACTGCTCGCGCAACTTCCCGGTGACAGATTCGCCGTCGTCACTTCCGCAGTCCGCGAACTCGCCGAAGTCCGTCTCCGCGCGGCCGGCCTTCTTCATCTCGTTCGCCACATGGTCACGGCCAGTGACATCCAGCATGGCAAGCCCGATCCCGAGCCATATTTGAAAGGCGCAGCGGCACTCGGCGTTCCTCCCGCCCAGTGCATCGTGATTGAAGACGCCCCTTCCGGCGTACGCTCCGGCAAAGCCGCCGGCAGCCGCGCCCTGGGCATCCGCACCACCACGCACGATCGCGAACTCCTGGCCGCGGGCGCCGACTGGATCGTGAACGATTGCGCTTCGATTCATCTCGCTGCTGCCACCTCTCCCCGTGAACTCGCTCTCGATCTTGCCAATGATTGCGGTAATCTCAGCACTCCTCAAATGAGCTGAACTATTTTCCTGACCTCGGGCATACTTACCCGTTAACATTCGCCCTCATTTCCAGTTTGCTTTTTTGTTGTCCGAACGTATGATGGCGCCTGCTCCCCAAGGAACCTGAGACTTCACTTTGTCGCCGACTGCTGACAGTTCATCCAACGCGGAACCTGCGCTTTCCGTTCATACGCGCAAGGACCGCGGCAAGCTCCTGCAAATTCTCGGCGTGGGCTTTGGCATTGCCGTAGCCGTGGGCAATTCCATCTCTGCGGGAATCGTGCGCACTCCCGGCGATATTGCTTCGCGTCTTCCCAACCACTGGCTATTCTTCAGCGTCTGGTTCGTTGGCGCGTTTTACGCCCTGGTGAGCGCCTTCCAGCTTGCTGAACTTGGCGCTGCCATCCCCAAGAGCGGCGGCCAGTACAACTTCTCTCGCCGCGCGCTCGGCGATTATGCCGGCTTCGTGGTTGGATGGAGCGACTGGCTCTCTACTTGCGGCACCACCGGCGCCGTGGGAATTGTTGTCGGCGAATACATGGCGCACATCTTCCCCGTGATGGACAGCGCGATGCGCATCAAGATCACCGCTGTCTCTGTGATCGTAATTTTTGCTTTATTGCAATGGCGCAGCATCAGCATGGGCAGCAAGGTGCAAAATTTCACCACCGTTTTGAAAGCCTTGGTCTTCTTCGTCATGGTGATTGCCTGTTTCTCTTTCGGTGGCCACGTGCGTCATGTCGAAACCGCTCCTTCTTCGCTTCCTGCCGGCGCTGCCCTCATCACGGCCATGCTCTTCGGCATTCAAGCCACCATCTACACCTACGACGGCTGGGACGGCATTATTTATTTTGGCGACGAAATCAAGAATCCCGGCCACCTGGTGCCGCGCGCCATTTTTGCCAGCCTCTTCTCCATCGTTTTCATCTATCTCTTGATCAATGCCGCTGTCCTCTACGTTTTGCCGATGAACGAAATCGCCGGAAACAATTTCTCCCTTGGCTTAGCCGCGCAGCGCGTTTTTGGCCCGCACGGCGACACCGTCTTCCGCTCCATCATGGTTCTTGCGCTTTTCAGTTCCATCAACGCGCTGCACCTGATGGGCGCGCGCGTCATTTATGCCATGAGCCGCGACGGGCTATTCTTCCGCGGCGTTTCGCGCATCAACAAAGGCGGCACGCCGACGCTCGGTTTGCTTCTAAGCGCCCTGGTCGGGGTGGCCTTCGCCGTTTTCAGCTTCGAGCGCGTCATCGCCATGCTCGCTTTCTTCTTCGTCACCAACTATCTCCTCTCCTTCACGTCGATGTTCCTGCTGCGCGCCCGCGATCCCGATATGCCACGCCCGTATCGCGCCTGGGGCTATCCTTGGACGACCGCCCTCGCGCTACTCGGTTCCATCGGCTTCCTGATTGAAGCCATTCGCGAAGATCGCACCAACAGCATCTTTACGCTTATCGCATTGGCCTGCAGCTATCCCGTGTATCGCGTGCTGAAGATGGTTTCGAGTAAAACAATACTCGCCTCCGCAGAATAGAAAAGGGCGAAGTCTCCTCCGCCCTCTTCTTTCTTCTCTGTGAACTCTGTGTTCCTAACTCTGTGAACTCTGTGTTATGGTTCCATCTTCGTTTCCTACTTCACCTTTTCGGCAACGGCTTTCGCCTGCAGGTACAGCAGCAGATAATCCTTCCCGCCGGTCTTGGAGTCCGTTCCGCTCATATTAAATCCGCCGAAGGGATGCGCCCCTACCATCGCTCCCGTGCATTTCCGGTTGAGGTACAGATTGCCCACGTGGAATTCTTCTTCCGCGCGGCGAATCTTTTTGGGGTTCTTCGAGAACAGCGAGCCAGTCAATCCAAACTCGGTGTTATTGGCAATCTCCATCGCGTGGTCAAAGTTCTTCGCCTTGATTACCGTCAGCACCGGTCCGAAGACTTCTTCCTGGGCCAGCCGCGCCTTCGGGTCCACGTCCGCGATAATCGTTGGCTCGATGAAGTAGCCATCGCCCGGCGCACGTTTGCCGCCCGTCAACAAGCGTCCTTCCTTCTTGCCGACTTCGATGTAATCCAGAATTCCCTTCATCGCAGATTCGTTGATCACCGGACCCATGTAATTTTCCGGGATGTCGCTGGGTCCCACCTTGATCTTCTTCGTGCGCTCCACAAGCTTGTCCAGGAACGTGTCGTACACCTTTTCACTGACAATCACGCGCGAACACGCCGAGCATTTCTGCCCCTGATAGCCGAATGCGGCCTGTGCCGTGTGTTCCACCGCCACGTCAATGTCGGCCTCTTCGTCCACGATCATGCCGTCTTTGCCGCCCATTTCCAGAACCGTGCGCTTGATCCAAATCTGTCCCGGTGAGGGTTTTGCGGCGAGTTCCGCGATGCGCAGGCCCACTTCCTTCGAGCCGGTGAATCCGACGTAACGCGTCTTCGGGTGCTGCACAATCGTGTCGCCAACCGCCGCGCCCGATCCGGTCACAAACTGCACCGCTTCCTTGGGAATTCCCGCTTCAAACAGAATGTCCACAAACTTTGCCGCAATCGTTGGCGAATCCGAAGCCGGCTTTAGCACCACGGTATTGCCGGTGACGAGCGATGACACCACCAAACCGGCCATGATAGCGCATGGGAAATTCCACGGTGGAATCACCACGCCCACGCCCAGCGGGATGTATGCCATGTAGTTGCGCTCGCCCTTCATGGGCGTCAACTTCACGGGCTCGGCCAGGCGCAACATCTCGCGGCCGTAATACTCGCAAAAATCGATGGTCTCCGCGATGTCCGCTTCGGCTTCAAACCAGGTTTTGCCCACTTCGTAGCAGACCAGCGCGTCCAGCTCGAACTTCCGCGACCGAACGATGGATGCCACTTTGAATAGAAGCTTCGCACGTTGCTGCGCCGGCACTTTCTTCCACACGTCGAAATATTTGTTGGCGGCTTCAATGGCTTCGATGGCCTGTTCCTTGGTCGCATCTTGGAACACGCCAATCACTTCCGAAGGCCGCGATGGGTTGGTGGACTTCCGCTTCCCCGGCGTGATCACTTTCTTGCCGCCGATCCACATGGGATACTCGCGGCCAAACTCCGATTTCACTTTCGCCAGTGCCAGTTCCATCTTTTTTTTGTTTGAGGGATTCGAAAAATCGATAAATGGCTCGTTCGTGAATGGCTTGATCTTGAGTTTCGCTTTTGCAGTTGCCATGGCGTCTCTGCCTCCTGGTTTGGAACATTCAATTATAGGACCGCTTCTGTAGCCCTAACAAGCAACCCTATACTCAGCGATGGGTGTTTCCCATTAGGCGACTCACGGGGTACTCAGGCCAAATCGTGATAAATTGTGCCTCGCAATGCTCCCTCTGGACACCGTACTTAAGCAGTTGCTTTGCGCTGGGGTCAAGGTGTTGGCTTGCTTGGTGGCGTACGCTGCGGCATTCACTACAAATGCATGTGGTCAGTGCAGTTTCGCAGCCTCCTCAGTGGGAGAACCTATTACGTATATTTTTGAACCAGTCGTCGCGAATGGAAGGCTCGTTCTTCATGTAACGCTGGAATTCCGAGGTGGGCGCGAGGGCACTGCGGAATTGGAACTCCCCTCTAATTGGGCTGAGCAGTCTCAACTTGAAGGGCAGGTGACTGACCTTCGTGCATTGTCAAATGGCACCGTTGTTCTCGAGACGGCTAGCCCAAGCGTGAAGACGCTGCGATTCCCTGCCAACCAGTATGTGAAGATCTCTTACGACCTCGCGAATAATTGGGAAGGTGCGTTTCAACATCCAAAGCAATTTCGCGGGGTGCTGGAACCAACGTATTTTGAGTTCACAACGCAGAACGCCCTGGTTCATCCCAGAATAAACCCGACAGAAGTGGTGAGCGCACATTTCGACTGGCAAAAGCTGCCTGCGGATTGGACGCTGGAAACCAGCTTTGGAGCGGACGAACGATGCCAGTCGTTTACAGGTCTGTGGAATCAAATGAATAATGCGCTCTTTGCTGGTGGGGATTTCCGCGTGCATCGTGTCAAGTTGGGGAACGAACCGCTCGTCGTGGCCATTCGAGGAAGGTGGGGTTTCACGGACGGGGAAGCCGTGGCGCAAATCCAGAAAATCCTTGAGGCAGAACGCGAGTTCTGGCGCGACCACGATTTTCCGTATTACCTGGTGACTCTAGCACCTTTCGACGTGCAGAGCGGAAGTTCCGACGGAAGCGCGTTCACCAATGCGTTCTGGGTTTATCTCCCGTGGGGAGACACGTTTTCCTACAGAGTTCAGTACATGTTGGCACATGAAGCCTTTCACGCATGGAATCCGCACAAGATGGGAGTAATCAGGCAACCAGGAGCGAACGGGAAGTGGTCCACTGAAGGATTCACCGTTTATTATGGGGACGTTTTGCTCCTGCGCGCCGGATTGCTACCGCTACCCGAATATGTTGAGCAGGTGAACAAAAGAATCCGTGATTACGAGTCGTCGCCGGTGAAAAATCTGACGAACAAGGAACTCGTGACTCGTTATGAAGAAAATAGCGTAAATCAATTGCCGTATGTTCGGGGCCCGGTTTTAGCGTTGTGGCTTGATGCGCAGATACGCGGACAAACCAAGAACAGGTTTTCACTCGACACGGTGATGCTCACTCTAGCGCGTGAGGGCTCCGAGAATCCTGCGGTGGAATTGAGTTCGGAACGCGTACTGCGGGTCGCGGGAAAACATTTGGGCCGTAAGTCGCGCAAACAATTGCTGAATTTGGTCGAAGATGGCGTGTCCATTCCGATTCCGGATTTTCCGCAGAGTCCTTGCGTTCGCGTTTCCACGGTGGAGTTGGCGCTGTTCGACCTGGGTTTTAACGAAGATGTTCTGAGAAGTAAGAATCTGGTGGCAGGAGTGAGGGAGGATAGTGAAGCGTTCAAGGCAGGTGTGCGAGATGGGCAGGAAGTATTGGGGATGTCGGTCTACTGGAACGAAGTGAGCAAACCGGTGCAGCTCACAGTTCGTGCCGGCAGTGGTCAGCAAAGAATTGAATACTTCCCGAAGGGAAAAACCGGGCCCATTCCTCAGTACCGGCTGGATAAAGAGGCTTGGACCTCAAATCCGGAGCGATGCACCCTCACTTCCTACTAGATCCTCGGCAATTTGCCTCACCGCGTTGGGGCAGCTCCTGGTTCGCAGCGTTACCTCAAGACTGAGCCGCTACCCCGCTTCTGGCGGCCACCTTGCCGCCGTGGGATAATTACCAGTCATGCCGCAATTGCTGGCTCACGTTACGTTGCTGGTTCGCGATTATGAGGAGGCGCTGGCCTTCTTTACCGAAGCGCTGGGCTTTCGCGTCATTGAGGATTCGTCACTCCCCGGCGGCAAACGGTGGCTGCTCGTTGCTCCTCCCGGATCGAGCGGCACAAGCCTGCTTCTGGCGCAGGCGGATGGGCCCGAGCAAATTCAACAAATCGGCAAGCAGGGCGGCGGCCGCGTTTTCCTTTTTCTGGAGACGGATGATTTCTGGCGGGACTATGGTTTGATGCAAGCGTCCAACGTGAAATTCCTGGAAGCGCCCCGCCGCGAATCCTACGGCACCGTCGCCGTTTTCCTGGACCTCTACGGCAACAAATGGGATTTGCTGCAACGGGGCGATCCAAACACTCCGCAGCGCATGCCCCAGGAATCGCGATGACCCTTTCGCTGGTTTGGTAGGTGCTTTGCCGGGGCTGGTTTGCCTCAGAAGTTCTCGTCGGTATCTTTACGCGCACAAAACGTGGCGGCGGAAAAGTGCAGGACCGCGGCTCCCTGATTATTCTGTGGATCGTGATTTTCTCATCGGTCGCGGCATGCGAATGGTTTAGCGCTACACATGAAGCCAATATGTTCGGCGGCGCGCATGCTCTGAAAATTGCGGGTATCGTTGTGATGTTGGTCGGCCTGGCCATTCGCTGGACCGCCATCTTCACTTTGGGCAAATCTTTCAGTTCCAACGTTGCGATACAAGACTCGCAAAAGATTGTGCGCACGGGCCTGTACCACTTCGTCCGGCATCCTTCTTATCTCGGCCTGGAGATGGCGTTTCTCGCCGTCGGCCTGCATTCGCTCAACTGGATCAGTTTCGCCATTGTGCTGGTAGCTCCAACGGCCGCGCTTCTCTACCGCATTCATGTCGAGGAAGCCGCCTTGTCCCAGGCCTTCGGCGAAGATTACGCTGCGTACAGCAAAACCACGAAACGCCTCGTCCCCGGCGTGTACTGACTGATAGGAGTTACTTCACTCGCAAAAGCACCACACCATGCGCGGGTATTTCGACTTCATACTTCTCCAGCGAACCCAGATCTTTCCCGTTCCACACATCGCGCACTTTCACTGGCCCGGTGAATCCCAGGTCGTGGAAGTTGACCTTCATCATCGCCGGGCCCGCCCACTCATCCAGGCGGTTGAAGAGCGCGACGGCCTTCGAGCCATCTGTCAGCGGCTTGACCCATATTTCGTCAGGGCCTTCCGCCCAGAAGCGATCGCCCTGTTTGCCGGCCTTGTCCTGGTCAATCGCAATCACTTCGCGATTCGTCAGAATGGCCACCGTTTCCGGCGTCATTTTGCTCAGGTCGTTGCCCGCCAGCAGCGGGGCGGCGAGAATCGCCCAGAGGCTCATGTGCGTGCGATACTCCTCCGGCTTCATTCCACCGTTGCCGACTTCCAGCATGTCCGGATCGTTCCAGTGGCCTGGGGCGGCATATTTGGCAAGCCCCGCCTGGCCAAAGCCGATCTCCGCCATGCGGGCGTAGTTGTCGTTGATGTCTCCCGTGGTGCGCCAAAGATTTCCGCCGACTTCCGGCCCCCACTGCCACACCTTGTACAGGCCGTACTGGCAAAGGCTGAAAACGATGGGGCGCCCGGTCTTCAGCAACGCCGCGTGCATTTTCTTGTAGGCGTCCAGCATGCCCTGGCGAAATTCCGCCTTGCCGCCATTCTTGGCCAGGATTTCGCCCAAGCTGCACATATCGTATTTCAAGTAATCGATGCCCCATGCGGCATACGTCTGCGCGTCCTGCTCTTCGTGGCCGTAGCTGCCCTCGAACCCCGCGCACGTCTTTGGTCCCGGCGAAGAGTAGATTCCCAGCTTCAAGCCTTTGGAGTGAACGTAATCGGCCAGCGCTTTCATGTCCGGAAACTTTTCGTTGGAATTGATGAAGCCCTTTTCGTCGCGCTTTCCTTCCCAGGTATCGTCAATGTTCACGTAGACGTATCCGGCATCGCGCATGCCGCTGGAAACCAGTGCATCGGCGGCGGCGCGGACCACGGCGTCGTTCACTTTTTCCGCAAAGTGGTTCCAGCTATTCCAGCCCATCGGCGGAGTCGCCGCAACCTGCTGGGCATTCGCAACAGGCAAACTCAAAACACAAACCAACAGAATCAGCGCATAACTAATACGAAGATGCATTGCCGCTCCTTGCAGCGCCAGGTTGAGGATGGTTCTTAGCGAATGAGCGTCTATCGCGGAGCACTGGCACCGAATCAGTTCTGCGCCCATCATATTGCAAGATGTCGGATTCATTGAAACTATTTCTAAATCGAAATTACACCAGTGAGTAAAGATTACGAACCATTTGCGCAGTCGCTCCCGGATGAGTCTCTATCCGTCCATCGGCTACGTTTCCACCAACGCTTTCCACTGCGCGGGCGTCAGCGGCACCACGGACAATCTCGCCATCTTCACCAACGGCGAATCCTTGAATAGCCGGTTTTTCTTGATCTGCTCGAGCGACACCGCTTTGCTCAGCGCCTTCCCTGCCTTGATTTTCACCAGCGGCTTTCGTGGATCGCTCGCATTCACCGATACTACCTCGGCTGTGCCCACCGCGCTCTTTATATTTCCCGTTTCATAAATCACCAGCCGCTCTCCGGCCTTCATCCCGCGCAAGTGCATCACAGCGGTGGGATTCGTCACACCATCCCACACGACTTCGCCATCCTTCAACAACTCCGCGAACGAATATTCCGAAGGCTCGGTCTTCAACAAATATTCCATCGGCGCAATCTCCCTTTTTCGTGAAGTCCGTGTTCGGCGTTTCCCGTGCTCTTCTCGCCATCCAAAACAATAGCGCAACTTACCTTCCACATTGAACGTTCTTTCTTTACGCAAAACGTCTCCCCGGAATTCGTTGTTCTCCTGTGCAATCTGTGCTTAAATCCGTTCGAGCCCTTCCACTATGGCCCAGTTGTACTTCATCCTCATCCCGCTTTTCCTTGCCGGCTCGATCATCGCTTTCATTGCCTATGGAGCTGTCAACCGCCTGGAATCGTTGCTCAAATCGTTTCCGCCGAATGAACTGGCTTTTCGCCTTTACCAACTGGAGCAGAAACTCGCGCTACTCCAAAAGCTCGTCAACGCCGCGCCCACCGAGCCTTCTCCTCCCTGGGAAAAATCAGCGCAACCTGCGCCTCCTCCCATCGCCAGTTCAGTGCAGCCTGTCCCGCCTCCCTTTCCCGTGAAGGAAACCGTCTCTGCCTCGCCCCCTCCGCCCATGCCGCGCGGAATTCCATCTCCCCCGCCGCGTCCTTCCCTCGCCACTCCACCAGAACCATCGCACGCCGATCTCGAGGCCCTCATCGGCGGCCGCTGGTTCAATCGCATTGGCATCATCGCCCTGCTCTTCGCCGTTTCCTATTTCCTGAAACTCGCGTTTGACAATCACTGGATTGGCCCCGCCGGCCGCGTCACCATCGGCATTGTTCTTGGCGCGCTCATGCTTCCCTGGAGCCAATGGCTGCTCTCGCGCGGCTATTCCTATTTTGCCGAAGGCATCGCGGGCCTTGGCGAAGCCACGCTCTTCGTTTCCGTGTGGGCAGGTTGCCAGTACTACACGTTGTTCAGCCGCGGCACAGGGTTCGCCGCTCTCGTTCTCGTCACCATCGTCATGGCGGCCCTGGCGTTGTGGCGCGACTCCCCGCGCGTGGCCTTCCTCTCACTCCTCGAAGGATTGCTTACGCCAGCGCTGGTCAGCAGCGGCAAAAACGAGCAACTTGTTCTCTTCAGTTATCTGCTGTGCCTCGGTGCTGCCGCGCTGGTCATCATTTGGCGTAAGAATTGGCAAGCCCTCGTGCCGCTTGCTTTCATCGGCACGCAACTTTATTTCTGGCAGTGGTACGACAGCTTTTACAGGCGCGCGGGCTTTCTTGAAAGCACTCTCGTCTTTGCCACACTTTTCTTTTTTCTGTATGCGGTCCTTCCCATCGTCCGGGCGCTCCGTCAGATCGAACTCCGAGCCATGGATCTGCTGCTCGCCTTTTTCAATGCATTAGCCTACGGCGCAACTCTCTACATTCTTCTTTGGCCCGAAGACCGCTGGCCGCTCACGCTTCTTTTCCTGGCGCTTGCCGGAGCGCATTTGCTTGTCACGACTCTGCTGGAGGAATCCGGCCCACATACAGCAGAGTTATCTCGGATGGTCTATACGTTCCTGGCAGTCTCTTTCCTCACGCTCGCCATCCCGATTCGTTTGGAACACAACAACATCACCCTGGCCTTCGCCGTCGAAGGCGCCGCGCTTGTTTGGATCGGTTTCCGCTCACTTGGCCCGCTGCTCCGTCC
This sequence comes from Candidatus Acidiferrales bacterium, assembly GCA_963779395.1. Classification (GTDB taxonomy): domain Bacteria; phylum Acidobacteriota; class Terriglobia; order Acidiferrales; family UBA7541; genus Acidiferrum. Next base: position 131,187 of record CAVZYC010000006.1, read on the forward strand.
TGTCGGCTATTTTCTCTTCGTAGTCACTGCTTTCCGTTTGATCGATCAACCACCGGCAGCTGGGACTTTTCTGTGGAACGCGCGATTCGGCAGTTACGTGCTCCTCATCGCTTGCCTCGGCTTTTCGCTATGGGCCTCGCGCGATTCATCGGATGCGGAAAAAGATTCTCGCCAGGCGGAATTGGCATGCCTCGTCATTGCCACTAATTTTTTCGCTCTTCTGGCGCTAAGCCTGGAATTCTGGGGTTTCTTTGGGCGAACCGGTGCACTTGGTTTAGATCATTCCCTCGCGCAGCATCTCTCTCTCTCCGTCCTGTGGACCTGCTACGCCGCGCTGTTGCTGATACTGGGCATCCAGCGGCAATTTGCCATCCTTCGCTGGCAAGCTCTTTCTCTTCTCGGCATCGTTGTCGCCAAAGTCTTTCTCTTCGATCTCTCATTCCTTGCGCGCGCCTATCGCATCCTCTCCTTCCTCATCCTGGGTTGCGTACTTCTTGCCGTCTCCTTCTTCTATCAGCGCAAGCTGACGCGCAATCGCCCATTGACTTGATTGCTACCCGCGGGTAATCTGTCCCTCCATGTTCAATCGCTTCCACTCTCCTGCGGCCGCGATCTCTTCGCCTTGCGCACTTGCCTGCTGCTCCTGTACGTGTTGTCGGAACTGTGGGCAAGAGGATTCCAGCGGCTAGTTTTTCCCAGTACTAGACCCGGATCACTTCCAGCCCACGATTCACTTCGCGGGCTTTTTTGTTTTTCGGGCGATTCTTTCGGAAGTGGAAAGCGGTTGAACAATCCCATCAAGGAAAAAGGAGTTCAGCATGAGTAAGATTCTTTCAGAAGTGTTGGAGGCCAATGCAAAATATTCCGCCCAGTTTGGCGACAAGTGCAAACTGGCAATGCCGCCCGCGCGGCGTTTCGCCATTCTTACCTGCATGGACGCCCGGCTCGATCCCGCGAAATTCGCCGGCCTGGCTGAGGGCGATGCCCACGTGATCCGCAATGCCGGTGGACGCGCCAGCGAGGACGCCATCCGTTCCCTGGTCATCAGCTACAAATTGCTGGGCACGCGGGAATTCTTCGTCATCCATCACACGAATTGCGGCATGGAGTTTTTCACCAACGGCGTCATGCGAAGTCTGCTGGCGTCCAGCCTGGAAACCGCCGAACTCACTACCAGCGGCTTCCGCGATGTGGGCCGTGGGCCGGGTTCGCGTGAAGGCGAATACATTGAATGGCTCACCGTCACCGACCAGAGGCAAGCTGTCCTCGATGATGTGGAACGCATTCGCAACCACGCGCTGGTGCCCAAATCCATTCCCGTTTACGGCTACATTTACGATGTGGGTTCAGGGAAACTGATCGAGGTCGAGGGCGTGCGCGCTATCGGCGCTTCAGCCTGAACGACTACTGGGCCGGCCAGTTATACGAGGCGATGATTGCGCCGTCTTCACCCACAAGCAGCAGCGCGGCGTGGCCCGGTTCCAGGTGTGCGCTGAACTCCTTGTTGCTTTTCTGGTCGCGGAAAGAAACTTCGCGCCCCGTCGATTCCGACGTGAGCACGTAAAGTGTCGCGTGCGGGAATTGCGTCGGGCAGATGAGCATGCCGGGATCATTGACCGCGCCGGTATACGTTGGCGTGACGCCGGCGACTTTCATCGCATAGCGATACACGCTGCCAACGGCTTCCAGATTGTCGTTCAATTCCAGCGGAAACGCTGAAAGCAGAATTTTCCCCTTTCCAAGGGATCTTTCGGCCCACGTGGCGTTGCCGGGAAACACAACGCGATCAAGATAAGTCGTCCGGTCTCCATCGAACGTGAGCCGCGCTTCGCCTTCGGGCCACTGCAGCACGGATTCGCGCGTGGTGAGCATCGCGTCCTCATACGGCAGCGCAATTTCTTCGCGGCGGCCAGCGGAATGGAAATGCGCGTCGCGATCGAACGGGCCGCTTACCACCAGCACGCTGCCGTTGCGCACCTTCGCAAGGATGTCTTCCCACGCCGCGGAATCCAGCGCGAGCGGCGATGGAAGAATGATCAGCTTCGGATTGCCGAGGCGCATCGTCTGATATTCGCCGACGGCATACGCTTCACCGCGCGCGTATTGATAGAGCGCACGCACAGAAGTTTTCTGCGCCTCTAGCGCCATGCCATTGAACACGGAAAGTTGCAGCGATTGAGGCAACACGATTGCCACCTGTGGCGGAACGAAAGCCGTCGCGTAAGGCGAGGCTTTGACCGCGAATTGCGCCACACCGCTCAGCACGCCTTCCCAGATTTTTACGGAACCGTCACTGCGCAAAATACCGAAATCAGGTTCGCGATCCCAATCCCATGTGAGTACACCGCTGTTCCCTGCCGCAAAACCCAGCGCCCATTTGCGTTCCAGAAGCGCCGCGCCGGTGAATTCATCCAGCCGCCAGGTGCCATCGGGATTCCACGCGGGCTGGTAACCGGTTTCTCCGACAATGTTGGGAATGCCTGCGGATTTCGCTGCGACGGAATCCCACAGCAGGCCATCATCGCGCCAGTACGTGTGATTCGTGGTGAAGGAAACGCCGCTGGTGGCGTAAAACTGGTTCAACACACGGTCACTGACGCCGCCCTCATCCTGACCGACATCGACAAGCTGCGTGCTGCCGGTGGAGCGAATGGTGGAAACCATCGTGTGCACCCATCCGGAAAAAGCGTCTTGCGCGAAAAGGTTGTAGTCCAACGCACGAATCTGGTTGGCATCACCGTAACGTTCGTGCGAGAGGTCTTCGATCTTGGGCAGCGGAACCTGGTCGAAGCTGCCGAGTTCTTCTGGCGTCACCCGCCACGCGGCGGCCAGCGCCGAAACGTCGTGATATTTTTCCTGCAACCATTTGTGCCACGCAGCGATTTCTGTGTAGTCGTTGTTCGGCGTATTGCCTTTCCACAGCCTTTTGGGATTGGAAAAGCTCGGCTCATTGATGAGGTCCCAACTCAGTCCCGGCACATTCTTAAAACGGTTGACGACGGAAAGAACGTAGTCCTGCTCGCCACGAATCGATATTGGATCGGTGTAAGGATTTCGACTGGACTCATCGGCCTGGAAATAGTTGCGCATGCCGGTGTGCGGCACGAACGCAAAGAACGTGAAGTTGACGAAGATATTGTGCCGCCGCGCGCAGAGCAAATACGCCTCCAGATTGCGCTCGAATCGTTGCGTCACCATGTCCGTCAAAGGCTCGACGAAGTGCAAATGCGTCATCCACACGCCGGTGCGCACGAAGTTGACATCGTGTTTTTGCATCTCCGCGAAATCCCGCTCCCAGTTCCAGGCGTTGCGCGGACCGGAAAAATCCCAGCCGTTTGCCTCGGTGCTGAAATAATTTGAGCCCACGGGGAAAAACGGTTTGCCATCACGCGTCAGGAAATCCCCTTGCACGCCCAGCACGGGCCCGGACGTGAGAAGCTTCTCGTCCTCGACCCACAGCGCGTTCTGGTAAAACTCGCGTGGTTGCCCGGCTTCTTCAAACACGCCGCGAATAGTGTAAAAGCCAGGCGGAAGCGTGGTGTGGAAGCTAACGTCCGCGTCAAACTTGGCGCCAGTGAACGGGACGCGCGCGGTTTGCAGAACTTTTTCGCCGGAAAGAAGTTGCAGTTTAACTTCGCCAGAAAGCGGCTGGTCCAGCCGTTCACGCCGCGCGTTACGCAAGTGCACGACAACGTTGACGGGCTCGTCGGGCTTGATGGTCGAAAAAGGCATTTCCACCCAGAACGAAGTGGCGCCCTGCCGCGCATAAACCGCGGACTCGCCAATCAGCATCAGCCCGTCCGGCGATTCCCAGTAACCGGGCTCGGGCTCGAAATCCAACAGCACGATGCGCGAGCCCAGCATGGCTTCTGGTGGCAACCCGACACTCGTGTAGTTCTTCACCACTACCAGCGCGGCCACGCGCTCGCCTCCAGCGTCCACCATGTGGCCGAGACCTTCCAATTGGCCTTCTATGGTGAAAAAACGCCGCGCGCGTATTTTCGGAGCTTGCAGAAACGAGTAGCCGTCGCGCCACGCGAAATGGCTGCCGGCCGGCACGGGAACTTCGTAGGAATGTTCAAAGCCCAATTCACGCGCGTAAGTATCTTGCGGCGGGCTTTGCACAAATTTGCCATTGGCGGAGGTGACGGGAATACGCAGGGCTTCGCCGCCCAGCACCAACAGGTTGCCGCCGTCGCGTAGATAATTCTTGATACTGCCCCAAGCCTCGGTGGGAATCGCGGAGCCGTACGGGAGGACGAGTAAATCCACATCCTTCCACACGGCCGCGTTCTTCAATTCGGCGAGGCCGGCGAAGACGACATCGTGGTCATTCAGCGCCTTCACCAGCGCGTCGCGCGAAATGGGCTGGCTGTCGACGGTGGGAAAGCCATCCTGCCAGAAGACGACGGTCTTCGCCATAAGTGTGGAAGTCAAAGAAAGCAGAAGAAGCAACAGCGTCGCAACTTTGCGCATGAACGCCTCGCAGGAATTCAATCTCAAATTTCTTATTACTTCAAGCACAGCGCGATGCACCGCGCCGTCTGCGAGTTCGCGATTTTGCGGAGCGATTCTTGCCGCGTGCACTCCCCGCGGTCTGACAGGGGACGCAATCTGCGTGCCTTCCTATTCAACACAATCGCGTACTCGCTTGAGAATACCACTTTGCGATAATCCGTTGCGTCAGCAAGAACCCCGGTCCGTCACGCGGGGAGCGCGCCCCAAAAGTACAACGAAGTTTTTTGGGTGTTCGATCCATGCGGCTTTGGTCTCTGCAAGGGCACGTCTCGGAATTCTTTTCGCTCTAAACTTACAACTTAAAACTGAATGCTGATAACCTTACTCCAAAGGACGGCCCGACATGAAAATTCCATGCATCTCATTACTACTACTTTGTGTAGCTCTCGCCAGCCAATGCGCCGCGCAAACTGTTGCGCCTCCCAAGAAGCACCTCCTTGTCCTCGGCGAACAAAAAGGCTATCGCCACGAAGCGGTTTCTCACGCCATGGCCACCATCGAACGCCTGGGGCGCGAATCCGGCCTTTGGGACACCGTCATCCGGACGGACACCGAAATCCTCACCAAGAAAAAACTGGAAGAGAACGCCAAGAACCTGAACGATTTCGATGCGGTGCTTTTTTACACTTCAGGCGAACTGGAAATGAATGCGGAGCAGAAGGCCGCTCTGCTTTCCTTTGTCCATGACGATGGCAAAGGTTTCGTCGGCGTGCACAGCGCAACCATTACGTTCACCACCTGGCCCGAATACGGTGAAATGACTGGCGGCTATTTCGACGAGCATCCCTGGAGCACTTTTGACGCGCCCATCATCGTCGAAGATGCGAATTTCCCCGGCATGCAGCAGTGGCCGAAATCATTTGTCCTGCGCGATGAAATTTACCAGCTCAAGGATTATTCGAGAGACAAAGTGCGCGTGCTGCTGCGGCTGGATGCCAACAAACTCGATCTGAACAATCCGCGCGTGCACCGCAAGGACCGCGACTTCGCCGTGGCCTGGGCCAGAATGTATGGAAAAGGGCGAGTCTTCTATTCCTCGCTGGGCCATGTCGAGCAGAATTGGGACGATCCGCGCGTCCAGAAAATGTATGCCGAAGCCATAAAATGGGCCATGGGGCTGGTAGATGCGGACGTGACTCCGCGGCCTCTGCCCGATTCATCCACGACTGTTCATGGGGAAGCTGCCAGCCCTGCGGTAAGACCCTGACGCGGAATTCAATTCTGCGGTTTCGATTTCGCTTCCCGAATAATTTCCTGGGCGCGGCTTCTGTCGTTTGGAAAGAGGTCGAGAGGCGCGGGAATACCTTCAGTCACTACCTGAAAGCGAGCGCACTTGGTCATATCGCCCAGGCAATAGGTTTCCTTCAAAAGTCCGGTGACGGCAGGCATGTTGGCCATGTGCCCGGAAAAAAAGGGACATGTTTTAAGTCTGTGGCATTCAGGCATGAGATGGCCTCCGAGACTAGTTCACACAAGTTTCCGCGGTTTCGACGCCCACCACAAGAACCGTTCGTACTACAGCCGACACTCGCCGCAAAGGTGTGACACCGCACTGACTTGGCGCACACTGCCGAGTGACGCCCATCACGAGGCACATGTGAGCTTCGAGCAGCAATGTTCAGCGAATTGAGGATGCCAGAATTGCCTGGATTTCAAGGGTCGGGCGCGAAGCATTCCGCGCGTTGTCTGGTGCTGCGGGGCTACTTGAACTCTCCCCAGTGAAAGATGGGGCCAATCGTGAATCGCGTATAGTTTTGCCGGTCGGTCAGCAAATTGGAAAACAGGTGCGTGTTGATGTAGTCCACGGAAACGCGCATTCCCACTCGTCGCGAAAAGTTGAAGTCGCAACCGCCGCCAACGCCAATGAACCACGTCGTATCGCCTTGATGCGCGGTCGGGACGGGAAGACTCAGCGCACCGAGTAACTGCGGCAACCCCGCTGGAAACGTAAGATCAGCGGACTCGTGAATCCCTCCAAAGCCAGGGCGGGCAAAAAATGTGACCCTGCTCAACTTGCGCAGATAGAATTGCGGACCCGCTGCAAAAGTGATCGTCGTCGAATTAAAGGGCACGTTGACCGCGCTGGCAGACGGGATCTCCGTGGGATTTGCCGCACTGGCAGCATTCAATGTCGGCGCATAGACAGTTTCGCTTCCATTGATAACGCCCGAGCCGTGGATGATGCTGTTGCCCAGCGCTCCGAAATCACCGCCGATCGCCAGCCACGGCCTCACGGTAACGCCAAAATCCACGTCGAAGCCATACTCCGTCAAGCTGCGCGCCGGGCTGATCATCGAATCGAATCCGGTATAGAGAGAGTACCGGCTAACATCCGTCTGCTGCGCCGCCGCAGGCAGACAAACGATCAAGGCAAGCACGAAAAAACGCAGGCATTTCATACGATCCATTTCCATCTAGAACTGGACGGGAGCGTCTGCAAAGACGCCACACGAGGTTCTCAACTCAGTCTCAATTGATGGCCGCTTCCCCTGTTGCGTGGGCACGGCTGCCGCGCGACCACTGGATAGTGAGTCACGATTTCGCCATAGAACCGTAACATTCGCTGTGATGGCCGTCACCATTGATGGATTGCGGGCGGTTACATGATGTAACCTCAATCGCAGGTTTTGGCTGTAATTGGCTGTTGGATTCACAAAACAGAGCAACAGGGGGAGTTCACCGTGCCCGGTACAACTAAGTTTTCTTGCATTCTTCGCAGTTTTTGCCTGATGATCGCGGTTTTCATGTTTTGTGGATTGGCGTTTGCGCAAGTCACGACGCCCAGCGCACCCGCACAAGCTCCGAAGCCTGCGGATCAGCCTGCGGCCCCGGATCAGTTGACCCCTTACCAGAAATCCCAGTTGGAGCGGGCCTTCAACGACTGGCCCAACCTGGCGAAATTCCGCGACTCCGACAAGGAGTTGCCGCTGCCCGCCGCCGGCGAACTGCGCGTGGTGTTCATGGGAGACTCGATCACAGAAGGCTGGGGAATGAAGGCGACAGCCACCTCTCCGGGGCGCGGCGAGTTTTTCCCGGGCAAGCCGTACATCAACCGCGGCATCTCTGGGCAGACCACGCCGCAGATGCTGGTGCGTTTTCGCCAGGACGTGATCGCGCTGAAGCCGAAGGTGGTCGTCGTGCTGGCTGGCACAAATGACATCGCCGAAAACACCGGAAAGGAAACGCAGGAAGAGATCGGAAACAACATCGCCTCCATGAGCGATCTTGCCCGCGCGAATGGCATTCGCGTTGTGTTGTGTTCGGTATTGCCCGCCAGCGATTTTCATTGGCACCCGGGGCTGGAGCCTGCTCCAAAGATTCGCGCGTTGAACGCGTGGATTCGGGAGTACGCCGCGAAAAATGGGCTTGTGTATGTGGACTATTACTCGAGCATGGCCAACGTCGAAGGCGGCCTGAAGGCGGAGCTGAGCCCGGATGGCGTGCACCCGAATAAGGACGGCTACGATCTGATGGGGCCGCTGGCGGAAGCGGGAATCGCGGAGGCGCTGAAGAAGCCGCTTCCTTGACGCAGTCGGCCGCCTCCTGTGGCATTCACCCGTGAACACCAAACGCATCAAGAAAATTGCCAAACAGACCTTGCTAGCCATCTTCCTGGCGATTCTCCTGTTGGCCTTCCTCGCTCATCGCCTATTCCATCTTCGGTGAATTCAAACGCAGCGCGTCCCGCTCCGAAGATTCCTCTCTTTTGTGGTGGCCGACCTTCAGGTCGGTTCTTGCGTTTCTCTTCACTTTAGTTGGTCAGAGTTTCAGTTCGAACATTTAAGGTTGCCCTAGCCCAAGCATCGGCTCCTGTGGGAAGGAAATGTCAAAAACCGAACCCTTTGTGAATGAAGAGCAAAGGGTGCGACACCCCGGGTTCTCCCCTGGCCCATCCGCCCCTCGTCCATTGAAGCGTTGAACAATCCCAGCACAATTTGTCTCATCGCATTTAGTTGCATTAAGACATTTTATTAAGTATGGTTAACAGCAAGGACGGTCCAGGCGATTGGAGCTGTGTTTAGAGTCATGCTGCGCACGGTACTGTCCATACTTCTATTTGCTGGATCGCTTCATTTTCTCTTGTCTGAACCCGCATTTCCCCAGGGAGAAACCACCAGCGCAATCGTTGGAGAGGTGAGCGACGCGAGCGGAGCGGCGGTGCCTGGGGCCACGGTGACAGTCACCAACAAAGAGACTGGTCTGAAGCGAAGCGCGAAGACCGATGAATCGGGCAGGTTCAACTTTCCACAACTCAAACCAGGCACTTACTCCGTCGAAGCCGAAGCGGGGGGCTTCGCGCCGCAACAGATTGACTCTGTGGCTTCCGGCCTGGGCCAGAAGCAAACTGTTGATTTTAAGCTAAAGGTTGCTCGCGCGACGGAAAGTGTCGAGGTAAATAGCGAAGCGGCGATTCTCAACCCCGAGGATGCGAATACATCCAGTTTGCTCAACGCCCCTGCGTTGGAGGACCTCCCCAATCCCGGCGGGGATTTAACTTACCCTCTGCAGTTTGCGGCCGGGGCCCTCATCAATACGGCAGGCAGTGGGAATGACTTCGTCGGCGGCACGAATGGCTACGGCAACGTCGAGTTCAATGGACTTCCCGCCCTCTCAAATGGCTATATCGTCGATGGCCTGGAAACGAATGATCCGCTGACAAACCTGAACAGCGGGCTCTCGACGAACCTGGTTCTTGGATTGAATTCAATATCGGAGGTGACGGTCAATACGCTTTCTTATTCAGTCGACCAGGGACGGTACGGCGCATCTCAGGTCAACTACGTCACAAAGTCCGGCGCGAACCAGTTGCACGGAAATCTGTATGAGCTATGGAGTGGCTCGAAATTCAGCGCGGCCGACTATTTCACGAACGCCACCCCAGGAAGTCACAAACCACGCTCAACAGTGAATCACTTCGGCGGGAGCGTCGGCGGCCCGATCGTCCACGATAAGCTGTTTTTCTTCTTCGATAGTGAGTGGGTTCGCATCGCATTACCAATCGTCACGGCTACGACCGTGCCCACTCTGGCGTTCGAGAACTACGTCTTGCAACAACTCCCTCTGGGGGGAACCGATTCCATCACTGGGAAGGTATATCAGCCATCGCCCCAGTCGGTGCCGTTCTATCAAAAGATGTTTTCGCTCTACGGAAATAACAACGGAACGCCTCTTACTGTTCTCGGATGTCCATTCGACACGGGCGGTGTCGCTCCCGCAGTCCTCAACGATGGCAATGGCTGCGCCAACCGTCAAAGTGTGTCCCATTCCAGCGACGATCACGAGCAGGTCCAAACGGCGCGCATCGATTACAACATCAATCAGGACAATACCACGTGGTTCCGCTTCCAGGCCGATACCGGTGTTCAAGCAGCTTTCACAGATCCCATCAACCCGTTGTTCAACGCGGTCTCCCCTCAGCCTCTCTATTCTTTCGCCGCTGGTTACACTCATGTCTTTTCCCAGAATCTAGTGAACTACTTCAACCCGGCATTTTCCTGGTACGAGAGCTTATTCGGTCCTGAGGATTTTCAGAAGACTCTTTCCGCGTTTCCCATCGTTTTGCAGGGCAACGGCGCGAATGCCCCTTTCACGACGCTCGGCGGTCTGGATAACACCTGGGTGCAAGGACGGCGCGCCTCCCGGTTCTTTATCAACGACAACCTGGCGTGGAGCCATGGCGCGCACGAGTTCCGCTTAGGCACGAACACGCGCATCTTACGGCTGAACGACTATGACTTCGGCGAAGGTTCCGTTCCCACGGTGACCTATGCCACCCTCCCGCAATTCATCTATGGAGTTGCCTCCACCGCCACGGAAACGTTTCCCACTTCCGCCAACGAACCGTTCAACTTCCTCAATCTCGATCTTTACGCCCAGGACACGTGGAAGCTAACCAAAAAACTCACCTGGACCATCGGTTTGCGTGACACTTTCAACTCCAATCCGCTGAACCCCCATGAGCAGATTGCCCGTCTCACGGGTTCGTTCGATTCCATCTCCCACGACATCAACCAGCCTTTGAACGCAGCGATCCACACCGGCCTCGGCAACATTTTCTCGTCCACTCCCCTCGCCATTCTCCAGCCGCGCACCGCCGTCGCCTGGCAATTCCAATCGAACTCCGTCCTTCGCGCCGGGTTTGGCCTTTTCAGCGACATTTTGCCCGGCGCCATCGCCGACGTTGTCGGCGTCAATCCTCCGTATGTCCAAACCTTTCAAGGAGGCCTTCTCGGAACCGTTGGCGGCACGGACCTGGCGCCCAGCGTGCCGAACAGCGCCGTCGACGCAACCGTTGCCGCCAATCGGACCTTCACTTCCGGCTTTCCGCAAGGTCAACTCTCCTGCGCCTCCCCTCTTTCCAATCCCGTAACTTGCCTTCCACCTGTCAACATGACGGCGGTTCCCGACGGAACACTTCATGCGCCTTATTTTATGGAATGGAGTCTCGGCCTCGAACATCAGTTCGGCCAGACGGCAAGCCTCCACGCGCAATACGTCGGCACCCGCGCCGTCAACCAGCCGTATCTCACCCAAGTGAACGGGTACCAAACCGTATGCCAAGGTTGCTTCGCTCCGTTTCCCTATGCGCAGTCCACCGATCCCCGCTTCGCCGCCGTGACGCAATTCTCCACCGGCGCGAACAGTCACTATGACGGCCTGCAAATCACCGCAAACAAGCGCCTCGGCCACGGCTTGATGGGTCAATTGAACTACACATGGAGCCGGTGCATGGACACTGTTTCCAACGGCGGTTTCCTGCAGTTCTCCGCTGGCGGAATCCTCGCTCCGCTTCCGGGAGACTTGGCGCGCGACTACGGTCCCTGTGACTACGACATCCGCAACAATCTCAACGCCCAATACGTCTACCAACTCCCGCTGAATTTCAAAAACCGCGCTTTAGCCAACGCCCTGAACGGCTGGCAAGTTTCCGGAACTTTCTTTTGGCACAGCGGCATTCCATTCTCGGTTCTGAGTACGCCGTATTCCGCGAATGGGAATGGGATCGTTAACGGGAGTGGGCCGCAATTCGCCAGTGTGATTCCCGGTGTCCCGCTCTATGCGCACAAACCGATTCCCGGCATAACCCAACCGGGCACGGTGCAATGGCTCAACCCAAATGCGTTCGTTTCCACAGCAGATCCAAGCACGGGGGCGTGCTATGGCGGCGACAGTCCCCAGAATTGCCAGTTCGGCAATCTCGGCCGCAATGCTCTCCGGGGCCCTGATTTTGTCTGGAGCGATTTTTATCTAACGAAATGGTTTGTGTTAACCGAGCGCGTGAAGCTGCGTTTCGACACTCAGTTCTTCAATGTCTTCAACCATCCCAATTTCGGGCTTCCGAGCATGGTCCTTGCCGGGATTCCGGGGAAGCCTTCCACGCAGACTGGATTTGGAGCGCTGACATACACAACTTCTCCGCCCACCGGCCTGCTCGGCGTCGGGTTGGGCGGCGATAGCACGCCCCGCATGATTGCATTTCAATTGCGGCTGGAATTCTGAGCCTCTGGTCCTCACGTAATTGCGTCTATGTGCAAGTAATTGGACTTATCCGTGAACACCAACCGCATAAAGAAAATTGCCAGGCAGACCTTGCTGGCCATCTTCCTGGCGATTCTCCTGTTGGCCTTCCTCGCTCATCGCCTCTTCCATCGGTGGTGATTTCCTAAGCTGGTTTCCCATCGTAAGGAATTACTAGGCACGTTGTTTGCGTCCGCTGTCTTCTGATGGCGGGCCAACTCGGACAGGTCTAAACCTTCGCTCGTGGAATCGACGTGTGGGCCAGCCACGCTGCTTGCTTAGTGGGTTGCCGCCGCGTTGGGTGCGGGCCGTTTGGCGTAATAGCCCTTGCGCGCGTAGACCTTATCGCCTTTCTCCGCGGCGGAAATCTGGATTTTGCGGAATTTGCCATCCCAATTCTTGTTTTCGGGATAGTAGCCGAGGCTGTATTGGTGGTGGAGTTCGTCGGAGATCTCGTCCAGCGCGTCTTCGAGTTTATCAATGCCACGCACTTCCAGCATTCGCCCGCCGGTGGCTTCGGCCAGCTTCCTGAGCACGGGCATTCCGTCGCTGTCTTTTTCATAAATATGAAGGACATCGCAATTGTCGTGCCTGGAGGCATCGTAAATCTGAAGGACGTAGGCAATTACATCGCTTTCGAGCAGAGTCTCCAGAGCGTCTTGCATCGTGGATTCGCTGTGTGCATCACCGGAAAGCGCTACAATCACCACGGCTTTGCGGCCGATTTCACCGGCGAGATAACGGTGCGTGGAGACACCGATGGCGTCGTAGAGGTGGGCGGAGCGGTTCTGGTCAATGCGCCGGCCATTGATGCCGACGGTGCCGCCGCCGGGGAGGGAAACCCTGGGCTCGGGAGAGAGGTCATGATCTGGCAGACCGATCGCCGCGCTTCCACCGATGGAATCGGCTGCCTGCCTGAGGAGCGCAGAGTCTGATGTTGGCAACTGGACAATTTCAACCCGCGAAGCGTAGCTGACAAGGAAGCCGAGGTCGGTGGGGCGCACAACGTGCCTCAAAAACATTTTGGAGGCCGCCGCCTCTTCTCCGAGGATACGAGACATGTTGGTGCCGGTGTCCAATAGGACGCCCACGTTGAGGACGACGTCGGAGTGGTGGGCAAAGAACTTGATCGATTGCGGCTGGCCCTCTTCAGAGACGCTGAAACTGTCTTGGGGCAGGTCAGTGACCAAGCGTTTTTTGTGGTCGCGCACCGTGAAGTAGACGGAGACGAGATCCACTTGGCTTTGGTAGGCGTTACCCTGGGCGACTTTATCCTGCCCGCAAGCCGGTGATGGCGAAGCCAGACCGGCCACTGCCAAGACCATAGCTACCGCGGAAGCGCCGACTCGAATAGGCATGGGTGGGCTCCTTACGTCTCGCCACAGACGTGCGTATTTGGATGCGAAAGGATTGCGGCAGGTTTGTCCTGGGGAAGATTTCCTGACAGACCTTACTGGCGATCTTTCTCGCGGTTCTGATTTTGGCCTTCCTCGCTTATCGGCTCTTCCATCTTCCGTGATTTCTAAAGCGTGTCGTCCTCGCCATTGTAGTGGCCAACCTTCGTGGTCTGGGCTCTGTATACCCTGGATCTTAGTCGAGGACGCGAAACACCCCTGAGCAAAAGCAATTGTGAAAAACCGTACCCTTCATGAACTAAACACAAAGGGCACAACACCCGAATTTCACCTCTCGGCAACCCGCCGCAAACGGCGTCGAGCATACTCCCTCTTAGGCGATCCTAAGGCGGTGGAATAAGGGGACTTTGACAATATCCACCATGATTGCAAACACGACTGCTCCCGCCAGCGTTCCTCCCAACACGAGTAATGGTAGCGGTGCCATTGCGATTCCGCGACTCGCGAGCGTTGAGGCGATCAACAAGTCAGCTATCGACGAAACTATCAGCCAGAAACTCGGACGCGTCGACCACAGACCCTGACGGCTTCGATTCGAATAGGTCGACGCCTGATTGCCGAACACAATAGCCACGAAGGCGAGAGTTCGCAGTGTTTCAATTCCAAAACCCAGGTGGAATTTGCCGAAGGCCAAGACGGCGATGCAAAACGCAAGTTCGGCAATACCCATGAAAACGCCCGCGATCGTCAAGTTGCCAACTCGCCATGCATTGGGCGTTGCAGAAGGCTGCACGTTGTCCGTCGTCAAGGACATGCCCAGGAAATCGCCGGTAATCATGATAATGACCATCAACATTGGGGTGAGTATCGCGTGTCCCGTCAGAATCAGACCCACCGCCAGGAAGAGCACCTGCACAACCTTCTTCGTCACGGAGTTCAAGGTATAGGTCAGGATGCGCTGGAACGTTATTCGGCCTTCCTTCACAGCGGACACAACACCTTCAAGCCCTGGCTTGGTCAGCACGATTCCGGCCGCCGACTTGGCGACATCCGACGCCGTCGAAACCGCAATTCCCATCTGCGCCTGGCGAAGCGCTGGGGCGTCATTGGCTCCATCGCCGCACATCCCTACGGTGTGGCCGCTCTTCTGGAACGCTTGAACGAGATGAAACTTATCTTCCGGAAGAACTCCGGCAAAGACCGCGTAGTCTTCCGGACGCACACTCTCCGGAATTGGCCCGGGTGGGCAGATCGCTCCATCGAGTCCCACAGCGCGCGCGATGATCTCGGCCGTCGCCGGCGCATCGCCAGTAACCATCACGGTGGCCACGCCCAAAGTGTGCAGTTCCTTGATAAGCTCGGCCGCGTCCGCGCGAGGTGGATCGCTTAGCGCGATGATCCCTGCAAGCCGCATCGGAGCCGGTGTTCCCACAGCAACGGCCAGAACCCGAAAGCCCTTTTGTTCGAGTTCATGCGCTTTTGCGCTTGCTGTTGCCACAGGCTCGGACAGTTTGATGACTTCCGCGAACGCCCCTTTAACGGCACGCAGCGTGCCGCCGTTTGCATCCACTCCTGTGGCCTCGGACATTTTTGTCGCGGGATCGAAGGGAACGAACTTCGTCAGTTTCGGCGGAGTTGCAGCGTTGCTTATCGTGGCGGCAGCACGGATGGCCGTGTCTACTGGATCCTGCCCTCCTTCGGAGCTGGCTAGAGCCGCCATCGCCAGCACGCGCGCATCATCGAAACCAGGCTCAGGTGAGATCGCAGTAACCGTCAATTTATTCCGCGTCAACGTCCCCGTTTTGTCCGAGCATAGAACTTCCAGAGTTGCCGCCTCGTCCACAGCCGCTAATCGCGTTGGAAGGACTCCCAGGCTTGCCAGTGCTCTTGCGCCCACCGCTGCCGCAAGCGTGAACGTGGCGGGTAGCGCGATGGGGATCGACGCCAGAACAGCCGTGAGAACGAGGGGAATAATCTCGCCGATCGGCATCTTACGGGCGTGGGCATATGCCACTAGCAATAAGATGATCACGCCATTGAAAATGGCTAGGTTCCGCACCACGCGCATCACAGTTTTTTGCTGAGTACTCTCCACATGCGCAGTGCGGACGAGTTCCGCGGTATGTCCAAACTTTGTGTTTGCCCCTGTTGCCATGACGACTGCCGTGGCTTCTCCGCGCCGCACCAGCGCCCCGGCGAAAGTTTGCAGGCCCGGGCCGGCTTCGATCGGGACGGATTCCCCTGTGAGCATGGATTGATCCAACAGGATTGATCCCTCGACGAGTTTTACGTCAGCTGCAACCACGCCACCGAGTGAGAGCTTCACTATGTCACCTGGGACTAGTCCGGTTGCGGCTATGTTTTTCCAATCGCCATCGCGCTGCACGGAAGCCATAAGCGCAAGCCGGGATTTCAGCGCCGCAAGAGTCGCTTGTGCGCGGCCCTCTTGGAAAAAGCCAAGCGCAGCGTTAAATACCAACAGCCCAGCGATCACCGCAGCTTCGACATATTCGTGGAGCACGATCTGGAGGATGATTGCGGCTTCCAGCATCCAGGGAACCGGAGCCCAGAACTTGGTCAGCGCCATGCGCCATGGCCGGATTGCGGTGTCCGGCATATCATTTGGCCCATACTTCGCAAGACGCACTCGGGCTTCATCGCTTGTGAGGCCCAGCAAGTTGTTATCCTTGTCGCTCACTTCTGCCGCTCCTTTCACAACAGTCGAGTTAGCAGTAGCGGACATATCTTAACCGGACCATGGAAGCAGTTTCGAAACTGGGGCTGCGGAGGAACGTTATCAGCAATCAGATATCAGCAATCAGGATTCAAGAGAAAGGCAGAGCCCCCGCGCAGTCAGCGTCTGGCGCAGTAGTACGCATCTATATCATAACAGAGACTTTACTGTTGATGTGGGGTTGCCAACCCAAGCAAAGATTGATTCCTCGCTTCGCTCGGAATGACGGGACGGAGATTCTTCCGGATCCTGTGGAGTCGATTCGCAAAGTTGCCTACCGCAGTTCGTGGATGATTTCTTTTGCCGCGTTTGCGCCGGAGGCGCCCGTCAGCCCATTTCCGGGATGCGTGCCGTTGCTGCAGAGGAACAGGCCTTTGACGGGCGTTTGGTAGCGCGCCCAATCGATGACCGGGCGCATGGTGAAGATCTGGTCCAGCGCCAGTTCGCCATGAAAAATGTGGCCGCCGGTGAAGCCGTAGGTTGTTTCCAGATCCTGCGGCGTGATGACGTGCGCCGCTTCCACCAGGTTGGCGAGATTCGGCGAATAGCTCGCCAGCGTCTTTATGGTGATGTTGGCCAGTTCGCCGCGCCGCTGGTTCCAATTCCCTTCCCGCAATTTGTACGGCGCGTACTGGAAATACGCGGAGAGCACGTGCTTGCCTTCCGGCGCCAGCGTGGAATCGAGCAGCGAAGGAATCGTGATATCCAGGTGCGGGGCGGCGGAAATTTCGCCATACTTCGCCGCATCATAAGCCTTCTCCAGGTAATCGATGTTCGGCCCGATGTGGATGCGTCCCGAAAGAGCTTGGCGCAAACCATCGGGGCCCATGGCATCGGCGAGCGAGGGGAAACTGGGCAAGCCGCTGAGCGCCAGGTGGACCTTGGCCACCTTGCCGACAGAGCGGTAATTTTTCATGCGCGAGGCGAAGACGGGATCCAGATTCGCTGGATCGAGTAATTGGAAGAATGTGCGCTTGGGATCGACGCCGGAGACGACCGCTTCGGTGGCAATTTCTTCTCCATCGGCCAGCACCACGCCGCAGACGCGCCCGTCCTTGGTGCGGATGAGTTGTACTTCCGCGTTGGTGCGAATCTCCGCGCCGGCTTTTTTCGCCGCGTCGCCGAGCGCTCGCGAGAATTCGCCCAGCCCGCCGCGTGGGAATGCCGTGGAGCCGATGGGATGAGCGTCCGCCGCAGCGCGCAACAGCAGCACGGCCGTCGAGCCCGCCGACCACGGCCCCAAATTGTTGCCGAAGATTCCGCGAGCCGCTACCGCCGCGCGGAGCAATTCCGTCTCAAAAAATTCCGCGACGAAGTCCGCGACGCACATCGGTCCCCAGCGCAACAGATCGAAAATGCCGCTCTTGCCCAAACCGCGGATCCCGCGGCCGGTTTGCAGCAAATTCCAATAATCCAGCGGCGTGGGATTCTCAATGGCAGGCGGAGTAATCGAAGCGATTTGCAGAAGCACGCCGGAGAGTTCATCCAAAGCTGCGGCAAATTCGGTGTAGCGCGAACCATCCTTCGCCGAAATGCGCGTGATGCCGCCGGCAGTTTTAGCCGCATCGTTGAAAAACACAATGGACTTGCCATCCTGCCCCAGCGCAACCAGTCGTGGATCGGGATGGAAGATGCCGAAGTTGAAACTTTCCAGACGCAGATCGCGCGCGATGTCGGCTCGCAACGGCCCCAAAGTGTGCGACAACGTAGAAGCTTTGAATCCGGGATGAAATTCTTCGGTGACCGCGCCGCCTCCCACGACTTCGCGGCGTTCCAGCACGACGGGCTTGAACCCGCCCTTCGCCAGGTAATACGCGGTGATCAGAGCGTTGTGGCCTCCGCCAACAAGAACTACTTTCTGTCCGATGGGCATGGTCAGTTCGCCGCCTTCTTCCATTCTTTCAGGATGACCTGGCTGGCAATGCGTCCGTTGGCGGCCATGATGCCGCCGCCGGGATGCGTCGCGGAACCGCACATATAAAGGTTGTCGACCGGCGTGCGGTAGTACGCCCAACCCGGAACCGGCCGCAGGAAGAAGAGTTGCTCGAGCGAAAGCTCGCCTTGGAAAATGTTGCCTTGTGTGAGGCCGAACTCGCGCTCCATATCCAGCGGCGTCAGGAACTGCTTGCCGACGATGATGTCGCGGATATTCGGCGCATGCTCGGCGATGGTGTCAATCACGTTTTCGCCAAAGGCTTCCCGTTGATCGTCCCAGGTGCCTTCAGCCAATTTGTAAGGCGCGTATTGCACGAAGCAGGAGAGCACGTGCTTGCCCGGCGGCGCCACGGAAGGATCGGTAAGGCTGGGAATCACCATGTCGACATAAGGCCGGCGCGAGAAATGGCCGTACTTCGCGTCGTCGTAGGCGCGTTCCATATATTCCATTTTTGGGGAAATGGAAATTGCGCCGCGCAGATGTGCGCCGTCGCCGGGCAACGCCTTGAAATTCGGCAACGCGTCCAGAGCAATATTGACTTTGCCTGAGGAGCCGCGGAATTTGTAGCGCCGCACGCTCTCGAGGAATTCCGAGGGCAAATCGTGCGGATCGATGAAGACTTCAAACGTAAGGTGCGGGTCAACGCTGGAGGAGACCACGTTGCAGCTGATCTCTTCGCCGGATATCAAAACCACGCCGGCAGCGCGGCCATTCTTCACCAGAATTTTGCTGACCGGGGCTTGCGTGCGGATCTCCACGCCTGCTTCGCGCGCCGCCGAAGCAATCGCGAGTGAGATGCCGCCAGTGCCGCCGCGGCTGAATCCCCACGAGCGGAATGCGCCATCAATTTCGCCCATGTAGTGATGCAGAAGAACGTAGGCCGTGCCCGGCGAGCGAATTCCCAGGAACGTGCCGATGATGCCGGAAGCGGACATGGTGGCCTTCAACACATCGGTTTCAAACCACTGGTCGAGGAAATCGGCCGCGCTCATGGTCATCAACTGCACCAGGGTGTAGCGCTCGTCGGAGGAAAGTTCGCGGAAACGCTGCAGCAGGAAATTCAGCTGCTTCAGATCCTTGGGATTCAGCGTTGTCGGGTCCGGCGGAACCATGGAGAGCAGCGGCTTGACGAAGCGGCACATGGGCGTCATCAGCTTCGAGAATTCGTCGTAAGCTTCAGCGTCCAACCGCGAGTGGCGGCGGATTTCGCGCTGCGTTTTTGCGTGATCGTTGACGCGCCACAAGTAATCGCCGTTGAGCATCGGCGAGAACGTGCCATCAAGCGGAAGGATTTCCAGGCCGTGCCGGGGAAGATCGAGTTCGCGGATGATTTCGGGGCGCAGCAGGGAAACCACGTAGGAAAGCTCGGAAAACTTAAAGCCGGGAAATATTTCTTCGGTGACGGCAGCACCGCCAAGAACTCCGCGGCGCTCGAGGACCAGAACCTTTTTCCCTGCTTTGGCCAGGTATGCGGCGTTCACCAGACCGTTATGACCGCCGCCAATGACGACCACATCATAAGACTGGGGCATGCGTAGGGCTCCGCTCTATAGAAAGGACCGGAATGAATCGTGGAACAAAGTATTCTACTGAGAGGATGCACGGCTTACAAGAGAATGCCTTGATTTTTCACATTTTGGTAGCGGGCAAGTTTCCGAATTGGGGACTATCGGGAGTTGACTTGGCCGAGCGGCAAGCAACGTCCAGCTTAATTTCGGAACAATTCATCTAAGACTGGTGTCCAATATCTAGCATGACAAAAAGATGGTTTTTGCTGTCTGCCCTGGCGGTTCTTGTGATTGCGTTAGCAATCGCCAGGCTGGTCCATTCTGGCGGAGCTGCATATTTCACTTTGGATAGACGGTTGAAGATTGAGGTAAACGGGGTTTCTGTGGAGGGAGAGATTCTAGACAACAGAGCTTCCGCAATCGTAACCAGAAGGGATGATGGCAAACAACATTCTTATCAACTGTACTACGAGGGAGACGTAGACTTCACCGAGGATATAGGCTTCGTAGTGGATTGCCAAGAGTGGGTGGCCCCTCATTTTCCGTTCTTGCTCCAGACCCGCAGCTATCCGCCCTGTACACGCCCCTTCGTGCCTGGTGTCCGGCGTTGGCCCTTAATCCTTCGAGGTAATTCCATGCAGTTTGTTACGATGGACCACTCCACCGTAAGCATCGTAAAGCGCTTACCGTGAACTGGCGCAGCATTCACATTTCGCTGTGCTTGCAGCCGACATGAACTCGAAACTATAATCCGAGGATAGCCTGGCGCTTCCGCCAGATTCTCCAACCGTTTCGCGCGTGAACATCGGAGGGAACGTGCCCGTCGGAACCGCATTCCACGAAAGAACACTGGCGCTCTGCGAAAGCCTGAATTTCAAGGAGTGGTCCGGTTATTACACGGTCGGCGCCTATGAAATGACGCACGACCACGAATACAACGCCATTCGCAGCACCGCGGCTTTGATTGATATTACGCCGCTGTTCAAATACCACGTGACCGGCCGCGATGCCACGAAGCTGGTGAATCGCGTCATTGCGCGCGATATCAACAAAGTGGCCCTCGATCAGGTCATTTACTGCTGCTGGTGCGATTCGCATGGCAAGGTGATTGACGACGGCACGATCACGCGGCTTGCTGAAAACGACTACCGCTGGACCGCCGCCGATCCCAGCCTTCTCTGGTTCCAACAAAATGCTCTAGGCCTGGATGTGCAGCTTGAAGATATATCCGAAACCGTTGCGGCACTTGCGCTGCAAGGGCCGACTTCCGGGAAATTGCTGCACGCCGTTGCGGATGCGGACATCGCCAAGTTGAAATATTTTCGCGTGACGCACGGCAAAATTGCCGGCGTTCCCGTGGATATTTCGCGTACCGGCTACACGGGCGATTTGGGCTACGAGATCTGGGTCGATTGGAAGAATGCGGTGAAAGTGTTTGATGAACTGATGGCCAAGGGCAAACCGTTCGACATCCATCCCGCTGGCATGGTGGCACTGGATATCGCGCGCATTGAAGCGGGGCTGATTCTGATCGAGGTGGATTATATTTCCTGCAAGCGCGCCTTGATTGAAGAACAGAAATATTCGCCCGGAGAAATCGGGCTGGGCAAGCTGGTGGATTTGAAGAAAGAGAATTTTGTGGGGCGCGAAGCGTTGGCGCTGGAAGCAAAGAAGGGCGGTCCGGCGCGTTCGCTGGTAGGTCTGGAAATAAATTGGAGCGAAGTCGAAGCGCTGTACGAAAAAATCGGGATGGCACCGCAAGTGCCTTCAACGGCGTCGCGCGTGGCCGTGCCCGTGTATCGCGGCGGGCGTCAGGTGGGCAAGGCGACATCGACGACGTGGTCCCCAACGCTGAAACGCATGATCGCGCTGGCCTCGGTCAGCCGGGAAAGCGCTACGCTGGGTCAAACACTTAGCATGGAATTGACGGTGGAAGCTTCACGTAAGAGCGTTTCCGCCAAAATCGTGCCCTTGCCGTTTTTCAAGCCGCCACGCAAGACCGCGCCACTCGTCTTATAGGCACGCGAACAACCGCGGCGCATTTTCCGATGAGTTCAACACCGCGAAGATCCGGCTTATGGATTCAGGCGGTTGTATTTCTTTAGGACTGCGCGAAGTTGATCGTGGGGCAACGCGGTGACGTGGTGGCCGTCTCTCCCGGTCATGGAATCAGCTGCCACCATCGCATTGATGATGGCTTCTTCGGTAGCTTGCACGGTGGCGGCAAAGACCGGATCAAGCATATCGTTGGGCAACATTTTCAAGTCAACGACATGGTCTTCAGCGGCCGCTCCTGGATTTGCGGTCGAGAAGGCAATGAAAATATCACCGGAGCCATTGCCGGAAATGCTGCCGTTGCGGCCAAGCCCCAGAGTCACACGATGAGCGAGACGCTTTAGCTGTGTGGGAAGAAGCGGCGCGTCAGTCGCGACAATAACAATGATTGAGCCGCGCTCCGCAACATCCGAAGGCACGAAGGCGTAGGGATCCTCGGAGGCAATTTCGCGGCCAACGGGGATTCCCGCGACGCGGAAATTTTGCCGCACGCCGTAATTGCACTGCACGAGCACCCCGACTGTGTATGCGCCGTCCTTCAGGGAAAGTTTTCTCGATGAAGTTCCGATGCCGCCCTTGTAACCGTTGCAGATCATTCCCGTTCCGCCACCCACCGCGCCCTCTTCCACGGGCCCACCGTGCGCGGATTCGATGGCGTGAAAGGCGTGCTCCGGCTTCACGTGAAAGCCGTTGATGTCGTTCAGCCAACCATCCCAGGTTTCCGCAACCACGGGCAGCGACCACCAATCGTCTTCAGGATTAATGTGCCGGTTGTCCACAATCCACTGAATCACGGCGTCGCGCACCACTCCCACACTGTGTGTGTTGGTGATCATCACGGGGCCAACCAGGAAGCCCGACTCTTCCACCCATGTCGTGCCGGTCATTTCACCGTTGCCATTTTGCGAGAACCAACCGGCGAAGACTCCGCCGCGCATCCCGTCTTTTCCCTGCGGCAGGACGGCAGTCACTCCGGTGCGCACCGGGCCCTTGCCCACGACAAGTTTTCCTTCGCCGGAAATGAGAGTTGTGTGGCCGACGGTGACGCCGGCGACATCCGTGATGGCATTGAAGGGTCCGGGCGTGCCATCAAAGGGAACGCCAAGATCGCGAGCGCGCGGTTTCGCCGAGGTTTTTTCCTGACCGACAGATGGAATCGCAATCAGTGTGAAGGCTAACAGCGGAGCAAGGAACAACGTAAATCGGCGCATGAAAGGCATCTCCCAATCAACAAACGAATGAACTAAGGATGAATTCCTGGCAAGAAGAGTAGCGCGAGCCGCTCAGGCAGGAAAGACTTTTGCCAGCGCGTGTTGCAATGCGTCCGCAATCAAGCCGCATTCTTCCGGCGTGATGATAAAGGGAGGCGCAAGCAGGACGTGATCGCCGCGTAAACCATCGACGCAGCCTTGTGAAGGATACGTGAGGACATTCTTTTCTAGGGCGGCCTGGCGAATCTTTTCCGCAATGCCTTCCTCTTTCGCGAATGGCTCGCGCGTGGTCTTGTTCTTCACGAATTCGACGCCCTGCAGCAGGCCCAAACCGCGAACCTGGCCAACGTGCGGGTGGTTTTCAAGTATCGAGAGCGCCTTGCGCAGCGTTTCACCCGCAGGGGGCACGCGCTCAAACAAATTGTGCGCTTCCAAATAGTCGAACACAGCGTTTCCTGCTGCAGTGGCCACCGGGTGCGACTGATATGTAAAACCGTGCATGAAGGCAGCCGTACCTTTTTCAAAGGCTTCGACAACGTGTGGCGCCACCAATACTCCGGCGAGAGGCGCGTAGCCGCTGGCAATGCCCTTGCCGGTAAGAACAATGTCCGGCTCGAGGCCCCAGTGCTGGCTCGCGAAGGGCTTCCCCGTGCGGCCCATGCCGCTCATGACCTCGTCGGCAATCAACAGAATGCCGTGTTTGCGACAAATTTCAGCGATGCGCGCGGTGTAGCCATCCACGGCAGTCACAGCGCCAAGGGTTGCGCCGACGACGGGTTCAAAAATGAAGGCCGCGACGGTGGAAGCGTCGTTGGCCTTCAGAAACGCATCGAGATCATCGGCGCAAGCAACGTTGCACTCGGGAAAAGTCTTGTCAAATGGGCAGTGGTAGCAGAAGCACGGCGCGACGTGGCCCCATTCGGGAATCATCGGCGCGTACGGAGCCTTTCGCCCAACGTTGCCGCTGACAGACATGGCACCCAGAGTGCTTCCGTGGTAGCTCTGCCTGCGCGAAACAATGCGATAACGCGAATTTTCCTTGCGTTCCAGAAAATATTGCCGCACCAACTTGATCGCCGTTTCGGTGGCTTCCGAACCGCCCGAGGTGAAATAGACTCTGCCGCCATCGCGAAAATTCTTCGGAGCAATGGCGAGCACGCGAGCGGCGAGTTTTTCGGCGGGCAAGGAATGAAACTGGGACGTGTGCGCGAAAGCGATGTTGTTTGATTGCTCGGCCATGGCGCGGCCGATCTCTGGAACTCCGTGGCCAATGCTGACAACGGCGGCCTGTCCGGAAGCGTCCAGATAACGGCGGCCATCGGCGGCAATAATCCAACTGCCTTCGCCTCGCACGGCGATGGGATAATTTTTCCGAAGGTTGCGGGAGAAAAGCGGGGAGGACTGCGTAATCGTGCTCATATCGTGATTGTAGCAAAACGCGGAGCAACACCTGAAGATGCTCTCGGCGGGCCTCTCATGCGATACTCATTCGCGGGTTTGGAGGATTCCAATTGTTGACGCGTTCCTGCACTCGTCTATTCCTGCTTTTTATTGCGTTTAACTTGTTTGGGCCGGGCAATTTACGCGCACAGTCCGCGGCGGAGCCGGTGAAGATTGCGGTGGATTTGCGTGACGCCGCGAAACACATTTTCCACGCCAGGCTTGAATTTCCTGTGAAGCCCGGGCCGCTCACGCTGGTCTATCCAAAATGGATTCAGGGGGAGCATGCGCCGACGGGCCCAATCGTTGATTTGACCGGACTGAGAATGCAGGCCGCGGGGAAAGAAGTGGCATGGCGGCGCGATGATGTGGACATGTACGCCTTTCACATGGAGATTCCGAGCGGCGCCGATACTTTACAGGTGGAGCTGGATTATTTGTCTCCCTCCGACGCGACGAACGGTTCGCGCGAAACGCCTGCATCCACTGCACAAATTGCGGTGTTGGATTGGTATCTCGTCACCCTCTATCCCCAGGGAGCAAGAACAGACGATTTGATTTATGTAGCAAGTTTGCGGCTGCCTGCAGGATGGAAGTACGGCACGGCGTTGCCGGTGAGCGGAGGAAGCGCGGATACGGTGGAGTTTGCTCCGGCTTCGTTGACCACGCTGGCTGATTCTCCGGTAATCGCCGGCGCCTATTTCCGCACTATCGATCTGGCGCCTGGACAGAAGCCGGAACATTTCATTCACATCGCCGCGGATGGGCCCGCGGCACTCTATGTGGGACCCGCTGAGGTAACGCACCTGCGCCAACTGGTGGCGGAAACGGGAGCACTGTTTGGGGCGCGGCATTACCGACGCTACGATTTTCTGCTTGCACTGAGCGACATCATGCCTCCCGACGGCGTGGAGCATCATGAATCAAGCGATAACCGCACGCCCGAAGCGTTGTTTCTTGACCCGGAAGTCCGCGAAACGCAGATGGATCTTCTGGCGCACGAATTCACGCATTCGTGGAACGGCAAATATCGCCGGCCCGTTGGACTCGTTGCCCCTGATTATCAAACGCCGCTGAAAGGCGACCTGCTGTGGGTTTACGAAGGGCTCACACAATATCTGGGTGTGATGCTGTCGGCGCGCAGCGGCTTCTGGACTCCCGAGCAATTGCGCGAATACCTTGCGGCCACCGCTGCTTACTTAAATGACTGGCCGGGACGTACCTGGCGCGACCTGCAAGACACGGCGATTTCCGTGCAGTTTCTTTACGGCGCGTCGGCCGCGGGTGCCGCGCGGCGGCGCAGCATTGATTACTACGATGAGAGCACGCTGATCTGGCTGGAAGCCGATACGATTATCCGCCGGGAAACGCGGGGGAAGAAATCGCTGGATGATTTTTGCAGGAAATTCGAGGACGGAGAAAACAGCGGACCGAAAGTTGTTCCCTACACATTCGAGGATGTGGTGGCGGGAATGAACGAAGTCGCTGCATACGATTGGAGAGGATTTTTCACGGAGCGGCTACGATCACACGGACCCGGCGCGCCACTTGGAGGGTTGGAGAATGCGGGCTGGAAAATGGTGTTCACGGAATATCCGAACGAGCATGAAAAGGCGGATGAAATCGTCAATCAAGTTGCGCACTTCGGTTTCTCGCTGGGATTTGACGTGCACGCACCGGGCGGCGATCAAAGCGACCGCATCCTGGATGTGATTCCAGGTTCGCCGGCGGACCTGGCGGGCGTGACGCCCGGAATGCATATGGTGGGAGTGAACGGGCGAAAGTGGTCGCCGGAACTGCTGCATAACGCTATCGAGTTGGCAAAAGAGGGCAAGGAACCGATCGAGTTGCTGGTGGAAAATGGCGATTACTTCAAAATCTGCCGCATTGATTACCACGGCGGCGAGCGTTACCCGCATCTCGAAGCAATCGTCGGAAGAAACGACGTGCTGGGAGAAATTGCGCGGATGAAGGCGGCCCCGGTCAGCGTAACTAGAATCTACTAAATTATTGCCTGGCGGGAAGGATTGCCACGGTTGACGCAAAGCTCGCACGCGCTGGTGCGCACGATTGGCCGTTGGAGCCTGACGGCTCTGATGGTCAATTCGATTGTCGGCGTCAGCATTTTCAAATTGCCGGCTGATCTGGCGGCGCGGTTGGGCGGGCTCAGCCCTGTCAGTTGTCTTGGCGCGGGCGTGGGAATCCTGATTATCGCGGGATGTATCGCGGAAGTTTCGTCTTACTACGAAGAGACCGGCGGGCTGTACCTGTATGCGCGGGACGCGCTGGGCCGCTTCGCGGGACTGCTGGTGGCGTGGCTGACCTGGCTGACGCGCATTGCCGCACCCGCCGCTGCCGCGAATCTTTTCTGTACCTACGCGGCGCAATTTTATCCGGTGTTGGGGACGCGGCGTGGCGAATTGATCCTATTAGCGGCGCTAATCGGCCACCTGGCGCTGCTGAATTACATCGGCGTGAAGACCGGAAAAAACGTCAGCAATTTCTTCACTGCGATCAAAGTAGGCTTCCTGCTTTTCTTTGTGGTGGCGGCGCTGCTTGTTTTACTGCTCAAGCCGGAACTTCGCGTGGCTGCGCATATGCCGGCGGTATCCACGAAGAACTGGTTTCAGGCGATGCTGCTGCTTGTGTACGCGTATGGCGGATTTGAAGGCGCGCTGTTTGTTGGCGGCGAATCCAGCAATCCCAAGCGCGACACGCCCATCGCCCTGCTGACGGCACTTGGAGTGGTCTGTGTGATTTATACAGCGGTGCAATTTGCCGTGGTGGCCATATTGCCCGATGCTGGAGCATCCGCCCGCCCGCTAGCCGATGCCGCGCAGCGATTCCTGGGACACTCCGGCGGAATCGCCATTGCGCTGGCGGCGCTGGTTTCCGCGTATGGGTACCTGAGCGCGAATCTGTTGCACGCACCGCGCGTCACCTTTGCGCTTGCCGAACAGGGTGACTTCCCTGCACTACTGGGTGCGGTACACCCGCGCTACCGGACACCTTATATTTCGATTGTGCTTTACGCGGTGCTGGTTTTTGCATTTGCGGCGCTGGGAAATTTTGAGTGGAACGCGATTCTTTCCGCTGTGTCGCGCCTGGCGGTCTATGGTGCGATGGCTCTGGCAGTGCCGCTCTTGCGGCGGCGCAGCGATCGCCAGGCGCAGTTTATACTTCCGATGCCGTATCTTTTCGCGGGGCTAAGCCTGGTTTTTTCGTTGGTGCTGCTGACGCAAATGGGGAAAGGTGAATTTGCGGTTGTTGGGACGACTTGCGTAGTGGCGCTGGGAAATTGGCTGGCGGTGCGGAGGTAGCGGAATGACAAAAACACGAATTGGCGATTCATTTATGCCAGCGGATGAGTACGGACGTGCGTTGCCGAAATTCAGCGTCAACCTGCTGGTGCGGAACGTGGAGCAGTCGGTGGCGTTTTATCGCGACGTTCTTGGCGCTACCGTGCGTTACGCCGATGGCGATTTTGCCGCGCTGGCGCTGGTGAATACGGACTTCATGCTTCACGCGGACTACACCTACGACCATCATCCGCTGTATCAGCGATTACAGGATCACGGCCCGCGGGGATGGGGGCGGAATTGCGCGTGCTGGGCATCGATCCGGATCAGGTGGAAGTGCGGGCAAAGGCTGCAGGCGCGGTCATTATTCAATCCGCGCAGGATTTTCCGCATGGCTGGCGCGACGTGATGCTGGCCGATCCCGATGGGTATATTTGGGCCGTGGGCTTGCCAATCGTCAAAGGGAAATAAGTGGATGCGGGCAATACTCGCGGCTTGCCTTGGATTCGCCGTGCAATCGTGACATCATGCACTGTTTTGAGATGGCAGGAGAGATTTCAGCACGGGTGGAGGAAGAATGAGAAATCGCATTTTAGCGCGCGGCGGAATGATGGTCATCGCAGCTTGTATGGTTTGGACCGCGCAGGCACAGACCCCGGCGCAGACTCCGGCAAAGCACGCTATTACTTTTGACGACCTGATCAAAATGCACCGCATCTCTGAATCGCAAATCTCGCGCGATGGCAAGTGGGTGGCGTACACAGTGTCCACGCCAGACATGGAGTTGAACCGCGGCGTCAGCAATATCTGGATGATTCCGGCGGCGGGCGGCGAAGCGATCCAGGTGACGCAAGGCGGGCGCGATTCTTCCCCGGCATGGTCTCCCGATGGCAAGACGCTGGCATTTCTTTCTGCGCGCGACGGCAGTTCGCAGATCTATCTGCTCCCGATGGATGGCGGCGAAGCGAAAAAACTGACGCAGCTTTCCACGGGAGCGGATTTATTGAAGTGGGCGCCGGATGGAAAAAGCATTGCGTTCACATCATCAGTGTATGTGGACTGCAAAGATGATGCGTGCAACGCCAAGCGTGATGAAGAAATAGAAAAGAGCAAGGTGAAGGCGCGCATTTACGATCACCTGCTCTATCGCCATTGGGATCATTGGTCCGACGGTAAACGCAGCCATCTGTTTGTTGTTTCTGTTGAGGGCGGATCCCCCGCGCGAGACATCACTCCGGGAGCCGATTACGACATCCCGCCCGACGTGCGTGGCGACCCCAGCGACATCAATTTTTCGCCAGACAGCAAGGAAATCTGTTACACGGCGGTGACGGACAAAGTGGAAGCCATTAGCACAAACGGGGATCTCTTCATCGTGCCCGTTTCCGGCGGCGAGGCGAAGCGAATCACTTCCAACCCTGGATTCGATGGCGACCCCGTGTATTCGCCGGATGGAAACTCGATCGCTTACCACGCGCAGCTTACCGCGGGCTACGAATCGGACCGCTGGCGGATCATGTTGTACGACCGGCAAACGGGGAAGAGCGCGGATCTGACGGAGGGATTCGACCGCAGCGCGAATAATCTGGCGTGGTCGCCGGACAGCAAAACGATTTACTTCACAGCAGAGAATGAAACGGTCGAACCGATTTATGCGATGGAGGCGCGGGCCGGAGCGGCGCCAAAGAAACTGCTTGATGACTTTAATGGCGCATTTTCATTCAGCGGCGACGGCAGTGTGCTGTTGGCGGAACGGACCAGCCTGACTTCACCCGCAGAATTGTTTATTGCCGCGGGCGATGGCAGCGGCCTGAAGCAGTTGACGCACCAGAACGACGCGATCCTCGCGCAACTGGAAATGAACGCGCCGGAGAGTTTCTGGTTTGAAGGCGCGGAAGGGACGAAGGTGGAAGCAATGCTGGTACGCCCGCCAAATTTCTCGGCCACAAAAAAGTATCCGATGCTGGTTCTGCTTCACGGCGGGCCGCAAACGATGTGGGATAACGCGTGGGGATACCGGTGGAATGCGGAAGTTTTCTCGGCGCCGGGTTACGTGACGCTGATGATCAATCGGCGGGGATCAACTGGCTTTGGTCAAAAATTCACGGACGAAATCACCAACGATTGGGGCGGAAAAGCGTATGTGGACGTGATGAAGGGAGTTGACGCAGCCATTGCGAAATATCCGTTCATTGATAAAACGCGGATGGCGGCCGCGGGAGGCTCCTATGGCGGATACATGGCGGATTGGCTGGCAACGCACACAGACCGCTTCAAGGCCATCATCAGCCACGCCGGGGTGTACGACAAAGTGTCCATGTACGCGACCGAAGAGTTGTGGTTTGAGGAGCACGACATGCAGGGCACGCCGTGGACGGCGCCGGAAAATTACCGGAAGTGGTCGCCATCAACCTATGCGGGGGATCTGGGCAAATTTAAAACACCGATGCTGGTGGTGGCGGGAGAGCGGGATTACCGCGTGCCCTATACGCAGTCGCTGGAATTGTTCAGCGCGTTACAGCGGCAAGGCGTGCCCTCCAAGCTGTTGATTTTCCCGGATGAAGGACACTGGGTGCTGAAACCGCAGAATAGTCAGTTGTGGTACAAGACGTTTCTGGATTGGCTGGCGACCTATTTGAAGTAGGCACGGCCGAAAAAGCGGCGACTTTCCTGCATCAGCATACGCAGAATAAACAAGCCTCTGGACTCCAGAATCAGGAATGGGAATCGAGGTATTTTCCAAGGATGGCGGCAGCGTGTTCGCAGAGCACGCGATCTTCGGGGCCAAAGGCAGCAAGGAAGTGGGAGTCGATATCAAGTTCACCCGCGACTTTGCCATGACGGAAAACTGGAACGACGATTTCGGATTTGGTTTCGAGGGAGCAGGCGAGATAGCGAGGATCGTTGTTGACGTCGTCCACGACGACGGTTTTTCCCGTGCTGGCCGCAGCGCCGCAGATGCCCTGATTTAGAGGGATGCGAGTGTGCGGAGTCATTGTGCCTTTGAAAGGGCCGAGAATCAGCGTGGTGTGATCGGGATCTTTTCCAAGCATATAAAAGCCGACCCAGTTGTATTTGGTGAGCTTGCCATGAAGGAAGCTGACGATATCTCTCATCAAGCCTTCGGCAGAAAGAGCCGTAACGGCAAGAGCGTCGAGTTCGGGAATGAGGTCGGAAGGCTTCGTGTGTGTGGTGGTCATAACAGATTAGTCGAACATAAATGGAGGCGAGGGGCAAAGGGGAATGGCGGGAAAGGTGACGGGAGAGTAAAGGAAAGCGGCGTGGCAGTGAGGCAAATCGGGAATTTCATGCGAGGAAGGCGCGCGAGCGAATTGACACACCGGTAGAGCGTCTCTAAAATGGAATGCAAGCGTGCCGGGGTAGCTCACTGGTAGAGCGCCGCCCTGAAAAGGCGGGCGTAGCCAGTTCGATTCTGGCCCCCGGCACCACCCGCTCGCGCCATCGCTTCGTCCCCAAAGAAATCTACTTTCCCATGAGCGAGATATACGGGTTCTCCTTCATGAATCGTGGGTTCGAGCATGAACGTCCCGAAGTGTTCGGCCAGCACAGCCCGCGCAAGGTCAATACTCTCCGGGTGCGAAATCAGGTCACGAATCTTGGCCAACTGGGTGATCGCAAACTCACGCAAGACTTCTAGCGTGGTTTGGAAAGAGTCGGGCCCTGGTTCAATTAGTTTATTTATAATTTCACGCACTTCGGCTTCTCGCTCCGTAATTGCCTTCATGAGAGTCTGAGACTGCTGTCCCTCAGCGATTGCATTCGCAAGCCGCGTAAGTTCGGCTTCCAATTGCAGTTTCCTCTCCCGCATTCTCGAAAGGTCGGCATTGAGCCTTTCGTGCGCCTTCTTGAGTGCTTCCTGCATAGGGGCACCGGCGTAGTCAATCACTCAATACGCAGAACATTGTCCGCTAGTCCCTTGCGAAGATTTCCTTCCAGCTCGTCTCTGCGAGCCAACAGTGCTTTCTCACATACGGAATGGGAGGAACGAATCCGTATGCGGCCCTTTCGGCCACGTCGCTGAAGTTTCCGCGCCAGATGATCAACACGTCGAGCGCATCGCAGAGCGTGATGCTGGTCAACGCAGGAGGCGCACCACTCACCGGCATCAGCATTGCGTCGAACAACGGAGAGTTCGTCATCCCGTCGAACTCGTGCAGCACGACACTCGCTCCGGCAGCCAGTTGCATGGTCGGCGTCACCTTCACACCGGCCGCCGTTGGGTCTCAAGCCGGGGCACTCATATTTACGTATGGCAATAATTCCGGAGGGGCCGCACAGACGGTCTCCCTGACTGGCAGCGGATCCGCCTGGTGATCTCAGGTAAATTCAGAGCTAGCTAGATTGAGGCGGAGTGTGTCTGTACTGAGAGTGATGCTTGCCTGGGGATTCATTTATCCGGCGTAGCACTTCTGCCTAATCGCGCGTATGAGCCATGCTTAGGTACGGCCGGCGACGATAGCAACTGAACGTGGTGAAACAGAACGGCGGTTCTTGCAACGGGACGGCAAAGCTAGTCGCCGGGCTTTGCGATTCGCAGGTGGTTCACTCAGCGCTTCGGAAGCATGAGCCGCCACATTGGTCAACACAATGTCGGCGGCGGCTCCAACCAAAAAAACACGGGCTGATATTTTTTCCACCGGCGCATCACAAAGCTGTTCGAGTGCGGAAAGAAGTTCGGCTACGCTACTGAAGTGGTGATCTCGTAAGCCGAGAATGTCCGTCGCGATTCCCATTATCTTTCACCTCGGATTGAGCACAGCATATCATTTCCATTCCACGTTGCAGCTGTACGAGAGGACAGGTGCATCGAAATGTGGACGCATGGAGATAGACTGCGAGATTTAGCGTTGGATTTGGAGCCAATCTCGCTCAACGCTCTGATCGGAGACATGGGGACTGGTCTCCGCTTACTCAGTTTGCCGACTGCAATCATAGGTTTTTGCCAAGAGGGCGAAAGCTTTGCACGAAACTTCCCAAGCCGCCGTTTGGAGCCACTCTGCCGGAGCGCGACTGGACTTCGTTTGTGTCGCTACTTCCTTGGGTAATTTCCCTAGAAAAGTCTCGGTGCAAAGTCTTTCAGGTCGCGCCGCCACGTCTGCCATTCATGGTCTGTTCCGGGCGACTCATAGAAAACGTGCTGAATGTTCGCTTCCTGGAGAGAAGTATGCAGTCTCTGGAGTCCCGCGCGCATTCTCTCTGGCTCATTTGTTCCGACACCTATCCAGAGCAAGTGCACTTTCTTGGCGAACGCAGCCGGATCAGCAAATACCCCGTTGTAATCGGTCTTGGGATCCAGCTTGCGATCGCCAAGGACGAGCATCCCGCCCGCTCCACTGAATCCGCCAATGTAGGAAAACAGATCGAGATGGTTGAGCGTGATCTGGAAGGTCTGCATGCCTCCCATGGAAAGGCCGGCCATGGCGCGGTGATCGCGATCGGAAAGTGTCCTGAAAGTTGAGTCAATAAACGGAATCAAGGCCTGCGTCACATCATCCTCGAACGCCGCCGCCATGTCCTGCATAGCCTTAAGCATTTCGGGCGAACCAAAGGGTTTGCCCGTCAGATCAGGCGGAGCCTGGCCTGCGCGCCGGGCATAGCCATACGCCATCACGACAATCATTGGCTTGCAGCTTCCTGCCGCGAGCAGATTATCGAGAATGAAGTTGGCGTTACCTTGCCGAATCCATCCGGTCTCGTCCTCGCCGGCGCCGTGTTGCAAATAGAGCACCGGATAGCGGGCCTTGGTCTGCGTATCGTAATCGGGCGGCAGATAAACGAGTGCATGCCGCCAAGTGCCCGTCACCTTCGAGTTGTACCAAACTTCGCGAACCGGACCGTGAGGCACATCCTGGGCCGAATAATAGGTTGAGCCTGGCTCTGGGACTTCCACTGCGCTCGCGGGCCTGCCTCCACCAAAGTAACCATGAGTGTTGGGGTCGCTGACTTCCGCACCGTCGATATTCAGCGTGTAATAGTGGAAACCGGGAACCAGCGGTGGAGTCGTGATTGTCCAGAAGCCGTCCGGCTGCTTCACCATATCCAGCTTCGGCCCACTCCAGAAATTCACTTTTATTTTCGTCGCGTCGGGAGCTTTCACACGAATTTCTACTCTCCCGGCATTGTCAACACGAGGATACTCCGAGCCCCACACGTTCGTCGCGGAGGGCCGAAAATTGCCCGGTTCTTGCGCGCAACAGAAACCTAACAAGAAGAACATCAGTATTCCAAGTCGCACCATCTGTCCCCTCCTCAAATGACACATCTGAAGCTCCGTCTATGCTCAAAGTGATTCGATTATATTCCCAACTGATGATGAATTGGGATGCCGCGCAATTCAGCGTTGAAACTGGGTCAAGCCCCGCTCAACGCACGCACTCGGGCGTAGGTATTAGCCTCGACGTGGCCGCTTGGCCGACAAATCGGGACTTGGACAGCTCTGGCCACAATCACCTAATTATCATCAGACGGGTATCAACACCTGTTTGCAATAGCCTATAATTCTGGCAATGATTGACAAACGCTCAGATACATCCATTTTTTCATTCGAGCGACAACCTGTGGCGCCTGCCATTCTAGCGGGCACAGAGCCGAATCATCCTTTTGCGGATGCATGGAAAGAATTCGACAAACTGCAAAAGTCTGCGAAGGGTGGCGGCAGGCTGGGGATCGTCAAGCACATCGCCGAAATCCTGATTTTTCTGGTGAGCCTGGGAGTAATCGAATTCCACCCATCGAAGAACGCCAAACAGATAATTGCAGTGGCCTTCGGCGCAATCCTGATTGCCGAGTTGTTGCGCGTGTTCGCGGCGAAGAGACGCTTCAAACATTGGCCGTGCCCGCGCTGCCATAGTGAATGGCCCGGTGACAAGAAAGAGAAGGACCCCGCCTGCAAGGTTTGCGGCTTGCGCCTCCGTCAACTCTCGTACTGACCTAAGGGGAAAGTTTTCTTCCAGTTCAGGACTCCGACTCTTGGTCGACGCAGCGAATTAGGTTTTGCCGTTGCTGGGTAGTGGCGCTTTCAGGAGGAGAATGATGCAGAGATTGACGCGACTTAACATGGCTGTTGTGATTCTTGGAGGACTGCTGTTCGTCCCGCTGGCAATGGCTCAACCAGCGCCTCAGAGTGCTCCACCAGCGTCGGTATCCCCCGAGATTCTTTCCGACCGGCGCGTAACATTCCGCCTTCTGGCCCCGAAAGCTTCCGAGGTTACGTTGAACGGAAGCTGGGAGGGCGGAAAGAATATTGTGTTGACCAAGGATGGCAGCGGTCTCTGGACAGTCACGGTTGGGCCGCTAGCGCCGCAACTTTGGGGTTACTCCTTCAATGTTGATGGTGTGAAGGTGCTGGACCCGGGCAACGCAGAACTGCAACGGGATGGCTCGCGGTACGACAACCTTCTGTTCATTGGCGGCGAGCAATCTGATCTCTGGCAATTCAAAGACGTGCCGCACGGCACCGTGCAAAACGTTTGGTATCCCTCGCCAACATTGAAAGAGGCGCGTCGGCGCATGGTGGTCTACACGCCGCCCGGCTACGAGTCCAGCGAAACTCGTTATCCCGTGTTGTACCTGTTGCATGGCGGAGGCGGCGACGAAGATGCGTGGAATACGATGGGACGCGCCTCCATCATCATGGATAACTTGATTGAACAAGGGAAATGCAAACCGTTCATCGTGGTGATGCCGAATGGTAATGCCACGCAAACGGTTTCGCAAGGATACGGATTCGGACCTACACCTGCTCGCCAAACGATGCAGGCGCCACCGCCGCCGCCCGCGCAGACCGGTGCTGCGCCCCCGATGAGGCCACCGCAACCCTATGAGGGATCCTTCCCTGAGAGTCTGGTAAAAGATGTGATTCCCTTTGTGGAGAAAACGTATCGCGTGATTCCGCAAAAGGACAGCCGCGCCATTGCCGGACTTTCCATGGGCGGCGGGCACACGATCATGGCCACCGACCACAATCCCGGCGTGTTCGGATACATCGGCGTATTCAGCTCTGGACCGCGGCAGCCTGATCCGGCTATGGATGATCAACTGGAAGCGCTGAAAGCAAGGGGCGTGAAGCTCTACTGGATTGGCGCGGGAACGACCGACTTTGCGCGCGAGGGCACATTGAATTTGTCGGCGCTGGTGAAGAAGCACGGTTTTAATACCAGCTACCGCGAGGATCCCGGCGCACACTACTGGTTCATCTGGCGTACGTTTCTTGGCGATTTCGCAACGCGATTGTTTCGGTAACAAAGGAGCCTGAGAACAATGTTTAAAACTCGAAATGTTTTACTGTCAGCCTTTCTGGCGGTGTTCTGCTGCTATGCTGCCAGCGCGGCGCCCCCGGACAACCTCCGAGTGGGAGCTGCGCGCGTGGACATCACACCGCCCTCTGATCCCGCGAATCCGCCAACGGGCAAGTATGCGCACGAAAAGCTCTACATCCGCGCCATCGTGCTGGACAATGGCACGACGCGAGCGGCCTTAATCGGCGCGGACCAGGGCGGACTGTTCGACGGAATATGGGCGCCAGCAGCGAAGCAGATTGCCGCTGAATTGAATTGCCCCATTGAGAATATCGTGATGTCTGCCACGCACACGCATAGCGCTTGGGGACCTGGCAACAATCCTTTCGCGGGACGCGGCAGGCCGGGCGCTCCCGGCGGCTTCCCTGCTGCCGACCCCAACGCGCCGCCACCTCCCATCGTGGCCCAAATTGTGGATGCGGTACGCCAGGCGAAAGCCAAGCTGCAGCCCGCTAGCATCGGTTTCGGCACGGGAATGTCTTATCTGAATGTGAGCCGCGACAACATTGATGCGGAAACGCATCGCTGGACGCAAGCGCCTAATCTGAAGGGCGCATCCGATAAAACGGTGGCCGTATTGAAGTTCACCGCACCCGATGGTGAACTGATTGCCGCTTACTTCACATACGCGATGCATCCGGTGAACGGCTTCCTATCCGGATTCATCAGCGCGGATTTTGTTGGCGCCGCGTCGCGCTATATCGAACAAGCTTACGGCGACAAAGTGGTCGCGGTTTTTGCGCAAAATGCTTCCGGCGATCAGAATCCGCTCTATCTCCGTGCCAGTACCAACGGGATGGCTTCGCGCAGCGGCGTGAAGATTACGGGCAACGTTTTGACGCGTGAGCCAGTGGAAGCGCTGTTGCGCGACGGTAAGGTGACCGCCGTGCCGATGGACCCACAGGTCCGCGACAATTTAGAACGCGTGATGGACGCGGAAGGCCTACTGCTGGGCGAAGAAGTGATTCGCGTGATGACCAACACCACGCGCATGGATCCCAATCCGCGTATCTGGGCGGCGCAAAACACCGTCAATTGCCCGGGCCGCAAGCGGCTGGATACGGCGCGCGAAGGGACCCCCGGCAGTTACGAGGACGGCGATGAGGTCCACATGCGGCTTGGCGTGCTGCGCATTGGCAGCGTGGCGCTGGCTTCGGTGAATGCGGAGATTTACACCCCGATTGAACAACGATTGAAGGAGCGTTCGCCGCTGGCGAACACGGTTATGGTGACGCTGGCGAACGGTTTTGCGAATTCCGGCTATGTGCCGGACGATGCCGCGTTTGGAGAATATACATTCCAGGTGCTCGGCTCGCGCTTGAAGCCGGGTTGCGCGGAAGACGCAATTGTCGGCGGTTTTCTGGACCTGATCCAAGCCAGCGAAAAATAGGCTGGGCTTCGCTTCATCCCTGAT
Source organism: Candidatus Acidiferrales bacterium (assembly GCA_963779395.1). Taxonomy (GTDB): domain Bacteria; phylum Acidobacteriota; class Terriglobia; order Acidiferrales; family UBA7541; genus Acidiferrum. The sequence goes on from CAVZYC010000006.1 coordinate 168,493, forward strand.
TGAATCTTGCTCAGAAGCTCGCTGACGAAGCGGGCACAAGAGGGCTTGCTTATTTTCGAGTGGCTGCCTGCACACCGAAGACGTAGCTAGTCGTCGATTGATACATCTTGCCCGGAAGCAGAACTGTGGATGGAAATTGTGGATGATTTGGTGAGTCAGGAAAATGCTGCGTCTCCAGACAAAAAGCGCCCGGAAGAGGAAGGCGTCGAGGAGCATCGGCCGCTGCTGGGGGCGGAGAAAAAAGTGGGACGAAGAACTGAATTCCCGGCTCGGTAGTGAACACCTGCAAGGTTCTGCCGGTCTTTGGGTCGTCGACTTCGGCGACGGCTTGGTCCGGGCCATGCTGCCGAAGGACAAAGTTGATGTCATACCCGTGCGCCGGGGGATTATCTCCGATGGCGTGCATGGATCGAAAATCAAATGGCGTACCCGCCACCGGTTCCACCGCGCCAGTTGGGATGCCGCCTGCAGCGACGGGGGTGTAGTTTTCCGCATCGATTCTCGCAGCGTCCCCGAGCACTGGCGCCACGCCGTCATCCGCAAGGTTGAAATAGGCATGGTTGGTGAAGTTGATCACCGTGGCTTTGTCGGTCTCGGCGGAGTACACGATGCGAATTTCCGGGCTGCCGTGCATCTGTGCGAGCGTGAACGTAACGTGCACAGTGAGAGTGCCGGGGAAACCCATGTCGCCATCGGGCGAGACTACCGTCATTTCGACTCCGTTTTTCACAACCGTGGCCTTCCAGATTTTGCGGTTGAATCCGACGGGTCCGCCGTGCAGCGCGTTGGGGCCGTTATTTTTCGGGATGGTGTAAGTGATGCCGTTCAATTGGAACTCGCCACCCGCGATGCGGTTGGCGTAGCGGCCGATGGTGGCTCCATTGACGGCGGTGCGGTCGGTCATGAAGCCGTCGAGCGCATCCGGCCCAACGATTACATTACCAAGCACGCCGTTGTGGTTCGGCACGCGGATGCTCACGATGCGCGCGCCGTAATCCGTCACCTTCAATTCAATATTGCCCGAGGTGATCGTGTAGAGTTCGACGGGTGCGCCCCCCGCGTCTTTGCCCCACTGAACATGCGTAACCTCTGCGGCGCAGAGGTAAAACGGAACAATGAGGAAGATCGCAGCAACCAGGGCGGTCAGCGCAAAGTAGGAACGGGGCAGAGACTTCGCGTTCATCGCGTCGCCACTTTCAACAGATATTCCTTTGTCTGCGAGCCATCGGGAGAGGTGACTCGGATCTTTACGATAGAAGAGCCCCCAGTAAGATGCACTTGGTGTGACGCACCAGGCTTGACGGGTTCGCCATTGACCGTCAAAGCGCTGGAGCGGGTCGAAGTGGGCTCCGCAAGAACCGTGATGCTGGCAGCTTTCGGCGGCACGAGCACCGTGTATTCCATCACCACGGGCGAAAAAACGGGCGATATCTTGGCACCCTGGACGGCCACGCGAGTGAGGCTGGCGATTTGCTCGATGGGCGCGGGAAGATAGTGGTCTTTGTTGACGTTGATGGCCACCCAGTCGGGATCATGGAAGCGATCGCCGATGGTGACTTGCAGCGCGCCGGTGGGGCGATAGGAAGGAACCAGGACTGTGTCGCCCTTGTCCATCAGGGACTGCAAGGCGTTCTGGAGATTGTCAAGATACGTTTCGCCGAGGAGCGGATGGTCGTTGTGGCCAGACATCAAGTGCTTCACTTTGCCGCGGAAGTTCGCGCGTGAGTTCTTGACGGTGGCCAGATAGATGTCCAGAGATATCGGTGACCATTGCAACCAGAGCGCATCGGGAATCGTGGGCGAGTTGCTGCCGTAAGAATCACCAGTGAAGAGGTTGCCGGTCTGCTCATCGAAGACGACCATCGAACCCGGGGTATGTCCCGGCACGGCGTAAATCACCAGCGAACGGTCGCCGAGGTCAACGCGATCGCCATCGTGGGCAACGATCAGGTTCTTGGCAATTATGTCGTCCGGGATGCCGCGGCTCTTGAGCACGCGCACAGCCTCGGCGCGGTCGGGCTCGCCGATATGCTCGATACTGTCGCGGATGAACTGATCCGCTTGGCCGATATGGTCGAAGTGGTTATGGGTGAAGATCGCTTCGATGGGCAGGCCACCGGTGAATTGCGCGAGGTAGTCCTTCAAAGCGCCGTGGCCCATTCCGCAATCAATGAGCGCGAATTTGTTTGCGCCCTTTACCAGGAACATTTTGTCGTTGTCGGAATCGCGAACCATGCGCACGCCGGGGAGAATCTCTTCGGAAACATAGGAGTCGTGGTCGCGTCGGTCGACGGTATAGAGAAAGTCCGCGATGTCGCTATTGGTGCGGCCTTCGCGAATGGCCATCGCGCGAATGGTGTAGCCGGCCTTCAACCCTTTTTCGCCTTCATAGATTCCGCCGATGAAGAGCAAGCGTTGCGGATCGTAGACCGGGCTTTTGGAGGTGGGCGCGCTACCGTCCAACGTGTAATGGATGGTGGCCTGCGGATCGGAGTTCAATAGCGTGACGGACTCAGTGGTGGGGTAAGTGCCGGGAGCGGGGAATGCCGTTGGCGGGTCAAGCTTTGGGCCGGAGCCTTGCGGTTCTGGCGGGCCGAATTGCGCGTGGGCGAGCGACGGCGCGCCAAAAAGTAAAACAGCAGCGCACAAGAGGCGTACAAGGAATTTCATGGAGACCTTTCTCTGGGGAATTTGGAGCGCAGTCTTAAAGTTCCACCCTTACCGGTGAAAGTCAAGGAAGAGGAAAAAGGTAGGCAGCGGGAAATGTGGAGCCGCTAGAGTTCGAGGGGCTTGAGGTGGGGTTGGGAAGAGCGGTAGGCGCGGTAGATCAACCAGGCTAAGGTGGCGAGCATGCCCAGCCAGCCGAGAGTGCGTACAGTGTGGCCGATTCTCTGGTCGGAATCCAGGAGACCCCACCGGCCGAAGAGGAGCAGCCAATCGCTGGTGTCGGAACCAACGAGAGGGAGCGAATCGGAGCGAGCGTCGGCCATGTAAGTTCCGATGTACAGGAAATTCTCGAAAAACCAGAAGGAGCAAAATGTGACACCGAAAGGTTGGCGTTGAAATAGGAAATAGATGGCGCAGGCCGCGGGGACGATAAGCTCGAAAAGCGTGCCGCCCATAAGCATGATGGTGTTGCCGAAAGGACTGAACAGGGGATGGCCCGCCTCATGAATCATTAGATTCGCGAAATCAACGAACAGGAAGTTGGGGGCGTTGGCGTAGGCGTAGATCAGGAAGAGAACATAAACAACGAGCCAGGCAATGGCAGGAAGACGTGGGACAGGTTTCCACTCGCCGAAATTTTCGTTGAGCCACTCCATGTGTAGAGAGTAGCAGCGCTATAAAGGATCGTGCGATTGACGATGCGGAAAGTTTCCTGAGAGAGACGGGGTGAAGGAGAGCAGCGATCATGGAGAGCGTGGAAGAATGCCCGAAGAGGGAAAGACTTACGCAGAGTTCGCAGAGGACACAGAGATCGCGGAGGAAGAGAGGGAAGATAGTTTGGGAAAACCTCAGGCCAGAAGGCTTGAGCTACAGAAATACGCCGGGGATGGAAGCGCGACAGTGAGGACAATTCCCTGCCCTGAGGTTGTTGGCGAGGACGTTATGCCAGGAGCGACGAATCAGGATGGCGTTGCATTGCGGGCAATAGGTGTGCGCGGCCTCGGAGTGAATGTTGCCCTCGTAAACATAATGGAGGCCGACTTCGCGAGCGATTTGGCGGGCGCGGTGAAGAGTCTGAGGCGGAGTGGGAGGCCTATCGCGCAACTTGAAATCGGGATGAAACGCGGTGAAGTGGAGAGGAATGTCAGGGCCGAGATGCTCGAGGATCCATTCGGCGAGTTTGCGAGTTTCGTCGGGATCGTCGTTGAGAGTGGGGATCATGAGGTTGGTCAGCTCGAACCAGACTTTGGTTTCGTTTTTCAGCCAGGTGAGCACATCAAGCACGGGTTGCAAATGCGTTAGCGTGATTTTGCCGTAGAAGTTTTCCGTGAATGCTTTCAGGTCCACATTGGCAGCGTCAATGTGATCGTAAATATCGTGGAAGGCTTCGCGGGTGATGTAGCCGTTGGTGACCATGACAGTTTTCAGGCCGTGAATCCTAGCGGCTTTGCAGATATCAATGATGTATTCGCCCCAGATGGTGGGTTCATTGTAGGTGAACGCAATGGAATCGCAGCCGTGTTGCAGGGCGAGAAGAGGAACTTGTTCGGGAGGCACGTGACGAGAGTTGACTTGGTCTTGGTGCGATTTGGAGATGTCCCAATTCTGGCAGAAGAAACAGCCCATGTTGCATCCGGCCGTGCCCATGCTGAAGACCTTGGTACCGGGAAGGAAATGGTTGAGAGGTTTTTTTTCGATGGGATCGACCTGGAGCGCGGCAGGGGAAGCGTAGCCGAGACTGTAAAGCTTGCCGTTCTCGTTGACGCGGATGAAACAGAACCCGGATTGGCCGGGACCGATGTGGCAATGGCGAGGGCAGAGAAAGCAGTGAACGCGCTGGTTCGCCTCGGGGGACCACCAGAGGGCTTCGTGCAGGGCGGGGGATTTCTGTAGGACTTGCAGGTCGGACATGGAAGTTGCGTCCTGTGATTAGTATACGCCTGGGGAGGGAAACGAAAGAGAAGGCTTACACGGAGTTCACCGAGGGCGCAGAAAAGAGAAGGGCAAGAGAGATCCTTCGCTGCGCAGACTCCGCTCTGAATGACGGGTATATGAGATCAGGCGCGGGTGCGGATGGCGCGGCGGCGTTCGCTGGACCAGTCCGCGAAGCGCTCGAGGTTGTCGCGATATTTCCAGGCGAGTTGAAGGAATTTTTTGGCGTCGAGCTGGGCGGCTTCCTTGCCGAGGAAAGTTTCAAAGCGCCATTGAAGATAAGGGCTGTTCCACGGTTGCAGGCGATAGCCGCGGGCGGCTATCCAGTAGTAGCGGAGCGTCTTCCACATGCTGGGATTGTACACGGGGGGAGGAGGCGCGTTCATGAAAAGATCGTTAAGAACGGAGAAAAAAATGCGCAGAGGCCGCAGAGAGGAGAAGAAAAGAAACGGCAAACGGAGGGATCACGCGGACTTGGGGCGCAGCGTGCTGCCCCCTACTGAGATTATGAGAGCGGGGCGGAGAGGTGCTCGTGGACGAGGAGCCACGCGGCGCCGCGTTTTTCGAAGATGCCGGTGTAACGGATCTGGACGTCGAGCGATTTGCCATCTTTGGTTTTTTCCGCAAGACGCATGGGGACAGTGATCCAGGCGATGTTGCCGTGTCGCGTAACCTTTAGTTCTTTTCCGGCAGTTAGAGAAACGCTGGCGGCGTTGTCAATAAATTCTTTTTGGACGCCGGGGGCATATTCCTTCCAACCGTTGTAGGAGAAGGGGGCCACATCGTAGAAAACGAGTCCATCATCCTTGGCGTAAAATTTAGCGGCGTTGGCGACGTTGCCGGAGCTCCATGCGGAGCAGTAATCATCAATCACTTTGCGGAAGGTGGCGGTGTCGGTGGCCTTCTGCTGGGCGCGGGCACCGGCAAATGTAAGCAATCCTCCGAAGAAAGCGACAAGAACGTACAGGATCCAATGGTGGCGCGGTCCAGCAACGCGCGGTTGAACGGGCGAGTTCACCGACATGAACGGTTCTCCTGAAGAGGCCCGCCGGGCCACACTTACCCGGGCAGGAGTTTGGTGTGAGACTACGTTAGACAGAAAGAAGGGAAAATTCAAGGAGAGAATTTTCGGACACAGGGGGACAAACTTTAGATCGCGGCGAGTTTATGGAAGGTGCGGCGGAGAAAACGAAACAGGTGGTAGAGCACGAAAAGCGAAAATCCAAAAAGCAGTGTCACCACGATGATGGCGGCCGTGGGATGCGCGGTGGCAAACCAGACGACCCATACCGATAGCACGTCTTCCCCCAGACTCAGGGCACCATTGCTCAGCGGTTCCGGGCTCAGGTTTGCGGCGGCACGCACACTGGCCTTGGTGCCGTGCGATGTCAGCGCGATCCCACCGGCAAGCAGTGCGGCTCCCCAGCGCCAGACGTCAGGAGCGGCCGCAGTGGCTCCAAACGCCAATAGCGCGGCAGCAGGCGGGCGGATAAACGTATGGAGCGCCTGCCAGATGGAATCGATGTAAGGGACCTTGTCCGCGAAAAACTCGAGCAAATAAAGGACAATCGCGATTCCCAGAACCACGGGATGAGAGAGAACGCGTAGCTCCGCCGGCAGTTGGATGACGCCAAAGCGCTGGAGCAACCCCAGAGTAGCCACAGTGGCGTAGAGATTGAGTCCAGAGGCAAAGCCGGCGCCGAGAACGAGACTAAGGGTTTGCAGGGGGTTCATGTTCGCGCAGAAGCGCCCGCATCAAGTTTGGGGCGGACCATTTCAAGGTACCACAAAGGGTGAAAGTGCGCGCAGGGGGCGGTGGCGTAGAAAGCAAACGTCCCGGCCAGTGACCGGGACGTTTGGAAAAAGTAGATTTGTAGAGAGCGACGTGCTACTGGCTCGGCAGCATCAGTCGCGTCCAACCCGTCGTGTTGACGTCGCGGAACATCGGCGTGCGCGGCGGCAGTTTTGTCGGATCCAGGAAGTCGGTATCGAAGTTATAGCCGCGTCCCGGCGGGCTATACACCGTCTTGCAGCATTTGAAGGTGCTGTCGGCCTGGCGGCTGTAGTACAGCTGGACGATGGACCCCCGGTAATTGAGGGTTGCATTGCCCCAGTCCTCGATGTAGCGGAGGAAATTGTGAACACCGCCGTTGGTGCCAAAGTCCTGTGGGGTGGTGGCAGTGGCTGTGCCACCCGGCAATGTGAAGGTGCCAGAGACGCCTGCCAGGACGGCCACGTGATAGTAGGCAGTATTGGCAACACGGTACGACGTGCACTGCGAAGCGTCACCGCAATAGGGTGTAGCAAACGAATTGACGTCATTCCAGTTGTTGGAGAGCAGAGTGACCGCGTCCGCGGAAATCGCGGAAGCTACGTAAGGGTCAGTGAACCCGTTGCCAGCCGAGTTGGCGTTGTAATCGCCTTGAATGTAAACGGGGTTTTCCGTGGCAATCGTCAAGCCGCAATTGTTGCCACCCGGGCATGTGCCGATGGCGGTCAGAAGGTTCGCGTTGACGATCTTGACGGCGCGCCGGAAGAAGAGTGGGGGGTTTTCCCGAGGCGCGTTTGCGGGATTCGAAACCTGCATTGGCCAGATACCATCGCCGCCGCCACCGGCTGTCGAATACGTAGGAACGGTGGCGCAGTTGTCGTTGACAAAGAGGGCAGTTCCAGGAAGGCCGGCGAGAATGCCGTACTGGCCGGGGTATGTGGCTGAGTTCTCTACGTTCACGAGGGATTGGCCTGCTTTGTGAATATAATTCGCGCTTGCGCCGTAGTAGTAGAGGGACCCGGCAAACGAAGTGCCAAGGTTGGTGTCCTCTCCTGTATCGAGAGTCTTGTTGGGGCAGCCGTTGGTCGCGTCCGTGCTCATGTTAACGATGTCCGTCCAACCATACTCCCCGGTTTCATGCTGGGAGTAGGAAAGCGGAGGCCAGCCGCCGGTAATGGTCTGCACGGCGGGATCTGCATAGTTTCCACGGCGATCGGAGATGTAGACGACATAGTTGTTGCTGGCGTAGTTCGGATCTTTGGTAGACGCACCGCTGGTTACAATGCCGCCCAACTTGCCGGCAAACCAGTTAGTCAGGTTGGCCATGTCCAGTTCGATATAGCTCATAGTGCCGTTGAGGGTCGGCAGGTTCGCCGCGGACATCGTATCTTCGCGAAGTTCGCCTTCACGGGTATCGAAGAGTACGAGCGGCCACATGTCAGTAGCGGAATACGGCCATCCGGCAGCCATCCCTTTGCCTGCCACCGAGTCAACACCACAAGCTTGATCGACCGTGGCTTGTACTGGGTAATTGCCCACGGGGCTGTTGTATTTGCCTGTCGTAAAGGGAATGGTCGAGGGGTTATCCCGGATACGCTCCAGGCGAATGATGGCGTAGGGATGAGGATCCTTACAGTTTATTGGCGCAGCTACCGTGGAATCAGGTGTTCCCGCCGCAACGGTGGGCAGCGGATTGGTTCCAGCCGCGCCGCTCGCGTAATACTGAGGATTAGTCTGATCCTGCTGCTGGCCGATCTGCGTCGTGGGAGGATACGGAAGAGCTGGGGTCGTAGCTACGGTGGTAGGTGGGGTGGTAGGCGGCTGCATATGATTTGCATCCGTAACTGGCCACTGTGGATTGAGAACATGTCCACCCCAGGATTGCGGAACGGGGTCAATGTTGCGTCCGGCATAGCCGTAGCCGAGGATTTCCGCGGTCACGTCCTTCCAAGTGCCGCAACCCGAAGCATTGCCTTGAACAGTCTGCTCTTCAATTTTAATGAACCCCTTGACGATGGGGTAGTTCACCGGCAGCCAATAGCCGTCCGCGGCATTGAAGTTAGCCCCGCCCGTAGCAGCAGAAAGTGGCAGAGGAAGCGAAGGGAAATTGTTGTTGCCGGCATTGTTGGTGATTAAGTTTCTGGCCAGTTTTTAAGGGTCGCATCGGTGGAGCCGGCCCAACCTCTTGGGCCCAGGGTGGCCATCAGGCCCAAGTCCATGGGGTTTGTGCTGCTGTCAATACACGGCAGGTGCAAGATGTCGGACGCGCTGTCCGAAAGCAGAATCCGCAGGCTGGCTTGATCATAGTAGCGCTCTGCGGTGATGCTCATGGACTCGCCGCCAAGCGCGCGGCGGTTCAGGTCAACCGCTTGTGTCGCACCATTGCCCATGATGGCGACGGCCAGGTTGAGTTGTTTTGCACCCGTGGAATGCGTGGGGTCCTTGCTGCCGAGACCGTCAATCAAATTGTGATTGTAATCTGTGGGGCTGGAACCCGTGGAGATGGTGGGCCAACTGGCATCCGCGGAGCTAGTCAATGGGTCGTAGCTCCCTTCAGCCATACCGAGGCTTCTGCACGCGTTGCAGGTGCTACCGGTTCCTGGGTTGGTGGTGATGGATACCGTGCCCGTGTAGTTCGACGAAGTCGGATAACTGTTGGAAAGCTCCGTGCGAACGATGTCACCGTAGGCGTCCACCTTACCGGAGAGAGTGAGCGTGTCGCCATTCCCCTCGGCGAGGAAGAGGTTCCCATTGCTGTGGGTGCGTCCGCCAAAGTTGAAGTCGGGCCCTGCGAAGAAAGAGCAGTCCACGCCGCAGAAAACGCCGAACGAAAACGCGGGAATGGCCACTGTCTGGGTGGTACGCGTGAGCTTGACTTCGCGGCCTGCGGCCGTTCGCGCATTGACCGTGAGGACGTAATCGATCGTGTAGGCCGTCAAGCCCGTATAGGGGCCAATCTTAACAGTCGACTGGTTCGGGAGCGGATTTCCGAGTGAGTCTGTGCTGGTGTTATTCGGCCAAGTGACCGTGTAGCCCGACGCGCCGCTGCCCGTAACATACGACACTCCCGGAATGACCGGCGGACCGGGATTGGTTGAAAGAGCGTTGAGCTGCGCCAGGGTCGGGGCATAGGTTTGCGCAAACAGGTTGCCAAGGTTCGCCGTCATCTGCTCCATGCCCGCTTCCGCGCCGTAGAAAGCCGACACGTCCGCGTTATTGGAGCCAGCCAACTGCTGGTTGGAGATCAGCAAGATACAGAAGCCCACCAGCAGGCTGGACATCAGGAACATCAGGAGGAGTGACGTGACCAGCGCGATGCCCGCTTCCTGGCGAGAGCGATTTTTTCTAAGATGATGCATTGTTTGCATTGCCAGCTCCTCTTAAAAGTAGCGATCGACGTAGGCCATGCTGCGAAGGCTGACCTGCGTCATTAAATTGTTTCGGGCGTACGAAGTGCTTGTGCCCCTGTTCAGGTTGTAATTTGACCGCGCCGCCAGATAGACGTTGACCGAACGGATCTGCGATTCCGAATTGCCGGCGGGAACGGTGGCTTGGTTCGAAGGATTGGTGATACCGTCCACGAAGTTATAGGTGAATTGCAGGTTCTCCAGAGTTTCGCCGACCGGCGTGGGCTGATCGATGGTCGTGCTGCCGACTACCGGCAGATTCACTTGGCGCACCAGACGCACCCAGGGAGGGCTGCTCACGTTGTCGAGGTAGTAGGTGACCATCCAGACGCGCGTAGCCAGTGTTGAGGGGAAACAAGCGTTTGCCCCAGTGGTGCATCCGGTGGAGGCCATTTGGGCGATCGTGCCGCTGGTGTCTGTTTTGTTGCGCCCGTTTAGGCCAAAGGCATCACCCGAAGCGAAGGTCAGAGTATTGCCCGATACACCCGTAACACAGAGCAAGGTGTTGCCATTTGGATTCGACAACAAGATGAGGTCGCCAATTTGAACCTGGATACCGGCGGTGGCGAAATTGATACAGGTGGAGTCGAAGGCGACCACGAGAGTGGTGCCGGTAAGTGTCACGCTGCCAGCGGGGCATCCCGGTTGTGCTGCGGAAACATACGGAGCATAAACGGGAAGGTTGTCAAGCTTCAGGGTGTTGTCTTCATACAGCACGGTGATTTCGTCGGTGATGCCGCTGGGGTCGGGATTGGATGCGGTACCGGCAGTGGCATCGGGGGCGGTAAGAGCCGGCCCCAGGGAATTCCCAGGCTCGACCGCGGGCATGGTGGCATTGCAAGAGGGGAAAGTGGTTTTGCCACCCAACATAGGCCGGTTGATTGCCGCTGTGGTTCCACAACCAGTGGTAGAATTCGGCGTAAAAGGGATGGAGATGCCGCCGACAGGAATGCCTGCCCCTGTTTGCTGGAGGTCCTGTTGAATCAGGTTCAATCCAGCACGCAGATTGTCATTCATATCCGCCGATTGCACGACAATCTGGTTCGAGTTGCTGGCGTTCTGGAAGGCCAGAACCGCAGCATAAAGTATGACCAGCGTGACCGTCATGGCGATCAATAACTCGATCAAGGTAAAGCCGGCGAATTTTTTCTTTGTCTGAAGTTTCATCGTAGGCCTCAGGAATAATTCGAAATGTAGCTGGTGATCACGTAGGAGGAGGACTGCCCCTGGAATGTCCAATTGATGGTAATGATGACTTGATTCAGGTTGGGAGTGGTTGCCACGGGGGTGATGGCAATCGTGCGCGTCATCCACGGGTTCAGATTAATGACCACGTCATCGGAGGTTCCAAAAACGCCGTCCGGACCCGGCCCAATCGTGATGACGTCAGGATGAGTGCAATCATCGTCTTGGGTGCCAAATAGTCCGTCGGTTCCGGAAGCGCATAGCGGCTGGGCATTGTCCTTAAAAACCCCGCCATTGCTCACGTTGGCAATTTGCGCCCAAGTAAGGATCTTGGTATCGCGGGCGGTAAAGAGTGTTTCCAGCGATTCCTGGGCCTTTTGTTGCGCAATGTACTGGAGCTGGGTCTGATAGGAAGCCCGGAGACCTTGGGTGAATACAGAAACCAGGGAGAGTACGCCGAAGGTGAGAACCCCCAGGGCAATCAGAACCTCGATGAAGGTGAAGCCTATTTGTGTTCGAACTTTGCGGTTTTTTTGCATTGTTGAACTCCCTACTCCGTCCATGCGTTGGCGCCGGTGCCGCCAGCATAGCTATACGAACGTACGCGCCCTGTGCCGCCCATGACAGTCACTGCGCGCGCTGTGGAAGGTTGACTTGGAATGCCGATGAAGATTGTCCCGTTCAAGGTGGTGACATAGGTGCCGTCTGTAAACTGGCCTTGGGAATTGAAGCCCATACCGGTGGGGTAGACGCCGCTGGTGTTGTTAAAGCACAGTGCGCCGCAGGTGCCAAAATTCATTGGTGTATCCGTAGTCGTTTCCAATACGAATTGAATCTGATTCGGAAGCGGCATTTTGACAGGCGTTCCATTCACTTCGGTGCTCCCCGTATAATTGCCGGCCTGCACCGTGTAACTGATCGTGGGAGGAGTGGCCGCAGTGTTGAAAGTAACTTGGACGTTACGGCGTTGACTGATGGCCAGCTGGCGAGCCACGCGCATCTGGCTTACGACGATGTCCATGGCGGAGTTCGCCTGGTAAGTTTCCATCGTGCCGAAGCTCTTGAAGATCGCGATGGAAGCGAGAATCCCCATGATGCCGATCACGATCAGGGTTTCCAGTAAGGTGAACCCTTTCTCGGGCTGGTTAACTTGCTTCATACGAAACTCCTGTCTGCTCTCATCGTCGCCACACTTCTGACCGCCCCGGGAAGACATCAAAACAGGCAGAGCAAGGCGGGTACACCCGCTCCGCCGATACTTGCTTCTACGTTAGTGATAACTCATGGAAATGTGACCCAACAACTGGACGAAAGGACGGGTTCGGAGCAGTGGGGTTACACCCGTCCTTGCTTACTATGGGGACAGTTACTAAGGTTTGCGGAGAGGGAGGCGGTTCTGAACGGGCTGGCGAGTGCCAAAAGGCTGGGTAAACGGTTCTTTTGCAAGGTAATGCGCGTTGGTCTGGGGTCTTGGTCGGTGGCAGGCCAGAGCGCGATTGCGTCCTGCTGGCGCTGATAGACACTAGGAGTTCCAATCATCGTAGTACTTTAGTTGTTAGCGTTCTGACACCAGCGCCGCAGCGAAAACAAGAAAATCACGTGGATTCCGTGCAATTTCGAAACATCAATGCAGCGTTGGGAAGCCCTCCAGCTTCCTTTTGGCAGCAGATTTCGTGTGACCGGGGACACCAAGAAAGTGCCGGGGAGAATAGTAGATTCAGTTCAGCTCGAGGACTCCTGCATGAAGCCCGACATTGATCTTCGCTACGTCATATTCCTGGCGGCTACCGCCGCACTGGGTGGACTGCTTTTCGGTTTCGACATCGCTATCATCACCGGCGCTGGGCCATTCCTGATCCAGCACTTCAATCTCAATGACCTCAGCCTGGGCTGGGCATTCAGCTCCTTGTTATTCGGCTGCATTCTGGGCTCGGCGGTGGCAGGCCGATTCACTGACCTCTATGGCAGGCGGAAACTGCTGCTGTGGGTTGCCGCGTTGTTCGCCATAACCTCTATTGCAACGGGGCTGGCGGGGAGTTTCACGGCCTTTGTGACCGCGCGCTTCCTGGGAGGATTGGCGGTGGGAGCGGCTTCGCTGATATCGCCGATGTATGTTTCAGAGGTCTCGCCGCCAACTCTGCGCGGGCGCATGGGTACGCTGTATCAATTGTCGATCGTGACGGGGATCCTGGTCTCTTACTGCATCAACTACCTGCTGAGGAATGTGGGGGCGGCCAACTGGCGATGGATGTTCATCACGGGAGTTATCCCTTCGGTCGTCTTCTTCGTGCTGCTGTTGTCCGCTCCGGAAACGCCGCGGTACCTTTTCATGGCGGGGAGACCGAAGGAATGCCACGCCATTCTGGAACGCATCGCCGGGCCGGAAAGCGCCGAGTTTGAGATGGCGGAAATCAAAGCCAGCCTGGCGGTGAAGCGCGGAGCCTGGCGCGATTTGTTGCGGCCTGGTATACGCCGCGCGGTGCTGGTGGGCTTCTGTCTGGCGATCCTGATCCACTTTTCGGGGATTAACACCGTCATCGACTACGCCCCGTCCATTTTCCGCTCGGCCGGATGGAAGATCGACGCCGCACTTTTCTCCACCTTTATCATCGGATTGACGAACTTCATCCTCACCCTAGTCTCCTTCTGGATCATTGATCGTTACGGGAGGCGGCCGCTGTACATCACAGGATCGCTGGGAATGACGGCCGCGCTTCTTTGCTTGATCGCCGTGGTCGCCACCGGCCACTTCCATGGGGTGATTGTGCTGTTGCTCATCATGGCCTATCTGGCCTTCTTCTCTTCCTGCATCGGTCCTGTATTCTGGACACTGGTGCCGGAAATCTTTCCAAATAATGTTCGTGGGACCGCCATGACGGTCCCCGTGCTTACACAGTGGGTCGCCAATGCCCTGGTTGTTTTGTTCTTTCCGTTGGCATTCAACCGCATCGGAAAGGTTGTTACATTTGGATTTCTGGCAGCCATGGCGCTGAGCCAGGCGATCTTCACGTGGTATTTCGTTCCAGAGACAAAAAACACTCCGCTGGAAGAGATCGAAGGATTTTGGGGAATCAAGAGAGCCGATCCGGGGGCCTAAAGCAAGCAGTTGCTTGGAACCCTGGCTTGACATGATTGATTCGCGAGGGAAAATGCAAAGCCTCGTTCCTCAGCCGATTGACGCAGGCGTGGGGATCAGGGAGACTTGGCATGTTGCATTCGGCCAGAGCCGCTCATTTCCAGGCTCGATCGGCGCGCGGCTGCTTCGCTCCCTTCCTGCCGATACGAGCGACAGGCGGATAATTCTCGGAGGAGCTTGAATGACGCGCATCCTACTGTTAACAATGTTTCTGGCAGTCATGGCGATAAACATGAGCGCACAAGTGAAAGTTACGAAAACGGAGTACAAGGGCTGGCAGAATTGTTATCGTGTCAGCAACGGTGAAGTGGAACTGATCGTGACGGGAGATGTGGGACCACGCGTGATTCGCTTTGGATTCGTCGGCGGCCAGAATCTTTTCAAGGAATATGCGGAACAGCTGGGCAAGAGCGGCGAGGAGAAATTTCAATTGCGGGGCGGCAGCCGCGTTTGGAAGGCTCCGGAAGATCCCATTGCCACGTGGGCGCCAGACAATGTTGCGGTGGAAATTATTCCCACCGCCAGCGGACTGATCGCCCGCGCGCCGGTAGAGCCGCTGTCCTCGCTTCAAAAAGAGATTGAAGTGAGCATGGCCCCGAGCGGCACTGAAGTCACCGTGATGCATCGGATTACCAACCGCTCGCTGTACACGCTGGAATTTTCGCCATGGACGCTGACGATGATGGCGCCGGGCGGTTTGGCCATTTCCGGCTTTCCTCCGCGCGGCAAGCACCCCATCAACCTGGAGGCCACCAATCCCCTGGTGATGTGGGCGTACACAAACCTGGCCGACAAGCGCTTGACGTTCACGCGCAAGTATTTGCTGCTGCGGCAGGACCCCTCCAACAGCGAAGCGGAGAAGTTGGGGACATTCAATGCCGATACCTGGGCTGCCTATCTGCTGAACGGCGAAGTTTTTGTGAAACGCACGCCGGCCGATCCGTCAAAGGCTTATCCGGATTTTGGCTGTTCCTTCGAGACATTTACGAATAACGAGTTTCTGGAAATCGAAACGCTGGGGCCGATGACAAAGGTGGCTCCGGGCAAAAGCGTGGAGCACGTGGAATTCTGGAGCCTGCACCGCAACGTCAAGCTCAGCGAATTCACCGATGCGGCGATCGACCAGGCGCTGCTACCGCTTCTGCAATCTTCGGGAAAAGCAAACTAACCTCACAAATTGGCGGGCACGATTGTTCGCCGTAAGCGTCCGAAGCAACTTCTTCAAATGCGACCCACGCACGCGAAAAAAGGGAAATTGATGCGCGCATTGAAATCGCATCTCACTTTAGGTGCATCCAGCAGATCGGTCGTTGGGAAATCCAGCCAATTTGGAGCAAGAAAGTCGGATTTTGAAAAGCCTACAAGCCGAGAGTGTTCCGAGTTGAATCGTCGCATACTGTATACTCTGATTATCTATAAAGTTAGTTGACACTGGCTCGTCAAATGACTAGACTCTTGTTGCCAGCCCGGTTACTTATTCGCTTTGCCCCCTTGGCTCTTGCGTGCCTCGCTCACTCGCAGTATTGCACCAGACTGGTGAATATATGGGAGAAACATTTAACCTTAAGTTGTCCCCGCAGATCAGTGTCTTCCTCCTGGCTGAAAACAGATTGCTGCGCGATACGCTGGCGCGGCTGCTCAGGAAACACTCGGAAATTAACGTTGTCGGAGTGAGCCGCAGTTCGGATTCCCTGAAAGATGAGCTGGTTTCCACGCATTGTGATGTGGTCTTGACGGATTGCTTCGACGATCCAGCCGGTATGCGCTGTTTGCAGGATCTCCGCGACCAAGGCTCTGGGATCAAGGTGCTCCTCTTCGGCATGAACGAAGACCCCACGGTCTTTATGAAAGCGGTTTTCCTGGGAATATGCGGCTATCTTCTTAAGGAGGCTTCGGCTGCGGAGATCATTGCGGCGGTGCGCGCTGCTGTCCGCGGCGAAGCCACGTGTCCCCCTAATCTTTGCATGCAACTGATTCAACATCTGAGCAAGAATGGTCATGAGAAAGCTGCTTTTTCAGGCGCGCAAAATGGTGATCGCAAAGCCCTCACTCCCCGGCAACTGCAACTTCTCCGGCTTGTCGCCAAGGGCATGACGAACAAGGAAATCGCGGCAACTCTCAATTTGTCCCAGTTTACGGTGAAGAATCATCTGCGGCGCGTAATGCGTCAAGTTGACGCATCAAGCCGTTCCGACGCGGTTGAACTGATTCGCGCAACCGGGCAACTCGCCACCCCATAAGCCACCTCTCACCCGGACAAAATCTTCGACAAAAACTTCTCTCTAACCGTGGCTAGCACGTGGTTGCTGATCTTTCTTCTACAATCCTCCAGAGACGCTCCCACACGCGCCTTTACAGGGATTTGAAAATCGCGGCCGGGCAAATGGAGTATCATAAAGCTTCGCTCCAGGTTGTTTAAGTTTTCTTGCGCTTCCAGGGGAATCTTCGACTGAGATGTCAGTCAGAACCAGAAATTCAATTCGCATGCGGGATATTGCGGCTGACCTGGGCGTATCGGTCATCACCGTGTCGAAAGTGTTGCGCAATCAGGGGCGGATCAGCAGCGCAACGCGCAAACGAGTTCTTCAGCGCGCCAAAGAGCTGAATTATCGTCCCGATCTGACGGCTCGCAGCCTGGCGACGGGACGCACCTATCTGATCGGCATGATTGTGCCAGACCTGATGCACCCCTTTTTTGCTGCGATCGCCAAAGCACTGGCTGGTAATCTGCGTCAGAAGGGTTACAGCCTGGTGATTTCATCGTCAGACGAGGATCCCGTTTTGGAATTGCAGGAGATTGAAGCCTTGCTAACCCGCCGAATCGATACGTTGGTCCTGGCTTCGAGTCAACGCGCTAAATCGAACAGCATTTCCCGATGCCTTAGGGAAGCGCGCGTGCCTCTCGTGCTTCTGGATCGCCCCCTTCGCGGGCTGAAGTCGCACTTTGTCGGCTCCGACGATAAGGCCATCGGCAGATTGGCAACCGAGCACTTGATTGAACGCGGCTACCGCCGAATTGCGCACATCGGCATTCCCAACCTCAGCCCAGGCAGTGGCCGGCTGGTAGGTTTCAAATCCACCTTGCGACGCCACGGACTCAAAGTCGAGGCAGATCGCGTGATTGCGGTGGAATCAGGCGATGAACGAGGTGAGGAATGCGGGTACGCGGCAATGAACAAACTGCTGACGCTTGATCCGCGGCCTGACGCCGTCTTTTGCTACAACGACATCATTGCCTCGGGAGCGCAAAGAGCGGCGCTGGACGCCGGGCTCGCCATTCCAAAAGATGTCGCTCTAATCGGTGTTGCCAATCTCGCCGGGCTCTCCTTTTGGCATACCCTTCAGGTGCCGCTTTCCACGGTTGATCAGGATGTGCCGATGCTCGCGACCGAAGCTACACAACAAATTCTGGAAGTGCAGGATTGGCATGCCAAGGTTTTGCCCAAAAGCACGTTTGTCCCCCTCAAGTTGATTGTTCGTGATTCCACCTAATCTCTCTTTCTGCGGTACGGTACTTTCCACGATGTGCGCTATCAGGATTACTTCCCTGCCCCGTTCCGTACCATGCGCAAACGGCGTGTGATAGCATCAACTTGCCATGGCTCTGAAGTCTCTTGCGTTTGTTCCCTTGTTGTTTGCATTTTCTCTAACCACTCCCTGTCAAAGCCCATCCAGCAGCAGCGACGCAATCCAGAAGCATCTGCGGAATGCGCAACAGTTTCTGCAGCAGCAGCGGCCCGATCTCGCCATTCCTGAGTTTGAAGCTGCCCTTGCGCTCGACCCCGCGAACTTGAATGCACAAGCCGATCTGGGTGTGCTCCTCTACTTCAGAGGGGAGCTGGCGAAGGCCGTGCCCCATTTGCGTGCCGCGGTCAACGCAAAGCCAGACCTGTGGAAGATTCAAGCTCTTTTGGGCCTGGCAGAAAATCGTCTGAAGGATGAATCGAATGCCCGCAACGATCTGGCGTCAGCCCTGCCACACCTGAAGGGCGAAAAAGTGCAGGCGGAAGTGGGGAAGGCTCTAATCGATAGCTATACGGCCGCCGGCGACCTAGAAAAAGCGGCCAGCACCGTTTCTGTTTGGCTGGAGTCGCACCCCACCGATCCTGGTCTGCTGCTGATGTCCTATCGCCTTTACTCCGATCTTGCTGACAATGCCATGCTAACTCTGGCGATAGCCGCGCCACAGGGCGCCGAGATGCATCAAGCGATGGCGCTCGAGCTCAGACGCCATGGGGATGAGGCGGCCGCTATCGCCAACTTCCGCACGGCCATCCAAATCAATCCCAATCTGCCGGGTTTGCACTTCCAATTCGGCACTCTTCTCTATAGCTCGACCGACGAAACGCTGAAATCCGAAGCCGAGTCAGAGTTCCGCGCGGCGTTGGAAGTGGATCCACAGGACGAAAAAGCGCAGCTGATGCTGGGTAGGATTGCCGGGCGGCGCGGCGATCTGAAGGCCGCTTACGATGCCGACTCGCGCGCCGTGGAGATGCAACCCAACGACGCGGACGCATGCACGGAGTTTGCCGGGGTTCTGATTTCCATGGATGAGCACGATAAGGCTCATACCCTTTTGGCTCATGCGCTCGAGATCGATCCCACAGACTATATCGCGCACTACCGTCTAAGTACGGTTTACCGCATGGAGGGAAAGCCAGAGGAAGCCAAACAGGAGATTGCCGAGTATAAAAAGTTTAGGGATATGAAGGAAAAGCTGCGGTCACTTTTCCAGGACATGCGCGTTCAGCTCGACGAAAAACCAAATGAAGACGTTGAGTTGCCGAAATAAACGTCTCAACCTTGAGCTCAACTCATCTTTTGTCGGCTTGCACTTCACTTTGCTCAGGCAGTCCACGAACGCTCGATCTCTTCCAGAGTCCGCCCCTTGGTTTCCGGCATTATCTTCCAGACAAAAAAGAGCTGCGGAATAAGAAAAGCCGAAAACATAAAGAAGCTCCCCGAAACT
The DNA here is from genome assembly GCA_963779395.1 of Candidatus Acidiferrales bacterium. Classification (GTDB taxonomy): domain Bacteria; phylum Acidobacteriota; class Terriglobia; order Acidiferrales; family UBA7541; genus Acidiferrum. The sequence continues at coordinate 187,560 of CAVZYC010000006.1, forward strand.
CCTAACCTGTTTCGCAACAGTGGGAAAAATTGGTTATAGATACCGTCTGTAACCCAGACGGCAAGCGTTGCGATCGCCATGGCCCGGCCACGAATCTTGGTGGGGAATATCTCCGACATGATGACCCATTTGATGGGCCCCATCGAAAACGCGAAGCAGGCAACGAAAGCGCAGAGCAGACAAACAATCATCGCGCCTTCCGTATGCCCCGAGCGGAACAGGATGCCGACGAATACCAGGGAGAAGATGGCTCCAACCGTGCCGACGAAAAGAAGCAACCTGCGGCCGGCAATGTCCATGAGCCAGATAGCCACGATGGTAAAGATCACATTCACAAGCCCGATGGACGTAAAACCGCCAAGGGCCTTTCCCAGTGACACGCCAGATTTTTCCAGGATGTCCGGGCCGTAGTAGAACACGATCGTGATGCCACTGAGTTCGGAGGTAATGGCAAGAAAGAGCGAAATAAAGAGCGCCTTTCGCAAGCCCTGCTTGAATAGCTGCGCAATGGACCCGCTTGCCGCCGAAATCGTGTCTTCTATCTCGTGAAGTTCACTGTCGGCCAATGTAGCGCCGCCGATCCTGGAAAGAACGGCTCCGGCCTCCGCCGAACGATTCGCCTTAACCAACCATCGCGGAGCCTCGGGCACAAACAGGCACAGCACGGTAAAAAGAACGGCCGGGATCAACTCCATCCCGAACATGGCGCGCCAGACTTGATCAATGAAGATTCGCTGGTAGAACCCGCCATGGTGGCCAGCGATGCCGCCAGAAGCGAGGTGGTGCAATCCGGCGTTTGAAAATAGGGCCAATGAGATACCGATGGTGATCGCGAATTGAAACAGTGTCACCATGCGGCCGCGCAAATGTGATGGCGAGATTTCCGAGATGTACAGTGGTGACACCATCGAGGCGAGCCCCACACCGAGGCCGCCAATCAGTCGAGACCAAATGAGTACGTCCAGATTCCACGCCACCGTGCAACCGATACTGCAAATCACGAAGAGAAGGCCCGAAAGGAGAAGTACGAGTTTGCGGCCAAATCGATCGGCAAGTGTTCCGGCCACGATGGCGCCCACGGCGCAGCCCAACAGCGCCGAACTCACCAGCCAGCCCTCCATGGTTGCGCCAAGCGTGAATTGCGACTTAAGGGCCGTCAGCGTGCCGGATATGACAGCGGTGTCGAATCCGAAAAGCAATCCGCCAAGCGCTGATACCGTGCACACGAACGTCAGATAAAGAAGATTGCCCTCTGATTCCTTGTTTATTGGAGAGGCGATGCGTGGATCACGCCCGGGTACTGGATGACTTTGCGGCTGCTCCGTGGTGTCGTTCAAATGTTCACCTTTGGGAAGTCGTCGTTGATCGTTTCTTTGTCGCTCTGTTCGCACAACTTCGACACTTCATCCCGGAATTTCCTGTACGCCGAATAGACATCTTTCCCGCCGCAAAAAATACTGGAAGTTCCGCCAACAAGAATCGTTGCTCCCTGCTGAATGCATCGGGCGGAAGTTTCTGCGTTGAGATTCCCGTCGACCTGAAGATCCATGCCTGGCCTGATCTTGTCCATTTCCCGGCGCACAAAGCGTATCTTCTCGACCATGGCGGGTATAAATCTCTGGCCCGCGAATCCAGGCTCAACCGTCATGAGCAACACGTAGTCGCACTCATCAAGAACATACCGTATTGCCTGAACAGGCGTCGCGGGATTCAACGCAATCCCCACCTTTATTCCTGCCGCTTTAATTGCTTGTGCAAGCCGTACCGGAGCGCGAGAGGCTTCTATGTGAAATGAAGCATACCCTATCTTCAGCTCTCGAATCTGGTCGATATATTGCTCAGGAGCATCCACCATCAGGTGGACGTCAATTTCCGCACTGGCTATGTGTTGTACCTGTCTGACCAGATCAAAACTCAGGCCGAGATTAGGAACAAAGTGGCCGTCCATCACATCAATGTGGAACAGCCTGGCTCCTGCCCGCTCCAGTTCGTGAATCTGCGTTCCCAGTCGCAGAAGATCCGCGCACATCAGTGATGGAGCAATCCTAAACATGCGACCCCACTCGTCCCTGCCATTGCTGCGTCGACAGCTCGATCTCCAGCGCTGTCGGCAGCGAAGGTTGCGCTCCCAATCTTGTTGTTGCCAGGGCCCCTGCGAGATTGCCGTAGGCGACGGCGTCGCGCAGGTCGCTGGTCTCCACATAGCGCATCATCACGGCCGCATTGAACGCGTCTCCCGCGGCCGTGCAATCGATCGCATTAACTTTGGGTGCGGGGAAATGCTCGGACTCGCCATCGGCTGTTCGCAGCAGAGCCCCTGCCGCTCCCAGCTTAACGACGACGGCGTTCGCGTTTGACCGATTCATCAATTCCGCCGCGCCCAATTCCGCGTCCGCAATGGACCTGACTTCAATGCCGGTGAGCGCAAGCACCTCCGTCTCGTTCGGGCTGAGGACATCGATCGCAGGGAGTTGTTCGAGCGGAAATGGCCGAGCAGGACCAGCATCCAGGAAAATCGGGATTCCCATCATCTTCGCAAATTGGCAAGAGGAAATGATGACGTCGTCGGATACTTCAAGCTGCAACATTAAAGCGTCAAAGCTGGCGGCGGCAAAAGCCTTTGATACATCAGTTTCGTCGAGGTCTAAGTTTGCTCCCGGGTAAGTGACAATGGCGTTCTGCCCGCTGCCGTCAATCAAAATTACCGCCAGGCCAGTCGGAGTTGTTTCGGAGGCAAACACGAAGTTGGTCGCAATGCCCTCCTTGTTCAGAGCTTCTAGCAGTTTGGCGCCATCGGCATCTCTGCCCACCTTTCCCGCCAGTGTTACCAGCGCGCCCAAACGCGCGAGCCCCACCGCTTGATTGGCTCCTTTGCCACCCGGAATCCGGGAGTAACGCTGCCCGGGAAGACTTTCTCCGGGATGTGGCATCCGGGACACCTCGACGACCATATCCATGTTCAGGCTTCCGACGACCAGAATTGCGCGTCGCCGGCGCAGACTAATTGGCGTCATCTGGGTCCATCCTTCGATTCGCACACGGTCACTTCAACATTGGTACGGCGCTCCGTGATTCCGCTTCGTCAGTTAGCCCGTGCTGCGTCCCGCAAATGTTGACCTCCATGCCCAATTGGGAGAACGTCGCCGCCTTGACCGCGAGCGCCAGATTGGCGGAGCTGCTATCGGGCGCGTACACCACTTGAATATGATTGGACTTGTGCCTCGCCATCATTTGGTCGCGCGTAATGCCGTGCAGCACCGCGTGCATCATCGGCCATTGCCAGTTGGTCATTTTCCAACGGCGCTCGCTCTCTTCCGCGGGGAGTTCGACCGCTGTTGCCCGGCCTATATCAGCTTTCACCCGGTTGTCCTCGACGAATACCCTGCTCCAAATCACCTCGCCCGGCTTCGAGATGCCCTTGATCGTTGCTCCCCCGAGTGGAAATGACATTCCGGGCTGGCGCACACAAACGGTGCCGCGATACCCTCCCGTCAAATGCTCCGGAGGAACAGCGCCCGAGATTTCCAGAGTCCAAACAAATTCACTTTTGCCGTTTACTTCAAAGGTTTCCCCATAGCGAACGTCGTGGAGCGTCGTCTCTGGACTCAACCCAAGTTTTGTCCATATTCGATTCGTGACCAGCGCGTCCACGCCGGCGCACTCGTCTGCCTCGTTGAAATGTGGCAAAGCCTTCGCGGCATACAATTCGCGTGCGTGATCGCGCGATCTCACCGGAGGTCGGTCAACATTGTTCAGCAAGCCTTCGACGAGATCGGATGCCGGGACGAGGTCCTTCAGTCCCTGTTGATATTGAATTCCGATGGCATCGCAGCCGAAATCATCGGCGATACGCAACGCGGCAATGTACATCTTGCACTGCTGCAGAACCTGATCGTTGGTCAAATCTTCGACAGGATTATCGCCAATTCGAAACTGAACACCTTTCCGTTCCAACCACAGTCGCACTTCCGCGGCTTCGTCATCCCTCACTTGCGTCATCGCGTAGTAAAGCGCGGACTGGCTCAGCCGCTCCTTGAATATCCCCATGGCATGTAACAACTCATCGGGAATAATTGCGTTGTACATCCCCATGCAGCCTTCATCGAATACTCCCAGGATGGCCCATCGATCGAGCAGCGCGGATGCGACGCTCGCCGCAATCTTTTGGGCTTCCGCGGGCAGACAGAATTCAGAAAGAGGGTGTACATGGCTCGCATCATGTTCGATAGGAACGCCACCAAGCCACTGCCTCAGCTTCGTCAGGAACCACTCGTCATTGAAGTTCCTGCTCCAGAGCGTGCTGAACGGCACTCCGGCCTTGGCCAGGCACGCATTCAAATTCAGCAGGCCGACCAATCCCGGCCATTCACCGCTCCAGTTTGCGATTGTCAGAATCGGGCCCGTGTGAAACATCAATCCGGAAAGGATATGGTGGCTGTATTGCCAGACGGCCTCCGCCACAATGATCGGTGCGTCACGGGGAATCCTGCGGAGTACTTCCATCCCGTGTTTTTGACTCTTGATGAAGCCGTGCCCTTCGACGGGATCGATTTCGTGGCCGCTCTTCACGGAATAACCAAATCGCGCCGCTGCCTCGATGACCGCTTGTTCTACTTTCAACTGAGCGGGCCATGTTTGCTGGTTTGCTGGAACTCGCAAGTCGCCGTTTGCAATGAGAATCGCTGGTTGTTTCATGTGAGCCCTCCTTCACCATCTGATGGGGCCATATTCCGGGTACAAGGCGGGGTACCGACACATCTTCAGGGGCGAGTATCCTTTCATCCAAGCTCAAGTCAGACAAGAATCCGGCCCGCAGGGCAGTTGGCTGTCCTCCTTTGGAGATACCTCCAGCAAGGCCGCCGGTTTACCCAAGGACAATCACAGGACCGTAGCTCTTCTTGTTTGTGATGAGGAGAAGGACGGCGAATACTCGCCGTCCTCTCCGGTTGTAGGTGAACTTATGGTTAAAAGCTTATCTTGCCAATCAACTCCACGGCGCGGCCGCCAACCGTCAGCGAGGTAATCTGGGCATTATGTCCAGGGCCAATGATGTTGTCTGGCAGCCCAAAGCTGGGATGATTGAACAGGTTGCTTGTGTCAATGCGCATCTCGAATTTGCCCCTCTCCGAGAAAGTGAAGCTCTTGCTCAGTGAGAAGTTCACCACCGAGAGATGTGGCCCGTACAGGCTGTTTCTGGTCGCATCTCCATAGGTTGCGTCAGCCGGCTGAGCATAAGCGGCCACATTGAACCACTCTGAAACCGTCCCGTGCGGGCCGGAGTGCGGGTTTCCGATAATGTCGGCATATTGGTATCCGGACTGGGAAAAATTGTTATTGTTAGCCGACAGCGGAGTGAAGGGGTTGCCCGTTTGCCACTGAATCGTCGCCGAAGTCTGCCACCCGCCGAGGACTTGTGCCAAAGCGGAGTTATTGCTCAGAAATCTTTGGCCTTTTCCAGCGGGCAGTTTGTAAACGAGGCGTCCTTTGAACATCTGGCGGATATCAAACGCCGATGGTCCATAGTTCGCCCTCGGATCGTACATGTTCTGGACCGTAGTGGTCGCGCAATTCCATGCGCAGGGATCCGCCTCGTCCAGGTAGTGGGACCAAGTGTAGTTGAAGTTGAACATAAGTCCATTGCTCAAGCGCTTTTGGATGGTCGCCTGCAGCGCGTTGTAGTTGGATATCCCGATCAGCTTGCTTCCACCGATCGATTGGTAATTGGGGTACGGCCGGTAACACGGGCCCACACCGCCTAAGCAGCCATCGATGTCGTCGACGCTAAGCTTGTCCGCGGGTATCTGGTTGAGGTCGACACCGAACAACTGGTCGAACCCGTGGCTGCCAACATACGCGATGTTGGCCACCATGTTGGGAGTAAGTTCACGTTGCACTTCCAGGTTGTACTGCCAGATTTTCGACAACGGTTCATGGTAGTACGCGAAATTGACCGATTGCCCGTTCAGGGAGGCCGCTCCGGTCGGAGCGTCCAAATACACGGAATTGATGCTCGAACCGCCAGGCCCCTGATCGTTGATGGTGCCGTCTTCGTCAAGGCGGACAACAGGGAGTATGCCATTCGTTGCATCCGTAAGGTTGCCGGATTCGCCTTCCTTAAAGCCTATTTCACTGTACGCATGCGGACCCTCTTGATAGTTGTAGGCGTACAGGCCGACCCCTCCGCGGATCACGGTCTTGGAGTTCTCCTGCCAAGAGAAGCCCATTCGGGGCATGAAGTTGCCCCAAGTGCCTGCTATCACCTGCGAACGGTAGCTCCCTGGTGTTCCTCCATACCACATCGCTCCCAAGCTGCCATCGGCAGGATTAGTAAGTGTCGGATCCCAGGAGCGTTCATTGCCATTCTTCTCGCTCATCCCGTTCCAACCTTCCCACCGTACGCCTATGTTCACAGTGAGGTTGGGACGGATTTTGTAGTCGTCCTGGACGAACATTTGCACCGTTTTCATCCGGGGGTAGAATTCGGGAGTGTTCGCTGCGCTCCAGCTATTTACATCTCCAAGCAGGAAATCCGCATAAGGTAGTCCCGTTGCACCGTCACCTTGTGTGGAGTTGGTATACACGCCATTGAAATTCACGCTTCCGGCATCCACGTTGCCCCACAATGTGGCGTTAATTTGCTGGTCCAGGAATTCGCCGCCGAAGTGGAAAATATGCTTGCCGCGAATCAGCGTGACGACATCGGAAGGTTCAAACATGATTTGGTGCTGAATGGCATTCGTGCCTGGGCCTAGTCCCCAACAACACGCTCCGCCTATGTTCACCTCGGGGAAGAGGTCCGCCTTGGCGAACAGCATTCCCAGTTTCGCTGGATAGCCGCCACCAATAGATTGCGGAGTAAACCAGTTGTTCTGTATCGAAGCTCCTATCCGGAATTCGTTGATGTCTCGCGAGTTGAAGGTCCACACATCGGAAATCTGCCCGGTTAATCCCGAGCCGTGCGCGCTGGTACAGTTGATTGGGCAATCCGGGGATAATTCGTTGAACGTGCCCGTGTCGTAGAAGTCCGTCACAGTCAGCCGGTTCTTTGGCGTTATGTCATAGTCTGCGCGCCAGAAATAGGACCATCCAGGGCTGTTTGAAGGTATGTTGTAGAAGTAATTGTTCGTAGTGATACCATCTACTACGGTGGGGTTCGCAACGTTGGGCTTCGGGAAATACGACTGCATCGCCTGGGCCACCGTGCTGATCATGTTGCTGGGAATCTTGTTGCCGTTCCCGTATTCACTAGCGAAGGATTGCCGGACTAACACTCCATTGACAATCTGCTGGGTGGTCGGGTCATAGATCGTCGGTTGCCCCGTAAAATCACCTGTGAGCATCGCTGCGGTGGGAACCGTGAAAAAACCGTTGGAACTGCCTCCATAATCTTGGGAATAGTTGTAGTTAAAGAAGAAGAACAGCTTCCTCTTCAGGGGGCCCGGTACGGGACCGCCGACGGAGCCGCCAAAATAGTTCGCCCGCAGGACTGGAACTGAAGCCGGCTGGCCAAATCCGAAGGGCGCCGCATTCAGGGCATTGTTCTGGAAATACTCAAAAACATCGCCATGGTACTGGCTACCGCCGCCCTTGCTGATCTGGTTGTAAATCACTCCGCCATTTTCATACTGCGCCGAGAAGCCGCTGGTGACCATCTGCACTTCGGAAAGCGAATCGAAGTTATAGTCGTAGCCGTTTCCATTCGAGGGCAGCGACATGGTGACGCCGTCACCCAGAATGTTGTAAAATACAGCGTTACCGTTGACGGAAGCGGTTTGTCCGGGGTTCACACCATTTCCCGCCCCTGGAGCGCCGGCCGCGCCGGGCGCCAGGATGATAAAATTCTCCCAACTCGCGAAATTCGGCAAGTCGTCCATTTCCTGCTCCGCAATCGTCGTCGATTGCGTTGAGGATTCGGTTTGCAGTAATGCAATATCCGTAGTGACCCGCACCGTCTCCGTCGTCGCGCCAATCTTCAGCGTTCCATCGATGGTGAGCGTCTCAACCTGGAGAGTAATGGGACCACGCACGAATGTGTCAAATCCGGCTTTTGTGAAGGTGATGGTGTAATGGTCCGTAATAATCGAACCGGTATCATACAAGCCTGCCCCATTCGTCTCGTACGTTTTGGTGGTGTTCTTGTCGACGTCCAGAACGGTTACCGTCACGCCCGGTATTACCGCGCCAGAAGAATCCGTCACCGTTCCACGAATGTCACCAGAGTTTGAGTTCTGAGCAAACGCTGGACTCACGCACAGCAAAACCGCCAGCAACATGCAAATCCCGATCATCTTGCGCATACTTGCCCTCCTGGAAGCTCTTCTGTTCAACGAAATGAATTCTTTTTGATAAATCAATGCCCCCTCCAAAAATGTCGTTCGTTCTGCTTTCTTTCTTTACTTCCACCCCACAGGCAAATTCCATTTCACTTCGCAACTTCTCCCCACCCATTTGAAAATATCCCAGCGTCGCCCCTACGTTTTCACCCTCCACAGGAAACTATTGGCGTCGACCGGTGCCGGCACCTCCACCCGGCTCAGGAAGCGTGAGCCTGAAAAGCATTTGATCGGTTATGCCTTGCTGATCTGGTCTTGGAGTTACCCAATCGCTCTGTAGTGTTCCGTCCGTCTGTTCGCCCGGGAAATGGCCCCACAGCCACCAACTTCCACCAACAGGCTGTTCCTTGCCGCGGAAGACAGGTCCTCCCTGCGCTCCGTCTTTTCCGTTCATGTAGTCAAGGAGTGTCTGCGCCCAAACGCGGTCCTGCGGTTTTTCCAGATTCGAGCCCATTTCGCCGATCCAGACTGGCGCAATATTTTTCGTGTAGAGATAGCCCCAATCCTCGTTCATGTGTGGGACTAAAGTTGCGGGCTGATCGTTCGCACCGAAGTCGTAGACATTTGTGTCGTACTCATGCACCGAATAAACCACCTGATTCGGGATTTTCAGGATTACGGGTTTCGCGGGAACTCCGCCACTGCCGCCAACAGCGGAGAGATCACCCTCTGGCCCAATTCCAGCCAGTCCATTCCCGGTGTTGGACGTGCCCTGTGGGCCTTCGCAGATGATCAGGAGTTTAGGATTGATCGTCAGGATGGCACTTCCCAGGTCGCTGTACATCTTCCAGATGTCCGTGGGACCGCCCTTCCCCCAATTCAGAGAGACGCCGCCAGCGCCGACGCTCAACGGCTCGTTGTCCAGGTCGTAGCCGATAACCGCGGGGTTGCTCCGATAGCGCTTCACCAGCGCAAGCGTGTTTTCCTGGAACATCTCCGCCGTGATCGTGCCGGGATTGCCGTTTCCATCCGTCCCATCCGATCCGGGGCCCTTATCGAACCACAATCCGTTGGATTGCTGCCCGCCCCATCCATGTTCGCCGCCGTCGCTTGTGTGGTGATCGAGAATCACTCGCAGGCCAATCGATCCGGCATAATCGATAATTTTGTCCAGCACCTCGATGCTGGAGAGACCTTTGAGATCTGGATTCAAGGTGTAGTCAATCGCGTCAGGTTTGGGAGAAGCTTTCAGTGTCAGGTCGCACCATGCAATGCGCACCGTATTGAAACCATCCACAACCGCCCCTTGCAATGTCGTCTGGTAATTGACGGATCTAAGGAAACGCAGGGCGCCATCCGTTCCATCGTTCCCGGGCAGGCCAACAGACGCAATCCGCACGGGGTTTCCCCGCTCGTCCACAATCTGCGAACCTTTGGTGGTGAACCAACCCTTGGGCAACAGGTAACCGCCTCTGCCCGCCTTTTTCATTTCCACCTGATCGCCAGAGACAGTGGCGGCGGCAACCAGGACGCTGAAAATGAAGAGGATTGCTGCGACCTTAGATAGGATCAATGCCCTGTCGCGTCTCAACGCGGCAAACCCGGCCAAGACAGCCGTCACTACTATCAGGAGCGGAAAAATGAAAACAAATGCGGGAATCTTAGAGAACTCAAACAAACACACCCCGAGCAGGAAGGTCCCCATCACTGGTCCTTTTTGCGATCAAGTGGCAACAGAGGCTGGCAGGTTGTCGCGGTAGCTGGAGCGTGCGTGACCTTGGTTTACCGGTAACCTACCCCATAATTGCACGTTATAGGCGTTTCAATTAGATTTTGTCAAGCACAAAATAACCGCCCTTCTTACTTGACACGTCACCACAACAAACTGTATTAGAAGGTCAGCAGGAATGCCGTTGTGAAGTTCGCTCGTTCATAGACCTGCTGCGCCCGATTGAACATGCGGCAGAATCCTCTGCACAAGATGGGCGCAAGGGACAAATCGTTTTGCGCACGAAGGTTCTGCATGTCCCGCCCGTCTTCGTTCAAGATCGCATCGCGGACACGTTGGCAACTTCGCCCTGCCCTGTTTGCTGGAATCGCAACTTTGATCACGATGCGAGAGCAACGCAAGCTCCTATTGCGGTTTTGGTTTTTGTCGAATCGAGAAACAAGGTGAACAAATGGAAATGAATCGACGAGACGTTTTGCTTGGCGCCGCTAAACTCACATCCGCCCTGGTCGCCGGAGCAGCAGTATCGAATGTAGAAGCGGCGACACCGTCGGCTTCCGCCGCGCCGCCACGCAAACTGAAAATCATTGTGACCGGCGGACATCCTGGTGATCCTGAATATGGTTGCGGCGGTACTGCCGCGCGATTCACGGCGCTTGGCCATGAAGTCGTCCTGCTCTATCTGAATGACGGCGGGTGGCCCCCGACTCCGCCGACGACGCGCATCGCCGAAGCCACCAAGGCTTGCCAGATATTGAAAGCGCGCCCAGCCTATGCGGGCCAGATCAATGGCCACGCCATCCTGGATAACGATCACTATGAGGCCTATCAGAAGATCTTTGACGCCGAAAAGCCCGATGCCGTGTTCAACCAATGGCCCATCGATGGTCACCGTGATCATCGCGCAATTTCCATGATGACTTA
>CAVZYC010000007.1:0-3723817 GCA_963779395.1 Candidatus Acidiferrales bacterium
CACACCCGCACCCCGTCCCCGCAACGCGGAGCCAAACCTCTATCTATTTCTGAATGAATTTCCGTGAATCAAATCAAGGGAAGGGAACTACTCCGTCACCGCGCCACCACCAACCGCCTCTTCAACGCCATCTTCCTCCGAATGGAAACGGCCAGCGCCACTACAAACACCGCCGCAGGCAACAGCGCCGTCCGCGACGAAGCCAGCAAAATCGGCGTCCCATACCGCGCCATCAAGATCGCACACCCGCCGGTCGCCACTGCCCCCACCACCGCTCCTACCGCAACCACCACCCGCCGAGTGTCCACCATGGTTGTTACCTCTCAACGGTAACTCTACCATCAACACCCGCCCACCACTACGACAATCGCCTCCACAACCTGTAGCTCACCCCTTCAGAAGTGAGGCCTTCCACAAACTCGCGCAACCCTCCACATCAGCCCTCCCAATCAACCGTACTAATTGAGCATCCTCGCCTTCCACTCCTACACTCCTCTATTCTCTTCCTCTGTGAACTCTGCGCCCTCTGTGTAAGTTCCGAGCATTTCGCTTTTTTCAACTTTCAACTTTCAACTATTCAACCTCTTCGCTTTACTCTTCCTCCGCGCTCCTCAGTGAACTCTGCGCCTCTGCGTTATCTTCCTCTTTCTGTTCTCTGTAACCTCTGTGTTACCGTCCCGCTTTGCCTTTCTCTTCAAGCTGTAAGCTGTCAGCTGTCAGCTGTAAGCTGTAAGCTGTAAACTGTCAGCTTTCTCTACGACTTCCTCTTCTGATTCGCCATAAACGAACTCATCAAACTAATCACAAACAACCCCAAAACCGCACCAATCAGCACGATCACAATCAAGGTCGCCACCTCCCCGTTCCCTGTACTTCCGTGCAGGTCTCCTTCCAATCCCCTCCCTTTCTTTTCAATCACTTACGCCCATAAACGCAAATCGGGTGTCCCGTTTTCAGGACACCCGTTGCCACTTTTCCACGACACTTCCAATCCCTTTTCTGATTTTCGCCTTTCCTTCTCTACGTCTTATTCAGGTGGATTGACCCATCCCCTGTCCTCACCACGATCGGCGCTCCTCCACCATTCATCTTCCCCGTAATCTTCGTCGTGCTCAGCGTCCCTTCCACCATCACCGGAATCCCCATGCTGATATGTCCATCATTTGTACTTACATCCAGGTTCGCCTGCATCTCTCCCGGCAAATCCAGGTCAATGCTTCCATCTCCCGTATGGATGTTCCAGCTCGACGTCACCTTCGACCCGCCATGCGCCCGAGCCGTCACGCTTCCATCCCCCGTCTTGATATTCAGCGTGTCAAACCGCCCTTCCAGGTTCACGTGACCATCCCCGGTCGTCACATCCGCGGTTCCATCCAATTCCCGCGCCTCAATCGATCCATCTCCCGTGTGCAGCCGTATCGTTCCCTTGGCGCCTTGCACCGCAATATGACCATCGCCCGTCTTCACATCCAAATTCCCATTAATCGAATCCGCCTCCACCGACCCATCTCCGGTAGCCACCGTCAAATCCGCATCTTTCGGCATGTGCACTTCCACCCGCAAACTGCTATGCCGCACTCCCCAACTCCAGAATCCGCCTCCCGAAGTCTTCGCCACCACTTCCACCGTATCCCCGCTCTGCGTCGTGCTAACCCGCAAATCCTTATCCAGCTTGTATCCCGTATAAATCACACGCACTTCCACCTGCTTGATGTCGCCCGTAGACACGCGCACCGCTCCATCGTCCGTTGTCACCTTCACGTTCGCATGTCCGCTAACCGTAAACGTCTTCGCCACTTCCTCGGCCTGAGCCCCAGTCGCGCTAACCAGCGCAACCGCCCCAGCCATCAACACCATCACTCCCACTCTCCGCCAAGTCCTTGTATTCATAGCCATAACCTCTCCTGAACCGCTCTACCCAAGTAACGCACAATCCCCCCAAAATGTTCCCCATTCCCCGCCTTTGGTTGCCCCAGGCCCACAGTCTGTGCCCGGGTCTCGGGGTACCCCTCTTCCCGGGAACGCCATTCTCCCGAATGGCGTCCTTTCCGTCTTCCCCATCTTGTCATCCCGACCGGAGCGGCCCGATTTTTTCCGCCGCGCCGTCGTTTGGCGCGTCGGGCCGCGCAGTGGAGGGATCATGGCGCCATCGCAACGTCTCGCCACTAATTTCATTTTTCGATTTTCGCCTCTCCCCCTCTTCTCTGTGCCCTCTGTGTTCCGATCTCTGCCTGCCCGCCGAAGGAGGGTGAACTCTGTCTTACCGTCCCTCTTCGTCTTTCTCTTCCTCCGTGCTCCTCTGCGAACTCCGCGTCTCTGCGTTATCTTTTCTCTTCTCTTTCTTTTTTCAACTTTTAACTTTTAACTTTCAACATTCCCCCTCATCCCCGCGCCGCCCTCTTCTTCCCCCGCAGTTCCCCCAAAAACTCCCCCACCCCCAACGTATTAATCACATCCTTCTTCTCCAGCCACCCTCTCCGCGCCATTCTCACCCCATACCGGATCAACTTCAAATTCCCCGCGTTATGCGAATCCGTAGAAATCACCACCTTCACTCCGCGCTCTTTGCACATCCTCAAATACACATCCTTCAAATCCAGCCGGTCCGGATAGGAGTTGCACTCCATCGCCACCCCATGCTTCGCGCAAGCCGCCAGCACCTTCTCCATGTCGTAATCCAGCGGCTCTCGTCGCAGCAGCACTCGCCCCGTCGGATGCCCAATAATTTGCGCATAAGGATTCTCAATCGCCGCCAGCATCCGCTCCGTCATCGCCTCCCGCTCCAAATTAAAATACGAATGGATCGAGCAGACCACCACATCCAGTTGCGCCAGCAACTCATCCGAATAATCCAGCGACCCATCCTTTAATATGTCCACCTCCGCGCCCGCCAGCACGCGGATTCCCAGCCCTTTCTCGTTCGCCGCATGAATCTTCTTGATGTGCGCCGCCATGCGTTTCTCGTCCAACCCATTCGCCACCGTCACCGCTTTCGAATGGTCCGTAATCGCGATGTACTCATGCCCCAATGCCTTTGCCGCTTCCGCCATCTCCTCAATCGAGTTCTTTCCATCGCTAGCCGTAGTGTGCATCTGCAGGTCGCCCTTCACGTCCCGCAGCTCAATCAACTTCGGCAACTTGTGCGCTTCCGCCGCCGCAATCTCTCCCGTGTTTTCCCGCAATTCCGGCGGTATATACTCCAGCTTCAACTTCCCATAAATCTCCTCCTCCGTCCTTCCCGCCACTCGCTTCTCGCCCTTCAATGTCGCCAATTGGTATTCATTCAACGTGTACCCCATCTCATTCGCGCGCCCACGCAACGCCACGTTGTGTTCCTTCGATCCCGTAAAATAAAGCAACGCTGCTCCAAAATTTTCCTTTTCCAAAAGCCGCACATCCACCTGCAGCCCATTCTCCAGCGTGAAACTAACCTTGTTCTCCCCATGCGCCAAAGTCTGGTCAATCCCTTCATACGTCAAAATATGCTTCGCCACCGCATCCACATCTTTCTGCTTCGTGTGTCCTTCCCCCATCGTCACCAGCAAATCCAAATCTCCCACCGTCTCTTTCCCTCGCCGCAACGACCCCGCCGGCGTCACCGATTCCACCGCTTTTCCCACCTTCTTAATGTGAGCCGTAATCGCCGCCGCTGCCTCTTCCGCCGTATCTAAATGGAATCGTCCGGTGGATTTCTTGAACACCTCCACGGCCTTCAAAATATTCTGCTCGCTCTTCTCTCCAAACCCCGCCAGGTCCCGCAGCTTCCCCTCTTTCGCCAGTTTCTCGACGTCCTCCACCTTCCCCGCCTTAAACGTCTTCCACAAAAACGCCACCTTCTTCGGCCCCAACGATTGCAGCTCCAACAAGTCCAGTATCGTCTCCGGATATTTCTTCAGCAGCTTCTTCCTCAAACTGTAGTCGCCCGTCTCCACAATCTCCTTCAAATGCTCCACCATCCGGTCCCCAATCCCCGGCAACTCCGTCAATTTCTCGGGAGTAGCAATCATCGCTTCCACCGATTCCGGCAGCCCATCAATCAGCTCCGCCGCCTTCTCATAACTCCTGTAGCGTCCAATGATCGCCCCATCAATCTCCAGCAGCCGCGCCGTTTCCCGCAATATCCGTGCAATCTGTTTGTTTTCCATGCCCGCCATTATATTCCCCTTCCTCCCGGGAACGCCGATCTCCCGATCGGCGCCTTTCTCTCTTCGTCTCTCTTCTCTGTGGCCCCTGATCCAAATCCGTCATTCCGAGCGCAGCGGCCCGATTTCCTCTTCCGCGCCGTTTTATGGCGCGTCGGGCCGCGGAGTCGAGGAATCACTCCATCGCTTTCCCCGTTCCTCTCTAATTCTCTTCCTCCTCCAAAATCTCCGTTCCCTCTGCGGCCCCTCTGTGCCCTCTGTGTTAAGCCTTTCTCTTCGCCTCACTCTTCGCCTTTCTTTTCTCCGTGTCCTCTGTGTTCTGACCTCTGTGTGGCCGTCCCTCTTCTCTTCCTCTGCGCTCCTCTGCGAACTCTGCGTCTCTGCGTTATCCTTTCTCTTTCTTCTCCTTCTTTTCTTTTTTCAACTTTTAACTTTCGACTTTCAACTGCTCTCCCCCCCAAAAACACCACCGGCGGAAGCTCTCGCCTCCGCCGGCATTGTACTTCTCTCTCCAACCTCAAGCTGGCTTACTTACGTTTGCCGCCTGTGGCCCTTTCGGCCCTTGTACAATTTCAAATTCGACCGGATCCCCTTCCTGCAACGTCCGGTAGCCATCCCCGACGATCGCGGAATAGTGAACGAACACATCGGGCCCATCTTCTCGGCCAATGAATCCGTATCCTTTCGAATTATTAAACCACTTTACTGTTCCTTGCACTTCGTGTCTCCTTTGGACGGTGACTCCTGGGGGCGGATTACTACCAGACGCCGCCATGAGCACGAATTGCGCGGAGTGTATCAAAATGGAAATCAGAGTCAATAGGTCTCTTATCCTACATGTTCATATTTCCCCTATTTTCCCTTTGTAAAATCGATTAACCAGACCTTCCCCGTCCACTTGCCTTTCCATAAGTCAGATAATATAGAATCCCCGCAATCGATTTAGCATCCCGCAATTTCCCGCTATGAATCATCTTTTTCAGTTCACTCAACTTATAAGCCCGCACTTCAATCTTTTCATCCTCTTCCGGCTGCGCTTCTCCCGCCGTCAATCCTTCCGCCAGCAATATGAACATCCGTTCTTCCAAAAATCCCGGCGTAGGGAACACGTCCAGAAACACCGTGAACCGTTTCGCCCGGTATCCCGTCTCTTCCAACAGTTCTCGTGCCGCCCCCCGTTTCGGCGTCTCTCCCGGCTCCTTCCTCCCTGCCACCAATTCCCACAAATATTGTCGAGTAGCGTGCCGGTATTGCCGCACCATCACCACTCTCCCATCATCGAGAACTGGTAGTACCACCACCGACCCCGGATGGGTAATCACTTCCCGCACCGCCTTCAATCCTCCCGGCTCCTCCACCTCGTCCCGCCGCACCCCAAACACTTTCCCCTCGTACACCATCTCGCTCTTCAATATCTGCCCCATCTCTTTGGCCATCCGGTCTCCCCTCTTTCTTTCCTAATTCGAACCACGCATCATACCCGATTCCCAATTCTGTCGTGCTCACACCGAACCACCGTCATTCCGAGCGGAGCGGCCCGATCTTCTCTTCCGCGCCGTATTGTGGCGCGTCGGGCCGCGCAGAGAGGAATCCCTCTTGGGTCGTCCTGGGTCTTCTTGGGTCCTCTTGGGTCGTCTTGCCTTTCTCTTCCTCTGCGAACTCTGTGTCTCTGCGTTAAGCTTTCTTCATCTCACCTTCGTTCTTCCCTGCATCGTTCTTTCCTTCTTTTCTCCGTCCTCTGTGGTGAATCCCCTCCTCCCAACTCTCCGTTCCCTCTGCGGCCCCTCTGCGACCTCTGTGTAAGCCTTTTCTTGCCTCCTGATCGCTGATATCTGATATCTGATAACCTGTTCCCCATCACTTCATCCAATTGCCATCCGCACCGCGCCCCTTCTATACTCGCTCTAGCAACTCCCCATGCCCATCAACACCATCATCGTCGACGACGAAAAACCCGCCCGCGAAGAACTAGCCTTCCTCCTAAAATCCTTCCCCGAAATCAACCTCCAAGCCCAAGGCAAGAACGGCCTGGAAGCGATCAATCTGATCAAAGAGCTTTCCCCCGATCTCCTCTTCCTCGACGTCCAAATGCCCGGCCTCGACGGCTTCGGCGTCCTGAAAAAATTAGTCGAACGCAAACTCAAAGTCCCTCACGTAGTCTTCGCCACCGCCTTCGATCAATACGCCGTCCAAGCCTTCGATGTAAACGCCGTCGACTACATCCTCAAACCCTTCGACAAAGCCCGCATCGCCAAAGCCGTCCAAAAAGCCAAAAAAGAAATCGAAGCCCATACCAGCACCACCGACCGCCTCGAACAATTAGTAGCCCAACTCGCCAATCCCAAACCCACCTCCAAATCTCCCTCCAAAATCTTAATCAAGTCCCAGCAACGCATGTTACTGGTAGATTCCAGCGACTTAATCTTCGCCTCCATCGAAGGCGGCCTGATCTCCGTAGTAGCCCGTGAAGTAGAAGGCTCCTCGCAATGCCGCACCCTCGAAGAACTCCATGCCTCCCTGGATTCCGACTCTTTCTGGCGCCCCCACCGCTCCTACCTCGTCAACGTCCACCATATAAAAGAAGTAGTCCCCTGGTTCAAATCCAGTTTCATGATCAAAATGAACGACAAAAAACAATCCGAAATCCCCGTCTCCCGCCAACAAACCAAACGCCTCCGCGAACTCTTCAAACTCTAGTAATTCCTATGTTACTATCCTCGTATTGAACCGGGACGGAGACTAAACCATGCAGGTTGATGCAAATACTCCCCTTGAGCCAACGGCCCCGCCTGAACCCCCGAAGGTCGATACCAGCTCGGCAGCCTATTGGACGGCACTCTGGGGTATCATGATCTATTCTCTAGCCGTGCTTGGGCTTTGCAGATTCTCTCTTCTACTCATGCCGGCGCATCCGACAATTGCGCTTCTGTTATGCGTGGCTATTTTTGGCCTGATCGGATTTAAAGCAAGGAATGTCCCTGCTAGAGGACCAGAGAAACCTCCCAAGCCGGCTACCTTTCTCTTTTACAGCCTGGCCTACTCGTTGGGAATGATCATCATGTCGTCCCAGCTCGACCACTCCTTTGACAAATCCCAAGCCATCATCTGGCTCTTAGCAGGTCCTGCGTTCGCTTATCTCATGATGCGTTCCAACCGAGCTCCGTTCGACTCCATCCCGACCCTTCGCCCTTCGCGGTAATGGTTCTTTTCCGTTACCGGGCGCCCGGTCCGTTGCCCCGTCATTCCGAGCGGAGTCTGCGCAGCGAGGAATCCCTCTTGGCTTCTCTTCCTCTGCGCCCTCTGCCCCTCTGCGTTATCTTTTTCCTTCTATTCTCTGTGCTCTCTGTGCTCCGTCCTCTGTGAACTCTGTGTTACCGTCCCTCTTTCTTCTTTCAACTTTTAACTTTCAACTTTCAACCTCCTCCCGTTTCCTGATATCTGATCGCTGATATCCGATATCCCTATCCCACTCCACAATCCCGCCACCAGCACACCTGCTCGTCCACGCGACTCGTGGTAGCATCACCCCCATGGACTTCTCCCTCTCCGATCACCAACTCCTCATCCGCGACACCGTCCGCGAATTCATGCACACCGAAGTCCGTCCTCACGTCAAAGACTGGGAGCGCACCGACCATTTCCCCCTCGAAGCCATCAAGAAAATCGCCGCCCTGGGCTGCTGCGGCATGCTAACCCCCGAAGCCTACGGCGGCTCCGCTCTAGACACCATCTCCTACGTCCTAATGCTAGAAGAAGTAGCCAAAGTCCACGTAGCCCTCTCCACCGCCCTGGCGGTCACCAACTCCGCTGTCCAACTCCCCCTACAATATTTCGCCACCGAACAACAAAAGCAGCGTTACCTAAAGCCCCTAGCCGCGGGCGAATTCCTGGGCGCCTTCGCTCTAACCGAACCAGCCGCAGGCTCCGACGCCGCCGGAATCCAAACCAATGCCGTCCGTCATGTAGCGCAGGGAGAGTCCGCGAGCCCTGCTGCTTTTTCTTCCTCCCCCTCTTCTCTCCGTCATCCCGAGCGAAGCGAGGGATCTGCTTTTTCCTCTTCGGGTGCCCCAGGTGCCGGTGTTGCACCTGGGCTCTTGGGTTCCTCTTCCGCTCGCCACTCGCCACCAGCCACTACCCACTATCTCCTCAACGGCACCAAAACCTGGGTAACCAACGGCAGCGCCGCCGGCGTCTACTTAATCTTCGCCAAGACCGATCCCTCCGCCGCCGGGAAGGGAATCACCGCCTTCTTAGTCGAACCCACTTTCCCCGGCTTCCAAATCGGTCGTCACGAAGACAAAATGGGCCAGCGCAGTTCCCCCTCCGTAGAAATCATCCTGAACAATTGCCAAGTCCCCGCCGCCAACCGCTTAGGTGAAGAAGGTCAGGGTTTAAAGATCGCCCTCTCCGCCTTAGATGGAGGCCGCATAGGCATAGCCGCCCAAGCGGTCGGTCTAGCTCAAGCCGCCCTAGACGAATCCCTAAAATTCGCCCGCAACCGCAAAGCCTTCGGCCACCCCATCTCCGAATTCCAAGCCATTCAATTCATGCTGGCCGACATGCACACCGAAATCGAAGCCGCCCGCCTACTCCTCTACCACGCCGCTTCCCAAAAAGATCGCGCCGCTCATGTAGCGCAGGGAGAGTCCGCGAGCCCTGCGGCTTTTTCTTCGCCTGCCCAAGGCAACGCAGTTGCCGATGGTTTCTTGGGTTCCTCCCCTTCCTCTCCTTGTCATCCCGAGCGAAGCGAGGGACCTTCTTTTTCCTCAGCGGGTGCCCCAGCCACCGAAGTCGTACCGGGGCTCTCGGGTTCCTCCCCCCTATCCATCCGTCATTCCGAGCCCGCTGCGGGCGAGGAATCCCTCCGTTCCGCCACAAGTCACGCTCCACGACTCACGGGTCACGCTTCTTCCTCCGCCAAACTCTACGCCAGCGAAATGGTCAATCGTGTAGTCTACAAAGCCGTCCAAATCCACGGCTCTCAAGGCTATTCTCGCGAATCCGAAGTCGAACGCATGTACCGCGACGCTCGCGTAATCTCCATCTACGAAGGCACCAGCGAAATCCAGCGCACCATAATCGCCCGCGATCTCCTCCGCCGCCCCTAGCCCCTGCACTCAGCCGCACTCAACCCCCGCCCCGTCATTTCGAGCCCGCTGCGGGCGAGAAATCCCTCTTGGGTTTCTCTTCTCTTGGGTTGTCCTCGTCACGCCGCCCATCCTAAATACTTGAGGGAGCCCACTCTTCGCGCCTCTCAGCGAAGGGTGGGCTCTTCCATCCGAGTGCAACAAATTCTCTTCATCTTCACTCTTGCGAATGTCTTAAACGATCAGCCGGGCACATCATTCTCGCGCCCACCAAATCCCGTCATTCCGAACGGAACAGCCCGACTTTCTCTTCCGCGCCGCATTTTGGCGCGTCGGGCTGCGCAGTGAGGAATCCCTCTCGGGTCGTCTTGGGCCTTCTCGGGTTGTCTCGGGTCGTCTTGCCTTTCTCTTCCTCTGCGCTCCTCTGCGAACTCTGCGTCTCTGCGTTATCTTTTCTCTTCGCTTTTCTCCTGGCTCTTCTCTTGGCCCTTCTCTTGCCGTTCTCGGTGCCCTCTGTGTTCCGATCTCTGTGAACTCTGTGTTACCGTCCCACTTACTCTTCCCCCGAAACCGTAATCTGCAAACTCCCTCCACGCCACGGCCCCTCTTTCTTTTTTCAACTTTCAACTTTTAACTCTCAACTCTCCCCGCCCCCGCTCTCCCCTCCCCAATATCTGCTATCCTTTTCTATTCACAAAACTCAACCAAGGACCACCACTTGTCCACCACTCCCAAATCCAAACGCGTCCTCTCCGGCATGCGCCCCACCGGACGTCTCCACATCGGCCACTATTTTGGCGCTCTCCAAAACTGGGTCAGCCTGCAAAACGAAGTGCTTCCCAGCGGCGAAACTCAGGGTTCTTCCTCGCCACTCGCCACTCGCCACTCGCCACTTCTTGCCAACGACTGCTTCTACTTCGTAGCCGATTGGCACGCCCTCACCTCCGACTACGCCGACACTTCCTCCATCGCCGAAAACACTCTCCAAATCACCATCGATTTCCTGGCCTCCGGCCTAGACCCCCAAAAATCCGTAATCTTTCTCCAGTCCCAAGTCCCCGAACACGCCGAACTCCATCTCCTCTTAAGCATGATCACTCCCTTGGGCTGGCTCGAGCGCATCCCCACCTACAAAGAAGCCCTCGATAACATCACCAACAAAGATCTCCACACCTACGGCTTCCTGGGCTACCCCACTCTCCAAACCGCCGACATCGTTATCTACTCGGATCCCGGCAAACCTCTCTTCGTCCCAGTAGGCGAAGACCAAGTCTCCCACGTAGAGTTCTCCCGCGAACTCGTCCGCCGCTTCAATGTGTTTTATGGTCTCGACTTGGACTACCGGAAGTTGGAGGAAAACAAAGCGGCCCCTGAGCGCCTTAAGAAAATCTTTTCATCGAAACCGAACGTGACTTTCCAGGAAAACGCAGACACTTACCTGCGCGAAAGTCGGGCCGCAGCATTGGAGTGGGGTGTACAGAACTTCTTAGAGAGAATCCAGACGTCGCGTGAATACTTCGTCTTCTCGGAAAAGCTCACCGAGCCGCAAGTCCTCCTAACCCCCACTCCCCGCATCCCCGGCCTAGACGGCCGCAAAATGTCCAAGTCCTACAACAATTCCATCACTCTCTCCGAATCCGACGCCGACATCCGCTCCAAAACAAAAGTCATGGTCACCGACCCCGCCCGCAAGCGCCGCACCGACCCCGGCAATCCCGACATCTGCCCCGTCTACGATTGGCACAAACTCTTCTCCACCACCGAACGCGATCCCGGCCGCCTGGACTGGGTCCGCCAGGGCTGCACTACCGCCGCAATCGGCTGCATCGAATGCAAATCCGCCATGTCCACCAACCTAATCAAATGGATCGAACCCGTCCGCGAACGCCGCGTAAAATGGGAAACCAATCCAAAAGGTGTCCTGGAAATCCTGGACGCCGGTTCTTCCAACGCCCAAAAGTCTGCGCAGCAGACGATGGCCCGTGTCCGCGAATCCGTCCTAGGCTGGCAATCCAAGCGCCGCTCCCTCCTGTAGCGCAGGGAGAGTCCGCGAGCCCCGCGGCCTTTTCTTGGGGTGCCCCAGGAACGCCATTCTCCCGAATGGCGCTTTTGTCCTACTCGACTCATCGTGTCCCTGGTTCTTGAGTTCCTCTTCTCCGTCCCCTCAGTAGCGCACACTTTTCACCCAATTCTCCGTTCTCTCTGCGGCCCCTCTGCGACCTCTGTGTTAAGCCTTTCTCTGCTCCTTACTTTTCGTTCTTCTCTGTGCCCTCTGTGTCCCGCTCTCTGCCTGCCCGCCGTAGGAGGGTCAACTCTGTGTAACCGTCCCTTCTTTCTTCCTCCGAAGCCGCAAACTGTGGGCTGTAAACTCCCCCAACACCACCGCCCCTCTTTCTTTTTTCAACTTTTAACTTTCAACTTTCAACCTCTTCTCTTCCTCTGCGCTCCTCTGCGAACTCTGCGTCTCTGCGTTATATTTCTCTTGGGTTCCTCTTTTTAACTGTCAACTGTAAACTCTCAACTGTAAACTATTCTTCCATGTCCACTCCTCCCTACCGCATCCACATCCCCATCTACGAAGGTCCTCTCGACCTCCTGCTCGACCTCATCAAAAAGCAGGAAATGAACATCCACGACATCCAGATTTCCAAAATCACCAGTCAATATCTCGACTACCTCCACCAGCTCGAAGTCCAGAACATCGATGTCTCCGCCGAATTCATCTATATGGCCGCCACCCTCATCTACATCAAATCCAAAATGCTTCTCCCGCCCGACCCTCTCGCCACCGAAGAAGAGCAGTCCGCCGACCCGCGCGAAGAATTAGTCCAGCGCCTCATCGAACACGAAAAATTTAAAAACGCCGCCCAGCTTCTCTATCAAAAACAGCAAATCGAAGAAAACGTCTGGTCCAAGCCCGATAAATCCCTCTACAACGATGAAGGCACCGAAGGCGAACTCGTTGTCTCTCTCGTCGATCTAGTCCGCGTCTTCCAGCAAGTCCTCGAACGCAAAAAAGAAATCTTCCGAATCGATCTCCAGCACGAAGAATTCACCGTCACCCAGATGTTCGCCCTGCTTCGCAGCCGCATCCTCTCCAGCGACACCGGCTCCATCAACCTGATGGAATTCTTCGACTCCTGCCCCACCCGCCACGCCATGATCGTAGCGTTCTTAGCCCTCTTAGAAATGGTAAAGATCCAAGCCGTAGCCCTAGTCCAGGAAAAACAATTCGGCGACATCCTCCTCAAACGTTCCAAATCCTTCGACATCGCCTTCGACGAATCCGGCACTCTCCGCATCGACGCCGAATATCAATAATCCCAACCTGACCCGTCATTCCGAGCCGGGTGCCGGGTGCCCCAGATAACGTTTTTTTACCTGGGTCTTGGGTTCCTCTTCTCTTCCTCTGCGAGTCTCAGCGTCCTCTGCGTCTCTGCGTTATCTTTTCTCTTTTCTTTCTTTCTTCAACTTTCAACTTTCAACCTCATTCGCTCGTCCGGGTGCCCCAGGTAACGCTTTTTTACCTGGGTCTTGGGTTCCTCTT
Source organism: Candidatus Acidiferrales bacterium (assembly GCA_963779395.1). GTDB lineage: Bacteria > Acidobacteriota > Terriglobia > Acidiferrales > UBA7541 > Acidiferrum. The sequence goes on from CAVZYC010000007.1 coordinate 12,777, forward strand.
CCGCGCCACAGTCACTACTGACTGTGCTCCTGGGTTCTTCTTCTCCGGCCACTGAAAACGAATAACTGACCACTGAAAACCATTCCGTCCCGGGTGCCCCACCCTAACTTCATCAGCGTGGGCTCCTACGATCGCACGCCACAATTCTTCCCCTCTTCGCTTCCTGATCTCTGATCGCTGATATCTGATATCCTCTCCGGCAGCGCTTGGCACTGTGAACTGTTAACTGTAAACTGTTAGCTGCCTATGACCCACGAAGAACGCATCGCCGCTCTAGAAGCCATCATCTACGCCGCCGACGAGCCCGCCACTCTCGATCAGCTAGCCGCCGCTCTCTCCGAAGAAAAGCTCCTAGTCCAATCCGCTCTCGACGAACTAGTCGCCTCCTACGCCAACGATTCCCGCGGCATCGAAGTCCGCGCCGTTGCTGGCGGCTACAAGATGTACACCAAGCCCCAGCACCACGATGTAGTTCGCCGCTTCATCAAATCCCTGCGTCCCCCGCTCCGTCTCTCCATGCCCGCTCTAGAAACATTAGCCGTAATCGCCTACAAACAGCCCGTCACCGCCCCGGAAATTTCCGACATTCGCGGCGTCAACGCCTCCGGCGTAATCTCCACTCTCCTCGACAAAAAATTAATCACCACCGCGGGCCGCAAAGAAGTCATGGGCCGCCCTATCCTCTACAAATCCTCCAAAGAATTCCTGATGCGTTTCGGCCTAAGCGATCTCGACGAACTCCCCAGCCTCAAGGAATTCGAAGCGCTCGCCCGCGAAGCTCTAGGCACCGACGAAGGCATCGCCCCCTCCGAGACCGACGAATCCCTTCTCGCTGCTCCATCCGCCGACACTCTCGAAAATCTCCCCCTCCCCGAAGACTCTGCGGTTGCCTCAGCGACCGGTGTTGCATCTGGGGTTTCCGATACCATCCATTCCGTCGAACAGGAACTATCTCAGTCCGAATCCCTCCGCAAAGAAGAAGCCGCTGCCACCGCCGAAGGCATGCTTTCCGGCCAACTCGACGAAGATCCCCCGCCTCCCACCGCCCATTCCGCCTCCGCCTCCAAATAACATCGTCTTAGTAGTGGCCGACCTTCATGTCGCTTCCAGGGTTTTCCCGGGAACGCCATTCTCCCGAATGGCGCTTTTGTCCTTCTCTCTCTCTCTCCTCACTCTTCCTTTTCGCCATCTTTTTCTAGCTTTACCCTGTGCTCTTGAGTTTTCTTAGTTACTTTACTTCTCATATGAACTCGAGGGTGTCCCATCCGTCGCGCCTTTCAGCGAAGGCTGGGCTCCGACGCTCCAACGCCGCGGTCTCTCCGTTCTTCCTCTTTCCTTCCTCTTGTATTCTCCGTGCTCTCCGTGTCCTCTGTGGTGACCACTCTCCACCCAATTCTCCGTTAACTCTGCGGCCCCTCTGTGACCTCTGTGGTAAGCCTTCCTCTTCGCCTTTCTCCTCGCCTTACTCTTCGCCCTTCTCTTCCTCTTCGTTTTTTCCTCTCTCCGCGCTTCCTCTGCGCTCTCTGTGTCTCTGCGTTAATCTATTCTTTCTTTCCTACTTCTTTCCTCTCTTCCCCCGCCCTCCCACCATTCTCGTTATACAATGTCCCCACCACCCGAAAGGACCAGCTTCCTGATATCTGATATCTGATCGCTGATATCTCTCTTCCACCATGCTCGAACGCCTCCAAAAAATCATCGCCCACGCCGGCATCGCCTCTCGCCGCCACGCCGAACAACTAATCCTCTCCGGCCAGGTCCGTGTCAATGGCCACGTCGTCACCGAACTAGGCTCCAAAGCCGATCCCTCCACCGACAAGATCGAAGCCGCCGGCCGCCTAATCGAATCCGCCGAAGAACACGTCTATCTCCTCCTCCACAAACCGCCCGAAGTCGTTTCTTCCCTAGCCGACCCCGAAGGCCGCCGCACCCTTCGCAATTTCCTTCGCGGCTTTCCCAAACGCGTCTATCCCGTCGGCAATCTCGATTACGCCGATTCCGGCCTAGTCTTCCTAACCAACGATGGCGATCTCACCGCCGCCATTCTCAAATCCTGGTCTCACCTTCCCCAGGTCTATCACGTCAAAATCAAGGGCCGCCTAACTCTCGAAGAACTCGATCGCCTCGGCAAAGAAACCGGCACGCGCCTCCGCACTGTCCGCCAACCCGATTCCACTCGCGGCCGCGCCGCCAATTTCTGGTACGAAGTTCACGCCACCGGCGCCAAACTCGATGACCTCCGCCGCATTCTTTTCAAGGAACTTCACCCGGTAGAAAAAGTAAAACGCATCGCTCTCGGCCATCTTTCCATCGAAACCATCCCCCAAGGCCGCTACCACCTCCTCGAAAAACGCCAAGCCGACCCTCTCCGCAATCCCGCCCCTCCCAAAAAATTCCTCACCACTCCCCGCCCCCACCCAAAACGAAAACCTCCCCGCTAACCATCTCGCCGGGTAGGGGCGCAGGACTCCTGCGCCCCATGTCCGCAAAATCGCCGCGTCTTGAGTCTTTCCTCTACTCCGCAAACTCTACTCTCCGTCTCCTCCGTGGTGACCACTCTTCACCCAATTCTCCGTTAACTCTGCGGCCCTCTGCGAACTCTGTGGTAAGCCTTTCTCTTCTCTTTCCTCTTCGCCTCACTCCTCCTCTGCGTTATCTTCCTTCTTCGCCTTTCTCTTCCTCCGAAACTGCCAGCTGTAAACTGTGAACTGTAAACTCCCCCTGTGCAACCACCCCTCTTTCTTTTTTCAACTTTCAACTTTCAACCTCTTCCTCCCGCCCTCCGATCCCGCATCGAGCAGTAGCTTTTTCCTCACTGAAAACTTATAACTTACAACTGATAACTTCCATGCCCGACCGCCTCCAAAAAATCCTAGCCGCCGCCGGCATCGCCTCCCGCCGCAAAGCCGAGCAACTAATCGCCGCCGGCCGCGTCACCCTAAACGGCAAAGTAGTCACCGAGCAGGGCACCAAAGCCGACCCTCTCGCGGATATAATTTGTCTGGATGGAAAACCCATCAAGCGCGCAGAACGTTTCGTCTATTTCCTTCTCAACAAGCCCAAAGGCTACGTCACCACCGTCAGCGATCCCGAAGGCCGCCCCACTGTCATGCAACTCCTCGGCGATCTTCCCCAACGCGTCTATCCCGTAGGCCGCCTCGATTACGCCAGCGAAGGTCTCCTTCTTCTAACCAACGACGGCGCGCTAGCACAAAAATTAACCAAAGCCGGCTCCCACATCCCCAAAACCTACCAAGTAAAAATCAGTGGCAAGCCCGACGAACGCGCCATCCAAAAACTTCGCGCCGGCATCACCATCCCTCTCGAAGACGGCCGCCGCGTCAAAACTTCTCCCGCCCAAATCCGCCTTCTCGAAGACGCCCCCAACCCCTGGTACGAAGTCGTCCTAATCGAAGGCCGCAATCGCCAAATCCGCCGCATGTTCCAACAAGTCGGTTTCCTCGTCGAAAAAATCAAACGCACACAACTAGGCCCTCTAACCTGTGATGTCCCCCCCGGCAAATTCCGCCCGCTAACCGAAAGGGAAGTCCACCGCCTGAAAAATCTAGCCGCTCCCCCCGACTCCGCCAGACTCTCACCAGAACTGTAGCTCACCCCTTCAGGGGTGAGGCCTTCCACAACGCAGCGCAACCTCGAGTGTCGGGTGCCCCAGGTTCGATTTTCCACCTGGGTCTTGGGGTTTCCATTTTTAGGATGCCATCCCGGCCGTAGGGCCGCGCCCTTTGCGGCACGCAGTGGAGGAATCGCGGCACCACCATAGCGTCGTGCCACTAATCTCGTTTTCCGAGTTTCCCTCTTCAAGTTTCGCTCCGCCCACTCTTCTCTTTGTTCTCCGTCACCTCTCTGATGACCACTCTCCACCCAATTCTCCGTTTCCTCTGCGGCCCCTCTGTGACCTCTGTGGTAAGCCTTCCTCTTCGCCTTTCTCCTCTCCTTTCTCTTACCTCTGCGCTTCCTCTGCGAACTCTGCGCCTCTGCGTTATTTTTACTCTTCGCCTTTCTCTTCCTCCGCAACGGTCAACTGTGAACTCTAATCTCCCTCGATCCCCCCGTCCCTCTTTCTTTTTTCAACTTTCAACTTTTAACTTTCAACCTCTTGCCGGCTTCCCCAGGCTCAAGTTCTCATCCTGTTCTTGGCTCTCTCTTCTCCGTGCCCTCTGTGTTCCGATCTCTGTGAACTATGTGTTATCGTCCCTCTTTCTTTTCCCCCCTCTTATCTCTGCGCTTCCTCTGCGAACTCTGCGCCTCTGCGTTATCTTTATCCCCTCTTTTCAGCTCCCCGAAACTGTCAATTGTGAGCTGTAAACTCCCCCCGTGTCACCACCCCTCTTCGCTTTTTTCCGAAGCTGTCGACTGTCAACTGTAGACTGTGAACTCTATTCCCCATTCCCCACGTATAATATCCCCAAGCATCCCGTGTCCTCTCCCGCCCATCCACCCTCCCACCGCATCCTCGCCGCCTCCATCGCCTACGTCACCGCCGTCTGGGCCATCAACTACCTCACCGCCAAAATCGCACTCCGCCACATGGACCCCCTCACCTTCTCCACCTTCCGCCTGGTCTTAGCCGGCGTCTTCGTTTTCTTCATCTATCTCTTCTGCCTCCGTCTCCCCTCCTTCGCCGAAGCCGCCCGCGCTCGCCGCATCGGTTGGACCCTCCATGATCTTTGGGTCTTCCTCTATCTCGGTTTCTTCGGCTTCACCCTCAACCAGGTCTGCTTCATCGTCGGCATGCGCTACACTTCCGTCATTCACTCCGCCATAATCAGCTCGCTGTCTCCCATTTACACCCTGATCCTCGCTGTCTTTTTCCGCCTGGAAAACGCCACCCTCCGCAAAGTCCTCGGCATGTTAGTAGCTCTCGCCGGTGTAGTCCTAATGTCCGCCGGAGCAGGCGTAGGCCGCCATTCCTCCTCCCTCCTCGGCGATACCATCACCCTCCTAGGCTCTGTCGGTTTCGCTGTCTACGTCGTCCTTGGCAAACGTGTCGCAACCCGCTACGACCCTCTCACCATGTCCACCTTCAATTCCATCTTTGGCTCCCTCATCGTTCTTCCCATCGCCATCCATCGCGCCATTCTCATCGGCTCCCTCGACCACTGGCTCGCCATCCCCTGGTCCGTCTGGCTTTGCATGATACACATGGCCCTTCTCAGCTCCGCCATTGGCTACGTCCTCTATTTCTGGGCTCTTCGCTATCTCGAAGCCACGCAGCTCGCCACGTTCACCTATCTACTCCCCGTCGTCGGCATCGCTCTCGGCATCATCTTCCTCGGTGAACGCGGTTCCTTCCTCGAACTCCTCGGCGCACTCTTCGCCCTCGCCGCCGTCTACTACATCGAATCCGCCCGCACCACCAAACCTGTCGTATAATCGCTCAGGAACTCAACCTATGCCTCAGACTGAAATTATCTTCTCCGTTCAGGAATCGCCAGAGGGCGGTTATGAAGCTCGCGCTCTCGGCCATTCCATCTTTTCCCAGGCAGACTCCCTCGATGAATTGAAGTCCATGCTCCGCGACGCCGTCGCCTGCCATTTCGCCGATTCCGAGAAGCCCAGCGTGATCCGCCTTCATCTCGTAAAGGACGAGGTTATCCCCGCTTGAAAATCCCCCGCGACGTCGGCGGCGAAGAACTTGCCCGGGCTCTATCTCATTTCGGTTATCAAATCACTCGTCAATCCGGCAGTCACATCAGGCTCACCTCACAACGAAAAGTCATCAAGCACCACTATTCTCCGAAGCTGTCAGCTGTAGACTGTCAGCTGTAAACTCTCTTCCCCCTTCCAATGCCCACATAACCACCACCCTGTGACGAACCTCACAATTCGTTTTCTTCCCAGTAAAATGTCTTTGCCTGTGCAATATTGCTCAAAGACACTCATCTCCCTCATCCAAAAGAAGTTAGTACCTACCAGTACTCCCTCCCTGCTTCCCCCTTTTCCCTCTCCCTGAAATTGCCATTCTTGCCAACTGTCCACTTTTGTACAGACTCTCTTCCCACTCCTCCTTATCATTTCTACCTTGGGTCGGCGCTCCCTGACTCCCATTTGTTCCAACTTCCCGCGCCCTGCAGACCCGGAGTGAGGCTTCAATGTCACACCCCGCTGCCAGCGATGCCCAGTCCTATCTGTCAACCGTACGCCCCGCCGCCGCGCCTTCTTCTCATAGGTGCCGCCCTCTCCACGTCCTCTTCATTCATCGTGATCCCGCCACCGTTGAGTCCTGCCTCCACGCTCTCAAAAAGAGCCAGTTCATCGTTACCTCGGATTCCGTCACCAGCCTCGCCCATTGCCCTCGCCACCGTGGTGCCCCCTCCCACGATGTCATCATCGTCGAATACCCCAGCCCCAGCATCAAAGGTCCCCAGGCGCTCCAGTTGTTCATGCAAACCGTTCAGCAAAGCGCTCTGGTCTTCCTGACCGCTGGCCCCGGCACGCAATACCTCGCCGAACTCGCCGCTCATGGCCCTTTCGAGTACATCGAGCGCCAGCATATTCCCCAGTTGCCCATGGTCGTTCGCCGCGCCCTTAAGGAAAAGAAGCTCCGCGCCGAACTCGAAGAAGCCGAGAAGGCTCTGCGCCATTCGCAAGCCCTCTATCGCGCTCTCCTCGACAATCCCGCTTACGGCGTTTGCCATTGTGATGCCGGCGGCAATTTCCTCGACGTCAATCAGGCCTTCGCCTCCATGCTCGGCTACGATTCCCGCGACGATCTCATCGCCGCCAATCGCGCTTCCCACATCGTTCTTGGTCTCGGCCATTCTCGTTCTTTGGCTGAAGTTTTCCATGCCACGGCGAACTTCCAGCCCGTTGAACGCGAATGGAAACGCAAAGACGGCACCCTCCTGAAAGCCAGGCTCAGCGGCCGCGATATCTTCGACGATCAAGGCAAATTCATGGGTTGCGAAATTATTGTTGTGGACGTTACCGAACAGCGTTCTATCGAAGATAACCTTCGCCATCAGGCTTTCAGCGATTCTCTCACTGGCCTCGCCAACCATCGCCGTCTCTTCGATGTCTTGCACTCAGAGATTGCCCGTTCCCAGCGCACTGGCCGCGAATTCTCGCTGATTCTCCTGGATCTGGATGGCTTAAAACAGATTAACGATCAACTCGGTCATCTCGCCGGCAATCGCGCTCTCTGCAGACTCGCGCAAGTCCTCAAGGATTCCTGCCGCGACACCGATACCGCCGCGCGCCATGGCGGCGACGAATTCGCCGTGGTCCTTCCGGAAACCGGCGTGGCTTCCGCTGCTTTGGTCACTCGCCGCATTTGCGAACTCCTCGAATCGGAATCCGAGGAGCCCCATCTTTCCGTCAGCATTGGCATCGCCAGTTTCCCTCATGAAGCCGAAACCATCGGTGGTCTTCTCTACGCCGCGGATCGCGCTCTCTATTCCATGAAGTCACAAAAGCCCCGCGCTTTCCGCGCCGCTGCCAGCGTCTCTCCCCCCGACGCCACCCACCCTCTGCTTCACCAGAATTCTTTCGAGCACACCGACATCCGGAGAAGGGAAGTAGCCCGGGAATGAAACCCCACATATGAGCATGCCTTCGCCTGTACCTGGCGGGCTAGGCACGTCACCCGGTCTCTTCATCTCCGTTGTAGCCGCAGGGCGTGTCCCCGCGCCCTGCGGCTTTTCGTTTCCGTGAACCCGTAGGGGCGCAGCACTGCTGCGCCCCATGTCCGCAAGGTTCCAGCTTCGTCGCCCTGCCAATCTAATCCCCTGTAGCTCACCCCTTCAGGGGTGAGGCCTTCCCCAGCCAGTTCCCAGCCCACTCCTATATCGGTTCTTTCTCTTCAACCTTCAACTTCTAACTCTTCAACCTCTTCTCTGTGCCCTCTGTCTTCCGTCCTCTGTGAACTCCGTCTTACCGTCCCTCTTCCTTCTTCTTTTCCGCTCCGATCTCTGCGTTCCTCTGCGCTCTCTGCGTCTCTGCGTTATCCTTTTCTTCTTCTTCTTCTCCTCCTCCTCCTCCGCTCCGATCTCTGCGTTCCTCTGCGCTCTCTGCGCCTCTGCGTTATCTTTTTCTTTCTCTTCTTCTTCTCTTTTCCGAAAACTCCCAACCGAAAACTCGCTTCTCCCAGCTCTGTCCCACTGAAGCTTTCCTCTTTTCTTTGTATGTCATCCCGACCGCAGCAATGGCGCAGTTCGCCGTTGCGCAGTGGAGGGATCGCGGCGCAATCGTTCAAACCCCGCGCAACTCTCGATCTTCCTGTCTTGGGTTTTCTGAAACTAGAGGTGCTTCTCTCCGAAAACTGTCAACTGTTAACTGTAGACTGTGAACTGCAGACGGCAGACTCTATTCTTTCGTCACTCTTTCTTTTTTCAACTTTTAACTTTCAACCTCTTCTCCGTGCCCTCTGCGTGATTCTTTCGCCTTTCTCTTCTCCAAAAACTGTCAACTGTAAGCTGTCAACTCTAAACTCGGTGTTTTCGTCCCTCTTTCTTTTTTCAACTTTTAACTTTTAACTTTCAACCTCTTCTCCGTGCCCTCTGCGTGATTCTTTCGCCTTTCTCTTCTCCAAAAACTGTCAACTGTAAGCTGTCAACTCTAAACTCGGTGTTTTCGTCCCTCTTTCTTTTTTCAACTTTCAACTTTTAACTTTCAACCTCTTCTCTCTGTCCCTCTGCCTAATTCTTTCGACTTCCTCTTCCCCGAAAACTGCAAACTCCCCCCTACTCGTGCAGCACCACGCTCAACAACGATGTATTAATCTGCAATCCCCCGTTGTACTTGATGAATCCCATCTTCCGGAACTTGTTCATGAAAAAATTCACCCGCGATCGTGTCGTCCCGATCATTTCCGCCAGCATCTCTTGCGACAATTTCGGCACCATCCCGTGCGGTGCATCGTCCTTCCCATATCGCGCTAGCAGCAGCAACGCCCGCGCCAGCCTCTTCTCGCTCGAATTGAACAGCTGGTCCACCAGGTCTTCTTCCACCCGAATGTTCCGCGTCAGCATATGCGCGATGAACAAATCCGAAAACTGGTGCTCCGTCTTCAGCACCCGCATCATCTCTTGCTTCTCGATGGACATGATCGACGTGGGCACGATCGCCGTCGCCGTCGCCATGCACACCGTCTGCCCCGCCAGGCACCCTTCCCCAAAAAAATCTTCCGGCCCCAACACCGCCACCACCGCCTCTTTCCCGCCCTCGCTTGTCACCGAAAGTTTCACCCCGCCCTTTTGGATGTACTTCACACCACGCGCGGGGTCTCCCTGCGAAAATATTTTTTCGGATTTGCGGTACTTCACGATTTGCCGCGCCACTCCCGCTGTATCCAGAAACGCGCGCAAATCAAATGTGGGCGTTCGTAACGCTCTGCGGTTGGCCTTTTTTCCATTCACCTTGGGCATATATGAAGCGGGACAAGCCCAATCAATCTAACTCTCGCTTTAAATTATCTATTTTCTATTTTATACCGCAACGTTTCCCCTCACGCAAGATGCTCTTTTTGTCAACGCAACTCCCATTCCCCCGCCCTCCCGCTCCCATGCCCACCATCCCCTGCCCTTTCGTCCAGCGAATAAAATCCGAAACTGTATAGAACAGCACAGACGCCATTTTCCCTTTAGGCTACTATGTACTTGCTGTAATGGACTGGTTCACTGGCCAGTCTTTCCCCAGAGTGGTTTCCCTACAGCTTTCCTGCACTTCAAGGACATCGATCGACACTATGCAGTCTGCGCTGGAGCTCCCCAGTCTACCTCCAGGCTCCGTCGTCTAGCTAAGGCCTTCGTGGCCTGAGGCTTTTCCTGGATCTGTCTCCGGTTCATTCGATTTTGCAGTGGCCGGTCTTCAGGCCGCTACCCGTGTCTCCGCACCATCGTAGAAAGGAATCTAGCATGCCTCTAATTCAAATCCTTTTAGCCCTGATCGTTGTGGGCGTCCTCCTGTGGCTGGTGAATCGCTTCATCCCCATGGCCAACAGTATCAAATCAATATTGAACGCCGTCGTCGTCATCGCCGTCGTTTTGTGGCTCCTCAATATCTTCGGCCTCTTCCATTCCATCTCGCACATCCGCGTCGGTACCTAGAGAATTAGCGTTGAGCCGCGCAATCCCGCGCCGCCATTCGCTCCACGCAACTCTGGCTCAAAAGTTACACCGCGTCCCCTCAGGCAAATTGGCGCGCGCCCGGATTCGCATCAAGGAAGGCAATATCATGAATCGTCTTAAAACTCTCTCTGCATCAGCACTTTTCTTCTTACTCGCATTCGCTGTTCCGGCTCACCCCCGCCAGGAGAAACCCGAAAAGCAGGAAGAAGCCAAGCCTCAAAAGCAGGAGCAGGCCAAGCCTGAAAAACAAGCTCAAGCCAAGCCCGAAAAGCAGGAACAAGCCAAGCCCGAAAAACAAGCCCAAGCCAAACCCGAAAAGCAGCAACCACAGAAATCCCAACAGCAAGCCAAGTCCAGCACTCAGCAGCATCAGCAAGTGAAGAACGTCTCTTCACATGGCGCTCCCGTCCGCTCTCAGCAGGCCATTGCCACGCAACACTCCCAGCCGGAACTTCGCCTCAGTTCGCGCGGCAGCGCCCGCATCCCCGACGATCGCTTCCGTTCCCACTTTGGCCGTGGACACAACTTCCGCATGGGCAACCCCGTTATCGTCGATGGTTACTCGCGCTTCCAGCAGGGCGGTTTCTGGTTCGGCTTCGTTGATCCCTGGCCCGTCGGCTGGTATTACTCCGATAATTTCTACATCGATTACGTCGATGGCGGCTACTACATGTACGACCCTTACTATCCCGGCGCTCGTTTCGCCCTTACCGTCGTCCTCTAAATTGTTCGATCCGTTGCTTTGATCTCTACCTCTCTGTCCCGGCGTGGAACTACGTCGCACCCACGCCGGGGCAGGGAACTGATTCGCAGCTGTTCGCAATAGTTCGTTAAGGAGCAATTCATGCTTGGAACTATCCTGATCGTTCTTTTGATTCTGGTGCTCTTGGGAGCTTTGCCCCGCTGGCCCCACAGCCGCTCTTGGGGCTATGTCCCCTCAGGAGGCTTGGGCCTCGCACTCCTCATCGTCGTCGTTCTCGTCCTTCTCGGCCGTCTTTGATCGCTCCTGGTCGGCCTGGCGCGCTGCAACGTGCGCCTTCATGCTGTCGCGCAATCACTTCAGCCTGAAACACCTTTCCTTCCCCGCCTGAGAGTCGGGTAACGCATCGCCCTCTCTTGTTTTAAGTGTGCTGAATGTCTCTCAGCCGGATCTCAGCCATGCACCTGAACGTCACAAAAAAGCAGTGTGACCATGGAGGTCATCGATGAAAAACTATTTAGTAGCCGCAGCATGTCTCACCCTCGCAGCGGGTGTAATCTCCGCTCAAGATCTCAACAAGGAGCAGAAACGCCTTGAAGAAAGTGGCACTGTCATGCAGGAAGTCCTCAATATTCCCGACAACATTCCTCACGATCTTTTGGACAAGGCGGAATGCGTTATCGTGTTCCCCTCCGTCAAGAAGCTCGCTTTCGGATTTGGCGCGGAATACGGCCGTGGCGCTATGGTTTGCCGCACCGGCGAGCACTTCCGTGGACCTTGGGGCGCTCCTGCCATGTACGCTCTCGAAGGCGGCAGTGTTGGTTTTCAGATCGGTGGCGAAGCTACCGATTTAATCCTGCTGGTCTTGAATGACAGCGGCATGAACTCCATCCTCAGCAGCAAGGTCAAACTTGGCGGCGACGCTTCTGTTTCCGCTGGACCAGTCGGCCGCGATGCTTCCGCCGATACCGATGCCTGGATGCGCGCTGAAGTCCTCAGCTACTCCCGTTCGCGCGGTCTCTTTGCCGGTGTTTCCCTCGAAGGCACCACGCTTCGTCCCGACGACGATGCCAGCGCCCTCGTCTATGGTCACGCCATCAAAGCCAGTGAAATCGTAAGAGGCGAAAAGACCACTGTCCCCGAATCAGGCCGTCACATTGTGAATGTCCTGGAAAAGAGCGCTCCCCACAACGATTCTAAGGAAGCCGCCTCGATCAAATAACCCCATTCCCCAGCTTCTAACAAAATGGTCGTCTAACAACAAATCTGGCCGGGATCATCCATCCCGGCCAGCTCCGTTTATTCTTCTCTGTGAACTCTGCGCCTCTGCGTTATATTTTCTCTTCTCCGAAAACTGTCAACTGTAAACTGTCAACTGTAAACTTTCCTTATTCGTGCAGCACCACCGACAGCAGCGACTTGTTCACCGTAATCTTCCCGTTGTACTCGATAAACCCCATCTTCCGGAACTTGTTCATGAAAAAATTCACCCGCGATCGCGTCGTCCCTACCATGCTCGCCAGCGTCTCCTGCGACACCCTCGGCAATATCCCGTCCGGATGTTCCTGCTCTCCGTAACGCGCCAGCAGCAGCAACGTCCGCGCCAGCCTCTTTTCGCTCGAGTTGAACAATTGATCGACTAAGTCCTCTTCCACCCGGATGTTCCGTCCCAGCATGTACCGAATGAAGTGGTCCGATAACGTATGCTGCGTGTGCAGCACATTCAGCAATTCCTCCTTCTCCATCACCAGCAGCATGCTTGGCGTCATCGCCGTTGCCGTTCCCATCCTCACTTTTTGCCCCGCCATGCACCCTTCGCCAAAAAAATCCGTCGGCCCAAACATCGCCACCACCGCTTCTTTCCCCGATCCATTCACCACCGTCAGCTTCACTCCGCCGCGCTGGATGTACATCACGCTCTTCGCCGCATCTCCCTGCGAATAAACGCGCTCGTTCCTCCGGTATTCCTGAACTTCCCTGGCCACCCCGGCGCTATCCAGAAAGGCTTGCGCATCAAAACCGTTTTCTTTCTGCTCGATTTTCGCTTTACGTGTTTTCATAGACGTGGCTTCTGCGCCGCTCATCCGCGACACTTTTCCGCCACCCTAACTCTACCAACGGGTTATCCACCTCACTGTTCAATACGGCACACCCCACCGAACACCCCACCTGTAGCTCACCCCTTCAGGGCTGAGGCCTTCCCCATCTGTCCCCAGCCCGCTACCACGCCTCTCGGTTTCTCCCCCTCTTCTCCGCGAACTCTGTGCCCTCTGTCTCCTCTGTGACGACCACTTTTCACCCGATTCTCCGTTTCCTCTGTGGCCCTCTGCTACCTCTGCGGTAAGCCTTTCTCTTCTTCCGAACCTGTCAGCTGTGAGCTGTAAACTCTGCCTTGTCACCGTCCCTCCCTCTTTTTTCAACTTTCAACTTTTAACTTTCAGCCTCTTCTCCCGTCCGGGTGCCCCAGGTTCGCTTTTCTACCTGGGTCTTGGGTCACTCTTCTCTTCCTCTGCGAGCCTCAGCGTCCTCTGCGCCTCTGCGTTATCTTTCCTCTTCGCTTTCTTTTTTCAACTTTCAACTTTTAACTTTCAACTCTTCCAACCCCCATCCCCCTCCCTGTTCCCCGTTTCGCATTTCCCCCGCCCCGGTGTATGATAATTTCATCCTGTATTGCAAAGGGCGAATCCCGGCAAATGCCCGGCAAACCACGGTATGTCTACTTCCTGGCCCTGCTCCTCGCGGGCATCTTCCTCGCGGCGCAATTGCACTGCTGTGTGGATCTGAACTCCTCCTCACTCGATTCCCACGCCTGCCCCATCTGCTCCACCGCGGGTATCGCCGTCGCCACTCCCGCTCTCACTCTCGCTTTGGTCCCGGCCACCAATCGCCTGGAAGCCCCAGCCATAATCGCAGTGGTTTCTATCGTAGTTTTCCGCAACGTCGCGCCTCGCGCGCCCCCCGTTTCCTAGCTTTCCCTTCGTTTTCCCCCATTTCCCATCGTATTGCTGCGCGCCTTGGTTCAACGGGCGCACAAGGAGTTATCACTTGAGGAAAGGCTCTCTTCTCGTCGCGGCGTTTCTGCTCTTGCCGCTAGCTTCAAATAGTCAGCAGACTCCCGCGCCTGCTCCCTCCACCGCGCCGTCGCAATCCTCGGCGCCTCAGCCCCCCTCCGCTCGCATCGCTCTCGACGACGCCATCCGCCTCGCCCTCCAGCATAACCACGCTCTGCAAGCCATGCGCTCCACCATCCTCCAGAGCCAGGCCGAAGAAACCACCGCCAACCTTCGCCCCAATCCCACTCTTGGCCTCGACGCCCAGTTCCTCCCCATCTTTCAGCCCAATCAGTTCAGTTCCGAGTACATCGATCAGCAGGCCCAGTTCGATGCTGGCCTCGGCTATCTCTTCGAGCGCGGCAAAAAACGTCAGCATCGCCTCAAAGCTGCCCAGGACCTCACCACCGTCGTCCGCTCCCAGGTCACCGACTCCGAGCGCCAACTCATCTTCAACGTCGGCCAGCAATTTATCGACGTCCTCCTCGCCGAATCCACTCTCGATTTCGCCCTCCAGGATCTCGAAAGCTTCCAGAAAACCGTCAACATCAGCAACGACCGCTTCCACGCCGGCGATATGAGCGAAGGCGACTACCTCAAAATTAAGCTTCAGCTCCTGCAATTCCAGAGCGACGTTTCCGCCGCCAAACTTGCCAAAATTCAAAGCCTCGCCGCTCTTCGCCAGCTTCTCGGTTTTGAATCCGTTCCCGATGATTTCGACGTCCAGGGCGCCCTCGATTACCAGCCCGTCCATGCCGATGTCCCCGCCCTCAAATCCCTCGCCGCCATCAATCGCCCTGATCTCCGCGCCGCTCAGCAAGCTGTCGCTGCCGCGGAAAGCCAGCTCGCCCTTCAGCAAGCCAACGGCAAAATGGACATCACCGGCACGTTCAACTACACCCACACCGCGGGCGTAAATACCGGCGCCTTTTACTACAACATGCCTCTGCCCGTCTTCAATCGGAATCAGGGTGAAATCGCCCGCGCCCGCTTCGCCATCACCCAGGCTCAGGAGCAGTCCAGCGAAACCGCCCAACAAGTTTCCACCGACGTTGTCTCCGCCTACGCCAATCTCCACAGCAACGATGAAATCATTCAGCTCTATCAGGGCGGCTACGTTGATAACGCCAAGCAATCCCGCGACATCAGCGAATACGCTTACCAAAAAGGCGCCGCCAGCCTCCTCGATTATCTGGACTCCGAGCGCACCTATCGCGCCAACCAACTCGCCTATCGCCAAGCTCTCGCCAACTACATGCTAGCTCTCGAACAGATGCGCCAAGCCGTAGGCACAAGGAATCTCCAATGAAACGTAACATCACTCGAATGCCCCATTATTCCGAACCAACCTGTAGCGCAGGGAGAGTCTTCGAGCCCTGCGGCCTGTCTCTTGGGTTTCCTAATACCGAACGGAGTCCGAGCAGCGAGGCAACAAAACCACCCCGTCATTCCGAACGGAGTCCGCGAAGTGAGGAATCCCTCTTCTCTTGGGTTTTCCGCTCTTGGGGTTCCTCCTCTTGGGTTCTCCCTCTCTCCCTCCTACTCCTCCTCTCCCTCTCCGGCTGCAGCGGCCCCGGCGAATCCGAATCACAAATGACCTCCTTCACCTCCACCGAATCCAAGTCCGACACCGCCGAACTCTTCTCCGTCCCCAAAGAGCAGATGTCTCACATCCAAGTCGTCGCCGCAGAAAAAGCCCCTCTCGCGCGCATGCTCCGCCTCACGGGCTCTGTCGCCTACGACGCCTTCGCCACCACTCCCGTCTTCGCCGCCATCGGCGGCCCGGTCCACGAAATCCTCGTCGCCCCCGGTGAATCCGTCCAAGCCGGCCAGCCCCTACTCACCGTCACCAGCCCCGATTATTCCGCCGCCCGTTCCGCCTACATCAAAGCCAAAGATTCCTACCTCCTCGCCGAAAAGTTCTACACCCGCGCTCAGGATCTCTACTCCCACGGCGCCATCGCCACGGCCGATCTCGAACAAGCCGAATCCAATCGCACTCAGGCTCATGCCGATTATGAATCCTCCGCTGACGCTCTCCGCGCCCTCGGCATCAAGGATCCCGAATCCGTCATCAAGCCCTCCACGCAATCCACTGCGCAAATTCCCGTTCCCGCTCCCGTTTCCGGTGAAATTGTCGAGCGCCTCGTCGGCCCCGGCCAGCTTCTACAGGGCGGCGCCACACAGTGCTTCACCATCTCCAACACCAACACCGTCTGGGTTCTCGTCAACGTCTACCAAAGCGATCTCCCCCACGTCCACGTCGGCGACTCTGTCGAAATTAATACTGAAACCTATCCCGAACTCTTTCACGGTAAAATTTCCTACATCGCGCCAGCTCTCGATCCCACCACCCGCACACTCCAAGCTCGCATCGTCGCCCAAAATCCCGGCAAAAAATTGAAGCGCGACATGTTCGTCACCGCTCTCGTCAACGCCGGTTCCATTCCCGACGCCATCTCTGTTCCCGATGCCGCTGTCCTTCGCGACACCGAAAATCAGCCCTTCGTCTACGTGCAAACTGATACCAACAAATTCGCTCGCCGCCTCGTCACTCTCGGCAACAGCAGCAATGGCCGCACGCAAATCGCCACCGGCCTCAAAGACGGCGAACACCTCGTCGGCGATGGCAGCCTGTTCCTGCAGTTCAAGAATTCCTTGCAGCACTAAGAGGAGCGCTTCGCAGCCAACCCCATGATCCATCGCATCGTCCAAATCGCTCTTCAGCAGCGCTTCCTGGTGCTCATGCTCACGGTCTTAATCATCGTGACCGGCGCCTGGTCCTTCCAGCAAATGCCCGTGGACGCCTATCCCGATCTCTCGCCGCCCATGGTCGAACTCATCACGCAATGGCCTGGCCACGCCGCTGAAGAGGTCGAGCGCCTCACCACTCTCCCTCTTGAACTCGCCATGAATGGTTCCCCGCACCTTCATGTCATGCGTTCTATCTCCCTCTATGGCCTCTCGGACCTTATCCTGACCTTCGACGAAGGCGTGGATTCCTATTTTGCCCGCGAAGTTGTTTTCCAGCGTATCAGCGACGCCACTCTCCCCGTCGGTGTCACTCCCAGCATGGCCCCGCTCTTCAGCCCCAGCGGCCTCGTCTATCGTTACGTAATCGAAAGCCCCGATCGCTCCCCAATGGAGTTGCATACTTACGAAATCTGGAACATCGAGCGCGCCTACAAATCCGTTCCCGGCGTCGCCGACGATTCCGGTTTCGGCGGGCCCACCATGGAGTATCACGTCCTCCTGGATCCAGTAAAACTCAACAACTACCACCTTCCCGTCGTGCAAATCGTTGCCGCTCTCAACGCCAACAATGCCAACACCGGTGGCGGCTTCTACACGCAAGGCGGCCAGTTTTATTACGTCCGCGGCCTCGGCCTCGTCAAGACTACGGAAGACATTGGCGAAATCGTCGTTGCCAGCTTGAATGGCGTTCCCGTCCGCATCAAGGATATTGGCCGTGTCGAAATCGGCCACGCCCCGCGCCTCGGCATTTTCGGTTTCCAGACCAAGCAGAAAAATGACGACGACGCCGTCGAAGGCGTCATCCTGATGCGCCGCGGCGAGCAAACTCAAAACGTTCTGCAGGGCGTCGAGAAGAAAACCGAGGAGATCAACAAGACCCTCCTTCCCCCTGACGTCAAGGTCCGTCCTTACTACGACCGCAGCGATCTTGTCCGCGTCACCACCGATACCGTGGAAGGCAATCTCCTTCGCGGCATGATCCTCGTCTTTATCGTCCTGCTTTTCTTCCTCGTCAGCTTCCGCGCCGCCATCATCACCGCTCTCACCATCCCCCTTGCTCTTCTCTTCGCCTTTATCTTTCTCCACTTGACCGGTGAAGCCGCCAACCTCCTCTCCATCGGCGCCATCGATTTCGGCATCATCATTGACGGCACTGTCGTCATGGTCGAGAACATCTATCGCGAACTCGGCCTCCGCAAAGGCCAGGACTACAAACTCAACGAGGTCATCCTCACTGCCGCCCGCGACGTGGACCGTCCCATCTTTTATTCCGTCGCTGTCATCATTGCCGGTTACCTCCCCATTTACGCCCTCTCTGGTCCCGCCGGTAAACTCTTTCATCCCATGGCAGACACCATGGGCTTCGCGCTTCTTGGCGCTCTCCTCTTCACTCTCACCCTCGTCCCCGTCCTCGTCTCTTACTGGTTCAAGCGCGGCGTTCAGGACAAAGAGAATCGTTTCTATGACTGGTTTAAACGCGAATATGGTTCAGAGCTCAAGTGGTGCCTGGCGAACCCCAAGCTCACCATGCTTCTCGCGACTCTCGTCTTTGCCGCTTCACTCTGCCTGATACCCTTCATCGGCGGCGAGTTCATGCCCCACCTCGATGAAGGCGCTATTTGGGTCCGCGCCACTTTGCCCTACACCGTTTCTTTCGAGGAAGCCGCCAGGTTTGCTCCAAAGGTTCGCGCTCTGCTGATCCAATATCCCATGGTCACCACCACCGCCTCGGAACTCGGCCGCCCCGATGATGGCACTGACCCTACCGGTTTCTTCAATTGCGAGTTCTATGTCGGTCTAAAGCCTTACAGCGATAAATCCTGGAAGTCCGGCTCCATCCACACCAAGCAGGAACTCACGGAAGATCTTCAGCGGAAACTCGATAGCTATCCCGGCATCATTTTCAACTATACTCAGCCCGCCGAAGATGCTGTTGACGAAGCTCTCACCGGCCTCAAGTCCGCTCTCGCCGTAAAAGTCTTTGGCCCCGATCTCAACGTCCTCGAGAAAAAAGCAGTTGAAATCAAGAACGTTCTCGACAAAACTCCCGGTTTCACCGAACTCACCGTCGTCCGTGAACTCGGCCAGCCCAGCCTCATCATTGACGCCGATCGCGCCAAAATCGCTCGCTATGGCATCAACGTTGCCGATGTCGAAGCCGTCGTGCAAGCCGCCATCGGTGGCCAGGCCGCCACGCAAGTGATTCAGGGAGAAAAACTTTTCGATCTCGTTGTGCGCATGGATCCTAAGTTCCGCTCCGACGCCCGCGAAATCGGCAATCTTATGGTGCCTGCTCCCGCCGGCCAGCAGATTCCTCTCTCCGAACTCGCCTCCATCAAGGAATCCACCGGCGCTTCCTTCATCTATCGCGAAAATGATGCCCGCTACATCGGCATCCAGTATTCCATCGAAGGCCGCAACCTCGAAGGCCTCGTCCATGAAGGCCAGAAAAATATCGCCAAGAGCGTTACTCTTCCAGAGGGCTACCACCTCGATTGGGGCGGCGAGTACAGCGAGCTTTTGGAAGCTAAGGCGCAACTCGCCGTCATTGGCCCGCTCGCCGTTTTCATCGTCTTCCTCATCCTCTTCGCGCTCTACGGCAACATCAAGTTTCCCGCTACAGTCGTCCTCAGCGTCGTCATGACCGAACCCGTTGGCGCTCTCATCGCCCTCAAACTCACCCACACACCATTCAGCGTTTCCTCGCTTCTTGGCCTAATCGTCCTAATGGGCGTCTCCGCGGAAACCGCCATCATCGACGTCTCCTACATCAACAAACTTCGCCTCGAAGGCCAGGACATCGCCAACGCCACGTATGAAGGCTCTTTAGTCCGCCTCCGTCCCATCATGATGACCGCCTTAGTCGCTTGCCTGGGCCTTCTTCCCGCCGCTCTCTCCACCGGCGTAGGCTCCGACTCCCAAAAGCCCTTCGCCATCGTCATAGTCGCGGGACTGGTCTCCCGCCTATTCCTAGGCCGCATCGTCAGCCCCGTCCTCTACCAAATGGTAGCCCGCCCTGGCGACGTCCTCCAGGTCTAGCCCTTTCAAGCCGGTTGCCCCAGGCGCGGACTCTCCCTGTCTCTTGGGTCTTCCTCTCCGAGAACTGAAAACTTAAAACGGATGACTGAAAACTTTTGCCGGTTGCCCAAGGCACGGACTCTGTGCCTGGGTCTTGGGTCTTCCTCGTTTTGTACTGGCCGGTATTCAAACCGGTTCTCGGGTTCCCCGGGAACGCCATTCTCCCGAATGGCGTTTTTCTTGTCTTCCGCACAATCAAAAAAACTGTCATCCCCACGGGAGCGGCCCGATTTGTTCCTCCGCGTCAAGTCCCGGCGCGTCGGGCCTTCCTCAATACTGTCATCCCGACCGGAGGCCCGCGCCCTTCGCGGGCCGTAGTGGAGGGATCGCGGCAATCCCTTCACCTCCACCGCTGCTCTCCAGCTCCCAAGCGCTTAGACTCTTCCTCTTCTTCTCTGCGAACTCTGCGTCTCTGCGTTCCACCAGGTTTTTCCGAATTCAACTTTCAACTTTCAACTTTTAACTCTTAACCTTCCCCCCGCCTCCTGATATCTGATATCCCTCTCCGCTTGTGCTAACTTACCCCTATCTCAATCACCGGAGCCCCATCCATGCCCCACATCCCCCTCCGCAACCACGGTCCCAAAGCCCGCATCGCCGTCATCCCCGGCGACGGCATCGGCAGGGAAGTAACTCCCGTAGCCGTCCAAGTAATCAAGGCCGCCACCGCCAAACGCAACCGCCCCATCGAATTCGTCGACTTCGACTGGGGCGCCGATAAATATCTCCGCGAAAAAATCTCCCTCCCCGATGGCGCCGTCGAAATGCTTCGCGACGAATTCGACGCCATCCTCTTCGGCGCCCTGGGTGATCCTCGCGTCCCCTCCAATCAGCACGCGGCTGACATCCTCCTCGGCCTCCGCTTCAAACTCGATCTCTACGTCAACGCCCGCCCCACCGAACTCCTCCACCCGCGCTTCACCCCGCTCCGCGATCGCACTCCCTCCGACATCAATTTCATGGTCTTCCGCGAAAATACCGAAGGCCTCTACGCCGGCGTAGGCGGCTTCTTTAAAAAGAACACCCCCGACGAAATCGCCCTCCAGGAAAGCATCAACTCCCACAAAGGCGTCGAGCGCATCATCCGCCACGCCTTCAACTACGCCCGTGCCAAGAAACTCAAACGCCTCTGCATGTCCGACAAATCCAACGCCCTAATCTACGCCCACGACCTCTGGCAAAGAGTCTTTAAGTCGGTCCGCTCTGAGTATCCCGAAATCGATTCCCGCCATCTCTACATCGACACCCTAGCCATGGAGCTAGTCCGCGACCCCAGCCAGTTCGATGTCATAGTCACCTGTAATCTCTTCGGCGACATCATCAGCGATCTCGCCGCCCAACTCGCCGGTGGACTCGGCCTCGCCCCCTCCGCCAACATCCATCCCGGCCAAACCTCTCTCTTCGAGCCCGTCCACGGCTCCGCCCCCAACATCGCCGGAAAGGGAATAGCCAATCCCTTCGGTGCAGTCTTAGCCTCTGGCATGTTGTTGGAATTCTTAGACTGGAATGAAGAATCCGCGGTGTTAAAGCAAAGCGTGAAGTCCGCCCTAGCCGAAAATATCACCACTCCCGACCTGGGCGGATCTAAACAAACACATGAAGTCTCCGACTACCTGACCAATTACGCCGCCAAATATTCATGAATCACTTGAAGTGAGGAAGGGATATCAGATATCAGCGATCAGATATCAGGAATCCTGAATCAGTCTTTGTAGGGCTCGCCTTCTGAGTCGGGCCGCCAACTTTCCACAATGCACCACCATCTTCGACCGCCAAGCAATCGTCATCCCGACCGCAGCAACGCTGCCGTTTCGTAGCGGAGGGTTCGTGGCAACCAACAAGCCCGAAACGAATCACCGAGCCATCGCCTACGCAAGTCACATCCCCCCTCAAAACGTCTTCGCGCTATCCCCCGGCAAAAGCAACTGCGGCACTTGCGTAAACTTCCAGTCCTTCGCTCCCGCCTGTTTATCCAGCACCCACACCACGTCAAACCGTTTGCCCGGCCACTTTTGCGGACTCGTTTTCTTATTCCCCAGGATCCGGTTCGTAATTTTCACGATCTCCTTGTGCTCCCATCCGATCAACACCACTCCCGGCCGCGAGAGCACTTCCTTCACAAGTTTCTTCTCATCCCCCGTGTCGAAGTTCACGTTGATTTTCACTCCCAGCGATCTTGCCACTCCTATCACCGTATTCCGCGACCTCTCGCTCTTCATACCCCCCTCGGGGTCAGCGGCAAATATAGCGTTTGGCCGCGCCAATGCCGGATTCAAGAAATTGCCATTCACCGGATTAAGCAGCCGCACCAGCGCCCCGGATCTTTGCCATCCCCGCGTCGACAACTCCTTCTTGTCGTGCTCGCCCCTCAAGGTGACTCCGTAAACCCTCTCCTTCTTGTCCGGCTTCTCCCCGTGTCGCACCAGCATGATCTTTGTAGCCATCGCGTTTCCCCTGTCTCCTGGTTCTCGCCTCCCGTTTTTTGTGGGGCGCTGCCTTCGCTCCTTGGCCTTTGCCGTGGGTTGCCAACAAGCTGCATTTTGCCTTCAGCTGCAGACTGTCAGCTAACAGCTGTCAGCGCCGGTCTTCTTCATCTTCGCTTCTGGCTGTCGGCTGTCAGCTGTCGGCTGTAAGCTAACGGCTGTCAGCTTCTCTTCGTCAGTGAATCGCCGCCGTGCAGTAGTTCGGCACGCTTGCCAGGCCCGCCGGATTGTCGATCGACGTCAAATCCGCCGGCTTGCTGCTCCACCGGCACCGTCCCCGCGCCATGTCTTCCCGCTTGGCTTTGAACGCCTCCACCCACTGCTTCTCAATGGTGGCTTCGTCCAGCCCCTTTTTGAACGACCCGTCGCTGTTGTGGTACTTCGGCATCGTCGACACTTTCGCGGCTTTGAACAGATTCAGGATTTGCTCGTCGTTCAGCTGGCACATCAGCCCCGCCAGCATGCGCCGTCCTTCTTCGCTGATCAGTGGATCGCTCAGTCCATTTGTCGCCGACCAGCTCTTGTCCAGGATTGCCTGGCACACCGGGCATTTCGCCTCATCCGTTCCCGGCGCACCCACTGTTTTCCACAATTTCTTGGCGCTCCAGTTTTGCAGGTTCATCTTCGCGCCGTCGTTCGTGGTGAACGCCCCGCCGCCTCCCCACGTCGCGCCCACGTCCTGCACGATCATCCGCGATTCCTTGCACGTCGTCGTAAAGGGGTTTGTCTTTTGATCCACCTTCACCCCGTCGCATACCAGCCGCTGCTGCGGCGGCTTATTGTCGCTGTGCTGCATGAACGACGCCAGCAGTTTCAGTGCGTCTTTCTCGGATTTTGGCCGCCCGTTGCTTTCGTCAAACTCCTTCCAGCTCCACCCTTCCTCTTTGTTCCCCTCTTCATACATCTTGTGCCCGGCGTATTTCCTCACCACGGTTGCTATAGCAAACGTTCGCGCCGCCGCTGGCCCTGACCCCTCTTCCGGGTTCTCTGGGCATCCGTTGCACACTACGTGCACCGGGAACCACGAGTCCGCATAAAAGCCCAGCGCCCACATCAGCCGCGTTGACACCACCTCCGCGTACACCTCGTTGTCGTCCCCTCCGTACTTCACCTTCAGGGCGTCCCCATCGTCCATATCTGGCGTCAGTGTCTGCACCTGCCCGTTCGTGCTGTCCACCTTCGTAATCTTGCAGGCGAACTTGGGAGTCTTTCCCCCCATGTCCTTCCCCGGCGTCGCAAAATCGCAGGTCATCGTGTCTTCCGGGTGGAATTGAAACTGCTTTTGGTCTTGAGGTGGGCCCTGCATTATGTCCGCGGTACTCACCGCTCTCGGCACATAGATTGTTGCCGCCTGAATCGCCGCCAGCCGGTCTTTCGGCGTGTAAAACTCTTTGTCGGCCTTGTCCTCTTTCTCTTTGCCTTTCCCCGCATCCTGCTTTTGTGCCATTTCCTGTGGCGCCTTGCTGGGACAAGCCGTCAGCAAGGTAATCGGCGCAATCAGCGCCATGCCTGCCACCACGCTGAGAACGGCTTTTGCCACACCTTCACTCGTGCGCTTCCTTCTCTCGTCTTTCTGATTGCTTGAACAATGGGGACTCATTGTTATCTCCCTCCGATCTTCCGATCCAAGGGGCGCTCGGCTGTCGCAGCTGGGACTACAATCCGCGGGCACCGCCAAAAATGCATCGCAGGACTCTACTCTTATGTGAATGTTTATTCAAGATCGGAGTACAACGGAATACAACATCCCGAACTCTCATGAATCACTTGAAGTGCCAAGGGATATCAGCAATCAGCGATCAGATATCAGGAACCAGGAGGGCACTCCCGCTTATGTAGCGGCCAGCCTTCAGACCGGCTCTTGGGTTCCTCTTGGGCTCCCCGGGAACGCCATTCTCCCGAATGGCGCATTTTTTCTCTTCCGCATCATCTATAGGGCCGTCATCCCGGACCCGCCATTTCTAGTCGACCAACTCTCCGCTCCCTCTGCGGTAAGCCTTGCTCTTACCTCTTCCGCACCAGCGCCGTAATCCCCAACCCAATCAAGAATCCCCCGATGTGCGCCCAGAACGCCACGCCTCCCCGCGCCGCCATTCCGAGCTGCCCGATTCCCTCCAGAAACTGCAGCACAAACCAATACCCCAAAATAAAAAACGCCGGGATGGGAAACACAAAAATGAAGAAGAACGTCAGAATCCGGTGGGTAGGGAAGAGCAGTATGTACGCCCCCATCACTCCGCTAATCGCCCCGCTAGCCCCAATCGCCGGATACGGTGAACTCAGATTGAACAGCACGTGCACCAACCCCGACCCGATCCCGCACACCAGGTAAAACACCAGGTACCCCAAGTGCCCAAAGTAGTCCTCGACGTTGTCCCCAAAAATCCAAAGGAACAGCATGTTCCCCGCCAGGTGCATGAACCCCCCGTGCAGAAACATGCTCGTAAACAACGGCTCGAATGCCACCTGAAAACTGGCGTGCCCACCCAGGAATTGCGCCACATGCGCCGGCACGGTTCCGTTCGCCATGATGAACCGCTGCTCCACCCGCGCCGGCATGCTCAGCTGATAAATAAAAACCGCCACGTTCGCCAAAATCAAAGCGATGTTCACGAACGGCGTGGTGCGCGTCGGGTTGATATCCTTCAGCGGAATCATCAGTTAGCGGGCCGCCGCGGCGGTTTGGTTTTCATGTCCATGAACGCGGCCCCAGAGTAGCCGAATCCCCGAAAAACGCAAAGCCCACCCCAAACCCGCCAAAGGGCAGGGAACCGTGTCCTATAATGTTTTCCCTCCAGATTGCGAGTTGACATAATCTGGTAAGCCCCAAAATCATCATTTTCCCAAATGTTTTTGCCTCTTTCGTGGGCGAACTTGTGCATACAGCCGATCCACGGAGTCTGTAGCTCGCCCCTTCAGGGGCGAGGCTTTCCCTAACGCCCATCGACATTCTTCCCAGATACGCCACTGCCCCTCTGTCACGAAAACCCTCATGCCTCGAAGGCCTGAGCTACAGGAACCGAAATGGGGCCTTCTGAAGACCTGGATGCGCCGACGTCCCGCCCGAGGAGAATGCTCATCGCTCGCTTCCATCCCCAACCCGCGATTGGCGAAAGGTCTCACTAATCCTCCGCGTACCTCCGTTCTCTCTGTGGTGAGCCTTCGTCTTCGTAACTGACCACTGACAACTGAAAACTGCCCACTTTTTTCCCCTCCTATGTTTGCAAATCATTGCGGCAATCCCCCCGTGTATGGTAAGTAAGAACGTCCTGCATGTGCGCGCAATGGACGCAGTTTATCCCTGAGCCAGATTTCTCTTGGCGCGCTGACAACCGATGCCTGCCCGCGAAACGGAAGCCATCATTCTGAAGACCTTCCCGCTGGGTGAGGCGGATCGCCTGGTCAGTTTCCTGGGTCGTTCGTCGGGCCGCATGCGGGGTGTAGCCGCTGGCGCGCGCCGATTGAAGAATCGCTACGGCTCCACGCTCGAGCTGCTTTCCCACGCGCAGCTCTGGTACA
The DNA here is from genome assembly GCA_963779395.1 of Candidatus Acidiferrales bacterium. Lineage (GTDB taxonomy): Bacteria > Acidobacteriota > Terriglobia > Acidiferrales > UBA7541 > Acidiferrum. The sequence goes on from CAVZYC010000007.1 coordinate 38,449, forward strand.
TCGAACGCGAAACCCGCGACCTCGTTCGGATCCAGCAGGCGGAACTGCTCGAGTCCTTCAACAAGGCGCAGAGCGATTACGGCCTCAGCACTGGCCTGGCTCTGATCAGCGAGATCGTCGAGCAGGTTTTGCCCGAACATGAAGCTTCCGAACCCATGTTCCGGCTGATCCTGCTCACCGCCCGGGAAATCGAACGGCGCAACGGCGGAGCATTACCGCTCAGCTACTTCGCGTTCTGGACGGTGCGCCTGGCGGGTTGGCTGCCGCGGTTTGATGCCTGCTCGGTTTGCGGCAAGCCGTTCGGGAAGAATCCGGCGTATCAGGCCGCGTACGATCCCGGGCTGCTCTGCGATGACCATCGCCGCTCCGGCATGAAGCCGGTTTCGCTGGAGGGCAGGGAACTCGCGGAACGTTTTGCGGGAGAGCGCCTGGATAAGTTCGATGCTGCGATCGAAGGATTGCCGGGAGTAAAGGAATTGCGCGAGGCAGGATTGAACTGGATCGAGCATCACACGGAGCGGCAATTGAAGACGCGAGAATTGTTGGAGACGCCGTGAAGGAATTTCAGAATTTGGAGTGCGGGAGCTTGCTCCCGCTTTTACGGATGGAGCCCCATTGTCCCAATGATCGTTTCAGAGGCGTGGCTGTAATCGCAAAAGCGGCGCAGAGCCACCACACTCCAAAAATGTCGGCGCGCCGACATTTTGCAGTTCATTTGCAACTGGACCAGAAAGCGGAGAGCACTCTTGCCTGTTAAAGCTAAACTTGAACCCAAGCACAAAGGCCTGACCTTTCAAGACTTAATCCTGAAACTCATGCACTTCTGGGGTAAACAGGGTTGCGTCCTCCAGCAACCCTATGACACCGAAGTGGGCGCCGGCACCATGTCTCCGGAAACCTTTCTCCGCGTTCTCGGCACCACTCCCTATCGCATCGCCTATGTGCAACCTTCGCGCCGCCCTGCCGATGGACGCTACGGCGAGAATCCCAATCGCCTCTACAAACATTTCCAGTATCAGGTGATCCTCAAGCCCGCTCCCGCCACGATTCAGGACATGTACCTGAAGAGCCTCGAAGCCATCGGCATCGATCTCCGCGCCCACGATATCCGCTTTGAAGAAGACAACTGGGAATCGCCCACGCTCGGCGCTTGGGGCATCGGCTGGCAAGTGCTTCTGGATGGACTGGAGATTACCCAGTTCACTTATTTCCAGCAGAGCGGCGGCATCGACTTGGACCCGATCTCGGTCGAGATCACCTACGGCCTCGAACGCATCTGTGCCTTCCTCCAGGATGTCGAGAGCGTCTACGAAATCCGTTGGAACGAAGAAAAGAGCTACGGCGATATCCGCCTGGCCGAGGAGCGGCAACTCTCCGAATACAGTTTTGACCGCAGCGACGCCCAAACCTTGCGCGCCGAGTTTGAACTCCACGAGAAGCAAGCCAAGGAACTGCTCGACGGGTGGAAGAACCTGGAAGGAACTGTTGGCCCGCCAACCATGGAGCGTGTGCGCTATCCCTTGTTGGCGGCGTACGACCACTGCCTGAAATGTTCGCACCTGTTTAATCTGATGGATGCGCGCGGCGTGATCTCGACGACGGAACGGGCGGCGCTGATGGCGCGAGTAAGAACCTTGGCGTGCCGGACAGCAGCAGCCTACTTGGAACAGACGGGCGGGGAAGTGGCGCAGCGCGAGGTGCGGGGATGAACGCCCGCTCTTCTAGTTGCAAGGCTTTTGCAAAATGTCGGCGCGCCGACATTCCTATTCCGGCAGCAACCCCGCGCGGAATCCTCCGTCATTCCGAACGGAGTCTGCGGAGTGAGGAATCTCTCTTTGATTTCAACAGGCTGCGGCGCGGCTCCTCTACTTGCAAACCATTTGCAAAATGTCGGCGCGCCGACATATTCCATATTTGGAAGTCGCAGTCTGGGGTGGCGGCATGAGCGCAGCAACGAAGGTAACTCCGAAAAAAGCTCCGCTGGCGCCGGCAAAGCCCAAGCGCGTTGAACTGCTCCTTGAAATTGGCGCGGAAGAAATTCCAGCGGGCATGCTTCCTCGCGCCGTTGCCGACCTGAAAACCATCATCGAGAGGCACTTGACCGCCGAAAATCTGATGGACGGCGTGACCATCGAGACGTTTGGCGGCCCGCGCCGACTCGCCGCGTCGGTGCGCGGCTTAATCTCCAAGCAAGAAGACGTTGTGAACGAAGTGACTGGCCCGCCCAAGTCTGTAGCCTACGACAAGGACGGAGCGCCAACGCGCGCCGCCGTCAGCTTCGCGGAAAAACAGGGAGTGGGCCTGCAAGATCTCCTTACCGTGACGACGGCGAAGGGCGAGTACGTTGCCGCCAAGGTTGTGAAGCGCGGACGGACAGCGCAGGAACTCCTCAGCGAAATCTTGCCCCGCGTGATCCACGACATCTATTGGCCGAAGACGATGACCTGGACCGGCCTGGATGGTGCGCGATTCATTCGCCCCGTGCGCTGGCTCGTCGGAGTGCTGGACGGCAAGCCGCTTAAGTTCTCCTTTGGTGGAATCACCGCGGGAGACGTCACCACAGGGCATCGCTTTCTGGGCAAGCCGGAAATTCTCGTGCGCAACTTTGAAGACTACGAGAAAAAGTTACGCGCCAACGGCGTAATCGTTCGCCAGACGCAACGACTGGAGCGCATCCAGAACGAGTTGGCGAGCCACGCCAAACGCGGCAGCTACAGAGTCCACGAGGATGCCGGACTACTGCAACTGGTCAGCTACCTGAACGAATTTCCTACGGTGATTCAAGGCGACTTCGATCCATCGTTCCTCGAGTTGCCCGATGAAATCCTGATCACCGTGATGCGCGATCACCAGAAGTACTTTGCGGTCGAGAAACGCAGCGGGGAACTGGCGCCGCACTTCCTGGCGGTCATCAACCTGGCGAAGGACTCACAGGGGTTGGTGCGCGCCGGGCATGAACGCGTTCTTCGCGCGCGGTTCGCGGATGCGCGATTCTTCTGGGAGTCCGACCAGAAGATCAAGCTGGGCGAGTATTTGCCGAAGCTGCAGCGCGTCACTTACGAATCGCGTCTGGGCAGCTACCACGACAAAGTCGAACGCATGCGTGCCATCGCACGCTGGCTTGCGGAGCAATGGTTCAACCTCGGAATGGTGCAGGCGCGTGTGGCCGATGCGGACCGCGCAGGGGAACTGGCGAAGTGCGATCTGGTCACGGAAATGGTGAAGGAGTTCACCGAACTGCAGGGCGTTGTGGGCGGTCTGTACGCGAAGGCGCAAGGCGAAGCCGAAGATGTAGCCGACGCGGTGTATGACCACTATCGCCCGGTGGGTTTGGATGATCCGATACCGCGGAATCTGACGGGATGCGCCGTGGCGCTGGCGGATAAGTTGGATGCGATTGTGGGCTGCTTCAGCGTGGGATTGGTTCCCACAGGCTCGAGCGATCCCTATGCGTTGCGGCGCGCAGGGCTGGGAATCGTCAAGATTATTCTGGACCGCAAGCTACCGGTGCAATTATCGCCGGCCATTGCGGCAGCGGCCAGGGCGCTGCTGACCAACCCGCCAAAGAAAACTGTGACGGCCGCGCAAGAAGCGCAGGTGTTCGAGTTTATTCTGGACCGCGCGCGATTTGTGCTGCGTGAAAAGCATGGCTATGCGTACGACGAGGTGAATGCAGTGTTCCGCGCGGGCTGTGAGGATCTCGTTGACGTAGAGAAGCGTTTGCGGGCATTGAAAGCGGTGCGCAAGACGAAGAACTTCGAGCCGCTGGCGGTCTCCTTCAAAAGAATTCGCAAGATCCTGGAGAAGGCCAACCTTGCCGCAGACACGCCGCAGCAGGTGAACGTCGAGTTGTTTGAGAAAGAGGCGGAGAAGGCGCTGCATACGGCGGTGCGCAAGGCGGCGGGTAAAGTCAGTGAAGATAAACGCGCAGGGAAGTACCAGGAAGCGCTGGACGAAATCGCGGGCCTGCGCAAAGTTGTGGACACCTTCTTTATTGACGTGATGGTGATGGCGGAAGACGCCGCGGTGCGAAATAATCGCTTGGCACTGCTCGCGGAACTGTTGAGAGAGTTCACCACGATCGCGGATTTTTCGGAGTTGGGCGGAGAAGAAAAGTAGTTTGTAGCTCACCCCTTTGAGGGGTGAGGGTTTTCGTAACGCGGGAGGGATTGTCTTGTGGTTCGGGAAACCCTCAGGCCTGAAGGCCTGAGCTACAGGTTCTGGAGTTCAAGTTTTACTTGAAGTACCGAAGTGAACAGTTTTGCGGCAGTTTTCTTTGGAAAATTGTCGGCGCGCCGACAATCTGCACTCGAATCCCAAATGAGTGCGATGGAGAGCGCGCCAGTAAACGCAGTCAAAAACAAGAGAGGCGTACCGTGAAAAAGTGGGTCTATTTTTTTGGTGCAGGAAAAGCAGAAGGCGACGGCGAATGGCGTGATCTTCTCGGAGGCAAGGGAGCAGGTCTGGCCGAGATGACCAAAATCGGTCTACCGGTGCCGGCGGGTTTCACAATCTCCACGGAGACTTGCGACCATTTTTACAAGAACGGCAAGAAATACCCGGCGGAGTTGAAAAAGCAAGTGCTGGATAACGTGGCCAAGCTGGAGAAGGCCACGAAGAAGAAGTTGGGCGATTCCGCCAACCCGTTGCTCGTCAGCGTGCGGTCGGGTTCGGCGCGTTCCATGCCTGGAATGATGGAAACGATTCTGAACCTGGGCTTGAACGACAAGTCGGTGGAAGGCCTTGCGAAGGTTACGGGCAACGAGCGGTTTGCTTACGATGCGTATCGCCGGTTTGTGCAGATGTTTTCGACCGTGGCGATGGGCATGCCCAAGGAAGACCTGGAGCACAAACTGCGCGCGATGAAGCAGCGCCAGGGTGTGAAAGAGGATACGGCGGTAACAGCAAACGGCTGGAAGGAACTCGTCAAGGAATATAAGGACTACTACCTGGAGAAGGCGGGCAAGCCATTTCCGGAAGACCCGATGGAGCAGTTGTGGGGCGCGATCGGCGCCGTGTTTGGCTCCTGGATGGCGGAAAAGGCCGTGACGTATCGCCGCGTGGAAAAGATCACCGGATTGCTGGGCACTGCCGTCAACGTGCAGCAGATGGTGTTTGGAAACACGGGCGACAATTCGGGAACGGGCGTGTGCTTCACGCGCGACCCCAGCGACGGCGAGAAGATTTTCTACGGCGATTATCTAACCAACGCGCAGGGCGAAGACGTGGTGGCGGGAATCCGCACGCCGGTCCACCTCAGCGAACTGGCGAAGATCATGCCAAAGGCGTATGCGCAACTCGAAAAGGTTCGCGTAACACTTGAGAAGCACTATCGCGATATGCAGGACATGGAATTCACGGTCGAGGACGGCACGCTTTACATGCTGCAGACGCGCACCGGCAAGCGCACGCCTGCCGCGACGTTCCGCATCGCCATGGACATGGCCAACGAAAAGCTCATCTCCAAGGAAGAAGCGATGTTGCGCATCAAGCCCGAGGATATCGAGCGCCTGTTCTACCCGGTGATTGACAGCAAGGTAGACCGGAAGACGCTAGAGTCCAGGGTGCTGGCACACGGCATTAACGCGGTGCCTGGAGCGGCAGTGGGGAAGATGTGCTTCTCCGCGAACGAGACGGAAGAATGGGCCGCGAAGGGCGAGAAGGTGATCCTGGTCCGCCGCGAAACCAGTCCCGAAGACGTTGGCGGAATGGCCGTGGCGCAGGGAATCCTGACGGCGACGGGCGGCAAGACGAGTCACGCGGCCGTTGTGGCGCGCGGTTGGGGCAAGTGCTGCGTGGCCGGCGCGGAAACGCTGGACATTGATTACAAGACCAAGATCATGACCGATGCCAAGAGCGGCAAACAGTTGAAAGAAGGCGAGTGGATCACGCTGGACGGCAGCGAAGGCATCGTTTACGAAGGCCAGATGCCGCTGGTGACGCCGGAATTGCCGAAGGCCTACTACACGATCATGAAGTGGGCGGACGAAATTCGCCACCTGAAAGTGCGCACAAATGCGGATACACCGCAGGATGCGCGCAAGGCCATCGAGTTTGGCGCGGAAGGAATCGGGCTGTGCCGCACCGAGCACATGTTCTTCACCGACTTCGAGTTCCCGGAGAAGAGCCACGACCGGCAACTGGCAATCCAGGAAATGATCCTGGCAAACGAAAAGGAAACCCGCGTCAAGGCACTGGACAAGTTGCTGCCATTCCAGCGCCGCGACTTCGTCGGGATCTTCAAGGCCATGAACGGCTTCCCAGTTACCATCCGACTGATCGATCCACCACTGCACGAGTTCGTGCCCCACGACAAGGCCAAGCAAGCGGAACTGGCCAAAGAACTGGGCATTTCCGTGGAGACGGTGGAGCGCCGCGTGGCGCAATTGCACGAAGCCAACCCGATGCTGGGTCACCGCGGCTGCCGCTTGTCCATCACCTATCCGGAAATTCTGGAGATGCAGGTGAGGGCCATCATTGAAGCGGCGATTGAATGCCACAAAGCCAAGGTTAAAGTGTTACCTGAGATCATGATTCCCCTCACTCTGGACAAAAAGGAGATGGGAATTTTGGCGGATGCAACGAGAAAAGTGGCGGATGACTTGATCAAGAAGGCTGGCGTGAAGCTGCCTTACCTGGTCGGGACGATGATCGAATTGCCGCGCGCCGCTTTGCTTGCGAACGAGATCGCCGAAGTGGCGGAATTCTTCTCGTTCGGCACCAACGACTTGACACAGACGACGATGGGGCTTTCCCGCGACGACGCGGGACGCTTCCTGCCGGATTATGTGGACGAGAAGAAGGCGGCCGTATTCCACGGCGATCCGTTCCAGACGCTGGACGTTAAGGGCGTGGGAATGTTGATGAAGTGGGCCATCGAAAAGGGCCGCTCGACACGCCCAACCCTGAAGGTAGGCATCTGCGGCGAACACGGCGGCGATGCGGACAGCGTGAAGTTCTGCCATGAAATTGGCATGAACTACGTGAGCGCTTCACCATTCCGCGTGCCGATTTCGCGGTTGGCGGCGGCGCAGATCGTGGTCGAAGAAAAGCAGAAGAAAGCGAAAAAGGGTAAGAAGAAGTAGTTTCCACGATAAGCAGGGAATATGCTTGTGGGGGTCCAGATTGCTGGACCCCCTTTGCATCTGAAGAGGAAAAGACTGAACCTAACGCAGAGACACAGAGAGCGCAGAGAAGAGAAACGAAAGCAGAAGGATAGGGATCAGGTGGGCCACATAAAGTAGAGGTTGAAGTCAATCGCGAGGTTGATGGGGGATCGCGGTGAAGAGACTTCTGAGTTGCATGGTTGTGTTGGTGGAGATGCTGTTGGTGGCTTGCGCCTGCTTAGCGACGGACACGACGATTACGCTGCGTGGGCGCGTGGTGGATGAGAATGGATTGCCCGTTGGCGGAGCTCAAGTAAAGCTTGAGCTGGCTGGCGGGCAAATTTTTTTGACGAGCACGGATGATGCGGGCGCGTTCAGCGTCGCGAATCTGGCTGCCGGGGAATACACCGCGCACATTGCGAAGCCGGGATTCTTCATCTTGGAGGGGCAGAAGATTACGTTGGCGGCGGACTCCGGGGAGTTCTCGTTCACGCTGAATCATTCCGAGGAATTGCGGGAAAAGGTGGATGTGACGGCGCCCGCCAACCAGGTGGAGACCAGCGAAACCACGCAGAAGACGACGTTGACTGCCACGGAGATCCGGGATATCCCGGTGGCGAGTTCGCACGACCTGATTCAAAGCCTGATTGCGTTGCCGCAAGTGCTGCTGGACAACCAGGGGCTGCTGCACATTGCAGGTTCGCGAACGACGCAGCAGCAATATTTGCTGAATGGATTTGAGATTGGAGAGCCGGTGGACAATGCGCTGATTGCGCGTTTCAGCGTGGATGCGGTGCGCGCGGCGGAGGTGCAGACGGGGCGGTTTGGGACGGAGTATATGCATCCGGGCTCGGCGGTGTTGAGCTTCGATACGCCGGATGGAGACGACCACTGGCGGTTCAACGCCACGGATTTCTTTCCGGGGATTAACGTGCAGCAGGGCGTGCAGCTGGGGAATTGGTATCCGCGGGTGGAGTTCTCTGGGCCGATCGTGCCGGGGACGTTGTGGTTTTCGCAAGCGTTCAGCGTGCAACACACTTTGAGCGTGATGCGAGGGCTGACGGCGGGGCAGCCGGATATTTCGACGGCGTGGGCGGGAGACAGTTTGACGCGGATGCTGTGGCACATTTCGTCGCGGCACAGCCTGGCGTTCAGCATGTTGTACAACGACGGGGATTTTTTTGATTTGGGGCTGGATGCGCTGAATCCGGCGACCACGACGCTGACGGAGCATACGCATCAAGTGTTTGGGTCAGTGAAGGATCAATACTGGGTCCACGACACGCTGGTGGAGATAGGATTTGCGGGGCACGACAGCCACGTGGATTTTGAGCCGCAGGGAAATGGAATTTATAAGCTGCTGGTGGATGGGACTTCGGGGAACTATTTTCAGACGACGCAGCAGGAGGGGGGGCGCTACCAGGGATTCTTCGATGTGACGCGGGCGGGGCTGAACTGGCACGGGAAACATACCGTTTCTGGCGGCGCGAATGTATCCAGCGTGCGTCTGGATCAGGCCAGCACGCGCGGGGAGATTGATGCGTTTTATTCCGACGGGACGACGCTGAGCCGGGTGACTACGTTCACGGGGCCGGGGGCGTTTGGCGTGGCGAATACGATGGCGGGGGCGTTTGCGCAGGACGCGTGGACAATCAACAAACACTTCATCGCGGTGGCGGGAGTGCGAACGGATTGGGACCGGCTGACGAAATCGGCACTGGCGGAGCCGCGAGCTTCGCTGAACTGGATGCCGTTTACGGAGAAGTTGGCGAAGTTTTCGATTGGCTGGGGGCTGTACGATGTGCCGCTGAATCTGTCCGTGATCGGGCAGACGGAAGACCAGGGGCAAGTGGACACGCTGTATGACTCGACGGGGACGGCGGTGTCTGGGCCAGCGACGAGCCGGTTTGTGATGGGGCCGGGCGGACTGCGGCAACCTTATTTCGATATTACGAGCGCGGGGTGGCAGCAGCGGTTTGGCGCGAACACGATTGTGTCCGTGGAATTGTTGGCGCGCGAGGAGCATCGCGGGCTGGTATTTGAAACGGCGACGCCGGGGCAGATTGGAAGCGAGTTTTTACTGGAATCGTCGCGGCGGGATAAATATCGCGGGGCGACGGTGACGGGGAGGCACTCGTTCAAAGGCGGCGCGGAATTGTTTGGGAGCTACACGCGGTCGCGGGCGAACAGCGATCAGGTGCTGGACCCGACGCTGGGGGCGCTGTATTTCGCGGCGCAACAGGACGGGCCGCTGGCTTGGGACGCTCCGAACCGATTTTTGGGATGGGCGAGCGTGCCGACGCCGTTGTGGGGAATTTTGGTAACAGGGTTGCTGGATTACCGGACTGGGTTTCCATTCAGCGAGGTGAACCAACAACAATTTTTGGTGGGTGCGGCGAATTCGCTGCGGTTTCCGGATTATGCCAGCGTGAATATCGGGTTGGAGAAAAAATTCCGGTTTCGGGGATATTTGTTTGCGGTAAGAGGGTCGGTGATCAATTTGTTGGACCGGCAGAATGCGGATGTGGTGTTGAATAACGTGGACGCGACGAATCTTAATACGTTTTATGGAGGGCAGGGGAGAGCGTTTACGGGGAGATTGCGGTTTATCGGGAAGAAGTGAGGGGGGGAGAGCTAACAGCCTACAGCCGACAGTTTACAGCTTCGGAGAAGAGTAAAGGGAAGTATGAGGAGGGCACAGAGGCGCAGAGTTCGCGGAGAAGAGGGACCATAGACCAGCTCCCCATAAAAGAGGGTAAGGCACCGATAATATTTCAAATATCAATAATAAATTAGAAGTACAGTTAATAATAGTATGATTTTTCAACTGGAGGGGTAATGGTAAGGAATAATCCTTTCCATAAGTATCGAGTTGCGACCCTTTATCATTTTACGGACCGGCGTAATCTTCCGTTGATTCGCAAGCATGGATTGTACTCAACCGCAAAGTTGAAGTTGAAAGGGATGAAGATTCCTGCTCCGGGTGGAAACGAATGGAGCCAAGAGGCTGACGCCAACAAGGGTGTGGATCGGTACGTCCACCTCTGCTTCAAAGCGAATCATCCGATGGAGTATCTAGCGCGAGAGGATGGCCGGATCATGGACTCGATCTTTTTACAAATTCACCCGGACGTTCTGCAGATTAAAGGTGTTATGTTTTCCGCGGGCGTATCGAACAAGGCGGGCGTTGAAATAGTCGCCCTAGAAAAAGCTTACGAGCTCATAGATTTTGAGGTTCTTTATACACGGACGAACTGGAAGGACCCCGAGATAAAACGACGTTTGCAACGAGCGGAAAAGTGCGAGATTCTTGTGCCGGACCACGTCCCAGTTGGTCTGATAAGGAACCTGCCGAATGGCTGAAAGACCGATATTCATCCCAGCGCCCGAGGACACGGGATTGGTCAAGGAGATCATGTGCCATCTCACATGGAATCCTGGGTTTGCGGCCGTGCAGAAAGAAAAAAACGTCAGATCACTGCATGATGCAGCCGCGGCGATGGGATATTCGACGCTGCTGGAAGTTTCCACGAGATCAAAAGAAAAACTTGGCCAGCATCTGAGCGCTTTTCATTTGAAGGTGAAGAGCAGGTCTTGCGGCGAGATTCCATTGGAATCGGCGTTCCAAGGCAGCAAGGTATTTGAGAAGGGCGGACCGTACACGGAACTTTATTCGGCGGAGCCGAAGGTGGCCAAGAGGGACCCAAGATTGACCGAGTCCGGCCGTCTGGTTGAGTTTAGGTTTGAAGGTACCTTGTTCCCATTGGAGCCGAGGACAGCTTTTTATGATTGGCTGTACATCAACGCCATATTCCCACACCGCGAGTGGTTGAGCCGGCTAAACCGTTATGCAGGATTCACAGATATTGAGTTTAACCCGCAGAGATCCATTAACTGCCAGGCACGATCATGCGCACTTTTCGTGTCGCTTGTCGCAAAAAATCTCCTTGAGGGAGCTGTAGAGTCACCTGAGTCATTTGTTGAAGTTCTTTTGGGGCATGCCTATCCGCCGCCACCGCAAACCGTGATGCAAACGCATTCCGGCGCCCTTTCCTAAGATTTGAAACTCACCAGGGAGTGAATGGGTGTTGCATCCCAGGCCGCCTCGGGGATTCAGGTGATTGCCATGTGCCGATTGGGGCCGGCAGGTGGAGCTCACAGCTTACAGCTTCGGAGAAGAGAAGAGACTTACGCAGAGGGTGCGGAGAGCGCAGAGTTCGCAGAGAAGAGGAAACCCAAGACTCACCCTTCACAGACGGGGATGGGGCACCCGCTGACGACGGGGGCGCTCTGTCCGAACTGATCCTTAACAGAAACGGCATTGCGAGCAAGGGAAGCTTGTGTTAGTTTCAACTCACCATGAAAACCTTCCTGTGTGGTCTTCTTTTTCTGGTGGGCAGTGTGTGTTGCGCCGCGCCGAGTGACAAAGACGTCTCAAAACTCGTGGAAAGTGCGGCAAAGAAATCCCGGTTGACGGAACGGGGCGCCCAGCCCTTCCATCTGCGGCTGGTAGCCGACGACAAAGGCAAGCAGAACTCGGAACATCACGCCGAAATTGAAATCTGGTGGAAGTCGCCGGAGAAATGGAAACGAAAGATCAAATCGCCGGTGTTTTCGCAGACCGCGATTCGCAACGGCGCAAAGTACTACGAAGAGAACTTCGGCGATTACATGCCGTGGTGGCTGTACGAATTATTCATCGAAGCAACGGACCCGGTGCCCGTGGAGGAGTTGAAAAACCTGAAAGACGTAGACTTCATGGCGGGGCGATGCGCTAAATGGGAATCGGGTTTCGAGAAGGAAGGGCAAAAGACCACAGTGTATAACACCTTCTGCTTCAATCCGGACAACACGGCCCGGGAGATCTTCGTGCGGACGGTCAGCGCAAAGCTGGAAATGTATCGTTCCTTCCGAAAGAAGCGGGTGGCGGAACAAATCACTGTCTGGCCGGGAGGGGTCGGGGAGGTACAGGGGGTCCTCGAAGTCCTGGAGGATTTGAAGGGAGGGTCCAAACTTTTTGCTATGGCGGGAGATACGGGGTGGAACTCGCGGCTGCAATTCGTCGCGCCGGCCGAAAGCGCTTTGCAGCTGGACACAGAGAGGACGCCGCCGCTTCAATGGCCAGTGGTGCACAATTTTCCCGCGCACGGGGTGATGGCGGTGAACGTCAAGATAGACCGGAGCGGGAATGTGCGGGAAATGGGAACAGTGGTTTCGAGCAACTTTGTGTTGCAGGGGCCGGCGGCCGAGCAGATCAAGAACTGGAAGTTCAAACCGTATCGAGTTGAGGGCGTTCCGGTGCAGGTGAATACGACGCTGGCCGTGCGGTACGACACGAAGATGGAATTACTCGGGGCGAATGGAAGAGCCATCGAGAGCGAGCCGTTTCTTGACCGGATCAAGAAGTGGCATGAGCAGAACGATCCGCGGAGTTCGGGGGACCCGCCTTTTCATCTGATTGCGGGATTCGTGCTGGGCAGCGGGGCAAAGGGCAGCTACGAAGAAGATTGGACAGCACTGGGGACGTGGCAACGCAATACGGAGCTCGGCGACGCCAAGCTGAGCCAGACAAGCAAGAGCGGCAAGGAAGAAGAGAGTTTCGCCGGAGACGAGAAACTCCGTCCAGTACTGAAATTCGTGGCGAATGAGATGGAGGGACGCCTGCCGGATCGGCATTACGGTGTTTATGAGGCGGATTGGGGACAGTCGGCAGTGCAGTTCGAGGGCGAGGACATGGTGCGAATCGCGCGGGGAAAGGTGGATGAGAAGAACGATCCCATCGATGGGCAGGCGTACTGGTTCGATTCCGCGGGAGTAATGCGTGGCGCGTTTGAGGGAGCCACCACTGTCCACTACGGCAACTTTGAGGATTGGGGCAACAAGAAGGTGGCGCGGCGGATGACGTTTACCAAGGGGGACCAAACGCTCTTGACCATTGAGATTGCAAAGATCGAGCCAACGGGCGCGATGCCCAAGTGAGTTCGAGAAAAGAGTAATTCGGGAGCGGTGCGCCTCGGAAGGGCGGGCCGATCTGAAGATCGGCCAGTACAAGGGGGAAACGTGTGGATCAGGGGACGAGGTGGGGGGCGGCGAGGGTGATGAATTGGCGGGGAGTGATGATTTTGGATTGTTTCCAGAATGGGGGGAAGTGGCGGGGGTTGCCGGTGATGAGGTAGTCGGCGCGGGCGGCGTCGGCGCATTCCAGGAAGATGTTGTCGTGAGGGTCGGAGGTGGCTTGAATGCGGCGGGTGGGGACGATTAAGTGGGCGCGGTTGCGGAGTAGATCGAGGAATTGTTGGCGGAGAGGTTTGCGGATGCTTAGTTCGGGGCGGGCGAGGACTTCGCGATACTCGGCCAGGATGGGCTCGGAGACGTAGAGGCGGGCGGGGCGAGTTAGAGCGATTAGTAGGACGGTGCGAGGAATGCTGGAGGGTTTAAGAGCGGCGGAGACGATGATGTTGGTGTCTAGGACTAGGCGGAGGGGGAGCATCAGGATTTAGATTTGCGGGCGCGGGTTTTGCGTATTAGTTTATCAATTTGCGAGGAAGTGAGCTTGTCGGTGCCCTTGCGGAGCGAAGCGGCGCCCAGGAGTTGCAGGATTTCGGGTTCGGGGGCGGCTAGGCGGACGTAGTCCTGGATGCTGATGAGGATGGCGCGGGGAGTGCCGCGTTTTTCAATGACGATGGACCGGCGCTCGCGCTCGACGCGATTGAGGAGCTTGCCGAAATGGGAGCGGGCGCGGAGAGCGGGGACGGGCAGGGAGTTCGTTTGGCGGTTGGATTTGGGCATTTGGGAAGTCTCCAGTTTAGGTAGTTGAAGTGTACAGTTGGAATTTGTGGGCGTCAAGGTGGAGTGAGAAGCGCAGCCAACAGCTGACAGTTTACAGCTAACAGCTACGGAGAAGAGAAAAGCGAAGAGGTAAAATAACGCAGAGACGCAGAGTTCGCAGAGAAGAGTAACCCAGGACCCAGGTAGAAAATCGAACCTGGGGCACCCGGGCGAAAAACTAAGAGCGTTGCATTAAGGAGGGACGATGCGGGTTAGACGGATTGGCATGGTTGTGGGAATGGTGGGATTGAGTTTGGTTGGTGGGGGAGTGTGGGCGGGGCAGGAAGCGGGGGCAGGGACGGGGACTGCGACTGCTACACCCACAGCCGCAGCGGCGGGGTTGACTACGGTGATGATACAGGTGGAGGACCCTTCGGGGGCGCGGGTGCCGGGGGCGTTGGTGCGTGTGGCTCCTATGCCGGAGAAGGCGCCGGAATCGATGGTGACGGACGGCAAGGGGGAGTTGCGGTTGGAGTTGAAGGCGGGGGGATACGGCGTGTATGTGACGTCGCAGGGGTTTGTGCCGCGGGTTACGCACGTGGATGTTAAGGGGACGGGAGGGATGGAAATGTTCCCGGTGAAGTTGGATCTAGGGCGCGGCGGGGGAGTGGCGGTGGAGGAAACGCCAGGAACTAGAGATTGGCTGATTGTTTCCGTGTATCCGTTTACGGAAGAGTTTACGGTGAAGGCGGCGGATCTGAAGGCGATGCCGCGAAAGACGGTGACGGTGCACAACGGGCACAGCAACGCCGACGAAACGTATGAAGGCGTGGAGGTGGAGGAATTGTTGCGCAGGTATGGAGCGCCGCTGGGGAAGGAGCTGCATGGAAGCGCGCTGGCTTATTATTTGGTGGCGACGGGGTTGGATGGATACGCGGCGGTGCTTTCGCTGGGGGAAGTGGACACTAGCTTTCATCCGGGAGACGTGATTGTGGCGGACACGATGAATGGGAAGCCGTTGGATGCCAGGAACGGGCCGTTGAAGCTGGTGGTGACGGAGGATAAGAGGCCGGCGCGGTCGGTGAGGAATCTGGTTAGGCTGCAGATGAAGGCGGGGTGGTAGGGGGAGGGGAGCCAGAAGCCGACAGCTGACAGCTGACAGCTGACAGCTTAAGAGAAGCTAAGAGCTTTACCACAGAGGACACAGAGGTGCCGCAGAGGTAACGGAGAGATTGAGGAGTGGGAGAGAGTATCCGGCACTGAGGATACAGAGAGCGCAGAGTTCGCAGAGAAAAGAACCCAGGAACCGGTCTGAAGACGGGCCATTACAGGTTCAAGAGAACCCCAAGACCCAGGCACAGACTCCGTGCCTGGGGCAACCGGAACGTGGGGAGGCGAACAACGCCAATCGGGAGAATGGCGTTCCCGGAACACCCAAGACGAAGCAAACCCCAAGAGAAAAGCCGCAGGGCTCGCGGAATCGCCCTGCGCTACATGTCGCCCTGCGGAATATTCACAGAACATATTGGAGAATCATTGAGGAACAGAGTGACTTATTGGGGAATGATGCGTCTTAGAAGGCAGGACCGGTTTGTCTCGAAGCTACAAAAGTGGGGGAGTTGGGGTAGCATAGGGCGAGCTTGGGAGGGTGTGGCTATGAATCGTGTGAAGGGGATTGCGTCCATGAAAAGCGTTGCTGCGATGAAGAGAATTGTTGGCGTGATGGTGGTGATGGCCGTTGTGTTTGCCGCGGCGGTGAGTATGACGCGAGTCGCTTGCGCGCAGGAGATGGCGGAGGGGCGGTTGATGCGGTTCCCGGATATTCATGGGGACAAGATTGTGTTCAGTTACGGCGGGGATTTGTGGCTGGTGGGGAACGGCGGAGGAGTGGCACGGCGGATTACCACGCACCAGGGGCTGGAACTGTTCCCAAAGTTTTCGCCGGATGGGAAGACGATTGCATTCACGGGGCAGTACGACGGGAATTTTAATGTGTACACGATCCCGGCGGAGGGTGGCGAGCCGAAGCAGCTTACATTTTTGCCGGTTTCCGTGCACGAGGCGGAACGCATGGGAGTGGAAGACGAGATCATCAATTGGATGCCGGACGGGAAGGGCATCCTGTTTCTATCGCGACGCGATACGTTCAATGGATGGTTTGGAAGGTTGTTCACCGTGCCGGTGGATGGCGGGCTGCCGGTGCGATTGCCGGTGGACAAGGGAGGGCTGACTTCGTTTGCGCCGGATGGGGGGAGGATTGCGTATAACCGGATCTACCGGAATTTCCGGACGTGGAAGCGGTATACGGGCGGGATGGCGCAGAAAATCGCCATTTACAATTTGAAGACCCGCGCGTACGAGCAAATCGGGGATTACGAAGGAACGGACACGTTTCCGATGTGGCATGGCGACACGATTTATTTTGATTCCGATCGCGGGGCGGAACATCGCATGAATCTGTACGCCTATAGCGTGAAGACGAAAGAGATACGGCAGCTGACGCACTTTAAAGAGTTTGATGTGAATTGGCCGAGCCTGGGGCCGGACTCGATCGTGTTCGAGAACGGCGGGTATTTGTATGTGATGGATCTGGCGACGGAGCAGGCGAAGAAGATCACCGTGTACTTGCCGGGGGATCGCGACTTGGCGCGGCCTCACTGGGCGAATACGAGCAAGCTGGTGACGGCGTTTGATATTTCGCCGGACGGAAAGAGGGCGGTGTTCAGCGCGCGAGGAGATGTCTACACGGTGCCGGCGAAGGACGGAAGCATACGCAACCTGACGCAGACGCCGGGGATTCGTGAGGATTATGCGACATGGTCACCCGACGGGAAATGGATTGCGTATTTATCCGATCGCACCGGCGAGCAGGAATTGTATTTGATGCCGCAAGACGGGATGGGAAAAGAGATTCGCGTGACGACAGATGGAACGATGTTCCGGATGCCGCCAGCATGGTCTCCGGACAGCAAGAAATTGTTGTACGCGGATAAGGCGGTGCGGCTGTTCTACGTGGATATCGAGGCGAAGAAGCCGGTGCAGATTGACGAGGGAAAGTATTTTGATTTTACGGATTACAACTGGTCGCCGGACAGCCAGTGGGTGACGTATGCGAAGACGGAAGTGAACGGGAATAACGCGATCTATTTGTATTCACTGGCGGACAAGAAGATCACGCCGGTGACGACGAGCTTTACGGAGAGCCACGCGCCGGTGTTTGATCCGGATGGGAAGTATCTCTACTTTTTGTCGAACCGGGATTACAACGAAGTGCTGGGCGTGTATGACCTGGAGTTTTCTAACCCCAAGGCGACGAAGGTGTACGTGACGACATTGCGCGCGGATACGGCTTCACCATTTGCGCCGCAGAGCGACGAAGTGGAAATCAAGAAGGCGGATGCGGCGGCAACGGAAGAAGTGAAAGGGAAAGAAGGGAAGGCGGAGCCTAAAGGCGGAAAGGGAGAAGCGAAGGCAGGAGAAAAGGGCGGCGAAAAGGCTGGCGAGAAAGCGGAAGAAAAGAAAGAACCCTTCAAAATTGATCTGGATGGTATCGGAGACCGGATTGTGAGTTTGCCGATTCCGCCGGGGGTGCTGCGGAATCTGGCGGCCGCGAAGGGGTTTGTGTACTACACGACGAATCCGATTTTTGGATTGTCGGGGCCGTTGCCGGGAGAGGGCTTCGCGATACACGTGTTTGATTTGAAAGAGCGGAAGGATCAAGTGCTGGTGGACGGCGCGACCAATTATGCGCTTTCGTTTGATGGGAAGAAGTTGCTGTACTCGGCACCGTCGGGCGGCGGCGGAGATGGGGATGGCGGCGGAGCAGCCTACGGGATCGTGGATGCGGCGCCGCCGACGGGAGGAGCGCACAAAACCAGCGACGGCGCGCTGAATTTGAGCGGGATGAAGGCGCAGATCGATCCGCGAGCGGAATGGAGGCAGATGTTCAACGAGGTGTACCGGCAGGAGCGCGATTACTTTTTTGAAGCGTCGATGAACGGAGTGGATTGGGCGGCGGTGAGGGACAAGTACGCGCCGCTGGTGGATCATATCGCGGACCGGTATGACTTGACGTACATACTGGGAGAGATGATTGGAGAGCTATCGAATTCGCACACGTACACGGGCGGAGGCGATTATCCGGAGTTACACGCGGTGAACGTTGGTAATTTGGGAGTGGATTTTGAGGCGGATGAAACGAGCAAGCTGTACAAAATCAAAAAGATTTACAAAGGAGAGAACTGGAACGCGGGGCTGCGTTCACCGCTGACAGAGCCGGGAGTGGACGTGAAAGAAGGGGAGTATTTGCTGGCGGTGAATGGGAAGGCGCTGCGCGTGCCGGAGAATCCCTACGAGCTTTTTGTGAACACGGAAGGGGAGAATGTGACGTTGAGCGTAAACGCGAAGCCGGTGGAGGAAGGCGCGAAGAATGTGGTGGTGAAGCCGATTGGGAGCGAATTCAGTTTGCGAGAGCTGGACATGATTGAGAGCAATCGCCGCAAAGTGGATCAGGCGACCGGCGGACGCGTTGGGTATGTGTATTTGCCGGACATGGGAGATGCGGGACTGAACGAGTTTGTGAAACAGTATTTTCCGCAAATCCGCAAGGAAGGAATTATTTTCGACGTGCGGTACAACGGCGGGGGATTTGTGGACGAGCTGATCTTCGAGCGGCTGCGGCGAATATTGGCGGGGATGGATTCAGCTCGGAATTTTGAAGGCGGGACGGTACCCACGTTGGTGTTTCACGGAGCGATGGCGTGCGTGACGAACGAGTATGCGGCTTCGGACGGGGATATCTTCACGTACTACTTCAAGTATTACAAACTGGGGCCGGTGATCGGGATGCGGACGTGGGGCGGCGTGCGCGGGATACGCGGGTACATTCCACTGCTGGATGGCGGGTACGTGACGCGGCCGGAGTTTTCGATGTATGGACTGAACAGCCAGTGGCTGGTGGAAAATCATGGCGTGCAGCCGAACATCGTCGTTGATAACACGCCGGACCAGGTGATGGCGGGACATGATCCGCAACTGGAGAAGGCGATTGAGATGGTGCTGCAGGAAATGAAGGAGCACCCGAAGAAGCTGCCGGCGCGGCCAGCGGATTTGCCGGCTTATCCGGCGGGGCCGGGGGACTGAGGGGAGAGCTTACAGCCTACAGTTGACAGCTTACAGCTTCGGAGAAGAGCGAAGAAGAAAGCCAACGCAGAGACGCAGAGAGCGCAGAGAAGAGAAAGAGCGAGGAGGGATCCCTCGACTACGCGGCCCGACGCGCCGGAATGCGGCGCGGAAGAAAAAATCGGGCCGCTCCGCTCGGGATGACGTGTTTGGGGTTTGGAGTGCGGACGGATGGACGCCATTCGGGAGAATGACGTTCCTCGGGGAATGAAAAAGAGGAACCTGAGAGATAGGCAACCCAAGAGACGGGCGAAGCGAAGAGCTAGGCAAATCCAAGAGCTAGGCAAACCCAAGAACTAGGCAAACCCAAGAACTGGGCAAACCCAAGACCCAGGCACTTACTCCGTGCCTGGGGCAACCGGGGGAAATGGGTGGATGGGGTTATGGAAGGCCTCACCCCTGAAGGGGTGAGCTACAGGGATGCGGAGATGTGAGCTTGGCTGTGCGGTTAGTCCTGGGGGGCTACCTGGAATTGTTCTAGTTGGCCGTTGGGGAGTTCGTAGGTCCAGGCTTGGAGGGTTTGTTTGGGGAATTTTACGTGGTACATGCGCATGATCATGCCGCCGCGAAGATTTTGGCGGATTTGGGTGAATTCTTCGGGAGTGCCGAGCGGGCCGAGGCTGGCGGCGAAGTCCTGTAGAGCTTGGGCGCTAAAGTAGAAATTGGCGTTATCGGTGAAGAGGGAACGATCGATTTTGCCCTGCTGTAGTCCGGCGAAAATTTTGCGGGCTTGCTCGAGTTTTTGCGGTGTGGCGGCGTCGTCGGTGGAGAGAAGCAGCGGAGCGATGGCGTGGGCGATGGTGCCGGCAGCGTCGGCGGCATCCTGATTGGTTAGAACGACTACGGCGACACGTTCATCGGGATAGACGACATTTTCGCTGGTGAATCCGGAAACTTCGCCACCGTGGGAAAGCGCGCGGTGTCCATCGACGCTGCGGATTCCTACACCCAGGCCATAGTTGGTGCCTAGGCCATTTTTCAGCAGAACATCCTTTTCAAATTCGCTGTAAGAGGCGGGCTGCAGGAGCTTTTCGTCAATGATGGAGATGTCCCACTTGGCGAGATCTTCGGCGGTCATGGCGAGTTCACCGGCGGCGAAGAGCCAGCCTTTGCCTTCCTTGGGGGCGGGGCGCAGGGGGCCGATGGCATAGCGAAGGTAGCCGGTGGGGTCGGTGTCACCTAGGCGATCCTGATCGGTGTTGAGGACGCTGGACATGCCGAGAGGCTGAAAAACTTTTTGTTGAAGGAAGGTGAGGAGTGGGAGGCCGGAAACTTTTTCGACGATTAGGCCGGCGATGACGTAATTGGTGTTGGAGTATTGCCATTTGGTGCCGGGTTCGAAATCGAGAGGTTTGCGGGCCCAGATGTCCAGGATGTGTTGAGCGGTGGTGGGCTGGAGCATGTTGGGCATGACGTAATCCTGCGGCCAGTAATCCTGATAGCCGGAAGTGTGGGAGAGGAGCTGGCGGATGGTGACTTCATTGGCGCGGGTGAGATCGGGGAGGAATTTGGAGACTTTGTCGTCAAGAGAGAGTTTGCCTAGCTCCTGGAGAAGGAGGATGGAGGCGGCGGTGAACTGCTTGCTGATGGAGCCGATACTGTAGCGCATGTTGGGAGTGGCGGGGACGCGAGGATCGAGGCGGGCGTTGCCGCTGTTGTAGAGCATCACGATATGGGAGTTTTGAACTACGGCGATGGAGGCGCTGGGGACGCCGGATTTGGAGAGGGCGTCGCTGACGATGCCGGGGACTTTTTGTTGGAGATCGTGGGTGAGGGACACCTGGGCGCGGGTTGGGGAGAGACAGAGGAGGAAGATTGGCAGGGAGAAGAGTAGTTTGCGAAGTGAGAGCATGTGGCGCCTCCGAAGAAAGTTTACAGTCGACAGTTTACAGCTAACAGCGGAAGAGAAAGGCGAAGAATTACGCAGAGGACACAGAGGGCGCAGAGTTCGCGGAGAAGAGCGCAGGAAGAGAGACCCAAGACCCAGGCACACAATCCGTGCCTGGGGGAACCGGGGGAAATGGGTGGATGGGTTAGGGAAGGCCTCACCCCTGAAGGGGTGAGCTACAGGCGAAGGATTACAGGGGCGATGGGAGATGCAGGGAAACTACTGAAAGAAGCGGATGCGGACGCGGTCTGGGATATGGGCCAGATCGACGAGGGTTAGGAAATCGATGGTTTTGAATTCGCGATCGATGGCTGGGGGGCCGCAAACTTTTGCGGAGACGTCGAGATAGGCGCGGAATAGGCGCGGAGGGCGAGTGGATTCGATGAGGGCGCCTGTGGGATGGCAGCGGCAATCGGGTTGAGGCATGGTGCGGAGGCGGGGCTCGACTAGATATTTGTCTTTGAGAGCCGCGAACATGGCGACGCCGTAGTTTTCATCCTGCGAAGAGATGGAATTGCAGCCGAGGAGGTAGCGGGACTCGACGCGCATGGCGTACATGGCCAAGCCCTTCCAAAGCATGTGCAGGACGAGGGTATTGCGGAAATCGAAGTGGACGCAGGCGCGGCCAAGTTCGAGCATTTCACTGCGAACGGGATCGTAAGGCGAGAAATCAAAGAGCTGATTGCCGTAGTAGCCGAGATTGGCGGCGGCAGTGTCTCCGGTCTGCAGACGATAGGTGCCGACGAGCTTGGAGGTTTCCAGGTCGCGGACCATCAGGTGGTCGCAGAAGGAATCGAAGGGATCGATATCCAGGCCGGAACGATCGGAAGTGGAGAGGCCTTCGCCGAGTTCGAGATTGAAAACGAGATAGCGAAGGCGCTGGCACTCCTCGAGATCCTGGGGAGATTGCGCTAGAGAAATACGGAATAGTGAAGTTTCGGTTAAGACGGGATCGGTCGTAGCTGTCTTCACAGTTGACCTCGGGCTTGAGTCGAGTGTGACTCGACGAAGGTTTCTGCCATGTTTCAACCAGGTTATTTTCGTGCTGTGCCTGGTTACGGATACGAACAGGAGCGAAGACGGTAAGGACAGTTTAACCATAAAAGAGGGGCAAGAAAAGGAAGGAGTGGGAAGAAGTTGCGAGGAATGGAGGAGGGTACCCAGAGCGCGGAGGGATGCGAGGGTTAGTCGAGGCGGGACCAGGCGGCGTAGTCGGAGAAACGGTGGGCCAAGCGGTAATGCTGGTGAAGATAGGAGCGAAGCGGAGCGAGATGATCGGTGGCGGGGATGGGAGGCAGGTCCGAGTCGTCCGCCCAGAACACGAATTGGACGTGGTGAGCTTCGAGGCCAGCGATGGTGTTGGCGACATCTTGAGGGCGCGTGTAGTCGTCGGGAGTGATGAAGGGGACATTGGCGGGATTGTTGAGATGGAGCAAGAAGTAGAAATCCGGAAAGAAGCCACCAAAGAAAAAGTCGCCCGGATGGGTGTGGGCGGCGGCCCATTGGATGCGTTGGAAACGTTGTTCGTCCAGAAGAGCGGTGCGGCCGGCGGGCAAATCCATGACATAGCGGGTGCGAAACTGCATGTTGATGGGAAGGCCGATGAGGAGAAGGATTGTGGCTGCGTAGAGGGCGATTAAGGCGCGTCTGCCAAGCTGACCCGCGGTATTCAACCACCAGACAAAGAGGATGATGGCCGGGGCGGAGACGTAGTAAAGCCTGCTCCAAGTGGGAGTGCTGGCTATGACGAGGAACATGAGAAGGCCGAGGAGAGAGAGAAGAAGCAGGCGAGGACGCAGAGCCGAATCATTGCGAAAGGTTCCGCGCGCGTAGCGGAGGAGAAGCAAAACATAAATGAGGGGAACGAGGGCATGAACTAGCAGGTAGGCGCCGAGCTTCCAGATGTGATGAGAGTGGGCGAACTGCGGGAGATTGAGCATGTAGGCGCGCCAGTCATTGCCAATCTGAAAGGCGTGGTAATACTTGAAAAGGAAAGTGAAGGTGCAAAAGAAGAAGCGGGCAAAGCCGGCTTGCAGAACGAAAGGGCCGACGATCAGGAGGAGGGGCAAGGGGAAACCTGCGTAGAGGGCGGCGAGTTTTTTGGGAAGAGAATGCGAGGAATCGGGGATGAGGTTTCTTTCGAGGTATAGGAAAAGGCTAAAGGCAAGCAGGGCGGCGCAACCGTAGCTTTGCGAGAAACAGGCGGCCAATCCGCAGAGCGTGCCGGCGGCAATAAGGCGGCGTGGAGTTCTCCGATCGAGCAAGACGAGGAGGGCGGAGAGGACGCACAAGATGCTGAACCAGTGGTGGGAGGCGTCGAGCTTTTCGCGAAAAATGAGAGTGAGCCAGAGCAGGGAAGGAAGAGGGGCGAAACGCCCGGGGAGAATCCGGGTGGAGATGCGGTAGAGGAGCAGAGTGATGGCCGAGCCGAGAAAAAGAAGAGTGAGGTTGGGAATCCATGCGCGCACGCCGAAAAGTTTGAAGAGAGAGAAGAAATAGAGTTGGGTGGCGGGGAAAGTCATTTGGAAGAAGTCGCGGTAGAGAGTTTCACCGTGGAGCATGCGCTTGGCGTCTTCGAGAAAGATGGCTTGGTCGGCGCCGGTCCAGATGGGGATGTTGGGAAAGAGAAAGAGGCAGGAGTAGATGAAGGCAGCGGCGGCGATGGTTAGCCAGAGGGATGGGGAACGGAGTGGGGAGGAAGATTTGGGGAGCGGGGAGGGGGCGGGATTTGATGGTGAAATGGACGCGGTGTTGCGTGCGGGAGTTGTGGGGCGTTCGGAGAGAGTGGATCTGGGCAACGGGGGCTCCTCGGCTTGGCGGAAGATGGGCCTGCCGGAAATTCAATTGATTTATGGGTGGTTAGGATAGTTGGGAGGTGGGTGGGGAGTGTCACGTTAGGGTCAAATTGGAGTCACTTTTTTGAATTTTGTGGGGTTGATTGAGAGGTTGAAATAGGGAAGAGGAAAGAGAAAGGCGAAGAACAAAGATAACGCAGAGGCGCAGAGTACGCAGAGGAGCGCAGAGGAAGAGAAGAGCGGAGAAGAGTTAGGAGAAGAGTTAGGAGAAGAGTTAGGAGAAGAGTTAGGAGAAGAGTTAGGAGAAGAGAGGGGGAGGCCTTGACGGGTTGGATTGTGCGGACATGGGGCGCAGCGTGCTGCGCCCCTACGGGGAAGAGAAAACAATGGAGGGGAGCGTGAGGAGGGGCGGGGGTCTGGGGAGGGTCACGGAATTGTCAACAGATTGCAAAAAGAGGGGGGCGCGGGATTTCTGTCGGAAGGGAGGGATTACCATGCAGGGGCAAAGATGGGAGAGATACTAGAGGAACCCAAGAGAACCCAAGAGGAACCCAAGACCCAGGCACGAACTCCGTGCCTGGGGCAACCGCGGGGAAGAAAAGAAAGAGATAAAGATAACGCAGAGGCGCAGAGAGCGCAGAGGCTCGCAGAGGAAGAGAAGAGGAACCCAGGACCCAGGCACAGACTCCGTGCCTGGGGCAACCGCCGCGTTGGATGGGATTGAGACGAGGCGACGGGCGGTGGTTTCGTTTTGAGCGTAAAGGCGGCGGCGAGCCGCCGCAGTCCAAGAAAAGACTGCTTTTGGATGGGGCGGACAACGATTAGCATATTGAGCACCTCCAAGAGCTTTGAGTGGACCCGCCAGTTGGTGGTGGTGAGGAGGCGAAGGTATCCGTTGGCAGCTACAAAAGCGTGTGCCGAGGTCGTGCTGACCTGCCTGATCGCGAGGGCGAAGACGCTCGCTGGAAACGCGGATCAGGGGCTGGGGATGGGAAGCTGCCAGCAGAGGAGGCAGTGATGCGAGGCACACAGTGGGTGAAGGGATTTTTGGGAATGGGTGCTCTGGTGGTGGCGATGCTGGCGCAGCCGGGAGCGGCGCGCGGGCAAGAGGCGGAACAGTCGCAGAAAGTGGATGCGGCTAGCGCGGGTAAAGTGCTGCAGCAGATGCAGGCGGAAATTCGGGAACTGCACGCGCAGATGCAGGAGCTGAAGACGCAGCAGGCGAAGGCGACGGAAGAGTCCGCGGAATTGCGGAAGGAACTTGAAGCGACGAAGACGCAATTGGCCGCGCTGGCGGCTCCAGCGAGCCCGGTGCAGCCGGTTCAGGCGAATGCGGGAACGGGAGCGACGGCGGCGACGACGGAAGAGCGTGTGGCCAAGCTGGAAGAAAACGAGCAACTGAGCGACTCGAAAATTGCAGAACAGAGCCAGACGAAAGTGGAAAGCGGATCGAAGTACCGCGTGCGGCTGACGGGGATGGTTCTGTTTAACATGTTTGAAAATCGCGGGACAGTGGACAACGAGGATTTCCCGCAACTGGCGGAGCCTGCGGGGGCGCTCGCGTCGAATGGATCGTTTGGAGGGACGCTGCGGCAATCGGAGATTGGGATTGAAGCGTTTGGGCCGACGATCGAAGGAGCGCGAACGAGCGCCGACGTGAAGTTTGATTTTGCGGGAGGATTTCCAGAGACACCGAACGGCGTGGACTTTGGAATCATGCGGCTGAGGACGGGGACAATCCGGTTTGATTGGGAGAACACGTCGGTGGTGGCGGGGCAAGACGCGCTGTTCTTTGCGCCGTTGAGCCCGACATCGATTGCAACGATGGCGATGCCTGCGCTGGCGTACTCTGGCGACTTGTGGAGTTGGACACCGCAATTGCGCGTGGAGCACAAGTTCGCGGTGAGCGATGCTTCCACTATTTTATTGCAGGGCGGGATACTGGATTCGCTTTCGGGAGACACGCCGGTGTATGCAAATTATCGCATTCCGAGTTGGGGAGAGGCTTCGGGGCAGCCGGCTTATGCGGCGAGAGTGGCGTGGACGGAGAATATTGGTGGAGAGAAATTGACGCTGGGCGCGGGCGGATATTATGGGCGGCAGAATTGGGGCTACGGGCGGGGAGTGGATAGCTGGGCAGGGACACTGGATGCGAGCGTGCCGCTGGGAAAATGGCTGGAGTTTTCTGGAGCGTTTTTCCGAGGGCGTTCGATTGGAGGATTAGGAGGAGGGATTGGACAGAGCGGGCTGTGGAGCGGGCCGCTGTTTGATGCCACGACGGAAGTTTACGGACTGGACGCGATCGGAGGCTGGGCGCAGCTGAAGTACAAGGCGACGGCGAAGCTGCAGTTCAATGGAGCATTTGGGGAAGATAATCCGTACGCGGGAGAAATGCGGGCGAACGGAGGGAATACAAATTATTACGCGGTGCCGCTCTCGAAGAATGAAAGCGGGATGGTGAACTTCCTGTACCAGCCGCGATCGGATATTGTGATTTCGCTGGAATACCGGAGGCTGAAGACGTTCCAACTGGATAGCGGCGCAAATTCCGCGAATGTGTTTAACTTGAGCCTGGGGTACATATTCTAGTGGGGATGCCCGCAAGCGGTGGAAGGCTGGCGAAATTGGCCGGCGCGTGGATGGCTTTGACGTGGGCGGTACTTCCGGCGTTGGGGCAACAGAACACCGTGACGATGCGTGCGGTGATTCAAAACAAGACGGGAGCGAAGCAGGAGAAATCTGGCAAAGAAAAGACTGACGCATCGAACGTGGTGGTATGGCTGATGCCGCTGGAGCCAAAGGCGGCGGGGGCGGCGGAAGCGGCGAAGCAAAAGAAATGGCAATTGGTGCAGCACAATAAAAGTTTTCAGCCGCATGTGCTGGTGGTTCCGGTAGGCGCGGTGGTTGACTTTCCGAATCACGATCCATTCTTTCACAATGTATTTTCACTGTTCGATGGGAAGCGCTTTGATTTGGGGCTTTACGAGGCGGGAGCCACGAATTCGGCGCGATTCGACCGCGTTGGGGTGAGCTTTCTGTTTTGCAACATTCACCCGGAGATGAGCGCAGTGGTGGTGGCGGTGGATACGAACTACTTTGGGATTTCGGATCGCGCGGGGAATATATCGATTCCGGATGTGCCGGAAGGAAAGTACGAACTGCACGTGTGGTATGAACGGAGCCTGCTGGAAGATTTGAAGGGACTGACGCGGCGAGTGAACGTGACGGCGGGAGGAACGGATTTGGGGACGATTGGCGTGCCAGAGAATGCGAGTTTCACGGCGGCGCATAAGAACAAGTATGGGCAGGATTATACGACGCCGCCGGCGGGGCCGGGGTATGGGCGGCCGTGAGGGGATGGGAGTTTACAGCCGACAGTTTACAGTCGACAGCTAGAAGAAAGAGATAAGACAACGCAGAGGCGCAGAGGAAGAGAAAGGCAAGACGAGCCAAGATAACCCAGGATGACCCAAGATAACCCAAGACGACCCGGGAGGGATTTCTCTCTGCGCAGCCCGACGCGCCAAAATGCGGCGCGGTAGAGAAAATCGGGCTGCTCCGCTCGGAATGACGGGGTTGGTTGGTCGGGGATGGTTGGGGAAAGCCTCACCCCTTAAGGGGTGAGCTACAGGGATAGAGAGGCATATCCGAGGATCGAGGGGCAAATCCGAGTGCAGAGGCCCTTGGAATGTCGGGTGGGCAGAAGGCGGCCGCTGCGAAAGAAAGAACTTGAATTGGAGGAACCTTGCGGACATGGGGCGCAGCGTGCTGCGCCCCTACGGGGAAACCCAAAGGCACAGTTCGGAGTGAGTGTGCCGCGAGCAGAGAAGATTAGAGGGGTGGGGAAGGATTGTCTGGGCAGACGGTTTGGACTGCGGCGTAGCGGCTTTGGGCGTTTAGCTGGCGCATGATGCGGTGGACGTGATTCTTCACGGTAAATTCGGAGAGGCGCAGACTCGCGGCAATTTCCTTGTTGGTGAAACCCTGAGCTAGCAGAGCCAGGAGTTGTTGTTGGCGGGCAGTTAGGCCGAATTGTGCGCAAAGACGCTGGTTGGGGATCGGCGAGCCTTCGCGGGGGCTGCGCGCCACGAATTGAAAAAGATGGTGACAGAGGCGAGGAGGGCAGACGGCCTCTCCCGCGGCGACGCGACGAACGGCGGCGATCATTTCTTCGGCGCTGGCATCTCCCAATAAATAGCCGCTGACACCCGAGCGGACGGCTTGCAGGAATATTTCCGGGTCGTCTTCCATACCAAAAAGAATGGCTTTGCGTGCTTCGGGAAAGCGGAGAAGCTCGCGCAGGAAATTGTCGGGAAAAGCGGCGGCGGAGGCGCGGTCGGCGAGGAGAATATCGCAATGGGAGGCGGCGGCTAATTCCTGGGCGTTGGCGGTGTAGGGGGTGGCGCCGGTGACAGAGAACTCGGATTGTTTGTGGAAGATGGCGGACATGGCTTCACGCAACATGCGATTTTCGATGACCAGGAAGAGCCTGGTGGCGCGGGTGGCGTTTGTGGGTGAGAGAGCGGTCATGGATCGAGGCCGCGGAGGAGGATGGCGGGAGGAGCTCCTCAGCGGGTGGTACGACGTTACGTGGAGAGGAGGGGATGGTCAATCTACGGGGTGTCAAAAGGATGTCACTATTGTGTCGGGGGGGAAAGAGTTTTCAGTTGTTAGTTTTCGGTTCTCGGTAAGAGGAAGAGGGTTGAGGGCGGAGAGTGGGGAAAGAGGGAGAGAAGAGAAAGAGAAGAGAAAGAGAAGAGAAAGACGAAGAGAAAGATAACGCAGAGGCGCAGAGTTCGCAGAGGAGCGCAGAGGAAGAGAAAGGCAAGACGACCCGAGATAACCCAAGACAACCCAAGAGGGATTCCTCTCTGCGCAGCCCGACGCGCCGAAATACGGCGCGGAAGAAAAAATCGGGCTGCTCCGCTCGGAATGACGGGGTTGGTTGGTCGGGGATGGTTGGGGAAGGCCTCACCCCTTAAGGGGTGAGCTACAGGATAGAGG
Source organism: Candidatus Acidiferrales bacterium (assembly GCA_963779395.1). Classification (GTDB taxonomy): domain Bacteria; phylum Acidobacteriota; class Terriglobia; order Acidiferrales; family UBA7541; genus Acidiferrum. The sequence continues at coordinate 67,191 of CAVZYC010000007.1, forward strand.
GGCATATCTGAGGATAGAGGGGTCAGTGCGAGAAAAGAGTCCCTTGGAAGGTCGGGTCGGTTGAAGGCGACCGCTGGGAAAGAAAGAGCTAGAGTTGGGGACCTTGCGGACATGGGGCGCAGCGTGCTGCGCCCCTACGGGTTGGGCCAAGAAAGAGCAACCCAAGAAAAAAGAAACCCTAGAGAAAAGCGAACCCTAGAGAAAAGCCGCAGGGCTCGCGGGATCGCCCTGCGCTACAGGATGGAGGATTTGGCGGGGTCGGGAGCGGATTGGGGGGATAGGGGGAGGGAGACCAGGACCGTGGTGCCGGAGTCGGAGGTGGTTTCTACGGAGACGGTGCCGGAATGGTCGTGGACGATTTTGCTGACGATGGCGAGGCCGAGGCCGGTGCCGTTGGGCTTGCCAAAGCTGACGAAGGGATCGAAGAGAGTGCTGCGGATGCCCTGAGGGATGCCTTGGCCGGAATCCTGAACGCGGATTTCGAAACGCGTTCCGGTGTTGCGAGCGTCGACCAGAATGGGGCCATCGAGGCCGTTCGTGGCTTCACAGGCGTTTAGAAGAAGATTGAAGAAGACGCGCTCGAGTTTGCGGGCGTCGAACATACCTTCGAGATCGCCGGAAGTGGAAAGAGAGATGCGCGCATCGCGGAATTCGGGTTTGGAATGAATGGCTTCGATGGCGCGGCGAATGACTTGATCGATTTGCGTGCGGGTGGGAGAGATGGCGACGCGCTGGTAAGAGAGTTCGCGGAGGGAATCGATCAAATCGGTCATCTGGTAGGCGGCGGTTTTAATTTCCTCGTAGATTTCGTCTTTTTTCAGGTGGAGCTCATCGGCTTCATAGAGGAATTCGGCGTTGGCGACGACAGCGGCAAGATAGTGGCGCAGGTCGTGGGAGATGGAACTGGCGGCGCGGGCGAGTGCGGCGACACGCTCCGTTTCAATGCGCTGCTGCTGGAGGGCGAGCAACTGGCTGCGCATGGCGGCGAAGGAAGTGCTGAGTTCGACTAGCTCTGTGCTGCCGCGCGGGGTGATGGAATAAGTGAAATCGCCAGAGGCTAGGGCTTTAACGCCAGCGACAAGATTATCGAGAGGAAGAGTGATGGTGCGGGCGACGAAGCCGAAGAGCATCACACCAAAGAGAACGGCGAGGCCACCGACGGCATAAATGGAGAAATTCAAGCGTTTGATGAAGGTGTTGACGGGCTGCAGGGGCATCATGACGAAGCAGCGGACGGGCGAAGGGGAAGAGCCGTAAAGAAGCACGGAAGAAAAGACGTAGCGATCGGTCTGCAAAGCGATTTCTCCGGAAGAGCCATCGGCGGAAAGCAGGGGAGTGCGAAGAAGGCGCTGGAGTTCGGCTTCATCGCTGGGAGGAAGAGTGGAAGCAATCACGCGGTCGGAAGTTGCGAGGGCAATCTGATTCCCGGCAGCGATGGCGAGTTGTTGAGCGACGGCAGAATCGACTTGATAGCCGACAGCGAGGAGGCCCAATTGTTGAAGGGTGGGGCCGATGCCGGAAGTGATGGGGTCCAGGAAGACCCAGTAGAGACGGCCATCGTCGTACCACCAGGAAGCGTCTTCACCCATATCGATGGAATGCTGGAGGTGGAACTGGGCGCTGGCGGCGGACCAGCCGGGGGTCATCATGTGCAGGGCGACGACTTCACCGTTTGGATTGGCGAGGACGAAGAGGTCGCTGCCAGCGAGTTTCCAGAAAGTTTCGGAGGCGTCCTGAATGGTGAGGGGATGCTCGGTGGACATCAAGGCTTTCATGGTAGGGAGATCGGCGAGCATGGCGGCGGTGCGAGAGAGTTGGACTTCGCGCTGACGGCGAACGCTTTCAAAGGCGCGGACGGACTGATCGGTGCCGTTCCTGACGGACTTCTGGATTTCCGTGTTGATGGAACGACGGATGAAGAAGAGTAGAGAGCCCGTCAGCCCAAGGATGATCACCAAGGCAGCAATAAAGAGCTGGGAGCGAAGTCGAAGCGTGGCCATGGGACGCCGGTAAAACGGTTCAGGAGCCTGAACCGGGGGCGGAACCTCCAGGAGAGAATTTGTAGCCGGCACCGTGCATGGTCATGAGGAAACGAGGAGCGGCGGGATCGGGCTCGAGTTTTTGACGGAGACGGAGGACGTGATTGTCCACGGTGCGTGTGGAAGGATAGTTTTGATAGCCCCAAACTTCGTTGAGCAATTCTTCGCGAGAGACGACGCGGTCCGCGGAAGCAGCGAGATATTTCAGGAGCTTGAATTCCTGAGTGGTGAGGGTGACGGGCTTGCCTGCGCGCGTGGCTTCCATGCTGGTGAAATCAATACGAGCATCACCGAAGGTGAGCACAACGTGATTGACGGGTTTGCCGGGGACAGGCGAAACAAGCGCGGGCGCGGCACCTTTGCGGCGCATGGCGCGGCGAACGCGAGCGAGGAGCTCCCTGGGGCTGAAAGGCTTGGTGACGTAATCATCGGCGCCGAGTTCGAGGAGGAGCACTTTATCCTCAACTTCGGAATTGGCGCTGAGGACGACGATGGGAACGGAGGCCGCAATGGCCTTGAACTCGCGGCAAAGATCTTTGCCGGAGATGCCGGGAAGTTTGAGATCGAGGATGACGGCGCAAGGGAGTTGCTTGCGGAAGAGTTGCAGGCCGGTGGGGCCGTCGGGGGCAATTTGGACCTGGAGAGAGTCCGCCTCAAACAGGCGCTGCAAAGTGCGCTGCATGGCGCGGCTGTCTTCAACGACGAGAACGGTATCGACAGCCATGGTGAACGAAACTCCTTGGTGAAGATCCCTGGCGGTGAGGTCAGGGAGATTACCTGGTAACGGGCTTAGTGCTCTGTTCATAATACGCCTCCATATTCCATAGACAATTCAAGAATGCAAACTGGTGAAACCGGGCTGAGAGACGGCAAGGGCGCGGCGCCAGCGGAGCTGCTGAAGGGGAAGACGGAAAACGTCTTTCAAGTGAGCGCTGGAGCGGAGAAAGAGATACTGCCACTGGTGGAAACGCCACGCGGGGGATTTCGTTTTGCGCGGGAGGGACGATGGGGCAATGGACAATTGCGCCTGATTTGGCAAGAGCCTGCTGGCGATGTAGCGATGGCGAAGACGGGCGTCTGAGATGAAATCGCCGGCCAGGAGGAGGTTAGTGAGGTTGCCGGGCCAATCCGCGAGAGCCCAATTCATAGAGAAATGATCGAGCCATGCGCGAAGGGAGGGGGTGATGGAATCCGCGAACCAGGAATGGAGATGGGATGGAATGGGGCACTGATAGAGGCGATTGCAGAGCGAGAGGGTGAGGGCAAAGGCTCGCCTGGTGAGAAGGCCATTGCCAGCGCGTTCGATGACACTACGCCAGAGCGATTCGTTTTCGCGATGAAGCTCGAGACAATGGGCAATTTCCAGCAACCAGGAAAGGCGAAGCCATGAACGGGAGGCGTGACGGAAGGCGTGCAAGACCTGGGTGAGGAAGCGATCGGGGAGGGAGAGAGCGAAAAAGTGGACATCGAGGATGGTCATGGGGACAGCGTGGCTGGAACAATCGGTGGGGAGTTGGGGATTGAGCCACGGAGAAGACTCGACGAGAGAGACGTGGAGATCGACCTGGCGATGATGCTGGAGAGCGTAGAGATCGTCACGAAAGGAAGGGATGCGGGTTAGGGGAGTGGTGAAGCAGGATTCGTCTGAGAAAGAGAGGCGGGGAGTGGAGTAGCCGAGGGAGTGGAGAACTTCAGCAGCGAGAGGGACGACGGAAGGATCGACTAGGAGATCGAAATCGGATTGATGGCGGAGGAGGGGATTTTGGCAGAAGTCGGGAGTGAGAGAAAAACCTTTTAGGGTGATGGCGAAAACGTTGCGGGTGCGGAAGGCGGTGTTGAGGCGGCGAAATTCGTCGAGCATGTCGAGGAAGCGGGAGGAATTGCGTTCCATGCGTTCATTGAGGACGACGTGCCAATCGGAGGAGAGAGGAGAGGAAGGATGCGAAGGATGCGAAGAGAAGAGGGATTCCTCACTCCGCGGACTCCGTTCGGAATGACGGGGTTGATTTGCGGACTGGACGCTGTTGAGGAAAGGGAGGGCTAGGCCGCTTTGGTCTAGCCAGCGGAGTAATTGGCGGCCTTGAGTGGATTGCGGAGAAGGCAGAGAGGCCAGGTGCGAAAAATCAGGCGCGGGCTGCAGAGCCTGGAGGACGGCGCGTTTTGCGGCGGCGTTATGCATCTGCGAGATCCTCATTCAGATTCGTGGCGAATTCGGAGAGAGGATTTTCGAGAGACTGCGTGGAGAGGCGGCAGAACAGAGGAACGAGGAATTCCTGGAAGGTGCGCGGGTCGACATCAGGGCCGAGGAAACAAAGCAATTCGTGGCGTTCGTGGTCCACGGCAAGAAAGCATGCGACACCCATGGCGACGACGATGAGTTGCGGAGAAATCTGAACAACAGGATTCTGCAACAGGCCGCGCGCTTCGGGATCGCGAACCAACTTCCAATTGAGGCCGACAGATGGGATTTGGCTGGAAAAAGTTTCCAGGGGTAGAGCGGGGAGCAGGGAGAAATCATTGGTCTCGACGAGGAGAGTGGCGGCGGGGATATGAAAACGCGCGCGGAGAGGCGTGGGAGTAAAGCGGCACAGAATATCGAGAGGATCTTCGTAGCGAGGCAAATCGAGCACGGTCAAATCACACCTCCGAGAGGAAAGCGTCAATTGCGGCGGCGGTGCGGATGGGATCGTCGCCGGTACGAAGGACCCAGGAATCGCAAGCAGAAACTTGCTGAATGATGGAGGAGCGAGTGCGGGCGGCTTCGGGAACTTCCGTGGGAAGTTTTTCGGCGCTTTGTTCGAAGAAACGAACCGCCTGGGAGGAGGGGCAAGGAACAAAAGTGCAACCGGGGGCTGAAGTGCGTTCGAGAAACAAAAGCCACTTGGGAATGGAGGAAGGTTTCGATTGGGAGCCGAAAACATTTGCAGGGTCAACTTCGTAAGCGACTTCGCCGTTCAAAGTTTTGTGTGGGGAGGCGTGGCGCAGTTGAGGAAAAAAGCGAATGGCATCGGGGAGCAACTTGAGGGGAGCAAATAGGCCGTGAGCGACGAGAGAGCCGTGAAGAGGGGAAGCGTAGGTCCAATCGTCAGAAACAACGGCAAAGCCGCGGCTGGCGAGAGCGGCGGTGAGAGTGGATTTTCCGGCACCGGAATTGCCTGCGACGAGTAGACCAGAGCCGTGGCGATCAAGGCAAGCGCAATGCAAGGGAGCTACGCCCAGCATTGTGCCGAGAAGGCTGACGGAAATGGGGAGCAAGCGGGAATTCCAAAAGCCAGGATCGCGCGCGGCGGCAGGAGAAAGAATTCCCATGATGCGGCGGCGAAGTAAATCGAAACTCAAAAAGCCCTGGCGATCGAGCATGGCAAAGACGAGATGGCGAAGTCCGCGGAAATGAAAAAGCGCGGAGGAATCCGGAGACAAGGAAGCGTCTTCGATAATTTGCATGAGGAAAGAACGGGCGGGAACGGCGGCGCGGAGTGCTTGCCAGGGCTGAGAGAGGCGCAGGAGTTCGCGGGAATTTGTGGAGAGAAGGCAGCGCGCGCCGGCGAGAGGGAACTCCGCGCGCAAGGGAAGAGTGATGGGATTGAAAGCGAGAGTGAGCGTCACAATGCTGGTTACTTTAGCGCGAAAACTAGCAGTTAAATCGCGGTGGAATAAGAAATGACAGGCAAGTGACAAGGCCGTGACAAACGAGCAAGGCGGGGCGTCGTAACGTTTCTTGCGGGTTCAAAGAGACAGGGACGATGTCTAAAAAAATAGTATTTTTCTTTCCATCGTTTGCGAGTTCGGAAGCCACGGCTCCATTGGGAATACTGGCGGTGGCCACGCCACTGTTGCAGAACGGGTATGCGATCAAGTTGATCGATTCCACAATCACACCGAACTACAAGCAGCAGGTGCTGGAAGAAGTGAAGGACGCGGTGTGCCTGGCGATATCGCTGGTGACGGGGCCAATGATCCGCGAAACGGTGGAAATCGCGAAGGCGGTGAAAGCGTGGAAGGCGGATTTCCCGATCATCCTGGGAGGGTGGCATCCATCGCTGCTGCCGAAGCAAACGCTGGAAGCGCCGTACATTGACATTGTGGTGAGAGGGCAAGGCGAAGAAACGCTGCTGGAGTTGGTGCAGCATTTGGAAGCGCGCGCGCCGATTGATTTGATTCCAGGGATTGGATTCAAGAGAAACGGAAAATTGGTGTTCACGACGGAGCGGCCGCTGAAGCCGATCGTGGAGTTGCCGCCGAAGGCGTATCACCTGGCGGATTTCGATGCGTACGAACGGAGCTGCGGGCGGCGCTGGGCGATGTACATATCGAGTTTGGCGTGTCCGTTCAATTGTGCGTACTGCACGAATGCGGGAGTGTATGGACGGAAATGGAATGCGTTGCCGCCGGAACAATTCGTGGAGGAGACAGTTGACCTGACGCGGCGATACGGGTTGGAGATGGTGTGGGTGGTGGACGACAACTTTCTGGTTGACCTGGACCGCGCGCGAGCGATTGGGGAAGGGCTAGTAAGGGCGGGCGCGGATTTTAAATGGAGCATTCAGGCGACAACGAATTTGACGGCTCGGTTGAGCGCGGAAGATTTGCGGCTATTGAGGCGGGGAGGATTGCACCAGATTTGCCAGGGAGTGGATTCGGGGTCGGAAAAAATATTGAAGTTGATGAACAAGACGTTCCAGGACTTCGAATCGATTTATGAAAGCGCAGCGCGCTGCCTGGAAGCGGGGATACGGCCTTCGTTCAATATTATTTTCGCGTATCCGGGGGAAGGGACGAAAGAGCGGCGCGAGACGATTAATTTCATGATGGACGTTTGCCGGCGATTCCCGGGAGCGGAATTCTGGACGAACATTTTCACGCCGTATCCGGGTTCACCGATCATGGAGCAGGCGGAGGAATTGGGGATACGCGTGCCGTCGTCATTTGAGGGATGGGCGGAATTTTTCCCACGCTACACGGTGCTGCCTTGGCTGAGCGGGGCGGAACACAAACGGCTGCAGGTGATGCGGGAGTATTTGCGAATCGCGTTTGACCGAGTGCCGATTGCGGCGGACACGCGGAAACGATCGACACGGCTGATCCAGAAAGCGATTTCGCTTCCGGCGCGGTGGCGGCTGGACCACGACATTTACCGAATGCCGGCGGAACTGTGGATTAACGAGCGATTGAAGAAACAGATGGCGTCGAAGCCCGCAGTGGACGCGAAGAGATTGGAAACAGTGACGAGCGAGGCGGCGTGCTGAAGAAACGCAAAGTGGTGCTGTTCTACCCGCAGTATGACGGGCCGCCGCTGGGCGCGCCGCTTTGCCTGCTGAGCTTGGCGGCGCCGCTGATGCAGGCAGGATTTGAAGTGAAGCTGATTGATGCGGCGATTGATGGCGAGTGGTACGAGACGGTGTTGCGAGAAGTGAGAGATGCGTTGTGCCTGGGAATTTCGGTGCTGACAGGGCCGATGATTCGCGGAGCGATCCGAATGTCGAAGGCGGTGAAGAAGGAAGCGCCGGAAGTTCCAGTAATTTGGGGCGGATGGCACGCGAGCCTGGCGACGGCGCAGACGCTGCAGGAAAGTTACGTTGACGCGATCGTGCGGGGGCAAGGCGAGTTGACGCTGGTGGAAGTGGCCGAGAGTTTAGCGGCAGGGGTGGATTTTCGCGGCGTTGCGGGAGTGTCTTCAAGGCAATTTGGAATGCCGCGGCATTCGGCGGAGCGGCGAGTAGCGCTGCTGGATGATTTGCCGACGCCTGCTTTTGAGTTGGCAGATTTCGACGCGTACGAGCGGGTATCGGGTGAACGCAAACTGGCTTATGCCACCAGCGTGGGCTGCCCGTACGCCTGCAATTACTGCACGGACATGGTTTTTTACAAGAGGAAGTTTAATGCGCTGGCAGCGGAGCGGGTGGTGAGGGAAGTAACGGAATTGGCGGAGCGTTACCGGATTGAAGAAGTTGCGATGCTGGATTCGAACTTGCCGGTGGATTGGAGACGAGCGCTGGAAATCGCGCGGGGATTTGTGGAGGCCAAGGGAAATTTCCGGTGGACGTTCCAGGCGTCGACGGATTTTCTGTGCCGAATGAGCGACGACGAAGTGCGGCTGCTGGGAGAGAGCGGCGTGTCGCACATGGGGTTTGGGACGGAATCGACGGTGAGCAGCGTATTGAAGCTGATGAACAAGCGGCATCAGCGGGTGAATGAAATGTACGAAACGGCGCGCAAGGCGTGCCTGGGCGGAATACACGTCACGTTCAATTTAATTTTTGGGTATCCAGGCGAAACGGAAGCGGACCGCATAGAGACGCTGCGAACCATGAGCGACATCGCGCGGCAATTCTGGAATGTAAGTTTTTCGCCAAACGTATTTACGCCGTACCCGGGAATTCCGATTTGGCCGGAACTGCGGGCGAAGGGGCTGCGAGAGCCGGAATCGCTGGAAGAGTGGGCAGACTTGCCGCTGGGACGAAAGACGCTGCCGTGGCTAAAGGGCGAAGAGCTAAAACGACTGGAACGGATGCTTGATTTCTTTTTGCTGAACAATCAACTGCGGAAGGCGACGAAGGATCATCCGAAGTTGCGAAGCGGGCTGAGGAGAGCGTTGGGAGCGCCGCTGCGGTGGCGGTTGCGTTCGAACAAATACTTTTTTCCTTGGGAGCTGTGGATCGGCAAGACGTTTGAAAAAATAGTGACGCGGCGATCGCTGGTTACGGGGCAAGCATTGGGGCGGGAGGGCGCGGAAGCATGTTGAGCGTTTTACAGGCGGAGAGATTGCGGGGCGGAGGAGGAAACCGTGGCTGACGTATTGCTGACGCACTCCTACCATTTGCCGTATGACCGCAAGCAGGCGCGGAAGATGGAGCCTTATCCGCCGCTGGGGACGCTATATGCCGCAGGGTTGCTGCGCGAGAACGGGATTGCGGTGGCGGCGTTTGACAGCATGCTGCAGGAGCCGGAGGCGGGATTTCGCGAGGCGCTGAGAAAACATCGCCCACGAATCGTGGCCATTTATGAGGATGACTTTAATTTTTTGACGAAGATGTGTTTGACGCGGATGAGGGAAGTGGCGTGGCGAATGATTGAGACCGCGCGGGAATGGGGCGCGCAAGTTGTGGTGCATGGTTCGGACGCAACGGATCATGCGGGAGAGTATTTGCGGCATGGATGCGATTACGTGTTGGAGGGCGAGGCTGAGTACACGCTGCTGCAAGTAGTGAAGGCGATGCAGAGCGGCGGGGAGCCGAGGAATATCGCGGGATTGAAATGGCTGAAGCGCGGAGTGGCGGGCGAGACGGTGGAAGAGAGCGGGCGAAAAGCGGGGAATGGGGATGGAAGGCTGCCGATTCCTGCGCGGGATTTGATTGATGTGAAAAGTTATCGCGAGGCGTGGAAAGACGCGGGGCGGGCGTTCTCCATGAATTTGATTGCGAGCCGGGGATGCCCGTTTCGATGCAACTGGTGCGCGAAGCCGATCTTTGGAGATGCGTTTCAACTTCGCCCGGCAGCGGAAGTGGCGGCGGAGATGAAGTTGTTGAAGGAAACGTATGGCGCGGAACATTTGTGGTTTGCGGACGATATTTTTGGATTGAACCGGCACTGGGTGAAGGAGTTCGCGAGTTGCGTGGAAGAACTGCGAAGCGCGGTGCCATTCAAGATACAGGCGCGCGCGGATTTACTGACGAAGGAAGTTGCGCAGGCGCTGCGGCGGGCAGGGTGCGCGGAAGTGTGGATGGGAGTGGAGTCTGGTTCACAGAAAGTATTGGATGCGATGGAAAAAAGATTGCGCGTGGAAGAGGTGATTGCGGCGAGGGAATACTTGAAGGACGAGGGGATTCGCGCTTGCTATTTTTTGCAACTGGGATATCCGGGAGAACAGTGGGAAGACATTCAGAAGACGATTGCGCTGGTGCGAGAGACGCAGCCGGATGATGTGGGCGTGTCGTTTTCGTATCCGCTGCCGAATACGCGATTTTATGAGCGAGTGCAGAAGCAATTGGGAGCGAAACAGAACTGGTCGGACAGCGAGGATTTGTGCGTGATGTTTAAGGGAGCGTATACGGACCGGTTGTATCGCGCGGTGAGAGATGCGCTGCACGCGGAAGTGGAAAGCTGGAAAAACGGCGCGGAAGGGGCGCATCGGGAATTGTGGAAAGAGGTGGCGGCGCTGGAACCGATTTGCCGGAATGCGGATGCGACGGAATTGCCGAAGATACGGGAAGAAAGTGATTTCCGATTCGCGGGGGATGCGCCATTTGTGCTTTTGCGCACGGAGGCGGGAGCATGCGGAGGGGCGAATGACTGATCTGCTCCTTACGCATGGATATTTCATGGCGGAGGACGCCAAGGAATTGCAGATTCGCAAGCCTTACGTGCCGCTGGGGATTCTTTACATTTGTTCGCATCTTCGCGGGAAGAAATTTGATGTGGAAGTGTTCGACACAACATTTTCGAGCACGCCAGAGCTGATACGGCATTTGCAAACGGAACGGCCCGCGGTGCTGGGGATTTACGCGAATCTGATGACGCGGAAGAAAGTGATCGACATTTTGTGGGAAGCGCGGGCGGCGGGTTGGAAGACGGTTGTGGGAGGGCCGGAGCCGGGAGCGTACGTCGAAGAATATCTGGAGGCGGGCGCGGACGTGGTGGTGATCGGCGAGGGCGAAGAGACTTTGGAAGAGCTGCTGCCGGTGTTGAAGGCGAAATCGCTTGCGGGGTTGCAAGCAGTAAAAGGAATTGCTTATCGCGACGAAAGTGGATTTGTGCGGCTGACAGAAGAGCGCGCGCAGATTGCGGATATTGACGCGCAGCCGTGGCCGGCGCGGGAGAGCGTGGACATTGGACGGTACATGCAAACTTGGCGCGACGCGCATGGGAAAAGTTCGCTGTCGATTATTACGGCGCGAGGATGTCCATACCGTTGCCGTTGGTGCAGCCACCAGGTGTTTGGAATGACGCATCGGAGGCGAAATCCGGTGCGCGTTGTGGATGAAGTGGAATGGCTGCTGGGGCAATACCAGCCGGACTTGGCGTGGATTGCCGACGATGTGTTCACGATACATCACGGGTGGCTCAGGAAATACGCGGAGGAAATGAAGCGGAGAGGATTGCGCGTGCCGTTTGAATGCATTTCGCGGGCGGATCGATTGAATGAGGAATCGGCGGACCTGCTGGCGGAGTTGGGTTGTTACCGGTTGTGGATTGGGTCAGAGAGCGGTTCACAAAGAATTCTGGATGCGATGGAACGCGGGGTGACAGTGGAACAGGTGCAGGCGGCGGTGGAGCTCTGCAAAGCGCGAGGGATTCAGACGGGAATGTTTTTGATGTGGGGATACGAGGGAGAAGAGTTGGAGGACATCGAGGCGACGATTGAGCACGTCAAGCGGAGCGATCCGGACGTGTTTTTGACGACGGTGTCTTATCCGATCAAGGGAACGAAATATTACGAACGCGTGGCGGGGTCGCTGGTGCAACTGAAACCGTGGGGAATTTCTTCGGATCGCGAATTGGGCGTGCGCGGGAGGCGGTCTTCGGAATTTTATGCGAATGCGGACCGGCTGCTGCAGCAGGAAGTGAAACTGGCGCGGCTGAAGAGAAGTGGAGCGGGTGATGGGCGCGAAGGGGAATTGCAAGAGCAGGTAAGTGCGTTGAGGGAATCGCTGTACGCGAAAAGCTGCGAGGTGTCCGCTTGAATGGAGCAGCGAGCGTGAATTATTCCGCGGCGGGGCAGGCGTTTGACCGCGTGGCGAGAGCGTATGACGAGGCGTTCACACATACGGCGATTGGGCAAGCGCAACGCAAGCAGGTTTGGAAGAGGATGCTGGAAGCGTTCGCGCCGGGAGAACGGATTCTGGAATTGAATTGCGGAACAGGCGAGGATGCGAAGTTTCTTGCTGGGCGGGGCAGACGAATTGTGGCGTGCGACGCTTCATCGGGAATGATTGAAGTGGCGAAGGCGCGGAGGAAACGGGAGGCTAGCGGAGGAGAGATCACTTTTTTGCGACTGGCGAACGAGGAATTGGCGGGATTGCCGCGAGAGAAATTGTTTGATGGAGCTTATTCAACTTTTTCGGGACTGAATTGCGTGAGGGAGCTTGGGCCGATTGCGCGGAACCTGGCTAGTGTGGTGAGGCCGGGAGGGCGAGTGCTGTTGTGTTTGTGGAGCCGAGCGTGCGCGTGGGAGATGGCGTGGTATTTGGCGCAAGGAGAGGGAAAGAAAGCGTTCCGGCGATTGAGCGGAAAAGCGACGGCGAGATTGGGTGGGGTGCGAATCGAGGTTTGGTATCCGACGGTGCGCGAAGTGAAGCGCGCGTTTGCGCCGTGGTTTGCGCTGGAGCGGCGGCGGGCTATCGGATTATTCGTGCCGCCATCGTATGTGGAAGAGTGGGCGCGGGGGCATGAACGAAGGCTAAGAACATTTGAGAAATGGGACGGAATTTGCGCGGGGTGGCCGATTTTGCGGGATGTGGGGGATCACGTATTGCTGGAGTTTACGAGATGCAAGGTATGAGCGTGACGTTGTCGTTCAAGGAGCTTCCGAATGCGACGGAGAAGTCTCTGCGAACGGTGGAGAGTGTATCGTCCATCGAATTGCGCTGCCCGGCATGCCGCGAGAGCCTGGGTCATGCAAATTACTATTCGCTGGCGAAGAGTAAGGAGAGTCTTTTTTGCGGGAATTGCATGAGCACATTTGCGGCGGAGGAAGACATTTGGATGGCGCTGCCGGAGGCGCGGCAGAAGCATTTCGCGCGATTTGTGAAGGAGTATGAGCACGTACGGAGGGAAGAAGGACGGGGAAGCGACAAAGAAAGATTTTATCTGGAGCTGCCTTACCGGGATATTAGTGGAAGAAATTCGTGGCAGTGGGGGATACGCGGGAAAACGTTTCGATATATCGAGCAGAAACTTTTGCCGGAGTTGAGCCGAAAGAACAAAGTGCCACTGGCGATATTGGATCTTGGAGCGGGGAATGGGTGGATGTGTCACCGGCTGGCGAAATTGGGGCACCGGCCCGTTGCCGTGGATTTGTTGAACAACGCGTATGACGGGCTGGGAGCGGCGGTGCATTACCAGAGCGCGCTGCCGGAAATGTTTCCGCGATTTCAGGCGGAATTGGACAATTTGCCGTTCGCGGCGGAGCAGTTTGACTGCGCGATCTTCAACGCTTCATTTCATTATTCGGAAAATTATGACCGTACTCTGGGCGAGGCGATACGGTGCGTGCGGCGCGGCGGAACGATTGTGATTGCGGATTCGCCGAGCTATTCGGCGGAGGCCTGGGGACTGCAGATGCGCGAGGAGCGGAAAGAATATTTCGAGAAGCGCTACGGGTTTCGCGCGGACGGATTGCAGAGCGGGGAATATTTGACGCCGGAACGATTGATCGCACTGGAGGCGCGACACAACTTAAAGTGGACGGCGCACCGCATCTGGTACGGGATTGGCTGGGCTTGCCGGCCATGGATTGCGAAATGGAGAAGGCGGCGGGAGCCTTCGCAGTTTATTTTGTACAGCGCAAAGGTGAAGACGCGATGATTATTTTGTTGAATCCACGGGCGACGAAGCCGCGCAACCGGCGATTCCCGCTGTCGGTGATGGCGCTGGCGGCGGTGCTGGAAGGGCGCGAGGAGTACGAAATTGTCGACGGCAACGTGGTGGATAACCCGACGGAAATCATCGTGGAGTTGATGAACACACGCAACGTGGAATTGCTGGGCGTGAGCGTGATGCCAGGGCCGCAAATGGCGGCGGCGATTGCGGTGTGCAAAACGATTCGCCAGCTGTATCCAAAGCTGCCGATTGTTTGGGGAGGATACTTTCCTTCGATTTATACAGCCGCGACGCTGAATGCGCGGTATGTGGATTACGCGGTGCGCGGGCAGGGCGAAGAAACGCTGCTGGAATTAATTGAAGCGATTCGCGGGAAGCGGAAGCTGGAAGGGATTTTGGGGCTTTCGTACAAAGACGTATTCGGATTGCACCGGCACAATCCGGAACGGCTGATGAAAGGGCCGGATGCTTATCCCTGGCCACCGTTCCACCGCGTGCCGGTGGGAAAATATTTGCGGCCGTCATTTTTTGGAAAGCGGACGGCGGCACACCACGCGAGTATCGGTTGCCCGTTCCATTGCAGCTTCTGCGGAGTGCACGCGGCTTACGGTACGCGGGAACTGCTGGAGAGCCCGGCGCGGACGGAGGCGATTCTGCGGCACTTGAAGACGGAGTATGGCGCGGACTCCGTGCAATTTTACGACATGAATTTTTTCATGGGAGAGAATCACGCGAAGGAATTGGCGCGGCGGATCGAGCCACTGGGGATGCGGTGGTGGTGCGAAGCGCGCGTGGACATTTTCAACCGGTATTCGAATGAAACGTTGGAAGCGCTGAAGCGGGCGGGATGCACGATGATTTTCTTTGGGGCGGAGTCTGGATCGGATTGGGTATTGAAGGAGATGAAGAAGGACATCACGACCGAGCAGACGCTGGCGGTGGCGCGGCGGATCCGGGAATTCGGGATCATACCGGAGTTCTCTTTTGTGATCGGAAATCCGCGGGACCCGGAGCGCGACACGCGAGAGACGCTGGAGTTCATCAGAAAACTGAAAAAGATAAACACGAAGTGCGAAATCATTATTTATCACTACACGCCGGTGCCGCAGAGGACGGAGATGTATGGGGAGATCGATGGGAAAGTGGAATTTCCGGTGAGCCCGGAGGAATGGGCGACAAAGAAGTGGATGGACTTTACGCTGCGCATTGATCCGAACACGCCATGGCTGACGCGGAAGACGAAAAACCTGATTGATAATTTCGAGGTGGTGATCAGTTCGCGTTGGCCGACGGTGCAGGACATACGCGCGCCGCGATGGAACCGGACGCTGCTGCAGACGCTGAGCGCGTGGAGGTACGCGGCGGGGATATATGCGTACCCGAAGGAACTGCGGTGGGCGCAGGAATTCATCACGCTGAGGAAACCTAAACAGGAAAGCTTGTAGAGGAGCGAGGAAAGCGCGATGGGAGGCACATCGTCAGCCACAGTTGTCTCTGTCCAAGAAGGATACCGGCAGTGGGCGCGGAGTTACGACGAAGAGGGGAACGCGCTGCTGACATTGGAGAGACGGTATCTGGAGCCGCTCTTGCCTTGCGCGCCGGGACTGGATGTTGTGGATCTGGGATGCGGGACAGGGCGCTGGTTGGAGATTTTGAAGGAGAGAGAGCCGCGCAGTTTGTTTGGAGTTGACGCTTCGGCGGAGATGTTGCGACGGGCGAAGAAGAAACTGAAATACGCGGCACACCTGGTGCATGCGGATAGCGCAAAGTTTCCATTCAAGGCGGGATCGGCGGACGTGGCGCTGGGGAATTTTGTGCTGAGTTACGTGGAGGAGGCGGAGAAATTTCTGGCAAACGCGCGAGTGGCGCTGAGAGAAGGCGGATCGTTGTTTTTGACGGATGTGCATCCTGCGACGAGCGCGGCTTTGCAGTGGCGGCGCGGCGTGAAGAAAGGGGCGGGGTTCAAGGAGATTCGGACGGTGGAGCGATCCGTCAGCGAAGTGATTGCGCTGTGCGAGAAGGTGGGATTGCGATTGAGTGCGCGGCTGGAGCCGGGATTTGGAGAGGTGGAGAAGAAGTTATTCGAAAAAGCGGGAAAGCTGAATTATTTCGAGAAGGCGGCGGGGTATCCGGCGATTTACATTTTGCAATTTCGGGCGGTGGAGGGGGAGCGCGGGCGCGTTACGTACAGGAGGGGCGAAGAGAAGATTAGTCAGATACAGAATGCGTGGGTGGCGCTGGGGCCGGAAGAGCGAGTGCGGGGAACGTTACGCTTGTGCGATGGACGGATTGAAGAGATTGGCGTGAAGAGTGGCAACAGATTTCGCGGCGAATATGCGGACGGCGCAATCGATCTGCAGAAATATTTGCTGCTGCCGGGGCTGGTGAATGCGCACGATCACCTGGAATTTGCGTTGTTTCCGCGGATGGGAAGAGGAGGGTACGCGAATTGCGTGGAGTGGGCCGAGGACATTCACCGAAAAAATGCGGAGGAGATTGGCAGGCAGCGGCAGATTGCGAAAGAGACGCGGCTGTGGTGGGGCGGGATCCGGAATTTGTTGTGCGGGGCGACGACGGTTTCGCACCACAATCCTTACGATGGCGCGGTGTTTGAAAACGAGTTCCCAGTGCGCGTGGTGCGCGAATATGGCTGGGCACACTCGTTGGCAATGGACGCAGAGGCCACTGCAAAAAAAACCGCGACGCCGGCGGGGCGACCCTTTTTGATTCATCTTGCGGAGGGCGTTGACGAAGGGAGTGGGAAGGAACTTGGGGAACTTCAGCGAGCCGGAGCGCTGGATAAAGATACGGTTGTGATCCACGGGCTGGGACTCAGCGAGAAAGACCGTAGGACTTTGCGCAATGCGGGTGGGGGACTGATTTGGTGCCCGAGTTCGAATGTGTTTTTATTTGGACGGACATTGGGGACGCAAGAGATTGAGTCTCTGCGGCACGTGGCGCTGGGAAGTGATTCTTCGTTGACGGCCGAGGGAGATTTGCTGGATGAAGCTAGGTTTGCGCTGGGAGTGACGCATTTGCCGGCAGAGACGATTTATAAGTTTGTGACGCGAGAGGCGGCGCGGCTGCTGCGATTGCACGACGGGCAGGGAAGAATTCGCGTGGGAGGCGTGGCGGATTTGGTGGCGGTACGCGACAGTGGACAAGGGCCTGCCGATACGCTGGCAGATCTTTCGTTCGCGGATGTGCAACTGGTGCTGATTGGTGGGCGGGTGCAACTGGCGTCGGAGGAAATGCTGCAACGATTGCCACGGAGCACGCGGCAAGGTTTGCAACCGCTGATGATCAAGGACACAGTGCGGTGGATACGGGCGCCGCTGGAACGATTGTTTCGCGAGACGGCGGGCCATTTGCCGGAAGGTATTTTTCTTGGAGGGAAGAGGGTGAGATTTGGGTTCCATCGCTGAGAAAGACAGGGAAACGATTGAGCTCAGTGCGGAGAGTGGCGCGATTGAGACGCTGCCAGTGCTGGTGGTGCACGCGCACAGCTCGTGCAATTGCAAATGCGTGATGTGCGACATCTGGAAGACGAAAGAAAGGAAGGCGTTTCGGGCTAGCGAGTTGGAACCGCATTTGGAGGCGATTCGGCGGCTGGGCGTGCGGTGGGTGGTGTTTTCCGGCGGAGAACCGCTGATGAACGCGGAATTGCCGCTGCTTTGCGCGATGTTGCGCGAAGAAAAGATACGATTGACGCTGCTGACGACGGGATTGCTGCTGGAGAAGAAAGCGGATGAGGTCGCGGCGAGTTTTGATGATGTGATCGTGTCGGTGGATGGGCCGGCGGAGATACACGATGCAATCCGGCGAGTGGCGGGTGGGTTTGCAAAGATTGAAGCGGGCGTACGCGAGTTGCGAGAGCGGCGGGGAGATTTTCAGATTACGGCGCGGAGCGTGGTGCAAAAAGCGAATCATCGGCATTTACGGGAAACAGTGCGCGCGGCAAAGGAAATTGGGTTGAATGCGATTTCATTTCTTGCGGCGGATTTGACTTCGACGGCATTTAACAGGCTGTTGGCGTGGCCCGTGGCGCGACAGGACGAGGTGGGGCTTTCGTTGGCGGAATTGGGTGCGCTGGAAAATGAGATTGAATTGTTGATTGAAGAGAGAGAGAGGGAAGGGGAACGGAGTTTTGTGGTGGAGACGCCGGAAAAGCTGCGGCGGATTGCGCGGCACTTTCGGGCGCAATTGGGAATGGAGAAGAGTGAAGCGCCGATGTGCAACGCGCCATGGGTTTCCGCGGTGATTGAGAGCGATGGAGCGGTGCGGCCATGCTTTTTTCACCGGGCGTACGGAAGTTTGCAGGATGGAAGCCTGGACGCGATTTTAAATGGAAAAGCGGCGCGGGAATTCCGGGCGGGGCTAGATGTAGCGAAGAACGAGATTTGCCAGCGCTGCGTGTGTTCGTTGAATTACCGAGGTTGAGCGGGAGCGGTGGGGCAAGGCGCAGTGGCGTCGTCGCCGGAATACATTTGGGGCTCTCCCAGGCTGCCGGCTTCCGGCAAATGGCGGAGGAAAACGACGATGGACCACAATTCTTTATCGGTGAGAATGCCTTTGGAAGCGGGCATACCGGAAGGCGAAACGCCGTTCTGCAAAATCCACATTAATTGGCCGTCGGTGTAAGACTGCACGGTTGGCGATTTCAAAGAAGGCACTGGAGGAGACATGCGATCGGCGAAGGGCACGCCGGTGTTCTGCGCATCGAGGCCGTGACAGGCAACGCAATAGTGAGAGAAGGCGACGCGGCCGTCTTCAATGGTGGCTGGAGAAACGGACAAGGGATTGCGGTCGCTCTTTCCACGGACCGTCAAATGATGCTTGATGCGAGTCATGACGGAGGTTTCGAGTTTGCCGGGAGGCGTGACGCGGCATCCGGAAAGAAAGATGGCGAAGAAAGAGAAACAGAGGGCGAGGCGAAGTTTCATGGTGCACCTGAAGCGACGACGTGAACAAGCAAAGTCATGGAGCCGTGACCGGAACCGCAAAAGTGGGCGCACTTACCCTGGAAGGTTCCTTCCTTGTCTGGAGTGAAAGTGACTGAAGCGGATTGGCCCTTTTTGATTTCGGTGCGCACGCCGAGATCTTCGATGACGAGGCCGTGAGTGACATCGGTGGAGCGAATGACGAGAGTGACGGGTTCGCCCTTGTTGACGGTGATTTCATTGGGATTGAAGGCGAAGCGCGAGGCGGTAATGTTGATGGTTTTAGCGGGGTGCTGAGGGCGAGGAGCGGCGGCGAGAGCCAAGGCCGTGAAGGAAATGGCGACGATGAGGATTGCTGCGAGTTTCATGCAAGAGGCTCCCGGAGATTTGGATTTCGATTGATCATGGCGCGAGGAAAGTAAGGATGAGGCGCTCGGCATCCTGTGACGAGGAGGCTGAGGGACAGACTAAGGCCGCTTGAAGTTGCGCTACGAGTTTGTTCACCTTGGCATCCTTGGGCATTCACCCTTCGTAAAATATTTTGTGCGGCGGCGGCCGGCGATAAAGCGAACCGGAAATGCGGCACCGATGATCAACAAGCTGAAGATTACGGGCTCGAGGAAATTCAGTTGTCACGAAGAAGTCAAAGGCAAGTCATCTTCCTGCTGGTAACAAAAAACAGACAAAACGGGGCGGGGCGCGATTAGTCCGAATAGGTACTTGTGCGCTAGTGCGAATTAGACCCTGCACATATCCATGATTGGACCTGCACGCTCGCGAGGAGCGCGGAGATACTTTGCGAGCGAGGGCAGTGCGATGGAAAAAACGACACGAATATTAGTGGCGAATGCGCCAAAGCTGATGCGCGAGGCGGTGGTGGCGACGCTTGCGGATCAGCCGGACATCGAGATCGTGGGAGAAGTGTCCGATGAATCGGAAATTTTGGGGCGGGTGCAGGCGACGGTGCCGGACCTGGTGGTGGTGGCGCTGGATGAAACGGAAAAGAGGCCGGAGATCTGCGACCGGCTGTTGCGCGAGTATCCGGGCGTGCGAGTGATCGCGGTGGCTTCGCGAAAGGATCGGACGATATGTTATTGGGCTTCGCTGGATATTCATTGCAACGACATCGAAACTTCGCCGCAGGGATTTTTGGGAGCGGTGCGGAATGGAAGCGTAGCCGCGAGGGAGAGGCTGTGAGAGTTGCGAGCGGAATTAAAGAGGAGTTGGCGCGGCGCGGCAGGGTGTGCTGGTTGATTGCGGGGATTGTGTTGCTGACTTGCGGCGGGAGTCTGCATGCGCAGCAGACGAACACTGCCGCTGCACGGAGCAGCGTGGAAGCGAGGCAAGGGGCGACGAAGTCGAATACGTTTGAGCTGGAAAGAGAAAACTCCGAGCGGGTGGCGGCTTCGCCAGCGCAGATACGAGAAGTGCTGGTGAAAGATCCGGGGCTGCTGGTGGAGTTGAAGCAAAGGATATGCAACGAAGCGACGTCGAATGGGCAGGTGATCTCCGACGAGGACCTGACGGACCAGGCGATTTTTGAGCGGCTGGAAGAGGATGTGGTGTTTCGTTCGGTGGCGACGCGATTGGTGCAGCGGTATGGCTACTTGTTGCCCGCGGTGAATCCGGATTCGGAATTGGGAAAGCAGCAGGAACTGGTGCTGAAGGAACGGGCGCGGCGATTGGTAAAAATCGAAGAGCAGGAAGATACGGGATCATTGAAGGGATCGCAGGAGAAAGAATCGGGAGAGGAAATTCAGAGGGCGAAGGCGTGCGATCCACGGCGAGAAGTAGATTGTGAGGGGGAGACGCCGCGGAAGAGGAGAGAACTTCAGAACAACGGGGAGGGAGATATTCCGGCGCCGCTGAGAACCGGTCCAGGTGGGACGGGAATGCCGAGTGAGGATTCCACGAGTCCGGCGATATTACGGGCGGGGATTGGGAATGGACCAGCGGAAGCTGCGACGCGCGGGATGGACGACGGCGCAGATGGAATGCGGCTGGCGGCGATGTCCAACGCGCCGGATTTGATGGGATCGCGAAATGCGATGGCGGAGATGGAGGGTCAGAAAGAGAAGCTGCGCGGGGAAATGGAGAACGCGGAGAGAGAGGCGGCGCTTGCTGGCAGAGGAGCGTCAAGTGGTTATCTGAGCGGAAAAACGAGTCCATATTTTGAACGGAGCAAACGCGATTCGCTTTACAGAGTTTCCAGCAGGGAGCCGGTGCCGGGGGCGATTGTTCACAAGCAAAATCCGTACGCGGATATTCCATCGCTGTACGACATGTATGTGCAAGTGCCGGCAAGCGGAAGAGAGCTGAAACGATTCGGCATTGATTTGCTGAGCGGGGGATTGCGCGACCCAGAAGCGATACCGATGGATTTGCCGGTGGGGCCGGACTACACGGTGGGTCCTGGAGACAGCCTGGCGATCGATTTGTGGGGCGGAGTGTCGCAGAGAATGATGCGGGTTGTGGATCGCGAGGGGCGAATCTCGTTGCCGGAAGCGGGGCCGCTGCTTGTGAGCGGGAAAACGCTGGGAGAAGTGCAGACGACGGTGCAGGCGGTGTTGCGTTCACAGTATCGCGACGCTTCGGCGGATGTATCGCTATCGCGGCTGCGAACGATTCGCGTTTATGTGGTGGGAGAAGTGGACGAGCCGGGAGCATACGACATCAGCTCGCTTTCAACACCGCTGAACGCGATTGTTGCGGCGGGCGGAGTGACGGCGCGGGGATCACTACGTTTATTGAAACACTATCGCGGGAAACAACTGATTGAGGTTGTGGACGCTTACGATTTGCTGCTGCGCGGAGTGGGAACGGATGAAAAGCGGCTGGAGACGGGCGATTCGCTGCTGGTGCCGCTTGCGGGAGAGCAAGTGACGATCGAAGGGATGGTGCGACGTCCAGCGATTTATGAGTTAAGCGGCGAAACCACATTGGAGGAGGCTCTGGAACTTGCGGGAGGAGTGCTGCCCGCGGCGGCGCTGCAGCATGTAGAGGTGGAACGGCTGGTGGCGCACGAGAAGCGCACGATGTTCAGTTTGGATTTGTCTGGCGCAGAGGGATTGGAAGCGGCGACGGCAAAGCTGGACTCATTCAAAGTGCAGGACGGGGACAGGATTCACATTTTTCCGATTGCGCCTTACAACGATCAGGCGATTTACCTGCAAGGGCACGTGCTGCGGCCGGGACGGTATTCGTACAAAGAAGGAATGAAATTGAGCGACCTGGTGAGTTCGTACGCCGATTTGTTGCCGGAACCCGCGGGAGGATACGCGGAGATCATACGGCTGAATGCGCCAGATTACCGGCCGACAGTGGAGAGTTTTAATTTGAGCGCGGCGCTGGCGAATCCGGCGACATCGCCGAAGTTGCAGGCGCTGGATACGGTGCGCATCTTCAGCAAATTTGATTTTGAGGGAGCGCCTGACGTTTGGGTGGGCGGAGAAGTGCGCGAACCGGGCTTGTATACGACGAGCGGGCAGGCGCGGCTGCGAGATGCGGTTTATCTGGCGGGTGGAGTTTCGGCGGACGCAGAGATGGATTCTGCGCAATTGTACCGGACGAGCCAGGACGGCACGCTGAAGATCCTGAGCGTGAATTTGAGCGGAGCACTGGCGGGAAATCCCGCGGACAATTTATTGCTAGAGCCGCACGACCGGGTGATCGTGCAAAAGAATCCGGAGAAAGTTGATCCGCCGACGGTGTATGTGAAGGGCGAAGTGGTAAAGCCGGGGCGGTATCCCTTGACGACGAACATGCGGGTGGAGGACCTAGTGCTGGCAGCGGGAGGGCTGAAACGGAGCGCGAACTCGCAGAGCGCTGTGCTGGCGCATGAAGAAGCGGATACAACGGGAGGGCCGACGGGGTCGAGCGTGGCGGTGAATCTTGGCGTGGCGATGAAGGGAGACGCGACGGCGAATTTGGCGTTGAACAACGGAGATGTGCTGACGATTCAGAAAATTCCCGGCTGGGACAATCTGGGAGCGAGGGTAACGATTCGCGGCGAGGTGGTGCATCCGGGAACGTATGGGATACAGCCGGGCGAAACGCTGGCGGAAGTGTTGGGGGAAGCGGGAGGGTTCACAGGAGAAGCTTACCCGTATGCGACGGTGCTGACGCGACGCGATGTGCGGGACCTGGAGATGAAAACGCACGACGAGCTGGTGGCGCGGGTGAAATCGGAAGAGACACTGCTGAAGGCTTTGCCGGAAAACGACGACGACCAGAAAAACGCGAAGCTGAACGCGATGGCGCAGCTGGACACGGCGCTGACGCAACTGGAAGCGAACCTGCCAATTGGGCGAGTGGTGATTCACGCTTCACCAGACATGAAAACATTTGAGCAATCGGCGAGGAATGCGCCGGTGCGGAATGGGGATGTGATTACGGTGCCGAAGAAAGCGAACTACGTGTTGGTGAATGGGCAGGTGTACAACGCGACGGCGATGGGATTCGTGGAGGGAAGAAGCGCGAAGTGGTATTTGTCGCAAGCGGGCGGAGTGACGCAACTGGCGGACAAGAAAGCAGTGTTCGTGATTCGCGCGAATGGGTCGGTGATTGCGTCGAAGAATAACGGGACGATCTGGTCTGGCGATCCGATGTCGGCGGTGCTGCTGCCGGGAGACGCGATTGTTGTGCCGGAGAAGGCGGCGAAAGTGGGCACGCGAAATTGGACGCCGCTGTTGCAGACAGCGCAGGTGGCGACTTCGGTGGCGCTGGCGGTGACGTATTTGAAGCCGTGAGAAAGATTTTCGAAAGGTTATGAGAAGAATCGCGATGATAACGGGACTCATATTGATGAACGCGACGCTGAGCGCGAATTTTGCGGCGGCGCGGCCCCAGCAGGGAGGAGAGGCAGTGGAAGGCTCGCGGGAGAGTAGCTCGGTTGGCGAGAGCACGTTGCCGGAACCAAATATTGGAGGAACGGAGTGGGGAATTCAGACGGATGCGTTTAAGAAAACGGAGACGCCGGTGGAGAGTGCGGGGAAAAGATTTCTGATCGATCAGAAAGAGATTTGGACGAGCCCGGCGCGGATTCGCTGGACGGATGCGGAGTGGCTGGTGCCGGTGGCGGGAATTACGGCGGGTATGATACTGACGGACGCGAGTCTGAGCAAGAGCCTTCCGAGCAGGCCTGGGCTGCTGCACTTGGAAAATGAGATGCGGACGGGAAGCGTGGCGGGACTCGGTGCTGTTGCGGGTGGAATGTATTTGTGGAGTTGGAGGACGAAGGACCCGCATCAGCGCGAGACGGGATTGTTGGCTGGGGAAGCGATGATTGACGCTCTTGTTTTGACCGAGGGCGTGAAATATGCGGCGGGACGCGAGAGACCGGATCAAGGAAACGGACAAGGGGAATTTTTTCGCGGAGGAGATTCGTTTCCATCGGGACATTCGGCGGTGGCGTGGGCGGCGGCGGGAATACTGGCGCATGAATATCCGGGGCCGATGACGAAATTGCTGGCGTACGGATTGGCGACGACGGTGAGCATTGCGAGCGTGGGAAGCAAGCAACACTTTTCTTCGGATGCGCTGATCGGAAGCGGAATGGGATGGCTGGTGTCTGAGTACGTTTACCGGACACACCATGACGCGGAGGTGGGAGGGTCGGCGTGGAATCCGATTAGTGGGCGGAATCGCGATGTGGAATCGGGGCCGGTGGAAAATCCGGGAGCGACGTATGTGCCGGTGGATAGCTGGGTGTATGCGGCGTTTGACCGGCTGGCGGCGCTGGGCTACGTGAACGCGGGATTTCAAGGAACGCGGCCGTGGTCGCGGGCGCGGTGCGTGCATTTGTTGGGGGAAGCGGAAGAGGGAATCGGAGTTGGGGATGCGGAGGCGCGTGCGCTGATTACTGCGTTGCGGCGCGAATTTGGGCGGGATGAGACGAAACTTAGCGGGGAGAACAATTCGGCGGAAGTGGATGCGATGTACACGCGAGTGATGAGCGCGAATGGAACGGTGTTGAGCGATGGCTATCATTTTGGGCAGACGATTTCCTACGACTTCGGACGGCCGTTTCAAGAAGGGACGAATTTAATCAGCGGGGGAGCGGCGAGCGCGACTTACGGAAGTTTGTTTTTTTATGTAAGCGGGGAATATCAGCACGCGCCATCGGCTCCGAAGCTCACATCGGCAGAGGCGCAATTCATTGCGAACCGGGATGAGTCGGCAGTGCCGGCGCAGACACCGTTCGTGGCGATCAACCAATTTCAATTGTTGGATGCTTATGCGGGGACAAATGTCCACGGGTGGCAGATTTCGTTTGGGAATGAAAGCCTTTCGTGGGGACCGGGGATCGGGGGATCGCTGCTACTGAGCGATAATGCCGCGCCATTTCCGATGATGCGGATTGCGCCGGAAGATGATTTGGAGATTCCGGGGCTATCGAAAATATTCGGACCGTTTCATGTGGAGCAATTTTACGGACGGTTGAGCGGGTATGAAGGCGCGAAGTTGCCGTGGATTTATGGGCAGAAAGTCAGCTTCAAACCGTTGCACTCGCTGGAATTTGCTTACGGGCGGACGACCCTGCTTGGCGGGCCGATAGAGGCGCTGAATACACGACTATTTTTGGAAAGTGTTTTTGGCAGAGGGAATTCGGCAGAGAGAAGCGTGCCGGGTGATTCGCGCACGTCGGTGGAATGGACTTGGCGGCTGCCGGGAATACACGACTGGGCGACGTTCTACGGTGAATTGGAAGACGACGACGATCCCATCCCTTTGCAGAATGTGACGAAAAGCGTTTGGCGGCCGGGATTGTATTTCGCGCGGCTGCCGTGGTTGGCGAAGTGGGATGCACATTTTGAGTGGACGAGTTCGACTTCGCCAGGGCGAGGCGCGGTGCAAAGTCACGGGGAATTGAATTACTGGAATTTGGATTTTACGAACGGGTATACGAACGAGGGGAGCTTGATGGGAAATACCGTGGGGCGCGAAGGAATCACGCTGCAAGGGTGGACGCGCTATTGGATGGGGCCGCGGAAGACTCTGGATTTTACGTGGAAGCAGAGCAGGGTGCTGGGGGACTACATTCCAGGCGGAGGGAAATGGCAGGACTATCAAGCGAGCTATGCGTGGACGGGGCGAAGGGGATTTTACGTGAAAAGTTTATTGCAATTCGAACACATCGCCAGTTTCCCGCTGCTGTTTACGGGATCGCGGAATAATTTGGTGGCTTCGGTGGAAATTGGAATTTATCCGCAGTGGGGGCGGCAACAGGGCGCCGCCGCTGCGAATCGCGTGCTGCCGGTGGGAACGGAAACTACGGAGGCGTCGCAATGAGCGCGAGCGCGGCAAAAAGCGCAGCGGAAGCGCTGCCGGAGCTGAGCGTTGACGAAGTGCTGGAACGGCGAGTGCGGAAGGATGAGGAAGAGACGCGGGAACGGCGGATTGCGCGGGCGTGGCATTTGTGGACGCAGAGAAAAGTGCTGGGGAAATTTGCGGCGTGGGGAGCAGCGGCTTCCGTGGTGATTTCGCTGTTGCTTCAGACGCAATTTGTTTCCACGACACGCCTGATGCCACCGGACCCGCAGCAGGGACAGGGAATGGCGATTGCGGCGGCGCTGAGCGGACGGATTGGAGGAAGCTTGGGCGCACTGGGAAGCAGCTTGCTGGGGATGACGACATCGGCGGATCTTTTTTCGGAAGTGATTTTGAGCCGAACGGTGCAGGACGAGTTGGTGAACAAGTTCGAGCTGCGGAAAGTTTACGGGACAAAAAAGATGGTGGATGCGAGAAAACAGTTGACGAGGAAGACGGAAGTGGCGATCGACCGCAAAAGCGGCGTGCTGACGATTCGAGTGACGGACCACGACCCGAAGCGAGCGAGCGCAATGGCGCAGGAATACGTGGCGCAATTAAATAACGTGGTGACGGAGTTGAACACGTCTTCGGCGCATCGCGAGCGAGTGTTTCTGGAGGAACGACTGACGGAAGTGAAGCAGGAGTTGGAGGCTTCGGAAAAAGACTTCAGCGAATTCGCGAGCAAAAATGGGGCGATTGACATCAAGGAGCAGGGCAAGGCGATGCTGGAGTCCGCGGCGGTTCTTGCGGGGCAATTGATCGCGGCGAGTACGCAATTGGAAGGGTTGCGGCAAATCTATACGGACAACAACGTGCGAGTGCGCGCGATGCAGGCGCAAGTGAACGAGCTGGAACGGCAAATCCGGAAAGTGGGCGGTGCGGGAGAAAGCAACGGAGGGGCAGAGACAAAAGATGATGCGATGTATCCCTCGATTCGGAAATTGCCGCTGCTGGGAGTGACGTACGCGGATTTATACCGGCGGACAAAAGTGGAAGAGACGGTGTTCGAGACGCTGACGCAACAGTATGAATTGGCGAAAGTGCAAGAGGCGAAGGAAGTGCCGAGCGTGAAAGTGCTGGATCCGGCGGAGGTGCCGGAGAGCAGAGTGTTTCCGCCGCGGAAACTTCTTGTGCTAACGGGAACGATGCTTTCGGTGGTGCTGGGAGCGGTGTGGATTTTTGCGACGGACGGATGGAAGAAGACTGATCCGAGGGACCCGGGGAAATTGCTGGTGTTGGAAATGGTGAGGAGCGTGGAGCCGCAGATTGCGTATGTAGCGAAAAAACGGTTTGCGTTCGTGGAGCGGACGAAAAGGGTGTTGGAGCGGTTTGAGGGAGAGACGACGAGTGCAGAGACAGAGCCGGAGAGGCAGGGCGATTTGCGGATGGGTGATCAAATTTGACGCTTACGTTTAGTCTGGCGGCGCTACTGGCGGCGGCGATCATCGGGATCGTGGAACGCGACGTGCCTGTGCTGCTGGTGGCGACGAGCTTATGTTTGCTGGCCGGGACCGTGGGATTGGTGAGGCGATGCGCCTGGCAGAGGTTGGGAACGCGGCAAACGCTTTGCGTGCTCTTTTTTTTGTTTGCGGTGGGGCACATTTTTGTTGGCTACATGCTTGCGGGGATGACGACGGAGCGCACGACGATCCGATCCAACGCCGGGGTCTTTTTTGCGCAGGCCATGCTGATTAACAGCGTGGGAATTTTTGCAGGAGCGATGGGTTACCGATGGAGCCTGGCGAATCGAGCGAGCGGAGTGATT
The DNA here is from genome assembly GCA_963779395.1 of Candidatus Acidiferrales bacterium. Lineage (GTDB taxonomy): Bacteria > Acidobacteriota > Terriglobia > Acidiferrales > UBA7541 > Acidiferrum. The sequence goes on from CAVZYC010000007.1 coordinate 94,784, forward strand.
CGAGGAATTCCGGAACTGATCGACAGCGACACTGCGGAAAAACTGTTTCGTGTGCTGGTGGTGATTGGATCGGCGCTGATGTTTTATGCGTATTGGAAATTGGGATTTCTGGATTACGTGACGCAGCCGGCGAAGTGGCCGTTTCTACGCTATATCACGGGGGACATCCTGGGAGGAACAGCTACGGATGAATGGATTGTGAACCGGGCGATGGATTTGTTGACGGTGTCGCTGCCGTTCCTGCTGATTCGGATGGCGAGGAAGCCGAAAATCGTGGGCATTTTGCTGGCTGTGATTGGGTATGTTGCGCTGTTGTTGCCGCTGCGGCGCGCGAACTTGCTGGTGGTTACGGTGGCATTCCTGATGCTGCTGGGAATCGAGCGGCAGGATGTGTACCGGTTCACGCGCAAGGTGGTGGTGGGCGCGGCGATTCTTTACGTGATATCGCAATGCATTTTTTTGCTGGGAGTATTTGCGGACGACGTTAGCGCGGGGGATGTGTTAAATGTTTCGAGCACGGCGCTTCCGGAGGTGAGGGATCTGGGATGGACTTTGGCATTGCTGCACGGAGAAGAACTGAATGGGGAGACGTTTGCGCAGGCGGTGATTCCGCTGCCCAGCATCGCGAGCGATTGGAGCAGCAAACACAGCCTGCGAGCGATCAGCACAAAATTAATTGGGATGGACCAATCGGGAGAAACGGGAGGGCTGCGGCTGACGATTCTTGGGGAAGGGTACATCAATTTTGGATATTGGGGAGCGATGGCGGCGGGCTTTTTGTGGGGGATGGTGGTTGGGTGGTGCGAGAAATTGCTGCAGAACACGGGGAAACAAGTTTGCCTGTTTACGAATTATGTGGTGGTGCTGTGTTTCGTGGCGGTTTGTTTTTTGATTTATCTGGCGGGGACGCAGGCGGCGGCGACGGTGAAGGTGGGAGCGTTGTTGGTATTGGGAGTTGCATGGGCTAGCAAACACCGCATGGGGGGCATGGAAACACAGAGCGGCGGAGCCGAAGCCAAAATGTTTCGGCCCCTAGAGAGTGAGGGCTAGTGGGGGAAGGTTTGCAAGGTGCTATGGAAAGCCTCACCCCTGAAGGGGTGAGCTACAGGCTTGTGGGATGTTACCGGCGACGGTGACATTTTGAGCGGCGCGAGAAGGGATGAAAAATATTTTTAAACCACTGATTAGCGTGTTGAGCGGAGAGGCGGGGGTGCGCGTCGCGAATCTTTGCTTCACGCTGCTGATTGCGCGGAGGTTTGGCGGAGCGGCGCTGGGAGTTTACGCAGCGTGCATCGCGTTAGTGACGATTGCGGTGATGTTTGCGGAAAACGGGCTGCATACGACGGCGATCCTTGAATTGAGCGCGGCGAGTTCGGAACGAGGGAAGATCGCGGGGAAACTATATGTGTGCAAGACGATTTTGACGGTTGTGGCGTTGCTGATTCTGTTGAGTGCAGGAATGGCGATGAGGCTGAGCGCATTTGTGTGGATGGTGGCGGTGTGGGTGACGCTGCGGACGGTGCTGCAGTCTTATTCGCAATTGCAGATGGCATTTTTGAAAGCAGTGGGGAAAGCGCACTCGATCGGGCCGATGCAATTCGCGCACGCATTTTTGTTGTTGACGGGGATTTTGTTGACTTACAGGCAAGGATGGAGTTTCCGGTTTTTGCTGGCCTGGTTTGCAGGCGGACAGCTTTTTGAATTGGCGCTGACGGGATTCGCGGCTTGGCGGGCGGGGATTCGGCCATCGTGGCCGGGAGGGAATTTCGTTTGGCCGACGATTGTGAAATCCACGCCGCTAGGAATTGCGAATGGACTGGCGAACACGATTATTCGCTTGGACACGATTGTGCTGGCGGCGCTGGTGACACTGCCGGAATTGGGGACATTTTCAGCGGCGAATACGCTGTTGGCGGTTTTTTATGTGGCTTGTTGGCTATTTGGGAGCGTGTTGCTGCCGGAGATGGTGAGGCTGTCGAGTACGCCAGAGGTTTTGAGGGCGTACACCAGAAAGTGGGCATTGTGGATTGTTGCGGCGTTGACACCTTGCGTGGTGGCGGCATTTTTGGCGGCGCCGAAGGTGATGGTGTTGCTGTATGGGCCGGGATTTGCGAAGAGCGGTGCGATTGCAGCGACGATGGTGCTGGCCTGTCCGCTGATTTTGCTGAACACGCTGTATGCGAATCTGGCTATCGCGACAAACTTAAAAACCGTTTATCTGGGAGTATTCGCGGGAACAGCGGTGCTCACGCTGGCGCTGGACTTCTTTTTGGGGCGCGGATTCGGCGCGATGGGAGTGGCCGCGGCGATTGTGATTCGAGAGGCGGGAATGTTTGGGGGATTCTGGATGCTGATGTCACGGCATCCGTGGGCGACGGCGGAAGTGGGCTACTTGATCACTTCGTGAGGAGAATTAATTCTCGGGATGAGCAAGATCGTTGCAATCGACGCGCGGTGGCTGGTGGGCGGAATTGGCACGTACACGGAGAATCTGCTGCAGGGCTTGGGGCAGAACGTGAACGGGCTGGAATTTCACGCGATTGCCAGAAGAAGAGATGAAGCACGCGTGAAGGAGTTCTGCGGTCACGTCAGCGTGATTGATGTTCCGATCTACACGGTGCGGGAGCAATTCCTGATTCCGCGGGCAGCGACGGGATGCGACCTGCTGCACGTGCCGCATTACAACGTGCCGCTACTGCACCGAGGGCTGCTGGTGGTTTCGATTATGGATGTGATCCATCTGCGATCGCCGAATCGCCGGAACACGGTGAGTTCCTTGTTGTATGCGTGGCCGATGCTGAACGCGGCGGCGCGCAAAGCCGACCGGATCATTACGGTTTCAAACTATTCGAAGGAACAGATCATGGAGACGCTGGGGACACCGGCGAGCAAGATTTCTGTGATCCCCTGCGGCGTGGGCGAGCAATTTCGGGAGCACGGTGATGCGCGGCTATTTCGAGACGCAGCGCAAATCCTTGGCATCCACGGGCCATTTATGCTGTACGTGGGAAACCTGAAGCCGCACAAGAACGTGGGCACACTTTTGCGAGCTTATGCGCAACTGCGGCGGGAGAAGAGAATCGCGCACTCGCTGGTAATTGTTGGAGACGATGCACGATGGAAACGGTCCGTGGTTGAAGAATGTGTGCAGCTTGGAATTCGCGACTCGACGATATTTGTTCCGTTTGTTTCGGCAGATTTGTTGCCAAGGATTTACGCGGCGGCGGAACTTGTGGTGATGCCGTCAACGGTGGAAGGGTTTGGGTTGCCAGTGATCGAGGCGATGGCGTGCGGAACACCGGTGATTAGTTCGAATGCCGCGAGCCTGCCCGAGGTTGCGGGAGACGCGGCGGCGTATTTCGATCCGGCGAATGCCGAAGAGCTGGCTGAGCAGATCGAGCGAGTGGTGAATGACAAGGAATTGCGCGGGGCGATGCGAGAAAAGGGATTGCAGAGAGCCAAGAAGTTCAGCTGGCAGGAATTCACGCGCAAGCACTTGGAGCTTTATCACCAGGTGCTGGGATTAAACTGATTTCAGGAAAGGGTTGGGGAGCGAAATTCTGGTCATGAGCCTGGCGATCACACAGGAAGCGATGGGTTCGCTGAAAGGGCGAGGGGAGGAGGGAATTGCGCGGTTGCAGAAATTGCGCGTGGCGATAGTGCATTACTGGTTCGTGAGCCGTCGCGGGGGCGAGCGCGTGGTGGAAACGATGGCGGAAATGTTTCCCGGAGCTGATTTGTATTTCGCGGTGCTGGACAGGGAGAAATTGCCTGAATCGCTGATGGGGCGGTCGATCAAGACTTCGTTTCTGCAAAAAGTGCCGGGGAGCAGGCGTTGGCACCGGCACATGCTGCCGCTATACCCGCTGGCGCTGGAGCAATTCGATTTGAGGGGATACGACCTGGTGTTGAGCTCGGAATCGGGGCCTGCGAAAGGAGTTTTGACGACAGCAGAGACCTGTCATGTGTGCTATTGCCATTCGCCGATGCGGTATTTGTGGGATTTTTATCACGGATACAGGAATGGGCACAGCTTGGGAGCGGTTTCGCGGCCGGTGTTTTCGCTGGCGAGCCACTATCTGCGGATGTGGGACGCGGCTTCGGCGCAGCGCGTGGATTATTTTGTGGCGAATTCGAGAAATGTGGCGGCGCGGATCCGCAAGCACTATCGAAGGGAGAGCGCGGTGATTCATCCACCGGTGAATGTGGGAGATGGATATGTGGCGAGTCGAGTGGAGGACTATTACTTGTGCGTGGGGCAGCTTGTCGAGTACAAGCGGATGGATTTGGCGATTGCGGCGTGCAAGCGATTGGGGAGGCGGCTGCGGATTGTTGGCGAGGGAGAAGAGTATGGAAGATTGCGGCGGATGGCGGGGCCGACGGTCGAATTTTGCGGCGGGCTTGGCGATGAAGAATTGCACGAGCAGTATGCACACTGCCGGGCGCTGCTATTTCCGGGGGAAGAGGACTTGGGAATCGTGCCGGTGGAGGCGATGTCGTATGGGAGGCCGGTGGTTGCTTACGATCGCGGAGGGGCGAGGGAGACGGTGAAGGGATTTTACGCGGGAGGCGGCGCTGACGCGGGAAATTGTTCGGGAATATTTTTCCGGGAGCAAACCGTGGAATCGTTGATGGAGGCGATGGTGGCGCTGGAAGGCGTGGAGAAGGAATTGTCTCCCTTGTGGATCAAGCAAAGCGTGGAGAGATTTGACGAATCGCGATTCCGGGGCGAGCTGGCGGGATTTCTGGAAGAGAAACTGCGGGAACGCCGCGAGGAAGGCTGCGAAGCATGATTCGAGGACAGCTGAAACGCGCGCAATTTTTTTTGACGATGGCGGTATTTTCCGTGCCGCTGGCGGCCTTTATTGTGGCGGCTTTGCTGCGCTTTGCGACGCGGGCGTTGCCGCGGTACTCGACGGATGCGGAACCGCGACCGTATTTTGGATTGCTGTTGTTGACAACGGTGGTGTGGGCGATTGGCGCGGAGTATTACGGGCTGACGGCGATTGAGAGCCATCTTCAGCCGCAGGGAAAGATTCGGCGAATCCTGCTGGCATGGCTTTCGACTTATGTGACGGTGCTTTCCATACTGTTTTTCTATCGGGACACTTCGTTTTCGCGAGTGTTCATTTGGCTGAGCAGCATGAATATTGTGCTGCTGACGCTGCTGATTTCCGTGGTGTTCCGGGAAATGTGGCAGCGAGGGCATTCGGCGGGAACAAGTTCGAGCATGCTGCTGATTGTTGGAGCGGATGAATTTGCAGCGCGGGTGGCAAATTCGCTGGTAGCGAGCCGGATGGCTCCGTGCGGAATTGCGGGGCACGTTGTATTGCCTGGGCAGAGCTGCATTATCCAGGACCGCGCGATCTTTGAACTGGGTGAGATCGAGAGGCTGGCGATTGGGAACGGGTTCACGGATGTAATTCTGGCGCTTCCGCCGGACAGGCTTGCGGATTTGGCGGGGCTGCGGGAGAAGCTGGCGCCGCTGTGCGCGCCGATGCGGCTGGTGCTGGATGTTGGGGAAGGTGTGCAGCCGGGGCAGAATCTATTTCACTTGGGAAATCTGGTAATGCTGGACCTGCAGTCCACTCCGGCGGAGTCGACTGTGTATGTGATTTCGAAGCGGGCGTTCGATCTGGTGTTTTCGGCGTTGGTGATTTTATTGGCGGCGCCGGTGTTTGTGCTGATTGCGCTGGCGGTGAGGTTGAGTTCACCGGGGCCGGCGATTTTTGTGCAGGAGCGCGTGGGGCTAAACGGGAAAGTGTTTCGCATGTACAAATTTCGCACGATGCGAGAGGCACCGGGGGAGAAGTACACGCAATTGACGACGAAGGATGATCCGCGGCGGACGCGCGTGGGGAAAATCCTAAGACAAACGAGCCTGGACGAGTTGCCGCAGTTTTTCAATGTGCTGAAGGGCGACATGAGCGTGGTGGGGCCGCGGCCGGAAGGGCCGATTCTGGTGCAACGATTCATGCAGTCGGTGGGGAATTACAACCGGCGGCACTTTTTGAAAGTGGGGATCACGGGATGGGCGCAGGTGAATGGATGGAGGGGGGATACGTCCATCGAGAAGAGAGTGGAATACGATTTGTATTATATGAGGCACTGGACGTTGCGATTTGATTTGCTGATTGTGGTGCTGACGCTGTTCCGGGGATTTATTAACAGGAACGCTTATTGAGGGTTGGAGAGGCGAGAGGAGGCAACCCCAAGACCGAGGTAAAAAAGCGAACCTGGGGCACCCGGAGACGAGAAAGGAGAAAGAGGTTGAAGGTTAAAAGTTAAAAGTTGAAAGAGCCCGGAAAAGAAAAGATTACGCAGAGGGCGCGGAGAGCACGGAGTTCGCAGAGAAGAGAAACCCGAGAGAGACCCAAGACCCGGGTAGAAAAGCGCCTCTGGGGCACCCGGAGACGAGAAACGAGGAAGAGGTTGAAAGTTAAAAGTTGAAAGTTGAAAGAGGCCGGAAAAGGAAAAGATTACGCAGAGGGCGCGGAGAGCACAGAGTTCGCAGAGAAGAGAAACCCGAGAGAGACCCAAGACCCGGGCACAGACTCCGTGCCTGGGGCAACCAAAAGCAAGAAGAGACAACCAGATGCAAGAACTTGAGGACTTTATGGCCGAGATGAGGAGTGTACGGAGAAGTGACGCGGGGGTGACAACCGGAGAGAGGGGAAGGATTAAGGTGGGGTCTCGGCCAGAAGGGTGAACCGGACTTTGCCGCCGCGCGGTGGGCAGGGAAGGGGAACCCTTTTGGTCGAAGAAAGAGGGAGAGAGTTTACAGTTTAGAGTTCGGGAGGAAGAGAAAAGGAAAGCGAAGAAGGAGATTAAGGATAACGCAGAGGCGCAGAGTTCGCAGAGGAGCGCAGAGGAGCGCAGAGGAGCGCAGAGGAGCGCAGAGGAAGAGAAAGGCAAGAGGACCCAAGGGAACCTAAGGGAACCCAAGGGAACCCAAGAGGACCCAAGACAACCCAAGAGGGATTCCTCTCTGCGCAGCCCGACGCGCCAAAATGCGGCGCGGAAGAGAAAATCGGGCTGCTCCGTTCGGAATGACGGGGGTTGGGTTTTACAGGCATTTGGCGAAGAGGCCCATTAGTTTTCTCAGGCGGGGCCAAACGATGTCATCGGCAGTTAGGCGATCGGGAAGGTTTTGAAGAACGGGTGGGTGTTCACCGTCGTAGAATAATTGGGAAACGGGAACCTGAAGGGCGGCGGCCCATTTATCGAGAGTATCGATATCGGGAACTTCATGGCCATTTTCGACGCGCAAAAGGTAAGATTGCGGCAGACTGGTACGTTCCTCAAGGTGAGTGAGAGAGAGATGTTTCGCTTCGCGAACGAGGCGAAGGCGGTCGCCGAGAACCATGGTCACCCTCCGTCAAGAGTAATGACTTGAGAAACTATAGTATTGACAATAACACAGTTTATCTATATATAAATATATTATAAGCCGAGCGATTTTTATTAGTTCGTTCGGAGCCCCCCTGTCCCAAGCACAGACTGAAAGAGATGACTGTCGATGGGCACTCCCAACCAGGTGTGGCCGGAATACTCTATTTCTGGGTTCCTGAAGACATTTCGAGATATGGCGGCGGGATCACTTTCTCCGAGCGATGTAAGGATCATCGCCATCCTGGTACTGGGCTATTTTCTGACGGGTGAACTGGGGCTAATACTGATATTTCCCGACCCGGGAGCAACGATGGTGTGGCTGCCGGCGGGGATTGCACTGGCGGCGGTACTCCTGCGAGGCAATCGGGTATGGCCGGGGATCTTTGTGGGGGCGTTTCTAGTCAACGTGATGTGCGGGATGCACATTCCAGCCTCTACGGCCATCGCTTTGGGAAGCACACTGGAAGCAGTAATCGCGGGGTGCCTTGTAAAGAAATTCGCGCGAGGAACGAATGCGTTTTTCCGATCCGGAGACGTTTTGCGATTTGTGTTCTTCGGGGGAATGTTGGCGACGGCGTTGTGGGCCACGAGTGGAACTTGCATCTTGTGCTGGGACGGCATTGCAAACTGGAGTGGGTATTGGGAGGTCTGGCGAATCTGGTGGGTTGGGGACATGCTGGGCACAATCCTGTTAACACCGTTCCTGGTGGTGCTGTTAGGTCACAAACACCATGCGCTGGGATGGCGAGAACTGTTGGAAATAACGGTGCTGCTGGTTGGACTGAGTATCGTGTGCGTGTTGAATTTCGGTCCACCCCTGGTGGCATGGATCCCGAGAAGCGGCCTTCATTATCTCTGTGTGCCATTTCTGGCATGGGCAGGCATCCGCTTTTGCCCGCTGGAAGCGGCCGGGGCAACCTTCGTGGTAGGAGGATTCGCGATGTGGGGATCGCTGCACGGGTACGGGCTGTTTGCGAGCGCGAGCGGGGGCTCATTCATAGGAGCGGGTTACGTGGTGGTGATCAGCGCATCGACATTGACGATGGCGGCGGCGATTGTGCAACGAAGGGAAAATCTGGAGGACGCGCTGGGAAGGTACTACATGCTGAAAGAAAAGAGCGAGCGAGGAATTGTAGCAGCGGGTGCCGGAATAGGGCCGGAATAAAGGGAATCCTCACTGAGTTGATCACCGAGAAAAGAGAAGCGACAGGGCAAGCTTGCGCGTGAGCTTGCAGTGGCGCTGGTGTCGAAGAAATCTAACTTTGCGGGGAGGGGCTGATTAGCGCGGAGAGCGGGCGAATGGTTTTGGGTGGACTCACCTTGACATACTAGGGGAGAGGGGCTAGGATTCGCCTAGTATGTCTACCAGAGAAGAGAAAGAACGGATTGAGTTGCTGCAAGGCACGTTGGACCTGTTGATATTGCGGACGCTGCAATTGGGGCCGGCACACGGACACGCGATTGCGAAGGCGATCGAGTTCAAGTCTGACGACGTGTTGCAGGTGGAGCAGGGGTCGCTGTACCCGGCGTTGCACCGGCTGATCAAGCGGGGATGGATTTGGGTGGAAGACGGAACATCGGAAAACAACCGGCGCGCCAAGTTTTATCGTTTGACGACAAAGGGCAGGAAGCAATTGGTGGCCGAGACGAGCAAGTGGGAAAAGTTTGCGGGAGCAATCGCGCGGATTCTGCGGCCGAGCGAGGAACGGGAATGAAGTGGCGCGGCAAACGTCTGCTGAACGAACTGGACGAAGAGATCCGCGAGCATATCGAACTGGCTACACAGGAAAATCTGGCGCGCGGGATGACGCTGGAGGAGGCGCGTCATGCGGCAATGCGGAAATTTGGAAACGTGACGCGGGTGAAGGAAGACGCGCGAGAGGTGTGGACGGCCGTGTGGCTGGAGCAGTTTATGCAAGACGTGCGATTCGCGCTGCGGCAGCTTCGCAAATCGCGCGGGTTCACAGCCGTGGCTATTCTCACGCTGGCGATTGGGATTGGCGCGAACACGACGATATTTAGCGCGATCAACGCGCTGCTGCTGCGGCCACTACCTTATCCTGACCAAGATCGGCTCATGCAAGTGTCACTCAGCGACCCCAAGTATCCGCCAGAGCGCGGAGCTGTTTCCTGGACGGACGTCGCGCACTGGAAAGCTGCCGGCGACGTATTCGAGCAAATTGAGGGTGTATCCGGGCCAGATATCGTGGCGATGTCTGGCAGAGGTTTTGGAGAACGTGCCAGCGTGCAACATTGCAACGCGCGCCTGCTTCCTTTGTTGGGTCTAAAACCGTTTCTCGGGTCGATTCCCGTTGATGACAAGACAGAGAGCCAGGGAATTTCCGGGGTCGCCCTCAGCTACGAATTTTGGCAACGGCGTTTTGGAGGCGATCCGAAGGTTCTCGGTCAGACTATATTTGTGGACACTTTTTCAGGACCGATTGTTGCTGTTATGGATCCCGGTTTTGATCTTTTGGGAACTGGCCCTCCTGACATATTTGAAATTGACGGAAGCCCGAGTCCCGCTGAATCAGGAGTTGGGGATCCACGCTGGTTATTTGCGATCGCGAAGCTGAAGCGCGGAGTGTCGGTGCAGCAGGCGCAGGCGGAGATGGAGGTTGTCGAGCTGCACCTGGCGCAACAGTTTCCCGAAGAGTACAAGGGCATGGGAGTGCGGGTCGAGCCGTTGAGGCAAGGACTGTTCGGCTGGTCTTCCAACCTTTTGTACCTTTTACTCGCGGCCGTTAGTTTCGTGCTGCTCATTGCCTGCGTCAATGTCGCCAATCTTTTGCTGGTGCGAGCCGACGCGCGGCGCAAAGAGATTGGTGTTCGCGTGGCGTTGGGGGCCGGGCGGACTCGGCTCATTCGGCAACTGCTAACCGAAAGCATCGTGCTTTCTTTCGCTGGAGGATTGGGCGGACTGCTGCTGTCCATTTGGGGAATTAAGTTGTTCGATCTCTTGTCCCCCAGTTGGATGCCGCGCACCGCCAAAGCCCCGATGGATGCACGAATCATGCTGTTCACTATTGGTATCTGCATTCTCACGGGCATCGTGTTCGGGTTGGTTCCGGCGTTCCGTGGTTCGAAGAACGACGTGAATGAGACATTGCGTGGGGAGGGGCGCAGTACGGGATCCGTGTCGCGTCATCGCACACGAAATATCCTGGTGATCGCCGAAGTGGCAGTGGCGCTGGTGCTGCTGATCTGTGCGGGACTGATGATCAACACGTTGACGCGGGTGTTGCGGACCAATCCCGGCTTCACTCGGGAACATCTCGTCACGGCGCAGGTGCGGTTGACCGGAGACAAGTACATCGACGCGAGCGATCCGGAGCATCTTGATTTGAATGTGATTCACCCAGCGGTGGAGAATTTCTGCCGCGAGGTTTTGGAGCGGCTGCAAGGGCTGCCCGGTGTGGAAGCGGCGGCGTTTGTCGATTGGCTGCCACTGGCGGAAGATACGCAGCACGCACATCCGGCTTTCCGAATGGCGGGGCAAGCACCAAACCTACCCGGCGAGAGGTCAGGCATGTCCTTGGATTCCATTAGTGCGAACTATTTTCGCTTGATGGGCATTCCGATATTGCGAGGCCGGGGCATCGACGAGCAAGATACGGGAAGCGCACCGTGGGTCGTGGTGATCGACGAAAGCATGGCGCATCAATACTGGCCAAACCAGGATCCGCTGGGCCAGGTGATCACGCTTAACGACTCGCCGGATGAGAGGCCACGGCAAATCGTCGGCATCGTTAGAAAAGTAAAAGGGGGCCAGCTAACGCATGACTCGCCACCTCAAGCGTACGTGTCGTACCTTCAACTGCCGGGGCGGATTTCCGCCTTTAGCGAAGCGCGGCTGCACAAAAGCGTGGTGGTGCGCACGCGGTTTGTCTCGAGTGAATTGCTGGAGAGCGTACGCAAAACGATTGTGGAGCTAGCGCCGGATTCGGCGGTGTTCGGGGTCACTACGGTTGAGCAAACGGTTTCTGAATCCGCGGGGCCGTGGCGCTTCTTGTCGCAATTGCTGGGACTTTTTGCGGGGGTGGCGTTGCTGCTGGCGGCGATTGGAATTTACGGGGTGATGTCGTATTCGGTGAGCCAGCGGAGTCATGAGATCGGATTGCGGATGGCTTTGGGAGCGCAACCGCGCCAGGTGCTTGGATTGGTTTTGCGGCAGGCGATGATTTTGTCGTTGGTGGGCGTGGTGATCGGAGCGGCTGCGTCGTTTGTTGCTACGCCCTTTATCAGCATGTTTCTGTACGGTGTGAAACCTCACGACGCGCTGACGCTCACGGTCGTTTCGATTCTGCTTATTGGCGTGACACTGTTTGCCAGTTACGTGCCTGCTCAGCGGGCGGCGCGGATTGATCCTATGGAGACGTTGCGGCACGAATAGATGGGGTCAGGTTATTCGCTTGAGCTGCGCGCAATGGATTGCTGGTTAGGGATCAAGTGAAGAGAAGCAGAGGCTGGTTGGTGGCGTTTCCAGAAGTCAGCAGACTCTGTTGACATCCTGGCAAATCGATTGAAACTTCAGAAGTGCCGCACCTCCGGCGCTTAAAGTGAGCCGATTTTTCGACCCAGGGCTCATGCCCTGGGCTAAATTGTGCCGCGCCTCCGGCGCTTGCTGGACAATTCGATCATAGAGCGAACTCAGAGGGTTTGCTCAGGGAAGAATAATCAAGCTGTGTTCAAAGACTTTTGTTTCCTCATTATTGTTGGCGTTGTTATCTATGACTTCATGACGGGCAAAGTTTGCATGAGAAACGGATACGTCAAACGGGAAGACCATCCAATTATGTTTTGGATTTTGACTGCGATTGACTTTTGCCTCGCAGCAGTTGTTTTATGGTTGGCTCTCTACGATTTCTACCGCCGGTTCTCCTCATGAGCCTTGGCCAGGTGTCTGATCAGCGCGCAAACCTTGCGTGTGGCAGTGGAACGAAGGTGCGCGGCTGCGAAAGATTCTCGGATGGCTAGGAAAGGTTGTCAGAATTTTGGGGATTTTTTGGCGGCTGATGAGACGAACTGGATGGCGACGCCTTTCTGATCATGCGCGAGCGGGTCTACGCGGGTGACCTTTCCGTGGTACTCATAATTCAGCATGGAATTTGCTGAGTAGGGAACAGTTACAGACAAGCGCATTCCTTCGTAGTAGCCCTCGCGCTGGGTGACAAAATAGACGCCGCCTTGAGAAATATTTTTTGTGGTGCCCAGTTCCTCGAAGGAGCCGTCTTTGCGATCGAGTGGACGGACGCGCATCGGCTGCTTCATGCCGGCGCGGCGGCTGCGACGGTTTTCAATTTGACTCGTATTATCCATGAACTCATCAGAGCATAAGTTTTCGTGGTTGGTATAGGGGTTGTGCTGAATTTGACATGGCGGGAGGGGGGAAGGAAGTTTACAGTCTACAGTTTACAGCTGACAGTTTCGGATGGGAGAAGAGGGGAAAAGGATAACGCAGAGGCGCAGAGTTCGCAGAGGAGCGCAGAGGAAGAGAAGAGGAGAAGAGTAACCCAAGACCCAGGTAAAAAAGCGTTACCTGGGGCACCCGGCGCGGAGGAAGAGAAGAGCGAAAAGGTAGATTACGGGTTGATTTGTTGAGGATTGATATTCGGGGGATTGGCGGCTAGTCGATCGGAGAGAATCCAGGCGGAGGCGGCGATGGCGAAGTTTTCGGCGAATTCGCTCCAATTGAAATGGCTGTGGGGGTGGGAGAGAACCAGCGGAACCCAAACTAGTAGGCCGAAGAGGAGGAGCATCAGGGTTAGCAGGCGAGAGGCTAGAAGGGCTGTGATGTTCGTGAGAAGAGCCAGAGCGGCCAGAGCGAAGAAGGCGGTTGTTGCTATGGCCCAAAACATTTGATTTGGTGGAACCCACTTGGGCACTAGAGTGGCGGTGGCTTGAAGATAGAAGGCTTGTTCGAGGGCGAAGGAAGCGGTGCAGAGGGCGAAGAGAATGCGGGCTAGGCGATTCAGCGTTTCGCGATGAGCTGGGGATGATAGGTGCGCAAAGGCGATGGCTGCGCCGGTTAGGAGAGAGAACTGTTCGAAGAAATTGCCCCAGCTATTGTAGATGCGCGGAGCGGTGATTATTCCTGGGACGCAGAGAGAGGCGAAGAAAAGAAATACTACGGCCAGGATGGCTGCGCCTGATTTTGCGGTGCGGCGGAATTGGATTGCGGCGCCGGCGAGGATTTCGGCAGCGGAGGCGGCGTAGACGAGGTGACGCAGGTTGGGCCAGTCGTTGTAGTCGTGCCAGAGGAGGGTGATTAGGCCGGAGGCTAGAGCGGCTGCTCCGAAGAGGTGGCGGCCGAGATTTGATTTGGGAGATGGTGCGGTCATTTGTTTTCAGTCCCGTTTACGCAGGGAGATTTATACAACGAGATGGGCCGGGAGTACAGTCGAGAGAGTTCACAGTTGATAGTTTCGGAGGAAGAGAAGAGGGACCCAAGAGGCGGCTGGAAGAAGAGGTTGAAAGTCAAAAGTTGAAAGTTGAAAGTTGAAAAAGGAAAGAGAAGAGAAGGGATAACGCTGAGACGCAGAGTTCGCAGAGGAATCGCGGAGGAAGAGAAGAGGAACCCAAGACCCAGGTAGAAAATCGAACTTGGGGCACCCGACCGGGGAAGAATTGCTCGGTGTTATGGAAAGCCTCACCCCTTAAGTGGAGAGCTACAGTGAAGTGGAGAGCTACAGGCGAAGGGGAGAGCTACGGGGCGGGGAGGCCGCGGGTTGTGACTAGATAGACGGCGAAGCTGCCTAGCCAGTGACCGCCTTCGTAGTGTTTGCCCGTTACTGCTGCCAGGCCGGCGCTTCTGTGAGCGGTGGCGGAGGACATGATTGCTGGGAGGCGAGCATCGGATTTGGGGAGGCTGGCGGCGATTCCTTCGAGCATCCAGGCGCGACTTAGGTTGAGTCCATCGAGATGCGCTAATTTGGGGTCGCTGGGATCGGGCGAGACTACTGGCTGCAGCCAAGGGCCATTTTGCGCGGCGGAAATTTGGGGGAGAAAATTTTGCAGCCAGGCGGCAAACTCGGAAGCTGGCAACACGCGGCGCACTACATCGGCTTCGCCTAGACAGGGAGAGAGGAAATCTTCGCCGGAGGGCTCATAGGCGAGTGGGCATTGTTTGTCGGCCAGGTAGAACTGGCGGACCTTGGAGGCGAGCAGGGTAGCAAATTTTGTATCGCCTGTGGCGCGGGCGTAGTCGAGCATGAGGCCTAGAGCGAAAGCGGATTGCGCATGTTCGCCGATGCGGACGGGGTAGGAAAGCTTGGGAAGCCAGTCGTTCAGGCGCGCCAGGGCGGCCTGTTCCAGCGGACGCATGTTTGCCGCTAGAGTTTGCGCTTCGGGATCGTTCCACTCGTGGAGTTCGGCTACTAGTTGGAGAAGCCAGGCTAGTCCATAGGGCCGCTCGAAACTGGCGCGGCCATCGGCGCGGAGGTAGGCGGCTTCTTGCGCGATATTTTCGGCGGTTAGGCTTTGGCGTAGAGCCTGGCGTGCTTGCGGCGCGAAGGTGGCATTGGGGAAGGTGCGGAGTAGGCGAACCAGCAACCAATGTCCGTGGACCGAGGAGTGCCAATCGTAACAGCCGTAGAAGGCGGGGGTGAGCTTGCGCGGGGGAGCTACGTCGGCATCGCTGTTGAGGCTGTGAGCGAGCTTGTTGGGATATTCCTTGTGGACGCAGGCGAGGGCTAGATTGGCGAAACGCTCGGCGGAATGGATATCGAAGGTGGGAGGGGTGGATTGTGCAGTGATTTGAGTGGAGGCGAAGAGCAAGAAGACAGCGCAGATTGAGAGTTTCATTTGAGAGATAGTTTATACGAAGAAGGAATGATGCCAAGTGAATTGGGTTGGAGGTGATGGGGACGGGGGGGAGGAGGAGGTTGAAGGTTGAAAGTTGAAGGTTAAAAGTTAAAAAAAGAAAGAGAAGAGAAAGGATAACGCAGAGGCGCAGAGTACGCAGAGTAGCGCAGAGGAAGAGAAAGGCAAGGCAACCCAAGCCAAGACAACCCAACCTGACCCAACCCAACCCAACCCAACCCAACCCAACCCAACCCAACCCAACCCAACCCAACCCAACCCAACCCAACCCAACCCAACCCAACCCAACCCAACCCAACCCAACCCAACCCAAGATAACCCAGGACATCCCAAGAGGGATTCCTCTCTCCGCAGCCCGACGCGCCAAAATGCGGCGCGGAAGAAAGAATCGGGCTGCTCCGCTCGGAATGACGGGGGTTGGGTTGTGGGGCAGCGGCTAAGGAAAGGACGTGGAGAAGAGGTCGGAGAAGAGGTCGGAGAAGAGAAAGGGAGGCGTTGGATCGTACGAAGCCACCCTTACAAAGCAAGGGTGGGGCCCCCTTCGGGCTCGGGACAAACCCTCAAGTACATTTTGGTTGAGAGTAGCAAGTGAAAACCCAAGAGCATAGTTAGGAATGACTGTGCTAAAGGGAGAAAGACCGCGACCGAAGGACGAAGACGGCACCTCGGGTACCCGGCGATTGCGACAGGAGATTTGAATGGCGATGGAGTGCAAGACGTGGTGGTTGCGAACTACACCGCTGGGCAGATCAATATTATTCTTTCCAAGACAGATTGAGCTGGCGGATGCACGGGTTGGGTCGACCCATTGAGATTACCCGACTGAGTGGGAGTTTGCCGATTGACAGAATTAAATTCCCAATGTAGGTTGTCGCGAATCCTTTGTTCGGATGGAGTAAAGGGGAGAAGACAGCGATGGCGAGGCGAAGATTTTTGTCACAGTTGATGGGGCTTCCATTTCTAGCATTGGGTGTGAAGGCGCAGGAAACGAAAAAAGCGCTGAAGATCATGATGAGGAGTTCGTGGGGCACCGACGACCCGACACGGGCTTCGTTTGTGTTTGCGCATGCGCTGGCGTTGTCTGACGCTGGTCACGAAGTGCAGATCTTCCTGACAGCTGACGCAACGTACTTGATGCGCAAGGCCACGTCGGATGCCGTGATTCCGATTGGTTGGCCACCACTGAGTGAATTACGGGAGAAAATCGTCGCCAAACATATTCCTGTGTTCTCTTGAGGGGCATGCTCCCGAGCCCGTGGGGTTTCGGAAAATGATTTGGCGAATTGGAATGCGAAATTCGGTAACCCTGCGACCTTTGTTTCTTTAGTGGAGTGGGCCGACCGGATCATGTCTGAATAGGGGCGCGTTCTTTGAATAGCAAAGCCGCAGGGCGAGCAGGAGGCGCCCGCCCTGCGGTAGAGAACTAGTTGGGTTTGGCGGGCTGATCGGTTTTAGGGGGCTCCGCGGGCTTGGCGGGTTCAGCGGGCTTGTTTGAGTCGTCAGGCTTGGCGGGATCGGCTGCTGGTTTCGCTTCATCCTTGTCGTCAACGGGCTTGGAGAGATGGAGTTTGCGTATTTCTTTGGCTCCGTTGCCGGGATCCTCAGGGGTGACTTTGATGCCCGTTGCAAATGCACCGGCGGTCCATTTGAAGAAATAGGTTTTGCCGGGCTCGGCTTCAAAGCGGGCGCGCTCGTTTTCTTTCTGCCGGGCTTGATTGGCGGCGGCCGCGACGGACATGATGACGCTGCCGTAATACTCCTTGGGCAATCCGGAGATCACAACGGTACCGGACGGCACTTCCATGAATGCGTATTCGCTGTTGAGGAGTTTGGCAAGGTGAGTGCCGTTGATATAAAGCTCGTCGTGCGAGGACGAGCCGGTAAATCTGTAGGTGCGATAGATACAGACGATGGCTTTGCCGCTGGATGGCGCAGGAAGTGCAGCGGGAGTTTTTGAATCCTGCGCAACGGAGACGGGCGCGGCGAAAAGAAAAGCCATCGCACAGAATGCGAGGAGAAGGCTTGCGAGTGACCTGGAAGCTCGCCTGAGGCAAAAAGCTTTAAGGCTACTGAAAACGGTGTTGCGCATGGAAGCGCTCGTTTTCCCGTTTATTAGAATTTTCTTTTTGAACATGGACATCTCCTTTGACAACTGAGCCGCAAAATGAAGAAGGAGCGAGAGAAAATGGCCTAAGAGCGGTAGCTAAGTTCGGGAAGCGCCGTGGACTTCAATCGAGTGCTGGACAGTCGGTATCACAGATATGGGAAAAAAGAGTGTGACGCCGGGCACGTCACAGGAGGGCTGCCGACACAGTGCAGTTTAAAGGTCACAGCGGACAGATTCGGAGGCAAGCGAAAGCGAAGAGGGACGGTGGCACAGAGTTCACCGAGATCGGAACACAGAGGGCACGGAGAAGAGGTTGAAGGTCAAAAGTTGACAGTTGACAGTTGAAAGTTGAAAAAAGAAAGAGAGGAGAAAGGTGAAGATGAGCGCCCTAGACCCAGGCACAGACTCCGTGCCTGGGGCAACCGGCCCGGGAGAGACCCAGGAGAAACCTTCGCCGATCGGGAGATCGGCGTTCCTGGAGGAACCCAAGAGGAGAGTCCCTTCGTATCTCAGGGCTAACGGGAGTGACTGTGAGACAGGCAGCGAGAACGTGCTACTGCTGTTTGCGGCCGCGCTTTCAGAGCGAATTGAACATCAAAGCCAGGCACAGGCTGACAGCGAAAAATGCAAAGTCGCCAAGAAGAGTGCTTGCAGAGTCGCCACGCTGAACAAAAAGGGTCTCACAATCCGCAACATGCCTAGCCCTTTTCCAATCGTATTAACAATTTCGAACGCCGCGAAGAGCGTATAGACAATTACTCCGGAAGTGAACGCCCATTGTTTGCCCCTCCAAGCACCGGCAGCAATAACAATGAGCAACAAGCCTTCCGCGAGTACAGTGTAGGAAAGCACTCCAAACGGGACTGCGCGCGACCAGAGGGCTGTGCCAGCCAAGATCAGACCAAGGACTAGTTGGATGATGGCGAGGACACGAGCGAGACGGAGGTTTGAGGAAGCTGCCGAGAGCTTTTGAATTTCGTGCACGGAAGGGAGTTGGATGAAGGTGGTGTCGAGATTTCGCCTGTCAATTTCGGACTTAACGAGCGTGACCATTGCTGGGATGTAATCGTTCTGCTTTTCCCAGATCTCAAGGAGTTCGCTATCCGATTTGGATTTGACTTCCGATTCTGTGACCATTGGCTTGTTTCCTCTCCCAGAAGCAAGGCAGATTATCGAGAATCTTCTATTTGCCTTTAAACATGGCTAGAAGTGTATACCGATCGGGCAAGCTCGGGCGTGACGGCGAGGCAAACTTCGCGTGGAGTGGTTGGGCAAGTCACAGGAGCCGAGGACGGGCTTGCGCCGAATGGCAAACCAAAAACGGAAATGGCGGCGAGGGGCGGGCAACTATTCGCAGAGGGTAACTTTAATTACTGGGTAGAAGGGAATGCATACAAAGGGGAGGATGGGGAATCTAATCAGGCATGAGAACACGAGCGAGTTTGGTTGGGTTCATTGCAATCGTGCAAGGGATACTTTTTTTGACGCATTTGGTTGTGTATGAGACGTGGATGTATTCGACGGCGGGCAACAGAGTTGCGGAGTCAATGTGGCTGAAAATCGTTTTCTGGATTTTGTCGGTGAGCTTTCTTGTGGCATCGCTACTGGCGTGGCGCTACGCGGGAGTGGCGGTACGAGCGATTTACAAAGTAGCGGCGG
Source organism: Candidatus Acidiferrales bacterium (assembly GCA_963779395.1). GTDB lineage: Bacteria > Acidobacteriota > Terriglobia > Acidiferrales > UBA7541 > Acidiferrum. The sequence continues at coordinate 113,763 of CAVZYC010000007.1, forward strand.
TATGGCTTGGACTTCTAAGTTTTTTGATTGTCGCGGCGCTATTTACCTGGGTTGTTTTTGGAGTGGCACGAATGACCGGGGTGAACGCGAACTTCCATGTGATTGCGAAGGTGATGTTTGGAACGGCTGCGGCAGCGGGTATCTATGGTGTGTTTAACGCAAGCTGGACGCGGGTTACGCGAACCACAGTGCGGCTGGCGAACCTGCCGGAAGCGTGGCGGGGACGAAAGGCGGCCCTGATCAGCGACTTGCATCTGGGGCACGTGCGAAACGGCAACTTTTTGCGGCGAATCGTGGCGGAGGTGCTGAAAGAGAAGCCCGACGCGATTTTTATCGCGGGCGATTTGTACGACGGGACGGCGATCGATGAGAAGCGCGCGGCGGAGCCGCTGAGCCAATTGACGGCGCCACACGGAGTGTACTTTGTGGCGGGAAACCACGAACAGTTCGGCGACGATAAGAAGTATGTGAGCGCGGTGGAGGCCGCGGGAGTGCGCGTGCTGCAAAACGAAAAAGTAGAAGCTGGGGGGTTGCAAATCATTGGCGTGCCTTACCGTCATGCCTCGCAGACGGCGCATTTTGCATCAGTGCTGGAGGGCATTGATGTGGATCGCGGGCGCGCGAGTATTCTGCTGACGCACGCGCCGGATCATCCGCAGGTGGCGGAAGCAGCGGGAGTTTCGCTGCAGCTTTCCGGGCACACACATTTGGGACAGTTCATTCCGTGGACCTGGGTGGCGCGGCGGATTTATCGCCAGTTTGTGTATGGGCTGAGCCGCGTCGGCAAAATGCAAGTTTTCACGTCGAGCGGCGCGGGGACCTGGGGACCACCGCTACGGCTGGGAACGAATCCAGAGATTGTGGTACTGCAGTTCGAGTGAGATGGGCGAGCGCGGGTGGAATCGAGATGATTCGGCAGTCATTGGGTAACGAGTGCGCTCTGTTTTCGTTTTTCCAGTGAGAGCGCCAGCAAAACTACGCCGATGAGGGCGAACAGGAAAACATCCGTAAAATTGCGATGAACGCCGTGGTTCCATGCTTCCACAGTTTGGATGACCATTACCGAAGCATGGGCCAAGGCCTGGCACGCGGCGAAGGTAATCAGGGAGCGGTGCAAGGAGGGCTTTCTGGCAGCGAGCAGGAGAAAGGGGCCGAGGGCGATAAACCAACTAAGAAACATGGGATCGCATGGGTTTTTCATTACCAGAAGCCACTTGGAGTGCGCCAGGTCGATGTAGAGCGGAAAAATCATGGCGAGATAAACGAGGCCGACGACTACCAAGGCGACTTGCAGCATGCGTTCGCGTTTCACGATGACCTCCTCTTACGAAAGCTACTCCCGGGCCCGAGCTGATGAGCCGGGTGTTGGGATACTCCCCATTGGAAGCACATGCTTCGTATATCTCTCCCTGCTTGCGGCGTCAATCGGAGATCAGAGCTGTTTTGGGCGGATCACGCGCTAAGCATCCAGATGGGTGCGGGAACGGACTTGTGCGGTTAGCCGACTTCTCAGGCAAGTGGAACTGAATCGGCAAACACTAGCGCGTTTCACAGGACTAATGTTGAGTTCGGTAAACAATGGTCGCTGAGCGCATTGGCCTGAAGCAACCGTTGAGCCAAGGGTCAATTAGCCGGAAATGGGGCTATTCGGCCAAGCGGCGAGAGGCCCGGTCTGACCAAGCCGCCGCCAGCCTCAGCTCTAACTCGCGCATGACGATCATCAAAACTTCAACTTCTTATTTCGCCTGCGCTAGGCCCGCAACAACTGCAGCAAGTTTATCGAGTATCTCGTTCCAGCCCTCTAATTGCCCGCTATTTTTCGCGCTCTCCATGGGTTCATTTCCAATGAAGGTGAGTTTCGTCTGACCGTTTCCTAGATCCTCAAAGATGGTCACGTCGTACGCACCCTCGATGGCCTCATGTTCTATTCCTAGCTGCGCAGGATCAATCTTGTTTCCCTTGGAGTCCGAAAAGTACATCAAGGAAACGATCTTCTCGTGCGGAACAATCTCGTGGTATTCAACCGCATTCCAGAACTCCTGCCCATCTGGAGATCTCATGCAACAGAGGAATTTTCCCCCAACGCGAAAATCCATCTCGCAAAAAGGCGAAGTAAAACCCTTCGGCCCCCACCACTGCATCACATATTTCGGATTTGTCCACGCCTCCCAAAGCAAGGCGCGTGGGGCATCAAACACCCTGGTGATAACCATCCGCTCTTTCTCGTTAACCGTGTTATTTGTCATGTCTGACCTCCTTTTTTTTTCATTTGATTTACAACCAGGTCCAACTTGTCGAAACTCTCTTCCCAGAATCGGCGATAGCTGATCGCCCAGTCGCTGACTGTCTTTATCGCCTCTGGCCTAAGCGTGCACACACTCTCTCTGCCACGCTTGGTCTTGATCACAATGTGCGCCCGGACCAGGCAGGCAATATGTTTAGAAATCATCTGCTGGGAGAGTGCAAACGGTTCCGTCAATCGATGCACGGAGGCCGGGCCATGGGAGAGTCGTTGGATCATGGCGCGGCGGGTGGGATCGGAGAGAGCGGCAAAGGTTGTGTCTAAGTTATGCACAACCATATGGTAGTGGGTTATTTATTGATGTCAAGTATAAATTTTGGGGTGCCCGATTTCTGTTTCGTGAGCTCTGAACCCTGACACCTGGGCTAATTTAACTACGCTGGCCACCGCGGTCTGTTTTGATACTAAACGGCATCCGCACTGCAGTGTTGAACGACACTTGACTGTGCAAACCGAAGCTATCGTCTCGTGAACCACGATCGGTACGGATAAGCCGGTTTGCGGGGAGTGAGTGCGATTGCTAGCGGTTGACGGGAACGCGCGAATCCACATCGCTGATTAACGCGGTGGTGTCAATGGGTCGGCGGAACACTCGGGTCGAACCCAACTCGCAATGAAAAGAGAGGCTAAGTCGCTCGCTAGGGTTAGATCAACCGGGACACCGCCCTAGCTAGGTTTTGACCAAGTGCAGCCAAACAGATCGCTTCTCCCGGGGGAGGATAGTCGAATCAACGCATTGTATTGTGTTGCATCGACCGCCTGAGCCGGCAGCGGTTCCCGGACAAGTGGGTTTTGGTACGAACATGGACGGTTTGCCGACTTGCAGGGACTCTCGGTGACTATAGCCGGCGGGGTGCACCGTCCCAGAGGATAAAGACGACGGTAGCGACAAGCGTTAACAGGAAACAGTAGACGAAAAGCCTACTCTTGCGACTCTGTTCAGAGAAGTCCTGCAGAGCGCTAACCCGGGGGTCTTGGCTGTCGTAGTAATTGAAGTGTTGGGCAAAGAACGACTGGCAAAAATACTGCAAGCCACGACGTCCAGCGTTCTGCCGGACGGTACCGTGATGGTAGAGCGGCACGAGATATTTGATGATTGGACGCGCGTTCGGAATGAATGGCTGTTGATACGGAAGGGTAAGGCGAAGAGCTACAAGTTTCATCACACTATTTATTCGGGACAGGAGCTACGGGATCGGATGGAACGTGCTGGATTTGTAGACGTGACGCTGCACGGGAATCTGGACGGCGAGGAGTATGGAGCGAATGCGGAGCGGCTGATTGCGGTTGGGCGCAAACGGGATACTTTTGATCGAAAAATGGGGCAAAAAGAGAAGTAAGGGGAACTTGCTTGGCAAACTCCTGGGTGGCGCGAGTGCCGGAGAAGTGGGTGCTCGAATGGACTTGTCTGGTTTGTGCTAGTTACCGGGAGTTTGCCAGATGAATGATGGCGGGTGCTCACTGGTTGGACTTGGGGCTCTTGGGAGATTCGGCGCAAACGTGGGCGGCAAAATCCTTGTCACGCTGGGCTTTGTACTTGGAGATCATTTCATGAAGCGTGTTGCCAACGAACGGGCCTGAAGGGTTAAACACCCAATTACACATGGAACAGCCGTAGCCTTGGAAATTCTCGTTTTTGACCAGAATCAACTTGCGGGACATAGGGAGTGCAATCCCTCCCTGACCCATTGTTAGACCTGGAAATTCAGGAGTGAATGCGAGATATCACGGTGCAAGGTGACCGGGGACACATCGTCTGGTGGTCTTCAGCTGCGGATTTTCAGCCGACAATTGGACTTGGAGCGCTATGTTGAGAACCTTGCAGAGAGATTGAGATTCCAAGAGTGCCGCACCTACGGCGCTGTACCTTCTTATGCCCCAGTAACCCAGGGCTTACGCCCTGGGCTAAATTCTGCCGCGCCTCTGGCGCTTGCTGGGCAAGAGCAAGGAATGTTGCGGCCTCCATTTTAGATTTCCGTGAGGATGTCAACAGAGCCACTTAGAACCATAAAGGTGGATGCCGGGGACGTGAGTATTAGTAAGGCGGAAGCGCGATGATCGTTGCGAGTGCTTGGTGGATGAAGGGCAGTCGGTATGTACGATTGGCCACGGTTCAAGATGACGATTGCGCGACATCTGGGGTATTTTTCGCCGGGAGTGCCATGACCGGCTTCTTGGCGCGTGTGGTGGTGATCACCACTACGCTGATCAGAACACACAGTGTCCCGAGAATCGTTCGCAGGCTCAGGGCTTCGCCTCCCAGGAAATATCCGACCAGGATGGCCACAATCGGATTCACGTATGCGTATGTGCTGACTTTCGTAGGCGATTCATGATGAATCAGCCAGACGTAGGCGGTAAAACCGACGATGGAGCCCGCGACAATCAGGTAGAGGAGGGAGAGCCAGGCAGCGCGCGACACCGTCCAGGGATGAAAATTACGGAATTCGCCGAGGGCGGCCGCGGTAAGCGCGAGAAACACGCCGCCGGCGAGCATCTGCGCTCCGGAGCTCATGACTTTGGAATGCGGCAGAGGCAGCTTGCGGGTGAAGGTGGAAGCGATGGACCAGCTCAAAGAGGCAAAGATGAGGGCGACGGCGCCCCGCTTGTCGATCGGCGCTCCACCAAGGATGAAGGAGCGGCTCATGAGCAGTGCCACACCGCCAATACCGATCAAGAGCGCGAGCACCAAACGAAGAGTGAGAGTCTGCGTTCGCAGAAAAATAATTTCCGACAGCGCCATAAACACGGGGATGGTGGCCAGCATTACAGCGGCAATGCCGGAAGGGACACGCTGCTCGGCCCAAAACAAAAGGCCGTAGTCGAAGAGGAAGATAACGATGCCGAGTAAGGAGGCTGACATCCATTGGCGGCCGCTGGGTGAGGGCTCGCCGCGTACGATCATCCAGCCATAAAGAACGGCTCCCGCGACCGAGAAGCGCGTGGCTGCCAGAAGCAACGGCGGAACTTCGCGGACGCCAACACGAATAGCGAGAAATGTGGAGCCCCAAACGAAATAGATAATGGCGAAAGCCAAGAGGGTCTTCCAGGTAGGGCGATGGATATTGGATTCCATGGCAGCTCAGGGCAACAGTCGTTGCCAGGCGATTAGATTAGCAGGAATTTGCAGGGAGGCGAGTTTGAGGCTGGCGAGTGCTGAAACCAAAATGGCCGTGGGTTGAGTGGCGCAGGGGGTTGTTTGGAGTCATGTTCAGGACTTATCTGGTTTGCCGGCTTAGCGGGAGGTGGAGCGACTGGGCGGACGGAAGTGGAGTCTTCGAAACACTGGCGGAGAGTAGCGTTGCGAAAGCGCGCCACGGACACTAGGATTTGAGTCATTCAGGTCGAATAGGGGAATGCTCTCATGAAAGCGAAAACAATCATATTAGCCGCGGTGTTTCTGGTTTTTGTTGGAGTGGCGCGAGCGGGGGACATTTTTGACGCAATCAACGCGCATGATGTGGCGCAAGTAAAAGCATATCTGGCGAAAAATCCGGAGATGGTCAATACGATGAAAGGGGGCTGGACGCCTTTAATGCTGGCTGTGCATGACGGCTTTAAGGATCTCGTTGAGCTGTTTCTGGCCAACAAAGCAGAGGTCGAAGCAACAGATTCCAACGGCTACACGGCGTTGCATTCGGCTGCAATCACCGGCAACCAGGAAATAACCGAAGCATTGCTTGCAGGCGGGGCAAATATTGGAGCGAAGACCAGCGACGGAGCAACGGCGCTGCATCTCGCGGCGTCCTCTGGCCACAAGGGAGTTGTGGAAGTATTGCTGGCGCATGGAGCGGAGGTAAACGCCAAGGAGGACAGCGGCGCTACACCGTTGGACACTGCATTATCCGACAGCCGCAATGAGGTGGTGACGGTTCTTCGCGGGCATGGTGGAAAAGCGGAACTGCCGATACACGACGCCGCGTACGCCGGGGATGTCGCAACACTGAAAGCGATGCTGGCCGGGAATTCGGGATTGGTGAATGTCAGAGATGGCACAGGGCACACGCCGCTGCATATAGCGGTCATGTCGGGGGACAAGGGAGCCGTAGAGTGCCTGATCGCGTACGGAGCGGACGTGAATGCGAAGGATAAAGATGGCACGACTCCGCTGGTGAGTGCGTCGCTGCTGGGGCGCACGGAGATCGAACAGATCTTACGGCAGCACGGAGCGAAGGAATGATGGGGAAGGCAAATAAGATGAACCGGCTGAGGCATGGACAATTTGGCGGACACCATTGATTGAACAGCGACAGATTTTGAGCGCATCATCGTCGGGAGTTCCGCGCGAGTTGGCTGCCCCGAAGCTGAGGACAGTTCACTTTCCACTTAGGAGACGGACACAACCTGCACGTCAATCGACTGCGAGTTAAGCGATGGACGCCTTAGGAGGAGTTGTCGGCGGTGGATAGCGACGATGAACCCAGGAATCGGCGCATCCTGCGCGCATTGGCGAGCAGTGGAGTAACGCGATTAGCGTACAAGTGGGTAGTGGAAGGAGCTTGTCCGGGAAGCCGACTACACAGGAGTTGACTAAAACAGATGGTGGGTGTCAGCACTTGTCCTAGCCCAACTACGGCGCTGCTTGTTCACCTGCACCCTTTGTAGAAAATATGCTGTCGTATATGGCCTTGTTGACGATGCGCGGCTTACGACCATCGACGTTGTATAGGTGCTCTGGAGGCTGGCCGTGGCGAAGCAGGTCTATGGTCACCCAATCGTAACCGCGCGCGTCTTTGCTGTGGTTTTGTACAGCGATTTCAATATCTTTGCCCACTTGCACTATGAATTTTTCGGCGGGCCGCCCAGTTCCGTGTATGACCCAGCCGTTAACGGGTTGATTTCCCGTGTTTCCTCGTGCGAGGTGTTCGATGCCACCGACTTTTTGTTTCTGCTCTGGAGTGGCGGGTTCAAAACTCTTGCCCGTCCATTTGCAAAGCGTCCCACCCGGGCACATGCCGTAAAGTCCGTCTTCAAACGGTGTAACGTCGAGAGGGCCGCTGTGATTCAAGTCAGTTGGCACCCATCTTTGCTGGTCTATTGAAGTAGAGGTGATGTGAAAAACCAAGGCCTCAGCATGCTCGTCGCTGGGCGAAGTGACTGCGCCAAAATACTGCAAGCCGAGCAAAAAGGGGTAAGCGATATACGGGAAGTGGTAACCGGTATGCGATTCGCCCATGAAAATATATGCCTCGTTCTCCCGTGAATAAATTGTCGCGCCACTCCAGTCCCTGACGGCGCGCATCTGTAGCAAAGTGCCAAAAACGACGGACACACTTAACAATCCGAACAGGAGTCGGGTGGTTTTGGGGCGCATAGCTTCTTTAGTTTGACATCACTTGGCCGTTGCAGCCATAGGTCACCTAAATCTTGCGCTTAATAATCCACTGGGGATTGCCAAGCTGCCGGTAGGTCCTGGTAAACGCGGTTCCCGGAGAAGGGGGATTTAGTACGAAGATGAACGTTTGGGCGAAGGGTGAACTTTGCGTGGTGCCATTTGGAATTAAGAGGGCAATTCCAGGACCTTCCTGAGAGCCGGAACAGGCAAGCTGGAAGCGAGGACCATCTGGCGGAGGTCGCTGGCGAGGGCCTGCATCTCGTCCGGAGCCTGCTGGAGGTGGTAGGAGGCGCCGAATTCGCCCAGTTTGGAGCTGAATAACCAACGAGTGAGCAGCTCGGGAACGAAGGGGGGCAGGATGAGGAGGAGCTTCTGGCTTGCGGGCACGATCTTGTGGCCCTGGGCGGTGATGACCGAAAGCGCCTCCTGCATGGCGGCGATCATCAGGCAGAGATCGTCGCGGGAGCGGGCGAGGGCGCGCAGGTCCGCGTGGTAGCGCAGAGCCATGGGCGCCATGGCCGCCACACCAGCGGCGTGAGTGGCCAGCCAATCGATGATGTTCGTCGAGATGCGCGCGGGCAGGCCGCCGCGGCGCAGGGTGCTCACCAATTGCTTCAGGCGAGGTGTAACGGAACCGTCCAGCTCACCGAAGGGCGAGCCCATCGGAGAACGTTTGGGGGCGCTGATGGCGCGGATGATGTCACCGTCGCGCTTGCCGCCGGCGAAGACGAATCCAAGCAAGACGCGGTCGCGGCCCATGGCCTGGATGATCTCCGCGGGACCGAGGAGGTTGTTGTACATGAAGACGACGTTGGGCGAACAGTTGGCCGCGAGCGTGGGGAGCAGGGCCGCGACCTGATTGCGGCGGACCACCACGAGGATGTAATCGTAGCGGTCCGCGGGCGCGAGCTCGCTGATGAGGGGGACCTTGGCGACGGTGCGCCGCTGGTTGAAGGGGTTCTCGATGACAATGCCGTCGCGCTGCAGGACGGCGAGGCGCTGGGGGCGGGCGAGGACGGTGACATCGACGCCGCCGGAGTGCAGGCGGGCGGCGCAGACCGAGCCGTTCACCCCCGCGCCGATCACGAGAATTCTGGGCTTGTCGTTATCCATTTCAGGACTCCCGCTTCAGGGATGACAACGCGCGGCGTGAGGCAGGCACCAGCGAGGACAAAGCCGCAAACCGGGATTTCCATTTTGGGTTTTCCGCTTGCACTCAGTATACGTGCGTTCGCCAGTTTGCGGATCAGAGCATAGGAGCCTCAGGGACAGAAAACGCGAACTTTCGGTTTCGGCCAAAGACCAGCTAGTCCGCTGCGACACTCAAAGTCACAAATCAAGCGGTTGGTCGCGCACCACTGTCTCATGCGCAGCCATGAGCCACTTACCATTCACTTTCCTCAGAACTATCAGAATACGACCATCGACGGTCACACCGGCGTTCGTCGCCTGGTAGGTGCCCGCAGAATAGGCGAGGTCGCCAGTAGAGTAGATCGTAAGCGGTTTGATGAAATCGATATGCCCGCCCGCCTTGATGCCGCGCTCCCAATAAGCCTCGATCGCCTTCCTCCCGTGCGCCAAGATGTGTGCCGAGAGATAGTAACCGTCATCGGTGTACAAAGACGCAACCTTTGCGGAATCCCCGACGTTATAGAACCTGATCCAGTCTTCCGAGATCCGCCGGATGGCCGCCTCGTCGCTGCTCATCCGCTGGCGCATTTCGAGGTTAGGTGCGGCGGTCTGGGGCGCGGGATTAGGGAAGGTCATGCACAATCCCGCAAACAATACAAAGGCTGTTTTCATAGCGGGACGATGGCACAGAAATTCAGATATGTCACTACATCATTGAATGGGACAGAAGTTCGGTGGAACTCCTAGTTTCCAAGTCCCGATTAACGCATATGACAGGAAAAGGGGAGGCTGGAATTTGAGTGGCTGGTGGATTGGGGAGTGGTTGGGCGGGTGGATTCGGGGTATGCGATTGAAGGGCTATTGTTTATCGGCGAGGTAGGTTGAGACTCTGCCTGCTAATTTATTGTCGACGACGCTGGTCATTTTTTGGCCATCGGTGGAGACCGTGATTGTCTCTACCCATTCGATTTTTCCATCGCGCCGGATGGTTAGCTTGAGGGAGCGATCGCCAAGGCGCTTCAACGAGACGGTTTCGCGCGTGGAATTGCCTTGCACGCGGTACTCTTTGCCATCGAGCTTCCCTTGCCAGCTAATGCCAGCCGGAGTGGACATGCTGAGCGTATCGCCGGTACTTTTCCATGTGCTGATGAGGCCTGCGGAGTCTTCATTGACGTTTTGGACGCGCCAGGAACCGGAGGTTGCGTTGGAGCCGGCAGAGCCTTTGGAAACGCGGGTGTAGTTTCCTTCGGCCTTGTAGGCGAGGCTGCCGTCGGCGGAATAGACGGAAGTTGAACTGGTTAGAGTTTGACCATCGTCGGACGCAATTCGGGTCGTCTGGAATTGCAGGTTGCCGGCTTTTTTGCCGGTGAGCTGAATCGTATTGGGGTTGACGACCTGAACGGCGATGGTGTCAAAGGTCTGTCCAATCACGGGATGGTCCTGCCCATCCGCCAGGACGTTGATTTCCGGTGCGCAACTCTTGCAGTCGTACATCCCGTGGATCACGGAATACTCGTACAACTTCTGCGAAAGCTTGGAGTCGGCGAAATTGGTTTTCCAAGTGCCTTCGAACGGGGTCTGCGCCAACAAGAGCGCGGGGAGAACGAAGGAAAAAAGGCAGAGGAAGTACTTCATGTTCGTGGCCTGCTGTGAAGTCTTACCGATGGGTTCCAAGGAATCCTACACTGTTTATGCCTCAGAAGGCCGCGTCACAGCCAGTTATTTGTGTTTGATGATGGAGTTTCGCCAGGGATTGTTGCGGCTTACAGGTAGACTGACAGTTGCAGGAGTTTGTGAGAGTATGCGAGCCGAGACAGCGGGAGGTGCGGCGTGAAATATCGAATCGCAGCATGGGCGGCTGCGGGCTTTCTGGTTGCGAGTGGGTGGGGCGTTTATTTCTTAGTGGCAAACAAGAACCTTCCAATAGGGCCGATGGTGTCCGCTCTCGTTCGGCTCACCTGCCCCATTGCGATTGTCGGCTCGCATTACGCCGTTAGCCTGTATTCAGCGCTTGCAGTAAATGCCGCCACGTATGCACTGGCCGGTGTAGTGGTGGAAATTGTTCGGCGGCAATTACGCGGCAACGCTGTGAGGGGAAGAGAAGAGGGACGGTAACACAGAGATCACAGAGATCGGAACACAGAGGGCATAGAGAACGGCGAAGAGAAGAAAGAGAAAAGATTATCGCAGAGGGAGGGAAGGAGGCGCAGAGTTCGCAGAGAAGAGAAAAACGAAAGTGGAAAAGAGAAATGAGAAGAGAACATGGGAACCCTGGACCCAGGCACAGAGTCCGTGCCTGGGGCAACCTGAGTGCGTCGCCGATCGGGAGATCGGCGTTCCCGGAGGGACCCGAGAGCAGAGTCCCTTCGAAGCTCAGGGTGAACAAGAGTGAATGTGCCACAGGGAGAGGGACCGCGACCCGGGTACGAAGACGGTAACCTGGGCAGCCGGCGGGGAGGGCACAGAGGGGAAAGAAGACGAAACTAGAATGGGGGGCGGAGCGTCCTAGAGGCAGTAGGCGGAAGTAGCTTCAGAGAAAGATCCGAGGAGAATACGGATGCACAAGATCATGTTGCTGGTATTGGTGTGTGCGGCGCCGGTGTACGGCCAGACTGCGACGCCGGATTTTCGGACGGGAGCGGGATGCGGTCCGCAGAAGACGCAGTTCGAAGTGAAATTGGACGACCCCGATCAGGGAGTGATTGCCCCGTCGGCGGGGAAGGCACGAGTTTACGTGATCGAAGTTGTGGGGGCGAACAACACGGGCGCTACGACGCGGGTGGGTGTGGACGGAAACTGGGTGGGAGCGAATACGGGGAAGGGCTACATTACATTTGAGGTGGACCCGGGAGACCACAACATCTGCGCGGACTGGCAATCGATTCAAAAGGGAAGACAGCTGGAAGGCGGAGCGATGGCGATCCGAGCGGAAGAGGGGAGGACGTACTACTTCGTGCTGGGTGTGCTGGCGCAGGCGCTGGACTTCAGCTTGACGGAAGCGGATGAGGCGGAAGGGCAGTGGCTGCTGTCGATTTCACAGAAGTGCGTTTGGAACCAGAAGAAGAAGTAGGGGGGGAAGGGCGGCGGCACGGAGAGAGGGAGTCCACAGTTTACAGTCGACAGTTTACAGTTTCGGAAAAAGCAAATACGAAAGGCAACGCAGAGGCGCAGAGTGCGCAGAGGTTCGAAGACGAGGTCGAGAAAACCCAAGACCCAGGTAAAAAATCGAACCTGGGGCAGCCGCGGAAGAATTCTTGGTGGCCAGTTGTTCGTTTTCAGTTTCAGGAGAAGAGAGACCAAGGGCACAGCCGGGAGTGACTGTGCCAGATGAGAGACCAAACCTCCGGGGAACAAGTCCAGACAAAGCAGTATCTCGCGCAACAAAAATGGAAGCTTCGCCGTGGCTCTGATTCTGGATTAGAGCAGGTGCGGAATAAAGTGGGGTGAAATTGTGTCTACCCGGTGAGAGGCTTTGGCTGGGGTGTGACGGTGGGACGGTTGTGTCCGGTGATTGAAGAGGGGATAGATGCTTGCGTTGACTGAGAGAGTTCTGTTTCGGGTACGCGAAAGAATTTTTTTCGTCTTGAGTTAAGAAGCTGCTCCGGGGCCGATGGCAACGACGAAATAGGTGGCGGGCGTGGCGCCGACGTTTTTGATGCCGTGCTCGTCGTTGGAAGATACGAAGGCGACCGAGCCTGGGCCCAACGGATAAGACTTGCCGTTCACGGCAAGTTCCACCGTTCCTTCGCGAATCAGCCACATTTCCGAGTGCACATGATGATGTGGGGGATGCGGTGCGCCGCCCGGCGGCAAGGTGGTTTCGTGCACTTCCAGCGATTCCCCTGTGGCGAGCTTGCCCTTTAGCACATTACGGAACTGGGCATTATTCGCGGTTTGAACGGGCAGATTCTCGAACGGATACGCAGCGGACGGGAGGGAGTTCTGTGGTGTGGGTGGGTCTTCGCGCGAGAGCAAGGCAGGAAGCAGCGCGATGGGAAGGACTGAACATAATTTGCGGCGAGTTAGTGGCATGGCGCCTCCTCGGAATTAGCGTTTTGCATTTCGATTGGCCTGGGGCTGGGATTAGAGCCGCAAACCTTTTGAACGAAGAACTGCTAGTCGGCGACGGCGCGGGATTTGGTTGGGTCGATTTCAATGCGGCCCTTGAAGTGAGCGCCATCCTCGATGCTGATGCGCGCGGTGGAAATATCGCCGATGATGGAGCCGTCTTTTTTGATATCGACGCGATCGGTGGCGTGGAGATTGCCGACGACTTTGCCGAAAATAATGGCCTCGCCGGCGTGAATTTCAGAATTGAGCTGGGCGGTGGAACCGATGGTGAGTCGATGGCCGGGCAAGGAAATGGGGCCATCCACTTTGCCGTCGATCTGAAAGTCTTCTACACCGACGATTTCACCTTTGATTTGCAGGCCAGCACCCAAGCGCGCGGAACCGCGTGAGGGGGGGCTATCGGGGCGAACGGGTGAGGGTGAGTTGGAAGGCGCTACCGGAGAACGCGCTGGTGGCGCGGGCGATACGGCCGAAGGCTCGGCCTGAGACTGCTGCTTCGTCCACATACTACCTCCCTTAATCTGACCAGAAAAATAGATTCCGGCTCCGGCTGAGAGGGAGCAGTGTGGATTCACTGTAGTCTTTCGCAGTGAATCGAGGCAACCACCAAATAAGGCGGGTTTCGGGGAAGGAAACTTGGCCGTGTGGGCAGGTGGAGGGGAATTTTTGGCTTTTTGGGGGATGTGGGATTTTGAGGATTAATTTGTTGGCTGGCCGACGAAGCGACAGGCGGTCCTGCATCTCTCGATGTCTTGTTCGGACTGGCGTTGTTCAATTCGGCGCGAGGCAGAGTACGCTAAGAGGATGATGGCTCCGTCTGCGAGGAATACTGCAAGCCGAACGAAACGTGGCCAAGCGTGTATCTCCGCGCCAAGCAGTGTGGAGATTGTCGCCACGACGAACACCAGAGAGGCAAAAACAAGAAGAAGTTGGTCCGACAACGGCCTGCGGGGTTTCATGCCAGCCAATTTCAGAATGCCCCACATGGGGTGGCGGTTTAGCGTGAAGACTGCAAAGGCAAATTCCCAATCGAGCGAGGCTGGATTTGCTTGACGGTCAGAGAGATAGGCGGCCTTTGCTAACGCACAGAGCCGCTCGTAATCAAAATTTCTGGGGACAGGGGTTTCCCCGTCGCCGGAGCCTGCTGGCGGAGAGGCCGGCAGGTAGTTGAGCAACATACGTTGATCGTCGCTGAGAGGCTGGGCTGATAGCAGCGCTTGGTCTGTGATGCGAGCAATTACAAAGCTCAGAGCTGAGGTCAAATCTGCCGTTCGGTCCATGGGGCCTCAAGGACTGAGGATTGGTCAGCTAACGGACATGATAGTTGTCGAGAGTGGGCGTTGTCACGCAGAAGCCTGAGATTGATGGGTCGAAAGGGCGATTTGTGTGTGGCGATGGCAATACTGCGGCGAAGGAGTTTCGCGGCGGGGCTTGGGAAATACTCTTACCGCGTGACGGAGCGGCAAACTGACATCTTGGTTTGGAAGGACGGGGGCTGGAAGTCCGTCTTAACCCACGAGACAAAGATTCAGAGTAACTAGAAACGCCGGTTTATCTGGCCAACGGGAAGTTTATTTATAAGCGGGCATGTGTGACGTAGTGAACGAGGGCTCGGGGCGGTTGACCGGCAACTCGGAAAATATAACAGAAGTCGCGTCCCGCTACGCCAACAGGTTCAGAATAGAACCTGAATTTGCAGAGTTGCTCGTGTCGAGACTCTGAAGTAGTTGAGTAATCGAGCTGGAGGAAGATGAGCTCGAAGAGCTTGAGCCGAAGCTTTCGCTGGCCTGCTGCAGGGCGCTCGCCCCAGCGGAACTTGGCGAAGCAGCCGCCAACTGAGACAACGCGCTGCTTACTGCGGAGCTGTCGCCAACTTCCATACCCTGCATAACCGCCTGGATTAGCGCGGCGTTTTCGCTGGGGCTTGGCGATGCGGAATTCGCGGTGGCCGAGTTGGCGCTCACGGCGGCGTTACCCGCAGATGCGGCGTTCAGGGCAGTAGAATCGAGCGCAAGCATATCTTGCTGCGCGGAAGTCAGATCACCGTTTTGCAGATCCGAGCCGAGTTGATTGAGTTCGCTGGTGAACGAACCGGAGTCGCTTGACGAGGATGCAATGGAGGACAGCAGGCTCGTGGTAATGCCGCTCGCCGAAGTGTTGGCAGTCGAGGACCCAACGCCATTCAGCGCGTCTTGGGAAAGCGTGACGTAGTCCTGCTGCGCAGCCGAAAGGTTGCCACTCTGGAGGTCCTGCGCCAGTTGGTTCAGGTCACTGGTGAACTGGTTGGCAGTCGACGACGATTCGAGAATCTGCGCCAGAAGGCTGCTAGTGATTCCGCTGGTGGACACGATGTACCCCTCTTTGGACCCTGTGTCTGCTACCTCGCTTGTATATCGGCATCCGCGGGGAAAGACTTTAGTCTTTTCCTATCACCAGGCGATTCAGTAGGTTAACGCGCTAATCGGAGAAGTGGGTTTTGGTAGGAACTTGTCCGGGAAGCCGACTAATCAGGCCGCCGTTGCAGAGCTATTGACCGTCGGTAATGCACTCCTAACAGGCAGAAGGTCCCTTGACCGCCCATTGTGACGCGGAGTAAATTTCGCCACTCGGAACCCAATCGCGTCTTTCGGATTACAAGGAGGTCTTCATGAGATCCATTGGTTTCTTCGCTGGCATTTGCGCGCTCTTGGTTTGTGGCTCAGCCGTCGCGCCATCCTCCACCCAAACTCAGTCGGCTAACGCAACGCCGCTCATCCTCGAAAAAGATGAAGGCGAACGCCGAGTGTGGAGGCCCATCAAGGGTCTCGATAGCAAACTCTCTCTCTTCATCCTCAAAGTTGATCCACATAATGGCGGTTCGTCCCATCTGGTTTTCGGAACCGAAGACATTCCGGTCGGAGGAAAAATAGACGCTCATCGGCACCCTGGGTCGGACGAAATCCTTTTCCTACAGAATGGATCAGCGAAGGTAAGCCTGGGCGACAAGACCAGGGACGTGCATGGCGGTGCCACCGTGTTCATTCCGGCCGGCACCTGGATTTCTGCCGCCAATACCGGAAAGGAAGCCATCCACGTAGTGTTTATTTTCTCCGCGCCGGGATTTGACGAATTTATGCGGGCGGAATCCGTTCGCGAAGGAGAGAAGGCCGTTACGCTGACAAAGGCCGAGGATGCGGCGATTCTAGCGAAGCACGCCCACGCCGTGATCTACAAGGAACCTTGAATTCAGTTGCATTCACTGAGGGCTCATGCCTGATCAACGCGGTGACCGGAGAAGTGGGTTTTGGCGCGGACCTTTGCGATTAGGGGGCGATTGGCGTGTAATTACCACCGCTCGCTTACGTAGTATTATTGGCGGCCGGAGGTTTACATGCTTTGGTTCTACGAAGCTTTTTTCCCCGTGGTGTGGGTCGCGTTCCTGATCTACTGGCAAATCAAAGCCGGCGATACGAAAACGACGCAGCGTCTGGAGCCCGCGGCCTCGCGGATTTTCCGCATGCTGGCGTTCCTGATCGCGATTGTGCTGCTCTGGTCGACTCGGATTCCGCTGCGCTGGCTTTATGTTGCGGTTTGGCCGTCTGGATTATTGCCGTTCTGGCTGGGAGCGGGCATTACCGTCGGGGGCATACTTTTCGCCGTGTGGGCGCGGGAGCACCTGGGCAGGAACTGGAGCCGCTCCGTAACGATTAAGGAGGGCCACGAACTGATCACCACCGGGCCCTATGCGGTGGTCCGTCATCCCATCTACACCGGGATGCTGGCGGGGTTTCTTGGGATGGCGATTGCGATTTCGCAGGTGCGGGGGTTCATCGTTTTGGTCCTGATTTTTGTGGCGTTCTGGGTCAAGCTTCGCCTGGAGGAGAAGTGGATGCGGGCCCAGTTTGGGGAGACTTATGCTACGTATGCTCGGAAGACGGCTGCGCTGGTGCCGTACCTGCTTTGATGGGGTGGGCCGCGGAAAGCCGAGGGGGTACGTTGAAGGAGCGGAGTTAAACGTTGAAAGTTAAAAGTTGAAAGTTGAAAAAAGAAAGAGGGGAGGGACCGTAACACAGAGTTCGCAGAGATAGGAACACAGAGGACACAGAGAAGAGAGAGCCGGGAAGGGGATTAGAAAGCGAACATGGAGAGTTGGGAAGAGGGTGGAGGTGGAGTGGCGCTTGCGCGGTGGTTGTCGGATAGGATGGCGTGGTTAGAGCAGTAGGTTCTGGTAGACGATGTTAGGGGGGAAGTGGGGACAGGGACAAAGTTCTGCAGTTTGCTGACAAATCAGGAGTTGAGCGCATCATAACCGGATTCTGTTGACGTTAATTCCGACGCACGTTTAGGCTTTTGGAATGGAGAACGAGAAGGAACAATAACTATCGGAGAAGGAGAACTTCACGACACCCACGTGACGTGGCTGTCAACGACATCCCACACGCCGTTTACCTTGCGCAATAGAACGTACCCACCTCCACCACACAATCCTCCGCAGAAGTGGTCAACGTAAAACAGTGCCTCGGTCTTGTTCAGATTCAGCCCAACGTGCGAGACAACAAAATAGCCAAAGTTGTCTGGGAATCTTGCTTCAAAGTCGCCTACTTTAGATCCTAAGTCGCTCGGGTTAACGAAAACTGCCCGGGCCCCGCTTGGTAGACGCAAGTCTGTAGTAAGGTTGGTTGAAAATACGCTGTTCAGGAAGAAACTGGCCCGGGTCGTTTTTGATGACTGTGCAAACCAAGCCTCAGAGATCAACCTCCGTCGTGATTTCAGTGACTGTGCGAACAAAGATGGGCCATCGCGGCCAAATTGGGGATTCGAATATGGATTGTGCATAACCACAATCGTGATTGTGCGTCCTGGATCCCACTTGTCCATGTCGTGCAAGACTTCCTGCGAGAAAAATGCCGAGAGAACCGGACCCGTTTCCGCTTGTGTTCTCCTCTGCTCGACAACAAGAAACAGTGCAACGAGCGCAAGCAGGAGAGCAGTTCCTGCAGTCCCGTAAAAGGCGACCCTCTTGAAGCGGTCCTGATTCATGGTGGCTATTCAGACAGAGCAGCTTGCAACGCGTCATTTTACCGCTTTAGTGCGGAATTGGCGAAGATACCGCGATTCGTGGAAGGAGTTGGCACGGCGAAACTTACGATGACGGGATTTCTGGACCGGAGTAGTATTTGGCAACGGCGCGACTCGATAGGAACTCTCTGATATTCAGAGCGCCTGTTGTACAAATACACTTTGGAGTGCTTATGGCGATGCTGGTGGATCTGCTGCGGAAGCATCTGGACTACAGCGCTTGGGCCAGTTGCAGATTGGTTGAGGCTGCAAGTGCGCTGAATCCTGAGGAACTGATGAGGGACTTTGGCACAGGCGATCACAATGTCCTTGGCACTTTAGTGCACGTTTACGCCGCAGATCGACTCTGGCTCGGCCGAATCGAGGGGAATCCTCCGGCACATTTCATCGTTCCGGAGCAAGACATGAAGCTGGCGGCGCTTAGGAGTGACTGGCCAGCCTTGCTTGAGCGGTGGAAGCAATGGGGTGCACAGCTGACAGAGGACTCGATGCAGAGAAATATTTCTTACAAAAGTGCAAAAGGCGATGCGTTTGTTACGCCGACTTGGCAAATTGTGCTACATGTTGTGAATCACGGCACCCATCACCGCGGCCAGGTTTCGGGATTTCTGCGGGCCATGGGGCATGCGCCACCGTCTTTGGAATTGACTGCGTTTTATAGGGAAGCGAGCAGGGCAATGAGCTGATATTCAAAGCAACATGTTGCACTGTACGAGGTATCCTGTGCCCATAGCAGGTGCACCCAGTGGGCTGAGGCTAGCACAACGACAGGGCATGTGGCTGAGTAACGCTAATCAGTAAGGTTCAGGCTACTTCCGAAGGGAATCGGACAGGGAAATATTACTGGTGCCTTCCTCTATACGGGTTGCAGCGGTCTTCGCAATTAAGCCAATTAGTGCAAACAAGGCAGCGAGGCCCGCGCGTTCGATCTCAGCAGTTATCCGCTCCGTCGCAGCAAACTCGTGTATCGCCTCTCCGCCGACCCAGAAGACGAGAAATGCAATTACAAAAAGCAGCCAAGCTGTTCCATTGAGCAGCGATGCCAAGGCCGCCTTTGTCCCTGTAGTCATAAAACAGCGCGCGATTAGGAAAGGATAGCACTCGTGGGCTTCCCCTGCATGAACAACGCGGCTCGCGGAGAAATGGGTTTTAGAGTGAAGAGGGAGGGGAAGGGGATTTACCGGGAGTTAGAGTTCTGAAACCCCTCATCACTAGCAATCCTGCATCGAACAGTTGATTACGATAAGCTACGCGACATGGACGCACAGAGCCTGCGAGAAGCGGTGACGAGTGCCATTCGATACTGGGAGCCGCGCAGATTCATATACAACCTCGTTCTTGCAGTCGTCGTGCTGGCTTGCTTCGGGTTGAATTTCCCGGCTTCAAAATCCACTATCTCGGTCGATTTCGTACTTCTGCTTTTTTTATTGGCGGTGCTGGCGAATGTTGCTTACTGTGCCGCATACCTGGTTGATATATTTGCGTCTGCCTCTGGCTATCGGGAGTAGTGGTGGAAGCTACGCTGGGTCATTTTCACGATTGGCTTAGTGTTCGCGGGAATAATCACCCGCTTCTTTGCGCTAGGATTCTTCGGAAGGAAGTGAGCAGGGCAGTATCTGACTGACGACTCAGGCGTTTCTTACGGCTTAACGCATGAAGGAGCATCCGAGGACTCGGATGGCGACTGCGAGACGAAATAAAATGAAATCAATGAGCAAGAATGCGATCTCGCCTGGGTCGGTACACAAAGTACCAGCGGATTTACGAAAGGTTCTTATTTGCGATCCCGTTGCTCAGGCAAAATGGGAAGACATTACGCCACTGGCGCGCAACGAGTGGATCTGCTGGGTTATCTCCGTGAAGAAAGCGGAAACCCGAAGGCAGCACATTGAGCGGGTGCGCACGGAACTCAAGGAAGGGATCCGGCGACCTTGTTGCTGGCCAGGCTGTCCTCACCGCTGAAAATGGGTCAGGCGAGGAAACTGCAGGCCTGAAAGAGGCCAGAGTGAAGTGAGTGCCAACAGGAACTATTCCGGTTTGCTGGTAATCGTGCGTGAATGGATCGGTGCGCAGGTTTGGCAGCGATTGGTGGGAGGCGGGGCGCGGCAATCAGGATTCGACCGGGGAACCTTGGAACAACGACGAGCCGATAATGATTAGCAAGGATGCGGCACCGATCATTTCGTTTCCGATGAAGAACCCCACCAGCGGAACAGTGAATAGAGCTTGAAGCAAAACAGCGAAGCCGCAGATCAGGGCGATGGGCTTGCGCAAACGCGTTTGCGCGAAGGTGACGACCAGTACAATGAGTGCAAAGGCGATCCAACTCCACGCCATCGAGAGAAAGGCAATCTCGAAAACAGATTGCTGAGGAATCGGGAGATTGGAGGCATGAACCGCCGGGGCGGAGAACTTTAGATATGCTAGGCAATGCACGGCAGCAGCTACAAGCAGCAGAACGCAACCCAACGTTAGCAATATGCGCGAGACCGTACGGCGAGTCATCATCTGATGCGACCTTTCACCTTTAGGGAATTGCAGAATGAGTGGAGCATGCCTTAAGAGGGCGAGTGCGTCAATGGTGGCCGCGGCAAGTTTTGGCGTGGATTCCCTTCATGCTGAATGCGCGCGCTATGCTTGCGCACTGAAGGCTTACAGTGAAGTTTTGTGGCGGTCGGAGCGCGTTCCCGCAGGTCGCGTTCTAGTGGTGCTCGGCGCCGCGGCCGCCGCCCTGCTGATGTCCGGGTAGCTCGTGTTCATTGCCGGCGTCATGATCGCCTTTGATTACGTGGCCTTTGCCATCACGCGCCTCGTTGCCGTGGAAGTGGTTGTTGGGCTCATCACCGCGGGCAGGCATCGGTCCTTTGTAACCGTGATGAGGGTCAAAGCGGTTATCGACGTGGCCGGCGAAGTGTTCAGGGCCGTGGAACCAGCGGCCAGCTCCAATAAACACGCCGCCAACAAACCAATCGGGACCGTAGTATCCATAAGGCGCGCAGTTGTATGGAGCGTAGGAGAAGTACCCATAGGGGCAGACGGGGGCCACCCCAATGCTGACGTCAACCTGGGCTGAGGCTGGCGGCGCACAGCACAACAGGGCCATGGCGAGAGTTGCGAAAACAACGACGAGAATTTTGGACATGATTCCTCCTCGATGCGTTTAGACCGGAATTCCTTTTTGCCTTTCGGCTGCGAAATAATATACCTCTGTTTGCCTCTGGTCGCGAAATTTTCGCGCCCGATTCCATTTCGAACTGAAACACGAATCGGGATTGAGTTGCGGTAAGTTCTGGGAAACGCGGTGACCGGGGAAGTGGGTTTTAGTACGAAGATGGACGGTAAGCGGCTTATCAGCAGTTGACCGTCGTTTTGTGCATCATTCGCTGCCTTCGCCGAAGCCAGAAAATGAGGAAGCCGAGGCTGGAATAAAAAGACCATGTAACTCCAACTCCTAGAAAGGCCGCGACCATCTGAACAGGAGTTGCTTCGTACTTGTGTTCCTCCGGAGGCCCAATAGGCGCACCCGGGCCAGACAAGTACGTACACACAGCAATCGGCCAGAACACTATCTCCACGACCTTGGCAGCAACCAGACTATCTATCGGGAAATCGACGACGGAATCTGGCAAGGAAAGTAGCCCCGCAGTAATGATAATGCCGCCGCCGATCGAGGTCAGGAGCCATTTCGTAACCAAGTGCATAGGGAAAGTATAGCTGTGATTTTGAGAAAAATTCGCTTCGGGCCTGATAAACGCGGTTACCGTACAAGTGGATTTATTGAGTCTGGCATAATACGGGGCCTTTCTGGCTATCTCGAGAGCGTTTTTTCCTTTGCATTCCAGTTCATTATGGGCATGGCTATCATCACTTAGCTTGTTCGTAGACGCCGATCATAAGGAGCCAAGCGCCCGAAATGAGGAATCCGAATAAAACAATGGTTGCGATAGCTGCGATATAAAGCCCGGCGCTATATCCGAGAATAAGGAAAATTGCGCTTATAACTTCAGCGAGGTAACAAATGGTGCCGCCTGCAAGCCGCGGCGCACTCAGTCCAATAGAACTCATGCCCGATCTGATAGCAATAACATAGCCCCTGATAAAGATGACAGTTGCGATAAGCCAGAGAACAAGCCACTCAAAGCCGAGCGCTCCAAGATGTTGATTACCGATAAGCGCAAGACTGCATGCCATGAAAACAGCAGTGAAGCCCGTGAGCATGTTAATTGCCCGGTTTTTATGTGTCGTGTTTCGGATAATGATTTCGGGATTGATCGACATTGCGACGAAAATCAAACCTGCAAGCGCCGCGGCGCCGCTGCCCACCATGGAAAAAAAGCTATTCCATTGCTCCGACATAAAATATTCTTCCTCAGTTCTAATTCCAGGATGGATATTAGCCCTGGACGGCGGATGGCCCATATCTGGCACCCGAGAGGTGTTTGGTGCCCCAGGTCCCGCCTGTGGAACCTGGAAACGATAGCTCATCCGTGCGACTCTTTATAGCAGGGTTTTTCCAATTGGGACCAGCTTGTACGGTATGCTAGCACGACAAAACAGGGGTTATCGCGCTGAAGCGTGATTTCTCTGCAAAAATCCGTGTGAATGGTAGAAATGTGTTGCTCCCACCGAATCACCAGCTGAAGCCTGTTTTCGTTACAGGAAAAAGGGGGCAGGGAAGGGAGGCGACCTCGGCCACGCGTTTGTGCCCCTGTGCTGAATGTGCGACTTAATTTTGCTTGAGAATGATAGACAAATTTGCTCTGCTCGGTTGTCTTATTGTTGAGGCCCTAGCGTGCAGCCAACCCGCAGTCACGTCAGAGAGATTGACCTCTTGTACAGCGAGCATGGCTCAGCCCTTCTGCTGTTCGCCATGTCAATCACGGGTGAACGCAGCCGTGCGCAGGACGCAGTGCAGCAGGTTTTCTTGAAACTGCTGGAGCGCGGGGATTTGGGTCATGCGGTAGATGTAAAGGCGTACTTGTTTGCCTGTGTGCATAATGCAGCGCTTAACGATTCGAAGATTCGCCGGCGCGACGTTGCACTAAATAATGAGTCTGCATGGTTTGACCCGCCAAACCAAGACATCACCGGGGAAATAAACCTGCGACGCGCTTTACGCGCGCTCCCGGACGAACAACGGGAGGTAACCGTTCTACATATCTGGGGCGAACTCACGTTCGCAGAAATTGCCGTAGTTCTGGACATAAGTTCGAATACTGCCGCATCGCGATACCGCTACGCGCTTCAGAAACTGCGAGAGGCAATGTGTCCTAAGGAGGATTCCCATGCAAGACCCTGACGGCGATGTGCGATTCGAGCGTTATCTGAAGGAATTTCGGCCGCTCGCTCCTGACCCGCTGGTGAGGGAAGAACGTAGAGGCATGAGAGCGCGTCCGTTCGTGCTCAGAAGTTTGGCTGCTGTCGCGGCTGTCTGCGTTGTTGTTTTTTCTGTGACGCACCATCGCCCTCGCCGGACACCGTTGACTGCTGACAAAACGAAATCCGAGGCTGTTGAGATACTTCCGGTTTCTCAGCTGCTCACCATCCGCAGTGCTAATAAACTGCTCACCTCTGCGCCGTCCCTGAGAGCGGCAATCGACCTGGTCGCATTTCAACCCCAATCCACTCAACTGCCAAAAGGTATGCGCAGCGCATTTACTACGCTGGGCAAGGAGGATAGCAAGCTATGAAAACTTTGCGTTTGGCACCATCCGTAATTCTACTCGTGGCCGTGTCCGTGGGATCAGTGTCCGCACAGCAGAAGATCAAACTCGGTGACAATGCGGCGTTGCGCTACTGGTCGGCATTTGCGGAGATGCAGGATTCCGCGGTGACTGATGAGCAGGCGAAAGAATTGAATCAGATTGTCGCCGGGACTTCTCCCTACGACGATCTGAAGTTCAAGGAACTCGTCGAAAAGAACAAGGCCGCCCTCGAGACGATGGCGCGCGGTAGCACGCTGCGGAAATGCGATTGGGGCGCAGAGTACGACCTCGGGCCAGACACGCCAGTGGAATATGTGCGGAAGGCACTGACTCTCGGTCGCCTAAACATTCTCTATGCCTTTCATCTCTCGATTACGGGCGATAAGGATGGTGCGGTGCGTGCGCTCGTAGCCGGATTGCGTTTCTCGAAAGATGTGGCAAATGGGGGGACGCTTTTTGCCACGCTTGTGGCGGATGGACTTATCGTCGAGCATCTTGAGGCCGTGGCATTTATCCAGCATGTGGAAGGACTTTCAGCTGAACAGCGGTCGACGCTGAAAAATGCAATTCTGCAACTTGGGCCGGAAGGGCTCGACTGGCAATCTGCCATAAGACTGGAGTTCGGAGTGCTGCCTACGTCCAACCCGAAGGTTTCGGCAGCTCGAGAACAGATCAAAACGAAATATCTTACTGCCCTGGAGAGTCCGTCCACACTGCCATCGCTGCAACAGATGATTGCTGATGCGCCGCAACCGCTTCCGGGCATGATTCCAAATCCGGAGCGCGTGCTAGCGGCAAAAAAAGAACTGGCTGATAAACTTCAGCAGACGCGTTCCATGCTGCAATAGACCATTGTCGAGGGCACGCGGCGTGATCGTCGAAGAGACTTCCGCGTTTATCGAGGTTGCTATGACTGAGGCAAGGGCCTGGTAAACGCGGAAACCGCCGAAGTTGGTGCTGGGAGGAACCTTTCCGATTTGCCGACTCTCGAGGACTTAGCCGTCGAGAGAGTGGCTCAGCTATGCGGGTCGTGCACGACCGCTCACGAAATCGGCACTCGAAAAATATTCCTCCGTATGCTCACTTTTGTATAGGCAAATAGATCCGGGCGAAAAACCGAATCCGACCTCACCTTGATCATGGTTCCCTTCGTCAGTTCCTTCTGTCCGCGCTCGCGGGTGAATCCCCCGGTGGGGATTTCCGGAAAATCCGTTCCCTTACGTACCGGCAAGATGTAGGTCTGGCTTAGTTCGAGCAGCGTTAATTCCATGTGTTTTTCGTCCTCACTCCACCTGCCCACGCAGATCGTCGCACAGATTACAATCGGCTCTCCCCCGGCGCTCGGATACGCTACGGTCCGGTACGGTGCCTCGGGGTTCTGGTTATCCTTCTGTGTCACCATCGCCCAGCGCCCGTCGGGGGATACTGACTGCAGTTCCAGGATGGGCTCCTCGCTCACTCGCCGTTTCTCCGTTCCGTCCGCGTTCTGGGTGTTCAAATAATTCTTCCCGCCTTCCGTGGCACGATAAATCAGCCTTGCATCAGGCAAGAATTTCGGCGAGTCCTCGCTCACCGTGGCCGGCAACTCGACCGGCGCGCTCCGTCGATCCATGGTCGCAACCCACAAATGCAACAACCCCTTCTCATCCTTCTTTGCGAACGCCACGCGCTGGCCATCCGCGCTCACCGCGTAATTCCGGTTATCCCCGCCGGTTTCCACCGCGTATCCCGGCAGCACCGCTTCAGTCTTGCCGCTCGCCAGTTCCACACTCCACAATTCCGCTTCGTTCCTTCCTTCCACGTTTTTTAAGTAAAACAGAGTCTTACCGTCCGCCGCAAACGTGGGACTGTACGTTGTCCCTTCCGGTGAGATTTGGCGCTCTTCTTTTCCGTCGCGGATCCACACCGACATGTCCGTCGTTCCCACCGACGTCAGTAACGATTTGCCATCCTTCTCGATGGCGATTCCTTCTTCTTCCGTTGGTCCGCTCGTTATCTGTTCCGGCTCGCCCTTCGGGAAACGCTCTCTCCAGATATGGAATCTCCCTCCTTGGTTCGTGCTCATGTACATCCATTTCCCGTCCGGGGACCAAGCCGCCGTAGTGCACTGGGCTTCCGGTGGTCCCACTTCGCGCCCCTGGTCTTTCCCGTCAAAGGGCACCAACCGGCACGGGGTCATCTTTCCCTGGGAATTCATCTGCACCACCAACACCCATTTGCCATCCCGCGACAAATAGGAGTGGTGGGCCATGCTCCGTTCCCCTTCCGGCAGGTACACCTCGCGCTGCTGGCCGCGCGCTTCGTCTGTGGTCACCACCCCCATGTGAAACCCAGTCTTGATTTCCGAGAACATCAACCGCTTTCCGTTTTCAACCCAGGTCAACGACGACGCGTTTCTCAGCACCAATTGCGGCTCTCCGCCCAGCACCGGAACTTCCCACTCGTCCCAGGGGCCCACCACGCTGTAGGCAATGCGCGTCCCGTCCGGCGAAAACGTCGGCGACAGTTTCTTCTCATTGTCCCGCGTCAATTGCACCGGTTCTCCCGACGGCAAAAACTTCACATACACATCGCCCGGTCCGAAAAAGGTATCGTTTCCCCGGATGAATACGAGCAGCCTACCGTCCGGCGAAAGCTCCGGGTACACCGCCGAGTCCGTGAAAAACGTGAGCTGCTCCCATTTCCCGCTATTTTTGGGTGTCGTTTCTGCTCCGCGCCAATACAGCAAGCCCGCAATCGCCGCCAGCCCCACGGTTCCTATCCCCACCGCCCAGGCCAATTTCTTGCGTTGCCTTCCTCCTCCGTTCGCGGTCGTCGGCGCGGTTTTTCCCGTCTCCGTGTCGCGGCGCAGTCGTTGCAGGTCCGCGCGTATCTCGGCCGCGCTCTGGTAGCGCAGCTTGCGATCCTTCTCGAGCGCTTTCCCGACGATCCGTTGCAGCTCGAGCGGCACGTCCGGATTGATTTCGAGCATCGGTTTCGGCGTGCGATTCAAAATCGCATCGTGCAGCAGCGCAGTCGTTTGTCCGCGAAACGCCGGCCTTCCCGTCGCCATCTCGTAGAGCACCATCCCGAACGAAAACAAATCGCTGCGCCAATCCAATTCTTCTCCGCGCGCCTGTTCCGGCGACATGTAGGCCATGGTTCCTAACGCTACACCAGGGCTCGTCAGTAAGGCCTCCGTCGTCGCCGTCGGCATCGAGGACACGCCAACGCCTGCGCCTCCCGGCCATTGCTTCGCCAGTCCGAAATCCAGAATCTTCGCGTGCCCCCGCTTGGTCACGAAAATATTCGCGGGCTTGATATCCCGGTGCACGATTCCTTTCGCGTGCGCCGCATCCAACGCGTCCGCAATTTCAATCGCCCAATGCACCAACTGCTCGACCGGCACCGTTCCGAGTGCGATGCGTTCCCGCAATGTCTGCCCCTCCAAGCATTCCATCGCAATGAACGCGCGTCCGCCGTCCTCTCCTATGTCGTAAACCGTGCAAATGTTTGGGTGGTTCAGTCCGGAGGCCGCTTTTGCTTCTCGCCTGAAGCGTTCCAGCGCCTGCGCGTCGTTCGCCAGGTCTTCCGGTAGGAATTTCAGCGCCACCGCCCGTTCCAGTCGCGTATCCTCGGCCTTATACACCACACCCATCCCCCCGCCGCCCAGCTTTTCGAGGATGCGGTAATGCGAGACAGTCAGCCCGATGAGAGAGTCGTAGATTGACATGTGCGGGACATAATAGGTTGCAAGGGCAGTCGGGTCAATGATGAGAGACAGATTGCGGGCTAGGACCTGAAAGACGGAAACCGTCCAACTGGGTACTGGAACGAACTTGTCCGGGAAGGCGACTAACCGGGAGTTGAAGAAGTTTATTGACTCAAGTGGTGGTTACGTAATTAAGCAGTTGATGTTTGCTTCCTAAGCGCAGATTCGTGGTGAAATGGGATTATGCGTATCGCGAAACTGAGCGTTTGCAACCTCGTATCCATTCTGTTTCTTTTCGGCCCTTTTGCACTGCCATGCTCTGCGCAACGCAGTGCGAGATCCTGGGACGAACTCGTTCAGTACCAGGCTGACTTTCTTCGTGTGTTCTAC
The DNA here is from genome assembly GCA_963779395.1 of Candidatus Acidiferrales bacterium. GTDB lineage: Bacteria > Acidobacteriota > Terriglobia > Acidiferrales > UBA7541 > Acidiferrum. The sequence continues at coordinate 141,446 of CAVZYC010000007.1, forward strand.
CCGGAATCCGTCGGAAAGAAGTATTGGATAACTTTTGAAATCGCAACTTCCTACGACGAGGTCGGAAATTCAGCAGCCCCCAAGGACTTTAAGTTTTTTGACGTCGATGTTGGGGACGGACCGAAATCATCGGAAATCATGTGTTGTGTTCACGAGCTCATGGGAGGAATTATTGGGACAAATGAGCCGCAGCAGAAACCTGTGCCTCTACCTCCCAAGCCCAAACTAATGAATGTGGAGCCGGGAGGGGTGGTCCATCCGAATCAATATCTGCGGGCTGAGTTTGTTTTCGACCCGGATGGCCGATTATCTCGATTCAGTAGATTACCTAATAAGCCGCCCAACGAACCGGATTTTTGGAGAGAACTGAGATGGCGTCCAGATATGCCCGATGCCGAACTCAGAGCCGCTTATAACAAATCAGGTGCCAAGTACGCTTTGGGAGACCGCGACGCGCTTAAACGCAACCTTCCGGTCGCAACATTGGAAACGTTCGTGGGCAAACTGAAAATCCTGAAGATAAACTTTACTCCTACGGGGGACAAGAGAATTGATGCTCTCGGCGGCTTTTCCGATTGTATCGTCTTTCTCGAAGGACCCGAGCAGAAATGGTACGGAGCCACCTTCGATGGCTTCTCGGGAGAGCTCCTCTCTCTTTTCTATCTTTCAGAGAAGGGAAGGAAATCTTTCTTGGACGAATATTTCAATGGGCCAGAGGAGCGTCCTGATTAACGCGGTTACCGGAAAAGTGGGTCGGTCCAGAGCGAGCCGGCATCACCAACCAATTACAACAATTTTGTACAGGAGCAGAACGACTACGGTGGCCAGTGCGATGGAGGCGGACAGAGTGTAGCGTCGGAAGAAGTACAAGGTCACGCCTGCCCAGCAGGAACAAGCAGCTATTAAAGCTCCACCAATGTACGAGGCAGTAACAGAAGTTGAGAGGCTCGTTCCAAGGACGTGGCGGAGGCGGAAGAACTCACCTAGTGTCCTTACCACGATGAGGAATTGAACCGTGATTCCTATCTGAGCCCAGCGTTCTCTAGTCATGGGGATATTCTAGCCGGGTGGACGACGCTTGGCGACAAATCGCCATTGCGTTCACTAAGCTGGGGCCCGGTCACTTCGTGCGAGGTCGCCAAACCGAAAGTAATTGCCTGGGTTTTGGTGAACGCGGTAACCGTCCAAGTGGGTACTGGGGCGGACTTGTCCGGGAAGCCGACTAACCAGGCACTTGAACTTTGACAGCTACCGAGGTAATTAGGTGTGGAGCGCCTAGGTGAATTCCGGCAACTCCTTTCAACGCCAATGGGGAAACCTAGCAAGCGATACGCGATTCTTTTCAGCACAATTGATACATACGTGCGAGTACGCCACCACTGTTTTGTGGCTGAACTGGATTTGGAGACGACATATTGGGCAGTTTGCATACGCCCTACCGTCGAAAATACTCGCCCTCACGACAGACTCGCCTATAAATATATTCGCCTTTCACTAGAAGAGGCAGCCGAGTTATGTGGGGCAAACGGCTTAGGCTCCAGCCTTTGGGAAAGAATTGACGATGAACTGCGTTCGCTTGGGGACTCCGTGCCTGAGTAACGCTTACGGGAGAAGTGGCTCACAGTACCCGCGTGGAAGGTGAGCGCAATAGAAACAGGTAGAGAAAAAATCCAGACACAGCGAGAAGGGCGATTCCTATCAACCTCCAGCCCCATACTGGCACCTGCGAGAATCCGGTCTTATGGAATCCTGGCACATCCTCGTTTCCTTTTTTGACAGTCTTTGGAAACACTACTGCGTACAGCCCGGAAAAGAGCATCACGACAAATATAAACAGAAATCCGGCTCGGTCATCCATTTGCAAAGTAGTTTGCCACGAAAGTCTCAACTTCTGGTAAACGCGGTAGCCGGAGAAGCGGAAGCTGGGGCGGACGTCTGCGGGTTGCTGACTGATCGGGGGACTGTTTTCGGAATGGGTGTACTGGAGGAAGTTCGCTGCGTATGCTGGCGCGGGAGATTTTGATGCTTGGTTGCGGCACGGAGGAGCAGGAATTACTCGTGGCGGAGAGCGGCCAGGGGATCAATTCGGGAGGCACGCCTTGCCGGCGCATAGCCAGCGAGAATCGCGGCGGTTAGAAGGACGACAGCGGCCAGGGCGAGGATTACCGGATCATTGGGCTGGGTTTCGAACAGAAACGATTTGACCAGGCGGAACGCGATCAACGCGGCAGGCACGCTGATGGCGAGTCCCACGGCGGCGAGTATTAGGACGCGGCGGAGAACCATGCAAACCACGGTGGAGCGTGGCGCGCCGAGAGCCATGCGGATGCCAATTTCGGCGACCTGGCGCGCGACGTTGTAGGAGACCGTGCCGTAGAGTCCGACGCAGGCGATGAGGAGAGCGAGAACGGCGAAACCTGTGCAAAGTTTGGCGAAGGTGACTTCCTGGCTGATGGTGCGGTCGATTTCCGCAGCTTGTGTGACCACGTTTGTGACGGGTATGGCGGAATCTGCCTCGCGCACGATGTCATGCACGCTCTTGACATAGTTCAGCGGATCACCCGCAGTGCGCAGGGCGTAGGTCACACGGTCTGGAGGAAACTGGCTGGCCGCAACGAAGACGGTCATCGGGCTCTGCTGTTTCAGGCCACCGTACTTCAGGTTAGCCGACACGCCGACGATTTCGAGATCGCGCCTGTCATCGAGGAAGGTGATGCGCCGGCCTACGGGATTCTCGTTGCCGAAGTAAGTCCGCGCCAGGCGCTCGCTGATGACGGCAACGGGAGTGGAGGCGGCTTGATCGCGGTCGTCAATCTCGCGCCCGACCAGGATGGGAATCTGCATGGTTGTGAGGAAACGCGGTGCGGCGACGAGGACGCCTGCGCCGACGATGGTAACAGCGCCGATCTTGATTGTTCCCCTGTAGGTCTCTCCAGCGCGGTCGGCGTTGATGATTGAGGAATGCGAAAACGTGGCGCTACTCACGCCGGGAATCGATTCGAAGCCTTTGCGGAGGTTGGAGTAAAAGATGGCGAGCTCTGAGTCGCGATGGCCGGCCTGGTGCGCATTCACCGAGAAGAGAAGGATATTTTCGCGGGCGTATCCGAGTTGGACGGAGTGGAGCTTGTTGAGTGAGCGGACAAACAGACCGGCGGCGACCAGGATGAGAAAAGAAAACGCGATTTGAGCGACCACGAGAATGTACTGAGCGCGGCGGTGTGGACCGTCCCCGCGGCCACTCTTTAGCTCGGAGACGACGTCTGGACGCGTCGACTGAATGGCGGGAACGAGGCCAAATAACAGGCCGCAAAGTACGGAGAGGGCCGCCGTCACGCCCAGAACGTTCCAGTTCAATTCGGCGTGCAGGGTAAAGTTCTGCTGGCCGTTAGAGAGCAGAAACGTGAGCGAACCCATGCCCCAGAGGGCAAACAAGACGCCTAATGCTCCGCCGAGGGACGCCAGCATTACACTTTCGGTAAGCAATTGGCGCACGACGCGGAAGCGTCCCGCGCCCAGGCTGAGGCGGACAGCCATTTCGCGGCGACGCGCGGCGGCCCTTGCCAGCAGAAGATTGGCGATGTTGGCACACGCGATCGCGAGGATCAATGCCACCATCGCGAGGAGGACGAACAGAGGCTTGGAATACTTGCGGCGCAAGCTGCCGAGACCGGCGGCGCCGGGATTCAGGAGCAGAGCGGGAAGCTTGGCGCGCTCACCTTCGGTGGTGGCGGTAGCGGAGACCCATTGATGGAAACGCGGAGCCAGCGCTGCCTGAGCCTGAGCGATGGTTACACCGGGCCGCAGGCGTCCCATCATTTCGATCCAGTAGAAATTTGCGTCGCCATACATACGAGCCGCAGCGGCACCGTGTACGAGCAGATTCGCGTGCAAGGGAAGGTAGAGGTCCGGCGCGACTTCAGGGTCCACACCGAAGAATTGCGGCGGCGCAACGCCGATCACGGTGAAGGGAATGTTATCGACGAGAATCGACTGTCCAATGGCGTTCGGCGGTCCTGCAAAGCGATTATGGCTTGTAGCGAAACTGATTACGGCGACGGGCGGCGCGCCTGGACGATCGTCCTCGGAATCGATCAGACGTCCCGCGGCGGGCGAAACTGCCAGGCCATGAAAATATTCGCCGGTGACGTACTCGACGTTGGCGATGGCGGCCTGTCCACGGACGGCGAGGTTACACTTTCGCCCGTTGAAGTAACCGAAAAGTGTGGAAAAGGCGGCGTTCTGCTCGCGAAGCGATTCGAACGCGCCGTAGGGGAACATCCCGCTGACCATGGCGCCGTTGTCGCCCTTCCAGGCAAGGCCGGAGACCGAGTGCATGACGTGGACCCATTCCTGGTTGGCGTTTTCGGGTGGCTGGCTCTGCCAATTCAAGACGACCAGCGACTGGGGATCGGCGACGGGCAGCGAGCGCAGGAGAATCGACTCCATAAGGCTGTAGATGGCAGTGTTGGCGCCGATGCCGAGGGCGAGCGAGAGAATGGCGACGGTGGTGAACGCGGGGGACTTGCGGAGTTGGCGAAAGGCGAAGCGGATATCTTGCCACAACTCCTGGAGCCACACCGTACTCCACACCTCTCTGGCATCTTCCTTCGCTCGCGTTACGTTGCCGAATTTTCGGAGTGCCGCATGGCGCGCTTCTTGCGGTGGCATTCCGCGATCGATGTTCTCTTGCGTTGCCAGTTCGATATGCTCGCGGATTTCCTGATCCAGATCGTTCAACAGACGGTTCGCACGCGGCTTCATTCGCGCTCCCCGGCCGGACGAAGAATCCGCGCGATCGCTCGCGCCAACTTCTCCCACTTGCTGGTCTCGTGCACCAATTGCTTCCGGCCCTTCGCCGTCAAACGATAAAACTTGGCCCGCCGGTTGTTTTCCGACGTGCCGTCTTCAACGGAAATCCAACCGCGTTTAATCAGCCGGTGCAGTGCCGGGTACAGCGATCCTTGCTCCACCTGGAGCACTTCATTCGAGCGAAACTCAATTGCTTTGGCGATGGCGTGCCCGTGCTCCGGCCCCAACAGGAGCGTCCGGAGAATCAATAAATCGAGCGTGCCTTGGAGGAGCACGATGCGTTCCGTTTGGTTTTCAGTAGACATTCTAGGTGAATGCTATGCTTGCTCCAGTAGGATGTCAATGTGTGTGAAGGGGCTCGGAGACTGTAAAGTTCTGGATTGCCGGCATGACAAATCAGGGCTTAGGCTTGTCGGCTAATCGAACGGCCGTCCAATCGCCCGTGATTCCTGCGTCGTCAACAAAGGTTCCAATGATTTTGTATTTTGATTGTTTCCCGACGAAGAATGTTTTCATAGTGCGGCCCCCTGGTTGGTGAACGGCCAGGGTAAAGGCGAGGAAAGGGAATTCGTAATATCCGAAGTCGATTTTTTCTTTTCGACGATTTGGCCCTACGGCCGTGCCTTCAAGAGATTCAAAGCAGGATGACGATAGCTCAAGGACCTGTGAAGTTATTCCATGGGAACTGTTCAACCGTGTTTTCCACATGCCGATGTTCAGCGTTGAGCCACAGGGAGCATCCGTAATCAGTTGGGGAGTGGTTTCAATTTGAACAATGGAAGGAGATTCCGGGAAAGCGACTTCCGTGCCGTCGGACGCAACTTTGTAGCGGAAGATCACGCGGAATTTGCCAGGTGTGTGGCTGGCGAATTTCCAGGTCCGAACATTGTTTTCAGCCGCAGCGCGGAGCAAGGGGTGGCCGGACTCCACGAGCACATCTGTCACGGATTCGCCATTGGTGGTGAACACGATACGCACATCCCCGGTGATGCGAGTCTGGGTGGCAAGCGGGGGATAAATCGGTTCGGCGTGCTGGACTATATTTGGCAAGACGTCTGAAGGTTGCTGAGATCGCGCGGTGGGTAAGGCCACTGCTAGAGCGGCCAAAGTCAGAATAGAGCGAGTAAGATTCATAATCTTCTCCGTCTCGACTTGAAAATAGTCTAAACGACAATTCGGGATTGATGGCGAATTTTGGCCGGGAGTTGCGAGTATGGTGAGGCTAGCTTCTGGGAAACGCGGTGAACGGAGAGTGGGGCTGATGCCCACATCTGCGGTGAGCAGGTCACGTGGAGGCGATTAATCAGGACGCTTGAACCGAAAGACGCGGATTGTTCCACCGCGGTCGTACGGCCACTTAATCAAACCTCCCGTAGAGGGAGTGATGAGAAAGGTGCCATCGGGGCTGAAGGCAATAGAGCCGCAGCCTATGCCCGATACTTGTTGATGGTCGATGAGTTTGCCACTGGTGGTATCGACGAGGTACGCGGTTCCAGTTCCATAAATGCCCACTGCTACCAGTCTGCCATCCGGGCTGAACGCTGGGTCGGAGACTTGGCCTCCGCCGATCTCGAGTGAGTGGACCCTCTTCCGTTGAGGCACGTCCCAGATTTGAAGGCTGCCGACGTCAGTACCCGCAGCGAGCGATTTACCATCTTTGCTGAAAGACAGGCCTCGCACATACCTCCCGAATCCCTTGAACGACGCAAGCTTTTTACCAGTTGCAAGGTCCCAGAGGATTACGACATCCCAGTGGCCCGATGCCAACGTTGAACCGTCCGGGCTGATGGCAAGGGAGAATACTCCGTGCTTGCCAAACGCAGTCACCTGTTTGCCGCTGGCGAGTTCCACCACGCGAATAGATGCCTGATTTGTGCGCCTGCCCGGAACGGATTCAACTACATATTGGGAATCGGGGCTGAACGCGTGGAGTGCATAGACATCCTTACTAAGAGAAATTAGGACTTTCCCGGTGGCCAACTCTCCGACCTCATGAGATGTGGCGTAGTATTTCCAGTCGTTCGACAGGCAACCGATTGGAAGAGGAACCTGCTTGATAAGCTTCCCCTCTGGAAAGCTCCATATCGTGAGATATCCTGAAATATCTTCAGGGCTGCTTGCCGCATCCGAGGCGACCATCTTTCCATCGGAACTGAACTGAACGTAGCTCATCCATGCAAATTTGTCGGTGTGCCAGCCGCCACCAATTTGCTTCACAAACTCCAGTGCGTGGTCTTGGCTTTGGCACAGATTTGGAAAGGACAACGTCAGAAGAAACAGAACAACGGTGCGGAATCTCATATCAACCTGTGAGGCGCCTGACCCATTATAGGCGGAAGTGAATTCTAACGCTCATTATTGGACGGGGGCGTTATCTACGGAGACTACCGAGCAGGGTTCTTTGTTTGGGGAGGTGTGCTGGCAGTTTTCGACGGCTTTGGTGCGGGCGTCGTCTACCGATCTTTGCGCTACGGAGAAGCCGAAGGAATGTTCGGAAATGGCGAAGGCTTTGTGGGGTCCGAGGAGAAGATAGGACTGAAACGCGCGAAGACCTTGTTCGCTTAGGCCGGGTGGAGGTGGAACGTCGGGGGGAGTAAGTTCGGGAAACGGTTCCGGCAGAAAAGTTAGATTTTGAGCCTTCAGGAAATCATCGACCGTGGTGGACCAGGCGGCGACGTGACGGAAGAGGAAGTGTCCATCTTCACCGATGGGAGGGGCTAGGACGAACTGGTCTTGGCCGCCCTGCGAATGAAAGGCGGCATCGAACTTTTGCGCCAAGTCTGGCCAAAAGAATTTGTCGTTCTGGGCATAGAGCCAGAGCATCGGGGTGCGCGAATGCTTTCCGAAATTGCGATAGGCGTGGACCAGATCATCGGGGTTGCAGACATCGTGGTCCGCATGTGAGCCACGTCCACCGGCAAAGTTGATGGCGGCTACCAGGCCTGGGGGCGCTTTGGCGGTGAGGGCTACGGCTGCAAAACCTCCGGTGGAAACGCCCATGGCGAGGATGTGAGTGTCGTCCGCTTGTGGAAGGTGGCGAGCATAATCGATGGCGACGCGGAGATCTTCGGCGGAGTATTCGCCGGCTCCCTGATAATCGGTACGCGGGCAGTGTCCACTATGGCGGAGGTCGGGTTCGCCGCCGGAGGCACCGTAGCCGCGGCGGACTACGACCAGGGCGAGCCAGCCTCGGCGCGCGAACCAGAGGGCTTGAGGAAGCTGTTGCCACGGGGTTACTTGCGCATGATCTTCGATTTTGCGAGAGGAACCGTGGGTGATCACAACCAGGGGATGTTTGCCGGGAAGGTCGGCGTAAACGAGGAGGGCATCAAGGCCGGTGGGGGAGGCTTGTGTCCAGGGAATGGCGATTTCGCGTTCGACGTAATGCTGGGGGTTTGCGGTGAGGGGTAGCGCTAGGAGGGTTAGGAGGGCAAAGATTAATTTAATTGGCAAGCTTTGCATCGGAGAACCTTACAACAAGTGCGGGGATGGGAGAAGAGTTTGGATGCGTGCGGAAAATTGGTGGACGTGACAGGGTTCGAACCTGCGACCTCGTCGTTGCGAACGACGCGCTCTCCCAGCTGAGCTACACGCCCACGGGTTGCAACTTTTTGATTTTAGCAGAGGAGTGGAGGGATGCCAAACGGGGAGAGAGTTTAGAGTTAACAGCTTACAGCCTACAGCTTACAGTTTCGGAGGAAGAGAAAGGCGAAGAACAATATAACGCAGAGGCGCAGAGTTCGCAGAGACTCGCAGAGGAAGAGAAGAGAGAGGCGAAGAGGGACGGTAACACAGAGTTCACAGAGATCGGAACACAGAGGGCACAGAGAAGAGAAATGCAGGAGAGAGAAGAGAAAACAAGAGAGCATAACGCAGAGACGCAGAGTTCGCAGAGAAGAGAAACCCAAGAGGGAGGAGAAGAGGGTTTGTGATGTTGGGGCGTCAGAGCGCGCCCTGATGAGGCTAGGGTGGGACGCGCTTTGGGACTTGGGACAAACCTTCACTTTCATTGGGGGATTTATTAACTCTTTGGGCGCGTGCTATCGCTCGTGCTGCGTGGTCAGGGGATACTGACAACGGCATCGAATGCAAACACTTGGACATGCGGAAGGTTGGAGGAAAACGCTGGGGTCGGTGAAGGCGTCGGCTGTGCTGGTGTTTGCGTTGAGTATGGCGTTGCTTACTCCGCGGCTGGGCGTGCCGAAGGGAAAAGTGTGGGACGAATTTTTGTATGTATCGGGGGCCAAAGCGCTGTATCACCAGACTCCGGGAATGTGGCTGGGGGTTCCGTATAGCAATCCGGAGCATCCACCGTTGGCGAAATACTTGATTGGGCTGGGCGTTTTATCACTGGGAGACAATTCCGCGGGGTGGCGTGCTGCTTCGGTGGTATTCGGATCGCTTACGTTGGTGGTGATTTTTCTTTGGATATCGGAGATTGCCGATGTGTTTACGGGATGGGTGGCGGTGCTACTGGTGGTGTGCAACGGGTTCTGGTTCGTGATGTCGCGACTGGCGATGATCTCGATATTCGAGCTGTTTTTTTGTGTGGCGGGATTCTATTTATTGAGCAAGGACAAACCTGTTTGGAGCGGGGTATCGCTGGGACTGGCGTGCGCTTGCCGATGGAATGCCGCGTTTGCGATCGCGCTGGTGGTGGGCTGGTTTACTTTGCGCAAGGGGCCGCAAATCAAGAAGGCGGCGGTGATCGGGTGCACGTCGATTGCTGCTTATACCCTGGCCTTTCTGCCTGCCGTCAAATTCAGCTTGCGGGCATTTGTTCGGGCGCAAATCTATATTTTTAATTTTCACCGGCATCCGACAGGAAACGTGCAGGCTTCGCAAAGATGGTATCTGTGGCCGTTGCGGCGCGAGCCGGAGTTTTACATCAACTCGTTGTTCGGCAACCGGATCATTATCGTGGTGGGAGCGATTGCGGTTGTATACCTGCTGGTGCGATCGAAGCATCGACTGGTGGCTTTAGCGCCGCTGGTATTCTGGATGCAATGGGCGGTTACGGGAAGGCCGTTTGAGTTTTACTACTATTTCATGGATTCTATCGTGTTTTTGAGCATTGCGGCGGCGCTGTTTTTGGGGGAGGCGCGAAGTCGAGTGAAGTGGTTGCCGGCGGTGATGGTTTCGATATGCGTGATTTGGTTCATGCTGCAGTACCCGCATTTTGCTTATGTGGCTACGCCTTGGGATGGGATTTCGAACTACGTTAGTTTTTGAGTTGCGGGGGGGACAGCGGAAATCGGGTGCCGCAATAAAACGGCAAGAGAAGAGGGACGGTAACACAGAGATCACAGAGAGCGGAACACAGAGGGCACAGAGATCAGAAGGAAAAAGAGGAAGAAAAAGAGAAAGAAAAAGAGAAAGAAAAATATAACGCAGAGGCGCAGAGAACGCAGAGATTCGCAGAGGAAGAGAAGAAACCCGAGAAAAAACCAACGGAATGGTTTTCAGGGGTGAGTTATTCGTTTTAAGTTTTGAGAAGAGAGACCCAAGAGCGGAGGCGGCAAATTTACGATCTTGGCAAGATGGGGCGCAGCGTGCTGCGCCCCTACAAAGGCTAAGGTTGGTCGGGGGTGGAGGCGCCGGCGCGCTGGGCTACTACTTTGCGAGCGTTTTCGTAGAGGGCGCGGGCTTGGGGAATGGCGTCAATGGCTTTTTGGACTTGCGGATCGGCTTCGAGAAGGACTTTGAAACCTTCCTGAGTGCCGTAAGCGGACATGAAGACTTCTTGTTTAATTTTGCGCTTGACCCAATCGAGGTTCTCGGACATTTCGGGCTCGGTGTAATGGATGTTGCGCTTGGCGAGATAATCGCGGAAATCCTTCATGACCTTGTCATCCACTTCAAAGTTGTGAGTGATGTTTGGTTTGGTGCCGAGGTAGAAGCGGGTGAAGCTGCCAACGCCCTGTTCGACGGGATAGAAGACGTCGTCGCGATACATGGTTTCCTGGAACTTGGTGGGCTTGGGAGTATCAACAAGGATGTCGGGAGTGATGCCGCCGCCGCCGGTGACTTGGCGTCCGCTGTCGGTCTGGCGAATCTCCGTGGGATGCTCGGGGACTTTGCGCTCGTAGTGATAGGCGTAGAGGGAGACGGATTTGTAATCGCGCTGGATGAGGCGTCCGCTGGGAGTGTAATAGCGAGCGGTGGTGAGAGCGAGGCCGGTGTTTTCCGCGAGCGGCGTGACAGTTTGCACGAGGCCTTTGCCGAATGTGGTTTCGCCAACGACCAACCCGCGATCATGGTCTTGGACAGCGCCGGTGACGATTTCCGCGGCGGAGGCGGAGTTGTTGTTGACGAGGATGACGAGGGGCACGTTCATGCCCTGATTGCCGCGGACAGCGTAGAAGCGGCGTTCTGGGGCGCTGCGTCCATGATAAGAAACGATGAGCTGATTCTTTTCGAGGAACATATCACCGACGGCGACGGCTTCGTTCAGAAGGCCACCGGGATTGCCGCGCATGTCGAGGATGAGTCCATCGAGAGTGTTGGCGCCGAGTTCCTTGAGGGCGTCGGCGATTTCGCGGTCGGTGGTTTCATTGAACTGAGAAAGACGAACGTAGCCGATGCCGGGTTTGATGAGGAAGGCGATGTCCACGGAATGACGGGGGATTTCATCGCGAGTAACGGTGAAGAGGATGGGATCGGTGTAGCCTTCGCGAGTGACGGTAATCTTGACGACAGTGCCCTTGGGGCCCTTGAGCATGTCCGCGACTTCACTGGTGGTGAGGCCGTCGGTGGACTTGTCGTCCACTTTCATGATGACGTCGCCGGGGCGTAGGCCTGCGTTATAGGCAGGAGCGCCGACGTAGGGAGAGATGACGACGGTGTGATTTTCGCGGGGAGCGACGACCATGCCGACGCCGTAATATTTGCCGCGCTGATCTTCACGGAGAAGAGCGAACTGGCGAGCATCGAAGAAATTGGAGTGCGGGTCGAGCATACGAAGCATGCCGGGGATGGCGCCTTCGTAGATGGCTTTATCGGTGTCCACGGGATTGGCGTAGTTGGACTGGACGATGTCGAGGACGTGAGTGAAATTTTCGACGGCGGTCTTGTAGTCGTCCACGTTGGAGGTGGTGGCGCGAACGGAAGGACCGTAGACGCCGCCAAGGATGGCGGAGACGACAAGGACAACGACGACGATGACCAGGCCGCGACGTTCAGGATTCATGTATGCCCTCACAGGTAGTGCGAAAAGCTCAGGGGCTAGAGCCCCTTTTCTTGCTAAAGGCCTTTGGCACGGCTGAAGCCGTGCCCTGACTAGTACCTACAAAAATACAGACGGATTTGGGGGGCAAAGGGTGTCCCGAAATCGGCCTGCGAAAGTCCATTATAGCATGGGCGGAGGCAAGTGTTGTTTGACACCGCTGGCTACCCTTTCTATGATGCAAAGAGGGAGAAATGGGACGCTTGGCGGGGAAGAGAGCGATGAGAGAGATTGACCCCTAAAAGATAGGCCCCCTGGAGATGGAGCCGGGAATAAAGACCCCTGGAAAAGATTTTAAAGAAAGACATTAGAGACAAACCCTGGAGAAAAGCCGCAGGGCTCGCGGACTCTCCCTGCGCTACAACGGAGAAGAGGAACCCAAGAGGGGAGCCTAGAGATTAGCGATGTTGGCTAGATGGGGCGTAGCGTGCTGCGCCCCTACGAAGGCTGGAGAACCCAGGAACCGAGCTGAAGGTTGGCCGCTACAGAGGCTAGTACAAGGGCTATATGTTGAGTGTTCCTCACATGATCGTGGTTTTTTTGGTGGTGCTGGTGGTGTTTGGACCCCAGAAACTGCCGGAGCTGGCGCGGAGCCTGGGCAAATTGATGGCGGAGTTCCGGAAGGCTTCGACGGACTTCAAGAGCGCGTTTGAAGACGAAATGCGTGATTTGGAGAGGCAAGCGCGGCTATCGGAATTGCGGAAGCAGGCGGCGGATGCGTTGACGGCGGCGACTACGGCCGAGACGACCGCGGCGAATGCACAGAGCGGGAGGATTCCTCCTTATGCGCAGCCGGCTCCATCGGCTGGCGGGAATAAAGAGATCCCGGAAACATTTTCGGAGGAGAAGCCATTGACGGACGGGCCGGTGATTCGGCCGGTGGCGGAAGCGGTGGCGAGAAGCGAAGAGGGAAGCAAAGAAGCAGGAAGTAATGAAGCAAGAAGTGATGAAGCTAGAAGTGATGAAGCGAGAAGCGTAGAAGAGGCTGGTGGCGGAAATGCCGCCGGCGATGGTACGAATAACGGGAACGCGACGAAGGAAAGCGTAGCAGCGACGGAATCCACGCCCTCTCATGACGAACAGCAACCTGCCTGATACCACGCCGATGTCCATCATGAACCGGGGACAAGAACCCGGCGGACAGATGACGTTTTTCGAACATTTGTCGGAACTGCGGAAGAGGATTATCAATTCGCTGTATGCGATATTTGGCGGCGCGTTTATTGGGGTGCTGCTATCGAAGTACGCGATTAAGTTTATTACTGCGCCGATCATTAAGGCGCTGACGGATGCGCATCAGATTCCGCACCTGTATTACACACATCCCGCGGGGTATTTGAATACGTACATTACGCTGGGGGTATACCTGGGGATTGTGATGGCGTCGCCGATTGTGCTGTACCAGATCTGGCTGTTTGTGGCGCCGGCGCTTTACAAGCACGAGCGAAGCGCGGTAACGGGGTTTTTGTTTTCGACGGTATTTTTGTTTTTGCTGGGGATTGCGTTTGGGTATTTCGTGACGCTGCCGTACATGTTGAAGTTCCTGGTGAACTTCCAGGGAAACGCCGGACCGATTGCCCCGATGATTACGGTGAACGAGTACTTTGACCTGGTGCTGATGGTATTGCTGGGGCTGGGATTGGTGTTTGAGCTGCCGATTTTGATTTTCTTTTTGTCGTTGTTTGGAATCGTGACGCCAAAGTTTTTGTGGCACAATCTGCGCTACGCGATTTTGATTATTTCGGTGGTGGCGGCGATTATTACGCCTTCGCCGGATGCGGGGACGATGCTGGTGTTCATGGCGCCGATGGTGGGGCTGTATTTTGTGGGGATTGGAGTTTCGGCTTCGGTGGTGAGGAAGAAGAGGAAGAGGGCGGAGGCGGCGAAGTTGGCGGGGGGCGGGGGAAGTTGAGAGACGAGCTAGCCTACAGCTAACAGCCGACAGCTTACAGCTTCGGAGACAGAGAAAAGCGAAGAAAAAAGATTACACAGAGATCGCAGAGGAAGAGAAGAGAAAGGCTCGCCGCAGAGGTAACGGAGACGGTTTGCTGGGGGAAAGGAATCTGCACAATGGAAGGCACGGGGAGTTGAGGGTGAAGCGGCGAAGGTATCCCTCCACTCCGCGGCGCGACGCGCCGGAAGACGGCGCGGAAGAAAAATCGGGCCGCTCCGGTCGGGATGACAGATTTTTGGGCCATACAGTGTAAGTAATGACAGGCTGGGTGGGGAATGAAACTTGTTTGGGTGTTGATGGTGGTGGCGGTAGTTGGGTTGGGGTGCAAGCCGGGAGGGAATGCTGGCGCGCCTGCGGCTGCGGCGGCAGGGACGGAAAAGCCGTTTATGAGCGCGGTGGCGGGGAATCCGCCGGGCGCTGGGGAGGATGTGCCTGCGCCGGAGAAGACGGATGGATTTGACGGGAAGCGTGCTTACGCGCAGGTGGCGAAGCAGGTGAGTTTTGGGCCGCGGCCTGCGGGATCGGCGGCGCTGGGACAATTGCAGGAATATCTGGAGACGGAGCTGAAGTCTTACGGATGCGCGGTGGATGTGGATCCGTTTTCGGCGGATACGCCGGCGGGGCGGCTGCCGATGAAGAATATTGTGGCGAAGATTCCCGGGGCGACTCCGGGAATTATTTTGTTGGGGACACACTACGACACGAAGCGGTTGGAGAATTTTGTTGGGGCTGATGACGGGGGATCTTCAACGGGAGTGATGCTGGAAGTGGCGCGGGTGCTCTGTGCGGAGAAGTCAGCGGGAAAATATGCGGTGTGGATCGCGTTTTTTGATGGGGAAGAGGCGGTGAACAAGGAGTGGGTGGACCCGGACAACCGGTACGGAAGCCGGCAGATGGCGGCGAAGATGGCGACGAGCGGGGAATTGAAGAATGTGAAGGCGTTTATTTTGGTGGATTTGGTGGGAGGGAAGAATCCGCACTTTATGAGGGATGCGGAGTCTACTAAATGGTTGAAGGATTTCGTGTGGGGCGTGGCGGGGAAATTGGGGTATGGGGATGTGTTTGTGAGCGCGCCGACTAATTTTGGTGGGGATGATCATTATTCGTTTACGGCGCGGAAGGTGGCGGCGGCGGACATCATGGATTTGGATACGGCGAATGATGTGCCTTACTGGCATACGCCGGAAGACGCTATGGATAAGATCAGCGGGAAGACATTGGCGATTGTGGGGCATGTGGTTTTGGAATCGGTGAAGGGGTTGGAGATGCGGTAAGAAGCTTACAGCTGACAGCTAACAGCCGACAGCTTCGGAGGAAGAGAAAAGCGAAGAGTAAAGATAACGCGGAGGCGCAGAGTACGCAGTGACTCGCAGAGGAAGAGAAGAAGGGGAGAAGAGCCCAAAACCCTGATAAATACTCGGCCGTCGAGGCATGCGAGGACCGCATGGTTACAAAATTCGCATTATACGTTTGCTTCTACGCAAAACCACAAATCGCTCACCTGAAAATGATCTGACCTTGAGGATTGACTTCTTGCGGGGCTTCACATTGTCCAATTCAATCGCCGCTCGAAATGGTTGGAACACCACCAAATCAATATAGCCTCTCCGTCCGTCGCCCCGGTCCGCGACAAAATATTCCTTGACGATCGAGCACCCCAGCAGAAGCAATTGCCTTCCTATTTCTCGGTGAAAGCTCTTTGCGTTTTGAAAAAAACAGGGATTGAGTTTTGACACTATTCCTTTTAGTGCGCTATAGGCTTTCATCATAGGAATTCGCTTGGAAGAGTATCTAGCCGGGCCATCAGTACTAAACCGTTCCCCTATGTACCATACTATAAAGTAGCAGCGGAAGAAAGTGCCAAACATCGTTAGACCGAGGTGTTTGCACCCAAGGAAACCCAAGAGAAGAGGGATTCCTAACTTCGCCCGCCTCCGGCGGGTTCGGAATGAGGGGTGGGGGAATAGGTGAGGTTATTTTTCGAACATCGGGTCGTGGGTGGAGGAAATTTGGGAGTGGGATTGGAATTTGTCGTCGTCGCGATAGGGGAAATCGGAGCGGTAGTGGCTGCCGCGGCTTTCTTCGCGGGCAAAGGCGCAGCGAGCGATCAGGGCGCCGAGGGCGTGGAGGTTTTTTAGTTCGTGATCGCAGCGGGTTAATTTTTCGTCTGCGGGGAGTTCCATCGTTTTTAGGGCATCGATGGCGGTTTTTAGATCTTTGGCTTGGCGCATGATGCCTACTTGTTTCCACATGAGTTCACGGAGTGATTGAAGAGGAGCCGAGGCGGTGGCGGGCTTGGCTTTTTGCGGCGGGGTGTGAGCTTCGGTGGCTTTGCCAGGCTTGGGGAAAAGGCTGCCGGGCATGTTGAGCTGTTTTTTTGTGGAGCCGGGGGCGTCCTTCATCATGGCTGCGCCGGAGCGCGCGCCAAAGACTAAACCTTCAAGAAGAGAATTGCTGGCGAGGCGATTGGCGCCATGAACGCCTGTGGCGGCGGTTTCGCCGGCGGCGTAAAGGCCGGGGATGGAGGTGCGTCCGAACAGATCGGTTTTTACTCCGCCCATCATGAAGTGCGCGGCAGGGCTGACGGGAGCGAGGTCGGAAGAGAGATCGAGGCCGTAGGTTAGGCAAGTGGAGTAGATGCGAGGGAAACGTTTTTCGAGGAAATCCTTGGATTTGGAAGTCATGTCGAGATAGACGTGAGGGCTTTGCGTTTTGTGCATTTCGGTGGTGATGGCGCGGGCGACGATATCGCGCGGAGCGAGTTCCTGGGCTTCGTGATAGCGCTTCATGAAACGTTCGAGATTGATGTTGCGGAGGATGCCACCTTCACCGCGGAGGGCTTCACTGAGAAGGAAACGCGGGGCGCCCTTGACGGCCAGGGCGGTGGGATGGAACTGGACGAACTCCATATCGGAGAGAACGGCGCCGGCTTCGTAGGCGATGGCCATGCCGTCTCCCGTGGCGACTTCGGGATTGGTGGTTTCGCGATAGAGCTGGCCGAGGCCGCCAGTGGCGAGGAGGATGGCACCGGCGCGGACTTCGTGGAGGGAGTGATCGGTTTCATCGAGGAAGCGAACGCCGACGGCGCGGCCGTTTTCCAGGATTAAATCGGTGGTGAAAGCGTGGGCGCGCATGTGGAGATGCGGGAAGGTGTGAGCGCGCGCGAGTAGGGCACGGCTGATTTCGCGGCCGGTGGAATCGCCGCGGGCATGGAGAATGCGGGAACGGCTGTGAGCGGCTTCGCGAGTGAAGGCCAGCTTGATGCCGGAGCGATCGAATTCGGTGCCCCATTCGATTAGCTGAGTGATGTACTTGGGGCCTTCCTCGACGAGGAGAGTTACCGGCTCTGGACGGCAGAGGCCATCGCCTGCGTTGAGAGTGTCCTGTTCGTGGAGGCCAATTTCGTCTTCATCGGAGAGAGCGACGGCGATGCCGCCTTGCGCGTAGGCGGTGGCGGATTCGTAGAGATCGGATTTGGCGAGGACGAGGACGGTGCCGGATTGGCTGAGTTCAATGGCGGCGCGGACACCGGCTACACCGGAACCGATGACGACGAAATCGGCTTGACAGGACTTGGGAGAGAGAGTCATGTGCGCAGGGGGTATGGTAGCACGGGGGATTGAGTTGGCAGTCTAGAGTTGAGAGTTTAGAGCCGACAGGTTTGGAGAAAGAGGGTGAGGAGTTAAAAGTTGAAAGTTGAAAGTTGAAAAAAGAAAGAGTAGAGGAATGACGCTGACACTGGAAAGTTCACGGTCTACAGCCGAGAGTTTACAGTTTCGGGAGAAGAGAAAAGCGAGGAGAAGAGCGAAGAATAAAGATAACGCAGAGGCGCAGAGAACGCAGAGACTCGCAGAGGAAGAGAAGAGAAAGGCTTACCACAGAGGTCGCAGAGGGGCCGCAGAGGGAACGGAGAATTGGGAGAAGAGGTGTTGGCAGAGAGGACAGGGACAGCACGGAGAATAAAGATAGGAAAAGAGAAGAAGGAGAGGGCCTGAAATCTCCGATCGTAAGAGCAGAGGAAGAGGGATTCATCGCACATAAAACGTGCGATGCAAAACCGTCCTTTGCTCCGCAGACTCCGCTCTGAATGACGGGGTGGGAGATGGGCTGATGATTGGTTGCTGGAGTTGGGGAAAGCCTCACCCCTGAAGGGGTGAGCTACAGTGCGGGGAATTGAAGGTGAGGACGTATGCGAGAGCGACGGTGAAAGCGGCGGGGCTTTGCGGGATGGTGGGAGGTGGGGATTACGGCGTGAAAGCGGCGGCTAGCCGCCGCGCTCCATAGGTTGGTGATACATTGGTGGGCGAGGAAAATCGAGCGATGAATGAGAGAAGGACGGCGACGATTTGGGTGCGAGCGGGAGCGGGGAAGTATGGAGTTGTGTGTGGAGCGGGATTGTTGAAGAGGGCGGGACGGGAGATTGCGAAGTTGGGGGAATTTTCCGGAGTGCATGTGATTAGTTCTGCGAAGGTTTGGAGGGCGGTGGGGAAGGCGTTCGCGGGGAGCTTTGCGCGAGGCGGGGCGCCGGTGGTGCATTTATTTGATGATGCGGAGGCTCAGAAAAATCTGGGTTCGGTGGAATTGCTGGCGCGGAAATTGGTGCGAGCGGGCGCGGACCGGAAGTCGCTGGTGGTGGCGGTGGGCGGGGGAGTGGTGGGAGATGTGGCGGGATATGTGGCGGCTTCGTATTTGCGAGGAGTGGCGCTGGTGCAGGTGCCAACTACTCTGGTGGCGCAAGTGGATAGCGCAGTGGGAGGGAAGACGGGAGTGAATTTGCCGGAAGGGAAGAATCTGGTGGGAGCGTTTTATCCGCCGCGGATGGTGCTGGCTGATCCGGAGGCGCTGAGGACGTTGCCGGAAAGGGAATTTCGCGGTGGGCTGGCGGAAGTGATCAAATATGGCGTGATTGCCGATGCGAAATTGTTTGCGTATCTGGAAGAGAATCTGGAGAAGATTTTGCGGCGAGATGCGGGAGCGTTGGAACACATTATTCGGCGGTCAATTGAGATTAAGGCTTGGGTGGTGAGTAAAGACGAGAGGGAATCGGGATTGCGGGAAATTTTGAATTACGGGCACACGTTTGGGCATGCGCTGGAATCGGCTACACGCTACAGGCGGTATCAGCATGGGGAGGCGGTGGCCTGGGGAATGATGTGCGCGGCGCTGCTGGGATATGGAGTGGCGCGGATGCCGGGAGAGGCGGTGTCGCGAATAGTGGCGCTGATCAAGAGAGTGGGGCCGCTGCCGGGATGGCCGAAGACGGATGCGAAGAAATTGTTTGCGTTGATGCATGCGGATAAGAAAGCGCGCGGAGGGAAAGTGCGCTTTGTGCTGGCGGCGCGGTTGGGGAAGGCGGCTTCGTATGACGATGTGCCGGCGAAGACGGTGGAATGCGTGTTGCGCTGCGCGCCGAAATGTTTGCAGCGGCCGGTGGTGGAAATTGTAGGCGAGGCGACGGGGACGAGTTGTGGGTGAGGCGAGGGAAATTCCCAAAGGGACAGAACCGGAAGGCGCGACTAGCGAGCAGGACGCTTCGCGAAAAGTACGCGAGATGTTTACGCGGATTGCGCCGCGGTACGACCTGCTGAACCATTTGCTGAGCGGGCAGATGGATAAGCGGTGGCGTGCGCGGACGGCGCGGGAATTGCAGCCGATACTGGGGCGGGCGGATGCAGTGGTGCTGGATTTGTGCTGCGGGACAGGGGATTTGGCGTTTTCGTTGGCGCGTGGAGCGAAGGCGCGGATTATCGGGGCGGATTTTTCGCACACGATGCTGGTGCGGGCGCGGGAGAAGAGCGCGGGGAGGATGGAGTTTTTTGAGGCGGATGCTTTGCGGTTGCCGTTTGCGGATGGGGCGTTTGATTTGGTGACGTCGGCGTTTGGATTTCGGAATTTGGCGAATTATGAAGAGGGACTGCGGGAGATATGGAGAGTATTGAAGCCGGGAGGGACGCTGGCGATTTTGGAGTTTACGGAGCCGGCGCCGGGAGTGTTTGGGGAAATGTACCGGTTTTATTGCCGGAAGATCTTGCCGGTGATTGGGGGGATGATTTCGGGGGATGCGCAGGCTTATCGATATTTGCCGAAGTCGGTGGCGCGGTTTTACCGGGCGGAAGAGTTTGCGGGAGTGATGCGAGTGGTGGGATATGAAGAGGTGAGGTATTTGATGATGATGGTGGGGACGGTGGGGTTGCATGTGGGTGTGAAGAGGAGATAGAGCAGGTGAAGGAGAAAGAAAGAAAACGTAACGCAGAGACGCAGAGTTCGCAGAGAAGAGGAGAGGCTGATCACCAGTACGGGAGTGGAAGAGTGCGGACAGGAGTTGTTTGCAGGGGTTATGGACAGCCTCACCCCTGAAGGGGTGAGCTACAGGTGAAGGGGAAGGTAAAGGGCTGAAGAGGATGCGGGTGTTTGCGGGGCGGATTTATAGGGTGGGGATTATTCGGTATGTGGATGTGCCGGAGGAAGTGTCGCGGGAGTTGGCGGCGGGTGCGGCGAATGTGGCGGTTCGAGGGACGGTGGAAGGGTTGGCGGTGCGAACGACTTTGGTGCCGCGGGGGCGAGGATTACACCGGCTGGCGATTCATGGGGAGCTTCGGAAGAAATTGCGGGTGGATACGGGGGCGGTGGTGGAAGTGTCGCTGGAGCGCGATGAGGAGTCGCGAGAACCGGCGGTGCCAGCGGCGTTGAGTGTGGCGCTGCGGCTGTCTGCGAGGGCGCAGGGAGAGTTTCGCGCCATGACAACGGCGCTGCGGCGGGAAGTGGTGCGGTTTATTTTGGGTGCGAAGCAGGAGGCGACGCGGGAACGTCGGGTGACGAAGATGGTGCGGGTGCTGGAGAAGATGGCTGAGAAGAGGAAGAAACGAGCAAAGACATCCCGCCGATAATTTGCCAGGTATTTTTGGTTTTGAGCCAGGTGTGCGTGATGCGGGAGACACGCGTTTCGGATTCGCCGGTGGGAGTGGGGACGGTGTACTTGACGGCATATTGAGTGATAGCGACTTCAGCGGTGACGCGGACGTCTTTTTCGAGGAATTCGTAAAAGGAAACGGCGGACATTTTGGTGGGGAGCGAGTCGGCGATGCCGTCTTTGTTGACGGGATGAGCGGTGAAGTAGGGCCAGCCGAGGAAGTCTTCGTGCCAGAGGGTCATGTAGTGGGAGTAGTTGGCGGTATGCAGATCCTTCCAGTAGGTTTCTTCCATTTGCCAGACTTCGTTTTGAGATGGGGAGAAGGTCTGGGCGGCGGTGGGAATTGCCAGGAAAAGAAGGAAAGAAAGAGATAGAGCGATGGGGTGTGGCATGGGTGGCTCCTTGGTTGGGGGATTATAGCGGAAAGTGCGCAGTTTACAGTCGACAGTTTACAGCTGACAGCTTCGGAGGAGGAGAAAAGCGGAGAAGAAAGATTACACAGAGAGCACAGAGGACGCAGAGTTCGCAGAGGAAGAGAAGAGGGACCCCCAAGACCCAGGTAGAAAATCGAACCTGGGGCACCCGAACCCGAGACACGGGCAAAGAGTCCGTGCCTGGAGCACCATTGAGTTGAAATGGGAGAGACGTGACAGAAATCACAGAAAAGAGAGGAACGCTAGAGCACAGTCCCTTGGAAGGTCAGGGTGAGGGGGAGTGACTGTGCCACGGAGTTCGCGGAGAGAAATGCGGGTGGGGCGAGTGGTACGGCAGGGTGTGTGTAGAGGGGTATTGACTGATACGAATGGGCTATTGTGTGGGGCATGGGCGGTGAGTAGTCTCTGCGGAGCGGGAAGTTGTGAGCGGAAAGGGAACGACCATGATGAGCGCTCCGGCAGTTAATGCAAGAACAGAATTACGGAGACGGATACGGGCGAGCCGCATGGCGGATGCGCTGGCGGCGATGTGCGCGGATTTGTGCATGCAGCAGGTGGAACCGGAAATGGCGCTGCAACGGATCCAGGAAAAGGCGCTGGAGCGGCTGGTGGGATTGCTGGACACGCGCATCGTTTCGGATAGCGAAGCGATGGATGAGTGCCTGGAATTGGTGGCGGAAGAGTCTGGGAAGATTGCTTGTGAGGCGCTGGAAAAGGGAATGGCGCGGCTGAGAGAGGGATTGGCGCTGATGGAGAGCATGGAAGATGACGAGGGGACGGAAGAGTTCGCGGGACGGTTTGCCGGGGGAAGCGTTAACTAGGAAACCCGGATATCAGCGATCAGATATCAGATATCAGGAAGCAGGAAGAATGAGGTTGAAAGTTAAGAGTTGAAAGTTGAAGAGGGCTAAGAAAATACGCAGAGGTCGCGGAGGACACAGAGTTCGCGGAGAAGAGCAGAGAAGAGCGGAAAAGGCTAGGAGTTAAGAGAAGAGAATTGTGGCGTTGGATTGTCAGAGCCCAGCCTGACACGGCTAGAGTGGGGCACCCTCAGGAATGTTGGGGGATGAAGTAAGCAGGGAAATCCAAGAGAAAAGGAAAATCAGGAAGATCAGCAAATTCTGCTGGTGTGCTTACGAGTTGCATGGATGGGGTCCAGCGTGCTGGACCCCTACGGGGAAGAGATTAGCGGGCCCATCCGGGGTTGCCGCCGGACTTGCGCATCTCGTCTTCCATGTCAGAAAGTTTCTGTTTGAGGTCGTCGACTTGTTTTTGTTTGGCGGCGATTTTGGCGGCGCCGTCGTTGATGTCGGAACGATTGTTTTGCTGCATGAGAGCGGTTTGCGGGTCGCTGTAGTATTGAACCTGATTCTTGTTGAGTTCGCGCTGAAGAACGTCCAGTTCCTTTTCGGCTTTCGATAAATCGTCGTGAGCCTGCTGGAAGCGTTTGCGCCAATAGGCTTCGGGATCTTTGTCCTTGTCGGCGGCAGCCGCGTCGGCGGGGGGAGTAGCGGAGGCTTCGCCAGGCTTGGCGGTGGAGTCCGCGGCGGGGGCGGGAGGCGGCGTGGAGGGCATGTCGTCGTTGGTGTAAACCTTTTTGGGTGGTGGGGCGTCTTTCTGTTTTTCGCGGGCTTTGCGGGCGGCGTCAGCGACGGGATCGGAGGATTGATCCTGCTGGGCGAAGGCGGGGAGGATCAGGAGCGCCGAAAAAGCGAATAGAGCGGCTAGCCGCAAGAGAGTTGTGGAACGCATGTTGAAACACCTCCAACGGAACAAGCGAAATGGCTCGGGACCCGCTGGGAGCTCCCAAGAGTGCCTTTGGTTATTGTAACGCGAATGGGGGGGAAGAGAGTCTCCAGTTGACAGCTAAGAGTTAACAGTTTCGGGGGAAGAGCGGAGAAGAGAAAGGCTTACCACAGAGGACGCAGAGGGGCCGCAGAGGTAACGGAGAGATTGGGGGACATGGGGCGCAGGAATCCTGCGCCCCTACAATTGTGAACCCAGGACCGTGAACCCAAGACAGTGAACCCAAGACCCAGGCACATAGTCCGTGCCTGGGCAACCGGTAAGGCTACCCGGGCCAACCCAAGAGGGATTTCTCACTGCGCGGCCCGACGCGCCAGAAGGCGGCGCGGAAGAGAAAGTCGGGCCGCTGTGTTCGAAATGACGGGTGGTGTGGGATAGGGATGAGAATGGGTTAGAGAGATATGAGGTGAAAAAGAAAAGGAAAAATGACCACAGAGGTCGCAGAGGGACCGCAGAGGTAACGGAGAATTGGGAGGTGGGATTAGAGGGAGAGGAGGTGGAAGAGGCGAGGGAGGGCATAGACGACGAAGAAAGCGGCCAGGCCTAGGAAAGTGCCCAGGGGAAATTGGTAGCGAGAGGCGATGGCTAAGCGGATGGAGTCGGCGTTGCCATGGGCCAGGCCGCGGCGGGCGGCGCGTGTGGCCAGGTCGCGCTTCCAGCCGGAGGAGTAGAAAACGAGCACGGTGGTGATGCCGATGAAGCTGCCTAAGAGAGTGCCGAACAGGATGGTGAGGAAGGAACCGGTGAGGCCGAGGAAGGCTCCTACCATGGCCATCATTTTGACGTCGCCCATGCCCATGCCATCGCGGTGGCGAATGATTTTATAGAGAAAGGCGGCGGCGAAAAGGAGGAGACTGCCGAAGGCGGCGCCGAGGAGTGCGTCGAGGACGGAGAGGGAAGACTCGAAGAAGCGCTGCGCGATGTGGTGATGAGCTTGAAAATGCGTGAGAGGTACGACAAAGGGGCGTTGAAGGCGCTGGAGGAGGACGTAGCCGGCGGGGTCGTTCGCGGGAATGCGAGTAGCGAAGGCGAGGGCGAGTCCGAAGCCGAAGTAGGTGACGGCGTCGGGGAGAAGGCGAACGCGGAGATCGGTGGTGATGAGAACGATGAGGAGGCATCCGAAGAAGAGCCACTTGAAGGTGGGAAGGGTGACGCCGAAGGTGTAGTAGGTGAGGACGAAGAAGGCGCCGGTCAGGAACTCGATGATGGGATAGAGGGGAGAGATGGGGAGATGGCAGTGGCGGCATTTGCCGCGGAGGATGAACCAGCTGAGGACGGGGATGTTGTCGTAGGGCTTGATGGGCGATTGGCAACGAGGGCAACGGGAGGCGGGGTGGATGATGGAGAGTCCTTCAGGAATGCGGGTGATGCAGACGTTGAGGAAGCTGCCAATGACGATGCCGAAGAGGAAGAAGAAGAGAGGAATCATTGGAATGACTTTGCCATAGGAGGAGAACAGGTTGAAAGTTGAAAGTTTAAAGTTGAAGGGGAATAGTCAACAGGCGGATTGCGAGCAGCGACCAGGCAGCGGGAAGAGGAAGTTCAAAAAGCGAAAATCGAAAAACGAAATCAGAGAAAGAGGGATGGAGGCAGGACGCGATGGTGGTGCCTCGATCCCTCCACTCCGCAACGGCAAATAGCGCCGTTGCTGCGGTCGGGATGACAACGTAGGAAACGGCGCGACGCGCCAAGAGGTGGCGCGGAAGAGGAAGTCGGGCCGCTTCGGTCCCTCCTCCGGCGGGCAAGCGGGATGACAAGTTTGGGGTGGGGAGAAGAAAGCGCCATTCGGGAGAATGGCGTTCCCGGGAGAGTGACCCAAGACCCAGGCACAGACTCCGTGCCTGGGGCAACCGGGAACCGGAAGACAAGATAAACCTTGGAGAAAGGCCGCAGGGCTCGGGGACTCGCCCTGCGCTACACTAAAACGCTATGGCGATGAGCTGGTATGAGCATTGGATACGGCGGTATGAACACCGGCGGTGGACTACCGACGATAACCGGATGGTGCGGTCGTTTGAGTGGGGATTGGAGCATCTTGGGGAAGGGGAAAGAAGTCTACAGCCGTTAGCCGACTGCCAAAAGCAAGGGGACGGGGCTCGTGCCGAGTGGCTCGTGGCCAGCAAAAGAGAAAACGTAGAACCGAGAGAGTTTTTGCGGGAGTATGCGCGGTTGGCTACGGAGAAGAGCGCGGAGTGGTATGCGACGGAGGATGTGCGGGACTACCGGTTGGATCGGGAGAATGTGGTGACGTTTAGCAGCACGGTGAAGTCGGCTTGGGCGGAAAACAATATTGTGCATGCGCAGTTTTTTCCGGGGAAGAAAGTTGGGCCGGCGGTGCTGATTTTGCCGAACTGGAATGCGAAGTGGCACGGGCAGGCGGCGCTTTGCCACTGGCTGCAACGGATGGGGATTTCGGCGTTGAAGATGAGTTTGCCTTATCACGACCGGAGAATGGCGAAAGGGCATGAGCGGGCGGACCAGTTGGTGGGACCGAACATTGGATTGACGTTGCAGGCGAACCGGCAGGCGGTGAAGGATGCTCGTGCGTGTTTGAGCTGGCTGGAGGAGCGCGGGTATGACCGACTGGGGATATTGGGGACGAGCATTGGGTCGTCGGTGGGATACATCACATTGGTGCATGACAAGCGAGTGAGAGCGGGAGGATTTTTTCATGTGTCCACTTATTTTGCGGATGTGGTGAGCCAGGGGATGACTACGAATCATGTGTGGGAAGGTTTGCGGCACGAGGTGAGCGTGGAGGAGTTGCGGGAGTTTTGGATGCCGATCAGCCCGATGCCTTATGTGGAACGGGGGATGGGGGCTCGAAGGAATACGTTTATGGTGTATGGGAAATACGATCCGACATTTTTGCCGGAATTGACGCGGGAGATGCTGCGGGCTCTGCGGGAGAATGGGGCGGAGACACGGACATTGGAATTGCCGGTGGGACATTATTCGCTGGAGCTGGCGCCGTTTAGTTGGGTGGCGGGATGGAGGATGTTTACTTATTTTTTGGAGGCGCTGGGGTAGGGGAAAAGAGATATCAGCGATCAGATATCAGTTATCAGGAAACAGGAAGACGAGGTTGAAGAGTTCAAAGTTGAAAGTTGAAAGTTGAAAAAAGCTAAGAGTTAACACAGAGGACGCAGAGAGCGCAGAGAAGAATCTGACAAGAGTTAGGAGAGGAATGTTTGCGGCTTCGGAGCACGGCCTGGTGGAAAATGTTGGTTAGGTTATGGAAGGCCTCACCCCTGAAGGGGTGAGCTACAGGAGGGAGAGGAAGGCGGTTTTGTATTTGTCGGGGAAATGTTTGACTTGGCCGGAGCGGGAGCAGGCTACGTGGATGGTGTGGCCGGTGGCGAGAAGTTTCTGATCGGATTGGCGGAAGAGTTCGTAGCCGAATTTTAGGGTGCGGGACTTGGCTTCGAGGATGCTGGTGCGGACGGTTAGGAGTTCGTCGTAATGGGCGGGATGGTGATAGCGGCAGTGGACATCGGCGACGACCATATAGGTGTCGGACTCGGCTTCCATTTGTTTGTAGTCGAAGCCCAGGGAGCGCATGAGTTCGACGCGGCCGACTTCAAACCAGATTAGGAAATTGGAGTGGTAGACAACTCCCATTTGATCAGTTTCGGCGTAACGGACGCGGATGGTGACGTCGTGATGGGGGAGCATGGTTGGTGGGGATAGTATGACGGATGCGCAGGATTCGTTCAAAGATGCGCGCGGGACAAAGGATATCAGAGATCAGATATCAGCGATCAGGAAGCAAGAAAAAGACTAACACAGAGGTCACAGAGGACACAGAGTTCGCCGAGAAGAGAGAGCTAGCCAATCAGTTCATCTCTTTCCATGGGCGATGGTTCCCCGCCACTATTGCCGCTCGCAGGCTCGCGACATCGTTGACACTAACAGTAAGAATTGTGCCCCAGTTCCGTCCTCCTAGCTCAAACCAAAAGAAAACGGCCTCGAGTGTATCCACGTATCCTCCCTGCTCGTAAACCACAAAGGCGGAGTCGTCACTGATCCCGGCAAACACCAGTCGCCGCGCTGGCAACCCGGGGACGATCACGTCATCCATCATGTTCTTGCCAGGATCGGCCATTTCAAATGGAAAGCTGGTCAGATTCGTGAAGGACTTCTGGACTGCCACCGGCACGTCACGCACACGCCGGACTATCTGAAATCGTTCGACGCCCAACATTTTCTCAATGTCAGCTTGGTTCAGATTGGGAGCACCTTTTGGGACAGGCTCGAGATTAACTCTAATAAGTATTCGCTGGTCATGCGGATGGTGAAGGACCACGAGAGCGATCGCGATGAGAACCAACACCAGAATAGTGACGCGAATCGGTTTGGAGGGCACCACTTGATCTTATCACTCGGAGATATGAGTTGCTGGACCAACGACTACTGTTTTTCTGGGGCAGAGGGCCAGATGGGTTTGCGTTTTTCCAGGAAGCTGGCCAGGCCTTCGCGGAAGTCGGGGGTGCAACGCATGCGAGCGTTTTCGAGGACGGCGCGCTCGAGATCGTGATCGAGGCTGGCGGCTGCGGAAGAGACGAGGAGATGTTTGGCGCGAGTGACACTGGCGGGGCTGGCGGCGATCAGGAGTTCGGCTAGTTCGTGGGCGCGAGACATGAGGAGTTCGGGGGCGACAAGTTCGTTGACTAAGCCTAATTCCTTGGCTTCGGCGGCTTCGACCAGGCGGCCGGTTAGGAGCAGATCGCGAGCGCGTTTCTCGCCGATTTGGCGGGTTAGGAAAACGGAGACGATGGCGGGGAGAAAACCGATTTTTACTTCGGTGTAGCCGAATTTGGCTTCGGGGACGGCCAGGGTGAAATCACAGAGAGTGGCGATGCCGCAGCCTCCGGCTAAGGCGTGGCCGTTGACGGCGGCAATTAGCGGCTTGGAATAACTCCACAAGCGACGGAAGAATTTGGCGATGCGGCGGGAATCTTCCTGATTTTCGGCAGGGGATTGGCTGGCGATGGAGCGGAGCATGTCCAGATCCATGCCGGCGCAGAAGGCAGGACCGGCGCCGGTGAGGATGACGACGCGGACGTGAGTTTTTTCGAGTTGATCGAGGGCGGTTTGGATTTCGCCGATCATGGGAGTGGTGATGGCGTTGCGTTTTTCGGGGCGATTGAGAGTGATGGTGGCTAGAGGGCCTTCGGTGGATAGGAGGAGGGTTTCGTAGGACATGGGGGCTCCTTGGGGAGAGTTTAGGGTTAAAAGTTAAAAGTTGAAAGTTGAAAGAAGAGGGAGAAGGACGTTCACAGTTTACAGTTTCGGAAAAGAGAAAGGCAGGAGGGAGGGTAACACGGAGGTCCCAGAGGGCGGAACACGGAGGGCGCGGAGACTAGGAAGACAGGACAACCCAAGATGGCCCAAGACAACCCGAGACAACCCAAGAGGGATTCCTCTCTTCGCGGCCCGATGCGCCGGAGAGCGGCGCGTAAGAAAACATCGGGCCGCTCCGCTCGGAATGAGGGATTTGAGTTGGGTGGTGACGTTATGGGAGGCCTCACCCCTGAAGGGGTGAGCTACAGGGATGGCAGGGAGATTAGTTGGGAGGGGGTTGTTGGGAATAGGCGGAGCGGATTTGGTTGGTTAGGTGGATTAGCGGAGGGAGAGAGGCGGGATCGATGGGGGGAGTGGCGCCGGCTTTGGCCAGGGCGAAGAGGACGGATTCGGTGGGGATGTTGCCGACTAGTTCGTCGCCGGCGAAAGGGCAGCCGCCGAGGCCGGTTAGGGCGGAATCGAAACGGCGGCAGCCGGCTTGATAGGCGGCCAGGATTTTTTCTTCGGCGTGGTCGGGACGGGAATGGAGATGGACACCGAGTTCGATGCCCGCGACGTGATCTTTTGCTTGGGAGAAGAGTTCGCGGATTAGATCGGGGGAAGCGGTGCCAACTGTGTCGGCTAGGGAGACGGTGGTGACGCGGATGTCTTTTAGCCAGTCGAGAGTATCCTGGACAATTTCGGGGCCCCAGGGCTCGTCGTAGGGATTGCCGAAGGCCATGGAGATGTAGATGACAAGATTTTTGTTGGCGGATTTGGTTTCACGTCGAAGAGTTTCGACCAGGGTGCGGGATTCGCTGCGCGTCATGTTGGCGTTGGCGCGACGGAAATAGGCGGAGATGGAGTAAGGATAGCCGATGGTGGTTACGCCGGGAGTGGCAAGGGCGCGTTGGAGGCCTTTTTCGTTTACTACTATGCCGATGATTTCGGGAAGGGTTGCGTTTGCAGGCAGAGAGGCTAGGAGTTGGGACATTACTTGTTCGCTGTCGGAGACTTGCTGGACGTGTTTGGGAGAGACGAAGCTGACCGCGTCTATGTGGCGAAAGCCGGCTGAGAGTAATTCGCGGAGGTAGGCTACTTTGGTTTGTGTGGGGATGAAAGTGGGGAGGGCTTGCCAGGCGTCGCGCGGGCATTCGATTAAGGTGATGGGGTCCATAGAGCCTCAGAGAAGCTAACAGCTAACAGTTTACAGTCGACAGCTTAAAGATAAGAGCAAAAGTCTCTTCAGTAGCTACTCTTTAACTTTTTGGCGCAGAGCGTTGAGCATTCTGAGGATCTCGGAGACCTCTTTGAGTGGGGCGGCTGCGGCTGAAGCTGCAAGATAGCCCAAGTCCCTACTGAGGATGAGTAGGTATTCAGTTTCCGAAAGCGAGCCTTCAGCAATATTGAGGAAGCGAGCGAAATCCTGGCGGGTGATGCGTTTAGAGCCTTCAACGATATTAGTTGGCACGGACGAGGCGGCGCGTCTGAGTTGTGAGGTCAACCCAGATTTCTCCGAAGACGGAAATGAGGCAGTCATCTTGTAGACGGTGAGAACGAGGGAATGACTACGCTGCCAAACCTGCAATTTTGTGTAGTGTTGCACCTGGACCTCCCATGAGCTGCTTCTCGTGATTTTGTTCAGGCTTAATTCTCGACAGACCAAAAGAATTTCGTGAGGAAGATCTCCGAGTCCACAAATTCAAAATAAAGGTTACAGCAGATTGGGGGTGATATGATGCGAGAGAAATACTGGAGGTGGTCATGAAATTTGGGATGCGTGTGGTGGGAATGGTGGTGATGGGTTTGATGATGTTGGGGATGGGAGCGCTGGTTATGGCGGGAGAGACGGCGGGAAGGATGAGTTCAGGAAAAGCCGCGGATGGGGCGCCATTGCGAGTGGTGATTGCGGGGATGGTGCATGGGCATGTGGGCGGATTTTTGACGAATGCTTTGAAGAGGACGGATATACAGATTGTGGGAATTAGCGAAGCGGACCGGGCGCTGTTTGATCAGTATGCGAAACAGTTTTCGCTGGATAAGGGGCTTTATCACGCGGATTTGGAAGAGATGCTGACGGCGTTGAAGCCGCAGGCGGTGCTGATTTACTCGAACACGAAGGATCACCGGAAGATTGTGGAGCTGTGCGCGAAGCATCACATTCCCGTGATGATGGAAAAGCCGCTGGCGGTGAGTACCGAAGATGCGCTGGCGATTGAGAAGGCGGCGCATGAGGCGAAGATTCCTGTGCTGGTGAATTATTTTATTGATTGGGCGCCTAGCACGCACACGATGTTTGATCTGGTGAAAGCGGGAGAGATTGGGGATGTGCGGAAGATGGTGACGCACTTCGGACATTTTGGGCCGAAGGAAATTGGAGTTGGACCGGAGTTCATGAATTGGCTGGGAGACCCGAAGCTGGGTGGAGGCGGGGCGCTGTACGACTTTGGGTGCTACGGCGCGGACCTGGTGACGGTGCTGATGGGCGGGCAAAAACCATTGACGGTGACGGCGGTGACGCAGCAGATCAAACCGGATATTTATCCGAAGGTGGATGATGAGGCGACGATTATATTGACGTACCCGAAAGCGCAGGCGATTTTGCAGGCTTCGTGGAATTGGCCGTTTGGGCGCGAGGATGTGGAAGTGTACGGGAAGACGGGATATGTGTTGACGGCTGGGGCGGAGAAAGTGCGGGAGAGGAAGGCTAAGGAAGAAGAGCGGGTGGTGGAGGCGAAGAAGGTGGCGCCGCCTTATGACGATGAGTTGACGTATTTGCGGGCGGTGATTCTGGATGGAGCGAAGCCGGACGCGATTTCTTCGCTGGAGACGAATGTGCTTGTGGCGGAGATCTTGGATGCGGCGCGGGAATCGGCGGGGACGGGGAAGACGGTGGTGTTGAGGAAGTGAGGAGTTGACAGCTAACAGTCGACAGCTGACAGCTTAAGAGAAGAAGTAAGAATTACGCAGAGGACGCGGAGTTCACAGAGAAGGGAAGATGGGCCCAAGACCCAGGTAGAAAATCGAACCTGGATACCCGCAGCCCAAGAGGGATTTCTCACTTCGCAGACTCCGTTCGAAATGACGGTGATGGGTTGAGGTCGGACGAAGAGAAGAGTGGCCCAAGCGAGTTTTGGTGGGATTGGGGAAGGCCTCACCCCTGAAGGGGTGAGCTACAGGTTATCGCGCGGGAACTTAAATTGTGATTTGGGGGAACTTCCACTGGAGAGTCAGGGGAGCGCGTTGAGGTGTGTTTGTCGGGAAACCAAAGGCGGGTTGGAGGGATTCTAATCGCCAGGGGTTGAGGCGGAGGGCTGCACGATTTAGCGAATTAAGGAGCGAATCTGTGAGACTTGGAATTGACGGATGGAACTGGCGGACGCTGGGAATTGGTGTGGGCGTGTTGGTGTTGACCGCGGTGGCGGGAGGGGATGCTCGAGGACAACAGACTGCGGGGCAGGCGCCTGCGGGGCAGCAAACGGCGGGACAGCAGCCCGCTACTCCTGCGGCGCAGGGGCAGCAGACTACCGGACAAGCGCCGGCGGGAGTGGGGGCGCAGGGGAATACACCGAAGATTGCGATACAGGTGAAAGCGGTCAGCGTGCTGGCAACGGTGCGGGACAAGCACGGAAAGATCATCAACAATTTAGCGAAAGAAGATTTTGCGGTGACGGAGGATGGACGGCCGCAGACGATCAGTTACTTTGTGAGAGAGGGAGATGTGGCGTTGCGGCTGGGATTGCTGGTGGACACTAGTTTGAGTCAGCGGCGGGTGCTGGATCAGGAACGAAGCGCCAGCTACAGCTTTCTGGATCAGTTGCTGCGGCAGGATAAGGATTTGGCGTTTGTGATTCACTTTGATCGGGATGTGGAGTTGCTGCAGGACTTCACGGCATCGCGGCCGAAGTTGCAGGCGGCACTGCAATCGTTGCAGACGCCGCAGTATGACAGTAGCAGCGGGAGTGGCGGCGGGAGTCAGGGCGGAGGGAGTCAAGGTGGTGGGAGTCAGGGAGGAGGAGGAAACGGCGGAGGAAGCGGTGGCGGGGGACGCGGAGGGCACTCGCACGGCGGCGGAACGGCTCTGTATGATGCGATTTATTTGGCGGCGGATGAATTGATGAGCAAACAACAAGGGCGGAAGGCTCTGATTATTCTTTCGGATGGCGTGGACCGCGGGAGCAAAGAGACTTTGGCGTCGGCGATTCAAACGGCGCAACGGGCGGACACGGTGATTTATTCGATCCTGTTCAAAGATGAGGAGGAAGGGAATTATGGGCGCCCGGGCGGAATGATGGGACCTCATGGAGGAATGGGCGGAGGGCGTCACGGTGGCGGAGGGGGATATCCTCGGGAGGATCGGCCGGACGGGAAAAAGATATTGACGCAGATATCGAAGGAGACCGGTGGACGGCTGTTTCAGGTGTCGAAGAAAGAGACGGTGGACAAGATTTACGCGGAGATACAGGAAGAGTTGCGGAGCCAGTACAGTTTGGGGTACACGCCGGACAAAGATACGGGAGCGGGATACCACAAGCTGGTGGTGACGGTGAAGGATAAAGAGATGGTGGTGCAGGCGAGGGATGGGTATTACAGCGGGGAATAGGGGGAAGCTGACAGCTTACAGCCGACAGCAAACAGCTTACAGCCGACAGCTTACTGCTAAGAGATAAGAGCTGGGAACTTACGCAGAGGGGACGAAGGACGCAGAGTTCGCAGAGAAGAGAAACTTGGAGCGCTGGCTTTTTCGAAGCTCGGATAAGTTGGAGTGGCTTTCCAGCAGACCCAAGAGGGACGGAATTTTTGATTTTGCGGACATGGGGCGCAGCGTGCTGCGCC
Source organism: Candidatus Acidiferrales bacterium (assembly GCA_963779395.1). Lineage (GTDB taxonomy): Bacteria > Acidobacteriota > Terriglobia > Acidiferrales > UBA7541 > Acidiferrum. Next base: position 174,703 of record CAVZYC010000007.1, read on the forward strand.
CCTACAAAGGCTAGAGAAGCCCAAGAGCGGCCCGCCTCGGAAGGCCGGGCCCTACACAAAAACAGAAACGCAAGAAAACCTAGGAAGACATAAGAAAACCCAAGACAATCCAAGAAAACCTAAAAAAACCCAAGACCCAGGCACAGACTCCGTGCCTGGGGCAACCTTCGCCGTGCCTGGGGCAACCTTCGACATAAATTAAGCGGAAGAGATGTGGGATCGTTTGCTGGTGCGGGTGTGTCTGCGAGGCGGGGTGATGGACGGCCTCACCCCTGAAGGGGTGAGCTACAGGATGGGCGTCACATTTTGTGATGGACATGCGGGAGTAGGATTGGTGGCGGAATTGGAATGGAGGGATACTATGCGACGTCGAGATATGTTGCGGGGAGTGGCGGTGGTGGGAGCTGGGATGAGTTTGGCGCGGGGCGTGGAAGCGGCGGGTGGCGTCGGGGATGGGGAGGCGGCTGGTCGGATTAAGAGGGCGGCGGGGGCTGGGCTGGCTATGGAGCGGCGGGATTGGGAGCAAGGGATATTGGCGCAGGCGTTTTTGGAGGCTGGGGACGACGAGAAAGTGATTCAACTGACGAAGGCGGCGATTGTGCAGAGAGAGGCGGACGGGCGACTGGCGGTTGTCGTGGAGGGAGGGCCGACGGACCCAGCTATGGGAGGCGCGGCTTATTGGAGGGCGGGGCAAATCACGGGAGATGCGGGAATTCAGGAGGCGGTGCGGGGATTGTTGGAATGGATTTTGAAGAAGGCTCCGCGGGCGGAGGATGGGACTTTGTATCACGTGTTCAAGGAGAAGCAGGTTTGGTCGGATGGATTTAATGGGGCCCCTCCATTTTTGGCGGCTACGGAGAATTATGATGAGGCCTTGCGGCAGATTGAGGGATATCGGAAGCGGCTGTGGGACCCGCAGAGGAAATTGTTAAATCATATTTGGGATGATGGGGCTTCGGCGGAGAACAAGAAGGAATTTTGGGGCGGGGGGAATGGATGGGCGGCGGCGGGGCTGGCTCGTGTGATTCGTTCGTTGCCGGTGGAGCGGAAAGAGGAACGGGCGCGGTTGGCGGCGTTTGTGGGGGATATTGTGGATGGATGTTTGGCTTACCAGCGGCCGGACGGGTTGTTTCATGATGTGGTGGACCGGCCGGAGACGTTTGTGGAAGGGAATCTGGCGCAGATGCTGGCGTTCGCGATTTATACGGGAGTGCTGGGGGGATGGCTGGATTCGAGATATCGGACGGCCGCGGATAGGATGCGGACGGCTATGCGCGGGAAGATGGATTCGTTTGGGTATGTGCAGAGCGTTTGCGGGGCCCCGAATTTCGACCGGCAGGGGACTTCGACGGAAGCGCAGGCGTTCGCGATGATGATGGAGGCGGCGGGGAGGAAGGTGGGGGAAGGAAGAGGTTGAAAGTTAAAAGTTGAAAGTTGAAGGGAAGCGAAAAAATAACGCGGAGGCGCAGAGGACGCAGAGGGAAGAAGAAACCGAGACGGGGACGGAGTCAGTGGGCTGCGGCGAGCATGTGATTGAAGCGGTAGTAAGCCGATTCGTCGCCCGCGAAGTAGATATGAAAAATGGGCCCATCCCCATAGCAAAAAAGGATGTGGTCCTGAGGGTAAGGCTTAAAACAATCCAGAGTCTGGCCGGCAACCTGAAGCTGGAATTTCGTGACCTCGTGGTATCCGGATTTGGAGTAGGAGGCAACTTCCTTATCAAGACGTTGCTGAGCGGTTAGATCAGGGTCGGATTCCTTGTAGCCAAGGACGCGCATGTCCGTAAAGTAGTCATGACGATTGGGGCGCAACGGGCCGGGTCTGTCGTCCACCGAAAACTCTTGGCAGTCAGAATCAACAGCAGGGGCATACCAAAAATAGATGGGGAAGGTTACGCCGTTGATGGAAACTTGATCACCATGGCGATGGTGCCAGCAGATGGCGCGAAGCTCGGGGCCGGAATTGTAAAGTGAATAACCGAGCCAGAGCAAGGTGCAGGCGCTTACCGCGAGGAGCCATCGCCACTCGGTGGGGCGTGCCTGGAAGGCAGTTTTCACCGGAAGAGTGAGAAGGTAAAGGATCAGAACGAGGGAAAGTACTCGGGAGAAAAGTCCGGGGAGCAAACCGCTATTGAGTAGATGCGAGTGAGGCCAGATGGCTTGAAGAAGGCGCTGCGGGAGAACGAGCAGATAACGGGGAGCGTCTCTCCCGTCCACGAGATTCAGAATCGAGAAGAAGAGAATGAAGCTGCGTGCCCAGCTCCGGAGATTCCAGAGACCGCGAGCGACAAAATAATAGATCAATCCGCCGATAAGGAGAAAGAACAACCCGACCGGGCGATTATCGGTGATGGAAGAGAGGACGTTTGATGCGGGAGTGGAGGGATCCAGAAAGACAGAGATAGACGCTAAAACGCGTGGGGCGATGAGAAGCATCACTCCGGCAAGAACACATAGTCCCACGGAAATGTAGTTAAGTGTGGCCAGAATCGAAATGCCGAAGGGGCGGCGCATAGAGGATTTAGTTAGATAGTAGCGCTGGCAACTCAAGAAGCCAAGAGCGGGTCGGGGTGGTGGAGGGAAGAATAACTGAGACTTAGTTCGACTGGCGAAGGCAACTCTTAGACTGAACGGAACATAGAGATCCTAGAAAACAGCGAAGAGAGGAGATGAGGGAGCGAGACGTTGGATCGTAGGAGATCTGAATCGCCATTCGGGAGAATGGCGTTCCCGGGGAACCCAAGACCCAGACACACACGCCGTGCCTGGGGCAACCGGGGTTAGTTGGGTGCGGGGGCGATTAGGGTGCTGGTGGTGGCTACGCATTGCCACTTGTCGTTGGTTTTGATCCAGGTATCTACGAAGCGTTCGCGATGGGTGTAGGGCTTGCCTTTTTCTGTGCCCTTGACGCGGAAGATGCCTACTACGACGGCGGCGTTGCCGTAGATTTGCACAGTGCTTTCTTCGGTGACGGCTTGGGAGGGGTGGTAGTCGGTGGCGGCGATGCTGGCGAGGAATTCGGATTTAGTGGCGACGCTGCCGTCGATATCGATGGAGACGAAAGATTCGGCGAGGATCATGTCGAGGGCTTTGGTGTCTTTTGCTTCGAGGGCTTGATTCCAGGCTTTTTCGAGGCCGAGAACCCAGCCGGCATCGCGGCTGATGGGTTTTTGTTGCGGAGCGGCTGCCGCAGTCGCCAGCAATACAGCGAGAGCCAGGAATAATTTTTTCATGGTTCGTGCCTCCTGCGCGGTGGAGAGAACCCGTTGTGCTTATGCTACTAGACTAAGATAAAAATGGAGCTAGTACACTCGTACGTTGCGAGAGAGTACTGGCGACGGAATGGGCGGGGGTTATTTGGGGGTGTTGCGGTTGCTACCGGAGATTTGGAGGAGAAGGAAAACGAAGAAGAGGAGCATGCCCAGGATGCCGACGACGCCTAAGAATTTGTAGAAGGGGATGGTGCGGCTGAGGATGGATTCGAGGGTTTTGTGACGGAGCGAAAATTCGAATAGGGAGTAGAGGAGGCCGGCGATGAGGCCGAGGATGCAGAGGGCGAAGGAGGTGGACATGGAGATCAGGATTAGGCGGGAGGGGGAGGACATGGTGGACGGGGATTAGTTTAGGACTTGGATGGGGGAAGGGGAAGAGGTTGAAAGTTAAAAGTTAAAAGTTGAAAAAAGAAAGAAGAGGGCGGCGATTCGTTGCCGAGAGAGCGTGGGGTTGGGATGGTCTCGCATATGAGGGGAGGAAGAGGTTGAAAGTTAAAAGTTGAAAGTTGAAAAAAGAAAGAGGAGGGCGGCGATTCGTTGCCGAGAGATCGTGGGATCGGGATGGTCTCGCATGGGAGGGAAGGAAGAGGTTGAAAGTTAAAAGTTGAAAGTTGAATGGAGAAAGAGGCCGGTTCTCATTGGCAGGGGTTTTGCGTGCTACTGATCGCGCACAAATGGAAGGCGTTGAGAGTCAAGAGTTGACGAGGTCAAAGAGAGAAAGAAGAAACTTGTTCTGAATGGTGAAGAACGGAGAGGTCACTTTGCCTGCGCGGGAGGTTCGACCTTCTCGCGTAAACCGTGGAGCATTCTGGCTAGTTCGGCCACATCCTTGAGAACTACCGTCACTTGCGAAATCGTGACGTATCCGAGATCTCGACTCACCATCAGGAGATATTCAGTTTCAGCAAGCGAAGCCTCCGCGATATTCAGGAAGTGAGCGTAATCGTGCCTCCCCGTGCGCTTTGAACCTTCCGCGATGTTCGTGGGAACAGATAGGGCGGCTCGACGCAATTGTGAGAGGAGGCCGTATCTTTCAGCTACGGGGAACCCCACGGACATGCGATAGATAGCCAAAACCAGTGCATGCCCACGCTGCCAAGCTTTGATATCCGTAAACCTTTGCATAGCTAATATATAATTAAACAGTATTAAGCCGGGGCTTTCAACTTTTAACTTTGAACTTTCAACAGTTTGCTAGGTTTGGAGGACGCCGGTTTTGAATTGGGGGAGATCGGAGTTCAGGGAGGCGGCGTTCAGGGCCCAGATCAGGGCGTCGCGAGTTTGGGCGGGATCGATTATGGCGTCTAGCCAGAGGCGGGCGGCGGCGTAGCGGGGGTCGGTTTGGTGTTCGTAGGTAGATTTGATGGAGGCGAGGAGATCGTTTTTGGCGGAATCGTCTAGTTTTTTGCCTTCGCGTTCTAATTGCTTGAATTTGATTTCGGCCAGGGTGTTGGCGGCCGCGTCACCGGACATTACGGCGAATTTGGCGGTGGGCCAGGCGAACATGAAGCGCGGGTCGTAGGCTTTGCCGCACATAGCGTAATTGCCTGCGCCGAAGCTGCCGCCGAGGATTACCGTGATTTTGGGGACGACGCTGTTGGCGACGGCGTTGACCATTTTGGCGCCGGCGCGAATGATGCCGCTCCATTCGGCGTCTTTGCCGACCATGAAGCCGTTGACGTCGTGAAGAAAAATCAATGGGATGCGGTTCTGATTGCAATCCAAAATAAAACGAGCGGCTTTTTCTGCGGATTCGGTATAGATTACGCCGCCGAATTCGATGCGCTTTTGATCGGAATGGGGCGCGTGGGTGGTGATGTGTTTTTTTTGGTTGGCGACGATGCCGACGGCCCAGCCACCCATGCGGGCGTAGCCACAAATTAAAGTTTCGCCGTACTCGGCGCGGTATTCGTCGAACTCACTGGCGTCGACCAGGCGGGCGATGATTTCGCGCATGTCGTACTGTTTGCCTGGTTGATCGGAGAAGACGCCGTAGACTTCATCGGGAGAATAGAGCGGCTCGTGAGGGCGGGAGTGGCTGAAGATGGGAGGATTGGGCGCGCCCATTTTGTCGGCGAGGGAACGAATGCGTTTGATGCAGGACTCGTCGTCGGGTTCGCGGAAGTCCACCGTGCCGCTGATTTGGGAATGCATTTTTGCGCCGCCTAATTCTTCGGCGGTTGATTTTTGACCGATGGCGGCTTGGACTAATGCGGGACCGGCGAGAAATAGGCCGGAGCCTTCGGTCATGAGGATGTGATCGCACATTACGGGGAGATAGGCGCCGCCTGCTACGCACATGCCCATGATGGCGGTGAGTTGGGGAATGCCGAGGGCGCTCATGACGGCGTTGTTGCGGAAGACGCGGCCGAAATCGTCGGTGTCGGGGAAAACGTCTTCCTGGAGAGGGAGAAAAACGCCGGCGGAATCGACCAGGTAGATGGTGGGGATGCGATTGTCAATGGCGATATTTTGGGCGCGGATGACCTTTTTGGCGGTCATGGGGAAGAAGGCGCCGGCTTTTACCGTGGCATCGTTGACGATGAGCATGAACATACGGCCGGAGACGCGGGCGAGGCCGGTGATGGTGCCTGCGGCGGGGGCTCCTCCCCATTCTTCGTACATTTCATAGGCAGCGTAGAGGCCGAGTTCGAAGAAGTGGGTGCCTGGATCGATGAGAGCGGCGATGCGTTCGCGGGCGGTGAGGCGGGATTTTTTATGTTGGGATTCGATGGCTTTGGGGCCGCCGCCTTGGAGGATCTGTTCTTCTTCGTTTTTGTAGGCGGTGAGGAGTTCGACCAAGCGGGTGGAGTTTTTCTGGAAGTCGGGAGATTTGGTGTTGATGGAGGATTTCAGTGCGGGCACGGAGGACCTCGGGTGGAGATTGGAGACGATTCAGTATAGCGGAGGAGGAGGGATATCAGCGATCAGATATCAGCGATCAGGAGGCAAGAGGTTGAAGAGTTAAAAGTTGAAAGTTGAAAAAAGAGAAAAGCTTACACAGAGATCGCAGAGGGCGCAGAGGAAGAGAGGATGAAGATAGACTGAGGTGTTTGATCGTAAGAGCCCAAAGAAGCAGGGAAGCAGAGAAAAGGCTTACACAGAGATCGCAGAGGTCGCAGAGGGCGCAGAGTTCACAGAGAAGAGGGAAGGCTGAAGGGTGAAGTTGGTCGGTGAGGCTTTGGAAAGCCTCACCCCTGAAGGGGTGAGCTACAGGTGAATGAGACACGAGGACGGGATCGGAGGATGGGGGACACAGGGTAGGGGAATGGGGGTCACAGAAATGGGCATGGAGAGAAAGGAAGATAAGCAAAGCAATTAAAGGAAACAGAGGAACCAGCGGAAACTGAGAAAGCGGGAGGAAGAGTTGATTATTGCTCGAGGGCGGAGGAAGAAACGAGTGCGGTACACTCGGAGGATGGATAGTCCTTTATTGGATATGGAGCTGGCGCGGGAGATTGAGCTGGCGGAAGGCGAAGCGGCAGTGGCTTGCGCGCGGATGATGAAGGCGATGAACGCGGAGTCTGTGAGCGCGGTGGAGAGGATTGCGGGGGGCTATGCGGTGTATTGCGGGGCGGATTCGCCGGTGACGCAGGCGGTGGGATTGGGATTGAATGGGCCAGTGAGTCGAGAGGAGTTTGACCGGCTGGAGGAGTTTTATTTTTCGAGGAATGAAGCGGTGCGGGTGGAGACGTGCCCGATGGCGGACGCTTCGCTGCTGGAACATTACAAAGAGCGCGGGTATCACGTGAGCGAATTTTCGAATGTGATGGTGCGAGGGATGGCGGGGGATGAACGGTGGAAGGCTGTGGAAGGAGTGGAAGTGCGTCGAGCGGGAGTGGGGGAGATGGATTTGTGGACGCTGACGGTGGCGCAGGGGTTCGCGGAACACTTTCCGGTGACGGCGGAATTGCTGAGCGTGATGAAATTGTTTGCGATGGGGAAGAACGCGGAGTGCTACCTGGCGAGGGTGGATGGACATGTGGCTGGCGGAGCGACGCTGGCGTTGCGAGAGAAAGTGGCGGGAATGTTTGGGGCTAGCACGCTGCCGGATTTTCGGAGGAGAGGGGTGCAGACAGCGCTGCTGCAGGCGCGATTGCAGAGGGCGTCTGAGGCGGGATGCGAGATGGCGGTGAGTTTGGCGCAGCCGGGGAGCGGGTCGCAGAGGAATATTATGAGGCAGGGGTTTCGGGTTTTGTATACGAGGGTGAAGTTTGAGAGAGAGCGGTAGGAGGGGAGTTTCACCACAGAGGAAGACGGAAAGATAAGAAGAAAGAATAGCTTAACGCAGAGGCGCAGAGAGCGCAGAGGAAGAGAAGAAAGGGCCGAGAGTAAAGTCAGGTTTGCGCCACGATCCCTCCACTCCGAGCCGCAGAAGGCGCGGCTCTCCGGTCGGGATGACAGGTTTGGGTAGATTCAGGATCAAGAGAAGAATAGGACGGCGGAGGGATTTCTCACTTCGCGGACTTCGTTCGAAATGACGGGGCTGAGGTTTTGCGCAGAGTGAGGGAAAACCTCACCCCTGAAGGGGTGAGCTACAGGGTGACGAGTGAGGGCAGCCTAAGCGCGGACGGGGAGCTGGTGGATGAAGGTGATTATGTCTTGGGTGGAGGTGCCGGGGGGGAAGACGGCGGCTATGCCGGATTGTTTTAGGGCGGGGATGTCGGCTTCGGGGATGATGCCACCGACCAGGACGGAGACGTCGGTCATGCCTTTTTCGTGGAGGAGTTTCATCAGGTGGGGACAGATGGTGTTGTGGGCGCCGGAGAGGATGGAGAGGCCGATTACGTCGACATCTTCCTGGAGGGCGGCGGAGGCGATCATTTCTGGAGTTTGACGTAGGCCGGTGTAGATGACCTCCATGCCGGCGTCGCGAAGGGCGCGGGCGATGATTTTGGCGCCGCGGTCGTGGCCATCGAGGCCGGGCTTGGCGATAAGGACGCGGATTTTGTTTTCAGGCATTTCTCGGTGACCTCTGCGTCTCTGCGTTTGGATTCTGTCACTTTTGGATTGTAATTCCAAACGTATCTATGGACGCCATCTTTCAAAACAGCCGAATGGAAATTGATTAACAATCCGATCTGGCATCCCGAAAGGCGCAAATAGGTGAGCATCACCGCGTCATGAATAGGCGCAAGCTTCGCAATGGCCTTGATTTCAAGGATAACTCTACCAAGGACGACGACGTCTGCCCGATAGCCGCAATCCAATTTGTTTCCGCGATAAACGACCGGAATGGGTTTCTGGCGCTCGAAAGGGATGTTAAGACGAGAGAGTTCATAACACAGACATTCTTCGTAGACAGCCTCAAGAAGACCGGGGCCAAGTTCGCGATGGACTTCGATTGCTGCTCCGATTAGCAGGTGAGTTAGTTCCTTATCAGTCATAAGAGAGCTGAACGCAGAGACACAGAGTTCGCAGAGAAGAGGTTACCACAAGGTTTATACATTCGCATGTAAATGGCGACCATCGAGGACCGCTAAGGCGGAGCTGTTTGATTGCTGCCTCGGTCAGTGGGTGAGTTGGTGTTTTGTCGGTCATAAGAGAGCTGAACGCAGAGACGCAGAGTTCGCAGAGGTAAGAGAAGAAAAGCAGAGAAGAGAGACGGAGAACAGAAAACTTAGGGCTGAATACTTACTACTGAAAACTTTATGTAATGGGGACTTCTTCGTAGGGGCCGAAGACGGCGCGGAGGGAGTCGCAGATTTCGCCGAGGGTGGCGTAGGATTTTACGGCTTCGTAGATGTGGGGCATTAGGTTGGCGGTGCCTTCGGCAGCTTTTCGGAGCGCGGTTAATTTGCGATCTACTTCGGATTGCGAGCGGTCGTGGCGTAGTTTTTTCAGGCGGACGGATTGGCGGTGGGCTACGGATTCGTCGATTTGGAGGATTTCGAGGGGATTTTCTTCGGTTACGTAGTCGTTCACGCCTACAATGATTTTTTCTTTTTTATCCACGGACATTTGATAGCGGTAGCTGGCTTCGGCGATTTCGCGCTGGGGATAGCTTTTTTCGATGGCCGCGACCATGCCGCCCATGGCATCAATTCGGCGGATGTAATCCCATGCGGCTTGCTCGACTTCGTTGGTTAGAGTTTCCACGAAATAAGAGCCGCCTAGGGGATCGACCGTGTTGGTTACACCGGTTTCGTGGGCGATGATTTGTTGTGTGCGGAGGGCTAGAGTGGCGGCGAATTCGGTGGGGAGAGCCCAGGCTTCATCGAGAGAGTTGGTGTGGAGAGATTGCGTGCCGCCGAGAACTCCGGCTAAGGCTTGGATGGCGGTGCGGACTACGTTGTTCATGGGCTGTTGAGCGGTTAGGGAGCAGCCGGCGGTTTGCGTGTGGAAGCGGAGAGCGAGGCAACGAGGGTTGGTGGACTTGTAGCGCTCAGTCATGGCTTTGTACCAGATGCGGCGAGCGGCGCGGTACTTGGCGATTTCCTCGAAGAAATCGTTGTGGGCGTTGAAGAAGAAAGAGAGTTGGGGGACGAACTCGTCTACCGGGAGGCCGCGGCGGATGCCCCACTCGACGTACTCCATGCCATCGCGAAGGGTGAAGGCTAATTCCTGAATGGCGGTGGAACCGGCTTCGCGGATGTGGTAGCCGCTAATGGAGATTACGTTGAATTTGGGAGTGTGCTTCATGCCGAATTCGAAGGTGTCGATGACGAGGCGCATGGAGGGTTCGGGCGGGTAGATGTATTCCTTTTGCGCGATGTATTCCTTGAGGATGTCGTTTTGGAGAGTGCCGGAGATTTTCTTCCAGTCGGCGCCTTGTTTTTCGGCGGCGGCTAGATACATGGCCCAGATTACCGCGGCGGGAGAGTTGATGGTCATGCTGGTGGTGACATCGGCTAGAGGGATCTGGTCGAAGAGGACTTCCATGTCGGCCAGGGAGGAGATGGCTACACCACATTTGCCGACTTCGCCTTCGGCTAAGGCGTGATCGGAATCGTAGCCCATGAGAGTGGGGAGATCGAAGGCGGTGGAGAGGCCGGTCTGGCCGTGGGCGAGGAGATAGCGGAAACGCTGGTTGGTGTCTTCGGCGGTGCCGAAGCCGGCGAATTGCCGCATGGTCCAGAGGCGGGTGCGGTACATGTTGGGGTGAATGCCGCGAGTGTAGGGAGGCTCGCCCGGATTGCTGAGATCGGGAGTGGGGAGGTCGGCGGCGGTGTAGAGACGGCGGATGGGATAGCCGGAGACGGTTGTGAATTGGGGGAGGCGGTCGGGCATAGAGTGAACAGTTTACAGAGTTTGGTTTTTAGTTGCCAGATGGGGACAGGGGAGGAAGAGGTTGAAAGTTAAAAGTTGAAAGTTGAAAAAAGAAAGAGGGGAGGGATGAGGACACTAGAAAGTTTGAAGTTTAGAGTTCACAGTTTCGGAGGAAGAGAAAAGCGAAGAATAAAGATAACGCAGAGGCGCAGAGTACGCAGAGACTCGCAGAGGAAGAGAAGAGAAAGGCGAGCAGGGACGATCGCAGAGAGATCACAGAGTTAGGAACACAGAGGGCACAGAGGTAAGACGGAGGCAAGGAGGCATGTTGGTTGCCGAGATGGGGTCCAGCGTGCTGGACCCCTACGGGGAAGAGGGGCTAGCGCTGGCCGTGAGAGTTGGCGTCGTCTAGGGCTTTGAAGAGTTTTTCTGTGCCAACGACTTGGCCGTTGTGAGTGCCGGGGATTAGGGTGTCGGGTTCGATGATGCCCTTTTCGGCGCCGGCGATGGTGACGCTGTTGACGTCGAGAGTGCGGCCGAGAGCGCGTTCGTAATTGGCTTTGGCTTCGGCAAGATTGGCGAGGGAGCGGAGTTCAGTGCCTTGCGCGGTGATGAGGTCGCGCTGGGTGAGAATGACATTGTAGACGGTCGAGGCGCCAAGAGCATATTTTTTCTGTTCGGCGTCGAAGGTTTGCTGCTGGAGTTCGCGAGCTTTGCTGGCGGCTTGCACCTGGGCGCGGCCCTGTTCGAGGGCGATGGTGGTGTTGCGGACGTCGAGGAGAGCGTTGTTCTTGATCTGCTGGACCTGGGCTTCAAACTGGCGTTTGACGAGTTGCGCGTGGATGTTATCGGCTTGAGCGGAGCGGTTGCGAAGGGGAAGGCTGAAGGTTAGCTGCCCAGCATATGTGGGGAAATCATTGTGGAAGATTTGCGATTGCGAGGTGCCGAGGCCTTGCTTGAAGGTGCCAGTAACAGGAGCAGTGGTTTCCGGGATGTAGTAATCAACTGGCGTGCCGGTGCCATCCACGAGTTGCGTGCCAAGTGCTGTTACGGGCGTGCCATACATGGGAGAGTTACCTGCCAGGCCGGAGGAAGCGTAGTAGACGCCGAGTGTGGCGGTGGGGAGGAGAGCGTTTTTGGTGGCGCGGACGTCAACATCGGCGCTCTTGAGGTTGAAATACTGCTCTTGGACGTCGGGGCGCTTGGCGAAGGCTTCCTTGATGGCGTCTTCGAACGATAAGGTTTGAATGGATTCGGGGGCCACAGGCTTGTCCGTGGGGATGATTTCGACGGAGATGAGATTGGAAGCGAGAGGATCCTTGGAGATGTAGTTTTTCAGAACAAGCTCGTCCTGGAGTTGGGTGGTTTGAGCGACGATGAGATTCTGGCGGTCGGTGGCGAGTTCAGATTCAGCGCGAGTGACGTCGAGAGGAGCCATGGTGCCGATATCGAGCTGCTTCTTATTGTCGCTATAAAGTTTTTCGGAGACGGTGACGGCTTGCTGCTGGACCTTGACGTTTTCACGGGCGTAGGCGAGTTCCCAGTAGGCGGTGATGGTGTTGGTGGTGGTGGTGATGGCTTGCTGGGCGAAGGCGAGGTCGGCGATCTTGCGATTGTTTTCGGCAATGATGATGTTGCGGCGATTGATGAAACGCCCGGCACCGGCGAGCAGCTGCTGCGAGAGGCTGATGCTGAGAGTGGATTGCACGTAGGGATTGAAGAAGTTGGCAGCAGTGGAAGAGGCGCGCGTATTGTCCCAAGCCACGGAGAGGTTGGCACCGGTGTCAAAACTCTGTGCATAGGTGGTGTTATAGGTGTCCGAATGGGAAAAGAGGGGCAGGGCCGCGGTGGTACCAGAGGCAGCGCCGAGACCGGAAATGAAGGGGTTGCTGATGGGAGTGGTGACATCAGCAAAGCTAAGAGTTTGGGAGATGACGGGATCGTACAAGAGCGAGGGGAGGTTGGCCGTGGAGCCGACAGAGATGCTACCGGGGGTACCGTAGCTGTAACCACCGGCGCGGGTTTTGAGGAGGCTGACGTCGGCGATCCAAGGGTTATAGCGAGCAACGACGATGTCCATGCTGTTTTCGAGGGCGAGGGCGATGGCGTCCTGGAGGCTGAGACTGAGCTTGCCATCGTGGATCAGTTGTTCGAGGCGAGGGGAGTTGGTGAGAACGCCAGGTTCAACGTATTGATGGACATAGGGAGCAAAGAGATTGGGGAATGCCTTGGGGGCGCGGGTGTAATCGTACTTGGAGATGCCAAGAGAGATGGGGAGAGCGCCTTGAGCGACATTATGAGGCGTGGGGGAGGAGGCCGGCTCCTGAGCAAGGGTGGTGGAGATGGGAGCGGTAGCCATGAGAGCGGTCAGGATAGAGGCAAGCAGCGGTCTACGGAACGACGTCGTCATTAGAGTCCTCACAAATAGAGTTGGAACCCAGTACTCACAACCCGCGATATGGGGTGCTTCACTATGTAAAACGCACGCGGGGCACAATTTGTTTCACGGCCGAGAGGGCCAAGAAGGCCAAAAAGGAGGTCGGCACACCCAGAGCCGGAAATGTGAAGTTTAACACATGGGGCAGATTCCTTGACAACGACGTGCGAGGGCGGCTAGGCTGCAAACGATTTGACGTTTGAGGAAGGCCAGAGGTTAGGGGCCCACGATGATGACACGAGAAGAGTTATTGAGGCTGTTTGAGGTGGCAGGAGCAATCCGGCACGGGCATTTTGAGCTGTCCAGCGGGCTGCATAGCGGGATGTATGTGCAGTGCGCGCTGGTGCTGCAGTACCCGCGGTTCGCGGAGAAATTAGGAGGGGCGCTGGCGGCGCTGTTTTCGGACGCGCGGATCGATGCGGTGGTGTCTCCAGCGCTGGGCGGAGTGGTAATTGGACAAGAGGTGGCGCGGGCGCTGCCTGCTCCGAAAGATACGGTGGGAGGCGGAGTGCCGGCGATGTTTGTGGAACGGGATGCGAGCGGATTGTTGACGTTGCGAAGAGGATTTGTGTTGAAGCCGGAGATGCATGTGCTGGTGGTGGAAGATGTGTGGACTACGGGAGGATCGACTCGAGAGGCGATTCGCGTGGTGGAGGAAGCGGGAGCGCGAGTGGTGGCGGCGGGAGCGTTAATTGATCGGAGCGGGGGGACGATGGATTTTGAGGTGGAGACGCAGGCGCTGGTGGAATTGAAGATTGAGAGTTATGAGGAGGAGGATTGCCCGATGTGCAAGCAGGGGGGGCTGGCGGTGAAGCCGGGGAGCCGGTTTGTTCGGAGCGCGGGGTGAGGGGAGTGGGCAGTGGTTGGTTTTAAGTTTTCAGTTAGGCGAAGAGGTTAAAAGTTAAAAGTTAAAAGTTGAAAAAAGCAGAAAAGACTTAACACAGAGGTCGCAGAGGACGCAGAGTTCACAGAGAAGAGGGGAGGAAGCAGATCCCTCCACTACGCGGCCCGACGCGGCAAAGGGCGGCGCGAAAGAGAAAATCGGGCCGCTCCGGTCGGGATGACAAGCGGGGAAAAGGAAACACCAAGAACAAAGAGGGATTCCTCACTGCGCGGACTCCGTTCGGAATGACGGGATTGTTGGCTGGGTGATGGAAGGCCTCACCCCTGAAGGGGTGAGCTACAGGGTGAGGGATGGGATGTTGCCGATGACGGTTGGGGTTTGCTGGGGCTAGGGAAGGCCTCACCCCTGAAGGGGTGAGCTACAGGATGGGGATTTGGGACGGTGAGATATTTTAAGTTGGTGATTGCTTACGACGGGACGGATTTTCACGGCTGGCAAATCCAGGCAAATAAACCGACAGTGCAGGGCGAATTGGTGACCGTGTTGCGGCGGCTGACGCAGGAGTTTGTGCAGTTGCACGGAGCGGGGCGAACGGATGCGGGTGTGCACGCACTGGGGCAAGTGGGGAGTTTTCGGACGCAGTCGGCGCTTTCGGCGGAGGAGTTTCATAGGGCGATGAATGCGTTGCTGCCACCCACGATTCGGATTGTGGGGGTGGAAGAGACGGGACCGGATTTTAATGCGCGGTGGTCGGCGCGAGGGAAAGTTTATCGATACCGGATTTATCGAGGGAAGGTGGTGCCGCCAAGCGTGTGGAGGTATGTGCTGCACTACCCGTTTCCGCTGGATGAAGAGGCGATGAAAGAGGCGGCGGGGCGGTTTGTGGGGGCACACGATTTTGCGTCGTTTGCGGCTTCGACAGGGTCGGAGGAGGACGACAAAGAACGGAACATGGTGCGGGAGATTTATGGGACGGAATTGAAACGGACAGAGGATGGGGAAGAGTTGTGGTTCACGGTGCATGGGCGATCGTTTTTGAGATATATGGTGCGGAAAATGGTGGGGTCGCTGCTGGAGGTGGGACGAGGAAGAATGACTCCGGGGGATATCGAGAGGTTGTATGAGATTCGGGATCGATCGAAATCGGGGCCGACGGTGCCGGCGCAAGGATTGTGGATGGTGAAGGTGGAGTTGGAGGAGGCATGGCGAATAGCCGACAGCCGACAGCGGGAAGTTGGTAGCTAAGATCAGGAGGCAGGATCGGAGAGAGAGCCAAGAGTTAAAAGTTGAAAGTTGAAGAAAAGCTAAGAGCTTACACAGAGGTCGCAGAGGACGCAGAGTTCACAGAGAAGAGTACGGATTCCTTGGAGTGGAATAAATGGCAGGGAACAATGGATTCATGCAAATGAGACTGTCCTGGATACTCCCAATTGTGCAGTTGCCGCTGGCAATTGTCATGTTGGAATGGGGGAGGCACTCAGGAATGCAGAGTCGTTTTGACACTCTCTATTTCCCGACCCCTGCTTTGCTCTGTCGGGGTATCAACGCACCTGCCACGGTGCTCATGGCTATAGCGTTCTTTTTTGACCGAGTCGACCATGACCGGCCAACGATTCTTGGCGCTACGCTCGACTACCCCTTGTTCCTAATAGGGGTGGTCGTTCTGTGGTATTTGGTAGGAAGGGCGCTGGACTCGCGGCGATTCGCTGATAAGAGTCCCTTGGCATGGACATGGCCTAGGCTGGTACTCGTTGGCGGACCGCTCGCATTGTTGGGTGCGCTCTTCTTGTATGAAGGTGTGCAGGGACTGTTTACCCCCTGGAGATGGAACAACTACTGGGGCAATATTGCGGAAAGCGTTCTTACCACACTTTGGTCATTTGTTTTGATCGGCACGCCCGCTCTCAAGCTCGCCCAGCGATTTCGTGCGCCTAAATAAGAACCCGCAAAGGAAGATCTGGGATCCCGAGGTCACCGCTGAATGGTCTTGCGCCGCCAGCAGGAATGGAATGCTGGCGGCGCTGGTGTTTCAGGGGAAATAGGGGATGGCGGAGGCGGCCAGGGAAGACGCCTCCGCCATTTTGGCTAGTTGACCAAAGCGGAAGTGGAAGGGGCTACGCCAGTGAAGTAGAAGAGGACGTAGTCCTTGATGGAGCCGTTGGATTGCGGGACGCCGTAGACCTTGACGGGCGTGCCGGTGACCAGATTGGTGGATAGAGTGTTTTGGCCGGCGGTAGTGGAGATGTCCACGGGGCTGATGGTGATGACGCCGTTAGTGAAATCCACCTGATATACGAGAGAGGCGGAGCCGGAAGTGGTGTCCAGATCCACGGGAATGTTGTTGGTGCCACCGAGGACAGAGATCATGAAGCTGTCGGTGGTGCTGGAGAAGCTAGTGGCGGCGACGCCGAGGGGAACTTCCGTGGGAGTGACAACGCTCCAAGGAGCAGCCCAGGCGTTGGGGGCGTTTGCGTCATTCCAAGTGGCAAAGGTTTCGCCAGCGGCATTGAACTGGCCGACAGAGCCCTGGAAATTCACAGCGCCGCCGGTGGCAGTGGCGAAATCAGAGATGGCGTTGGCGCCGCTGTCCACGATAGTGGGGAAAGTGAAGTACCACCATTTGTAGCCCGTGATTGGATTGCCGGTGATGGGGTCGTGGCCATTGGGAGTGGCGCTGTTAATGAAGGGGAGAGTGACGGTGTAATCGTCGCTGACGGTGTGGAACTTGCGAGTGTAAGTTACGCCGTTAACGGGGTTCGCTTCGGTGGAGCCGATGATGCCATCGTAGCGAGCGATTTCGATGTCAACGGAGCTGGCGACGAAGGAGGAGGCCAGAGGATCGACGACGCTGCAATGAACCTTGAAGCCGCGAACAAGATTGGAGAGGAACGCTGGGCCCTGTCCGATGGAGTTGGCATCGGTTTGCGCATTGTAGGGTGTGCGGAAGTAGAACAAAGTGTTGGCGCCAATGGTGAGAGGAACAGGGAAGCCGAGTTCATTTTCGACGACGAGAGTGCTTGTGGCGGTATCCACGTGGAGAACGTGGCCTTCAGGGCTGATCCAGACACTATTGAAGGAACTGCTGGCCCAGAGGCGGACGGCGACGAGCGTGCCATCGACTTGATAACGAGCGGCAACGCGAATGTACTTGCCGACGATGGTGGAGGCGATGGAGCTGAAGTCGTTGATGGTGGTCGGAGGAGTCTTGGCGTCGACGTCGTAATAGAGCGTGCCGTTTGTGCTATCCGCCTTGACGGAGAGAGCCTGCGTGGAAGTGATCTCCGTTTCGGGATTGGTCGGCGGATAGGCCGGGAAATCCTTGAAGAAGTAGAGAGTGGAATTGTCCGAGGAGAGGGAGTTCACGGTGCCGTAAGTGTGGCGAAGGATCAATCGGGTCAGGTCAAAAATGCGGCGGTGACGAATGGGGCCGTTAAAGTTGACGGCCCACATGGTGGTGCCCGTCGTGGGAGGAACGTGAGCGACGATGAAAGCGGGATGCGAGAGATCGAATTCGAAGTCGAGCGGAGTGGATTGATTTTGGGTGACGACGATGGGGGCAGCGAGAGTGACGTGGATGGGAACGGTGAGGCTACCGGAGCTGCCTTGCGTGTTTTTGATCTGAATTTGGGATGTGGGGATGATGGTGTTGGCGTTGGCAGCGAAACCGGCTTCGGGATCGGAGGAAGTGATGAGCATTACGTCACCGGTATTGGCGGAAACGGTGATGGTGGCTTTGGTATAAGTGCCGACGGGGACGGTGGGACTGCCGATGAGTTCAGAGAGCTGATCGAGCTGCAAGAGATTGGTGAACGGGGCGGGATTGGGAGCGGTGTAGATGGTGTAATCGGAGCCGCCACCTTGGGGGGTTAGGGAGACGGAAAGTACACGAACGCCGATGGTGGCCCAGTCTTCCGTGGAGGCGTCGCTGAGGAAGAGGTTTACCGTGCCGTTTTGTGCTTGCGGAGTTGGATTGGGAGATGGAGAAGTGGAACTGCCACCGCACCCCACGGAAAAGAGCAAGAAAGCGGCCGAGAGGAGGCCGAGCGTCATACGAGACAAAGAGGACTTCATTGGTGTTCTCCTGCGGAGGGGACGAGCCTCCGAAAATTTTGAGATTTGAGCCGAAATTGCTTCGGTGTTGCCACCGCGGGGCGGTGAGGATTAGTCCGACCCGTATGTTGGAAGAAACCCGGGGGTGGGGAAAGAGTTGCGGGGGAAATGGGGTGGCGGGGAGGTACGGAGGGACAGGTGGGGGGGAGGGACTTGGGGACAGGGGGGAAGAAGTCTACAGTTTACAGTTCACAGTTGACAGTTTAAGAGGGAGGGGAGAAGAGGTTGAAGAGTTAAAAGTTGAAAGTTGAAAGTCTGAGGCAAAGCGAGGCAAAGAGCTTTCACAGAGTTCACAGAGGTAGGAACACAGAGGGCACAGAGAACGGCAGGAGAAAGAGAAAAGATAAGAGATAAAGATAACGCAGAGGCGCAGAGTTCGCAGAGGAGCGCAGAGGAAGAGAAGACGAACCCAAGACGAACCCAAAACCCAGGCACAGACTCCGTGCCTGGGGCAACTAGCGTGAATCTGCGAACTCGTAGAATGAACAGAGACAATGAATGGGCGGGTTCGAGGCTTGAGATTAAGAGGAGTGCTAGAATGCCGGGTATGGTTGCGACACAGACGGCTCGGGAAACGCTGGCATCGATTGACCCGGCTACGGGAATGGTGCGGGCGGAGTTTGAGAGGACGGCGACTACGGAAGTGGCTGGACTGGTGATGCGGGCGCGGGCGGCGCAGGTAGAGTGGGCGAAGCGGGCGGTGGTGGAGCGGTGCGCGCTGATCGGCAAATTGAAAAAGACGATATTGGAGCGGCGGGACGCGTTGGCGAACGCGGTGGTGCGGGAGTCGGGGAAGCCGCGAGTGGAGGCGCTGTTCGCGGATGTGTTCGTGTCGTTGGACACGGCGGAATATTTTGCGAAGCAGGGGCGGAAGTTATTGCGGGCGGAGAAGGTGAAGCATCACAGCACGGCAGCGAAGGCAAAAACGGGGACGCTACTGTATGAGCCGCTGGGAGTGGTGGCGATTATCAGTTCGTGGAATTACCCGCTGGCGATACCGATGAGCCAGATTATACCGGCGCTGGCGGCGGGGAATGGAGTGGTGTGCAAGACGAGCGACTTTACGCCGGAATGCGGGGAACTGATCGGGAAGCTGTTTCGCGAAGCTGGATTTCCAGCGGACCTTGTGACGATTGTGCAAGGCGGGGGAGAAGTGGGGCAGGCGCTGATTGAGGCGCATCCGGACAAGGTGTTTTTCACAGGAAGCGTGTTCACGGGGAAACATGTGGCGGAGGCTTGCGCGCGGCATTTGCTGCCAAGCGTGCTGGAGTTGGGCGGGAAAGACGCGATGCTGGTGCTGGCGGACGCGGACCTGGATGTGGCGTCGAGCGCGGCGGTGTGGGGGAGCTACTCGAATTGCGGGCAGGTGTGCTTATCGGTGGAACGATTGTTTGTGGAGGAGAGCGTCAGCGAAGAGTTTATACGGAGATGTGTGGAGAAGACGCAGAAATTGCGGATTGGGCCGGGGAGTGAGGCGGGGACGGAAGTTGGTCCGCTGATTCGGCCGCAGCATGTGGAGCGGATGAGCGATTTGATTGCAGAAGCGGTGGGGAAAGGCGCGAAAGTGGTGTGGGGAGGAAGGGCTCGACCAGATTTGGGAGCGAACTTTTTTGAGCCGACGATTATTACGGGCGTGGATGGGACGATGCAATTGTTCCAGGACGAGACGTTTGGGCCGATTATGGCGATCCAGGTGGTGAAAGACGCGGAAGAGGCGCTGGCGCGTGCGAATGATTCGGAATTTGCGCTGGCGGCGAGCGTGTGGACGTTGGACGCGGAGCGCGGGAGGGACATGTCGAGGCGGTTGAAGGCGGGGACGGTGATGGTGAACGACGTGATGAGCGGGTTCGCGATTGCGGAGGCGCCGCATGGAGGGTGTCGATTGAGCGGATGGGGACGCGCGCACGGGAAAGCAGGATTGCTGGAGATGGTGAATGTGAAATATGTGGATGTGGATTGGTTGAAAGGCGTGGAGAAGCCGTGGTGGTACCGGTATGGGGCGGAGCTGGAGAAGGCGGCGGAGGCGTTTTTGGCGTTTGAGTTTGGAGGGATGTGGGAGAGGGTGAGGAATGCTCGAGAGGCGATGAAGACGATGTTTAGGAGGCATTGGTAGGGGGGAGAGCTAATAGTCGACAGTCGACAGTCGACAGTTTACAGCTTCGGAGTAGGAGCAAGAGAAAAGATAACGCAGAGGCGCAGAGTACGCGGAGACTCGCAGAGGAAGAGAAGCCCAAGACCCAGGTAGGAAATCGAACCTGGGGCACCCGGACGGAAGAAGAGGTTGAAAGTTAAAAGTTGAAAAAAGAAAGAGTTAAGAGCTGATAGTCGACAGTTTATAGCTTCGGAGTGGGAGCGAGAGATAAAGATAACGCAGAGGCGCAGAGTACGCAGAGACTCGCAGAGGAAGAGAAGAGGGACGGTAAGACAGAGTTCACAGAGGAAGAGCAGAGTAAGGCAAGAGGGATTCCTCACTTCGCAGACTTCGTTCGGAATGACGGGCGGGGGGTTGCACGGAGTGGAATATAGGAGGGAATGTGGCGGACGAGACGGGAGCGGTTACTAAAGCGGCGGAGGGAGTTGGGACGGAAAAGGCGGCGGAGGTGGTGGCGCCTAAGGTGAAGACTCGGAAGTTGAAGCAGCGGGCTTGCGATGAGAAGGATGCCAAGGGAAAATGTTGCGCGGGGCATCTGAAACGATGGTTTGAGTATCCGGAAGAGATTGAGAAGTTGGTGGGAAAAGGGGCGGAGATTTATAGGTGCGAATTTTGTAAGACGTTGTACCGGCCGGATCCGGGGCAGAAGCCGAATAGTTATACGGTTCGCTACTAGGCGAGGGTTCCTGGGAAGCGGAGCGGGATATCAGAGATCAGATATCAGTTATCAGGAGGCGGGAGTTCGAAAAGCGATAGTCGAAAAACGAGGTGGGAGGCAAGACGGAGCGATTGTGCCGCGATCTCTCCACTGCGTGCCGCAGAAGGCGCGGCACTCCGGTCGGGATGACATAGTCGCTGTGGGGACAGGGAGAGAGGAGAGAGCCCACGGCTGACAGTCTACAGCGGAGGGGAAGAGGTTGAAGAGTTGAAAGTTTAAAGTTGAAAGTCCGAAGAAGGAGAAACACTTACCACAGAGATCGCAGAGGGGCCGCAGAGATAACGGAGAGTGCTGGGAATTGGGGGAGAAGTAGTGGAAGGTGCGATGGAAGGCCTCACCCCTGAAGGGGTGAGCTACAGGCTGGGGGATGGGGCGGAGCGAGTGGATTTACGATTGGAATGCCGGCGGGGCGATGACGATCCCGCCGGGTACGCGCGTGATGGTGAACGACGAAACGCTGCGGGATGGGTTGCAGACGCCTTCGATCACCGATCCTACCATTGAAGAAAAAATCGAAATATTGCATTTCATGGAAGCGCTGCACATTGATTCGGTGAACCTTGGTTTGCCGGGTGCCGGGCCGCGCGTGGCGGAGACAGTGGAGCGGCTGGCGCGGGAGATCGCGACGAACCGGATGAAAATCCGTCCGAATTGCGCGGCGCGAACGGTGGAAGCGGATATCCAGCCGATTGTGGAGATTTCGCAGAAGGTGGGAATTGCGATTGAGGCGGCGACGTTTTTGGGGTCGAGCCCGATACGGCGGCTGGTGGAGGACTGGTCTGTTGAGCATCTGGAAAGGACGACGGAGAAGGCGGTGACGTTCGCGGTGTCGCACGGGCTGCCGGCGATGTATGTCACCGAGGATACGGTGAGGACGGACCCGGACACGGTGCAGAAGCTTTACTCGACGGCGATACGAAGCGGGGCGCGAGCGATTGTGCTGTGCGACACAGTGGGACATGCGACGCCGCAAGGCGCGTTTAACCTGGTGAAATTTGCGATGGAGAAAGTGGTGAAACCGTCGGGAGAGAAAATTCGCGTGGACTGGCACGGGCACCGGGATCGCGGGTTGGCGGTGGCGAATTCGCTAGCGGCAGTGGCGGCGGGAGCGAACCAGGTGCATGGAGTGGCGCTATCACTGGGAGAGCGAGTGGGGAACACTCCGATCGAGTTGCTGCTGGTGAATTTGAAATTAATGGGATTGATCGATAACGATTTGACGTATTTGAAGGCGTATTGCGAGAAAGTGGCGAAGGCGACGCATACGGTGATACCGCCGAATTATCCGGTGATTGGAAGGGATGCGTTCCGGACAGGGACAGGAGTGCATGCGGCGGCGATCATCAAGGCGTTGAAGAAGCATGACCGGGAATTGGCGGACGCGGTTTATAGCGGAGTGCCGGCGCACTTGTTTGGATTGGAGCAGATTGTGGATATCGGGCCGATGAGCGGGAAATCGAACGTGGTGTACTGGCTGGCGCGGCACAATATTCCGGCGGAGGATGAGTTGGTGAATAGGATTTATGAGGTGGCGAAGGGGTCGGCGAGGATGTTAACGGAGGAGGAGATACGGGGGATATGCGGAGAGAATAGAGGTGGCAGCCATTAGCCTACAGCCGACAGCTAACAGCGTTGAGAAGAAAGAAAGCTTAACGCAGAGGCACAGAGTTCGCAGAGGACGAAGAGGGAAAGAGGAAAAGAGGGAAAGAGGGAAAGAGGGAAAGAGGGAAAGAGGGATTCCTCACTGCGCGGCCCGACGCGCCGAACGGCGGCGCGGAAGGGAAAATCGGGCCGCTACGTTCGGAATGACGGGCTTGGGTGGGGTGATGGAAGGCCTCAAGATGGTTGAAAGTTGAGAGTTTAAAGTTGAAAAAAGAAAGAGTTAAGAGCTGACAGTCGACAGTTTACAGGTTCGGAGTAAGAGCAAGAGAAAAAGATAACGCAGAGGCGCAGAGTACGCAGAGACTCGCAGAGGAAGAAAAGAGAAACCCCAAGACCCAGGTAGAAAATCGAACCTGGGGCACCCGAACCCAAGACCCAGGCACTGACTCTGTGCCTGGGGCAACCGGAAGAGAAGAACGCGAGAAGGGGAGAACGACGTGGACACAGGGGCGGTGAAACGGGTGGCGGTTTGCGTTATGCTTCTGAGCATGCCGAATCGCTCCGCGGTGTCTGCACAAGTGACACGAAGTGAAGCCACGGCACCCTTGACGGAACAACCTGCTGTACACGCCGCGCTGGAGTGGTTTGAAAAAAACCTGACATGGATTAATGACGAACAAGTGAGATTGACGGAGATCCCTGCGCCGTCGTTCCAAGAGGAGAAGCGCGCGGAGTTGATGAAGCAACTGCTGGCGGATGAGGGATTGAAAGTTCACAGCGACAAGATTGGGAATGTGATCGGGGAGATGGCGGGAGCGAACGAGAAGGAAGTAGTGCTGGTGACGGCGCACCTGGATACGGTGTTTCCGGCAGGGACGGATGTTCATGTGAAGCGCGAAGGAGAGCGCATGCTGGCGCCAGGGATTTCAGACAATGGAACGGGATTGGCGGCGCTGGTGGCGGTGGCGCGAGCGATGCGCGCGGCGAATGTGCGGCCGCAACGAACGATTTTATTTGCGGCGAACGTGGGAGAAGAAGGCGAGGGAAATTTGCGGGGGATGCGCTCGCTGATTGATGCGTACCGAACGAAGTTGAAGGCGGTGGTGGTGCTGGATGGGTCGGGAACGGATCATGTGACGACGAAGGCGCTGGCATCGCGAAGGCTGGAAGTGACAGTGACAGGACCGGGCGGGCATAGCTGGTCGGACTTTGGGATGGTGAACCCGATTAATGGGTTGGTGCGCGGTGCGGTGCGGTTTATCAATACGAAAGTGCCGGGAGTGCCGCGAACGAGTTTTAATTTGGGGCAGGTTGAGGGCGGAACATCGGTGAATTCGATTCCACACGAAGCGAAGCTGAAGGTGGATTTGCGGTCGGAGTCGGAAGATGAGATTGCGAGAATGGAGTCGGCGCTGCGGGAATGCGTGGCGGCGGGAATAAGGGATGAGAATGAGAATGCGCGGGACCGCAGCAAAGGCAAGTTGGAATGGACGGTGGAATTGATTGGGAGCCGGCCGGGGGGAGAGTTGGGAGGAGATTCGGCGCTACTGGCGGCGCTGCGGACGGCGGATGCGGCGTTGGGGAACGAATCGCGGATTGAGCGATCGAGCACAGATGCGAACATACCGTTGTCGCAGGGGATTGATGCGATTGCGATTGGAGCGGGAGGGAATGGGGGAGGAGCGCACTCGTTGGACGAATGGTATGAGCCGGCGGGGAGAGAAATGGGATTGCAGAGAGTGCTTTTGACGGTGGTGGGGGTGGCGGGAGTGGGGAAGTGAGGGAGAAAGTTTACGGCTGACAGCCTACAGCCGACAGTTTACAGCTTCGGAGGAGAGAAGTTGCGGCAAGAGGTCGAAAGTTGAAAGTTGAAAGTTAAAAGAGGAAGAGAAGAGAAAAGATAACGCAGAGGCGCAGAGTTCGCTGAGGAGCGCAGAGGAAGAGAAGAATAACCCAAGACCGAGGTAGAAAATCGAACCTGGGGCACCCGCGGAAAAGTTGTCAGTGGTCAGTTGTTGGTTTTCAGTATTCGGAAAAGAGAACACAAGAGCACAGTCAGGAGACAGAGGAATGGTTGTGGAAGGCCTCACCCCTGAAGGGGTGAGCTACAGTTTTTGGAGGAGAGGCGAGGAGATGATGGTGAGGAATGGACGGAGAGCGATGAGAATGGGGATTTTGGTGGCGTTGGGATTAATGTGTGGCGGAATGGTGCTGGGGCAGACGGAAGAGGGGATACACAAGACTACTTATTATTTGCACGGGCGGATTTATACGAATGATGCGAAAGCGCCGTGGGCGGAAGGGTTGGCAGTGCGCGACGGAAAGATTTATTGCATCGGGACGCTGGCACACGTTTTGCTGGATTGCGGAGGAGCGGACAACGTAGGCGATACAATTCAGTTGCACGGAAAGTTTTTGATGCCGGGATTTAATGATGCGCACGTGCACATGGGCGCGGCGGGACGCGACAAGATGTCGCTATCCCTGAATGGAGTGACGTCCATTGATGAATTGAAACAGCGGGTGAAAGAAGCCGTGGGGAAGCACCAGCCGGGCGAATGGGTGGTGGGAGCGGGATGGGACCAATCGCGGTGGCTGGACCAGAAATTTCCGACGCGGCTGATTTTGGATGAAGTTTCGCCGGACAACCCGGTATTTTTGACGCACGTTTCGGGGCACATTGCGGTGGCGAATTCACAGGCGTTGAAGCATGCGGAGATTAATCCGGATACGAAAGACCCGCAGGGCGGGCAGATCGAGCGGTTTGAAGATGGCGAGGCGACAGGATTGTTGAAAGAAAGCGCGATGGAGATGGTGGCGCAAAGGATCCCGGACCCTTCGGCGGAGGACCGGCGGAAGGGAATCGAGATGGTGCTGGAAGAGTTGGCGCGGAATGGAGTGACTTCGGTACAGGATAATTCGGAGTGGGACGATTTTGAGGTGTACAACGACATAAAGATCGAGAAGAAGTTGACGGTGCGGATTACGGAATGGCTGCCGTTTATCGCGCCAGTAAACGAATTGCAGGACCGGCGAGCGCAAGGAGGAACGAGCGACTCGTGGCTGAAGACAGGATTATTGAAATTTGTGAGCGATGGGGCGCTGGGTTCACGAACGGCGGCGATGCTGGCGCCTTATTCGGATGATCCTTCGACGAGCGGGATTATGGCGATGGATGAAGAGAAATTGAAGGCGATGGCGCTGGAGCGGGACAAGCTGGGATTTCAGATCGCGTTTCATGCGATTGGGGATAAAGCGAATCGCGTGGCGCTGGACGTGTTTGAGAGCGTGGAACGCGTGAATGGGACGCGGGACCGGCGCGATCGGGTGGAACATGCGCAGGTGCTGTCGCCGGAGGATTTGCCGCGATTTGCGAAGCTGAAAGTGATTGCGTCGATGCAGCCGGCACACGAAACGAATGACTTGCGATGGGCGGAGCAGCGATTGGGTCCGGAACGGTCGAAGGGCGCGTACGCTTGGAATTCGCTGGAGAAATCGGGGGCGCGGCTGGCGTTTGGAACGGATTATCCCGTGGAGCCGATTAATCCGCTGCGGGGGTTGTATGCGTGCGTGACGCGAGAAGGGCCTGACGGCGGGCCTGCGGGCGGATGGGAGCCTCAGGAAAAGATTTCACTGGACGATTGCATACGTGGATATACGAGCGGGTCGGCGTACGCG
This sequence comes from Candidatus Acidiferrales bacterium, assembly GCA_963779395.1. Lineage (GTDB taxonomy): Bacteria > Acidobacteriota > Terriglobia > Acidiferrales > UBA7541 > Acidiferrum. Next base: position 200,724 of record CAVZYC010000007.1, read on the forward strand.
GAATTTGAGGAAGGGAAGAAAGGGGAGTTGAAGGTGGGGGAGTACGCGGACTTTTTGATATTGTCGGCGGATGTTACGAAGATTGCGCCGAAGGAGATTTTGAAGACGAGAGTGGAGCAGACGGTGGTGGGAGGGAAGGTGGTTTGGAAGGAGTAGGGGGGAGATCAGTTTACAGCCGACAGTTTACAGCTGACAGCTTAAGAGCTCGGAAAAAAGCTCAGAAAGCTTAACGCAGAGACGCAGAGATCGCAGAGAAGAGAAGAAAGGCGAAAAACGAAATTCGAAAGGTGGGCGGAGTGGCAAGACGCGATGATGTTGCCACGATCCCTCCGCTCCGTGCCGCAAAGAGCGCGGCACTCCGGTCGGGATGGCGGATAAGGAAAAAGCGGAAAGCAGAATTTACGCAGAGACCACACAGAACGCAGAATCCACAGCGAGGGGAAACCCAAGACCCAGGCAGGAAAACGAACCTGGGGCACCCATCGCAACAGTTTTCAGTTTTAAGTTGTCAGTTTTGAGTTTTAAGAAAAGAGAAGAGAACTTCCAGGACGTTGGTTCCTGATCGCTGATTGCTGATATCTGATTACTGATAACCCCCATCGTGTTAGCGGTAGTTTTTTATGTCTAGCTGGTCGAACATCGTCGCGGTCGATGCGTGGGTGTGCTCGTAGGCTGTGATTTCTTTGGCGTGTTGGAGAGATTGGGCTATGTCGTCCAGGCCTTTTAGTAGGACTTCTTTGCGGGACGGGGCGATTTCGAAATTGTAGACGTGGCCGTAGGCGTCCTTGATCGTTTGGGTGGGGAGATCGATGGAGAGGGAGTAGCCCTGCTCGGATTCGGTGTGCTGGAAGAGTTGATCGACTTCGGCTTCGGTGAGGATGGCGGGGAGAATGCCGTTCTTGAAGCAGTTGTTGTAGAAGATGTCGGCATAGCTGGGAGCGATGATGGCGCGGAAGCCGTAGTCTTTCACGCCCCAGGGAGCGTGTTCGCGGCTGGAGCCGCAGCCGAAATTGGTGCGCGCGAGAAGGATGGAGGCGCCTTTATAGCGCGGGAAGTTGAGGACGAAATCGGGATTGGGTTTTTCGCCAGGGAGGTAGCGCCAGTCGTAGAAGAGAATGCGGCCGAAGCCTTCGCGGGTAAGGAGCTTGAGGAATTGCTTGGGGACCATTTGGTCGGTGTCGACGTTGACGCGGTCGAGGGGCATGATCAGACCGTGATGTTGGATGAAGGGTTGCATTGTTTGTGAGTGTCCTTGGTTTGTGATTGTGGATTACAGGATATCAGATATCGGTTATCAGATATCAGGAAGCAAGAAACAGCGATCAGTGACCAGCGATCAGCGACCAGGAAGCGGGAGGCGTGGGGTGGGATGGTGGGAAAAAGAAATTACGCAGAGTTCACAGGGGACGCCGAGTTCGCAGAGAAGAGGAACCCAGGCTAATCTTCCAGAAGTTCAAAGTTTTTCAGCTCGTCCAGTCGTGACCAGCAAGCCGCGCCCCTGGGCGATTGGCGCGTGCGATTGGTGGAGATGAGGTTGTAGACTATGCCCCAACTTTCCGGAGTATTGTCATATTTGTTTGGAAGCGTAACGGATTGAAGTTCCACTTCGGCAATTTCACCGTCGTGAAACTCAATTCGCAATCGCTTTCCGGTAAACGACTCATCGAGTTGGCGAATATCACGCTGCAATCTAACCTCGATCCCTCCGCTCCGGCCCGCAAACTACGCGGGCCTCCGGTCGGGATGACAGTGTATCTTACACCGTGCCGAGATGGGGTCGAGCAGTGCTCGACCCCTACAAAAGAGGAAGCAGATCCCTCGCTACGCTTGGGATGACACATTTTGAGGATGGCTTGGTTCCTGATCGCTGATAACTGATATCTGATAACCGACTACTGAAAACGGATTACTCGACCTGGGAGACGTCGAAGTCGCGGACGTCTACGAAGTGGCCGGCTAAGGCGGCGGCGGCGGCCATTACTGGGCTGACTAAGTGAGTGCGGGAATCTTTGCCTTGGCGGCCTTCAAAATTGCGGTTGGAGGTGCTGGCGCTGCGTTCGTGAGCGGGAAGGACGTCGGCGTTCATGCCGATGCACATGCTGCAGCCCGCGTCGCGCCACTCGAAACCGGCGGCGGTGAAAACTTTATCGAGGCCTTCTTTTTCGGCTTGGGCTTTGATGCCGCGGGAGCCGGGGACGATCAGGGCTTGCTTGATGGTTTTGGCTACGTGTTTTCCGGCGACTAAATGGGCGGCGGCGCGAAGATCGTCGATGCGGGAATTGGTGCAGGAACCGATGAAGACGCGGTCGACGGGGATGTCCACGATGGGAGTGCCGGGCTTGAGGCCCATGTATTTGAGGGCGCTTTCGGTAGCTTTCTGATCGTTGAGGTCGCGGAAATCGTGAGGGTCGGGGACGCGGCTGGTGACGCTGGTGACCATGCCGGGGTTGGTGCCCCAGGTGACTTGCGGAGCTAGTTGATCGGCGTGGAGCTCGACCGTGGAGTCGAACTTGGCGCCATCGTCGGACTTGAGTTGCTTCCAGCTTTCGACGGCGGCTTGAAAATCCTTGCCACGCGGGACGAACGGGCGGCCTTCCATATAGGCGAATGTGGTGTCATCAGGGGCGATCATGCCGGCACGGGCGCCGCCTTCGATGGTCATGTTGCAGACCGTCATGCGGCCGTCCATGGAGAGAGCGCGGATGGCTTCACCACCGTATTCGGCGACTTGGGCGTTGCCGCCACTAATGCCGATTTTGCCGATGATGGCCAGGATGATGTCTTTCGCGGTTACGCCCTTGGGGCGTTTTCCATGGACCAGGATGTGAAGCGTTTTGGACTTGGACTGCACTAAACATTGCGTGGCGAGGACGTGTTCGACTTCGCTGGTGCCGATGCCAAAGGCTAGAGTGCCGAACGCGCCGTGCGTGGAGGTGTGGGAATCGCCACAGACGATGGTTTGGCCGGGTTGGGTGATGCCGAGTTCGGGACCGATGATGTGGACGATGCCTTGGTGCTTGCTGTTCATATCGAAGAGACGAACACCGAATTCGCGGCAGTTGCGTTCGAGGGCTTCGAATTGGAGCTTGGCGTCGTTGTCGAGGATGGGGAGAGTGCGATCGGTGGTGGAGACGGAGTGGTCCATGACAGCGAAGGTTAGATCGGGGCGGCGGACTTTGCGGCCTTCGGCGCGGAGACCGGCGAAGGCTTGAGGAGAGGTGCCTTCGTGGACTAGGTGGCGATCGATGTAGATGAGGGAGGGATGGTTGGGGTCCTCGTGGACTACGTGGGATTGCCAGATTTTTTCGTAGAGAGTTGTGAGGGTCATGGAAGGATATTTTAGCACTTGGGGTTGGAGGGGCAAGTCGGGGGGGGTGGGTGGAGAGTTTTCAGTTATCAGTTTTAAATTTTCAGTGAGGCGGGGAAGAGGTTGAAGGTTAAAAGTTGAAAGTTGAAAAAAGAAAGAGAGGGAGGACGGGAGGAGGGGTGAGATCACAGGCGCGGAGAAAAAGAGAAAAAAAAGATAACGCAGAGTTCGCAAAGACTCGCAGAGGAAGAGGGAATTCATTTAGGTTTGCAGTTAGGAGAAGAGGCTGAAAGTTAAAAGTTGAAAGTTGAAGAGTCAAGAATAGGCATAAGGACAACGCAGAGGCGCAGAGTTCGCAGAGACTCGCAGAGGAAGAGGGAATTCATTGCAGGGAGGAGAAGAGGTTGAAAGTTAAGAGTTGAAAGTTGAAGAGTCAAGAAAAGGCATAAGGATAACGCAGAGGCGCAGAGTTCGCAGAGACTCGCAGAGGAAGAGGGAATTCATTGCAGGGAGGAGAAGAGGTTGAAAGTTAAGAGTTGAAAGTTGAAGAGTCAAGAAAAGGCATAAGGATAACGCAGAGGCACAGAGTACGCAGAGACTCGCAGAGGAAGAGGGAATTCATTGCAGGGAGGAGAAGAGGTTGAAAGTTAAAAGTTGAAAGTTGAAAAAGGCGAAAAGCGAAGAACTTACGCAGAGGTCACAGAGAGCGCAGAGTTCGCAGAGAAGAGAAGGGAAGAGAGGAGAGGAGAACCCAAGAACCGGTCTGAAGACCGGCTACTACATTGCCGGGAAGACCCAAGAGCCGATCGGGAGATCGGCGTTCCGGGGATTAGTGGGAGGAGGGTTGAGAGGATTGGGATTCGTAGAGGTCGACGGAGAAATGTTGGACGCGGTGATCGTAGGAGGTTAGGAGATCGAGGGCTTCCTGGGCGACGATGGCGGCGCCGTGATCGGGGCCAGTAAAACGGTCGATGTCTTCGAAGGAAGACCAGAGAGTTTCAACGATGAAGTGGACGACGATTTCATCGGATTGCGTGATGACGCGGGCTTCGCGGAAGCCTTGAAAGGAACGGAGATGCGTGAGGACGTTTTCGCGGAAGTGGCGAAGGTATTCGGGGAAACGTTCGACGGTGGTGCGGGCGGACCAGAAACGGACAACCATGGAGGTGGAGCCTCCTGGGATTCGGGATGACGGCAGGAATAGGGTAACACGGAGGAGAGGGGGGAAGAGCTTACAGTTGACAGCCGGCAGTTTACAGCTTCAAAGAAAGCGAAGAAAAAAGATAACGCAGAGGCGCAGAGAACGCAGAGGATCGCAGAGGTAAGAGTGGAAAAGAGGAAAGAGGAGAGAGCGGGTGTTGGTTTGCGAGGTGCGATGGAAGGCCTCACCCCTGAAGGGGTGAGGTACAGGGCGGGGGTATGAAAGGGGGCGGTGCTTCGCGGCTCAGGGTAAGCAAGCCAGCGTAACGCAAAGGCGGTATACTTTCGGGCGCCTGGCCCGAGATGGATTGAATGTTTAGTGGAGGTGAAAGATGGCAACTCGACAAGGACGGGTGGAGTTGAAGGGCAGTACGAAGAAGGCGTTGGCTGGTGCGAAAGATGTTGGGCCTGCGGACGCGAATGAGTTGATTGAAGTGAGCGTGTTGCTGCGGCGCGGGTCGAAGAAGGGCACGTTTCCGGCGGTTGAGAAGATGGGAGCGCAGCTTCCGAGGAAACGAACGTATTTGAGCCGGGAGGATTTTGCGCGGTTGCACGGAGCAAAGGCGACGGACCTGAAGAAGATTGAAGCGTTCGCGGCGGCGCACGGGTTGCGGGTGGTGAGCGAAGAAGCCGCACGACGAACGGTGAAACTGAGCGGGACGGTGAAGGCGTTCAGCGAAGCATTTGGAGTGGAGTTGCGGCGGTTCGAGCATGAAACGGGGACATATCGCGGGCGCGAAGGCAGCTTGACGATTCCGAAAGACCTGCAAGGCATCGTTGAAGGCGTATTTGGGCTGGACAATCGTCCGCAAAGCAAACCACATTTTCGGATCCACAAGGACAAGGCGGCGGCTGTTGCTGTGACGCCGTTGCAGGTGGCGCAAGCGTACTCGTTTCCGGCGGGCACAACGGGGAGCGGGCAGTGCATCGGGATTATCGAGTTGGGAGGCGGGTACAACGCGAGCGACCTGAATTCGTTCTTTGGGAATTTGGGGATTACGACGCCGAAAGTGACGGCGGTGGGAGTGGATGGTGCGACGAACGCTCCGACAGGAAGTTCGAGCGGACCGGATGGAGAAGTGGAGTTGGACATTGAAGTGGCGGGAGCGGTGGCACCGGGAGCGGAGTTGGCGGTGTACTTCGCGCCGAACACGGATCAGGGATTTGTTGATGCGGTGAGCACGGCGGCGCATGACGCGACGCTGAAGCCGTCCATTATTTCGATTAGTTGGGGCGGGCCGGAAAGTTCGTGGACGGCACAATCGCAAGCGGCGCTGAATGCGGCTTGCGAGGATGCGGCGACGATGGGAGTGACGGTGCTGGTGGCGTCGGGAGACGACGGGGCTTCGGACGGAACGTCGAGTCCTACCGTGGATTTTCCGGCTTCCAGCCCATTTGTTGTGGGATGCGGAGGAACGAAGCTGGAAATTTCGGGAGGCGCGATCGGGAGCGAGCAGGCTTGGAACGAGCTATCAGCGAATGAAGGAGCGACGGGAGGCGGGGTGAGCGAAGCGTTCGCGCTGCCGAGTTTCCAGTCGAGTGCCAAGGTGCCGAAAGCGCCGAATGGATTTGTGGGGCGCGGCGTGCCGGATGTGGCGGGAGATGCAGATCCGACTACAGGGTACAACGTGGTGGTGGATGGACAGGCGACCGTGATTGGAGGGACGAGCGCGGTTGCGCCGCTGTGGGCGGGGCTGCTGGCGCGGATCAATCAATCGCTGGGGAAGAATGTGGGGTACGTGAATGCGCTGCTGTACGCGAGTGGTGAGGCTACGGCCTTTCACGACGTCACGACGGGAAGCAATGGGCACTATAAGGCGGGAAAGGGTTGGGATGCGTGCACGGGATTAGGAAGCCCGAACGGGACGGGGTTGTTGAAGGCGTTGGGCGGAGGAATGGGAATGGCGGCGGGGCAGTAGGGGGGCGGGTGCGATTGGAAGGCCGAGAACCAGGCAAGAAAACGAGCTTGGGGTCGTGGGGGTGTGAGGAGAAAGAGGATGAAAGTTAAAAGTTGAAAGTTGAAAGAAGAAAGAGAAGAGGGGCGGCGAAGTGGGAGAGGTCACCCTTGACTGTTTGCAGTCTCGGAGTCAGGAGAAGAGAGAACCTTAAGAACCGGACAAAAAAGCGAGCCTGGGGCGCACCAGGAAGAAAGGCCGCAGGGCTCGCGGACTCTCCCTGCACTACAACGGAGAGGCGAACCCAGGAACTGGGATAACCCAAGACCCAGGTAAAAAGTCGAACCTGGGGCACCCCGTCTAGATAGTAGAAATTTTGCGGACATGGGGCGCAGCGTGCTGCGCCCCTACGGTACGGTGACGGGATTTACGGCATGGCGCACGGGAGGAGAGGGGATTCACAGGTTGGGGAGTAAACGGCTTGCTTTGTGAATTGGTGTGTACTAGACTCGGCGAAACTTTCGCCTTGCGGCGCAGCTTTTGATGCGGAGGGCCGCGGTTCTTGTGAACACGAATTAAATAGGGAACTGAAGGCGGAATCTACAGGTTAGTTCAGGTTACGGTGTTGCTTGCTTGCGCTCGAGCATGCGGCCCACTCTTCATTCATCCAGCTACTTCTCGAAAGAGCGCGTTTGCCACGCGGCCTTGGTGACGGAGTTCAAGGAGCGATGGAAAAGGGCGGCTCGCCCCGAGGAGAGCTCGGCCATGCGGTACTTCCTTAAACGTTTTCAGTTATCAGTTTTAAGTTTTCAGTAAAGAGGGGAGGGATATCCGTGTGTCCCAGAGCAGATATCAGGAGACGAGAGGGAGCGTTGAAAGTTAAAAGTTGAAAGTTGAAAAAAGCGAAGAGAAGAGAAAAGCAAAAAGAGAATATAACGCAGAGGCGCAGAGTTCGCAGAGGAAGACAAAGCGAGAGCAAGAGGGACGCGAGAGGACCCAAGACCCAGGTAAGAAATCGAACCTGGGGCACCCGGCCTCCGGCAGCTTAGCAATGAGGAGGTTGGGATCTGGGAGATTGTGATGGAAAGCCTCACCCCTGAAGGGGTGAGCTACAGGGCCCGAGACTGCGGATGATTTTAGGAGGGAAAAGTATGGCGACGGTACAACTGACTACGATTAGTAAGACGCCGAATCCGGTGAAACATTACCAGGCTTACAAGCCGAGGCCGTTCAAGAAAGAAGAACGGGATAAGGTGACGATTCTGTATGGCGGGTTGACGTGGAAGCATGAGCGGCTGATTCAAGGGGCGCTGCACAATTTGAAATATAAAGCGGAACCGCTGCCGAACATCAACCGCGAAGATTTGGATGCGGGGAAGGAATTGATTGATGTGGGAGCATGCTGCCCGACGATATTTACGACGGGGAGCCTGGTGAACCTGTTGAAGAAGAAAGTAGCGACCGAGGGCAAGGAGGCCGCAAGGGATAATTATTTATTTTTGACGGCGGGGGCGTGCGGACCTTGCCGGTTTGGGCAGTACCACGAATCGTATGCGATGGCGCTGGATGGACTGGGGCTGCGGGATTTCCGGCTGTTTTTATTTGCGCAGGATGAATTAGACCAAGGGCCTTCGGACGGAGGCGGGCTGGAAATCAACATGCCGCTGAGTTTGGGATTGATCTGGGGAATATTGTGCGCGGATCAGTTGATGGATTTGGAGTACATCACGCGACCGTACGAAGTGAATGTTGGGCAGACGGACAAGGTGCTGAAGGAATGCGTGGAGTATATGTACAAAGTATTCCTGGAGCGGCCGGACCGCGGGAAGAAATACAAGACGCTGGCGTGGCATTTGATGAGCGACTACTTCACGAAGGCGCTGCGAGAAGTGCGGAAGAAGTGGGAAACGATTGAAGTGGACCGGCTGAGAGTGAAAGCGAAGGTGAAGATTACCGGGGAATTCTGGCTGCAGACGCACGAGGGAGAAGGCAACTACAACATCAAGCGATGGCTGGAGCAGGAGGATGGGGAGGTGGTGCCGCCACCGGTGGCGGTTTGGCTGCACTACTTGATGCATCCGAGCATACGGAAACTGGAGCACCGGCACGCGACGGGAAAGAATGCAAGGCTGCAGGAGTTTGCGCTGCACGCGCTGGAGCGGATTTATCGCGGGACGTACAACCGGTTCCGGAAGGCGCTGGGGAATTTGCCTTACGAGTTGCCGGACCAGGAAGAGTTGCGGCGGCTGGCGGAGCCGTTCTACCACTTTGAATTGCGGGGCGGCGAAGGGCACATGCTGATCGGGAAGGCTTTGCACACTTATCACCACAAGAAGGCGCACATGACTTGCGAGCTTTCGCCGTATTCGTGCATGCCGAACACGATGTCTGTGGGATCGATGGCGAACGTGTTGGGGAAATATCCGGATTTGCTGTATGCGCCGATTGAAGTGAAAGGCGATTCGGAAGTGCATGCTCTTTCACGTTGCCAGATGATTTTGACGGAAGCGAAGAAACGGGCGGCGGCGGAGTATGAGGCGGCGATGAAAGAGACTGGGTTGACGGTGGAAGCGGTGAGGAAGTTTGAGGCGAAGCATCCGGAGGTGAAGAGGGCTACGTATAAGGTGCCGCATCGGGGAGTGGCTTGCGTGGCGGCTAATTATTTGCGGCATTTGGCGGGGGATCGAGGGGTGAGGGTGTGAGGGGAGTACACAGTCAACAGTCGACAGTTTACAGTTTACAGCTTCGGAGTAAGAGAAGAGAGACCTAAGACACAGGTAGAAAGGCGAACCTGGGGCACCCGGGCGGGGTAGTTCTCAGTCGTTAGTTTTCAGTTCTAAGTTTCGGAGAAGAGTAACCCAAGACCCAGATACAAAACCGGTACCTGGGGCACCCGGAGGAAACCCAAGTGAAGAGGGATTCCTTACTTCGCGGACTGTGTTCGGAATTACTGGCGGATTTAGGGTTGGCGGGGTTATGGACGACCTCACCCCTGAAGGGGTGAGCTACAGGTAGTTAGGGAGGCTTGATCGATATGGCCACGGAATCGTTGGTGCAGATTAGGCCGCTGGCGGGAACACTGGCCGCTCGGAGTGCGCCGGTGCGGGCGTCGGTTGCCGCGTTGGGAGCGGGGAAGATTTGCGGGATTGATGTGGGTAGCACGACCTGCAAGTTTGTGCTGATGGCGGAGGATGGGGAGCTGTTGGCGCAGGCTTATGAACGGCACAACACAAAGCAGGCGGAGAAGGTGCTGGATTTTCTGACGCGGTTGGAAAGTGAATACAAACTGACGCCGGAACAGGACCGCGTGTTTTTTACGGGATCGGGGTCAGGACTGATTGCGCCACTGGTGGGAGGAAAAATTATTCAGGAAGTGGTGGCGGTGGCGGCGGCAGTGGAGAAAGTGCATCCTTCGGTGCGCTTCGTCAGCGAAATTGGCGGCGAAGATATGAAGACGATTTTCTTTAATGGAGATGAGAAGAACAAAAGCAAGCAGGTGCTGATGCAGGCGGCTTGCTCGGGAGGGACAGGCACGTTCATCGAGAAGACGGCGCGGAAACTGGAGATTGCGCCGGAACGATTGGCGAAGATGCGGTACACGGGGTACACGCTGCACAAGGTGAGCAGCAAGTGCGGGATATTTGCGGAGGCGGACGCGAACACTTTGCTGAAAGCGGGAGTGCCGGTGGAGGAGATTATCGCTTCGCTGTTTGAGGCGGTGGTTTACCAGAATTTGGCGACTTTGACGCGCGGGAATACGCCGGTGCCGGAGATTTTGTTGCTGGGAGGGCCGAATCTGTTTTTTACCGGATTGCAGGAGGCCTGGCGGCATCATTTATTGAAGGTGTGGAAAGAGCGGAAGGTGGAAGTGACGAAGGGGATTGATCCGGCGTCGATGATTAAAGTGCCGGAGGACGCGCTTTATTATGCGGCGCAGGGATGCGTGGAAGTGGCGCGAGGCGAGCCGCGAACTTCGGGAATGTATTTGGGAAGTGAGAAATTGCGGTGGTGGATTGAAGAGGGACAGCACGAAGAGAAGAAAAAGATGGGGCGGGGAGGATTGTGGAAAGACCCGGCGGAGCTAGAGAAGTTCAAGACGCGATATGGCGGTGGAAATGGGAATGGGAAGAGTCATGGGAATGGGCACGGAAACGGAAATGGGAACGGACATCAGGCAACGGGGCTGGTAGCGGCTACACCGAAGATTGGGAAGTTGGGGCGCGTGGTGGTGGGATGCGATTTTGGGTCGACGACGGCGAAGGCGGTGTGTTTATCGCCGGAGAAGGAATTGCTGTACTCGTGCTACGCGCTGAGCCGAGGAAATCCGATTGAAGATGCGAAGGTGCTGTTCCGGCAGATCAGCGAGGCGATTGGTGAAGGCGAAATTGTGGGGCTGGCGATTACGGGGTACGGAAAAGATTTGTTAAAGGGAATATTGGGGGCGGATTGCCCGGTGGTGGAGACGATTGCGCATGCCAGCGCGGGATTACATTTTTTTCCAGACGCGGACTGCATCTGCGATGTAGGCGGCGTTGACGTGAAGATCATGATTTTGAATAACGGGGCGGTGACGGATTTCCGGCTGAACTCGCAATGCTCATCGGGGAATGGCGCATTTTTGCAGGGGGTGGCTGAACGATTTGATATTCCAATGAACGAGATGGCGGACCGGGCATTCCTGGCGGAAGCGATGCCGCAGCTGTCGATGGGATGCGGGGTATTTTTGCAGAGCGACATTGTGAACCAGCAGCGGAAGGGTTGGCAGGCGGACGAAATTCTGGCAGGGCTTTGCGCGATTTTGCCGCTGAATGTGTGGATTTATGCAGGCGGGTTGAACAATTTAAAGCAAGTGGGGCGGAAATATATTTTGCAAGGAGGGACGCACAAGAATCTGGCGGTAGTGAAAACGCAAGTGGATTTTATCTTGTCGAAGATTCCGGAAGCGGAGGTGGTGGTACACCCGTATTCGGGAGAAGCGGGAGCGATTGGCGCGGGACTGGTGGCGCTGGAATGGTGGGAAAAGGGCGGAGAGACGAGTTTTCGAGGATTCGATGCGATCGAGAGGCTGACTTATAAAACGGAGACGGCGGTGGAAACGGTGTGCCACTGGTGCCCGGTGAATTGCCAGCGAAGTTTTATTGATGTGGCGCTGGATGGAGGGAAAGGGCGGGAGTGGAGCAAGGTACCGCTGGGAATTGGATGGGAACGCGTGATTGTGAATAATTCGTGCCCCAAGGGATTGGTGGAAGATTTGAACGAGATGAAAGTGATCAAGGCGGAGATTGAGAGGACCAAGGATGCCTATCCGAATGTTGCCGACATGGTTCGCAAAGAAGCGTTCCGCCGCGCCGGCGCGTAAAGACCGGTCACAACTTCGCGTGGGAATTCCGAAGGTGCTGAACATCTGGACGACGCACCAATTCTGGGTGGGATTCCTGAAGGCGCTGGGGATTGAATCTGAAAATATTATTTTCAGTTCGGACACATCGGAGGAGCAGGGGCGGGAGTTTGGAAAAGGGCGAGGGACGGTGGATTGCTGCTACCCGGTGAAATGCATCAGCGGACATTACGGGGAATTGATTTTTGGTCAGAAGAAAAAGATCCATATTTTGCTGAGTCCGATGATTCATTCGCTGCCTTCGATTTTGTACGGACACGTGGTGGATACGGTGACTTGCACGCGGGTGATGGCGGGGCCGGAGAATATCAAGGCCGGGTTCATGAAGGAACGTGACGTGTTTGGGGAGAATGGGATTGTGTATGCGTCGCCGTTTGTGAGCCTTGGGGACCGGCACATGGTGACGGAGCAGCTTTTCAGTTCGTTGAAGGATATTTTTGAATTGGATTTGGAGGAGACGGAGCGGGCGGTGAAGGCGGGATTTTCGGCGCTGGACAATTTCACGGCTCGCGCGAGGAAACATAGCCGGGAGATTCTGGAGTGGTGCGCTAAGAATGAGAAGCCATGCATATTGGTGCTGGCGCGGCCTTATCACATGGATACAGGGATTGGGCATGAGATTGAAGGAGAGCTGCAGGCGCACGGGTATCCGGTGCTTTGGCTGCAGTATTTGCCGGATGATATGGATTTGAATAACTGGTTGTTTGCGGCGGATTTGAAGGAAGGAAGAATCAAGAGTCCCTTTGATATTGCGGATGTGTGGATGTCGTCGTACAGCAGCAATACGAACGAGATTATGTGGGGAGCGAAATTTGCGGCGCGGTGCCCTTGGGTGACATGCGTGGTGAGGTTGTCAAGTTACGAATGCGGGATGGACCAGCCGACGTATACGCCGACACAGAAGATTGTGGAGGCTACGGGGACGCTGTTTTTTAAGTTTGGGGATTTGGATTCGACGAAGCCCAGCGGGAGTATCAAGATTCGCGTGGAGACGATTGTGCATTATATGGCGAAGTATTCGGGGGAGATTGTGCGGAAGAAGTTGGGGTGGTTGGAGGGGGAATGCCCGCTCGGGGTGGGAACGGCGGTTCAGCCAAACGAAATGGCAGGGAAGAGACCGATGGTTAAGGCCGCGGTGGCGGGTTAACTACGGCAGGAGCAGGAAAGTAAGGAAAGAACGGGGACTTTAACACAGAGGTCACAGAGAGAAGAAGACAGAGGGCACAAAGAAAAGAAAGAGTAAAGATAACGCAGAGGCGTAGAGTACACAGAGGCTCGCAGAGGAAGAGAAGAGGAACCCAAGACCCAGGTAAGAATTCGAACCTGGGGCACCCGGTTATTGGCGGAGAGGCAGGATTACGGGGCGGACGAAGGATTGTTTGTGGCTGTTGTGCCAGACGTATTTGCAGGAAGCGCCGCCGGGGGATTCCTCCCAGGATGAACCATCTTCAAAGAGAACGTCGGTGAGAACGAAGGCGCCACCGCCGCCGTGCCAGAAATCGAGGTAGGCGCGGTCCCACGAGAGCGTTTTTGCAGCATTTGCTTTGATGCGCTTATTCCAACCAAATTCGCGGATGGGTAGAGTGTCAATGAATTGCCAATGGAGCCACTTCCAATGTTCGGTGGCGTCGGCAAGGGCCGCATTGAAGTTCAGGCCGACAATGTTTTTGCCACTTACATTTTTGACGCGCGCGTAGACGCCGGAAGGCTGGAAGCGCAGGAATTGCACGGGGCAAGAGGCAGAGCTGGCGGCCGTCGTTTGTGCATGGAGCGGCGAAGACAAGAGAGCGAGCAGGAGAAAGAGGAGCAAGCGAATCCAGATGGGAAGATGCGTTCTTGTTAAATGGGGGTCGTGAGATTGTGGCTGAGATTGGAACATTGGAGAAACCCTCCAAAATTTGGACGGAAGAGGGACGGAGCGGGTTACAGGTAAATTTATGAACTATTCAGTAAGAGAGAGTGGCGATAAAAACGAGAAGATAGAAACTTAAAGATAACGCAGAGGCGCAGAGAACGCAGAGACTCGCAGACGAAGAAAAGAGGAACCCAAGACCCAGGCAAAAAATCGAACCTGGGGAGCCCTCCCGGCAACCCCTACGAAGACAAATGCAGGAAACCCAAGACCCAGGCACAAACTCCGTGCCTGGGGCAACCGCGGAATAGTTCTCAGTGGTCAGTTATCAGTTTTAAGTTTCAGAGGAGAGGGACCCAATCAACCCAAAAGGGATTTCATCGCACAAAAGGCTTGCAAAGTAAGAGCTCATCTCACAGCTCGGACTCTGTTTGGAGTGACGGAGATGGGTGGTTGAAGTTGTAAAAGCGGCGGCGAGCCGCCGCACTCGAAAGTGGCCGAACCTGAAGGCGGAGTCGGCTATTTTTGTTTTTGGCGCTGGCGGAAGGCTTCGTAAAAGAGGACGGCGGCAGCGGCGGCAGCGTTGAGGCTTTCAATGTGCGTGGCCATGGGGATGTGGATGCGGGCATCGGCGGAATGAACGATGTCTTCGGGGAGGCCTGCGCCTTCGTTGCCGACGAGAAGAGCGATGGGTCGGCACCAGTCTACTTGCCATGGGGAGAAAGAGGCGGCGGAATCGTCGTGGACGCAGGAGGCTAGGGAATGGATGCCGTTGAGTTTGAGCTGGGTGAGGAGAATGGGGAGAGACATTCCGGCGACGATGGGGAGATGGAGGGCGGCTCCGGCGGACGCGCGAAGAGATTTGGGAGAAAAAGGGCTGGCAGTGCCGCTTTGACCCGTGGCGGAAGTAACGGCGGCGGTGGCTCCAAAAGCGGCGGCGGTGCGGAGGATGGTGCCGACGTTGCCGGGATCCTGGACGCCGGCGAGAACGACTAGAAGAGGGGCGCAGGCGCCGGGGGGAGTGATGAAGAGATCTTCGAGAGCGAATTTGCGGGGCTGAACTAGGGCGGCTACTCCTTGGGGATGCTCGGTGTCGGCGATGCCTTCGAAGAGACGATCGGTGGTGCGGAGGACGGGGAAGCCGACGTCGGGGCGGCCGATGAGAGGGGCGAGACGTTCGCGATGGCGTTCGCCGGATTCGCTGAAAAGGATGGCTTCGATGCGGCAGGTGGAGCGGAGAGCTTCTTCGACGAGGCGGGCGCCTTCGACGCCGACGGAACCGTCTTCGGTGGAAAGACCGCCGCGGAGAGCGATGCGGAATTGTTTGAGCCAGCGGTTGTCGCGGCTGGTGAGGAGATCGGGGGAGGCGGCGGGTTTGGGAGAGGAGGGCATTGGCGGAAGGTTAGCAAATTTTTCGGGGGGAATGCTATTGGATGAGGAAAGATATCAGAGATCAGATATCAGCGATCAGGAGGCAGGAGAAGAGTTACACAGTGGGCACGGAGAAGAGGTTGAAGAGTTAAAAGTTGAAAGTTGAAGAAAGAGAAGAGAAGAAAGAGAAGAGAAGAAAAAAAGAGAAGAAAGAGAAGAGAAGAAAGAGAAGAGAAGAAAGAGAAGAGAAGAAAGAGGAGGGCAAGAGATTACACAGAGAGCACGGAGAGCACGGAGAAGGGAAACCCAAGCGAGCAGACCCAAGAGGAAAAACGAAGAGGGAAAACCCTAGAGGGATTTCTCGCTGCGTGGCCCGACGCGCCAAAGTGCAGCGCGGAAGAGAAAATCGGGCCACTCCGCTCGAAATGACGGTGGTCGTGGGGGAAGGAAGCCCGAGAAGCCAATTAGAATGGGCAATGCTCCAGAAAGCTGAACGCAGGCTGAAAGAGATCAGATATCAGCGATCAGGAGGCGCGGAGAAGAGGTTGAAGAGTTGAAAGTTGAAAGTTGAAAAATAAGGAAAAAAACAGATTCAGGAGGGCGCCGCAGAGAAGTGGGGGAAGGCCTCACCCCTGAAGGGGTGAGCTACAGGGTGGTAGAGGGTGGATAGGGCGTTCGAAAGAGAACACAAGTGTGGAAAAGCGAGGATGAGAGAGAGGTGTGATGGATATCACTGAAGAGGTGGTTGGGTGACCATAGACTCATGCGCGATGAGGCTCATGCAACAGCAAAAGACAAAGATTCCAGCGGGTTTTTTCTTCCTCCTCACAGAGCCGATGCGCAAACGGAGTTTAAGGATTCAGTGAGGTGAAAAACGTGAAGCCCCGGCGCGAAGCAGGAAGTTCCGAAATGGAACGGGTACCATTACACTTTCGATGCTTAGGAATGGGCAGTGAAGAGGTTGAGTACGCGACCGAAACCGTAAAGATATGGCTGTACGGTTTCTTGATGAGGAGCCGGAAAGAGTTGACGAGAGGAACTGAGCTGGATTTGAGGTTGCGGGTACCGACTGAGATTTCCGGGAGCCCCTTTTCGGAAGTGCGGAGCAAGGGGCGAGTGGTGAGCGAGCATGAGCTGGAAGATGGGAGCGTTGGGTACATGGTGGAAATAGTGCGGGCGGCGAGTAGGGGATCGATTGTTAATTTGACGCTGTAGGGGAGAAGACGGCCCCGACAAAGACGTGAGACGGGCTTAGGCAAAGGGAGATGCGGGAGGAGTAGCAGCCCACTCGGCGATCGGATGGCGAGCGGCACACTCCGGACACGAAGTAACGGGGAATTGAGCAGCACAAGACGGACAGACCCCTTGCGATTGGAAAGTATCGAAGCGATTCTTGCACTTGGGGCAGATCCAATACTCGCCCACGGGCGGAGATGTTTTACAAGATGGACAGGCGAATCCCAGGCGGCGCAGGGCTTTTGCGAGACGTAACAAGGCTCGGGCATGCTGCAGGCCGCTCCAACAATTCAAAAGAATAAATACAGAGATAATGGCAATCCAAGCGGATTGCTGCGCGATGGCGAGGGCGAAGAGTCCTACGACGCCGATGAAGCCGATGATGGTGGCAGCCAGCAAGCTGCGGGCACGGCCGAAGAGGAACCAGAGCAAGGAACGGAGAATCTGGCCACCATCGAGGGGATAGATGGGAAGCATGTTGAAGATAAGAAGGCCGATATCGATCCAGAGGACATTGGACAGAAATGAGTGAACATCCGGCAGGGACTGAGCCCAGCCGGCTGATCCGCTGGCGACGTAAAGCAGCCCCAAAATCGGAGCGAGCACGACATTGACGAGTGGACCGGCGGCGATACTCCAAAGAGTGGCACCGGGACGCGGGGGAGGATTCACGTAGGCGACACCGCCGAGAGGCCAGAGGACAATCTGGTTGGCCTGACCACCGACCTGGCGGCAAGCCAATGCGTGGCCGAACTCGTGAATGCCGACGATCAGGAAAAGCGCGAGATATTCGAGGACGTTCCAGAGGAGCGAAGAATATCTTTTTGAGCTGCTTTCGATTTCATAGATGGCGACGAAAAACCAGGACCAATGAAGGAAGAGATCGACTCCGGCGAGGCGGAAGAGGTGGATGGAGCCTTTGCGAGAGACGTTGGGCATGGGCGAGAGTATCCTTCCGCGGGCTAGGTTCTGAATGCGAGAGCGAAGAATTGCACTTGCGATCATTGTCGCACAATTGGTGGGGCATACGGGGAGGTGTGGGGGGGATGGTTCGTGTGGGTAAGAGGTCGAAAGTTAAAAGTTGAAAGTTGAAAAAGACAAAGACCGAAGGGAGTGCATAATTCAAGGAGAAGCGGGAGGAGTTTACAGTTTAGGAGTTCGGACAGGGTTAAGAGGAAGGCCTACGCAGAGTTCACAGAGGGCGCAGAGTTCGCAGAGAGGAAAGCCCAGGGGCGGGGCTTTGGTCAGGATGATCGGTGTGGGTAAGAGGTCGAAAGTTAAAAGTTGAAAGTTGAAAAAGAAAGAGGAAAAACAAATTCAGTAGAGCGCCGCGAAAAAGTGGGGGAAGGCCTCACCCCTTAAGGGGTGAGCTACAGGAATGTTTCGGGAGTGGGAGGAACATAGAGGGAAAGGGGAGAGAGTGTTCCATTGCGGAACGGTGGAGGCGTGTGATACGTTGCGTGACAGAGAGGCGCTGGGGGAAGGTGTCGCCGCTCACTACGAATAGGTCAGGAATAGTCCTTGTCTGCTGAAGTTTTGCAAATTAGCGCGGAACACCCGGACCCACGGATGATCCGCTATGCCGCGGGGTGGTTGAATCGCGGCTCTGTGATCGCCATACCCACCGACACGTTGTACGCGCTGGCGGCCGATCCCGTAAATCTGGCGGCGATTGACGAGATATTTCGCGTAAAAGGAAGGCCGGAAACGCGGGCGCTGCCGATCCTGATCAGTTCGCTGGAGCATGCGGCGATCCTGGCGCGGGAACTGCCGGACAATTTTTACAAATTGGCAGAGGCGTGCTGGCCGGGGCCGCTGACGATTGTGATCGACGCTTCGAACCGGTTGCCTCTAAAGGTGACGGCGAATACTCGGCGGGTGGGGTTGCGGTGGCCGAAGAATGAGATTGTGGCGCAATTGATCAGGGAACTGGGAGTGCCGTTGACGGGGACGAGCGCGAATATGTCTGGATCGCCGACATGCGCTAGCGGGGATGAAGTGTTTCGGCAGTTGGGGGATCGGATTCCATTGATATTGGATTCGGGGGAGACGGACGGGATTATGCCGAGCACGATTGTGGAATTGCGAGGGGATCACTGGTGCATCGGGAGAGAAGGAGCGCTGACGAGCGACGAGATACGGGAGGCGCTGGACGGGGATGAGGGAGTGTTGGCGTGAAGAAGAGGGATATCAGCGATCAGATATCAGCGATCAGGAAGCAAGAAGAACGGTTATAAGTTTTCAGTTGGCAGTTTTAAGTGAAGAAAGAAGAAAAAGCTTCCCCAGAGCTCATTGAGCAACAAAATTCGAAAATAGAAAATCGTAAGACCGGGTTCGCGCCAAGATGCTGGGACCGTGCCACGATCCCTTCGCTCCGGCCCGCAAACGGCGCGGGCCTCCGGTCCCTCCGGCTCCGCTCAGGGCAGGCGGGATGGCAGCGGGGAAAAGCAGATTCCTCGCTTCGCTCGGAATGACAATAGGCTTTATTGGTTGGCTGTGATCAGGGAGTGGAGAGGAATTGGTAGTCGCCGGTGGGGGAGAGTTCCAGGTTGCCGAGGCGTTTGTTGTGGACGGAGATTACGTCGGTATACCAGAGGGGGATGTAGGGTAGATCGTGGGCGGCTAGTTGCTGGGCTTGGTGGCAGAGTTGTTTGCGTTTGTCGCGATCCATTTCTACGCGGATTTGATCGGTGAGGGCGTCCATTTGGGGACTGCGATAACGGCCACGGTTGGGGCCATCGGGCGGAATTCGCTTGGAGTTGAAGACTAGTTCGAAGACATCGGGATCATTGTTGGCTCCCACCCATTTTAGATACGAGATTTGAAAATTGCCTTTGGCGAGATCGGCGAAGAGAGTGGCGATTTCAAGAGGGCGAACTTCCAGGGAAATACCTACCTTTTTCCACTGATCCTGAAGGGCGGCGGCGATCAAGCGCGCTTGCTCTTCAGTGGAAACTTTCAAAGAGACATTTAGGCGAGTGCCATCGCGGCGGCGAGGGAAGCCGGCAGCGTCGAGAAGTTTTTCCGCTTGCGCGGGATCGTAATTGTATTGGGGAGTTGTGGGATCGTAAGCCCAATGATTGGGAGGGAGTAGGCCGGTGGCTTTGCGGGCTTCATCGCGGAGGATGTAGTGGATGAGGGAATCGCGATCGGTGGCATAGGCGAGGGCTTGGCGGACTTCGGGCTTGGAGAGGATGGGATCTTCCATGTTGATGCCGAGATAGGCGAAGTTTGTGCCGGGACGCTGGGAGATTTGCAGATCGGGGCGGCGGGCCAGGACGGGAATCATGTCGGGGGAAAGAGAGGTAAGCTCGAGATCGGCGCTGCCTTTGCGGAGTTCGAGGGCGCGGACGATGGTGTCTGGAACGATGCGGAAGATGACTTTGTGAATTTGGGGCCCCCCGCGGAAATAGTTGGGATTGCTTTCGAGGACTACGGCGTCGTCTTGGGATTGGCTGACGAAGCGGAACGGGCCGCTGCCGATGGGATGACGAGAGAAATCAGCGGGAGCGTTGGCGGGGGCGATGCCTACCGCGGAACGTTCGAGATTCCAGAGGAAGGAGGCGGCGGGTTCGTTGAGATGGAAGATGACGGTTTGGGGGTTGGGAGCATCGATGGAGGCAATCATGCGGAAGGCGCCGCGTTTTGGGGAACGGTTGGCGGGGTTTCGCATGAAGTCGATGGTGGATTTGACGTCAAGAGAGGAGACTTGGCGGCCATCGTGGAAGAGGACGTCTTTGCGGAGATGGAAGATGTAGGTGAGGGGGGTGGGCGTGTCCCAGGATTCGGCGAGATCGGGGTGGAGATTCATTTCATTGTCGCGCTGGACTAAGCCATCGAAGATTAGGGAGGAGAGGCGCTGGGATTGCGCGTCGGAACCGAAACGAGGGTCGAGATTGGCGGGATTGGATTCGATTACGAAGACTACGGTGGTGGGGTCGTGGGTGGGGTGGGAACAGGAGGAGAGAGTAAAGACGGAGACAAGCAAGAGAGAGAAAGTGAAAAGATTAACGCAGAGGGAGGAAAGGAGGCGCAGAGTTCGCAGAGAAGAGAGGAGGAAGTTAGCGGGGAGGGGCATAGGAGATTTTACCAAGGATGGCGGGATGATGGGCGCCGGTGGCGCTGGGGAGATTGCTGGGGCGGTGGTGGAAAGTTTCGTGGGCTAAGAGGGCGAAGGCGAAGGCTTCTTTGGCGTCTTCGGGGATGCCGAAATCGGAGGAGGGGACGACTTCGATGGGAGCTAGGGCTGCTGTTAGTTGAGCCATGATTAGAGGATTGTGAGCGCCGCCGCCGGAGACGATTAGCTGGTGGATTTTCGTTTTGGGGAGAACGAAGCGATGGAGAGCGTCGACTACGGAGAGAGCGGTGAAGAGAGTGACATTGTGGAGGAGATCGTTGGGACGCGCGCGATGTTTTTTGGCGAGGGATAGAAGAGCCTTTGTGAAGGGGGCGCCGTAGTATTCGCGGCCCGTGGATTTGGGAGGAGGTTGGCGGAGATAGGGATCGCGTAGGAGGGAGTTGAGGAGGTAAGGGATGAGGCGGCCTTTGCGGGCCTGGCGGGCGTCTTTGTCGAAATGTTGGCGGCCGTGGGAGAAATGGGAGACGAGGGAGTCGATGAGCATGTTGGCGGGGCCGGTGTCGAAAGCGAAGATTTGGGAAGGACGGGCGTTGGCGGGGATGACCGTGATGTTGGCGATGCCGCCTAGATTTAGAGAGACGCGGCCTTTTTTTTGGTGGCGGTAGAGGAGGTAATCGGCGAAAGGGACTAGGGGCGCGCCTTGGCCGCCGGAGGCCATGTCGGCGGGACGGAAATCGGCGACGGTGGTGATGCCGGTGCGTGCGGCGATGATGGCGGGCTCGCCGATTTGGAGAGTTGAGGAAGTGGCGCGGCCGAGGAAGGGAATGGGGCGGCCTTGATGAAAGATGGTTTGGCCGTGGGTGCCGATCAGGGCGACGCGGCGCGGGGAAACGCGAAATTGACGGAGGGCGGTTAGGGCGGCTTCGGCGAAGACTTGACCTAAGCGGAAATTCAGTTGGGAGATTTGGGCGGCGGAGGCGGGGGCGCCTTCGGCGATGCGGAGGATCTCGGCGCGGATGGAGCGGGGAAGAGGGAGAGTGGTGTGAGCTAGGAGCTTTGGTGGAGTGGGGGTGGCTAAGGCTAGTTCGATGGCGTCGGCGGAAGTGCCGGACATTAGACCTAGGAGGAGAGGATTGTTGGGCATGTGAGTTGTTTTTAGCATAGATGGGGGAGGAGAGGGGAGAAGAGTTGAAAGTTAAAAGTTGAAAGTTGAAAAGGGAGAAGAGGGAGAAAAAAAAGGTCAAAAGATTAACGCAGAGGGAAGAGAGGAGACGCAGAGGTCGCAGAGAAGAGAACCCAAAAGAGAAAACCCAAGAGAGACAACCCAAGAGGGATTTCTCGCTACGTGGCCCGACGCGCCAAAATGCGGCGCGGAAGAGAAAATCGGGCCACTCCGTTCGAAATGACGGGGGTAGGTAATGTTCGAGTGTTAGTTGGGATTTAGGGAGTGGCGGGGCGGGAGAGGAGGTAGCGGGAGTCTTCGTCTTCGAAATAGGCTAGCTGGCCGGGGAGGCAGGAGAGGAAAGTGCCGATGCCGCAGCCAACGACATCGTTTAGAGCGTCCAAGAGGAAAAATTCTCTGCCGTCCAGTTTTTCGGATTCGGAGACGGCCCAGCAACGCGCGGGCGCACCTTTGGATTGCAAAAGTTTGAGAACGCTGATGGGGCGATTGCAATTGGCGGGGAGCGGAGCAGCCCATTGAGGGTCGAGATCCTTGAAATGAGCGAACTTCTTTAGGATTTCAGAGCGGCGTTTGGGATCGGCGAGAAGTTCGAGGTAAAGCGTTTGGCGATCGGGGAGAAAGAAGTTCCGCACAAGTTGGTACTCGTGATATTCGCGGGGAGTGGTCATGAGATTTGTTTCTTGAGGTCGGCGAGAAGGTTCAGGGCATCGAGAGGTTTGAGGTCATCGAGATTGGCGGCGCGAAGGCGTTCGAGGACGGCGCGATCTAGCGGGGTGAACATTACGGATTGATTGCCGTTGGAGTGGCCGGGTTCGGAGGCGCCAGGGGAGAGAGTTTCGCTGAGTTCGTGCTCGGATTGTTCGTGGCGTTTGAGGACTTCGCGGGCACGTTCGATGACGGAGCGAGGGAGTCCGGCGAGGCGAGCTACTTCGATGCCATAACTTTTATCGGCGCTGCCGGGTTCGACGCGGCGAAGGAAAATAATTTCGTTGGGAGTTTCTTTTACCGAGACGTGGACATTTTTCACCGTGGGGAGGAGTTCGGCGAGTTCGGTGAGTTCGTGATAGTGAGTGGCGAAGAGAGTGCGCGCGCGGGTGTTTTTCTGGAGATGTTCGACGACAGCCCAGGCGATGGAGAGGCCATCGAAGGTTGCGGTGCCGCGGCCAACTTCATCGAGGAGAACCAGGCTGGAGGGAGTGGCGTGGTGGAGGATGGCGGCGACCTCGCTCATTTCAACGAGGAAGGTGGAGCGGCCTCGAGCGAGATTATCGCTGGCGCCGATGCGGGTAAAGATGCGGTCGGTGATGGGGAGCTTGGCCTGGCGAGCGGGAACGTAGGAACCCATTTGGGCCATCAAGACGATGAGAGCGGCTTGGCGGAGGTAAGTGGACTTGCCGCCCATGTTGGGGCCGGTGATTAAGAGAAGCTGCTGACGGCCGGGCTCGAAGCAAAGATCGTTGGGAACGAAGCGCTCGCCTTTTTGTTTCAGCAATTCTTCAATGACGGGATGGCGACCGGCGACGATGAGAAGTTCGCCGGTGGAATTGAATTCGGGGCGAGTGTAGCCGCGGTCGGCAGCGAGTTTGGCGAAGCAAGCGAGGACATCGAGTTGGGCGATGGCGGAAGCGGTTTTGCGGAGGCGAGAGGCTTTGGCGGCGATGGAAGAGCGGAGATCGATGAAAAGCTGGCGTTCGATTTCGAGGATGCGTTCATCGGCGGCGAGTATTTTGCGTTCATATTCCTTTAGCTCGGAGAAAGTGAAACGTTCGGCATTGACCAGGGTTTGTTTGCGTTCGTAATCGGCGGGAGCGTTGGGGAGATTGGGCTTGGAGATTTCAATGTAATAGCCGAAGACCTGGTTGAAACGGATTTTGAGGGAGTTGATGCCGGTGCGTTTGCGCTCGCGATCCTCCATGGAAGCGATGATGGTTTTGCTGTGGAGGCTGAGGTTGCGGAGTTCATCGAGTTCGGGATGAAAGCCGGAGCGGATCATGCCGGGCTCGGTGGCGACGGCGGGAGGCTCGTCGGAGAGAGCTTTTTCGAGGCGTTCGCGGACGTCGGTTAATTCGTCAATGTCATCGTGGAGGGCGTGAATGAGATCGCTGCCGCCGAATGGAGGCGGAGTGAGGAAATTTTTGAGGATGGGGAGTTGCGCGAGGGACTTGCGGAGGGCGAGGAGTTCGCGGGGAGTGGCGAGGCCGAGAGTGATGCGGCTGGTGAGGCGCTCGAGATCCTGAATGCCACGGAGTTCCTTGCGAATTTCGCCGCGGACGACGGTCTGCTTGAGGAGATGTTCGACGGCGCCGAGGCGAGCGGCGATGGCGTCGGGATCGATCAGGGGGCGAAGAATCCAGGAACGCAGGAGGCGGGCGCCCATGCCGGTGACGGTGGAATCGAGAGCGGCGATGAGGGTGGTGGGGCCGGCGGATTTGGATTCTTCGGTGAAGATGGGAGAGAGAAGTTCGAGATTGCGGACGGAGACGGGATCGAGGACGAGGGTGTCGTGCTGCTCGTAATAGCGGATGCGATCGAGGTGGCGAAGGGCTTCGACGCTGGGAGCGTCATCACCGCGGGCAGCGTTTTCCCGGAGGTAATGAATGATGGCGCCAGCGGCGGATTGCGCTTGGGGATGGTCATCGAGGCCGAAGCCGGTTAGTTCGGCGACACCGAACTGTTCGCGGAGGATGCGTTCAGCGTAATCACGCTGGAAGATCCAGTCTTCCAGGCGGGATTCGACGCCACCTGCGCCATCGAGGAGAGAGACTTTGGCGGTTTCAAAAAGTTGCTGCGGGCGCGGGAGAAGAGTTTCGCGAGGGCGGAGGAGCTGAAGTTCATCGCGGAGGGATTCTTCGGCATGATTGCCGACGAATTCGGTGGCGAGGAATTCGCCGGTGGAAAGATCCACCAGGGCGAGACCGATAACGGAGAGAGTCGGATTGTGGGAAGCGGCGGCTAGGAAATTATTTTCGCGGGCATCGAGGACGGAGATGTCAGTGGCGGTGCCGGGAGTGATGACGCGGGAGACTTCGCGACGGACGAGCTTTTTGCCGGGGCCGGGCTGCTCCATCTGTTCGCAGATGGCGACTTTGAAGCCGGCGCGGATGAGCTTGGCGATGTAGCCGTCGGCGGCGTGGTAAGGGACACCGCACATGGGAATGGGCTGACCCTTTTCGCGGTTGCGGGAGGTGAGAGTGATCTGGAGTTCGCGAGCGGCGATGATGGCGTCTTCGTAGAAGAGTTCGTAGAAATCACCTAAGCGGAAGAGGAGGAGGGCGTGAGGGTAGCGGGATTTCACGCTGTTGTACTGCTGCATGAGGGGGGTGGTGGGTTCGGACATGGAAGTTATCAGTTTACAGTTTTAAGTAGTAAGTAAGGCCGGTTGTTTTGTTTTTCCCGGGATAGAGCGTATCGCAGAAATGCGGGTTGGTGCCAGCGGGGGGGAGGGGTGGGGAAGAATGGGCGGCGGGTGACGGAGGAGAGGAGTTGAAAGTTAAAAGTTGAAAGTTGAAAAAAGCGAAAGGCGAAGAACTTACGCGGAGGTCACAGAGGACGCAGAGTTCGCAGAGAAGAGGGACCCAAGACCCAGGTAAAAGACCGTTACCTGGGTCACCCGGGAAGAGGAACCCGAGACCCAGGTACAAACTCCGTGCCTGGGGCAACCGGCGGAGAAGAGGAAGAGGGATTCCTCACCTCGCGGACTCCGTTCGGAATGACGGGTTTTGTTGCGGCGTCGACTGGAATGATTGGTTCGGCGGATCTAGTGAGGAGCGGTGGATAGATCGGAGAGTTTTTGTTGGGCGGCATCGCGTAGGGCTTTGGATTGGGCTTCGGAGTATTTGGTGTAGCGGGGGAGGAGGTTGAGAGCTTTTTGTTCGTTTTGGCGGGCTAGATCGGTTTGATGGTTGGCGATGTAGGCGTCGGCGAGGCTGTCGTAGACGTTGGGGGAATCGGGGAAGGCGGTGACGTTGAGTTGGAAGAGAGCGATGGCAGTTTGGATGTTGCCGGATTGTAAGTATTCGTAGGCGAGGCGATTCATCAGGAGTTCGGGGAAGATGGTTTCTTTGGGATAGCGCTGATGAGCTTCGGCGTAAAGTTGCTGGGCTTTGGGGGCGTTGGCGGGGTCGTCGATTTGATTGAGGAAATGATTCTGATGCTCGGCGAGAGCGGGGGCGCGAGTGGCGGGGATGATGGAATGCGGGCTGAGGGCGTTGGTGAGCCATGTGACAATTTCGGCGGGGAGATCTTTGTGGAGGGCGAAGAGTTCGACGCCGTGGCCGCCTTTGGGGAAATGGTCAAACTTGTTGATGGGATTGGTGGAGAAACTGTAAATCCATTCCATGAATTCGACAACGGCGGGATCGGGATCGTCATCGGCGACGGCGGCGAAGATTGGGAGATTGGGGTGGTTGCGGAGAAAAACGCGGCCGGGGCGGAAGGTGGCTTCGGAGAGGAGGACTAGGGCTTTGACTTCGGGATGGCGGCTGGCCAGCAGGACGGCTTGATTTACGCCACAACTGGCGCCGCCTGCGGCCATGATGTTGGGAGTGACGGTGGGTTGGGAGGCTAGGAATTTGTAGGCGGTGTCCACATCAAGGGGAAATTTATTGTCGAAGAGATCCTGGATTTGGTCTTGTGAGAGTTTGTCGATCGGAGTGCCGGTGCTTTCACCGAAGCCGCGGAAATCGAGAGTGAGGACGTTGATGCCGGAGGCGGCGAATTTTTGGGCTAGGTCGTCCCAGACTTTGCGTTGACGATTGCATTGGTGGAGGAGGAGCAGGCCGGGGC
This sequence comes from Candidatus Acidiferrales bacterium, assembly GCA_963779395.1. Lineage (GTDB taxonomy): Bacteria > Acidobacteriota > Terriglobia > Acidiferrales > UBA7541 > Acidiferrum. The sequence goes on from CAVZYC010000007.1 coordinate 227,029, forward strand.
CGGGCTTGGCGGCGGGGAAGAAGGTGGCTTTTAGGATGGTGCCATCGGGAGAAGTGAGATTCAGGACGCGGGGTGTTTGGGCGGGAGTGGTGAGGGCGGCTAGGAGAGAGGATAGGATTAGGATGGAGCGAGCGAAACGCATGGTGGCCTCTGGGGGAAGAGTTTACAGTGTTGAGTTTAGAGTGCAAGAGTGGGGGGAGAAGAGAGTTGAAAGTTAAAAGTTGAAAGTTGAAAAAAGCGAAGCGAAGAGAAAAGCGAACCCAAGACCCAGGTAGAAAACCGAACCTGGGGCACCCGGGAAAGAAAGAAAAGGCTTAACACAGAGGTCACAGAGGAGCCGCAGAGGGAACGGAGAAAACGAGGGAGATTTAAGGTGAATGCTGGCAGCTTAATTGGCGGAGCGCCTCAGAAGGCGGTCCCTACACGAGCAAAGAAGAGGCGGAGATGATGGAGAATTTGCGGGTGGTGCTGGTGGCGACGCGGAATCCGCTGAACTTGGGGGCGGTGGCGCGGGCGATGAGCAATTTTGGGGCGATGCATCTGCGAGTAGTGCGGCCGTATGAGAGAGCGTTTCGGAGCGCGGTGTCGGCGGTGGGGGCTTCGGAGGTGCTGCAAGAGGCGGAAGAGTTTGCGACTGTGGCGGAGGCTGTGGCGGATTGCTGGATGGTGGTAGGGACTACTTCGGTGGGGAATCGGGAGATTCAACACCCGCTGCGGAGTTTGGAGGTGGCGGGGGCGGTGCTGCGGCGGGGGATGACGAAAGGGAAAGTGGCGCTTTTGTTTGGGTCGGAGAAGTGGGGATTGTCGAACGAGAGTTTGAGCCATTGCCACTGGCTGGTGCGGATACCGACCCGGGAAGAGCACCGGTCGATGAATTTGGGGCAGGCGGCGGCGGTTTGCTTGTATGAGATTGCGCGGGGAAAAGCGGGGGCGAAGAAAAAGATGGAGGGGAAAAGTGTGGCGGCGCGGATGGAGACGGTGGAACGGATTGGGGAGGCGCTGCTGCCCGCGCTGGTGCGGAGCGGGTATACGGGAGAACGAAAGAGGGAATTGGCGGAAGAGAAGTTGCGGCGGATGCTGCGAAGGATGGAGATGACGGAGGCGGATGCGGAGGTGCTGCTGGGGATGGTGCGGAAGATTGGGTGGTGGATAGAGCGGGAGAAAGAGTTGAAAGTTAAAAGTTGAGAGCTGAAAAAGGAGAAGAGAAAAACGAAAAAAAAATATAACGCAGAGACGCAGAGTTCGCAGAGGAAGAGAGGAGTAACCCAAGACCCAGGCACAGACTCCGTGCCTGGGGCAACCATCGTCAAGCTGGAAGTGGGGAAAGAGGGATTCCTCGCTGCGCGGACTTCGCTCGGAATGACGGGGAGTGGAATGGGTCAAAGGGGGGCGTGGAAGGCGTGTTGAGAGCGGAGGCGGCGGAGGCGGGCGAAGAATTTGTTGGCGCTGGCGATGTCGCGAGTGATCTGGAGGCGAAGATCTTCGGGGGAGGCGAATTTTTGTTCGTTGCGGAGGCGCTTCCAGAAGCGGACTTCAATGTGTTTGGGAGCGAAATTGCCCGAGTAATCGAGCAGGTGAGTTTCGATGGTTAAGCCGGAGCCGTTGAAGGTGGGACGCATGCCGATGTTGGTGACGCTGCGATGGCTGGAGGATTCGCCTTCGAGGACGGTGCGGGTGATGTAGACGCCTTTGGCGGGAAGCAATTCCTGATCGGGCTTGAGATTGAGAGTAGGGAAGAGGAACTTGCGTCCAGTGCCGGTGCCGCGAACGACTTCACCGGTTAGAACGAAGGGGCGGCCGAGAAGACGAGCGGCGTGAGTGACGTCACCGGCGGCAACCTGTTTGCGGATCAGGGTGCTGGAGATGATTTGTTTGTCGAGTGTGACGGGCGTGTGGACGACAACCTCGAAGCCATAGCGCATGCCGAGTTCGCGAAGGAATTTGACGTCGCCAAGTTGACGATGGCCGAAATGGAAATTGTCGCCGACGACAACGGCGCGTACGTGCAACTGACGGACCAGGATTTCATCCACAAAATCTTCAGGTGAGAGTTGGGAGAGCTCCGGCGTGAAAGGGAGAACGACGGCGGCTTCCATGCCGAGAGCGCCAAACCACTCGATGCGCTGCTGATTCGTAGAGATGCGAAGAGGCGCGGAATCGGGGCGGAGGACCTTGAGCGGCGGCGGCTCGAAAGTGAGAGCGGTGGAGATGGCGCCGGAATCTTTGGCACGCATCATGGCAAATTGCAGGACGCGTTGGTGGCCGAGATGGATGCCATCGTAATTGCCGATGGCGATGACGCTGCCGCGATCGGTGGAGGCGAAACGCTTGGCCCAGTCCGCAGCAGAATAACAAACGGAGAGGCGGCCGGGAGAAGTGTGGACGTGAACGGCGAAGGCTTTGGCGGCGCGTTGGACGGCGGGAGAATCGGTTTGAACTTCGAGCTGAAGGCCGTCGTAGGCGAGTTGCACGTGGGGATAGCCGGCTTTGCTGAGACGCTGGTTGGTGGCGGCGTGGGGAAGATCGTGAGCGATGTGCGTGAACCAGGCGCGGCGAGGTTTGAGTTTATCGAGGATGGCGAGGGCTTGCTCGACGGTTTGATGCATGGGATGGGGAACATCGCGAAGGGCGTCGATGATGAGTTCGTCGAGATCTTCGAGGAGTGGGACGGAGGAATCGGGGAGGCGGCTGAAATCGGTGAGATAGGCGGCGCGACCGAAGCGGAAACCGAGGACTTCCATTTCGCCGTGGAGCAGGGGAACGGGGATGAAAGGAATACCGAGAAGTTCGAAGGGGCCTTTGACTTCGTGGAGAAGGACGCTGGGGATAGTGCTGAGAGTGGGCTTGTTGTCAAAGACGTAGGAGAAAGTGCGGCGGATGACGCGGAATGTTTCCGCGGTACCGTAGACGGGCATGGGAGCGCGCTGGCGGATGTTGAAGGGGCGAATGTCGTCGAAGCCGAGGATGTGATCGGCGTGGCCGTGGGTGAGGAGGACGGCTTCAAGACGATCGAGGCGGGCAGTGAGGGCCTGGGCGCGGAAGTCGGGGGTGGTGTCAATGACTACGTTTTGGGAATTGCGGGAGAGAAGGATGGAGGGACGGAGGCGCTTGTCGTGGGGATCGGTGGAACTGCAGACGGCACAGGGGCAGCCGACCGTGGGGACGCCCATGGAGGTGCCGGAGCCGAGGACGGTGAGACGGAGAGGGGATGAAGACATGGGGATAGTTTATCCGGAGGTGCGATTGAGGGGAAGCGGGGGCGCGAGGAGTTGAAAGTTAAAAGTTGAAAGTTGAAAAAGGCGAAGAGAAGAAAAAAGCGAAGAGAAAAGATAACGCAGAGACGCAGAGTCCGCAGAGGAAGCGCAGAGGAAGACAAAGCAAGAAGAAGACAAAGCAAGAGCAAGAGGGACGGTAACACAGAGTTTACAGAGATAGGAACACAGAGGTCGCAGAGAAGAGCCAAGACGAGGAGAAAAGGTTAAGGCAGAATTCGCGGGGAAGGATCTAAAGAAGGGTTGCAGCTGTTCTGGAAGGCCTCACCCCTGAAGGGGTGAGCTACAGGACGGAGATTTGAGAGTTATTTTTTGGGAAGGGGAGGCTGGGGTTGGGCCATTTGGGCGGCGAGGGCTTGATTGATTTCGAGGTAGGTCATTTTGAGTTTGCCGAGAAGATCGAGGAGCAGGGAATCTTCTTCGGGGGCGAGATGGCCAGCGGTTTTTTCGCGGAGGGCGTCGAGCATGTCAATGAGTTCGTGGGCAGCTTCGGGATCGATTACAGGCTGGCCGGTGCGGGGATCGGCGTAGGCTCCGAGAACCATGGCGGCGTTGCTGCCAATCATGCGAACGAGATTCTCGAAGGCGGGATTCTTTTTGGGGGTTTCTTTGGCGGGAGAGGCGGAGGAATCCGGAGGAGGATTGGCGGCGATAATCTTGGCGGCTTCGACTATGGCTTCGCGCTCCTGCTCCTGGACGACGTCGGGGCGGAGTTCGCCTTCGGAGGTGAAAGGACGGCGATCGATGACGCGGAAAGTGCCTTCGGGATTTTGATCCGCCACGGTGAATGAGCCTCGTTGGTGAAAAAGTGCTGAAGTAGTTTAACACGAGTGGCGGGGGGAGGGGCGGTGGGAGGGTTGAAAGTTGAGAAAGGCGAGGAGGGGAGGGTTGAAAGTTGAAAGTTAAAAGTTGAAAAAGGCGAAGAGAAGAGATTGCGCAGAGTACACAGAGGGCGCAGAGTCCGCAGAGTCCGCAGAGAAGAGTAAACCCAAGACCCAGGTGGAAAATCGAACCTGGGGCATCCGAACCCAAGACTCAGGGAGCCTTCTTCGGCGGGTTGGGGAAACCGAGGAAAAGAAAGAGGGATTCTTCGCTCCGCAGACTCCGCTCTGAATGACGGGGTTGGTTGGATGGGTGATGGAAGGCCTCACCCCTGAAGGGGTGAGCTACAGGGAAGGGGTGAGGTACAGATGAAGGGGCGAGGAACACATGAAGAGGTGAGGTACAGCGGGAGTTATTCGTAGCGGAGGGCTTCAACGGGGTCGAGGCGGGCGGCTTTGATGGCGGGGTACATGCCGAAGATGAGGCCGACGCTCATGGAGACAGTGACGGCGAGGAGGATGGACCAGAGAGGGACGGCGGAGGGAAGAGAGGGGACGGCGAGGTTGATGAGAAGACTGATGCCAGCGCCGAGTAGAACGCCGATGATGCCGCCGGCGCCGGTGAGGACAACGGCTTCGATGAGGAATTGCCAGATGACATCGCGCTTGCGAGCGCCAATGGCGCGGCGAACGCCGATTTCGCGAGTGCGCTGGGTGACGGACATGAGCATGATGTTCATGACGCCGACGCCGCCAACGAGGAGGCCGATGGCGCTGATGGTGGTGATGAGAAGAGCGACGGACGCGGTGATCTGGCGGAATTGATCGGCGATCTGCTGGGCGGTGGAGATGCCGAAATTGTCGGGTTTGTTGAAAGGAACATTGCGGCGACGACGAAGGAGGCCGCGCATCTGGTCTTCCGCATCGGACATGTGGCCGGGATAACCGACGGCGCCGATCATGATCTCATCGTCTTCAGGATTGTGTTTTTTATAGGTGCGATAGGGAACCATGACGGCTTTGTCGGCGGACTGATCCTTCATGAGCTGGCCTTTGCGAGGTTCAAGGACGCCGATGACGGTGTAGGAGATGGTGTCAATGAGGATGGGTTTTCCGAGGGGTTGGTTATCGGTGTAGAGGGTTTTGGCGATATCGGGGCCGATAACGGCGACATCGGCGCGATGCTGATTTTCGGCTTCACTGAAGAAGCGGCCTTCGCGGGGGCGGGAGTTGAAGACTTCTTCGTTACTGGAGAGGGTGCCGCTGTAATCGACGCCGGAAATTTCCTTGCCGAGATAACGGGCAGTGACAGGGCCGCGGGAGGGGCCAAACTGATCGAAGCGGGGATAGAGGTTCACGGTGACAGAGCGGACAGCGGGGCATTGTTGAGCGATGGCGTCAGCGTCTTCATAGGTGAGCGGGCGGCGAGTGCGTTCATCGGGGGAGAGCCCGCCAGTGTGGATGCCGGGGTCAAAACGAAAAATGAAGAAAGTGTTGGGGCCGTAATCGCTGAGGTAGGCGTTCACATCGCCGTAGACACCGACGAGAATGGAGACGACGGAAAGGAGTGCGGTGATGCCGATGACGACGCCGAGGACGGTGAGGAAGGAGCGCATTTTATTTTCGCGCAGAGTGGTGAGGGCCATCTGAGCGTTTTCGGCGAGGTTGAGGCTGGTGCGCATAGAAAGTGACCCGTATTCTAGAGTTCCTGGCGCAAGGCTTCAATGGGAGGCAAGGAAGCGGCTTTGCGCGAGGGATAGACGCCGAAGAAAAGACCAACGGCGGTGGAAAGGATTTCTGCGATGAAGACGGCGGAGATGGGAACGTGCATGGGGACGAATCGTTTGGCAAAGGCAGCGATGACGTAAGCGAAGATGACGCCTAAGGCGCCACCGACAGCGGCCATGAAGGCGGCTTCGACAAGGAATTGCAAGCTAATATCGCGGCGGCGGGCGCCAAGAGCTTTGCGAATGCCGATTTCGCGGGTGCGTTCGGTGACGGTGGCGAGCATGACGTTCATGATGACGACGCCCCCGATGACGAGAAAGACGGAGACGACGCCGATCATGGCGGTGGCGATTACGCCGGTGAGCTGCTTCCAAAGATTCATGAGAGTGGCGGAATCGAGAATGCCGAAGGAGTCGGTTTCATTGGGGCCAAGATGACGGCGAGAGCGCATGAGGACGCGAGCTTCGTCCTGAGTTTCCTCCATCCATTCGGCGCCACGAGCCTGGACGTTGATGGTGAGGCCCTGATAGGCGCCATAAATTTTGATGTAGGTCTGGATGGGGATGTAAGCGAAATTGTCCTGGGACTGGCCGAAGACGGTGCCAAGTGGTTTGGCGATACCGACGACAGTGAAAGGGCGGCCGTCAATCCAGACATCGCGGCCGATGGGGTCAACGTACGGGAAAAGCTTTTTGGCAAGATCGTTGCCGATCATGGCGATCATGGCGCGGTTCTTGTCGTCGCCATCGGAGATATAGCGGCCCTCGTTGGGTTCCTCGACATCAATCTCACCGATGTTGGCGGTGACGCCGCGGATGTCGGTGTCTTCGATGCTTTGCGAGCCGACGCGGACTTTGGCGGAGGTGTTCATCTGTGCGCCGACGCGGCGGGGGAGCTTGAGATTGTCGTGGAGGGATTCGTAGTCGTCCCAGGTGACGATTTTGTTGCGGCGGGCGGCTTTGATGTACTCCTCGAGATCGGTGATGAGGGGGAAGCGAGCGACAAGGAAAACGTTGGAGCCGAGATTGGCGACGCGATCGGCGATGTAGCCGTTAACGCCGGAGATCAAAGAGATGACGAGGATGAGGGTGGAAACGGAAATGATGATGCCGAGAAGCATGAGGAAGGAACGGAGCTTGTGGGTGCGGATGGTTTCGAGCGCCACACCAATCGGTTCACGAAGGGGAAAGCCATGGAACATGCAGGAGTGTCCTTACTTCAGTATTACGCCGGAGATAGGGGAAAGTTTCAAGGGGGGAATGGGGAGGGAGAGTCTACAGCTTACAGTCTACAGCTAACAGCTTCGGAGGAAGAGAGAAGGGTTGAAAGTTAAAAGTTGAAAGAAGAAGGAGGGGTGGCGGGAGAGAGAGAGTTTACAGCTGACAGTCGACAGTCTACAGCTTAAGAGGAAGACCGGAGGATAGAGAAAGGCTTACACAGAGACTACAGAGGGCGCAGAGTTCACAGGGAAGAGCGGAGAAGAGAACCCAAGAACCGGCCTGAATATCGGCTACCACATACCCAGGAAAACGCGGGAGAGAAACTAAGAACATAGGCGGGAGCTGGCGGACTGGTTATGGAAGGCCTCACCCCTGAAGGCGTGAGCTACAGGTGATGTAATTTGGGGCGAGGCGGATCAGGAGGATCTGACGCCGACGGTGGTTAGGAGTTGGACGGCGATGCCGCGTTTGCCTTCGGGGAGATTTTCGATGCGGGCAACCTGGCCGATGTATTCCTGATCGAGAGGATCCTTGATCAAGTGGTAGGGAAGCGAGATGAAAAGGCGCATGCCTTCATAGAAAGCTAGATTTCTGGAGAGGAAATAGATGCCGTCGCGCGAGACGTTTTTTGTGGTGGAGGTTTCCTCGAAATGGGGATCGCGAGGATCGGACGGGCGCACCTTGAGAGGCTGGCCGATGCGGATGCGGCGGCTGCGCCTGCGCTCCTGCTGTTTAATTGCCTGCATGTAGATATGACAACACAGAAAATGATTAAGTGGGAGGGTACTGTGCCGAAAGGAATAGCTTGGCGGAGATGGAACTTGACGAGAGAGTATTGGAGAGGGAGGAATTCGAAAACGGAAATTCGGAAAGCGAATACAGTGCCAATATCTGAGGTCTTGCCACGATCCCTCCACTGCGCGGCCCGACGCGCCAAAATGCGGCGCGGGGGAAAAAGTCGGGCCACTCCGGTGGGGATGACAGGAATCTTGTTGACGTTGGCAAAAGATTAAAGAGGAGAGCGGGGAGTTTGTGGGGTTTGATTATAAGAGCCCACCCTTGGGACTCAGGGTAAACCCTCAGGATCAGTGGAGCTAGGCGCGACTGGGGAACCCAAGAATTTGACGGAGGGATCTTGCGGACATGGGGCGCAGCATGCTGCGCCCCTACGGTTACGGAATTGGGGAGGGGACGTCGAAGGGAATGGGGAGTTGGGGCAGAGGTACGAGGTTGAGTTCAGGGTAGTCTGATAGAATTGGGGCGGAATTATCGATTGTTCGTGTTCCCGATACTTTTTGAAGATTAGGAGTCTTATGCGCTGCTTGGCGATGACGGTGGCTTTGTGTGCGATGGGAATGGGTGTGATGGGGCAGGAGAAATCTCCGGCGACGCCGCCGAAGGAATTGCCGAAGTTGGAATCGTTCAGCACAGGGTATGTGGATGAGTCCGTGAATCCCTGCGACGATTTTTTTTTGTACATGAACGGGAAATGGATCGCGGCGCATCCGATACCGGCAGACCAAGTGACGTGGGGAGTGGAGAGTCCATTGGAGCTGTGGAACGAGACGTTGCTGGTGAAGACGCTGGAACAGACTTCGATGGCGGACGGGAAGCGCACGGCGAACGAGCAGAAGGTGGGGGATTATTATTTCGCGTGCATGGACACGAAGAACATTGAAGCGCACGCGGCGGAATGGCTGAAGCCGGAGCTGGAGCGGATCGCGGGGATGACTTCGAAGCGGGAGATTGCGGGGGAAGTGGCGCATCTGCACCAGACGATACCGGGGGCGGAAGCGAGCGGGGACAACCAGACGAACGCGGCGCTGCTGGGTTATTCGGGGCAGCCGGATTATGCGGACGCTTCGCACAACGTAGCGTCGATTGACCAAGGTGGAATGGGACTGCCGGGGAAGAGCTTTTACCAGGACGAGGACGACAAGTCGAAAGAAATTCGCGGGAAATATTTGAAGCACGTGGCGAACATGCTTGTGCTGGCGGGAGAAAAGCTGGAGCAGGCAAAGAGCGACGCGGCGACGGTGCTGGCGATCGAGACGGAACTGGCGAAGGGAGCGATGGACCCGGTTGCGCGGCGCGATCCGAAGAACGTGAACAACCCGATGACGCTGGCGGAAGTGAAAGCGTTGACGCCTACGTTTGACTGGGATGCTTACTTGAAGGCAGTGAAGTCTCCGGCGACGGGGAAATATATTGTGAGCGCGCCGGAGTTCTTCAAGAACCTGGAAACGATGCTGAAGGCGCATTCGCTGGAGGAATGGAAGACATACCTGCGGTGGCAGATGCTGCACGGAAATACGGGTGCATTGAGCGAAGCGTTTATGAACGAGGGATTTGATTTTTACGGACGGACACTGTATGGGGCGCAAGAGCTGGAGCCGAGATGGCGGCGCTGCGTGCGGTCGGTGGACGGAAATCTGGGAGAAGCGCTGGGGGAAGTGTACGTGAAGCGAGCGTTTCCCGCGGAGGACAAGGAACGCGTAGTGGGGATTGTGAAGGACATCGAGGTGGCGCTGGCGAAGGACATCGAGGCGGCGGATTGGATGGCTCCGGAAACAAAGAAGCAGGCGGAACTGAAACTGAGCGGGGTGCTGAACAAGATCGGCTATCCCGACACCTGGAGGGATTATTCGGCGGTGACGATTGGAAGAACGAACCACCTGGAGAACCGGCAGAGAGCGGCGGAGTTTGAGTTTGAGCGGTGGGTGAACAAGATCGGGCAACCGCTGGACCGGACGGAATGGACGATGACGCCGCCGACGATCAATGCGTATGAGGACCCGCAAAACAATACGATCAATTTTCCGGCGGGGATACTGCAGCCGCCTTATTTTGAACTGAGCCAGGATGCAGCGGTGAATTACGGGGCGATCGGAGCAGTTATCGGGCACGAGACAATTCACGGGTTCGACGATCAGGGAAGAAAGTTTGACGCCAAGGGAGATTTGCGGGACTGGTGGACGGAGAACGATGCGAAGGAATATGAAATGCGCGGGAAATGCATTTCTGACCAGTACACGCAATTGATACCGGAAGCGGGCCCGGACGTAAAACAAAATGGATTGATGACGCAGGGAGAAGATACGGCGGACAACGGTGGGTTGCACCTGGCGCTGCTGGCGCTACAGATGGAATTGGGGAGAGAAGGGAAAAGTTTGAATGAGAAGGGTGCAGACGGGTTCACGACGATGCAGCGATTTTTCCTGGCGTATGCGTTCAGTTGGTGCGACCAGTACCGGAAAGAGTTGATACGAACGCTGGTGCTGACGAACCCGCACTCGTACCCGAAATACCGGGTGAATAATGTGGTGGCGAATTTTCCGGAGTTTCGGGAAGCGTTTGGATGTAAGGAAGGACAGAAGATGGTTAGGGTGAAGTACTGCAGGATTTGGTGAGGGAAGAAGAGAAGGGTATCAGCGATGAGGAAGCGGGGGAAGAGTTTAAGGGTTAAAAGTTAAAAGTTGAAAGTTGAAAAAAGAAAGAGAAGAAATACGGCCTTGAGTTCTTGGTTGGGGTATTCGATTAAGAAAAGACAAGAAAGAGCTTACGCAGAGGACGCGGAGAGCGCAGAGTTCACAGAGAAGAACGGAGAGTTTGTGGCGTTCGACGGTCGGCAAGACGCAGGGATTGTGCCACGATCCCTCCACTTCGGCCTGCAAACAGCGCGGGCCTTCGGTCGGGATGACAAATCAAAAAAAGAGGACCCGAGACCCAGGCACAAACTCCGTGCCTGGGGCAACCTCCGTGCGGGATGCGACTGGAGGGGGGGCGGAGGAGGAAAGTTCTGTTGCCAAAAACGGGGTTTTGGGGGCACAATCTGACCCAGTAGACCGGCCCTGTCCCCCCGGTGAATGTGAAGAGCGACACGTGTGAGCGCGAGTCGATGCCGCTGAACACAAGTATCCCGGGCCCTTCCAAGAAAGTCGGAAGAACGCTGTTGTCAGGCGTTGGGGTAGTTTTGTTTGCGGGCATGGTGTGTGCGGTTGGAGCAAGAGCACAGGATACGCAAGACGCGGCAGAAGCGGCCCGGGCGGAACAGGCACGGAAGGCGGCGACAGCGAAGACGCCACGGCATGTGTACACCGAAGATGATTTGAAGCGAGCGCAGATCCTGACGACCGAAGATCAAGCACGGGTTGCCGCACGGAAGAAAAATCCTAGTGAGAAAAAAGAAGAGCAGGCGAAGAGCGGCGGAGAGAGTGCGCCCGGAGAGGAATCGCTTGGTGAAGTGGCGCGACGCTACCGGGAAGAAAAAGAGCAACGGGAAGCGGCGCGATTGTTGGAACAGGGGACGCGTTCACAATTTCCGATGAAGCTGCCGGAGGCGACGCTGGCGATGCCGAAGCCGGTGGTGGCTCCGCCGAAGATGGAAGCGCGACCGCTGGAAAGTTTGCGGAGAGGAATGAGAGCAGGGCGTGTGTCACCTTTTGAACCACGGCCGTTGCGTGCGACTCCGAGAGAGCCGGTTGCGCCGCGACGAGCGGAGACGGTGGTTGTGCCACGGGGAGAAGAAGCGCGTGTTGCGGCGAAACCGAAGATGGCGGGAGTACCGAGTGCGCCGAAGAGTTTGAGTACGCCTAAGGTTGGAGCGACGATTGTTCCACCGAGAATGAGTACACCCGTGACGGGGATGGTGACGCGGCGAGTGGAGCGTGGGGATTCGTGGTGGAAGTTGGCGGAGAATTATTTGGGGAGCGGAGCGCGTTGGAAGGAATTGCGAGGGATGAATTCCGCGGGGACGGATGCACGGGCGCCGGAATTCTTGCTGCTGGGGAGTACGGTGATGGTGCCGGCGACGGTTGCGATGCACCCGAAGGTGGTAGGGAAGATTGTTACGGTGAAGAAGGGCGATACGCTGTGGTCGATGGCGCGGGCACATTTGGGGCGCGGGACAGCGTGGAAGTGTCTGGCGGAGGCAAACCCGGAGTTGGGGGAGCCGGAGGGGTTGCAGATTGGGATGCAGGTGAGGTTGCCTGAGGGGGATGGGTGTGGTGGGGAAGCGGTGAAGAGTCGGAAGTGACGTTGGTCCTGCCTGGTTGTTGATCATCCTGAAAATCATTTGAGTCAGTGTCTCTGCGGCGCGGAGCTTTGCGCGGGAGAGAAAGTCGGGCCGCTCCGGTCGGGATGACAGTTTCTTATTGTCGTGCCGGATTGAAGACGTGACAGTGACCCAAGACCCAGGCACAAACTCCGTGCCTGGGGCAACCTGCGTGTAAGTTAATTAGTAAGGAAGGGTTGGCGACGCTTGTCAAAAAGGAGGGGCGGGACTTAGAGTGGAGCGACTGCTGAAAGTACGGATTGGAACATTGGATGACAGAGAAAAAAAACGGACGGGCGACTGGCGGTAAGAACAAAAAACAGATTGAGAACGGGCTGAAGGCGCAGGGGAAGAATGCGCTTGCGGGGCGGATGAAACGCGGCCGGGGGGACGCCGGGGAGTGGTTCGAGAAATTGGTGGAAGTGATGGAGCGGCTGAGGGCGCCGGGCGGGTGTCCTTGGGATCGCGAGCAGACGCACGAAACGTTGCGGACTTATTTAATTGAAGAGGCTTATGAAGTGTTGGATGCGCTGGATGGTGGGGACGATGTGAAGTTCGCGGAGGAGTTGGGGGATTTGCTTTTGCAGATTGTGTTTCATGCGGAGATGGCGGAGGAGGAGGGGCGGTTCAACATCGTCGATGTGATTCGGGAGATTTACGAAAAGATGATCCGGCGACACCCGCACGTGTTTGGGGAGAAGCAGGCGAAGGACGCGGCGGAGGTGCTGCGGAATTGGGAGATGATCAAGAGAGAAGAACGAGTGGCGAAAGGAAGTGCGGAAGCGGAGAAAACGGTGTCGGTGCTGGATGGAGTGCCGAGGAGTTTGCCCGGCTTGCTGGAGGGATATCAACTAACACAGAAGGCGGCGAGGATTGGGTTCGATTGGGAGAATGTGGGCGGGATTTTCGAGAAGCTGCAGGAAGAGATGGAAGAGTTGCGGCAGGTGCTGGAGAAACGCGGGAGTAAAGAGGTTGAGGGAGAAGTGGGAGATATTCTGTTTGCGGCTATGAACCTGGCACGGTTTTTGAAAGTTGATCCGGAAATTGCGATGAAGAATGCCAGCGGGAAATTCGCGCGGCGGTTCAGGGAGATGGAGGGGGCGGCCAGGGAAGAAGGGACGACGCTGGGGGAAATGGCGAGAGGAAGGATGGAGGAGATGTGGGATGAGGCGAAGGGGAGGGAGCTGAGAGCTGACAGTTTACAGTCGACAGCTTCGGAGAAGACAAAGAAAGAGAAAAGATAACGCAGAGACTCAGAGGGCGCAGAGAAGAGCAAAGCGAAGGAGGATTTCACCGCACAAAGAGCGTGCGATGGAGAACCGTTGCTCACTACGCGGTGCCGCTTTCGCGGGATCGAAATGACGGATCGAGGATTGCGGGAGAGGGAAAACGTGGGGATTGAAATACGGAAGTGCGAGACGGTGGAGGAATACAAGCGGTGCGTGGAGATTGAGAAAGAGGTGTGGGGCGAGAGCGATCTGGAGACGGAACCGTACACGACATTTGTGGTGGCGAGGCAGACGGGCGGGCAAGTGCTGGGCGCGTTTGACGGCGAGAAGATGGTGGGGTTCGCGATGGCGATGGTGGGATTGCGGGATGGGAAGGCGTACCTGCATTCGCACATGACGGGCGTGGTGGAATCGTACCGCAACCGCGGCGTGGGGCGGATGCTGAAACTTTTTCAAAGGGAAGAGGCGCTGGGGCGAGGGATACGGCGGATCGAGTGGACGTTTGATCCGTTGGAAACGCGGAATGCGCATTTTAATTTTAACCGGCTGGGGGCGTTTGCGAGAAAGCTGATCGTGAATTTTTATGGTGTGACGACGAGTCCATTGCACCGAGGATTGCCGACGGACCGGCTGCTGGTGGAGTGGGAACTGGATTCGAAGCGGGTGGTGGCGGCGATTGAGAATTTGGTGCGGGATGGCGAGGAGGCGCCAGCCAGGATTTGTTTACCGAGAGAGTTGGAGGAGTGGAAAAAAACGGGGGACGCGCGATTGGGGGAAGTGCAGGCGCGGATTCGGGGAGAGTTTTTGGGGTGGTTCGCGAAAGGGTATGCGGCTACGGGAATGAAGATTACGGCGAGCGGGGCGGAGTATGGGTTGGCGCCGTGGAGTGATTTTTGAGGGGAGATATCAGATATCAGTTATCAGATATCAGGAGGCCGAGAGAGTTCACAGCTTACAGCCGACAGTATACAGCTTCACGGGAAGACTAGAGGAAAGAGAAAAGATTACACAGAGATCACAGAGGACACAGAGTTCGCAGAGAAGAAAAGGAAGTAAGAGTCGGAGGGGGGATGCGAGTACGGGGAGTTACGCTTCGAGAGATAGGGATGACGCTGGTGGCGCCGTTTGAGACTAGCATGGACCGCGTGTTTGAGCGGCGGATCATTCTGGTGGAAGCGGATGTGGATGGAGTGATCGGCTGGGGGGAATGTACGGCGGGGGAGGATCCGTTTTATTCGCCGGAAGATACGGAAACAGCTTGGCACATTTTGAAGAACTATTTGTGGCCGTTGATAAAGGGGAAAGAATTTGGCGCGGCGACGGATGTGTGGGGACTGTTGGAAGCGGTGCGCGGGCACTCGATGGCGAAGGGGGCGCTGGAGACGGCGATCTGGGATGCGGAAGCGAAGCAGAAGAAAATGCCGCTATGGAAATTGGTGGGTGGAGTGCGCGAGGAGATTCCTTGCGGAGTATCGATTGGAGTGAAGGGGACCTTGGACGAGCTGGTGGGGGCAGTGAAGAAGGAATTGGATGCCGGATATCAGCGGATCAAGATCAAGATTAAGCCGGGGAAGGATCTGGAACCGGTGCGGCGGCTGCGGCAGGAGTTTCCGCGGATCAAGTTGATGGTGGATGCGAATTCGGCTTACCGTAAAAAGGATTGGCCGCTGCTGAAAGAGTTGGATGGATTTTACCTGATGATGATCGAGCAGCCGCTGGGTTGGGACGATTTGTACGGGCACGTGGAGGTGCAAAAGGGATTGCAGACGCCGATTTGCCTGGATGAATGCATCCACACGTATGAGCAGGCGGAAGCGGCGATATCGCTGGGTGCGTGCAAGATCATCAATATTAAATTAGGGCGCGTGGGAGGATTCCACGAAGCGAGACGGATTCATGATTTGTGCGCGAAGAATGGCGTGCCGGTGTGGTGCGGCGGGATGCTGGAATCGGGAATTGGAAGGGCGCACAACATCGCGATGTCCACGATGGAGAATTTTTCGTTGCCGGGGGATGTTAGCGCTAGTAAGCGGTATTGGGTGGAAGATGTGATTGAGCCGGAGGTGACGGTGACAACAGCGGGGACGATACGGGTGCCGAGTGGGGTGGGGATTGGGTATGGAGTTCGACGAGAGAGGATTGACGCGATCACGGTGAGGCGGGAACGATTGGGGTGAGGGGGAGAGTCAAAAGTCGAAAGTTGAAAGTTGAAAAAAGAAAGAGAAGGAGACGGTAACACAGAGTTCACAGAGTGAAGAGCACAGAGGGCACAGAGAAGAGAGATTCCTCACTCCGAAGACTCTCCGTTCGGAATGACGGTGTTGGGGAGGGTAGTAGGCCAAAATGGAGTTAGGGGTGGGGAACATTGGTGACGCTTGGCACTGCGGGTGTGGCTGATGTGGAGCATAATCTGGTCTTATGACACACACACTAGAAGAACTTATACCGGATTATATTCAGGGGCTGCCGGCTTATGTGCCGGGAAGGCCGGTGGAAGAAGTCGAGCAAGAACTGAAGATCCATGCGGTGAAGCTGGCTTCAAACGAGAACCCGCTGGGGCCTTCACCGAAAGCGATGGCGGCGGCGCGGCAGGCGTTGGGGGAGGCGAACTGGTATCCCGATGGAGGAAGCAAACGATTGCGCGAGGTGCTGGCGGGGCGATTCGGAGTGCGACCGGAAGAAGTGTTTGTGGGGCTGGGATCGAGCGAGATTATTGATTTGGCGTCGCGAGTTTTGCTGCGGCCGGGGCTGACAGGGATTACGAGCGAGGGGACTTTTGCGTTGTATCCGATTGCGATACGGGCTAGCGGCGGAAAGCTTGTGCAGACGCCGATGCGGAATTATACGTTTGACCTGGACGCGATGGCCGCGGCGGTGACTCCCGAAACGCGGATCGTTTATATTGCGAACCCAAACAATCCGACGGGGACTGCTTTTGGGGCGGCGGAGTTTGACTCATTCATGAAGAAGGTGCCTGGGGACGTGCTTGTGGTGTTGGATGAGGCGTACACGGAATATGCGGAACGACGAGACTTGCCGAAGGCGATGGAGATTTTCAAGAAGTACAACAATTTACTGACGCTGAGAACATTTTCGAAAGTCTATGGATTGGCGGGATTGCGGATTGGATATGGAATTGGCCACCCGACGCTGGTGGCGGAAATGAACAAGCTAAGGACGCCGTTCAACGTGACAAGCGTAGGGCAGGCGGCGGCGCTGGCGGCGCTGGATGACGCGGAACACGTGCAGCGGTCGGTGAAGATGAACCGAGCTGAGCGGACGCGGCTGTTGGAGGAGTTGAGAAAGAGTGGATTGAAGCCGGTGCCGAGCGAGACGAATTTTCTGTTTGTGCCAGTGGGCGGGATGGATGCTAAGGCGCTGTGTGACGAATTGTTGAAAGAAGGCGTGATTGTTAGGCCGATGGCGTGGATGGGATTCCCAGATGCGGTCCGGATATCGGTGGGGAATCCGGAAGAGAACAGCGAGCTGTTGGCGGCGGTGGCGAAAGTGATGGCGCGGAGAAGGCCGGAGACGGTGAAGGTGTCGTAAGGGAATTAGGAAGAATGAGGTGGTACGGTGACAGTTGCCAGAGGGATTTCTCACTCCGCAGACTCCGTTCGAAATGACGGGTTGGGCTTATACCGCTGCTTCATTTGCGGCTCCAGGAAAAGAAGAGTTTCCAAGACGCAGCTTGGGGCATCCAAGAAAACATGAAAATTCATTTGCCGGATGGGATGAAGGGCGCGAGCGATCCTATCGCGGAGATATTGCGCGCGACGAAAACGATCGCGGTGGTGGGGCTGTCTGGGAATCCCGCGAGACCCAGCTATGAGGTGGCGGAGTACTTGAAGCGCGTGGGGTACCGGATTATTCCGGTGAATCCGCGGGAGAGGGAAGTGTTGGGGGAGAAGGCGTACGCGCGGCTGGAGGATGTGCCGGAGAAAGTGGATATCGTGGATATTTTCCGGCGGGCGGAAGAAGTGGCGGGAGTGGTGGAAAGCGCGATTGCGATTGGGGCGAAAGTGGTGTGGATGCAGTTGGGGGTAGAGGAGGCTGCGGCGGCGGAGAAGGCGCGGGAGAAGGGATTGGTTGTGATTGAGGATGCTTGTTTGTTGGTGGAGGATAAGAGGAGAAGAGGGAGAAGAGTTTAAAAGCGAAAGTTTTGGGAGAGGGGGTGGTGGGTGGCGCGACATTGGTCGCGCTTTTTTTTGTTAGGAAGAAGCTTACATAGAGGACACGGAGTCAACAGAGGACTTTAAAGTGGTGGCGCGATCCCTCCACTCCGGCCCGCAGACGACGCGGGCCTCCGGTCGGGATGACAAACCAGGAAAGAGGAACCCAGACCCAGGCACGCACTCCGTGTCTGGGGCAACCTGAAAGAATTCGCCCAGGACAGAAAAGCCGGAGAGAAGTGTGGGTTCGATGATGGAAGGCCTCACCCCTGAAGGGGTGAGCTACAGGGAGAAGGGAGGAGGATCAGGTGGAGATGATGTTGTTGCGGATGGCGTAGAGGACTAATTCGGGGAGGGAGTGGAGATCGAGCTTGAGCATGATATTGGCGCGGTGAGCTTCGGCGGTGTTGACGCTGATGCCGAGGATGGTGGCAATTTCTTTATTGCTTTTGCCTTCGGCGAGGAGTTGGAGGATTTCGCGTTCGCGCGGGGTGAGGCGGGAGCGGTGAGATTTGGAAGTGTCGTCGCCAGGATTGGAGGCGGGAGAAACGCGGAGGGAGAAGTAGGGCTTGTGCTGGCGGAGAGCGTCGACGGCGGCGATGAGAACACGGTCGGCGTCGTCTTTGAGGATATAGCCGCGTGCGCCAGCTTCAATGACCTGGCGAACGAGTTCATCGGACTCGTGCATGGTGAGGATGAGGATTTGAGTGTGAGGTGAGGATTTGCGAATGCGGCGGGCGGCGTCAACACCGTTGAGGAGGGGCATGCCGATATCGAGGACGGCGATATCTGGTTTGAGTTTGGTGGATTTTTCGACAGCATCGCGGCCATCAACGGCTTCGGCGCAGACGTGCCAACCATCGCGGGATTCGAGGAGAGTGCGGAGACCGGCACGAACAACGGAGTGATCATCTGCGATCAGGATTTGAAGGGGGGCCATCGAAAGCCTCCTGAGTAAGAACCTGTGGTGTTGAGATGGTAGCGCGAATGGTGGTGCCCGAGGGGCTGGAATCGATTTCGAGGCGGCCACTGAGTTGAGCGATGCGTTCGCGCATGCCGGGAATGCCGACGCCAAGATGGGCGACGTTAGGCTGGATGCGGCCATCGGAGGGGAGTTCCATACCGTGGCCGAAGTCGCTGATCTCGAGAATGACGGTGGAAGGATTTTCGAAGAGGCGGATGGTGGCGGATTGACTGCCAGAATGGCGCTGGATGTTGGCGAGGCTTTCCTGAACGACACGGAAGAGGGCGATTTCGATGAACTGAGGCATGCGGCTGAAATGTTGGGGGAGGAGGAGTTGAGTTTGGATGCCGCTACGCTCACTGAAGCCATGGACGTATTCCTTGAGAGCGGAGACGAGGCCAAGTTCGTCGAGCAAGGGAGGATGAAGGAGATAAGAGAGGGTGCGGATTTCGCGGGACATTTGTTGGAGCAGAGCGCGAGCCTTATCGAGGGAGCGCTCGGCGGGTTCGCTTAGTGGCGGGGAAGACTGGCGAACTTGGGCGAGGCTTAGATTGACGGCAAGAACAGTTTGCGCGAGGCCATCGTGAAGTTCGCGGCCGATGCGGCGGCGCTCTTCATCCTGGAGATTGAGGAGTTGGGTGGAGAGTTGACGGATGGCGTGCTCGGCGTGTTTGAGTTCGGTGATATCGGTAAAGGAAGAGATGACGCGAAGGATGGAGCCGTCTGGATTAAATTGTGGAACCGAATTGCCGAAGATCCAGAGGATGTCGGGAGAGCCCTGACGGCGCCAACCCATGGTGCGACTGCGGATGGGGCGCTTGGTGCGCAAGACGGTCTGGACGGGACGTTCGCCGAGGGGCAAGAGTTGGCCGTCTTGATCAAGCGAGAGAAGTCCTAGAGAGCCGACGTCGCCGCCGATGGTCTCGGCGGGTGAGATAGCAAACATGTTCATGGCAGTTTGATTGGCGAACTCGATTTTGCCGTCGGGGCCATTGAGGACGACGGCGGCGTGGAGGTCGCGGACGAGAGTGCGAAAACGCTCTTCGCTTTCGCGGAGAGCATCGAGGGCTTTGCGCTGCTCGGTGATGTTGGTAAAAGACATGAGGACGCGAGTGAGATTGCCGACGGCATCGAATTCGGGGATGGTGTCGGTCAAGGCCCAGAGGATTTCAGTGGTGGAGGAGAGACGCCAGGCATAAACCTGGCTGCGGAGAGATTGGCCGTTACGGATAACGAGAGAGACCGGGCGAGCAGAATCAGGAACAGGGGTACCGTCTTCGTAAAAAGGCTGAATACCATAATCCTCGGGGCCTTTTCCCTGGATATCGTCGAGCTTGAGATGAAACATATCGAGGGCGGCGCGATTGGCGAATTGCAAGCGGCCTTGGGGGTCATACAAGGCGATGCCGACATGGATGTGCTCGACAAGGGAACGGAAGCGCTGTTCGTTGGAGCGAAGGAGGTCCTCGGCGGCCCTGCGCTCTGTGATATCGCGAACAACGACGAGGGAGCAGCGCTTGCCATCGAGATCGAGCAGAGCACCGGACATGTGGCCAAAGCGAATCTGGCCTGATTTGGTGCGGAAGCGGAACTCGCATTCCTGGAGTTCGCCAGTGCGGACAAATTCTTTGAAGAGTTCCGCGCGGCGACCCGGGTTTTCCCAGAGCTTGAGGTCGGTGGGAGATTTGCCGATGACTTCCTCGCGGGAGTAGCCGGTGAGACGAGTGAAGCCGTCGTTGACATCGAGATAGGGGCCATCCGGGAAAACGTTGATGGACATAGAGTCAGGGCTGGAATGAAAAGCGGAGGAGAACATGCGCTCAGACCTGCGCAAAGCTTCCTGGATGTTGAGGAGATCCCTGCCAATTTTGCGCTGAGTGCGATTGGTGAGGATGAGGCGAAAGGCAGAGCAGGCGAAAGAAGCGGTAACGACGAGCCAAGGGATGAGGAACTGCTCTTTGGCGATCTGGCGGCCCATGAGAATGACGAGAACAGGAATGGCAATGGGAAGAATCTGAGCGGCGAAGAGCTGGCCGACCCGAGAGGGGGAGGAAACAGGAGCGGGTTCGGGGCGCTTCCAGGTGACGGCGAAGAGGATGAGGAGGAGGTAGGGGCAAAGAAAGACGAGGTCACCCCAACTGGAAAGACTGGTGGAAGCATGAAGGGTGACGAGGTATACCGCATCGGAGAGAACGGCGAGGAGAAAGACGGAACCAAGAACAAGGGAGAAGGAGCGCAGCCAGGAGGAAGGAGAAGTACGGGAGCGCAAGAAGAAGGCGAGAGAGAGAATGAGGTCGCGGACAATGTAGAGAGTGAGGATCTGGCGGAGGACAGCGGGCTGATTGGATTGCCAGCGAGCGGGGGAGTAGAAGAAGAAGAGATAGAGAGTGACGGCGAAGATGGCGAACTGGAGGAAGTCCAGGATGGTGGTCCAATCGAAGGCCGGAGAGGCTTCGTCGGAGCGAGGAAGGAAGATCATGAAAACGGGGGCGGCCCAGATGAAAAAGAGGATGTCCGAAGGCCAGGGAGTTTGAGAGGAGTTTGGGACGAAGCTTTGGTAGTAAGTACAGATAACTTGAGCGAGGGATTCCAGAGCAAGGGCGAAGGCGAGGAGGAGCCAGAGTTGGCGAGGGTAGGCGGAAGATCGGCGAGCGACGAGGCAACAGCAGAGTGCGGTCCAAAGGACAATGCAGAAGTCGAGCGAATTGGAAATGAGAAGGTTCTTGGAGGCGTCATGAACCAAAAGCAAATTAAGGAATAGGAAGACGGTCACAAGAAGAGCGACCGCAACGGCAATCCGAGGAAACTTGCCGGGAGAGAGCAATGTTACCTCACTAACAACGAACGGGAATCGCCTGGTGGAGCGAGGAACGGGAAGAGTGTACACCAGAGAGGGGTTAGGGGAGGAAGAGTTTTAAGTTTTGAGTTGTAAGTGTTCAGTACAGAGAGGAGGGGAGGAATCGGATGCCAGGTTTGGCTCGGAGAGTGCCGCGATCCCTCCACTACGCGGCCCGACGCGCCAGAAGGAGGCGCGAAAGAAAAAATCGGGCCGCTCCGGTCGGGATGACAAAGAGGAAAAGGCGAACCTAAGACCCAGGCACAGACTCCGTGTCTGGGGCAACCAAAACCGTGAAGAGAGGCGAACCCTGGAGAAAAGCGAACCCTGGAGAAAAGCCGCAGGGCTCGCGGACTCTCCCTGCGCCACATGTACTGCCTGCGCTACATGACATGGGCGGGGCAAAAAAAAAGGGCGGAGCGCAGGGCGCTCCGCCTGGAGATGAGGGATCAGATTAAAGGGGTTGAACGTTGGAGGCTTGCAGACCCTTCGGCCCGCGTACGACCTCGAATTCAACGGCCTGGCCCTCGTTGAGAGAGCGGTAGCCATCGGCCTGAATCGCGGAGAAATGGACGAAAACGTCTTCTCCGGTCTGGCGCTGGATGAATCCGAAGCCCTTGCTCGCGTTAAACCACTTTACAGTTCCTTGTTCCTTACTCAATGCAGTTTCTCTTTTCAAATAAGCTATCTGATGCATCTCTCTCCAGGACCCTTACGGATACCGGGCGTCTTCCGTCGTCTCCTCACCGCGGTTAAGCGGGCGGAAAACAAAAAAAGGCCGCAAGTTGTAGCCTGCGACCCTTCAAAAACAAAAGGCGAAACAAGAGCAACAAACGCATCTATAGATTAACACAGGTCGTGGGGAAGTCAAAGGGGATTACTAGCGGATGGTGGCTAGAAAGTACGGGGATATCAGCGATCAGATATCAGCGATCAGGAAGCAAGAGGTTGATAAGCGAAATTCGAGAAGCGGGGAGGGAGCAAGAAGGAAGATAACGCAGAGGCGCGGGTTCGCCGAGGCTCACAGAGGAGGAATGAGGAACCCGGGAACACAGCCGGGAGTGAGTGTGCCACAGGGGGAGAGGCCCAGGCCCCAGGCACAGACTCCGTGCCTGGGGCAACCATAACTTGCTGGAAGAGGTCAGGGACGGAGGGAAATCTAGAGTAGGTGTAGGGGAAAGCCTCAGGTCTGAAGACCTGAGCTACAGAGGAATTATTTAACGGTGATGGAGATGGAGGAGGTGGTTTGGCCGAAGGCGTTGGTGGCGTAGAGGGTGTAGGTGGTTGTGGTTGTGGGAGAGACGGAGACGGACGTGGAGCGGATGGCGCCCACGGTGGGGGAAATGATGACATAGGAGGCGCCGGTGACTTGCCAGGAGAGAGTTACGGGAGTGCCGGAGGCGATGGACGTGGAACTGGCGGTGAAGGAAGCGATCTGCGGATTGGGACCGGAGGGGACGTTGGCGCTGGTGTAGAGCGGGGAGATTTCGATGACGTCGAAATCGGCGGCGGTGACTTCACCGAGATTGTGGAGGTCAGTGTTGTTCCAGCGATCATCGGGAGTGCCGGTGATGTACATGGAAGAGCCATTGTCGGCCATGATGAGGCCGTATTTTTTCATGGCATTGAGGATGACCTGATTGGTGGTGGAGAAAGAAGAGACGCTAAAGGTGGACTTGAGGCGGAGGCGTGCGCCCATGGGGAGAGCGTTGGCATTGCTGGTGGTGGAAGCCCAGTGAGAAGCGGGAGGAGTGAAACCCGCGCTGGAGTTTTGCAGAGTGAAGCGGATGGCATGGTTGATGGCGCCGGCAGCGATTTCGTCGTAACGAATGAGACCAGGGAAGATGGGGAGACCGGCGGCGTCGGCGCTGGTCCAAGTGTAGGGGCGCTGCTCGTCGGCGAGGAGATCCCAGATGGCGCCGGAATCGGCGTTCCAGGAGGAGGATTGCGGGTAAGAACTGTAGAGTTCGTAGAGGAAGCAGTTGGCATTGTCTAGGACAAGGACGTGGCGATCGCCGGAGCCGGGATTGGGGTAGCCCTCGATGGGAGCGGAGAGAGGGATGGGCATGGGGCCGGGATCGCTTTCGCTACCGTAGGCGGTGTAGGTGATGGGAATAAGGGCTTGGGAGGAATCGACGACAGTGTAGGGAATGCCCATGTAAGAGCCGTCGTATTCACCGGAGCCGAAATCGGGATGGAGGCCGACGGTGGAGCCGATGTAGTTGATGTAGTTGGCGGAGTTGGAGTCCACGGTGGCGTTGGAGATGTCTTTGTTCCAAAGATTGTCGGAGGGAAATGGAAGGAAGCCGTTGAGGCTAGCTCCTTGGCCGACGGACATTTGAGAGCAACTGGAACTTTGCACTGAACCATTGACGATGAAATTTTGGGCGGAAGAAGAACTGCTGCCGGGGTCGGGATTTTCTACGGTGATGGCGAAGGTGCCAGCGGAGGTGGCGTTGCCCGTGGCGGTGAGTTGTGTGGCAGAGACGAAGGTGGTGGTGAGGGTTGTGGTGCCTAGAAGGACTTGTGCGCCAGAGACGAATGCCGAGCCGGTGAGGATGAGAGTGAAATTGCCGAGATTGGTGGAGGAAGGGGAGATGCCGGTGAGGACCGGAGTGGGATTCAGGAGAGAGACGGCGCTAGTGCCATTTTTGGTGGAGTCGGCGGAGCTGATGGCTTCGACGGTTACCGAGGCGGGATTAGGGAGAGTCGTGGGGGCCGTGTATTTGCCGGTTGAATCGATGGTGCCGAGAGAAGAGGAGCCACCGGAAGTATTGTTGACGTACCAGGTGACGGCGGTGTTTTGTGTGCCCGTGACGGTGGCGGAGAAGTTGGCGGAACTGCCGGCGCGGACGCTGGCGGTTTGCGGGTTGACGGTTACGGAGATGGTGGCGGGAGGAGGCTGCTGAGAATTGGAGGAGGATGATCCGGCGCCACAACCGATAAAGAGAAGGGTGGTCAGGAGAATGGTAAGGGAGCCCAGGAGATGGGAAGTGGCGAGACGCATTTAGAACGATTTTGGAGCGAGGAGGGCGGGGGGACTACTGAACTTTGGGACAGAAAAGGGACGGGGGTAGGGAGGCAGTTTTCAGTTATAAGTTTTCAGTGGTTAGTAAAACGAAGAGGTTGAAGAGTTGAAAGTTAAAAGTTGAAAAAAGCGAAAAGCGAAAAGCGAAAAGCGAAAAGCGAAGAGCGAAGAGCGAAGAGCGAAGAACTTACTCAGAGGTTACTGAGGACGCAGAGTTCGCAGAGGTCGGAGGAACACTAGGCTCAGGTACAGAATCGGTAGCTGGGGCGGGCGACGGAGGAAAAAGCGTTGGGTTGCAACAAACCAGGTTGGGGTTAGTCCATGGTGCCGAGACTGTCGTTGGAGGAAGCAGAGGTGGCTAAGTCAGTCTGTGGCGGGGCAATTGGGGTGGCGGAGAGGGCGCTGGCCTGTTCAATTTGCTTGTGAGTCATGATGGTGGAAAGCGACTTCAGATGGGGGACTGCGGATTTTTCGCCGGCAGCGATAGCGCGGGAGTACCAAGCGTAAGCGGAGACGTAGTCAAGGGGCACACCTTTGCCGGTTTCGTACAAGTGAGCAAGGTCTGATTGAGCCTTGGCGTCGCCTTGTTGGGCGGAGAGTCGAGCCCAGTAGGCGGATTGGGAATAATCGGAGGCAACACCAAGACCCTTGAAGTAAGCAACGGCGAGACTGTGCTGGGCGGGCGAGTAGCCATGTTCGGCAGAGGCGCGAAGCCACTTCACGGCTTGCAGGTAGTCGCGAGGCTCGCCCGTGGCGTCAGAATAGAAACAGGCTAGATTGAATTGCGCAACGCGGTTCCCCTGCTGGGCTGCGGCGAGATAGAGAAAGGAGGCTCTCTGGAGGTCTTTGGGGACGCCCAAACCGTGGCTATAGAGGTAAGCGAGATTGTTCTGGGCCATGTCATAGCCGTACATGGCGGAGAGATGATAATTCTGTGCGGCTTTGGCGTAGTCCTGGGGAACGCCACGACCTTTTTCGTAGAGATAACCGAGAATGAAGCAGGCGCGTGATTGGTTTTTAGCGGCGAGAGAGCGAAGCCATGCAACGGCAGAGGCGAAACCCTGAGAGGAGGGATTGGCATTTACCAGGAATTCACCGATCTGAACTTGGGCGAGCGGATCACCCTGTTCGGCGCGAGAGATCAGGCCAGCGACATCACTCGAAGAACTCGAGGATTGTTGAGGTGGATGAGCGAAAGAGGAAACAGCCGCGAAGAGAAAACAGATGCAGGCAGGAAACAGTGCCCGGAAAAAGGAACGAAAAGTGCCAGCTGGAGCGAGCATGGCGGTGCCTCCTAAAATACAGAGATCAGGGCCCGTGGTCGCAAACCCGCTGAAACACAGACGAATTCCGAGCGAGGTAGCCGGAGGAGAATACGGTAAAACGAACGCCAAGGCAAGAGCTAGTGAGCGGGGATGTGAAAAAGATTCTGAATGAAGAAAGGGGAGAGAAACGGGGCAGATGAAGAGACCGAATGCAGGCGGAGTGCGCACGGGCATGCTTCGTTGTCAAGGATGAGTTTAACCGGCGGGAGAGTGATGGCATCCAAAGACGCGAGAGTGGATTAAGGATCGTAGAGCATTAGACTAAGGCAGGAAACGATTACGGGAGAAGAGCGATGGCGAAGAATCTGGTGGCGCAGGTTAGCAAGGCGGGTGGGGAGTTTGAGTTGGTGGAGCGGGAGATTTTGGCGCCGGGAGCGGGCGAGGTACGGATCAAGGTGGCGGCTTGCGGGATATGTTTTAGCGATCATCTGGTGAAGGATGGAATGTGGCCGGGGTTGCAATTTCCGCGCGTGACGGGGCATGAAGTTGTGGGTGTGGTCGATGAGGTGGGAGCGGGAGTGACGGAGTGGAAGAAGGGCGAGCGTGTGGGAGTGGGTTGGCACGGAGGACATTGTTTCGTATGTGCTGCGTGCCGGCGTGGGGATTTCATCAGCTGCGAGCGAGAACAGATTACGGGAGTAACGCGGGACGGGGGATTTCAGCAGTACATGATTGCGCGGCATGAGGCCGTGGCGCTGCTGCCAGGGGAGATTTCCTTTGCGGAGGCGGGGCCGCTGCTGTGCGCCGGGATCACGACTTTTAATGCGCTGCGAAATAGCGGAGCGCGAATGGGAGATTTGGTGGGAGTGCAGGGAATCGGCGGGTTGGGACATTTGGGAATTCAATATGCGGCGAAGGCCGGATATCGCGTGGTGGGGATTGGACGGGGGCCGGAAAATGCGGCGCTGGCGAAGAAGCTGGGAGCGTTTGCATACATTGACAGCAAGGCGACGAAGGCGGCGGAGGAATTGCAGAAGCTGGGCGGGGCGAAAGTGATTTTGACGACAGCGCCGAATGCGAAGGCGATGGCGGAAATGGTAGATGGATTGGGAGTGGGAGGGAAACTAGTGATTGTGGGAGCGCCATTTGAGCCGATGGAGGTTTCTGCGCTTGCGCTGATTATGCGGAGAAGAGCGATCCAGGGATGGCCGTCAGGGTCGGCGATGGATTCGCAGGAGACGCTGGAATTTTCTGCGTATTCGGGAGTGCGGGCGATGGTGGAGAAGTTTCCGTTGAGCAAGGTGAAGGAAGGTTATGAGCGGATGGCTAGCGGGAAGGCGGAGTTTCGGGTGGTGCTGGAGATGGATTAAGACAGTGGTAAGTCCTTAGTTTTAAGTTTTAAGTAAGGCAAGAGAGGTGGCCGGGGAAGCTTGGTGCTTCTCCGGTTTTGTTTTTTTTGGAGAGCGAAACGGGGGACGGTAACACAGAGGTCACAGAGGGCGCGGAGTGCACAGAGAAGGGAAAGACATGTGCCAGGAGAAGAGAGGTCGTAACTTGCGATCGTGAGCTGGGAAAGTGAAGAAGAGTCAAAAAGTAAGGACACAAGCAGATAGAAGCTGCTTGTCGCGATAATTAAGTAAGGAGTGAGAGTGGTTGTGGAAAGCCTCACCCCTGAAGGGGTGAGCTACAGGGTGAAGTGTGGTTAGAAGGGGATATCTTCGTCGGAGATATCGGGGCCGGAGGGGCCGGCGCCCATGGGTTCTTCGGAGGGAGCGGCGTGATCGAAGTCTTCGGAGCGGGAGGCGGCAGGGGCGGAGGCTCCAGCGCCTGCGGCCATGCCATCGCCACGGCTGCCTAGCATGCGGAAATTGGTGGCGACGATTTCAAAGCTGGTGCGCTTCTGTCCTTCCTTATCCTGCCACTCGCGGGATTGAATGCGGCCTTCGATAAAAACCAGGGAGCCCTTCTTCAAGTATTGCTGAGCGATTTCGGCTTGCTTTCCCCAGACAACAATCTTGTGCCATTCGGTGCGCTTCTGGCGTTCACCGTTGCGGTCTTTGTAGGATTCGTCGGTGGCGAGGGAGAAATTGGCGACGGCTTGACCGCCGGAAGTGAAACGGGTTTCGGGATCGCGACCGAGGCGGCCGATTAGGATGACTTTGTTAACGGACATGTGAGTGAATCCCCCTGAAAAGGGAAAGATAACACGTGGAAGAGGAAAAGCGAAATGAAGGAGAGGGAAAAACCGGGAAGAGAAAATATAACGCAGAGACGCAGAGTTCGCAGAGGAAGCGCGGAGAAAGAGAAAAGCAAGAATGAAGAAAAGACGAAGAATATGCTTGGTGTTCGATCGTCGGAGCCCACCCTTACACACCAAGGGTGGGGCACCGTCTGGGATTGGGGTAAACCATCAAGTACATGGTCTGAGGATTATGCAGGGGGGGAGGAAGAAAACTTAGGGCGGATAAATTGTGCGGCCATGGGGCGCAGCAGTGCAGCGCCCCTACGCATGAAATGGCGTGAGGGAGCGAAGGAGGGATTAGCGGGTGGAGGCTACGGCTACGCCTAGATCCTTGAGTTTGGCGCGGGCGCGGCGTTCTTCTTCTGTGCCGGGATAGCGCTTGACGACTTCGCGGAGTTCGCGGACGCCGGCGGATTTCTGATTGAGTTCGATCAAGGCCATACCTTTTTTCAGGCGGGCAGGAGCGAGCTTGAAGCTTTTGGGATAGTTGGTGAGGACCTTTTCGTATTCGGTGACGGCTTGGTCGTACTGCTTCTGGGAGTAGGCGATTTCGCCGAGATAGAATTGGGCGTTGGAGGCGAGATCCGTGTCGGCGTAGTACTTGAGGTAATCCTGGAATTCGGAATTGGCGAGATCGTATTTGCCGCTGGTGATATCGCGAAGGCCGTTGGAGTAGAGAGTGTCGGCGGAGGGTGGAGGGCCTGAAGGAGCGGCGGGAGTGGCGTTGGGTGAAGTTCCTGCGCCGGTGGGAGAGGTTCCGCCAGGGGCAGCAGTGGGAGTGCCACCGGCCAGGCGGGCATCAATGGCTTGCACGGAGTTTTGCAGATCGACGAGTTGCTGATTGAGTTTGCCGATGCGGGATTTAATTTCCTCGAGATTGTCAGAGAGGCCCTGGACCTGAGTGGACATGGTGTCCAGGCGCGTGCCGGAGTTGGCCTGGACGTCCTGGACGGACTTTTGCAGGCCGCTCATGGTGGCGTTGAGTTTGTTGACACTGTCTGAAGATTGACCGACGAGTGTCTTTATGACGGTGTGATCCTCGGTCATCTGCGTCTGCATGTCTTTTTGACCTTGCAAGATCGAGGTGACATCGCGCTGGAGCTCGATGATCTCGCGAGCGACAGCGAGGGCGGGGCGGGGGCCGACGAGGCTGCCAGCAACGGCGCTGACAAACATGGCGCCGGAGAATAGAAGAATGTTACGCGTCCGCATTGTTGTGTTCCTCCACGACTACAGGTGAAGCCAAATAAAACGATAAATGCTTCACAACCTTCCAATGTAACGGGAGATTGGAATGGGGGCAAGTGGGGAATCGGGAAGGCGGAGGAAATCAGGGAGAATGAAGGCGGGAGAAGAGGTGGAAGAGTTAAAAGTTGAAAGTTGAAAAAAGCGAAATGCGAAGAGCTTACACAGAGATCACAGAGGACGCAGAATTCACAGAGTTCACAGAGACGAAAAGAGAACCCGAGAGGGATTCATCGCACAAAAGACGTGCGATGCAAAACCATCCCTCACTGCTTGGCCCGACGGGCCAGAGATCGGCGCGGAAGAAGAAATCGGGCCACTCCGTTCGGAATGACGTGGTTGGGGATTTTGGACGGGTGAGGGAGAAGAGAGGACTCGGGTTCGGGTACAAAGACTCTGCTTGGCGCACCTAGCTAGAGAAAAGAAACCCAAGACCCAGGCACCCTCCTACGGCGGGCCTGGGGCAACCGGAAGAGGAGGAGGCCATTCGGGAGAATGGCGTTCCCAGGAAGCCCAAGAGCACAGGTTCGAGTTTGTGGAATGGTTGTGGAAGGCCTCACCCCTGAAGGGGTGAGCTACAGGGCGGGAGAGTAAGGGTACGAAGACACACAAACGGAGAAAGGAAATCTCACACAAGAAAAGCCCACCCTTCGCTTGAAGAGCGAGGGGTGGGCGAGATAGCGAGTAGGTTGTAAGACCGCGAATTAGGGAATGCGGACGAAATGGCCGCGACGATTTTGCTGGTAGCACTCTTCGTCGGAGGTTGTGCAGAAGGGCTTTTCCTTGCCGTAGCTGACGGTGGTGAGGCGGTCGGCAGGAATGCCCAGGCTGACGAGATACTGCTTGACGGCGTTGGCACGGCGATCGCCGAGGGCGAGGTTGTATTCGGTGGAGCCGCGTTCGTCGCAATGGCCTTCGATGCTGACGCGAATTTGCGGATAGTTGCGAAGGAAGTCGGCGGTTTTGCCGAGGGCATCCTTGGCGTCGGCGCGAATATCAGCCTTGTCGTAATCGAAGTAGGCGTCACGCACTTCCTTGAGGAAGAGTTCGTCGAGAGAGGGCTCGGGGGCCTTCATAACGGGAGGAGGCGGAACAGCGACGGAGACGCTTACGCTGGCGTTGGCAGAGCCGCCGGCTCCGGTAGCCGTAATGGAGTAGGTGGTGGAGTCCGAAGGAGTGACGGTGGTGGAACCCTGAGCAGTGACGGCGCCGACTTCCGGAGCGATGGAGACGTTTGTCGCGTCGGTAGTAGTCCAGGAGAGACGAACGGATTCGCCTTTCTGGATGGAGGTGCGATCGGCCTTAATGGAGGCCGTGGGCTGCGCGGCGGCCGGTGGCGGAGGCGTCGGAGCTGTTGGAGTAGCCTTAGGTGGATGCCTGCAAGCACCGATCAATAGCGCGAGGAAGCCAAAGGAAATGAGCATAGTGCGATAACGAGGGCGAGACAGCTGAGTCATGCGAGTCCTCCTGGACTTAGAGATATCCCGTGTTCGACCCACCGAGAGACATGGTACCACTGGCGGGCTGCGTTCGGGGAATATGTCGTAATACGATACATTGTAGCGCGAAATTGGAGAGGAGAAAAGAGCGAATTGCGGGGTGGGTTGACTGACTGGAAAAGCGCAGAGGGGGAATTCGAAAATTGAGAATCGAAAAGCGGGGAGGGAGGCAAGACGCGGGGGTTGTGCCACGATCCCTCCGCTCCGCAACGGCAAAAGACGCCGTTGCTCCGGTCGGGATGACAGTTTTTGGGGGGATGACAGTTTTGGGTTGGAGAGGGAGCGGGGTCGGTCATTTAGTGGACCAGTTGGGGGATTCGTTGTGGCCGGAGAAGGTGAGTTCGTGGGGCTGAGCGCCGTCGGCGAGCATGGTCCAGATCTGGCGCGTGCCGGTGCGGGTGGACTCGAAGACGATGTGGCGGCCATCAGGAGCCCAGGAGGGACGTTCGTTGCGGCCGCTATCGCGAGTGATCTCGATGATGCGACGGGAGACGACATCCATGATGTAGATGTCGTAATTACCGCTGGGGCGTCGCCAGGAGAAGGCGAGAAGCTGGCCATTGGGAGACCAGGCGGGATCAATGAGATAACCCTTATCGGGCACATCGAGTTTTTGCGTGTCGGTGCCATCCGCATTCATTAGATAGAGCTGAGGAAGGCCCCCACGATCGCTGACGAAGGCGACGGTTTGACCAGTTTTGGGATTCCATGCGGGAGAAGCGTCGGCGCCACTGGAGACATAGGTGAGGCGTTTGGGGCGATTGCCGCTGGCATCGGTGACGTAGAGAGCGGGGCTGCCTTGCATGGAAGAAGAGAACATGACCTGGGAGCCGTCGGGAGACCAGGTGGGGGAATCGTTTGTGCCGCGATAACGCGCAAAGGTGACGAGGCGGTTGGTGTCAAAGGAATACATGCAGATTTGCGCGCTGACGACGCTGTTGGCGGGAGCGAAGCATGTGAAGGCGATGCGGGAAGCGTCGGGGGACCAACGCGGAGTGAGGGAGATGGACTTCAGAGAAGTGAGAGGGTGCTGGTTGGAGCCATCGTAATCCATGACCCAGAGTTCCTTGTGGCCGGTGCGCGAGCTGATGAAGGCGATTTGGGTGGAAGCGATGCTGGCGAGGCCGCCGGAAAGTTTATTGATGATTTCATCGGCGAATTGATGGGCGAACTTGCGGACTTGAGGATCCGTGGGTTCACCGCGATAGATTTTGCCGACGACGGCTTCCGTGGAAGTGCTGCGAACATCGTAGAGCCAAGCGGAGATGACGACTTCGGTGGAGGATTCGGTGAGATTGCCGAAGGCGACGAAATTGGCGTTGAGGGGAGGATCGGTCCAGGCGAGGAACTGAAGTTCTTGAGGCTGGGAAGGAACTTGCGCGGGATAAAAGCTGGGAGAGACGAGTTCGATGATGCCGGAGAAGGAGAGATCTTCGCGAACGACTTGAGTGAAGAGGGCGGAGTGGGAGTTTGCGGAGTCCGCGCGGGGTTTGAAATCAGCGACGGCGATGCGGGGGAGTTGGGTGTTGCCGAGGCCGGTGCTGGTGTGGAACCAGTCCTGTGCAAAGGCGGTGGGAGAAAGGAATAGGCTGAAAACGATTAAGAATGAAACGAACAGGACATTTTTCTTTGCGGGCAACGGCGCCTCCCGGGGTCGTGGGGCTGAAAGAAATACTTTAAAACAAATGGAGGGAAGGGTGGGAGGAAAATAAGAGGGATTTTGGAGAGCAGATATCAGCGAGGAGGAAGAGGGGAGAAGAGGTTGAAGAGTTAAAAGTTGAAAGTTGAAAAAGAAAGAGAAGAGGGATTCCTCACTGCGCGGCCCGACGCGCCATACTGCGGCGCGGAAGAAAAAGATCGGGCCGCTGCGGTCGGGATGACGGGCCGCCGCGAAGCTCGAAGAGTAAAGAGCAGAAGAGTAAAGAGTGAAGAGTAAAGAGTGAAGAGTAAAGACAACGCAGAGGCGCAGAGTACGCAGAGGCTCGCAGAGAAGGCAAGAGAAAAGCAGGAGAAGGCTGGAGAAAAGCAGGAGAAGGCTAGAGAAAGACGGGAGAAGGCGGGAGGAATGCGTTAACCCGGGAGAAAAACCGCAGGGCTCGCGGACTCTCCCTGCGCTACAGGTACAGGTGGTGGGGGATTGGAATTATTTGACCAGGGCTAGGTCGAAATCGAAGATTACGTCGACGTAGCGGCCGGAATAATCGGAGGGGAGAGGGGGGAAGTGATCGATGCTGAGGAGGGCGCGCTGTGCGGAATCGTCCATGGAGCGGTTGCCGCTGGGTGAGGAGACGCGAATGTTTTTGATGGAACCATCGCGATTGATGGTGAAGGTAATGGTGGTTTTGGCTCGGCGGGCGGCGCGAATGGAGGGATCGATGGTGTTCTGCATCCAGTTTTGATTCACGGCACGCTTTACGGCTTCGATGTACCAGCCGTAACGACTGGCGAAATCACCGCCGCCGGGACCTTGAACGGCGACACCGCCATTGGCGGGACCGGGGAAATCGCTGAAGCCGGAGGGAAGACTGGTTTGGCCACCTTTGCCATAGTAAGCGGCGTTGTCGGCTTGCGGTTTCTTGCTCTCGAACACTTTGGAAGGTTTGGATGGGGGAAGCGTCTTTCCTTTGTCAAATTTGTGAATATCGATGGCGTCTTTCTTTGGTTCAGGTTCCTTCGGCTGGGGCTCTTCCTTGTTGAGACCTTTGGTGGGGTCGACAGTGCTGCTGTCGGGAGAAGTGATGGTGGGTTGCGGCATGGGAATGCCTGCGCTGCTGACCAGGCTGACTTTTGCGGTGGAATCGCCGCCACCCCCGCCGATGCCTCCCCAAGCGTTGCCGGTGCGCTGGACCCAGACGCCGATGAGTAGAAGGGCGGTGAGGGAGATATGGAACCAGGCCGAGTAGCCGAGGAAGCGGTTGAAGGAGAGGTCGTCGATGGTGTAGGAAGTGTGCGGCATGGAGTTAGAACGGGGTGAGGGAAGAAGAGGTTGAAGAGTTAAGAGTTAAAAGTTGAAAGTTGAAAAAAGAAAGAGAAGAGGGGTCCTTTTCGACGCGGACTGACGCGGCAGAATGCGGCGCGCGGGAGAAAATCGGGCCGTCCTGGCACGGCTCAGAGCAGGTGGCACGACAGAGAAGAAAGAGGGATTTCTCGCTCCGAAGACTACGCTCGAAATGACGAGTAGCGGACATGGGGATCAGTGCCTGCGCTCGGAGATGGGTTCGGTGACGATGCTGACGTTGCTGAAGCCGGCGACGCGAAGGGAATCGACGACGGAGGCAAAGACGCCGAATGGAACGGTTTCGTCGCAGCGAAGGAAGACGGCGTCATCAGGATGCTTGAGTTGCTTGCGGATCTTGGCGGGGAGCTGGTGGATATTGACGGGATCGTTGCCGAGGTAGATGAGCTGAGCTTTATCGATGGTGACGACGATGTGCTGCTCGATCATTTCCTTGACGCTGTGGGTTTTGGGGAGATCGACTTCGATGCCGGATTGCAGAATGGGGGCGGTGATCATGAAGATGATGAGGAGAACGAGGACGACGTCAATGAACGGCACCATGTTGATGTCGGAGAGGGAGGTTTGCGTGGATTTGGCTAGTTGAGGCATGGTGGCGGCTCTCAGAGATGGCGCTGGGATTGAATGCGACCAGCGACCGGCGACCAGCGAGCAGGAAGAAAGTGGCGAGTGGCGAGTGGCGAGTGGCGAGCAGGGAAGAGAAAAGCAGATCCCTCGCTTCGCTCGGGATGACAGTTTTGTTGAGGCGGGGGAGGAGGCAAGACGCGGTGATTGAAGAGGGATCCCTCCACTGCGCGGCCCGACGCGCCGGAATGCGGCGCGGCAGAGAAGATCGGGCCGCTCCGGTCGGGATGACAATTAGTGAGATTAGCGTTGCACATGTCAGGTGAAAGTTTTTTCGATTTGGGCGGCGAACTCGAGGGCGAAGGAGTCGAGGCGCTGGGCCAGATCGCGAATGTGTTGAAGGAAATGGTTGTAGGCGATGAGAGCGGGGATAGCGGCGAAAAGGCCGGCGGCGGTGGTGACGAGAGCTTCCGCAATGCCGGGAGCGACGGCGCGGAGGCTGGCTCCGCCAGCGGTGCCGAGGCCGGAGAAAGCATCGATGATGCCCCAAACAGTGCCGAAGAGACCGATGAAGGGAGTGACGCCTGCGGTTGTGGCTAGCCAGGACATCCCCTTTTCGACGCGACGAACTTCTTCGGTGGCGGCGAGTTGCATGGCGACGGTGATGGCCCCGAGGCTCTTCACCTTTTGCGGAGTGGGATTGCCGGTGCCTGTGACTTGGGATTGGAGTTCACGATAGCCGGCAGCGTAGACGTTGGAAAAGGGGGAGCCGGCGGAGACGAGGCCCTGGGGGTTTGCGACGCCTTTGGTGGCGCGGAAGATTTTGAGGAACTGGTTGCTTTCGCGGCCGATGCGCCCGAAGATGCCGAGCTTCTGGAAAATCAGAGCCCAGGAGACGAGGGAGAAGAAGAGTAGTAGAACGAGGACGACACGAGCAACCCAGCCGGTTTGCGCAAGAATATCGAAGATGTTGCCGATGAAAATGGCGGAGAACAGAAAAATGGCGTCAGCCTCTCAGGAAAACGAGAAATTTAAAGACAAAAGCAACGTAACACACGGGTGGAACATGGTCAAAAGAATATAGATGCAGGGAGTGTCGGAAGAGTTCGCCGGGGAAGTGGTTAGATTTAGGTTTTAAGTTTCTAGTAAGGAGAGGAATTGCGCAGAGGTCATGGAGAAGACTTAAGACAGGATAACCCAAGAAAATCCAGGAGAACCCGAGAGGGATTTCTCTCTCCGCGGCCCGATGCGCCACACTTCGGCGCGGAAGAAAAAGATCGGGCCGCTCCGCTCGAAATGACGGGTGGTGGGAATGGAGAAGGAAGAGGGACCCAAGACCCAGGCACAGAGTCCGTGCCTGGGGCAACCGCTTAGAGAAAGGCGAAATTAGTTGGGTTGGAGTTTTTGGAGGTCGCGCCAGTTGATTAGAATGAAGCCTTGGTCTTTGAGGAATTTCTGGAAGTCGGGGTTTTGGATTAGATCGAAATCGTTTTGACGCCATTCGGCGCCCCAATCGGGATGATCGAAAGTCGCGCCTTGGATTTCGGCATCGTTGTGAGCGAGGTGGACGATCAATTGATAGGTGCCGGGAGGGAGAGGCTGGAGCATTTTCTTGTAGGTAGCGAGCCACTGGGATTGGGGGATGCCGGGGAGCATCTCGAGCATGGCGTCGAGGATGATGGTGTTGGGAGCGAGGCCAAGTTTGGAGAGATCGGTGTTGTGGCCATCGACTTTGTGGGCGAGAAAGACGGGGAGTTTGTAGGCTTGGCCGGTGGCGAGGTAGACCTTGGTGAGAGCTTCGGAGCTGGTGATGGTGCCCATGTGAGTGTCGAGATGTGAGAGGCGGATGCCGGCGGCTTTGGCTTTATCGACCTGGGCGTGGGTTTCTGTCGCGACATCAGACATTTTGGCGTGGGCTACGACGTAGGGAGTGAGGAGAGGGAGATAGCCATCGGGGTCGAGGAGGCTGGAGCCTGGAGGCTGGGGAGAGACGGAGGACCAACGGTAGCTGGTCCAATCGGCATTGAGGGCGAGATGGATGCCGAGGTCGGCGTCGGGGTGAGTCTTAGCCCACTGGGCAACTTCGGGGAACCATGGGCAGGGAACGAGGATGCTGGCGGAAGTGATCCAGTGTTTATCGAAGGCTTCGAAGATGGCGGAGTTGACGGTGTGCATCATGCCGAGATCGTCGGCGTGGATGATGAGGAGGCGAGAATTGGCGGGGTAGCCCAGGCGTTCGGCTAGGGATTTGGCGGGTTGTTGAGCGAAGGAAGAGGGAAGGAGAAGAAGGATTAGGAGGCAAAGGAGGGTCAGAAAATAAAGGATTCGTGTGGATGGTTTCATGGTGGCTCCAAAGAAATTCTTGTTGAAGGAGAACTATAGGACGGAAATGGATGGGCAACAAGGAGTGGGAGTCCAAAATGGAGTTGACGTAATGTCTCACATATGAGACATTGAAAAAGTGAAAATGGCGATCTTCCATCCGGCAGCGCGGGATGTGATACGGTCATTTCCCGCGGGAGTGCGAAAGGAATTGGGGAAGGCCATATTTGATTTACAACGGGGAGAAATGTTGACGATGCCTCTTTCGAGGCCCATGCCTTCGCTTGCAGTGGGAGCGTCGGAGTTGCGGATTCGGGACCAAGCGGGCAGTTACCGAGTTTTTTACCTGACGAAAACAGCGCGAGGGATTCTGGTATTTCATGCATTTTCAAAGAAGAGCCGGGCCACGCCGGAACACGAGCTGGCACTGGGGAAGAAACGGTTGGAGGAGTTGCTCGATGAAGAAGATTAAAGCGGTTGTAACACGGAATGCCAGGGAGTTGGCCGAGGCTCTGGGGCTGACGCCAGCGGATGGGGCGGAGATCGAACTGCGGAGCGAACTGAACTCGAAGATTGTGGAGATCGTGCGACGGAAGGCTTTGACGCACGCGGAAGTCGCACGGCTGGCCAAGACTTCGCGGACTAGGATGACGGCGATATTGAACCGGAATACGAAGAATGTTTCGACGGATCTTTTGCTGAGGGTGTTGTATGCGCTGGGATATACGGCGAAGCTGACGATCAAGAGAGATGCGTGAAGGGCCGAGTGGGGGAAGCTGCCGGGAGGCGTGTGGTAGAGTGAGAGGGTATGGGTGATTTGTTTGATATTAGTGTGGAGAGGCTGGCGGGGAGAGGTGTGGCTGGGCTACCGGTGCGGCGCGGCTCAGAAGGCCGGCCGCACAACGGCGGCGGAGAAACCCGAGACCCACCCTCAGACCACGAGGGTGGAGCACCCGAAGAAAAGCTCATAGAAAACTTCAGAGAAAACCTTAGAGAAAACCCAAGAGAAAAGCCGCAGGGCTCGAGGACTCTCCCTGCGCTACATGGCGACGGAAGCGACCTGAAGGTCGGCCAGTACAAGAGCGAAACGATGCTGGCGGGGACGTTTTATTTGGAGACGTTTGGGTGCCAGATGAACGAGCATGACTCGGAGAAGGTGGCTGGGGTGCTGCTGGCGCGGGGATACAGGCAGGTGGAATCGCCGGATCGGGCGGCGGTGATTTTGTATAACACTTGCTCGATAAGAGAGAAGGCCGCGCAGAAGATATTTTCGCGGCTGGGGGAGTACCGGTTCACGAAAAAAGAGGGACAAGTGATTGGGGTGCTGGGATGCCTGGCGCAGCAGGAAGGCGAAGAGATTTTTGCGCGCGCGCCATGGGTGAGCCTGGTTTGCGGATCGGCGAGCTACCGGAAATTGCCGGAGCTGATTGCGCAACTGGAGGCAGGGAACACGCGGATCACAGGGCTGAAGACGGATACGGACGAAACGTTTGAGACGGAGATGACGCGGCGGGATAACCCCTGGCGAGCGTATTTGACGATAATCGAGGGGTGCGACAAGGCTTGTTCTTATTGCGTGGTGCCGTTTACGCGAGGGCCGGAACGAAGCCGAGCTAGCGCGTCGGTGCTGGAAGAAGTGCGGCAGATTGCGGATTTGGGGTACACGGAAGTGCAGTTGCTGGGGCAGACGGTGAATTCGTATGCGGACCCGAGCGCGCGACGGATGCGGTTTTCGGAGTTGCTGGTGGCGGTGGCGGAAGTGCCGGGGATACGGCGTGTGCGATTTATGACATCGCACCCGCGGGATTTTGGGAAAGATATTGTGGAAGCGATCGAAGCCGTGCCGGCGCTTTGCGAGCATGTGCACCTGCCTGTGCAGAGCGGGTCCACGGCGGTGCTGCGAGCGATGGCGCGGACGTATACGAGGGAAGAGTACCTTGAAAAGATTGCGATGTTGCGCGGAGCGAAGCGGCGGATCAGTATTACGACGGATTTGATTGCGGGATTCCCGGGAGAGACGGAAAAGGACTTTGAGGAAACTTTGAACCTGATGGATGCGGCGCAGTATGATGGGGCGTTTTCGTTCAAGTATTCGCCGCGGCCGAATACGCCTTCGCTGAAGATGGAGGATGCGATACCGGAAGAAGAGAAATCGCGGCGGCTGGGGATCTTGCAGGGGCGGCAGAGGGAAATACAAATTGCCAGGAATGCGCGGCTGGTGGGGGAAACGTTCGAGGTGCTTGTGGAAGGGAAATCGCGGCGAGAGAATCAGTGGATGGGACATACGTCGTGTAATCGAGTGCTGAATTTCACTTCACCGGAGAAGGAACTTCTGGGACACTACGTGCGGGTTCGGGTGACGGGAGCGGGGCCGAACAGTTTGGTGGGGGAAGAAAAGTTTACAGTTGACAGTTCACAGTCTACAGTTTCGGAGGAAGAGTAAAGAAAGAAGGACGGTAACACAGAGTTCACGGAGATCGGAACACAGAGGGCACTGAGTTTGCAGAGAAGAGAAAAGCGGCGAAAGAGCAAAAGAGTTTAAGAGCGCAAGAGCGGTAGTTGTTTAGCGGGATCGGCGGGGATTAGGAGGGCGCGATGGAAGTGGAAATGAAAATACGCGGCCTGATGATGGATCCAGTGACGCAAATGCCGATTGTGGTGTTGAAGGACGTGCAGGGGCAGGCGATTTTGCCGATCTGGGTCGGGGCATACGAAGCTAACGCGATTGCTTTGGAGATTGAGAAGGTGCAGACGCCGCGGCCGATGACGCATGATCTGTTGAAGAACGTATTTTTGGGGCTGGATGTGCGGGTGCAGAAGATCGTGGTGAACGATCTGCGGGACGACACGTTTTTTGCGTTGATCTGGGTGGAACGCGAGGGCGAGTTGATGAGCATTGACTCGCGGCCTAGCGATGCGCTGGCGCTGGCGCTGCGGATGGATTGCCCGATATTTGTGGATGAAACCGTGTTGAAGAGTTCGAAGGTGTCCACGGCGCTGGCGGAGCGGAGTACGAATGAACAGTTGCGGAATTGGCTGGAGGGATTGAGCGACGAGGATTTGGGGAGATACAAGATGTAGCGGGGAGAGATATCAGATATCAGATATCAGGAAACGGATTGGCGGCACGGCTTTGGCTGTGCCGTTTTTTTGGATATGAGGAGAAAACAAGAGGAAGAGAAAGGAAAAAGAAACTTAACGCAGAGGCACAGAGGTCGCAGAGAAGAGAAGAAAAAGGCGAACCACAGAGCTAACAGAGGGCCACAGAGTTAACGGAGAGGTGTTGGAGAGGGACTGACGTCAGAGAGCTTGGAGAAGAGGAAGACTAGATTGCTGCTGCGAGGATCGATCTTGCGGACATGGGGCGCAGCGTGCTGCGCCCCTACGAAGCGTTAGCGATTAGGCGGCGGATGCGGCGGCGCCAGAAGGTTAGCAGGAGGATGCCGATTAGGATTAGGGAGAGGCTTAAGCCTACCCAGAGGCCCAGGGCTCCCCAATGGCGGCGGAAGCAGAGCCAGGCTCCTAGAGGGAGCCCCATCAACCAGTAGGCGGAGAAGTGGCAGATCATGGGGGTGCGGGTGTCGCCGGAGCCGCGGAGGGCGCCAGTGGCGACGGTTTGGATGCCATCGAAGAGTTGGAAGGCGGCACCAGCGGCGAGAAGGATGGTGGCGTTGCGGATGACGACGGGGTCGTCGGTGTAGATGCGGGCGACAACGCGCGGGAAGACGAGGAGAGCGATGCTCATGAGAGACATGAAGGAAGCACCGAGGAAGATGGCGGTATTGCCAGCATCACGAGCGGCGAGGGGATCACGGCGGCCGATGGCTTGACCTACGCGGACGGCCGCGGCGGAGGAGATGCCGAGAGGGACCATGTAAGTGAAGGCGACGGTGTTGAGGGCGATTTGGTGGCTGGCGAGAGGGACGGCGCCTAGGCGGCTGATGAGAGATGCGACCATGGCGAAGACGCTGATTTCGGCGGTGAGCTGCAGGGCGGCGGGCAGGCCGAGAGAGATGAGACGACGGATGCGCTGGATATCGATTTCGACGGGAGTTTTGAGGAGATCGGTGCGATGGCGGTGGTCGTACCAGAGCAGGTAGCCAACGAGAACGAGAGCGAGGTAGGTGCGAGAGACGGCGGTGGCCCAACCGGAGCCGGTGACGCCGAGAGCTGGCATGCCGAACTTGCCGAAGATGAAGATGTAATTGCCGCAAAAATTGATGAGGTTGGCGGTGACGAGGGCGAAGGCGATGGGGCGGACCATGTTCATGCCCTGGAGGGTGCGGCGCACGGCGAAGTAGAGGAGTAATGGAAGTAGGCCGACGGCGAGGGTACGCATGTAGGGAAGAGCGAGGACGGCGATTTTGGGGTCAACGCCCATACGATGGAAGTAGAGAGGGAGATACCAGACGGGGAGGACGAGGATGGGTGCGACGGCAAAGCTGAGGTAGATGCCGTTGATGAGGGAGCGGTGGCAGTCTTCGCGATGGCCGGCGCCAAAGGCTTGGGAGACAAGGGTGTCGAGGCCGATTAGAAGACCCTCACCAAAGAAGGCGAATACGAGGAAGAGACTGGAGCTGATGCTGACGGCACCGATGGACTCGGCGCTGTTGGGGAGGTGGCCGACCATCACGGTGTCCACGATGATCATGCTCATCCATCCGATTTCTGCGAGGACGAGAGGGAGGGCGAGACGCAGGGTGGGAGGGAGTTCGCGGCGGAAGGTGGAGAGCATGGGGAATAGGAGAGTTTATGCTGAGCGGGGGTTTGGGGACAATGGAAAGAGGAGGAGGGAAAGGCATTACACGGAGGACACAGAGGGCGCGGAGGTCGCAGGGAAAAGGTTAAAAGTTGAAAGTTAAAAGTTAAAGGTAAAACCTTTGGATCACTTCAATCGTTTGTGTGTTGGATGGCTGAGGTGTTGCCACGATCCCTCCGCTGCGGCCTGCAAACTACGCAGGCCTCCGGTCCGGATGACAGTTTGGGCGATGACACAGAAGGCGCGGCACTCCGGTCGGGATAACACATTTTGCCATGCGCAAGAGGGGCGGCATGTGGCCCCTCCTGCGGCGGGCTGGCGGGGAGACAGATTTTGCGATGTTGCTTGAGGCGCGGCAGTTTGGTCGGGATGACAATATGGCGCACAGTGGGAGTTGCAGAGATGGAGAGGGGAACAGAAGAGAACCCAAGAGAACCCAAGAGAGATTCCTCTCTGCGCGGCCCGACGCGCCAGAAAACGGCGGGAAAGAAAAAAGCGGGCCGCTCCGTTCGGAATGGCGGGTCATTCGGACGGGCGTGGAGTGTGAGAAGGGAGGAGGTTACTTGTGCGGTGGGATGGGAGGTTAGTTCCATTGACGTTGGAGGGAATGGGGAATTAGCGTGAAGGAAGCTGCGGAGTGGTGTGCTTTGCAGATGTTGATGCAGGTGAGGATTGCGAGCGGCGGTTTGACGGAGGATCCATCGTGGGAACGGTTAATGAAGCGAGCTATGTGGCGAGCATACGGGATATGCGGGCCGAACCACGGTTGTATTTGAGGATGAATCTTTGGGTGGAGTGGAGAGAGCACGGGGAAACGCTGAGCGCGCAGGGGTACACGGTGGACATCAGCCCGAAGGGTTGCATGGCGATTGTGCCGCAGGGATTAACGTTGGGGCAAAAGCTGGTGGTGCAGAATGAATCGAATGGGAAATCGGCGGAGGCAACGCTAATCTGGCGCGGGCATGAGAGGCCGAAAGGTTGGGAATTGGGATTGGAGTTGGGAGAGGCGGCGGGAGATTTTTGGGGAGTGGCGTTTTAGGGAAGAAGAGAAGAAACATAACGCAGAGACGCAGAGGGCGCAGAGAAGAACGAAGCAAGACAACCCTAGACAACCCAAGAGAGATTCCTCACTGCGCGGCCCGACGGGCCACAAAACGGCGCGAAAGAATAAATCGGGCCGCTCCGTTCGGAATGACGGGGTTGGGTTGTTCGGGAATACCGAAGAAAAAACCGCAGGGTTCGCTGAGGAAGAGTGACCCAAGAGCCAGGCACTTACTCCGTGCCTGGGGCAACCTTCGTTCAACAACACCGTCCGTTCAACAACATCGTCCGCTCGACAACAACGTCCGTTCAACAATACCGTCCGCTCAGTAACACCGTCCGTTCAACAACGGGCCATTTTTGCATGAGGAGTTTTCCACTGGGGCGGAGGTTTTGTACTTGCGTTAATGCGGGTCAGAAACGTACTCTTTGCGTATGCCTTTGGGCCTTTCTGGTGGCATAACCACAGCAAAAAAGGAAGATGCGGCAGTGCCTTCGGAGGGGAGAGGTGTGAGCGGAGAGGTGCGGGGCGAGGGCGGGCCGTTCCGCAATGGGACACGGGTATGGTGCGGGAATTGCAGGGTTGAAAGGGCAGGGCAGGCGGAGGCAGAGCGGCGATGACTGCCATTATTACGATAGCGAATCAGAAGGGCGGGGTCGGGAAGACGACGACGGCGATCAATCTGTCGGCGGCAATTGCGCACAAGGGACGGCGCACGCTGCTGATTGATCTGGACCCGCAGGCGAATTCGACGATTGCGTTTTTCGATATGGGAGAAATCACGCAATCGATGTTTGAGGTGCTGGGGGATGCGCACACGCCGCTGGCATCCATCATAAAGACTTCAAAGGACCCGATGCTTTCGATCGGGCCGGGGCGGCTGGCACTGGCGAAGTTGGAAACGGTGCTGG
Organism: Candidatus Acidiferrales bacterium; assembly: GCA_963779395.1. Classification (GTDB taxonomy): domain Bacteria; phylum Acidobacteriota; class Terriglobia; order Acidiferrales; family UBA7541; genus Acidiferrum. The sequence goes on from CAVZYC010000007.1 coordinate 270,217, forward strand.
CGGGGCAGTTTGACGCGCCATTCCGATTGAAAGATGCGTTGGCACCGGTTGCGAAGGATTACGACTACATTATTGTCGATACGCCGCCTTCGCTGGGAATATTGACGGTGAACGCGATGGTGGCTTCGACGCATTTGATGGTGCCGATTCAAGCAGCTTATTTTGCGATTGAGGGCACGGACGATTTGCTGGAGACATATGAACGGATCCGCGCGCGGCCAAATCCACAATTGAAGATGCTGGGTGTGGTGATCACGCTTTACGACAAGCGCACGAATATCGCGAAGGATACGCACGGGCAGATTCGATCGGTGTTTGGAGAAGTGTTGTTCAAGACGAAGATCGGGAAGAATGTGCGGCTGGAAGAGAGTCCGGCGTACAAAGAGACGATATTGACATTCGCGCCCAAATCACCGGGGGCGGTGGAGTACAAAAAACTGGCAGCGGAGGTAGTACAACGTGTCGAAGAGGCTAGGGTTGCCCGTCACGCTGAAGATGCGGCATGACGCGCACTATGTTGAATCGCTGACGAGCTATAGCGGCGCGGCGGTGGGACGGATGATTCCGGTGGAGCAGATCCGGCCGAATCCGGAGCAGCCACGGAAGGCGCTGGGCGATCTGCGCGAATTGTCTGACTCGATCCGGCAGAAGGGCGTGCTGGAGCCGCTGCTGGTGCGGTTTATTCCACGAGAGGATTGTTTCTACATAATTTCGGGCGAACGGCGGTATCACGCGGCTCGGGCAGCGGGACTGCGCGAGGTGCCGTGCATCGAGAAGAGCGCGGATGACGCGGAGACGCTGGAAATTGCGCTGATCGAGAACATGCAGCGGAAGGATTTGACGGCGTTTGAAGAGGCGGATGGATTGCAACGGCTGGCGGACCAGTTTAATTATTCACACGAGGAACTGGCGAAGAAATTGGGGAAGTCGCGGACCTCGGTGACGGAAACGCTGTTGCTGCGGAATATACCGGACTCGTTGCGGAAGAAGTGCGTAGAGAATGGAGTAACGACCAAGTCATTGCTATTGCAGATTGCGCGGCAGCCCACCGACCGGCAGAAGCTGGAACTGTTTGCGCGGATATTGCAAGCCGGATTGACGAGGGATGGAGCGAGGCAGGCGCGGTCTGACGAGAAGCAGCAGGGACCACAGAAGGCGCAACCGTTTATTTTCCAGTATGAGCCGGAGAATGAGGCGTTCCGATTCAAACTGCAATTCAAGAAGAGCCATGTTTCGCGGGATGAGTTGATCCGGACGCTGCGGGAGATATTGGCGCAGTTGGAGGGGACGTCAGAGGCGGATTCTACGGCGGCGTGAGAAGAGCAGTGGTTAGTTTTCAGTTGTAAGTTTTGAGTAAAGAAAGAGCGGATTAGCGGCGCGGCTTTGGCTGCGCCTTTTTTTTGTTTGGTGGGCGATCAGGAGGCAAGAGGGAGGGTGGACGGCTGAGATTTGCGCCACGATTCCTCCGCTGCGTGCCGCAAAAGGCGCGGCACTCCGGTCGGCATGACAGTCGTTGCGGTAACACGGGAGAAGAGGAAAGCGCCATTCGGGAGAATGGCGTTCCCGGAAACCCAAGAACCTTTCGGAAGGACCGCCACTACAAAACCAGGGAACCCCAAGACCCAGGCACAGACTCCGTGCCTGGGGCAACCAAAAGCGTGAGAAAAGACGAACCCGAGAGAAAAGCCGCAGGGCTCCCGCCAGAGGGCGGCGGGCTGAAACAAGCGCGGACTCTCCCTGCGCTGCAGGGTGGTGTGTATAATTTGGGGGAATGGTTGAGCTGACACAGTTGCAGATGGGGACGATGGAACGGTTGTTTGCGGCGGGGTTTCGGCCGATTGCGATTGCTCCTTATGAGAATGCGCTTTGCGTGCATCGGGGAGAGTGGGCGGCGGTGCTGGCTCCGGTGGAGAATGGCGGGTTGCGATTGCTGGCGCCGGCTACGGTGATGGTGGATGGGAATTTGAGTGTGCGGCTGAAACGGGCGAAGGGGGATGTGTTTGTCTGGAAGAAGAAGGAAGTGGCGGCGACGGAGGAGAGATTGAAGGAGTTGGAGGCGTTTCGGGAGGAGTTGGTGGGGATATTGGAGATGGGTGGGAGGCAGTGAGGGATTGGAGTTGGTAGTCAGTTATAAGTTTTCAGTTTTACTTTCGGAGAAGCGGACCCCAAGACCCAGGTACAAAACCGGTACCTGGGGCACCCGACGGCGCAGATAGAATAACCGGAAAAGACGTGGCAGACTCAAATTGATGTGGCTGTTAGGCGGGCGAATCAAACTTTGACCCAAGGGCACAGTTAGGAATGGATGTGCCCTGGGAAGACGAACCAGCAACCTAGGAGCGGACCGCCTCAGAAGGCGGCCCCTACAAGGGCAAGAGAGCCCTGGAGATAAGCCGCAGGGCTCGCAGACTCTCCCTGCGCTACATGAGGACTATGACTACTTACGATATTTTGTGCGTTGGGGCGGGACCTACCGGGCTGGCTTGCGCGATGGAGGCTAAGCGGGCGGGGATGCGGGCGTTGGTGGTGGATAAGGGATGTTTGTGCAATTCGATTTACCACTATCCCGTGAACATGGTGTTTTTTACTACGCCGGAATTGCTGGAGATTGGGGATTTGCCGATGGTGTGCGGCGGGGAGAAGCCGACGCGCGCGGAGGCGCTGAAGTATTACCGAAAGGCTACGGAGCATTACGAATTGGAAATGCGGATGTTTGAGCGGGTGATGCATGTGGATGGGCACGACGGCGCGTTTACCGTGGTGACGCGGACAGAGGCGGGGAGGGAAGAGCGGTACTCGACAAAGAAGATTGTGGTGGCAACGGGATATTACGATTTGCCGAATGAGATGGGCGTGCCGGGGGAGGATTTGCCGCATGTTTCGCATTACTACTCGGAGCCACATGAATTCTGGCACGAGGATGTGGTGGTGATTGGGGGGAAGAATTCGGCGGTGGAATCGGCGCTGGATTTGTGGAGGAATGGTGCGCGAGTGACGCTGCTGGTGCGCGGCGCGGAGTTGGGAACTTCGATCAAGTATTGGGTTAGGCCGGATATCGAGAACCGGATTAAGGCGGGGCAGATCCAGGCGGTGTTTAACGCGAAAGTGAAAGAGATTGTGCGAGATGGCGTGGTGATTGAGGACGGAAAGGGCAAGAGGACGGTGGGGGCGAAACAGGTGTTCGCGTTGACGGGATATCATCCGGACTATGAATTTATTGAGGGGCTGGGAGTGAAGCTGCATGCGGAAAGCCGTCGACCGGCGCTGGATCCGAAAACGCTGGAGAGTAATGTTAAGGGGATTTACCTGGCAGGGGTTGTGGTGGCGGGTCGGCATACGGGCGAGATATTTATTGAGAATGGAAGATTTCATGGGAAGCAGATTGTGGAGGGGCTGAAGAAATAGATATCAGCGATCAGATATCAGCGATCAGGAAACGGATTGGAGATGGGGCTGAAATCGAGGAGGGATCCCTCGACTACGCGACCCGACGCGCCAGAGTGCGGCGCGAAAAGAGAAAATCGGATCGCTCCGCTCCCTCCTGCGGCGGGCAAGCGGGATGACAGTTGGTGGAATGGGCTGGGACAGGATTACGCGGAGTTCACAGAGAGCGCAGAGGTCGCAGAGAAGAGCAAGGAATGGGGAGTTTGCGGGGGTTGATGGGGGTTTGGTAGACTGAGGGCCTATGGCATCTGTGATTCGAGAAGCTGTGGAGACGGCAGTGGCGCTGGTGAAGGGATTCAGCGTCACGTTTAAGAGCATGTTTGAAAAGACGGTGACGGAGAATTATCCGCACCAGCCGGTGAACTTCCAGCCGCGGTACCGTGGGATTCACGTGCTGCAGCGGGATGAGGATGGGCTGGAGAAGTGCGTGGGCTGTTTTTTGTGCGCGGCGGCTTGCCCGTCGAATTGTATTTACATCGAAGCGGCGGAGAATACGGATACGGAGCGGATATCGGCGGGGGAACGGTACGCGAAGGTGTACAACATCGACTATTCGCGATGCATTTTTTGCGGGTACTGCGTGGAAGCGTGCCCGACGGACGCGATCACGCATGGACATGGATTTGAATTAGCTACGTATGACATCAATTCGCTGGTGTACCGCAAAGAGCAGATGCTGGAGAAGGTGGGCGGAGAGATGCCGGCGGGGGCAAGGTCGTAGGAATTAGAAAATAGAATTGATAGGAAGAGAAGCGCTCCGAGAAATCGGAGCGTTTTTTGTTTTTGGGAAAGAACAGAGAAAGAAGGAAGGACTTTAACACAGAGGGCGCAGAGAAAGAGGGAGAAAAAAGGAGTAGATGGCTGAGATCGAAGAGGGATCCCTCGACTACGCGGCCCGACGCGCCGGAAGGCGGCGCGGAAGAGAAAATCGGGCCGCTCCGCTCGGGATGACGGGTCTGGGTGTAATGGCCGGAAAGACGAGACTGGTAGGCGGGAAATCCTAATGCAAAAGAGGAATTAACTCAGCGCGCACAGAGAGGAGGGCTGCCAATACAGTAAGTACCATAACTAGACGTGTCTCATAATATATATACAGGTGCCAGGACGTAATGCAGCGAGGTGGGGTATGAAGAGCGCTGAAACGGTCTTGGCGAAGAGGGAAGCAGGAGCACGGGAGAGCGGGGCCGCGCCGGATAAGAAGCGGGCGAGGCATGGAACGCTGCGGAATGATCATGATGTAGATGCACCTCCACGAACACTGCCGGTGAAACCAACGGCAGTCAAAAACAGGCAAAAAAGACACGAAAGAGTGCGACGCGAGGACGAAGTTTCAGGTGCGTCCTCGAGAAGCGCGCGGTGGAACGATCCGGTCCGAGAAAACATTATCGGACGCACGTCGACCCTTGTTGTCGGAGGGTTTGGAGGCCGAAGCAGGAGCTTCGCCGAGGACGGTGCGTTCGCGTTGATCCATGAGCCAGCGGGCGAGCATGGCGGCAGTGTTTTCCTCGAGGTATTGATCGAGGAGGGCGCTCAATTCCTTGCGGAGATTGGCGGCGTGGGCGAGGCGGGAGAGTTCATAGGACTGGAGCGTATTGCGGGAGGCGGTGAGCAGGAACTCCCAAGGCGGCTGAGTGTAATAGGGGTTCACGAAAATCTCCTGAAGCAGGTGTTGTGGAAAAGACAAATAAACGGTAACACCGATAGCACTATAGTGACTAGTAATCCTGAGGTTACTGGGCTGTGGAAATCTGTGGAAAATAAGGAAAACGTTTGGGGGGCCTGCAGCGGGTGCGCGGGGGACTACGAGGATCCGGACCGCAGTGCCTGGGAGGCGGAACCTGAAGAAGAGGAAGAGGATACGGCGGTTGAAGAAATCGCCGGAAAAGATGGGGCGGGCGCGGCGGGGGATGAGAAAGAAAACGAGGGGGAGTGAGCCGCTGCTGTGGATAAGGCAGGGAGAGGGATGTGGGACGGATTTAGATGTTGCGGAGGTGGAGGGATGAGGGAAGTGGCGGATTGGCAAGTGCTGGAGCCCGTGTTGAAAACGCAGCGGGAGATTTTGACGGAGGTGCTGCTGTGCGCGGCGCGGTACGACGTGTGGATGACGCTGGAGGAGTTGGCGCACAAGACGCGGTACCGGGAGGCGAGCATATCGGCGCAACTGCGGCACCTGCGCAAGCCGCAGTACGGAGGGTATGTGGTGGAGAAGCGGCGAAGGTTTTGGGCGGAAGCGACGTTGCCGAGCGTGCGCGAACGAGTGTGGGAATACCAGATGCGGTATGGGCAGTGGGAGGGAGTGAGGGAGGAGGAGGAGGTTCACTGAAGTGGCAGAAAGAATAGCAGGTGAGAGAGGTAAAGGAAGTTGAGGAGGAAGACGGAGGACGGGTGATTGGCGGAGGAGACCATGAGCGTGAAGGCGGAGCTGGCGTTTGACGTTTGCTGGGAAGTGTATCGCGGGGCGAGGGAAGTGTTGGAGGCGAAGCGGGGAATCACTTCGCTGACGTGGGAGGCGGACTCGAAGTATGCGTGGCGGCCGGACATGAAGCCGAAGTTGAAAGATTGGGTGGCGGATTTTGCGTTGGCGGGGCAGGCGGCGCTGGAAGGTCCGGAGAAGGCTTCGCGGCTGGTGCTGTTTCGATTGTATTACCTGGGGCTGGTGCCGTATGAACAGGCGCGTCATTTTATGGGATTGAGCGAACGAAGTTGGGTGAATTGGGATGAGGAGATCAGGAGGAGATGCGGGGAGGAATTGCTGAGGAGGGATTTGTTTCCGCCTAGGAAGTATTTTAATGGGGGAGATTGAGGAGACACTGGGCCGGGTTTGGACAATCGAAAAGCTGGTAAGTATAATGGATACTATGAGACGGAGGGATGCCGCATAAGTAGTACTTTGGTACTTGCGTCCCACGAAACGTCTTTATACTATCCGCTCGCCTCCCCCCGGCATCCAAGGTATAGATATGAATAGCGCTGATGGTGCTAAGATGACCTTAGAAAAAGAACTCGAAACGTACAAGAAGAACCTGCCTGATCTGAAAGCGAAGCATGAAGGGAAATTTGTGCTTATCCATGGCGAAACAGTGGTGGATACCTTCAGCACGTATGAGGATGCGATTAAGGCCGGGTACCAGCAATTCAAAGCAGAACCCTTCTTGGTAAAGCAGGTTTTTGCAATTGAACCTGTGTTTTTTGTGTCTCGAAATATCGAGCCATCACACCAACCGATTTAATCGCAATGCCGCACTTCACATTACAAATTTCTCCTCACGGGCCAATTGTTCGCGCAGCCATAATGATAAGTGCCCCAAGGATGCAGATGCTGACCAAAGCCGGTCAGGCGCTTCCCGATGGCCAATCAATCGACGCTCTAATAGACACTGGAGCATCGATCAGTGGTGTGGACCCAACTATCCTTGCAGCACTTTGCCTCTCTCCTACAGGGCAAACGCAAATTTTAAGCGCCTCATCTGGAGCAGTGGGTGTCTCGGTTCCGACGTATGATGTTTGCATCGGCATTTATGCAGCGCGTCCTGGCGATCTGCATCACATTTCCGAGACTATTAGGGTCACCGCCACAGACCTTAGTAGTCGCCCATTTAAAGCCCTTATCGGAACCGATGTTTTGAGCAAATGCATTCTTCACTACAATGGCGCTGATGCACTTTTCACTCTAGCCTACTGAAAATTCAACCTGTACCACTACCTGGTGTTTGGATGCGCAGCCTGTGCTTACGCGCTGGGCTAAATTTTGGCGCGCTTCTGGCGCTGGGGCGGTAGTGGCGGATTGAAACCAACGAGGGAAGCGATTTGGTGGCGTTGGATCGCCGACTGGGATTGTGTGAGAGGCAAATCCAAGGCGGAAGGGAAGAGAGTTGGCGACGTTGGATCGTCGGAACCCACCCTTCGCAAAATGCGCGAAGGATGGGGGAACCTCAAGATCAATTGATGCGATTTCGTAACCGGAGAACCCTAGAGCGGCGCGCCTCGGAAGGGCAGGCCCCGCAAAGAGACACCCAAGAATGACCCCAGAACCGAGATGAAGGTCGGCCACTACAAAAACTACAGAGAAACATAAGGACAAAGCCAAGAGAAAGGCCGCAGGGCTCGCGGACTCTCCCTGCGCTACATGTGCATGTGCCACATGACGGTGGGTGCCGGGAACAAAAGCTAGAAGAAAGTGCGAACTTTTGCAATCTTGCGGACATGGGGTGCAGCAGTGCTGCACCCCTACAAGGACAGTACATCACCTGTGCGGAGGAGTTTGGTGGATTCGGAGGAAGGGACGCGGGTGTTGGAGGACAGGCGGTAGAAATGGTCGAAGCGGGGGCGGGGGGACCACTGGGGGAGAGTGGCTTCACGTTGATGGGTGAAGTGCTTTTGGAAGCCTTCGAGAATAATGCCGGTGAAGGGATCGCGGGGAGGGACGGGGCAACGGGCGCAGGGATTGCTGCCCTCGAAATGGACATCGCCGATTTGAAAACGGACGGCGCTGCGCTCGTCTTCGCCGAAAAGTTGATCTTCCCAGAAGGCGGGGACGCCATCGATTTCGAGAGAGGTACGGAAGCGAAGGCGGATGTCGTCGACGGAAAGGCCGGGGAACCAATCAGCGACGGCTTGGAGCGAGGCAGTGGAGACGATGGTGGGGCCGTTGGCGATGGTGTCGTCGGGGAAGCCGCCAGGGGAATAGCGGACGATGATCTGCTGCTCGAAGAACATGCTGAACCACTCGGCGGCGTCCGCATGGCCATCGGGGAACGGGAAAGTGATTGCGGGAATGCTGCGACGATCGCCGGGGACGGTAAGAGTGACAGTGCGCAGATCCGGTGAGAAAGCGGCGCGGATTAGATGAATGGCGGGAGTGCGTTTGCCATTGACCCAACGGCCATCAACGGAATAGAGGGCCCAGGCACGATCGAGTTCGAGGCCGCCGGACGGGCTGATGCGGGCTTGAGGGACGGAGATGGGGTCGAGGGATTTGATGGGATGGAGACGGATGTTGGCTAGGCTTGGGGTGGCGGTTGTTGGGGACACAAAAAGAGTTTAGCAGAGGTTGGTGGGTAGAGAGATTTGAGTGGGCAGGGCTGAGATTGAAGAGGGATGCCTCGGGTGCGTGTCTCGAGGCATCACAAGACGGCGCAAGGAAAATGGGTCGGGACAGTTCGCTTGGGATGACAGGCTGTACGGCAACCGGGGGGAAGGGCGCCCGCTTCAGAGAGCGGCCGCTACAAAGGCGAGAGAAAGACAAAGGCAAAAACAAAGACAAAGACAAAGACAAAGACAAAGACAAGAGGGAAGTGGGAGGTTGAAGGATTTTGCGGACATGGGGTGCAGCAGTGCTGCACCCCTACGGGTCAGGTCAGGTTAGGTTTGAGGGTTAGCTGCCGGCTACGGCGGCCATGTAGCGTTGAGAGCGAACGGTGGAGGACGCGGAGGCTCGATCGCGGGTGCGAGTTTCGAGAGCCTGCGAAAAAGTGAGGAGTGGAGTGATGTTGGTGGAGGCGACAGCGCCGCCATCGGCGAAAGCGACGGCGATATCGGCAGGGCTGATATGCTCTGGAAATTCCGCGATGGCAAGCAGGTCGAAGCGTCCGGTGGTGAAGAAGGAAGCCTGGATGGAACCGCCCAGTTTTTCGATGGGACCGCGGATGACGGAAAAACGGTCCTCAGGGTTGTGGGTCAGGTGAGTCCAAGCCTGATTGGTGAAGCTGATCTGAAGATTAAAATAGGTCATAGTGGGCTCGATTCTGGAAGGGCGGGGACCAGAGAGGAACTTGTCTAAGGTGGGGTAAGGAGAAGCATGTGTCAAGAGAGAAGATGAGGTATGAGTAAGAATTCACGATAAAAAAATAGATTTGGAAAATAGTTTCCGTGAATGAAGTGAGCCGAAATGGAAAATTGTCGGCCAAAAATCAAGAAAAACGATATTGTAAAATTTCGCGGGCAACCATTCTGGTGAAACGCGGTGGAGCGGGACCGCGCGGGGAATGAGTTGGAATGGATCAGCGGCCGGCGGAAGTGCTGGCGGCGGAATCGGAAGTAATGGATTTGTAACCGCTGGTACCGGCTTTACGCAGAGCTTCGACGGCTTGCGCGGCGGTGAGGAGCGGCGTGGTCTGGATATTGGATACAGCGCCGCCACCGGCAAAGGCCATGGAGATGGCTGCGGCGGAAATGGTGTCTGGCATTTCGGTGATGGCGAGAACATCGAAGGCGCCGAAGGCGAAGAAGGAAGAGTGGACCTTGCCGCCAAGTTTTTCGATGGGAGCGCGAACGGCTTCGAGACGGTCTTGGGGGTTTTGCATGAGGCGGGCCCAGGCTTCCTTGGTGTAGCTGACTTGATGACAGAAAAATGGCATGGTGAACTCCTTTGCTGGTAGGGGACGTTCGAGGGTTGGGGGAGGGACTATGCGCTTGGGGGATTGGGGAGTCAAGAGGGATGTTGAATGGGGAGCGTAGAACAGACGCAAGAGGGACGGTAACACAGAGTTCACAGAGAAGAAGGGACAGGGAAGCATAAGACAGGGTAAGCGCTTGGATGAATTGGGGTTTGGGAGGATACCGTGGAGTGGTAAAAGCAGCGCCAAGGCGCCGCACTCCAGGAGGTCGAAATTATTTTAGCGGGTAATGCAGATTTCACTTGACAAGATGGTGAAATGTGATAGACTATGCAGCGTAGAGAAGTGTGAGCGACCCCGGACCGGTTCCGGGGTTTTTTGTTTTTGGGGGCGCAACATTTTGCGTAATCCTCGGTCGCTTCCGCGAAAAGCAGGTCCCTCGCTCCGCTCGGGATGACAATACACTGGCACTTCTTTTTGTAGGCATTGGATAAGCGGCCTCCTGCGAGCGGTTGCAAACAGAATGCCGAGCCTGGAGCGGGACGCGGACGTGCAATAGCAGAATAAATCAAAGAGGGAATGAGACGAGTTTGTGGCACGGGGAGTGGTGTGCCTTAGGAGAGAACATGCCGACATATCAGAACGTGACGCCGCCGAGCGCGCTGTATCCAGGCGACGTGGGCTATAGCTGGAACAATGAAACGTTTCCGGGGGCGGGCACTTCGGGAGCGCAGTTTGCGTTGAGCACGCCGGGAGGGTACGCGCCGGAGACGGGATTTGCGGTGAGGTGGCAGACGATTTTTGGAACCGCGCCATCGGCGATCAGTATCCAGTTGCAAGGGGCGATGGCGGACGTGGATGCAGAGTACATGACGATCGACACTTCGACAGCAGCTGCGGGCGAAGGGCGGCAAGTGACGGGCGTGCAAGCGAAATTTCTGAGAATTAAATTGAACACGGTGACAGGTGGTGCTGGGTTGACCGCGAAGATCCTGGTGTAACAGATGCGGAGCGATTCACAGGGCCGGGCGATTCAGATTGGACGGTACTTGAATACGCCCGTGGTGCTGAACGTGGGAGTGACGAGCGTATCGGTGCAGCTGAATCAATTCCGGCACTACCGGTTATGGGGAAGCGTGGATCTGTTTTTTCAGTTTGGGCCGTCGGGAGTGGCGGCGACGTTGAACAGCCACCCGGCGGCGGCGAAGCTGGACTATCTGCACTACACAGACGATACGAATACGACGCTGGCGGCGATTGTGAGCAGCGGGACGGGCGTGCTCTTCATCAGCGAGATTGACGCGCAGGGAGTGTGATGTGAAGGAGTGGATACGATTTTGCTGGCGATTCTGGCGCATGCGGCGGACGCATGTGTGGGAGAAGGCGGCGCGGGCGGTAGAGGAAGTGTTGGGACATGAAGGGTTGCAGCAGGCGGCGGGAGAGCAGGACTGCGTGACGTTTTGTCCACGGTGCGGGCAGATTCCAGATGGAGACCGGCGGATGGAAGAGGCTCGAGAACGATTTTTTGCGGGATGGAGCGGGGAGGCGCCGAAGAGGAGTGAATTGGATTTTGCGCTGGCTTGGGAATATTTTCGGCGGAAATGATGCGGGAAGAGTAAGGCAAGAGGGACGATAACACAGAGGTCACAGAGGTAGGAACACAGAGGTCGCAGAGAAGATGAGGACAGAGGGAACCCCAGGAGCGGAGAAGAGAGATTCCTCACTGCGCGGACTCCGTTCGGAATGACGGGGCTGGGTGGGCGGGCGATATTGCCGCGATCCCTCCACTACGTGCCGCAAACGGCGCGGCACTCCGGTCGGGATGACAGATTGGGCGATGCCGCGAGCGGCGGGGCACTCGGGACCCTGCCTTGGCGCGCGGGAGGGATGACAATTTTGCAGGGGTTTTGCCAACAATGAGTGAGATGGATTCCAGGTTGAAGGGATATGCGGGACGGGTGACGCACCCGACTCTGGGGTTGGAGCGGGCGTATTGCACGATCTGCGGGCGGCCGTACGGCTGGGTGAGCATGGACAACTACGAGCATGTTGCGCCGGAAGAAGTGATTGTGGTTTGCGACGGATGCGATGAGAGATATGGGCGGATGCCGTTGCCGGAATTGGAATTGAAGCGGAAAAAGGAGAGTTGACGTGCCATTTTATTACGCGGTTTCTTCGCAACAGAGTACAAACGCCACAGCAAACACGGATACGCTGCTGGCGGATTTGAAAACAGCCAGCGCCAACGCGGGATTGCGGGCGTATGTGCAGAAATTGCAGGCGGGGTCGTATGTGACTCCCGCGGACAATGCGATTCGTTTGCGGCTGCACCGGCTGACGTCGTTGGGGACGTATGCCTCTGGGACAGCGGTGACAGCAGCGCCATTGGTGCCGGATGCGCCAGCCGCGGCATCGCTGTCGTCGACGTTGCCATCGCTGGGGACCGGAGTGTTGAACGCGGTGCCAGCGATCCAATTGGCATTCAACCAGCGCGGAACAGGGCTGTGGGCAGCGTTCACTGTGGATGAAGCTATAGGGATTTCGGGGTCGAATGCGGCGGTGAATGGACTGGTGGTGCTGGATAGCCAGGCGACGGGCGCTTCGGTGCCGGTGAACTTCAAAATTATTTTCAGCGAGTAATCGATGGCGACGACGACGTGGGTGGCGGGACTGTACAACGAAGTTGCGGTGCAGCCCGCACCCGCGGCGCGTGCGGCGATCTTTGGATTTCCGGAACTTGAGGATCCAGGTGGGCGAGTGCCTATTTTGCCTGCCGTGGCCGAAGAGCTTTACGCGGACTTGTTTGGGTACAAGTTGTGGGAAGTGCGAGCGGGACTATCGGGGATTACGGAATTTGATGCGCGGCAGACGATGCCTCCGCAAGCGCCCAGAGCATTTGATGAGGTGGATTGGCAGCGGTCTACGGGGACGTGGTTTTCACAACCGACGAGCGAAGCCGATACAGGGTTGACGCCGATCGTGCCGGGACGAGGCTGGGACGAGACGGAATGGCAGAGAGCGTTTGGTTGGTTTGCAGCGTTGCAGATGGAGGATGAACGGGCGGAGGAATTGCCGTTCACGCCTGCGCCGGTGCCGAATCTGGGCTGGGACGATTTTGAGTGGAACCATGATTTTGGAGCGCGCGGTTTGGGGATGTTGGTGGTGATGGATGATTTTGTGAATGCGCCGGCGGGTGGGGGAACCGGGGGTACGGCGCCCAGGGGAAGGGCGGTGCGGATGGGGTTGGGGATGGCGGCGTTTCGGTAGTGGAGAGAATTAACAGTTCACAGTTTCTGAGGAATACAGGAGCGAGAAGAGGATTTAACGCAGAGACACAGAGTACGCAGAGAAGAGTGGATAGACCCAAGAGCACATTCAGGAGTGACAGTGCCGCAGGAAGAGGGACCCCAAGACCCAGTTAGAAAGGCGAACCTAGGGCAACCGGTTGGTGATTTACATGAAAAAGTGCAAAGCATTTTATCCGATTGCGGGATCGCGAACGGCTTGGATCCCGTGTGTGCAGAGAGCGGAGAAGGAGACGGGATTCTGCCGGCGGCATGGAGACGCGATATTTGGAGTGATGCTGGGAGCGATCGTGTATGAGGATGCGGTGGATGAGGCGGTGGAAATAGAGAGTGAAAAGTGGCCGCGGATCGAGCGGAAGAAGAAACAGGACAGTTGAAATAGGATATCAGCGATCAGATATCAGCGATCAGGAAGAAAGAAAAACATAACGCAGAGATCGCAGAGGGCACAGAGTTCGCGGGAAAGAAAAACATAAAAGCGCCGTTAAGAATAACTCACGACCCAGACACAGATTCCATGCTCGGGATACGCTGCGTGTGAATAGTGAGCGAGGCAAAGGAAGTAATGGGGCAGCCAAAAACGATCACGATGAAGGCTTTCCGGGGGATGGATAGGTTCTCCGGAGAAATGCGCGTCATAGGGGGATCCCGGGCGCGCCGGGGAGTGCGCCGGCAGAATCGCCTGACGAGTTGCAACTCGTTGAAGGAAATGGCGGGATCTGACGCCGGATGTGGATTGATCGCTAGCGGGAGTGCGAACACCTCCTCCGCACACGCTGCGGTCCACAAGACGGACGCTGAGCCGGCTAAGAACAAGGTGAAGACGCCCAAGCGTACTCCCGACAATAAGAAAAAAAGCAAAACGAAGAAGGGGAAAGGCGGCGGAGGCGGTCCGGTGGAAAGTTTATGGGATGAAAGGGCTCAACTCGACGGAGGAGTGCCGCTACCAGAAGACGGGGTGGGTTTTGTGGATGCGGTCAACGTAAACATCGACCTGATCCGGCTAACGGAAATCCTACTGCGCGGAACGGATGAGAGGTCGTCGAAGAGTGTATTGGAGCGGCTGCTAGAGATGCGGTACGGGAAAAGTTCGCGCGCTGTTGCGTCTGAGGCAGCTATTTAGATCGAATGCGCACCGTGGGCGAAGAGAGACTAAGGAGAAAAACATGGGAACGGCAAAAGTGGTGTTCATCGGAGAAATTGCACAAATTGCGGGAGTAGGAGCGGTCGTAACGGGCGTCATATTGAGCATGCATCATTGGGGCGCGGCGGTGGCACTGATCGGAGGAATCGCAGCGTTTTTTGTTGGGAAAAAGCTCCGCGGAGCGTAAGCGACCGCACGGGCCTGCGATTGGAAGTGAAATTCCGGAGTGACCCAAGGGGCCGATCAGGAGATCGGCGTTCCCAGGGAGCCCAAGAGCACAGCCGGTATTGGCTGTGCCGCTGACAACACACATGAGTACGGATTAGTGCGGAACCGGCGTAAAGGCGGAATGAAGACTCGAACACGGGAAGAGGTTCGCCAGGCGGTGCTGGTATCGGACGACCTAAGAGCGAAGCGCCAAAAGAAAGCGATGCGAGACAAGCCGGCGGAGTCCTATAACCCGTTTCCGCAGCAGCAAAAGTTCCGCGACTCGAGGAAGAAATACCGGCTATTCGGAGGGGCGGCGGGGCCAGGAAAGACGCGGGCGCTTCTAGAGGAAGCGTTCTGCCATGCTGAAAAACATCGAGGCAGTGATTCTCTCCTCTTGAGAAGGAGTTATCCAGAACTAGAGAGTTCACTTATTGCGCAGTTCCGGCGAGACGTCCCACGCCGCAGGTACCGAAGCTACAACGAAGCAAAACATATAGTGACTCTGGCGAATGGTTCGACAATACGGTTCGGATATTGCCGGAACGAGAATGATGTTTACCAATATCAGGGCGCGGAGTTTTTGTTCATCGGGATCGATGAGCTGACGCACTTCACGCTGAAACAATGGCAATTCCTGACTTCGCGGAACCGATGCCCGATTCCGGGGACATTTCCGTGCATGGCGGGGGCGACGAACCCGGGGAACATTGGGCACGCCTGGGTGAAAGCGTTATGGGTGGACAAAAACCCGCCAACGGGATTCGAGAGGCCGGAGCAGTACGATCCTGAGGATTACGACTTCATACCGGCGCGAATTGCAGACAATCCGATTTACGCGAACGACCTGAACTATCGGAAGACGCTGGAGGCTTTGCCGGAACGACTCCGGAAAGCGTTTCTGGAGGGGGATTGGAATGTCCTCTCTGGACAGTATTTTGATTTGTTTGAGATTGGGCGGCACACGGCGCGGCCGGAAGAGATTGGTATGCAGGGTTGGTGGCCGCGGTGGATATCGATTGACTGGGGATTTCAGCATCCGAGCGCGGTGTATTGGCATTGTGCGATGCCAAGGGAAGTGGCGAGTGGGAACAGCAGGTCCCTCGCTTCGCCGGGGATGACAAAGGGTGGGAGGGACGAGGTTTCTGCCAGGATCGTTACTTACCGGGAATTTGTGCAGAACGGATTGTCGCCGAGGATGCTGGGGCAGGCGATTGCGGAGCGGTGCAAGGGCGAAAAGATCCAGGAGATCTACCTTTCACCGGATGCGTTCGCGAACCGGACAAGCGAGGCTTCGATAGCGGAGCAGTTGGGAGAAGTGCTGGCGTCGAATGGATTACCGCGGCCAACCACGGCGGACAACGAACGGGTTGGCGGATGGCAATTGATGTATCAGTTGCTGGAGCAGGACGCCTGGTTGATCACAGAGAATTGCACGAAATTGATGGAGTGTTTACCGCAACTGATCAGAGATGACCGGAAGATCGAGGATGTGCGGAAGATGGATGGAGATGATCCGGCGGATGCGGCGCGGTATGGAATAGTTCCCGGCGCGAAATACGCCGGTGTTGGGGCATCCGCCTTAGGCGGACCCGGGGCGGGGCAGGCTCCGCCCCTTTATTCTCAAGTGCGATTCATGCCGGGGATGCCGCTGGGCGAACAGATTGAACGTCAAGTGACAGCGCAGGAGCCGACTTCACGAGCGATCCAGTTTCAGAGGCTGGAGGCGGAGGCGCGGAAACAGTTTGGGCCACAGAGGCTGCCGAGGCGGCGATGGAAGTGGTGAAGGACGAGGCGCGGTTAGAACGGAGCGTCGGGGTCAATTGCGCGGCGAACAGCGAGAGACACCTCCCGCATGCGCCGGTTCGACAATGGGCGAGGAAGTCTCTCCACAAGCTGTGTTTTGCGGACAGTATTTATGAAGTAGCACTTTAGCCAGGAGGGGCCTGGCAGGCCGGATTCCCCAGCATCGATCCGGATTACTGAATGGCCCTCAATGCCCCTGGAGCTAAAGGGAACGAAAAGAACGGAGTCGATGTGGCGGCTGAGATTGCGCCCATCGATGGAGAGGATGACCACCCAGTGACGAATGGGAGGGTCGCCGAGGTTGGCAGTCCAAATCTCCCCACGATGGCAGACAGGCCAGAGAGGGTTAGCCTCACTCATCGAAGTTCACCTTGCCTGATTCGTGAGCGAGTGCGAGCCCGAGAGTGCTGTCTTCTGCAATGTCCTCTCTGGAAAGGGATTCGTAGTAGGCGGCGGTAGCGGCTTCGAGTTTTTTGCGGGATTCGGCGCGGCGCGCGACGGCTACGGCACGATCAACCGCTTCGGCCAGATTAGCGGCCTTGCCGCGGCGAATGAGGGATTTGAGGAAGGCGTCGGTTTCCGGGGCAACGGTGGTGGAGATTTTGCGGCGATTGGCGCGAGCTGGCATGATTCGGGCCTCTGGAAGAAGAGTATAACACGACATCCGACAATTATCCGATACTTTGTCTGACACTTTAATTGACATAACCACCATGTACAAACTATTGCAAGGCTTCTTCAGGACGCGGTATGTGGGGATGCTGGAGGGGGAAGTGGAGCGGCTGCGGGGGGAGAACCGGGCGCTGCTGAATTCGCTGCTGGGGACGGCGGGATTTCCGCCGGTGGACTTTGCGGAGCCGGTGAAGCCGGTGGAACTGCCTCGACTGAGGAAGAGGTCGTGGCAGCAGACGCAGAGGAAGAATGAGATGGACGCGATGAAGGAGTGAACGGCGCGAGTCATTCCGAGAGCAAAGACCAAGAATTAACGCAGAGGACACAGAGAGCACAGAGTTCGCAGAGAAGAGATTAAGGCCAGAGAAGAAATTATGAGAGACGGCATGGACAACGAGATGACAGATTGGGAAGCGGGGATGACAGCGCCGGCGGATGGGAATGCGGGGACCGGAGACGCGGGAAACCTTGTAAGGGAAAGCCTCACCCCTGAAGGGGTGAGCTACAGGGTGGAAGATTTGGGGCCGAACTTTGAGAAGTTGGAGGAGGAGCGGCCGGAGTTGGTGAATGCGCTGCGGGAGTTGGTGCGGCAATACCGCGTGGAGGGCGTGTCGGCGCGGATGCACGAGATACGGCGAATTCGTCAGGCGCGGCTTTTTTGGCAAGGGTTGCAGTATGCGTGGTGGAACCCGAATGACATGAACTGGCACTTGCCGTTCGAGCAGAAATTCAATGATGACCGAACGCTGGAGGAAATGCCGCGGTACCAGTTCGTTACGAATTTTTACCAGGGGTTCGGCCTGTCATTCGTGGCGGTGCTATCGCAGGACGTGCCGAGCGTGCGGTTCTATCCGCAGTCGGCACAATCTCTGGTGGATATTGCGGCCGCGCGCGCGGCCAGCGACGTGGCGGAGTTGGTCGAGCGAAACAATCATGTGGAGCACTTGCTGACATCGATTGGATATTTTTTGTGGACGGATGGAAAGCTGGGCGCGTATGTGCGGTACGTAAAGGATGGACAGCGGTTTGGATTCAGGGAAGAGGGGATGTTGGAGGCGGTGGAGATTCCGCTGGGGGAGGATGTGTGGGTTTGCCCTAGTTGCGGGAAGGAATCGCCAGCGAGTGGAGGAGATCAGATATCAGATATCAGCGATCAGGAAGCAGGAGACGGCGAGCAGCGATCGGCGACCAGCGACGAGGAAGAAAGTGACCAGTGGCGAGTGGCAAGTGGCGAGCAGGGAAAGGAAAAGGAAAAGGAAAAGGAAAAGCAGGTCCCTCGCTTCGCTCGGGATGACAAATCTCCATTGAACGCGGACTACGACAACGACCAGCAGGGGACCGTAGATTCGTTCACGTGCCCAGGGTGCGGGGCGGAGTTGGGTGAGGAGGATTTGCGGAAGGCGGAACGGGTTTCTGTGCCGAGAGTGGTGGAGACGCGGCGCGTGGCGAATGGGCAAGAAGTGATTACGATTGCGGGCGGGCTGGAATTGAATACGCCGGTGTGGGCGAATGAGATGCATGAGTATCCGTACCTGCAATGGCAGGCGGAAGTACACCGAGCGAAATTGAAGGCGGCGTATCCGTTGGCGGCAGGGAAGATCGAGTCGGCACCATCGCAGGGGCCGGACGATGTATACGCGCGCGTGTCGCGACTGAGCGTGGAGCAGGGATTGCCTTCAATTCATCCTGGCGACGCGCTGATGAATTTGGTGACGTTTGACCGGACATGGTTGCGGCCTTGGGCGTTTTACGGGATCGAGAATGAGGATGTGCGCAACGAGTTGCTGGAGCTATTTCCCGAAGGCTGCTACGTGGGATTTGCGGGGGATGTGTACTGCGAGGCGCGGAACGAGAGCATGGACGATCACTGGCGGGTGCTGCACGCGCTGCCAGGGGATGGACAGAACCGTCCGAGCGTGGGCGATTCGCTGGTGCAGGTGCAGGAACGCTACAACACTTTGAGCAATATGCAGGCGGAAACGTATGAATATGGCATTCCGCCGATTTACGCCGACCCGCAGGTGCTGGACTTTGATGCGCTGGCGAACCAGGTGGCGGAGCCCGCGGCACACTTTCCGGCACGAGCGCGGCCGGGGCAACCGTTGTCGGCGGGATTTTTTCAGCCGGCGCCGGCGCAAGTGCCTCCGGACATGATTCGGCATCAACAGGATTTGATTGGACCCGTATCGCAGTTTTTGACGGGACTGTTTCCCGCGGTGTTTGGGGGAAACATGGAGGATGTGAAGACGGCGAGTGGGTATGCGATGGCCCGGGACCAGGCGATGGGACGATTGGGATTGGTGTGGCGGCGGCTGAAACAGTTTTATGGCGAGGTGATGCTGCTGGGCGTGGATTGCTTCCGGAAGAATCGGCCTGAGGATGTGGATGTGCCTTTGCTGGGGCCGGATGGAACGCTGGATGCGCGGATGATTCGGGTAGGCGATTTGAAGGGGAATATTTGCGTGCATCCGGAGGCAGATGAAACATTTCCGCGGCTGAAGTCGCAGCAGCGAGGCGTGCTGCAGCAATTGTTTGGGCTGAAGGATCCGCTGATTCAAGAGGCGCTGGCGGACCCAGCGAACCTTGGGTACATCAAGAATGTGCTGGGATTGACGGAGCTGGTGATACCGGGAGAGGACTCGAGGAATAAGCAGTTGCGAGAGATACAGGTGCTGTTGGGAAGCACGCCGATTGTGATTGGGAGGGGCGACCAGCGATCAGCGGCCGGGGAACAGGTGCAAAGTGGCGAGCAAGGAAGCGAAAAGCAGATCCCTCGCTTCGCTCGGGATGACAATGGCGTGAATGGCGGGGCAATCGTGCTGCCGTCGGTGGGGGTGGATTTGTTGATGGATGAGCATGCTGTGGAGTTTGAGGAGTGCAAGCGGTGGGCCAATTCGGAGGCGGGGCAATCGGCGAAGATGACGAATCCGGTGGGTTTCGCGAATGTGCGGGCGCATGCGGAGGCACATTTGCGGGCGATGCAGGGGAACGCCGCCAATCCTACGCTAAGTTCTTGACAAGGGAGGGGTTGCAGGGTAGGTTGCATCCACTTGCTCCGGAGAGGCGTCAAAGGGTCTAATAGAGGCAGGACATTGACTATGCCAGTAATGAGTCCAGAGGCGCGCATTCAGGCCTTGCGAGAAGCGGGGGCAGGTACTTGGCTCGCGTTCTCGGAAGATGAGTCGCGCGTGGTTGCTACAGGAGCCAGTTACGATGAAGTTGTTAAGGCCGCGGAGGATGCGGGTGAGGATGAGCCTGTCATTACGCGCGTGCCAAACGACTGGGCTCCAAGGGTTTTCTAGTGATCAGGTTGCCATGCAAAGTATGGCCAACCGCAACGCCGCACCCAGCTTTTCCGAATGAGACATATCATTGGGCTCCTATTATTAATGTACGCTTGATTCACAAGCATGTGCCCCCGAGTAAGTCAATTGAGTGTTGGGTTGACTCAGGCTCACATGTATGTCTTTTCCATGGGAGTTTGTGTCACTCGCTGGGCATCAAGCGAATCGAAGACGGTGTCAAAGAAGAATTTGGTGGGATTTTTGGGGATTACAAGCGACCTGTCTACTACCATAAGCTGAAGATCATAGTGGTTTCAGAACAGTTTGAGACGATGGCCGGGTTTTCGTGGGATTTAACGGTGTCTGGTATTTTGGGCAGGCGCGGATTCTTTCAGAATTTCGTTACAAGGATAGATTCGTCGCAAGACCCGCCTTGCATCGAGTTGGAAAAAATTGTGTCACACTGAGCGCGCGATCCTGTGGTTGCTGAATGTCGCTGCGGGCGACGGTTGCAGCAACACCAAATAAGCAGAACAGAACAAATGAATGGAGTGGGCGAATGGAACGGGTGTCTTCAATTGAGGGAGCCGGCGGGGACAGGGAAGTGTTTGCTATGACGGATGAACAGATATTGGAGATGGAGCCGGAAGCGGCGATGGGTGCTGGGGCGACGGACGAGGAGTTGTTGGGGATTGGTGAGAGTGAGGAAGAGCGGGGAGCGGACGGGAAATCGGGAGCGGTCGGAGGAAATACCGGGGAAAAGGAGATTTCTCACTCCGCGGACTCCGTTCGGAATAACGTGTTGGATGCACCGCCGAAGTGGTTGGCGGAGAGGATGCGGGATCCGTGGCATGGGGATGAGGCGAAGGAATTGTGGGAAGGCGCGCTGCAGGCGCGGCAGGAGGCGGCGGCTTATCGCGAGGCGATTGCGACGCCGGCGGAGGCTCGTGCGCTGAAAGAGATGTATCCCGGCGGAGTGAACGAAGCGAAGACGGCTTTAGAGCGAGCGCGACAGTTGGAAGAATTTGACGCGGCGTATTTTGGGGCAGCGGGACGGCCGGCGGGGGAGTTGAACGCGGCGCGTGTACAACTGGCGCAGAGATTGATGGAACAGGATCCGGGGGCGTTTCGAGAGATGGTGGCGGCGGGAGTGAGGTTGCTGGAGAAGAGCGGCGATCAGCGATCAGCGATCGGCAACAGCGAAGAGAAAAGCAGGTCCCTCGACTCCGGTCTGCAAAATGCGCAGACCTCCGCTCGGAATGACAATCGCGGAAGAAATTCAAATTCCGGCAATTCCGCTCTAGATAGCAATGCTCCGCTGAACCACGCCGTAGTGCAGGAAGTGCCCGCGGGCTATGTGAATTTTGAGAAGGTGGCGAATGCGGAGTTGGAAAAGAGCGTTGGTGGGGCGATTACGCGGGCGATGGAAAATGCGCTTCCTAATTTGAAGAGTCTGGATCGCGCCGGGCGGGATGGGACAGGGCAGGGAACACCTTTGCCAGAGAGATTGGGCGCGGCGGTGCGAGAAGAAGTGGAAGCTGCATTGAAGAGTGACACGCAACTGGGCGAACAGGTGGCACGGATTCTGGGATGGCGGAGGTTTGACGATTCTACTCGGGCACAGGTGGTGCGGGTGATTGATGCGCGAGCACAACAATTGGTGCCGGGAGCAGTGAAACGAGTGGTGGGGAGTTGGACAACGGCGACATTGGGGACGAGAGGGAAGAGCAGGGTGGCGGAAGCTGGAGCTTCGACCAGGAATGAAATTACGCCGAAAGTCGCTTCACCATCAGGGAAGAACGCGCAGAGTGCGGCGAGGAGTGAGAGGGCGGAGCCGCGAGCGCCTGGACGAGCAACGAATCGAGGACGAGTGGATTATGGGAAGTTGAGCGACGAGCAGATTTTGGAATTGTAGGGAAGACGAGTTCGGCACAGAGGACACAGGAAAGTTCAAACCCAAAAGACAAAGGCAAGAGCGGATGGATTGTGGCGCTCGATCATTGGAGCCCACCCTTCGCTCGAGAGCGCGAAGGATGGGGCACCCTCAAGCTTGTTGGTAAAGAGGCGAAAGTCGGAAAACCCAAGATAACCCAAGAGGGATGCATCGCACAAAAGGCGTGCGATGCAAAACCGTACCTCACTTCGTTCGGAATGACGGGGCGGGTGGAGTGGTGCCTAAATGGGGTCGAGCAATGTTCGAGCCTTACGCAAAATAAGAGGAATTACAACGGAGTTTTTGGCGCCTTCTCGCAAGACGCCTGCTTGCCCTTCTGAAGCGGGGCGGCACATCTAAGGAGAAATAACAATGCCAGCACAGCAAAACGCGAATGTCATCGCGTTGCAGCTCGAGAAGGTGCGCGACAAGGTACCTTTGCTCTACGAGCGCGACGACATTCTTTTAACTATGATTCAACAGCGCGGGGACGTGGAGAAAATTTCTTCACGAAACTTGCGTCTTCCATTGCAGGTAAATCCCGGCGGGAAGGCTGGGTCGTACAACGCGGATGGCGGAGACCTGGGGCGCGGATCGGGGACACAGTATGACATCGCCCAGGTGTCGCCAATCTTCTTCCGCTTCGCGATTGAAATCACGAAGCTGGTGGAATACGCGACGACGGGACGGGAACGCGCAATCGAGAATGCGGCGAAGCGCGAAGTGGCGAACGGGATGAAACAGTTCCGCGCCTTCCTGGACAAACTGATACAGACGGCAGGGAACGGCGTACTGGGAACGATCAACAACGTGTCGGGAACAACGTTTACGATGACCGTGCCCTACGGCGCTGCGCTGGTGTATCCCGGACAGACGATCCAGATTTACGACACGACGTTGACGACCAACCGAAACATCGCGGCGAGCGTAACCACGAGCGTGGTGACGGCGGACCCAATCACCACGCAGCAAATCACCGTGGACAATGTGCCAACGGGGACAATAGCGACGGATGTGATTGTGCATGACGGATTGAGCGGGGCGCAGCCCGTATCCTTGTTTGGGATCAAGTATCACCAGAACAACGCGACGACGGGCACGTGGCTCAACCTGAATCGCGCGAGCTATCCGGTGCAATTGCAGACGCCGCGCGTGAACGCGGGGAATGCCGCTTTGACGCCGGCGAATGTGCGGCTGGCGATCAATAAGGTGCGGAAATCGTTGGGGATCAATCACCTGAGCAAGCTGATCGCTTATATGGCGGTCGAGCAGGAACATGCCTGGGAAAATCTAGGGATCACGGTGAGTTCGATCATCAAGGAAGGCGGCGGCGGAAACGCGAATGACCTGGATCTGCTGTTCACCGGCCGGAAGACGATGAGCGGGGTTCCGATCAAGTCCAGCGTGAATGCGGACCAGACACGCGTGGATTTTCTGGACCTGGCGCACTGGGGCCGAGCCGTGTTGAAGGACATTGATTTCTACGAGGTCAATGGCAACACGGTGTTCCCGATTTATGGGGCGAGCGGCGGACTGGCAGCGTCTTATATCTTTTATTTTGATACGGCTTTTCAACTGTGGTCAGACAGCCCGCGCAGTGGCGCGTATATCGATACGCTGGCGCGCCCACAGGGTTATTAAACAAAGCGCGCTTCCAACTGTCTCCTAACGATGCTGGCGGAGGAACTCCTCCGATGTCATGGAATGTTTTCGCTGGTTGCAGCGGAGGCACGACGGGACGAGGTTTGCGATCTCGTTTGTTCCTCCGCGCACCAGTGGGATTCTGTGGTCGAGGCTTCTGTTCCTCTTGGTGAGTTTTGTCCCACAGTACGCGCAGCGGAAGTTGAAGCGCACAAGGAGAGCGCGCCACTCTTGAAGGCTAATGTAGCAGGATTTGCCGGACCGCTTCGCCCGCGCAATGCGAGATTGATGGCGTCTTTTCTCAGGATCGCGCCAATATCGCGCGCGATCGATGGCGTGAAATCTCTCTGGGTCGTTGATCCGTTTTTGTTTTCTCGCGGCGTTAATCTGATCGCGGTGCCGGTGATGGAAGCGGCGTCGCCTGGCGAGAAGAGTCAGATGAACTTCCTGGTCTGTCTTTTTCCGTCTCCGCTTCCCAAATTTCTCTCCGCGGACCTTGCGGCGATGGACGCGCGCCCATTCCTTCTGGTAGGCACGCGTCTGCGTGAGATTCTCAGCGCGATATCTACGCTGGTAATCGCGCTGATAAGCCCTATAACGAGCGACCCATTCTGGGTCGCTCGAGCGGCGCTTCTTATATCTGCGGCGCCGGTCGCCGAGATTCTTGTAAGGCATGACGTTTTATCGTAAGGCTAACGTATCTATGAAGGAAGAAAAATGTAACAGCAGGAATACACCAAGAATTCAGATCATACGCGAGAGATGCGAGACGCCGGAAGATGTGGCACGGCGGCTGGAAGCGGCGGGCGGGCGGAACCGGTTTGGGGAGGCGAACTATCGCGTGATTTGGGGCTGGAACCGGCTGGCGTGGATTGGCGGGAAGTTTGAGGATCGCGACGCGAATGGGGACCTGGTGAGGGAAGTGGTGGAATTGCGGATGGAGCCGAAATATCCGCAGGTGAACCGATGGCATGTGGAACGGTGGGTGGCGCCGGAGATGTATGGATCGCCGCGAGAGTGGTACGGGAAAACGGTAGAGCGGACGAATGGAACGAGCGTGGCGGCGCTGGGGCCGTATCCGGAGCGAGGCGAGTACGAACATTGCTTCACGCTGGAAGGGCCAAAGGGCGAATTTGTGCAGTTGACGCCGACGATTGTTGAGCATGTTGCGCGAGCGATTGAATGGGCGCGGCGGTTTCCGAGGGCCAAGCAGCGAGGACTGTTGTACGAGAGAGAAGCGAAGAAAGAACGGGAGTACGAGGAGTGGGCGTACATGCAGATGGACGATGCGGCGCCGGCGCTGCATGGGGTGCCGTTTGTGGTGGTTCCCTAGAGGGGGCACGGTTGCTCGAGGTTGGCGGATATCAAATATCAGCGATCAGATATCAGGAAGCGAAGAGTAGTAGTAGGGCGGCGCGAGGGTTGGAGGGAGAGCGAAGAATCGGAGGGATTCCTCACTCCGCGGACTCCGTTCGGAATGACGGGACGGTTTTAGAGAGTGGAGCACCCATGATGGCTCGGGGTAAACCCTCAAGATCGATTTGGTCAAAACGTACCTAGAAAACCGTCAGCAGTGACGATTTGAGCGGTGCGGTTGAGGTCTGACGACCTCTCGAACTGATTCACGATCATTGCGGGATTGGGGAAGGTGGATTCATGACGCGGCTGCAAATTTGGCTTCGCGGGATTGTGGCGGCGGGGATTAGCGGGGCCGCGGGTGGAGTGATGACGGGGTTGGCGGCGGTGGGAATCGATCCGGGACACTTCAATTTACAGGCGGGAATGGGAGCGACAGTGAAGATTGGAATGGCCGCGGCGTTGATTAATGCGGTGATAGGTGTGGCGGCATATTTGCAGAAGTCGCCGTTGCCGGATGGGTAGTGAATCACCAGAATTGCGCTGACTTTTTACTGATATCAGATATCAGCGATCAGATATCAGGAAACGAAGAGTCGGAGAATCGCGACGTTTGAACGTAAGAGCCCACCCTCTTAAAACGAGGGTGGGGCACCTTCAAGAACTATTCAGCACAGACGTTGGTAAGAACCCCAAGAACAAGAGAGATTCCTCACTCCGCGGACTCCGTTCGGAATGACGGGGTTGCCACAAAGGGTGGGGCACGGTTCGAGGCTTAGGGTAAATTCGCAAGTTCAGTTGAGTTGTGACGTTGTGGGGGAAGAAAACTATGCCAGTTGTGGGATCGAGTGCGTATAACACCGCGGGGCAAATTACTTCGCTAGTGAGGTCGCTGTTGAATGATGCGCAGGGAAACCTGTTCACGGACACGCTGCTGTTGCCGTATCTGAATTCGGCCTACCGCAAGGTGCAGCGCGCCATTGGGAATTCGGGCGGCGGCGGCTTCATTCAGGACGATGTGCTGCTGGTAGTGACGGCAGTGGCGGAACAGGATGCGTCGCTGCAAGTGTCTTTGAGCGATGCGAGCGCGCCTCCGAATCAATTGCCGACGGATTTGCTAGTGCCGCTGAAATTGTGGGAACGGCCGAACTTGTCGACGCAAGAATTTGACGAGATGGTGGACCTGACGAGACATGGCGGGCTGCCGTCGCGTGTGCAAGACGTGACGCTGAGCGTGTGGGAATGGCGCGCGGATGGATTGTGGTTTCTGGGAGCGACGCAGGATACGCAGATTCGATTGCGATATTTGAAAGCGTATCCGGATTTCACGGATGCGACTTCGCCGGTTCTGGTGCGCAGCGCGCAAGAGGCGTTGGCTTACGGGACGGCGGCGCTGGCGGGATGGGCCAGGGGCAGTCCACTGGCGGAGAAATGGGACGAAGCGGCGGGCGACGCGATTGAGGACCTGGTGGTGGCGGCGGTACGCCGGGAACAACAGAGCGGACGGAGGCGGCGGCCGTTTTCGACACGGAGCGGGTATGCGGCGTTTTAGGCGGTTTTCAGTGGCTGGTTTTGAGTTTTTAGTAAGGCGGTTTTGGTGGCGGCTGGCTGAGGGCGTTTTGAAAGATGTCCGTTATCAGATATCAGCGATCAGATATCAGGGAAGCAAAACCTAAAAGAGATTCCTCACTCCGCGGACTCCGTTCGGAATGACGGGGGCTGGGGAGGGTGGCACCCAAACTGACTGATATGGGATATCAGCGATCAGAAATCAGGAACTAGGAACCAGATCTGCGATCAGGGATGAGTTGACAAGAATAGAAGGGAAATTCACGACGAAGTGGTGAAAGGGAGAGGGGAATCAGAATGGCGATTACGATTTCATTGAGTCCGCAGAATGTGGACTCGAGTGCGAGCAATTTTGTGTACGCGATGGCGACACTGAGTTTTTCGGGGAATTACAGCACCGGCGGGGATACCCTGGATTTCACACAGGTGGCGAATCAACTGCCATCGGACACGATTGTGCAGGCGTTTGCCGGGAGCCAGAACGGGAACAGCATGTACTACACGGCAGTGCAGGGAACGGCGATGAACAATTGGAAGCTGAAGTGTTTTCTTGGCGGAGGAACGGAAGTGACGGCAGGAGCGTATCCAGCGGGCGTGACGGGGGACATTGTGCAGCTGAGTATTACGGCGCGCAAATTGTTGTGATTTGAATGGCCGGGAACTGGATAGGGATATCAGATATCAGCGATCGGGAAGCGAAGAGGAATAAGAACCGGGCGTTGGAGTGTAAGAACGTCGGAGCGTAAGAGCCCACTCTTTGCATAGAGCGCAAAGGGTGGGGCACCCTCAAGCGCATTGAGTTTTGACGCAGGAACCGACCTTAAGGTCGGCCACTACAGAGACAAGCGCAGAAACTAGAGCAAAGGCAAGAGGAAGAGAACAGCCGCAGGGCTCGCGACTCGCCCTGCGCTACATGTCGGAATAGGAAGCACATGATAGGATCGAAAATGCGTATGGGGATTTTGCTGGGGATCTTGGCGATGGCGCTGCACTTGTGGCCGGGAGCGGTAGGAGCGGCGCAGGGGCAGGGTACGCGCAAAGACGACATCGTGTTCAACTCGCGAGGGGTGCCGCTGGCCGGGGCCACGGTGACAGTGTGTTCAATGCCCGCGAGCGGGTCGCCATGCACGACGCTGGCGAATATTTACTCCGATCCGCTGCTCACGCAGGCGATGGCGAATCCCACGATCACGGATGGGATGGGCAATTACACGTTTTATGCGGCGCCAGGGAAGTACGAGATTGATATTTCCGGGCCCGGAATTACCACGAAACAATTGCCGAACGTGATTCTGCCGAGCGATCCCTCTACACCGACGTTTAACAGCATCTCTTCGACCGGGGGAATCAATGCGTTTACGTTGAGCCTAACCGGGAACCTGACGGTGAATGGCAGCACGACGGTGGTGGGGAACATGGCCAGCGGGACGCTGAACCTGACGAATCAAAGCACTCCGCCAGGTACGCCGAGCGCGGGCAGCGTTAATCTGTATACCAAGACATTGGACAAGCGTTTGTATTACAAGGATGAAACTGGCGTGGAGGTGGGACCGCTGGCGAGCGGCAGCGGTGCGCAAACAAATACGCCAAACACATTCACGGCGCCACAGAACGTTGATGCGGATTTTCATACCAAGGGGCCGAATCCCTGGCTCGACCTGTCGCGTTACGGGTGGTACAGCAGCCCGACTTATTACAGCAATGGAACCACGGGCACGATGTCCGCATCGTCCTCGACACTAACGCTGGCGAGCGCGTTGGATTTTGCGAATGGGCAAGGAATCGTGATTTTAGGGGCGGGACCGACGCCGACGATTACCACGCCCACGGGAGTGACGGCAGCGCCGCTGGGAGCGACTGGCGCAACGACGTATTACTACTGCGTTGTGGATGAGGATTATGAGGACGGAAGAACGGCTTGCAGCGCGGCAGGAAGCGTGGCGACAGCGGTGGCGACACTGGGAATTCAGACGAATACGCTGACGGGGTGCGCGCGGGCCTCGGGAGTAGTGACCTGCACGACGAGCGCAGCGCACAATTTTGTTAATGGATCGCAGATTGAAATTCAGGGAGGCACGACGGGCGATGCGAGTTTTGAAGGAGCGTTCACGCTGGCCTCGGCTTCGGGCAGCACGTTCACGTATAACCAATTTGGTGCACCGGATAGATCCGGGACTGTAAGCAGCGGGAATGCCCGAGTAGCGGGAATCGTTGCTGTGAAGTGGAATGCACCAGCGAACTTAACGGCGATGAAGCACCTGATTTACCGGTGCACCGGGGGTTCATGTTCGTTGCCAGCAAACGCAGGGAACTATAGCCTGGTTGGCGTAAGTATCGGACAGGACAGTTACTTTGTGGATCGAGGTTATACGTTCAGCGCGGTGTCGCTAGACAATGGCGATGCGCCGGCGACCGCACCCACGACGACGTCAAACCAGTGGCTTTCCACGCTTATTTCCAGTGGAGGGGGAACGACGACGGTGACGCTGGGGGCGTCCTCGAGCAATGCGGTATCGGGGGTTGTGGTGAAACATGACAACACGCCGATCATCAAGGTGGCGTGCGCTTCAGTGGCGGCAAACGCTGGGGCACCGGTCCTGTATGTTCCCTCGTATCTTGGAATCGCGGGGAGCTATTCGCCGATTTCGTCGACGCTTTCCTTGAGCAGTGGCGCCATGTCAGACGGCCACGGAGCGAGCTGTCCCATTAACACGCACTGGATCATTAACAACACACTCTGGGTGAACGCACCAATCATCCTTGGGCAGTTGACAACCATGACGGGCGGTGCGGGCGGTTCGGCGCAGACACCATCTGGCTACGTGGGCAGCCCACTTACGGTAGTGGAGGGCGACGCCTTTCCAATACTTCTAGAGAACGCGGAAGAGAGCCACGACGATACGTTGACTGGACTCAAGATCATTTGCAACCAGCCGTACCAGGTTTGCCTTTACGGAGACCAGGACCTCGGGGGTTTCGGTCCAGCCGATTTCAATTTTACTGATGTGACGTTGAACGCTGGTGGCAAGTCCAATGCTTGGGTGCAAAAAAGCGGATTTGGACATTTCTGGATGCGGGGCGGATGGTTAACCGGCGCATCGGATTTCAGCAGTCCACCTGCGGTGTTGATCACAGACAACTGCGGGACGGGGCAGACCGTGACTTCGCTTCCGGGGATTGGCTATTCGACTTACACGGTTCTCTATGGCGGATTCCTGGTGGATACCTGTGGAAATGCTCCGGCTGCTTTCCAGCACTGGACATTCAACGAAGTTCTTGCGGAGAGCAGCTACATACCGACATTCCGGTTCAATACGTACTACGGTGTTTACAATACGGATATCTACAATTTGTCTTACGCTGATTACCTTGGAGGAGCGGCCACGCCGGTGATTGATTTGACGGGCATTGCCGCGTCCCCGAGCATTCGCGTGTACAACGCGGCTTGCTCGAACGGCTATCAACCATTGTTTGAAACTGCCGGCGGTCTAACACAGAACGGTGTGATGGTTACGAGCGGGGGCGCAAGCTGCACCTACGTGGGTTTGCAGGTTGGGGCGGTGCGATCGATGCCCGCTTCGATTGACGATTACTATAGTTGGAACCAGCGGCTGCAGAGCACATCACATATTGCCTACCAGATGAGCGCTCCGGTGGCCCCAGTAAGCGCAGTTGTAAGTGTGGGAGGAACGGTGCCGGTTGGAAGTCACACGTACAATCTAACGGCATTGGATGTGGACGGAAATGAAACCACGATTGGACCAGGAATCACGGCGACAACGACGAGCGGCAGCCAGACGGTGACGGTTACGGCGCCAGCGAGTTTCCCATCGGGGGCTGTGGGGATCAACGTGTACCGGGACAACGGACGAATTTATAACAATGGTGCGGGCTGCAGCACGCCGAGCATCAGTGCCCCGGGCGGCTCGCAGATCGATAGTTACAGCGCGACTTGCAACTACAATACACCTTATCAAAATCAGGCAGGCGCCTCGTTGCTAAGCTCGGGGGGATTAGCAACGTATAGGCTGAGGGTCGGCAGCGAGGCTTTGACGGCATTGCCACGGGGCGAGCAGAACATTTTCCTGCCCGGAGCGCTGACTACGACATGGACGGGGTCGACGTGGACACCGGACAAGGCAGTAACGGTGACGCGAGTGCAGGTGCAGGCAAAAACTGGCCCGTCTGGATGCTCGACAAGTGCCATCGTGCGGCTAACGGATGGCACAAACCCGATCAATGTGACGATATCGGCGGCGGCGAACGATTCCGGAAGTATCACGCAGAATTATGCGGCGGGAGCGACGTTGACATTTAGTGTGCAGACAGCGGCGGCAGGATGCACGACTTCACCGGCAGACGCGAACGTGACCGTGCAATATCGAATGCAGTAGAAGCAGGAGCGGGGAAGCAGGCAGCTTCGAGTCAATTCCAGGCAGTGCAATTCTGAGAGACAATTTGAGGAAAACATGAATACGCAGAACGAAGTTATTGCGTTGGTGAATATCTCTACGCAAAAATGGCCACCGCGCCAGCGCACTTACTTTGGCTCGCTGGAGATTCGCACGCCGGAGCCGGGGGAGGCCTTCGCGATAACGCCGATTCGCGGGTGCAAGGGAACGATGGACCTTGGCGACAAGCGCACGATGGAATTCCCGATCAGCGCCCGTGAAGTGGCGGACGATCTAGTGCGGGAACTCAACGGAGATTCGGGGGAAGGAAGTTTCCACGGCGTGTTTGTGGCGGAAGGAGCGACGCCGACGGACGCAGAGCTGAGCGAGGCGCACAGGAAACTGGAGGCGTTTCACACGCGATTGGTGGAAGCGGCGGATTTGGAGTGGGAACGCTCGCACAATCCGATGTTCATCACGGACCTGGAGCGGCGAGCGGCGCGGGAATTGAAGCTGGATAAACCATGGTTGTACGACCCGAAGCCGTTGGCGGAATGCCCGGCGTGCGGTGAAAAGATCAAACCGGGAGTGGCGGTGTGCCGGTCGTGCCGGGCGATACTAGATCCGGAGAAGGCGGCGAAGTATGGATTGGGGCCGGCCAGCGAGCCGGAAAAGCAATTCGATTTGGATCGGATGAGAGAGAAAAGAAGCGGGAAATAGGAAGGGCGGCGAAGAACGCCGCCCCTTAAAATTCAACGTGCACTGGGCACGCTTGCCAAGCAAAGAAAGCATAGCATATGTTGCAGATATGTCAATGGGCGCGTTGAAGGACAGTGCGGAGAGTGGAAGACTCGAACTTCTGGGGCTGCAAAGCAACCCTCAACGCTTGGCAAGCGTGGCCAGTACCCCCACTGGGAGCACTCTCCGAAGCACGCCCACGCGGTTAATGTATACCATAGAAATAAGTACAGAGACAACAAATGTCGACAATTGGATCATTGGATGCGCCGATTGAGATTTTTGGCGGGTTGGTGAGCGACATGTCACCGGCGGATCTGCCGCACGGGGTGTCGCCGGCCTGCCAGGACGTAGTGTTCAGCAACGGCGGGGTGATGACGCGGCCAGGATTGCAAGCCCTTTTTGGGCCGCTGGCGGGGAACCCGACGGTGAATTATGTGAAGACGTACATCACGCCGAACGAGACGCTGCGAACGATGGCGCTCGATGGCGCTGGGAATTTGTATAAGGAGATCACGCAAGGAACGCTTACAGAGATCGCAAGCGGTCTGGCAACAAACTCGTACGCCAATTCGACGACGTTGTTCGGCAGGGAATACCTGGCGATCAGCGACGGAATGACCGGAAACGATTTGCCGCGACAGTATGACGACACGAATTTCGATCGCGTGAGCCAAGGAGGCCCGGGAGCTGGGCCGACGGTGGTGGACGAAAACGTGATCGTGGCCATCGTGGCCAGTCCGACGGGTGCGACGCAACCGGCAGGGGTGGCCATTGTGGCAAGCCCGAATGGCGCTTCGCAAAATGGGTATCTGGTGACGATAACGACGAGCGCAGCGCACGGATTGTCCGTGGGACAGAATGTGACGGTATCGGGAGTTGGTGTTACGGGATACAACGGGACGTTCGTGGTGGTGAGCGTGCCGAGCGCGACGCAGTTTAGTTACATTGTGGGTGGTGCAGGGTTGGCTAGTTCGGGTGGCGGAACGTCGGCGTCCACGGCGGTCACGGTACAGACCAGCGCGGCGCATGGCATGTCCGCGGGGCAATTGGTGACGATTGCTGGCGCAGGCGTGAGCGGCTACAACGGCACTTTTGCGATTGCAAGCGTGCCGGACTCGACGCACTTCACCTATGGTGCGGCAAGCGGCGGGCTTGCGGCTTCCGGGGGAGGGACAGCGGCCGCGGCTGGGAATATCGCGACAGGCGTGCATCAAGTGTGCGTGATGTTTCAGACGCGCCAGGGTTATTTGACGAAGCCGGGGCCGGCAACGAGCTGGACTGCAAGTGGCGGGAAGCGCGCGGTGGTAACGAATATCCCGACAGGCCCGAGCAATGTGGTGGCGCGAATCCTGTGCTTTACCGGAGCGGGCGGGGACAGCTTTTTTTATGTGGGCGGAGGCGGAACGCTGTTCACGGGAAACATGGTGATCAGCGACAACGCGACGACGTCGCTGGCGGTGGATTTTTCTGATCCCATTCTTCTGGCAGGAACAAACGTGGATAACATGTTCCGGCTGATTGAACTGGGGGATTGCGCCGGGGTGATCGACTACTCGGAGCGGCTGTTCTGGTGGGGCGAACGCAACAAAATGGACAACTGGGCGAACCTGGGGTTCGACGGCGGGTTCACGGGACCAGCGTTGCCACATTATCCGCTGGGATGGACGCCGGACGGAACGTTTGCGCCAGGCGGGACCGATGAAGAGAATTTTGTGGCGTGGGGCGCGGCGTACTCGATCGTGGGGAATGGAACGACAGCGACGCGAGGTCTGATGACGCAAGGCGCGGTACAGGATGAGCTGGGAGCGCCGCTGATTCAAGCGAATGCGAGTTACACGGTTAGGGCGCGATGTGCCTGCAATGCTCTGCTGACGCAGGGGACGCTGCACGTAAATCTGTATAGCGCGAGCGGGGGGATTAATACGACGGGGCTGCAGCTGACGGCGGGGCAGGTGACAACGGGTTATGTGGAGTACAGCGCGCTGCTGACTGGGGCACTAACTACGATTCCGAATGATCTGATGCTGCGCGTGTATGCGGACGGCACGCCGAACCAGAATGGCCAGTTCTACATTGACTGCATTGAGATTTATACGACCACGCAGCCTGCCAACGCTTCGCTAGTGCGGGCGAGCAGGGTGGAGGATCCGGAAAGCTACGACGGCATTGATGGGATGTTGAGCGTAGCGGAGAACAACGGGCAGGCGATACGAGCCGCGTTTGAGCTGCGCGAGCGGCTGTACTTCGTGAAAGAACACTCGATGTACGTGACGCAGGACGACGGAACGAACGAGCCGGCGCTTTGGACGATATCGGAAGTGTCGCAACGCGTGGGGACACCATCGGTGCGAGGCGTGGGGTTTGGAGAAGACTGGGTGGTGATTGCGCACCGCACGGGGCTGTATCTTTTTTCCGGCGGGGAGCCGGTGAAGATTTCTCAGGAGATTCAGCCGACGTGGAACCAGATTAACTGGCAATACGCGCAGACGATGTGGGTGACGGTGGATACGAAAGAGCGGCGGATCTATGTGGGCGCGCCATTCGGAAGCGCGACTACGCCGAATCAAGTGTTGATGCTGGACTATCACGACCTGGATACGGCGACGGCTTTGTCTTCGAGTCCGCCGGTGAACATTACCTTTACAGGCAGAAAAACAGCGACGGATAACGCGCGGAAATGGTCACCGTGGATGATTGCGGCAAATTGTTGCGCGCTGATTGAGCGGACAAATGGAACGGCAGTGGCGGCGTTTGGCGGGGGGAATCCCGGCGTGGGCGGCCACGGAGCGACGGGGAAGGTCTACCAGTTGAGCGAGACGCAGTATTCGGATGATGGCGCGGCGATCGCGAGTTCCTACACTACACACTATTTTCCGGAGCGGACGGTGGAGAGCTCGCTGGGATTGGGCGCGCACCGAAAGCTGTTCAGCTATCTGAGCATGTATGTGGAAGGGGCAGGGAATTTGGGATTGACGAGCTATGTGGATTCCTCGGGAGCGGCGCAGGCGCAGCAGCCATTGCCGCTGAGCTCGCCATGCCTGGAAGACTTGGAACTGGCGATCAATTTGTTGGGGGAGCGCGTGGCGTTTCAGGTGAGCACGAACCAGGCAGGGGCATGGTTTAAGTTGCAGCGATTTACGCCGAGTTTGCGGGTGGATCCTTGGGCGCCGGTAAGGGGAGTGAATTAGTTTTAAGTGATCAGTTTTAAGTGATCAGTTTTAAGTTGTCAGTAAATCCGGCGGGCGAGCGGCGAGAGAAAAACAAGGGGAAGCGGGAAGAGCTTCATGGAAACGACCTTCAATCCTTTATACAAGGATGATGAAACGATGGGAGAGATATTGTGCTGACCGTTGCACAACTGGCACCGCTGAAGGATCGCGATCCGTATTTGTACGAGACGCTGACGAAAATCGTGTCGGCGGTGAACGCGACGAGCACGAATGCGGGAGTGGACCCGGCAACGCCTTCGCCGGCGCCAACACCGGTTGCTTCGGTGCAGGTGCAAGCGGCGAATGGATGGTTTGACCTGGCGATTACCGATCCGGGAGCGGCGCGGCCCGGTCTGTTTTATTTTGCGGAGTCGGATGTGACGCCGGCATTCTCTTCGCCTCGCGTATATTTCCTTGGCGCTTCACGGAATTTGTACGTGCAATTGGGGAATCAGACGCTGTATTGGCGAGCGTTTTCGCAATACATCGGATCGCAAGCATCAGCGCCGGTGAGTTATGGGATGCCGCCGGTCGCGGTGGTGGGTGGAGGGGTTAGCGGGCCGACACCTTTGCCCTCGAGCGGGAGCGGGGCGCTAATGAATGGACTGCAACGCGGGGGAAATGGATTCGGGACGCCGACGGGGGCGCGAGTGGTGAAGCAAACGGTTTTGTAGGGTGGCGGACGACTCTGCGAAGTCATTCACAAGCGGAAGCTAAACTTTCTCTGAAAGGGAACTGAAAAGAAAGAGAGATTCCTCACTCCGCAGACTCCGTTCGGAATGACGGCGTGGGGTATCGAACACTTTATGTCAAGATGGGGTCGAGCAGTGCTCGACCCCTACGTCAGATGAGGAAAGACATTGCGGATACGGGAATATGGCGAGGGGGATTTGGAGGCGCTGCGGGCGATCCATGGGGCGCAGGGGTTTCCTTATGAGTTTCCTGATCTGCGGAATCCACTGTTTCTGACGAAGCTGGTGTTGGCCGATGACGAAAAGGGTGAGGGCGAGGGGAAGGGAATTGCGGGCGCTTCCCTGCTGCGGTTGACGGCGGAGGCATATTTACTGCTCGATCCGAAACGCGGAACGCCGAAGGAACGGTGGGCATGGTTGTTGGGGCTGCACGAAGCGACGCGGCGCGAAGCCTGGGGACGAGGGTTGGAAGATGTGCATGCCTGGTTGCCGCCGGAGATTGCGGCGAAGTTTGGGCGGCGGCTGAGGCGGCTCGGCTGGGTTCGTGACGATGAATGGACGCCGTATTGCAAGAGATTGAATGGAACATTGGAGTTGATCGAGGGCAAGGGAACATGAAATCACTGGGTGACATTTTCCGGCACGCAATTCCTCATCGGGCAGAACGCGAATCAGCGAACGCGACCCGGGGCACGGAAGAGGAATCTCCGTATCTGCTTGTTGGGCAGACATCAAGTGCGCCCCAGTCTGGCGCTGCTGCGCCGAGCCGGCAGTAGGTCCTTAACTATCTAGGTGATTTGGCAGATGATTATCATTTGCCACGGAAATTGGTGTATGCTGTGGCTGATGCGGAGAGCAGTGTTGACCCTAAAAAGTTGCACCACAATCCAGCGGTGAAAGGGAAGCACGGACACGTCATCCACCCTCCCAGCACAGACTTCGGGGTCATGCAGATCAATCGCTCCAATATCGGCGGAACGGTAAAGGATGCGAATGGACACCCCTTCAAAATTGGCAAGGAAGTTGAAAGGGATTGGAAGGCAAATGCGCGAGCCGGTGTTGCACTCCTGGCACCTGCATATGGGCTGGCAGAAGTGGAGCAGGGACCAAGTGCTACTGCGGAGGATCACGCACAACAAGCTTATTCCCAGTACAACAGCGGCAAACCGCGCATGCGCGACCGCTATTTGAAGCAGAGGCCGGATGGGATGCCCGAGAACGGTGCTGATCGAAACTTTTTGGAAAGGTACAGAGCATGGTAGCGGTTCGTGGCAGGCGTTTGGTTGTGGCAATCGCGCTGGTGTGTTTCGCGGCTGGGGGCTGCGTGTGTGCCGCGGGAAAGGACTGCTACGACGGAAAGGGCAAGGCCACGAGAGAGATTGGCGGCTTCTTGGTGAAAATCTCGGCAAACCCGGATTGGCGGGATTTGGAAGATGAACCGTGTAGAGCGGTGGTTCTGGACAAGAAACGAAAGACAATCTTTTCAGCAGAGGATGAGTTATTCTCGATCGTCCTGGCCGGGCAGGACGTGAACGGCGACGGAGTGCCTGACGTGGTCATCGACGGCTACTCCGGGGGTGCGCACTGCTGCTGGACGTACTACACCATCTCTCTGGGCGAGCACCCGGGACTCATCACCAAGTTCGAGAATGAGCGAGACGCGGCTTTCCTGAAAGACGAAGAAACCGGGCGGCTTTACATCTCGACCCTCGATGGAGCCTTCGATTACTTTGACGGCTTGTGTCATGCGTGCACGCCATTCCCTCAAGTGTTCCTTAGGATCGAGGACAAGAAAGTCGTGGACATTAGCCCCGAGTTTGTTGAGGCCTACAACAAGATCATCTCTAAGAATCGAGCAGGTCTAACAGCAGAGGGTGTGGCACGGGTCACCGCAATGAAAACGAATCCGAGCGAAAGCGGATCGTTCGAGGCGCCTGCGAAGATATTGTCGATTGTGTTCGCATACCTCTATAGCGGTCGTGAGGACAAGGCGCGGCGGGAACTTCAGGCAATGTGGCCGCCATTCGACCAAGACAGAATGTGGAACCTGATACAGCAACGCAGGCGCGAAGGAATCTTGCGGTACGCGCAAAACGCGTCAGAGATGTCGTCCGCAGAGCACCGGTAAAAGCAATCCCGAAAATTCGCAAAATCTGAAAAGGAAGAGAATTCCTGGAGGTAATGCCATGGGACGCGGGGCACAGGCACAGACGCAACAGATGACGGACCAGCAACTGGCGCAGACGAATGCGCTGAACCAACAATTGTTGGGGCAGCAGCAGACGTTGGGAAGCCAGGTGGGCGCGCAGTATCAGAATATCGCGAACAATCCTGGGTATAACGCCGCGACGCAGGCGGCCATCACGGGGCAGTCGCAAGGGGCGTTGGCGAGCGCGTTCGATTCGCTGCAGCAATCGGCGAACAATCGCGTGGCGCGAACCGGAAATTCAGCGGGATTTGCGGATCTGACGGACGATCTAGCGCGGCAGAAGGGCCAGCAAGAGGCAAGCACGGCGCAGCAGAACCAGGTGAACTTCGCCAATACGGCGATGCAGCAACAAATGTCGGCGCTGCAAGGGCTTTCTGGATTGTACGGAGTGGATGCAAACCTGTTGGGGAAGACACTGGGAATTCCGTCACAGTTGTTGAATGTGCGGGCGAACGCATCGCGGCCCAGCGGATTTTTCACGTCGCTGGGATCCAGTGTTGGCGGAACGCTCGGCGGACTGCCAAGCATGTTCATGTAGAACCGCGCAGTTGAGGCTGTAAAACTTGAGGTCGCCCCGCTCGACGACCTGACACCAGGGCGGGCTAGATGGAAGAGCCGCCCTGACGCGACAGCGAAATCGAAGGGACCCCTGCCATGTTTTCCATTTCCTCCGCATTAGTGTTGGGAGTGCTCTCGATCGGTGCACAATTCGTCGTGTTTCTGCGATGGATGCACCGGCGAATGCGCGACGACGAAATTAATCGAATATTTTTGCGCGACCTGGCGCTACACCATTTGCCGTGCATTTACCGCGCACTTTACAGGATGGCGGAGCGGCAGGGAATTGCGCTAGATGAAATGCCGATGGTGAACTTTGTGGACATACAGAACGGCGGGCGGCGGGGCTAATGCCACTGGACGCCAAGCTGATGGACCTGGCGCGTCATGCGGCCCAGGGAGAGGGGCTTGATCCGGCACTGGTGTGCGCGGTGGTGGAGCAAGAATCGAACTGGAATCCGTGGGCGATGCGTTATGAGCCGCTGTTCTTCGCGAAATACGTTGCGCCGCTCTATACAAACAATAAGGTGGGCGCGACGGAAGCGTATGCGCGGGGAATGTCGTGGGGATTGATGCAGGTGATGGGACAAACGGCGCGGGAGAAAGGCGTGGGTTCGCTGTACCTTTCAACGCTTTGTGATCCCGCCGTGGGGCTGGCCGTGGGGTGCAAAGTGCTGCGGCAGAAGCTGGAAGCGGCAGGTGGAGACATCGCGCGGGGATTGCTGGGTTGGAATGGCGGGGGAAACCCCGATTATGCCGAAGAAGTGCAATCGCGGATGGGGCGGTACCGGTAAAGGAAGTCGAAGTACGCCAGGGAAAGATTGCTATGACAATTCGGAGTTGGCTGAAAGTTGCAGCGATGTTGATCGCGCTCGTGGCCGGCGTGTGCGTGTATTTTGCGTGGCGCGGGTCGCGCCAGGAGCAGGCACAACTTAAGGCGGAACTACAGGCTACGCAGAAGGCTCTGACGGACGCGGACACACGACAGAAGGCGCGCAATACAGAGCTGGCGCAAATTTTGACAGGATTCAATGCGAAGAAAGCGGCGATCCAGAAGCCGGAGCAAATTGTGAAGGCACTGCCGGAAGTGTTGCCGCTGCCGACGCCGATCCTCGAAGGCGCCGTGAGTGGGTCGAAAACGGGACAGCCGGCAGGGAATTCCAATGTGCTTTTGCCTGCGGCGGACCTGAAGCCGCTGTATGACTATGCCGTGGATTGTCAGGAGTGCCGAGCGCAGTTGGCGGCGGCGCAAGGGAACCTTGTTGACGAGCAGACGAAGACACAGGCGCTGACGAAGGAACGCGACAGTGCCCTGCAGGCGGCGCGCGGCGGTTCTGTTCTGCGGCGTGCGGTGCGAGCGGCAAAGTGGTTTGTGATTGGCGCGGCCGCTGGTGCAGTGGCGGCAAAGCTGGCGCGGTAGAGCGATCGCCGAGTTGATTTCGGAACACACAGATTTATTACGCAAGGAAAAGACCAGGCTTCTTTCCAGACTCATCCTGAAAGAAAGGAGGACCCCCGATGCCAACACCGACAAATACCTTCACTGTGACCATTGCCGACGCACATAGCCATAGCGTCCCGAACTCCGGGATCGCCGGAAGCTCGAAGCTCGACGCAACACTGAGCGCCATGCAAGCTGCCGTGGACCAGCCGACAGTTTATGCCGCGTTTGTTACGACGGACACTTGGACCATTACCGTGACACAGCCGTAGTTCGCTGACTGGACCGATTGGGCTGGGCCGCACCTTCTTAGGATGCGGCCCGGGCATTCGTTCAGATGCGCTGCAAAACCTCAGACAGGGCTTTGAAGCAGAAGGTCGGTCCACTGGCATTGGAAGGCCTCACCCCTGAAGGGGTGAGCTACAGACCGACGAGGCGCGCGCTTGACGGTGCGCAATTACGAGCTCGCCTAATAGCCTCAGTGGAGCCTTCCGCCCTAGCAGTGGGCCCGGCTGGCGCACCCCCCGCGCCAGCCGGGGAAGTACGAGGAGGAAGAGGGGGATAGGGGCAGAAAGAGCAGAAAAGGGCAAAGAAAAGGCTTGACATCGTGTCCTATAACAGATATTATGTTAACTAATAAATAGGGCTAACGACTGCCTTGCTTTCGCCTCTCTGGAACGACTTCTTCCCCGCTGGCACGGATCTGTTTGAATCTGAACGAACCAGAACTGCGAAATATTTTAGACCTTGCGGAAATGGGGCGCAGGAGTCCTGCGCCCCTACTGCAACTACTTTTTGGGAGCGGGCTTGGCGGCTTTCATTTGGGCCAGGTCGTAGTCAATGTATTGCTGGATGGCGTGGGGGTCGGCGGTGGAGAGTCTGCGGCCGTTGACGAAGATTGTGGGCGTGCTGCGAACTTCCAGGAGGTTGCCGTTGGCGAAGCTGGCGTCGACCTCCGCGGCGGCTTGCGGGCCTGCCAGGCAGGACTTAAAGGTGTCGGGATTGAGGTGGATGCGGCCGGCGAAGTCCAGCATCTTGTCCCAGGCCGTGGAGGCGGAGATGAGGTCCTGGTTGTCGTAGATGAGGTCGTACATCTTCCAGAAGGCTTTAGGGTCCTGCTGGTAGGCGCAGCGTCCAGCGAGGGCGGCGGTGCGGGCCCAGGGGTGGATGGTGTCGAGGGGAAAATCCTTGAAGATGACCTTCACCTGGGGGTAATTGGGCAGGAGGCCGCGCAGGGCGTCGTGCAGACCGCGACAAACGGGGCATTCGAAGTCAGAAAACTCGACGACAGTGATAGGAGCTTTGGGATCGCCGAGGACAGGAGCGTTGGCGGTCTGGATCTTGGCCATATTTTCGGCGAGGGGGTCGGTGCTGAGATCGGTGAGGTCTCCCCGCATCAGGTAACGGCCATCCTTAGTTAAATACATTTTGAGCTTGTCGGAGCCCTCGGGAGTCTTTACTTCGACGGGGATTTCGAGGAGGCCAGAGGTGCCCAGTTCGATGGGTGCGCCGGCGACGACCTCAACGTCGGAGCCCAGGGCGAAATTATAGCGAAGAAAAGCCTCGACCTTTTTCTGGGGGGTTGCTGCCGAGGCGATGGAAGGCACGGGCTGCTGAGCGAGTGCGCTGGCTGCGGCGAGTGAGGAAATTAGGAGCAGTGCAAGCTTGAGAGTGTTTTTCACGCGAGTCCTCGAGATGTTGGCGTTGAAATTGATGTTCATGGGACAAATCTTTGTGCAATGGGAAACGGGCGTCCAAAACCGAAGGCGCGCGAGGTGATCTTGAGGCCCGGCGCAGCCTGCTTTCGCTTGTATTCGTTGCGATCGACGCGCAAGGCGATATCGCGAACGAGCTTTAGATCATAGCCAAATTCGGCGGCAATCTCTTCCGGCGTTTTCACTTCCTCAATATAGGCTTTCAGGATGGAGTCCAGAACTTCATAGGGTGGCAGGGAATCCGTGTCCTTCTGATTGGGGCGCAGCTCCGCGGAAGGGGGTTTTTCGAGCGTTGAGCGGGGGATCAGTTCCCTTTCGCGATTGATGTGTTTGGCGATGGCGTAGACCATCATTTTGGGTACATCGGAGATGACGGCGAGCCCTCCGGCCATGTCGCCGTAGAGCGTGCAATAGCCGACGGCATTTTCGGATTTGTTCCCTGTGCTGAGGACTAAGGAGCCGAACTTATTGGAGAGCGCCATGAGGTAATTGCCGCGGATGCGCGCT
Organism: Candidatus Acidiferrales bacterium; assembly: GCA_963779395.1. Classification (GTDB taxonomy): domain Bacteria; phylum Acidobacteriota; class Terriglobia; order Acidiferrales; family UBA7541; genus Acidiferrum. The sequence continues at coordinate 312,376 of CAVZYC010000007.1, forward strand.
TGAATGTTTTCCTCAGTGGCGTCTTGAGGACGGTTGCCGAAAGCCGGGGCGAGGGCGTGTTTGTAGGAGTCGAAGACATCGGCGATGGGTAAAGTTTGGAACTCGATGCCAAGATTTTGAGCGAGGGCTTTTGCGTCGGTCTTGCTGCCTTCCGAGGAGAAGGGGCCGGGCATGGAGACGCCGAGGACGTTGGAGGCGCCCAAAGCTTCGACGGCGATGGAGGCAACAACGGCAGAATCGATGCCGCCGCTGAGACCAACGATGGCTTTCGAGAAGCGGCATTTGAGAACGTAGTCGCGGGTGCCGAGGACGAGGGCCTGGTGGGCGTAGGCAATTTCCGTGGCGGGCTGCTCGTGCAGGTCGCCCTTGCCGCTGACGGTGTCGAAGAGGACGAGATCTTCCTGGAAGGCTTTTGCCTGGGCGGCTACTTCTCCGCTGGGGGTGAGAGCCATGCTGGCGCCATCGAAGATCAAGGAATCGTCGCCGCCAACCTGGTTGACATAAATCACGGGACGCTGGTGACGAATGGCGATGGAGCGAAGCATGTCAACACGCAGGAATCGTTTATCGATGGTGTAAGGTGAGGCGGAAAGATTGATGAGGACGCTGGTGCCTTGGGAGATGAGTTCGGTGACGGGATCGCGGGCGTAGAGCGGCTCGTCCCAGAAAGTTTTGTCGTTCCAAAAATCTTCGCAGACGGTGATGCCGAGCTGCTCGTGACTCAAGCCGTAGACATATTGTTTATCGCCAGGCCGGAAGTAGCGGGACTCGTCGAAGACGTCGTAGGTGGGAAGGAGCATTTTGCTCTGTTCGAACACGACGCGGCCTTCGTGGATGAGCGCGGCTTTGTTGGCAATGGACTTCCCTCCCCTGGGATGTTCCACATGGCCGGCGTAGCCGACGATGGCGGGGAGCGGGAGTTGCGGTGCAAGTTCCTGCAAGGCGTCGTGATTGCGCTGGATGAAGGCGGGACGCTCGAGAAGATCGAGCGGGAGATAGCCGCAGATGCAGAGTTCAGAGAATACGACGAGATCGGCGCCACGGCGCTGGGCATCCGCTGCGAAGGTCAGGATGCGTGAGGAGTTGCCATCGAAATCGCCGACCGTGGGGTTGAATTGGGCGAGAGCTATTCTCATGCGGCTTGAAGATTAGGATAAGTGGGGAATGGTGAGAATGCAAATGGGGGAGTGGCGTGATGCGCGTCGAGTCCACGAAAAAGTGCCTGCCTATCTTCTATTGGGAAGACAGGCAGGCGAAATGGAATGCAAGCCGGAATGAGAAGTGGTCTAGGGAATAACGGCGCTGGCCTGGCTGGAGTAGGCGCTTTCGACTCCCGAGGTATTCACTTCGGTTGCGACGTAATAGTAGGTATCTCCCGCAGTGACGGTCGAGTCAGAGTAGGTGGGAGAGGAGATTATGCTGGGGTTCACCTTGGTATATGGCCCGCCGGATTGGGAGCCGCGGTAAACGTTGAAGCCGGAGTAGGACGAGGAACTTGGAGTCCAAGAGAGACCAACCGCATAAGTGGTAGACGCAGCACCTGTGCCAGAGAGCGAAATGACTTGGGGAGAGTTGGTGGCATTGCTAGTGACAGTCACGCTGCCGGAAAGAGCTCCGGCGGTGGCCGGATCAAAGGTCGCGGTGAAGGAGGTGGACTGGCCAGCGGCAAGAGTGAGAGGCGTTGTGCACCCTGAAACGGCGAACCCCGTGCCAGTTTCCGTGATTTGAGAGAGAGTGACGCTGGCGTTGCCGGTGTTTGCCAAGGTGACAGACTGCGAGGTGCTGGTTCCAGTGGTGATGCTGCCGAAACTCACCGAGGTTGGAGTAGCCGTGATCTGAAGAGTGGGCGCTACGCCGCTGCCCCAGAGGGCGACAACCAAAGGCGAAGTGGGTGCGTTACTCACGAGTGTGACGCTGCCGGAAAAAGTGGTGGCGGAGGCGGGCGTGAAGCCGACGGTGAATGTTGAAGAGCCGCCAGCAGCAACGGAGAGCGGAACGGTGAGGCCGGTTAAGGAGAAGTCCGCGCCCGCAAGCGTGGCCTGGATAACGCTGAGGGTGGCCGTGCCCGCGTTTCGGATGGTAAGCGTTTGGGTACTTGTGACTCCCACGGTAGAACTGCTGAAGCTGACACTGGCAGGGATTACGGAAATTTGTGCCTGAACGCCGGTGCCGGTGAGAGAAACCGTTGCGGGAGAATTGGTGGCGGTGCTGGTGACGGTGACGCTGCCGGAAAGAGCGCCGGTGGTGGTTGGGTCAAACGTTACAGTAAAGGAAGTGGATGCACCGGAGGCAAGAGTCAGTGGAAGCGTGGGGCTGGTGGCCGCGAAGCCTGCGCCGGTTTCGGCGATCTGAGAGATGGATACGCTGGCGTTGCCGGAGTTTGTCAGAGTGACGATTTGCGTTGTGCTGGTGCCCGTGGCAATGCTGCCGAAGCTTAGAGAGGCTGGGCTCGCAGACAATTGAAGTGTCTGCGCGATGCCTGTGCCGGTGAGAGCGATAGCGAGAGGTGAGCCGGGGGCGTTACTTGCCAGCGTGAGACTGCCGGAGAAACTGCTAGCGGAAGCAGGCGTGAAGCCGAGAGTAAAGGTAGAGGAAGCCGCTGGCGCGATGGAGAGCGGAACGGTGAGGCCGGTCAAGGTGAAGCCGGTACCGACGAGAGATGCCTGAGTGACGCTGAGAGTCGACGTGCCGGTGTTCTTGATTGTGAAGACCTGAGAGCCGCTTGAGCCGACCATGACGCTGCCAAAACTGGCGCTGGCCGGAGATACGGAGATCTGCGACTGAGTGCCGGTGCCTGTGAGAGAAACCGTTGCGGGAGAATTTGTCGCGGTGCTGGTGACGGTAACACTGCCGGAAAGAGCTCCCGTAGTGGCTGGATCAAACGTGACGGTGAAGGAAGAGGATGCACCGGAAGCAAGAGTCAGTGGAAGCGTGGGGCTGGTGGCAGCGAAGCCCGCGCCGGTTTCGGCGATCTGGGAGATAGATACGCTGGCGTTGCCGGTATTTGTCAGGGTGACAGTCTGCGTTGTGCTGGTACCCGTGGCGATGCTGCCGAAACTTAGAGAGGCCGGAGTCACGGAGAGTTGAAGTGTCTGAGCAGTTCCTGTGCCGGTGAGAGCGATAGCGAGTGGTGAGCCGGGGGCATTGCTTGCCAACGTAAGGCTTCCGGAGAAACTGCTGGCGGAAGCGGGCGTGAAGCCGAGAGTAAAGGTAGAGGAAGCTGCAGGCGCGATGGAGAGCGGAACGGTGAGGCCGGTCAAGGTGAAGCCGGTACCGACGAGAGAGGCCTGAGTGATGCTGAGCGTCGACGTGCCGGTGTTCTTGATTGTGAAGACCTGAGAGCCGCTTGAGCCGACCATAACGCTGCCAAAACTGGCGCTGGCCGGAGATACGGAGATCTGCGACTGAGTGCCGGTGCCTGTGAGAGAAACCGTTGCGGGAGAATTTGTCGCGGTGCTGGTGACGGTAACACTGCCGGAGAGAGCTCCCGTAGTGGCTGGATCAAACGTGACGGTGAAGGGAGTGGATGCGCCGGAGGCGAGAGTCAGCGGAAGCGTGGGGCTGGTGGCAGCGAATCCCGCGCCGGTTTCGGCGATCTGGGAAATTGATACGCTCTCGTTGCCGGAGTTTGTCAGAGTTACAGTTTGCGTTGTGCTGGTACCCGTGGCAATGCTGCCAAAACTTAGCGAGGCTGGAGTCACGGAGAGTTGAAGTGTCTGCGCGATGCCTGTGCCGCCAAGAGAAATCGTTGCGGGAGAATTGGTCGCGGTGCTGGCGATACTGAGGGCACCGGCCGCGCTTCCCGCGGACGCCGGCGCAAAGCTTACAGTGAGGGGCAGGCTTTGACCGGCAGCAAGAGTGACGCTTCCGGAACAGCCGGTGAAAGAGAAGCCGGTGCCAGTGATGGAGGCTTGGGATATGGTGACGCTGCCTGTTCCGCTATTTGTGAGCGTCATGGTTTGCGAGGCGGTGCTTCCCACCATGGCATTGCCGAAGCTCAGACTGCTGGTGCTGGCAGAGAGAAGATAAGTTAGTGAAGGAGGCGGGGCCTGGCCTGCTCCTGTCACAGTGATGGAGTCTGTGGAGGTGGCGCCATCCTGATGGATATAGCTGACCATGATTTTGCCGCTGAAACTTTGCGCGGCGTTTGGCGCAAACACGACCTTAAAGGATGCGGTGGCATGTTCGGCAAGGCTGATGGGCAAAGCTGGGCCAGTGACAAGAAACTCCGAAAGACTGCTGGAGACTCCAGCAAGCGAGATTGTGCGTCGACCGTCGTTTGTCACCACAATGGTTACGGCCGCGCTCTTGGTATTTACGGCGACAGAGCCAAAACTCAGCGAACTGGGAGAAACTCCGACAGCGGCCTGGGCAGAGCGGGGGATTGTCAGGGATACTGCAAAAACCAAAGCGAGAGACAAACACACCAATAGTGTCTTATTCATGAGCGGATAAACCTGAGTGATCTTTTCTGGAGCGAAACTAGAGCGGAGTGGGAGGGGGGAGGGCCTGGTAATGTCCGCTCGAAATCTTTTGGCCAGTCTAAGAATAGGAGGCGCGGAAGGAGCAAACAACTGGCAGTGAGGTCAGACTTGGAACAGGTGCGATGACCTCCCTTGTGGACAAAGACAAACTGTACCGATTAAGAAGACGGCTACATGGCGATCGCGAAAGGAAGGAAATATTCTGCGGGACAAGAGATAATGTGCTGAGCAAGATGCGGGAAAGAAATTGCAATGAGCAAGGATGCGTTGACTTGGTGAATGGGGAACCCTAAGATGGTCGGGCAATGCAGGGCCCACTATGGCTTCGCCGATGTAGCGTACACTTCCCCAAACAATCGAGAAACGGTGTGGCGGGAGTAATACAGTGCGCGAGGCTGGATTTTCGCAGCGGCGGCTGATTATCAGCGCGCTTGTTCTGGGTCTGATGACGTTTTTCGTGCGCCTGACAGCAGCGATCCCGCAAAACGCGGAACAAGAGGATCCCTCCCAAAATAAAACTACAACTTTACCGGCGCAAAACGCGCAAGGGGAATCATCCACTATCAAGCTGAACGTGCGATTGGTGCTTGTGAGAGTGGTGGTGCGGGATGGGCAAGGACGTCCGGTGGAGAAGCTCAGCAAAGAGGATTTTCGCATTCTCGACAATAATAAAGAGCAAGCGATAACGCAGTTTGAGTCCGAAGCTCCGTCGGAGAATTACAAACTGCCGGAAGCTGGCGGCGAGAAATCGCCGGCGACTGCGCCAGGGATGTCGGGAATTACGGGTGAGGCTAAACCTTCCAATGCCCTGCCCAGGCTACTGGGACTGTACTTTGACGACTTTGCGATGTCGGCCGCGGACGTGATTTATGCGCGGGATGCTGCGGATCGGTACCTAAAGAAAAACTTGGGACCTGCGGACCGCGCCGCCATCGTCACGGCTTCAGGATCAATTGCGGTGGAATTTACGGGAGACCTGAAGCAGTTGCACGAAGCACTCTTCAAGCTGAGCCCAAATGGCCGGGGGCAAAACCACGAGTGCCCCGAGATCAGCGATTATCAGGCCGAGGAGATCATCGAGCGCGAGAGTGAGGTTGTGCTTCCTATTCCAGGTTCATTGGATCCAGTTGCGCTGGCCACGCAGTTGGCAATCAACGAGGCAATTAACCGGTGCAATATTCCGAGTGAATCGTCCGGTGACCTTCTTCAACTTGTGCGCTCAAAAGCACAAAGCGTGTTGGAACGCTCTCGGATGCTGGCGCAATACAACCTGGAAGGCCCGAACCGGCTTGTGGAATATCTATCGATGCTGCCAGGGCAAAGAAACATCGTTCTGGTTTCGACGGGTTTTTTGACCACGGGCCAACAAGCGCTTGCCAATGCCATCATCGATCGTGCACTACGCGCACAGGTGACAATCAGCTCGATTGACCCGCGCGGCCTAGCGGTAGAGGTACAAGAAGCAGACGCTTCACTGGGATACATGCCCACCCAGAGTAACCTTGCAAGCGAACGGCACCTGCTGGACACTGCGCGGGAGACGGCGGCCGGAGGGATACTTGAGGAAGTGAGCGAAGGAACGGGCGGAAAATACTTTCACAACAGCAACGATTTGGATGCGGGGTTTCGTCAGGGCGTGGGCGGTTCTGAGCCGGGATACATCCTGGCTTTTTCGCCGAACAACATGAAGTACAACGGCAGCTTCCACTCGCTGAAGGTAACGCTGCGCAACAAGCCCCGTGGATTCACGTTACAGGCACGGCGGGGCTACTTCGCGGCGCGACAGGGACCGGATCCTGTGGCAGAGACGAAAAAGGAAATTCAAGACATGCTGAGGTCGCGGGCAGAATTGAGCGGACTGCCGGTGGCGTTGAAAACCAAAACAACACAGACTGCGGGCGGCATGGAACTTCTGGTGTGGGCGCACTTGGATATTCACGAATTGCGTTTCCGAAAAGAGGGCGACCGAAGCGCAAACAACCTGACGTTTGTATCGGCAATCTACACCAACGAAGGAAAACTAGTGACGGGCCAGGAAAGACAATTGGAGCTTAACTTGCCAGACGACAGTCTGCGGCAATTACTCGCCTCTGGAATTGATGTGACGCTTAGCTTTCGGTTGAAGCCCGCGCGTTACCTGGTTCGGGAGGTAGTGACCGATTCCGAGGAGCATCGATTCACAGCAATTACACGCGGAGTTGAAGTGCCGTAGAGAGCTGCAAACGCTTGCAGGGCGCTCGTGTTACTTCGCGGTTTGCGCTTTCATATGCTGCGCCAGTTGTTTCAATTTCGTGGCGCGCTGGTTGGCAGGATCGAGTTCCAAAGCCTTCTCCGCGCTGTGGAGCGCCTGATCAAACTCTCCTTTTTCCCAATGCGCAGTTCCCTCTTCGACAAATTGTTCGGCCAGCTTGATGGAAGCGTGTTGATGAATGGCGGTGCAGGGCTGGCTGCCAGGATTTGCACTGAGGACTTTGGAGCAAAAATCGATGGCTGTGCCATAGTCGCCGTCATTGAGTGCTTGTTGTGCCTCCTGCGCAAGGGATTCGAGGCGTGCGTCTTCACGCAGACGGTCCGCAGCAGAATCGGTGTCTGGAGGCGTTTGAGAATTTGAGGCGGCGACGGATGAGAGTTTGTGCTTTGGTGCAGCGGGTTGCGCAGGCGCGTTTTGCGCGAGGAGATGACTGACAAACTCCGGTGTAACTGGAATTAAGTTTTGGCCGGACTTTGCATCAACGCCAGGGCCGTCAAAAAAGTGGTACGAGCCATCGGACAGCGCGGCGTACCAGACGACAGGCTGTTTTGTGGTGGAATCAAACCAGGCGTAGCCCGCGGGATCAAGAATGGTTAGCTCATGCGGGCTTGGAGGCGCAACCGCGACCGGTTTGACATCCTTGGGAGGTGCGGCGACAGTCTGTGACGCCTCTGGCGATTTGAGAAGTGCAAGAGGAAGATGGGGACGTATTTTGGGCCAGAAGAGAATGGCTGCCAGAGGCACGGCAAGGACGCAGAGACCAATCAAAATTGGTACCGCCTTGCCGCTGTTCTTTGGAGGGAGGACAAGAGCGGAGCGCTGCCCGCTGAGAGAAATATCGGCAGCGGATTCGAGAGCGAAAGCGAGATCGGCGGCGGATTGGAAACGCTGCTCGGGACCTTTGTCGAGGCAACGCTGAACAATGCGCTGAACTCCAGGCGGAAGATTCGGGACGAGATCGAGAATGTTGGGAGGATCTTCACGGAGAATCGCTGCCTGTGTTTCCGTGGCGGTGGGCTTCTGAAAAGCGCGCTTGCCCGTCAACATTTCGTACAGGACGGCGCCAAAGGCAAAAATGTCCGTGCGATGATCGGTGCTCTCTCCGCGGACTTGCTCCGGCGACATGTAGCCTACGGTGCCCATGACTACGCCCGGTTCAGTGACGCCGCCGATGGTGGCGGGACCGTACTCGGAAGTCTGCAGAGGTTGCGTAAGTTTGGCCAAGCCGAAGTCGAGAATCTTGATGCGGCCCTCTTTGGTTAGGAAGAGATTCTCCGGCTTCAAGTCGCGATGGACGATGCCGCGATCATGGGCAGCTTGCAAGCCATGGGCGATCTGCACACCGTAATCAATCACTTTGCGGATGGGCAAGGGGCCGCGCTTTACGGTTACGCGAAGATTTTCGCCGGCGAGGAGTTCCGAGACGAGATAGGGCGCGCCTTCGTAGCGGCCCATGTGGTAGACGGCGAGGATGTTGGGGTGATTCAGAGCGGCGGCGGCGCGAGCCTCCTGCTCGAAGCGTTGCAAGCGTTGGGGATCGGTAGAAAGATTCAGCAAGAATTTTACAGCAACATCACGGTTGAGCTGTGTGTCGCGCGCGCGATAAACCTCTCCCATGCCCCCAGCGCCGATGAGGGAGAGAATTTCGTAGGAGCCAAATCGGGTGCCCGTGAGGATAGCCATGGCAGGCGCGATTATACCCCTTGGACGTGATACCTAGACAAGCAGGATTCGAGAAGTGCCTATTCAGGAAAAGCGCAAGCCGTGAGGAGCCAGGAGGGGCCCCATGGGCATGGAGCTCAGACGAATTCCTGTTGCGTCGAAGACCGCATTGCTGACGGCGGGGGCCAGGCCCATGATGGGGGACTCTCCGGCGCCAACGGGAGTTTGATCTTTGCGGTCGAGCAGGAGCGCGTCCATGGCAGGGATATCGCGGAAACGGGGGACGCGGTATTTGGAGAAGAGATTGGTCAGGATGCGGCCATTTTCAAATTCGATGGTTTCAAAGAGCGCGCCACCGATACCCATGATATTTGCGCCGATGAGCTGATTGCGCAGGCCGTCGGGATTAACGACAGCGCCGCAATCGAAGGCGGTGAGGATGCGCACAAGCTTGATTTCGCCGGAGCTGTGATTCACAGCGACTTCGACGAACGTGGCTACGTAGCCGAGTTTTTCGTAGCCGCCGCCGATGCCGAAGCCGTGGTCCTTAGCTTTAGCTCCAGTCCAGGCAAACTTTTTTGCGCCTTCTTCAAAGACCGCGCGCAGGCGCTCCTCTTTCAGATTCTTCAGGCGAAACTCGAGCGGATCCATATTGAGCGAGTGGGCGATTTCGTCCATGTGGACTTCGCGCGCGAAATGATTTGCGGAGGCGGCGAGTGCTCGGTAGGAACCTTGGCGCAGCGGGGAGTTTACGGGGTGGAACTCGATGCGCTGATTGGGAATGTCGTAATAGGTGCGAATGCCCGCAGAGCCGGAGTTGTAGTTGTGAAATTCCCAGGCGGTGATTTTGCCGTCGTCGGTTACGGCGCTGCGAACTTCGATTAATCCGGCAGGGCGGAAATAGGCCCACGTGAATTCTTCTTCGCGCGTCCAGACCAGCTTTACCGGATGCTTGGCGGCGCGCGCCAAACGAGCGGCTTCGATCGCGCATTCGCCGGAATGCTTGCCGCCATAGCCGGAGCCGGTGTCTGGCATGAGGACGTGGATTTTTTCTTCGGGGAGATGGAAAGCCTCGGCGAGTTCGCTGCGAACGCCAAAGGGGCGCTGGGTGCCGGTCCAGACGGTTAGTTGATCGTCGGTCCATTGTGCGATAGCGGCGCGAGGTTCGAGGGGGGCGTGGGCGATGTAGTTGATGTTGTACGACTGTTGCAGCGTATGAGTGGAAGAGGCGAAGGCGGCGTCGAGATTGCCGGATTCGATGCGCGAATTGTCGTTGCGCTCTTCGCGAGGGGAGGCGTTTTTCTTCAGATAGTCGAAGAGTTCTTTGCTGGAAGGCTGGGGCTCGGCATGCCACTCCGCGCGAATCAGGGAGGCTGCTTTGGAAGCCGTGGCGGAGTCTGGAGCGGCCACGCCTATGAAATTGCCATCGCGGACAACAACGACACCCGGGAGTTTCTCCGCTTCCTTTGTGTCAACGGAGACCAGAGTGGCATTGAATGCGGAGGGGCGGACGACTTTCCCGTAGAACATGTCGGGAAGCTTTTGGTCGGAGGGATAGAGATGTTTGCCGGTGACGAAATCGCGTCCGTTTATCTTGGGAACTGGCTGACCGGCGACGGTCCATTCGCGAGGAGGGATCAGGGGATCTTCAGCGGGAATGACCTGCGCGATTTGCTGGCCTTTGACGAGTTGGGCGTAGGTGAGCGAGCGAGTGGATTGAGTGTCGAGAATCTTGCCGGCTTCGGCCTTCAGGTGCGACGGCTCGACGTTCCATTGCTTTGCGGCCATGGCGAGGAGAACCTCTCGCGCAGCGGCGGAAACGCGACGGAGGCGAAGATTCATGGTTGGAGTGGTGCGACTGCCGAAGGTGCCCATGTCAAACGGCACTAACTGCGTGTCGCCCATCACAAGACTGATGGATTCGACTGGGGCCTTGAGTTCTTCGGCAATGGCTTGCGTCAGAGAGGTACGGATGTTTTGGCCAACTTCCACTTTGCCCGTGAATCCGGTGATTCTGCCGTCTTCGCCGATGTGCAGCCAGGCGCTGATTTCTTCCGGGAGTGAATCTTCGGGATTTCGCCGGACGCCGGATTCCTGAGCCGCTTCGGCTTTCGAGATGGCGACGGCAATGAAAAGACCTGCGCCGAGGATTTTGAAGAAGTCGCGGCGACCGCTCTGGAAAATATATGCGGGAGCGGCCGTGAACTCATAGCGTTCCGGTTCAATCATGAATGCCGTTTCACGTTCTGGAGTCATGACTGCCTCCCTTGCAGAACGCCGGAGGCTTTGTGAATGGCAGCCAGGATTCGGGGATAGGTGCCGCAGCGGCAGATGTTGCCTTGCATAGCCGCGAGGATTTCCTCGTCCGAAGGATTTCGATTGGTGTTCAGCAGGGATACGGCGGAGATGATCATCCCCGAAGTGCAGTAGGCGCATTGCATCGCGCCCTCATCCAGGAATGCCTGTTGCACGGGATGAAGTTGTTCGCCCTTGGCCAGGCCCTCGATGGTGGTGATTTGCTTTCCTTCGGCAGCGGAGAGAGGCATCAGGCAGGAACGGCGGGCCTTGCCGTCAATCAAAACAGTGCAGGCACCGCATTGGCCTTCGCCGCAGCCGTATTTGCTGCCGGTTAGATCGAGAAATTCCCTAAGAACGGTGAGGAGGGGAGTTTGCCGGTCGGCTGTGACTTGATACTTCTGGCCGTTGATCTGAAGGGAGGTTTCGCTCACGATGGCGCTCCTTGCAGGCTTTTATTGTCGCACAAAGAGCTGCATAAGGGATTAGATGCGGAATCGCCCCCGTCGAGGCGTGAGGAATCTCTTGAGGATCACCTACAAGAGTTAAAACGGCGGGCACAACTCCGCCTGCTCCCATGGTGCGCGGCTGCGGCTAGGATGTTTTGGCCGAGCTATCGGCCCAGGATTTCTACTCGCAGGAATGACTTACGATCACGTCGGCTTGATTCCACCAGCCCCGGGGTGATTCCGGGTTCCTTTGTTTCAAACACTCACTGCTGCGAAGGACGAATCTATCGTCAACGTAGCGATACAACTCGAGTCTGACCATGAGTCCTCCAGCCGCGCTGGCAATCACCACATCAGGTACTCCGCTGGGTGACTCCAAGAGTCCGAATGCCCAACCACTCGGCTCTCCGTGCCGTGAATCGAATGGGACCTCGTAATATCCAGCGCCCTTTCGCACAAAAAGAGAGATTGCACAATTTGCACGTCCGCAGTTGCAAGAGGAGATCGTTGCTGCGACTACGCCCTGGCCGAGTTTACCAAGTTCAGTCGGCGCCCAATCAAACTGAGGCTTGTCGCAATCGCCAGGTAGGGCGGCAGACAGGCTCTTTGCTTTTGCTCCGAGTGCTCTTTTCAGTGCTGTTTCGTCGTTCTTATCGAGGCCGGTGCTCGGCCAAGTATCGCGCATATTGCTTGGAATGGGAAATAGCTGCTCGGGAGATTCAGCACGCAGAGCCGGAAACATCAGCAGCAGGAGAAGAAACTTCATCATGCCGAAACTTTAGCACCTCCGTACATGGTAATAAACAGGCTTCCAGCTCAACCAAGAGCTAGAGAAGAGGCGCTAAATTCTGGATTGTGCGGACATGGGGTCCAGTAGTGCTGGACCCCTACGAGGTCAAGAGGCGCCTGCGACGTTGGTTTGGACGAAGGTGGTTTCGGCGGCCAGACCGAACGCTGCGAGTAGCTTGCCTTGCACGCTTTCCGAGAGGGCGTTGATTTCGTCGACGCCCAGGCTTGCGGCGCTTACGCGATAGCGCAAATTCTTCTGGCCCGCTGGAGTTTGCACGATTTTTAACACAGCGTCAGCGAGTTCTTGAGGATTGCCGGCTGCGGCTGTCAGGGCGGCATCGACCTTGGGTCCGATTTGATTGGCGACACCGTACGTTTCCGCGCGAGCCTGATCGGCGGCAGTCACGATGTTGCTGAACACGGGAGTTTGATAGGCGCCGGGCTCGACAATCACGGATTCAATTCCCTGGGACGCCAATTCGTAGTGGTAGCTTTCTGCCATGGCTTCCATCGCGAATTTGCTGGCACAGTAGAAGCCAAAGGATGGAATGACAACGCGGCCTGCGCCACTGCTGATGTGCATGAGCACGCCGCTGCGCTGGCGGCGCATGTGGGGGAGCACGGCGCGGTTCACGCGAACAGAGCCCAGGAAATTCGTGTCCATAATGCGCTGGACTTGTTCGGTGGTGGCGGCTTCTGCCAATCCGGCCAGGACATAGCCGGCGTTATTGATGGCGACATCAATGCGGCCAGCTTGCTCGACGGCGGAGCTGACGGCTCGTTCCACAGAGGCGTCATTGGTGACGTCCAATTCCAGAACGTGAAGAGGGAGCGATTCTTTTTTGGCGAGGGCGCGGATTGCGGCGGCATTTGTGGCATTGCGTCCCGCGAGATCACGCATCGTGGCAAAGACCGTATGGCCGTGGCGAGCCAAAGTCTCAGCGATAAGCCTGCCGAAGCCTGTGCTCGAGCCCGTGATTAAAACCACTTGTTTGGAATCCATTGCGCTCCTCCAGGGGACGGAATACTGACCCGCTTTGGATGCCGGGCGGGAGGCGGGTGGGTACAGCGGATGGGGATGGCGGTGGGAAAAGAAAAGCTCCTGTTGATGGACAGGAGCTCATGGAGAGAGGCTAGATTGGCGATCTTGCGGACATGGGGTCCAGCAGTGCTGGACCCCTACGAAGAGAGAACGAAGGCGTTAGGAAGACGCGACGAGGCCGATTAGACGCTGAAGGAGCTGCCGCAGCCGCAGGTGCTTTTTACGTTGGGATTGTTGAACTTGAAGCCGGCGCCCTCGAGAGTTTCGATGTAGTCGATCTCGACGCCGTCTAGGTACATGGAGCTCATCTGGTCCACGGCGACTTTGAGTCCATTAAAATCCAGGACTTCATCGGTCTCGTTGGTCTGGTTCTCAAAAGCCATGTGGTATTGGAAACCGGAGCAGCCTCCGCCAACAACGGCAACACGAAGAGCCGTGGGGACAGGGTTCTGCATGCTCATGATTTCCTTGACCTTGGTGGCGGCAGTGGGCGTCAGGTTGATCATATTCTCTCTTGGCCTCCGCTCGCGGAATGCTCCGCGAGGAAATGTACTTTTTCAGTATAGCATAGTGCGAATTTGTGCAAAGCGGTGGTGCTTATCGAGCAATTCCCTTCCCGGAAGACGGAAATCAGATATCAGCGATCAGATATCAGGAGGCAAAGGCGAACCCAGGAAAAAGCCTCAGGCCTGAAGGCCTGAGCTACAGTAAGATAGATGCACTTATGAAACATCACGTTACGTTGTTACCGGGAGAAGGGATTGGGCCGGAAGTTTCGGCGGCGGTGCGGCAGATTCTGGACGCTTCTGGCGTACAGATTGAGTGGGAAGAGTTGGGGGCGCGCGCGGAGAATACGGACAAGTCTACGACTGGCGCTGAAGTGTTGAACCAGGCGGCGATTGAGTCTGTGCGGCGGAATCATGTGGCGCTGAAAGGGCCGATGGCGACGGCGATTGCCGGGGGCGCGCGAAGTGTGAACGTGGCGCTGCGGAAGAGCCTCGAGTTATACGCGAATTTACGGCCGGTGAAGAATTTGCCGGGAGTGAAGTCCCACTTTGATGGCGTGGACGTGGTGATAGTGCGAGAAAACACCGAGGATTTGTATTCGGGGCTGGAGCACGAAGTGGTGCCGGGGGTGGTGGAGAGCCTGAAGATCATCACGGAGAAGGCTTCGACGCGGATCGCGCGGTTTGCGTTCGAATATGCGCGGAAACACGGGCGAAAGAAGATTCACGCGATTCACAAAGCCAACATTATGAAGCTGGGCGATGGGCTGTTTTTGCGGTCGGTGCGCGCAGTGGCGGAGCAGTACAAAGATATCGAGTACAAAGAACTGATTGTGGACAACGCGTGCATGCAGATTGTGATGAATCCGGCGCAATTTGATATTTTGCTGCTGCCGAATCTGTATGGCGACGTGATGAGCGACCTGGCGGCGGGGCTGGTGGGCGGATTGGGCGTGGTGCCCAGCGGGAACATTGGCGATGATGGCGCGATTTTCGAGGCGGTCCATGGGACGGCTCCGGACATTGCGGGGAAGAACTTGGCGAATCCTACGGCGCTGCTGATGAGCTCGATTCTGATGCTGGAGCATCTGGGCGAAAAGGCTGCGGCGGAGCGGATTCAGGCAGCGCTGGTGAAGGTTTACAAAGAGGGGAAGCACGTTACTAAGGATGTAGGCGGGACGGCGGGGACTAAGGAGTTTACGGACGCGGTGATTGAGGCGATCGGCGGCAGGTAATCCAGGAGCGACGTTTCATTTGGTGTAGGTTGCGGCCCGCTTCGGAAAGCGGGCCCTACAACGGCAAGAGAACCCAAGATAACCAAAGATAACCCAAGAGAAAAGCCGCAGGGCTCGCGGACTCTCCCTGCGCTACATGTTGCGCCACATGTTTTGCCCTACAGAGTGGTTGCAGGATGAGGCGGGTATAGGATAGGATTCCGCGGCATGGCTACGACTACGAAAGCAAAACCTAAAGCGAAAGCAACCGCAAAAACAAAATCGACTACGGGTGAAGGTTCACTTGATGGTGTGTTCGAGGAACTGGTTACGATCCTCAAGCGGCAGGTGCCTCCCTTCAGCACCAAAGTGCAACTGGTAGTCAAGAATAAGAAGGCGTTTCAGATTACCGTGCCCAAACCCGTGGTGGTGCCGGGGTCGTATGGGGGAAAGCCGGTGCCGATTCAGTTGGCGGCGGTGATTTTGCAGAAGGATTACGTTGGGTTTTACGTGATGTGCATTTACATGAATCCGGCGGCAAAAGATAAGCTGCCAAATTTGAAGAAACTGTTGAAGGGCAAGTCTTGTTTCCACGTGAAGATGCTGGATGATGTTCTGAAGCGGGAAGTGGACGAGGCGCTGGCGATTGGCGCGGCGGAGTATAAGAAGCGCGGGTGGGTGTAGGGGGCTTTGGGTGGCGGATCGCGGCTGACGGAAAGATTTCGAGGCAAATTTGAAATTGAGGTCCTTCGCGCATTCTGCGCGCTTAGGATGACACTACTGGTGTTTTATGGATTGGGGCTTGCGGTGCGAGATTTGATTTGACTTGAACGGGCTGGCCGTAAAAGCGGTGGCGAGCCACCGCACTCCGCAAACTACGGAGTGAAGCGGGCGGCGAGTTGGCGAATTTCCTTGTTTTCGATGATGCGTTTGCGGAGATTTTCTTTTGTGGCTTGGAGCATGGCGCGGCCCAGGTCGGTGCCGGAAACGTAGAGGCCGGGGAAAGGCTTGAATACGCGGAGGAGCGGGAAGAAGATTCTGTAGAATTTGGGGAGCGTGGGCGAGTACGTGGTGTCGATGAAGCCGGGGCGCCAGCAATTGGCGTCTACCAGTTCGATCAGGTCGTGCTCGGTTTGCGCTTTTACGTGGGACCAGGACATGCGGCTGGTGGGATTAGTTCCCTTCCCGCTGATGTAGTGAAAGGCCGCGCCGGGGCTTTTCGCTTTGAACATTTGCGCCGCGGCCAGCGCATAGGAGTAGGTGATCGTGCGGTACTCCTCTTTGGAGACTCGCGTCACGGAGATGCCGAGGCAGAACAGGCAGGCGTCCACGTTGTGGAAGGCTTCTTCGACCGTGGCGTAATTTGCAAAATCCTTGTGAACGAAGGTGCGCAATTTGGAACTGGTGTGCATGAGCGGGCGGCGGGTGATGGCGCGGACTTCTTCGACGATGGGGGCGGCGAGGCAGGCGTCGAGGACCGCTCCGCCTGCGGAACCGGTTGCGCCGAAGAGGAGGAATTTCATGGAGGACGAGTTTACACGACTGGGTGGGGATGCAGGCGAATGGTAGTCAGTTGACTGGTCAGATGACTAGTCATATAATGAAGGCTGAGGAGGGGCGATGGGCAAATGGCAATTGCAGGACGCGAAAGCGCGGTTCAGCGAACTGATTGACGAGACGCTCGAGAAGGGGCCGCAAGTGGTCACGCGGCGAGGAATCGAGACGGCGGTGGTCGTCTCGATGGATGAATGGAAGAAACTTAAGGAGGAAAAGCGACTGACTTGGAAGGAAGTCCTGCTCGGCGAGGGTCCACGATTCGACATTCCCCTTCTGAAGCGAGGCGTCGTGAAATCACGCAAGGCTCCGGTGTTCCGTTGATTCGTTACCTGATTGACACGAACGTGGTGTCTGAGTTGCGCAAGCGCAAGCCGCACGGCGGTGCGCTCGCTTGGCTGCAAAGCCTGGAAGTGGGGCAGGTATTTTTCTCTGCGGTAACGTTTGGAGAAATTCAAAAGGGCCTGGAGATCACGCGGCAACAGGATTCCGCAAAGGCGAACGAAATCGAGGCGTGGGCCGGCCAGTTGGAACGGGCCTCGGAAGTTCTGGCGATGGATTCGGCGTGCTTCCGGGAATACGCGCGGCTGATGCAGGGCCGCTCGGAGGCGCTTGCAGAGGACGCGATGATTGCGGCGACGGCGCGGGTGCACGGCTTAACGGTGGCCACCCGGAACGAGCGCGATTTTGAGCATCTCGGTGTTGCTGTATTTAATCCATTTAAGGCGGGGAAATCGCATGGGGAACAGGGTAGCTAGGCCGATTCACCACGTGTCGTACGGCGAGCCGTTGCGCCCTCTTGACTCATAAGCCGAGTGCACGTCGTCCACTCCTACGCGCCTGAGGTCTGGACCAACCTCTACTTTGCCGGAGTGCGTGACCCAGTCTTTCTTCGTGGTTATCGGATCAGTCGGAATTTCTCGGAGATATCCCTGATTGACCAAATCCTGCAGGGACTGGGGAGGTCGGTGTTCCTGAAACGTGTAATCGTCGATGGCGGTCCTCATCGTGGATAGGTCAGACTTCAGAACAGATTCGCGAGCTTCTTTATCTCTGGTAACGATCATGCTGCTTCGCGAGACTGCAAAGTAGAGTCCCAGCGACAAGGCAATCACTAAAATGGTCTTTATTCGTACGCGTCGATTCAGACGCATCGCTTGAAATTCGTTCTGCATCGTTTTGTAACTTAGGTACCACGGAAATTCTACGACCTTAGTTGGCAACGTACAACTGGTAGACCATGAAATAGACGATGACGCCGGTGACGGAGACGTAGAACCAGAGGGGGAGGGTCCAGCGGGCGATTTGGCGATGCTTGTCGAAACGCTCGAGCCAGGCGCGGCGTAGGGTGATCAGGATTAGCGGGACGATGACGACAGCTAGGATTGTGTGCGAGAGGAGTAGGGTGAAATAAACGGGGCGGATCCAGCCTTGGCCTTGGAA
This sequence comes from Candidatus Acidiferrales bacterium, assembly GCA_963779395.1. Classification (GTDB taxonomy): domain Bacteria; phylum Acidobacteriota; class Terriglobia; order Acidiferrales; family UBA7541; genus Acidiferrum. The sequence goes on from CAVZYC010000007.1 coordinate 330,065, forward strand.
GTGGATCACTTGATGAATGCGGATGTGGTAGATGACGTAGGAGACCAGGAAAGCGCAGGAGACGGCGAAGGCGGAGAGCATTAGTTTCTTGTGGAGTTCGCGTTTGCCGGAGCGGATGGCGGCGTAGCCTCCGGCGAGGAGGAGGGCGCTGGTGCCGTTGAGGGTGGCGTTGAGGGCGGCGTGGGAGAGCATGGATGGCAAGAACCTCGTGTTGAGGATACACGATATCAGATATCAGGAAGCAACCCCAAGAAAGAGGGATTCACCGCACAAAAAGCGTGCGATGCAAAACCGTACCTCACTCCGCGGACTCCGTTCGGAATGACGGGGAAACTTTTGAGAGCCTCAGAAAAATAGGAAGGCACAAGGCGCCACGGTTTGCGCATCGCTGCAACGCACTCTTGCTGCGCCGGGCTTGCGGGGATATAGTGGGCGACCCCGGGGGATGCCATGGACTGCACGAAGGCTTGTTTGCCGTTGATCTTTTCGTTTTGGTTCATGGTTGCGGCTTATGTCGTTCACGTGATCGAGGAGTCGCTGCTGGGTGGGAGTTTCGTTGAGAAGATACGCCAGCACTGGTGGCCGGAATATTCGTGGACGAAGTTCTTTTGGTTCAACTCGGGTTATTTTGTAATTATGATCGCGAGCGTTGTTGCCTACGATTTTCTGGGCGGGGGTTGGGTGATTTTGCCACTGGCATGGGCGATTGAACGTGGGTGCAATGGATTCTGGCACGTTTGGTGGACGATACGCTTTCGGGAATATTCTCCGGGGTTGCTTACCAGCATTTTGATGTGGATGAATTGTTATTTCATTTTGCGCTACCGGCCGGCTACGGAACCGCTCAGCACGCATATCCTGGCGCCCGCACTGGCCATCGGGCTTGCAGCTACGGCCTTTCTGTTTCTTTACATTCCGGTTTTTAAAGGCAGGGCGAGGCGGGGCAAGGCTTTAGCGGTGGGTGGAACTTTTCCGTGACCGAGGTTGCAGCTTAGGGATATCAGATATCAGCGATCAGATATCATGAGGCGGTGTCCAGCGAGTCGTGGCGCTGATGAAATCGTGCCGCGATCCCTCCGCTGCGTGGCCCGGCGCGCACAAGTCGCGCGGAGGAAAATGCCGGGCCACTCCGGTCGGGATGACAGGATTTGAGTTGTTAGCCAGGACGCATCGATCGAAGAGGGATTTCTCACTCCGCAGACTTCGTTCGGAATGACGGGGCATGCCTTGGTCGCCTCAACGTTTAGGCCTCAAAAGCCGCGGCGAGCCGCCGCACTCCAAAAGTTAATGGGGGAGCTTGTCGTACATCATCAGGCCGAGGAGGATGGGGATGTGGAGAACTGTGGCGTGCATCAGCCACTTGGCGCGGGTGTTGGATTTGGAGGTGGCGGCCCAGAGGCAGACTTGGACTAATGCGGTGCAGCTGACTAGGGCGCCGAAGAAATAGAGCACTCCGGCAAAACCCATTACGGCGGGCAACAAGCTTACGGCTACTAGCGACGCGGCATAGAGAATAATTTGGCGGAAGGTGCGCGTGCCATCCTTGTCGACTACCGGGAGCATGAGGATGCCGGCGCGGGCGTAATCTTCGCGGTACATCCAGGAGATGGCGTGGAAATGCGGGAACTGCCAGAAAAATAGAATGGCGAAGAGGAGCCAGGCGGGCGCGTCGAGTTTGCCGGTGGCGGCGGTCCAGCCGATCATCGGCGGAATGGCGCCGGGGATGGCTCCAATGAAGGTGGCCCAGACGGTGCGGGTTTTCAGGGGCGTGTAGGCTAGCAGGTAGCTGAGGCTGGTGAAGACGCCTAGCAGGCAGGGCAGAAAACCGCCAACGATGGCAAGGTCCACGGCACCGGCTACGCAGAGAAGCAGGCCGAAGCGGAGGGCTTCGGCGGGAGTTAGTTGGCCGGTGGGAAGCGGGCGGTTGGCGGTGCGGCGCATGTAGCGGTCGGAATCGCGCTCGAGGTAATGATTCAGAGCGGCGGTGCCTGCGGCAATCATCATGGTGCCGAAGACTACGTGGAGCATGTGCAGCCAATCCACGGGACCGCGCACACCCATGTAAAAGCCCGCGCCGGTGGTCATCAAGACGAGAAAAGAGACATCCGGCTTGGTGAGCGCGATATAGGCGCTCAGTTTGCTGGGTTGCGCTAGAGCGGTGGCGCGAGCGGTGCTCACTGAGCGGGCACCTCCCCGCGCGTTGTGGCCAGAAGCACTTCCCTGTTGCGAGGCACGAGGCGGTAGCAGAGGAGCACCGTAAGGATGGAAGTGGCGAAGAGAATCGCGCCGACGACGGTGTGAATTACCGTAGAGAAAACCGTGAAGGGCATGGGCTGCGGGTCATCGGCGGACTGGATGCGGGCCCAGAAGGCGACGAGGCCGAGGAGAATCTGAATGCCAACGATGGTGTGAAGGAGAACGCGGGCGCGGATCATTTCGGGGACTTGCGGGAAACGGCGGCGCAAGATGAGGGCGGTCCAGACGACTACCAAGAGAACGACGGGCGCGCCGAAGACGTGGGGCTTGAGAGTGAGATATTTGTGGCGAAAGCCGGCACCGGCAAGAACCTGCAGGAAAATCACGAAGGCGTTCAATGTGACGATGGTGTGAATCGGCAGATTGCCGCGGTCTTCGTATTGGGGAAGATTTTCCATCCACCAGCGGCTGGTGACGACCGCAATGCCGACGAGGAGGGCGAGCATGAGTTCGGCGGTGCAGGCGTGCATCACGGGGAGCCAGTAGTGGAGAAGTTTTAGAACGGTGAGGCCACCGAGAGCACCTTGTACGCACACACCGGCGAGCGCGCCAATGCCGAGCCAACGGACCCAGGGGCGTTCGTCTTTACGCCAGAGAAGAAAAGCCAGGATGATAATCAGGAGGCCGAGGCCGGCGGCGATGAGGCGATGGGAATGCTCGAAAGCGATGCCGCCCACCATGGGCGGATTGAGGGTGCCGTAAGAGAGCGGCCAATCGGGCACGGCGAGAGCGGCGTCTTCGGAAGTGACCAAGGCACCCGCGGTGAGCAGGACAATCGTCCAGCAAACCACAAACAGGGCAAACTTGTGGACACCAGGATAATAGGTGGCTTTCATGAATTTCGGGCCCCAATTCCCGAAATTGCAATTATAGCGCAATGAAAAGGGGAGAGCGTCCCCGAGTACCCTGAACCGGGAAGGACTCTAACAAGGAATGGTAGGAAACGGAAGGAAAATTCGGCGGGCGAGATCAATAGTATGATCTTCCGAGCGGCGCTGGTTCCATTTGAGGCTGCTTTTTAAGGTGATACTTCTTCCGTGAGCGATTCGCAGAAGATCAATTGCCGCGTGCATGGTTGGCAAGAACAGGCGTTTGTCTGTCAGCACATTGCGCAGTCCCTGCATACAGGTATTCCGGTGGGGTTTCACTGGTCGTCTGAACAAACTGATTCCCGCCCTGATGCATGGTGCTCGGCCTGTGAAAAGGCTCGGCTTGAGGCGGGAGGCGACTGGACCCCCGAGGTCGAAGAGAAGCTTCGGGTAAAACTGCTTTGTGGCGCATGCTATGACTTCGCAAAATCCATTTGGTCCAATCGGCGAAAGATTACCCAGTAAAACTCAGGCGACCCTTCCTAGCGGCGGACTAAATTCAGTGTGCTGGAATCAGGCGACAGCTGACGAACGCGGCGGTTCCTCTGCAGGAACTTCTACGGCGCGGAGGACTAGATCTTTTAGGGCGGCGATGAAGAGGGGGCTATCGCCTACGGCGGGCATCATGCGGAAATGTTCGATGCCCCATTTTCTGGCGTCGTGACGGCCATCAATGTTGATTTCGTGGAGGGTTTCGATGTGTTCGGTGACGAAGGAGATGGGGACGACGAGGGCTTCTTTGATGCCTTCGTGGCCGAGGCGTTCGAGCGTACCTAGGAAAGATGGCTCGAGCCACTTGGCGGGGCCGACTTTGCTTTGGAAGCAGAGGATGTGCGTGCGCGGCCAATTGGGATATTCGCGAGCGCCTTGCTCGTTGACGAGGCGCACGGTTTCTTCGACGTGCTTGGGATACGGATCGCCCTTTTCGACCAGGCTCATGGGCAGGCCGTGGGCGCTGAAGATTAAATGCGCCCGGGAGCTATCGGGAAACTGGCGGAGGATTTTGCCGATGTTTTTTACGAGCGCTTCGATGTACAGCGGGTGATCGTAGAAGTATTCGATGGTGCGTTCGGGGAGGGTATCCACGGGCTCACCGTAGACGCGGCGCCACTCTTTAAGGCTGCTGAGGGTGGTGGCGTAGGAATAGTGGGGATAGAGCGGGAGGAGGACGAGTTCATCGAGATTGTTGGCAGTGCGGATGGTGGCGACGGCTTCTTCGGTGAGCGGGCGCCAATAGCGCATGGCGGTGACGGCGACGGGATCGAGATAGGGCTGCAAGGCGGCAACTAGCTTGCGGCGCTGGCGTTCGGTGAGAATGCCTATGGGAGAGCGGCGGCCAATCATGCCGTAACGCTGGGCGACGGGAACGCAGCGTTTCTTGGCGATGTAGCGAGCGAGGGGGCCGCGGAGGAAGTTGAGCGGGCCGAGCGGAATGATGTCGGGATCGAGAAAGAGGTTGCGGAGAAAGGGCTCGACGTTTTCGAGGGAGTCGGGGCCGCCGAGTTGGAAGAGGACGATGCCGACGCGTTTTCTGTGGGTGGCGGTTGGGTCTGACATTGCAATTCCCTTTCGCGTTGCGGAGGGAGCGGTCTCCGTCGGGATACGGATATCAGATATCAGCGATCAGATATCAGGAAACTTAGAAAGAGCAGAAATCTCTCCCGCTTGCGTGGGAGATTGGTTCAGTCTAGTTGCGGCCATGCCTTCTTTTCCTTGCCGAGCTGCAAGACTCCATAGAGGATAGCCACGCCGAGCAATCCAAGAAGGGCAAATCCCAGTTCGACTCCGATATAAAGATTAAGACAGAACGTAACTACGGCTGAGGCAACAAATCCCCAAAAGCCCCATTTCTTCCATTTGAACAAGGCAATAGCGCAGACAAGGTTGAAGATTCCCACAATACCCATAACGGGGAAGGCCCACCCAGGCATGTTCGAAGCTTCGCCTTTTATCGCTTCGGAGCCGACAAGATGGAGGAGAGCTGTTGCAGAGTTAACAACGATCATGAATATCAGATATGCGGTAAGACATCCATCACGCTGCTTTTGCCCTGACAGCTGGTTTGTTGTCTGCAGAGCAGGTCCCTTTGCGAGCAAGGAAACTTTCAGGCGCGTGATCTCGGCGCGGAAGTCGGAGGTGCGTTTGGCGATGCTGAGATAGAACAGAATGAATACGCCCCAACCGATGGCGTATGCCGCAATAACACTGCCGAGATTCTTCATTGCGCCTCCGCCTCTCTTCGCAGGACATCCACTTCCGCTTTGGTTTTTTCCAGGATGTAGCGTTCGACGATCAGGAACGTCATGAAAACGTGATAGGCGATCACGGAAAAGAAGAAGACCGCTTTCATTGTTGGCTCCAGCCCAGAGCCCTGCCCGCCCATGATTACGGGCGACGGATGCTGCGTGCGCCACCAGCGAATTGCGCCGAAGACCAGCGGCACATCAATGAACGCGAAAATGCCAAAGAGCGAGCTGAGCAAGGCGCGGCGGTCTGGTTCTTCGACGAGAGTGCGCAGGAGGAGATAGGAGACGTAGAGAAGCCAGAGCACGAAGGTGGAAGTCAGCCGCGCGTCCCAGGTCCACCAGATGCCCCAAACGGGATGAGCCCAGATGGGACCGGTGATAAGGACGACGGTGGTGAAGGCGAGGCCCACTTCGGCGCAAGAAACACCGAGCCAGTCATATTTTTCTTCGCGTTTCAGGACGTACAGAATATTGCCGATGAAACAGATGAAGAATGCAGTGAATCCGGCCCAGGCGCTGGCCACGTGGAAATAAAATATGCGTTGGATGAGGCCCATGGTGCGTTCTTGGGGCGCGATATAGAACGAGGCATAGGCCGAAGCGATGACCAGAAGAAGAGCGACAAGACCGAGGGTAATACGTTTCGCCATGGCGGATTATTCCTCCAGAAGATATTCGCCGAAAAGCCATAGCGCCGTCAAAAAAACGAGATCGAAGACGGCGAGGAAGGCAATTCCCTTCCATTGAATGATGGGTTCACGGTCGAGAAGATTTCCGGTAACGAGCGAACTGACCACCAGCACCGGAGTGAGCAGGGGCAACAACAGCAGGGGCAGCAGGAGTTCACGCATGCGAGCTTGCGCGGAAATGGCCGAGATCGCAGTGCCAGCAATGGAGATGCCCAGGCTGCCAACGAGCATGACCAGAAGCAGAACGGGGAGCTTTGGCCAAAGAGGGATGTTGTAGAAGAGGGCGAAGAACGGAAGCATGATGAGCTCGGTCAAGAGAAGGAAAAGGGTGTTGGCGATGAGCTTGGCAAGGAAAATTGAAAAGGGATCGCTGACGGCGAGGCGCAGGGAGCTAAGAGTGTCGTTGGTCTGCTCGCGGAGGAAGCAGGACTGAAACATCAACGACGAGGCGAAGAGGATGGCGAGCCAGAGCAGGCCGGGAGCGAACTCGCGGGCTTCTTCCGTGCCGGGAGTTACGGCGAAGCTGAAGAGAACGAGAACGATGAGGATAAAGACGCTGGTGGTGGTGAGTAGCTCGCGCGAACGGAATTCCGTGCGCAGTTCTTTGCCGAGGAGTGTGACCGTGTTGGAGAAGAGGTTCATGGCGCGCTCAGGCACTCCCAAACGTGAGGATTGAGTGGAGCGACGCGCCGGACTGCGTGTCGGCAACGATGCTGCCGGCATCGAGTTGCACGGCGCGAGTGGCGAGGGCGGAAATTTCGGATTCACCGTGGAGGCTCATGACTACGGTGCAGCCAGAGCGGTTCACCTCGCCCAGCGTTTTGGCGAGCCAGGAAATGCCGAGAGGATCGAGGCCGGTGGCGGGTTCATCGAAGAGCAGGACTGAAGGGCGATGAATCAAAGCGCGGGCGATAGCGATACGCTGGCGCATGCCGCGAGAGAAGGTGCGGACAAGAGAGTCGCGGCGTTCGATGAGACCGACTTCGCGGAGAAGTTCCGCGGCACGAGCGGCAGGAGCTTCGACATTTTGGAGTTTGGCGAAGAGGAGAAGATTTTCTTCGGCGGTGAGTTCGTCGTAGACCATAGTGGTGTGCGCGACATAGCCGGGACGTCCGTTATCGGAAGGCTCGGCTGTTGCGCCGGGGAAAGCAAGCTTGCCCGCGGTGGGCTTGACGATTTGCGCGGCGATGCGAAGCAGCGTGGTTTTACCGGAGCCGTTGCGGCCCGCGAGGACAACGCATTCGCCGGGAGCGATGGCGAAGGAGACGCGGCGGAGGGCGAACAGTCCGCCATAACGCTTGTCAATATTCTCGAAGCGAAGACCGGTTGGAGGCACGCGAGGGGGAGTCACGGACGGATTTCCGGGGCGGCGGTTGGGAGATGAGGGCCGGGCCGGCCTTTCGTCTGGCCAGAATGTGATGAAGAACTGAAAGAGCTAGCGAACATGGATGAGTGTGAGTTTGTCACAAAGATGGAATAGACCCAAGAGAAACTCGAGAGCCGGTCTAAGGACTGGCATCTACAAAACCCAGGAGAACCCCAAGAGAAACCCGAGAGAGATTCCTCGCTCCGAAGACTCCGCTCGGAATGACGCTGACATCTGCAGACGCTGACATTTGCAGACTGAAAGTGGCTTACGCCTTAAAAGCGGCGGCGAGTCGCCGCACTTCATATTAGCCGTGGAGCAGGTCGCGCAGTTGCTTTTCTACTTTGGCGCGCTCTTGCGCGTACTCTTCCGCGGAGATCGTGCCGGCTTGCTTGCGAAGCTCGAGACGGAAAATGGTGTCTTTCAGGGAATCTAGGTTGGCGCTTACCTGGGCGTTGACGTCGGCTACGCTCGCTGCTGACGCAGCTTTCGCAGCCTTGGCGACTTTTGCGGAGGACTTGCGCGGCGCGGTGGGGGAATCTTCCATATCCACGGCAGGACCATCGGCCACCACAACTTGCTTTCTGGAGAGTAAGAGTGCACCGAGAGCAAACAGCGCCGCGAGACCGATCATCAGAATCCATTTGAAATCGTCAAGACGGCCTGGAACGGCTTGGATGTTTTCTTCCTCTGTGCGCGAGTTCCCTTCTTGTGCCGGTTGTTGTCCTTGATCACCAGTCGCTTCGGCAGTTTGTGGGTTGCCAACGCCGGAGAGTTGCACCGTAAGGATCTCCTTTGCGGCCATCGGATCGTGCGTGTACACCATCATGCCCTGCTCTTGCCCGGCTGGCTTTAGGCCATCGCCGGAAACGGTGACACCGGGTGGCGCGACAACCAGCATTTTTAAACCAGGATACGCAGCTGGCAGTTTCACAGTGGCGGCGTTCCCGGGATATGGGAGCTCGTACGAGAGGCGGATGCTCGTCTCGCCGGGGCGGAAGGGATAAGCAATGGCGAATCGGCCTTTGCCCTTATCAATGGAAGCCTGAGGGACGGCCATGCCGAGCGAACTGATGGTGCTGACCTGCTGGAGCTTGGCCTTATCAGGAATGGCGAAATCGAAATCCCCTTCGGTGCGGAAATAGGCGGCGGGAGGATTGGAATTATTCACGACGTGATACTCTTCCGCGCCAATCAATTTTTCGCCGTTAGGCTGAAAAATAATAATGTGGGAATCCGACGTTATGGTTTTGGGATCCTTTGTGGTTTCGTAAATTTCCACTTCGACTTCGGGGCTGCCGGGAGGGAGAAAAGTGTTAAAGGAATTGTCGTGATAGGTGGCGCGAATCAGGATGGGGCCCATGCCAATCTTGTCGCTGGTGACGGTGAACTGGCCCTGCGCGTCGCTTGTGGCGGAGCCGACTTCCACCATGCCTGCGGTGGGATTCAAAAGAGTGACGGGAATTCCGGGAGTGGGCTTGCCGGTAGTGCGATTGATAACTGTGCCATGAACGGTGCCAGCGTGGGCGGCAGCGGCGAAAAAGAGAACGGCAAGGAAAGGAACAAAGAATCGCGAAAAGAACCGAATCATCGAACGCTACGCTCCGTCGTGGCAGGTTTGACGCCGCGAGGGCGGCGCACCTGGAATTCCGTGGCCTGCTCGATCTCCGTGAGGATAACGGCGGCTTCGTTTTCGAGCGTGTTCTTCATCGTTTCGTAGTCGCCTTCAGAGTATTTGCCGGAGCGGTATTCAAATTTCAGGTCGCGCAGATTGTCATAAATGAAATCGCGGCGTTCCATCAACTGATCGAGTTTGGTGCGGTGAGGGGCAAGGTCCGAAGCGTCCGGGTGGATGTAAAAGACGAACAAGAAGACGGCAGCGGCGAGGCCGATGCAGGCGCCGGCGGCGGCCCAGTCCTGGAGGCTTACCGCGAATACAAGAATTACCGCTGCGAAATTCACGTTAGTCCTCAGTCTCCCGGGCGGCTTGCGCCCGCGCGCGTTCCATGGCTTCCGGAGAAATCTTAGCGCCGGATGAAGTGACGGGAGAAACCGCGTCGACTGCTGCGGCTTGGGGCCGTTTCCGCCAGCGGGAAATGACAAAGAGCACCAATGCAGCGCCAACGACAAAATAAGCGATAGGCATGCCCCAAGCTATCAGGCTGAATCCGGATTTGGGGGGCTCGGCATAAACGGTGGTGCCAAATTGCTGCACGAATGTTTGCGTAATAGCGGCTTCGGAATCGCCACGGTTCACCCAATCTCCCAAATTCTTCAGCATGGAAGCCGACACCGTGCAGCCGACGTGGTTGCATTGTGTCAGGACCTGTGAGCAGCCACACATGCAGAGGAACTTGCCGCCGATGGCTTTGACGCGGTCGGCCTGCTGTTGCTGGGCGATTAGCGGAAGCACACCCAACGCAATCAAGAAAGCCAGGGCGAAGAAACTGCGGCGCTTAATCATGGCCTTCTCTCAGCGTCACAGAGGGATTCAGCGCCTGGGCCACGGGCGAAATCGCTGGTTGCGTTGCGGCGGAAATTACCAAAGTGGGGCGTCGATTGGGCATCAGCGCAAGCAGTGTGCCCATCACGACCCAAACGCCACCCAGCCAAATCCACTTGACCAGCGGATTCAGGAAGGCGTGTATCACGGGGAGATTGGTGTCCGGGTCCATGCCGGCGAAGACCACGTAAACATCCTCGCGCAATGTGGAATAGATCGCCACCATGGTACCGTTCGCCTGGTCTCGGCCCTGGAAAGCACGCTTTTCAGGGTAGAGCAGCATGAGTTGCTTGTTGCCCTTCATAACTTCGACAATCATGCGCTCCGCGGTGTAATTTTTCTCGGGACTGGTGTCCGCGCTCTGCAAGACCAGGGTGTAAGGTCCAAGCTTCATGGAATCGCCGAGATGCATGGTCTTCTGGACGTCCGTGTTGAATGCAGCGCCAGCCAAGCCGATGAAAATCAGCACCATGCCGAAGTGAACAACGTAGCCGCCATAACGGCGGGTGTTGCGCATGGCGAGTTCGTGAGCAGACATTGTCAGGCTCATGCCAGAGCGCGCGGCGATGACTTTGGCGCCGCGGTAGAACTCCATGACAATGGTCCAGAAGACGAATCCGCAGAGGGAAAAGCAAACCAGGGCGTAGGCATTGCGGTAGTTGAGGAAATAGGCGGCAACGGCACAGAGTGCGCCGACAACCAGCGGCCAGGTGAAGTTGCGCTTCAAGCTATCAGTAGAGGTTTTGCGCCAGGCGAGGAGAGGGCCGACGCCGGTAAGAAAGAGAATGGCGAGGCCGATGGGAATCATGATTTTGTTGAAGAAGGGAGCGCCAACGCTGATACGCGAGGGCGTGAACCACTCCGTGAAGACGGGGAAAAGGGTGCCGGAAAGAACGGCGATGCAAGCAACAAGGAAGAGGAGATTGTTAAACAGGAAGCTGGACTCGCGAGAGACCATGGAGTCGAGCCGGTTTTCGCTCTTCAGGTAGTCGTGATTCTTGACATAAGCGACGAAACAGACCAGCAAGGTCACAATCATGAAGCCGACAAACCATGGGCCGATGTGGGAGTTAGCGAAGGCGTGAACAGAGCTGACCACGCCGCTGCGCGTAAGAAATGTCCCCAGAATGCACATGAGAAACGTGCTGAAGACCAGCCAGACGTTCCAGACCTTCATCATGCCGCGCTTTTCCTGCATCATCACGGAGTGAAGAAAGGCGGTGCCCGTCAACCAAGGGAGCAGCGAAGCGTTTTCGACGGGATCCCAGCCCCAATAGCCGCCCCAACCGAGAACGGCATAGGCCCAATGCGCGCCAAGAAGAATGCCAACGGACTGGAAGCACCAGGCGACCATGGTCCATTTGCGTGTTAGGTGAATCCATTTTTCGCCGGGATAACGAGCGAGCAAGGCAGCAAGGGCGAAGGCAAACGGAATAGTAAAACCGGTGTAGCCGGAATAGAGATTTGGCGGGTGAATCACCATTTCCGGGTACTGCAAGAGAGGATTGAGGCCGTTGCCATCCAATCGGGTGAAAGGCGTCAGGACGCCGCTGGCGCTGATGTTGGCGAGGGCTTTGAAGGGGCTTTCAACGAAATTATTCAGCGTGAGGAAGAAAATCTGTACGCCGGCAAGAATCACGCCAACGTAGGGCATCAATTCACCGTTCTTGTGGCGATAGGCGATCAGAACGGAGATGACATAGACGGCGAGGAGGAAACTCCAGAAGAGCAACGAGCCTTCCTGGCCAGACCAAAGAGCAGCGATTTTGTAAAAGGCGGAAAGGTCGCGATTGCTGTGAGAAACGACGTAGGCTTGGGAGAAATTATCCGTCTGGAGCAGATACAACAAGCTCGAGGTGGCAAGGAAGATTAGAACGCAGGTGGCGATGCCGGCCTGGCGCACGCTTTTGATGAGCAGCGGGTGCCGCGTGATGATGGCGGCAATGCCTCCCACGAATGCGTAGACGGCACACACAAACGCGAGCAGAAGTGTAAACGAACCGAATACATCCATAAGCCTTCCGCCTCTCCCCTGTCGGTTTTTCTGCTGATCGCGTTACATGCTGCTTTGTTGGGTTACACCGGAACTTGCGGGCTTGTCTCCGCCGGGCGCGGCTTCGTATTTGGAAGCGCATTTGGCCTGCACGTGTTCAGCAACGAATTGGCCGTTGGAACCCGGGCGGCCTTCGACGAGAGCTTGAGATTTGTCAATGAAAGTGTCGGGAAGCGGGTCGCTGCCGATGTAGCTGACGGAAAGCGTCTTACCTTCCTCTTCCAGCACAAAATCGGTACGTCCCGTGGCGTGACGGATGCTGCCCGGCGCGACAGTGCCCGCCAAGCGCATGCGATGATTGCGTTCGGAGCCATGAAGTTGCTGATATTCCGCGATGGTGTGGTAATAGGTTTTGCTCTCGCCGTAACCCATCCAAGCCAGGAAGGCCAGGGAAACGATGATTACGCCGATACCGACGCCGAATTTAGCTCGATTCTGCACGAAAGACTCCTAAGCAGCCTGCCAAGGGATAATCTTACCATAATCAGCAGGATGTGCGATGCAGTCCCAGTGTCAGTTAACCGGTCACTGGGCGCAGTGATTTCCGTCACAATCGCCTTTCTGGTCAGGGTACGATGGCCGCGAGTAGCGAGCGACGGAAATCGTCCAATTGGCTGTTGGTGACGGTGCCATTGAGCGGCAATGTTCCATACGGCACTGTGAACACGGGAGTTCCCAGCGCGGTCTCCGTGAGCTTCCCTGTCAGAGGAGTCAGATCGTTGGACAAAAGAACGACGCGCTTGGGTTTGAGGGACCGGCGAATGCGAGCGATCACGAAGGGGAGTTGTTTTTCGAGGAACTGCTCAGCGTGGGAAGGCGACACGCCCTGTTCCAGGGGACATTCCAGAACATGTGTGAGGAATAGGCCACGCTTCTGGAACTCCGAGAGAATGGCGTCCGCGGACTTCCCTGCTTTAGGGATTTGCAGAGCATCGAGTAGGATGGCGGCTTCGCCGTCGTAGTTCCCTTCCGGCGAATAAAGAAAGGCGTTGTCCGATTGGGGAGCAATGCCGCCGAGGAGGAGGGCCTGGATGTGCACGGGACGGTAGCGTGTGGTCCATTCGAGGCGCTGGAAGCGACGCGCGAGGTGCTCGGGAGAGGCGGATTGGCCGCAGCCGTCACAGGGGAGAGAAATCGTTGGAGACATGGTGTTTGTCTTTAGAGAGCGTAGACCAAGTGGAGGGATGGCGCAAATGGACAAGAGGGAACGATTTCGTCTAGCCCTCACGAGGTCATCTGATACTTTTATGTGTTTTCACAAGGAACTCGTCGGAAAGCGGCTTCAAGGCGAGCGAGCAATTGGATCTGCTGATGGAGTAGCATTCTGCTTATCTTAATAGCATCGTTATATGGCTACCGCACTTGACACGTACGTTAGAATTAACGTCCTTGGTTATTCGGGGCCTATTAATCCAGCCCAGGCAGGCCTGGTGTGGAAGGAGACTTCGCCATGCGATATGTCATTTGTCTCTTCATGATCTGCATGTTCATGTTGGGCTTGTGCCCGCCGGGATTCACTCAGGACAAGGAAGTCACAATCGGAACACAAATCTGGGCCTACGACAGAGTCTATCCGTTACTCGACGGATTGTTGCAAGATGCAGCTAGCACGCAACTCCAGCAACTAATCCTCGACCCGAACAAGGCCAACAGTTCTCAGGTCGACGCGCTCATTCAATCTTTCCAGTTACAGGCCGGGTTTAGCCAACTTGCGGGCGTGCAAAACGCAGCAGCCGCAAAGATGGAAGTTGCAAATCTCGGATACCAATCTGCTCTTGCACAACAGCAGCAGGGCATTCTGGAACAGTCGATTACGGCCCAGCAAGCCCTCGTCAAGGCCAATCAGGATCTCGCATCGGCCAATCAAAGCCAAAATCAAGCGCAAATCAGCGCGGCTACACTTGAGGTCCAAAACGCGCAAGCGCTCGTAAATGGGCTGACCGCAGAGGCGGCAATTGTGAAAGGGAGTGGGACTCCTTGGACCCCTTCGCCGGCCGCGGGAAACATCGCCGCCACCCCGACATCGTTTACGTCAGGTGTGCCCTCCGGGATACTCAATTCCGGCTCGTCAAGTGCCCCGCCTTCCTTTCCAGCGACGAAACAGCTGGATAATCAAATGGATTTGCTGTGGTCCAGGCTCGCGCGTGTGGTTGGTGCCATGTCGCGCCCCGACTCCATTGAGCGCGATTCGAGGTTGTACATGATCGAATTCGATACCGCGACCTTTCCAAAGGGAAATAGGAAAGGCAGAATTTTGGAGACACGCTATAGTCTCTCCTGCGGCCAGGTTGTAGACCTGTTCCCGCGCGTCGCCGCTGTTAACGTCGCAAATACAAAATATCGGGACAACGCAGATGTTTTTGGCGTCATCCTGTCGTGGTTTTCCTTCGGGATCAATGCGCAATACAACCGCGAGCATCTCAAGATGTCGCAAACCCTTGGGCAATCCTCCTACATCACCGGCTATGGAGTTGATCAACCGGTATTTGGGTGGAAGTTTGGTATTCCCTTGGGAGACAATTTTGTCTCATCGGATACGAAGAGGACATTCGCAGTAGTCAGCGTACCAAGTTCGTGTACCGATCCCCAGCTAACTCTCGCGAACCTGATCTGGGAGAAGCCCAATGGCGATAACCAGAAGAGCGATACTGCGTTGGCAAACTTTAATTCCGTGAACGAGCAGATGCGTGCCGGGAATCTTGGCGCCTCGGCGGAGCAAGATGCCAGGGGAGAAAAGACCGCCATCTCGTTTAATCGCGCCTCCTATGACCCCACAAAATACAATCCAGCCAATCCCGTTCTAGTGGCGGTCTCCGTAAACTTGAAGCATCCCATCGACCAGCAAGCATCACTTTATGCCAACGGGATTCTCTTGAAGCGAGCCAGAGATACGTTCGGAAGAGCCATTCCTGGCGGCGCGGGTTCCGGTGGCCTACTGGAGGAATCGATCTCTATTGCCCAGGCAAATACCTGGATGCCAATTTCGCCCCGCAATCTTCTGATTACTCTCGATGCTGGTCAATTTGGCGCTACATTTCCAACCATTCAGATTATCAACCCGGGGCAAGCGTCTGCAGTCCAAATATCGTCGCTCTTGCCGGACGGCGTCCACGCAGTCATTTCTGGACAGCCATTTGAGTGCTTTTCTAAGGCCTCGGACACGCCCGATTCATGCCGACTTCCCTCTTTGGCCTATCCGGTTCCTGCAAACACGAACGTAGGGGTTTTCCTTTGGGAGAATTATTGCGATCAGGATCCTCAAAAAGGGTGTGTGGATAAATTGGTACTTCAAGCGCCTACCGTCTCGACGTCGACCAATGCTCAAACTGGAACATCGGTTCAGGTGGTCTCGGGATCGGGGGCAAATCCTTGGGGAGCCACTCCCGAAGTATATCTTCAGGTACCCAGGCTGAATCAAAAGCAATACAGCCTTAATTGTCAAGTCCGTGGCTCCGGTAGCGAGGAAGGAGGGAACTTAGTTTGCCAGTTCTGGGACGGCGGAATGTCAGCCGATTTTGCTAAATATGCCGCAGATGATCTCCAATTATTAGTGATTGACCAAAATCATGTGGGAGGACCGCTAGTAGCGAGAACAGTGCTTCCAGGCAGCGCCTGGGGATACAACTCGAACTCACACCCCCGGCAGCGACTATGGGGTGCCTCCAACCCACAATGGTACGACGACTCAGTTGGGGGCCATTGGGAATTCAAGGTTCGCTTCGCGAACGCGGATAAGAACAGTGCTCTCCTTATCTTGCCTAACCCGAATCAGGGCAACAAACCACTCCAACCAATTTCATGCGATGACAAAGTGAGACTCTGCACTTGGGAGTTTAGCATTGCCCTTCAGGATGTGCCGAAGTGGTTCAATCGCATGGACCTGTCCTTTGAGGACGACCCCGATGACCTGTGGCATCTTCTGAACATCAGAAACCAGATTTCTCCCTATGTCACAGTCATGAGTGCAGATTATTCTTCTTGGTCGGGAAATAACTTCACCCAGATTTTCAGTTCCATGCAAGACTCGACAAAGAGAACCGGGCTTATTATCGGCGCGAGTCCAACACCCATTCCGATCGATTGCCCGGTCACGACTTCCTGCCTGGTCAGCGACAAGACAAAGTTGCCAAAAGACCCAGGAGGGGCGATGTATTTGATGGCTCTAAATCAGAAATTTCCGCTCTTGCAAATCAACGGGGATGGAACAACCCAGCCGATAAGCTTCCAGCCCCAGAAAACCACCACCACCGGAGGAGGCCAACCCGCCACAACCGGTGGGACGACAGGTAATCTGACTCCATTGAGCCAGCCCGTACAGATCCAAAATACGATTGTTCTGGGTGGACCCATCAAGTAGGCACCAGCTGGACCTTTCGGCGAACTCCGGAAGTGCCGTGAATCTTGCGGATAATGATCTAAGTGCCGGTCACGAGCCAGGAATTGTGCTCCAGGAAGTGACAAAAGAGATCGCGGTCGAGTGCTCAGGGACTCGGAAGCAGTGCCTTTCCCCCAGAAAAAGGGTACAAGGAATCACGCTTGTTTTCTGAATGGCTAGAGCGATTGCCCTTGCCATTTTCATGGCGGGCTTACTTGGAAACAGCGGCGGCGTTGGAGGGGAGCTTGGAGCGCAGGCACCACTTGAGTTCCTGGCTCAGATCGGTGATTTCCATCCCGGGCATTACGATAAATTTGCAGGAAAGCATCTCGCGGGGTTCGTCGTCATCGGGCAATTGGCACATGACGCGGCAATACTGGCAATCCTGATTCCAGCAGAAGCGGCCATACGGGATGGTCTCGGGGCTGATGAACTGGAAGCAGCGTAACAATGAGTTGCGCTCGGGAACCTGGAACTTCTTCCCCATGATGGTGATTTCAACCAGTTTTTCGTAAGGACGAAATGGTTCCGACATGATTGTGCCCTGCTCTCCATTCAATGCGGCTGGCGGCATGGCGCCGATTGCCCTGGACGTATGATGCGCACGATGCCCTATCAGGGTAGTGCGGGAAATGAGTAGGGACAACGATGGGATGGGTGGCGCGTGGCTAATGTGGTACGGGGGACTAGTACGGCGTGGAGGGGCGCTGGACATGCGTCGCCTGATGAGGGAATGGCGCGAAGCTGGTTGCGATCGAAGAGGAGTTCCTCTGATTTGCAGCTCGACGCACAAGAATGCGGTGCGGAGTATGAGGAGTTGGGCTGCTCCGGTCGGAATGACAGATTCGTGCTGCCAACCCAAGAGAAAGGAGGGGAAAAACCGCAGGGTCGCGGACTCTCCCTGCTTTACATGAAAACAAAGAAGTCAGCGGATGATGTCGAAGAACTGGCCCATGCGGCGGAACTTTTCGTAGCGCCCTTGTACGAGTTGCTTGGCGGTTTGATTGGTAAGAACGAGAAGTTGTCGCTCGAGGACTTCGGCGAAGAGCTTGGCGGCGGCTTCGTGATCGCTATGGGCGCCACCATCGGGCTCGGGAATGATTTCGTCGATGATGCCCAAATCGCGCAGGTCATTGGCCATGATTTTCATGGCGATGGCCGCGGTTTCCGCTTTTGTGGAATCGCGCCAGATGATGGAGGCGCAGCCTTCGGGGGAAATCACCGAGTAGAAGCCGTTCTCCATGATGTTGACGCGATCACCGACGGCCACGGCCAGCGCTCCGCCGGAACCGCCTTCGCCGGTAACGGTGACAATGATGGGAACGGGGAGGCGGGCCATTTCTCGCAAATTGCGCGCGATGGCTTCACCCTGGCCGCGTTCTTCCGCGTCGATTCCAGGATAGGCACCGGGAGTGTCCACGAAACAGAGCACGGGGCGGCCAAACTTGGCGGCAAGTTGCATGACGCGGAGGGCTTTGCGGTAGCCTTCGGGTTTGGGCTGCCCAAAATTGCGCATAACGCGCTGCTTGGTGTCGCGGCCTTTCTGATGGCCAATGACGGCAACGGGGCGTCCGCGAAATTTGCCCATACCAGCGATCATGGCCTTGTCGTCGCCGATCCCACGATCGCCGTGAATTTCCATGAAATCCGTGAGGAGAAGACTGATCCAATCCAGCGTGTACGGCCGCTGGGGGTGGCGAGCGATCTGCGCACGTTGCCATGGACCCATGTGGGAATAGAATTCGCGGCGGAGTTCCAGCACCTGCTGCTTCAGGCGCTCGACTTCGGCTTCACCTTCATCGCTGGCGGCAAGGCGGCGCAATTCTTCGACATCTTTTTCCAGCCGCTCGATTTCGCGCTGGCGTTCGATCGTGGTTACGGCTTTTTTCTCTTTATTCGCTGCGCACATTACGCCACCATCTGAATCGCCTGCTGGCCACAAATCTGGCGCACGGCGTCTATAAGTTCCTGCTTGATGCGAATCTTCTTTTGCGACTGCAGGAGCGCGATCTTCCCGTCAGGGGAGCACAACTCAAATACTACTGTACTTGGACCGGGCGAACTTGCAAACAGGTTATCGAGCTGATCGAGAGCACCCTCATCGAGATGCGCGAGATCCAGGCGAACGCGAAATTCGGCGGCGGGGCGCTCCGCGATGGGCGTAACCAGGCGAGCTTCCTGCAACGAAAGACGCGTACCTGCTTCCTCAATCTGCACGCGAGCTTTCAGAAGCAAAGGCACGCCGGGTTTCAGAATGTTTTCGAGGCGCGCAAAGCTTTCGGGGAACGCCAGCAACTCCTGCACGCCGGTCATGTCTTGCAGCGTATAGATGGCCCAGCGAGCGCCTTTCCGAGAGCGCATGGGGCGCGTACCGACGATTAGACCAGCGACGGTGATTTCCTTGCCGTTGCGCTGGCCTTCGACTTCTTCCAGAGTGAGAGTGCCGAGTTCCTTGAGGCGCGCGACATATTTTTCGAGCGGGTGGCCAGAAACGTAAAAGCCCAGCATGGCGTATTCGCTGGCAAGTCGCTCTTCCTCGCTCCAGGGGGCAGCTTCGCGCAATTCGAAGTGGACTTTGGGCTCTGCCGCGCCACCGCCGAAGAACAAACCGTGTTGCCCAGACTCCTTGGTGCGCGCGGCACGCTGCAAGGCGGCCACGGCGTCGTCCACGGAGGCGAGCATGGGCTCGCGCGGGCCGAGAGAATCCATGGCACCGGACTTGATGAGGCTTTCAAAGACGCGCTTGTTCAGGAAGCGCGGCTCGATGCGTTCACAGAAATCGTAGAGAGATTTGAACTCGCCCTGGCCAAGGCGCGATTCACGGATGGCTTTGGCGGTGTTTTCGCCGACATTTTTTATGGCAGCCAGGCCGAAACGGATGGAATCGCCGACCGGCGTAAAGTACAGATCGCTCTCGTTCACATCCGGCGGGAGGATGGAAATGCCCATGCCTCGGGCTTCGTTGATGTACTTGACGGCCTTTTCCGTGTTGCCAGTTTCGGAGGTGAGGAGCGCGGCCATAAATTCCACGGGATAGTGGGTCTTCAGGTAAGCCGTCTGGTAAGCAAGCAACGCGTAGGCGCAGGAGTGCGATTTGTTGAAGCCGTAGCCCGCGAATTCTTCCATCAGGTCGAAGATGTGGACCGCTCTCTTTTCGGGAATTTTGTTTTTCTCGCAGCCAGCCAGGAATTTGGCGCGCTGCGCGGCCATCTCCTCTTTTTTCTTTTTGCCCATGGCGCGGCGGAGAATGTCCGCTTCGCCAAGAGAGAAACTGGCCAGGCGATTGGCGATCTGCATCACCTGTTCCTGGTAGAGGATGACGCCGTAGGTTTCTTCGAGGATATCCTTGAGCTGCGGAAGTTCGTAGGCAACCTTTGTTTTGCCCTGTTTACGATTAATGAAGTCATCGATCATGCCGCCCTGGATGGGGCCGGGGCGGTAGAGGGCGTTGAGTGCGGTGAGATCTTCGATGCGGGTGGGGTGATAACGGCGGAGGATGTCGCGCATGCCGTGCGATTCAAACTGAAAGATGGCGGTGGTATCGCCGCGGGAAAAGAGCTTGTAGGCGGCTTCGTCGTCGAGCGTGAGGCCATCCAGTTCGATTTTGACGCCGCGGTTTTGCTGAACCATTTTGACGGCGTCGTGAAGAACGGTGAGCGTGGTGAGGCCAAGAAAATCCATTTTGAGCAGGCCGATGCGCTCGAGCGCGTTCATATCGTACTGCGTGGTGATTTCGTCGCGGTTGGTCTTGTAAACGGGAACAAGTTCGGTGAGAGGCTGTGGCGAAATCACGACCCCGGCAGCGTGAGTGGAGGCGTGCCGGGCTAAACCCTCCAGGCGCAATGCCACTTTCATCAGGTCGCCGAGTTTTTCATCACTGTCGATGGCGGATTTAAGCTGCGGCGACTGTTCGAGCGCATCCTCGAGTTCGATGCCCAGCGTTGTGGGAATGAGCTTTGCCAGGCGATCAACTTCGCCGTACGGAATATCCATGGCGCGGCCAACGTCCTTGACGGCGGCTTTGGCGGCCATCGTTCCGAAGGTGATGATCTGCGAAACGTTTTCGCGGCCGTATTTGTGGGTGACGTATTCAATCAGCTCGCCGCGACGCCGCATGCAGAAATCGATATCAATATCAGGCATGGAGACGCGCTCTGGATTCAGGAAACGCTCGAAGAGCAGGTTGTACTGCAGCGGATCCACATCGGTGATGCGCAGCGCATAGCTGACCAGGCTGCCCGCGGCGGAGCCTCGGCCAGGACCGACGGGTACTTCCTGGGCTTTGGCGTAAGCGATGAAATCCCAAACAATCAGGAAGTAGCCCTCGTAATGCATCTTCTTGATCATTTCGATTTCGGAAGAGAGGCGGCGCTCGTATTCGGCGAGAGGATTGCGCAAGGCGCCCTGTTGGGCCAGGCGTTCAAGGAAAGGGACGCGCTGGGCAAAGCCTTCGCGAGCCATTTTTTCGAAATAGCTGCCGGGCGTGTGGCCTTCAGGGACTTTGAATTCGGGGAGGGCGTTGGGAATGCGGTCAATTTTGACGTTGCAGCGCGCGGCGATATCCACGGTGCGGCTTACGGCGTCGGGCACTTCGCGGAAAACTTGGGCCATTTCCGCGGCGGTCTTGAAATAGAACTGATCGGTGGCAAATTTCATGCGATGCGTGTCGCTCATGGTTTTGCCGGTCTGGATGCAGAGCAGCACTTCCTGAGCGTGCGCATCTTCGTGATGCAAATAGTGGCAATCGTTGGTGGCGACGAGGGGAATGCCGGTTTCTTTGGAGAGGCGGATCAGGTCGCGATTGACGTCCTTCTCGATCGGCAGGCCCTGATCCTGGATTTCCAGAAAGAAGTTCCCTTTCCCGAAAATGTCGCGAAGCTTGTAGGCATTTTCGCGCGCCTGGTCGAATTTTTGCTCGACGACACATTCTGTAACTGGGCCGCGCAGGCAAGCGGAAAGAGCGATGAGCCCGCGACTGTGTTTGGAAAGCAGGTCGTAATCAATGCGGGGCTTGTAGTAGAAGCCTTCGAGGAATCCGGCGGAAACGAGTTTGATAAGGTTGTGGTAGCCCTCGAGGTCTTCGCAGAGGAGAACAAGGTGATTGCTGCCTCGGACGCCGGGCTCCATTTCGCCGCGTTCGCCGTTAACGCCACCATTGGGAGGTCCGGCTTTTTCGCCGCGATCGTGGCGGCTGCCCTTGGCAACATAAACTTCGCAACCGATGATGGGCTTCACATCGCGCTTGCTGGCTTCGTTGAAGAAATTGGCGGCGGCAAAAAGGTTCCCGTGATCAGTGACAGCCACGGCCGGCATTTTCTGGCGAGAGGCTTCGTCGAGAAGCTCAGAGATATCGCATGCGCCGTCCAGCAGGCTGAAGTCTGTGTGGAGGTGCAGATGAACAAACTGGGGATTGCCCATGGAAGTTGATTGTAAATCGGCGCGGAAGGAAATGCGAACGGGATTCTGGGATTTTCACAGGGGCTTTCAGGCTCTCACGTCAGCCTCTCCTGAAGCTTTGGCCCTTCTCTACTCCTCCCGTTTCATCTTTTCATCGATGAATCCGCTGACTTTGCTATAACCGCAATCGCCGCCTTGGTGGCAATCTGAGAGGGTGTCAAGATTATTGTCGATGAAAATCATCCCAACTTGATTACGACGGCAGCACGGCTCACCTTCGGTCTTGGTGTAGGCTAACAGGTCTCTAGTTTGGCCGTCGTAGAGGTTGCGGCTGTATTCCTTCTCGACATCGTTACTATCAATCAGGGTAACGTAACACCGATTTGATTTTGCGCTGTAGTTCGACACCGTGTCTCGCTGCCAGTGCAAGCCGTATGGGAAACTCTCGTCCAAGTCCCGGGCTAGCTGAGCGCACTTCGTTCGCAGGTTGAAGACTTCCGTTGCAGTCGGAAGCCGGGAATAACGTTCTTCAGTTTTCGCTGGGGGCTTCGAGCAGGCTGCCGCTACCACGGCGGAGGCCACGACTACAACTAGTCCTTTCAAAGTTGTGCTCCTGAACCGCCCATTGAGCCGATTTACTTCTGAGCCTTCTGTGGGATAAAAGAGTGCTCCGTGTTCCATCGCTCCGTGCCCTTCAAGACAAAAATCTCTTCGGCAGTCTTATCTGCTCCGAAAGACTTGCACGCTTTTGAAGTTTCGGCATCAAGCTGTTTCACGGAATGCGTTGAAGTAATTCGCTTGTCGGCGAAAGAAATCTGCATAGTAACTGTCATGCAGGTTCCGCTTGAATCCGTAGCAATGATCCCGTTGCCATCCCACTTGATCACATCCAAATAGTTTATGCTTACGTGCGGGTGCCCCATGTAGTATTCCGCCGTGGCTTCTACGCATGACCTGTTCTTCTGAAAGCAGTCAATCAGGGTCTCGCTCAGACGTGCTTTGACATTTGAGTCAGCCGCCGCCCAATTCCCAGTCGCGGAAAATCCGTTCCCACTGTAGTTGAAGTAAATCACCTGCGCCGAGGCGGTCAGGGTGGCCACAAGACTGAATGCGATGAACCGCTTCACGATGGACGTGTGGCCTGGACTAACCGGATTGGAATTGTTTGACATGCAACAATGGAAGGAGAATATCACTTCAGCAATTCGCGCGAAAGTAGAGAGGCACCCAAACAGGTGCCTTGGTCCACTTAAAGAACGAATGGGGCTGGGAACGGCAATTGTTCGGGGTGAGAAGCTATTTCTTGCCCTTGGATTTTTTTGCGCTAGCGGCTTTTTGAGAGGCCATGAGCCGGGCCTTGGTCGCGCCCTTGTCTGCTCCGCCGTGTTTGACAGGAGCAGATTCGGCTGCCTTATCCGCGGCTTTGGCGGGCTTCTTTTCCTTTTCTTTTTTCTTCGGCGCTTCTTTGATGCCGGAAAGCTTGCGCAGCGTCTTCACGCGTTCTTCAGGAGTCTTACCGCGGCCGTTTAATTGGGCCGCAAACACTTCCTGGACAACGTGATCGAACTTGGGGCCGCGTGCCATGCCCAGCGCTTCCAGTTCGTTGCCAACGACGGGCAGAGCCAAACGGATGGGGCGCCATTTGTGCAGGAACGCCTTGATTTTGGAAATGGCCGCGGAGTTGTTCGATTCGGCGAGAAGATAGGCGACGTACTCCATGGAAAGTTTTTCGATGTAGCGATAGGCGTCGATGGGTGTCTTGGTCTTCTTGCCCGCAAGATCCTTTTGAATCTCGTTCGCCTTATCTGGGAAGCTCTCGATCACCTCGATTTCAGCGGAACGGAAACCCAGCTTCGAGAGTACATGGCTGGCCTCACGGTCCTTCAAGCGTCCCAGAATCGCCAGCATCATGGGAGTAGAGAGGCGGGGCCGGAATCCGGCCATGAAGAGGTCGTCGCGCACCTTGATCACGCGATTGATGGCTTCGTAATCGGGATGTTTTTTATCCAGAAGCGGGTGCACGCGTTCCAGGAGGTTGTTCTCTTCCCAATCCTTTAAGGTAAGGTGGGGGCGCTCTTCCTTTGCCAGGGCACGCAATTCTTCGCCCGCATCTTCTGGTGTGATGGTGTGATGCAGTTCGCGTTCCATGGCGAGATTGAACCATTCCTGGGTACGGGATTCGAGTTTGTAGCCCATGCGAGCGGCAATGCGCAGAGCGCGCAGCAGGCGCACGGGTTGATTGGTGAAACTGTGAATGGTAAGGGCGCGGACTTCGCCATGTTCGATGTCAGAAAGGCCGTTGGTAGGATCGAGCAACAAGCCGCGCGATGCGGGATTCAAGGAAATGGCGATGGCGTTCAAAGAGAAATCGCGGCGGCGGAGATCCTCCATAATCGTGGACCAACGGATTTCGGGACGCGTGCCCGGCCGGATGTAATGATCGTCGCGAGCGGCGGAGATGCTGCCTTCGTAATCGCCGGTGAAAAGAATCTCCACCTGGCGGAGCTTCTCGTCTTCGGAAAGGACTTTCGCGCCGCCCTTCTCCAGTTCACGCGCCATCTTGGAAGGATTGCCCTCCACGGTGAAATCGAGATCACGCAACGTGGCGCCGGTAATCAGGTCGCGAACCGTTCCCCCGGTGAGGTAAATATTAAAGCCCATGGCCGAGGCCAGCTCCTGCACACGCAGCATGGCCGCGCGTTGTTCGGGTGAAAGCCGGCTTTCGAGCAAGAACATGTAGTCTGGCATTGCGCTCCTTCCGCTTCAGGGTGGTCATGCCTGTTAGGGCTGCCGCACCCGCGATGTATTGCCACCTACGCGCTAAGCGCGCGGGTGATGTGCCTTGTAAATCTGCTTGAGTCGCTCCTCCACGACGTGGGTATAGATTTGCGTCGTGGATATATCGGAATGGCCCAACATCAACTGGACGGAGCGCAAATCGGCTCCGCCCTCGAGCAAATGCGTTGCAAAACTGTGACGCAGCATGTGCGGCGTCAATCCCGTGCGCATGCCCGCCTGCCTGCCATACGCGGAGAGAATCTTCCAAACGCCGACGCGGCTGAGCGGCCCGCCACGGCGATTGATGAACAGCGCAGTGGGATTGGCCTGCTTCTCTGCGTTAATCAGCTTAGGGCGCGCATCGCGAAGATAGCGGTCCACCAGGGCAAGCGCCTTTTTGCCGATGGGCACGATGCGCTCCTTATTGCCCTTGCCGATGCAGCGAACGCATCCCGCCGCGCGGTCCATATCCATGACGCGGAGGCCCACCAATTCGGAAACGCGCAGGCCCGTGGAGTAAAGCACTTCGAGCATGGCGCGGTCACGCAGCCCCGCCGGCTGCTTTTCGTCGGGCTGCGCGAGTAATTTCTCAACTTCCTCGAGGCGGAGATAGCCGGGGAGGGAGCGGCGAATCTTGGGCGATTCCAGGTTCAGGGAAGGATCTTCTGTGCGCAATTCCTCAATCATGGTGAAGCGAAAGAAATTGCGCATAGTGACGAGGTTGCGAGCCACGGTGCGGCTCTCGAGTTTCTGGCGGTAGAGGCTGGCGAGGAAGTCGACCAGGTCGTCCCGCGAAATCGTTTCCAACGTGAGTTTTTTCTTTTTGGCGAATTCGTCGAACTTCAGAAGGTCGCGACGGTACGCGGATACCGTGTTGGGCGACAGCCCCTTCTCTACCCGGACATAGGTCAAAAACGCCGCAATTGTCGTGGCAATTTCCATTACGTACCTGCCAAACCTTCCGCGGCTCCCGGTCGCCGCATGGCAATCCCATAGACTTCTTCGACTTCAGGACACTTGAAAATCCAGGTAAGCCCGATATAAAGGAGAGTGGCTCCCAGAATCATTCCGGTGAAGACCACCAGTTGCAGGGAGAAGGCGCCCTGGAGCACGTTCTTCGCATAGTGGTTGGCGATCAGGCAGCCGGCGCCCATGAGGACAGCGCACAATGAAATCTTGCTGATGGAACGGAATATCTCAAACATGCCCATGGGGCCGTAGCGCAGCCGGAAGATGAGAAAGAGTGTAAAGAAATCGAAAAAAGTGGCAAGCGCAGTGGCCAGGGCTGGGCCTCCATTTTGGAAGCGGCGAAAGAGGAATTGCAGAAAAATGATGTTGAGGACGATGTTCAACACAAAGGAGATGGAAGCAACGATGACGGGCGTTTTGGTATCGCGCGCGGAGTAAAAGGCAGGGACGATGAGTTTTACGCACGCGAGAGCAGGCAAGCCGATGGCGTAATAGAACAGGGGGCGAGTGGTGAGGCTCGTGGATGCCGCGACAAACTGGCCGTGCTGAAAGAGCACGCGAATGATGGGTTCGCGCAGAATCATCAGGCCCATGGCGGCCGGTACGGTGATGTAGGCAACGATGCGCACGGCAAAGGTGAGGGTTTTCTTTAGGCCTTCGTAATTGTTGGCGGCGGCTTGATGCGCCATCATGGGCAAAATTGCAGTGGCCACGGCGATGGCATAGCCGCCGAGTACGAGCTCCATGACGCGGTCTGCCACATACAAAGCGGTCAAGCTACCGCGAGGCATGCGCGCTGCCTTGGCGAAGTAGGTGTCCACGAAAAAATTAATCTGGGAGATTCCCAGGCCGAAGAAGCGCGGGAAGATCACGCGAGCCACGCTGCGAATTCCAGGATGCGAGAAGGACAAACCAAAATCGAAACGCATGCCGCGGCGAACCATCTGCGGCACCAGGATCAGGAATTGCAACGCGCCCCCGACCAGCACTCCCACGGCTAGAGAAACGGCCGGGCTGGAAAAGTAGCGCCAAACCACAGCGGTGGAAAATGCGATGATGGAGATATTGAGGAGCACCGTGGTGGAAGCAGGCAAACCAAAATGGCCAAAACAGTTCAGAATGCCCATGCCCAGCGCGGCAAGCCCTACGAAGAACAGATAGGGGAAGATGATGCGGTTCAGGGCAATGGCCTCTTCCCAGCCAACCTGGATGTCGGCGGCAGTGGGAAATGGCACGATTACCTGACGAGAGAAGACCACGCCGAGCACGGTGATGACGGCCAGTACGAGAGCCAGGGTCCAGAAAAGCTTGTTGGCGAACTTCCAAAGCTCTTCCTTGGAGCGTTCGCGCATGTAGGTGGTGAAGACGGGGACAAAGGTGGCGGCGACGGTGCCGTCTCCCACCAAGCGCCTGAAAAGATTGGGGATACGGTAAGCGAGGACGAAGGAGTCGGCACTGAGAGTGGTACCGAGGAGCAGCGTGATGCGCTGGTCGCGGACATAGCCTAGAACTCGGCTTACAATCGTAACTAACGAGATGATTGAGGCCGACTTCAGAATCTCTTTTTTCTCGGACAAAGGCTGGCTCTCAGGACCTAAACCCAATAAAAACAATGAGTTGACAGGAAAAACGTGTTTAACTTAACATAACCTCAACAATTCTGCAATGGTTTCGTGCCAGAAACGGAAAAAATCGGTTTGAAAACGCGCGCCCCAGCCACGACCCACAAAAAAGTGGTGATTGAACTCCTTGACCGCACGGTGATCCGCGGATTTCTGAATCCTACGCGTTTGGCTGCGGCGGAGGCGCTGGATTTGTTGACTCCCGACGGCGAGCACGAAGAGATTGCGCTGGATAAAGTACGAGCCGTTTATTTTGTGCGAGACTTGGCGGAGGAGTTTGAGCCAGAGAGGAAATCGTTTTTAAGCCGGCCGAAGCTGGATGGATTGTGGGTGAAGCTGCGGTTTCGCGACGACGCGATCCTGGAAGGCGTGATCCCCAACGATCTTCTGTCACTTCTTGAAAACGGTGTGCACTTGACGCCACCGGATTTTAATTCCAATACGGATCGGATTTATGTGCCGCGCTCGGCGTTGGCGGAATTGTCGGTGCTGGGCGTGGTGGGAATTGCGCGGCGGAAAACGGCGGCCGCAGTAGCAGCCCTGCAACCCC
The DNA here is from genome assembly GCA_963779395.1 of Candidatus Acidiferrales bacterium. Lineage (GTDB taxonomy): Bacteria > Acidobacteriota > Terriglobia > Acidiferrales > UBA7541 > Acidiferrum. The sequence continues at coordinate 357,738 of CAVZYC010000007.1, forward strand.
GGCTGTTTAATGAGTGAATCAGCAAGGGGCACGGCTTCGGGTGACCCGTCAATCGCGTACCATTCCTTCGTTGAGGGGCCATTCCCTGCCGGCACATCTTGGTTCAAGTCGGCGTCTAATCAAAGTAGTAGCGACCCCACAAAGTGGCGGCTACACTTTTAAATAAGTCCGCCTAAGCTTGTGACCATGCGCCGCAACATCCTAACCGTGTTTTGCTTGACGGCCATTCTTTTTGTGGCAGCCTGCAATCGCTCTCCTGCTCCCCAGGTTAAGCCCATCCCGAGTCTCACTGTCGAACAGTTGCTGGCGAATCCACTGGGCTATTCGCATACGATGATCAACGTAAGCGGGTGCTTCGCGTCGGGATTTGAGAGATCCATATTGCGGTCCTGTAGCACTGAAAACCCTACGGAACGAATTTGGGTTGAGAATGCGGCGATCTTCGAAGAAATTCCGAGGCTACCTGAAGTACCAGAGGCCACTCCCCCCGAACTCAGGAGTCCAGACACCCACTTGAAGCGATCGACCAGCGGAACGGATTTGTTTCGGTACGATGCCCGGCGAAACGCTCAAGCGTGGAAGAAGCTGGACGCGTTGTCGGATTCGACCGAAAAGGCTCCAGAGGTTGTCCTCTTGGGGCAATTCGAGACCATTGCACCGCGGGATCCCAGCACAAAAGGTTTTGGCTTTGGGCACCTCGGCGCTTATGCGCACGAACTCATTCTATTGGATGTTCTGGACAGCAAACCAAACGCGCCACTTTAGCTTGCTTCGTCTGAACACCATTTCAGCCCTCACAATTTAATAGTCGAGCAAACGCTAGGAGCAACACAGCTACATTTCTTCGGCACGAAAACAATTCATCGCTCGTTTCGCATGTGAAGCGTAGATTGGGGGGGCTTCCACCTAGGATTCGTATAAAACCCGTCGCGGCTACTTTTTCTCGTTTCCCCAGGATGCGACGTAGATTAGTTGATAGAGCGAGTTTTGACCGTTGGCTTGGATTGCCACGACGTGTTGCTTTTCTTTTGTTCCGGCTTTAAAGACTGTCCCGACGTTCTCCGATTTGTCGTCATCGCAGCTGATGGGTTCTGGAGAGGCGCCTTTTGCGGAATCGGCGCCGGCCTGTGGGGGATGCGAGCAATCGAGGACCTTACCGTATTTGGCGAGCGCCTTCTTATAAAAGTCGGCAACTTTATCTGGAGAGGCGTCCGATTCCATCTTCAGAACAACCAGTTTGAAGCCAGAACCACCGCCCCAGAGACCTAAATTTGCGCCCGTCGAGTCTTCATCTTTGTCTTTGTGGCGACGAGAACCCGGATAGATAGGAAGGCCAACATCCTTGGCATCGGCTTCAGCACTCACGACTACACCGGCACCTTTTCGTTCCTGGGCGTTGGTGCGGGCTAGGGCGAGGCAAAGGAACGCCAGACCAATCGCGCATGACGAATAGAATGCAAGGGAGCGCCATAAACGGCGGGGATCTGAACTGAGAGATAGCAAAGGCATTGAACCTCCAAGGAGTATGAAGCACGGCCGTATGATGAATGATACGTAAGAGCAGCGGGGAAAGTTCAGCTCAGTCTAGGGAGCTTCGGCCCAGGCGCGGTAGCTTTCATAAACGCTCTCTTCGTACCAGATTTTGGAGTCCATGGTATCGATTGAGCCGAAGGCTTCCCGAGCGGATAGCTGATCGCGAAACGTGCTGGCCATGAACGCAAAGCGATTGGCGTTCAGGTTTGACACGCCGTAGTAGTGAGTGATGTTGCCATAGCCCCGGCGAAGGACAGGATAATTGGCGTGCGGCAGTTCTTTTGTGGCTTCCTCGCAATAACAGGCCATGGTGCTCATGATTTGAAAATAGAGCATGGAACCATCGGGTTCCGGAATTCGTTTCAGGATTTCCTCGCCAAACGCCTGAATATCGCCAGGTTTGCCATACCACTGGGGCATGAGGTACCAAGCATACTGACGGTAATAATGATAAAAACCGGGTTCAAAGGCGCTGGCCTGTTCGAAAAGCTCATGAGCTTGTTCTTTGCTCCAACCTTCGTACAAAGCGACGATCAGCATGGCCTGATACCAGAAGGGATCCTTGTCCTTAAGTTTGGCGGCTTCGAGAAAAAGTGCCTTGGCTTCGGCGACGCGGGTATTGAACAGGTTCCATTGCGCATCGGACACGGTATCGGCAAGGCCCGTGCCGCGAGCGAAGCTGGCAAAGTTCAGATAGAGATTGCCAAGGGAAATACGCGCTGTCGCGGAATCTGGATAGGCCGCGTTCCATTTCTTCAGCTTGGTTATTTGCTGGTTATAATCCTCATCGGTGGGCTGGCCATCGCTTACAGGCGTACCGGTGCCGTCGTAGAACGAGAGAATTTTCCAGATGCCTCCAAGGAGGCGCCCTTTTTCGATGCGGTTCTGTTGGGCAGTTTTCTCAAGTTGCGCAAAATCATCCTGAGCCAACTGCGTCGCGATGTGGGCTCTGTACATCTGGTCGGTCTCGTCTGGCATGGCATTCGTGCCGGGAAAGAGCAGGGCGTTGTGGTCGCGGCCGTAGTCGTGAATCGTTTTCATGACTACGTCCATCGTGGCTGGCGCGGCGAGGGTTTTGCTATGACCGCAGGAGCTTGCAAGGAAAGTGAAACCGAGAATGCAAAGAAGGCAGCACAGTCCGGAAGTGTTGCCGGTATGTTTGCGCAACATAGATAAATGATAAAGAGACAGGTGGTGTCACGATACTGTACGAAAGGGTTAGTGCGACGAAACAGGCATGTGATGCAAGATCAGACGAACGGAATCATAGTTGCCAGGGTAAGAATCGTCAGTCGGGCCAGAGCGCGATCGATTACTTGATTCCGAGCCAACGATTGTAGATAGCCTGCTGCTGCGACGTTGGATGCTCCATCGGTTTAAGTGCGTAAGTGTAGTAAGGATTGGCCACGAGCGTGAGCGGGAATTCGCGCATTTGGCCGAGGCGCTGGACCATCACGCGAACCGTGACACCGGGCTTGTATGCTCCGATGAACGCTTCGATGTCGTCGGATGATGTGACCGCGTGGCCGTCGAGCGCAACGAAAATGTCGTCCTTATCGAGGCCGACGGATTCGGCCGGGCTTCGCGGAGTGATGTTCTTGATCGTTGTGGTGCCATTGTCCTGCTTCGTTAACGCGAGGCCGGACCAGGATTTCGACGAATCGAGTTTCTTCTCGACGGCCACCCCCGCGTAAGTGAAGTAGGTTTCGTACGGAATCGGTTCCTTGCCGCTGATATAGCGGCGGAAGATATCGCTTACGTCTTGACCAGCGATTTCCGATGCGGCGTGCACGGCGTCTTCGGGTTCAAAGCCCGGCTTTGGCAATGCATAGCGCGAGTAGAGCAGGCGCATCCAGTCGTCCAACGATTGCTGGTTGTGGGTATCCTGGCGGATGGCAAAATCCAGGATGTGGCCCATGATCTGGCCGCCGTCGTAGTAGGAATAGGAGGTGTTCGCAAGATTGTTGTCCTGGCTGACGACCTTGAGGCCGAAGAACCAAGTGTCCCAACTGGTGTCCTCGATGCTGCGCTCAGTTCGGCCAGGGAGCCGCTCAAAGTTAGTAATCAGCCGGGCGATGGTGTCGAGATACTCCTGCGGTTTGATGAGGCCAGCGCGGGCGAGCGCGAGGGAACCGTAGTAGCTGGTGAGTCCCTCGGAAATCCAAAGCGATGGAGTGTGGTCCATCTGGGAATAGTCGAAAGGGCCAAGCGGGCGGGGACGAAGGCGCTTGACATTCCAGGGGTGAAAGAATTCGTGAGAGGAGACGTAAAGTTTGCTGGTGTATTGCGTGCCGCGTCCGGGAACCGGTTCGGTGCTATCCATATCTTTTGAGAAATTAATCTGAGTGGAATTCAGGTGCTCGAGCCCGCCCCCGGACTTGGGCCAGACGTGGAACAGGAAATAGTAGTCCTTGAAGGGGGCGGCTTGCGCAGTGCTGCCGGCTACGGGTTGGAAGATAGGGACGATGGCGCTCACGATCTTCTGCAAGTCGGTGGTGAACTGCGCGGTGTCCTTGCCTCCCATCACATCGTGAAAGATCACGTGGTAGGTGCTACCGAGAACTTCAAAATCCTCTTCAGCGAAGTCCGAAATTTCCAAAGGTGCGTCGGCGAACCAATCGTAGTTTTCGGCGCGAAACGTATGGTCGGAAGTGTGCTCCATGCCGGTGGCAACTTTCCAGCCGGAGGGGACGTCAATGGAGAGCTCGATGGGGCGATCTTTGCCGCCGACGAGATAGATCCAAGTGGCGGGCCCGGCGAGGAAGGCATGGCGATCGTTGTATTGGCCGACGTTGTTTTGCAGCGTGTTGAGGTAAACCTGGTAATCGACGGTGACGGCCGTGGCGCCGGCCAGTTCGACGCGCCAGGTCTGGCTATCCGTTTTGTGCCAGGCCAGTTCCCTTCCGTCAGGAGTGTGCGCGTGAAAGCGTTGCACGTTGGCAGCGTAGTTTTCGATGGCGTAGGAACCCGGGGCCCAGTCGGGCATGGCGAAAATGGCGGCGACTCCGCCTAGTGCATCGGCGCTGACGCTTACGTCGACGAGGTGGGTGTTGGGGCGTTCGAATTTCAGTTGATATCGCAGTAGAGGAGGTGCGGCGGCGGTCGAAGACGCCAAAACAAATGAAAGCATGACGAACGTCAAAGCAAGAATCAGGCGGCGGGGCAGCATGAATCCTCCATCGAAGCCAAGCAAGGATTTGTGGGCATCGAACTGAGCGGAATTGTAGCAGCTTTCGCGCGCAACACCGCTCTAGCGATTTGGCCTCAGGTAGGTATTGAAGAACACGTTGGTTTCCGCGGCCAGTCGGTGGCGGGCTTCCGGAGTGGTGAAGGTGTGACCGTCCTCCACTTTGACGAAGCTTACGGGAACTCCTGCTTGCTGAAGCTTGTCATAGAGTTCCTGCGCTTGTGCGATGGGCACGTTGGCATCTTGCGTACCCTGCACGATGAGGAATGGCGCGTTCGACTTGGCGACATTGAACACCGGGGAGGCGCTCCGCCAGACCTCTGGGATTTTGGCGTACGTTCCACCAAACAGTGCTGCCAGAAAGGCCGCTCCGTCCGTATCCTTATTGGCTAGAAAATCGGTTGGGCCGCTGACGTCCACAACGGCCTGCACACGGCTGGAGTATTTCGCCAGCGCCGGGTCGGAATTGTCGCGGGTGTCCACCATCCCGAGGAGTGAAGCGAGTTGGGCGCCAGCGGAGTGGCCGAAGGCGCCAATGTGTTCGGGGTCCACGTTGTATTTCGGAGAGTTGGCGCGCAGCCAGCGGACTGCTCTTTGCACGTCATCCAGCTGCGCGGGCCAGCGGTTTTCGCTGCCGTGCAACAGGCGATAGTTCACGGAGACTGCTACAAATCCGGAACGCGCCAGAAAGTTTCCCATCCCGCGCATGGTGCTTTTGTCGAGGCTGTCCCATCCACCGCCGTGGATCAGCACGACAGCGGGTCGCGGAGTGGAACTGGTCTGAGCAGGCAAATAGAAATCAAGCAGTAATTTCTCGCCAGCCTGGGCACCGTATTCGACGTCTTGCTGGACAGAAACCGCTCCCGCGCTATCCGACTCCGTGTGCGCGGGAGCATTTGAAGTTGATTGAGTTTGCCGGCAATCAATGCGATTGGCGCAGGCAAATACAAATCCTGCCAGTAACAGACACTTCTTGGAGACATTCAAAGACATAGGTCGATCCAAGTTGTTTAGTGGACGGGATTGCCGTCGGCATCGATCTTGTGAACTTCGCCGACGTTCAGTTCGCGGATGCCGGCTTCGACCTTGCTCATGTCGCCCACGATTACCCAAACAAGATGGCTGGGCTGAATGTACTTCTTGGCGATTTCGTTGGCGGAGTCGGGCGTGATGGCCAAGACTTTCTGCGTGTAGGTGTTGTAGTAATCGTCTGGCAAGTTGTATTGCAGAATCGTGCCGTAGGCGCCGGCAAGTTGCTGGACGGACTCAAAGGTTCCAGGGAGGCCGAGTGTCGCGTTGGACTGCTCGTCTTTGAGCTCCATTTCCGTAATCGGCTTGGAGGCCACAATGTTTTTGTACTCGGCGACGAGTTCGGCCAGAGACTCCTTGGTTTTGTCCGTCTGGACCGGTGAAATGCTGTAGTAGGGGCGTTCCCCGCGCGCGGGTAAAACGCGAGAGCGGACGCCGTAGGACCAGTGTTTGTCTTCGCGCAGATTCATGTTGATGCGCGAACTGAAGGTTCCGCCAAAAATGTCGTTCACCATATCCAGTGGCACTTCATCTGGATCGTTGTAGGGAGGCGCAAGTTGCGCGGCGACGATCAGGCTTTGCCCGGATCCCGGGCGATCAATCAGATACACCTCGTCCTTCTCTGGCTCGGGAACTTGCGGGATCGTCCTGGCGGAGACTTCGCCCCGCTTCCATGAGCCGAAAAGCGATTCGAGCCTGGGTTTGATCTCCGCTAAAGTTGTGTCGCCAACAATGAGCAGGGTGGCGTAATTAGGCTTGAACCAGGTGTCGTGGAATTTGGCCAGATCTTCGCGTGTCATCTTGCTCACGCTGGATTCCGTGCCGGTGCCGACAAACGCGCCGTCGTAGGGATGGTCCTTGCCGTAAAGCAGTGTAGGCAACACGCGCAGAGCCATGGCCGTGGGCGTGACCTTTTCACGTTGAATGGCCGCGAGGCGATCCTTCTGCAAACGCACAAATTCCTTTTGCGGGAAGGAGGGATGCAGGATCAGGTCGGCATAAATTCCCAAGGCCTTGTCCATATTGATTTTCAGGGCGTTCAGGTCCACGTACGAGTAATCCAGGTCGGCCCCGGCAGAAAATTCGGCGCTGAGTGATTCCAGCTCTTCACCGATTTGCAGGGAATTGCGCGTGGGCGTGCCTTCTTCCAGCATGCGCAGCGCGAAGCTGCAAGTGCCGCGAGCACTATCGGGATCGGCGGCGTAGCCGCTTGGCACGAGCAAGGAGAAATTGACGACGGGCGCAGTGTGGCGCTCCGCCAGAACGATTTTCAAGCCATTGGGAAGCGTGGCTTTTTGCATTGGCGGCAGCTTGAGGGACATGGCAGAGCCAAGCGCGGGCTCCTTGGAACGATCTAGGGGAGCGTCGGCTTTCAGCGTGGTGGAATAGGGCTGCACTTCCAAAATGTAATCGCCATCGCTCAACCAATCGTTCGCGGCCTTTTTCACCGAGGCGGGAGTGGCAGCTTGTACTCCTTTCAGATAGTCCTTGTAACAATCCGGATTGCCGGTGAAGGTCTGGCAGCGCGCCAGGATGTCACTCTTGCCGCCGAAGCCGCCAATGCGCTCCATGATGCGGGCGTAATCGCCGAAGATTTGCGTTTTGGCGAGTTGCAGTTCAGCCTCGGTCGGGCCGTTCTTCAGGAAAAGTTGCAATTCCTCGTCCGCGGCCATTTCCACCTTTTTCAGGTCGCCACCCGGCTTTGCGGTTAGAACCATATAAAACTGCCCGGCGATTTCGTTGGTGCCGTTGCTGGCGCTCGCGCTGGTGGCGATTTGATCTTTGTAGACTAGGCGTTTATAGAGGCGTGAAGTTTTTCCTTGTCCAATGACGCCAGCCGCCAGATCCAGTAAGGATTCCTCCGGTGAATAGGCCTGAGGAGTGTTCCAAACGCGATAGAGCCGAGCTTGGGGGACGCGATCCTGCACCCAATCGCGGTGCGTGCCAGTGCGTTTGGCGATCCAGGTTTCCTGGTGGGTAATGGGCGGGCCCGGAGGAATGCCGCCGTAATACTTTTCCACTTTTTCGCGCGCGACCTGCGGAGTGATGTCACCCGCAAGAACCACGGTGACGTTGTTCGGGCCGTAGTAGGTCTTAAACCATTCCTGAACGTCGCTCAGCGAAGCCGCGTCCAGATCTTTCATGGAACCAATCACCGTCCAGGAGTAAGGATGGCCGACGGGATAGGTGTTCTCTGTCAGAAGTTGGCGCGTGACGCCGTAAGGTTGGTTTTCACCTTGACGCTTTTCGTTTTGCACCACGCCCCGCTGCAGGTCGAGTTTCTTCTGGTCCAGAACGCCAAGGAGATGGCCCATGCGGTCGCTTTCGGCGAAGAGTACGTAGTCGAGCATGGAAGTCGGCACGTTTTCAAAATAATTGGTGCGATCATTGTTCGTTGTGCCATTCAGGTTTGTTGCGCCGATACGCTCCATCGCGTTGATGTAGGTGTAATTGAAATTGTCGCTGCCACTAAACATCAGGTGCTCGAAGAGGTGGGCAAAGCCGGTTTTGCCGGGCTTCTCATTCTTCGAGCCCACGTGGTACCAGGTGTTCACGGCAACGATGGGAGCCTTGTGGTCTTCGTGAACCAGGACGGTGAGGCCGTTATCGAGAACAAATTTGGTGTAGGGGATGTCGGGGATGGGTATTTTGGGGCTTGCTGATGCGGATGCCGCGGCGGGTGCTTTCGCTTTTGGTGCCGGCTCCGACTGCGCGTACACCGGAAGAGAACCGAAGACCGCCAACATCAGGGCGACGAAGAAACTTGCGAGGCAGAGCAGGGTTGCTTTTCTCAAGACGTTCCTCCAAAGAGAGCCATTTAGGTCAGCGCGGTGTCGATTTAATTCGTGGGAAACGGGCATTTTTTCCGGAATTAGTTTGCCCTGTTCGCACGCCATTCTACCTTTGACTCCGCGCAGAATCAAAGGTTTGTCGGAATTTAGGCTCATTCCCGCTTATTGCCAAAGACTTACTTCTTACTTTCCACTTCAAATTGCACCTGTGCGCCGCCGCCATTTTCAATGTCGACGCCATTCGGGTCCTCATAACTCTCAAAATATTTTTTAAAGGTCCACCCCGTTCGCACGGGCACTACCCTATAGTGGCCCGGTGGAACGTGAATCTTGAACGCACCCTCGTTACCGGTAATCGTCTTGAAGGCCCGCTTTTCCCCGCGAACCTCGACTGAAATGCCCGCAAATTGAGTATCGCCAGAGGGCCTAGGGTAACTCCCATCCGTTACGTGGCCCTGAATGAGCCCGCCGTGGCGCGCCTTCAAGGACTCGATTACTCTTAGAGCGAATCCCGCTTGATCGAGCGGTGCCGAGTTGCCACAGCCGTATAGCCACCACATGCCATCGGCTGTTGGATCCAGGAAGAGGAGATAGGAATTGCCCTTGTTCCAGTCAAATGATGCACGTCCAGTAGTGTTTTCTTCATAGACGCGAAATGTGGCACCCACTTTGCCACGGAGTATTCGGGTCGTTTCAAGCGAGTAGACGTAATACCCCTCTCTCCCGTTCCTGGCCGGGAAATACTGTTTGTGATTCAGCTTGGCTATTACCACCAACAGGCTCTGTGAATATTCAGCGCAAATCAGACGGGGAAGAATGTTGCACCAACCAAATGTGCAAGGCTGCAGAGAACAGCAAATAACGAGTAAGACTGCCACTTTTCGCGCGAGAGAAGTGATCATTGGTGAGAGAACACCGCAACGAGGGCTTGTTCTTGTTCAGTTTCTCGCAGGCGACGGACCATTGCAAGAATCCTGGTTCTGTACTTCCGTCTTGGCGCTGTGCGAGACTCACAGGTTGCGGAGGAGCTGCGTTCATGAAACTGCGGGAACTTGCTGAAAAACTGGGTTGCCGGTTGGAAGGCGATCCTTTCATTGATATTACCGGCGTGGCGGGGATTGATTACGCGCGGGCTGGACACGTCACTTTTCTGGCCAATCGGCGTTACTCGCCACAGCTAAAGACGACACTGGCCTCGGCCGTGTTCGTGGAGGACGGCGTGGTATTGGAGCGCGCCGAGGGGATTGCGCCGCTGGCGGCTCTGCGCACAACAAATCCCTATCTCGCGTTCGCGCAGGCGATTGAATTGTTCTACCGTGCGCCCGCGTATCCGCCGCGAATACACCCGACGGCGATTATTGCTCCCTCCGCGCGAATCGGGGCGCGCGCGCATATCGGGCCTTACTGTTTCGTGGACGATGAAGTGGAAATTGCCGCCGGCGCAGTGCTGCACAGCTTTGTGACGATTTATCGCGAAGCGAAGATTGGCGCGAACTTCTTCGCACACGCGCATGTGGTGGTGCGTGAATACTGCAAGATCGGCGATCGTGTGATCCTGCAAAACGGCGTGGTCATTGGAGGCGACGGCTTGGGCTTCGCCAAACGCGCGGATGGCACGTGGCACAAGATGGCACAGTCTGGCCCCGCGATTCTGGAGGATGACGTGGAGGTGCAAGCCAATGCGTGCATTGACCGCGCTACCGTGGGCGAAACGCGCATCGGGCATGGCACAAAGATTGACGACTTGGTGCTAGTGGGCCACGCTTCGCAGGTTGGCGCGAATACCATGCTTTGCGGCCAGGTGGGGTTGGCGGGCTCCACGCACATTGGAGATGCTTGCATCTTGGCAGGGCAGGTGGGAACCGCGGGGCACCTTACCGTGGGCGATGGGGCGGTGATAACAGCGCAGAGCGGCGTGCCAAACGATGTACCGGCGCGGTCGCTCTATTCCGGATATCCGGCAGTGGAGAATCGCCAGTGGCTGAAGATGATGGCGGCGCTCAATCGTTTGCCGGAGTTACAGCGGCGCTTGCATCAGTTGGAGACGGAGTTGGGGGTGAAGGGTGAAAAGTCATCTTGAAATCTGAATATTGCGCCTCGATTCCTCCGCTCCGGGACGGCAAAAGGCGCCGTCCCTCCGGTCGGAATGACATCTTTGGAGGGGTCGGAATAACGAGCTTACTCAGGTCGGGGTGAAAAGAGCGATTTTCACTTGGCGCCGGGGAAACCTAGCGGGCGCTGATCGGGCGGAAGGCCTGCGGCAAGTTCGTCGTGAAGGCGTGCAGTTAGCTCATCACGCTGCTCGAAGGTGTATTGCGACGCATCGATCGGCGCGAGGAATTCCACTACGATATCGCCCGGATAGATGTTGAGTTTGCGTTTTTCCATGACGCGATGCGCGCCGGAGCACGCGATGGGCACGATGGGCACGCCCGCTTTGATGGCCATCACCGCAGTTCCCTTCTTAATTTCCTGCAAGCGACCATCATTGCTGCGCGTGCCTTCGGGATAAATCAGAAACGATTGGCCAGCGCGGATGGCCTCCGTGGCTTTGTCAATGCTGACGATGGCAGAATCGCGATCGAAACGGTCCACGGGAATGAAGTGCGCCAAACGAAACGCCTGGCCCGCGATGGGATAGGAAAAAAGCGAGCGCTTCAGCAGAATGGCGATGCGCCGCGGGATGGACCACACCACGGCGGGAGCGTCCGCGGAACTGGTGTGGTTCGCGGCAAAAATACACGTGCCGGCGGGAATGCGCTCGATGCCTTTGACGTGAACGCGCACGCCGACGCAGCGCACGAAGAACATCACCCCATTCACGCCGGCCCAATAGAGCGGATCAACGTGGCGTGTGACGAAAGTGTAGATAAGGAGCGGCGGCCCAAGGACAAGGATATAGAGGGTCACGAAAACGCAGATGAAAGCGCCGCGGAGCATGTGTTAGAAGAAACTTTCTCGAAACATGGGCGCGAGTGCAAGCGCTCCTTTACCGATTCCTTGCGGTGACGGGATCGGTGGTGCCGCGAAGTAGTCCTTCGCGGATACGCCTGCCGCGGTCGCCGCCATTGGAGCTTTCCGTAACCTGGAAAAACTTTTCGCGGTCTTCGCCGAGCCGGATATCAATGTTCGTTTCCTTTTCGTCGCGGTGAATGCGCAAGTGCAACACGTCTCCTGGCTTTTGCTGGTTGAGCCAGCGGCCTTGATGGCGCGGAGGCTCGCCATTATTCCAGCGAACAATTTCATCCCCGACAAGCAAGCCGCTCTTTGCCGCGGGGCCGTCGGCATCAACGATGCGCACGGTCCACGGACCATTGGGGTCGCGCTCAACGGTGAATCCGGTTACGGGGTGGATGATTTCCTTCTCGTGCAGCTCCAGACCCGCGCGAGTCAGTAGATCGGTGTAGGGCAGAGGCTCGGTGCCGCTGACATATTTGTCGAAGAAATCGGCGAAAGAGCCACCCGCCACTTTTTCCGCGGTCAGTTGAATGTCCGCGCTGTCGTGGTAGAACTTCCCTGCTTTGGCGAAATCCTGATTCATGGCGCGCAAAACATCGTCGAGGCTTTTCTGATTATCGGTGCGATCGCGAATCAGAATGTCCAGCAGCACGCCGAGGATTTGGCCTTTGGTGTAATAGGAAACGCTTCGCTGCGGCTGATTATAGAGCGCGTACTTCTCGAGCCAGGCGTCCAGGCTGGACTGTTCGGCGCTTTGCCACTGTTCGGCGGGTCGGTCTTCGATTTCGCTGATCTGGCCGCTTAGATCCTGATAGAACTCCTGCTTGCTCCATAGGCCAGTGCGCACAAGCGTATAGGAACCATACGTATTGGTGACGCCCTCGGCGAACCACAGCGCGCGCGTATACATCTCGTGAGTGAAGTCAACCGGCTCGAGGGACGCGGGGCGAATGCGCTTGACGTTCCATAGATGGAAGAATTCGTGGGCGGAAACGTTTTGCAGGAAGGAAGAGGAGGGAACGTAAATTGCGGTGCAGTTGGCGTGCTCCATGCCACCGCCAGCGCCGTTAGCGGCTTTGCCGATGTGAAAAATGAAGGTGTAGTAGTCGAAGGGAGCACCGTCCATCATTTTCACTTCGTAGGTGACGATTTTGCGGAGGGCTTTTTCGACTTCGGGCTTCTTCCAATTGTCGCCGTGAACAACGACGCGAACTGGCGGCGTGACTTCGGGCAGCATGAACTCCTCGAAGTTCGAGACTTCAATGGGCGCGTCGGCTAGCGCGTCGTAGCTGGGAGCCTCCAGACCGAAGGAATGACTTTGGATGACTCCGCCCTTGAGAGTCTCGGACGCCACGCGCCACCCAGGAGGAACGTCATTTAACGCCAGGAAACTCTCTTCGGCGCGGCGGTTGGGGACGTAGAGAAGAACCATCGCTACGTTGAGGAAGGCATGCTCCTCGTTGAGTTGCGAGTTAAACGGGCCGGGATCGTCCCAAAAAGTATCGTAGCGTACAGTGATAGTGCCGCTGCCCTTAACGTGCCATGTAAGCTTGTCGAGTTTCTCGATGGGCGCGGGCTGGCCATTCACGAAAGCTTGAACGCGCTGCACATGGCTGCTGAAATCTCGAATTTCGTAAAGCGCATTCCACGCGGCCATCTGCAGATTGAGTTCATCCCGCACATCGGGGATTTCCATGGAGACGTGAAACAGATGCTGCTCGGGGTGAGCGAGAGAGACTTCGTAACGGATGGTAGCTTGCGATGAGCGAGGAGAGGAAAGCAGCAGGCAGGCAATCGTAGCTGCCGCCGCATAGGTGAACCGTCGAGCCCGTGGCATTAGTCTGCTTGGGTCCCCGTGGAAATTTGTTTGGCCGCCAATTTCTTTAGAAGTTTGTCGCACAAGCCATCAAAGCTACCATTAGACATCACCAGCAGCAAATCACCGGGACGCGCTTCCTTGGCGAGAAGATCCGCGATGGCGTCGGCTCCCGGCAGGACCTGCGCGTCTTTGCCCAATGCGCGTACGGCGGCAGCGACCGTTTCCGGGTCCAGGCGTTGTTCATCGCTCAATTGCCCGGCGCGATGCACGCTGCCGAGCAGGACGCGATCGCCCAACGCCAATGCGGCTGGCAAGGCATCCTGAAAAACGCGGCGACGCATGGAGTTGGAACGCGGCTCGAGAATCGCCCACAAGCGGCGATCCGGCCAACGCAACCGCGCGGCCTCGATGGTGGCGCGAACAGCCGTGGGGTGATGAGCGAAATCGTCAACTACCAAAACGCCGTCCACTTCACCCTTCACATCCATTCGACGACGTACGCTGCGAAACGTTGTCAAAGCCTTTTGCAGGGACTCGCGATTTATGCCGCGGCCCTGCGCAACGACTAGCGCCGCCAAGGCATTCAGAACATTGTGGTGACCCGTGGCGGCAAGGCGAAATTCGCCGTAGTCCTCATTGCTGTGGCGGACGTGAAACTTCATTCCATCGCCGTCGGACTGCACGTTGCTGGCAATCCATTGGTTTCCGCCGTTCAAACCGTAAGTAATCACGGGGCAAAAAGCCTTTTCGGTAGCTTTACGCAAAGCTTCGCCGGCCTCTGCATCCCCCCAGACGATTATGCGGCCGCGCCGGGGCACCAGATTCACCAGACGGCGGAAGGCTAGCTGGTAGGCGTCAAAGTCGGCGTAGATATCGGCGTGATCGTATTCAAGCGAGGTGATGATCAGGTCGTCGGGATGGTAATGGAAGAATTTCGCGGCTTTGTCCCAGAAAGCGGAATCGTATTCGTCGCCCTCCAGAATGAATTCCTCGCCGCCTCCCAAGCCGTAGCTTTTGCCGAAGTTTTCGGCGATGCCACCCACCAGAAAATTCGGATTCTTCCCCGCCACCTGAAAAATCCAGGCGAGCATGGCGGTGGTGGTGGTTTTGCCGTGAGTGCCGCTGACAACGATGGAATGCTTGCCGGGCAAAAATTCTTCCTCGAGGATTTCGGGGAGCGAATGGTATTTCAGTTTGCGGTCGAGCATCTCCTCGATTTCCACATTGCCGCGGGAGAGCGCGTTGCCGACTACCACCAGATCGGGGGCCGGTGTGAGATTTGCCGCGTCAAATTTTGCGGAGAACGGAATGCCGAGTGATTCGAGAAGCGTAGAGGCTGGGGGATAGACTCCCGCATCGGAGCCGGTCACGCGATAGCCCCGCTCTCGCAGCATCCCGGCGAGTGGCGACATCGCCGAACCGCCGATGCCAATCATGTGAATGTGCTTTACGTTTGCCACGTCAAAGTCCCCAGTTGATTACCGGCTCAATCTACTACTGCCGGTTCCAAAATCTCGAGTTTCCCTTCGCCTTTCGCGTGCAGTGTGGCGCGAACGCCCAGCGGAATCGTAAGCATTGGTCGCTTGGTATGGCCGATGGGCGCGCCGTAAACGACCGGAACACCGAGGGGGCCAAGGATTCGTTCGCAAATTTCCGGAACCGTCGGGCTGCCAGGCAGGCCCGGATCGCAGTCGGGGAAATCGCCGAGAAGAATGCCGCTCGTGTCTTCTAGCTTACCCGCTTGCAACAGATGACGCAGAGCGCGATCTACCTGATACGGCTTCATGCCGCGATCTTCCAAGAGGAGGATGGCACCGCGAGTGTCTGGATCCCAATTTGTGCCCAGAGAGGTCTGTAGCATCGTCAAACAGCCACCGACGATACGCCCGGTGGCGCTCCCCTTCAACAGGCTTTCGCCGGACAACGGAATCTGCCATTTCAATCTAGTTTCGCCGATGGCCTGCAGGAAGGAAACCTTGTCGTATCCCGAGGGTTCATTTGAACCGTGATTGAAACCGGCGGAGACCATGGGACCATAAAAACCGGCCCAACTACGCACCTGATACATGAGCATTTGGATGATAGTCAGGTCGCTGTAGCCGATGAGGCATTTCGGGCCCACTAGCGAAGTGGCCAAATGGAGATCAATCAAATAGTTCGCGCCGTAACCTCCGCGCGTGGCAATCACTCCATCCACATTCTTGTCGCTGAATTTCTTGCGAAGCTGCCGCACAAGTTCCTCATGCGGACCGGCGAAATAGCCTTGCGGCGCCAGCGGCGGCTCTTCTTCGACGAGAAAACCCAGGTGGCGAAGTTCCGCAACTCCCGCGGAAACAGCGGCGGGTTCGGCGGGAGAGGACGGCGAAACAATGGCGATGCGCGAGCCCTTGCGGAGGGCCTTGGGCTTTTGCAATATCACGGAACGACGGCTCATTCGTGATGGCCTTCGAGGGGAAGCACTTCCGTGACAACGCCCTCGCGATTGAGCTGCTGCACGATCTGCTCTTGCTGATGAACGCTGACGTCGGCTTCAAATTCGACAATGGAGCTTGTACCCGCCATGGAGACGCGAAACTGATTCATTACTACTTTCAGCCCAGCCATCAGCTGCTGGATTTCCGTTGCGACATTCTCCGCGTGGCTGGTGGTAAATCGAAAGACCATGATGCGGGCTTTCAGATGAAGTTTTTCCGCGGCCCAGCTCAACACGATAAGGCCAAAAAGTACGATACCCGTGGCGGAAGCCGCAACTCCATACATTCCCCCGCCCGCGGCCATGCCAATGGCAGCTTCGACAAAAATCGTTGCGGCGGTGGTCATGCCGACGAACCCCGCACTGTCCTTCAAAATTGCTCCGGCGCCAAGAAAGCCTACACCCTGCACGATATTGGAAGCGATGCGCGTGGGGCTGGAGTCGCCCCAAATATGCGCCAGTTGATTGGAAACGATGGTAAAAAGCGCCGTGGCCAGGCAGACGAACGCGCTGGTGCGAATTCCGGCGGGACGTCGATGAACATCGCGCTCGACGCCAATCGCAGCGCCCAGACCAGCCGCAAATAGCATGCGCCAGAGAATTTGCTGAAAGGAGAGCATCCCCAAGACGGCCCTGTCCGTCTGCAGGTGATTCTACTATTTACAGTTTAAATTGCGTCAACTTCGAAAAGTGCCGTGCTCTGGCGTGTATCTCGCTCTTCTTCAGGTGCAGCAGGCGATCCAGACCAAACTTTTCCACGGCAAAGCTGCCCAGCACGGAGCCGTACACCATGGCACGACGCAACGCGGCATCGTTGCTGCCGCCGCTGCCCGCCAGGTAGCCCATGAAGCCGCCGGCAAAACTATCGCCAGCACCCGTGGGATCGTGGGGCTCCTCCAGCGGGAAGGCTGGAACGCAGAAGACACCGTGCTTGTCCACGAGCATCGCGCCGTGTTCGCCAAGTTTTACAACCAGTGTAGAGGGCCCCATCTTGAAGATGTGCCGGGCGGCGCGGAGCAAATTGTGTTCGCTGGAAAGCTGGCGCGTTTCCGAATCGTTGATCATCAGGATATCAACGTGCTTCAGCGTTTCGCGCAACTCCGCGTTGGTGCGTTCGATCCAGTAGTTCATGGTGTCCATTGCCGCGAGCTTGGGCTTGCCCTTAACCTGGTGAAGCACGTCGCGCTGCAAGTCGGGGGCGATGTTGGCCAGAAAAACATATTTGGAGGAGCGATACTTCTCCGGCAGGCGCGGCTTAAACTCCGCGAAAACGTTCAGATCTGTCGTCAAGGTGACGCGATCATTCAGATTTTCGGAGTAACGGCCGGCCCAGAAAAAGCACTTCCCGGGGGCACGCTCGAGGCCTTCGATATCAATCTTGCGGCTGCGGAAAATGGCTTCGTCCTGCGCGGCAAAATCGTCGCCAACGATGGCCACGAGGTTCACCGGAGTAAAAAAGCGCGCGGCAACGGCGAAATACGTGGCGGCGCCGCCCAGCGTACGGTCTACCTTGCCGTAGGGACTTTCCAGAGCGTCGTACGCAACGGAACCTACCACGAGTAGCGACATGATCTCTCCTACTGGTCAAATGACCAGCCATTACACAATGTACTTGCCGATGATGGCGGCAAGATCTTTCTTTGTTTTTGCGGGTATAAGCTTGGGTTCGGTCAGGATGGCGTGCGCCAGAGCCGAACCACACTTGCAGCCCCGGTGGGCCGGCAAAGTCTTGATCGCTTCTTTCAGGACATTTTGCGCGTTGGAGGCGTTCTGGTTCAGCGTGGCGATGATTTGCGCAACGGTAACCGAATCGTGATTTGGGTGCCAGCAATCGTAATCGGTAATCATGGCGATGGTGGCGTAACAAAGCTCGGCTTCGCGCGCGAGTTTCGCTTCCGTGACATTGGTCATGCCGATCACGTCGAATTCCATGGCGCGGTGGAAGTTGGCTTCGGCGAGCGTGGAAAATTGCGGCCCTTCCATACAGATGTAGGTGCCCTTGCGGTGCACGGCTACGCCCGAGGAGACGCAAGCATCGGCAAGGACCGTGGACAGTTGCGCGCAGGTTGGCATGTCAAACGTGACGTGTGCCACGAGACCGTTGCCGAAAAAGGTGGAGATGCGTCGCTTGGTGCTGTCGAAAAACTGGTCGGGGACGAGGAATTCGCCGGGGCGCAAATTTTCCTGCAGCGAGCCTACCGCGCTGACGGAAATAACGCGCTCGACGCCGAGCAACTTCATCGCGTAGATGTTGGCGCGAAAATTAATCTCGCTGGGCAGGATGCGATGACCGCACCCATGACGCGCCAGAAACGCGACGCGCTTCCCTTCCACGGTACCGACTACAATCGCATCGGAAGGATCGCCGAAAGGCGTCTTCATGCGAATCTCGCGCGTGTCGCTCAGGCCGTTCATCGCGTAGAGCCCGCTGCCGCCAATGACGCCAACTTCCGCCACGGGCCCTTTTGCGCTGCTCCGCGCACTCTTCCCTTTCGCTCTTTTCGCGCTTGGCATCTTATGCTCTCCTGGGATTGCTTACCGGTTCAGGTCCACCGGTTCGATCTCGATTGTTTCGCCGTGCTGGTGCAAAGTGGCCGCGGCTATGTCCGGGTCGTGCCCGAAAACGGTGATCCAACCTTCATTGACTAGACGCGGCACCCATTTGCGCTTGGTTTCGAGCGTCTGGAGCGGGTACAGATCGTACGCCATGATCCAAGGCAAAGGGATATGGTGACGGAGTGGGAGCAAATCTGCAACAAAGGCGAGCTTCTTGCCACCGCCTTCGATTTTCACGGCTTGCATATCCGCGTTGTGGCCGGGAATGCGCTCGAGGGAAATGCCGGGGAGGATTTCGGCGTCGCCATCGATTAGTTTCCACTGGCCGGATTCGGCGAGGGGCTGAAAATTCTCTGGTAAGTAGCTAGCGCGGTCGCGCGGTGTGGGATTCTGGCCATGATCGAGTTCCGTGCGCTGCACTACATAGAGCGCGCGAGGGAATGTGGGTTCTGGACGATTGCCGTTGATGTGCGTGTTGCCGCCGGCATGATCGAAATGAAGATGCGTGTTGATGACCAGGTCCACCTCGTTGGGATGCACGCCAGCCTTGCCTAGAGCGGTGATGAGTGGATTGCCATCTTCGACGGCGTAGATGGAACGTTGCTTGGCGTCCCATTTCGTGCCGTTGCCCGTTTCGACCACGATGGTTTTTCCGGCGGCACGGACCAGGAGCGAATTGGCGCGCATGCGGATGCGGTTTTTTTCGTCGGGGGGAGATTTTTTCTCCCAGAGAGGCTTGGGGACAACGCCGAACATGGCGCCGCCGTCGAGTTTGAAGGCGCCGCCGTCGAGGTATTTCACTTCGATGTTGCCGAGATGCATGAGCTTTCCTTGTACATGGCTCCCTCAGGGGTTAAAACCCCTGAGTTTACTTAGCCTTTTCGGCACGGCTGAAGCCGTGCCCTCCCGTGGGAAAATGCCTTGGCCCGTCATTCCGAGCGAAGCGAGGAATCCCTCTGGGGCGGGAACCCAAAAGAAGAGAGATTCATCGCACGAAAAACGTGCGATGCAAAATCGTCCCTCACTCCGCAGACTCCGTTCGGAATGACGGGCGGGTAGATTTTCGCGAATTGTGAATTGCTGCCCTCCCGGCGAAGCAATTATGAAAATGTACCTAACGATCCAGGCCGCTGGCCTTCAGGATTTCGCTGACGGCGGTGAACGGGTCCTTTTTGCGTTCCGCTACGGCTGTCGCCAGTTCGCGGAGTTTTGCTTCGCCTTCTTTGCCTCCCAGGACTTTTTCAAGCAGGCGGGATTCCAGCATTTCTACCAGGCGATTCTTCCAGTGTTCGATGTGTTTTTTCTGGCGCTCGCCGCTGGCTTCGAAATGTTTACGGAATTTTGCCACGGCTTCGGCGAGTTCTCCGATGCCGCGGTTTTCCGTGGCTACCGTGCGCAAGACAGGGGGGTGCCAGCCATCGCGCGGCATCACCAGCGAGAGCATGGCGTGGAGCTGCTCATCGAGGCGGTCGGCGCCCTCGCGATCCGCTTTGTTCAACACGAAAATGTCGCCAATCTCCATCAGGCCGGCTTTCATGTTCTGGATGTCGTCGCCCAGGCCGGGGACCAGCACTACGAGGACACAATCGGCCAGACGCACGATATCAATTTCGTCCTGGCCGACGCCAACGGTTTCGATCAGCACCTGGCGTTTGCCCGCCGCATCCAAAAGCAGCGCCACCTCCGCGGTAGCGCGCGCCAGCCCGCCCAAAAATCCGCGCGTGGCCATGGAGCGGATGAAAACGCCGCTATCGCTGGAGTGGCCCTGCATGCGGATGCGATCGCCGAGAATCGCGCCGCCGGAGTAGGGGCTGCTGGGGTCCACGGCGACGATGCCCACGCGGTCGTTGCGCTGGCGATAGTGCGCGGCCAGGCGATCCACCAGGGTGCTTTTGCCGGTGCCGGGTGCGCCGGTGATGCCCGTCAAGTACGCGTTGCCGGTGGCGGGGAAAAGTTCGCGCAACAATTCTTCGGCTTCGGCCGCGTGATTTTCGATGGCGGTGATGGCGCGAGAGATGGCGCGCACGTCGCCCTGGCGAACCTCGGCGGCCCACTCGGTAACGCTACGAGGCATGGGTTTCCGGTGAATCGGCAGATGCGCGCTGCGGCATAATCCCATTATTTCTTGCGGGGGAAGCCGGAGTCAAAGGGTGAGTTGTTGAAGCCGATTTACCCGCATTTCTCACAAGCGGCATGGCCGACATGTCATTCTGAACGCATCCGATGAGGATGCGCGAAGAATCTCGATCGATCCGAAGCCGCAGGATTTGTTTTCGTTGAGATCCTTCCCCCGCAAACGGCGCGGGCTCAGGATGACAAGTTTCACGGTTTTGCTCCCAAACTACGGCCAGCCTGGTGAGAAACCCGGGATTATGGAGCGGACCCGGCGGGGGTAGCGGTGCTCGCGAGGATGCGGGAAGGAACCGGGGACGCTTTATTGACGCATCACTAGCGGCGTGGTATTACTTATTGAAGAGAGTAATGGGAGGGGCGATGGATTCAGCAATCACAGTGAAGGGACAGGCGACGATCCCGAAGGCGATTCGGGAGCACCTGGGGTTGAAGCCGGGAGATCGGGTGAAGTTCTTCGTGCACACGGATGGAAGCGTGGTGCTGTTGCCAAAGCGCCCAGCGTCCGCGCTGCGTGGGATCCTGAAGAGCCGGCGCAAGAGGCCGGTCACGATTGCGGAGATGAAAGAAGCCGCGGCGCGGCCGTAAATGACCGGACTGGACACCAATATCCTGGTGCGATACCTGACGCAAGACGATCCGGCACAGTCGGCGAAGGCCACGGAAATCCTGGAAAAGCGGCTGAGCGAGGACAATCCCGGCTACATCAGCGTGATTGTGATGGTGGAGTCGGTGTGGGTCCTCGACCGCGCGTACGGCTTTGCGACGCAGGAGATCGCGGCGGCGATCGAGGGCATCTTGCAGACAGATGTGCTTGTGGTGGAAAACGAGCAGGACGTCTTCACGGCGATGGTTTCCTACAAGGCAGGTGAGGGCGCGTTCGCGGACGTTCTGATCGGCGCGCTCGCGGCTCGGGCGGGCTGTTCGACTACGCTGACCTTTGACCGGAAAGCCGCAAGACTGCCGGGGTTTGCGCTGGGGTGAGGATCGCAGATTTACAACTCGTTGCCACCCTCTTCTAGCTTGGGTAAATCCGCGTCTCCGAAGAGGCGTTGGCTCTCTTTCTCCGAATAGGCCTGCAGAATCTTTCCGGTTGCGACTTGAATTCGATAGACAACGAAATCGCCCATATATTTGCATCCGCTATCTGGTCCAGCCAGCCCAGAAACCAGAAGTTCGGTCGAACCGTTCAACCACCGGGATCCCACCACATCATCTGCGCAGTATTCAAGAGAGGTCCACATGGCACGGACCTCGCGAGTACCAACCCATGAAGGAAGCGGAGCACCTTTCATTCTGGAAATCAGGTCGGGCTTCACGTTTCGAGTCACTCCAGGAACCTCGACCAAACCAGTATGGGTCACGTCGTAAACTTGCGTGTGCCACGGGCCTAACACCCCGGACTCGCTCCAAGTCACGAACAAGCGATTGGAATCAGGCGCCCATCCAACTTCTGCATCGTGCATATTTCCGAACGGCGTCCAGTACCGCTTGCCATCCATCAACAAGCGAACGTGAAAGCCACGCACTTGAATCACTTTTTGGCCGTCCGGCGAGGGTAGTTTGAGAATTCTCTCGGGATTCGTATCGGGGGCCATCCATGTGTTGAATAGCGCAACCGTCTTTCCAGACCAGGCTCCGCGGCAGACTGCGTATCTGCGATCCGCGTTGTTTCTACAATCCGTCGATTGAATGTCCGCGACTGGGAGATCGTGTTCTTGAGGTACCGCATGCAGGAAAGCGGCAGAGCACACGAATACCGAGGCAAGCCAAAACTGACGTCTCATCGGTTATTCTCCTTTTGGGAAGCTCCGCCGCGAGCTTATGGCTCAATCATAACATCGCACACTACTTACCGAGCAGTTGCCGCGCGATGACCAGACGCTGGATTTCGCTGGTGCCTTCGCCGATGGTGCAGAGCTTTACGTCGCGGTAATACTTTTCGGCGGGATAATCCTTGATGAAGCCGTAGCCGCCGTGAATTTGCACGCACTCGTTGGCGACGCGGACGGCCACTTCGCTGGCAAAGAGTTTGGCCATGCTGGATTCGCGGGTGAAGCGCGCGTTTTTCTGATCGGCGAGCCACGCGGCTTGATAGACGAGCAGGCGCGCGGCTTCCACTTCAGTGGACATGTCGGCCAGCTTGAATTGGATGGCCTGAAATTCGCTGATGGTTTTGCCAAACTGCTTGCGTTGACGGGCGTAGCGCGTGGCGGCTTCCAGCGCTCCTTGCGCCATGCCTAGCGCCAGCGCAGCAATCGAGATGCGCCCGCCATCCAGGATTTTCAGGCTGCTGATGAAGCCTTCGCCTTCCGGGCCGAGCAGGTTTTCGGCGGGCACGCGGCAATCGCTGAAAATCACTTCGGAAGTGTCGCTGGCGCGCATGCCCAGCTTGTTTTCTTTTTTGCCGGGGCGGAAACCGGGCATGCCTTTTTCGAGGATGAACGCGCTGATGCCGTGGGATTCCTTTGTTTTATCGGTGACGGCCATGGCGACGCAGATATCAGCGTAGTGGCCGTTGGTGGTGAAAGTTTTCGAACCGTTCAGCACCCAGGAATTGCCGTCGCGCACGGCGGTGGTGCGCGTGCCGCCCGCATCGGAGCCCGCTTCCGGTTCGGTGAGCGACCACGCGCCGAGTTTGTGGCCGTGGGCGAGCGGGACGAGGTACTTGCGCTTCTGCTCTTCGTTGCCGAATTTGTAGATGTGATTGGTGCAGAGAGAATTGTGCGCGGCAACAGTGAGGCCGACCGCTCCATCCACGCGAGAAAGTTCTTCGATGACGGTGGCGTATTCGATGTAGCCGAGGCCGGCGCCGCCGTATTCTTCCGGGAAAATGACGCCGAGCAGACCCATCTCCGCCAGCTTTGGCAGAATTTCCTCCGGGAAGTGCGAAGCCTCATCCCATTCCATGACGTGGGGCGCAATTTCGCCTTCGGCAAATTCGCGCACGGACTTGCGCAGGTGCTGCTGTTCGTCGGTGAACGTGAAATCCACGCGGGGGTCACCTCAAGAATATTTTAATACAGGTGGAAAGTTTAACTTATGCGGAGGATTTGCGCATCCCGGCGTTGCCAATGGCGCAACCCGGGCACCCGAAGAGGAACAGCAAGCACCTTTCCTTAGTTCAGGCGCATCTGTAACAGCGGGAAGAGCGTACCCTCACCGGAAGCCTGGTTCTGTCCGAAGGCCCTATTCAGTCAACTGGAGAGCATGAGTCGAAAGGACAAATGAAAATGAAATGCATGGTGATCGTCAGGGCAAGCAAAGACAGTGAAAAAGGCGTCATGCCGAGCGCCGACTTGCTTGCCGCGATGGGCAAGTACAACCAGGAACTGATACAGGCTGGCATAATGCAAGGCGGAGGCGGCCTGAAGCCGACTTCCCACGGCAAGCGCATACGCTTCTCAGGCGCGCAGCGTACCGTCATCAATGGGCCGTTTACGCCGACAGAGGAACAAATGTCCGGCTACTGGCATTGGGAAGTCAAATCAATCGACGAAGCCGTCGAATGGCTTAAGCGCTGTCCGAATCCGATGCTGGTCGACTCCGAGATTGAAATCCGGCCGGAATACGATCCCGCGGATTTCGCCAAATAGCTTGCTTACGCGGTAACGGCGGGCCGGACTACCAACCCACGGGATAACCGTTCTTTTTGTTTTGGTCGTCGAGCCACGTTTTCAATGGGGCGAAATAATCGGCGAGGGCGGTGGCGTCTGCTTCACGCTGCCCGGTTAGGACTTCCAACGCGTCCGGCCACGGCTTGCTGGCGCCCATGGAAAGCATGGCATTCAACTTTGCGCCGGCCTTTTTGTTTCCGTAAATGGAGCAGCGATGCAACGGGCCTTCGACGCCGGCTTCCTTGCAAAGCGCGCGTTGAAATTGGTACTGGTAAATGCGCGCCAGGAAGTAACGCATGTAGGGCACATTCCCAGGAACGTGGTACTTTGCGCCGGGATCGAAAAACGCTTCGCCGCGTGCAACGGGCGGTGCCACGCCTTGATACTTCTCTCGCAAGTCCCACCACGCCTTGTTGTACTCCGCCGGCTTCACCTGGCCGGAGAAAACTTCCCAGCGCCATTTATCAATGACCAGGCCAAACGGGAGAAACGCCACTTTCTCAAGAGCCTGCTGCAACAAATAATCAGTGTCACCGGAGGCGGGAGGAACGGTGTCAATAAGCCCAATCTTTTTCAGGTATTCGGGGGTGACGGAAAGCGCGATGGTGTCGCCAACGGCTTCGTGAAAGCCATCATTTGCACTGCCTTGAAATAGCGGCGGCTGCGTATTGTAGGCGCGCTGGTAAAAATTGTGGCCCTCTTCATGGTGAATCGTGCGGAAATCTTCCTCGGTAATCTGGATGCACATCTTGACGCGCAGGTCGTCCTTGGAATCCACGTCCCATGCGCTGGCATGGCATACCACATCGCGATCGGCCGGCTTGGTGAAGAGAGACCGCTCCCAGAACGTTGGCGGCAATGGCGGAAAGCCAAGCGATACAAAAAAGTTTTCCGCGTACTTGGCCATGCCCTTGGGATCGGTCTTGCGATCCTGCAGAATTTTCGTCAGGTCATACGTCTGCGGCGGCTTCGGCGAATCCATCAGGTCGTAGACGTTGTTCCATTCCTGCGCCCAGATATTGCCGAGCAGATGCGCGGGGATCGGCCCGTTCGGCGGCACAACGTCTTTGCCATATTTTTTGGCCAGCTGGCCGCGCACATAGGCGTGGAGCGACAAATAGAGAGGGCGCAACTGATCCCACAGGCGATCGAGTTCCTTGGCGAACTCATCCGGCGGCATATCGTAATTGGAACGCCACAGGGCGCCCACATCGGCATAGCCCAATTCACGCGAGCCCTGATTGCCCAGTTCGACCATGCGCGCATAGCGATCACGCATCGGCGCGCCGACGGCGTGCCAGCCAATCCAAGCGCGCTGCAGTTCATCGGGATTGCGGCTGGTGGCCATCAATTTACCAACAGCGGTCACGTCCAGACAGGGCTTCGCATCGCCGTCGGGGCACCATTTCCCTTTTCCATAATCGCCGTCAAGGGAAGCCAAGACCTGCGCGAGTTCCTTTTGCGCCTTGGGATCATCGGGAGCAGGAAAATTGGTGGCCAATTCGAGCAGCAACCTCTTGCGCGCCAATTCCGGGGAGAGTTTCACCTTGTCGAAGCGGTGCGCCTCTTTCGCATACTTCGCGCTGGCGGTGTTTAGAATTTCGTTCGCGTCCGCGGCAATTTGCTCCGTGTCGTCGGTAATGAAATTTTCCTGGACCCAGGAAGCGCGCGAGGCTTTGACGCCGAGGTCGAACAAGCGCTGCTCGGCATCCTCGATGAACTTCTTCGCTTCCTCGGGCGTTGGCGCGGGTTTCGCCGCTTGCCCGTTGGCTATTCGTGCGCCCGTGGTAAACAGCATCAAGCAGCAAATCAGCCCAAACAGCATGCGTATCCCTGCAGATCTCATTTGGCGTCTCCTTGTAACTTGTGCCACCCGAGCGTCGATGGCGAATTTGGTTTCAGGCGCTGCGGCCTACTTTTTTGCCAGCAAGCGCGCGCAATTCCACAATAGCTTTATCAATTCCAGCGCGATCCACATTCAAGTGTGTCACCATGCGCACGGAATAGGGCGCGGTGTCCTGGGCCCAGATGCCTTTGGGATGCAGCGCGTCGCAAAATTCGACGGCGTTCATTCCGGTGGCTGTGCAGTCAAATATCACGATGTTGCTTTTCACGCCGGCGGGATCGATTCGCAAACCCGGAATGGTCGCGATGGCTTGCGCAAGGCGTTTGGCGTTCTCGTGGTCTTCATGCAAACGTGACGGCGATTTTTCCAGGGCAACCAGCCCTGCCGCGGCCAACACGCCGACTTGCCGCATGCCGCCGCCAAACATCTTGCGATAGATGCGCGCGCGTTCGATGAATTCGTTTGAGCCAAGAACCATCGAGCCTACCGGCGCGCCGAGGCCTTTCGACAGGCAGAACATGACGGAGTCTACCTTTGCGGTCATACTCGCCACATCTTCCCCAAGCGCCACCGCAGCATTGAAAATGCGCGCGCCATCGAGATGGACCTTCAAGCCCAGTGCATGGGCATGATCGCAAATGTCGTTCACACGTTCCGTGGGATAAACGGTGCCTCCGGCCATGTTGCTGGTGTTCTCCAGGCAGACCAGCGCGGTCTGCGAGTCGTAATAAATCTTTGGACGGATGACCGCCTCAATCTGCTTCCAGGTGAGGATGCCGTCGTCGCCGCCACGAGCGGTGCGCGGCATGCATCCTGCGATGGCAGACATGGAGGCGAGTTCATACAAGTTGACGTGGGCTCGCTCTTCGCAGATCACTTCGTGGCCGTGGTGCGTCCAGCTTCGGATGCAGATCAGGTTTCCCATGCAGCCGGTGGGTACAAAGAGCGCCGCTTCCTTGCCGAAGATTTCCGCGGCGCGCGCTTGCAAGCGATTGACCGTGGGATCTTCGCCATAAACGTCGTCGCCGACTTCGGCTGTGGCCATGGCGCGGCGCATTTCTTCGCTGGGGCGCGTTACGGTGTCGCTGCGCAGATCTACGATCCCTTTCATGGGCGAAACGTGATCTGGGTCCACCATTTGATTGCCTTTTGCCACCGTGTAACTCATGTGCTGCTCCTTGTTCTGTCCTGCAGTATCGATCGGGCGCGGACCGCCTCAGAAGGCGGCTCCTACAACTTCCTGTCAAAGAACACTGCTAGCGCAACAATTCCACGATTACCTCGTTGGAGATGCTCAGTTTGCTTGCAGACAGGCGCACAAGCTCTCCCTGCCGCTCAACCATTCCTGCCGAAGCCAGGCGGCCAACCTTCTCCTCCAAGTTGACGCTGTATTCGCTCTGGATCCGGCCTAAATCGATGCCAGCTAGCTGGCGCAAGCCGAGGAATAGCTCTTCCTCGAACGCCTGCTCGCGGCTAACGCGCTCCACGCTTTCAATGGCGTTGCGGCCTGCGGTAATTGCAGTCACATAGGCCGCCGCATCGTGAACATTCGCCCAGCGTTGCTGGCCGGAAAACGAATGCGCGCCTGCGCCGAATCCCAAGTATGGCTCGCGCTTCCAGTATTTCAGATTGTGCAGCGAAGCAAAACCCGGCTTGGCCCAATTGGAGATTTCGTATTGCTGGTAACCCGCGGCTTTCAGGATGGCCTGCGCGCTTTCATAAAACTCCGCCATTTGTTCTTCGCTGGGCAAATCGCGGGCGCTGTAGCGTGTGCCGCCTTGCAGAACTTCCAGCCCAAGACGGCTGCCTTCATCAATCTCCATAATGTAGACCGAAACGTGTTCTGAAGATATTTCAACCAGTTCGCGGAGCGAGCTGAGCCAGCTTTCGCGCGATTGTTTCGGCAGGCCGGCAATCAAGTCAAAGCTGATGTTGCGAATCCCGCCGGCGCGAAGAGTCCCCACGGCGCGATAGATGTCGTCGCGGCGGTGCATACGCCCCGCGGCCTTGAGTTCCTCATCTACGAAAGATTGCGCACCCAAACTGATGCGGTTGATTCCTGCGGCCAACCATTGCGCGGCTTTCTCGGGTTCGATGGTTTCGGGATCGGCTTCGAGCGTCACCTCCTTCCAAGTGCAATCGAAGGTCTGGCGCAAAGCATGCAGCATGTCCGCGAGAAGCCTAGGTTCCAGAAGGCTCGGGGTACCGCCGCCAATGTAGACCGTGTCAACTACGACGCCTTCTGCACCGTCGCGATGAGCCTCCGCGCTCCACTCTATTCCAGCCGCTTGCAATAGCGCGTTGTGTGTGCGGATTTCACGGCTAACCGCTTCCGCGTAAGGAGCAAAGCGGCCCGCAGACACTACGCCCGTGTGGAAGTTGCAGTAGGTGCATTTCGTCTGACAAAACGGCACCTGGATGTACACGCCCAGCTTTCCCATCGCTCCAAACTCTAGCACACCAGTACGTCGACATCTCTTCCGCGCGAGATAATTCCTTAAGGGTTGGCACTACACGCGATCGGGGAGCACCTTGACGTACACATGGCGTTCGCGCGGGCCGTCAAACTCCGCTAGAAAAATTCCCTGCCAACGTCCCAACGCCAGCTTGCCTTCCTGTACGAAAACGAACTGGCTCATCCCCACGAGCATGGTCTTTACATGCGAATCGGAATTTCCTTCGCTATGGCGATACGGCCCGGCCAGGGGCACAAGGCGATCCAAGGCGCCTTCCGCGTCGCTGGCCACGTCGGGATCGGCGTGCTCATTGATCAGAATCGCGGCGGTGGTGTGCGGCACATAAAGGAAACACGTGCCAGCGCGTATCCCCAACGCCGTCACCACTCGCTGCACTTCCGTGGTGATGTCCACCATTTGCGTGCGACGGTCGGTCTTGACGCGAATGCTCTGCATCTTTGTTCTCCCGGAATTTGCAAGTTCTAAATGAATGTATAGGAGCGCGGGAGGCCAATGTACAGGAGAATCTGCCGGGGGATGGCGCAACGCAATTTTACGGAATGGGCACGATGCAATGCTGACCGGGCTTCTTGGCAGTGGCGAGCTTTTGCAATTCTTTCAGGCCGTCAGTTCCCCAGCGCGCCAGGAACGGCAAGAAGCACAAATCGCGCGATTGCAGGCCCTTTTGCGGATAGAGCAGATTTTCCAGGAATTCTTCGTGTTGGGCGATGATTTTTTCGTGGCGGTCGAGCGAAGCCCCGGTTTTTTCCCGCAGACGCTCGATCTGGAAGCGCATGCGCTTTTCGACTCGGGAAATTGTGCCCTGCACCGTGGGATCGACCTTGGCAATGGCCTGATGCAGCTTTTTCACGTTCTTTTCCATCTGGCGCAAGTTCGCATCGAACTCCCGCGCTAGTTTCTTTGGCACGTTGCCGCCGTACATCTTTTTTCGCAGCTCCTGCTTCCCTTTCCAAGCGTCTTCCACCTGCAGGCTGTATTTCTTCAAGATGCGTTCGGCCTTGGGATCAACCAGCGTGAAATCCGCTCGCGGCAAAATCACTGGCATACGCCCCAGCATTTTTTCGTAGAGCACTTGTGTTTGCGCAAAATAGGAAATTTCGGCCGGGCCGCCAAAATAGGCCACAGTGGGCAATAGATAATCCTGAATCACCGGCCTGAATAGCGCATTAGGGCTGAAATACTCGGGGTCGGCATCCACGCACTGTGGAGCCTTCTCTCGCGAACAATGTTCTGCTCCAAAATTGAAACTTCCGTTGGCGGCAGTGATGACTTGGCGCCTTCCACCCTTCAACGAAAACAGCAGCGTGCTGCGAGAGGTAACTTTCACCTGAACTTCGTAGCCTGCGCTCTCCAACTCTTTGCCGCGGCGCAGGAGCAATTCGTTCAGGACGTCGCGCTCTTCCAAGGCCTGACGGAGAATAGGTGCGGCGACACGGTGAAGCCGGGCATCCAGGGGATCGAGCAGAATAAGGCCGAGTTCGCCGAACAGGCGCGCGAAGAGTTTGCCGAAGGCGCTGGCGTAGGTATCGTTGCGCGTGTAACTGCTGTGAAGCATCTCCGCAATTTGCGCCGCCGCGGGACCAGACAACTGCGCTATGGCTTGCTCAACCAGTTCAACAACGGCTTCGCCCAAGGGAACCGTGCCCACGGGAACCGCGTCCTCCGCAGGCTTCGGTAGCTCCAAGCGCCAGAGCTTGCCCTCTGCAAACCAGGTGGTGTGCCGCACTTCGTCCACATCGTGATCTTCCGTGGCCATCCAAAAAATGGGCACGGCGGGAATGCCCTGGTCCGTCAGGTATCGCGCGGTCTCGATCACGCTCAACCCTTTGTAAACCGCGTATGCCGGTCCGCCAAACAGTCCCACCTGTTGTCCGCTGACAACGGCAACGGCACCTTCTTCCAGACGCTTCAAATTGCTTTCGGTCTCCGCGCTGTGGCTATAACGCAGATTCTGATCGCGCAGGATTCCCGCAACTGTGAGCCGGCGGTCGCGCGGAAAATCGAGCTTCTTGGCGTAGGAAGCGACAGCCTTCAAGTCGGGCTTGTGGGTGAAAAAGTCTTTAACCTTGGAAAAATCCTCATTGAAATCGCGAAAGAGCTTCGATGTGTGCGGCAACTTCTGCGGTGGAAGGGTGCGACAATCCATGGACGCTTAGATGATAATCGTAGCCAAAGGTCACAGCAACTCGGTTTGGTTAGACGCGCGCGGCAGACGTTTCGTGTTGTGCCATGAGCGCGGCGACTTGCCGTTTTTTCTCTTCCGTTAAAGGTAAAAGTGGCAGTCGCGGCAGGCCGCCGTGGTAGCCGCGCAAGTCCATGGCATATTTCAGGCCGGCAATGCCGTTTTCCGTCAAGATATACTTGGATGCGTCAATTAGCGAAAGTTGCAGCGCTTTAGCCTGCGAATGTTTCCCCTGCGTGAACAAATCGTACAGCTCGACGAGTTTCTCCGGAAACGCCGAAGCCAACGCCAGGATTCCTCCCTTGGCTCCAACGGCCAACGCCGGATATAAAACGGCCGCGCCTCCCGTCAGCACATGAAACTTCGCAGGCGCGGCAGAGACAACTTCGCCGATGCGCTGGATGCTGCCAGAGCTGTCCTTAATCCCGGCAATATTCGGATGCTCAGCGAGCACGAGAATTTCTGGGGATTCAAGCGTCACGCCGGTGAACACCGGAACGGAATAAAGCAACACGGGAATGGGCGAAGCATCCGCAACCGCCCGGAAATGCCGGATGTAATTCTCCGCATGATACGAGGGCTTGTAGTAGTAAGGCGTCTTCACGAGCGCCGCATAATAGCCCAGCGCTGCCGCGCGCTTCGTGCGTGCAATTGTTTCCCTGGTGGATTCTGCGCCGGTACCGGCGATCAGCAGCTTCTCCGGCGTGGCCACTTCTTTCACCGCGGCCAGTGCGGCGTCCGTTTCGTCGCGGGTGAGCAAAACCGATTCGCCAGTCGAGCCAATCACCACATAGCCCGCCAGGCCGGTCTTATTGTAGCGGCGGATGTTTTCCTTCAGACCCGCGATGGAAACCTCGCCATCCGCTTCGTAGGGAGTGGTCAACGCCGGAAAAATGCCGTGAATCTCCATAACCTAGTCGTCCCCACTGGAGTTGCCGGAAGCCGTTACCTTATTCTGATGCAGATCCTGCAAGCAATTCACTTCGCGTTGCAGCTCGACAAGAGCGTGAATCCCGCGCACGGCCGCATGCGCCGCGGACATCGTGGTAATGCAAGTGATGTTGTAGCGAATTGCCGCGCGGCGGATCGATTTTTCGTCATAGAAGGATTCGCGGCCAAGCGGTGTATTGATGACCAGATGAATTTTCCCGGTCTTGATGAGGTCCACGATATTGGGCCGGCCTTCGTTCACTTTGTAAACTTCATCGCAAGGGACGCCCTGAGCATGCAAGGCAGTTCCGGTGCCGCGAGTGGCTACCAGTTTGAAGCCAAGGTCCACAAGTTCCTTGCCAATGGTACCAACCTGCCGCTTATCGCGATCGTTCACGCTGATAAATACAGTGCCTGTTCGCGGCAACTTTTGCCCTGCCGCGAGCTGTGCCTTGGCAAAAGCTTGGCCGTAGGAAGTCGAAATACCCATGACCTCGCCGGTAGAGCGCATTTCCGGGCCAAGTATCGTGTCCACGCCGCGGAATTTGCTGAACGGAAAAACTGGCGATTTCACGGAGTAGTATTCGTGTACGGAAATTTCCGCAACGCCGTTGTGATGAACCAAAGGCAACTGCATGTCCGAGAGACGACGCCCCACCATCAGGCGAGCCGCAACCTTCGCAATTGGAACCCCCGTTGCCTTGCTGACAAACGGGACGGTCCGTGAAGCGCGCGGATTCACTTCCAGGACGTACACTGTTTCGCGCTGGATGGCGTATTGCACGTTCATCAAGCCGACAACTTTCAGCGCCAAAGCCAATCGCTTGGTGTAATCGCGAATCGTCTCCAGCACCTTGGGCGAGAGGCTGACAGGAGGAAGTACGCACGAGGAATCGCCTGAATGGATGCCAGCTTCTTCAATGTGTTCCATGATGCCGCCGATGACCACATCGGTACCGTCGGCAAGCGCGTCCACATCCACTTCGGTGGCTTCCTCGAGGAACTGGTCGATCAGGACGGGGCGCGCGGGGCCCATCATCGCTGCTTGTGCCACGTATTCCTGCACGGTATTCACGTCGTAGGCAATCACCATGGCTCGGCCGCCAAGCACGTAGCTAGGCCGCACAAGCACAGGTAATCCGATTTCGCCGGCGACGCGCGCGGCTTCTTCCGGCACCAGCGCCGTACCATTGCGAGGCTGTGGAATGTGTAATTCATCCAACAAGCGCCCAAAGCGGCGGCGATCTTCCGCCAGGTCGATGGATTCCGGCGCGGTGCCGATGATCGGCACGCCATTGCGTTTCAATTCCAGAGCCAGATTCAGCGGCGTCTGTCCGCCAAATTGCACGATCACGCCTTGCGGCTTCTCGCGTTCGACGATGGCCAGCACGTCTTCCAACGTCAGCGGCTCAAAATACAAGCGGTCGGAAGTGTCGTAGTCCGTTGAAACGGTTTCTGGATTGCAATTCACCATCAACGTTTCGAAATTGTCGGCGCGCAGCGCAAACGCTGCGTGGCAGCAGCAGTAATCGAACTCGATTCCCTGTCCGATGCGGTTCGGCCCACTCCCCAAAATCATGATTTTTTGCTTTTGAGTGGCGTCGGTTTCGTCCTCGTCCTCGTAGCTAGAATACATGTATGGCGTGAAGGACTCGAATTCCGCGGCACACGTGTCTACACGCTTGAAGACCGGCGAGACGCCATAGCGGGCTCGCTGCAGGCGCACGGCGGCAGGCGTGGTCTTCCAGATTTGCGCCAGCAGTTCGTCGCTCGTGCCAATGCGCTTCACTTCCCGCAGCAAATCCTTTGAAGCCGTTTCCACCGTCACCGCGGCAGCGCGCCGGTTGGCGGCGTTAATCTCTTCGATCTGGTGGATAAACCACGGATCGATTTTCGTCAGTTCACAGATTTCCTCGGCCGGCAAACCGTGCTCGACGGCCGTCATGATCCAGTGGATGCGGTCTGGCCGCGGCGTGGCGAGCTTTTCGCGCAGCAGAGAGCCAGGTGCTTCCGTGGGAGCGCGCCACGGGGTGCTCGGCTCCAGCGAGCGTATGCCTTTTTGCAGGGCTTCCTTAAATGTCCGCCCAATGGCCATTACTTCGCCGACGGATTTCATCTGCGTGCCCAGCGTTGTATCGGCGCCGGCAAACTTCTCAAATTGCCATTTGGGAATCTTCACCACTACATAGTCGATGGTGGGTTCAAAACAAGCGGGCGTTTTCTTGGTGATGTCGTTGGGAATTTCGTCCAGCGACATTCCAACCGCAAGGCGCGCGGCAATTTTCGCAATTGGGAAGCCGGTGGCTTTGCTGGCCAGCGCGGAACTGCGGGAAACGCGCGGATTCATCTCGATCACCACCATGCGCCCGTTTTCGGGATTGATGGCGAACTGCACGTTGGACCCGCCGGTCTCCACGCCAACTTCGCGGATAATCGCGGCGGCGGCATCGCGCATGCGCTGGTATTCCTTGTCGGTCAGCGTCTGCGAGGGCGCCACGGTGATGGAATCGCCGGTGTGCACTCCCATTGGGTCAAAATTTTCGATGGAGCAGATGACCACAAAGTTGTCGCGGAAGTCGCGCATCACTTCCAGTTCGTACTCTTTCCAGCCAAGCACGGATTCTTCCACCAGCGCTTCGTGCACCGGGCTCATATCCAGTGCGTGTGCGATGGCTTCGGCAAATTCCTCTTTGTTGTAAGCGATCGAGCCGCCAGTGCCGCCCAGCGTGAACGATGGCCGGATCACCAGCGGAAAACCCAATTGATCGCAAAGACGCAAAGCATCCTGGGCATTATTGACGAGCGCGGAGGCGGGCACTTCGAGCCCAATCTTGCGGCAAGCATCCTTGAACCACAGGCGGTCTTCGGCAACCTTGATGGCGCGTAGAGAAGCGCCAATCATCTCCACGTGGTACTTTTCGAGGATGCCGCCCTCGGCTAGCTCCACAGCAAGATTCAGCGCCGTCTGGCCGCCGACCGTGGGCAGCAGCGCATCGGGTTTTTCCTTGATGAGGATTTCTTCGAGATATTCCTTCGTCAGCGGCTCGATGTACGTGCGATTCGCCAACTCCGGGTCGGTCATGATCGTGGCGGGATTGGAATTCACCAGCACGATTTCGTAGCCCTCAGCCCGCAGCGCCTTGCAAGCTTGCGCGCCGGAATAGTCAAATTCGCAGGCCTGGCCAATGACGATCGGGCCAGAGCCGATGATCAGGATTTTGTGGATGTCTTTGCGTTTAGGCATATTCAGAGGGCCACCGTGGTAGGGCGTCTCATCCCCGCGAGCTCCCCGGATGGGCAAATTCCTTCATCATGTCCGTGAACTGCGTGAACAAATAGTGCGAGTCGTGCGGCCCCGGCGAAGCTTCTGGGTGATACTGCACGGTGAAGAGCGGCAACGTCTTGCTGCGCATGCCTTCATTGGTGCCATCGTTTAAATTGACATGCGTAATTTCCACTTCGCTGGAGGGCAGCGATTCCGGGTCCACGCAAAACCCGTGATTCTGCGCCGTAATTTCCACCTGGCTGGTCAGCAAATTTTTCACTGGATGATTCGAGCCGTGATGGCCGAATTTCAGCTTAAAGGTTGTGCCGCCCAGCGCCAATCCGCACAACTGGTGTCCCAGGCAAATTCCGAAAACCGGCACGCGCCCGGCCAGCTTGCGAATATTTTCGATGGCGTAAGTACAAGGCTCGGGATCGCCCGGCCCGTTTGACAAAAACACTCCGTCTGGACGCATCGCCTGCACTTCGTCCGCGGAAGTATTCGCGGGCACGACGTTAACATCGCAGTGATGATCCACCAGCAAGCGCAGGATGTTCTGCTTGATGCCGTAATCGTAGGCCACCACTCGGAACTTGTGCGTATCGGGACTTGTACCCGCTTCGCCCATCTGTTCGGTCCAAGGTGAAGTAGCCAACTCAATGGAGCCCTTTTGCCATTCGTATGCTTTTTCGCAGGTCACGCGCCCCGCTAATTCTTGGCCAGCCATCAAGGGAAGTTGCTTGGCTTCATGAATCAACTGGTCGGCGGGCGTAGCGTCGGTTGCCACGATGCCGCGCAACGCGCCAACTTTGCGAATGTGTCGCACCAGCGCGCGCGTATCGATATCCCAAATCACGGGAATTTTGTGCCTATTCAAGTAGAGCTGCGCCGTTTCCGCAGAGCGCCAGTTGGAGGAAACCTGCGAAAACTCCCGCACGATCAAGGATTCGATATAAGGCCGCGCGGATTCTTCGTCATCCAGATTGGCGCCAACGTTGCCAATGTGCGGATAGGTCAAGCAAACGATCTGTCCGGCATAGCTGGGATCGGTGAAAACTTCCTGGTAACCGGTGAGGCTGGTATTGAAAACGACTTCCCCGCCCCGGCGCGTGATGGCGCCGGCGGCGCGGCCGTTAAAGACGCGCCCGTCTTCGAGCGCGAGGATTGCGGGTCGATGCAAAACATCCGTTGTCAGTGTGCCCTCCGTCGAGCTTCATTTGTCGCTGGCCTCAGTCGTCGACAACGAACCAAAGTGATCCACGGGCCAATAGGCAAATACCGCGCGGCCATAGATGTACTGGCTGGCGACCGGCCCAAACACCCGCGAATCATTCGAGCTGATACGGTGGTCCCCCATCACAAAGTAGCTGCCTTGGGGTACGCGAACAGGTCCGAAATCGGTGACATCAGCGTATTGCGGCGGCACATAGGGCTCGGGGACAATATGCCCGTTGATGTAAACCGTGCCGCGGCGAATCTCCAATGTTTCTCCGGGTAGAGCCAGCACGCGCTTTATAAAGGACTTCGTGCGGTCCAGCGGGTACCAGAACACTACCACGTCTCCGCGCTCGATGGGCTCAAACCGGTAAACAAATTTGTTGATAAAAATGCGCTCCTGGTCAGAGAGCAGGGGCGCCATGCTTGTGCCCTCCACCTTTACTGGCTGGTAGAGGAAAACAATAATGACCAGGGCCAGACCAATGGCGATCAGCAGGTCGCGGGTCCACACGCGAATTTCGTGCCGCAAGGCCTGATGGCTCGGGGCGGACGGAGCGCCCGGCGTGGTCATTGCGGGAGTTTCCGGAGACAAGGCGGAACCCGGGGCTGAGGAGTGCTCGCCCAAGGGCGCAGGGCTCTGATTTTCGTCAGGTTTCAGCATTTTGTGCTGTCTCTCCTTTATAGCATGCCCACAGTATTGGGCCAATTGCCTTTTGCCATGGGACGGCCATCAGCCGATATGTGATTGGAGGGTGCGCCAGCGCCTCTCCGTTGCCTCTCACGCTTCCCTCGCACCAGAAGAAAGCTCTAATCGTTGTTTTTCCTCCTCCATGGCGTATCTAAATCCAGAGTTCGCGCACTATTCTCGGCCCTTTCTTGTTGTTCAATAGATGTTTCTCTGTGGTACTAGTGAATTCACCCTACGCAATCCCTCCCATTTCCCTGCCCAGCCCCTTCCCTCAACATTAACGAATCTTAACCAGGTCAGTCCGGAGGCCAGATGTCCGCAACACACAAGATTCGCGTCCTCGTCGCTGACGATTCGCCCACCGCCCTGCGTTCCGTCTGCGACTATTTGGACTTTGCCGGTGGCTTTGAGATCGTCGGGACCGCCAGTGACGGCCAGAATGCCGTCCAACTCGCATCTCTCTATAATCCCGATCTCGTTCTTCTCGATCTCAGCATGCCCCGCGTCAATGGTCTGGAGGCCGCGGAGCATATACGCCTTGTTTGTCCGGACATGCGCATCATCATTTTCTCTGAATTGCACGGCCTGTCCCTGGGCGAAGAGTGCCTTCGGCGCGGCGCACATAGTTTCGTGCCCAAGAGCCTTCTGCCAGAGGGGCTCCTGATGGAGATTCAGCGTCTATTCCCCTCCGGTGGCCGCCGTGTAGCTGCCGAAGGCGTTTCGTAATTTCGCATTAGAGAAGCAACGCAATGTTTGCGAGCGAGGGTTCAACAATGAACATGCTCGAGCTCAATCTGCAAGGAGAAGCTAGAAAGACCCATGCAAGACACTGTGTTCCAGATCCTGTTCCTGGGCGAGAATCCGTCCTGGATGAGAGTTTCCAACGCGCTTGCGGAAGCCCCCGCCACTCCCCTGCGCATTCAACGCTCCGACTCACCATCTGATCTGCTTCGCGTACTTGCGGAGGGCTATTGGGATGCCCTCGCGATTGACCTACATGCCTGGAGTTTTCAGGGGCTGCGTGTTATTCAAAAGATTCGCGAGGAGTATCCCGCAATTCCCGTCATGGCGCTTTTTTACCCCTCCGTCAAGGATCTCGACAAAAAGGCACAGCAAGCCGGTGCCTCTCATTGTCTGCCGCTCAACCAACTCTCTGCTGACCTGTTCCATACCACGCTGCTGGAAATGCATTCGGAACAGAAGGCTCAAGCTCATCTGAGAAAGGCCGATAACATGGAACTCGCTCTCGAACCCCACGGCAATGGTCATTTTCTCCCTAACCGCATGGAAGCCATTGCCCATACTCTCAACAACCTTCTTTGTGTGATCAGCGCCAACGCCGACGTCTTGGCCGACCAGATCCCTGGGTCAGACCCGGCCGTGCACAGCGTCTCCGAGATCAAAAAGGCCGCCAAATCCGCCTCCGATATCATGCGTAATCTCAAGTAGCTAGCCTGGGAGTGCCGTGTTCCTTTCGGCCTTGGTGGTACTGTCACTGTTGACTGCGCCCTTTGTTCTTCCGCCCAAAAACAGAACCGGGGAAGCACTCGGCTTCCCCGGCTGTTTGTCCGAATTTCTTGATAACTGAATATTGCTTCACTTCCCCTGCTGCTTCTTCCTCTCGTCATCCATATGCTTCACAAACGCCTCATACTTCGTCTTCTGGTCGTCTGTCAAAAATTCCCGTATCTGCGCCCGCGCCTTTTGCCTCACCGCATCCACATCCGACTCACACTTATCGTGGAGCGCTCCCATTTCAGCGTGCGCGGCTCCAATGATCCCATCCACTTTCTGAGACTGATCCGGCGTCAGCCCAATCGCAGTGGTCATCTCCGCCACGCGTTTGGCGCGCCGCTCCGCCTCGGTTAGCGCCGGTGCGCTCGCTTTGGTCGACGCATGACTACTCAGCGCGAAACTGTACCCGAATACTCCGCCAATCGCGGCTCCCAACACAAACACAACCGCCAGCCATTCCCAAGCCTTACGCTGCGTTTCTCCGTTCATGGACGCTCTCCCGCCCCGATCAACACGTCGTCATTCAGCGGCGCTGGAACCGACTCAAACACTGATTCACCGGGAGTGAGCTCCATTCGCCGCGCCAACTCACCCTGCCGCACTTGATAAGCCCACGTCGTTCCCAGCACCAGCACCAGAGCGAACAGCGCCACGAAACGCGGCGCCAGTCGCCGTATGCCAATCCAGACGCCATTTCGTTGCTCTTCGTGTTGAGCCTCTTGCGCTCGGATCGACGCCATCACTCGCGTTGCAAACCACGGCCCCGCCTCTGCCACCGGCGTGCTCAGGGGTGCCAATGCCTGCCGCGTCGTTACAAAGTCCTCCAGCGCTGCCCGGCAGTCCGCGCACACCGTCTCGTGGCCGCGCGTTTCGCTGGACATCTGCTCCAGCACCGCCTCGACGGATTCCAGGCGATTGCCGGGCGCCGGTGTCACTTCCAACTCATCCAGGAATCGCCGGCATTCGCTGTTCTTCACTTCCAGCTTGTTAGCCATCCCGCGCTCCCCTCTCTGCTCATATATTTTCTCGTCCATCTCAATTCCTTAAGCTTTCGCCTTCAACCGGCGCTTCAGACTTTCCGCAATTCTCTGCCTTGCGCGGAAAAGTCTCACTTTCACCGTGTTGGCATTGATCTCCAGGATCTCCGCGATTTCTTCCACCGAAAACCCCTGTACTTCTTTCAGCACCAGCATCGAGCGGTCCCGCTCGTCCAGGCAACCCAGTAACTGCTCTACCCGTTCCCGCGATGCCAATTGCTCGCTTGCGTCGGGCTTCCCATCGGAAAGCTGTTCCGCCGCCTGATACTGCCGCGCCTGCTCCTCGCTCAAGTCCACTTCCAGCACTAGCGGCCGCACCTTCCTCTTTCGCAAAACGTCCCAGCACTCGTTCACCGTGATCTTATACAACCATGTGCTGAAGGCCGCTCTTTGATCGAATCGTTTCAGCGAGAAGTAGGCTTTCGAGAATACCTGTTGGGCTATATCTTCCACATCTTCCCGATTCCGCAGGATCCCTCCTGCCACAGCGAATACCCGGCTTTGATGCCGCACCAACAGCGTCTCAAAGGCCTCCTTATTACCACCTTTGGCCTGCCGCACCAATTCCCGGTCCTCTGCGCTCCGCCCTGAGTCTGCCACAAGCTTCTCCGTCTCCGCCGGTCCGGGGAGCCCTATGGCCTCTGGTTTTGGGACGTGCGCCATGGTTATTTGGTTACGCTATTCTTAGAATCCCGTCCAGTACCGCTAACCCTAATTTCAACAGCCCAGGAATGTTTCTACTTGCTACCTCTAACTAGTTGTGACATACTCAACTCATGATTATCGGTGACCGTCTTCGCGCTCTGCGCGAAGAAAAGAAACTCTCCCAGGGTGATATCGAGAAGCGCACCGGACTTTTGCGTTGTTACATTTCCCGTGTTGAAAATGGCCATACTGTCCCCGCCATTGAAACGTTGGAAAAACTGGCGCGCGCTCTCGAATGCCCACTCTATCAACTCTTCTATGACGGCGAGGAGCCGCCCCAATTGCCGAATCTCCCCAAGCGCAGGTCGTCGGACGACATCGCGTGGGGCAGCGCCGGCAAAGAGGCACGCTACCTCAACAAGCTTCGTCGCTTGCTGAGCAAGTCGGATGAGGAAGATCGCAAGTTGCTGCTGTATATGGCGCAAAAAATGGCCAATCGGTAGTACTGCAATCATACCCATCCCTCTCGTCAAAAAACTGATCGACCAGAAAAGCCGCTCTCACGCGCCGAGGGTGGCTTTTCTCTTTTCCTCTCCCGAAAGCCCGCTGCTGCCCTGCTGCCCCAGCACTGATCCTCGTCCAAAGTCGTGCGTTTACAACGCTCATAGTAGTTCAACATCAGCCGTGCCCGCACCGCTTTCAAAGAGCCCCCCTGAAACGTTTCAAGAACTAACTTGCAATCTTACTCCCACTCGATCGTGCTCGGCGGTTTACTGCTGACGTCATATACCACGCGTGTCACTCCCGGCACCTCATTGACGATCCTGGTAGATATCCGCTCCAATACCTCTCCGGGTAATCGCACCCAATCCGCCGTCATGGCGTCATCGGACTGCACTACACGAACCGCGACCGTAAGCCCGTACGTGCGTCCGTCGCCCATCACCCCCACGCTCCGCACCGGGAGCAGCACCGCAAAGGCCTGCCACACCTTCTCATAAAGCCCGGCCCGGCGGATCTCCTCGGTCACAATCGCATCCGATTCCCTCAGCTTAACCAGACTCTCGTTCGTGATCTCCCCAAGCA
The DNA here is from genome assembly GCA_963779395.1 of Candidatus Acidiferrales bacterium. Taxonomy (GTDB): domain Bacteria; phylum Acidobacteriota; class Terriglobia; order Acidiferrales; family UBA7541; genus Acidiferrum. The sequence continues at coordinate 398,721 of CAVZYC010000007.1, forward strand.
GCCGCACGGCAAGCCCGGGACCCGGGAATGGGTGTTTTACCAGAATTTCTACCGGTAATCCTAAGTCTTTTCCAATCTTCCTCACTTCGTCCTTGAACAAGTCCCGCAGTGGTTCAACCAGAGCAAAAGGCATTTTATCCGGCAGTCCGCCAACATTGTGATGCGTCTTGATCGTCGCTGAAGGCCCTTTCACTGACACCGATTCAATGACATCCGGGTACAACGTCCCCTGCACCAAAAACTTGATGTCTCCGTGCTTCTCGCTCTTCTGCAGCTTTTCCGCTTCTTCCGCAAACGCGGCGATGAACTCTCCTCCAATAATCTTCCGCTTCTTCTCCGGGTCCGTGACCCCGCGCAACTTTGTCAGGAATCGCTCCGATGCATCGACCCCGATCACGCGCAATCCCAGCCGCTCCCGGTACATCTCGAGGGTGTGCTCAAACTCGTTCTTCCGTAGCAAGCCCGTATTTACGAAAATGTTTGTTAGCCGCTCGCCCATCGCGCGGTGCACCAGGACCGCGGCTACCGTTGAATCAACGCCGCCGCTTAACCCGCAGATGGCGCTGTGTGCGCCCACCTTTTGCCGTATCGCCTCGACCGACTCCTCGATGAATGCCGCTCCGCTCCACTTCGGCTCCGCCTTGCACACCTTGAACAGGAAATTCCGTAGAATCTCTGTGCCGTGTTCAGTGTGATTCACTTCCGGATGGAACTGCACAGCATAGATCTTGCGCGTGGGATTCTCTGCGGCAGCAATCGCATTCGCCGTCGTCGCCGTCAGATGAAATCCCTTCGGCAGCTCTAGCACGTTGTCCCCATGACTTGCCCAAATTCTCATCGTTCGCGGAAAATTCGCCAGAATTTCGCTCTCAGCTTTCTCCAGATCCAGCTGCGCTGGCCCGTATTCCCGCCGTTCCACCGGCTCCACTCTTCCGTCCAAAGTCTTCGATATCCACTGCATACCGTAGCAGATCCCCAGCACGGGGATTCCCATCGCCAACACCGTGGGATCGCATTTCGGAGCGTCCTTGTCGTACACCGAACTGGGTCCGCCCGATAAAATAATTCCCGCCGGCTCCAGCTTCCGAATCTCTTGAATCGCAACTGTGCACGGCAGAATGGCGCTGAACACCTGCTGCTCGCGCACTCGCCGCGCAATCAGCTGCGTGTACTGTCCCCCAAAATCCAGAACGACAATGCCGCCCCGCTCCGTCTTCATCGGCCCATGTTCTTTCTGCATCATTTTTTGTGTCGCCCCATCCATGCCTCACCCTACCACAATATTCAGCAGCTTATCCGGCACATAAATCACTTTCACAATCTTCTTTCCTTCAAGATGCGCTCGCACTACAGCTTTTCCTTCAATGTGCGCACTTATGCTCCCCTCCCTCTGCGCCAACCTCATCACCTCGTCCTGCGAAGCCCCCGCCGCCACGCGCACTCTTCCCCGCACCTTCCCATTCACTTGTACGGGGATCTCTACCTCGTCATCCTTCGCCAATTCCGGATTAAACGCCGGCCATCCCGCTTTCCACAATCCATCGCCATGCCCCAGCATCTCCCATAATTCCTCCGCCAGGTGTGGAGTCATCGGCGCAAGCATTAGCGTCACCAACTCAAGTACTTGCTTTCGTACTTCCGGCCGCAGATTCTCTTCCAGCGGTTCCGCAGCGTAAATGGCGTTGGTCAACTCCATTATTTGCGCAATCGCCGAATTGAAGTGCCAGCGCGTCTCGAAATCCTGTGTCACACGCCGCACCGTCTGGTGCGCTTTCCGCAGCAACCCCTTCTCCTTCTCGGTCAAATCCTGTGGCACGGTCAGTCCTGACTGTATTCCCGGGTATTCTTCGGTTCCTGATATCTGGTCGCTGATATCTGATATCCCTTTTCCATTCGCAGCGTGCTTATCGATCAACCGGTACACCCGGTTCAAAAACCGCCAGGCCCCCTCGATACTTTCTTCGCTCCATTCCAAATCCTTCTCAGGCGGCGCCGCAAACAACGTGTACAGCCTCCCCGTATCCGCCCCATATTTCTCCGCCATATCAATCGCGCCCACCACGTTTCCCTTGGACTTGGACATGGCTTCGCCGCCCTTCAATACCATGCCCTGCGTGAACAGGCGCGCTGCCGGTTCGTTGTGTGTAATCAATCCCAAATCACGCATTACCTTGCACCAGAATCTCGAGTACAGCAGGTGCAAAATTGCGTGCGTAATTCCGCCAATATACTGGTCAATCGGGAACCAGTAGGCCACTTTCGCCGAATCGTACGGCGCTTTATCGTTTTTCGGATCGCAGTACCGGTAGAAATACCACGACGAATCCACAAACGTATCCATCGTGTCCGTCTCGCGCCGTGCCGGCCCGCCGCACTTCGGACAAGTCGTATGCAGAAATTCCGGATCGGTGGCCAGCGGAGACTGCCCTTCTCCCGTTAGTTTCGGGTTTGCCGGCAAGAGAACGGGCAAATCCTTGTCGGGTACCGCAACCATCCCGTCCTTTTCGCAGTACACGACGGGAATCGGTGTGCCCCAATACCTTTGCCGCGAAATTCCCCAATCCCTCAGCCTGTAAATCGTCTCCTTTTTTCCAAAGCCTCCGGCCGCCGCATCCGAAGCCATCTTATCGATGGCCACCTCTGTCTCCAGCCCGCTGTACTTCCCCGAATTCACGCTGACCCCATATTCCGTGTACGCCTCTATCGGCTCATTGTCAGCGCCCGTAGTGATGGAATCTTTCTTCCTCACAACAACCGGGATCTTCAATCCAAACTTCTTCGCGAACTCAAAGTCTCTTTCGTCATGCGCGGGTACCGCCATGATCGCGCCGGTTCCATACTCCATCAGGACAAAGTTCCCAACCCAGATCGGAATCTTCTGCTGATTAAACGGATTAATCGCATGCCGTTCGGTGAAAAATCCATCCTTTTCCGCGGTTGCAATGTCCTCTATTTTCACTGACGACCGTTTCATCTCCGCCAGCTTGCTTTCCAATTCGCCTTGATTTTTCGTGCCAGCAATCAATTTCGCAACCAGGGGATGGTTCGGCGCCAAAATAATCGCGGAAGCCCCATAAATGGTGTCAATGCGGGTGGTAAAAATCTCAATCTTCCCGGCGCCAGCTACGTCCGCGATGTCGAATTTTACGCGGGCCCCCACCGACTTGCCGATCCAGTTCCTCTGCATGGTGATGACTCGTTCCGGCCATCCACCTTCCAACTCTTTCAAATCATCCAGCAACTGTTCCGCGTAAGCGGTCGTCCGCAAAAACCACTGCTCGATATCCCGCGCTTCCACGCGCGTATCTTCATGCCGCCAGCAGAATCCGCCATTCACCACCTGCTCGTTCGCCAGCACGGTGCAACATTTCGGGCACCAGTTCACTCGGCTCTTTTTCTTGTACGCGATCCCCCGCTCCAGCATGCGCAGGAAAAACCACTGGTTCCAGCGGTAGTATTCCGGCTCGCAAGTCGAAATTTCCCTCCGCCAGTCGTAGCTGAACCCAAAGCGCCGCAGCACTCTCTGAAATTCCGCAATGTTCTTGTTCGTCCATTCGCGCGGGTGCGTGTGGTTCTTGATGGCGGCATTCTCGGCGGGCAATCCAAACGCGTCCCAGCCCATGGGATGTATCACGTTGAACCCGCGCATCCGCTTCACTCGGGCCACCACATCGCCGATGGTGTAATTGCGCATGTGCCCCATGTGCAGCGTACCGCTCGGGTACGGCAGCATCTCCAGGACATAATATTTTGGTTTTTGGGGGTCTACTTCCGATTCAAAGACGCGATTCTCTTCCCATCGTTTCTGCCACTTCTTTTCAATCGCCTGCGGGTTATAGTCCGCCACGGTTCGTGTTTTCCTCCGCCTCTTAAGGAGGTGGGGGCTGCTGCCCCCACGTAGTTCATGGAAAATCCTCTGTGCTCTCTGCGAACTCTGCGTTATTTCTTGGTTTTCTTCTTCGTCGCCCGAATCTTTTTAGCCTTCTTCTCCATCTCCTTGCGAATCTTCTTGATTGCCGGTGTCAGCATGCTGAAACCCTTCTCCGCCTCCGGCCCCTGCAATCCCGCCAATTCCCACAATTTCGCCACATTCCTCCGGTCATCTCCGGGTTCATCAATCGGCGTCTCCAGCAAAAACGCCCGTCCAATTAATCCTTCTGGCTCTGCAGCCCCAAAGCGCGAGTGCCGCAATATACGCGCCATCGCCGCCTCGCCAATTTTTCCCTTGCCGATATGTTCGTGCCGGTCCACGCGCCCGCCCAGCGGTATCTTGGAATCGTTTACATGAAACACGGGCACATTTTCCATGCCGATCGTCCGCTCGATCTGTCCCACCACATTCGCCAAGCCTTCTTCGCTCCGAATGTCATATCCCGCCGCAAACAAATGCGCAGTATCCAGGCAAACCCCGACCTGCAGATCCTTCAGCCCGCGGACAATTGCCGCCACTTCTTCCAGCCGCGACCCCACCGCCGTACCCATCCCCGCCGTATTCTCAATCAAAATCCGCATTCCCCGCATGGGCACGCGACGCTCCGCCTGTTTCACGCTCTCCACAATTGTCGCGATGGCTTGCTCCATCGACGCTTCCCCGCGCGCCCCCGGATGCACCACCAGAAAATCCGCTCCCAACAACACGCCGCGAACCAACTCCTCATGAAACGCCTGTATCGAACGTGTGCGCAGCATTGGCTGCGATGCCGCCAAATTCACCAGGTAGTTCGCATGAATCACCAGCGGCCCCAGTCCCACTTCTGCCCGCCGCGCGCGAAACACCTTCGCATCTGATTCCGGTATGCGCGCCACCGCTCCCTGCCACATGCGCGGGCTAGCCGAAAAAATCTGCAGCGCATTGCAGCCCAGCTTCTTCGCCGCTTCCAGCGCCCTCAGGTAACTGCCGGCAATCGACGTATGGATGCCAATCCGGAGACTCCCGTCCATCCACGAAGGCGCTTGGGGCTCGGGTTCGGGTTCAGGCCGGTATTCATCATCCGGCTCAAATTGTGTGTTATCAACAAGTGGAAATTCAGACATTCCGCCACTTTCCTATCAAATTAATCCTTCATCTTATCACACACGCTCGCGCCGAATCGGGCTGGGTGGTTTGCCGCCATGGTTCTAGCCAGATTCGTCACGGCGAACCGTTCCATACGTCTGGGACTGGCCTTCTCCTGGGGTATATCCCCCAACCCGCAGCTAGTCACTGAAAAACAAGAACTTACGTACCCCCTGTCTACTTCGCCACAAGGTACTTCGGTACAGTAGTGCCCAACTCCTTCCCCATGCTAAAAATGAAAAAAGGGTTAATCGAGGCATCCCGATGAAGAGACTACTCTTGGTCCTGACCTGTGCCATAGCTCTAAGTTTGGCAGCGCCGTGCGTCACCTTCGCCGGGCAGAAACCTCAAGGCTTCGGCTCCGCCGACCACAAACACCACTGGTTCAGCTTCCACTGGCACCACAGAGATAAGCAGCATCGCGATAAACACGACCCGCTCCAAAAATCCCCCAAGTCCGTAGGCTGGTGGCACCACGGCCCCGGTCCAGCCGGCGCGGGCGCCAAGTAACTCCAGATCGTCACACGAAACAGGGACAGCTATTCAGCTATCCTTACTATGAGACCTCTGTGTTGAGTCTTCTTTATTCTGTTGTCTTTTTCACCTTTCAACCTTTAACTTTCGACCTCTTCTAGTTGTCGGACACACCACGCCACAAGACATAATGTCATTTCTAGAATTTTAGAGGTTCCCCTTAAGCCTGCGCTTTATGACTCTTCCCACCGTCTGCTGCCAGGCATTCGTTGCAAATACCTCCCACTTCCGTCCGCGAAACCGTCACCTGCATCTGGAAATCCCGCGCAATCTGTTCCTTCAATTGTTCGTACAAACGGCTCTCGAACTCCCGCACCTTCCCGCACTTCAGACATGCCACATGAATATGATCTCGCGGCCCATGCGTTTCGTAATAGTGCCGGTCGCCGCGCAAATGCAGCAGATCCAGTTCGTCAATCAGTCCAAGTTTCTTCAGCAGGTCAATCGTGCGGTAGACCGTTACCAGATGCACTTCCGGATTGAGCTTCTGCGCCCGCGCCAGGATCTGATCCACGTCCAGGTGCTGTTCGGCGGCGTCCATCACCTGCAGAATTACCCGCCGCTGCCGAGTCAGGCGGATCCCTTTCTTCCGCACCGACTGCTGCAATGGTCCCGTCGTCTCGGCTGAATTCAGCCGTTCCCCAGACGACACGCGATGAGTTGGAGCAACCGCCATGTGGCCTTCCCAAACCCCGCTGTCTTTGATTCTTATCCCCTGATACTGGATTACGCTTCGACGGTCACCGCGCAAGCCTCAGCGTCTTCCTCGCAATTTCTTGCTTCCTGATCTCTGATATCTGATGGCTGATATCCCTCTTGGCTACGAATGGCTCGGCAGCAAGCGAACCACGTCATTGTACATAACGTAGGCAAACAGCACCAAAAGAAACACCAGCCCCACCTGAATGAATCTCTCTTTAAACGTCAAACTGAAGTCTCGCCGCCGTATCCCTTCCATCGACAGCAGCAGAATGTGTCCGCCATCCAATATCGGAATGGGCAAAAGATTCAATATGCCCAAGTTCACGCTGATCAGCGCCATGAACAATACCACCGAGGCCGCTCCTTCCGAAACGGCCTGCCCCGCCACACGCGAAATTCCCACCACGCTCTGCAGTTGTTTTACGCTCACGCGCCCACTGAACAGTTTTCCGACGACGGCGAACGTTCCCGTCACATAATCCTCTGTCCTTATCGATGCTTCGAGCACTGCTCCTCTCGGCCCCACGCGCTGATATCCGTAATCGAAATGAGGCGCAACGCCAATCTGGTAATTCTTGTCGGTAACTTCAGCCAATCCTTGCTTCGGGGTAATCGTCAACTCCACCGGCTGGCCCTTGCGCTCCACTTCCACTTTCAGTGGCTTCCCGCCCGAACCCCTCACTTGATCCACGAACTCGTCCCAATAGGCAATTTTCTGTCCGTCAACAACGCGAATCACATCACCCATCTGCAGCCCCGCGCGGCTTGCCGGAGTGCCGGCAATAACTTCGCCAATCATCGGCAGTATCGGCAGATATCCAAACACATGCGCTTTCGGGTCGTTGGTTACGGGCAGATCCAAATGCCGCAGCGTCCCGCCGTTCTCCACTTCTACGCTTACTTTTCCTCCGGGATTCACCTGGCTCAGAATCTTCGCCGCCAGGTCCCAGTTCGGATTCTTCATTCCATTCAGCAAAACAACCTGATCGCCCGCCTGCAGCCCATTCACTGCTTCACTGCGCGCCGGCGATAACTGGTTCACAACTACCGGCTGCCGCTCAAATTTCAAGTAGGGCACTCCCGCGATGAGAAAATATCCACCCAGCAATACAATCGGAAATACTAGATTCACCGCCGGTCCAGCAAACGAGATCACCGCGCGCTGCCAGCGCTTCTTGCTCATCAATTCGTCTGGCGAACCGGTTGGTGCTTGCTCTCCGGAATCGATATCCGTAATGTCTTGACCCGCCATGCGCACGTATCCGCCCAGAGGCAGCATACTCACGCGCCAGTCCGTCGCTCCGCGCTTCATTCCAAACAGCCGCGGGCCAAATCCAATCGAAAAGACGTCCACGCGCACGCCAAAGAACCGCGCAGCAATAAAATGTCCCCATTCGTGAACCAGAATAATCACGCCCAGGACCAGCACCATGCCGATAATCGTATTCATTCCGTCCAATAACCTCGCCTGTTTAGTTTACGCTACCCCTAACTCTCCGCCCACACCATCACTTTAGCAAGTTGCCATCCGCAACTTATGCCGTCGCCAATTTCGCGACCTCTTCTGTAGCCACCCTCCGAGCTTCAGCATCCGCCGCCAGCACATCATCCATCTTCTCAAACTTCACCTTTGGCGTCCGTCCCAGCACCCGCTCTACCACTTCCGCTATCCCCAAAAATCCTAGCCGCCCCTCCAGGAATGCCGCCACCGCTATTTCATCCGCCGCGTTCAGAGCGCACGGAAATGCTCCACCCTTCCTCAAAGCCTCTCGCGCCAACCGCAAACAAGGGAACCGCCTGGTAGAAGCCTTCTCAAAGTCCAATCGTTTCAGCTTCTTCCAATCCAGTGCCACCTGATTAGATGCCATTCTGTGCGGGTACGTTAGCGCGTATTGGATGGGCATGCGCATGTCTGGCGGCGCCAGTTGTGCCAGCACCGAGCCATCCACATATTCCACCATGGAATGAATGGTGGACTGGGGGTGGACCACTACTTCGATTTGGTCGGGCTTCACCCCAAACAGCCAGTGCGCCTCGATCACCTCAAAGCCTTTGTTCATCATTGTTGCCGAATCAATGGTGATCCGGCTGCCCATCTTCCAGTTCGGGTGATTCAGGGCCTGTTCCCGCGTCACGCTGCCCAAATCCTTCAACGGCGTCTTTCGGAACGGTCCGCCCGATGCCGTTAACACGATCCGCCGCACTTCGGCGTGAGTCCCTACGCGAAGACACTGGTGCACCGCGTTGTGCTCGCTATCCACCGGCAGCAGCGCTTGCCCGGACTTCTCCACCGCCGCCATTACCAACTCCCCCGCTGCCACCAGCACTTCTTTGTTGGACAGCGCGATCACCTTCCCGCGCTTGATGGCCTCGTAGGTGGCTTCCAGCCCCACCACACCCACGGCCGCAGACACCACCATATCCGCCTGCCCGTGCGTGCCTACCATCAACATGCCTTCGCGGCCGTGCAGGATTTCTGGCAGCGGCTCGATCTTCTTGTCTCGCAACCGCCGCGCCAGATTATCCACCAATTCCGACCCGCCCACAGACACCACTTCGGGCTTGTGTCGTTCAATCTGTCCTGCCAACTCCTCCAGATTCTTACCGGCTGCCAAGGCCACAACTTGAAACTCGCCCGGCAACGACTCGACCACCGCCAGCGTCTGCCGCCCAATCGACCCTGTTGATCCCAATATGGATAGTTTTTTCATAGCCTAAGTGTAGCCCCTTTGAGAAAGATCGTGCCTGGTGCGCGGATAACGGTTATCAGCGGCCAGATATCAGCGATCAGGAATCGAGGAGAAGAGACGGACCGTTTTTCCCTCTGTGTTTTTCTTACTTACCACTGAAAACTTAGGACTGAAAACTCCTCGCCCTTACCTCAAGATGCGTGGATTCACCAGCACCAGGTAATACCAAATCACCGGGATGCACAGGATGAGCGCATCAATGCGATCCAGAATTCCGCCATGTCCCGGCAGCAACCCTCCCGAATCCTTAACTCCCGCTGACCGTTTGTACGCCGACTCCAGCAAATCTCCCATCTGTCCCGCTATATTCCCAATCGCTCCCATTGCCAGCAGATGACCCAGCGGAATCTTGATCCAGTAGCTGAAGGCCCACGCCACCACCAGCGATCCCGCCATTCCTCCGATGGATCCTTCCCAGGTTTTCTTCGGCGACAAATGCGGCGCCAGCAAATGCTTCCCAATTCCCCGCCCCACAAAGTAAGCCACCGTATCCGCCGCCCAAGTAATCCCGCAGGCGAACAACAGCATCCGCGGCCCAATCCCTGGCACGCCATGAAGTCGCACGGCCAACGACAGGGGCAATGCGATGAGCAGAAGCGCGCTGCAACTGATCCCCGCAGCGGGAATCGCTTCGACCAACGCCCGCCGAGTCCACAAAGTCAAACACGCAATTCCCATCACGAACAGGAAGAAAAACGTTGTCGGCGCATACAGCGCATTCAGGAGTTCAATCACCGAATTCGGAAATACGGAGTATCCTGCAGGGATTAGTATCGTGGCAATCCACCCCCCGGTATATCCCCGCTGCTGAAACACCAATAACACCGCGCACACTACCGTCCACACCCGATACCCCCGGTGCCCAATCGCCTCCCCCAGCCCGAAATATTCCCACAGCGCCACCGCCGTCAGCACTGCCACGGCCACCGCCACCATCGTCGTGGAGCCCCACACCACAATCCCAATTACCACCGGCATTAACACTGCCGCGGTCGCCACACGTTTCCACGTCATCGAAGAATTATCCTTTGACCAACCTGAACCATTCGCGGGAAGAGTCCCCCAATTATACAGTCATCCGGCGTATCCGCATTCTTTCACTCCTGCTGCAATCTCCGCCCGAGCACACCTCAACCGAATCCTGTCCTTCTATCAACTTGTCCATTGGGATTCTCTCGCCCTACCGTGCTGCCCGCGCCGCAGTTCCGCGCTCCGAATCAATTCCGCCGTAGCGCCGCTCTCTCTTCTGAAAATCCACCAGCGCCTCCAGCAATCGCACCCGGCTAAAATCCGGCCACAGCGTCTCCGTCACTAGAATTTCCGCATACGCAATCTGCCACAACAGAAAATTGCTGACGCGCATCTCCCCGCTCGTGCGTATTAATAAATCCGGGTCCGGCAAATCCGCCGTGTACAAGTGCCGTGCCAACGACTCTTCCGTCACCGCGTCCGCGCCGGCATGCCCGTTCCGTTCCGCCAGGATCGCGTTCATGGCGTCCACAATTTCCGCACGGCCTCCATAATTCAGTGCGATCGAAAGCACCATCCCTGTATTCCGCGCGGTTGCTTCCGTAGCCTCTCGCGTATCTTTCTGCACCCCCGCCGGCAATTCTTCCGGCCTACCCAAAAACCGCATGCGGATATTGTTTTTCTGGATCAGCGGCATTTCCTTGCGCAGATAATCCCGCAGGAGTTGCATCAGGAACTCGATTTCCGCCTTAGGCCGCCGCCAATTCTCAACCGAAAACGCATATAGCGTCAGCGCCTCCACCCTTAGCCGCGCGCACGTCTCAATCGTCGTCCTTGCTGATCGTGTGCCCGCGCGGTGCCCCGCCACCCGGGGCAAATGCCGTTTTTGTGCCCAACGCCCGTTCCCGTCCATAATCACGGCAATGTGCCGCGGCAATCGCGTCAGGTCCAACTTCTTCAGCAGTGCCGACTCTTCCGGCGTAACCGGGCCCAAGGCCTCCGCGGTAAGCGTCTCAGGATGTATTCGGGTATGGGGCACGGTCGTTTTGCCAAATCTTCTTTACGCCGCAAAGTTAGCACACCCCCAGTTAACCGCGCAATCGTCCCAGCCTCCCCGGTTTCGCGCGCCCAACTAACTTCTATGATCGGTTTAAGGAGGGTTCTCTTCTCTTCGGTTCCTGATCGCTAATAACTGGTCGCTAATATCGTTTAGACCTACACACCAATCTATCCTGTCCCCCCATGCACCCACTGCGCCACACCCTGCCACATCAGCACTACCGTTAAAATAATCATGGCCACTGCGGTGACCCACGCCACAACGTTAAACGTCACCGTGTTGGTGTGCTCTCCCATCAGATCTTTCCGGTTTACCAGCAATAAAATGAAAATCACCACGATCGGCAGCCACACGCCGTTCCCTACTTGTGAAAAAATGAAGATCTTCCACAACGGCACGTTCGGAATTAGCACAATCCCCGCGCCCACCACGATTAGAATTGTGTATAGCCAGTAAAAGGCAGGCGCTTCCTTGAATTTATGGTCCAGCCCGGCCTCGAAACCCATCCCCTCACAAATCACATGCGCTGTAGAAAGCGGCAGAATTGTCGCCGAGAAGATTGACGCATTCAGCAGCCCAAACGCAAACAGATAGCTGGCCCACTTCCCTGCCAACGGCACCAAAGCCTTCGCCGCTTCCGCCGCATCCGTGATGTTCGTCAGTCCCGTCCGATTGAGTGTCGCAGCCGTGCACACAATGATGAAAAACACGATCACCATGCAACTGATGCTTCCAAACAGCACATCGAGCCGTGCCTGCGGGTAGTGCCGCGGCCCAACTTTCTTCTCCACAAAGCTGGCCTGCAGGTAAAAGAACTGCCACGGCGCAATGGTCGTTCCCACCAGCGCCGTCAACGTCACCAGGTAGCTCGCATCAAAGTGGATGCTCGGAATTGCCATCATCCGGGCCGCCAGCATCCAATCCGGCTTCGCAAATAACGCCGAAAACAGATACGACAAATAGAAGACGCACAATACCAGGAAAATAACCTCAACCTGCCGGTACGTCCCCTTCAGCACCAAGACCCACACCAGCAACGCCGCAATCGGCACCGCAATGTATTTGCTGATGCCGAACAGCTGCATCGACGCCGCAACTCCAGCGAATTCCGCCACGACGTTGCCCAAATCGACGAAAAACCCCGTCACCATCACGAAAAACGTGGACCGAAACCCAAACTCCTCGCGGATCAAATCGGAAAGCCCTTTACCGGTGATCACGCCCATTCGCGCGCACATCTCTTCCGTCACATACAGCGCAATCGTCATCGGGATCAGCGACCAAAGCAGCGTGTACCCCAGCGAACTTCCCGCCTGCGTGTACACCGCGATTCCGCCCGCATCATTGTCCACGTTGGACGTAATGATCCCCGGGCCGATCACCGCGAGAAACAGGGCAATGCGACGGCGCCAAGCCTGCCCGCGCGAGAAGAAGTCCATCGTCCTCCCGCGCATCGCGTCAATCGTCTTGTTAATCAAGCCCAGCTTCATCGCCGCCAACCTTCGATATGTATCTCCCTTACGGTCTTACAGTTATCAGTTTTAAGTTTTCAGTTTTGGGTAAAGAAAGAAAAATGAAAACATGGAAGCACAGAGTTCGCGGGGAAGAGAAGAGTACGCCTCGTGCTTCGCGCCCTGTGTCGCACTTCTCACGCCTTCACCAGTCTGGACACCACGTCATCCACCGTCACTGTCCCAATCGGCCTTTTCTCTTCATCCACCACGCTCAACATCCGTAAATTATATTTATCAAACAACTCGAACACATCCTTTTCTCCCGCATCCGCCGTAACGCTCAGCAACGGCTCCGTCCTCAACTCGCCCATCTTCTGGTCCGCGGTTGCCAGGAGCATCCGCGCCACCGGTACAGTCCCCGAAAACTGCGCCGACTTGTCGATCAGTACAATCGTGTCCAGCTGTTCCAAGTTCAGCTCCTGCGTCTTCATCCATTCCAGCACTTCATCCCGCGTGGAGGCTTCGCTCACGAAAACAAACTCCGTATTCATCATCCCGCCCGCCGTGGAAGGATCGAACGCGAGCAGCTCCCGCACCTCGGCCGCCTCCTGGTTGGGCATCTCTTCCAGCACTTCCTCCGACGTCTCCTTTGACAAGTCCGCCAGCAAATCCGCCGCCGCGTCGGGCGCCATCTCCTCGATGATGTCGGCTGCCTTTTCTGGATCCAACTTTTCCACGATTTGGGTCGTCAGCCGCTCATCCAATTCCGCCAGAACTGCTGCGGCCGTCTCCTCATCCAGCGAAGCGATAATAGTCTGCCGCTCTGCAGCCGAAAGTTCCTCCATCATCTCCGCCAAATCCGCGGGGTGCAGGTCCTCCAGCTTTTCGTGCGTAATCCGCAATTTCACGCGCCGCAGCGGATCCGGTTCGATCAAATTCACAAACTCCCATCGAATTGCTCGCTGAGGCAGCTTCCTTTGCAGTTTTCGCACCATGGCTGCGGGAGCGACGCCCTGCAACAACCTTCGCACCGCACCCGGCAACCCCACATCCACCTGCGTAATTCGCAGCTCGACGTTCCCATTCGTCCGCAACTCCGCCAGATCCACATCATTCACGCGCACCACTTTGCGCCCCGAGGTATCAATAATCTGCTGGTCCAGCAAGTCCTTTTGCACGGCTAGCCAGGCTTCGTTCGGCTCATAGGCGGCCAGTGCCCGTTCGCTCACATTCAATTGAATCCGCCCCGGCTCGATCGCGGAGACCTGATCGTGCCGCGCCACCAGCGGTGCAAACCGCCCGCGCGATATCAAGAAATGCGAAACACGGTTGGGCTGATCCGCCGGCTCCACGAAAAACTCGCGCACACGGCCGACATAATTTCCCTGTGCATCCACGGCCTGCGAACCCATGATCTCTGTCGCATAGAGCATCACGCCACCTCCTTTCCGCCTTCTTTACCCCCGCCGGTCCAGTTCCCCTACTCCTTACCGTCTCTCGCTCTCCCTTAAAAACAAAATCGCCGCAAGTCGTAACGACCGGCGGCGGATCATCTCCACGCTGCAATACTGCAACCCTTAGCCGGCGGCGAATCCTCCTTCGGCTACAAACCTCGCGAGACCTTCGCGGTGCTCGCCCCTTTGGCCAATCCATTCCAGGGCCGACCCCGAAAGACTCGCAGGCCTAGCGGTCAAGTGGCTGAGACTCCCCCTGGAGCATCTAGGGTGAGGTTCGAGTTCGCCGGACGCGCTCATTGCAGAGAATTCACTCCGAATCCAGTGATAAACCTGCCTCTTCGCATTGTCAACATGAAATCACCAAAAAAGATTTAATTCTTTCGCTCTTGCACACTTAAACTCATTCACTTTTCTACTTCCCCGTCTTCCCGCTTGCCGTCTTAAACAACATATCCCCTGCCTCCACCCCTTTCTTCCGGCAGTCCTCCACATACAGCACCAGGTAGTTCTTCAACACATAATCCTTCACGCCATACCCCAATTCCTTGGCCGCCCGGTCAATCGCCTCCCCCGGCCCCTCCAGTTCCAGAAACGTCCCCACTGGCGTTTCATCCAGCTCCAGAAGCAGGCCCTGTGCCCACTTCACTCGCTTCGGCAGCCGGTACGTTGTCCGGTACTTTTCATAGCGGAACCAGCCACGCAGCCCCAGTCCCTCGAAAATCTTCTGCAGTCCCGCCGCATCCGTCAGCACAACCTCAATCTCCTGCCGTACCTTATAGCGACGATCCCGCAGTGCTGGTGCCGCTTCACCCATCGCCAATTCCTCCGGCGGGCTCTTGAACGTCAACACGACGCGTGGCGCGCCCTTCCCAGCTTTTCCGCGCTTCCCTCCTTCCGGAGTCTCCGTGCGAATCCGCAACAACTGACCATGCTTCGCCAGCCCACCTTCGGGCGTATCAAAAATCAAGTTCATTTCATGAACGCACCCGTTTCCGCCCCCCACCAACACCGCCCCCATTCTCTTCAGCGTCCTCCGCAACCCCTTCTCGTCCTCGATCCGCAGCTTGATCTCAGTCTCGTATGCCATCCTTCTCCTCTCCTTGCCCCCTTTGCCACAATTCCATCTTCGGTTACGATAACTCTCTCAGGCCATCCTACAAAACGACCTATGTCGCACGACTCTCCATCGCTGGCCGCTTCTCCATTGCCCGAAGGCAATTCGGGCAGCCCAACTCTTACTCCCGTCGCCCCGCGCGAACCCGTTGAGCACGTCATCCACGGAGATCGCCGCATTGATGATTACGCCTGGCTTCGCCACAAGAAAGACCCGCGTGTCGCTGCTTACCTTGAAGCAGAGAACGCCTACGCCGATGCCTACCTGAGACCCCACCAGGCATTCCAGGAAGCACTTTATTACGAGATGCTCAGCCGCATTCAGCAGACCGACCTGAGCGTCCCCTACCGCCTCCGTGGCTACTCCTATTACACGCGCACCGAAGAAGGCAAGCAGTACCCCATCTATTGCCGCAAACTGGAGCCTTCCTCCCCCTCGGATGCCGCTCCTGCTCCACCTGAAGAGGAAATACTCCTCGATCTCAATGCTTTAGCTGAAGGCCACCCTTTCCTCGGCCTCGGCTCATTCGACATTTCCGACAATAATCGTCTCTTAGCCTACTCGACGGACAATACGGGTTTTCGCCAGTTCACCCTCCAGGTCAAGCATCTCGGGACTCGCGAACTACTCCCCCTCCACATTGAACGCGTCACCAGCGCCGCCTGGGCTGCCGACAGTCTTACTCTCTTCTACGTCGTCGAAGATGAAGTCTCCAAGCGCTCTCATCGCCTGTATCGCCACATCCTCGGCTCCAACTTTCCCGATGTTCTCCTTTTCGAGGAAAAAGACGAGCGCTTCCGCATCGATATTGAGCGCACCCGCAGCGGCGCCTATCTCCTCCTCGTCTCTAATAGCCACACCACCAGCGAAATCCGTTTCCTGCGCGCGGATCAACCCTCTGGTGAGTTTCAGCTGATCGCTCCTCGCGAAGACGACCACGAATACTACGTTGACCATCATCCCGGCAACTCCGCCGACCCTTCGGGCGGCGTATTCTTCATCCGCACCAACTCCGGCGGGCGCACTTATCGTTTGATGACCGCACCGGCCTCTGACCCCTCGCCGTCCCGTTGGCACGAGGTCATTCCCAACCGTCCTGGGGTCATGCTCTCCGCCGCTGAAGCTTTCCGCACCCATCTCGTCCTCTTTGAACGCGAAGATGGCCTCCCCTATCTCCGCATCGTGGATCTGACGGGCTCCGCCGCTTCGGCCCTGGCCGCCTCCAGCCGCATCGCCTTTGCCGAGCCTGCCTACAACGCCACACTTGGCTCCAATCCCGAATTCGATACATCTCACGTCCGTTTTCACTACGAATCTTTCATCACTCCGCGATCCGTCTTCGACTACGATCTCCACACTGGCGAGCGCATCCTCCGTAAGCAGCAACCCGTTCTGGGCGGCTACGACCCCACTCTCTATGCCAGCGAACGCCTGCATGCCATCGCTCCCGATGGCACCTCGGTCCCTCTATCCATCGTCTATCGTCGTGGCACCCCTCGCGATGCCAGCGCGCCGCTTCTCCTTTACGGCTACGGCAGTTACGGCCTCTCCATGCCTGTCTCGTTCAGCTCCAACCGCATTAGTCTTCTCGATCGCGGATTGGCATTTGCCATCGCTCACATTCGTGGCGGCGGTGAACTCGGCAAGCCTTGGCACGATGCCGGACGCATGCACCTTAAGCTCAACACCTTCACTGACTTCATTGCCTGCGCCGAGCATCTGATCGCCGAGAAATTCACTTCCGCACAAAACCTTGCTGTTGAAGGTGGCAGCGCCGGTGGCCTCCTGATGGGCGCCATCACCAACATGCGTCCCGATCTCTTCCGCACCGTCATCAGCCACGTTCCTTTCGTGGACGTGCTGAATACCATGCTCGATGCTTCTCTCCCCCTCACCGTCGGCGAGTATGAAGAATGGGGCAATCCCCTCAAGGAAGACGACTACTTCTACATGAAGTCCTATTGCCCCTACACCAATCTTGCGCATAAGAACTATCCCACCATGCTCGTCAAAACCGCTCTCAACGATTCCCAAGTTATGTATTGGGAACCCGCCAAATACGTGGCCAAACTGCGCACCCTAAAAACTGACAGCAATCCTCTGCTCCTTAAAACCAACATGGGCGCAGGCCACGGCGGCGCCAGCGGCCGCTACGACTACCTCCGCGAAATCGCCTTCGACTACGCATTCCTACTCTCCGAACTCAACATCCTTTCTTAGCCCGACTTTTCTTGCCTCCTGAGCGCTGATATCTGGTCAGTGATACCCCTCGACCCTGGCATGCATTCATCTATTCAATATATGCGCTAGACTAGCCCTATGAGCCTTTTCTCCCCATTCCACGACGCGGATACTCCCGCCTCCCTGCAACCCCTCGCCGAACGCATGCGCCCGCGCACCCTCGACGAATTCATCGGTCAGGAAAAACTCCTCGGTCCCGGCAAGCCACTCCGTCTTCAGATCGAATCCGATAATCTCAGCTCGATGCTCTTCTGGGGTCCTCCGGGTTGCGGCAAGACTACTCTCGCTCGCGTCATCGCGCGTATTACCAGCAGCGAATTCATTTCCTTCAGCGCCGTCCTCAGCGGCATCAAGGAAATCAAAGACGTGATGGCCCAGGCTGAACGCAAAGCCCACTCTGGCCAGCGCACCATTGTTTTCGTTGATGAAGTCCATCGCTTCAACAAAGCTCAGCAGGATGCCTTCCTCCCTTACGTGGAAGCAGGTCACATCCTCTTCATCGGCGCGACCACAGAGAATCCTTCCTTCGAGGTCATCTCACCGCTCCTCTCGCGCACCAAGGTTTACGTCCTCGATGCCCTCACCACTCCGCAAGTTGTCGATCTCCTTCGCCGGGCTCTCTCCGACTCCGAGCACGGCCTCGCCAACATGCACCTCGATGCCTCCAACGACGTCCTATTCCGAATCGCTTCTTATTCCAATGGCGACGCCCGCACGGCCTACAACACGCTCGAACTCTGCGCCCGCAGCGCAAAAGCTCCCGTATCTTCCACCGCCGGCGAAAGTCCCACTCCCCGGAAGCTCACTCGCGAACTCCTCGAAGATGTCCTCCAGCGCAAAGTCCTTCGCTACGATAAAGCCGGTGAAGAGCACTTCAATCTAATTTCCGCTCTCCATAAATCCGTGCGCAATTCCGATCCCGATGCTGCGCTCTACTGGCTGATCCGCATGATTGAAAGCGGCGAAGATTGCCTCTACCTGGCACGGCGCATCGTCCGCATGGCCAGTGAAGATATCGGCCTTGCTGAACCGGGCGCCCTCGCCGTCACTCTTGCTGCTCGCGATGCTTTCGATTTTCTCGGCGCTCCCGAAGCCCACCTCGCCCTGGCGCAAGCCGTCGTCTATCTTTCACTTGCCCCTAAATCCAATTCCGTGTACACCGCTTACGGCAAAGTCCTGGAAGACGTTCGCAAAACAGAGGCTGATCCCGTTCCTCTCCACTTGCGCAACGCTGTCACCGGACTCATGAAAAACGTCGGTTATGGCGAAGGCTACAAATACGCCCACGATTTTGACGATAAGCTCACCGACATGACTTGCCTTCCCGACAACCTTTCCGGCCGCACCTACTTCCAACCTACAGACCAGGGTTTCGAGTTAAGATTGCGCCAGCGCCTGGATGAGATTCGCAAATTGAAATCTCGCGCCACCGAAAAGACCTGAGAGAAAATTGATGCGTCGCTCCGTGTTCGGCCTCATCGCGTTACTGCTGGCTCTCCCCTCCTTCTCCGCCCAGGATAAAATCTCTCGCCCCCGTATCACTGGGATTCATCACGTTCGAATCTATGTGACCGACACGACAAAATCTCGCGCATTCTATAAAGACATCCTGGGTCTGCCTGAAGAGAAGTACCGCTGTTCGGATAAGGCGCACTCGTGTTTTGGGGTTAGCTGGGGTCCGGATGGACAGCACCTCGAACTGGAGCAAGTCCTCTCCCCCGCGCCAGATGATTGGCTCGCGGAAATTGCCTTCCAAACCGATAGCGTCTCTCAGATGCGCAGCTTTCTTTTGGCTCACGGAGTTACTACCGGCACAATTTCGCAAGATGCTCATGGCGTGGAACATTTGGGACTACTAGACCCCGAAGGCCATCTCATTTCCTTCGTTGGCCCTGCCCGCCCTATGAAAGTGGACTTCTTAGGGGGCCTTCCCGACCCGGTCGGCATGCGTATCATCCACGCCGGTTTCGTCGTCAAAGACCGCGTTGCAATGGATCACTTCTACAAAGACGTTCTTGGATTTCGTCCATACTGGCACGGTGGCTTCAAGGATGCTGAAACCGACTGGGTCGAACTTCAGGTTCCAGACGGTGACAACTGGATCGAATACATGCTGAACATCTCGCCTTCCGCCGACAAGAAGGAACTGGGCATACAAAATCACTTCTCTCTCGGCGTACGCGACATCCACGCCGCCGAAGCCAAAATTAAGGCCAACGGTGTTGCCTCCTACGATGGCCCCGAAGTCGGCCGCGACGGCAAATGGTCTCTCGATCTCTACGACCCAGATGGCACCCGCGTCGAGCTTATGGAATTCAGTCCAGTACAAAAACCGTGCTGCTCCGAGTACACTGGTTCCCACCCGAAACCATGAGCTCGCAAACCGTCCATGATCTAGCGCCCGAACTGCTATTCCGTCATTCCGAACGAAGTCTGCGGAGTGAGGAATCTCTCCGTTCCTGGGCTTCTATCAGAGTGAGCGTTCACGCCCGTTTCTTTTTCCTTGGTATCCTCAATTTCCTTCTCCTCCTTCCCTCTCCCACCCGCGCGCAAAATCTCGACAAGCCCCTTGTCAACGTCGACGAGGAAGTCACTGCCTTTTCGTACGCCCCGGATGGCCGCATCGCCTTCTCCGTCCGGCGCATGTACAAATCCAAGAAATACGACTATCAGCGCGACGACATTTTCCTCCTCGAAACCAACGGCAAGCGCCGCCGTCTTTTCACCGGCGAGAAATTCACCCTCGGCGATAAGCCCTTCACCTATCTCGTCGAGTCCTTCACATGGTCGCCCAACGGGCGCATCCTCGCCGTGCAGCTTTTTACCATTACCGCCGATCCTGATGGAGGCCGCGGCGATGAGGCGCGCGCCCTGCTTCTCCTCGACGATTCCGGCCACGAAATCCGCCCTGTCAAGAATGAGCCGCTCGTCATGAACGCGGAGAATCCTCTTTGGCTCCGCGACAACTCCACCCTCGTCTACTTGACCGAGGAAGTCGCTCCCCGCGCGCTTTTCTCTATGCGATATCTCAACCTCTCCACCGGTCCTGCCGGAAAGGCCTTCGAGGGTCGCACCTTCGTCAACGCTGTCCGCATTCCCGGAACCAATTCCGCCATCGCTGTTGAACGCAATCGCAATATGGACGGTCCCCCACGCCTCCAGCGCCTCGACCTCCTGTCTCAGGACACCCAGGAAATCGCCACTCTCGATTCCTACGCCGGAGGACTTTCGCTCTCCCCTTCCGGTACCAAAGTTGCGTACTACATCGACAACGAAGTTCTGGAAGTTCGCGAACTTTCCAATCCCAAGAAGGTTGCGCGTATCCGCGTTGGCCTCGGCGTTCTCCAATGGTCGGGCGACGAGACCCACATCTACTTGAAGCGCACGCTTGAAAAGAAATCCGCCGACCTGGCCGAGTTCCCCATCCCGCTGCTAACGGCGTACTCGGGTCGCCAAGCCATCCCCGTCGCCGAGCCTACTCCGCGCATGCTCCTTCACGGCCTCACCGTCCGCGAATTCGGGCTTTCCCAGGACGGTCGTTATCTGGCGATCGTTCTCCCCGGCCGCCGCAACCTCCAAATCTTCCCTTTCTAGCGCTGTAGCTCACCCCTTCAGGGGTGAGGCCTTCCCGACACGACGCGACATCCCAAGCCCGTCATCCCGAACCCGCCAGAGGCGGGCGAAGTGAGGAACGGTTTTACATCGCCTGCTCTTTGGGCGACGAATCCCTCTTCTCGTGAATTTGCCTTATCCGATCCTGTCATCCCGACCGGAGCGGCCCGATTTTCTCCTTCGCGCCGTATTTTGGCGCGTCGGGCCGCGGAGTGGAGGGATCGCGGCAGGAGCCGTCAATCTCGAGAAAGTGCAAAATTCAGCGAAGCGAGTGCTGCCACCACAGCCGTCTCTGTGCGCAGAATGAGCTTCCCCAACGAGGCTTCCAGAAACTGCGCGTCGCGGGCGGCAGCAAATTCCGCATCGGTCCAGCCCCCTTCGGGTCCAATCGCCAGAACGGCAGCTTTCGCTGACTGCCCAGTCACGACCGTGCGCAGAGGTTTTGCTTCGGGCGCCTCCGAAAGCAGCACGCGCAACGCATCCGCCTTCGTAGCAAACGCGGATTCCGGCTTAACCAAGGATTCCAGCAGCGGCAGACGTACGCGGCGCGATTGCTGGGAGGCTTCCACGAGGATCTTCTGCCAGCGCTCGGCCCTTTTGGGAGCAGCCGCAAGCAGCCCCCTCTCGCTGCGCGCAGCGGCCAGCGGAACAATGCGCGCGACGCCAAGCTCGGTAGCCTTTTCGAGCGCCCATTCAAAGGCATCGAATTTCACAACAGCCAGCAGCAGCGTAGTGTCCAGCGAAGGCTGATGCATGGCAAGCTCTTCCACTAATGCAAATTCGACCGTGTCGCGGCCTACGCTTTCCACGCGGCCCAGCCACACCCGTTCTCCATCGCTCAATTCGTACAGTTGCCCCGGCTGCGCACGAAGCACGCGGCCCAGGTGGTGCGCGGCTTCACCCTCCATCCGCGCCAGCTGCCCTTCAAATTGTTCCACAAAAAATCGCCGTCGCATGCTGCGCCTATCTTGCCACGGATCGCCGCCCGCCTGAATTTGTAATTCGCCCTCTCTTGCTTTTGTAGGGGCCGCCTTCTGCCTGCCCGCCGCAGGAGGGAGGCACTCCCCCCTTGGGTCCTAGCGTTCGTCCGCCATATTCCAAAGAAAGACGCGCCAGTGGAGTTGCTTGCGCCTCACTCCAACATGTCGACACCCGTCACGATTCAAGAAGTAATGAAACTCGAAGAGACCCCGGGTACACGACTTAACGCTTTACTGACAACTGGGGACCTTGCCGCATGTATATTGAATGCTCGCAGGCACGGTGACAGTTAGGAGCACCGTTGGAGAACGGAATCAAACTAAAAAAGACGGTTGGTGCGAGCGCTTTTTTGCAACAAGCAACGCCCTGAATCGGCGCTCGTACCAAAGCCAATCTGTCCGCTTTGCCGACTCATTCGTGCGTAGAATTGTGTTATTCAGCTGATTGGCAGCCCGACCACGGAGGATCAAGATGACAACGATTACACGGCGTCAATTTAATCAGGTTCTGATGGCAGGTATTGGCACGAGTTTGCATTCCGGTGTCTTGGGGGCCAAGTCTTCCCAAGGGATGCAGCAACCCGCTTCGGCGGGATGTATCACGGACGTTCCGGGCATCAAAGCCGGTCATTACACAGACACGCGGCGACCTACAGGTTGCACCGCATTGCTGTTCGAAGGCAAAGCTACTGCCGGCGTGGACTACGACGGCTCGGCTCCGGGCTCGCATTTGGGCGTCATGCTGCAGCCTGTGAGCCCGGTCGATACCATCCACGGAATCCTCTTGTCGGGTGGAGGACCCCTGGGCCTGGCGGCGGTAACAGGAGTGAACCGCTACCTTGAAGAGCACACCATCGGATTGGATTGGGGAATCCCCAACGTGCGGATTCCGATTGTGATAGGTGCCGTGATTGACGATTTGTCGTTGGGAGACGGAAGAATTCGCCCGGATGAAGATTCCGGGTATAAGGCGTGCAAGGCGGCATCTTCCGCGCAACTTGAAGAAGGTAATGTTGGCGCGGGTTCCGGGGCGACCGTCGGGAAAATGCTCAAGAACGAGGGGTACAAAGGCATGAAGTCCGGTCTCGCCACCGCGAGCCTCCGGCTTGGTGATATCGTTATCGGCGCACTGGTTGTGGCGAATGCGGCCGGCGACATTCTGGATCGCCACACTGGAAAAATTGTTGCCGGAGCGCTCCGGCCGGATGGCAAGGGCTTTGCCAATCTCAGTGAAACGCTGAAGAAATTGGCTTCGCGCGCGGATTCCGCCTCGTTCAAACTCAGCGATGAGCCATTCCACAGCACTACCCTGGTTGTGGTTGCAACGAACGTCTCGTTCACAAAGACCGAACTGACGAAGATTGCCATGATGACTTCAACCGGGGCTGCGCGAGCAATCAATCCCTACCACACCACCGGCGATGGTGACTCCACTTTTGCGGTTTCGACCAACCGCATCAATTCCCCGCTTGGAATATCCGTTATCGGGGCGTTGGCGGCTGGCCTGGTCTCCGAAACTCTGGTACGTGCGGTCAACTGCAGCAAGACGGCGGAAGGCTGGCTGGCTCTGCGAGATTTGCAGTTTTAGTTTTGCAGGGTGCCCGCTAACCGAAAATGTCTTTCACTTTATCGAAGATGTTGGAGTCGCGTTCCGCCGGCTTATTCTCCACCTTCATCGTGGCATGCAATTGTTCGATCAGTTTGCGTTGCTCGCGCGTGAGCTTCGTCGGGGTCAGCACCCGCACATGAAAATACAAATCGCCGCGTCCACCACCATGAGGGTCGGGCAGACCTTTGCCCTTCAGCCGGAATACAGCGCCGCCCTGCGTGCCTTCGGGGATCTTCAGCGTCTCTTCCCCATTCAGTCCGGGAACTTGCAGCTCAGTGCCCAGCGTGGCTTGCGCAATGCTCAGCGGAATCGTGCTGTACAAATCCGCGCCACGCCGCTCAAAGAATTTGTGTTCCTTCACTTCCAGCACGACATACAAATCGCCCGCAGGCCCGCCATTCGGCCCCGATTCGCCTTCGCCCTGCACGCGTAGACGCGTTCCTGTATCCACGCCGGGTGGAATCCGCAATTCGATGGTGTGCTCGCGCTCGATGCG
This sequence comes from Candidatus Acidiferrales bacterium, assembly GCA_963779395.1. Taxonomy (GTDB): domain Bacteria; phylum Acidobacteriota; class Terriglobia; order Acidiferrales; family UBA7541; genus Acidiferrum. Next base: position 422,755 of record CAVZYC010000007.1, read on the forward strand.
TCCTTGGCCGCGGCATTCGGCGCAACGTTCCTTCACGATTTGTCCCGCGCCCTGGCAATTGGGGCACGTGCGGTTCACGGTGAAAAATCCCTGCTGGTAGATCAACTGGCCGCGCCCGCCGCACGCCTGGCAACTCACGATTCCGGTGCCCTTTTTCGCGCCAGTTCCGTTGCATTCCTCGCAGTATTCCATTCGCGGCACACGAATCTTGGTCGAGATGCCCATGGCCGCTTCGTCAAAAGTCAGCGTCATGTCATAGCGCAAATCGTTGCCACGCTTCACGCGACTGCGGCCACCACGGCGGCCACCCGCCGCGCCAAACAAATCCTCGAAGCCAAAAAAATCGCCAAAAATATCGTGGAAATCCTGGAAGATGGTGCCGTCAAACCCGCCTTGCGCACCGGCGCCTGCCAATCCCGCGTGGCCGTAGGTATCGTAAATCTGGCGCTTCTGCGCATCGCTGAGGATGCTGTAAGATTCCGTGGCTTCGCGGAAATTATGTTCCGCCTCTTCCTTACGCTCCGGGTTGCGGTCGGGATGCCACTTCATCGCGGCTTTGCGATAAGCGGACTTGATCTCGTCGATCGAAGCCGCCTTCGCGAGTCCCAGAACCTCGTAATAATCTCGTTGTTGTCCGCGGGTCATGTGTTTTCCTGCACTATCCTTCCTACGTCAACAGTTTACGGCTATCAGATGTCAGTCATCAGCGATCAGGAAACCGTTGTCAGTAATCAGTTATAAGTTTTCAGTAATCCGGCGCTGCTATGATCCACAGTTTCCAGTACTCGGCCTCCTAACTCTTCTCCGAAAACTTAATACTAAAAACTGACTACTGCTAACCGCTTTAATTCACCTCACCCTTCGATGCGCCACCCGGATGAACCGCTACCCGCACCATCGCCGGCCGCAGCACTCGTCCATGAAATTCATAGCCCGGTTGAAACACGGCAAGAATTGTGCCATCGGGATGTTCGGTAGTTTCCACGCGGTCCACGGCTTGGTGCAAATGTGGGTCAAATGGCTTGCCCAACGGGTCAATGCGGTGCGCGCCAAGCTTCGCCAGATTGTCGAGCATTTGCTTGTAGATCAGCTCAAAGCCCTTGCGATAGCTCTCGTACTCGTCTTCGCGATGCGCGGCCAGGGCATGCTCGAATCCGTCAAGCACCGGGATCAAGCCTTCGATGACACGAGCCGTAGCCCGCCGTCCGTCTTCACTGCGCTCCCGTTCGATGCGCTTGCGGTAATTCTCGAAGTCCGCCTGCCGACGCAGCATTGTTTGGCGCATTTCTTCCAAATCCGTGGCCAGCTTCTTTGCGTCTGCGTCGTCGCGCTCGGCGTCGTCCACCACGGCCTTGTCCTCCGCCGGATGACCTGCTTCGTCGATCCGGGACACTTTCACTTTGATCTCTGCGTCTTTCATAACTTCTTCCCTCGAATCATTTCGCTATTCAATCTTGCTTAGGGCTTCGCTGAAAAGCTGTGCGACATAAGCCACCGCCGTCATGGCGCGTTCATAGTGCATGCGCGTTGGCCCCAGAACGCCCAGCGAACCTTGCACCCGGTCGCTCTGCGAATACGGTGCGCTGATTACAGCAATATTATCCCCCGCGGGAGAAATTTCCTTCACGCCGATTTGCACGAACACAGGCTCCGGCGTATCGATGCACGCATTCAGCATTGTCACCAGGCGATGCTTTTCCTCGATCGCCGCCAGCAATTCCCGCAATTGCCCCTGGTCAGGGAATTCCGTGGAGCCCACAAACTGCGATGTTCCTTCCACGTACACCTGCGGCGCCGAGGTTTCCCCGAGAATCGCCGGATCGCACAGCGTGAGGGCGCTGCGAACAATGCCTTCATAGCGTTCTCGCTCGCCCGCCAACTTCTGCAGCAGGTCGCCGCGAATCGCTTCCAGCGTCCAACCTGAATAGTGCCGATTCAGAAAATCGGCAGTGGCGTCGAGCTCTTCCTGCGTAAAGAGTCTCGGCGGCCGTAGTACTTTATCCCGCGTGTTCCCGCCCGGCGAGATCAGTACAACCACCACTCGGCCATCCGGCAGCAGCCACATCCGCGCATGTTCCAAAACTGTTTTGCGAAGTGGAGGCGATACGATGATCCCCACGCCCTTCGATACTTCCGCCAGCACGTGACCCGCGCGCTCGGTAATCTCTCCCGCGGAAACGCCCGCGGTCATCTCGCGTTTGATCCAGTCGCGGTCTTCAACGCTCAGCGTGGCTTGCGAAGCAATCTCTTGCGCAAAAAACCGGTACGCCGCTGCCGTCGGCACACGCCCCGCAGAGGTGTGCGGCTGATACAGGTAGCCGCCATCTTCCAGGTCCGCCATCACGTTGCGGATGGTCGCCGTGCTCAGCGATTCATCGAAGCGCTTGGAAATGGCGCGCGAAGATACTGGCTCGCCCGTTTCGATGTACGTCCGGACAAGATCAGCCAGAATCTGGCGGTTACGACGTTCCTGTAGAGCAAGGTTTCTCATAGCAGCACTCGGCATTCAGTGCTAATTACTATTGTAGGAAGCCTGTCAAGCGGCGTCAAAGCCCAGAATCTTGCAGTTGCTACCCGTAGAGTTGTGCGCGTCCCAACTTGAATGAGCCTTATTCATTTAGCCCGTTGAGCACGTCCCTAAGAACATCAAATGGAACGGTGCCGCGAATGACTTGGTTTCTTGCGGAGGATCATAACTTTGCCTTTCACCATGACGATCAGCTTGTCGCCAGGATTGAGGCCAATTGTTCGGCGCACTTCTCGAGGAATGGTGATCTTGTACTCAGATGAAAGAGTAGCTTCAGCCATTCTAAACATTTACAACGAAGCAACGAGGGCGGTCAAGGATTGATAAAAGCCACGGTTCAGTTGTTATCAATCTGCGCGCGCTGTAGCCTGTCGGAATAATCGATGTAGACGGACTTCCACTCTGTGAAGAAATCGATCGCGGCGACGGCGGCTTCGCGATGACCGTTGCCCGTTTGCTTCGTCCCACCAAATGGCAGATGAGTTTCCGCGCCAATTGTTGGTGCGTTGATGTACACAATCCCTGTGTAAAGCTCCTGCAGCGCCGTAAACGCCCGATTGACGTTTCGCGTATAAACAGATGCGGAGAGGCCGTACGGCACTCCATTCGCCACCTCGATTCCCTGCTCCAGGCTATCAATCGCAATCACGCTGACCACAGGGCCGAATATTTCTTCCTGGGCGATGCGCATCTTCGGATCGCAATCGCCAAAAACAGTTGGCGCGTGGAACCATCCTTTCGAATGCTCTCCGCTCTCCAGCCGGTTTCCACCAGTCAGCAACTTCGCGCCTTCTTTCTTGCCAATCTCCACGTAGGACATCACCGTTTTCAGTTGTTGCTCGTTGACGCAAGGCCCCATTTCCACCACCGGGTCCAATCCATTGCCCACTTTCAGCCGGGCCGCACGCTCCACAAATCGCGCGACAAATTCCGCGTAGACCTTCTTGTGCACGCCCAACCGGCTCGCCGCAGTGCAACGCTGCCCCGTAGTACCGAACGCGCCCCAGATTGCGCCGTCCACAGCCAAATCGAAATTCGCGTCGTCCATCACCAGGATAATGTTCTTGCCGCCCATCTCCAGGCTGTAGTGCTTGAAGTTCGGCGCGCAGGTCTCCGCGATGATGCGCCCCGTAGACGTGGATCCCGTAAAACTGATCACCGGCACATCGGCGTGCTTCGCCAGCGGTGCTCCAGCGCCCGGTCCGTCGCCACTCACCAGATTCACCACGCCCGGGGGCAAACCCGCTTCGGTCAACACCTCGACAAAGTTGTAAGAAGAAAGCGGCGTATCTTCCGCGGGTTTCAGCACCGAGGTGTTTCCGCAAACCAGCGCCGGCATTGTCTTCCACGATGGAATGGCCATGGGGAAATTCCACGGCGTAATCAGTCCGCACACGCCGATGGGCTGTCGAACACTCATGGCAAATTTATTGGGCAATTCTGATGGCGTGGTCTGGCCGTAGAGCCGCCTGCCCTCACCGGCCATGTAGTAGGTCATGTCAATGGCTTCCTGGACGTCGCCCCGAGTTTCCGCCAGGACTTTGCCCATCTCGCGAGTCATGTCGCGAGAGAAGTCCTCCTTACGTTTCACCAGCAGTTCCGCGGCGCGAAAAAGAATCTCCGCTCGTTTTGGCGCAGACACCAGCCGCCAGGTCTTGTAAGCCGCTTTTGCCGCAGCCACAGCGTCATTCACGTCTTCCGGCGTGGAAGCCGGGAATGTGGCGATGATTTCGTCGGTATTCGCAGGATTGCGGTTCTCGACGAACTTCCCGCCACGCGGCGCGACCCATTCCCCATTGATAAAGTTCTTGAAAACGCGCGGTGTGCCAGCGGCGGCCATAGCTCCTCCTAAAAAGAGATGAGTCTATCGGCGCATCCGTGCCGGCGTCAAACGGCGCGCCGTCTTGGCCCTGAAGAGATGAGACGCGAGATGATTGCTTTCTCCGCACCCCCAGAATCGCCCAACGCAGAGTCCCCCGGAATCAAACAGGGCCAGAATGGGTGTTGGACCGCGAACTGACGTTACTCATCGTCGGGGTCAATGTGCGGACTCTTGTCGTTGATGAAGTGGGCGGCATCCAGGGTTGCTGGAATCTTCTGGAAGGTAATGGGCGTCTGGGTGAAGTTGAAACAATCGGAAAGGTCGTCGGCTGGAACATCGGCATAGCCGAGCGAAGGCAGGTTGAATGTGGTCTCGATAAATTTGAGGATGCTGCCGAAATCGTGCGTGGTGTGAGAGATGTAAGCGGCTTTGGCGTACGGTGAAACAACGATAAGAGGCACGCGGAAACCGTACACATATCCTGAACCCCAGCTAACGCCATCGTTGACGACTTTAGGCGCTACGTGATCGTACCAGCCTCCCCAATCATCCCAGGTAATGATAATCGCGGTGTTCGCCCAATATGGACTATTGCCGATTTCGTTGACAATGGCGGCTACCCAGGCGGGTCCGCTGCCGTCGTTGCTCTCAGCATGATCGGACTGGGCGCCATCGGGAATGACCCAACTCACTTGCGCTAGCTGGCTGTTGGCGATGTCCTGCAAAACCTGCGATTGCGGGATGATCACATTGTTGACCCAATCCGGCCCATTGCAGGTGAGCGTGCCATTGACGGTAATTTGTTGGCATATGTGCTCAATGGCGTCAGGCGCGGTCCAGATGGAACCGGCGGACGGCGCGTAGTAGCGCCAGGAGACGCCCTTACCGTTCAGCAAGTCGGTCAGTGTGGTGTGTTCGAAGCAGGGGTACTGCGATGACGACTCAACCCCCAGCGGGCTGATCAATTCCACCGTCGTGCCAGCCGCTGCAATGCAACCCGCAATGCTTCCACCACTCATGTTCTCGGAGGCGAAAAAACCGCTAGCCGCGGTGGGCGCCGAAGTCCCGGAAAGAATAAACTGGTGCGCGGGGAAGCTGGGGCCCTGGTTAGTCTGGAACATGCGATCGCCAAAGGTGAATTGCTCAGCTAGAGCGAAGTAAGGCTGAACGTCGGATGGGTTCACGTACTTGAATTGTGGGTTGGGATGCGTGTTAGGGGGACAATTAGCGGCTGGACTGCATGGGATCAAGTCCGCACCATCCATTTTGCCGCCGTCATACATGGAAACGAAGGCGGAATGGGCGTGGCTCAGATCGTAATTCTGAGGGTTGCTGCCGGCTGTACCCAGGTCTATGGGGATCAGAGTGATGGTTTGTTGCGCTGAGTTCACCCCGCTCTGTGCGATGTCAGCGCCATTTTTGATGAGCACTGGATCCTGGAAAAGATTGTCAGGTGTGCGGTTCTCCTGAAAAATGATCACGATGTGCTGGATCGTGGCTGCCGTTGTGAGGGTCAGCCCTTGAGGGCCGTTGCTGGGAGCCAAATTCTTGGCATCGCTACCCGTCACAGATATGGCGTAGCTGCCACCCGGCGTGCTGCTCGAAGTGGATACCGTCAAAGTGGAAGAGCCCGAAGCAGTGCCTGCGATCGCAATCGGAGACATGCTGAAGGCACAAGTGGGAGCGGCAGCCCCACCGCTGATGCTGCCGCACGAAAGGCTGACGCTGCCCGCATAGCCATTTACCGGAGTCACAGTAATGGTGGAAGTGGACGCATTTCCGGCTGTGACGGAGCTTGGGTTCAGCGTGCTGGCAGTCAGCGTGTAGCTCGGAGGGCCTGTTTGTCCTCCTGACGAACTGGAGCCGCAACCGCTGAGGCCGAGTAGAACTAGACTTAAGCCTAGAATTTCACATGAGACGCACAAGAATCGAGGGCAGCCCATAGCAAGAACTCCTTGTGGAGGTTGGATGGTGTTCTGCCGATCCTAACCCGGTTGACGCAATTTCCACTCGCGGGAAAACGTACTTTTTTGAAGAGTCGAGACTCGATCTAATCGAATTGGCTTATTCCGGCTGGTTTTCGTTCTTGATTTCGTCGCGCTGCGCGTTTCGCGAAAGCAGGCGATTCGCCGTCGCGTTCGGTGGAGGCGTGGGCGCGGCCACTCCGGCGGTCTCCGAGCCCAGCCCCAGCTTCTGCAATGTTAACGCATCGAACTTGCCTGTAGGAGTCAACCCGTGCGCGGCTTGAAATTTCTTCATCCCCTCGCTGGTGGATTGGTCCCACTTCCCGTTCGGCTCGCCCTCAAATACGCCGTTCTTTGCCAGGGCTGTTTGAATCTCGCTGATGCGTTCCGGCGTCGGTGCCGCTTGCCCTTTGACGCGCTTCGTCCTTTTCCTGGATGAACTCTTTCCAGATTTGCCGGATTTCTTGGCTGTGGTTCCCGCTACGCTAGTGTGGGATGCCGTTCCGCTTCTTCCAGTCGTGCTCTTGTGGCTGTTACTCGCAGGCGCACTCTGTGCGGCAGCCGCGGGAAAGCCCAAGCCCCCCGCGGCCATAGCCGCAAGAATCCATCCCACAAGTGCTTGCCTGGAAAGCGATGTGCGCATGTCTGGGTTGATGCGTTGTCGTTCGTCTATTTGCCTTCCGCCGGAACAACACCCGGCAGGAACACCGTGACGGTCCGGTCGTTGTAGCTGTGGCGCCGTATCTTGAACACCACATTGTCTCCCGCCTTCAGTTTGCCGACCGCCTTGCGATAGTCATCCAAGGTGTTCACCGGTTGCCCGTTTACCTCAGCGATGATGTCACCAGGACCAAATCCCAAATCATCGGCGAAGCTCGCGGGATCAACTTCGGTTACGACCACACCCTTCTGTCCTTCCATTCCCACACGCTGCGCGCGCTCGGGCGTGAGCACGTCGACGTGTAAACCAAATTCCGCGGGCGCAGGTTCATCCGGAGTCCCATTGATGCGATTCGCCGCATCCGGGAAAACTCGCGTGCGATCTTCGACGGTGGCCGTAGTCTCGTGCTGCTGCTTGTCGCGATAGTAGGTGATTTTCACTTTGCTGCCGATGGCCGCCGCGGCGATCGGGTTCACCAGGTCATTGCCCGTTTTCACAGGCGCGCCATTAACTGCCGTGATCACGTCGCCGTCCTTCAATCCTGCTTTCTCCGCCGGGCTGCCGGGTTCGATGCCCTGAATCGCCACGCCGTAGGGAGCTCCCAGATATTTCAGCGTCATCTGGTTGGTTCCCTGCTCTTCATTGAAGCTCACGCCGATTGAGCCGCGCGTCACGCGTCCGCTCTTCACAATCTGGTCATAGACACTCAGCGCCGTCGAAGAGGGCATGGCAAATCCCACGCCTTCGTACCCGCGCCCGCCAGTAATGATGGCGGTATTGATGCCGATCACTTGCCCAGCCATATCCACCAGCGGTCCACCCGAGTTGCCGGGGTTAATCGCCGCGTCGGTTTGCAGGAAGCGTTGGAACTGGCGCCCAATGCCGCCACGGTCCTTGGCGCTGATAATGCCCGCCGTCACCGTCGCGTTCAGTCCGAATGGACTGCCAATGGCCAGCACCCAATCTCCTACCTGTACGCCATCGGAATTGCCCAATTTGGCAAACGGCAGATCCTTTGGCACTTCAATCTTGATCACCGCCAGGTCCGTATCTTCGTCCACGCCAACCACCTTGGCCGTGTACTTCGTTGTATCGCCGTTCAATTGCACTTGGATCTTGGTGGCCTGCTCGACCACGTGATTGTTCGTCAGGATGTATCCGCGACGGTCCACAATCACACCAGAGCCGAGGCTCCGTTCCGCCTCTGGCTGCGCGTCCGGCCTGCCGTCAAAAAAGTGGAAGAAAAAGTCTTCGCTGGGATCGTCCGGGTCCAGGGGAGAGGAGCGGCGCTTCTTGGACTTGCGGTCAATCACTTGCGTCGTGGCGATATTCACCACGGCCGGTTCCACGCGCGTGACAATCGAGTTAAACGAATTGGAGGACGGAATCGGGTCCGGCAGCGCCAGCGGCGTGGCATTCGTTCCTGCGAAGGAAAATCCCTTCATCGCGGAAACCTTGCCGGAAATCACCGTGCCAATCAGAATACCGACAACCAATGTTGCCGTCACTAATCCTGCTACCACAATCTTGCGACGTCTCGTCCAATCCACCATTTCTCGTACGTGATCCATCTTTCTAGCTCCTCTTTCGGCTTCCGGCCAGCGCACCTTGAAAAAGTATAACATCCCACCTTGCGTGGGGTTCCGCTTCTCATTGGATGCGGCATTTGCATTACTGGCCGTATGGCCGGGTCGTTCCGGAATCGTTTTTACCCACGCTGTCATTGGACGTAGCAGAACGCCGGTTTGTTGCTTCTCATTTTTCCAGCAGATTTGAACCGCGTAAATCAGTCTTTCACGGTCAGTTAAACCAAATACGGAAGTTGCGCCGCTGTTGCGCGACCCTAACGGAAAAATACTAGAACCTCGCTATTTAGCGCAAATTCAGACTCCATTCGAATGGTGCTCGATCTCATTTCATTTTGCGCTTGACTTTCTTCCCTGTATCCCGCTTAATTATTAAAGCCGCTTCGGCGGCATCACGTGGCGATTTAGGGCGACTTGCTCCACGTAAAAAACTGCTAAAGGCTGGCGAAGTCACAGACGTTCTGAGACCCTCCAAGCGCTTTGGCACGGAGGGTTTTTCATTTTCCCCCTCCGCGCTGCCCGACATCAATCTCCACGTCATTTCACACGGGGCACCCGGCCCGGCGTGTAATTCGGACCGAGTAGTCCACGGCGAGGTGACTTATGAAAGAGCTGTATTTCTTACGATGCAGGGAATGTGGCAAGAAATTCGCCAACACTCCCCTATCTTATTGTGAAGAGTGCTTCTCTCCGCTCGAGGTGAGCTACGATTACGAAGCGCTCCGTAATATCGCGCATCGCGGCGCCCTGCAGCACCGCGCTTTCAATATGTGGCGTTACTCGGAGTTCCTACCTCTCCCGGAGGGGTTCACGCCCACCGTCGCCATTGGTGGCACGCCTCTGGTGAAGTCCCGCAAGCTAGGTGCGCGCTGGGGCGCCAAGAATATCTATTTCAAGAACGATGCCGTGTGCTTCCCCACGCTTTCCTTTAAGGATCGCGTTGTGGGTACGGCTCTTGCCGCCGCGCGCCGTTTCGGCTTCCAGAAGATCGGTTGTTCCTCGACCGGAAACCTTGCCAACGCCGTCGCCGCGCAGGGCGCGCAACTCGGTTTCGATACTTGCGTGTTTGTGCCCGCCGATCTGGAGCCGGCGAAGATTCTGAATACGGCGGTCTATGGCGCGCGCATCGTCCGCATCAACGGCAACTACGACCACGTGAATCGCTTGTGCACGCAAATTGCCGACCGCTTCAAGTGGGGCCTCGTCAATGTCAACCTCCGCCCCTACTACGCCGAAGGCTCCAAGACGCACGGCTACGAAATTGCCGAGCAGCTTGGCTGGGAACTTCCAGACAACGTGGTGGTGCCAATGGCGGGCGGCTCGTTGATCGGTAAAATTGCCAAGGCTTTCTGTGAACTGGCGCATCTTGGCTGGGTCGAGCCCAAGCACGTGAAATTCTTCGGCGCGCAAGCCACTGGCTGCTCTCCTATTGCCGACAGCGTGAAGCGGAATCTGCCACGCTTTCAGCCACAGAAGCCCAACACCATCGCGCGCTCGCTGGCCATCGGCAATCCCGCCGACGGACCCTACGCGGCTCGCCTGATTCGCGAATCCGGCGGCTGGGCGGAAGACATTTCCGATCCGGAAATCATCGATTCCATCAAGCTGCTCGCGGAAACAGAAGGAATCTTCACGGAGACAGCCGGCGGCGTCACCACCGGCGTCACCGCGAAGCTCATCGAGCAGGGCCGCATCCGCACCGACGAAACCACTGTCGTCTGCATCACCGGCAACGGTTTGAAGACCACCGACGCCATCGCCGCGGACTTCCCGCCCACCGAGGCCATCGAGCCGCGCCTGGAAGCTTTTGAAGCGTACATCGGCAACGACCTCAGCCGCGAGGTAACCGCCTGAAGCGGCTGTTCATGCAAATTTCCGCCCGAGCCGCCTGTCAAAATTCGACCGTAGCGCCAGGCTCCTTCTCGCCCAGCCGAGAACCTGGCGCCGGTGGCTTTTCATCACAAAGGTGCATTCATCCGTTTTTGGCGTACACTATTCACGGGAGCAAATAGAAATGGCTATCACGATTGAAATTCCGTCCGCGTTTCGCCGCTTCACCGACGGCATCCCTAAGCTCGATTCCGCCGCCGCCACCGTCGCCGATGCACTGAACGAGTTGACGGCGCGCTACCCCGCGCTTTCGCGCCACGTCCGCGATGAACAGGGGCAAGTCCGCCAGTTCCTCAACGTCTATCTGAACGAAGAGGATATCCGCTTCCTGGGCGGCGAATCCTGCACACTGAAAGACGGCGACCGCGTCTTGATCGTCCCCTCCATCGCCGGCGGCTAAGTCGTTCGCATCTCTTTACTGAGCCCCTGCTCACAAGAAATCCTTTTCGATTTACGCAAGCACTGTTCGCCAAGGCTTAAATGTGTACGGGCTGAAGAAAAATATTGACTTGAGCTTCCTTAGCGGTCGAGAAGTTACCCAGGTTGCTATTGGTGTTTATCAGATCCAGTTTCACTTTGACGAAGACGTTGCAATTTATGTCGAAGGTGAGTTCAGTTACTTCGATGGCAAGGATGAGTTGCATTGGAAACCCGAACCGGGTACCTCGAACACTGCCGGACGAACCGCGGCGCTCCTTGCTACAACAATTGACAGATTCGAAGCCCACGAAGACGGTACTTTAAGACTGTTCTTCTCGAACGGCCACCAACTGACAATAGCGGATTCGAGCAACGAGTACGAGTCCTATCAGATCACTTGCCCAGGCAGGTACATCGTCGTTTAGTGCAATCAATAGTTCCTCGCCAGGTGGCTCACCGCGCTCCCCTCAACACTGTGATGGATTCCAACGCCGGTCCTGTCATGCACGGCGCGGTAAACCTAAGCGTGCTGTGTTCCCCGGTCTGATTGGATTCCACCTCGATCGTGATGCTGCGCGGTTCCCCGTCCGCGTCTGTTGGCGGGAAGGAAATGTTGGTAGGGATTTGGCCATCCACGCGGAGTTGGCCCGGCACCGGTTCGGGGCTCATGTTGACGTAGTGGATTTGCACAAAGGTCGCCTTTTTTATTGGCGCAATTCGAAACGTGAGTGACTTTTCTCCACCAAGGGGAACCTTCATCCCGCTCGGGCAAGACTTGCAGGTTTCAGCCGTGGCACCACCGTCTAACACATTGGGGGAGGACGTTGACACCGCATCGAATGCCGTGGCCTTAGCATCGGTGCCGCGCACGACCAAAAACACAGCGTCGCCCGCAGGAACGGTGGTCGAATAATCCCCCGCGAACGATCCCAATTCCCTGCCCGCCCACAAATCCTTCACGGTAGCCTTCGTCGAAGCATCCAGCCCAATCGCGTCCCAATTCACGACGATCTCAGCAGGAGCTGAATTCCTGTTCAGCAGCAACACCGCATGCGCGCCAGCAGCCGCCAAGGGCCGCGCCCACACCTGCAAGCCCGGCTGAGGTTCCGCAACCTTAATCGCCTGCACGCCAAGCGAATCTTGATCGACAGCAAGCACTTCGGCGTTCGTCAAGATCGCCTCCGTCGCCTTATCCAGCTTCGCCATGTCCGCGCCCACAATCAGTGGCGCCCCCGAAATGGCCCAAAGACTCATGTGCACCCGATTCTGCGTCTCCGATAAGCCCGGCATCCCTACCATCATCATGTCCAGATCGTTGTAAAAGCCGGTGTGTTGCGCGAAGGGATGAATGCCCTGGTCGAAATTGTCCAGAACTCCCTTGATGCTGGCCCTGCGGTTCGCGTTCGGAGTGTTCGCCACGATTGGCGCAACGATGTCCCCGCTAGTGCGCCATATATTCGCCGCAACGCCCCCGATTCCCGGCGCCCACGTCCACGGACTCTTGCTCCCCCAATTGCAAATCGAATAGTAAAGCCGGTGTCCTGAGATTTTCTCCGCGCGCTTGATCGCGTGCGCAATCTCCGCGTACTGCACGGCAGGATCCAGGTTCTCGTGGTCTCCACCGCACCAATCCACCTTAACGTAGTCGAAGCCCCATTCCGCAAATTGCAGGAAGTCCTGATCGTAGTGCCATTCACTGCCCGTATGCGGCATAGGCGGCCCAAGGTCCGGCCCGTAAAACCCGCAGCCCGCTTCGCCCGCATCGGTGTAGGTTCCTGCCTTGAGTCCTAGCGAATGGATAAAGCGCACGATGTTGGACATGTCGCCATCGTGTTCGCCCGGTTGCAAAGCAGGCCACTGCTTCGCGTCCACAGTGATATTGCCGTGCGCATCTCGCGTGCCCAGCCACCAACCCTCATCAATGTTGATGTACTGATAGCCTGCCGCCTTCATTCCGGAAGACACCATGGCCTTCGCTTGTTCCATCGCAATTTTGGAATCGATGGTGTTAGAGAAACTGTTCCACGAGGACCACCCCATCGGTGGCGGCGGTACAGCAATCTGGCGCATTACTTCAACTCGCGTCTGCGCATGCGCCGCGCTGAATGCAAAATTTGATCTTGCCATCAACAAAAATGCACCAACAGCCACCGCCGCGATTCCCGCGACGATTCCCACAATTCGTTTCAACATTTCTTCCTCCCATCAGAACGGATGGAGCGAAGGACGCGCGCTGAGGCTCTCACGTCAGAGCATGGCGCGATTGTATCATCTTGTTTTTTGCCAACGGCGCTTGTCCGGTTGATGGTCCAGGTGAATGTCCTCCCAACGCGGTTATTCGTCACAGACCGGTCTTTTCCAGACTAGTATGGTTCGACAGGAATCTCGAAGTTCTCAAAACTGCTGATTTGTTCCAGCACAGCCCGTTCTTAAAGGGCAGGAGACGATCATGCCATCGCGTTCACTCCACATCCTGGCCGCCTTCATCCTCCTGAGTTGCGCCGGCACGCTCGGTCAGGAGCAGGCTACTCTTCCCGGTCGCGGCCTCGCCCAACACCCTTTTCTCTACTGCGGGGAATGGCAGGGCCGCAGCATCGAAAAGCAGGTCATGTACCTCATCCGTGATGGCCGTGTCGCGTGGTCTTACACCAACGATCGCACCGGAGAACTGGGCGATTGCACCATGCTCTCCAACGGCAATATTGTTTTTTCGCGGCAATACGGTGCCAGCGAAATCACACCCGACAAAAGGATCGTGTGGGACTACGACGCCCCTAAGGGCACGGAGATTCACACGGCGTACCCCATCGGACTTGACCGCGTGCTAATCATGCAGAATGGCGACCCGGCGAAGTTGCTCATCATCGTCAAGGCCACCAATAAAATTGAGAAGGAACTGATCCTGCCCACCAAGGACAAGGGAACCCACGGCCAGTTTCGTCATGTGCGCATGACCAAATCCGGCACATTCCTGGTGGCACACATGGACCTCGGCAAAGTGGTGGAGTACTCGGCTGACGGCAAGGTTCTGTGGTCGGTGGATGCGCCGTCAGCGTGGGCCGCGGTTCGCCTGGCAAACGGCAACACGCTGATCAGCGGCAATCAGGTGGGCTATGTCCGCGAAGTGAATCCGCAGGGCCAAATCGTCTGGGAGATCAACAAGAATGATCTGCCAGGGATCCCGCTGTTCACTGTCCAGGAAGTATCGCGCCTCTCCAACGGCAACACCTTGATCAACAACTGGTCCGGGGGACTTCCTCCAGAGCAGATCCAGACGGCCGTGCAATTGATCGAGGTCACCCCAGACAAAAAAGTGGTCTGGGCGCTGAGGGATTGGAAGACTTTGGGCCCCGCATCTTCCACGCAATTGCTGGATGAACAGGGTATTCCGGAAGACGGGGATTTGCATCGCTAGCGAGGGGACTGAAAAGCAGGCTGAGGTGCGCCGGGAATCCGCGGACAATTCGCGAACAAAAGAGATATTGCCTGAAAGCCCCTAAGCGAATATACTGCGTTTAAATCGTTTCAAACGGGGCTGTGGTTTCATGCGTGTCAACAATTGAGTTAGTTTTCATCCGCTGACCACCTCTTCGCTGGATTGCACGGAGTTATCAAAGCGCGCGGCAATCAATAACGCTTGCGTTCCGCCATTCAAAGGAGACTGTGATGAGTAACTTTTCTTTCGGAAGGGGTTCCAGATGCCTGCGGGGGCTGTCCCGGCTACTGCTGGTCGTCATTCTGCTCGCTACACCAGTAATGCTTTTCGGGCAAGCCTACTTCGGCACCGTCACGGGCGACTTGACGGACTCGTCGGGTGGCATCCTGCAAGGTGTGAAAGTCACCCTGACCGACCAGGAAAAGGGCTACGTATTCAACGCGACCTCTGACAGCAACGGCCGCTACTTGTTCACTACCATTCCGCCGGGCTTGTATAGCGTGACGGCGGAGATGAAGGGGTTTCAGGCCACAAAGGTCACCAACATCCGTGTAAACGTCACCGAGAACGCCACCGCGAATATAACCATGAAGGTTGCCGTCGCCACGCAAACGATTCAGGTCAGTGCCCAAGCACAGACCCTGGCCACCGAGGATGCCGTGACCGGTCAGGTCGTCAACCGGCGCTTCATCAACGACCTTCCGCTGGTTGATCGCTATGTGATGGACCTCGCCTACTTGGCCCCTGGTGTCGCGGATATGAGTGACACCAACCATGTGAGCGATACGGGAACAAACTTTGTCTCGAACGGCAGTCGTGGCGCCAGTGCAGACATCCTGATGGATGGCGCTTCAATGACAAATTTCGAACCGAATGGTGGCATCACGCAGGTAACCTACACGCCTTCGGCGGAGGCCGTAGAGGAATTCAAGCTCCAGCAAACCAATTTTAGCGCGGAGTACGGGTTCACCGGCGCCTCCATCGTAAATATGATCACGCGATCGGGAACCAATGCCTTTCATGGCAGCGCCTACGACTTCATCCGCAATCAGATGACCGACGCAAATAACTGGTTTGCTAACGCATACGGGCAGCCGCTCCCGCCGATTCATCGCAACGACTTTGGCGGCACCATTGGCGGGCCAATCCTTAAAAACAAGACCTTCTTCTTCTTTGATTGGGACAGCACGCGCCAGACGACCGAGGGCGTCTATCAGGCTGGCGTGCCCAGCAGCGCGGAACGCACCGGCAATTTCGGCGAATTGTGCACAACGAACGGCGGATCATTCAATCCCAACGGAATGTGCGTGGATTCCAACAACAACGCAATTCCGCAAGGCCAAATTTGGGATCCCTATACTAGCGTTTACTGCTCCGGTGCGCCCACTGACAACCCCACGATTTGTCCAAATTTCAACAATCAAAACTGGAACAATACGGGCAACGGGCCGCCAGGC
Source organism: Candidatus Acidiferrales bacterium (assembly GCA_963779395.1). Classification (GTDB taxonomy): domain Bacteria; phylum Acidobacteriota; class Terriglobia; order Acidiferrales; family UBA7541; genus Acidiferrum. The sequence goes on from CAVZYC010000007.1 coordinate 438,518, forward strand.
GGCGCCTATCGCGGCGCGTTCATTCCCTTCGATAACATCGCGACCTACACCAGCCCGGGGAACCCAAACCTGAACGGCACTCCTTACCAGTTGCCGCAATCTCCCGGAAACCTGATCGATCCTGTCGCCCAGAAGATGATTAACCTCTTTCCCATGCCAAACCTCTCGAACGGCAATCTCTATTACAATTGGGGGGCGACGGGCCCGAACCACTGGTACAACGACCAGTTCGATATCAAAATTGACCACCGTTTCAGCGAAAAAAACCTGCTCAGCTTCAAGTACTCGCAAGGTTGGAATCACTTCGCCACCTACAATTGCTTCCAGAACTTTACGGATCCCTGCGCCAGCGGCCCCAACACCGCTAGCGAGCACTTGTTTTCGATAAACGATACGGAGACATTCAGCCCCACACTCGTGCTGACCACCACTTTTGGATTCACTCGCGGAGCCTTTAACAACCGCCAGTACACTCCATCGTTGAACTCCGATCCTTTGGGCACGCTTGGTTTTCCCTCTTATCTGAAATCCAACGGCGTTGACGGCGTTCCCGCTATTTACATCGGCGGAGGCTATTATTCCGCCGGATCCACCAGCACCGGCGACGATCCCTACGGCAACTCCACGCAAGGGCAAGACACCGGACAGTTGGATGTGGTGCTCAACAAGATTCGCGGCAAGCATGACCTGAAGTTCGGATTCGAAGGCAGGCTGCACCAGCAAAATCTCTTCGGTACCAACGAGCCTTTAGGCAGTTTCAGCTTCGACAACAATGGTTCCGCGCAGTGCCCGGAGGGGGATATCACCGTGTGTGGTGGCGATGGGATGGCCAGCTTTCTGATGGGAAGTATCGGAGGCGGAGGCTATGAGATCCAGTTCGCGCCGGCCACAGAAAACTATCAATTCGCCGAGTTCGTCCAGGACAACTGGAAAGTCACGCATAAACTGAGCCTGAACTTGGGACTCCGCTACGATGTATCGCTCCCCAGGACGGAACGTCACAACCGCATGAATTGGTTCGACCCGAATGTGACAAGCCCGCTCAACGACGGCAGCATCTCGTACGTCGATCCCGTCACCGGCGATAACGTGACGCGCGCTCTGGTCGGCGGCGAACTCTTTAACAATGCCACCGATCGCACGAATTGGGTTACCGATTGGAAGGACATTCAACCGCGCTTCGGTCTCGCCTATCTGGTAGCGCCGAAAACTGTAATTCGCGGCGGCTACGGCATCTATTTTGGACAAAACAGGTCTGGCGCCAACGGTCTTCTCTCCTACGGTTCCCAGGGATACAACCAGTACACGAACTTAATCACCAGCTATAACAACGATGGCGCAACTCCTTATCTGCGATTGAGCAATCCCTTCCCCAACGGACTCATTCAACCACCAGGGAGCTCACTCGGCTTGCTGAACGACGTGGGATACTTTGCCAGCGGTCCTATCCGCAACAGCCAGGCGGATCGCACTCCTTACGAGCAAAGCTGGAGCTTCGGGATTGAGCGAGACCTGGGCTGGGGCACATTGCTGGACGTGCAGTACATCGGAAAGAAGGGGACGCACTTGTACTTTAGCGGCGCCACTCAAACGGATGTCTTGGGGCCGCAGGTCGAAAACTACAACTCGACACAGATGAGCAGCCTGGTGTCTCAAGTGAGCAACCCGTTCTATGGAATCATTACGGATCCCAACAGTGTGCTGTCCAGCCCAACTACCTACGGCTACCAGTTGGAGTTGCCCTCTCCGCAGTTCACGAATATCACAACCGATGTGCTGCCCATCGCCAACTCCACCTACCATGCACTACAGATTGTTGTGGAGAAACACTATTCCAATGGCTTGCAGCTTTCCGCGAACTATACCTGGTCGAAGTCCATCGACGATTCCTCTGTCTATGACGACAATCTGACCTGGATCGGTAGTTTTACCAGCCTTCAGGACCCCAACAAGCCCTGGCTCGAACGGAGTCTCTCTACCTTTGACGTGCCCTCCATGCTGAAAATTAACTACAGCTACGATCTTCCCATCGGCCGCGGCCGGGCTTATCTGTCGAACATGCCCCGAGCCTTGGATCTCATCGTTGGTGGCTGGAAGACCAATGGCGTGTGGACTATTCAGGATGGGCGTCCACTTTCGTTTTTCGTTAGTGACGGTGGAACTCCCATTCCAACTTATGGCTCTCAGCGACCCGACATCACCGGTAAGCTTAAGGTAAGTACCGGACCGGAATCGAACTGGGTTAACAACTACTTCGCCAATCCCGACGTGCTGCAAACGCCAGCGCCCTATACCTTGGGCGATATGGCGCGAGCGGTAGGAGTCCGCACGCCATTTTTCTTTACCACCAATCTTTCGGTTGGCAAGGATTTTTCTCTCTCGCCCAGCCACGAAGAGATGAAGCTCGAATTGCGCCTCGAGGCGGAAAACGCCTTCAATCATCCTGTCTTTGGCACGCCCGACACAACCGTGGGCGATCCCAGCTTCGGCCAGATTAGCTATACCGCCGTTGGAGCTAGAGAGGTCCAACTGGTCTTGAAATTCACCTTCTGAAGCATTGAGTGTCAAAGCGAAAACTAGCTTGAGGTGCCCTATGATTCCGTGCATAATCCCGCCAACAGCAGGGATATTGCTTGGGCGCTCTCAAGAGAATATACTGCCTTTAAATCGTTTCAAGGCTTGGGGGTGTGGCTTCCTGTGTGTCCACAATTGAGTTAGTGCCCACTCACGAACCACCACTTTGCTTGTTTGCACTGAGAGATTGCAGCGCGCCTTTATTGCGCTTGCGTTTGATTATTCAAAGGAGACTGCGATGAGTAACTTTTCTTCCGGAAAGGGATCCAGTTGCCTGCGGGGGCTGTCTCGCTTGCTGCTGCTCGCTATCCTGCTCGCTACGCCCGTGATTCTTTTTGGGCAAGCCTACTTTGGCACCATCACAGGTGACTTGACGGACCCCTCAGGTGGCGTTCTGCAAGGTGTGAAAGTCACCCTGACCGACCAGGACAAAGGTTACGTCTTCAACGCCACCTCCGATAGCAACGGGCGCTACTTGTTCACTTCCGTTCCGCCGGGATTGTATTCCGTGCTGGCTGAGATGAAAGGGTTTCAGCCCACAAGAATTGCCAACATCAGGGTGAACGTCACGGAGAACGTCACTGTGAACATCACCATGAGGGTTGCTGTGGCTACGCAGACGGTTGAGGTCAGCGAGCAGGCCCAGACCCTTGCGACTGAAGACGCCGTGACAGGTCAGGTGGTCAATCGCAAGTTCATCAACGACCTGCCTCTGGTTGACCGCTACGTCCTCGACTTTGTCATGCTTGCTCCCGGCTTGAACAACATGAGCGACCAGAACTCCGTTGGCGATACCGGAACAAATTTCGTCTCCAATGGTAGCCGTGGCGCTAGCGCTGACATTTTGATGGACGGCGCTTCCATCACCAACTTCGAACCCAATGGAGGCATCACTCAGGTGACGTACACTCCGTCCGCTGAGGCAGTTGAAGAGTTCAAGGTCGAGCAGACCAATTTCAGCGCGGAGTACGGCTTCACGGGTTCCTCCGTCGTCAACATGATCACCCGCTCCGGCGGCAATTCGTTCCATGGGGGAGTTTACGACTTCATCCGCAACAGCATAACCGATGCCAACAACTGGTTCGCCGACGCTGCGGACCAACCGATTGCTCCCCTGCACCGCCATAATTACGGAGGCACCCTTGGCGGGCCTATCAAGAAGGACAAGCTCTTCTTCTTTTTTGATTGGGATGGCACGCGCGACACTAGCATGGCCGTCTCGCAGGCAGGCGTCCCCACTGACGCGGAACGTCAAGGTGACTTTGGCTCACTTTGCGCCGCAGCTGGCGGCACCTTTAACTCCGCGGGGGAGTGTGGCCAGTTGATTCAGGGGGCATTTCAAGTTGTTCCCGCGGGCCAGCTTTGGGATCCCTATTCCGGCGTTTATTACTCCACCCCCCCGAATGCACCTGCCAATTACCCCACCTATTCCAACGGCCTTGGTTCCGGCGCATACCGCAGTACATTTATCCCGTTTAATGACCTTGCTACCTACACGAGCCCGGGCAATCCCAACCTCGCTGGTACGCCCTATCAGTTGCCCCTGGTCGCTGGCAATCTGATCGACCCGGTGGCCCAGAAGATGATGACTTATTTCCCGGAGCCCAATTACTCGGGCAATGGCATCTATGACAATTGGGTTGGAACCGGTTCCAATCGCGGCGCCAACGACCAGTACGACCTGAAGCTCGATTACCGCATCAGCGAAAAGAATCTACTCAGCGTCAAATATTCGCAGGAATGGAACAACTACGTTCCCTTCAACTGTTTCAAGAACTTCACCGATCCCTGCGGTAGCGGTGTGAATGGTGGTTCGGCGCATCTGTTCGCCATTAATGATACGCACACCTTTAGCCCCACGCTCATCCTTAACAGCACTCTTGGGTTTACCCGTGGCGCTGAGACCATTGATGCCTACAACAAAAGCCTGAATTCCGATCCCTTGGGCACACTGGGCTTCCCTTCCTATCTCAACAGCAATGGATTTCCGGGCGTTCCGTCCATGTTTATCGGCAACTACTATTCCGCTGCCTTTACCAGCATCGGCCAGGATCCCTACGGCAATTACCGGCAAGGCCAGGACACCGGTCAGTGGAGCGAACTGCTCACCAAAATCGTGAGAAGGCATGAACTGAAATTCGGTTTCGAAGGCCGTTTGCACCAGCAGAACTATATTCAGACTAACGCACCGAACGGCAACTTCAGTTTTGGAAACCAAGGCAGTTCTCAATGCCCGCTCGGTGATGTTACCCAGTGCGGCGGCGACTCCATGGCCAGCTTTATGATGGGTCAGATGGGGGGTAGTCAAGGCTATGAAATCCAGTTCCGCCCCGCCACCGAGAATTACCAGTTTGCCGGATTTGGCCAGGACAATTGGAAAGTGATGCCGAAGCTGACCTTGAACCTCGGGCTGCGCTATGACGTCAACCTGCCGCGCACCGAACGCTATAATCGCATGAACTGGTTCGATCCGAACGTCGTTAGCCCCCTGAATGGCGGTACAATTTCCTACACCGACCCGCTCTCGGGAGACGCTGTCACGCGCCCACTGCTCGGTGGTGAAGTGTTTGCGAACGGCAGCGAACGGAGCAACTTCGTCACCGACTGGAAGGATTTCCAACCCCGCTTTGGCTTTTCGTATTTGCTGAAATCCAAAACGGTAGTGCGCGGAGGCTACGGCATCTACTACGGCCAGTCTCGTTCCGGTGCCACCGGCGTGTTGCCTTACGGCTCGCAGGGATTCAATCAGTCGACCGGGGCGGTCGGAACCTACAATAACGATGGCGCCACCCCCTATTTGCGTCTCGGCGACCCCTTCCCGAATGGCTTGATCCAGCCGCCGGGAAGCTCTCTTGGCTTGCTCAATGATGTCAGTTACGGAGCCGTCGGTCCCATCAAAACTCCCTTCTGGGCAAAAACTCCTTACGAGCAAAGCTGGAGTTTCGGATTCCAGCATCAACTGCCCTCAAATATCATCGTCACCGCTGATTACCTCGGCAAGAAGGGAACGCACTTGCCTTACAACGGTGGCAACATTCTCGACATTTTGGGCCCGTGGGTCGAGAAGCTGTCCACCACGCAAATCGCCAGCCTTTTTAACTATGTGAACAATCCATTTGCTCCCATCCTGACCACCGGCCCACTGGCCTCCTACTATGCCAACAGCTCCCTTACGGCATCGCAAGTTCAGGGCTTTCAACTGGAGTTGCCTTATCCGCAATTCACCAGTGTCACCAGCGACGTGCCACCCATTGCCAACTCCATCTACCACGCACTGCAGCTGACGATCGAAAAGCACTACTCCAATGGCTTGCAACTTTCCGCCAATTACACTTGGTCAAAATCCATAGACGATTCTTCCATGTATGACACCAACGTGTCATGGCTCGCCGGTACTACTAGCGGTCTCTGGGAACCGCAGGATCCCAACAAACCTTGGCTCGACCGTAGCCTCTCCACCTTTGATGTGCCCCAAATGCTCAAGATCAACTACACTTACGATCTTCCGATCGGCCGCGGGCGAGCCTTCTTGAACGACATGCCTCGTGCGCTGGATCTGATTGTGGGCGGCTGGAAAACTGCCGGTGTCTGGTCCCTGCAGAAGGGATTTCCACTTAACTTCGAAACTTACGGAAACCCCATACCGACTTACGGACCTCTGCGGCCCAATCTGGTCTGCACCCCGAAGCGCACGGGCGGCGGCGACGGCAACTGGGTGAACAATTATTTCGCGAACCCCGACTGCTTCCAAACGCCGGACGACTACACCCTCGGCGACGCACCTCGCGCTCTCGGCTCGATCCGCAGTCCGTCCATTTTCACCAGCAACCTGTCCATCTCCAAGGAGTTTGGACTTGTACCCAGTCACGAGAACATGAAGCTGGAACTACGCCTGGAAGCACAGAATGCTTTCAATCACCCGGTCTTTGGCACCCCAGACACGACTGTGGGCGATACGAACTTTGGACAGATTACCTACACAACTATCGGGCCCCGGCAATGCCAACTAGCGTTGAAGTTCAGCTTCTAGTCCCGTACGCGGAACTGTCATCCTCAGGGGCGCGCCGTTTGCGCCCCTTGAGGAATCCTGATTAAGGGCATACCCGTGAACCGCGATAATCAACACAATTTGTATCTTTATGGTGTTGCAACTCTGCTCCTGCTCGGGATTGCCCTGTCCGTGGGAACGGGCAACGCTGCTTCGAGCAGGAACACAACAACAAACGACCCTTCCCACTGGAAGGGCCACACATGGAAGCTCACCAACGGCGGCATGGCAGGCGTGGCAAAAGGCGATCCTGCCAACATCTCCGTGGACGAGCACGGGTATCTCCATTTGCACATCGTCAAGCATGGAGATACCTACACCTCTTCGGAAATGTTCTCCGCGGACAGGATGGGTTTTGGCACCTACCAGTGGCAGATTGAAGGTGCCGTCACCAACATGGATAAATCCACAGTGTTGGGCCTGTTTTCCTACGGACCACAAGTGGGCATTGGCGCCAACGCAGAGAACGAAATTGATATCGAGTTCTCCCAGTGGAACAACACCTGCTCCGGTTGCAACGCCGACTTCACCTTCTGGCCCACCACAGGGAATCAAAGCCTGGGCCCCAAAGAAGACAATTTCAAAATTGACCTGTCCGGCTCGACGCTGACCACGGCGCGCTTCGAGTGGTCTTCCACCAAAATTGTTGGCACCATCATGAGCGGCCTGCAGCCCCTGGGAACCACCGCCAACGTCCTGCAAACACTCACTTTCGCTCCGCCCGATTACGCTGCGCGCATCCCGCAAGTTCCCTTGCCCCTGGGAATCAATTTCTGGTGCTTCAAGGTTCCGCCGGCCAGCGATCAGGAAGTCATCATCCGTGATTTCCAGTTCGTGCCAGAGACCGCAACCTCGTCGCGATAAATCGACGTCGTACAACAACTCGGTGGCTAGGCCCGAACCGCTAGCTTGTTTCTCGATTTGTTCCTCTTATCCCACCCGCCAAGTTTCAGCGCCACCGCCATGCAAGCTTCGCGCAATTCGTCCGCAAGACCGCGGTCTTCCATGGTGCGGGCCACAACCATGCCTCCGATGGACAAGGCCGCGATGCTCTGCGCGGTGGCGCGTCTGCGTCGGCCATTCTTCACCAGGCTCCGTTCCAGGACGCTGACCATCGCCTTGAACACGGTCTCAAACGCGCGCCTCGCACTTACCCCACTACGTGCCACATCCGTCGGCAATGCCACCATGGGGCAAGAATTTTCCACGTCCTCATAATGTTGCCGCGACAAATAGGCACGCACAACCTGCGGCCCAACATCAGTGGATGACAGGTCCACATGCACGCCTTCCCAGCAGCTTTTCCACTCCGGGTCGGTGAAGAAGCATCCCAGCACTTCGGCATACAAATCGCTCTTGCTCTTGAAATAGCTATAAAATCCGCCGTGCGTCAATCCAGCCCCAGCCATAATCCGGCTGAGAGAGACGCTCTCAAAACCGTACCGGTTGAACAGCCTGCGCGCACTTTCAACGATTCGTTTCTTCACTGCCGCGCGATGACCAGCGGGGTAAGCCATGGATCCTCCTTGCTTTCTGAGCGGAGAAGTATGCCTTCAGTAAGTTTCGCCTGCCAGCGAAATATTATCTTGAACATATTTTCGAGCAGTGGTCTTATCCGGAGGCTGTGAATCGAGAAACGTTGGGGGGATCATGATGAGCGAAAGTACGAATTTGGAAGCGAAGGCCGGCGGAACCACGCGGCGACAAGCGATTGTCGGTGTCGCGCTCGCGATGGGGGGAGTTGCTTTTGGTTCAACTGCAGCTATGGCAGCAGGCGAGGAGGAGATTTCCCACTCGGCAGAATCCATTCACCAGGAACCAGTGTTCAAGGCCGACCGCAAACGCATCTATGAAACTTTGTTGGACTCCAAACAGTTTGACAAGGTCATTCAACTCAGCGATGCCATGAAATCCATGGCTCCGGGAGCCAAGCCTACCGAAATCAACCGTGAGCCAGGCGGAGCTTTCGCGCTTTTTGGCGGCTACATCACGGGACGGCAAATTGAACTCGTACCCAACGAGCGCATCGTGCAAGCCTGGCGTGCGGGAAACTGGCCGCCGGGCGTCTACTCCATCGCGAAGTTTGAGCTCGTAGAGCAGGACTCCGCCACCAGAATCGTCTTCGACCATACCGGTTTCCCTAAGGGCGCGGCCGAACACCTGGCTGCAGGCTGGAAAGCAAACTACTGGGAGCCCCTCGCGAAGTCCCTGGCCTAAGTGGGCGGCCGAGCGAAGTGTTTGTCTGAGTCGTGCGCGAAAGTTTTGTTCAACTATTTGCTATCGATAAATTTCCCTTCGATGTCCCAGGCGCAGAACGAGAACGAGCAAGCGATCATCCTCGATCTTGCAGATCAGCCGGTAATCACCACGCGGTATTTCCAGAATTCCCCCAGCCGCGAGCCGCGCAGTGCTTGGCCAATGCTGCGAGGGTCGTCCAATCTGGCTACGCGATCATTTAAGAATTTGGGGATGCGCTTGCGAACGGAAGCATCGAGTTTGTCGAGTTCGCGGTCTACTCCGGCGGCCAACTCAACGCTGTGGGCCATGTCGTTTCACGGCCTCTTTCAGGGGAACCGTGCGCTCTTCGCCACTACGGATGCGTTCCAGTGCACCCTCGGCCAGATAGAGGTCTTCAAGTTCTTCCAGGTGCTGCAGGATGGCTTCGCGCACATAGAATGTCTTGGTGCGACCGGTGCGGCGCGCCAGCTTTTCCAGGCGCTCTTCAATGGTTTGTGGCAAGCGAACAGCTAGCATAAGCTCCTCGCTATACAAGTATAGCACGCTACCCGAGCAACAATTTTCGCGCTAGGGCGACGGCTGCAGCCGATGCGCTCGCCTCGCTTAACTTCGCGCGAACAAAATCGCGTGTGCCTCCACCTTTTCCCGGAAATGTGGCGAACACTTGCTTCAAAAGCGCGGCAAGGTCCTTCCCTGCTGCGGCGTGCTGAGCAAAGGCAAGTTGCCCGGATGCTTCCATCACAAGCAGCGCGATGGTGCGTTCCTTCTTCGCAAGTTCGGTGGCCAGCGGCAACAGTAGTTCAGGATGAACGTCACGCAGCACTTCGCTAACAACTCGCACCCCGCTCTCTTCCACAGCCGCCGCAGCCAGCAACTCAGCACGCGCTTCGGCCAGTTGCTGCAGAGCGCCTCGTAGTGCCTTGAAGTTCGCGTCGCGCTCGGCAAACGCCTTCTCCATCGCCGCCAGCGATTCTTCCGGCGGACAGCTCATCCGTTCCCCCAGTGTGCGCAACAAAGCAAACTCTGCGCTGGCGAATCGTTCCGCGCGCGCCCCACAAGCAAATTCCACGCGAAAATCCTGCCGCACTCGGGTGCAGCGCCGCACCAGCAGCGTGCCAATCTGCCCGGTGGATTTTACATGCGTGCCACCGCAGGGTTGCAGGTCGGCATCCTCAATTTCAATGGCCCGCAAAATTCCCTCGCGTTCAACTTCCTTGCGCACTCCCAGTCGAGCAAGCTGGTCCGCCGTGCCATAGCGCACGATTACATGCCGGTCCTCAAAGATAATCTGGTTGGCGGCTCGCTGAGCGCCAAGCAGCACTTCTGAGGACGGCTCCGGTCCGCGCAAATCAATCGTGCAAAGCTCCTCACCCAAATGAAACGATACGGTCGGCAAACCAAACCGCTCCTGAAACATCGCCGAGAGCAGGTGTTGCCCGGCGTGCTGCTGCATGTGGTCGAACCGCCGCGTCCATACCACGCAGCCCTGCACAGGCCCCAGCGCCAGTTCGCGGTCCACGATGTGCAGAATCTCCTCGCCATCATCGCGCACATCCAGAATTTCCGCCTCACCCAGTTTTCCCAAATCGTTCGGCTGCCCACCCGACGACGGATAAAATGCAGTCTGGTCCAGCAACACTTCCCACGCTGCGCGCACGCCAGAATCCGTGGCCACGGGCTCCGCGGGTACACAGCCACGAATCTGCGCGTCAAAATTCCGCATATAGGAATCGTCGTAGTAAAGCCTGTGAGTCGCCATGCACCGCAGTCTAGCATGAGGCTTTCCACCAGCGTCACAGCGTTCCCGCCCCCCTTCCGGTACACTGTTGTTATGCCAGTCCGCCTGATCGCTCTGGATATTGATGGCACGCTGCTCAATAGTCGCTGGAAAGTCTCCCCGGCGAATCGCGAAGCCATCGCTGAGGCCACTCGTCGTGGCATCGAGGTCGCCCTGGTCACCGGGCGTCGCTACGATTTTGCCTTGCCCGTAGCGCAGCAGATTTCTTCCCCGCTAACGATGATCGTCAACAACGGCGCCATGGTCCGCACAAAAGACGGCAACACACACGTCCGTCATCTCCTGCCAAGCTCTACGGCAAGCCTCGTTCTGGAGTCCACGCAGTTTGCACGCGAGAGCGCGGCCGTCGTCTTCGATCGCCCTCAAGCAGATCAAGTAGTGCTTGAAAAGATTGATTGGGATGACCCCACCCGCGGAGGCTACTATCGCCGCAATCGCCAATTCATGGGCGAATCGAAACCGTTGGAAGCTTGCCTGACCGAGGATCCCATCCAGGTGATGTTCACCGGCCCAGTGTCGACGATGCGCCAAGTGGAGCAAACTCTGCGCAACGTGCCCTTCGCGGAAGCCTTTTCCCTGGCCGTCACCGTCTATGAGGATAAGGACTTCGCCATGATTGACGTCATCCATCCCTCGGTATCCAAGGGTGCCGCCCTGGCCGAATGGGCAGGTCTCCGGGGCTATTCTCCTGCGCAAATACTGGCCATTGGTGATAACCACAATGACCTGGAAATGTTATCCTTTGCGGGTATCCCTGTAGTCATGGAGAATGGTGTGCCCGAATTGAAGGTGCGCGGCTGGCATGTGACGCGTTCCAATGACGAGGATGGCGTGGCTGAGGCAATCGCCCGTTTCGCCCTTCGGGAGGCCCCAGAGTGCGCCTGAGGCTCATCCTGGCAGCCGCTCTGGCGGTTGGCGGACTTACGGCCGGTGCCGCGTCCGTCCGCGCGGATTACGTCGTGCTCCGCAGCGGCGCCCGCCTGAATGTCACCAGCTACGAGCTTCTTGGCGACAAGTACCGCCTGCAGATGAACGGAGGGATCGCCGAAATTCCCGTCACCGATGTGCTGGCCATTGAGCCCGAAGAGGTGTTCGATCCCCTCCCCCCGCCGCTCAGCCCTACCACGCCGTTTCACGACATCATTCGTGCTGCCGCCGATCACTATGGCGTGGACGCCGATCTGATTCACTGCGTCATTGCCATCGAATCAAATTTTAATCCCAAGGCCGTCTCGCCCAAAAATGCGCGCGGGTTGATGCAATTGATGCCGCAAACGGCCGCGCAATTCGGCGTCCGCGATATTTTCGACCCTCGCGAAAATGTCGAGGCGGGGACGCGTTATTTGAAGGACATGCTGGCGCGCTATAACAACGACTTGACGCTGGCGCTCGCCGCTTACAACGCCGGACCGGAGCGCGTCGAGCAGTACGGCAAACGCGTTCCGCCCTACGCGGAGACAGTCAAGTACGTACAGCGGATTTCGCGCAGCTACGCCAAGTTCAAGTCTGTCGCCGCTTCAGACAAGGCCCAAACGTCGGCCAAGGCTGACGACCAGCCTTCGGCAAAATAGCTTCTCTGCTCGAAATAAACCTCAGGTAGCTAATTCTAGTTCTGCGGAGGCGGTGCCTGCAGCGGCGGGCCGCCTTCTGGTGGATTGCTGGCTGGCTGGTTTGGATTAGTAGGCGAAGTAGTCTGGTTCTGTCCGAAGCCCGAGGATACTGGCGATAGCCCATTCTGCCCGCCGATCGGTGTTCCCAAACCTGGCCCCTGTTGGCCCGGATTGCCCAGCCCAGCAGCCGTGTCCTTTGATGGATCCCAAATAAACTCGAACTGGCGGTAATTCTTTGCCTTCTCGTACCATCGGTACGATTTCTTGTTGACCTTGCTCCCTACACCGATGATGTTGCCGCCCATGATGACGGGCGTCTCGATCAAAGCGCCGGTTGGCTCCTGCCCAGGCACGCCTCCCGTACTATCTGGGCTATCGCCAATAGCGTTCGGCTGCCCAAAGTTACTTCCCGTATTGTTTCCGAATCCGTTTGAGCCGTTCGACGAATTGAACGAACTTCCGCTACCGAAGGACGAGTTTCCGAACGAGGAATTGCCAAAACTCGAAGAGGAATTGCCAAACGAAGAGTTACCAAAACTCGATGACGAACCTCCAAATGACGAATTCCCAAAACCAGAACCAGAAGAGGATCCACCAAAGGAAGAATTCCCGAAACTCGAGGATGATCCCCCAAACGAGGAGCTTCCAAAACCCGACGACGACGAAGCCATTGACGACACCGGAGTCCCCAATCCGCCCGGGTTCTGAGTCTGCGGTTTCAAGCTTCCGATCAACTGGCCATTAGGTCCCACATAAATCAGCCGCCACGCCCCATCAACAGGATTCATCGGGTCTTTATAGGCTTGGCGCATGAAGCGTATTCCCGTCTTCGGCTTGGTCAGATCATCCATCTCCAGGGGAAACCGGTGCGTCTTCATGTAATAGCGTTTGATTCCGCGCACATACTGTTTCCCGCGCCAAATCATCTCCGTTTCTTTTTCGCGCTGCGCGTCGGTTATGGCGTTCGGCGCCACCGTGATGGTCATCAGCACCAGCAGCGTAAGCAGAAACATCACAATCAGCAGAGCGTAACCTCGCTCGCTCCCGCCCCTTGTTTGTATTGCAGAACGGTTCCTCATGCTGCCGGTCCTGGAATCGCTTCGATCGGATTCGAATTGCGCGCACCCGTTTTAGTGTCTTCGTACTCGATCTTTTCGTTGCCAATATGCACAATGCGGATGTGGCTTTGCACCACCTCCCCTTCGCTGACAATGTGCACATCCTCGCCATCCAGCAGAAATGCCTCGCGCCCGCCGTTGGAAGGAAGATTGCCGTATCCGAAAAATTTCCATGACAGTTGCGGGGGGACAATCACCTCTTGCGGCACCGTGTAATTCCTGAAACCGCTTTCCGCGGATTTTTGCGCGACAGCTGTTGGCGATTGCGGCGTCGGCGGCAGCGCCGATTCGATGAAAGGATTGCGCCCCGAAGGTTTGTACTCTGTTTTCTGAGCATCGCCTCGTTGCTTGAAGATTATGCTGAAATCCTGCGCGTTGATTGGCGTGTAGTTTTCGGGATGCAGCGCCACCGCTTCCCCGCCGCCCTTTGTGTGCCCGAAATACGCATACCAGACCACCGCCGCGATCACCAGCAGCGCCGCAAGCACCAGCAGCTCTTTTCGTTGTTTCGTCAGTGGCATCACGCCTTCCGGAAATACGTCCGCAGACGCAGGCTGATCCGCAGGAGGTTCGCGGGTCCCTGCCCTGTCGAATCGGTCTGCAACTGCAGGGTATCGATGATGTAAACGTTCTTGGAGCGCTGCAGTTTGTTGATGAAGCGCACAATGCCGTTATAGTCGCCTGCCACCGTCGCCTCGATTCCCACCTCGTCCAGGTTGCGCTCCGTCAGTTCCTTCTGGTGATATCTCAAGTCACTGATCAGCAAGTGCGTGTCGGCCGCAAAATCATTCAGTTCCTGGGAGATTGCGGAAGACCCTTTGCTCGCGGGGGGTAAATCCGATTCAAACTCGTCAAACTGCTTCAACACATGCGGAATATTCTTCTGAATCCCGGCGGCTCTTTCAACATCCGCCTTCAGCAGCTTTAATTGGCGCGTTTGCGTGGCAAGAATCTGTTGTGGCGTTTCCCGCGCGCTGCTCATCTTCAGGTTCACGTAGGCCAGCGCTCCATCCACCACAAACAATATTCCAAGAAGCGCCAGGACGATCCGTTTTTTTAAGTAAAAGTCGCGCATATTCAAATTGTGGCGTACACCGCCGTAAACTCCACAGTCAAAGGATCAATCCCGGGCTGCAACTGCAGATTCGCGTGCTCGCCCACCAGTTCAAGTTGCGAAAAACTCTTGGAATCCTCGAAGGCCTTCAGCAGCTTCGACTTCGCTTCCTCATTTGCCGCGCCAATTATGAATTTTACCTCGGCCCCGCCCTTCCCCAAACTTGGCTGGATCTCCAACACGTGCACCCCGGCCGGCAAAGTGTGTTCCAAGTCCATGAATAACTTGGTCCAGTTAAAACTGCTGCCTTCCATCACGCCTGCCGTGAACTTTGCGCGGTCTTGCAACCCCACCGTCTCCTGCTGCGAAAAAAAATGATCCAATTGATCATGCTGGATCTGCAGGTGGGCTATTTCGCTCTCCACTTTTTGCGTTTGCGCGCGCAAATGTGCATCCGCCTGCCGCAAATTATAGAAGCGCCAGCCAAGAGATAAGAACAGGATGCCTCCCACCAGCATGGCAATCGCCGCCCCCACCAGGAACGGACGGTGGCTGACCAGTGGTTTCGTTGCCAGATTTAGTCGTACGTACATTGCTCTTTGGCCTATTCTCCCTCAGCTCCGGTGGAACATCCAACCAACCAGGCCTTCGAGTTCCTTGTCCGCCAGCGATCGTGCTTCGCCTTCCAGCCGGCCTTCTGAAATCGCCGCACTCAAAAGCGCGCGCACCTCGCACTTAAATTCTTCTTCGAGTGGCAGAATAAACTCCGGCAAGCGATACCCGAGCCCCGCCACGCGCACCGCCTGGATCCCTTCTTGCCAGGTGTCCTGATAATAGGCGGCCAGCGGAAAAATCTCTTCCAGCAGCATCTGGGGCGTCACTTCTCCGGCATGCGTGGGCAGTTCCGTGCAACGGTAACCAGCAAGCACCCCCTCGCGTACAATCGCCGTCGTCAGCGAAGTTCCAGAGACGCGCGCCAGCAGCGTGGGCCGCTGGTCATGAAGCAGCGAAATTGCCGCCAACGTTGAACTCAGCACCACGCCCGGCCGCAAAGTAGCGGCCTCCAGCAGTCCCTCGTATTCCTTAATGATGCGCAGGCGTGCGATGGCTGTCACCACGTCCACGCCGTCTGTCCGCGGCGCCTGCCGCATAAAGGACAATAAAGTTTCATCCACCTCAAACGGCACGCTCTTCTTCAGCTTCCACCGCAACATGGGGATGGCTTCTTCCGCCGAACGGGGAAAGTCATCGAAGTGCTGCACAAAAACACGGATCACCGGATCGGGCAGGATCACCGCCACATCTTCATCCTTCGCGCCCAGCCGTAGGCATACGTTCGTTACCGCCGATTTCACGGCCGCCGCATTCGCCAGGTTTGTCTCGATGGCAGAGGGTACAATCGCTCCCGGCGGCAAGTTCTCCACGGCATAACCGCCCAGCGAACCAGTCCGCGAAAAACGCGCTGCCGCCACTTGTCCCGGCAGAAATTCCACCGCGAGTTGTGGGTGCGGTGTCGCTTCCATCCAGCGCGATATACGCCGAACCAGAGTGCTTTGGAAGATTCCTTCCGAATATGCCGCTGTGCTACTCAACGAAGGTCACCTTATTGATTTCGCGCAGCGTCGTGATACCCGCGCGCACTTTCGCCATGCCGCTTTGGCGCAGCGTAATCATACCTTCTTCAATGGCCGCGCGCTTGATCTCGCTTGTGGGACGCCTGTCCACGATCATCTCTCGGATGTGATCGCTCAAGTCCAGTAACTCGCAAATCGCCGTGCGGCCGTGGTACCCGGTGCCGGAACATTCCAGGCAACCCGCGCCTTCCGCGAAAGTGAAACTCGCGACCGTGGCGGGATCGACCCCAGACTCCCGAAGCTCCTCCTCGGTGTGCTGCTTGGGCCGCTTGCAACTATCACAAATTACGCGCACCAACCGCTGCGCCAGAATGCAGTTCAGTGCAGAAACGAAGTTATACGGCTCGACTCCCATATTAATGAAGCGTCCGATCACATCGGTAACGTTATTGGCGTGCACCGTGGTGAACACCAGGTGCCCCGTCAGCGCGGACTGAATGGCGATCTGCGCCGTTTCCTGGTCGCGAATTTCGCCCACCATGATCTTGTCCGGATCGTGGCGCAAAATGGAGCGCAAGCCTCGGGCGAATGTCAGGCCCTTCTTCTCGTTAACAGGAATCTGTGTAATGCCGCGCAACTGGTATTCGACCGGATCCTCGATCGTCACGATCTTGTCCTCATCGGACTTTATCTCGTTGATCGCCGCGTACAACGTCGTCGTCTTTCCCGAACCCGTCGGTCCCGTCACCAGCACCATGCCATAAGGCTCGTGGATATACCGCCGGAAGCGCCTCGTCTCTTCGCTCGAAAAACCCACGACGTCCAGGCTCAACTTCTGAAATTTTTCAGAAAGCGTTTCTTTGTCCAGCACGCGTAGCACGGCATCCTCTCCGTGGCTCGCGGGCATGATGGAAACGCGCAGATCAATGTACCGTCCCTTGTACTTCACTCGGAAACGTCCGTCCTGCGGCACGCGGCGCTCGGCAATATCCAGATCGCTGAGCACCTTAATGCGCGAAATAACCGTGGAGTGCCATTCCTTGGCGATCGGCTGCATGGCGTGCTGCAATACGCCGTCAATGCGGTACTTCACGGCCACTTCCGAATCGCGCGCTTCAATGTGAATGTCGCTTGCTCTGCGTTCCAACGCCGTGAAGATCACCGTTTCCACCAACCGCACAACCGGACTCACCGTCGAATCGCGCGTCAGGCGATCTCCGGAAATCGTCTCTTCACCTTCTTCCTCGTCCTTTGATACCTGCAGTGTGAAAGCTTCCGTGGCCTGCTCCAGCACACGCTGTGATTGCTCCGTGCGTTTCAGCAGGTCGCCGATTTGTCTCGGCGTGGCCACCTTATAAGCAAGTTTCTTGCCCAGGAGCAGCGGAAGTTCATCGCTCAGAATCACCATGCCGGGGTCGGCTACGGCGATCACAAGCGTGTTGTTGTGCGTCACCAGAGGCACAAAGTTGTAACGGAACATCAGGTCCGCTGGAATCGTGCGAAACAATTCCGGGTCAATGCGCTGTTCCGTCAGGTCAATAAACGCGCAACGGTAACGATCCGCAAGACGCCGCGCCTGCTCGCGCTCCTGCGCCGCATCCGTGGTGCCACCCGCTAGGACTGGATCGTGCAAATTGGGGTCAGCTGTGGCCATAAATAATATCGATCCTTACTTTCCAGATCCCGAAATGGAGAACGAGAAAATCGGCAAATACAGCGAAATCAGTATAAAGGCTACCAGAAGCCCCATGAATATAAGAATAACGGGTTCGATCACCGCCACCATCGCCCCCAACCGCAGGCCGACCTCTTCCTCATAAAATTCCGCAACGCTGTTCAACATGGGCGCCAACGCGCCGCTGGACTCGCCCACCTCAATCATATCCAACGCCAGTTCTGGCATCACTCTGCTGGATGAAAGTGCCCCATGCAGCGATTCGCCTTCGCGCACCATCTGCGTCGCCCGGCCCACCGCGCCACGCACCAGTTTGCTGGTGATCGATTCCGAAGCCGTTTGCAATGCACTGACCAAAGGTGTTCCACCGGTCAGCAGCGTCGCGAGCGTGCGGCAAAACTGCGCCACTTGAAATTTCAGCAGCGTTTCGCCAAGAATCGGTATGCGAAATTTCAATCTGTCAAACGCCATTCCGCCTTCTTCGCTGCGCGACCAGAAGAATACCCCCAGAATGGTCAGAAAGAACGCTGCAATCACTCCCAGAACGTAATAACGGTAATCCACCGTCACAGTTACCAGGAGTTTCGTGGGTCCCGGCAGATCGACTCCCAGATCGCGGTACAATAACGCAAATTTCGGGATCACGACGGTGACCAGGTAGGTCACGATGATCGCTGCCACCGACACCAGCAACGTTGGGTACACCAGCGTCGCCAATATCTTTTTCTTTACTCCCGTGCTGACTCGTTGGTACGCAATAAAATAGTCCAGCACGCCGGAAAGGTTGCCGCTTTTCTCGCCGGCCAGAATGGCCGTCGAATACATTTTGGAGAATACACCGGCCTCGTCCACCGCCTCCGAAAGTGACTTCCCTTCCCGCACTCTGTCGCGAATCTGCGTCAGCACCGGCCGCAACTTTGGAGCAGTTGCCCGAGTGGCCAGCAGGTCCAGCGCCCGCAGGATCGGCAGACCGGCCTTAATAAGAGTGTTAAATTGCTGGTTCAGGATCAGGAAATCGTTGCCCCCGATTTTGCGCTCTTTGCGCACCCCCAGCATTCCGCTAATCAGGCCGCTCCGCAGTCGCACGGAATACACGAACAGCCCGCGCTCCGCCAGCTTCTGGCGTGCTTCATCGAGCGTGCCCGCGGCTTCAACGTGCGAGAAGACCCGCCCATTGGCGTCGGCTACTCGGCAGACGAATTCCCCCATACGCCTTAGTTTACCTCTATTCGGAGAATAGCCCAAAAAGGGTCTGTTCGATTGGGCTACATCAAGTACATACGGCGGGCCGGGAGCGATTGCCCTCTCTTCTTACTGACGCACGCCCTGCGAATCCGGTAGCGGGCCGTTCACAATGACCATCCCCGGCGCTGCCTCAAATTGAAATAGCGTTTTCGGCAGGACCGGATCCCACTGCCAATCCTTGAACATGAACTCCACCTGAATTCCTGCCCCTTCCTCCACCAGAATTCGGCTCAATTCGCCCTGTCGCGAAAGCTCAAACAGGACCATTCCGGCCTTCTTCGCCGCATGTTTTTTCGTGTCTGATGCTTCTTTCCCTCCGCCTTCATGACTCGAATCCGCATCCTCCGCCCCGCGGAGTTCGCAACGGAACACCACGTTTCCGGCTTGCTTCGGCGAAACTTCAGTCGCTGACTCCACGCTTAAACATATCCGCGAGAGTTTCATGCCACTCGTAAGAAACGCCAATGGTGTTCGCCAATCCTCACTGTTCTTCACCGGCATGCGAGTAGCGGTATGGTCAGACGGCGTAATGAACCACGCATATTTCCCGTCGGTTAGAAATGTGTTTTTTTCCGGAGCCTCGTAATCCCAGCGCATTTTGCCCGGGTGCAGAAAATAGGATTTGCCCGCTTCTTTGCGCATAACTCGCCCATTCTCGGAGTACTCTTGGAGAAACGTAGCCGAAAGTGACTTAGCCGCGCGATAGCGCGCTTCGAATAGTGCCAGCACTGGGTCGCGCGGTTCCGCGCCATGCAGAATTTGAGCTTGAAAAAAGGCAAGATCCGGAAGGAAAAAGACCAGGACTAAAGCGCACATCCATCGCATTGCGAATAAGGGAGACCTATCAGCCGGAACACGTCGATGAGGTCGTTGGGTCACCCCTCACTTTATAGCAGCGCTGCTGGCCCCAATCAAATCGCCCGATTAGATCGAAGGATCTGTGCTGGAAGCAGCTTGAGTCGGGTTTTGACGAATCACCATGGTCTCGTCCGTGAAGTACCAAATGCGCCCCGTGCTACCAGGGCCAATGGGATTGCCATTCACCGTATAGTTCGAGGGCGTTCCGCCGGGACCCGTGTTTCCAGTCACCGTATAAATAAACTGAAAACCACTCTTCAAGCCCGTTTGTGCAACAGGATCGGGAATCAGAAGCGCGTTGGAAGAGCTCGGCAGTCCGCTTGTTCCACCCAAGGCCGCAAGCGTCGTGGAAAAACCGGCACCGTACTGAATCGAGTAGACCGACTCGGCGGTATTGATGTCGCGCGCAGTCTGCACGGCCGAAGCCTCATTGGCCGACATTTTGGACTGGATCAGACTTGGAATTGCGATCGCGGCGATGATCAGAATAATCGCCACCACGATCAGCAACTCAATCAAAGAGAAGCCGTTCTGTTTGTGTCGCATATCCCTGGCTCTCAGTCAATCCCCACTGAAACGTGTGTATCTACACCACAGTCAACATTGAAGATAAGCAAACGGGGGGCCATTCGTACGGGCTACTTTCCCCCACTTTCGCCTCAAAATCGACCTAAATTCGGTGTCTTTTGAAGAGAATATACCTTGATAGCCACGAAAAGTCACTTGCCCGACGAAACTTGTCACTTCCTAGTGACATTTATCCGCCTCAATTAACCCACTCCAGCGCTGCGAAAACATAAAAAAACGGAGCGGATCACTTGGATCCGCTCCGTTTGACCTCTTAGGGTTTGCTCTCTTTCTAACTATTATAGCGGGCTCGCGCTGGACGTGGTGCAGGCTCCGCCCGTCGCGTTGTAGAAGAGAACCAGGTTCTGGTCGGAGCAGAACGTGCGTGTGCCCGTTGTGCCGGCGCCAGAAGGAGTTGCCAAGCTGGTGTAGCCCGTGGGGTTGGTCACGGCAATCGTGAAGTAGTAGCCGCTCTTCGGTGCTGTTGACACCGAAGCGCTGGCCAACAGGTTGTCAATCAAGCAGGCGGTCGATGAGCTGGGCGTACTGCAGGTCGCGCCGCCCGGCCCCAACTGCGCCAACGTTGCGAACGTATTCGGATACGTGTTGTTGTAAGTCACTTCACCCGTATTAATCGTACGGAGAGAGGCGACTGCCGAAGCCTCGTTCGCTGCCATCTTCGAGCGGATGAGGTTCGGGATTGCGATAGCCGCGATGATCAGAATAATCGCCACGACGATCAGCAGTTCGATAAGAGAGAAACCCTTCTGCTTCTTCATGAAGTCTCCTTGAGAGAAGTTATCGTGCCAGAGCACGCCCTAAGATGTGCAAAGGAATTGCCATTGCTAGTATCGTCGGTACGTAGGTACTAGAAGTTTCGCAACATATTGATACAAATAGACTTATAGATGGTACTGGAGCCTTATGGTCGCGTATTCGACGCTCTCTTGCCTTTTTTCTTCAAAAAACTGACACTTTTTGTCACTCTCCCCTGCCACGAATCGTCACTCGCCCCTATTCCCCTCTTGCAAGTGAATTCCAGTTTGGGCATGCCTCTGGGTAGCAGCGCAGCTGTTTTCTTGAGTTTCATCTCGCGAGAAATAGCTTCAGAACAGAGATTCCATCAAACTCGCCGAACGCAGCGCGTTGAATCAGGCTAGCGTAATCAATAGACGCACTGCACTTCACAGAGCCTGACAACGCAATCGAACATCACAAATCGTGCTTTTTCGCGTAGTGCCGGAATGACCGGTAGCTGATCTTCAGCAGTTCCGACGCCCTCGTCCGCACGCCATCCGATTTTTCCAGTGCCGCTTTCAGGTAACGCTTTTCGGTTTCCGCCATCACCCATTCAAAGTCCACGCCTTCCGGCGGAAATGTCACGTTGTCCAACTGCCCTCCAACCGCTGTCGTGGAGCTCCCGAGTCCCGTCATGCGGTCTGGCAGCACGCCGGTGGAAATCTCCGGCCCAGTTTCCAAAGCCACGGCTCGTTCAATCGTATTTTCCAGCTCGCGCACATTTCCCGGCCAATCGTATGCTTCCAACCGCTGCATCGCTTGCGGCGAAATGCCTTCAATCGGTTTTTCCATGGTCTTGCGGAAGCTCTCCAGGAAATGCCGCGCCAGCAGTGGAATATCCTCCCGCCGTTCCCGCAATGCAGGCACGTGAATCGGGATAACGCTCAACCGGTAAAACAAGTCCTCGCGAAACTCGCCGGCGGCAATGGCCTTCTCCAGGTCTCTGTTCGTTGCCGCAATCACGCGCACATCAACGTCCGCTTCTTCCGTACTTCCTAGCGGGCGCACCTTGCCCTCCTGCAGCACGCGGTATAGTTTCACTTGCATGGCCTGATCCATGTTCCCGATCTCATCCATGAAGAGTGTGCCGCCATGCGCCGCTTGGAACAATCCGCGGCGGTTTTCATTTGCCCCGGTAAACGCTCCCTTCGTGTAACCGAAGAGTTCCGACTCCAGCAGAGTTTCCGGGAAGGCACCGCAATTGATAGTGATGAACGGCGCATGCGAGCGCGCGCTGTTTTCGTGAATCGCCCGCGCAACCAATTCTTTGCCCGTCCCGCTTTCTCCTGTAATCAATACCCGGCTCGTCTGCGGCGCCACCGTCTGGATCAGGTCGAAGATGGCGCGCATGTTCGCACTCTGCCCAATGATATTGTCCAGCCCCGTCAGCCTGCGCAACTCCCGCCGCAGGTATCCCGCCTCGTTCTTCCACTTCAGGTTTTCGGCAACTTCGCGCACCGCCACGCGTAATTGCTCGACCAGGTCGTGGTCCTTGATGACGTACCGGTTTGCACCTTCATTCGCCGCTGCAATTGCGGTCTCCAGTGTTGGCACCCCAGTGATCAGCACGAAATAGGCGTCGGGCGCAACCTCTCGCGCATACCGTAGTAGTTCCACCCCGGTCTCACCCGGCATGCGCACATCAGAAATAATCACGTCGTAGAGGGAGCCTTCCAGCTTGCGCTTGGCAGCCTCCACGCTATTGGCGATCTCCACGCGGTGCCCTTCCTTGCGAAAGGTGATCTCCAGCAATTCGCAAATGGACTTCTCGTCATCCACCACGAGAATGTGCACCAACTGGCGTCCTGCTTCTTTAGGCGGGCTTTTCGTCGATTGCATTGTTCCTCACTCCATCAGCGGAAGCTCAACCACAAATTCCGCCCCTTTGTCCTTTTCGCTGATCACCGAAATCCGGCCGTTATGTGCCTGCACAATCTGGTAAACGATCGCCAGTCCCAATCCCGTGCCGCCCTCAAAAGTGGTTTGCAACGGCTCAAAAATCTTTGTTCGCTGCGATGGGTCCAGGCCAATTCCGGTGTCCCGGAAAGAGATTCGCAGCCAATCGGGTATCTCTTCCATCCCAACGGTCAGGGTTCCTCCCTGTGGCATAGCGCGCAATGCGTTGTCGCATAAGTTCCAGAAGACTTGTTTGATCTTGTTGGGATCCACGCGCACCTTGTGCGCTTCCCCGTTGAACGCGCGCACGATCTGAAACTTACTCTTCTGGACGTCCGGCTTCTGCTCCATTAGCAGCAGCGTCTCGGCCAGCAGCGTGTGTACATCCTCCTCTTTAAACTCGTACGACTTGTCGCGCGAATAGTTCAGGAAATCTGTAATGATGTGATTCAAGCGCTCCGATTCGCGGCTGACAATGTTCACCAGGTGCTTCTCGTCCTCCTCCAGTGGCACCAGCCTCCCCAGTTCCTTCACCGCGCCCGCCATCGCTGTCAGCGGCTGCCGTATCTCGTGCGCAATTGCGGCAGACAGCCGGCCCACCGCCGCCATGCGCTCCTTTGTAGCCACTTCCTGCTCCAGCCTTCGCAATTCCGTCAAGTCCTGGAAGTTGAACACGTATCCGCTGCGCGCCACATCGCGCGTCCGCAGAGGCGACACAGAGATGCCCAAATATCGCCGCTGCCCGCTGGTTGCCCGGATTTCAATCTCTCGACGCAGCGAGAGCCTTTCTGGCAGACCGCTCATGTCCGGCAGCCAGAATTCGTCGCTGACTTCCCTCAAATCCCGCCCTCGAAGTTCCGCAAAAGTTCGCCCTAAGATCTCTTCCCCCGTGCGATTGATCAGCACCACTCGCCCTTCCATATCCGTGGTTACCAGGCCGCCCCGCATCGAGTGGATGATGTCCGCGGTGAAATCCTGAAGTTCCAGCAACTCTTCGCGCTTCTCTTCCAGTTCAGAGCTCTTGCGCCGCAACGAGTTCGCAAGAAGACTCGCCAGATACGCTACTGCAAGAAATCCAAACGTATTGCTGAGGAACCATAGCCGCAGCGTCTCAGGCGTAGCTACAGAGAGCGATGTTCGCGGCAGCTTCCCGGCGTTCACCAGGAGAAGCACCACGGCAATGGAAGCCAGACACAGTGCCGCCGTCGCAAACGCCATCCGCCGAGTGAACAAAATGCTGGCCACGATAATCACCAGCAGGTAAAGCGAAGTGAAATTGCTATCCTGCAATCCCGTGGCGTACACCAACCCTGTGATCATGGTCACGTCGCACAGCACTTGGATTGCCCCAAACCAGAACGTCGCCGGCAATAAGCGCACCAGGATCAGGTGCAAAATGCTGATGGTGATCCATAAAATGATGATCGGCAGAAAATACCGCGTCGACCCGGTGGAAGGTACATATTGCGGCCACACCACTCCCACACCCAGTATCAACGCGATCATCAACAAGCGGACGCGCGTCAGCCATTCCAGCCATTCCCGCCGATTAAACGTCTGTTCCATGAAGGTACGCCCGAAAAACGCTTCCCCAGCGCTCCCCATCCTTCATCTTAATCTCAACCAGAGGGCCCGGTGACACGCATTGTTCAGGCCCTTTCCGAAGAAGCACTCCGCTCATTGGATTGCCCATTAGCCTCCTAAACGAGCCTGAACCCAGGGACCCCGCTAAGTCATTGCAAAGCTCTTCGTTCATGAATAAACTGTCGCTCAGTCGGGAATTTGAGCTGCAAATCCCGTTGCAATAAGCCGTTGAGACCATTCTCTCGCCCTTGGTCCCCTTTGCTGCCGTCTCCGCTCCATGATAGTGCGCAAATAAAGGAATCGAGCGCAGCGTTTCTACAGGCAGAGCTGGCGTGGCAGCAGCTAACCATTTGACTTTCGGGGGACCTCACCATGACAAACTTGCGAAGTTCTGCGGTCGCTTTCCTTTGTTTCGCATTTTGCCTGCTGGCATCAGGCTGCGGCGGCGGGGGCATGTCCACCACGCCTCTCCCAGAAAACGCCATCACTGCTGTAACCGTTGCTCCTAATCCCGCACCCGCCGTCATCGGCACCCAAGTGCAGTTCTCAGTTGCGGTCACCGGCACGGGCAGCTATAGCAGCGCAGTGACCTGGTCAGTGCTCGCAACTCAAGGCAGCGCCTTAAGCCCCGGCACCATTAACACATCCGGCCTCTACACGACGCCTTACCCCGCTCCCACTAGTGTCACGGTGGCCGCCACCAGCACCCAGGACACCACCAAGAGCGGTTCCGCTACTGTGAACCTCTCGGCTCCCGCTATCGCCGCTGGGCCATCTCTCACCGTGGATGCGGGCAATCAGACCCACACAATCAGCCCCTACATTTACGGCATGAATGCCTACCTGCTTGATGCGGCCACAGCCATTAAATCCAACATTACTGTCGATCGCTGGGGCGGCGATTCCACCTCGCGCTACAACTACATGCTGGACGTAACCAACGCAGCCGCCGATTGGTATTTTGAGAATGGTGACGGCACCGGTGGCAATGGCTCTTCACCGGTCACCGGTTTGACAGCCTTCGATGCGTTGGTGACAAGCAACAACAGCATCGGCGTCAAGACCCTGGGCACCGTCCCTGTGCAGGGCTGGGTGGCCAAGGACAACTTCTCCTGTGGCTTCCCTTCCTCGACCTATTCCAGTCAGTATTCATTTGACCCCTACAACGCGTCCTGTGGCGATGGGGAGAATCCCGACCAAACGAACATCACCGGCAACGATCCCACCATCACCAGCACCGCCGTCGGCCCTTCGTGGTCCGGCAATTGGGTCACCTATCTGGTCAACAAGTTCGGCACCGCAGCCAACGGCGGCGTCGCCATCTACGATCTGGACAACGAACCCAGTTGGTGGGATGCCACGCAACGTGATGTGCATCCCCATCCTTTCACTTACGACGAGGTGACGCAAAACGGCCTCGCCACGGCCCAAGCCATCAAGGCCTCCGACCCCACCGCAGAGGTCAGCGGCCCAGTGATGGACTTCTGGTGGGATTATTTCTATTCCAAAAAGGATGTCGAGTCTGGCTGGAACACGGGCGCTCCCTGCTATGAGCCTTGGAGCAATCCCGTCGACCGCGTTGCCCACAAGGGCATCCCCTTCATCGAGTACTATCTGCAACAGTTCGCGGCCTACGATAAGAACAACAACGTCCGCCTGCTGGACTATCTCGACCTGCACACCTATTTTGCCGCCTCATACAATGGCAATTCCGTTGCCCTTACCACCGCCGGCGACACCGGGGAGCAACAAGCTCGCTTGAACTCGACCCGCGCTTTATGGGACTCCACCTACACTGACCCCAATTTCCAGCAACCTAACTACACCACGGACTCAAACTACACTTCCAGTTGCACGACTCCCCTCCAGGCTCCCCAAGTTATTCCCATGATGAAATCGTGGGTTGCCAACGACTACCCCGGCACCAAGCTCGCCATCGACGAGTACAACTGGGGCGGACTGGAATCCATCAACGGCGCGCTGGCTCAGGCAGACATCCTTGGCATTTTCGGACGCGAAGGCCTCGACCTCGGCACTTTTTGGCCGAAGGACGTTCCCACCAAGCAGGTTCCCGGGATGCTGTCGTTCGCGATTTACCGCAACTATGACGGTTCCAACTCCACGTTTGGCGACACGGCTCTGCTCTCCACCAGCGCCAATCAAGGCGTGCTCTCTGTCTACGGAGCGCTCCGTACTTCGGACAACGTGGTAACCGTGGTGGTCATCAACAAGACCTATGGCGATCTGACGGCGACGCTCTCCCTGGCAAATTTTACCCCGAATGGCAACGCCAAGGTCTTCCTCTATAGCAACGCCAACCCGGCCGCCATCGTCGCGCAGCCCGACCTGACTGTCACACCACCTGCTGCGGGCGGCACGACAAGCACGCTCAGCACAACTTTTCCTGCGCAGTCAATTATGGTGATCGCTATTCCAAAGATGTGATCGCGCCGAGTTCTCTCCTAAAACAGAAAAGGGAGAACAGGATTGCATACCCTGTTCTCCCCTTCCAAAGAACCACTTCGCTTAGTGAGCCGAAGCGAGTTTGCCAATGAGCGAGAAGAGCGGCAAGTACATCGAAATAACCACGCCGCCAACCACGCCGCCCAGGAAGACGATCATGATTGGTTCCAACGCGGTCAACAGGTCCTTTACCGCCGCGTCCACTTCTTCCTCGTAGAAGTCCGCGATCTTCTGCAACATCGCGTCCATCGCGCCCGTCTGTTCGCCGACCGCGATCATCTGCGTAACCATCCCAGGAAATACTTCCGAATCCTTCAAAGGTTCCGTCAGTGATTTGCCTTCTTCCAGGGATTTCCGGACCCTGTTCAGGGCCCTTTCAACCACCGCGTTGCCCGAAGTCTTGGCGGTGATGTCAAGGCCTTCCAGAATCGGCACGCCGCTGGAAATCAATGTGCCCAACGTGCGCGTAAACCGTCCCACGGCAATCTTCCGCATCAACAGTCCCAACACCGGCAGTTTCAGGATCACCGCATCGATCGCGTAGCGCCCTTGCGGGGTGCCGTACCACACCTTCAAGCCGATTATCATAGCCACGGCCCCGACCACAATCAGCAGACCGTAAATGCTGCCGACGAAATGGCTTGTGGCAATCACGATCTTTGTGGGCAGCGGCAAATCCACGCCCATGCCCGCAAACAAATTTGCGAACACCGGTACCACCTTCCACAACAGCAGGATGATGACACCCCCGGCAATCGTCAAAACGCCGATGGGGTACACCATGGCGGACTTCACCGCTCGCTGCAACTTCACGTTCTTCTCGATGTACGTCGAGAGGCGCTGCAAAATGGTGTCCAGAATACCGCCCGTTTCCCCGGCTTCCACCATGTTGGCATACAGCGCATCGAACACTTTCGGGTATTGCTTCATGGCCGCGGAGAGCGTGCTCCCGCCTTCCACCGCCGAGCGCGTGCCCGTCAGCACCTTTTGGAAGGTCTTGTTCTCCTGCTGGCTCGACAGAATTTCCAGACACTGCACCAGCGGAAGACCGGCGTCGATCATCACCGAAAACTGACGCGTAAATACCGCCAGTTCCTTTGCGCTGACGCCTCCGCCGAACGTGGGCAAGTTGAACTCCTTGCCCTTCTCCGACATCTTCGTCGGCGTGATCTGCTGGCGCCGTAACAAGCTCTGCAGCTCCGTCTTGCTGCTGGCCGTCATTTCGCCCGTGACTGACGCTCCCGTCCGATTTGTTCCCCGATAAGTAAAGACCGGCATAATATCTCCTCCTCAGCGGTCAAATTCATTTCCTGCTTGCGAAATCCGATTCACCGATCCAATCCCTTAATGCTTCGCCGCCACCGGCTGTTTCCCATAAGTGGTCTTACCGGCCGTTGGCGTTGACGCCACTCCGCGGTTAATCATGTCCTGCAATTCATCCGGATTCGACGAACGAGACAACGCCATGTCCAGAGTGATGATCTTGGCAAAATAGGCGTTGGCTAAGCCTTGGTTAAAAGTCTGCATACCGGTCTGGCCTGTGCCCGTCTGCATCGCGGAATAGATCTGGTGAATCTTGTCCTCGCGAACCAGGTTGCGGATGGCAGGCGTCGGTATGAGCACCTCCATCACCATCACGCGTCCACGCCCGTCCGATCGCGGCAACAGCGCTTGGCAAAGGATTCCTTCCAGCACCATCGAGAGCTGCGCGCGAATTTGCGGCTGCTGGTGCGAGGGGAAAACGTCAATAATACGGTTGATGGTTGACGCCGCGGAATTCGTGTGCAGCGTCGCAAACGTCAAGTGGCCGGTTTCAGCGATGCGCAACGCCGACTCAATCGTCTCCAGGTCGCGCATTTCTCCGATGAGCACCACGTCCGGGTCTTCACGAAGTGCGGCGCGCAGCGAGTTGGCGAACGAATGTGTATCCGCGTGCACCTCGCGCTGGTTCACCAGGCACTTCTTGTGGTTGTGGAGAAACTCGATGGGGTCCTCGATCGTGATCATGTGCTCTTCACGCTCGGCGTTGATCTTGTCCAGCATCGCCGCCAGCGTCGTGGACTTGCCTGAACCCGTCGGACCTGTCACCAGCACCAGACCACGCGGCTTGTCGCATAGCCCCTTGACCACCAGTGGCAATCCCAGCGCATCAAACCCTTTGATTTCCCATGGAATTGTGCGAAATACCGCGCCAACTGCGCCTCGCTGATTGAATACGTTGCCGCGGAACCTTGCCAGGTTCTTTAATCCAAAGGAAAAGTCCAGCTCCAGGTTTTCTTCGAAGCGATGCTTCTGCGCATCGGTCAGCACGCTGTACGCCAGCGATTTTGTATCCGCCGCTGTCAACGGTGGCATATCCAGCGGACGCAACCTGCCGTGCACGCGAACGCGTGGCGAGCTGTTTGTCGTGATGTGGAGGTCGCTGCCTCCCATTTCGATCATTTTCTTCAGCAATTCGCTGAGTGTTATCCCTGCCATGGTCGCATCCTCTCCGAACTATAAAACCGTTTCCCTTAAAACCTCTTCCATCGTCGTCTGCCCGGCCGCTACTTTGATCAGCCCGCTTCGCCGCAGTGTAATCATTCCCTGTTCGATCGCTTTCTTCTTCAACTCCAACGCCGAAGCGCCCACCAGGATCAATTCGCGCAGCTCGTCATTGATCTCCATCACTTCATACAAGCCCGTTCGCCCCTTATACCCGCCTTTGTTACAGGTGGAGCAGCCCTTCCCGTGATAAATTTTCGTCGTCTTCGCTTCTTCCGGCGAATACCCCGCGTCAATTAGCGCCTGTTCCGGTACTTCCAATTCTTCCTTACAGTTCACGCAGATTCGTCGCACCAACCGCTGGGCGCAAATCAGGTTCACCGAAGTGGCCACAAGGAACGGCTCAATGCCCATGTTCATCAAACGGCTGATGGTCGAGGGCGCGTCGTTGGTGTGCAGCGTTGATAGCACCAAGTGCCCCGTCAATGCCGCTTTCACCCCAATTTCAGCCGTTTCAAAGTCGCGGATCTCTCCCACCAGGATGATGTTGGGGTCTTGCCGGAGGAAGGCGCGCAGCGCGGCCGCGAAGTTCAGCCCAATCTGCTCCTTCATCTGCACTTGGTTGATCCCTGCCAACTGGAACTCAACCGGGTCCTCTGCGGTCATGATGTTCGTGTCCACCACATTCAGGCGGGCCACCGAAGAATAAAGCGTGTTGGTTTTTCCGGAACCCGTCGGCCCCGTCACCAGCACCATGCCGTACGGCTTCAAAATATTCCGCTCGAATTTCAGCAGCGATTCCTTCTCGAACCCCAGCTTGGTCATGTCCAGCCGCAGGTTTTCCTTGTCCAGCAACCTGAGCACGATTTTTTCGCCGTACAGCGTGGGCACCGAGGAAACGCGGAAGTCCAATTCCTTCTTCTTGCCTTCGGACTTGTACTTGATCATGATGCGGCCGTCTTGCGGCAGGCGCTTCTCAGCAATGTCCAGCTTGGCCATGATTTTCAAGCGGCTGGTCATGGCATCGCGCAGCTTCAACGGCGGATTCATCACCGTCTGCAGCACACCGTCAACTCGGAACCTTACGCGCATCTCGTTCTCATACGGCTCCACGTGAATATCGCTTGCCCCACGCTTCACCGAATCCGTCAGAATCAGGTTCACCAGCTTGATGATGGGCGCTTCTTCGGCCGCCTTTTCCAGCGCCGACGCGTCCATCTCCTGCTCTTCCGCAGCCAGCTCCAGTTCCTGGTCTTCGTCAACCAGGTCCTTCATCAGGTTGCTCAGCTCTTCGTGGCTGGAAGCCCCGCCGCCATAAAATCGCGTGATGGCTTCGCCGATCGCCGATTCAGACGCCACCACCGGTTCCACGTTGAATCCTGTCATGAACTTGATGTCGTCCATGGCGAACACGTTCGTGGGGTCCGTCATCGCGATCGTCAGCACGGAGCCTACGCGCGAAAGCGGCACCACCTGGTAGCGCAACGCCGTGTCTTGCGGGATCAGCTTGATTACGTTGGGGTCGATTTCGTAATACTTCAGGTTGATGGACGGAACGCCGTACTGACGCGAAAGCACACCGGTGATGTCATCATCGGTGATGTACCCCATCTTCGTCAGGCAGCTTCCCAGCTTTCCACCATTGGAGCGCTGAAATTCCAGCGCCTTATCCAACTGATCCTGCGTGATGAGGCTTTCCTTTAATAGTATTTCGCCCAAACGGACGGACATCCATGCACTCCCTGAATACGATGCTCCCACCGCTCAACATAGCAAAGGGACGCGCAGCGTGGCGTTCGAATTTGAACCACCGTTGTGAATTCGCTAATACCTGCCCTCTCGAACAGGCTCCTGCATCGATGACCAGTACCTCTTTCTTGACTTGCTCCGAAGGCGCCGCTATCTTGCGAAGGAGATGTCCGCGAACCCTGTTTTGCCCGTCATTGGCCAATTGCCGCCGCCTGGTGCAAAATCACTGCGCCCCGCATCCCCCGCGCCCGTTCCACCTCCCCAACAAACACTAGAATTCTATTATGATGCTCTTTTTCGCGCATATGGCTCACAGCACTGGTGGCCTGGCAGAACCCGCTTCGAGGTCATCGTCGGCGCAATCCTCACGCAGAACACCAGTTGGACCAACGTTGAGCGCGCCATCCACAATCTCCGTCAACAAAAACTCCTTACGCCCGCCGCCATGGCTCGCGTCTCCACTGCCCGCCTCGCGCGCCTCATTCGCTCCTCCGGCTATTTCCGCCAGAAAGCCCGCAAACTGAAAGCCTTTCTGCGCTTTCTGTGTGACGAGCACCACGGCTCGCTGACCAGAATGTTTCGCACACCCACAGCCATTCTCCGAGAGCAACTTCTCTCCGTTCACGGCATCGGCCCTGAAACCGCCGATTCCATCCTGCTCTACTCTGGAAAACATCCGGTCTTCGTCGTGGACGCATACACCCGCCGCATTTTGGAGCGCCACCACCTCATTAGAGGCAAAGAATCCTACGAAGAAATCCGCTCCTTGTTCGAGGGCAGCCTCCCCTCCAGCGTGGCCCTCTACAACGAGTTTCATGCCCTCATCGTGCATACAGGCAAACACTTCTGCCGCGCTCGCGCTCCTCTTTGCGAAACCTGCGCGTTGAAGCCGTTCCTCCCCTCCTCAGCGGAGGCCACGCCATGACGCCGCCTTCGACACATCCTACCGCCGTTCCCAAATCCCGGCCGCATACACGCCTCATCATTGGCGCCATTCTTGTCACGCTCCTGTTGGCCGCTGTCTTCACCATGGGCTCCCTTGATGTGCCCATTGAGCCCGGCTCCTGGCGCGAAATTATGGCGCTTTATGCGGTTTCGTGCTTTATCACCGCGGCGCTCCTTATCTTTGGCCTCATCCTCACGCGCAACATCGTGCGCCTTTGGGCCGAACGCAGCAAAGAGCAACTGGGTGCACGCTTCAAGACCAAGATGGTTCTCGGCGCCATGGCTGTTTCTCTTCTTCCCGTCGTATTTATGTTTTTTGTCAGCTATTCCCTGCTCAATCGCACGCTCGGTCGCTGGTTCCCCCGCCCGCTCGAAATTGCCTCCGAAGAAACGCAAAAGCTTCTTAATGACCTCGGTCGCAGTACGCTCCCCCGCCTGCATATGCTCGGCTACCAGGCGGCCACCCATCTCAACGAGTCGCCGGACGCTTTCCTCCAACATGCCTTCATGTCCGGACTGGATGCCGTCTGGGTCTTCGATCCCCAGGGAAAATTACTTCTCGGCGGCGTCAACTGCGATGACCAGAACGAGAATCGCTCCAAGGAACTTTGCAGCCTGAGCGGCGTGCAAGGCACGCAGGAGCGCATCCTGCCGAGCGGCGTCGAAATCTGGCAAGCCCGCAACAATAGTTACTTCGCCGCGCGCGTTCCTGTTGCCCTCAACGCCGAAGACACCGGCACGCTCGTCGCCGCGTATCGCACCAGCCCTGACTTCATGAAACGCTGGACCATCATCCAACAGCAGACCAAGGAATACGAAAACGTGAAGCAGAATTTGCGCGCCGTCAAGCGCCAGATGCTCCTTATCCTCTTTTTCTTTACGCTGCTCGTTCTCTCCGCCGCCACCTGGGTTGCCCTGTTTCTCTCCAAACAAGTAACGCTGCCCATTCAGGCCCTCGCCGAAGGCACTCGCGAAGTTTCCGCTGGCAATTTCGAATATCAAGTGCCAGAGCAGGTGCAGGACGAACTCGGCAGGCTCGTCCGTTCCTTCAACACTATGACCACGCAATTGCGCGACAACCGCTCGCAAATCGACGAGTTCACCCGCAACCTCCAACAAGCCGTCCAGGAACTCGAGCGCCGCCGCCAGTTGATGGAAACCGTTCTAGAAAACATTCCCGCCGGCGTGATCTCTCTGGACGCCGAGGGCAGAATTCTTCGCACCAATTC
Organism: Candidatus Acidiferrales bacterium; assembly: GCA_963779395.1. Lineage (GTDB taxonomy): Bacteria > Acidobacteriota > Terriglobia > Acidiferrales > UBA7541 > Acidiferrum. The sequence goes on from CAVZYC010000007.1 coordinate 472,025, forward strand.
CGCCGTCGCCCAGATGTTTGGGGCCGCCGCGCAAAATTTTGACTCGCTGGAACTCCTCCTCGGCCCCGAAGCCGAGCGCACTCTCCAGCATCTGATGCGGCGTTCACTGCGCATGGGCGTCGTTTCCCGCGAAATTGAAATCGTTTCTGCCGGCCGTATTCTGCATCTCGCCGTCACCGTCAGTTCCCTTGGCCCGCGCAAAGCCAACTCCGGCTACGTCCTGGTGTTCGACGATCTTACTGAAGTCCTCCGCGCACAAAAATCCGCCGCCTGGCAGGAAGTGGCACGCCGCATCGCCCACGAAATCAAGAATCCCCTTACGCCCATCCAGCTTTCCGCGCAACGTTTGCGCCATCAACTCGAACGCCGCACCGGTGCCGCCGAGCCTCCCAAGGATCCCGACCTCGCTCGTATCGCTCAGGAATGCGCCGGCCTGATCGAACGTGAAGTGGCCACCTTAGCTGCTCTGGTAAACGAGTTCTCGCAGTTTGTGCGCTTCCCTACCGCGAAACTTTTGCCCACGGATACCAACACCACGGTGAACGAAGCCGTGGAAGTCTTCGCCGGCCGCCTCGATGGCATCACCTTGAAAACTTCCTACGAGCAGCACCTTCCCGCTGTCCGCGCCGATGGCCCGCTTCTCCGCAGCGTCATCGTCAACCTCATCGACAATGCCGCCGAAGCCCTCGAGGATTCCCCTTGCCGCGAAATTACCGTCGCCACGCATTTACGCCCGGAATCCGATACCATTGAAATCGCGGTGTCAGACACAGGTCACGGCATTTCTCCGCAGGATAAAGACAAGCTGTTCCTGCCGCATTTCTCTACTAAGGATCGCGGCACTGGATTGGGCTTGGCCATTGCCGCGCGCATCATTTCTGAGCACGGCGGCTCTCTTCGCGTGGAGGATAATCGCCCCGTCGGCTCGCGCTTTTTGATCGAGTTGCCTGTCGCCGAACTTCCCGCAACGGCTCCGGCAGAACACATTAAAGGACTGGATAGCGATTCATGAGCACGGCGCACAAAATCCTGATCGTCGACGATGAAGCAGGCATTCGCGAATCCCTCTCTTCCATCCTCCGCGACGAACACTACATTGTGGAAGCCGTGGGCTCCGCCGAAGAGGCCCTCGATCGCGTCGCTGCCGGCGATCTCCACGTCATCCTTCTCGACATCTGGTTGCCCGGCATTGACGGCATGGAAGCTCTCAGCCGCATTCGCAACCTCCCCGATGCCCCCGCCGTCATCATGATTTCCGGTCACGGCAGCATTGAAACAGCCGTACGCGCCACCAAACTTGGCGCCTTTGATTTCATCGAAAAGCCGCTGTCCCTCGAAAAAATTACTGTTCTCGTTCGCAATGCCATTCAGCAGCGCCGCCTCCAGGAAGAAAACTTGGTGTTGCGCAGCGAACTCCATCATCGCTATCAGGTGATTGGCGAGAGCGTGCCCATGAAAGCGCTGCGCCAGCAGATCGCCGTTACTGCTCCCACGAATGGCCGCGTGCTCATCTATGGCGAAAGCGGCACCGGCAAGGAACTTGTCGCTCGGGCGTTGCACGTGGGCAGCCTCCGCAATCGCGGGCCGTTCGTCGAAGTCAGTTGCGCCGCCATTCCCGAGGAACTGATCGAATCCGAATTATTCGGCCACATTAAAGGAAGTTTCACCGGCGCCAGCGAAGACAAGATCGGCAAGTTCCAGAAGGCCGATGGCGGTACTCTGTTTCTCGATGAAGTTGGCGACATGAGCCTGCGCACGCAATCCAAAGTCTTGCGCGTCCTCGAAGAGCAGCGCATCGAGCGTATCGGCGCAAACCTCGCTCTGAATGTGGACGTTCGCGTCCTTGCCGCCACCAACAAAAATCTCGAGAAAGAAATTGCTCGCGCCGCTTTCCGCCAGGATCTCTTCTATCGTCTCAACGTCATTCCCTTTTTTGTGCCTCCCCTGCGCGACCGTAAGGAAGACATCCCCGTCCTCGCGCGTTTCTTCCTGAACGAGTTCAGCGCCGAATACGGCAAGCGCACCCGTGAACTTAGCGATGGCGCGATGGAAATCCTGTTGCGTTATCCCTGGCCCGGAAATGTTCGCGAGCTGAAAAATCTCGTCGAACGCCTGGTGATCGTCTGCCCGCAAGCCCGCATTGAGCCGCACCATCTTCCCCCCGAACTTTTCCGCGGAGTGGCCGACAGCCCTCAGCAACCCTACTCCACTTTGCACGAAGCCCGCAGCGCCTACGAACGCGAATTCATTCTCCGCAAACTCCAGGAGCATCGCTGGAACATGACGCAAACCGCCTCCGCCCTCGGCCTGGAACGCTCCCACCTCTACCGCAAAATGAAATCCCTGGGCATCGCCGCCCCCGAATAGCTCGCAACCGTGTAGCGCAGGGAGAGTCCGCGAGCCCTGCGGCGTTTTCCTGGGTCCGCCTCCATAGTGGCCAACCTTCAGGTCGTTTCTTGGATTCTCTTGCCCTTAGTTAGTCGCTCCCATTTATGGCACAATTCCATCCTTCGAAACGAGGACCACCATGCCAACACGCGAAGAAAAATTCAAAGCACTGCAAGCTCTCCACGAACGCCCCGGAGCCTTCGTAATTCCCAACGCATGGAACGCCGGATCAGCAAGAATTCTGTCGGCTCTGGGCTTCGAAGCTCTAGCCACAACCAGCGCGGGATACGCTTTTGATATTGGACGCAGCGATTCCCCTGCCGATCTGACGCGTGATGGCCTTTTGGAAAATGCCAAGTCCATCGTTGAAGCAACGGATTTGCCCGTGTCCGCGGATTTGCAGGACGGTTTCGGCCCCGCTCCAGAAACGTGCGCTGAAACCATCCGCCTCGCGTCAAAAATCGGTCTCGCGGGAGGCTCGATTGAAGATGCCACGGACGACGCAAACAATCCCATCTACGAGTTCCAACTTTCCGTCGATCGTGTCGCCGCCGCAGCTCAGTCAGCCCACGATTGTCACTTCGTCCTCACCGCCAGAGCCGAAAACTTTCTCCACGGTCGCCCGAATCTCCAAGACACCATTCGCCGCCTGCAGTCTTATGAAAAGGCTGGCGCGGATGTTTTGTATGCGCCGGGGCTCCCGAGCCTTGACGCCATTCGCGAAGTCTGCGCCTCCGTGTCCAAGCCCGTAAATGTAGTCATGGGCCTGCAAGGCGCCACTTTTTCCGTCGAACAATTAGCCGCCGTCGGCGTGAAACGCATCAGCGTAGGCGGCGCCTTCGCCCGCGCCGCCCTCGGCGCCCTCGTGCGAGCCGCGCGCGAAGTAAAAGAAAAAGGCACATTCAGTTTTGCAGCAGAAGCTCTTCCCAGCGCCGAAGCCAAAGCCTTCATGCAGAAAGCTCCGCGCTAGTTTCGTGCCCATGTAAAACGAAGGTTGCCCCAGGCACGGAGTGTGTGCCTGGGTCTTGGGGTCGCCCTTCCAGCTTTGTCATCCCGACCGCAGCAGCCCGATCTTCTCTTCCGCGCCGTCCTCTGGCGCGTCGGGCCGCGTACTGGAGGGATCCAGGCAGTATCTCAATCAATCGCACGATGCCTGGGGGCCTTTGGAATCGATCAAATGAATATCCCGGGATTCTATTCTTCTTCTCTCTTCTTGCCTTGCCCTTCTCCCAACTCTTCCAACTGTGTGTGCCAGCTAATCTCCCGCACCTGCATCGGGTTCTCCCGCCAGTTCGGCACCACTTTCACAAATAGACCCAAATAAACCTTCGTCCCCAATAGGCTCTCCAGCTCTTTTCTCGCTTGCGTCCCGATGCGTTTCAGCATGTCGCCCTTGTGCCCGATCAAAATCTTCTTCTGCGAATCCCGTTCCACATGCATGGTCACTTCTATCCGCAGAATCTTCGGCGTCTCCTCGAACTTCGTCACAATCACCGCCAAAGCGTGCGGCACCTCGTGGTACGTCAAATCAATGGCCTTTTCGCGGATAATTTCGCTGGCCAGGAACCGTTCCGGCTGGTCGGTAATCTGATCCTCAGGAAAGAACGGCTCGCCCTCCGGCAAGTTCTTGAAGATTTCTTCCAGCAGCTCGTCGCAACCGTCTCCCCTCAGCGCCGAAATCGGCATCAGCGCCGCAAACGGAAACGCCTTGGAGAACGCATCCATCAGCGGCAGCAGCTTCGGTTTCGGTATGCGATCGATCTTGTTCAACGCCAGAATCGTTTTCCCTCAAACCGCTTGGCCTTCTGCAGCAGTAGCGTATCCTCGTGCGGCAGCGTGTGAATGGCATCCACCATCAGCAGCAGTACGTCGATCCCCTCAAGTGCCGCCGAAACTTCGCGCATCATCTGCCGGTTCAGTGCCGTATCCGCTTCATGCACCCCGGGCGTATCAATAAACACCACTTGCCCCTGTGGTTGCGTCACAATCCCCTGAATACGGTTCCGCGTGGTCTGCGGCTTCGACGTCACAATCGCCACCTTCTGCCCCACAAACCGGTTCAGCAAGGTAGACTTTCCCGCATTCGGCCGTCCCACAATGGCCACAAACCCCGCCCGCTTCTTTTTCTCGCTTGCTGCCTCTTTTTCTTCGGCCACTCTGCCCTCGCTTCATTTTCAGAAGTTCTTGATTCTTGCCATTGTAGTTCTTTTGCGTCGCCGGTGGATGCCGCGGGCAAACTTCAAATTCAACATGCCAAGTCATCGGACTGCGCCAACTCACGTGAAGCCAATTCGGGCGGGGCTCGATTAAGTTAGCGCCGATCATCTACTGGATTAAGACGAGCCCCTGGCTACTGAACGGTGAATGCGTTCTCGAACGAGTAAGTCTGACCATCCGGATTCGTCAGTGTCATGGAAGCAATGCCGGCAGGTAGATTGGGAACCGTGCAAGATAGAGTTTCGCTATCCACTGCCGTGCAAACAGCAGCCTGGCCCCCAATTCTTGCTGTCGTGGTGGCAACGAACCCGCTACCGCGGACGGTAATACTTCCTCCGACGGACGCCTGAGATGGCGAAACGGTACCCACCGCAAGCGGAATCACTCCCAACTCGAAGTACGAGATTCCGGACTGCGTGGCGACGAGGATTTTGCCCCCCGAAGGATCGATCGCCAACTGCCTATAGGGACCCCCAAATACTCCGGCAGGCAGACCGATCATCAATAGGTCACGCCCGTTTCGTGTTTCCGAAATGAGAACTGCATTGTTGGCGTTGTAGAGGAGGCTGCCAGTTTCTTGAAGGTGCAAGTCCCCGCCGCCGCCTTGAGACAGAGGGACCAGAGGAAGTAGCCGTTGATCTAAAGTGCCCTGACCGACTGCCATTACGCCTCCGTCGCCATCCACCGTAGCCTGAATTCCCGTCCAGCGCAGATCCTCAAAGATTATGGGGCCACTAAAAGAGTCTGATATGGCGTCGTAGCGCCAAATGTATTCGGGCCCCGGCGGTTCCAATCCGGAGTTGCTCGCAAAGACTATGGAACTGCCGTCATCACTGGACGCCCCCATTTCGGGATATGGCACATAGGTGCCACAAGCAGAGCCGGCGTCGGGGCGGGCTTGCACAGTGAGATTCGTCAGATTGATTTCCCTAACAGAACTCGGAACACACGGTACGATACTCACGAAAGCCCGGTTATCCGCCGCGGTAGTTACGAAAAATGGCTGGGGAGTCCCAAATATCGTCGTCGGGGGATCCGACGGCAATGCCACACTCACCGTCGAACTCGATCCTCCTACGAGGTCGAATATCAACACCAGTTGATCGTTCGGATCGGCCACCAACAGTTTGGTAGCGTCAGGTGTGAGAGCTTCTCCTTGCAGGATGGCTCCGGGGCTAACTACCGCCGGTGAGGCCAGCGATTGCAGAAACGCTTGTGTAGCGGGGTCAAATACCGCAACAGTATTGCCCGCCCCGGTCAAATAGAAGTGCCCGCGAACCGAATCATAAATCACAAAGGTATAGGGTCCACCTGGAAGGTTGACTTCCTGCTTCGAATACTGAAGCCCTCGACGGAGTGTGTCCGTTCCGTTACTCGTTTTTACAACAATATCGGCCCAGCCTGGCGTGCCGGCTGGCACATAGAACGTGAGCGATTGTTCCGGGTAATCGTAGGATGCGTACCCATTCAGAATGGCATTATGCAAATCTGCGGGCGTACCACCAACGGTGACCTGGATGTCTGCCAAGTCAAAAAAACCAAGCCCATAGGCATAGATCGTCACTGAGTCTCCTCCCGCGTGGGAGACGACGTTGGGCAGAACGCGGAGCAGGTGTGGTCCATATGTGTAAGCGTCAGGGAGGAATGTTGCATTGTTGTTGGCATCGGCTAATACGACGGTCACCGGCCCAGGTGTCGCAGCGGGCGGAGCAGTTGCAGTGAGAAAATTCTCCTGGTCAGAAGATGAAGGATACGGACCAACGATGTCTTGCGTGGCAGGTGCTATGCCAAAGTAGGCTTCCGTCGTGCTCGAAATGCCGTCAGCGCTTCCTGTCCCCGTCGGGCCAGGAGCAAATTGAACCTGCGTACCCCCAGCGACCGGGCCGACATTCGGGTTTGCATCTGAACTCGTGGCGAGAAACGACGGTATGGCCGTAGGCGGAGCCGATTGTCCCGGAAGAGTGTTCACAATGAAGGTGCCGCCGGGTTGGACGCTACCGAAAAGGTGATATGTTTCGTCGACATCGAAAAGCTGCGGCACCATAAGCTCCCCTCCAAAGGAGAGGCCTGTGTACCCGGCCGGTGTGCCGCCCGACGTACTAAATGCGACCAAAATATTGTTCTGGTTTAACACATAGAGGTATTTCCCGTCCCGGCTGAAGATCGCTCCGCTCCCAACCGACTCAGACAACGTGTATTGACTCTGGACCTGCAGATTTGGTCCCCAAAAGGTCACGTTTCCCGCGGCAGGTACTTGCTCGACTGTTGCAAATTGTGAACCGTCATTGTTAGACGCAAGATAGTAGCCCGCTTTTGCAGTCCGCTGCCTGTTGCCACGTACGCCTCCGCGTCCGTCGAGTAAAGAAATAGTTGCAAACCAGCGTTCCCCTCTCCGAAAACAAGTAGATGCTTGCCGTCCAAAGATAAAGCCGGGTTAGCACTGACCCCGCCCGGCCCGGGGTCTTCTGGTGTAAACGTGCCGTTGCTCGGGTCATATCGGACGAGATTTACCACTGAGATATTCCATGAGGACCCTGACTGAAAAGAATTTCCAAGACCCAGGAAAAGACTGCCGTCCGCCATTGTGTATGGCATCACAGGCATCAGCGTATCGCCTTGCTGGTTTGATATGAGGCTGGAGGCTGGGATTTCGAGATTTCCATTAACGTGCAATGCCACCGGATCAACAAAGTAGACATGGGGCGTAATAGTCCCAACGGCCAGTTTCGAGAAGTCAGGCGAGAAAGAAAGCCCCGCCGGGCCAGGGATGCCAACTTCACCCACGAAGTGCCCGTCTACAGTGGAATAAACTTCGACGGCGTCGATATCCGGGTTACTCACGAATATCTCTTTAAGCGCTGGGTCGTAAGTCAGATAGGGAATAGCGAATCCGCCGTCATAATTTGGCAACCGCATGAAGAAATCGCCGGGAAATGGACGCGCTTGGAACGAGCCACTGCCAGAGCCGCCGCCTGAGCCGGATCCTCCTCCGGAACCTGAACCCGATCCTCCACCTGCGCCTGCGGTCGATCCACTCCCTCCACCACAACCATTGGTCAAGAGGAGCACATCATGAAGGCCCCAAGCTGGCAGACTTCCAACTCCAAATACGTTTTGTCCTCATAAGTATCCCCGTCGGCGTGTACCAAAATGGAACTTTAGCGGATTATAGCGCAATTCTGCTTCGGTCAGGATAGGTGTAAATATGAATTCCACTACCGTTTTCCGTTCTAAAGGAGCGGGCCCTAGCTTCTGATTTCACTCCGATATACGGGCGAGGGTATGACGTCGCGAGACGGTTCCCAAAGTCCTAATGCGCTGCCGGTGAAGCCGCCGCCGGCAAATGCCGCGCGCGCAGCCGCAAGACTTTTCGCTGGTTCGCTTCCACCACTTCAAACCGGAACCCTTCCAGATCTACCTTATCCCCCGGCGCGGGCACTTTCCCGGACACATGACTCAGCAATCCCGCAATCGTCGTCACCGTCTCGTCGGAAGCTTCCCCGAAGTGCACTCCAAGCAACTCCTCCACGTGCGGAATCGTCATGCTGCCACGCAACACCAGGCTGCCGTCGGGTTCCCTCACCGCATCGGGAGCAGGCTGTTTCGTATCCACGCCGCTCTCACCAACGATTTCTTCCACCAAGTCTTCCACCGTCGCGATTCCCGCAACGCTGCCGTGCTCGTCAATCACCACCGCCAGCGACTGCCCCTTCTGCCGCATTTCGCGCAACAAATCCGAGCCCAGCTTCGTTTCCGGCACAAACAGCGGCGGCCGCGCCAGTTCCCTCACCTTGCGCTTCGGCAAATCCGTATCGGCAACCTGCAGCAGGTCCTGAGCGTGCACCACTCCAATAATGTCGTCCAATGATTTCTCGTACACCGGCATTTTCGCGAATTTTGTTTCCACGTACCGTGTGTGCATCTCCTCCAACGTCGCGTCCGCTTGCATGGCCACCACATCCGGCCGCGGAGTCATTACTTCGCGCACCCGCTTGTCGCTAAACTCCACCACCTGCTCGATCAAATCCCCTTGCTCCGGCTCGATGATCCCCGCCTCTTCCGCCACTTCCACCAGCGCCTCAATTCCCTCTTCTGTCCTTTGCTCGTCGGTACGCTCCACTTCCTGCTCTGAAATCCGCGCCAGCGATTCCGCGCCTTCCAGGAACACGCGCACCGGCCAGGCCACCCACATCGCCACGCGAATCGCAGGCAGAATCGGCAGCACCCATCTTCCTTCCGTCCGATACAGCAGCATGTCCGGTACGAAGTGCATCAGCAGCACCACTTCCAGCGACAGAAAAACGAGGAACTGCAGCCCCGCCTCCCAGCGATTCGGCACCAGATAAACCACGCCTCGCGTCGTCTCCAGCACCACAAACGCCAGCCAGAAATGCCCCAGTATGCGAAACGTTCGCCCGCCACTACGCCGGCTGATGCGCAGCTTCGGTTCGATTTCCGCTTCAAAAATGTCCAGGTGTTCGTGGACGCGCCCCGTCGTCATCCGCCCCAGTTCGCGGTAGATTAATGCCAGATAAGAGAATATCGGCAGGCCCAGAGCCAGAACCAGCACGCTGCCGACAAATGCCCACTGTAGCATCTTCAGCCAATCCCCAATCGCCGCCGCAATCGTAGCTCGACGCGTTCCATTTCCCCGCGGTCAGCCTCGTGATCGTATCCCAAAAGATGCAACATCCCGTGCAGTATTAGGACCTGCAACTCCACCGGTAAAGTGCGTCCTAGCGTCCGCGCATTGCGCCGTGCCACCACAGGAGAAATCGCAATGTCACCCAGGAACGCGCCGCGTTGTCTGCGCCTCGGCTCCGAGCGCATTTCCGGTTTCTCCCGATGTTCCACCGGGAACGATAACACATCCGTCGATCGCTTCTTCCTCCGATACTTTCCATTCAACCGCGCCATCTCTCTATCCCCGATCAGGCGCACGGCAACACAATCGCCTCGCAGTCCCAATTCCTCTTTTGCCTGTTGCAGGAACAATTCAAGCGGCCGCAGTCGCACGCGCACTGCGCGCTGGTGATTTTCAACTGCCGCCACGTCGCGCTCCGCCATCCGCTTTTTGAGTTGCGCCTTACGTTTTTTGTTTTTCGCGTTTCGATTTTCCAATTTCGCTTTTCGAGTTCCGTATCAGCGCAAGTCTGTTTCACCGGTCTTCACCGCATCCTTGGCAGAAATCATGGCCTTCCCATTCCCACCGCGCTGTGGGTGCGAACTGTCAAACTCCTCGTAAGCCCGAATAATCTGCTGCACCAGGTTGTGCCGCACTACATCCTTTTCCCCAAACTGCACCACGCTGATTCCCGCGATGCGCCCGCAAATCTCCATTGCTTCCACCAACCCCGATTTCTTCCCCGCCGGCAAATCGATCTGCGTAATGTCGCCGGTGATCACCGCCTTGGAATTGAATCCCAGCCGCGTCAGAAACATTTTCATCTGTTCGCTGGTGGTGTTTTGCGCTTCATCTAAAATCACGAACGAATCGTTTAACGTGCGCCCGCGCATGAACGCCAGCGGCGCCACTTCAATGATGCCCTTCTCCAGAAACCGCTCCAGTTTGTCCGCATCCAGCATGTCGTACAGCGCGTCATACAAAGGCCGCATGTACGGATCGATTTTTTGCTGCAGCGTGCCCGGCAGGAATCCCAACCGCTCACCCGCCTCCACCGCGGGACGCGCCAGGATAATGCGGTTCACCTGCTTCGTCAGCAGTGCGCTCACCGCCATCGCCACCGCCAGGTACGTCTTCCCCGTGCCGCCCGGCCCAATGCCAAATGTCATGTCGTGCGACTCGATCTCTTCCATGTAGTGGCGCTGGCTGGCATTCTTCGGCGTCACCGTCTTTTTCCCGAACGAACGCGTGCGCCCGTGCTCAAACATTCCGCGCGGCGATTCATTCGGCTCTTCCGTGGCCACGCGCATCAACGACTTCACTTCCGCGCTCGATAGCAACCGCCCGTGCCGCGTCAAGTGGTTGTACTCCTCCACAATGCGCACCGCCTGGTCTACGCTATCCTGCTCGCCCTCCACGGTGATCCGCGTATCGTGCAAATGCGTGCGCACCTGCAGCGAGTCCTCAAGCAGACGGATATTCTCGTCCAATGTGCCAAAGAAGGGTTCAATTTTCCCCGTAATGTGTATGGTGCGTCTCATCCAGTTGGAAGGTTGCTTTGCCGCAGGAACCGGTTGGCCGATGGCAGTCCCCCTGAACATTCCCGGCCGCCCCGCAGCCTATCTGGCACAGTCACTCTTGACAGTGCTCTTGGGTCAGCACGAATACAGCGAAACTCCATTCACCGTAGCGCACCCCCGCTCCCCGGTCAAGTTACACCCCTGTAACAACTGGACCCGGCGATCATGTAGCGCAGGGAGAGTCCGCGAGCCCTGCGGCTTTTAGCTTTTAGCTTTTACCTTTTAGCTTTTGGTTTCCGCTTTCCCAATTTCGATTATCATTTTCCGCGCTCATCCTCCCAACACCTGTCCTTCTCACCCAATTTCTTACGCCAGGTACAGTTGCGTTCTGATTACCTGTCCTCTGGTACGCCAGAGCTATGGACGCAAACTCTTCTTAAGACAAAACTCATCTTGCAACGTAGAAAACTTGCGTGGGCATTTCATGAGGGAGGGTTAAGACCATGTTCGTTTCCGCAAAACAGTTTTGGCTTGGCGCCGCGGTATTGCTGCTAAGTTTGCCTGCTGTGGCCGCGAATGAGTCCAGCAATCCAGCCAGTGTCGCCCCGCAGGCGCACGCGCTGATCAGTTGCCCGGGAATCAACAACGTGCCCATGACTTCCGACGCGGAACAGGCGCTGCCGTTGCAACTCGTCGCCACGCTGCAATGCGGTGGCGATGTATCGATTCTCTCTGACAACGAAGGCTATACCACCCTGGTCCGTTCCAGTGACGGCAAAGAAGGCTACGTCGCCCGCATGTACTTGTTCATGGGCGTAGATGCGTCGAAACCCGTCGAGCACCTCAAGCCTTCAGACGCAACTACAGTGAATGGCGTCGCTCGTTGGCAGGCGGGCGCCGCTGGTTGCGATCAGTTTCTCAGCCAAGGCCGCCTCGTCGAATCGATCACCGCAAACGGCGTCACCGTCCAAGTTTCCCTGCAGGACACCGGCTGGAAGCTGCGCGCCTCCATCGCCATTTCCAATCAGGGCGCCGCAAATCTCGAGGTAACGCCTTCGCTGGTTACTCTCGATGAATTGCAGCCCAGCATGCGGATCCTGCCCACTCAGAGTCCTGCGAAGATTGCCCACGCCGTAAACCACCAATCCTTATGGACCATCGCTAACGCACAGCCTTCGCCTAGCGCCGTGGCGTTCCGTGGAAACGGTGCGCCTGCCACGCAGACCCTCGCGTATCGTCCCAACGCCACACCGGATTACATGGAGCAGCATTTCGCTCCAGCTTCAACGAAGAATTCCGCCGTGCACGAGGACACTGCCGATCCACGCACGCTTGCCCTGAAGTCCGGTCCACTGGCTCCCCAGCAAAAAACCGCTGGCGCCATCTGGTTCGCTCGCGACCCAGGAGCCCATGAACTCTCTCTGCGCGTTCCCGTCGGCGATCTAGTCTTCGACTTCCCTCTTTACTTCGACGCGCACAAGTAGCTCCGCCCAAAACAGTAGGGGCGCAGCATTGCTGCGCCCCATCTACCCAAAATCAATATTCCTTGGCGTATGCTTCGTCTTTCGAATCCCGTTTGTCGATTTTCCCTTTTCCCATCTTCTCAGCAAACTCCTCGTCACTGCGCCACTATTTTCCTTTTTCTTGGATTCAATCCGCCCCCACCGCCCGGTTCTTCGCCCATTCCCGAATCGCCGTAATCTCCTCCGCCCGCGTCACGCTAAGCGGTTGCGTCCCGTGCACTTCCTCCAGCAGCACCTCCGTCGAGAGCTGCTGCTTCCGGTTGAACGCCGTATACAACCCCGCCACAATAGCCTGCTCAATCTCTGCGCCAGAAAATCCTTCCGTCGCCGCTGCCAGCTTGTTCACGTCAAAGCCCGCTGCATCGCGCCCGCGTTTCTTCAAATGCAAACTGAACAGCACTGCCCGCACCTCCGTATTCGGCAAATCCACAAAAAATATCTCGTCGAACCGCCCCTTGCGCAGCATTTCCGGCGGAAGAATCGTAATGTTGTTGGATGTCGCCGCCAGGAATACGCCTCCCTCGCGGTCTTGCATCCACGTCAGCAGCGTCGCCAGCAAACGTTGCGAGAGTCCCGCATCGGCATCTCCACTCGAGCCCGCGGAAGCGAACGCCTTCTCAATCTCGTCAATCCACAACACCACCGGCGCAAGCTTCTGTGCCAACTCCAGCGCTTTTTTCAATCGCTTCTCGCTCTCTCCAACAAACTTGTCGTACAGCGCCCCTGCATCCAGTCGCGCCAGTTCGTAGCCCCACTCGCCGGCCACCGCTCGCGCTGCCAGGCTCTTCCCGCAGCCCTGCACTCCCGTAATCAAAACGCCCTTCGGTGGCTCAAGGCCAAATCGCTGCCCTTCCGGCGTCATCGCGCTCTTGCGTTTGTTAATCCATTCGCGCAAATGCTGTAATCCCGCCACATCGGTGAACGAAGTGTCGCGCTTCACCGTTTCCAGCAATCCATCCGTGTGCAGAGCCCCGCGCTTCGCCTCCATCACCTCATCCAGCAACCCCGCATCCACTTTGCCGCGCTCCAAAATGCACTTCCGCAAGACTCGCTGCGCTTCCTCCACCGGCAAACCCGCCAGATTCTTTGCCAGTTGCCCCATTCCCACCACATCCAGCGCCACCGGCAACGGGCGTTCCCGTGTCACGTCCGCAAGAACATATCTCACCGCCGCCAGCAATTCGTCCGCTCCCGGCAATCCCAATTGGAACGGCGCGGCATCTGCCGCCACCTCCGCCGGCAACTGAATCGACGCTGCCAAAATCACGATGGACCTACGCCCCGTGCGAAATCCATCCGCCAAATCGCGCAGCCGGCGGCTGATGCGATCGTTGTCGCAATACCGCGCAAAATCCTTCAGCAAAAAAATTGCGTCTCCCTGGATTGTGGCGATGTTCGCCAGCGACTGCTCTGGCTGGTCGGAATTGTAAAGCGCCGATCCTCCCGCCTTTCCCAGCCCTTCAGTCACGCTCCATACGAAGAGCGGCACTGCGAGTTCCTGCGCCACCGCCGCGAGCAGTTCCACGAACCGTTGCTCCTCGCTCGTTTCCACCGTAATGATGGGGTTGCGCGAATTGATCAGCAGGCACAGCTTTTCCCGCTGCGACGCTGATGCCCCACTCTGCGCACTTACTGCCGGAATAGTGCCGGTGCGCGCAGATGCAAGTGGATGCGGCGTCTGCGAAAGTGCTTTCGGATCGTTTGACAAAGGCATTGGTCTCGATTCACACTAGAAGTTTGAGCATAACGCATAAGGAGCGATAGATGGCCCAAGGTCAGCCTACCAAAGTTAAAAAGAAGAAGAAGTCCGTTTTAAAGCGCGCGGCACAATCTAATCAACGCGCCGAAGTAAACCGCAACAACCGCACTCGCGTCCGCACCATGATGAAGCGCCTGCGCATTGCCATTACCGCGGGAGATGCCACCGCCGCCGCCAATCTTTTGCAGCCCACCGTCTCCGCAATCGATCAGGCCATCAGCAAGGGCGTGCTCCACGAAAACACCGCCAACCGCTACAAGTCGCGGCTCACCCTCGCCTACAATCAGGTCAAAGCCAAAGCCGCCAAGTAACTCGTCGCTCGCACCAATCCAATCCCAGCACTCTCCAGTCACCCATCACGGGTACTGGTGTGTTCAGCGCCCTTGAAAGGCCAATCTGGTAGGTACTGATGACGGTGGGGCTGTCCTTCATAACTACCAATTTGTATCTTCCATCCTCGACTCCTTACACATACATTCGTCCCCACCATGACCACCACCATCCCCATCACGCGCACCACAAATTCCCGCCTCACCGAAGAACTCCGCGAAACTTCGCCTTTCGGCACCAACTACAGTGACCACATGTTCGTCGCCGACTATGCCGACGGCGTCTGGGACAACGCGCGCATTGTGCCTTTCGGCCCGATGTCCTTCTCCCCTGCCCTCACCGCCTTCCACTATGGCCAGGCGCTCTTCGAGGGCTTCAAAGCCCATCGCACCGCCGAAAACCGCGTCGCTATCTTTCGCCCCATGGTCAATCACGCGCGCTTGAATCGCACGGCTGAACGTCTCGCCATGCCCAACCTCCCGGAATCCATTTTCCGTGAAGGCCTTGTCGAACTTATCCGCACCGATCGTGATTGGGTTCCCCATCGCGATGGCGGCTCGCTCTACATCCGCCCCGTCTATATCGGTACAGATGACAGCTTGATGGTCCACGCCGCTAATCGCTATCGCTTCGTCATCTTCACTTCGCCAGGTGGCCCCTACTTCTCGCAACCCATTCGCCTGCTCGCCGAAGAAACCTACGTCCGCGCCTTCCCCGGTGGCACCGGCGCCGCAAAGTCTGCCGGCAACTATGCCGGAGGCCTCCTCGCCGCAAAGCTCGCGCAAACCAAGGGCTATCACAACGTGATGTGGTTGGATGGCAAGGAACGCCGCTACATCGAAGAATCTGGCGTGATGAACATTATGTTCGTCATCAAAGGTGTGGCCATCACTCCGCCACTTTCCGGCACAATTCTTCCCGGCGTTACGCGTGATTCCGTGCTCACACTGTTACGCGATCTGCATTTCCCCGTGGAAGAGCGCGCCATCACTGTGGAAGAGCTTGCCGCTGCCCACGCTGCCGGCGCGTTACAGGAAGCCTTCGGCATCGGCACTGCCGCCATCATCGCGCCAATCGCCTGCATCGGCTATCAGGGCAACGATCTTGCAATCCCAACCGGCGCGCCCAATTCCCTGGCCGCGCGCCTCCGCACAAAACTCGTCTCTATCCAGACCGGTCGCGAGCCCGACCCCCACAATTGGCTGCTGTATGTCTGATTTCCCCAGCTGACTTGCACGATTTGCAGTCCGCCCTTACGAAATTTTGTCATCCCGACCGGAGCAGCCCGATCTTCTCTTCCGCGCCGCTCTCCGGCGCGTCGGGCCGCGTAGTGGAGGGATCGCAGCAACCTTTCAACCACAACGAGCACCTCAAACTCTATTGTTCTTTCTCTCTTTTACTCTCTGATCGTTAAACTCTTATACTTCTTCCTCTTCGCCTCACCCTCGTTGCGCCCGAGCCGCCCCTCCTCCGCTCAATTCCCACACCAGCATCTCCATCACAAACCGCTTATCGCCCGCGCCACCCTTCAGCCGGTCATCCGCCTCGCGCAGCGCCCTCAACCCATCCAACAGTCGCTCTCGTGAAATCTTCTTCGCGCTGTCCAAAGCAATCTGCGCCTGCTCCGGCCGCATACTCAACGCTCGCGCCGCTTGAAACCCGTTCGTCACGCCCCGAAGTTCGCTCGCTTCCATCAGCTTGCGGTACATCCACGCCATAGCCCCCACCATCATCGGCGGCTCTTCGCCCTCGCGCAGCAATCGCTCCAGAAATTCCAGCGCCTTTTTAGGCTGTCGCGTCGCCAGCAAATCCGCCAACTCCCACACCGTCGTGGTCTTCTCTGAAATGACCAGCGCCGCCACATCTTCGCGCCGCACGCGTTTCCGCTCCGCCGCGTACGTCCCCAGTTTTTCCACTTCTGTCTTCAGCCGCATCAGGTCGCCGCTGACAAACTCCGCCAAATCCTCCGCCGCGCCCATTTCAAACTCGATGCCCTGCTCGTTCGCCAGCGTCTTTGCCACGGCAATCGCGACGGCCACCCGCTCCTCCGTGTCTTCGCTCGCGCTCACATCCACCACCAGCGCTTTTTCCGTCAGCAATTTTGCCAGCTTCATTCGCTGGTCCAGCCCCGCAGCCTCCACCACAAGCACTGTGAACGGCGCCGGATTTTCCAGATACGCCTCAATCGCTTCTACTGTCTCTTCCCGATTTTTCTCTCCCAGCTTTTCGATCGCTTCCCCGTCTTCCAAAAACACCACCTGCTGCGGTGAAAGCATCGGCAGAGTTTGCGCCTGCTCCAACGCCGCCTGGGTCTCCCCCCGCTGCGCCGAAAAACGCGATATTGCCCAGGTACGCGCAGCCTCCGGCACATACTTTTCGATCAATTCCGCCCGGCAGCGGTCCCGCAAATAACGCTCGTCGCCAAGAAGGAGCAACGCGGCAACCGCTTTGCCCTTTCCCAGCCGCTCCAGTAATTCTCCCGGTGTCGTTCGCGCCATCAATAATTCTCCGTCACCGCCGCTACCAGTTTCTGCGCAAAATCCCGCGCCATGCGATCCACCGCCGGATCGCTTTCCTGGAAAAAGCTTTCCACGCTCGCTGCTGAAGGGTTCGACGACGTTCCGTTTGTCGACGCCTGTGTCGCCGCCAGTTGATATTCATTCCGAAACACGAAGTTGTCCGTGTGATACAGCACTTTGTCCGTTCCCCGCTCCGTCAGCGTCACTTCGCACTTCATCGTCACCAGCATCACCGTCGCCTGTGCAACGGATATTGCTGGCGTTGCGGATGTCGCCGCGGTTGTCGTCGTCTGAAACACCAGCGGCGTCACCTCCACACTTACCACTTTTCCACGCAGCACGGCGTCGCCAGCATCGGGGTCGGACACCACATGGTAGGGCGTCTTCGCCAAAAATTCATGAATCGTTGCCGCCGTCAGCTTTTGCTCGATGCGGTAGCTCGTGGTTTTGTTTTCCATGGCCGGAACCGCAATCACGTGGATCGTCTTCGGCAGAGCATTGCTGTGGCCCGCCACGTGATACCCGCAGCCGCACAAAAACATCGCCATCCCCAACAGAAGTGTCCTGCTCACTCGCTTCTTCATGTCCTCAGCAACTCCGCTAGCTTCACCCCGCTCCAAGCCCGTACGCGCAAATTGTCGCACGCTCCCCAAAACCACCAACTTCCTTCTCGCGATGCATCTTCCACCGGCTCTGCCAAGTACAAGCTCGTCTCCCCGGCCACGCTCACGTTGCTAGGCGCCGGTTCACCCTTTGCTTGCACCACGAATCCTGCACCACGGCAACTTTCCGCAAGTTCCTCCCTGCCCACTCCACCCGAAAGGTCCGCGCAAGCGCTAAACGCCGTCCCGTAAAATACCGGCGCATGAATCAAGTTCACCGAAATCTTCGCGTCTTCCGTCGCATCTCCCATTGCCGCTGAAATTTCCGCTCGTATTTCCAGCAACCGTGCTCGCAAATCCTCCCGGCTCTCTTCCCCGTATCGCGACAACATGTTGAACGCGGTTTGCGTGCCAAACACGCGATGCCCTACGCTCTGAAAAGTTAGCAATTGCGATGTCTGTGCCTCCAACTCCTCAATCCCCTCGCGCCCCGCCTCCGATACCGGCCAATAAATTGTCACCACCAACCTCTGCAACCCATGCCGCCGCAAAGCCAGCGCAAGGCTCGTCACCGCCATTCCCCCCGGCGAAAACACGCTAAACGTCCTCGCTCCCTTCTCCACACTCCGCCCCGTCAATGCCTCGATTTTGGGAAACCACGGTGTGGCATCGGGATCAGACAATGTCGCATGAGAGAAATCGATGATCGTCGCTCCTGCTTGTCGTGCCGGCCCCAGGCACAGCTTCCCAAACGCACTTGAGCCCGTCAGAAACGCAAATCGCGCTCCACGAAACGTGTCTTCTTCCACGCGCTGTATTACCGCAGGCTCGCCTGCCGCTTCCGTCAAAAGTCCAGCGGCACGCTCTTCATCCACCAGCCGCAAGTCCCACCCCGCAAAACGGCTCTCTTCCAACAACGACTTCAACTCGCCGCCCAGCAGCGAAGACGCTCCGGCAATTACAATGCGTTGAGAGTTACGTTCTTCAGGCATGGATCAAGCGGTCCTGGCTACCAGCCGGTGCCGCACCACGCGCACCACGTGAAGAGTTATCCCGATGATGGCATAGCCGACCGCGATACCAATCAGGACATACTTCGACCATCGCCAGATCACGCCGGCCAGCAAACAGATCATGATGATCGTGACGGAGGGCTGTTTCCTCGTCCAAGGTATGTCTTTGAAACTGTAGTACCTCACTGTGCTCGTCATCAGCACACCAAGCAACGGCAGCACCACGAACCATAAATAAGACCAGTTCTCTGTCGTGATCGGGCTGCCCAAGCGCCAGTGCACGATCGCCGCCACCACTCCTGCTGCGGCAGGTGTCGGCATGCCCACAAAATTCTTTGATCCGCCCGGCGCCATGCCCTGCACATTAAACCGCGCTAGCCGCCACGCGGTGCAAATCAGAAACGCCAGGCAGCACACCCACGCGAAGTGCCCTAGAAACGCTTCGCTTCCCTGCCCGCTCAGGTTTCGATAACCCCAGGCATACGCCAGGATCGCCGGCGCAATTCCAAAACTCACCACATCCGCAAGGGAATCAAATTGCACGCCAAATTCCGTGTTCGTGCCGGTCAGTCGCGCCACACGCCCGTCCAGCGCATCAAATACAATCGCGATGCCGATGGCCTTCGCCGCGTGATCGTAATTCTCCGCACCGCCGATCAGCGCCGCGATAGACGCGTAATACCCGCAAAGCAGGTTCGCCACGGTAAACAGACTCGGCAGCAGAAAGATGCCCCTGCGCAAGCGCGGGTTGCGGTGGTAGCGCCGTTCGTGAAATGGAATCTCGTGTTGTTCGTATTCGGTCATTGAGGTGAATTCATCCTGCAACAGAGTACTACGCCAGACAATTCTATTCCGTCAATTTTTGGCTGGCACTTTGCGATTTCTCCGGCGCAACCGGACTCAGGGGCACACCCGCCAACATGCGCGCCACTACCGTTGATCCGCCCTTCACATGCTCTCCCACTTTTACCGTGATTTCCGCGTTTTCGGGCAGCCACAGGTCCACGCGCGACCCAAATCGCACCAACCCGATCCGTTCTCCCCGTTTCACCGTGTCTCCCTGTTTTTTCCAGGAGACAACTCGCCGCGCCACCCATCCCGCAATCTGTTTGCAAACAATCTCACCGTGCTCGCTGGACATCGTGAACACGTTCTGCTCATTTTCCAGTGAAGCCTTTTCCGCCCACGCCGCCAGAAACTTCCCCGGCCTATATTCCAGTTTCGTGATCGTCCCCGCTGCCGGGGCACGGTTTACGTGAACATTCCAGATGGCCAGGAATATGCTAATCCGCTTCCCTGCTCGCCCTGCGTACGCTTCCTCCGTCACCACCACCACGCGCCCGTCTCCGGGTGACACCACCTCATCAACTCCTGCGGGAATGGCGCGCTCTGGGTCGCGGAAAAAATAGAACACAAACAGTCCCAGCCCCACGAACACAATCCCCACGGCAATTGTCCACGGCGTTTGAAAGAGCAGTGTCGCCAACCCCGCCACCAGCGGCGGAAATCCGAACGCGTATCCCTCTTTGACCATAGTCTTTCTGACTCCGTCGCGCCTCGCGGCTGCGGGAGGACTCCGGTCATTTTACTCTAGAAAGCAGGGTAAGTTAGGCGCGAATCCTGGAAGGCTACTGCGAATGTCGAGCGTGCGCGCTATGGATGCGCGAGGCGAGAAGTTCCATCTCGTCTTTGATGTGAAGCTTTAACTTTTTCAATCGGATTTCTTCAATCAGGTCTTCGGAGCTAAGGTAGGGAGATCGGGAGAGGTTCTGCAGTTCGACTTCGTACTTCTGGTGTTCCTCGCACAGACGCTGATATTCGGCGTCTGTCTCGACTATTACGTCCCGAGGGTTCCGCTGCGCACTGGCCATGCGTTCCTCCTCATTAATACAGCATGAATACTACATGAGCGCAGACTAGCACCAAGAAACTCCACGTCAAGAGCTTTTCAGTACCACCCTTGTGGAATCTTCGTTTTTTTCGTACACCAGCGCTGCCTCACGTGGGTCCTGGTAATAGCCTTCCCTCCTACCCGTCCGCCGGAATCCTTCCCTCTCGTAGAACGCCATGGCTCCCCTGTTGGACTCGCGAACCTCTAAAAAGACACGACTTACACCCAAGTCCACAAACCTACTCAGCAGTTCCTTCAGTAGCGCGCGCCCTTCCCCCTGCTTTCGACATTCAGCCCGCACCGCCAGGTTCAGTACTTCCGCTTCATCCACCGTACTTCGCCCCAGGATGAACCCCGTCGCTTGACCTCTTCGCTCACTAACCAGCGCAACCGCCCCCGGCAGCTTCATGAACTCCACCAACCCCTGGCTGGACCAGCTCGCCGCCTCTCGCGCTGCCAACAAGACCTCGCTCGCCTCCGCTGCGTCCTGTGCCCTAAACTCTCGCACCACGAACGCATTCTCTTCCTGTCGGCCCTCAACACCCATGGCCCGCCGGTCCCTTCCAGAAGATCTCCGCATCCGACCGTCGCACGTAGTTCGCATCCAATTCCAGCGGGTCCGTGAATTGTCCTTTGCCAGCTCGCTCCTCGGCGATCTCCCCAATCTTTTCCGCCAAATCTCCTTCCAGCCGCTGCATCGAATCACCAACTTCAACGCGATCTTCCCAGCCTGCCAAGCCGGTGATCAACTCTGGATCCAGCGATGCCCAGCCAGTCGCCTCATTCCCCGCCTGCCCGGTCACCAGCCTAAGAAACTCCCCCGCCTCAATCACCATCTCAGTCTCTACAACTTCACGCGAACTTCCGCTTCCTCTATAGAGCGCCGCAAACATCTGCCCACGCTGCGCGTCATAACACGCCGCAATCCAAGAGGCTCCACAAGTCGCACAGCGCGCGATCGCCTCCAGACGTGACACTCCAACCACCCGCTTCCCAAACACTTCGGCCCAAGCCTTCACCGTCGTCAACCCCACCCTCACCCCTGTAAACGATCCCGGGCCAGTCGCCACAGCAAGCAAATCCACCTCTTCCATCCGAATCTCTGCTTCCGCCACGGCCTCGCCAACCGCCGGAAGTAACCACGAAGAGTAATCCTCGTTGGACAAATGCCTCCGCACAACCAACAGCCGAGCGTCCTTCCGGACCGCCACGCTTCCCCTCATTTCGCTCGTATCTATTGCCAACGTAATCACTTCGGCAGTCTATCCTATCCAGAGACTCTCGACGCACTTTCCCCCTTAACTCGATTGCTTTGAGCAGGAAGCCGCGATTCCCCTCTCCCTGGATGCTTGTGGCCTAGCCTCTATTCCATAATTGCGCATTATGGCAGCCCGCGGACTGAGCAATTGGCGTGCCAAATTGAAACGGCCCCTCCCCTATCTTCCTGATTCCAGAGGGTATATCTTGACTCTTCCGCCACATTACTTTACACTGTTTCTAGCTCCTAGGGGGACAACCTAAGCTATGGATTATAAGATTGGCGACAAAGTCGTTTATCCGAACCACGGCGTTGGTGTTGTTGAGCAGATCAGTTACGGTGTTTTGAACGGCAGAACCGAACGTTATTTCATGATTCGCGTACTTTCCAGCGGTTTGCGCGTCATGGTTCCTCAATCGAATGCGCTGACGGTTGGACTTCGCTCCGTCATCCGCTCGAATGACACAACCAAAGTCCTGGGCTTCCTGGAAAAGGGCAAGCTGAATTCCCATCACGATTGGAAGCATCGTTTCAAGGAGAATTCCGAGCGCATGCGCACGGGTTCCCTTTTGGAAGTGGCCGTCGTTCTCAAGAGCCTCGTTTCCCTCAGCCGCAGCAAACCGTTGTCTTTTCGCGAAAAGAAAATGCTCGAGCGCGCCAAGTATCTCCTGGTCAGTGAAATGGCCACCGCGCGCAACCTGACTGCCGAAAACGCCGAGGGTCTCGTCGTGAAGTCGCTCGCCAAAGCCAAATTGCAATTCCCCCAGATGACTGAAAAGTTCGAGTAGTCTCCTAGCCTCCGCACTGTTCCAGGCCCCGACCCTACGTCGGGGCCTTTTTTTATTTCCGCTCTTCTCTGTGACCTCTGTGCTCTCTGTGAACTCTGTGTAAGCCTTTTCTTTCTTTAAGCCAGTGGCAAATTAGCCTTAGCATTCAACGAAGCGTCCGCGATTTTCCCCCGCACAAAATCTCCATACGCCGCCGCTGCAATCATCGCCGCATTATCCGTGGACAACTCTCGGTCCGGAAAAAATACCTCCATCCCTTTCGCTTTCGCACGTTCCGCAAACGTCGTACGCAACTGGCTGTTCGCCGACACTCCTCCTGATACCAGCAGTGTCTCCACCCCGCACTCTTCCGCCGCCAGCATCGCCCGTTCCACCAGGTCCCGCACCACGGCATTCTGAAATTCCCGCACCAGTCCCAGCGTCTCCGCGCTGCACATCGCCACCAATTCATCAAAGCCGCGTTTCCCCGCCGCCATGGCCTCTTCCCGCTTCCGTATTTCTTCGTTGTACTCGGGATGCTCCCGAATGTGATACAGCACCGCCGTCTTCAGCCCGCTGAAGCTGAAGTCCAGTGCATTCCCACGCGTCTTCGTTGGCCCAAACTTCACCGGAGGTTTCGCGTTCTTCTCCGTCGCCGCGGCCGCCAGCCGATCCAATATTGGACCTCCCGGATATCCCAGCCCCAGCAACTTCGCGACTTTATCGTACGCTTCCCCCGCCGCATCATCGCGCGTCTGCCCCAGCTTGCGGTATACGAATGCGCGGCTCTCACGTACTTCTCCGCCGTCATTCACCTCGTACAACACCGTATGTCCGCCGGACACAATCAAGCACACCGCTGGCAGTCGCGGCACCTCCCCGTGCTCGAACGCCTCCAGAAACGCT
The DNA here is from genome assembly GCA_963779395.1 of Candidatus Acidiferrales bacterium. Taxonomy (GTDB): domain Bacteria; phylum Acidobacteriota; class Terriglobia; order Acidiferrales; family UBA7541; genus Acidiferrum. The sequence continues at coordinate 495,342 of CAVZYC010000007.1, forward strand.
GCGTGGACGTGCCCTTCCAGATGGTTCACCGCCACCAGCGGCTTTCCCAGCGCCATCGCCAATGTCTTCCCGTACGTAATCCCCACCAGTAGGGATCCGACCAGCCCCGGCCCTTGCGTCACTCCAATCGCATCCAATTCCTCAAATCGCAACCCTGCTTCCGCCAACGCTTCGCGCACCACGGGAACAATCTGCCGCAAGTGTTCCCGCGAAGCCAGCTCCGGCACCACTCCGCCATATTTTCGGTGAATATCAATCTGTGAAGCCACCACGCTCGACAATATCTTCCGCCCGTCCAGCACAACGGCCGCCGCTGTCTCGTCGCATGACGATTCAATCCCCAGTATTCGTATCCCCTTCTCCACCTTTTCCGTCATGTCCTCACTCAAAATTCCATGCTAACACACGCCCATCACCCATCCCGTCTTCTCCGCAGCTTTTGTAGGGGCGCAGCACGCTGCGCCCCATCTCGGCAAGACCGCGAATTAGCCGGCTCTGCTCTCGGTTTTGTAGGTACAAGGGCCCGCCCTTCTCCGCGCAGGCCGAAACAGGGAAAACGGCCGCCCGCGCAACCCACTTCTCCGTCAAATGTGTGCTCACCCAAACGCAGCGCCGGAGGCGCGACAGAAATTAGCTCAGCCCGTGAGGGCTGGGATCCAGCGCCACAAAAATCCAAAGCTCCGTAGGCGCGACAGCTTCGCAGTGTGCCCGTCAGACTTGGCCCCGTCCTCCATCCGCTATTTCCTCTTTCGCGCAGTCCTATTGCGCACGGCTCCTGCTCCCTCCACAGTAGAACCTATCGCACGAGGTTCATCCATGCCCATCACCGTCACCACCAACGGCACAAGCACCAACGCCTTCTTCGGAGGAGGGCCCGACCTTCCGCCCGTCCTTCTCGATCACCCCACACAAAGTTCCACGCCTATCGATGGCTGGAAATCCCTCCTCTTCGGACTCCCCTTCCTCCTGATCGGCCTGTTCATTGAATCCGCTGCATTCAAACCCGTTCCCCTACATGGTAATCACACTCCCACTTGGTTGATCTATCTCATCGGCGCATTCTTCGGACTCCCCGGATTATTTCTTGTCATCCATGGCGTTCTCGGCCTTCTCCGTCGAGCATTGCACGATCGCCAAGCCGCGCAATTCCCCGGCCAGCCATGGCGCTCCGATCACCACTGGCACACGGAAGGCTTCGCGTTTTCTGCGTTCCGCGCCATGCTCAGCCGCCTCATCGCCGCTCTCACTTGGTCGGTCTTCCTTGTCCCCTTCTTCTGGGTCGGCTTCACTCAACATGGCCCTGGGCGCGTGTTCCTCGTCGGCGCCACATTATTTGCTCTGATTGGCTTGATTTTCTGGTACCGCTGGGCGCAAATGCTCGCCGACCTGCTTCGCTACGGCAACAGCTTTCTAAACTACGACCAGTTCCCGTATTTCCTCGGTTCCACCTTTCGCGCTCGTTTGCGCGCTCCGCAGCACATCAGCGATCTCGATGACCTGACCTTCACCCTCCGCTGCGTCCAGGAAAAGTATGTCACCACCGGTACCGGCAAAAACCGCCAAACCAAAGTTGTCTGCTACGAACTCTTTAAAGACGCGCACACCCTCTCTCGCGATCAAATCATCGGCCTCGCCGGCGGCGACATCCCCATCGAATTCCCTCTTCCCGCCGACCAACGTACCACCACGCTCTGCTACAATCCTCCCACCTACTGGGAAATCGAAGCGCGCGGCAGCTCTCACGCCGTCAATTACCTGGCCTATTTCCTAATTCCCGTTTACAAACAGCCCTGATTTTTCACTTTCAACCCTCTCCAACTCCCTACTCCAACCTGTGACCCATGCGCACATTTGCTTTCCCCTCTGATTGACAATCCTCCCGGCCCACCGCTACTGTGATCTTGGTACTCAATCCATAATTTAGAGCACGCGTTTCCAAATACTATGACGCTAGACGCGAAGCAGTCTCAGGCTGTTCCTCCCCATCACTTGAAAGTCCGCAAAGCCGTTCTGCCTGCTGCCGGGCTCGGTACCCGTTTTCTTCCCGCCACCAAGGCTCAGCCCAAAGAAATGCTCACCGTCGTGGATAAGCCGCAGATCCAATACGTCGCAGAAGAATGCGTTGCTTCCGGCATCGAACACATCATCATCGTCACCGGCAAGGGCAAGAACTCCATCGAGGATCATTTCGATAGCGCGCCCGTCCTCGAACAATTCCTCGAACAAAAGGGCAAGCACGAACAAGCCGCACTCGTCCGCCGCATCTCCAACATGGTCCAGGTCAGCTATACACGCCAGAAAGAACCCCTCGGCCTCGGCCACGCCGTGCTCGTTGCCAAGGATCTGGTCGGCGATGAGCCGTTCGCCGTGCTTCTCGGCGATGTGCTGATCCCCGGTAAAAATCCCGCCACCAAGCAGCTCATTGACGTCTACGAGGCCACCGGTACCGGCGCCATCGCCGTTGAAGAAGTGCCCCACGAGAAAACCCATCTATACGGTATCGTCGACGTCGAACCCGCTCCCATCGCCCCTTTCGGCGAACGCCTTTTGCGCATCCGCGATCTCGTCGAAAAACCCAAAACCGAGAATGCTCCCTCCAACCTTGCTATCACCGGCCGTTACGTCCTTCCTCCTGCTATCTTCGAGTGCCTCGAGCGCACCAAGCCCGGCGCCGGTGGCGAAATTCAGCTCACCGACGGCATGCGTCTCCTCGCCAAAGAGCAAGGCTTGTGGGCTTACATTTACGAAGGAATTTCTTACGATGCGGGCGATAAACTCGGCTTCCTGAAAGCCACCGTCGAGCTCGCCCTGCTCAACGAAGAATTCGGCCCCGCCTTCCGCGATTACCTCAAGACTTTGAAGCTTTAGCTCCTTGCGAAATCACTCCGCTGTTCGGGGGTCGGAGCTTTAGCTCCGACATCAAAATTCAACAATGATTGGGCTTTAGCCCCTGAGGAAATGGTTTTCAGGTTCTTCAGTTATCGCGTGAACGCCACATAAATCAACTGTCCATACCGTTCGATCTGCAAAGCTATCGCATCCCCCGTTTTCTGCTTTGCCAGCGCTTCGCGCAATCCCTGCAACGTCGTAATCGTCGTTCCATTCATGCCATGAATCACATCTCCCGTTTGCAATGGAACCTCACTCGTTCGCGATCCCAATGTTCGCGCCGCAACAATCACACCCGTGGGAATGCGCAGGTCCGGCAGCGATTGCGCCAGGTCTAGAGTCAGCTCCATACCGAGTATGCCCAGTGGCCTCACCAGATTCTTTACCGGATCGGCAAGATCCGCCAGGCTGTCCTCTTTGTGTGCGCGCTCCATCAAAGTAACATCCAATCGCACTCGCCCCGTTCCGCGCAACACCTCAATTTTCACCTGTTCCCCGCTCTTGTGGAGATTCAGGCTGTGCGCAAATAGAGGCAGGCTGCCTGCTGGGAAACCGTCCACGCTAAGGATCACATCTTGAATCCTCAGCCCTGCTGTATCCGCCGGACCACCCGTCGTAATGTCCGATACGATCACTCCATACTCTCTTCCCAGGTGCAACCCCGCAGCCAATTCCGGCGTAATGCTTTGCACCAGCGCTCCGATCGCCGGCTGATGCACGTGTCCATACTTCAGCAACTGGGGATAAGCCGAAGCCACAACCCCTGCGGGAATCGCGAAACCCAATCCCTGATTTCCTCCTGAAGTCGACAGAATGAACGTGTTAATTCCCACCAGGTTGCCATCCGCATCTACCAATGGGCCCCCGCTGTTCCCAGGGTTTATCGGCGTGTCGGTCTGTACGTACACGGTCGCGCTATCGGGATCGGGTTGCCGCGCCACTGCGCTCACCACCCCCATGGTCACCGTGTTGCGCAAGCCCTGTGGGCTTCCAAATGCCAGCACCATCTCCCCTTGCCTCACCGGCGCAATAGCGCCACTTATAGGTAAGGCGGACAACCCGTGCGCCTCGATCTTGATTACGGCCAGATCCAACTCGCGTGCGATTCCAACAATACGCGCAGCGTAGCTTTTCCCCTGAGCATCCTCATCCGCAGTCAGTGTCGATCCCGACGAGAGCTTTGGTGGCACCAGCACATCGATCTTCTCCGCGCCGTTCACCACGTGCGCGTTCGTCACAATGTATCCTTCCGGATCAACAATCACTCCCGACCCAAGCGCTCGCCTTAGCCCGATAAACGCGCTGGTCTGTCCCCGATCCGTGTCCTCGGCCGAACCGTATCCTGTTACCGAGATTTGCACCACGCTCGGAGACACGCGCTGCACCAGCGCTTCGATAGAATCGTTGAGTTGATGCAGGGCATCGGCCGGGCGAGCGTTTCCCGCGGTTTGCCCCGCAACAGTTCCTGCCGACACGATAAATACAACGCTCGCGAAAAAGAGCGTTCGCGAGTAACCGCCAGATTTCTTGTTGCTGGATGAAAGACCAATACTCATGTTTCTATACCTCTGCACACACTAAAACTTTATCCGAAAATGTCCAATTGTCCCACGTGGAATTGAATACCTTCGACCAGCATTGAGGATCGGAGGTTGCCCCAGGCACGGAGTGTGTGCCTGGGTCTTGGGTTATCTTCCGTCCACAACCGAGCAGCGCCGCTCAAACACTCCGCGCCCTCAATTCTTTTTCTTCTCCGCCTTCTTTTCCTTACTCTCTTTCGTTTCCTTCGCCCCCGTATCCTTCGCCGCTTCTTTCGTCTCGCTCTTTTCCGTCTTCGCTGGCGGCTCTTTTCCCCCGCTCTTCCCCGCGTAGTCCGTCACGTACCACCCCGTTCCCTTGAACTGAATAGCTGGCGCGGACTGCAACCGCTCCACCTTCCCACCACAATGGGGGCACTTCCTCAGATGCGGCCCCGCAACATGTTCGATCTTCTCCGTGCGCTTCTTACACTTCACACACTGATATTCGTACAGTGGCACAGCGATCCTCCAACTAGTTTCACAAAACGCAGATTATACCACGCGCCCCAGCTTCATTCGCCCGCCGTGCTAGACTCTTCATCAGCACATCCCATGACTGAACACGCTCACTCCGACGCCGCGCCCCAAGGCTGCCTCTACCTCGTGGCCACTCCCATTGGCAATCTCGAGGACATCACACTCCGCGCCCTGCGCATCCTCAAGGAAGTGAACCAGATCGCCTGCGAAGATACCCGCCACACCCTGAAGCTCTTGAATCACTACGACATCCATAAGCCGTTGGTCAGCTACCACGAACACAACGAGATCACCCGCGCACCCGAACTCGTCCTGGCCATGGAAAACGGTTCCACCATTGCCCTCGTCAGCGATGCAGGCATGCCCCTCGTCTCCGATCCCGGCCATCGCCTCGTCACTCTCGCCATTCGCCATCACATTCCGGTCATACCTATCCCAGGTCCGGCCGCGTTGTTAGCCGCTCTCTCCGCTTCGGGCTTGCCCAACGAGGAATTTCTTTTTGTGGGATTTCTTCCAGCGCGCACTGGCGAACGCCGCCGCGCCCTCGAGCATCTGCGCATCGAAGAGCGCACCATCATCTTCTACGAAGCCCCGCACCGCATCGCCGAAACGGTTGCCGATTCCTTGGCAATTTTAGGAAATCGCCCCGCCTGCATCGCGCGTGAAGTCACCAAACTCCACGAAGAATTCCGCCGCGGCAAGCTCTTCGACCTGGTGCAATCCCTCGGCGATCATCCCGCCAAAGGCGAAATCACCCTGCTCATCGGCCCGCCTGAACCCGCTCAACCCGGCGCCCACGCCGACACTTCTCAATCCTTGGCCGCCCGCGTCGAGGAATTGATCCATCAAGCTAAACTCGACCGCAAAGAAGCCTTAAAACTAGCCGCCAAGGAGCGCGGCATCACCCGCCGCGACGCCTATCGCCAACTCCTCGACGACCGTCCTCCCGAATCCTCCTAACTCTCACTCTCTCGCGCCCCTCCCGTTCCGGCCCACTACTTCTCTTCTGTCTTTTCCTGACGTCAACCGCAGATCGCCACGAAAACCATCAGTAATAGTTGCTGGAACCTGGTTGCGAAAATGATTCGACTCCGCGCCCATACCTGACTATATTGGTAGAAACTTCAGGTCACCTGCGCTTATCGTCGGGCCGGGTGAAAGTTTTTATTGCTATGTCCCTAACCCTGCCCGTTGAGATTCAGTTTGTGCTCGTTTCCAATGACTATGCCACCGTGCACGCCGTATCCTCCGGCATCAAAGCCTTCGGCGGCAAATTCATGCTGCTCCCCGCAGCTGAAGAAGCGCTTGAGTATCTGAATCGCCGCAAAATTGACGCCATTTTCGTTGATATGGATACTCCCGGCGCGATCGCGCTCATCGAATCCGTCCGCAAGGGCTCCTCGAACAATAAAGTTGTCATTTTTGCCTGCAGCAGAAACTCCAAGGAATACACCTTAACGCTTAGCGCAGGGGCAAATTTTCTGCTTCGCAAGCCTCTCAGCGAGGACTCGGTCGCGCTCCACATCACGATTGCCAAAGATCTTCTCGTACGCGAGCGCCGCCGCTACTTCCGCCATCCCGTGAACTTGCCGGTAGTTTTGAAAAGCGGTGATGCCACGCAGCGCGGCCGCATTACCAATCTCAGCGAAGGTGGCATGGCGGTGCACACCGTCCATCCCCTCAAACGTTCCGCCATCGTTGAGATAAGCTTTGATCTGCCGCTCGGCATCAACATCACGGCAAAAGGGCAAGTGACCTGGGTAAATTCCGAAGGGATGGCGGGGATCGCGTTGCAGGACTTTTCGGGAAAGGCCAAAGCCTTCCTTGATTCCTGGCTCACCGCTCAGGAAGAACTCAATAGCGACAAATCGAAGCCCCAGGACTGAGCGCTACTTTAGCGTGACTAAGGATCTGGCCGACTCTGGCCATGCTGGTGGGTTCGCTCAACCGCAAATAGTTTGAAGTGACCGCCCTACGCCGCCGATTCCGACCGGAACACCCTCTGGAACCGTGGCCCCACAAACTGCACTCCCACCAACTTCTCCCCATCCGGTTGCGTCTCGCTCACATGCACAACCCGCCCTTGCGTCTCAAAATCATTTTCAAATCGCCGCGAAGGGTATCCCTGCATCGGAATCCGTATTTCCAGATTCGATCCAATCGCCAGATCGAACCGCGTGTGAAACGCCGCTCCGCTCCGGCACAAATTTTCGCTGGCTGTATCTTCCTCGAAGGCAAAACCGCGCGTATCGCGGCCTCTCACGCGTAATGGCAGGCGCACCGATATTCTACGTTCTGACCTCTGTCTCGCTGCTCTTTCGATGATCTGGCTCATGGGCTGGGCTCCCCCCATTGGCCGCTTTCCGCTCGAAGAATCGCTCTACATTCTCCACGACTTCCGCGGGCGTGCGTGCCGTGTGCACTATCCGTCTCAGCTCGCTGCCGCTCCCCACGCCATGAGTAAACCAGCATGCGAACTGCTTCATTTTGCCCACGGCATCGGGTTGCTTGGCGTTAAGAATTTGCCTGTAGTAGCCAGAAAGTAAACAGTGGCGGTCCTCGTCCGTCGGTACCCGGTAACTTCCCGTTTCCAAGAATTCTCTCATCTGCGCGAATATCCACGGATTCGTCGCCGCCGCCCTCCCAATCATCGCCGCGTCGCAACCCGTCTCCGCCACCATCCGCGCAGCATCTTCCGGGCAATGAATATCGCCGTTCCCTATCACTGGTATTTTCACCGCCTGCTTCACCGCCGCGATCAAATTCCAATCCGCCTTGCCCGCGTACCCCTGTATGCGTGTCCGTGGATGGATTGCCGCCGCTTCAATCCCAACCTGCTCCGCCATCTTCACCACGTCCAGCGCCACGATGGACTTTTCGTCCCACCCTGCCCGCAGCTTGATCGTCACCGGAATTTTCACCGCCGCGCGCACCTGGCGGAAGATCCGCTCCAGCAGCGGCAATTCCCGCAATAGCCCCGACCCGCCGCACTTCACCACTTTCTTCGCCGGGCATCCCAGATTGATGTCAACGGCGTCGTAGCCCAACTCTTCCACCAACCGCGCCGCTTCCGCCATCACTTCTGGATTCGCCCCAAACAATTGCGCCGCAATCGGATGCTCATCCTCCTCGAAATACAAATACCGCAGCGTCTTCTTCGCGCTCCGTGTAATCCCCTCGGAGCTGGTGAATTCCGTCATCAGCAACCCGCATCCGCCCAGCCCGCGAATCACCCGCCGAAACAGAGTGTCCGTGACGCCAGCCATCGGCGCCAGCACCGTCGCCGGCCGTATCACCAACTCGCGTACCTTGTATTCCGAAGGAATCATGGCCCTGTCGCTAGTCTAGCAGACGGGGAAAGGGATATCAGATTTCAGCGATCAGATATCAGGAACACGCAACATACCTAAGTGGTTGCCCCAGGCACGGAGTCTGTGCCTGGGTCTTGGGGTCTCTTCCTCCGTGAACTCTGCGCTCTCTGCGTAAGCCTTTTCTGGGTCTTGTATCTCATACATCAGCCCACACCTCTCCACCTACTCAAACCGCACGCTATTCAACATTTCAACTTTTGGGTGTTTTCCCGCCGTCGCTCTTCGCCTTCAAAAACTCTTCCAACCGCAAAAACTTCCTCCCCAGCGCTCCGCTGTACGCCGACCATTCCGCCTCGCCAGAATCGATTGCCAGCGCCGCCCGCACCGCCGCCAACTTCGAATCCATATCGTCCAAATAATGAAAAACCAGCGCCTCGCGAATCATCGGCAATTTAGGCGACCCAAACTCATATTGTCCATGATGGCTGATCAGGATGTGCTGCACCACGGTCTTCAAATTCGCTGGGAATCCTTCAATCCCATCCATCGCCTTGCTCACCGTTTCCAGTTCCATCACGATGTGCCCCAGCAATTGCCCTTCGGTCGTGTAACTCACCGCTTTCTCAAAGCACAATTCATCCAGCTTGCCCACGTCATGCAGCATCGCCGCCGTCAGTAGCAGATCCAAATCCAATTCCGGATAATGCGCCGCAACCTGTTTCGCCAATCCGCACAGCCCCGCCACGTGCTCCAGCAATCCACCAAGGTACGCGTGGTGCATCACTTTCGCCGCGGGCGCCCGTTTGTATCGCGCCACAAGCTGCGGCTCGTTCAGCACCTTCGACACAAGTTTCTTCAGCCAGGGATTCTTCATCCCCTCCGCATCTTTCAACACCCCTCTGAAAAGTTCCTCGACGTCAAACGGTGTGTGCGGCAGAAAATCCGCCAGGTTAATTTCTTCAGGTTTTGCCAGCCGAAACTGCTGCAGCGAAAGCTGCGTCTTGTTGCGGTAAATCTCCACCCGGGCCTGCACCTTCACAAAATCGTCGCGGTGCACATCCTTCGCGGCCCCTTCGAACTGATCCCACATCCGCGCTTCTACCGTGCCGCTGCTGTCGCCCAATTCCATGCGCAAATAGGGCTTGCCCGCCGCGGTATTGCGTACTTCTTTCTCATGTACCAGGAAAAATCCGCTGATGGTCTGGTCCGCCACCAGGTCGCGCACCATGGGGGATTTTGTCATTTCCGTTAGCTGCTCTTGCCGAATAGCAGGTACTTCTTGTGGTGCTTCTTCTCTTTTGTGGACTCCGGCGTCGTGCTGACTTCCTGAATCTCAGAGTTGCCGCCGCCCGCCATCTCCTGGTACGCCGGCTTCACCACCACGTAGCTTTCCTCGCGCAGCGTTTTCAAGTACTCCTTCATCGCCGGTTCCATGCGCTCGCCGTACAAATGCTCCTGGATTTTACCTTCCACTTTTTCGTAAGGCTGGATGCCCTCGGTGAACCGCTCGATCACCTGCAAAATCAGGAAGCTTTGCTTCGTCTCAATCACGTCCGTCAATTCGTTCTTCTTCATTGTGAAAACTTTGTCTTCCAATTCCTTCGAAAGTTCCCCGCGTTTATATTCCCCCAGGTAGCCGCCCTGCTTCGCCGTTTTTCCATCCGAATACCGCTTCGCCAGCACCGTGAAATCTTCGCCATCCTTGATTCGCTTCAGGTATGTCTCCGCCGTTTTCTTCAGCTCGGGTAGCTCCGCCTCGGTCTTCCCTTCCGTGGAAACTTCAATCGCCCGCAGCGCCACTTCTTCCGGCATCACGAATTCGTTCTTATGCTCGTTGTAAAACTTCAATGTTTCGTCGTGCCCAATGGTGATGTGCGAACCCACTTCTCGCGAAATCACCTCCTGGGTCAAAAAACGGTTGCGGATGTTGTTCTTGAAGTCTTCCCAGTTGAGTCCCTGCGACGTCACCGCTTTTTCCAAGTCATCCAAGTCTTTCAGGTTGTTCTGGATGCGAATCTGGTCCAACTGCTTCACAACGTCGGTTTCCACGCTGAGCCCAAGGTCTTTGCCCCGTTGCGCCAGCAGCGACTGGTCAATCAAGTCCCGCAATGCGTTCTTCTGACGATCCTCGATCTCCACCTGCAACTGCTCTGGCGTACACTTCCCCGTGCAATCCTCCCGCGCTTCTTGTTCCGCCGACGTGCGCGCCTTGTCCAGTTCAGACTTCGTGATGATCTCGTTGTTTACCCTTGCCACGATCTCTTCCACCACTTTGCCTTCGTCCGTGGAAGACTTCGTCGTCTTCGCTGCGGGCGTGCCCGCCTTGGCCGCTGGGGGGGCTGCCGGCTTCTTCAATGGCTCCTCTTTCTTTTCTCCCTGAGGTTCTGGCGTCTCCGTCGGGGGTTCTTCCAGCTTTGGCTGTCCCTGCGCCGGTGGCGTTTGTGCTGGTGGTGTCTGCGCGGCCGGAGCCTGGCCTGGCGGCGCTTGCGCGGCTGGTGTTTGCGCCTTCGGATCTTGTGCCGGAGGGTTCGCGGCCGGTGGATTCGTCGCCGGCGGATTCTGCGCCAATAATGGCATCGCAAACAAGAGCGCCACAAAAATTACTGTTTTCTTCATATCTTTCCCCATTCAAACAGTCTAGAACGCCTCTCCGCATTGTGCAAACGCGATCTGTAACGAGTCATCCCTCGTCCAACGCTATAATGACTTAGACTGGACTCCCTCAGCGAAGAGTTGCCAATCCCTTCCCCACCCGTCCCAAAGGCCAGTGCTAAACATTTCGTATCAGCCCTCCATCAAGCGCCTCGACACCTCTCATTTCGTGGCATACCCTTACCCCATGGACCAAGAACATCGTGGTTTGCGGTTTTCTTTCAGCGCCAATGCCGAGGTCGCTCCGGAAAGCTCCCCTACTGCTTTTGTACCTGCACGCGTAACGGAGCTAAGCTTTCGCGGATGCTTCCTGCAAACCTCTGCATCCTTCGAGGCGCAGCGCCCCGTCCTACTCAAAATCTACAATTCTGGAGAGTATTTCGAGGCCCAGGCATCCGTCCTCTATGTCATGCCCTCCGGCCTCGGTCTTGTGTTCCGCAAGATAAATCCTCATTTCCGAGCCATCCTGCAGAATTGGGTCCTCGGTGCTCTGGATAAAGAATCAGAAGCGCAGCCCACTCTCGACTAGCCGCCCCAGGCATCTTTAATTCATTCGAGTCCCAGTTTTTATTTTTGTGTTCCGCCAATGCGCGCCTTCGCCTCCGCAACTAGCGCGTCGAAGCGGGCATCTCCATGCAACGACTTCAGATCGGGATCCTTCTCGATGCTCCGAAGGACGTAAGTTCGCAATCCATGATCCACGGCGTCATGCAACAGCGAAAATGCCTTTTCACGCTGGCCCCTGCGGGCTGCAATTGACCCAAGGCTGTACCTCGAAATGGCCGTCTCTGGATTATCTGGCCCCAATACGCGCTGCCGGATGTCCAGCGTCTCTCGCCCCAACTTCTCCGCTTCTTCATAGTGGCCTTCGTGCGACAGAACATCAGCCAAATTGTTCATGGATTCCAGCGTGTCTGGGTGTTCCGGACCCAGCACACGGCGCCGAATCTCAAGCGATTCCCGGCACAGTTTTTCCGCTTCCGCGTACTGCCCTTCGTTTTGCAGAGCGTTCGCCAGGTTGCTCATCGAGCCAACGGTGACTGGGTGTTCTGGCCCGAGTACGCGGCGCTGGATGTCGAGCGTTTCCCGGTATAGTTTCTCTGCATCGGCATAGCGGTCCTCGTCATTCAGAACGCTGGCCAGGTTATTCATCGAATTCAATGTATCCGGGTGGTCGGGGCCGAGCACGCGGCGGCGGATTTCGAGTATTTCGCGATCCTGTTTCTCCGCTTCGGCATCCTTGCCTTCGTGCCACAAGACATTTGCCAAAGTCATCATGGCCTTCAGCGTGTTCGGCTGCTCTGGCCCGAGGACACGGCGGCTGACGTCCAGCGATTCCCGATCCAACTGCTCCGCCTCGGCCAGTCGGCCCTCGTGATCCAGAAGGATAGCCAGGTTACTCATCGAACCGAGCGTGATCGGATTCTCCGGCCCCAGGACCCGGCGGCTGGTATCGAGCGTTTCGCGAGCCAACTTCTCCGCCTCGGGGAAGTGCCCGCCTCTGGCCAAAAGGACGGCCAAATTGTTTTCGGACTTCAGCGTGTCAGGATTCTCTGGGCCAAGCACTCGCCTACGAATTTCCACGCTCTTCTGCACAAGGGGCATGGCTCGCGCATAGAGTCCGAGGTTGTCGTACACGTCTCCCATGATGTGCATCATCTGGGCCTGCAGCTCCGGGTCCTTCGCCAGGCCGGTTTCGATATCCGCGGAGGCTTTGTCCAGAATCTCGCGCGCTGTCACGGAATTGCCTCGCGCCTGGCTCGGATCGGAAACTCTAAACATTTTAGTCATGAAGTCGGTAATCCGATTGGCGCGGTCCCGCTCACGTGTGACTTGATTTCGCTGCTCGGTGATGCGGCGCAATTCGACAGCTTGCGTGGCTGCAAATCCGGCTAGGAGTAGCAGCAAGGCAGCGGCTGCCGCTAATGCAAACCGGTGCCGGGCGGCGTATTTTTTCAATCGGTAACCCGCGGTCGCAGGGCCAGCCATGACCGGTTCGTTTCGCATGTACCTCAAAATATCGGCTGCGAGCTCAGAAGCTGTCCCATAACGCCGGACGCGATCCTTCTCCAGCGCTTTCATCGTGATCCAGTCCAATTCTCCTTGCAATTGCCGTGCGAAGGACCCCGGCTCTTCCTTCCGGTTCTGCGCGGAAATATTGGACGCCTCTCCCATGGAACGAATTTTGGTGCTCGGTTTCGGCGGCTCCTGATCTCGAATGACGCGCAGGACGGCCTCCAGCCCAGCGGCCTGCAGCGCCTTTGCCTCGAACGGAAGCGCGCCCACCAGCAACTGATAAAGGATCACACCCAGCGAGTAGACGTCCGTGCGCGTATCGATGTTCTGTTCGCGCTGATCGGCTTGCTCTGGGCTCATGTACGCCGGCGTGCCCACCATCATCCCCAGTTCCGTGAACATCGAACGATCGGTCAGCCGCTGCGCGGTGGCTTTCGCTAGTCCGAAATCAATGATCTTCGGTACCGCCTTATTGTCCTGCTCGATCACAAGTATGTTTGAGGGCTTCAAATCGCGGTGAATGATCGCTTTTTGATGGGCGTGTTGCACTCCATCGCAAACTTGCGTGAATAATTCCAGCCGCTCTTTGATCGTGAGCCGGTGCTTGTCGCAATATTCCGTGATCGGCAATCCCGGCACATACTCCATCACGAAATACGGTCTTCCTTCGGCCGTAGAACCCGCGTCAAACACTCGCGCGATACAAGGATGGTCCATCAGGGCCAGCGCCTGCCGCTCAGACTCAAATCGCGCCACCACCGCTTTCGTGTCCATCCCCGCCTTAATTAATTTCAGCGCCACGGTCCGATGCATCGGCGCTGACTGTTCCGCCATCCATACTTCGCCCATGCCGCCTTCGCCGATCACCTGCTGCAACCGGTAAACTCCAATGTATCTGGCGCTCACACCCCCTTCTGCTCCTGCGCTTAGAGTAGGATCGGGCGACGGTTCCGGTGCTGAATTCCCTGGATTTGTTGGCGGGTCGTTCGTTTTCATTGCCGTTGTCTCCTCAAACGAAAAACTTCTAGATGGCAGGCCGCTGGGAGGGCGCTTAGAATCCGCAATTTGGGACATCCTTATATCACAGCCATCATCTGCTTGACAGCATTCCCATTTGCCCGCACCGCTCGGAACGCAACTCACCACCACGGATGAAGCGCCTCATCAACGCATCTTGAATGTGGCGCTTTCGCGAATGAAGCCATTTATTTTGTGCTGGATTACTGGCTCGAAAAAATCACGGTTGCGCGGCGGCAGGTTTGGCCGTCGAAGGAGGATTGCCGCCAGGAGCGGCCTGAATCTGCTTCTGCAGTCTCTCTCGCGTACGGCGAACCGCTTCACTGTTCTGGCCGTTCGGATCGAGCTTCAAATAAACATCCAGATCCTGCACCGCCGTCTGGTACTTCTGCTGGATTGCGTGGACGTTGGCCAGCACCAGATAAACCTGGGGAGTTTGCGGTGCCAGTTCGCGGGCTTGCTGCGCGCTGGTCTCCGCCTCGCCTATCCGCTTCAATCCCAACTGCGCCCGGGCCAACTCCAGGAATCCGTTCCAGCTGGAATTGTCGAAAGCAATCGCTTGGCGCGCCAATGGCTCGGCTGCCTGATACTTTCCTTGGTTGTTGTAGACCTCGGCGAGAACATAAAGCGGCTGCAGGAATTGCCCGTCACTCAGCTCAATAGCCTTCTTCAACGAAGCCTCCGCCTCGGACGCTTTACCCACGTGGCTGTCTGCAATTCCTAACTCCGTGTATGCCTCGTAGTAGGAAGGATACGCCGCCACGGCTTTTTCAAACGCTGGGATCGAATCGGCGGGTTTGTTCTGATCTTCCAGAAGTCGGTAGCCCTTTTCATAATCCGCCCGCGCCTTCTTGGGCACGCTCAACTGATGCGCGGAGATGGGGCCTCCCGGATGAGCGCCAGCCACAGCCGTCCTGCGCAGCATGATGGTGACCTCGAACGTGCCGGTTCGCATTACACTCACACTTGCGCTTGCGGGGTTGAACCCGCTCTTTCTCGCTGTGATCACGAACTCTCCTTCCGGAAGAGCCGTGAATATGAATTGACCCTCGAGTCCGGTCATCACCGGAGGATGTGCTTCGCCTCCCGAATGCGAGATTTCGAGAGTAGCAGCAGCGATGGGCTCGCTACTTCCCTCTTCCCGGACGTATCCAGTAATGATGTGATCGCCCATCTCCTGCGCGACCAAACCGCTGGCTCCAAGGGCAGCGAGTAACAGAAAGTTGACATGCCGACAGCGCATAGGGGCACCATTCTGACTGGTCCGATGGTCTGATTCAAGACCTTCTGCGTCCCCCGCCAGCCCTCCCCAAAACTACGGGTACCCCTGTGAATTCCGCGACCGGCACCTTCGCGTAGCGAGTTTATTCAGCGTGGAATACCTACCCCTTTGGCCAGTGTTTTGCCAAACACAACTGTACGTCGCCGTGGTTGCCGCATATACTACTTGTTTTATATTGGCATATAGATGAATAGGGAGAGCACTCTCTCGAACATTTTGCTTTCTGTGAACGTGGCCATCAGGAGAAAGTAATGCAATACCAGAGAACGAAACTGACAACCACTGCGGCTCGTCTTTTCTTCGCACTGGCTCTGACTCTTTCGTCAGTGAATCTGCCGGCGCAAGACGGCCGCAAACTGATTTCAAATCCGGCGCCCATGTATCCTGAAATGGCCAAGAATTTCCACATTGTGGGTGTCGTTAAAGTGCAGGTTCTGATCGCCCCCGACGGGCACATCAAAGCAACTCAAATCCTCGGTGGTCACCCAATTCTTGTGAGTTCAGTCGAAGAAACTCTGAAGAAGTGGAAGTACGCACCGGCCACTACCGAAACCACAGCTGTCCTGGAATTCAACTTCCATCCATGAACTGACTCGCCAAGCTACGAACTCCATTCAGAATCAGCGCCCGCGGCATAATCCATTAATTGACAGTGGCAAAGGTCAACTCGTAGCAGGACCCCTTACCGGAAATCTCCCCTCTCAGTGTGAAGTTTCCAGAAGAACGGATGCAGCTTGCGGAAGCTCTATCGCTAACCAACCATCTTTGCTTGAAAACCCGCCATCACTGCCACAGACTTCTTTCCAGTTCTCCACCTGCCACGACTTCGGTATCGCCAATGTCGCGTGGCGCGAGAAGTCGGCATCATCCCGCAATCCCTCTTCAAGATTGCCCGCCATCACATGAATAACTCCATTCTTCGTCCGCCAGCCGGCAATGTTCATCGTCTCTTTCAAGTCGATCTGCTTCACGTGCAGCTCTCCGCTTCTCCCTAGCAGTTCGTTCAGCGCGCCCGCCGCCAGCGCGTACGGAGCGCCCGTGTTTCCCCATACCTGCGATAGCGGCGCCCCACCCCTCGACGCCAGATTCGGTGGGTTCCAGATTGCAAGTCGGCTTCCGTTATCTGCGCCAACGATGAGTGCGGGAGAATCTTCCTCGCTGTAAATCACTCTCCCTTTCGTCGGAGCAGACCCATTCTCGGGACGAAAATACGCGTTGAAATCAACGGGCGCGTTCTTCACCAGTTCCGGGGCTCCATTGTTTGCCTTGCACAGTCGCACCTTTCCTTCAACAGCAGCAAAGCTCCCCGGCAATCCCGCCAATCTCAAAAGTGTCCCGTCTATTCCGCCGGCGAAGCTTCCCACCAGCGCGACTGGATGGTCGCTCTTGATCAACTGAGCCAGCGTCGCCAGGTGCTCCGTGGACAGATGAGAAGGAGCCTGCACCACAAACAAGTCCGATTGCACTCGCGGCAACCATTCCATCCGCGTCGCGGACAGCATCGCAACCGGCCACTTGACCGCCGATCCCACTTGTTCATCCAGCCATTCATTAACGTCATGCTCAGCCGACGCATGCTCAATCTGCCACTGCATCGCCTCGCGCGAATATACCAGTGTCGCGCCAAAAACTTCTGTAGCCTGACGCGCATCCGCAATCGCTGCGTTCGTAGTGTCCGCAACAAAATGTACGTCTGCTTCGCTGAGCAAACGCTCACCCTGATTCGCCCACGAAATGTACGACCCCGCTGGCATCTTCAGTCCATCCGGCGTCTTTACCGCCGCGTGCGAGTACGCCCAAATCCCCCATCGCAATCTTTCGGGTGCAGTATGAATGACGTCCCAACTCTCCCATGCGTCAAAAGTCTCAATCAGCGGATAGTGCCGCACCTTTGTGTCCGCCAGGATCGCTGCATGCATCAGCATGTACGCGAGCTGATACGTCCATCCCTGCGTTGGAGCATTCCAAAATGATCCTTCGCGTATCCCAACCTCGTTCCATGCTCCCGCCCACGTCTGATCCACCCAAATATCAAGGTAACCTTGCTTGGCAATCGTCTCCAGGTCCAGTCCATTGCACCGCCAGTCCGCAACAGCGCTTGCTCCATTCGAGTACATCATAACCAAAGCATTTGGGTTTGCCAGTTTCGTCTCTTTAACCAGAGCCGCCACAACATTCGTGGCTTTATGTATAACCTCCGCCGACGGAGCAACCGCGCCCCAAGGACCTCCCCGCTGGTACGGAACCGGTGTGCCAAATGAATCGCGCAGCATAATCGCATCAAGTCCCAGTGCTCGCGACATATTTCCCCACTGCGCCGCATAAGCCTGATGAACAGGTGTCCCCTCAGCGATTCCGTTGGGCATTCCCCCCAATGACGTTTTGTCCGCATGCAGCAGCGCCCCTGGATCAAAATAACGGTCAACCACAAAACTATCCGGCTGGACAAACGGGGTCTTTGTAAACGCTTCCGGATGCTGCCGAACCCAGGTCGCTTCCTCGCCATACGCGTGAGTCCACGCATAATTCAGCATGCCCACTTTCAACCCGCCAATCCCACGCCGCTCCGCTTCTTTCTTAAGCTCCGCGATCAACTTCTTCACATCGCCATAAGTCCATGGATCGTACCCACGCCTTTTCACCGCCACCGATCCCGCAAATCGCGCCTTCGACTTTTGCTCTCTTTCCTCGGTCGTTCCGCTCAACTGTCCACGTTCCTCGACCCATTGACTCTCACCGGATCCCATTGGTAGCGAAATCCTCTGATCAAGGTCGCCAGACCATTCCATCACCGGCCCAACTGTCCACCCAATGTTTAGAATCACTCCTCGATATCCTCGGACCCCCGCGAATAACGGTTCAAACCTGTCCCAGAATTCTTGCGCCGATTCTTTCAATCCCTGTTGCTTGAACCAGTACAGGTCAATCTCAATCCATCGGTCCGCATCGACAGAAACACCGGGCGCCTTCTGTGCTGCACATGGGCTTTGCAGGATCAGCGTGAACAGTACAACTAGAATCACAGCGGCCACACTCGAATGAACTCGCCTGGACCATCCCTCCACTCTTCGCTCCGTCGCCAAGTTTCCTCCGACAACCAATTCTCTCTCAGTTCCAAATCCTTGAAACATCCCCTCATTGAACTCTTCCGCGAGGCCCGCCTCGCTTTGCGGATATCCTCAGCTGCCGCTCTCCATCACTCCCCGCGCAATCCCATCAACACGCTTCGCAACGCAGCCGCCACGCCCTCGCCTTTCTGCAATTCCATCCAAAGCACTCCGCTCGGATCCAGCTTGATTCCCTTTCGCGAACGCACCACCTTTACCACCAATGCTGGGTCCAATTGTGTTTCTGCATGGAAACGCAGCGCGATCTTACTGCCCTGCCGCTCCACGGCCGCAATGCGCAATCGCTCGCTCATGCATTTCAGCATCGCAAACTCCAGAAGATTCTCCACCGGTTTCGGCAACGGCCCGAAGCGATCCGCCAATTCCTTCCCCACATCCTGCCGTTCCGCCTCCGAACCCACCGAAGAAACCCGCTTGTATGTCCGCAGCCGCAGATTTTCGCTCGGGATGTATTCTTCTGGAATTCGCACATCCATCCCCAAATTAATTGTCGTGCGCAATTCCGGTGTCCCCTCTTCACCCTTCAACTTGGCCACTGTCCGCTCGAGCATCTGTACGTACAAATCAAATCCCACCGCCTCGATGTGTCCATGCTGTTGCCGCCCAAGCATGTTCCCCGCTCCGCGCAATTCCAGGTCCAGCGCCGCAATTCTGAATCCCGCACCCAGTTCGCTGAACTCCTTCATCGCCGCCAGTCGCCGCCGCGCAATATCCGTCAATGCGCGTTCCGGCGGCACCAGCAAATACGCATACGCGCGCTGGTGTGAACGCCCCACCCGCCCGCGCAATTGATACAGTTCCGCCAGCCCCAGCCGGTCCGCGCGATTGATCAAGATCGTGTTCGCCCGTGGGATGTCCAGCCCATTCTCCACAATCGTCGTCGCCACCAGCACATCCGCCTCATCGCGAATAAACTTCAGCATCACCTTTTCCAGATCCTTTTCGCCCATTTGGCCGTGCGCCACCACCACGCGCGCTTTTGGCACCAGCTTCGTCACCAGGTTGGCCAGCGAATAAATCGACTCCACGCGGTTATGGATGAAGTACACCTGCCCGTCTCGCGACAATTCATTCTCAATCGAACGCTTCACCACCTCTTCGTCGAACGACGTCACCACCGTCTGGATCGCCAATCGGTCTCGCGGCGCCGTCTCAATCACAGACATATCTCGCAAGCCCACAAGTGACATGTGCAGCGTCCGCGGTATCGGCGTCGCCGAAAGCGCCAGCGCGTGTACGTTCTTCCGCATCTCCTTCAACCGCTCTTTGTGCGCCACGCCGAACCGCTGCTCTTCGTCCACTACCAGCAATCCCAAATCCTGAAACTTCACATCCTTCGAGAGCAGCCGGTGCGTCCCGATCACCACATCCACTTTTCCCGTTTCCAAATCCGCCAGAATCGCTTTCTGTTCCGCCGTCGTGCGGAACCGGCTCAGCATCTCGATCCTCGTGGGAAACGCCGCAAAGCGTTGCTTGAACGTCTCGAAGTGTTGAAACGCCAGCACCGTCGTCGGCGTCAGCACCGCCACTTGCTTGTTATCGGCCACCGCCTTAAACGCCGCCCGCATCGCCACTTCTGTCTTTCCGTAACCTACGTCGCCGCAAAGCAGACGGTCCATCGGCGCCGGCTTCTCCAGATCGCGCTTGATATCCGCAATCGCCGTCACCTGGTCTGGCGTCTCGTCAAACTCAAACGCATCTTCAAATTCGCGTTGCCAGTTCCCGTCCGGCGATAGCGCAAATCCCTGCGCCGTCTTTCTTTCCGCATACAGCGCCAGCAACTGGTCCGCCATGTCCTCCAGCGACTTGCGCACCCGCGTCTTCCGCGAATTCCACGCCGTGCCACCCAACCTGTCCAGCGTCGGATGACCGCCCTCCGCCGCGCGGTAACTCTGTACCAGGTCCATGCGTTCCAGCGGGACATACAGTCGCGCCTCTTCCGCATAGCGCAGCAGCATGAACTCGCCACGTCGCCCCGCCGATTCGATCAGCCTCAATCCTTCAAACTGGCCAATCCCGTGGTCCACGTGCACCACGTAATCTCCCGGCTTCAGCTCCGCAAAATCGCCGAAAAATCCCGACGTGCGGATCTTTCGCCCAGGCCGCTCCACCGCGGGTGTTACGTCAAACAAATCCGCGTTGCCGTATAGCGTCAGCTTCGCTTCCGGAAACGCCACGCCTTCCGCGAATGGCGCCCTCACCAGCAGTAGCGCCGCCGTTTCCGATGCGCTCTCTGCCGTGAATCCCGCCGCTGCTTCTTCCGTCTCTCCCAGCACATACGGAACTTCGTACTCCCGGCAAATGTCGGCGTAGCGTTCCAGTTCTCCCGCGCTCGCCGCCGTAAGCAGCACCGTCCCGCCACCCGCCAATTGCGCTTTCACGTCCGCCAGGCAAGCCACCACGTCGCCGTGATATCGCGTGCTCGAACGCGCAATCAGTTCAAACCGTTTTCCTCCGCCGTCTGTTAATCCCAACTTTTCCAACTCAATCCGCGAGCATTTTATAACTGCCCGTTCCCACTCTTCCTCGTTCCAGAAATAGTCGTTCACCGTCGGCGCATTCGCCTGGCCGTGGCGCTCGTAATTCTCCGTTGCCTGCTCCAGCAACTTCTTGCGCGCCTCGCGAAGTTTTTCCGGCTCGTCCAGAAACACAATCGGCTTCAGCGAACTTTCCGCCAGCTCCAGCAGCGCGCTTCCGCCAGGCGTTTTGTCCCCACCAAACCAGCTCCCCGGCTCCCACGCTTCCGCTTCCGCACTTCCCGGCGCGGGCACGCTCCACTCCGTCAAAGGCAAAATCGTCGTTCGCACCACCGGCGAAATCGAACGCTGTGTTCGCGGATCAAATTCCCGCACGCTCTCCACCGTATCGCCCAACAGTTCAATCCGCACCGGCCTCGGCGCCTCTGGCGAAAACACGTCCACAATCCCGCCCCGCACCGCGAACTGCCCCGGCAACTCCACCATCTCCGTTCGCGCATAACCTGTGCTCGCCAGATGCGTGATCAGCTCCTGGTGCGCGCCTTCTGAATCCTTGGCCAACGTGCGCGCCAGCGTCAGGTACACATACGGATCTTGATATCTCCACAGCGCTGCGGCCATCGGCGCAATCACCAGAGACACTTCGCCATTCGCCAGCCGGTACAAAGTCGCCGCCCTGCGTTCCAGAATGTCTGCGTGTGGTGTTTGCGGATCCCACGGCAAGCTGTCAAACGCCGGCAGCACTGCGACTCCCGCCCGTTGACCCCGGAAAAATCTGCGCAAAAAACCGTAGGCTCTCTGCCAACTCTTCCGCGCGCCGGTTATTCTCCGTCACAAAGAATGCCGGCCGCCGCAGTTCGTGCGTTGCGTGCGCCGCCACCAGCGCCTTCGCCACGTCTTGCAGCCCCGAAAGCCCCACCAGCCCGCCGCCACCGCGCAGCTCCGCCAGCGCGCCCTCAATCGAGGCATGGCGCAGCAAGCCTTCCAATCGTTCTCTGACTGCCGGTAGTATCATTCGCTAATTTTTCGTTTTTTCTCTTACTGGAATTCCACCCAACCCTGTAGCCTCAATCCACCACGCAATCTTCGTCTTTCTTATCTCTGTGACCTCTGTGTTCTTACCTCTGTGAACTCTGTGTTACCGTCCCTCTTTCTTCTCTCCTCGAATCTTCTTCAACATCTCCGAAGTCGAATATCCTTCCACCACTTCCACCCGCACCACTTTTCCTCCCGCCGCTTCCACCTCCTCGCGCCCCACAATCTGATTCCCTGGCCAGTCCCCGCCCTTCACGAGCACATCCGGCAGCAGCGCCGCGATCACTCGCTGCGGCGTCAACTCTTCAAAAATAAAAACCGCATCCACGCATTCCAGGCTCGCCAGAATCTCTGCCCGCTCTTCGGCTGGAATCACCGGCCTTCCCGGCCCCTTCAATGTCCGCACGCTCTCGTCGCTGTTGATCCCCACAATCAACACATCGCCCAGCGCCCGCGCAGTTTCCAGGCTTTCAATATGTCCCGGATGCAGCAGATCAAAACACCCGTTGGTAAACACCACGCGCTTGCCGTTGCGTTTCTCCTTGCCAAACCGCAAAATGATTTCTTCAAGTGTCAGGACCGCTGGATGCAAAGGCTCACCATGCTTGCTCGACCTTGTCGCCGCAATCTGCTCTGCAGACGTTCAGTTTATCACGCCCCTCTTAAGCCTAGCTCTCCAAGGCGGCCCTTGGCATGAAACATAAACAAGCGACTCTCGCCGTCACCGGCATCTTTCTTCTTCTCCTCGGCGCAATTCTCACCCTCTATGCCTCGCGCGGCTTTACCACGCGACACTACAGGGTCAACGCCGGCTCCTGCCCCCTCATCGTCGACGTCGTCCAGAAATCCGGCCTGCACGATGATCCCGAACGCGGCGCCGCCATTCTTTTCCACGGCCTCGCCGCCAACAGGATCATCATGTCGTATCTGGCGCGCACTTTCGCCGCGCAAGGTCTTACCGTCTACATTCCCGATCTGCCCGGCCATGGCCGCTCCGATGGACCTTTCAATCCCGACCAGGCGGAATCCTGCGCCATCTCCTTCGCCCGCGGCCTTGCTGCGCGTGGCCTGATCGCTCCAGACCGCACCATCCTACTGGGCCACTCCATGGGTGGAGACATCGCTCTCCGCCTCGCCCCCAAATTCCGCCCTGCGGGCGTCGTCGCCCTCTCCCCAGCGCCGATGCAAACCGCCCACGGCGTCTCCCACGAACACCTTCTCTATCTCATCCCTCCGCCGATTCAGCCCAATACGCTCGTCCTCGTTGGCCAATATGAATTTTCGGGCCTCGTTGGCAACGCCGCCGATCTCGTCGCTTCCACATCCGACCCCACGGTGCAATTTGCCGTCATTCACGGCGCTTCCCATGTCAGCGTCCTTGTTTCACCCAGCGTCGCCGCAAAATTACAAGACTGGTCCGCGCACGTGCTCCATCTTCCCGGTGGTGCGGCTATTCCGTCCCGCGCCAACGTCTTCGGCTGCGTACTCGGCCTCTGCGGCATTGTCTTGCTGGCTGGCCCATTCATTCGCGAATCCTTCAGCCACAAAACTCCTCCCGAGCCCCCTTCCAAGCATCTTCCCTCTCTTCCGCAAGTCCTCCTCGAAGTTGTCGCCATCTCTCTCGCCGTGGTTTATCTTCTGCGCTATTGGATGCCGCTTCGTCCCTTGCCCTTGTTCCAAGGCAACTATCTCGCCAGCTTTTTCCTCCTGACCAGCTTCGCCCTGCTCCTTCTTCATCCCCGACTGGCGTATTCGCAATTTTCCGCCAAGCCCGGTTTGCTTTTCTCCGCCGCTCTGACCGCCTTCATTCTTCATTTCCTCAGCGCCGGCTGGTTCGATCTCACCTTCTCCTATGCCTGGCTCACACTCCATCGCTGGTCGCGCTTCCCCGTATTCTTCCTAGCCGTCTTCCTCTTCTTCTACGCCCTCGAAATCCTTCTCGGCCCAGCCTCCCAGATGCGCCCGCTCCGCCGCCTTTTCCTCTCAATCTTGTTTCTCACCATCGCGTGGCTTTCTCTTGCCGGTGGCGTCCTCTATCTCCACAGCGGCGAAATCCTTCTCGTCTTGCTCGCTCCTTATTTCGTGATTGCCCTTCTGTTGATCCGCATGGGAGCGCAACTGGTCCGCCGCTCGAGCGCCTCCCCCACGGCGGCCGCCATTTTCGGTGCTATACTTTTTACTGGTTTTTGCCTGGTGCTTTTCCCCTTGTCCTGAGGAACTCCAGGCTCCGGGAATCCCGCTCATCACTCGTGTTCGGGAGGGCACAGCTTCAGTCTTGCCGAAAAGGTTACGGAAACGCTGCGCTTTAGCCGCAGCCGTTCCCGGAATCCGCATCCCCCTGATTTACGAGAAAAGTTTTGCTATTATAGCGTTCCTCCCCGCGCTGGAGACGGATGCTTGCACTTTTTCTTTGACGGTGTGACCTGACGGATGCCTGAAATTGTCATTGTCGGTGGTGGTCCTTCCGGCGCGATGTGCGGCGAGCAACTTGCTCTTGCGGGCCACTCCGTCCACATCTTCGACGAGCACCTCGCTTGGGAGAAGCCTTGCGGCGGCGGCCTCACCTTCAAAGCTACGCAGTGCTATCCCTTCCTCCTCGATAATCCTCATCCCAAAAAACTAATTCACCACGTCGAAATCATCAGCGCGGAGAATTACCGCGCTAAGCTCGACCTCCAGCATCCCATCGTCATCTATTCACGCACCGTCTTGAACGGCTTGCTCCTCGACCGCGCCCGCGAGGCTGGTTGCCAAGTCCACCGCTCCCGCGTTCATGGAGTGGACACCACCTCTGACAAGCCGCGTTACTCCATTGATGGCCAGTGGCACACCGCCGATTTCCTGGTCCTTGCCGCCGGTGCGCGCAACCACTTCCTTCCCGGAACACGCGCCCTGCAACGCGATGAGCTCGAAATGACCCAGGGCTACTTCGTCCCGCAAACCTCCGAAGAAATCATCATCAAGTTCCTCCCCGATTTCGAGGGCTATATCTGGTCCTTCCCCCGCGCTGACCATCTTTCCCTCGGCATCTGCGGCAGCATGAGCGCTCACACCAGCAGCGAACTCCGCTCGCATCTGCAGACCTTTGCCACCTCTGAACACATCGTCACGGAATCCGCCAAGTTTTACAGCCACGTCCTGCCTTCTCCCCAGGTGCGCACTTTCGCGGATCGCAGCGTCATTGGCCGCAATTGGGCGCTCATCGGCGACGCCGCCGCCTGGGTCGATCCCCTAACAGGCGAAGGTCTTTTCTACGCCATGCGCTCCGGTGAACTTCTTGGCAAGTCCCTCGCCGAAGGTTGCCCCGAAAAATATCCCGCTCGCGTCAAAGCCTCTTTCTCCATGGAACTCGAATTCGCCGCTCGCATTGTTCGCCGGTTCTATCGCGGCTCATTTCTCGGCTGCTCTGTCACCACGCGCATGGTGCAGTTCCTCCAGCGCAACGCTGTTTTCCGCCAACTTCTCTCCGATCTCTTCTGCGGCATGCAGGATTACACCGGCCTCAAACAGCGCGTCCTCGGCCATCTCGGTGGCACCCTAAGCCAATTCGTCTCCAGCGTCCTCAATAGCGATCGTCCCGCCGCCAAGCTCCCCACAGCCACTCCCGCCGCCGATTAGCCTTCCTGCAACCGCGCCCGCGCACCAAGCTTGTCATCCCAACCCGGAGGTTCGCGCCTTTTGCATGCCGTAGCGGATGGATCGTGGCACAACTTCACCGTTTCGTCCGCTACACACCCCTCACCGCCACTCCTGGTTGCCCCAGGCACGGAGTCTGTGCCTGGGTCTTGGAGTTTCTTCTTCTGTGTATTCTTCTTGGGTCAGGGTACCCCAGGTGCAGCTTTCTACCTGGGTCTTGGGGTTTCTGCTCTTCTCCGAAACTTAAAACTGAAGACTTATTACTAAAAACTCCCCCGGATGCCCCAGATTCGCTTTCCTACCTGGGTCTTGGGGGTTTCTGCTCTTCTCCGAAACTAAAAACTGACAACTTAAAACTGAAAACTCTTCCCCGCTATCCCAGCACCTTGCGAATCCGTTCCACCGCCCAATCAATCTCTTCCCGCTGAATCACCAGCGGCGGCGCAATCCGTATAATGTGGCTGTGCGTTTCCTTGCACAGGACGCCTTCTTCCTTCAACGCCTCGCAATACTTCCTCGCCTCCGTCGTCAACACGATCCCGATCCACAACCCGCGCCCGCGCACCTCTTTTACGATCGGGCTCCGCAAAGTCCGCAATCTCTCCAGGAAATAAGCGCCCAACTCCGCCGACCGTTCCACCAACTTCTCTTCGATCAGCACGCGCAGCGACGTCCGCGCCACCGCACATGCCAGCGGGTTCCCGCCAAACGTGCTGCCATGGTCGCCCGGTCCAAACACGCCCAAAATTTCCTTTGAAGCCAGCACCGCCGACACCGGGTAGTACCCGCCCGCCAACGCTTTGCCCACAATCAGCACATCCGGCCGAATGCCCTCATGCATGTACGCAAACAATTTCCCCGTGCGTCCCAGCCCAGACTGAATCTCGTCCACCATCAGCAGCACGCGATTCTCCCGGCAAATCGCCGCTGCCTCCTTCAAATAGCCATCCGGCGGAATCACAATTCCCGCCTCGCCCTGTATCGGTTCCACCAGGAACGCACAAGTGTTCGGCGCAATCGCCTCGCGCAACGCCTTGGCATCGCCAAATGGAATAATCTTGAATCCCGGCGTGTACGGCCCAAATCCCTTGCGGTAATCCTCATCGCTCGAAAAGCTAATCACCGTCACCGTGCGCCCATGAAAATTCCCCGCGCACACAATAATCTCCGCCTTCCCGTCCGCAATTCCCTTCTTTGTGTAGCCCCACTTCCGCGCCGCCTTCACCGCCGTCTCCACTGCCTCTGCCCCCGAATTCATCGGCAGCGCCATTTCCATCCCGGTCAGTTCGTGCAGTTCTTTGTAAAACAGCGGCAACTGCGAGTTGCGAAAGGCCCGCGAAGTCAGCGTCACCTTCTTCGCCTGCTCAATCAGCGTCTCCAAAATCTTCGGGTGACAATGCCCCTGGTTCACCGCCGAATACGCCGCCAGACAATCCAGGTAGCGTTTCCCATCCACGTCATACACCCAAACACCTTCTGCCCTTTCAATCACCACATCCAAGGGAAGGTAGTTGTGCGCCCCATAGGCCTCTTCCAACGCAATAAACTCTTTTGTTCCCAGTAGTTGGTCTTCAATGATTGGCATGGTCTCACCTTCATCCGCATCCCGAAACGTACATGAGGCATCCGGACTTCGGCCCCTCCAACAAATATCGTAGGCAAACCTTTCTGATTTCTGCGACCGCACGAATCCGCTCTCATTCACCTGGGCGGGAGAGCGGCAAACGACTCGCTAACGACGTTGCGCCGCATGGAGGAGTCATCCAAATCATGGCACCCGGCCCGTCATTCCGCAACTCCCCGTGTCCAAGCCCCAACCTCCATTTTGGCCGTTTCTCCCACCGCATGCCAAAGCCAAGCCATGTAGCGTCCCTTCTTTTCTCTATAGCGCCGTCAAAATGCCCGCAGCCTTGCCCTGTAGGGCCCGTCCTTCTGAGGCGGGCCGCTCCTCTTTCCGCCCCCTCCCAAAATGTCATTCCGACCGAAGCGACCCGACCTTTTCCCCGCGCTGCCTTGTGGCGCGTCGGGTCGCGCAGTGGAGGAATCGCGGCACCGCAACAGCGCAGATGCGCGTGGAAGCCGAAAACTCAGCCTAGAAGCCCCGCGGATCAGCGAAGGTAAATCGTGCAACCACCAATCGCTCCGGCGGCGAGGTCCTCTCGGCGGCAGCCGTCGAATCCTCCGTCACGCGTGCTCGGGGTGCTGGAGCGAATGACGTATGAACCCGGCGGAAGCCCCGTCACGTCGTAGATGCCTTCCGCATCCGACACGGCCTTAACCGTACCTGATGGCCCACTGATGACCACCGTCTCGCCTGAAACCGGTTGCCAGGGCTGATTCTCACCTTTCGGGCTGTTCCCTTCCACCCTGCCGAGAATGCGCACCCCGCTTTTCTCAGGCCCATCTCTCAAAACGCGCAGATCAACCTGCGCCTCGCGAAGAGGACGCGTGCGACCGCAAGCCCTGGATTGCACGATAGAAAACAGCCGTGAGAGCGCTCCCTGATGCAGGTAACCATCAAAAAAAACTGGCTCGCGGTTATTTGCGATGGCCGGCGCGATGTATACAATTCCTGGATTCCACCAAGACAATCCACCGTACGACTTTCGCACCTTGGCAATCGCAAAGCCCCCAAACCGCGGAAAAACTCGAGCGGGAGCCTCGCAACACACTGCAACGATTCCGGCTGTAAACACCACGTGGTCCGGTCCTCGGACTTCCGCGAAAGGAGCAGGGGTTCCGCCACAATCGACGGAAAAGCCGGGCAGAATCGAATCGAGAAGTAAGACATTGCAGAGGATAAGAGCGGATAGAGCGGACGCGGCAAATGTTCCCCATAGGAATCGACCGGCCATCGACCGTGGACGCCAGGCCAACACTTGCGGTTGTTCAAGCTTGTACGTCAGCCACCAGTAAGAACCAAAAACGAGCGGCGGCCCCAGCATCGTTATGATTAAAAGCAAACCGTAAAGCGTCTCTGGATACGGTGTGCGGTCATAAATCCTTATCGCCAGGAAAACCACGCTGAACAGAACGAAGCAGATCGAGAACACAAAGGCTCCGCGCTTGCGGTGGCGCAAGCTGAACCAGGATGCAAGAAGTATCAGAAGCGTCCAGGCCGCAATCCCGATATAAGCAAGCCGGTAGAATAGAGGCTCACCCCACGGGGAACGCATAAGACCAAAAAAAGAAAAAGTGCAGATGCCAAGGCACAATCCGGCGAAAACAACAAACCAATCGAGGACACTCAGCACGATCTTACGCATCAGCAGCTCACTTTCATTCTATCCCCGAATTACCGCCTGCCCCTCCTTCCCCTCCCTCCTCTTCCCATCCAAATACTTCCCCAACTCCAGTTTCGCGATTCCCATTTCCGCATCGATCATCCCCAGCCGCTCATTGAGCCAGTTAAAGCACCAAACCGTCAGCACGGCCACGAGCATTCCCAGCGCCGTGCTCACCAACGCCTCCGCAATGTTCCGGCCAACCATCGCCATAGCCGTTGCTCGCTGCATCCCTATGCCGCGAAATGAATTCAGAATTCCAACGACCGTGCCCAACAAGCCCACCAACGGAGCCGTTGTGGCGATCGACCCCAACCCGCTCAACCCTTTCCTCAGTTTCTCGTGGAGGCGGTTTCCTGCCACATGCGCCTCGCGCTCTGCCATTTCCATTGATCGCTCGACCGAAACAAACTCGCATGCCCTCCGAAACTCCCTTAGTCCCCCGCCAAATACCGTCGCCACATGGCTGTATTTTCGCTTCTCTGCCAAGGCGATCAAAATTTCCGAATCGCCTCGCGCCAATGCGCCAGCGCTCGCTTCCAGGAATCTTCGCGATTGCCAGATCGCTGCCCCATACCACGCACTTTTTCCAGCCATCTCCACAAGGGTCCAGAAAAACATCACGATCAATACAATTACAACCCCTTCCACCATAGGGCTGATGCCCTGCCACATCTCTGCCAGGAATATCCCGCCATCATCCATGCGAACACACCTCTCACTTGCGCGAAATCTCCCTCGCGCTTCCCAACACACCCCTTTCTGTCTGTGCTCCGTCCTCTCCTGTCTCTTATAGACACCATTTGCTCGCCGATAGTTCCCCCGCGGACAATTTCGGATCTGAAACCCTTATTCCGAAAAGTGTCCCTTATGGTACAGACACAACCAACCCCTCTCTTTCACGATATACTGTCCGTACTTTCATTTATCACCATCCTTCCTTTGTACTGCTGCAACAGTTCGACCTGGAGACGATTGAATGCGTATCTTGCTGTACAACCCCGACAATGGGGTCACCCGCAATTTCATGCCTCACCTTTGGATGTTTCTACTTCAGTCGCTCACCCCTCCCGGCCACGAAGTCATCTTGATTGATGGCAACGCTCAGCCTATGGATGAAGCAGGTATTGCCCGTTTCGTCCAGGAGCAGAACATTGGCTTGGTGGGGATCGGCGCGATGACCCGCATGATCGCCAAGGCTTACCGCATGGCCGATGCGATCCGCGCCGTCGGGGTCCCCGTCGTCATGGGCGGTCCTCATGTCACCGAAGAAGCCGATGAAGCCCTTGGCCGCAACGGCGGCTCCCGTCACGCCGATGCGGTAGCTCTCGGTGAAGCCGACGCAACTTGGCCCAAAATCGTCCAGGATGCCGTGAGTGGCAATCTCAAGGAGGTCTACGCCCCCGTTGACGACTTTGGCCAGGAACATAAACCCAGTCTCCAGGATTATCCCGTCATCCCTTGGGACAAGATCGACCTCGCTCAGTTCAATCTGATCCCACGCAGAGCCAAGCGCACCCTCCAGCGCATCGGTGAAGGCTGGGGCACATTTCGCATCGTTCCCGTCGAATCTGGTCGCGGCTGCCCCTATGGCTGCGAGTTCTGCACGGTTACCGGCTTTTTCGGCGATTCCATCCGCTTCCGCACCAACGAAAGCGTCGTCAACGAACTGCTCCTCCTGAAGGCTCGCGCCAGAAGCGAACGCGGTCAAATTGCCGTCTTCTTCATCGACGACAATTTTGCCATCAACATCAAACGCACCAAATCGCTTCTACGCGACATCATCAGCGCCGGCGCCCAGGTCCACTGGGTCGCTCAGATCAGCGCCAATCTTTTGCGCGACACCGAACTCGTCGACTTAATCGCGGCCTCTGGCGGCAAGTGGATCTTCATCGGCATGGAGTCTATCGATCCCGCGAACCTCGCCAGCGTCAACAAAGGCTTCAACAAGCCCGGCGAATACGCTGCCGTGCTCGAGCGCCTCGCTCGTCGCAACGTCTACGCCATCACTTCTTTCATCTTTGGAATGGACAACGACACGCCCGGAGTCGCCGAGCGCACGCTTCAGGAGATTCGTGCCTGGCCTCCGGGCCTTCCTATCTTCGGCTTGCTCACTCCCTTGCCCGCAACTCCGCTCTACAAACGCTTGCACGCTGCCGGTAGACTAACTCGTCCCAAGCACTGGCAGGAATTCATTCCCTTCGCTATGGCCCACACACCGCTGAAAATGACCATCGACGAAGCTCACGCCGAAGTGAAACTTGGCTGGACTCACTCCTACAGCGCGGAGGCCATCTCCCATGCCGTAGCTTCCCTCGAAGGCCAACCCCTGGGCTACCGTATCAACATCTTCCTCGCGCGCATCTGCTTCCGCGGCATCTATTTCCGCCAGATGGGCGTCGCCGCCTGGGCGAAACTTATCTACCAGAATCGTCGCACCATCTTCAGCCTCGCCCGCGAAGGCTACCTCACCTGGCGCACCCGCTCTGCGCCCAGCACTCCCGCAGGCCCGGCCCTCGAGCGTGAATCCACAATGGACGCCCCTCCCTCCTAACCTATTCGCGCGCTGACACAATATCTGTCTTCCGAAAATCATCGCCCTTGAACAGCAGCGGTTCTCCCAACGCTTTTGCCAGTGCATACGAAAAGCAATCACCAAAATTAAGTCCTGCGGGATGCCTTCCCTTCCCGTAGTCCGAATAGGCTTGCCTCGCTGCCAGCGCTTGCTCTTCGCTGACCGGTTCGATCGCTATCCCCGCAGTTCGCACGAATGCATCAAGCTGTCGTACTCCTCCGTCCCCTCCGTGCGCCTCGGAAATTATCGAAGCCTCCACAAACGAAACCGCCGACATTTGGCAAACATCGCTTTTCAGGAGCAACCCAGTGAACTCGTCGGCTTCTGCCTCATCCAGCAAAACCGCTAATAACGCAGAGGTGTCCACTATCATTTCGGCATTCCCTTTTCGTCGTACAGGAACGCACCGTGGTCCTCAACCGCTCCCTTTAGGTGGCTCCGGAATCGCCTCGCTATCGCGCGCAATTCTTCCGCTGTTGCCTTAGACTTCTTTGCCCGCCGAACCCGGAAAAATCTCTCCCGAAGTGCCACTGTCACGGCTTGCGTCATCGTCTCCCCAGTCTCTTCCGCAAGCCGCTGCGCCAAACGGTGAGCCTCTGGATCCTTGATGTTCATGCTCATTATCTACCTCGGTGCTAATATGTCTACCTAGGTAGATTCTACCCCACCTGCTCTGAACTACGCAATCCTCCTCCTACCTCATAGTAGCCAGATCACAAACTGAGGTTGCCCCAGGCACGGAGTGTGTGCCTGGGTCTTGGAGTATCTTCTTTCTTCTCCTAAACTGAACACTGACAACTAAAAACTGAAAACTCCTCCCCCTACGCCGCCGCATGCTTACTTTGCTGCGCAAACGCCAGCAATTCCGCGTTGATCAACTCCTTTAGCGTCGAGCACAGCCCATGCGGTGCCCCCGGAATCACTTTCAACGTCGCCCCCTTCACAATCTTGGCGGAGAGCAGCGACGCATCCGCATAGGGCACGATCTGGTCGTCATCCCCTTGGAGAATCAGCGTCGGCACATCAAACTTTTTCAAATCCTCGGTGAAGTCGGTTTCAGAGAAGGCTTTGATGCAGTCGTACACGGCTTTATGTCCAGCCAGCATGCCTTGCAGCCAAAACGAATCGCGCAACCCCTGCGAAACCTTCGCCCCTGGCCGGTTCGCCCCATAAAACGGCGCGCTCAAATCCTTGAAGAACTGTGCGCGGTCACTGATCACACCCTTGCGAAGTTCGTCAAACGCCGACATTGGCATCCCTCCTGGGTTCGCTGGCGTCTTCAGCATCAGCGGCGGCACCGACGCGATCAATACCGCCTTGGCAACACGTTCTGTTCCTTGCCGTCCGATGTAGCGAGCCACTTCCCCGCCCCCCGTCGAATGCCCCACGTGAATCGCGTCTTCCAAATCGAGGTGCTCCACTAATTCCGCCAGGTCATCGGCGTACGTGTCCATCTCGTTTCCATCCCAAGGCTGGCCCGAGCGCCCATGGCCCCGCCGGTCATGCGCAATGCACCGGAAACCGCGATCCGCCAGGAACGTCATCTGGTCTTCCCAAGCGTCCGCGCTCAGCGGCCAGCCGTGGCTGAATACTATCGGCTGTCCTTTGCCCCAGTCTTTGTAATAAATGTCCGTACCGTCTTTGGTCGTAATTGTTGGCATGGTGTCTCCTCCTCCTTTTTTCGACTCAGTCGCAAGGTCAGTTCTTGTGCTTTTCGTGGAATGGCCGGTGGGTGGGTGTTCAGAATAGGAGCGAGGCCATTCGTTCTTGAGCAGGGGGGAGTACGATACTCCAATCGGGAACCGCTGAAAAGTGAATTTCGCGTTACTTCCTTACAACAAACCGGCGCAAGGGTGAGGCGTTCACCCAAGCGCCGAATTCGGCCAGTTTTCCTTGCTGAACTCACTCGGCAGGCGAGAGAAGGTAAGCATAGCTCAGCAGCGCCAAACCAATGAACAACGGAATCAGTCCCACCAGATAAACAAAGTGGGCATCTCGGTCCGGCAATCCATGAAGAAAAATCATCATTCCGACGCCCACTGCCACCGTGATCAGCCCGCCCAGTTTCTGGCCCTCTCGCTTGCGGCGCGCTTCGATCCTTTCTTCTTCACGAAGAAACTCGATCGCGGAACCCCCTCCGGTCGTTTGCAAGTCGGCGACCTTCTTCAACGTCTCGCTTCTGTAGTACGCTTCCCTTTCACGGCGTCGCTCACCAGCCCACGTGGCCACGGCAATGAAGGAAAATAGAGCTATAGCTCCAAAACTCAGGAATACGAATATCATCGTGTCACCCTCCGTCAGGCGTTTTTTCCGCCTCATTGGGTACGACAGCCCCAGTCATATCTCGGTTGCATTTTCTTCCGCTTCGCCAAAAAAAATAATGCAACCAACGCGCCCAACCCTTGGTCGTACAGACAAAGGAGCAATGTGACCGCTTCCGAGGATGAGGCCGCCGTTCAACAAGTGCTTTCCGGAGATACATCCGCGTTTGAAGGCCTCGTCCGCCGCTGGCAGGGCCCCCTCGTCAATCTCGCCTATCGCTTTTGCCATGACCGTGGCCGCGCCGAGGAAATGGCTCAGGAGGCCTTTCTCCGTGCCTACCGCTCTCTCGATCGCTGGCGCCGCGAAGCCGCTTTTTCAACCTGGCTCTTTGCCTTAGCCACCAATCTCTACTGCACCGAACTCCGCCGCATCCCGGCTCGCATGGTGCCTCTTGAAGGCGTCGCCGAACCCCGCGACCCACGCGCCATCGATGGCGGCCTCGAGCAAGAAGATCAGGATCGCGTCGTCCGCCGCGCCGTTCATGCCCTTCCCGCAAAATATCGCGAAGCCGTCACACTCTTCTATTTCCACGGCATGGACATCGCTTCTGCCTCGCGCAGCCTCTCTTTGCCACAGGGCACCGTCAAAGCCAGATTATCCCGTGCCCGCGCTATACTTCGCAGTAAGCTCTCGCAACATCTCGTCGCGCCGCTGCTCAGAAAGGAGGCCTGATGAGTGACTCCGATCTCGATCGCATCCTGTCTAACGAAGAGGAAATTCTTCCTTCGTCGGGCTTTGCCGCTTCCGTCATGGAAGCCGTTCAACGTGAAGCCGCCGCCCCGCCGCCCATTCCCTTCCCGTGGAAGCGCGCCCTACCCGGCCTGTGCGCTGCAACCCTCGCCCTCATTGCGGTCATCGCCACCAGCATCCAACTATTAAGCCGCGCCCTTGCTCACCCATCGACCGCAGCCAAATGGCACACAGCCATCCTCGCGACTCTCGAAGCCTCACGGACGTCCGCTGCAACTTGGACCATCCTCGCCCTGTTCCTAAGCTTCGCCTCCGTCAAGCTGGCGATGCACTTAGCCTCCGGCAGCACACCACATTTCACGCGCACGTAATCCTCTCGCGGTCCACAAAATCACGAAAAAAACGAAGGTTGCCCCAGGCACGGAGTGTGTGCCTGGGTCTTGGGATTCACGTGTCTAGTCTTCTCTTTGAAATAACAACTGATAACCAAAAACTGAAAACATTCCTCCACCCCCCAGCCGATCAATTCGTCTCCGAAGGATGTTTCCCCTGAAAATCCGAACAGCAAGGCTTCTGGGACGGCACGAATTCCATCAACTCAATCCGCGTAAAATCCACGTCGAACACATTCAGTTGTTTCTTCCCATCCAAGCCAACCTGCTGGTGCTCGTCCCCGTGCGCTTTCCATCCGTGCGAAATCAGGATAGCTTCCGCCTTGTCCATGTCCGCGACTCCCAGCGATATGTGATACATCACTCCAGCAGTGCGCAAATCCGGATTGGGCCCCACGGTCAGCATGTACTCAAACCAATCCGTACCATCAGGCACCTGCATCGCCATCCAGTCCGTGTGGCTCGCATCGTGCCCGCCATGCCAGTACACATGAAAGCCAAGTATGTCGTGATAGAACGCGTCCGCAGCCGCCTGGTTTCTAATGATTGCGCCCGCAT
This sequence comes from Candidatus Acidiferrales bacterium, assembly GCA_963779395.1. Taxonomy (GTDB): domain Bacteria; phylum Acidobacteriota; class Terriglobia; order Acidiferrales; family UBA7541; genus Acidiferrum. The sequence continues at coordinate 530,663 of CAVZYC010000007.1, forward strand.
GAATCAGCCGTCGCGAGCACGCGGAGGCAACCGGCGCTGGCTTCGCCTCCGATTTCGCCCGCTCCACAAATTCGATTTTGTCCCCATCCGGATCGCTCACGCTAAACGCGCGGCTGTGGTCCACTCGCTCTTGAATCTCCGTCACCTTGATCGCTTTCCCCTGCAGATACCGCCTCATTCCAGCGACATCATCGGTCGTGAACGCAATATGATCCATCCGATTGGTCGCCTTCGCATCCGGCGCGGGGCTATACCCCACCCATTGCGAGCCCACCATGTACCGCCATTTTTCGCCCGGCTCGATGGGAGCCGCAGCCGCCAATCCCAGAATCCCCGCATACAGCTTCTGCGTTTCTTCTGGCGCGGTCGTGTAAAAGGAAACATGGTCAATTCCCGTGATGTGTGGACGCTGCACCGCCGAGTTCTGCGCGCCCGCGCACACCGCCAACATCAAACAAGCGATCCCTGCAAATAGTGTTTTCATGGCATCTGTATCTTAGCCGAGAGGGACGACGATTCCAACGCTGCAAAGCTCGGGTAAGTAAACTCTCGCGGGAGACCTCTATCGCTTCTTCCTGATTCCTGCTCGCTGATATCTGATCGCCGATATCCTTCTTCACTGCTGCTGCTGCAAATCAAACGCCGCCTTACTCTCCGCGCTAAGCGGCTTCGACCGGATCACTGTTGTCGGCGGCAATTCTTCCGGCTCCGGCGCATCCACCGGCGACACTGACACCATCACGCGCAATTCGCTTTCGGAATCCCCTTTGTGCATCCCACGCGTAGGCGGAACATCCGCATAATCTCTTCCCAACGCCACGCGAATATGCCGCTCGCATCCCATCAAGTTGTTCGTCGGATCAAACGCTACCCAACCCAAATCTCCCAGGTACGCTTCCACCCAGGCGTGTGTCGCTCCCGCCGGAGACCGGTCGTGCGCCTTATCCTCGTGGTACAAATAGCCGCTCACATAACGGCACGGAATCTTCAACTGCCGCACCAGCGTGATCATGATGTGCGCAAAATCCTGGCACACCCCCTGGCGCGCTCGCAACGCATCGTCAATCGGGGAATCCACCTTCGTCGAGTTCGGCACATACTGGAACATCTCGTATAGCCTGACGTTCAATTCCTGCAGCAACGCAAACGGTTTCTCTCGCCGCTGCAATTTCAGTTCGTCCGCCAACTTCTCCAGAAGCTCCGTCGGCGCCGCATACTGGCTGGGCAGCAGCATTTCCCAATAATCCGTTTCCGCCACTCGCCCGTCCAAATCCTCCCAATCGTCCGCATCCTCCGGCCTCAACTCCGGCGCCGGCAACACGTCCACAATTGCCTGCGCAGATATTTCGATCAGTTCATGCTTCCCCGGAATGTCGAAATGATGCACCGCGTTCCCATAGAAATCCCGGTATAGCATCATGTTCGCTCGCGGCGTCACATCCAGCGTGAAACTCAAGCACCTCTGCCGGAAATCCGTTCGCGGCTGCATGCGCACTTCCATCACGCTTTCCCGCACCGCCGGTTCATGTCGAAAACTCGTGATGTGCTTGACCGAGTACGCCATATCCCCCGCTGCTTCTTTCCACTCTTTTACTTCTTTCGATTCCTAAGCTTTTCGTGCTTCTTTGCCTCTCTGCTTCTTTGCCTCTTACGACGCCATCTCCGCCTCAATCGAATAATCAAAGTACATCTGGTGAATCGCCGCGTGCAGTTGCGCGCACTCGTTCCGCACATTTTCCAAATAAGTTTGCGGCCCTTCCGCCATCACTTCCTCGATCTGGCTGAAACTCAATTGTGCCCGCAGCCTTCCTGCAATCCGCGTTGGCAGTTTTTCACGCCGTTCCGTCAAATCCCCGATGATGTGCAGCGCCGCATTGATGCGGTCCACCGAAAAACGCACCGAGTGTGGAAACTCGGGATTCAAAAGCAAAAACTCCGCCACGCGCAACGGCCGGATCTCCGCCGTGTACGCCTTGCAATACGCCTCAAACGCCTCGCACGCCCGCAACAGCCCCACCCATTCCAAATACTCCACACTCTCCACCGCCTGGTCCACGGGATGCGCCACGCGCTTGAATTGCGTCTCCAGCAGCGCCGCCAGCGTGTCCGTGCGCTCCACGTATCGCCCCAATTGAATAAACTGCCAGCCTTCCCCGTGGCTCATCGTGCCATCCGTAATTCCCTGAAATAATTGTTCACCTTCCAGCACCGCATGGAAAAATCTGTGCGACTTCAGCACCCAGCCTTCTTCCGGCCGCGCCTCCATCACTTCAAGGTACAGCCGGTTCACGTGCTCCCACATCCCCGTGCTGCACTGTTCTCTCACGTGCCGCAAATTCTCCCTCGCCGCCGCGATGCACGACACAATCGAAGACGCGTTCCCCCGGCTGAACACCAGCTTATTCAGCAGCCCTGCGGAATCCACCGCTCCCGGTCCCGCCGGAATGCGCAACGCCTCCAACAAAAATCTCCATCGCCCTGCGCCTGCCTCCGGCGATTGGTCCAGCCAAAGTTGTAGCTCCACATCCACCAACCGGGCCGTATGCTTCGCGCGCTCCAGATACCGGCTCATCCAGTACAAACTATCCGCCACGCGCGAGAGCATCCCCGCATCTCGCCGGAACGTGCGCACAAAATAATTTCGTGGAGGCCTCATCGCCTAAGCCAGCTTCCCTTCTGTGAATCCCTTCCGCACATCGTCAGCCACCTGCGCCACGCGATCATCCCCGTTCCCCGCTCGCAGCACCCACGTATCCTTGCTTCCGCCGCCTTGCGACGAATTCACCACCAGCGATCCTTTGCGCAGCGCCACGCGCGTCAGCCCTCCCGGCACCAGCGTCACCTTCTCTCCCATTAAAATGTATGGCCGCAAATCAATGTGACGCGATTCCACTTCGCCATCAATCAGGCAAGGCGCGCAGGAAAGCGCCAACGTCGGTTGTGCGATATAATTCCGCGGCTCCGCCAGTATCCGTGCGCGAAACTCTTCGCGTTGCTGCTTCGTGCTGTGCGGCCCAATCAACATCCCGTAGCCGCCCGATTCCCCCACCGCCTTCACCACCAACTCCTCCATATGGTCCAGCACATGTTGCCGTTGCACACGGTCCGTCAGTAGATATGTCGGCACATTCGGCAGAATCGCCTCTTCTTTCAAATAAAACCGGATCAACTCCGGCACGTATGCATACACGGCCTTGTCGTCCGCCACACCCGTCCCGATCGCATTCGCGAGGCTTACGTTCCCTGCTCGATACGCATTGAACAGCCCCGGCACTCCCAGAATCGAATCCGGCCGGAAGCACAGCGGGTCCAGAAAATCGTCGTCCACGCGCCGATAAATCACGTCCACGCGCCGCGGCCCCGCCGTCGTACGCATGTAGACCACGTTGTCGTGCACCAGCAGGTCGCGCCCTTCCACCAGTTCGATGCCCATCTGTTGCGCCAGAAATGTGTGCTCGAAATAAGCCGAATTCGATACGCCCGGTGTCAACAGCACCGTCACGGGGTCTTGCGCATGCGCGCAATTCTCCGGCGTCAAGCTGCGCAGAGTCGCCAGCAACGCCTGCGGATAATGGTCGATCGGCCAAACGCCGTAATCCCGGAACATCTTCGGAAACACGCGCTTCAGCACTTTGCGGTTCGCCAGCATGTACGACACGCCGCTCGGCACGCGCAGATTGTCTTCCAACACCGCGAAGTTTCCGTCGGGCGTTCGCACCAGGTCCGTTCCGCACACGCTCACATAAATGTCCCGCGGCACATTTAGCCCGCGCATCTCTCTGCGGAAATGCCGGCAGCTGTAAATCAGCTCACGCGGCACAATCCCTTCGTGCAGGATTCGTCCTTCGTGGTAGATGTCGCGCAGAAACAGGTTCAGCGTCGTCAGCCTCTGCGTCAGCCCTTTTTCGATTTTTGCCCATTCCCCCGCGGGAATAATCCGGGGTATCAGATCGTTCGGGAATATCCGCTCCGTGCCCTCTTTGCTTCCGTAAACTGTGAACGTAATTCCTTCGTGCAGAAACGTCAGGTCCGCCGCCTGCTGGCTCTTCCGCAATTCTTCCGGATCCAGCCCCAGCAGCGTGCGGTGCAACGATTGGTAATGCTCGCGCGGCACGGCTGGCTCGCCAAACATCTCGTCATATGCCGTGTCTGTTCTACAAGCTAGTAAGGAACGGGGCAGTTCTGTTCGTGATGGGATGGCAGATGTGCTCATCGGTCTTTCCGTACTCCGCCGTCTGTCCCGTAACTTCCCGGACCACGCTTCCCGGCTCCGTCCCAGGGGTTCGCGGCAAACTTTGCCGAGTTGTTAGGGAACTTTGACTCTAGAGACCCGCCACATCGGAGTCCAACGCAATTTCTTCATTCATTCGATTCGCTTTTGGCTCGCCAGCTCTCCCTCCCGCCCGGATAGGGATTTTCCTCGGCACTGGTTAAACTTGCCAGTAAAGCCCTCTTCCTCGTCGATTTCCAGTGAATCTTTGCAAAATCCTTGTATGCCAGCCGAGCATATAAAGTTACAACTGCCTGCTAGCTTCCCTCCTCCCCAAACTCCACCATCGTCCGCGGTCTGCCCTCCGGGGCATCGCTGCACAAATCTCAATTCGGGAGGAAAAACATTCCAATGAAGTTTCTCGCCAATTCTCTCAAGCTATTGATTGCCATTGCCTTACTCTTGGTTTTGTCTCCAGCGGCCGTCTTCGCTCAGCACTACACGCAAACCAATCTGGTCGCCGACACTCCTGGCATAGCCACCACAACCGATCCTAACCTTATAAATCCCTGGGGACTTAGCCGTAGTTCCTCAAGCCCTTGGTGGGCCGCCAACAATGGTACCGGAACCTCCACCCTCTACACCGGCACGGGCTCCATCATCCCCATCAACGGCAACGGCATCGTCACCATCCCTCCTCCTAAGAATGCCCCCGCCGGCACCATCTCCGCCCCAACTGGCACCGTTTACAACGGCACCACAAGCTTCGTGCTCCCCGCACCCAACGGCCTGCCCGCCAAATTTATCTTTGCTACCGAAGACGGCACCATCTCCGGCTGGAACGGCGGCGCTTCCGCTGTCCTCGCCATCGACAATAGTGACAACGGTTCCCCGAACGGCGCGGTTTACAAAGGCCTCACGATCGCTGTCCTGAACGGCACCCCCTACCTCTATGCCACCAATTTCCGCGCCGGCCGTGTGGAAGTCTACGACACCAATTTTAATCGCGTGCGCTTCTTCCCCGAAGCTTTTGACCCGGGCAACGATGGCGACCACGATTCCGACGACGGCTATGGCGCCGAGCGCATTCCCCCAGGCTTCGCCCCATTCAACATTCAGAACATCGGAGGCTCTTTGTTCGTCACCTACGCCAAGCAGGATGCCGCTCGTCACGACGATGTCGCCGGTCCCGGAAATGGTTTTGTCGAAATCTTCACACCCTCCGGCAAACACATCGCCCACCTCGATCACGGCTCCTGGCTCAATTCCCCCTGGGGCGTTGTCTGGACGCCTCGTGATTTCGGCGTCTTCAGCAACACCATCCTCGTCGGCAATTTCGGCAGCGGCTGGATCGCCGCCTTCAATGGCTTCACCTACAAGTTCATCGGCTTCGTGCAGAACACCGATAACTCGATTCTCACCATCAACGGATTGTGGGCGCTGGCTTTTGGCAACGGTGCCACCGCCGGCCCTTCTACCACACTCTATTTCAGCTCCGGCCCCGACAATGAATCGCACGGACTCTTCGGCTCGCTAACTCCCGTGGCCTCCGAACAAGTGGGCGACGTGGAATAGCGAGCCGGTGCGCAACTTTCCTACATAAAAGAAAACATAAGCCAAAAAAAGCAAAAGACGGCGGGGGATGCATTCCCCTGCCGTCTTTTCTTTCTCTTCTCTGAGAACTCTGTGCTCTCCGTGAATTCTGCGTTAGCTGTTCTCTTTCAGCCGATTCTACTTCAAGCCTTTCCCATGTATTTCCCCACTATTCCGGCGCATCCTTCCACAAATTCCTGTTCCATCTTCGTAAACGTCCCCGCAAAGTAGCTCTCGATATCCAACTCCGCTGCAAGCTTCTTGTTCACGTAAATCGGCACCACGATTTCAGACTTCACCAACGTTGATCCCGCCAGATACCGCGGATCCTTCGTGACATCCTCCACCACCACAACCTTTCCCGTCGTCGCCGCCGCTCCGCACAACCCCGTGTTCAGCGGTATGCGTACGTTCGGCGTAAAGCTCCCCACGAATGGCCCCACAATCAGATGCGCGGAGTCAGCCGGATCCACCAGATAAAATCCCGCCCAGTTGTAGCGCGTCATCTTCTCGTGCAATCGCTGCGCCACGCGCTCCATCAGCGCGTTGACCGTTGGCGCTGTCACGGCAAAAGCTTCAAATTCCTGCAGAAGTTCTCTCTGAGCACTCGTCATCTTTTTCCCTGCGGGTTAAGCGAAGCGGAAGGTCCACTCGCGCGCACAATTCCTTCCGAACCTATTCCATTTTACATGAACCTCCATTGCAGCCGTGTGACGCATTGCCCACCAGTAACCTCTCACCGGCCGCCAGCTTTCTGACACTTTCCACATCTCACTTACCCCAGGTTCGCCTTCTTACTTGGGTCTCGGGGTCCTCGTCTCCGTGAACTCTGTGCTCTCTGTGACCTCTGTGTAAGTTCTTCGTTTTTCGCTTTTTTCAACTTTCAACTTTCGACTTTTAACTTCTTCTCCCTTGTTACTGATCGCTGATCTCCACCCTTCGCAGCCAACCCACTCTTCCAATCTGTGTAAGTTCTTCGTTTTTCGCTTTTTTCAACTTTCAACTTTCGACTTTTAACTTCTTCTCCCTTGTTACTGATCGCTGATCTCCACCCTTCGCAGCCAATCCACTCTTCCAATCTGTGTAAGTTCTTCGTTTTTCGCTTTTTTCAACTTTCAACTTTCGACTTTTAACTTCTTCTCCCTTGTTACTGATCGCTGATGTCCACCCTTCGCAGCCAATCCACTCTTCCAACGTGATAGATTTACACCGAGGCCCCGCATCGTGAATCTTCTCAAACCCGACATCCTGCATTGCATTGGTAACACTTCCCTGCTGCCCTTGCGCCGCATCACACCCTCTAACAACTCCCGCATCCTTCTCAAAATCGAAAGCGAGAATCCCACCGGCAGCATGAAGGACCGCATGGCTCTCGCCATGATCGAGGCTGCGGAAACCGACGGCCGTCTCCCGCCGAACGGCTCCGTCGTCGAATATACCGGCGGCAGCACCGGCGTTTCCCTTTCCCTGGTCTGCGCCGTGAAGCGCCATCCCCTGCATATCGTCACTTCAGATGCTTTCGCGCGAGAAAAGCTCGAGCACATGAAAGTTCTCGGCGCGCAACTGCAAATTCTTCACAGCGAAGGAGGCGGCATGACGGAGAAACTCACTCGCGACATGATCGAAGCCGCCCGCGTCGTCGCCGTCGCCACAGGCGCCTACTGGACGGATCAAATGAACAATCGCGATCAGCTCGCGGCCTACCACAAATTGGCGGAAGAAATCTGGAGTCAGACCGGGGCCCAGGTTGACGGCTTCGTCCAGACCGTGGGCACCGCCGCGTCTCTGCGCGGCACTGGTGACGCGCTGCGCCGCCGCAATCCTCGCATCAAAATCGTCGCCGTCGAGCCCGCCGAATCGCCCGTTCTTTCCGGCGGCAAACCCGGCGCTCATAAAATCGATGGAATTGGCGCGGGTTTTGTCGTCCCGCTCTGGCAGCCAGACGTCGCCGATCAAATCGAAAAAGCTTCCACGCAAGAAGCCGTAGCCATGGCCAATCGCCTGGCCCGCGAAGAAGGCCTCTTCGCCGGCACTTCCACCGGCGCGAATGTAATCGCCGCTCTTCGTCTAGCCGAACAGCTCCCGCCCGCAGCCACCATCGTCACAATAATGTGCGACACCGGCATGAAATATCTCAGCAGACATTGACGATTCGCGTTCCGCTCGGGTGCCCCAGGTTCGCTTCGTTACCTGGGTCTTGGGTTCTCTTCTCTGGAACTAACACCCGAAAATTGACCACCCAAAACTTCCCCCCCGCTCACCCAACCTCTTTAAAAATCTTCTCCCAATTCCAGATTCCGTAACCCACCTCTTTCGGCAGCGGGAATCCCACCTGATGCGCGATCATGCACACTTGCCCGCGATGGTGCGCCTCGTGCGAAATCATGTAGCACAGCATCTCCACGCCAACCGGCCAAGGCTTGGCCCAGCCGTCTCTGTGAAACTTCGCAATGCGTCCACCGCCGTCCAGCGCTTCCGCCAGCATCTCTTCGCAGCGACCCGCGCTTTCCGCCAATCCCGCAAGCGCCTGCTTCGGCGTGCAGTCCGTCCTGTGCAGCTGCACTGGAACCTTCAGATGCGGCGCGGTCAGCCGTACCCACTTGCATCGAATGTTATGCATATGCGTGAAGATTGCCGCAATCGTGCGTGTCTTGCCCGGCGCTTTAGCTTTCCACGCGCCCGGATCCAGATCCTCGATCAGCATCTGGTTCATGCGCTCATTCGCGGCAAAGATTCGCGCCGCGCTTCGCCCAAGCTGCGTCTGAACTTTGTGTTGACGCGTGGTCATGGCAACCTGCTCCCTGACCCATGACACTTCTGCGCGGACAGGCCAGGCCCCGTGCCACCCGCCTACGCGCTAGCCGCCGTCGAGTGATCAAACGACTTCAGTGCCGTCTCCTCGTCCGTGGCGATGTCGAAGACGGTATAAAGTTTTGTCACTTCCATGATGTCGCTGACTTTGTCCGTCAGGTTGAGCAGTTTCAATTGCGCACCCTGCTTCTGCGCGCTGGTGAACGCACTGACCAGTGCGCCTAACCCCGAGCTGTCAATGTAATCCACTCCCGCTAGATTCAGCAGAATCTTCTTATTCCCCGCGCTCAACAGATCGCCAACCAGGTTGCGCACCGCCGCGCTCTCTTGCCCAAGTTCAATCTTCCCGCTTATATCCACAATCTTGACGTCGCCAACTTGTCGCGTGCTAGTTGTGATGTTCATTCGTAACTCCTAGTCTCCCCAAACATTTCTCCAGAGGCTCCTAAGTCAGCCACACTGTAGCAAGAGCCGCCGTCCGGGAGTGTACAACACTAGACCCCATTCCGCTTACAAATAAGCCGAGCGCCCGGCGATGGATAGGTCTTCAGCAATCCGCTTTCCGCGCCTCATCACTCCCACGCCGTCTTTCGAACTGTTAGCCTTTCCACGCCATCCGTGTTAAGAAAGTCCCAGGAAATAAAATCGCTCCTCCCGCCGTTTGCAACAATTGAAAACGAAATGCTCACACCTTCCATCGCCACTACGAACAAAACATTAATTCTCGCCGCCTTGCTGGCTCTGCTAGCCACAATTCCCTTTTACCTGCAGACCAGAGCCGCGAATCCTCCCGCAATTCCCTCCCCCAGCCCAATCGCACATTCCTTCGTTTGCACCGACTACACCCAGGGCAAGGTCTTCATCGTCTCCGACCAGCGCAAAATCGTGTGGGAATTCGACGGCGCCACCAACAGCAACGACATCTGGGTTCTCCCCAACGGCAATCTCCTCTTCACCACCGGCCATGGCGTCAAAGAAGTCACCCGCGACAAAAAAGTTGTCTTCGACTACGAATCTTCCAGCGAAATCTACGCCTGCCAGCGCTTGCCCAACGGCAACACTTTCATCGGTGAATGCACCGCCGGTCGTCTGCTCGAGGTCAGCCCCGCCGCTAAAATCGTCCACGAAGTCCGCCTGCTCCCCCAAGGCAAGGATGGCGGCCACGCCTACATGCGCAACGCCCGCCGCTTGCCCAATGGCAATTATCTTGTCGCTCATTATGGAGAGGGCATCGTTCGCGAATACGATTCCCAGAGCAAGATGGTCCGCGAAATTCCCGCTGCTGGAGGCCCCCACAGCGTCGTTCGCCTCCCCAATGGAAATACCCTCATCTCCTGCGCCGATGGCAAAGGCGGTTCGCGCGTCTTTGAAGTGGATCCCGCGGGCCACACCGTCTGGCAGGTCCAGGGCAACGAACTCCCCGGCGTCACCCTGAAATTTATGGCCGGTCTGCAGCGTTTGCCCAACGGAGACACGTTCATGGCCAACTGGCTCGGCCACAATCAATTCGGCACCACCGCCGACCTCATCGAAGTCACTCCAGACAAACGCGTCGTCTGGACCTTCTCCGGTGCCCCCGAAATCCAAACCATTTCCAGCGCCTTAATCTTGGACCCTACCGCCGCCGCTACCGATCAGCCCGAAGCGCTGCACTAAAACGGGCACGAACATCGTCAACCAACGAGGAATGAACGCCATTCGCCATCTCATTAGAGTTCGCACAACTATCGAGCTACTTCAAGCAGCCGTTTGGCCAATCCGTCGAAGTACTCTCCAACCTTGCCATCACGCTTGGCTTTGTTTGACTCTTGGATGACTTGCTCAAGCGAGGTAATCGGCCTCCAGTTTTTCTCTCCATCCTTCCACACCACTAGCATATTCTCTTGCCCCGTCACCTTCTCCCACCATCCCTTTTGATACCACCAGTAAAAACCAACCGTCATGTGCAAATCTGGCAAATAGTATGCAGCTCGGTCTTTATTCCAAGAATCAATGGACTTTTGCACTTTCATTGCCTCTAAAAGCGAACTCAAAAACAACTCCACCTGTATCATCAAACCATGGACATCTGCGAAGTCTGATGTAAATCCGTCGAATGTTCGCATGATTTGCTCCAAATATTCGATGAATTGTTGCCAAAATGCTTTCTCGAAAACTAAGCTGCCGGAAGCGGCTCGCTGGTGCATGTGGGTCAACTCCGGGCGAAGGTCGGTCCATATTATTTGTCCATCAGGCTGATCAGACCAGACCATGCTGTGAGTTGTGAGAGTCACAAGCAGATTCATGCCAGGTGGCTGCTCATTAAGCCATTTCCGATAGTCAGCGAGCTGCTCCAACTGTTCAGAAGCAGAAATCTTGACTTCCACCAGAATAGTGCAGGGAGCTCCGTTAACTTCTGCCTGAATGAAGATGTCCGGAATCCTTGGAGACGCTCGATTGGGGATTTTAATAAGATAGTTTCTTTCAATTGCCTTGACCGAGCAGCCGCCTGTTACAGGAACGGAACATTTTCTTAGAATCAGTCTGAGGAGACGGGATGCAAAATCAGGGGAGAACCGGCAGGCAATCACAACTAGCGCCGTTGCAAAGTTCTCAGAACCGGAATTCTCAAAGAGGTTAAAATCGCTCATTTCACCGGATCATACGCTTTTTTTGGTCGGACCCGGGGATGATTTGAAGGAGCGCACCCACCGCGCCCCATCAGTTCCGCTATATTTGTCGAACTCTTAGTATTCCTGCGATTTCTGTGGCTAGAAAACTGAAAGAAATGAGATCAGTCCATCCGCCTAGCGGCTTCGCCTCCTGACTAAGTAGGTTAGCGTCTCAAGGGGTGGGGGGCGCCAGGTGAAGCCAGTATAATAGCCAGGGCAGCAGCATGAACGTTATCAACAAAGTTGGAATGGTTACCGTGACAGTTCTGATCCAAAACCGCCAAAAGTTGAGAAGCTCCCGTCCTCTCCAAAAGCCAATGGCCCGCTTCGGGGATGCGAAAAGGACAGTCAAGAGCACGAATATGACACCAACATAGCTCCAGTAACGAACGCCCAAAGACACCTTATGAAGCCCTGTGGGGCTATAGTCAGACTCGATTTCAAGCAAGAGCTGTAAAGCCTGTTGCTGGTTGTTTGAATTGATGCCCACAGTTATGAGTTTTCGGGCCTCCTCCTTAACCGCCTCCTTTGGGGCCTCGCCTAAGCTGGTAAGTGGAATGGTAAAAAGAGCGAAAAACATGAACATCACGAGGAGAGTCCCTACAAGGTATCTGGCTTTGTACCAGAGCCGCTGCCAACTTGGTGCCTGGACGTCGCGCAGCCAATTGACAAGCGCTCCGAAAATTTCCTGCGATTTCTCCGAGTCGCTCGGACTCACACTCACTGATATCCCCTCACCCCAATTCCCCACGAGGTGAACCAATACTGTCAGCGGACCAACCCTGCAATTAAGGGTGTAATCCAACGGTATCTCATCTTGACTTGGCGGGTGAGAAAGCGCCTCGGAGAACCGCGTTACCTCAATCTGCCGGCCCTTCGACAAAGAAATTGTGATTGACCGTTTCTCCTCCGCCCAAGAATCTAATGTTTTCAATATCTTCCGTCGTTCAGCACGAGCCGCCGAAGCCTTTTCTGGAGCAATGAATCCTGGGTCCAAGCCCTCTGCAATATGACTATCTAAAGCCGCCTCGAGCCGCTTATCCCGCTCCGCCTTCATGCCGCTGTAGTGTTCGTCAATTATCTCGTCCAACCGCTCCAACTGTGATGCGTCAATAAGGATGGGAAAGCCAATTCCCGTAGAGGTGGGGTATGAGAGCTTAGGCACGATACGACATTTACCTTTTCCCGCGTGTGGAAGTCAAGGAGGAGGATGGGGCATCCAGCGCGGGCGGGAGGCGCACCCTCAACGTCTCGAAACAATACCTAGTCGCCCATACTCGCGGTGGGTTTGGCAACGGTAGGTCCGGTGCTTGTTCTTGGCGGCAGGGGAATCCCGGGCGCCTCATCCTTTGCTTCATAAAGCGTGCGGTTCTTGACTCGTCTTTCCCGCCCCGTCCCCCCCTCCCCTACCTATGCCCTCTTATTCTTATCATCCCAAATCTTCGGCTCCCAAAGCTCCACCTTGTTTCCGTCGGGATCAATCACCCACATGAACGCGCCGTTCTCGTGATACTCCGGCCCTTTATGAATCGCAACTCCTCCCGCGCGAAGTTGCGCGATCATTTCGTCCATATTGTCGATTCGATAGTTAATCATGAAGCTCGATTCACTCGGGTTGAACCATTTTGTGCTCGGCTCCGCGACATGCCATGCCGTAACTCCCTTATCCTCTGCTTTGTCCTCCGTCCACTCCAGCCCGCAGCCTCCCCAATCATCAAGCTTGATGCCCAGATTCTTCTTGTACCATTCGCGGAGAGCTTTCTCGTCGGTTTTTGCTTTAAAGAATACGCCGCCAATTCCAGTGATCCTCGCCATTTTCTTCCTCTCTCCCTTAAATAAATTTCACTCCGCAAACAGGAATACAGCGCTTCAATTGCAAATTGTCCCAGTCGCAAAGACTACTCTCATTCATGAATATTTCAAACGTCACAGCCCGGCGATTAACAGCGTCTCACGCCATCGCGGCAGTCTGCCCCGATTCCGGCCGCGCCTTTTTTCTCAGAACCACTGCCGAAATCAAAGTGATCAGCAAGCCAATCGGGAACGGCTCAATGAACGTCATCAGCACGTTGTAAAGCGGATTCGCGTACCTCACCTTCATCTGTTGTATCTCATCGATTTTCGCCTGCACCGCTTGCGCACTGGCCCCAGACGCCCGCGCCTTGGCAATCATGGCCGCTGAATACGTATCCATGAAGTCACGAAAGACCGTATGGTACAGCACTTCCCACGTCGCCACATAAAACACGCACGAAATCAGAGTGATGCACAGCCCAATACCAAACGCCTTCCCGAAGCTGATATGGCCGTCCGCCACGCTATCGCGATACGACCGGATTCCGAAATACACCAGCAGGAACGACAGCACAATGGACGTGTACCCAAGGACTAACGCGGTGTCGTTCCCTATGCGGTGGAAAAACGGAATCGAGCAAACCATCAGCAACGACGAAATAACCCCCGATATCAGCCCGAACGTGATGATTGTCTTCTTCACTTTTCGCTCCTCCAGTATTTGTAGCTTGACGACTCGCGCAATCTACCCGCACCCTGCCGCATTGTCGTCATCCTTTCGGGTGATTTTGCCCCAGTAACCCAAAAATCATGCTTTGGAGTGAGCTACCTGGCCCCAACCGCCGTCCTCCGCAAGCTTTTTCATGGAATCAATCCGAATTCCTTCCCCAATTGCACGGCTTGCGTCCGCCGTTTGGCTCCAAGTTTGTCGAAAACGCGGCTCGAGTGGGTCTTCACCGTGTTTTCGCTCACAAACAGCTTCTCCGCGATTTCCCGGTTGCTCATCCCTTTGGCGATCTGTTCCAGGATTTCCAGTTCCCGGGGCGTAATCTCCAGCTCCTCTTGTTTCTTCGAGTTCACGGCAAACGGCTGCCCAGCCGGAACTGCAACGTGCACTTCCTTCAATACAATCTGCTTCCTCGTTAGCCGCTGCCCCAGCCAGATGCCAAACGCCGCAAACGTCGCCGCCGTCAGTCCCCCATAGATTTCAATGGAATGCTCAATCACCAGGTAGCGGTACTCAGTCCACTTGAGCAGCGTGATCACCAGCCCACCCGCCAGCCCAAACAGAATAATGTGGCGCCACAGCCGCGCCTTTTTACTCTTAGCCGATCGCTCTGCGTCAGCCGAGTTTCCTGGAGAATTCGCGCTCGGTTTCATTTCGCAACGCTATACCATATAACGCCGGGTGCCGCACAGTCGATGTCTCAAGACAGACGGGTGCCCAAGAGACAGTATCTGGGTGCCGCATCCTTTGCTTTTGCTCTATAAAGGGTGCGGTTCTTGACTTGTCTTTCCTCTGCCTGCCTCTGAGTTCTCAGCGTCTCAACATTCTTCTGAAACTTCCGTTTCCTGATCGCTGATATCCGATCACTGATAACCTCCCGATTCGGCATCAGTACCAGTTTCGAACGTAGTACTCACTAAATAATAGTAGACAACAGGTAAATAGTGTGCTATGCTTCCCCGTTATGCTGAGGGGACGCTACTCTTGTACCATTTCGGATCGCCCCACTCCTTTACCCACTCCTCTTTACGCAAAGGTCGAGCTTCGCGCTACCGTTCCTCTTTCTTGCTCTTCCTCTGTGGACTGTAGACTGTCGGCTGTAGACTGCTTTTCTCCCCTAAGTCCAATCATTCCCGTACATCCGAAAAATTCTCCCGTAACCCCAATCATTCCCGTACATACGCAAAAACACGGGGGTGGGGGGCTACATTTCGGTTCCTTTGGCTCCCTTACCTCTCCCCCATCTTCTCCCTCGCCTCTCTTCTCCACGATTCCTCTGCGAGCCTCCGCGTTCTCTGCGTCTCTGCGTTATCCATTTCTTTCTTCGCTCCGTTTCTCGCCACCCGCCACGAGCCACTCGCCACTAAGTCTAACTATTCCCGTAGATCCAGGAATTTCTCCCGTAACCCCAATCATTCCCGTACATACGCAAAAACACGGGGGTGGGGGTACACCATCCGACGCGTCTGCAGATAACTCACTCGTGTATATTACCGATTGTCTACTTGCAATTAAGATACAAAATGTCGGCGCGCCGACATATTGCAATTGGCTTACAACTGGCGCAAGCACCTTCAACGGCGGCGCGCCGACATCCCTATTCTCCCCGCAGCCCCTCTTCTCTGCGTACTCTGCGCCTCTGCGTTACCATTCTTCGCTTTTCTCCGAAGCTGTAAGCTGTCAACTGTCAGCTCTGAACTCGCACCGAGTCCCTCCGCCTTCCCGCTTCCCGATCGCTGATCTCCGCTCGCTGATAACCTCTTACGGAACGTTGCTCGCCACCAACTCCCAGTTCGTAGTTTCCGTGAACATTTCTCCCGTCGGATTCACAAACGCTCCATGCGCAAAGCTATCCGCTTGCAGTTGGAACATGAGCCAAGCCGTGGGATAGCCGAGATACCCATAAACTCCATTCGCGCAGCCGATGGGGACGCCCGCGCAGCTCGGCTGGCCTTGCACGTCATTGTGATTCGGGCCAATGAGAGTTCCCTTCACCTTCAAGATCCCGGCCGGAACCGCTTTGTAGTAGGCCTCGATGGATTGCAGCCCGGGAACAAAGCTCGGCTGTGTCGCGGGAGAGATGATGCCGTCCGCGCTTCCGTCAATCAGGAAAATCGAGCCGGAAGTCAGCTTCGACGTGTCCGCGCAGTTGACGCCGTTGCTGCACCAGACTTGCGCGGGCAACTCGATGGGCATCACCGTCTTGATCGCCCCCAAAGACTTGATTTGCGCGTTGATCGCGCCCGTTGCTCCCTGGGAATGCCCGAAAGAGCCGACATTGTTCACATCAAGCTTATTGAAAAACTGGCTGGCACTGTTGCCATTCGCGGCGATCAGAAACTTGGCTGCGTCCAGAATGGTTTGCCCCGGGCCAGTGTTCATGTCTTGCGTGGCGATAACCACAAATCCCCACGAAGCCATGTGCTGCAGGAAGTAAGAGCAATTGGTAGACGAAGCGTTTGTGCCGTTCCCCCACGTAAGAATGGGATGCTTGAAGCCATTGGCGCCCAGCGGCGTGGGCAAGTAAAGATCAAACTTGTTTCCGGCGGAATCACAGCACGCACCACCCACGCTGACGGTGACCGTCCATGGGCCCGTCGCGTAGTACTTCTGTTCAATGGTTCCGGTGGGATAGTTTGGCGGGTTGCAGCCCAGCAGAGTGGCGGCAACCATCACCGCCGCAAAAACCAAAAGACGATGCAGCATTGCGTTCATGGATCTCTCCTGTAGACCGGCTTGAGTTTTGACCGAACGGGAGTCCAGGCTGGGAGCTGGAATTCAGTTGTAAAGCTTCTTCAATCGCCAGGTCGCACACTCGCGATTCCGCGCATCGTACACCTCTCTTCTGCGCGACACAACGAATTTGCCTCAGCCAGCTACTCAACCTCATCTCCCCGTTTATCCGCATTTTCTTACACTCAAAACTGATAACGTAGAACTGCCCAAGCGCATCGAATTGGTATTTTCCAGGACTGACGAAGAACCCTATGGCCACAACTGCAACTGCTTTACCGGCAACCGCTGAAGCTGCCGCGAAGAAGGCGAAGAAGAAGATCAACTGGCAATCGCTGCCGGAAATCTGGGCGCTGATTCATCCCCGCCGCGGCATCCTCTTGCTGGGACTTGTGCTCACAGCCATCAACACGATGGCGGGATTTGTCCTTCCGCTCTCCAGCAAATACCTGTTTGACAACGTGATCACGAAGCGCCAAATCCAACTGCTGCTGCCGATTGTTCTGGCGGTAATCGGCGCGACGATTGTGAAAGGTCTGAGCTCGTTCACTCTGACGCAACTCCTCTCCAAGTCCGCCCAGCGCATGATTACCGATCTGCGCAAACAGGTGCAAGCGCACATCGGCCGGCTTCCGGTGAGCTTCTACGACGCCAACAAAACCGGTGTTCTGGTTTCGCGCATCATGTCGGACGTTGAAGGCGTGCGCAACTTGATTGGAACAGGCTTGGTGGAATTTGTGGGCGGGCTGATGACCGCGATTGTGGCGCTCGTTTATCTGCTGTTCGTGAACGCGTCCATGACGCTGCTAGCGTTCGCGATTCTGGTGGTCTTTGCGCTGTTCCTGAACTATGCGTTTACCACGATTCGGCCGATATTCCGTGCGCGGCCCAAGATCAACGCGGAGGTGACAGGACGGTTGACGGAATCGCTGGGCGGCGTGCGCGTGGTGAAGGGATATCACGCGGAAGATCGCGAAGAGCAGGTTTTTGGCGCAGGCGTGCAGCGACTGCTGGACAACGTTCTGAAGACCCTGACGGCTACTTCGGTGATGAGCCTTTCCGGCGCGACGCTAATGGGATTGGTGAGCGCGGTGATTATGTACATGGGCGCGCGGCACATCCTGGCCGGAACAATGACGAATGGGCAATTGATTTCGTACACAGCGTTTCTGGTGCTGCTGGTGGCGCCGGTATTTCAGATCGTAGCTATCGGCACGCAAATCACCGAAGCCATCACGGGGCTGGAACGCACGCGGGAAATCCTGAATGAAGCGAAAGAAGATGCGGACCCGAAGCGCAGCTTGACGCTGGAACGGATTGAAGGGCGCGTGGCGTTTGACGATGTACATTTTTCGTACGAGCCCGGGAAAGAAGTGCTGCACGGTATTTCATTTACCGCGGAACCCGGGACGGTGACGGCGCTGGTAGGCCCATCCGGCTCGGGCAAGTCCACCATTATCGGGTTGATTTCCGCGTTTTACACGCCGTCCGAAGGCCGCGTGCTGGTGGATGGCCACGATCTGGCCACGGTGCGGCTCAGTTCGTATCGCACGCAGTTGGGCGTCGTGTTGCAAGAAACGTTTTTATTCGACGGGTCGATTCGTGAAAACGTGTCCTATGCGCGACCCAACGCCACCGAGGAAGAGATTTTGGCGGCGTGCCGCATCGCGCGCGTGGATGAGTTCGCCGAGAACTTCACGGAGAAATACAACACCTTAGTGGGGGAACGCGGCGTGAAACTTTCCGGAGGACAGAAGCAGCGCGTCTCGATTGCGCGAGCGATTCTCGCCAACCCGCGCATTTTGATTCTGGATGAAGCGACTTCGAGCCTGGATTCGGAATCGGAAGCGCTGATTCAGGAAGGTCTGCGTTATTTGATGCGTGGCAGAACCACGTTCGTGATCGCGCACCGGCTTTCGACAATTCGGCGCGCCGAACAGATTCTGGTGGTGCAGGATGGCAAGATTCTGGAACGCGGCACACACCAAACACTGTACGCCGCGCAGGGCCGCTATTTTGAGCTGTACACGAAACAGCACGAAGTTGAAACGAATCTGTTTCTCGCGCCCGGCGAGGGCGACAAGGTCGAGTCTTCCGATGGCGCCTCGGGAAACGGCAAAGGCGGAGACGGGAGTTCCCTTCCCGACACGATGCGGTTTATGAGAGGGCGCGGGGTTTAATTCAGGCACAAAAACAGAAACGCACTCCAGGCAAGTGGGAGTGCGTTTGAAGGCCCAATTCTTTCAAAAGGTACGGCTTACAGCGAGGGTCTGCGCAGCAAAGGCTTCTTGGCTTGTGCGCCGGCTTGCGCGGGAAGAAGAGTGGCCATTTTACGGATCATGGCCAGCACCAAGCGCTTGTCGCCATCGGAGAGAGTGGTGCTGTACTTCTTGATCTCCGCAAGAAAACGGATTTCGTCCTGGGAAAGCTCACCCAGCATTTTCTGAGTTTCCTTGTCGCGAGGCGTTTCGGTTCCCGGGAAGAAGTCAGCGAGTGAAATCTCCATGGCTTCGGCGATTTTCGCGAGGGTTTCGAGCGAAGGAACGGTATGGCCGTTCTCGACGCGGGAAAGATAGCAACGCAGCAGGCCGGTGCGGCGCTCGATGTCGCCCTGCGACAATCCACGCTGGCTCCGGTAGGTTTTTATCACTTCACCAATATTGACTTGTGGTTTCTCTTTTGGCACGGTTTTCCCCCACTAGCACCAGTATCTTAGTCACTAACAGTAGGAGTGGCAAGAGGGAAAAGCATAGGTAAGGTTTCGTAAGGGTAACCGGCCCGAACGGGATGCAGGGTTAGCGAACACAAAAGAAGGAAGTTGTGGGAGAGCGGCGAGCGCACGTCAGGTGTTAAAACCGCTGAAATTCTTGAGATTTTTGGCAGGGCTGAAGCCGTGTCCTCCCGAGAGCCCTTTTCCTGCGTGGCTATCAGTGTGAAGGTTTCACGGACTCTGCGTTCACGTTGTAGCCCGTGACTTCCAGGAAAGGTTCCTTGCCATGGAGGTCAGCTGCGTCGAAGGTGGCGGCAACGCTTTTCTCTTCGCCCGGCAAGAGCGAGAAATAGTTGTCGTCCCAGAAGACGGGCACCAAGTCATCGCCGTCTTTGCCCTGCGTGAGGCGCGCGTGAACCTGAAACGCCACGCTCGCGCTGGGGTTTTTCACTTTCAGGTGGACTGTTCCCTTCCCGGCGCCGCTGCGATATTTGGATTTGAGTGCAAGCTTGACCTGGGGCAAGGAGTTGAGTCCGGTGAGATCGGCGAAATCTTTTTGCGGGGTGTAGTCGGTGTCGTCGCGGGTGGGCCAATCCAAAGTGTCGGGCTTAGTGGAAAGCCAATAGAAGTTGTCGCTCAGCAATTTGCCAGCGGAATCGCGCAATTCAAGCTTAAGAAAATAAGTTGTGGAAAGGCCGGGAGGCTTGGGCAAATCGAGAGCTTTGCTGCTGGCGTCGGCAGGGACATCGAGGGTGGCATCGTTTGACGCCACTAGTTTCGCGTCGATATTGATGAGTTTTGCAGTGACCTTCAGGCCGTGCAGGGGTTCGTAGGTGCCGTTAACGATGGCGACGGAATTGTCGTCGAAACCGTATTGAACGTGGACGATTTCCTGAGCTTTTTTGGTACCGAAATAGCCGCCGCCGGGGACGAGGTAGTAGTCGTAAAGATGCCAGATGAGGGAAGGCCAGGCGTTGTCCAGCATCCACTGAATGACGCCGGTAGAAACATATTTGTTGCGGCCATAGGCTTCAAACATGGAGCGCTCGTTGTCGTAGGCCTGGGCTTGCGCTTTGCGCTCGAAGTCGTCGAGTGAAGTTGCCGTGCCATAGCGCTTATTCAGGGCTTCCACGAAGACGTTGATGTTTGCAAAACGCTCGCGGCCCGCGTGGAAATTCCAATATTCATCGATGGGCCACAGGTGATCCTTGGGGATGAACTTCGCGAGGCTCTCCTTGGTGGGAATGGCCGGGCCGGGACTGGTCTCTGTGTTGTAGCCGTAGGCGCCACCGGCTTGTTTATCGGCGAGCCAGTAGACAGGCGGTTCGTACTCGTAGGGACCGGTCATCTTGACGCCGGATTTGCCCGTGACGGTAGTGGCAGTATCGGAGGCGGAAGAAACGGAGGGATTGGGCCACTCGAGATCCTTAAGGATGCCGAGATACATGTTCTCGATTTCGCGAGGGGGAGGATTGTCGCTGCCATTGAGCCAGACAAAGACGCTGGGATGAACGCGCAAACTTTTGATCTGGTCGACAAGCGAAGCGGCGGCGATTTTTTTGGTTTCTGGTGTCCAGGTGTCCCAGTGCTCAAAGGTATCGCAGCACATCCAGCCGGGCATGACGAGGAGTCCCAGGCGATCGGTCTTGTCGAAGAATTCCTTGCGATCGATCTTTCCTTCCAGACGAATGGCGTTGAGTCCCATGTGTTTGGTGTAGGCGAGATCGGCGTCCAATTTATTGGAGGACCAGCGAAGGAGCATCTCGGGTGCCCAGGCCGCGCCGCGAATTAAGACGCGCTTGCCATTTATTTTGAAGAGGCGTTCATTCTTGCCGGTGACTTCGGAGGTGACTTCGCGGATTCCAAAATCGAGAGAGGCGCTATCGGAAGTCTCTTTGCCGACTTCCACGCGGAATTTCGCGCTGTAGAGATATGGTTCGCCCATCTGGTAGGGCCACCAAAGACGCGGATGAGCCAGTTTGAGCTGGGAGAACTGCCCTGGAGAGAAACGGACGATTTTAGTTTCGTTAGCGGCCAATTCCACCGGTTGCTGCAACTTTTCGCCGGCCACTTCGGCATGGACAACAGTGCTGACGGGATGGTCGGCGGAATTGCGCAGTTCGGCAGTGATGGTGAGCGCGGCGGATTTATAATCTGGACCCAATTTCGAGAGCACATATGGATGACGGAGAGAAACGTCGCCGCTGCCGGTGAGATAAACCTCGCGCCAGATGCCCATGTCCTTATCAGGAGGAGTAGGATTCCAATCCACCCAGGTGAGGCCGAAGTCGGTTTTTTCTGGAGCAAACACTTCCACTGCCAGCGCATTCTGTTTGGAGTGCAGGAGGCTTTTGATATTGAATTCGTAGGCGCGGTAGGCACCGGCTACATCGACGCGATCGGCGATTTTGTGGCCATTCAACCAGATGTTGGCGCTGCTGTTGATGCCAAGGAAATGGAGCCAGACTAGATTGTTGGCGTATTCGCGCGGCGTGGCAAACTCCATGCGGAACCAGAACGAGCAGAGGTAGGGACTGTCTGGAGGCATATCGCGATTGGAGAATGGCAGGTCGCCGCCGAGAACGATGCCGGGAAATTGCTTCAGATTCATTCCGTAATCAGGATCCGGGAG
Organism: Candidatus Acidiferrales bacterium; assembly: GCA_963779395.1. Classification (GTDB taxonomy): domain Bacteria; phylum Acidobacteriota; class Terriglobia; order Acidiferrales; family UBA7541; genus Acidiferrum. The sequence continues at coordinate 552,524 of CAVZYC010000007.1, forward strand.
AGTTTTGTCTGTTACGAGAGCACCGACAACCGTGCCGGGAATTTCGGCGGAGTGCCAACCGGTAGCGCCGAAACCGGGGGTGGAAATGGCTTCAGCCACGGAACGGTCCACGCAGGACGACTGCATTTTCCAGGTGCCCTGAAGATCAATTCTTGGAAGGTTGGGCGAGCTTTCTTTGGCGGAGAGGATTCCGGGGCCAAAGGCGAAGAAAGCAAAAGAAATGGCCGCTGCGAAAATACGAGAACGGAAAAGACGAAAAGTAGTCATGAGAACTCCAAAAAAGAACCGGCGGACACGATATTAAACCGATTCAATAAGGAGTTCCACAGAATTATCAGCGGGCGCGCTGAACGAATGGGCGAGGTTGCGGGGTGCTAAAAAGTGTCGGCGGTGATTTCAGGGGAACGTGGTTCCCAATCCGATGGAGGAAAAGCCACGCGCCAGAAATTGGGGGCAGGTTTGACGAATTCCACGCCAACTTCACTTCTGCCATCGGGAGCGGGATCGCAACGGATTACACGGCATAGTTGCTCTTCGCTGGTTTCTGGATTTTTGAGGATGATGACCTGGCCGGGTTCGACTTTCAGGGCGAGATAGAGCAAGCCGCCGTGCGCGTTCACTACCGCGGTGTGTGTCATTTCAGAAAAGGGCTTTTTGTCTGGATCGCGGCCAATCACCTGGACAGGGATACGCAAGAGGACGCGCTGACTGCGGCGCCGGTTGTTCATTACGGCGAGATTGGCAGAAAGAGACGACATACACTCCGTCACGTTTATCCAGTTATGGAGGGAGAACTTGCGGGCGTCAATGGGAGGAAAGGACAGGGTTTCGAGAACGCGATGGACGGGCTCGGATGGACGTGGCTTTGTCGTTGACAAACTGAGGATGGATATCTAGTATTCGCAGAAATCTTGGCATTCCGCCGAGTAAAAAGATGCGGGAGGTATTTCATGACGACGGAAACTCGCTTGCGCTATCTTCGTATTGCTCTCATTTTGGTCGGATTGATTTTTGTCTTCGGCGTTTATCCGCTGATGATGGCTTTGTGGCCGTCAGGCTGGCGGTGGAGTCCGAACCAGGCGCAATACGAGCAGATGATTCTGGGAGTATATGCGACGCTTGGCGTTTTTCTGTTGATTGCCTCCCGTAATCCTCTGCGTCATTTAAGCCTGATTTGGTTTACGGTTATTTCGAGTGTCGTGCACGCGGGAATCATGACCGCGCAAGCCTTGAGCATGCCGGCAGAGCATGGCCACTTGCTTGGAGATATCCCTGCTCTTTTTATTGTTGCTGCTTTGCTTGGATTCCTGACGCCGCGAGGTGCGGCGGCCACACAAGCCTCCGCGTAAACGAGGTTCGTTCGTCTTCGGCGCGGTGAAATTTGCAGCCGTGATTGTGAATTTGTGTGCCTACCCCGAGGGGATGAGGCGAATTCGCCGCTGCGACCTTTGTCTTGATGGGGCCAAGGCAGTGAGGTAGCATGGCTTCCCCTTCCAGAAAGGTGTGGCCGATGGGACTGGAGAGGCGCCGAGCGCCGAGACATCCGTTCATTGCAACCGCCGAAATTGTTGACGAGAAGGAAAGCGTTCGCACCACTTCACGAGTCAGCGACCTGAGCCTGCACGGATGCTACGTGGAAATGGTCAACCCTTTTCCTCAAGGGACCAACGTGCTGATGGAGATCTTCACGGAAAATGAATTTCTGGAGACCCATGCGACGGTGGCGTATCTCGAACCAAAGCAGGGGATGGGGCTGACGTTCACAGAAATGCCCGCGTGCTTCACAAGCGTGCTGAGCAAATGGCTGAAACAAGCTGGCGGATGAAAAGCTGAAAAAGATGGTCCCGGAGAAAGGAGTCGAACCTTCACGGGGAGTGATCCCCGGCAGATTTTGAGTCTGCTGCGTCTGCCAGTTCCGCCACTCCGGGAGAACTATATTGAAAATAACATGAGGTGGGTGGAGGGGTAAAGGAGGGGGTGGAAGGAGTTTTCAGTATTGAGTTTTCAGTTGCCGGTTCACAGAGAAGAGCAACCCAAGACCCAGGCCCAGACTCCGTGCCTGGGACAACCTCCGCGAAATGGGGGGAATTTGAGAAATACGAAGCAACTGCAAAGGCGGCGGCTTGCCGGTGAGGCGATGACAAGATAGACTTCGCAAATTCATGGAAGCGGCAGCTAGTTCGACGGAGAGGCCTGTGGCGGCGGAAGATCCGCGCGCTGGGCTGTTGGGATTCTGGGCGCTGATCGTGACGCAGTTCCAGTTTGCGTTAAGCGATAACGCGTTGAAATGGCTGGTGAGTTTTCTGGTACTGGAGTCGAGCATCACGCGCGAACAACGCGACTTCCTGTTTGTGCTGGTGGTGCCATTGGTTTTCGCAGTTCCCTTCCTTGTTTTTTCCATACCTGGTGGTTATTTTGCGGATCGCTTCAGCAAGCGCGGGGTCACAATCGCGACCAAGCTGCTGGAGTTGCTGACCATGGGCGCAGCCACTTATGCGCTATGGCATAACCGGCTCGGGCTAGCGGCGGTGGTGCTGTTTTTTGTTTGCCTGCAAGGATCGATTTTTGGGCCGTCGAAATACGGATTGCTGCCGGAGTTGCTGCCGACCAGTAAATTGAGTTGGGGAAACGGCGTAATTGAACTGACCACGCTGCTAGCGGCGATTGGCGGGACGCTGGCCGGCGGATTCCTGGCGCACAATTTTCGTGGACGCCAGGAGTGGTCGGGCTTCATCCTGATGGGGCTTTCGCTGGTGGGGCTGCTGACCAGCTTGGGGATCACGCGGGTACGGGCGGCGGATCCTGTACGCAGATTCAGCTGGAACTGGGGGAAGGAACTGTTCGACGAAACCGCGCGCATGAGGAAGGACGCGGTGTTGTGGGTGGCCGTGATCGCGAATACATTTTTCTGGTTCCTTGGAGCGATTCTGCTGCTGACGATTGTGCTGTATGCGACGGATATTTTGCAGGTAAATGAAGCACGCAGCAGCTACTTGCTGGCGGCCTTGAGCCTGGGGATCGGCGTGGGAAGCTTCCTGGCGGGATACGCTTCGGGAAGAAAAATTGAAATGGGGATGATCCTGCCGGGGTTGGCGGGGATAGTGCTGATGACGGGCGCGCTTTCGACTCCCGGACTGACCTATCAAACGGTGATGTGGCTGCTGGCGGCACTGGGCGTGTGCGCGGGATTTTTTGTGGTGCCGGTGAACGCGCTGATCCAGAACCGTCCGCGGCCGGAAGTGAAAGGGCGGGTGATTGGAGCGGCCAATCTGCTGTCGTTTGGAGGCATTGCGCTGCAGCCACTGGTGCAATACGCGATGCTGCGGCTGGGACACCCTGATCCGGGGAGGGTTTTCCTGATTTCGGCGGGGGCGTGCATCGTGATGGTGTTTGTGCTGGCGCACATGCTGCCGGAGCTGTGGCCCAGTACGCTGTACTGGACGCGGCTGCGACAGAGGACTAGTCTATAGAACCTGGCCCCAGGGGCCGCGGGCCACCGCAGTTGGGCCAGGTTGGAAAATATGGGTACAGGAAACACGATGGCGGGCTCGGATCCCGAGCACCGCGGGTTGAGCTATTGGATGGAGCGCGCCTTGAAGGAGCTGGAAAAAGTGCGCACTTCGCCCGAGCCGGACGCGGTGCACGACTTGCGCGTGGCGCTGCGGAGGTGTCGCTCTGTGGCCGCGGTGATGGAAGAGGTGGACCCAGACGGCGGGTGGCGAGAGATGCGCAAGCTGGGGCGGAAGCTGTTCCGCCAGTTGGGCGAGTTGCGGGATGTGCAGGTGCTGGAAGATTGGACAAAGAGACTGGGAGCGGAAAGCGACCCGGTGCGGCTGCAGTTGTTGGCTACGTTTGAAAAACAAGAAGGCGAGTTGCGCGAATCGGCCACATGGGCCGCGGGAAGGTTTGACGAGAAGGCATGGAAGAAATTGGAGCGAGGGCTGCAAAGCCGGGCACGGCTTGTTCTGCCGGACAGCCTGCCAGCGCAATGCCTGGCGCTGGAGCGGCTGGAAGCGGCAAAGGAATTGCACATCCGTGCGCTGCGAGCGGAAAAGCCTGGGCCGTGGCACGAACTGCGCATCGGTGTGAAGCGCTTCCGGTACACCGTGGAAGGTTTGCTGCCGGAAAAATATGAACATTGGGGCGAGAACCTGAAGCGCGTACAGGATTTGCTGGGGGATGTGCACGACTTGGACGTGCTGGCAGATACGATCGCACGGACTGCCGCGGAGGAGCCTGAGGAAACGCGGAATCGCTGGGCAGAACGCATTGCGAGTGAGCGTCATGAACGCATCGAGACCTACCGGCAACTGACGCTGGGAAAGACAAGTTTGTGGCACGAATGGCGCGTGGGATTGCCGCAGGGAGAGACGCTGGAAGCGGCGGCGTTGGCACGATTGCATGCGACGGCGCGGGCGCTGGACGGGAATTTGCGGCGGACGGGACAGACTTCACGGCTGGCGATGCGGCTGTTCGATGGATTGACGCGCGCACAAGCGGCACCCATTTTTGGGGAAAGCCACTTGCGCAAGGTGCTGCGCGGGGCGGCGCGATTGCACGGGATTGGGACGGGGCTGGACGCTGATGCTCCGCAAAAAGCGGCGCGGGATTTTCTGCGCGATTTGCCGCTACCGGCTGGCTGGAGCGCCGCGGAGTGGACACTGTTGATTCAGGTGGTGCGCTATCACCGAGGAGAGCAGCCCGACGCGAGCCATAAAGGGTTTGCGACACTTACGCAGGAAGAACAGCAGGCGGTGTGCGCCATGGCTGGCCTGCTGCGGCTGGCGCGGGCCTTGCGCAAGTGCGGTTGCGAGACGCCGGTGGGACTACGCGTGGAAAAATCCGTGGATGCGGTGATTGTGAGCGTACCGGGATTGCAGGAGTCCGAAGAATCGGCGGCGCGGCTGGCCGCGGGGAAATATTTGCTGGAACACGTTTTGGAGCAGCCGCTGATCGTGCAGGCCGCTAACACTCGCGCTCGTATCGTGGAACTTCCGCGAAATGAGGAGTCGCCCTCGTCGGAAGCGGTGGCGTCGGATTAGGGCACTTGTTTTATTTGGTTAGAACTACTTCCCTGCTTTGCGCAAGAGCTTGGGCGTGGCCAGCAAGAGGAGTTCGCCGCTGGGCGGAATCAGGCGACGCAATTCCACAAGCGCTACGCCGGACTTCTTCAGCGCCGTAACATGATGTTTGGAGCCGATGGCCGTGGCGATCAGATCGTCAAGGTGCGGCGCGTGGCCAAACACGAAGACGGCCGAAGCCTGTTTTTCCCTGGCAAGTTCGCGGAAGAGTTGCATGGGATCGCCTCCCGGAAGCAGGAGGTCTGTCTTGCGGATTTTCTGTTTGTTGTATTCGAGGGCGACGGCGAAGATTTCGGCGGTCTGGACGGCGCGCACGTAGGGGCTGGAGAATATCAGGTCTGGAACAGCCCCAATTTCAGCGACGCCTTTGGCCACTTGCTTGGTTTTTTCCATGCCCTCGTCGGTGAGGTAACGCTCCGGGTCGGCCGGGCACTTGGGATCCTCGCGATCGATGGCGATGCCGTGACGAACGATGTACAACTGCATGCGGGGATCACCTCCTGGATGCTTATCTTACAAAAGGCAATATATATGGGATGTAATAATGGGCGCGGTGGTGTGTATGAGTAAGGGGGCAAAGAGTTGTAAGTTTTCAGTTGTAAGTTTTAAGTGAAGCAAGACCAGTTTACTTTTCGGCTATCCGATTTTCAATTCGCTTACCGACCTCGTCGTGCTCCAACACTTCGCCGCGCTCCACTTGGGCCATGCCCTTTTCCACTTCGCGGATAAACCACTCGTCGTAATTAACCAAGCGCTCGAGCGTTTCATGCACGAGCGACTCCGTGTCGCGCCCTTGCTGCGCGGCAAGGCGATCGAGTTTCGCTTGTAGTTCTGGAGAAATATGTACGACCATCGTGTCAGTTTAGGGGCGACATGTTGCTATGTCAAACCCTCAGGCAAATCTCAAAGGATGTTGCCCTCACCTATTTGTACACATTCAACTACCTTTGGCTTTGCTGATGAAAGAAGCGGCAGCCAGGCAAAACAGTGCCGTGATTACCGCTGCTATGGTCGCCAGGAGCGCCGATTCCATCCAGCTGGGTGTTTAGCTATAAACGATCAAGGATTCCATCACGGAATAAAACAAAAGAGCGAAGGGGTGGAAGTCGGAATGCCGAAATACAAATCCGGCAGGCAGCCTCCTGTCTCTTCGAGACCGACGTTGCTTTAGTTGCGTTAGCTCTCCCCATCGTCTGGTTTGGAAAGCACGGCAAAGGACGAGACACAGAAACAGGAAAACTCGTTCTGTCATCCCCATTTCAACGACTTCGGGGCGATTGTCAAAAGGGCTCGGGCGTGCGGAAAAAGACTTGGACGTGGAATTCTTTTTCGAAGAGGTCGGCGGCTCGTTGGGCGTCGCGGAGATCTTCGGTGGCGTCGCCGCGGGCGTGGATTTGCAGGGTAACGCCGCCGCGTTGGAAGGACGTGCGAATATTCTCGACGCGCTGGCGATGGGAATGGTCGAGACCTTCGGCGATGCGCAGGACTGCGGCGAGACGGCGGGCGATGCGCTTGTCGTTGTTGTTGAGCGCGGAATAGGCGGGGTGGTGGCTGGCTGGTTCTGACTTGCGGTTGTGGTAGCGAACCAGGGCGCCGACCATGCTGCGATCGCGTCCCTCCAGGCCGGGGATGTCGCCATTCAACGCGAGATATTCACCATGCTTGTGATGGCCGCGATGACTTACGCGGTGACCTACGTCGTGCAGGAGCGCGCCGGATTCGAGCTGGACACGAGCTTGGGGCGGCAGGTGATGCACGGCCTGAAGCTGATCGAAGAGCATGAGGCTGAGTTCGCGGACATGCTCAGCGTGCTGGTGGTCGTATTCGAGGCGGCGGCCAAAATTCCTGGTGGAAATCAGAATGCGGCGAGCTTCGGCGTTGTAGCGATGCGGCTCTTTGCGCGAAAAGGCTTCGTGCGCGGTTTCCTGCAGCAGGCCTTCACGGATGCCGACGCTGGGGATGATGAAACGGCGAACATTTAGATAACGAGCGACGGTTAGAAGGATGATCGCGGCAATAGCCATTACGTCAGCGCGGTCGCGGCGGACGCCATAAGCTTTCATGCGGTCGCGCAGGTCACGTTCCAGAATATCGGGTAGGCGCTCACGAAGCAGCGCTACTTCAAGCGAAGGCAAACCTTCCTGACGCGGGCCGGGAGCAACATTGGCTAGCGTTTCAGCGTTACCGCCAAGGGCGACGGCGATTTCGTCGGCAAGATTCAAGCGATTAGGCAAACGCGATTCCAGGAGCGCGCGCACATAGCGGCGAACCTGCTCGGCTTGCATGGGGCGAATCACCCCAGGAATATCCAGAGTGGTCATCAGACGCACAGTGCCGATGGGAAGTTGCGCGCCTTGAACAATGCTGTGATCGCGAAGAATGCTGAGTTCCAGGCTGCCCCCGCCGAGATCAACGATGCAACGAGGCTGCTTGCCCGGACCCATGGCTGCGAGCGCGGCGACGCGGCCGAGGCGCGATTCCTCTTTGGCGCTGATTACTTCCAGGCGGATTCCGGTTGCCTGTTTGACACGATGAACGAGAGTGTTGCGATTCTGCGCTTCACGCGTGGCGCTGGTGGCGACGGCGCGATATTTCGTTACGCCGAAGTCGTCCATGATTTCGCGGAGGCGGCGGAAGGCCTTCACACCTTTTTTCAAGAGATCTTCGGTGAAGCGGTGGCGGACGAAAACGCCTTCACCGAGGCGCAGGGGATAGCGCTCGGTGGCAAGCGGCTCGATGTCCAAGGCAGAATAGGCGCGGGCAACACTGATGCGGACTGCGTTGGAGCCGGCGTCGATGGCGGCTATGTGGACCGGCTCGGGCATGATCGTCTTTAACGCCAGAGATGGGCGAGGGCGGAAGAAGGAGTGTATTTGGTGGAGCGGATGCCGAGATGTTCGCCGATGCGTTGACGGAGGATCTTGTTGACGGCGGAAACGCTGGATTCGCCGTCGAGCTCGATAAAAGAATTTCTTTTGGCCATGACTTCAAATTCGCGCTTGATCATGGTCTGGTAACGCACGAAGGACCAGTAGAGGTCGTGCGAGAGGGACATATCGCGGCCGGCTTCCCAATAGCTGATGGCCTGGGCTTTCTTGAATTCGCGGGCAAAGGCGGTTTCCGGACGCACGTTGAGCCAGAAGGTGAGATTGGGACGAAGGGCCATGGCGTAAAGGCCGGTGAGGTAATCGCGATTGATGCCGCGCACGACGCTACGAGCGATGAGCGTGAAAATAAAGCGGTCCGCAAGGACGACGGTGCCGGAACGAAGAGCGGGGACGATGCGGTGCTCGAGTTGGTCGAAGAAATCCGTGGCGTACATCAATGCGAGGGTGAGGCGGGTGACGGCATTTTTGGCGAGGAGTTCGTCAATATCGCGGCCGACCAGGTTGGAGCGGCGAAGGCCGCTGGTTTGCACCGCGAAGCCTTCGGATTCCAACCATTCCTGAAGAAGAGCGATTTGGGTGGAGCGGCCGGAGCCATCGAGGCCTTCCATGACGATGAGCGTGCCATTTAATTCGCCCGGATTAAGGCCGACAAGGGGTTCGCCAAAAAAGTTTTGCGAGTCTTCCTGGTCGGATGGAGTTGCTTTCGGCGCTGGCAGAGTGGGTTCGGCTGGCGGCGCGGGCGGAATCGGTTTGTCTTTCTCCTGATCGGGCATGCTTATTCCTGTTCCTGAGAACGCGGGGCAAAGCGCTTCAGGTCGATTTTGGAAGCAACAATGTCGCGCATCTGTTTTTGCAATTTGTTTACGGGCAAGGTGCCATCGAGGACCACGAAATTATCCGAGTCCACCATCTTGTCATATTCCTCGAGGATTCGAGCTTGAAACAGGCGAAAACTTTCGGCTCGTTCGTAGGAGAGGCCCATATCCATGCCCGCTTCATAATACTTTAGCTTGGGACGGCCGCTGAGGATGCGATTGACAGCGACGTCGAGCGGGGCGCGGAAATAGAAGGTGATGTCGGGGACGGGGGCGAAGCGGTAGAGATTGCGCAGCCAGCGATGCGAGCAACCGCGCGCGGCGTCGCGAGCAAATGCGGTGTAGATGTACCGATCGGCGAGGACAAGGTAATCGCCCTGAAGCAGCGGCATGATCTGGCGTTCGCAGCGATCGGCGAAGTCTGAAGCATGGAGCAGAGAAAATGTGGTGGGGGTGAGCAGGCGCTTTTGTTTGCCACGGCGGGTGGCGGATTTTACGAGGGGCGATGAATTCCATTCAGTGAAGTGCAAGCGATAGCCACCAATTTCGAGCCAGCGCTTGAGCAAATAGAGTTGCGTGCTCTTGCCGGAGCCGTCGGTGCCTTCAACGACGATGAGCGCACCGGGATAAGCACGGCTGGGAACGGGGCGGCCGGGCTGGGGCAGCGTGGTTTTGGATGCGTCGGCGCGAACGGGTTTTGGAGTAGTCTCTTGAATTTCCATAGCTTGGCTAAGTGGGAGTGCTTCAGCGCTTTGAGAGTAGTTGGCCATTGTTACAGAGACATTACAACATAGGGAGAGGGGCGGAGGCAAAAGGGCGGGCAGTAGAACCTGTGGGAACGGGGTGGCCAATTGGCGGATGGAGTAACCAGGAATATACTTGTCCGCAGCGGCAAGCCGCTTACCCGCGAAAACGATTGCTATGAGGCGGCTTGGCAGCGGAGGGTGGGCCAATGCGAATTGCGATGCGATTTGTTCTAGCCTTTCTATGCGTAAGCGCAATGCTGTGCGCGCAAACTCCTGTGGAGCCCCGTTTTGCGCTGGAGATTAGCGAGGATGGAACGATGACCCGCTATCAGATTGTCCCAGAATCAGGCAAGGTCAGCTTGTCAACATTTCTCGACCCAGCTCTACATCAATTGGCTGGACAGGACACCGGAAATATTGAGAAACCCAAGCCCTCTACTGTCCTGCTCGTTTGCAATGTGGAAGGTAATGCGGTGGCAGTCAGCGCCTCTGTGGTATTCGGAGCCATAGACCAAAGCGATTCTGACGCTTTTCTGAGGAGCAATCCAAAGCAGCAACTGGGAAATTACTCGTTACATTTGGGCGAGTCCATGGAACTACAAGAGATGGAGCAATTCGGCTTGCAGCCGTGGACGATCAGGATTGTCAACGCGCAACTGACAGATCAGGGCACTCTGCCGATTGTGAGCAATGTCCCATCCATTCAACCGGGAATCCTGGGCAGAGACCGGGAGGGCTACAGGATCGGCCTAAGGAACACGAGTTCGCAAGCGGTGACAGCGTTTGCTGTCGAAACGACAGTCGACCATACGAGCGTGACCTCGGAAAGCAATAATCCTGGCTTTTTGATTGCCCCGGGAGCAATCCATGAATTCGGACTTCCTTGCGACTCCTCGGCTTCCGCGACGTCGAGCGGGGTTGGGCTGAACGCGGCTGTGTGTGTGTTCTATCTCCAAGCTGCTTTATTTGCGGATGGTTCGTATGAAGGTGATGCGCGCCAGGCGGCGGAACTGGCGGCTCGTCCGCTTGCGGCGCAATTCCAGAAGAAGCGTGTGCGAGAGTTGATTGAAAGTATTGTGGCAGACCCGACCTTGGACGACGCCTCCAAGCTCGCGCGAATTCGAGCAGAATTACCAAAGCTGCCGGAAAAAGATGATCCTGAGCTCCAAGAACTGCTGCGCATCCGGTTTCCTAGCCTTTCTGCCCGCGAATGGGCGTCTGTGGATAGGACCACAAAAGGCACGTTGGCATCTGAAAAGGGCAACGCGCTGCGTGACTTGAAGCAGTTTGAGAACTTGAGCAAGCAAGGCGATTTCAGCAAGTCGCTGGCGCAGTGGTGGAGCGCTAGGATAGCGAACGAGTAAGGGCGACGTCCGGACTAGCAGTGTGAACCAAGACAGACTGCGCTGAAGGTCATTCATAAACAATCCTCAGGAAAAGTTCGCACACTTCAGGGCCAAATTCCGGAAGGTCCGGAAAGTTGCCGCGATGGATTAGTTCGCAGGTGGAATGGGAGAGAGATAGGCGGTGCGGGCGGAAACACGGTAGCGGCGAAGATTGACCTTCACTTGTAGGGAATGGATTTGGCCTGCGGGAGCGGTGGGCGCGATGGCCAGGCTGTATTCGCCCTGAAGAGATTGCGCGATTTGCAGGAACACGCGATCCCAGTCGCGATCATTTTTTGGAAAATAGACTTGGCCGCCGGTGGAATCGCACAGCAGACGGAGCGAGTCGTCGGCACTTTTGAACGCGGCTTTCAAGTATTTGCGGTTCTCGCGATCCTGAGTGGAAAGTTTGCGGTATTTCGCCGGCTTGCGGATATCCGCGGAGACCGAGGCAGCCATGATATTTACGTCGGAAGTTTGAATTTTCTGGTAGGTCAATTGCCAAGTGTTTTCCGGAGAAGTGTCAACGCCGCTGGAAAGAAGGACGACGGTCTTCTTGCCGGGGAGAACGGCAAGCCAATCGAGAACACTTGCAACGCTGGAGGCCAGATTTAATTCGCCAAAACCACCAAAGAAGTTCATGCGCGCGAGAGTGTTATGGGCTTGCGACTTGTCAGCAGTGAAATCCATAACTAGCGAAGGAGCACGATCGTAGGCGACCACAGCGATGCTGTCCGCGGGTGCCAGACTCGAGATGAGCTGTTGGGCAGCGTGAAGTTCGGCCTTGCGATTGAACAAAGCCGCAGGGCCCGTTTCAAGCATGAGAACCACCTGCGACGGCTCATCATTGGAGAGAAATCCGGTGAGTGGCTGTTCGATACCGTTGTCGAAGACGCGGAAGTCACCGCGATGAAGACCGGGTACGAATTTCCCGCGGGAGTTTGTGACGGAGGCGCTGATATTCACCTCTGTGACGTTGACGCGAATGGGCGCTTGAGATGGGACGGGCAGAGGGGGCTCTTGCGCTCCAAGAGCTGGATCCATGAGCATGGAATAAACCATCAGCGCAAAAAAGAATAGATGGAGGAGGTGCCACACCGCGCCACGTTTAATCATGGGAAGAGTGTCAGGCTTCGGGACAGCATTCCACATCAGAAGATAGATAGTTTGATGTGCAGGAATTTTTTGGGATTGGTGCGGAAATCGCCGATGAGCTTGCGCATGTCGCCGGTGACGCCGGTTAAGTTGTCGTAGAGCTGGGGATCGGAGAAAAGCTTTCCGGCGGTGTTGGTGTTCTGATTGAGCTTGGCGGTAGCGTCGGAGAGATTGCTGCTCGTATCGCGCAATTTATTGAACAGGGTTTCATCGGTGGCGAGTTTGCCGAGTGTGCCTTTACCGGCGCGCACATCGCCGAGGACTGCGTTGCCGTTGGTAAGCGCTTCCTTGGCCTGATCGTAGAGGGTGGGGTCGTAGAGCAGTTTACCCATGGTGCCCTTTTGCGCGCGGAGGTCAGCAAGGATGGTGTTGATCTGATCGAGGGCTCTGTCCGCTTTGACGGAAGTGTCGTCGGTCATCAGGAGTTTGCCGATCGTTCCCTGCCCCGCTTGCAGGTTCGAGGCGATTTGATCGGTTTTGGCGAGAACGCTGTTGAGGTGATTGTAAGCCTGATCGTCGGTGAGCAGTTTTCCGAGAGTACCCTTGCCGCGCTGGACTCCATTAATGAGTTCCTTCACGTCGTCACTCAAAGCTTGCAGGTTGGAAAGTACATCGGCGCTTCGTTCGACGACTTCCTTGATGGCTTTTTCCTCGGTGCCGGGCACGGCTTGATTGTCTTCAAGAGGCACGCCAGTATAGCCGCGCGTGATGGTAACGTAACGATTGCCAAGCAAGCCCTCGGTGACGAGGCTGGCGGCGGAGTCGGTCAAAATATCCGGCTTATAGTTTTTATCAATGCGCATCACGACTTCGATGTTGTGCATGTGGTCTGGCGGCTTGCCGGGCACGCGCTGCACCAGATGAATCTGGTCAACAGTGCCGACGTCCACGCCATCCAGGCGCACGGGCGCGCCGGTGGAAAGTCCAGAAACCTCGGGAAGATAAGTCTTGATGCGATATTTGGGGCCGAAGACACCGGCGCCGGTAACGTAAAAGATGCCGACCGCCAGGATCAAAAGGCCGACGAGAACAAACAGACCCACGCGCAATTCAGACCAAGTCAACTGCTTGCGCTGCGCCATGCGGAAGCTCCTCCGTGCCTGAGTGCCAGCTTACTCCACAGAACCTCAGCGGCGATTGCCGATTTTTCTCTTACGGCAGCGGCGGCGCGAATTCCGCCGGACCCGGCGCCGAAGAGAGAACCCACCTTGCCCACTATACAAGGAATCGCGACAGATTTCTGAGAGAGGTACATCATAATTTTGCAACTCGTCCAACACTAAACCAGGAAGCGCTGCAAATAAGGATCCTTTGCGGCAAGCAGATCATCCGGGCTTCCCTCAAAATAAATCTGTCCCTCGCGCAAAACCAGGAAACGGGTGACAGTGAGGCTGGATTTCTCCCGCGCGGTATCGCGGCGAACGTGTTTTGCGGCGGGATCGAAGAGGAAATTGGCAAGCGCGAAGCCGTCCTGGAGTCGATGAGTGGCCAGGAGCGCGGTGACACCATAGACGTCGCGAAGGCGCAGGATGAGGGTAATGATGGTTTGCGAAGTGATGGGGTCAAGGCCGGCCGTGGGCGAGTCGTAAAGGACGATGGGCGGGCGGTTGACGAGCGCCCGGGCAATGGAGACACGGCGACGCATACCACCGGAAAGGTCCGAGGGCAATTGGTCCACCGTGTGGCCCAGTTCGACGAAATCCAAGATCTGGCGGACGCGGGGGGCGATCTCTTCTTCATCCACATGATCTTCATGCAGGCGATAGGCAACGTTTTCGCCCACGGTAAGAGAATCAAACAGGGCGCCTTCCTGAAACACAAAGCCAATCTGACGGCGAAGGGCGAGCAATGCGCGCTCTGACATTGTGGAAACGCGTTCGCCGAGAACGTCAACAGTGCCGCTATCTGGACGCATAAGGCCAGCGGCAAGCTTGAGGATGAGAGTTTTGCCGGAGCCGGTTTCGCCGAGGAGGACCAGAGTTTCTTTGGGCTGCGCGGAAAAGGAGACACCGCGAAGGATTTCGCCTTCCGCAAAACCGATGTGCACATCGTGGAATTGAATTACCGCTTCAGTGGTAGGCGGCGGCGCAATGGCGAGGCTGCTGGAGGATTCCGCCATGGCCGGAATTAAAAGACCTTGTCGGCAAGGAATAGAGCGATTTTGGTGAGGAAAGTATCCGCGACAATGATGAGCACGGAAGACACCACGACTGCCTGAGTAGTGGCACGCCCGACACCCTGCGTGCCACCACGAACGTTAAGTCCCTGATAGCAGCCGACAGTGGCGAGGATGAAACCGAAAACGACGGACTTGGAAAAGCCCTGCATCAAGTCAGAGAACTGGAGGATGGCGATGGCGCGTTGCCAGAACGTGACGGCTCCGAGGCGGAGAGAGAAGACGCTGGCGACCATGCCTCCAACAAGACCGACGAACACGGATATGGTGGTGAGCAGAGGAAGCGTGAGTAGCGTGGCCAGCACGCGAGGGGAAACCAGTTTGCGGCTGGGGTCTGTGCCCATGGCGCGCATGGCGTCCACTTGTTCGGTGACGAGCATGGAGCCGAGTTCGGAGGCGATGCCTGAAGCACAACGGCCGGCGACCAGCAGGCCAGTGATCGAGGGGCCGAGTTCACGCACGAGCGCGATAGACACGACGTCGCCGGTAAGAGAGGTTTGGCCGAAGCGCTCGAACTGTGCGCCGGTCTGCAAAACCATCACCGCGCCGATAAAAAAACCGGAGAGAAGGACAATGGGCAGCGAGCCAACGCCGATATCGTCCATTTGCGCAAGAGTGTCCTGCATATAGCGGGGAGCAGTAGCCAAATTGGTAAGCGAGCGAAAGGAAAGTTTGGAGTAGTCCTGAACTTTCAGGACGCTGGTCTTGGCGGCGTCCAAAAGCACCTCGACGACAGAGGGCGTCTCTGGCGAGCCGGAATGCGGTTGCGTGATTGGCAGCGGCGTTTGGGCCACGAGTTTTCCGTTCGATGAAGACTGCGAGGAAAGCGTAACTGTCAAAAGGAGAAGCGTCAAGACGTTCCGAGGAGGGATCGCGAAGGCGATGAATGGGAGAACTTTGCCTAACTCGGGCGAACAATTGAATCAAGGGCGGCGCCCAGTCGCGATGGGACTTCGGAATTGCAAAAGCGCCTGCGATAATCGAGGAATGAAGAAGAGCGAGGCGCAAAAACGCATCACCAAAGAGCAGTTTACCCGGCAGGCAATTCCGTTCGCCAATGCGGCAATCGTCAAAAGCGACGATTTGCTGGGGAAAATTGTGAGGATGGCGGAGGTCACCGCGGAAGACACCACATTGGATGTCGCTTGCGGGCCAGGGTTGCTTGTGTGCGGTTTCGCTCCCTTGGTTTGCCAAGCGCACGGCATTGATTTGACCCCGGCGATGCTTCAGGAAGCGGTTCGGCTGCAAGGAGAGAGACGACTGCGTAATGTTAGTTGGACCGAAGGTGATGTGACCAGTCTGCCGTACGAGGATGGAAGTTTCTCCGTCGTCACGTGCCGATTTGCGTTTCACCATTTTTCCGAGCCGTTGCTGGTGTTAAGAGAGATGTTGCGAGTTTGCAAACCGGGTGGACGCATTGTTGTGGCCGATAGCGCGCCCGCGGCAGACAAAGCAGCAGCGTTTAACCGGATGGAGCGTCTGCGTGATCCGTCGCATGTTCGGGCGCTCACGACAGAGGAACTTCGGTCTCTCTTCACCGAAGCAGGCGTCAGCGTTTGCGAGGTCGAGGCCTTTCGATTCATTGGGGAGCTGGAATCGTTGCTAGCCCGGTCATTCCCGCTGAAAGGAAATGCTGATCGGGTCCGGCGCTTATTCGTAAAGGCTTTGATCCACGACGATCTGGATGTGCAACCAGTTAAAGAGGGCGACAAAATTCTGTACTCCTTCCCCGTAGCAATTCTGAAGGCGCAGAAGGCCCAAAGCCTGGTGCGCTGAAGGGTAAGGGTTTCACGAAGGGGTATTCTCTCTTTGACAGCTAAGCGAAAAAAATTGCTGTGCAAGAGGCGCGAGGATGGTCTATCAAGGAGGACATACGTTTGGCCGGTTCGGCCCGGCGCAACTCGCCAAAACTCCGCTCCGGAACCAGTTGGCCACTCGGAAGTGGAAGAACTGCGGAAAGTAGTTGGAAGAAATCAAGGCGGTCCGGACCTAAATTCGGACGAGGAGGATGGTGCATGAAAGTAAGAATCCTAGGTGTATTGGTTCTCACAGCCCTGATCGTGGCGGTAGCATTCAGCGTTTCGATGCCGGCCACGTCCAAGGCTGCCCTGCCGACCCCAGCGGCCACAGCAATCCCAGCCAATGCGATGCCGGACCACCCGGAAATCCACGAAGCGATTGCCTCGTTGCGGCACGCGAAAGAGCATTTGGAACACGCCGCGCATGATTTCGGCGGACACCGGGTGGAAGCGATCCGAGCCACGGATGAAGCGATTCACCAGCTTGAAATTTGCCTGAAGTACGACAAGTAACAAGCACTGAGGGTGTTAAACCGTTATGAGCAGCGCCTGGATAATCCGGGCGCTGTTTTTTTTGGCCAGAGAGTGAGTGGATGAATCGACGAGCCAGGCAGGCGGAATAATTACGCGGGGAAAAAATAAAGGGCGACTCGGTTTGATCCGTGTCGCCCTCTTTTGATTGAGTCGCGAAGTTTCTCGCTTCCCGATTCAACTTATTCGAAGGCGGTCTGGTTTGACCCTCGCCGCCTCCTGTAAATTGAGTCGTGAAGCTCTACTTCCAGGTCCAGCTCACGATAACGTCTCGGTATTACCCTTGGCGCATCTTTGAGTGCACCACGAAAGCTTTTCGCTTCCGCTTACATCCAGCGGCAACGCGGTTTTAGCCGTGCTGCGTTGAACTCCGCTGCGAAGCTAACTCCTCAATGCGGCCCAGTGGAACCAGCTCGGTTTTACCCTTGCCAATCCCGCCAGATCGAACCGCGGAGCCCGCTCCACAATCCGGCACATTGGATTGGCTTGGTTTTACCCTTACCATCCCATTGCATCGAACCGTGAAGCATTCCTTCTCAATTCAATTCCGTTGAGGCTGACTTGGTTTTACCCACGCCGCCTCTGAGAATTGAACTGCG
Organism: Candidatus Acidiferrales bacterium; assembly: GCA_963779395.1. Taxonomy (GTDB): domain Bacteria; phylum Acidobacteriota; class Terriglobia; order Acidiferrales; family UBA7541; genus Acidiferrum. The sequence goes on from CAVZYC010000007.1 coordinate 569,699, forward strand.
AAGTTTGCACTTCTAAATCAACTCGAGACCAGGTAACTCGGTTTTACCCTTGCTGCCCGCTCTGAATTGAGTCGTGAAGTTTTTCTTCCCGATCAATCTGAGGCGCATAGTAGGAGGATGATGGAACGATGGCAAGAGTTATTTCGGAACAGATCTGTGGATATTTGTGCATGACTGTGCAAGAAATTCTGAATGAAAATGCGGTGAAAAGTTTGGCGGGACTCAAGAAACTGAGAAGTTCGACACACAGGATGGATCAAGAATCATTGAAAACAAAACTGGAAACTGATTGCGAGAGATTCGCTGTCAATTTCTTTTTTTCATGTGCGCGATTGCCGAGGCAGGAGCAGAATTTTTTGTGCGCCATGCTGTGAGTGACGCAAGCGTTCTATCACGGATGTCTTCAGGAGAACCGGTAGCGGCTACGGATAAGAGCAGCCCCAATTTTTGGTAGAAGGCGATGAGTGGCGCAGTGCTGCGGTCGTAAGCCTCGAGGCGGACTGTGATCGATTCCGGCCGATCATCTTCGCGCTGAAACAGTTCACCGCTGCAGTTATCGCAGGTGCCCGCTACTTTTGGGGGGCGTTCCGTTGCGTGAAAGACCGCTTTACATTTTTTGCAAGTACGCCGACCACCTAGCCGCGCGACGATGGCGTTGACGGGCAGTTCGTAGTTGACGACAGCGGTGAGTTGGATGCCCTCATGTTCCATCAATAGTTTCAGTAACTCGGCTTGCGAGAGAGTGCGGGGAAAACCGTCGAGGATAAATCCGCCGCCACAGTGCAGGCAACCGCTCCGTTCGCGGACCATGTCCCACACGGTGGAGTCAGGCACCAGGTCACCACGACGCATGTGCTCGAGGGCAGTTTTCATGGCGGGACTCAGCAGGCATTCCTCGCGTCCCTTGGCAGCGCGAAAAACGTCTCCCGTGGAGAGATGGCATGCGCCGAGGCGGTTATGCAGCAACTCTGCCTGGGTGCCTTTGCCTACGCCGGGCGCTCCCAAAAGAACGAGCCGCACGGGTGATTGAAGAGTTTCTGGCGGCACGGAACATTGGGCGAAAGGCCCTTGCAGCCATGCAGCGCGATCATTGCTATTGTGTGCGGCCATATCCACCTCGTCATTAGAAGTATGCGGGATAAGGGCATATTTCACGGTGACAGAAATCACAGTGCTACGTGTGGGAGGCGACGCGATTCTGAGGGATTCGTAAGCAATTCGAACAACGCGGTGTGGCAGCGCTGGACGGGCGGGGCAGTGGCCGATACACTTGTAATTATGCTGCGATTTTACACGGCGGGGGAGTCGCATGGGCAGGCGCTGCTGACGTTTCTGTCAGGATTGCCGGCGGGATTGCGGGTGGATTTGGAGTCCGTCAATCACGAATTGCACCGGCGGCAATTGGGTTACGGACGCGGCGGACGGCAGAAAATCGAGAAGGACCGCGCGGACGTGTTCGCAGGTGTGCGACACGGACAGACGATTGGAGCGCCGATCGCCGTTCGCATTGAGAACCGTGATTGGGCGAATTGGGAAAAGATCCTACCTGTGGAAGCCACCGACACGCCGGAGTCCGAATGGCGAAAGTTGGTTGCACCGCGGCCGGGCCACGCGGATCTGGCGGGGTCACAGAAATTCAATTTTCACGATGCGCGATATGTATTGGAGCGAGCTTCGGCGAGGGAGACGGCGGCGCGCGTGGCGGCGGGAGCTTTTGCGAAGATGCTGCTGCGTGAATTTGGGACAGAGATTGCGAGCCACACGATTCAGGTGCGGAACGTGAGGTTGGAACGCGCCGCAACCTGGGAGGAGATCCGCAAGGTGAACGCGGACATCGAATCGCCGTTGCGGTGCGTAGATGCAGGTGCACAGGAAAAGATGATCGGCGAGGTGGACGCGGCGCTGAAAGCCGGCGATACGGTCGGCGGCGTTTTCGAAATTGTGGCGCACCATGTGCCGGTAGGGCTGGGGTCACATGCGCAATGGGACGAGAAGCTGGACGGCAGGCTGGCGCAAGCGCTGATGAGCGTGCAAGCGGTGAAGGCAGTTGAGATTGGAGCGGGGATTCTGGCAGCGGGTTCGTTCGGCAGCACCGTGCAAGACGAGATTTCGTATGACAAGGGCGCGCGGAAATTCCGGCGAGCTTCGAATCGCGCGGGCGGACTGGAGGGGGGCATCACGAACGGCGAGGACGTGGTGATTCGCGGCTTCCTGAAACCGATTTCGACATTGCGCAAACCACTGGGGACCGCGGACATGGTAACCAAGGAACCGGTGCAGGCCGCTTACGAGCGTTCGGATTGGTGCGTGGTGCCGGCGGGTGGAGTGGCGGGAGAAGCGATGGTGGCACTTGTGTTAGCGGACGCTTTTCTGCAAAAATTTGGAGGAGATTCGCTCGCCGAGATGCGGCGGAATTTCGAAGGTTATGCCAAACAAATCGACGAGTTCTGAAATCGTAATGCAGGCGAATGCGGCGCAATCAGCTGAGTCGCAGATGGCTCAGGCACCCGTACGCACGATCTACAAGATCGTGAAGTACGGCGACCCGGTGCTGGAAAAGCCGGGAGCGGTGATCAAGAAATTCGACGCGGAACTGGAGCAATTGGCCGAGGACATGTTCGCGACGATGTACGCAGCGCAGGGAGTGGGATTGGCGGCGCCGCAGATCGGTAAGAGCGTGCGGCTGACGGTGGTGGATGTCACCAGCGGGAAGAATCCCGAAGCGAAAATCGTGATGGTGAATCCGGAGATTATTCACGCCGAAGGCGAAGTGCGCGAGGAAGAAGGCTGCCTTTCGATTCCGGGATTTCGCGGGTACGTGGTGCGGCCACAATTTGTAACGGTACGAGCGCAGAACGCCAAAGGCGAAACATTCGAGATTCGCGGCGAAAACCTGCTGGCGCGCGCGTTTTGCCATGAGATTGACCATTTGAATGGCGTGCTGTTTCTGCAACACCTGAGCATGCTGAAGCGCGACCTGATCCGGCGCAAGATCAAGAAACTCCGAAAAGAAGGCGAGTGGTAAATTCAACGCGCACGCGAGTGAGGACGCCGTGAGTCCCCTGCGGATGGTGTTCTGTGGCACGCCGCAATTCGCAGTTCCCTCTCTGCAACATTTACTTCAACAGCCAGATTTCCAGATTGTGGGAGTGTTCACGCAGCCGGACCGTCCCAAAGGACGCGGGCAGGAGATTGCGTATTCACCGGTGAAGGAAGTGGCGCTTGCGGCGAAATTGCCAGTGCACCAACCGGCGAAGGTGCGGGCACCGGAAGTTGAAGAACAATTGCGAACGTTGGCGCCGGATGTGATCGTCATCATTGCTTATGGCCAGATCATTCCTGCACGGTTGTTGGCCATTCCGGAGTTTGGCTGGATCAATTTGCACGCTTCCCTGCTGCCGAAATACCGTGGCGCGGCGCCCATCAATTGGGCGATCGTGAACGGAGAAACACGCACGGGGAACACGACGATGCGCATTGATGCGGGGATGGACACGGGAGAGATTCTGATGCAACAGGAGTTGGCCATCGGACCGGACGAGACCACTCCGGAAGTGGCTACACGACTGGCTGAAGCTGGCGCGGGGCTGATGGCAGCGACACTTCGAGGGCTGGTTGCGGGAACGCTAAACGGGCGGGCGCAGGACAATGAGGCGGCGAGCCTCGCGCCAATTTTGAAGAGAGAGGACGGGCTGATTGATTGGGCGCGTCCTGCGCAGGAGATTTACAACCGCATGCGTGGGTTTGCCCCTTGGCCGGGGGCGTACACGGAGTTTCGCGGGCAGAGTTGCCATGTTTGGGGTAGGCCGGTGTCAAAGGAAAAGGCAGGTGGCAGGCCTGGGACACTGGTGGAGTGCGAAGGAAGATTGCAGGTGATTTGCGGGCAAGGCAGCGTATTGGCGCTAACGTCCGTCAAACTAGAAGGACGCAAACAAGTGACCGCAGCGGAGTTTGCGCGAGGCGCGCGATTGCAAGCAGGCGAACGTCTGGGCAAAGTGTAATTGTTGTAGCAACATGATTTTGTCACCCTAATGGCAACATAAAAATGTCACCCCCCTGGTATTGCGGAGTGCTGTAAGCGGGTGTCGCCGTAGTAGAGCGAGACGCGGCCGTCGAGGGCTTGGTAGATTTGCACCTTGGCGCCCGCGAAGCTGAAGCGGCGTGCCTGCTGGGGGATTTGGAAGCGGCGGCCTTCCCACTGCACGACGTTGTCGTTGCTGACGATGCGTTCATGCAGGAAGCAGCAGATGCGGTCGATATTTTCCGGAGCGGGCCGCCACGCGGTCGCCGCTTCGCGAGGCAGGCGGGCGAAACGGCGGTTGTAGTCGGCGATGAATTTGCGCAGCACAGCGTTGGCGGAGTCGAGGTCCTGAGCGGCAGCAAGGCGGAGTTCACTGCACAGGCGATCCTGCAGCACGCCCCAGAGGCGTTCGACGCGGCCTTTGGCCTGCGGGCTGTTGGCGGCGATGAAGGTGATGCCGAGTTGTTCCAGCGCGCGGCCGAACTGGGTGGGCTGGCGTTTTCCGGCCAGCTGTTCTTCCACGGTCCAAAAGTCGTCGTTGCGGACAAAGATGCCGCTGTGATCGCCGTAAAAAGCCAGCGGCACACCGAAGCGACGCAACAGCTGGCGAAGCAAGCAGAGATAGCCGAAAGCGGATTCCGTGGGGAAGAATTGCGCGGCGAGGATTTTGCCGGTGGCGTCATCTTGCATGCCGAGAGCGGTGATTCGCGGGCCGCGGCCTTCAAGCCAGTCGTGCGGGCTGCCATCGAGTTGCACGAGTTCGCCAAGCCGCGCGGATCGCACGCGACGCTGGCGATGAGCGGGAGCACGGCGCTTTCTCGGCGAGCCCAGGCCGTTCTTGCGCAGCAAACGGCGCAGGGTTTCACGGCTGAGGGAAAAGCCCTCGCGCTCGACCAGTTTCTCGCAGAGATGGTGGTCGTTGAAGCCGGCGTAGGTGCCGCGCGCCAGTTGCACGATGCGCCGGCGCACGGCGTCGGGCAGGCGACGGTGGCTGGGCCGACCGCGGTTGGCGTGAGCCAGAGCCGCCTCCCCGTCTTCGCGCATGCGTTTCTTCAAGCGCTTAATCTGGCGCACGCTCAGACACAGGAGTGCGGCGGCTCTGGCACACGCCATGTCTCCCTTGATGCATGCGCTGATCACGCTCACTCGGTGCAGTTCCTTCTGGCTCAACGGAAATGTCTCCTGTCTCATAGGGTGACATTTTCACGTTGCCGTTAGGGGGTGACAGAATTATGGAGCTAAGACACTGGGCAAAGTGTAATTTGCGGAAGCTCTTCCACTCAGGCATACTCGCGAATTACGCACACGATGAACAATATCCACAGTATCCCGGGAGTCAAACCTTCATGAGCAGCAAGTACGCCGTAGGGCGAAAGCCGCGTTATACGAATCTTTTTGGCGCAATGGACGTCGACGAGACGGTGCGACTGCGATGGCGGCAGGCGGCTGCGTGGCTGTTGGCCGCACAGCTTATTTGTGTTGCGCCAGGCGCGGTTGTCGGTGCTACGGACAAGGCTCCTACGAACGCGAGCGCCGCGGCGGCGGCCGATCCCGTGCTGGCGACCATGAAGGGAGAATTGGACCGCGCGAAGACGGACCTGGCCAAGAGCGACACACCTCCTTACTTCATCGATTACACGGCGTACGATCAGGACCAAATCGTGATTGCAGGAGCTTACGGTGGGCTTTTGACCAGCACCGAATCAAAGCGCCGTTCGGTGGATGTCACTATGCGCGTGGGCAGCCCGGAATTGGACAACACACACGGGCAAAGCCGCCAGAGCGGCATGATTAGCGGATCGTTGCCACTGGGGAATGATGCGGACGCCACAGCGCGGATTTTATGGGAGCAGACGGATCGCGAATACAAGCGCGCGGCGCCTGCCTACTTAAACGTGAAAACAAGCACCGCGGTGCGCGCCGAAGAGGAAGACAAGTCGCCGGATTTTTCAACGGAAGATCCAAAGGTGCACATTGGAGCGAAGCTGAACCCGCCAACGCTGGATCGCGCGGCGTGGGAAAACGAGATTCGCAGGCTATCGGGCGCATTCCGTAAATATCCGGACGTTTACTTCGCCACCGTGGTTTTGCAGGTGTCCGCGGCGAGCTCGCGGATGGTCTCCAGCGAAGGCGCAATGATTACGCTACCCAGCGCTTCCACGAGGCTGATCATGGAAGCGCAAACACGCGCCGATGACGGGATGGACCTGTTGCGCGTGGAGACGTTCCAGGCGCCATCGGCGAAGGGCTTGCCGAGCGAGGCGGAACTTGACGCGAAGATTGACAAGATGGCGGTGGACTTGAAGGCGCTGCGTATAGCACCAGTGGCGGAGCCCTACGCTGGTCCGGCTTTGCTGAGCGGGAGAGCCGCGGCTGTGTTCTTCCATGAAGTGCTAGGGCATCGACTGGAAGGCCACCGGCAACGCGATGAAGAAGAAGGACAGACATTCACGAAGAAGGTGGGTCAGGAAGTTCTGCCCACATTTTTGAGTGTGGCGGACGATCCGACAATAACAGAACTGGACGGCGTGAAGCTGGCCGGTTCGTACGAATATGACAACGAAGGCGTACCGGCACAACGCGTGGAAGTGATTCAAAACGGCGTGCTGAGGAATTTCCTGATGTCGCGCATGCCCATCAAGGGATTTGCCAAATCCAATGGACACGGCCGCAACCAGCCGGGATTGATGCCTACAGGCCGGCAAGGAAACCTGATTGTTTCCTCCAGCCAAAGCTTCCCAGAAGCGCAGATGCGGCAAAAGTTGATTGATGAGGTGAAAAAAGAAGGGAAACCTTACGGGCTGTATTTTGACGACATCCAGGGTGGGTTCACATTGACGAGGAGGTCGTTGCCGCAAGCATTTCAAGTGCTGCCGGTGATTGTTTATAAGGTGTACGCCGACGGGCGTCCCGACGAACTTGTTCGCGGAGTGGATATTGTGGGGACACCTCTGGCGGCGCTGACACGCATCATTGCCACTGGCGACAAACAGCACGTCTTCAACGGCGTTTGCGGCGCGGAAAGCGGCAGCGTGCCGGTTTCGGCCGTGGCGCCAGCGATGCTCTTCAGCGAAATGGAAGTGCAGAAACGCGCACATGATCGAGAGCGGCCACCGATTTTGCCGGCGCCGGGATTGGAAAACACGGCTTCGAGCAAAGACGCCGGGAAAAAGGCGGAGGTGCGGCCGTGAAGAATAAGACTGTAATGACGCAAATCGTGGTGGCTGCAGCTTTGTTGCTGGCGTGCGTGATGGCGCAACCACTTTCCGCGAGAGAGGCCAAGGCACTGCCAAACCCCGATGGGCCAACCGCAGCAGCGCACGCAGCGGCGAAGGGCGATGCCCTGTTCGAAGCGTTGCTGGTTGAGTTAGACCGCTCGAAAGAACAATTGAAGATGGACCAGGTGAAAGCGCCTTACTACATCGAATACCGCGTGAACGACGTGGATGATTTCAACGCCGAAGCGGCTTTTGGCGCGTTACGGGAAAGCCAGCGGTCGCACGTGCGCGTGATCCGCGTGGTTGTGCGCATCGGCGACTACAAACAAGACAGTTTCTATGGCCAAGGCATGGGCACGGCTTCGATTCTTCCGCTGGATAACGACCTGATCTCGTTGCGGCGACAGATCTGGCTGCTGACGGATGAAGCGTACAAATCCGCGGCGGATGCCTATGCGGAAAAGCTGGCAGCGCTGAAGCAGTTCACCACGGACCCAAACCCCGTGGACGATTTCGCACCCGCGCCGGTGGTTTCCTCCGTAGGGCCAACGGTAACGCTGAAAGTGGATGAAGCCGCGTGGAACAAAACGTTGCAAGATGTAAGCAATCTGTACCGCGAATATCCGGATGTGCAATCGGTAAGCGCATCGGCGAGGTTTTCATCCGTCAACGAATATTTTGTGAACTCGGAAGGAACGATCGTGCGCGAGGGGCAGTTGAGCGCCACGGTCACATTGGACGGCGCGACGCAAGCGGAAGACGGCATGCGACTGAGCCGCAACCCCTTCTGGACGGAAGCGCGAGCGGAGGAACTTCCCGGACACGATGCACTGCTGAAAGAGACCAAGCAGATGCTGGACACGCTCGTTGCGCTACGCAAAGCGCCGATTGTGGAGGAGTCTTACCGCGGGCCAGTGCTGTTCGCGCCGGATGCTGCTGACGACATATTGGCGAGCCTGATTGGAAACAACGTGCTGGGACGCAAACCGCCGCTGGGCAGGCCGAACCGTACAACGGGAACGTTCGCCACGAGTTACAAGACGCGCGTGCTGCCGAGATTTGTGAGCGTGGTAGACGATCCGACGATTCACGAATTTCAGGGAAAGAATCTGTTGGGCAGCTATGGCGTGGACGATGAAGGGGTGAAGGCACAACCGGTGACGTTGGTTGATGCGGGCATGCTCCAGAACTACCTGGTGGGGCGGGAGCCTATCCGCGATTTCGCGGCCTCGAATGGCCACGGCCGAGCGGGACCGGGGACTACAGCGCAGCCTGCAATTGGCACGCTCATGTTGAAGAGCTCAGAGCCGGAATCGCCCGCCGACCTGAAGAAGAAAATTATGCAAATGGCTTCGGAGGAGAGCAAGCCGTACGCGTATCGAGTTGATACGCTGGGCCAGGGCAACTCTCCGCGGCTGCTGTATCGCGTGTATGCGAGCGACGGGCACGAAGAACTGGTGCGGGGCGCGGTGTTCAATGAGCTGGACGTGCGCGCGCTGCGCAACGACTTGATTGCCGTGGGCAACGATTCGCTAGTGAGCAACCGCATGGGTGGCGTGGGACAGACGATCATTTGCCCTTCGCTGCTGTTTGATGAATTGGAAGTGAAGCGAGCGGACACGAGCAAGGAGAAATTGCCGGAGTATCCGGCGCCGGGGCTGAAGTAGTTTTCAGTTGTAAGTTTTAAGTTTTTAGTAAAGAAAGAGATGCGGTCTGTTCATGAGCTGTGGGGATGAGGGGGTACAGGAGAAGTGGTAACTGTATTTTTGTAGAGAACGTAGTTAGGGCAATTGCTTCAGTAACTTTGCGGCGTGATTGCGCGCAGCTGAAGGAGCCCATTTGATAAAGACATTGTGTTATTTGTTCTGTATGTCGCTGTTCTTATTGTCGCCCAGCGTCTCTGGGCAATTGATTGGCAGCCGACGTCAAGTCAGTCAGAGAGAAGCCGGAGACCTTGTTAAGACATGGTTGACAAGCCAAGGATATGATACTAACTCGCGACGGTTTATCCTTGAGCCAGATCCTGATCACAGCGGCTTACCCGACTTCTACTTTTTTAGCCCCGCCTACGAACAATCCCAGTCCGTTCCTACATTGGGACATTTCGCGGTGAACCGCAAAACTGGCGATGCATGGGACTGGGAATTATGCCAGCGACTGCAATCCAGGGCTCTGCGAGCGGCACAAAAGTCATTACGAAAAAAGCTAGGACTTTCTGACGATGACTACAACGAATTGTCGAAGCTTGCGCCATGTTCTGGCCCGACCTGAGCGGCAGGTCCCACCGCTGGAGACGTGAACCGCAGGGTGGGCGCAGGCGATGAACTGGCGGAGGCTTGTGGGAGCGAAGGAATGGAAGTAGGATGCGGGCAGGCCCGCGAGAGCGGGGCGGGCTGGCAGAGGGAAGCGCTACTCCTGGTTCTGGACGGCTTCGCCTGAAGTTACGTGCCGGAGGTTTATTATGATCGCGGCCGTGATTCTCTCCGGCGGGTCTTCGAGCCGCATGGGCTCGCCCAAAGCTCTGCTTCCCTACCAGGGCCGGCTATTCCTCGAACATTTACTTGAGGTGACGCAACACCCGAGGATTGGTGTGCGACGAGTGGTGTTGGGGCCGCACGCGGAACTGATCACGCGGGCGGTGGCGGTGCCCGAAGACGAAATTGTAATCAATGAAAATTGGGAGCAGGGGCAGTTGAGTTCTTTGCACGCGGCGATGCGGAGTTTGCCGGCGGGAACGGATGGGCTGATGCTGTGCTTGATTGACCATCCACTGATCAGCGCGGCGCTGGTGGATGATCTGGTGCAGGCGTTCTATGCTTCGGGGGCGCCGATTGTGCTGCCGGTGTTTCAGGGAAGGCGCGGGCACCCGGTGCTGTTTTCGGCGGCGGTGTATGAAGAGTTACAGAAGGCGCCGGTGAATGTGGGGGCGCGGGCCGTGGTGTGGGAACGGACGAAGGAAGTGTTTGAAGTGGGGACGACGGAGGAAGGGTGCGTGCTGAATTTAAATGATCCGGAGGGGATGAAGAGGGCGATGGGGATGGGGTGAGGAATTCGTGTCGAGGCGGAGGTTTGGTTTTGGAAGGCCTCACCCCTGAATGGGTGAGCTACAGGGTGGCGAGATGGCGGAGTAGAGATTGTAAGGCGTCGTGGGCGAGGTGAGCGGCATGAGCGGAGGCTTGAGGCAGGCCACCGATGGCGGTGGAGATTTGGTCGGCGGTGAGATCGTTGAGTTGGTGGAGTTCCCTTCCCTGAATTAGTTCCGTTAACAATGAAGCGCATGCGATGGAGGCGGTGCAGCCGCGGCAGAGGAAACGCGCGGCTACGATGCGGGTGTGTTCAAGGAGAACAGAAAGTTGGAGGACATCGCCACAGACGGGATTGCTGACTTCGATTTTGGCGGTGGGGTTGGGGAGCTCGCCGGCGTTGCGAGGAAATTGGAAGTGGTCTAAGAGGGTCGGAGAGAACATGGGGAAAGTATCGCAATTGGCGGGGTTTGGTGTCGAGGGAGAGGAAGTAGTTTACAGTTGACAGTTTACAGTTCACAGTTTGGGACGGAACAAAAAGAGTTAAGAGAAAGAAAGAGAAAAGCAAAGAGAACCTAACGCAGAGGCGCAAAGTTCGCAGGGACGCGCAGAGGAAGGGGGTGGAGGATGTTGAAGAGCTGACGGTTGAAGCGCCACTTGGGGTTAGTTGGGGTATTGTCAGTTGGAAAAGCGGCGGCGAGCCGCTGCACTCCATAAGGAGGATGGATGAGACAAGTGGTGGCGGGGGTGATTGAACGCGGAGACCGGCGGGTGCTGATCGGGCAGCGGCGGCGAGAGGACACCTCTGCGTGGAAGTGGGAATTTCCTGGAGGGAAGGTGCGTGAGGGAGAAACACTGGAGGAAGCGCTGGGACGGGAGTTGGGTGAAGAGTTGGGAGTGAGGTTGACGAAATGCCGGGAGATTGCGCAGGTGCGGCACGAGTATGCGCACTTTGGGGAGGAGATTGAAATTCACTTTTTCGCGGCGGCGGTGGAGGGAGAGATTGTGCCGACCGTGTTTGAGAGGGTGGAGTGGGCTCTGCCGCGGGAATTGGGGCAATATGATTTTTTGGCGGCGAACCGGGAATTGATTGCGCATCTGGCGACAGGGAAGATCAAGGCGGGGGAGAGTTTGGAGGGGGAGTAGTGAAGTCCACAGCTGGCAGTCGACAGCTTACAGTTTCAGGCGAAGAGAAGAGAAGAGAAGAGAAGAGAAAGGCTTACACAGAGATAGCAGAGGGGCCGCAGAGGGAACGGAGAATACGAGAAAACGATGGACGAAAGGGCGTCGAAAATGGTGGCGGAATTTACGGCCTTGCCGGTGATTACTTCGCGGACCGCCTCAGAAGGCGGCCCCTACAAGTGCGACGAGCGGGGGCCGAAGTAGCGGTAGTGGCCGGTAATTTTCCATAGGAAGAGGACATCTTCGGCTTTGGGGCCCTGGCCGATGTTATGGACAACCAGGTAGCGGCCCGAGGGAGATTTTTTATCCACGACGATGCCGATGTGGGGGACGTTGCCGCCTAAATCCCAGGTGACTAGATTGCCGGGAGTGTAGTCTTCACTTTTATTTGTGATAGGAAGAGATTCGCCATTGCGGGCAAAGAAGACCATCAGGTTGGGGACGCGGCGGTGATCGATGTTGGTGTCCGTGCGGAGTTGCATCCAGCGGACATGATTGGGATAGACCCAGAAGTTCGCTTTCATGTCTTCGTGGACTTCTTTCTGCAGATCGATGCCGAGAGCGCGGTAGGAGCGGATGATTTCGTCAGTGCAGACGCCGGTGTCGGGGGGAACATCGCCGTTGGGATAAGGAATGCTGACGTAGTCGGAGACGTAGCGAACGGTGTGAGTGGTGCGCTCGAGGGCGGCGTCGGAGAGTTTGTGGAGGAAGGCTCGGCGCTGGATTTCGGTCAACGCACCGTTTTGTGCGAATGATGAAACGCAAAGCAGGATTGTGCACGGGATGAGAAAGAAAACCTGGAAAGTTTTGCGCACGGTAGACATTATGCCTTGATCCCTCCGCTGCGCGCCGGCAAATGGCGCCGCCGCTCCGGTCGGGATGACAGACTCGGAATCAGGGATGCCCGATAAGAGGTGCCACACAAAACCAGCCTAAAGGCTAGCCACTACAAAACCAAAAGCTAAGAGGTGACGGGGTTGGGTTTTTCGGGGTTGATGTTCAGTTCTTTGATGGCGTTTTGGACGGTGGCTTCGCCGACGAGGCCGTCTTGGGCTAATTCGTGGAGGGTGGCGACGACGATGAAGCGAGAATCTACTTCAAAGAAATCACGAAGAGATTCGCGGCCTTCGCTGCGGCCAAAGCCGTCGGTGCCAAGACTGGCAAGGCGGCGCGGAGCCCACTTGGAAATCATCGAAGGGAGAACTTTCAGGTAGTCGGAGGCGGCAACGAGGACACCCTGTTCGCCTTCGAGGCATTGCGTGACGTATGGGACGCGCGGCGTTTCATCGGGATGCAACCGATTCCAGCGTTCGACTTCCATGCCATCGGTGTAGAGATTCTTGTAGCTGGTGACGCTCCAGACGTCCGCGGCGACGCCGAATTTCTGGTCGAGGATTTCCTGTGCGCGAAGAACTTCATTAAGGATGGCGCCGCTGCCGAAAAGTTGCGCGCGGAGCTTGGCTTTGCGCTCGGGGGCAGCGCGGAGTTTATACATGCCCTTGAGGATGCCTTCTTTGGCGCCGGCCGGCATGGCGGGCATGGGGTAGGGCTCGTTCATTACGGTGATGTAGTAGAAGATGCTTTCGCCATCTTTGTACATGCGGCGAATGCCGTCTTGAAGGATGACGGCGATTTCATAGGCGTAAGCAGGATCAAAGGCGAGAAGATTGGGGACGGACAGAGCGAGGACGTGGCTGTTGCCGTCCTGGTGTTGGAGACCTTCACCAGCAAGAGTGGTGCGGCCCGCAGTGCCGCCGAGCAAGAAGCCGCGAGAGCGCATATCGGCAGCAGCCCAAATGAAATCGGCGATGCGCTGGAAACCAAACATCGAATAATAAATAAAAAATGGGATGGTGTTGATGCCGTGGGTGGCGTAGGCGGAGCCGGCGGCAATAAACGAGGCCATGGAACCGGCTTCAGTGATGCCCTCTTCGAGGATCTGGCCGTTCTTGGCTTCCTTGTAATAGAGGAGTGTGTTGACGTCGACGGGCTCGTATTTCTGGCCGACGCTGGAATAGATGCCGACCGTGCGGAAGAGCGACTCCATGCCAAAGGTGCGAGCTTCATCGGGAACGATGGGAACGACAAGCTTGCCGATTTCACGATCCTTGAGCATTTTGCGAAGCATACCGACGAAAGCCATGGTGGTGGAAACTTCACGGCCTTCGCTGCCATCAAAGAATTCCCGGAAGAGTTCATCATGATCGGCAACAATCGGCGCGGAGCGGACTTTGCGCTGCGGCATATAGCCACCGAGAGATTCACGGCGGGCCTTGAGGTAGCGCATCTCTTCGCTGTCTTCGGCGGGACGATAGAAAGGCAGGCTGTTGACGTCGTCATCGCTGAGAGGAATGCCGAAGCGCGAACGGAATTCGCGAAGCTCGTCCTCGTTTAATTTTTTCTGCTGGTGGGTAACGTTCTTGCCTTCCCCAGCTTCGCCGAGACCGTAGCCTTTGATGGTGCGGGCAAGGATGACGGTGGGACGGCCCTTGTGCTCGAAAGCGGCTTTGTAGGCTGCGTAGACTTTGCGGGGATCGTGGCCACCGAGACGGAGACGGCGAAGAGCTTCGTCGGGAAGAGGCTCGACTAGCTTGAGAAGGCGGGGATCGCTGCCGAAAAAGAATTGGCGGATGTATTCGCCGCTGGAGACGACGAGCTTCTGATATTCGCCGTCCACCATTTCGCCCATACGCTTGACGAGCAGACCTTCGGAATCACGCTCGATAATGGGATCCCACTCAGAGCCCCAAAGAACCTTAATCGCGTTCCAACCGGCGCCGCGGAAAGCGGATTCAAGTTCCTGAATGATCTGGCCATTCCCACGGACGGGACCATCGAGGCGTTGAAGATTGCAGTTGACGACGAAGATGAGGTTATCGAGTTTTTCGCGCGACGCGAGAGTGATGGCCCCGAGGGATTCCGGTTCGTCGGTTTCGCCGTCGCCGAGGAAGGCCCAAACTTTGGCATCGGTGGCAGGCTTGAGGCCGCGATTTTCAAGATAGCGATTGAAGCGCGCCTGATAGATAGCCATCAGCGGGCCAAGCCCCATGGAGACAGTGGGAAATTCCCAGAGATTCGGCATCAGCCACGGGTGCGGGTAGGAAGAGAGGCCGCCCCCGGGCTTGAGTTCACGACGGAAATTTATGAGCTGCTCGACGCTGAGGCGGCCTTCGAGGAAGGCTCGGGCATAAATGCCGGGAGCAGCGTGGCCCTGGAAATAGACAGTGTCGCCTTCGAAGGAATCGGAACGCGCGCGGAAGAAATGGTTGAAACCAACTTCGTAGAGCGTGGCGGCGGAAGCGTACGTGGAGATGTGGCCGCCGATGTTGTGCTCGAGGCGATTGGCGCGAACGACCATGGCGAGGGCGTTCCAGCGAATGAGGGACTTGATGCGGCGCTCGAGTTGCTGGTCGCCGGGGAACAGGGGTTCGAGGCGGGCGGGAATGGTGTTCGCGTAAGGAGTGTTCGCGGAGAAAGGAAGATCAATGCCACTGACAGTGGCGTGAGCGCGGAGACGCTCCATGATCTCGCGCGCCACATCGGTGCCGCTGGACAGCAGGACGGAGTCGAGGGACTCCAACCATTCCTGGATTTCGACGTCCTCGAAGTGGCGAGGTACGTAAGTTTCCTGATCCATGGGAGCGATGGCCTGTTTCCTTCCCGCCGGTGGGCCGGCGCGTGCGCGGGGAGAAACGCACAATCATAGAGAATACACCTAGACAGGCGGACATGCATCTTGAGGGTTAGAAAAATTTGTGGTGGGGTGATGCGGGGATTTGGATGGGGGGGAGGAAGTTTACAGTCGACAGTTTACAGTTGACAGCCAGAAGAAGAGCGCAAAGAAAGATGAAGGCCTGCACAGAGTTCACAGAGAGCGCAGAGTTCGCAGAGAAGAATGGGGAGAAAAATGGCTATGTGCGGAGGTCGGGGGAGAGGGTGCGGCCACCGTCGAGGATGAGTGTTTGGCCGGTTAGGAATTCGGCAGTGATTAGGAAGAGGACGGCGTCGGCGATTTCGTCGGGGCGGCCGGTGCGCTGGAGGGGAGCGCGACGAATGAAGTCTGATTGCCACTCGGGGGGATCGCCGGGCATGGTGATGGTGCCGGGAGCGATGGCGTTAACGCGGACGGCGGGAGCGAGTTCCTTGGCGAGAATGCGAGTCATCAGAATAACGCCAGCTTTAGAAACGGAATGAGGGAGGAACTCACGCCAGCCGAGGATGCCGCCGATATCGGCGAAATTGACGATGATTCCCTTCCCGGATTTGACGAGATGAGGCGCGGCGGCTTGCGCGGCAAAGAAAGGGGCTTTGAGATTGGTGTCGAGAGAGGCGTCCCAGGATTGTTCGGTGGTTGCACCGAATTTAGCTTCAAGGAAATTGGCGGCGTTGTTGACGAGGATGTCGAGGCGTTGGAAGTAGCCAACGGTTTGGTCGATCAGGTTTTGGATTTCGACGACGTTGGTGAGATTGGCGCGGATGACGATGGAACGGCGGCCGAGTTTTTCGATTTCGCGAACGGTGTCGCAGGCTTCGGATTCGGAGTGGCCGTAGTGGATGGCAACATCGGCACCTTCAGATGCGAGGCGTAGAGCGACGACGCGGCCAATCCGTTTGGCGGCTCCCGTAACCAAGGCGACGCGGCCGGAGAGTTTCTGTTCATCGGGCATGCCAAAAAGGTAGCACAGGAGACGAGGGAAATGCCGCTCGACGGGGGTGAGCGCCGAGCGGCATGGGGTTGAGCTGCGTTAGAACTGCAATGAGTAACCGAGGATTAGCGATTGCGTGCCAACATGCACGGTGCTGTTGTCGTATTCGCCGGCCAAAAGCGAACTCTGGCCAACTGATTGGGTGGACGTGGGGCGGAAGGCATAAGCGGCTTCGTAGCGCGACTTGCCATGCCGATAGGTGAGCCCGGTGGAAATTTCATTGGACAAGATGGCGGCGGTTAAAGGAGTGAGCGTGGAACTGGGCACCGGGCTATTGGCGTGAGCGAAACCAGCGCGGAAGGTGGTGTGCTCCGTCAAACTGCGCTCCGCACCAACATGGAAGGCGTATTGATCTTTCCAGTGGAGGGGCACGCCATCCTGCATCGAGTTGGAGCCGACGATGGAATTGATGGTGGCGTTTGTGCCGTTGGTGAGGCTGACGGGGAGGACCACGAAGGCTTCTTTCCAATCGATCCAATTGGTCTGAAACGCGAAAAGCCAGTGAGAATTGGCCTGCCAGGCGAGGCTGGCAAGAATAGATTGCGGCAAAACGTTCTGGACCGCGGCGTTGTAGGTGAACGTGGAAGGCGCGTTCACGCCGAGGGCAGCAAACTGGGCGTAGGCATCGCCAGAGGCGTCACCGGTGGAGTTGATCACGGTGCGGGAGGTCCAAGCAAGGCCGAGTTCGACCTTGCGATTGGGATGGGCGAGCGCGCCGACGCTGGTGTTCCAGCCAACACCATTCGTGTGGAGATCGAGGAGAGTTTTTAGACCGGCGAGCTGAGGCTGGGATTGGAAGATGTAGGGAGCCTGAAGGGTGTTGGTGTTATAGACGGCGCCGACCGTTGCGCCCAGGGAGAACTTGGGGCTAAAGGAATAGGCGAGTCCGGCGGAGAAGCGCACGGCGTTGATGGCGGATTTCTGCTGCTGCAAGCCGTAGGAGGCTCCTGCGGTTCCGGGCGCGTCCACATATTTCCAGTCGGCGGTGGAGAGCAATTCGGGCGCAGCGCCAACGGCGAAACTGAAGTGCGAATGATCGATGGGCATGCCGAAAGCGCCGTACGGAATGACGCCGGGCGCAGTGCGAAGTGGGGCGCCATCATTCACAGAATCGGTGAAGGAGCCGCGAGCGAAGACGGCATCGGCTGCAAGATTCAGGTTGCGGCCCTGCAGAAAAGCAATGCCCGCAGGATTGGTGGCGAGGGCGTCCAGGGCATCGTCGGAAGAAGCGACATAAACGCCGCCTAGACCGAGAGAACGAGCACTGGATGTGTTCATGTAGAAATCCTGGGCGCGAGCGATTCCAGACATCAGAAACAGGGCACACAGCAGAAAGAGTGAAGCGGAGCGAAACTTCATTTTGTGATCCTCCTCAGGAGTATTAGTGAAGTGCCGCGGCGGGTGGGGGCTGCGGCAAACTTTTTGTGTCCAAATTCGATTCCATCAAGGCTTCGAGACAACTGGAGTCGAGGGCGTGAGGAGCATCTTCTCGCATGATGGAAAAAACTTTTTCAAGTGGCAGGGCGTCGCGATAAGGACGCTTGGCACGCAGGGCGTCGAAAACGTCGGCGACAGCCATGATGCGCGCAGGCAAAGTGAGTTGGTCCGCGGTCAGACCTCGCCAGTAGCCTTTGCCATCGAGGCGTTCATGGTGAGCGGCCGCGTCGTAGCTGAAATCAGCAAAAGCGGGGACGCGGCGGAGAATCTCGTAAGAGAAATAGGGGTGGCGGCGAACGGCGTCCACTTCCTCAGGAGTGAGCTTTCCGGGCTTTTCGAGGATGGCGTTGGAGACACCGAGCTTGCCAATATCGTGCAGAAGGCCGGCGTGGCGCAAGCGCTTGAGGTCCTGTTCGCGAAAGCCGAACCATTTGCCGATGTCCACGGCAGCGTCGGCGACACCGTTGGAGTGCTGATAGGTGAAAGGCGTTTTGGCGTCGATGATTTCAGCGAAAGCGACGCAGATGTCGTCGATGGTTTTTTCATCCGCGGTGAGGCGGCGATCAGCGGGCTCCATGGCGAGAACTTCAGCGTTGAGATCCTCATTGTCGAGCCCTTCCCAGAGCCTCCCGCCACTGCTAAGGGAGATGGCGGCCTTGACGAGGCCGGGGCTGAACCAGCGATCGCTGCGGCGGCGGATGGCATCAATGGCGTCTTTCTTACCGCGAGCGCGAAAGAAGACTTCGATGGTCTGCGCCAGGTTGGCGATGTTCGAGAAGATGGGAATTTCGCCGCGCCGGAGGCCGTTAGGGTACCCGCCACCGTTCCAATGTTCGTCGAGACTGTGAATGCCCGTGGCGACCCGTTCGGAAAAACCGAGCTTGCGGGCGATTTGGGAACCACGTTCACAGCGAATCTTCACAAGTTCACAAGAATCGCGCTGCTGAGTGGCGGCGACTTGAATTATCTTCCAAATGCGCTGGGGATACGGGGTAGAAGTGGCGACATGAGTGAGCGCGTAGTGGAGGCTCTCCCAGCCGACTTTGGTCCAATCCACGGTCTTCAGATCGCCTTTGGCCCGAAGATCATCGGCGTTGAGGATGTGATAGAGGCGGGAGGAGTTGCTGCTGCAGCCAGCGTCTTTCAAAAGGAGCGTGTAGTAAAGATCGGCCTGGTCTTCAACTTTGAGGCCGATTTCCTGGGCGATGCGCATGCCAACGATGCAACTGCGGACGGAATGGCCCATTTCGCGGCCTTCGGTGAGGTCCAACGCGTAAGAGAGGGCGGAGAGCAACTCGGAGACACGGATAGAGCCGGAAGAGACTGGTTGCGGAGCGGCCTGCGTGCGAGCAAGGGCGCGAAGTCCGGAGAAGTCCTGGAGTTGCTTGGTCAGAGTTGGAGCCATGCTCAAAAACCACCAGCCCTACAAGAATGTGCCTGGTTGAAATTTCTGAGCCGCAGAGGAGGAGAGTTGCGAGCGAGTGCGGTGCGCCTCAGTAAAGCTCCGTTGTGCCAACAGAATAATTTGGACCCTTGATAGCCACTATGAATCGAAAGGCACAATTTGGGGGTACTTCCGTAAGGTGAGGTTTACAACACACAACTGGTCTTTCGGACAGGGTGAAGTGATGGTGCTACAATCCACGCCGAAGTTGCGAGGCGAGCGATGAAACTGGATTTGTTGGCGATAGCGGCGCATCCGGATGATGTGGAACTGACGTGTGGGGGAACGCTGCTGAAGATGGCGCAACGCGGGTATACCACGGGGATACTGGATTTGACGGCGGGAGAAATGGGAACGCGAGGAACACCGGAAACGAGGGCGAAGGAAGCGGAGCGCGCGGCGAAGATATTGAGAGTGGCTTGGCGAGGGACGCTGGGAGTGGCGGATTCGGATGTGCAGGCCACACGGCAGAATAAGCTGCGGCTGGCGAAGGTGATTCGGGAGTTGCGGCCGCGGACGGTGATTTTGCCGTATTGGGAGGCGCGGCATCCGGATCATTACCATGCTTCAGCGCTCGGGTATGAGGGATGCTTTTTGGCCGGGCTGAAGCAATTGCCGCTGGATGGGGAGCCGCACCGTCCATTCAAGATTCTGTACGCGACATCTTTTGAGGGGATGCCGCCGACTTTTGTGGTGGATGTGACGAAGCAATATGAGGCGAGGCGAAAAGCGATTCTGGCGTACGGGTCGCAATTCCGTCCGGCGAAGAGCGAAAGGAAGCAGAGGGTGTATCTGGCAATTGATGAGCTGGACCCGAAGATGGACCTGCTGGCGCGGCATTATGGACAGATGATTGGGGTGAGGTACGGGGAACCGTTTTTGCAGAAGGAGATGATGGCCGTAGAGGATGTAGTAGGGCTGGGGGTACGGTCGATCTAGAACAGGGGCAAAAGCGATTTGAAGGTGTAAGAGTTGCAGACTCAAGGTATGATTTCGCCCCATGAAACTGCCAATTCAGTCTGCGCTCAAACCAATCCGAAATCACATATTGCTAATCGCGCTCGTCCTGATGGGCTGCGCGGCGACATTTACCCGTGGCCAAACGAAAGGCGATACCGGTTGGCCTAACTACGGAAACGATGCCGGGGGAACGCGGTATTCCCCACTGGCGCAGATCGATCGCAGCAACGTGGCGAAGCTGCAAGTGGCTTGGACCTACCGGACAGGGGCGCTGGACGTAGAGACAAAGCAAAATCGCAAAGCTACGTTTGAAGCAACACCCATCCTTGTGGATGGCAAGTTGTTCTTCAGCACGCCGTATAACCACGTGATCGCGCTCAATCCGCAGACGGGCAGCAAATTGTGGGAGTACGACCCACACTTGGATCTCACCCAAAACTATTCCGAAGTGGCATCGCGCGGCGTGTCTGCGTGGCACGATCCTGGGGCGAAGCCGGGAGCGCCGTGCAGTCTTCGCATCTTCATGGGCACGCTGGATGGGCGGCTGATCGCGTTGGATGGCGAAACGGGTAAGCCATGCAGTGATTTCGGCGCGAATGGCGAAGTGAACCTTGCGCAGGACGCAGCGACAGCGACGGAATGGACGGGAGGCTATCAAGTAACTTCGGCTCCCGCAATTGCGAAAGAGCTGGTAATCACGGGATCTTCGATTGCGGACAATTGGAAGGTAGACACGGGGCGGGGCATTGTTCGGGCGTACGACGCGCGAACCGGCAAATTGCGGTGGACGTGGAATCCAATACCGTGGGCGGAAGAGACGAAGCCTCGGACAGGCGCGGGAAATGCGTGGTCAACGTTGTCGGTGGACCCGGAAGAGGATTTGGTGTTCATACCGACGGGGAGCGCCAGCCCTGACTATTACGGAGGGATTCGCAAGGGCGATAACAAATGGGCGAACTCGGTGGTGGCGCTGCGGGCATCCACGGGGCAATTCGTGTGGGGCTTTCAGGTGGTGCACCATGATTTGTGGGATTACGACGTGGCCTCGCAGCCTACGTTGTTTACCTGGAAGGACGGAACTCCCGCGATTGTCATCAACACGAAGATGGGCCACGTGTTTGTGCTGAACAGGCTTACGGGAGCACCCTTGCTGCCTGTTACGGAGCGGGACGTGCCGCAGAGCGATATCGCCGGCGAACAGAGTGCGCCTACGCAACCCTTTTCTGGCATCGCGCTGGTGCCAGAAAAAGTATCGGCGAGCGAAGCATGGGGACCGACACCAGAGGATGCCAAGTGGTGCCAGGAGAAGATCAAGTCGTTGCGATCAAAAGGAATATTCACTCCGCCGAGTCTTCAGGGGAGCGTTGTCTATCCCGGAAACGTGGGAGGAGTGAACTGGGGCAGTGCGGCCTACGATGCATCGCGGCATATTATGGTGGCAAACACGAACCGGTTGATTGCCTGGGTGAAGCTGATACCGCGTGAGCAATTTGAAGGCGAGACTAAAAAGGACCAGGACAACCGGATTTACGGTGAATTTGGAGCACAGAGGGGCGCGCCTTACGGGCTATATCGCAGCTTCCTTTTTTCGCCCAGCAAGTTGCCTTGCAACGCGCCACCTTGGGGGACCACCGAGGCGGTCGATCTTTTTACTGGCAAGAAGGTGTGGGACGTGCCGCTGGGTTCCTTTCTCCCCAATGAACAGACAGGGACAATCAACCTGGGAGGGCCGATCATCACGGGAGGCGGGCTCGTTTTCACCTCTGCCGCCATGGACCTCTATTTAAGAGCTTTCAACATTGAAACCGGCGAGGAACTGTGGAAGTACCAACTGCCAGCAGGCGGGCAGGCGACCCCGATGACGTACACGGTCGGGAACAAGCAGTACCTTGTGATAGCGGCGGGCGGACATGGAAAGCTGGGGACGAAGCAAGGAGACTACCTGATTGCGTTTTCGCTGCCCTGAATGCCGTTAGACGGCGGAATGGGACTAAACCGAGTCGTCTTCCATAGCTGGGGTGAAGCCGGGAATGCCCTGTCCGGCGGCGGTGCGTTCGACTTTAACTCGGATTTGCTGCTCGTTTTCGGCGCCGGATTTACGTAGAACGACGATGGTGCTGAGGGCTTCGTTGTATACGCGAGTGACGAGGTAGGTGTCGCCGGTGTCTTCTTTCTTCCAAAGCTGGCCAATCTGGACCTTGCGGGCGCTCATAGTGATGCTTTGAATGTAGATAGGCTGACCAGAAGTGTCAACTGCCTAAGTGGGGGATAGTACACAGTACGTTGGCTCCCCCAGAGGGGCGGGGGGTCGAGGAAACCATATTAGGGTGAGGCACATCACACTGAACGAGAGTAGGGTAGCAGAATCAAGGGTGTATACTTGCCTGGAAAGCGTTTGAGGGGGGCTCGACCTATGCGGAAAGCGTCACAATGCGCGGTCGGTCTGGTGCTGGCGGCATGCATGATGGCATGGCCTGCGGGCACGAGTGCTCAGAGCCAGTCACAAGGTTCTTCGACAACACAGCAGGGACAACCGAACGCCTCCGGGCAATCCGGTCAGACGACGCAACAGCAGGGGCAGCAGGGAGCCTCCGGGCAAACCACGCAGCAACAAGGACAGCAGAATCCACAGGCGGGTAGCCAGGATCCGAATGCAGCACCGCAGACAGGGCCAATTCCGATAGGCCAGGAAGCGCCTCCGCCACCTCCTCCGCCGGACCCCAAAGCCACTCCCGCCGCAACACCGCCCGCAGGGCAGCCAGGGGCAGATGCTCCCGTGCCGCAACAGCAGACGGTTCATCCGAAGAATCCCAACGAAGACGTAGACGCGATCGGGAACCGGAACCCGGGCAAGGGCGTAAATTTTTATTCGTTGGAAAAGGAAATTGCACTGGGAAAGCAACTGGCGCAGGAAGTGGAGCGCTCGTCAAAGTTGATCGACGACCCCGTGGTTACGGAATATGTGAACCGGGTTGGCCAAAACCTGGTGCGAAATTCGGACGCGCGAGTTCCCTTCACGATTAAGGTGATTGACTCCGACGTGGTGAATGCGTTTGCGCTTCCTGGCGGCTTCTTCTATGTAAATAGCGGGCTGATTCTGCGCGCGGAAGAGGAAGCGGAACTGGCAGGCGTGATGGCGCACGAGATGTCTCACGTGATCGCGCGGCACGGTACGAAAAATGCCACTAAAGCGGATATCATGCAAATCGGCGCGATGGCGGCGATGATTTTTGTACCTTACGGATGGGCCGGGTACGGCATATATCAGGGCATGAACCTGGCTATTCCGTTGACGTTTCTGAAATTTTCGCGCGACGATGAGCGCCAGGCCGATTTCCTGGGGATCCAGTACATGTACAAGGCGGGGTACGACCCCAACGCGTACGTAACATTCTTCGAGCGGATTCAGGCGGACGAAAAGAGAAGGCCGGGATCCATACCGAAGATTTTCTCGACGCACCCGCCGACACCGGATCGCATCGAAGCAGCGCAGAAAGAGATTGCGCGGATTTTGCCGGAGCGCGACGACTACATCGTGACGACATCGGAGTTTGATGCGGTGAAGGCGCGGCTGCGGAACATCATGTTCTCGCGGAAGGTGCAGGATAATGCGCCTGGGAAGCCGACCTTGCGGACCAAGACAGAACAATCGGATAAGACGGGACAGTCGGATCCGAATTCAGGCGACGACGACCGTCCGACGTTGAAGCGGAGACCGGACGATCAGTGAGAGAAGTTTTAAGTATTAAGTTGTAAGTGCTAAGTTTTCAGGTTAAGAGGGCGGCTATGGCCGCCCTCTTTTTCTTGAGCAATGGCATGAAAGACACAAGGAGACAATCCATCTCTTGGGCGAGTTGTAGATGCGGCGCCAGGACGGCGCACCACAGGATTAGCGGTGGCCGGCCTTTTGGTGTTCTTCGGGGGCTGCGGAAACACCAATGCGGCGGAGTTCATCGGAATAGTATTTGCGGAAGAGGACGTCCCACTCCTCGCTGCCTTCGAGGATTTCTTTTTTCTGGGAAGTGATGCGCTTGCGGACTTCGACCTCGACTTTTTCTTCTTCGCGAAGGACTTCGGTAATGGTCTGAACGACATGTTGGCGAATGGTGTCGCGGTCTTCGATGAACTCGACTTCGTTGCTCTGCACGAGAAGATCGGTGACCTGGTGGGAGATACGCACAATTTTTTCGCGGCTCAATCTCATCGTGTTGGTGTGCCTCAGTTCCCTTCCCTGGCGGCGCGTTGAAGCGCGGCGTTGAATCAGCGCAAAATCAGTTTTTGATCGCGCGCGAGTTGGCCTTTCACCTTCTTAAACATTTCCTGATAAGAGACGCCGGTGCGGCGCATTTCATCCTGATACTGGATGAGGATGTTGCGCACCTGCTCGTTGATGCGGTCTTCGACGGTGATTTCGTCCATCATGCGGGCGCGGACGCGGGCGATGACGGGTTCGACTTCCTTTTCCTTGATTTCAATGAGATTGTCAGCGATGAGCTTTTTGATGACTTCGGAGGCCATGTGGCCGACATAATCACGGTTCAGGAGCATCTTCTAAGGGGCGTCCTTGGAGTATTTTATGAAACTACGAGTTTACTGGTTGTGAAGGAAAATCGCAAGGAAACAGGAAAGAAAAAGCTGAAAGAGTGAAAAGTTTGACCGAGTGGAGGGGTTCCTGTAGTATAAATTCATGTGAGCAGAAAGGGCGGTTAGCTCAGTTGGTTAGAGCGCCTGCCTTACAAGCAGGAGGTCGCAGGTTCGAGCCCTGCACTGCCCACCATACCGCGTGGCAAATTTGCGGGGACGTAGTTCAGTTGGTTAGAACGCTGCCCTGTCACGGCAGAGGTCGCGAGTTCGAGTCTCGTCGTCCCCGCCATTCTTTTCAAGGAGTTGCCGGACGTGACACCGGAAACTCCAACCCGAGATTAAACCCGACCTCGGTTTCTCCTCCGAACTCTCGTGCGGTTCCTGCCGTGCCTGATCGCCTTCAAGAACAAGCCCTGAGCCTCAAGCTGTTTATCGTTGACCGCGTGAATGTAGCGAGCCGTAGTTTGCGGTTTTGCATGGCGCAGCATTTTCTGGATGACTGACGGATTGACGTTAGCTCCACCAAGAAACGTGGCCAAGCTGTGACGCAGATTGTGCCAACCGAACCGCGAATTATCGCCCGGACTAAGAACACCAGCCCTGACCGCAGCAGGACGAAGGTAATGCTTCCCGCAGGTAGACGCCGCCCGTGGGACTCTGCCCTTCTCGCGACTTGATGCGAACAGCCAGTCGCCATCCTTGCTGTAGGGAGTCGCCTTTCGCCACTCGTTCAAGTCGCGAGCAACTAATAGATGCATCGCCACGGGTGAGATCGAGCCTGCCGTCTTCCCCTCAGTCTCTTTGCCCTTACTCCACCCTCTGCGCACGAGGATCTGGTTGTTGTCCCGATCAATGTCGCACCATTTCAACGCGAAACACTCCTCGGGACGAAGAGCCGTCGCACCATAAACGCGAGCGTCCATTCGAGCATCGTCTCCGGTTTGTCGAGTTCAGCCAAAAAGGCAATCATCTGTTCACGACTTACAACCTTAGCAGTATAGCTACACTAAGCATAAACTATGAGACCTTTCGAACTAAAACATCGGGGCTCACAAACCGTTCGTACATCCGTAATGGACCACTTTTCTTCTTGGTTTAGCACTAATCGGACCTAGCCCGCGGACCATGGGAGGGCCTAGGTTCTTGGACTATCCCGGGGCCCCATTTCAACTCGTACATAGCGGCCCAGACCAGCTTTCAACCATGGTTCCGAAATGATTCTTGATTGAACCTACCGCTTTCTCCTCAACAGTTAATACTCGATGGCCAAGAGGGGTTGCAATGCTGAAGACATTCCGAATTCTCGTGGCCAACCAACCGAAGCTGATGCGAGAGCTCCTTGTGGAAATGCTCGCGGAAGAATCCTGGATCGAAATCGTCGGACAAGTGGCGAAAGAGGCAGAGATCCGAGAGGTGGTGCAAAAGACATCGCCAGACCTATTGGTGGTCACGGCGGACAAACCGGGTAAGCGGCCGGCGATTTGCGATGAGTTGCTTCGCGACTATCCGACGCTGCGGATCATCGCTGTCGCACCCCACGAGAACTACATCGTTTGTTATTGGGCGTCGTTGGATATTCACGCCGCGGATATTGAGTCGTCTGAACAGGGATTTCTGAGCGCGGTGAAGAACGTGGCGGGAATTGCGAGTGAGAGCAATGAAATCAACTGAGAGGGTAAATACAACAATGCTGCGAGCCGGGAAATTGGCGAGGTGCTTCGCTCCTCTTTTCCTTCTGGCCTTTTGTGTTTCCGCACAGGCGCAGGAAAGCAACCCGCAACCTCGCCCAATCAACGGCGAAACGCGCAGTACGAATTTGGCGATTTCTGAACTGGAAAATGGCAATCTTCTCCGAGTGGCCGCCTCGCCTTCACAGATCAAGGAAGTGCTTATTGGTGATCCCGGAATCCTGGTGGAGCTAAAGCGCTGGGTGGCCAAGGAGGCGAGTGACAACGGACAGATCGTCAGCGACGAAGATCTTACCGATGATGCCATTTTTGACAGACTAAAAACGGATGTGGGATTCCGGTCAGTCGCAACGCGGCTGGTGCAGCGCTACGGCTACCTGCGCCCGAACGTGAATCCCAGTTCGGAGATAGGAAAAGAGCAAGACCTTCTTTTGAGGGAGCGTGTAAGGCGGTTGGTGCAAATTGAAGCGCAGGAAGACTCGGATTCGCTCAAACCTTCACAGACCGGTGGGAATGAGACAAAAACGGCGCACTGCGAATTGAATGAAGATCGGGGATGCTTGCAAGGTGCAACGTCGCCGGCGAAACGCGGCTATGCAGCTCCTGAAGAAAGTTCTCCACAAAAGGAGCCGCCTTCCAATTATCCCAACGATGGACAGCCGCTGACGCCCTCTCCACGGATCATGCAAGCAGGTGTCGATTCGGAAGGTGTTGTGTCCAGCGAAGGCGGAGATGGAAATGCTTTGTACCAGACCGTTTCGGACACAGCGAAGCCTTCACGCGAACCGGGATTTTCTGGCAATGGATCTCCGGATTCATCGAGCGTTCCGCTGATGGAAGAGATGCACCGGGGAGCGAGCCAGAGTGCGATGCCTGAGGTGGCCTCGAGAGAAACAAATCTTTCGCCGAGTGGAAAGGCGGAGATGGCCGCAGGGACGCTGGGAATGCGAGGAACTGGTCTCGCAAGGGAGAGTGAATTATCACCTGAAGCGATGGTGCGGCGCCCGAATCCGTACGCGGATATTCCGTCCTTATATGACCTGTATGTTCAGGCGCCTTCACGTGACCGTCCGCCACAACGCTTTGGGACGGAAGTTTTTCGCGATGGCTTGCGTGATCTTCGCAGCATCCCGATGGATCTGCCCGTGGGGCCAGATTATGTTGTCGGTCCCGGTGACAGCCTCTCGATCGATTTGTGGGGAGGAGTTTCGACAAAGCTGGTGCGGGTTGTGGACCGCGAGGGGAGAGTCACACTTCCGGAAGCAGGACCGTTGCTGGTGAGTGGAAAGTCTCTCGGCGAGGTTCAACAATCGGTACAAAGAGCCATCGGGACGCAATATCGCGACACTTCAGCCGACGTGTCCGTGTCGCGGTTGCGTACAGTGCGGATCTACGTTGTTGGAGAGGTAGAGCAGCCCGGGGCTTACGACATCAGCTCGCTATCGACAGCGGTGAACGCGCTGGTGGCAGCAGGGGGAGCAACATCGCGCGGCTCTTTGCGTTCGTTGAAACACATGCGCGGGAGGCAGGAGCTTGAGGTAATCGACGCGTACGACCTGCTTTTGCATGGAGTGACGCCTGACGCGAAAAGGCTGGAGAACGGCGACTCCTTGTTGGTACCGCCAGTTGGACCACAGGTGACAGTGACGGGGATGGTGAGGCGGCCAGCGATCTACGAATTGAACGCCGAGAAAACGGTGGCGGATGCGCTGGAACTAGCCGGGGGAATCCTGCCGGCGGCGGCGTTGCGACACGTCGAGGTGCAACGACTGGAAGCGCACGAGAAACGCACGATGCTGAGCCTGGACCTGTCTGCGGAGAATTCCTCGCCTGCCGAGCTTGCGTCCTTCCACGTTCAAGATGGCGATGAAATTCACATATTTCCGATAGCGCCCTACAACCAGGACACGATTTATTTGCAAGGGCACGTACTGCGGCCTGGGCGGTACTCCTATCGTGATGGGATGAAGCTGACAGATCTGATCGCGTCGTACAAAGAAATTCTTCCCGAGCCCGCAGCGCACTACGCGGAAATTATTCGCCTGAATCCGCCCGACTTCCGGCCCAGCGTTGTGAGCTTTGATCTGGCGGCAGCAATGACGGATCCAAGCACAGCTCCAGGGTTGCAACCGTTGGACACGGTGCGGATTTTCAGCCGTTTCGATTTTGAATCGGCGCCCATAGTTTCGGTCACGGGAGAGGTACGCTCCCCCGGCGCGTATCGAACTGCGGGACAGATTTCGCTACGCGATGCCGTTTATCTGGTGGGAGGACTCTTGCCAGATGCCGCGCGAGACACGGCGCAACTGTTCCGTGTGAACGTGGACGGGACGTCAACAATTTTCAACGTGAACCTGGCTGGTGCCCTGAATGGGAGCGCCGGCGACAATATCCTGTTGCAGCCCCGCGACCGGCTGCTGATTCACAAGAACACCTCACGTGTGGAACCAAGCACAGTCGAGGTCACCGGAGAAGTGGCAAAGCCGGGCCGTTATCCCTACACAGACAACATGCATGCCGCGGATCTGATCCGGGCAGCTGGTGGATTGAAACGCAGCGCCGATACGGAAACGGCGGACTTGACGCGATACGCCGCGTCTGGCGGTTCCTCGCAGCGATTACAGATATCGCTGGCATCCCTGGAAAACGGAAACGCTACGGAAGACGTGCCGCTGCACATCGGAGATGTGCTGGCCATTCGGCAAGTCCCTGGCTGGAGCGATGTGGGAGCAGCCGTGAAAGTGAGCGGCGAGGTGAAGCACCCTTCCACGTATGGCATCCAACCCGGAGAGCGGTTGAGTTCGGTGCTGCAACGCGCGGGCGGATATACGGACCAAGCCTATCCCTACGGCGCGGTATTGATGCGCAGGGAAGTGAAAGATATGGAAGCGCAAACACAATTGGAACTGATCGCTCGAATGAAGGAGGAGCGAATCCAGCTGAGCTCATTGCCTGATGGAGACAACAACCAGAAGAACGCAAAGCTGAATGCTTTGGCGCAGACCGATTCCACGATGGCGCAAATTGCGAAGACCCCGCCAATTGGACGCGTGGTGATTCACATCGCTTCGGACGTTAAACAATGGAAAAACACTGCTGCCGATGTCGCCCTGCGCGACGGAGACGTTTTGGTGATTCCGAAGAAAGCAAACGTAGTGATGGTGAACGGCCAGGTTTTCAATCCGACGGCGATCAGCGCCGAGCATGGACGATCCGCGAAGTGGTACTTAAGCCAGGCGGGCGGATTGACACCCATTGCGGACAAGAAAGCGGTGTTTGTGATCCGGGCAGATGGATCCGTTATTTCCTCGAAGAATAACAGCGGCGGGTGGTGGGCGGGAGATCCTATGAGTGCTGCGTTGCGACCGGGCGACATGGTTGTGGTCCCAGAAAAGGCACCAAAGATTGGAGGCACAAATTGGGCAACGATTATGCAGACGGCCCAGGTCGCCTCGTCCGTTGCCCTCGCCGTGGCTTATATCCATCCGTGAGCGAGGAGAATTTAGTATGTGGAGGGCGGGAATCGTGATGACCGGTTTGCTGGCTATCCATGGGCTTGCTGGAACAGGTGGATACGCCGCAGCCTGCCCGCAGGATCCCCAGGATAAAAGCGACACCGAGTCGTCATCGAAGAACGAGACCATGCCAGCAAAGGACAAAACGGGCAAGAGTATCAAATTGAATGGCGAGGAGCCTGGGGCCACGACTACGTTGCCTCACAACGTCAGACAATTCGGCGAGAGGTTCTTGCTGGACCAAAAGGAAATCTGGAGCAGCCCGGCTCATTTGAATTGGTCCGACGCGAATTGGCTGGTGCCGATCAGCGGGATTACAGCAGGGTTATTTGCTACGGATGCTGACATGAGCCGCCATATCTCGCACAATCCAACGACCGTGAGTCACTACAACACTTTGTCTGATGCGGCTGTGGGTGGACTTATCGGCGGTGCAGGAGCCATGTGGCTGCTGAGTTATCCAAAACACAATTCGCACTGGCGCGAGACGGGCTTCCTCGCCGGAGAGGCCGCTCTAAACAGTCTGGTTGTTGTGGAAGGGATGAAATATCCGCTGGGGCGACAACGGCCATTCCAGGGAAACGGCGATGGGGAGTTTTTCAAGGGCGGCGTTTCGTTCCCCTCCGAGCATGCTGCAGCCGCATGGGCAGTGGCAGGCGTTGTGGCGCATGAGTATCCGGGACCGCTGAGCAAGATTCTTGTCTACAGCTTGGCTTCGTTGGTGGATTACTCGCGGTATCGCGCGCGACAGCACTTTCCTTCGGACATATTTGCGGGGAGCCTGATCGGGAACATGGTGGCTGAGGGTGTTTACAGCAGGCACTCTGACTCCGAGTTGGGCGGAGCGGAATGGGGATCGATGAGCCGATTTTTCGGCGGCCACGAAAACCTGAGCCCACAAAATATGGGTTCACCCTATGTTCCACTCGATAGTTGGGTTTATCCAGTCTTTGACCGCCTTGCGGCACTGGGATATCTAAACAGCGGCATTTTCGGGATGCGGCCCTGGACACGGTTGGAATGCGTGCGTCTTCTGAATGAGGCGGAGGGAAATCTCATACAGAGAGGCTCCGAAGATGCAGAAGCGCTTGGGCTGCAGGCTTCTCTTGCAAAAGAATTCATCAAAGATTCTGCTGCGGCGGAGAGTGGAGATAATCGCAGTCTGCAATTGGAATCGGCTTACACAAGAGTATCCGGGATTTCCGGCAATCCTCTTACGGACGGCTATGATTTCGGGCAAACAGTTACCAACGATTTCGGGCGGCCTTTTGCCGCAGGTTTCAACTCAGTTGAAGGGTTCTCTGGATGGGCTTCCGAAGGACACTTGACGGCCTATGTCCGGGGAGAGTATCAACACGCGCCCGAGGATCCCTCTCTGCCGGAGCAAGCGCTGCAGGTAATCCCCTACTTGCAAGGCCAAGTGGCCACGCCGGTGCCGCCTAACACTCCCACCCCCGCGGTCAACCATTTTCAGCTGCTGGATGCCTACGTTGCCGTGAACTTCGACAATTGGCAGGTGTCGTTCGGGAAACAAAGTTTGTGGTGGGGACCGAGCGAGGGTGGCCCGATGATGTTCAGCGACAACGCTGTTCCCGTCACCATGTTCCGCATCAACCGCGTTTCGCCACTGAAGCTACCTTGGCTTTTTGGGCTGATGGGTCCGCTTCGGGCAGAGTTCATTCTCGGGCAGCTTTCGGGGCACGAGTTTGTTTACGGCGCCGCTACTGGTTTGATTGGCCAATGGGGGCAATATCTGAACCCACAACCATTCATTGACGGCGTCAAACTGAACTTCAAGCCCACACCTAATTTTGAATTCGGCGTAGACCTCACGACGGTGGTTGGGGGACCCGGCCAACCCTTTACGATGCATCAATTCCTCAAAAGCATGTTCAGTTTCGGCAATGGGCCCTATGGAAGCAGTGCTGACCCCGGGGATCGCAGATCGGGCGTGGATTTCAGTTACAAGGTCCCCAAGCTCCGCAACTGGCTAACGTTTTACGGCGACGCCTTCACGGAAGATGAGTACTCCCCGTTGGGCTACCCGCGCAAGTCCGCATTCCAAGGCGGGATCTATATTCCGAGAATTCCACGAATCCAGAAGTTGGATCTGCGTGTCGAGGGGGGATCGACTTCCCCGATGAGTTTCGCCGAATGCAACGGCTGCTTTTACGAGAATGGGCGCTTCTACAACTCGTATACGAACATGGGCAACCTGATGGGGACTTGGATTGGCCGCGCCAGTCAAGGGGAGCAGGCGTGGAGCACATATTGGCTGACGTCAAGGGACACGATTCAGTTTAACTACCGGCACCGCAAAGTGGATGGGGAGTTCATTCCAGAGGGCGGGACAGTAAACGACGAAGGGGTAAAGGCCAACTTCTGGTTGAGTGGTTCAACTTGTGTGACGGCGTCGTTCCAGTATGAGACGTGGAATATTCCCTTGTTGGCGCCGACAATGCGGTCCAACGTGACGACTTCAGTCGAAGTAAGTTTTTGGCCTCGCAACTGGGGAATGCAGGCTCATTAGGCAGGGTAGAGTTTTGCTGAAAGGTGAAACGTGATTTCGCCGCGGAACGATTGAGTTGAATCGGAGTAGAACGGCCAAGGAGAAGTGGAAAACGTGACGCAGACAGGCACAAAGCTTCAGCCAGAACTCGCTCCAGACGCGGACCTGAGGGATATTTCGCTCACCGGAGAGGATTCCGAGGAGTCGCGTGACAGGCAAGTAGACCGTCTGCGGCTGCTCTGGGGGAACCGGCGGCAGGTGCTGCGCGCGACGGCTATCGGTTTTCTCGCCTTCACGCTGATGGCGTTCTTGATTCCGAAAACGTACACCAGCACGGCGCAGTTGATGCCGCCAGATGCGCAATCCGTTTCAGGAATGGCAATGATGGCTGCATTTGCGGCCAGGGGAAGCAGTCCTCTGGGGTCGGTCGCAAGCGACCTGCTTGGGCTGAAGAGTTCCGGCGCTTTATTTGTCGGCGTATTGCGAAGCGAGAGCGCACAAGACCACCTGGTGCAGAAGTTTGATTTGAGAAAAGTCTATGGCAGGCGTCTCGTCTCGGATGCCCGCATGACGCTCGATGGGAACACACTGATAACCGAAGATCGCAAGAGCGGCATCATCAGCATCAGCGTGACCGACCGCAGTCCGCAAAGAGCAGCCGCGCTGGCCAATGCTTATGTGGAAGAGTTGAATTCATTGGTGGTTGACCTGTCGACTTCTTCCGCGCACAGGGAACGCGTCTTTCTGGAAGAGCGCCTAAGGGTTGCCAAGCTGGAGTTGGACGATGCGACCAACGCGCTGGCGCAATTTTCCAGCAAGAACAGCACGCTGGACATCCAGGAAGAAGGAAAGGCCATGCTCGACGCCGCCAGCACCGTCGCTGGGGAAATGATCGTGGCGCAATCGCAACTGGAGGGGCTGCGGCAGATTTACACCGACAACAATTCTCGCGTGCGATCCTTGAATGCCCGCGTGGCGGAACTTCGTAAACAGGTTGAAAAGCTTGGCGGCACGCAGGAAAACCAGGCGGGCGGCACGGCCGGGGAATCCAAGGATGTTGCTGCCTTGGCGAGCGAAAAATCCGGCAACATGCCTTTTCCGACGATTCGGAATCTGCCGCTGCTGGGTGCAAAATATTCCGATTATTATCGCCGCGCAAAAATCCAGGAAACGGTCTTCGAACTGCTTACCGAACAATATGAGTTGGCCAAGGTGGAAGAGGCGAAGGAAACCCCCAGCGTGAAAGTGCTGGACCCCGGCACGATTCCCGAGCGGAAGTCGTTTCCGCCGCGGCTGCTAATCATGACCTTGGGAACATTCCTTGTGTGTGCGGTCTCCGTGGTTTGGGTATCCGCTTCGGCACGTTGGCAGGGAGTGGACACACAAGATCCGCGCAAAGTTCTTTTGAACGAAGTCGCCGGGACGTTACGGGCGCAGATGCCTTGGGCGCCGCAAAACAACGGCGAGCCGCGTAATGGAGCGCAACGAATTTGGGCTCGACTCCGCCATCGCAAGGCAGATGCTGACGATACGGTTGAACGCTAGAGCCCGTTGTAAGACATAGATTTGTAAGGGGTTATGTCGCATATTGCCCTGTAAGTGACGGGGCGAAGCTGTCTTCAGGTGATGGGTAGAGCATCGTTCATGCAAAGTGAAACGCCAATGTCTGACTCCATCGTCCGCGCTGTACTGCCGTTAGGGGCGCCGGACATGGCCATGTTTTCCCAGCAATGGTATGCCGCTTACACTTGCGCACACCACGAAAAGCGCGTTGCCGAGCAACTGCAGGCGCGAGGCGTCGAACATTTCCTTCCTGTGTACCATTCTGTCCGTCGGTGGAAGGATCGCCGCGTTAGCCTGGAGATGCCGCTCTTTCCAGGATACGTTTTTGTTCGGCTGGCGCTGTGCGACAGGCTTCTTGTATTGCAGGTTCCCAGTTTGGTTCGTCTGGTCGGATTCGGTGCCTTGCCGACCGCTTTGCCAGAGTCCGAGATGGACGTGCTGCGCCGCGCGCTGACGCAGGGACACTCCGCGCAGCCGCACCGCTTCCTGACAGTTGGGCGCCGCGTACGAATCACCGGCGGGCCCTTTGCCGGGCTGGAAGGCGTCCTTACGCGGGTGAAGAGCAACCTCAGGGTTGTGCTTTCGGTTGAGCTGATACAGCGTTCCACGTCGGTGGAGGTGGATGCGGATTACCTGGAGTGTTTGCCGAGCCGGGGGATGGCGGCACGCAACCAATGAGTGAGCCAATTCCATCGACGAATCTTACGAGCGGCCGCCTGCTGGCGCGGAATACGCTCTGGAACCTCGCAGCCCAGATTCTGCCCATGGCGGTGGCGCTGTTCGCGATCCCTATTCTTATTCGTGGGATTGGAGTGCCTCGTTTCGGTGTACTTTCTTTGGCTTGGATTGTCATTGGATACTTCAGCCTGTTTGACTTCGGCATGGGCCGGGCCCTGACAAAACTGGTTGCTGAAAAGCTCGGCACCCACGATGAAGATGCCATTCCTCCGCTGGCGTGGACTTCTCTGTTCCTCTTGATGCTGATGGGCGTCCTCGGCGGGGTGGTGATGGCGCTGCTTTCGCGGTGGTTGGTCTTCCGTGTACTGCATATTCCCGGCGACTTGCAAGTTGAAACACTGCACACGTTTTATCTGCTGTCGCTCTCCCTTCCTGTGGTTACGACAACCTCGGGGCTGCGCGGCATTCTGGAAGCCCATCAGCGTTTCGGCGTGTTGACGGCAATTCGCATTCCCATGAGTACGTTTTCCTTTGCGGGACCTCTCGTTGTGCTGCCGTTCTCGCACCGGCTCCCGCCGGTGATCGCGGTTC
The DNA here is from genome assembly GCA_963779395.1 of Candidatus Acidiferrales bacterium. Taxonomy (GTDB): domain Bacteria; phylum Acidobacteriota; class Terriglobia; order Acidiferrales; family UBA7541; genus Acidiferrum. The sequence goes on from CAVZYC010000007.1 coordinate 604,818, forward strand.
TGTTGATTGGGCGTTTGGCCGGTTGCCTTGCGCATCTGGGAGCCTGCCTGCACACGATGCCCGCTTTGCTGAAAGGCATCGTGCTGCGCCGGTCGCTGGTGATTCCCGTTGTGAGTTTTGGCGGATGGATGACGCTGAGCAACATCGTCAGCCCCATCATGATGTATCTCGATCGGTTTGTGATCGGCGCGCTGCTCACCGTCAGCGCCGTCGCCTACTACACCGCGCCGTATGACATGGTGGGCCGCATTGGCATCCTTCCAGGTGCCGTCGTCGGAGTTCTGTTTCCCGCGTTTGCCTCGAGCTTCGTGCAGGACGCGAACCGCACCAGACTTTTGCTAAGCCGTGGCGTGAAGTACATCTTCTTGAGCGTGTTCCCCATCGTGCTGCTGATTGTTACGCTAGCGCCGGAAGGGTTGCGTCTGTGGCTGGGGCCGACATTCGCGGAAAATGGAACTTCGGTGCTTCGCTGGCTGGCTGCGGGAGCGTTTGTCAATTGCTTGGCGGCTGTGCCCTTTGCCTTGATCCAGGGAGTTGGCAGGCCAGACATCACGGCGAAGCTGCATATGTTTGAGTTGCCCGTGTACCTGCTGATGCTGTGGCCGCTGGTGCGCTACCACGGGATTGAAGGAGCGGCAATCGCGTGGGCGGCGCGCGTGTCGCTGGATGCACTGCTGCTGTTCGTCTTCGCGCACCGGCTGTTGCCCCGCAAGTCGCAATTCAACGCTTGGCTGAGTGCCGGTGTGGTTGGAGGCCTGGTGATTCTCGGCATCGCCACTGTGCCGCAAAGCTTGCCGATGAAGGGCATATTCCTCTGTGTTGTGCTGCTCGCGCTTGCCGTCGCGGGTTGGTTCCGGTTGCTGGCCCCGGCGGAGCGCGCGTTTCTTCTTCACCCGAGGCCGGCTGGCTCGCTGAATACGGAGATTGTGCCCGATGCGCGTTGAGGGAGGGATGGAAATACTCAAGGGCGCTAGGAAAACGCAGCCGTCATCCTCAGATAGTTCGCAAATCCTATGACGCTTGGTATCAGCCTTGTCATCCTTGCCATCGCGGGTCTGAACCGGTGGATTGGGAAGTCAGTTCTTTACCCCCCAGTGCTGTTCTCCTTGGTCTGGGCGTTTTCCCTCTTTCTTGTTTATCAAGGCGGCCGAGCCTTCTTTCCGCTCGCCGGGGATACTTTACTCTTCTACCTGTGGGGCGTGTGCGCTTTCGCGGTCGGTGGCGCGTTGGGCCTGGCTATTTGGTTCCTTCGAACTGAGCCTCGTCCCTCGCGAGGCGCAAATATGCCAGCTTCCAGAAGCGTCGCAATTCACCGCAGCCTCGATGTGCTTCTGCTGCTTCTCCTGTTTGCCCTGCCTTTCTACATCAAGCGGCTCCTGGATCTTGCTTCCGGGACAGCGATTGCAGACTTTTGGATGGGTATCCATTCTCGCCTTACGGACTACAGCACCGAAGAAGGCTCCCACACCGTCAGCCTCCTGGACAATTGCGTGGTTCTCTCTCTGGTCGTGGCAATGGTGGCATGTCGCGAAGATGATGGCACACGCCCGCGCCGGTTACGCGTTATCTTGGCGACGACAATTGCGCTCGCCTATGCGCTGCTGCGTGGTGAACGCGCAGGTGCCATCATTTTATTGCTCAGTCTCTTGGCGATAAGTTGGATGCGGGGCCGCAAAATCAAATGGAAGTTTCTTTTGGTCGTCACCTCCGCATTCTTCGCCGTTTTCATTGCTATCGCGTTTCTTTTGGAGAAAGGCTACGTCGAGCGAGATGCAGCACTGCGGGAAAACATTCCAGCACTTGTGGAGCAAGTGGAGTGGTACGCGGCCGGCGGTCTTGTCGCGTTCGATCAAGTATTTCACGACCCGAAAAAGATTCCTCCCGTTTGGGGAATTGATCGGAACTTCAGGCAAGCAGCCAATAAACTTGGCGCGAACTTCCAAGTCCCATCGTTGCATGCCGATTTCGTTGATATCGGTCCTGAGATGTTTACCAACGTCTACACTCTCTATTTTGCGTATTTCCCCGATTTTGGGATGTGTGGGGTGACATTAATTGTGCTGATTCTTGGCTGCACTTCTTCCTACGTTTATCAACTTGCGACCCACGGAAACCCAATCGCACAGGTCGTCTTCGGCATCCTATTCGCTGATATTGCGCTTTCGGGTTTCACTGATGGGTTCTTTTTGGGCCTGAACTTCTTGGCCAAGACTCTTTTGTTCACCTACCTACTGTACAGATGGCGAGGTCTGGAGTCGCTCCCCTGGCTGCGAACCAAAGCTCGTTTTGGCAAAGTGTCTTTGGCGACATCTTGAGATTGGATTCGCGGCAGAATTGATTTGGACGCGGCAGGGCTGAAGTAGGAATCATCCATTAGATCAGAAATTCAAAAACCAATGCTGAAAGTGATTGCATATACGGGAGGGCATAACGCGCCGTCGCGTTTCTTTCGGGTCCAGAAGTACATCGACCCTCTAAGGGCTCTGGGAGTGGACATGCACGAATGTCCTTCCCGTGCGGGGGTCTATCCGCCGCGGCAACGGTGGCGGCGGCCGTTCTGGGGATTGCAAAATCTGACGGAACGGATACCCGACGTGTTGCAATCGCGTCGCTACGACATTTCCTTCTTTCAGAGGGAATTGCTGAGCACGCTGGTGACCTGGGAACCGTTTGCCAAGAGGCCGCGCATCTTCGATGTGGATGATTCAATCTGGGTCCACCGCGGAGGACACTTTGCGCGACGGCTAGCCGGCCTTTGTGACCATGTCATCTGTGGGAACCAATTCCTGGCGGAGGAATTCTCCAAGTGGAATCCGCGGGTCAGCATTCTCCCGACTCCCGTGGATACGCGTGAATTTCGCCCCGGTACCGGATCCCGCGATCCAGAACGACCGATCATTGGCTGGATGGGTTTGAGCTCTGGATTCAGGTTCCTGTACAGAGTCGAGCCAGCACTGCGCCAGGTTTTGCGCATGCATCCGGAGGCGACCCTCCGGATTGTCTCCGTTGAACAGCCGCGATTCCAGGATATTCCGCGGGGCCAAGTTGATTTCATTCCGTGGACTCGCAAGGATGAGGCTCGCTTGATACGGGAGATGACCATCGGCATCATGCCATTGGACAATTCCGTGGAGTCGCGAGGCAAGTGCAGCTTCAAGATGCTGCTGTACATGGCTTCCGGTCTGCCGGTGGTTGTCAGTCCCGTGGGAATGAACGCCGAAGTATTGCGGAAAGGCGAAGTGGGTTTCGGAGCTTCGAGCATAGAGGAATGGGTGGGAGCGTTGGATGATCTGATTCGCCACCCGGAGAATGGACTACGATTCGGCAAAATCGCGCGCAAGGTGATTGAAGACCACTACAGCATCGACGTCCTGGCACCGAAATTGGCCGGAACCCTCGGCGCCCTAGCGGGAATCGCGATGCTGCCCGCCGAATCCTTGCCAGCGGTTGGCCAAAGCTTTGCGCAGGAATCGGATTCACAGACGGTTTCATCGCCCCGGTAAAAGCGGCGCTCACTGCTGGATGCGGAAAACCAACTAACTTATGTGCGGCATATCAGGATTTATAGATGGCAACAAGTCACTGGCGGGGCCCGAGCTGCGGGCTATCGCCGAGCGCATGAGCAATTCGTTGCTTCATCGCGGGCCGGACGACGAAGGTGTTTGGTGCGACGCTAAGGATGGAATTGCACTGGGGCACCGGCGGCTATCGATCCTGGACCTCTCTCCCGCCGGACATCAGCCCATGATTTCCGCCAGCGGCCGGTTTGTGCTCGTGCTGAATGGCGAAATCTACAATTTTCGAGAACTGCGCCAGGAACTGCGCTCGCTGGGCCACAGCTTCCGCGGAACTTCGGATACGGAAGTGCTGCTGGCCGCGTTCGAGCAGTGGGGCGTGGAGGGGGCGTTACCACGTTCGGACGGCATGTTCGCCTTCGCGGTATGGGATTCGCTGCACAAGCAAATCACGCTGGCGCGGGACCGCTTGGGGGAAAAGCCTCTTTATTACACGCGCACGGGCCATTCATTCCTCTTTGCTTCGGAGCTGAAAGCGCTGCGTTGTCATCCGGATTTTGGCGGAGAGATTGACCGCGATGCGTTAGCGCTGTACTTGCGCCACAACTACATTCCTGCGCCATATGCGATCTATCATAATGTACGGAAGCTGCCGCCCGGCACTTCGCTTACGATTTCGGCGATTGGTGCGCGTGCGGGGCAGCCGGTGCCGTACTGGTCGCTGAAGGAAGTGGCGGAACGCGGAGTTGCGGCTCCGTTTGCGGGTAGCGCGAAAGAAGCCGTGGCGCGGCTGGAATCGCTGCTGGGGCACGCCGTGCGCCGCCAGATGGTCGCGGATGTGCCGCTGGGCGCATTTTTATCGGGCGGAGTGGACTCCTCGCTGGTGGTAGCGCTGATGCAAGCGCAAAGCAGCCGTCCGGTGAAGACGTTTACGATCGGATTCGATCGGCCGGAATACGATGAGGCGCGGTACGCCAAAGCCGTGGCACAAAGGCTCGGCACCGAGCACACGGAACAGTATGTCAGCGCCGAGGAGACGCTGGCCGTCATTCCCGAATTGCCAAGCATGTACGACGAGCCGTTTGCCGATTCTTCCCAGATTCCCACGACGTTGGTTTCCCGGTTGGCACGGCGGTTTGTGACCGTGAGTCTTTCCGGCGATGGTGGCGACGAAATCTTTGGCGGATACGTTCGTTATCGTTTGGCACGCCAATTGTGGGACAGGATTCGCTGGCTGCCGCAGCCGGTTCGCCAGGGGCTTTCAGGGCTGCTTGCTTCCCGCACGTTGGGGCAGTTCGCTTCCGCCGTTGCGCCGCAGGCCCGTTTCTTTAGCCAGTCTGGACGCCCGGGGCCGCTAGCAGACAAATTTGAAAAAGTGGCGGATGTGATTTCCGCGCAAGGCAGGGAAGAACTTTATCGCCGACTGGTTTCCAATTGGCAGAATCCCTCGGAGTTGCTGGCGGGATCTGAGGAACCTCCTACGGCTCTGACCGATCGCGGGCAATGGGCCGAGTTGCGTGATTACATTCCCTGGATGATGTTCGCGGACACGGTGAGCTACCTTCCCGACGACATCCTGGTGAAGCTGGACCGCGCCAGCATGAGTGTTGCCCTGGAATCGCGCGTTCCGCTGCTCGACCATCATGTCGTGGAGTTTGCCTGGAGCCTTCCGCTCTCGATGAAATTCCGCGACGGGCAAGGCAAATGGATCATTCGGCAAATCCTGCGCAAGTTTTTCCCGGCTGAAATGATGGACCGACCCAAGCAAGGGTTCACCGTGCCGCTGGATACGTGGCTTTCCGGGCCACTTCGCGATTGGGCCGAAGCGCTGCTGGAGGAAGGAAAGCTCCGAGCGGATGGATACTTCGAGCCAGCGCCGATTCGCAAGAAATGGGCGGAGCATCTCTCTGGGCGACGCAATTGGAAGGGGCTGCTCTGGAACATTCTTGTTTTTCAGGGCTGGCTGGCGCAGACAAAGAAAGAATCCGTGCGCGCAGAACCATGCGTTGTGCGCGCAGGCGCGTAATGTTCGTCCGGAACAACTTGAAAGCTCATGCCCGTTAATTTGCTGCATAGCTGGTTTCACCGCGTGGAAGAAGGCTGGGATCCCATTTCCCCCGCATACGCGCGAGAGTATGCCGATTTCGCGCTGCAACAGGACCGGAACCCAGTTGTGGAGCGCCTCGAAGCAGCCGCGGGCGGATTGCAAGGGAAGCGAATTTTGGATCTCGGGGGAGGGCCGGGGCAGTTCAGCGTTTTCTTCGCGCAACGGGGGGCGCAAGTGGTCTGGCACGATATCAGCCGGCAATATCTGGCGATTGCGCAAAGCCGTGCAGCGGCGGCGGGCGTTTCTATCGAGTTTTCTTTGGGATACCTGGAAGCGGCGAGCAGGTTCGGCCCCAACTCGTTTGATTTGGTGTTCTGCCGGGTGTGTTGGTATTACTGCAGAAACGACCGGAAGTTTGCCAAGCTAATCTATTCCCTGATTAAGCCGGGCGGACTGGGCTACCTGGAATGCAACACTCCGGCCTTCTCGAAACCCACGGGCTTCCGCTGGGTGCAACATTTCTTGAATACATATTTCTGGTGGAAAGTGGGACATCCGATGCCACCTCGCGGACGCATCGCGAAGCTCATTCAGAAATATCCTATCAGTTCTATGGAACAGGATTATTCCTCCGATCTTTTCGACGTCGTGTTATTTCGAAAGAGCGGGTGCTGAACCGAAAAATGGGCGCCCAATATCTAATTCGCTTTGATGATTTCTGCCCCACGATGAACTGGCGCGTGTGGAGCGAGGTGGAAAAGATCCTGCTGGAATGCCAGGTGCAACCCATTCTGTCGGTCGTCCCGGACAATCAGGATGAGGATTTGAAAATTAGCGAAGCGCGGAAGGATTTCTGGGGCGATGTGCGCACCTGGCAAGCACGCGACTGGACCATTGGACTCCACGGCTATCAGCATTTGTACCAAACCAAAGACGCAGGTCTGGTTGGCCTGAATAATTTTAGTGAATTCAGCGGACTGCCTTTCGACGAACAGCTCGCCAAAATTCAACGTGGGGTGGAGATCTTCGACAGGGAAGAAGTGAAGCCGGCCGTTTGGGTGGCACCCGGCCATTCCTTCGATGAAACAACGGTGAAGGCGCTGCACTCCGCGAAGATCCACGGCATCAGCGATGGGCTGCACATTTATCCGCATGTTGATTCCCTGGGGATCGTATGGGTTCCCCAACAGTTCGCGAGATTCCATGCAATGCCCTTCGGCGTGTGGACAATTTGTTGCCACATCAACCGGTGGACGGCGCGAGACATCGCCGCTTTTCGTTCGCAGGTTCACAGCTACCGCAAAAGAATTGTTGGCTTGCCGGATGTGGTCGCTTCCTATTCCGAGCGTCAGAGCACCTGGTTCGAGCCGACTTATGCCCGGCTGCACCTGGCCGCGCTGAAGACCAATCGATGGATCGTTTCGAATCATCTACGACCGTCAACTTAGTCTGCTTGCATTCCGTACCATTAAAAGACATGTCTGATCCTGAACACTCTTCCACGGACAGTGCCACGCGCCGAATCCGCGTCGCCCACTTGATTACGGATTTGGGCCTCGGCGGAGCAGAGACGCAATTGCACAAACTGGTGATGGCGAGCAACGGTTCACCGTTCGAACACCTTGTGATTAGCATGACGGAGATTGGGCCGCTTGGTGAATCGCTGCGCGCTGCGGGTGTCGAGGTCCTATCGCTGGGAATGACTCGTGGAATGCCCACACCCGGCGGCGTTCTCCGCTTGTGGCGTTTGCTTGCGAGCCGAAAGCCTGATGTTCTCCAGTGCTGGCTTTACCACAGTTGTTTGCTAGGTCTCCTCGCGGGACGGCTGGCCAGGGTGCGGAGGATTGTCTGGTGCCTGCGTTCCGCAAATGATGGCTTGGCCGGATATGGATTGCAGACGCGAGCGGTGGTGCGCTTGTGCGGACTCCTGTCTTCTCTGCCTGACGCAATCGTCCCCAATTCAGAGGCGGGAAGGGCGCTCCACGCACGTTGGGGATATTCCTCGAAGAAGATGCAGGTAATTCCCAACGGCATCGAACTTGAGTTGTTCCGGCCCGAACCGGCGGCACGGGCTTCCGTTCGCGAAGAGTTGAACGTTCCCGATGATGCGCTGTTGGTGGGTATGGTTGCGCGTTTCCACCCGATGAAGGACCACGGGACTTTTTTGCGTGCCGCCCAGTTGGTGCATTCGCGACTAGCGAATACGCGCTTCGTGCTGGTGGGCAGCGGAATCACGCGCGAGAATACAGAGTTATGCCGCATGGTGGAGGAATGCGGGCTCGCGGATACCGTGTATCCCCTGGGCCCGCGCATGGACATTCCGCGGATTACCGCGGCACTGGACGTGGCTTGCCTTTCGTCCTGGAGCGAATCTTCGCCGTCCGTGATTTGTGAAGCGATGTCCTGTGGAGTGCCTTGTGTTGCTACTGATGTGGGCGAGTGCCGGGTGTTGGTCGGGGACACGGGAAAGATTGTCGCGCCACGGAATCCACAGGCGCTGGCGGATGCGCTTCTTTCGCTCTTGCAACTGCCCTCGGAACAGCTGAGCGCGCTCGGGCAAAGGGCCCGCAACCGGGCGAGCATGTTCTCTTTGGATCGCGTCGTCGGCACCTACAGGGATCTGTACGTAAGATTGACCGAACCTGACCGTTCTCCATGCGCACCTGACTCCCTGGTAGCGCAAGGTTCGGCCGTTCAGATCAATTCCCGGCACGAAATAACGGCTGAATCTGCGACGGAAGAAGTGCGACCTTGAGCGCGCCCCGAATGGAAGGTTCCCCCCGAGTACTCCATATCGTGACGTCGTCCATGAGTGTCATTCTGATGCAAGGACAACTTCAATATCTGAGGAAAGCTGGCCTCGCTGTGAGTCTGGTTTCCTCGCCTGGGCGCGAACTCAAACGCGAAGCCGAGGAATCCGGCACGAGAGTGTTCGATGTTGAGATGGCTCGGGGGATTTCTCCTGGCTCAGATTTGGTCTCGCTCTGGCGTCTCTGGCGGTTGATTCGCAGGCTACGTCCGGACCTGACGAATGTGAGCACACCGAAAGCGGGCCTACTGGGAGGCCTAGCAGCATGGTTGAGCCGTGTCCCATGCCGGGTCTATACCTTGCGTGGCTTGCGTTGGGAAACTGCGCATGGCATTCGGCGCCGGTTGTTGATGCTTGCGGACCTGATTGCATGTCGATGCGCACATCTCGTTCTGTGCGTAAGCGAAAGTGCACGGAAGAAAGCGGTGGCGTCTGGTTTAGTGAATCCCGAGAAGATACTTGTCCTCGGAGCCGGGAGCAGTAACGGTGTTGAAGCATCACGATTTGCAGCAACGGAAGAACGATTGACGCTCGCAAGGAAGATTCGTCAGGACTATGCAATTCCGAGCGATGCACCTGTTATGGGGTTTGTTGGCCGGTTAACACGAGACAAGGGCGTGCCTGAGCTTGTCGAAGCCCACAGGCAACTCCGTCGTGCATTCCCGTCACTGAGATTGATGTTCGTCGGGACGTCTGAACGAGAGGATGCACTGCCAGACGAGGTCAAAGAGACCCTGGAAGCCGATCCGTCCATAATTCTCGCCGGCCAGGTGGAAGATCCGGGGTGCTTTTATCACGTTATGGACATCCTTGTTCTGCCCACACATCGCGAGGGATTCCCAAACGTCATCCTGGAGGCTCACGCGGCGGGAAGGCCCGTAGTCACCTGTGACGCCACAGGAGCAGTGGATGCTGTTGTCGACGGCGTCAACGGTTTCGTTGTTCCGGTCGGAGAGGTTACAGCACTGGTGCAGGCCATTACGACGCTTCTCAACAACCGTGCATTGACTGCTGTCATGGGGAGGCGCGGATTCGAGCGCGCCCAATTGGAATTTCAACCGGCGAGGATATGGTCGGCCCTCGTTCAAGTGTACGTGAGATTGCTGGAAGCAAACGGCATCCCTTGTAACGGCATTCCCCGCTGCGTTTCTGAGCCGTTCATGGCTGACGATTTACAGGGAGCATCTCGGTGAGCCATTTACTCAAGAGGGTGTTGGATATTTCGATCTCGGCTTTGGCGTTGATCATCTTGTCTCCGGTGATGATGGTTGTAGCCATCATCATCTACTTCGAGATGGGAATGCCTGTGTTATTCAGGCAGATTCGTCCAGGTTATAAGACCGTACCGTTTGAGTTGTTGAAGTTCCGAACCATGACGGAAGCTCGCGATTCAGAGGCAGCGTTGCTCGACGATCAGCAAAGATTGACGCGTTTCGGGAAGTTACTTCGCCGAGCGAGTTTAGACGAACTTCCCCAACTGTGGAATGTTCTCCGAGGAGACATGAGCCTTGTAGGGCCTCGTCCGCTCCTGAGCGAATACCTTGAAATCTACACGCCCGGCGAAGCCCGGCGCCACGATGTGAAACCCGGCATTACCGGTTGGGCCCAGATTAACGGAAGGAACGCGCTAACCTGGCCAGCCCGATTTAGCCTCGATCTCTGGTACGTCGACCACTGGAGTTTGCACCTTGATGCTCTGATTCTTATGCGTACGATTTCGCAAGTCCTGAGACACGAAAACATCTCCTGCGATGGTCATGCGACCATGCCAGCTTTCACACGGGACAGCAGGAGCGAGCCGTGAAATCGATGAAGCTATTCGTTTATGGCGCTGGAGGGCACGGGAAGGTTGTCGCAGACATTCTGATCTCCCGGAAGGTGAAGAACTTCATAGGTTTTGTGGACGATCAAGAACAGAAGAGCGGAACTGAAGTGATCGGCTACCCGGTACTTGGTGACGGGCACTGGTTGCAGAAAGAGGCGGCTAGGTACCCGGTTGCAATCGCATTGGGAATAGGAAACAACCTGTGTCGGTTCCGAGTCGCGGAACGCTGCGCTGCCTGGAATGTGGAAGTGATAACGGCGGTGCACCTCACAGCTGTGGTGGCTTCCTCGGGTGAAATAGGCCGCGGAACGGTCGTCATGGCGGGTGCGGTAATTAATTGCGACGCGAAGTTGGGCCAAGGCGTAATCGTGAATACGGGCGCAGTCATAGAACACGACGTGGTGGTTGGCGATTATGCCCACATCTCTCCCAATGCTTCCCTGGGCGGAGCCTCGCGACTCGGATCACTTTCTCACGTGGGCCTGGGCGCCGCGATATTACCCGGGATCAGTGTGGGCCACGAAAGCATCATTGGGGCAGGGTCCGTGGTGCTGCATGACGTGGCGGATAGAACGGTGGCCGTGGGCGTTCCGGCACGAATTCTTCGAAAAATGGAGTTCGCAGCTGCCGGGAACGCGAGTCGTGGAAGCTAATTCCAAGAGAGAAAGTGCAGGACAAATCCGTGCGTGAATTGATTTCTATGTCGGCGGCAGAAATCGACCACTTGGACATAGAGGCTGTTGTCCAAGTGCTTCGTTCAGGACGCCTGTCGCTTGGACCGCAGACCCATGCATTTGAGGCGGGAGTGTGTGAATACATCGGTGTGCAGCACGCAGTCGCAGTCAGCTCCGGTACCGCGGCGTTGCACTTGATCGTGAAGGCCCTCGAGCTTGGGCCCTGCGATGAGGTCCTGGTTCCCTCCTTTACCTTCGCAGCCAGCGTGAACGCCTTGCTCTATGAAGGAGTGACGCCCGTCTTTGTGGATATCGAAGCGGATACGTTTAATCTTGACCTAACCGACCTGCGGCGAAAGGTTACTCCTCAGACGCGCGCCATCATGGTCGTAGATGTATTTGGCCATCCAGCCGATTGGGCAGCAATCGAGGATTGTGCGGATGAGTTTCATCTGAAGGTGATAGATGATTCTTGCGAGGCACTGGGAGCAGAGTACCGAGGACGCAAAGTGGGACGTTTCGGGGATGCATCCGCGTTCGCATTCTATCCAAACAAGCAGATGACCACAGGCGAAGGCGGGATCGTTGTGACCAACAATCCTGAAATTGCCCGCGTGTCCAGGAGCCTGGCCAATCAAGGCCGAAGTGAGATGGGCGCGTGGCTCGAGCACGAACGACTGGGTTACAACTACCGCATGGACGAGATGTCGGCAGCGCTCGGGCTTGCGCAGCTCACGCGGATAGAAACATTCCTCAGGAAACGAGAGCGCGTTGCGAGCATGTACGCCGACTGCCTCAAAGACTCGGAAGTTATTCAAGTGCCTAGGACGAAACCCGGCGTGCGGAGGAGTTGGTTCGTCTACGTCGTGACCTTAGCTGAGGGCATAGACCGAAAGGCCGTGGCTAAAGCCATGGAAGCCAGCGGCATTCCGGTCAGGTGCTATTTTTCTCCGGTTCATCTCCAACCATATATGCGCGAGCGTTTTGGATTTCAGGGAGGGGAATTGCCGGTCACAGAAGCCATTGCGCAACGTACCCTTGCCCTGCCCTTTCACAACAATTTAACCGAGGACCAAGTCCATCGAGTGGCGGAATCGCTACTTGGAGCCATCACCAAATTGGTCTGATTTTAGTGCAGCAGGAGCAGGGAGACTCGGTTTGAAATCAATAGGCGCTCCGCTCCTTGCCTGTTTCGTACTGTGTCGTTAGATCTCTGATCGGTTGCCAAACTTCCTTTTCACGTTTTCGTACTGTATCCCCAACACATCAGGAGTAATCAAGCCGTGAAGCCACGTTACGCGCAAGGTGTTTTGCCCCAACTCTTTATCCATCGGCGGCCGGTGGTCATCTACATATTCCAGGCGACGCTGGTGACATGGGCCCTGGTTCTTGGATGGCTTCTGCGCTTTGATTTTTCGCTGCCATATCGCCGTGTACTGCTCACCTCAACGCTGCTGCTCGTTACTGTCCGGCTGCTCACTCTGCGGCTGTTCAAGCTCAATCATGGTTGGTGGCATTTCGCCAGCGTGAGTGACGCGCTGAACATCCTCAAAGCTGTGATCGTGGGATCGGCATGCTTCTTCGTCCTGAATCGTTACGTGTTCGGGACGCTGATGTTCCCGCGTTCGGTGTACATTTTGGAAGCGATACTCACCGGATGCTTTCTGGCGGGGGCGCGTTTTGCTTCCCGTGTGCTGGTAGAGTCAGTCCGGCACGGTTCATCCTTGCGTTCGAATCGCGTTCTGCTGGTGGGTGCGGGCTTTGCGGCGGAAATGGTAATTCGCGAGCTGGCGCGTTCCGGCAGCGGTTATTTGGCGGTCGGTTGTGTGGACGATGATCGCTCAAAAACCGGCATCCACATTCAAGGCGTGCCCGTCTTGGGCACAATCGATGAACTGGAATCTCTCGTTCAATTGAACGCGATTGATGAACTGCTGATCGCGATTCCCTCCGCTTCTGGCAAACAGATGACGCGCATCAGCGACCTTTGCCAGAACACCAAACTGCCTTACAAGACAGTGCCTGCGCTGTGCGACATCATCCGCGGAGATGCCACCGTCAGTCAGTTTCGTGAAGTCAGCCTGGAGGATCTGCTAGGCAGAGAGCCAGTCCAGTTGGGACTGGAATCCGTCCGCAATCAAATCTCGGGCCGCAAGGTGGTTGTAACAGGAGCGGCGGGTACCATCGGGTCCGAACTTTGCCGCCAGATTTTGGAATATGGCCCTGCGAGTCTTGTCTGTCTGGATCAAAGCGAAACGGGGATGTTTTTTCTGCGATTGGAACTTGACGCTCACAAAAGCAAGGCCCTTGTTTCGTTTCGCGTTGCCGATGTTACGGACAGCGAACGAATGCACAGCATTCTGAAGGAATTTCGGCCACAGATTATTTTTCATGCCGCCGCTTACAAACATGTGCCACTGATGGAATCCAACGTCCAAGAGGCCGTCAAAAACAACATACTCGGACTGCTGGCCCTCCTGGATTTAGCGGAAGCGGCCGGTTGCAAGAGTTTCGTTCTCATTTCTTCGGATAAGGCCGTGAATCCAACGAACATCATGGGAGCTACGAAGAGGACCTGCGAATTGATTCTGGCATCGCGCCCGGCGAACGGCATGCGGTGCGTATCGGTCAGGTTCGGAAATGTACTCGGATCGAATGGCAGCGTGGTCCCCGTGTTCACGCAGCAGCTACACAACCATGAACCTCTGACGATCACCCACCCGGACATCAAGCGCTTTTTCATGACCACCCGGGAAGCCGTCGCGCTCGTCTTGCAGGCCTTTGTGATTGGCAAGCATGGCGACATCCTTGTACTGGACATGGGCGAGCCGGTCAGGATTATTGACCTTGCGCGCACGCTGATTCGCCTCTCTGGGAAGACCGAACAGGAAGTGGAGATCCGGATCACCGGATTGCGTGAGGGAGAAAAGCTCAAAGAAGAGCTTTTTTACGATTACGAAGCAGTCCTCTCGACTTCTTGCGAAAAAATTAAGCGAACCTGCGGGCCACTCACAGACTGGCACGTATTGTGCCGCCGGTTGGAGGAGCTTCGCGTTTCGATGAATGTGGATGGAGCCGCACCGGTCCGAGCCAAAATCAAGGAAATTGTTCCCGAATACTTTTATGAACCTGATGGCTGGGTCCACAGTTCCGCTGAAGCCATACACGAGCGCGAACTCGGAGCCGCGGCGGGTCACGATTAGGTCATCTCCCAGATTCCTCGGGCAGCGAACCGCGAGAACTTCGGCCGAATCAATCCAGTCGTGAACTCATCTCGGGCCATGCCATGCCCCTCGACGTCCCCAGCGGAGGCCATCGATATGTCGCAAATCATGTGGCTATCAGGCACGTCGCGGAGTCGTTGCAGAGCTACGATAAAAGGGCCCTTGTTGGATTTCCTGACTGGAAATTTCCGCCTTGCTTCGTCAAATGCTGTTGGGCGGCCTGCATCTGGATGGAAGCCGAACTCAAGACCGAAAGTGACAACTGCGAGCCTCAATTCCACATGGTTGTGAGCGGTTTGTGAGGGGAGTTCTCTGCCCAGAGAGGCATGAAATGGGTCTTCGACCTGGGGCACTCACCCAAGACTAACCTGAGTTGCGGCAGAATTCATTTTCTGGGCTGTATTTCTAAGTTGGCACCCGCGAGAAAATCGGTACGCATCGTCCCCTAGCAATAACCGCGTGATTTGTCCGTTCCCAATATCGGGGCAACGGTATCAAATGCTTGCTCGACGACGCGGAGCTGGCTCTTGTACAGCTTGAAGTAGACGATCTCCCACGTCTCCGTTTCCTTCCCCGTTAGACGCCGCTCGACCTCCCCCTTAAAACCCTCCTTCGGCAGTTCCTTCGCTTTGTGCAATCAGATTGCACAGTCAAAGTCTTTCCCGTCCCTGCGCTCCGCCTCGATCCACTCCGTTGCTTTGCTCCAGCCGACATTCTGAAGTTCATCCTTGTGTAAGCAATCTGTCGGGGGGTCGAGTCGCATCTGGGCGCTCTTCCCTTCCCTTCGTTGTGCGGCGATTTCAGCGTCGGTGCCTATTCGTCCGCGAATGGTTTCGGAATTTCCGACGCCCGAATCTTGGAACAACGCGGGAACAATAAGAGTTCCTTTCCGTTCCTTGAGGCGCTTTTGTGTTCCTTCACGCGCCCGTAATTCCTTGAAATTCCAGATCAAGGGGCTCTGTCGCGGCAGAGGTCGCGAGTTCGAGTCTCGTCGTCCTCGCCAAATCTTCTGAGCACTTGGGGAAAGATTGGCTTCCCGCCGCAGCGACAATAAAGAACGATAATAAGAATCGCCCTACCTGACTACCAGGCTGGAAAATTCCGAAAATCGTCGTAGGGCCACTTTCGTGTTGCGGCGGCTCCACCAGTTCCCAGGATAAGATGGTCTCCAGGGGGGCCGAGCAAATTCGCACAACTGTACTGGACGAAATCTTTCCTTGTTCACGTTGAACACCGCCACAATGTTTCCTTGTGTTTTGTACTGGGCCAGCATTTTACTCTTTGTCGCGATTTCCATCTCGGACGGGCTTATGGAGAACTCTCCCTCCTGAAAGCCCCGGAATTCCTGAAAGATGTCCTGTCCATTTTCGTTTTTCCAATAGAGTGGAAACTCAAAGTGCTTCAATGAGAATGTGCTTGCGGTGTATCTTGCCAGAAGATTGCAGGCATCGTGATCGACGTGTCCCCCTTCATAGGCATGGGAGACAATCGCGTCAGGCGAGAATCCTTGGGCAATTGCCACCAGAGCGTCAGCAGCTTCTCTCATTTGCTCGAAGAGATGACGGTCAGGGAAATACGTGCCGTCTGGGGTGGCCAGCCGCAGAAATGAGCAGCTGCGGGCCAGACCCAAGGCACGACTCGCTTCTTTAAAGCGCTCTTCGGAATAATTCTTCAGCGTTCCGAACCTGCGCTCAAACCCATAACCGGCCGGAGCTCCATCCACTGCGAACACAACCAGAGCAGAAGGAATGCGTTGCAGCAGAATCCCACAGGCAATGGTTTCGTCGTCAGGATGAGCGACGAGCACCAGCAAGCGTTTTGCCTCGTCAATCTGCATGCGGAACCATTTCCGGCTCCGTGCATCCAGTGCTGCCTGTTCCGATTTGCAATGCCTCGCTTTTAGCCATCGGACAACCTGTTGATTCTCGCTTCCGGCGTCACAATTCCATTTTTCCATTTAGACAAAAACCGGCGTCCTCTCATCAGGCGCCTGAATATTCCGCCAGGAAGAAAACTGCATGCAAGTTTTACCCAGGCACGCCAATGCACCGGCCAGCGGCGCAAACTGCCGAGCAATTTTATTCGCGACTCTTTGCGGGTGCCGCTGGCAAGCAGCTGGGAACCGTATACGTAATAACGCTGCGCAATTGCTTTTTGTAAGGCGCGCACCTCGGCCGGCGATAATCCCTTGCAGACGGATTTTACGTTTTCCAACGCGGCTATGCCGTTTTCCAAACACACTTCCGGAGAGGTGCTAAATGATAAGCCTTCCGGACGGGAGTCTCTCACGGCGAGGATTTCAGGAACAACGGCAATCTCCCAGCGCGCCGCGATGCGCAACCAGAGATTGAAGTCTTCACTGACGAGGAGTGAATCATTGAATAGCCCCGTTTCCTCGAGACACTTGCGCCGCACCACCACGGTGGGAGTAAAGATAAAACAATCGCGAGTCAACCACTCGAAGAGCTTTCCTGTTCCTGGCGCTGAAGTGCCTGCAAAATAGGAGCCCGCCGGGCCGCCGTTATTCATCGTTGCGCAATCCGAACAAACTAATCCAACGCTCGGATTCTGTTCCAGCAGAGCAATTTGCCGCTCGAGTTTGTGGGGCAGCCAGTAATCGTCAGCGTCGAGAAAGGCGATGTAAGGCTCATTGGACATGGAAATGCCAAGGTTTCGAGCAGTCGCCTGACCCGCATGATTTTGCCGAAAATAATGAGCCGTCCCTGAATAGCGATCGAGAATCGCCGCGGTGCCATCGGTCGAGCCGTCGTCAACGATGAAAAGGCTGAAATCCGTGCGCGTTTGCGCAAGAACGCTATTTAGCGCTCGCGCAAGGTAGTTCTCTGCGTTGTAGCAAGGAACAACAACAGCCACTTCGCTGCGTCGGTTGGAAGACGTCCGCATGGGTAAAGTAGTCGATGGCGATGGGGTCAGACCAATATCCACGTCCGCTCCCCAGCGCCCACAGATTGCGGATGATAGTACAACGCAAGAAAAACTTGTCATCGCAATGTAACAGCGGCGTCACCTTTTGTCTTGACGAGTTGGTGTGTTTTGCAATTGGAACTTCTCCTGCATTCCAGAACGATGACCCAGATTTGACATTTTCATGACACTCCGGAATTGCCGGCTGCTTAATCTCTCAACTGTGAAGAGGGGGAGCCGCACTTTATGAAACGAAGTCAGCACCTGCATTTTTGGGCAGGATTAATGCTTGTTATTTTTGGCGCTTGGCCGAGCAAAGCGCAGGATCTCGTTCCTGTGCTAACAGGGTCTGCAGGTTTCATTTATTCAAAGGATGACGGTCAAACGGCTTTGCAGCCCATCCTCAATCCCATATTGCTGTTTCCACTGGGATCCAAATTCCTTGTGGAAGCGGACGCCGAATTGCAAGGATACGTGGCGCGTACCGGGCCCGGCGGGCCGTACCAGTGGCTGGACTTCAGCACGCTTGAATACCTACAGCTCGATTATGTGGTGAACTCGCATATCACCGTTGTTGCAGGGCGTTTTCTGACGCCGTTCGATATTTACGAAGAGCGCTTCGGCCCCATTTGGATTCACAACTTCCAGGACGATCCCATCATTCTTCCCATTGGCACGCGCACTTCCGGATCGAGTGACGGAGGCATGCTCCGCGGCGTGGCGGTTTCTCGTCCGGATTGGTTGCTGAATTACACAACTTTTTTTTCCACGCTCAGCAACAACAACAAGTTTCAGGCGGGCCGCGCCTTCGGCACGCGGGTGGGACTATTCCTGCCCAAAGTCAACTTGGAAATCGGCACCTCCTACCAGCGCTTTCTTCAAGATCAGCACATTAATTCTTACGGCGCGTATTTCGTGTGGAAGCCGATGATTCGCGCGGACGTCAAAGGAGAGTATGCGCATTCACCGCAGGGCCAGGGCTACTGGATCGAGGCCGCATACCGTTTCAGCAATTCGGGCGTTCTGGGCCGTGGACTCAAGAATGTTCAGCCGGCGATCCGCGGCCAGCAGTTTTACCGATTAGCTCCCGGCGTGAACGATGAATTGCCACAAGCGGACACGCAACAAGTGGATTTCGGCCTCAACTATTTTTTTCCACATGAAGTTCGATTGAATGCAAGCTACGGGCGGCAATTTAGCAGCACGGGAAATTCCAACAACTGGTCTCTTGATCTCACGTACCGTTTTCTATTCCCGATGCCGTTCTGGCCCAAAGGTGCACAATGACAATGTCCAGGCCGCGATTCGCCGTGCTTGCTTTGCTTTTACTATCGATATTCCTGGCCTCGCGTTCCAGCGCCCTGCCGCAGCAAGGGAATGCGGCCCCTTCAAAAACCGCGCCCAAGAAAATAGACGAGGCCGCGGAAGGCGAAAGACGCTTTCGCACAAATTGCGGAAGGTGCCATCATCCTCCGGAAGACCTGTCACCACGCGAAGCGCGCGCCGTGCTTCGGCAAATGCGGGTTCGCGCCATGCTGAGCGCGGAAGACGAACGCCTCATCTTGAAGTTCCTGGCTCCCTGAGGATAGTGAACGAAAACTGATACCGCCATTGGGAACTGCAAGGCGTCAGCTGTTAGCGCGTTAAATTTCCAGAGCAATTAGCAAAGCATCTTGCTTACGAGGGATGGAGGGCCTGGCGGCTTCTTCACAAGGAAGCCAACTCCGTCCAAATTCCACTTCAGGCTGTTCACGAATGTAATGTAAAAACGAGCAGCGGGGCGCGCGGATCAAGACCGTCGGCGGGCCTTAAATATGCCTTGACACGTATATATGCGTTGGAGTATATACAGAGCATGGAAACCGCGTTTGGGATCATTGCAGAGCCGAACCGCCGTGCGATACTGAGCCTCCTGGTTTCGTCACAGCAGTCGGTGGGAGAGATCGAGCGTCAACTTCATATGACGCAGCCGGCCGTGTCAAAGCACCTGCGAGTGCTGCGCGAGGCCGGATTTGTGGAATCCACAGTGGATGCACAGCGACGACTCTACCGGCTGAAACCAGAACCGTTTCAGGAAGTGGAGAGCTGGCTGGCGCAGTTCCGGCGGTTCTGGTCCGGTCACGTAGATGCACTCGAACGCCACCTCGACCGCATGGATCAACCCATGAATCGGGCCATGCATCGGGCAACAGCAACGCGAAGGAAAACCAAGGAGAAGACGACGCGGCGCAATCCGCGAACGTGAAAAAGGAGAAACGCAATGAAAATCAAGGTGACCAGCTTATACGTGGACGACCAGGACAAAGCCCTGCGCTTCTATACAGAGGTGCTGGGCTTTGCCAAGAAGACCGATTTCAGTCAGGGCCCATATCGCTGGCTGACCGTGGCCTCGGTCGAGGAACCGGATGGCACTGAACTGCAACTGGCGCTGAACAACAATCCCGCAGCCAAAACGTACCAGCAAGCGATGTTTCAGCAGAGCCAGCCCGCGGTCATGTTCTTCACCGACGACGTCAAGGGTGACTACGAGCGAATCAAGGGCCACGGCGCCGAGTTCACGATGCCTCCCACCGACGTGACCGGCTCGACCATTGCGATGTTAAAAGACACCTGCGGCAACATCATTCAGCTCACCCAACTGGCACGCTATTCACATTAAGGAGAAGACGGTGACCGAACGCGAGCAATACACACCGGGTCCGGCCGGCGGAGTGAGGATAGAGAAGGACGGAGAGAAGTGGACGCTCATTCTGGTCAGAGCGCTGCGCCACTCGCCGGAAAAAGTCTGGCAGGCGCTAACCGATCCGGCGCATCTGCACGAGTGGGCGCCCTTCGACGCCGATGGAAGCCTGGGTAAGGTTGGAAGCACGGTGAAGCTGACCACGGTGGGAGCGCCCACGCCGCGCGTTACCGAAACGAAAGTGACGCGAGCCGACGCTCCCAAGGCGCTGGAGTACAACTGGGGTGGATTCAACATGCGGTGGGAACTCGAAGCCATTGGTGGCGGCACGCGCTTGACGCTGTGGACCAACATCGGTCATCGCTTCATCTCGATGGGTGCTGCGGGGTGGCACATTTGTTTCGATGTTCTGGATCATCTGCTCAGCGGGACTCCCATCGGCCGCATGGTCGGCCCCGAGGCCATGAAGTTCGGCGGCTGGCAGCGGCTGAACGCACAGTACGCCAAGCTGTTCGGTATAGAAGCGCCCAACTGGCCGCCTGGGGCGGCTCAAAAGTCGTAAATGACCCGGTATCGTCAATAAAAATAAAAGGAGGACAGAATAATCATGAAAGAAGCTACCAAACGTTCGATATTTCTCTGGATTCACATCATCTTTGGCATTCCGATACTCGGTTATATTTATGATTCGCCGACGGACACTCCAAACTACGCGTCCAGTATTCGGTATTTCATTCTTCCTGTTTTGCTGCTTTCGGGATTGTGGATGTGGAAAGGCCACGTCGTTCGCCGGCTTATCTCGAAGAGCTTCCCTAACAAAACTACTTCCATAAAAACGGGACAAGAATCCGATGCATAAAGATCCGATGAATCCATCGCAGCGAATTGACCAGTTGATCGCAGGGCTTACCGACTGGCGTGGCAAGACGCTGGCGGCCGTCCGCAAGAGTATCCTTGAGGCCGACCGCGAGATCATTGAGGAGTGGAAGTGGATGGGAAGCCCGGTGTGGTCTCGCGACGGAATCATCGTGGTCGGCAACGCCCACAAAGATAAGGTGAAGCTTACCTTTGCCCACGGGGCGAGTCTCCCGGATCCTGACAAGATCTTCAACGCGGGCCTCGGAGGCAACGCATGGCGAGCAATTGATTTATTCGAGGGCGATAAGATCAATGAACGTGCTCTCAAGAATCTCATCCGTGACGCCATCACTTACAACCAGAGCAAATTGAAGAGTAAGGCCCTTGCGGGGACTAAAGCGAAGACGCGCAAACGCAAAAAGGGATGAAATTACAGGTTTGCCTAACTCATTCAGATAGCGCTTTGCCGATTACCGACCGGTTCCATGGGTAGAGCGCCTGGCGAGCGGAGAGTGCGGATATCGCGCATGGGCGGTTGACCGAAGAAGCGACTGTATTCGCGATTGAATTGGCTGGCGCTTTCGTACCCGACTTCAAAGGCCGCACTGGCGGCGTCCAGACCATCCAGGAGCATTCGTTCCCGCGCCGCATGCAAGCGAAGGTGTTTTTGATATTGCAGCGGGCTCATGGCGGTCAACGCGCGGAAATGGTAATGCAGTGTCGAGACACCCATGCCCGCGATCTTGGCGAGATCTTCCACTCGTAAAGGCTTCGCGAAGTTTGTCCTGACCCACGCGATCGCTTTTGCTGCGCGATGGCTTTGGTCTCCGAGTGTTGCGATCGACCGCAGGCGCGCACCCCCTGGTCCGCGGAGAATTCGATAGATGATCTCGCGCTGAATCAGGCCCGAGAGAAAAGGAATGTCCCGCGGTGAGTTGAGCAGGTCCATTAGCCGGCAGCATGCATCGAGCAGCTCGGCGGTGGTTTCACCTGTGGCCATAGCGGGACGATCAGACGGCGCCTCGGGTTCTTGAATCTCTTCGCGGGCCAGGAGTTCGCGAACCACGGGCATTTCGAGCTTCAGCACGAAACAGAGATACGGGACCGCTTCACTTGCTTCGATGACATTGCAGATGACTGGCAAATCGAGCGAAGTCAGCAAATACCGCGACGGGTCGAAGATGAAGGTGGTCCCGGCGAGGGTTGCGCGCTTGCGACCTTGCGCGACCACGGCGAGGCTGGGCTCGTAAGTCGCTGAGGTGGGAGCCGTAGGGGCGGTCCGGCGGCTCAGCAAGAGGCCGGGAACATCGGTTAGCAGTCTCTCTTTGGGCCCAATGAAAAAGGCAATCTTACGAGCCAGTTGCGTTCGCAACTCTTGTGTTCGATGTGATGGCGGAGAACCGATTTTACTGGTGTTTTTCATTGAATTGGCTTTCTTGTTCCCTGCCCTAAGATAGCCGCTCTCCACGGGATACACCAATGGTTTCTCACGTAGCGAGAGGAATAGGCAATAACTTCGGAGGATTGGGCTACCGCCTCCGCGGGGTTTGGTTCTAATCTTGGGTTGAGAGAACCAGTCCAGAAGGAGAAACAATGAAGAAGCGCACACTTGGAAAAAGTGGTTTGGAGGTTTCAGCTCTTGGCCTTGGCTGCATGGGGATGAGTTTTGGATTCGGGCCCGCGATGGACAAGAAGGACGGCATCGCGCTGATTCGAGCGGCAGTGGAACGCGGCGTCACGTTCTTCGATACCGCGGAGATCTACGGTCCCTACACTAACGAAGAGCTGGTGGGCGAAGCTCTAGCTCCCTTTCGTAAGCAAGTGGTGATCGCCACCAAATTCGCGTTCAAACTTGACCCGGAGACTCACAAACAGACGGGGTTGGACAGCCGGCCAGAGCACATCAAAGAGGTTGCGGAGGGTTCGCTGAAGCGGCTAAAGACCGACGTCATCGATTTGTTTTACCAGCATCGCGTTGATCCGAACGTGCCGATTGAAGACGTGGCGGGCGCCGTGAAGGATTTGATCAAGCAAGGGAAGGTGAAACACTTTGGACTTTCCGAAGCAGGCGTAAAGACGATTCGCCGCGCACACGCCGTGCAGCCTGTGACCGCGCTGCAAAGCGAGTATTCGCTGTGGTGGAGAGAGCCTGAAGCGGAACTGATTCCGACGCTTGAGGAACTCGGGATCGGGTTCGTTCCATTCAGTCCGCTGGGCAAAGGGTTCCTTACGGGGAAGATCAGCGAAGATACGAAGTTCGACAAAACCGATTTCCGCAGCATCGTCCCTCGCTTTACGCCAGAGAACCGGAAAGCGAATCAGGCATTGGTTGATCTGATTGGCAGATTTGCCCAACAGAAGAAAGTAACACCCGCTCAGGTGGCACTCGCCTGGCTGCTAGCCCAGAAACCGTGGATCGTACCAATCCCTGGAACAACCAAGCTGCATCGGCTCGAAGAAAACCTCGGAGCCGCTAGCGTCGAACTTTCCGCTGGCGATCTCCATGAACTGGAGACCGCAGCCGCAAAAATTACGCCGGTGGGCGCTCGGTACCCCGAGGAACTGCAAAGATTAGTGGGCCGCTGAGCGGATTACAGCAGTTATAATCTCGAATCGAAATAAGAAACCAGGAGAATTCATGCATAAAGCAAAAGCGTATTCCGCCAGAAGTGCCACTTCCCCGCTTGCCTCGACTACGATCCCGCGGCGCGACCCGACGGAGACCGATGTGCAGATCGAAATCCTATTCTGCGGCATTTGTCACTCCGATCTGCACCAGGTGCGCAACGAGTGGAGCGGCGTGATGCCCACCGTTTATCCCTGCGTCCCTGGACACGAAATTGTCGGGCGTGTGACGAAAGTCGGGTCGGCAGTCACGAAGTTCAAGCTGGGCGACCTTGCGGCGGTTGGCTGCATGGTGGACTCCGATCGGACTTGTCCCGAGTGCCAAGCAGGACTGGAGCAGTTCTGTCCAAACATGATCCTGACATACAACTTTCCCGACAAGCACCTGGGAGGCGTGACCTACGGCGGTTACTCGGACAGCATCGTTGTGGACCAGCGGTTCGTCTTGCACGTCCCGGCGAACCTGAACCTCGCGGGAGCCGCTCCCCTGCTCTGCGCTGGAATCACAACGTATTCGCCGATGCGCCACTGGGGCGTCACGAAGGGCAAGAAAGTTGGCGTCGTCGGACTCGGCGGACTGGGCCACATGGGCGTGAAGATTGCACACGCGCTGGGAGCTCACCTTGTTGTCTTCACGACTTCACCTGGCAAAAAGGAAGACGCACTTCGCCTCGGCGCGGATGAAGTGGTTATCTCGCGCAACGCGGACGAGGTGCAAAAGCACGCCGGCAGCTTTAATTTCATCCTGGACGCGGTGGCTGCCGACCACGACATCAACTCATTCATTAATTTGCTAGTCCGCGATGGCAACATTACGCTCGTCGGCGCGCCCCCGAACCCACTGGCGGTTTCGGCGTTTGGGCTGATCATGGGCCGCCGCAGCCTCTCCGGCTCTCCCATCGGAGGGATCGCCGAAACGCAGGAGATGCTCGATTTCTGCGGACAACACAACATCACAGCAGATGTCGAAGTTATTCCCATCCAAAAAGTGAATGAAGCATACGAGAGACTAGCGAAGTCCAATGTGAAGTACCGCTTCTCCATCGACATGGCTTCCCTCAAATCAGAGTGAACCGGTTTGTTGTCAAGTGGCGAAAAAGCATGCGGGTCGGAATTTTAGGTTCGGGGCTGATGGGCGGGAAGCTCGGAACGATTTTCGCGCGAACTGGACGGCAAGATTGTCGACTGGATGGAACACGTCAGCGACGAACCGTATCAGGGCGTGGCGTAAGAAACGCTGCCGTTCTGAGGCGAAGGCCTGCTAATCGCGGGAAATTCGGTACGGGCGGTGCGCCTGATAAAGTGCACTGCGTCGGCGAATCTCCTCTGCTTGCGCAGGCGAGGCCGCGAGGAAAGCGCGGCCGGCAGTGAGGATAGCGTTTTCAAACTGTCCTGTTTCAGCGTAGGCTGCCGCGAGTGCGTCTAGTGCAACTGCATCATTTCCGCTGGTGGCTTGGACCGCGCGCAACGCCAATGCCACCGCTTCCCTTCCATTTCGCACGGCATCGTCCGGTGCGGTGGCCAATACCCAGGCAGCCTGGCGAAGCGCTGGTACGTAATCTGGAGCCAGCCGGATGGACTCGCGCCACTCCGAAAGTGCGGCGACGAGATTGCCTTGTGCAAAGAGCGCATCGCCAAGATAGGCATGCGCCGACGCTGAATTCGGATTTAGTTCCAGCGCTTTTCGCAGGTGGAGCAGCGCCTCTTCAATGCGGCCTTGCGCCACAAATGTTCGGCCGAGGTTTGCCTGTGCTTCGGCCGACTTTCCATCTAATTCTGCCGCACGGATAAACTCCCCTTGCGCCTCTGCGGCGCGCCCGGATTCAAGAAGCACTAACCCGTAGTCGTTGTGCAGCGCGGCATTATCGGGGGCGGCTTCCAACGCTCGGTGCAATTTCAATTCCTGTGATTTCTGCATATGGATCGCCGCTTCATCTCGGCGACCAGCGAACATCAAGGTCAACCCTAGATCGCCCTGCGCGATCGCATCATCCGGGCGAATTTCGACAGCTTGCTTCCACAGCGCGCTCGCTTCTTCGTATCGCGCTTGCTTCTGGAGGTACGTTGCGCGGTCGAACAGCTTGAAGAAATCAATTACAGGACCGCCGAGAGTCTGCATTCCGTCCAGAGGAATATTGACGAATTCGGGCAGATTCACGGCGCGATTGGCAGCGGTGGCATTCTCGATGAGGATCGCGGGGCTGTCGTTGCCATCGTCATCGATGTGCGTCAGATACATGCGCGTGTAGGGAGACTGGCGCTTGGAGGAAAAGACCAGCCAGTGACCGTTAGGAGAAAAGCTGTGCCAGGAGTTCATGGGGGCCGCATTGGCTCGCAGCCGCCGGGTTTCGCCACCTGAAGCGGGCACGATGTAGAGTTCGCTGTCTGGGCGCATGAGTAGGCCGTTGCGCGCCTTTACGAAAACAATCCAACGCCCATCCGGCGAAATTTTGGGGAACGAGTTGCTCATGCCGTTCTGAGACGCGCCCCGTATTGGTTCTGGAATGCCGCCCTGGCGATTACGGAAAGGAATGCGGTAGAGATCGTACTGGATTTGCAATTCGTTTGGATCGTTGGCGAACTTTGCAACCGGCGCGCCGGGCGGGTTCGGATCTTTGGCGGATGCGCGTGCGTACACCAGATACTTGCCGTCGGGACTCCATACTCCACCCATTTGCACGAAGCGCGGATCGTCCGCGCCGGGCAGCGGGCGGAGCACTCCCGTCTTCTTGCTGTACCAGGCGAGAATACCGCGCGTGGGAAAGAACACCTGGAGAAAGCGGTAGTCGGAAAAGTTCGCGACGTAGTAATTGCTGGAAGGCATACCGGGCGGCCAGTCGATCGTAGTCACTACATACTCACCGTCTGGCGATACCTGCGACATGAAACCGATGCGCAGATCACCGGTCAGGCGTCCGGTGTCCGTGCTCCATTGAATGACGTTTTGATCGCGGATCATGGTGTCGCGCTCGACGGACGTCAGTGTGTACATGCCGCGATTGTGCTGCAATCCGTCCAGATCCATCCCGAGAGTCTTGCCATCCTTTGAAAAGGAATGGCAGTTCGCGCACATCGGGACGCCTTCCATCATCAAGCGGCTGCGCGGCTCCGCGATGTTGCGAAGACGCCAGGCGATCAGCCGCACTGCTTCCGCGGCGAGTGGCTGGATGATGCCCGTCTGTGTCTGCGTCGGCATCAGGGGCACGTCGCGATAAAAGATCGGAGCGCCAACCTCATCTTTGGAGGTGTGGATCGTGACGCTGCCGCTGGAAACTTCTTGCATCCCGCGTAAGCCGGCGAATCTCAGCGTTGCTGTGGGGTGATTCTTGATGGACTGCCATAAGGCGGAGTCGGGAACCCAAGTGTGCGCAGAGGCCTGCTGCGGCGTCAGGCGAGGCGGCTGATTGGTATCGATGATGCAATCTGGATCGATCTCGCCGATTTGCATCCGCGGGCCTGAGGAAATAGTGCGTAGCGGTGCGGTCCCGTCTGCGAAGGAAATATCGATACGCCAACTGTTTGCATCCGTCGCCGAATCGCGCCAAACAAATGTTGGCGGCGCAATTTCCGGAGGGAAGATCGAGCCCTCTTCGGGATAGTCCACCATAATTTTGCTCGGCGTGCTGGCAAACAACACTCCCGCCAACGGAACAAATGCAAGAAATCGCCACCACCTGGCAATACTTTTAGATGAGTTCACAGCGCCTCATGCACAGGAACAGTATACCGGTCGCGGTCGGGATTAGTGCCGAGGGAGCGCCTGATTCGGAGGCCGTTCGCGAAAAATATGGAAGCAAGCTACTTGCGATAAATCGTGCCGTTCTTCATGACGAAAGAGACTTTTTGGAGGGCGGTGATGTTTTCGAGCGGATTGCCAGGCACGGCGACAACATCGGCGGCGAAGCCGGGCTTGAGTACACCAATTTTATCTTGCCAGCCCAACAACTTTGCGCCGTTGATGGTGCCGGCCTGGATTGCGGCCAGCGGAGTCATCCCAAATTTCACCATCAAGACAAATTCGCGGGCTTGCGTGCCGTGCGGGAAGGGGCCAACGTCAGAACCCATGGCGAAGGGGACGCCAGCAGCAAGTTGGCGTTTGAATTCGGCGGCGTGCAAGCTAAGCAAATCGTTTTCGCGTTTGGCGGCCTCGGGTGTGGCGGCGTGGTCAGCAAAAAATTCAGAGACGGTAAAAGTGGGCACGGCAAAGATTTGTTTTTCGCGCATGATGCGCATGGTTTCGTCGCTTAGTTGATAGGAATGGTCGACGGATACAACGCCAGTGCGGGCGGCGTAAAGCGTCCCAGGCTCGCCCGTAGCATGAACGGCGATGCGTCTGCCGGTGCGCGCGGCCTCATGAGCAGCGACGGAGAGTTCCTCCTCTGAGTACTGGAAAGGAGTGGAGAGACGGCCGTTCACAAGCGTATCCACACCAGTCTCGTAAATCTTGATGAAGTCCGCGCCTTCCTTGAATTGTTCGCGGATTACGGTGACAAGTTCGGTGGCATTGTTGGCATAGGTCGCATTGGGAAGGACGTGTTGTTCTGGGTTGTAGCCGATGGCGTCTTCGTGGCCGCCAAGAATGTTGACGGCATTGCCGCTGATGCGCAGCCGCGGGCCAGGGATCAATCCATTGTTGATGGCGTCGCGAAGTGCGGTGTCGGCGGAACCTGCGCCCTCCGTGCCCATATCGCGCTCCGCGGTGAATCCGGCCATGAGGTCGTCGCGCGCGGCTAGCGTCGCCACAATGGTGCGTTGGGGGACGGACTCCTGGACAGTTTGCAGATCCTCCGCGCCAGGATGAAGAAAGAGGTGGACGTGCGCATCAATCAAGCCGGGAAGAAGCGTGGTGTCACCGAGATCAAGAACTTCAGCGCCGGAGGGACGTTTGACACTTGAACCGACTTCACCTATCGAGTCACCCAAGATTAGGATTTCACCCGGTGCGATGATGCGGCCGGTTTCGACGTCGAGGAGACGAGCAGCGTGGAGGACGATAGCGCGGCCGCTCGGCGGAGGTTGGGCTTGCGTAGACTGCGCAGCGAGGGAAACAGATAGAAAAAGAGTGAGAACGAAAGCAAGAATGTTGTGTCTCATTTTCATGGGCTCGCGGTGATAGTAGCACGCGGCGCGGAAAACGTGGGATGGTTTCACGCTGGCAGCCGGAACGAGTTCTATTTCTCTAAATGCGCAATATAAACCGAAAAAGGTTTAAGGTGCAGTTCGCGCACGGCGTTCGCGCCGCCGGGTTCATCCGTGGTCGAGAGGATCGTCGTGGACTTTGCAAAAGCGGCTACAGGAGAGCTCGCGCCCCATTTCACCATCTGTGCCTGCCCTGAGAAATTCAGTGCAACCAAGATGGTTTCACCCTTCACCTGGCGCAGATACGAAAGCACGTTCTGGTCGCTCTCGTTCAAGGGAACGTAGATCCCATCGAGCAACGCCAGGCTGCGGCGGCGAAGCTGCAGTAACGCCGTGTAGAAATTCAGGATGGAGTTATTATCCGCGGATTCGCTTTTCACGTTGTGAGTCGTGTAATTTGCAGCGACGGGCAGCCACGGGGTTCCTGTTGTGAACCCCGCATTTATAGTGGCATCCCATTGCATCGGAGTGCGCTCGCCGTCGCGTCCCTTGTTTTCGGGCCAGCCGGAAATGCCCAAGGGATCCTTGACGTCTTCCTTGCGCGTGGGATCGTTGTTCTCCATTCCCAATTCTTCGCCGTAGTAAAGAATCGGGGTTCCGCGCAAAGTCAAATAGAGCCCGCCCATCAGCTTTGCAATGGCATCATTATTCTTTCCATCGCCATAGCGGTTGTAGGAGCGAGTCATGTCGTGATTGCTGATCGTGTAAACAGGCCATCCGCCGGATGATTCCACAAGGGCAATCTGGGTGCGGAAATCGGGAGCGGAGAGCTTGTTGATGGTGGTGAACAGAAAATCCATGGGGAGCTGAATTTCATCATTGTGATCGCCGTAGTATTGACGCAAACCGGCGATGTCCTTCGTCCAGGTCTCGCCGATCAGCACGGCGTCATTCTCGTCGGCGATTTTGCGCAGGCGTTTTAAGACCTGGTGATTCTCCGGGAGGTTGTCATTGTAAAGGTTGTCCATCTGGGGATCGCCGAATTCGTTCTTCCCCGCCAAGACAGGATTGTCGCGCAATTGCGGATCTTCAAATAAAGTGTCCACGGCATCGAGGCGGAAGCCGGCCACGCCATGGCGATACCAGAAGCGCGTCACGTCAAACATCGCTTTTTCGACCGCGGGATTTCGCCAATTCAAATCGGGCTGTTGGACCTCAAAGTAGTGGTAGTAATACTGGCCGGTTGTGGGATCCAGCGTCCAGGCGGAACCGCCGAAATCCGAAATCCAATTGTTGGGAGGCTGCCCCGGCCCTTTGCCATCACGCCAGACATACCAATCGCGGTGAGCAGAGGTGCGCGAAGACTTGGAATCGAGAAACCATGGATGTTGATCGGAGGAGTGATTGATGACGAAATCCATGATGATGCGGATGCCGTGCTGATTCGCTTCCTTTTGCAAATAATCGAAATCGGCGAGAGTGCCGTACATGGGATCGATGTTGACGTAATCCGATACGTCGTAACCGAAGTCTTTTTGCGGAGAAGGATAGCAAGGGGTGATCCAGATCGCATCGACGCCGAGCTTCTGGAGGTAATTGAGTTTCGCGGCAATCCCGCGCAAATCTCCCACGCCGTCGTTATTGCTGTCGGCAAAGCTGCGGGGATAGAGTTCGTAGAGGACAGCGTGTTTCCACCAGGGTTGGCCGCTTTGCAGAGGCTTGGTTGGGGTCTGCGCCAAGCTGGGCAACGCGATGACACCGAACAACAGGGCAATGAAAACCAGGATTATCAGCTTTAAAGCTCTCATATGACAATTCTCCGAGTTAGCCGCACGGGGGCAGTCGTTTCCACTGCTTGCATCACTGAACAAGGGAAGTATAGTTGTTTAAACGCTTTTAGCAATGAGGATTGGCGTGTCTTGAAACTTTTGCGGAGGCTCCCTTGAAATATTTCGCCATGTTGATTGTCCTGCTCGTCTCTCTGCTGATGCCGTGGACTGTTCGCGGCCAGGATGCCTCAACGCATGTCCAGGGGGAACAGATTCCCGCGCCTCCGTGCGAGGCTGTGCCTGATTGGGACAGCATGCGAGCCGCGACATGCACCAGAACGGACATAGAGGAATGGTTGAGCGACATCAAGCATTGGCGCGCGGAGCACCTTTTGCGCATGGGTTATGACGGAAGGCAGTACGACAGGAAGGAATTGCAGTGGAGCCAGTCGAGTTACGTACAGCCGCAAATGATGATCCACGAGCGCTATTTCTATGACGCCGCCAAAGGACAATACACCGTAGAGCGCTACCTGGACGATGTGACCAAACGTTATGGAGGCATTGACAGCGTATTGGTGTGGCCAACCTATCCCAACATTGGGATTGATAGCCGCAACGAATACGATATGTTCCGGGACCTTCCGGGTGGCGTTGCCGAATGGAAGCGCGTAGTCGAGCAATTCCACAAGCATGGTGTGCGCGTGCTTTTTCCCGTGATGATGTGGGATCAAGGAACGCGCGACGAAGGCATCCCCAACTGGGAGGCAACGAGCCGATTCCTCGGGGAGATTGGCGCCGACGGGGTCAATGGCGACACCTTGGACGGAATACCACGAGTCTTCCGAACGGCTTCCGACAACCTGGGCCATCCGCTGGTACTCGAGCCGGAGTTGGGTTTCGGTTCGGACGAAATGCTGGCGTACAACAATATGAGCTGGGGCTACTGGAAGTATGATTTCGGCCCTTCAGTAAGCACGTACAAATGGCTGGAGCCGCGGCACATGGTGAATATCTGTGATCGCTGGGCTCATGATCACCTGGATGATTTGCAATCGGCATTCTTCAACGGGATCGGGTTCGAGAGCTGGGAAAATATCTGGGGAATCTGGAACCAGATGACGCCGCGAGACAGTGAGGCTCTGCGCCGCATAGCAACGATTGAAAGGGCCTACACTTCCCTGCTGCTCAGTGCGGAGTGGGAACCTCACACTTTTATGGAGCAGTTTGGCGTTTTCGCGAGCAAATGGCCGGGCGCGCAATCGACGCTGTGGACAATTGTAAATCGCAACCACTATCCGGTTACAGGGCGCCAGATTGTCGTGCCGTACAAGGAGGGGCTGCGTTATTTCGATCTTTGGCACGGCGTGGAAATCAAGCCGATGCAGGAGAAAGGGATTTCCGTTTTGAGCTTCGACGTGGAAGAAGATGGCTATGGAGCGATTCTGGAAACGGGCGCTCCCGATCCATCGCTAAACGCGCTGCTGGCGAAGATGCACAGTATGAGCGAGAAGCCTTTGCACACGTATTCGCGCGAATGGGTGACGCTACATCAGCAGTTGGCAATTATCCCAGAAACGGCTCCCATGGCAGGGGCGCCAACGAACATGGTGCGAGTGCCGGAAGCCGATTTCGAGTTTCGCGTGAACGGAATTGAAATCGAAGGAATGAACGACGAAGGGGTGGATGTGCAGTATCCCTGGGAACCTTCGGCCCGCCGCTTTCACGAAAGCAAAGTGCACATCAAACCATTCTGGATCGATGAGCACCCAGTGACGAACGCCGAATTCAAGAAATTCCTGGACGCTACTCACTATCACCCAGTTGACGATCACAACTTCCTGAGGGACTGGACGGGGAAAAATTACCCGGAGGGTTGGGGGAATAAGCCGGTGACATGGGTTTCACAGGAGGATGCTCGCGCTTATGCCAAGTGGGCAGGAAAGCGCCTGCCGCACGAGTGGGAATGGCAGTACGCGGCTCAGAGCACAGATGGGCGCGTGTATCCCTGGGGCAATGATTGGAATCCAGAAGCGGTGCCGGAGCCGGACCGCGGCCGCAATCTTCAGCCGGCAAGCGATGTGGGTGCGCATCCTAAAGGAGCGAGCCCGTTTGGTGTGATGGATATGGTCGGGGACGTTTGGCAATGGACCGACGAATTCAGCGACGAGCATACGAATGCAGCCATTTTGCGAGGCGGAAGCCACTACCAGCCGCAAGGCTCGCGCTGGTATTTTCCTCAGGGCTATAAATTGTCGGAGCACGGGAAATATCTGTTGATGGCTCCCAGTATCGATCGCTCGGGAGCTATCGGATTCCGCTGCGTCGCAGATTCTCTCTAAGCCTTTTGAATGGGCGAGCTTGCCTATTTTCCCTTGCGAAAGGAACGGGCAGGCATCCCTTGACCATAAACGCGATTCTTACTAATCTGATTCGGTGCTTTTGATGAGGACCAAACGTCCGACCACGGAGATGCCTGTTCGCGGATCTCGCCTTAGTGTGCTCGTTTGTATCCTTATTGTCGGGTTTTTACTTTACAACCCTTTTCTCGCGCTAGTTCATTCCCCCGGCGGTCTATCCGTTCAGCACCAATCACGAAATCGCGCCACGGTGGGAGCAGCCGAGTTGCAGCATTATTCGCCAGTTTCAGGCGAACTGGCTGCGGACACGTTGCCGGAAGAAGGCCGCCGCGAGATGCTGGCGGCCGCGGACGGCGGGGAGTCTCAACTGGCCAGTGATATCAGGCGAGACCCCATTATCACACCCGATTTTTCCTCGAATTTGTGGTTCCGTCCACCGCCGACGGCTTAGTTTCTCGCAGCTTTTCCCCATAAAATCTCGGACCAGTAATTTTGCTGGATGCATCTAAAGTCGCAATGGGCCTCAATTTTCCGGATGAAGGAGAGCCGGGCGGTTTACTGACTCCCCGGAACATCAAGGAATGAGCATGACGCGAAAAACACAGATTATCGTGGGGACTGTATTGGTGATAGCGATTGCGGCGGGATGGTGGTGGATTGGCCGGTCGCGGACGGAAGCCGATGGTGGCAGCAGCGATGCAGGGGTTGCTGCCGGACCTGTGGCAGCCATCGTTCGCGCGGAACGGGGCCGGATCGGAACGCCATTGACGCTGGCTGGCGCGTTCAAGCCATTTCAGGACGTGGATCTGCATGCCAAAGTGGCCGGGTACATCAAGGCGATTTATGTGGATGTGGGGTCGCATGTAAAGGAAGGACAGACTCTGGCGGTATTGGAAGTGCCGGAACTGGCGGCGCAGTTGGCCGGCGCGGATGCCTCCGTGCGGCGCGCAAGAGAAGAAATACGACGGGCCGAGGGCGATCTGACCCGGGCCAAGTCGTCGTACTCAGCGGCGCACGCCATGTACGACCGTCTCAGCCAGGCGTCGCAGCAAAGACCAGGGTTGGTAGCACAGCAGGATGTTGATGACGCCCAGGCAAAGGATCTGGGAGGAGAAGCCCAGGTATCGAGCGCGCAGGCGGCGCTGGATGCGGCGCAACAATCGTTGGAAGTGGCCCAAGCAACGCAAAAACAATACTCCGCCTTGTCGGATTACACGAAGATTACTGCGCCGTTTACGGGCGTGGTGACTATACGGTATGCGGATACTGGCTCACTGATCGCGGCAGGGACATCGACCAGCACGCAATCGGAGCCCGTGGTGCGGCTAGCACAGATCTCCGTGTTGCGGCTGGTGTTGCCAATTCCCGAATCCATTGCAGGCGGAATCCGGCTGGGGGACCTGATTAAGGTCCACGTGCAGGCACTGAATCAGGATTACGTCGGGAAGGTAGCGCGCTTCGCGGACTCATTGGACGAACAGACACGGACGATGCACACAGAGATCGATTTTCAAAATACCGACGGAAGGTTGCTGCCGGGAATGTACGTGGAGGCGACGCTGGCACCAGCGGAAATGAAGCAGATGCTGACAGTGCCATTGGAAGCCGTAGAGTTGAACGGAAGCGAAGGCACGGTGCTTGTAGTCAACGCAAGCAACGTGCTGGAGGAGCGCAAAGTGCATTTGGGCTTGCAGGGAAGCACGAGAGTCGAGGTGCTTTCCGGACTGAACGAGGGCGAACGGGTCGTGGTGGGAAGCCGCAACGAATTTCGCGCGGGCATGAAGGTGATTCCCAAGGAAATTGAGGTTGGACAACCAGGGGCGGCAGGAGCCCGGTAATGCCACGGTTTGCTCTGGCGTACCCGTATTTCATCATCATGCTATGCCTTGTGGTGGCCGTCGTGGGCGTAGCGACAGTGGTACGCATGCCCGTCGATCTGTTTCCACAGATCAACATACCGGTGGTGGTTGTAGCGACATTTTATTCCGGCATGCCGCCGCAACAAATCGAAGCCGACATCACCAACACGTTCGAGCGGTTTTTCACGCTGGGAAGCAACATCGACCACATCGAATCGCGTTCGTTGACTGGCGTAAGCCTCATCAAGGTGTATTTCAAACCGGGAACGAATGCGAACGCGGCATTGAGCAACATCGCCAATCTAGCCATGGCGGACCTTCGGCGGTTACCGCCCGGGACACTGCCGCCGGTAGTTCTGAAGTTTGACGCGTCGAGCCTGCCGGTGTGCCTAATTACCTTAAAAGGAGAAGGACTGAACGAAACGCAGTTGAAGGACCTGGCACAGTTTCAAGTGCGTAATCAGGTGGCCAACGTAAAAGGAGCATCTGTCCCGCAGCCGTTTGGTGGCACATACCGGCAAATTCAAGTGTACGTAGACCCTGTGCGGTTGGAAGCGTATCAGCTGAGCTTGATGGACGTAGTGGATGCGGTAAACGACTCGAACCTGATTCTGCCCGCGGGCGATGTGCGCATCGGAAACCGGGACTACAACATTTATGCAAACAGCCAGGTGCCTGACCCAAGCGATGCGAATCAAATCCCCTTGAAGACCGTGGGACTTGGCACGGTGCTGGTAGCCGACGTCGGCAAAGCGGAAGATTCCGGGGCAATCCAGACGAACATTGTGCGAATTGACGGGCAAAGGTCGGTGTACATCCCGGTGCTCAAACAAGGAGGAGGCAGCAACACCATTGCGATTGTGAATGGTGTACGGGCAGCCACAAAGCATCTGGTGGATATTCCCGATGTGCTAAGAACAGCGGTGGTGTTTGACCAGTCCATATTCGTGAAAACAGCGCTGAAGAATTTGTTGAAGGAAGGCGGAATCGGGCTGCTGCTGACGGGAGTGATGATCCTGCTATTTCTGGGGAGCCCGCGAGCGACGTTTGCGGTGCTGCTGTCAATCCCGCTATCGGCGCTGGCGTGTTTTCTTGTGATTAATGGGATGGGCGGATCGATCAATACCATGCTGCTGGGCGGCCTGGCGCTGGCCTTTTCGCGACTGATCGACAATTCGGTGGTGGTGCTTGAAAACATATTCCGGTTTATGGAGCAGGGAGCGGCTCCGCGAGAAGCGGCGGAGCAAGGCGGGACGGAAATCGCCCTCGCGGTGCTGGCGGCGACGTGCACGACTTCGATTGTGTTCTTCCCCGTGACGCTGTTTTACGGAGTGAGCCGGTATCTGTTCACGGATCTGGCGCTGGGAGTGGTGCTATCGATCTTTGCATCGTATATTTTCGCGCTGACCGTGGTGCCTTTGTACTGCGCGCAGTTCATCCGGCTGGACAAGCACGACAAAGAAGATGGGAAGAAATCCAGGGGAGTGCTGTCCAAAGTAGTCGAGCAATTCAACGGGATTTTCCAGTTGCTGCTGGCTAATTACGAGAAATACGTGACGCGCTCTCTGGAACGGCCAGGACGGACGGCGCTGTACATTCTGGGCGGCATTGTGTTGACGGTAGGTTTGGTTTTTCCATTTGCAGGACGCGCCTATTTCCCGCGAACCGATCCCGGGCAGTTTGTAATCAACGTCAAGGCGCCGACCGGGACGAGACTGGAAATAACAGACAAATACATATCCCAGGTGGAGGCGGATATTCGTTCCGTGATTCCAAGAGACGAGTTGGAGATGATCGTATCCAACATTGGCATTACCCCGGACCTCTCCGCGATTTACACAAGCAATTCGGCGATGCATACGGCGTTCGTGCAAGTGAATTTGAAGGAAGGCCACCGCGTGGGGAGCTACGAGTATATGGAACGAGTGAGGCGAAGACTAGCCGACCACTTGCCTCAATTAAGCACGTACTTGCAAGCGGGGGGACTGGTGGACTCCGTTGTCAATCAGGGGCTGCCAGCTCCATTGGATATTCAGGTGAGCGATAACGACATGGCGGAGGGATACGGAATCGCGCGAAACCTTGCGCTGCAATTAAAGGGATCCAAACGCGTGAGCGATGTGCTGATACCCCAGGACATCGATTATCCGGGGCTGGAATTGGACATTGATCGGGAGCAGGCCAGCTTGCTGGGACTAACGCCGAAAGATGTGGTGGACAACGTGATCACGGCGTTGACCTCTGATGGAATGATCGCACCGAGTTACTGGATCGATCCGAAAAGCGGAAACAACTACATGCTGACGGTGCAGTACTTCAACGAAAAGATCGGCTCGATGAGCATGTCGGATTTTCGCAACATTCCGCTGCGGGCCGCCAATTCCGCGTCTTACACTCCGCTGCAGTCGGTGGCAAGGATTGAGCCGATTAACACGCCAACGGAAGTAGACCACTACCAGATCCGCCGGGTGGTCGATGTCTTTGTGATGCCGAAGAGCGAAGACCTGAGCGGAGTTAACGGTGAAGTCCAGCGGATGCTGAAGGGGCTAATGTTGCCCAGGAACGCGCGAGTGCGAGTTCAGGGAGCGGTGGTGGGCATGAGCCAATCCTTCACACGCTTTGGAGTAGGACTGCTGCTCTCCATCGTGCTTGTGTACCTGATATTGATGGCGCAATTCCGGTCGTTCATCGATCCCTTCATCATTTTGACGGCGATCCCGCCTGGCCTTGCGGGTGCGTTGGTGTTTTTGTGGATGACGCACACGACCCTGAACATCATGTCGCTGATGGGCGTAATCATGATGACAGGGATTGTGGTGTCCAACAGCATCTTGATCGTGGAGTTTTCAGGGATATTGCACGAACGCGGGATGGAACTGAAGCAAGCGGTGGTGGAAGCGTGCAAAGTGAGGTTGCGGCCAATCTTGATGACGTCGCTGGCGACGCTGCTGGCATTGCTCCCGATGGCCTTGGGGATCGAGGCTGGCAGCGAGCAATATGCGCCGTTGGCGCGCGCGATGATCGGGGGTCTGGGCGCCTCGGTGGTGTTGACGGTGTTTCTGGTGCCAGCGGTGTACCTGGTGATTCACGGGCGGGAACAGGCCGCGGGGGTGACTTCGTGAAGAGGATGAGGCCTAAGAGAATTCACGTTGGCGAGGCCGCTGCCCAGGGAGGTTACTGATGCCCAAGTTTGCCCTAGCGTATCCATATTTCATCATCATGGTCTGCCTGGTGGTCGCGGTGGTGGGCGTGACCACGGTCGTGCGAATGCCCGTGGACCTTTTCCCGGAAATCAACATTCCCGTGGTCGTGGTGGCGACATTCTACGCAGGCATGCCCCCACAACAGATTGAAGCGGACATCACCAACACGTTTGAACGATTCTTCACCCTGGGAAGCAACATCGACCACATCGAATCGCGCTCCCTGACGGGCGTGAGCCTGATCAAGATTTACTTTCAGCCTGGAACGGATTCGAACGCGGCGCTGAGCAATATCGCCAATCTGGCCATGGCAGACTTGCGACGGCTCCCGCCAGGAACTTTGCCGCCCGTGGTTTTGAAGTTCGATGCCTCCAGCTTGCCCGTGTGCCTTCTCACTTTGAAGGGTGAGGGACTGAGCGAGACACAACTCAAAGATCTGGCGCAGTTTCAAGTGAGAAATCAGGTGGCGAATGTGCCGGGAGCTTCGGTGCCGCAGCCCTTTGGGGGAACTTACCGGCAAATCCAGGTGTTCGTGGACCCGATGAAGCTGGAGGCGCACCAGTTGAGCCTGATGGATGTGGTGAATGCCATCAACAACTCAAATTTGATTTTGCCGGCGGGGGACGTGCGTATCGGCAATCGGGACTACAACATTTATGCAAACAGCCAGGTGCCCAAGGCCGACGAAATCAACCAAATCCCGCTGAAGAGCGTGGGATTGGGGTCTGTGCTGGTTGCCGATGTGGGCAAAGCCGCGGATGCAGGAGCAATTCAGACCAACATCGTTCGGATTGATGGACAAAAATCCGTTTACATCCCTATTTTGAAGCAGGGCGGAGACAGCAACACCATTGCAATCGTCAACGGAATTAAGGCAGCGACTAAGGATCTGGTGGATGTTCCCGATGCGCTGCGGACGGCCGTGGTGTTTGACCAGTCCATCTTTGTGAAAACGGCGCTGAAAAACCTTTTGAAAGAGGGCGGAATCGGGCTGGCGTTGACTGGGTTGATGATCCTGTTGTTCTTAGGAAGCCCGCGAGCGACGTTCGCCGTGTTGCTCTCGATCCCATTATCTGCGCTGACCTGTTTTCTGGTGATGAACGGCATGGGGGGATCCATTAACACCATGTTGCTGGGGGGCCTGGCGCTGGCCTTTTCGCGGCTGATTGACGACTCCGTGGTGGTGCT
The DNA here is from genome assembly GCA_963779395.1 of Candidatus Acidiferrales bacterium. GTDB lineage: Bacteria > Acidobacteriota > Terriglobia > Acidiferrales > UBA7541 > Acidiferrum. Next base: position 643,458 of record CAVZYC010000007.1, read on the forward strand.
CGAGAACATTTTCCGCTTCATGGAAAAAGGAGTGGCACCGCGGGAGGCCGCGGAAAAGGGTGGAATGGAAGTAGCGCTGGCCGTGCTGGCGGCGACCTCAACGACGTCCATCGTGTTTTTCCCGGTGACCTTTTTCTACGGCGTGAGCAAGTACCTCTTCACGGATCTGGCGCTTGGCGTCGTCCTCTCGATTTTCGCCTCGTACATTTTTGCGATGACGGTGGTGCCGCTGTACTGCGCACGCTTCATCCGTCTGGATGCGCATGGCGAAGAGAGCAACGAAAAGCAGAGCGGCGCTTTGGCGAAAGTTGTGCATAAGTTCAACGAAATGTTCCAGCGAATGCTGGCTTATTACGAGAAGCACGTGACGCGAGCGCTGCGCAGGCCAGGCCGGACAGCTCTTTACATCCTGGGAGGGATCGTGCTGCTGATCGGGGGTATCTTCCCTTTCGTGGGACGCGCGTACTTTCCACGCACCGATCCCGGGCAGTTCGTGATTGATGTGAAGGCACCATCAGGGACGCGGCTGGAAGTGTCCGACAAATATATCGCGCGAGTGGAGGAGGACATCCGCTCGGTCATACCAAAAAATGAATTGCAGATGATTGTTTCCAACATTGGGATTACGCCGGATCTTTCGGCAATTTACACAACTAACTCCGCAATGCACACGGCGTTTGTGCAGGTGAACCTGACGGAGGAACACAAGGTGGGATCGTACGAGTACATGGAGCGAGTGCGGCAAAAACTGGCCAGCGACATGCCGCAACTGAGCACGTACCTGCAGGCGGGTGGGCTGGTGGATTCGGTCGTGAATCAAGGGTTGCCGGCGCCGCTGGATATTCAGGTGAGCGATAACGACCTGGGAGAAGGGTATGGGATCGCAAGGAATATCGCGCTGCAATTGAAAGGATCAAAGCGCGTCAGCGACGTGCTGATTCCACAGGATATCGATTATCCGGGACTGGAATTAAATATCGACCGCAAACAAGCCAGCTTGCTGGGCTTGAGCCCGAAGAACGTGGTGGACAATGTGATCACCGCGCTGACTTCCGACGGCATGATCGCGCCAAGCTACTGGATCGACCCAAAAAGCGGAAACAACTACATGCTAACGGTGCAGTACTTCAACGAAAAGATAGGCACGATGACGATGTCGGACTTTCGCAACATCCCGTTGCGCGCGGCAAGTTCGGCGTCGTACACACCGCTGCAATCCGTCGCCAAGATCGTGCCAATCAACACCCCCACCGAAGCGGACCATTACCAAATCCGCCGCGTAATCGACGTCTATGTGATGCCCAGCAGCGAGGACCTGAGCGCCGTGAGTGCGGAAACAAATCAAGTGTTGAAAGGACTGAAACTGCCGAAGAACGCGCTGGTGCGAGTGCAAGGCGCCGTGGTGGGAATGCACGAATCGTTCTTTCGCTTCGGAGTCGGGCTTATCCTTTCCATTATCCTGGTGTACCTGATCCTGATGGCGCAGTTTCGTTCGTTCATTGATCCATTCATTATTTTGACGGCGATCCCCCCGGGACTTGCGGGAGTGGTGGTGTTCCTGTGGATGACGCACACGACATTGAACATCATGTCGCTGATGGGAGTGATCATGATGACCGGGATCGTGGTGTCCAACAGCATTTTGATTGTGGAATTTTCCGGGATACTACACGAGCGGGGACTGGAATTGAAGGAGGCCGTAGTGGAAGCTTGTAAAGTCCGGCTGCGCCCGATTCTGATGACTTCACTGGCGACTTTGTTGGGTCTGCTGCCGATGGCTCTGGGAATCGAGGAAGGCAGCGAACAGTATGCGCCACTGGCACGGGCAGTGATCGGCGGCCTGGGAGTATCGGTTGTAGTCACCGTGTTTCTGGTGCCGGCAGTTTACCTGGTAATTCATGGAAGACAAAAAGCAGCAGTTCCAGAGGTGGCCTCGTGAAACGGACCATTGTGGCGGCTTTGGCACTGCTAGGAACACTTGCATCATCGCCGCGTTTAAATGCCCAACAGGCGCCCACGCCTGCGACTACTCCCGCGATGGGTGCGGCCGCGACGCCAACTTCCAATGGACGGCGGTCATTAACGTTGCCAGAAGCGGAGTCCCTGGCCATCAAGAACAATCCGCAAATTACCGTGGGAAAACTGCAGGCTTTGGAATCGCACGAGTTCGTACGAGAAGTACGCTCGGCGATGCTGCCTCAAGCGAACTTGAGCGTTACGGCCGTCGATTCAGACCCGGGCACGCGCATTTCCGCGGGATACCTGACGAATCCAACCGTGTACCCTAGGGCCGCCGCCGGTGCAACGGTAAGCCAATTGATCACCGATTTCGGGAGGACACAAAACCTGGTCTCCGGATCGGTCTTTGCCGCCAAAGCGCAAGACGAAAACGCCATCGCCACGCAACAGCAAATCGTGCTGGCGGTGGACGAAGCGTTTTACAACACGCTGGAGACGAAAGCATTGCTCCTGGTTGCGAAGGAAACGGTAAAGGCCCGGCAGGATCTGGTGGATCAAATCCAGGCGCTTACGAACGCAAAGTTGCGATCGGACATCGATTTAAGCTTCAGCAAGGTGGATCTGGCGCGGGCAAAACTCCTGCTGCTGGAATCCCAGAACAACTATGAGGCGTCGCTCTCGACCCTTTCCGCAATTCTGGCATTTCCCGACCGGCAGGATTTTGACGTTGTGGAACCTCCGTCGCAAGCAACGGCGCCGGCCCTGGACGCTGCGCCGCTGATTCAGGAAGCGTTAAATCAGCGGCCAGAAGTGCGGGCGATGCAAAACGACGTGACGGCTGCGAGCAAGTTCGGCAAAGCCGAGCACGACCTGTGGTGGCCAACGGTGAGCGCGAATGGAGTTGTAGGGGCGGCGCCGGTTCGCGACGACCACATTTCCAACTGGTATGGCGCGGTGGGCGTGAACATCAACATCCCGGTGTTTAACGGATTCCTGTTCAACGCGCGCGCAAAAACCGCCGACCTGGAAACGGAACTGAGACGCAAGAAGCTTCAGGATTTGCAGGATGATGTGGCGCGAGACGTGCGGAATAGCTGGCTGGATACGCAAAAAGCCTACGAGCGCTTGTCGGTAACGAAACAACTGCGGGAACAAGCGGATTTGGCGCTGCAGCTTGCCACGGCAAGGTACAAACTTGGATTGAGTTCGATTGTGGAATTCAGCCAGGCGGAATTGCAAGAGACTGACGCCGAGTTGCAAGACACCGATGCGCATTATCAATATTTAGTGACGCAGATCGTGCTGGCTTACCAGATGGGAATCATACGCTGAGAGAAACCTGGGAAGCACTCCCGCTCAGCTGCAATTAACCTGATTAATTACATACTTACTCGCGTTGTTTAGCCTTCGGCCACTATAATGGGGTCGTAATTATGCTGGACGCCCACAAACAGTTGGTGCAGGACGACTCTGGGCAGAATCGCTTCCATGACGAAGATTATCGGGATTGATTTAGGCACTACCAACTCCGTGGTTGCTGTGGTGCAGGGCGGCGAGTGTGTGGTGATTGCCAATCAGGATGGAGAGCGCACCACGCCATCCGTCGCGGCCATTACTAAAAAGAATGAGCGCCTCGTTGGGCTCGCGGCCAAGCGGCAGGCAGCGGTGAATCCGGAGAACACAGTAAACTCCATCAAAAGATTCATGGGACGACGTTGCGAAGAGGTGCGGGAAGAAACCAGCCGTGTTTTGTACAAGGTGATCCCAGGAGCGCGCGGCGACGCAAGAGTTGAAATCTTCGGACGGGCGTACAGCGCGCCGGAACTCTCCGCGATGATCCTACAGAAATTGAAGCAAGCAGCCGAAGATTTCCTGAGCGAGAGGGTCGCGAAGGCAGTGATCACGGTGCCCGCCTACTTCAACGACAGCCAAAGGCAAGCGACGAAACAAGCCGGAGAGATTGCAGGATTGGAAGTTGTGCGCATTATCAATGAGCCGACAGCAGCAGCGCTGGCTTACGGATTAGACAAAAAGAAGGACGAGACGATCGTGGTGTACGACCTGGGCGGAGGCACGTTCGACGTATCGATTCTGGAAGTGGGCGAAGGAGTGGTGGAGGTAAAGTCCACCAATGGCGACACGCATTTGGGTGGCGACGATATCGATCAACGCGTGAGCCAATGGATACTGAGCGAGTTTCAAGAAGAGCAGGAGCTCGATCTGAGCCAGGACAAGATGGCGCTGCAACGGGTGAGGGAGGCCGCGGAAAAAGCGAAGATCGAATTATCGCAGGCGAACGAAACGGAAATTAGCCTTCCGTTCATTGCGGCGGGGCCCGCGGGTCCAAAACACCTGCAACTACGACTGACGCGGGGAAAACTGGAAGAGTTGATGGAAGACTTGCTGCAACGCACCGTTGGGCCAGTAAAACAGGCGCTGGCGGATGCGTGCTTGACGGCCGATCGCATTGATGAAGTTGTTCTGGTAGGAGGATCGACACGGATTCCACGGGTAGTGGCGATTGTGAAGGAACTGTTTGGAGGCAAAGAGGCGCAGAAAGGCGTAAACCCGGATGAAGTGGTGGCGGTGGGAGCTGCGATTCAAGGAGGCGTGCTGAGCGGAGAGGTGAAAGATATTTTGTTGCTCGACGTGATTCCCTTGTCGCTGGGAATCGAAACACAAGGCGGAGTGATGACGGTGCTGCTGCATCGCAACACGGCGATTCCCACACACTGGGCGGAAATCTACTCAACGACGGCGGACAATCAGACGCTGGTGGAGATTCACGTATTGCAAGGCGAACGGAAGATGGCCGCTGACAATCGAACGCTGGGGCGATTCCGGCTGGAAGGCATTGCACCGGCGCCACGCGGTGAAACGCGGATTGAAGTCACGTTTGACATTGACGCCAATGGAATTCTGAATGTGTCCGCGATGGACCTGGAGACCGAGCAAGAGCAGAAGATGACCATCAAGGGCTCAACGGGCTTGACGGAGGACGAAGCCGAGCAGATGCGCGCGGAAGCGGAAGTTCACGCCGATGAGGACCGCAAGCGACTAGCGGAAGTGGAGACTTGGAACGAGTGTGACGCGCGAGTATATCAAGTACAGAAACTGCTGGGAGAAAGCCGTGAAAAGCTTACAGCCAAAGAGATCGCGAAAGTTGAAGACGCGTTAGAGCAATGCAGGACCGCGCTGACGGATGGCGGAGTGGAACGCATACGGTGCGCGAGCGAAAAGTTAGGCAAGGCCGCACAGGATGTGGCTGATTCGTTGCATGGCACGGAAGCGGCGCCGGGACAATGATGGACGTTGGACCGGCTGAAGAACCAGAGATGCAAGACAATCGGGAGCTACCTCTCCGCACATTTATCGTTTCACTTCCGCTAACTTCAGAATCATATCCGCGGCTTTTTTCCTGATGTTCAGCAGGGCGCAGCACGTTTGGCGGGAAGCGCTGTCCAGCGTCTCGTGCTCTTTCAGGAGTGCATCGACATTCTGAATGAGATGGCGAGCCTGGGAAGCTTTTTCCGCCAGGGTTGCGGCGTGGTTGATCTTGCCGTTGATGCGTTGAAATTCCGGTTCGGCCTTGCGGCAGAGCGGACAAACGATCTGATGTTGCCCATCCATTTTGTTATGCCTCCACAGCAATTCTGTTACGCCGGTTTACTGTCCCGGAGCGCTTGATGAACACGACGAATAATCTTTCCGCGGTCCAAAGGATCAATTTTGGTGAACTGGCAACCCGCCTCATAGGAGCGCCTGCCTTGTACGCGCGCGCTCCAGATCACCTGGGCTTGCGCCTGGATGGGCAGGGATTCATGAGGAAGTCTCAATTCAAGATCGAGCTTGGCGCCCGGTGACAGGCGCTTGTTCACGGGAAAGCGGATACCGCCGCCACCAACGTCCCTCGCGGTACGAATCGCTCCACCCATTCGGGCGCCGACCACACCATACTTCACTTTAATGAACGATGCTTCGATGCGAACATACATTCTGCTAGGCCTTTCCGTGTTTGACTTGCGCAGTTTCAGTTTTGACTCCTTGCTTCGAGATGGCTTCACCACACCGCGGACAGAATTTGTGCGGATAATAAAAGCGCCAGAACTTTCCGCATTTCGGGCACTCGACATTCCAGCGAGTGCCGCAGTGCGAACAGAAATCCGCATCTCCCGATGCAGGCGCCTGACATTTGGGGCATTTAAACGAGGCCATGTTGGATCACCTCCTTGATAGTTCGTTCACAAATACTTCGGCCGAAATCGAGAGGAACAGACGAGCGCATGAAATTCCTCATTCGCCGGCAGTATCGCCGCGCCTGCGCAGGCGCACGCGGCTGAAGTCGCGAATATTCCCCTCTGCGTCGACGCTGACTTCGTAGCAGCCGAGAACGTCCATGCTGTCGGGGATCGATTTTTTTTCGATCATCTCGATGGAAACGATCCAGCCATCTTCGCCATGGGAAATGGCAACAACGCTGGAAGCTTGCAAATGGATGAGCGGCGGAAAATCGGCAACAAGTTTATTCACTAACTGGGTTACTTCCATGAGACTGCCTCCTGACTTCCTTATGAGCCGCGGACCGATGAGTGGTTGCCACATGCACAAAACCTTTGCCGGAACAGCAGCGGCACGGCAGATGCCATGCGCCGCGGGATTTGCCGGAGCCGCCGCAATCGGAACAAGTATCGAAAGGCGGAACAAGACTGATGGCGCCCTTACCGCGACAAACGATGCACACCAGTTCCGGTTGAAAGATATTTCGTCCGCTTCCGGCGCAAAAAGCGCAGCGCGCAATGGGCTCTCGGAGCGTGACGACCTTGCGCCCGCCGCAATAAGGGCATTGGCCATAACTTTTAAGATTGGCGCCTTTTCCCTTGCAGAAAGCGCAGCGTAGGCTGGCCCAGCCGGCTTCCGAGGAAAGCACGGAGGACTGTTGGAAGTTTTCCTCGCGAAGAAATCCGGTTAGAGTGCATTTTCTCCAGCGCATAAGATTTAGCAGTACCTTTCGATGAGTTCTTCGAGAAGTTGACCGGGTTGAGTTTCCTGGATGGTGTTGGCATCCGCGACGTGCTGCTGGGCGGTGAGCACGTGGAGGCATACTTTTCGGAAGAAAGCATCTTTTCGTGAAGGTGCGATGCCGCGAGTTTTCAGGACCTTGGCAATTTTGATGGATTCCCGGACAGAGGGTGGTTGGCGATGTTGGGACTCGGCGCGAAACGCGCGAACCAGGTTCACCAGGCGCTTGGCGTCGGCGGCGGGGATTCCAGAACGGCTGGCGGTGATGGCAGCCTCCGTGTCCGCGTCAAAATAACCAACGTGAATGGTAACCAGGCGGTCCTTGAGCGCGTCTTGTGCTTTGTGAATGCCCGCATACTCTTCCGGGTTGGAAGTGAAGATGGCGCGGAATTTCGGATGAACGGCGAGGTAGTTGTCAGCCGTGCCGCCAGCAGGCAAGTCCAGGAGTTTTTCCTCGAGGATGGAGAGCAGCGTGTTATTGGCTTCCGGTTTGGAGCGGGTGAACTCGTCGTAGACCAGCGTGAAGCCGTGCTTGCAGGCGACGGTGAGGCGATTGTCCGTCCAACGCTTGACAACGTCTTCTTCGAGCTTGGTGACTGAGTGGATGTACTGGTCGCGCAGACGCTTGAGACGAAAACCATATTCGGCGCCGACCAGATCGGGAGTCTTGAATTCATCGTCACCATGAATGAGGACGATGGGGCGGCCGAGTTTGGCGGCTACGTGAAGCGCCAACGCGGTTTTACCGGTGCCGGCGGGGCCGCAGAAGTGCACGGGGAGATCGGCCTGCAGGTACGCGAGCGCATGTTCGAGTAGATCGGTGACGTAGGGGGTGACCATGAATCCGGCGTCCACATCCGGTTGCAACAAGGTTGATAGACTTTCTTCCGGCATCGATTCCTCTCAGTTGTCCGCAGGAGCTGAGTCCTGCGACTGAATTTTGGCTTCCAAACGGTCCAGCCGCTCTTTCAGAAGGCGATTTTCCGTGTGCACCTGGTTGGCCCTTGAAGAAAGATTGGCGTCCGTCTCCCACCAATCAATGCCAATTTCCTTGGCGCGTTCAACGGAAGCAACGAGCAGGCGAATCTTGATGGTGAGGAGTTCGATGTCAGTGAGATTTACTTTAATGTCGCCGACAATCACGAGGCCCTTGTCGAGGATGCGCTCGAGGATATCCGCGAGGCCGGTCGCGTGGACGGATTGCACAATTTGCTCAGACATGGAGTTCTCCAGTTGAAGGGAACGCATTGCGCGTGCCAGATACTAAGCGTTTGTTCGCGCCTCGAAGATGGATGGCCGAAGGCATTCGAGTGTTCTCCATTACATGAGATTTCCGAGCGGACCCAAATCAAGATTCAGATCTTCGCCATCGAGGCCAAATGAATGTTTGAGTTCGATCATTTTGTTTTCCAGCCTGCGGAAAGCTTCGCCGAGGCGTTCGACTTGAAGATCGGAGAGAGTGCCATGCTCCATCCTGCGCACTGCCTGGCGCTCCATGAGGCGACGAATGAGTTCAACGAGAGTAAGCGCCAGTTTCGCCAAGCCATGTTCCACCTTCGCGGGGTCGAATTCGGGATGCTCTTTGCGCAATGGCAGAGGGCGCCGGCGATCATGGGAGATTGCGGAAGTGTTATGAGAAGACTCCATTGATGGACGGAAAGGCGCGGCTAGCGGTTCTCGTTGCGGAAGTGGCTCGGAAACCAATTTTGGTTCCGCGGTTAAGGGAGGAGAAACATCCTCTTCGGGGCGAGGCTCCGCATCCGGAAATAGGGGCAAGTCCGAAATCGGAGTGGCACTGCAAAGATTGCGCTGCTCAAGGGTTGCAGAAGAAGCGAGCACCAGCTTCAGCCCAAGATGGACGAGGTTGATGTCAGCCACCGCCAAATCGATTTCACCATCCACGACAACGCCGGTTTCCAGCAAGCGGTCGAGCAAATCGAGCAGTGTGACGTTCCGCGTATCGAGCTGAGTCTCATGCATTGAGAACGCTCACAGGGCTACTCACTTCGCTATGGCTCGGGCAAACAGGGAGTGCGCTGAAGCTATAGGGCGGGAAAGGCCCCACAAGTTCAAACTGGAAACCGCGAGCGCGATATTCTTGGCGGAGCACCTCTACTTCGTTTAGAAGGTTTCCGAACGAGAGCTTTTGCACAAGGAGCGAAGCGTTCAGCACCATCGGCCGGCTAGAAGAGTCCTGCGGCGGCGGAATCAACTTTGTTTCCTCAGCGACGGAGGAGAGCCGGGAAGAGATGGATTCCAGATGGACGGTGAGGCGCAAACTGCTCTCCTGGCGAACCAGTTCTTCGTATTGTTTCCGCATCAGATAAGCCGTGCCTGAAGGCTTGCCGGCGATTTGCACCTTTAAGAGCTGGATGCCGGAGTTCTGCGTCTCGACAGCCTTTTCGATGACTGTCAAATCGCAAAACACTTTCATGCCCCACTCTTCCCTGGCCGCAAGCTTGGCAAGCAATTCGTGAAGAGAAAAACACATGTCCAGGAGGCTTTCCCGCAGGCGTTCTTCCGTTTTGAAGATGGTAAGGAACTTCATGGGGAGGACAGTGCCAAGTTGCATCGCCGATTCCAGAACACGGGCGTGATGCCACACCTGAGATTCCAGCCATTGAGGATTTTTCATGTGTTCACGGAGGGCATCTTCGCCAAATTCCTGAAGAGGTACATCCTGCACCAGCGCGCCGAACTCATCGAATGGGATGCAGCGCAATGGGATTGGCGGACAGAGTTCCGCAAGCGCCGCTGGGGTTTGTGGATGCGCGAGAACGCCGAAGAGGTAAATCGCTTTGGAGCAGTCCATGGATTTCAGGCTTCCCTGTTCCCTTTCCTTATTCCCGGTCCTGAGCGGCATTTAACCGGGCCATCAGAACTTCCTCGGCCTTTAGGAATTCTGTCTCGCCGATCATTCCCGAATCGTAGAGTTCCTGAATCTCCGCCAGGCGCGACTTGATGGCGGCAACATCAAAAAGCTGGCCATTGGCTTCTTTCTGGACCTGCTCGGCGAGCCACATGATGCCTTTGACGGGAGCAAGCAGAAGATCATCCAGCAGAAACATGGCTCACCTCGTGGAGGTTTATGACGATCGTGACGAAATCGAACGGGGCGACGCAGCGCTTCACGTTCCATTTAACAAGCGGCCCAAGGGCGAGACGCAGGTCCGAGAGCGCTCGATCAAAGCCGGTCGTTTCGTCGTCTTCCAACAGAAATGCGAGGTAGCAGATGCTTTGATCGGCAAAAAGCTTTTCGCTGTTATCGCGGAATTCGCAAGCGTGGGGTTTCAGCGCTTCCAGGATTTGCGCGCAAGAGGTCCTGCGCTTTTCCTTTACCAGGGCCTGAACCGTTTTGCCGATTTCGATGAGGTCGTAGTAAGCGGCGGCGCCAGGCTTCGCGGCAGCGGCGGCTTTGCGCGCCTGAAGCGATTCACTCCGCTGCAGCAAATCCTGGTAAACGGCGTCCATGCCGGTGAAGGAAGCGCGGACTTCCACGCTTTCTTTTCCACTGATCCAATGGAGGAGGCGATGAAATTCCTCGCGGCGCGGATGTAAGACTTGCTCGACGATTTCCCGGTCGCTTTCGGCGATTGTGGAAAAGCGAATGGGCAGGACGGGATACTCCTCCATGACGAGTTCGATGGCGCGGTAATGCGCCATGGTGTACTCGCGCATGATGCGATATTTGGTGACAGGGGAATTGCTGACGACGCAGGCTAAACCGTCTGCAGCAACAGTGACAAGCTCGTCTCCACGGCCGCCAATGCCCCAGGGACCAAATTTCTTCGCTTCGCTTTCTTCGATGATGCAATAGAGATAGCGTCCTTCATCCATGGTTACACCGCGATCTTCAAATCAACGAAGTGGTAAGGCGGCAATGGCTCCGTGTACTTGAAATCGATGCGCCCGTCGTGACGGCTTCCAAGTTCCATCAGGCTGCTCTCAAAACCGGAATAGGCTTCGCGTTTCACCAGAAAGGCCGCGAAGAATATGACGTTGTCGCCTACGGGCTTCCCCATGCATTCCTGGCAAGCACTTGTTGCGTGAGTCTTAAGAAGCCGGAAAAGCTTTTCGCCTTCAAGATGGCGCTTTGCCTTCAAGGCTTCGGCAACGACCTGGCCGATTCGTAATCGGTCCTGGTAAGTCTGCTCATAGGGTTTGCTCATGATTTCGCGTTTATAAGTGGCGATCATGGGATGAGCTTTCACCAGTTCGCCAAAAATGGTTTTCATGTCGCGCCACAACGCCGTGACGTTCACTTCGACAGCGCCGCTCAACTTCGCCAAAGCATGCCGGATGCGCGAATAATTGCGCCGCAGAAGTTGGTTGACAGCTTCCACAGTGGGCGCGATGGTGCCGAACTCAAAGGGTAGAACCGTTTGCGTTTTGACCAGTTCCACCAGGACTCGTTCGTGCGCCAGACAATTCTCGGGAGTGGCGCGAACCACGTCAGAGGTCCAAGGGCTCACCATGGCGGCCACGTCCTTGAACACGAGCGCTTGTATCTCCTGTCCTTGAACGCCAACAAGTTGCGTGGTGCGGGGCTCGGAGGCTTCCATCACGCCGTAGAGATAATAGGATTGCGCTATCTGAATCTCCTTACGCACGTGAAGCCTGGGGCACGGAAGTCTCGGGTTCTAAGGCAAGAGTTTTGCCGGAGCTGCATTTTGGGGCGCTGAGGCGTGGCTCTTTGGAGATCACCAGCAGGGTCTGGCCAATGTTTGTCGGCGTGAGTGAATAGACTTGCGCGGGATCATCTCCCAAGGTTTCCCACAGACCAAGCAGGAGGCGATAACTGGCGGCCACTTTTTCGAAGCGCGCCTTTGCCAGTGGATCCTGAGAGTTGTGGTCTGGATGAATCTGCGGAGCAAGCATACGGAAAGCCTGCTTAATGAGGACCAGCGACGTTTCGATGGGGAGGCCAAGGGCACGACGCGCTTCGTCCACCGCTTGAAAGTCAATTTGAGTGAGATGCAAGTCCACAAAGCTGTAGCAAGGCAATGGCCCCGCAAACCGAAACTTCAGAATGCGGCCGTGCAAATCTCCCAGGCCGTAGATAGCAGCCTCAAAGTCCTTGGCGCGGTCATCGGAAACGAGGAAAGCAGCGTGGAAAACAGTTTCGTTGGCAGGACTTTTTAGGGAGGTAAGCCGTTCCGCAAACGGAGTAAGCGCCAGTTCGACAGCCGATGCAAATTCCGCCCTCTGTTCTTCAATGGCATTGGCAACTACCATTCCTGCAGCCAATTGTTGGTCTGGTGCCAGGCGATCGCCCGCAATTCGCGCGTTTTCTTTTAGCATGCGGACTTCGGGATCTTGCTCAACGACTCGTTTGAAGATTTCGCTCCCGTTCCAAGTGACTTCCACGTCGAATTCCACTTTGTGTTCGATCAGGCGAAGAGCGTTGCGCAAAGAGCGGCGTGAAGTCTTGAGGAAGGTGCGCACGTCGTCTGCATTTTGGGCGACGGTTCCCAAACGGAGTGGAAGCACCGAATTGGATTGCATAATGTTTTCGAGGACGCGGTTGTGAGCGAGGAGATCTTCCTGAGTGGGTTTGATGAAACTGGCGGCCGCGACGCTTACGATCGCGCTAAGACCCTCGTAAGAAACGGTAAAGATGGAGGAGTTTCCTGCAATCCCCGCAACTGTCCAGCTTTGCGATTGGATCGCAGAAATGATCCCGTAGAGATATAAGCTGCCTGTGAGGGTCTCGCGATCCGTGACCACACATTCGTTGGGGTTTGCCGGACTGTTAGTTTCGAGCAATAGGTTGTCCTCGATATCGTTCAATGCCGTTCACCTTGAGGATTAATGTCTTTCAAGTTCTTGCGCTCTCGGTCGAGCGGCAGCCGCGCTTTGACAAAAGGCGAAACAGAATTCGCCTTTTGTCGGTTGTCGAAATTCGGTAGCAAGTGCATCGGCGCCTGGGTGAAGGTACCGCTGCGGTAGAGGCAAGTTGCATGCCAAGAGGAGCGAGCGATATTCGACGAAGCGAGTGCCGTGAAGATGGAACAAGATACGAGAAATACCGCTCGCCCTGAACTTAAATAGAGGGATTTGCGCGTGCAGATTCGCACAGTCGTTGTGCGATTCCGCACGCATCGCTACACGGCGGGCAGGAGGATTCACAGTAGCCCGAACTTCTTCATGCGCGTGCGCAAAGCAAAACGAGTGATTTTGAGCAGCTTCGCCGCTTCTGTCTGGTTGCCGCAGGCCTTTTCAAGAGCTTGATTCACCAGAGTCTTTTCCACCTCTTCTAAAGCAAGGCCGCCTTCAGGGAGGCGGATAGAGTCCGCTGCTGAAGAAGGCGCCGCACCCAAGGCAAGATGACGCGGCGAAATGAGCTGTCCCTGTTCGAGAATGACAGCGCGTTCAATGATGTTGCGCAGTTCGCGAACATTGCCCGGCCAATGATAGGCGGCAAGCTGTTCTTGCGCGGCAAAGGACAGGCCGTGAATTTGTTTGTGGAAGGCGTGGGTGAACTGCTGAACAAAATGCACAGCCAGGCAAACCATATCCTCTTTCCGTTCGCGGAGAGGAGTGATGGGAATGTGAAAAACATTGAGACGGAAATAGAGATCCTGGCGAAAGCGACCCTCGCGAACCAGTGATTCAAGGGGACGATTCGTTGCGGCAATGAAACGCACATTGGCGGCGTAGTCTTGTGTGCCGCCTAAGCGACGTGCACGCTTGTCCTCCAGTACGCGAAGGAGCTTGGCCTGAACGGGCAATTCCAGTTCACCAATTTCGTCGAGGAAGATGGTGCCACCCTCGGCCACTTCCAGCAGGCCTTTTTTGGAAACCCTGGCGTCGGTGAAAGCCCCCGCTTCGTAGCCGAACAACTCGCTTTCCAGAAGCGCCGCAGGCATTGCAGTACATTCGACGACTACAAAAGGTTTGTTCTGGCGAATACCGTAGGAATGGATGGCATGCGCAACCACGGCTTTGCCCGTGCCAGTTTCACCAAGGATCAAGACCGTAGCTGGATCGGCTTGAATCGCCTCTGCGATGGCGCGGCGGAGAGCCTGAGTTTGCGAACTGCTGCCGACGAGTTCTCGAAACTGAGGCATTTGGAAATTCTGATCATCACGTGTGCGCTTCTCCAGAGAGAGACGTTCAAGATTCACAGCGTTGGTGACGGCGATCTTCACCTGATTTACGACAAGCAGAGATTCTGGCGTTACCGCGCCATGATTTTCCATAGCGTCCAGCTCGCGACGCACTTGCTCAAGATTTGCGGGGGCCAGAACGGAAAGGTCGGGAGAGGAGCGCCGCAAAGTTTCGAGGAGGCTGACGGCTTTGTTGCCATCCAGGCCGGTGCCAAGGAAAACGAGATTGGGCTGGCCGTGAACCGAGTGACGCACGGCTTCCTCTGGCGTGGCAGCAATGACCACTTGAAAGCCGCCATCGGTCAAAGCCTTTTCCCAAAAGTGTTGCAATCGCAGGTCAGACTCGACCAAGAGAATGGTATGAAGACGTCCAAAAGTTAACGGCGGGAGAGTTTGTTGTTGTGCGGCACTGCTGGAAGAACTCATGGGTTTTTGCCTTTACCTGGGCTGAAGTTACCGGAAGCTTCGGTTATCGAATCGGGGAGCTTTCGCTCTTGCATGACCGCCAATGCCTCGCGCAGGTGGCGCATGTTGATGGAGATTTCCAGACCAGCTTTGGCTTCGATCGCTTCACGAATGGCGCGCATGGCGGCTTCCTGGCAGACTGCTTCGATTTCGGCTCCTGTAAATCCCTGTGCCTCCCTGGCCAATTCTTCCAAATTGACATCGCGGGCCAAGGGCTTGTCTTTCGTATGCACGCGAAAAATCATGTGGCGCGTCGCTTCATCCGGAAACGGAAGCGCAAAAACCAGATCAAATCGCCCGGGACGCAGCAAGGCGGGATCAATAATGTCGGGACGGTTGGTGGCTGCAAGAACGAGCACGCCTTTCAGCTCTTCGATGCCATCGAGTTCGGTAAGGAACTGCCCGATAACGCGTTCCGTCACCTGTGAATCCGGGCCGCCGGCATTGCGATGCGGAACGACGGAATCAATCTCGTCAAAAAAGAGAATGGCAGGTGCAGCCTGCTTGGCTTTCCGGAAGATCTCGCGAATGCCACGTTCGCTTTCCCCAACGTACTTGCTCATCAGCTCTGGGCCCTTGATGGAGATAAAGTTCAATTCACTTTCCGCTGCAAGAGCCTTTGCCAAAAGGGTCTTGCCGCAACCCGGCGGGCCGGTCATGAGGATGCCCTTGGGAGGCCGGATTTTCGTGCGCGCAAAAAGGTCGGCGTGCTTCAAAGGCCATTCGACGGCCTCGATCAAGCGCTTCTTCATTTCGTCCAGACCCCCTACATCGTTCCAAGTGATGTTGGGAGTCTCCACAAAAACTTCGCGGATGGCCGAGGGCTCAACCTCGCGCAGTGCTTCCAAAAAAGATTCCTGGGTGACTTCAAGCTTCATCAGCTTCTCGACGGGAATTTCCGCGAGGTCAAAATCAACTTCGGGGAACAGTTCGCGCAGAGTGACCATTGCCGCTTCCCGGCACAATGCCGCAAGATCCGCGCCGACAAAACCATGTGTAATATCTGCCAGCCGGGCAATGTCAACATTCTTGGCCAATGGCATGCCGCGGGTATGGATATGAAGTATCTCCAGGCGAGCGTTGCGATCGGGAATGGGAATGGCGATTTCGCGGTCGAAGCGGCCGGGACGCCGTAGCGCGGGATCAATGACGTTGGGAATATTAGTGGCGGCGATGACGATGATCTGCCCGCGGGACTCGAGGCCATCCATCAGGGCGAGGAGTTGCGCAACCACGCGGCGTTCGACCTGCTTTTCTCCGCCCATTTCCTCGCGTTTAGGAGCGATCGCATCAATTTCATCGATAAAGATGATTGCCGGTGCGTGAGCCTGGGCATCCTCGAAGACTTTTCGGAGCCGTGCTTCCGATTCGCCGTAGAATTTGCCCATAATCTCCGGGCCGCTGATGTGGCGGAAGTAGGCGTCGGTTTCGTTGACGACCGCTTTTGCAATTAAAGTCTTGCCACAACCCGGTGGGCCATAGAGAAAGACACCTTTGGGCGGCTCGATTCCCAGGCGCTCGAAGACTTCTGGGTATTTCAATGGCAGTTCGATCATTTCGCGGATACGGCGAATGTGTGGCCGCAAGCCGCCAATATCTTCATAGGAAATGGTCAGAGCAGGTTTGCCCTCGGGCGAATCCGTTTGGCGAAGCTGGATAGTGGTGGCGGCGGTGAAGACGACAGGACCCTCTTTGGGAGAAGTGCTGAAAACAGTGAATTCGTAATTCTGTGTGCCGAAGAGAGAGGCGCGGATGCGATCGCCGGTGAGGATGGTCATGCCTTCGAGAACTTTTCCGAGGTATTGATCGCCGCCACGTCGCGCGCTTCGCATCAGTGTGACCGGCGAAAGTACAACTTTGTCGGCAGGCCTGGCCGTAGCTTTGCCGAGGGAAACCTTCTCGTCGAGGCCCGCCTTGGCGTTTTCGCGGATCAAACCATCAATTTGTACCGTAGATTTGCCGCGATCTTCAGGATACGCCGGCATGACCTTGGCCACGGTTTTGCGTTTGCCTTCAATTTCAACACAGCCGCCGACTTCAAGACCGAGCTGTTCCATATCCTTTGGATCAACACGAGCGATGGCTCGGCCAACGTCCTTGGCTTGGGCTTCCGCTACCTTAAGTGTGAGTTGCGTGTGTGCCTCCGAAACTATCAAGAATTCAGTGCACGATGGATTCCGCAGACGAATCAGCGGCTGAAGGAGAAGCAACCACGACGCGAAAGTTCTGGACGTTTTCCTAGATTAACAAAATGTTCGAGTTAGAAGTAGGGTGAGGGTGGCAACGCCCCTAGAAACGAGGGCGAACTATTCGGAGATGCACCGCGCATTTCCCTTTATGGAACGGCGGCCGTGCAAGAGTGTCGAAACAACCCACAGACGATGAGATTCCTCGCCGCCGGTCACCTCAGGCTTTTTCAATCGTTAGTTCGAGAATGCCATTGTGAAAGTTACGCTGCAGCGTTTCCTTCTTGACTGGACAAGGCAAGAGAATTTCCCTGGCGTAATGGCGTTCCTTGCCAACGGCATTGAGGCTGAGGATGTCGCCCTTGAGTTCGATCGAGAGGCCTTCTTCGCTGACGCCCGGAACCTCTGCGATCAGTCGGAGGTGGCCTTGCTCGTCAAAAACATCCACGATCGGTTCGCGAACTTCTTCGACGACAGGGCCCCTTGGCGTTTTCTTAATGTTGCCGAAGGTTTCGCAGACGGATTTGCCGTCATCGAGGGTGCGTATCGAGACGCCGAATACGCCATTCAGATCCTTGCCACCCGGCCCTCTGGCGGTAAAGGTTTTCTCTTTGTTGAACTCTCCGCCTTCGTCGGCTAACTTCCCGGCGAGTTCAATCAGACTGCCAAGACCCTTAAAGAGTCCGCCGAAAGACAATTTGCCCAAGCCCAAATCCAGATCGACTGGTACATCTTCACGCTTGCTGCTGGGCTCTTTTGTGTTCTTCTCCTGCGTTGCCATGGAAGTTGCTCCCTATCGCACAATTCAGACTGTAATTACAGCGGGATTGGATGAGATCCTCGATTACACCGGACAACTCTTCCTTCTTCTGCTTGCGGCCGTGGGAACCCGCATTGTCTCCGCCTAAAACATCGAGACAGATTTCGCGAAAGATGGTGTCGCGGGCAGTAGCGTGAGCGCGGCGAATTTTCAGAACCCTGGCAATCATGACGCAAGCGCGCACGGTCGGGTTCAAAGAACCATTGCCGAGTTCACGAAGGGCGCGAACCAGCTTCACGATGCGCTCGGCTTCCTGGCGGGCAATTCCCGATCGCGCATGGGTGATGGCCACTTCCGTTTCTTCGTCGAAGTGATCCAGCTCGATGGTGACCATGCGGTCGCGCAACGCGTCCTGGGTTTTATGAACCCCGGCATATTCCTCGGGATTCGAGGTAAAGATCGCGCGGAAATTGGGATGAACCTCGAGGCAATCGCCTTCGCCGCTGACGACAGGGAGAGAGAGAAGGCGCTCTTCGAGGATGGATAGGAGGACATTGTTGGCTTCCGGGCGGGAACGGTTAAACTCGTCATAGATCAACGTGAGGCCCTCGCGGCAGGCCTGCGTAAGGCGATTGTCCACCCAGCGTGTTGAAACATCTTCTTCCGTCTTGAGGACGCGTGAAATAAAACGATCGACCACTTTGCGGGAACGGTAGCCGCGTTCTCCACCAATCAGATCGGAAGAGCCAAATTCGTCGTCGCCGAAAAGAAGCATGGCCGGTTGGCCGAGTTTGCGAGCCACGTGCATGGCCAGCGTAGTCTTGCCCGTACCAGCAAGGCCGGAGAAGTGGACTGGATACCCGGCATGGAGATAAGAAAGCGCGCGCTCAGTGAGATTGCAAACCAGCGGAGTTTCGACAAAACATTCCTCCGGATCGGGCGAAAGGACCGTAGCTGCTTCGCTGACGCTCATTCCGGGCCTCGCTTGGCGGAATGGCGGCGCTTTTTCGCAAGAAAAGTCGCGGCCATCTGCCAGTCTTTCTTCGCTGCCTGAAGTTCTCCCCGGAGGGGCTGAGAGTGCTTGCGGTATTCCTGGAGGTTGCGCGACGATTCCGACCGCAATCGCAGGAATTCCGACCTCAGCATGGCCAGCAGCTCTTGCCTTTTTTCGTGAGCGGCTACGATTTCCTGGCATAGTCTCTCCATCATTTCAGTGCCTTCTTACTTTTACCGTGCGGTACTTGCGGGTTGCGGGACGGCGAGAGTTTTTTGCCGCAGCGGGCTTCGAGGATGGCGAGTCGGTTTCATCGTCTTGCTCGAGCCAACGCTGTTTCTGCAGCGCGAGACGCAGCACCATGACGCGTTCATTTTTTGCCTTCGTGGCATAAAGCCGGCCGCGAGCCGCTTTCAGTTTTTGACGAGAGCGCACCAAAGCCTGGTTCTGACGGACGAACTTGCGCTGTTCTTCCTCAAGCTCGATGGCAATGGCCTTTTCGTTGATGTGCGGCTCCAGATCTTTTTGAAAGGGAGCCCGGAAGCGGGCGGCGGTGGTTTGTATGCGTTGCGGTTCGCGAGCCAAATCGAGGCCGGTCTTGATCTGGCGCATAGTGCGAAGGTAATTGAAGCTTTCCCGCCTCATACGATTTGCCCTCCCTTGAAAGGCCAACGAAAATCACGAGCACTCTGGCGGCCAATGGCTCAGAGTTGCAATCCAATGAGCGCGAGACATTGCCGGTGCCACCTAGCAACAGACACGCCGGGTGCGGAAGTGCACCCGGCAGAGCGAACTGGTAAGACTGTTTGCGGAAACCGCGTGTAGCGTATGGCCTTCCAGCTTCTGACGTGCGGCCCGTTCCGCTGGACTCCGGACTTCTTGTCCGGTTTGTGTGCGGTTATCCAACCAGATACAAGTGCGCCTTTTTATGGATGGCGGCATCCTTGCGCTTGAGCATGTGCTTCAGGATTTTTGAAGTGGCGGCGCTGGGCATCTCCATTGCGTAAGAGAGTTCCGCCAAAGTCATGCCTTCGGGAGTTTCGGTGAGCAGCTTGACGACGGCCGCTTCCCGCTCCGTGCGTTTTCCCGCGCCGGTTCCGTTGGATGATTCTCCGGAATTTCCCTCGCGGCGCTTGGCCATGGAAGCTGCCATGCGATGCCAAGCCTGCTGGGCTTTGGTATGGTCATCGTGGAAGCCATCGGTAAGATCGTGGGCAGCCTTCTTCATCTGACGTACCGCCTGATGAACGCCCTTCAAAAATAGTTCGGTGCGCTCCTGAAGATCTTCCATGCGTTTCCTCTGTTCAGAGAGAGCATGTTTGCGCCACAGGCGCGTTTCCTTGGCGTTGTCCTCGACAAAACCAGACAATGAGGATTTTTGTTCCTCGGCGGATTGCGCACGTTGCGAACTGCAGCTTTTCAGGAACTGCGTGGAGCGTTTGTGGTTCTGGGCGGCAAAAGTGGATAAGGAATCCTGGAGCTCCTGGCTCACTTTAAGCTGATCCTTGTGGAACGACTTCATCATGAGCTGAGCGGCTTTACACAATTCCGCCGCTTCCAGTTCAAGGGATTTCACGAATTTGCCGAGATCTTCGGCCTGTTTGCCGCTGAGCGCCTTGTGTGTGGAACGAAAATGGCGCAACGTGTCGCGGGTTTCCTTGGCAAGCGTGGCGGTGAGCTTGGCGAGTTCTTCATGAAGCTCGTCGCTCATGTGGTGGCGCGCCGAGCGGATTCCCTTGATGGCTTGATCCACTTCCCGGGTGAGCGTGTCGGCAACGCGGCGAAGCGATTTCTGAAGGCTTTCTGTGTTCTGAAGGCGTTCGGCGTGCAAATCGCGCATCATTTTACGGGTTTCGCCGAGGTCGCCATTGGTTTCTTCCACGATTTCCTGCAAAGCGTTGGCGCGGAAATCATGGGCTTGTACGAAGTTTTCAGTCATATTCTGCATCTGTTCCGCAAGACCCATTGTCCATTCACCTCCAAAGGCCCGCCGGTGGCGGGGAGTCAACGAGGAAACGAGTTTCCTCAACGGCTGACGGTCGCGATGGGGTCATCTGAACAGTTGGCGATGAAGCCATCGGAACGATCAGAAAAACAGGAACAGGGCGGCTCGCGTGCCCTGATCAAAGCGTCATCAAGGCACGCGGAGCCACAACCTGCGTGAATCAAGACTCAACCGCTTACGCAGCGGCGCCTGCGGTGAGCCCAATAGCCTCGGCGTACTTCAGGTAGGTTTCAACGGATGCAACCACGACCCTAGCCTCGATACCGAGGAACTCGATTCCGACCAAGGATGCCCTCACCCATGCGTCGATCACGAGACCCTTGTCCAGGACGCGGTCCAATACTTCCGCGAGACTGGCACCTGCGATAGTCTTTTCGACTGGCATATATTTTCACCCCCTTTCTTCGTCTTATTCTTCAACTGCAACAGCTAACTAACGAACTCGTGGCTCCCGCGTTGGGGGCCTGCAGGCTCTCCGACAGCTTCGCGGATAAGGCGGAGCAGTTTTTCGACCCGAAAAGGCTTGTCCAGGAAAGCGAGTGCGCCGAGGCGCGATGCTTCCGCTTTTAGTTCAGGCGTTCCAAATGCGGACATCAGAACAACCGGAATACGGGGAGAGTGTGCTTTGAATTTTTCGAGAAGAGAAAGACCTTCGGTACCGCCCGCAGCGGAAAGACGCAAATCCAAAAAAGCAATGCCGATCTGCGCATCGTTTTGCAGAAGTTTAAGAGCCTGAGCGGGAGAGTGTGCGCAAAGAACCATGTAATTGAGGTCTTCAAGTACCTTGGTGAGGGTCCAGCAGAAACCTTCCTCGTCATCAACGATGAGCACGCGCATGGCCTTAAAACTTCCTGGTTGTAGTCGAGGATTTTGCAATGGCCTTGCCCCAATCTCCTCTACAACTGATTGCTGCATCCGGCTGCCTTTCTTCTTGTGGGACGGCGGAGAACAATTTCATGCGGTGCCTGCTGAGCAACGGAGACCTAAGTAAGCACTTGCGAGGCCAGACGAAATGGACGGTGATAAAAACAAGACGGAATCGCGCAAGGTGAGGAGGACGCAAGAGTGTAGAGCGGAAAAGGGCAGAACATCCTGAATAGCGGCAAAATACGGGAACAATGGAAAGAAGAAGACTATGGACATTGCACCATAGATTCGGGAAAAGCTTTCATGGAATTCCGCAAGACTCCATTGATGCGTGGAGAGACGTGAAAGGAATTCACAGCGAATCCAGAGCGGTTTACTCCATTCACTCTGCATGGTCCGCGATAGTTTCCTTGCGAGTGAATGAGGCTTAGAGGCCAGCAGCTTGACGAAATTTGCTAAACGGGAGCCGGAAAATGAGAAATGAAATGTGAATATCTTTAGGCAAGTATTGATCGATCTGGTGAGCCATACCGGCAAAGAGCACCCCGGTCTCGCGTTCTTGCAAGGTGAGAGCGATGCGCTGCGCGATGAATTGGTCGCGGCGAGAAAGAAGAGCAGCGCGCTTGGTGCTGAGGTCTTTGACCATTTTCCGTTTTGCAGCGGGATCCAGTTCCTTGGCAACGGCCTGAATGCAGTGATACTCCTCGAGCAGGAGCTGCACGTCTTCCGTGCCTTCCAGGGATGCGCCGCGCCGAACGAGAGAGAGCACCAGGCGATGATTCTGGCTGCCTTGTTTAGCGACATCGCGCACGATGTCCAGTTCCCTTCCGCACACAGGGAGACCATCTTGATAAATCCTGAAATGAGACTGCTCGATCTCCAATTTGGAAAGGCGTTTGCTGATTCCCTCCCACATTTCGTCAACAGCTTGGATGTGTTCGTTCCAGACGCATATCCCGAATTGCTCCGTGAACTCTCTCTTGTGCGGCCCGGCGGCGGAGCCCATATCGGCTTCAGAGTGGATGACCGGCACGTAGATTAATTCCCTCATGTGCTTTGGCTAAGCAGCGTCAGACAATCCCTTCACAAGATCATTTACAAGATGTTTCAGGTCATCCAGATCAAAGGGCTTGGAGATATATTCGTCGGCGCCGAGGCGCAGCGCTTCCCGGGCGCTCTGGATATCGCCAAAAGCCGTCATGACAACAATGAGAAGTTTGCGATGAAACTTACGAATACGGCGCAGGCATTCGAGGCCACTCATTTGCGGCATCTTGATGTCCAAGAAGACGATATTGGGTGGACTCTTGCGAATCCTGGAGATTCCCTGGCGGCCATCATTGGCAGTGGATACCTGATAGCCCATTTCCGTCAGAACGTTGGCCAGCAGAAGGCAGAATTCCGGCTCGTCATCGACGACCAAAATCTTGCAAGTCATTGCCGCGTTCCTTTCTTCCGCAACGAGCTCCTAGCAATCAAACGTGGACTGCATGAAGTCATGGATGAAGTTCCTGAGCAATGCCGTAGGCTTTTATTTTGTTGTAGAGGGTTTTGTAATCCACGCCGAGTTGTCGGGCGGCCCGAGCTTTGTTCCAGCGGCAGTTCCACAGGGTTTCGACAATCAGGTCGCGTTCCGCTTTCTTGGCGACCTGACGCATGGAAGCAGATTTGAGAGTCTGAGAACAAGTAGCAGGCTTCACGGACAGTGTTGCACCCTGCTGATCGCTCTCATTACATGGCGCTAACGAGGCGTATTCTGCGCCACGCCCATCGAGGAGGCGTGCAGGCAAGTGGCGCGGAAGAATAATGTCTCCGGCAAGAATCACGGCACTCTTGAGCGTGTTTTGGAGTTCGCGAATGTTTCCAGGCCAGGGATAGCGCTGCATAATGGCCATGGCTTCGTCGGAGATGCTGCTGGCAGAGCGATCCAGTTCGCGATTGAATTTCTCGAGGAAATACTTGCTAAGGAGTTCCAGATCGCCATTTCGCTCGCGAAGCGAAGGAAGAGAAATCACAAACACGTTCAAGCGATGAAAGAGGTCCTCGCGAAATTCGCCTCGCCGCATCAGTTCCTCGAGGTCCATGTTCGTAGCAGCGATCAGGCGGACATCAACGGAAATAGCCGCTTTGCCGCCGAGGCGTTCCACTTCACCTTCCTGGAGGACGCGAAGAAGCTTCATCTGGACATGAGGAGCTAGGTTGCCGATCTCATCCAGGAAGAGTGTGCCTTTATTGGCGCGCTCGAATCGTCCGGGCTTGCGATCGAGTGCCCCTGTGAACGCGCCCTTCTCGTAGCCAAAGATTTCGCTTTCGACCAGCGCATCGGGCAGGGTGGCGCAATCAAGCGGCACGAAAGGACGGTTTTGCCTATGGCTTTCGGCGTGAACGGCGCGCGCGACGAGTTCCTTGCCGGTGCCACTTTCTCCACGCAGAAGTACAGTCACGTCGTGAGTGGCTACCTTGCGGATCAAATCAAAAATGTTCTGCATCTGCGGGCTGCCGCCGATGAACCGCTCCCAGTTCCATCGTTTCGAAGCTTCCTGCTTAAGGCCATGAAGTTCGCGGCTCAGGCCAACGGTTTGCAGGGCGTTGCGCACGATGATTTTCAGGCGGTCGTTAGGTAAGGGTTTCGTCAAATAGTCGTAGGCGCCCAGTTTCATGGCTTCGACGGCCGTTTCCACCTGGCCATGTCCCGTTAGCATGATGACCAACTGCCTGGAATCGAACTTTTGGATGCTGCGGAGAAGCGCAATGCCATCCTGTCCGGGAAGTTGAACATCGAGGAAGATCAGGTCGGGCTGGTCCTTCTTGATAACGGCGATGGCCTCATCGGCGGTTTCCGCGGTGAGAACCTGAAAACCTTC
Organism: Candidatus Acidiferrales bacterium; assembly: GCA_963779395.1. GTDB lineage: Bacteria > Acidobacteriota > Terriglobia > Acidiferrales > UBA7541 > Acidiferrum. The sequence goes on from CAVZYC010000007.1 coordinate 667,686, forward strand.
TTCACCCAAAACTTTTCCGAACAGCCAGCCGATCTCAGGCTGATCGTCAACTACAAGAATTTTGCCAGGTGTGATTTTCACGGGCGATTTATCCACGGGAAATGCAGAGTTGCGGTTGAGTGATGGGAATTTTGATGGCGAAGGTACTGCCGCGTTTGGGGCCGTGGGTATTACTGGTGCAAGTAAGTGTTCCATGATGGCGCTCGATGATCTGTTGAGAGATGGCCAAGCCAAGGCCGGTCCCGGTGCGTTTGGTAGTGAAAAATGGTTTAGGGAGTTGCGCCTGGACCTTGCGCGGGATGCCGCAACCCGTGTCGGAAATGCGGATGCTGACCAGATTATTGCGAGGCTCAAAAAGAGTTTCAACGGTAAGGGCGCCGCCCTTAGGCATGGATTGAATGGCATTCATCAGAAGATTCGAGAACACTTCGTCCATCAAACTGTGATCGCAAGTGACGCTGGAAGGGCCGCGATGAAAGTATTTAATGACCCGGATGTGTTGCGCCAGGCACTTGGAATTGGCGAGACACAAAACCTGTTCAAGATTCTGGTGAAGATCGCGGGCCTCGAATTTCAGCTCTCTGGGGCGGCCATAGTCGATAAGTTGCGTGGTAATTTCGTCCAATTGTTTCACTTTGTTGACGATGACACTGGTGAATTCGCGGAGGGAGTGGCCGGGAGAAAGTTTGGAGTGTAGATACTGTATGGACATCATGATGATAGCCAAAGGATTGCGAATCTCGTGAGCAACGCTGGCAGCCATTTCGGAGGTGACCGCCAAACGCTCTTTGCGGATAAGATCGTCCTGCGCTTTTTTCAAACGGCGGTAAGCTTCATCGAGTTCGGCGAGCAGGGACTCGCTTTCGGACTGTGTGCGGTTCAATTCTTCGGCAAGTTGCTCTTCCTTCGTCGAATCTCGCATGCTGACAACAATAAACTCTGCGGAGCCTTCGAGGCGCTCCAGCAGCGAAAATCCCAGCGCGACTGGAATTGCCATTCCGCGGGAGGTCAAGCAACTGGCGCGGACGATTTTGACGTTCTGGCCTAATGCGGCCTTTGTGATTGCACCTTCAATTGCCGGGCGGGATTCACATGAAAAAAAGTCCGCTAGGTTTTTGCCAAGGGCCGTAGCAGATTGCCTGCCCGCAATATCGGTGAACGCGTTGCTTACCAGTAGGACGTGCCCCTGGAGATCGCAGAGTTGGACAGCACCAGGGAACGCCCTAAGAAGCGCTTCCTCATCCGCGTGAATCCCCAGGGTAACTTGTTGAGCAGTGTGTGACACTCAAGAACTCCTATGGACTCGGAAGCCGAGGCGCGAAGATCGGACGAGAACCCTGCGGAGAGCCGGCGGCGCTGCCTGGTCTAATTCACCAAGTTCATCATGCGATTTGCGAATTCCAGGTTTGCGTCGAGGAATACGTAGTTGTGCACAAAAAGAAGGGAAGCATGACTCTGCCTTGGAGAGGAAAGCCGGGCAGAGCATGTGGTTCACTCACTACCGAACAGCGCAGCCTTAGATCGTTCAATTCGGCGCCAACCAATTGCAGATTGGCGCGAGGCGAAAGCGATTAAGAAAAACAGCGCCTCCGTCAGTAGACTCGCGAGCTGATTATGGTCTTATTGTTCGAAGGCGTCAAGATAACTTTTAAGATATACCGATAAACATGAACAATTGCGACGTTAAACAGAAGAACAAGTCACGAGGGAACTTAGCGTAGATGGTAGCGAAAGGAAAACAGTGTGGAGTGTCTTGAGTTGACACAGTTAAAGACAAGTTGTGTCGATTATTGGCACGGCAGAGTTGATTTGGTAGCGGACCAACAAACGACTGATTGGATGCGAACACTCTACTTGGTTTCAGTTGGAACCATGTGAGCGGCATGAAGGGAGAGTTAGAAGGTCGAACAAAGGGCTTGGGCCGAAAGAGGTGCAGTTGGATATCGGTGCAGAAAACTCCAGCAAGCCGATCACGTTAGAAAAGAACGAGTTCCTGTTGGATCATCCCGGTTACTTCCGCCGACTTTTCGTGGGTCAGCATATTAATTTCGCTGCGCAAGCCGAATTCGGGGAGATAGATTCCAGGCTCGATCGAGAAGCACGTATTGGGAATCACTTCCCTTTCGTCGTGCACTTCGAAGTTGTCCATATGCGCGCCGTTGCCGTGGACTTCCGTGCCGATGGAGTGGCCAACTCGATTGTTCAAATAAGATGCATATCCAGCGGCCTCCAGCACATCGCGTGAAGCTTTATCCACTTCCCACCCGGCAAGTTTCTTTCCGGCGGCAAGAGTCTGCTGGACCTTCTGAATGCCGGCATCGCGCGAGCGGCGCACAATTTCAAAAATCTCTTGCACGCGCTCAGGTGCTTCCGCCCCGGCAAAACCAGTCCAACTGATGTCGTAATACACCGCGTCAGGCACATTCTTTTTGGCCCAAATGTCGAGCAGGACGAAATCGCCGCGGCGGATAGGCGAGTTGTGCGCCGCGCTCGGCGAGTAATGGGGGTTGCTGCTGTTGGCGTTCACCGCAACCAGAGGCGGCGCGTCGGCGACAAGATTGTCTCTGCGAAATGCTTCCGTCAGCCATTGCTGCATAGCAAACTCGGTTGTTCCCCCGGCGTTCACCATGCGGCCCATTTCCTGGAATGCGGCCATCGTGATGCGATCGACAGAATCGCGCGCCGCAAAGTGAGAGGCAATCTGCGCGGGTGTCCAAACCGCTTCAAACTTCGCGATCAGATCGGCGGAGCTGATCACGTTCACGCCCATGCTGCGCACAAGATCCACTGTGCCGGCATCCACCAGCGAAACGGTGAAGATCATGTTGTTGGGAGAGAACTGCATGGCCACATTTTTCGTCGAGCCCAACAATTCCTTCAGTTTGGCGGTGAGTTCGACTCCGGCCGCGTATTCGCGTTTCTCTCCGGGCAGCGAGTCCAAATGGAAGGCTTCAATGCGATGGACGAGCTTAACCGGGAGTCCTCGAGCGGGAACGAGATAAAACCAACGCCGCGTGACCATCAGGGATTCCGGCAAGCCCAGGATGCGGTACGCGATGGGGTCGCGATGATGATGATCGCAAAACAGCCAGGCATCGAGCCCGCGCTTTTGAAGCTCTTGCTGAATCATCTGGATGGCGTGCATGCAAATCCCTCCCCTAGCGGCATACAGCAAACAATCTACGCTAAATGTCTACACTTCGACGAGGGCCGGGGCGAAGTCGGTCTGCTCGGTACGGGCAATGATTTCGTCTTGAAGCGCTTTTGTGAGGTCGCAGAAGTAATCGCTGTAACCCGCAACCCTGACAATCAAGTCGCGATGCTGCTCGGGATGATGCTGGGCTTCGCGAAGAGTCGCCGCGTCCACTACGTTGAATTGAATGTGGTGACCGCCGAGGTTGAAATAGGTGCGCACCAGGTGAGCAAGGTGATCAATTCCATCCTGGCCCTGCACAACAGAGGGAGTGAACTTCTGATTGAGCAAGGTGCCACCCGTGCGCGCGTGATCCATCTTGGCAGCGGACTGCAGCACAGCGGTGGGGCCAAGCCGGTCTGCGCCCTGCGCGGGCGAAATGCCATCGGAATGCGAATCCCATGCTTTTCTGCCATCAGGAGTGGCTCCCGTGACGGAACCAAAGTAAACGTGGCAGGTAGTTGACAGGTAATTCACTCGATAGAATCCGCCCTTGGTATTCGGACGGCCGTTGATTTCGTCGTAGAAAGCAGCGAACACGGACTTGAGAATGTCGTCCGCATAATCATTATCGTTGCCGTATTTGGGCGTTTTGTTCCAGAGCCGCAAGCGCAGCCCCTCCGCATTATGGAAATCGTCGCGCAAGGCGCGGAGAAGATCGTCCATCGTTAGAGTTTGCCGGTCGAAGACGTGGAATTTGATGGCGGCGAGAGAATCGGTACAAGTACCTGGCGCAACGCCCATGATGTACGTGGTGTTGTAGCGCGGGCCGCCGTCGTTGTAGTCCATGCCCTTTGCGATGCAGTCCTCGACGAAGAGAGAAAGGAAGGGAGCGGGCATGTAGTCTGCATAGAGGCGCTCAATCACGTTGTTGCCGCGGATTTTGATTTCGATGAAATGGTGCAGTTGCTTGCGAAAGGCGGCGAATAGTTCATCGTAAGTCTGAAAGTGGCGGGGATCTCCGGTCTCTGCGCCGATTTTTTTACCGGTGCGCGGATCCATCCCATTATTCAGAGTGATTTCCAGAACCTTGGGAAGGTTGAAGTAGCCCGTAAGAATGTAAGCTTCCTTCCCAAAGGCGCCCGTCTCCACACAACCGGAGATGCCGCCGCAACGCGCGTCTTCCAGCGTCTTGCCCTGGCGGAGCAACTCTTCCACGACCATGTCGGCGTTAAAGATGGAAGGTTGGCCCCACCCTTTGCGGACAATTTCCAAGCCGCGTTTCAGGAAGCGATCGGGATTCTTCCGGCTGAGCTGAAGGTTCGAGGAGGGTTGCAGCAGGCGCATCTCATCAATCACGTCGAGCACAAGATACGTCAAATCGTTGACGCCATCCGAGCCATCAGGCTTAAGGCCGCCCGTATTGATGTTGGCGAAATCCGTGTACGTTCCACTCTCGGCAGCGGTAACACCAACCTTGGGGGGCGCGGGCTGGTTGTTAAACTTGATCCAGAAGCATTGCAAGAGTTCGCGGGCCTGCTCCTTCGTCAGCAAACCGATGTTGAGGTCGTGGGAGTAGAAAGGAAAAAGATTCTGGTCAAGGCGGCCAGGATTGAAGGAATCCCAGGTATTCAGTTCAGTGACGACGCCGAGATGGACGAACCAGTAGGACTGCAAGGCTTCCCAGAAATTTCGCGGTGGGTTCCCGGGCACGTGGCGGCAGATTCTGGCGATGGCTTTCAATTCCGCGCGGCGATCGGGATTTTTTTCACGGGCCGCAAGTGTGTCAGCAAGTGCGGCGTGACGCTGGGCATATTCGATGACAGCGTCGGCGCAAATGGCCATGGCCTTCAGTTCCTGCTGCTTTTCATATGCCCGCGGATCATTGCGGAAGTCCAGTGCGGCGAGAGCCTGGTCTACGTCAGCTTTCAAACCGAGCAGGCCTTTTGTGTAAAGGAGAGTTCCCAGCACGGTGTGGCCGGGAGCGCGTTGCTCCATGAACTCGGTGAAAATGCCGGCCTCGTAAGCATCTTTCCATTCCGGAGTCATCTCTCGAAACAGGAGATCGCGCATGGAGCGCCCACGCCAATACGGAATGACGCGGTCCTTTTGAATGCGGCGCGCTTCTTCGCTGACGCTGTACGAGATTTTCTCGCGCGTATTCAACACGTCCAGGTCTTCCATACTGTGGCAGCACAGCTCCGGGAAAGAAGGCGTGGCCTTTGGGCTGGGACCACGCTCGCCCACGATCAATTCCCCTTCGCCGATGGCGACGGTCTTTCGCTGCATCAAAAATTGAAAGGCCAGGGCGCGCCTTATCGGCACGGAGGTCTCGGTGGATTGTTCGTAAAATTCCGTGATCAGGGCGGCTCGCTCGATGGAAAGCCAGGGCGTTAATTGCAGACTTTCTTCGCGCAGACGTGCAACACGTTCGTTCATGGATCAACCCCCAATTCGAATTTCAAAACCTTGGCCCGAAAAACGTGCCGCAATCTCTTGCATTCTCTCGGGCGCGGGAGGCTTCAGCGCTCCCATGCGGCAACTGAGAGACAATCGATGATACTTCTCGATGCCGGTGGCATGAAACGGCAGCAGGTCGACCTGGCGTACGCCAAGCTTGCCTAGAAGTTGGAAGCTCTGTTCGAGATTCTCGTCATCATCGTTAATGCCCGGAATCACCGGAATGCGCACGACGACTGAAGCGTGCTCAGACGCAAGAATCGCAAGGTTTTCGAGAATCGAAGAGTTGCTGACCCCGACGACGCGTTGGTGCCGCGTGTCGTCGATGAGTTTCAGGTCGTACAGAAATAGGTCAACCAAGGGCATGACGCGGCGCAGGATAGCAGAGGGCGCATAGCCGCAAGTATCGAGGACCGTATGGATACCCTCTGTCTTGCAAGCACCTAGTGCGGCTTCAAGGAATCTGGGCTGGGCAAGTGGTTCGCCACCTGAAAACGTGACCCCGCCCCCAGATTCGTCAAAGAAAGCAACATCGCGGCGAATCTTCTCGACCAAGCTGCCGACACAGATCGGCGTGCCCATCAGCTTGCGTGCGTCCGCGGGGCAAGCCTCGGCACAAGCGCCACAAAATGTGCAACGAGCCGCGTTGCGCTGCGGGCCATCGTCCCAATGGAGTGCCCCCGATTCGCAGACATAACAGCACGTCTGGCAGCTGATGCAGCGCTCGGAAACAAACATTGCCTCAGGCTGGTAGGACTGGCTCTCCGGATTGTGGCACCAGGGACAATTAAGCGGACAACCCTTCATAAACACAGTGGTACGAATGCCGGGGCCATCGTGGACAGAAAACCGCATGATATTGAAGACGAGCCCGGAGGTCGTCTGAGGCGGATCAACGGAGATGGAGTCCAGGAAAAGCACAGGGAGACCCACGGGAGCGAAGGGGGCGGAGGCCAAAATCTGTATACAGTATACACAACTCAGGGGAAAGATCATAGGCAAACTGGCGGCATTGGAACTACAAGGTAAGGTATGACCGAAGAAGATAAAGAGTCGTCTTGTCAGCAGGGAGAGGTTCGTATACTTTATACGTGAAATTCAGCTCCCTTCTGTCTTCCACGAATCGCGCTTGGGGGAATCGATGCCTTTACGAACCGCAAATATTTGCAAGTTTGCCGTAGTTCTATTCGCGTTTGCGTGCAGCCCGCTTTCCGTGATGGCGCAAGGCACGAGCAAGTCCGAAGGCACGAATTTGCGCGAGATGATTTCGCAATTCAGCGCCGACCAAAGAAGCCTGATGCGAACGTACCGGGTACCCACGGCTAGCTCCCGGCAGGAGCGCATGAAGCAGTTTTATCAGGATTCCCTGGCCGCGCTGAAGCGCGTGGACTTTGATGATTTGAATCAGGACGGCAAAGTCGATTACGTGGTTTTTCAGCATTACTTGAACCACCAACTCCACGCGCTGGTGCTGCAGAGCCAACAATTCGCAGAAATGGAGCCGCTACTTCCCTTTGCAAAAACGATTGCGGACCTGGAGGACGCACGGAGACGAATGGAAACGCCAAAAGGGGAGCAAAGCGCCGCGACTCTGGCCGCGATGGTGAAAGAAATTGCACGGGTGCGTCAAGCGGAAGAAGCAGGATTGGCCGAAGGAGAGAAGGTGAAGGCAGCAACCGCTTCGGGGCTGCAGCCCATACGCGCGAAACGCACGGTGGCGCGCCGGGGCGCACGGACCACCGAGAACCTGCGCAAGGCCTTGAAAGAGTGGTACGAAAACTATTCTGGGTTCGATCCCTCCTTCACGTGGTGGGTGAACGAGCCATACAAAGAAGCGGATAAGGCTTTGGATGGATATCAAACGTTTCTGACGGAAAAGCTGGTGGGAATCAAAGCTGACGACAAGACAACGATCATTGGCGATCCCGTGGGCCGGGAAGCGTTGATGGACGAATTATCGCACGCCATGATTCCCTACACGCCAGAGGAGTTGATCGCCATCGCCAAGAAAGAGATGGAGTGGTGCACCAAGGAAATGCTGAAGGCGTCGAATGAAATGGGTTATGGAGATGACTGGCACAAAGCGCTCGAGCATGTGAAGGAAATGCACGTGGGGCCTGGAGAGCAGCCGGAACTGATACGCAAGCTGGCGGTTGAGGCGATCGAATATGTGGAGAAGCACGACCTGGTGACGGTGCCGCCGCTGGCCGAGGAAACATGGCGAATGGAGATGATGAGCCCGGAGCGGCAGCTTGTGAATCCATTCTTCACGGGCGGCGAAGTGATTAGCGTCTCCTATCCAACGGACACGATGACGTTTGATCAGCGCATGATGAGCATGCGCGGGAATAACATTCCGTTTGCGCGCGCTACGGTCTTCCACGAACTCATCCCCGGCCATCATTTGCAGGGCTATATGTCGCAGCGATATCGCAGCTACAGGCAGATCTTTGAAACGGCATTCTGGAGCGAAGGCAATGCGTTGTATTGGGAGATGCTTTTCTGGGATATGGGATTTGCCAGGACGCCGGAAGAAGAAGTGGGAATGCTGTTTTGGCGCATGCATCGGTGTGCGCGCATTATCTTCTCGCTGAGTTTCCATCTCGGCCTGATGACCCCAGAACAGTGCGTGGACTACCTTGTGAAGAACGTTGGGCATGAACTGGACAATGCCACCGCGGAAGTTCGCCGCTCCTTTGATGGCTCTTATGGGCCGCTGTACCAGGCGGCGTATATGCTTGGCGCATTACAATTCCGCGCGCTGCGAAAAGAAACCGTGTCCGCGGGACACATGAGCAATCGCGAATATCACGATGCAATCCTGATGGAAAACGCCATTCCTGTGGAACTGCTTCGGGCCAAATTGCTGAACCTGCCATTGACGCGCGATTACCAAACGAATTGGAAATTTTATGAGGACAAGCCGAGTGCGAATTGAGCCAGTCGTTCGGCATTTTTTTTGAATAGGAGAGAGCGATGAACCGCAGACGATTTCTGAAAGACCTGGCAGTGGCAACGGCTGGAGTGCAAAGTTTGGCGGCGCAAGCAGGAGCGACGGGGTTGACGGGCGATCATTCTGTCTTAGGCGGTGAGTCAGAACCACCCGCCAGCACAGGGAATGCACCGAGCATCGAGGGGCACACGCTTCTTGCGGAATTCAAAATGGGGGAAGTTCACTGGAAGGCCTACGAAGATTTGCGCACGCGAGACGGAGTGATAACATTCCTGGCCTCGTCCGGCAGATGGCGCGTGCTTACCAAATACGTGGAAGCCACATTCGACGAAACCAATCCTCCTTATCTGGGGATTAGTCTGGATGATATCGGCGTATCAGGGCCCGATCTACTCGCGGATCGCCTGTTGCAAGGCGGAGGCGATCCGAATCCCGAACAGGTGCGGTCAGCTGCTCCCCTGCTGGAATCGAAAATCAGCAAGCGCGAGGAGTGGGGAGGAAGACTGCCCTGGAACACGTTTGTGGGAACGAAGGAATGTTTCGACACGATGCCGGTGATGTCGCGAGGGAGCACGCGAACCTACCATCCTGACCAGCACTTTCCCGAACTCGATTCAGAAGCAGGAAAAAAACGGTATGAGGGTGTTCTGGGCGGCTGGATGCCCGCGGTGCGCAAGGTCTTCCCTCTTTCTGAAGCGAGCTACATTGAACTTGTGGTGTTCGGCGATGTAGTGGCAAAAGACAAATTCATCGTGCAGACCTGGCATCGCAGCGCGCGAATCGAGAATGGAAAGATAGTCTCTGTTTTTTACGGATACAGCTATCCCGCATTTCCGCCTAGCCGCGTGGAACCCGCCGCCGAAGACTTCTACCGGGGACTGCTGCAATTTGCCGAGTATTGGGATCGCCAGCTGCAGGATTTTGCGCCCATGTCGCTTCCCGACGAATCGTGGGCGAACATGAGCAAGCACGCTGTCGCGCGAGAATTGATGGCGCGTCCGGGAGGAGTCTACCCCAAATACGGTGCCGTGGACCGCGATTACTACGGATCGGAATACGATGGTTTTCAGGACATTTTCACCAGTAGCGCAAACACGAATCTGGAATTGGGGCGCCTTGAGGCTGCCCGCGCGATTATTGACAACTACTTCACGGATTTTGTGGACGCCAAGGGCAACGTGAACATGCGCGGACCGGAAACCGCACAGTATGGCCTGGAGTTGTCGCTGCTGGCGCGCTATTTCAATTACACGAAGGACAGCGCGCTGCTGCTGAAACACAGAGGCAAGATTGAAGCGACAGCCGACCTGCTTTCCGAACTGCATGAGATCAGCCTGAAATTGCCGAAAGACAATCCCGGCTACGGAATCATTCACGGGTGGAGCGAATCGGATTCATCGCTGCACCCGAAACCAATGACGTGGTGGCTACCGTACTACGGAAACAGCGCATTTGCGGCGCGAGGATTAAAGGACATCAGCCAGGCGTGGACCGAAATCAACAGAGTGAAACCCACGGCAGGCATGGAGAAACGCGCCGACGAGTGGTCGAAACGATCGAAGGCCTTGCAGGGAACGCTTGTAGCCACGATGCGGAACAATGTCCGCAAAGAAATGACACCGCCATACATAGGGCCATACGCGGGTTCACCAGGGACATTTCGCGAAACGTTCAAGAGAGGAGAGGCTCCCGTACAATTATGGGCGCACCGGCCTTACGCGGAATTGCTGCAAGCCGATATGCTTCCGCCGGACTTGGCAAACACGGTGATCGATTGCATGCGAGGCTACGGCGCCACGACGCTTGGAGTGGTGGCAAACGTGGGACCGGCGCTACCCAAGAGCCGCGCTATTCTCGGCTTCATCTCGTATGGCTACGCCCAGATGCTTTTGCGGCTGGATCGCATCGAGGAGTACCTGCTGTTTCTTTATTCGCATCGCTACCATGACCACACGCCGGGAAGTTGGACCGCCGGTGAGGTGTCTGGCCTTGAGGGAGATAGTTCGCTTTTCTGCATGCCGGCGCAACAGACAATTCCGCTGATGGTGCGGTGGATGCTGGTCCTGGAAGATTCGGATGAAGACAAGCTGTACCTGGCGAAGGGAGTGCCGCGTGAATGGGTGGGGTCTGGCAAAGAAATCAAAATTGAACAAGCACCCACGCGGTGGGGACGAATCAACTTCAAAATGGCCACGAATCCGGGAACAAAACAGGTGACCGCCAGAGTTGCGTTAGCCAAGGGTGTGGCGCCGAAGGAAGTGCATGTAAAGCTTCGTGTGCCCGCCAACTACAAAATGGAAAGCGTGACCGTGAACGGACATCCTGCAAGCCTGGGGGGACCGCACAAGGATACGGTGATTATCGCAACGGGCAACGCACGCACTTTTGACGTTGTCGGAGTTTACAGCTGAGAATGCGCATCCCGCAATGAACCACGTCCCGCGCACCTTCGTTGAATGATCTGCGTCACATCTCCGGGGTTTTGATTTCAAAGTTGACCGGCGGGGTGACGCCAAGCAGGTTCTGCACAAAATAATCCCAGCGGCGTCGCACAAGGTAATTATTCCTTTCTCCGTGGGCCATGTTGGGCACAAAGAGCATGTCAAAGCTCTTGTTGGCCTTCATCAAGGCATCAACAAAGTGCATCGTTCCCGCTGGGTGGACATTGTCATCCACATCGCCATGCTCGATCAGCAGATGGCCGGCAAGACGCCCAGCCATCGTTACATTGGACTGCGCGACGTAGTCATCCTGAATCGGATAGCCTTGATAAAGTTCGTTCCACCAAGTCTTATCCAACCGGGCATCATGGTCGCCGGAAATGGTAACGCCGACCTTGTAAAATTCAGGAAACGCGAGCATGGCGTGAGCCGCGCCGTAACCGCCGGCGGAGGTGCCGTAGATGCCCACGCGATCTACATCCATGTACGGATACTTTGCTGCCATCTGTTTGATCAGGGCCACATGATCTTCGAACGATCCGCCAAGATTGTGATAGGAAAACTCGTGGAAGGCGCGCGAACGGCCCGTGGTCCCGCGACCGTCCATCATCACAACGATAGAACCGAGTTCCGCCATGGCCTGCAGACCGCCGCGAAAAATGGCGCTGCCGAACGTCTTCGGCGTAAAGAAATCCTGCGGACCGGTATAGACCTGCTCGATGATGGGGTATTTTTTGGATGCGTCGAAATTCGAGGGGCGCCAGATCAGCCCGTAGAGATCATTCTTCCCATCGGCGCTTTTGCCGCGAAAGGGTTCAGGATACTTCCACCCAGTGGCAAGCAAGTCGGTGGCATCGCCTTTAATCAGGACGCGGACTTCGGAGCCGTCTTTGGTGCGGCGGAGAATGGAAGCTCCGGGCAGATCGGGGCGAGAGAAGCTGTCGACATAGTAGGCAAAATCGGGTGAAACGCTGGCGGAGTGTGAAGCGTTTTCGGGGGAAAGTAGTGTAAGACCTTTGCCGTCGAAACCAACGCTGTAGAGATGTGTCTGGTAGGGGTCTTCGTCTTTCTCGCGGCCGCCCGCCAGGAAATAAACTTTGCGATTCTTATCGTCAACGGCTGCGACGTGATGGACTACCCATTGGCCCTGGGTGATCTGGTTGATCAGCTTCCCCGTTTTCCCATCACAAAGGTAGAGATGGTTCCAGCCATCGCGTTCGGACGTCCAGAGAATTTCTCCCGTGCCTTCTATAAAACGGGCGAAGGATTCCCCGGGATCGACGTATTGGCCGGACTGTTCACGAAGCAATACTTTCTGCTCGCCCGTTTCCGCATCCACGGAACGTATCTCGATGGCCTTGAAGCCGCGCTCGTTGAACTCATAATGAAAACTCTTGCTGTCTGGGAACCACTCAAAGTCCGGACCAGAATCCCACGAAGCCTCGAGGGCAGGCGTCTTCACCGCGGTGAGTTTGGAGGATTTGATGTCAACAATAAACGCTTCCACGGAGGGCAAGACTTCTCCAGGCAAAGGATAGACGAACGTGAACGCCTTGGGGCGAAGCTGATCCGGAGGAACATACTGCAAGCTGGTAAAGCGGCCTGCGTTTCTCGAGTCAATGCGGCACGTGACAAGTTTTGAGGAATCGGGCGACCAGTAAACCACAGGGCCCTGCTTCACATCCTGCGTGCCTTGACGGACCATGTCGCCTAGACCGGGCAGATTGGTGGCATAGTCGAAGTCCTGCACGCCATCCCGGGTCATCTGCGAAACTTCGCCAGTGGGAACGTAGCGCACGAATAGATTATGCTCCTTGACGAAAGCGGCCCATTTGCCATCCGGCGAAAGTTCTTCGTACTCATTTTCTTTTTTGGTTTGCGGGCTTTTCGTGCATTCATAATTGGCGAGCGTGCAGATCCATTCCGCGTCATGGATGTGAAACCGAATCGCCTTTTCTTCGTCGACAAACTCAAAGGAGTCAAATGGAAGCTTCGCGGCTTGAACCTCCTGTTTGGCGGCGTGAGAAAGAGCCGTGGCAAGGCGCTCGTGGTCAAAAGCCGGGGCAGAGCTATTCTGCGCGGCGTCCACCAAGATGAACTCCGTTTTCTTGGGCCCGGCGGCGCGATACCAAAACCGGCTGGACTTCGCGATCCAGTGCGGCGTGACATCGGCAAGAGTAATCAATTTGCGCTGCGCCCCCGTTTGAAAGGACTCCGCGCGGCGATAGTCTTCAACCGTACCTTGAGACAGTCCTTTTGACGGCGTGACAAGCAGCACCGCCGTACACAGCAACAAGCCAGAAAAATTAATCCTCATTTGTAACTCCCTATGTGATCTGGTCGAGATGTAAAAACCCTGAGCAGACACTGGCCGCGATTTGCGTGGAGGAGAAAGTCTCTCACTTGGTTTTCAACCGCACCAGCACGACGCCATGAGCAGGAACGTTCACGCTGTATTTTTCCTGAAAACTGCCCAAATCCTTTTTCAGCCAAAGATCGCGCGCAGTCACTTCACCCGTGATACCAAGGTGAGAAAAATAGGCCGTCATCTTGTCGGCTTCTTTGCTGCGGTTGAATAGACCCACAACCACGCTGTCATCCGCCATCGGCTTTTGCCACACTTCGAACGGGCCTTCCTGGACGACGGGAAAGCCCTGTTTGCCCAGGGGATCCTGATCCACGGAAATAACTTCGCAGTTGGTAAGCATTTCCTGCGTGTAGGGAGTCATTTTCGTCAGATCATTCCCCGCGATCAGCGGCGCAGAAAGAATGGACCACAGACTCAGGTGCGTGCGGTACTCGTCCTCGCTCATTCCTCCGTTGCCCACTTCCAGCATGTCTGGATCATTCCAGTGGCCCGGGCCAGCATACTTTTCCAGGCCAGCCTGCGCAAAGCCGATTCGCCCCATGGAATCGTAGTTATCTTCAATGTCGCCGGTGGTGCGCCACAGGTTGCCGCCGACTGATGCTCCCCACTCCCACACATTGCCCCATCCGTACTGGCAGAGGCTCAAGACGATGGGGCGGCCCGTTTTCTTCAATGCGTCGTACATTTTGGTGTATGCGGCCTTCATCTGCTCGGGAGTTCCCGTGTCCTGGCACCAGTCATATTTCAAATAGTCAAAGCCCCACTCGGCGTAGGTCTGCGCATCTTGCTCTTCGTGGCCAAGGCTGCCTTCAAAACCCGCGCAAGTTTTGGGGCCCGGTGAGGAATACAAACCGATCTTCAGACCTTTGGAGTGGACATATTCCGTGAGACCTTTCATGTCGCGGAATCGCCAGTTGGGATGAATGACGCCTTTGTCGTCGCGCTTCCCTTCCCACGTGTCGTCAATATTGATGTAAAGAAAGCCGGCGTCCTTCATCCCACTGGCGACCATGGCATCGGCCTGGGCCCGAACAGTCCGCGCGTTAATCTTCTCCGCGAAATGATTCCAACTGTTCCAGCCCATCGGAGGGGTAGGGGCAAGATTCTGTTCTTGCGCCGCAACATTGGATGGGCCTGCTGAAAAGCAAATCAACACGATAAGCACAACCAAACCTGCAGATTTCCAATTCATCCCCGCCTCCGTTAATTCCGTGTCACGCAAAGCATTCAGCTCAAGCCGTTCTGCCGAAAATTGTCCGAGAAAGTTTCAAGCGCTCAGTCTCCAATAGACCGAGTAGCGTTCCTTGAAAATCTTGTAGAAAAACACCAGGCTGGTGGATCCCGCCTGTCCCACCGTGCGAAGACCGTGATGCATGCTGGGTATTCGCAACGCAACTGCCCAGTCTGGAGGCGTTAGCGTCAGTAAGAAAACGAAAGCCTCCAAACGCAGAAGAAAACAGAGCCGCAGCAGCGGATGAAGAGGCGACAAAAGCTCTACGGAAAAGCAGAGAGTTCATACAGGAATATCCTTCAAATGAGTTGCAATGAAAAGGCAACCAAGGTTATAAACCACCAAGATAGAAAGGGTTGAACAGGCGAAAATGAGTAAACGCTTTCTCAAGGGGGCAAAGTAATCGTGGCGAATCGGAAAGTCAACGGGTAAATAATCGGGGAAAGAGGGCACGGAATTGGGGTTGCGGCAGCGCTCGCAATTGGATAAAGTATGCAGTTTGTCCTCGCGGAGGGGAGCACCTTGCCTTCGACATCTCTGATTCGACGCTTGCGCGTCGTTGACTCGCATACCGGTGGCGAGCCAACGCGTGTCATCGTCGCTGGCGGGCCGGAACTTCCCCATGTCAGTGTGGCCGAGAAGCTGGAGTATCTTCGGCAAAATCATGACTACATCCGGCGAGCCGCCATTAACGAACCCCGCGGGTCAGAAATAATTGTTGGAGCCTTGCTCTGCGAACCGCTTGACCCGTCCTGCGCGGCGGGCGTGATTTATTTCAACAATGTTGGCTACCTGGGGATGTGTGTCCACGGAACGATCGGTTTGGTTGTGACGCTGGCGCACCTGGGAAAAATTGCAGTGGGCCAACATCGCTTCGAGACCCCGGTGGGAGTAGTGAGCGCGATTCTGCACGACAACGGAGAAGTCACGGTTGGAAATGTGGCGAGCTATCGAAGCGCAAGCGATGTCGAAGTGGCTGTACCGGGCTACGGAACCGTTCGCGGCGATATCGCGTGGGGTGGCAATTGGTTTTTTCTGGTGAAAGAGCCTGCGGTGGAACCTTCGTTGGCAAAGGTGGAGGAATTGACAAGTTTTGCCTGGGCCATTCGTCAGGCACTGAAAGACAACGGCATCAAGGGCAACGGTCTGAACGGGGTGCATGGCAAAGAAGTGGATCATGTGGAGTTGTTTGGGCCGTCGCACGTTCCCGGTGTGCAAAGCCGGACCTTTGTGCTTTGCCCCGGAAAAGAGTACGACCGTTCACCGTGCGGCACGGGCACCAGCGCGAAACTGGCTTGCCTGTACGAGGACGGGAAACTGAAACCGGGGGAAGTGTGGCGTCAGGAAAGTATCGTTGGAAGCGTATTCGAAGGAAGCGTGAGCATTGAAAACGGAAAGATCCTGCCGCGCGTGAAAGGCTCTGCGTACATCACCGCGGAAGCAGACTTAATCCTCGATCCGGAAGATCCATTTCGCCACGGCATGTCCACATGAGCAGGACGCCAGATGTGTTGATTGTGGGGGCAGGAATCGTGGGGGCAGCCTGCGCCTACGAACTGGCGAAAGAGAAAATCAGCGTTGCTATTGTGGAAGCTATCGGTGTTGGAACCGGGGCCACGGCCGCCGGTATGGGACACATTGTGGCAATGGACGACTCGGAGGCGCAATTTGCGCTGACGCGATACTCGCAAAAATTGTGGGAGGAGCTGCGCCAGCAAAGTCCTGCCTCGATGGAGTATCAGCAAACTGGAACGATTTGGGTGGCTGCCGACGAAGAGGAAATGGCCGAAGTACAGCGCAAGCATGACTACTATGCGGACCGTGGAGTCGCGTCAGAGATGCTGGACGCGCAGGCGCTGCGTGAGGCGGAGCCAAATCTGAACAATTCACTGGTTGGCGGGCTGCTTGTACCCGGTGATGCGGTGCTCTATCCGCCGTGCGCCGCAGCCTTTTTGATTCAGCAAGCTGTGGAGAGAGGCGCGCGAGTTTACACCGGAAACGATGTAACTAGCATTGGCAAAGGCACTGCTATTTTGGCCGATGGGACCAGCTTCCGCGCAAAAGTGATTGTGAACGCCACAGGACAACATGCCGCGAAGCTGACGCCGGCAATCCAAATGGAGCCGCGCAAGGGACATCTGGTGATTACAGAGCGCTACTCCGGCACCATCCGTCATCAACTTGTCGAGCTGGGATACCTGAAGAGCGCTCATGCAACTCGATCTGACAGCGTAGCTTTCAACGTGCAACCGCGCATGACCGGCCAACTGCTGATCGGATCATCGCGCCAATATGCCGCTGAAGATAAGAATGTCGACGCAGGAATCGTGGGAAGAATGTTGCGCCGGGCATTTGACTACCTTCCGGACCTGGCAGAACTTTCCGCGATACGAGTGTGGACGGGATTTCGAGCCGCAACGCCGGACAATCTTCCGCTCATTGGACCGTCGAGCGTGGACCCAACTATTTTCTTGGCGACCGGCCATGAGGGCCTCGGTATAACAACTTCTCTTGCAACGGGACGTCTGATTACGGATCACTTTCTAGGGCGCGCTTCGCGAATTCCCAGCGAGCCATATTTGCCAACACGGCAGCAGGAAGTCACGAGCCATGCCTGAAATCATCACCATCCAGTTGAATGGAAGGCCGGTGATTGTTCAGGCCGGAGCCAGCGTCGCGGCCTTGCTGTTGGCGGCGGGCAAACCGTGTCGAACATCTGTGATGAGCGAGCCACGGGCGCCGCTTTGCGGAATGGGAATCTGTTTCGAGTGCCGGGTAACAATCAACGGGAAGAAGCACAGCCGCGGGTGCCAGGTGCAGTGCGAACCCGGGATGGACATTTCTTGCGATGAGTGAGGCGATACAAAAAAGATTCGATGTCGTGGTGGTCGGCGGCGGGCCAGCGGGCATCTCGGCGGCTACCACGGCAGCACGTTGTGGTGCATCCGTCGCCCTGTTGGACGACAACCCTGGACTGGGCGGGCAGATCTGGCGCGGTGAGATTCGAACCTCCACTTCAGCGACGGCGGCGCGTTGGTTCAGAGAAGCCAATCGATCAAATGTGAACTGGATTTGCCCGGCACAAGTATTTCATGTGGAGACGGGCAGATTGCTGGCAGAATCACCTGAAGTTACGCGCGAGATCTTTTTCGAGAAATTGATTCTCGCAACCGGAGCCCGCGAACGCTTCCTTCCCTTCCCTGGCTGGACGCTCAGAAATGTGCTCGGTGCAGGAGGATTGCAGGCGCTGATAAAATCCGGCTTACCTGTAGCGGGAAAACGGATCGCTATTGCAGGGACGGGCCCGCTGCTCCTCGCCGCTGCCGCTTGCGTACAAGAGCATGGCGGTGAAGTTGTTTGCGTCGCGGAACAAACGACACATGCGAAGTTTATCAATTTTGGATTGAGCATGTTGTTTGCGCCGGAGAAACTCCGCGAAACGGTGCGACTCGCCTGGAAACTCAAGGGGATTCCGCACTGGAGAAACTGCTGGCCGGTCGCGGCCTTGGGAAAAGATCGCGTGGAAAGAGTGCGGCTATCCCACGCGGGACGAATCAAGGAGATCGCATGCGATTACTTGGCATGCGGCTTCCACCTGATCCCCAACACAGAGTTGGCTGAATATCTTGGATGCAGAATACAGGATGGTTTTGTGGTGGCTGGCGAAGAGCAAGAAACGTCCGTTCCCGGTGTCTACGCAGCCGGTGAACCCACGGGAATCGGTGGCTTAGAATTGGCCTTGATCGAGGGCCAGATCGCGGGAGAAGCCGCTGCCACGCAAAGCGTTGCTGATCGGAAGCTACTCAAGGCACGCGCCGCGAGCCAGATTGTTGTTAGCGCGATGAAGAAGGCTTTTGAACTCCGCGCCGAATTGCGGAGCCTAGCCGGACCCGATACCTTGGTGTGCCGCTGCGAGGATGTATCGTTCGCAAAGCTGCGCGAGCACAAATCGTGGCGCGAGGCAAAACTGCAAACGCGTTGCGGGATGGGCCCTTGCCAGGGAAAGGTCTGCGGCCCTGCCACAGAATTCCTTTTTGGCTGGGAAACGGATTCCTTGCGGCCGCCATTGTTTCCGGTGCGTTGCGCAAGCCTTGCGGCAGTTTCCGCAAACATCTTTCCTGAAGAACTAAATGGAGGAACCGAATGAAGTGGACCGGCGTCATGCCTGCCATCACAACTTGTTTCACCGAAAAGTACGAAGTAGATCACGCATTCCTGGCCGATCATGCGCGATGGCTGATCGAAAATGGATGCACAGGAATCGTGGCCCTGGGATCTCTGGGGGAAGGCGCCACGTTGCACGCCGCTGAGAAGCTGGCCATCTTGAAAACTTTCACAACGGCACTCAAAGGCATAGCGCCGGTTGTGGCGTCCATCTCCGCGCTTTCCACGCCGGAAGCCGTTGAACTGGCCAAGAGTGCGCAGGGCGCTGGCTGCGACGCACTGATGATTTTGCCGCCATACGTTTACAAAGGCGATTGGCGTGAGATGAAAACGTACGTCGCCACGGTGCTGAAAGCGACCAAACTTCCATGCATGCTGTACAACAATCCTGTAGCCTATGGCACGGATTTTCTTCCTGAACAGATTGCGGAACTGGCGGAGGAACACACGAATCTGGCAGCCGTGAAGGAGTCCAGCACGGACGTTCGCCGGGTAACCGCGATTCGCGCTCTTTTGGGTGACCGCTTGGCTATTTTTGTTGGCGTGGACGATGCAATTGTGGAGGCGATCCGAGTTGGAGCAGTTGGGTGGGTCGCCGGATTGGCCGATGCCCTGCCGCGGGAATCGGTTGACCTGTTCAACTATGCATCACAAGGAAAAAAGGACGTGGCAGAGGAACTCTATCGCTGGTTTTTGCCTCTGTTGCGTTTGGATACGGTTCCCAAGTTTGTGCAGCTTATCAAGCAAGTGCAACAAGAAGTTGGCGTCGGCAGCGCGCGAGTCCGCGGACCGCGTATGGAAGTAATCGGCGCGGAATTGGAATACACGAAAAAGATAGTTCGTGAAGCGCTCAAGAATCGCCCAGCGTCAGCCAGTACGGCGTTTCGACACAGTTAATTTGGAGGACCGATGGCAATCACAATCCATGGCCGATCTTTTATTGGTTCCCATAAAGGAGCAACCGGCGGAAACACATTTCGCGCCATTTCCCCTGCAAAGGGCGAAGCGTTGGAGCCGCAGTTTCATTCCGCCAGCGCGGAGGAAGTGAATCAGGCTGCTCAACTTGCCGCGGAAGCCTTTGCTGTGTACGGAAACCTCTCCGGGAAAGTCAGAGCTCAATTTCTCCGAAGCATCGCGCGCCGTTTGGAAGGGATCGCCGATCAACTCGTTGAACGCGCGGGGCAAGAGACGGCACTGCCAGAGGCGCGCCTGCGCGGCGAACTTGGGCGCACCTGCGGACAATTGCGGATGTTTGCGGACTTGATAGAAGAAGGCTCGTGGCTGATGGCCCGCATCGATCGCGCCGAGCCTGATCGCAAGCCCGCCGCCAAGCCCGACATCCGTTCCATGTTGCGGGCAATGGGCCCCGTCGTTGTATTTGGCGCCAGCAATTTCCCGCTGGCGTTTTCCGTTGCAGGAGGAGATACCGCGTCCGCACTGGCCGCTGGAAATCCCGTGATCGTCAAAGCGCATCCAGCACATCCTGGGACGAGCGAACTTGTAGCGCAGGTGATTCGCGAGAGCGTCCAGGAATGCGGCTTGCCCGAAGGGGTATTCTCCCTCCTTTTCGATTCCGGAATTTCGGTCGGCGCACAGCTGGTGCAACACCCGTTGGTGAAGGCAGCGGCTTTTACGGGCTCGCAAGCCGCCGGGAAGGCCCTGTTTGATCTGGCGGTTCGACGGCCAGAGCCAATTCCCTTTTACGGTGAAATGGCGAGCACGAATCCTCTGTTTGTTTTGCCTGGAGCGGCTGCAATGCACGGCGAGCGAATTGCTGCGGACTTGTACGGTTCATTTACCCTGGGAGCCGGTCAATTCTGCACCAAGCCAGGATTGGTATTCCTCGAAGAAGGAAAACCATTTGAATCGTTCGCCGCAACGTTGCGGGAGAAAGTTTCCTCGGCTTCCGCTTTCACGTTGCTGACCTCGGGCATCAGTTCGTCGTACGGTCGCCGGGCGGACATGCGCGAAAAAGAATCAAAGGCTAAACTCCTTGCGCGGGGAGGAGCGACCGCAGCAAACGCCAACGCTTCCGCTACGGCATTGCTATTTGCAACCGAAGCCGCGACTTTTCTCGCTAACTCTGAACTAGCCGAAGAGCACTTTGGTCCCTCTCTTTTGCTGATACCGTATTCCACCAACCAGCAATTGCTGGAATGCGCCCGCAGTTTACGCGGACACCTTACGGCTACGATCCATGGCACTCCCGAAGATTTGCAAGCCAACCACGAACTCGTGCAGGTTCTGGAGACCAAAGTTGGACGAATCGTCTTCAACGGATTTCCCACGGGCGTGGAAGTTTGCCATGCCATGGTGCATGGCGGCCCGTATCCCGCGAGCACGGACTCTCGAACAACCTCCGTCGGGAGCTTAGCCATTTACCGCTTCGCCCGGCCCGTGTGCTACCAGAATTTTCCCGACGAGGCGCTTCCCGACGAGCTGCAACGGCAAAACCCCTTGGACCTGTGGAGAATGGTGGACGGGAAGCCGAGCAAGGGACTGGCGTGATAAGCTAGGGAAGGCTAAAACGCTCCAAGCCAATTCTGACACGGCCTGACACACACAATAGCCGGATTCCGCCCCCTATTGAGGTTTAGCGTCAGAAACTGGCCTGTATATAATAGAAAGAATCTAATATGAGAAAGCCTCAGATGAGATCCAACCGTTCTGCGCGTGGCGCTTCCTCAAGACTGGAAAGCGCGGGGCAAGTCAGGAGATCCGCGCCGATTCCACGGCAGTCGCTTGCCGCGGCAGTGGTTGAACGGCTGCGCGATCAAATCTTGAATGGCGAATTGCGCGAGGGCGAGCAACTGCGGCAGGACGCGATCGCGGCGGAATTTCAGATCAGCCGGATTCCCGTTCGCGAAGCGCTGAGCCATTTAGCGGCCGAGGGGCTGATTACCATCGTGGCAAATCGTGGCGCCGTTGTTTCCTCGCTGGCGCCGGAAGAGATCGAACAACTTTTCGAGACGCGCGCGGTCCTCGAGTGCTACATGCTACGTTGCGCGATTCCCAATCTGACGGACGTTGATTTTGCAAAGGCGGAGAAAATACTGAAGCAGTTCGAACAATCGCTGGAGAAAGATTCGGAAATCAAGAATTGGGGAGACTGGAACTGGAACTTCCATTCCACGCTCTATTTGCCCGCAAATCGCTCTTCAATGCTTTCCTACATCAAGACGCTGAATAATAATTGCGACCGCTATACCCGCCTGCACTTGCTGGTCACCCGTGAATTGCACGTCGCCGGAAAAGCGCACTACGATCTTCTGGCCGCCTGCAAGACACGCGACCCGGAAATCGCGTCCGCCGCGCTTTGGAAACACATAACGGATGCCGGGATCTACCTGAAGGAATTCATCCAGAAACATCGCGCCCAGCACGAATAAGCCTGCACAATCCAGTTCAGAAAGCCAAGGGAGCCTGGCCCGTGAGGAGAAATCTGTGTTTTCGTTTTGCGCCACACAGGATTGCATATAGTATGCATTCCACCGGAAGGGCTTGCTCTCCTCCCTTCTCGACGGCTAAACCTGCCGCGCTCAAATCACTAGGCCCCTGCCTCACAGGAGTTTCATGAGCCAACTCGCAGATACTGCAAATTTACCCGAAGAAGCACCAAGCGGATTCACTCGCGGCCTCGGACTTTTTGATTCGACCATGGTTGTCGTGGGAGTGATGATCGGCTCGGGCATCTTCATTGTCTCCGCGGAAATGACCCGGCAGATTGGCAGCGCCGGCTGGCTGCTCGTCGCGTGGGCCGCCGCAGGCGTACTGACGATTGCAGGGGCGCTGGCCTACGGTGAACTGGCGGCGATGATGCCTCGCGCCGGGGGAATGTACATCTATTTGCGTGAAGCTTTCTCGCCGCTCTGGGGATTTCTGTATGGCTGGACGCTGATCAGCGTGATTCAGACGGGCACGATCGCGGCGGTGTCGATTGCCTTCGCGCGCTTCTCCGGTGTGCTGTTCCCGGCGATCTCCGAGGAACATTACCTCATCCAGCCGATTCACATATCCACAGGCTATGCGCTTTCGCTCTCGTACACGCAACTCGTGGCAATCGGAGTGATCGTAATCTTAACGTGGACCAACAGCCGTGGTTTGCGCTACGGAAAGATCGTGCAGAACGTTTTTACGATTGGGAAAACGATCGCGCTGTTAGCACTCATTGTTATCGGCTTTACAGTCGGCTGGAACTGGTCCGCTGTGCATGACAATTTCGGCAACGCCTGGGTGGCGCGCGGCGTCAGTCCCATTCGGGGCACGCTGGATGCAACAACATCATTCGGTCTCTTGATCGCTCTTTGCGTGGCACAAACGGGCTCGCTCTTTTCCGCTGATTCCTGGCATGACATCACCTTCACCGCAGGCGAGGTGAAGAACCCAAAACGCAATCTGCCCCTGTGCCTGTTTCTGGGAGCGAGCATTGTGATCGTGCTTTACCTCCTGACGAACGTCGCCTATCTCGTGACTCTGCCGCTCGCGGCAATCCAGCATGCGCCTTCGGACCGCGTTGCCACGGCCATGCTGCAAACCGTTTTCCCCAGGATCGGTCCGGCTTTGATGGCAGCGGCGATCATGGTGTCCACCGTGGGCACTGTGAATGCTCTTACGTTGGCGGGAGCCAGAACGTATTACGCAATGGCGCAGGACGGATTGTTTTTTGCCTCGGCCGGGCGACTTAATTCGGCGCGCGTGCCTGCTGTCGCGCTTTTCCTTCAGGGGCTTTGGTCCATCGTGCTGGTTCTCCCGCGCACGTATAACTCCGCCACCCATTCCTACGGAAATCTCTACAGCGACCTGCTCGAGTACATCATCTCCGCGGCGCTGCTTTTCTACATACTCACAATCGCGGGCGTCATTCGATTGCGCATCACGAAACCGCAGGCAGAGCGGCCCTACCGCGCCTTTGGGTATCCCGTGCTCCCCATTTTGTACATTGCCGGCGCCGGAGCGATTGTGGCGGCGCTATTTGTGTACCGTTCGGCCACTACTTGGCCGGGGCTGGTGATTGTTGTGCTGGGCATTCCCGTCTATTTGCTTCTCGCCAAAACTGGAAGGAAGCTTCCTGGCGCCCCGGCGTAATCCGGTAATTGACGATGCATGTCACCGCACAACTGTAATTCTAAATCAGCCCAAACGCAGCGTGGCAGTGGCCACAGACATGCGCGGCAATTCGATCTGAATCCGTGAGCCCTCCACTTTCACCGGATGCTTCTGGATGACCACGGTGTCAGGCTTTTCGAACGTGTTGCAGGCATTCATGTCAGTGTGATGAAGAATTTCGGCGCTGCCATCTTTGGCGCTGCCGCCAAGCAAAGAGCAATCCACATGCAAATCCGCATCGGAATGAGGATTCACGAAGCTCAGGACCATTTCATTGCCGCCGCGCGAAGCGGAAGTAGAAAGTCCCAGCGGAGAAGAATCCTGAATCGTAACGTGCAGGGCGGTCTTCGAACGATGGGCCTTGAATAGCATGAATGCGTAGTAAGTGGTAGTCCGCACGCATTTATCGCTCTCCGCACCTTCCGTGACCAGAAGTGACTGCAGCACATTGACAATCTGCGCGATGTTGCACATGTACAACTGGTTGGCAAGGCGATTGAAGAGGTTGAGCCCCAAACCCGCGGCAAGCGCGCTGCGCATCGTGCTTTGTTGCCAAAGCGCGCCATGAACTTTTTCATCGGACTCCTGGATGCGATCCCACACGCCCCATTCGTCCAGAATCAGGCACACGTTTCTGCCTTCGTGGTAGCCATCCAAGACAGCGCGCTGCAGGCGTATCGAGTCTTCAACCTTTGCGAAGATGCCGAGTTGTTCATTCATGTGAGGCGCGGTGAATTCCGTGGGCGCATCCTCGCCGCCTTCGTAATAGTGCATCGAGAACCCGTCGGGGAGTTCGTACTTCATCTTGTCCAGGAAACCGCGCGACCAAACAACGTCGCTCCCGGAAGGTCCGCTGGCGATCAGAAATGGCTTCGTGCCACCGAACTCCCTAAGGTACACGGCGAACCGGCGATAGAGGGCCGCGTACTCATCCGGTCTCATGTTGCCGCCGCATCCCCAACTCTCATTCCCCACGCCCCAATAGCGAACGCGGAACGGCTCTCGCGAACCATTGGCGGCGCGCTCCTCGGAAAGATCGCTTCCCGATGGATAATTGCAGTACTCCACCCAATCGCGCATTTCGCTGGGCGAACCGCTGCCCACATTTCCAGCCAGATATGGCTCCGCATCAATCTTCCGGCAAAGATCAATGAACTCATGGGTGCCAAAGCTGCCGTCCTCAATGCCGCCGCCCCAGTGAATATTCACGCGTTTCGGGCGTTTTGCTTCCGGGCCGATGCCATCGCGCCAGTGATAATCATCCGCAAAACAACCGCCGGGCCAGCGCAATACGGGAACACCCAACTCACGCAAGTAATCGACCGCAGCCTTGCGATGCCCGTTGACATTGGGAATCTTGGAATTCTTTCCAACCCACAAGCCGCCATAAACGCACGAACCCAAGTGCTCGGCAAAATGCGAATGGAATTCGGGCTTGACGGTGGCAATTTCGGAATCGCTGTGCACCACAACGCGTTGCATCGTGGTGGTGTCCGCAAAAATGTTTTGCGGAAGCAATGATGCCAGGCTGGCGACGGCCGTGCCCGCAACAAATTTTCTTCGAGAAAAAGGACGCATTGTGGATACCCCGCTTTATGATTTATCAACTCCGCCGGCAGCAGCCTAGTGGAATGCGCGGCACTGCCCGGTAAATCAGGCTGCACGAAAAGTGTGGCCGCGGAAGCGGCCCGTGACGTACTGTATACTATATCCAAGACCATTGGGAGCCTCTCATGACCAAGACCCTTTCTTGCCTCCTCACACTTTGCCTTTCCCTGCCAGCCATCGCCCTGGCACAATCCTCCAATCTCGCCCAAATCTCCAAAGACAAGATCGTTAAGGCCCGCCCTCTACCTATCGATAGTGTCCGTTTGCTTGGCGGGCCCTTGAAGACGGCGCAGGACTTGGACGCCAAGTATCTGCTGGAGATGGAGCCCGACCGCATGCTGGCGTTCCTTCGGCAGCGCGCTGGCCTGGAACCGAAAGCAAAGGGTTATGGCGGATGGGATGGCCCCGGGCGGCAACTTACCGGACATATTGCGGGACACTACCTGTCCGCCGTTAGCCTCATGTGGGCAGCGACAGGTGATGTGCGGTTCAAGGAACGCGCGGACTACATCGTAAAGGAACTTCAGGAAATTCAAGCAAAGCAGGGTGACGGCTACATTGGCGCGCTGCTGGACCAAAATGGCGTGGATGGGAAGATTCATTTTCAGGAATTGAGCAAGGGCGTCATTCACTCGGGCGGCTTCGACCTGAATGGGCTTTGGTCTCCCTGGTACGTGGAGCACAAGATCTTTGCCGGACTCCGTGACGCTTACCGTTACACGGGAAATCGCACGGCATTGGAAGTGGAAATTAAATTCGCCGGATGGGCGGAAGGCATTCTGGCCAAACTGGATGACGACCAGATTCAGAAGATGTTGAATACGGAATTCGGCGGGATGAATGAAGTGATGGCCGACCTGTACGCGGACACGGGCGACGCTCGCTGGCTGGCGCTTTCGCAGAAGTTTCAGCATCACGCCATCGTCGACCCCTTGGCGGCGGGCCAAGATATCCTGGCGGGCAAACATGGCAACACCCAAGTGCCCAAGCTTTATGGCTCGCTGGTCCGCTACATCTATACCGGCGATCAAGAGGATTACAAAGCGGCAACATTTTTCTGGGACCAGGTGGCGCTGCATCATAGCTTTGCCACCGGCGGCCACGGGAAAAACGAATATTTCGGTCCAGCGGATCGGTTGAGCGACATGGTGGACGGGCGCACTGCGGAAACCTGCAACGTCTACAACATGATCAAGATGGCGCGGGATCTATTCTCGATCAACCCAGACATTCGTTACGCGGATTTCCACGAACGGGCGCTGTTCAATCACATTCTGGCCTCGCAGGATCCCAACGACGGCCGCGTCTGCTACATGGTCCCGGTTGGCCGCGGAGTGCAGCACGAATACCAGGACAAGTTTGAGGACTTCACGTGTTGCGTTGGAACGGGCATGGAAAGCCATGCGCTGCACGGTTACGGAATCTATTTCGAATCCGGCGACAAGCTCTGGGTCAGCCTGTACGCGCCAACCTCAGTGAACTGGAAATCCGCGGGAGTGAAACTGGAGATGAGCACGGACTTCCCCGACGGGCAAGCCGCTGCCTTGCGGATTACTTCGGATGCGCCGAAGAAATTTACGCTGGCATTACGCCGCCCCTATTGGGCGGGCAACGGCTTCAGCGTAAGGGTGAATGCCACGGCCGTGACGAATACTTCCAAGCCAGACTCCTATGTCGAAATCAACCGCACTTGGAAAAAAGGCGACAAGGTGGAATTGGTGTTGCCAAAGACATTGCGAATAGAACCCTTGGCCGATAACCCCAATCGTGTAGCCCTACTCTGGGGCCCGCTGGTGTTGGCGGGGGACCTGGGACCTGAACTGGAGAGAAAAGAAGAGTGGGAGCAGGCGGCGGAGAAGCAGGCTCCCGTGTTTGTCACTGCGGCGCAATCGGTGGATCAGTGGCTGAAGCCTGTCGCGGGAAAGCCAGGGACGTTTCTCACTTCAGGAGTAGGATTGACGACGGATGTCGAGTTCCATCCTTTCTATGAGTTGCCGCGGCGGCGTTACGCCATCTATTGGGACATGTTCACGCCGGCCGAATGGAAGCTTAAATCTGAGGCGTATGCGGCGGAGCAAGAGAAGAAAAAGAAACTGGAAGCCGCGACGGTGGCTTTTGTGCAGCCGGGACAGATGCAGGCGGAACGCGACTTCAATGAGCAGGGTGAAGATACATCGCCAATCCAAATGCCAGGACACTTTGGGCGGCGCGGAACGAAGTGGTTCTCTTTCGATGTTCCTGTGGATTCGGCTCACCCGTATGACGTTGGTAGTTACTTACAGCAACGGGGCGCGCAGAAATGGCAACTTTGCCATTCTGGTGGACGGGACAAAAGTGGGAGAGCAGAAAACGGAACGCCTTAGCCCGGAGCAAACATCCCGATTCCTTGATGTCGAGTACCCAGTGCCACCTTCAGTTGTTCAGGGAAAGCAGAAAGTGACTGTGCGCTTTGAAGCTGCCACCGGAGGCGAGATTTCCGGAGTATTCGGCATTAGGATGATTCGCGCTGATTCACCGCGGTAGAGACCAAGCTCAGCGTACCCGTCGCGATACTTTGCCGGGCTAGTCCTTGGCAAGCATTCAACTGAACGACACTTCCATTGTGCGGCCCTGAAAAATAACTCGCCGCTGTTTGTCTTCGAGCCGTATTTCGATGGGCATCCCGCCGGGAGACAACATGCGAGAACCACTTGCCAGAGACAGTTTCAGTGTGCGCCGGTGAATCGTTCCATTCCATTTGCAATCCCATCCACTCCCCTTGGCGATAGTTAAAGGATTTGCCGTCGTCTTCGTACAGCAGGAACGACGAATCTCCGCCGGGATAAATGGAAACGGAAAGAGGCTGCGCGACCTTTTCGCTGACATATTGTTTCACGGGACCAAGCGGCAAGATGGATCCAGCGCGCACATAAAGCGGCATGGTCTCCAGATCAACCGCGCGTTGAATTTTCGCGCCGCCATGCACACGATCCCGCGTCCAGAAATCGTACCAATCCCCTTGCGGCAGATAAACCTTGCGCGAAGTACTTCCCTGCTCGACCACCGGCGCCACCAGCATGCTGCGACCCCACAAATATTCATCGCCACAAGCAACGGCCTGGGGATCATCCGGATAGTGGAGCCACAAGGCACGCATGATGGGCATTCCACTGGTCGCACATTCATGCATCACGCTGTAGAGATACGGCAACAAGCGATAGCGAAGCTCCAGATATTTCCGGCAGATTGGTTCGACTTGCGGGTTATGGAGCTGACTCGCGTCGGGAATTGCTGCGCCGCCGTAATTTCTGATTTCAACTGGGCCCGGATCCCCCGTGTTCCAGCCCCAGGGAAGACGCAGTTTCCAGGTGCGGCCGTGTGCGCGAAACAGCGGGCAGAAAGCGGCAAACTGAAACCAACGCAAATAAAGTTCCGCGGTAAATTCTTTTGTGGGCACAAATCCGCCGATGTCCGTTCCCCAAAGCGGAATCCCCGTGAGCGCTGTATTAATTGCAATGGGAATGTGTGTCTGCAAGGTCTCCCATTTCGAGTACACATCGCCGGACCACAAAAACGAGGCATAACGCTGCATGCCCGCGTAGCCATTGCGGTGCAGCGCGTAAGGCCGCTCGTTAGGACGATCCAATTGAGCGCCTTCCCAATACATGCGATTGCGAACCAGTCGCGATGCGATGTCGAGCGGGTCTCCTTCATCCGGCCACCACCCATCCACACCCATGGCAAAATCCTTGCGATGGGCATCCCACAGGCAGCTTGCCTGCTCCATGTCCGCGGGATTTGTTTTGCATTGGTCACGAACCGTTCCGCGGAGTTTGTCCGTTTCGATTACGGAGTGCAGCACAACATGGAAATGTTCCTGGTGAAGTTCCTCGATGATTTTTCCAGGATCGGGGAAAACATTAGAGTTCCACTCGAAGGACCCGTTCACGGTATTCCACCCGGAAGGGCAGAATCCCGTTCCCAGATAGATCATCGCATCGCAGGGCAGTTTCTTCTCGCGAAACGTTTTGGCCTCTTCGATAATTTCTTCCCTGCTTGCCAGCGTGCGGTGCGATTGCTGATAGCCAAAGCTCCAAAGCGGCGGCATCTCTGGATGGCCCGTGAGGCGCGCATATTCCGCCATGATGGTCGCAGGCTCGCCAGCAAAGATAAGGAAAAGATCAAGCGGCAAGGCTGATTCTGGATTCGCGGGCAGAAATTTCCCCTCCGAACCAGTCAGATCAAACACGCCGTAAGGATAATGAACGAACATTGCCCATCCGGATGTCCCGATGAGCCAGGGGATTGGAACGCGTCCTCCATGCGTCTGTAGTTTGTAGCCACCCTGACCGCTGCGCATCTTGTCGAGAGTGCCGCGACGATCGAATTGTGCTCCCCCTTCGCCAAGTCCCAGCAAAGGCGAATTGCCGATCTGGAAGGTCAGCGCCCCTGTAGCTTCATCTACTTTCAGTTGTTGGAGCGTCTGGGCTTTCGCGGACTCGATGGTGATCATCACGGGATTAGCACTGGCATGCACGCGGAAGTCACCAATCTTTACAACGGACACACGCTCGGGCCCGCGCAGATTTGCAAGCGGGGCGCCCCAAGACGGCTGTACGAGTGAGCCATCGTCTGGCACAGCGGCCACTTGTTCCGCCTTTGCTGAAGCCTCAATCGGAAAAATCGTCAGCCGAAACGTATGCTCGCTGACCGGCGCGATTTGAATCTCGACATCGCGCCCCGCGGCCCGGAATGACTGCGCGGCGCCTGTCGCACTCCTAGGCAGGAGCCCCAGCGCGCAAGCCGCAGCCGCACCTGCAATCACTTCTCTACGGTTTGGTTGCTCCTTCATTGTTCCCCCAGATCGCAATGAAATAGCTTTTAAGGTTTAGCGGTAAGTTCCACCCAAGTCGTAGTTTTTTCGATAGGAATGACATAGGCGCCGCGTTCAAGCGCCAGCGTCTCAGTGGGACGATACACACCGACTCCCGAAAGCTTTGCAGGCTGTTCCACGCGCAGACGGGCCGCCTGCGTGAATGATGTCGCGGCGCTCAGCCCCACGCGAATCGCGCCGGTTCTCGAGTTCACTTCAATGCCATCGAATTTTCCGGCGTCAAGAGTCAGCCACAACCCCGACGAGGCGACATAAACGCGCGTGCGAAAAGAATCGAGCGGCGTGACCTTCACCGCATCGCCAACAACCGTGGCGTTGCCCCCGAATGTGACCCAGCCGAATTCCGGATGGTGGACGATGTAGGTCGCCGTGTTCAACGCGTGGCCGAAGAAGTTAGGGCCATTATCTCCTGAAAGCGAATCGAACTTGAGCATGTCGGGAAAGGAATGAAACGCGGGAGCGAGAAATCCATCCTGATCGATGTCCGCAAGCGCCCCCATCGTGCCGCCGTAACCCACACGCAGTAGATAAAAGTCGTCAGGATGCTCGCGATACTCAGAGAGCACGGGAATCGCATTGATGCCGGAGCCGTAATGATGGAGTTGGCGTTCAAGCCGCCTGTATTTTGCCGCAAAAACGAAGTCCCAGTAACGCCGCGCACTTCCGTTATAACCCCAATGAGGAATCGTCGGGTCATACCCCAAAATCGCGTTGAGCGTGACATCGGCTTTGTCCTGGTAATCGAAATATTTCATCCACCCATAAACCTCTTCCTGGCCCGTGGAATCCCAGGGCATTTCACTACCAAAAGGATAGGCTTGGTTCTTCCAGACTGCGGCGCGTTCCTTCATTTTTGCTTCCATGGTTTCGGCCTGGGTGGTCATGCCTTCGCGCTTCAGGTCGCCGAGGATCTGAATGAACACGGTGCCTTCCATCTGCCCGAAGGTGGAAAGATCCGGCGCAAATTTGGTCATGGCCACGGAAGTTTCATAGGCGCGGGTCAGATACCAGTCCCAGGGATGCGCGGTGACCAGTCCCTGATTGTTGCGCGCCAGCCGGTAGAGCACCCAGTAAGCTGCGGCAACGTGCGGATAGTTGTACGAGCGGTCCACGTGCTCAGACGCCTCTTTATTCCAACTCGTCCAACTTTTCCAGTCGAAATCGCTGCGATAATAATTTGCCGGCATTTGATCCGGCTGATAATAAAAAAGGCTTTTGCGAACGCCGAATTGCTTGGGACCATCCTTGAATTGCAAGCCGCCCCAGAGCACGCCGTCAACGAATTGCTCGTACTTGTCCAGTTCCTCCTTATTCGGCTGCCCCAATTCCTTCATGATTGCAGCAAGCCACGATCCCGCGCCACCTTCATCGCTGAGGCCGGCAATCCATACGCGGCTGTCCTGCGTGACCAACTGATTTAATTCGCGGTCATAGCTCAGCACTGACGGGCTGCGGTGAAACGGGTCCGCGGGATCAACGAACCATTGCTTGGTCGTCAGAAAGTGGCCCATGTCCGCAACCGCTTCCTGCGCGGATTTCACGACAAAATACTGGATCGTTTGCACGGAGCCGTCTTCGTAAGTAATGGTCAATCTCGCGCGGCCCCAATTTTTCCCTTGAACTTCATAGCTCTTCCATCCGGCAGACGGGCTCTTTTCCTCAGTGAGAGTCAGGGCCTCCTTGGGCTCGATTTCCAGGGACTTAACGCCGTGGGGATACTGCAGAAACAACTGCGCATGAATGTCGCTGGGCAGAATATAGCCGGGAACACCAACAGCTCCAGGTCGCTGATTGGCGTGCAGCGTTTTTTCGATGTCCCGGATGGAATCGGATACCAGGAATTTCACACCGTAGGTTTTTGACTCGCCCGGAGCAAGTGTCAGTAAAGTCGGGGGATTCCACTGTTGCGCCTTCTTCCACTCGTTATCGGCAAACGCCTTGCTGTGAACCATCCAATCGTAAAAACCCTCGAAGGTGACCCAACGCGGTGTGGGATCTGTAAAGATCGGAGCGGCTTCACGCGATCTTCCTTTGCTGAGAATAGGGCTGTAAGCTTCAAACGGAGTCTTGCCATCGGGAACCACCAGAAGAGCCGGCGCATGTCCGTTGAGGCGGGTGACCTGCAAGTAGCCGGCGTCTTCGCCGATGTAGGGATCATAGAAAGAACATTTGGCGTGCGCTTCTTCCAGCGAGCGATCATTAAGCACGTTGTTGAAGATCATCGAAATACCCAACGCGCCCACCTGAACGGCTTCCCCCGTTTTATTCTTCAACGTAAAACGCAATACGAGCTTTCCTTGATCGAGCGCCCAACTTCGCGACACCTGCAGCGGGATATCGGCGGGCAACGTAGGAGATAAATCAGCCGCCGCCAGGACTCCGCCTGACGCAGGAAGCGCCTTCACAGGTTTGCGCGTCGTGGAGGTCGAGTAGTTCTTCCACTCGCCGGAATTTCCTGACCGCACGCGGAAATCCAAATCTCCGAGGTGGTAATACCCGTCCTTGGAACGCTCGATCAGCAGGTCGCCGGGAGTGAAATCAAAATCGCTGGCAATTTTCGGCTTTAGGGCGGCAACCGTTTGCGAAGAACGTACAAGTTGAAGTGTAAAGTCCGGTGTATCCAGTGTGATGATGCCGTCGGCCAGCATGGGGCCAGGCGTTGGTGGTTCCTTTTTGCGTTCCTGCTGCGCCACAGCGCTGGGCCCCAGCATGGCAAGCAAACCGAGAACGAGAAGCGACTTGCTTCTGGCACCTCTTGCGCGGGAAGTAAGATCAGTCATTTGCGGAACCTTTCTGTGAGTGAGTAGAAGCAAAGAGGCCAGTCATAGATGGCGTGGCAAAAACGATGGAACAAAAGACGAACACAGAATCAAGTAAACGATTACTTGCACTGCGCTATAATGCCCGCTGTGGCAAAAGGGACTATAGACGTTGGGATTCTAGCCCCATCCCTGCGCCAAAACAAGAATATACAGTATTCAATTCCACGTGCCGGCCATCTGCGAAACCGCATAGCAAACCTACGGTTCCTCGTATATGGTTAGTTTTCAGGCTGTTAACGGGTCCTTTCGATGACCAATTCCCTGCTTGTATCGCGACGGCAGCTCCTGAAGTGTTTGGGCGGCGCCTTGCTCGTCGCGGATCCCGGCTTCGCCAGCCGGCCCAGTTCCAATCGCATTACGTTTCGCGACGTGGCGAGTTCCTCAGGCATCAATTTCCGGCATGACAATGCTTCTTCCCCAGAGAAATACCTGATCGAGACAATGGGCTCCGGCTGTGCGTGGATTGATTACGACCAGGACGGCTTGCTTGATCTCTACCTGGTAAATGGCGCAGCCACGAAAATTTATACACCGAACCGGCCGTTGCGCAGTGCCCTTTATCACAACAATGGTGATGGCACTTTTACAGATGTCACTGTGAAGGCGGGAGTCTCCGCCGAAGGGCTTTGGGGCATGGGCGTGGCTGTGGGAGATTTCGACAACGATGGCTACCCCGATCTTTTCGTTATGGGCTACGGACGATGCATTTTGTATCGCAATAATGGCAATGGCACCTTCTCGGACGTTACCGCAAAAGCAGGCGTGGAAAACAAAGGGCAGTGGGCGTCCAGCGCGGCATGGTTTGATTATGACAACGACGGCAAGCTGGACCTGGTGATTGCCAACTACGTGGATTGGGCGCCAGAACGCAACTACTGGTGCGGAGATAAAGGGCCCGGCATGCGCAGTTATTGCCATCCCGATGTGTATAACGCGCAGCCGCCTACGCTGTATCACAACAATGGGGACGGCACGTTCACCGACGTCAGCCTGAGATCCGGGCTGGGACGAAAAAGAGGAAATGGCTTAGGCGTCGTCAGTTTTGATTACGACAATGACGGTTGGCAAGACATCTTCATCGCCAACGATCACATGCCAAATTTTCTGTTTCACAACAACCGCGATGGAACCTTCGAGGAAGTAGGCTATGCCTCAGGCGTGGCCGTGGGAATGGACGGCCAGTTTGAAGCTGGGATGGGCACGGACGCCGCCGACCTCACCGGCACGGGCCACATGGATCTGGTAGTCACGCATCTGGACCAGCAACTGACGCGGGTCTACCAAAACACAGGAGACGATTCGTTTGACGACGCCACCTTCCGCTCCAAGCTCTCCTACGCCACGTTTCACATGAGCGGATTTGGCACACGCTTCATGGATTACGACAATGACGGCGCGCGCGATCTCTTCATGGCCAACGGGCACGTCCTCGACAACATTGAGCGTTACCAATCGAGTGTGCACTACGCCGAACCTAAGCTGATGTTTCGCAACACCGGAAAAGGACTGTTTGAAGATGTGAGCGCCCAGTTGGGCGAAGATTTCTTGAAGCCCTGCGTGAGTCGCGGCGCGGCCATCGGCGATTTCGACAATGACGGCGACCTGGACATCCTGGTGAATAACAATGGGCAACCAGCCCAGTTGCTGCGCAACGACGGTGGAAACGCCAATCATTGGTTGGAGTTGTTTCTCATAGGCACGCATTCTAACCGCGATGGCGTGGGAGCGCGGGTTAAGCTCGTCGCGGGGGATCTAACACTCTACGACCAGCGCAAAGGGGGCATGAGCTACCAATCCGCGCAAGACCCAAGGCTGCATTTTGGTCTGGGGCTACGCACAAGTGTGAATGCCATCGAAATTACCTGGCCCAGTGGAACGGTCACGAAGCTGGCAAACCTGAAAAGTGACCAGATCATTGCCGTCAGGGAAGGCGAAGGCCAAGTCGAGCGCGCGTTTCCGCGGATTATTTGGAAATAGCCAAAGCGACGGCCTAGCTGGCTCGGGAGCCAGTCGGCAAGAGATCTTCCTCGAGTTCCCTCTTGGGCCTTATGCCTTCCCTATCGAGTTCGCCGTGATAAGCGCGCACCGCTTCCTTTGGCTGTAATTGTCCATCAGCGATCAAGCGAAGCATCCGAATGAATGCGAGCGGATGCTCAGAGTCCTTTATCCTTCGCCCAAACAAAGCGACCCTGGCCCCGTGCTTCCGCGCGTCGGCCAATAGTTGAAATGCGTCGAAAGCGGTTCCGCTGCTGCCTCCCAATATGCCAACGATCACCGCGGGATCGTAAGCCACCAATTCTTCCAAAGGTCCGGGCCCAAAGTAAGGAATCTTCAGGAACAATGGCCTTCCGCTGGACGGCACGCCCGCCAGCGCCCGCACAATATTGTCGTTGACGAAGGCCGGGACTTGTTCCGGTGCCAACCCTGCGCTGGGAGCGTTCGGGGCAAATACCTCGAGAAAATAGTGGAAGCCACATTTTTCCGCTTCGGCGCGAAATTCACGAAACGCTTTCAGAGTGCGGAGATCTGCTTCCAGGTCATTGTTGAACGTCATGGAATACAATCCAAGATTCACCACCGGCGCGCCTGTACGAGGCGCCGTGAGGCCGCCATACTGTGCTTCCTGAATGTAAGCGGTTGCGAACGGCACCGATGGCCGCTGGTGATACTGCCCTCCGCGCGGGCACCAGATGTCTGTCGCATCATTGATGCGCACCGCCGGAGTGACTTTCGAGCCGTCGAACAATCGCTCTTTGTGCGCCAGCGTATCCATCGTGGATGCCGAAGCCAGCATCACATCCACGAATCCCTGGCGCACCACGGCGCGTATTTCTTCCATAAATGCGGGCGCCGAACGAAAGCCGCTACCCGAACGCGCTGGTCCAAAACTGGGAATGCCCCAGGCCATATCCGCATCGCGCGCATCGGCAAGCAGAAAAGTCCGGACCGAGGGATTCTTGCGAATTTCCGCGAGTTTTGCGAGAAGTATGTCGATGCCCATCTGCGTCTAGTCCTCGGTCACCGTCTGACGGCGTATATGAGGATTGGTGAAAACGTCGAATTCATCGTAGCTGGTGCTTGAAAACTCGGAAACCAGGGCGCCATCCGGACCAGCTTGGAACCAATGCAATGTATCCGGGGGAATGGTGTATTGTTCGCCGGGCCGCAGCACAATTTCGTGGAAAACAGTGTAGTAATTCCTACTATCCTTTGGGACCTTCGCTTGAATCTCCGCGGTGGCCGGCCCTTCCACATATAAGAACGCCACACCCCGGCGACAGCGAAAAGTTTCCTGCTTGCCAGCTAGCCCCCTGATCGACGGATGCTTGTGTTCCGGGCAAGTTTGTCCCGGAAACATGATCAACTCCTTGGCACAATAGCGGTCTGTGTTCACGTAGGTTACCAACTCCAACCCTTCCGACGCGAGGCGGTTGAGCCCCAAATCGGCCACTTCAATATTCGCGGACTCCTGGCTGGTCAAAGAGATTCCAGCGTCAACGAGCATCTGCCGCGCTCTTTCCTGTGCCGCAAGCACTTCACTGCGCTTCATCGTATCGCCTCCTGCCGCGCATGGTTCCAGACTCCCGCGCTCGAATCAAAGCTCCAATCATTGCCCGGTGCGCTGCCATCCACTATCTTCCACCCCGCGCCTACGCGTTTTTGCAGTTCCTCCATCGACGGCACGCCGCTGGAAGCATCGGGAGCTTCAACGCTAGCTGCACCCGCAGCCGCGGCCAACTTCAACGCTTGCTCCGGACCGCTGCCGGCAGCGATGGAAGTAATGAATCCCGCAATCGTACAATCGCCCGCACCACTGGCATTCACGAATTTGGCACGGAAGCAGGGTACAAAGAGCTCGCGAGCACACCATCCCGCGTCAAGCCTCCAGCCCGCGATATCCGCACCAACATCGGATGTTGCCAGGTACACGCCCTTGGTTCCCAGCTTGATTACAACTATGGCGAATCCCATGCCAATCAGCGTCTGCGCAAGCGATCGTACATCACCGATATCGTCAGCGGGCCTCGGCGATTCCTGCAGGATCACCCGAAGTTCCTCGATGCTGGGAGCAAACACGGTCACCGAGCGCGCACAATTACGCAGCACGGTCCGCCAATCGATTGCAGCCGCCGCCGAACTTATCGTGCAAAAATCCAGTGAGGTGCGCAGCCCGCTGGCTTTGGCGCGCTGAAACACAGCCGCCAATTCTTTCCCGCCATCAGCGGAAACGGCAGGCAGCAACGGAGGGTAACCGAAGTGCAGCCAACCGGCGCCATCCAGGTCCTCGTCGCGAATATCATTTGACGTGAATACGGCGTTCGCCCCCGCGCAATGCAGAAACGTGCGGTCGTAGTCTTTCGGCGCAACGACGATGCTGTAACTGGTAGTCTGCCCGGGCACGATCCGCACCCCAGGCTGTTTCCCAATCGTGCGCAGCCATTTGACGGCAATCTCTCCCAAACGGTCGTCACCCACCAAAGCGACCAGCCGCACAGGACAACCCAAGCGCCACAGCGCGGACCCCACGTTTCCCACAGGTCCACCACAGGAAAAATGAAGAGGGCCCGCTTCCACCAATCCCCCAGGTTGCGGCCAACTGCCTTCCAAGGCAGGCGTTAGATCAAGACAGAGATGACCCGCCACAACAAATGGCAGAAGCGCAGTCATCAATCTCCACCAAGGCAGTCGCAACCAGCGAACTGCAGGCACGATTGCATCATGTATTCTCCGTCACGGGCAACGCGACGTAAGGCGCGACGCGAAACTCATCGTACACGCAAAGATGCACGGCGCAAAGAGGCGCAAACTCGTGGCTTCAATGGGACTGAGTTTTGATCGCTACAGAGCGAGCTGTTTGTAGCGGAAACAGCCTTCCAGATGGTCGTTCACGATGCCGGTAGCTTGCATCAGGGCATAACAAATCGTCGGGCCCACAAAGTGAAAGCCGCGCTTCCTGAGGTCTTTACTCAACGCAATCGAAAGCGGCGTTTCGGCCGGGACAGACCGTGGAGTCTTCCGGCAATTCTGAATGGGCGTTCCACCGACAAAATCCCAGATATAGCGATCGAAGCTGCCGAATTCCTTCTGTACCACAAGGAATGCTTTGGCGTTCGCGATGGTTGCGTCAATCTTCAAACGATTGCGGACGATTCCGGGATCGGCAAGAAGTCTGCGTTTTTCGCGCGCCCCGAAACGAGCCACCTCGGCCGCCTCAAAGCCCAGGAACACTTCCCGATAACGTTCGCGCTTCTTCAGGATGGTGTCCCAACTCAGCCCCGCCTGCGCGCCCTCCAGAGTCAGGAACTCGAACCAGCGGCGCTCCTCGTGCACAGGCACGCCCCACTCTTCATCGTGATAGGCGATGTTCAACGGATTGCTGGCCCAGGTGCAGCG
The DNA here is from genome assembly GCA_963779395.1 of Candidatus Acidiferrales bacterium. Classification (GTDB taxonomy): domain Bacteria; phylum Acidobacteriota; class Terriglobia; order Acidiferrales; family UBA7541; genus Acidiferrum. The sequence goes on from CAVZYC010000007.1 coordinate 706,239, forward strand.
CATTTGCCGTATCTGTATTTAGCCGATATGGCGCTGGAGAGCCTTGGTGATCTGGTCCTTGGGCACGGCGCCCACAATCTGTTCGACGACCTGCCCATCTTTGAACACCAGCAGCGTCGGGATGCCACGGATGTTGAAGCGCCCGGCGGAATTCATCGCTTCATCCACGTTCAACTTTGTCACCTTCAATTTTCCGGCGTAGTCCTGGGCAATCTCCGCCACTGTCGGTGCCAGCATGTGGCAGGGCCGGCACCATTCCGCCCAGAAATCCACCATGACGGGCTGAGCCTTGCTCGCCGTCAGCACCTCCGCCTCGAAATTTCCGTCGTTCACCGCAAGAATGTTTTCAGCCATATCGTCTCTGTGTCCTCTAGAGGCTGCCTCGACGCAGCCGCTATTCCTGGTTAATTAGATGATGGAGCTTCTTTTTGGTTTCTCGCTGCGCGGGCAGCCTCATATAGTTTCGCATATTCCGTGGCTGACGTGTTCCACGAAAAATCCTTGGCCATCCCGTTGAGCTGAATGCGCTTCCAGATGCCATCGTCAGAGTAATGATGCAGCGCCTGGCGAATGGTGTACAAGAAAGCCGCCCCCGTATACTCGGCGAACTTGAAGCCGGTCCCGGTGCCATTCTGCAAGTCGAACGGTTCGATGGTGTCATCGAGTCCGCCCGTCGCGCGCACAATGGGAACGCTGCCATAACGCAGACTATAAATCTGATTTAGGCCGCAGGGTTCATAGCGCGACGGCATTAGGAACATGTCAGATCCCGCTTCCACCAGGTGGGCCAGCTTATTGTCGTAGGCGATCTTCACTCCCACTCGCCCCGGAAAGTCCTTTGCCAGCGCCAGGAACAAGTCCTCATACTTCCGCTCGCCCGTGCCCAAAACGGCGAGCAAAATATCTTCCTGCATCAAGTCATTCGCGATCTGCGCAATCAGGTCAAAACCCTTCTGGTCCGCGAAACGCGACACGATACCAAGCACGGGCCGGTTCGGATTATCGTTCAGTAACAGAAACTCCTCCAGCAGCGCTTGCTTGCAGACACGTTTCCCTGCCATGTTTCTCGCCGAGTACTTCATGGGAATCAGCGCATCCTTGTCCGGACTCCAAGTGGAATAGTCCACGCCATTTAATATTCCCACCAGGCGATCCGCGCGCGCCCGAATCACACCCTCCAGACCAAAGCCAAATTCCGAAGTCTGAATCTCCTGCGCGTATTTCTGGCTGACGGTGGTCAAATAATCCGAGTAGACCAGGCCACCTTTCAGGAAGTTCACGCTTCCGAAAAATTCGAGTCCGCCAGGATGAAATACTCCAGCGGGAATACTCGCGCGTTCCAGAGCGTCCTTGGGAAAGATGCCGTGATATCCCATGTTGTGGACAGTGAACACGACGGGAAGATCCTTCACCACGGGATCGTCGCCATAGGAGGAACGCAGCAGCACGGGAACCATGGCCGTTTGCCAATCATGGCAGTGGATGAGGTCCGGAGGCCAAATATGTTTGGCGAGCTCGATGGCGGCGCGCGAGAACTCCGTAAAACGCTCGGCGTTGTCCGGATATTCGCGGCCGCGTTCGTCATAAAGACCATCGCGGTCAAAATAAAATGGGTCATCCAGAAAAAAGTACCGCACACCGTGGTGCAATGATCCGCTGGTAATCGCGGGAAAACGCAGCCGGCCGCCTTGGGAAATCGTGAGGCTCGGCATCACCACCGTGCCGGACTTGATTCCCCGATAACGCGGCAAGAAAACCGCAATCTCGTGCCCTAACTTCACCAGGGCCTTGGGCAAGGCCTCAATCACGTCGGCCAGACCCCCGGTTTTCGCGTAGGGCAGAGCTTCGGAAGCGACAAAGAGTATGCGCATGAGCAGTGGCGAAATTCTTAAGCTATCGGAGGCGGGCGAAAGCGTCAAGTACGCCGAACACTTCGGCGGACAATGCGAAATTACCTGACGCACCACCGCTGCCGCTAATATCCTTCCTTGATAAGAGAAGCATGAATCTTGACGTTATTTGCGCCGGCATACGTATGAAGACCGATGAAGGCAATCTGCGGAGCGAGATAAAGCCTGCGAACCACCTTGAACCTGCTGTGCTTCATCTGTTGCCCCAGTACCGCGGCCCCGTAGATTTCCATGCTTCCGAAAACGATCATGCGCGGCCAGGTTGGCTTCGGTCCTAGAAAAAATCGGTCGACAGGATCGGCTTCGGTGGTACCCATTACGATGCAGCGACGCGTCGTAATCCCATCCATGATTGATGCGGCACCATGCAGAGTTCCTAGTACGGTCACATCCTTGTCCAACTTCCACCATGGCTCGCGGATCAACGGTTTCGGTGGTGTACCCTTCTCGATATTTTGCACACTGACTATGGGTAAGGGAACTTCAAGGAATTCTTGCGCTCTTGTACCACCGACCAAAACCAGCGCCGCGATCCCCATGACAATAGCTTTCATGATTTCTTACCTTATTCGCGAGCCTTCTAACCACAAGCCACACCCTCTCTATCGGCTGTAATTCGGCACAGTTCAGCCCCGGCGGCGGCGCCGCTTATCTATTCGCCCGCATAGCGCTCGCTGCGTAACGCTGCCAGTGCCCCGCATTGGAAATACCTGTTTCGTTCTGGTGGGAATAATCCTTTGAACCCTACTAAATCCTTTGTGCTCTGCGCTCCTTCAGTGGCGTAGCGCATGCAAATCATCAGCACTGGCTCGCCCAGAGTCTCGGTGATGTCTGATGATTTTGCGCAAAGTCATTCCGATTCTGTTTGCATGCTTGTGTCTATGCCATTCGACATCTGCCCAAACAGATTTGCCAAATCTTCTGCCTCTGGTGCTTCCTTCAACGGCTAGACATGCCCAAGATTTCAGCAAGACCGTAGTCCCCATCACAGAATTAAAGTTCCTCGGCCTCGCCATGGAAGAAAAGTTCGGCACGGGCTTTTGCCTGGACCCGGAATGTCGCTTCATCGCAACGAACTATCACATCGCCATGATGGGCCAGCCCCGTAAAATCAAGGGCGAAAAAGTCGTGCAGCGGTACCTTGCCACCGGGCCGGATGATGAAGCCGCGACCGTGAACGGTGGGCCCGCCGGTGATCCCATGAAGTACGCTCTCTGCCGGGACCTCGCCATTTTCGAGCTACGCCATCCACTTCCCCATCACCGCGGCGTTGCCTTCGATCTCGACGAATTGCAACTTGGGCAGCCGGTGGACATCTATGCTTTTCCCAAGGAGGGCATCAATCCATTTCGCAACCTCCTGCAGTTTCACGGCACGTTCAGGGGAGAAACAACCACAGGCCAGCTGGCCTTTGGCTACAGCCTGTCCGGCGGTAAAGCCATTCATCCCGGCGCCAGCGGCGGCATCGTCGTGGACAGCAACACCCAGCGCATTGTCGGCATTTTGAACGCCATCGCCAAGGACGGCGAAGCGATTGCCCTCGCCGTGCCCGTTCAATCCCTGGCCGATTTTGTGAACAAGGTGCAACCCTACCTGGCGCAAAGCCTGTTCCCTTCCACCAAAGGAATCTCTCCTCTTTCGGCGGACCTCTATCCGAAATTCGCTGCGCCAGTTTCCACTGGCATTCTGCAACGCAGGCCTGAAGAGCCAGCCGAAGTAACAGTCCTGCGCGGTAAAGCGCAACTTTTGGCCGATAGCATGCGCAACTTCATCGCGGTGCAGACGTTTGCCTGGGGATCGGGAGCCAGCGCGCCTTCTCTTGAATTAGCGTACGAAGTCCGTGTCCTTGACGGCTATCAGCGATTCCGCGAATATCCCGATGGCAAAAAGGAATTGCGCGATGTGCCCTTCCCTCCCCTCAACACCGTCATGGTTCCCGGCGGCGAGTGGTCCGAACTGCCAGAGATGGTGGGAACGGAACTCCGCTTGAAGATTCACCAAGCCGCGGATATGGAAGTCAACGGTCAGCGCATAAAAGTATTTCAGTTTTGGGCAAACACCGAAGACGGCGTTTGCCGGTGGAAATCCAACCTGGACTTTGGTTTCTTCGCCGTCAACAAAATCGCCACGGTGGCGTGTTACGGCGAAGTCTGGACCGACGCAGACACCAACATCCTCCGCATCTCAGAGCATTACGAACTTCCCGGCAAGTGGAAAGACTTTCAGGCCGTGGTCACCTACGGCTGGCTCCGCCAAGCGGGTGACACCCCTCGGCTCATCCCTCTCACCATCTCCTCGCAAGCGCAGTTCAACAAGAAACTCTATTGGTGCCGTGGCCAGTTTACGAATTATCAGGTTTTCAGCAGTCGCGTGAAGATAACCGCCGGCCGAAACTAGCCACTCTATCTTCGACCCGCCCAGAGCCAAGGAACCTAGATGGGCTCGCGCTGATGGTGAGGCAATCAGTCGTAGTCCCCAAGTGTAGGTCAAACCATACGTGGGTCTATTCCTTATAAATATGCCTTACTCGTAAGTATTCTCTTGACAGACATATTACACTCTAGTTATATTCTGCTGTCCCCAAAGCACCTCCGTCATGAATGCAGCGGATCGGATGAATCTCCGAGTCATCTCTCGGAATGGATCCGCTTCCGCGTAAGCATTCAGTGAGGTTTCCAAATACTTAACTCCGATTCGTAGTCGCAATAGAGAAGGAAAAGAGAGGGAAACCAATGAGCGCAAGCCCAGTCCGGAAGAAGTGTGTGCCAGCGACCGAAGCAAATAGGGACCAAGATCGAGGTCTGTTCAAGCATGCCGAAATCTTGGAAAGAATTGCTAATCTCCAACAAGCCAAGCGATCTCATCCCCCGTCGAATCCAGGGGCGGACGAAGAAGTGGACAAACTCTGCCTGATGCAAGCATTTCATGGTGTAGCAGTGAGCCTTGCGTGTGAGATTGCCGTTTTTGCCGAACACTATTATGTTCCTGAGGATGCCCTGACAGAGGTAATCACCGATTGGCTCGTTTCCAAAAAAATGGGAGTTGACCTCTTGCCAATCGAATACTTTAACTTTTAGTGGCCCGCTGGCGCCAGATTGCGCTGATGGGCGATCCCGTAAATGCGGTACTTTCCGCACGTTTCCACGGGTTCCCCATTTGGGAATTGTCAGTGAATTTCGTGCCTATTTGAAACGCGCCGCGGAATTTGTTTTCCCTTATGCATTTACTGCTATCTCATATTTGCACATTCTAAAGACATTATTACCGTTAACAAGTATTAAGTAATGGTTATCTGCGTGCAATATATCCAGATTGACGGTCAAATCCTCGAAAGGAAACGCGAAAATGAGAACGAAGTCCGCGGTATTGGCACTCTTCTTCTTGGCAGCTGCTGGCCTCACATCGGCCAATCAAGAATCGATACAAGGGCGCTGGGAGTTTGCAATTACATCGGGGGCTACGCAGTATCAGCTGGACAATATGGGCCAGCCGAGTATCAGCACGGTTTTGCTGCAGAGCGGGGACACCTTGACGAACATCCCCGTAACCACCTTCGACGCATTTCTCCAAGATGTGGACGGTTATAACAACGTCACTGCCTTGGGTACGATCAACGAACATGGATGCGTCTCGCTAACGTTTACCGTTGGCAACGGCGGCGATGCCAGCCAGGCAGTTTTCAATTATGTCTTTAGTGGCAAGCTTGAGATGAAGGATAACGCCACGGTCATCCTTGGAACGTATACGACCACCGAAAGTTCGACTTACTCCGATGGCAGCGGCAATTTTACGGCGACCTTTTTCCCAAACTTCACGGGCTTGCTTTACCAGGGGGCATTTGACGGACCGGACAACGGCCCCGGCCCATCGAATATCCCATTCAACATCAATCCGACGACTAACGCCGACCACAGTGTGAGCGGCACCGTTAACGTCTTTGATTTCACCGATGGAAAGGGTAACGCTTGTTTTGCCGGGCCGTTGGCGATGATTCCAGGCCTCGGCGGCGAGGGAGATGCTGCCTTCGCGACCGGAGTTATCCTGGATATCATTGCGAAGGACAGCGCCGGCACCCTTTTGTGGATCAACTCTTACTCCGTCGAACCGGATGGGTTTAACCCCGCAGCACTCAATCTGGAGTACGACCCCACGACACCCTTGCCAACAAATCTGAGCAATTTAGGTACAAACAATGAATACGCCGCATACTATGCCATCACTGGCGGCCCTTGTGACGGATACGGGGGAGGAGATAGTCCGCTCCATGTTGTCCAAAAGTACAAACATCACGAACGTGACCATCGGAATCACCGGGGTCACGAGACGAGTCATGTTAACTGATCTGGTAGTCCTATAATCCAGACAACCACGTCGCCGCGTTTATGCTCAGAGTACGGTATGTGGATAGTACAATTAATTCTTTCGAGGTGAAGAATGAGAAAAATACTTCGGCTGATCCTTGGCCTGCTAATCATCGCAGTCGCTGGACCGTGCTGGGCAAATGACGGGACGCCGCCCCTCGTTGTTGGCTCGGGAAGTAGTGGTTGCTCCGGTGCGGGCTTTTCCAGAATTCAGGACGCCATTAATGCCGCTAAGGCCGGGCAACAGATTCAGGTGTGCCCCGGGCTTTACCCCGAAAGCTTACTGATTACTACGTCGGTTTTTCTCAAATTCATGCCCGGGGCTTTGGTTATGCCTTCCAACGTCTCGCAAAGCACGCTCAGCCTGGAATCAGGCAATGCCTTGGCGGGAATCGTCACCGTGACAAATGCGACCGACGTAGACATCGAAGGCCTCGTTGCGGATGCGAGCGCCGCAGGTATCTCCCAATGCTCTCCCAATCTTATGGGAGTCATTTATCAGAATTCCTCGGGGAGCATTAAAAGGTCGTGGATAAGAAACACTCTCCTGAGCACGTATTTAGATGGTTGCCAGAGCGGCAACGGCATCTTCGTTCAGTCGGGCAACGGTGGCACATCGAATGTTTTGATTGCCGAAAACCGCGTTGACGGCTATCAGAAGAATGGGATAACGGCCAATGAGATCGGAACCGTGGTCGATATCTCAAAAAACGTCGTCGTGGGAATAGGTCCGACCACGGGCGCTGCCCAAAACGGGATTCAGATAGGTTACGGGGCCCGAGGACAAATCGAGCGAAACTTCGTCACAAGCAATATCTGGTCGCCCTGCACAAGTCCTTCTAATTGCGCTTATTTCTCGACAGGCGTCTTGATCGAGCAATCGGATAATGTAGTCATTTCCGGCAATTCGATAGGAAACAATCTCGTGAACATTTTCCTCGATGGCGATTGCATCCGAGTACGAGACAATCGGCTGTTTGGCTCATTGGTTTTGGACAGCATTGAAATCGCCGGGAACGGCGCGGATGTTGAACGGAATCATATCTTCGACTCCGCTAGAGCTGCGGTTGCCGTAGCGGGGAATAACGCCAGGGTCACAAACAACGTCGTTTCTAGCGCGTCCATTGGTATCTTAAAGGCAGCGAGTGCATCATCGCTTGTCGCCTGGGGGAATGAGTTTGAAGATGTCGACACAATATTGGTGGATCCTGCCCCCTCGATGACGGTTCCGGGTTCCATTGATCCACTAAGGTAAGTACCGGTATTCGCGGAATAGGGCGTGGCTGCTACACTCAGGGCAGGCCATGGCTCGACAAAAACTCGGACAACACTTTCTGGCGGACGAAGGATGGCGCGAACGGATCGCGCGGGATATAGGCGTTTCACCCTTCGGCTTGGAGACCCCCGCGGCTGCCACGCCTGAAAATTATTGCTGGATTGAGGTTGGAGCCGGCCACGGTGAGATGACCGAGCACCTGTTGCGGAGCGGTGTACCGGTCTACGCCGTGGAACTGGACAAGCTGCTGATCGCGCGCCTGCAGCGGCTGGCGCACAAGCATCCGAACCTCACGGTCATCTCCGATGACGTGCTGGAGACAGACTTGCGCGTCATCGCGGCGGGTCGTCGCATTCGCCTCTATGGCAACCTGCCCTACTACATCACCTCCCCGATTCTGCATCATTTTTTTCAGACCGCCGATCTGATCGACATAATCCACATCGTCATTCAATGGGAAGTGGCGCAGCGATTGACGGCCACTCCTGGCAATAAGTCCTACGGTTATCTGTCCGTAGCCACGCAGTTCTATTCTCGCCCGGAGCTGGTGTTGAAGCTGCCTGCGGAAGCGTTCCAGCCTCCACCGGAAGTCGGCTCGGCGCTTGTCACCCTGCGGCTGCCCGGCGAGAACGCCAACTTGGGGCTCGAACATGGCGAAGACTTTTTGGAGTTTGTGAAACTTTGTTTCGCGCAAAAGCGAAAAATGCTTGCCAACAATCTACGCGCGCTAGCTGAACCTGCTCAAGTAAGAGCAATCCTGCAACAACTTGCCTTGCGCGAAGATGCACGGGCCGAGCAGCTATCAGTTGCGGAATTGGCGGCAGTGTACCGCGCTATTTCTTCAACGAGGTGAGCAGCAGGTCCGGATAGTCAGACATGATTCCGTCAACGCCAGCGCTTGCCAAAAGCCGCATGTGGCCGGGCGAATTGATGGTCCAGCAAACAACCTGCAGATCGCGCTTGCGAGCTTCGTGAAGAAAATTCGGCGTTACCAGGTCACCGCGAACGGCAAGCTGTCGCGCCCCGATCTCCAGGGCTTTGTGAAAGGGATCCTCGATCGTCCCATCAAACAACAAGCCCACCATCAGCGTTGGGTCAATGCTTCGCAAGCTCTTCAGAATCACGGGATCGAAAGAGATGATCACCACGCGCGGGATTTCACCGGATTCGCGAAGAGCGCTGATCAAGGCATGCTCGCCGCCCCAGAATCCGTTCGGTTTCAGCTCCAGGTAGAACACAACGTCATTTTTCTTGGAAAACACGAGGATTTCTTCCAGCGTGGGCACGCGCTCGCCAATGAATTCGCTGGCAAACCAGGCGCCCGCGTCCAGACGCCGGATTTCCGCAAGGGTCATGTGCTGGATTGCGCCGTGGCCGCTGGTGGTACGATCCACAGTCTCGTCATGGATGGCCACGAAATGCGCGTCGCGCGTGAGTTGCAGATCGGTTTCGATGAAGGTGACACCTTGCGCAACGGCTCGCCGGAACGCCGCTAGCGTATTTTCCGGGGCGTAACCTGAAGCACCGCGATGGGCAATGGCGAGCACGCGAGTAGCAACCTCCCGGGCAATCGGCCAGGCAGAAGTGTCCGAGAAGAGCACGATTCCCTGTCGTATGCTAACACTGGGGAATGCACCTGGGAGACAATAGGAGAGGAAGTAGTGCGTGAAACTAAATGAGGTGCGTCGGGTGATTGGCCTCAAACGTGGAAACAGGACATTCTGGGCAGGGCTAATTCTGGCGCTGAGCGCATGCGCAGGGGCATTGCCTGTGCGGGCGCAAAGCTCAAGTGCGGCCCGGAAGCAGTCTGCGAGCGAGAAACCGCCGGAGGGGTTGGCTCACGAAGTGCGCCATCAATTGGCTGTTGTTCCCTATCTTTCCGTGTTCGATCACATTGCGTTTACGCTGGACGGAAACAATGTCACGCTGACGGGCCAGGTAGTCCGGCCAACGCTGAGGAGCGACGCGGAAGAGGCGGTCAAGAGCATCGAAGGAGTCGGCTCGGTTGTGAATCAAATCGAGGTGCTGCCGGCCTCCGCAACGGATGACGATTTGCGAAATGCCGTCTATCGCGCTATTTATGAAGACACTGAGCTTTCCCGGTACGCTGTGGTGGAGTTGCCATCCATTCATATCATCATTAAGAATGGAAAAGTCACTCTGGCAGGCGTGGTGGAGAGCGAGGCGGACAAGAACCGCGCCACGGCTCGCGCCGGTTTTGTGACCAATGTGACCAGCGTGAAAAATAACCTGGTTGTCCAGCCGAAAGAGAAGGCAACCAAATAACGGCCCGGCTTTAGGGGACGAAGGGAAAGGGACACACGGTGGCGGAAGGCAAAAGCCCGTACGCGAATCAAGGCAATTGGCGAGACACTCCGGCGCGCCAGAAGCTCGTAGCCCTGCGCGAAGCTCTGTTGCGTTTGCACAAAACGCTGTTGGACATGGAGCGCCGCGAGTACGAGAAGTTGCATGGCGTAGTTTCCGCCGGTGAACTCTTCCGGCTGGTCGTGGACGATCCGCAATTCGCCTGGCTGCATAACCTCTCCGAATTCGTCGTCCGCATCGATGAAGAGCTGGCGGCGGAAACCGAGATTACTCCTGAAGATACGCGTGGAGCGATTTCGTTGGCGCGAAAGATTTTCGCCCCAACGGAAACTGGCGACGGCTTTCAGAAAAAATATTACGCCGCCATCCAGAAAGATCCTTCTGTGGTCATGGAGCACGCGGACCTTGCCCGCCTCTTTCACAAAGAGCCCACCGACGGAGATAGCGAGTAATTAACGCGCCCGGCTTGATCACCTTCTCGCAAATCGTCCGCGCTTCGCCTACACTAACCGCAGAACCATTCGCTCCGAGGAATCACCGCCACCAGGGCGGGATTCCCAGCCGAGGGAGGCCATGCGAAGCCCCGAACACAATGCGCCAGTCCGCCCTTACATCGAAACTTTGAAACTTGTGGTGTTACTGGGCGCGCTGTTTTTTGCTTTGCCGCTGCGCGCGAGGACCGTCGTCGATTTTGACCCCAATCTCGACTACTCCAAGTACAAAACCTACGCTTTCATCGGCGGCATCGACAACCTCGTCAGTATGCTGGTAAATCCAGACCTGATTGATATTCGGCTGCATCACACGGTCTCGCGCGAATTGGATAAACGGGGATTGCACGAAGTGAATCCTCGGGAGCATCCGGATCTTTTGGTGCGCTACTGGGCGAATGGTTCTTCGACGGTGGATGTTGCGGTGACCGGGAACTGGGGCCCGTACGGCTCCTATATTGGTGGCTACTGGACATTTGTTTATAACGATGTCAGCGCCAGCAGTCAGAAAGAAGGCGCCCTGGTGATCGATCTGATCGATCCAAGAACGAAAAACTTGGCCTGGCGGTTGTACCTGGTGCACAGGATTTCAGAGCCCGATAAAGTGTGGAAGAAAGTAGACGAGGAATTCGCCAAGGGATTCGATGCTTATCCCCCCTCCGACCAGGCAAAGGATGACAAGAAAAGGGAACGCGCCGCGCATCCGCCAAAGCCGGAGTAAGTACTCCCCTTCCCTTTGCCTGTGACGAATCCTTTTACCTCAAAACATCTTTGTAGATCCCCGCTTCTTTCTCCCTCCCTGGCAACCGCGCGGCCACGAGCCGCGATATACTTGTGCGCATCATGACTGTGATTATTTCATTTCTTCGTGGCATCAATGTCGGGGGCCACCACCTGATCAAGATGGACGCGCTGCGCGAGCTTTATACGAGCTTGGGCATGCAAGACGTTCAAACCTATCTGCAAAGCGGAAATGTCGTCTTTCGGATTAAGGGCCGCAACCATGCAAAGCTCGCGAAGCGGGTCGAGGACGCCCTTGAGCAGAAATTCGGCTTTCGCGTCGATATAGTGATGCGGACAAGCTCTGAACTGAGCGACGTGATTTCGCGATGCCCTTTCGCCAAGCGCCGCAACCTCGACCCCAAAAAACTGGCCGTCATTTTCTTAAAGGACACTCCAGGCTCCGACTGCCTGCGTGCCGCGTTGAAAATCAAAACCGCACCGGAGGAACTCCAGATTGACGGGCAAGAGGCTTTCGTCTATTTCCCGAACGGTATGGCGCGTCCCCGGATGTCGTGGCCATCCATTAAAAGAACGCTGAAGACTTCTGGCACGGGACGCAACTGGAATACCGTGACGAAGCTGTTCGAGCTAGCTCAAACGATGGAAACTTCGGCTTCATCGCTAATGTAAGTCGCACCCTAAATCGATGACGGTCGCGCCGCGGCTGATGCGTTTACTGCAGATTCAGACTCCAAAAGTAGCTTCCTTGCTCCGGCCAAGGGGCGGAAGGGCTCCGAGCTGTCGCAGCAAACCCAGGGCATCCCATCGAGCATTGGAGTCGAGAATCTTGCCGTCCCGAATGTAGTGAATGGTGATCCCTTCGACGGTAACTTTTTTGCCGGAGGGCGCAATATTCATGAACTCGCCCTTGTGGGTTCCAGAAATCACCCACGACACAACGACTTTTTCCTTTTCGGCAATTATATCGTCCAGCGAAAAGCGCAAGTCCGGGAAGCTTGAGGTCAGATCAACGACGCGGCGACGATACAACTGCGGCCCCACCTGCGAGCCGCTGACGAAGGGATCCAGTAGCGCATGAGTCGGAGAAATCAGTTCGTCGACGACATCGAGTTTGCGCTTGTTCCAAACTTCATCGTAGAGGCGGCGAACGATATTCTTGTTCTCTGTGGACATCAGAACCGTCCTCCTCTGAATTTTTGCTCCGGCAGGGCGGATTTCGCGGCCTTACATACCGGGAAGGAATTAAGTGGGCTGAAGGCGTAAGGCTCGTGAAAGACTACTCCTGCAATCGTAGAGATGCAATGGAGTTCGACGGCTGGGGCTGCGCGGGAGCCTCGCCAAGAACTTTCGACAGATTGGACGTGAAGAACACTGCGTCGGCCGAAGAGAAAATCAGCGGCGGCCGCAGCTTAATCACGTTGTGGTGAGGACCGTCCGTGCCGGCCAGGATGCCGAGATCACGCAAGCCGTTCACAACGTAGTGAGCCTGAGCGGTTGCCGGTATGCGCGCATCACGATCCGTTACGAGATCGATGCCCAGAAATAGTCCCATGCCTCGCACATCGCCAATCAGAGGATATTTTGCCTGCAGCGCCCGCAATCCTTCCAGCCACTCAGTGCCAACCTGCAAGGCGTTCTGCTGCAACTGGTCTGACTGAAGCACGTCGAGGACTGCTAGGCCCGCGGCACACGCCACCGGGTTACCTCCGAACGTACTAAAGAACTCCATCCCGTTGGCGAACGACGCTGCGATTTCCGCCGTGGTCACAACGGCCGCAAGGGGAAATGCGTTGCCGATCGGCTTGCCCAGTACAACGATGTCCGGCACCGCCTCCTGCGTTTCAAACCCCCAGAAATGCGTTCCCAGACGCCCGAATCCAACTTGCACTTCGTCAGCGATACACACTGCGCCCGCAGCCCGCACATGCTTGTAGACCTCGTTGAGGTATCCCTGCGGAAATACAACCTGCCCCGCGACACTGGGCAATGTTTCCGCGATAAACGCTGCGGCTCCCCTCCCGTCCCTTTTCAATTTCTGCAGAATCTCCGCGACATGCGCCGCGTATTTTTGGCCAAGGTCAGACTCGCCTCGCCGGTAAATGCCGCGATAATCATCCGCAATCGGAGCAACTTGCACCCAGGGCTTCCGGCCTTTTCCACCAGGCCCGTTAAATTTGTATGGGCTGATATCAATCAGAGTGGAAGTATGGCCGTGATAAGCGTGCTCCAGAACGATGATGTCTTCCCTGCCCGTATGGGATCGCGCAAGACGGACCGCGAGTTCGTTGGCTTCGCTTCCAGAATTCACGAAGAAACAGATGCGCAGCGGCGCGGGAAGCAACGCAGTGAGGCGCTCCGCGTACTGTAAAGCGTTGTCATGGAGATACCGCGTGTTCGTGTTCAGCATCGCAATTTGTTTCTGCACAGCGCGCACCACGCGCGGGTGAGAATGCCCGACGAGTGGAACGTTGTTATAAACATCCAGAAACGCCCGCCCCGTATCGTCGTAAAGAAACTGCATCCAGCCGCGAACGATTTTCAGCGGGCGATCATAGGAAAGGCTGAGGTTTGAAGAAAAGTATTTCTCGCGGGCAGCGAGCGATTGTCCGAGCGTTGAAACAGGCTGCCCCGAATCTACCTTGGCCGGAGACGGAGAAGCTCCCTTAGGAACTGTTGCCGCACGAAAACGACCCTGCGCAACGGAAAGAGGTATTTGCGCCAGGCGTTCGAGAGCATGCCAAGCAGCCAGTTCCGTGACGGTCACATAAGGATCGTCCGGAATAAGTGACTTGCGATGCGCTGAATTCACAACGCTGACAGCCAACCGCACAGCCATCAGCGGGAAGAAAGCCGCAACTTCATCTTCGCTCAAAGGAAATCGCCGGTGATATCCCGCCAATACAGAACTTGCGGCGGCGAGTGGGTCATCCTTGCCAAGAACCGCATAGGCCGCAGCCACGGCGGGTTCCGCAACCGTCAAGCCCGTGTGCAGGTCGCCGAAATCAATCACGCTCACAACTTCTCTAAGCTTGGTCGATTCAGCGCTGACGAGGACATTGTAGTCGTTGGCATCGCCATAGATGACGCTACGCCGCAAGCGGTGGAACCGTGGCAGAGCTTCTTGCTCGAAAAGATTCAGAAAATGCTCCGCGAGCCCGCGCCGTTGCGGATCGGCAATGAAGGAAAGTTTCTCGAAGGCCCAGGATGCGCGGCTGAGGTCCCATTTCAAAATGCGATTCGCCGCGGGATGAGAAAAATCCATGAGCGCAGCGTCAATCTCTGCAAGAAAGCGACCCAAGCTTTCCAGAAGTTCCGGAGTGTGCGGCGAAGCCTCTGCCAGCGTCAAACCCGGAAGGAAGGAGAGTGCCCAGACAATACGCAGCGAGCCATCGGCAACACGGATACGCGTAAACAATTTCCCAACGGGCGCAGGAATCACCCTTGGAAGAGCCAGATGCGGCGTTCGTTCCGCAAGATGCGTGAGTGCCCGGCACTGCATATCCACGAACGAAGTGTCGCGCGCGGCGTGCATTATTTTCAGAACGTAGCCGCTCCCGTCCGCACCCACGAGATGAAAATTATCGTCGTATTCGCCCGGCAGTGGCCGCACTTCGCCGCGGAGCGAGTAGCATTCCATTGCAATGCGCGCGGCTTCGGCGAGAGATAGCGGAGAAGTGACCCGAGATTCCGGAAGCATAAACGCAATTCTATCGGGTAGTCGGCGCGTTCGTCCAATTCGTTGACGAATGGCGCGGCCAGTGAATTTCGTTTTTCTTCTACTGGGGATGGCGTTCAATCCGCCAAGCGCTTCGAGCGCATGTTTATGAGGAGTAGAATCATCGCCGCGACCACGGCCGCAGGCAGTATGAGCCCCACGCGCAGTGAATTCGCGCGATAAGCGATGATACCAACAAGCCAGGGGATGACCGCGCCTCCAAGGCCCGCGCTTCCAAAATAGAGGGCCCCTAGCCAGTTGGAATCCTCGCCAAAGGTGTCCGCGAGCCAGGTTACGAACAGGGGATATTGTGGTGCGAACCCCAGTCCCGCCGCGGCTGCTCCCAGATGGAGCCAGAAGGGCGTCTGAGAAACCGTTAAAGCGCTTGCGCCTGCCAGGGCACAGAGCATTCCTCCCATGGATACGGACATTTGCGAGAAGCGCCTTAGCACAAGAGGTGCGAGTCCACGGCCGATCAGCAGAAAACTGTAAAACACCGACGGGGCTACGATCCAGGCGGTACTCTGCATTCCTGGCATGCGCTTTTCGTAAGCCGCCGCCCAACCGCCGATGGCTGTTTCCACTCCGACATATAAAAAGAAAAGCGCAAGCAACGGAACGGCCGGGGCAAGACGCAATTTTGCGAGCCATGCATCGAGCGATCGCTTTGTATATTTCTTTATCGGAGCGCTGCCTTTGATCGGACGAAGGAAATACACTCCGGCAAACAACGCAGCAAACAAGCAGAGCGCACCCGAAAAGCCGCGAATCCCCAGATAAGGCAGGAGAACAGCAATCAACAATGGGCAAAGGACCGCCCCAATCCCCCACGTGAAGTTCAAGAGTGTGACGGCCGCGGCGGTGTTCGCCGAAGGTAACTGTGTCCCGCGAAGATTTGTGCTGGGAACTGACAGGCCCAGAGCGACGCCGTAAACGAAAATAAGGAGGCATGCCAGCGTCCACGGGCCAGCTCCGAGAAAGGAAAAACCCAGTGCAAACGCGAGGAAGGCAATTCCCATTACCCTGGAAAATCCGAGGCGTGGAAGCAGAAGCCCCGTCAACAGATTCCCCAAAACGCTGCCAGAATATTCCGCGGCAAAAAGACATCCCGCTTGCGAATCGCTCAGGAACCAACGGTGCACAAGATACGGCAGCAGCGGCCCCAGAAGAATCGTAACGATACCGATGTACACAAAACCAATGTGAAGACGCACCCATTCGGCGCGGGGGTCCCCAGAGGAAAACTCAGAAGCAGGCATTGAAGGAATCTGGCCGGAAGTCCCGCCAATTGCAGAAGTAGATGGAGAAGGACGCCGGTCTGGCATGAGCAGTTCGTCAAGGGAGTGTGGCACATCTCACAACGTGGAACAAGCGGCGCCAATTGTACTTACAAATCCTTAATGTGCCTCTCACCGTTTTCTTAGAGAGAATAAGTAGGCTACTATGCAAGCCAGGAGTTCTGCATGAATGACTTGATTTTTGTTGTGTGCACCGTACTGTTTTTCGCCCTCGGCATTTTGTATTTGAAGGGCTGCGAGCGGCTGAAATAGAGGGCTGAAACCATGCTGGGAAATATCATTTTAATCGTCATTTCCATCTTGTTGTGCGGCTACCTGTTTTATGCGCTCTTGAAGCCGGAGAAATTCTAATCATGACCGGAAGCGGCTGGTTCCAGATTTTTATATATTTTGCAGTGCTTCTGCTCCTGACGAAACCCATTGGCGTGTTCCTCTACCGGGTATTTGAGAGAAAAAAGACCTTTCTCGATTTTGCCCTACGCCCCGTCGAAAAACTGATTTACCGAGTCAGCGGTGTGAATGAACAGCAGGAAATGGGCTGGCTGGCGTATGTCGCGGCCAAGCTCTTCTTCAGCGCGGTCTCCCTGCTCCTGCTGTATCTCATCATGCGGACGCAACGGTGGCTGCCTTGGAACCCGCAAAAATTCGCAAATGTGGCCCCCGATTTGGCTTGGAATACCGCGGTTTCCTTCACCACGAATACCAACTGGCAATCGTATTCCGGCGAATCGACCATGAGCTATCTGACCCAGATGGCCGGGCTGGCCTACCACAACTTCATCTCCGCGGCCGCCGGGATTGCGCTGGCGGTTGCGTTTATTCGCGGGATTGCCCGCAAGGAATCCAAGACCATTGGAAATTTCTGGGTGGACACGACGCGCGCACTCCTTTGGGTGCTCTTGCCCGTGTGCCTGGTTGTGGCGCTCTTCTTCGTTTCGCAAGGCATGATTCAAAATTTGCGGCCTTACACCACGGCAAATTTGGTTGAGTCACAGAGTCTCGACACCAAGAACGCCGATGGCAGCGTAAAGCACGATGCGGTTTCGACCCAAACGATTGCGCAAGGGCCCGTCGCCTCGCAAGAAGTCATCAAGATGTACGGCACGAATGGCGGCGGATTTTTCGGGGCGAACAGCACCCACCCGTTTGAGAATCCCACGCCACTAACAAACTTTGTTCAGATGTTGCTGATCTTTGCTATCCCGGCCGGTCTGACCTATACGCTCGGCCGAATGACAGGTTCGCAGTGCCACGGTTGGGCCGTGTGGAGCGCCATGGCAGCGCTATTCCTGGCGGGTGTCGTGGTCGTTTATGCCGCGGAAGCTCGTGGCAATCCGTTGCTTCGTGGAGTAAGTACAAGGACATCGGACACGCAGCCCGGCGGAAACATGGAAGGAAAAGAGGTGCGGTTTGGACTCGCGAACTCCGCACTGTTCACGACAATTACCACGGACGCCAGCTGTGGCGCCGTAAACAACCAGCACGATTCGCTGACGCCGTTGGGCGGCATGGTTCCTCTGATCAACATCATGCTCGGCGAAGTCATCTTCGGCGGTGTTGGCGCGGGCCTTTACGGCATGCTTGTCTTTGTGGTCCTCGCCGTGTTCATTGCGGGCCTGATGGTGGGGCGTACGCCGGAGTATCTCGGCAAAAAGATCGAGTCCTTCGACGTAAAAATGGCCATGCTTGCCATCCTGATCACTTCGATGACGATTCTTATCTTCGCGGGAATTTCCGTTGTCTCGAAATTCGGCACTTCGGCGATCAGCAATCCCGGTGCCCACGGTCTTTCGCAGATTCTGTACGCCTATACCTCGGCTGTTGGGAATAACGGCTCAGCCTTCGGTGGCCTGGGCACGAATACTCTCTGGTACAACACAACCATGGGCGTCGCGATGTTGCTTGGCCGTTTTTTCATGATCATCCCCATCATGGCCATTGCGGGCAGCCTGGCGGCAAAGAAGCAAGTTCCGGAATCGCTGGGCACTTTCCCTGTTACCGGGCCGCTCTTCACCGTGTTGCTAGTTTCCGTGGTTTTAATTGTGGGAGCCCTGACTTTCTTCCCTGCCCTGAGCCTCGGGCCGATTCTCGAGCACCTGCTCATGAATGCGGGAAAGGCGTTTTGAGGACAAGATGACAACGGCACAGGTAAAAAACGCTTCGCTCGCCGACCGGAAGATACTCCGGACGGCCATCGTGGACTCCTTCTGGAAACTGGATCCCCGTCTACTGATCAAGAATCCCGTGATGTTCGTTGTGGAAGTGGGGGCCGTGATCACCGGTGTCGTGCTGGTGCTCGATGCGCTCCAGCACAAAGGCAACTTCTGGTTTGGATTGCAGATCACCCTGTGGCTATGGTTCACGGTGCTCTTTGCTAATTTCGCGGAGGCCATGGCCGAAGGGCGCGGCAAAGCCCAAGCCGAAACATTGCGCAAGGCTCGCGCGGAAACCGAGGCGCGCAGATTGCGCCCAGATGGAAAAACGGAATCACTTCCGAGCTCGAAATTGCGCTCTGGCGACCTTGTCCTTGTGGCCGCTGGTGAGTTTGTCCCCGGCGATGGCGAAGTCGTTGAAGGCGTAGCCTCCGTGGACGAGTCCGCCATTACCGGCGAATCCGCCCCAGTGATTCGCGAATCCGGAGGCGACCGCTCCGCCGTGACTGGCGGCACGCGTGTTCTTTCCGATGAGATCAAGGTGCGCATCACATCCAATCCCGGGGAGACCTTTCTGGATCGCATGATTGGCTTGGTGGAAGGAGCTTCGCGTCAGAAAACTCCCAATGAAATTGCTCTCAACATCCTGCTGGCTGGGTTGACGATTATTTTCCTGTTGGCTGTGGTGACGCTGCAGCCGTTTGCCATGTATTCCGGCGCGCCACAGACGGTGTTCGCGCTGGTTTCTCTGTTGGTTTGCCTGATTCCCACCACCATCGGCGGATTGCTTTCGGCGATTGGCATTGCTGGAATGGACAGGCTGATTCAGCGCAACGTAATCGCCATGTCTGGGCGCGCCGTGGAAGCCGCCGGCGACGTGGACGTGCTCCTTCTCGACAAAACCGGAACGATTACACTGGGCAATCGCGAAGCAACAGCTTTTCACCCGTGCCCCAGCATCACTGATGCGGAACTGGCCAACGCGGCGCAATTAGCCTCCTTTGCCGATGAAACCCCCGAAGGCCGCTCGATTGTGGTGCTGGCCAAGGAGAAGTACGGTTTGCGCGGGCGCGAGTTGGCGCCGCACAACCCCATATTCATTCCCTTCTCCGCACAGACTCGCATGTCTGGCGTTGACATGGACAATAAGGAAATCCGCAAGGGCGCGCCGGAAGCGATCGCGCGTTACGTTGCGGAGAAGGGTCAGGTCGTGCCCCCGGAGATGCAAGATCACATCGAGCGCATTGCCAAGTCCGGAGGCACGCCACTTCTGGTGGCGCAGAATTTCCGCGTCCTCGGCGCGATTGAACTCACTGACATCGTGAAGGGCGGCATTCGCGAGCGTTTCGATCATCTCCGCGCCATGGGCATCCGCACCATGATGATTACGGGAGACAATCCGCTGACCGCGGCAGCCATTGCTCGCCAAGCTGGCGTTGACGATTTCCTTGCTGAAGCCAAACCCGAAGACAAGATGGCTTTGATCCGCAACGAACAAGCCAAAGGGAAACTTGTCGCTATGACCGGCGACGGCACCAATGATGCTCCCGCCTTGGCACAGGCTGATGTTGGCGTTGCCATGAACACTGGAACGCAAGCCGCAAAAGAGGCCGGCAACATGGTGGATTTGGATTCCAATCCCACCAAGCTCATCGAAATCGTGGAAATCGGCAAACAATTGTTGATTACCCGCGGATCGCTTACTACTTTTTCCGTTGCCAACGACGTGGCAAAATATTTCGCCATTATCCCGGCGATGTTCGCAGGCACTTTTCCCTTGCTCAATTATTTGAACATCATGAAATTGCGCACCGCGGATTCCGCAATTCTGTCCGCGGTGATCTTCAATGCGCTGATCATCATTGCACTGATCCCGCTGGCGCTGCGCGGTGTCCGTTATCGCCCGCTGGGCGCCGCGGCCCTTCTGCGGAGAAACCTGCTGATATACGGGCTGGGTGGCGTGATCGCGCCATTCGTCGGAATTAAGGTGATCGATATTCTGCTTTCGTGGCTGCATCTGGCATAGAGGACGGTATGAAGAATCATCTGATCGTAGCTGCAAGATTTACTCTCATCACCACGCTGCTGTTTGGCTTTTTGTACCCTTTGGCTGTCACGGGGCTGAGCCAGTTGTTCTTCCCCAAGCAAGCGAATGGAAGCTTGCTTGAAAAGAACGGCCAAGTGATTGGTTCGCGGCTAATCGGCCAGGCGTTTACGTCGGACAAATATTTCCATTCCCGCCCTTCGGCAGCCGGAAACGGTTACGACCCCACGGCTTCGTCTGGCTCAAATCTTGCTCCGACGAATCAGCAACTCGTCGATCGCGTGAAACAGGATGTTGCGAAGCTGCAACAAGAGAATCCGGGAGTTGCCATTCCCGCCGATCTGGTTACCACTTCTGGCTCGGGGCTTGACCCGGACATTTCGCCGGCAGCCGCTGACTTCCAGATCCGGCGAATTGCGCGCGCCAGGGGAATCACAGCAGATGCAATTCGTCAAGTAATTGCACGGCATACGCAGACGCGGCAATGGGGGATTCTCGGAGAGCCACGCGTCAATGTGCTGGAATTAAATCTGGATCTCGATACAAACTTCCCCGCCAAACAATAGCAGGGCGCCCAAAGCAGTGAGCAGCGTCTATTTGCCTGCTGTACTTTTCGGCGGTTGAAAACGGTAGCCAATCCATGGTTCGGTGAGTATGTATTTAGGGTGCGCCGGGTCTTTCTCGATTTTCTTCCGCAATTGGTTAATCACGACGCGAAGGTTTTCTGTTTCCTCGCCGTATTCCGGTCCCCAAACCGTTTGCAGCAGCCGGCGATGGGTGACCGGCTTCCCCTGTTGCATCATCAACTGCTTCAGCACTTCAAACTCCTTCGGTGCCAGATGGACCTCTTCCCCGCCCGCAGTCACCCGGCGCGCTTCAAAGTCCACGGAAAAATCCTTTGCATGGAATGGAGGCATCGCTTCCGCGGGAGCATGGCGGCGCAGCGAAGCCCTCACGCGCGCTAGCAGTTCCTCGATTCCGAACGGTTTTGTGACGTAGTCATCGGCTCCAGCGTCGAGCGCAACCACTTTATCCCTCTCCGCGTTCCGCACCGTCAGCATGATGATAGGGGCATCGCTGGTGCGCCGGATTTCCTTGCACGTTTCGATTCCGCTGATTCCCGGAAGATTCACGTCGAGAAGAATCAAATCCGGCTTCAACTTGCCTGCCAGCTCGACACCTTCTTCGCCAGTAGCGGCTTCGGATATCTCGTACCCCCTGAAGGATAGCGTTGACCGCAAAACTCGCCGAATCTGCGGCTCGTCGTCAATCACAAGAATGCTGGAAGTACTCATCGGACCTCAGCCCGCCGGACAGCAGCGGGTAACGTAAACGAAAATACGGAACCATGGCCCAGTTGACTGGTTACGTTGACACTGCCACCGTGCGCAGTTGCAATGGCTTTGGCAATCGATAATCCCATGCCGGTTCCGCGCACCAAGTAGCGTTGATCGCGCCCGCGATAGAATTTATCGAAAATTAGTCCTTGCTCGAAGGAATCAATGCCCGGTCCGCTGTCCGCAACGCTCACCGTGACAAAATCTCCCGCCTGATCCGCCGTAATGATGATGGGCGTATCCTTGGGCGAATAGAGGTTCGCGTTGTCGATAAGCTGTCCCAGAATATCCTTCGCCCGGTCCAGGTCGGCGCGAACGGGAGACAAATCATCGGCCAGCTTAACCACCACCTCGCGGTCTCCCAGTGCTTTTTGCAAATGTTGCAGTGATGTTTCTACCAAAGTTGTCACCGGGACTGCCTCAAAGTGCAACTCAAACTCCCCAGCTTCCAACTTGGCCATTTCGGCCGCTTCTTCCACCAGGTGATTCAGCCGGTCGCATTCTTCATTAACAATCGTAAGGAGTTCCTGCTGTTGCGGATTTTGCGCGTGCTGCGAGCCCAACAAATCCGTGATGGCCGCTTTGATGGAGGTGAGCGGCGTACGAAAATCATGCGCGATGGAATCGAGCAGCGCGGATTTCAGCCGTTCCCCCTGGCGTTCCGCTTCTGTCTCGCTAAGTTGCTCGACCGCCCGAGCACGTTCAATGGCAATCGCCACCAGCGAGCCGATGGCATCAAGCGTTTGCCGGGAAAGCCGCGAGCCGGAAATCCCCAGGCTGCCAATCGGCTTTACGCCGAGACGCACCGGAAGAAAATGCAGTGTCCGCTGGGTCTGGGTGATCGTCTCGTCGCGCAAATAAGCTGCTTTCATCTGCTCTTCATCGAGTTGGGCCGCGCCATAGCCGGAGCGATAGAACTTGTCCTTCTGGGGGACGAACAATTCCGCGGCTCCAGCCTCGAAACATTCCACAATGTAATTGGGGATGGCGTTCATCAGTTGAATGACGTTGCCGGCGCCCAGCAATTTCTGGCTGAATTCGTACAGCCGCTCCACTTCGCGCCGCCTCCCGTGCGCTGTATCCGCTTCCTTGCGGATGCGCGCGGAAAGCTGGCTGCCCATGATGGAGGTGAACAGAAAAGCGAAGAGCGCCACCCAATTCTGCGGATCCGCAATCGTAAACGTCCCCACCGGTGGCAGAAAATAAAAATTAAACAGCAGCATGGCGGTCACGGACATGTACACTGAGACCACCATGCCCCAGACCGCGGAAACTGCTAAAATCGCCAGAAGAAATGACAGTGCGGCCGTCGTCTGGTTCACATGAAAGACCCGGCCGAATCCGTAAGTCATGGAGATCAGCAGGATGGTGGCAACAAGAAAGCCCATCCCGCGCCCCATTAAGAAACGCGTCATAGCCGTATTGTAGCGCATTAACAAATCTTTCCGTGGAGAAGAAAGAAACTTGCCTAAAAAGCCCGAAGACTGGCTCGAAGTGGCTTCCCCATCGCCCAAGGCCCGCGGAATTTTTAAATTGTTTCTCGGCTACGCTCCGGGTGTGGGCAAGACGTACAGCATGCTCAGCGAGGCCATTCGCCGCAGCAGCCGTGGCGAGGAAATTGTCATTGGCATTGTCGAAACGCACGGGCGCAAGGGTGTGCAGGAACTGGCCGAGCAACTGGAAGCCGTGCCGCGCAAGAAGATCGATTACAAGGGGACGGTCTTTGAAGAAATGGATGTGGATGCCATCCTGGCACGGCACCCGCAAGTGGTGCTGGTCGACGAGTTGGCGCACACCAATATTCCCGGCAGCCGCCATCGCAAACGCTACGAGGATGTTCAGGAAATTCTCGCGGCGAAGATTGACGTTCTTTCGACCTTGAACATCCAGCACATCGAGAGCATCGCGCCCACGGTTCGCGCCATCACCGGTATTACCGTGCGTGAAACGCTGCCGGACTGGGTCCCACTTTCCGCCACGGAAACCGTCATGGTGGATCTGACTCCCGAAGCCCTTCAGAACCGCATGAAACGCGGCGATGTTTACAGCGAAGAAAAAGTGCAGCGCTCCCTCTCGAATTTCTTCCGCCGCGGAAACCTCATCGCCCTCCGCGAATTGGCCTTGCGCCAGGTGGCGGAGCAAGTGGACCGCAGCCTGGAGTCCTATATGGACGCCAAGGAGATCCATGAAAACTGGGGTGTGCGCGAGCGAATTGCTGTTTGCGTGAGCGGCAGCCCGTCGGGGCAGTATCTGATCGCGCGGGCGGCGCGCATGGCGCGGAGATTGGATGCGCAGCTTTTTGTGATTCATGTGGACCGCGAATTGGCTCCGCGTGAAGAAAACCCCAAGGTTTTGGAAGCGAACCTGAAATTTGCCGAGAATTTGGGCGCGGAGGTTGTCCGCATGAAGGGACCGAGTGTCGCGGATACCATTTCTGATTTCGTCCGCGGCAAACACATTACGCAAGTCGTCTTTGGGCGCGCGTCCGTCCGCGATTGGCGCAAGTATCTTTACCTTTCCGTGGTTCATCGCTTCCTGCGGGAATCGCCGCCCGTGGACGTACATATCGTGACGCAAGAACCTGGAGAGGTTTAGGACCGGCCGCAATAACGCAACTGGCCAACAAACAACTATGAAAACTTTATTTTTGAGCGCGGTACTTCTTCTGTTTCCCGCCATTTTGCCTGCCGTCACGCAAATCGGCTTAAATCAAAACTGGTCTTTCCGTGTGGATCCCACCGCTAGTGGCGAATCCTCCGGTTGGCAAAAACAATTGCCCCCCGAAGTGGTTCCCGTTTCCGTGCCGCACACCTGGAACATCGGCAAGTACGACGACTACGAAGGCATCGCGTGGTACTTCCGCACTTTTGAAATTCCTGTTGAACTTTCCCACAAGCACGTTGAATTACATTTCAACGCAACGTTTTATTCGGCCCGCATTTGGCTCAACGGAATTGAGATTGGACGCCATGAGGGAGGCTATACGGCCTATTTTTTCGACATCAGCTCACAACTGCAGCCCACCAATTACCTTGCCGTGGAAATTGACAACCGGCCGTCGGCCTCGACTATTCCCGGGCTGGCCATGCGCCTGCGCTCCTCCAACAATGTGTGGTACGACTGGTGGCATTATGGCGGAATCGTTCGCGACGTTTTTCTGACAGTGAACGATCCGCTTCTCATTCGGCGTCAACAGATTTGCTCGGAGATCAACGACTCGAATGCGACCCTTCAGGACAAAGTTTTCCTTGACAATTATTCCAACCGAACCACCGCGGCAGTCTTGCGCCTAGGCGCAATCGACCCCGAAGGCAAGACGGCCGCGGAATCTTCTGAAACGATTTCTCTGCCACCAGGTGTGTCGAATCGAGTTGGCTCGCTAAAACTGGCAAACATTCATCGCTGGAGCATTGACCATCCCAATCTTTACCAACTGTCCGTAAAGTTGGAATCAGGCGGCAAGGTTCTCGATGCGCGCCAAGACACGTTTGGGTTCCGGCAAATCGAAATCCGCGATCGCCACCTCCTGATCAATGGTGAACGCGTGCGCCTGAGCGGCATGACTCGCCACGAAGAGTCTCCATGGGAAGGGCTTTCCGAAACGCCCGGTACGATGCGCGCGGACTACGACGATTTGAAGGCCCTGCAGGTCACGCTTACCCGACCAGTGCATTACCCGCAGCATTCCTACATTTTTGACTACGCCGATCGCAATGGCATCCTCTTCATTCCCGAAATTCCCGTCTGGCAGTTCAGCGAAAAACAATTGAGCGACCCGAAGGTCCTGGCTCTTGCCAAGCAGCAGATGCGCGAAATGATCGAGCAGAACGCGAATCACCCGAGCATCTTTGCCTGGAGTGTTTCCAACGAAAGCGAAATGTCCACTCCTGGCGGGCGCGCTTATTTCCACGCAATGCGCGAAATGATCCGCGAAATCGATCCCGGCCGCTTCGTCTCTTTTGCGGACGATTCCCTTCCCGCCGTTGACCGCGCCGAAGATGCCGCCGCGAATGACGCCGACTTTCTGATGATGAACCAATATTACGGCTCATGGGCGGGGCCAAAATCCGGGCTGGTTCCCGCCCTGGACAAAATCAATCGCGTGTTTCCCGGCAAAATGCTGATTATCTCTGAATTCGGGACACCCGCCATTTTCGCGGCAGACTCGGCTGCCGGGGATCGCTTGCGCGTGGAAACGATTCACGAACAACTGGCCGAGTTCGCGCGACGCGATTGGATTGCTGGCGCAATTTTTTGGTGCTACCAGGACTATAAATCGCATCGCAACCTTTGGCCCGGGGTCCAGGAGGGTTATGTGGATACGGGCGTGGTAGATGAAAACCGCCAGCGCCGGCCATCCTATCAAGCTTGGAAAGAGGCTAACGCCCCGGCGATCCTCGCGGCGGATTGGAACGAATGGGCGTACAAAGTCCCCATCGCATTTACAATTACGGCCACTCCAAAATCGGAGAAAGAACTCCCGAGCTATCCCCTGCACGACTACTTATTGCGCTGGGAAGTTCGCGACGAACGTAATATCCTGGTTGCCAGCGGCGAAAAGAGATTTCCACTCTTAGACCACGCGGAAACAATCGCCGGTCAGATCTCAACGAATCTAACTCCCCGCACACTCACCTTGCATGTGCAACTTCTTCGCCCGACCGGTTTTACCGCCGCGGAAAAGGCCTTTGAGTGGCGCCAAGAAGTGGACGGCGGGCAAACAATTCCAGAAATGAAGGGAATCGCTGTTCCATAGGAATAGCGGCGATCTGCGTGCGGATTCTGCTGCCCGCGCCCTACTTGTGGCGTTGCGCCAGCTCCACGTGGTAGCGGCTCAACAACTCTCCGGTAGAATGCTGCACTTCCGCCACGGCTGTCTGATAGCCAGTCTCCGCCTGCGCCAAAGAAAATTCCGCTTGCGCCAGTTGCGTCTGTGCATCCAATACGAAGAAAACCGTGCTTGATCCAAGTTCGTACTTTCGTTCCTCAGCACGCAAGCTTTTCTCCGCCAGATCCACGGCAACCCGCGCCGCTTCCAGCGAAAGCTTCGATTCCTCAAGTTGATGCACGGCATTCGTCACCTCAAGTGTGATAGTTTGCCGCGTCTTTTCTTCCTGGTATTGGTCATGAGTGCGCGAAACCAGCGCATCCCCCAAATTCGCTTCCGCGCTGTGATTCTTGATTGGCAGCCGCAACGACAACGTCACCCCGTATGTCGGGTAGTTGAAATGAAACATCTGATTGATGCTTTCTCCCAATCCTCCCGTGGAAATAATCACTGGGGGCACGGCCGTGTTGTATTCGTTTCCGCCCAACCCATTCGTGGCGTAGCTTCCAGAGAGTTCCAAATCCGGGCGAATGTTGTTGTGCGCAAGCCGGATGTTCATCTCATCGCTGACCAGCAATTGCCGCGCAGCGTCGAATTCCGGGCGATTCGCCAAGGCGCGAGAAAGAGCAGTGGCAATATCAATATCCACTAACGCACCCGCGGGCCGACAATCTTCGCTAAGTTCGACATCCAGCGCCCGAATCGCCGGGTCGCGGTCAGCGCCGATGACTTGCCGGAACTGGTCTTCCGCTTGCTTCAAGCTGTATTCCGCCTGAATCAGCGACACGCGTCGAGAGGCCACCTGTGATTCCGAACGGTAAATGTCCAGTGGCGGAAGGGCTCCCAAACTCAGCGCTTTCTTGTCGTGGTCGTAGCTCTTTTCCGCTTCGTCGTAGGATTTCTTCTGCACCACCAGCGCCTCGCGCGCCAGCACCACATTCCAATACCCTTCAATCGTCTGCAAAAGAATGTCATTCACTTCGCCCTGAAACACCGCTTGCGCCTGCTTCAAATTACGCTGGGCAATCAAAATGGGCGCGCGATTTGCAAATAGCCCAAGATTCTTCAGCAATGGCTGGGTCACCTGGAATTGCAAGGTAGTCGGAATCGCGGGGTTAAGAAAACTGAAGGTGCTGTTGGTCGAAAACTTGTTGAAACTGAAATTTGTTTGGAAATTTGTGCCACTGGCGAACGTCTGCGAATAGCCAAACGTCGTGGCTTGCGTCAAAGTGTTGAGGATCTCCGCGCCCTGCAATTGCGTCGAAGTCGGCGTCAGCGAGCGTTGATCGTTAAAGCTGGCGAGAACCACCGGGTCGAAGAGTTGGTACTGCCGGAACACGTTGTTCTGCGCCATCTCCGCAGCGGAATTGTCCAGCCGTATGTCCGTATTGTTGACTAGCGCGAGCCGGATGTTGTCGTCCAACGAAAGCACAAGCTTTCCGCCTACAATGTGATCTGGAAATCCTTCGGGCGTTGGCAGCGAAGGCGCCGGCCTCTGCTTCGCGGGTATTCCCAACAAACGTTCCAATGGCTTGCTGTTTTGCGCCAATGCTCCGCAACTCGAAAACAGGACCAGCACCGTGCACGCAAGAACATTCGCTATCCGATGCAACAAGGTACACCTCCGCATAAATTGAAACCCGCGCAAGAACTATTCGTACCGGATTGCTTCCACCGGATCGAGCCGCGCTGCCTTCATGGCAGGATAAATGCCAAAGACCAGCCCCACCGAAAGGGATACCGCAAACGCCAACAGAATCGATGCCGCCGTTACCACCGTGGACCATCCCGCAAACCACGCGATCATTTCTGACATTCCAA
Organism: Candidatus Acidiferrales bacterium; assembly: GCA_963779395.1. Lineage (GTDB taxonomy): Bacteria > Acidobacteriota > Terriglobia > Acidiferrales > UBA7541 > Acidiferrum. The sequence goes on from CAVZYC010000007.1 coordinate 734,542, forward strand.
AGCCCACGCCAATTCCCAGCAACCCTCCGGCAAACGAAATCAGCACCGCCTCAATCACGAATTGCCGCACAATGTCCCGTTGTCGCGCGCCCACTGCTCGCCGAACGCCGATCTCCCGCGTGCGTTCCAAAATTGCCGCCAGCATAATGTTCATGATTCCGATTCCGCCCACCAGCAGCGAGATCGAGGCGATGGCCACCATCACCGTATTGAACAACTCCTCCGTTCGCCGCTGCTCCGCCAGCAATTCCGCAGGAACCACAATCGTGAAGTCGCCCGCTTCGTGGTGCGTGACATTCAGGATGCCGCGCGCGATTTTGGCATTCGCCGAACTGTCATTTCCCGATGCCATGCGCAGGTAGATGCCGTCGATTTCGTCTTTGTAGTAAGCCTGCGAATCTTCCAATCGAGTGAGCACCGAATTCAGGGGTGCGTATACAAGATTATTCAGGTCCTCGCTTTGTATTCCACCGGCGTCGCTTTGGGCGGCAAGTTGCGGAGCCACAACTCCAATCACGTGGAACCATTCATCGTTCAGCTTTACATACTCGCCAACGGAAGTTGCCGCTCCAAACAGACTGTCCTTCGCCGCTGCGCCCAGCACACAGACCGGCGCCGCCTCGGCATCATCCTCCGCCGTGAAGAAACGCCCTTCCGTAACGCGCAGAGACGCAATCGTCAAATAATCAGGTCGCACGCCGAACACCACAGGAGGATCCTGTTGGGGCTTGGGCAGAACTTTCGCGGGACGCACGCGTTTTCTCGGAGTCGCTTCTTCCACGCCCTGTAAGTTTTTGTTCAATACGGTGAAGTCGTTCAGCGTAAGACCAGGTGACGTGCGGCGCACTTTTTGGAGGTCCTGCCAATTCGACGCCTCTTTAGCTTCGATGATCAGGTTTCGCACGCCCAACTGCTCGATGAACGCCATCACCTTTTGTTGCGCGCCGGCGCCAATCGAAAGCATGGCAACCACGGCCGCCACGCCAAAAATCATTCCCAGCATCGTCAGCAGCGAACGCAGTTTATGTGTGGATAGATTTTCCAGGCCGAGCATTACGTCGGGCAGCCATTGCTGAATATTTTTCAGGTAACGCTTCCAGGCGATGCTCATCCTACGATTCCCCATGCCTCATCGTGCCGACGCCCCCAGTGATGGACCTGCTACTCCACCGCTCTTGCCTTTACCTGTACCACGGGCTTCGGGGTTTACGAGCGCAACCTGCGTTCCCGCAGTCAACCCGCTTTCCAGGATCGCGCGGCCTTCTGAATAGGCCCGCACTTTCACGTCCTGGGATTCCCATGAACTTCCTTGCTTTGTGTAAACGATTGTTTTTCCAGCGTGCTCGAACACAGCTTCCATCGGAATCGTCAACGCGCCGGGCATCCGCTCGCCCACAAATGTCAACTGCGCGGAGAAGCCCGGCCGCAAACGCGCGTCCTCGCGATCCAACTGAACGGTGACATCAAATGTGCGTTGCAGGTTATCCATGAAGAAGCCCTGGCCTGTCGCGCCCGCAACGCTGGCAATCTTGCCCTTCACCTTCTCGCCGGGAAACGCGTCCATCTCGATTTCCACCGGCTGGTCCTTTTTCAAATACGGCCGGTCCTTTTCCGACACCTTCGTCGTGATCTCCATCTTTCCCGTATCAATCACTTCCGCAACCGTATTCCCGGGGTTCGCCTGATCCCCCACCTGATAATCCGGCAAAGTCATTCCGCCGTAAATTCCCCCGGCAGCGTTCTCGTTCCCACGCACAACCACCATTCCGCCGATCGCCGCTTTCACTTTCATATTCTGAATATTCTGTTCGGCCTGCCGCATGGCCAGTTGCGCTTTGTTGCGCTTCTCTTCGCTCAACGCGAGTCCCGCCTGGTTTGAGCTGGCATGCGATTGAATGTCCTGCTGCAGTTGCGCCAGCGCCCGTTTGGCCTCTTCCAGCGCGAGATCGTTTTTCTTTGCGTCAATTTCGCTGAGCAATTCATTTTTGCTGACGTCCAACTCCGCCCGCCGCACCGCGAATTTCGCCTTAATCATCGCGGTCTTGTCTTCGGCCGCCTGTACGCTGGCATCCGCCTGCGCCTTTACGATTTCCTGCTCCCCTTCTTCCAAATCGCTGCGGCTCTGCGCCAAGTTGTATTCCTGTTGAGCGGGATCGAAGGCGACCACCACATCGCCGGCCTTCACCGCACTTCCCGTCGGACTCAACTGAATGATTCGCAACGTTCCACCAGCCACCGGCGGAGCCACTACAATGCGGCTTTGCGTTGCATTCAACACTCCCGTAGTCGGGAAGCGCAACTCCACGTCCCCTTGCTCCACCTTCGCGCTGGGAATATCTCCTTCCGAAGCGCTGACCTTTTGTGGCTTGCATCCTCCGGCAGCCCCTGCGCAACTCGCCAGAGCCAGGCAAAGCAACCCGTGTTGCAGCTTTCGTTTCACCGTTGTCTCTACTCCGTCTGAGTCGGATCCTTCAGTGCCAACTGCTCGCCCACATGGACACCCTTTGCGATTAATGCATCGGTCCCGCTACGCCGCGCTACTTCCACCGCGACTTCCTCGAATTTCGATCCTCGGCGCACGTACACAACCGAACGCCCTTCCTTTCGGAAAATGGCTTCGGTCGGTATCACAATTCCTTGCGCAACTCGATCGACTGCAATCCGCACAATCGATCCCATGCCGGGAGTCAGCCGCGAATCGCTTTCCGGCATCGCAATCGCCAACGTAAAATTCTTGGGAAAAGGCCACCCCCCATTGAAGTCAGGGCTCGCAGTCGTGCTGATCTCTTCCACTTGGCCGTTGTAGCTGCGGTCCGGCACGGCGTCCACACGGATTGTCGCTGATTGCCCGATTTGCACGCGCCCGCGCTCCGCTTCTTCCACGCGCGCGGAAATTTGTAATGACGAAGTGTCTGGTAATTCAGCAATCGTCGCGCCCGGCCACGCATGATCGCCGGGTTTAAATGGAGCCGGCATCTGCATCGGTCCCGACGCTTGCCAGTTCACTTGCAGCACCACCACGCCTTCACTCGGCGAACGCAATGTCAACGAACCCAACTGTTGCTCCGCCTGCTTCACCTGAAACTCGGCTTGATCGTGCGCCCGCTGCTTGCTGGCCAAGTCCGCGGCAGCCGCAGCGCGATCCGCCTTCAACTTGGCTTCCTCCTCCACAAGTTTCTGCTCTGTGTCGGCCAGCTTCAGTTTCGCTTCCGCTCCCTCGATTGCGGAGATAATCTCCTGCTTCTTCGTTTCCATCCGCGCCGTTTCCACATCAAAACGCGCTTTCATCACGTCCGTCAGGTCTTGCTCTTCTTTCAATTTGCTTGCGGCGCGCGACTGCTGTACGCCCGCATCGGCCGATTTCAGCGCGGATTCATTCAGCGCCAAATTATGTTTCACCGTAGTGGCATCAAACTCCACAATCACATCGCCTTTTTTTACCTTCACGCCGTTGGTGACGATATTCAGGATCTGCAGATCCCCCGAACCCGCCGGAGCCGTCACCACGGTGGATTTCAAGGCCTTCACCGCTCCCCGCACTTCCACGTAATCCACAAATTCTTTTTGTTGCACTGTGGCCATAGGCAGCTTAGGCGCAGAGCGTGCCAGGCGAATTGTGCCAAAAACTGTTGCGGCTACGATCACCGTCGCCGCCCCCACCCAATACTTCTTTTGCCGAATCCAACGCGTCATCTCGCCCTTTTCTATTTCCCTGCCGATGCCCCTGCCTCTTGCGGCTTCATTTGGATTACGTCGCCCTTGTGAATCCCTGCGCGCACCACCGCTTCTGTGTCGTTCAGGCCGCCGAGCTGCACCGCACGTTTCTCGAAGCCTAGCCCCGACTTCAGCATCACAAAATCGCCGCTGGCGTCATGCCCCACGCTCTGCCGCGGTACGACAACAGCATTCGCGTGCGTTTCCAAGGTGATGTCCAACGCCGCCGAAAGGTCTGGCAGCAGACGTGGGTCGCTTCCTTGAATGGAAAAGACCACGGTGAAGGCGCGGATCTTGTCGGAGAATCTTCCCCCTTCGCCAAATGGAGATACTTCGGTCAGCACGGCCGGGATGGCCATCCCAGGATAAGCGTCAAAACGCACAATGGCTTTCTGGCCGATGCGCACCTTTTCCACATCCGATTGATTGATCTTCGCGCGCACTTCCATCCGGGAAGGATCGACGACCTGCAAAAAAGGCACGCCCGACTCGACGGAATCGCCGGTTTGCGCCGTCCGCATCCGCCCACCGATCCAGATGGTGTTGAACACCGCGATTCCCTCCATCGGCGATTGAATGGTCATTTTAGTTTCATTGGATTTGGCGTAGCGCATGGCTTCCGCGGCCCGGTCGCGCTGCACCTCGGCAATATGAATGGTCGCCTGGGCTGCTTTCCGCTTCAGTTCGTAAGTTTCCTTTAATTGAGAAAACGTTGCCTTCGCTTCCTCCAGCGACTCCAGGTTCTTCTCCGCATCAATCCTCGAGACGATTTCGTTTCGCTGCACCTCCAGTTCCGCTTTCTTCAGCGCGTTCTCCGCTCCCGCCAGCTCCGTATCGTCCTTCGCCCGTGCAATGTCCGCATCGGTCTGTTTCTGGGCTACCTGGCCCACCAGATCCGTGTACGTCTTCTGCTTGTCAATGTAGTCTTTCTGTTGCGACTGAGGATCGAACTTCACCAGGATATCGCCAGGCTTAATTTGCGCGCCGGGTATCACCACCTGCGTGATCAGGAGCGTGTTAAGCTGTGCCCCTTCCAACTGCGGCGCCGTGGCAATGAACGAGCGGGAGGCACGCGTCGATCCCGCCAAGCGCAACACGCGGGTGAAGTCTTTTTGCTCCGCCACCGCGGTTTGCCCATTGGAAACTTGTGACCCCGGCCGGCTGGAAAGCCGCGCGTACGTCAAGGGCAAAGAAACCAGCAGCAACAGAACGAATCCCAATCTCACCGTAAATGACTGCATTAAAGTTCGCATGGGGGCCGCGGTGCTTATTCTACCGATTTAGACGCGTGTCAGGGCAATCGGATTGCCTGCTTTTCCTCGAAAAATCGATTCAAGTCGCAGTATATCCCGGCGTTAGCAGAAACACAGGGGATTAATTCGCGGTGGCAATAGCTTGGATAGAGCGGTTTTTGACTTTACCGCTGCACCACTCGCCGATTTCTTTTGGAATTCAGATCCCCCAGCATGGCATCGCGCAGCAGCGCATTCGCACGGGTCTGATAGCCCCGGCCTTGGCGGCGCAGCCATTCGATAATGTCCGCGTCCAGGCGCAAAGTCAGCTGCTGCTTGAGCGGCCGGTAGAAGGGGTTGCGGACCGCGTTTTGCCAGAACTTCTCCGTCAATTCCGGGATGTCGGAAGTATTGATTTTCCCGTCTGGACGGCGCGACAGCTTTTGCAGGCGACGCTTGCGCGCGTTCGTAAGACGGCTATCCGAGAGACTCTTTTTGGCGATTTTCGTCATAGCGTTGGCGCTCCTTCCGAACAGCTTTTCGAGCTGAGATGATGCGAATGATTTCGTCCTCTTGCTCATTGCGAACTGTGTGGGCAACGAGGAGCAGCACTATCCCTCCGGCCAGGCCAAGGGTCTGCCATCGGAGTTCCCCGCCCTCCAGGCGATCCTGCTCGACCAGGGCGTAGGGGTCGGCAAATACCAGCATGGCGTCTTCAAAACGCACCCTATGTTTTCGCTCGTTCGATCTGGCCTTGGCTTCGTCCCATCCGAACAGAATCATGGGGGAGTAGTATAACTCCAGAAATGTAGTTACACAAGCGTAGCGTCTGGGGCGGCTGTGGGATGCCCAGGAGGGACTTGAGAGCGGACCCACCTTTGCAGAAACCGCATAGGATTGGTCACCCGTCAGTTTCTTCCTGTTCCCCCCCATCAGCTCTACCACTCTAATTGCCTAGGTCCTTCACCTGAGGGCCGTCTGGATGCTGACGTATTAAATCTATTGCGGGCTGAATTATATACCCCTTTACTATGCCCGCGTTAAGAGCGACATAACTACCGGTTTCCACGTATTCGAAATATGTGCCATTCTCCCTTTTTACAATTCTCCAAGGTTGCGCTTTTGCGGCGTCCTCGGCATCGACGGGTGATTTAATGTCGCGTTTCCTCATCGCGGGTACAACCTCGGGAATAAACCCGGAAACAACACCAATTAGATTCATGACGACGCTGCCCTGATTTAAGTCGCGGAACACGATTGGACCACCCGAGAATCCGGGGTTGTTATACCCGTCTAAGAGTATCAACTTTGCTTTTTTACTTTGGTCAACGTCGACAGTGCCGGAAATCGTACCTCGCTTAATAATCGCCAGCGGGTAAGGACCATTCGCGCCGTGATCGCTGGTTTGAATTCCGTAGGGGAAGCCAAGGAAGTAAGCATCCTGGCCAAAAAAGAATCCTGCTTTATCAAATGGCAGGTCGAAGTTTACGGTTAATTGGCGCGGTGGGATGAGAACCGCAATGTCGATGGGGTCCTCACAGCGGAAGATCTTCACTTTGAGAGATGCCCAGTCGCCGTTCATGAACACGTCGATTTTATCTTCATTCCGAAGGCCCTTGACAACGTGCTTTGCAGTTAACAAATATTCGCGGCCGTCAACGTCCACAGTGAACGCCGTCGCAGTTGCCTCATAATTGGTGCCACTGCTTACACGAATATTTAAGACGCGCCGAAAGACGTTTGATGTCACCTGGGCCCTCAGCTTTGGCGGTGCAAGGATTGAAGAGAGCGCCAGGACGGCAGCTCCGAAGTATTTCAGAGCTTGAACTTTTGTACTCGCTGTATTGACCATTTGAGGGATCTTTTCTGATCCTGAGCTTAGAACGACTGTGGCCGGATTTCTTGCGAGAAATATCTTGACCTGTTGTGCCGTGGCCGAGGGGGTTGCAGGGCTTGTTACGAGCCGGCAGCGGCCAGAAAAGGTGCATGGGAGAGCGCAGGAAGAATCGGCCGCACGCACCCGTTTCCGGGTGGTATCGAAATCGGCTTTGTTTTACTGGGAAAAATGGCGAGCCTGATAGGACTTGAACCTACAACCTTCTGGTTCGTAGCCAGACGCTCTATCCAGTTGAGCTACAGGCTCGTACAAATAGATTATCACAGCGATGGAAAAATCCAAACGCGCCGGGACAAGAGGGAGAAGCCGAACCCCAAGAGGCTCCTAAAATAGTTTGCAATCTTACCGAGATGGGGTGCAGCGTGCTGCGCTGCTACAAAGGCAGGAAAATCCAATATCCGGTCCAAAAGCCGACCACATTCCCCTTGACAATTATAGACTGTATGGTACAATTACTAGTCGAGTAGTATGTGCGGGTTTTCGATTCTGTTCATCTTGCCTGCAAGAGGGAGTACAGTGGTTCCATTTCGGCAAGTCTCTTGGAATCAACACTTACAAAAATGGCCCCGCAGTGCCCTCATAACCTCCTTTAGAATCACCACTTCCAAAAGTGGTTGAAAACAATCAACTTGATCTTCATTAGAATCTGCACTTACAAAAAAGGGGGGGGAGGGGGTATCTACAAAATCGACAAAACTGAACAGACCTGACTATAAATCGACCGCTAGACAGCTTTCACAAAACTCTTCCCGTGAGCTTCCGAACCACGCCACAGCAGGATAGCCAAGGCCACGATCGTCACCACTTCAAAGCCGGCCAATGCCCATTGGTAGCCGAACTTCCCGCGTAGGGCAAACTCCACGTTGTTCGTCGGGGACGCAAATAGAATCCCTAGCTGATACGCGAATCCTGGAATCAGGCCGCGAGCAGAATCCGCCGCCAATTCATTCAAGTGGACCGGAATCACTCCCCAGGCGCCTTGGACACCGGCCTGCATCAATACGGCCGCCGCAATCAGCAACGGAACGTTGGCACCAAATGCCCAGAACGGAATGATCACCAGAGAAAGCCCCAGCGCGCACATCATTCCTTTTCGCCTGCCCAGCACCTGCGACAGATGCCCAAAAATGATCGCGCCCACGACCGCGCCTGCCGTGTAAATCATGGCAATATTCGCCACCAGCGAAGCGTGCAAGTGGTGCACTTCTTTCAGGAAATCCGGATACAGATCCTGCGTTCCGTGCGACAGAAACATCATGAAAGTCATCAGCACCACAAGGTAGGCGAAGCGCTTCCATTGCCCAGCCACAGTGCGCAGCACCTGTCCTATGCTGCCTGCACGATGCTGTTCCCACGCCACCGATTCCGGCACCTTGAGAGTGATGTAGAGCGCCAGCAACGCCGGGAGAGCACCAATCCAGAACATGGGCCGCCAGCCCCATGCCGGCAGAACAAATCGCGCCGCCAACGCCGCCAGCAGGTTGCCGATGGGGTAGCCGCTCTGCAACACGCCGCTAAGGATGCCGCGCCATCGCGTAGGAGCTGCTTCCATCACAAGGGAAGCCCCAACTCCCCATTCCCCGCCCATCCCGATTCCAAACAGGGCGCGCAAAACCAGAAATACCGTGTAACTCGGCGCAAAACCACAGGCCACTTCAATCACTGTGAAATAGACAATGGTGCCAATGAGTGGAATGCGCCGGCCGAACCGGTCAGAGAGCAATCCGAAAACGAATGCCCCAACAGGCCGGAAGGCGAGCGTGGCCGCAGTGGTGAAAATGATGGCTTGCTTGGAAACACCAAATTGCTTCGCCAGCGTGTCGTAAAGAAAGATGATTACAAAGAAGTCAAACGCGTCGAGCGTCCAGCCCAGGAATCCGGCGAGGACGGCGTAATGCGCACCTCCAGTGCGTGCAGATGCGGTCATCGCGCTAGTTCTTCACGCCTTCAAAATGCGCTTCGATTTCTTCCAGAGTCTTCCCCTTCGTCTCCGGCAGGAAGAACGCGGCCGTAATAAAGTAGATCACCGTGCATGCGGCAAACGCGAAAAACATAGTGCCGTAGCCATATTTGCCGACGGTTGGCAGGAAAATCGCCGCGATGGTGGTGGAAAATCCCTGGTTGATAAGCAGCGCGATGCTCATCCCGTTGGAGCGGATGCGCGTGGGCATCAGCTCCGATAGCGCCAGCCACACACATACCCCTGGCCCGATGGCATAAAAAGAGATAAAGAGATACAGCGTCAGGGCCACCAGCCAGCCGTTTCGCCGGCCCGGGATAGGCGTAATCAATGCATTCTCAATCTTCAATGGCGCGGTTCGCGCCGTGTCCAAGCTCGCAAAGGGATTGGAAAAGAACGCCACCACTTTGTTGGCGGGTATGCTGCTTTCGCGCGTGATTTCGATGGGTTTCGCGGCCACATCATCCGACCGCACCGCTTTCGAGGCCGCGCGAAATCCTCCGTAGGAATAAATCAGGCTGAGCGACGTTGGCCCTGTCGTGGACTCCGCTTCTGGCTTCCCCTTCCCCGCCAGCAACGCTTCCGCAGCCGTCGCGTCGTACACGAAGGAAAGCTTCTGGTCTGGTCCTACCATTGTTTGCACAAGCTCTCGTGCATCCACTCGGCGCGCTTCCGTTTTGTGGAAGAGCAAACCGGTGCAGACCAGCGACACGATAATCCCGGCGCTTCCCAGCGAGAGCAGGAATTTCCTTCCCTTCTTGTCCACCAGGATCATGGCGCCGATGGTCATCAGGAAATTCATCATGGTGAAGATCACGTAGCCCCAGTGCGCTTGAAGGTCGGAGAGGCCGCTCTGCAGCAGGATATTGGTGTTGAATCCGATGATGGAATTGATGCCGGTAGTTTGGTTGCACGCCAGAATGACGCAGGCGAGTAAGAACGGGATCACATACTTCCGGCGCAGCAAGGATTCTTTTACCTTTTTGCCCGTTGAACTCTTGGCGCGCTCCGTCGCGCTGGTTTCTTCCATCTCGCGAAGTTCCGATTCTGCCTGTTCACTAGAGCGCGAACGAAGCAGCGAACTCAGTGCGGCTTCCTTCTTCCCTTTGCGGAAAAGCCAGCGTGGCGATTCGCCGACCAGAAAACTTCCAATCACGAAAAGGATTCCCGGCGGCAGAGACACCCAGAAAATGCTTCGCCACGCTGTGTTTTTGAACGCAAGCAGTTGGGCAGCATCGCCAAGCCGCGCTACTTGATCCACGCGGTAACTGAAGTAAATTCCCACCCACGCAGCCAGGAAAATTCCCAACGTCAGCAGCCACTGGAATATTCCCGTGCCTTTTCCTCTGCTCGATGCGGAAAGGCACTCCGCCAAATAGAGAGGGACCACCACGCCGATAAGCCCTGCACTAACCCCTTGCAGCAATCTTCCGAGCACCAGCGGCCCGTAACCTTGCGATAAAGCGATTACCGGGATGCTTGCCACAAACATTACGCCGCTGAGGACCATCAATGGCCTGCGGCCCATCCAATCCGCAAGCAGGCCGGCAAAGAGAGTGGAAATCACGCTACCTAGAAGCACGGCAGCAACGACGTTGGACAACTGACCCGCATTCAGAGGCGAAGTCGCTTGCAGATAGGGCAGCGCGCTGGCAATGATTCCAACGTCTACTCCGTAGAGCAATCCACCTAATCCCGCCACCAGCAATAGGAACCGATTGTAGCCGGTCTTGTCGCTTCCTGGTGCCCCTATGCCGCCACCCGCTAACGCAGATGCCATGGAACCATCCTCTGAACCTGAATTTCGCAGCTGCGAGGAATTCCCTTCTTCCCCGCCAAAACTTTTTCAACAATTGACGCTACAAATCTGTTCGGGCGTTACTGCAACACCGGCGCCCGCGCCGCCTTCCCCGGAAAAGCATTCTCCACCAACTTCTCTTCGCGAACGACCACAACGCCATTCACCAGCACATAAGGAATGCCTTCCGAGTATTGCATGGGCTCTTCGTAAGTAGCTTTATCAATCACGCGTTGCGGATCAAAAATGGTGATATCGGCGTCCGCGCCAACGCGAATTCTTCCTTTGTTCTGGAACATCGGCGCGCGCTTCTCGATCCTCTGGGCCGGCATAATCGTCATCTTCCGCAAAGCGCTCATCAAGTCCAGCACCTTTTCGTCTCGAACGTAATGTCCCAACACGCGTGCAAATGTTGCCTGGCCCCTTGGATGCACCTTTGGCCCGGTGAAACGCATTCCGTCGCTGGCGACCATGACCATGGGATTCGCAAGCGCGCCTCGCACCACTTCCTCCGGAATCGAGAATACGATAACGGTTCCTCCCTCTTTCCGGAACTTCGGGAAGGTCTTTTCGCTGATGCGCTCGCCCGTTTTTACCCAAAGCAGATCCTTGTAGGTGATGCCCATGCTCTCTTGCCAGTCGGAATCGAAAATGGCGGTCTCCAGATTTGTGGACCCCGCGGTGTACGGATAACACTCCGTGGTCACGTCCAAGCCCTGCCGTCTTGCACCTTCGATTAGTGCAATGAGATCCGGCGTATCCTTCAGGCCGATGCTGGTAACATGGACCACATGCAACGGCGCACCGGTGGACGCAGCCGCTGCAATCACTTCCTCCACCGCCGCCAATCCCGACGTCGGTTCCTTCACGCCTCCATATCGCACGTGGACATGCACGGAGGCTCTGTACTTTGCGGCCATCCGGAACATTTCCAGAATCTCTTCATGAGAAGCAGCTTCCGTGTAGTTAATTCCCATGCCCATTGCCGGGGCGCCCTCGCGGAAACCGCGCTCCATCAATTCCGTCATCTCCTTGATTTGCTCTGGTGAGGCAGCGCGATGTGCGGCGTCTCCACTCGGCACCCAATCGCCAGCCTCTTTCATCACTTTCATGCGAACAGGAATATGACCGATGCTAACGCCAAAATTGATGCGGGAATTTCCTTGTCGCGCCGCGTACCAAGCATCAACGTCCGCGGTTCCGACTTCCAGTTCCAAAGTTGTGGTTACGCCGTCACGCGCCTGAAAATCATAATTCCGCGGCGCCTGCCCGTGTTCGTGCAGATCAATGAAGCCCGGGGCCACTACCAAGCCTGCGGCGTTGATGGTCTCGCGGCCTTGCAGCGCGCTTTCCGTAACGGCAACGATTTTTCCGTCGCGAATGCCCACGTTCCGTACGGCGTCGAGCCCCGACTCCGGATCCATTACCCGGCCACCGAGAATTACCAGGTCCATCGGCGTCTGTTCCACGCCGCGCGGTGTACACGCAGCAAGCAACAACCCAAAGGCAATTCCGCTTATACGCCATTTCATGATTTGGAGCCCCGCACGTGGAATCGTTGCTAAGTTTCCTCACCGAAACGTTTTCTGTCAAAGGAATTCTAAATCGGTTTAAGTTCACGGCAGCTTGTTTGTTTTTTGCACTCGCTTGCAACGTTGTGCACCTCGATAAGACCTGTCTGTTTTTGGGCCAACAGGTCAGAGTGTTTCGAGAGCGTCACGTTTATTGCATCACGTTGTATCACAGCACATCGAAAGCGCGAGCGAAGTGTAACAAAAAGTGTACAAAGTTTGGCACGTTGTCCGCTGAACGCGGCCTTCCTCATCTCGCGCGTTACCGCCGCTCTGAGAGCGCGTCTGTTGCAGCGTTCGTAGGGGCGTTCGTCCCAGGGCTCTTTTTGTCCGACCAATAGCCACTTGCCGCCAAGCGTCGGGCGTCAGCAACAGGCGTTGGAAGCAGCAGTAAGCCCATCACACGAATACTCGTGATAACCTAAGTTATACTATATAGAAGTAATGATGCGGACTTTATGCTGGCCAAGCGAGACATACTAAGACTTACGCAATTTGCATGACAGCTATTTCGTCGAGCTATGCTTTATTGCGGTGCCCATTTGAACCGGCAAGTAATAGGTTATCAGTTTTCGACCTTTTGGGCTGAAAAGACGGTACTGCACGATTCTCGACCTCTGCAAACAGTACTTGACTGTTGTGCTCAGAACTCCGAACCCGTACGCGACGCTTCGCGTGAAATTGATGGACGAAGCCTCCTCAAAGTACTTCGTCGGGCAGGAGATCTCACCGATGCGATAGTCGAAGCAAATACACTGCGCGAGCACCTCGTTGTCGAACACGAAATCATCTGAATTCTCCAACAGCGGCAGGTTCGTGAGTACCTCCTTGGCAAAGGCCCGGAAACCGGTGTGATATTCGGATAGCTTTGCCCCCGTCAAGGCGTTCTGAAACGCTGTCAGAAAACGATTCGCTATGTACTTGTACAATGGCATTCCACCCTTCAGCGCGCCGCCTCCGATGATTCGCGAGCCCAATACGACGTCATAGACGCCGTAAGCAATCATGCTGGCCATTGCGGTCACTAACGTGGGTGTGTACTGATAGTCAGGATGTAGCAATACCACGATATCTGCTCCAGCGGCCAAGGCCTCTCGGTAGCACGTTTGCTGGTTCCTGCCATACCCATAGTTTTGCTCGTGAACAAAAACTTGTAAACCGAGTTTCTTGGCAACTCGCACGGTTTCGTCGGTACTCTTGTCATCCACCAGGATCTTCACGTCCACGATATCGGGGAGTTCGCGGACGGTCTTCTCCAGCGTCTTTCCCGCGTTGTAAGCTGGCATAACGACGGCGACGACCTTCCCGTTGATCATAATGAATCCTTCGATTGATTCTGGCTTTCGTCCGATGCCGCGGAACGAATTACTTTTGAGCCTTCAGGTGTACAGCATCGAGGTGAATCTTAGCCTCCTCCATCGTGGGTGCCATCTTCAAAGCAGCTTCGTATGCCCCCGTTGCATCCTTCAGATTGCCTTCATCTTCGAACGATCGTCCTAACCAATATAGAGCCATCGGGGACATCACGATCTGCGCCGATCGGAAAAAATCAACTCGCGCTGCTTCGATGTGGCCTGATTGGTATTCGATAAGCCCTCGACCCAGAAAACTGTTGTATTCATTCGGATTGATTTGGATCGCGGCTCCAAACTCCGAGATAGCAGCCCCAGGTTGGTTCAGTTGGCTGAGCGCTACTCCCAGATTATTGTGGGCTCTTGCAGCCTCCACCGGATTTCTGGTGTAAGCGAGGGCTAGCTTGTACTCGGCCACTGCCCTCTCCAGATGATTCTGTCTCTGAAGCAGCGTGCCAAAATCGTAGTGTGCAGTCGAAAGTTGTGGCATCCACTCGATCGCGGACTCGAAATGGCGTATCGCCAGGTCAGGCCTTCCCATTTCTGCGAGCGCGACCCCGAAATTGTCTTCGGCGATCCCGTTCTTGGTCGTCACCTCAAGCGCGTGCGAGAACAGTGTGTAGCTGTTGCGCCAATAGCCAATCTGAATGTGCGTGACATAGGTATACCCGGCGAGAGCAATGAGCGCGATTGACGTGACGATGGAAGCCGACATTCGGATGCGCGCTGCCCATTCGGCACCCAGCCATGCAACGATGATGAACAGCCCTACGAAAGGAACATAGGCGTAACGATCGGCCATGGCCTGGTTCCCCACTTGCACGATCCCAATCACCGGGACCAACGTGACGAGATACCAGAACCAACCCGTGAGCAGATATTTTTTTTCGCGGTAATGCCACACCACTACAGTCATCGCCAACAAAGACAATCCTGCAGCGGAAACCTTCCACCACCCCAGCGAGTTTTCTGGGTGCGGATAGAACACAGCTAGGTGCACCGGCCAGAGGCCCTTCATGATATAGGCAAGATAAGAATAGATCGCATTCTTGATCCGCAGCGAAAGGGGCAGCCAAACCCCGAAATCTCGCGCTCCCCCAATGCGTTGAGCATATAAGGTGATGAGCGCGCTGCCTGCGCACAGCGCTAGCAACGGGATCTTCTCGCCCACCAGCTTGAGAACCCCGTACCCCGCCTTTCCATGTGGGTTCGAACTGAATTTAGCGAAACGCTCTAAAGGCCAGTAATCCGCCAGGAGAAGTAAGAATGGAAGCGTAATGACCATGGGTTTGGCCATGAGCCCGAGTGCGAAGAACAATACAACCATCAGATATCGACCGGCCCCTGGCCTGTGGGCATACCAACCGTAGGCAAAAAGTGCCAGCAGCAGAAATGTTGTGCTAAGAAGCGCCTTGCGCTCGGAGATCCACGCAACCGATTCCACATTCAGCGGACACAACGCAAACAGGGCCGCGACCATTGCGCTGGGCAGGATTTTGTCCGTTGCATATCGGAGTAGCAAGAAGAGCAGCACAACGTTCAAGGTGTGCAACAGCACATTGACCAGATGGTGGCCGGTCGCGTGCAGACCAAAGAACTGTACGTCCGCCATGTGCGAGATCCAAGTAAGTGGATGCCAATTCGCTTCTATCGTTGCCGTCAAAGTCCACGCAACGTTGTGCCAGGACAACCCCTGCAGCACGTGGTAGTTTTCGGTTACGTAGAGAGGATCGTCATAGTTGACGAAGGCACTATGCAACGACGGTTCGTACACCAACAGCGTGCCCAGCACCAGCAACAATACCACCAGGAGCGTTTGCCCTCTCGGAGAACGCAGAACTTCGGTAAGGGAGGCCAAGGTGGCCGGATCTGTGGAACTCGATTCTGGTTGCGCACTCACATCCACCGCCGCAGAAGGCAAGTAGCTGACTAACTGATCTTAGATGTTAATTTTCGCACGCGGTGAAATACCGCGAAAGCGTTTCCCAGAGGTACGTTGCCTAAAATCAAATACCGGTAATTGGGTTTCACATTGAGCGCGTTGACCAGGCATGTGGCGTTGTGTGGCGTCGTAGGCTATATAGGGCTCCACTGTTGAGAACCGGAACCTCGTTTTCGTTTTGCATCTCGGCCCCCTGCTTCAAGATTCGCGAAGATAAATGGAATCGATTCAATAGGCGGGAACATGACCGCACACAAAAAGAAGCCCCGGCTCGCTGGGGGGAGCAAGCCGGGGCCGGGGGTCCTGCCGAGGGGGGCCGGAGGAAACTCAAACTTTTCGCTGCTTACACCGTTACTGCTTCGTTTGTCGCCAGCACGCAAATCTTCTGTAACTCTTCGTAGGTGAAAAACCGCTCTTCTTCGTCACCGGCGCGTTCAAAACGACCTATTCCCGATTGTTGCGAAATCCGGGAAATTTCCGCGACCGGCATACCCAGCAAAAAGGCCGCCCGCGCTTGTGTCACATACTTCGGGATCTGATTCGTCATGGTTCCTCCCCTCAATTCATGCAGGAATCATTGCCATCAGGTCTTCTTCCACTTTCAGGATCATCGCTTTGTAGATATCGACGTCCCAGCCTTCTCCAATCCTCATTCGTACGGTTTCTTGATTCTCCTTCAGCAGCTTGCCGCGCAGTGGCACCTTGATATCGCCCAGTTCCACTTGCAGGACCACAGCATGACCCAACCAGTTCGTGTACCCGGTGTTCATCAAGTCCCCCAGAGTTCGGCTTGGACTCCGTGTCGCGTAGAGTAGATTCGCGTATGCCGGGGTGACCCGCAATGGTACAGCCAGGGTAGAGCACTAGTATTTCCGTACTGTCTTCAAACGGTTTCCTCTGTTCTTTCAACATTCCACAATGGGTACTTTCGTACCGAACCTTCGGGACGGCCGTCCCATCGCTCATCCACCGAGGCAAATGGGATTCTCTCTTCGTGACACAACGCATTCATCCTGCCTCCTTATTCATTGCCGGGCCCGCGATGCGCCAAGGTGTGGGCCTAGCGCTTGGGGGTGGATTTGCCCGGGGCTATGCGCATCTGGGCGTTCTGCGCGTTTTTGAGCAGCAGAACATTCCTATCTCGTGCATAGCCGGGAGCAGCATCGGGAGCATCCTGGCAGCCGCGTATGCCAGTGGCACACCTCTATCAAAGATCATTGAAAAGTGTCGCGAGATTCGCTTCCGTGATTTTGCACGCTGGCGCGTTTCGCGCTTCGGGTTAGCCAGCAACGAACGCCTGGGCGCATTGGTTCAGCGCTTCTTTGATTCCCGGCAATTTGAGGATCTCTCTATCCCCACCGCAATTGTCGCCACGGACCTGGGAACTGGTGAGCCGGTCGTCTTCCGGCAGGGCAGCCTGGCGGAAGCCATCCGCGCCAGCTGCGCCTTCCCGGGCCTGTTCGAGCCGGTGATGCTGGGTACGCGGTGTTTGGCGGACGGAGGGCTCGTTGCTCCGGTGCCGACCCGCGCGGCACGCGAATTGGGTGCGGACCTTGTCGTGGGCATCTCTGTTGGATTGCACGATGGGCATCGCGGAGCCCCCAAGAACATCTTTCAAGTGGTCAGCCGGGCGGTCAGCGCCGCTCAAAAGCACCAACTAGAGGCATGGGAACGTCACGCCAACCTCGTCCTGCGCCCCGACGTGCAGTCCTTAGCCTGGGACGATTTTGAGCGCATTGATGACGCCATTGAAGCGGGCGCCGCCGCCGCTCGCAACGCTCTTCCGCAAATCCGCAAGCTCTTGGTACGCCAGCTTGATGCTCACTCCGAGCTTGGGCGCCAAGGCGAACTGCTTCTTGCCGAGGCGCTGCAATGATCCGCCCCACCTGGTGGCTCCTGCTGGTTTGCACGATGGTGGTGCTATGGGAGGAATGCGGAGAGAATCTGTGGATTTTCTGCTACCGTATAGTGTGGGAAGGGATTACAGGTCTTCGCGCCCGCGCGCCCTTCCCTATCCCTGTTTTGGTAAGGACTGAGGCCGCTTGCTGCAATCCATCCTTCACTTCCTACATTCGCTCTACGATCCCCAAGGAATCCAACAACTAATCCGCTGGGGCGGGCCTACTTTGGTTTGCACCATCATTTTTGTGGAGACAGGCCTGTTTGTCGGGTTCTTTTTGCCCGGCGATTCCCTTCTCGTTACGGCCGGCATCCTGGCGGGTCAGCAGCTGATCCCTCTAAAGTGGATGCTGCTTCCGGGTATCCTCTGCGCCATTGCTGGCGACCAACTGGGCTACTGGATTGGACGTTCCGCCGGTCCAGCACTGTACCGTCGCGAGGACTCGTTCTTCTTTCGCCGCAGCCACCTGCAGCGCGCCCACGAGTTTTACGAAAAATATGGCGGCCGGGCGGTGATTCTGGCGCGCTTCGTTCCCATCGTGCGCACGTTTTGCCCTCCGGTTGCCGGCGCCGCGGCAATGCGATACTCGACATATCTGATTTACGATATTTTTGGTGGAACTCTTTGGATCAGCAGCATGCTGCTTGGGGGTTATATCGCCGGCTCCCGGATTCCCAACATCAGCAAATACCTGCACTACATCATCGCGGTGATTATTTTCCTTTCGATTTTGCCGCCCATAATCAGCATCCTTCGCGCGCGCCGTCGTCCGGTTTCTGACCCACTTCCCGTTACCCCAGCGGAGGATCGTTCCTAGATGCCTGACACCAAGATTCGTGCCATCATTTTCGATATTGGGCGCGTCCTGGTTCGCGTTGACATCAATAGCGTCAAAGCCAGTCTCGCTCAGGGCCTCTCTCTCACTCCCGAAGAACTCTGGTCCGCCATCGAGAAGGATCCTCGTTGGCGCGATTGGCAGGAAGGCAGAATCTCGCCTCACGATTGGCATCTTCATCTTTGTCAGCGCCTGGGTATTTCTCTGAACTATGCGCAATTCACGGCCGCGTGGAATCAGGCTCTGGATCCGCAGCCTATCCATCCCCTGAAGATGTTCGAGGAACTTTCAAAGCACTACCGGTTGGCACTGCTCTCAAACACCGATCCCATTCACGTCGCTCATCTTGAATCCACGTACGATTTTTTTGAGTATTTCGCGAAGAGCCGACGCGTCTATTCCTGTTCGTTGGGTGCCAGCAAGCCCGATCCTCTGATCTATCGCGAAGCCCTGCGCGTGTGCAAGGTCCGCGCCGCCGAGGCGGTCTACATTGATGACATTCCCGCTTATGTTGAAGCCGCCCGCCAGCTTGGCATCACCGGCATCCACTTCCAATCGCCTGCGCAGCTTCTCCAGACTTTCGCCTCATTGTGCATAAAGGTGGAACTTCCTTGCACTACGTAGGAATTCATCTCTGGAAATGAATAGCGCGTAAAGATTGCCAGAACTAGTACCACCTCCTGACTCGCGTAGTCCATCTTACGTCTTTATTATTCAATGGCATACGGACATGTCCCGTTCTGGCATTTGCGGTATTCCGCTTGCACTTCCTCTTTGCAGATTTCAGATTCCGGCAGCCAGTTTCGGTTGCCAATTAAGAACAAAGTCGTACCCCATTGGGGTGAGGAGAAGGAATTCACTATGTCTGAGCAAGATTCACAAACCACTTACGTGGAAACGAAGTCTGGTTCGTCCTGGCAGTTGCCTGCGATCATCCTTTTGGCGCTTTTGGCCGTGGGCGGTCTCGGGTTGGCTTGGAACAATTCTTCCAAGCTCGATGCCACCAAGCAAGCCGTAGCCGATCAGGTCAAGGCGGTTCAAACCTCCGTGCAATCGGATATGAGCACTCTCAAGGACCGCGTTGCCCTGGATGAAAAGGCCAACACGGATCTTCAGGGAGACCTGAAGGTCGTCACCGACAAGCTGAAGATCACTCAGAGCCAGCTGAAGAAAGCGCGCGCCGAAGCGGAACAGCTCAACACCGACACCACATCGAAGATCACGGCCCTCGACACTTCCGTCCACCAGGAACTGGCCACCAAGGCGACTTCTGACGACGTGAAGACGGTGGATACGCGCGTGACCCAGGTTGATAGCAACCTCAGCAAGACCATCAACGACCTCAACATGGCCCGCAGCGAACTGGGAACCCTGATCGCCAAGAACCATGACGAGATCGACGTCCTTCGCCGCATGGGCGAACGCGACTACATCGAGTTCTCTATCGTTGGCAAGAACAAGGCCCAGAAGGTCGGCAATATCTCCGTCGAACTCAAGGGCACCAACGAGAAAAAGAACCGCGCCAACCTTGCTCTGACCGTAGAGGATAAGACCACCGAAGACAAGAATCGTGCGGTCAATCAGCCACTCTTCTTCTACATGGGCGGCGCGCATCAGCCCGAAGAAGTTGTGATCAACAAGATCGGCAAGAACCAGATCAGCGGCTACCTGAGCATTCCAAAGGCGAACTCTCAACCCGCGACTTCGGCTTCTTCCACTTCCGGCAAGTAAATCTGTTCTGTTTCCTTCAAAGGGGCGGCTTCGGTCGCCCCTTTTTCGTTTCTGGCGAAACTGTCCCTCATCTCCTGCATCTTTGACATTCCCCGGGCGATCATTTTCTCTTCCTGCATCTCTTCCGCTACAATCTCCGTAGGCTTGGAGCCTCCCTTTGCGCTCTCCCACGACCATCGTTTATTGCGCCATCGACAATCTGATCTCGCCCGTTGGCAAGCCCCTCAGCGGCTTCCCGGAATTCCTTGACTCCCTTGCGGAATCGTCCATCCCTTGCATCTGGGTAACCTCGCGGACGCGATCCCAACTGGATGCCACCCTCCGTAAGCTCGGCTTCTCCGAACCGTTTATTGCCGAGGGAGGTTCTGGCGTCTATCTTCCTGAGGACTATTTCCACCTCAGGCCCGCAACCACGACCCGGCTGGGACGCTTCACGTGTATACCCGTTGCTTCGCCGCAGCCAGCCGCCGGCGAAACGCTTGAACTCCTTAGCGAAGACACCGGGATATCCGTCGTTCCCTTGCGCACGCTCTCTCCGCGCGAGCTTTCGCAGAATCTCGGAATGCCGCAGCGCGAGGCGGAACTTTTCCGTCTTCGCGATTTCGATGAGCTTTTTTTCTTCGCTGGTGCTTCCGATTCCGACGTTGCCAAATTCCAGGCGGCGGCAGTTCACAAGAAGCTGGCACTGAGGCCACGCGGCGCTTTTTGGTCGCTGGCCGTGGGCGCGAATCTATCAGTCTGCACCCGCGAACTTACAAAGCTATACGATCGCGCTTTCCGCGCACACGCCTACAACGTAGCGGTTGCGACATCCGAGGAATCTCGCGAACTCTTTCCCGCGTGTGAACACGCCATCCTTCTAACCGATCGCTCAGCCGACGATAGTCCTTCTGTTCTTGCGCCAAACTCCGGTCACGCTGTTTCTCGCCCCGCTCCGAAATCCGTTGCACTCTTCCAAGCGGATACTTGGAAATTAGTTCTGGAAACGATCGTTGAGCGCCGCTTCTAGCATTACGCCTTGACGCACGAATTGCCGCTCAGTTCTTGTTGCTAAGCCCTCTCGCCTCTACTGGAAAGATAGTGTCCTTTGTGTGGGAATTTTTGCATACTGCCGCGCTCGCGCGAATTTTCATTTCGAGAAATTGCGAAAAAAGCCCAGTAAAAAGGCCTGTTCTGATGGTACCGTGACCCGCATCACAAGCTGGTATGTGGATTGCTCCTACACCCCTGTTCGTAGCTTACATTCCCACGTTCCTCCGGCTTGGCTCGCCCGGGCCAGAGGACTAGGAGTACTCGCCCATGTCTTGGATGCGTCGTGTTTTTCATGTCAGCGCTTCAGAAACCCAAATGGGCTTGGTCCTCGCCCTGTGCATCTTCACCATGAGTGTCATGTCCATCGCGCTTGTCTGGCAGGCTCAGGTGATCGCCAAGCAGAATGCCGTCATTCGCATGCTCGAGACGCGCTTCGGCAGTTGACGAGGCAGTTGCACAACCAGAGACGTGGCGCGCCCGCACCTACGATTTATTCCGCTCTAACACATCTTTGTGCTTTAATCTATCCTACAGGGGAATTCACTTTAGGGAGATTGCACGTGAAGCAATTTGTCGTCGCAGTGCTTCTTGTTTTATCGCTAGCGCTGGGTTCTTTCGCGCAACAACCGCGCTCCACCAATCCTAGTTCTTCCGCATCCACACAACATCACTCGCAGCATCACAGACATCATGGCGGCAGACACCACTCAGGCCACCATCACCATTCCACGTCCGCGCACTGAGTTTTTGAAATCCACCTTAAACGCAAAAAGGGCCCTGACCGCAGTCAAGGCCCTTTTTGTAATTTTGCTGTGTCGTGTGGTGAGCAGTATCTATTGCGTTCTGCCACCTGCCGACTTGCACCGCGTCAGCGGTGTAACCAGCATTGTTTTGCTTCTAAGCCCGGTGGAGTCATCCGTCTCCTCTCCGAAGCTCTGAGAGCTCACAGTTTCCTTCTACGCCGCGGCAGTGTGCGCCGCAAGGGGAAAGTCCAGAAAACGCCAAGCACACCTAACCCCTTGTTCGTCAATCAGTTGTCCTGTGGATTTTACGACCTATTTGAAAAACAGGGTTTCTCGCAGTTGATCACGGCCAATGAAGGTCTTAATGGTCCGGCAATTCCCGAATAAGCCTTGAATCTCGCGGTTCTGGTAAACCTTTTGTGCCGCGAAAATCGGCTTGGTTGTCAGCACCTGCAATGTATTGGTGTCTGCCACACGATAGCGCTGGAATCCCTCTGGCTTTTTGCTATGAAACATCGCCAAGACAACTCCGCCGGGCCGCAGCATTTCCGTCAGATGCGCCACGGTGTGCTTGGCCATCGTGGGATCCAAGTAGTCCAGCACATCCCAAAGCAAGAGGGCATCAAAGGAAGACGACCCATACTGCAAGTTTTCGTTCAAGAATTTCTTTGCTTGAGCCTCTGGCGTGCGATCCGCAAGATCAGGCTCCTTCAGCGGGTCTGCATTGCGCTTCGCTTGATCTCTCTGGAACTCAAACCATCCGCGCAAAATGTCGTCTGACGTTACGCGAAATCCCCGTTCAATGAAGAAACTCAGCGTGGTCTGCCACGCCGGCCCCAAATCCAACAAAGTCCCATGGCCAAGACCGTCCAGGTTCCACAAGAATTCTTTCAGTCCATTCGAGATGCGCGTGGTTTCCGGGGACTCTGGTGCGCGATTTGCCGCTACTGCCCTGCGCACGCCGTTTCCGTTGTTCGTATCTCTCTCGTACGGCAGAGGGCGCCTGCCTACCAGCCCCGTGCTCGATCCAATCGCGATGCCCAGCTTATTCAGCAATCCCATGGCTCAGTCTGCCCCCGCAACTGCCGCACCGGAGGCTGGCTTGTCTTCCGCCTTGCCTGCGTCTTTGGGCTTATTTGCTTCCGTCTTCTTGGAACTCTCGCGACCGACCTTGTCTGATGCATGCACGGGAGGTTTTCCGGCTTCCAACATGCCATGCAATTCCGCGCCTTCTTCGATGGAAATGCGCTCCGCCTTCATGTCACCTTGAACACGGGCCGACCGCCAGACCTGAATGCGTTCCGTGCCCGTCAACTTGCCTTCTACGCGGCCGCGCACGATCACTTCCCTCGCGGTTACATCAGCTTTCACTGTGGCATTCGGTCCCAGAGTCACCGTGGCATTGCCGAATGTGAGATTGCCCTCGACAATTCCATCCACAAACAGATCTTCGTTCCCGGTAATCTCTCCCTTAATCTTGATTCCCTGGCTCACACAAGCCGCAGCTTTGGGAGAGACAATTGCCGGAGCCGTAGGATCTTTTGCGCCGCCTGTTCCCAAATTGGAACTTGGTTTTGTGGAATTCGCAGTACCTGTGGAAATCTCAGGAGACCCTTGTGCTCTCCCATCCTCTTTACGCCACATGAAGACACCTCGACCGGTTATGAATGTTCCAAAGTCGCCTTCGAGGACTGGCTAGGGATTGCGACTCAGAAAGATAAAGATATTACAGCACTTATGCGCTGTAAAGAGCAAGTACACATTTTTCCACAGCCCGCGTGACTTGTAAGGCTATTCCCTGACTTGTCCCAGTACCTCTAGCGCTAAGTTCGCAGCCTAGGCTGCCCCGCCCTCTTTCGCGCCACGCATTTCCCACAGGGCCACGCACATTCCCACCAATTCCTGGCTGAATAACTTCACGGACTTTCGCTTCTCCCACCAGCGGCCAGGGTCAAAATCCCCGTCCCGCGCACTTGCCACGCTCACCGTGATACCAGCGGGAAACTCCTTTTGGAAAATATATCTTGCGCGTCGGGTGTGATAGTTGGATGTGACAAGAATCACGCTTCTCCATTTGTGGCTTTCGGCAAAATGCGCCAGCAGGATCGCTTCCTCGGCCGTGCTATTGGCATCGTGGGCAAATCTGACGATCTTTTCTTTCGGCACTCCACGCTCGACCAGATCGTGCTCCATCAACTCGCTGATTCCCGCATTGGGCCGCAATCTTCTGCCACTTCCCACAACGACTTCCGCAACGCCCTGGCGATACAATTCCGCTGCATGGGTGGCGCGATCCGCATAAAAATTGTCATCGCCCAGCACAATGATGGCGTCGGCATGCGCGGCGGGTTCGTCCACGATCCAGAAGTCCGCTGCATAGCGCATGATCGGATGTCGCGCAAAATAAATGAGCGCGCAAAACGCCGCCACGCACAGAAGCACCACAAGATTCACGAGGATTCCTCCCCGTTCACCCTGGCGTTGCACTGCTGCTTTCATGGATTTGGATCGATTGACCGGAGTTGTTCCGCGGCCTGCTCCGGCAGGAATGCGTTGAAATAAACTTCCTTGATGCTGTAGGACTTGCTGCGCTTTTCCACGATGGGCATGATCTCGATGTGCCAGTGGTAGTCCTCCGCCAGAGTCTTCCAGTATCCCGCGAGCTCGCCCTTTTTATTGCGTGTGTTCGGTGCGGTATGCACGACCAGGTGGTAGGCCGGCGCCACTTTCTCCAGTCGGCGAAGCACACGGCCCAGCAGCGCCGCCAGTTGTCTCCGATTCGCGCCTGGCCGCGGCTGCTCGAACAGATGATTGTGCCGGCGGTGCATCACCCAAACTTCAAACGGTACGCGAGAAGCGTAAGGGCACAGCGCGTAGTAATCGCCCTGCACATCGACGATGCGTTTGCCCTGCTTTTCTTCCTGCCGCACGATATCGCAGAATACGCAGCGTTCGCGATCCTTGTACCACTCGTGTGCTGAAGCCAGTTCATACTTGATGCGCCTGGGAACGAAGATTGTGGCCGTCACTTCCGAATGCGCGTGATCCCATTCCTCGCCGGCCAGCGCGCCCTGGTTCTTGAACACGCTTACGTATTTGAATCGCGCGTCTTTCTTCAAATCCGCAACGCGCAGGCCCCATACCCAAAGCACGCGCTCGATTTCCTCATCGCTGAGTTCCGTGAATTTCTTGTCGTGCTCGCGCGTCTCGATCACCAGTTCATGCGCGCCCAGCGGCCCCATCTTGTCGTAAATTCCTTCAGCCGCCCGCCCCGGGTCATTTTCAACGCGGTAAAGCGCCTCTGGATGAGGGATCACTCGCCCCTGCCATACGCCCTCGGCCGGCCACGTCAAAATCGCCTTAGCGCTTTCCACCACTCCCGGATCGAAGGGACATTGTCCCTCCGCACCCTCTAATTGCTCGCGCTGCCCGCATACAACCCAACTTTGTGTTATGGGATCTCGTCGGATTTCCATGGAATTATTATCGCGTGTACCGCGCCGGCGTGGGGCCTTCTTCGAGCAGATGGCGGTCCCAAATCGCGCCTTCCCGGCTGTAGTAGGCCATCTCGAAATCTTGAGTCAGTTCCAATGCGTCTGTAGGGCACGCATCCTCGCACAACCCGCAGAACATGCACCGAGAAGTGTCATACGTAAACGTGGTCAGCACTTTGCGGCGCGTCGCATCATCGCGTTCCCACCCGACAACAATCAAATTCTCCGGGCATGCCAGGGCGCACAAGTTGCACCCGATGCAGAGCGTCTCTCCGGTTTCCGGGTTCTTGTTCAGCCGTGGCGCTCCACGAAAGCGTTCCGCCACCATGGGCCGTTCCAGGGGGTACTGCTCCGTATAGATGTTGTCAGGATGTTGCGTCCGGAAGGTGACGCCCATGCCCTTCAGGAAGTCCGTCTGAAAAATGCGTGAGACGAGTTCTTTCATGCTTTCAGTCTCTTTCTCCTGCGCCCTTCTTGTCAAGGATACACGGCACCATACCATGCTTTCCTGTCATCGCGATGTGAAACATCCAGGTTCGGCCCCTCTCCTTCAGCATCCTGTGTGTTAAGCTTTTTTCTGTATCCCTTCCATGCCTGACGACATTCACTTCATGCGGCTTGCTCTTGAAGAAGCCCGCGCCTCTGCTGCCGCGGGTGAAGTCCCCATTGGCGCAGTGCTGGTGCAGAATGATGCGGTTCTCGCGCGCTCTGGGAATCGCACGATTCGCGACAATGACCCAACGGCCCACGCGGAAATCATCGTAATTCGCGAAGCCGCGCGCCTGCTCGGCAATTATCGACTCTCCGACACCGTCCTGTATGTCACCCTCGAGCCATGCGCCATGTGCGCTGGCGCTATCGTCCAAGCGCGCGTTCCACGACTTGTCTATGCTGCCGACGATCCCAAAGGTGGCGCCTTCCGTTCCTGCTTCGAGTTGCTCACCAGCCCCAAACTAAATCACCAAGTGGACGTGACTCGCGGACTTCTCGCAGAAGAGTCCGCTTCCCTCTTGCAAGCCTTTTTTGCCTCCCGCCGTTAATCCCACATCGTTCTTAGTCGCTCGCTTCCGAAAGCCGCCCATTGCCCTTGGTGCGAACCTCATTGTTGCCTTCGTAGCCAGCGGCGCGCGGTGTCTGCTAAAATAACTTTGCCGACCACTGCGGAGAGGTGACTGAGTGGTTGAAAGTACTCGCCTCGAAAGCGAGCGTACGGGGAACCGTACCGTGGGTTCGAATCCCACCCTCTCCGCCATTTTTTGAAGAGAAATTTCCAGGTCTTTGTCAGAATCCAATCAAAGATATTTGATCAGAACGACTTCGTTGCGCGCTTCGTTGTAAACCAGTTCGTCCACCATCTGCTTGGTTAGCAACAACCCCAAGCCGCCAGGCCGCAATCCCTTTTCTTCGCGTGCGTGCGCGTGCGCCAGCGGGTCATCCTCGGGATTGTTGATTGCAGCGTGTTTGATTTCTTCAAGCTTGAAACCGGGGCCGGGATCGTCCAGGCGGTACATCAGCATCTTGCTGGTGCGAATATATGAGATGCGCACCTTCTGGTTCGGGTCCAGATGACCGCCCCACTCGATAGCATTGTTCAGAAGTTCCCGGAACGCGTAACCAACTTTTTCCATGACATCCGGTGGCAGGTCGGTCTCCAGTAAATTCAAAAAACTTTGCACGCGGCTGACGACGGAGCGTTCGCAGGGCACCAACAGTTCCACCCAGTGCGGCTTGGCGGAGAGGACTTCAATGGCAGGCGTTGCGGGATGAGTTGAGAGCGCATTTTCGACGACCATATGCAAAGTGTCCGCGTCGAACGGTTTGCACAGGAACTGGTACACGCGACCTCGCAGCGCATTCAGCAGCGTCTCCGGCGTCTTATCCGATGTCATGATCACGATTTTTGGAATGTGTGCGTCGCCGGTGAGGCTCCCCAACAGGCCAAGGCCGGTCATCTTTGGCATCCAGATGTCCAGCAGCACAAGGTCAAATTTCTTTTTGCGGATGGCGCGTAAGGCAGAAACGCCATCGGATGCGGTGCTCACGGTGTAGCTATGCTTCTTCAAGATGCCGCGGACCATCTGGCGGGTGGTGGCATCATCGTCTGCTACGAGAATGTGCGGCATCGAGAAGCTCCGGATCGCGCGAATCTAGACATCTCTTGAAGTCGAGTCCCTTATTTCTTGCGTTTCCCCTTCAACCGTTTCGTCTTTTTGGCGAGATTGCCCGGCCGTTCACCCGAGGTTTGCATTGCGTATCCTCTCAGGTTTTCTTCCAGCTTCGCAATCTCTTCCTTCAACGCGGCAAAGACAGGTTTGGCCTCGCCAAATTCAGACTTGCGGCCGAGTGTTTCGAGTTCCTGAGCGCGGTCGTGGGCAGGTTGCGCGAGGAATATGCCAACGGACCCTTTCAGGGCGTGTGCCAGCATGGCAATTTCAGGGGCGTCCTTGCGCTGCAGCGCTTTCTGCAAAGAAGCGATTCGTTTCGGAGTGTCATGCAAGAACGTCTTGATCATTTGATTCAGCAACTTTTTGTCGCCGCCGATTCGGCCGAGCAGGTCGTCGATTCCGGCGGAAATTGTCGCCGGTGGTTCTTGAGGTGTGGAAGGATGTGGCTGAATTCCTCCGACAACATCTAGGATTTCCGTGAGACTCTCCAACCGGAAAGGCTTGCCCAGTACGGCGTCAAAGCCCTCGCCACGCAAGCGGGCCGCATCCTCTTCGGTGTTATTGCCCGTCAGCGCAATCAGAAACGCGCGTCTGCTGGAGTGGGCTTCGCTTTCACGGATTGCATGAGCCGCTTGAACACCGCCCATCACGGGCATTTCTTCATCGAGCAACGCAACATCGAAATGCTCACGGAGAAGCGCGTTCAACACTTCCCGCCCATTGGCTACAGCGAGAACACGATGGCCACTGCGCTCCAATTGATATTTGGTGAGCGTCCGAATGTCTTCCTGGTCGTCGGCAAACAGAATGCGCAAGGCACGCCTCCCCGTCACATCAGGCTTGCGATCAGACGCGGCAGGAGCAAACTTGTGCGCGGGCGCGGAATGCTCAGCGGAAGTTGCGGCCTTTGGTAAACGAAACCAGAAACGCGAACCGATCTCCGGCAACGAAGCGCAATTGATCGACCCGCCCCAGCGCTCGACTGTCGTGCGGCAAAAGTATAAGCCGAGCCCCGCCTTGCCGCAGCCGTCCTTCCCTTTTGAAAAAAGGCCGAACATCTGAGCGGGGCGCATGTCCGGAGGAAGCCCGGGGCCTTCATCATCAACGTAGGCCTTGCGGAATTCGCCATCCACTTGCAGGCCCACTGTGACGTTGCCGCCCGGAGGAGAGAAGCGCAGTGCGTTCTCCAGCAAATTCGTGAACACTCGACGCAACCGGCTCTCCTCGCCCTGCACATGCCAGGATGCCTCCTGATCGATTTGCGAATCCAACACCAGGTTAACGCGTTTGGCCTCGAAAGCCGGGGAAAGTGATGTCATCGCTTCCTGCGCGCAGACCAGCAGATCAGGGGCGTAATTTGTGGCCTGCTCGACTTCCATGGTGGCCTTTAGATCCGCGGCGAACACCTGCAGAACCTGGCGAATCATGGATTCCTGCTGTTGCGTCGCCAACTTTCCCAATGCGATGAATTTCTGTCCCTGCTCGCTGGTGGCCTCGGACTCCAGACAATCAAACGAGCCACGCATGGCGCTGAGGGGCTGGGAAAGATCGTGAATGATGCAGTGCAGCAGGATTTCCTTTTTCTGAATTTCGCGCTGCAGTTTTTCATGTTCCAGCAGCGCATTGCGCGCCGTCTGTAATACCTTCACCTGCTCGCCAAATTCACGATCAGGACTGCGCAACGCCAGCAATGCCTTGCCTTCCGAATGGAGGGCGATTGCTTGTAGCGGAATCTCGCGTCCGGTCGAGGTGGTTTCGATCCAGACTTCCGACCGGCATTCGCCACTTTGCGGATTTCTCCAGCAGGATTGTGCCTCGATCAGAAAATTCTCGAGGAATGGCGATCTTTCCGCCAGAGAGATCTTCGCCTCGCTGCACAGTGAAGTTCCCCACAACTCACTGAACCATTTGGGAGGCTCGCTTAATAAAGTGAAGTTCCCTTCCCCGAGGTGCTCCAGCAGGGCATACCCGAGTTCTCGAAAGAATGGTAGCAGCGGAGACGCCATGATCACCCGAGCATCTTTCCCGTAAGTTCCGAAAATGCGGCTTCGACGCCTTCGCCTGTTTTGGCGCTCGTTCGGAGGATGGTCCAGTTCCTGGCCGCAAGTTGTAGTTCCACGGCGGAATCGAATTGCCAATCGTTTGCCAGGTCGCACTTGTTGACGACAAACACGAATGGCAGCGCGCCCACTTCCGATTGGGCTTTCTGCTCCATCGCGAGCGCCTTCTCTACAGTGGCGGGGCGCGTTCCGTCCGCGACAAGCAAATAGCCGAAAGCTCCGTGCAGGTGATTCCAATGCATTTTCTGGAAATCGTCTTCCCCATACAGGTCCCACAGGACCAGATTCACCTCGTTGCCTTTGGCTTGCACCAATTTCTTGCTGATCTTCACGCCAACCGTGGTGTGGTAATCGTCGGAGTAGATGCTCTCCACATACCGGCGCACCAGGCTCGTCTTGCCAACTGCGAATGATCCAAGCATGCAGATTTTCTTTTGTAACATGGCGCGGATCAGTTTGCCCCCGAAGTGGAAACGCGGAAGGTCACGCTGCGGTTGTACTGGCGATTTTCCTCGGAGTCTTCCTTGCGCACGGGTTCGCTGGTGGCGACGCCTCTGGCGCGAAGATGTCCCGGAGAAATTCCCCACTGGCGTAATTGTTCCGCGATGCGATCGGCGCGCCTCTGGCTCAGTGATACATTCGTTGTTTCCGCGCCGGTGCTGTCGCAGTGTCCAATCACTTCCAATGTCGTAGGCCTTTGCAGAGCCGTGGCATTTGCAAAAAGAGATTTTAAACGGGGTGCGATGTTGTGAAGCGCTGCCAATTGAGAAGATGCGAGGGTCGCACTCGCGATCGGAAAAGTAATCACCATGCTCTGTATGTCGGCCTTCGTCTGATCAAACGCGGCTTGCTCGTTGAGTTGCAACCCCGCAAAATTCACAGCGCAAATTCCCGGCAAAAGCAACGCTCGTTGCCCTATATCCGAAGCCCAAGCCGCTGAGGCGTGACCTTGCGGCCGCAACGTGCCATCTTCGACTACGAAAACGACGGCCGAGGGAGGCGCGAGTTGTGCCGTGGCGCGTTTTTGCAGGATGGCGTCATCCAGCGCGTAATAAGCGCTCCAATGAAATTCTCCGCGCGCGGGGGAAAGCCCCGCACTCTGAACGAACCGGCTGGGGTCGGCGGCCAGCGGATCGCGCAAGCCTCGAATCACGAAACGCCCATTCTGCCGTTCAAACGAAGTGATCACCATTCCTGGCTGATCTCGCAAAGTGGATACAAGTTGGCTCCAGCGATGATATTCCCACCAGCGCTGCCCGGCCCACCCGCCGAGGAGCACCAACAAAATCCCCGCAGCAGCCCACGCGTACCCTCGGCTGTGGCGCCGATGCTCTTCCTTATAACGAAACTCGAGGCACCGCGTCAGATCAGCATCAATGGTTGCGAAGGGCGCGGTGTTGCCATCGAAGCGTTCCAGTTGCTCGGCATACATGCGGTGAATACTTTCCAGAGCTTCAGCAAGTGTGTCGCGCAACGCGTGCGGAGCAATTCCTCGAATTACCGCCGCTATGATCGCCTGAGGACCTTGCTCAACCCAAACATCAAGTTCGCCTACATTCATGCGGCCCAAGCCCTGGCCCTCTGCGGTTTGGAATGAATCGCGAACAAAATCCTGAATCGCCGAAAGCATTCCGGAAACCAAGCTGGGATCTTGTGTCGCTACGGAAGGGGCAACGGCATGGCCAAGAGGCAGGCCGGTTCTTTTGTGAATCAGGAAAACCTGCTCGACGCGAAACACCAGGCTATGCAGAAGAACCACTTCGGTGAACGAGCGGCCAGTGCGCAGGGCTTCAAATCGCCACTTCAGCCCTTGCCACGACAGGCTCTGATCCATGATTTCGTTGAACGAATCCAGGAAGGATCGGAGCGTCTCCAGAATCGACTTGCGGATTGCCGGCCCCATCACCGGGAACAAAGCCTCGGCAAGCGTGGCGGGATCCTTGCGAACCGATTCGCGCAACGCCGTCTCGATGGTCGGAGCCAGCGCATCGCTCAGGGCTTCGTCGCCACCTTGTTTGCGGCGCAATTGGATGGCTTCGGCGACGACGCTGCTCACATCTTCCGTGCGCGCTTCGGGATCCGCTACGCGCTGGTGCAGCCAGTCAATTGCTTCCTGCTCCGGAGCAAGAATCAGATGGCGCAACTCTTCGAACGTACCGCTGCCGTTCGCGGAGGCTTGTTCCGCGGGATCGAGAGCGCGTCGAGTTGCGGGAGTATCTGCCATGATCGGTTAGCGTGCGGAAAGAAGCAGCGGGCCCGCGGGGACGCAGCCCACGACGTTGTTTGCGCCTATTTTTCCGGCAACTCCAGTTCATCTTTCAGGCGAAGAGAAAGCTCCGTAAAAAGATCGGCGAGCATGGCGCGATCCGTCTTGTCCGTGCGCAGTGTTTCCGCTTCGTGTTCCAGCGCGGACTCCATCTCCTCTTTCGACTTCTGTATCTGGTTGCTCAGAGTTTTGGATTGTTCCAGGATTCGCGAGCGGAGATCGGCCTGGGCACTGTTAAGCTGATCCTCCACCTGCGATAGCTTCTTTTCCAGTGTCTTGGAGGCGTCGCGCGATTCCCGCGTGAGTTCCTTCAAGTTCTCGGAACGTTCGGACTTCTCGGCCTTTAGGCGCTGGCTCAGAGATTCCATCTCTTCGCGCACAAATGATTCCAGGGTGTCGAAGCGTTTCTTCAGATCCTCGCGCAGGGCATCGGAGGACTTGGTGAGACGCTCTTCCAAACGCGCGAAGCGCTTTTCGTACTCGCGCATGTTGGACCCAAACAAAATGTCGCGAATCTTGTCGACATTTGCGCCTTCGCGTAACTCACCGTTGGTGGCGTTTTTTTCCTCGTGTTCGGATGGCATGGCAGTTTGGACCCCCTTCTTGCGGTTCTGCGGCTTTTTGGCCATCCGGGGACACTACTACGAGACATCGGAATGAGCAACACACTCCGCGACGACATGGGAGGCGAAGGAAGATCGAAGATTTTTGGGGTGCGTTTACTGGCCAGTGGCCAGCACGGCGACGCCGTAGGTCGCCAACTCGACGCTTTGTTTGCTTCCACCCTGCAGCACGTCGTTCATGGCGACGGGCAGGGTCACGGTCTGTGGTTGCTTTGCGAAATTAATAAGGACATACACGACGCCATGCGCGCCATACCGTGGATAGACTTCTACTCCGGCGGGCACATTCGGGAGCGGGGTCTGAATCGCACTGTCTTCCGCCATCCACTTTGCGGCACGCGCCATGCTTGCTTTGTCGAGCCAAGCGCCAATGTAAGTGATGCGTCCCTTGCCCACTTTCCGCGTGATGGCGGCAGGCTGGCCGTCCAGCCATCCATTGCTCTTGCCATACTTCAAAAGTACGGACGTGTCTGCATCTTTCGTGCTGAGCAGTTCCGCCCACAACGAGGATTTCCCGATGCCCCACTTTCCTTCAACGGGCACCGGATCGGTCAGGGCATAGTATTGTTCGACGCGTCCGCCCAGCAATTCTCCTAGCGGGCCCGGTTGACGATCCGGTTGCAGCCCATTGTCGTCATCTTTCATCCCTGTGCGCTGGCCCAGCACCAGGTGCCCGCCATTTTGCACGTACTCGGCCAGGTTTTTCGCGGCCGCATCGGAAAGCACATTGAGCCCCGGAGCAACGACGAGTTTGTACTGGCTCAGCGAAACGGTCGGCGGAATGATGTCGATAGATTGCGCAATGGCGTGCAGCGGCTCGTAATAGCTGAGGATCTCCTCGACCGGATCATAATTGCGATTGTGTTTCTGCCAATTTATGGCCCAGCGGCTGTCGTAGGTATGCAGAATCGCGATCTGCGATTTCGGCGACGTGTCGGCAAGCACCGGTCCGGCCTTCGCGAATTCTTTTCCAATCTGTGACACTTCGGAGTACAGCGGAACCGGCGATCCATCGGCTCCCACGATTGTGCCGTGATACTCCTCCTGGCCGTTCAGCGCACTGCGCCACTGCCAGTAACTGACGGCATCCGCGCCGTGGCCAACATCAAGCCAGGCCATGGCACGGACTTCGCCCTTATCGAGCGAGTTATTGATCTCCGCCCAATTCACCGAGCCCGGCTGCGTCTCCATAACCCAGAAATTCTTCTGCTTGAACCCGCGAGTCAGGTCGTTTGTTGCGCCGTTGGACGCGGGATTCAGATGGCCTTGGCCGACATAGTTATCCCACGCGGCCAGGTCGAGATCTTGCTCAACAGTGTAATGATCGAATCCATCGAACCAGCCCATCGTGTTGGTGGTAATAAACTGGCGCCCGTCGGAATTCTCGCGAATCACGTCGGTCTGATTTTTCTGGTAGCTGCGCCAGGTGTCGCTGACAAAGCGCATCCAACTCAAGAGCAGGCCGGGATTGCCGTAGTTGATCTCGATGGGAATCTGATCCCAGGCAAAGTAGGTCTGGCTCCAATACGAGGTGGTCCAGCGAGCATTCAGATTGTCTAGCGTGCCGTAGCGCGCTTTCAGCCATTGTTGAAATTGGGCGCGTGTATCCGGATCGAAGGAGGTGCTGGCATACTCATTGTCAATCTGCCAGCCGATAACGGAGGGATTGTGGCCAAAGCGCTTGGCCATCTGCTCCGCGATTTTACGCGCCATTTCGCGGTATTTTGGATTGGCCCAGTTGAATTGCTGGCGATTTCCATGCTCGTCGCGGCGGCCATCTTCCCGGATGCGCAGTGTTTCCGGATATTTCTGAGTCAGCCAGGCAGGCGGAGCAGCGGTGGGCGTACCAAGCACAGTGTAAATGTCGTGCTTGGCGGCGGCAGCAACCGCGCGGTCCAACCAATCCAGATCGTAACGCCCTTCCTGTGGCTCCATGCGGCTCCAGGCAAATTCGCCCACACGAACAAAGTGCACACCGGCTTTTTGCATCAGATCCAGATCAGCGTCCCAGCGCGATTCCGGCCACTGTTCGGGGTACCACGCCGTGCCCAGCAGCAACGGCGGAGCCGTCTTTGAGGGTGAAGTCTGCGCCGAACCGACAGGCAGGAAGCCAATCGCGAGGAAAGCAAAGCAAACGGTAAGACAGAAAATCAGGTGGCAAACTCTGCGTAGATTCACGATTTTATCTCCATGGGAAATCGGCAAAACGATCGATGAGCAGATCGTATCCGTCATCAGTGTGTGGAGCGAATCCGGCGTTGGCATCCGTCGGAAGCCTGAGTGTACATCAAATAGGGAGAGCTGCGGCACAAGTCCGCAAATCGGGGGTTTCTGACGCTTCGCACCTCCGATTCCGCAAGCGATTTGCATGAGTATTCCCAGTCGAACTTAGCCACTGCTCGAATCATCCAAGCAGTCCCTTCTTGGGAGCAGCCATCGCCCTTGGAAGGTGTCAAGGCGCAAGCTAGAGGTTGCGCTTCCCCGGAGGTGGACTCGATGGGGTGAGCCCTTCCGGAGTCAGAACTCCCAGAAGAAAGCAAGTTCAATGAATGAAAATTTTCGATAATGATTATTCATTGTATTTCTCAAACTTCTCGTATCTCATAGACATGTGGCATGTTAGCTCGATATACGCGCTGTTTCATCGTGGGGCAGATACTCTTCGTGCTCATTTTTCTTCTCAATCACGCGATTTTGCCATGAGAGCTTCGATGCAATGTTATAATTGTCTTTCGAAGTGACAGCCAGTCGTCATTCACTGGCAAACACTAGGCTCCCCCTTCCGCTCCGAGTTGGACCCTGCCAAAGGAACTGTCGATGCCAAGAACGATTGAAGTTACAGAACTGATTCTGCGAGATGCGCACCAGAGTCTCATGGCCACACGCATGTCCTTGGAGGACATGGTCCCGGCCTGCGAAGACATTGATAAGGCCGGATTCTGGAGTGTGGAATGCTGGGGCGGCGCCACGTTTGACGCCTGCATCCGCTTCCTTAATGAGGATCCGTGGGAACGTCTGCGGACCTTCCGGAAACTCCTTCCCAACTCGCGGCTGCAGATGCTGCTGCGCGGCCAGAACCTGCTGGGCTACCGGCATTACGAAGATAGCGTGGTAGATCGCTTCGTGGCGAAAGCCGCGGACAATGGTATGGACGTCTTCCGGGTGTTCGATGCGCTGAATGACGTGCGCAACGTTAAGCGCGCGATCGCGGCCGTGAAGAAGGCTAACAAACACGCGCAAGGGACCATCTGCTACACCATCAGCCCGCTGCATACCGTGGAAGGTTATGTGCAGCAAGCCAAGGAATTGATGGAGCTGGGTTGCGATTCGCTGTGTATCAAGGACATGGCGGCGTTGTTGAAGCCGCAGCCGGCCTACGACATCGTCAAGGCCATCAAGGAAACCCTGGGCGAGCAGGTTCGCATTCACATTCACGTGCATGCAACGACGGGCGTCACGCTGGTTTCGCTGATGAAGGCTATCGAGGCAGGCGCGGACGCAGTGGATACGGCAATCAGCTCGATGAGTCTTGGGCCGGGACATAACCCCACAGAGAGTCTGGTCGAGATGTTGGAAAATACCGGCTACGACACCAAGCTGGACATGAAAACGCTGATCAAGATTCGCGATCATTTTGCGACGATTCTTCCGCGCTATAAGGAATTCTTCTCCAACATCATTGGCGTGGACACGGAAATCTTCAAGAGCCAGATTCCGGGCGGCATGATTTCCAACATGGAAAGCCAATTGCGGCAGCAAGGCGCAGCGGACCGGCTGCAAGAAGTGCTGGAAGAAGTTCCGCGCGTTCGCAAAATCGCGGGGTATCCACCGTTGGTGACCCCCTCGAGCCAGATTGTGGGGACGCAAGCGGTATTTAACGTATTGATGGGCAATTACAAGGTGATTACCGGGGAATTTGCGGACTTGATGCTGGGCTATTACGGCAAGACGCTCGGTGAACGCGACGGGCACGTGATCGAGTTGTGTGAAAAGCAGGCCAAGAAGCCGCCCATCACACAGCGCCCCGCAAACCTGCTGAAGCCGGAGTGGGAACAACTGCGCACCAATGCGATCGCCGTGGATGGCTGCAACGGCTCCGATGAAGATGTCCTGACATGGGCCATGTTCCCCAAAGTGGCTCCCAAGTTTTTTCCGGCCCGTTCACAAGGCCCCAAGAGTGTTGCGAAGGATCCCAATGCACCGTCTGCTTCCGCGGGGGCGTCTGCCTCTGCCCCGGGCACTGGGCCAGTACGAGAAACGATCAAATACGAAGTGAAGCTGGATGGTAAAACGCACCAAGTGACCATCTCGCCCGCATAAGGGAACCTACAGTATGAAAACAATGGAGCAACGCATCGAAGAACTAAGGCGGCGGCGCGCCGAAGTTGAAGAAGGCGGCGGCGCTGCAAGGATTGAAAAGCATCACAAGGCAGGTAAACTCACCGCTCGCGAACGAATCAGCGAACTCTGCGACCCGAACAGCTTCCAGGAATCCGGCTTGTTCGCCGAACATCGTTCAACGCTGTTTGGCATGGAAGGCAAAGCCTTCCCGGCAGACGGCGTAGTCACTGGCGCGGGCACGGTTCTTGGCAGGCGCGTGCATCTGGCCAGCCAGGACTTCACGGTTGCCGGCGGCTCGGCGGGCGAAGTCCATTCGCTGAAAGTGGCAGCGACGATGCAACAGTCGCTGAAAACGGGTACGCCCTTCGTTTTCATTAACGATTCTGGCGGCGCGCGTGTTCAGGAAGGCATCGATTCCCTTTCCGGCTACGGCAACGTGTTCTTCCAAAACGTGGTGTTGAGCGGCCTGGTGCCTCAAATTTCGCTGATTTGCGGCCCATGCGCGGGTGGAGCGGCGTACTCCCCTGCCCTGACCGACTTCATCATTCAGACGCGCAAGGCACAGATGTTCATCACCGGACCAAACGTCATCAAGCAGGTCACCGGTGAAGACGTAACAGCAGAGGCCCTGGGCGGCGCCGATTCGCACATGACGCGTTCTGGCGTCATTCATTTCATCGCCGAAGACGACAAGCACGCACTTTTGATCTGCAAGAAATTGCTCAGCTTCCTGCCCGCGAACAATGCGGAAGATCCGCCGGATGTCCCCAACGATGGCCGTGTGGACCCGAATCCGCGGCTCAATGAAATTGTGCCGGCCGATCACAAGCAGCCTTATGACGTCCGTGAAGTGATCGTGAATGTCGTGGACTCTGGCGACTTTCTTGAGGTCCAGGCGGGCTATGCGGCAAACATCGTTATCGGCTTCGCGCGGGTTGTAGGCCGCACGATTGGGGTGATCGCCAATCAGCCTTCGGTCATGTCCGGCGTGCTGGACATCAATGCCTCTGACAAGGCGTCGCGCTTCGTGCGCTTTTGCAACGCTTTCAACATTCCGTTGGTCACGTTCGTGGATGTGCCGGGCTTTTTGCCGGGCGTTGACCAGGAATACGGCGGAATCATTCGTCACGGCGCAAAAATGTTGTTCGCTTATTCGGCCGCGACGGTGCCCAAGGTTACGATTATTCTCCGCAAGTCGTTCGGCGGCGCTTACCTGGCCATGTGCGGCAAGGACCTTGGCGCGGATCGCGTCTTTGCGTGGCCGACCGCGGAAGTAGCGGTGATGGGCGCGGAAGGCGCGGCGGAAATCGTGTTCAAGAAGGAAATTGATACCGCGAAGGATAAAGCCGCAAAGCGCAAGGAAATGATCGAGAAGTACCGCGAGGCCTTTGCCAATCCGTATGTTGCCGCCGGGCGCCGCCTGGTGGACGACGTCATCGAGCCCGCGGACACGCGGCGTTCACTGGCCCAGGCCTTGGAATTTCTGCATACCAAGCGCGAATTGCGGCCCGCCAAGAAGCACGGGCTGATTCCGCTCTAGGTTTTAGAGGCAAACTACATGGCATTCAGAACAGTAACCACACTCAAGAACGAGATCACCGAGCTTCGCCAACGCATCGAGAAACTGGAGGCGCTGCTAGCCGCGGCGCGAACGACGCCGCCAGCAT
Organism: Candidatus Acidiferrales bacterium; assembly: GCA_963779395.1. GTDB lineage: Bacteria > Acidobacteriota > Terriglobia > Acidiferrales > UBA7541 > Acidiferrum. Next base: position 772,865 of record CAVZYC010000007.1, read on the forward strand.
CGCCCGCCACAGGCAAACAGGAAATTTCGCACGAGATCGTGCTGGCCATTTCCGCGGCGGTGGCTGCGTATCTGGGCAAGCGAGCCACCATCCGCCAGATTCGCCTTACCAGTTCAAATGCGTGGTCAGCGGCAGGGCGGGCTACCATGCAAGCTTCACATACCATTGTTCGAGGGAACCGTTAGGTCCGGGTGAAAAATGAAACTTAAGGTTACGGTTGACGGAAAAACATATGAAGTGGATGTGGAAGTAGCGCCGGAGCCCACTCCGGTATTGCCAACGTTTACGATGCAATCCCCCGCAACGATTGTTGCCGCCGCTCCGGCAGCGGGCGCAGCCGCGGGCAATGGGGATGCGGTGGCGAATGAAGACAAAGTATGCCGCAGCCCAGTATCTGGCATCGTGGTGAAGTCCAATGCACGGGTGGGTCAGTCCATTCTGCCCGGCGATATCCTTTTCGTGCTGGAAGCGATGAAAATGGAAACAGAAATCACGGCGCCGCTGGCAGGCAAGGTGGCGAGCGTGAAGGTGAACGCCGGCGACAGCGTCAAGAGCGGACAGGTGGTGTTGGAATGGGAGTAGATACCGCGTCCTTGCAGAATGTTCCTGGATTTCTTTTCTTTGATCATGTGGCCATTTCGGTCAAGCAGGGCGACTTGGAGAAACAAGTAGCTGCCTACAAGCTGATGGGCTTCACGGAAATTCACCGCGAAGACGTCCACGGCAAGGACCTGGTTCGCGAAGTCCTGTTGCGCATCGGCGAAGGTCCCAACCTTATTCAATTGCTGGAGCCGCTGTCGGCGGAATCTCCCGTGACCAAGCAGATCGAGAAGAATGGCGGGCGCGGCGGCTTTGCGCACATTGCACTCCGCGTCGCGGATATTCACAAGGCGTTCGACTACCTGAAGAAGAATGGTTTTCACATTATTGATGCGGCGCCGCGGCCTGGTTCGCGGGGAACCACGGTCTTCTTTGTGCACCCGAAAACGACCGAAGCCGCCGCGTTGGGTTATCTGGTTGAGGTGGTGCAGGAGGGCTGAAAGACTATGTGGGAAGAGTTTCCGCAGGTAAGCACGGCGGAATGGGAAAAGGCCATTCAAGCCGACCTGAAGGGCGCCGACTACGATAAAAGGCTCGTTTGGCACGCGGATGAAGGCATTACGGTGCGGCCATATTACCGGCGGGAGAATCTGCCGGCCACAACGGGGCAGGCGCGTTTTACTGGGCAGTGGCAAGTGGCAAAAGTTGCCGATATTCCCAAGGATGCGGTGCGCGGAGATTTGTTGCACGAGCAGGGAGCAACGGCGGTACAGGAAATCGGATACGCACTGGCGGACTCCGCGGGCAAACGCGCACATTTTGTATTTGCAGTCGGCGGAAACTACTTCTTTGAGATCGCGAAGTTGCGCGCCGCGCGTCAGCTATGGGCAAGAATTTCCAAAGAGCCGATGGTCATCTGGTCGCGCACCTCATTTGCGAATAAGAGCTTGTACGATCCTTCCGCAAGTCTTTTGCGCTGCACGACCGAGGCGATGAGCGCCATTTTTGGCGGCTGCGACTACCTGATTGTGGAATCGGCGCGGTTCCCCAAGCACCTGGCGGATGGCGTGGTGCGCATCCTGCGCGAGGAATCCCATTTCGATCAAGTTTCTGACCCGGGCGGCGGTTCGTATTACATCGAATCGCTGACTGCAGCGATCGCCACCGAAGCCTGGAAGGTGTATGAATCCGGCATTGGCGGACGCGAGGCTGCCATTGCGGCATCGCGCACGGCGAAAGAAAAAGCCGTGGCGCAACGTAAGCGCACGCTGGTGGGCGTGAACAATTATCCCGACCTGACGGAAACCCTTCCGCCGGACGCAAAACTGCCAGGAACTTCCTGGCGCATGGCCAAACCTTTTGAGGAGATTCGCCAACGCGTGGAGAAGTCCGGCAAACGGCCTCGCGTATTGCTGTTGCAGCGCGGCCAGGTAAAGATGCGCATGGCGCGCGCGAATTTCTGCTTGAACTTATTTGGCTGCGCGGGATTCGACGTAAAAGCTTCTGACACTTTGGAGCCAGCAGACCTCGTCGTACTCTGCAGTTCCGACCCCGAATATCTCGCGCTGGCACAGGAAATCTGCCCAAAGACGAAGGCGCCAGTCCTGGTCGCGGGCAATCCGAAAGAACAGATTGAAGCTTTGAAAGCGGCGGGCATCCGCGACTTCATCTATCTGGGCATGAATGCCGTCGAAACACTTTCCCGCTGGCAAGAGGCACTCGCATGAGCCGCGAAGACTGGAAGACACTCGAGGGCATCACCGTCAAACCGCTGTACACCGCCGCGGACCTCGCCGCCATCGAGCACCTGGATTACCCGGCAGGCGCGCCGCCATTTTTGCGCGGCCCTTACACCACGATGTACGCGATGCAACCCTGGACGATCCGCCAGTACGCGGGGTTTTCCACCGCCGAAGATTCCAATGCGTTTTACCGGCGCAATCTGGCCGCGGGTCAAAAAGGGCTAAGCGTTGCTTTTGACCTGGCCACTCACCGTGGTTATGACTCTGACCACGAGCGCGTCCGGGGCGATGTGGGCAAAGCGGGAGTGGCGATTGATAGCGTCGAGGACATGAAAATCCTCTTCGACAAAATTCCGCTCGATCAGATGTCCGTCTCCATGACCATGAACGGCGCCGTGCTCCCCATCATGGCCTTTTACATCGTTGCCGCCGAAGAGCAGGGAGTGCCCGCGCAGAAACTTACCGGCACGATTCAAAACGACATCCTGAAAGAATTCATGGTCCGCAACACCTACATTTATCCGCCGGGCCATTCCATGCACATCATCGGCGACATTTTCCGCTACTCTTCCGCGAACATGCCGAAATTCAACTGCATTTCGATTTCGGGTTACCACATGCAGGAAGCGGGAGCAACAGCGGACATCGAACTGGCCTACACCCTGGCGGACGGCCTCGAGTATCTTCGCACCGGCCTGCATGCGGGCATGGATGTGGACAGTTTCGCGCCGCGATTGAGCTTCTTCTGGGGCATCGGCATGAACCACTTCATGGAAATCGCTAAGATGCGGGCGGCACGCCTGCTGTGGGCGAAAATCGTGAAGCAGTTCAACCCGAAGAATCCCAAGTCGATGGCCCTGCGCACGCACTCGCAGACTTCGGGCTGGAGCCTGACAGCGCAGGACGTCTTCAACAATGTGATTCGCACGGCCGTCGAAGCCATGGCAGCAGCGATGGGCGGCACGCAATCGTTGCACACCAACGCTTTGGATGAAGCGTTGGCGCTGCCAACCGATTTTTCGGCGCGAATCGCACGCAATACGCAAATCTATCTGCAGGAAGAAACGGGTATTTGTCGCGTGGTCGATCCCTGGGGCGGAAGCTATTATGTAGAATCGCTCACCGCGGAACTGGCAGGCAAAGCCTGGACGCTGATTCAGGAAGTGGAAAAGCTCGGTGGAATGACGCGCGCGATCGAAACGGGACTTCCGAAAATGCGCATCGAAGAAGCCTCTGCGCGGCGTCAGGCACGCATTGATGCGGGGCGCGAGACGATTGTTGGCGTCAACAAATACCAGATCACCGACGAAAAACCAATTGACGTGCTGGTGGTAGACAACGCCGCCGTCCGCGAAAAGCAGTTGGCCCGATTGCGCGATGTGCGCGCTGCTCGCAACCAAAACGATGTGGACGCAACGCTTTCGGCCCTTACTGAATGCGCCAAGACAGGCAATGGCAACTTGCTTGAACTTGCCGTAGCCGCCGCTCGCAAGCGCGCCACACTGGGCGAAATTTCACTGGGGCTCGAGAAAGTATTTGGCAGGTACCAGGCTGTGAATCACACCATTTCTGGCGTTTATTCCTCGGAAAGCCGCCAGGATCCAGAATTTGCGAAAGCGCGCGAACTGACGGAAACTTTTGCGCAGGCCGAGGGCCGCCGGCCACGCATTCTTGTCGCCAAGATGGGGCAAGACGGCCACGATCGCGGCGCCAAGGTGATTGCCACTGCGTTTGCCGACCTGGGTTTCGATGTGGACCTTGGTCCTCTCTTTCAGACACCCGCCGAAGTGGCGCGCATGGCCGTGGAAAACGATGTGCATGTGCTGGGCGTTTCAACTCTGGCAGGCGGTCACATGACCCTCGTCCCTGAAGTGATTGCGGAATTGAAGAGGCTCGGCCGTCAGGATATCCTCGTTGTCGTGGGCGGCGTGATTCCACCGCAGGACTTCGAGGCACTTCGCAAAGCTGGAGCCGGCGGAGTCTTTGGGCCTGGAACGCGTATTCCGCTCTCCGCGCAGGATATTCTGCACGCGTTGCTGGAGGAGCGGAGTGCGGACACGCCGACTGGCCGCTGAACAATACGTCGCCGGAGTACTTGCCGGCGACCGTACCACCCTCGCACGAACCATCACGGTAATTGAAAGCGATCTGCCATCGGACAACGAACTGTCCGCGCAGATTCTCGATTCCCTTCTCCCGCACACTGGAAAATCCCGGCGCGTTGGCATCACCGGCGTTCCCGGCGTCGGCAAAAGTACCTTTCTGGATAAGCTCGGTTTGCACATTGTTCGCGAGCGCGGCGAAAAACTCGCGGTTCTCAGCATTGACCCTTCAAGTCCCGTGACCGGCGGCAGCATTCTCGGCGACAAAACGCGGATGGAAAAACTTTCCGTGGAGCCCAACTCCTTTATACGGCCCTCGCCTTCGCGCGGTTCGTTGGGCGGCGTGGCGGGGCGCACGCGAGAAACGATGCTTCTTTGTGAAGCAGCGGGGTTCAACAATGTGCTGATTGAAACGGTCGGCGTGGGGCAATCTGAAATCACCGTGCGCTCGATGACGGATTTTGTGCTGTTGTTGCTGCTTCCCGGCGCTGGCGATGAGCTTCAGGGGATTAAACGCGGCATTCTGGAATTAGTGGATGCTTTGGCAATTAACAAGGCCGATGGTGCGCAACTCGAGCGCGCGCAACTCGCCCGGGCGGATTACCAGAACGCTCTGCACCTGTTTGCGCCCGGCGCGGGTGGCTGGACGCCGCCGGTGCTGCTCTGCAGCTCTCTCACTGGCCAAGGAATCACAGAAATCTGGGAGTGTGTGCTGGGTCACGAACAATTCCAGAAGGAGAAGGGGCTGCGCAAAGAAATGCGCAGAGAACAGGCTTTGGCCGCTATGCGCCAGTTGATTTACTCCGAACTGGAGACTTCGTTTCGCCACGACCCGCACATCGCGGCCAAACTGCCGCAGATGGAAGCGCAAGTCAGAGATGGCAAAGTCACTTCGTTCGCTGGGGCGCGCGCGTTGCTGGCGGAATTCCGGTATCCCCCGGCGAAAAAGCGCTAACTGTTTAGAATCCCAAGAAAACCAAATCAATGTTGGGCTTGGTGTTTCCGCACAACTTCCATGTATTTCTTGGCGTTCTCTGTAATGCCCGCGAGCTTTTCCGGGCCAACCGCATCACTGTCAATTAAATCAGCGCCTACGCCTAGCGCAAATGCACCGGCGGAAAGGAAATCGGCCGCGGTGGCAAGTGAAACGCCACCGGTAGGAATTAACTCAACCTGCGGAAGAGGCGCCTTCAAGGATTTCAGATACTTTGCGCCGCCCATTGACCCGCACGGAAATACTTTTACCGCATCTGCACCGGCTTCCCAAGCAGTCAGCACTTCGGTGGGTGTGAGTGCACCGGGGAAAACAGGAATTGCATAACGATGGCAAATCTCGATGGTGGATATTTTCAGCGAGGGGCTGACGACAAATTTCGCACCAGCAAGGATGCAGGCACGGGCGGTCTCTGGATCCAACACAGTTCCGGCGCCGACAAGCACCTGATCGCCAAAGCAGGCAACCAGCTCGCGAATCACTTCGACCGCGCCGGGAACGGTCATGGTGATTTCCAGCAGCGGCACGCCGCCTTGCTTGATGGCATGCGCGATGGCGATGGCATCTTCCTGTTTACGCGCCCGCAGAACGGGAATGACGCGAATTTCCCTGATGCGTTGCATGGTTTCAGATTTGGACATGATTTTAGGTTGCGGCGCTAACGTTGCACGCGCGCAGTGCCTCCCTTCATCAATCGCATGACTTCCGCCGCCGTGGCCATGCTGGTGTCACCCGGAGTGGTCATCGCCAGCGCGCCGTGCGCACAGCCGCAGTCCACGGCCCATTGAGGATCTTTGCCAAGCAGGAAACCGTAGATCAGGCCGGAGGCAAAAGAATCTCCTCCGCCAACGCGGTCAAAGATTTCCAGATTGGGGAAAGGCCGCGCTTCAGAGAAGTTGCCCGCATGATAGCAAATGGCACCCCAGTCATTTACGGTGGCGGTTTTCGCATTGCGGAGCGTGGTGGCGACAACACGCAAATTTGGATATTGCGCAAGAACGGAGTGAATCATGGCGCGGAAACCGGCGGTATTCAGTTCGGAGAGATGCTCGTCCACTCCTTCAACCTTGAAGCCCAAGGCGGCCGTGAAATCCTCTTCGTTGCCGAGCATGACATCAATCAACGGAGCTAATTCGCGGTTAACCTCCATCGCCCGCTGCTTCCCGCCAATCGATTTCCAGAGCGATTCCCTGTAGTTCAGGTCATAGGAAACAATTACACCCTGCTTCTTTGCAGCTTGCATCGCTTCGCGCGCAACGAGCGGCGTCGTTTCCGAAAGCGCGGCGAAGATTCCACCGGTGTGGAACCAGCGAGCGCCCTCCGCAGCAAAGATTTTCTCCCAATCGATCTGGCCGGGCTTGAGTTGAGAAACGGCGGTGTGGCCGCGATCGGAACATCCCACGGCTGCGCGCACGCCAAATCCGCGCTCGGTAAAATTCAGGCCGTTGCGAACGGTGCGTCCAACGCCATCAAAATCAACCCACTTCAAATGCGAAAGATCAACGCCGCCTTGCAGCATCAGGTCTTCGATCAGCCGGCCCACAGGATTATCCGCAAGTGCCGTAACGTGTGCGGTACGCAAGCCGAAGCAGCGCCGCAATCCGCGCGCAACGTTGTACTCGCCGCCTCCTTCGCAAACGCGGAAGGATCGCGTGGTGGAGGCGCGCCCATCGCCCGGATCGAGGCGCAGCATCACTTCTCCCAGGCTGACCAGGTCCCAGCGACAGTCGGCCGCTTTGCGCGGAATAATCAAAGGCGCATGCGCGGCTGTAATTTCTGTTTGTCCTGAATGATCCGGCGGCACTTGCGAATTGTGCGTGTTCATGGGTTCACACCCCGGGCGAGGAGCTTGTCATTCCTGGCAAGAATTTCTCCGTCAAGCGATGATTCATTATGTCAGCCGAGCGGCGCCCGCGCACTACCATTTTGATGGCCAGGCAACATATGTGATTCGGAGAAACTGAAGAAACTATTGTAAGTTTCAACGCACCGCGGCGGAAGCTGCGGCGTCCTACACCTTGACCGTTTTTCCCGTCTTGGCGGCTTCATAGATCGCCATGATTAACTTAATGTCGCGCAGCCCCTCTTCGCCCGGTGTGAGCGGCGTTTTATTCTGCATTACGCAATCCGACATGTGATCCATTTCGAGAGTAAAATGGTCCTTCTCCGGGATGTCGATTTCCGAAGTGATCTCCTGGTCTCCCACGTCATGCTGCCTATGCATGTGGTTGCCGTTATACCAGGTGCCCGGGTCCAACTCCAGATGGCCTGTTGTTCCGATTACGCGATAGTGGCTCTGGTGGTAGTAGCCGTAGCTGGAAGTACAATTCGCCATGACGCCGCTGGGGAAACGCAGCTGGAAGTTTACGGTCTCTTCCACTTCCTTAAAACGCGGGTCTCCCGGCTGATTAAACATCATGGCATTCACTTCCGTCGGTTCTTCGCCAGCGAAATAGCGAGAGGCGTTCAGGGCATAGATGCCAATGTCCATCATGGAACCCCCGCCAGCGAGATCCTTCTTCAATCGCCATTGATTGGGGTCGTCCGCATTCCAGCCAGCATCAGCCACAATCACCTGGGTAGGTCCGAGTTCGCCTGAGCGCACAATGCGAATGGCCTCTCGCGTGAACGGATCATACTGGCAGCGATACGCCACCATGAGCTTCTTGCCCGCTTTACGCCCGGCGTCGATCATCTGCTGACACTCTGCCGGTGTGCTAGCCATGGGCTTTTCCGTCAACACGTTCTTGCCCGCCTGGAAACCGCGAATGGTGTATTCCGCGTGCATTCCGTTGGGAAGAACGATATAGATGACGTCGACCTCGGGATTGTCCCGGATGGAATCGTAATTCTGGTAGTTATAGATATTCTTCGGGTTGACGCCATAACGCGCCGCCAGCTTGTTGGCCTTGTCGGGATGGCCACTGACAAGCGCCACTAACTTGGATTTTTCGCACGTGGCAAAAGCGGGAAGAATCTCATAAATGGCGAGCTCTCCCAGACCGACGACGGCCCATCCAAGTTTCTTACCGGGCGCATCCGGAACCCTGAGCGGTTCCTGTGCCGCAGCGCTCTTCAGAAACGCTCCGGCAACATTGGCGGCCACCAAACCCTGGCCCACCTTAGTGATAAATCCCCGGCGTGTGAATTCCTTTATTGGGGAGTCCGACATGACGTTCACCTCGATTTTATTTTTGTTTCGCTTCGCGTTGCTTTTGCAGTTCGTCCAAACGCCGCTTTAAATAATCCTTATATTCCTGGAGCAGTTTGGGATCCGTCGGCGAGCCGTAAATCTCGCTGGACTTATACTTCCCTTCCGCAAACTTCTTTTTCGTCCACTCGTCATGAATGTGGGTTTCATCGGCGCGGTCAAGCACTTCCTTCACAAATTGCGGCGGAATAAAATAAATGCCTTCGCGATCGCCAACCGCCAGATCGCCCGGCATCACGGTTACATCGCCAATGCGTATCGGAATGTTGATCCCGGTAAGCATCACGTTGCCAATGGGAGTGGGATCGACGGAACGGAAATACGCTGGCATATCGATTTCAGAAAGGCCATCGAGATCGCGAATGCTGCCATCAGCGATTAATCCACCGCCATGCGTCGCTTGCATGGTGTAGAAGAAGAGATTGTCACCGACGATGGTTCCGTTCACTTTCTTCCCGAACATGTCCACGACCAGGACATCGCCCGGCTGGAGCATGTCGATGGCAGTCTGATTCGTCAGGCGTGAGATGCCGCGATCCTTGGCCTTCTTGGTGGCAATGTCTCCCACATCGGCGCGCAGCGGCATGAACTGCACGGTAAACACGCGCCCCACCAAAGGCTTTCCGGGATGCAGCACAATGAATCCATCGGCGTATTGGTTGTTATAGCCCTTCTGCTGCAAAACGGCCCACACTTCTTCCGAAGAAAGATCCTTTGCTCTTTCCATCAGGTCATCGGGAACCTTGGGCCTGCCATCAGGAAGCCGATCGAAGGGATTCGCCGCCGTGTAATCAATCAGGTCTTGCTTTGAAAATGTAATGAGCTGAGCGTTTGTAGAAACGGGATGGAGCAGCACAGCCAGGCATGCAATCAGGGATAGGGCAAAGCCCATCCGGAGGGAACGACAGCTAACTGCGTAAGTCATGGGAAACCCCCACTACAGAAGAGAATAGTTGCGAGCGATGTTGGTGAGTGAGACGAGTTTGTACTTCGCCCCGACAATGTTGTGACTCACTGAAACTCTCAAATCGCGCGCACTTTGTCAAACCAAATCAAGCCCGGGCAATGATACGATGCATGCAGAGTTTTCTCATGACCCTTTTCCAAGGCCGGTTGCGTTGGGTTCTGATCTTCTGGATGTTTGCGATCAGCGCCATCGCTTACCTGGATCGCGTTAACATTTCCATTGCGGGCAGTTCAATCGAGCGCGAATTCGGCTTGGAGCATGTGCGACTGGGGTGGGTGTTCAGCGCGTTTGTGTTGGGCTACGCGCTTTTTCAGGCGCCGGGCGGACGGCTGGCGGATCGCTTTGGCCCGAGAAAAGTCCTGACATTCGGCGCGGTGTGGTGGGCACTTTTTACGGCGCTGACGGCATTTGTGCCGCCGGGATGGCCGCATGCATTGATGATTTTGTTGAGCGTGCGCTTCCTGCTTGGAATCGGTGAAGCGGTGGTCTTTCCGGCAAGCAACCGGCTGGTGGCAAGCTGGATTCCTTCGAAGGAGCGCGGTCTTGCGAATGGGTTCATCTTCGCCGGAGTGGGCGCAGGCGCTGGTATTGCTCCGCCGCTCATCACATATATTCTGGTGCATCATGGTTGGAGGTGGTCGTTCTGGATCAGCGCCCTGATTGGCCTGGTTGCGGGCCTCGTTTGGTTCTTAATCGCGCGAGACACACCGGAACAGCATCCGTGGATCGATGCGCAAGAAACGGCAACGATTAAATCCGGCCTGCCGGAATGCCGGAACGAGCAGGCTGCCGGGAAACCACTTTCGTGGGCCGTGATTTTTGGAAGCAAAAATGTTTTGGCCATCACTCTGAGTTATTTCTGCTACGGCTATGTCGCCTATATCTTTTTTTCCTGGTTTTTTATTTATTTGAACGATGTCCGGGGACTAAACCTGAAATCGAGCGGTTATTATGGAATGCTTCCCTTCCTTGCGATGGCCGTTTGTTCGCCACTGGGTGGCTGGATCAGTGACCTGCTCGCGAAAAAATATGGCAAAAGATTGGGGCGCTGCGGTGTCGCATCCTTTAGCCTGATGCTTTCAGCTATATTCGTGGCCACAGGAACTTATGCGCACGACGCACGCGTTGCGAGTATCATTCTTGCGGGGGGCGCGGGAGCACTGTATCTCTCACAGAGCGCCTTTTGGTCGGTCTCCTCCGATATTGCGGGCAGTTCCGCGGGCTCCGTCTCGGGCGTGATGAATATGGGCAATCAGATTGGTGGCGCGGTCACCGCCTCATTGACGCCGTTCATCGCCGAACATTTAGGCTGGGGAGTATCATTCTCTGTGGCTGCGGCCTTGTGTGTCGTTGGCTCGCTGACTTGGCTGATGGTGGATCCAGAACAAAAGCTCTCGCGGAATTCCGCGGAGGCGACTTAGCTTTTGAAGGCTTTAGGGCATTAGTGTGTTGCACAGGAAGGAGCAGTCGATGAAAAGTGTGTTTCAGGGTCGCAAGCGAACAGCAGTCATGATTGCGGGCTTAATCCTATTCTCGGTGCTCTTGGTGGTCCTCGTATCTTCTTCCATCCCCCGCGCCATTTCGAGCCCGAACCCCGCGGATGAAGCAAGCCTGCTTGACGGCTATCGGCACGTGGAAGTTGCTTCCGTCTCTGACGCCATGGAGAAACTGACGGGGCAGCGCATGTACATGTCTCATCGCATGAGCCCGATTTTCGCCACAAAGTTTGCCGGGCTGGCCGTCACCGTGAAATTGAAGAAGGAAGAAAATCACGATCCGGAGGCGTTACAGGGTATGCTGGCAGCCATCGATCAAGGCGGGCCAAACTCCGTGTACGTGATGGTTGTGGAAGACGGCGCTGACATCGCTGGGATGGGCGGTTTGATGGGCACGGCGATGATGTCGCGTGATTTTTCCGGTGCGGTGATTGATGGCGGCGTGCGAGATGTGGCCTATCTGAAGAAGATCGGGTTCCCAGTGTACGCCTTGGGAATCGTTCCATCAACTTCCGTCAGTCATTATCGTTTTGCCGGTGCCAACATCCCCGTGGTATGCGATGGGGTCCCGGTGAGTGCGGGCGACATTGTGGCCGCGGATGCTGATGGTGTGGTGGTTGTTCCCCGAGCGAAAGCAGCGGAAGTGCTCGCCATGGCGCAGGACATGGATTTTAAAGAGCACTCCATGTATGCCTATATCGAAAAACTGAAATCGATCGAGGAAGCAGTGAAAAAGTTTGGTCGGTTATGAAATTCTCTAGGGAGAAAATCCATGAGTGAAAATTTGTTGGGACGTCGCGAAGTATTAAAGGCTTCAACTCTGGCGCTGGGGGGCAGTCTGCTCTCGGGTGAGTCGCTGGAGGCTTACCCGAAAGGGGTGAATACCAACTCAAGTCCATCAACGCTGAAGATCACGGACTTGCGTGTAGCAACGGTAGTGAAGCCGGGGCCGAGCCCTTGCCCGATTATTCGCATTGACACAAATCAGGGCATCTATGGGCTGGGCGAAGTGCGCGACGGCGCAAGTTCCACCTATGCCCTGTTTTTGAAAAGCCGCATCGTGGGCGAGAATCCGCTGCAACTCGACAAAATCTGGCGCAAGATCAAACAGTTTGGAGGTCCTGCGCGGCAAGGTGGCGGCGTCTGCGCCATCGAGATGGCCTTGTGGGACATCGCTGGTAAGGTTTATAACGCGCCCGCGTATGCCCTGGTTGGCGGCGGCAAAGTTCGCGACAAAATCCGCGTCTATGCCGATACCACGGAGTCCGATGATCCCAAGATTTACGCGCAACGCATGAAAGAGCGCAAAGATGTAATGGGACTTACCTGGCTCAAGATGGATCTGGGCATCGAGATGGTGTCGAACACGCCCGGAACAGTGACGAGTCCTTCGAATATGGACCCGTGGCGGGAGAACCAGTATCCGCATCCTTTGCTCGGCATCGAGGTAACGGACAAGGGCATCGCGAAACTCGAAGAATTCGTTTCCGCCGTCCGCGACGCCGTGGGCATGGAGATTCCACTTTCCATGGATCACCTGGGGCATCTGGGCGTGAAGTCGATTATTCGCCTTGGCAAGGCCTACGAAAAATACAACCTCTCCTGGATCGAGGATGTGATTCCGTGGCAGTACACCGACCTGCTGAAACAGATTTCGGATCAGAGCCCGACTCCGATTCTGACGGGTGAAGACATTTATCTGAAAGAGCCGTTTGAGGTGCTCTGCGCCAACCACGCCGTGAGCAAGATTCATCCGGACCTCGCCACTTCCGGCGGCATCCTGGAAACCCACAAGATTGGGGAAATGGCAGAGAGCTATGGCGTGCCCATGGCCATGCACTTTGCTGGAACGCCGGTCTGTTGCATGGCCAACGTGCACTGTGCCGCCGCTACCCAGAATTTCCTGGCCATGGAAAATCATTCCTTGGATGTGCCGTGGTGGTCTTCGCTGGTCCAAGAAGGAGTCAAGACACCGATCGTCAACCATGGCTGGATCGATGTCCCGGAGCGACCGGGTCTTGGTGTGACGCTCAACGAAGACGTAGTGCGGCAACATCTGGCGCCGGGCACGGGCTACTTCGAGCCAACAACGCAGTGGGACCAGGAACGCTCCTGGGACCGCCTGTGGAGCTAGCACAAACAGGTTTTTGAATGCTGAGCGGCGAGGACTGAGCCTGCAACGTTCCCTACCCATAAGGAGCCAGACGAGAAACTGTGCGATCAGTTCCTCGGAACATACTTTTGGGTATACTTGTAAGTACATTAGGCCGGCTGACGCCGCTCCGCTTCTATCGTATTAACCTGTTTATTATCAGTGGCTTATGGTCGTCGGCGCGATGGCACGGCTGGCCTTAAGGGACTTCTGAGCTCAGGAGTCACTCGCACTACGTCGGATACTTCTCGCCTGGCTTCACGATGCGAATGCGATGGTCGGAAAATTTGAAGTGCGCCCCGGGCAATTCGATCTTCGGCATGTGGCACGTCACGCATTTGTCCTTGGATACTTTGCAGGATTTCGCGCCCGGTTTTCCGCCAGCGTGGCAGGCCAGACATTTCTGGTCGTAATCGATCGGTTGGTTGCTCAGTTCGTGGTGCGGATCATGGCATGCGAGACAACTGATCCTCGGGTCTTCCGTGTCATAACACTTGCTGCCTGTCAGACGGTACGGCTGGAAGCGGATGTTACCGATACCCAGGTTGGGTTGCAGCACAATTTCCTCCCAGGTCCGGTGGCATTGCCCGCAGAAGTTGGACACCTGTTCGGCGGAAAGATTTCGTAGCTTCAGCAAATCCTTTGGAGTTTGCAGATCAAAACTATCCAGCAGCATCGCAGCAAGATGCGTGTCAGCGCCTTCGTGGCAGTGCACGCATTGCACTCCGGGAAGTAACTTATCCAAGGTGAGTTCTTTCCTCTGCACTGCGTTGGTGGCGTGGCACCCGAAGCAGAGCAGTTTATCGTCCTGGGTCATGAGGCGCCCGGCAGCTTCATTGATGTCAGCTGGCGTGGAGCCCTCAGACCCCATGGTTGGACCGAGGCTTTTCAATTCCCTGTAATAACTGACGCGGCTCTCATAGAGTTTGCCGTCCTTCTCCAAAATATATGTTTGACCAATCGCGGAACTTGCACCCATGGCCCAGCGGATGGCCATGGTCACGGTATTGGCTGCATCGGAAACCGAAAAGTCGCTTTGGTTGCCCTTCCGTTCGATGCGGTAGGAGTATTTGCCGACCTGTGTCGTAAGAACCGGGTGATCAATCAGGACTTTGCATTCCTCCACAGTTTCCAGTGCGTGCCCCATGGAAGTGGTGGGCTGCGATCTGGCCTGGGTATGGCAGGAGATACACGGAGACGCTCGGCGCGAATCGGTTTGCGCAAAGGTGGCCAGGGGGAAAGCCAAACACAGAAGTTGCCAGCGCCATCTCATCACGGTTTGAATAATCCAGCTTCGCTCTGGCTATCGTGTCATCCATACGCTCAAGCCGGAGCCAGAGGCGCAATTATATAACACGGGAAAGAGAGGCAGGCTTGCGCAGCACAGCATGCGTCACTGGGCCGGCTCTTCAATCGTGAGGATTTGATCCGCCGCAACGTTGTGCAGCACCTGGTGGATGCGGCTGGGCCACTTGATGTCGATTTCGCGGATGGTCTTTGCGGCGCCCAAACCGAAATGCACGCGCGAGTCGCTGGCGCACGCATAACCCACGGCAGTGGTGGCTTCGTTGTACTGCTTCTTGCCATCCTCAGTGATGATGCGAATTTGCGCGCCCAGTCCCATGCGATTGCTTTTCTTGCCGACCAGTTTCAGCAATATCCAGTGGTTGCTGTTCTTCGAAATGTTGTGGAAGTACTTGATCTTGCCGTTGAGCACGGTAACGACCGCGTCAATCCGCCCGTCGTTATCCATGTCGCCGAAAGCCACACCACGGTGCGCCGCCGCTATCTGGAAATCGGGGCCGGCTCCAGCGCTCACATCCTGGAACTTGCCATTTCCCAAGTTGCGGAAGACGGTGTTGGGCTCTTCGTATTTCCGGTTAGAGAATTGAGCGATGTTGTCCAGCACATTGCTGCGCGCCACGAACAGGTCTTTCCAGCCGTCGTTATCGAAATCGAAAATCCCATTTCCCCATCCGGACATTCCCCGCGTGCCTGCCAGATGCGCTTCAGAGGTCTTCTCGACGAACTGGCCGTCACCCATGTTCTGAAACAGGGGAAAAGATTCGTTCTCCACCGCGGTGTGCCAGATGTCCGGGCGGCCATCGTTGAACACATCCTTGAAATCGGCGCCCATGCCGGAAATGGCGCTGCCATTCTGCGTGTACGCGACGCCGGATTCCAGCGCCACCTCTTCGAATTTCTTGCCGCCCAGATTGTGAAACAAAAAGTTGGGGCGATTGTCGTTGGCCACGAAGATATCCATGAACCCATCGCCGTCATAATCCGCAATCACCGCGCCCATCCCCTTGCCGTAATACTTCGAGATGCCGGTTTCGACGGAGACATCGGTAAAAGTGCCATCGCCGTTGTTACGGTAGAGCGTGTTGGGAAGGTTGGCGTAGTTGTTGGGATGGCAATACGCACGCAGGTTGGCATTCGGTCCACAATAAGGATCCTTGTTCACATCCCACTTGCAATAATTGGAGACAAACAGGTCCAGGAGCCCATCGTTGTTGTAGTCCACCCACACCGCGGAAACGGACCACATCTTCTTGCCATCCAGCATGCCTCCGCCCACTCCCGCCTTGTCTGTAACGTCGGTGAACGTTCCATCGTGGTTGTTGTGGAAGAGTTGATTCTTACCTGTGTTAACGACGTAGATATCGGGCCAGCCATCGTTGTCGTAATCTCCGATGGCCACTCCCATGCCGTACCCTTCCCCCGCAACCCCTGCTTTTTCAGTTACATCGGTAAAAGTTCCATCGTGATTGTTGTGGTACAGCCGGTTCCAATACTTGGGGCCTTCTTTCTTCAGAGAAGGAATCGCCGCGCCGTTTACCACGTAGACATCCAGATAGCCGTCGTTGTCGTAATCGAACAGCGCCACCCCGGCCACCATGGTTTCCGGTTGATTCTTGTTGGGGGTCGGGCTACTGTCAGACACGAAAGTCAGGCCAGCGCGTTCCGCGATCTCCTCGAACACGATGGGGCCAGTGACGGACCCGGCCATTAGAGCGCCAGCAGCAATCACAATTACAGTTACAATGGTAGCGAGAACCTTCATGTTTCGGAAATCTCAGTCTAGCATGTGGCGCACAATGGTGCTCGGCCTTTCCATGGCCGACGCCTGTTTATGCTTGGTTCTGCTCTCCGCAGGACGCGCACCGGCGCCCAAACGGCCTGGTTTTGTGGACGTAGCTCCGCGCTCGAATATCTCCTACATCAGCAATAACAGTCCCGGCGGCCACAAATATTTCCCCCAGCCGATGTGCGGCGGAGTCGCCATTTTCGATTATGACAACGACGGCAAGCTGGACATCTTCTTCACCAATGGCGCGCAAATGCCGGAAATGAAGAAGACCAATCCTTCCTACTACAATTGCCTGTTGCATCAGAAATCGGACGGAACGTTCGAGGATGTCACCGCCAAAGCCGGTCTGCGGGGCGAAAACCTGGACTTCAATTTTGGCGTTGCGGTGGGCGACTACGACAACGACGGCTACGAGGATATATTTATCTGCAGCGCCGGCCGAAACGCTCTTTACCATAACAACGGCGATGGGACCTTCACCGATGTGACGGAGTCTTCCGGCATTGGCACCAAGCCCCCCAATACCCTCAGCGTCGCCGCCGCCTGGTTCGACTACGATAACGACGGCTTGCTGGACCTTATCGTCTCCAATTACACCTTCTGGACACCCCAGACTGACCTGCGCTGCTCCATGGGCAGCACGGAATACTATTGCGATCCACGGCGTTACAAAAGCGTGCCTCCACGGCTCTACCACAACCTGGGTCACGGCAAGTTCAAGGACGTCACCGAAGAGTCTGGCCTGGCTAAGTCTCCCGGGAAAGGCATGGGCGTCTCCATCGCCGATTTCAATGACGATGGATGGCCCGACGTGTTCATCGCCAACGACACTGAACCCAATTCCCTGTTCATCAACCTCGGCAATGGCAAGTTCGAGGAACGAGGACTGGAGATGGGCGTTGGTTACGACGACAACGCGCGCACGGGCTCTTCCATGGGGTCGGACGCCAAGGATTACGACAACGACGGCAAGGTGGACATCTTCTACAACAACCTGAGGAACCAGGTCTGGCAGCTTCTGCACAACAACGGCAAATTGTTCACCTTCCCTTATGCCACCAAGATTCAGACAATGAGCATGCCTTTCTCCGGATGGAGCAACGGCTTCATCGACTATAACAACGACGGCTGGAAGGACATTTACTCAGCGAATGGCGACGTCGACCAGGTGGACGAGACTTCGCCGATGCACGACACCATGTTTGAAAACGTGGACGGCAAGACCTTTGTGGACGTTTCCGGGGAGATGGGCAAGGACTTTCTCCACAAAGGTTACCAGCGCGGCTCAGCTTTCGGCGACCTGAACAACGACGGCTCATTGGATATTGTGGTCACGTCGCTGAATGAACATCCGCGCATTCTGATGAACACGGCCGACAGCGGCAATCATTGGTTGATGCTGAGCCTGACTGGCCACAAGAGCAACCGCGACGCCATCGGCGCGAAAATCAAGCTGACCACGGCTTCTGGCCGCGTGCTCTATAACCATGTCTCCGTCAGCGTGGGATTTATGTCTTCCAGTGACAAGCGCGTGCACTTTGGACTAGGTCAGGAAACCAACGTTGCTTCCATTGAGATCCGTTGGCCCAGCGGCATCCAGCAGGTGCTGAAAGACGTTGCCGCCGACCAATTCCTGAAGATCGACGAGCCCGCCAAATAGCTGATCAGGAGGGTGTTGGCCTCCACTGGGGCTGAAAAGGCTCTCAGGGGGCTCCTGTGAGCCCAGGGAAGGGCTATTGGTGCACTTCGCCCTTGGTCTCGTTCTGCTTGGCGTCCTGCTCGGCCTTCAACTTCTGTACCAGCGCCCGCTCGCGGTCTCCTTCGTCTTTGCGCTTTAGACGGTAGTAGACCTGGGCCAGCGACACATGCGCTTCCAGAAATTGCGGCGACTTCTGAATAACCTTCTCCAACATGGCGCAAGCATGATCCAGGTCGCCGGCGGCCAGGTCCGTTGCACCCACCTGATAGAGCGCACCCGGGTCACCGGGACGTACGAGAAGCGCCTGTGCCAGCAGTTTGTGCGCGCGCTCGAACTCGCCATCCTGCTTTAACAGAACCGCCAGCCGCAAATTGGACTCGAAGTCGTTGGGATTCTGCGCCAACTCCTTCTCAAACGATGCGCGGGCAGAGGTCATGTCACCGCTGGCCATCTGTGCCTGGCCCAAGTAAGAGTAAAGGTCAGGAAGATGCGGGTTCATCTCCACGGCTTTGCTGAGATCGGCGATGGCGGCGGGATATTCCAGCGCTTCAAGCCTGGCCATTCCGAGTAGCAAATGGGCCTCCGCGGAGTCGCCGTTGCGCAGGATGCGGTCAATCTGGATTTCTCCTTGTTCCACCTGCTTGTCGCGGATCAAGGCTGTGCCGAGCATGTAGGCAACCGCAAGATCGTCGGGGTGAGAGTTCGCCACCGGTTGCAGAACGCGGATTGTATCTTTGTCCTGGCCCATGCGCAGGTAGCAGTCTGCCAGCAGCAGCGTCGCCTGATAATTGGATGGATCAGCTTTGTGCACCTTCACAAGCGTTTCTGTGGCTTCTCCTATGCGGCCCATCTTGTAATACGCCAAGGCCAGGTTCACGGAAACGCCGGGAGTCGCCGGCGACAGTTTCAGGGCTATCTTGTATTCCTTGATGGCCTCCTCGAACTGCCCAAGTCCGGCGAGAGCCGCTCCCAAATTTGCCCGGATCGCCGCCACATTCGGGTGGGCTTGCAGGAATTCCCGGTACTCGCGAACCGCCCCGTCCAGGTCGCCGGCCTTTTGCTTGTTGATGGCGTCCTGCACCAGGGCTTCCGGAGTGGCCACGGAGCTCTGCGCCTCGACTATGGTGGCAAAGCTCAAAATCAGTAAAAGTATAGTTTTTCGCATAGAGAACATAGCGCCTTGTGCAACAGGTTCGGCACTTTGAGTGGTGTACTCGCATCAAGAAGTGCTCACCCAAAATGCTTTGGATGCCACGCCAAGCACGATTCTTCAGACGCACATCCATGCTACCAAAGTCCATCCCCGGGCTTCCAGTTGCCTTCCGAGGACAAAAAAAATGGGATGGCCGAAGCCATCCCATTTTTGTCGAAACTGCTTGGGTTATGTTTAGAAGAAGAACTTCACGGCAAGCTGGATGATGCGGCTGCCGTTCTTTTCGGTCGCATAACCGAAGTTGGAGTTAGCTTGGCTAATCTGCTGCGTCACCGGATCCTGCGCAAATTGCAGGGTCAGGTTGCTGCCGCTGGGGAAAGAGTACAAAGGATGGTTCAGCCAGTTATAGGCGTCAACCCGGAATTGAAGTTTCTTCGATTCCGAGATGGCGAAGTTCTTGAACAATCCCATGTCCCAGTTGAAGTACGCTGGTCCGTAAGCTACCGGTAGCATCGTTGGGCCATTCGTGCCGACGGTCGTCGGCGCGGAGAAGCAGGCTGCGTTGACGTACTGGTGCGCGGCCAGGTTCTTTTCTGGGTTGCAGGTCACGATGGGGTTCAACGTAATTGCGTTTGTCCCCAGGATGGATTGATTGTTGATCGGAATGCCCGTCGTATTCGCCGCGCTGATCGAGCCCGGGAAGATTGCAGAGCCTTGCGGGCAGGTAATGTTCGCCGCAGTCTCCGCAGCCGTCGGTGCGCAGTAAATTGACATGTTGTAATTGGTGTTTGGCGCGGATCCGGCGTTACCGGTGTTGCCGCCGTAAGTCAGGTTGGCGCCACTCTCGATCGACACGATGCCGGAGAGTTGCCAGCCATTTACGGCTCCGCTCACGAAGTGGTTGGAAGTGTGGACCGCCCTGCCCTCATCAAGCGAGTAAGCAAGGTTGAAGAGCTGCCTGCGGTCTCCCGGCAATACTCCGTAGTTGGCGGCGAGATCGAAGGGGTTGTAGGTGGCGGCAACGATACCCAAAGACTTCTGATAGGTATAGTTGGCTTGGATCGTATAGCGGCCAGCGTGGCGAACCCACGTTACCTGCAGTGCATTGTAGTTGGCATACAGGTTGTTGGTGGCCTGGTTGAGATCGCCATAGCCCTGTAGTGGTCTCCAATCGTTGGCATTCGCTTCACCAGGATTAGTGTTTGCTAGGCCGGTAACCGGGTCGGTCGTGGCGAACAATGCCCCGACCGGTACCAGGTTGAGGTTGCTGCCTGCACCACCCGTGCTGTTTTCGAGGTCACGGCTGCGGTTTCCAAGGTAGGCAACTTCCAAGTAGCCCTGCCAGGGGGTCTGCTGCCCGACTGTGAAGCTCCAGCTATCGGTATAGGGCTGCATGTTATCGGTTGAGTCTACCGCCGAAGGAGAAGCAGGAGCGGCAACCACGTTCAGGCAATTAGCAAACTGCCCCAGAACGAGAGGAGCGCCATTCGAGGCGATCGTCGGGCAACCGCTTGCACCAGTTGAAGTCCAGTTCGTCTGCGACAAACCGACGGTCTTTACGCCCGCCGAAGCATCCAACCCGCTGGTGAACTGGCCGGAGTGGTAATAGGCCCGTCCCCAACCGCCGCGAAGAACGGTCTTGCCTTTGCCAAACAGGTCATAGGCAGCACCGATACGCGGCTGGTAGAACAACGGCCGAGTCGGGAATCCACCGACAGGAACGGAAGAATCAGCCGAGTGCCATTCGAATCCGCAATATTGCGCGGCGCAACTGGGGCTATACGCTGAGGGGTTAAAGACGGAGTAGCCGAAGCCCAAGCGGTCGTCCCAAGGCGTAAAGTGGCTAAAGCGCACGCCGTAATCGATGGTCAAGCGCTTGGTGGCTTTCCAGGAATCCTGCACGAAGAATTCATAGGTCGTGTAGGCGATGTCATTAACGCGGTTGAAGTTCGTTTCCGTATAGTTGCTGAGGTTGCCGGTCAGCAAGTCGGCATATTCATTGCCGTAGCTGAACGTGCTGCCCGCGGAAACTTGCAACAACTGGTTGGTGTAATTGTTGGCAGGCTGTGCGTTGCGAATCCACTCGTAGAAGAAACCAGCCTTGACGGTGTGGTTCTTGATGACCTTGGTGAAAGTATCGCTAACGCTGGGCATGTACTTGTTGGCGTACAGGCCTTCGGAAGCTCCGCCATCTTCGAAGCCGCCGGGGTTGAACATGAGGGCTGCTTCACTGGGGCCAAACTGGCCAAATGAAGGAATCTGCTTGACTCCATTGGCGAAGACGCCAGCGTAGCCATAGCCCACTGTGCCGCGGTCGACCGCGTTGGGATCCGAGAACACGTTCGGGAAGCCTACGAACGTGTAGGCGACAACCGTTTCGTTGGTCATGGTCGGGCTGAATACGTGCGTCAGCGTTCCGGCCCATGAATCGGACTTGTTCTTGCCCTCGATGGGCGTCGGATAGGGAACCTGGTCGCCATTGCGCCACCAGAGGCCAACGGGGAACTGTTGGATTTCGCGCTGGTAATTGTAGCGAACGAAGACCTTGGTATTGTCGCTGATGTTGTAATCGCCGCGAATGGTCCACTGCCGGTTATTCTGGGCGAAAACTTCGGCTTGCACGTAGTTGTATCCATCGGTCGTGGCTGGATCCGCATTCGCTGCGGGGAACAACTTCGCCAGGGCCAGCATGCTGGGGTCGATGCAAGCACCGTTAGGAGTCCCCGTACACGCTGGGATCGTGGTGCCACCAAACGCGGCCTGGCCCAGAGCATTCAGCTGCCCGGGAGCTTTACCGGTCGCAATTGTGGACCCTTCTTGATCGACGCAAGCTGTGGAGAAGTCACCAGTGAGTTCGCAACTCGTCGGGACCGTCGCACGGAGCAATCCGGTGTCAATTGTCTGTTTGTAATATTCAAAGCCAGTCCAGAAAAAGAGCTTCTGGCGGCTCTTGTTGAAGTTCGTGCCCGGGATGATGATTGGTCCGCCGAGTGTGGCGCCGGGATAATAGTAGGAGTCCGCGGGTTGCTTCACGCCGCTGGCATTATTCAACCAGTCGTTGGAGTTGAGGACGTGGTTTCTTGCAGAGAAGAAACCGCTGCCATGGAATTCCGTACCGCCAGCCTTGGTCACCGAGGTGATGACGATTGGCCCCTTCTGGTTCTCAGCGCTGTAGTTCGACGTAAGAACCTTGAACTCCTGAATGAAATCGGAGTTGGGGTTGACCGGCGTGTCGCAGTTGCATCCGGGGTCGGATACGTGCGCGCCGTCGGCGGTGATGTCCAGGCTGTTCGTGGGCAGACCGTTGTAGGTGAATGCCGCGTTGAGGGGGCTCTGACTGCCCGAATCTCCGTTAGCATTGATACCAATGGTCTGACCGCTGTAGTTTGACTGATTTTTTGTGCCGTTCTGGATGCCGAAGCCCGGCGTGATCTTGATGTATTCCGCTGCGTTGCTTCCGACCTGAATGAAATTCTCGAGTTCCTTGGTTTCCAAGGCAAACGACTTTTCACCAGAGTCCGTGGTCACAAGCGCTGTTTCTTGCGCGTTGACCTCGACTGTCTGGCTGGCCGCGCCAAGGACAAGTGCGATGTTAAGGTTGCGACTCTCGCCGCCACCCAATGCGATGGCGTCCGCTTTATACGTTTGGAAACCCGGCGCCGTAATGGCGACACTGTACACTCCGACCGGGACCGAGGCGAAGGAAAAATATCCATCGCTGCTCGTAACCGTATCGCGCATAGAGCCCGATACGGCGTCTTTCAAAACTACTTTTGCGTTGGCTACCACTGCTCCGGAAGGATCGGACACAACACCCGTGAGAGTCGCGAAAATACCTTGACCCCAGAGAGTCCCCCCCGTCAGCAGGATGAGGCAGCACAACACGACCAACAAACCAATTAACCGTTTTTTCACTGATACACCCCTTTGCTGAATAACGATATTCTGAACAGCTAACCCTGAATCAGTAGTATTAAAATACTAGAAGGTAAAATCTTGTCAAGGGAAATCTACAACGTTAACGTTATTCCTGGCGACCCTCCCGCTAACCCTTTTTATTTCATTCTCTTAGAGATGCAAATGAACTGCAAGAAAGCCCTCTTCCCCTCTATAACCATTTCGCTTGCTGCAACTTATCGGAACTATTCATCCTTGCGAAACATGTGATTTTCCCCATCTGCTAAATCGTTTTGGCAGACTTTCAATCCTCTATTTCCGCACCGGGTCGGCCGCTCTCGCGGCAGGATCTGAGAAACCCGTGTTAGCCTGCGTGGGAGATCAAAATCCATGACAGTCCGAATGAAGGATATTGCCGAAGACCTCGGACTTTCCGTTATCACGGTTTCCAAGGCCCTTCGCGGGCGTCCCGACATCAGCGCTCAAACGCGTGCGCGCGTTTTGCGACGAGCCGAAGAACTGAATTACCGCCCGAATCTCTCCGCGCGCGCCCTGGTGACGGGTCGCACGAACATGATGGGCCTGGTCATCCCCGATCTTACACACGCGTTCTTCACTGAACTAGCACGCGCGGTATCTGGCGTCCTGCGCAGCTCGGGATTCACGCTGCTCATCTGTTCGTCGGAATTGCAGCCTGATCTGGAGAGAAGGGTCATCGACCAGTTCATTGCGCTTGGAGTGGACGCCCTGCTGGTTGCTTCCGCACAGTTCACTCCGCAATCGTTCCAGCAATTGGACAAAGAGGGCTTTCCTTATGTCCTTCTCGACCGTCGATTTGATGGGTTTGCTTCGCATTTCGTGGGGGTCAACGACGAAAACCTCGGCTACATCGCCACTCGGCATCTTATCGATATTGGCTGCCGAAGAATTGCGCACGTAAGCGCCGCAAAGCTGAGCCACCTGGTTGGGCGGTATGAAGGATACAAGCGGGCGCTGGCCGAGGAAGGTCTGGCGCTTTGCCCCGAATATGTGGCCAACGTAGCCCGAGCAGAGGAAGCAGGCGAGGCGGCCGGATTCGATGCCGCGAATGAATTGCTCCGGCTGCCCTCTCCTCCTGATGCCATCTTCTGTTACAACGACCTGGTGGCCACCGGAGCGATGCAAGCCATTCTGGACGCTGGCCTGCGTATACCCGCAGACGTTGCATTGCTTGGTTGTGGGAACATTCCTTTCGATGATTATCTGCATGTACCGCTGAGCAGCGTAGATCAGCACAGCACCGCCATCGGCATACGGGCCGCGCAGATGGCCATTGAACTTGTGAATTCGGGCACGGCGCCACGAGCCCAGACAATTCTCCTCGATCCAGAAGTTATCCAGCGGGATTCCACCCGGCGCTGATCACCACAACCGGCCAGCCCTAGAAGCCGATTTGAACGCTCCAGTCTTTCAACGCATCGGGCAAACTCAGCGTGACGGAATGCGTTTGGCTATCGTAGCTCCACTCTTTATCGATCTGTGCGCCGATGCGTATTTCCTTCGGCGCCGCTGCCACGCCGTACAGATTCATCTGGGCACTCTGCCACCAGGGTTTGAAGGCATCCTTAATGATGGTGCTCGTCACGGTCACGGAATTCGCTGAAACCTGGCAGGAATAATTCACACGCAAGATCTCTCCCCGCTGGTAGGCGAACGTGTGGCCATCGTCTTCGTATAGCGCTCCCCGGCAATCATTGGCGGAAGTATTGGCAGGCAGATAGACGCGCAATTCCAGAGGCCCGTCCGGCTTTTGGCCCGTATACTGCACCAGCGGCTGCATGGGCACGATCGCGCCCGCACGCACATAAAGCGGCACTTCATCCATTCGCGGATGAAGACTGATGTGCTCCTTGTCCGTGTGCTTTTCCAGCGTCCAGAAGTCGTACCATTCACCCGGAGGCAGCGACACTCCCTCCGCATCCGTGGTTTCCGTGACAACGGGAGCCACAAACAGATCAGGCCCGAAAAGAAAATCCCGATCGTCACCGTACAAACTTTCGACTTTGGGATATTCCAGGAAAATGGGGCGCATCAACGGCATGCCGGTGCGCGTGGCTTCTTCCGTGGCCGTATAGATGTAGGGCAGAAGCTTGTAGCGCAGCTCAATGTATTTGCGCCGAATGGCTTCCTGCTCGGGCCCGTTCACCCACGGCTCATGATCCGCGGTTCCCTTTGCGGCGTGGTTGCGGAAGATCGGGTTGAACGCCCCAACCTCGTACCAACGCGTCAAGAGATCCGCGGGCGGCGAACTGCCAAAGCCCCCGATATCGTCGCCCACCAGCGGATACCCAGAGAAACCCATGCTCAGGAGCGTTGGCGTACTCATCGAGAGATGGTTCCAGGTCGCCAGGTTGTCGCCAGTCCACGTGGCGGCATAGCGCTGTGTGCCAGCATAAGCGGCGCGCGTCAGTACAAACGGCCGCTCGTCGCCCTGAAGTTTCCGCAGGCCATCGTAAGTCGCTCGGGCATTCTCCATACCAAAGACGTTGTGGACGGCGCGGTGATCTAATGTCGTTCCGTCATCCAAACGGTGAACCACGTCCAGTGGCGCGGTCTTCTGGGGAAACCGGAAAACGGCGGGCTCATTCATGTCGTTCCAATAGCCAGAGGCGCCCATCTTGACGAAGTCCTTGTAGAGTCCACCCCACCAATCGCGCACGCGTGTCAGCGTGAAGTCCGGAAAAACGCTGTCGCCGGGCCAAACCGTGCCAACGTAGACCGAACCATCGGGATTCTTCACGAAGACATCGTTTTTCATCCCGGAATCGTAGGGAGCGTAACCGTGATCGGGATTCTTCTTGATGTGAAGGTCAGTAATAAGAATGACGTGGAACCCCTGATCGCGCAGGTCCGCAATCATTTTTTCGAAGGTGGGGAAATATTGGCGGTTGATGGTGAAGGGCGCGTTGCCATCCTGATAGTCGATGTCGAGATAAATGGTATCCGCGGGAATTTTCTTTTCGCGCAGAAGCCGGGCGATTTCCCGCACACGCGCTTCGGGATAATAGCTGTAGCGGCATTGCTGGTAACCCAGAGTCCACAGCGGCGGCAAAGGCGAGCGGCCGGTTAGAGCTGTATAACGCTCGATGATTTTCTTCGGCTCCGGCCCCGCAATGAAGTAGTAGTTCAGCTCGCCGCCCTCCGCTCCGAACGAAAAATAATCACGCGATTCTTTGCCAAAATCGAAGCTGCTCCAATAGGTGTTATCAAAGAAGACGCCGTATGCCACGCCCTTCAGGAGCCCGACAAAAAATGGAATCGTCTTGTACAGCGGATCGGTGGATTCCTGCCAGCCAAACGCGTCTGTGTTCCAGTTTGTGAATGCTCGATTGCGGCGATTCATCGGCCCGGCTTTGTCTCCCAGTCCGTAGTAGTTTTCTTCTAGCGGCATCTTCTTCCACACGCGCACCTCTGTCCCGTTCCAGGCCATTGGAAGAGTGGGTTCGTCGGCGAGCAAGACATTCCCGGCCGCATCGGAAAAGCTGATCAGAAGGGGCGATTTCTGCACCTTCGCAGTCGTACTGCCCGCGGTCAGCCGCACCTCTTTCTGGTTTTCCTCAATCGTAATGGCCGGCGCTTCGGAATTTTCAATTACGGCCCAGGAAAAATCTTTCGGAAACTCGCCCGTCGGAGCGACACGCACGCGGAACACTCCGTCGCGAAATACCGTGACGCGCACCTTTGCGGAGCCCGCCGTCAGCTCGACCCCGTCCTTCAATTTTTCGACGCTCTGCACATTCCCAACGTGTTGCCAGCCCTGTGCCATTGCCCCTGTGCAGACGAAGGCAGAGGCCAGCAAGCCCATTCCCATGCAACGAACTAATCCCGTCATTTCTATCCTCCTGAAATTCGATCAAGGCGAAAAACCTGGGGCGATTCCTTTTTTTTGGAGATTCGTAATCCCTTTTTAGCTCTCACTGCGTGCCCGCGCGTGGCTATTGGAGTTTGCCATACTCGGCTTTGGCTTGTTGCAGAATCGCGACGTTAGGATCGGCGCCTTTCCACAAAGAGAGGAAGTCTTGGTACTCAGTTTTCGCTTTCGCGGTATCGCCTGCCAACGTCCAAGCACGCCCAAGTTGCAGATACGTGATTGAACCAATCACAAAATTCTCCACAATGCTCTTGTGATCCGCCAGTTTCTGGAACTCTTCGGCAGCAGCAGTTCCATTGTGTGCCAGCAAATACGCTTGGCCACGCAAGTACGCTGGGTACATCGTCAGGCCTCCAGCCAGTTCATAGGGTGCCGCGGGCTCTAACAACTCAATCGCCTTGGACGCATCACCCCTGCTAAGTTCAATGGCCGCCTTGATGCTCGGGAGCCAGTAGACCTTCAGCAGCGTGTGTGTCGGATAATCTTTCTGCAGTTCCTCGACCAGCGCGTTGGCTCGCGTGGTATCTCCGATGCGCGCCAACGTTAGGGCCGCCTGCATCTTCACGTCCCGTCCCGGAGACAACGTCAAAGCCGCTGCCACTCCTTGCCTCGCCGCCACAGTATTACCCAACTCCGCCTCGCGCAGCGCCGCGTTTACCAGCCACATCGCCGCTGTTTCTTTCGAATCCGCCCGCACCGCAGAGTCCACTGCTCGGCGCGAAAATTCCCGGGCCTTGCTCATCCTTCCGTAGAACGCCTCCGTGTCGGACTGCAGCGACAGCAAAAGGTCTTCGTCTCCCGGTTTGCCCGCGGCCCATGCCAGCTCCTCTTCCATCCGCGGCGCATCCTCCCGCACAAAGGCAAGGTAGTACATAAACTGACGCAGACCCCCGTCATCCAACTTCCGTGTCAGGGCCTGATCGAAAGTGGTCTTGGCATCGTCCAGCCGATTTAAATAGAGGTACGATGCCCCGAGACTTGTGTAGACGTTGACGTTGTCAGGAGCAAGCCGCAGCGCCTCCTGTTGTTCCGGAATTGCCTTCTCAAATTTCCCCAACATGGCGTAATCGGCTCCCAAGTTACCGCGTGGTACCGGGTTCCGTGGGTAACTCGCGGTCCACAACTCGTAGGTCTCAATTTCCTTGTCGAGGTCTCCGGTGGCGCTGAAATACAACGCCGTGATACTCAGTTGCTCCCGCATCGTGGCCCGCTCACGCAATTGATAGGCCTTGTTGGCACATTCCAAGGCACGCGACGTTTGTTGAAGATTGTCGTAGGAGAGGGCCAACTCAGAATAAGCCGAGGCGAAGTTCGGATCGATCTCGATCGCCCTCCTTAAGAAAGGGATGCCCGCCGCGTCTCCTTCCCTGCGCCGCAGTGTCAGACCTATATTCAGGTATTTCAGGGCTTCCAGTGAGGGCGTCGTCGCTTCGATCGGAACATCGAACTTCTCCACTGATGGCAGAGACTCTCCCAGCTTGCTTCGCAAACTGGAAGTAGCTTTGCCGAGAGTCTTCAGAACATCTTCCTTGGTGACCGCCTCGCCCTGTACTTGGGCCAAGGTGTCTCCCGTGTGGCAGGCCACCGCATTCAGAGCAATCAGGTAGTGATTGCCCAAGCGAGAGATTGCCCCGGTCAGCAAAGCGCTGCTGCCTGAACGCTGGCAAACTTCCCTTCCCACATCCCCGGAAACGCGCGCATTGCTGGGTCGGCCCATCATGCTCAAGGACTCACTGACTTTTTGGTCCGAGAGCACATTCAGAAATGGATATTGCGCGAGTTCCGACGCCAGGGCTTGCTTCAGCGCATCATCGAAAACCTCATCACCTGTTTTGTTATCGATGTCGGCTAAGACGATGGTGTCCTTGTCAGTCAGGGCCCGCGTTTGCTGCCAGGGATAAAAAAGCCAAACCGCGATCGCAGCCGCCAGCAACAGAAACGCGGACGGCACAGCGAACTTCCAGAGCCTGCGTTTCCCCGCTTCAGAATCTTTGGGCTGCGGTGTCTCAACCACTTCAGCGATGAGCCGGTAGCCGTGTCGCGGCAGAGTTTCGATGTAGTGAGGCTCGTCGGAGTCATCTCCAAGCGCTCTTCGCAGTTTCCCGATGGCTGTGTTTATCGAGTGGTCGAAATCGACAAAAGTGTCGGCGGGCCAAAGTCGCTCGCGTAGTTGTTCGCGGGTAACCCACTCACCTGGTTGGTCCACAAGGATGGTCAAGATTTGAAAGGGCAAGCCCTGAAGACGGACCTTGCCGTCGCTGCCGTGCAATTCCCGTGAAGTGAGGTCGACCGTGAAGGGTCCGAAACGCGCTTGCCTATGGATTGTCGCCGGGTCTGCCACGAGGGGTTGGCCGTGATTCTCTTTTGCTGCAGAAATCGTAAGACCCCCTACAGAGCCTGTCAAGGACATGCAACCAAAAACGATCGGCATGTAAAGGGATGGGTTTACAACCATTTGCCCACTGGTGACTTGCAGTTGACTTCCGGATGACTCCCCGTGCATTGAGCCTTGCACCGCCTAGCAGTAAGAAATGAAGCAATGCGCTGCGGTTCAACGGAGGAAATTATGATACTGGGCCCAAATACGCCACTTCGAAGCCTGCTATTCAGGAAGTTGGCGATGCACGGCACGCGAAGTCTCACACTCCTCCTCTCCTTCTGCATCAGTTTTGGCGGCGCTGGCTCAACCGGGTGGTCCGCTCCCAAAGCGGAAAACCCAGCGTACGGCGAAGCGAAGCCAATCGAGCCTGGAACGCCGACTCCATCCAAACCGTTGTGGAAAAAAAGCTGAGTGTGGATGAAACGGATTTTATCGAGTTTGTGGCGAAAGACCGCGTCTTGGTTGGCACCATTGATACCAATGACTACGGCGGTGGGCTGAAGCCGTCTGAATTCGTACTGTTGAATTCGGTGACCGGAGAAACGATCTGGACCGTTCCTCGCGGTTCATTTGGTGCCCCGCAAAATCTCCTGGCCATTTATCCGGTAATTCTCATCGAGGGAAGTAAAGAGACGGTTGCCCTGAATCCGGAGAGCGGCACTCAAATTTGGAGCCGGCCGCGGGCAGGGGAAAAGTCTCTGCTATTTCCGACCCGAGATCTCTTGGTCGTTCTGGACCAAAAGGCACAGCCGATGACGATGTCCGCCGTGAGTGTGAAGACGGGCAGCGAAGCCTGGAGAACTCCGGTCGAGAACTACCCCGCGGATAAAACTACAAGGCTCGACGTCACGATCATGGGTGACGCCGTACTTCTGAGCGGACCAGAGGTGGCTTTGATTTCGGCTAGCGATGGCAAATTGCTGTGGCGAATTCCGTTCCCGGCTACCTTCGGGCCAAAATCTGAGGCCATCCCGCTGGGAAATGATCTTTACTTCTCAGACGGCTCGTCGATCACCAGGTCGGACCCGGTTTCCGGAAAACAAGTATGGCGCGCAGTGGTCAGCGACGGCGCCTTTCAAGCCCTCACCGCAAACGAGCACAGCGTCTTCGTGCTGTTGAAAGGCAGTGCTAACAACCCGCCCGACTCCATCGTGGCTCTGGACCACAACACGGGCAAACAACTGTGGAAATCTGACCTTCTTGATCGTGCAGCAAGCCCCATCTTCGCCGAGGAAACTTTGCTTTACGTGACCACGCCAACCAACGTGATCGCTATAAAAGCTACCGATGGTTCAGTGGTGTTCAAGGCCGAGATACCCTCGAATCTCCAATCGCGAAGACAGTTACCCGACAATTTGCGCATCACTAGCGATCGAATCATCGTGGCCAGAGAAAGTGGCGTACTCTCCGTGCGGAAATCCGACGGAAAAGTTCTCTACACGGACCAGGTAGTAGGCGGAAAGGGTTTTACGTACGACTATTCCACCGCCAGATTCCTGCACCGCAGCACGGCCGCAGCATCGCGCGCGGGAAAAAATCCGAACCAGCCAAACGGCGATTCCGCAAGCCCCGATGACAACTATCGCGTGGCCATGGCTCAGCAGCGCGCCGTCTTCCAGTTCAGCCAAGCTTCCATAAACAACTCGACGACTTACTCGATGAACATGATTAAAAACTCCGCCACCCCGGCTCCCGGCCAGCAGTTGTCGTACCAACAACAGAAATTTGCCGCCAAAGCTCAATTGGGGGGCGCCATTGCCGTCGCCGGCATCGGGACAGCGGCAGCAGTGCTCAACGCATTATGGATGGAAAGGAGGGAGGGTTCCGAGCAGGCTCAGGTGGGGCAGACCATCCAAACCCATGCGGGTTCATTGCAGGAGAAGTTCTACCTCCGGCCGAGCTACGAGCAGAATCAGGGATGGTCGCTTCACGTTGTGAATCTCGAAACAGGAGAGCACGCGAGCATTCTTCTGTCGTTGGACGCCGACGAGACACCGAACGCGTTTGCCACGCACTTGCCGGCATTCTCCACCGATGGATTGCGGGTTGTGTCTAAAGGCCTCGGGCCCAATCCAGAGCGGCACAAAACTCATACCTTTTTCCTGAGTCTTGCTCATGCTCTCTGTGTCCGGGATGATATCGCCTCTCCGTCGGTTCTTGCGTTCGACCTTGCCTCGCTCCCCTTCACACGCGACTCCAACACCCTATCCCCCGCAACGATTCCGGTCGACCCGGAAAAAAGCAAGCTGAATGATCAGCTCCTTGCAGCAGCTCATCAGAACGACATCGAGGCGGTGAGGAAGTCGCTCGATGCCGGAGCGAATGTAAATGCCACGGATGCGTACGGAAACACAGCTCTCATGCTTGGCGCCGAAGTCTCCGCGGGATTCAAGAAAGAAAACGTCGTTAAGCTTCTGCTCGAACGCGGCGCGGACCCGGACATCAGAGACCCCGGTGGAATGACGGCCCTCGAGCATACAAACCTTCTGCCGCCTTATACGGCAGGCAAGATGAACACAATAAAAGTCATTAAAAAGGCCCAGAAAAACCAGCAGTAAGGGAACGCAGAATTGTTCGCCAGTGACTGCCAAGTGTGCCGCCGGCGAAATTAGTGAACGTCCATTTCTAATTCGAGAAACGAGGATGACATGTGGAATAAGCAGCAGTTTGCGGTTGCAGTCTTGCTACTGATTGCGTGCGGCGCGGGAATTTGTGGGTGCGGGGGTGCCAGCGGTTCAGGCGGGCAAACACCGCCGCCACAGAAAAACCCGGTTCCGGCAATCACAACTCTCTCTCCTGCCAATGCCGTTTTGGGCGGCGCGTCCTTCACGCTGACGGTGCAGGGTTCGAATTTCATTTCCGGCAGTGGGGTGCAGTGGGGCGGCAGCAGCCGTACGACCACGTTTGTCAGCAGCACTCAGGTAACCGCACAGATCACCGCGGACGACCTCGGTGATGTGGCAACGGTTCCGGTCACCGTGGTGAACCCCACGCCAGGTGGAGGAACGTCGAACTCCCTGAATTTCGCGATACAAGCAAACTGTCCGTCTCTCCTCATTACGGGGCTCTCCCCTGCCAGCGTACCTTTGGGCGGATTGCCTTTCACACTGACGTTGCAAGGCACCGGCTTCGTGTCGGGCGTTTCCGTGCAGTGGAATGGCAGCAGCCGAACCACCACCTTTGTCAGCAGCACTCAAGTGACCGCGCAGATTACCGCCAGCGACATCGCTGCCGCGGGAACGGCGTCAGTTAGGTTGACGGTTCCGGGTTTAAGCGAAGGCTTGTGCGGATCCAATTCCGTTAATTTCAATGTTTTGAATTACCCGCGCTTCGCCTATGTGCCGAACAACGATGGTTCACTTTCCATCCTCACGGTGGATGCATTCACCGGCCAGCCACGGCACAACGGCTTCATTCCCAATCAAAACGCCCAATCACTGACGATTCACCCCTCGGGCAAGTTCGCCTATACGGCTGATGGCGGGTTCAATACCGTTTCGCTGTACAGCATCAATGGCACTTCCGGAAACCTGACCTTCGTCAGCAGCTACCCGGCGGGTACGGCCGCGAGATCGGTGGCAGTGGATCCCTCGGGCAATTTTGCCTACGCCGCCAACTCAGGCAGCAACAACGTTTCGATGTATACCAGCAACGCGACAACAGGAGCTCTCTCGTTCTTAGGAAACGTCACCGCTGGAACATTTCCAGTGGCGCTGACAGTCGCGGGCAGGTGGGTTTATGTGGCCAACTCCACTTCAGATAACGTCTCGATGTTTGCCATCGACCAAACGACCGGACTCTTGTCGGCAGTGGGGACGGGCACAATCGCGGCAGGCTCACTTCCTCGCTCGATAACATCAGATCCAACCGGCCAATACGTCTACGTTGGAAATAGCGATGACACTGTGTCGATGTATGGCATCAACGTCAACACGGGGAGCTTGATGGTTCTCGGGAGCGGCACTGTAACCGCCGGAACTGGACCCCACACCGTTGCGCTCGATCCCACCGATAGTTTTGCCTATGTGACCAATCAGGGTTCCAACAATCTCTCCATGTACACGGTTGGCAGGTACACAGGAACCTTTACGCCAATTGGCAGCGGAACCATCGCCGCAGGAACGGGTCCCATGTCGGTCGCCGTGGATCCGTCTGGCAATTTCGTGTACGTCACCAACTTTGAATCCAACGATGTCTGGGTCTACACCATCGATTTGTCCACGGGAAGTTTGACTAATACGGGGATCATCCGCGTGGGTACGCAACCCATGTCCATTGCCCTGACCTGGGGCACTACGGCGATTACGCATACGCCTACCTTCGCCTATGCGGCGAACAATGGCGCCAACAACCTCTCGATGTACGCCATTAACGCCAGTTCCGGAGCCTTAACGGCCATTGGAACAGGAACTATCCCGGCAGGAACGGAACCCACGTCCCTGGCGCTCGACTTCTTTGGCAAATTCCTTTACGCAACCAACAGCGCCGACAATACCGCATCGAGTTACACCATTAACTCCAGCACTGGCGCCTTAACCTTCGTCGCAAACTCCGGTACCGCGTACGGCTCGGGAGGAACAGGCACGCTGCCATGGTCCGTAGCCTTGGATCCCATCAGCCGGTTTGCTTATATAGCCTGTTCCACTTCCGCGAGTGTCGATTTTTTCAACATCAATTCCCAGACTGGGGCGTTAAGCAGCGCAAACGGATGGACTGGCACCGGAACCCAACCGAATTCAATCGCGGTAGACCCTACCGCTAGGTTCGCCTACGTCGCAAATTACGGCAGCAACACCGTTTCCATGTACACAGCTAACGTGAGTGCGGGGGAATCGGCACTTGCACAAGTGGCAGGCGTGAGCCCGATTGCCGCTGGCACGCAACCCATCTCCATCACCGTCGATCCCACCGGAAAATCTGTTTATGTGGCGAATTGGGGATCCAATAACGTCTCGATGTACACCATCAACGCCACAACGGGAGCACTGACAGTGATCGGCAGCGGCACCGTCGCTGCCGGAACTGCCCCGATGTCCGTCACCGTGGATCCCACCGGGCGATACGCCTACGTTGCAAATTACAATTCGGGCACCATCTCGACGTATACCGTCGACTCCATTTCCGGGGCATTGACTGCTCAAACCACAGTCACCCTTGCCTCCGGTTCGCATCCTTCCTCAGTGGCCGTGGATTCATCCGGAAGATTCCTCTTCGTGGCCAATTGGGTCGCGGACACTATCTCGATCTACTCCATCGCGGATGCTACCGGTGATTTGACGTTCGTCCAAAGCATCGGCTCTGGAACGAAGCCTGTGTCCCTGGTCACTACCGGCGCCATTCAATAGTTCGCGAATCAGCGGAGCGAACCATCATCACGTGTAGCAATCACGGAAGTAGCCAGTTCGCAAGTCCAGAAACGAGGATACGATGACGAATCAATTGCGGTGTGCGGTTGTAATACTGCTCCTGGTTATTACTGGCCTCGGAATTTGCGGATGTGGCGGCACTGGCGCCCACCGTCACCACCAACCCCGCTTCTCAATCGGTCAGTGCGGGCACTAGCGTCAGTTTTGCTGCGGCGGCCAGCGGCACACCTACGCCAACGGTGCAATGGCAGGTAAGCACAGACGGCGGCACTACGTTCAGTAATGTGAGCGGGGCAACTTCGGCGACGTATAGTTTCACGGCGACGGCTACTCAAAACGCAAATGAGTTCAGGGCGGTCTTCACCAACAGCGCCGGGGCAGCTACGACCACTGCGGCCACGCTGACAGTGAATTCAGCGCCTGCGATCACCACAAATCCAACAAGCCAGACGATCGCCTCAGGAAGTACCGTCAGTTTTTCCGCAGCCGCCAGCGGTACGCCAACGCCAACAGTGCAATGGCAGGTGAGCACCGATGGTGGCACCACGTTCAGCAACGTCAGCGGAGCTACTTCTGCAACCTATGGCTTCACAGTAGCAACACAGCAAAACTCAAACGAGTACAAGGCGGTGTTCACCAACAGCGTGGGGACAGCTACGACCGTAGCAGCGACCCTGACGGTTACTCCGCCGGCGCTGGTCTCGATTTCCGTCTCACCGGCAAACCCTTCGATTGCTGCCGGAACCACGCAGCAATTTAAGGCCACGGGAAAGTACAGCGACGGGAGCACGCCGGATTTGTCGAACAGCGTGACGTGGAGTTCCTTAACGACGAGCGTATCCACCATCAACACGGCCGGACTCGCAAGTGCCCTCGTGCCCGGGCAAGCTACGATTCAGGCTGCGTCCGGCGCGATCAACGGCTCGACCACACTGACGGTCACAGCCGGGTTTGTCTTGACGGGCAGTCTGAACACCCCGCGCTTCAGTCAAACGGCGACGGTGCTCAACAACGGTCTTGTACTTCTGGCCGGGGGCTATAATGCCTCCAGCGGCGATTACGTAGTCACTGCCGAGCTCTACGATCCCACAACCGGCAGCTTCACCACCACCGGGAGCCTGAATTCCGCGAGCCAGTCGCACACTGCAACGCTCCTTAACAACGGCAAGGTGCTGATTGCCGGCGGACTTGGCTCCGAGGGAGCACTCACTGATGCGGAGCTGTACGATCCCTCGACTGGAAAGTTTACCTCTACCGGCAGCCTAAACACGGCGCGCGGCTGGCACACGGCAACGCTCTTGAGCAACGGCACGGTTTTGCTTGCGGGAGGCGAGAGTTGTGTCGCTGGAATTTGCACTGCTCTTGCCAGTGCAGAGCTCTATGATCCGGTCGCCGGGACTTTTTCCCCTGCCGGCAGCCTGAACGCGGGCCGCTTCTGGCACACCGCCACCCTCTTGAACGATGGCACGGTGTTACTGGCGGGCGGATATGACCCCTCCACCTTATCCGACTTAGCCAGTGCGGAGCGGTATGATCCCACGACTCATATCTTTACCCCCATCGGTGGCATGCAAACCCCGCGCGCCTTACACACAGCCACTCTGCTGAATACTGGCATGGTGTTGTTTGCGGGCGGCTATCACATCACCAACGCGACAACCACACCCACTGTGGAGCTCTACAATCCCGCAACCGAAAACTTTACCTCCACCGGTAGCCTCGGCACCCCGCGCGCTAACCATTCCGCCACCCTCCTGAACAACGGCACAGTGCTCATCGCGGGAGGCAATGATTCTCTCGGTAACGCTTTGACGAATGCCGAAGTGTATGACCCCACGGCTCAAACGTTTTTCGTTACGGGCGGCCTTAAAACTGCGCGTGACTCCCATACCGCCACCTTGCTGAACAACGGCATGGTGCTGGCCGTGGGTGGCACCAACACGGCCGGTGTTGGCTTAGCCAGCGCCGAGCTTTACGAACCCGCCACGCTAACTCCTCCGAACCTCGTATCCATTTCCATCACGCCGGGTACCTCGACACTTTCTCCGGGAACAACGCAACCCTTCGTCGTTACCGGCATCTTTAGCGATAACAACGCGCAACAACTCGTTTCGGTCACTTGGAGTTCCTCGGATACAACCAAAGCGGCGATCTCCAACGACTCGAGCAATCAAGGGCTGGGTCTGGCAAACGCCGCAGGGCCCGTTACCATCACAGCCGCAGCCGGCTCCGTCAGCGGCACTGCGAATCTCACTGTGCGTGCCACAGGTTTTGTGGCTACTGCCAGCCAGATGATCACCGCGCGGGGAACGCATACCGCAACCCTGCTGAACAACGGCATGGTGTTGCTTGCTGGCGGCTACCAGAAGAGCGGCGCCGCACTGAACACCGCGGAACTTTACAATCCAGCTACTGGAGCTTTCACTGCCACTGGCAACATGAATGTTGCGCGCGGCAATCACACCGCGACGCTTATGAAAAACGGCATGGTGCTGATTGTTGGCGGCGATTCTGCCAGCGGCGGGACCATCTTGAACAGCGCAGAATTGTATAACCCTGCCTCCGGTATCTTTATCCTGGAAGGCAATTTGAACACCGCGCGCTATCTACACACAGCCACACTGTTGGCCAATGATACGGTGCTGATTGCCGGCGGTATGGGTTCCAGCGGCTACCTGAGCAGCATGGAGTTGTTTACTCCCTCGACGGGATTGTTCACTTATTCCACCTCCATGAGCGTCGCCCGCGACTGGCACACCGCCACGACTCTGCAGAGCGGTTTGATTCTGATTGCCGGCGGCATGAACTCCAGCGGCTACCTGAACTCCGCCGAATTGTTCAATTCCGCGGACAACACTTTCACCCTAGCCGGCAACATGATTACGGCGCGCGCCATTTACCAGGCGACAATGCTCACTAACGGCATGGTCCTCTTCGCCGGCGGTGCTAACTCCAGCGGTTATCTCTCAGCGGCGGAAGTGTATAACCCCGCCACGAATACCTTCACCTCCGTCGGCAGCCTGATTGCACCGCGGGGCTGGGCCACCGTGACGCCTCTAAACGACGGCATGGTTCTCGTCGCTGGTGGCTTTAACTCCACCAACAGCTACCTGAACAGTGCGGAACTTTACAACCCCGCAACAGCAACCTTTACAGCTACCGCTAGCTTGAACACCGCTCGCAGATATCACACCGCGACAGTGTTATTCAGCGGCATGGTGCTGTTTGCCGGCGGCGACAACTCCTCCGGTTACTTATCCAGCGCCGAGCTGTACTAAACGAATGTGGTTCAGATGAATCTGAACGGTTAAGTCGCCGCCACCCAAACGATCAGCGGCGCGGATCCAAGCCAACGCGCCGCTGATCAAGCCAACCACGATTTCCGCCCCGAACGAGTCGAGAACGATCCCAGGTGACGGAGGGCCCGCCCGTTGTGGTCACAAAGGGGGAGCGAGGCTTGGAATACCCGAGGCCAGGCAGCGGAGGAGAACGCCAATGACGGATTCATTTTATGCTGCTGTCCGATGGGGCAACATCGCGACGGTCAGCGAGTTGCTGAATGACAATCCTCAACTCCTCCTCACCCGATACACCCTGGGCGAAACACCGTTGCACCTGGCCGCGAAATGGGGCCATAAGGAAGTTGCAGCTTTGCTTCTTGCCAACAAAGCCGAGGTTAATGCCAAAACCCAATCAGGCGAGACGCCTTTGCACTACGCAGCGGAAAACGGCGAGAACGAAGTCGCTTCTTTATTGCTCCTCAGCAAGGCTGAAATCGATTCCTGCAATGAATGGGGCCAAACGGCCTTGCACTGGGCGGCGCAGGATGGCCACAAGGATATGGTGGAATTGCTCCTGGCCAATGGCGCCCAGGTAAATGCCAAAGACAAGCACGGTCAAACGCCTTTCCACATATCCGCGAGATGGGAGCCAGACGTGGCGGAATTGCTGCGTAAGCGCGGTGGGCATGACGCGCCACTGACAAAGTGACGGCGGACACTCATTTGCACTCACGGCTGCATGGTCCACGTAATATCGCTTCTGCTAAATTCCAAAACAGACCTTAAGCAGATAAATGTCCCTGATCTACGAGGACGCAATCGCCAGATTGAAGAACACGCGGGCGAAGGCATATACTTTGCTGCATCAGCGCTGAAATAGTTTCACAATCGAATTTACTAATCGTTTGCCGCCTCACTCGAAGGGAGTCTCCATGCGTTTCGCCAGGGTGTTTGCGTTTTGCGCCGGAATTGTCGCTCTGTTTGTTGTGGGTGTGGGCTTGGCCAGCACACCGCTGACTCTCACTAACCTGCGCTGCGAATACAAAAGTAATCCTGTTGGAATTGACGTTCTGCAACCTCGCCTGAGTTGGGAAGTGGTGTCCTCTGAACGAGGAACGATGCAGTCCACTTACCAGATCCGTGTTGCGGTAACCGCGGCAAAACTGGCGAAGAACGAATTGCTGTGGGATTCCGGCAAGCAAACTTCAGATGCTTCCACACACGTCGCCTATGCGGGACCGGCGCTGCAGACGGGGCAGCGTTACTACTGGCAGGTGCAAGTTTCTGACAATCAGGGGCGCACGTCAGCGTGGAGCGAACCGGCCTACTGGGAAATGGGCCTGCTGCAAGCCTCCGACTGGAAAGCGAGTTGGATCACTCCCAATGTGCCGGAAGATCCAACGAAGTCCAACCCTTCCCCAATGCTGCGGCGCGTCTTTGAAGCAAAAAAGGATATTGCGAGCGCGCGCTTGTACGCCTCGGCGATGGGACTCTATCAATTAAAATTGAACGGCAAAAGAGTTGGTGACCAATATTTCACGCCCGGATGGACCGCCTACGACTTTCGTTTTCAATATCAGACCTACGACGTTACCGCGCAATTGAAACCCGGAAAGAACTGCGTGGGAGCGTTGCTGGGTGACGGCTGGTTCCGGGGATATATGGCCTGGGGGAATAACCACAATTCCTACGGAGCGAAAACAGCTCTACTGGCGCAGTTGGTGATCACCTACAAAGACGGCAAACAGCAAATCATCGGGACCAACGCGGATTGGAAGGCGACGACTGGCCCCATTCTAATGTCAGACATTTACAACGGGGAAACTTACGATGCGCGCATGGAACGCACGGGATGGAGCGATGCCACTTACGACGACAAGGATTGGAAGGGCGTAACTTTGCTTGAAACTCCGAAGCAAGCGTTGGTGGCTCCCGCAGGACCGCCGGTACGAGCGATTCAGGAAATCAAGCCGGTGAAATTGATCAAGACTCCCGATGGCGACACGGTGCTCGATATGGGACAGAACATGGTGGGTTGGGTGCGATTCCACGTGACGGCCCCGGCGGGCACCACCATCACGCTCCGTCATGCTGAGGTGCTCGACAAAAACGGCAATTTGTATACCGCGAATTTGCGCGCGGCAAAAGAGACCATCCACTACACCGCCAAAGGCCAGGGCGTGGAGACATTCGAGCCTCATTTCACCTTTCAAGGCTTCCGCTATGTTGCGGTTTCAGGATGGCCCGGCGAACCGCCACTCGATGCCTTTACCGGCGTTGTGGTTCATTCGGCGATTGATCCCAGCAGCACGTTTGAAACTTCAAGTGCGATGCTGAACCAGCTGCAGCACAACATTATCTGGGGGCAGAAAGGAAACTTTGTTGACGTCCCCACGGATTGTCCGCAACGTGACGAGCGCCTGGGTTGGACGGGAGATGCGGAAGTATTTGCGCAGACGGCATCCTTTAATCACGATTCGGCGGCCTTTTATACCAAGTGGCTGAAAGATGTGGCTTTGGATCAGCAAGACAATGGCGCCGTGCCTGACGTGATTCCCAATGTGCTGACGCACAAGACGCGCCAAGGGGGGTCTGCCTCGGCGGGCTGGGCCGATGTCGCCACGGTGGTGCCGTGGACGGTCTATCTCTCCTACGGTGATCGCCGGTTGCTGGAAGCGCAGTATCCCAGCATGAAAGCCTGGGTAGAATTCATGCGGCGGGCGGCCGGTGAAAAGTACCTTTGGAACACGGGCGCGACATACGGAGACTG
This sequence comes from Candidatus Acidiferrales bacterium, assembly GCA_963779395.1. Classification (GTDB taxonomy): domain Bacteria; phylum Acidobacteriota; class Terriglobia; order Acidiferrales; family UBA7541; genus Acidiferrum. The sequence continues at coordinate 813,619 of CAVZYC010000007.1, forward strand.
GCTCGCCTTCGCCGCCACGGATTCCGATTACCCGGGAGCGACTACTGACAAGGACTTGATTCAGACCGCGTATTTCGCCCACTCGACAGATTTGCTGCGTGCCTCCGCCGAAGTTCTGGGCAAAAAAGAGGACGCCGAATTCTACTCCGGACTGCTCGAGCACATCCGCGCGGCCTTCCAGAAGGAGTTCGTCACGCCGAATGGGCGGCTTTCGTCCAACACACAGACGGCGTATGCGCTGGCACTGGCGTTCGATCTATTGCCAGAATCGCAGCGCCAGCAAGCAGCAGATCGATTGGCTGCGGATGTTCGCCACTTCCAGCACCTCACAACCGGTTTTCTCGGCACGCCGGTGCTCTGCAAGGAACTGAGCGACTACGGACATCTGGATGAAGCCTACATGCTGCTGAATCGCAAGGAATATCCCTCCTGGCTTTACCCCATTACGAAAGGCGCGACGACGATCTGGGAACGCTGGGACGGCATCAAACCAGATGGAACTTTTCAGGACCCGGGAATGAACTCCTTCAATCACTACGCCTATGGCGCGATTGGCGATTGGATGTACCGCGTGATTGCCGGGATTAACCTGGATCCCAAGCAGCCGGGTTACAAGCACATCCTGATTCAACCTCGCCCCGGAGGAGGATTGACCTTCGCGAAGGGTTCCGTGCACAGTATGTATGGCACGGTTGCATCCGCATGGGAATTGAACGGCGGGAAGATGATGTTGCACGTGGATGTTCCTGCGAACACAACGGCCACCGTGCGGTTGCCGAAAGCAAAGTTGGAACAGGTAACGGAGAGCGGGAAGGCGTTGCAATCGAATAGTGGGATTTCCAGTTCGCGGCAAAGTGATGATGCCGTGGTGGTGGAAGTTGGATCCGGCAACTACGTTTTCAGCTACGAGAGCTCTGCACAATAATTTGACGGATGCAATCGATGCCCCTGTATGCCGGGGCCAGCGCCACACGCAGACATAAGGAGAGATAAACCGGGCATGACTGATTTTGAAAAGTCCCTCAACGATTCCCTGGAGATGATGAAATCTCTACGCGCCATGTCAGGCTCCGTGCGCGATTGCGCCGGCGTGTGCCTTGCGGCCCTGAGCAGCGGCGGCAAACTTCTGATCTGCGGAAACGGCGGCAGTGCTGCCCAAGCGCAACACCTGGCAGGCGAGTTGTTGGGAAGATATAAGTTGAGCCGGCACCCGCTGGCCGCCATCACGCTGGCCGCGGATGCCTCGGTTTTGACTTGTATTGGAAACGACTACAGCTTCGAGGATATTTTCTCCCGGCAGGTGCAGGCTTTGGGACGCCCCGGGGATGTGCTGATCGTGCTCAGCACCAGCGGGCGGTCTCCTGACATTCTTGAAGCACTGCGAACCGCCAGAGCGATTGGGGTTATGTCAATTGCGTTTCTCGGAGACGACGGCGGAGCTGCACTTCCCTTGTCGGATCACGCTCTGGTCGTTGGCCACCGCGATACGGCGCGGATTCAGGAGGGCCATCAATTCCTGCTGCACTGCCTGATGGATTTGATCGAAGCGGGATTGAAAGATTAGCTGCTTCTGATTCGCCTTCTGCATTTCGAGTAGAATGATTCGAGTAATTCCAATCGCGCCTCACCCTTCCATTGATTTTGCGCATTTCCGAAATCCTAGTTCTTCGTCTTTGTGAGGGTGGGCTTTTCAACGATCGTGGTCGCCCACAGGAAACCCGCCACCGCCTCTTTCGCATCAATGGTCTTCTTGTAGTTCACGTAGTCGGCGTAATTTGCCTGGACGCAAACGCCGTCGCACGCACTGAGAATATCTACCAGTCCATCGCTATTCACGCGCGCGTTGGCCGTGATTGCGCGGTAGCCATTCGCCACCACGGGAGCGTATTCGGCGCGGTCCAAGAGGCCGAGATCGATGCCGCGCTGTAGGGAATAGGTGAACATGGCGCTGCCGGAATTATCGATCCAGTTGTCAGGGCGATCACCTTTGTCCACCACCTGGAACCAGCCGCCCGATTTGGGATCTTGTACTCGTTTCAAGCCCGCGGCCAGACGCTTATAGATGTCCAGCACCTCCGGACGACGCGGGTGATCGGGCGGAAGGACGGCCAGAGTTTCCACGACGACGAGCGCATACCAGCCGAGTCCTTCGCTCCAGACATCGCTGGAAAGCCCGGTCTTGGGATCGGCCCACAACACTCTGCGCCCAGGAATCACCTTGGCCAATTCCGGTTTCGCGGCCCACGCATGGTAATACAAGCCTCCGTCGTCTTTTCGAGCGTGGCTGGCGAAGATGATGATTTGCTTGGCAGCCTCGTCATAGCAATACTCGCGATCGCCGATGGACTTGCCATAGCGGATCAGAAACATCTGCCCCATGAAAACGCCGTCAACCCACATCTCTCCTTGCAGTTCGCGATTGTGCCAGAAGCCGCCATCGGGATTTCGCGGGAAAGTTTCGAAGGCCTTGCGGATTGCCGTAGCGGCATTGCGATAGCGTGGATCGTGAGTGTGCTCGTACAGGCCCACGACGATATTGCCGGCCATCACGTTGTCGAGGCTGCTGAGTTCGACGTTCACCAGGTTGCCGTTCGCATCAATAAAAGGGTCAATCTCGCGCTTGATGAAATCGAAGTATTTCGGGTCGCCCGTGGATTGCCAAAGCATTTCAAATCCGTTTAGCGTGTAGCCCTTCCAATATGACCAGCTGGCGAGTCTGTCTTGCGGCGTCCCGGGATTACGCTTCATGATGGTGTCGGCGATGGCGATGGACCAGGACTTTGGTGCCGGGCCGGGTGCGCTGACGACAGGAGCACACGCCAGCAATCCTGCAAGAAGCAGCGACGCGATAAATTTCATGGAAGTGAATCCTCCGTGTTCAGTTCCCTGCCGTGATCAAGCCCATTCAGATCACTCGGCGCTCGGAGCGTGCGCGAGTCAGGGCATCGTTCGTTGAATCATTACCCAAGTTGGAATTTCGCTCAATAAATTTCGGCTGGCTCCAACCTGGGTGCCAAAAGCTGAATGGCCGCCAAGCCCAGCAGATAGGCAAGGCTAGCCATCAAGAAAGGAATCATGTAACTGCCAGTCCACTGCAACGTGTAACCAACAATCTTGGCGATCAACATCCCTCCGATAGCGCCCGCCATTCCACCCATGCCGACAACGGAAGCAACCGCCTCGGCAGGAAACATGTCGGAGGTCAAAGTGAACAAATTCGCGGAGAAGCCCTGATGGGCCGCGGCTGCCAGAGCAATCAGCAGGACTGCGGGCCAGGTGCTCTGGAGACGGAAGACAAACATCATCGGGACTACGCATAACGCGCAAAGCAGCATGGCGCTCTTGCGGGCCACATTCACACTGCTGCCGCGCGCAATCAGCCACGAAGAAAGCCAACCTCCTCCAACGCTGCCGACGTCCGACATCAAGTAGACCACCACCAGAGGCACCCCGATTTGCATCAGCGCCAAGCCATGTTTGCGTTGCAGAAAATCGGGCACCCAAAACAGGTAGAACCACCAGATGGGGTCGGTCATGAATTTGGCCGTGATGAACGCCCAAGTTTGTCGATGCGGAATCAATCGCGCCCAGCTGATTTTCACCATCGGCGGTTGTGGATCACTTCGGATGTAATCCAGTTCCGTCTTCGAGAGGCGTGGATGCTCTTCTGGTTTGCGATACAGCAGCAACCATAATATGAGCCAGACGAAACCGAGCGCGCCCATGATGATGAAAGCCCAGCGCCAGCCCCAATGAATAGTGATCCACGGCACGACCAGAGGGGTAATCATGGCACCGAGATTCGAGCCGGCGTTGAAAACTCCCGTCGCCAGCGCCCGCTCTTTTTTCGGAAACCATTTGGCTACGCTCTTGATGCTGGCGGGAAATACGGCTGACTCCCCGAGGCCCAAAGCCGAACGCGCAACCAAGAAACTCATCAACGAACCGCAGAACGCGTGGCCCATCGAGGCCAGGCTCCAGAAAATCATCGTTACGGCATAGCCGAGCCGTGTGCCAATACGATCGATCAGCCGGCCCATCAGCAAAATTCCAACCGCATACGCCGCCTGAAACGCAAACACCAGATTTCCGTAATCGATTTCGTTCCAGCCCAAGTCGTGTTGCAGAGTGGACTTCAGGACGCCCAGAACCTGGCGATCCATATAATTTTTTGTGACTCCGAAAAGAAGGAGCGCACAAATAAACCAACGGAAGTAGCCAACTCGCGACATTGGGTTTGCGGCCGTGGAAACTGATGCTGATGTGGCGGAAGAAGCGGCAGGGTCCATGATTGAGGATGCTATTTCTTACGGCTAGCTTCAAGTCCTGAAGAAAGTTCGTCAAATCCCCGCTGTAAGTTGACCACAGACGCGGCAAGCAAGCATGAAAACGAAGGTGAATGCCTGCGCACACGTCATCCTGCAGGCGCAACGTGCAGGGATGGAACGCATTCCCAACCGTTCAACTGGCACAAAAACATCGGCTTAAAGTATAGATTTAAAATAAGGTTGGTAGGGGCGGTGGGGATCGAACTAAAGGCGGTGGTGAAGACGCGTAAGTTACTGATTCTATTAAACGAGAAAAACGACAAAAACACCACATACGCCCAAGTGAGGTACACGCCGGGTACACGGAAGTTCAGGCGCATCGATTCGGTGCGACTCATCCGCCCGTTCCTGCCTTGGAGTCTTCTCCCGAATCTTTCCCACGTCCCTTCCCGGAGCGTCGACAAATTACCTTTGTGATTCGCTTCCGCAGGACTGGTGTGCCTGGTATCTGTCTTCCGAGCTCGCATCCTCCCGGAATCGCTAAACTGAGGAAGCATTCTAACGCGCGCGCCAACATAAATCGGGTCTACAATCTTCGTATGATGGTATTCAGAAAAAGAGCATCGGGCGGTTTGACGTTTTGCTTCGCCCTCCGACATTTGAGGACCGAGAGAGAAATTGTCGTTTTGAAAGTGGACGGGAACAATTTCTATGCGTTCCCCCCGTATGCGAAGAAACCCCTGGGCAATGTTGACGGCCACATGAGTTGGCATGCGTCGGGCGAGCGCCATGCGGTGTTTAGGATTCGTCGTGGGCGTGGGTGGGAAAAAGATAAACGGATGCAAAAGAAAAGCATAGTGAAGATGTCGCCCCCACCGATGCTCAAAGGCGTAGGTGCGCTCTATCACTCCGGCATCTTTTATTCGCGATTTCCTGAGCTACCGCCCATTGGAACCAATGAGGGGACATCGGTCGTGCTCAATGCACAGAGAGCGCACTTTAGGGACGACTTCACAGTCATACGGGTCTATTTGGTGGAACCTGGGGCGGAAGCCAGCATCCCAGTTTTTCCGGACACAGGGCCACGCATTTTGCACTTGATTAAACAGATGACCCCGTGGATGGCGGTCGAAGTCTACCAGCAAAACTGAGAACCACAAGGAATTTACGCTTCCGGTTTTTTGTCCGCTCTGTAATAGCTCAAGATTGTCTCTGGCTCTTCCAGTCGTAGCCGCAAAATCTCTTGCTCGGGAATCGCAAGGTCTCTCAAGTACACAACCAGCCTCCTCAGGACGCCGTCATCATGACTCAACGAATCCGCCACCGCGAGTACTACCACGAACGTTTCCACGGCTCCCGCAACCTTTTGCAGGCTCCCGCTTTGCTCGATTGTTATTCCAAAGTTTTTCAAATCATCGGTGTGCGATAAGAGTTTCGCTTTGGTGTCTTCGCTAATATGACAGTGCTCTGTACGAACGCTCGGCGAGCCACCACAGCGTGCGCATTTGTAGCCTTCGGCATCCCACCGGGAAGAGCCGCAGTTCACGCATCTCAGCAGCACCCTATGGACAGTCTCAAATGCGGCGTCTCCCGGATTTTCGCATGTGAGAATTTCGTCCGTTCTTACGGTAATGCCCTTTCCCGGCTCGATTACTTGCTTCGTGAGCCGCTTGGGGTCGATGTCGTAGTCCTTTAGATCATCCATCGGGCTTCGGCCTCCTAATTCAGATGATTGAGCATTCACGCCTACCGAACCGTTTTCCAGTAGTCTCGCTCTTCTTAGGCGTACATGTGATAGAGAAGGATTCGCCGCAATCACCGTTCGCACCTGCTCAACGAACTCCAGGCTGGCGTTATACCCGAGTGTAACGCTTAGGATGCACTCTGGAGGAATCGCAAACAGGAGAACGTCGGTCTCCGTATTATCTTTGCCAACCTTGGACGCCGCCCCGTTAAAATTCAAAATGATTCTCCATTCCTTCTCATACTCCCACTTCGTTTCCTTCGTGTATAGATAGTCCTGAGCCGTAATTGCGAGAAGATACGCTGGCGTGCGGTCGGCAACATAAGCAACGCGCCGAAGATGGCGAAGGTCATCATCATCTGTGATCTTCTGCTCAAACCATGAATGAGAGGGATGAAACTCCACAAGGAACCCTCTCCCCTGATCTGCATACCGCTCCCACATGAACGCGCTCGTTGGGTCCTCCGAGAGCGACAGAATTCCAAAATTCTTATCGTTCATTTCGTAGATCGATTTGATTGCTCGTGGCAGATTATTCTCGGCGTCATCCACCATCTTTGAAATATACTCAGGCCCTTGCGCTTGTATGAGCGCAGGTAATCCAGGATAAAGCGCATCTGCCCGGCGCATTAAGGCCCCTTCCACCTGTTCGCGCGGGGCAACCCCACTGATAGGCGGCTTAAATTCCTCGATGTCGTTCATAACGGAGACTTGACTAAAACGAATCAGAAGCTTGCCGAGTACGCTTTGAGCGCGTTCCGGCGGCAGGTATTTATAGAGATTGGCCGGACCAATTTTGGGATTCATCGCCAGAGTGTAGCACTGCGCGCGCAATGGCACAGGCTCAAAGACTGGCGGAGAATCGCAGAGACGGCGCTGCGAGGAGATCATGCTGCGCGACATGAGGCCAGCTGCGATACCGTTGGAGTGGCGCGGAGTCCGGAGAAAATGAGATCGATAAATGGACAAATTTGAAAACAGCCATAGCTAGATTCCAAGAATTCTGTAAGAAGCTAAAGGACGAACTTGACTCCGCTAAGACGCCGACGCCGGATCGCGCCCCAATACAGCCTGTATATCTCTTTCAAGATCGGGATTTGGGCACGATTTTGCTCGACAGTCCTAGCTACGATGAATTTCGTGACTGTTTGCTTGAGTTGTACGAAGCCGTTCCACATGGTGCGGACACAATCAGTCTCCGGGCCGTAGAGTCGGCAGTCCATGAAGCCATCCTGAAAACACTCTCTCCGAACGCTCAGAATGTCGAATTGGCATTCGCCGAAAAACTCACCGCAGCATTTGTTGAAATGCGGGAGAAATTGCAACGAGCACCCACGCTTTTATGGATTCATCTTGAAGTGGCGGGACTCGTAACGGAGGAATTGCCGAGAACAGTGGGCAGCATTGAGTTCTATGCTCAACTGATGCGGCTTCACATCCGCCTCCGCCCGGATCGTCCAGAGTGCCGGCAGCATACGCACGCGTTCCAGTAAAAGCTGTAGACCCCAACGCGGCAATAGAGCCAGGGATCAGAGAATTGCGACAGACGCTTGACGTTCTGAACTACTTTGGCGGTGTCGTGGAAATAGCGGGGCGCGCGTCTATCTCCCGTGGGAAGCAAAAGCATTTCCGCTCAAGGCCGGAATTTCCAATGCACAAGGGACCGATCCGTCATTGATGCACCACGAATGGCGCGGGCCTTGGATACCTTTTTATCTAAATCTACTGTTCGACACACCTCGCGCAGAGCGCGGCGGTTTTCCCCGCGCAGTTGAGATTCTTTCGAAGACAAGGTCGAAGTTAGAAGAGCGGCTACTCTCTGCGATTCAGTGGGAAGGGCCACGGTTGAGGAACGCCGTGAGGAAGCCTTCGTTTCTTCACCGTGGCTTTGGAATCGCTGCTCGTGAACAGGAATGAGAAGGACCAGATCACTCAGAGGTTCGCGATTCGCGGTGCACACCTTATAGGAAGAGATTTCGCTTCTAGGAAGATACTCTACAAGCGCCTGAAGGAACTTTACGGCTTAAGATCGGCAATCGTCGACTCTGGCAGCACTCAGATTGCCGATGCGGACAGGGACACGATAGCCTATTTTTGTCAGAGTCGCAATTTGCACGATGCCGGTATTAGAGCCGTTTTGCGACATGCGGACGGTCGAACAATTCCATAGCTGGTTTGAAGAAAAGATACTCGGAAGCGACGAATCCACGTTTAAATAAAGAGAGACGCACGGCTCCTTGTTAGAGGTTAATCGTGATCGTGGATATCGGTTCTGCCATTTTTAGGGCCACTGTCGGCTGATGAGATCGCGCGACGCATCCTTGCTAATGGGTATTCCTCGCGGTCCAAAGACTTTCGCCGACTACGTTCGTCGCCTGCTCAGACAAGATAATCGCTTTGTCGCCAATGCAGAGGGCCGGTGGAATGCTCCGCTCAGCGGCCTAAAAGTGCGCAATTGTTTTCTCGAAGCGAATTTCAAGAAACGTTGACATGACTCCACGCTACCCATTAGATCGCCTTAAGTTCAACTTTCGCACCGTCGTAACCGTCAGTCACATCGTCAAAGTACACAAACGCAGCTCCCGTTGCTCCGGCATCATTTCTTGGTCTTGGGTCAATAAGAACGGTCCAAACGAACGGGCGCACCGTCGGGCCGACGAAGAATTGGATCCGAGCAACGATACCCATCTGGCCGTATTCTGTCGCAACCAAGCGACACCAGTTTAAGATCCGCGCAACTCCGCCGGTAGGTCGCGGAGGAACGGTTCGTCCGTTCGCTCGACCATTTGACGCTTGGCCTCGCCCTTGTAAATGAATCGTTTGATCTCATCGAATTCCGCTCTCAAGTCCTGAGAATTGCGGGGAGAATTTCAAAAAGGAATGGAATCCAATTTTAGCGATGGCGCGAACGTACCTCTCGGTCATCTGTGCTTTCATTTCTCCTTCAATCTCCGCGCCGTCTGCGAGAGGCGAAACCTCAAGCTCCTTACCGTTCGGAATCAGCTCGTCCGTGAGCGCCTTCATTTCTGCGTTTTCGTTCTCGCTGTTCGCGAATGCCACGATCTGATCCGGACTTACTCCACGATCCTTGAGCAGCTCCTTAATTCGCTCGACGGTCCAGCGACCAGCCCGGAACGGAAGATGCAGCGTGTTGCCGTCCCCTCCGAGGAAAACCATCTGACTCATTGGAGCGCAACCCTCCTTGGACTTCCATTCCCAAAGAAGCTCGAAGTCATGGCCTGGATGTTTTCCGTAGATTCCGAGCGGGGGATCCCGAACGTTGGGTCGTAGAAAATATTCTTTCTATTGTGTTTCGTTCTGCCAACGCGCCCAATCATTTCGCGAAAAAAAGCTTCCGGACTGTTGTGTGCGAGAACATCTTCGAGCCGCGAGCAGACCTTCTGGCAGCCATCGCAGATTCGGTCTACGAGCGGTTCGTTGTCCTTGAAGTTTCCGAGCACCCGCGAGAAGTAGTGCTCGTTCTTCGACAGTGGCTGCGTGCCATCACAAAGACCCGCGGGAGTCGTGTAAACGCAGGACATTGGGACCGTCCTCAATTCGGATTTTTGCTGTGAGGCATCATATCAGCTGAGCAGCCCGAGTTTTTGCACCGGTTTCTTGATTCTCTCTCACTTCCGCTCGTTCAAATATCCCCGGTCAAGTCAGCGTGCACCTCGTTTCTTACTCACGCAGCCGTTTCGGAGAGTGTTCATACGTCATCAAACGGCGCACGCTGCCATATTGAATACAACTTCCAGCCGAGGAAGCATCTCTCGAGTGTTGGGGACATCTCTCCTCCTGATTCTGGGAGTGTTACACGGCGCTGACCACGAACTGTCTGCTAGAGAACAACTGCGCGGCGTTGGGCGCGCCGAAGAGACGAATTGCGACTCGTGGCGAATAAATGGCGAATATGTTATCCTCCGGTTTAAGGAGGGGGAATATGGCATCCATACGAGAGCGAGTCAGCTTTCCAGGAATTCTGCGGGGTGGAGGACACGAGGCGAACTGGACGGTACGGGCAATGAAAGTGAGCTTGCCGGGTGAGCCAAGTGTGTTCGAGTATGTCGATTACTCCGTTGAGAGAGTCTCGAAGCCACTCCCTTATGGCCTATATCAGTTGTTGGCACAGGGAAAAACGATCAGCTTGCGTTACCGGAACGGGTCGTGGCTTTCGGTGGCGGCCTGAGAAAGTTCGGAGGCAACGTTTCACCCGGCTTGAAGATTTGGCTGCCTGGCGTTCCGTGAGGGACGCAGCAGAGTTGAAGAGAGAAATTCTGGATTGCGTAATAACCCATAAATAGGTATTAAATTGAAGGCGGACTGCCGTATGTATTTTGGCGAATCCTGGAGAATGAACGGTAAATGCCTCAAGCTCTTCTAAAATGGGACGATCAACAGTTTGACGTGACGCCGTTCTTGAAGCCTGCCCGGCATAACTGTCGCCCATTCACGTCACTGCGCATGGAGCTCTGTACGCTGCGGATTGCATGAAGCTGCTTCCGCTTGTCAAAGACGAAGTGGTGGATACGATATTTGCAGACCCACCCTTTAATATCGGCAAGGAGTACGGAAAGAACACAGACGATTGCCTGCCGGATGAGCACTACATTCAGTGGTGCCGGGAATGGTTGGCGGAATGCGTGCGGGTGCTTAAACCTGGCGGCTCATTGTTTCTGTACAACCTTCCCAAATGGAATGTGCTGCTCGGAGCTTTTCTTCATGAGCAGGGGCTCGAGTTCCGGCACTGGATAGCGATTGAGATCAGCGCGTGCCTTCCATCCCAAGCAGACTCCATCCGAGCCACTACAGCTTGCTCTACTACAGCAAGGGCAAGGTAAAAACTTTTTACCGGATATGCACGCCGATACTAACCTGTCGGCATTGCGGCGGCGAAGTGAAAGACTACGGCGGACACAGGGACGCAATGAATCCGAAGGGTGTCACGCTCAAGGATGTCTGGAACGAACATTCCTCCAGTGCGGCACTGGAAGTTCAAGTCGAGAAATCGCCGCGCAAACGCACTCTCAACGGGGATTCTGGACAGAGTCATCGACATGTCCACGAATCCGGGCGACCTTGTATTGGATCCCTTCGGCGGGAGCGGAACAACCTACGCGGTGTGTGAGTCAAAACACCGGCACTGGATCGGATCCAAGATCGACTACGCGGAGGATATTATTTCGCGGCTAGAAACCGATGAGATCCACGCCCACAAGAACGGTGATTTCGTCGAGCGGTGAAACCGCCCATTATTGAAGCGCTCTCCCGGATGTTCCCTTGGGGATGCGCCGAACCTTCGTACTCGTGGCGTCATGCTCAATTGCAACAATTTCAAGGATGCCCGCCTTGCAGGGAATTGAACGCCAAAGATCAAGATAGGGTCCTAGCTCAGCCATGTTTCCGATGCGGTCGGTCAGGTACTTGTAAAGCTCGCGGGATGGCACCACAAAGGTCCCGCAGGCAAGGACCCCTTTAAGCAACCCAAGAGCCATCTTGTTCAACGCCCGGTGGCTGGAAGAAATGTTGCCGGTTTCCCATTCGAGGGCGACGGGACCGTAATCGGTGTGGAGAACGGCGTCGAGTTTCCCTGGCCTTTTCAAGATTGCGATGTCGAGCGGTTCCTCTAGCTTCCATCCTTGTCGCTTCAATTCCTTCATCAGTCCGAGTTTGATAGGCGTGACGCCGTTGCCCTTGCCGCGCGCTTTCCCCAATTCGGGGTAAATGGTGAAGGTGCCGGAACCTGGCGGCCAGTCAACCTCGCGGATAGCCTTATGTAGACTCTTTCTCGTTTTCTCCCATGCGCTGGAGGAGGCATACGCACCACACGAAAGCAGCGTTTCTTCCTGAACGATTTTCATCAGGCGGACCTTTTGCCGGCGATGTTGTGGATGCTTTGCGACCTTCGAGAGAAACTTGTAGGGGTCTATGCCTATGGCTTCTGCAATATCAAGAAACTCAATCACAACAAGCCGCCGTTCGCCGCGCTCAAACTTAGAAACAAATGACTGCGGGCGAGAAAGGCGCTTGGCAAGGCCAGCCTGTGTGAGGGCTGCCGCGTTGCGCGCCTCTATAAGAAGCTGACGAAACTGGTTGTATCGAGTTGTAAAGACGGATTTCGTCACACTTGACCGTTTCTCAGTCCAACAGCATGTAACATCCTTCAACCTGATTCGGGATAATCCCAAAACGGGTTTGAGGGGGATACGAACTTTTTTTGAAATGGAAAACCGCGCTAGGGTCGATGCAGGTGCTCGAAGCACTTGCATTCTGGAACGAGGACGATCAATGAGCTGTCCGCGTCCTTCGAGACGGACAAGTATCTGTTTGCAATAATACGGCCAGGTTCCTGAAACTACTTAAGCGTGGAAAGCAAATAGTTGGATTGCGATCTCACGGTTTTGGGACATTGTTTACGCCGAGGCCGTCCTATCGTAAATAGCTTTTCGCACGGCTTTCCCGTCTCAACGTCGAGCCCAAACATTGTGCCCATAAATACGTGGTTAACTCCGGTGATCTTCTTGATCTCGGCGGCAGTTAGCGGAAGGGCGATTGTCTGAAACCGCTGCAATTTCATGGAGTACTCCTCGTCGGGATTCTCTGGGTTGCCGTGATAAGGAAGCTTGAGCAGCTTTCCATCCGCTTCCCCAAGCGCCACTATTCCGATACCGGATTGGTATAGAAAAATAACGTCTCCCTTTGCCAGCCGCTCAATTTTGAACTTCCATGGGTCAAAGTAGGCAGCTGCCTTCCGATTCTTAAGCATATCGTCGTGGTCTTCCGGGCTGTTTCGGATATTTGTGTTGAGTATGTAGTATCCCTCTGCCAAATCCTCGTAGGGATTGTCTTCAACACGGAAGGCTGAGATTTCGAGCAGCATTTCATCCGCTTGGCCAGAGTAGACCCGATACACCCACGGACGTATATCCAAGCTGCAAGAACGCCAATATTGAATTGCTTGACGGGTTCGGGAATCCAGGCCGTTTGTCATGACGACGAAGACTTGGCTACGATTGAATTGGTCTTCGGGCATATCGACTTCAAACTTCGCGGCGTGGGAGGTTCTCAGCGATTGTGAGGTGTTGGTGGCCTTCTTGTACCAGCCGTCTAGATCAGAGTATTTCGACGCGCCATACATCTGGCCGTAACGGAGCACCTGAAGGAGATTCACCGTCTGCGACTCCCATGCTTTCAACTCAAAAATGTAAAGCTTCCCGTTCGGTCCACAGCCATCAAATCAGGTTCTTCCTGCCAGCATCGGGACTGCATGAGAAGAACAGTTCATCGTCGGGGAACAGCCTATCGAGCGATTTGAAAAGGATACCCTGTAGCGCTCGCTCGTCGAGGCCGAAGGACTGCAATCGATCTGTGCGCTTCTTTTCGGCGTACCGGGTTTTCGTGTCTATACGCAGGAGCATGGCTGCCACCTCTACCAGGAGAAATTTATCAGAAAACCAGGGAACTGAAGAGCGCGACAGGTGTTGGCGGCGAGTCTTTTGTTAAGGTGATTCCCGCATCGCCGACAAGAATGCGCGTGTGGCGGACTATCGATTCGTTGTTCCCGAGGTGTGGCTGGTGATTGTGCAATGACGAATACCTGGTGCCGGGTAAGATTTGCGTGCGTCCAGACAATTTAGCCGAGTGGTGGAGTCTTTGAGCTTCAACGAGCGGCTAGTCTCTCCTGACCCATCTTGACGGCGTCGGCTATGAGGAATTCCTCGACAAGCGTCGTTACAACGATGTATCAGGTTTTCCGAAGCCATGCAAACGAGAAACACATTCGCGCGGTAATTCTGCCTACTCCTCAGAGGCACTGTTATATTCTTGCTCACTACCATTGAGAATCCAAGACCGGGCATGGGAAATTTGTAGACGTGAAAATTGCCTTCGCGCTTGCCGATAGGCGCGTAGGTCAGACGGTCGATCTCTTTTCCTTCCCGTACCACAACGGACAATGAGCAATCCTGTGGAAAGGCTAGCAGTCCCAAAAGGTACTGTCGGAACTGCTCCTGAAATGGTCCCAGCCTCACGGGAGATCGAGCGGTTCATCATTCCAACGATGAATTGATCCGCGCCAGAATATGCTCGCGGCAAAGTAGGCCAATGCCGAAATATTTATTTCAGGTATTTTGGATGCGTAATAAAGCCGGGTTGTCGTTTTGTCGGAGGAAACGTCCGGGACTCTGGAAGCAAGAGTGGACGCCAGGGGAAAGCTGTGGTCTTTGTGCAGGCAATGTGCCAAGACCCAATTCTCACCGAATTTCGAAAAGCGCTGTTCGCAATCGCGGCACAACAACCGGGCGGTCAGCTGGCGCGAAGTCTGGACCGCTGTCTTCCTCGTGAGCAGCCAGGGGTTGGGGTTTTTCTCGTTATCGTCGCGCAAGATCCTGTATATGCCTGCTGAAACGAAGTGACTGTCTTCGAGGCTGGCTACGCGCTGCAAGCAAAGCTTACATTGTTCCGACATGACCACCTCTTTTGTAGTGATCAGCAAGCACCCGGCAAATAATTTAGGAGCAGTGGCCGAATCTCGCGACGAAGTGGCGGGCCTTTCTAATCTAGTCGAATGGAATCACTTCGATGTAGTGCAGGCTTTTCGCTTCCAAAAGCTCTTCGAGTTCTCGGACTCTATGCTGTGGCATGCCGATGACAATGGCCCACGTCACCCACTCGCGGGAATATCCGCAGCACTGCCCGATGAGACGGTCGCGCTCACCCTTTTCGGGGTTTACTTTAAGTTCGAGCACAAGGCTGTCGTTAATGAGGATATCGGGGGTCCCATACAACGTGGAGGTCCGCATTTCAACAGTCACGTCAGGGTCATCTTCATCCAGGGCATCGGAAAGCTCGCGGTTTAGATAACGGTAAAGGGCCTCCGTGTATTCGTCCTCTGTGGCGAAGCGACGGGGCTCCCAGTCGTCCAGCAAGTCGCCAATAAAATCGCAGAGCCATTCGACGCCTTCGGGATCGGACTTCTCCGCCTGGCTCTTTTTCCTCTCGTCTTGGTGGTGTTCCAGCAGTGCCGCGCCCACGAGCCCACCCGCCAAAGCGCAGCCCAGCCTCTTCAAATCTTCTTGGTCTAGCGGCATGAAAGTTCCTCTAGACGGCGATTGTATCATTTGAGCACTTCCATGTGTCAGTGATTGGGGAGTGGACAAGATTCTAATGACGAATCGCCGGTCGCCATTTTCGATGATGACCTTCGCGCCCGCTCGTACTCGTATCATAAGCCCGGCGAAGTCGTTGGCCGCTTCAGCGTCCGAGACATGAATGACGTGCTTCTCCATACTCCCATTATACTGCTGCATGAGCGGATGGTGCGCTTGTCCGTAAAGGTCCGAGGGGGCTCATATCTAAAATCGAAGTTCGAGGAACGCGCTTGAGTCTAGTCTTATGAGACCAAAAAGTAGGAAACGCCGGAAGCCCCCGAAAGATGGCGGAATCGGAGGCGTACTTATGAACCAGGCTCGCGCATATTTTCTGATTACCGGCGATCGTGAATCAAAAGGTGTGGATATCAGAGATGACGTGCCTTCGAGGTTTCTTCCGAACACGTTCTCATGTGGCACGGATGACTTCCGCATTCAGATCGTCGATCCATTTGGTGGTCGGCATCCTCTCCTCATGTGCCATAAGGCACTGTCCGAGAAGACGCTGATACCGTTTCTGCCGACCGTCATCCTGGACTGAAACATCGTCAGCTATCTTCATCAGTTCGTGACAGGGGGACCGGCGCTTGATGGGAAGCGTCGCCGAACAGTGGAAGAATTTCTAAGATTTATCCTTGCGAGTAAGTTGAATTACAACCCGTTTTTCTACTACATGGAAGGAGTTCTAGAAAACGACCGGCTCTCAAAAGATAGTTACCTAGAGTTCTCGGAAAATTGATACTTCGCCTTCATGCGATGGACAGACAACATTTCCTGTCATTTGGCGAAATCCGAACTGATCCAAGTTTGTTCGACGAATACAAACAAGAATACGGTGTTGACGACTTTTCTGAAATGGCCGCACATTTCGCAAACGACATGATCATGCCGACCGACTTCCGAATGCAATGGGTCAGCAGGCTAAACACACGCGGCCCTGATGAAAACCGCCTTGATTCACAAGACATCCAAACGGGGAATTACAGGCAAGTACGAAGAACTTAGGGACTTTATGGAGGCACATTCAACATTGCTCTTGGCAGAGAAAGGATTTTCGCCTTGGAGTACTTTACGGGGCGATTCGATGGCGCTATTCCTGTTCAGCGATCCTAATTTCGAGCGCGCGCTAAAGCATGTACGTGCGACTGCTCGGGATTTATTGCTGCTACAGCTTCCCGAGTTCATGTTGGTCGCGGATACGGCAGAGGGCGTATATCTTTCTTTCATTGCAAGCGC
Organism: Candidatus Acidiferrales bacterium; assembly: GCA_963779395.1. GTDB lineage: Bacteria > Acidobacteriota > Terriglobia > Acidiferrales > UBA7541 > Acidiferrum. Next base: position 830,016 of record CAVZYC010000007.1, read on the forward strand.
CGACAAAGCGCTCACCAAAGTTGCGCGCGCTTGCCGAATCGACGGGTAATGGCGTGGGCACCAAAGATTCACGTTCCACTGCCGGTCGTGAGCGTTGATCTTACTTGTTTGAAACCAGAGCTCAATGCAGAAACTATCGCCCGGATTCGGGAGATCGATTTCAGCTGGCAGAAATCGAGATGGTCACGGATGCATGCATCCGAAACACACATCTCGTTTGAACGTCTTGATGAATTGATTGGCCAACTCGAGGAAGAAGTAGTCTCGTACTGCAAACACTAGAAGCTGCGAACCCAGTCCGCGAGGTCGGAACAGGCCCTACGGAAGTCACCAAATACTACCAGCCGCTACTGTGACAAGCTGTGACAGACGACTGTGACAGCACGTGGTTCGGTGTTGGTCGCGAATCGATTCGGAAGCTGTTGGTCGATCTGGACAAGCTCCGGCCAGGTGGTTTGCCTCGGCAAAGGCCTGCCGCGCGTTGGCGCAACGAGACGAGTAAGGGTACGAACTCTAAGTGAGGGTATTAGTGAGGGTAGGAGCGTGTTGGATGGTATCCACGCCCACGGGCCGCCGTTCGACTTCCTGATGAACAAGTTTGCCCTGGATAAAGTCCGCGGCTTTCTGCGACTGTGAAGCAGCGGAAACAAGCAGGCGAGAATCAGACTTGAGCCGTGTTATCCACGCCTTGAGATACGCAGCCGAGTTTTCAAGAGTCTTTGCTCGATTCCCGCGATGCCGCAGAGCATAGCGGCAGTCATTTCGGCGATGAGTTCCTCTTTCGAATAAGATTCCGAGCCAAAGGAAACCGGGTTGTCGAAGTTTTCCCGATGTAGGCGTTTTGCATGTCCGGTGCTGTGGGCAAGTTCGTGAAACTGAGTGGCATAATATTCTTCCGACGAGTGAAAGAGGTCGCGTGCTGGCATACCAACCACGTCGCTGGATGGCGAGTACCACGCCTTATCGGATTGCTCGAAAGCCGGCGGGTGGCATGTTCGCTACAATCTGCTCGCATGCCTCGATAGGATCGTTGGTGCGCGTCTCTTGTAAAAGAGATGTCGGAATGTCGATTCCTTCCGTCTGCGACAAATTGAACACACTGTAATAACGGAGCAGAAAAGGCCGGGAGGTCTCTTTCGTACCGTCTTGCGTGGTCGCCTCGCGCTCGTCGCCAACATTCCAGAAAATGACAGGCGAAGACTTCTCACCCTTGCGAATGCTTCCGCCCAGCTTCGTTGCCTGATTGAAAGTAAGCCAGAATCGCGAAGGAAACCCCTGCGAGGCGAGAGTGAAGACATTAAGGCCGCGATACTCCTTCTGCGTGATTAGGTTAGCGGGAGTTTGGCAAGTCCAGGGCTTACGCCAAGGAGCCACGCCGGATTCAAGTTGCTTGATGATTTTGTCGGTGATGACTTCAGAGACGCTTGGCATTTGGTTCGCTCCAGTTTTGATTTGCTGTTTTCAGACCCTTTCAGGGCATAAGAAACAACATGCTTTACTGGAGGCGGGTGCTGGCCGTGGTTTGCGGCTGTCGAGCTGCGGAGCGCATTTCAGCGCAGCATTGAGGGGCACGGAAGCGAGCACGGTTGGGGCATACCGGGCGGAACCGCACAAGCGGGCTTTACAGCGGGAGCGATCTACGGCCTATCCTGCGCCGGGTGAAGCATGTGGGGGGTGGGGGACCCATTTTTCGGCCATCCTCAGCGGAACTCAAAATGTTTGGTGCCAGTGGTAGAGTATGTCGCTGGCCTTTCAACACGGGGGGCAAATGCGACTCGATCACGATTTGGCGCGGACTCTTTTGCAGAGGATTGGAGAGTTGCCGTTCGATGGCCGCTTCCACGATGTGAGGGTCGAAGGGCACTCCGGCGAAGAAATCAGCTACCACGTTATGCTACTCAAAGAAGCTGGACTCATCGAAGCTATCGACGTGGGTTCTCACGACGGCGTGTGCTGGCGTCCGAAGCACCTCACCTATGCGGGCAACGAGTTTCTCTCGGCTTCCGAAAGCGATACCGTGTGGAACAACGCCAAAGGCATTTTGTGGAAGAGTACCAAGACGGTCACGCTCGAAGGATTGAAGATAGCTTTGCCGCTCGCCGTCAAGGCCCTGACCGGCACACAGTCTTAGCTTGACTTTTACGGAGCTATCTGTGACAGTGTAACCGATGTCTACTTTTTCTACGCGCGACGCTGCCAAGCAACTAAGCCTAACTGCCGCGACGCTTAGCCGCTACATCGCCGCGAAGAAAGTACCTGCACCCAAGACCGTCACGACCGGGGGCATCACAGTGCATCTCTGGACCCAACGCGATATCGAGCGAGTTCGGAAGCTGTTGCCGAAGATCAAGAATGGTCGGAAGCACAGGTACAAAAAAGCCAAAAGGAAGTAGAACATCGAAGCGGGACGCGCCAGTGCGTTCAACACTGAACGCGCCCCTAACCACCATCACCTAGTAAGGAGGCAACGATGGCTGTCAACGAAGGTATCCGGTCTCCCTTTCCCACGCAACCGTCCGCACGTTCCCCGAAGTTGCGTATCTACGAAAGTCTTTTCCTGCTGAACCAGGGCGTCGATCACCTCGTCGCGCTCTTGCACAGCATGGAGAAGTTTCCCTTTGCCCACAAGGAGTCGCTACAGTCCGCCGTCGCGGAGATCGAAGAAGTTCGTTGCGACATGAACGCTGATTTCGTCGAGCACCTGGCCGACAGCGAGCGCCACGACGAAGGCCGCTTCTGGAAGCAGCGGCGCGCCTATGAAAAGAAGTGGCGAGACCCCGACGACGTGTATCTCGACGTCGAACACCGCGAGGAAGAACGCAAGAAGCAGGGATTGCCGCCGCGTGTCGGCATTGTCCCGCACTCCGTAGTCGCCGAAGACGAACAACGCTGGGAAGCCCAGCAAGAGCGAAAGAAAAAGCGCGCCCGGAAGTCTAAGCGCCGTGCGGGAGGACGCTCATGACGCGGATCACCACCGAGGAACGCGGACAGATTGAGAAGCGCAGCAAGCAGCGAGAGGCACGGCTGCGCAGGAAGTATCCCGAAGTTCACGGCAAGATCGTGGACTTCATCACCCACACCATCGACGACGGAACGCTGTATTTCACCGTCCGCTTTACGGACAAGACGAGCTTTTGTCTCCGCTACGCCTGCGACATGTTCGTCGCTAGCGCTGACCTCAGCGATTGGAGAGATGGGAACTACAACGTCATTCGCGAGTACATGAGGCCGATTCCGGTGTAAGACGATGGGCGAGTGGAAAGCATGTGTCACGATCCGCATCCGGCCAGCTCTGCGAGTTGAGATGGAAGAGTTTGCTGTTCGCGAAAAACGATCACTTGGCAACCTCGGAGCGGTTCTCTTGGAGTGAGGCTTTGCACAGCTCAAGGTTGCTGGCTCGGTGGACCGTTTGTTGAAAGTCTCTCTCAAGCCGCGCACCATGAAGCGGCAGAGCTAACGTCCGACCAGGAGGAATGACAGTGGTTCACAGGATTGGGGACATGTATCCAGGAGTCGAAGGTAAGGTAGTGGAGTTCGCTGAACACAGCTTTGTCAAGGGAAGGCTCTTTATTCGCGTTCGATTCCAAGACCAGACAGAACTCCTTTGGCAGGTCGAGTGCGCCCTGACGCTGCGTGTAGCTCAGTTATCTGACTGGAAGACAGGCGACTGTGAACACATCAAGACGTTCACGACAGACGAGCAGGACCGCGAGCTATGACCGGCGATTGCAACTCTCAACGCTAACGTCCGATGCCCTGCGATTGCGCTGCTACTGCTCGCGCCTGGCTCGGGGCGGAAGTTTGCTCGATCTTCTGTGCCGTTGGCTGCTGCGTGTGGCTCGGCTCCATCGCGGATCGGTGGGACACGTCGCGCGACAGTTGCTCGGCAAGATGGCCTTTGTCGTTCGTGTAGATTTGTGCGTCGTAGCGGCCACGCGACACCGCCACATACGCCAACCGGCGATTCACCAGTTTTTCTCCCGCCTGCTCCGTGTCCACGTGCACCAGCACGCGGTCAGCAGTTTGCCCCTGGCTGCTGTGGCTTGTCACCGCGTACCCGTAGTCGAGATGCGGATTCTCTTTCACGTTGAACGCCACACTGCGTCCTGAGTCGAGACGCAGTTGCAGATTGCCGCTGGCGTCCATCTTCTCGATAGTCCCCAACTCGCGGTTGGCGATGTGCCGGTCTCGATCTGGCGCTGTGAACTGCACGCGGTCGCCTTCGCTGAACGCTCGCTCCGTTTCCCGGTAGAGCGTCACCCCTTGCAAGCGGCGCGGATCGTAACTCACCTGCTCGCCGTTCGCGCGTTTCACCGTCACCAGATTTCTTTCTCGTTCGCGCGCTCGATGCGCGCATATTCTCTCGCTTCGATGCCGTGCGCTTTGCTGCCTCGCGTGTAGCGCACCACGTCGCCCGATTCGTACTGCCCGGCCCACTGCCGGTCCGCGCCAGTGATCTCCTGCCGCGCTACCAGCACCCGGTATTTGTGTTCGTGCGCGTCCACCTGGCCTCGCGTCTGCATTTCCTGGTGGATTACCTGATTGATTTCTCTGCGCGATTCGTTGTCGGGCGACACTACCAGCGTGCCTTCCGGTTTCCCTGCGTATTCCCGTGCGATTTCCTTTAGCCGCTGATCGCGTTCGGGGATTTCATGCACGCGGCCCTGCGCATCCAGTCGTTCGATTGCTTCTCTTACATTGCCACGCGAGAGTTGCTCCACCACTTCTTTAAGCGCCGGGTCTTTCTGCCGCACGATCTCATCGAGACGCGCCGTCTCGATCCCCGCTTCTTGGAGTTGCTGATACGGTCGGCCCGCTTCGACTGCTTCATGCTGGCGCGTGTCACCTACCAGCAAGACGCGATCGTTTTCCTTGAGCCGATGCAGGAACTCATTCATCTGCTTCGTGCTCGCAAGGCTCGATTCGTCGAGAACGTAAAGGCGTTTCTGTCCGTCGTGCGGCGCTTCGCTTCGCGTCAGATGCCGTTGCAACGTGCTCGATTCGATTCCCGCTTCTCCGAGTTTCTGCGCCGCGCGTGACGTTGGCGCGAAGCCTTCCACCTTGTAGCCATCACGCTCGGCGGCTTCCCGGATCGCGGCTAAAGAAGTAGTTTTCCCCGCGCCGGCGACTCCTTCGAGCGCCGTCACCTGATCGCGGCTCGATAGGATTTGCTCGACCGCCGCCCGCTGGCTCTCGCTCAACTGCGAGTGGTCTTGCTCGACCTCCCTGCGTGTCTCGAAACTCGCGATTGGTGCGTGTTGGTTCTGCCCCGCGCGCATCACTTGGATTGTGTTGCGCTCGCGGTCAATCATCTCGCTTGTGGTGAACGCCCGGTCCGGCGTGCGATTGCTTGTCTCGATAAACTGGCCCGCTTGCACGCGGTTCTCGAACTCCGCTTTAACCTCCGCAACGGTAGCGTCACCCATTGAGCGTTTCAGCGCATCCCTTAGCAGGTCGCGCTCCTCGACCACAGCGTCACGTTCCAGATTTTTCTCTCGCGAGTATGCAAGGGCCTGGCCGATGGCTTTTTCTCCAGGTTCTTCGTCGAGTTGCTCTCTCCGCTCCTGCGCCCCTTCGACAACGCGCTCCGGCTGATTGCCGAACTGCGCAGCCATTGCTCTGTGTCGGTCTTGCATTTCTTCGTGTGAGAGTCCGAGTTTTCCTTCACGGGTCTGGTGCGCCGCGATCTGTGCCGCGCCTGCTCCTCGCTGGTTCTCCTTTGCGAGATGTTCCTCGATTTGCTTACGGCGAGGACTCGATGCTTCCAAATACTCCTTGCTGTAGCCTTTGACTTCCGGCTGGCTGCTCTCACCACGCTCGATTTCGTAGCCAAGTTCTTTCAACCGATGGGCCAGTTCCGAGCGATATACTGCCGTCGCATACTGCTGCGTCTTGTACAGTTCCCGTGGCTGTAGCGCGTGCGCGTCGCCATCGTCGGTCTCGGTAAGATTGAAAAAGACAACGTGCGTATGCAATTGTGGTGCGGCATAACCGTCTACCGGTCTTGCGCTGTCGTGGTCGAACTTCGCTGCTATCCATTTGCCGGTCGTCTCTGCCGGGAGATTCCCGCCGATGCGGGCCTGGACATATCGCTCTAGCTCGTCAAGTGCGACGCCGACGCTTTCGCGATGCGCTTCGCGCACACGCTCATCTCCGCCGACGAGGGCGGTCAGGGACACGCTCTTCGGGGCCGAAAACGTCGCATCCCATCCTGCGCGGTGTTCCATCGCGCTTATCTTCTCGCCGCGCCTGTTCAGGTATTCTCTGGCCGCCTGACGGCGGATTAGTTGTTCGCCAGTGATCGGGTGTTGTCCTTCCGAAAGCCGCTGGAAGTGCTCTTCGCGAACCTCGCCGCGTAGTCCCCACTGCTCGGCCAGCCTTCCGTGCCACTCCCCGCGAATCTGCTCTGTTGCGGTGTAGTAGTTCTCCCTCGCGTTGCCGAACTCTTCCGCGTGATACGACTGTGCCTGACCCGCGCTCAGTGGTTTGGAGATGGTCAGCATGTGTTGGCCTACTCGAAAAAGTCCCTTTGCCTGCGCGCTGGCTCTCGTTGGATCTTCTGGTCCTCACTTTGTTGCTGCTCATTCGGTACAAGTCTCCGCCCCAAACTTCCATATCCCGGCGACTTGCCAGCTCCCGCCGCGGCCGCCGCAACCTTCGGCAGTTCTTCGGGCGGCTGCTGTGCGGGGCGCTCGATGTATTGCGCGTGTTTGCTCTCAAGCTCGATGTACGGGAGACTCATCCGCACCACGAGATTCCCGCGCTTGAGATAACCGTGCATCTTCTCAAGGCCGCTGATCTCGCTTGCCATCACCAGCGGCCTGATCTCGCGTTCGAGGTTATAGCCCTTCGATTTGCGCGATTGTGGGAACTGCTCATTAGTGCGGCTCTCCCGTATCCTCTCGATTTCTTGTTCTCCGATGGTGTCGCTAATCCATTTCGCTGCATGCGGCTCGCTCGTGCACAGAAAGATTTTCGTCGAGGGCTGCGACATCATTGCCTCCGCTTCGTGCCCATAGCGCACTTCCAACTGACTGCGGCCCTGAAAACCCAGCACCACCGGATTGTTGGATTTGCGGTTCTCCGTGATCGCCGTGTGCAACTGTGGCAACCGCTGCAAGGTCGCCAGCTCGTCCAGAATGAACCACACCGGACGCGAACTCATGCGGCCCTGATTCATCAGGCGCAGCACGAGCATGTCCAGCCACAAACTGATGAGCGGTGCGAGGCTCTTCCGGGTGTCCGGTGTGCTGGTGAGAAAGAGCCAGCCGCGCCGCTCCTTCGACCATTCGAGCGTGCTCCAGCGCTGCTTCGTCTCGGCTTCGCTCGGCAACATCTTCATGGCGTCCGCCACCATGCTCAGCGAACCAAGCACGCCGTTGCGTTGTGGCGGCGAGTCCCGGTCGATCATCGCCGCGTACTCTGTCCCTCTCACTCTTCGGTCGATCTCCTCCGGGTGCGACATCCACCACACCAACTCTTGCGGCGTCGGATGAAAGCCCAACAAGTGTGCGAAGATTTTGCGCGGCGCTTCCACAAAGAACGAATTTTCGTTGTGTCGGTCGGGGAAAAGCGATGCGGCCAATGTCAGAGCATCGGCTCCTTGTCTCAGTTCGTCCCCCGGAGTCCAGTAGGGCATCCGTTGGTCCAGCGGATTGAGAATCAAATCGCCGCGGGATGGAGTAAGAAAGTAGGGCACATAGTCGGCGGGCGTCGCCGGATCGTACACAATGGCCGTCTCACCGCGCTCCTCGATCTGCAACAAGATTTGCCGGATGAGCGCACTCTTTCCTTTGCCGGAATCGCCGATAACTAGGATGTGGCTCGATTCAATCTCGCGCGGTAGGCGCAGCCAAGCTTTCCTGCGGAGTATTTTTTGTGCGAAGCTCTGTTGCTGCAAGAAGCCGATACCGTCCGAACGGTTGCGGCGATTGAACACGCGCGCCGTCACAAGCTCCGGTCCTTTCAGCCGACGCCCATGTTTACGTATTCGCTTGCGCGCTGCGTCCTTCGGGATCGCCACGACGAGACCCACCAACAACACACTTAACCCGCCCCACAGTGCCGGTTTTGCCAGATCGGTGAGCGTCTGGTCCTGATATATCCAGTGCCCCAGGAACTCATGCAACTTCAAATTGTCATAGCGTGCGCGCTGCCATTCGAGCCTCAAGCCACCTGTCTTCGTCGCTGCATCTGCCAGCGTAAACGTGCTCTCGCCCTTCTCTGTCACGAACGGCTCTACTTCGTTGTCGAGTGCCAGTCGTGCACCCTTCGGCGTTACCACCATCAACAGCGTGTACGGGGCATCCGTCCGAAACGCTCCTGCTACTGGCGTCCCCGCGTAAGTCAGTAGGTAATGCCGTTGGAGCGGTGTCCACACCCGCATGTAGCGGTAACCAACGATAGCGAACACACTGAGCAGAGCAACGCAGAACGCTCCAATAGTCCATACCGCCCGGTCGCTCGGAAAGTCTCCCGCATCGTCCTCTCGGCCCCACTTCTGTTTCATGGCATACCCCCTGTTGTTGCTTCGGCAAGGCGCTCTTGCGCCTTGCTCAACTTGTTCTGGTCCGCCCGCTCGATTAGCTGCCGCATGTCCTCTGCGGTCAGCGTTTGGTCTTGTGATACAGCGAAGTGGACGTTTAGCAGGATCGTCCGCAAGGCCAAGACTTCGGCCAGAACGGTTTGCTCGCTTGCGTTGGGCTTGGTTGCTCTCAGCAAAACATCTCGCGCCCATTCGCTGATCGTTTGCTCGCCGGCAAGGGCTTCAAACTGCGCGTATTCCTCGTCAGTGACTTTGGTGCTTATGGATTTGGTTCGAAGTGCGGGCATTGAATTCACCCCATAAAATGAACAAGTTCCCATAGGGGAACCAAAAGTCGCTGCGCGGCGCTCCAGCAAAGTGGCTTGTCGCAAGCCACTGGATTTTCAGCAAGTTCCCAGACAGCAACCTTGGTTGCTGTGCGGCACCCGTTTGGGGGTGACGTGTCAGTCCAACTCCCGGTGCCGTAGGCACCGCTCCTCGCAAAACGCGGCGCGAACCCACGCTTCGCGCTATCAACCCTGTTCGCCATACTCCAGTTGCAGCTCCTGCATCCAACGCTGAAGCTCGGGGATCGCCGACGCCTTCTGGAACAGTTCACGCAGGGCGTTCCATTCGTTCTCGGTGAAATCGATGCCCACATCGCTCTGCCGAAGCCAAAGCGTGAACGTTGCCCTTTTCTCCTCGGACAGCGTCGTGAGGAAATGCCTGCCGTTCCACGAACGCTTTGCGGGCCATCCTTCGAGCATGGCCCGGAACTCGGCCAGGTCGGGGTATCGACCAATGAGATAGGTCATGCGGCGTGTTGGGCCAAAGTCGATATACACGCCAAGCTCCGGGCAACCTGTCGTGGTAAACGAGAGCTTCAGGTCATCGACCTTCAGCGGCTTAGGCAAGATAATTCGGCGGCGAAAATCATCTTCGTTTGGACCCGTCTGTCGCACGGGCTGCCGGTCATGTCGCACCCAATGGCCCCGAGCGGCGAGGCCCCAGAGCGTCGGCCAGTACGGGGCAAGGATTTGATCGAGTCTAGTGCTCTCGACTCCTTCATCACTAATGGCAGCTAAGAAGCATCGTCCAATTGTCCCGGGGTTCTGCCATTTCTCCGCCGACTTCAGCAGCTCCTTGCGATGCGAAATTTGCTTCAGAACTGCTTGATGTCTTTGTTCGGCGTCATCATCGGAGAGCCGAACCTCGGTGAAGTGGCCGCCAAGGTTTCCGAAGTAATACCAGGCGTGCTTCGAGGCATGCTTCTTTCGGTTCTGATAAACGGCTTCGAAGGCGTCGAGTAACCTGAGGTATGACTCTCTGGATGGAATCGCTGGCCAAAGCAGTGGCGGCTCCTGAGCTTCTTCCTCTGTGCCGATCTGCACGTATTGCGCGAGAACATCCCACTCGGGGGCGGAAAGAGTGTGCTGCGATTCCCACTTCTTGCGAATGTGATAGAGCGAAGCGGTCGGCGTGCTGAGCATTTCATGACGGGCTGTTTCACGGTCCATCCCTTCGACGCGCTCCTCAATAACGAGGAAGGCGGCCTCTCCCAAGGACACCTCGCGTCCCCGTTGTTCACTGAGCACCTTCTGGTAGCGCTCCAACAGTTTGAGGCGGTCTTCGCTGAGTCGAATCGAGATAACCTCATGCCGGGGTTTCTTCTTGAGGATCGACATCATGGTTGACAAATTCTCCTACATCGCTGTACGATGTTTACGTTAGCGTAGCTCGATGGCCGACTGAAAGCAAGAAGAATCTTTTCCACAGCTCTCGGAGACCAACGAGCCAATTCGACGACCTTATCGACCCTACAGGAGTCAGTAACACGCAATGGCCGTACCATCCCAAATCGAAACCTCAGTGCATATCGAGCGGCACTACGCCGTTGCGGAAATCGCTGAGATGTGGAATCTGAGCGGTGATAAGGTTCGTGAACTCTTCGAGAATGAGCCTGGTGTGCTTGTGATCGGAGAGCGGAGTCCTCGCCATAAGAGACGGTACGTTACGCTGCGCATTCCTCAAACTGTGCTCGAACGCGTTCATCGTCGTTTATCATGGAAATCCGGCGTCCGTTAGGAGTCTTCCACAATGCTGACCATCTATCGCCGTCACCGTAAGGATTGCAGGCAACGCGCAAAGGGTCGGAAATATCGACACTGCCAATGCCCCATTTGGGTTGACGGAGCACTTGGCGGGAAAGAGATGCGAGAGTCGCTAAAGCTCCGCGATTGGCAGCGAGCGCAAGACCTGATCCGCGAATGGGAAGCCGAGAACCGCCGCACAGTCCAACAGGAACACCAGGTCACGATTAAGGACGCTCATACGAAGTTCATTGCGGACGCAGAAGCGCGGAAGCTGAACGATGCCACGCTGAATAAATACCGCCTACTCTTCCGACAGCTTGACGGTTTCGCGGAGACATACAAGCTGCAATTCCTCAGGCAGCTAGACCTAGACGCGCTTGCAACATTTCGCGGAACGTGGACGCAGGGGCCGCGAACAAGCCTCAAGAAGCTGGAACGGCTCAGGGCGTTCATGCGCTTCGCCGAAAAGAGAAAATGGATTGACGACAATCCGGCGACTGAGCTGAAAGCTCCGAAGGTTCCCAACAAGCCGACAATGCCTTTCACGCGGGAAGAGATGATTCGCATTTTTGCCGCGCTTGAACCTTACGGCAAGAGCGCGGGCGCTCGCAACGCGCGACGCCTTCGCGCTTTTGTTTTGCTGCTGCGATATTCGGGATTGAGGATCGGGGATGCAACCCAGCTTGATGTAAGCCGCCTCGACGGGAACAAGCTACTTCTCCACACGCAAAAGACTGGTGTACCTGTTTACTGTGTTCTGCCTGATGTGGTCGTTGAGGCGTTGAACGTGGCACCGCGCTCCAGTGAACGGTATTTCTTCTGGACGGGCGCATCGAAGGTCCACAGTGCAAAGGGAAAATGGCAACGCAGATTGCAGCGTCTTTTTGAATTCGCAAAAGTCCCCAAGGGTCATCCGCACCAATTCCGCGATACTTTCGCCGTTGAATTGCTGCTCGCGGGTGTTCCTCTCGACAGGGTCTCAATTCTGCTCGGACACAGCAGCATACGCATCACGGAGCGTCACTACGCGCCGTGGACGCGTTCACGCCAAGAGCAGATCGAAGCCGATCTTAGGGCCGCTTGGGCCAACGATCCTGTGATTGGAGAGGTACACGCGGGGTACACGGGAAAACGCGTCGCAAGAACTCCTGTGTTTTCAAGAAGAAGGTTGGTAGGGGCGGTGGGGATCGAACCCACGACCTTCGGCTTAAAAGGCCGCTGCTCTACCACTGAGCTACGCCCCTAAACTCTTGATTTACATTTGCTTGGCGATTGGCTACTCGTGCCTCGCTCTCGCTCATCGCGTGATTGGCAGCGTCCCAAACGCAGCTTCATCCGGAGTATCTGCGCACGCCGCTCATTCTTCGCTCTCGGAATGGCTAGCAAACGTTCTTTTTAGTCTACCATGCTCCGCGCAACGCTGTATCCGCATCCTGTACCAGACACACAATTCCGCTCAGGATAAAAAGTCGTTGGGAACCTCCTTCACTTGAGCACAAACCGCCGCACACGTTCTCGTGAACTATGCCCATTCGTAGCAGAGTTGCTTCCGTCAGGTACGTTTACGGCGTTTGCGTTTCCATTCGTGCTCTCGCCGCAGCAACGCCTGATGCCTTTTGATCTGCGACTCAATATCGCTGAACGCATTCTTGCAGCCTGCCAACACGTTTCTTCCATTCCCGGTAGCGTGCAAAGTGCCTGACGGAAGCGAGAGCGTCAGAGAACACGACTGCTCCTCCGTTCTTTGATTCTCCGTAAATACTCCGTGCAATTGGATCAGATCCGGCTCGTAGCTTCTCAGAAGTTTTCCCAACTTATCCAAACGATGAACAAGCTCTTTAGCGACAGCTTGTTGCGCTTCGGCGTGCTTGTAGCTGATCGAAACGTTCATGGTTGCACCTGTAGGTGATAAAGCGGAATCTGGCAGGATCGCGACGCAGTCAAGATTCTGCACCGCATGACAATTTCAGCATAGCAGGCAGCTTCATGCCGCGCAATCCTGCCCGTCACCCTGCGCGTTGACAGTTAACCCGGATATTCCTAGGCTAACCAGGTAGCTGGCGGCGCAGCCTCGATGAAGAAAATGGATAAAACTGATGCGCAGGAACCAGGGCGAGTCCGAGTCGGCCCCGCCGGCTGGTCCTATGCGGATTGGTCGGGCTACGTCTATCCAGCGCGCCGTTCCAAAGGCTTCCACGAAGCCGCCTATCTCGCCGAATTCTTCGATACCATTGAGATCAATACTTCCTTCTACCAACCCCTGCGCCCGGATCACGCAGCCCTTTGGGTCGAGCGCGTCGCCGCCAATCCGGCTTTCCTCTTCACCGCAAAACTCTGGCAGAAATTCACCCACGATCCCTCTGCCACACAGGAAGACGAACGAGCGGTGCGCGCCGGATTTGACGTCCTGCGCCAGGCAGAAATGTTGGGCGCGGTCCTCCTGCAGTTCCCTTTTTCGTTTCACTGCACAAAGGAAACCGTCGGTTATCTGACGGCCGTCCTCAAACGATTTGCCGATTATCCTCTCGTCGTCGAGCTGCGCCACGCCTCCTGGCAGACCGACGAAACGCTCGCGCTCCTGCGCGAACACAATGCGGGCTTCTGCAACATTGATCAGCCCATCATTGGTAAATCGCTGGAACCTTCCGCTGCGAGCACTTCTCCAGTTGGCTACGTTCGCCTGCATGGACGGCGCTACGACACCTGGTTCAGCGACAATCCCGCCACCCCGGCGCACGAGCGCTATAACTATCTTTATTCGGAGGAAGAACTCGATCCCTGGGTCTCGCGCATCATAACGGTAAAGCAAAACACTCGCAACACCTTCGTGATTACCAACAATCACTACCAGGGCAAAGCCGTAGTCAACGCGTTGCAGCTCATCAGCATTCTAAAAGGTGAGAAAGTGAAGGTCCCGGAACCTTTGCGGCGGCACTATCCGGAATTGGAGAGAATTGCCAGCGAGATGCCTGCCGCGCCCACGCTATTCCCGCTCGGGACGCTGCCTGCGAACAAACAGAAGCGTTCTACTTCTTGAAGAGATTCTCAAACGCCTGTCGCGCATCCATAGGACGCCCTGGGACAGGCGCTTCGGTGGGCACTTGAGCGGGCTGCGCGTAAGAGGTTGGCGCGGTGTCTTTCTCGACAGTCATGCGAAACTCGTACAGCTTGCAGTCGTTCTTGGCGTCCTTGGGGGAAATGCGCGCAGGAATGGTCTGCGTGCATTCAAATTGTGCGCCTGAATCAAAGAATCGGCACTGCTTGCAGCAATGGAGTTCCGAGTTGCATTTGGGACATTTCCCGCTGGGATCGAACCCCGCAACCAACACCGCACCACAGTTGGAACATCGTGCGCGGGTCACCGTGCCAACCATGCGCGGCGTACGTGGCCCTAGATGATCGGTCGCGCCGCGCGGTCCGCCCTGCGGCGGCTTGCGGTCGTGCCGATCCTTCTTATCGTGCTTCTCCTGCTTTTCTGATTCTCGATAGCCGCGATGGCCATACTTACGATCCACAAATGCCTCCGTCCGTCAGCCTCGACGGACTGTCACTTCCACTGCTTACACCTCTGTTCAAAGTCATTACTGATACCGATATGTATCCGATCGGATTGCAACCTAGCCCGGCACACCTGTCTTCCCCGTTTGAAGTTATCCTGGGATGCCGCACAGCGAGGGCAGAAGATGGGACATCTATGTTTGTAATCCTATGGGAGTTCGAAGTCAAGCCGGGAAGCGAATCCGCATTCGAGACCGCCTATGGTCCTCTGGGTGACTGGCACAGCCTCTTTCAACGCGACCCGCACTACCGCAAGACCTATCTCCTTAGGGATACCTCCCGCCCACGAACTTACTTCACCATGGACCTTTGGGACTCCGAAGACACCTACGACACCTTCAAAAACGTTAATCGCGAAGTCTACGACGCGCTGGATCTCGCTTTCCAAACTCTCACTCTTCGCGAGCGCTTCATCGCCGCATTCCAATCAATTGAACTCGTCGTGTAGCGCAGCGAGGGTCCGCAAGCCCGGCTGTTTTTCTTCCCTTTCAGCATTATCCCCTAAAGAAATCCTTCCCCATGTCTCCTGGCTGACTCCATTATGTAAAAAACTTCACTAGTCCATCGGCTGGCAGATCCGGTCGCAGAAACGTCTTCGGTGTGCCGGCTCCGCGAAGGACAGCCTCGGCCGCCAGATACCCGCTGCGCACCGCTCCTTCCATCGTGGCCGGCCAGCCCGTCGCCGTCCAATCTCCCGCTAGGTACATTCCGCGAATGGAGGTCTCTTGCTTTGGACGCCATTTGTCCACGTCGGGTTGCGGGGAAAATGTGGCCGCGGCTTCCTTGATCACCGTAGCTTTTGTCAAAATCGCTTCACGCGCGGCGGGCAGCGCCTGTCGCACCTCCGCCAGGCACAGATCTATGATCTCCTGCCGGGGTTTCTGCAGCAGGTCATAGGAGGCGCTGATGACCAACTGCAGGTACTGCCCTGCTCCATTGCGTGCGCCATTTGCCATGCCATAAAGTGCTGTTTTGTTGAAGATCCACTGCGTCGTGGTCTCCAGCAGCGTAACGAAAGGCTCGCGCATTACTTGACGATCAAACCAGAAATGTACCCCTGTGATGGGCGAAACGTGAATATTGCTCAAGTTCGCGAGCATTGCTTCAAGTTCTGTATTCCCCTTGGGCAGAAGCTCGCCTAAAGCTTCATGCGGCAGCGCAAAGACATAGGCGTCGGCGCTTTCCTGGCGTCCGCCATCGAATTCCACCGCGCTCATCGCACCGTCCGCGACATGAATCCCGCGCAGCGGCGCTCGCAGAGTCACTTCCCCGCCCCGCCGCTCGATTTCCGCCTTGCACCCGTCATACAACGTCGCCAGCGGCACTCCCGGAACTCCCATGCTGTACCCGGTGCGATTCGACAGAAATCCTTTCCAGAAAACGTCCACGCCATAGCGCGCATCCGTGCGGTCTAGTTCCTCGTCCAGCGCGCTCACCAGCACGACGCGCCAGAATCGCTCAATCGCTCCCGCCGTCTGCTTGCGCCGCCGCAGCCATTCCAGCATCGAAATGCCGCCCGTCTCTTGGAGATCGTGTGGCTTGCCCTTGCTTCGCAGGATGTCCATCATCGCGCGTCCGATGGAAAATTTGTCCGCCAGCGTAAGCGGCGCGAATGTCGCAAATGACCCCAGCATGTGAAAGGGCGCTGGCAAAAGTCCCGCCTGCATTTTGCCCGTGCGTCCTTGCGGATCCTGAAAAAGCAACCGGTCAAAGAATTTGATTTTGTCAGCGGAGCCCACGCGCCGATAAAAATCTTCCAGGTTCGTGCAGCATTTCAGCGTCACGTGCTGGCAATTATCCACGTGCTCGCCGTCGGGCAACACATAAGACGTTGCCCGGCCGCCCAGAAATGGCCGCTGCTCGAAGAGCCTTACGCGCCAACCCGCTTCAGCCAGCGCGATGCCCGCCGACAGCCCTGCCAATCCCCCGCCGACCACGATCACGTTTTGCAAGTAGGTTCTCTTCCGTGTGGCGCCCGAAACGCGCCCTGGCAAATAACTTCAACTTTTCCGATTTGGGGAGCCGCACGCGCTCGCCAAACACCGCAAAATCCGCCGCTTCAATCCGCGCCAACAACGCGCTGTACGTGTGCACCAGCAGCCACAACGTGCTCCGGCTGTCTTCGTCAATCAGACTGAGCAGCTTCGCGCCTTCTTCGTACAATTTCCACGCGCGTTCCGCCTCAAACCGCAACAATTCATGGACTCCCAGCGTGGCTTCCCTTCTCCCAAAATCCGCCTTCGCCACGCCGTAGCGCGCCAAATCCTCGTCTGGTAAATAGACCCGCCCCAGAATGTAATCTTCCCGCACATCGCGAATAATATTCGTAAGCTGAAACGCCAGCCCCAGCTTCTCGGAAAGGTCCAGCGCCTTTGCATCGCTAAACCCAAAAATGTGTGTGCACGTCGAGCCCACGGTTCCCGCCACGCGGTAGCAATACTCCTTCAGCCGCTCGAACGAGGGATACGCTTGAACGGTCAGATCCATCTCCGCGCCTGAAATCAAATCATGGAGATACCGTGCCGGCATGTTGTAGCGCCCAATCGTATCCACAAGCGCGGGCAGGATGTCCTCCGCACCCGGCAACTCCGAAAGGGGAGACTCCATCGCGGCATTGCCATCGAACACTTGCAATTGTCCGGTGATCGCCTGATCCAGCGCGGCCCGCCAACTGGCCAACCCACGCTGCTTTTCCGCCAGGTTTGCTCCTTCGTCCGAAACATCGTCAATCAATCGCATAAACGCATACAAAGCCACGATTCCATCGCGCTTTTCTTTCGGCAGGAGGAAGAACGCCGGATAAAAATTGCTGTGCGCCTTTTTCGCAATCGTATGGCACCGCTCATAAGACGCGGCCACATCCAGCGATTCCGCTGAATCTCCGGGCGCACCAGGCATCGCCAGAGTCTTCTTTCGTTGCCTGGACGACTTCCCTCCCACAACCTGTGCCACAATCGCGCGTCCTAGCAGCCGCACTTGCATCCCTTTGCTCACCTTGGGCCGCCGGTTCAGCGTGTCGTACCCCATGTATTCAATCGCTTCCAGCACCGCCAACCCGCCTTGGCTGAACATCTCCAGGTCCACGCTCAACTTCCCTTCCACCTTTTTCGACAGCGGCAGCCCCTCTTCAAACAATTCCCGTGTTCGCGCAATTAGTTCCTTCATCAGCGCTAGATACTGCGCACTGAATTTTTTCCCGACGATGTCGCTTTCGCTGACTCCATGCGCCACCGCCCGATCCAGCGGTATATAGATGCGTCCTTTTTCCAAGTCCCGCGAAACGTCTTGCCAGAAATTCGCCAACTGCAGCGCCGTGCACGTCGCATCGGAAAGCTTCTGACGCGCCTCATCCCGGTAGCCGCACAAATACAGCACCAGCCGCCCCACGGGATTCGCCGAATACACGCAATAATCCAGCACGGCTTCCCAACTGCCGTAACGCTTCACAACCTGGTCCTGGCGAAATGCCTTCAACAGATCCGCGAATGGCTGTTTGGGAACATCCTTGGCCACCACCGTCTCACGAAGGGCCACAAATACGGGATGCGCAGGTTTGCCTTCGTAACAGGCATCCAGCTCCCGTTCCCACCAATCCAGCAATTCCAGTGCGCGCTCTTTTTCCGGGATTTCGTCGCCCAGATCGTCTGCCCACCGGCAATACGCATACAAGTTATAGAAATGCTGGTGCAATTCCTTCGGCAGGAGCCACGACGCAACATTGAAATTTTCGTAGTGGTGCGTCGCCAGCCATCGCGTATACGCCTGCGCCACATCAGGCGCGCAACCGTTCGCAGGCATCTTGGCTGCGATTTCAAGTTCGCCTGGGCGCAGCATCAGCGGAGAGCTTCCTTTTTCATTGAGTCAAAGTGGGCTAAAAGAATCGAAGGTCCGGGTTTCACGAGTCACTAGTCACAAATCACAATTCGCCAAACTACGGTCTCACGGCCAGCTTGATCTCTCCGCTGCGCGCCTTCATCCGCTCGAACGCTTGCGGCAGATCTCCCAGGCTGATTTCTTCCGTGACAAAGTCTTGCGCCGAAATGTCCCCGCGCCGGATCGCCTCCATCGCTTCCCGGATAAACCGCGGCGTGTGGTGGAACGGCGAAATAATCTTGATCTCTGAATAGTGGATCGCTGCCGGCGCGATTTCCACTCGCGTATCCGTCGGCAACCCGCTGAAGAAATTCACCACCCCGCCGCGACGCACCATCGCCAGCGCCTGCCGCCAGGTTGCGGGATTCCCTGCGGCTTCCACAACACAATCCGGCCCGCGCTTCTCGTCCGTCTGCGCCTTCACCGCGGCAACAACGTCAGCCACTTCCGTAACGTTGATGGTCACGGCAGCGCCCAGCTTACGCGCCACTTCCAGGGGAGCCTCGCGCCGCGCCAGCGCAATCACGTGCACGCCACGCCGCGACAGCATGCGCACGAATTTCAATCCAATCGGGCCGCAACCAATGACCACGCCCGTATCGCCTGTGCGCACTTCCATCTCGTGGATGCCGCGCAAAACGCACGCCAGTGGTTCCACCAGCGCCGCGCTGTGGTCGTCCACCGAGTGCGGCACTTCCAGCATGTTCTCCCGCACAATGCGACCCGGTATGCGCATGTATTCCGCGTAAGCGCCGTTATTGAACAGCAAATCGTCGCAAAGGTTTTCTTGCCCGCGCCGGCAGTGGAAACAGCGGAAACACGGCGCGGAGTTGGCCGCAATCACACGCACGCCAAGGCGCCACCTGGCGTCCACACGCTTGCCCATGGCGACAATGTCGCCCACCACTTCGTGGCCAAATACCGCTGGCGGTTGAATCATTTTGGCGTGGTAGCCGCGTTTCCAGACTTTCAAGTCCGTTCCGTCGGTCAATGCCAATCGCACACGCAGAAGAACTTCCTCGGCGGTCAGCGCCGGCACATCGATCTGCTCGATGCGCAAATCCTCGCTCCCATAAAGCACTGCCGCCGTCATCTTCGACGGCACCAGTATTTTCGTTGGGGCGAGCACTTCCTCGATCCCCAGTTCACTTTTTCTTGTGGAGGCTGCTCTCATTGGTGTGTGATCAGGACCTTCAGCGATTTCTCCGTTGGCCTTGCCGCCAGTTCCAAGCCCTCTTGGATTCTACCTAGCGGGAACCGGTGAGTGACGATCTCCATCACCGGCAGTTTCTTCCCCAACACCAGTGCTGCTGCACTTTCTTGGATGTCTGCGGCCGCGCTATAGCTGCCCAATATTTCTTTTTCGTCGATCCCCACTGCCGCGGCAGGAAACTCTATCTTCGTTACTGGGTCGTTTGCGGCAAATAGGAGTACCCGCCCACCGGGCCGCGCCGCCGCCAACGCGTCGACAACCACGGCCGGGTGCGCCACCGCGACCAGAACCGCGTCTGCCCCCCGTCCTTCGGTACGGGATTGCAACTCTTCCACCAGCTTACCACTTAAAGGGTCAAAAGACTCTAGCGCTCCCAATTTTATGCTCTTCTCTCTCCGCGTCCCCATCGGATCACTCGTATAGATGCGCGCCCCTTCATATTTAGCAACCATCAAAAGCTGCAGTCCAATAGGACCGCACCCCGCGACCAACACTGTTTCACCCGCCGTGACGCGTGCCTTCTGCACCGCCTTCACGATGGTGTTGATAGGTTCGATGAACGTAGCCTCCTCAAACGTTACATCGTCGGGCAGGGCCACAACCCCTCGCTCCGCCACCCACGGCATGGCCTTCACATATTCCCCAAATCCACCGCCATTCGGCGTGAACCCCCCGGTCAAACCTGTCGTTTTGTACTGCTTGCATTGCGAGAAAAGCCGGTTTTTACAGTAAAAACAAGCCCCGCAGGGAACGTGATGGAAGCTCATTACCCGGTCGCCCAGTTTCCACTTCGTCACACCACGCCCCAATGCCACAACCGTCCCCGCCAACTCATGCCCCAGAATCTGCGGCGGCTCCACATAACGCTGGAAGATCTTCTTGATATCGGTGCCGCATACCCCGCAAGCCGCCACTTTAATCAGTACTTCGCCGTCCCCCACCTCCGGCACCGGCACTTCCTCCACCCGCACCACGCCCTTATCCCGAAACACCCCCGCCCGCATCGTCTTCGGTATCGGCCCCAACGTCTTCACCTGTTCCACCACCACCCCCACCCCGCTCATCGCGGCACCTTTTGCACGGCATGATGAGTTTGCCTTCCAGTCCCGATATCGGCCAGCACTGAAATGAAACGGTCAAGAAAATCAGCAAGTGAAATTGCCGACCTTCTGCTCTTTATGCCAAAACGCAAAAGTTTTGGGATTTGATTGGGCTGTCGGGCAACGCTCAAGAATAGTTCTATCTTCTTCACTTCCCCATTTCGCGTCAGTACCTTTGAGAAATCCAGGGGCAAATCCTCTTCACTCGCATCGCTGATCGCTCGCACTGTCACTGCTGGGATCTTGGTCCCCGAGATCATCTCCAGAATGTGGTAGCTCTCCATGTCAACCATATCTCCAAATCGTGACAGCGCGTTCTTTGCGGACGCTTTCGTAATTATGTGATTCTCAGTTATCAGAATCTCGGCTAACTTCGCTCCGGATCTAACGGCGGCCTCAAGAATTGCTCGGCTGCTTCGCACGCGAGGAGACTCTTGCCGCAGAGTCAATTCTTTTGCGACCACAATGTCTCCGACGCGGAGACTTGGGTTCAGGCCTCCCGCAAAGCCGGTCGAGACGCAAACATCTGGCTTCTGTGCCAGCAGTTCTCGGAGTCCTTTTCTGGCCACGTTGTAGTTTGGGACTTCCCAGCCTATTCCTGTCAGTAATACGTCAACTTGAATCCCGCCCAGCCTACCCTTGAAAACGGGAGCATGCTCAACTACCGGAGAATCCACGGCGGAGACGCGCTCAAACGCATGTCGCTTACGCCACGGCGCAAACTCCGCTTCCACCGCAAATGTCACCAGCACCCTCATCTTCGCCCTTGTGCTCGTAGGGGTCCAGCACTGCTGGACCCCATGTACGCAACCAATTCAAATCTCAATTTCTTGCTTCCTGATATCTGATCGCTGATATCTGATATCCCCCGACCCATCAACCACAATCTCAACCCATCCCCCTCACGCCGCCGCCAACCTCATCTTCTTCACCCTCCCCGCCCTCACATATCCGTTCGCCTGATACCACCGCACCGCACGCTCCAGCGCCGCCGACACCGGCCCCGGCTGAAATCCCAATTCCCTGCACGCCCGCGAAGCGTCCACAAACATCTTGTGCTGCGCAATCTTCACGCCTTCCACCGGAATCCCCGGTTCTTTTCCAACCAATCGCGAAAACGCGCTGTCCAGATAGGCTACACCCAGCGCCAACCCATGCGGGATCTTCATCCTCGGAGCCGGCAGACCCGTTATCTTCGCCAGCGTGTCCAGCACTTCCTTCAACGTCAAATTCTCCGCGCCCAGCAAATACCTCTCGCCAATTTTGCCCTTTTCGGAAACCAGCAGGTGCCCGGCTGCGCACTCTTCCACGCCCACAAAATTCAGTCCCGTCTCCACATACCCCGGCATCTTGCCATTTAAATAATCCAGAATGATTTTCCCGGTCGGCGTCGGCTTCCAGTCCCATGGCCCCACCGGCGTCGTCGGCATCGCCACAATCACCGGGAGACCTTCCTTCGCGGCGTTCAACGCTTCCTGCTCCGCCATCCATTTCGATCGTTTATAGTGTCCAATCATTTCCTCGAGCTTGGCCTGCGTGGATTCATTCGGCAGTTCCGGCCGCTCCACGGCAATCGTCGCCACCGTGCTGGTGTAAATCAGTTGCTCGATTCCCGCCTTCTTTGCGGCGGCCAGCAGGTTCTTTGTGCCGCCCACGTTTGAATCGTAGATTTCTTGCGATCGTTTGGCCCACAACCGGTAATCCGCCGCAACGTGAAACACGCGCTTCACGCCACTCATGGCGCGTTCCAGCGAAGCCGCATCCCGCAAGTCCCCGGTCACATATTCCAGCGAAAGATCGCTGATCGCCCGGTTGCTGCTCGAAGCGCGCACCAATACACGCACTTCTTCGCCGCGTGCCACCAGTTGCCGCGTCACATGACTGCCCAGAAATCCCGCTGCCCCCGTTACCAGTGTTGTCATGGCTTTTGCACGCTTTCCCGCTTTTCGCCCAATCCGCCACCGAATTGCCACGCCAGCATCTTCCAGGTGTCGCCTGCCTTGCGATTCATTCCCAGCAGCGCCGCCGTTTCAAAACCGGCATGACACGAACATGCCTCACACCGCGGATTCATTCCTCGTCCAAAATTCTCCCATAGCGTATTGTCTCGCAGCGCCTTGAAGCTTTTCTCTAGATTGTAGTTCAGATGGTAGCAGGGGCCGGACCAGCCTCCCGGGCCATACACCGGGCTCCCCCACACGCTGCAATCCAGCTCGCGCTCGCCGCGCAAATATTCCAGGTACACCGGAGAAATCAGCAAATTGTAACCGCCCAATGCATCGCTGATCTCCCTGAACCGTCCCTGCATCGCCGCGTGAAATTTCGCGCTGCCATCCCGGCAAAGCTTCCCCGGAAAGTACACTGGCTCCAGCATGTAGCCGTCCACATGCATCTCGTGCAGCTTCGCATACAACGCGGCCAGGTCTCGCACATCGCTATCGGGATACACCGTCGAAGTCACTACTACAAAAAATCCTGCATTCTTCGCAGCTTTCACGCCGTCCAACGCTTCCGCAAATAGGCCCGGCTTCCCCGCGCGTGCATCGTGCACGGCTTCCGTTCCAGCCAGTTTCACGTTCCAAAAGAAATTAGTTACCGGTGGAATCAAATGCAGGCGGCGCCGTATAAGTGTGCCATCCGTACAAAGGAACAAATGCTTGCCGCGATCCAGAATCGCCCGTGTCAGCGTGGCAATTTCCGCATACTCCAGCGGTTCACCGCCATAAATTGCCACCACCGGCGTATCGCACTCGTCCATCGCCGCCAGGCATTGCGCCACGGTGAGTGGCTCCGGTCGCGCCGCTGTCTCTTTGCAGTTGCCGCCATTCGTTTCGCCGCACGTGTCCTCGCACCCTCCCAGCGGGTCCAGGCTCAGCATGATGGCGAATTTACGGTCGCCCCGCAGTTTGTGCGTTGCGAGATGTTTGGCGGAATCGTAGATCAGGCGGAAGGGATACCGCATTGTTTTGCTTAGGAAGCGCGACGCTCCCGAGCCGTATAAATCCCGCTGCGCAAACGGAAATCACTTGGATCAAACGTCACAGCGCAATATTCCTGAGCGCGGCTGGCTTGATTGCGATACCGCGCCAGCGCATACACAGGGAATGAATTCTTATAGAGGTGGTACTTCAAATAGAAAACGCCTGGGAAGCCTGTCCCGGTGAAATCCTCTTCGCTCCACGATCCGTTGGCATTCTGCTGGTTCACCAGGTAATCCGCGGCGCGCGTAATCGCCGGATCGTTTGGATCAGCTCCCGCCAGCAACCCAATCAATCCCCAAGCCGTCTGCGAAGGTGTGCTGTTCCCCTGCCCCTTCGTGGACACCATTTCATAACTGTTCAGCGATTCGCCAAAGCTCCCGTCAGCCTTCTGCACTTGCCGCAACCAGGAAACGGCGCGCACGCAATAGTCCTGCGCCGTCAGCGAAACCGTCTCCAGCGCCCGCAAAACGCCGCTCGTGCCGTACACATAATTCACGCCCCAGCGCCCGAACCACGATCCATCCCGGCTCTGGTCTTTCATCAAGAACTGCACGGCCTTCTGAATCACCGGATGATCCCCGGGCCAGCCAAACCGTCCCAGGCATTCCACCACGCGCGCGGTCACGTCCGCTGTGGAAGGATCGATCATCGCGTTGTGGTCCGCGAATGGTATGTTGCACAGAATCTTCTTGTTGTTGTCGCGGTCAAACGCGCCCCAACCGCCATCGCGGTTCTGCATGCTCAGCAGCCATTGAATCCCACGCCGCATCGCCGCTTCCATCAGCTTCTCGTCGGGATACTTCACCCGCTGCAGTGACATCAACACGAACGCGGTGTCATCCACATCCGGATAAAAGTCATTGCGATACTCGAACGCCCAGCCGCCCGGCTCGGCATCCTGGTTCTTGATCTGCCAATCGCCTTTGCCCAGCACCTGCTTCGTCAGCGTCCATTCCGCCGCTTTCACCAGCGCTGGATGATCCGGAGGCAAACCCGCTTCTTCCAGGGCGACCATGGCGATGCACGTATCCCAAACCGGGGAAACGCAAGGCTGCAACCGAATCGTGTCGTTATCCTCAATTTCGAATCGTGAAAGTTCTTTAATCTCGCGCCACACCATGGGATCTTCCGGCCCATGCCCCATTGCCAGCAGTGCGAAGATCGAGTTCATCATCGAGGGATAGATCGCCGCCAGCCCGTCTGTCCTCTCCATGTGCTCCAGCATCCATTCCTTGGCTTCGCGGATGGCTTTCTGCCGCAGCGGCTTCCAGGGGAACTTCTCATAAAGCTTCAGCCCGCGGTCCAGCGCAAGGAACAGGTTCTTCCAGGAAAGAAGCTGCTTGCTCCAACTGAATGCCGCCGTCTTTTGGGTCGGGTCTTTGAACAGTTCATCCACTCGAGCGCGCTCTGGCAATCGCCATTCCGGGCGAATCGCCGACAGGATCGCCATGGGGATAACAATCCCGCGCGTCCAGGAAGACATTTCGTAAATGTTGATGTAAAACCAGTTCGGCAGGAGCATCAGTTCGGGTGGAATCGCGGGCACCAGTTCCCAGCCCACCGCGCCTACAAGTGCCAGGTAAAACCGCACATACGAATTCGTCAGTTCCAGCCCGCCTAGCCCGTGCACCATCGCGCGAGCCTTAACCATGTGCTCATCGTCCGGAGAATCGCCCGCCAATTTCAGCGCAAAATACGCCTTGGAAGTGGCATTCAGCTCCGAGGGACCACCCGGATAGATTGCCCAGCCGCCATCTCGCAATTGCTTCCGCCGCACATAGTTCGCCAGCTTGGCGATCCGCTCCGGCTCCGCCTTGCCAAGCACGTGCAAGTAATAGATATAATCGGATTCCAGGGTAGTATCGGCTTCCAACTCCCCGTGCCAATAGCCCTCTTCCGCTTGCATGGATAGGAGATACTCCGTGCCGCTTTCAACGGCCTTTTCTACCTGTTCCGCCCAACTTTCTTGACGCCACGGCGATGGCGCTGGCGCAACCGGTAGCTCCTCCCCCAATCGAACGTACGAGCCCATCTAGGATTCCCCTGTATTAAAATCCCAACAAGTTCTTGGAGTTGCTCAGAGCAATTCAGCTAACTCCCCTATTGCCTTGTACTTCCGAATCTTAACAATATAACATAATTGCCTGGGAACCTGCCCTTTCCATTATCCCTGCCTATGGAAAAGCGGTCAACGATTAAGATGCTGGGTCCCAAACCCTAAGTTGTCGCCTCGGAGTTAGAAATTCACCCCCGGCGCTCCCTCTAAGATCCGATGTACGAGCGCCTCCAAAGGTTCGGACAAATTTTCGCCTTCCTTTTGCGGTACCGACGGCCTTTCTTTCAGCAACTTGGCAGGCAAG
Source organism: Candidatus Acidiferrales bacterium (assembly GCA_963779395.1). Taxonomy (GTDB): domain Bacteria; phylum Acidobacteriota; class Terriglobia; order Acidiferrales; family UBA7541; genus Acidiferrum. The sequence goes on from CAVZYC010000007.1 coordinate 855,718, forward strand.
CGCATCCACAATGTTGCGGGTATGGCCACCAACAACAATCAGCCGCCATCGCTTCTCGGTTATAACTCCTGCCCTCCCCATCCTCACCGCTACTTCGCTTCAAGTTTCTTTACCCGCTCGGCCAACTCCGGCAGCCTCGCGAACCACGCAAACTGCTCTTTGAATTTCTCCAGCGGCCGCGCCGGTGTACCCCAGACCGTTTCGCCGCTCCAGATTGTTTTACCGTTCAGGATCCCCGACTGCCCACCAGCGATCACGCGATCTTCCAGCGTGCAGTGTTCTCCCATCCCCACTTGCCCGCCGCAGACCACGTGATGCCCCAACTTGCATGACCCTGAAATCCCTGTTTGCGCGGCTATCACCGTGTGCGCGCCAATCTGGACGTTGTGCCCCACGTGCACCAGGTTGTCCAACTTCACGCCTTCGCCGATCCGTGTGTCGTCCAACGAGCCGCGGTCCACCGTTGTGTTCGCACCAATCTCCACATCATCGCCAATTTCCACAATCCCCGCCTGCGGAAACTTCCAATACCGTTCTCCATCGAACGCATACCCGAATCCGTCGGCCCCCACCACCGCTCCAGAGTGAATCTCCACCCGGCTCCCCAATCGCACACCTGCATAGAGCGTCACGTGCGGATGCAACCGGCAGTTTTCGCCAATCCAACATCCCGCGCCGATTACGGAGTGCGCCCCGATCTGCGTGCCTTCTCCAACATGTGTATCTTCACCGATCACCGCGTACGGCCCGATATTCGCGTTCGCTGCTAGGCGCGCCATGGGCGCAACAATCGCCGTGGGGTGAATCCCGCTCGCAATCGGCGGCCGTTCCAGCAGCAACGCCGCTGCCTTTGCAAATGCCACCTTAGGTTGCGCGCTCCGCAGCACAGTCTTGCCAGTAAGAGAGATTCCCTCCCCCGCCACCACACAACTCGCCCGCGAAGCCACCGCTCGCTCCGCATGTTTTGCCGTCTCCACGTAAATCAGATCGTACGACCCGGCACGTTCCGGCGCGGCCACTCCGGTCAATTCCAACGCGGCGTCACCTTCCACCTTCGCCCCAATGGCTTGCGCCACATCCTTCGCTGTGCTTTTCATCGCCCGCTTCTCCTCTGCTTCTTCATCACCGGGCAGGCTGCGGAAAAACGACCCCCGTCATTCCGAACGGAGTCCGCGAAGTGAGGAATCCCTCTTTTTTGTATTTCCGCCAAGGAGAGATTCCTCGCTTCGCTCGGTATGACGTGCCAAGCCACTATTTCCGCAAGCTGTTAGGCGCCTGTTCCATTCCTCACAGAAAATCGTACAGCGGCGGCTCGCCCTTCGGCCGGTTCTTCCACCGCGCGTGCACCCACACCCACTGATCGGGATGCTTTCGGATGATCTCCTCAATCACTTTTGTAAATCGCCGCGTGTTTTCTAGTACATCGCGCTCCGTATCTCCTGTGCGCACTAATTCCACCGGAGGCTCGAAGCGCAATCGGTACTTCCGCATGTTCTCATCCCAATAGGCGTAGCCCGGCACAACCGCCGCATCCGTATGCAGTGCTACCCGCGCAATCCCGGTTGTCGCGCAGGCTGCCGTGCCAAAAAAATCCACGAACACCCCTTCCTCCGGCATGGTGTTCTGATCCGCCAATATTCCAATCGTCTCCGCCTCTTTCAGCACTCGCAGCATCACGCGCGCCGATTCGTTCTTGAAGATTGGCTCGTTTCCCGAAAGTCCGCGGTAGTGATTTACCATGCGGTCCAGCCGCTCGTTGTCCAACGGCCGTGCCATGTAGTGCAGCGGAAATCCGTACAACCCATGCGCAAACGAAGATAGCTCCCACGCTCCAATGTGCCCCGTCAGGTACAGCACGCCCTTCCCTCGGCTTTGCCCCGCCAAAAAATTCTCGTGCCCGTCGAGGATCACTATCCGCTCGATATTTTCCCTTGTGTACTTCGGAAATCGCGCAAACTCTGCGGCCATCCACCCCAAGTTGCGCGCCATCTTGCGCAGTACGTTGCGCCGCTGCGCGTCTGTCCAATCCGGAAACGCCAGCTTCAAATTAAAAGCCGCCGTCTTTCTCAGCTTCGGCAATGCCAGCAATAGCAGTCGCGCTACCCCAGCAGCAAGGCTTCGTGCCATGGGACGCGGCAGGATGCCCAGCATCTTCAGCAGGCTCCAAGCCACCGCATATTGCAGCCATTCCTTCATCAGTCGGTAATCGCTCGCCTTCCTTTCGCGTCAGTATGACCGAACTTCCCCATTCCAAGATACACTTAGAATCCTAGAGCCGACGATCCGTGCCTCAAACTGACAACCCTACCCCAAACGGCGATTCCCTCTCCACGCAGGCGCGAATTTTCTGGTTCGCACTTATCCTCGCAACGCTCTATCTCTGCTACTTCCACAATCTCGGCGCCATCGGCCTCGTTGGCCCCGACGAGCCGCGCTACGCCTGGATTGCCCGCGACATGGCCGAAACCGGCGACTGGGTCACGCCGCGTCTTTATGGCAGGCCGTGGTTTGAAAAGCCTGTCCTTTATTACTGGGGCGCGGCCCTCAGCTTCAAACTTTTCGGCGTCAGTGAAGTCACTTCTCGCCTCCCCTGCGCTTTCGCCGCGCTTCTGGCAACTCTCGCCCTGGCTTGGCTCGCCTGGCGTATCTACGGCGCGTGGACGGCGCGTTGGCTGCTCCTGCTTCTCCCCACAACCGTCGGCATGATCGGCTTTTCCCACGCCGCGGCCACCGATATGCCTTTTGCCGCTTCGCTTACGATCACCATGGTCTTCGCCGCAGTAATCCTCGGCCTCACGCGCAAGCCGCAATCCCCGCCAACTCCGCGGACTCCTTGGCTCGCTTTGATTTGCTTCGGCTTTTTCCTCGGCCTCGCCACTCTCGCGAAAGGACCCGCATCCATCATTCTTTCCGGAGGCGGCGTGTTGCTGTGGGCTGCGTTCACCAAACGTTGGCGCGACGCTTTTCGCTGCCTTCATCCCGTAGCCATCGCCAGCTTCTGCCTCACCGCTCTCCCCTGGTACATCCTCTGCTCTCGCCGCAATCCCGATTTCTTTCGCATCTTCATCATCGAACACAATTTCAAGCGTTACCTCACTCCCGAATTCCAGCACATCCAGCCTTTCTGGTTCTACGTCCCGGTGCTTCTCATCGCCTTTGCTCCTTGGACTCTGGCGCTGATCTGGTCCGCCCTCTTTGGTGCCATCCGCTCCTGGCCCCAACGTCGCCCTTCGGACGCGACGCTCCTCGCCCTCTACTGGGCCATCTTTTGCCTAGTATTCTTCTCCCTCTCCAAATCGAAGCTCCCCGGCTACATCCTCCCCGCCATTCCCCCCATCGGCCTGCTCCTCGCCAGGTCGTGTGCCGAACTAACCACTGAGGGAGAAAAGAAGTTTCGCTGGATTCGCGCAGGCTTCAGTTTTCTCGTATTTCCGGCCACCATCGCACTTCTTTGGTTCGGCCTTTCGTATGCCGCTTCAACAATTCAGGCCCAGAGGATGTTCTCAGCGGCTTTCACCTTGTTTTTGATTGGATTGGCGACCCTGCTCCTGGCGAATCGTGGAAGCCGCAACAGCTCCGTGCGACTGGTGGCCCCACTTTGCGTTATTCCGGTGCTGGTTCTTGTGTCTGCGCTCAACCTGATTGCCCGTCCATGGTTGTCGCCTGACCCTTCAGGAAGATCACTCGCACTGCTGCTCAAGCAATTCGAGCCCTCACTTCTCCCGGACAGTGATTTCTATGTCGCATCCATGAATAGGGGACAGCAATTCGGCCTCAGCTTCTATCTTCACCGGGAAATTCAAATCTGGGACCCCGAGCATCCTAAGAAAGGCTTCCTACTTCTTCCCAGAAGGGATTGCGACTCCAGCATGGTCAGTGCACCCTGGCAATGCTCGAGGAATGCTGAACCACTGGGTGCCAGCGGCTGGTTTGTTTATCGGGTTTCTGTTGAGAGTCCATTGCCCGTTTCCAAGTAAAGCCCAGCACCTTTGTCACGCACACCCGTATCCACAAACAAATTGACGGACCTGATTTGCTTGCTCTGGAAATGGAATATCAGTGAGCCATCGGTAGCACAGGCATGCTCTTGGGAGCCACAACCTTCGGCTCGGGTTTCACCGGCTCGGGCTCCACGTAGTTAATGGGCAGCCGCAATAAAAAGAACGTCACTACGCGGTTTTCGTAAGTCCGCTTTTCATCTTCCGGCAAATTCACAAAATTCCCGTGCGCCACAATCGCCATTTCGCGCGGTTCCGCCGCCTTCAAAAACATCTCCCGCGTGATGGCCGCAAGTTCCGGGTCATCCGCCGCCGATATAAACAGGATCGGCACGCCCGAAACTTTCTTCAAATTCTTGGAAAGTGGCGGGTCACCCTTGTAAGCATAATTCAGCCATTCAAAACTCGTCTGTGCCGACTTCACCATCAGCGGGAACCCACCTACACCGGTCTTCTCCACGCCAATCTTCACCATCTGTTTCGGCACGTCGTAAACGGAATCCAGCACCAGTGCGCGCACGCGGCGGTCATTTTCCGCCTCGCGCAGCGCGGAATACGCTCCCAGGTTGTATCCCCACAAGCCAAATCTCATCGGATCCACGTCATTGCGTGTGGCCAGTGTATCAATGGCAGCGCGTACTTCGTCCGATTCGCGGTAGCCGAACGTCGTCAATCCGTCGTTCGAGCCATGCGCCGCAAAATCAAATACAAACACGTTGTACTGATGGTCTTGCAATGCTGAAACCAGCGTTAACAACTCGCCCCGGCTCGATTGATAGCCATGCAGCAGCACGATCGTCGGCGCGCCACGTAATCCCGGAAAAAACCACCCCTTGCGTGCCCCCAATCCAGTTACGGTGAAATCCACTTCATCCGGCCGCCCCGGAAAACTCTCCATATTGATCTCGGAACTTGTGCGTTGCGGCTTCACAATCCAATAGATCAAGACGCCGGATATCACTACGGTGGCAACCAGCGCAAAAAACACCAGCGCCAGGATCACTGTCAACAGCTTCATGTACCAGCGTGTGGGGTAACGTAATTCGTACAGGATCGACATGGGCTTTGGGGTTCAGGGCCGACCCGCTGGACGGCCTCCTCTTTCCGTTACTTAGTCATACTCATGCTTCAACCGCATCCTAACATGCGTTTTCCACCCTCTCCCTTTTCATCTCTCCCCCATGTGCCCGATTCGTATCGGGCCGTCGCTTCCTGTTTGGCGGCATTGGCACCGAATCGGATATCATGGCAAATGGCCTGGGGACACCCTGCCGCCCATTCATGAACATCGTCGATCTTCGCCAGACAACTGTCCGCCAGCTTGAGCCCCTTCTGCTTGAAGAGGCGGGCCATTGGCGTGATGAGCTCCATTGGGACTATCGCAGCGCCCTGGATTTGATTAAGCGCTTCCTGGAGGCTCACGCTCTTGCCGGCTGCGTCGCCTTTGAACATGGCGTCGCCGCGGGCTATGCCTTCTACGTCCTGGAAGAATACAAGGGCCTGATTGGCGGCCTCTACGTCTCACCCACTTACGACCAGGAACCCATCGGCCGCCGCCTCCTCGATGAAATGCTTTTCTCCATGCGAGCCTTGCCACAATTGCATCGCATCGAAGCGCAGCTCATGCCCTTCGGCGGTCCGGTGGAAGACGCCCTGCGCGATCAGGGTTTCCGCCTTTATACCCGTCAATTCATGCTTTTCGATCTCCTAAAAAAGAGCGAGGCCGTCCCCAGCATCAATTCCGGTTTGCGCTTGGAACGTTGGAATGATCGCTACTTCGAAGCTTGCGCCAAGCTCATCTACTTGGCCTACGCGAATCACGTGGACGGCGACATCAACGATCAGTACCGTTCTCGCCACGGCGCCCTGAAATTCTTGAAGAACATTATCCTTCTGCCAGGCTGCGGCCAGTTTGTCTCCAACGCTTCCTTCGTCCTCCGTCATCCCGGAAGCGAAGACCTCGCCGCCGCCGTCCTGACCAGCGAAGTTTCTCCCGGCGTCGCCCACACCACCCAGATTTGCGTTATGCCGGGATTCCAGGGCCACGGTCTCGGCCGCTTGCTGATGCTCACCGCAGCCGACGCCCTACGCGCTCTGAAGTTCAAGGAATTAACGCTGACCGTCACATCCGAAAATAAAACCGCCGTCCATCTTTACGAACGCCTCGGCTTCTCCACCGTAAAATCCTTCACCGCCGGCGTCTGGCCCCGCTGAGATCGTCGCCTAATAGACATCAGTTACCAAAGACGAATATGTCCCAATGCGGACGTGCAGTGGACCCAGAGCGGCGTTTTTTCTCTTCTCTGTTCGAACTGAATTGTCATCCACTACAAACTCGCACTTCAAGTCAAATGCACGCTCGGGTCCGGGTTCGAATATCCACATTTTCACTTCGTCTTTCACAATCCCTACAAGCAATGGATGTCCTTCCACGCTCGCTTGCGAAACTTTGCCGTCACTCGCCACGGTAACGTGCGCAACAACTGTCCCGCTGATTCCCGTTTGCCGTGCGAGCGGTGGATACGGGATGGACTCAAAGTGAACTATCTTTAGCTCCGGATGCCCCGCAAACAACGCATCCGGATCAATCGCCCCCGATTGATACTTCTGCCAAGGCTTCTCAAACTCATCCCCCGGCAACCAACGAATCCCCCCGTCCAGCGAAGCCTCCGCCCCCAGCGCATACCCAAAACTCGCCATCTTCGCCAACCCCTCAAAATCCCAATCCTCGCGAAACACATCCGCAGGCTTGTGGTAATGATGATCCACATACTCCTTGGCCTGCTCTTGACCCCACTCCAAATCGTGGCCCTTGAACTTCATTCCCTCGCTGATGGAAAACGACGGAATCCCCACGCGCGAAAGGCTGAAATGATCCGATCGGTAATAATGCCCGGCCTCCGGACGCGCATCCGGCCGAATTGCGAGGTCAAACTCTTTCGCGATTTTCTCAACAGTTGGATAAAACGTCGTCCGTTCCGCACCGCTGACTTCCACTTCCTCCGGAATCCCAATCGGCGCCAGCGCGTCATAATTCAAATCCAGTATCGGATCCACTGGCAACTCCAGCGAATGTTTGCCCAGATACTCCGAACCCAGCAACCCCTGTTCCTCCGCTGTCACAGAAGCAATCAGAATCGAACGAGCAGGCGCGGGCTTCGTGGCCCCCCAGGCACGCGCAAGTTCCAGCAAGATGCCGCAACCAGTTCCATTATCAATCGCCCCGTGAAAGATGTTATCGCCAGGAATGCTTCGATCAATCCCGAAGTGGTCGTAATGCGCCGTGTACAAAACCGCTTCGCCGCTCTTATCGAAATTGGATCCCCGCACCATCCCCAGCACATTCCGCGAAGTAAACGGCCGCAGGGCACTCACAATATGCGCCTTCAAGTGCACCGGCAACTCAATCGGCTTGAACTGCCGCGATTGCGCCTGTTCAAACAATTTATCCAAATCCAGCCCGGCCATTCCCACAAGCTTCCGCGCCACCTCCTGTTGAATCCACGAAGCTGCTTCCAGCTTCGGCGTTCCATCCAGCTTCAAGAACGACCGCTCCCCGCCCCACGAATTCCGCACCACTTCCCAGCCGTAACTCGCCAGGTCTGTGCGATGGATGATCAACGTCGCTAGCGCCCCGTGCCGCGCCGTCTCTTCATACTTGTATGTCCAGCGCCCGTAGTACGTCAGCGCCTTCCCTTTGAAAAAATTGGGGTCATCCGAAATCGGTTCGTTCACAAACAGCAACGCCACTTTACCTTTCAGGTCGTACCCTTTGTAGTCATCCCAGGAATATTCCGGCGCCGTGATCCCGTATCCCACAAACACGATGGGCGCATCAATATCCGCGACTCCCGTTTGTGATTCGTTGCTGGTGACGTAATCCCCAAGGTTTTTCAGCACCAGCGGCTCACCGCTGGCAGGCGCCAGTGCGAAGGTCGTCTCCGGCAAAGTCTTCACGCCCATCATGGGCACGTTCTGGAAATACGTTCCATTCTCTCCAGCAGGCCTCAGCCCGTAACTTTTGAATTGCGCCGCAATATAGTCCGCGGCAAGGTCGCCGCCCTTCTGCCCCGTCCCGCGTCCCTCCAGCGCATCGCTCGAGAGATACTTCACATGCTCGCGAATTTTCTCCCCCGATATCCTCGGCGCGTGCGATTTCGCCGCCAGCAAAATACCTACGCTGAAAACACATGCCACAACAAAAATGACGAGCTTCTTCATCTGGAACCCCCGAGTAAAAGCGCGCATGAAAACCAACTGTAACAAAAAAACGCCCGGCAGATGAGCCTCGATAAAATGCACCACTCGCCACATGTTCAATACTGCACACTTTCGCCCCTCCCAAACGACTATACTCAGCGCAATCAGGCCCGATCCATCATCAACGCGACCTGTCGAATCGAGGCCAGGCCATGAAGCTAATCTTAGTGTGTGCTCTTCTCCTGCTGCCGCTGCAGGCTTCTACCCAGGAACCTGACAAGCCGGTCGATGCCAAACCTGCTGCCGGTTCCCAAACTCCTCCACCCTCCGTGAAAAGGGTTAATCCCATTAAGCCAACACCCACATCCCTGGCTTTGGGGAAAAAGGTGTACACCTCAGACTGCGCGATGTGTCACGGCAAAGATGGCTCTGGCAATGGCGAACTCGGAGTGACCATGAACCTGAAGCTGCGCGATTACCGCGATCCCGATTCGCTGAAAGATATGGAAGACGGAGATATCTATTCCATCATCGCCAATGGCAAAGATAAAATGACGGGCGAAGCGGGCCGCATGAAGCCCGCGCAAATCTGGAACGTCGTCAACTACGTCCGTTCCCTTTCAAAAAAATAATCTTCGTGTGACGCAACTCTCCACCGGCCAAGAACCGCGGCGCACTAAACTGATTGGCGAACCAGCGGTAGGCGCACCTGAAATGCCGTGTGCCCAGGTCTGGACTCGACGGAAATCGTACCTTGGTGTTGCCGCACAATGCGCTGCACGATATCAAGCCCCAACCCCGTCCCTTCGCCAACCGGCTTTGTTGTGAAAAATGGCTCAAAGATGCGTCCGCGGATCTCCGCGGGAATCCCCGGCCCGTTATCGGCAAATTCCACGAGCACTTCTTGTGGCTCCAAGACAGTCCGCACGGACAGAATCTTTTCACCATTTGACTGCGAGCCCATTGCCGCAATGGCATTGTCAATCAAGTTCGTCCATATCTGGTTCAATTCACTTCCGTTCGCCGGAATTTTAGGCAGCCCCTTTGCGAAATCCCGCCGCACTTCGAATCCATGTTTTAGTTGATGTTGAAACATGCGCAACGTCACATCAATTCCCTGTTCCACGTCCACTTCACTCAGCGGCGTCTGATCCATATACGAATAAGATTTCACCGCCTGCACCAGGTCGGAGATTCGCCGCGAAGCCTCTTCGATTTCTCGCGTGAGGCACAGAATCTGGTGATCGTAGGCGAGAATGCGCAACCCGCGTGTAAAGCCTGCCGCGCTCAGAGCCTTTGCAAGGTGCTCCAGATCCTTCGCCGAAATCCCCGCATCCACCAAGTCCCCCGCAAACTCACCAGGAAAACCCCGTTCCTGTAGCCAATCTCCCAATTCGGACTCCATGTCGGCTCGCTGCAACGTATCCAGCGCACGAGTTCCCCCGCCACACTCGGCAATCTTCTCGCTCAACCCGTTCATCAGCGATTGCGCTTCCGGCGAGACCACTTCCGAACGCATCCCGATGGCTTCTCGGCGGCGATGCGTCAATGCTTCGCCTAACAACTGGGAAGACCGCAACGCTGCCGACGCCGGATTATTCAGCTCATGCGCCAGCCCCGCGGATAGTTTGCCCAGCGCCAGCATCTTCGCGGTTCGTTCTTCCGATTGCGCCGTTTCCCGAGTGCGATCCGTCATCTCGGAAACCAGTTTTTGCGCCAGGTTCGGTGCGCGATAAACAAGTTCGCGAAGCTCCGTCGCGGGCATCACCGCCACGCGCGTCTTCCCCACCGCAGAGCCACGGCCACGCACCACCTTCATCCGGGAAAATGGCAGTACCCCGGTCGCATGTCCCGCGGTGCGCACGAAAACTGGCGCATAGGGGTCCCCGGGCCGCCGGAAATGAAACTCTCCTTCCAGCACAACTATAAAATCCTTCGCCGGCGATCCCTCGCGAATGATCACGTCTCCAGACTCATAGCAGCGCACTTCAAAATGCGTCGCCAGCCATTCCAGCGCTTCGTGGTCATCATCTGCAAACAAGGGGATCAGCGCGAGTTCCTCCGGCGTCAGGCGGCTGCAAGATTCCATCGTCATCCCAGGCCCTCCTTAACGATTCGCGAGATATTGATTGATGAAATAGAGCACGATTGAGCCCTCACCCACGCTATTGGCTACCCGGCGCACCGCTCCATTTCTTACATCCCCAACCGCGAACACTCCCGGAACATTCGTCTCCAACAAAGAGGGGTCGCGACCCAGATTCCACTGCGGCGGCCTCTTGCCATCACTCATCAAGTTTGCGCCAGTCAGCAGAAAGCCTTTGGCGTCTCGGCAAAGTGTGCCCTCCAGCCACTCCGTCTTCGGCTCGGCTCCAATGAAAATGAAAAGTGCCGCCGCTGCGCGCTCTTCCGTCGTCTTCGTGTCGTGGTGGCGAATCGTAAGCCTCGTCAAGTGGTCTTCGCCGTGAACTTCTATGACCTCCGTCTGCGGTTCAACTTTGATGTTTGGAATCGTTTGTATGCGTTCGACAAGATAGTGCGACATGGACCGCGATAGTCCGTCCGCTCTCACCAGCATTGTCACCGACCGCGCTGTCTCTGAAAAATGCACCGCCGCTTGCCCCGCGGAATTCGCGCCTCCAACGATGTACACATCCTCTCCAGCGCACGACGACGCTTCCGTGTTCGCCGCTCCGTAGTAGACCCCTGCGCCAGTTAGCTGCTCCATCCCCGGAATATCCAACCTGCGCCATTGCACGCCTGCGGCAATCACAACACTGTGTCCCACAAGTTCCTGTCCAGTGGAAAGCTTTACCACGCGGTACTCGCCTTCCACCTTTAGCGATTCCGCTTGCACCGGCGCCAGCACTTCCGTTCCGAATCGTTTTACTTGTGAAACCCCGCGCCGCGCCAGGTCCGCGCCGCTCAACCCCGAAGGAAATCCCAAATAATTTTCAATGCGCGAACTCAATCCCGCTTGTCCTCCGGCGGCCTCCCGCTCTACTAAAATTGTCCGCAGCCCTTCGGTGCTGCAGTACAACGCGCAAGCCAGCCCCGCAGGCCCCGCGCCAATAATGATGACGTCGTAAAACTCGCGATTCGGCTTGGTCGTCAGGCCCAGTTTGCTCGCTACGTCGGGCAGCGCGGGCTTCTGCAAAATCGAACCGTCCGGGAATATCAACACGGGCAGCACAGACGGTTCTTCCCCAATAGCCGCTCTTATGCGCGGATCAGACGTAGCGCCGGGTTCCATCCATCGATAAGGTATCTGGCTCTTCGCCAGAAAATCTTTCAGTTCGTGCGTGCTCGGCGACCATCGCGTCCCGACAACATAGATTCCTTCAAACGTTTCGCGGCTGGTAGCGTTCCAGTCGTCGAGCAAGTCTGAAAGTATGGGGAACAGGTTCTGCTCCGGCGGCTCCCATGGCTTCATCAAATAATGGTTGAGCTTCACCTTATTGATCGCCTCAATCGCCGCGCTGGAGTCCGCATACGCCGTCAACAACACTCGCCGCGCGTCCGGCTGCAGCGGGAGTGCTCCCATCAGAAACTCCGTGCCGCTGGTCTGCGGCATGCGCTGGTCCACCAGAAATAACGCGATCCGGTCTCCTCGCGAAGTCAGTTGGCGCACCGATGTCATCGCCTTCTCCGGCGAATCCGCGGCGAGTATCCGATAGTCCGCGGAGAATTTGGACTTCAGGTCACGTTCGACCGCTCGTAGTACGGCCGCATCGTCATCCAAAGCCAGAATGTACGGTTTTTTCACCATAATGAAGGAACCCCAGTCGCGGCTAGCGAGACCAATTTGCCTTTGATGCCGCACCTCTTCGTTGCGTTTCTGGCCCACCGCTCTTGACGGCCGATGCGTCCTTTCTCCTGCCCCAAGCGTCCCCGGCTCTGGCCTCCCTCTTGCTCCTTCCTTACTTCGGGTGCTTGCCGATTCCCTGGTCTGGAAAGGGCCGTTCCAGCACACAAGCTGCCAGCTGTCCGCTTAACTCATTGATTGCCTTGATTTTATGCGGACCACGCTGGGCTTGGTGGCGGACACATTCCCTCGGGCTCGGATTGACCTCTCAAGCCGACCGGGCGAATCCCCACAACCCCTGAGTCTTCTGGCTCAGTGCAATCTCAAGGAGCTTCCCTCATGAATCCCACCACTAACCGTCGTGGTCCTCAATTGGCCATTCCTCAGTTGCAGGCCGCCGCCGCCGAAATGCGCGCCATGGACATCGTTAGTATCTACGCGGCAGGCTCTGGCCACCCGGGCGGCACGCTCTCCGTTATTGATATCGCCGCCGCGCTCTATCTGAACGTCCTCAACCACGATCCTGCGAATCCCAATTGGCCCGATCGCGATCGCGTCTTCTGGTCCGCAGGTCACAAAGCACCCGCCCTTTATGTCGCCTTGGGCAGAGCCGGTTACTTCCCTCTTGATGATGTAGTGCTCCTTCGCCAGCTCGGCTCCGGCTTTGAAGGGCATCCCAATTGGTTGAAAGTTCCTGGCGTAGAAATATCCAGCGGCTCCCTCGGTCAGGGGCTCGGCGCAGCGGTCGGCAGCGCCCTCGCCGCAAAACTTCGCGGCTCCTCCAACCGCGTTTACGTCATCATGGGCGACGGCGAACAACAGGAAGGCAGCGTCTGGGAAGCCGCCATGGCCGCCGGGCATCACAACCTCGACAATCTCTGCGCCATCATCGACGTCAACCGTTTGCAGATCGATGGTTGGGTCAAGGACGTGATGAACGTCGAGCCCCTCGCCGAAAAATACGCCGCATTCGGCTGGAACGTCATTTCCATTGACGGCCATGATATGCCGCAGATCCTCGACGCCTTCTCGCGTGCACGCGAAGCTTCTGGCCGTCCCACGGTAATCCTCGCCCGCACCATCAAGGGTAAGGGCGTTTCCTTCATGGAGAATGAAGCCAGTTGGCACGGTACGCCACCGAAAAAAGAACAATTTGAGAAAGCTTTGCCCGAACTTCTCACTGCAGATTTTCCGCTGACCCGCGTGCAAGCGCTTCTGAAGCGCGCCGCAACCAATGCCGCCGAAGTCGCCCAAAAAGCGAAAGACGGCATCCCCAAGTTCGCGCTCGAATATTGGTGGAACGCTCGTGACACCATGAAAGTGGATATGGACCCCACGCGCATGGGCTTTGGCCGCGGCCTGGAACGCGCCGGTGAAGATCCCCGCGTGGTCACACTGCATGCCGATATTTCCGGCTCCATCCGCATCACCGATTTTGAGAACAAGCATCCCGAACGCAACAACCGCGTCTTCAGCGTCGGCATCGCCGAACAAAATATGATGAGCGTCGCTGCCGGCCTCGCCCGCGAAGGCCTCATCCCCGTCACCGGCACCTACGGTGTGTTCGCCTCCGGCCGCGCCTGGGATCAGATTCGCACCACCATTTGCTACTCCAATCTCAACGTGAAGATTGCCGGCGCTCATGGCGGCATTTCCGTCGGCCCTGATGGCGCCACGCACCAGGCTCTCGAAGAAATCACTCTCACCAACATTTTGCCGAACATGCACGTCGTTGTGCCCTGCGATTCCGTGGAAACGCAAAAGGCCACCGAGTATTCACTGCTCTCTTTGCAAGGGCCCTGCTATCTCCGCTTCGCCCGTGAAGCCACTCCCATCGTCACCAAACCCGATACGCCCTATCAATTTGGCGTCGCCAATGTGATTCGTTATCGTGGACTCCAACCGAAATTCCTCGATGCCTTTGAAACCACACTCGGTCCCGCCTACAAAAACGAGAAAGAAAACGTCACCATCATTGCTTGCGGTCCCATGGTTCCGGAAGCAATGCGCGCCGCCTGGCTCCTGAAAGAGGAGTACGCCATCGAAACCCGCATTGTGAATGTCCATACCGTGAAGCCGCTGGACGTTGCCACGTTAGTGCGGGCGGCCGAAGAAACTCGCGTCATAGTTACTGCGGAAGAACATCAAGTCGGTGGATTCGGCAATATCGTTGCCGGCGCCATTCTCCAGCAGCGCAAGGATTTTCACCTTCCGTTGCAACTTACGATGGCCGGTGTCACTGATCGCTTCGGTATTTCCGGTAATCCCTGGGAACTCGTCCAGCATTTCGGTCTGACCGCCGAACATCTCGCCAAACGCGTGCTCGAACTCCTGGACAAAAAACTCGCCGCCGGCCCCGGCTTTTCCGTTGAAGCGCCTGTAATTCGCTGCGCCCGCTGCGGCACCAAAGTTTCTCCTCGCGAATATGCGCAGGATCTGCCTATGCCTTCGGACGAAATCTGCGCCGAGTGCGAATACCAGTCCATGGAATTGTGCTCCGTTTGCCGCCTCGAATGGGCAAAAGTGAGTCACAACTCGGCATACGTCTGCCAGGCTTGCCGCGCCAAACCCGTCCTGCGCTGACAACAAGCCGCCCTCAGGGACCCGAATCTCTCCGGGGTCGCGACATTTCTCCGCGCAAACGCTTCTTTCTTGGATTCCGGACAACTAAAGTCCATTTGTTCAGTGACGGCGTTTGCCTGGCACCACGGCGCCTTTCCATAAATCTTCGGACGATCGATGAAACCACGCAAACGACAAACGATTGAGGTGACGGACATGACATTTATGAATGCAACTGAGCGTAATCCACATAGTAAATCGATGTGATGGCTATCACATCTAGTAGATTGCTAGAGAAAGAGTTTGAATAACTGGAGAAATTATTTGCGGTGCGTGCAGTGCCCGTTATGGCAAGTCATTTCCTTTGAATATGGCCTGATTGGCGCTAGACGTGCCTGTGAATATCTAGATTTCTCAGGGGGCTGTGTCTTCATACCGGGCACGCCGAGGAGGGGCTAGCAACATGCGAAAGTCTTTGTGGATCGTTTCGTTAGTATTACTATCCGCTGCCATTGGCAGCACATCAGCGCGTGCCGATTCCCTCGTCACAGCGGGTGGAAATGTAACCGGGATTGACGGCATCACTATTGCTGGCATCACCTATAATGTGACCTTCGGGACGACGGATGACATGACGTTCGCACTAGACCAGACTGACGGGCAGGCCATGGCGAGTGCGATTGCAGCAGACCTGGTTGCATATCAGAGTGTTTCGGATGCTGTTTCGACCAACATTGTATACATTGGTGTTGACGTTGGTACTCAGGCCGCGATCGCGCAGGGACCAGGCGGTCCTATTACCGATTCATGGCACACCTTCAATACTGTCAGAGTCGCCTTTCAGAACGGGGTCACCGACAACCCCAATGGCTCCGCTTGGGCGGAATTCACGCCAGTGGTACCGACACCGGAGCCAGGCGCGGCCATGCAAACGCTGACAGGACTAGTATTGTTAGGATTGTTCCTGGGGATGCGGAAACATTAAAGCTCGGGGTCTTGCGCAGACCTCTTAAGCGCAACGCCCACCCCCATATCTCGCACACCACGAAGCACCCGCTGCTTCCAGTGCCAGACGTATTGCCTCATGCGCCGCAGGATTTCCTACTGTGGCGCATTTGCATTTTCCTCGACAGATTTTATTTCGGTCATCACTCGCGGCTCCCAGCGTGGCGGAATACTCTGCCCTCGCATTTCGAACTTCGCACAGCTCGAGTAGGCTGGTGGGCCTAATGTTCGCCGCCATTCTGACGCTCTCCTCCTCTACATTTGTTTACAAGTGACGACCTCGAAGGCATACTCACAATTCGGAAATCACTTTGAGAATTAAGTCTCTGTAAAGTCGTCTCACCGAATTTATTCGCAATAAACTCACCTGTCGGTGAATCCCGTTAGTTAGGAGTTGAAGAACAGCATCGCTGCGGGTCCGGCTAGACCGCAAGGTTTGTTGTGACGTTGATGTTGCCGTGCGTGGCGCGGAAATACGGGCACACCTCGTACGCTTCGTTTGCCAAGGCCTGCGCGGTTTGCCGGTCCATCCCCGGCACGCTGCCCACGCCGAGAACAAGTCAGGCGTGTCGCTTTGGCAAAGTTGTGACCGCTGTCACATATACGGTCTCCAAATCTCTTCAGACTTGAAGTTGATGCCCCGATTTTCACCAGTTACAGAATCGCCTTTTTCACTGGGCCCGTTTTCTTTTGGAGCGCCGAGCTATCGCCAATAGATTCGTAGGCGCTTTGCTCTAGCCGACCAACATCTATGTGCACAGGTCATATCCGGGTGACCATGCTCTCGACCGTCTTCCTGTTCGCCTTCAGCGGGTTAGTCGGGGGCACGGTTCGAGCGCAACAGTCGTGCTCGTTTACCGCGGCATTGAGAATTCCAGCCCCCGCTCATATTTTCAGCGCACAACAGGAACGCATACTTGGTGATATCGAAGCGGAGTGGGTGGAAGACACTTACCATGCCGCTTCCAATGAGGGACTCACGGCTCATCTCAATGACATCGCGGTCCGGATGCAGTCGCAATTCCCGCGTAATCAGGCGCCCGTCCACGTCATCTTGATTGACACACCTGAGCCGGAGTCTTTCAGTATCGGTCCGGAACGAATTTATATCACACGAAAAATGGTCGCGCTTCTCGCGAACGACGACGAACTTGCCGGCTTGCTGGGCCACGAACTGGGCCATATTCTGATGCACCAGAACGCCGTAATCGTCAGCCAACTGTTTCACCAGATTCTGGGTGTTAACACCGTCAGCGATCGGAAGGATATTTCAGAAAAGTTGCGGCGGATGTTCGATACCATCGACGGCGATTCAAAATTGTTAGGGAAGGCGGCTCGGATCATCGAGGGGCAGGAAGGAATCGGTCAGAATGAGGCAGATCGTCTGGCGCTGTATGCCTCGGCGGCGGCTGGATTTTCGCCGCAAGCATTTGTGGAACTTTTTCGCCGGTCGGAGGGAATTAATGGAAGTAGCGGAAGTGTTCTGACGGATTTCTTCGGGGAGACTAATTCGAATTTGAGGCGTCTTCGGGAGATTAAAAAGGCTCTGAAGCAGCTCCCGCGGTCTTGCCGGAAAGTTACGCCTGCCTCCTCCGCCGGGTTCCTCGTATGGCGGACTGCGGTGTTGTCTGATCTAGCCCTGGCCCTCCGCTGACAGATGCCGGCAGGGATGAGAGCAGATAAGTATTCTCCCCGTTTGTTTGCAACCAGGAAACTCCTGAGCCAGGCATTCAGGAAATGTCCGCGCGTTGGCTTATTCTGTAAAGTTGCGAGAGGCGAAGAGTGAATAAATCTCCAGGTCGTTGGCTCCGTGTATGGTTTGTCCTCACAAGGTGCTGCCGGTTAGGTGTGCACTGGCAAAGGATAGTGGGATTGGCTGTTATCCCCCTCTTTTTGTGCGTGCCCTCCTCCCTGGTTGCCCAGAAGACGCCTAAAACCGGCACGGATTCCGTGGCCGCCGTTCGAGGAACAGTTACCGCGCAAGATGGTTCAGCGCTGGGGGGAGCCACGGTGAAACTCATTCGGAAGGCGTCCAAAGGCGCTCCCGCGACTGCGGAAACCGACGAAAACGGCCGCTATGAGTTCCGCAACCTGGAAGCGGGAGACTACTCTATTTCTGTCGAGAGTGTGGGTTTCACCAAAGTAGAGGGAGGGGTGCTCCTGAAACCGGGAGAGCAGAAGGTTCAGGATTTCGGAATGGAAGTCGAGGTTGTCAGGGAGAAAGTAGAGGTGACTGGGCTGGCAACCATAATCACCACGGAAAGTTCTTCCGCGCCCGTCGCTGTGGTCACGAATACGCAGTTGATTACCTTGCCCACCTCGCAGGAAAAGGTGAAAGAGGTGATTCCCGTGACTCCAGGGGTAGTGCAGACACTCGACAGCAAATTGGTGTTCAGAGGTTCCGACGAAAATCAAAGCCTTCTGATTATTAATTCGACCCGCAACACAGACCCGGTGACTGGAAGTTTTGGGATCACAGTGCCGACGGACGCCGTCGAATCGTTTGCCGTCTACAAAACACCATATGACGCCGGTCTGGGCAGTTTCTCGGGAGGATTGACCACCATCGACACAAAACCTCCCGCCGATGGTTTTGATGTCAATATAAGCAGACTCGGAATCACAATTTTGGGCAAGAACGGACATATGGCTGGACTTGGTGGCGCCACCCCTGCACTTACCTTCGATGTCCCTTTGATTCCCCACAAATTGCTTCTTTCCGAG
This sequence comes from Candidatus Acidiferrales bacterium, assembly GCA_963779395.1. Classification (GTDB taxonomy): domain Bacteria; phylum Acidobacteriota; class Terriglobia; order Acidiferrales; family UBA7541; genus Acidiferrum. The sequence goes on from CAVZYC010000007.1 coordinate 874,012, forward strand.
GCTTTCCAGTATGAAATGAAAAAAACCACCGTGGAAGGTTTGCCTTGGCCCTACGACATCAGTAAGCGCCAAGGATTTAATTCCTTCACGACCGTGGAGGCAATTCTTGCCAAGAACCACATTCTGACGTTGACGGTGAATGCTTTCCCGCTGCGCACGGATCACATTGACATTAGCGCATTGATTCCCGAACCCGCGTCGAACAATTTGAATCAATCTGGTGTCGCTGTCGCGGTGTCGGATCGCTACGAATTCGAGGCGGGAGGCGTCCTTTCGACCGTGGCTCAATACACTCGCTTTGACAGCAATGCGCACGGCCAAGGCACTGCGGACATGCAAATTAGCCCACAAGGCTGGGGCGGCAATTACTTCAATTCGTGGTCCCGGCGAGGCAAAGAGTTCCAGTTTCTGGAAAATTACGAACTCACGAAGAAACAGTGGCTCGGTTCTCATGAAATCCGGGTGGGAGTCGATATTGACTGGCGTAGCTTCTTTGGAATTACTTCTTCAAGCCCAATCCAAATCTTGAGAGAAGATGATTCGCTGGCGGAAACGATCAATTTCTCCGCAGCGCCCGCCCAAACTCCTTCCGATAGCGTTTTTGCCGAGTTTGTTCAGGACCATTGGCTGTTGACCCCGCGCCTGAGTGTCGACTTGGGATTGCGATTGAGCTCGGAAACGTCTGGTTGGCCAGCCGCGTTGGCGCCGCGACTGGGACTGGCGTACTCGCCAGGCAAGGACGAGAAGACCGTAATACGGGTCGGAGCAGGCTTTTTTTATGGCGTATTACCCTTGCTGGCGGCAGATTGGTCCGCAAACCCCACGCGTACAGTCACCGCGTACGATTTCGCGGGCGTGCAACTGCTCCCTCCGGTCAGCTATACGAACGTTTACACTGCAGGCTTGAATCCGCTGGCTTCTTCGGTGTTTCCTGCTCAGCCGGATACCACTCCCCGGAACTTTACCTGGAACGCAGGCATGGTGAGGGAACTTCGGAAGAACTTACAGCTCGAATTGAGCTACCTTAATAGCCGCACGAGCTATCTGTTTGTCGTCGAACCCTTTACCGCGGCGTCGCCTGGCGACGAATCTTTTATGGCCCTTACGAACACCGGTTCTTCCTCGTATCACGAAGCGGAAGCAGCGGTCCATTACAAGTTCCTCCAGAGCGACCAGTTGAGTGCCTCTTACATTTGGAGCCATGCGCGCGGTGACCTGAACAATCTTCCCAACATCACAATCCCCTTCGCCGCCCCGGTGATTCGGCCCGATGTTTACGGCATTTTGCCCTCCGACATTCCGAATCGTGTGATCGCATGGGGAATTTTCGCAATTCCATGGAAGCTGACGGTTAGCCCGCTCGTCGATATTCACACTGGGTTTCCGTACTCCCCAGTGGATGTCACGCAGCAGTATGTGGGCACCCCGAATGGTCAGCGCTTCCCGGAGTTTTTCTCTCTGGATTTCAAGGCTTATCGATCATTTCGGATCCCTTTCCTGCAAGGCAAAGGCGGTAAGGGACATCACTTCCGGCTCGGAATCTACTCGCTGAATATCACCAATCATGGAAACTACAGTACGGTCTACAACAATGTTTCATCTCCTGACTATGGCAAGTTCGTGGGGTTTCTGTACAGACACGAAGGCATGACCCTCGATTTTGTTGATTGACCTGCTTCTCTCCCATACGGTTAAGGCTCACTGTCCTCGTCGGATCGCGGCCGTTTTATCCTGCACAGGCGCTCTCGCTCTCTGAAAAATCGCAGCTACCAATTTTCGTTTGCCGTTGCGCTCGGAGGGGTATAATCCGCCGGACGTGAGGTCATCCGTCCAGATTCCCGGTTCTTCGGGGAAAGGATGCTCCTATGATCAGACGCGACTTTCTGCTCCGCCTACTCTACGGCGGTACTGCGCTTGCAGCCGCAAACGCGTCCGCCAAATTGTCTGCGCAGCCCTTGCCTGATGATATGGCCCAGGCAGAAAAGCACTCGCTTCCCACGCTGACCGCCATTCCGTTTTCTCTCGAAGATGTCCGGATCCTCGATCCAGACCTGCTCCGCATGCGCCAGCAAACCCTCAATTATTTGCTGGCCCTTGATTCGGACCGCCTTCTTCACAACTTCCGCGTCAACGCCAAGCTGCCCTCGTCTGCCGAGCCGCTCTACAATCGCGAGTCTCCCACCAACGGCTGGCGCGGCCATTACGTCGGTCATTTTCTTTCCGCTTGCGGCCAGATGTTTGCCTCGACCGGCGATGCGCGCATCAAGACGAAAGCCAACGCTATGGTGGCGGAACTTGCTAAATACCAAGCGCAACTCGGCGACAAGGGTTATCTTTCTGCCTTTCCCGAATCCGGCTTCGATGACCTTGAACAGGGCCGCCCCGCCGCAGTCATTTGGTATGCCCTTCACAAAATCATGGCGGGATTGCTGGATGTTTATCAACACTGTCAGAACCCCCAGGCCCTTCAAGTGCTCGAACGCATGGCAGCGTGGGTGGACTGGCGCACTGGACGCCTCCCCGAGGAACAGATGCAGCGCACGCTGCAAACGGAATTCGGCGGCATGAACGAAGTCCTGGCCAATCTCTCCGCCGCTACAGGGAACTCCCGCTATCTACTGGTCGCCAAACGCTTCGACCATCACGCGGTGATGGACCCCGCCGCGCAAGGCCGCGATGCTCTCACCGGCCTGCACGCCAACACGCAGGTTCCCAAATTCATCGGCGCCGCGCGCGAATACGAACTCACCGGCGACCCGTTCTACCGCGACGCCGCGCAGTTCTTCTGGCAACAGGTTGCGCTGCACCGCAGCTACGCCACTGGAGGAAACAGCATTAGCGAACATTTTCGCACTCCGCCCGACGTGCTTGCCTCTGAACTCACAGACCTCACCCAGGAAACTTGCAACACCTACAACATGCTCAAGCTTACGAGCCATCTATTCAGTTGGGATGCGGCGCCACAATTCGCCGACTATTACGAGCGCGCGTTCCTGAATCACATCCTCGCCACGCCTAACCCCGCGGAAGGCTCCCCGCTTTATTACCTGGGAATGCAGCCCGGCCAATGGAAAGTTCACTTCGTGCCTCATCAGGGGTTTTTCTGTTGCTGCGGGACGGGCTTGGAGAATTTCGCCAAACTCGGTGAGGGATTTTATTATCACGACGCGCAGTCGCTCTGGGTCAACCTGTTCTTTGCATCCGAAGTGCACTGGCAGGAAAAGGGCGTCACCGTCCGGCAGGAATCAAGCTTCCCCGAAGAAGCCGCGACCAGCCTGATTATCCAGACGAAATCCCCTGCAAACTTTGCCTTGAACGTGCGTATTCCCTATTGGGCCGAAAACGCCAGCGTGACGGTCAATGGCAAGCGCTTCCAGCCATACGAAAAACTAACTCCCTCCAGTTACGCGAAGATCCAACGCACCTGGCGGAACGGCGACCACGTCGACGTGAAGCTGCCCATGCGCTTGCATTTGCAGGCCATCCCCGATGACCCCAAACTCTCCGCTATTCTGTTTGGTCCGCTGGTGCTCGCCGGCGAACTCGGCACAGAGAACCTCGACCCCAAGCGCATCTATTCCGAAGACAAGGTTCTCCATGGCGGTTTTCCTCCCATTGCTGTGCCCGAACTCGCGGTCGACACAAATGCCCTCGAGAATTGGATTCATCCGGTCAGCGCGAAAGACCATCCGCTTACTTTTCGCACCGTAGGCGCAGGCCGTCCTGAAGATGTCACTCTCAGTCCGTTCTATCGCCTGTTCGACCAGCGCTACTGTGTTTACTGGCGCTTCCGCGCTGCCGCTGAAGGATGATTTTTCGCGATCGCAAAAACGCCGCGAATCTAGCTTGCACTCACGAATCAGAATGGTGAACGCAGAGTCCAGATCGTCAGTGTATTCAGGTCGTCGTCAACCGCGGCAAAACGAACGGCTCCCTGGGAAAGGGTGCTGGCAATCCCAAATGCCGCGCCAAGTGCCCCGCCGTCGAGTTGATAAGTAGCCACGAGCGTTCCTTCCTTCGTGAACTCCACCAGATCGTTTTGCGTGCCTCCTGCATTCACCCCGTCGCCATTAGCGGTAATCAAATTGCCATTCGCGGCAAGCACCAATCCCAATGGGCCGTGCAGGTGCTTTTGATCCGCAAATACAGTAAAACCAGTTCCCGCACTGTTGCTGCGCTTGCCCGCCTCGCCAATGCCGAAGATCTCGTTGTCCGCCGTGGACGCCACGTACAAAACATCACGGTAAGAATCAAACGCCAGTCCTGTGGGACCCACCGCCACAATCGCGGGAACAATCTGATGACCGAAGCCGGACCCGATCAAAGTCTTGCTGAGCAACACCACGCCACTGCCGCTTAGCGAGAAGTTCAATCGCGTCACCGTGCCGCTGATCACGTTGCTCACGAATACTTGTGCGGTCGAGCCTTCATCATTGATGGTCAGATCCCACGGGCTATCCAGAAGCTTTGCATCATTAATCGTGCTCACAAGGTTTCCGTTTCGATCGAAAATCTGGAGTGAACCCTGGCCCGGCGTCGAAACTCCACCGGGATATGTCACCGGAAGATTCCCCACGATCACGAAGCCGCGCGAAAAAACTCCCAACGCCGTGGACAATCCAATAAGCGGCGAAGTTGCGAAAAGGGTCTGCTGGCCGGTGGGCGAAATGCTGACGATCGTCGTCCCGGTTCCCTCCTGGCCACTGTTCGAGTTGAAATTGGAAACCAGTACATTGCCTGCCGAGATGCTCCCGCCGGAAGGAAAATTCGCTGGGACGAAAGCTACACCATAGGGATTCACATCTCCATTGGCTGGAATCGTCGAGTCGGTGATGCTCTGCAGCGAATCCAGAATCGAGTTGTGGCGTAAGAACGAGACGTCTTGTGCGCGGGCAAGCCCGCTGTACACAGAAAAACAGAGTAGCGCAAAACAGATTCGAAGTAGGCTCTTTCTCATGAAATGCATCTCCTTTTTTTTACTTCTTAGCAACCGGCTCATACACTAGCGTCGCGCCACGCCAGATTTGTCCTCGGGTTGTAAGAAGTTTGTAAAGGTTCCTGTCCCGGAAAAGTCAAAACGAAGTCCGATCAAGCGCCCAGAGTTTTCCCGGCCACTACCGAATCATCTTTCCATTGCTTTACGGCTGCGGTGCGGCGGGGGTGGGAGTCGCGGCAGGTTTGGCGCCTGCCGATGCGCGAACTTGCTTTTCGAGTTGGTGCAACGATCGCCGCACCGCATCACTGGTCTGGCCGTCAGGTTTGAGCTTCAGATAGGCTTCCATATCCTGGATGGCCGCTGGGTAATTCTGTTGCAGTGTATGAACATTCGCCAGAACTATATAGACCGGGGGAGTTTTCGGTGCCAGGTCGCGGGCGCGCACGGCCACGGGCTCCGCCTCCGTTACTCGCTGCAATCCCACCAGCGAGCGAGCCAACTCGTAAAATCCATTCCAATCGGAATCATCTAGAGCCATTGCTTGCCGCGCCAAAGGTTCCGCTTCCTGGTATTTTCCTTGGCCGTTGTAAAGATCCGCGAGGAAATACAAAGCTTTCGGGTAGCTGCTGGTACTCAGTTCGATAGCCTTCTTCAGCAAAGCTTCCGCCTCGGGAACTTTTCCCAGGCGATTCTTGGCAATTCCCAACTCCGTGTAGGCCTCGTAGTAGGAAGGAAACTCCTTCACTGCTTTTTCAAACTCGGAAATGGAATCCGCCGCGTTGTTTTCATCTTCCAAAAGCCTGCGGCCTTTTTCGTAGGCCGCGCGCGCCTTCTTGGGCGCCTGCAACTGATGAGCGGAAATCGGACCGCCCGGATGGACGCCAGCCGCAACCACCCTGCGGAGTGAAATCGTGACCTCGTTGTCCATTCGCTCGACTGTGATCGTGACGCTGGCGGAAGCGAATCCATCTTTCTTCGCCGTGATCACGAACTCTCCTGCCGGAAGGTCGCGAAACACAAACTCGCCGTTCGATCCGGACATCACCGGACCAGAGGTTGGGCTCCCGGAATGCGCGAGTTCCAGACTGGCGCCAGCGATGAGGTTGTCGCTCCCCTCTTCGCGGACGATCCCCGTAATCATGCGGTCGCCGCGCTCTTGCGCAGGCAAAGCCCCGGTTCCAAGAACAATCAGCAGCAGAAAAAAGGCGTGCCAAAAACGCATAAGGGCATCATTCTGACTGTTCCAATGGCGTCAGACAAGAGCAACTGCAGCCCACGGAGGCTCACAGGGAATTCGCGAGCGCTCGCTTTACTCTGGCATCCACTGTCGGCCAAGCGCTATCCTGTCGGCTGACACTACAGCGGCCACGGTTGCCCGCTTCGAGGAAAACAAATCATGATTACACGACGCGAGTTTATTGATGCATTGGCAGTCGGCGCGGCGGGCCTGGCCGTAGGCACTTCGGCCAAGAGCTACAGCCAGATCATGGGTTCCAATGAACGCCTGAACTTTGCGGTCATCGGCCTCAATGGTCGCGGCTATGCCCATCTGTCCTCGCTCAAAGCAAACAAGAGCGCGGCACGCATCACCCACGTCTGCGATGTGGACAGCAATATTCTGCGCAAGTTCGCCGATACCACCCAGAAGGAAATGGGCGAATCACCCATCGCGGAAAAAGACTTTCGCAAAATTCTCGAGCGCAAGGATGTGGACGCCATCACCATCGCCACCACCGACCATTGGCACGCGCCTATGGCCATCGCTGGATTGCAGGCCGGAAAGCATGTCTACGTCGAAAAGCCTTGCAGCCACAATCCCGCCGAGGGCGAAATGTTAGTGTTGGCCCAACAAAAGTACGGAAAGCTTGTGCAGATGGGTACGCAGCAGCGTTCTTCGGTATCAACCACCGAGATCATTCATAAAATTCACGATGGCCTGATCGGCAAGCCTTACTTCGCAAAGGCCTGGTATTGCAATCAGCGCAAATCCATCGGTTTCGGCAAAGAAGCTCCCGTTCCCGCGCAACTGGACTGGGATTTGTGGCAAGGTCCGGCGCCGCGGCGTGCTTATCGCGACAATGTGCATCCTTATAATTGGCACTGGTTCCGCATTTATGGCACGGGCGAAACCCTGAATAACGGCACGCACGAAGTCGACGTCTGCCGCTGGGCTCTTGGCGTGGATTATCCCAAGCGGGTCACTTCGCTGGGCGGCCGTTATCACTTCAAGGATGATTGGCAGTTCTACGACACGCTGGTGACCAGCTTCGAGTACGACGATCGCATGATCACTTGGGAAGGCCGCAGTTGCCAGAACATGCTACTTTACGGCCGCGATCGCGGTTCGGCCATCATGGGAACTACCGGCACAGTCGTTGTGGATCGCGATGGCTACGAGATTTACGACCTTGCCGGAAAGAAGAAGAGCGAATTCAAGGTCGGCGAAGAAACCGACACGGCAGACCTGATTGGCCGCGATTCCATGACCGATCGCCACTTCGCCAACTTCATCGCGGGAATCCGCAAGGGCGAAAAGCTTAACGCTCCCATTTCTGTCGGCAACATCTCTGTTACAATGCTCCACCTCTCCAACATCGCCTGGGAAGTCAACCGCGAGTTGCCCGTCGACACAAAAGACGGCCGCATCCTTGGCGATCCCGATGCCATGAAAATGTGGAGCCGCGAGTACGAGCCGGGTTGGGCGCCGCATTTATAGAGAGCGCGCGCATTATTAAGGACAACTCTTGCCGCAACGTGGCGCTTCCGACATTTTCTCCGCCAGTTTCTCGTCGCTGAGCTAGAGTGACCGCAAGAAATCGATCACTTCCTGCTGCTCTTGCACTGGCAGCCTTTTGAATTGTTCGATCACCTTATTTGCCTCGCTTCCAAGGCTCTGGTGATCTCGAATGGCCTCCACTAGGTTTGTCGTCCGGCCGTCATGCAGAAAGAAAACACGTTGGCCGACGCCCCAAAGGGGAGCGCTGCGGAATTCGTCGGGCCCGGCAGCACCTTGCGTGATGCCATCAGCAAGCCCTTTGCCCATGTGGTGCACTAGAAGGTCGGAATAAAGATTCACCAGCTGATTAGAAAGCGCGGCGCTCGGACTGGTCGAAGATCCGCTGGCAATCTTCGCTCCCGTGGTAAACGACGGCGTATGGCAGTGAACACAGCCTATCTTCGCAAAGGTAGCTTGTCCCTTTTCGCTGGACGCCGTGGGCGCTGCAGGAGCGGGCGGTGCCAGCATGCGCATGAAATTGGCAAACGCTTCGATGTCAGAGATTACCGCGGTGTTGGGATTGCCCCCGCTCGCGGGAGTCGGTGTGAAGTTCAGCGTGTCTTCCGGAGTCGCATTTAACAGACACCCCGGCGTTTCGTCTCTCTCCTGCGGAAACAACTCGTTCGTGATTCCCATCTCCACGTTGTAGGCTTCGCTGGCAAACAACAACAGTGACTTATTCTGCGCCTTCCATCCGAATCGCGTGATGGTTCCGTCGTTTGCGCTAAGGTTTACGTTTCCGCCCAGGTGAGAGTTCGCGTGTCCAGAGATTCCCATTGCCGCCTTCGCCGCGGCGTTGGATTTCATGTTTGCCAGAATCGCGGAATCGGTAATCGATTCGATCAATCCCGCGCCAAACACTGGTGTCGGGATTCGGAATATAACATTTGGATTTCCGCCCTGTCCCGTTAGCGGATTTCCCGCGGGCAGGAAGTCTGGTTGGGCGATATTACAACCGGCAGCATCCGTTCGCCCTGTAATCACGAACAGGTCATGCACTGAACCGTCATTCACTCCATTACTCTTCTTGAATCGGGCTTCGCGAACCGGACCTTTTTGCGTGATGAACCACGGCACAGTATTCTTTGCCCCATTCAACGTGGCCAGCGCGATCAACGGATTTTGCGCCGGACTCGTTCCCCCCGCTCCCGGATTCGAGTGGCAAGACAAGCACTGGTTCGAGTTGAAGCGAGGCCCGAGGCCATTATTCGTTCCGTTGGTAACCACCTCGATTTCCGCGAACCTCGCCAGCCCATCCTGGAAGAACGCCGTTTCATCCGCCGTCAAACCTGGCAGCGGACCGCCCGCACCAGGCGCCCCACCGCGTACCCCTGGATCGACCGGACCTGATTTAGTTTGCCCAAAAGTGGAGATGCTCGCGCTTAACGCCAAGGCAACGATTCCAACCACACTCGCGCACACAATTCCCCGGAGTGACATAGGACTACCCTCCTTTTGAGCTGGGAATCCGCGCATTCTACACCCAGTCGCGCCGTCTTTCACCTGAAAAAGCAAGCGCTAGCAATACCCTGTCTTGTTTCGCGGATTGTGTGCTGCCAAGATTCGGCGTACCGTGTCAGCAACGGGTCTGGCGATCGCTTCCGCCTAAGGCACCCCAACGTAACGCCGTCAATTTGCCATGACTCTACTTTCAAAAATGCTGCTTCGTCTTTCCGTGGCGCTGATCCTTATGGTCGCATTCATCTTCATCCCTGCGGGCACGATCAAGTTCTGGCAAGGCTGGGTCCTTCTGGCTCTCGCCTTCGTTCCCATCTCCTTTGTGTTCTTCTATTTCTATAAACACGATCCCCAATTTTTGGCGCGACGGCTGAACACCAGGGAAGAGGTCAGCGAACAAAAGTGGCTGGTCAGATTGTTAAGACCGGTCTTTTTTCTCATTTTTCTGTTGCCCGGCCTCGATTACCGCTTCGGGTGGTCACGCACCCATTTACGCGCGGTTCCACTTTGGCTCGAGCTATTGGCTCAGGCCCTGTTTCTGTGCGGTCTCCTGTTCGCATTTTGGGTCGTGAATTTGAACAGGTTCGCCGCTCACACCATTCGAGTCGAGCCCGGCCAACAAGTCATCTCCACCGGCCCATACGCTATTGTTCGTCACCCCATGTATTCCGGCAGCATCGTAATGTTGATGTCCGTCCCACTTGTGCTTGGTTCGCTCATCGGCTTACTTGCCTTTGCGCTGCTCATTCCCTTCTATGTTTTCCGCCTGCTCAACGAAGAAAAAGTCCTGTGCCAGCAACTCCCCGGCTATTCCGAGTATTGCCAGCGCGTCCGCTACCACCTCATTCCCTGGATCTGGTAAGGCGGGCTACTGGATTCCCGCCGCTTTCAGCAATTCCAGGAACTGGCGCTTGGTTCTCATATCAATGGCTTGCGCCACCAACTTCCCTTCCCGGTCGTACACAAAACTTTTTGGTATGCCTTCCACGATGAACGCTTTGTTCACCGCGCGATCGGAATCCAGCAGGATGGGATAGTGGAAGCCTCCCTGCTCGATGAACGGCCGCACCTTGCTCTCTTCTTCATCGGAAATCGCCAGCACCACAAATCCCTGGCTCTTGAATTTGTCGTACAGATTATTCAGGTCCGGCATTTCGCTGCGGCATGGCGGGCACCACGTCGCCCAGAAGTTCACCAGCACCACTTGCCCTTTCAAATCTTTCAGCGTCCAACTCTTTCCCGTTAAATCCTTCAGCGTGAAGTTGGCTTCTTTGCGTTTGGCTTCGTCCTGATCCACGCGCGCCATCGCTGCCGCATATTGCGGATCGTCCAGGCTGACGGTGACGTGCTCATACTTCACCAGCGTCGCCAATTCCACGTAGCCCATAGCGGGCTGGCCGGTCGGTCCCGTTTGCGGCTGCTCCTTCAGAGCGGTTGCCAGCGTCGTGGCCACTTCCTGCAACACGTCCTGGCCCGGATCGCCTTCGGTTGAAAGACCCGCGAGCCCCAGCGCCAGCCGTTCCTTGCGCGGATTGCTGGCAGCGGGCAACGCGCGAATTTCCAACGCCAACTCCTTCGTCCTCTTGGAGCGCGCCTCTTCCGGCAATTTCCGCAGCGTCCCCAACGCCGCCGCAATCGGCTTCTCCTGATCCGTCCAGCCTCCTGGCTTCTGCTGCTGCGCCGGAGCGCTCATTGCTCCAAACAGCAGCACCGCCGCAGCGCTGATCACGATTCGCCAGCACGTTCCCCGTTGTTTGTTCTCCGTTGTGTTCGCCATGTTTCGCGTTCTCCTCGGGTTGCTGGAGGAATCATACTGCGTGCCCGAGGGGTTGAGAGTCAAAAGTTGAAAGTTCAAAGGTACCCCCCTACCCCCCTGTTTTTTCGGTACGAATTGGGGAAGCGACAGAAAAGAAGGGAGTTGGGAGAAAGGCTGTACGGTAAATACGGAAAAATGCAGCCTACAGCCGACAGCTTACAGTTCCCAGCTGAAGAGGAAGGAGGAACGGGAGTACAGGGATGGGCCTTCGGGAAAAGCGCGTTAGGCAAAGGGGTGAGACGTCCCGAAATGGCATAAGAGCCGCGTCCCCTCAGCATAACTCGGACAGGATAGCACTGTATTTACCGTTTGTCTACTATTATTTAGTGGGTACTACATTCGAAACTGGTACGAGGGGGCGACGATTCGCCGGAACATTGGCGGTCTGGGACCGCCAAGCTTCAGTGCTGCAAATCCAGGGCTCCGGGCGCTAATTCGCGGTTACAAAGAACACGTCGTAGGCAACGCGCCCAACCTCCGAGGCGTCCTTCGGATCGTTGGGATCAACCTTGGCGCGGTAGCGAAAAAGATTGCCATATTGATCGCGCCGCATGGAAGCGTGGTAGGTCAGGTTGATCGAAACGATGCCCCTGGACGGCAGAGTGTACAACTCGTCGGATTGGCAAACTCCGTCATGATTGGCATCGATCCATAGCCGCAGCGATGAATAGATTTTGTCGCGCGCGTCAATAATGCCGTCGCCGTTTCCGCCATTTCTCGGCTCGTCATAGACAGCCAACGCGGCGAAGCCGTTCGGATTCGCGGAGGAGGGTTGCGGCGTGAAGTTGCCGAACAGTTGCTTGCCATTGTGTACTAGACCATCGGTTCCGGGCAAAGCAAGGAAGGCGTTATCTGCGCTGGAAGCGGTCCACGCCGTTTGCACAAGGGTTCCGTTTCCGGTCATGTCGAACTGCACGCCGTTTTCGGCGCTGGTCAAAAAGAACCCCTTGCCGCTCAAATCCAAAATGATTGGCGAACAAGGCGGACCTTCCCCGCCGTCCTGGACAAATAGGACGCGCGGCCTAATGCTGGCGAAAACAAATCCGCCCCCCATATTCTCGGACTCAGGTGGTGGCTGCGGCAATGGATTGTCAGGGTTGCAGCCGCTGCCTCCGCCGCCACCGCACTGCGCTAAAAAGATCATACTGGCCATCTCACAAGGCTCGGCGTGCGCGGCTGGTTTCGCGGCGTGGAGCGTTTTCCACATCCCACTGGCATTATGTGGCTGAAAAGCCAAAATCCCGCAAATCAGGGTCAACGCTAGGCTCAAGAACACCGGTTGAAGTTTGTGCATCGCTTGTTCTCCCATCAGACATCAAATTCAATAGCCAGAAAGTTTGCCGTCTTTCCTGGTCATTTGGTCAAAATACCTGGTGGATCTCTGGGACTTCCTCATCTTTCACGCATTTCCCGCGTAACTGAACTGGCACCCGTCTTTTCATCATAGATGTAGATGCCTGTAAGACTCTTGCGATTTTCTATTGGGACCAGAACGCCCAGTGAATCTCCGGAACGTCTTCGTCCTCGACGATCAGTTTGGTCTCCTTCAGAGATTCCCCGTCGAGGGTAGCCTGATAGATTTTATCGTTAACTCTATAGAGTACGGTACCCTCATGCATTCCTATTACTTCGCTGTCTTCTTCGCCGGTGCGCAGGGTTATCTTTTGTCCGGTTCGCATATTGCGCAGCACAAGCATTCCAGGAATTCTCCAATCGCGCCCGGCCGACATCGCGTACATGGCTCGGACACTAGGCAGGTTGGCAGTCTCCACATCTCTCTCATGGTCCGCGCCTGGGTTTGGAGTGTGATGCGGGTCCCAAAACTGAACAATGGTGGCCAGCCATGGTCCGAAGATCCGTGTCCGGGAAGAACTGCCATCTAATGTCACAGTGGTCCATCGGCTGTTGTGAAGGTCATGCACGTAGACAATCTCGTTGATTTTCTTTGCTGCTGCGCCGGATTCCAGGTCCTCCAGATGGAACAGGGTGCCAAATATTAGGTGCTCATCGTTGGCAGCCAAATAATACGGGGTTTCGCCTCGGAGCCGTTGCGCAATGCTTGCGGGTAGTCGGTCAACCATGACGTACTTGTTAGATACCTTGATCCCTAGAGAGTCCTCAGCGAAACTGCCGGCCAAAGCTGGTTGTGCGACCGGTCCGCCCGGCATTCCATCGAACCGTAGGAACGAGTATTCGCTCCACGCATTTCTCGCAATTCTTTGGCCTTCATTTGACGGAGTGGCTGCGACGCTAACAACCGTTCCACCTGAACGATCTTCCGGTTTTGATAGTAAAAACAATTCACAGACACCACGTTCTCTGGACTCGGCCATTCCGAGCCTGCTATCAATTACAACTTTCTCCTCAGGATCAAAAACGACCGCGTCCTGAAGCGCAGGCTTATCCGTATGCACAACGCTTACAGTTGTTGGCGGCAAGTGGGGATAGACCACAAAGATGGCATTGCCGTACCAATGGACGGAGTGGACACCCTCCTCGCCAGAGACAATCCGCCTCACCACATGAAGTTTTTTTGTTCCGTTCGTGTCGGTTGAGTACAAGAATGAGGGGTACCGCCGATCCGTGTCCACGGTGGTGGTAGCCGACAGGAAGTTCCATTCGCCGCCCTGAGGCTTGGCACGCGTGATCAAAGGTAACAACAGTATTGCGAGGATAACAACGATAAAATACTGTTTAGAACTGTCTAGCATTGCACACATCTTGCACGTAGCCGCTTCCATTGTAATAGTCCATAATCCACTTGCCAGGCACGTTGCCCACGGTGCGTTGCCAGAACGTATAATAGTAAGAGTTGTAGGCATGGATCCAGTCCGCATCGCCGTAATAATCACCGCCATTCTGGGGGGACTGGAACAAGCAGTAGGTGCCAGAGGTTGGGGGAGGATTGGGGCCCCCGTCTGCCTGCGCATTCGACAATTGCGTATTCCAGTGGGCGTAGGCTTGCGCCTGTTTTCCATTCAACATGCTCAGACCGTCCGCTAGGTTTGTTGGCCAAGTCCAGAGGTCAGCATCGCCATTGGGAGGATCAACCTGCATCATTCAATACCCATGCGGTGTGCCCCAGAGGGGATAGCCAAACGGAGAGCCTTGATAGAATTGTTGGTAGTAGGTCCAGTTAGTGTATGAAGCTTCTGACTCCCAGCTGACCATGGAACGAATAAACCAAGGCCCGCCAGACAGGTATGCATCCACGACAGTTGGGGGAGGATTGAGTCCGTTAATGATGAAACCGAACGCTGGTTGTTGAACGCCGTTGAGCACCCAACTGATAGTGGCGTTGCCACCTTCTTGTATTCCAAGCCAATCAATAGTCACCGCTTGGTCTCCGTAATAACCATCCGCGGTGAATACAGCACCTGTCTGCCAGCCGTCCTGACCCGTATACTCAACTTCGACTTCATAGGAGACCGTGTCACACGCTGTGCCTCCATTTACACTGAGGACCAAGTTTGGCATGTTTGGGATCGTATTTATTGAAAGTGTCTGTCCTTGTGATACCGCATTGCCTCCGCTCTGTACCACCAGCGATTTCCCGTAGCAGGAGGCCGAACAAATCATGCCCACAATAGCCAAAATGAAGAAGTTTGCAGCGCGCCAGGATCCATGTCGCAAGGCCCTGTTCGCATGCAGCCATCGGTAAGCCATTACTTCCTCCTCAGTCATAAAACGACTCCTCCCATCAAACAGACTAAATTCGCTCACTGCGGCAAAGGCCAGACCTTCACAGGTGAGAATTGCGTCATTGCGCTGACCCTGGCCTTCAGCAGGGGAACGCCTCCTGAGCGCAGCACCGAACGCAAACTCTGCACTTCCCGCCATCGCGCCATTCTATACAGAGATTGGGGATCTTCACCTTGATCGGCCGCGGTTAAAGACCGCAATTCACTATTTAGGAGGTCGTCGATATCAGCGCTTGTGGAACTATCGGTTATCGCCTGGAAGAGAATATTCCCAATATCCCGCTGTGCCTGATTTATGCTGACATACCTGGCGAGAAGCTTATCGGGATGTGCCCCCGAATAGGCACCGTCTTCATAGACGACGGCTTCTATGGAGCTCGCGATGGATGTGATATTTGCAAATGTGTAGGGGGGAACCGATGTTGGCAAGGCCGAGACTGCTTGCGGTCCGGCGGCATATTCGGAGGCGCTAACGTTAAACGTAGGCGCTAGCAGGCGCACTTCGCCAGGTCCCAAAATTTTATTCTGATTCGCAGGCGCGCCGTTTCTATGAACAAAGAAACTTGGCTGATGGTGTAGCATGCCACCCGAGGTTACGATTTGCCAATCGACTGCATAGGCTACCGCGGAATGAGAAGAGCTATTTTTTAGGACGAGCAGAAAAGGCCGAACTATCGCATAACAATCAAGATTTTGGAGTCCCGGGTATTTTTCTTCCAGAACCGTTTCAAATTCCTGGTCATCAGGGCGGATCAGGGTCAGTTGACGAGGAGGTGTTGATTGCGCTCTGGCACAAACTGGTGTTATGCAAAGAAAACATCCAAGAATCACTAACCGAATATTACCGGCTCTCAATAGCACTTCGAACCTCCGGCTAAGATAAATGCTAGATATAACCTTTAACGATAACACTGTTGCAGGGACCTAAACATCTAACTATGTGCGGAAATATAAAAATAAAGGCAAAAGAAAGCCAAGTAAAAATTTGAAGTGAGGTCCATGTGCCCCGTTCTCGTTGTTTGAGGGTGGGTCTTGGTATTCTCCCCTCTGGGAGCCTCAGAGTCCTCGGCGTCTCTGCGCTGGCGCGATGGATGCGCTACGACGTGATCGCGCTGGACGAAGTGGGTTACGTGCCACTGGCGGAGATCGGCGCGGAGTTTTTGTTCCAGGTGATTGCGGAACGCGCCGAACGGGCCACGCTGATCGTGACGACCAACCTGCCGTTTTCCGAGTGGACGCAAGTGTTTCCGAATCCGCGGTTGTGCAAGGCGCTGCTGGACCGCGTCACCGACCGCGCGCACATCATCGAAACCGGCACGGAGTCGTATCGCTTCCGGCGCACGGTGGAAGGAAGGCAGAAGAAAAAAGCTTTGTAACGGGCCGGAACGGGCACCGCGCCACGCGATTCCGTGGCCCCGGCGTCCGCTCCGTCCTAAACGCGGTCCTGAAAACCGGGCCGCAGGACTCCGCTCCCTCCGGGGCCACGGAACGAAACCCCCGGAAGAAGAGCAAAATCACGGCCTCAGGGTGGGCCAAATGAAAGTATCAAAGGTGGGCCAAATCAGGTTGTCAAAAGCAACACTCCAACTGATTAATGCAGCCAACGAACCAGTCAATCTGGAAGAGCTTAGAATCTATCGATAGCTTGCGTGCAGCCCGGCAGCGACGCTGGATCCGATTTTGCCTAGAATTGCTTCCTCTTTGAACGGGGATGCCTGGGCACATCGTATCCCCTGCATGAAAACAAGAGCGAAGTCCACGTCTACGACTACGCGGATGTGAAGGTGCCTATGCTGGCTCGCATGTACAAAAAGCGGCTTGCAGGGTATTCTGCGCTCGGCTATACGGTTGTCGATGTGGTTCGGAGTTGATGCCGCGACTGCAATTATGAAGAGAGGAGAAATGTGGGTCGCTGCAAGTTGTGAGGATATCAGAAGAACCCGGCGCTGTGCCCAGAGGGATTGCCAAGGATGCAACTTCCAGAAGGCATATTCCGCACGAAAAAACGGAAGAATGATCAAACTGAGGCTTCAAATTGTCTCCTCCTGAGGGAGCGATCTGGTACCGGGGTGGGAGTCGAACCCCTCGGGGGGATTGATAGTACGTAAGTTATTGATTCTACAAAACGGCAAATTGGAGAAAAACTGCAAAAACGCCGGACTGGGGTACACGACAGGTACACGGCGTAATTCCCACATTTCGTAGCTGCGCGTGGTTGCCATGGGGCGCAAGAACGACTTGGTCGCCGGCTCCGATGCCGGTGGCGAACGCGCCGCAGCGATTTATAGCCCGATCGGAACAGCGAAGCTCAACGGCCAGGACTCCGGAGCGTACCTGCGAAACGTCCTGCCCCGAATCGCCGATCATCCCATGAACCGCATCGAGGAGCTATTGCCCTGGAACAGCGCCCCAGTTCACTCAACTGAATTAACTCCTGCCGCGTAACTCCCGCACCCGCCTGTCAAGACGGTCCTGGTCCGACGTTTACTCAGAACCCACCTAGGGAAGGTCGATGTGCTTTGGACAAACGCTTCCCCGATCTTGGCCGAAGTAAGCGGCGACGGTCCAAAACAGCACGCATCCCAATATTAATTTTCTCACGTTGCCCCAGGTTCTAGCATTTTGCTATGTCATGGATTAGGGTTTTGCACGGTATCCGGCAATGTTTGTCGCCAAGCCGTTCACAAATTTTCGGCCTGAGTAGAGTATCAAGAGTGATGCCCACGCCAGGAGCGAGGCAACGGCGGGAATTCTAAGATATAAGAAGTACTTTCCGCCAAATACGCTGGCAGTGGATTGAAACCCGTTGATCTCGTGAATCGCATCAAACACTAGAACAACTCCTAGGAGAAATAAAAATACATCCACGAGGATGCCCCAGAGCTTCATGCCTCTTGTTGCCATTCTAGGCAGTTTGTGTTCGTCCAACGCACGACCAACTATCCACCAAAGCGGAACGACGAGAAATAGAAGCAGTACTTCGCGCAAAGGAATTCCATAAACTGACGGCGAAGACCAAGCTGGTCTAGAAGGCACAGCTACCGACGTAAGGAGTTGAATGCCCTCAGCTATTAAACCGCCCACCAGCCAAGCAGGTGCGTTCATTCCATGATAGAGACGAGCGATCTCCGGCCGATAAAGAAATGTGGAAACAGGCAGCCGGTCAGCGAACTTGAATTCGCAGAGAAGCAGTGGACATGCGATAGAAAAATGCAAAACCGGCAGGATCAGAGCCAGTTTCAGTTTGGGCATGAATACACTCCTGTTGGTGAGACATTGTACTGTGGTCCGCCGCCTAAGACATTGTTTTCTAAGTAATAGCTAATGTTTATGGAAGGGTTTGACAGTCCGAAAAGTCTCTCCAGGAGATTATCATCGGCTCCACCGAAATAACCATGCAGAGCTTCGTGGAAGACATTGGCCTGGCGGGTGGCCCGGGCTCTCAACTCTTTTTTTTGGAGCGCTCGAAGTAAGCAGAACCTCCCTATATTCCGGCCTCCTCAACCCGATCAAGCACGGAGGGTGCCCCAGGTTCGGTTTGCGAACCTGGGTCTTGGGGTTCGCGTTCCAAGCGAGAACCAGTTTCGAATGTAGTACCCACTCAATAATAGTAGACAAACGGTAAATACTGTGCTATCTTGATTCGTTATGCTGAGGGGATGCTGTGCTTGCACCATTTCGGAACGCCCTGCACCCTCATCCAACTCCAAAAATCCCCTAAGTCCTTTGTTTCCCCTTGATACAAGCCATTCTCCCGTAACCCCTTTGTTTCCCCTTGATACGAGAAAACAGGGGGTACACCCCTCCTCTAATAGGACCACGCGTTCCTTTCCGGGACTCTCCCAGGCACGTTTCTTCTCCCAGGCTGATCTCCACCATGTCGCCGTCCCTCTTTCTTCTTCTTCGGCTGTGGACTGTAAGCTATCGGCTGTAGGCTGCTTTTCTCCCCTAAGTCCAATCATTCCCGTAGATCCGCGACATTCGCCGGTAAGTTCAATCATTCCCGTACATACGCAAAAATAGGGGGGTGGGGCCTGTATTTTTGCGTCTACGGATAACTCACCCGTATATATTACCGCTTTTCTATTTGCAACTAAGATACAAAATGTCGGCGCGCCGACATTCTTGCATAGATGGGCACGAAGTATCGTGTTCCTGCGCGAGTGTCCTTGGGAACGCCAATCTCCCGATTGGCGGGCTTGCACTGCGCCACCCACGCAACGGCCACCCAAGAGGCCATTCGGGAGAATGGCGATCCCCGGTGAACTTCCGACCCCCTAAAGAAACGGAGGGGGGCCCCGCCCCCCGGACCCACCCTCACGAGACGAGGATGGGGAACCCAGAGTCCGCGCCTTGGGCGGCCCGCCTATCGGCGAACTGCTTGAAGCACGGCACGTAGCCTGGAGCGGTCCTCGAGATCCATGTCGACAATTTCAAAGGCAACGAGATCGGAACGGGCATCGCGCAGAAATAATTTCGCTGCAATGCTTCGCAATCCGGTTTTAATTCGGATACTCGCCGGCATCCCAGGCAGCAGATGATGTTCGCAGAAACAGATGCCCCCGCCGAGACTGAGTTGCCGGACCGTTGCAGAAAAGTCGCCATCCGCCGTGCTGATTTTGGCAGCCAGCGCGCGCCGGAGCCTCGCTCTGGGATAGTAGCGCTGGCGAACACCGGGCGCATCCTTGTCGGGATCAAACGGCATCGGCTCGAGATCCGGGGGTTTAAAGCCGGCAGTGGACAATATCGCTTTCGCGCCCTGCGGATTCACTTTCTGTAGAGATTGCCCCGCCACGAGCCGCAATTCCCGGGGAGAATTGCTGTGATGGAACTCCTTCGATTCCACGAGTTGCCGCAAAAGGGGGACGGCTTCCCTGATGCGCAGACGTCCCAGTGCCTCGATCGCCTTGACGCGAAGAAAAGGAGCTGCGAGCCTGTGCACTTCACCCGCGGCAATTACCAGGAGCAATGGGGCCGTGGTTGCATCGCCACTCATTCCGATTTCATCCAGCGCCAGCGGCGCAACTAAAGGATCGAGTGCGTCGAGAAGTCTGGCCAGTAACTGTCCACGACTTGACGAACCTGCGCCGGCGATTTGCCGAACGACTGCGTCTTGATATACGCGGTTCCATTCATGCAAACGTACGAGCAGCACTTCTTCCAGCGCTGCAGGATCGAGGCGGGCCAACAAGCCCACTATGGTCACGGCCGCAGCTGGGGGACGCACGCGAAACGCCTCGCACAAAGTTTGTGCGGCCTCGGGGCCGAGTTCTTGCGCCACTTTCACCAGGCGATCGCGTTCGCGCTTCCGGGCGCATCGGCTCGTTTTTCCAGCAAGATGCTCAGCGGCGGCCAGTGGCATACGGTGCAACACTTCGATCAGATCAGGCGAAGCTTCGCGTCCCCGAAGCACTTCCTCGAGAAAATCCGGGACACGGTTTTCAACTCCGATCCGCGCCCACAGGTCGGAGGCCATTTCCTGGTGCGACTGCTTCAATGACTCCAGTACAGATAACATCTGGAGGATGGCCGGGTAGCGGTGGCGCGTCGCAGCCTCTTGGCCAAGCAGAACGAACGTTGCGCTGATCAGGTTTTGCAACCTAGGGTCGTTTTTCTTGGCGAGTTCCTCGCCCACGTGCGCGATAGCAATGCGAAGCGCTTCCCCGCCAGGCCTCGGATAGTACCCCGCGAGATCTTTCAGACCGAGGGCGGTTTTCTGCCGCGCATCCGCAGTGGAACTATGAATGCAACTCGCGTAGTTCACCAGAACTCGCTGAAGCGTTTTCGATTCATCCGGCTCAGGGAGTTGATCCAGATACTCCCGGACGTAATGCGTGGGAACTCGCCAGGCTTGATCGGAGAGCAACACATCGAGCTTTGCGGATTCGGGTGCCTTGGCCCAAAACTGCTGCTCGAGGGAATTTGTGGATGGCCGAGCAACTTCAAAACCGCTTGGTTTCACTTTCTCTTCGCGGGAGCCCAGCGCCTGACGGAGAGATTCGACTTCTCGGTTCAACCGGTTCAGCATTTCTGCAACCGCATCGACGCGCGTATCACCCTTCTGATAACGATCGAGGGCGAGTTGCACTGCCAGGTGCTCCGCCACCTGAACGAGCATGGGCGAGTCCGCCGTTTTTTTCGGAACCGACTTGCCAAACTCGGCCAGTGCCTGACGCAAAGTCTCCTGACTGGATTGCGGCAGCTGCGAAAATTCCTGCTGCAATTTTGGGGGATCGGCGCCGCTCACTCCGCCCTCTCGCGCGAGCTTACCCAGCAGGCGAATTACAGTTTCGGTGTCCTCTTCCGTTTGTCCCGCCGGAGTTGCAGAACCACTGGCGGGCGCCGATTGGGAGCCGCCCGGCGGACCTGCCTTGGCAACCATAGTAGTCGCAGACTGCGAACCTGTCGGTCGTCCCGCACCTTCTACCGCCGTAATCAGCTTGAGCAACTGCAGCGGGTCGTCCAACAGGCCCTGCATTTGTGCGGAGTCGGAACCGAGTGTCTGTGCAAGGAGCTGAGCGGCAACCCGGTTTTCCGGCCGGTCCGAACCCGCCGGTACAAACCTGATTTCATTGATACGAATGCCGCTCTGCGCCTCGTCCCCAAGAGCTGCATTGAGTTTGTCCACGAGACCGACGGGCTTCGAGCCACTTTCGCCGAACAGGCGCACTATTTCCAGGAAAGCCTCGTTCTTCACATGGGCGATAAACGTCACACTAGCTAAATCCGCCGTAGTAAGAAACTGCGCAAAACTTTGTTCGGCAGGCCCAACCTTCACTGGAAGACCATCAACGAGCAGCCGGCTTTCCGAAACCGCGAGCTGCAGATTGGTTTTTTTGCCATCGGAAAAGACAGATTGGAGATGACCCCACGCGTCGCTGCCTTGCGCCACTGTTTGCGCGTGCTCCATGCCGTACATGCGCGCGGATTTTAAAAGGATGTTCAAGCTGCGCAAGAAAGCGCGCACAGCGGGATTCTGAATTTCGACGGCTTGCGTCCGGCCCATGTCGTGGAGTGCTCCAAACCAAATTCCAGGTTGTGGACTACTATCTCGCTCATCGTATGCTTCTCCTGCACTGGACACAACGAAATTGACTTCGCAACTGGCACCGGCCGGAGGAGCGGCAATCGCGACCGGCGAAGCTTCCGCGCCTTCCACTCACTAGTTCGCCTGATGGTTCGGTGGGACGAAAGCTGGATTAGCGAAACGGAGATTCCGAGTGAATGTCTCACTCGGTGCCGATTCTTAAGGGCTCCCGATTAGCGTGCAAGACCCGGGCATCCGCCCACGGCGGGACTTGGACAACGGGGCATTTTACTGTCGACGATGGCGTCAGCGGTGAAAGTGGTATTGCGATCCACCTGCAGCGAAAAAAAGTAGGGCGGCCAACCCTGTGGTTGACCGCCCTATTGGTGAAGCAAGCGTCAAGACTTATGGCTGGTACCACATCGTAGTCGATGCGCTATCGCCATTCGCATCTTGCGTCTGAATCTGCCAGTTGTAGGTCGTCCCTGGAGTCAGGCTGGTGTCGGTCGGTAAATTGGTGGAATCGGTCGGATCGACGCCCCATGTCAGGGTCCCAGGAATCTGAGTGTTGGTGAAACCGTTGGATTTCGAGTTGTTGCTCGGTATCTGCCAGATCGTTCCGTTGGTATCGCAGCAGATCGAGAACTGGTAGGTGTACGCGGTCGGGTTGGATGGATAGGTCCAAGTAAACGTCGGAGTTGTGTTCGTGCTGTTGGTCGCTTGAGGCGCCATGTTAGTAACCACTTGGCTTGCGCCCATTACAGTGGTTACGGTGCCGATCACGTTCGCCGAAGTTCCATTGCTGTAAGTAACAGCAAATGTGTAGGTGTCGTTCACCTTCGGCACATCGCTGCCGATGCTGGGGTAATAGTCAAACTCGACGCTTCCGCAACCCTGACACAGGTTGCTGAGGTCTAGCGGAGTAATCACATTGGGGTTAGAGGCAGCAGTCAATTGAACGGTTACGGGAAGTAGGTTCCCTTCGTCTACGCTGAAACCGATGCCGTAATTGGTGGCGGTCTGAGACCCACCAGAGCCGTTCGAGGCCGTGCTTTGGTTGAACTGTGTGCGAACAATGGCCGTGCTATTGGCGGTGGGCAGCGTTTCGTCTTCGCCGGTCATGGTTCCAGTGATGGTAATCCCAGTCGAGCCGTGGCCGTTTGTATTGCTCACGTCCCCGACATCGATCAAGCCATCGTTGTTCTGGTCGAGGATCCCAAAGAAGAAGTAGTTGCTTCCGCTGGGAACCGAGACGTTGTAACTGTTTGCCACGGTGTTCGACGGGCTGGCAATCCTCTCCCCGTACAGGGTGTTGGAAGTTTGATTGTAGAAGCCCACATACAGCGGTCCCGTTGGCGTGATGGTGGAGGGAATGGTGACCGTTCCGGAAATCGAATTGCCCGAAGGCGCGGTGGTAGTCACAGTTACGGCGCAACTTGTGGTGCCGCAACTGTTCCCGGCGCCGGCCCAATAACTCCACGGGCCCGCCCCGCCAGAGTTCTTGCCTTCGAACCGGAAGTAGTAGGCGGTGTTGCTGCTGAGACTGCCGCCGATGCCGGCCAATCCATTCGTCAGAATCCAGACGTTGTTGCCTGTTCCGACCGCCTTGAAATTCGCGCTGTTGGAACTGCTGAAGCCGGAGGTGGTGGTGCTCCACTGAACGACGTAGGAAGTGAATTCCTCTACGCCGTTGTTGTTGGATACGGAGCCGCCACCAAAACTGATAACCACGCCCTGGCTAATGGGGTTGACGGATTTGATGTTGGGGGCCGTTGTCGGCGCCGGCACAGTCGGATCGGCCAGTGTCACGCTAGCTCCGGTCACGTCCGCATCGGTAACGGTGACAGCCGTGGTGCCGGCGGGGTCTGCGGTGTTCTGAGCCCCTTGCGCTAACGTGGTGGGATCTATCCACGCCTGCAAGGTGTACGCGCCCGGAGGCACGCCGTGGATTGTGAAGGAACCCGCGGCAGCGATGCTCGTTCCTGCGGTGCCGCTACCGCCGCAATTGTTGCCGCTGAGATTGAGGTAAATGCGTCCCGTGGTGGCTCCGCTATAACTAACCGAGCCGGAGACGGTGTAGCCCAGTGTCGAAGAGAAAAACACGGGGTTGGGCGAGTTGTTGTTCACCGTCACACTTTGCGTAGCGGGATAGAAGACGGAACTCGGACCCGTAATCGAAGGTGTAATTGTGTACGTGCCGTTGGGCACCGTCGCGAACGAGTAGTTCCCGCTGGTGTCGGTGGTGGTTGTCTGAACAGGAGTCGTGTTGATGCTCACCGTGAACTGCGGCTGCGAGCCAGAACCGCCGCATTGGTTGTTCAGGGAGATCTGTCCGCTCACCTGCGATCCCGGGCTATTCACCGTGAGGCTGAGGTTCGCAATGGTCGTGTTAGGCGTCGGCGAAGCGGAGTCCGTAACTTGCACGGAGAAGGTAAAGGTTCCGCTGGATGTGGGCGTGCCGGAAATCTGGCCTGTGGTTGAGCTAAGGCTGAGGCCCGCAGGAAGCGGATTGGAACTGCTCGTCAAGGCATAGGCATAGGGCGGGACCCCGCCGCTGGCGGTAAGGTTTTGGGTGTAAGACGAGTTCTCCGTTGCTGGAGGCAGCGCGCCGCTTGAGGGCGAGATGGCCAGCGGAGGAATAACAACTGTCAAAGTGAAAGACTGCGTGGCGGCGGTGCCCACACCGTTGTTGGCCGTAATCGTAATAGGATACGTGCCGTTCGTCCCCGCAGCTGGGGTGCCGGACAGAAGGGCGGTGTCGGGCCCATTACCAACGAGAGTGACACCGCTGGGCAGAGCGCCCGTCTCCGTGAAGGTCACATTTGGAAAGCCAGTGGCGGTCACAGTGAACGATCCAGTGGTGCCCACATCGAAGGTGGTGCTGCTGCCGCTGGTAATTGCTGGAACTGATTCCACAAGTAACGCGAACGACTGCGTCGCCGTACTTATGGAGTTGGTGGCTTTTATTGTAAGCGCATACTGCCCCAAGTTCCCGGAAGGCACGGTACCAGCCAAAGTAGCGGTCCCGTTTCCGTTGTCGGTGAAGGTCACGCCGCCCGGCAGCACGCCGGTTTCCGTGATCGCGGGAGTGGGAGTGCCCGTGGTCGTCACCGTGAACGAGCCAGCAGTGCCCTGGATGAAGGTGTAGGTGTTGACGCTGGTGATGACCGGACCGTTGTCCACGGTTAACGTGAAGGATTGCGTGGCGGCGCTGACCACGTTGGTGGCTTTCACGGTGATGGGGTAAGAGCCCGCAGTCCCGGACGCTGGTGTGCCGGCTAGAGTGGCCGTGCCGTTGCCGTTGTCCACGAAGGTGACACCGTTGGGAAGAGCGCCCGTCTCTGTGAGAGCAGGAAGCGGCCAGCCGGTTGAGGTAACCGAGAAAGAACCTGCGCCGCCCACCGAGAACGTGGCGCTTGCGTTGCTGGTGATCGCGGGTGCTTCGTCCACAGTGAGCGTGAAGGTCTGCGTGGCAGTGTTCACGCTATTGGTGGCTTTAATCGTGAGTGAGTAGACCTTGCCCGTCCCCGCCACCGGAGTGCCAGCGAGGGTTGCGGTGCCGTTTCCGTTGTCAACAAAGTTGAGACCATTGGGGAGATTGCCCGTCTCGGATAGAGATGGAGTGGGGAAGCCAGTGGCTGTCACTGAGAATGATCCCACCGTACCAACCGTAAACGTTGTGGCGGCAGCGCTGGTGATCGCCGCGGACTTGTCTACGGTAAGAGTAAAGCTTTGCGTGGCAGCGGTGCCGATGCCGTTGTTGGCGGTGATCGTGAATGGGAAGACTCCTCCAATGCCATTCACTCCCCCGCTGAGAACGGTCCCGCTGAGAGTGGCGGTGCCGTCGCCATTGTCAACAAAGGTGACGCCCGATGGGAGGCTTCCCGACTCCGTTAGAGCAGCGCTGGGGTTGCCCGTGGTCGTCACCTTGAAAGTTCCAAGCGAGTTGACCGTGAAGGTTGCGTTGGCGGAGCTGGTAATGGCCGGGGCTTGGTGCACCGTCAAGGTAAAGGTCTGCGTGGCATCGGGGACGGTGCCGTTGTGGGCGGTGAAGGTGAGGGTATACGTCCCGCCCATGTTGGCAGCTGGAGTCCCGGCAAGTATGCCTGTGGCAGGAGTGAAAGTGACACCGGTGGGCAGAGTGCCCGATTCCGTAAGAGTTGGCGCTGGGAAGCCGGAAACCGTGACGGAGAAAGTTCCAGCGGTGCCCACGGTGAAGGTGGTGGCGATGGCGCTAGTGAAAGCGGGAGCTTGACCGATTGTCAAAGTGAATGTTTGCGTCGTACTGCTTACGCTGTTGGTGGCTTTGATCGAAAGTGAATATGTTCCTGAGGTCCCAGACGGGGTCCCGGCGAGGGTGGCGGTGCCGTTGCCATTGTCAACAAAGGTGACCCCGGCAGGCAATGCGCCGGTCTCTGAGAGAGAAGGAGTTGGGAAGCCAGAAGTCGTAACCGGGAAAGTGCTAGCCGCGCCCTGCGTAAACGTGGTGCTGCTGAGGCTGGTAATCGCCGGACCTTGGTCCACAGTAAGAGTGAAGGTCTGCGTGGCAGTGCTAAGGCTATTGGTGGCTTTGACGCTGAAAGAGTATGTGTAATTAGAACCCGTTGCGGCTGCGGGAGTACCGGCCAGGGTGGCTGTGCCATTCCCGTTGTCCTTGAAGGTGACACCCGTGGGAAGCGCGCCCGTTTCCGTAAGAGATGGAGCTGGGAAGCCAGAAGTTGTCACGGGAAAGGTTCCAGCGGTGCCCACGGTGAAGGTGGCGGCGTTGGCGCTGGTGATGGCCGGGGCTTGCTGAATGTTGAGAGTGAAATTTTGGGTAGCGTTGCTGCCAAATCCATTGCTGGCTGTGAACGTAATGGGATACGCGCCGGCAGTGGCCGCTGTGCCGCCGAGAGTGCCGGTGCCGTCGCCATTGTCCTTGAAGGTGACGCCAGTCGGAAGCGTGCCCGTTTCCGTAATAGTGATGGGCGAAGTGCCGGTCGTTGTCACGGTGAATGAACCGGCGACGCCCGCCGTGAAGGCTGCGTTATTGGTGCTGGTGATCGCCGCAGGTTGATTGACGGTGATGCTGAGAGCTTTCGTGGTGGACTGCGGACTAACCGTGCTCGAGTCCTTTACTTGTACCGTGAAATTCACGACGCCAGTGGGGCCAGTGGCTGTGCCGGTGATGGCGCCCGATGTGGCACCCAAGGTCAAACCCGCTGGCAGAGCACCAACGGTGACGGAGTAATTTAATGTTCCAGCGCCCCCTGTGACTGCGACGGTTCCGCTGTAAGTCGTGCCCATAGCCGCAGCCGGGAGGGTCGTGGTGGAGATGGTGGGAGGAGCCGAGACAACGATGGATAGGGTGGTGGACTTGGTGGTATCGGACGCGGAAGTGATCGTGATCGTAGCGCTACCGCCCGTTCCCGTAGCAGGCGCAGTGTAAGTTGCGCCGGTGGCGGTCTGATTCGACAAAGCGCCTACGCCAGATAGAGTAAAAGTCGCACCTTTATTGAGGGCATCGTTCGAAACGGAAACCGTGATGTTAAAGCTTTGGCCGAGGTCCAGGGCCTGGGCGCCGGAGGGCGAAGTGACGCTCACGACAATTACCTTAGTTCCGCTACTGCAGGCGGAAAGTGCAAGCACAGTGCAGAGAAGGAAACAGAGGGCTAGTTTTCGCATGGATATCCTCTTACTGAATTGTTATAAGTGAAAGCAACAGCGGCCAGGTCAAAAGCCGAATGCGCCTTCAAGAGAGAGGGTAGGGAACAGGTACTAGTAGCCATAGAACGTTCTTGCTCTCTTCTTTTCTCTGTTCCAAGTTGGCAATAGCCCTTAGGTCCAGCCCATGTTCCATGCGCGCCCTCTCAGCGTCCTAAAGTATGTGCGTCACCCTGCGCTTCCCGGCGTCGAGGTGCTCATCGCGAATTCCTCTTATGACAATTGGCATATGTTTCATGAAAGGTACCTGCTTTGCGGCTGCCAATCCGTCGCGACGTCGTGGGTGTACCGGCGCAAAACGCGAGTGATCGGTGACGGAGCGACGGCGTTTATGGAACCAGGAGAAATCCACCGGGTTGTGGCCAAGACGAGGCCGTCAAACTTCATCGCACTTTTCATGGAGCATGACACGTTTTCGGAACTTGCCGCGGAGGCAGGAGTTTCCAGTGAGCCGCACTTTCGCGTTACCGAGGTGAATAGCCAAAAGCTGCTCCGAAACCTTGCGCTACTTTCCGAATCGATGGAGGAGGAGAACGATGGGCTTCAATTGGAGACCCGTCTGGTGGTGCTGCTACATGAGGCGTTGCGTTATACAGAACGCCGACCTCTAACCGTAGCGACAACGATGGCTGGCCTGAGGCGTTCATTGGAACGAGCTCGGGATATTCTGGAGCAGCGTCCACATGAATTGGTCACGCTGGATGAACTGGCGCAAGCCGCGGCGCTCAGCCGGTTTCACCTGGTGCGTTGCTTCACGCGGCAATTTGGGCTTCCGCCTCACGCGTATCAGCTTCACGTGCGTATCAAGCGGGCTTGCCACATGCTCCGGGATGGACTGCAATGCGTGGAGGTGGCTCCCTCGGTGGGCTTTGCGGATCAAAGCCATTTTACGCGGCACTTCAAAAAAATCATGGGAGTCACGCCTAGCGTGTACGCGGGCACGCATCGAGTAGGCTCGCATTAGTTCCCTGAAACGATTTCACAAAATACCGTGGGTAAAATTCTTTTCCTGCGGAAAAGAGTGGAAGGGATTGCTCGGCCTCGCGGACATGGGGTCCAGCAGTGCTGGACCCCTACACAGCGTTCGGTGGAGTTTGGAAATTACTTCTTTGGAAGGGCGCGATCTTTTAGCAGGTTCTTCAGTTCGGACATGAATTCCTGGACGTCCTTGAAATCCATGTAGACGCTGGCGAAGCGGACGTACGCAACCTTATCGAGTTTTTTGAGGCGATGCATGATCATTTCGCCGATTTCGGTGGTGGTCAGTTCCCTTTCGGTGGCTTCGTGGACCACGCCTTCGATTTCATCCACGATGGATTCGAGTTTGGGAGTGGGGACGGGGCGCTTTTCGCAAGCCTTCAGCAAACCTTGCAGGATTTTCTGGCGCTCGAAACGTTCGCGGCGGCCGTCCTTCTTGATCACCATGTAAGGAATTTCGTCGATGCGTTCGTAAGTGGTGAAGCGGCGGGAACATTTCAGGCATTCGCGGCGGCGGCGGATGGTGTCGCCGGTGCGGCCTTCGCGGGAATCGATCACCTTGTCATCAATGTTGGCGCAGAAAGGACATTTCACGCGGAGGAATCTCCTGGTGCGTAAGAAGAAGGATAGCAGATATTAGAAAGCAGATATCAGATATCAGGAAACAAAAACCGGCGATCAGATATCAGCGATCAGATATCAGGAATCCAGAAAAAGCGACGGGGACAAGAGCGACCCCAGGAACCGGTCTGAAGACCGGCCACTTCAAAACCTAACCAAGAGAGCGGCCGCAAGGCTCAAGGACTCGCCATGCGCTACATTGCTACAATGGTGTGGCGGGTGGTTGGGCGATTTCGGCGTCGATCTGTTCGTCTTCG
This sequence comes from Candidatus Acidiferrales bacterium, assembly GCA_963779395.1. Lineage (GTDB taxonomy): Bacteria > Acidobacteriota > Terriglobia > Acidiferrales > UBA7541 > Acidiferrum. The sequence continues at coordinate 903,285 of CAVZYC010000007.1, forward strand.
TGCTGGCTCATGCGGCGCAAATCCCCGAGCGACCACCCTTCACGGAAGAGGATCGGAACACCGGCCAGAGTGCACATGGCAAACGTTACGAGGTAAGTGACCATGGCCGCGGCAAACGCCAATTCTCCCGGGACACCGAAAAGTTTGGTCCAGGCACCCACCATGACCGCCTGAGGACCGCCGCCGATTCCGGGCAACTGGACAAGCGAGCCAACTAGAGTCAATGCCAGGATGAACATGGAATCCTGGAATCGCAGCGTCGCCAGTTTGCCTCCGAAGCCCATCGCGATCAGGTAGTAAATCACAATGACCAGAAACCAATGCAGCGTGGAGACAGCGAAAGCAAAGACGAAGTCGCGCCAACTGCGGATGGTCTTCAGTCCACGACCAACGCCGAGGATGATACGGGCAACGCTGGCGCGCCAACCGTGACTGGCGAGCCAAACTTGCATCTTGCCTTCAATCATGGATGCGCCGTGTGTGCGGATATAAATAACGAGGGCGATGAAAGCGAGCAGGCCCAAGGTGAGGATGGTTCCCGCGGTTTTTCGAGCGCTTTCCAGACCGGAGGTGAGTTGATCAGGGTGCAGAAACTTTTGGAATGTGGCAATCAGGAACCAGCACCCGAGAACGGCGACAGAGAAACCCATGTCGATCAGGCGCTCGAGGGCGTAGATGCCAAAGGTGTCTGCCAAAGGGATTTTATCTTTGCGAGAGATGAGCAGCGGACGGACGGGTTCGCCAACGCGGCCAAACAGGAATACAGCAGAGAAGCCCGCCAAGGTCATGCTCAGGATGTGGAAGAGGTTGGCATCACCAACGTGTTTTTGGAAATTGCGCCAGCGGAGCGCGCGGAGGAAATAGCAGACATAGATGAAGAAAACTGCGGCTAGGAGGTAACGCGGGTCGGCACGCTGGATGGCCTGCAAGAAATCCTTGCCGCTGAACTGGCTGATGGGCAGCGAATGGCGAAAATGGTAGAGAAGGAACCCGAGCAGAAGCGCACCGAGACCCAGATACGGCCATTTCCTCGACTTAGCACCCATGAGGCTGAAGAGTACTGGTGGGGGAGGGGTGGCGTCAAGGGCGCATAACCAATTGAATTGTCGAGTCTTGTCAGGTAAGGCGGGAGTGAGTAAGATGCGGTCAATAGGTGGGTTGCCGCCCAGGGATAAGGGGAACATTCCGAGGGCAATTTACGTTCCATACTATGGCAGGCCGAAAGCAGTCACCTGCGGTTGTTGTGAGTGCAGGAATCGGGAAAATGGGGCTAAGGAAGCTTGGAGCAGGATGCCCAACTGGTCCAGCAATGCCTCCAGGGCGATGGCTCGGCCTGGGAGGAACTTGTGCGTCGGCACACGCGGCGAATCTACAACATCTGCTATCGATTTGTAGGGAATCGCACGGAAGCCGAGGATTTGACGCAAGATGTGTTCCTTCGCGTGTACCGGACATTGGTAAGTTACCGCTCGGCACACGGAGGATTTGCGACGTGGATGACGAGCGTAACGCGCAACCTGCTGATCGATCATTACCGGCGGACGAAGCGAGACCGCATAACGGATTCACTGGACGACAAGATGCCGGTGGTGGAGAACAAAGCGACGTCGGCGCGGAGACCAGACGAATTGGCGCTCTTGGGAGAGTTGAGCGGGCAGGTGCAAAGTGCGCTGACGCGGCTTTCGCCGGAATTGCGGGAGGCGGTGGTCTTGCGCGACCTGCAGCAACTAGAGTATGCAGAAATACAAAATGTGCTGGAGGTGCCGGAAGGCACGGTGAAGTCGCGGATCAACCGCGGAAGGATCGAGTTGGCGAGGATCTTGCAGCAGATGGGAGTGAGGCCGGCATGACGAAGGGCGTCACAATGAGTTTGGCAGTGGAAGTAACGGCGGGGACAACTTTGCCGATGGGGGTCGAGCAATGACCTGGACATGTGAACAAGTAGAATCACGATTAAGCGATTACCTGGAAGGGCTGTTGGCAGGCCCGGACCGCGCGGCGTTTGATGCGCACGTGGCAAACTGCGCGGAATGCGCGCCACTGCTGGCGAGCGTGCGCGAACTCGTCGGTGGAATGCACGCAATGGAAGAGCTGGAAGTGCCGCCGCGGCTGGTGTACACGATTCTGGACAAGACGCTGGGACCGCGAGAAACGGTTACCTTTTGGCAAGCTTTGCGGAATTTTCTGCGGGGGATGGGTTCACCGAAGTTTGCGTACGGAGTGGCGAGCGTATTTGCGACGTGCTTTGTTCTGCTGTACGCGTCGGGATTTTCATTGCGTAAGCCAAAGCTGGCGGACTTGCGTCCCGCGACGTTGTATCAAAACGTGAATCGGGGAGTGCATATGAGATTCGCGCAGAGCGTGAAGTACGTGAGCGACTTGCGCGTCGTGTACGAGATCCAATCGCGTTTGCGAGAGGAGCAGAACAATTTGCAGGTGACCCCGGAAGAGTCGCTGCCGAAATCGAATCCCGAGAAGGAACCGGGACAGACAGACGATCAGAAGCCGGCGCAACCGCGGCAGCAGAATCGCGCGAATGAGCTGGCCCGCCAGATGGAGATGGTGGCGGCAGAGTGTCCCGTGATGTTCGAGAGGAGCTTTCGATGAAATGTGCCGTGCATCCAGAGATGGATGTTTCCGGATATTGCCGGAACTGCGGCAAGCCGATGTGCGCGGCGTGCGTGCGTCCGGTGCATGATGTGCTTTATTGCGAAGAGTGCCTGGCGCATGTGATGGGCGTGCCCAACCCACAAGCCGCAGGCTCAAGCGCAACACCAGGAACGGCGGATATTCCGGGAGGACCTGTAGCGGGCGCGCTTCCAGCGAAGCCGGGTGCCGCAAGTCCCGCGCTTGCGTTCATACTCGGATTCATTCCAGGACTGGGAGCAATCTACAACGGCGAATACAACAAGGCGATTATTCACATCGTGATTTTCGGCGGGATTATCCTGGGGATCACCGGCGCGTTTGGAGAAGGACTGGAAGGGTTCTGGGTGTTCGGGCTGGTGGCGTTCATTTTCTATATGGCCATCGATGCGCTGCGGAGCGCGAAGTCGCGGCAGACTGGGGAGCCTCTGAAGGACCCAATCGAGTTGTGGAGCGCGAAGCAACCGCTGGGTCCAATTATCCTGATCGGCGTAGGTGTATTGATTCTGTTGAACAATTTCGGATTCTTTGAAAGATTCCGGATTGGCGAGTTTTTCTGGCCGGTGGTGTTGATCGTGGTGGGATTCCTGATGCTGAGGAAACGCATGGACGGACCGAAGTAGGCGGCAGAGGAGCGGAACGATGGCCAATAAAGTGCGCTGCAAATGCCAGAGTTGCACGATCCGCAGCCTGACGGGCCCGGTGGTAGTGATCACGCTGGGCGTGCTGTTCCTGCTGCACCAGATCCACGGTGGTCATTTTGACTTTGAAAACACGTGGCCGGTGATCCTGGTGGTGATTGGGTTGTTGCAATTAGCCTCGGCGTTCGCGCCACGGGATGGCCACCTGGAAGCACAAACGAATCCAGCGGTGTCGGGAGTACCGCCATCGCCGCCAGCGGGCACGCCCCCGCCAGCGTCTCCTTCGGAAGGGCAATAATCACTTATGGCACGCACCCAGACGCGTAGCAGCGGTTTATTTTCGGGACTGGTATTGATTTCCGCGGGAGTGATCCTGCTGCTGCACACCTTCGGACACCTGGAGGTGGGACATTTCTTTGAGCACTGGTGGCCACTGATCATTATTTTCTGGGGAGTGGTGAAGCTGTATGAGCGCACCGTAGGGCCGCGAATGGGAGGCACAGTTGGCGGCGCGGGAATCACGGGAGGCGAAGTGCTCCTGGTGGTGGGGATGCTGGTGTTGCTGGGAATCGTAGCGAGCGTGGAGATTGCGAAAAAGAAGATTGGCGATGGATTCATGAACGATGTCGGGGACAGCTTCAGCTACGACATCGAGGCCGCGCCGAAAACGATTCCCGCGAATGCGCGGGTATATGTGCACAACGGACGTGGGGATATCAGCGTGCGCTCGTCGGATGATGCGGTGATTCGTGTATCGGGGAAGACGGGAGTGCATGCGTGGAGTGAATCAGAAGCTGATCGGATGGCCAAGCGGGTGTCGGCGGAGATCGTGAAAAACGGTGATTCCTACGAAGTGCGGCCCAGCGGATACGACACGTCGGATTCGCGGATCAGCGTGGACCTGGAAGTGTCTGTGCCAAAGAAATCGGCGCTGACGGTGAAGACAGACAAGGGTGACGTCACGGTTTCCGATATGGCCGCGGATGTTGGGGTAACGGATCAGACGGGCGATGTGGAGATTCGCAACACGGATGGCGAAGTTTCCATCGAGATGCACAAGGGCGACGTGAAGGTGAACGACACCAAAGGGAATGTGAAGGTGTCTGGCAAGGGCGGCGAAATTGACGTAGTGAACGCGACGGGGAGCCTGACGGTGGACGGCGATTTCTACGGGCCGGTGCGTGCGGACAAGGTGACGCTGGGAGTGCGGCTGATTTTGGCGAAGACGGATTTGACCGTCAGCGCGCTCGCGGGCCACCTGGAGGCTGCATCCGGAAATCTGGATGTGGTGGACGCGCCGGGAAATTTGAGCGTGCGTACGCGGGATAATGAGATGAACATCGAGAACCCGGGCGGAAAAGTGAACATCGAGAATCGCAACGCGGCAATCAATGTGCGGTTCCTTTCCGCGCCGAAGGACGATGTAAACATCACAGATTCGTCGGGGGAGATTTCGCTTTCACTTCCAGGAAATTCGAGTTTTGAAGTGCAGGCGGAATGCCGCAACTGCGACGTCAGTTCGGAGTTTCCGGGACTGGGAGTCACCAAGAGCCCGGGGGGCGACGCGAGCGTTGCGGCAATCTATGGAAACGGGCGCCATCCGAAGATTACGTTGAAGACGAGTTATGGGAATATCGCGCTGCGGCGGACAGCGATGGGGATAGTGCCACCGCCGCCGCCGAGGCCGATAGTGTCAGTGCCACCAGCGACGCCGATACCGCCGGCAGTGGAACAGTAAGTGGCGATCAGCGACCAGCGATCAGCGATCAGGAACCGGCCCTTTTCTAATATCTACATCCTGGACATTATTTTTGGGACGAGAGCGGGCGGCTTGCTCTGAGCGGTTTGCGTTCTCAGTTACGCGAAGGCGCATTCTATATAGCATCTTCGCAAGGCTATCGATTTCAACAAGCGTCGAATCCGTAGAGACGCTCGAGAGATACCCTAAGCGACAGGCAATGATGAGGTGTGTCTCCAGTTCGCGAAGAGAGCCGCTTGCAATGGCCAGGAATCGCGCAAAGTCGCGGGCATTCCACCTGCCAAATCCCTCCGCAATGTTCGCGGGGACAGAACTTGCGGCACGCCTGATCTGCGAGATGAGTCCGAATCTCTCCTGCAGTGGCAGCAGGGCGGACAGTTTATAGCAGACCATAACGAGGTCCATGGAATTCCGCCATACCTTGAAACGCTGAACGGACTGAGATGCGACTTGCATATAACAATGTCAGTAATATTATAGGAATACTAACACATATGAAAGGATATCGTGGACCCGGGGGGTATAAGCGGCTTTTGATTCCTGATCGCTGATATCTGATAGCTGATATCCCGCAGATGCTTCCAGAAGACCAAGTGACAGAGCAACCGTTGTTTTGATCAGCAGACTTTCCCTCAAACGCGCGTGGGAGTTAGCGCGACGTTGACGGGGGCTTTTTCGGAGGCGCTCACCAAAAACATGGCGCGCGGTTTCAGGCCCATGGCGCTGGCCAACAGCGAGTCTGGCATCTCTTGAATGCGCGTATTGAACAAATTGATGGAATCGTTGTAGAACTCGCGGCGATCGGCGATCTGGCTTTCGAGTTCGCTGATGCGCTTTTGAAGTTCCAGGAAGGAAATGTTGGCCTTCAAATCAGGATAGTTTTCCGCAACGGCAAATAATTTTTGGACTGAAGCACTGAGGCCGCCACTCGCCAAAGTTTTCTGGTCCACGGTGGTGGCCAAAGCGTACTTCGCTCTGGCATCGGTAAGAGTTTGCAGAGTTTCGCGCTCGTATTGCATGTAGCCTTTGCAGACATCGACGAGGCGGGGCACTTCGTCATGACGCTGTTTGAGGAGAACGTCGATGTTAGCCCAGGCCTTGTCCATATCGTTGCGGAGGGCGATAAGTCCGTTGTAAATCGTGGCGACGTAAATCAGTACGCCCACAACAACGAAGAGGGCGATGAGAAAAGGAATCGGACCCATACCGCTCCTTTGCTTTAGTGAGAGATCAGTCCCCACTCAAGCAACATGAAATAAAAGGACGCAATGGCAATGACTGGACCACCCCAGATTAAGAGCGTGGACCTCAAAGCGAGAGATCGTACAACTTCCTTCTGGCTGCGAGATGAAATCGTAAAGGGGTCGCGCCGTTCACCTTTACAGATAGCGGCGCTGGGGGACAGGTCAAAAGAGGGAGCGGTGCGATTTGGTAATGCCGGTTCATCAATCACCGCGGCCGTGGCGATAGATTTTGTGGACGCTCCGCCGGTAGCCGCCGATAGATGACCGCCAAATGTGGGCTGTGCAGGAAAGCTTCCGACTTGGGTCCCTGGGATATGAGCGAGTGCAGTTGCGGGAGCAGCATTGAGCGGCACAAATGAGCTTCTCGTTTTTGCGCTTTGGAAAGTGAAACCGGAACTAGGCCCGCCGAAGCTGAAATTCAGTGAGGAGACGTCACGGTTCGTCACATGAGACCGGGGATCCCAGGACCCGCGCAAGGGATTCTCGCCCAGGGTGCCGAAAACAAAGAGCGGGAAGCCGGGCTGGATGATTCGCTCCTCAATCTTGATTTTCTTATTGGAAACGAGTCCACGTTTCACCAGGAAACTGCGCGCATTTTCATGGAACAAGTCGCGGCCGCTGCTGAAAGATGGCGAGATGTCATCGAAGAAGCTGCGATGAACATCCATATCCGCGCCCTGCGGGTCAATCAACATACGTCCCGAGCCATCGTCCAGAAAAAAGGGCAGGAAGAGACTCTCGTCGAGGATCTGCTTCCACTGGCTGTTCTTTCCTGAGTCCTGCCACTCCCAAGCCTTTACGCGATAAAAGTAGCAAGGAGAAGTGGTCACCGGAGCGGTGAGAGTTTTCGGGCCAACAGCGGTGCCGGTAACCTCGACCAAACCGATGGAGGCGCTGTGAATTCTGGAGAGAGGCGTGCCGAGGATGAGCCGCTTGTAACGCAACATGCGAAAGCCAATGAAGAACAGGCGCGTGCCGACGACGGCGAACAGTAAACAAATAATGGTCATCCAGAAGCGGTCTGAACTGGATGAGTAAAAAAGGAATGCGGCGACCATGGGGTTATCCTCCACGCACCTATTCGTGGAGCTTATTTTGAGTGTACACGGAGGAGTATCGCGGCTAGCGGTGGGTTGATTTGCGCTTATCCAATCAGGAACCTGGCCGGTGGTTGAGGTGTTGTATCAGGAGGCGCCGAGGCGGTGCAATTCATCGAAAAACTTGGGATAGGAGACGGCTGCACAATCGGAGTCTTTGATGAGGGTATCGCCTTCGGCGGCGAGGCCAGCTACAGCGAAGGCCATGGCGATACGGTGATCGCCGCGCGGTTCGATTTCCGCGCCGTGGACTTTGCCGGAGTGGCGGCCTTCGACGCGCAAGCCATCGGGGAATTCTTCCACTTTCGCGCCCATTTTGCGGAGGTTTTCAGCGAGGGCGGCTATGCGGTCACTTTCCTTGACGCGCAATTCGGCGGCGTCGCGAATTTCGATTCCCTCTTCAGTGAAAGGACCAAGAGCGGCGAGCATGGGGAGTTCGTCAATCAGAAGGGGAACGAGTTCACCGGAAACGCGGCCACCTCTGAGCGATGCGCCTTTGACGATCAAGTCGCCGACGAGTTCGCCTTGCGCGCTTTGCAGGTTCAGAACCGTGAGCGACGCGCCCAAGGATTGGAAGAAATCGAGAATGGCAGAGCGCGTGGGATTCAGGCCGACATTGGCGATGAAGAGATTGGACTCGGGCAACAAGGATGCGGCCGCGATGAAGAAAACGGCGGAAGAAAGATCGCCGGGGACATCGAGGGATTTGGCTTGCAAGGTAACTTTGCCAGCGCCATCGGCCAGACCTTGAATCGAAATGGTGCGGCCGCGTTTGGTTACATGGGCGCCGAAGAGTTCGAGGGCGAGTTCTGTGTGGTCGCGAGTGGGGGCGGGTTCGGTGACCAGAGTTTCGCCCTTGGCGAAGAGGCCGGCAAGCAAGACAGCGGATTTGACCTGGGCGCTGGCCATGGGCATTTCGTAATGAATGCCTTGCAGATGGCCGCCGCGAATTTCGAGCGGTGGGAAATTGCCTTCGCGAGCTTGAATTTCCGCACCCATTTGAAGGAGCGGGGTGACGACACGCTTCATGGGACGTTTTTGGAGGGAGGCATCGCCGGTAATTCGTGTGGTGAAGTCCTGGCCGGAAAGGATTCCGGAGAGAAGACGGATGGTGGTGCCGGAATTTTCGGCGTCGAGAGTACGCCAACTGCTTTTCAAGCCGCGAAGGCCGCGGCCGGTGATGTGGACAGTGGTGCCTTCGACCTTTATATCCGCGCCGAGGGATTTCATGCAGCCGAGTGTGCTGTGGCAATCGCGGGCAGCGGCGAAATGGCGGAGTTCGCTGGTGCCATCGGCCAGGGCGGCGAGCATGGCGTAACGGTGGGAGATGGATTTGTCTCCGGGAAGCTCGAGTGTGCCGGTGAGGGCGCGGGCGGGATAGATGGTAACGTTTTTCAAGAGGATGGGTCCTTGGGAAAGTTTAACACGAGAGGATTTGGGGGTTGCGAGGTGGGCCAGACCCGAAGGGAAAGGAGGGGGAAACTTAACGCAGAGGCGCAGAGTTCGCAGAGAAAGAAAGAGGCGGAGGGAAATGCCTGTACCGGGGGACAGTTTTATTGGGGAACGCTGGGGAAAATGGGCGGAAACATTTGGCGCGAACCATCCGTATTATTGAATAGAACAAATTGCGCACCGCGATTGAAACTGGAGAGGCTATGTTTGCCCGCCGTACGATATTGCAGTTGGTAACAAAACTCGCCATTGGCGTCGGGGCGCTGTTTCTGGTGGGAGTATTGCTGGCCGCGATCCCGAATCACCACGTACCCATGGTGGCCAGCGTCACAACTGAAGCAGCCCAAGAAGCGCAGGATAAAGATCATGCGTCCATGCCGGGAATGGACATGGACGACGCAAAATCGAGCGAGAAGGATGCGATGCAAGACATGGCGCACATGGGCCAAGGCAATTCCAAGCACATGTACATGACGTCGCTAAGGCCAAAAAATGCTGCCGATCAGCAGCGGGCCGACGAAGTTGTGAAGGAACTGCGCGCCGGTATCGAGAAGTATAAGGATTACCGCGTGGCACTGGGTGATGGATACAAAATTTTCCTGCCAAATGTGCGGCAACCTGAATATCACTTTACAAATTACCGGAACGGATTTCTGGAAGCCTTCACGTTCGATGCCGCGCGGCCCACTTCCCTGCTGTACAAGAAAACCGGGACGGGATACGAACTTGTGGGCGCGATGTACACGATGCCGAAGCGCGCGACCGAAGAAGAACTGAACGAACGCTTGCCGCTGAGCGTGGCTACGTGGCATCTACACACGAATTTATGCGTGCCGCCTTTGGGGCAGTTGCTGACGGCGGATTACACGAAGTTTGGGTTGCGCGGCTCGATTACCACTCAAGAGGGTTGCGACGCCGCCGGCGGGCGCTTCCACCCGGTGATTCTTGGCTGGATGGTGCACGTATATCCGTACGAGGATTCCAGCGAGAAGATTTTCGCGATGCACCACCAGGACTGAGCCTACCCGAATTCCCAAATTACTGTTGATCCTTGAGCTTGAGGCGGTGCTTGTTTTCCTCGAGGAAAGCGTGGAGATCCTTGGAAGCATCGAGGAGGCGGATCCACTGCTCGTAATAAAGGGTGACGGGGAAACGGCCGAGGCCGTATACGCTGACGCCGCCTTTTTCGCCGACACGGAACTCGAGCGTGCCCTTTTTGCGGCCAGTGGTTTGCTTTTCCAACTCGGCAATACGCGCGAGCAGTTCTTCCTTGGTCGGTTCTGCCATGATTCCTCCAGTGGTGGGTAGATTCACAATATCGCGATGAGGTGACGAACCGCAAGGAGGACGGGAGCGAGTCCTAGGACGCCTAAGGCTTTGCGGCTAGCCCGGCCACTCTAGCCGTCCAATTGCGTACCCCCCTCCCCAGCCAGTATCATGCATCCTTCATACCGGGGGTCACGTCTATCTTCTCCATGGCACTCTTTTCCCAGCGGTTAGCAAAATTGGTTGTTTCGGCGCTTCTTTTTGGCGGCCTTGCGGGTATGGCTGCGGCCCAAGAATCCACGGATATCATGCCGGTGGCACAAGTGCGAGCGGGGATGCAGGGGTATGCGTACACGATATTTGCCGGAGACGCGATCGAGAAGTTTGACCTGGAAGTGATCGGGGTGCTGCCGAACTTTCTGGGGCCGAAGCAATCCATCATCCTGGTGCAGTTGAAGGGGCCGCACGTGGAGCACACGGGAGTGGTGGCGGGGATGAGCGGGAGCCCGGTGTATATCGAGGGCAGACTGGCGGGGGCGCTTTCGCTGAAGCTGGGAATTTTCACGAAGGAAGCGATTGCGGGGGTGACGCCGATCGAGGATGTGCTGCGGCCACCGACGGAGGGGGATGGCGCGAAAGCGAGCGCGCAGCAATTCACGTTGCCGAATGACGCGCTGGCCCGCAACACCCTGCCGAGCGGTTCATCGCTGCAACCCATCGAGACACCACTGGTATTTTCTGGATTTCAACCGGCGGCGTTGCAGCAATTTGCGCCGCAACTGCAAAGTTATGGATTTGTAGCTGCGCAGGGCGGGACTGCGGAGGCACGGCCGGAAGATGGGCACCTGGTGGCCGGGGATATGGCGGGAATGGTGCTGGTGCAGGGGGACGCGTCAATAAATTCGGCTTGCACGGTCACCGCGGTGCGGGGCGATAAGGTGTTTTTGTGCGGGCATCCGTTTATGAGCTTGGGCGATGTCCAAATGCCAATGGCGCGAAGCCAAGTCGTGACAACACTGTCGTCGGAGTTGGCTTCCACAAAGATCGTGAATGTGGGCGGGCCGATCGGGACGATTACGGGAGATCACCTGACGGCGGTAACCGGAAAGCTGGGAGCGCCGCCGGTGATGGTGCCGCTGGATGTGACGTTTGTCGCAGGGGGCGCGGAAAAGAAGCTGCACTTTGAGGTGGTGAATCATCCGAAGTTGACGCCATTGCTTGTGGCGATAACTACGTTCAATGCGATCAGCCAGAATTCGCTGTACGGCGAAGGATCAACGCTGCGATTGACGGGCGAGATCCGGCTGCAGGGGCACGTGCCGGTGCAATTGGAGAACACGTTTGCGCCCGGGGATTCGCTGATGCAGGACAGCATGCCGATTGCGCTGGTGGTGCAGAGCATGTTCGGGCGCCTGTTCAACAATAATTACGAGGTTCCCACGGTGGAGCACATCACGCTGCACGTGGAAAGCCAGCCGGGGCGGAAGTCGTTCACGATTGACAGCGCCTGGCTGGAAAAGGGTGAGGCGGCACCGGGCGAAAACTTGAAAGTGCGCGTGCTGTTGCAGCCGTACCGCGGGGCGGCGCGGATTGAAGAGGCCACGGTGCATGTGCCGGACCAGATTGCGCGCGGGACGACGTTGCGCGTGCTGGTGAGCGACGCGGATTGGATGAATCGCGCGGCGCGGGGTTTTAATTTTCCCGGAATGCTGGGAGCGTCAGGACCGGAAGGGCTAGATCAGTTAATTACGCTGATGAACCGCGAACGGCGCAATGATCGGCTGTATGTAGGGCTGTTTGTACCCGCGCCGACACTGGTGTGGGACGACAAGGAACTGCCGAACGTGCCGTTGTCGCAAATCAATATGATCGACGGGCGTCCGGCGCCGGGGACGGTGCAGGTGCTGCGGGAATCGTTGTCCAGCGAATCCTCGATAGGGCTGGGCGGGCCGGTAGCAGGGCTGATTTCGTTGAATTTACAAATTCGGTGACCATCTCAATGTCCATTTTCAAATCGAAAGTAATGCAACGCCTGAGCTTATCCTTGTTGCTGATCTGCGTGGTGTGCGGGTCGGCAGCGGCGGATCATACGCGTCGCTGGCGACAATCCACCTATGAAGAATTTCAGAAGGGCACGGCAAAGGGCGTGGCAGTGCGAAGCGACGGACACCTGGAGCTAGCGCCAAAATTCACGCTGATTTCGGATGCGGATGCTTCGTATCTGTGGTCGCTACGCACCGATGCGGCGGGCGTACTGTACGCGGGCGGAGGATCACCGGCGAAGGTATTCCGGTTTGAGGGGAGCGGGAAACCGAAAACGGTGTTCCAGTCCACGGATTTGCTGGTGCAAGCGATTACGTTTGATGCGAAAGGCAATTTGTATGTGGCCACTTCGCCGGATGGAAAGGTATACCGGGTGACGGCCGGTGGGGAGAAGACCGTATATTTCGATCCGAGGACCAAGTACATCTGGGACCTGGTTTTTGGGAGCGATGGAACGCTGTACGTGGCCACGGGAGATAAAGGACAGATTTTCGCGGTGACAGCGGAGGGCAAGGGAGAGTTGTTCTACGCCAGTGATGAAGCGCACATCAAGGTGCTGGCGTTTGACGCGAAGAACAATCTGCTGGCAGGGACGGAGCCGAACGGACGAGTGCTGCGGATTTCGCGGGGCCCGGATAAAGCAGGAAAGAAAAATGCGGCGAACGAGAGCGCGGCCGAGGGATTCGTAATCTATGAAACGACGAAACGCGAAGTAACTTCGCTGACGGTAGCGCCGGATGGAACTGTTTACGCGGCGGCAATCGGAGAGAAGCAGCACACGGGCGCGCAGACCGCTTCGCAAGTGATCACGACATCACAGGGAACGACGACAATCTCGAGTGTGGTTCCGCAAGTGGGGATGCAGGGCGGAGTGCCGTTTCTGGCGTATCCGCAGGCCATTTCCAGCAGCATTTACAAGATTGCGAGCGACGGCGCGCCGGAAGAGATCTGGAGTTCGCGCGATGACGTGGTGTACGCGCTGGGACTGAATTCGGATGGGCGATTGCTTGCCGGTACAGGGAATAACGGGTCGCTGCTGGTGATTGATGGTCGCGGCGTTTACGCGCAATTGGCGAAATCGGGTTCGGCGCAGATCACAGGGATTTCGCGTTCAACGGGCGGAAAAGTTTTCTTGTGCACAGCGAATCCCGGAAAAGTGTTTTCGCTGGGTCCCGAATACGAAGCGGAAGGCACGTTTGAATCACAGTCGTTCGACGCGAAATTGTTTTCGCAATGGGGACGGATTGAGTGGTGGGGGCCCCCGGAGATTCTGGGAGCGGGGAATACCGGGGCGATGAGCGGACGCGGCAAGGGTGGAAAGAGCATGGGCGAACCTCGGCTGGAGTTTTTCGTACGCAGCGGAAACACGGAAGACCCGGGGAAGGAATGGTCGCGGTGGTGCGGGCCATACACGACATCGGCTACGCCGGTGGAGGCGCCCGCGGCGCGATTCCTGCAATGGAAGGCCGTGATTCACGACGGTCGTCCTGGGGACGGGATCGATTGGGTGAGCGTGGCGTACCAGCCGAAGAATGTTGCGCCGGTGATTGATGGAATCGCGATGCAGGACCCAGGAGTGCGAGCGCAGGTGCAACAGATTATTATGGGGCAACCCGGCAATGTAACGCTGAAGCAGCCACCGAGTCCTACTCCCGTCGGCGTAGTGATTACGACGACGAATACGGTGAAGTTTGACCAGCAACCACAAGGAACGGAGCAGAAGGGATACCAGTCGGTCCTGTGGAGCGCGCACGACGACAATGAAGACGATTTGCGGTTCGCGGTGTATTTTCGTGGCGAGGACGAGCACGATTGGAAGCTCTTGAAGGACAACCTTGATCAGAAGTTTTATTCGTGGGACACGACGACGATGCCGGACGGGGCGTATTACCTGAAGATCGTGGCGAGCGACGCGCCTTCTAATCCACCGGCGGCGGCGCTAAAGACGGAGCGGGAGAGCGAACGGTTTGAAGTGGATAATACGCCACCGCGGATTGAGAAGCTGGAGGCCATTGGCGCGACGACGCGTGGCGGAACAATTTCTCCGATACACACAATTCTAGTGAAGTTTTCGGCGACGGATCTTACGAGCAGCATCGAGAAGGCACAATACAGCCTCGACGGCGGGGATTGGATCCTGCTGGCGCCGGTGACGGGAATCAGCGACAGCAAAACGGAAGCGTATGAATTCACAATGCCGGGACTTTCGGCGGGCGAGCACACGATTGCGGTGCGCGCTTATGACAAGTTTGAAAACCTGGGAGCGGGAAAGATTGTGACCACGGTTGGGAAATAGCAAGCAGCGTTAAGGCTTAGGCTTGGATTGCTCTGGGTTTACAGGCCGGGGCCTATCGGAATCCAAGAACGTCTCAATTTCAGCACCAAATCCCATGCGGCCATCGCTATAAGCACCCGGTCGCGCATGCACAAGGCGAGCGCGGCAGTGCGTTTCATCGGGCTGGTTGCCGGTGACTTCGGCAGGCATTTTGAAAGTTGCCTCGATGGGCATGCCGACTTGCAAGGGGGCGGAAGTAACAAAGAAAAAACCACCGCGCGAGAGGTTCACAGCTTCGGTAAAATGTTCAGTTTTGTCTGAAGCCAAACCCAGCGGGCGGAAGCGCAGGGGAACACGAAGTGAAAAGCGTTCGAGATGTCGGCGTTCAGATCCAGCCATGAAAACTCCACGCCGAGGCGAAGGTGGGCGGATCGCTGCGGCGCACGTACTTGAACACTAAGGTTAACAGAGAGGTAGGGGAGGTCAAGGGGAAGAGGGGTTCAATTGGGGGAACCTCTCGCGCTGGGAGTACTGGCTGGACTAGACTGAGGGTATGGCTAGTTCCATTCCTAACACGCAAGATCACGCAACAACCATTGGCTGGAAAGAGATTGTGGAGGCCCACGAACGAATCCGGCCGCTTATCCATCGCACGCCGGTGTTGACCAGCACATCGTTGAGTGAAATGGCGGGCGCGACGCTGTATTTCAAATGCGAAAATCTGCAAAAGACGGGGTCGTTCAAGATTCGTGGGGCCAGCAACGCCATTTTTTCGCTGAGCGAGGAAGAGGCTAAGCACGGCGTAGTGACCCATTCCAGTGGCAATCATGCGGCGGCGGTGGCGAGGGCAGCGGCATGGAGAGGCGTGCCTGCCTGGATCGTGATGCCAAAGAACGCGCCGGCGATAAAGTGCCGCGCGGTGGAAGCGTATGGCGGGAAGATCACCTATTGCGAGCCAAAGGTATCGGCGCGGACAGAAGCGGCAGCGAAGATTCAGGCAGAGACGGGTGCGGTGCTGATTCATCCCTACGACGATGACCGGATTATTGCGGGGCAAGCCACAGCCGCGAAGGAATTGCTTGAGGAAGTGGCGGAATTGGACACCGTTCTGGCGCCGGTAAGCGGGGGAGGGTTGCTGAGCGGCACGTGCTTGGGAGCGAAAGGAGTTCGCGCCACAGTTCGGGTGTTCGGTTGCGAGCCGGAGCGCGCTGACGACGCTTACCGCTCGCTGAAGACGGGCGTGCTGCAAACGCAGGAATCCAGCGACACGATCGCGGATGGATTGCGGGCTTCGCTGGCGCCGCGCACGTTTGCGATATTGCAGAAGAATGTGGAGGGGATCCTGCTCGTAAGCGAAGCGGAGATCCGCGCGACGATGCGGTTGGTTTGGCAAAGGATGAAGATCGTGATTGAACCCTCGAGCGCGGTGGCGCTGGCGCCGCTGATGCGTGAGGGCGGAGTGGCGGGGCTGGGAATGGCGACAGCGATGGCGGGGATGCGGCCCAGGATTGGGGTGATTCTGTCTGGCGGAAACGTGGAAATGGGGTGAAGGATTTAGATCGGGTGGTCAGACCGGAAAAGAATACGCAGCGATCGCAGGGGACGCAGAGTTCGCAGAGGTGAGCCTGAGGATTGTCAGCGTTGCGTGCGGTGTGTAGACTTGTTGCGAAAGCTTTTTTCAAAGGAAAATACTCAGGATTCCAGCGCGATGATGCCGCAGGGGACGCCCCCGCCGCCCCGGCGGAAGCGCGCAAGACAGGGTCCGTCAGGTGGGTGAGTTGTCTCTTCTCAGGCGGTGCGTTGTTCTCAGCGCAGTGGTCCTCACAATCAACCTATGGGGCGCGGCGGCGAATGCGCAAGATGAAGCGCGATTGTCGCAAGCGATTGACGATGCAAGCTATGTGAGAATCGAGCATACGATACCCCCACTGGTGGCAGCAGCAAAAGAAGTGGGGAAAGTAGAGTCCAACAGAGTGATGCAGCGGGTGCTGCTGGAACTTTCACCTACGACGGAACAAGAAACGCAATTAAAGCAGTTGCTGAACGATCAGCAGAATCGCAAATCACCGAACTACCACAAATGGCTGAGAGCGAGCGATTTCGCCGCGCAGTTTGGCGTGGCCGATGCCGACTTGGAAAAAGTGAAGCAGTGGCTGCAAGGCCACGGATTCACGATTGCGCAAACGGCAAAGAGCAAACGATGGGTGGAGTTCAACGGCACAGCGCAACAGGTGGAGCAGGCGTTTCAGACAGAGCTTCACTATTACAAAGTAGGACAGCAGCAGTACGTGGCCAATTCCACGGATATCGCGATTCCCCAGGCTCTGGCGGAGATTTCCCGCGGGTTGGTTTCGCTGAATAATTTCGGAAAGCGGCCGCCGCAGCGAGTCGTTAAGGGAACAACGAGCGCCAGCCTGACGAAGCCGCGTATCGGTTCGCGGCCACAACTTACATATACAGGGACAACGAATGCGTATTACGTTGCGCCAGGGGATTTCGCGGCGATTTACAACACGAAGCCGCTGTTGGCCAGCGGGATCGACGGCACGGGCGTATCGATTGCATTGGCGGCGCAGTCACAATTCGAATTGACGGATGTGCAGGCATTCCGGCAGATCTTCCAACTGAGCACGAATGATCCAAACATCGTGGTAGTGGGGCCCGACCCCGGCTTCAGCAATTCGGAAGACGCGGAAGAAACTCTGCTGGATACGGAATGGGCAGGGGCGGTGGCGCCGGGCGCGACGATTAATGTGGTGATTGCCGGGAGCACGGACACGACCAGCGGCGTAGACCTGGCGGCGGCGTACGCCATCGACAACGAAGTGGCGCCAATCCTTGCATACACCTACGGAAGTTGCGAAGCGGCGCTGGGGCCGGCGGGGAATGCGTTTTACAACGCATTGTGGGAACAGGCGGCGGCCGAAGGAATCACGGTGCTGGTGGCCACGGGAGATAATGGCTCAGCGGGCTGCGACGATCCGAATTTTGGATTGCCGGCGAGCCAAGGGTTCGCGGTGAACGGCGTGGCGGCGACACCGTACAACGTGGCGGTGGGCGGCACGCAATTTGCGGATCAAGGAAACGAAGCGACGTACTGGAATACGACGGACGCGAGCGATTTTTCTTCCGCGATTGGGTACATACCGGAAGTGGCGTGGAATGACAGTTGCGATCCCGGACAGCCGGGGAGCGCAACGAACTGCTTGTACGGAAACGGAAATTTCAGCCTGCTGGCGGGGGGCGGCGGGGCGAGTTCGCTGTACGCAAAGCCGCCGTGGCAGATGGGCACGGGGGTTCCGGCGGATGGCGCGCGCGATGTGCCTGATGTATCGCTGGCAGCGGGAGCGGGGCACGACAACATTGTGTATTGCACAAGCCACGTGGGGGCAGGACCAGCATGCCAGATTGACGGGCAGAATAATCTGGTGGGACTGACGCTGGTGGGAGGCACATCGGCGGGAGCACCGGCGATGGCGGGAATTCTGGCGCTGTTGGAACAGCAGAATGGTGTATTGCAGGGGCAGGTGAATTACGTCCTGTATCAACTGGCGCAGAACCAAAGTTGCAACTCTTCGCAGCAGACGAATCCGGCGGCACAAAACTCCTGCGTATTTTATGACGTGACGACCGGGAGCAATTCCGTGCCGTGCGCGGGCGGTTCACTTGATTGTTCATCGACACAGAATGGAGTGAATGGATTCCTGACGGGACAGCTTGCGGGAGCGGGATACGATCTGGCAACGGGGTTGGGTTCGCTGAATGCGGCAAATCTGGCGAGCAATTGGAAGAGTGTGTCGTTCGCGGGATCGCAGACGAGCATGCAGGCATCGAGCGCCAGTTTCGTCCATGGGACAAGTGTGAACCTGAGCGGGATGGTTGCGCCCGCAAATGGGAGTGGCACGCCGACGGGGGCAGTTTCGCTGAAGACGGAAACGTTTGGAGACGCGGAATCGCTGCCGTTGACGAATGGCGCGTTTGCCGCGGCGGTGAGCGATCTGCCGGGAGGGCAGTACAAGCTGACCGCGCACTACGCCGGAGATGCCACGTTTGCAGCGAGTGATTCGGCTGCAGTTGCGCTGAACGTGACGCCGGAAGCGAGCACGACAACGATCAGCGTGAACGGCCTGCAGGGGGGAAGCGCGAATTATGGGCAAGCGCTGCCGTTGCGCGTGACGGTTGCGGGAGCATCGGGGTCCGGCAGGGCGACAGGATCAATTGCGTTACTGGATGGAACTTCGCTCGTCGGGACATATGCGCTGGCAACGGATGGCAGCGCATACATTCCCACGGGGAATGGCAGCAACACTTCGTTTGCCGTGGGGACGCACACGTTGACGGCCACCTACGGGGGCGACAACAGCTTCGTGGGAAGCGCGTCCGCTCCAATGAGTTTTTCGATTGGGAAGGGGACGCCGTTTGTAATCGTGGGAGCGAGTTCGGCAAATGTATCCGTGGGGCAGTCGGTGGGGATTCACGCTGTGGTAGCGGGATCGCGCACGCAGGCGGCGACGGGAGCGATTCAGTTCACGGACAATGGCGCGCCGATTGGTACGAGCGTGACGTTGCAGACGGGCGGATTTTTCGGGACGCAAGCGCAGGCGGCGATGATCGTGGCGAATCTGGCGGCGGGAACGCACGTGTATGGCGCCAGTTACGATGGCAGTGCGGACCCCAACTACGCGAGCGTCGCGAGTGGGGACCAGAATGAAGCGCAGTTCACCGTAACCGTGAGCGCAAATGCGGGAACGAAGACAAGCACGACCGCGCTGACGGCGAGTTCCCTGCCCTCAACTTTGGGGAGCACGGGAGTGTTCCGCGTGGCGGTTACGCCGGCGGGCACGAATGGAGTGACAGGAGCGGTGGCGCTGTGGGACGCGGTGGGGCCGCGAAGCACGTCGGTGGGACTGGGGAGTGATGGGACAGCGCAAATTACGATTCCCTGGACACAAGCGGGAAATGTAACGCTCTACGCGCAATATTCCGGCGACACAAATTACGGAGCATCGGCGAGCGCGCCGCTGGCATTCAGCGTGAGCAAAGGCACTCCTACGGTGACGCTGAGCGCACCAACCACGGTGAATGCGAATCAGCAGGTTAGCCTCAATGTAAGTGTGGCGGGCAATCCGGGGAACGCGCTGTTGGCGAATCCCACGGGATTCGTGGAGTTTTGGGACACGCTGGACGGCGGAACGCCGCAATTGCTCACAGCGCAAAGCCTGACAGTGGGCGCGGGAAATGTGAGCGTGTTTGCGATACGAGCGAAGTTCGCGCCGGGAGCGCACAGCTTGAAGGCGCACTATCGGGGCGACAACAACTGGCAAGCGGCGGACTCCGCGAGCCAAGTGTTGAATGCCGGGGACTTCAGCGTGAGCGTGACGCCGAACCCGGTGTCGTTTGTGGCGGGCAGCGCGGGTGCGGCAACGGTGACGATCACCCCCATAGGCGGCTTTACTGGAACGATCAACTTGACGTGTGGCACGGGGAGCACGGCTGTGCCGACGGGATATAGCTGCTCGTTTACGCCATCGACTACTGTGACGATTGCCGCGGGGCAGACAACCGCTACAGCGCAGATGAACCTGACGCCGGTTGCGACGACGGCGGGAGCGGTTCGGGCTGTGGCACGCGCCTCAGGAACGAGCGGCTGGATGGGATTTGGGATGGTATTGGGGATGGGGCTGCTGGGGTTGGCGGTTTGCGGAGCCAAATCGCGCACAAAGGGTGCGCGGCGGCTGACGCTTGCTGGCGGATGCATGGTCTGCGCGCTAAGCCTAGTGGTAGGGTGTGGCGGAGGGGGAGGCGGAGGGGGCGGCGGGAGCACCCCCGTGGCGACCACGACCACTCTAACGAGTTCAAATTTGCGGATTCAGTACCAACAGTCGCTTACATTGACGGCGCAGGTGGTTTCCAGTGCCAACCCAGCGGGGAATGTGCAGTTGAGTGACAACGGGCAGCCGTTTGGCACTCCGGCAGCGGTGGTGGGAGGGAGTGCGACGTTCATCACGAACACGTTGGCAATCGGGATACATGCCATGGCGGCGCGCTACCTGGGCGATGCTAATACCCTGCCCTCGGCTTCAGCCCCAATCGATCAAGCGGTGCTGGGGCTCTCGAATCTCGAGGTTACGGCGGGTTCGAGTAATGGGATCTCGCACCCGGCCGATTTTCAGGTGCAACTAAATTAGCGACAGATGTGTTACAAAAGAATGACCTTCGGGGCGCTGGGGAAGCAAACCGTTCGTTGCCCTGGCGCATCTGAAACAGACAGCATGAAGAGTGTCTTCGTAAAGGGGCGGAGACATGCCATTCCTGCCTGAAGAACCCTGGGAGATCGCGATAAAGTTTCATAATGGAGCCAGAGGAAACTATGAAGATGGCGAAGAAAACTAGCTGGATGATTTTGTGTGCAGTTGTGGCGCTGCTGGCAGGGCAGGCGACTTGGGCGCAGACTACAAATGTTCCGGCGCGGGTGGTTAGCGCCGTGGATGACACGCAGACGGTGACATTGAAGGGGAATGTGCACCCATTGGCGAGGGCGGAGTTTGACAAAGGGCCGGTAAGCGATGCGACACCGGCAACGAGGATGATGCTTCTGTTGCAGCGAAGTCCGCAGCAAGAGATGGCGTTGCGGCAATTGCTGGACCAACAACAAGACAAGACTTCGGCGAATTACCATGCCTGGCTTACGCCAGCGCAGTTCGCGAGCCAATTCGGGCCCGCTGATGCGGATGTGCAAGCGGTGACGGACTGGTTGCAGTCACACGGGTTTCAAAATGTGAAAGTGGGAGCGGGCCGCACGACGGTGGAGTTTTCCGGGAACGTGGGGCAAGTGCGGAATGCGTTTCACACGGACATTCACCAGTTCTTGGTGAACGGGAAACAGCACATGGCGAATGTGAGCGATCCGCAGATTCCTGCGGCGCTATCGCCGGTGCTGGGAGGCGTGGTCGGGCTGCATAATTTCGGGCCGAAGGCGCTGGTCCATCGCGAGACGAATTACTTGGGCGGGCACGTTACGAAGGCAGGACCAAAGCCGCAGGTCACTTTCACATGCCAATCGGGGCCGTGCTTTGGCGTGGCACCGGCGGATTTCGCGACGATCTACAACACCACGCCTCTTATCACTGGAACTGGGAACTCAAAGATTGACGGGACGGGAGTGACCATTGCAATTGTGCAGGACTCGGACGTCTACGTTACGGACATTCAGCAATTCAATGCACTATTTGGGCTAACCACCAACTTCAGCGCCGACAATATTATTCCGAACGGGCCGGACCCGGGTGTGGGGAATGCGACTACGGGGAACGGCGACGAAGGCGAAGCAGTTCTGGACGTGGAATGGTCTGGAGCCGTTGCGCCGGGAGCGACGATCGATCTCGTGGTGTCACAAGACGCGGCCACCATAGGGGTCCAGGGAGTCGATCTGTCCGCGAACTACATTGTTCAAAATAATTTTGCTCCAATTATGAGCGAGAGCTTTGGGAGTTGCGAGGCCGGTCTGGCTACCAGTGGTGTGGAGTACTACAATGCGCTCTGGGAACAGGCATCGGCGCAAGGGATAACGGTTATTCTCGCTACGGGCGACAATGGCTCGGCCATGTGCGACGCCGGGACTGGGGTCGACTACGCAACAAATGGCCTGGCGATCAGCGGATTGGCTTCCACTCCATTCAACGTGGCGCTGGGCGGAACGGATTTTCAGGCTTCGGGACTCGGTTCCTATTGGGGTGCGAATCAGACTCCACCGAAGTCAGCGCTCTCTTACATTCCTGAATCCACCTGGAATAGCGGGTGTGCCGCGACCGCGACAACCGGCAGTCTGGGAACCTGCACAACTGCGATCATCACGTCAAATAGTAGTGGAAATGTCGGGATTGACATGCTTGGAGGCGGTGGAGGCCAGAGCGCCTTTCCCACGATCAACGCGAAGCCAGCTTGGCAATCCAGCGTAGTACCTACCGCCGACACGGGCAGAGACATCCCTGACCTGGCGTTGTTTGCTGCGGTGAACTCCGCCAGTAACACATTTTACATCACGTGCCAGCAAGATTCGGGGAACCAGGATGGCAATGCCTGCAGTCTGCCCGCGGGCGGAACGCCGGAGATCAGTCCCGTTGGCGGGACTTCGGCGGCGGCGCCGGCATTTGCGGGCATTATGGCGCTGGTCATTCAGAACGCTGGCGGAGTACGCCAGGGCAATGCAAATTATGTGTTGTACCAGCTCTATAAGAAAAACACAGCAGGCACTATTTGTCCGTCGAACGCGGCAAGCGTGAGTGCTACAGGTTGCATCTTTTACGACGTCGTGACCGGAAACAACTCGGTGGCTTGCCAAGGCGGCACGACAAATTGCAGCGCTACTTCATCGAGCAACTACGGTGTGCTGGTTGATCCGAAAAGCACAACCACACCAGCCTTCTCGGCGGTGGCCGGGTACGACAAGGCAACGGGGCTGGGGTCGGTAAACGTGACGAACCTGGTGAAGGGCTGGGGCACGGTGAGCTTTGACAGTACGTCAGCGACACTCGCCACGACCTCAGGCACGATTACGCATGGCACGACGGTGGACTTTACTGTGACGGTGACTTCTGGATCAGGCACTCCGACCGGTTTCGTGTCGCTGATCGCCACGCCGGCTGCGACCGTAGCGGACCCAAACCCATCACCGGTCGGGATTGGGGCGTTTAGTAACACGAGCACATCGACGTTTGAGCTGAGCAATGGGACGGCGACGATTACGACGAACTTGCTCCCAGGCGGCACCGACTCCGTGGTGGCGCAGTATGGCGGGGACGGAACATTTGCTCCCAAAACATCTAACTCGGTCACTGTTACAGTGACTCCGGTAGGCAGCATAACGACAGCCACTTTGCTGACTTACGATTCCGGGGACGGTTTGTACGACACCGCGTTAACGGGATCTGTGGTATACGGTACGACGCCCTACATTATGAGGGTTGACGTTACCGACGGCACGGGCACGCTATGTGAGAATGGAACGGTTCCATGCCCCACAGGGAAAATCACGGAAACGTATGACAATGGCCAACCACTGAATGATTTCGCAAACGGGCAGACCGGCGTTTCGGTGAATTATGCCAACCTGAATACCCTTGGCTTTCTAGAGGACTTGCCGATCAATCTTCCCGTTGGCAGCCACACGGTAATGGCCGCCTATGCCGGCGACACTAGCTATAACTCGAGCACGTCGAAAACCGTAAGCGTAATGGTTACGCAGGCGCAGACCACGACAGCGGTGGTGAGCAACTTCTCTCTCATCACGTCGGGGGAAACAGTAACGTTAACAGCCACAGTTAACACGGAAAGCAGTGGCGCCGGACCGACGGGGTCGGTTTCATTCACGAACGGCAGCGCCAGCATCGGAGCCGCACCCTGCCAGCCGACCGCGGGTAATGCAACAACCCCAGCGTCATGCACTGCGACCCTGAGTACCGCGATTTCCGGATTGTATCCGCCCGTAGCGGTGCGTCCGGAGCCACCGGGCGTGCCAGTTGTGCCACTGCTGGTGGCGTTGGCTAGCCTGCTGGTGTTTGCGCTTGGTTTGCGCTGGATGCCGGCGAGCCGCCGTCATCGCGCTTATGTTTATGCCGGACTGTTGGCGTTTGCCCTAATGGTTGTGGGAATCGCGGGATGTGGGGGAGGCGGAGGTGGCGGCGGAGGAGGCGGAGGTGGCACCACCGTGACGATCGGCGCGAGCTATCCGGGCGACACGAACTATACGAAGTCGAGCGGAAGCGTAACCCTTACGATCAATTAAAAGGCGGGACGGGTTACGCCTTGATGTTGCTAGCAAGCCGGGTGATTTAAGGCAGTGCGGCTTGCGCGTTTACACCTTGCCTAGCAGGGGTCGAGCAGTGCTCGACCCCTGCGAAGTGAAAACCTAAAACAGGAAGAGAAATGGGGCGCGCTGATGGATGGCGCGCCTTTTCTTTTGTGGGAGCGGCGGTTGGGCAACCTGAGGGACGTGATGGCGAGGGGGGAGCTGGGGTGACGCTGGGCATACGTCGTTATCTCGACATGAGTATGACGCAGTGGTAAGCTCCGTTCCAGTTTGGAACGGTTGGGTAACGGAAGAAAACCCCACTTACCTTGAGGCGGAGCATGAGCCATCATCTGCGTTTCCTCCTGTGTGTGCTTCTACTTGTTAGTCCCCTTTTCATTTTGAATGTGGCGCGGGCCCAAGGGCAGGTGACGCCACGCGTGGTGCAGGCGGTGGACAATGCGAACCGCGTTACGTTGCCGGGAAACGTGCATCCGCTGGCGCGGGCGGAGTCTGACCAAGGCGCGGTGTCAAACGCTTTGCCGATGACGCGGATACTGCTGTTGCTGAAGCGGAGCGATGCACAAGAAGCGGCGCTGCTGAGCTTCCTGGAAGAACAACAAGACAAGAGTTCCGCGAGCTATCACCAGTGGATGACGCCGCAGGAGTTCGGCGCGCAGTATGGACCGGCAGACGCGGACATTCAGGCGGTGACGGGTTGGCTGGGGCAGGAAGGATTCCAGGTCAACAAGGTGTACAGCGGAAAAACGGTGATTGAGTTTTCGGGGACGGCGGCGCAGGTGCGGGCGGCGTTCGGCACGGAGATTCACAATTACCAGGTGGCGGGGAAGACGTACACGGCGAATGCTAACGATCCGCAGATTCCTGCGGCGCTGGCGCCGGTGGTGGCGGGGATTGCTTCGTTGAATAGTTTTCCGCGGCAATCGCATGTGCGAGTGGTGGGGATTGCGCGGAAGGTTGCGGGAAAGCCGGGGCTGGAGCCGCTGTTCACGATTCCGAATCCTTTCGGCAGCGGGACTTTCTATGGGATGGCGCCGGGGGATTTTGCGACCATATACAATTCGAAAAGTCTAATTAGCTCCGGGAATGATGGAACAGGGCAGACGATTGCGATTGTGGGCGAGACGAATATAAATTTAGCGGACGTGCAGGCATTCCGGCAGATGTTCGGATTGCCGGCGAACTTTACCTCGGCGAATATCATTTTGAACGGCGAGGATCCTGGAATTACATCGGTAGGAGAAGAAGGCGAAGCAGATCTGGACGTGGAGTGGTCCGGAGCGGTGGCGCCCGGGGCAACGGTATATTTTGTGGTTTCGGCGTCGACCCCGGCATCTGCTGGGATCGATCTCTCGGCCTTATACATCATCGAGCACAACCTAGCCGGGGTGATGAGCGAAAGCTATGGAAATTGCGAGGCATACCTTGGAACTGGGGGGAATGCTTTTTACAACGTGCTGTGGGAGCAGGCGGCGGCGCAGGGAATTACAGTGATGGTGTCCGCAGGAGATGGAGGGTCGGCGGGTTGCGACGATTTTAATACAGAGAACTCGGCAACACTGGGGCTGGCAGTCAGCGGACTTGCGTCGACCCCATACAACGTGGCGGTAGGCGGAACGGATTTTGATGAAGTGAGTAGCTGGGGCAAATATTGGAGCACGACAAACACGACCACTGGTACCTCGGCGTTGAGTTACATTCCGGAAATCCCATGGAACCAAAACTGCGCACAGATTGGATTGACAGGTTGCGGCACGAGTGCGCCGGGCGGGTCGCTAAATATCGTGGCGGGAAGTGGCGGGCCCAGCACTTGTTCGACATCGGCCGCCGACGGCACCTGCACAAACGGCTATGCAAAACCGAAATGGCAGATGGGCGTGACGGGAGTGCCGAACGACAACCAGCGCGATTTGCCGGACGTGTCGCTATTTGCGAGCCCGGGATTCGATGGGACAGGATACGTTTACTGCCAGAGCGATAGCACTATTTCCGGCGCAGCAACGTGCGACATAAACAATATCAGCAGCGGTTCGGTGGATTTTGGAATCATTGGAGGAACGTCGGCATCGTCGCCGGCATTCGCAGGGGTGATGGCGCTGGTGAACCAATATCAGGCGGCCCATCAGGGAACGAGCAGGCAGGGTAACGCGAACTACGTCCTGTATCAACTCGTGAAGAAGTCGGGGGCAAGTTGCACATCGATTGTGCCAGTGGCAGCGGGTTGCGTATTCAACGATGTGGCGAAGGGCAACAGTTACATCGCTACCGAATATGGCAGCAGCGTGGGGACAAACAGCGTGCCATGCACGGGCGGGACTCTGAATTGCAGCGCGACGTTGGCTTCGGCGACCGGTGTGCTGGTGGAGCCGACCAGTTCGACCACCGAAGCGTGGACGGTGACGGCTGCATACGACACGGTGACTGGGCTGGGGTCGGTGAACGTGAACAATTTGGCGACGAAGTGGGGAACGGTCGCGACTGTGCCGACAACCACGACACTGACGTTGTCACCGACAACCGGGATTACCCATGGGACCGGCGAAAAAGTCACTGTGAATATTTCGGTGAAGCCAGCGAGTGGAACGGCGACGGGAGATGTGTCTCTGATTGCAAATCTCACTGGCGGAGTGACCCAAGGATTGGATGGATTCACGCTGGGTGCGAATGGAAGCGTAGGCGGGACGACGGAGAGTCTGCCGGGTGGGACTTATACAGTGACGGCACACTATGCCGGAGATGGGACAAATGCGCCGAGCGACTCGATCGCCGTAAACGTGACGGTGACGCCGGAAAGCAGCCAGACGTTCATCGTGGTGCCGGCGTTTGATGCGAACGGGAACGAGACAAATGGCAATGCGATGTCTGTGCCATACGGGTCGAATTACTACATCCGAATGTATGTCACTGACAAGAACGCCTCACCGAGTACAACGGGACCGCCGAGTCCTGCTTGTTATCAGGAAAACGCGCTGACATGTCCGACGGGCACTGTGACACTAACGGACAACGGAACACTACTCGGCACGGGGGGTGGCGGATCGGGGATCTACAACCTGAATAACGCAGGATACACGAGGAACCTCGCACCGAATCTGCTGGGCGGAACTCACGCTCTGGTGGCCAGCTATAGCGGAGACAGCAGCTACCAAGTGAATACCGGAACAGTGAGCCTCACCATCTCTCCTGCGGTCACGCAAACGCAGATAGATTCATATCTACAGAGGGTCACGCCGGGACAAACGTTTGAGATCGACGCAAGCGTGACGGGGCAAGGGCCCAATGTGACTGCTTATCCGGTGGGTACTGTCACGTTCTATGATGGAAACACCGCGATCTCTGGGGCAGTGCCAGTTACTCATAGCGGAATACCTGGCCAAGCCTATGCGGCCATGAACAACGCAAGTCTTTCGACGCCAGGCTCCCACGCACTCACAGCCCAGTACAGTGGAGACAGCAATTATGGCGCTTCGACCAGTGCTCCAGTGACGAGTACATTGCTGATCTCGACGGCGCTGACCCAAAGCGAGTCTGCGAACAGTGTCAACTATGGGCAGAGCATCAACCTCACGGCGATTATGACGAGCAATGCGAAGGGCCCCGCGATTACAGGGATGGTTTTCTTCAATTCGCCGTTCGATAACGTCACGAACATCGTCACAACCCCGGGCACGGACGCGAACGGAAATCAAATGTTGACTGTCACCGGCACGATGACGCCTTCTGGCACGCAGACGCTGAGTGTTTTTTATCAAGGCGATGCAAACTACGACCGCTGCTCTACAGCCGGGGATCTGATAACCGTAAACATTCCAGATTTCGCCCTTTCGCCGGCCAATGGCATAAGCGTGGTACCAGTGGCAGGGCAAACCAGTTCCGCCCAAATCACGATCACGCCGCTGAGCCAGACAGCGAGTACGGTAAACCTGCAATACTTCGTCTCGTTTCCTCCAATCCCAGGGTACAGTGTTACGCTGGCGCCACAACAAATCAGCTTGAATGGCTCTGCGACCGTTGCCACGCTTACTCTCACTCCGAATAACAGTGCAATTGGAACTGAAAGCAAACGCCAAGTCCGGCACACCGGATTTCTGCCGCTCTCGCGAGATGGGTGGTGGCCGCTTGGCATAATCGTTGCCCTGGGCGGTTGTTTCCTTTGGAGTCTCCCTGGTCGCCGAGAGCGGTATCGCGTAGCTTTGGGGATGACGGCAACTTCGCTGATTCTGTTGGTTCTGGGATGTGGTGGGGGAGGTGGAGGTGGGGGAGGGGGTGGGGGGGGTGGAATCCAACCACCTACTCAACCTCAGCCCACAACAATAATGCTAACCACGTCCAACGCGAAGGTTCCGGAGAATTCGCCGTTCACGATTACCGCGACAGTTACGGCAAGAACGGGGCCGACGGGGACGGTTGAGTTCTATAATTTCGGAACGTTTATTGCCTCTAGTACTCTGAGCGGCAACCAAGCTCAAATGACGTCTGGGATTCCCATTAGTAATCCCGGAATGTATCAAATAACGGCCCAATACCTAGGTGACAGCAACAATCAGCCGTCGACAACCACTACACCAATCACGCAAGTAATCACGGGAACGTTCCCGGTGACGATCAGCGGCTTTACCGGCCGTGACACACACTTGATACAGGCGACCATTGGGCTGCAGTGACCGTTAGTGAGCGGTCAGCTCAATTGAAAGCGGGCCGAAGGCCCTGCGGAAGTTCGTGTGAAGATGGGCTCGCGTAGCAGAGCCTTAAGCTTGTCTGCACTATAAAGCCTCTCTCCGAAATGGTGGGCTGAAGACCGTCGAGCACTGCAGGAATATGAGAGTACGGCCGCTCAGTTGGTGGGGTTGGGGGGGAAGAAGATATTCCAGAATTGGGGAGAGGGTGTGATGAACTCGATGGGGACGAGAGAGCCCTCGGCGTTCATCACGGGCGGACGGACGACGTGGGCGTCCACCTTTTTCTGGGTCTTGGGATTTTCGATGGAAAGTTTGGTGCCCGTGGGCAGGCCTTGAGGGAGAATGATCATGGCCCCGCTGGCGCTGACAGTGTGCGTGGTGCCGTTAATGGGATTGGTTTTGCCCTCGACGTGAACGAGGACAGGCATCCTGAGAAGGACACGCTGGGCGCGGCGGCGCTCTTCATTGGTTTGCGGACGCGTGGTGGTGGCGCTGCGTTTGACGTTCGGGGCAGCGGCGGCGGCCGCAGGCGGCGTGGTTTTTTGTAAAGGCGTCACAGTTCCAACCCCCAGAAGTCCATATCCGGCGCGACAAGCTCGATGCCGTATTCCCAGCCGTCGGGTTGCTCATTCCCTTTCCAGACAATCACGGCGGCGTTGCTGGTTCCGGAAGCAAGGTTGGTGAGGGCCAAGCGATGATCCAGTTCCAGCGAGTCTGCAAGCACAACCATACAACCATACGGATTCACAACCCGGGTGAAGGCTTCGACGTTCTGTCGTTTGCCGGTGGAAGCATCCCATTCGAGACGAATGGGGACGCGTGAATTCATGCGGCGTCCGCGGCGCTTTTCGCGATAGCGAATGCCCACCTGCTTCAGTTCCTGTAACTTGACATGCATCGTCGCCTCTGGAGCCAGCGGAGAAGCAGAGAACGCCGGCCAATTGCGGAGAGAGCCGCAAGGAACTCGCGCAGGCAGCGGCAAGCAGCAATCGCAACGCAACCGAGAGCAGCGCGGTTCCACTTACTGTCTTGTTGAACATGCTAGAGTTAGAAGAAAGAAGGGTCAATGGTACGTAGACGTAAGAGTAGCTGTCCGGAAGGACAGGCGGAACGAGAAAAAGGACAGGCCCTTCACAGCGCAAGGTGAATGGAAAGAACAAAGTGCGGAATCTGATCGTCAATGCGGATGACCTGGGATGGACAGACGGGGTAAACCGGGGAATCGTGGAGGCACACCGTAGGGGGTTGGTGACCAGCGCTACGTTGCTGGCGAATGGAAATGCATATGAGGGGGCGCTGGAGGCGGTAAGGCAGAATCCGCAACTGGGGGTTGGGGTACACCTGAACCTGGGCGATGGTAGGCCGGTCGCACCTGCCGATGATGTAAGGGGTCTATTGAATGGGAAGGGTGAACTGGATGGGGGGACCGAGGGGTTGTTGATTCGGATTGCCAGCCGGCGCTTGCGCATCGAAGAGGTAGAGCGGGAATGGGACGCGCAGATCCGTAAGGTACGAGAGTCTGGGATTATGCCTACGCATCTGGATGGGCATAAGCACGTGCACATGCTGCCGGGGCTCTTTGAACTGGCGCTGAAGTTGGCCAAGAAGCATGGAATCAGGGCGATTCGCGTGGCGAATGAGCAATCGAGCTTGCGTTCGGCGTTGTCCTCGGGTACAGACCAGAAGGCGGCGGTGGTTTTAAAGCAGGGGGTGCGAGCCCGCGGCCTGAAATTGCTGGCGCGGGATGCGCAGAAGATGGCGGAGCGGGAAGGAATCGCGACGAGCGACTACTTTTGCGGAATCACGCAAACCGGCGAGTTGACGCGAGAAGGGCTGGAAGAATTTCTGGAGAAGCTGCCAGAGGGGACGACGGAGCTGATGTGTCATCCGGGATATATGGACGAAGAACTGCGGAAATCGGCGACGCGGCTGCAGGAGTCGAGGAAAGCAGAACTGGATATTTTGACCGACGCGGGAATCAGAAAAATTGTCGCCAGCCGAGGGATACGCCTGATAAACTATGAACTTATTGAGGCAATGGGATAGAAACGGGCCGTCAGGGTGCGGCCCTTCAGTCAGATGGAATTCACCAGGGTCAGCGAGGCGCAAAACTGCGTCAATCGCAAGGGATAAGTGATTGTAGAGAGGTATGGGTAGAGTTCATGGGAATTGAGTCGGCAATTCGATACTCAATCGTGGTTCCGTTCTACAACGAACAGGAAAACATCCCGGATTTGTACATGAAGCTGACGGATGTGATGGATTCGGTGGGCGAGCCGTACGAGATGGTGTTTGTGGACGATGGAAGCAAGGACAATTCGTACAAGGTGCTATCGGAGATTTACGAGCACGACCGGCGCGTGAATGTGGTGAGGTTGCGGCGTAATTTTGGGCAGACACCGGCGCTGAAAGCGGGATTCGATTTTGCGCGCGGCGACATCGTGATCTCGATGGATGGCGATCAGCAACACGACCCTGAGGAGATCCCGCGCTTTCTGGAAAAAATAGAGGAAGGCTACGACCTGGTAAGCGGGTGGAGGCGTTCGCGGAATGACCACTGGTTGATGAGGCAAGTGCCGAGCCGCATCGCGAACTGGTTGATGGCAAAGCTTTCGGGGATTGAGCTGCACGATTTTGGAACGACATTCAAAGCCTACCGGCGCGAAATATTGCAGGAAATTCAATTGTACGGCGAACTTCACAGGTTTATTCCCGCGCTGGCAAGTTCAACGGGCGCACGCATCGCGGAAGTGCCGATTTCGAATCCGAAACGCAAGAGCGGGCGGTCGAATTATGGGATTGGGCGAAGCATCCGCGTGTTTTTCGACCTGATCATGGTGAAATTCCTGCTCGATTATTCGACGCGGCCGCTGCAATTTTTCGGGATGCTGGGTCTGGCGGGGACCGGGACGGGATTTGCGCTGGCTCTTTTCCTGGCGATAAAGAAAATATTCTTCAACGAATCCCTGATGACACAGCACGGGCCGCTGCTGCTGCTGGCGATTGCGCTATTCGTCAGCGGGATACAGTTTATCTCTCTGGGATTACTGGGAGAGATCAGTTCGCGAACGTATTATGAATCGCAAAACAAAGCGATCTATGCGCTGCGCGAAGTAAAGAGTCACAGGAAAGAACTGGGGGATTCGGCGGAATCGACGCGGCCCTCGGGAAACTCGGAACGGTAAGAAGAAATCCTGCCACGGGCTGATGGAGCGTTTTCATCGCGAGCGGAACGATGGATCCATCTTCAGCTGAGACCCAAGAAAAGAGAGATTCATCAGTTCGCAGACACCGTCCGGAATGACGGGTGCCTGCTTTTTGCCGAAAGCTTTGAAGCCATACCCTGACGAAAGTTGCGCGGGCCTAGGTTAGGGCTGCAAAGTGCGGTATTGGCCGCGGAAATAGAGAAGCGGCTGGCCATCGCTAACTGCAGCGGTTTCCACTTCGCCCAAAAAGATAGTGTGATCACCCGCAAGATATTCCGCGACGACATTACAGGTGAACTGCGCCAGAGAATCTTCAAGGACAGGGATACCAGTAGCAGACCAACGATAACGGATGCCGAGGTGCG
The DNA here is from genome assembly GCA_963779395.1 of Candidatus Acidiferrales bacterium. Classification (GTDB taxonomy): domain Bacteria; phylum Acidobacteriota; class Terriglobia; order Acidiferrales; family UBA7541; genus Acidiferrum. The sequence continues at coordinate 935,766 of CAVZYC010000007.1, forward strand.
CGTCGGCATCGGGGCTCTGTTCTCCGGTTGCAAAATGGCCGGAGAGGGCTTGCTGCGAATCCTTGAGAACGCTTACGCCGAAGCGGCGCTGCGATTTGAGGAAAGAGAGCAGACGGCTTTCTTCATCCACGCAGATGGAGACCAGCGGAGGGTCAAGGGAAACCGAGTTGAAGGAGTTAGCGGTCATGCCATGGACTTGGCCAGGCTCGCGCTCGACAGTGACCACGGTGATGCCGGTGGCGAAATGACCCATGACGCGGCGGAAGAGTTGGGATGTGACTAACGCGGAGGACATAGAAGGCTCGTTTGAAGATAACACAGGGGCGGAGTGAGGCGGAATGCGGTGGTGTGGGGAGAGAGATATCAGTTATCAGATATCAGAGATCAGGAAGCGGACCGAGATTTTGGAGAGATGTTGGGGCTTCGCGATGGGAAGAGAAGAGGGATTTCTCACTTCGCGGACTCCGTTCGGAATGACGGTGTTTGGTTTGTTGCAAAAGGCAGGACACGGGATTGAACTGAAAGGGGGTTCGTCGCGCGAAGGCGGGCGATGCGAGCCCGGGCCGCACTCCGCGGAGTGCGATCGGAATTGCGAAAAACTTGGGAGGCTGCGTTGAAAGGATCGAGTTGGATTTAGTGGGGGAAAGCCTCAACCCTGAAGGGGTGAGCTACAGGTGATGTAGCGGTTGTGATCTGGGCGAGAAGGGGTCCAGCGATGCTGGACCCCTTCTCGGATTCTTGTGAAGAGAAATACTATTTGTGGGACTTGTCTTCGTTTTTGGATTTGGTGGGCGGGGCAGCTTTGGCATGCTCCGCTTTCTGCTGCTGGTTTAGTTGTTGCTTTTCCTGATTGTGCTTCTGCGCCTGTTGCTCGAGTTGCTGCTGGTGCTGTTGGTTCAGTTGCTGCTGTTTCGCAGCGTCGGCTTGTTGCTCTTGCAACTTCTGCCGTTCCTGGTTTTGCTGCTGCTCGAGTTGTTGGCGCTCCTGATCCTGCTGATTTTGAAGCTGCTCAGCTTGTAGCTGATGTTTCTGCTCGAGCTGAGGGTTTTCCGCAACGACGGGCCGAGCGGAAGGTGGGCGATTGTTAAGATTGCGAGTGTTGGCGGGGTTTGCCGCTGCATTGGATTGCACGCCACCGGGGTTGGATGGACGATTAGGATTGTTCTGTCCTTGAACGGCATTCACGCGCGGAGTGGCTGGAGTTGACGGCGGAGCAATCTTGACAGGAGCGACAGCGGTCGCGCTACGCGCGGGTTGAATCTGGCGCGTTTGTGCCATCGAAATGGGCTGTCCATGATTCGCCTGGATGGCCGCTTGCTGCTTTTCAAAAGCAGGAGGCGGAGTTGGCGGCGCAGTCTTTGCCACAACCGCGCGGTTTGCGAGAGCCGCAGGCGGATGCACATTGGTGGCGGCACCAGAGCCCAGGACGGCTTGCTTAGGCGGTGCAACAGCGGGAGCAGAGACGCCGACGGGAGCGGAGGCTACTTCCCTTTGATCAACGTTTACGATATTGCGCGAAACGGGTTGAGCCGAAGTGAACGCGCGCGGTGAGGTGGCAGTGACGGCACCGGGAACGCCTTGATTCACGTAGTGAACATTGTTGACGGCCACATTTCGGTTGACGACGGCCGTGTTGTAGTAGTTGTTCACCACGGTTTCATTCACCGAAGTGTTCGAGATGTTTACTCGGCTGACGTAGGCTCGGCTGACCGCATAGGACGGCACGAAGACTTCACGCGGCCCGAGTGGAAACCAGCCCACATTTACGCCCGCGGCAAAACCGCCACCAGCGACGCCAAAGCCGACGCCAAAGTGGGGTCCACCGACCCAAGCAACAAGAGCGGGAGCATAGACTGGACGGACATAAGCGAAGCCGACAACGCGCGGCGGAGCAGGTACCCAACCCCAAGCGCCGGCCACAAAAACCCAACGGCCATAATGGAAGGGAGCAAAGCCCCAGGGCGCATCATCAACCCAGGTCCAACCCCAAGGTGCAACCCAAGCCCAATGGCCGTAGCGATAGGGAGCCCAGCCGATGATGGTGGTATGAGGAAACCAAACGGTGCCGTATTCGGGAATGGGCCGCCAGCCGCCGTTGTCGTCCAGATCTTCGTAGCCGATGACATCATCGGAAACGTAGCGACGGGCAACGGCGTGATCTTCGTGGAGATCGCGCTCATCACACCAGTTATCAAAATCATCCACATCGCCAAAGCTCTCGATATCCGCGTCGAGAGTGTCCGTACCGGAAAAAGTGCCTTGCTCGCCAGCGTGGACAGTGTAAGCAGAGCCACCGCCGTTGATTTCGCCCTGGCCATCGCGAACAGCAACGATGGTGGCATCACCAGCTTCGTTGACGTTGATGCGATAGCGGCCGGGTTGAAGGATAGAGAAGGCAAGATTGGGCGTATCGATTTCGATATTCTCGTTTTCGGCGAGGCGTCGCACGCGAATACTGACGGTTCCTTCGGTAATGCGGAGCTGAATGGCCTGGTCAGTTAAGTTGAGGAAGGAAATTCCTGTTTCGCTGGAAAGACGAAAGGCGGCAGAATCAACGTGAAGTTCGGCGCGAGAGTCCTTGTCGGTCCAGAGCTTGTCGCCGATGGTGACGGGGCGATTCAAGACGGCGGCGACCCAATCGTCGGTTCCGGCGGGGCTGAAAGAGACCTGGCCCTCGGTTACGCTAAGACGAGCGACCCGGCCTGGAGGATCGTCATCATCGGCCGCGGCCCGTTTGGGCACAGCTAAGGCAACCGCAAGAAGTAACGAGAACAGCGCGAGCAGATACAGCGAACGAGTTTTCATGGTGCTTTCTTCTCTCCTGGAACACTTGCCAACACTTAGTTCCTCCGTTTTCAGGTTTCACGCGTAGGGATGGACCGTGGATGGGAGTAACGACGAGACCCGGTACGCTATGACCTGCGACCCTGAGGTTTTTGCTGGGAGCAACCTCACGGGCCGAAATTCCTGACACTATTATGTGTAACACAGGCAGACTGAGAGAGTTGCAGGAGCACGAAGCGCGTGGGCGAAAGGTACAAGAGACGAAGAAGGGTGGAAAAAGAAGAAGGCCCGTAAAGGAGAACCAATTACGGGCCTTCGGATAGAAAAGTTATCTGAGGCAACCCAGGGAAAGCAGTTACGCTCAGCGATGATGAGAGCCGCCACCACCGCCCCCGTGCGAGCCACCGGAGGAATGCGGAGCGGACGAGGCGTGCGAGGACGAAGAGCTATGTGAAGGCGCAGAACTGCGCGGAGCGGAATTGCCGCGCGGCGCAGAGTTGGCGCGGTTCGAGTTGTAAGCAGGTGGCCGGTAAGAGCGATTGCTGGTCCCCGCGCTGGGCGGCCGATTCACAGAATTGCGTGAGGCCGAGGAGGCAGAGTTGCCGGAGCCGGCCCAAGGTGGACGATTGCTGGAATTGGTTCGCGGCGTCGCCGTGGAATTCGTGGAGCGACTTGTGCTGCCGAAACCTTGCGGGGCACGACCAGAATCGGTGGAGTGGCCCTGAGCATTCCAAGTGCGTGAAGAAGTGTTGGGGCGAGCCGTTGAATTTACTGACGACGACCGAGAAGTCTGCCCGGCAACGGAGGACGGACGATTGGCAGAGAGTTGCGCCTGGCGACTGGCATTCACTCCCGCAGTATTGCCAACCGAACGAGAAGCACTCATTGCCGACGAATTGCTGGGCCTTAGACCCGCATTGTTCATTGTGCGCGCAGGAAGATGAGAGGCAGAAGCCGCAGGTGTAGTACGCGCCATCACGCTGCGATTCTGAACATTGGCAGAAGGCGTGGCGACGTGACCGCTAGACGCAGAGGCACCGAGGTAACTGGAGCGGCTTGGCGATGCGTTGATGTTGTTTGTTACACGAGTGTTGCGCAAAGAAGCTTCCGAGACACGGTTTGCGGCACTCGCGCCGCGATTGATATGTTCGCCGTTCACAAATGAATTGTGCGAAGCGGTGGTGACCGCATTCACATTGTGGGCATAGCGGTAGTTGCTGAAGTTGTGGAAGTTGTTCACATTGACGTTGCGGATGAACGTGTTGTGGACATTCACGTTGCGCCAGTAGGCGCCGCCAGCGTGGTACCACGGACGGAACGGTTCACCGAAGCCGAGTGGAAACCAGCCAAAACCGCCGCCAAAACCAAATCCAAAGCCGGCTCCGAATCCGAACCCGCCGCCGAGGAAACCGACGAAGGCCGGACCATAGAATGGCCGCGCGTAGATCGGACCGGGGCACCAACCCCAGCCCCATCCAAACCTGTTCCAGCGGCCATAGTGGTAGGGAGCAAAGCCCCAAGGCTCATAACCAACCCATGTCCAACCCCAAGGGCCAACCCAGTTCCAAGCACCGTCGCTGTAAGGCGCCCAGTCTGGGCCGACATCGTTCGGAGTCCATACGGGGCCGTAGTCGGGCTGCTCGCTCCAAGTGCCGTTATTGTCCAAATCGCTGTAGCCGACGGTGTCACGGGAAACATAGTTGGCGGATTGGGAGTTATCTTCTTTGAGGTCGCGATCCTGTGCCCAATGGTCGAGGTCATCAGGGGCCGTGGCAGCAGTTGTGGAGTACTTGGCGTTGCCGTCGGCGCCGGAAACATCGGCGCGTTCACCGGCATGAATTGGATAAGTTTGTCCGCCGGTGGCAATTTCACCTGATCCACGAATCGCAGTAACGGAGGTGTAGTCGCCGTTTTCATTGACGTCGATGCGGAAGTCGCCGGCTTCTTTAACAGTGAAAGAGAGATTGGGCGTATCCACTTCGTAGTTATCACCCTGAAGCAGTTCGCGGACGCGGAAATTGAGTTTGCCTTCGGCGAGACGCACTTGAGTGATATTTTCGTCGAGATTCAGGAAAGAGATGGCGGTCATGCTGCCGAGATGAAGAGCAGCCTGGCCTGCTTGCAATTCCGCGCGAGAGCTCTGGTCCACCCAGAGTTTATCGCCAACGGTCATGGGGCGATTTTTGGCGGCATTACCCCAGTCGCCAGTGCCACCGGGCTGCAAAGAAACAGAGCCGTCTGTAAAACTGATACGGGCAACGCGGGACGGTGGATCGTGGGAGTCATCCGCACTGGGACCGACATCGCCAGTGGGAGCGTTATCGGCGTTGTCTTCGGCTTGGGCCCTGACGACAGGTGCGAGCAAAAACAGAGAAGCGGCCAGACACAACAGGAGCGCGGTAGTGCTTTTGGTAGAAAGGTTGGCCTTCATAGCTTTTTCCCCTGAAGAGACCCGGCATGGGTACCAAGGTCTCGGAAACCCATGACCATTATGGCTCGGATTGGGTTCCCATGGGATAGAACCCTGAAGAAGGAAAGAAGTTGCCATGATAGGAGGAAGATAGAGGGTTGGGGGGAGGGAGTCCAGTGCCTAGTACTGGTACTATAAACATCTTGCCCGGAATCTGTCCTTTAGGCCAGCAGGCCTTTTGCGGAGCTTTCCCTAGACTAACGACTTGAAGGCGCATCCGCGCTCTGGGAGAATCGCATGTCTATGAAACGTGTGCTTTTGGGGTTGGCCACGCTAACGGTGGTTTTTGCGGTAACTGCGAAGGCGCAGACCTGGAGGCAAGTAGGACCTCCAGGCGGAACCGTCATTTCACTGGCAGCAGACCCAAACAATATCAAAAGCCTGTACTTGGGAACAGCGGACGGGCACGTATTCACATCGAGTGATGAGGGTGGACACTGGGATTTGTTGAGCCGCATCGGCACCGGGCAAGATGATGTGGTGACGCACATCATCGTGGACCCCCGCGATGCAAAGCGGCTGTACGCGAGCACGTGGTCGTTGTATTCGGGCGGCGGCGGAGTCTACCGCAGCGAGGACAGCGGGCATACGTGGAACATTATTGGACTGGCGCATGAAACGGTGAGGGCGCTGGCGCAGGCGCCGACGGACCCAAAGCTGCTGCTGGCGGGAGCGCTGAGCGGTGTGTACCGCTCGACGGACGAAGGCGCGACTTGGGAACGGATTACGCCTGCTAATCATCCGGACCTGCGGAATTTTGATTCGGTGGCGTTCGATCCGAACGACACCAACGTAATTTATGCGGGGACGTATCACCTGCCGTGGAAGACGAGTAATGGCGGGAAGGACTGGTTCCCCGTTGTAAAGGGCATGATTGATGACTCCGACGTGATGAGCATCATCGTTGATCCGGCGAACGTGGAAAACGTGCATGCCACGGCGTGCTCTGGCATTTATCACAGCACGAATGGTGGAGTGCAGTGGGTGAAATATCAAGGCATCCCCTCGGTGTTTCGCCGCACGCAATTGATCCGCATGGATCCCAGCAATGCCAACGTTTTATATGCAGGAACGACGAGCGGCCTTTGGAAGACGGTGAACGACAAGGATTTCAAACGGGTTTCGCCTGGCGACTGGATCATCAATGCTTTGATCATCGACAAACAAAATCCACAGAAACTGATTATTGGGACGGAGCGCCAGGGCGTGCAGATCAGCACGGATGGCGGCGTGTCGTTCAGTGCGGCGAACAACGGCTTCCAGCACCAGCACATTTCGGATGTGGCGCTGGATCGCGAGCATCCGGAACGCGCACTGGTGGTGCTGACGTTTGACAACGATGCCTTCCTGGCTACCAAGGACGGCGGAACTTCCTGGACAACGCTGGGACCCGGATTGAAGCGCACGGACCTGCGTCACGTGTATGCCGCACCAACGGGCTGGTGGGCGGCGCTGAACAATGGCGGCTGGATGAAGTACGATGATGCGGCGCACAAGTGGATGCGCGCAGGATTATATGTGCCGGACGCAACTCCTGTAGCAGCGGTAAAAACGACAAAAGGCAAGAAGGGCACAACCCCGAAGGCGACCCCAAAACCGACGGCTCCACAATTCACGGCGTTTCAGGTGAATGGCATGGCGTTTGGAAGCGATGCGTGGTACGCAGCGACAGCCGGCGGCGTGCTGGTCTCCAAGGATCGCGGAACAACGTGGAAGGCGACAAGCAAGGATCCGCTAACGCGGAAACCGGCGCAGTCGGTGGAAGTGGCCAGTGACGGCAGCCAGATCTGGGCAATCGTGGAACGGAATCTGATCTACTCGAGCGACAAGGGCGAGACTTGGGATGCCAGGGAACTCGCATTTGCCGCAGCGGGAAACTTGAAACTGCACAGCGTGGACGACAGCACGCTATTCATCACGTCGAACATGGGTCTGTACGGCTCACGCGACGCGGGGAAAACGTGGAACCGCACGGATGTGCGTGAATTGTCGTTCCAATCGGTGGCGGGCACGGACAAGGCGCTGGTGGTATCTCTGCAGAAGCAGGGGCTGCTGGCTTCATTCGATGGCGGAAAGTCCTGGCAGCACATGGACGATGCGCTTTCGCAAGGATACTTCCCGGTGATACGGACCCGGCGCGATGGTTCCTTGGTGGCGGTCTCCGCAACTGAGGGCATGCTGAGTCTCGATCCGAACGCGCGGGCGGCCAGCGCGTCCAAGGATCCGGGGATGCGGTAGAAAATAGCTGAGTTCCCTTCTGTACGATGGGCGTCCCGGTTCAGCCGGGGCGCCCATTTTATTTTGATGGGAAGAGCTCCGGTATCGACCTACGAGAGTAATGGGAGAAGAGCCGAACTGTACTCAGAGATTTATGATTGTGCCTGGCAGGGGCGCAGCGTGCTGCGCCCCTACTGGAGCAAGTACAAACCTAAGAAACAACCTGAAGGTTGACGACTCCAAATTCCAGAGAGCGACGATTATGTGAATTGGCTTACGCCGTGAAAGCGGCGGCAAGCCGCCGCACTCCGAAAGGGCAGTTATTTGGAGTAGTGATTGCCGCCGATTTGATAGCCGACGCCGCGAATGGTGCGAATGAGGGGACGGTCCGAACCAGCATCCACTTTTTTGCGGAGATAGTTGATATAGACATCGACGACGTTGGTGATGGAATCGGAGCGCAGGCACCAAACCTCTTCAATGATGGAATTGCGAGAGACGGGGCGGCCGGAGTTGCGAAGCAAGTATTCGAGCAGGGCATATTCCTTGGGACTGAGTTCAATGGAGCGGCCGTTACGGCTGACTTTATGGGAGACGCGATTTACCTCGAGGTCTTCGAAATGAAAGGTTTCCGTGGCGGGACGATTGCGCCGGCGAAGAACCGCATGGACGCGAGCGAGAAGTTCGGCAACCGCGAAGGGCTTGACGACAAAGTCGTCGGCGCCGGCGTTGAGACCGCGAACACGCTCTTCCACAGCGGTGGCCTGGGAGACGAGGATAATGGGCGTTTCCGGCCAACGGTGCTGGAGAGTGTGAAGAAACTCGAGGCCGGGGATGCCGGGAAGATTAAGGTCCAAGAGGACAAGGTCGAATGGTGTCTTCTCTGGAAGCTCTGAAATCTGGTTGCCCGCGGAGGCAACTTGCACGGTGAAGTGTTCCTGCTGAAAGCGCGAAAGAAGAAACTCCGCTAAAGACGCATCGGCTTCAGCGACAAGAAGGCGCATGAGAGTTCACACAAACTAACTTTCTGGAAGGGGATACAACGAGTTTGGACGCTGGGAGGAGAGGTGTCAAGAAAGGCTCGCTGGCAAGCGTCCGAAAGATTACGGGCCATGCGGTTGTGCAAGGGCCGCGGGAGAGGATGCAGCGGCGGGGTGAATGTTCGGTGGGGTGATTACCGGCCCGGGAGTGACGAAGGGCAATCTTTCTCCAAAGATTGGATTGAGAATGACGACGTCAATACGGCGGTTGCGCGCGCGGCCATCGGCAGAATCATTGTCGGCGACAGGATGGAATTCAGCATAGCCGGCAGCGGAAAGACGCTCGGGATCGACGTGATAGCGATCGATGAAGAGGCGGACAAGTTCGGTGGAACGGGCGGTGGAAAGTTCCCAGTTGGAAGCAAAATGAAGATTGTGGATGGGGATGTTGTCCGTATGGCCTTCGATGCGAATGCTCTCTGTGCGAGGACCGAGAACGCTGGCGAGGCGGTCCACCGCGCCGAGGGAAGAAGTGCGCATGGTGGACGAACCACTTTCATAAAAGCCCATTTCACGCAAACTGACGATCAGGCCTTCCTTGCGAGCCTTGATGTCCACAACACGCTTCTGGATTTCCGGAGCGAGGGCTTTCTCCAGCTCAGCCTGGACGTCCTTTAAGGGAACGGTTGGGGCCGGTGGACCGAGCATGCCTTTCATGGGTTGCACGACGCGCTCGATATCCGTGGTGCGCTCGACGTTTTCCACGGCCTGGACTTTGGAGAATGGGATGGGTTCGGAATCGCTCAGAGGCACTTTGGTATTAGAGGTGTCAAAGACGCCGAGTTCCTGGAAGGCGACTTGAATGGCCATGGCGAGGCGGCCGACGCGGCGTTTGTCCACCTGAGACGAAGAATAGAGGACGACGAAGAAAGCGAAGAGGAGTGTGATGAAGTCAGCATAGCTGACCAGCCAGCGTTCGTGGGAAACATGATCTTCTTTCTTCCTGCGGCGGCTCATACGGGCCTCGAGGCAGCGTTTTCCTGATTGGCTTCTGCGAAGAAACCGAGCAACTTGGTTTCGAGCATGCGCGGATTCATGCCTTCGAGAATCGAGATGACGCCTTCCAACATCATTTCGCGGCGAATCTGTTCCTGGCGGATACGAATTTTGATTTTGCCGGAAGCAGGGAGAAAGAAGAGGTTCGCGGAACCGACACCATAGATGGTGGCGACAAAGGCCACGGCGATGCCGCGCCCGACTTCTGTAATGTCATCAAGGTGCTGCATCACCTGAATCAGGCCGAGCACCGCGCCAATGATGCCGATGGTTGGAGCAAAACCTCCGGCGGATTCAAAGACGCGGGGAAGGTGCTCTTCGTGCTCGCTTTGGTTATCGAGTTCCAGTTCCATGATTTTGCGGATTTCCTGGGGTTCCGTGCCATCCACGGCGAGCATCAGACTTTTCTTCAGGAAAGGGTCCTGGATACTCTCGAGCTCATTGTCCAGAGAGATGATGCCCTCTTTGCGGGCTTTCTGAGCGTAGCCGACGATTTCGCGGATCAGTGCATTGGGATCGATGGAATTGTCGACGAAGACCTGGCCGAGGCGGCGGGTAGCGGCGAAGATGACGCGCAACGGAAACTGGATCATCACCGCGCCCAAGGTTCCGCCAAAGACGATGATGGCTGCGGTCGGCTGAATGATCTGAGCGAGATGGCCGCCCTCGAGCATAAGTCCGAGCAGGATGCCACCAATCGCGACGGTCACGCCCACAAGGCTGCTCTTGTCCATACCGTCCTCAGGGTGTAGCGGAGCCGTCTGGAGAGGGGAGCTGAGCGGCCGAGGATGCGACGGGCGCATCGGCCAAAATCGGAGTCAGCCCAGCCAGGATGGCTCTGCGGAAAGCGATGACACGTTCCAGGACCTGTTCCGTGGATTCCCGGACGATGATCTTTTCGCCGGTGACCAGGGTCAAGACGGTGTCCGGGGAATTCTCGACACACTTGATCAGGTCTGAGTTCACGATTAACGGATTGTTGTTGAGCCGGGTTAGTTTGATCATCGTCGAACGCCTTTGTTCGCCACGGCAGTGTGCCGCAGGTCACCCCACAAGATGTTATCGGCGGAATCGGGATGGAGATAAGAGGGAGCGACGGAAAGAGCGAAAATTAGACAATTCTTTTGGAGCGATTCGTGCACGACAGGGGAACTGCGATGTGGTGGCTAAAGGTAGGGGGATCGAAGGATGAAAGTCCTTTGGTATGAAAGGTGAGGGGAGAAAGGCGGAGAGGAACGTCACCAAAGGAACTTCAGAGCGGGAAAGCCGTTTCGTTTTGAAACCTTGAGTACCACTTGTACTAACCGCTAGCTCGCACACGCCAATTTATATAGCGATGAAATCCACGAGGATCGCCGGTTGCGATCTGATGCAGCACGCGCAGGCAATCGCGCTACAAGCATCATGGGTAACAGCACTGAGGTAATGTCTGGAGATTCTCCTCCGGCGGACCGGCGCAAATGAGGATGGCTGGTCACTTTAATACATGTAGGTGGACAGGGTAGGGGCCGATTTAGCGAAATAGCCGCTGAACTGATTCGGGGAATTGAGCGCAGGAAGGGAGCATCATGAGCAATCGCACACAACCCTTCATCCTGTTGGGGCGCGATGGAGTGATCAATCGCCGCGGTCCACGGGGATTCGTTTCTTCCTGGAATCAATTCGAGTTTTTGCCGCGAGTGCTTGAAGCATTGCGGTTGTTGAAAGAGAAGGGATTCACGACACTGATTGTGTCCAATCAACAGTGCGTTGGGGATGGCTTGCTGAGTGCGCACGAATTGCGCTACATCACGAGCCGCTATCTATTGGAGGTGGCATTGGAAGGCGGGGAGATTGACGGAGTGTATTACTGCATGCACAAGGAAGCGGAGCAATGTGAGTGTCGAATTCCCTGGCCAGGCCTGTTGCAGCGAGCAATGGAAGAGCACGGGTTGTTTCCTGCAAAGACATACATGATCGGAAGCTCTCACGAGGAAATGGAAGCAGCTGCACGCGCGGGATGCCCGGGAATTCTGATTTGCCGGGCTGCGATGCACGACATGCAATCGCCGACAGTTGCGGCGGAAGAAATTGCCGGGAGCCTATACGAAGCAGTGGAGAGGGTGATTCAACGAGTATCGGCGGTGCCGCAAGAGAGTTTGGTAGAAGAGCGGTCCGAGATGCCGCCGACAAATGTGAATGAAGCAGCCAAGCCGAAGCAGAGCCGAGGAACTTGGGCATGAGATTAGGATGAAAGAGGAGTGAAAGGCGAAGGTCATTAGAGGGCGCTAGGATAGAGCGAGTGTGCGTCAGAAGTACAGGCGAAAAGTCCAGAAAAGGGCATGAGGAGGGGGATGGTGTGCGGAGCGGCGAGGGATGATGGCGGGTAAGGCACATAGAATCAATGAGTTCAGGAAGGTAAAGCCTTTTTTGCACAAGCCGATATACAGGGTGAGTACGTTGGCTGATCCGTAGCGACGTGCGAGCCACCTGGGACTGCAAAAGGGTTCAAGCCCCGCACCAAGGCTCCTCGGACGCCAAGCGGAACAAAAAGCAACGAAAGGAGCCTTACTAATATGATTAGTCTTCTCAATAACATTTCAGCATTGGAAGCGCAAAACCAGTTGAACGTGACGCAGAGTAAACTACAGAACACTCTGTTCCAACTCTCTTCTGGTCAGCGAATCAACAGCGGTGCTGACGACGCAGCCGGCCTGGCAATCGCGAACGGCTTGCAGGCGAACATCACCGCTTTGACGCAGTCGGGACAAAACGCCAACAGCGGCGTCGGCCAGTTGCAAGTGGCTGATGGCGCGTTGGCCCAGGTGACCACACTTCTCAACCGCGCTGTGACCCTGGCGACAGAATCTTCCAGCGGCACCGTGTCGAACTCTCAACGCGGCGCGCTGCAGGCAGAGTATTCGCAGATCAACCAGGAAATCAACAGCATCGGCAGTTCGACGAACTACAACGGCACGGCGGTGTTCACTGCGGCGCAACAGAGCGTGTTCCTCAGTGACGGCGCCAGCAACAGCACCATTCAGACCAGCACGAACCTCTTGTCCGCAGCGACGTTGGGGTTGGCCTCTGGAACCGTGAACACACAGACTCCGGCCGTTGCGGCCACGGCGTCGGTGAGCTTCGCGGGCCAACCGGACGTTGGTGAAAAACTGACGGTGGGCGCCCAGACGTACACATTTACCAATGCTGCCGGGATTACGGCCGGTAACACTGCGGGTACCAAGGACCTCGTCTTGATTGACGCGAACTCCGCAGCGAATACGGTAGCGAATCTGGCTGCCGCCATCAACAATGGCGCCGCTGGCGTCGGGGCAGGAACCCTGTACTCCTCTGGTGAGACGGCAAACGCAGCCGTCACGGCGAGCACATCAGGAACCAACATCACGTTTACGGCAATCACAGCCGGGGCAAACGAAAACACAGGCGGAAGTGCAGCGATTTCCTTAGCCGAAGGCGGCACGGCCAGCGGCAACATCACCGTGCCGGGCGCCGGGTTCACGGGCGGCACAAACGTGGTTGCTGGAACGGTGAATATGCCCAACGACCTGAATACCGCGATCGATGCGCAGACGACCCTAACCTATATCAACCAGGCCATTTCCGACGTAGCCAGCCAACGAGGCAACATCGGGGCTGAGATCAACCGGCTACAAGCAGCCAGCAACGTGGAAAGCGTCCAGGTGCAGAACCTGACGTCGGCAGAAGACTCGATCATGGCGGCCAACATCCCGCAACAGGTGACCAACCTGTCTGAATACTCCATCCTGAACCAGTCTGGTATCTCGGCACTGGCGCAGGCGAACTCGGCCCAGCAGAGCATCTTGAAGCTGCTCCAGTAATTCGGGGCAAAGGGACAGCAAAGCGGCGGGCGGGATCCCTTCGGGGATTCCGCCCAAACCGCTATAGGAGGAAGTCATGAAGATCTCACCGGACCCCCCTTCAGGAGCTACCGTGGATCCTCCGAGTGCAGCGGTCAGCCAGGCGAAAAATGAGCGCGTATCCACACAATCATCGGTTGCCAGCACGGTTGAAAGAGCGGCCACGAGTGCCGGGACAGCGGTGGTGCCACCGCCGCAACGACAGACGGATGTGACCTTCAAGCGAGACAGCAATGGGCGCATCTACTATGTGGTCTCCGACGCGCAATCAGGCGAAGAGATTCTGGAAGTACCGCCCAAAGCAGTGCGTGATGTGGGACAAGGGATCGAGGATTATCTGAAGCAAGAAGAGTCCAAGGCCAACGCGCATATCGTTGTAAAAGCCTGAGGAGGATAAGGAATGTCAACATCAGTGAGTGCACTGTCGTCTCTGACGGATGCATTGGCGAGTTCGGGGTCGAGTACATCCTCGACGACTAGTGGAACGGGCCTGGGTGCAGGGATCAACGTTCAGCAGTTTGTGCAGTATGCGGTTGCGGATCAGACAGCCACGATCACGGCGCTGGAAACGCAGCAGACCACGCTTGGTTCACAAGTTGGGGAGCTTTCGACGATCAGCACGGACTTGACGAACCTGGATAATGCAGTAGAAGCGCTGAGCGACCCGCTCGGGGCGTTCGCCGCGGAAACCGCGACGTCGTCGAATTCGTCGGTGGTCAACGCCACGGCGTCAAGCACCGCTTCCGCCGGCTCCCACAACATCCAGGTCAATTCTCTTGCCACCACATCCTCATATTATACGAACGCACTTTCGAGCAGCAGTTCGACAATAGCGAACGGCAGCTTTCAGGTACAGGTGGGCTCGAATACACCAGTGACCGTCACAGTAGATTCGAGCGACAACACGATGAGCGGCCTTGCCGCGAGCATCAATAATCAGAACATTGGGGTGACGGCAAGCGTGATCCAGGACGCTACCGGCTACCGCCTTGCATTGGTCAGTAACTCTTCCGGCGCACCGGGCGACGTCACGGTTTCCAGCAACACCGGTACAGGTTTGAGCTTCACCAAAGCCGTCACCGGCAGCAACGCTTCCCTGGTGGTGGACGGCATTCCGATCAGCAGCGCGAGCAACACGGTAAGCAACGTAATCAATGGAGTTACGCTAAACCTGGGATCCGCATCGCCAAGTTCGACGGTGACGGTGAATGTGACTCCGGACACATCACAGGCCACCAGCGCAGTGAACAATTTCGTAAGCGCGTGGAATACGCTGATAACCGAAATCAACGGGCAATTCAATGTTGCGTCGGACGGCACAGGGGGCGGAGTGCTGGAATCCGACAATTCGCTGCAACAAGTGCAAACTATGCTGCTGGGGGCCATTTCTTATTCGGTTGCGGGCAACAGCGGGATGGTGAACCTGGCGAGCATCGGCGTGAACATGAACGACGACGGAACCCTGACCGTGGACAGCGGCGCGCTCTCTTCCGCTCTATCGAGCAATTACTCCGCGGTGCAGAACCTGATGCAGAACGCAACCAGCGGATTTGCGCAGAATATGGACAGCGTCATTCAGACGATCAATGCGCCAAACACGGGCATCCTTTCGATTGACTCGCAAAGCATCACAAACACTTCGCAGGGGCTGACATCCCAGATCGACGATCTGCAGGCCGCCTTGGCCACGCAGGAAGCAAACCTCACGACGATCTATTCCAATGTGAATACCACGCTACAGGAATTGCCGATGTTGGAAAGCCAGATCAGCCAGCAACTTTCCGGCATCAACAGCGCAGGGTAGGCCTACCATGAACGAGCACGATTTCGCTTTCGCCTATCACCAGACTACGGCCATCGGGGCTTCTCCGGTGGGGCAGGTTGTTGCGCTGTACGACACCATCCTGCGCAATCTTCACGCCGCGAGCGCGGCCATCGAGGCCGGGCAGGTGGAAAAACGTTGTAACGCGATCAACCATGCCCTGACAGTGATCGGCGAACTGCAGGGAGTGTTGGATTTCGAGCGCGGGGGAGAGCCGGCGCGGCGCTTAAATAGTTTCTATAATGTGGCCCGAGTAATGATAACGCACGCGGGCGTGGCGAGTTCCCGCGATGAACTCACAGAGCTGATCGGGATGTTCACGCGTACGCGCGCCGCGTGGTCGCAAGTGGAGCGCACGGTGAAGCCGGCAGAGCCCCCGCCGGAGTTCCGCATCGCCTCCAAGCCACAAGCCTTTGTTTCGCAAAATACGCCTGCCCCGAACGAAGAGGCTCCCAGTCCCAGCAACGGGCGATGGAGTGCGTGATGGGTGAAGGACTACGCCAGACAATCGAACGCATCAATGGTCGCCTCAAGTCGCTGATCGAAAAAACGCGCGGGGCCCTGCGCGGAGAATGTGAGTTCAACGTGGCGAGTGTCCATGAATTGCGGGAGCCGGTTGAGGAGATGGCGCCGATCGTGGCTGAGTGCCACGACCTGCGTCGCAAGCAGCCGGAAATCATCGGGGAGCTTGACCTGTACAAAGTCCACCTGGGTGAATTGCAAACCACACTGAATCACCTGCGCGTGATGCTGTTGGCACGGCAAGCCAGCCTACGGTCCGATCAGACCCACGTCAGCGCGGTGTCCAAGTGGGCCATCGCACTCCACCAGACGCGGTAATCCCCTTCACTGCCGGTAATTGCGCGCGCCTTGTAACGCCTCGTGAAAAAAAGTGCAGTTCCGCTCGAACACGAGAGAGCGAAGGCGTGACTGAGTTTGCGGAACTACGGGTGCGGAGATTCTAGTTGGCCGGAGAGACGGGTAATCGGCAAAGCGGCGGCTAGCCGCTACACTCCTGATCAAGCCGGAAGCACCTTCAAGCTTTGGAGATCGTGCGGACATGGGGCGCAGCGATGCTGCGCCCCTACGGAGCTGGGAGAACACCAAGAACACAGAAGCGATCAAGCTACAGGGCAAAGATGCCCTCTCGCCGCCGCGCGTGACCACTGTAAATCTAGAGATTGGAGGAAAGCCGCAAGGATCAGACCAAGTAGTCGAGCAAAGTCTTTTGGTTGAGGGCTTCGCTTGTGGCGCTGAGGGTGGCCTGTTCGGCAAGTTGTGCTTGCGAATAGTTGGTAGCGACGACGGACAAGTCCGCTCCCTCCAAGGTGTCCTCTTGCTGTGAGAGGTTCAACTGATCCTGGTTCAGAAACGATTCGCTGAGGTTGATCTGATTCAGGGCATTGCCATAGGTGACACGCTGCACATCCAATTGAGATAAGGCGCTCTGCACTTCGGTGACGGCGGTGGGCATATTGGTGCCGGTGTTGAGGGCGTTGTAGAGATCCTGCAGGGCGCCAAGCACGCTGCCGTTGGCATTTTGAAAGAGCTGATCGCCGGGCACGTTGGCGGTGATGGAATTCCCCTGAGAGATTTCTACCGAAGAGGTTTTGGAGTTTCCGCTATAAGTGATGGCGCCGGTTGTTGTGTTTAATGCAAAAGGCTGTGTATTGACGTTTGTGCCGCCGAATAGGTAAGCGCCTTGATAGGTGGTGTTGGCCAGACCGATAGTCTGGGTCAGCAGGCCCTGCACTTCGGTGGCAATTGCCTGGCGATCCGAAGAGCTGAGCGTGCCCGTGGCGCCTTCCGTACCCAGGCTAACGGCTTGCGTCAGCGCGTCGACGACGTTGCTGAGGGTGGAATCGGCAGTCTGAAAGCGGCCCTGCAAGGAGCTGATGTTCTGGAGAAACTGTGAGTCCTGGCTGGACTGGCCGTGGTTGAGAACGATGGCCGCGGCGTCAGCGGGATTGTCGGAAGGATTGTTTACCATACGCCCGCTGGAGATTTCCGCCGTAGCGGTAGTTTGGTTGGACTGGCTTTGTTGAATGCTGGCCAGCAGATCAGGGAGAAGATCGGGATTTACGCGGACACTCATGCTGTTGGCACCACCATGTTAATCGTGGACTGCAAGAGGGTGTTGATGACCGCAGCCACCTGAGCGGAAGCCTGGTAGGCGGTCTGGAAGCGCACGAGGTTGGCGGCTTCTTCGTTAATGTCCACGCCAGAAACGCCACCTTGAAGATTCTGGAGTTGCAGAAGGGTCTGGCTGCCGGCCTGTTGGGTGGATTGCGCGGTGGAAACGTCATTGCCAATTTTGAAGACGAGATCGGAATAGTAGCCGAGGGGCGTTTGACCATCAACGATGTCGTTGTTTTGCAAGGCCAGCAGGGCGTTGGCGTTGGTGTTGTCGCCGGAGTTGGTGGGGCCGGCAGTGCCGCTTGCGGCGATCAGAGTGGGATCGCTAATGGCCACGCTAAGGCTCGAAGCTGCTCCCGCGACCTGTGAGAGCGGGGTGAACAGGTTTCCTCCGGCATTGCCGTTGAGATCGTAACCCTTGGTGCTCTGAGTGTTGACGGCGGTGGAGAGGTTGTAGGCGAGGTTATCGAGGGAATTCTGGACCGAGGGAATTTCCTGATCGCGAATCTGGATCTCGCCCGCCAGGGCGCCGCTGCTGATTTGCGAGGTGATGTCGGAACCGTTGTCGTAAACATCCTGAAAACCGGTGCCATTGGCCTGGGTGGACAAGGCAAAACTCTGATTGCCGACAACGAGCGGGGAGCCCGCGGAGGTGGTGAGCGTGAGGCCGCCGCTGCCGGAATTCACCTCGGAAACGTCAATGTAGTTGGAGAGTTGACTGATCAACTGCTGGCGCTGATCTTCGAAAGGGCCAGCGTTTTCGCCGGTTTGGATTGCGGCGACAACCTGCTGATTGACTTGAGCGATTTGCGTGGTGAGGCTGTTGATCTGGCTGACGGACTGTTGCACAGAGAGGTCCGCATTGCTCCGTAGGGTGGTGAGATTGTTGGAAGTTTGATTGAAAGCCGTGGCCAGATCCTGCGCGGAAGTGATGACATTCTGGCGCGTGGTGAGATCGCTGGGATCAGCAGCCAGTTGAGAAAAGCCATTGAAAAAGTTGGTGAGCGGAGTCTGCAAGCCAGTGCCGGCAGTTTCATTGAACAACTGCTGAATCTGCTGCCCCGATTCGAGGAAGGCGTTCAGCTGCCCCTGTTGCTGAGTTTCCTGATTGACACGCACATCGAGGACAGAATCGCGAAGGCTGGAAACGCTGCCAAGCTCGACACCGGTGCCGAAAGTGAGCGTGCCAAGCTGAACGGTAGGAGATTCCTCAAGGTTAGGAACTTCGCGAGAATAGCCGGGCGTATTGGCGTTGGCAATGTTATTGGTCGTGGTCTCGATAGCGCCCTGTTGTGCGAGCATGGACTGCACTGCGATATTCAAGCTTGCTGAGAGTCCGCCCATGGTTATGCCTGCTCCCGGAATTCGGCGCGATTGGCTGACTGGAGCAGCGCCGTTTCCTGATAATTACCTTCGAAGGTGCGTAAAGAATGGAGCAATGCGAGGATGGTGCGATGAGACCGCTGCAAGAGCGACTGATGCACATCGTTCAAGTTCTTGGCGTTAGCGTGGGCCTGGTGCAAACGATCCAAAACATCCTCGAGTTTGGAGTCGGAGTCATTGCCGGCCTGGCCGCCGCGCAGCCGCAAATGCGCCGCGCATTGATATTCGAGACGATCGACTTGTTCATCGAGGGCGCGAATCTCGAGGCAGAGTTGCTGTTGCTGGGCGACCTGGGATTCGAGAGCATCAACGTCAACCGAAGCGATGGCCGAACGGGCGGCTAAGAGAGTTTTGGAAAGAGAATCGAGCAAGGTGATGCGCAGTTCAAGGAGTTCCAGGTAGCGAGAAGTTTCATTGTTCATGCGCTAAGCCCGCTCATCCAATTGGTGCGTTTCGTTTTCCTTTACCAACTCTTCGAGTGATCCATTTGCTGGCGCCGCCTGGCTGGTGTGCGCGTGCCTGGGCGGAGCGGTTTGTTTCTCGCGCTGCCCGCGATCCCGGTCCCCGGGTCGCAGCGGCTCCAAGCGCGATGTGGGAGCTGGCCCAAGGTCATTCATACATCCCTACCTCGACGCGCTAGGCCTTGGAGGTCTGGCGAGTCTGCTCCGACAACATAGCGTCGGCAACTTTTTGGCTATCAGGCTGATACGTCCCGCTACTCACCTTTGCCTGAAGCGGTGCGACACGATCCACGCGCACCTCGGGAACGTTGGCCACCTGTGCGGTGAGTTGCTGGACTTCACCGTGTGTACTGGAAAGCTGAACGGTGTCACCGGAGGCAGCGGAAGCAGAGGTCGCGCTCTTGGCATCTGATTGCGCGCGCGAGGCACTGCTCTTGGTGTCCTTTACCCGGTTGTTCTGCAGATCACCGGTGGACTGAATTGTTGGGTCGATTTTCATGGCCGAACTCCTTGCCGTGCTACCGTCGGAATCTCAGGGGAACTTACTTGCGTCTGGAGAACCGATCGGGCGAATCTGAGAAAAGCTTAATGCAAGGTTGTGCTGTAAAGCTCCTCACCAGGGGATATCGGCAAAAACGCTGGCAAGATTAGTGGGAGGGTGCCTCCTTGGGACCCTGACTGGCAGCAAGATGAGCCTCTAAGTTCTTTATTATCAGTTTCCCGATTCCTAGGCCTCCGGCTTTTCCCACTGCATCGGTCATGGCTTGAATGCTCATATCCTCTAAAGTGCCGTGTGCAGGGTCCAAGGAGTCTTCATTTGGGTCGGCGAAGGTCGACTTCATGGACTTCCAGAAGGCAGAAAGGAGCATGGATTCGAACTCTCCGGCAGCCTTAACAAGTTTCTTCTCCTGAGCGGCGAGGCTCTTTGGGCTAGAGGAGGATAGAGCCGGAGCGGCAAGATTCGGAATGGTGCTCACAGAACCTCCAAATCAGCGTTCAGAGCACCAGCCTGCTTGATGGCCTGGAGAATGGCAATGACATCGCGCGCAGTGGCCCCCATGGTCTGGAGTCCACGAATGAGCTCTTCGACGGTTGCGCCTTCTTTGAGATGCACAACCTGAACAGGTGCTTCCTGAACTTGCACGGTGGTCTGAGGGACCAGGGCTGCTTGGGGCGGTGGGCCAGATTGCGGCGGCGCGTTGCCTTGCGGAGTTCCACCGACCTGCGGCGATCCTGGCGTTTTTCCGTCATGAGATAAGAACTGGGGCGGGACAACTTGGAAATCGGTGGTGACCTGGATGGAGAGATTGCCATGAAGGATGGAGCAAGCGCTGATCGTAACGTTGCCGCCCATCACGACGGTTCCAGTGCGTTCATTCACCACGACCTTTGCCGGGGGCTTGGTATGGACAGTGAGTTCGCCGATTCTGGCGAGAAGCAAGGGGAGATTGCCACCAGCGCCTTTCAGATCGGTGATCTCGATGCGACGGCTATCGACAACGTGGGCGAGGCTCGCACCCAATTCATGATTGATGGTGGAAGCTGTTTCTTCAGCAGTCTGGAAATCAGGATCGCGCAGAAGGATGGAGAGCAGTTTGACCTGCGTAAGGTCCAGGGAAGCATCACGTTCCACAAGTGCGCCTTCGGGGATGCGTCCAACCGTTGGGTGATTCACAACTTTGGCATTCGTAGCTGTCCCGGCGCTGTAGCCACCAATCACCAAGGGACCTTGCGCGGCCGCGTAGGTGTTGCCATCCGCAGCCCGCAACGGAGTGAGGATGAGAGTGCCACCGGCTAGGCTCTTGGCGTCGCCAATGGAGGACACAGTGACATCCACTTTCATGCCGGGTCGGGCGAAGGGGGGCAACGTTGCGGTAACGAAGACGGCGGCAATGTTGCGCACTTGAATGGTAGTGATTTGACTCTGGATGCTGACGCCCATGCGCTGGAGGATGTTGCCGAGAGTTTGCACAGAGAAGATGGTTTGTTGTTTGTCGCCGGTGCCATTGAGACCGACGACGAGTCCGTAGCCGATGAGTTGGTTATCGCGAATGCCTTCAATTTCCGTGATGTCTTTCAGACGCGCGACGTGGGGAGGGATGGAAGCGGATTCATCGGCGAAGCAAAGTGGAAGCGGACCCGCTGCGATGAGAACGAGTACGAGAAAGAGTGCGATGAAGAAGCGAATCATAAGTGGTTCCTCAGAACGTCAGCAGCTTCAAGAGCGTTCTGACAACGATATTTGGTTGACGCGAGGCCTCAGCGACCGCGCCTTTCCCCTTGATCTCGACTTGCAGATCAGAGATGGAACTGGAAGCTACGGAATTGTCGGGAGCGAGATCGCCAGGGCGAACGAGACCGCGCAGAAAGACGGTTTGCCGGTCGTTGCCCAAGGTGATGTCGCGAGCTGCTTGAATCACGAGGACGCCATTGGGAAGGGTTTCCATGACCTGAGCGGCTAGGTTCATGGTGACGTTGGAACTCATGGTGGACTGGCCTTTGCCATCAAGGCTATGGCTGGAACTGGCATTCAAGAGACTTTGCAGGCGGTTATTGCTGGCCAGGGCTCCGAGCAATTGGGTGATATTCGATTGCGCGGCAAACTGGCGGGATTGACTGTTCTCTCCGGCAGTGGCTGCCGTGAAACTGTCCGCCAAATGAATGATCACCAGATCGCCGGGGTGGCGTGCCTTGTAATCAGCGGCAATCAAAGAGAGCGGGCCCGAATCGACCCACAAGCTGCCGGGGGTGGCAGGCGGCGTGGCATTCATGGCGCGAACGCGCGCGAGGTAGTCGTCATAAACATTGGAGGTTGCGGGGGATTTGACCTTCTTAGGGCGATGAGAAGCATGCGCGGAAACCGCCGGCAGAGCGATGAGAAGAAGGAGAGACAGAAGCTTATAGAAAATCCTCATAGTTCCCTTCTCTAAAAAGCGGCTTCAAGGCGATCGAGGCCGGTGACGCGAGCAAGAAGCGTGTGGCCATTGGTTGGCACGCGCACGCGAATGGTTTCGCCGATGGAACCGCTCTGCAGCGGCCGGACACTGAGCATGGCGGAAGAGTTTTCGGAGTGGAGATAGAGCAAGGCCGTGCGCCGGGATTCGACAGGAGCGGGTGCATTGGGAGCACGGGATGTATCGCGCGCTGTGTGGCTGTAATTAGCAGAGTCGCCATGATGAGAAGGCCGGGGGGTGGAGAGCCAAGCATAGAAGGGCGGAGCCTTAGGATTAGAGGAGGATGTGATGCGGAAGCGGGCACAACCAAGGAGATTGTCAAAGGCATATTCCGAAACATTAAGGCGGGTTACGCCTTCAGGAACAGAAATGGAGGCCTGCAAAGAGATCTGGTCAACTGTAATTTTTTCGGGCACGCCATTGGAATGGACATCGAGATAACTTTGCATGACTTGGAGGACATCTTCTTTGGCGATTCGGCGGCCCTCGCGATGAACGATGGCGGCTTCGGGAAGGTCAAAACTTGCGGTGAGAAAGTCCGCATCCTGCAGCGAGGACTCCAAGAACTCCCGGCTAAACGAGCGGAAGTTGCCAATCTCCGGGGCGGCACCGAGAACAACATTTTCGGCGCGGTGGCGAATATCGGGAGGAACGACAGGAGGAAGCAAGTGAGAGAGCAGGATGGTGTCGCTTTGGATGGTGGTATCGGCAAGCAACGCGATGCGGAGAGGTCCGGCATGTCCGCGAAGAAGAGGGACGAAGAGAAAGGAGAACAACGCGCAAGCGGCGGCAGTTTTGTTCATGTTCATGCTCCTTACGTGGTGGTGAGGCTGTTGATGGTCTGGAACATTTCGTTGGCCGCTTGAACGACGCGGGAGTTGGCTTCATAGGAGCGCTGCGCCAGGATCATGTTGACGAATTCGGTGACGATGTCGACGTTGGAGTTTTCGAGCGACCCTTGAAGTATTGTGCCGAGGCCTTCGCTGCCGCCTGGCGTGCCGACAATGGGATTGCCGGAAGCGGTGGTTTCCAGAAACAAGTTCTGACCGACGCTGCTGAGCCCACCAGGATTGGCAAACGTGGCCAGTTGGATGGTTCCCACCTGTTGGGCCTGTTGCTGGCCGGGGAGCTGGACGCTGACAGTGCCGTCGGTGCCGATGGTGACGTTGGTTGCACTAGGGGGAATGGTGATGGCGGGCTGAAGCTGGTAACCGTCGGAGGTGACGAGGATTCCTGTGGGATCGAGACTAAAGGAACCGTCGCGGGTGTAGGCCACTTCGCCACTGGGCAATTGCACCTGGAAGAATCCTTGCCCCTGAATACAAAGGTCAAGTGTGTTACCCGTGGTATTGATGTCGCCCTGAGATTGAACGGATGCCGAGGCGGCCAGCCTGGTACCCAGACCGATTTGGAGGCCGGTGGGGAAAGTAGTCTGTTGCGTGGAGGCCGCGCCGGGCAGAACCAAATTCTGATAAATCAGATCCTGGAATTGTAGACGGCGACGGCGAAACCCGGTGGTATTGGCGTTAGCCAAATTGTTGGCCACGTTTTCCAGGTTGATTTGCTGGGTTTCCATGCCACTTGCGGCGGTATAGAGGGCTCGATACATTGTTTTTCTCCCGGTATGGTTTCCGTATTACACGCGCGGCAAATCCTGCGTTGCCGTGCGGTTAAATTCGTTGTGAAAGATGTAGAGGGCTTTTTCCATTAGTTCAGCGGTGCGCTGCAAATCGATGAGCGCGACGGTGGTACGGATGGGATCGCTGTTGGAAGATTCCAGTGCGCCTTGCCGGACATGCGGGTCGGTGGAGTTCTTCCCCGCGCCCGCTGGCGCAACAAAGTAGGTATTCCCTTCCGGCGTCAGGTCAGGAGCGCTGCCAAAATCTGTGATCTTGAGAGTAGCCACGACGCTGCCATCCACGGAGACCGTGCCGTCCTGGCTGATATTCAACTGGCCAGAGGGAATCTGAATGGGGCCCTGCTCGCCGAGAACCAAGTCGCCTTGCGCAGTGGCGAGTTGGCGTTGCGAATTGAGCTGGAAACTGCCATTGCGAGTGAAACGCACACCGTTCTTCGCCTGAATGGTGAAGAAGCCTGAACCTTCTAAAGCCACATCCGTTGGATTTGCGGTAATTTCCAGGTTGCTGGGAGAAAGGTCGAGATGGGCGCCGCCCAGCACGCCATATTGATTGACAACCTGATTGAGGGGCGAGGAGAGAGAAGCTTGCAACCACGCAGGCATGGCGCGGTAGAAAGCGGACTGCGCTTTGTAGCCCGGAGTATTGGTGTTGGCAAGATTGTTGGCAAGGAGCTCCAAGGCATCCAGGCGAGTGGAAAATCCGGTAAACGCGGAATAGAAACCGCTGTCCATCAGAAGCCTCCGGAAAGAGAGGAGCAATGCGGTGACCAATGGAGCGGTTCATTCGGGAGTGGAAAGTGTTGAAACTCAAATGTTTTGGAGCGGCGTTATTAGGCAAATCGCTGGCGGTAAAAGAGAACCGGCAATCTGTGCCAGGGTTTGCGGGAACTGGGCAAAGATTGCCGGGAAAAGATGTGCGAGCTGGGGAAACACTTCAAGTGTGAATGACGAGGGTGAACCACAGGGGTTCGCCTTCAAGAGAAAGCACAACTTCAAATCCTTCATGAGGCAATACGGTCTGCAGGACGTAGTCTTCGCCCCAGATGACCGTGGGAACGGAGAGCATGCAATGGTCCGCAAGCGTGGTGACTTTCGATTTGAAGTTTCCCGCGACCATGTTGCACAACTCACCCAAAGCATCGCCCATCATGGACGGAGTGGATGCGGAATCGGCGCGGAGCATAAGGGTGGCGAGTTTTCCGGCGGTAGGAGTTGCGCAGCGAATGGTAACCATTCCGCAGAGCGCTCCGGCAAGGCCAACCATCGCCGTTTGCTCGGCATGACGGTCTTCGACGGAGCCCGGAAACGCAGTGAGTTCGACGCCCGCCATCATGCTGAAAACTTCCATGGCTGCACATTCGAGGATGCTCTTCCAATGCGGATCGGGCTTAATCGGGGCATGCGAGGAGTAATTCATGGTGGAACTCACTGGGCACCTCCGACGAGAGGGGAAATGCGTTCTTTGACCTGCTCGGGAGTGAATGGCTTGCGGATATAGCCTTTGGCGCCGACCGAAAGGGCTTCCACAACGCGCGCTTCGCTGCCTTCGGTGGTAATCATGACGACGGGAATGGATTTGGCGGATTCAATGTTGGCCAGGTTGCGCAAGAACTCGAGGCCATCCATAGCCGGCATGTTGATGTCGCTCAAGATGAGGTCGAACGGCGCTTTCTGGACTTCGACAAGGGCTTCAGCGCCATTGCTGGCTTCCGCCACTTCCCCGATTTCGATTCCCGCTTGACGCAGGGACCGTTCGACGATTTTGCGCATGACCGAAGAATCATCCACGATGAGTACTCGAAGCTTCTTCACGTTTTCGCTCCTGAATTGAATTTTGTCCGCCGCTGGATTCGGGGGCGACCGCGGAAAGCCCGAGTTGGACCAAAGGCAAGACATGAATGTATTCGGTCTGCAGCGTCCCCAGAATTCCATGGCGTTCGTCATCGGAGAGCAAGGGGAAGCACTGCAGCAGAAAATTAAGGCCGCTGACTTCCATCGAGGCAAAG
This sequence comes from Candidatus Acidiferrales bacterium, assembly GCA_963779395.1. GTDB lineage: Bacteria > Acidobacteriota > Terriglobia > Acidiferrales > UBA7541 > Acidiferrum. The sequence goes on from CAVZYC010000007.1 coordinate 961,552, forward strand.
GGAGAGTTGGCAGCGTCGGCGGATTGTTCTGCCGCCTCACCAGCTTCCAGGGCTTCGCCTTCGATGGCTTCTTGAGTCATCAGGAATTGATCGGCAGCGGAAACAATACCTACGAGATACGGATCGTGTTGTGCTTGTTCCGGATTGTGGTGGTGCTCAAAAACATCCATGAAGGAAGGCATGAAGTTCCAGGCCACGGCCATCCAGCGGCCAACCTTTCCGTGATCCATGCCGAAGTACTCGCGTTCGAGGAGCAAATTGTCCGGCCAATTTTCGGGTGGCACTTCACGCTGTCTGGCTTGCTCTTCCATGACGAGCATCCATAACGGGAGCTGGCCGATGTCATGCATAAGCCCACCTAGGTAGGCTTGTTCTCTTTCTGGATAGTCCACCTGACGCGCAATGCGTTCGCTGAGCAGGGCGGCCAGAAAACTGTGCTGCCAGAAACGCAGCAAGGAATTCATGGGCACGTGTTTGCCGGCAAACTGCATCAGCGAGCAGGTGAGCACCAGGGTGCGCAAGCGTTCCGTACCCAGGAGGACGGCGGCCTGCTCAATACTGATGACGCGATGACGCAAGCCAAACAGCGCAGAATTGCATAGACGAAGGACCTGGGCCGAGAGGCTGGGATCGGTACGAATGACCTTACCGACTTTCTTGAGGTCCACGGAAGGGCTGCCAAGCAGCGCATTCAAATCCAAAAGGTAGTTGGGCAGGGTGGGAAGGCCTTTGCTCAGCAAACCCATCATGCGTTTTTTGCGGCGTTCCTGATCGAACGCGATGCCGTCGGTTCTTTGCGGCGGCGTCACTATGAATCGCACCGGTTGGCTCATGGCAATCCCGCGGCGTCGTAGACGCCATCCTTTCGTGTATCGGCGGAAGACAGAAAATCTTTAGCGTTGGCGAACTCCGTCTCGCGGTAGCGGAATTGCTTTGGGGAGGATGCGCGAAACAGTAGATCCCTGCGTAGTTCCTTGCGAAAGAGTGCCGCCCAGATATAGCCACCAGCACGAACGACTTTGAGGCGTTTGGCCCTGAGGTGAGCAGCGTAATTGCAGATGGTATCGGCGATTTCGAAGGGGTCATGTACCGAATCGAAACAGATGTCGTCGCCAGAGCCATGCCGCCGGAGCATCTCGAGGGCGAGATTGACGGAGGATTCCGTGGACACACAAGCAACGGTGCGGCAACCCAGGATTTCCTCGAGTGCGTAGAGCAGAGTGTGATCCACATGATCGGAGAAGGCGATATGGAGCAAGCGACCGTCAAAGGCGCTGTAAGCAGGCACGGCCTTTGCAGCAGCGAGGAGAGAGAAAGGAGGGCAGCCGGGCACATGAGCGGCGGCCGTATGCTGGTTCAGTGGGAAGACCGGGCAACCCCACTGTTGACCTAACGCGGCAGTAAGCCGGGATTCGTTGAGGTCCACAATCTGGCGCACCCAGTAGCCTAGCTTTCCATAGCCCGCTCGCTGCTGAAGCTGCAAAGCGGCGCGCAATTCCTGCGGGGTAATGGCGCCACGATTGACAAGCAAGAGGCCGAGCGGAAGACGATAAGGCTTGCCGCGATCCTGAGAGAAGCTTAAGAGAAGACTCTGAAGATGACGCAGGAGTGCACTTTTCAGGCAAATTGTTTCGTGATACCAGCCGTTGTTGTAATAAATTCCGCGAGAGCGGGCGAGCAATGCAAATTGAGCTTTGCCGTGGCGGCGGCAATCGGGAGCGCAACAACGAATCGTGAGATGATTCCAATCCAGCGCGGTGATGCGGCGCCATCCAGCCCAGTTCCTGGTGGCCGCAAGCTTTTCGTGAAGATCCATGTACATACGCTCTACCTCATTCAAGCGAAAGCATTTCTGCGCGCTGATTGCGGCTGACGACTTCGGTCACGCGCAACCCGAAATTCCCGTCCACCACAACGACTTCGCCTTTTGCCACCAAACGGCCTGCAACCAACAATTCCGCGGGCTCATTCACCAATTGGTTGAGTTCGACGACCGCGCCTGGCATCAACCCAAAAACATCCTGCAAGAGCATCTCCCTTTCACCGAAACGGATGGTCGCTTCGAGCTGGACATCGAGAATTAAATCCAGATTCGAAGCATGGGGCTGTGCGGAATCGCTCTCCAAAACAGGCACGCTTTCTTCTTTGTGCCGGTCCGGAACCTGCGCGGAGCCTTCCACTTTGGCCGGCTCCTCGGCCTTCGCTGGGGATTGCTGTGGTTTTTCCTCAGGGATGGGCGCCGGAGGAATAGTGGAGAGGGCGGTGCAGAGTTCCGGGTTGAGATCCAAGCGGAAGGCCAGGCCCTTGCACTTTTCCGTGTCAATGGTGAATGAAAGCGTAAACTGCGCTTCCATGACTGGCGGAGTTTCATTTTGATAGATGATTTCGGTGGGTAGATCTCTTTCTGCCTTCCAGGCCAAGGCCGCTTCACCCGATACTTGACGGATGAACTCGAGGAAGCCATCGGCATGAACGTCCGTGAATTCCACTGCCGCATCCACTGGCTCCGACATCAACAATTGAGCACACTGAACCGCGGCGCTCTTTTCGCAAGTCCAGAGGAGCTGACCCTGCAGGCAGCCGCCGCCGGAGAATTTTGCGCTAAGCACATGAGTGTTTTCCGCGCTTGCGGGTTGCAGAGTCGATTCGGCCGAGTCTGAAATCGCGGCGTTCTCCGCACCAAGCTGGGTGAGAATTTTGGTGAAAGCATTCTTCCAGACCGCGACAAAAGCGGTGATGGCGGGTGCAGGGGCTTCGCTCATTTGCCCTCCTCTTTTGTACCGGGGCGAAGCGGGATGCGGAGATCAATCCGCGCGCCGCGATTTGGACCATGGCGGATGGGAAACGCGCGGAACATGGGCTTCCCGGCGATATTGAGATGAATCGGCTCGTTGACGCGTTTGGGCAAAACGAGGATGCGGCCAGGCTCGAGCGCCACGATTTCACGGATGCTGAGAGGGCTGGGCGGCAGGCTGAGATTCACATCGAAGCGACTCTCCATCAGACGTTCCTGAAGCTGGCGGCGAACTTCACGAGAGGGAGTGCGCTCAAAGTAGGACCACTGAACGGAGAGTTTGCGCAACAAGGCGTTGGAGACGACCGCAGGGAAGGCCAGGTTAAGCGAGCCGCGAGAATCCGGAAGGCGAATCTCAAAAGTGAGAGAAAGAACTTTTTCCATGGGGAGCATGAGGGTCTGGATTTGCGTGTGTTGCTGGCGGAGATCGAAGACGATGTCGATGTCCAAGACGGGCGCCCAGGTGGTTTGCAGGTCGCGAGCAATCAGGCGCACCACCGTTTCAAAGATTTGCTCTTCGATTTCGGTGAGTTCGCGCGGATCAATGGGTTCGGAACCTGAGCCGCCGAGAACGAGCTCAACAATTGGAAAAACGAGGGATAGATCGGCCTGGATGGTGGCGCGCGCGTCGATAGGCATAACCCGCAGCGAAGCCAGGTAAGTAAGCTCCGGCAAGCGGCTGACAAATTCCGAGTACATAATCTGCTCGACAGAAACGAGGTTCATCTCGAAACCGACCCGGAGGTAGGCGCCCAGGGAACCGCCCAAGCGCCGGGCAAAGGATTCGTGCAGGGTGGTGATAACGCGAACCTGTTCAGCGTTGAGCGTGCCTAGTTTGCGCAGGTCGCAAGGCTTCACGTCTTTGCGCGGAATTGCGGCGGCGCCTTTCGGTGAGACTTTGGCGGCGCTGAAAAGTGCGTCAATTTCGTCCTGGGTTAAGATTTTGCGCATGATTCACCTCAACTCGGCTGCGTATCCATGACTGGATCGCGCTGTGCCTGAATTTTTTCGCGCAAACGTCCACGGAGCCGTAGAATGGCCGCAGTGTGGATTTGTGAGACACGGGATTCGCCAATATCCAGAATCACGCCGACTTCTTTCATGGTGAGTTCCTCGAGGTAGTACAGCCCAAGGACGTGACGCTCCTTCTCTTCTAATTCCTCGATGGCCTCTGCCAGAAGAGTGCGCATTTCCGAGCGCAGGCAAAGTTGAAAGGGGTCCTCCTCTTCCTTGGCGGTCAGCGAACAATGCGGATTTTCAGGAGTCTCTTCGCCGCTGGCGGCTTGCAGGCTGCCAAGATCCAGCCCACGCAAATCGCCCAAAACCTGCTGGTACTCCGCGAGCGAAATACCCATTTGCGCGGCAATCTCCGTATCGGTGGCGGCACGACCCTCTTTCGTGGCGATCTCGCGTTGGGCCTCTTCAATGCGGCGAGCCTGGCGGCGAAGCGCGCGCGGGCTCCAATCCATTTGGCGGAGACTATCGAGGATGGCGCCGCGAATGCGGAATCGCGCGTAGGATTTCAGTTGCACGTTGCGGCCGGGATCAAACTTATCCACGGCATCAATCAGGCCGACAATTCCAGCGTGAACCAGATCATCGAAGGGAACATGGGAAGGAAGCCGATCGTGGATGCGCCGGGCGATATAGCGCACTTCGGGAAGGTTTTCCTGAAGCAGGCGCTCGCGTTCGACGGGATCGAGTACGGCAGTGGCGGAATCATTTTTGGTAGATGTGGTCAACATGGCTCAGTTCTCTGCGAAATGAACTCTCCTTGGACTGCGCTTCATCGCACCACCCCGAGTGTCTGCACCGACACGGAAGCGGGAATCTCCGCGGGTGAGAGAACCACGATGCGTGGCAGGAAGGGCTCGAGCAAACGGCGCAAGTGGTAGCGAGATGGGCTATTGCAAAGAAGGATTGTCGAACTTAGCGCGATTTTGTCGCCGACCATTTTCTGCAGGCCTTCGAGAATTTGGCGAAGCGGCGCGCCGACGCCACCGGCGGACTTTTCACCTGTGGCCTGGGGATCCAATTGGCGCTGGAATTCCTGCTCGATGGCGGGGTCGAGAGCGAGCACTTTGAGTTTGCGGTCGTCCGCGATGAGTGGCTGAACCAATGAACGCGCCAAGGCCTGACGGACAGCCTCGACCAGCGCGACAGGATTCTTGTTGACAGGGGCGGTATCAAGCAGAGTCTCGAGGATGGAGCTGAGGTCGCGAATGGAAACTTGCTCGCGCAAAAGTTGCTGCAGGACTTTTTGCACTTCACCGAGAGACAGAAGACGCGGCACTAGCTCATCCACGAGCTTGGGCTGTGCTTCAGCCATGGCGTCGAGCAAACGTTTAGTTTCCTGACGGGTCAACAATTCGTGAGCATACTGGCGGACGATTTCGGCAAGGTGCGTGGCCAGCACAGAGGTTTGATCTACGACGGCATAGCCGCTGGCCAGGGCCTGCTCCTGCAGACCGGGCACAATCCACAGCGCGGAAGCGCCAAAGGCGGGCTCCTGCGTCGCCAACCCTTCCAACTGGCTCGCCGTGGGATCGGAGCTGATCGCCAGCAGACGCTCCTGCTGCATCTCCCATCGGGCCACTTCGACGCCGCGCAGGAGCACAAGATATTCGCGGGGCTTGAGTTTGAGATTGTCTGTAATGTGGACGGAGGGAACGAGGAAACCCAACTGCAGCGCCAAGTGTTTGCGCAGAGCGCGAATGCGCTGCAACAACTGGCCGCCTTGCGCCTGGTCGACCATGGGGACGAGCGCGTAGCCTACTTCCAGGCTGAGTTCGTCGAGTTTCAGCAAGGATTCAAGTTGCTGTTGCGGATCGGCTTTCTTCTTTTCGGAAACGATTTCAGCGGCCTTTACTTCTTCGGCGGCCTTGACGGTTGCGCGCGAGGAGAGATACGCCATGAGCGCGGCAATCATGAAAAATGGCATTTTGGGAAGGCCCGGAATCAAGCCCAGCAGCGTCATGACGCCGGCGGCAATGCGCAGCGGCGTGCGTTTACCGAACAATTGGCGGCCAAACTCGACGCCCACCGTTGTTTCGCTGGAGGTGCGCGTCACGACGATGCCGCCTGCCACGGAAACGAGGAGCGAGGGAATCATCGTGACAAGGCCATCGCCGACGGTGAGGACGGTGTAGGTTTTCGCGGCATCCGCCAGCGGAATATTCAGTTGAAACACGCCAATCAGGAATCCGGCAACAATGTTAATGACGGTGATGAGGATGGTGGCCAGGGCATCGCGCTGGCTGAAGCGGGCAGCACCATCCATGGCGCCGTAGAATTCCGCTTCCTTGCCAATGATTTCGCGGCGCGCGCGGGCCTGGTGCTCGTCGATGAGCCCGGCATTCATTTCCGCGTCAATGGCCATTTGCTTTCCGGGCAAAGCGTCGAGAGTGAAGCGGGCGGCCACTTCAGCGGTACGGACCGCGCCATGGTTGATGACCAGGTATTGAATGGCGATCAAGGCAAGAAAGATCACAAAACCCACAACGTAATTGCCGCCAACAACAAACTGCCCAAAGGCTTGAATCACCGTTCCAGCGGCGCTTAGTCCTTCATTGCCGTGCAGAAGAATGCGGCGGCTGCTGGCAATATTTAGGGAAATGCGGAGCAGGGTGAGAAACAGCAACATGGTGGGGAAAACGGAGAATTGCACGGGACGCAAGATGTACAACGCAGAGAGGAGAACGAGGACACCGAGGGTAATGCTCATGGAGAGCAGGATGTCCAGCACAATGGCGGGAACCGGCACGAGCATCACAAACACCAAGGTGACAGCGGCGACGGGGAACAGCCATTCGGTGGCGGCTCTCGTTTGCTTTGCTGTGATCTCTGCGGCCATGAACTCTCCCTAAGAGGCTTTAGCTTCCGCGGTGCGCATACGCATCTGAGCGCGGTACACGAAGGCCAGAATTTCGGCGACGGCGGCGTACAGTTTGGGCGGAATCATCTGGCCGACTTCGGTGGCTTTGTAGAGAGCCTGTGCCAGCGGCGGATTTTCCACGATGGGGACGTCATTCCAACGCGCCAGTTCCTTGATCTTCAGCGCGATCAGGTTCTGTCCTTTGGCGACCACCACGGGCGCGGCCATGATGGCGGGGCGATATTCGAGTGCAACGGCATAATGGGTTGGGTTGGTGATGACAGCGGTGGCGCGCTGCATGCTTTTTTGCAGGGACCTGCGAGCCATATCGCGGCGGAGACGGCGGATGCGCCCGCGGACTTCCGGATTGCCTTCGTTTTCCTTGGATTCGTCGCGGACTTCCTGTTTGGTCATGCGCAATGATTTTTCAAACGTTTGCCATTGCAAGAAATAGTCCATGGCGGACCAAGTCAGAAAGACCACAATGGAACGCCACGCCAACCCAAAACAGAGGGAGCCCAACAGAGCGAGCAGTGCACCAGGGTGAAGCCGCGCCGCGTGCAGAATTCCTACAGCCTGCGATTGGATCAGGCGCAATGCGAGATAGAGAATTACGGAAGTGGGCACCAAGGAACGCAGAACTCGGCTGACACCCGCCAGGGAGAAGAGTTGCTGCAGGTTGTTTGCGGGGTTCAGGCGATTAAAGTTTGGTGCGAGGGCTTCCGCCGCGAAGGTAGGTGCTCCTTGCGCCAGTGTGCTGACCACGGCAACGGCAAAGGCCACGGCGAGCCAGGGACCGACTCCGAGGAGCACAGCAGTGCCCGTGGCCGACCATAAGGGAAGCCCTCCCTCCCAATGAGTCGAGATGGCAGAGTCCAGCAGGTTCGCAAAGTAAGCGCGCCATCCAGAAATCCACGCATCGGGGCGCCAAGCCATGCAACACACCAAGCCTAACAAGGTGACGGCGGAAACGAGATCGCGGCTGCGGAGGACTTGTCCGTGTTCGCGCGCCTTCAGTCGTCTGCGCGGTGTAGCCTTTTCTGTGCGATTGTCCGGCAAGATTATGATCCTTCAGTGCGCCAATTCCAGCAGGCGCCAACTCCAGGTCAGCGCGGTGCTGAACTGCTTCTCAAAAAATGCGGGCCACAGTCCCACGGCCATCGCCAGAACGACGTAACCCAAAAGAGTTTTCAGGGGAATGCTAAGAAAAAGCGCGGGCATTTGCGGAGCCGCTTTGCTGACGAAACCAACGGTAACGTCGAGAATCACCGTGGCCAGGAGAACGGGGGCGGCTAGTTGCAGGCCAGCTGTCCACATGCCCGCGGCGGCATGAAATAGTTCGCGGACATGTTCGATGGAGAAAACGACACTGCCAGGCGGCACGCGTTCAAAACTTTTTGCGATGCCACGGAGGATCCAGTGGTGAACGTTAAGCTGAAGGAAGAGAAACAACACGATGAGTTGCTGCATGTTGGCAAGGACGGGCGTGTCCACGTCAGTCTGCGGATCGATTACGTTCACCAAAGAAAATGACAACTGGAAACCGGTAATTTGTCCGGCGAGTTGCACGGCTTCAAACACGAATTGCAGGCATAGCCCGATGAGCAATCCGAGAGTCAATTCCGTAAGAGCGAGCTGCGTCAGAACCGAAATCGAGAACGGCGCCAAGAACGGTGGGACAACGGGATAAAGCGCCACGGTGCAGAGAAGAACCAGAATGGCTTTGATCTGCGGGGGTATTCCAACGCTGCCGAAGAAAGGCATGAACGTGAACACACCAGCAACGCGCAGGCCGATTGCGGCCGCATGCATGATGATGATTTCGTAAGATGGAATCACCCTGCCCCTTTCATTGCGTATACAAACGGAAGTCGCCGAATAAAGCGCGCGTAAAAACGACCAGGTGGTGCAAAATCCAAGGCGCCAGGACAAACAAGATGATGCCGACAGCGGTGAGCCGGGGCACGGTGGAAACGGTGGTGTCCTGGATGGACGTTAAAACCTGCGCGATGTTGATGATCAGACCGACGACCATGGCCGAAAGAAGCACGGGCGCCGCAACCCAGAAAGCCGCTTCAATGGTCTGCCGTGCCAGCCCGACTACTTGTTCGGGAGTCATCGTTTCACCTCACACCTGGAAACTTCGCAGCATGGAACCGACGACAAGGTTCCAGCCGTCTGCCACAACGAACAACAAAATTTTTAGCGGCGTAGAAATAACCACTGGCGGAAGCTGAAACATTCCCACGGAAGTCGTCACAGATGCAGTTACGAGATCGATGACGAGAAACGGAAGGAAGAGTACGGCGCCAATCTGGAAGCCGGTCTTCAATTCCGATAGGACATAAGCCGGAATGACAATGCGCATCGCAAGATCATCGGGCTTTTGTGGGCGCGGCTCTTTGCTCATCTCCAGGAAAAGGGCGAGATCCTTTTCCCGCGTGTAATTCAACATGAAGTGGCGCATGGGGACGGAGCCCTTATCCAACGCCTGCCAGACAGTGAGCTTGCCCTGCTCGTAGGGCACGATGGCTTGCTGATTGATGCCCATGACCACGGGCTGCATCAGGAAATAGGTGAGAAACAGAGAAAGGCCGACGAGGGTCTGATTTGTCGGGGCCGTCTGTGTGCCCAGTGCCTGGCGCAGAAAATGGAAAATGATCAGGATGCGCACAAAAGGGGTCATCGAAAGGAGGATGGCGGGAAGCAGCGTGAGCAGAGTCAGCAGAACAATGATGGTGACGGGAGTGGACTCCGAGCGCAGGGTCATGCCCGGAAGCTGGATGACAGTCTGTTGGGGTACCGCGGGAAGACGAGCAGGCAGCGCAAGAGCGCAAACTGCCAGCGTGGATGTAGCGCGCGCAGCTATGGCCTGAAACTGGGTGAAGGCTTTCACGCCGTGCGCTCCTTCTCCCAGGCGAATTTCCGCGCCTCCTGAGCGGTTTGGGGCTCAAGCAGGGTGATCGCGTGCGCAGTGACACCGATCAGGAGCTTTTCGTTTTTCCACTCGATGACGGCAAGAAAGCGCTTATCTCCCAGCGCCAGCGTTTCTTGAAGGTGCAGAGTGTGAACCCTCCGCCGCACATGAATTTGGCGAAGGACGCGGCCAAGGGCTTCGAAGAGAGACCGAAGCAAACCCGGAGCATTCCAACGCAGTTCCCGCGATCGTTCTCCGAGAGATTCCGGCATTTCGAGGCTCCTCAGGCAAGTTCTGTCAAGCGAATGGCCAGGCGCTGTCCGACCACTTCAAATTCGGCCCAGCCAATCAGCCGCGCATTCACAAAGATGGGAAGGTCCGCGCCATTGACATTCTTTGATTCGACGATCGAGCCTGGTTCGAGCCGCAAGAGATCGCGCACGGCAAAATCCTTCAGCGGCACGTCCACACTCAAAACGCAGGGCAACATGGCAGCTTCGCTCCATAACTCCTCGGAGAATTCCCCTTTGCGAATTGCGACGGTCATCGGCAACGCGGCCATAGTTCACCGTTGGACCAAAAACTCCGTGAAATAGATATCGCGCACGCCGAGTTCCGGAACGCTGCGATTTAACGCCTCGATCAGTCTTTTCTTCAGCTGGCTCTTGCCTTCAGGCGTCAGAAGGTCATCGGCGCTGCACTCCGTGAGCACAGAGAGAATGGCGTCGCGGATGCGCGCCATGGGAAGGCCGGAGGTGGGTTTGTCTTTTTCCGTGCCGGGCGGCAAATGGTCCAGCGCCAGATCCATGGTTACGCGCAGGAAGTGATTGTTTTCACGATCCGCAAGGTTCACGGTGAACCCATCGAGATGAATCGTGGGCAGTTCAGGACTGTTGGAGGAAACCGCGGCGGCGGGATCGGGAGTGTCTCCGCGGCCGAGGGCAAACCAGACTCCAATGACGATTACGAGCAAAACTAAACCCACGATCATCAATACCATTGGCAATGAGGACTTGCGTGGAGGTGGGACAGGCGGAAGAGGAGCCTGCGGCGGTTCGACGGGCAGTGATGTCCTGGCAGCCATACGAAGAAAAGCGGTGCAATTTAATCGCCGGAAGAGTGATTTCTTTTGCGGGATGCGGGAGTGCGAATAGTCTGGAAGTGGCGTGGATTGGTGAAGTTATGGAATCAGGAGAAAAGCGGTAGAGAAGCGATGGAGTCCAGAATGAAACGTGGTAGGGGGATTGGGATTCCCCTCATGAAAATATTCTTAGAAATGAGGGAGAGCTCCGCAAAATCGCGGAGCTCTTCCCTTGCTTGATGAACTTTTTATGTGATGAGGTTGATGGCCGCTTGAGTGACCTCATTGAAAGTCGTGAGGACTTTTGAGTTGGCCTGATAATCGCTCTCTGCCACGATGAGCTGGGCGAACTGTGTGGCAATGTCCACATTGGATTGTTCCAGCGAACCGCCACTTAGCGTCCCGCGGCCGCCTGTCCCCGGCTCGCCGATATCGGCGGGGCCAGATGCCAGGCTGGAAACGAATTCGTTGTCACCGTTGCGGACCAGGCCCTGTTCATTGGAAAAACTGGCCAAAGCGATCTGACCGAGGGAACTGGTTTGTCCATTGCTGAAAATTCCCTGAATCACACCGTCATTGCCAATCGTAAAACTGTTCAGCGAACCGCTGGCATAGCCGTTTTGTTGCGTGGAGGAGGTCGCAGACGATCCGGCCAGCTGGGTCACAAGGCCACCGCCGTTCGCGTTGAACAATTGCCAGGTGAAATTGAGGGGGCTGGCGCCATCCGCAAGATCAGCAATCGTCAAACCGGCGACATTGCTGGCGGGAGTAACCAGTTGCCCGTTGCCATTGAAAGTGAGCGTGCCGGTGCCGACGACCGGGTTACCGCCGGCCGCCAGATCGCCCTGAGGAGCGGTAATCTGGTACGTCCAAGTGTTGGCGGCAGTTTTGGTGAAATTAAAAGTCAGCACATGACTGGTGCCAAGGGCATCGTAGGCCACAATCGAGGTGCTGAAAGTGCCGGCAGGTGAATTGCTGCCCGTTGGGGTGAAAGCCTCGGAGAGATCCCCCGTGGTATCGTGCAACGAATTCGTGGTGAATGTAATCGCATTCCCGTTTGCCGCGGTGACCACAAGATTATTGCCATTGAGGGATGCGTTAAAGTTGGGATTGGCGTTAATCTTGGTGACGATCGTGGCCAGAGTGTCTCCAGCCGCCGTGGTGTAAGTGAAGGTATTGGTACCATCGGTGAGCGTCAACTTCGAACCGGTCGCGAGTGTGTCCGCAGAAGTGATTCCAGTGCCAGTCTGCTGGCTGGCCGCGACTGTCCCTGTTCCGCCGCTCGCATCCAAGTTGAGGGCGAGCTGGACCTCAGTTGTGGCCTGCGGGAGATTGATGAGACCCGTGGGGATGGAGAGTGGACCGAGCGTGGCGTTTGCCGGGATCACACCATCGACGGCCTGGTACCCTTCAACCGTCCCGCCGGCTTCGGTCTGTAACGTGCCGTCTGATCCAACCGACAAGTTGCCTGCGCGCGTGTACATCTGCTCGCCAGCATTATCAACGACGAAAAAGCCGTCGCCCTGGATGGCAACGTCGGTGGAGTTGCCGGTGCTTTGGATACTGCCCTGGGTCATCTGAGATTCGATGCCTGCGACGGAAGCACCGACACCGACCTGAATGGCATTGCCGTCACCGCTAGAGCCAATCTGCTGATAGAACAGGTCCTGGAAGCTGGCGCTCTGGGCCTTGAAGCCGGTGGTGTTCAAGTTCGCGAGGTTGTTGGCAATGACCGACAAATCCGTGGAACTTGTGTCTAAACCAGAAAGCGGAATTGAAAATGACGGCATGGTGTTCTCCTAAGTACGAAGCTGCCGGCAGAAGCGCCGGGAAAAAGTTTTGATGAGAGCCGCGTCAAGAGCAAAAGTGGTGCGGCAGAAACTTAACTTGAGCCGGTGGAAGTGGTTCCGCTGGTGGATGTCGCGCCAGTCAAGGAGTCCAAATCCTGTTTAATGCCGATAAGCTGCTCGAGCGAATTCATAGAGACGAGTTCATCCATCATTTGATTGGGATCCATAGGGTTGAGCGGATCCTGCGCCTGTAACTGGGCAGTGAGCAGGGTGATGAAGGAATTGCCGTTGAGTTGGTTGCTGGGGGAACTTGTCGAAGAACTTGTGGAGGAACTGCCGGAAGAACCCGTCGCCGGCGAAGTAAGGGGCAGCGCATGAGGAATTGCTGTAATGTGCATCATCTTCTCCAATCTTCAAGCGAGGACGCTCAATCGTCCCCGGTCGTCAAAAATTCCAGTGGGCTCCGCGGCGGCGGCGAACACCGGTGGAAGCGAGGCGGTTTCTTGCAACTGCCGATAAGCTGTTCCCGGCTGACTGCGCGTCTGATGTTGCGCGTGATCGCCTGCATTCTGGGCGGTGGAATGAAGCGAACCCTGCAGAAGCACGACGCTTTGCACGCGGAGACTTTTCTCAGAGAGAGCTTGCTGCAACGATGGCAGCTCAACGGCAAGGGCCGCGTGCGCTTCTCGCTTCTCCACCATGATGGCCGCGCCGACTTGCTCTCCGGTAACTCGCGCATGAAGTTCCACCGCGCCCAGCTTGTCCGTCTGCATGGCAATGTGCATTTCCGAATGGGCATCGGTGCCGGCTAGCTGCGCGTTGTTGATCAGTTCCGGTGTGTTCGCCACTAATTCAGACTTGTCGGGAACCGCGTTGTTCGAGCTATCGCTCCGCGAAGAATCAGAAGCTGGGGAAGCTTGTGGCAGGTTGGGATCTTTGGCGATTGGCATTGTCGCTGGCGTCACACCACTGGGCTGAGGGTTGCCGCCCGGGTCGGGAGCGTTCTGTTGGGCGACATTGAGCGTGCCATTAAAGTTTGCGACCGCGCTTGAGGTGTTTTCCTTGGCTTCCGGATTGGTGAGCGTCGAATTTGCAGGCTCTGAATCGTCGGCCAGGTTGCCTGTGCCAGCGCCGCTGCTTTTTTGAACGCTCACCTGGTCGATCGCGTTCTGGTGAGTGGCAACAGCGCTGGACCGCAAGGCATTCGACTGCAGATCGCTCTTCGGCACATCCAAAGAAATGGACGATGTACCCTTCACGGGGGCGCTAAGCGGATCCTTCGCTACCCTGCCATTCACCGCCGCGGCGAGCGCATTTGTTTTTTCCGAGACGGCGGCGACTTGCTTTAGAACATCTCCAATCGTGGGCAATTGTGGATGAACGGCGGCGGCGCTATTCAGAGATTGCGTCACGGATACTTTGGCTGGAGGCGCTGCGGGAGTCGCGGCGGGAGCCTTGCTGATTTGTGGTGCTTGTGGAATTTGAGGAGCGGGAGGATTCGGGTCCGAAGCAATTTCTGGCGTGGGAATGGCAACCGCGGTTGAAACTGCGGGTGGAACTGCCACCTTGGTGAAAATGTTTGTTGTATTGCCTGAGTTCTGAGGTGTCGCTGGATTCGCGCCCGGGGTTGGGTCCGCAGTTTGAATCGGCGTCGCAACTCCAGTTTGATTGAGAGTTGCATCCTGCGCTGCGGACTGCGTTGCGGACGATATTGTCACTGCTGCCGGCAAGGTCGCGGCGGCTATCTCGACTTCTGGCGCGCTTTCTATTGGGAGTGTGACAGTGTTGATAGTTGAAGATCCTGCCGAGGTCCCAGTTTTGCCTGCGATTTGTGGCAGGGATGACGAAGTTGAAGTTGGGCTGGCCGAGACTGGTCCAACGGTTCCAGTGTTAGGCGCAGGATTGTTCGAGGTGTCCGGAATTGCCGAGGAACCAGGTGTCGAGATCGTTTCCGCAGCATTGGCGATTGTCCAAGCAGCGCAGGAATTGTTGGCGGGAACCGCGATCGCGGAATTATTCGGCACGATGCCAGCGGACGCCGGGAGAATTGGGGCCAGGGCTGGATTCAATGGATTGACCAAAACCTTGCCTGAGGTGCTTGCGGCGGAAGTTGTGCTGGCTGACGCGACCTTTTTCTGCGGAACGTTTGCCGTAGAATTCGTCGGCGCTGGGACTGCTCCCTTAGCGCAAGCTGGTTGCGCTTCGGGGGCGGCCATTTTTTGCGCCACGATCTGCGCGAATAGCGACGAGCCGCTGGCAGGCTTTCCCGTCATCGGAGCCGCCGCGGCCGTCTGCGGCACATTCGCCGCTGGCAGATTCGCTGGCATCATCGCAATGTTGGCAGCTGGCATTACGCTCCACTCGAACTCCGGAGCAATCTATGCACAAGGTTAACCATTCCACTGCGCCGAGCTGGGAACCGCGTATCTGATGGTTGGAAAAAGGTTTGCGGGATTATGCGGAATTCCGGGTCGCGGGGGAACAGAGGAAATCGCTTCCCCGGGCGGCAACGTTTGCCCAGGGAAAACAGACAGTCAACTGTTTTTTTTGTGGAAAGTTTGGATCAGAAACGTCTCATCAAGTGTACGTTGCATTTGGCGAAGCTCTTCCTGGTCGTGCACTGTTTTCTGGCGGTCTCGCAAGTCATCAAGTACTTCCCTCTTTTGACGAGCTTTCCGGTAAATCTGCATCTGCTGCAGCCGCAATTGCTCCGCTGCTTCCACCTGCTTCCGAATCTCGGTTTGCTTTCGGCGCGCGGCTACGTCCCACTCCGCTGCAAGCTGCAAAACGATTCCCTTGGCCCCTGTTTGCAACTCTTCGACGGTGCGCCGCTTGCGCTCGAATCGAGCCTGTTCCCAGATTTGCAGTTGCGATTTAAGTTGTGCAAGTCGAGCGACGCAGGCGAGCAGCCGATTTTCTTCCTGGCGCTCCAGGCTGCGCTGCAACCGCAACAACACTTCCAATCGATATGCAAAGGGCATGCGTTTATCCCGGAAGCGCCAGAAGAGCCTTGACCGAATCAGCGTAGGGCGCGCGCTCGTCTTTGCGCTGCTGCAAGAATGCGTTGATCGCAGGAAGAGCCGCCAGGGCGCGATCAAGGGTAGCGTCCGCGCCTTTCTGATATGCGCCGATGCGCACAAGGTCTTCGCTGGCCGCATAGGCTGCCAATAATTGGCGCAGGCGCTTGGCCTTTTCCTGATGCTCGACAGTACAAACCGCCTCCATCAAGCGGCTGAGGCTATCGAGGACGGAAATAGGAGGGTAATGGCTGCGAGCGTTGAGTTTGCGGTCCAGCAGCACATGGCCATCGAGGAGCGCGCGCACCGCGTCCACCAAGGGATCCTGCTGATCATCCCCTTCCATCAGTACGGTATAGAAGGCGGTGATACTGCCACCGCCGAAATTTCCAGCGCGTTCGATCAAGCGCGCGAGCAACGTGAACACTGAGGGTGTGTAGCCTTTTGCGGTGGGTGGCTCGCCTGCGGCTAGACCGATTTCTCGTTGGGCCATGGCAAAGCGGGTTAAAGAATCAACGACAAGGAGCACGTGCTTTCCTTGCGCGCAGAAATACTCCGCAACCGTGGTGGCCGCCAACGCCGCGCGAATGCGCAGAAGTGGGGATTGATCGGAAGTGGACACAACCACCACGGATCGCGCCAGACCTACTCTCCCAATGGATTCTTCCAGAAACTCGCGGACTTCGCGTCCACGCTCACCGACAAGCGCAAGCACGGTCAGATCCGCGCTTGTGCCGCGCGTCATCATTCCAATCAGCGTGCTTTTACCCACGCCGCTGCCGCCGAAAATGCCCACGCGCTGGCCGCGGCCGGAAGTCAGCAGGCCATCAATGGCGCGAATCCCGCAACCGAGCGGCTCGCGAATGGGAGAACGTTCGAGTGGTTGCGGCGGGTCTCCATGCAACGGCCAATATTCCCTGGCGCGATAGTTGGGAAGGTCGTCCAACGGTTTGCCGGAACCATCGATCACGCGACCCAGCAGGTGTGGCCCGACACGAAGAGCAGGATGAGTGCCGCGTGTAACGATGCGATCGCCGTAGCGGATACCGCTGGGCCTTTCCAGCGGCATTGACAACACCGAGCGCCCGCGAAATCCCACGATCTCCCCTGAAAAAGTTTGCCCGTCTTCGGTGAGGATTGCGCAGCCTTCGCCAACGCTGCAAAAGGGGCCGTCGGATTCGACCAGGTGGCCGACGGCTTTGGTGACGCGCCCGGTCCAGCGGAGTGTGGAGAAATCCTCCAAACGGCGGAGGAAGGGTTTCAGGTCGCGTGATTCTGCCATCAACGTGCTCGCGGGCGTTGTTCCAGCAAATCAAAGAAGCCCTGTTCGATCTCTTTAAGCTGCGTCTCGAGGCTGATTTGCGTGCTGCCAACCTCCGTCTCGAGAGAGCACTCGCCGTGCTGCAAGGAGGAGTCCCCGATCAGCTCCGGTGGAGCAACTCCGTTACTGGATTGTGCGAAGTGTTCATTCCAGAAATGCATGTCGGCGGGGTTTGCGCGAAGGCGTACGCGTGTTCCAGCATCGAGTTTTTCCAAGGCCACGTGGACCAGCCCCGCTAAGAGCAGCGGATCGATCTGCGCTTCGCGGTGAAGAATCTTGCGCGCGATGGCCAGGGCCAATTGCACGACTTCCGGTTCAATGCGATTGAAATAGTCTTCGCGCTCCTTTTGGAATTCCAGCAGCGCTTTGCGAATTCCCTCCTGGGCCGCCACCACTTTGGCATCGCAGGCGACCCGGGCGCGCGATTCGCCTTCCTGCATGCCGCGGGCGAGGGATTCACGTTCCATCTTCTCCGCTTGAGTTTTTGTAAGGGCGCCGAGGACACCCCAGGGATTCGACTCGTCCGCTACGCCGGCCTCTCCTCCATCACCGGTCGGTATATACAAAAATGGTTCGGTCTGCATCACCCCTCCGCCCCGTGATGTCGTCTTAGACGACATAGGAATCTTCCTGCTCCTGTTTGAGAACCAACTTCCCTTCCCCCTCAAGACGCCGCGCCACAGAAACAATTTCCTGTTTGGCGGCGTGCACATCGCGGGAGCGGACAGGACCGAGCACTTCCATATCTTCCTTGAGCATTTCGACGGCACGCGAAGACATGCATTTGAAGATGTGATTCTTCAGCTCTTCGGAGACACCTTTGAGAGCGGTGGCCAATGTTTTCTTGTCGACTTGGCCAAGCAGTTCGCGAATGCCCGTGTCGGGGACTTCGCGGAAATCGTCGAAGGTGAACATGAGGTTGCGAATGGTGGTGGCGAGCTGCGTGTTGTCCTGCTCAATGGTCTCCAAAATGGTGCTAGTGGCTTCCTGGTCCAACTGGTTCAAGAGATCGGCGACGGCTTTCACTCCGCCATAGGCGCGGCGGCTCTGCTGGCCCAAAGTCAGCAGCCGTTTATGAAGCACAATCGAAATCTGCTTGACCATCTCGGGAGAAAACTGCTGCATTTGCGCCAACCGCTTCACGGCTTGCCCGCGAACTTTATCCGGGAGCAACATCAGCACCAGCCGGGCGTTCTTTGCATTCAAGTGGGCCAGCACGAGGGCAATGGTCTGGGGATGCTCTCCCTGGATGAATTTTGCCAGTTGGTGCGGATCGGTCTTTTGCAACGCGTCCAGATTCTGCGAACTCGCTTCCTGGGCGCGGCTGACCTCATCCAGCAATGCTTTGGCGCCATGCTCCCCAAATGCCTTGATTAGCAGTTTGTTGGCGAATTCATGGCCGCCCTGAGCCAGATATTCCTGGGTCACGGCAAGGCGGTGATACTCCTGCAAAACGCGGGAGGCGAGTTCGGGCGAAACGTATTCGAGGTCCGCAATCTCTTGAGTAATGAGCCGCACTTCGGCATCCGGCAAATTCTTGTAGACAGCGGCGGCCACATCGTCGCCGAGCAGTACCAGAAGAATGGCAGCCTTGCGCTTTCCAGGAATGGCGGCTTCTTCCGCGGGGGTCATTGCGGCTTCTCCGTTTCTCGTACCCAGTTCTGTACGAGGCGGCTGGCTGACTCAGGATCAGACTTCACCTTGTTCACCAGCTCTTTCTTCAATTGAATAGTGCGATTTACTTCCGCCGAAGGGCCATCGAGCACGAGGGCCGCCGGCGGGGCTGCAACGCCTCCGGCCTCCGCCCCTGCCCCCAATTGTGCTGCCGCACCTGCTTGCAGCAGGGCTCGCGGCGGGCTCTTTAAGATGCTCACAAACTGATTTTTGATTGGGCGGAGAACAAGCAGGTAGACAAGCAGGAACATCAGCAGCAGCGCAGCGTAACGGAGGATGCCCGTCCAACGCTCGATGAAGGTCATGACGCCAGTGACCTTTCCAGGAGGCACGATTACTTCCGGAGGGGCCTGCACAAAAGAGATGTTCTGCAACGAAAAGAGGTCGCCGCGCTGCGCGTCAAAACCAATCGTGGCCTTGGCAAGCTCCTCGATTTGCTTCATTTCCTCTGGAGTACGTTTGCGGCGATTCTGCTGGGTCTTGCCATTTTCGGTTTTGGTGTCGATAGCATCGTCCACCAGGATGGCTGCGGCCAATTTGCGGATGCGACCCGCGGGTTCGAGCAGATGTTTGGTGGTATGACTGACGGCAAACGTCTTACTTTCGCTGTGGATTCCCTGCGTGGTGCTGTTGGTCTTGGCTTGTGCCACTGCCGCGGCGTTGGCTTGAGAAGTGGGAGTATTGCTGGGCGTCCCGGGAATTCCGGCGGGCTCCAGATCGCCCACCGTCTCGTTTGAGGTTTGCGAGCTTAAAACCGCGGTGGTGTTGGGATCGTAGAGTTCTTGGGTGCTTTCGCCGGACGTCGGATCGTAGTCGATCGTGATGCTGGACTTGATGTGATCTCCGCCTACAACCGGAGAGAGGGTTTGCACCAATTTTTCCGCGAGGAGCGCTTCGAGTTCCAGATTTCCGGCGCTGCCGGCCAGCATTCTTCCGTGGCCCGGCGAGGGAATCTGGCCGTCGGTGGTCACCACCGTGACATTCTGTGGGGTTAAACCATCCCAGGCACTGGCCACGAGATTGGCAACCGGCATCGCCACTTGATCCGTCAAGCGGGTACCGCGGAGCTTTAAAACTACGGAAGCTTTGGCGGGGCGCTCGCGATCCGCGAAGAGAGAGTCTCTGGGCAGGACGAGGTGCACGCGCACGGAATCCACGCCGTTCATGGTCTGAATGGTGCGTTCAAGTTCCGCCTCGACGGCGCGCTGGTAATTCACCTTTTCGGAGAAATCGCTGCCCGACCAGTTGGGCTTGTCGAACAACTCGAAGCCCAGGCGTCCACTCGAAATAGGGCCTTGCGCGGCAGCAGCTAGCCGCGCCTTATCGATCTGGTCAGCGCGCACATGGACGGAAGTTCCATCGGTGGAAATTTCCGCGCTGATGTTCTCTCCAGCGAGGCGCGCGGAGAGCTGTTGCGCGTCCGCGGGGGACATCCCGGAAAACAATGGTTTGTATTCACCTGCCGAAAAGAACATGGTGAATCCCCAGACGACAGCGGCCACCAGCAGAGTGCCGCCAACAAGGACCACGCGCTGGCCCAGCGTCAAGCCGCGCAAAAAAGCCTGGATTTGTTGCAGGAATTTTTCCATGCGCAAACCGCCCGGAATCGGTCCTTGCTCCTAGCTCAAATCAGAATTGCATGCCCGAAACTTGCTGATAGGCTTGCACAATTTTGTTGCGCACCTGCACCATCATGTCGAACGCCAGACTGGCCTTCTCGACGGCAATCAAGGCGGAATGCACATCCTGGCCATTGCCGTTGAGCAACTGGCCCACCCGGGTGTCGGCATCGCTCTGTAATTGGCCGACTTGACTCATGGCATCTTCCAGAGTCTTCATGAACTCCGTGGCGTCGCCGCCGCCAACCGGCGTCTTGATGTTGGAAGAGACGCCGAAATCGGGTGCGCCATTTGGTAGTCCTTGAATCGTGTTGCCCATGGTTCCCCCTTATGAACCGAATCTAAATCAAGACAGGATCGTGATGGCCGCTTGAATCATGTTCTTTGTACTGGCCACGGCGGAGGCATTCATTTCGTAAGCACGCGCCGCTCCCATCAGGTTGACCATCTCTTCCGCAGGATTGATGGCCGGATATGACACATAGCCATCTTTGTCCGCGTCCGGATGTCCCGGCTCGTAGCGCCGGACGGGCGGAGTGTTGTCCGCGGCGAGGCCGACGACACGAACATCTTCCGCGTGGAGATCGGCGAGCGAAGCCAGCATCATTCCATTGAAGCTTTGGAAACCAACGGGACGCGCGCCAAACACCACGTTCATGCGCTGGTACGGCCCGCCGCTTTCGGTTTTCGTTGTTTCCGCATTGGCCAGGTTTGCCGCGGTTACTTCCGCGCGGATGCGCTCCGCGATAAGAGCGGAGCCACTGATTTCCAGCACGCGAAAAAGGTTCATGATTATTGCCCCTCGTGGATTGCGGTGTGAATTTGAAGCAATTCTGTGCGCAGGATGGCGGTGGCGGTCTTGAATTGGAGTTGGACTTCCGCCAGAAGCATGGATTCGCGCTCGAGGCTGACGTTGTTGCCGTCTGGCCGCGCCAACAAACCGCGCACTGGTACCACGAAGGGGCTTGTGCCGTCGTCAGCTTCGCCGTTCATAGCGCGCATCATTTCTCCGCGAAAATCAACATCGCGGGTGTGATAGCCGGGCGTGTCCACGTTGGCCACATTGGTGGTGACCAGCGTTTGCCGCATTGCGTCCACATCCAGGAAGCGCTGCAGCATGACCAGGTTGGATGTTTGCAGCCAGCTCATGACGTTCTCCTCCCTGCGAGTCCATATTCTCGAATCTTGTTGCGAACGGTGCGCAGGCTCACGCCCATCAGCGCAGCCGCCCGCGTACGGTTTCCTCCGGTAGCTTCGAGCGTGGCTTCCAGCAGGCGGCGCTGCATCTCGTGCATGGTGACGCCAGGACGCAGCTCGCCGGATGCCGCGTCTTCACGCAACTCGGAGCCAAGCTCCATTTCCCTGCCGTCGAGGGTGGTTCCCGCGGCAAAAGCCAGTTCACGGCGGATCACGTTTTCCAGTTCGCGCACGTTCCCCGGCCAATCGTGCCACTTAAGCTGCTCCACAAGTTCTTTGGCGATGCGGAACATTCCGCGAAATTCGGCGGGTTCATACTTGCGAAGGAAGTATTCAGCCAAGGGCAAAATATCCTCGCGGCGCTCGCGCAAAGGCGGGATGGACAACGGCACGACATGAAGACGGTAATAGAGATCAGCACGAAACGCTCCGCTCTTCACCTGTTGATGCAAGGGACGGTTGGTAGTGGCGATGATGCGCACGTCCACGTGCACGGGCTTGGTATCGCCCAGGCGGTCGATCTCCCGCTCCTGCAGCACACGAAGCAGTTTTGGTTGCAGAGCGAGGGGCATCTCTCCAATTTCGTCGAGCAGGAGCGTGCCTCCTGAGGCGAGCTCGAATTTACCGGCTTTGGCGTTCTGCGCGCCCGTGAAGGCGCCGCGCACATGGCCAAACAATTCGCTCTCCAGAAGATTCTCGGGAAACGCGGAACAATTTACGGCAATGAAAGGCCCCGTTCGCCGGGAACTATGGTGGTGAATCATGCGCGCCACTACTTCCTTGCCCGTGCCACTTTCAGCCTCGATCAGAATGTCCACGTCGCTGCGCGCAACCTTTCGCGCTTGTTCCAGCACCCTGCGAAAAGAGAGCGATTCGGCAATTGCTTCCACGCCGCCGTCCGCGTCGGCCGTTTCAGTGGCGCGCCCGACGAAGCGTTCGGCGGTGGACTCCAATTCCTCGAACGAAATGGGCTTCTGGAGGTAATCGCAAGCGCCCCCGCGCATCGCTTCCACTGCGTCGGGCACGCTGGCGTAGGCTGTGAGTAGAATGACGGGAGTTTCCGGCATGCACTTGCGCACGCCTTCCATCACCTGCAGGCCATCGCCATCCGGCATGCGCATGTCCGTAATGACCAGGCGGCTGGGTTCTTGCCGAAAGGCACTCAATGCTTCGCCGACGCCCGCGGCACTCTGCACCCGCCATCCGTGGCGGCGGAAGTTGGCTTCCAAGGCTTCGCGCATGGCGGCTTCGTCGTCAACGATCAAGACTTCTTTCATGCGGACTCTCCCGAAACTGGCAACACGATGGTGAAGCGTGTGCCCTCTTGCGGCTTGCTTTGCACAGAGATTTCTCCGCCGTGTTGCTCGATAATCTTTTTGCATACAGCCAGGCCAAGCCCGGGACTCCCCGGAGTGGTCGTAAAGCCCGGCTCAAAGATGCGGCCGAGCAGTTCTTTCGGAATGCCTCTGCCCT
This sequence comes from Candidatus Acidiferrales bacterium, assembly GCA_963779395.1. Classification (GTDB taxonomy): domain Bacteria; phylum Acidobacteriota; class Terriglobia; order Acidiferrales; family UBA7541; genus Acidiferrum. The sequence goes on from CAVZYC010000007.1 coordinate 984,309, forward strand.
CGTCCTGCACTTCGATGCTTGCCAGGCCGCCGGGAAATTGCGGCGCCCAACCCATGCGAATGCGGAAGGTGGCGCCGGGAGGCATGGCGCGAAAGGCGTTCAATGCCAGGTTCAGGAACACCTGTTTCAAGCGGTTGGCGTCCGCTTGGGTAGTCACCGGGCCTATAGAGTTTTCAAATTTGATTTGCTGGCCGCGCTGGCGGGCCATGGGCAAAAGAAAATCGGCGAGTTCGCTGAGCAAGCGATCGAGGTCAGTAACACTTCGTTGAAAACCGCCCACGGTGTGGAATTGCAGAACGTTGTTGACTGTCGCGCTAAGGCAGCGAAGTCCGGCTTGCAGGTGATTCGCCCACTGGCGGGTTTCCGGAGTGTTCGCGGCCGCCTCCGTCAGCAGTCCGGTAAAAAGCTCCATGCTACCCAAGGGATTGCGAATTTCATGCGCAAGCAACGCAGCAATGTCCGCCAGGGCTTTGGAGCGGCGCGAGGCTTCGCGCTCTTCGCCAATGCGTTTTTCTTCCGTGATGTCGCGGAGAATCCAGATGCGTTCTCCATTGCTTCTGCCGTTCAAACTCGCGCGGGAGATGCCGATGGTGCGTTTACCGGACCTTCCTTCTTCCACCCATTCCTGGTGAGAAGAGTCCTTTGCGGCGGGGTCTTGGGACAGGAGCCTATCCAGTAGCACTGGTGGAGTAGCGCCTGCGGAAGGATTCCATTCTGGCGGAATCTGTAGAAGTCTTCGCGCTTCCGGGTTCAGGACTTGCACGTCGGCGCCCTGCCCCTGGGCCACCACGACGCCGCAGGGCAGATTTTCCAGAACATTCGCAAGATATGCGCGCACGCGGCGATTTTCTTCGAGACTGCGGTCCAGTTCCGCATTGGTTTTTCGAAGCTCGTCATGGAGCCGGGCGACTTCGCTCTGCAGAAGGGTATAGGATTTTTCGAGCGAGCCAGCGGCCTGGGTAAACGTCAGAAAGGCCTGTGCTAAGCCGCTTTCCGCGCTGAGCTTCTGGCGCTCCGCGAGGATGGCGCTTCTTTTACCGTGGCTGTGTCCAACCATTTGCATCATCTGACCTCATGCGAATTCTTCGAGTTCGACCTATTCTCTTGCAGTTCAAACAGCCCCTAGCTCTTCTTCCTGCCCGTAAATCGGGAAATGTTCCGGGAAGAGCACGTCGTCTTCGCCCGCCAGGATGAAGGCTCTCTCGATGGCATGTTGAAGTTCGCGCACGTTTCCGGGCCAGCGTCGCTTTAACAAAGCGCTCAAGGCGCGGTCGTGAACGCTCTTGGGGGCATCCTTGTTTTCCTCGGTCAACAGCCGCAGAAAATGTTGCGTGAGCGCTTCGATATCTTCGATGCGTTCCCGCAGTGCCGGCAAGCCGATGGGAAATACCTCCAGCCGGTAATACAAATCCCTGCGAAATTGCTTGGCTTCGACGAGTTCGCTGAGCCGCGCATTCGTAGCGCAAATCACGCGCACATCGACGCGGTGCACGTCAGAGCTTCCCAGCCTTTGCACTTCACCGCTTTGCAGAAAGCGCAGCAGCTTTGCTTGCATGCCTAGCGGCAAATCGCCGATCTCGTCCAGGAAGAGCGTGCCGCCTTGCGCGACGTGAATGCGTCCCAGGCGAGCCTGCACCGCGCCGGTAAAAGCCCCACGCGCATGCCCAAAGAGTTCCGCTTCCAACAGTGCTTCGGGGATGGCGGCGCAGTTCACGACGACAAAGGGCTGCTGGGCGCGCGGACTGAGCGCGTGGATGGCCTCTGCCACCAGCTCTTTCCCCGTGCCGGTTTCACCGGTTACGAGCACGGTCGTGTCGCGTTTCGCGACCATGCGAACCAGGCGGTAAACCTCTCGCATAGGTTCGCTATCACCAATCATTCCAGGCAAGGCTTGCGTGGCATCGCATTGTGCCTTGGCCTCCCAAGGCAAAATGTTGCCGGAGCCGGTTTCCGTTTGCGCCAGCGGAGCGACCAAACCTTCGCGGTTAGCAGACTGTTCGTCGTCAATCCAAGCGATGGCGATTTCAGGATATTGACGGTGAATGATGGCCGCCACTTCCTGCGCATCAAGATCCGCCAGGTTGCGGTCCAGCAAAACCGCGTCGCAGGCAATTTCCTTTAACTTTGCCAGTGCGTGCGCGCCTCCGCTGGCCTCCATACGCTCCGCGCCGATATATCCTGGAACATTTAATATGCGTTGGCGCACCAGTGGATCGGAACTCGCCACCAGAACACGAGCAGTTGTTCTTGACCATGCGACCGTTGAAGCTGCCGCCATATCGTCACCCCACTTCCCCCGGCATCTCTCTTCACAGGGATTCACTGATCCCTCTCGATTGGGAAAACTCTGCAGTGCAAGAACACGCGGGTACTGGTGCGCGTGCGTCGCCACAGTTGAAAGTTAGTGGGATTGAAAACAGGGGGGTTAACGAAGATGGGAAAGCTCACACTGCGCCATCAAGACACAGTGTCTACATCAAACACACAAAGTACTATGCACTTCCTGCCCGATAACCCCGCGGGAAGGGATGTGCGAGGCTGCGAAGGCGTCCGTTTGTGCGCCAGCAGGTCCTCAAATGGAGTATCGGCAGGCTAGGATGAAACTTTAGGAGGGGCTTTCGACTTCGATATGTTCCGGCTTGGGATTGAACACGGACTCGACGAGTGTCTGAACACTCGGAACTATGCCTTCCAAGTCCAATGTGAAACGAATCAGATCCATCTTTTTGAGGCGAGGGCAATGCCTGGCGAGATCCGCCCATGCGGGATCCGCCGCCAATTCCACGCTTCTCCATTCCTCGTAGCCATAACCCAAGCCTGTCATGCGACACAACAAATCTGCAATGTGCACAAGGGCGACCAAGGGATTGTCGGCTGGGGCGCTCTGGACTTCATGGTGGAAGGCGATCACTTCATTGATGGTGTTCGGAAGCTGCCAGGTCGTACCCAAGATGCTGCCGCTTTCGGAGTGCGTGAAGCCGAGGTCTTTTGTCTCCTGCTCGACCAGAGGCACGCCCATGGCCTGCGCTTCAGCGAGGACTTTGGAATACTCCTCAGGATAGGCCAGCGAGTTCACCAGGATTCCCAAATCGTGCAAAAGTCCGGACAGATAAGCCTTTTCCGGCTCTCGGAACTCGATGCGCTCTGCGAATTCGCGGCAAACGGCGGCACAACCCAATGAATGCCGCCAGAATACGACGGGATCGCCAGCCCACTTGGCACCCGAACTGAATTTATGAAGACAGCAGGTGAGCAGAATATCTTCGACGCGCTGAATGCCGAGGCTGAGCACGGCCGCTTGGATGGACTCCGTGGCGCGGGATCTTCCATAGAGCGGCGAATTGGCAATACGCATACATTGTGCGGCAATGGTCTTGTCATAGGAGACGAGCTCGACGACCTTGCGAAGGTCGATGGAGTCTGGGGGTAAGCGCAGGAGTTCCAGGAGCGGTTGCAGAACCGCGGGGGAGGATGGCAGAGCCCGGAGGCGTTCCACCTTGCGTTTCAAGCCGTCGCGCAACGATTGACTCATGCCGGGCCACCCTTCCCCGTTTCCGAACCTTGTTTGCGGTACACGGTTGTCCCCGGCATGTGCACCAAGCGGAATTGATCATTAACCTGATAGAGGGATTCCGCGTGTCCAAGAAAGAAGCAGCCGTTGGGCATCAAATTGGAGTAGAAGTGCTGCACGACGCGCCGTTTCGATACCATGTCGAAATAGATCAGCACGTTGCAACAGAAGATCAGGTCCATGCCCTTCATGAACAACATGCGGCTGTCATCGTTCAGGTTGAGGCGCGTGAAGGTGATCTTCGCTTTGACTTCCTCCTTGACCTTCAGTTTGCCGGCTTCCCCCGGGGAAAAATACTTTCGTTTGTAATTTTCCGGAGTGTTGCGCAAAGCGTAGTCTCCGTAGATTCCGGCGCGGGCCGCTTCGACGGAGCGATCGTTCAAATCCGTTGCCTGGATGGAGAATTCCCAATCTTTCAGGAGCTTTTCCTTTTCATCGAGGAGAAACATTGCCAGCGTGTAGGGCTCTTCGCCGGTGGAACATCCGGCGCTCCAGACCTTCAGGCGCCGCAACCCGATTTTGCCTCGTTCGGCAACAAGTTCGGGAAGGATCACGTTGTGCAGCGCGTTGAGTTGCGCGGGGCTGCGGAAAAGGCAGGTCTCGCCAATGGTGATTTCATTCAAAAGTTCCCTTGATTCCGTCTCCTTGTATCCGGGGCTGGTCAGGAGTTCCAAGTACTCGCGGCCGCTGCCGGCCTTCACGCGCTCTGTGGCCATGCGTCTTTTGCAAGCGGCGACGAGCAAATAAAGCTTTTCTTCGGAGTGGTAAATGCCGCAGGTCTGGTAGACAAGATCGCGAATCCGAAGATAAACAGGATCGTAGGCTTCGCCTTTTGTCGTGGGCGCCGTCAGTGTGGCTTGTAATACTTCTCCAGCCATTTGGGCTCTTTTCTTGCTGCTTAATCGGTTGACTGATTCACGCGGCGGACGGGCGTGGGCGATTCTTCTCCGCCCTTCTGCAATTCCTTTTTGCCAGCGGCTGGGATGTCGCGGCGCTGTACGCTCATGCGGCTGCTTCGCACCCTGCGGTCGACTTCCTGGGCAATCTCCCCCAGCGGATACACACCTGCCGCAAGCCCCGCAGCAGCCACTTGTCCCGGCATGCCCCACACAACCGATGTGGCTTCATCCTGGACGAGCACCTGCCCTCCGGCTTCGCGAACTTGCTGGGAGCCGCGAACACCGTCCGAGCCCATGCCCGTTAAAACAACTGCCAGCGTGTGCGAGCCATAAATGCGCGCAACGCTACGAAATAGAACATCGACGGCTGGGCGACACGAATTCTCCGGCGGCTCCTGATTCATTACCAATCGCACCGAACTGCCGTCTTTTAAGAGGGTCATATGAAAATCACCGGGAGCGATCCACGCTTCTCCCGGCTTCAGCACGCCGCCTTCTTCGCCTTCTCGGACATGAATGGCCGACTGTTTGTCCAGGCGTTCCGCCAACAGGCGCGTGAACAGCCGCGGCATATGTTGGACGATCACGATGGGTACGGGAAAATCCTTGGGGATGGAAGGCAGGACTTCGGCAAGGGCATTCGGGCCTCCCGTGGAAGTTCCAACGGCCAAAACGTCTATGGGTGCGCCGACCAAGTTTATTTTTGGGAGGACGAATGCTGGGCTCACGGGAAGATCGTGGAGGCGTTTCTTTTCAGCGCTTCCGCGGCACAGGCCTTTCACCTTGGGGATCAGGTCCGTCTCGATGCGTTTCTTTGTGACGTCGAGACTGCCGGTATTGGAGGGTTTGGTGACGTAGTCGCTCGCGCCCAAGGCCAGCGCGTCCAGCGTAATGGAGGCGCCGCGTTCCGTCATGGTGCTGAACATGATGACGGGTAGCCTGGGATAGAGTTTGCGGATCTCGACTAGCGTTTCCAGGCCGGAAATGCCCGGCATTTCGATGTCGAGTGTGACTACGTCGGGATTGAGCTGGGAGATTTTGGCCAGGGCGATGCGCCCGTCTGGCGCAGTTCCCGCGATTTGAATGGATGGGTCAGACTCGAGCGCTTCGCAAAGGATTTTGCGAATGACCGCCGAATCATCAACCACCAGCACTCGAATAGGTGGCATGTTCTCTTCGCCTTTCTTCTCTCTGGCAGGTTATCGAGACATGGAGCCTGCCTGTCGGTGTGCTCCACTTTGAACCATCGCCGAGGAAACTACTGCTTCGCTGCGTGTCAGCGGTGCAGGCGTCGATTCCTCTGGCGTCACGCTCCCATGCCCAAACGCAGAAGTGCGCGACAGGTCTTAGTAGCAAGTAGCGGCCCAGTACACGTCACTTGCGGGATTTAGTTCCATCGGCGGTTTCAACAACTCTTAGTTCGGCATCCCGTTTTTTTTCTTCAGCATCAAGCTAGTCACGGGTTCATTGAGGGGGATGCGATGCAGGGCAGCACACTTGCTGCTTGTGAATTTGGGCGCCGACCATGTTCGATGCGGTAGTCAACATTCAATCTGGCACAACCAATTTCGCTTCTCTCATTAGGAGTCTCTTAGGCAGATCTTCAAATTGAGTTACGCTTCTTATCTTTCCTGTTGCGCTCTTCCTTTCCTAAGCTGCGACGCTCGCCCAGCAATCCAATCCATAATCACGCGAACCCACCTCAGGTTTCTGCTTTCTCCCCTTCCCCGCTCGCGTTGGGTATAATCAGTGCAAATGACAACCTCCAATCGCCGCAACAAAGGCTTGCTTCCTTTCGGTTTTATCCTTGGATTGCTTGCTCTTCTCTGTAGCTCCGTCCTGTCTGGCGAATCCGGTCCTCCGCCACTCGCCATTGGCGCAACGGCACCGGGTTTCTGCCTTCCCGGCATTGACGGGCAAACGCACTGCCTGGCCGATTACGCATCGAGCAAAGTTCTGGTCATCGCGTTCACCTGCAACCATTGCCCTACCGCGCAACTTTACGAAACGCGCATCAAGCAACTCGCCGCTGATTATCACGACCGCGGAGTCACCCTTGTGGCCATCGAGCCCAATAATCCCAACGCCGTCCGCCTGGATGAAATGGGCTACACGGATGTGGGGGATTCTTTTGACGAGATGAAGATTCGCTCGGCTTACCGTAATTTTGATTTTCCGTATCTTTATGACGGCGAAACCCAGAAAGTTTCCCGGGCGTATGGCCCGGCAGCGACGCCACACCTGTTCATTTTTGATGCGCAGCGCAAACTCCGCTACGAAGGCCGAGTGGACAATAATCCACGCGAGGGGCTGGTGACGCGCCGCGATGCGCGCCTGGCTATCGATGCCATTCTTGCGGAGAAACCTGTCGAGGTAGAGAAGACTCCTTCGGTAGGTTGTTCTACAAAATGGATTTATAAGGAGGAAGGGCGCAAGGCGGAACTCGATGAAATTGAGAGCAAGCCGGTGCAAGTCTCCCCAGCCAGCGCTGACGATTTAAAGGCCTTGCGCAAGAATCCCACTGGAAAACTTCTATTGGTTAATTTCTGGGCCACCTGGTGCGCGCCTTGCGTCAAGGAAATGCCGGAGTTTCAGACGATGTACCGCATGTATGGCCATCGACCTTTCGATGTGGTCACCGTCAGCATCAACTATCCAGACGAGCAGAAAGGCGCGCTCGCTTCGCTGACGAAGCTTCATGCAACGACTCGCAATCTGATTCTTGGATCAACCGATCTGTACACCATGCTTGCCGCGTTCGATCCGGATTGGAATGCGGCCGTACCTTATTCCATGCTCATACGCCCCGACGGAGAAGTCGTCTACAAGCTACAGGGGACCATCGACCCATTGGAGATGCGGCGGATGATCATCGCGAATTTGCCGGACGACGATTATTTGGGCCATCAAGCTTACTGGCAGATGCATGCCGGACAGTAGCGGGTCTCCAGACAGCGCCCTTGACCACTCGACGAAAACGTGAAGCCGACGCCACTTTTCCATGCCATGCTGGGAACCATTCATCCCCATTAATGATCGGAGCGTAACCCACAAATGAAACTCAATCTGCTGGCTGCCGCGGTTGGACTAGTGGCCGCGACACTTGCCCTCTTCGCCGTGCCGGGGCTTGCGGGACAATCTCTCGCGGACAATTCATCCGCTGCGAAGGATTGGCCCGCCTACGGCGGCAAGCCCGCAAATACGCACTACTCCAGCCTGCGACAGATCAACCGTGAAAACGTCAAGACTCTTGGCGTTGCCTGGTCGTTTGATACGGAAGAACAAGGCGGCCTGCAAACAAGCCCTCTCATTGTCGGCGACGTGCTCTATGGGATTACTCCCACGCAAAAAGTATTTGCATTGAACGCCGCCACGGGAAAGCTCATCTGGAAATTCGATTCCGGGGTCAAGGGGACACAACCCGATCGCGGGCTCGTCTGCTGGACCGATGGTAAAGAGAAACGCATCCTGGTTGGCGTGATGAACTTCGTGTACGCGCTGGACGCCGTGACCGGTAAGCCGATCACGGGCTTTGGCCATGAGGGGCGCATCGATTTGCGAGAAAATCTTGGCCGCGAGCCGGCCCAAGGGCAATCCATCTCTCTGACCAGCCCTGGTGTGCTCTACAAAGATCTCCTTATCGTTGGCGGACGCAATCCGGAAACGCTTCCGGCGCCACCAGGGGATGTGCGTGCGTTTGACGTGCGCACCGGCAAGCTTCGCTGGGCGTTCCACACAATTCCCCGCCCTGGTGAATTTGGCTACGAGACTTGGCCCAAGGATGCCTGGAAGACCAGCGGCGCCGCTAATAATTGGGCAGGGATGGCCGTGGACACGCAGCGCGGGATCGTCTACGTTCCCACGGGGTCAGCTGCCGCTGATTTTTATGGTGCGGACCGCATTGGCGACGACTTGTTCGCGAATTGCCTCCTTGCGCTGAACGCGGAGACTGGCCAGCGCATCTGGCATTTTCAGGGTGTTCGCCACGACCTTTGGGACCGCGATTTTCCATCCCCGCCGACGCTCGTTACGGTGAAGCATGATGGTAAGGATGTGGATGCCGTCGCGCAAACTTCCAAGCAAGGGTATGTGTACCTGTTCGATCGCGTCACCGGCACGCCGCTTTTCCCGATGGAGTTTCACAAGTACCCTGCTTCCACCGTTCCCGGTGAAGTCGCTGCTCCCGAACAATTGCTGCCCACGCGGCCTGCGCCGTTCGCGCGCCAACTTCTTACGGAAGACCTGCTCTCCCAACGCACGCCTGAAATCCACCAGTGGGCGCTCGAAACGTTTCACAAGTATCGCAGTGAAGGCCAATTCGTTCCCTTCTCTGTCGGCAAAGACACCGTGATTTTCCCGGGATTCGATGGCGGAGCGGAATGGGGAGGCTCAGCCGTTGACGAACAAACAGGCGTGCTCTACGTCAACGCCAACGATATCGCATGGACCGGCGCGCTGATTCACAATACCGGCGCCAACAGCCCGCGCGGCATCTATCTGAGCCAGTGCAGCCTCTGCCACGGCGACGCAATGAAAGGCTCTCCTCCCGCGATTCCTTCACTGGTGGATGTCAGCAAGCGCCTGACTTCCAAGCAAATCGCGCAAACCATCAAGAGCGGCAAAGGGCGCATGCCGGGCTTCCCCAATTTGACCGATGACCAGTTATTTGCCCTGGACATGTATTTGACGACGGGCGACGACAAAGAGATGAAGAGTGCCGGGCCCGCGCTGCCGGCGATGAATTATCGCTTCACGGGCTATCACAAATTCCTTGATCCCGATGGATATCCCGCCGTAGCTCCCCCGTGGGGCACGCTGAATGCCATTGATCTGAATACCGGCGAGTATGTCTGGAAAATTCCGCTGGGCGAATATCCGGATCTTGCCGCGAAAGGCGTGAAGATCACCGGGACGGAAAGCTATGGCGGACCGATCGTGACCGCGGGTGGACTGGTTTTTATTGGCGCCACTTGTTTCGACAAGAAATTCCGCGCCTTCAATAGCTCGACGGGAGAGTTACTCTGGGAAGGCTCGCTACCTTTTTCGGGGACCGCAACTCCCGCTACGTATGAGGTGAATGGCCGTCAGTACGTGGTGATCGCGGCGGGTGGTGGGCGAGATCCGAAATCGCCATCGGGCGGCGTTTATGTTGCCTTCGCGTTGCCTTGAAGCGTTAGAACAGCCCCGGCGTGTCGAACGGCAATCCGACGTAATTTTCGGCTAACGCAGTGGAAGCGGCGCGCGAAGTGGTCACATAGTCGAGTTCCGCGAGATGGAGATTGTGCGAGAAGCTGTCTTCGTCCTGACGGCGGTGCAGCATGGAAGTCATCCAGGTGGAGAATCTCTGCACTTTCCAGACACGGTTCCGGCAACGCTCCGTGAAATCGAGTAGAGCTGTCCGCTTCCTGTTTTTGTAAACATCTACTAATCCACGCGCCAACACTCGCACATCAGCGACCGCAAGGTTGAGACCCTTCGCGCCAGTCGGGGGAACGATGTGGGCGGCATCTCCCAGCAAAAATAGTTTTCCGTATTGCATGGGCTCCGCGACAAAGCTTCGCATGGGAGCGATACTCTTCTGCGTAATTGGGCCGTCTTTCAGTACAAAGCCGTCGTGCGTGGCCATACGTGTCCGCAACTCTTCCCAGATTTTTTCGTCCGGCCAATTCCGCAGGTCCTCGTCCGCGGAGCATTGCAGATACAGGCGGGATACCTGGGGAGAACGCATGCTCATGAGAGCGAAGCCTCGTTCGTGGTAGGTGTAAATCAATTCGTCGGAAGCGGGAGGCACGTTTGCCAGAATCCCCAGCCAGGCATAAGGATGGTGGCGATCGTGAATCTGCAAGTGGGCTGCGGGCACGGCTGGACGGCAGATTCCATGAAAGCCGTCGCACCCAGCGATGAAATCGCAGGCGACTACATGCTCAACGCCGCCTTGACGGTAAACGATCCTCGGCTGCGCATCCACATCGACAAGGCGTACCGCTTCCGCTTCAAAGCAGATCGGTGCGCCGTGGCCCAGTCGCGCTGCGACCAAGTCCTTAATCACTTCCTGTTGCGCATAAATGGTGATGCACTTCCCGGTAAGCGCCTTGAAGTCGATGCGATGGCCCGCACCGGCAAAACGCAGCTCGATCCCATTGTGCTGCAGGCCCTCGCGATCCATCCGCGCGCCTACGCCGGATTCGCGAAAAAGCTCCACGGTGCCCTGCTCCAGCACGCCGGCACGTACGCGGCTTTCAATGTGATCGCGCGAGCGGCTTTCCAGAACGATCGACTCGATTCCCTGCAGGTGAAGTAAATGAGCGAGAGTCAACCCAGCCGGCCCAGCGCCGATGATTCCGACTTGCGTGCGAATCGTGGCCATGAACGAAGCTGCCTTTCGCAAAACTAAGCAAACTTCTCGATGATTTCCAGAGGGATGGGCTGGCTTACGGCTTTGCTGGGATCGCCCGCCGGCCGCACCGTCCAGACGCGTTTCTCAAAACCCTCGACTGCTAAAGTCTGCCCGCGCAAGAGACGGTGCTGCACGGAAAAGCTGCTCTTCCCCCATTGCGTAACGCAGGACTCTACGCTGACGACGTCTCCAAACGATGAAGGCGCAAAGAAATTTGCACTTGCCTGGACCAGGGGAATCCCCGCGATTTGGAACCGCCGCAACATCTCCGCCTTCGGAAAGCCCATGGCACGGTGAAACAAGGCGTTGGTGCAAGCGTCGAAATACTCGAAGTAACGCGGGAAAAACACAATCCCGAAGGGGTCACAGTCTCCCCATTCGATCTGGATTTCTTTGCGATTGATGAGCATGATGTGCGTTCGCCGCCAGCGGTCAATACGGCCCAAGCCGAGTCTAACGCACACCCCTGGAAGAATCACCGGATTTGGTCAAGCGGTGTGTGTTTACGGTAGACTGTGGGCGAGGATAGAACGGAAAAACATGAGCATCGCCTACATTTGTGACGCCATTCGCACGCCGATTGGAAGATACGGCGGCGCGCTGGCTGCCGTACGAGCGGATGATCTGGCGGCCATCCCCATCAAATCCCTGGTGGAGCGAAATCCAAAGGTAGACTGGGGCGCCCTGGATGATGTGGTGTACGGCTGCGCGAACCAGGCCGGAGAGGACAATCGCAACGTAGCGCGCATGGCGCTGCTGCTAGCGGGACTGCCCAAGGAAATTTCAGGCAGCACGGTGAATCGGCTGTGCGGATCCAGCATGGATGCGGTCGCGGTGGCTTCTCGCGGGATCAAGAGTGGCGAAGTGGATCTTGTGATTGCGGGCGGAGTAGAGAGCATGTCGCGCGCCCCATTTGTTATGGGTAAAGCGGACGCGGCGTTTTCCCGCAATATGAAGATTGAGGACACGACGATCGGCTGGCGCTTTGTGAATCCCGCCTTGAAAGCAAAGTACGGCACCGACGCCATGCCGGAGACCGCCGAAATTGTCGCGGAGGAATACCACATTGCGCGCGCCGACCAGGATGCGTTTGCGTTTCGCAGCCAGCAGCGCACCGGCGAAGCCATGAAGGCTGGCCGAATGGCGGAAGAAATCGTCAGCGTCTCCATCCCGCAAAAAAAGAGAGAAGCAGTGGTCGTCAGCGTGGACGAACATCCGCGCCCAGACACAACGCTGGAAGGCCTGGCAAAACTGAAAGCCATCGTAAAGCCCGATGGCACGGTTACAGCCGGAAATGCGTCGGGTGTAAACGACGGTGCGTGTGCTCTGCTTCTCGCGTCCGAAGACGCGATCAAACGCTACGGACTGACGCCCAAAGCGCGTGTGCTTGCCGCTGCCGCCGCTGGGGTGGCGCCGCGAATCATGGGCATGGGACCTGTTCCCGCGACGCGCAAAGTTATGACAAAAGCTGGCCTGAATCTTGCGCAAATGGATGTCATCGAATTGAACGAAGCGTTTGCCGCGCAGGCTCTCGCGGTTCTTCGCGAGCTTGGTCTGGCGGACGATGCCGCGCACGTCAATCCCAATGGCGGCGCGATCGCCATCGGTCATCCGTTGGGCGCCAGCGGCGGGCGCCTGGTGACCACGGCGCTCTATCAATTGCAGCGTACCAAAGGACGTTACGCGCTGTGTACCATGTGTATCGGCGTAGGCCAGGGGATTGCCGTAATTCTTGAACGCGTTTAAGAGAAACGGAGCATGATGCCGACGCTGCGCTATCGCAGGCCTTCCCCCGGTACTCAGCCGGAGCTTCTGCATCCGCCTTACGCTTCTTCGATCAAGCGCGCTCCCACGCAGCCCTTGATCCAGTTGCCCCACACGCTTTCAGAAACAACCGGGCCATCCTTCCCCAAAGAAGTTGTCCCCCCGAGAGCTTTCGATCTTACTCGTCAGCATAAAGGCGAACCATTAGGCGAGCGCATCGTCGTCAGCGGGCGTCTCCTCGATGAAGACGGCAGGCCCGTGCCAAATTCGCTGGTGGAAATCTGGCAGGCCAATGCGGCCGGACGTTATCTTCACAAAACGGATCAGCATGACGCTCCGCTCGACCCCAATTTCACGGGGATGGGACAGACTCTTACGGATGACGATGGCCGCTATCAGTTCGTCACCATTCGTCCGGGTGCGTATCCCTGGCGCAATCATTACAACGCGTGGCGTCCGCAACATATTCATTTCTCCGTGTTCGGCCCCGCTTTTGCTACTCGACTTGTGACGCAAATGTATTTCCCCGGGGATCCGCTGCTCGCATTCGACCCGATTTATAACAGCGTGCCAGTGGAATCCGCACGCCAGCGCCTGATTTCGGCTTTCGATTGGGAGACCACCACTCCGGAAATCGCACTGGGCTTCCGCTTCGATATAGTGCTGCGTGGCCGCAACGCCACTCCGATGGAGCGATGAGATGAGCGGAGAAACCACACCTTCGCAAACTGTTGGCCCGTATTTCAGCATCGGCTTCGACTGGCTGAATCGTTCGGATCTCACGCGCGGCGCATCCAGCGGCGAGCGCATCACGATTCGCGGGCGCGTTCTTGATGGCGAGGGACATGCCGTTCCTGATGCTTGCCTCGAAATTTGGCAGGCTGACGCGCAGGGCAAGTTTGCTCAATCGGACAATGCACAGGAGAAATCGCCAGATCAGGAATTCTTCGGCTTCGGGCGCATCCCCACAAACGAGCGTGGGGAGTTTACCTTCACCACGATTAAGCCCGGCAGCGTGCCCGGTCCGGATGGCCGCCCTCAAGCGCCTCACATTCAAATCACGGTTTTCATGCGCGGATTGCTTCGGCGGCTGGTCACTCGCCTTTATTTTCCCGATGATTCCGCGCACGTCACTGATCATGTTATGAATCTCGTGCCCGCTGAACGGCGTGCCACCCTGATTGCCCGGCCGCTAACGGCGGAGCCACACACTCTCGGGTGGGATATTTACTTGCAAGGCGAATATGAAACCGTATTTTTTGATTGCTGATTTACGGAGATATTGCTGCTGATGAGCCTTCTCGACGGATTATTTCATTACGACGCGCTGGATAAGCTTTTCACGGACGAAGCGAGCATCCAGAGCATGCTGGATTTCGAGACCGCCCTCGCGCGCGCAGAAGCCAAGTGCGGGATTGTTCCGGCCACGCAAGCTCAAATCATCGCGAGCAAGTGCCGCACGGAACTTTTCGATTTTGCCAGCATCGCCAGAGACGCCGCGCTCTCCGGCAACCTGGCCATTCCATTGATTAGAACGCTGACGGAACTGGTTGCCCGCGAGGACAAAGATGCGGCTCGCTTTGTGCATTGGGGAGCCACCAGCCAGGATGTGATTGACACTGGCTGCGTGCTGCAAATGCGGGGCGCGCTGGAATTGATTGACCAGGATTTAGCCCGCCTTAGTAATACCTTGATTGCGCTTGCCGAAAAGCATAGCGCCACGCCTATTGTCGCGCGCACTTGGATGCAGCAAGCCCTGCCGACTACTTTCGGGTTTATTGTTGCGGGATGGTTGGACGCCGTCGGTCGCCATCGCAAGCGCCTTGCCGAAATTAGGCCGCGCGTTTTAACTTTGCAATTCGGTGGCGCTGTGGGAACGCTCGCCGCCCTCGGCGGACGTGGTCCGGAGGTCGCTGTAGCGCTGGCCAATGAACTCAACCTCGCGCGACCTGCAATTCCCTGGCACACACACCGTGATCGGATTGTCGAGATCGCTACTACCTTCGGCCTATGCGCGGGAACTTTGGGTAAGATTGCGCGAGACATCTCACTGCACTCCCAGACCGAAATTGGTGAACTGTTCGAGCCTTTCGTTGAAGGGCGCGGCAGCTCTTCCACCATGCCCCACAAGCGCAATCCCGTCACTTGCGCCGTGGTCCTGGCGGCCGCAACAAGAGTTCCAGGCCTCGTCGCCACTTTGTTATCCGCCATGCCGCAAGAAGAACAGCGAGGGCTGGGCGGATGGCACGCCGAATGGGAGACGCTACCAGAGGTCGTTTGTCTATGCGGTGGCGCGCTTCACCATCTGGCGGAAATGTTGCTGGGTCTGGAAGTGGACGCGGCGCGCATGGCCAGGAATCTCGAGATTACCAATGGCCTCATTTTTGCCGAGGCCGTCACCTTCGCTCTCGGCGACCGCATGGGCAAAATGCCGGCGCACATCCTGGTGGAAGCCGCCTGCAAGAAAGCGCGCGAGCAGAATCGCCATCTAAAGGACGTTCTTCGCGAGAAATCCGGCTTGCATGGACACCTGACGCCCGCCGATCTGGAAAGTCTATTCGATGTGCGAAACTATCTGGGCAGTGCCGGTGAGTTCATCCGCCGTGTAATTGCGGAAGCCCGAGCAGGTTCGTAATCCGTTTTCGAAGGAAAGCCACGCTTATGCCATTTGCCAGATTTCCTGATGCTCAGATCTTTTATGAATGGGCCGGCGCGGAACACGCTCCCGTACTTGTCTTTTCTAATTCTCTTGGCACAACACTCCGCATGTGGGACCCGCAGGTCTTCGCATTCACAAAAAACTTTCGTTTATTGCGCTACGACACGCGCGGCCACGGGCAATCCAGCATCACTCCGGGCCCTTACACCATCGAACAATTAAGTTGGGACGTTGTGCGCCTGCTCGATTTCCTGCAACTGGAGCGCGTTCATTTCTGCGGGCTTTCCATGGGCGGAATGACCGGCATGTTCCTGGGCGCGAACGCTCCGAACCGGTTTCACAAAATCGTGCTTTGCAATACTGCGGCACAAATCGGCACGCCGGATTCCTGGAATGCGCGGATTGAGGCCGTGCAAAAGGGTGGAATGCACGCAGTGGCTGCAGCCGTACTTGAACGCTGGCTGACGCCCGGCTACCGTACTTCTCATCCAGCGGAAACTGCGGGAGTCTTGCGCATGCTGGAAGAGGCAAATCCGGAAGGTTATGTTTCCAATTGCGCCGCAGTCCGGGATATGGACCAGCGCGAGGCCTTGCAAAATGTCAAAGTGCCAACGCTAGTCCTTGCCGGAACACACGATTCAAGTACGCCTCCAGCGGAAGGAAAGTTCGTGGCTCAACAAATCCCCGGCGCTAGTTATGTCGAAGTGAACGCAGCGCATCTATCCAATCTCGAGGCCCAGGACGAATTCAACAGGCACCTGGCAGATTTTCTTACAAAATAGAGGAGCACAAAATGGACGAGCGCGATCGTCACAAAGAAGGACTGAAAGTCCGCCGCACGGTGCTGGGAGAAGCGCATGTGGAGCGGGCCCAGGCCGCCGAGAATGAGTTCAATTTTGCCTTCCAGGATTTGATCACGCGCTATGCCTGGGGCGAGATTTGGACGCGACCCGGTTTGCCACGAAGAACGCGCAGCCTGCTCACCATTGGCATGCTGGTGGCGCTGAATCGCGGCGATGAATTAAAGATACACATCCGTGGGGCGCTGCAGAATGGCGTAACTCACGAAGAGTTGCGCGAAGTGCTTTTGCAAACTGCCATTTATTGCGGCGTGCCGGCAGCAAATTCCGCGTTCCACCTGACGGAGGAAGTCTTCGCTGAAACAGAAGGATAGCAGGATTGTGAAAGTTCAGACGAGCACGGGTGAATCCGCGAGCACTTCGCCCACCCAGCGCACGGAGCGTAGATAAAGATCGGGAAGAAAATTCTCGTGCAGACGGATGTGACGTGCGGAATGCGCCAGTTGCTCCCACGTACCACTTTCGTAGTCCAGAACAACTTCAAAAACCGGGCGGTAGCGGCTCTGATGGCCCAGCAAAGCTCTCTTGATCTCTTCATCCACGGGAATTTCCTTTAGCACGTCGGCCATTGGAACATTGAGCAGCGCGTCCATCACGGAGAGCAGGCCAAGCAGAAACAGTTCGTTGGTCTCCTGAATCATTCCGACCTTCTGGCCAATCAGTTCACAAAACATCGCCCGTAGCAGCGGCAGACGCAGGAGATCGTCGGCGACGGAATCGCCCAGCGCCGCCACGCTGACAAGCGAGATCCACTTGCGCATCGCGCGTTCTCCCAGAAGAGTGAGCGCGTGGGGAATCGAGTGAATCTCCACGCGAAAGGCAAACGCCGCGGAATTCAGATAACGCAGCAGGCGGTACGACAGTGAAACGTCACGTTTGAAAATCAACGAAATCCTGTTGAGGCTGAATTCCGGCGCATTGGCAGCTTGCAGCAGTTGCAGGTAGACCGTTTTGTTTGCCGGAACGCTTCTGCGCCCCACAATCTGTGGGCGGCAGAAGAAATAGCCCTGAAAAAAGTCATAGCCAATGTCCAGGCATCTGTGGAATTGCTGATCGGTTTCCACTTTTTCGGCGACGACGGGGATGCCGCGACTGTGGCAAATATCCACAACACGCTTTTGCTCCTCAAAACTGGTCAGGAGGACATCCAGCTTGACGAAATCCGCGATGTCGAGAAGCGGCTTCATGTCCGGGTGATCGCAATAATCGTCCAGGGCAAAGCGGTAGTTTTGGTCTTTCATTCTCCGGCAGGCGGAAAGCACTTCGTCGTCGGGTGGAACGTTCTCAAGAATTTCCCCCACGACCAACTCTCGCGGCATGAGCGTCAAATAATCCTTCACCAGGAAATCACGCGTGCAGTTCAGGAATGCGGGCAGACCCTCGGTCATGGTCTGAATTCCCATCAAAAACAGCTCGTCCATTCCATTTACATGAAACTGGTCGCCAGCAATGGGGCGGCAATAGTTCTCCGGACCATAGCGCGAGAGAATCTCATAGCCGAATAATTTCCGCTTGGGAGTCAGAATGGGCTGGCGCGCCAGAAATCGATTCAGTGTTTCAGATGTTGTCATGCGCAGAAAGACCGCAGGTAACTCCAGTAATGGGAATATGCACACCGAGTGCCATGCCGGTCATTTATTTCCTCCCTTATCGAGCCCAACGCAAACGTCAGAGTGGTGGCCAAGGTGTTTACTGGATGGAATTTCCGCGTCCGGAGTGATGGGCAGAGAGCGGCGAGCATGGCGCAAGTGGAAGAGGGAGATGAATCGTAAGCGAAATGCCTGTTCGGCTTTGGAACACCACGAACTGAAAACTCTTCTTGCTTGCTCCACTTACACTGGAAGGCCACATGCTCATTTTCTTCCATGAAGGCGGATGCAGACGACTATCTTTGATCGTGCACTTGCAGCCGCGAACTGAGGTTCTGATTGAATCCGGTCACCTACGACATTCTGACGCAACGCGTAAAACGGCTGGGCAATCTGCCCGCCATGCCAGCGATTTTGACGACACTCTGCGAGGCATTAAGCGCGCTTCCCAACAAGATCGACGTTGGGCAAATCGCACGGACCATCTCTTATGACAAAGCTTTGACGGCGCAGTGCTTGCGCCAAGCCAATTCGGCGTTGTATCGCCAGCGAGGCGATGTAGCAACGGTTCGCGAAGCTGTGCTTGCGCTGGGACTGTGGCGCATTCGCGATATCGCTTTCTCTTGCAGTCTTCCTATGTTGTTTGCCAACCTCAGCAGTGCCGTGGGGAAAGAAGCATTCTGGCGTCATGGACTGGGCACGGCGGTGGTTTCGCAAAACCTGGCGGAAAAGTTCTGCGCCGCCAACTACGAGCAAGCCTACCTGGCGGGATTGCTCCACGACATCGGGATTCTAGTTAACGCGATTCTCTTTCCCGAAGAATTCAGTGATGTGATGGGGAAAGCAGCCGCGGAGAGAGTTTCCATCGAAACAATGGAGCTCCGCATTCTGGGCTTCACGCACGCAGAAAGCGGGCGCATTCTTGCGGAACTTTGGCGGCTCCCGGTGGAGATCGCGGAGGTGATTGAATTTCACATGCATCCGGAAGCGCAGACGCCTCCGAACGATGTAACGTCCATCGTCAGCGTTGCGGACGAAGTTTGCAGAAGATGCGGCATGAACTATGGATACGAGATTGAGGGAGAAACACCGTTTGCATATATGGAATGCTGGCAGGGACTCAGCAAAAGATTCCCGGCGGCAGAATCTTACTCTGAAGCGGACGCCACTGCCCTGCTGGAGCGCTTCGTGACGAAGGCTCGCGCCCTTGCCGACGAGGTTATCTCTCCCGCCTTAACGCGATAAACAAAGCTGCCGCAGGGGGTTCGTTACAATTATTCAGTCTGGCCAGGCCAACTAATCGTTGAACACATTGGCACGCAGCGTGTACGAGCTGAGCACCTTCATATAGTTGCCGCGCTCGAAGGCTGTGGGATCAGGCACGGAGCCGTGGCTCATGCTTCCACACATCTGCTGAATCGAGCTGTACTCATGCTCGTCAAGCCAGCGGTTCGCTTCGGCCAGGACGTGCGCGGCGTGATGCACGCCGTTGCGCAACAGCGCGGAGGTCATGAACGCGACTTTGGCGCCCGCGAGGATGCACTTCAGCAGATCCCGCGAGCTATGCACGCCGCCGGTAATTCCCAAGTCAGCGCGCACATGGCCGAACAGGATAGCAGTCCAATGCAAGCGGAGAAGTAGTTCTTCCGGACGGCTGAGAGCCAGCGATGGTGATACTTCCATTTGGTCGATATCAAAGTCAGGCTGATAGAAACGGTTGAAGAGGATGATGCCGTCCGCGCGCGATTCGTCGAGGCGCACTCCCATATTTGCCGGTGCGCTGAAAAACGGAGAGAGCTTCACGGCCAGGGGAATGCGCAGGCTGCGTTTGAGTTGTTTGACCAAATCAATATAGCCCTGCTCCACCTCTGCCCCGCTCAGTGCCGGGTCCGTGGCGATCGAATAGATGTTCAGTTCGATGGCGTCGGCGCCCGCTTCTTCCATCAGGCGGCCGTACTGCAGCCAACCTCCGCTGGATATACCGTTGATGCTGGCGATGATGGGAATGTCCACTGCTTCTTTGGCGTGGCGGATCAATTCCAGGTAGCCATCCGGACCCAGGTTGTAGGTTTGCAGATCCGGAAAGAAATTCGCGGATTCGGGGAAGCTATCGGAGCCCCGCGCGAGATCCGAATCCACGGCCAGGCTTTCCAGTTCCAACTGCTCTTCGAACAACGACGGCAGGACGACGCCAGCCAAGCCGTGATCCTCGAGCCGCTTGATGTTGTCCACCGATTCCGATAGCGGCGAAGCCGAAGCCAGCAAGGGTGATTTCAGGTTGAGTCCCAGGTATTTGGTAGTGAGGTCGCTCATTCCTCTTCCCCTCCCTTCTTCACGGGTTCTGGTGCAGTGTCTGGCGCTTCGGGCGCAATATGTGGAGACTCGGACCGGCCAGCCATGGCGGCCCGGTTGGCGTAGACGCGCCACTGACGTTCCACATCGTCCTGCGCAATCTTCAGCAATTCACGCGCCGCCTCTGGATCACTCCGGACCAACATGGTGTAGCGCGCTTCCTGATACGCATACTGCTTCAGTGGAATGCTGGGCGCCTTGGAATCGAGCAGGAATGGATTCTTGCCTTCCAGTCGCAACGAGGGATTGTAGCGCATCAGCGGCCAATAACCAGCGAGCACCGCTTTCTTTTGCTGATCCAATCCCATGGACATGTCGTAGCCATGCGCGATGCAATGGCTATAGGCAATGATCAGCGAAGGCCCGTCGTGCGCTTCCGCTTCCATGAAGGCTTTGACCGTGTGCGTATCGCTGGAACCGAGGGCCACGCGCGCTACGTACACGTAACCGTAGCTGACTGCCTCCATCGCCAGGTCTTTCTTTCCAGTGCGCTTTCCGCCCATCGCGAATTTTGCCACCGCGCCGCGGGGCGTCGCCTTGGACATCTGTCCACCAGTATTGGAATAAACTTCCGTGTCGAGCACCAGCACATTGACGTTGCGCCCCGAGCCCAACACATGATCAAGCCCGCCAAAGCCAATGTCGTAAGCCCAGCCGTCTCCGCCCAAGAGCCACACGCTCTTGCGCACAAGACAATCAGCAACCGGCAGAAGTGCCAGAGCCTCGGGCGTTTTCAGCGCTTGAAGTTTTTTCTTAAGTTCAACAACGCGATGGCGTTGCTCCTGAATTCCCAGTTCCTTGGATTGATCGGCTTCCAGAATGCTCTTGACGAGCACTTCGCCAAGCGAACCGCTCAATCGCGTGATCAACTCTCGCGCGTACGCGTTTTGCTGGTCCACCGCCAGGCGCATGCCCAGCCCGAACTCCGCGTTATCTTCAAATAATGAATTTGACCATGTGGGACCGCGGCCTTCCTTGTTCTGCGTGTACGGTGTCGTAGGCAGGTTCCCGCCATAAATCGAGGAGCAACCGGTCGCGTTCGCGATCAGCAAGCGGTCTCCGAAGAGTTGCGTCAGCAGCTTGATGTACGGCGTTTCGCCGCAACCCGCACAAGCGCCAGAAAACTCGAACAATGGCTCGAGCAATTGTGAATCCTTCACCTGCCCGTGCGAAAGCTTGTTGCGGTCGATTTCCGGCAGCGAAAGGAAGAAGTCCCAGTTCGCGCTTTCTGGCGTGCGCAAGGGTGTCTGGTCTTCCATATTGATGGCTTTGTGCTTCACTTCGCTCTTGCTCTTCGCCGGGCAAACTTCCACGCACAGTTTGCAGCCCGTGCAATCTTCCGGGGCCACCTGAAGCGTGTACTTCAGTGTTTCGAATTCGCGCCAACGCGGCTTGGAGGATTTGAACGTTGTCGGCGCATCCTTCAACAGCGATGAGTCGTACACCTTCGCGCGAATGACAGCGTGCGGGCATACCAAAACGCATTTGCCGCACTGGATGCATAACGCTTCATCCCAGACGGGAATTTCCTTGGCGATGTTGCGCTTCTCCCACATCGCCGAGCCTGTCGGGAAGGTTCCGTCAATCGGCATGGAGCTCACCGGCAGCGAATCGCCGTTCCCGGTGATGATTGTTCCCAGCACGTTGCGCACGAATATCGGAGCTTGCGGCGACACGGCTGGCAGCATATCGAAGAGCGCCGTCACCTTCGCCGGCACCTTGACTTCGTGGAGGTGGGCCAGCGCGGCATCCACGGCCGCGTAATTCTTTTGCACCACGGCTTCTCCGCGTTTGCCATAGGTATCCGCAATCGCTTTCTTGATGGCGGCAATCGCTTCTTCCCTTGGCAGCACACCGCTGATGGCAAAGAAGCAGGTTTGCATGATGGTGTTGATGCGGCTGCCCATGCCCGCCGCGCGCGCTACGGTGTAGCCATCAATCACATAAAAGCGCAATTTCTTTCTGATGATGATTTCCTGTGCCTGCCGCGGAACATGATCCCAGATTTCATCTGGTCCAAACGGCGCATTCAGCAGGAAGACGGCGCCCGGTTCTGCGGCCGCCAACACGTCAATGCGGTCCAGGAACTGGAACTGGTGACAAGCCACAAAATTCGCTTTGGTGATGAGGTAAGTCGAGCGGATGGGATCCGGCCCAAACCGCAAGTGCGACACCGTCACCGCGCCTGCCTTCTTCGAGTCGTATACGAAGTAGCCCTGCGCGTAGTTATTTGTGCCCTTGCCGATAATCTTGATGGAATTCTTGTTGGCGCCCACTGTGCCGTCCGAACCCAACCCGTAAAAGAGCGCGCGCACCGTGCGGGGATCTTCCGTCGAAAAATCCGGATCGTAAGGCAGGCTGGTGTGCGTGACGTCATCCTGGATGCCGACGGTGAAATGATTCTTCGGCTCCGGTTTCTTCAGTTCGTCAAAAACTGCCTTCACCATCGCGGGCGTGAATTCCTTCGAAGACAATCCGTAACGCCCGCCGATGATGCGCGGAATGCCTGCGCCAGGATTCGTTGCGTACCTCTCCGCGTAAGTGGTCAACACATCCTGATACAGCGGCTCGCCAAGGCTGCCGGGTTCCTTCGTGCGATCCAGGACGGCAATGGCCTTTGTGCTGGCGGGAATGGCGCTAAGGAACGCCGATGCCGCAAACGGCCGATACAGGTGGACCTTGAGCAATCCGACCTTTTCTCCGGCCTTCCGCAACACGTCAACAGCTTCTTCCGCAGCGCCTGCGCCAGAGCCCATCAGGATCACGACGCGATCGGCGTCCGCAGGCCCGTAATAATCAAACAAGTGGTAGTTTCGTCCCGTACGCTTACCAAAGCGATCCATCACATCCTGCACAATCGTGGGGCAAGCGCGGTAATAGGGATTGCAAGCCTCGCGCGCCTGGAAGAATACGTCGGGGTTCTGCGCTGTCCCGCGGAGTATCGGACGGTCCGGCGACAGGGCGCGTTCGCGATGCTGGCGCACAAACTTGTCATCAATCAGCGCGCGCAGATCGTCATCGCTCAACGGTTCGATCATGTTTACTTCGTGAGAGGTGCGGAATCCATCGAAGAAATGCAAGAACGGAACACGCGATTCAAGCGCGGCGGCCTGCGCGATGCATGCGAAGTCGCATGCTTCCTGCACCGAATTCGAGGCCAGCAAACCGAAACCGGTGGTGCGGGTAGCCATCACATCGCTATGGTCGCCAAAAATAGACAGAGCGTGCGTGGCCACAGTGCGCGCAGCAACGTGAATTACGGCAGAGGTGAGTTCTCCGGCAATCTTGAACATGTTGGGGATCATCAGGAGCAAGCCTTGCGAGGCAGTAAACGTGGTGCCCAGCGCACCTCCCTGAAGTGCGCCGTGCAACGCACCCGCGGCCCCGCCTTCACTTTGCATTTCAATTACATCCGGGATGGCGCCCCAAATATTCGGCTTCTTTTCTGAATTCCACTGGTCAGACCATTCCCCCATGGGAGACGACGGCGTGATCGGGTAGATAGCGATCACCTCGTTGATGCGGTAGGCAACGGCTGCGGCGGCCTCATTGCCGTCGACGATAGACATTTTGCGGCTCATTAGGTTTCTCCGGGCAAGCTTCAAGAAAGGTATCAAGAAAATGGTAGGCTGCGCGGCACTCGAAATCAATGGAAAGTACGATGAAATAAGGGCAAGGACGACTAGAGCAGTCGGACATGACTTTTTGTGATGTGCGTCACTGCGTGGTGTTCACTTTTCTAGGCCAGTTCTTCCGATTCGACTCGGGCAATCGGCGGTCTTCGGGGTCCCTCACAGGTGGAAGCAGAGGGAGAACCGGGAAAAAGTACGCAAGGAGTGAGCCGCTACGTGCTTTCCTCGAAGTCCATCTCGGCTTCGGGAAGTTTGTCGCCGTCTCTGGAGAGCCAGACGTAGAGCGTGGGCAATAAAAAGATGCTCATCACCAAATCGGAGATGAGGCCGCCAACAATCACAATGGCGAATGGGCGTTGCGAGTCGGAGCCGATAGCGTGCGACAAGGCCGCAGGTAATAATCCGAACGTTGCGACCAGCATGGTCATCATAATGGGGCGAAGCCGAAGAACGGCGCCCTCAATGGCAGATTCCTCAATGGAGTGGCCCCTGACTCGGAGTTGATTAATGTACTCCAGCATGATGACACCGGTTTGCACTGACACTCCGAAAAGCGCCAAGAAACCGACGCCGGAAGATACGCTGAAATGCGTGCCCGAGATCAACAGCGCCAGCGTGCCTCCGATGGGAGCCAGAGCCACGTTTGCAAGAATGAGTAACGCCCATTTAAGTGAGCGAAACATGGAGTAGAGAATGATAAAAATCAGCAGAATGGTGATCGGAACAATGACGAAGAGCCGTTTCCCTGCGCGCTTCTCGCTTTCGTATTCGCCTTCCCAATCAATGTGGTATCCGCGAGGCATTTGCACCTGGGCATTCACCTTCTGAATGGCCTCCTCTACAGCTCCACCCAGGTCCCGACCCCGCACGCTGTACTTGATCGCAATAAAGCGTTGGTTGCCTTCGCGATAAATTTCCGAAGCGCCGTCGCGTTCTTCGATTTTGCAAAGCTGTGCAAGGGATACGCGTTCACCGGAGGGCGAAAGCAAACGAATATTCTCGATGGCTTGCCTGGTGTCACGGTACTGAGGAAGGTAGCGCAACACCAAATCGTAGCGCGCCTCACCCTGCAGCACCTGGGTCAGCGCGTTGCCGCCGACAGCGGTCTGCACGGCATCCTGAACGTCCGCAACGTTGACCTGATAGCGTGCGGCCTGCTGGCGGTCCACGGCTATGTTCAAGTTGGGCTGGCCAAGGACTTGCAACACTCCCAAGTCTTCGATCCCCTTGACCCCGCGCATGACGCCTACGATCTGATCTGCTTTTGCCTCGAGGACCTTCAAGTCATCGCCATAGACTTTGGTGGCCAGTTCACCTTTGACGCCGCTGACCGCTTCTTCCATGTTGTCTTCAATCGGCTGGGAAAAGCCCCAAATGACGCCCGGGATTTTTTCCAGTTCGCGATCCATGGCTGCGATCACTTCTTCCTTGTCCCCGTGAAACACAGGACGCCAGTCTTCCTTAGGCTTCAAGCCGACGTAGTATTCGGTGTTAAAGAAACTGGTTGTGTCTGTGCCGTCATCCGGACGCCCCGTTTGACTGGTGCATTCCGTAACTTCAGGAAAAGTGCAAAGCACGACGCGGGCCTGGTTGGACAAGCGTATTCCTTCGCTTGGTCCGGCGCTGGGAGCAAGCGTGCCGCGCACCCAGAGGGCCCCTTCATCCAGGTGCGGGAGAAATTCAGAGCCGATCACGCTGACAGATAGATAGATGGCGATCAGCAAGCCTGCCAACGCCACGCCCACACTGATCAGGCGGTGCTCGATGGCCCACTTCACAGCTTCGCGGTAGATCCTGGTGAGAAATTCCATCACCGGGTTCCGCCACTCGCGAGCGCCTTTTTGAAAGAACAAGCTTGCCAGCACGGGCGCAACGAGCATCGAGAAAACCAAAGCGCCCAGGAGGGCAAATGCCACCGTCCAGGCCATGGGTTTGAATAAGCGCCCTTCCACGCGCTCCAGCGTAAAAATCGGCAAATACGCGGTAATAATAATGGCAATGGCGTAGAAGACGGGGCGCTGCACCTCGTGCGCTGCGTCGCGGATGCGTTCCATCGGAGTCTTAAGGGAATGCTCCTGATGGCTCAAGTGGCGGATGATGTTTTCCACCATCACCACGGCGCCATCCACTACCATCCCAAAATCCAGCGCGCCAAGAGACAACAAGTTAGCAGGAATTCCCCTGAGTTTCAGACAGGTAGCGGCGAATAACAGCGAAAATGGGATCGTCAGGGCGACAATGACCGCTCCACGTACATTTCCCAAAAACAAAAACAGGATGATGACGACCAGGATGATGCCTTCCGTCAGATTGTGCAGCACCGTGTGCGTCGTGAAGTGGAGCAAGTCGCTGCGATCAATAAATGGAACAATTTTCACACCGGCAGGCAGAATGCGTTCGTTCAGCTCGCGTACTTTTTCATGCAGGCCTTCCAGGGCTTTCTCCGCATCAGCCCCTTTTCGCAGCAGCGCGATCCCTGAAACGACGTCGTCGTTGTCGATGATCCGCCCGTCTTCGCGGTGAATCGCCCGTGCGAACTGGCCCAGGCGAATCTTCGGGCCTTGCGCGACCACGGCGATATCTTTCACGCGGATGGGCGTACCGCTTCTGGTCAGGATTACCGTATTCTCGATGTCTTGAACATTGGAGACCAGACCAACTTCCCGCACATTGATTTGCTGCAAACCGGCTTCAACGAAGCTGCCACCGGCATTTGTATTGTTGTTCGTGAGTTGCTGCTCGACTTGCGCCAGGCTCAGGCCATAAGCAATCAATTTATTGGGGTCAACCCTGACCTGGTATTCGCGTGTTGGCCCGCCGAAACTCGATACGTCCACAATATCCGGGACGGCCTTGAGATTCTTCTCCACCACCCAGTCTTCAATGGATTTCAGCTCCATCACGTCATATTGCGGATTGCTGCTGCGCAAGGTGAAGAAATAGATTTGCCCGACCGGGCTCCAGTCCGTGCCCATGGTTGGTACAACGCCTGGCGGCAAAGAAACTTGGGAAAGCCGCTCCAGGACTCTCTCGCGATTTTTGAAGTTGTCTTCGTCGTCGTCAAAGATGAGCTTCAGGTCAGAAAGCCCGAAAAGGGAGAACGAGCGGAGATGCGTAACGTGTGGGATCCCATTCATCACGATTTCCAGCGGGATGGTTACTTGCTGTTCGACCTGCTCCGCCGAAATTCCCGGCCATTGCGTGATGATCTCGACATAGTTGTCGGCAACGTCGGGGTATGCTTCAACCGGAAGTTGATGAAACGAAACCGCGCCCCACAGAAACAGCATCAGCGCCAACGCCAGGACTAGCAGGCGATTCTCCAGGGCGAAATCGACGAGCTTCCGTATCATTACTGTTCAACTGTGCTCTGGAATGTCAGCGCGTCCGCGATGACTTTGTCTCCGGGCTTGATCCCTGAAACAATTTCTTGCTGATTGCCGGGAAGCATATCCCCTGTAACAACTTCAAGGCGTTTGAAATGCCCGGAGCTTACCGGGGTGTAGACCCACTGGCGATCATGCAGGTGCAAAATGGCAGAAGCTGGAACCGCGGCACGAAGTTCAGGCTGTTTGCCGTAAAAGGTTGCCGTGGCGAACATACCGACGCGCATCAATCCGGGGTTGGCCACCTCCAGGCGGACTTTGGTTGTGCGGATGGTGGGATCAAGCACCGGAAGGATATTGTCGATGCGGCCTTTCAACACCTTATTGGGATAAGCATTCAGGCGGATCTCCGCATCCTCGCCAACGTGCACGGCATCCAGATCATTTTCGTAAACGTCGCAGATGATCCAGACATACGATAGATCGGAGATAGTAAAGGGATTGGGAGAGCCCAGACCCTGCACCCCGGCGGCGTTCGTTACTTGCTGATCGGTGATCACGCCGGAAATGGGGGCGAGAATGTCCACGATGCCGGATGGATGGTCCTTATCTACTCCGAGAAGCCGCAACTGTTCGACGGCCGTATCGAGGTCCACCTTGGCATCCTGTTCGGTGTCCTCCGCTTGCTCGACCGCGCTCTTCGCGATCGCACCCTTTTCGTAAAGAGACTGCGCTCGTTCGAGTTGTTGGCGCGCCAAACGCTCGTCGTTTACGGCCTTTAAGTACGCCTGATAAGCTCCGGAGACATCGTTGCTCCTGACTCTCATTAAGAGCTGGCCCTTTTTCACTACGTCTCCAAGGCGGGCCTTGATTTCCACCACGCGTCCAGCCGCCAGCGAAATCACCGGCACGGCTCGCGCGATATCGGGCTGCACCACGCCGGTCACATTCAGCGCGGGCACAGTTTTAT
Organism: Candidatus Acidiferrales bacterium; assembly: GCA_963779395.1. Classification (GTDB taxonomy): domain Bacteria; phylum Acidobacteriota; class Terriglobia; order Acidiferrales; family UBA7541; genus Acidiferrum. The sequence continues at coordinate 1,012,328 of CAVZYC010000007.1, forward strand.
GTTCAATAGCCGTCGCCAACAGAAACTGTTCTGGGTGCTCGACCTTGAAGTTGTTGGCATCCATCTCGGCCTCGACCGTGGCTGGTGGCGGAGCTTCCGCTTTCTGGCTCGCTTTGTCTTCGCCGCAACCAGCTAGCGCAAGAATCGACGCCAGGCACAGCATGCCCTCGATAAGCAACTCCGGGCGCATCGCCGCACGGCTTGCAGAGCGTTTGTCTGTCATGGAACCGCCTCCCGGCCTATCACAAACTTTCAGTTTTCCTGTGGTTTGCGTCAAATCCATACGCCAATCCTGTATCGCTGTTGGCGAAGGGCTTTGGAACAGTACGGCTGAAATCATTAAGAAATTGTTACAAATATTAGGGTGAAGAAATTCAGAAATAGGGGACATCCGCAGGGGGAGAGCGGCCTGACTTCCCTCGTTGAAAGTCCGCCAAAATTATATGTTGAAGACTCACAAGCAATAGTCTGGCATCGCGCTTCGGGCCCGCTCCACACGCAACCAGACTTTCGATCCCGAACGTGCCGCGGGTCAGTTGCAGGGTGCCATATCCCTCACCCCGTTCGCGTGCGGCATTCAGGCGCACACCCTGATCGTTTTCGATGTCCGGGAATTCACCCGCACGAGCCAGCGTGAACTTTCCATGGCCATCATTCAGCAGCACAGCGACAAAGTGCGAGTCCAATGCCGTGGTTACGATCAAATCGATCGCATCGTCGCCGTTAACGTCCCGAGGCTCCAATTGCAAACCACCCTGCGGACCGGTGATTCCGATGGCCGATTCATCACCAGCGCTCAGGTGCAACCGTATGGAGTAGCGCGTTCCTAGGGCCGCGTCCCGCTCGAATTCGATCGTTGCGAGATCCGGTTTGCGGTCTCCGTCGAAATCTGCAATGGCAAAGCGCGGTGCGAATCCGCTTGCGCTGGCGAAGCTCCCTTGCGCCGCAACAGCAGCGCCGCGACCAAATAGTGGTACGCACGCACAAAGGCAAAGCAGGCCGAGGCCTGCCCGCAGTACGGTGGCGAAAAGCCGACCCCAATGGGAGTTTCCATACATATGGGCAACTATTGTATCGCAAACTCCGCAAACTTCTAGCGAAGGCCAAAGTCTCCATTGCCAAAACCGCAAAGCCCAGGTCGCGTGATTTATGTCACACCTGCGTGTGACGAAAAATATGGCACCACGCGCCCTCCACACCTTACTCTCTTTTGTCCGCGCACTTTGCATAGGCCCTGATTGTGATCTTCCCAGGCCGAATCTCTGAATTGCTCGGCGCGGCGCAGGTAACATATTGAATGCATTACCGATAGCCGCTACGATGGAACGAATTGCCTCTGGCAGACCGGCTTTGCTGAGTGTGCAGGTTGCGTTCATTGCCAGTTCCCGCGCGGCCAGATTGCTGGCCTCGGAGATCATTGACCGGATAAAGGAGTAATCGAATTCATGGCCAACAATGCGGACTCCGCGCCGATTCCGTCCACTCCACATTGGACCCCGGGGCAAGTAGTTCTGCTCGCCATCGTGAGCCTGGCTCTGGGTTTGGTGGGCGGCTACTACATGCCGACTGGCAAGACCGCTAAGATGTCACGTCCTGCGACAGTCGCGGGAGCCCCAACCGCGCCTCATCCGGCAGCAACTCTGGAGCAGATGAAAGCCGTTGCCGACGCCAGGTCCGCACCGCTTCTCGATAAACTCAAAGCTACTCCCAACGATGCAAGCCTTCTGGCGCAAGTTGGCGCCATCTATGGTTCGATGCACCAATTCAAGGAAGCCGCGCAGTATTACGATAGATCCCTGCAGCTGGAACCAAGAAATATTCCCGTGCGCACCGAATTTGCGTCGTGCCTCTACTACGGCGGTGACGTTGATGGTGCGCTCGCACAATTGGATCAAGCGCTGAAATACGATCCGAAGGACACGAATTCCCTTTTCAACCTCGGAATGATTCGGTGGAAGGGAAAGAAAGACGCCTCGGGTGCAATCGCAGCCTGGGAAACATTGCTCAAGGCGCACCCGGACCTGGATCGGCGACCGATCGTCGAGAAAATGATTGCCGAAGCCAAGGCTGGCGGCGAAGTAAAGAACTAGCACGCGAGAGCATTCAGAGCAGAAGGAGCTACACAAAGTGCCCGAGATTAAAACAACTACCGCCAGCGTGAACTGGACCTCCGCTCAGGCTTTTGCGGTGGCGTTGATTTGTCTGTTGCTAGGCTTGGCTGGCGGCTGGTCCATCCACAAATTCATCGTGGCGGCTCGTGTGGCAGACTCAGTTGCGCCCTCCACGCCGCCAACCGGTACTCCTCCTGCCGCTCCCTCCGGTGCCCTGGCCACCATGCCGAGTCCCGAGCAATTAAGAAAGATCGCGGACACCCAGGCCGCTCCCCTACTCGAGAGCTTGAAAGCAGATCCCAACAATGTCGAACTGCTCATTCGCCTCGGCAACATCTATTACGACATCAAGCAGTATCCGACGGCCATCGACTATTACGAGCGTTCGTTGAAGCTGCAGCCGGCCAACGCCGGGGTGCGCACGGATTTGGGGACCGCGTATTGGTACATGGGAAATGCAGACGCGGCGCTCGCCGAGTTCAACAAGGCCCTGACGTACGAGCCAAACAAGGCCAACACCTTGTTCAATCTCGGGATTGTGAAGTGGCAAGGCAAAAACGATCCCCATGGCGCGATTACAGACTGGCAAAAGTTGCTGGACACCAACCCGAACTACGCCGCTCGCGACAAGGTGCAGCAGTTGATCGATCAGGCCAAATCCGGTTCTCAAGCACCCGTTTCCAATTAGTTTCGGAAGGCGGCAATGACAATCCCCAGACTCCTGGCTGGCGCAATCCTTTCCTTCTGCTTCTTTCCCTGCGGCGTCTGCGGCCAAGCTTCATCTAAAGTACAATTCCTCACTCTCGAAGAAGCTCGGCCTGTTCTCTCTGGCATGTCTGGTGCGCTTCCCGCCGATCTGAAAGGCCCCGCAACGCAGGATCCGGCCGCGTGGTCTGTTTGGGTGGAGAAGCAAGACCAGCAAATCCGGGAACGGCTGGACCGCGGCGAGGAAGACACGCTCATCAATCTTTTGCGTTTCGGCGTAACATTCACCAAGGAATACCGCATTGACGATGAGTATCTGCCCAAATATGGCAGCAGTTCACTGGTCAATGCGTTCGCCGAAAATCGCGCCAACGATCTGATCCGCGCGATGGCGTCTTCCAACGCCAACGAAGGCATTGCGCACATGCGCGCCTTCCTGGAAAGGAAGGGGTATCCCTTCAAGACTCCTGCGGATCGCGGGAAGATCAAGAAACATCTGCTCGATAATCTGGCCCGCCTCCGCGATGAGTACCTCCATTATCTTTCGCAGCCGAAGAACGAATCTCGCTTCCAGCTCTTTCAGGATCGCGGCATATCTCTCGATACCAATCTCTGGCCCGATTATCTGATTGACGAGCATCTGCGCCACATGGTGGAGCAGGGTCTGCTGAAGCCCGGGAGCGTTCATCGCGTCGCGGTGGTCGGTCCAGGCCTGGATTTTGCCAACAAGGAAAAGGGCAACGACTTTTATCCGCCGCAGACGATTCAGCCTTTTGCCGTGCTTGATTCTCTTTTCCGGTTGGGGCTGGCCGATCCTGCCACGGTCGAGCTGTATACGCTGGATATCAGCCCCGATGTGAACTTTCACATTGATCGCGCCAGAAAAAGCGCCTTGGCGGGCCGTTCCTACACTATCCAGCTTCCCTGGGACACCTCCGCCCGGCACACTCCTGAATATCGCAGCGGTTTCGTCAACTATTGGCAGAAACTTGGAGATCATATCGGAGAATCCGTTACGCCCATCACGGTTCCCCCGGGCGCGGCCGCGGAAACGCAAACACGCGCTGTAAAGATTCCGCCTGCCATTGTCCGCCGCGTCACCGCGCTGGACTTGAACATCGTTTTCCAGCACATGCAACCTTCTGCCCAGCAGGGTTTTGATCTCATCATCGGTACTAACATCTTTGTGTACTTCAACGCCTTCGAGCAGTCTCTTGCTCGCGCGAATATGTCGCTGATGCTTAATCCGGGAGGCTTCGTTCTATCGAACGACAAACTTCCCGGTGCCGTACCTTCCGGTCTCACCGATTCGCTCACTACGACGCAAATCGTTGCACGCGATCCAGATATGACCGAGCTAATGTTTTGTTATCAAAAGAAGAAGTAGAGAATCCACTCGCTGCGGCAGAACTCAAGGATAAGTGTGATCGCGGCCGGGGATCGCTTTGCGCTCACCCGGGGCTGAATTGATCTTCTGGACTTCCTGGGCATTCAGGTCGGCAAGGGCAGCAAGCATTTCCTGAGCTTTTTTAGGTTGGCCCAGCTTTTTGTAGACGCGCGCGAGATGCCTGTAGACCGCGGGATTGCGCGGATCCAGTTGGCGGCCTCTATCAAGATACGGCAGGGCTTCCGCAGGCTTATCGTCGAGAAGCAACAGGTAGCCCAGGGCGATCAGCGCGCGTCCATAGTTAGGCCGCACTGTTACGCACTCCTTCAAGGCTGATTCCGCTTCCTCAAATTCTGGCTGTCCCGGACTCGCGCCCGTGCGCAGGAGCGCGTCGCCAAGGATTGCCAGCGTCAAATAGTTTGCGTGGTGTTCCTGGACTGCCGCGCGCGCCGCTTGGACGGCTGCCGGCAAATTACCCTCGAGAAAATTCTTCTGTGCGGCGGCATCGAAGGCAACTTCTGAATGGGGATCAAGTGACGTGGCCAGGTCGAAGTCCGCGAGCGCGTCGTCTAGATGATCCAGAGCAGCAAGAAAATTCGCGCGCTGATAGTGCAGCCGCGCGGACTTGGGCAAGTGCTGCAGCCCCAAATCAACCACGCGGAGCCCCAACGCGGAATCCTGGCGATCAGCGCAAGCATCGCTAACGAAAATATATAGTTTTTCGTCGTTCGGAGTGAGCTTAGCCGCTCGTTGCAGCGCGGCGAAGGCCTCTTCACCCTGGCCATTTCCAACATAAGCTTGAGCGAGAAGGTTCTCCACGTTGGCCGTTGCTTTTCCCGCACTGCGCATCGCCGTGAGCGTCTGAATCGCGCGCGGGAAATCGCCCGTGCCGATGTAACAAAGAGCCAGATTGAAGCTGGCCGCGAATTCATCCTGGACGCGACCATGTGCCGCCAGAAAATGCGGAATGGCTTCCGCAAATTGGCCACGGCGCGTCAGATCCTCGCCCGTGCGAAGTTCAGCTTCCGCCTGCGTATCGACGGCACCACTGTTCAATTCCATTTGGGAAGTTGGCGATCCGGGCTGGGCCTGGGCTTGCAACAAAGGGCCCGCTGCAAATCCAACGAACGCCAGGATCACTAGCGCCAAACTACAGGATGAAAGCATGCGTTGGTGCTTCACGGCGTGCCTGCTTCCCCGCATGCTTACTTCCACTTTCCCGTGCCTTCCACAATCGTAATATAGCGGTCGATGGGAAGATCAGTGAATCGCTCGGTTTTGCCGCTGGGATTGGGCCAGGCAATCTCCAGCCAATCGAGCTTCGTCTGCTGGCCAAGACCAAGCACGACGCGCGGATCATGCGAGGAAAGATAGCTGCCTCCGCCAACCTTGAAGCAGTGGCGCAACAAATCTCCGGCCTGGTAAGTCAATTTGGCTCCAACGGCATCAATATTTGCTTTGCGGCCAATCAAACGTACTCCCAGCCAGTGATTCGCTCGGCCCGCGTTATTGCGCACCAATGCTGGAGGGCCGTTGTTCGTGGTGATCAGCAAGTCCACGGAACCATCGTTATCAAAGTCGCCGAGAGCCAGCCCTCGCGATGCCATGTTCTTGGCAAAAATCGCACCACTTTGCGCGCTTACATTCTGGAAATTCTTGCCGTCGTTCCGGAACAGCAGCATCGGCTCCTCGTACTTCAGTTCGGCGTATCTTTCTTCCACCGAAGGATCGGGATGGCCGTTGCAGAGTACCAGGTCGATGTTGCCGTCGTTGTCGTAATCGAAAAACTTCAAGCCCCAGCCGCTCATCAGGTTGGTAGTGGCAGCGATGCCGAATCCGCTGGAGACATCCGTAAAGGTTTCGTCTTTTAGATTGTGGTACAGCGAATAGGTCTCGTGATCGACGTTGGCCACGAACAGATCGATCCAGCCGTCCTGATCATAGTCGGCCGCATCCACTCCCATGCTGGAGCGGGATTGGCCGAACGCGTTGTATCCTACGCCTCCGAGCATGCCGATCTCCTCGAACCGTCCCTTGCCGCGATTGGCGAAGAGAAAATTCGGCAGCGTGTCGTTGCTGACGAAAAGGTCCATCCAGCCATCGTTGTTGATATCCGCGGCCACAACGCCCCAGGCTTTTGCCGGCCAGGCAGCGATGCCCGATTCCTTAGTGACATCGGTAAATGTGCCATCGCCGTTGTTGTGGAAGAGATAGCACGGTCTTCCAAGGTACGGGGTCGGTTTGCAGTAGACGCGGTTATGAACTCCGGACATGCAGGTAATGTTGGTGGATTTCTCAAAGTTGCCGAAGCGGCAGACGAAAAGATCCAGGCGGCCATCGTTGTCGTAATCAAACCACACGGCGCTGGTCGCCATTCCCGGGGCGGCTACGCCTGCTTTTTCGGTCACGTCGGTGAAGGTGCCGTCTCCATTGTTGTGATACAGAATGCTGCGCGAGTGTTGGGAAACGTACAGGTCGGGCCATCCGTCGCCATCGTAATCGCCAACGGCAATGCCCATGCCATAGGCATTCCCGGGAACACCGGCCTTCTCGGTCACGTCAGTAAAGGTTCCATCGCGATTGTTGCGGTAGAGCGCGTTGCGGATGGGCACCTTCGGCTTGTAGAAATCGCAAGGCCCGCTGTTCACCAGGTAAATATCCATCCAGCCGTCGTTGTCGTAATCCAGGAAAGCGCAACCCGGGCCGGTGGTTTCCGGGAGATACATATCGGGGGAAGGGCCGCTATCGTGAATCCAGGAAATGCCGGAGGCCTTTGCTGGAATTTCTTCAAACGCGGGTAATGACTCGCCGGCACGAGCCGGAGCCAGGAAGAATGGAAGGTTGCTGCGAGGGATGCCGCTGCCCAGGGCGCTCCAGCCAAGCATTTGCAGAATGTGCCGCCTCGAAAGCATCTCTCTCCGCTCGTCTTCGCCCCGTGGGCTTAGCCCCTAGTGTTGCGGAGCGCCGCCCTGCTTCTTTTGGGCGAGTTCCTGCTGAATCGCCATTTCATGCACGGCGTCTTGCTTACGGCCAGTGCGCGCATAGGCCACGGAAAGCTGGTAATGGCCCGCCGGGTCCTCGGGCACAATCTTCACGTACTTTTCCAGCGGAACAACCGCTTCCGGGAAACGCTGCGCGGAATTCAGGGACATCCCCAAGGCAAGATTCGCCTCAACGAAACCGGGGTCGAGCTCGGCCGCCTTTGTGAAGCGCGTGATAGCCTCACCCCACTGACCAGCTTGGCGCGCCAGTTCTCCCAGGTAAAACACGGCGGGGGCGTTGGTGGGATCGATCTGCAACTCTTCCTCAAGTTCTTTCTTCCCTTCCGCGGTTGTAGCTGGCGTTTGCGGCCTCGAAAGAGATATTCGCGCCAAGCGGTAATGGATTCCCGGAACATTGGGGTTCTTCTCAAGAATTTCGTGGTACTCGGCCGCAGCATCGTCCCATTTTTCCTGCGACTCCAAGGCTTCCGCATCCAGTTGGTGCGCTTGATAGGAGGATGGCGCAACGGAGGCAATTCGGTGCGCTGCCCTGTCTGCTAACTCCGAATAGTAGTGCGTTGAGATGTACAGGACTTGGGGATCGTTCGGGAATTCGCGATTCAGCGCCAATAACGCTTCGACGGCCGTGTCCGTTTCATTCAGGCTCATGGCGCAGCGAGCGGTGGTTATTTCGGCGGGATACTTCAACTGTTTATCCTGAACTCGCGAGGCCGATTTTCTCAGAACCTTCAGGGCTTCCTCGCACTGGCCTTTGGTGGCCAAATCAATCGCATGTTCGATGGAAGCGCTGGAAACTGGCGGAGCGGCTTGGCCGGTGTGTTGCCCGCAAAGTAAGGCCGTCGGACACAGCAAGGCCAGGGATATTTGAAAAGTTGTGCGAAGAAATCTATTCATAAAGGCGCAAGAAAACTTTACAGCAGTCCGTAGTATATCGCGGTTGAAGACGGGATGCGGGGAGCGTTCCCTCCTGACAACCTGCACAGTGGTTCGCGCAACAACAAGAAGAGGCATTCACGGGGTCCCCGCGAAACTGCGGGATTCCCACAAGTGAATGCCTCCCCGTCAGGCCTCAAAAAGGGGCCTGGTATAAAAGTTAGAACGAAATGTTAGCGCGCAATTCGATCAGTCGCGCACCTGCATTGGGGCTGTTTGCTACCATCGACTGGGTGCTTGCCGCGGCAAAATTGCCGTATTGGACGTTTGTCCCGCCCACATACAAAGGCGCGGCACCGGGTATTCCCCAATTCGGATGGTTGAATACATTCAAAAATTCCGCTTGCAGCCTGAATTGAATGCGCTCGGTGATGGGAATAGCCTTAGAGAGCGACATATCGGCGTTCCACATGTGCGGTCCGGTCAACCAAGGATGCAGGCCAAAAGTTCCCGGGGTCGTGTTCTGGCAGACACCCTGGAGAATGCTGCTGCACGTGGTTGTCGGTGTCTGCGTCAGTAGGGCTGGGTTGATTATGTCTTTGTAGGTCGCTCCGCCGGGGACAGTGTAGGCGCCGACGGCTTTTTGCAAAGCATTCAAAGAGGTGCCGTTCAGAACGAGGCCGCCATCACCATAGTCATTGTAGGTGTCAAAGCCGCCATACAACTGGAAGGGCAAGCCGGACTGAATAGTGACGATTGTGCCTAGGCTCCAACCACCGACGAACCTGTCAACGAGGCCACTGCTGCCGCCGAGGAATCTCTTCCCTTTGCCAATGGGCAAGTCATAAGTCCCGCTGGCATGCACCACATGCCGCAGATCAAACAGAGTGGGCCCCGCTCCCATTCTCAGGTTGCGGATGGTAAACACGCCGCTGTTCCCCGTCCAGTTGTTGTCGGCTTGAAGCCCAAGCGTGTGGCTGTAAGTGTAGTTCACGTCGAAATTCATGCCGTGCCATTGCTTCTGGCGGAAGTCCACCTGTAGGGCGTTATAACTGCCATATCCATCCGCCACCAAATAGCTTGAACCGGTACCACCACTTGGGTCCAAATATGGATTGGCTTGAAAGAAGTTAACTGGGTATGGGCCGGGCGCTGAAGAGCCATACTGCGTTGCGCATGGCGAAAATGATGACCCAAGCAGATTACAGACGTAGTTGTTTCCATTGTTGGCGTACGGCGTTGACAACGTGCCCGCCATCGCCCCAGCCGCGCCTTGCTGCAAATCAGTAACGAATCCGCTGTAGGAGAAGTCCGCTGATCCGGCCCCGCCAAATGCTGTGGTCATAATGGGTAGATTGACTTGGCCTGGCAGACCGGAGTTCCCAAAATTGCAGGTGCCAGCGCCGACGCAACCCGGGTTTGCGGTCTGATATATCTTCAGATTGGATTGCGCAGCCTGGAATTCTTTCAGGAACCCGGTCTCGAAGATATTCACTTCATTCGGGTTTATTGAGAGCCATTGATGAATGGCCCGATGCCCCATGTAGCGGACTTCCAAGACGTTGTTGGCTCCGATTTGCCGCTGAACGCCCAGATTCCACTCTTCCAGATAGGGTTGTTGAATGTGGGAATCCATACCGGCACCCGCAAAATTGGAGTTGAAGGCATACAAGGACTGTGGCAATGAACTCTGGTAAGAGGTAGGGAACACGGAAGTCGGAGGCAACGTATCGCCGTAGCTTAAAGTCCCCGGCGCAAACGTGCCAGGCCCACCTCCCGCCACTGCTTGCAAGTCGAAGTACTCGAAGAAGGCCTTGCCGTAGTTCGCGGCGTTGTTCCAGAAATACTGGTAAGGTTCCGTGAAACGCTTGATGTCGAAGCCAGCGCGAATCACCGTGCTGCTTCCGCCCAGCACTGAGTGCAGAAGGCCATTATCTGAAGACGGGTTCCAAGCCAATCCGATGGTGGGCTGCGGGGTTACATTGTAGGAAGGGTACTGATGACTGCTGGCGATGTAGGCGGGGTCCAGATTACTCGATAAGGTCCCTGGACTGAAAGACTGGCCAGGCAGGGATGGCCCGTACATCTGAGCCGCATCCGTGCCGTGATACCTGGCCTCCAGATCGTGGTCGTCGCCCATGAAATCCCAGCGCAGGCCATAATTAACAGTCAGACGAGGAGTCAGACGGAAAGTGTCTTGCGCGTACACCCCCCAGTTTTTTTGCAGTTCATCGAGGTTAAAACTGTCGCCCCGCTGCTGCACGTACTGGCCCGTTTTCTGATCGAGCGGATATCCGCTCCCCGTCGGGGTGACGCCGGAAATCCTGCCGACAAGAGTGGCATAAAGATTCTCGGCATTACCTTTGTCACCATTGGATTGGGTGGCTAGGGCGTTGTCAAAGGTAGTAAGTGCGGGGTCGCCATTCACAAGGCCCATAGCGAGGGCCGGAATTCCGTCAGGTGCGTTCCAGTAATGGTCTTGTTCGCGGTGGAAATCCATGCCAAACGTCATGGAATGTCTTCCGCGCGTCCAGGAAAGGCTGTCGGAGAAATTAACGACCGGGTAAAACGTGCTGATGGGCAGAATGGGGTAGAGGTTTTGTCCAGAACTCCCGTAAGCCCAGTTCACTTGATCCTCTGTGAGCCAGATCGGCTTCGATCCGAACGTGTAGAAGGCTGCGTTGTAATAATAACCGCCCCGGAACTGATTGATTACTGTCGGAGTGAAGGCGTAAGACGCGCCGAACGAACCGATGTAATTGTTGGAGCTATTCGATGCGGCAAGATCCGCAAAAGCGGGACCGGGAAACGGCGGAGCGGATGCGTTTGGCTGGCTAAACTTGGTTTCATTGAAAGCGAAATCAAAATGCAGCTTTTGCGTGGCGTTGTAGTCTAAGCGAAATGCCGGAAAATATTCGGTGATTGGAGAGGGAACCAACCAGGCCACTGTGTCAAGGTTCGGGTCGGACGACTGCGTAACTGTCGCTCCCGGAGTCTGGATGGCCGTGTTGATCAGCGCCAACTGTGAGGCGATGCTTGTGGTGCCTTGCTCCACCCCAGTGGGCACTTGAGGGTTCGCGGCGGCGGTTGCAATCGAGAACAAATTGATTTGCTGGGGCGGCTTCCCGGCAGTGGTATACACGCCCGATTGCGCCAGCGGTGTCAGAACGTTGTTATAGGCGGTGAAAGCCCCTGGCTGTTTGAACATCGCGAAGGAGCCAAAGAAAAAGAGTTTGTCCTTGATGATGTGGCCGCCCACGCTGCCCCCGAAACTATTTAGATCCACCGTATTCCTCGGTAGCCCCTGGGCATTGTTGGTCCAACTGTTCGCGTCAAGAACCGTATTTCGAAAATCTTCAAAAACCCGGCCATGGTAGTCGTTCGAGCCTTGGCGGGTTATGAAATTGACTTGCATGGTCTGACCGCCCATGCCCTGGCTGGTATCCATCTGGCCAGACTGCACGGTCATTTCCTGAATATCTTCGAGGCGGGCCTCAAGACCCGGTTGCACGTTTCCGCCAAACTTCATGCGGTTCGTGGAAGAGGCCACGCCATCGATCGTATTTCCTTGCGCGGCAAGGGGAAGGCCGTTCCAAGTTCCGAATCCGGGAGTGCCGCTGTACCCTGGTGTAAGCTCTGCTAAGGCGCTAATGTCCCGGCCCTGCAAAGGAAGGTCTTCGATCTCCTTGAGGTTGATCGTAGCGTTGATGGCATTGGATGTCGTCTCAATCAGTGGAACAGCGCTGGATGATACTTCGATGGTTTCGCTGGCTGCTCCCACCGTGAGAGTGACTTTCAAGTCTGTAACGCGGCCGCCTTCGATGACGACCGTCTCAACCACTTCACTCTTGAAATTGGGTTTCGCCACGGTCAGCCGGTAAGTCCCGAGCGGGACCGCGGTAAATACAGCGGTACCAAGTCCTTGCGTTTGCAGCGTCCACACCTTATTCGTTGAGGCGCTGCGCAACTCCGTAGTCGCCCCTTCGACCACACCACCGGACTGGTCTGACACGATTACGTTCAACGTTCCTACAGAGGTCAACTGCCCGTAAGCAGCTGGAACCCCTACCAGGAGGTAAAGACAACTACAGATAAGCGCCACCCCCAGGCAAACACGACCCGATAAATGCAGCATTACAGTCTCCCTTCTCTTGAGAACACGGAATATTTAGCGAATCCGGTAAACATCGCGCACCCTTCGAACTTGGAATGTATGGAAATAATCGCGGTTCCCAGCAAGCGCAGGAGGGCAGGTTCCGGCAGATCCAACTGGGAAGCGTCCCGATTGGGGATCAGCCGGGGATGTCCGGCAATGGGAATTTTCGGTAAACGTTTTCGCATCTGCCCCCAGCACCCCGCGTGAGTGACAAGAATTATCCTACTCTGTATACATTATTAAATATTTTGTCAAGCGCAAATTCTGATTCCATCAGATTCACCTTTCATCTATTGGACTCTCTCAGCCCAGTTGCCACCTCTGCCCACCCGACTCGAGGACTCGGGCGCTCCGGTGAAAGCACGAAATCCCGGAGGAGAGCACTTGCGCAATACTATTTTGCTGAAAATACTTGAGATAACGTGTACTTTATTAGATTATGCTTACTGAGACGGGGTTATTCGAGTGGACATCAGGGATGTTGCCAGGCGGGCCAAAGTATCCACCGCGACGGTGTCGCGCACCGTCAACCAGGTTGCCACGGTAGATGCGCGGTTAGCCAAGCGCGTATGGAAAGCCGTTGCCGAGCTTGGTTATTACCCCAATCGGCAAGCGCGCACGCTGGTTTCCGGAAGAAGCCGCACCTTTGGGCTGATCGTATCGGAAATCACCAACCCGTTTTTCCCTGAGATCGTGCAGACCTTTGAAACCCTGGCCGTGGAGCAAGGCTACGAGATCCTGCTGACCTCCACGATTCACGACCCCAAGCGAATGGAATTGGCTGTGCGCCGCATGATCGAAGGACGCGTGGAAGGCGTGGCCATCCTGACATTCGGAATGGAAGACGAATTATTAGAGCACCTGCGCTTCCGGAACTTGCCGCTGGTGTTTGTGGACGTTGGCCCGAAGGCGCCGCGCGTCAGCAATATTCGTGTTGACTATGCGGATGGCATCCGGCAGGCCATTCAACATTTGGCAGCCTTGCGCCACGAGCGAATTGGATTTGTATCCGGATCACTGGCGCTGCGCTCGGCGATTGCCCGCAAGAATGCGTTTGTAGAATCGATGCGAGAGATCGGCTTGCCAGTGAGGCCGGAGTTTGTCGTCGAAGGCGACCACCGCTTAGAGGGCGGGAAAAGGGCTTTGCAAAAGCTGTCACTGCTCCGGGAGCGGCCTACAGCGCTGCTCTGCTCGAATGATATGACGGCCATTGGCGTGATGCGGGAAGCGTTTGAACTGAAGATCAAAGTGCCGCAGGAATTATCCGTGGTGGGCTTCGATGATATTCGTATGGCGGATTTCATGATTCCACCGCTCACCACGGTGCAAATGTCGCAGACCGAATTGGCCCGGCTGGCGTTCAATGCCCTGCTGAAGGAAGTTAAGAGAGAAACGCCCGCGCCGGAAGGCACTGAATACGTGCTTAAGACGCGGCTGATTCTAAGGAATTCGACGGCCTTCCCGCCAGACAATGATGGGATGAAATCTTCAAGCAGTCCGGAACGCCCGGCAGAAAAAGGATCCGCCGGGAAATAGGGATACGGCTAAATTTGAGATTCATCGCGCGCAGCGCCGGTCTTTCATTCCCTTTCACAATTCAAATGCGATTACCGCGGCTTGATCTGCGCCCATAGGACCACCACCGAGCGTGGCGCGGCGCGATACACAAAACCGGGAACGGCCGTGGCAGCGTGCCACACGGAAATATCCTGCGGCGAATCCAGCGAGGTATCGATCCAGCGGCGCCAGGGGTCGTATTCTCCGGAATTCAGGCGCGGGAGCTCAAAATCGAGCGGCTCCCAAAAGGCATTGAAAATTTGGTGATAGTGTAGATTTTCTCGGGGCAAATCGAGGCCGAAGGCAATCGAGTGCGAATCTGGCCCCCAATCGGGCTGATGCAGTTTGACGCCGTGCCACTCTTTTTGCGCTTGATGGAGCAGTTCGACCAGGGTGAGCCGCTGCATTTCCGGGGCGAGATCGCGCAGCAGTCGGCGGCCGATCAGCAGGCGCAGAAATCGTTCCACATCACCGTGTTTCTTCAGCAATGACCAGTCGAACCAACTGATTTCGTTGTCCTGGCAATAGGCATTGTTGTTACCCTGCTGAGTGAACCGGACCTCGTCACCCATCGAAACCATGGGCATACCGATGGAAAACAAGGTTGCAGTCAGGAAGTTTTTGACCTGGCGATTGCGCAACTTCTCGATATCGGGATTGTCCGTTGGGCCTTCGACGCCGCAATTCCAGGAGCGATTGTCGTCCGTGCCATCGCGGTTCTGCTCGAGGTTGGCCTCGTTGTGTTTGTGATCGTAGGAGACCAAGTCGTTCAACGTGAAGCCGTCGTGGCAGGTGATGAAGTTGATGCTCTGCTCCGCTTCGCGCTGTTTGTGACCATAGAGATCGGGGCTGCCAATGTAGCGAGCGGCAAAAGGACCGATGGATTCCTTGCTGGCTCGGAAGAAATTGCGCATGTCGTCGCGGAATTTGCCGTTCCATTCGCGCCAGCTATCACCGACAAAACTGCCAACTTGATAGAGCCCGGCGGCATCCCAGGCTTCCGCGATAAACTTGGTGCCGGAAAGAGTGGGATCAGAATCAATGTCCCAAAGCAAGGGAGGATTGGACAGGACCGTGCCGGAAGAATCGCGGGCGAGGATGGAAGCGAGGTCAAAACGAAATCCATCTACGTGCATTTCCTGGACCCAGTAGCGCAGGCTGTCCACAATCATGCGGCGCGTCACAGGATGACCGGCATTCAATGTGTTGCCGGTTCCGCTGAAATCAGCGTACAGCGAGCGGTCTTGGTCGAGAACGTAATAGGCGGCGTTATCGATGCCGCGGAAACAGAGCGTCGGACCTGTCTCCTTATTCTCCGCGGTGTGATTGAAGACGACGTCGAGAATCACCTCAATCCCTGCACGGTGCAGTGCCTTAACCATGTCGCGAAATTCGTTCACTGGCCCCAGCGGTCCGCCTTGTGAACTGTAGGCAGGGTGCGGCGAAAAGAAATTGACCGGCGCGTAACCCCAATAATTCACCAGCCCCGGCGGACAATCCTGCGCATCGAAAGCGAATACAGGTAGAAATTCCACGGCAGTGATTCCCAGATGCTGGAGATAAGGAATCTTTTCGATCAGACCCCGATACGTACCGCGAAGGCCTTCGTCAACGTCAGAGTTCGGATGTCGGGTGAAGCCTCTTACGTGTAATTCATAAATGATGGTGCGCGTAGAGGGAGTGCGGAGCGGTGCATCACCCTCCCAATCATAGGCACGTGGATCCACAACGACACTCTTCATTGCCGTCGCAAAGTTCTCTCCCTTTGTGCTGGCGGCCTGGCGGCTGTAATTCTTTGGCGTAACGACCCCCTTGCCGTATGGGTCGAGCAGGGCCTTATCGGGGTCGAAACGTAGACCTTGAGTGGGATCGAAAGGGCCATGAACCCGATACGCGTAAAGTTGGCCCGCAACAATACCTGGGATGAAAACGTGCCAGTAATGTGCCGTGAGGTTGGCGACAGGATCGAACGAAATCGTGCGGGCGGGCTTTGCCTGGTCTTCCTGATCAAAAAAGAGCAGATCCACGCCGATGGCTTCGCGGGCGTAAATGCTGAAATTGGTTCCCGTCGGGTAAACCGTTGCTCCCAGGGGAGCGCTGCGGCCTTTCGGATCGATGAGAGTCATGATTTGCCTAACCGAAGGGGAACGTTGCGCAACCGCGTTCGTGGCTCCGACTGGCACAAACCCCAGTACGAGGGCCACGCCTTCATCCTAACTTAGGTTGCGAGTGACGGGAATTTTTCTTTGCGCTGCAGGACCTACCTTGAAGGCGGCCAGGAAGGCCGAAGGGTGGGCTGGGGCGGGGAGAGTTAACGGGTGCGGCGGAGAGTGTCAATCCAACTGGCCAGGGTCTCGTTGTAGGGTGATTCGAGGTCGAAAAACTCGATACCCAAGCCGACGCGGGGCTTCACGATGCGAACGATCACCAGAGCTTCCAGAACCTGACCCTTACGTGTGAGTTTTAGCCGTGCACGGCAGTTCAAGGGCATCGCTTTGCTGGTGCAGATGAAGCAGCCTCCCAGCGAAATGTCGGAGGTTACGCCATCCACCTTCTGGCCGGTTTGCATGTCGGTGACTTCAGCGTCGGCGGCGAAAGGATAACGGATGGTGTAACGGCGGTCGCGCACCCCGGTGATGCGGCTGGATGGGGGGTCAGTGCGGTCGGGCATAGGAATCACTTTGCTCACGCTAGGGACTCAATAGACATAGTTAAACAAACAGCGCCCCAAGGCGGATGAGGCCCACAGCAATTAGTGTGGCCGAAGGGGTGGGAATTGTGAACCTTGTTGCGAGGGTGAGTCCCCCTAAGGGTAACGTGGAGGTGCCGTGAGAGGGCTATTAGTGGGTTCGACAAGGGGGCGGGGAGGAAGGGTGGGCCGGGAGGCAGGCATGGTAGCCTGACGTGGTAGGCGACCCTCTCAAGAACCAACACATGCGCGCTGAAGGCATACGTCAGAGCGACCGGATCACGTTGCGTCTGCAGGTGGAAGCATCGTGGTTTGGAAGCAACGGAATTGCGGTTACCCAACCGGCACAAACGATGCTGGTAAGCCGCAATGGCGGCGTGCTTCGGCTGCAAGAGAAACTCTTCACGGGGCAAGAGATTACGCTGCAGCGTAAATTGGAAGGGGATCAGACCAAAACAACGCGCGCCAGAATTGTGGCGGAAATTGACCGTGAGCCCGAAGGGTTTATTTATGCAGTGGCCATGCTGGAGCCGCAACTGGATTTCTGGGACATCGAGTTTCCCGCCATGCATCACGCGGAAGAAGCACTTGCGCGGCTGTTAATGGAATGCAGCTTCTGCCAGCGGCGCGAAGTGGTGTACCTGAATGAAATGGAACTGAAATCATTCGAGATTCGCAAGTGCGTGGCGCGCTTATGCCGCCATTGCGATGCCCCTTCCATCTGGGTGGAAGCGGCCAGCGAGCCGAAGATTGACGGGACGCAGTCATCGCGGGTGGCGGACGAAGACCGCGTGATTCCGCGGCGAAACCGCACAAGGATCAAGGCGCGCGTGCTGGCATGCATACGCCGGAGAGGTTTTCAGGAAGAAGTAGCCGTGTGCGAAGACTTGTCCAAAGGCGGTATCAGTTTCCGCAGCAGAAACCGCTATCCCGAAGGCACGCGCCTGGAAGTGGCAGTCCCCTATACGCCGGGGGCGGGAGCGATTTTCGTGCCGATCCGCATTGTCTTTTCACAGCCCATCGCTACGGCGGGGTTGTTTCGCCATGGCGCGGCCTACGTCAGGCCGCCGGATTAGCGAAACAAAAACGGCGACACCCAAGTTGTGCCTCGCGGTTAGTACATGCCTCTCCGAATACGAAAATCATCAAGTACTGAGTATCAGAGTGTAATTTTCCCAAGCGCTGGTGAGTCGTCTAGCTTGTAATAAACGCACTTATCAAGTAGTAGTGGCGACTTTATTAACTGATTCCCTTTCAGCAACCCCCCAGCGAAATCCTAATGCTGGTTTGACCAGTGAACGCTGCCTCTATTCCCAGACAGCGACGTCGCTTACGGCTATTTGGTTTTTTCTCAAACGGACGCGCCCGACTGCGAGCGGCCAATCTATTGAAACCCGCGCGGACAGCCGCACGTCTACTAAACATTGGTGGTGTACCCGCACTCAATTGAAACGCGAAGTCCGCGAGTCTGTGCCATCCAATCAGTGTGCTCGCAAAAACGGAGGAAGACAAAAATGAGTAAGTGGAGATCGCTGGGACCGGTGGCTGTGTTTGTGTGTTCGTTGTGTTGGGGGCCGGCGATTTGCGCGCAGGGGACCTTGCGTGTTGGAGCGGCGCGCGTTGACATTACTCCTGCAGCGGACCCAGCCCACCCGCCATCAGGCAAGTATGCGCATGAAAAGCTTTACGCGCGCGCCATCGTGCTCGATAACGGCACGACACGCGCTGCGTTGATCGGCGCGGACCAGGGGATGCTCTCCGAGCAGATTTGGCAAGCTGCCTCCAAACAGATTGCTGCTGAATTGAATTGCCCCGTGGAAAACATCGTGATGTCTGCTACCCATACGCATAGCGGCTGGGGCCCCGGCGGCTTTCCAGGCATGCGTGGTCTAGGACCAAATCCCAATGAACCTCCTTCGCCGATCATTGGCCAGATTCTGAATGCGGTGCGGCAAGCCAAAGAGAAGCTGCAACCTGCTCGCGTCGGATTCGGCGCCGGAAAATCCTACTTGAATGTGAATCGCGACGCCATAGATGGCGACACCCACTTGTGGACTCAGGCGCCAAATCTTGACGGGCCATCGGACAAAACCGTGGCCGTCGTCGAATTTCTTGCGCCATCGGGCCAACCCATTGCCGTGTATATGAACTATGCGATGCATCCCGTGAACGGTTTCCTCGCGGGACTGACGAGCGCCGATTTCGCGGGAGCGACTTCCCGGTACGTCGAACAGGCGTTCGACGACAAGATGGTTGCCGTTTTTGTGCAGGGAGCGAGCGGGGACCAAAATCCCCTTTATCTTCGTGCGGGAACTAACGCCATGGCCTCGCAGGGTGGCATACCTATCACGGGATTCGTGATGACGCGCGAGCCGGTTGAAGCACCCATCCGCGATGGAAAGGTTAAGCCCGGCCCGGTCGACCCGAAAGTAGAGGACACGCTGGAACGCGTGATGGATAGTGAAGGCGTATTACTGGGTGAGGAAGTAATTCGCGTTATGAGCAACATCAAACAGTTCCACGCTACGCCGAGCATCGCCGCCGCGCAGAAAATCGTGAGCTGCCCTGGCCGCAAGCGCACCGATAGCGGCCGCGAAGGAATGGCCGGGACCTACGTAGATGCAGATCCTGTTAAGATTCGTCTGGGCGTGCTGCGCATCGCGAATATCGAACTGGCTTCGGTAGATGGCGAGGTGTACAACCCCATTGCTCAGCGCCTGAAGCGCGAGTCTCCGATGGCGAACACACTCATGGTGACACTGGCGAATGGCCGGGCAAATTCCGGCTACATTCCGAACGACACGGCATTTGGGGCGCAAACGTTTCAGGTGCTCGGATCAAACTTGAAACCGGGTTGCGCGGAAACGGCGATCGTGAATGGGTTGATGGACTTAATGGCCGCCACGCAAAAATAAATTTAGTTGACCATGATGCCGTGATCGGGGCAGGCTTTGCTTCTGATCGGAGTTAAGGTCCAGGAACGCGGCCACGACATGCAATCTGCTAATCGATCTTTAGATCGCTGCGGCGAACGACATGGGTTGACCGAGTTTCTGCCTTACTCCGAAGTCGGAACAAACAGGAAATATACAATGAAAAGAAAAGGGCTTTTGGTCGGTGTGCTCGGGATCTGCATTGCTTTCTATTTGGTTTCCTTCACCACTATTTGGGCTACACGGGAGTGGGGGAGTCCGCAATCGCACGGTGTCTACTCCGCCGCCCAGTTTATGCTTCGGCATATGGGGATCGCCTCGGTCCACGCTGCTCCGGCGCAAGCGCCTTCCACTTCAGTTTTGTTGGTGCTCGCTAAGAGCGACAACACCGTCGCCCTGATTGATCCCGCAACTCTGCAAGTCCTGGGGCGCGTTCCTGCTGGCCCCGACCCGCATGAAATCATCGCCTCTGACGATGGCAAACTTGCGTTCATTTCAAACTACGGCGGTCCAGACAGCGCCCTCAACACCATCTCTGTGGTTGATCTGGTGGCGCGAAAGGCGCTGGCGCCCATTGATTTGGGTGCTCTGCGTTCCACGCACGGGTTGGCGTTCAAAGGCGGAGAGCTTTATTTCACCGCTGAGGCCAACAAAGTCATTGGCCGGTACAACCCGGCAACCCGGCGCGTGGATTGGGTCCTCGGAACGGGGCAGGATCGCACTCACATGATCGTGGTGTCCGACCACCTCGACCGCATCATCACCGCAAACGTCGCCTCCGGCACGATCAGTATCATTGAACAGTTTACCCAGCCAAGCGGAAACCCTGGCCCGCCGCCTAACAGCCAACCGGGATCAGGACCTGCTCCAGGTGGACCTCCGCCAGGAATGCCGCGTCTAAGCTGGAGAGTTACCAACGTGCCCGCGGGCAGAGGGTCCGAGGGCTTTGACGTTTCGCCCGATGGGAAAGAAATCTGGGTGGCAAATGCGCAGGATGCAACCATTACGATCATTGATATCGCCACCAGGAAAGCCATGCAAACTTTGCCCATCCCCATCAAGGGAGCCAACCGTTTGAAGTTCACGAAGGACGGCAAGCTTGCGCTGATCTCTGGCCTGCGCGCCGACGTGAATGCTGGTGACAGCAGCCTCCTTGTAATGGACACATCCACCCACGCGGTGGTCAAGAAACTAAACCTGGGAGGCGGCGCGGCCGGCATCTTGATTACGCCCGACGGTTCACGCGCCTACGTCGCCGTCAGTTCTGGCGACAAAGTCGCTGTCCTGGATTTGAAGACGCTGGAAGTAATGGGACAAATCTTGGCCGGTAAACAGCCCGACGGCATGGCTTTGGCGGCCATTCCCTCGCGCTAGCGGCTTCTTCCCGGCCTGACGAGGCTCAGGATAAAAAGGCAACCTCACGAGCGCAACAATTGGTGAGAGTAGATCAGTCGAGTGCGGGGACAGTGGCGTTTTCGCGGCGGCGGCGATGGAGATAGTGCATCGCGATATTGATGTAAATTTCGCCGCAGGGCGTTTCGATGCAAAGGACCATGGCTTCGGTATCCACACTCCCCGCAAGCCCTTCCTCGTTCATATGAATTTCCGGCGGAAACACTTTGAAACGGAAACCCTGGTCATTAAGCAGCGTCACGGAATTTCCGATAACCATGTTCGCAAATTCACACACGGTCTCGCGAATGACTTGCTCGCTTTCGGGAAGTTCGGCGCCGGCAAGCTGGCTGGCCACGCGCATGGCAACTTCGGGAGCGAGATCAAGAATCACGCGGCCTTCGATGTCACCCTTGATGGAGACCAGAGCGGCGACACCCTTGCGGCGATAAGTGTTCTCGTCCATGGTGAGATCGACGATCTTTGTGGGCGCCTGCAGCGACTCGGCAAACACGGCGTCAGCAGCATTGATGAACGGCTGGATGAGTTCCATCCTCATGAGTGTTGCTCCTCGGCCATTGCCACTGGGGCGCCGGCACCGTTGGGATCGTCTCCTAGAACATAGCGAAGAATTTCATACAATACTTCGGGCTTAACGGGCTTCTGGACGAAGTGCTTTGCACCCTTCTGCAGCGCCGCCAGAATGTTCTCCTGATAGCCGACGGAAGAGACCATGACGATGCGAGCGTCGCCATGCTGGCGCACGATGCGCTCGACGGCCTCGATGCCTTCCATCTGCGGCATGGTGATGTCCATCAGCACAATATCGGGCTTGGAGCGGTTGAATTCGGCGATGGCGGTCAATCCGTCACCGGCTTCACCGGCTACTTCGCCGCCGAATAGCTCAATCATCTTGATCAGGTTCTTGCGGGCGAAGACGGAATCGTCCACGACCAAGTAGCGGACCGGCTGCTGGTCCTTGCGAAGTAAAGGTTGAAACTGTTGCATAACCTTCTCCTTTGGCGCCGTGGCCGGTCAGGCACGCGGCGTCGAAACTGGTGTCCTCTCGTTCTTATCCGTTTTCTCGGCCTTCTCATGCGCGTCGGTTCTGTCTGGATTGCCGCGTTCGGAGCCGTACTGACTGATCAGATAGGCGGCAAGATTATCGAGCGGCACAATTTTGTTGGCGTACCCCTTCAGAATCGCGGCGCGCGGCATACCGGGGACGACGCAGGTCTCCTCGCTCTGGGCAATGGTATTCCCACCGGCCGCCTTGATCGCACCAAGACCTTCGGCGCCGTCTTCACCCATGCCAGTCATCAGGATGCCGACAGCAGTGAGCGCAAATTCCTGGGCCACGGAGTGAAACAGCACGTCCGCGGAGGGGCGATGGCCGTTAATGGGTGGGCTATCGGAAAGCACCGCCATTTCGCCGCGCGGCATACGCCTCACCATGATGTGGCGATTGCCGGGACAAATCAAAACGCGGCCAGCGACAAGCAGGTCGCCGGACTTGGCTTCGTGCACATCCAGGGCGCAGCACTCATCAAGACGACGGGCGAACATGTCCGTAAACCCTTCGGGCATATGCTGGACGACGACGAAGGTGGCCGGAAAATCACTGGGAATCTGTGAAAGCACATACTGAAGCGCGTTCGGTCCACCAGTGGAAATGCCAATGGCGATGACGCGATTAGGCGGAAGCGCCACGTGCGTGCGTTTCTTCGCGGGCGCAGCAACCTCAGCCTGAGGCAATGGCAGGGCTTTGCGGCCGCCGGCACGCTTGGCCACCTTAATTTTTTCGATGAGCTGGTAGGCAATGGGATCCAGATGGCCTGCCGCAGCTTCCTTGGGCTTGGCAACGAAATCGATGGCGCCAAGAGCCAGCGCCTTGAAGGTCGAATAAGCGCCTTCCTTCGAATGAGTGCTGAATACGATGACGGGAAGCGGAGCATTGCGCATGATCGTGCGCAGCGTTTCGATGCCGTCCATGCGGGGCATCTCGAGATCGAGCGTAACAACGTCGGGATGCAATTCCGCGATTTTGCGCAAAGCAAAAGCGCCATCCATGGCGGTACCGATGACCTCAATGTCCGGGTCACGCTCAAGAATAATGGGGATCAATTTCCGCATCAGCGCGGAATCATCGACCACCAGGACTCGGACGCGTTCCTTCATGCGATGGCACCCAAAGGTAAGGACCGGGACAAACGCGTAAGAATGGCGGGCACATTCAAAATAAGGACAACCGTGCCGTCGCCAAGAATCGAAGCGCCGCTGACCAGATCGCTGGCGACGATTTCGCTGGGCAGGGCTTTGATGACCAACTCCTCTTCGCCCACCAGGCTATCGACCACCAGCCCAAAACGCTTCTCTCCAACGCCGATAACGATCACGTAGCTCTTTCCCTTTTTGCCATCGGGCACCTCCACGGCATGAATGCGGTTCAGGCTGCCGAGGCGGACAAGTGTGAGAATCTGTTCGCGTAGGCGCAGGACTTCGCGCTGATCGACGCGGGTAACATCCTTCTCGTCGACGCGAGTAATTTCGATAACGGAAGAGAGCGGCACGGCAAACAGGCGGCCACCCACACGAAATAGCAGGGTCTGAATGCTGGCAAGCGTCAACGGAACTCGAAGCTGGACGCTGGTGCCCTTCCCTTTGGTGCTGGCAATGTGCACCGTGCCCTTCAGCCGATCAAGCACGGTCCGCACTACATCCATACCCACGCCACGGCCGGAAACTTCCGTGACTTCAGTAGCGGTGCTGAAGCCGGGCTCGAACACGAGGTTCAGAACATCCTGTGCGTCCAATCGTTTGGCGTCTTCAGCCTTGAGCAACCCATTACGAACAGCCTGATCGCGAATGACATCAAGATCAATGCCGCGGCCATCATCGCGAACTTCGATGACGACTTGTGTGCCCTGGTGATAGGCGTTCAAGAAAACAGTGCCGCGAGCGGGCTTTCCTGCACTGAGGCGCTCGCTGGAAGGCTCGATGCCATGATCAACGGCGTTGCGGACAAGGTGCGTGAGCGGTTCCGCCAGAGCATCCAAAATGCCCTTGTCGAGGTCGGTATGTTCGCCGGCCACTTCCAAGGCGATATCCTTGCCGCAGAGCTTGGCGATGTCGCGAACGACGCGGGGAAAGCGACGGAACAGTTGTTCGACCGGAACCATGCGGATTTTCAGGACGCACTTGTGCAGTTCATCCAAAACGCGCGATTGAAATGCCAAGGCTTCGGCAAGTTTCCCGCGGACTGGATCGCGTGCGTGTTTCGCGTCGAATTCGGAGAGAGTCCGATGAAGCATGGATTTGCCGATGATCAATTCCCCGACAAGATTCATCACCGCTTCAATGCGCGAAGCGTCCACGCGCAAAGTGGCTTCCGCAACGGCGGCGACGGCGGAGGCGGGCGCCTGTTTCGCTCCCGCAGTTTCCGTGGAATCAGTGGCCCGCGTGGCGATCTGGGCAGCCTGGGCTTCCAGCATGTCCCCTATCAGTTCGTGCTCGGCGGATTCCGCGGTATGTGCAGGCTCGACGCGCTGATGAGACACAACTGAGGGAATGCGGCAGCGAAGAGCGATATGTTCGATAGGATGCGTGCTGGCAACGGCGGCTTCAACGATTTCCACGGAAGCGGCGGCCAGGTTATCCTCCGGACGAAGGGCAATCACGGTGCCGCAGGCGTGCAGGACATTGCGAACAAGCTGAAAGGCGGCGGCGCGCATGGCGCTGTTGGGATCGATGCGCAGGGCAATGTTGTAAACCTTGTCGCCACGCAGAAGCGCTTCGGAGATCATGAGCTGTTCGTACTCGCTCCAATGAAAAGCCGCGGGCACCTCGGCGTGGGAAGCTTCACCGGCACTTTGTGAAGCGGCAGGCGCCTGAAGCAAGCGTTGAATCAGTTCGCGCAGAGGAGTTGCCGGAGCTGGCTCAAGCTGTTTCTGGTACGCGCTCAACATGCTTTCAAACGTGTCCACGGCGGCAAGAACCACTTCGGCGAGTTTTGCGCCGTGCGTCTGCCCGATCTGAAGCGTGAGAACATCTTCGAGTTCGTGGGAGATTTCGCTGAGCTTCTGAAATCCGCACGCCGCGGAGTCGCCTTTAAGAGTATGGACGGCGCGGCGCACACTTCGGAGCAGTTCCTCGTCAGCGGGATGCTGTTCGAGGCTCAGACCAGCTTCATTGATGGTCTGCAGGAGTTCCTCGGCGCTTTCAAAGAAAAGCGCGCGAAGCTCCGAACTCCGATCGTCGGGCAGAAAGCTCAACCGTTCACCTCGAGACGCTTGTAAGCAGTCCCATTATTTTCATGGACCATCTTGAATTTTTGTGTGAGTCCGAACAGGCTCTCCGCGTGGCCGACAAACAGGTAGCCGCCAGGATTCAAGCAATGCCAGAACTTTTCAATCAGGCGCTTCTGTTCGGCTTCGTCAAAATAGATCATGACGTTGCGGCACAGAATGATGTCATTGCGCCGCGGCAGGAATTCGGTCTTGAGGTTGTGAAAGTCGAATTGCACCAGTTCCTTAAGCTGCGGCTTGACCGTGTACTTCTCGCTGGCCTTCTCGAAATAGCGCAGCCGCGTCGTGTAATCCACTGGCTCCATCTGCACTTCGGAGTACAGCCCTTCCTGGCCGTGGCGAAGGCTGGCGTAGCTGATGTCGGAAGCCACAATCTCCAGCTTCCAGGGAGGAGGAATGAGCGGCTTAGGCGATGGCATATCGAAAGGAAGCGGATTGCGCAGGTAGTAGTAGGCAAGGGCGTCGCAGATAAGAATGGCCACCGAATAAGGTTCTTGCCCGGAGGAACAACCCGCGGACCATACGCGGAGATTCCAATCGCGCCGCTCCTGTTTGTGGTGGAGGATTTCCTCCAACACACCCTTCTGCAGCAAATCGAGCTGCGGGCGATTGCGGAAGAAACTGGTTTCGTTGACGGTCAGATTCTCCAGAAGCAGCGCAAGCTCTGCGCGGCCTTCACGGCTGGTGAGCAGCCGGTAGTAACCGTAGAAAGAATCCATTTGGCAGGCCTTAAGGCGCCGCTGCAGGCGGTCCTTCAGGAAGTGAGAGCGGCGCTCGTCAAAATACATGCCGCATTCCTGGTAGACGAGGGTCTGCAATAGCTTGAGTTCCGCTTCGGTGAGCTGAACCTGCGCAGTTATCGTTCCCATGCTGAGTACGGGCGGAAACACCAGCGAATGGCGGTCCTTCCAGAAAGTTGGAAGTTCTTAACGCGCCATCGCAACCGGTTCCGCGACCTCCTCGAGTTTCTTGAATTCCGGCTGGCGCAAAAGCCTGGCAATATCCAGGAGGATGATCAGGCGGCCCTTGAGCTTACCCACACCGGTGACATAACTGGATTCGCCTTCGGCAAACACGGAGCCGGGCGATTCGATTTCTGACGGCGGAATCTTCAACACCTCGGAAGCGGAGCTGACAATCAGTCCAAGGAGCTTGTTATCGAGTTCAACCACAAGGATGCGGTTCTTCTTGTCCGGCTGCGCTGCCGCGGAACGGAAACGCTTGCGGAGGTCCATGACAGGGATAATTTTGCCCCGCAGGTTGATGACCCCTTCGATGATGTCGGGAGCGTTCGGCACCGAAGTGATCTCGGGAACACGGACGATTTCGCGAACGGAAGCGATACGAACGCCATACGTCTCGTTTCCGATGCGAAAGCCGACGACTTGATAATCTTTCTCCATGAAGCAGTCTCCGGTTCAGGAACGAGTGACTTCGGCGTACTCGAATTCTCTGGATTCGGTCGCTTGAGCGTGGCGGTGCGGCGCGGTGGACTCGCGGCGCGAGCGAAGTTTGCCGCTGCCGTCGAGGACGAAGCGTCCCATGTTTTCGAGCAAGTTGCGGGAAAGCTTGAGCATTTGCTCTGCGGCCGCGGAAAGCTCGGTGGAACTGGAAGCGCTTTGCTGTACCAGTTCGCGCATTTTGTCCATGGCGCGAACGACGGCTTGCGCGCCCGAAGCCTGTTCTTCGACGGCGGAATTGATCTCCTGAGTAATCTCGGTGAGGCGGTTGGTGGCCTTGGCAATTTGCGAAGAACCCACGGACTGCTCGTTGGTAGCTGCGCCGATTTCCTGGGAGAACTTGTAAACTTCGGTGACCACGTCCGAAATCTTGTGAAGAGCGGAACCCAAATCGTTGCCGAGGCTGAGACCCTCCTCGACGATGCGGGTGCTGTGCTCCATGTTTTCCACGGCCTGCCGCGCTTCGCGCTGGATGCTCTGGATCAGGTCCGCGATTTCCTTGGTGGATTGTGTGGACTTTTCCGCGAGCTTGCGGACTTCGTCGGCCACGACTGCGAAGCCGAGGCCATGCTCCCCGGCGCGCGCCGCTTCGATGGCCGCGTTCAGGGCGAGCAGGTTGGTCTGTTCAGCAAGGTCATCAATCACTTCGATAATCTTGCCGATGTCGTCGGCGCGGTGACCAAGAATATTGATGATCTCCGCGGAGGATTGAATCGCGCGGTTGGTGCGATTCAGGCCGTCGGTGGCCTTCTCCATGGTTTGAATACCGGTGACCACTTCCTCGCGCGAACGATTGGCAATGTCCAGTAGGACCTTGGCCGTATCGGCCACGCGCTGAATAGAAGTGACCATCTGATCGATGGAAGCGGAAGTTTCCGCAACGCTGGAAGCCTGCACCTGCGTGTTCTTCACGACGTTCTGGACGTTGATGCTCATCTCGTGCATGGTGCTGGTAACTTCTTCAATGGCAGAGGAGGCCTGCACGCTGACCTTTGCGGATTCGTCGGCGGCCCCAGCAACCTGATTGGAGCCGGCCGAAACCTGGGAAGCGCCGTCGCGGGTGGTACGCACAATATCCTGCAAGCCATGAGACATGCGGAGGAAAGCATTACCAAGTGTGTCGCGCTTTGAACGGGGGGCCACTTCGACCGTGAGATCGCCTTCAGCAACAGCCATTGAAACGCTGGCCATTTCCTTCAGGTAAGCCACCATGTTGTTAAACGTCGTAGCTAGAGCACCAATCTCGTCGTTGCGGTGGATATCGATGTTCTGGTCGAGGTCACCGGAATCCCCGATTTCCTGGGCGACCGTAATGAGATGCTGTAGGGGTTGCGTGATGGAATTGGCAGTCCGGAAAGCGGTCCAAAGCCCAAAAACGATGGCGGCAATCGTGCCGAGAAGAACCAGGATGAAGCTCCAGGTGCTGGCACTTCTGGCGGTGCTTTGAGATTGCTCGAGGGAGCGGCTGATATCCGAATTTGCCTGATCGAGGACGGCGGAAGATTTGGCAAGCCAGGAAGCCGGGTCCTTTTGCAGATAGAAGATCTGAAGATCGGAGACGGTAGCGTCGCCGGCGTCAACCTGATGGCGTTTGGCGAGCAGCGGCTTGGCAAAGTTGTCAGCCCAACTGGCTTCCGTGCTTTCCACCTGGATGAGCGCGGTGCGCAGGTATTCGTTGGGGGTGTTGGACTGGCCACGCTTGATAACGTCGGATAGATCCGCAAAGCCGTGGTTGACCTTGTCTTCATCGCGAGGATCACCGCTAAGCAGGAAGTTGTTAAGGTTCAGACGGTTCTGCATGATCTGGTAACGGACAGCCTCTGCGGCGCGGACATCTTTCAGTGTGTCCGTCACTTCCGCATTGGCGGAGCGTGCCTTCAGGATCGCTCCGACGTCCACGATAAGTAGACCGAGCAGGGTGAGCAGGATTGCTCCAAAACTTCGATATAACTGCTTTCCGATGGTCATTGCGTCACTTCCTCCACTCCCCAGTACAGGTACAAATTCCCAATGCGATGAGCTGTCGCCAACAGCGCGTGGCCCAGCGGTTTACTGCTGCTTGAAATCAAATTCCACAATCTGCGTGGTCTCTTCCGTGGCCGCTTCATACTTCCAATCTCTGATAGCTTCGGTGCACGCTTGCACCAGGACCGGATGCCCGCCGATGGCGCGAGTACTGCGCACGTGACCATCAGGCGCAATTACAACTTCGATCCTGACCTTCCCGGAAATGTTCATGCGACGAGCGAGTTCCGGATACCCGGGAGCGGTCTTCACCTTCACCTTGCGCTTACCTTCCTCGTTTACCGTCTGCGAACTCGCCAGCGAAAACGCGAACAAGCTGACCGCAACGGCGGCAAGGAACTTTCTCGTCCAAGGGAATCGGATATCCACCACAGCCTCCTCAGGCGTAAAACTACCCCACGCAAGAGAAGGCAAGTGCAGTGCCAGCGTCAGTGGTGCCTCAGAAATCGTGAGTTTTTTGCGCACAACGCGAATAAAAGCTTTTGTTCGAATGGGATAAAGAACGCGACAAAACTCTGCGGAAGTCCTGCACCGCATCGCCGCGTCTCACCGCAGCCATGGTTCGCGAGGAATGGTCTCACGCTGAGACTCCCGCACCACTGGCCCGAATGGGCAGGTAACGCATGCGTACCATTGATAGCAACAGGATTTGACTCAGAATGAGATGGCTGAGTAGCGTGGGAATGCGTGGCTTCTTAAATTGAGACGCACGCAGTGCCCCCTTAGCCCCCATGCGTGAACGCAAGAAATTCCGTATCCGTCGCCCCGCGACTGCTCGTAGCCGCGAGAATTCCCAACCATCCAAGCGTGACTATTCCCAGGAACTGATGGATTTAGTAGTGGAAGCGGCGAAATCGCGTGACCTGCCTGTGTATCTGGCGGGTTTTGCGGCGCGGGCCACGGAAATGTTAAAGGCAGAGTGGGGAGGCGTAGGAGAAATTCTGGGAAGCAATGTTGAGCTGTATTCTCAAGGGACAGAGTTTCCCGGCGGCGAACGCGAGCGCGCCTGGGTGCTAGAGAACGCCTCCCGTAAGCGGCCGGGATTGGAAGTATCTACGTTTGGTGAGACGGCCAAGTTTTGCGCGTTCTATCCGATCTATGCCAGCGACGGCGAGTTGATGGGAACGCTGTGCCTGGTACGGCGCAAGGCAAACTTTTCGCCCAAAGAAGATGAACTGCTGGCGGTCTTGGGCAGTCATGCGGCGCTTTCGATGGAGAAGGTACGGCGCTTTGCGCAACTGGAGCGCTCGAAAAAGCAATGGGTCGAAGACATTGACGCCATCAGCGACTACATCGCTGTTCATGACCAGCGCGGAAAGATCGTAAGGACCAACAGATCGTTGGCAACACATTTGGGTCGATCACCCGTAGCCCTGGTGGGCGAGCCGATGATCAGCCTGCGTCACATTGCGGAAACGGGAAGTTCCCTGCCCTGCCCGTTCTGCCGAGACACCAATGAAGTGCGCGAGGAGTACATCGCCAGTTCCGATGGGCGGACTTTCCTGGTCTCCACGTCACGGGCGCGTGGATTGACCGAAGACGACACGCGAACAATTCACGTCTTGAAAGATATTACGGACCGCAGAGAGGCTGAACGAAGATACCGCGAGCTGTTTGACAGCATTCAGGAAGGACTCTTTTTTGCCACTCCCGAGGGCCAGTTCCTGGACGTCAACGACGCCATGGTTCGCATGCTGGGCTATGAATCGAGCGCCGAATTGCTTCAGGCGGATGTGAGCACTCATCTCTATCCCACTGCCGCAGCGAAAGATCGGCTGGTGCGGGCCATTGCGGAGCGCGGCGCCCTGCGAAACTACGAAGAAACATTGCGGCGGAAAGATGGGAGTTTGCTGCACACGCTGCAGAACATCAGCGCGGTGCGCGACAAGCATGGCCGCGTTGTGCAAATTCGCGGACTCATGCTGGACGTTACGGAACAACGAAAGTTCCAATCGCAATTGCAGCGGGAGCGCGACTTCAACCAGAAGATACTGAATACCACGCAAAGCATGATTCTGGTGTTGGATACGGCCGGGCTGATCAGTTACGCCAACCGGCGCTGCTACGAAATGGGCTATCTGGAAGATGAAATGATCGGGCATCGCCTGGTTGAGTGGGTGGAATCATCGCACAGAGTGGATTTTGAGGCAGCTCTGCAAACGACGGCGCACGGTCAGCAGGTGGAGAATCTGGAACTGCGGGTAAGGCGCAGCGACGCGTCAATGGGGCATTTTTCGATCAGCTTGAGCCCGATGCGAGATGAAACCAACCAGGTGAACAGTGTTGTGGTAGTGATGACGGACATTACGGACGCGGCGCTGTTGCAGGCGAAACTGGCGCATTCCGAAAAGATGGCCACCATCGGACGCTTGGTGAGCGGCGTAGCTCACGAAGTAAACAATCCCCTGGCCGCGATTCTGGGATTCACAGACCTGCTCCTCGAAAACAAAGACATGCCTGCATCGGCGCGCGAGGATTTACAGATCATCCTGCAGGAGACCCAGCGTACGAAAGAAATTGTACAGGACCTGCTGCGATTTGCCCGGCAGCGCCCAACACAGAAGGAACCCGTGCAGGTAAACACGGTGTTGCGGCAGACGATCCGGCTGCGGAGCTACGATTTTGCGAGCCATGGCGTCGAGGTGGTGGAAGAGTTTGATGAAGGCATCGGAGAAACGCTCGGCGATGCCCAGCAACTTCAGCAAGTGTTCCTGAATATTTTGAACAATGCGTATGACGCCATCCAGGAGTCCGGAAACCACGGCCGGATCCACATCGTCACGAAAGCAGCGGGGGATTCCGTCGAGGTGAAGTTTGTGGACAACGGAACCGGCGTCAGCGACCCCGAACGCATTTTCGATCCGTTTTTCACCACCAAACAGGTGGGCAAGGGCACAGGCCTGGGACTTAGCATCTGCTACGGGATTGTTCGCGCCCATGGCGGAGAAATCCTTTGCTGGAAAAATACCGGGGAAAGCGGGAGCACCTTCCTGGTGCGCTTGCCGCGAGCGACAGAGACGGCATTGGCCGCAGCGGCAAATGAGGCGGGGCGATGAGTTCGCCAACGGCAGCCCGTGGCTTTTCGCCGATCCTGCTTATAGAAGACGAGGTTTCGGTAAGCGCCTTTGTCCGCGCGGCTCTCGAACGGCGAGGCTACACCGTGGTGCAAGCCGCAAACGGTGACGAAGGCCTGCGACATCTGGCCAACGGTAAATACGTCGGCGTGATTACCGATATTCGGATGCCCGGGAAACTTAATGGCGCGGACGTTCATAACTGGATCAAGGTGAATCGGCCGGAGCTTAGCATGCGCATCATCCTGATCAGCGGGGATACGGCAAACAGCGAAACGCAGGCGCTATTGGCGGAGAGCGCGACACCCTGCATCGAGAAACCTTTTCGAGTTCAGCAACTTATTTCCATTGTGGAGACGACTTTCGGAAAACCATGAGCGAAGACCTTAGAATTAAACTTCTGGTAGTGGATGACGAGCAGAGCATCCGCCGGCTCTGCATGACCATTGGAAGCTCCCTCGCTTACAACTGCAATGAGGCAGAGAGCGCGGAAACTGCGATTCAGCGGCTGGAGACGGACCCGCCAGACCTGGTGCTGACGGACTTGAAGCTGCCTAACCAATCCGGCGTGGAATTGCTCAAGCAGATCAAAGCTGTGCTGCCGCGCACGGAAGTGGCCATCATGACGGGGCACGGCTCGATCGAATCGGCTGTGGATGCAATGAAGTTGGGCGCGTACGACTACATCGAAAAACCGTTCCGCGTAGAGAAGATGCGGCTCCTGCTGCAGCGCATGGCGGAAAAGGTGCGCCTGGTCAACGAGAATGCGTTTCTGCGCGAGCGCGTGAGCACGGAAGAGAACCTGGACGGGATTATCGGCACCTCCTCTGGAATGCAGGATGTATTGAGGATGATTTCGCGCCTGAAAGATACGCGAACTCCCGTGCTGATTTCCGGCGAAAGCGGAACGGGCAAGGAATTGGTGGCGCGAGCCATCCATTTCCGTGGGATGCTGGCGCAAACTCCTTTCGTAGCCGTGGATTGTGGCGCTCTTGTGCCCACCCTGATGGAAAGTGAGATGTTCGGATATGAGAAGGGCGCATTCACCGGCGCGATGAAGTCAAAAATGGGGCTGTTTCAAGCGGCGAACGGTGGAAGCATTTTCCTGGACGAAATCGGCGAATTGCCACTGGAAATGCAGGCCAAGTTGCTGCGCGTGCTTCAGGAAAAAGAAGTGCGGCCGGTAGGCAGCAACGACCGGCACGCGGTGGACGTGCGGGTAATCGCGGCGACGAACCGTGACCTCGAGTCCGCCTATCGCACGGGAACGTTCCGCAAGGATCTCTACTTCCGCTTGAACGTCGTGACCGTCCATATTCCGCCGCTGCGGGAGCGCCGGGCAGACATTCCGATGCTCGTTCACCATTTCCTGAATCGCTACACTCCCACGAAACCGCTTCAGGTGACAGCAGCGGCAATGAAGAGCCTGCTGCAATACGATTGGCCCGGCAA
This sequence comes from Candidatus Acidiferrales bacterium, assembly GCA_963779395.1. Classification (GTDB taxonomy): domain Bacteria; phylum Acidobacteriota; class Terriglobia; order Acidiferrales; family UBA7541; genus Acidiferrum. The sequence goes on from CAVZYC010000007.1 coordinate 1,045,448, forward strand.
CGTTCGCGAACTGGAGAATTGCATCGCGCGCGCCGTGACGCTGGGCGATCAGGCGGTGATTGACGTGCAAGATCTTCCACCCGCGATTCGCACTGAGCAGCCGATGAGCAATGAGATGACCCCGCAAGATGCCGCTTCCCTTTCCACCACAGCATTGGCGGAGATGGAGCGCATGACCATCCTGCGCGTTTTCGAGCAAGCCCGTGGCGACAAGGCGCTGGCTGGCAAAATGCTCGGTATCAGCCGTGCCACGCTGTACCGCAAACTCAAGCGCTACAATATTCCCCTCCGCGGGGATGGGGAGAAGGACGCAAACGGGGCAGCGGCACACGCGGCGGGCCAATAGTACGTCTCAGTGGAGAGAGAAGCTCTCTCAGAGAAGAGTGAGACGGAAGCGTTTCAGCCTGAGACGGTTCGACCTGGAGTCAATTAGCCGAAAATCCTAAGTCTCAGTCTTTCTGCAATTTCCAAAGTTCGCACTCCTGGAGAAAATTTGGTGGTCGGCGTGCAATTCCCTCCTCGGGACATTGTGTCCTGGTCCGTGCCGGGTGTGTTCTTGCTCGTTACGCGATCAGAATTGGCGTGATTAGCGGTTCAGTGGCAACGGGGCAAAAGCGCGAAATGACACTCATTGCGGATGAACGGGGTTGCGTAGAACAACTCGCCCGATTCTTTCCTGCATTACCCGCCGTCCGTTTTCCGGTGCGTGTGACATCGTTGCAGCCCGCGCAGGGAAAATTGCAGGAACGCACGGTGCTGGAGTACGGCACAGCGGAATGTGCAATCTTCCTTTCGAGTTTGCCGCTGGAATTTGCGGATCGCGTGAAGCTGGAACGAGATGGAGGACGTCCCGCGGAGGCTACAGTGATTGCGCTGCAGTATGAAGAAGGACGCAAGGCAGTCGCGGTACGGTTTCTGGAAGGCCCCTGTGAATGGATGAGGCAGCCGTGAATAAAACGATCACAACATTGAATTTGCCCGCTCCACCAAAAACAGATAATGCCAGGCAAGCGCAGTGGGAAGAGATTCGCTCCGTGTTTCCCATTTATCTCGCGCTCGCCAAACATCTGCAAATCGAAATTCCCTTTCCCCCGAACAAGCGCGTTTTGCCGGAGAAGGCGGATCTTGATCTCTTCAGCCGCTCGCAAGCCTGGCTGGATGCCATGGACCAGCAGGTGCTCGTGCACCAGTTGCGTCACCTGCTGCAGATGACCACGCTGAATGCCAGCGAAAGCGGGCTGCGCGCCCTGATCATGCGTCACCTCCGGAAGCCGTCAAAATCTCCCGTGGACCGCGACAAAATCGACTTCCTGATGGTGCAATATTTTGCCCTCAGCGTGCCCACCAAGATTTACCACAAGCAGATTGAGCTGAACGATGTCGCGCAAGTTATGAAGCCCGTTCTTGGAGAAGTGGACACGGCGCCCCTGCCTTGGTGCGAACCGCTCGAGAAAATGATCGCGGCCTTGCGGGCCTTCAAGAGCCTGCGCGATATCCTGAAAACCGATTTCATTACCGAAGGACGCCGCGTAAAAGAAAAAGCGGGAGGGATGTTCTACGATCCTTCGGCGATGCTGGCCTTCGTACGCTTCAATTTCCTGCTGCGCCGCACCTTGATCGAGTTGATGCACGCGGACCTTATCTTCATTCGCTCTGGCATTAACCACCTCGAGCAGGCCGGCGCAAAAACAGTGGACTGCCAGACATATGGGCTGACGTCATCCGAACCCATCGCAAGAGTGCGTGTTCTTGCGGACGACTGGAAGCAGCCATTTCAGAAGGAATACACGGAACGCTCGGTGAGCCAAGCCTTTGAGAAACTGCTGGCCTTGCGCGCCGATGTGGACCGCAATGCCGTGAAGGTGCTGGGCAAATCGTTGGATGCCGCTCCCATAAAGGCCACTGCAGAGAAAGCTCCTGCCAGCAATGGAACGTCGGCAAATGCCGGTGTGGTTCGTCCCGCCGTTAAGCCGGAAGTCGCGGTCAATCACAAAGCCGACGACGGGATTCCAGAACTCGATTTCGAATCGTGCATGGACCAGGTGTGGGAGCAGTTGATCTCAGCGCCGCCATCGCGTGGACGTTCGATGACCACGGTGCGAGTCGGCGGAGCGCGACTGCTGATGTCCTCGTGGGAAGTGGCCGCGTTCGTCACCGAAGACGGGCCCGCGGCGGAAGATTTGCGCCGTGCGGTAGTGGCGCGAGCATTAGTAACCGCAGCGGTGGAAAAAGCCAAGGAAACGGGCATCGCCACTGGGTTGGACCGTGTGCTGCCGATCGCCCGCATGGAAGTTTCTCGTCTACAGGAACGCGTGGAAATGGCCAAACAAGCCAAGGACACGGAGGCGGCCGTCAACTTGGGAATTAGCACGAAGCGGTTGCTTTCGGCACTGGACGAAGCCGAGAAATTGTAATTCCCTGCTGCGATTCATTGGCAGGCAAGAAACACAGTCAGGGAGCGGATTACTCTTGCGAAATACGAGCGTATTGATTCTCACGGACGACGCCGAGTTTGCGCGGCTGCTATCGGCTTGCTGGCAGGTGGAACGCCAGCTCCCTGGCCTTTCCGTTCTAACCAGCGACTTGTGGAGAAACAGCGATGGAGTTTCCCCCGATCTGATCGTGATCGGCCCGCTAAAAGAGGGGAAACTCGCGGAATCGCTTCGCTCCATGGAACCAAATGTTGCGGTGATTCTGTGCGCGCCAGCGGACGGAGCGGAACTGGGACTGTTGAGGAAGCGCTACCCGCGTCTGCTCCACGTTCCATTGAAAGAAGATTGGACGCAGATGGTGCTGCTGCTTGCTGGGGAATCCCTGCGGCGGGCACAAGCAGTGAAACAAGTGGAGCGTGCGGAACAGCGCGCAGCAGAAAATGCCAATCAGGCGATGCTGGGACGCTACATGATTGACATGCGCCACAGCGTGAATAACGCGCTGACGTCTCTGTTGGGAAATGCGGAATTACTTTTGTTGGAACCGGGACAGCTTTCCACGCAATCCATCGCGCAAATCAAGACCATACACACCATGGCGCTGCGGATTAACGAAGTGATGCAGCGATTCTCATCGCTCGCCAGTGAAGTGCGGGAGGGTGAGACGGGTTCTCAAGCTGAGACGGAAGAGGCGACTGCGCCTGCCTTTCGGCGTCGCTAGCAATTGCTGATGGACGTGCAACTCCTTTTCTTCCCTGTAGTTAAAGAAAATAGACACGCAACCCCAAGGAACCTTCAAGCTGGCCGCTGACGTGCATTTTTCTGGCGTGGAGAACTATGCGGGGTAGAAGCTCGTGCAGAAAAAAGTTCTGATCGTCGATGATTCGCCGTCGCAGGTGCGACTGATCCAGGGTTTGCTGGAGCCGGAAGGCTATTGGCCGGTGGGATTAAGTGATCCCAAGCGGGTGGAAGAAGCCATAACGGCGGAACGGCCAAGCGTGATTTTGCTGGATGTAGTGATGCCAGAGAGAAATGGTTTCCAGGTTTGCCGGGAATTGAAGGGTAGTTCTGAGTTCAATTCGATTCCGGTGATTCTGGTGACATCAAAGGACACCGCGAGTGACAAGTATTGGGGCGAACAGCAGGGCGCGGATGGCTACGTGACGAAGCCCTTCACGCGGGAAGAATTGCTTCGAGCTGTACGGCGGTTTGCATAAAGGAACGAACAACGGATGAGCGACGACTTCCAATTGATGCCACTTCCTCCCGATGCTGAACTTGGGGAGATGCTGGAAGCACTGGGCAACGTGGCAGAGCGGCCGCCGGAATCGCAGTACTGCGTGTTTCGCAGCGGACGCGAACGCTTTTGCTTGCCCGTGTTGGACGTGGAAGAAGTGCTGGAGTGGCCGCTGGTGACGAAGCTCCCGCTGGCTCCGGCCTATGTGCTTGGAATTTTCAATTTGCGCGGCGCCATCGTGCCGCTAATTGATATTGCCTTGACGGAAGGCAGACGCCCCGGGTTGTTGCCAAAGCACGTGGTGGTGGCCTCGCTGAGGAGCGAAAGTCATCACGACGATCTGCGCCTGGGGATTGCGGCGGATGAAGTAGTAGGGACCTATTCGGTGAATGAAGCGGAAGACCTGCTGGAGCAAGCGCCGGAAAACGTGCCGCACTGCGTGGGCATGCTGCGGCACGACGACCGGCTGGCTCTGGTGATTGATTTACGCCGGCTCCTGGAAGTCTATCCAGGGCCGAGCATCTGACGAGATTAGGAAAGTTGGGGAGGCAGGGATGAAATCGCGACTGAGTAGCACAATCTGGTTGCTGGTAACCCTAAATGCCGGCGCGCTAGCCGCGGTCCTGTGGCTGGCGTATAGCGCAGGGCGCCAGTCGGCTTCAAACGGCGGCGGATTCGAACCCAGCAGTTTGATCATTCCGGGGGTTATCGCCCTGGCGATCAGCATCGTGCTGGCATGGCGGTTGGGAAGCGCGATCCTGACGCCGGTGAACGAGCTATCGGAGTTTTCCGAACGGCTTGCGGCTGGCGATGGCAAAGCGCGGGCCGAAGTGTCTTCAAACGACGAGTTTGGTTACATCGCGGAGAATTTGAATCGCGCCGTGGCCAAAGTGTCGAAGGCTTCGAGCAACCAGGAAGCCAATGAAGCTCTGCAGCGCAGCATCACGGACCTTCTGGCGGTAATCAACCAGGTGGCACGCGGTGATTTGACGTTGCGCGGCAAGGTGACCAACGACGCGCTCGGCAATGTCGCGGACTCCATCAACTACATGCTCGACAACTTCACCAAGGTGCTCGAACGCGTCCGCAAGGCCGCCATGGAAGTTACCGCTTGCTCCAACAACATCCTTGTGGCCGCGGACGAGATGCAGGCGGGCGCCACGCAACAAGACCAGGAAATCACAAACACCTCGAGCGCCGTGGAAGAACTGACCGTCTCGATGAAGCAGGTGTCCAACAACGCGGAAGCCAGCGCCGAAGCGGCACGCCGTGCGTTGGATGCGGCCGAACAAGGCAATCGTGCCGTCCGCGATACTCTGGACGGCATGCAGCGCATCCGTGCTTCCGTGCAAGCGACGGCAAAGAAAATCAAGTCTCTTGGCGATCGCTCACTGGAAATTTCGGAAATCATTAACGTGATTAACGACATTACAGAGCAGACCAACTTGCTCGCGTTGAACGCCGCCATCGAAGCGGCGCGCGCCGGCGAAGCGGGTCGCGGGTTCGCGGTCGTGGCCGACGAAGTTCGCAAACTGGCGGAACACTCACGCAGCGCAACGAAAGACATTGCCGCACTCATCAAGGCCATCCAGGCGGAGACGAACGAAGCCGTGGTGGTCATGGAAGAAGGCACGAAGGAAGTCGAGTCTGGGGCGACGCTGGCGGATCAAGCTGGTCGCGCACTGGATGCCATTTCCAGCGTGGTGCGGCAGTCGGCGGAACTGGTGCAGGAAATCTCTCTGGCGTCGAAACAGCAGGTGCGCGGCACGGAAGGCGTGGCGCACGCCATGCAAATCATCTCCAATATCACGCGGCAGACCTCGCAAGGAACTCGTGGAACGGTGGCAACGGTGAGTCAATTGGTGAAATTGTCTGACCAGTTGAACGAAGCGCTGGCGCAATTCCGGGCGCACACCAAGGCGGCGGCTCAAGCAGCAGAAGATGCGGAACGGCCGGTACCGGCGGGCGCGGTTCGATAGCACTAAAACCATTCCCAGGCGCGGTGCCAGGGCAAAAGCGTGATCAAGATGAGCGAACGCCACGGGGCGGGACACGGTTTGAACGAACACGAACTGAGCGAGATCCGCATGCTGATTGAAGAGCGGACGGGCATTCATTTTGACGAATCGCGCGAGAGGTTCTTCTCCACGCGGGTCCGCGATCATCTGCATGACTGCGGCCACACACGCGGCAACGATCTGCTTCGTGCGATTCGCAAATCCAACGTGGAGTATGAAGCGCTTTTGGAGCGGCTTCTGACCCAGGAGACTTCGTTCTTCCGCTACCCGGCGGTGTTTGAGGCGTTCGAAAAGCGCGTGCTGCCGGAACTGCATACCAAGAAATTCTGGAAGAACCCGCGGACGCTGCGGGTTTGGAGCGCGGGCTGTTCAACGGGAGAAGAGCCTTATTCGATCGCCATCACCATCCTGGACTCGCTCTCTTTCGCGGACGCCTGGAACGTGGAGATTCTGGCGACGGATGTCGGCCGGCACGCACTGAAATTGGCGGAGCGCGCCATCTACTCTGGCCGGAGCATCGCCAGCGTGAACGAGCAACAGCTGGCGGCGCATTTCACGGTGGTAAATGGCGGGTATCAAGTGAAGCCGCGGTTGCGCAGGCTGGTGACGTTCGCGCAAATGAATTTGGCCACGCCGGTGTACGTAGGCCGCATGGATCTGATTTTCTGTATGAACGTGCTGATCTATTTCACGGAAGAACGGCGGCATGCGCTGGTGCAGAAGTTCTATGAGTCGCTCGAGCCGGGCGGCTACCTGATCCTGGGGCATTCGGAGTCCATTTCTAAAATGCCCGTGAAATTCCAAGCCATTGTTTTGGGTGATTGCATTTTGTACCGCAAGCCGACCGCGGAAGAGTTGCAAAAGCCGGAATTGGTTACGGAGGGGCGCGCGTGAGCATGCCAGACCGCGAATCCGTCGAGTTGTTCCTCCAGGAGGCTTCGGAGCACCTGCAGTATCTGCGGGAGTATGTAGGTGTGCTGCAGGAGGTTACGCCGCGGCGTGAAGACATGGAGCGTTTGTACATCGCGGCGCACACCCTGAGCGGAACATCGGGAAGTTACGGATTCCCGCGATTCTCTGAAGTGGCCGCAAAGCTGGCGCACGTTTTCCAGTACGCCTTGAATGCGCCGCTGGGCGACGATTTGCACGGCCCGTTGACGGAGTTCTTGTCTGATGGCATTTCCCTCCTCGAAACTTGCCTGTTGGAGATGAGCGACACGGGCCAGGAAGCCGTGGAAGATGTGGCCGCCTTTAAGGAGCGGTACCGGTTTGCATTTCCGCCTGAGCCGCCGCCATTGAATCTTTCCATGCCGGGTGAGGATGCGCGGGCTGAAGCAGCGGCACTCGCGGAAGAGCAGGCTGCGGCGCGCGAAGCGGAAGCGGCGCCAGTGGGATTGACCGGCTCGTATTTCGATGCGCTTCCGACCGACGACGAAGTGCCCGACGAAATTTTAGAATTCTTCCAGCCTGAGGCGGAAGAGCACCTGCAAATCGTCAGCGATTGCCTGCTCTCTCTGGAAGGCAACAATAATCCTGAAGAGATCAATCGGCTGTTTCGCGCCATTCATACCGTGAAGGGCTCGGCGGCACAAGTGGGATTGCGGCGGCTGGGGGCGATTGCGCACCGCGTCGAGGATTTAATTGGACGAATGCGTGATGGTGAGATTCAACCATCCCCAACGATTGTCGATTTGTGCCTGGAATCCGTCGACGTCCTGAAAAAGACCTTGCACCGCGACTGGGAAAGTGAAGCGGACATGCGCGCGGGCGTGGATTCGCTCTTAGGGCGAATCGCGGAGTTCGCGCCGCTGGATGTCGAGGAAGAGGCGCCTATCGTTGCCGCGGTAGAACCCGAAGTCGCAATCGAGGAAAGCGCCGCTATCGTGTCGGACCGCGCGGCGGCGAAACAGCGGACACGTACGAAGGCAAAACAAGCATCGGTGTCGAAGTCTGTGCGCATCGCGCTGGCGCGGCTCGACCGCATGATGAATACGGTCGGCGAGTTGGTCATCAACCGTACCAAGATGCTCGGCCGCGTGGCTGAACTCGAAAAGTTGATCGACACTCTGAGTTTTTCAAAAGAACGCCTGCAGAACAAAGTCAACGAATTTCAGGAAAAGTACGAGTTCAACCGGCTGAAGACTTCGCAGATGGGTACGCCGTGGGCCTCGTCGCAAACGCAGAAAATACTGACAAGCGCGGCGGCGGGCGAAGCGTCCTACCTGGAAGAGTTTAGCGAACTGGAGATGGACCGCTACGACGACTTCAACATCCTTTCGCGGTCAATGACGGAAATCTCCGCTGACGTGAACGAAGTGCTCTCGCAACTCGAGGGATTCATCGGGCGTGTGGAAGGCGATATCGACGAGTTCAGCAAGCTGGCGCACCACTTGCAAGACGAAATTACCGCGGCGCGCATGGTGCCCATCGGGACGCTCTATTCCCTGCTCTCGCGAACGGTGCGAGACGCCGCGAAATCCGCGAAGAAACAAGTGGAATTGGAGTTCTCTGGAAGCGAGACAGAGCTCGATAACAATATCATTCAACAGATTTCGGACCCGCTGGTGCACCTGGTGCGCAATTCCGTGGCGCATGGGGTTGAAGGCCCAGCAGATCGCGCGGCAGCCGGCAAGCCCGAACAGGGCACGGTTTACCTTCGCGCCTATCACCGTGGCAACCACATTTACATCGAAGTGGAAGACAACGGACGCGGCATCGATTACCAGCGCGTAAAGCAGAGCGCCATAGATTGCGGCCTGGTGTCTGGTGAAACCGCGGACCGGCTGACGGAACGCGACATGCGCGAAATGTTGTTCCACCCGGGCTTTTCTACCGCGGCTGTGAAAACGGAATTAGCAGGGCGCGGTGTGGGGCTGGACGTGGTGCGCTCTAACCTGAACTTGTTGAACGGCGAAATCGAAGTGCAGAGCACAGCAGGCGTAGGAACGAAATTCACGCTGAAGGTGCCATTGACGCTGATCATCTCGCCGGCGCTGTTTGTCCGCTGTGGCGCAACCCATTTTGCTTTGCCTCTCGCGGTCGTGGAAGAAATTCGGCGTTTGCGCGCGGATGAAATTGAGGACGTCGGTGGAAAACTTTTGACCAAGGTGCGCGACGTCGTAACAGAAGTGGTTCGTTTGGATTCGTATCTGGGATTGCCGCCGCTCGAACCCATCAATGGATACTTCCGCATGGTAGTTGCCAATGCGGGGAGCCGGCAGATTGGTTTGGTCGTCGAAGAAGTGCTGGGCAAAGACGAAATCGTGATCAAAAACCTGGGCGAATATCTGCGCCGGGTAAAGCTCTTCCCCGGGACAACGATTGCTCCCGATGGCAGTCTTATTCTTCTGATCGACCTCAACCGCATGGTGGCGAACGAGCCGAACGAGCACCGCGCGATACAGGCCAGCGCCAGTGCAGCGCGCGTCTTTGCGCCGGGTTCAACGGCAGTGGCTCGCGGCACGATTCCCACGGATGCGATCGATCGCGTTGAGCAGGAGCGCGTCATCGTAATTGCCGACGATTCCATCAGTGTGCGCAAGTTTGTGGGTCGCATGCTGGAAAAGAATGGCTATCGCGTAAAGCTCGCCGCCGATGGATTGGAAGCCGCGGAACTGGTTACCCAGCATGGTTGCCACCTGGTGATCACGGACCTGGAAATGCCGCGCATGACAGGTTACGAATTGATGGCGCAATTGCGGCAGACGCCTTCAACGCGGCGCATTCCCGTGATGGTGGTAACTTCGCGCGCCGGCGCAAAGCATCGCGACCGCGCCTTGAAAGAAGGAGCTTCGGCATTCTTGACCAAACCGGTGCAGGAAGATCAGTTGCTTGCGGCAGTCGAGCAATTGATGGGTAAGGAGGCGGCACGTCCGGTCGTGCCGGTCGGATAGGCGCGTATGGTAAGCAGCCAGCCCAAGAAGTTTCGCGTGCTTGTCGTGGATGATTCCACGTTCATGCGCCGTGTGCTGGAAACAATTTTCAATTCCGATGACCAATTGCAGGTGGTTGGTCACGCCAAGGACGGCCGCGAAGCTATCGCGCTGGCGGAATCGCTGAAGCCCGACGTGATCACGATGGATTTGAACATGCCTCACATGGATGGCCTGCAAGCCACGGCGCACATCATGACAACGAACCCGCGGCCCATCGTGGTGGTGAGTTCAGAGACAAAGGAAGGCGCGGCAAGCACTCTGAAAACGTTGGAACTCGGCGCAATCGAATTTGTGACCAAGCCTTCCGGCGGCGTTGACCTGGACATGCAGAGCGTGAAGGAAGAGCTGATTCGCAAAGTGCGTATGGCGGCCAAAGTGCGCGTAGTGCGCACCGCGTCACGTATGGTCTCCGCAGTGCAAGGCACGGGCAACGAATTCGCACAACCTTCACAGGTACAGCGAGAACGGCTGACGCAGACGGGCCCCATCGTTCCCGCTGACCTGCGTTTTCCCGTGGTCGTGCTTGCAGCCTCAACGGGTGGCCCCGCGACGGTGATGCGCATGGCCCCGGGGTTCACCAAAGATTTTCCTGCAGCGGTGTTCCTGGTACAGCACATGCCCGCTGCGTTCACAACGCAGTACGCGTTGCAGCTCGCGGAGTTCACCGGAATTCGCGTCAAAGAAGGCGAATCAAACGAATCCGTACAGCCGGGAACGCTTTACATCTGCCCCGGTGGACAGCATTTGCGCGTCACGCCAACAGGGCGCATTCAATTGGACACCACAACCGGACGGATCGATGGCTATCTTCCCAACATTGACGTGACCATGGAATCGGTCGCGGCTTATGCGGGTGCGATGAGTATTGGAGTCGTATTAACAGGGATGGGTAGCGACGGGGCGCGCGGCGCGCGAGCCGTCAAGTCCGCGGGCGGATTCGTGCTGGCTCAAGACGAAGCAACGTCCGTGATTTTTGGTATGCCGGCGGAAGCCATTAAATCGGGCGTCGTCGATCAGGTTTTGGGAATTGACGAAATCTATCCGGCGATCGAGAGGCGCGTCCTTGGCCTCACTCGCATGGCACCTGTGGGAGTACGGTGATGCGGTTCGAGCCCGTGCACAAAACGCCGACAGTGCGAACAGAGCAGATCATCCTGTTCCGCAGCAGCAATCAGGTCTTCGCGATCTCTTCTTCTTCCGTGCAAGAAGTGCGCAGCGTGGATAGCCTCTCGGGTGCGGCTCTGGAGATCGACGAACCCAGCGTTCCCAAAGTGCACCACCTGCTCCGTCGCGGCGATCGCAGCGTCTATGTGGTGAATTCGGCGGCACACTTTGGTCTGCGGCCGTCGCCGGCGGCTCTGATTTTTCTTTTGCGCAAGACGCGCGTGGCACTGCTCATTGACGGCATCGAGAAAATGACCACAATGACCCGCTTGCAAGCGTTGTCGGGCGCCTTTTGCCACGAGGAACGCGTGTGGTACCGCGGCATAACGGTGTTGGATCAAAACGTGATCCCGGTAGTGAATCCGCAGGGCTTCTTGACGGATCAGGAATTGTTGCTGTTGGATGTCGCAGCGGGCGCTTTGATTGAGGCACAAGCCGCGAACGCTCAGGAAATGGGTATTACGCCGTGAGCTGGACCGATCAATACGACGCACGATCATGTGTCCTGTTGCGGCTGGGCGATCGCCGTTTCGCGCTCGCGGCCGATCAGGTGTCTGAGCTCGTGGCGCCAAGCCGCATGTTTCGTTTTGCGCACCGCACCCCGGAAATCGATGGGGTGATCCTGCGGCGCGGACGCGTTGTCCCCGTCTGTGATATTGCCGAAAAACTCATTGGAAAGCGTCTCACCTCGCGCCGCTTTTATCTGATTTCGACACGGCGCCTGGGTGCGACCTCGGATTGGATTGCTTTGCCAGTCACCGGCGATTGCGAATTGATCCAAGCGGACCTGACCCCGGCCGGGCCTTCGGACTCACCGCATGTCGCGGCCTGGCTTTCCCACGGCGGCGAAGTGATCGAGGTGCTCAACTTAGACGCGCTGACCCCAGGAATGGAGACGCAGGACAGCGCCAAGGGGAACGCCACGTTGGCAGAGGTGCAGGCATGATGCTGCCCGGCAAACCCGCCAAGATCCTGCTGATTGACAGCAACGTGCTCTTCACAAAACGCCTCGGCGACGCGCTGAAACGCGAAGGCTTCGAAGTACGTTCAACCACGCAGGCTGCGTTTGCATTGACTACCCTGGAGTATGACGCACCCGCTGCGATCGTATGCGCAACGAACATGCGCGAAATGGGCGCCCTCGAAATGGCCAAAATTATTCACGCCGATACCTCCAACTCTTCCCTTCCGATTATTGCCCTGGGGGATGGCAGCCAGCGGGCCTTGATGGAATCCTTTCAGGCAGGCTGCGACGATTACATCGATCGTCAACTTCCTCCCGCGACCATCGCCACTCACATAAAGAACATCATCATAAGCAAACTCGATGGCTTCCAACCCACGCAAATGCTTGGTCAAGCGGACACAAGTTTGAGCGGAAATCTGACGCACCACGACCTGACCGGCGTGATGCAGATGCTCGGGCACGCGCGGCAGACAGGCGCACTCAACATCAACGCAGGCGAAACCGACGCGGTCATGTTCTTCGACGCGGGAGAGATTACGCACGCAGAATGTGGCGCCCTGTTTGGCGATGAAGCCGTCCTGCACATCCTGAAGAGCTGCGTGGACGTGAACGTGGGCGTCTACAAATTTGTGTACGGAGCGACATCCGCACAACGTACCGTGCTGCGCTCCTCAACGGACCTGATGCTCGACGCGATGCGGGAGTTTGACGAGTCCGCGCGCGATACCACTGATGAGCTTGCGGACAAGGAGGCTCAATGAGCGACGTGATCGCCATTCCGCCGATCGAAGAGACCGAGGCAAAACACACTCCCACGGTCTATTTTATTGACGACAGCGCTACCATGCGCGAAGTGATCAAGATCGCATTCCGCCGCGAAAGCATTCATGTGATTACGTGCGCGGACGCGGCCTCGGCGCTAGCGCAATTCGAAGAGCACCCGCCCGACGTGGTGATCACCGATGTGATCATGCCAGACCAGGATGGCTATTCGGTGTGCAGCCAGATCAAGCAAAGTCCGCAATATGGAAAAACGCCTGTAATTTTGATGTCCGGCGTAGTGAACAAAAGCGTGGCTGACCGCGCCGTTGCGGTGCAAGCCGATGAACTGGTGCGCAAACCATTTCAACCTCAGGAATTAATTGGAAGAGTAAAACATTTGCTGGCGCCGGTAATGCCTCCGGCAGCCACGCCGCCAGTCACAGATCGGCCCATGGCAGTGCCTTCGCTGAGTAGCCTCTTTGCACCGCCGCCCGCACCGCCTGCGCGCGTAGCGCCGAATCCGCCTCCTGCTGTGAATGCGCCACCCCCAGCGCAAAATGATGCGCCATGGTCGCGTGCCGTAACGGAAGCTTTTATGGGACAGCGCCCCTCTGATGGAATGCCGCAGAGCCCCGCGCCAGCCGCGCCGCCAGCCATGCGCGTCAGCGGTATGTCCATAGAAGGCAAACTTCGCGCAGAGATTGCGCACCTCGAACTGCTCATCAAGAAACTACAGACCGAGTTACAAATCGAGCGCCAGTACAATCAAGCGCTGGAACTGCACGTCCGCACGCTAACCCATACGGAATAGCGCGTTTGCTTCAATAAATTTTGATTGAGCGCCGAAATGGCGTTAGTGCGATCGATTACTACTAAGGATGCGAGGCAAACCACGCTTGCAGACTAGGAGCATTCCGGAAGGTCTGCGAATCGATCTTCCCAACATCGGTCATCCAGTAGATGGTGGCAATACTTGCATCGCTGTCCAGGCAGATTCGGCGATGCGTCTTCGTAGCCTTGTCGGGCGTTTCTTTGCGAAGCCACAAAACCGTGCCACCGTCACATTCCTCGACCGCAACGAATCCGTCATTCCGAGCAGCGGTTTGGAATTCCATTAGTTTGTCCATGATATTACTATTATGCACCCTTTCCATGCGCAACGACGGTGACAGGGCTCACAGTTTCCTGTGCGCTATTCGCGTATACTATGTGTAGAGGGTTGCACACGCGTGTCAGAAAACCAGATTGATCAGAAGGGCAAACGCGACGCCTTGAAAGTCAAAAGGGATCTCCTCTTCGACCGCTTATTGAAGAACCCGATGAACACCAGCCTCGCGGTGGAAATCAAGCTGCTTGACGACCAGATTGCTGAATGCGTCCAACATCTTCAGCGCAGTAATGCGGCCCAACGATAAGAAAAACTATTAAACATTCCGAATCGCGGGCAGGACGCCCGGCCTGCCAGATCACTCCTACGCAAATCAACCACGAAATATTCGCAGATTGAACAGGCCAACCAAAAGTGGCTCCCTTGCCAGTTACATGACGCCGTTTTGGCGCGCCAGGCTCAGCGCTTCGATGGCGGCTCCCCGTGCCCCGGCGGTGTCCCCGTTCGGCATCACGTAGATCGGAACGTTGGCTTGTTCTTCACGCTGTGTGCCCATGGCTACGCGGACTTCCTTCATAAACCATTGTTGAAACTCTTTACTCGCTTCCAGCGCACCACCACCGACGATTAACGCGTCAGGGTCAAACGTATTGATCATTTCGTCGAAGAAAAGTCCCAAGGCGTGAGCCTGCACGCGGAAAATGTCCTTGCATAGCGCGTCACCCTTGTCAGCGAGTCCGCGCACAAGCTTAGCCGCCTGGTGGGCATCCATTTTCCCCAGTTCGTGCCCGGGGTATCGCGGCAGAAAATACGGCAGGATGTTCCGTTCGATCGCGCCAAGCGAGCACAGCGATTCCAAATCACCGGTGCGCCCGCAATTGCAATGCGGCTGAATCCCCGGCGTCCCCGCTATGCTCTGGTACGGAATGAGCACGTGGCCAAGTTCCCCGCCAAAGCCGTTCTTCCCCTTCAGGTCGTGTCCATCCAAAATGATGCCGCCTCCATTGCCCGTCCCGATCACGATGGAGATCGAAGTCTCATGGCCATGCGATCCAAATATGTTGTAGTGCCCCCAAAGTGCAGCGGCGTTGCCATCGTTCAGATAGGACACCGGTTTTCCAAGTTTCTTCTCCAGCCCCGCGCGAATGTCGAACGACGCCCACTTTGGATGCACAAAGTTCGTCGAGCCTCGCGCACTTAGCACGCCAGTGGCGCTGGCAGGCCCCGGAGTATCCAGCCCGACCGCAACCACGTCCGTCAGGGAAACGCCCGTCTTCTGTGTGGCAATCTTCAGGCCATCGGCAATCTGTTGCAGGCAAATGTCCGGTCCTTGCTTGGCCAACGCCGGATGCTCGCATAATCCGTCGATGAGAAACTTTTCCTGCTGGTTGATCAACGTATAGTTGACCGCGGTCCCGCCAAGATCCACTCCGGCCACGACACTCACGCGAGTTCTCCTCTAGGTTCAGGTAAATGCACTGCCCAGCGTAGCAGAATTGGCAATCCTCGGCTAACGCTCCACGCTTGTACTATTCGTAAAAGTGAAGCTTCATCACTGGGCCAGAGACTGTTTCCAGGAATGGCGCACGTGGTACCGGGTTCGCGCCCTGCACACCCAATTCTGGGTTAAGGTAGAGCTTAGGTGAGGCGTGCCATGCCACACACACGATGCAATTTATATGGGAGCTGTGATGCCTGAGGGCTTCTGTGCATGGCCTGACTGCAAGGCCCCGGCAGAGGCGGCGCTGGATGCGCGCTTATTGTGCCGTACGCATTTCCATGAAGTGGCCGCGAAGCGCCTGAAAGAGTGCGACGCTCGCTTGCGCAAGGGCGAACCTCCCGAATCGGAACGAGCCGCGATGGCAAAATTCCTTTCGGAGCTGATGAGCCAGGCCACGAGGGTCATCGCCGTCGCAAAATCCCTCACCGCAACGCAGCGCGAACAAATCCTCGCCGTCTCCTTCTCTGCCATGGAATTGTACAAACAGCTGCAAAGAGATCCTCGCGCTCCACGTAATCCGCCCATCCCCATTTATCTCCAGGATGATGCCGGCGGAAAACAGGAACTTGCAAACGCGTTGAATGTCAGCAAATTGGGAGCCTGCATCGCAACGACTCGTGCGTTGAAAGAGGGCGAGACCATTTGGATTCAGAAAACGCAGGGCAAGCGCAAAGCATACGCTCGCATCGCCTGGGTCAAAAAAAGCGCACCATCTCAATACCTGATCGGCGTTGAGATACTGGATTGCGAAGATTTCTGGGAATCCGAAGACGCCCCGCAAGCGACGAATTAGGGTACCGCTTAACCTCTCCTATCCTATTCAAGGGGAGGCACGTAGAGACTCGCGAAAAACTTCGCTTCACCGTATGCGCTAGCCAGATCCGCAAGCGCCACAACCTTTGTGTGCGTCTTGTATTCCGGTAAGCCGTCGGTCCACAGCAGCGTCACCGGGTGTTGCGCCGGATAGGACCGCAGCAGAAAACTCATCGTTAAATCCACCCGCGGAGGCTCCTGCGAATGTGTGGTGGCTTCAATCTGACAAACCATCAAGGCCAGCCGCGGGGTAAAAAGACCGTGCTGAAGATGCGTCAGCGGCAGGACGACCTGCAACCCCAGCGCGAAATCGAAATTGATCGCCGCCAGCGCCTCGTCCAGAAAACTGACACCCTGAAGCACGCGTACCTCAACCCCTTCTTTCGGAGCCCAGGCGCGAATCAGATTGGTCGTCACCTCCAGCACGTCGGGGCTCCCCGGAACCGCGTAGACCGCTTCGCCGGTCAGCGCCGCTTCCTTCAGTAGCGCCACCACCATGAATTCATAAACATCTTCAGGTTTCACCCAGTGGCTGGCGTACAGTTTGTCGAAGCAGACCACGTGCTTGCCCATGCCGCAGAGCCATTCGTAAACGGGGTGCGAACCAATCCGAAAAAATATCTTTTTTGCGCCAAGCAGCGCCGCTTCCGCCTCCCGCGTTAGGCAAGAAACGGGACCGGGGCCGATGCCAACCACTGTGACTCTCGCCATTTTCCACCTGGGGTGATGCGTTGCGCCATCGAGCGGGCAGCAAGCCACTTCGCGCTTTCCATCTTACCGTGAGCTCCGCTTCCCCAACAGCCGTTGTGCGATTTCCATGAGCCTGCGGTACACTGGGCCCGCCATGAGCGTAATTGACGAAGTCCTGATTGCCAACCAACTCTACGCGCGCACGCACGAATTGCGCAAACTGACGCCGCGCCCGGAACGCAAACTCGCCGTGCTCACCTGCATGGACACGCGGCTCTCCATCCTGACCCTCGGCCTGAAAGCCGCGGACGCGCACATCATCCGCAACGCCGGTGGCATCGTCACCGACGACTCCCTGCGCTCGCTGCTCGTCTCCCATTATCTTCTGGGCACCGAAGAGTTCATGGTGATCAATCACACCGATTGCGGATTGATGCACGCCAACGAACAGGATTTGCGCACCAGAATCCAGAATCGCGCAGGGACTGCGGCCATTGCCCCGGCCTTCTTCTACGCCTTCCAAAATATCGAGGAAAATGTCCGCAACCAGTTGCAAAAGCTCCGCAGTCATCCCTGGGTGCCACAAACCGTAGCCGTCCGCGGCTTCGTCTACGACGTCACAACCGGTCTACTTCGCGAAATTCAGGTTTAAGGCGTTTGAACGGGGGAGATGCTGCCCTGCTATTTCTTATCCCAGATGACGCTCGCATGGCTTCCCTTGAGCAGGCGCTCTTGTCGGTGGCTTATTAAATCCACTAACCAGATCCAATGCTCAGAGGTTAATCTCGATGCTTCTACTTGTCCTTGTGGGAGCGCGGACCCAAATTGACTCCCGAAATCCCAAGGGGGAAGTGCGTCGACCACGAGTTTGGTTCCGTCCGCTGAGAAAACGGGCGAGGAGAGCGAAAAGCCAGATACTGATGCAATCTTTTCGAGACCAGTTCCGTCCACATTGATCCGAAAGATTTCCGATTGCCTCTTATGCTCACGCTCTGAACCAAAGGCGATGCCATTTCCATCCGGAAGCCACGTGAGACCAAAATCTGCGGTTTCATTGTCCAAGATTTTTCGCGGTTGTGTTCCGTCAGCATTCGCAATGCAGATCGAAGTCACGGATGGGGTGCTTTCCGAATCGTGGCGAAACAGTAGATGTTTCCCGTCGGGAGACCATAGCGCGCTGTAGCCGACAATGATGGGCTTAGCGTGCCCGCTGTTCGCGTCCACGATCCCGATGACCGGTTTCCCGCTCACGACGCCGCTAAAGGTAATCTGCTTCCCGTCAGGAGACCAATCCAATGTAGGCACGCCGACCAAAAGGCCCATGCCAGACTCGATGAAGGTCGACTCGTGCCCACCCCAGAGCTTGATCAAGACCTTGCCACCCATCACGTCTGTAGCAGCTATGCTGGACTCCGTATCAAGAGTTCTCTTCAGTGTGGGCATGCCTACCGCGCAGCGGACCTCTCCCATTTTTGTTAGCTCTTTGCGTCCAGAGCCATCAGCGTTAATCACTACGATTGCCGTGCGGTCATTCGCTCCCAATTCGCAGTAAGCGATCTTCTCTTCCAGGGGAGACCAGGCGAAATCCCAAACGCCCTTCGAGATGTTTGTAAGCTGTTTGCTAGCCAAACCGTCGGCATTCATGACCTGTATCTGTCTGGATGCCAGATTTTCTCCAGGACACGCGACATCGTGGCACTCTTCACTGAATCCTAGGAAAGCGATTTTCTTTCCATCGGACGACCATGCCGGATCTCGGCCACGAGCTGATAGTTCCCTGGGCTTCAGGGTAGGACCATCCTGCAAGTATATATTGCTGGCCGAGGTATGCTGGCCCCTATAGGTGCTGGACATGACAATTTCTTCGTCAACGACGTATTGCATATGGTACACAAGTCTCTTCACTCCCCAGTTTGGGGATGTGCTGGATTCCTGACCTTTAGCGACATTCCCAAAAGCGACGATCAGGCACTGAACTGCAAGGACAAACAGCAGTCGTCGAATTCTCATGGATTGATGCCCCTCATTTCCCTTACTCCCCAGCTCCTCGTAGGAATGTATACACCCAAACTCGGTACCGTGCGCGACAGAGATCTTTCTTGAATCCCAAACCACTTCTCAGTGCGGATGTGCGCCGCCACCGCCCCCACCACCGCCCGAAGAAGCATGCGATGCACCACCTCCTCCACCAGAGGAGGCATGCGACGACGAACCGCCCGACGAAGTGTGCGATGATCCACCTCCCGACGAACTGTGAGACGATCCGCCTCCCCTGCTCCCCGAATTCCCGCGCGCGGATCCACCGGCACTTCCGCCCTTGCCCGGTGATCCGCCGCTGGCCCCGGCCTTTCCACCAGTGCTACCCATGGGCGAAATGCCGCCGCCACTCCGAGGGCTTAGGCCAACGTGCGCAATCACCACGGGTTGCTGTTTTCCTTGCGCGCCGCCCGCGGGATTGGAGGGTGCCACAAAGTTGCCTGTCTTATAGTCATAGCGAATTCCGGGCTCCGCTTTCTGATTTCCATCCTTTGCCGTGGCTGAACTCGCTGAAGGAATTTCGCTCTTCAGGAGTTTGCCTTCGATCACCGGCTGGTCCGCCTTTGGCAAATATTTCAGCCAGTTCCGATCGTAACCGGCAGGCAGACTTCTCATGATCTGCAATTCCTTTGGCGACGATTTGATCTCTGCGATTTCTTCCTGGCCTTTCTGGCGCAACGTCAAGACGCCGTCCTGCGCATTCAGCGGCCGCTTCCCTTTTACGTCCAGCGGATGCCGCGGTATGAAGCCCTCCTTTTTTCCAATCTTCACGCGCAAAAATGAACCGCCATTCCTGTTGCGTCCCACCACCCACTTCCTTTTCGGAGGTTGGCACTTTACCCATTTACTTGGTTTGCAGACCGGCCCCGTTGCTTTTCCCGCTCCCTCAACTCGGGGCACGGACACCCAACTTCCCGCATGGCACGTGGCCCACGGAAAACCCCACCAACCTATATAGGGCTGGGCCATCGCCCCAGTGCCGACCGAGTTATTCCAATCGATGCCGGAGTGCTCTTGTATAACTTGGCCTTCCGGATGCTCCGGAGAATATCGAACGAGTTTCTCGACGTAGTGCGCCCCTATGCGCAGCTGGCCCCATCCGCATGGGCCGCCATAATAGTGAAAAGTCGATTGATCTTCTCTCGCCCATTCACAACGCACTCCGGCAGCCGCATCTGAAACGCAATTCGTGCCTGATTGTGGCCCAAGATTCTGTTGTTGGGGGATGCGGCCCGCGCTTGGAGCTTGCGGTGCGCTTCCCTGTGCGGATTCTGCGCTGGGCTCCCAACATTTCCCATACGGAGCGCAATCGGAAAACGTCCCGCCTCTGACCAAGTCCACAAGGCCCGGAATAGGTGTCGCGAGTCCCGATTGCTTCAGCCCTTCAGCGATATCGGCCTTTCGTGCAGCGCGTTCCTCACCGACCCACTGGTCCCACGCCTGCTGGTCAGGATCGTCTTGCATGCCTTTCACCGGCGACAGTTCCTCTCCCACGCACTGGAAAGCATCTCCTGGTCCCACGGTGAATGTTTTATCGGGTATGCCTTCATTGAACGTGAACGATCCCTCTACCACTCGAATCATCGCTCCATCAAGCGCGCTATCTACCCGCAAGGTCCTCGGCTCGTTCAAATGAAACGAGGCCATCGTCGTCCGAAGCGTGAATTCATCGTGCCCATTCGATTCAATCGCAAAGGTCGCCCGCCCTGTCAACAGTTCGACCTTGCTGCTTGTGCCTTGCGCATTGCTGGTCAATCCATCGAATTGCAATACCGAATGCTCCGCCAGATAGACCATCGAACCATTCTCAAATTCCACCTTGGCCTTTCCTTCTTCCGTGGCAAGCGTGACTCCCTCTTCGATAGGAAAATTCACGCCCGCATCAATCCAGACCGTTCCCAGGTCTGGGCTCCCTTTTGTTCCCGTAGAAAGCTTCACCTCTCCCTGCACGTAGCTCACCCGCACGATCTGCGGCGAGTCCGTATCCGCTGCCTTTGTTGGGATTGCAACTGCAAGGCTTGCCACACCAAGAAGCACAAAAAGGAACGCGAACGACTGGGTAAAGCGCATGAGGAACCTCCGGAAGGAGCAACTTACCCTGTTCATTCCGTAGGACGCACGTTACGTATTGGCGGTTACGTTAATCTATCCATCAATAAGTTATCTTTGCCTTCTGGACCGCACCTGTCCCGTTTCTTCCGCCTAGCCTTTCGTCCAGTTGACGCCCCCTGCCAGAATTGAGTAGCCTCGATTTACGTCGGAAGTGAGCCCTGTGTACAGCATGACGAGTGATCAGGGGTATTGCGAATGAATAAGAGCAAAGGGCAAAAGTTCAACAGGCGAGAGTTTGCGCAGAGGGCGGCACTGCTCTCCGCCGCAATCGTTCCAACGAGCATCGGTTTCGGCGAGCCGTCCGTTGCAGCGACAACAGGCGACGCGCAATTGCCGGAAGGCGCGGAAAAATTGACGGCTGAAAGCCGCGTCGAGGCCGAAGCGCGTTATCAACAATTGATGAGCCAGTTCGGCACCCGCTTCGATGCCGAAGAACAGAAGAGCGTGCGCGAAAGCTGCTACGGACTACAGCGTTCTTTGGAGAAGTTGCGCGCATTCCAACTCGAGAATGGCGATGCTCCTGCCCTCTACTTGAAACCGCTGGTGGAACGAGAAAAAAAGCCGCAGAACGCTCCTGCGGCCGGCGCTGCACCCACCGCAGCCGCCAAGAAACCCTGAGCGGAGCCACTTATGCTGAAGGAATCCATTCTTTACGAATCGGTTGGCGAACTTGCGAGGCGCGTCGAATCGAAGCAGCTTTCCCCTGTCGAATTGACGGAAGCCTACCTGGAACGCAGCCAGAAATTTGGTCCACGCCTTAACGCGTATGCGCGGCTCATGCCGGTGGAAGCGTTGGACCAGGCGCGGGCGGCGGAAAAAGATATCCATCGGGGACATTACCGCGGGCCGCTGCATGGGATTCCCTACGCCGCGAAAGATTTGCTGGCTGTTAAGGGCGTGCAAACCACCTGGGGAGCAAAGCCCTACGCCGAGCAGGTTTTCGATTACAACGCCACGGTGATTGAGCACTTACGCAACGTAGGCGCCGTGCTGCTGGGCAAAGCAGCCATGATCGAATTGGCAGGCGGGCTTGGTTACAATTCCGCCTCCGCGTCGCTGCAGGGTGAAACCAAGAATCCCTGGGACACGAGTTGTTGGACGTGCGGCTCATCTTCTGGCTCCGGCGCGATCGTTGCAGCGGGGCTGGCGGGATTTGCGATTGGCACGGAGACGTGGGGCTCCATCTTGTGTCCATCGGCATTTTGCGGCGTCAGCGGATTCCGGCCAACGTACGGCCGCGTCAGCCGCCGCGGAGCCATGGCTCTCTCCTATTCGCTGGATAAAATCGGTCCCATGGCGCGGAGCGCGGAAGACTGCACCCGCATTTTCGCCGCGATTGCAGGTCACGATCCGCTGGACCGCAGCACTTTGCCGGTGGACAAAGCGGCGTTCACCTATTCACCCGCCGCGGATTTGAAGAGGCACGGACTGCGCGTGGGTTGGCTGGCAAACGTTTGGAAACAATATGAATCGGGCGTCGCGAAAGCTATTCTAGCAGCGCACAAAGTATTGACCAGGCATTTTGCTTCCGTGAAGGATGCAGCCTTGCCGGAAGGCCCGTGGGAAGAAGCTGCGGGCGTGATCCTTCAGGCAGAGGTGGCGTCTTCCTTTGGAGACCTGATTCGTTCTGGGCGTGTGAAGGAACTGCACGACCCGCAGGGACGCATCGGCGGCTACGCGAACCTGACTGTGAGCGGGGGCGACTACACCACCGCGCAACGCGTGCGCGAGATTCTGCAAAAAAGAGTGGACGCTCTTTTCGAGAACTACGACGTTCTGGCCACCGCGACATTGCCCACGCCCGCCAGCGCCCTGACGACGAGTCTGGACAAGGCATTTGACTCTCCCGATCCTCTCGGCGCCATTGGAAACCTCTGTGGTTTACCCGCTCTTTCCGTGCCTTGCGGATTCACGGAGAAAAATCTGCCAGTGGGCCTGCAATTTGTGGGACGCGCGGGGGATGATGCCTCGGTCCTACAAGCGGGCCAGACCTTTCAACATGCGACCGAATGGCATAGGAAGCATCCGAATCTGGCTTAGTGCTTAGAAAAACTAAGAACGGAAGTTTACCGGCCTTTAAGCCTGTTTATGCGGGGATCCGGCAAAATGGACCAGTTGCAGCAAGGTCCATGCGCTTACTTCAACTTCGCGACCTCAAGAATGCTTTTTTGCGTGGAGGATTTCGCGCACCGCGCGAAGCAGCGCCCCGCGGCTGAACGGTTTGCTGAGTAACCGTACACTGGGATCCGCATGGGCCATTTCCGTGGCCGCATGTTCGCTATAGCCAGACATGAAAACGATATGCAACCCCGGATATTCGCGTTGCAGGTGGACGGCCAGTTCCTGGCCGGTCATCCCCGGCATGACCATGTCTGTTACCAGCAGATCGATCGCGCCGCCATGCTTTGCCGCAAGGTTGATGGCTTCAGAAGCATCCTTAGCCTCGATGACCTTGTAGCCGCCGGACTCCAGAAATTCCCGGGCGATCTCGCGCACATCCTGTTCATCCTCCGCGAGCAGGATCGTCTCCGTGCCCGTGGGAACTTCTCCAGTTGAGTTTGGGACGTTGGGGGATTCCTCGACCTGATCAACACGGGGAAGATAAATTTTGAAAGAAGTACCTTTGCCGAGTTCGCTGTAAACCCAGATGAATCCGCCGCTCTGCTTGACGATGCCATACACCGTCGCCAGACCCAACCCCGTGCCCTTCCCTTTTTCCTTGGTCGTGAAAAATGGCTCGAAGATATGCGACTGCGTTTCTGCATCCATGCCGGTGCCGTTGTCGCTGACCGTCATCTGGACATAAGGACCAGGCTTCATCAGCGGATGGCTGGCGGTATAGGTCTGGTCGAGATCAACATCGCGGGTCTCGATGACAAACTTACCCCCATTCGGCATGGCATCACGCGCGTTGACAGCCAGATTCATGATGATCTGTTCCATCTGGCTGGCGTCGGCCCGAATTGTTCCCAATTCCTCGTCGGCGTGAACGACCAACTCGATGTCTTCGCCAATCAATCGCGGAAGGAGCTTGCCCATTTCTTCAACGACGGAATTCAGATTGATGATCTGCGGTTGCAAAACTTGCATGCGGCTAAACGCCAGCAACTGTCGCGTCAGCGTCGCGGCACGGTCGGCGGAGCGGTCAATCTGTTCAATTTTGCGTGCAACGTGATCCGACGGCGA
Organism: Candidatus Acidiferrales bacterium; assembly: GCA_963779395.1. GTDB lineage: Bacteria > Acidobacteriota > Terriglobia > Acidiferrales > UBA7541 > Acidiferrum. The sequence goes on from CAVZYC010000007.1 coordinate 1,069,410, forward strand.
CAATACATTCAGCAGCAGCTCTGTGTGCCCCTTGATCACCATCAGCAGGTTGTTAAAGTCGTGCGCCACACCTCCTGCCAACCGGCCAATCGCTTCCATTTTCTGCGCCTGGCGTAATTGATGTTCCAAGTTGCGGCGCTCGCTGATGTCCTGCGCAACCACCAGGCGGACTCGCTTCCCCGCGTAGACCAATGCGTGCGAGATGATTTCCACTTCGATCGTTTTACCTTCCTTGGTCTGGTGCTGCCAGAACCCATGATCCTCGTCGGTATCACTGATCTGCCGAAGATAGGCCGAGAGCCTTTCACGCTCCGAGGAAGGGCGTATATCGAGGATGGTCATCTTCTCAAATTCTTCGTGCGAATAACCATACAGTCGGACAGCCGCCTCATTCGCGCGAAGGAATTTCAGGGAATCGGCCTCGTGAAGCCATGTGGGCAACGGATTATGCTCAAAGAGAAGCCGGAGAATGGATTCACTTCGGCGAAGCTCTTCTTCGGCGCGCCGTCGCTCGATCGCCAGCGCGATATGCGCGCCAACGGAATCCAGGAATTCAAGGTCGCGGATGTCGTACGCGTTTTCGTTCTGGTAATGCTGCACCACAAGCACGCCAATCGTGGCTGTTGGCGTTTTCAGAGGAACGCCAAGCCAGGCCGGCGAAGGAGAGCCGACGAGTTCCACTTCGCCAAGCGCAACCAGACGGTCAAAATCGGATTGCGGAATAAGCATCGCGCGGCCGGTCCGGAAGACATAAGCCGTGCAACTGCGTCCGACCCTCTGCGGCGCGGGGGCTGTATCGTATTCATCAGCGAAAAAGGGAAACTCAAATGTATCGTGATCCGGATCGTGGAGTGCAACGAAGCAGTTCTCGGCGGAGATGATGCGCTGTAAAGCCTCGTGGATGCTGGTGAGGAGTTGATCGAGGTTGGAGGTCAGATTCAGAGCATGCACAACATCGGAAATCACCTGGCGTTCAGACTCCATACGCTGAAGTGCGGTGACATCCTGCGCCTGGAAGAGAATTCCCTCCAGCCCCAGTTCGTTGAGGCGATTGCTTAGGACAACCTCAAACCAGCGCCAGGAGCCATCACTTGTTCGCAGACGCCAGCGGTCTCGAGCGCTGGAACCCGGCCGGACTGCCATTTCTTGCAATCGTTCGCGCAGACGCTCCACGTCAACGGCATGAACAAGGCCATTTATGTTGCGACCCAGCAGTTCATCGGGCTCATAGCCAAGTGAGCGGCGAAACGCCTCGTTCACGAACTGCATCGCGCCATCCGAAGCAACGACGGCGATCAGTTCCTGAGTTGATTCGAGCAGCGCCGCAAGGTGTTGCGCGCTAAGCCGGACCCCCGACTCCATAAACGTTTTCTGTGACATGAAATAGCCGATTCACGTGCCGGTAAGAGCGAGCCTTTCGTTCCCGGCGGGACTTTCCGAAGCCTCCGTAAGTCTACGTGCGACGAGCAAGGGAGTGCAAAAGAAAACAGAGCGTCTCTCTTAAAGAGTACCTGTAACACACAGGGCCGTAAACGTTCTCAACGTGGTAGGTTGTCAAACCATGACTGTACCTAGGGACAGGCCACATGCTTGATCGCTTCAGGCTGGTCGCCGCGCGTGTTACCCTGCCATACATCCGGGGCGCAAAAGAAAGGCGAATAGGCGCCCGAGTTTAGCCCGAGGAGGTTGCGGCGCGATGCACGAAATGTGGAAAGATATGTTTGTGATGACACTTCCGATCCTGGAAAAAATCCTGCGGCCAGTGATCGTGTACGTATTCCTGGTGGTGATGTTACGGCTTTCTGGAAAGCGCGAACTCGTGCAGTTGAATCCGTTCGACCTGGTCGTGCTGCTGACGCTCTCGAACACCGTGCAGAACGCGATCATTGGTGATGACAATTCAGTGACAGGCGGTTTGCTGGGCGCAACTTCCCTGCTGGCCATCAACTACTTGACCGTGCGCTTCCTCTACAATCACAGGAAACTCGATCAACTGGTGGAAGGCCGCGCGGACATTCTGATGGAAGGTGGCCGCGTGCGCACGCAGCACTTGAAGAGCGAGTTGATCACCATGGCGCAACTGGAGGCGGCTGCGCGCAAGCAGGGCTTTTCCTCCCTGGCAGAGGTGGATCAATGCATCCTGGAGCCGGGCGGGACGCTGTCATTCATCGGTAAGAAACCCGATGCGGAAGACAAGCGCCACCAGGAACTTCTAGAGCGCATGGACCGTCTGAAGGCAGAGGTTGCCCTCTTGAGAGGGACCAGTCCTCCCGCCACTGCATAATCGATAGGGTACGTCGCTGTAGCTCCCCTTTTCAGGGGTGAGGCCTTCCAAAACTGGCTAAGTAACTTGCGCGCATGAGCAAAAACCCTCAGGTCAGCACGTCTTGGCGCGAGACCTGAGGGTTAAACCGCATTTGTGAATAGCGTCTCAGTGGATCAAAAACCCGCTAAGAGCCAAGGCAAGCCCGGCAAGCCCGAGCAGCGAACCGGCAAACCAGAAGAATTTCTTCTTCGTGATCAACGTGAATGAAGTAAGGATAAGGGCGATTTCAAGGAGCACTTCCGCAGCCTCGTAGCGGTCACCTCTCCGCGCGATTACGCCTCTTTCCTTCTGCAAATCTTCGGCTTTCTCCTTGGCTTCTTCCTTATCTTTGTTATAGCGCTCCACTTCCTGCAAAGCCTTCTCGCGCTTCTCCGCGGCCTTGTCTTTATCCGCAATCGTAAAGGTATCGAGCAAGTCCAGCCGAAGTTGCATAAAGTGCAGGCCGCTATTCTTGGCCTGGTAGAAAGCCCACTGGTCGGCTTCTTGCGTTTGCAGAAGAAGCTCTTCCTTAGAAGAACGATGGCCCATCAAAGTGGAAATGGCGACCAGGACAGCAAGAATCGAGAGCGTGACTGAAACTGGGATAGTGAACGGACCTTCTTCGTGCCCTTCGTGACCTTCCAGAACTTCGTGCATTCCTTGCTTCTCCTCTAGTTGAATTTAGACAGACGGCTCCGTGGCGATCCCACGCAATACATCCCCGGCAGCGGAAATGGTGCGTTCGATATCCGCGGATGTATGCGATGCCGAAACAAAAGCGGCTTCAAACTGCGAAGGCGCCAGAAAAATACCGCGCTGCAGCATATCACGGAAGAAACGTGCGTAGCGTTTTGTGTCAGAGCGCTTCGCATCCGTGTAATTGTTCACGGGCTGTGGCGCAAAGAATATCGTCGAAAGCGAGCCGATGCTGTTGACCTGTGCGGAGATCCCCGCGTCCTTCACGGCCTTTTGCAGGCCGGCGACGAGTTTCTTCGCCAGCACGTCAATCCCTTCATAGATGCCGGGCTTACTCAGTTCTTTCAACGTGGCAATGCCCGCTCGCATCGCCAACGGATTGCCCGCCAACGTCCCCGCCTGATATACCGGGCCAAGCGGCGCAACATTGTTCATCAGCTCCGCGCTTCCGCCATAAGCCGCCACGGGTACACCGCCACCGATGATTTTTCCCATGGTGGTAAGGTCGCCCTGCACGCCGAAGAGTTGTTGTGCGGAGCCGTTGTGCAACCGGAACCCGGTAATCACTTCGTCGATGATCAGCAACGCGCCATGCTTGCGCGTGATTTCTCGTAGCCCCTTCAGAAAACCGTCCTTTGGCAGCACCACGCCCATATTGGCGGCAACCGGCTCAACGATTACCGCGGCGATTTCATTTCTGTGCTGCGCAAAGATTTGTTCGACTCCACCCAGATCATTGTACGGAACATTCAGCGTCAGAGCGGCCAGCGCTTGCGGCACCCCCGGGCATTCCGCGATCCCTAGCGTGGCCAATCCGGAGCCGGCCTGAGAGAGGAAACTATCGGCGTGCCCGTGATAGCAGCCCTCAAACTTAACGATGAAATCGCGTTTGGTAACGCCACGGGCCAGGCGAACAGCACTCATAGTGGCTTCCGTGCCACTGGAAACGAAGCGGATCTTTTCCAGAAACGGAATCGCTTTGATGATCAGCGAAGCGAGTTCAACCTCCAGTTCCGTGGTGACGCCAAAGCTGGTGCCGCGCTGCGCCTGATCCGCAATCGCCGCGGTCACTGCGGGATGGGCATGTCCAAGTAGCATCGCCCCCCACGAGCACACATAGTCCAGCAGCATGTTGCCGTCGGCATCATAAAGGTGCTGCCCGCTTCCTTTCTCGATGATCAGCGGCTCGCCGCCCACGGAACGGAAAGCGCGCACGGGACTATTCACACCGCCGACAAGAATCTTCTCGGCTCTCTCGAAAATCTCTTTTGAACGGCGGCGTTCGGGTATGGAGCGGCCTTGCGTTGCACTCATCTGCGCACCTTCGCGATTAGGATTTCAGCCAACGAGCTACATCTTTTGCGTGGTAGGTAAGAATCATGCCGGCACCAGCGCGCTGAATGCCAGTAAGTATTTCCAGCACGACGCGTTTTTCGTCAATCCAGCCATTCCGCGCCGCCGCCTTCACCATCGAATATTCGCCACTCACATTGTACGCGCCCACTGGCACGTCGAAACGGTCCCGCACCCTGCGCACGATATCCAGATACGGCAGCGCCGGCTTGACCATGACCATGTCCGCGCCTTCCTCGATGTCCATTGCCACTTCCTTCAGCGCTTCGTGCGCGTTGGCGGGATCCATCTGGTAGCTGCGGCGATCGCCGTGTTGCGGCGCGGATTGTGCGGCTTCGCGGAATGGCCCGTAGAACCCGGAGCAATATTTCGCCGCGTAGGCCAAGATGGCGATGTTTTCAAAATTGTGCTGATCCAGCTTTTTGCGAATGGCGGCGACTCGGCCATCCATCATATCTGAGGGGGCGACAATGTCGGCACCGGCGCGTGCGTGTGATAGCGCTTGCTGTGCAAGGATATCGAGCGTCGGGTCGTTGATGACTTCGCCGCGTTCGATCACGCCGCAGTGGCCGTGATCCGTGTACTCACACAGGCACACGTCCGTAATCACCAGAAGACTTAATCCAGCTTTTCGGATGGCTTCGATTGCCTTTTGAACCACGCCGTCGGCGGCATACGAAATGGCGCCGCGCGAATCCTTTGATTCAGGCAAGCCAAACAGAATCACCGCCGGAATGCCCAAGGATTCAACTTCGCGGCACTCTTCCACAATTTGATCCACCGATTGCTGATGAATCCCCGGCATGGAGCTGACTTCCTGCCGCACCTTTGTGCCGGGACAAACGAACATGGGATAAATAAAGCCAGCGGTGCTGAGGCGCGTTTCGCGCACCAGGCCTCGCAAGGCCTCACTGCGGCGCAAACGACGCGGGCGATGTGTGGGGAAACTCATGGATGTTTCGCTCCTGCGGGCAGGCTGTGCCCGGAATTGGCGAAGAAATTTTCCAGCGCTTCGAGGATGGCGCTGATGGACGTGTCCTTAGCAACAATCAAGCGTTGCACACCTGCGTCACGCAATCGGCGCTCGGTGACTGACCCTATGGCGGCATAGACGCACTTCTCTGCCTGGCTTATAAACGACTCCGGGCCGAGCAATTCACGCATGTGGCGCACAGCTGAAGGGCTAAAAAATAAAATCGCCTCGGGTGGCTCCTGAAGAATCAGATGGAAACCGTGCGTCTGCTCCGCAGTGGGACGCAAGGTCTTGTAGGCCACAACTTCCGAAACTTGCGCGCCGATTCGCTGCAGGCTTTCCACCAAATCGTGATTCGCAAGATCGCTGCGCGGCAGCAGCACGCGCTTCCCCTGAACTTCGTCGCGCAATTCCTGCCCAAGCGCCACGCCATTATGTTCCTTTGCTACATAGTTGACCGTCAGCCCCGCGCCCCGTGCTGCCTCGGCGGTGACAGGCCCAACGGCGGCAATCTGCGCTGCCCCAACGGCGTCCCGAAAAGAGAGTTTCAGATGCTCAGCACGCTCCCGCAAGGCGCGAACGGCATTCTGGCTGGTGAGGAAAATCCAGTGATATTCACGCAAGCGGCGAATCGCATCATCCAGTGCGTGCAAATCGTCCGGCGGCGCAAACGCCACCATTGGCAGCAAGATTGGCAGCGCGCCTCTCTCGCGCAACGCGTCCAGCAAAGGTTGACTCTGCTCCGCAGCGCGAGTGATTACCACGCGTTTTCCAGAAAGCGGGTTGGCGAGAGATTCAGCCACGGGAGCGTTGCACCTCTTCTAGAATGCTTCGCGCGCCGCCATCGGAAAGCAGTTTGGCCATCTGCTCGCCCAGTTGCGCGGCTTGATCGGGCGGAGCCGTAGCCCGCTGGCGAATGTATTGCACGCCATCCACGGAACAAACCACCGCGTCCATCACAAGTTCACCTCGTTCCACGCGGGCCCATGCGCCTAGAGGAACCTGACAACCACCCTGCAACGCGGCCAGCAGGGCGCGCTCGGCAATAATGGCGGTGCGCGATTCGTCGTCGTCGAGCTTGCCCAGAATTTCCGTGGCTTCCGTGTCTTTCAAACGAGATTCGATGGCGATAGCGCCCTGCCCTACCGCGGGCAAGGAAATTTCTGGGGAAAGGGCCTCAGTCATTTTCTGGCCCCAGCCGAGCCGATCAAGACCCGCTTTGGAAAGCACAATGGCGTCATATTCTCCGCTTTCCACTTTGCGAAGGCGCGTGTCCACGTTGCCGCGTAATTCGCGAATATCCAGGTCCGCGCGATGGTGCCGCAGTTGTGCCTGCCGTCGAAGGCTGCTTGTGCCAACGCGCGCTCCCTGCTTGAGGCCGGCAAGCGCTTCTCCGTTGTGGGAAATTATGCAATCGCGCACATCATCCCGCCGGCAAACCGCGGGAAAATGCAGCCGGCTTGGCGTTTCCGTGGGAATATCCTTGACGCTATGGACGGCCAGATCCACGGTCTCTTCCAGCAAAGCTTCTTCAAGCTCCTTGATAAAAATGCCCTTGCCGCCAATTTGCGTCAGCGGCGCCTGCTGCATCTTGTCCCCGGCGGTCTTGATAATGATGATCTCGGCTTCCACGCCGCTCAACTGAAAAAGCTGCTTGCGGACGAATTCCGCCTGCCAGCGCGCCAGGATGCTTCCTCGACTGCCAATGCGCAGAGGCCTCACGGTTTCTCCCGGTCCGATAGATAGAGTTCTCGAATGGCTTCAACGTTCTGAATCTTTTTGCGCAGCTCTTTCTCGGCCCGGAGCCGCTCGGCCGGCGCGATCAGCAACTTCTCCAGCAATTCGTCCATAAGCGCACCGATGTGTTCGCGATCTTCGCTGCTGAAGTGATTCATTCCCGCAAGTTTCTCATGAAGAAAAGCAGCGCGCCGTTCTTTCAAGCAGCCGCGCAAGGTATCCAGCACGCCAATCAGCTCCACGCTGGCCTGCCACGATATGAATTTGCCCACATGCTCTTCCACCAGCGCCTCGGCCTTGGGCACTTCATTCTGGCGGGCGCTGCGGTTTTGCTGCACGATTTCGCTCAGGTCCTCCATCGAGTAGAGGTAGCAGTTGTAGAGTTCACTGACGGCGGGATCAATGTTGCGCGGCATTCCCAAATCCATCAGAAAGAGCGCGCGGTTCCCGCGAGCCGTCATCGCGTGTTCGATCAGCGCTTTGGTCAAGAGCGCTTCCTGGACGCCGACCGCGGAAACGATGACATCGGGCAGCTTCAGCGTGGAATCCCAATCGCCCCAGTCGAGCACCTCACCTTTGTACTGCTTCGCAAACTCTTCGGCCTTTTCGCGCGAGCGGTTGGAAAGCAGCAACCGCCCAATATTGCGGTCGCGTAATTGCGAGACGACCTGCTCGCTGATCGTTCCAGCGCCAAGAACAAGCGCGGTGCGATCGTTCAGTTTGCCAAAAATGCGCTCTGCCAGCTTCATTCCTGCGGAAGCAACTCCCATCGGCCGCGTGCCAAGCTCCGTTTCCGCGCGGACACGCTTCCCAATTTCCAGGGCACCTTGAAACAACCGATTCAGCACCGGGCCGGTAACGTGCGTTGCGTGAGCGCGCAAATACGCCTCGCGAACCTGGCCAAGAATTTCCGCCTCTCCCAGGAGCATGGATTCCAAGCCTGCGGAGACGCGAAAAAGATGCCGCACCGCATCGTGATCGTAGTGGTGGTACAAGGAAGCGTTTAGAACCTCAGGCTTGACGGCGTGAAATGTGCTCAGAAAACTGGAAAGCGCAACAGCCGAAGCGCGCTTGGCGGTGGGATGAACACCGTAAACTTCGCTGCGATTGCAGGTGGAAAGTACCAGGGTTTCTTCCAGTATCCCTTGCTCTCTCAACTCCTCCGCCGCACGTTGTGCCTGCTCGGCGGAGAAAGACACCTTCTCCCGCACCTCCACAGGCGCCGTTCGGAAGTTCAGGCCGACGAGAACGATCTCCATGCCGTGTTCCGCGCGCTCCTAGAAGTACCGGTGGTGTTGTGAAAAAAACAGATTCACCACCCAGAAGTTCACTACCACCAGAACAAAGTTGAAGACGCACAGTCTCGAAGCGCGCGCACCTCGCCACGCCGCCGTGCGCGCCAGCCGAAAATACACGATGTACAGCAACAGCACGAATAACGTGAAAATGTACTTCGGGTCGAAATACGAGTAGTGTTCCGCAAGGTTGCGGTCTACCGCGATAAACCCCAGCGATGTGCCGATTAGAATGGTGATCAGGCCCACCATCACGCTGGTGTGGCTCATACGTTCCAGAAGCTCCAACGGGGGCAACCGCCAAACCACATCGCCAAGACGCCGCATGCGCAACAGGCGCTCTTCGCCCAGATAGATCAAGCTGAGCACGCAGGAAAGCGCGAATGCGGCGTAGGCAAGAATGCTCAGTGTGACATGAAGCGCGAAGACAACGCCGTGAATGGGTGAGGGCGTGTGCGGGCGCGCGGGCATCAGATTCGCCACAAAAAAGAAGATGAGGATAACCGGCATCACAAACGCGCCCACAGTGCGCTGCCGGTGGTAAATCTCCACGCAAAGATAAGTAACGGCCAGCAGCCAGCCGAACAGAGACATCGCCCCCTGCAAATCATGGTAGGGGACCGTATGGGTGGCGCGCGCGCTGATCAGCAGCGCCAGGTAATGCGTGCCTAACCCCAGGAGCATCAGCAAGGTAGCCAGACGCCCGGTAAGCTCCTTGCCGGTGTACAAGAATTGCACATACAAGCTCAGGCTGAGCAGGTATGCGACGACGGTCAGGATAACAAACGTATGATTCATCGGCCTAGTCCACGCACGTCAGGACTCATTCGGGAGCGCGAAGTTCCTGGATTGGCGCGTAACAAGAGATATTTCGAGTATAGCGCACAAGCCCCCGACCCGCATGTTGGCGCGCTTCCCGGGGTGGATTACGAACTGGTTATCAGCATCCAAAAGAGTGCGGGATCATCGGGAGGACCGGCGATGTGCGAACTGCCATTGGAAACACGCATCACAGGGCTGACTCGTGCATCCAAATTGAAGTAAAGTGGTGACATCGTGATCGTCAACCTTGCGAGGCGCGCCCATGACCATAATTGGGAACTGGACCCGATTACCCGTTCCTTGCTTGATACCGATTTCTACAAACTCCTCATGCTCCAGTTCATCTGGAAGCGCTTTCCAACGGTGGAAGCTACCTTTTCCTTCATCAATCGCACGGTGGATGTTCGTCTTAGCGAATTGATCGAACTGGAGGAATTGCGGGACCAGTTGGAGCAAACAAAAAACCTCCGCTTCCACAAATCCGAACTAATCTGGCTTGCCGGTAACACCTTTTATGGCACCCGCGGTATTTTTGAGCCGGCCTTCCTCGACTGGCTCGAACGTGACTTTCGTCTTTCTGATTACGAGCTTTCCGTTCAGGACGGGCAATTCTCCCTGCAATTTCGCGGCCCGTGGACTCACACCACCATGTGGGAAATCTACGCGCTTTCGGCGATCAGCGAGTTGCGGACGCGCGCCAGCTTGAAGCAACTCAGCGAACTGGAACTCGACATTCTGTATGCCCGGGCCAAAACGAAGCTCTGGGACAAGCTGGAGAGGTTGCGCGGCGTTCCCGGTTTGCACGTCAGCGATTTTGGAACGCGTCGGCGGCACAGCTTTTTGTGGCAGGAATACGTCGTCAAGGCCATGACCGACATGCTCGGCCCCAACTTCCTTGGAACCTCGAATGCCTATATGGCCTATAAGCACGACGTGGAAGCCATTGGTACAAACGCACATGAATTGCCCATGGCATTGGCCGCCATGGCCAAGGACGAAGATGAACTGAGGGCGGCGCCCTATCGCTTGCTGGAGCTCTGGCAGGAAACCTACCAGGGTGAACTACTTATTCTTCTTCCGGACACCTTTGGGACCACAGCGTTTCTTCAAAATGCTCCCGACTGGGTGGCGGACTGGACCGGTCAGCGCGCTGACAGCAAGGATCCTTTCATCGCCGGCGATGAATACATTGCCTGGCTGCGGCAGAGGGGCCGCGACCCGCTGCAAAAGCTTTTCATCGCGTCGGACTCCCTAGACGTCAACACGATTCTCGGCTTACATGCTTACTTTTCCGGAACCATCCGCAATGGCGCTTCCCCCGCCGATTTTCGCCAAGCTAGCGACTTTCTCGATGAACGCAAATGGCTCCCTCAAAAGCGCGTCCGCTTCAGCGCCGGTTGGGGCACATTGTTGACCAACGATTTCCGCGATTGCGCTTCTCAACGCGACTTCGATTTTGATCCTCTCAGCCTGGTGTGCAAGCTACACGACGTCAACGGCAGGCCTGCCGTCAAACTTTCTGACAACTTCAGCAAAGCCCTGGGACCCAGCGAGCAGGTTCAGCGCTATCAGCGCGTATTCGGCCTGGCCGGCATTGCCGACGCACCCCTTGTGACCTAATCACAAATGCCCTCGGATGATTCGCTTGAACTCCGCATCGCGATTTATTTGAACTTGCTGCCGCGCGCTTGCTTCGCGCGCTTTTTCTCACTGCCGCCAGTCTCTCCATTCAACGCCAGTTCGCGCTCGATCGCTTTTCTTGCGTCTGGCGCGAGCCCGATGAACTCTACGCCTACCCCAACACCCGGCAGGCAGTGGCGAACTTCGCCTCGCGTTTCCACCAATGCGTTGGTGACGGCCAACCGAAATCGCAAATTGAGTACCGCCCCTTCCGGAAATGTCCGCAAGGTGTTGATAAACATTCCGGTGCCGCTCAGGTCCGGCGCTTTTACAACGGTGTGTTCATTTTGCCCCTCATAAGTCACGGTGATTTCGCGCAGACAGTGCACCCGTGAACCACGGCGCAAACCCACTATTTTCGCATGCAACTTTTCTTTTCCACTCATCTCAGTACCGTTTCTCGCGCGGTGTCGCGCTGATTCAAGGGTTTCCCGCGCCAATTCTCCCGTTTCGTTCCACAAAACGGGCAAAACGCAAAGTTTGCGGAAAGTTCGCGGCCGCAGGCGCCGCAGGCAACATGGCTGACCTGCCCGAATGGCACGACGCGTTGCACTTCTTCGAGTGTAGTCACGCCATCGTGGACCAGGTCCAGCGCATACTCCTGCATGAACTTAATCCCGTTGTGACGCGCCAGCGTTCTCATCTCATCGTTGCGATCGCCGGAGCGCGTCGCCTGGCGGATCGCATCGTTAAACACCAGCATCTCGTAGATGCCCACGCGCCCGCGGTAACCGCTGAAATCGCAGTTCTCGCATCCATTCGCCACGCTCTGTGTCTCCGGAAGCTCCATCATTCCGGCAGCCATCACCGTCTCGATGTATTCCTGTGTCGGCGCGGAGGAATAGTGGCAATCGCACAAGCGACGCAGCAGTCGTTGCGCGATAATCGCCGTCAAGGCGCTCGCTATTTGAAAGCCTGGCACACCCAGGTCCATCAGCCGCGTGACGGCTGAAATACTGTCGTTGGTGTGCAGCGTGGACAGCACCAGGTGCCCCGTCTGCGCCGCCTTGATGGCGATCTCCGCGGTTTCCACGTCGCGGATCTCTCCCACCATCACCACATCCGGGTCCTGGCGCAATACAGAGCGCAACGAACCCGAAAACGTCAGCCCTGCCTTCGTGTTCACCTGCACCTGGTTAAGCCCCGGTACCGTGTACTCGATGGGATCCTCGACCGTGACGATATTGATTGCTGGCCGCCGTATCATCTGCAAACAGGAGTACAGCGTTGTGCTTTTCCCCGATCCCGTCGGCCCCGTGACCAACAGCAACCCTTGCGGCATTCGCAGAATATCGCCGAGCCCGCTCGCAATTTCGGGAGGGATCCCCAGCCCAGCGAAGTCCTTTGTGGCAGCCTCGCTCTCCAACAGCCGCATCACTACTTTTTCCCCATACTGAGTGGGTAACGTGGACACTCGCAAATCGATTCGCCGCCCGCCCACCTTGACGACAAACCGGCCGTCTTGCGGTGCGCGACGCTCCGCAATGTCCATATCCGAAAGAATCTTCACGCGCGAAGCCACCTGGTTTTGCAACGCACGTGGAATTCTTTGGTAATCGCGCAAGATTCCGTCGATCCGGAATCGTACCGCCGTCTCCAATTGCTGTGGTTCGACATGGATGTCGCTGGCCATCTTTGCCGCCGCAGCTTTGATCATCCCCGCAACCAGATTGACCGCGGGCGTGGCCTTCGATTTCTGTTGCAGCTCCAATTGCATTTCGCGCATGGCTTCGATGTTGCGTTGCTGCGAACTTGTCGAAATAAACTCCATGCCGGTCATGTCGTCCGCAACCTGCACCGTTTCCGCCGGGCGTTGCGCGGCTCCATACAATCGCTGAATCGCTGCCAACACTTCGCACTGGAAGCCAAAGCGTGGCGTGATATTCATCCCGGTTCTGAATTGCAATTCATCCAGGAGCTGCACGTTTTGCGGGAAAGCCATTACAACGACGAGGCACTTACCCTCGGCCTTCACGGGGATTGTCAGACATCGCCGTGCCAATGCAGCCGGAATCAGTTTGATGAGTTCCGTCGGGGGATCCACCTTCTGGCAATCGAGGTACTCTACGCCGGCTACCTCGCTGACCGCCGCCGTAAGCTCTTTTTTGGAAACCAGCTTCCGCTCCAGCAATAGCTCGCCCAGGTGGACGAGCTTCCCCTGCTGGTCCTGCAGCGCCTTTTTCAAGTCGGCTGCGGAGATTTGCCCCCGTTCGCAGAGGATTTCTCCTAATCGCTTCTTCTTCATGAACTCTTGCTTTCACCCCGGCGGAGACACAGCAGCCGCCAGGTCAGGCGATCTTAAGGAAGGGGGCTTACCTGTACTTATTTCTGAGCACGTCCATCTCCAGGCGAACGGTTTTATCCATTCAAAAATGTTGGCTCGTACGAAATTACATGAGCCGCGATCTCCCGCTCCACTCTTGTGGCACAACTGGAACGCCATCGTTTCGATTTGACTCAACAAGCGCCCCTCCGCTTTGCGCTTTGGTACATTGCCACCCTCACCTCTTGACGCCAACATTTCCCCGGAGCACCCTTAAATCGGTGAGGCAGATTTTCTTAATCAGAGAAGGTCGATCAAGATCGTGGGCAAGTAGGCAATCCTCTTCTGGAGGCGCTTCCGTGCATAAGCTTCTAATGGCTCTGGTCATTTCCGCGGCCTGTCTGCTGGGCAACGCTGCGGCGGCAGGCCAGTCCACCGAAACCAAGGGCATCGCACCGCGCCCTGCCGCGGATCAGTATCCCGCACACGCGCAACGCGAAACGGTTGCCATCGGCGTAAAACTCCTCACCGCTGATGAGGCGCACAAGGCCCTCGTGGCCAATGTGAATGACTGCTGCCTGGTGGTGGAAGTCGGGCTATATCCGATCGGGGACAAGCCCCTGGACGTCAACTTTGACGATTTCAAACTGCGCATTGTGGGAACGGATACCGCCTTAAAACCGCAGACCGCTTGGCAGGTCGCCTCTTCGATTCAGAAGAAGAAAGACCTTCAGCATGACGTTTCCGCTGAGCCCTCCGTCGGCGTCGGCTACAGTTCGGGCACATACATCGATCCCGTCACCGGCCAGCCGCAGCGCGTGCACGGTGTTTACACGACCGGAAGTGTCGGCGTTGGCGTTGATCCAACGGGAACCCCTTCCACCGCGGCCGATCACGAGGAAGAAGTAAAACAAGCCGAGATCAAAGCAAAGGGCTTGGAAGAAGGTAACGCTTCCCTACCCGTCGCCGGCTACCTCTATTTTGCTGTGCCTAAGAAAAAGAAAGACGCCAAACTGGCCCTCGAATACATGATTGAGGAAGAGACGGTTACCCTCGCGTTGCCCGAAGTTTCTATTGCTCGTTCGCCTCGTTAAGATCAATTCCCCGATTTCTCTCAATTCCCTCACGGAATTACCACTCCCCGGTTCAGTGCCGCCATCTGTGCGCCTTCCGAATCCCTCACCACGATACGTACCAGATAAGTTCCAGGTTGTAGATCGAAGCTGGACTTGAACTTCAGCCCTTCTTTGTTGAACCGCTCCCGTGTCGCATCTTTTAGACTCAGTTGAATGTTTTTCTCCTCACCCTTCACCATGTTTCCATTGTCGTCAAAAATCGCCGTCACCAGCGTCAGGTTGTCATTGTTGCGATCTTCAGCTTTGCGAAAGTTCAGAGTATTCGTCGCGATGCGCGCCAACACCGTCAAGTGCACACCGTCCGCGCCGCTGAAGAATTGCGTCTGGCACTGCATCGGCAAATCCTGCATCTCCGCCTGAGAGAACACCGCTTCTTCAATCTCTTGTTTCGCCACTTTGTCAGGAGCGGCTTCGCTTTGCGGGGCGAAATACCCGTGGCGGGCCTGCAGCGCCCACTCTTGCTTGTTCACCAGCGTCACTTTCAACTGATGGTATTTCCCGTCGAGTTTCAGGTTTAGCGGCGTGAATCCCAGGACGTAGGAAACTTCCGGCATTGCCGCGGCCTGCCGTATACCCTGTTCAATATCATTCCGGTCGTGGAAGAACAGACCGCCCGTGCCGTCCGCTATCTCTTCAAGCACTGCATTCTGCATCGATGTTTCAGTGATGACAAATTGCATTTTGTTGTTGCTGGGAGCGAAACGGTTGGATGCATCGTTTAAGGAGTAGACGTAGAGGCCACGCGCATCAATCGCATTGATCACCACATTTGCTTTGGTGGCCCGGTCGATCAAGTCACCGGACTCGTGAACCGAAGGGCTTACGAAGAATCCCGGTGACACCAACACGATGGCACGCTGCCCGGGCAGCGCACTCATCCTTCGAATCACTGCGTCAAGAGCTCCAAACGCCTGGCGCACCTGGTACTCACCGATCCCTAGCTCCCGCTGGGCTGCCCCATTCGCAAGCAATCTGGCTGCGGGCCCAGGAGTACCAGGAGCGCATTGGCTAATGTCCTCCATCGCCACCGCCAGGGCTTGGGGATCCTCAATCTCGATGATCTGATAGGCCTCGTAGAAGGACATTGGCGGACAATCCATCGAAGTGTCCTGGCCGCGCGCTATGATTCTCTTGATCGCCCCGTCCAGCTTCGCCCTGTCCGCTGTGAAATCCTGTATCACCGCGCCGGATGTGGTGAAGATGGCAAAGCGGTCACCCTCCTGCATAGACCCCAACACCTTCGCCGCAGCCAACTGGGAATACATGGAATCCGCAATCGAAAGATGCACGTCATCGAAAAACAGTGTGACGAATCGTTGCGGCAGCTCTGGGGCTTTCACGGGCGTTCCTTCGGCGGTTGCTTCGGTACCCTCCATCTTTACGGTGGGTACGTGGGAGGCCGACGTTTCCATGGAAAAACTCGAAATCATTTGCGTTTTCCGATTATCCGCGACTTGGAAATCCTCCTTTTTCAGGCCAGTGATTACCTTCCCGCTGTTGTCGCGCACCACCACGCGCACCAGAACCAGATTCACGCGCAGCTTGAACGTCGTAGGGGTATCGCGAGACGAGACTTCTTCGTGCGGCGTTTCCCGCGAATCGACTACCTCACTGGGCGTCTTTGCTTCCGGTATTGCGGCGATTTGGGATGTGTCTGCCTGCGGTGCTTGTGCTACTGGTGCTGGCGTGGGTGGCGTCTGCTCCAGTCCGCTCGGCAATCCGGCGTCCTCCTCCCTCGCAGTGGTCCCGTGGTCGGCTCCGCCATACGGGGCAAAATATCCGCGTCGGGCTTGCACCGCCCATTTTTTCTTGGTGGTCAACGTCACCTTTAGATGGTGATAATTCCCATCGAACTTCAAGCTTTCTGGCGTAAATCCCAAAACATAGGAAAATTCCGGCATGGCCCCGGCGTTCAGAAACCCCTGTCCCAGGTCATTCCGGTCGTGAAAAAAAGTTCCACCGGTGCCATCAGCAAGTTGTTCAATCACTTCATTCTTCAACCAATCTTGCATCCGGATGGACTGCGCCTGTTGCGGCGTAACCGAGCCAATAGGGGATGCATCTTAGGCGGCGGAGCCGTACAAACCGCGTGCATCGATCGCGTTGATCACGATATTTGCCTTGTTAGCCAGGTCGATCATGTCGCTAGACTCATGAACAAACTCGGTCTCGTGGTATCCCGCCGATATCAACACGATGGTCCGGGGCCCGGGCAACGTGCTCATCTTGCGGATCAACGCCCTGAAATTTCGATACAACTGGAGCAGCCGGTATTCGTAGTCCGGGGGAAGTCCTGGATCTAGCACCACAGCCTTATGAATCGCCTCCAGCAATTTCCCCTGATCCGTCGTAAAACCCTGTTCTGTGCTTCCCCAAGTGGTAAATACGCCAAAGCGGTCGCCTGGCTGCATGGCCTGCAATAGCTTGGGGGCGGCCAGCCCGGCCTCAGGAGACGAACCAAAAGTATCGTCGAAGAGCAGAGCGACAAACCTTTTCGGCATATTTGCCGCTTTTGCCGCGGTTTCTTCCGCGCTTCCCCCAACGGTGGCCATCTTGATGGTAGACACCTGCGAATCCGGCGTTTCCATCGAAAAACTCGAAATCGCTTGGGGCTTCCCGTTATCCTCCAGCCGAAAATCTTCTTTCTTCAAATCCCTGATGGCCTTTCCAACGTTGTCGCGCACCACCACGTGCACCAGGACCACATTCACGTGTACTTTGATCGTCGGAGGAGTTTCTTGCTGAGTTTTTTCCCCGCTAAGCGCCTTCGTGTCGGGTTTTGGCGCGTCTTGCGATACCTCTGCCTGTGGGGATTGCGGAGCTTGCGCGGGAGCAGGTGGCGTTTGGCCGTGGGCGCCCAGTAATTCGGCAAACAAACAAATTGTAGAGAGAAATGCGACCCAGGCGATTCTTGGGAGACTACGCGAAACCTAGCCCAGTGGAGTGGTCACCATGATTCCTGCCCCCTTCTGCCTGCAACTCAGGACGACAAGGAAGTCCCGAGCCGTTGCCAGAAATCACCCAGGAGCGAGGATGGGCGTACCTATAGTCTTCTACCAATATGACGAAAATATAAAGATTCGCGTTACAGGAGATTGTACCGAAAATGAAGCTTGCTTGTTACCTCATTCTGGGCAATCTGGCCAATTCATCTCGGTGATTTCAATTATCCTCACGGGATGACCACGCCGCGATTCAGGGCCGCCATCTGCGCCCCTTCCGAATCGCGCAACACGATGCGCACCAGATAATTCCCTGGCTGTAGATCGAAGTTAGACTCGAACTTCAGGCCCTCTTTGTTGAATCGTTCCCGCGTCGCATCTTTCAGTGTCAACTCGATCTTTTTCTGTTCGCCCTGTAGCATCTTTCCATTCTCGTCAAAAATGGCCGTGACCAGCGTCAAGTTGTCATCGTTGTGGTCCTCGACTTTGCGGAAACTCAGGGCGCTGGTATCAATGCGCGCCACCACCGTCAGTCGTGGCCCGTTCGCCGTTTTGGAGAACTGCGTCTGACAATCAATCGGCAGGTCGCCCATCTCCTCCTGAGAGAAAACCGCCTGGCGCACCTCCTCTTCCGCCGTCGCCCCAGGAGCGGATTCACTGCGGGGAGCAAAATACCCGTGGCGCGCCTGCAGCGACCACTTCTCCTTGTTCACCAGCGTTACTTTCAGTTGGTGATACTTCCCATCCAGCTTCATCTTTGTCGGTGTGAATCCCAACACATAGGAAACTTCCGGCACCGCCGCGGCCTGGCGCATGCCTTGAGCAATATCATTCCGGTCGTGGAAAAAGAGCCCGCCCGTGCCGTCGGCCACCTCTTCCAGCACCTCATTTTGTGCCGAATCTTGCGTCCTGAGGAATTCCATCTTTTCCGGACTGGGCGAAAAACGATTGGATGCGTCACTGGAAGAGGAAACGTATAACCCGCGTGCATCAATGGTATTAATCACTACATTTACCCGTGTGGCGCGGTCGATGATGTCGCCGGAATCGTGTACCGAAGGGCTCACGAAGAATCCCGGTGACACCAATACGATGGCGCGTTGTCCTGGCAGCGTGCTCATCCTGCGAATCACCCCGTCAAGAGCGCCAAACGCCTGGCGCACCTGGAATTCACCAATCGCAAGTTCGCGCTGGGCCGCCCCTTCCGCCACGGGCTTGGCCAGTTGCACGGGAGTCATCGCGCACTGAATGACGTCTTGGATCGCCATCTGCATCGCCGACCGATCCTCCATCTCGATGATCTGATACGCCTCGTAAAAGGACATCGGCGGGCATTCCGTAGAAGTATTCTGGCCGCGCCCCATAATCTTCTTGATCGCGCTTTCCAGTTTCGCCCGGTCTGCGGTGAAATCCTGCTCCACTTGGCCAGAGGTGGTGAAGACGGAGAACCGGTCGCCCTCTTGCATGGACCCCAACAGCTTCGTGGCCGCCAACTGGGAATACATGGAATCCGCGATGGAAAGATGCACATCGTCGAAGAAAAGCGTGACGAACCTTTGCGGCAATTCCACCGCCTTCACTGGCGTTCCTCTGGTGCTTGCCGCCGCTTCCTCCATCTTCACGGCTGGCACGTGCGAAGCCGGCGTCTCCACCGAAAAACTCGAAATGATTTGCGGTTTACGGTTATCAGCGACTTGGAAATCCTCCTTCTTCAGATTTGTTACCACTTTGCCGTCATTGTCGCGCACCACCACACGCACCAGCACTACGTTGACGTGCACCTTAATCGTCGCGGGAGTATCGTGCGAAGCGGCTTCACTACCAGCCTTCTTCGTTCCCGGCTTTGCGGCGTTCTGGGATGTGCCTGCCTGTGGCGCGGGAGGAGTTGGCGCAGCGTCAGAAGGGATTTGGGCGCGAATTATCGGCAAGCTGGCGAGAAGTAGAATCACGCCCAGAGGAACAAGCCGAAAAAGTCTGCTCGATGGCCGACCCAGTGAAATGGTCACAATGATTCCTGCCCTCCTGCAGCTGCCAAATGATAATTATAGCCGGACAGACCCTACCCGGGAGCGCGGATGCGCACACCCATGCCCCCTACGCGTAGGACGAGAAAATATCAAACGCGGTTGCTGCGATTTGGAGCCTATACTCACCCCAAAGCGCGATCGCCAACCGTCGCCCGAACGCTACGCAATCGGAGGCCAACCTCCCCGTGCTCGGAAGGCACGATTTCCCGGGTTTTGCTATTCTTGTTGGATAACTTTATGACCATTCAGGCCGCCGCATTGACCCGCAAAGATCTCTTCCTACGAGCCGCGCGTTGCGAGCCTGTGCCGCGCCTTCCCGTGTGGATGATGCGCCAGGCGGGTCGCTACCTCCCCGAATACCGCGAAATTCGTGCCAAACATTCCTTTCTGGAGGTCTGCAAAACGCCGGACCTGGCCGTCGAAGTCTCGCTGCAGCCTTTCAGGCGCTTGGGCGTGGACGCCATCATCATTTTTTCGGACATTCTGATCCCCGCGGAAGCCATGGGTTTGCCGCTGGAACTGGGCGACGCTGGCCCGAAACTGCCGGAACCCGTGCGCACCGAGGCGGACGTCAGAATGCTTCACCTTTTTGATCCTGAAATCGAAACGGGCTTCCTGATGGAAGCCCTACGTCGCACAGTAAAACAAGCCGGCCCGGATGTCCCGGTCCTTGGCTTTGCTGCGTCACCTTGGACGCTGGCCTGTTATATGGTCGAAGGCCGCACAAACGAAAACTTCGCGACGGTAAAGGAATTCCTCTACCGCGAGCCAAAAGTTTTTCGTGAATTGCTGAACAAGATCGCGCGCGCCACCATCCTTTATCTCAAAGCGCAAATTGCCGCAGGCGTTTGCGCGGTGCAGCTGTTCGATACTTGGTGCGGTGAACTGGATTTGCGCGACTACACGGAATTTGTGCTGCCCGCGGTGAAGGAAATAATTGCCGGGCTCGGCGCGGCGGTGCCGGTGATCTACTACACCAAGGCTTCGCATCACCTGATGCCTGCAATCGTGCGCGCTGGCGCAAACGTTTTGAGTGTGGATTGGCGCATTCCGCTGGCAACCGTGCGCGAACTGGCGGGCCCACACGTGGCCGTTCAAGGCAATCTCGATCCCGCGATACTCTTCGCGCCTGCGGATAAAATCCGCCAAACCACGTTGGAAATTGCCGCTAAGCTGAACGGGCACGGCCACATTTTGAATCTGGGGCATGGCATCCTGCCGCACACCCCCGTGGAAAGTGCACAGCTCTTCATTCACACCGGGCAGCAGGCGACATTGGCGGAAGCGCAACCTGCCGGGAAGGCGCGCACCTGATTGCGCGGGAGGGAGGCACCGTGGCTCTGATCAATCCAAGTTTGCGGGAAATGCGCGATGCACTTTCCGTCGGCGAAGAATTTGTGAATCGCTACAACAAGCCCGGACCGCGCTACACCAGCTATCCCACCGCGCCAGTGTGGACCGATTCCTTCGGGCCAAAAGATTTCGAGGACGCCATGGCCGCGGCGGAAGCGAAGCGCAGCCCCGTTTCGCTGTACATGCATCTTCCCTTCTGCGAAAGCCTCTGCCTGTTCTGCGCCTGCAATGTGGTCATCACAAAGAATAAAGGCGTTGCGCCGCCCTATCTGGATATTTTGAAAAAGGAAACCGACCGCATCAGCCACAGCGTTTCCCGCGAACGCAAAGTGGCCCAGTTCCATTGGGGAGGCGGAACTCCCACGTATCTTTCGCCGGAGCAAATCGAAGACCTCTTCACTTACACGCGGGAACGCTTCACGTTCGCTCCCGACGCGGAAATCGGCATCGAAGTGGACCCCCGAGTAACCACGCGCGCACACCTGGAAACAGTGCGCAAAATGGGCTTCAACCGCTTGAGCATGGGGATTCAGGACTTCAAGCCCGAAGTCCAGAAAGCAATACATCGCATTCAGCCCTACGAACAGACCCGCGATCTCATCGCCGCCGCCCGCGAGCTCGGCTTCGACAGCATCAATGTGGACCTGATCTACGGCTTGCCCTACCAAACGGCGGAAAGCTTCACGCACACGGTCGAGCAAATTGTCGGCCTCTCTCCGGACCGCATCGCCATGTTCAGCTACGCCCATGTTCCCTGGCTGAAAAAGCAGCAGGGTTCCTTCGTAGCGCACCTTCCCGAAGGCATGCAAAAATTCGAGATTTTCCGCAGCGGCTTGCTTGCCTTTGTGGAAGCCGGGTATCTCTACATCGGCATGGACCATTTCGCCAAGGACAACGACGAACTCGCGGTCTCCCAGCGCAATCGCACCCTGCATCGTAATTTCCAGGGGTACACCACGAAAGCAGGCGCCGACCTCTATGGCATGGGCATCACCGCGATCAGTGGAATCCAGGATTGCTACGCGCAAAATTTCCGCGATATTCCATCATGGGAAAAAGCCGTAAACGAACGCGGCATCGCCACCATGCGCGGCTATCACCTCTCGCCGGACGATATTTTGCGGCGCGAAGTGATCAGCCGCTTGCTCTGCCACACCGTAATTGTGAAGGACGAAATCTCCAAACAGTTCGCAATCAATTTTGACGAATATTTCGCTCCCGAACTGGAACGCCTGAAAATGCCGCAGCAAGACGGCCTGGTTGTGGTCAACGACAAGGAAATTCGCACCGCGTGGTTGGGGCGTATCTTCATTCGCAACCTGGCCATGGTCTTTGACCCGTACCTGGAAAAACAGCAACTGGCGTCCCGTCCGTTATTTTCGAAAACTCTATAAGAGTTCTGTCACACTAAACCTAGCGGCCGCACCGTTTCCGCCTGCGCGTCGCGAATTTGCCGAGGGGCAAACTTTATGTCCACGCAGGTCCAGGCTCTGGTAGTTGGTGCGGGAATTTCCGGCCTCGCCACCGCCTATGCGCTGCAGAAATCGCAAGTCTCCACGTTGCTTCTTGAGGCGGCGCCGCGGCCGGGCGGGGTAATCAAATCCGTGCAGCGCGATGGCTACTTGCTGGAGTGCGGCCCGCAAAGTTTCAGTGGCAACCGCTCCATCACCTCCATCTGCGAGGAACTTGATCTCCTGGAAGAACGCGTCCTTGCCGATCCCAAGGCTCCGCGATTTGTGCTTATCAACGGCAAGCTGCAGCCCGTCCCTATGAATCCCCTCGCTCTGCTGGTTTCCCCGCTCCTGGGTGGAGGAACGAAGCGGGCGATCTTGCGCGATTTGCTTGGCAAAAGTGCGGCCCCGGAACCCGACGAGTCGGTGGCGGATTTCGTCCGCAGAAAATATTCAGAACGGCTGCTCGAGCGCCTGGTGGGCCCTTTTGTTTCCGGGATTTATGCGGGCGACCCGGAAAAACTGAGTCTGCGCGCCGCGTTCCCCATTTTGTACGAAGCGGAGAAAACTTCCGGCAGCATCCTCCGCGGAATTTTTCCCGCCCTCAAAGCCCGCGCAGCGAAGCGCCCTAAAGGACCGAGTGGACCGCGCGAACGGCCAACCCTGCAGACATTCACCGAAGGCAACGAAATGTTGATCAAGGCGCTAGCGCTGAATCTGGGCGAGCGCTTGCAGTGCGGTGTCGAAGTTCTGGGAATCGAGCATCTGGAATGGGGCCACGATGCCAAAGCGCCTCGCTTTCGTGTAGCTGTTCGCACTCCGCAAGGCGAGGAAGCTATCGAGGCGGAGCGCCTGGTGTTGGCCGCGCCTCCAAGCGTTGCAGGAAATTTGCTAGCAGGCTTGCACGGCGAGTTTGAGAAACAGTTAAGCGGCGTCGAATACGCTGGCGTTGCCGTAGTCTCGCTGGGCTATCGCGTAAAGGATGTGAC
This sequence comes from Candidatus Acidiferrales bacterium, assembly GCA_963779395.1. Lineage (GTDB taxonomy): Bacteria > Acidobacteriota > Terriglobia > Acidiferrales > UBA7541 > Acidiferrum. The sequence goes on from CAVZYC010000007.1 coordinate 1,092,432, forward strand.
CCACTCCCTCGATGGATTTGGCTTTCTGGTGCCGCGCTCCTCGGGACTAAGTGATCTCGGCACCGTGTGGAACTCTTCTCTGTTCCCGGGCCGTGCCCCAGACGGCGAGGCGCTCATGACCAGCTTTGTCGGCGGTGCAACCAATCCTGCCGCGCTGCAACAATCCGAATCCGGTCTTGCGGAATCGATTCACAAGGAACTCACCCCGCTCTTGGGAATCCGCAATGAGCCGGTATTTTCCAGCGTGACCATTTGGCCGCGCGCTTTGCCCCAATATAACCTGGGACACACGGCCAGGCTCGCGGCTCTCGAAAAGCTGCGCGCAAAATTTCCCGGGCTCTATTTTGCGGGCAATTACCTCAACGGGCCGGCCATTGGCACCTGCGTCGAGCAGGCCTTGAAAGTGGCCGACGAAATTCGCGTGAGCTTCGCGAACTGAGAACTTTCGCCGCAGGGGAATAACCCAGACAATCAATGTTTCTTGCTGTGCCGATGGGCCAACCGAATCTTCCGGCGCAGTGCCGCGGCGCGCCAGCGGTGACGCTCCTCCGCGGTCCGCACAATTAACGGCGGAACAGGCTGAGGCTTTCGCGTATGCTCATCAATCGCTACGAAAGTCACATATGCCGTGGTCGTCTGCTTTCGTTGCCCCGTGAGAATATCCTCGGAGTAGACCTCCACGCCAACCTCCAGCGAGGTGTGAAACACCCTGTTGACATGCGACTTCAGAATCACGATTTCACCAAGATTCACGGGGTTCTGGAAGTCGATGTAGTCCACCGAAGCCGTGACCATATAGCTGTTGGCGTGCCGGCTTGCAGCCATCGCGGCAACAATATCCACCAGATGCATCACGTGGCCGCCTAGCAGTTTCCCCAATGCGTTCGTCTGCGCTGGTAGCACCACTTCCGCCATTTGGGACGCCGAGGCGCTCACCGGCTTCCCCTTCTTCGTCACTTCTCCTTCGGCCATTCGTTGCTTGTCGCCTGCAGCTTTCATCATTGTCCTCGTTGGCGCATCGCCACCATTTGCTATGAACTTTATTCGTCGTTTGGCCGACCACTCCGGGGTAAGCCTGTTCCCCGCAGTCGGAGTTTGGCCCCGCCGCGTCTCCACGTATAATACGGGACGTCGCCATGACTGACCAAAAGAAAACCCGCCGCCAGAAACTTGAAGATTACGTCGCACAAAATCCCAGCGACGCATTTTCGCGCTACGGTCTTGCCTTGGAATCCCTCCGGGAAGGCGACAAGACCGCGGCGGAAGCGCAATTTCGCTTCTTGATCGAAAATAATGCCGATTACGTGCCTGGTTTCCAGATGTACGCCCAAATGCTGGCACAAGAAGATCGTCGAGTCGAGGCCAGGACGATCCTCACTACTGGAATCGCTGCAGCGACCCGCACAGGCAACGCTCACGCGCGCTCAGAGATGGAAGGGTTACTGGCGGAACTGGAGGCGGGATGAAATTCGCGAAGATCGTATTCCTGGTGGCGGGGATTTGGGGCCTCCTGGTGATCACCCCGCTTTATTTCATGTTTGATCTGATCGGCCGCAAAGATCCCCCTGCCATCACTCATCCGGGATTCTTCTATGGCTTTGTAGGCTTGGGGCTGGCCTGGCAAATTGCTTTTATTTTTATCAGCAGGGATCCCGTGCGTTTTCGCCCGTTGATGATCCCTTCGATCATCGAAAAATTCAGCTACGGCATCGCTGTGGTCGTGCTGGTGCTGCTGGCAAGGATGCACGCTTCTGACCTGGTATTCGCAGCCACGGACTTGCTCCTCGGTGTTCTGTTTGTCCTCGCCTACTTGTGGACGCCCGCGCACCGGGCCTAGCGGGCAGCAATTGCAAACTCGGAGTCTGGAACAATCTAATTGCGAAGCGCAGCTTGCGGCGCATGTTCCGAAATGACAGCGCGCAATTCTTCGCGATTGATCGGCTTGGCGATGTATCCATCCATCCCTGCCTCCAGGCAGCGTTCCCGGTCGCCTTTCATCGCATGCGCCGTCATCGCGATGATGGGAATATGTGCGTGCGTATTTCGCTCAATGGCGCGGATCGCAGCCGTGGCTTCAAATCCATCCATCTCGGGCATTTGTACATCCATGAGGATCAGATCGAACTGGTTTGTCTGAAGCATGCCTACGGCGCGCAAACCATTCTCTGCCACCCTAACCTCGTGTCCCGCCTTCTCCAGTAATCGAAGCGCCAACTTGCGGTTCACGGCATTATCCTCCACCAGTAGGATTCGCAGCGAGACCTTTCTTAATTCTGGCTCCTTCGCCGCCGCCGGAGGGGCTACGCGCTTCGTGCCAGTTCCCATTGCTCGCAATATCGATTTCAGAAGCTCCGATCCTCGAATGGGCTTTATCAAGTGAGCCGCGATTCCCAGTTGCTCGCAGCGGTTCAGATCCTCAAGTCGTTCCCCGGACGTCAGCATCATAATGGTGTATCCGCTGAAGTCCGGGTTGCTGCGTATCTTTTCCACCAGCTCGAACCCGTCCATCTCTGGCATGCGTCCATCAATCAAGAAGAGGGGAATGGGTTGGCCGCGCTCATAAGCGGTCTCGATTTCAAACAACGCTTGAGGTCCGTTTGCCGCGAGTTTTGGCTGCATCCCCCACTTTCGCAACATGCCTTCAAGAATCCTGCGGTTGGCGGGATCATCATCCACAATCAGTGCCTCCATCCCCTTTAGCCGGTCCGGGCTTGCCTCGGCGTCGCCACCAACTGAATCAGCGGCCGCAAACTGCGCCGTGAAATGGAATGTACTGCCGACCCCAGGCATACTATCCACCCACATCCGGCCGTGCATCATTTCGACAATGCGCGCAGAGATGGTAAGTCCAAGGCCCGTCCCGCCATGCTTGCGCGTTGTCGAGCTGTCTCCCTGGCAAAAAGGATCAAAAATGTGCGCCTGCTTCTCCTCGGCAATGCCCACGCCGGTGTCCTTGATCTGAAAATGCAGCAAGCAATCTTGCGGGCTGGCGCTTTCCAGTTCAACGGTTAGGGAGACCTTCCCCTGTTCCGTGAACTTCAACGCGTTGCTGACCAGGTTGGTCAGGACCTGACGCAATCGCAGGGGGTCGCCGGCAAGCAGCGTTGGTATTTCGTTCGCCATTTCGTACTGTAATTCCAATCCCTTTTCGCGGGCCCGAAACCCTTGCGCCTTCAACGTCTCGCTCAACAGTTCTTCCAGGCTGAACACCATCTCTTCCAGTTCGAGCCTTCCGGCTTCGATTTTGGAAAAATCCAAAACGTCGTTGATCACGTTCAGCAGGGCTTCAGCCGATTGCTTTACGGTCCCCAGATAATCGCGCTGTTCTTCTGTCAGGTTCGTATCCAATGCCAGTTCCGTCATCCCGATAATGCCGTTCATCGGCGTGCGAATTTCGTGGCTCATGTTGGCCAGGAACTCGCTCTTTGCGCGATTCGCAGCTTCGGCAAGCACCTTGGCTTTTACCAGGTCAGCTTCGATCCTCTTTCGCGTCGTGATGTCTCGCACAATGGCCAGCAGCGCGGGTTCGCCGCTCAGCATCAGTCTCGTTAGCGTCACCTCGGCCGGAAAAAACTCTCCATTCTTGCGTTCGTGCCACCATTCAAAATGTTCTTCGCCCTTCAAAAACGCGTTGGTAATTTTTCGTTCGGCCAGTATCCGGGAAGTCGTGCCGTCTGGTTGGCACGTGGGTGAGAAATCAGCGGGTTGAAGTGCCAGGAATTCAGCCTTGGTTGCATATCCGAACATCTGCAGCGCGGCCGCATTGCAATCCAGTAATCCGTTTTTGTTCATCAGCAGGTTCGTATCACCCGATTCTTCGAACAGCACACGATGCTTGCTCTCGCTATTTTGCAGCATCTCCTCGGTTCGCTTGCGTTCAGTGATGTCCTGTTTGATGGCGACAAAGTTGGTAATTTCGCCTGTTTCAGAGCGCACCGGCGAGATCATCGTTTCGTCGATGAAGACCTGTCCATCTTTCCTGACATTCTTCAGTTCCCCGGTCCACACCTCGCCCCGAAGAATCGTCTGCCACAGATCCTGGTAGTAAGCTTCATCCTGCATCCCGGACTTCAGAATTTTCGGGTTCTGTCCGACCGCTTCTTCCAGGGAGTAGCCTGTAAGCCGCGTAAATCCCGGATTGGCCCACTGGATTGTCCCGTTTGTGTCGGTTATCACAATCCCGTTCGCCGCGCATGCCAGTGCCGCTGACTGAAGCCGAATCTGTTCCTCCGCTCGCTTTATCTTGCTGATGTCAATGGCTACCCCAAGCACGCACGGTGCACCCTCAAAAAGAAAACGCACTCCTTTCAGGTAGCAGCGGATATTCTCCCCGCTTTTCGCGATCAGCCAGGCCTCCCCCTCGCTGCTTCCCTTTTCGAACGCGCCCATCATCGTTTGCTTCACATCGCCCAGGCTTTCCGGCGCAACCGTGCACATGATGCCCGTTCCAACCATTTCGGCAGCCGAATAACCCAGAAAATTCACATTCCATCGGCGAATGGTGGCAGAGCCATCGATGATTGCCACCACTCCCGGCAGGCTAACGTTCAATGCTTCAGAAAGAGCAAGAGCCTCGCGAAACTTCTGCTGGACGGCCTTTTCGCGCTGATGTAGTGCCAATGTCAAAAGGAAAACCAGGGCTCCGGTAAATACAATGACCGCCGCGTGAGACTGCCATCTTGTAAGGTCGCCAAATACAAGTTCTTTGCCTGCCTCAAACAGAAACAGCAGGAGCATGCCTGCAGTTGCCCCGCGTGCAGCCTTATACCAACTGGATTCGTTGGGCATTGGCGCTACCCCGCCGGCTTCCACATTCTCGGAATCACCATAATCAATACTCACGCCCAAATTCCCCGGCCATAATTTTCGACGTCAGACAGTACCTAGTCGCGAACACCTTGGCAGGGCAACGGACTCTACGCACACGGACGCAACTCCTGGCCCTAACAACAAGGTGCAAGATTAGGGCCAAGTGTTTAGAAACTCTGCACGGTCAACAGCTTTGTCTAGAAGAACTTGCGCTTAATTGGCGAAACAACGGGAAAGAAACCTGTGAGTCTGTGTGCCACAGCGATACAGTCTCTGCCTTTTGGACTCCCTTCTACTCCACCTTCAACCTCACATCGGTGGGCAGCTTTATTCCCAGCCTTCTGGTATCCTTTGCCCTGCGACCTATGCGGCCGGAACGCATTCCGCTTTTCCCACTCAACGTCGTTCTCTTCCCCGGCGAACAACTTCCCCTGCACATCTTCGAGCCACGCTATCGCCGCATGCTTCGCGAATGTCTGGAGGCCAAGTCGCCCTTCGGGATGCTGCTGGCTTTGCCCAATGGCGTGGTGCGCGTCGGATGCAGCGCGGAAATCGTTGACGTCATCAAACGATATGAGGACGGGCGCATGGATATCCTGACCGTGGGAAGAGAACCCTTCCGCATTCTCGAGCTGTTTAGCGACAACCCCTTGCTCGAGGGCCAAGTCGATTACCTCGAGGACGAAGAATCCTTGCCCGATCCGGTCCGTCAGAAGCGTTTGATCGAGGCCTATGAAACCTGCCACACCCTTCTCTTTACCGAGCTTCCACGGGAGTTCCAGGATATTCCTGCCGAACAGTTCGCTTATTCCATTGCCGCATCTTTGCCGCTTGATCTCATGTGGAAACAGCAAATCCTGGAATTGCGTTCAGAAGCAAATCGGCAGGAACGACTGCTCGCGTATCTTCGCGAATGGGCGCCGCATCTACAGAAAGCAGAGACTTTGCGGCAGCGTGCCGACGGCAACGGTCACGGACTGAATTAAAGAGTGGCGGGCCATTTTATGGCCTGGCCTGGGGGGCCCTATGACAGCAAGCACTTCCATGCATCCGGCAGGACATTCCAGGCCGCGCACCATCGGCGAATGGAAACGCATTCCTGATTTCGATGCGCGCGCCACTTCTCTCTCCGTCAAGAACGAAATCCGCCGCAATCTTTTGCGGGCCATTGAGCGCAACGAGCCTCTCTTCCCCGGCGTGCATGGCTATGAAGACAGCGTGATTCCACAGATCGTCAACGCGCTGCTCTCTCGCCACAATTTTATTTTGCTGGGTTTGCGCGGCCAGGCCAAGAGCCGTATTCTCCGCGGCCTGATTCAACTGTTGGACTTGGAAATCCCCGTGATTGCGGGCTGCGAAATCAACGATAACCCTCTGCGGCCCATCTGCCGTTCCTGCCGCGAAAGAGTTGCCGCGGACGGCGACAACACTCCCATCGCTTGGCTGCCCCGTGATCAGCGCTACGTCGAAAAACTCGCTACCCCCGACGTGACCATTGCGGACATCATTGGCGATGTCGACCCCATCCGCGCCGCGCGCGGTGGCCGCGATCTTTCCGACGAACTTACCATTCACTATGGATTGCTACCTCGCGCCAACCGCGGCATCTTCGCCATCAACGAATTGCCCGATCTGGCCGGAAAAATTCAGGTCGGCCTCTTCAACATCATGCAGGAAGGCGACATTCAGATTAAGGGCTACCCGCTGCGCCTGCCCCTCGATGTTTTGCTTGTCTTCACCGCAAATCCCGAGGATTACACCGCGCGCGGAAAAATTATCACCCCGTTGAAAGACCGCATCGGCGCGGAAGTTCGCACCCATTATCCCTCGACGGTGGACGAAGGCATGCGCATCACCGGCCAGGAGGCATGGCTTGAACGCGGCGAAGAAATCAACGTGGAAGTTCCCGGCTACTTGCGAGAGGTCATCGAAGAAATTGCCTTTCAAGCCCGCGAAGACAAGCGCGTGGACCGCCGGTCTGGCGTCAGCCAGCGCCTGCCCATTACCGCTCTGGAATGCGTGGTGAGCAACTCCGAGCAGCGCGCGGCGCGCACCGGCGAAACCCGTGGCGTGGCCCGCGTCGCGGATGTGTACGCGGCGCTCCCCGCCATTACCGGAAAACTGGAACTGGAGTACGAAGGAGAATTGAAGGGCGCGGAGACCATCGCCCGCGAATTGATTCGCACCGCAATTGGCCGCGTTTTCAGCAAACATTTCCCGAATGTCAGCTTCCAACCCGTCATTCAATGGTTTGAAGCGGGCGGCGAACTGAAAATTCCAGACGTCGTCACAACAAACCAGCGCTACCAGCAGCTCGCCAAGGTTCCAGACTTGCTCAGCCACACAGACAAGCTCGGCGTGACCAATCGCAAGAATGAAGCGGCTGTTGCTGCGGCCGCCGAGATGATCCTGGAGGGTTTGTGGGCGCACCGCCGCATTGGCCGCAGTGAAGAGCGCGGCTTCTATGCGGAGAAGCCCCAACGCGCGCCGGAACAGCGTGAATCACCCAATCGTCCGCCACGCCGGGGCTACAACTGAGGCACAAGGGGCCACGCGATGAAAGTTATAAGATACGGAAAATATACCGGCGAACCCGCTGACTCGGTGGACCTGAACGAACTTCTGAAACGTCTGGGCGACTTCTTCCTCCAGAGCGGTTTCGAGAGCCAATATTACGGCTTGTCTGAATTTGAAAATGAACGCTCCATGGAAGCCCTGCGCGAAGCCATTCTTCGCGCGCTCCAGGAAGGCGACTTGCTCCCCGAAGATCAGATGAGCGAAGAGTTGCGCGAAATGCTGAAAGATCCCGGCGCAATGAACAACGAAGAGATTCGCGACCTCATTGACAAACTCATGGAACGCCTCGCGGATGAAGGCTACATCAATCCGCAACAGCCTCCACAAGTCAGTCCTCCTCCGCAGACTTCTGCTCTTGGACAAGTGGGCGAGCCGCAGGAACGCAACAGCGAAGCCCGCTTTGAAATCACGGACAAAACAATTGATTTTCTGGGTTTCAAGACGCTGCAGGATCTCCTCGGCTCACTGGGCCGCAGCAGCTTTGGCCGCCACGACACCCGCGATCTTTCCACCGGCGTGGAATCGGGCGGAGTCTCGCGGCCCTATGAATTCGGCGACGTGCTGAATCTGGACATCAGCGAAACGCTTTCCAACGCCATTCGGCGTGAAGGCGCTAAGGTTCCCATCGACATGCAGTACAAGGATCTGATGGTCCACCAGTGCGAATATCAAAGTTCCTGCGCCACCGTTTTATTGCTGGATTGCAGCCACAGCATGATTCTCTATGGCGAGGATCGATTCACCCCGGCTAAACGCGTTGCCATGGCTCTCTCCCACCTGATCCGCACGCAATATCCCGGCGATACGTTGAGCCTGGTGCTCTTTCACGATTCCGCCGAGGAGGTTCCGTTAAACGAACTGGCGCGCGTGCAAGTGGGCCCGTACTACACCAACACTCGCGAAGGCTTGCGCATGGCGCAACGCATCTTGCTGCGACAGCGCAAGGATATGCGCCAAATCGTCATGATTACGGATGGCAAGCCATCGGCCTTGACTCTGGAGGACGGCAGGATTTACAAGAATGCCTTTGGCCTGGATCCTTTCGTCGTCAGCGAGACTCTCGAGGAAGTGAACAAGTGTAAACGCGCTGGAATCATGATCAACACATTCATGCTGGCAACGGATTACAGCCTGGTTCATTTCGTTCAGAAGATTACGGAAATGTGCAAAGGTAAAGCGTATTTCACCACGCCTTACAACCTCGGCCAGTACCTGCTGATGGATTACATGCAGCGAAAAACCAGGACCATCCACTAGCCATGAGCCCACACGAGTATTTCCGTCCGTGTTTGCACCATCCACCAGGAAGCACCTTCGTTTGGCCAAATAATTCTTCCGCTCCTTAGTTTCTTGTAAAGGTCGCGAGCAAAATTGCCCACTCCTCGCACAGATCGTCTAAAGACTTTTGTTACAAACAGTTACATCGATAAAGTACGACGCTTGCATCGAAATAAATGTTCTGGCATGCCTCAATTGCACGGAACGTCTGCAGGGCCAGACTCGTCTAATACGGTATGGACACGAATAACATAACTTCCGCGGCTGAGGGGCGCGCGGTGTCCTCCGAGCCACCGCCTGGGAGAATAAAAAGGAGCTTTAAATGAAACTGTCAAACATCATCATGACCGCGGCCGCAGGAATGCTCTTGCTTTCCGCGGGCGCCATCGCTCAGGAGAAAGCCTCGCTGAACTTGGGCGAAGACGTCACCGTGCAGGGCAAAACCCTCAAACCTGGTAATTACAAATTGGAATGGGAGGGCACGGGACCAAACGTGCAAGTTAGCATTTTGCAGGGACACGACACCTTGGCCACCCTTCCCGCTACCATCGTCACCGAGAAGGAATCCAACAATAGCGACGCCTACGCCACTCGCAAGGGGGCAGACGGCAGCTCAATGCTCGAAGCTGTCTATCCTGGCGGCAAGAAATTCGTCTTGCAATTGGCCACACAAGGCTCATCTGCAAACTAACATCCGCGTGAGCGGCAATCTGCTCGCACAATAATCAAAATAAAAACGGCGCCCGATTTTCTTGCCATCCCGAAAGGCAAAGGATCGGGCGCCTTCTTCATGTTGCAGAAATTATTTCCTCACTCGCTTTCAATTGAACATTTCCCGCGCATGAATTCGTCGTAAAATTCGCAAAACAAAATCAATAATTCGCGCGAAACGATGCGAAATAACTGATTTAAATCGATTCATTGAAAGATTGGGACGCTTGCATCGAAATATTCACGGACGAAATACTTCTTCGCATGGAACTTCGTCCGCAACGCGTTCGTCTAATCAAACAAGGACACAAAATAAATACTCCGCGGCCGAGGGACGCAAGGTGTCCTGCGAGCCAACGCCTGGGAGAATAAAAAGGAGCTTTACGTGAATCTTTCAAAGATCGTTATGACCGCAGTTGCAGGAATGTTGTTACTTTCCGCAGGCGCTTTCGCCCAGGAAAAAGGCAAGCTTAGCTTGACCGAGAACCTTACCGTTCAAGGTAAAGTCCTGAAGCCTGGCAATTACAAACTAACCTGGGAGGGCACGGGATCCAACGTGCAACTCTCTATTATCCAGGGCCGCGAGACTGTAATTACCGTTCCCGCGACCGTTGTTGCTGGCCAGAATGAGAACCGCGCCAGCGCCTACAGCTCTCGGACCGCAGCAGACGGCACTAAATCACTGGAAGCCTTCTATCCAGAGGGAAAGAAGATCGTTCTGGAATTGGGCTCGAAAGAAACCGCAAAAAACTAACCCGCTCCTTAGCGAAAATCTGTTCACATAACAACCTGATAGGAAGGGCGCCCGATTCCTGGCTGCTTTGCCGGCAAGGATATGGGCGCCTATTCCTGCGTCAGGATTTGCAGCCTCCCCGCCACTGTGCGCTAGAATATTCGTATGTCTTTATGGAAGCGACTTTCGCGCTTGCTCGGCTTGGAGGCTCCCTTGACGCATATTGAAGCCGGTCATACGGCACCCGGTTTTTCCTTGAAATCGCTGGATGGCAAGGAATATTCGCTGGAGAAGTTGCTCGAGAACGGCCCCGTGGTTGTGGCCTTCTTCAAGGTCTCCTGCCCCGTCTGCCAGTTTACATTTCCGTTTTTGCAGCGGTTGCACGAACGCTTCGCCGGCAATGGCGTTACCGTCCTCGCGGTCTCGCAGGATGACGCGCGAAGCACCAAAGAGTTCAACCGGGAATACGGCGTAACATTTCTCACCCTGGTGGACGCCGAAGGCTATCCCGCCTCCAACGCCTATGGCCTGACGAACGTGCCCACGATCTTCCTGATCGCGCCCGATGGAAAAGTAAAAGTGAGCTGCATGGGCTTCAGTAAGAGTGATTTGGAAAAGATCGCCGACGAACTCTCGCAACACAAAAAGATGCAAGCCGCGCCATTCTTTCGTAATGACGAAGTCGTCCCAGCTTACAAACCTGGTTGAGGCAGTAAAAACTAGGTCCGGTCGGACCTGCGGCGGCCAAATCTCACAAGCAAATGTCATTCCGAGTCCCATTCGCTTTTTGAACGGGTCGAGGAACCTGCTTTTGTTTTGGCTCATGCGAGCGGCAGAACCCACGATCACTTTGCAGGACCGGTCTCCCTACATTTCTTCTTGAATTATTTCTTTCTTGTGTTTGGGTGGCTTCTTCCGCTTATCGGCAATCACCCGTGTGACCGCGGGTGCCAGTCCCGATTCGCGCGCCAGCCGTCGCGCTTCCACGCCTTTGTCCAGTGTTTGTTTGCGTTTCCGCTTCATGCCAACCCCGGCTGCCCAATCATCCCGCTCAGAACGAGAAGGTCACTTGTAAATCAAGCCGGCGATTGGATGAAGATTCGCTGTAGGGTCTTCCGGCAAGCCCGTTCGATTCACCGAACAGCGGCGAGCCCAAATTGCCGATGGGCGTTGCCAGGTTCACGTCATTAAAAATATTTCGCGCGCTTACGCCAAACGTTAGCGCGTAGCGCCGATTCGTCGCGCCTGCATCCGGGCCGCCGCCACGTCCGCCTCCGCCCCTGGGCCCGCCTCCCCTCCCAAACGTGCCGCCACCGGGTCCACCCGGGCCGCTGGGCGCTCCTTCAAGAACCGGCCCAAATCCAAAAGTCTTGCTGAGCCGGAAATTCAGCGAAAATCGCCCGGGTCCTTCGCCGTAATTCACGGGGATGGGCGTGTAACCAGAAGACGATCCTTCCGGCCCGAGCGAAAAATCCGTCGCCGCCGGTATGAAGAAACAGCCGAACTTCGTCTGATTTGCTGAAGTGCACGAGGCAAATTCGGGCCGCACATTGTAGGCATTGCTCTGATAAGGATCGATGCCCCCGGTGATGTTAAACGGGATACCGGATTGCGCGATCATGAAGGGGCTCAGGCGGAAGCCGCGAGGCAAACCGATGATTCCGCCCGTAAACAGCCGGTTGCGAATGTCGTAACTCGAACGCCCGTAATCTTCCTGCACATCGCCCGGAATCGAAGGAAAACTTCCCGTGCCAGAGGTGTCACTGTCAGAGTAGTTCAGCACGTAATAACCAAATAGCGTAAGTTTCGTGCCCTTGCGGATGCTGCCGTTCACGATCAACTGGTTTTGTTTGAAGATGCCTTCGGATTGATATTGAAAAATGTTGCCCTCGTTCGGGTTCACGCGCCCGCCAAGTGTTGGGTCGGTAGCGTCCGGAATGAAAGGGTTCAGGTTGTCGGTATAAAACTGGTGTACCCCGCGCGAATTCAGATAAGTTACCGCAATGTTGGAAGTCTTGGTCAGTTGGCGCTCCAGCGTCAAGCCGGTCTGCATCGTGTAAGGCGCGTGCAGGTTTGGATTGACCTTATACAGGTTCGTGTCGCTGGTTCCGGTGGCGGACTGCTGCTCCAACGGGTTGAAGAAGGGCGGATTGACCAACTGATATTGCGTCAGCAGCGGGTCAATGGCACTGTAACGTAGTTGCTGCAGGACCAGGGTGTACTGAAACCGGTCGTAGAATATGCCAAAGCCGCCGCGCAACACGGTCTTGGGTGGATTTTTAGCGTTCCCACCGATGCCCCAAGCGAAACCCAGACGCGGGGCAAAATCGTGCGTATCGCTGAAATGGTTTTGCGTCTCGAATCTCAACCCATAGCTGATGGTGACGTTTCTCCGTACCTTCCAGTCATCCTGCACAAAAATCCCCAAATCCATCAGCGTAACTGTCGCGACGGGTGTCATACCTGCCGTTTGCGTGTAGAAACTCGCGCCACCACCCACGCCAGTCAAAGTATCGCCGCTCTGAAACTGCGGGCAGGCGCTGGACGTGCTCTGAGTCTGAAAGCAATCGGTGATCTGGTAGGCTTCGATTGGCGTAATGAAGCAGTTGTTGTTCGCCAGGGTAGGTACGCAGGTGCCGGGTACCGGTCGCGAACCGAAAATGTACTGCCCGTAAAAATTGCTTAGCGTGGAATTATCATCCGCCGTCGCGCGCAACCTCCCGCCAAATTTCCACGCGTGCTTGCCATAATTCATGTATGTGATGTTCTGTCCTTCGTAGCGGTTTTGAATATCAGATTGTACGCCGCCACCGCTCCCGTAACCCGTGAATGCTCCTCCTACCGAAATCGTTGCGCCTTGATTTACGGGAGTGGTCAGAGAATTGTCGTGAACGAACTGGAAGCGCGTCTCATTGATCACGTGCGCGCCGATCACCTGCGTATCGCTGGCCTGAAAGGTGTGCTCGCTTTCCAGTTCGTTCACACCTAATTCAGCCAGGCTGAATTGTCCTACGCCGTCATTGGTTTCCGAATCGCGCCAGTATTGATAGCGAACGGTCAGCGTGTTGTTCGGCGTGACCTGGTAGTCGATTCGCGGACTGAGATTCGTCCTCGTTTGCGGATTCGCCACCGCCGCGCTGTACGGAATGATGCTGAACTGCGCATCCGAACCCGGACACGCGATCGCCAGATACTGGTCTCCGCAAACTACTTGACTGCTCACAATGTTCAATCCCTGAATGTCCCGCTGTTCTATATTGAAAAAAAACGACGTCTTCTTGTTCAGCGCTCCCCCGATACTCCCGCTGTATTGCTCCGAATGATACGCGGGCGCCGCTGTTCCTTCCGGCAATATCTCGAATGGATTGCGCGCATTGAACGCGGAGTCATTCCCGTTGATCAGGAACTGCCCGTGCAACGTGTCCGTACCGGGCTTGGTGAAGATTTCGATGCGCCCGTAACCCAGCTTGTCGTACTCCGACGAAAATGGATTTTGGTTGATGCGGATCTCGCGGATGGAAGCTTTCGGGGGCAATTGTCCGGCGGTGAACCCGTCAATGTACATCTGCCCTCCATTGGGTCCGGCGGAGGGCCCTGCAAGCGCCTGAAGTTGCGCCTCCAGATCATCCGGGTCGTCCGAGAGGGCATCCAGGTCCTGTCCTTGTAAAACGACGGTGTTGGCATTGTTGGCAGGGTTCGTGTCCAACTGCGCCGTGGCGCCAGTGACCACCACCTTCTCCTTCTCCATTTCCAGGGACAACGCAACATTCACGCGGAGGGCTTGCCCAGCTGCAAGCGTGATACCGCTCTTGTCGAACAGCGCAAAACCCTTGGCCACCGACTTGATCTCATAGTTCCCCGGCGCCAGGTCCTTGAATTCGTAAAATCCATCCTTATTAGTCAGCGTATCCATCGAACCGCCCGATGGGGTAGTCAATAGCACCGCGGCTCCCGCAACCGAAGCTCCCGAGGGGTCGCTGACCTGTCCGCGAATTGCGGCGGTGGGCGTTTGCGCGGCCAGCGCGGCGGCGCAGAAAAACAGTAGACCGACGAGCCAAGCGACAAATTTAGCGTTTTTGCAATTTCGAGAGATCATCCGGGGTTATCTTCCCTTTCTTATATTTGATGATGCTTTCCGGTTATCACGGTGTGCCGGCATCGGCCGCGCCGCCGTTACTCAAACTCCACGGCGATAATATCGAGGCAGCCTGTCCTTGCGGTGAGGCTTGCAAGATAGGCTCAACTCCCCCCAATATCGTCACCGCCGTCGTTTTCGAAGCGTCATGATCGGGAGTCGCCACGATCATCACCGCATCGCCCTTCTGAAAATCCGCTATCGTATTCGCCGGCAAGCGGCTCAGCATTTGCTGGAGGTCGCCGCCACCGGCCCGTCCCCCTCCGTTCATTCCCCCGCCATAGCCCGCGTTCGCGCCTCCGCCCATCCCCTGTCGCGCCTGTGCCTCCGGCGGGGCGGCCGCTGTGGAAGGCGCTGCGGGTGCGGCTACCGGCGTTGCACCACCGCTGGCACCGGTGGCTCCCGCCGCCGCGCTTTTCAAGCGCATGGCGATTCGCTGCGCCATCTCTTGCGGCAATTTGCGCAACTGTGAATCCGCGATCAGTTTCACCTCAACGTTTTTCTTTGTGAACACGTCGTTCACGGTCAGCAAACCCGCTGCCGTATCAATGGATACGATCGTCCCCGCAATATTCCGGAACGACCCAGTCACGATTTCTTCCGCCGTAAACTCGGAGCCATCGGCGCTCCGCGAGCCACGCGCGCGCATTTGATCTCCCGCATGCACTTCCGCAAGAGTGCTCGGCTTCGCATCATCAAATTTGATGGAACCGGGTGCATAGCGCCGCAGAATGGTCGTCGAAGCAGTATGAACTACAACGTCTTTGTTGCCCGTTGCCGTCGTGGTTCCAATCGTGATTGTGCCGCTCGACGCGTCCACAGAACGTACGAGTCCCCCAATGCCATGCCGCTGCCATTCTTCCCGCTCGTGCGCCTGCTTTTCCGCAATGTCGGCTTTCTTCATGGCCACCACCACGGTGGCCACCAGCGAATTCGCATCGTCACCGGACTTACCGCGAACCATGACGCGATCCCCCGCCTGCAAATCGGTAAACTGCAATGGTGCTGCTTCCTTCAGATCTTTTGAGCCTGGTGGCACGCGAAGGAGTCTCGCTTCGGCCGGCACCACAACTTTAATCTGCGCGCCCGCGTCCGTGGTTAGAGTGACGTTATTCCCTTCGATGGCTTTAATCGTTCCCATCACAGGCGGTGTCTTTGGAGCGGGAGTTGCCGCCGTCCCCTGTCCTCCGCGCACGGAAAATGGCGCGAGACCGAGCACACAGCAAAGCCCCAACGCCAAAATGGCTGGACGAAGAATTTTCAGACAGACCCGGCTCATATCTACTGTTCCCATCGAACTCTCCTCAAGTTCCCCTTCGGTGGTGGGAGCGACAAGCAAAGCCGCAGGCACACCTAAAGCGAGGTTGCAGCGTGACTCTTTTCTTTAGACGCATGGACACGGACATCGCGTTACATATATTTTATCCATTGCTCACTGCGCATCTCGACCGACTACGCATTTCCAGAACTAAGAGTACCATTGCTCACAAGGATCAAGCCTGCCCTGGCAGTGTGGCAAACGCGCGCCAGTCGCAAAACTCGTGCCATCCTCTTGCAACGAAAAAAACCGAGGCGCAAATGAAAATGGACCGTCGCAGTATGTTGAAAGCGATTCCCGCCGTTGCGGGCGGAGCGCTGGCCAGTCCGCACTTGACGTTTGGCGTCCCGCCGAATTTGCTGATCGCACCACCCCCGCAAACTCCTTTTTGTCCACTCGATGAGATCCATTTGCATGGCGCAGGCAGTGGCACCATCGTCGTACAGGACGCCACCGGCCACGCCTACGTCCGCGCAGGTGCCAGCGATCCTTTCTCGTTCAAGGTGGCTGGCGCGCTGGGCGTACACACGGCGAGCGTGCTCGACTCAAACGGAGCAGTGCTCGCTTCCCTGCCCTTTACAGTGGACTGCCAGACCGAAATCCGTGAAGACACCGGCGTCTACCAGGGCCTGCTCACCGACATCCTCTGGACCATGATGGATTGGAATCAGGAATCGCCCGTGAACGTGATCCGCTACAAGGATCGCGTGTACCAATTCTTTGCGAATTGGGTTTTCGATCACACCCTCATCATGAAGGGCATGAAGTATTACTGGCCGGACTTAAAAGATGCGGTCGACTTCTTCGCCGAGACGCAACGCGAAGATGGCATGATTTGGGAGAACTGTTATCCCTCCACGCCGCAGGCCAACTACTTCGATTGGAAATTTGGCTATGACGATTTCGTCAGGAAAATCGAAGGCGGATTCCGTCAGTTGCGCCGCGCCCCGGTGGAAAGCCACGTCGAACAGTATTTCGTCGAGGCGCTGTATTACACCTGGAAAGCCACCGGTGATGACGAATGGATGAAGGCGAAGCTGGATGGCGCGATCAAGGCGGTACGTTTCGTAACGAAAGATCCTTACCGGTGGTCGCAGAAGTATCAGCTCATGCACCGCGGCTTCACCATTGACACCTGGGACTACACTTCCGACGACCAACAAAAAATCGGCTCGGATTGCGTGTTTGTCGTCTACCTCGGCAAAAGCGAATTTGGCGTGTTTTATGGAGACAATACCAACCTTATTGCCGCAGGCAGACGACTAGCCGAGATGCTTACCCACGCTGGCCGCGCAACGGAAGCCGCCGAGTTCACGGCATTGGCTGCCACTATTCAGGAACGCCTGGACAAACTAACGTGGAATGGCGAGTTCTACACCCACTGGATCGCAGAGAATCCAAACTATAAGCCGGACGTCGGCGTGGACATGACCAAACAGGTGTCCTTGTCCAACGCCTATTCGCTCAATCGCGGTATCTCCCACGAAAAGTGCGTGGCCATCCTCAAAACCTACCAGCGTATTCGTCGCGAAATGCCTGCGGGTTCGCCGGGCGAATTCTATGGAATCTATCCGCCGTTCCTTAAGGACTTCACGAGGAACGAGCCCGGTTTGGTTTGGGAGTATGTGAATGGCGGAGTGCTTTCTTGCGTCGCGGGTGAATTGGCGCGCGGCGCATTCGAACATGGTTTCGAGGAATATGGCGCAGACATCCTGCGTCGCCAAAAGGCCATCGCCGATCGCTACCGCGGGTATTTGCCTGTCACTCTTCGTGGCAAAGGCGTCGAAACGCCCAATAGAACTTTTCACAAGCTCGATTTGCGCAGCGTGGCCAACGCGGACATCGCTGCCGGCGCGCCGGGAATCCCAGGCTGGGTCGGAGACAACGGTCACGACCTGCGGGATCTACCGACCGGAGCCCAGGAATTTCAGGGCATTCCGTTTGATGTGATTTCGCCCTCAGAAAATAACCATCGCGCATGTCTCGGCTTATCGGAGAGCAACGGTTACGTTCAAAAAGCTTCCCTGCCGGTGCACGCCAAAGCCACTTCGGTTTATTTGTTGCATGCCGCGTCCGACGCTGGCGGAGCCTTTGGAACCTTCACGATGCGCTATGCCGATGGCACCTCGCATTCCGAATCTATCGAAGGCCACAAGAACATCGGCTCCTGGTGGGAACCCAGTGACAGCAAGTACGCTCGTGAAGGCCCGCGCATTCGCGATCGCTTGCGCATTGCGTGGCAGCAATCCAGTCACGGTCTACCGGCAATCGGCGTCTATGCGGTTGGATTTGAGAATCCCCATCCTGAAAAGGATATTGCCTCACTCGAGTTTTCCGCTGCGGTGGGCGGCGTCAAATGGATGGTCCTCGCGGCCACGCTCTGCAGCGCGCCGGTCTTCTTCGCTCCCTATGATGACCTTTCCACTGGAATCCCCGACGGCTGGAACGCTGCCGTGACCTATGCGCTGTTGGAAGGATTGGCTGGAGTGGAAGACACGGGCACGGCCTTCAGCCGCACTCGGATCGCGCCTCGATGGGACTCGGCCGGAGTTCGCACAGCAGATGTCACGGTGAAATATCCGGCCTCAGGCGGCTATTGTCGCTATCGCTACAGAAATGATGCTTCTCTCAATCGCATCTCGCTCGAGTTTACCGGCACAGCAAAAGAATTTGAGTTGCGTGTCCTGCTTCCGAAAGAACGCAGCCTGGCAAGGGCAACACTGGATGGGCAGCCTGTGAAGACTTCGACAGAGGCAGTCGAACAATCGCGATACGAGGTCTTGCAGGTAACTGGCTTCGGTGTACACCACCTCGTGCTCGATCTCTAAAATAGACTCGAACTCTTTCGATGAATGCGTTCATCGCGGCTCGGCTTTGCCGAAACTCTCTGCGGCGCAAGCGAGATAATCCATCTTCACCCCCCATACTTATGATATGAAGAACTCGATGACTTCCGGTGGGCCGCGCTCCCAGCCCATTCCGAATTCCTCCAGGAGCAATCATGGCGCCAATCACTAGACGCGATTTTGTACACTGCGGCGTAGCCGCCGCCGCTTGGGGAGCTTCCGGGCCCTCCCTATCCGCTTCGTCGCCTTCTATTGATACTGGTGAATCGTTTCCTTCTTTTCAGGAACGCCGTCGTAAAGAGCTCTTGAGTCTGCTCGGTGATCTGCCATGGCATCACCAGTCGGCAAAACCAAAAGTGACGTCCACCGAAAAGCACCAAGGCTATACTCTGCAACGCCTCGTTCTCGATTTAAACGGTATCGAGCCGGTTCCCGCGCTGCTCTTAATCCCCGACAAACTCCAGTCCCCGGCTCCCGGACTCCTTTGCATTCACTGGCACGCCGGGATGTACGGCCTCGGCAAGGAACAACTTCTGCGCGGCGTGGACGTTCAGCCCGCCTACGCTCCCGTCTTCGCTGAAAAAGGCATCGTGACTCTAGCCATCGATAGCTGGTGCTTTGGCGAACGCCAGCATGATGAAAATGGCAAACGCGGCGAGGAAGACGCCTTCAAGCTCATGCTTTGGCAGGGGCAGGTGCTCTACGGCATGATGATGTTCGACGAACTCCGAGCCCTCGATTTTCTCGCCAGTTATCCCGGAATCGACACCCGCCGTATCGGCGTTCTCGGAATGTCCATGGGCTCAACTAAAGCCTGGTGGCTCGCCGCTCTCGATTCGCGCGTTCGTCTGTGCGTGGACATCTGCTGCCTCACGGATTACGAAGAATTGATTAAGGCCCACTCTCTCAGCCTGCACGGAATTTTTTACTACGTGCCATCTCTCCTGAAGCATTTCCAATCGGCGGACATCAACGAATTGATCGTGCCTCGCGCTCGCCTGAGCGTGAATGGCCGGCGCGACCCGCTAACTCCCGTCCCCGGCGTCGAAAAGATTCGCGATCACCTGCTCCCCCTCTATCGCAAATATGGCCACGAATCGGATTGCCGCATTGAGATGTTTGATGCGGCCCACCAGGAGCTACCGGAAATGCGGAAGCTGATTCTCGAAGCGCTGGACCGCTATCTCGTCGCCAAACCCGCCGAATCTGCGTCTTGAGGAAGGCTGACAAAACTAGGACCCCCAGGGAAGCCCAGGCATGGTCATCCGGTCACACCCCGCCGTGATGCCTGTTACAGACTCCCCCTCTCTGCGCTGCTAAAGCCAATAGACAGAATGTCGAGCCACGCACGTGCTCCCGCTGTTGCTGTCGTGTGATTGTGCCCCATTCCCTCAGCCCAGCGCTGGATCGGAGTTGCAAACATCATGTCCAATACAACTAGAAGAGATTTCCTTCTTTCCAGCGCCGCGATGGCCGCGGCTCTATCCAGCGCTGCGTCCGCCATTGGCGCAAACACACCACAGTCTGCACCAGCCCAATCCCCGGCAAAAACGCCTCCGCCGAACAATGCCTCCGAGGTCCAGGTACCAAAAATGAAGTTTTTCGGCACCGACGTCAGCCGCGTGGTTCTTGGCGCCAACCCCATTTGTGGCTTTGCCCATTACAACAACAATTTCGGCGCCGCGATGAAGGATTGGTATACGCCCGACCGCGTCTGCAAGGTCATGCACGAGTGCAACCGCTTTGGCATCAACGCCTTCAACTATGTCCATCTGGACCCCGCTCCCAAGGACTGGGCGCGCTTTCAGGCCGAAGGCGGCAAGATGCACCTGATCATGCAGGTCATCGCCCAGGATGACACCGTCGCTCTGGCTAAGAGCCTCAAGCCGCTGGCTATGCAGAGGCAGGGCGAAGTGGTCGACGTGGCCTTCCGCGAAGGCAAGATGGATACCGTCAAGGAGTGGTGCAAGAAAGTCCGCGACTTAGGCATTCTGGTTGGCGTCGGAACTCACAAGCCGGAAGTCATCGCATACGTCGAGGAAAAAGGCTGGGATGTTGACTTCTACGCCGGATGTGTCTACAACCGCACGCGCACCATCGACGAATGGAAGAAAGTCCTCAACGGCGAAATCATGGAAATGCCTCATGACATCTACCTTCAAAGCGATCCCCCACGCATGTACAACGTGATGCGTCAGACCAAGAAGCCTTGCTTCGCCTTCAAAATCTTGGCTGCTGGGCGTATCTCCGATGAGGGAGTCGAACAAGCCTTCCGCACGGCCTTTGAAAGCATCAAGCCCATCGATGGTGTCTACGTCGGCATGTTCCCCCTCGCCAAGGATGAAGTCAGGGAAAACGCCGAAATCGTCCACCGCATCCTGACCCATAGCTGACCCCGGTTCCCAAATTTCTAACCTTACTTCCCCGCCTGTCCCTTCGGACAGTTAGCCCCGCTGCCCCTCCGCTCTGTTAACTAATCCTGCATCAGCGTCAATTCCTCTGCGCGCCCGCTCCCATTTCTTCTCACAATGTATCTTGGGGAATTTGCCCCCTGCTTAGCTGGTGCGCCATGAGGATCGTCAGTCTCTTTTGCCTGCTTGTCATTCTCGCTTTATCCTCACCTCTCGTGTGTTTCGCGCAGTCTCTCACTCCTGTGAACACCACCGCTTCCGCCGCGGGTACGGTCCTTCTATCCGGCGAAGACCGCCCTGTTCCTAACGCTGATGTTGAACTTTTCCTTGCGGATTCCAGCATTACTCTTTCCACTGTCACCGACGACAACGGCCAGTTCCGTTTCGATAAACTCTCCTCCGCGACCTACATCATCACCGTCATCGCTCCGGCCTGCGAACTGTTCCAACTCACCACCAATCTTCCCGCCGCGGCCCCTCTCGTCTTGCGTCTCCGCAAATCCGCAATCGCACCCTCTCCTCGCAACGACTCCGTCGTCTCCGTCCAGGAACTCGCCATGCCCCGTAAGGCCGCGCAAGCATTTACGAAGGGCACAGATCTCCTCCTCAAGGGTGACCTCGAAGCCAGCCTTCCGTATTTCCGTGAAGTCATCGAGCAGGCTCCCGGCACCTATCGCCCCTATCACAATCTTGGCTTGGCGCTCTTCCGCCTAGGCCAACTCGACGCCGCCGCTGAGAGTTTTCAGAAATCAATTGACCTGACCAATGGAGGCTTTGCGCCTTCCATCTTCGGCCTCTCCATGATCCTCTATCAACGCGCAGACTACCGCCAAGCCGAATTCCTCATCCAGAGAGGTCTACTCGTCGCTCCCTATTCCTCCATCGGCAAATACTGTATGGGCCTCGTGCAATTTTCCCTCGGCCGCATCCCGGAGTCGGAGCACAGCGCTCTTGAAGCCATTAAGTTGGATCCCCGTCACGCCGATGTCTACGTTCTTCTTGCCAGAATTCACGAACTCCAGCACAACCCTTCCGCCGTTCTAACTGATACCCAAACCTATCTGAAACTCGCCCCTAACGGCCCCCTGCAAGCCGACGCCCTCGACCTGCTCCACCAAGCTCAGCAAGATCTCTCCCGCCTCTCCGCCTCCCTCAACTAGTTCCTCTCTGCCTTCCTTGTTTTTCATCGGGAGACTGCATTTCGACTCCGAAACATCGCGCGTGATTTTCTTCTATGCGCCACTCGGCGGCCAGGTGATTCCTCGATTTCCACCGCTACACGGCGGCCCATCGCTGCGGCAATGTTAAAGAGTGCGTCCAGTGAAAAGCGCGACACTTTGCCCCGCAAAAGATCGTTCATGCGTGGCTGTGTCACCCCGCAGTGGACAGCCGCCTCGATCTGTGTCCATCCGTTTTCCTCTACGATCGCTGCGATCTTGCGCATGAGTTCCGCCCTGGCGCGCAGGTTGGCGGCCTGTTCAGGAGTGTCGGCAATCGCGTCCCAAACGCTCGCATATGTTTTGGTGTTGTTCATTTGTGCTCCCTCATCAATTCGTTGAACCGCTGCTTAGCAATGCCAATGTCTCTCCGGGAAGTTGCTCGTGTTTTCTTCTGAAATGCGTGAAGTACATAAACCGCATCGGCAAGCCGCGCAGTGTAGATAACCCGGTAAGTACCCGAATCGTCCCACACCCGCAGTTCTTCCACGCCTTTCCCTATGGCTGGCATGGGCTTGAAATCCTTGGGTTGTTCGCCACGTTGTAACTGTTCAAGCTGGTAGCCCGCATCATGTCTTGCACTCTCAGGAAACTGACGCAAGCGGTTCAGCGAGTCACCACAAAATGCCACCGGCTTCATGAACTCATTATACTGATATGGATATACAATGACGAGCGCAAAATTTCAGAAGGTTGGACAACCAGTTGATGCTGGCCGCCAGAGCTGCCCCTAATCCCCGCCTCTACGACGAGTGCTCCTTGAAAAGTGCCGAAAATGCCCCGGCGATAATCCGTTCCTCTCCGGGCTGCAGCATGAACGACTTCATCGTAACCACACCAGGATGTTCGTCGCAGGCAACCACAATCGCCGGCTTGCCCGCGCGCAAAGCCGCGACCACCTGCTCGGGAGTCAGGTTAATGTGTTTCCTGTCCCATCCAATATCCAGGTGAGGAACATGGTTGGCCACGTCGGGAGTCCAATAAGTAGTGCTCACTCCACGAACTTTGCTCACTTCCGCAACTATCACTTCCAATCTCCTCTGCCATTCCCTGTTCAGAGCTTCGTGGTCTTCCCCCAAATAGCTCTCTAGCGCTTTCACCATCCCCACAATCTCTTCCTTGCCCACTTTCTGGCTCCGCCCAAGCGTGTCTTCGTAAGGACTGTTGTTCAGCAGCGCGTAACCAACCAGATCCTTTCGCCCCAGCAATAGCCCCGCGCACTGTGGCCCGCGAATCGCTTTCCCCCCACTGAACGCAATCAAGTCGTAGCCCATCCTGGCATAGTCCCAAAGATGCGAGACCGGCGGAGTATCCGCCGCCGCATCAATAAACGTGGGAATCTTGTATTCCTTCGCTAGTCGCGGCCATTCATCAACCTTGATCTGTCCCGCGGCGTTGGCGAAATTGGTGAAGTGCATCATCGCTGTCTTTTCGTTGATGGCCTTCCGCAACTCCTCGCGCGTCTCCACCTCAATCAACTTCACTCCGGTGGATCGCAATTGATGATCAAACGGATTACGATGCGATTTCTGGATGATCACTTCGGACTTCATCCCCGTCAGGTCGGGTAACTGCAAAATGAATTTGGGATTGTCTCCCGTCAGGATTCCAGAGAGCCCTGATTGCATCGCCGCCGCGGCCCCAGATGTAACAATGGCACCGTACCCCTCCGGCAGATTCAATATTTTCGCAATGCGCTTTCCGGCAGCCATCTCCAACTCTGGAATGCTCACAAAGTGGCGCCCCGCCATGGCCATTACTGCTTCCACCTCTGGCCTCATCAGCGACCCGCCGAGCATCGTCATCGTCCCTTGTCCATTGATTAAGGGAGTGACCCCTAGCTCCTCGTAAACATTCCCACTATGCCCAAATCCTGTAATGCGTGGGTCTACGTTGTCCGCCCCGCCCGCGCTGGCCAACAATCTCTTGCCATTCAGCAGCGCACCGGCAAGAGCGCTGATCCCTCCCATAAATCCCCGCCGCGTCCACTTCGTTGTGATTGCCATTTAACCGCCCTCCTCCGCATTATTCAGTTCGCGAACAATAGTGTGCATTCTCTTCATTAACAATTTCCTGGCAGCGCGGCGAATAACCGTCAATCATCTTGCTCAGCTGTCTTGGAAGAAAACTCACGGGACATAATGGCGCAAAGGCATAGTCTCGGAACATTTGTACTTTCTTCATGGTGCCGGCAAACTCGCGATTTTTCGGATCCCCTGGCCTTCTTTAATTTCGTAGATAGCATCCGCCGCAACTTTCACAAATTCCTGGTGCAATCCGCCAGGCCAGAAGACTTCGACTTTGTCCATCACGGCATCGCCACCAAGCCCGAAATGCAGGCGCGTATCATCGCTGGAATTGTAGCTGCCGCCGCCGTGCACCTCATCGATCTGCGCCATTTTGCCGGTTGTCACCCGCACGCGCGCCCCGATTGCCATCGTGTTGCTCTTCGTGCCGATCAGCCGGAACAGCACGCGATGGTTGCCGTTGGCCGTTTCATTCAAAAACACGGAAGGCGGGGCGCCCACGTTGAATACCACCATGTCCAGATTGCCATCGTTGTTAATGTCGCCGAATGCGGTGCCCCGTCGCGAGAACATTGGCCCATCATTCAGGCCCACCGAATCGCCAATCTCCTCAAACGTGCGGTCGCCCAAATTTCGAAAAAGTTGTAAAGGTTCCGCGAAACGCGCTTCGCCCGAAATCGTATCCATCAGGGAGGTGAAATTGCCGTTGGCGATTATGATGTCTGGCCAACCGTCATTGTCGAAGTCCCCAAAGCCGTTGCCCCATTTCACGGGGGCAAACGTGCGGCTGGCGATTTTAGCTGGCGTGGCGATATCGGTGAAGAAATCGCCGCGGTTCCAATATAGGCTGGCGGGCTGATTACCGAAGCGGGTGACGATGATGTCCAGTTTGCCGTCGCGATCGATATCCCCAAAACTGGCGGCCATATTTCCATTAAATTGACCGAAGGGCCCAAGTCCGGTGCCGGAAGGTATACCCACGTCTTCAAAGGTGCCGTCATGATTGTTGTGATACAGGAAATTCCAGCCGGAGTCGTTGGTCACGTAGAGGTCGGGCCATCCATCGTTGTCATAATCGCCCCACGCAACCCCCATCCCGTGTTGTTTGTGAGGGTCGTTTACCCCGGCCTTCTCGGAAACATCTTCAAAGGTGCCGTCGCCGCGATTGCGAAACAGAAAATCCGTCTCCCCTTCCAGGGCGTCCGGCAATTCCACGATCACCCCTTTGTAACCACGCACCTTCGAAGGCTCTGGAAGGTGGAGTGGATCGGTCTTTACGTAACGCGCCACGAAAAGATCCAGGAGCCCGTCGCGGTCGTAATCGGCCCAGGCAGCGCCGGTGCTGAATCCACCCACATCGAGTCCCGCTTTCTTCGTGACATCCTCGAACTTGCAATTGCCTAAATTGTGGTACAGAACGTTGTGGCCGTAGCCCGTGATGTAAAGATCCGGCAGGCCATCATTGTCATAATCTCCCACGGCAATCCCCATGCCGTAGCCCTTCGTGGTTAGTCCGGCACTTTGCGTGATGTCCGTGAAGTGCAAGGTCGCTGAATTGGAATCCTGATGGTACAGCGTGACCATCAACTCGCCGCCTTGCAAATACTTTTCAATTGTGGAGTCGTTGACAACAACGATGTCCAGCTTGCCGTCGTTGTCACAGTCAAACAGGGCCACTCCGCCGCCCGCCATGGTGTCCAAAACATAGCGCCGATCCAGGTGCGTGTGCGGTACCGTAGTGATTCCAACCTGCGCGGAAACGTCGCGAAAATGCATACGGGTTTTCGGATCCGGCACGGTCGCGGCGGTATCGACCTTCGTCGGCGCCGCCGGTGTTGCGCTTTGTTGTGTGGAACTTGGTGGCGTAGCGGCACTCTGCGGCCAACATTCCGCGGATGGTGATGCGCAAAGCAGAAGTGCGAGTAAACCGCTAAGGGAAAATGGCAGTCGAAGCATGAGACCGCGAGGAGTTTAGCAGATTAAGAGGCCAGAATGCAGGTCGCTGGCATCCACCTCAGTGAAGCGCACGCACGAGAGCCCGGCAAGCAAGTACGGGTACCGCTAAAACCCATCACACCACACTCTGTAAACGCGGACTTTCCCGTTCTTCTTCAATTTGCCTTCTCCTCACAGCAGTCATACTCCTGCGCCATTCACATCCTGTTCATTTTATGTATGTTAACCATGATCGCAATCCCCTCAGGCGAATACTTCGGCTTGTTCCCTTTTCTTCCTGATGGCAAGCCCCCGATTTAAGACCATTCGCGTCCGCTTCTCTCATTCATCTCTGTCCTTTCACGTGACAGATTGCCGCCAAAAAAACGATATTTAAAATTGGAATTCCAAAAAGACCCCTTGACACCTGCATCTGACTGGCGTAGTAGAGAAGTATTAGGGCCGTAAGCGATTACAACGCAATATCGATTTTAGACGAAGTTCGCTCCTCGTATTTTGCGGTCCTTGTTTGGTCCTCTCTCGAATCGGGTGTTTGGGTCGGGAATCTCGAATATGAAGCGGGGGTGCTTCAGTGCCAAATCATGTTTCGACGTTTGCAAATTGCTTTACCACGCGGCGGATCTTCGGCGTTCTTGCGATGCTTCTTGCCGCGTTTCTTTTGATCCAGCCGGTAGCCTCGGCGCAGTCGCAGTTCGCCACCTTGTCCGGTGAAGTAACGGATCCGAGCGGCGCGGCGATCAGCGGAGCAAAAGTTCTGGTGAAGGGCGTCACGTTGGGAGAAGCACGCGAAGTGCAGACCAATGACGATGGTGTTTTCACCGTCGCCACTCTTCCTGCCGGCTCCTACAATGTGACCATCGAAAAACTCGGTTTCCAGAAGTGGCAGGGCAGGAACATCGCTCTAAACGGCGGTGACAGCCGCAGCATGAATGTTTCGATGAAAGTCGGTGCGGTAACGGACACGGTCGTCGTGGAATCCAGTTCCATCGAGCTTGCCGTCACCGATACCGGTGAGAATTCCTCGCTGATTTCCGAAAAGGATTTGCAGGACATCGCACTGGTCAGCCGCAACGCCAGCGAATACGTCAAGCTGTTGCCCGGCGCGCTTCTGAACCCAACGAGCGGAAAGAATCAGTCTGCCTTCAGCGGACTGGTTGTCGGCATCAACGGCTTCGTTCCCAACGGGACCAACGCCGGCGGTTTGAGCGCCGTTAACATCAACGGCCAGGCCGTGAACATTACCATGGACGGGCAGAGTTCGTTCGATCCAGGCGCATTCGGTAATGCCACTCCTGTGAACCCCAATCCGGACATGATTTCCGAAGTCAAGGTAATGACTTCGAACTTCTCGGCGGAAAATACCCAGGGCCCGGTGGTCGTAAATACGGTCACCAAGGGCGGCGGCAGCGATTTCCACGGGTCAGCCTACCTCAGCGCCCGCAATTCCGTGTTGAACGCGACTGACCACTTCAATAAGGAATCAGCTACCTGCTCGGGTGGCACTTGCACCTATCCCGAAGGCTTCAACCCCAAGCCCAATAGCGACTATTACTATCCCGGCGGCAACATCGGCGGCCCCATCATCATTCCGGGAACGGGATTCAACAAGAGCCACAAGAAGGTCTTCTTCTTCGACGGATTCGAGGACTACCACCAGATCGTGGATGCCGGTGTCGAACGTGGCTTCGTGCCAACTGCCGATATGCTCAATGGCGACTTCAGCGCCCTGAATACCATTCAGAACGGCGCATGGAAGCCAACTTTGGGAGTTGTACCCACCACGCCTTCCAGTGCGGCGGGCGCCTCCTACGCCGCAGGCATGCAGTACATTACCGCAAACAGGGGAACCTGCACGATCACTGGTGGCGTTTTGTCCACCGCTTGTATCGACCCCAACGCCCAGTTGCTTTTGAAGGATTACCTGCCAACGCCCAATATTCCGTTGGATCAAATAGGTTCAAACGGTTTCAACTTCATTGCGAACTATACCGCACCTCAAATCTCCTGGCAGAACGTCGCCCGGGTCGACTGGGCCATCAGCGACTTCACGAAATTCTACGTATCCTGGAGCCGCCAGCGCGAGAGCGCTACGATGCCCTACGGATTGTGGAATGGCGCGTGCGATAATTGCGTGCCGGCACCCAGCGCCGTGGTGGGAAACAACGGTTCCGACCTCTTGACCGCCAGCTTCGTGAAGGTGTTTTCGCCAACGCTGACCAGCGAATCGCGTTTCGCCTATACCTATATCACTTTCCCAACCACGCCTTCGGATCCCTCGGCCCTCTCGCGCGCAGGCATTGGATTCCCGCTTAAAGGCATTTACGGCAATCCGATGGCGCCGGCATTGTTGAGCTGGAGCAACAGCTTCCCGAGCATGGGCGATGTCGGCCACGATTACCATCCAACGATGATCGCCAACAAGGGCATTCCGAGCGCAGGTGAAAACCTGACTAAGGTCATCGGCACGCATACTTTGAAGACCGGCTTCTACTACCAGCATCTTTACAATACCCAGGACAACTGGGGCCAGTACATGGGCACCATCAGTTACAACCAGTGGGGCACGCCGACCGGCAACAACTATGCTGATGCTCTGATGGGCATTGGCGAATCCTATTATGAGCAGGCGCTTCCACCGCCAACAGAGATCGCCCAGAACACCGTATCCTTCTACCTTGAAGATAGCTGGAAGCTTACCAGGCGGCTAACCTTCAACTATGGAATGCGCTTCGAACATTACGGCAAGCCCTACGCTCCCGTGGACGGAGTTGGTTTGGCTACTTTCTTTCCAAACATTTACAACGAATACTGTACCGCCGCAACGCCTTGCGGCACCGATGCCAACATTGGCATTGGCTGGCACAAAATTAACCCCAACATCCCCCTTTCCGGTGCCACCAGTACCTTCCTTTACCCCGAACCGCGCATTGATGCCGCCTACGACCTGTTCGGCAACGGCAAAACTGTCATTCGCGGCGGTTGGGGCATGTACCGCTTCTACGATTCCGTGCAGAGCAATAACTACACCGGCCCTGCCGGCACTGCCTTCGGTTCCGTCGCCTTCTCCTGCAATTGCACCAGTTGGGAAACGATTGACCAGAATGCCGTCACGCCACCATCCAGCGGGGGTACAAGCAGCCTTGGACCGGGTCTGAAAACTGTGAGCGTTTACAACCCTGACGATCATGAGCAGCCGCTGCTCTATCAATACAACGTCACCATTGATCAGCAACTCCCTGCCAAGTTCAGGCTCGAACTGACCTATGCTGGCAACAAAGGTTCTGACTTCCAGGAAGCTGTTAATATCAACTACGTTCCACTTGGCGCTTTGAGACAACCGGGTGTGGCGTCAAACCCGGATTGCAGCGGCAGTAATAACCTCACCACGCAGGCTTGCTTACAGGATTACTCGACTTACCCGGCTTACGAAAACTCCGGCGGTTCGGGAATCACAGACGCGGAGACGGCTGGCAAGTCCCGATTCGACGCTCTGGAAGCTTCACTCAAGCGTTCCTATAGTTGGATGACCCTCCAGGCAAATTACACCTGGTCCAAAACACTGGCTGCCAATCAAGCGAGCGGCAGCTCCTACTTCACCGCCGCTCTGCCCGACTATGGCACCAATTGGCTCTACGGAGTTTCTAAACAGGACCGCGGACAAGCCTTTAACTTGGTCTATGTCTTCTTCCTGCCTAAAATGCAGGGAGCCAACTCCTTCGTTCGCGGCGCCGTCAACGGCTGGCAGATTTCCGGAGTTACCACCATCGAGAGCGGCATGCAATTGTCCAATGCCGCATCCGGCGGTCAGAACTTCGGTCTGGTGCAAACCGGCCCCGGCAACACAAACCAAAGCGCGAATTACCTACTGGGCACTAACAACATCACCGAGTTTCCGGCGGTCCTCTGCAATCCCGCACATGGGTTGAAGAGCGGCTACTTTGCTAACCCGAGTTGCTTCGGG
Organism: Candidatus Acidiferrales bacterium; assembly: GCA_963779395.1. Lineage (GTDB taxonomy): Bacteria > Acidobacteriota > Terriglobia > Acidiferrales > UBA7541 > Acidiferrum. The sequence goes on from CAVZYC010000007.1 coordinate 1,122,411, forward strand.
CCGCAGCCTGCCGGACAGCTCGGCGATGCGAGCATTCCCTACCTGCCGGGTCCGATGTATTGGAACAGCGACCTGTCCGTGACGAAAAAGTTCAAGATCAAAGAACGTCAGACTGTGGAGTTCCGCGCCTCTGCGTTCAACTTCCTGAACCATGGCTTGCTTTCCTTCACGAATGGCGACGGCAATCTCCAACTGGTCTTTAACGACCTCGGTCAGGTCATCACGGGAACAACTTGCCCGGGCGTTTCCGGTGGTGTTTCCTGCAACCAGACGAGCACGTTCGGCAAAGCGGACTACCATGTGGGCAATCGCATCATGGAGCTGAGCGTCAAGTTCAACTTCTAACCAATCTCAATCTCTGAAATCATGGGGTGGTCCTACGGGGCCACCCCATGTATATTTTAGGTATGCTGGTGTTACCTTCCCTCCTGGTTCTGCTGCTGACTGCACAAGCTCCCCCCTCTTCTTCCCCGCAGGATTCCTTTGAACTGCTTGCCAAACACGCCGACGCTGCGCGGTCTGCCGATCACTTGAACGAGGCGGAGACTCTCTATGCCAAGGGCTTGCGCCTCCGGCCAGCATGGAGCGAGGGTTGGTGGGCCTTGGGCAGCTTACTGTATGACCAGGATCGCTTTTCGGAAGCTCAGGACTCTTTCAGGCGCTTTGTGACTTCGTCGCCAAAGCCTGGCCCGGGTTTTGCGTTTCTGGCGCTCTGTGAGTTCGAAACGCAGGATTACGACAATTCCCTGAAACACTTCCAGGCTTGGGCCAAGGCTGGTTCTCCCGGCAATGATGCCTTGCTTGATGTGGCTGGCTATCACTGGGCCCTGTTGCTAACTCGCAAGGCGGAGTTCGAGCCAGCTCTCTACCTTCTCGCCGCCAAAGCTAAAAAACTGGGCGACACTCCTTCCCTGACCGAGGCCATGGGATTGGCCTCGCTTCGCATGGCAACTCTCCCCGAAGACTATCCCCACGGAAAACGCGAAGCAGTGTGGTTGGCGGGCAAAGCCGCTCTCTATTGCGCGCGACAGGATTATCAAAGAAGTGATGATTTCGCGCAAAGATTGGCGCAGCGCTACGGTGGAGAGACCAACGTCCACTACCTGCTGGGCACGCTGCTCGGTTTTCAACGTAGATTTCCCGAGGCGGCTGAAGAGTACAAGAAAGAACTACAGATTTCTCCTGAGCATACCCCGGCAATGGTCGAGTTGGCTCTCGCGCTCTTGGAAAACTCTATGCCCCAGGAAGCCCTGCCCCTGGCGGAACGCGCCGTGGCGCGCGAGCCGAAGAATGCCAGAGCCCACCTGGCCTACGGCAGAGCACTTCTGGCCGCTGAACGCATTCCCGAGGCGGCTCATGAACTGGAACTCGCCAAGGAACTTGCTCCCGAAAGTCCAGCCGTGCGTTCCGTGTTGGCGAATGCCTACCTGCGTTTGGGCCGCGTGAAGGAAGCGAAACGCGAATCGGAGGCCTTCCTTCTGTTGACCAGGAAGGAAGAAGTCTTGGCCCCTGCCGCGGAAAAAGTAGCTCCCTCACGAAAGCCCGAGTCCAAACAATGACGCGCCCCCTGCTCGCTTCCTCCGCGATCTTCTTGGCCTTGTTCTCACTCGGCAGCGGCGCAAAGCGCGTGTCCGCGAATGCCCGTCAATCCAAAACTCATGCAACCAGTGAAAAACCGCAAAGTTTCGCGCAGATTTCTCAGGCTGCGGACCTTGCCCGCAACCAGAACCGCGATGACGATGCCATTCAACTCTATGCGCAAGCCTTGAAGCTTCGCCCAGACTGGTTGGAAGGGTTGTGGTATCAAGGCACATTGTTGTACGAGAAGGAAAAATTCGCCCAAGCCCGTGAACTCTTGCGCCGGTTTGTTGCCCTTGATCCTCAAACCAGCCCCGGCTGGGTCGTCCTGGGTTTAAGCGAATTCCAAACCCGCGAATACGCCCGCTCGCTGGACCACATGCAACGTGCCCTGGCCATCGGCTTGGGCGATCGCATGGATTTGGCCCGCTCTGCGCAGTACTTTGAAGCTGTAATCCTCACGCGCTTCGAGCGCTACGATGACAGCATGACCGTCCTTGGCTCCCTCCACCAGTCGGGCGAAAGTCCCGACCTGCTCATCGAGCCATTGGGACTGGCCGCCCTCCGCATGCCGCTTCTCCCCTCGGAGATACCTCCCGACCTCAGAGAACTCGTACGCATGGCTGGCCGGGGTTCACTGACAATCGAAAGCGAACACCCCGATGAAACCGAAAAAGTTTTTAGCGCCATGGTCGCCCGCTATCCGAATGAACCCGGCGCGCACTTTCTTTATGGCGTGTTTTTGATGGACGTGCGCCCAGAGGAAGGCATTCGGGAAATGAAACGTGAACTGGAAATCTCCCCGCTTCATGTGGGGGCGCGTCTGCGGATGGCCGAGGAGTACATCAAAGAGTCGAAGTTCGACGACGCTCTGCAACTCTCTGAGGAAGCCATCAAGCTCGAGCCAAACAACCCTCAAGCACATATGATCCTGGGGGAGACCTTGATGGGCAAAGACGATGCCACAAAGGGAGTTCCCGAACTGGAGACAGCACGCAAACTCTCGCCGAATTCCGTCAGAACCCACTGGGATTTATTGCAGGCCTATTCCAGCGCCGGCAGAAAAGACGACGCCAAGCGGGAAAGGGAGGAGATTGAAAAACTCAATCGTCCGGAATCCCCAAAAGAGCCTTAGTTCAGGAGAGTTTTCCATCAAGCGCCTCATGATGCGAATTGTTCTCTGCTCGTTGCTGGTGCTCTGCGCGGTTGCGGGCCTTCATCTTCGCTCCGTGCGATCGCAAGAGCCTGCCAAAGCGCCCATTCATTTTTCCTTCCAGCCCATTCCGTTTTCTCTCGATAGTTGCGAAACTCCTCAGCGCCACGCTCCGGAGACCATGGCCGGTGGCGTGGCTGTGTTCGACTATAACAACGATGGATACCTCGACATTTTCTTCACCAACGGCGCCGACATCACCACCCTGAAAAAAGACTCCCCCAAATACTCCAACAAACTTTTCCGGAACAATGGCGATGGAACATTTACCGACGTAACCGAGCAGGCTGGCTTGGCCGGGACGGGCTACGATGTGGGCGTTGCCATCGGTGATTACGACAACGATGGTTACGAAGATATCTTCGTAAGCGGTGTGTACCGCAACACGCTCTACCACAACAATGGCGATGGCACGTTCACCGACGTCACCGAAAAGGCCGGTCTGGCTCAGCCGGACAAACAGTTTGGCCCGCTCTGGTCCGTCGGCGCGGCATGGGTCGATGTGAACAATGACGGCCTGCTGGATCTTTTCGTCGTCAACTACATGAGCTGGAACGTCAACAAGGAACCCCCGTGCAGCTTCAACGGCAAGCCCGAGTATTGTCATCCCAAATTTTACAAGGAGACACCCAACCAGCTCTTTCTGAATAAGGGCAACGGAAAATTTCTGGACATCTCCGCGGAATCCGGAATCCGCGCTCACCCCGGCAAAGGCATGGGCGTCGGCGTCGCGGATTACGATGGCGACGGGTTCTCGGACATTTTTGTCACCAACGACAAGCTCTTCAATTCCCTGTTCCACAATAAAGGCAATTTGCACTTCGAAGAAGTCGCGTTCGAGGCGGGTGTGGCTCTTCCAGAGCACGGCAATCTGATCTCCGGAATGGGCGTGGATTCCCGCGATCTCAATAACGATGGCTTGCCTGACATTTGCCTGGTCGCACTCGACACGGAGACCTTTCCGCTGTACCAGAATAACGGCAAGGGTTCGTTCACGGAGATTACTGCCAAGAGCGGGATGGCCCTCCTCAGCAATCCCATGGCGGGTTACAGCCCCAACATCGCCGATTTCGATAACGACGGGTGGAAGGACATCTTTGTCAGCCGCGGCGATGTTCAGTCTCCGGCAATGGAGGGCCACCGACATATCAATCAGCCCAACACGGTGTTCCGCAAAATTCCCGGAGGCAAATGGGCCGCGTATACGGAAGAGGCGGGATTTACCGCGCAGCCACCGAAACGCCATCGCGGTTCCGCCTACGGCGATCTCAATCACGATGGCAAACTCGACGTGGTAGTGACAGCCCTCAGCGCGCCCGCGGAAATCTGGATGAACGATAGCCCTGGGGACAATCACTGGCTGGAGTTGAAGCTGCAAGGCACAAAGAGCAATCGTGACGGCATCGGCGCGAAGGTCAAGCTCACGGCAGGCGGCCTAACCCAGTACACCCACTACACGACAGCTTCGGGATACGCGTCCAGCAGCGCCGGGCCGGTGCATTTTGGTCTTGGCGCGGCAAAACTCGCTGATGAAATTGAAATTCGCTGGCCTTCCGGCACGGTCCAGACACTTAAGAATGTCCAGGCCAACCAAATCCTTAAGGTTGTGGAGCCTAAATAGTTCTCAGGGTTTTGCTTTTAGCTCGGTTTCCTGCGCTTTATCATTCAGCTTCTGGACAATCTCGCGCTCGCGCACGCTATCTTTCGGCATTCCCATCTTGCCGTATAGCGCCGCCAATTGGACGTGCACTTCCAGAAATTCCGGATAGTCGTGCTCCAGTTTTTCAAATTCCTTTCGCGCATCTTCCTGCTTTCCTAAAACTGCATGAAGCGAGGCAACTTGGAAGAGCGCCTCCGGCGAACCCGGCCGCAATGCGAGCGCATGTTCCTCGTAGGGCATCGCTCCCTCGTAATCACCTTGCTGCCGCAATATGCTCCCTAAAAACAGATTCGCATTGAAATCGTTAGGGTCCATTTGCAGCGCGTGCAGAAAAGCCGCCTTCGCGTCTGGAATGTTTTCCGCGCCAGTGCTCAAGAGCGCATGCCCATAAAGCGACCAGGCATCCGGCAAGTTCGGGTTCTGATTCACAGCCTTGCGGAGCGTCACCACGGCGGCATTGAAATCACTCGCGGCGAATTGCGCCTGGCCAAGCAATAAGTTCGCTTCCGGCGTGTCCCCGAGTTTGAGGATGCGATCAATCACCACTCCTCCCTCGCGAGTCTTTCCCTCCCGCAGAAGCGCCGTTCCCAGCGCATAGTCCACCGCAAGATCCTCTGGATTCGCGTCATATTCCGGTTGCAGCAGCGCCACAACTTCGGCTTCCCTGCCCAGCCGTAAGTAACAATCCGCAAGGAGGTATAGCGTCTGACGGTTTTCCGGATGATCCTTGCGCAAAGCTTCCAGAAGCTCCGCGGCTTTGGCGAAGTTCTCCTGTTTGTACCAGGCCAGCGTCAAATCCAAACGCACCACCGCGTTTCCCGGATCGCGCTTCAATGCTTGCTCGTAATTGTCGATCGCTTCGCTGTAACGCCCCAGCCGCACCAGCGCTACCCCAAGATCGGTCCGAATGGGCACGGATTCCGGCTGGAGTTTCAGCGCTTCCTCGTACAATCCAATCGCTTGCTCAAATTCCCCGCGATCAAACGCAGCCGACGCCTCTTTGTATTTGTCCTCGGCAGTTTGCGTCTGCAGCAAAACAGGCATTGCCGCAATAAGCATCGCGGTCACAGCAGCAAAGAGAGCAAGTCTTCCGCCTAACAGAGATATCCTCCCATGCGAATAGGCACGCTTCGGAATGGCGCTATTTCTCTTGAGTTTCATCGCGGATTGCCGCACAAGAATTGTACATCTTCCAAACAACCACCAAAAAACAGAACAGCCGCATGTAGTTCCAGAGCACCTATTCCGAGACCATCCCGATCGTCCCCAGCCACCTCTCCACCAGTTCAGGCCATCCCGTGATTGGAAACTTAGTCCGCCGCAGCCCGAACGCATGCCCGCCCTGCGCGTACAAGTGCATTTCCACGGGAATCTTGGCGTTCTTCAAGCCGATGTAGTACACCAGCGACTGATTTACATTGTCCACGTGGTCATCCTCCGCCTGCAGCAAGAACGTGGGCGGCGTTTGGCGCGTAAGATGAGTGAGGATATCCGGATTCAAATCAAATTTCTTGTTGTCAATCCATAGATGCCCTGGATAAAGAGCCACCGCAAAATCCGGCCGGCAACTTTCTTTGTCCGCCCCATCCACAACTGGATACGAACGCCTCGCAAAATGCGTGCTGATGTCCGCCACCAGGTGCCCGCCTGCTGAAAACCCCAGCACTCCAATCTTGTGCGGATCGATATGCCATTCCGCGGCGTGGAAGCGCACCAGCCCCACCGTCCTCTGCGCATCTTCCAGAGCCGTCGGAGCTTTCGGACTCTTCTGGCACTGGCAACGCTCATCCCAATGCATCCCCGAATCCGGCACGCGATACTTCAACAGCACACATGTGATTCCCCTCGATATCAGCCAGTCACAAACTTCCGTGCCTTCCAGGTCGATGGCCAGAATCTGATAGCCCCCTCCAGGAAACACGACCACTGCTGCGCCCGTATTCCTTCCCGTTGGCGAATAGACCGTCATCGTTGGTCGCGAGACGTTCTCTACAGAAACCCAAGGTTTGCCCACAACCAGCGACTTCTCCATCGCCATCGCTTCGACATGATTTCCCGCTTCAGCTTGCGCATCTGGCACCGTCCCCGGCCAGATCGCCATTTGCATATGTCCCGGCGATGGCTGCCAGACAGGCGTCTGCGCGCTCACACCGCCGTTGGGAAACACAAAACAAAGAACAACAAAGATAAAAGCCTTCATCACAATTTCGATACCTCATCTTCCAGCGGGATCATTTCAGTTTACGGATATTGCCCATTTTAACGTTACACTGTCTGGCGGAGTAAACGCTTATGACCACCAGGAAGGTGCCTCCAAACCAGTGCAGCAAGCCGTCGGGATGGCTCGGCCGGTTCACTTTGTGGCGAATGAATGCGAGCCACTCCAAACTGACAGACTGGGGCCTTGCGCACATTTCAATCGAGAGCCACCACACCATCCTCGACGTAGGTTGTGGCGGCGGCAGGACAGTCAGTAAATTAACGGCGCTCGCCACACAGGGGAAAGTTCACGGCATCGATTATTCAGACGAGAGCGTCGCCGCAACAAAAAGAACAAATGCACATTGGATCGATCTCGGTCGCGTTCACGTTCAGCACGGCTCCGTATCACAATTGCCCTTTCCCGATGCCATGTTCGATCTCGTCACTGCCGTCGAAACCCACTTCTGGTGGCCCAATTTGCCCGGTGACATCTGCGAGATCTTCAGAGTCCTCAAACCCGGCAGTGCCCTCATCCTAATCGCAGAAATCTACAAGGGAGCGAACACCGTGGCCGCTAAGCTCGCCGAAAAATACATCACGCGAACCGGTTTGACTCTCCTCAGCGTTGATGAGCATCGCGAACTCCTCACCAACGCCGGCTACTCAAACGTCCAAATAATCGAGCAACGCGAAAAAGGTTGGATTTGTGCTATTGGCAGAAAACCCATGCCCGCCATCTCCGACTAACAGTTGCCGAACACCCTCGTTGTCCTTGCGAGGGCTGGCCAGTCATCACGAACCCCTAACCCGGTTTCCTTCTCAATTGATCTTCCTCAGCCAGAGATTGCGAAACGACACCTTGCAGGGCAGGCCCTCGAGTTGCAACCCGAACAGTCCCGGAACACTGTTGGACGACGCCGGATCGTCGTCGATCAGCACGGCCATCAGTTGGCCATTGAGAATATGCACGATCATGCCTCCGCGCGCGATGATCATGTACTGGTTCCACTCGCCGTCTTTCACGTAGGCACCGAGCTTGCCTCGATCTCCAATCACGCCCACCTGTTGCGGGTTCTTGCCGGGCAGTGATTGGACAACTTGCCCGCGCAGCACGATTGCTCCTCGCGAAGTGTTCTGCGAGTAGAGTTGCCCACTGTACTCCGCCGCCTGCACACTCACCGTGTACCAGAAATCGGCTTGTGGACCGAACATCACCCACCGCGCGTCTTCCGCGGGATAGCCTTGGTGCGCAACTGGTCCCGACGCACTGCCCGCGCTGCTACGGTACTGGATGCCGCTGCCTCCACCCTTCTCCACTTTGATCTCAAGCTTCAGATCGAAGTCCTTGGCTTCGACTCCATGATTGATCAGAAAAGTATTGGGAAACGCGTGCTCCGGGAACTTCTCCGGCACGGTCTCGCCCACAATCGCGCCGTCCTCCACTCTCCACAGCCCCGGCCTTCCATCCCATCCCGTAAGCGTCTTGCCATCGAAAAGCGACATGTAGCCGGTGTGGTCCCCAAAGTCGATTGGAGCGGGTTCGGCATACACCGAAGTATCCGCCTTGGCTTTCTGCGCTTGCGCCGATGCTCCGTGAGCAGCGCACAACAACATCGACATCACACCCGCCATGGCCAATGTGGTCGGCCAGTCTATCAATCGTTTGTTCATCTCAAATGTTCTCCTTCGACTTCTATGTCCACCGGTGGCGGGATGCAGGCAATGCTCTGCCAGGTCATGGGCATTCTTTCAAAATTGCTGTAAGGCCGGAAGCAAGCTGAACGTAACCTCAGGTTAGCCCTTCATCCGGCCCGAGCACAACGCCAACCAAGCGCAGAACCCGTGTCTGCACATTTTGGCGCCAGCTTCAAATCAACATTGTCGTGTTTCGAATTTCGTAACAACTCGGCAGGTGACATCTAATCCGTGCGCGGCGTCGCGCTGGCGAGCGCCAGAATCGCTCCGGCAAACAGCATCGTGTCAGCAAAATAGTTGATCCCCTCCACCTTCACCGCGGTGCTCGGGTCTCCCAGCTGCGCGATCAGGATCGGCCCATAGATGAACACGACCAACAGCACAATCCAGGTTCCAAGATAAGTCGCCGCCATCCGCGTCTTCTTGCCCAGCAGTATGCCTCCCCCGGCAACCACAAGAATTGCGCCAGTCAGATAGCCGATAAGCAAGCGGCCGGGAATCCACAGGGGAGTCAGTTTTTCAAGTGGGACTCCGGGGCATCCCGCCGGGTGCAGAAAATGCTCAACACCAAAAAACAGCGCGGCGATCGCAATCAACACGCGGCCCACCGTAATCAGCTTGCTTTTGCCCAGCCCGCTCATCGCATTTCCAGCAAGGATCCATCCTCCCGCCGCGAATGACATTTCGCGGAAGACAATCACCCATGGAATCCTCGCTCCCGGGCTGGCAACAACTCGCGGAATATGCACCATCGCCACAAAAAGAAACATCATGATCCCGAACAGCAGCCCAGACCAGCGCACCTGAATTCTTGTGGCAATGCTCAACGACGCGGCCAGCAACGCAAATCCCACGAAATACGCCCAAAACAAACGCCACGGCATGTACGAAGGCACGCTGACCATGATGAATCTCGCGCCGGAAAGATGCTCCGCGCCAAAAACCGCCAACGGAATCGCGAAACACAAATTACTCAAGGCCACAACCTTGTCCAGGCCGCCGCTCCGCGCGATATCGTTCTTCGCAGCCCAAAGAGCAACAAGGAAAGGCAGGATCCCGGCGCTGCACATCGCAACCGCCGTGCGAGAAATCTCAAAAAACGTGGCGAGAATGATTGCGTTCATATAAAACCTAAGCCTACCCTCGCGTGCTCGATCCGCAGCACGTTTCCCCGGGCGAATGCAGCTGCAAATTGTACAACGAACACTGCGTGTAAATGTTCTTATTCGAAGCCGAGAAGACGCCCCACCTGTAGCCCGGCGGGCGTGTCAGAAATTGTTTCCCACGCCGAGCTTAGGATTTGGAAAACACGGTCGCCGGATGTTTAGTGAGCCCCTGCCAGCTTTCCAATCAACGCAAAGAGAGGCATGTACAAAGACCATACAATCAACGCTGGCAAAACAGCTCCAATCAAGAATAGGGCTACGCCCACGATGCGCAGTTGGCGCCTGCTGAACTCCACAAGTCTGATTGCGATAGTGAGCATCGCTGCTCCCGTGAACAAGAGCGGCAGAAGCCACAAACGCGACGACAGCAAGATGCGGGTGGGCAAAGGGAGTCCGACGCCCATGCTGCCATATAATTTGGAGAATATCGAAAGCACGCTGGTGAAACCGAAGCCCACCCAGACGAAGTAGAGGCAGCTTACGACCACAACAAGCCATGGAATACGCGAAACTTTAGGAGAAAGTTGTGACGGGAAACCCAGGTGCGCGGAATTAACAGGCGGCTCCATCGTGACCTCACCTTATCCCTTAAATAACATACTATTGGCGGTCGAGCCAGAGAATGCTTCCCCCACCTGGTCCACCTAACACCCCTTCCGCACATCATTCAAGCACTGACAATCGTACGCAACAGAATCTAGACCCGGGCGTCACATCCTCGCGATTTGAAGGTGGCGGGTCCTGCGTCTTCCATTATTCTAATCTGGCGGAGGCGTGTGGAAGTCGAATTTACGGTTTTGCGGAATTCAAAGGACTTACCGGAAATCCTACCCCCTTGCAAGTAACTGAAAAGAACGCGCGGGCACCGTTATTGCCCACCAGTTGCCCACACATTTTTTCATGCACTTTTCCTTTCCTGCAGCACCATCTCAACAACCTGGCTGTTCGCTTGACGCAGAGCATCCGGCACCGCCTGGGTATAAATGTTCAGCGTCGTGCGAATGTCCGAGTTACGAAGCAACTCCTGCTGGACTTTTACATCTACTTTCAATGCGCGCAGCATCGTTGAGTAGCTATGCCGGAATGTATGTCAGCCGATTCGTCCTAGCCCTGCCTTGATGCCTGCTGGAACTAGATGAGTCCGCTGGATCACCCATGGCCACCATGGCCTTCCTGTACGCGAACTGGGAAATACCCACTGGTTCGGATTGGCTTCTCTTCGGTATGACAACAACAGGGAAGCCAGACCTGGGTCCAACGGAATGGCCCTCTTCGAGTGGCGCGTCTTCACTTCGTCCACTCTTCCGATAACGACCCCCCGCTGAATTGCCACCTGAAGATTCTCCCAATCGAAGTCGTTCCACTGTAAACCAACCAACTCGCTAGCGCGTAGCCCTAGACACATGGCCACGATACACATTACGCGAAACGGTTCCTTCACAAACTCTAACAGCTTGTGGAACTGTCCCGCTGTCAGTGTCAGTGGTTCCCGCAACCGCTTCGAACTTCCCTCCACGTGAACGAGGCTCATGGGATTGATTTGAACTTCAATCAACTCCCATTTCATCGCCCATCGGAAAAGAATGTGAATAATGGTTCGCACGTGCCCCTTGCTCATTGGCGCCAAGTCGAGTTGCTCGATCCATTCTTCGACAGGAAGTGGCTTCACTTTCGCTATCGGGTAATTACCCCACCGAGGCTTTATGTGGTGAGTTATCCAAGAACGGTACTTACTTGCTGTCGAATATCTTCTTGGAAGTTTTTCCAGCATGTACTTGTCGGCTAGACCGCCGAAGGTCACTTCAGAACCAGGATTGTCCTGGTTAACTGTAAGACGAAGTCCTTCAGCTGCTCTCCACGCCATTTGCCTCGTCGGGTATTGGTTTACGCTCCCGATCAAGACCGACTGCTTTCCCCTCCCTTTCTCCTGGGCATTGCCTCGGTAGCGCCAAAGCCAAACTGCTGGCCCTTTCCTTCTTTTTCGCAACTCCAACCAACCGAATTGATACCGTGCCCGCTTGAACATACAGCCTCCTATTTCGAGCGGCACGGATGGCACGACAAATTTATCCGAGATTGCAACCATGCGTCCAGTTCAGATGCACGAAAATACCAGTGGCCTCCAATTTGATATCCAGGAACGCGCCGGTGACGTGCATAGCGCTGCAGGGTCTTGATGTGGATGTTGCCGAGCAATCTGGCGGCATCATAGCTGTCGATTAAGGGTTCGAACGACTGCATTGGCTGCTCGGGGGAGCTTGATCGCACTACAGCGGCGGCATTGCCGTCAGCAATGTCCATCTGTCCCCCTGTGGCCGCGCGGGGTGCCGCGGCTTTGACGGCGCTATGCGCGTTAGCAGGCGAATGAACGTGAACCGGCGCGAGATCGTCTGGCGGAGGGCTCGCCCTCTTGGTGGGACTTCCGTTCAAGGAACTCGTTGTTTCTGAGCGCGAGCCATGTTGTCGAATCGACGCTGGGTTCTCGCGCATACCAAATTGGAGGCGGCGGTTCATGTGTTTTTACTTCAATTCCAGTTGAACGGATTCTCCTTTCGAGATTGGTTCATGACTGATCGCGTGCTGGCCTAACCAGGCTCTGAACTCGTCGTCGCGTTTGAATAGGACTTTCAGAGCCTCCGTAATGACGTAGGACGGAGTGGAGTCGATGAATTTCGCATATTGATCGAGCTGCGTTTTCACGGACTCTTCGACTCGCGCTTGTATCGTCACTGACTTTGGTTGCTTGGGTGGTGCCTTGATGATTGCCATACTTTCTTTTGGTTCCTCCCTTGCGGTTTTGTCTGACATCCTATCTTACAAACTCTCCAATTCCCTCCCTCCTGCGCGGCCAAAACACGAGCTGCGCCTTCAAGGAGCAAGAGGCGGGAGTGACCCCCGAAGCCCGAAGGGACCGGGCCGCGATTTTGCGGCACGATGGGGTCGCTCCCGCCTCTGATCGTGTTTTGGCCGGGCTCTGTTTCCGTGCCGTTTCTGTCGCATCTGCCTGCTCCCTCTGTCTCTTATCCCCATGCCAGGGTGATCTCGGGGGTGAAATCCCCCGAGAAAGATGTCGCCTCTGAACTTTTCCCCGGTATACTTACGGGCTGATGCGGGTGCCGCTCGAACAGCGCCGCCTGTCCGTTCACGGTCGACCAAATAAACGTGACCTGCGAGGGCATCTGGAACTTCACGGATTCGGATCGCACCGTGTTCTCCGTAATCTCTCCGGCGCGCCACCTTTGGTACAGATTCTCCATGCCTGGGTTGCTAAATCTCTCTTTACCCTGATTCATGAACAGGATGTCGTGCTCCGATAGCTTGCCGTAATTCTTCTCGTCCCACGTTCGCCGCGTGCGGAAATAGTCGAACAATCCACGAGGGCCTGTCGGGTTCCAAAGCCTCTGAAATGTTGCGTGGAACAGCTTCTTGGCGCGCTCGAAATTCGTGTCGCGGGTTGCCACGTAGTAGAAGTGGAGCTGCGAGAGTTTCGTGAAAAACGTCAGGTACGCATCCAGATGAGTCTTGAAGCTATCCATGCTTTCAAGCCCCGGATCGATGAAACTGAAGATCATCACAGGGGGGAGAGAGGCACCAGGGTGGTAGAACATGGGGAATTTATCCACGAAATAGCGGTCAGTAAAGTCGCCTTTGATTGCCCCCGAGTAGCGTTTGTGGGGCAGGATTTTCTTGTCGATTCCGAGCTGGTTGCAGAAGAAAGCCAACTTCTGCTCCTCGGATTCGAGATAGGTGAAGTCTTGATTTCGGAGGATGAAGTCGAGAGCAATCAGCCGAGTTCGAATGTATTCGGTCGAGTGCTCTCGTCGGAAACGAACATTCTCCCTGCCAATTGCCTCGTACAGATTGCGTGAGAAAAGATGGAAGACGCGGCCATGCCGGAGGTATTCCCTCGAGTTGGCGTGCCCCTTTTCCACAACCTTTCGGCCAAAAGCAACACTGCGCTTGCCAGGTTTCATCTTGATGAACTGGAGAAACTGTTGGCAGGTGAAATACCCAGAATGCGTAGCCACAAGGTAGAGGAAACGGGACTCCTCCTCTGTATAGCCGAAATACCGGAGCGCTTCGGTATGAATGGGGAGGAATTTCATAGGGCGAAGATCCTCGCGCTGATTTCCTGGGTGTCGAGAACGCGGCGCAATTTGGGCTGATCCTGCTGGCGAGCGAACATGTGAAATCCGGCTTTGGCCTTTTCGCCGAGACCCTGCGGCCGATAGTCGCGAGTGGCGATTTCGAGGTCGAGACGGCGAACATCGCGGCAGTCGTCTTCATACTCGATGCGGAGATCGGGAATGGGAATCTTGCCGTCCACCACCTTCAAATCGAACTGGTTGGCAATGAAGATTCGTTCGTACCGTGGGTCTTTGTCGGGCCGCATCCGGGAAAGGGCTTTATAGAGGTCTTTCTTGAGTTCAAAGTCGAGAACGACTCGACGCACCTTCCCACCCGAGCGTTTGATTTCCCTTGAGACTTTCTGGTAGAGCCGGTATACGTCGGCGTCGTGTCGGGCCTCCTTGGGCTTCACAAGGCCATGGTAGGTAGCCTGCCGGCTGGAGACGAACTGCGCACGCTCAACGACTCTATGGCCGTCCTTTGTCAGAGTTAGGACCTTGGTCCAATACGAGGAATGGCCTTCGATGGTGCGGTGTTCAACAAGCCCCTGCCTAGTGAGACTGCGGATGTCGCTTTCCATCCGCGCATGGTTGCCCTGGTATCCAAAGCGCGCGAGATCGTCTTCTGGGACGACCCGAAACTTGCCTAAGTCGGCGAGGGTACGAACCTCAGTTTCGCGCAGCGAGTATTCCCGGTCTCGACCGCGATAGATCGTAACCGGGCGGTCGAAACCGCCGCGAGACCGAGTGGAATTCGATCCGTTGTCCCGTCCGGTTTGGCCTTGCTCTCTGTCTGTGCGAGAACCTTGACCAGCTCTCTCCACCAAGTCGGGACCCGATTCCCGGTCCCATCGAGGTGGGAATGCGAAGTCGGAAATGCTATAGGGACGGTCCATGAAGAGACTCCTTTCGGTTCACCTTGGAGAGAGAGCGGGGATAGACTTCGAGTGATCTGCAGAGAAAAGAATCCGAACTTGCGAACTAGCAGGCATCGTGGGTTGCTAGAGACGGAACTCAGACCTGCGGGGGACGCGGTTGGTATGAGTCCTCGGGATACAAAAACACCTCTTCCACGTTCTTTCCAAAGGCGCGTGCGATCTTGAAAGCCAGCGGGAGACTCGGGTCGTACTTGCCGGTTTCAATGGCGTTGATTGTGCCGCGAGCGACTCCGACGTGGGCGGCAAGCTCCGCTTGCGACCACTCCTTTTCCGCTCGCAATACGCGTAGCCGGGTCTTCATCGATACCGCCACGAATTCAGAATCAATCCAATGCTCCACAGAATGATCATCAGCGGCGGAATGCCTAACCATGACACGGGATGAAAATGGAAGCTCTGGAGGAAGCCAATAGTCGCAGAAAAAACCAATGTTCCCGTAAAGGCAAAGGTCAGGGCGCGGAAGTTGATCTGCCGTTCGTGCTCATCATTCGCCCGAAGAAAACGCAACAGGAACAAGATTGCTGCCGCTGCTCCCGCGACAGCCAAAACAACCAGGAACGCGCGGAAAGACGGAATTCTGCCAGCAAGACTGATGGCAATGACGGAGAGAAGCGCCGCCAGGTAGAAGAGCGAGAGCGTGGTTCTACGGCGGTCGGCTAGCTCATCTCGAAAGGGCTGATGGGGCACAATGACCTCCCCGAATACATCTGCAAGAGTACGCTTACACGTTCTATGTGTCAAGTATAGATTACTTCTTGTAGTGTTAAGCTGGCTTTGTCACTGCCCGCAAAGGGGGCACCCTTCAAGGAACACCGAGCTAGCGCTACCGGCCCGCAATCATTAAGCGGTCACAGCTTTCGCGGCCACAATGCATGGCTACACGCTTTAGAAGGTCTCGGGGGAAGCGCCTCATAAACCGCCAGGCTGAGCGAGGGGGGTATAACAGGCAATTCGCCTCCTTTTCGGTTCTTACGGGTTCCCAAAGCCTTTACGCTCTCCGCCATTTCATCCTCGCTAACCGACTGGCCAGTACGAGGAATGAGTGGGGAATGGCAGTTTCTCTTCAAGGGCAGGCAGTCGCACAGATATTCCGATTTCCGCGTATCAGCACGATTGGGTCAATCGCTTACCACGAGTTCCGCATCCCTTGCCCAGCCGAGTGATTTCAATCGCGCAACGATGTTCATTCGTCACCAAACATATGTTCGGGAGGTACATGAAGGTAATTATTAGCCATAGTATCTTTTTTTGTTGACATATTCCCAATGTGGCAATACTTTGCCCGCGTTCGTCCCACATTCGGAGGTGTCCCATTCGCCCCTCAAGCCTTTTGTCCACGTTCCTCATTTCGTTTTGTTTTGGGGCCTTCGCACTAGCCCAAACGACCAGTCCTTCGACGCCGCAAGCACTGACAATCCTGCAGAGTGCGTTTCAGGCGCTTACCGGCAAGACCGCCACCAACGATGCCACTTTGACGGGAACCGCCGAATGGATCGCAGGTTCTGATGACGAGACCGGGACAGTTGTCCTCAAAACCGTCAGCGGCGCGAACCGCCTAGATTTGAGTCTATCGGGGGGTATTCGCAGTGAGATTCGAAGCAGCGCGGGCGGCCTTGTTGGCACTTGGATCGGTCCTGACGGAGTTTCGCATGCAATGGCGAACCACAATTTGATGACGGATGCAGGCTGGTACCCTGCCTTCACAATTGGAAATTTGCTTTCCACCACTAACGCAGTCGATAGTTACGTGGGTTTAGAGACCAGAAACGGCGCTTCGGTCATCCATATCAGTGCCTCTCAGCAGTTTCCAAATCTTTCCGGCGATCCCGCAACTCTGATGCAGCATTTGACCCAAGTTGATATTGATATCGACCCAGCGACGTCCCTGCCAGTTTCCTATGTCTTTAATTCACACCCGGATAACAACGCACTGCTCGATATCCCCACTGAAATTCTGTACTCGAGTTACCGAATTGTAGGCGGGGCGCAGATTCCTTTTCATGTACAGAAATTCATCAACAACACACTCGCGATCGATCTTCAATTCCAAAACGCTTCTCTGGATACTGGCATTTCAGCCGCGCAAATCAGCGCGCAATAAATAGAGCTCAGGAGACGATCGCATGATCCATTCAAGCCGTGTTCTCTCTCTTCTCTTCCTCTTAGCTCTGCCTGCCGCTCAACTCTACGCCCAAGTGCAAAGGGGCACGATTCCGTATGGTTCCTACGGCGGCGGTCCAGACGTCATCAATCTTGCGAACTTAAATTCGCGTATCACAGTCCCGGTTCTCCATAAGTCCGGGCGAGGTCTCAATTTCGATTTCGACCTCTACTATGACACGTCAATCTGGTATAAGGGCGACTCGGGAGGTTCGACTACTTGGCTACCGGCAGGATGGGGATGGGGAAATTCCCAGGAGGAGAACGGGACTCTCACGTATAGCGCAACTACAACGCCAGAGTTCTGCTATACAACTCAAGGGCACATCAGAGAAGATTATAATCTAATAACCTACACGTTTTGGAAATTCGTCGACGGCAGTGGCGTCGCGCAGAGTTTTTCGGGCGAGTCGACGAGCGATATCGTACCGGCCTCATGTCCTAATGGCGGTGACCACTCTATTGGATTAACTTCAACTACGCTCGACGGTTCCGGCTACTCCGTTAAAATAAAGGAGGGGAGCATAGTGACCCAGCTTTGGGGTCCAGATGGCAACATAATCAATCCTCTACAATCTGTACAAGATCGAAATGGTAACAAGATAACAGAAACTTTTAACGGGAGTAAGTATTATTACGACACTCTTAGTAGCTCAACCCCTGTTCTTACCGTCGCAGGTTCAGGCACGCCCGCGAGTCCGGTGACTTATACCTACACTTTGTCCTCCGGCGGTGCCGCGACTTACACAATGCAGTACGCTTCCTACAAGATTCGCACTAATTTCGGTTGCAGCGGAGTTGTAGAGTACGGAGCAAACGGGACGACAACGGCAAATCTCGTCAGCGAGATTGATCTTCCTGATGGCTCAAAATACACCTTTGGGTATGAACCAACTCCAGGATACTCCGGCTACGTTACCGGCAGGCTTGCATCTTTCACCCTGCCGACAGGTGGGACGACTAACTACACGTACACTGGCGGCAGCAACGGGATTACGTGTGCCGACGGCAGCGCCGCCACGCTCACCCGCAAGACTCCTGACGGCACTTGGATCTTCGCTCAAGTGAAAAACACGGGGGCGGGCTCCACGACCACGGTCACTGACCCTCAAACCAACCAAACGGTAATCCTATTCCAGGGAATCTACGCGACTCAAAGACAGGTTTACCAGGGCTCAGCCGGATCTGGCACCCTGTTGCAGACTACCTCGACCTGCTACAACGGTAATACAAGCAATTGCAACGGGACCGGAGTCTCACTGCCGATCACGGAAACTGCAGAAACGAGCCAATTCGACACAAACGGACCGGCAAGCGAAGTCGCTTCTAACTACAACAGTTCGGGACAGCCGACTGAAGTCGATGTGTACGCGTACGGCTCAAGTGGGGTAGGGTCCCTCATCAAGAAAACTCTCTATACATATACCTCTTTAGGAAACATTACGGCGTTTCGTCAAACCGTTACGGTAACTGATGCTAACAATAACGTTGTTTCCAAGACGTATTACAATTACGACGAAACAACGCCTCTTTCCGTGCCTGGGGTTCCACAAAACGTAAGTGTGACAACATCTCGCGGAAACCTGACCTCGTCCCAATTCTGTCTGGTCCTACCCTCCTGCACGAGTTATTTAAGATCTAGTACAACATACGATACGACCGGCCAACCGATCAAGTTTACTGATAGTGCGAGCAACATAACGACATTTTCTTATGCGGATAACTACTACACTGACAATGTACAGAACCCTGCTAACCCACCACAATCCTTTGTTACCACGAGTCCGACAAACGCTTTTCTTACTAGTGTTTCGGTCCCGATTGTAGGTGTATCAGGCACCTTTGGATACTACTATTATTCGGGAAAGAATGTGTCTTTTCAGGATGCCAATGGCGCCAACAGTTATGCGCACTATGATTCTCTGGGACGGCTGGCAATTTCATATCTACCGCAATTGCCCAACGGCAACAGGGGTTGGATGCTCAATCAGTATCCTAATCCTAATGAAATAGACAGCTATACGGGAATTTCATTTGTATCTCCTTCATCGAGTTGCAACGGCTGCAGACATCAGCAGGCAACACTTGATAGTTCCGGTCGCGTTTCGTCCAGCATCCTTGTGAATGATCCGGATGGTAGTACAACGGTCGCAACTGGATACGATGCGGTAAGTCGATTGGCGAGCGTAACCAATCCTTATAGAAGCGTCACTGATGCTGCTTATGGAATTGAATCCTGGTTTTACGACAACCTTGGCCGAACTACCAAGACTGTCTATCAGGATGGCAGCGCAAGTCAGATGATATATGGTTCAGCGGTGGGGTCGTCCGGTGGGGCCGCCAGTCAGTTATGCTCGTCTTCCACATATGGAGTCGGATACCCCACACTGTTCCTGGACGCCCAAGGCAAAAAACAACAACAATGGACGGACTCGCTGGCTCGTGTGATAGAAGTTGACGAGCCTGACTCCAGTGGAAATCTTACCGTTTCTACCTGCTATGCATACGATCTCCTCAACAATCTGAAAACCGTGGTGCAGGCCGCGGAATCACGGACCTATACTTATGACTCAGTCTCGCGCCTAGCATCCTCCAGCACTCCAGAAGCTGGGACAAAGAATTTTTACTACACAACTACCAGCGGTGCTTTATGCAGTGGTAATCCCATACAGATCTGCCGCCGTATTGACGGCCGAGGCATAGTGGCAACGAACACATATGACGGTCTCAACCGTTTGGTCTCCGTAACTTACTCGGATGGGACGCCACAAGTTTCCTATGGATATGATCAATCATCTTATAATGGCCTCACGATCAGCAATGGAAAGAACCGCCTAACGACGATGGTTGACGGATCAGGCTATACTGCGTGGAGTTACAACGCTCCAGGCCAGATTGTTGCCGAACAGCGAAGCATTGCCGGTATTACTAGGACCATTTCCTATTCTTATAACTTGGATGGTTCGATTGCGTCTGTTACTTACCCAAGCGGCCGTCAGATTACTTACACATATAGCAATGCCCAACGTGTTTTATCCTTAGTTGATGCCGCCACAGGAGTTAACTATGCATCTCAGGCTGTTTATGCCGCTCATGGAGAGCCGACGAGTGTGCTCTTTGGTCTTACAGGAACCTACGCTGGTCTAACAGAGTCAGACACCTACAATAATCGACTGCAACTTGTGTCGCAGAATGCAATGGCTGCTGGTGGCACCTCAGTGCTTAATCTGAGTTACGGATTTCCCGCTAAGCCGTCCAACAATGGTATAGGGATATCCGTTTCAAACAATCTTGCCACCGGGCGTTCCGAGACCTACCAGTATGACCAACTCAATCGGATCTCTGGTGCATCAAGCCAGGCCACCTCGGGTTCCAATTGTTGGGGGCTTAGCTTCTCTTATGACCGCTGGGGAAATCTTGTCTCCGCAGATCCTACTCAATGCTCCGCGTATACTCTCAATCTGAACATTCAAAACAACAAGATATCGGAAACTGGATACAGTTACGATTCTGCGGGAAACATGACCGCCGACTCGTCTTACAATTACACCTATGATGCAGAAGGACGCATCCTTTCTGGAGGAGGTGTGAACTATACCTACGATGGGTCCGGGATGCGGGTGGAGAAATCAAACGGCCAACTGTCTTGGAGAACACTTACGGGCGATGTGTTGCAGGAGAGCGATCTTTCCGGAAACATCACGAATTCGTATATTTTCCTCAACGGGCGGCGTATCGCACGCATCGACGCCTCGAATAATGTTTATTATTATTTTGCAGATAATCTTCACAGTACGCGGGTAATAACCCAGTCCAACGGACAAGTCTGCTACGATACAGATTATTTTCCGTTTGGCGGTGAACTTGCATCAACGAATTCATGCCCTCAGAATTACAAATTCACCGGCTTGGAGCGAGATCAAGAGACCGGTTTGGACTACGCAGCGTTCAGGTATTACAACAGCCGACTCGCTCGATTCATGACTCCCGATCCGCTCACTGGCGCGATTTCCACCCCCCAGTCATTGAACAGGTATTCCTACGCTTTGAACAACCCGTGCGCGTTTACTGATCCTTTGGGATTAACACCCGTTTGTACGATAAATATTTCGGTAGGCGGGGCGGGCATCGATACGGATCAGATTGTAAAATTGTTCGCCCAAGCCAATGTGGGAGTGAATTTCAACACGACGCCAGAAACAACCGATTTCTATCTAAGTGCGGTTGACACTAGTCAAGTATTCTCTCCGGGATTCAAATACGCTTACGGAAGCCTGGGTCTAACAGCTTGCCTCGGATGCAATTATGGTTGGGTTTATACGGACAAAGTCCTCGGCGCTCTTTCATATGGGAAGCAAAACGTCAATCTGATGGGGATAGCAATGGGGGCAATCGGAGCCCACGAGATCATGCATGGATTGGGACTCAAAGACATTGGGGACACGGGGAATATCATGGGACCCGGGACGCACACTTCCTCAAACACTCAAGGATTGACCCCAGAGCAAATGAAAAAAATTCTCGCTGCATGCCAGTCACTGCGCTCTGGCATTCGACTTAAGCAATCTGCAAACCGTTCAGATGCTGTACACGATGATGAATTCATATGGATAGATGCCGTATTAGGCCCGGATCCTGAGGGCGCAGTGGCCACCGAAGAAAAGGATAGTTTGCCGAGCGCGTGCGCCACTATGGATTGTAGTGTTATCCCACCGGTTTCGGCTGACCCGAATTCCGGAGACCCGGATTCGGGGGACCCGGACACTGCTGATCCGAATTCCGGCAGCGGCGATCCGGGATCCGGCGATCCCGACTCGGGGGACCCAACTCCACCCCCGCCCCCACCCCCCGATGACGGTGACGGTGCCGGATCAAGCTAGCCCCAGGCTGGGTACCACAAGTGATCGCCTTGTTGGTGGACGGTTGGTGCGAAAAGCCGTAATGGCAATGATGGGGTCCAAAAGTCAGATTGGTCATGTGGGTTTTCGGCATGCAAGACTGTTCTTACATGATGCAGCTTGGACGGTATATGATCACGAGTGGATGGGTGATTTTCCCACCCCTTTGTCCTGATGATCTGAGCTGATTGGTCAGTTTAGGCCTTATGTAGTTATAGGGGGATGCTTTGAGCGACGTCCGGAATCGTCTGAAAATGCCAATTCTGATATCTCTTGTGGGCTTTGGCTTACTTGTTGTTGCTGGCCTATTTTTTGCGTTTCGTTTTTGCCCGACGAAGTCAAGAGACCTTACCGGAGCCACATTCACCGTTCCTTTCACTTGGGAGGGAGAGACTTTTGATTTGAAAATCGTCAACGACAGAACCCGTCAAGAGGAAGAGAAGGGCGAACTGAGGAGTATAGTTGAGTCAGAAGCTCGAAAGTCTCTTACGCTCCTTGTAAAACGCTTCAATTTGCATCGGGCTGCAGGCACCATTCATTGCAGACTGATAGGTAACGCTGAACTATACCAGGCCTCCTGCGAAGATGGCGGCGAAGGGACAGGGGATCGATTCGATCCTGACGCAAACACTCCACTTCAGGTTGCGTCCAGCCGCGGCGACATCGCGGCCGTTCGCAGTCTGATACAGACAGGCATAAATGTCAGCGTTGCCGATCAACAAGGCAATACCGCCTTAATGCGTTCAGCCCAATTGCAGGGCACAGGTGTCCTAGAACTCCTTATCTCTGCTGGGGCGAACGTAAATGCAAGAAACCTAGATGGGCGAACTGCCCTTCGAGTTGCAGTAGACAACGGCAAGATTGCCGATGTCCGTTTGTTGCTCAAATCAGGCGCCGACGCCAACATAGCGGATGCGAAGGGGTGGACACCTTTGATGAACGCAATGACGCCGGAAATTGCACAGACTTTGATCGCTGCAGGCGCAGATGTTAATGCTGCGAACGATGATGGTGAGACCGCTCTAATGATTGCAGCCCAGTTCGGATCGCCAAGTTTGGTGAAGACTCTGCTTGGGTCTCATGCTGACATGAGTGTGCGTTCGAAGTCGGGGCGGACTGCCCTGGATCTGGCGAAGTTAGCAGGAAAGGCTGAAGTCACAGACTTGTTGCGAAACGCCAAGCCTCGCGCCAGAGGATAGTTTCTCCGGCTGCTACGATACTTCAGACAGCTTTATGTAGGGAGCTGTCACGGCAGAGGTTGTGGTGGGGATCGACCCCTCAAGAAGATTCAATTTGATTTTACGATGTCGGCCTGCCATCCGTGCCGCAGGATTTTGTCACCTACCAAACGGCCAACTATCATAAGGACCTACTGCCCACTTATGCCCCCGCGCGTCCGGGTTAAATGACTTGGACATAACACATTGTGGCGGAGGCGTGTGGAAGTCGAATCCACCATTCGACCCGCGAAGGGCCGAATCGCCGGCTTTGAAGGCCGGGAAGGTCACCGGACCCCTTTCGCCTCCGTTTCAATTGTAGCCGTAAGTACAGAGGTCAGGCGCGGGTAGCTTCCAGCCCGAGGTCTTGCGTGCGCTTCAGCGCCGCTACAAGATCGTACAGCGCTGGGCTGGTGCATACTTCGTAATAATTGTGTTCAGAAAACTTGCCGATCTTCCCGTCGGCCATCAGCTCGCGCGCGCGCCCTTTGCGCAGCACCAGCAGCTCCACCGATTCGCCCATGGGCACTTCGCCAAAATACAGCGTCACTTCTTCCTTGCCCCACGGAAGCTCCAGTTTGGTGTTCAACGTCTCCAGTGAAATTTCCTCGGCCAGCTTCTGAAAGCCTTCTTCATTCAACTCAATCCCATTCATGTTGTAGCGCACCAGGAACTCGTCCAACTCTTCCGCCGACGCGCCTTCCATCGCTGTCAGGAAGTGATACACGGAAAATTGCGTCTTCTGCTTAGCCAGTATCCGCTTGGCCAGTTTGGCGCAACCCGAAAGCCGGTCCGAAAGGTTCAGCGCCTTGGAAATCATGATGCGCGATTCGCCGTCAGTCCAATACGTTGGCGCGGATCCCTGAAACGCCACGCCAATCCCGATTTCTAGCGCCGGTAACTGTGTGGACTCGGCCGTGTCGTTGTACGAATTGCACACCGTAAGGATCTGCCGCGATAGCACGCAAGCCTTTGCCACCGCCCGGGCATAGGCAAGAGTCGACTCAGTCTCAAAAATGGCCAGCACGATTGCGTCGCCCTCAATAAAAACTTTCTTCGCGCTGAAGCGGTCCAGCAGCCGCTTCACCGGTTCATGCAAATTCAAACTGAAGTGCGAAGCGGGGCTCAGTCCGCGCGCCAGCAGGTCCTGCGTCATCTTCGTCGAGCCGCGTACATCCGCTTTTATAATCACGTGAGACACCACCTGATCCTGCTCCGGCTTGGCCTCTTCCCTCAGCAGGCATTCGTACAACCGGTTGTTCATGCGCGAAAGCTCGCGTATCTTTTCCGCCGTGATCAGGTTGACCCGCTCCATGCAGGCGGACAGGTGCTCCGCATCGCGCAGATCGTGCCGCATGCGGAAAAAGTCAATCGCGAATCGCAGCACCACGCCCTGCAGTTCGTCCCGCGAATAACGGCGCATCCGGCGCGTCAATTCCTCCAGGGGCTTCATTGTCAGCCGCTTCGCCGGAACCTGCTTCAGCATTTCCTCCACGCGCTTTGCTTCTTCGCGCGACACCAGCGCTTTGCGCAATTGCTGCAGGTGCACTGGCGGGCAGTAGTCGCCGGCGATTGGCCGAATCTCGTAACTGGCCAAAATGTGAACGATAAGCTCGCGCTCCTCCAGCCGGCTCACCAACTGGGCAAGCAACCGCGTTCGGGCGGCGTTATCCCCTTCGTCGGCGAAAGACGCGTCAAACAACCGCCGCGCGTTCTCCGGCTCGTTCAGGTAGTCGTCGATTTTTCCTAGATAATCCTTGTTCACGAAATCCACTTGCTGCTTGGCTCGATCCAGCTGCGGCGACAATTCTTCCAGCCGCGTCTGGTGAACTTTCAACCGCGTCTCGATCTCGCTCACTGAAGCCCGCATCTCCGCGGGATCAGTCGAGCTGAGGAATTTGTTCAGCAATCCGTCGCCGCGTTCCAGCTTCTTCCGCAGGCTTTCGCGCTGCTCTTCCAAGGAAACAATCTCGGCTCGGCGATGTTCGGCTTCCGCAAACAAAGCTTTGTAGCTGTTCGCGGCGGGCGCCGTCGGCTGTTCGTGCGGAATATTCGCCCCTGCCTCCTTCAGGAATTCGTGGAACAGGGCGTCCATGGCTTCCAAACGGTCCGGATCACGCGCGTAATTCCCCAGCAGGATGTAGTGCTCCATGAAAAAGAAATCGTCTTTGCCGCCATCCAGGAACACCAACCGGTTTTTCAGGATTTCATAATAAGGCGCGAAGTCCTCGCCAAACAAAGCACGGCGCGTCTTGGCAATGACGTTCTCCTCGATGTCCACCAGGATCTGCGCCACCAGTTGTCCGATCAGCCGCAGCACATCGCGCCGCGCCGACTGCATCTCCGTCAGCCGCGCCTTGATGACGTGCGCCGCCTGGCTGCGTTCAAAATATTCCCCGCGTTTGCGGATGTACTCCTTGCAATCCAGGATCACGTTGGCAAACTGGTTCTGCAGTTCGCCGGTGATAAATTTCAAGATGGCCAGCCGGAATAGCAGGTCAATTTCCATGTTTTTCTGGTGTTTGGCCTGGGTCAGTGAGCTTTGCAGCAGTTCGGTGAGCAGCTTGCGAAATGTCGTCGAGTCCACCGGCTTGGTGTGGCGGAACTCAATGCCCGAAAGATAGGTGCTACTGGTATTCTGGCGGATCAGGTCGAACAGGTAATCACGGGCTACCTGGACAAATTTCGGGCTCAGAAAGACGTCGTGGTGGATGTTGTCCACCCCGATCGAAAGCGTACCCATGGGCAAGGTCACATGGTAGCTTTTCAGCTCGCCTCGCTGGCTATCCGTCACATTATTCGAGAGTTCCGCTGACATCGGGCCGCCTGGGTACGCCAGCTTTCAACGTA
Organism: Candidatus Acidiferrales bacterium; assembly: GCA_963779395.1. Classification (GTDB taxonomy): domain Bacteria; phylum Acidobacteriota; class Terriglobia; order Acidiferrales; family UBA7541; genus Acidiferrum. The sequence continues at coordinate 1,148,115 of CAVZYC010000007.1, forward strand.
GCAGTGGCCGTTGCTATGGGCAAGGAAACCGAAGTACAGGGGTAGCGAGAAAGCAACGAGGGCTTGGGGCACAAAAGGACCGCAATTAATCTCTCGGAGTGCGGCCGCTTGCCGCCGCTTTTACAGTCTACTGTCCCTAGGCCAAACTAAAACGAGGGCCCCCGTGCCCCCTAGTCCAACCCACCACAAGGCTCAAGCCCGCCGAATCCGCCGCGAGTCGCCTCCCAAATGCTCCAGGTGTACCCGAATGACCGGCCAAGGCGCCTTCAGTGGGAACTTCTCCGACCATTCCAGAATCAGAATACCGGGCGAAGCAAACACATCCTCCAGCCCCAACGTCTCAAAATCGTGGAAACTCTCGATCCTGTAGAGGTCGCCATGATAAACCCGCTTCCCGCTCCCATATTCGTGCAGCAGCGTAAACGTGGGACTGGTCACTTCATCTTCCGGCGCCGCATTTAGGCCCGCCACGATGCCTTTGGTTAACGTGGTCTTGCCGCTGCCCAGTTCCCCCGAAAGCAGCACGAGCACAGGAGCCTGCAGCCCAGCCGCGAACTGCCGCCCCCACGCGATCGTCTCTTCCGCGGAACACGTAATGACCTCGTCAGCCACGCTCCTGCAACTCCTGAAGAAGTTTCCGCCGGGCGTACGGTATGGCCTGCGCAACTTCGCTGGCCAGGATGCCGGAGGCGTCGCTCTGTTGCGCCAGCAACTCCGCCGCAAGTCCGTGGAGGTAAACGCCCAGTGCTAGCACCCGCAAAAAGTTGCCGGTGCCGAATTGCCCGATCAGCCCGGCAAGCAGCCCGGTCAACACATCGCCTGATCCGCCTTTCGCCAACCCAGCATTGCCTGTTGTGTTGATCAGAACTTCGCCCGTCGGCGACGCCAGAACCGTGTGGAAGCCCTTCAACACGACATAAGCATTCCATTGCCCCGCAGCCTCAGTGGCGCACTTCACCCGGTCCTGCTGCACTTGCGCAGTAGACACGCCAAGCAGTCGCGCCATCTCTCCAGGGTGTGGCGTCACGACCAACTGCGCGCTCTTGCGCTTTGCCAGCAGTTCCGCGTGGCCTGCGAACGCGTTCAATCCGTCGGCGTCCAGCACAATGGGCATATCGGTGTGAGCGATGACGCTGCGCACAAACTCCTGCGTCTCCAGATGTGTACTGATGCCCGGCCCGATCGCCAACACCGTTTTGCCTTGCAACGCCGCGGCGAATCTTCCCGATCGAATGGCTTCGTCCGAGATTGTGCCAGAAGCCGTGGACGGCAGCGCCTCCGTCATATATTCCCCCAGCCCCGCGGCAACAATGGGCAGCGCCCGCTCGGCCGTTGCCACCGTCACCAATCCTGCTCCGCTGCGCAAAGCCGCCTGCCCCGCCAACACCGCGGCACCCGTTTTGCCAACGGAGCCCGCTACCACCAGCACGTGCCCGTACGATCCTTTGTGCGCTTCCGCCGCCCTCACCAGCGGCAATCCCGCAAACTCGTCCGGCCCCGCCCAGCGCACGCGCGACTTCCCAATTTCTTCAATCAAAGCCGCGGGCGATCCAATCGGACGCACCACCAGTTGTCCGCAGCATGCAGCATCCGGCGAAATCAGTTGCCCAATCTTTGGCGCCGTGAATGTCACTGTCAAATGCGCCCGCATCACGGGTCCGGTGGCGGCTTCTCCGTCCGAGGGCAATCCCGAAGGTGTATCCACCGCGACGATCCACGCCGGATGTGCAGCCGTGGCATTCTGCGAGAGCCGGTTTAAATCCTCAATCGCCCGGGCAATCACACCCGTAGCCGGTCCTCGAATCCCCGTGCCAAGCAGCGCGTCAAAGATCACTTCCGCTCTGGTCACGTCCGGCCATGCCTTCTCCCAAGCCGCTTCATCTTGAATGACCGTGAGACTCCCGCCTTGCTCCCGCCAACGCTCAAAATTCTTCGCCGCATCGCCCCGCAACTCTTCCGGCGACGCAAACAGATACACTTCCACGTGCTCCGCTTCCTCGCGCAAATGCCGCGCCACCACGAAGCCGTCCCCTCCGTTATTTCCCTTCCCGCAGAGCACACAAACGCGTTCCGGCGGTTCGCTGTTTCTGTACCCGTATTGTTCCAGGAAGACTTCCGCGACGCTCTGGCCCGCCGTCTCCATCAGCTGCAGCCCGGGCACACCAAAGCGCTCCGTCGTCAAACGGTCCACTTCACGCATTTCCGCTGCAGTCAGTGCTTTCATGTGAATTAGCAGCTTTTAGTCAAGGCATGGCTTCAGCCATGCCACAAAAATTTACCCGCCATTCCGAACGGAGTCTGCGAAGTGAGGAACAATTTTGCATCGCACGTCCTTTGTGCGATGAATCTCTCTTCTCTTGGGTTTCCCCGCAGAAAAACCCTCCGCCTCGCTCAGAATTACAAACCAGGGCACTCTTCCCCTGCACCCCTACAACATCCATCCCCCGCTGACGTTCACCACCTGCCCTGTAACATATTCCGCCTCTTCCGACGCGAAAAACGCTACGCTCGCCGCAACATCTTCCACCGTCGGCGGCCGCCCAATCGGGTACCGCGCATCGCGCAATTTGCGCGCTTCCTCAAGCGTCAAATCCTTTTCGTCAATATTGGACGGGTTCACCACGTTCACCGTAATCCCATTCTTCGCTTCTTCCAGCGCCAGCGATCGCGATAGCGCCACCACTGCCGCCTTCGCCGCCGCGTACGCCGAAATCTTGGCCTGCCCGAACGCGCGTTCCGCTCCCACCGCGCCCAGATTCACAATGCGGCCCCAGCGCCCTTTGCGCATCGCGGGCAATGCGGCCCGGCACATATAAAAGACGGTCATCACGTTCGATTCGATCACCGTCCGCCATTCGCCCGCCGAAGATTCCACCAGCGTGCCCCAGCGAAAATCGCCCACATTGTTCACCAGAATATCCACCCGGCCAAATCGCTCCATCACCGTGGTGATCAGTTGATCCGCGCGTCCAGACTGGCTGATGTCTGTTTCCACCGCAACGCAATCGGCCCCCACTGCTTGCAATTGCTGCAACGCCACTTGCGCGGCAGTTTTGTTGGATCGATAAGCAATGGCGATGCGCGCGCCATCCTTCGCCAATCGCAGCGCGATTCCCCGTCCGATTCCACGGCTTCCACCTGTAATTACGGCGACCCGGTTCCGTAGAGACATTCTTCCCCTCGCAAAACCTGCTAGTATATCCGACTCCGTTGCGCTCCTCCACTCTATCTCAAGCGGAGCCCGTTGGAAAATTCCTTTGGGAACAGACGACTCTTGTGGGAGACTTCACGACTGACATTGCCGATCGAAGGGGAGAGAAATGCGAGCGCTCAACATCCTGTGCGGACTTTGCGTCCTATTCACCACCCTGGCCTTCGCGCACATCATGCACCACCATATCGTCCACGCATCTCATCAAGACTTTCACACGCCGCTCTTCTGGGTCTTGGTCTTAAGCACCGGCGCCACGGGCATCCTCTCCCTCGTTGGCGGAATCCTGCTCCTCAAGCGTCCCCGCTAGTTCGAAGTAAAATCGTTCCCTCGCCGACGCTCGTCGCATGGCATACGCTAGCCGGGAGTTATCCCACACCCTAACCGTGCCACAATCACCGTCATGTCATCGGCCTGCTCGGGAGTTCCCGCCCATTCTTCGGCGGCCGTCATCAGCGATTCTGCAATATGTCGCGGCCGGGCATGCCGCACTCGTTGCGCGGCAGCTTCCAATCTCGACACACCAAATTCTTCGCCATAGGGATTCTCCGGCTCCACTAATCCGTCGCTGTACCCAATCAGCACGCTATCCGGTGGCACCTGCACCACACCTTCCTCGTAAGGGTAATCATCCACGATCCCGATCACCATCCCGCCCTTATCCAGATGTATGGATTTGCCGTCAGACAGACAGAAACCGGGCAAGTGTCCCGCATTCGTATAACGCAGTGTCCGCGTCGCCGTATCGAAGATGGTCACCAGCAAAGTTGCGAAACGGTCGTCTCCGGTATTCCTCACCAGATGTTTGTTCAGCCGCCCCACCAGTTCCGCCGTGGTCATCTTCTCGCTGCCCGGCACCAGTAATTGACTGCGTAGCGCCGCCTGCAAACTGGCCATCAGCAGCGCCGCGGAGATTCCCTTCCCCGAAATATCGGCGATGGCAATGGCCACATGCGTCTGGCTCAGCTGAATGAAATCGTAGTAGTCGCCGCTGACGCTTCGTGCCGCGCGGCATATCGCCTCGATTTCCACGCCTGCCACATGCGGCACGTTGCGCGGGAAAAGCTGGTCCTGCACTTCCCGCGCAATCGAGATTTCGTTCTCCAGCCGCTGCAATTGCTTCTGCTCGTTGATCAGCTTCGTGATCGAGCTCGTCATCGAATTGAACGAATCGCCCAGCGAGCCAAGCTGGTCCTTGTGTTTCACGCTCACGCGATAGTTGAAGTTCCCTTCCTGAACGAATTGCGTGGCGCGATATAGCTCCGATACCGTGCGCGTGATCGCGCTTGTCAGCACCACCCCGATAATCAGCGCCGCAAGCTCCAGCAGCAGAAAACCGATCGAAATCAACGCAAGCGTAACAACCTTGGAGAAGCTGAATTCCCCCACCAACCCAAAGATTCGGTGATCCAATTGCGATATCCGCGCTTCGTAGGAAGCGAACACCGGATCCTCACTTACCACCAGTCCGTCGTTGGAGACATGGCTTACCAACAGGATCGAAAGGTCGTCCACCACCGGGTCCATCCAACTCGCCGCGGGCGGCAGAACCCGCTTCCGGGTCGACACCCGCCCAACGACGCGATAATGGTAATTATCCTTTCCCACCGTCACGTCGCTCCCAGTGCTTCCATTCTCCACACGGTGCAACAGCAATAGATTGAATGGCCCAAGATCGCTGGTCATGCTCTCCAGCAGGTCGGAAGTCACCAGCACGCTGAGCTCAATGAATTGCCGGCCCCGCGCTGTTTCCACTTCCCTCATGCTCACCAGCCGCAATTGACTTCCCGTCTGTACCAACCCTCTGAAAGAATTCTTCTCAGGCCCCGCCAATCTACGAAAGTAATCCTCCGGCACGTGAAAATTCACGGATATACCCGGCAAGGCTTGGCTCTCTGCCTCCTCGAGCTGCTTGGCAAGCGATTTTTCCTCTGTTTTCTCGTCTATCGAAGCGGGGTACTTCTCTTCGGCGGCAATGTGCGCGGCGGAATCCGCCAATAACTCAACGCGGCGATGAATCTCCTCGTGAAGAATGTACGTCCCAAGTTGTGCGTAGATGATTTGCCGCGCGCGTCCCGCCAGAATCACCAGAAGGAGAATGGGCACCAGCGCGATGAACACGTAAGCAACAATCAGCCGGTTGCGCAGACTCCAGAGCAGTTCCGTGCGCCAGCGGCTCCAAAGCCGGTACGCCACAAAGACCAAGGCCACCAGCGCAAGAAATCGCAGCAGCCCAAGGACAGAACGCCCTTTTAGTGGGTTGCCGTCCCAGCTCGCCCAAATCCCCAGCAAGATAACAACGCAAGCCGTCCAATCGAGCTTTGAGAAGCTCTTCCAGAAGGGGATCCGCAGATTTCCGTTTCCGTTCATGAGCAGTGAGGCAGCAACCCCACTTTACCCGATTCCCGGCGGGTCGACGAGTCCGCTCTCACAATTTCATTGGACGATCCAGCGGAGTGTTCTGTCTCTGCCTCCGCTCACCCTGGCTTTAACTTATTTTCCTTGCAGCTCCGGGTTGCGCACCTTGCTGTGCTTCACGCTATACGTGAAGTAGATAACCAGGCCAATAATCAACCACACTACCAGACGAATCCATGTGACGCCGTTCAGCCCGGCCATCAATCCCAGCGAAACGATAATGCCCATGATCGGAACGAACGGCACCCAGGGTGTCCGGAAAGGTCTCTTCAATTCAGGCCGCCTGACCCGCAGAACCCAAACCGCCGAGCACACGATCACAAAAGCAAGGAGCGTTCCAATACTCACCATCTGGCCAAGACTGCCGATCGGAACCAGCGAACCTACAAAGGCCACCGCCAGCCCGACAACTGCCGTGGATTTCCAGGGAGTGCGGAACCGTGGATGAATATCACCCGCCCATTTCCACAGCAATCCATCGTGCGCCATCGAATAGAACACGCGAGATTGGCCCAGCAGCATGACCAGCATCACCGTGCTTAAGCCCGCCAGCGCACCGGCATTTACCACGTAGCTGCCCCACTTCACACCCGTTTCGCGAATCGCCAGCGATACCGGAGCTCCAATGTTCAGTCGCGAGTAGTGCACCGTTGCCGTCAATAGTCCGGATACCAGGATATAAAGTACGGTGCAGACGATCAGCGAACCAAGTATCCCGATCGGCATGTCCTTTTGCGGATTCCGGGCCTCCTGGGCCGCTGTCGAAACAGCATCGAAACCGATATACGCAAAAAACACCACTCCCGCACCGCGTAGCACTCCTGACCACCCATAAAAGCCAAAAGTCCCATGGTTCGGCGGAAGAAATACCTTCCAATTGGCATGAGCAATGGCTGGATGCTTCAGTACAAACGGCAGAGCCACCGCAATAAAGGTCAGAACCGCCGCAAGCTTCACAAAGACGATGCCGGTATTGAAATTCGCCGATTCCTTGATGCCGATGATAAGGATCGTCGTCACTCCCAGAATCGCGAGGAACGCCAGCAAGTTGAAACTTGCCGTCGCGTGCGGCAGCGCCGCCAACTGGTCGGCAGGCAGATTGAACGTCGTTTCCGGCCCCCAGCGGCCATTCACCATCACCCACTTTGCGCCCGGCACATCACAAATTTGCGGCGGCAGATTGATTCCGTAATCCTGCAGGAACGCCACCAACGTGCTGCTCCATCCGCTGGCCACCGTTGCCGCTCCAAACGCATATTCCAGAATCAGGTCCCACCCGATGATCCACGCGATGAACTCGCCTAGCGTCGCGTAACCATAGGTATATGCGGAACCCGCGATCGGGATCATTGATGCGAATTCTGCATAGCAGAGTCCCGCAAAAACGCAGCCCATCCCGGCCAACACATACGAGAGCATGATCGCGGGTCCTGCATAAAGCGAAGCCGCCGAGCCCGTCAGTACGAAGATCCCCGCGCCAATGATGGCTCCGATCCCCAACGTGATCAGATTCACGGGCCCCAGCGCACGCTTCAGGCTGTGTTCACCTGTGTCTCCCGCCTCTTTCATCAGCGTGTCCAGCGACTTCGTTGCAAACAGGGGGTTGCCCATGCAACTCCTCCTTCTCTTTGTCCTTACTAGATTCTCGCCCGACTATGCTTTCCGCCGCGACCACAACCAATACACCGGCACGCCCAGCAAAACGATCGCCATGCCCATGCCCGCCGTTTGCGTCTGGTATAGCAGGAGAACCACCATGATTCCTGTAGCTGCCACAATATACAACAGCGGCAGCATCGGATACCCAAAAGCTTTGTAGGGACGTTCCGCGTTCGGCCTCTTCCAACGCAACAGAAATATCCCGCCAATTGTCAGCACGTAAAACAGCAGCGCCGCAAACACCACGTAATCCAGCAAATTGCTGTAAAGATTGCCGTAGCTTCCATCAGGCTTTCGCGTCCGCATCAGGATCAATATGACGATCCACATTCCCTGGAAGACTAACGCCGTCCCCGGCACACCTTTATCATTCAATTTCCCGGTAGCGCGGAAAAACAGCCCATCCTTGGCCATGGCATAGGCCACCCGCGATCCCGCCAGAATCAACCCATTGTTGCAGCCAAATGTCGAAATAATAATGGCGATGGCCATCATCCGCGCGCCCTTCGCGCCGAAAATGGCAGAGAGCGCCGCGGTCGCCACGCGGTCGTCGCGTGCATTCTGAATCTGATCCAGCGGCAGCGCGCAAATGTAGGCGAGATTTGCCAGCAGATACAGCGTCATCACGATGATGGTTCCGAAGGCCATCGAGAGCGCCACATCGCGCTTCGGGTTTTTCACCTCCGCCGCCGTAAACCCGATGTTGTTCCAGGCGTCCGCGGAAAACAGCGACCCCACCTGCGCAACCGCCAGCGCCAGCAACAACCCGTACCACCCGCCTGCCGCGCTCACCGTCGGCACTAGCGACTTTAGGAAGTTGGCCCCCGGCACAATGGGTTGCGCGCCCCGAATTGCCCAAAGGTGCGTAAAGTTCGCAGATATCGCGGAGGCATTTCGAGCCACAAATACCCCCAGCACAATCAGCCCCAGCAGCGAAAGCATCTTCGCCGAAGTGAAAACATTTTGAATCCACTTGCCCAGCTTCACTCCGCGCGTATTCAGAAACGTCAGAAACACGATCATCACCACGCCCACCAACTGCTGCACCGAAAGGCTGATGGCGAACGAGGAACTCAGGTTGATCGGCCGCACCACCCACGTCTGCGGCGAAATGGCGGGAAACAAAACACCCAGATAGCGCGCAAAGCCAATGGCCACGGCCGCGATCGTTCCCGTCTGAATCACCAGGAACAGCGTCCAGCCGTACAGAAAGCCCCACAACGGCGAGTACGCTTCTCGCAAATAAATGTATTGCCCGCCCGCGTGCGGAAACATTGCCGCCATTTCGCCAAACGAGAGCGCCGCGGCGATCGTCAGCAGCCCGGTGAGAACCCATGTGAGCAGCAAGCCCCCCGGCGAACCGGTCAGCCGTGAAATTTCCGCGGCCACAATAAAAATACCGGACCCGATCATGGACCCGACCACGATCATCGTGCCGTCGAACAACCCAATGGCCCGCACGAAGCCGTGCTCTGTCCCTGTTGTTTGCGGGGAAATAGCCTTGCTGGAATCAGCCATGCGTTGCATTCCTCACGGGGACACCGTCTGTCTTTGCAAACTTCGACTGCGCAGCCGGCGCCTTCCTGAATGGGTTGATTTGTGCGTCGTGGCCAGAGCGGTTTCCGTCATGGCTGCAGCGTCTAATATCACATTGCGGCCCGCCATCACAAGGCGCATGGCAGCTTATTTTCCGTTGTTGTTCAGGTATCGTTCGATGAAATGGGTATCGAATTTCCCGGCGGCAAAGTCGGCATCGGATAGGATGCGCAGATGCATCGGGATGGACGTTTTGATCCCTTCGATCACGAACATCTCCAGCGCGCGCTTCATCCGCGAAAGCGATTCCCCGCGATCGCGGCCCTTCACGATCAGCTTCGCCACCAGCGAATCGTAATACGGCGGAATCACCGCATCGGAGTACGCCGCGGAGTCCACTCTCACGCCCGTCCCTCCCGGCGCCTGAAACGTTGTAATGCGTCCCGCGGACGGCACAAACGTGTCTGGATCTTCCGCATTGATGCGGCATTCGATGGCATGTCCGGTGAAGCTCAATTCTCCCACGGCGTCTTCGATCTTCTCGCCCGCCGCCACGCGAATCTGCGATTTCACCAGGTCCACGCCCGTCACCATTTCGGTAATCGGATGCTCCACTTGGATGCGCGTGTTCATTTCGATGAAGTAAACCGCGCCATCGTCGTCCATCAGAAACTCAATCGTCCCCGCATTCGTATATCCGATGTTCTCCAACGCCTTCACCACTTTTGCGCCTAGCTCTTTCCTGCGCTTCGCGTCCATCGCCGGAGACGGCGTCTCCTCGATCAGCTTTTGATGACGCCGCTGGATGGTGCACTCGCGTTCCCCCAGATGAATCACTTTTCCGTACTGGTCGCCAAGCACTTGAAACTCGATGTGCCGCGGATGTTCCAGGTACTTCTCCATGTACACGTCGGGAGTGCCAAAGGCTTGCTGCGCTTCGCTGCGCGCCGTCTGGTACGCGGAGAGCAAATCATCCTGCGCGCGCACCATCCGCATGCCGCGCCCCCCTCCTCCCGCCGCCGCTTTCAGAATCAAGGGATACCCAATGCGCTTGGCTTCGCTCCCAAGTTGCTGCTCGCCCTCCACCACCCCATCGCTTCCGGGAATCGTTGCCAGACCCGAGGCTTTCATCTCCCGCCTCGCCCTGTCCTTCTCTCCCATCATCTCGATGACTTCCGGTTTCGGCCCGATAAACGTGATTTCGGATGCTTCACACACCTTGGCAAAATTCGCATTCTCGGAAAGAAATCCGTACCCCGGATGGATGGCGTCCACATTTGTGATTTCCGCCGCGCTGATCACTTGCGGGATGTTCAGGTAGCTTTCGCTGCTTCGCGCCGGACCGATGCACACGGCCTCGTCTGCGAAACGCACGTGCAACGCGTTGCGGTCAGCCTCCGAATATACCGCCACCGTTGCAATGCCCAATTCTTTGCAGGCACAGATAATCCGTAGGGCGATTTCCCCGCGGTTGGCGACAAGGATCTTCTGGAACATATTCGCGCGGACCGGTTACCGCTTCCGGCTGGGTCGGATCCCGAACAGCGGCTGCCCGTATTCCACGGGCTGCCCATTCTCCGCAAAGATGCGCAGCACTTCTCCGCTCACCTCGGACTCGATTTCGTTCATCAGCTTCATGGCTTCAACGATGCACAGCGTCTGTCCGGAATCCACGTGGTTGCCGATTTTTACGAAAGCTTCCGCGCCAGGGCTTGGCGATCCATAATATGTTCCTACGATCGGCGATTTCACCAGGTGCAATTCCTCGCCGCTCAGATCGTCGGCCGCCTTTTCGGAAGTTGCTGCGGCTTCCTCTGCCGGTGCCAGTGCTGACGGCACGATGATTTCCGCTGCCTGACGCGGCTCCGTCAGCACCACATTTGTGCTGGGCTTCTTCAGCCGGATCTTCAGATCGCCCCGTGAGTACTCGAATTCTTCAAGGTTATGCTCCCTCATGAATCGCAGCAGTTCTTCAATCTGCCCGATTTCGGGGTTAGCAAACGACGGACTACTACTCGCTTTCGACGGTTTTTTCCGTTTCATGCCTTTTTCAGATTTCAATGAGATCCCGCTTTACGCGGGTTAGTACTTCGTTCCCTGTTGCGCTTACCGCCACGTCGTCTTCGATGCGTATGCCGCCGACTCCTTCTACATACACGCCGGGTTCTATGGTAATCACATTTCCGGCTTGGAGTCGAATCTGTTGCCCACGGGCGACGCGCGGCTCTTCGTGCACTTCCAATCCCAGGCCGTGGCCTGTGCTGTGCACAAAATGCGCTTCAAGACCTGCCGTTCTCAGGACTTCCCGCGCGGCCTTATCCACTTCGCCGCACGTGACTCCCTCTTCCACCGCAGCAACGCCGGCCACCTGCGCCTCACGCACCGCCTGGTACCAGTCCCGGATGCGTTTCGGTGCTCGGCCTAAGTACACCGTTCGCGTCATATCGCTGCAATAGTGGCCGAGTATAACACCCAGGTCGAACACGACCAACTCATTTTTCCTCAGCTTCTTGGAGGTTGGCCGCGCGTGCGGAAGTGCGGAACGCTTCCCCGACGCTACGATCGTTTCAAACGATGGCCCGCTGGCCCCTCGATGCCGCATCTGGTATTCAATTTCCGCCACCAGCTCGCTCTCGCGCACGCCCGGACGCACCTGCCACAACACACTCTCGAATACCTCACCCACTAGAACTGCCGCCTTTCGCATTTGCGCCAGTTCCTGCGCGTCCTTCCGCATTCGCAGGCCCTCGGGGACGCCTGCGGCCTCAATCGTGCGGCATTTGGCGCCTGCGGCCTTCCGCACCGCATTCCATTGCGCCAGCGAGAGTTGGAATGGGTCGAACCCCACCCGTCGCAACCATTTCCCCCGCAACCACTCGCCCACCGCCGGGTACAATCCGCCCTTCTGCAGTACGGTTCGAATTCCGGCAGCTTCTTCCCTGGCTTGCACCGTGAAGCGGCCGTCTGTTATCAGCGTGGCGCGGTCTCTCTCTACCACCAGTGCGCCAGCCTCACCTGTGAATCCTGTCAGATAAAACCAGTTAGGCGGGTGCGTCACCAGAAGGCAATCCAGGCCGCGTTCGCGTAGCGTGCTGGCCAATTGCCGTCGCCTTCGTGAATAATTTGTGCGCATAAAAAAGAATCGAGGAGACTCGCGCCTCCTCGATTCCAGTCTACCTGAATTCTAAATCGCTTTCCGGTTTTCCCCTGCCACTCTTCCCCGAAATCAGCCGGGGATGATTCGCGGCGTCAGGAAGAACAGCAGTTCCTGCGATTGAACAGTGACGCTGTTCTCCCGGAAAAGGTGCCCGATCAATGGCAGGCTGCCCAGGATCGGTACTTGATTCACGTTGTTCTGCTGCTGGGTAACGATAATGCCGCCGATGACCACCGTGCCGCCGTCGGCCACTAGCACTTTGGTCTCCGCGGACTGCGTATCCAGGGCCGGGATTCCCTGAATGCGGGGAATTCCGTTGTCCACCTGCGTGTTTTCCACCAGCACGTCCATGAACACCGTGCCTTCGGCCGTAATCTGTGGGGTGACTTCCAGCTTCAACACCGCATCGATGTACTGCACCGAAATAGTGTTGTTGATGGTCGTCTGAATGGGAATCTTGGTACCTTGCTTCACCGTTGCCTTCGTGTTGTTTTGCGTGACTATTTTCGGTTTCGAGAGCAGTTTGCCTACTCCCTTGGCTTCCGCCGCCGTGATGAACAAGTCCACGGCGAAGTTCGGCGAACGGTGACCAAAGTAGAAGCCGCTCGTCGGTACGCCTGCGCCAAGGTTCACGTTATACGGCAAACCCGGGGTCGTGCTGCTGCTTGTGCTCGAGTTCGGCGTGCCGATGAGTGGCGGCGAAGGAATCCCCGTCGTTGTGATTGGGCTGACACCCACGCTGGCCGGGCCGCCGAAAATCGTGCGACCGCTGGTTGTGGTTCCCGCCATCCCCCACTGTACTCCGATGTCCTCAGAGAAGGAGCGCGAAGCGGAGATCACGCGCGCTTCGATTTCCACCTGTTGCGACTTGCGGTCCAACTGGCGGATCAGGTTGTCAATCGTCGGGATCACCGACGGAATGTCGCGGATAATCAACTGGTTCGAGCGCTCATCCGCAAAAATGTCGCCGCGCGAGGATAAGAACTTCTTCAATGTCGACATCAGCGTCGTGGCCTTGCCGTAGCTAAGCACGCGCGTTACCGTCACCGGCGCAACTGCTTCGGCTTGCGCCTTTTCCAGGTCTCGCTGTGTTTCCGCTTCATTTTTCAAGGTCGCCCGGGTGGCCACGCGCAGAACATTTCCCGTGAGCTGCTTGTCCAGCCCGTTATTCTGCAATACCAGATCCAGCGCCTGATCCCACGGCACTTCGTCCAGTACGATCGTCAGCGTTCCCTTTACGTTGGGATCCAGCACTACGTTTAGCCCGCTGATTTCGTGAATCAACCGGAAGAAATCCTTCAGGTCCACGTCCTTCAGGTTCACCGATATCGGTTCCCCCGTGTAGTGTCCCGCAGCTGCGGGTGTTGGTGACATGGTGGCCTGCGATGTTGCCACTGTCGTCGCTGCGCTGCTGGCCTGCTGCACTGCTTGCTGTGCCGCCTGCTGCGCGTTTCCTGCTGGACGCGACGGTTCGGCCTTTTCGTTTAGCGATGCCAGGACGAGAGAGGGCTGGGTCAGTTCGCTTGGCAAACCAAAACGAGGAGCCGAGATTTTCAAACTCTTGCTGCTGCGTGCATTCGAACGAGGTGCGCTCGCCACGTAGGAAATCTTTTGCGCCGGTTTCTCCGCCGCTGTGGATGTTACCGGTGCCAGGTTTCCTACCGCCGGAGCATTCTCCGCCTGGAAGTACACCACGATCGCCGCGCCCTCATGGGTGATCTGGTAGGGCGCTGATCCCGTCAGGTCGATCACCACCCGCGCCACGTCCGGACGATACTGCCCCATCCGCACATCGCGCACCGGCGCTGACACACCCGGGATCGAACTCTTCTGCACTCCCATGCGCGCCCCGGCGAAGTCCAACACCAGCCTCTCCGGGTTCTGCATCCGCGCCGCATGGACGTCAAGCCGTCCTGCTCCTTCTACGCGAACGGCCGCGCGCTGCGTGTCCTGTGTTAAGGCCACGCTTGAAATCACCGCCGCGCTTGTGGGCGCAGCAGTGGCTTCCTGTCCGCAAAGCGCCGCCGAGCTTCCACCCAGCACCACCGTCGCGAGTATCAGGCAGCCAAATCGAGAGGCCGGCCAGTTCGTCTTCATTGCTGTTCTCCTGCACTGGAGTAGATTCTCTTATTTACTTGCCGTTCCACTGGCTTTCCAAATGCGTCCTTGCCAATTTCGTGGAACGACACACCATCCATGGCAATCTTTTCAACTCGTCCGTCGTACAACTGGTCGCCTTCCCGCAAAAAGTAAGTGCGCGATTGCGGATTGGTGACCACGGCAATCATGCCGTTTGGTGCGCGCACAATGCCATCCAGGCGCAGCGAGGAAACTTGTAAGCCCGCTTTACCAGGAGGCAAATTCTTGTTGGCTTCGGCTGCCGCTTTGTCGCGGCCCACCAGCGATTCAAACGGATCGCGCCGCGCCACTTTCTCCTCTGCCGGCGCTGCCCCTTCCGCTGGCACTGCCGTTGCAGTTACCGCCGCCTTCTTCGTGGCTCTCGGCGCCTTGGCGGCAGGCTTCGTCGCCGGCTTCGCCGCAGGGGTTGTGGTTGCCGGTTTCGCCGCCGGTTTCGCGGCGGGCGCCGGCTTCGTCTGGGCGAACATGCCGTTTCCGGCTGCCCCCAGCAGCATCCCGATAGCTAGTATGATCGCTCGACGCATGGCTCGCTCGTTCCTGCTCACGGTTTTTTCACAGGCGGAGTTGGACCCTTCCCTCCACCTGCTCCCGGAGCCGTATTAGCCGGCTTCGTGAAAAACGTTGTTACTGTGAAAACTCCCGTTACCGTCGTGCCCGGCCGGATGGGGTATTTCGCCCCGTGTTGCGAACTCGTGGCATCGTCAAATTGAATGTCTCCGACGTTGATAATGCGCGATAGCCGGCTCAGACGCCCGAAGAAATCCAGAATGCTAAAGTACGGTCCATCCGCCTGCACTTCAAACGGCATCTCGTAATGTATTTCCTTCGCCACAATCGCTTGCGAAGTCAGCCGCCGTAATTGCACGTTCGATGCGCTCGCCGCTCCCTGTACCAGCCGGATAAATTCGTCCACTTCCTTCTCTTCCGGCACGATCGTCTTCAATGTGTCTAGTTGCTTGTTCAGCGCATCCATCTGCTGCTTCAACTCGCCATAGCGCTGTTTGTATACCTGCAACTGCGTCACTTCCTGGCTTAGCTTTTGCCGCGCCTGCACTGCCTTGTCCACATCCGCTCGCTCCTGCGCTACCGGAGAGCCCGGCACGTACAATCCCGCCAATACCAGAACCATCGCAATCGCCAGGGCTACCAGCGCTTGCATGATCACCGACATGTCTCGGAAAGGATTTGCCATGATCTTCCCTTATCCTTTCTTCGCCGGTGCGCCGCTCGTTGGCCCACTCTGCCCAGATGTGCTCGCTGGTCTCGTTTGCGGTGTGGCGCCCGCTGGCTCGTTCGGCGCGATTTCCGCATTGATTGAAAATGTGTACGTCTGGACCCCGGCGTTCTTGTCGTCCTGCTTGGTGTCCTTAATCTCTACCTTCTGGAAATAGCCAGAGCGCTTCAGCGCCGTAATGAAGTTAGCTACGGAATTGATCGAAGCCGCCGCTCCCTCCAGGTTCACCGTGGTGCCCCTCTTCGACATCGACGTCAGCCACAGGTTCTCTGCGCGGGAAACCGTGTTGGCAACCTGGTCCAGCAATTCTTGTCCGCCCGTGCGGTCTCGCTGCAATTGTTCGATCGTGGCAACTCGCTGTTGCAGGACGCCCTTCTGAGTCTCGAAGGCCGTCACCTGCACCTTGATTTGTTCCAGTTCCGTCTTCTGCGCCTGCAGTTGCTTGATGCGGCTGTTCTCTTCATTCAGCTGCGTCTGCCAGGAGTGGTAGAAGTAAAACAGGAAGAGGCCGCCAAGCAGCACGCCAGCTCCGATAAACACCAGCGGCAATGCCGCTCCCGTGTCCACCGGCCGTCGTGCTGTCTTCGGCCGTATTTGTCCTAATAAGTTTATGCGGATCATGGCTAGTCGAAGCTCCTAAGTGCCAGTCCCACCGCTACAACCAACTTTGGCGCCAAATCCCGGATCTGGTCCTCGCTGTGTTTCCCCGGATTTATAAGGACCTTCCGGAATGGATTCAACTCCTCCACCGGCATGGCAAATTCTTCGCGCAGTAGGTCCACCAGCCCCGGCACACGCGCCGTTCCCCCGGCCACCATAATGCGCTGAATATTCTCACCGCTGGCCGTGGCCCGGAAAAAGTCAAACGTCTTTTGGATTTCTAGCGTAAGAATATCCGAAACGCTTCGCAAAATCTGGCTTTTTTGCTCGTCCGTCACGCTTGGAAGCGTGTCGCCCTTCTTCAGCCGTTCCGCGTCATCGAAGCTCAGGTCCAGTTCCTTTTGCAACGCGTCCGTGTACTGGTTGCCGCCCACGCTGACGTCGCGTGTAAACAACGGCACACCGCCGCGCACGATATTAATGTTCATCACGCTCGCGCCGATGTTCAGCAACGCCACCGTCTGCCCCGCATCCGGCTCATAATTCACTTCAAAGCAGTTCTGCAACCCAAACGCGTCGATGTCCACTACAACTGGCGTCTTCCCTGCCTGCGCCAACACGTTGGTGTGGTTCAGAATCTTGTCTTTCTTAACCGCCACCAGCAGCACGTCCATCTGCGCGTCCATCGCTTCCAGCAGCTGATAGCTCAAATTCACGTCGGCGATGTCAAAGGGAATATGCTGGCTGGCTTCCGAGGGAATCCGGTCATACAACTCTTCTTCGGTCATCAGTGGCAGCGGCACCCGCTTCACGATGACCGAATGCCCCGATACCGAAGTGGCCACGTTCTTCGTCTTGATATGTTCGGTGTCGAATATCTTCGTGATCGCGTTGGCCACCTGCGGCGCGTCCATGATCGCTCCGTCCACAACCGTGTCCTGTGCCAGCGACTCCATCCCGAAGCTGACCAACTCGTACCCGGCCTTCGTCGATTTCAATTCGACGGCCTTGATCGAACTGGAGCCGATATCCAGTCCCACCAACTGCTTTGCTTTCTTACCCCCGAGTAACCACATATCGCGGCCTCTTTCCCTCACGCCAGTGCCAGCCTAGCGGCGCCTTGCCACCACTTGGCTCATCTTGCGTTCCATCCAGCGGTCCAGGATCGTCTTCCTTAGTTTCCAACGATTGCCTAGCTTAAATGCAGGTATTTCGCCCTCTGTGATGTACCGGTACAGAGTATCCGGGCTGATCCCCAAATACTGGGACGCTTGCCGTACGTTCATCACTTCGCGCGATTCGCTCACGAGGAACGTCCACCCTGTTTCTTTCACGCCGTAGGACCCGGCGCGCGGCACACCCTCTTTTGCAGCCAATAGTAATCCAGAGAGTGCCGCCCGTGTGAACTTTATGTCACCGAGAAGCACTGACCGTCAAGCCTTTCTCTCCTGTTATTGTGCTTACAATGCAAGGAATCCTAGGCAATTCGCCTGGTATTGTAGGCAGGTACTCCTTTATATAGCGCCTCATGCCTACTGGTACCACTATGGATTGTAGTTTCGCCCACTCCCCACCCTGTCCCGCGGGACGGTTATCCTTTGCATGCAATGACCCGTAATCACCCGGTTTTGTACGGGTTTACCCGCCTTACTCCCGCCCCTCGCAACCTCCAACGAATATTTTCACGCGGTGGCTCGCCTTTCACGCGTTACAATCTGCGAGCCCGATTTTTTTGGGCATCCGAAAAAAAATCGCCGAGGTTCCTATGAAACGCTCGCAAGGACTCGCCTTCCTGCTGCTTCTCTTCTTTGCATTTCTGGCAACAACATTATTACTGCAAGCGCGCGGCAACGCGCCTCATCCAGCAGCGCGCACCGTGGGATACCTGGCAATCGCCAATCAGGGCGATCACACCGCATTGCTTGTTGACGTGTCCTCGCGGCAAACCTTGCTGCGCGTCGAAGTCGGTGTCAACGGCCACGAACTCGCCGTCTCACCCGACGGCCATTTCGCTTACGTTCCGATTTACGGTAATTCCGGCGTCGGCAAACCCGGCACCGATGGCGATTCGATCGACATCGTCGACCTGAAAAAGCACAAACTCGCGGGACACATCGCCCTCGGCAAACCCGTTCGCCCCCATTGTGCGAAGTTTGGCCCCGATGGCTTGCTCTACGTTTCCGCGGAACTCGCCAGTGCCGTCTATGTCGTTGATACCACCGCGCGCAAAGTCATTGCCGAAATCCCCACTGGCCAGATCGAATCGCACATGCTGGTCATCACACCAGACGGCCATCGCGCCTATACCGCGAATGTCGCTGCGGGAAGCGTCAGCGTCCTCGACTTGCGGAATCGCTCCCTGATTTCCACCATTCCCATCTGCAAGACGGTGCAGCGTATTTCCATCTCACCCGATGGTCTCCACGTCTACACCCATGACCAGAATTCACCGCGCATCGCCGTTATTGACACCGCCACCAACGCCATCGACAGTTGGATCTCTCTGCCAAGCACGGTCTATTCTTCCGCCTCTACACCCGATGGCCGTTGGCTGGTAGCCGCTTCACCCGCGGGCAAACTGTTCGTTGTCGATGCTGCCACCGGCAAAGTCGCTCATTCCTTCGATATTCCGCAAGCTACTGGAGAAGTCCTCATCACGTCCGACGGTTCGCGCGCTTATGTCAGTTGCCCGCAAGCTGCCGCCGTCGAAATCCTCGATCTGCAGACTTGGAAGTTGGAAGAACCGCTGAAGTTCACGCCAGGAGTCGACGGCCTGGACTTCTTTTCAGCCGCCAACTTCTGACCGACCGGTTCAATCAATGGTCTCTGCGCCTCTCGCCCACTACCTCTTCTCTCGAAACTTTATGCTGGCTTCACTCGTAACTTCATTGTTGCTCGAGTGCCGTTCTGTATCAGGCCTGCTTGCTGCCACCACCCCAATCATGAGGCGCTTGACGTGAAACTCTCCATCCGCTCGCTCAGCAAAAAATATTCTGGCAATCTCTGGGGCCTAATTGATTGCAACTTGGAATTAAAACCCGGTGTTCTCGGGCTGCTAGGACCAAACGGCGCAGGCAAGTCCACTCTTATGCGCATTCTCGCCACCGTCACGCGTCCTTCCAGCGGCTCGATCCTCTGGAATGACTCGGATATTCTCTCTTCTCCCGACCCGCTTCGCGCCGTCCTGGGCTATTTGCCACAGGATTTTGGTGTTTATCCTCATCTCACCGCCAATGAATTCCTCCAGTACCTTGCCGCGGTCAAGGGCCTCGATGGCTCTGCGGCGCGCCGCCGTATTGAGGAACTCCTGTCCGTCGTAAACCTCAGCGATGCGCGCCACCGGCCTCTCGGCGGTTTCTCTGGAGGCATGCGCCAGCGCGTTGGCATCGCACAAGCCCTTCTGAATGACCCGCAACTCCTGATCGTGGATGAGCCCACTGCTGGCCTCGATCCGGAGGAGCGCGTCCGCTTTCGCAATCTTCTCTCTGAGCTTTCCGGCGAACGCATCGTCATTCTTTCCACTCACATCGTCTCTGACGTCGAAGCTGTCGCTACCGACATCGCCATCCTTTCTCACGGCCGCCTCCTCTCCCACGCTTCCCCTGAAGCCCTGCTCGCCTCCATCAACGGCAAAGTCTGGGAAGTCCTTCTCCCCAGTGCCGATCTCCCCGCACTCCAACAGCGCCATCTCGTCAGCAGTGTCGCTCATCGCACCGACGGTGTGCACGCGCGCGTCGTTGCAGACTCTTCCCCTTTCCCCAATGCTTCGCCTCTCGAGCCCTCTCTTGAAGACGCCTATCTCGCCACAATCGCTTCTGGGCGCACCACTCCTGCGGGAGCGGCAGCATGAGCACTGCGAGTATCGTGTTGGCCGCAGCCAAGGCGGACTTTCTCGAACGCGTCCGCCGCTACAGTTTCCTTTTTACCCTGGGACTTGCGCTGTACTTCGGCTACATGGCCACCGTTGGCAAACTGACACTCCGTGTCGGCGATTCGCGTGGGATCTACAATTCGGCATGGATTGGCGGTCTGCTCGCCGTTGTCGGAAGCACCTTCCTCACGCTTGCCGGATTCTACTTCGTCAAGAACACCCTGCAGCGCGATACCGAAACGCGCGTCGGACAGATTCTCGCGGCTACTCCGATCTCCCGCTTCGCCTACATCCTCGGCAAATTCACCAGCAACTTTGCTGTCCTCGCTTCAATGATTGGCATCCTTGCGCTTTCTTCGGTCGCCATGCAGCTCGTCAGCGGAGAGGACCGGCACATTCATCTTTGGAAGCTACTCTCTCCTTTCCTTCTTCTTTCGCTTCCCGCAATGGCTGTGATCGCCGCGCTGGCGCTTCTGTTTGAAACGATTCCTTTCCTGCGCGGCGGCTTCGGAAACGTTGCCTATTTTTTCTTGTGGACCGCCATCCTCATGACGCCGATTTTCGCCAAATCATTGATGTGCGATCTCAGTGGGCTGTTCCTATTGCAGCGCGGCATCATCGCCAGCCATGTGGCCCCGGCGGCGGAACACAGTTTTTCCCTTTCCATTGATTCCGGTCAATTCAAGACAGTCTCCACCTTTCGATGGGAAGGCATTGCTTGGACCGCCGAAGCCCTGCTATCGCGCCTGCTTTTGTGTGTCGTTGCGTTGCTGCTATGCATCCTCGCCGCCACGCTCTTTGATCGCTTTGATCCCGCACGTGGTTATCGAGTTTTGCGCGCCTCTCCCGCTCCTGCGCTTCCCGTGATTGTGTCCGTTCCCCTCGCGCCACCGACTGCAGCAACAAAGCTCTCGACGCTCGATACGAGAGCGCAACGTTTCCGCTTCCCGGCCGTGCTAGCCGCAGAGCTACGTTTGCTTTTCAAAGGTCAGCGCTGGTGGTGGTACACAATCGCGGCTGGATTACTTCTGGCACAGGCGTTGGTTCCGAACCCAAACGCGAGAGGCACGGTCCTCGCTTTCTCTTGGATCTGGCCAATCCTGTTGTGGTCTTCCATGGGCATGCTCGAGCTTCGCTACCAGACTCACCAAATCCTTTTCGCTGCGCCGCATCCCCTCGCTCGTCAACTTCCCGCAGTCTGGCTCGCGGGAGTTCTTCTCGCTCTGATCACCGGAAGCGGGTTCGCCTTTCGTCTTGTATTGGAAAGAAACCTGCCTGGATTATTCGCCTTTACGGTTGGTGCGCTGTTCATCCCTACCGCTGCACTCTGCCTGGGCGTATGGTCCAGCAGCAGCAAGCCCTTCGAAATTCTCTTCACTCTTTTCTGGTATATCGGCCCTATGCACGCGATGCCCGCGTTTGACTTCATGGGCTCCTCGCCCGCCACCACTGCCACTCACTATCCGCTGTACTACCTCGCGTTCACCGCGATCTTGTTCGCCCTGGCCGTCGCCGGACGCAAGCGCCAACTCCTCCTCTAACTCACGGCGTCCTCACACAATTCCAAGGACCGCCGTTCCCTTCCGAAACTTCTCCGCTACCTCTGTGGTCATCTGCTAACTCTGTGTTGAACTCTTTCTTTATCTCTTCTCCGCGCTTCCTCTGCGAACTCTGCGTCTCTGCGTTATATACCTTTTCTTTTCCTTTCCTGCATTTGTTTCTGCACTCCCCACGCCCGACTCTTCCTCAAATCCCCAAGCTCTTCCACAATCCTTCAACGCGCGCCTTAGTTTTCTCATCCATCAAAATCTCACCAGGCCAAGGCCGCGTAAATCCCTCGCTAGCCCATTTGTGCGTAGCGTCAATTCCCATTTTCGATCCAAAATCCTGCATGCGTGCAGCGTGATCCAGCGTATCCATCGGCCCAAACATGAATTGCACATCCCTTTCCGGATCAATCGCACAAAGCGCTTTCCACACCACTTCGCGATAGTCGTGCACGTTTACATCGTGATCCACCACCACAATCACTTTGGTGAACATCGCCTGCCCTAGCGACCATATCGCATTCATCACCTTTCGCGCGTGCCCCGGAAACGATTTGCGGATCGCCACGATCATCAGGTTGTGCACAATTCCTTCCGCGGGCAGCGACACATCCACAATCTCCGGGTGCGTCATCTTCATCAGTGGCAGGAACACCCGCTCGATCGCGTAACCCATGAAAAAATCTTCCTGCGGCGGCGGCCCCACCACGGTCGTCAAATAGATCGGATCTTTGCGGTGCGTCACGCACTCCACATGAAACACCGGGAATTCCCCTTCCAGCGAATAAAATCCCGTGTGATCGCCAAAAGGCCCTTCCGTGCGCATCTCGTTTAGGTTCACGTAGCCTTCCAAAACGATTTCCGCGTTCGCCGGCACTTCCAGTTCATTCGTTTCGCAAGTCACCATCTCCACCGGTTCCCTCTTCAGGAACCCGCTGAACATCATCTCGTCCAGGTCCGGCGGAATCGGCAAAATGCCGCCAAGCGTGGTGGCGGGATCGGCGCCTATCGCCACGCTTACGGGAATGCGTCCCTCCGGGTTTTTCGCGCGCGCGCGCCGGAAATGCTCCGCGCCATGTTTCTGCGTCTGCCAATGCATGCCGGTGGTGCGTTCGTCGTAAACCTGCATGCGATACATGCCTACATTGCGCTTCCCGGTTTCGGGATTTTTCGTGAACACCAGTGGAAACGTTATAAATCGCCCGCCATCCTGCGGCCAACATTTCAAAATCGGAAAATCCAGTAGGTTCACATCATCGCCCTTGTGAACCACTTCCTTGCACGCGCCATCTTTCACGACTCGCGGAAAAAATGAGCCCAGTTCCGCCAATTTTGGCAGCATCTTCAATTTGTCGAACAGTCCCTGCGGTGTCTGCATGTCCAGAAATCCGCGTATCCGCGCCGCAACGTCGTCCAGGCGCTCCACCTCAAACGCCAATTCCATCCGGCGAACGCTGCCAAATGCATTGATCAACAGCGGATAGCGCGACCCTTTCGGCTTCTCAAATAGCAGCGCGGGCCCAAGTCCAGCAGGCGTTGGCCCGCCGTGCGCATCCTGTCCGCTAGCTTTTGGCTTCTCTCTTGCCGAGTTTTCTCCGCGAAGGGCTTCACGCCGCAGCCGCTGCACCACTTCCGCAATCTCCAGCACCGGATCCACTTCCGCCTTCACCCGGCGCAATTCCCCTTCACTCTCCAGCTTCTTCACAAACTCCCGCAAATCGCGATACGCCACTTCGCCCCTCCGGGAACCCCACCAATCTAGCGCTCAGCACTGTCACTCTAGCACGAACCAACGCTGATTTAGGACCGCGTAGACCCTGATTCCCCTCAGAAACAAGAACTTAGGTGCCATCGGCCGTCTCTCAAAGTCGCCACCTTGACCCACACCCATAGCCGGGGTAGTCTCTCAACAGAACGGGCCAGCTTCGGATCCGGGATCTTGCACCTCCCCTGACCTTCTTTAAACGCTGGCTGCTTCCTACTCCACGCGCCACCGTCGGACGTGGAGGTTCTTTTTTGCATAGCTGTGTGATCTGTCTTCTCGAGGGACGATCGTTATCGACGGAACGATTTCGCGGGATAAGGACGACTTGCACGGCAAGAAATCTATCCCTCCTTGAGCAGATCCTGCGAGGTGAGGCCGACGCGAACATCTCATTTTCGGAAATGCTCGGCCTTCTGAAACGGATGGGATTTCAAGAGCGCATCAAAGGCAGTCATCATATCTTTTGGCGCGAGGGAGTGAACGAGATCCTTAATCTGCAGGCCGACGGGAACAAATGTAATCCATACCAGGTCAAGCAGGTTCGCAAGGTTATAATCAACTATGGGCTCGCGAGACAATCCGATGACTAAATATGAAATCATCATTTACTGGAGCGATGAAGACGCGGCGTTTATCGCCGAAGTCCCCGAACTCCCCGGCTGTGCCGCCGATGGCAAAACTTACGCGGAAGCTCTCGCAAATGTGGAAGTCACCATCGCCGAATGGCTCGAAACTGCCAAGAGCCTTGGCCGCCCCATCCCTGCTCCGCGTGGCCGACTGATCTTCGCCTGATTTATCCCTGTTAGATGCTTCTGTGTTTCTCATCTCGCGGACTGTGTCGCGCAAGCCGCTGGCTGGCTGCGTACAATTGCCTGGTCGCCGCTATCCTCCATTTTCGCAAACCGTTCATTTGCGCGGCGCGCCCGTCAATGTGACAATACCCTTATGCGAAAATTACATTTTTCCGCCTTCTCTCTTTTAACGGCCGGGTTGCTTCTCTCCGGCCACGCCGCGGCGCAACAGACCCCGGCGGCCCCAACACAACAAACTCCCGCTGCAACGCCAGCCCCGGCGACTAAGGCGCAGACGACTCCTGCGGCGAAAAAGCCCGCGACGACTTCCACCGCGAAGAAGCCCGCCGCCCCGCTGGTCCTGACCACTCCGAAGGACAAGGCCAGCTACGCCATCGGCATGAACATCGGCAAGGGCATGCACCAGCAATCCGTTGACGTTGATCCCGCGATTTTGCTTCGTGGCTTGAAAGACGGCCTCGCCGGCGGCAAAACGCTGATGACCGATGACGAAGCTAAGGCCGCGCTAACGGCTTTGCAGGCGGAAGTGCGCAAGAAGCAGGAAGAAATCGCCAAGGCCCAAGGTGAAGCAAACAAGAAGGAAGGTGACGCTTTCCTCGCCGAAAATAAAGCCAAAGATGGCGTCGTCACCACTCCCAGTGGTTTGCAATACAAAATTCTGCAGCAAGGTACTGGCCCCAAGCCCACCGCGAACGACACCGTGATCTGCAACTATCGTGGCACGCTGCTCAACGGTAAAGAATTCGATAGTTCCTACAAGCGCGGCCAGCCCGCTACGTTCCCGGTGAAGCAGGTGATTCCCGGCTGGACGGAGGCCCTGCAACTCATGCCCGTCGGCTCCAAGTGGCAACTCGTATTGCCGCCCAGCTTGGCTTACGGCGAACGCAGCGCCGGCCCCGACATCACTCCTAATTCCACTCTCGTCTTTGAAGTCGAGTTGATGTCCATCAAGCCTCCCGCTCCCGATAAGCCCACTCCGAAACCAGCGTTGGAACAGCCAGGCGGAAAGCCCGTCGTCAATCCTGTTGAGAACCCAGCCGCCAAACCAGACGAGAAGCCCAAACCATAACGCCGATCAGAATTAGGGTTACAACTTGGGGTGGCCTTTGCTCTTGCGAACGCCGCCCCTTTTTTTTCACGCCGCCAATCTTTTTCTGAAGTGCTATCTTGTCACCGTCCAACTCAATTCCCTTTTTAGTTCATGCATGAATCACTGCAATCATGAATGCACCAGACCAATTGAAAACCGCCCGCCTGCTTCTGCGCAAACCGCGACTCGCCGATGCTGAGCTCATTTTCAGCCGCTACTCATCCGACCCCGAGGTGACGAAATATATGGGCTGGCCGCGGCACACTTCCATCGCTCAGACTCACGCGTTTCTGGCATACAGCGATAGCGAATGGGCGCGCTCGCCCGTCGGACCTTACCTGATTGAAAATCTGAAAGATGGCCACCTGCTGGGTAGCACTGGCTTTGCATTCGAGAGTCCGCAGCGCGCCATGACTGGCTATGTTCTTGCCAAAGATGCTTGGGGTTTCGGTTACGCTACGGAAGCTTTGCGAGCGATTGTGAGTCTCGCGCAGACTCTTCACATCGCGGAACTCTTCGCCCTATGCCATCCGGATCACACGGCTTCTTACCACGTGCTGGAAAAGTGCGGCTTCGTCCGCCAGCCTGAACGAGTAGCGAACGCGCCATTCCCCAATCTCTCCGGCGAATTTCAGGCTGACGCTCTCCGTTACGTGCGAGGATTTAGTAATCCGTAACAGCCCGCCATTCGGTTGCGATTTTTCTTAGTGCAGGCTCGTCAAAACCTGGTAAACCACCACCACAATCATGAACAGCAGGTAGATTCGCAGAGACAACATCACGAATTTCTCCGTTCCATTCAGGTGACGCCGGGGAATCAGGTGCTTCTTCAGCCCCGCGAGTTGCTCCGGCTCAAGCGAAGCCAGCACCAGTTCTTGATCGGATGAAGTAATCGTAGCGGGAGCTTTCTCTTTTGGTGTCATGTTCCTTTTCCCCTACCCTCCGCCCAAAAACGCAAAAGCCTTTGGCGCAATCACGCTGATCCCAAAAAGTATCCCCGCGAATGTCAGAAAAACGACCACGCACGTGGCGAGTATGTTCGC
The DNA here is from genome assembly GCA_963779395.1 of Candidatus Acidiferrales bacterium. Classification (GTDB taxonomy): domain Bacteria; phylum Acidobacteriota; class Terriglobia; order Acidiferrales; family UBA7541; genus Acidiferrum. The sequence goes on from CAVZYC010000007.1 coordinate 1,174,197, forward strand.
CCACAACGGACTTACAAGATCGCCCATCACTTCCCGGTCGTTCGCCAACATGAACAGAAACACCAGCGCCGGCGGCATCGCCAGCACCGCAACCACATTCACCAGCAAGACCACATAGACAAGTGGGAGCCCGGGAATTAGAACAATCGCTCCCGCAGTTGCCGCGCAAAGGAACAACACGGAATAGAACGACTTCCCCTGCGTCACCGGAAGATTCAAACTGTGCGGCCTGCGCGCAACTTCCCCAAACGCATATGCGGAGGAAATGGAAATCGTGACTGACGCAACCATCCCCGCTTCCACGATGCCCAATGCAAACAGCACGGCACCGAGTCTTCCGATCAAAGGCTCAAGTGCTTGCGCGAATTCCGCTCCCTGAAAGTTTTCCGCCGACATGTGATGCGCAAATAACGGTGCGGTCGCAAGGATGGTCGCAACCGCGGCGATCGCGGCCAATGCAGCCCCGACGACCGTATCAAAGCGGCCAAGATGGATGTCTTTTCTGGTGAGGCCTTTATCCACCGTCGCGCTCTGTTGGAAGAACAGCATCCAAGGAGTCACCGTCGCGCCGATGTCCGCCAGCACGATAATCAGCGTCTCTTGGCTCAACCCACCAGGCAAAGGCATCCAGGTAATCAGCGCGTGCCCCACGGAATGCCAGTGCGGATGCGTTAGCAATGCCACCGGAACGAAAATGAGATTGAAGATGGCGATCGCCAGCAGCGTTCGTTCCCAAGTCCAATAGCGGTGCATCGCAACGGCCAGGTACAAGAACACCAGCGCGCTGCCAACCGCCGCCCAGGGAGGCACGCCGAAGAATCCCAACCCGGCGCGGATGGCAATGAACTCGGTAATCAGTGTCAGGAAATTGCCGATCCCCAGATCAATCATAGAGAACCAGCCCCAGAACGGTCCGAAACGGTCAAAGATCAACTCCGCGTGGCCGCGATGCGTAGCGGATCCCAAACGCATGGTCATTTCTTGTACGACGATAGCCATGCAAAAAGTCAAAATAACAAAGGGTAGAAAGAACCCAACTCCAAATCGCGCGCCCGTCGCCGCGTAGGAAATCATGCTGGGACCATCGTTCTCTCCCAGCATGACCAGAATTCCCGGCCCCACCAGCAGCCATAGTAAACGGAACCTCGAGAACGCGCCCCGCTGCGCTCGCGCCGCGGAAACGCGCACGCGGTCATGCGCGCGGTCCACGTCTTCATGCGTGATGACCACGTCCTGTTGGTCAACGCGCTGCGGCATCAATTTGGACAGAGGCCCTAAGTTCACAGACCTTCCCTTCCTGATGTGCGGAAGATACTAATGCATTTCCGCCCGGTAAAGCATAGTATATCAGAATTTATTAACTGGGGTTAACAACCATTTGATTTGAAGCCATCGCAATAATTACTTCTTAGGGGGTCGGAGCTTCAGCTCCGACATTAACTGCTTGGCTGACGCAGGGCTTTAGCCCCTGAGGAATCTCCTGTCTTCCCCGTGAAACTATTCACACGACAGGTTCTAATGTTCTCGCCCTACCCATATCTTTTCTGCCGCTGGCGAGCCCAGCGCGATGCGTTTCCTTGCCACTTTCAGGATCGCCGTTCCGTCGTAGTTTCTCGACTCCACTTTCAATTGCGTGCCCGGCCGGATTCCTCGTTCTTCCAAAAATTCCAATAATTTACGGTCCCGCTCGTATACGCTGAACACCCGATAGCTCGATCCCGCTTCCGCTTCGCTGAGCAGCCGCTGCCCCTTCTTGCGCCTTTGCTTGGGGCTCATCACCGCTAGGCCGTTCCCGTGCGGACAGTTTTCTTTGTGCCCCAGCATGGCGACCAGTTTTTTCTCGAACGCGGGAGAAACCGCGTGCTCCAGCCGCTCCGCTTCCTCGTGAACTTCAAACCAGCCCATGCCGAACACCTCGAAAAGCATGCGCTCAATCAAGTGGTGCCGAAGAATCGTGCGCTCCGCAACCTTCCGTCCTTCGGCAGTCAATTGAACGCCGCCCTTTTCCATCGTGACCAGCCCGTCTCTTCTCAGCCGCTTCAACGCGGCGGTAACTGCAGGCGGCGTCACCGAAAGCCAGTGGGCCAGCAGCGCGGGGATCACAATCTGCCCTTCCGCCTCCGCCTCCGCAATGGCCTTCAGATAATTTTCCTTGGAAATTGTGATCATCATGAGTTCGATGCGTCGCTGTATCGTTCCTTACTTTAGCACCATTTTCCCGGCGCTGGCCCTTAGTCCATCGATCCAATCTCCTGCAGGCGCATGACTTCCGTCACGCCAAGCTGGCGTAGTTGGGGGGAGTTTTGCGTTATCGGTTGTAAGTTTTGAGTTTAGGAATATACGGGAGCGGGAAATATGAGTTGCCAGGTGCGAAAATGTCGGCGCGCCGACATTTTGGAGTGCGGCGGCTCGCCGCCGCTTTTGCGGTTGCCATAGCCGCGCCCTATTACCCGTTTGACAGCAACCGATTGCCTCGAAAAAGCAGGAGCAAGCTCCCACACTCCAAAAGGGTCCTCCCGCTCCGGTTGCACGCGTCTCCCTTCACTCGCCGAAAAATCGCTTACCTCTGATCCGTGCTTATCTGCCCCCGCCGTGCTGACGGAGCAATTGGACCACTTCATTGTTGTGTCCCGTAGCCTTGGCGAAATCCAAGGGCGTGCGGCCCTTGTCGTCCTTAGCATTGACGTCGGCCTTGTGGGCCAGCAGAAACACCACGGCGTCCTTTTGGCCGAAAGATGCCGCTTCGTGCAAAGGAGTTCCGCCGTCTTTATCCTTGGTATTGATGTCAGCGCCGTGGCCCAACAGCAATTCCGCCACGTCATTGTGTGCTTGGGTCACGGCCATACCGAAAGCCGTTTGGCCGTTCTTGTCCCTGGCTTCGACTTCAGCTTTGTGAGCCAGGAGCACTTGCGCTATTTCCAGATTCCCCTGCGCCGCCGCGATATGGAGGGGTGTCCGCATCGAGTTATCTTTGCCGTTGACGTCCGCCCTGTTGGCCAAGAGGAATTCTGCTATCTTCGGGGTGCCAAGTCCCGCTGCTACAAACAAGGCTGTCTCCCCGAGATTGCCCCTGGCTTCCATGTCAGCATGGTGGGCCAACAGCAGTTCCGCAGCGAGTTGATTGGATGTCGATGCTGCGTAATGCAGAGGCGTCCATCCGTTGTTCTCTTTGGCGTTCACGTCGGGGTGGTTCGCCAAGATAAGCTCGATGAGTTCTTTGCGTGCGCCTCCCATTACCGCAAGATGCAAAGGCGTATAACCGTCTTTCGGCTCCTTACTGCCCACCAAACTTGGATTTTCCTTGAGCAGAGCCTGCACTTCTTCCAAATCGCCTGCCTCGAAGGTTTGAAAAATATCCCTATGTCCGCTGCTCTGCGACGAAGCAACTGCGGATTGCGGCGGCAACACAGCGGCTTCATGAGTCTCAGTCTGAGCGGCGGTATGCGGTGGGCTAGCCTCGGCTTGGCGCAGCATAGCCACAATTTCCTTCTGTTGCGGCGTCTTGATCTTGACCTTGGAGCTGGTCATGAAGGCCAGGGGTGTCAACCCTTTCTGGTCTTTGGCGTTTGCGTCGGCTCGGTGAGCCAGAAACAATTGCACAATTTGCGGTCGTCCCCCTATGGCCGCGTAGTGCAGGGGCGTCCGGCCAAGGGCATCCATTACATTGACGTTCGCCCCATGGGTCAGGAGGAACTCCACCATTGTCGGGGTTCCCGTTAAGGCCGTCACCAGCAAAGCGGTCTCCCCGTGATTGTTCTTGGCGTTGATATCGGCTTTGTGGTCCAACAGAACTTGCGCCAAGGACTCATGGCTCAAATATCCCGCAAAGTGCAGGGGCGTCGACCCGTTGGCGTCCCTGGCGTTAACGTCGGCGTTGTTGGCCAGCAGAAACTCGACGAGGTCCTTGCCCGCATTTCCCGCTACCGCGTTGTGTAACGGCGTGTCGCCTCCCACGTCTTTACTGGAAATCAATTCCGGATGGCCTTTGAGCAGCGCCTGGACTCGATTCAAGTCGCCGGCACCGGCGGCTTGATTAATATCTCCTCCGCTGCCGCTCCCCGACGGCGACCCTTTTCCAACGGCGGCGCTAAGGTCGGCCTCGTCAATATTTCCGGCGAGAACCACCTGCCCTTCCGCGAGGACCGCGTCGCTTATGGTTTTCTTGTCCAGAGTGTCCGGAATCTTGGCCGCAGGCACGATGAGCGTGATGGCCTTCTCGACTGTCCGATCTTTGACGACCGTCTGATCGTTCCATGTTTGGACCACGCGCAATTCTGTTTTTCCGTAAGACTCATAGTGCTGCTCGAGATGCGAAGATTGCACGCGCTCCGTTTCCAGCACCGCCTCCGTCGTCGAGTAAAAGCCACTCACGGTAATTACTTTCAACTCTGGGTATTTTGCGGCGATCCGGTGAAACCGCGCCAGCACCTCGCCCATCCCACTCTCCAGCGCCGCCTGCCCCATCTTCTGATGACGTTCTTGCGAGTTCGCTGCATGACTCGCGAGCCGAAACGCCGGTCCACCAAAGGAACGATCCAGTCTGAGAGCCACGTTCAAGTTAGGCGCCCCGGTTTCCTCGTCTTCTGTCAGGTGGATGAAATACAGGTCGAACGGGGCACAGCGAAACGCCTCCTGGTCGATGAAGAGTGTCTTCTCAAACTCGGTTCTTAGGGCCTCGTTCAACTTTACGAGGTTAGGCGGCGCGTCGTTCGTGAGCAAGAAGGAGGTCTGGTAATTCTTTGGGTTCAGTGCGGTATCAAGTTCCTTATCCATGGATTTCACGTCCAGGACTATGGGGGCGTAACCGAACCTTCTCAGTTTGATTCTCTGCACATCCATTTCACCGTGAAACGTCAGGTCTACAGTGCCCGGTGTCACACTATTTATGCAGACGAAGTCTCTTCCGTCTTTCTTCCAAATCGTTGCCCCGGGAGGCTCGGACTTGACCGCTACCCCATGCGACAGCGTCGTTGTGCCCTGTCCGCCAGCCCTGGCAAGGCCAAAAAATCCGAGCAGGCAAACGCCAAGGATTACAAGAGTGAGCCGCACCGCACCAGCAGTCCATCTCCTTCGTTCATCAAGAACTCGCATAAAACCTCCCAGCTCGTGCCACTATCAGTGGTACGTGGCCAACACCTTCTGCAGTTCGGTCGAAAAATGGTCTTTGAATTGGTTCATGTTAAAGGACTTACAACCAGGGCAAACCCCTCCTCCCTTCGCTGTCGTGTTGATCGTTACGCGTGTTTCGGGAGTGGTGTTTACGGCTTCAATCTGAATGTCGAAATAGACCGTTATCGAGGTAGTGGCATTACTTTTGCCATTGCCTGTGATCGTGCCTTTGTCCTTATCCTTGGCAGTTACAAACATCCCTATCCGCTCGATGGCTTCCAAAGATGCCTGAAAAACCTCGTCGTAGGTGTGCTGGTAAACCCGTGTGAAATCTTTGTCCTTGTCGTTGTTGGGCGACCCTAAAGCGGAAGAGCCGGCGAACCCGCCGAAATCAGCGCACCCAGCATCAGGACAAAAGCAGTGACCCCAGCGCGTTTTGCATACAAAAAAAGTTCGTGCTTCTTTTGAAGCATACAGATTTTCTCCTTTATGGCTCGCGTGGCCTGTCCTTGCACCTGCTGGCAAAGGCTCCTGGCCGGACCCGCCTTCAGTGATACGTGGACAAAACTTTTTGCAACTCGGTCGAGAAATGATCTTTGAATTGCGCCATGTTTCCGGACTTGCATCCCATGCACAACGGAGGTGCCCCCTTTGCTGTCGTGTTGATGGTTACTCGCGTTTCGGGAGTAGCGTTTACGGCTTCAATGTGAATCTCGAAATAGACCGTTACCGGTGTGGTGGCATTACTGTGGCCGTTGCCGGCGATTGTGCCTTTGTCCTTATCCTTGGCAGTTACAAACATCCCAAGCCGCTCGATAGTTTCTAGCGAACCCTGGAAAACTTCATCGTAGGTGTGCTGATAAACCCGTGTGAACGCCTCGTCCTTGTCCTTGCTGGGCGCGGCTGAGACCGAAGGTCCGGCGAGCCCACCGAAAATCAGCGCACCCAGCACCAGGGCAAGAGCAGCGACCCCAGCGCGTTTTGCGTACCAAAGAAGCTTGTGCTTGTTTTGAAACATACGGATTTTCTCCTTTATGACTTGCGTGGCCAGTCCTTGCACATGCTGGCAGAGGCTTCTGACCAAACCCGTTATCAGTGATACGTAGACAACACCTTCTGCACCTCACTCAAGAACCGCTGATTGAAAGACTTTAGCTCGTGGCTTGCAATCATTCCTTTGTGTTGGGTGCTGATCGTCAACCGTGTCTCTGGTTTTGTGCTAAGCGTTTCGATGTGGATGTCGAATATCATCTGAAAGGTGCCGGTATAACCGGGCTCTTGGTAGGGGCCGTTACCGTTGAGCGTCCCCTTGTCCTTGTCTTTGTCCCCAAGGAACAAACCCATCCGTTCAATGGCTTCCTGCGAAGCCTGATAGACCTCGTCATAGGTGTGTTGGTAAATCTGCGAGGCCGTGTCCTCCTTCTTAGGCGCGGCTGAAGCCGAAGGTGCGCCGTACCCTCCAAAAATCAAAACGCCCAACACCAGGATCGAAGGAACCACGGTAAGGCGTCCTGCCCACCCAGAACGACCCTGCTCGTTTTCTCTTTCCATCTCAGTCCCATCCTTTCAGATTTCCCACCCGAAAGCGCTAGCCCGGCAGGCTGGCAGAGTTGCGTAGCTGTTGGGGTGGAACGCCAAATACCTGCGCAGATGCATCAGCAATGCAAAAGCGTGCAGCCAGCGCCCACGAGTGAGTGTGCCATCGGGTTGTTTCTTGTGAGAAATACGCCTGGCAGACGAGTTCTTCCAGACAGGAGCAGACACAGCTAAACAGAGCAGTAGAGGGTCCCGTGCGACTGGAGTCAACACAACCATGCTTACTCCGGGCCCGGGTAAATCCCCCTGGCTCGTCACCGACCTTATCTACCTTCTTATGCTCTCTGTCCTGTTACCCCGCTGTGATGAGCGTCACTGCCCACCGTGACAACCTCGGTACTTATTGAATACGTCGTAAGCAGCTAGCGCGACCCTGAAGCCAAAAGACAGTTTCGTCCCCCCCGATGCCGCTTGAATTTCGACCACGACTATTTCCTGGGCAGCGTCGGCACTCCGCTCAATAGATCGGTCAGACCTGCTCTCTCTGCTTCTCCCGGCATCGATCCCTTCTTCAAGAAGCCTCCCAGCAGCAGTCTTACGATGTTGCCGGTTCCCTTGCCCTGCCAAAGAACACTGCCGTCTTGCTTGTCGAATAGGAATCCCACGAACTCGGCGCTGCTGGTGTGTTCCAGCGAACTGTCCGTCACGTGAGCCTTATGGACCCCGACTACGATTACCCAACGCGCCTCACCCGGCCCCAACCGTTTGATCCACTCCGCCTTTGCCTCCGCCAGATTTGCTTCCGTGATTTCACCCGCAGTCCCCTTGTCGCCCGCCAAACTGGCGGCATAGTTATCTTGTTTCAGGAGATCCACAGTGATGTTGGTAAGGTCCGCGAGATTGACTGGAACCGTCTGATCCTCCCTGAAGTCGAGAGCAGGAAGAACAGCTATGTGGTCGACGGCCAGAAATTTCGGGTCTGAAGTCACATCGATGTCCGACCCAAAATGTTCCACTCCAAAAGTAAAAATATCCACGGCGCCGCGACTCTGTATGCCGTACTCACCCGCGGGAAGAGAGGTCTCCGGGACGAATTTGAAAGCCGAGGGCCCAAATTTGGCAAGAGTGAAACCGAGCCCGGGATTGGCAATTCCTTTAGCGAAGTTTATGTCTTGTGAAACTGTGGTTTCCCTGTCATGCCGGAAAACGCCAAAACGGTAGAACTTCCCGACCCTCGCCCTATCCCCTTTGATAATGAATGCTGGCCTCCCTGCCCTTACACGAAGTGGGGAGTGTTGCCCGGGGATCTTCAGGAATACCGCGCTCGCGTTCCCCACATAAGCATTATTGATTGCTGTCGGTACTCCTTTCATTGTCCCCTTCTCTTCCGGGAGCGGCTGTAATGTCTGACCAAAGGCATTCACGTGGAATACCACGCCGGTAGAAGCATCTGCCAGCGCCTTGCTGCTCGCGGCGTCTAAGACTTGCACTTCGGTGTTGGGCGCAGGCTCCGACGGTTTGCCGTCCGGTGTACCCGCCACTGGCTGTTCACCGCTGGAAGCCACTTCGGAGGGCTTGGGGGGTGGAGGCGACAACACTTGTTGCACCTGCTTGAAAAATGCTACCGCCCATGGAGTGTAGAGATCGCCCCAGGTGCGCGTGTCATACCAGACGATAAGCGTTACCTTCGTCTCAGGCTTGGTGTTGAGCGTCTCGACGTGAATGTCAAAAAATTCATGTTTACTCACAGTCGCCTGGATCGTCCCTTTGTCTTTATCTTTCGCCGTAATGGACGTCCCCGTCCGCGCCAAGTGCTCTTGAATCGCCTGGAAAACCTCGTCGTAGGTGTACTGATAAACTTGCGTAAACACGTGGTCCTTCTTCGGCGCAGCCGGCGGTGCTCCGCCGGGTCTTGGCAAGGAAGCCGCGTGCCCGCCGAAACTCAAAATGCCAAGCACCAGGACAAATGCGATGCTCCCAGTGCGTGTTGCATACGAAATGAGCTCATGCTCTTTTTGAAGCATATGGATTTCTCCTCGGAGTTCAGCAAAATCGCGCCATCGTGCAAATCGTATTTGGAGCGCCTGCCGAGACGAATGAACAATGACCAAGCGAGGCGCCGGCGCTCTTTAGAAATGATCGAATTGAATTGTTGTTTGGAAAGAAGATCCCGGATTGCGCAGTTCTTCCAGGCACGTCCAGGTACAACCAAAAACAGCAGCAGAGGGTCCCGTGCGACTGAAGTCAACACATACATGCTTACTCCGGGCCCGGGCAAGTTCCCCTGGCTCGTCACCGTCTTCGTCTGACTATTCGATTAACTTATGCGCCTCGGCCAGCAAACGCGCCGTGATGGCTATCACTTACGCCGGTGACAACTTAAACACTCGCCAGCTGCTACCCTCTGAACCGCTGTGGCAATTTCGCATACCTACCCAGCCCGCCTGCCCTGAGCGGAGCCGAAGGGCCGGTTGCCCCATCCTCGTCTTCTGAGGGTGGGTCTTGGGTTCGTCCCTTCCGCCATTGCCAACCCCCGAGGGCGAGCGAAGTGAGGGACGGTTTTGCATCGCACGCCTTTCGTGGCGGGTGACCACGAGGCAGAAACCTTCAGACGACTCACCCGCCAACCTCGTTCACCTTGCTAACACCGCGGCCGATAGGCCGGCGGCTTTGAACCCATACAACGCGCCCTCCGCGCCGTGATAACATTTCCGCATGCGCAAACGGATCAACAAAAAGCAACCATGCCGCTGTTCGCACGGCAAAACAATCCACCAACCTGAGCCACATAAGAGAGCCCAGGGGTTCAACTTTGCTTGTTGTCACCCGGGATGCGGATGTAAGGAGTACAGGCCGGCGAAGCAGGGATAATTCTCCAAAGCAGGCGGGTGGCCAAGAGGTGGGCAATGGATGCCGCACTCTTGGCACTTGGTTCATAAAGGGTGCGGGTTTTGCCTTTTCCTTTCCTGAAACTCGCTTCTCGTACCAGTTTCGAACGTAGTACCCACTAAATAATAGTAGACAAACGGTAAATATTGTGCTAAGCTCCTTCCGTCATGCTGAGGGGATGCTGTCCTTGTGCCATTCCGGAACGCCCTACCCCTTTACCCAGACCCCTTTTCGCGAAGTCTGATCGCCTTGTCGCCCTCCCTCTTTCTTCTTCTTTGGCTGTGGACTGTAAGCTGTCGGCTGTTGGCTGCCTTTCTCCCCTAAGTCTAATCATTCCCGTACATCCACGAAATTCTCCCGTAACCCCAATCATTCCCGTACATACGCAAAAACAGGGGGGTGGGGCCTGTTTCCTAGCTTCCAGCTGTAAACTGTCGGCTGTCGACTGTGAGCTGTCCTTCTCCCCTAACTCCTTTGTTTTCTCCTGCCGCAGTTACTATACACTGACTTATATTAATAATAATATTGTCGGCGCGCCGACATATTGCAAATCTCTCGCAACTGGCGCACGCACCCCCAATAGTGGCCCGCCTAAGAAGGACGGGCCCTACAAGAACTGTGAGCTGTCGACTGTAGACTGTCGGCTCGCCTTAGCAAAACATGCTTTTTGCAGGGGAATGATCAAATATGTCGGCGCGCCGACATGTTTGATCTCCTCACGACCCTCTTCTCTGCGAGTCTCTGCGTTCTCTGCGCCTCTGCGTTATCTTTTTCTTTCTTTGTTCCGTTACTCGCCACCCGCCACTGGCCACTCGCCACTCGCCACTAAGTCTAACTATTCCCGTACATACGCAAAAACAAGAGGGTCGGGGCCGTCTTTTGACTTTCAACTGTAGACTGTCAGCTGTCGACAGCGCGCTGTCGGCTCCAAACGCTGAATTTGCTTCTCAAAAACCCCCATTTCACAGGGAATTAATGCAATATGTCGGCGCGCCGACATTTTGGGAGTGCGGCGGCTCGCCGCCGCTTTCACGGTTGACACAACGGCGCCCAAGGAACCGTTCGTCAAAAGTCGATTCCATCCCAAAAGCGGGAGCCAGTTCCCGCACTCAAAAAGGGATCCTTCGCGCTCCTGTTGCGCGCAACCCCCTTCCCTTCTATTCTGGATGTTCCACTTTATGAAGCGCATCTACCTGGACCACAACGCGACGACGCCCGTCGAGTCATCAGTTCTCGACGCGCTGCTGCCCTATTTCCACGGCGAATTCGGCAACGCTTCGTCCATCCACACGTTTGGCCAGCGTGCGCGCGCGGGCGTGGAAACGGCGCGGGAACAAGTCGCGGCGCTGCTGAATGCGCGGCCGCAGGAGATTGTCTTCACCAGCGGCGGAACGGAATCGGACAATCACGCGATCTTCGGAGTGGTGGCGGCGGCACGGTCCCTTATTTCAACAGACCCCGCGCCGCACATCATCACCTCATCGATTGAACATGAGGCGGTGCTGAACACTTGCCAGGCGCTGGAAAAACAAGGCGTAGCAGTCACCTATCTTCCTGTAGACCGCGCAGGCCTTGTGGACCCAAAAGAAGTGCAGAGCGCAATTCGTCCCGAGACAATTCTTATTACAGTGATGCACGCAAACAACGAACTGGGCACGGTGCAACCACTCGAAGAAATCGGACGCATTGCCGCACAGGCGGACGTCAATTTCCACACGGACGCGGTGCAATCCATCGGAAAAATTCCTGTGGACGTGAAGGCGCTGCAACTCGATCTGCTTTCGCTTTCCGGGCACAAACTGTACGCGCCAAAAGGCGTTGGCGCGCTGTTCGTCAAGGGCGGCACCCGGCTGCGCCAATTTCTCTACGGCGGGCATCACCAGCGCGGGTTCCGCCCAGGAACGGAAAATGTGCCCGCGATTGTAGGTCTTGGAAAAGCGGCGGAGCTGGCGCGATTGAATCTGCAGAGTGACGCGGCGCGTATCGCTTCACTGCGCGATCGGCTGGAGCAGGGATTGCTCTCGCGCGTGCCGGATGCTCACGCAAATGCCACTGGAGCGCCGCGCACTCCGAACACTTGCAACATCACGTTTCCTGGGATTGAAGGCGAGGCGCTGATCATCGCTCTGGACCTGAAGGGACTGGCTTGTTCTACCGGCGCGGCGTGCTCATCGGGCGCTGTAGAACCATCTCATGTGTTAACGGCGATCGGCTTGTCGGCTCCCGATGCGCGAGCGACCATTCGCTTCAGCTTGGGGCGCCATACTACCGAAGAGGAAATCGACGCGGCGCTGGAAATTGTTCCCGCGGCAGTGGCGCAACTTCGTCAGCTTTCGCCAACGTACCGACGAGAGGTTTCCGCTTAAAAATGTACAGCGAAGTCCAACTCGACACTTTGCCCGCATCCAAGGAAGTGCAGCCGGGCCTTGTCGCTGTGGCTATGTCTGGCGGCGTGGATTCCTCCACTGTCGCCGCGGTATTGCAGCAGCAGGGGCGGCCCATTGTCGGTTTGACGATGCAATTGTGGAATCAGCGCCGCCTGCCCGAACTCCAAGGAGATGGCCCTTCGCAGCATCGCTGCTGTTCGCTGGATGATGTGTACGACGCCAAACGCGTTGCGCAGCACCTCAGCTTTCCGCACTATGTCGTGAACTTCGAGGAGCAATTTGAAGAGCGCGTGGTGCGCCCGTTTGTGCAGCAGTATCTGGCGGGGCGAACCCCGATAGCTTGCACCAATTGCAATACCGACGTGAAGTTTGCGCCGCTGTTGCTCATGGCGCGGCAGATTGGCGCGGAACGGCTGGCGACAGGCCACTACGCGCGGATTCGCAAAAATGATCACAGCGGGCGCTGCGAACTGCTGCGCGCGCGCGACGATAGCAAAGACCAATCGTATTTTCTGTGGGGCCTCACGCAGGAGCAGCTTTCGCGCAGTGAATTCCCCTTGGGCGAATTAACAAAGGATGAAGTGCGGGCGCTGGCGCGCCAAGTGAATTTGCCCGTGGCGGAAAAACCGGAGAGCATGGAGCTGTGCTTCGTGCCCAATGGGAATTACGTGCAGTTTATCCACGCGTATACGCGCGAGCGCGGCGAACCGATTCACGACGCGGCGGGCGACATCGTTACCGAAGATGGCGCGGTGATTGGCCGTCACACCGGCGTGCACAACTACACGATTGGACAACGCAAAGGACTGGGCTTCGCGGCGGCAAAGCCCGTGTACGTGCTGGCGATTGATACAGCGAACAATCGCGTTATTGTCGGTGAAGACGAAGCGCTGCGCACCAGCACCTTCGAGATTGCGGGCGTGAACTGGATTTCCATCGAAGAGCCTGGCGCCCCTTTTCGTGCAATGGCGAAGATTCGCCACAAGCACGAGCCCGCCGCGGCCACCATTGAAGCTTTGCCGGGTTGGCGCGCTCGAATCACGTTTGACGCACCGCAACGCGCGATTACGCCGGGCCAAGCCGCAGTGATTTACGACGGAGATGTGGTGCTGGCGGGCGGCTGGATCGAATAAAAAAGCGGCGCGAACCTTGTTGCGATCCGCGCCGCCGGCCGTTCTTGCAACACTACCTTCTTAAGTAATTTAAATAAAAAGTTCGTCTTCCTGCTCGAGCCTGTCCGGGGCGGATTCCGGACCGCGCCGTGAACGCAGCACATCCAATCCAATCTTAATTCCCTGTACCAGCGCGGACATTTTGTTCACCGGTCCCCAGAATGTGCGCCGCACTTGCGTCCCCGCGTCTTCCACGGCTTCCAAAGTCCCCGTCAAAATGCGGTCCACGCGAACAAGTTGCCCGCGCAAACGGTCAGTAGCTTCGCCGACAACGCGATCGAGCCGCTGCGCTTGCCCGCGCGCCAGATAAACGATGTGCGAAGCATCTTCAACCAGATTGGCAATCTTTGGCTGCGTATCGTCTAGCAGAATCTGTGTGCGCGTGAGGATCGGTCCCATCCGCGAGTGCAGATCGTTGACCATGCGATTGATGGATTCCGTGGTGCGCTTCAACTGCACGAACAATCCAATCAGAATGCCAACCTGAACGACCAGAGCAATCGCCGCAACGATACTGAAGAACTCCATCCAGAATTGCATACACACCCCGCCCTCTCCGCATCACCCCGCGGAAATTCCCCAAGTTACAGCGACCGGGCCCTAGGACTTCGTCTCGCGCAGGAACGCTTCGCGGCCAGCATCAACAGCAGCGGCAATCGAATCGCGCTTGCGAGCAGCAACGTCTTTGCCACGCTCAATCAGATCATCCGCGCGATCACGCAATTCCTTCGCCTTTTTCTGGGCAAACTCACGCCCTTCGTCGGCGCGTTTCGTCAAATATTCGCGCGTTTCTTCGCCAGACTTGGGAGCAAAAAGCACGCCCAGCAGTGCGCCGACGCCGAGACCAACGAGAAAGTAAGAGACTTTGGAACCAACGTTGTCAGCCATGGGAAAAGACCTCCAAAGGAAACGTAGCATAGAGGAGGTGGGGCCGCAACACGCATTAACCAGTATATATAGCTATGACGGTTATGTTGTTTCGGTTGGTTGTGCAAAATGCTGGTGGATTTTCTCGGCACTTTTCTTTGAAACTACACGGCTTAACTCTTCCAGACTGGCTCTTTGCAGGTTGGCGATGCTGCCATAGCGTTGAAGAAGGAGTTGGGTGGTGCGGGGGCCGATGCCGGGAATTTCCAGGAGGGCGCTCGTGGTCTGGCGGGCGGCACGGCGCTGGCGATGAAAAGTGACGGCGAAACGGTGAGTCTCATCGCGAATCTGTTGGATAAGGTGCAGAACGGGAGAGTGGCGATCCAGGATGATTGGTTCGTTCTCGAGGCCGAGAACGTAGAGGATTTCTTCTTGCTTGGCGATGCTGGCCATAGGTTGATTGATGATTTGCAGAGCTTCCAGGGCTTGCGCTGCTGCGTGTAATTGACCGAGGCCACCATCAATGAGGATGAGTCCGGGGAGGGGCTTTTTTTCTTCCTGCAGGCGGCGATAACGGCGGATAACGGCTTCGTACATGCTCGCGAAGTCGTCGTTAAGAGCACGCGGGCGGCCAGCAGGAGTTTCATCGCCGCGAATGATGAATTTGCGATAGTCGGATTTCTTCATGCGGCCATTTTCCCAGACGACCATGGACGCGACCGTATCGGTTCCCTGGATATGCGAAATGTCGAAGCTCTCGATGCGATTGGGATCTTCCGGAAGATTAAGCGTATTTTGCAGAGCTTCGGTAATGGCTTTGGAAGTTGGCTTTATTACGCGGAAGCGCTGCTCGAAACAGTGTTTGGCGTTGTTTTCAACGAGGTCGAGGAAGGCGCGCTTGCTGCCGCGCATGGGCGTGTGAATTTCCACCTTGTGGCCAGCGCGATCGCTGAAAGTGGCTTCAAGGAGTTCGCGATCCTCAAAGTCGAGAGGGACGTGAATCATCTTCGGCAGGTATTCCGCATCCAGGTAGAGCTGCTTCAGAAGCGATGTGACGAATTCGTGGGGATCAAAGGCTTCCAATTCCTCCCAATAGAATTCGCGGCGATCCACGACGCGGCCACCGCGCAAGTGAAATAGATTGGCGGCCACGAGAGGCGGCTCGGCGTAATAGCCAAGCACGTCCGTATCGTCACCTTGGGCGGAAGCGATCCGCTGGCGTTCCTCGATGTCTTCAATGGTGCGCAGAAGATCGCGGTAGGAGGCGGCTTCCTCAAAGTGCTCCAACTCAGCGGCGGCCGTCATGCGCTCCTCGATACTCTTCATCAGGTCGTGGCGGCGTCCATCGAGAAACATTCGGACATCGCGGACGGCTTCGGCGTAACGGTCATCGGTGGTGAGGCCGGCGACGCAAGGGCCGAGGCAGCGGTGAATGTAGTACTGCAAGCAAGGGCGGGGATGATTCTTGGTGAGATCGACGAAGCAGGAGGGGATTAGAAAACGCTTGTGGACGAAATGAAGAATGCGGCGCGCGAGGCTGGAAGGAAAGTAGGGGCCGAAATAGAGTGAGCCGTCTTTTTTGACGCGGCGAGTGAAATAGACGCGGGGATATTTTTCAGACAGAGTGAGCTTGATGTAGGGGTAAGTCTTATCGTCGCGGAGGACAACATTGAACTTGGGCTTGTACTGCTTGATGAGGTCGTGTTCGAGAGCGAGGGCTTCGCGTTCATTGGCGACTACGATGGTCTCGAGGTCGGCGATTTCGCGGGCCAGCGATCCTGTCTTGGCGTCCGCCCATCGCGATTCGAGGAAGTAGGAGCGCACACGGTTGCGCAGAGAGCGTGCTTTGCCGACATAGACGACGGTGCCGCCGGCGTCCTTGAAAAGATATACTCCGGGCTCTTCGGGGAGTTGCGCGGCTTTTTCGCGGGGTTCCATGCTGGTGTAATGGCGAGGGAGCGAGACTTGGCCCCTCACATAATTTTACGGCGAGTTCGATGGCAAAGCGAATTTGCCACATCGGGGATGGCGAGACTATTCGTAGCGTAGGGCGATCATGGGATCGACGCGGGTGGCGCGGCGGGCGGGAACGTAGCAGGCAGCGAGGGCAACGAGCCCGAACAAAAGCGGAACGACGGCGAACGTCAACGGATCATTCGGACCCACGGCGTAAAGCAAGCTGCGCATCAACCGTGTAAGGGCGAATGAGGCACCGATGCCAAGAAAAACGCCGGTCGCTGCGATCTTGAGGCCGTCACCAAGGACTAGCTGCAACACATCCTGGCGCTGGGCACCTAAAGCCATCCGCACACCAAATTCGTGGGTGCGCTGGCTGACGGCATAGGCAATCATTCCAAAGATGCCGATGGCAGATAACAGTAAGGCCAAACCTGCGAACGATCCGACGAGAACGAGGCTGAGCCGTCGCGGCGCGAGTGCTCGGAATAGCGCGTCGTTCATTGTCTGCATAGCGTCAATCGGTTGCTCCGACCGAAGCGAGTGGACAAGTGCGCGAACTGTACCGGCGAGCGAGGTGGGTGCGCCAGCAGTTCTAACGAATAGATTAAAACCCGCAAAGGCATGGTTCGTTTCGTCCTGCAGATAAGGAGTGTAGAGAGCTGGTTCGGCCGGCCGGTCGAGCCCCTTCTGTTTTACATTTGCCACGACCCCGACTACCTCCCGAAAGCGTGGAGCAGCTGCGATGTTTCGCCCTGCTCCGACATAATCCACTCCAATCTGCGCACCGATCGGATTGCGCCCCGGCCAGTAGGATTCCGCTAATGCTTGATTCACGATCACGACGGCAGGTGAATTTGCATCATCGTGAATTGCGAAAAACCGTCCTTTCACGAGGCGGCCGCCAATCGCTTTGAAGAAATCTGAGCTGATCCAGCAAGCCTCCACATTCGGGACGTTCAATGGGTCATTCGGCCGGTCACTAAAGAACAGCGTGGCTGTGGGCGCATATACACCGGGCATACACTTCCCTAACGCTGCTGCACTCACTCCCGGAAGTTCAGCTGTCTTCTCTACCAACTCAGGGAAAAAGAGCCGCCCAGCGCTCCCATCATTGTTGCGCAAATATGTGGCCAGGAGATGATCAGGAATGAAACCTGGATCGAGATGTTCTGCCTGCTGGAAGCTGCGCAAGAGCAAGCCGGCCCCAACGGATAGCAGAACTGCCAGGGAAATTTCCGAAACCAGCAACAAGCGGGAACGTGAACGCGACCCTCCAACGCTTCCGGCTTCGCCCCGCCCTGTTTTCAGTCTGGCAATGAGGTCAAGTTTCGAGAACGCAGTGTATGGTGGTAGGGCAACAAGCAAACCTGTGAGGACTGTGATGAACGAAGCAAAAGACAGGGCGTAAATGTCGACGCCTATGGACGTACTTCGTGGAAGGCTGCCTACGCGCTCGAACAATCTGACACCGCCCACCGCAAGGACGAGCCCGGCAATGCCGCCGAGAGTTGCGAGAATAAGGTTTTCCGTGATGAATTGTCTCATCAGGCGCCCTTTGCCGGCTCCCAGGCTAACGCGTAGCGCAATCTCCGGTCGTCTCCTTGAGCTCCTGGCAAGCAAGAGGTATGCGACGTTCGCACAAGCGATCAGCAAGACGAGCGAGACCGCAGCCATCACTATCTGAAGTTGTGACCGTACATTTCCCGTGAGGTCGTCCTTAAGAGGAACGAGATGCACCGAGACTTCCGGTGACTCTCCCGATCCTCGGTGCAAGATCGCAGTCAATTCCTGTTCGGCCTGCTCCTGTGTAACGCCGGGCTTGAGCCGTCCCACAAGATCCAAAAACTTGTTCCCTCTCATCCGCATCCACCTGAAGTCCGGAACCATCTTGGCCCACACGTCCGTCTCCGGGAAGAGATCCGGGAGCGGCGGTATTACACCGATAACTGTTTGGGCCGTGCCGTCCAGGTTTAGGATGCGACCAATCACATGAGGATGACGATTGTTTTGCCGATGACTGCAGGATCCAGATTGAATCGAGACTTCCAGAATGACCAACTGACGACGGCAACTGGGTCGTGATAGCCCATGTGCACATCTTCGGGGCCGATTAAGCGACCTGCTGCGGGCCGTAACCCGAGCGATTGGAAGAAGGTTCCTCCTACGCCTCCGCCGAACACGGTCTGCGGTTGCAGATTATCGCCACGGACGGTGAAGAAGTTCATACCCTCGACGATCAAGTCCGAGAAGACATGATTGCCGTCGCGAATGGTTTGGTAGGCGTTCCACGAGAAGCCATTGAACCCAGGTTCAGGCTCGTCGGGATAATGGTGGAGAAGTTCGACGAGCTGCCCTGGATCGCGCACAGGGAGCGTATGCAGCAGCAGGCCATTCGTCATAGTGAAGATAGCGGTGTTGGCGCCGATGCCGAGAGCGAGGGTGAGGATAGCAACGGCGGTGAAGCCGGGACTCTTGCGAAACATGCGGAGGGCATAGCGCAGGTCTTGCACGACTGATTCGAAAAAGTTGCTACCGGTGGCGTCACGGCATTGTTCTTTGGTTTGTTCCAGGCCGCCAAATTCCAGGCGGGCGCGGCGGAGGGCTTCGGGGCGAGGGACGCCAGCGCGGACTAAATCCTCTATATAGGCGTCCAGGTGAAAGCGGAGTTCTGCGTCCATTTCGCTCTCGATGCGAGTGCGGTGGAGAATCGCATTCAACCAGGAGCGCAACTGGCTCCAGACATTCATTTGACCTCCGGTGAGACGCACGAGCGATCGAGGGTTTTCAGACCGCTCATTCGTACCTCAGGGCGATCATCGGGTCCACGCGGGTGGCACGACGCACGGGAACAATGGCGGCAACGGCGCAGATGGCGACGAGGGCCAGAATGGCGGAGCTGATCGAAAGCGGATCAAAGTTGGTGACGCCGAAAAGCATCGCCCGGAACAGAACACTGGCGGCAATTCCCAGGGGAATTCCCACGGCCAGGCCAACGGCGAGGACGATCCAGGCTTCGCGCATGACCATCCAGATGAGATCTCCGCGGGGAGCGCCGAGTGCCATGCGCAGGCCAATCTCTTTGGTGCGGGAAGCCACGTTGTAAGCCATGCTGCCGTAGAGTCCAACGCAAACCAGAAGGAGAACAAGGGCGCCGAAAAAAGAGGATAGTCGAGCGACCACCATCTGGGAAGTAAGAGTATTGGTGACGAGTGCGCCGGCAGTTTGGATATCGCCTACGATCAAATCCGAATTCGCCGCGCGAATTGCTTCGCGAACGGAATTGGCGAGCATTGCGGGGTTACCCACTGCGCGAATTTCAAAATTCAGGAGATCGGGTTCGTCAAAGGTGCCGCTGGTGAGGGGCGCGTACATGCGGCGGCGGACTGCATCACGCACACTATGATCGTGGACATCGCGAGCAACGCCGATGATCTCGTAAGGCGGCTGATCGGGGTGGGCAGAATCCTGAAAAAATATTTTGTGACCGAGGGGATTGCGGCCTGCCAGGTAAAACTTTGCGAAAGTTTCGTTGACGACGGCGACATGGGCGGCGGAAGAAAAATCCTGTTGGCTGATATCGCGGCCGAGGACAATGGGGACGCCGATGGTAGCGAAATAATTGGGACCGACTTCATCGTCGGCGGTTTGATTGTCGAGATCATTGCTCAAGGCCACGCCATCGACGCGGATGCTGTCTGAGGACTCGCCTCCGCTGAACAATCCATTGCTGGAAGCGGAGACGCTGTGAACGCCGGGCAGGTTGGCGAGGCGGAGAAGGATCTCGCGTGTAGCATTTTGCAGAGTGGGGCCCTGATAGCCGGCGGAGTAAAGATCAACCGGGACGAGGAGGAGCTGATCGCGACTGTAGCCGAGATCGGCATCCTGCAAATTACGAAGACTACGAACGAACAGGTTGGCGGTCATGAGGACGAGGACGCCGAGAGCGATCTGCGAGGCGGCGAGAAGAAAGCGGAGAGTACTTTTTGGCCCGGCGCCGGAATCGCGAACACCTTCCTTCAGCGACCTGCCTAATTTCACATGGAGGACTCTGAGAGCAGGAGCAAGTCCAAAGAGCATTCCCGCCGATAAACAAATGGCGGCGGTGAAGAAGAGGACGCGCCAGTCAACTCCAAGAGAGAGAGGATTGGCCGTGCTGTTGTTGGCGTAAACCAAGCGCACGAGCAAGCGCGAACCCCATTGGGCCAGAAGCAGACCAAGCACGCCACCCATCACGGCCAACACCAGCGATTCAGTGAGCAATTGACGAACGATGCGGCCCGGCCCCGCGCCCATGGCAAAACGAATGGCGATTTCGCGCTGGCGTGAGGCAGAACGCGCCAGCATAAGGTTGGCGACGTTTACGCACGCAACGAGAAGGACAAGTATGACCATGGCCAGGAGGAGCAGGAGGGGCGTGGCGAATTCATGGCGCAACCGGGAGAGCCCGCGGCCTCCGGGGGAAACCTCCACGGCGAGTTTCATTTTGCGTATGGCATTGCGATCGTCAGCAGAGAGCTTAGCGTCCAAGGTGACCGTAAGCGCCTGTTCTACAACAGAATTGACATTGGCGCGCGCTTGCTCGATGGTGACGCCGGGTTGCAATCTGGCGAGCAGAAGCATTGAGGCAGTATTCGCATCTTCCAGGAAACCGCGGTTGGGCATAAGTTGCGGCTGCATCATCATTGGCGCCCAGACATCGGGGCGGTCACCCACTACTTCACCGAAAAATCCCGGCGGGGCGACGCCGATGATGGTGAAGGGATAATTGTTCAAGCGCACTTTTCGTCCAACCGTGGCAGGGTCGCCGGCGAATCGTGTCTGCCAATAGCTGTAGCTGATGACCAGGACTGGATCGGCACCGGGGATGCGGGCTTGATCCGCGGAGAAAGTCTGCCCTAAGAGCGGGGCGACGCCCAGCGTCTGAAAATAGTTTTCGGAGATCAGCCGGCCCTTGATGTTTTCCGCTCCGCGTTCAATGGTGATGCGCGGGTTTTCCAAATTCGCGCTTGCGAGCACGGAGGAGAAGACGGTGTTGTTGTCGCGGACTTCGCGATAGAGCGGGTAGGAGAAAATATCCGTGCGCGGATTGCCGCTGCCAAGCGCATGGACGCGAGCGGGGTCACCCACAGCCACAAGCTGCTCGGGGTGTTGCACGGGGAGGGTGCGAAGCATTACGGCGTTGATTACCGTGAAAATGGCGGTGTTAGCGCCAATTCCAAGAGCCAACGTAAGGACAGCAACCGCTGTGAATCCGGGATTCTTGAGAAGCATGCGCAAGCCGTAGCGGATGTCCTGAAGAAAGGAGTCCATCAGGTTCAGGCCGCGGGCGTCGCGCGCAGCTTCTTTAACTTGCTCGAGGCCGCCCAGTTGGATGAGGGCATCACGGCGAGCTTCCTTGGGTGACATTCCCGCGGCGATATTTTGCGCGGTCTGTTGGTCGATGTGGAAGCGGAGTTCCGCGTCCATTTCGCTTTCGATGCGCGGGCGGTGAAGAACCGCTGAAAACCAGGAACGCAGCTGGGTCCAGAGAGTCATATGACCTCCCGTGTTCTCGAAAATTTGCGCCAGAAAATTACGGTGTTCATTCGTACCTCAAGGCGATGACGGGATCGATGCGCGTGGCGCGGCGAGCAGGAACGTAACAGGCAGCGAGCGCCACGGCGACAAGGAGGACCGCGCCGCAGAAAATCGTGAGCGGATCAGTGGGGCTGATGTTGAAAAGGAGACTGGCAAGATAGCGTGTAAGAAGCAGGGAGCCATCGAGTCCCAAACTCAAACCAATAACAATCATGGCGAGGCCCTGACCGAGGACGTCACGAAGAACGTCGGAAGACTCGGCGCCAAGAGCCATGCGAATGCCGATTTCGTGGGTACGCTGGGAAACAAAATAGGAAATGACACCGAAAATGCCGACGGTGGCGAGTAGCAAGGCGAGGGCAGCAAAGAGGGTGAGAAGAGTCATATAAAAGCGCGGCGTTTCGATGGAATCGTCGATGCGCTGTTGCATAGTGGCAATGTCGAAGACAGGCTGTAACGGATCGACGGCGGCGAAGTGAGAACGAATTGCGGGAATGAGGTTACGGGGGTCGTGTTTTCCACGAAGGACAATCGCGGCAATGCGGGCATGAATTTTGCCGGAGTAAGTGAGATAGACGAGGGGATCGGAAGGATGGTCGAGGCCGGCGTTGCGGACATCGCCGACGACACCGACGACTGTGTTCCATTGGCTGCCCGTAGCGCCAAGGCGGATGCGTTTTGAGAGAGGAGAACCGTCCGGAAGAAAGCGGCGGGCGAAGGCAGCGCTGACGATGACCACGGGAGAGTTCTGCTCGAGATCAGATGAGGTGAAGGAACGCCCGGCGATTAGAGGGATGTACATGGTCTGGAAATAATCTGGACTGACTTCGCTGGTGAAGACCGTGGGACCGCTGCCGGGGGGAGGCTCGGGCTGACCTTCGAACAGGAAAGTGGATGAACTCCAGCGACCTGCAAAAGGAAGTTGCGTGGTAAGGCCGACGGAACGCACACCGGGAAGTCCGCGGAGACGATCGACAATCTGGACGAAGAACGCCTGGCGCTGTTGATTGGTGGAATATTTTGCCATGGGAAGTTCTGTGATCACGGCGAGCAAATTCGTAGAATCGAATCCGGGAACGACACTGGACAAGCGCACAAAGCTGCGAATCAGAAGCCCGGAACCGATGAGCAACAAAAATGCAAGGGTGAACTCGGCGACGACGAGTAAGCCGCGATATCCGCGATGGAGAGAAAAGCCGGTGGAGCGCGAGCCATCTTTGAGAGCATCAATCACATCAGGCCGAGAAGCGTGGAGAGCAGGCGCAAGTCCGAAGAGAACGGCGGTGAGGCAAGTGGCGGCAAACGCGAATAAGAGGACTGGGCGATCGATGGAAATGACGCCAATCTGAGCGATCGTAGCGGGCAAAGAAATGCGAAGAAGCTGAACGCCGAAAATGGCCAGGAGCAGACCTGCGGCGCCACCGATGGCAGCGAGGCAGATGCCTTCCGTTAGCAATAATTGAATTAGGCGCGCGCGGCCTGCGCCGATGGCGGCGCGGACGGCCATCTCTCGATGGCGGCCTGCAGTTCGGGCCAACTGGAGATTGGCGACATTGACACAGGCGATGAGCAGGACAAAGAGAACGGCAAGGAGGAGAACTAGGAGCGCAGAGCGGACATCACTGACAATTTTTTGATGCAGAGGAATCACTTGCACCCGCAGACCTTCGCGCATGTGAACGAAAGCGGCGGGAATGGCGGCGTTGGAATTCGCGGCGAGGGTGGCGAGGTCCGCCTGGGCTTGGCTGAAAGAAACGCCGGGTGCCAAGCGGCCGATTACGCGCGCCAGGCTGAGCGATTTGGACGTCCAGTCAACCTTGGGAGGAAGCTGGGAGGGGAAAAGACATTCGGGCGTGAGAGTTTTGTCGGGGAAATGGAAGGTTGCGGGCAAGACGCCGACGACGGTGTAGGCTTCGCTATCCAGGTCGATGGATTTTCCGACGATGGCGGGATCGGCGCTGAATTTGCGATGCCAAAGAGCGTCGGTGAGAATGACGACGAGTGGACCATCGGGCTTGTCTTCATCAGGAAGAAATGAGCGGCCCAGCGCCGGTTGGGTGCCCAGGACGGAAAGGAAATTGGCGGTGACGCCGATGGCCTCAATACGTTCGGGCTCGCCCGCGCCGGTTAGATTGGACTCTGTGCCTCCGCTATAGGCGATCATGGATTCAAAAGTGTGATTGTTGGTGTTCCAGTTGGTGAATTCCGGATTGGGAACGGTCCAATTGTTGAAGTGCGGCATGAATTCATCGGCCCAGACAAGCCGCGCAGGATCGCGATACGGAAGCGGGCGAAGAAGAGCGGCGTTGACGACGGAAAAAATTGCCGTGGAGGCGCCGATGCCGAGAGCCAGAACGAGAATGGCGGCGAGAGCGAAGCGGCGGTCTTTGCGTAGATGGCGGAGAGAATAACGAATGTCGCGGAGGAAATTCTCGAGGCGAGTTTGCCAGCGAGTATCGCGGATGGCTTCCTTAACTTGCTCGAGGCCGCCCAGTTGGATGAGGGCATCGCGGCGAGCTTCCTTGGGAGACATTCCCGCGGCGATATTTTGCGCGGTTTGTTGTTCGATGTGGAAGCGGAGTTCCGCGTCCATTTCGCTTTCTATGCGTGAGCGATGGAGAGTTGCTCTTAGCCACGAAGTGAAACGGCTCCACAGCGTCATACTTCCTCCGGCTTCGTCTCCAAAATTCCGGCGATGACATCGGCCATGCGATTCCATTCTTCGGCTTCCGACTGGAATTTGCGTTTCCCCGATGGAGTGAGGCGGTAATATTTCGCCTTGCGATTGTTGTCTGATTCGCCCCATTCGCTGGTGATCCAGCCCTGATGCTCCAGGCGATAGAGCGCGGGGTAAAGAGAACCTTGCTGGATGGTCAGGCGATCCTTGGAAATCTGCTGGATGCGCAAGAGGATGCCGTAGCCGTGGAGCGGGCCAAGGGAAATGGCCTTGAGGATGAGCATGTCGAGGGTGCCTTGCAAGAGGTCGAGTGGTTTGGACACGCGGATGACTCTCCTAGATGAGCTAGGAATATAGACCTGGTCTCCTAGACTGTCAAGGAGAAGAGAAGCTTCACGTCTGCTTGAGGCGATGCAGCGCGAATGGCGCTTTAGTCTTCGTCAGGCTGGGACGGGGGATGGTGGTACGAGTCGAGAATGTCCTGAAGAGTGATGACGCCTTCGAGTTCGTGAACATTGGCGCGACTGACGACGGGCAACATTTCCAATTGTTTTGCGCCCATGCGTTCAAGTGCAAATGTCAGCGGCTGATCGGAGTGAACATGCGGGAAAGGGCCGGGCTGCAAGATGTCGCGGACGAGGCGAGTAGGTGGACCCTCAGCCAGGGCGTCTTGCAACTTAGCGGAACCGAGGACGCCGATGACGCCGCGGTCATCGAGGACAGGCCAGACAAAGGACGCACTTTGGCGATCGAATTCCGCGGCTTGTTGAAGGGTGAGAAGGGCGGACAAAGTCTCCTTGGCGGGCTTCATAGTCTGAACGACCAGGCGCTTGCCTTCAAGCTCTCGCGAATGAGCGCTGGGAAGGTGGACGCCATCCTGATGGGCGAGGACCTCGTAGATCGGTTCCTTCTGGAAGCGCGAGGAAATGAAATAACTGACGAGGTTGGAGATCATGAGTGGAACGATGACGGCGTAGTCGCGCGTGGTCTCGAAGATCATTACGACGGATGTCATGGGGGCACGCACAATTCCAGCAAAAGCCGTGCCCATGCCGACGAGAGCATAAGCACCGGGAGAGGCCACGTGCCCGGGAAGAAATCTGTTTGCCAGTGTTCCGACGATGCCGCCCAGCATGGCGCCCAGGAACAAGCTGGGACCGAAGATGCCGCCTGCATTGCCAGACGCGTAGCTGAAGGTGACGGCGAAAAACTTCAGGACAAGGAGAATCACCATAAGCTTCAAAGCCATGCTGCCGTTCAGAACACTGCCGACGTGCTGATAACCAACGCCGAGCACTTGAGGCACGAACCAGCCCATGACGCCAACGAGGAGACCGCCGGCAGCAGGCTGAAACCAGAGCGTTTTGCGCGGGAGTTTCATAAACCGTTCGCGCAGGCCTGTGAGCACCTTCGTAAAGGCGACGGAAACAAATCCGCCAACGACACCCAAAACGGCGTAGATGGCAAATTCCCAGGGAGTGACCAGTTGATATTGCGGCACCTGGAAGAGCGGATTATTGCCCAGTAGAAGCCGAAGCATGGCCCATGAGGTGGCGGAGGCCAGAACGACGGAGCCGAGAACAGGAGCGTGAAGATCACCCACCACTTCTTCGAGGGCGAATAGAACGGCAGCGAGAGGCGTGTTAAAAGCCGCAGCAACAGCCGCCGCGGCACCGACAGGGATCAGGGCCTTTACTCTTTCTGGGCGGAGCCCAAGCGTTCGTCCGAGGACAGAGGCGATGCCTCCGCCAACTTGGACGGCAGGACCCTCGCGACCGAGGGGAATACCGCTGGCCAAGGTGACCGATGTGCAGAAGAACTTGCCAAGAACAGTGCGCAAGGTGATGCGGCCCTCGTGGGCATAGAGGGCGGCTTTGGTCTGTGGAACACCGCTACCGCGCGCATTAGGGAAGAAACGGTAGAGGAGATAGCCCATACCGAAAGAGCCGAGGACGGGGACGACGAGGCCTCGCCAGTGCGCGCCACCGGCGGGATAAAGGCGCGCGCCAAACCGCTCGGTGATGAGGATGAAGGCAACGACGACCAGGCCGACGAGGGCGCCGATAAGTAAAGTGAGAACGAGGAAGACCTGTTCCTCGCGGTCTTGAACGAGCGCCGTCCAACGGTGCATCGGCGCCTTCCACCGCGGACCTTCGGGCAGGTTTTCTGGCATGGCCTGGGGTAATCTCCCTGCAACCAGTGTATCGTACTGCGATATGAATTTGGTTCTCCCTCAAAGGAGCTGTGGAAATGCAGTTACCGGTGGAGTCGTACTATACTGAGAGCCGCCGCCAGATGCGGCATCACTCCCTGAGAAACGAGGATTCCCTCCGTGAAAGCAAACTTCGTGTTGCGGTATGCGTCGGCAGCGCTGCTGGCCTCGGCATTGTTGTGCCCCGCCGTGCGATCCGATGAAGGCATGTGGACATTCGATAACCCACCGGTGAAACAACTGCAGGAACGTTACAATTTCACGCCGACGCAGCAATGGTTGGATCATTTGCGGTTGGCGAGTGTGCGATTGAACGACGGCGGTTCGGGGTCATTCGTGAGCGCGCACGGGTTGTTGTTGACCAACCATCACGTCGCGCGCGGACAACTGCAAAAGAACTCGACGGCGGAGCACGATTACATCCGCGATGGTTTTTATGCGGTAAAGCCGGAGCAGGAGATGAAGTCGCAGGACCTGGAAGTGAACGTTCTGGTGTCCATGGAGAACGTGACGGACCGTGTAAACGCGGCGGTGAAAGGCGCGAAGAATGCAGACGAGGAATTCGCCAAGCGCAGAGCGGTGATCGCGGATATCGAGCGAGAGAGCACGGAGAAGACGGGCTTTCGTTCGGACGTGGTAACGCTGTATCAGGGCGGAGAATACTGGCTGTATCGCTACAAGAAATACACGGATGTGCGGCTGGTGTTTGCGCCGGAACAGCAAACGGCGTTCTATGGCGGGGACCCGGACAACTTCACGTACCCGCGCTACGACCTGGACATGGCGCTGTTCCGCGTGTACGAAAATGGCAAGCCGGTGGACAGCAAGGATTATCTGAAGTGGAATCCGAAGGGCGCGGGCGACGGTGAGTTGGTATTTGTTTCGGGGCATCCGGGATCGACTTCGCGGCTGGATACGTATGCGCAATTGGAAGGTCTGCGCGACGACCAAGCACCCTATGTTCTGCAGAGCCTGAAACGGCGCATTGCGATGCTGAAGGAATATTCGACAAGGGGTCCGGAGCAGGCGCGGCAGTGCGCAACTTTAATCTTTGGCTTGGAAAACAGCTTGAAGGCGTGGCAAGGACGCTATGAAGGATTGCTGGACAAGAATGTGATGGACAAGAAGCGGATGGACGAAGAGGAGTTTCGCGAAAAAGTGAAAGCGAATCCCGAATGGCAGAAGGAGTATGGCGGGGCGTGGGACGCGATCGCGCATGCGATTGAACTGGAGAAACCGCGCCTCAAACAGCAGTATTTCCGCTCGACGGACTCATCACTTTCAGGTCTGGCGGTCACGCTCGTGACGTACGTGACGGAAATCGCGAAACCGGATGGCGAGCGGCTGCAAGGATTTCATACTTCACAGTTGGACTCGCTGAAGCTGCGACTGTTTTCACCCGCGCCGATCTATCCAGAGATGGAAATCGCGCGGATGACCAGTGCCCTGGAGGCGGGGATCAAGGAATTGGGAGCGAACGATGCATTCCTGACTGCCGTGCTGCAGGGGCGCACTCCAAAGGATGCGGCCACGCAATTGATCACCGGAACGAAAGTGGGAGACGCGGCGTTTCGCAAGAGCCTGATCGAAGGCGGGAAGGCCGCCGTGGACGCTTCGAATGACCCGATGATCGCGATGGCACGGAGGCTCGATCCGATTCGCCGCGAGATGATCAAGTGGGACGAAGACAATGTGCAAAGCGTGGAACAGAGCGCGGGCGAGCAGTTGGGGAAGGCTCGCTTCGCTGCGTACGGCAAGACGACTTATCCTGACGCGACGTTCACTCTGCGGCTGTCGTACGGACAAGTGCAGGGATATCCGATGAATGGAACGAAAGCACCGTACAAGACGACATTTTATGGTTTGTATGACCGCTCATTGGGATTTGACAACAAGGGACCGTTTGAATTGCCGAAGCGATATGCGGATGGGCGAGATAAACTGGACCTCTCGACGCCGCTGGACTTTGTCACGACCAACGACATCATCGGCGGGAATTCAGGCTCCCCGGTTGTGAATCGCAACGGGGATATCGTGGGGCTGGTGTTCGATGGAAACATCGAGTCGCTGGTGGGCGATTTCGTGTATGACAGCACGGCGAATCGCACGGTTGCGGTCCACACAGGGGCGATGACCGAAGCGCTGATCAAGCTTTATGGCGCCCAGGCGCTGGTGGACGAACTGCTCGGCAAGTAACACAGGCAACTTCTTCTGCGGCTTGTGGAATCGCAGAGGAAGGAGAATTGAACGACGTGAAGCGATTGCGACGATTGTTTGTGGTGTATTCGTTGGCTGGAGCAGGGTTGTGCTTTGCGGCATGGCCCTGTTTGGCGCAGGATCCGCAGGAGCCCGCTCCACCTCCAAAACAGGACGCGCCGAAGCCTAAACCGAACACCGATTCGGCGGTGCAGTCTGCGCCAGACCAGCCGAAATGGGATCCGCTGCGCGCGGAAAGGGACATGGATGTTGGAAAGTATTATTTGAAGAAGGGAGACGTTGACGCGGCGATTGACCGTTTTCAGGATGCCGCGGAGGCCAAACCCGGCTACGCGATTCCCTTCCTATATTTGGGCGAAGCGTACGAGAAGAAAGGCAGGAAGAAGCAGGCGGTGAAGGCGTACCAACGGTATCTGGATTTGTTTCCGCATGCGGAGGATGGTGACAAGATTCGGAAGAAGATCGAGAAGTTGCACGCGGAGATTGATAAGGCGCGAAGCTGAGAAGAACGCGGCTTGCATATCTGGGTGGCGGCGTTTATTGTGGGTTCATCTTGTAAAACCAGGTGATCCCTTGTTCCCTTTACCCTCTCGTTGCTATCTTGCTTTGCTTCTTTGCATCATATTTCCACTGCTATCAATGCGCGTTTGCCTTGCCCAGCAAAGTGTCGAGCCGTGGAAGGCGCCTCACTTTTCCATCGAGCCAAAAGCGCTGTATGAAGCGGCATCGGCGGTAACCGCGCCCGAAGGCACGAATGTCGTGATACTGAGTGACGATAAGAGTTACACCTTCGACGAGGCGGGGCGCATCGTGCATGGGGGACACCTTGTCTACAAGATACTGACGCAGAAAGGCGCGGAGGGGTGGGACCATCTCTGGGTAGAGTGGGCGCCCTGGCATGAGGCCCGGCCGGAGATCAAGGTGCGGGTCATCGCGCCGGACTTTTCCGAGCACATGCTCGATCCTAATACCCTAACTGAGGCGCCAGCCCGCGAAGGCGACTACAAGCTCTACAGCGACGCCAAGCAACTGCGCGCTCCATTTCCGGCCATCGCCCCCGGCGTGGTGGTTGAGGAAGAATACGTGCTGCGCGAGACGGAACCCTTTTTCGCTCTGGGCCGGGTTGGTGGAATTACCTTCGGTCGCGAAAAGGTTCCGGTTGCGCACAGCCGAGTTGTGTTCGATGCACCAGCTTCCCTGCCGCTGCGCTTTGGAAACTTGCTGCTGCCGGATCTGAAGCCGACGCGGACCGAGGCCAATGGGCGCGTCACGGTCACATTTGAGTTGGGGCCATTGGATGGTTTTGAGCCTCGGGATCCATTTCTTCCACCGGATGTGGCGAGATTCCCAGAACTTCGCTTCTCCACCGGGGCTTCATGGCAGGCGGTTGCAGCCAAATACGCGGAGATTGTGGATCACCACGCCGTTACCGCGGCGGTGCAGCCGATCGTGGACAAGCTTATTGCGGGGAAAACGTCCGTGGCGGAAAAGGAAGCGGCGATTCTGGACTATCTCGATCGCGAGGTCCGATACACAGGCATTGAGTTTGGCGAAGCTGCCATTGCGCCACACGACCCCGAGGAAACCCTCAGCCATAAGTATGGCGACTGCAAGGATAAGGCGACTTTGCTGGTGGCGATGCTGCGGGGGGCCGGGATTCCGTCGTACGTGGCACTGCTCAGTGCCGGTTCTCGGATGGATGTTCCCACCGATCTGCCGGGCATGGGAGGATTTGACCACGCGATTGTCTACGTGCCTGAACTGTCGGCGAAGGGAGAGCCCGCGCGATGGATCGACGCCACCGACCGGTATGCACGGCTGGGGCAGTTACCGCGGGACGATCAAGGCCGGTTGGCGCTGATCGCGCGGGCGGACACCTCGGCGCTTGTGAAGACACCGCAAGCCACCTCGATGGATAACTTGCTGCAGGTGTCCATTGAACTCACATTGACAGAAGACGGCCCCGCGAACGTGTCGGAGATTACGCGACCCATGGGCGTGTTCGAGTCGCATTACCGCACCTACTACGCGGACAAACCGGACAAGGAGACGCGGGAGTCGCTCACTAAGTATGTCAAGTCGCAATACGTGGCGGAGAAGCTGGCGAAGGCCGAGCGGACCGAGCCTGCCGATCTATCAAAGCAGTTCGAACTGACAGTGACGTGCGAGAAGGCCCGGAGGGGCTACACGGATCTGAACAGCGCACAAGCCGCCGTTCGACTGGACGGCCTGTTCCAACGGCTGCCCGATGAGTTAACGCACAGGGAAGATACAGAGGACACGAAAAAGAAAGACGACAAGGAAAAACCCAAGAAGCCACGGACGGCCGACTGGTGGCTGAACGAATCGTCCACCGTGGAATGGCAATACAGGATTGTGCCGCCGGCGGGGTTTGTTCCCAAGGAACTACCCAGGGATTCAACGATTCCAGTGGGCCCGGCGGTGTTAACCGAGAAATTCTCTTCGGAAAAGGACGGCGTAGTCACCGCACAGCTGGTCTTCGATTCGGTGAAACGGCGCTACTCCATTGCGGAGGCGACCGAGCTACGGAACAAGGCGGCAGAGTTGATCGCAGGTCCAGCGATAATGGTGAACTTCGAGCCGCAGGGCGCGGCACTTCTGCATGAAGCGAAGGTCGGTGAAGCGCTGGCAGCCTATCGCAGTCAGATCGCGCTTCACCCGAATGAGGCAATCCACCACATGCGGATGGCCGAGGTGCTTGTAGAGGCGGGTATGGGCGAGGCGGCACGAGCGCAAGCACGACTGGCCGTGAAGCTCGATCCTCAATCCAAGAAGGCCCAGATGGTTCTGGCGGACATCCTGAAATATGACTTAGTGGGGCGCCATATGCGTGCCGGCAGCGACCTGGCGGGCGCAGCGGATGCCTATCGGGCGGCTATCCAGCTTGATCCCGAGGACCACTCTGCACAAGGGGATCTGGCGATTCTACTCGAGTACGACCGGGTGGGGCGACGCTACAGCGGGCAATCCAAAATGAAAGAGGCCATCGCCGAGTACGAGAAGCTCGGTCAGGACGAGTTGGAACATTTGGGACTGAGGAACAACCTTGCCTTTGCCCTCTTTTATGGTGGCGAACCGGAAGGAGCGATCAAGGCGGCACTAGCCCTGAACCCCGCGCCAACAGGGCTGCTGGCGGCGAGTGAGGCCATGGTACATGGAAGCAAGGCTGGCCTGGCAGAGGCAAACAAGCGGTCCAGCAACGACGCGGCATTCAAAGAAACCGCAAGCACCGCCGGCGACATGCTGATGAATGTGCGCCAGTATGGACCGGCGGCCGATTTCCTGGAGGCCGGCGCGGCGGGCGACAATGCCGCCGAGACCATGGGGCGGGCCAGTATGCTGCGGGGCGCAAAACGCCACGAGGACTTGCACTTTGCAAACACGCCGGGCGACCAGGTGAAGCACGCCTTTTTGCTCACCATGGACCCAGAACTGACAGAGGCCAAGTTAGAGGCTCTTTCGAGCCGCAATGCGGTAGTGGTGATGAAGAATGAGGACGAGGAAGAAAAGAAGAAGATGCTGGAATCGGGAAACGAGATGAACAGCCAACTGGCTCGTGAGGGCTCGTCGCTCGACGTCACCATCGATATGTTTTTGCAGGTGATTGATCCCAAGGAAGAGGGCAACGACGCAAGTGGCTACCGGGAGAAGGTGCAGTTTCCAAACGGCAGCAACATGACGTTTTTTGTGGTGAAGGAAGATGGGCAATACAAGATATTGGACACGGACGATAAGCCGAACGCGATCGCCCTGGAGATGTTGGACCGTATCCGTTCCGGCGACCTGAAGGGCGCCAAGGTGCTGCTGGATTGGCTGCGCGAGGATTCTCATCTCGAAGGCGGAGACGATCCGCTGGGTGGGGCTGTTTTCCCGCGGTTCTGGACCAAGGGACAAGCCGCTGATGCGCACAAGATGAAGCTGGCGGCAGCGGCCATCCTGACAGGCACCAAATCCACAGTGGGACAGGGGGTGGGGCTGCTCGAACAAGCGATGAAGGATGCTTCAAATGATCGCGAGAGAAGCAACATCCAACTTGCGCTAGCGGGGGGATATTCTCACCAGGAAAAATTCGCCAAGCTGCTAGAAGTTTCATCGGCGCTGCTCAAGCAGGTTCCAGAGTCGCGGCAGGCTTTCGTCTACAGCGGGCAGGCGCTGCAGGGTCTGGGCCGCTACGATGAGGCCATCGCCCTGGCTGATGAGCGGCTGAAGCTTCTAGAGGGCGACGCAGACGCGCTGCAGATGAAGATGGAAACCGACGCCAATCGCGGCAACTTTGCCGCCGCGCGCGGCTGGGCGCAAAAGCTAATTGACCAGGGAAAGGAAAATGCCGGCTTGCTGAACAACGTTGCCTGGTACGCACTGTTCACAGGCAAAGTGGAAGATGCCGACATCGCCGCGGCCATCAAGTCCACCCAGATGGCCAAGGACAGTCCGTCCATTTTGCATACCCTTGCCTGCCTGTACGCCGAAACGGGCAAGACCAAAGAAGCTCACGACCTGCTGCTGCGCGGCATGGACGACCTGAACCTGGACGAGCCGAACGACGCATACTGGTATGCCTTTGGCCGAATCGCCGAGCAGTATGGCGAGCGGGAGATCGCCATTGCCGATTATGGCAAGGTAAAAAAGCCCGAGCAAATCCTCGCCGTCCCCACCTCAAGCTATCGCTTGGCGCAAATGCGGCTCAAGGTGCTGGGCGCGGCAGGGAGCACCGCCGATAGGTAGAGAACTGGTGATACTCGGATCAGCCCGGCGAATGCCTTCCAAACGCCGAAGGAAAAAAGCAATCCAACAAGGTGAAGGAAAGGTATGAGGCTAGCGGGCGAGGTGGTCCAGAACTTTGCGGGCCAAGGAGAATTGCTCGAAGCGTTTTTCTTCGGCGCGAAATTCGGGAGAGTGCGACACGAGGGAGCAACCGGAGCGGCGCGTGGGATGCTTGACGTGCAGCATCTCGTGGTAAAGCACATATTCGACGACAAACTGCGGGATGCCGGGGCGGTCCATGCGGCGGTTGAGAAGAATCTGATTGGGGCCGGGATCATAACAGCCAAACTGGCGGCGCCATCCCCGGACACTCCAACCGATGTTGGGGCGGCGAAGTTCTCCCGCAAAGTATTTCACATTCAGTTGATCGAAGAGCGCGGCGAGATCGTACTGTTGGCCTTGTGGCGCGGTGTGTTTCAGGCGCACGCGGCGGCTGCGCATACGGCTGATGCGGGAACGCGTACGATCCGAACGCGCATAAGTGAGATAAGGCTGGACGAGCGATTGCGGCGGTTTGCGTCGATAGACACGCGCAAGAAGCAACGCAGCGGCGCTTTCCACTACGGAGGCAGGCGCGCGGCTGAGTAAGTCGGAAAGACGCACCACGAGAAGATCGTGACGGCGCCGAATGGTGAGCACAAGACTGCTGTAGGGATAAAACTCCACTTGAAAACGGGGAGGACGGCCTTCGCAACCAATGCGCGTGAAGACTCGTTGGAAGACCGCTTCGCCGCCGGAAAGATGATTCGGGTTGCGGGGTTTGGTGCTCAAGTCTTGCGCCTCACGGGTGGCGGCGCGGCCTTGTGCTTGGCCTTCTCGGCTTCGTTCATGGCGTCTTGCGTACCTTCAACCGCGTCATCGAGATTATCTTTGTAAATCTCGAGGTCGGGCCCCTGCGCCTGATATTTTTGCAGGATGGGAAGAAACTCCTTGGTCTTTGCGGCCATAAGGTCGATGCCCTGGCGGATATTATCCTGCTTCTCGAGGCCCAGCTGAATCAGATCCGCAGCGTCGTCCACACACCCAATATACGAGTTCATCAAGAAGTTGAGCATCTCACTGTGCTTAGTGGGTGACGGGTGCTCGAGTTCGTACTGAAATTTTTTCAGGCGATCGTCGGCAAAGTCGATGAACAGCTTGATGCGCTCGTTGGTCGTTTCAGCGTCGCGAATCTTGTCGGCTTCGATCGCGGAGAGGTAGTCCTTGTCGGGACGCTGCGCGTGGGCTGCGCCCGGAAGTCCGAGAGCGAGCAACAAAAGAGCGGCGGGAAGTAAAATGGCGCGTGGCGAGCTCATGGTTTGACCTCCGGCGGTGAAGGAACCTTTTGCGGATCCTTGGTGCGGCGAGGAAATAGGAGACGAATCAGTTCATCATCCATCGTGATCAGGTCCTGCCGAACGATTTCCAATGGCGGCCGGACGGGATCGGGAGCGATTAGAATGGTTTCCTCCACTTCGCGAACGCCGCGCCGCACCTGAAGCTCAAGCTGGCGATAGGGGTTGGCGTGGCGGTCGGCATCCGGTTGCTGCTTCTTAAGAAGCTCGAAAACCGTGCGAACGTTGTCCCGGTATTTTTCAAATGTGAGGCCGACTGTCGAATAATCGCCAGTTTGTCCGGCTTTGGCGGCAGATTCGAATTGCGCTAGGCTGAGTTTATCGAGTGTCTTAACCCTGCTGTCGGCACGGGGATCGTGGTCAAAACGATCCTGCAAATCCGTTAACTTGTCGGTGGCAAGCAAGCCGGAACAGGCAAGAAACAAGAGAGTAGAAGCAAACACAAAAATGGCGAGGCTTGCGTTCCCTGCCCTATCTCTTTTTTTCGGCCCGTTTTTCGAGAACATGGATCCGTTGATTCGCCTGCCACACCTGGTCAGGGTTCTTATTTTGATCGAGCTCCAAAAACTTTCGATACGCGTCAAGAGCAGGTTGGACCTGATCAAGCTTATCGTAACAAAGTGCGCGAATAAACCACTGCCCCGCATTGGGTGTTTCTACCTTCGCGATTACATCGAAAGTGGACAAAGCAGCAGGATAGTTGCCGCCTAGGTAGTAGGTGGAGCTGAGATCCTTCCAATAGGAGAGATTGTTGCGATCGAATTGAAGAGCGGCTTTGAACTCTGATTCGGCGGCGGGAAAATCACGTTTTTGGAGGAGAAGGCGGCCCAAGCCACCGTGAAGTTGAGGGTCATTCGGAGAGAGTGTAACGGCCTGGCGAAGAGTAACGCTAGCGTCGTCAATTTTCTTCTGAGCGATTTGAACATCGGCGCGAAGCTTCAGCGTGTCTGCAGTTGGGGGCTGGCCCGCGGAGGCGCGATCAATTTCCGCGAGGGCAGCGTCGTACTGTTGCTGATCAATCAGCATGCGGGTGAGTCGGTTGCGCGCGGCAACATCAGCGGGCTGTACGGCTAGGTAATTCCGGTAAGCATCAGGCGCCTCCGGCTTCTTTTGGGCTTCAAGGCTCTGTGCCAAGCCCTGCAAGGCAAACGGCGCTTTGGGCTGCAGCTCGAGAGCCTGGCGAAACTTCAACTCCGCGTCAGCAGGGCGTGAATTGCGAAGGTACATCGCCGCCAGGTGCGTAATTGCCTCGACGTCATTTGGATCGAGGCGCGAGGCGGCTTCAAACGAGGCAGCGGCGCCCGCGGCATCTCCCGAACGTTCCAGAGCGAGTCCCAACAAGACGCGAGGGCGAGATTGCGCGGGCAAGAGTTCCGTGGCCTTGCGAAGAGGAGCAACAGCCGCGGCGGGATCCTTATCAAGCTGAAGGATGCCCAGGTTCAGATAGGCCTCGGCCATTTTTGGATCGAGATCGACTGCTTTCTGGTACTCGGCGCGTGCATCTTCGGTGCGTTTCAGCGCGGTGAATGCATAGGCAAGCTGAAAGTGGACGAAGGCGACATCCGGCTTTTCGGCAAGGAATTTCTGCAAAGGAATAATCGCGGCGTCGAAATCATTTTTGTCGAGGTCGGCCTGAGCTTCGTCCAGAAGGTCGTTCAGCGGATTGCGAAGTTTTTGCGGCTTCGTCTGACCGGAAATATTGGGACTTTTCTCTGGAGCGCTCTGGAGTGCGTTTAGGTCCGCCGCAGGGGCTAAAACCCCCGAATACAGGAGACCTTTCGGCACGGCTGAAGGCGTGCCCTGACGAGAAACAAGGATGCCATGGCCAACCATGATCAGTCCACAGTACAGGATACTTTTATGAGCGCGCTTCATGACTCGTTGGAAGGCTGCTTCCTCGCGTCACCGTTCGCAGAGGAGGCGCCTGGAGTTTTGGATGCGCCGTTGGAGGAACGCTTTGCCTGGCCATTGCCGTTACCACCGCCATCGGCGAGGACGCGCGAGAGGTAGCGGCCAGTGTGCGATTGGGCGTTGCGCGCCACCTGTTCGGGCGTGCCGGTGGCAATAATTTTGCCGCCTTGATCGCCACCCTCCGGGCCAAGATCAATAAGCCAGTCGGCGCATTTGATGACGTCGAGGTTGTGTTCGATGACCAGCAGCGAGCCGCCGGATTCGAGGAGTTTGCGGAATGCAGCCAGCAGCTTGTTGATATCGTCGAAGTGCAAACCCGTGGTGGGCTCATCGAGGATGTAAAGGATGCCACGATTTTCCGTGCGCGTAAGGTGGGAAGCGAGCTTGAGGCGCTGGGCTTCACCACCGGAAAGCGTGGTGGCGGACTGGCCGAGGCGCAGATAGCCGAGCCCAATTTCATTGAGGATACGGAGTTTGGAGACGACTTTGGGAACATTCACGAAAAAGGCGAGGGCTTCGCGCACAGTCATTT
Source organism: Candidatus Acidiferrales bacterium (assembly GCA_963779395.1). Taxonomy (GTDB): domain Bacteria; phylum Acidobacteriota; class Terriglobia; order Acidiferrales; family UBA7541; genus Acidiferrum. Next base: position 1,211,361 of record CAVZYC010000007.1, read on the forward strand.
CCAGGACTTCGTGGACATTTTTGCCGTGGTAGCGGACTTCCAGCACGCTGCTCTTGAATCGCTGGCCGCGGCATTCTTCGCAGATCAACTCGACGTCGGCAAGGAATTGCATTTCAACAGTGACCGTTCCATCGCCCTGGCAGGTTTCGCAGCGCCCGCCGGGGACGTTAAAGGAAAAATGGCCGGCAGAGTAGCCGCGGCGTTTGGCATCCGGAGTATCGGCAAAAACGTCGCGAATGGCGTCGAAGGCTTTCAGGTAGGTGGCGGGATTGGAGCGCGGTGTGCGGCCAATGGGGGATTGATCAACGATGACGAGATCTTGAATGTTCTCGTCGCCTTCAAGCCGATCGCAAAACTCCTTGATGCTGCCACCAGAGCGTTTAGCAGCGAGCGCCTTATAAAGGACATTGTGAACGAGGGTGGACTTGCCGGAACCGCTGACGCCGGTGACGACAGTGAGGACGCCGAGCGGAAGCATAAGGTCCACATTTTGCAGATTGTGTAGCGTTGCGCCGGTTAAGCGGAGAAATTTCCCGGCGGATTTGCGGCGATTTGTGGGGACGGGAATGCGCAATTCGCCGTTGAGATAGCGGCCCGTGATGGATTTGGGATCTTTTAGAATTTCGTCGTACGTGCCCGAGAAGAGCAACCTGCCGCCGAGTTCGCCCGCACCGGGCCCGAGATCGAGAATGCGATCGGCGGATTGAATGGTGTCCGGATCGTGCTCGACAACAAGCACTGTGTTGCCGAGATTGCGGAGACTTTTCAGGATGTCGATGAGCCGCTGCGTGTCGCGGGGATGCAGGCCAATAGACGGTTCATCAAGAACGTAGAGCGCGCCGACGAGATGTGAGCCAAGCGAGGTGGCCAGTTGGATGCGCTGTGATTCACCGCCAGAGAGAGTGGAGGTGAGGCGATCAAGGGTGAGGTAGTCTAGGCCAACTTCATCGAGGAATTGCAAGCGGGAGCGAATTTCTTCCAGAATTTTATCGGCAATTTTGGATTGCGATTCGGTGAGGCTAAGTTCCAGGAAAAACTTGCGCGCTTCCTTGACGGTGAGCTTGCACAGTTCGGTGATGGATTTGCCGGTAATGCGCACGGCGCGGGCTTCAGCGCGGAGACGCGTGCCGTTGCATTCGGAGCAGGTGGCGTAGCCGCGGAAACGACTCAGGAAAACGCGCACGTGGAGTTTGTACTTCTTGCGCTCGAGATAAGTGAAGAAGCCTTTTACACCGCCGAAATCATTCTCGGGATCGCCTTCGAGGATGAGTCGGCGTTGCTCGTCGGAAAGATGACGCCACGGAATGTTTGTGGGGATGCCGCGGACGCGCGCCCATTTGCGAGCTTCTTGATAGAGCACGCGATAACGCGGCTTGGTCCAGGGTTCGATGGCGCCATCGTCAAGGGACTTGCTGGGATCAGGGACAACGAGATTGAGATCGAAATCGATGGTGTTGCCAAAGCCCTGGCAACGCGGGCACGCGCCGTAGGGATTGTTGAAGGAGAAGAGGCGCGGCTCGGGCTCCTGATAGAGAGTGCCATCATTCTTGCACTCGAAGCGCTCGTTGAATGTGAGGCGCTCGGCAGGAGTGCCGGCGGAATCAGCGGGAAATTCCAGGATGGCTTCGCCGCCGCCTTCGCGATAGCAGATTTCGATGGAGTCGACCAGACGCGAGCGAGACTCGGGAGTGGCGGCGAGACGGTCGACAAGAATGTGCACGGGCTTGGCGAAATCAACATCGAGCAAAGATTCAGGCGATGAAAATTCGTGGACGCGGCCTTCCTGGTACAGCCTGTTGAAACCGCGCTTCTGCAGATCCTGAAGCATCTGGCGCAGAGCGTCCTCGGGTGGAGGAGCCGCTACTTTTTTGCGGGAAGCCTTTTTGGCCGGCGCGGCGGGCTCTGGTGTGGAAGTGCGGAGGAGATAAAGCACGTAGAATCGGCGGCCGGGGGCATGCGCGAGGACACGATCAGCAATCTGGTCGGGTGAATCGCGGCGAACTTCCTCGCCGCACTTGATGCAAAAAGTTTGGCCGCAACGGGCGAAGAGCAGGCGGAGGTAGTCGTAGACTTCGGTGGCCGTGGCAACGGTCGAGCGGGGATTGCGCGTGGCGTTTTTCTGGCGGATAGCGACGGCGGGGGCGATGCCGGTGACCTCGTCCACATCAGGTTTTTCCATACGCTCAAGGAACTGGCGGGCGTAGGCGGAAAGGGATTCGACGTAGCGGCGCTGGCCTTCGGCATAGATGGTGTCAAAGGCGAGTGAGGATTTGCCGGAACCGCTGACGCCCGTAACGACGGTAAGGGCTTCGTGGGGGATTTCGACGGTAATGTTCTTCAGGTTGTGGACGCGGGCGCCGCGCACACGAAGAACGTCCTGTTGCTGGAGCGTCGGAGCGAAGGTTTCGTTTGTAGCCAAAGGTAGCTCAGTCAGTATGCTTTTCGCATGCTGCCTAAACCTCACAGTATACGGCCTTCTCGGGGATGCGGCAAATTGGGGTGGAGTGAGAATATCTCCTATCCGCTTGCGAGTGGAAAACCCTGCCAGGCGTCTGCTCGTCAGAGGGTACATTCGCCGGCCTGTGTCGTGCGTTCGCCGATAAGACGTTTAACCTGCTCTGAAGGCTTCCTATGATTGCTCCCGAAAGGAGAAATCATGGCGGCTCATATTTCGAGTGCAAAACCTTATAAAGGCTGGGGAATGGAGGGCGGCGTAGCAAGGTGGTATGTCGGCCTTACAAAGAAATCGGTGGAGGATTTTAAGGCGCTGGCGCGGCGCATTGCTGGACAGATTCCCCAAGGGAGTTGCGTGCTGGAAGTCGCGCCCGGCCCCGGCTACTTCGCGATTGAATTGGCAAAGCTGGGCAGCTACCAAATCACGGGGCTGGACATCAGCGAGACGTTTGTGGAAATCGCGCAAGAAAATGCCGCAAACGAAAATGTGCGAGTGGAATTTCGCCGTGGGAACGCCTCCGAAATGCCGTTTGGCGATGAGACGTTTGATTTTCTTCTCTGTCGAGCGGCTTTCAAGAATTTCAGCGCACCGCAGTGCGCGCTGGAAGAGATGCATCGTGTCCTGAAGCCTGGCGGGCAGGCGCTGATCATCGATTTGCGGCGCGATGCGTCGATGGAATCGATCAGCGAGGCTGTGAATCATATGAAGCTTGGCGCGGTGAACGGGATCATTACCAAGCTGACGTTTCGCTTCATGCTGCTAAAACGCGCTTATACAAAGAATGAAATTGAAGAGCTGATTTCACAGACGAACTTTCAAGACGTCACAATTCGTGAGGACCTTATTGGGCTGGAGATTTGTCTCAGAAAGGATCGCAAGGCCTTGTATGCAGGATTGCAGGAACTGAGCGTTGAGGGCGGCCTGGTATAAAGCGACCACTTATGCAGACTTTATAAGTCGTTATGCCCTGGGTGAAAGCCGCGCCCTGCCCCGAGCCCTCCATGAGATGGAATCTATTGCGTTGGGCGTGGCTGAAAGCGATAGGTATAGGAAACGCTGACGTAGGAGGGCAGGCGAACGCCGACGACGCGTTCGAAAGGAGCAACGTCATCGGGTAGGGCGAGGACTTCGGTGGTTTGTCCGGTGTAACCATGGGCGATCAAAAAGTTGACGCCAAGATCCATGCGGCCCTGCCGAAAGGAACGAAGAAGGGCGCCGCGAACTTCCGTGTTTGGCACGCCAACAAAACCATCACCCAGCGGCTTTGCGCCTACATATTCAAACTCGCTGCGCGCGCGCAGGTGAAATGGAAGACGATCGAACGTCGCGAGGGCGTCCACAATCAGGCGCGGAGCCTCTGGGGTTGGCGTGCCATCGGACAAATCGCGCGCGTCGGCCTGCGAGTAGGATGCTTGCAACATGCCAAAGCCGAAGTAGTGTCGCGCGGCCAGCGTCATATAGCGCAAACGGCCGGGGCCTTCGTTATATTGCAGGCCGGTATCTGGATCGATCTTCGCGAGGGAAGCTTCCGTGGTGGTGTGGGCCAATGTGAGTCGGAACTCGGTTGCGGCCAGCGTCTTGCTCGCTACCAATTGATAGGAATGGGAGCGGCTCACAAGAGTGCCTTGCGTTATGCCCGTACCGATTCTGGGATCGTTGGTGAAGAAGGCTTCGCCGCCGCTTAGGGATACGATGGGCAACCAGGAATGCTCATGATGGAGGAAAGAGACGGTGGCCTTGGGATTATTGACGCCAGCCCAATTTTGAAAGGAATGGGCGGGAACGAGCAAGTCATCGTTGTTGATATCGATTTCGTCGCGGCGCCAACCGAAATAGTAGCGGAGATAGCGTGCGAGAGCGCCCTGGAGCGCGAGGTAGGGTGACAAATCCCCAATGGTGATGTTGTTGGCGGCCACCTTGTCGAAAGGGCCGTAGACGGCGGGATCCGTGGAAGCGTAATGATCCAGATCGTCGCGGCGAGGGGCGTCGCGCTGAAAATCCACGCCGGCTAACAGCGAAAGGAAATCGCCGAATTTATTGGTGTAGGTAGCGTTGCTGCCGGTTACCGTGCGAAATTCGCTTTGCCGGATGAGGCCATCGCCGAAATTGGAAAAGAGCGACAAGTTGTAAGTGCGGAAGAAAGCGGAAAGCTGAAGCTGCTGTGAACTGGTGAAGTGCCAGACATCGTTGAGAGCGAGAAGGCCCGTGTGCGTCTGATCCTTCTGGCGAGGGTCGATGGTGTCGTGCAAATCAGGAATGCCGATGGGCACAAGGCCGGGCACATAGGAAAAGCCGTAGTAACCGGTGGCAAAGAGTGTGAGGTCGTGCTTGCCGACCTGAAATTCGCGAAAGCCATTGAATTTGTATTGCTGGCGGTGTTCGAGGCGATCCAGAAAACCGTTGCCGTACGAGGCTTGGAACACAATCCAGGAACGTTCGCCGTCAGGGCTCCATCCAGAAACGAGATCGAGGTCGCGATAGTCGCCGGTTAGAGTGACGAAGGGATCGAGCCGCGCGCGCAGTCCGTACGTGGCCGAAAGATTCTGCGAGTGATTCCCTTCCCGCACGTTGAAGGCGCCGCCATCCACCTGAACACTTTCAATCACCTGGGGAACAAGTATGTTCGGATCGGCGTAGCCGTTACCGTGCGCGTTCGCGGAAAGATTGTTGGAAACGAGGTAGCTTCCGACCTGGAGATAGGAAGCAATGGGTTCGCCATGGTCGCCCGCAACGCCGGGCGCGAAATATTGCGGAGCCTTGATGCCACCAGAAGCGGTTTCGATGGGAAGGCCCGGTATAGAGACCGGAGCGCCGGGGCGGCCCGGATTGGCATCAAGAATTTCCTGGCGAATGAGCAAACGTTGCGCGGGATCGGGAGAAGCTACGCTGACATCGAGGACGTCCGTGGAGACTCGGACCTCCTGCTTTGAAGCCGCGAGCTTCAGTTGAATATTGATGGTCAGAGGTTCGGCGTCGCGAACAACGAGAGACTGATTTACGGGGTCGAAGCCAGTGACGCTCAGTCTTAGCGTATATTTGCCCGGTGGAATATTCTGAAGGATGTATTGGCCGTCCGCACTCGTGGGCTTTTGCTGGACAAGTTTTCCATCCTCGGCGACGAGGCTCACCGCAGCGTTCATTACAGGGCTTCCCTGGGGGTCGGTCACCTTGCCAGAAATGCTCTGAACGTCCGCAAGCGCCAAGTGCGCGAATGCGAAAAAGAAAAGAAGCAAGAAGAACAGTGCACGGCGCACGGCCCGAGTTGAACGCATTAAATAAACGTAACACAGGCGGGCGATACGCGCTTTTGTCTATGGAAGTGAGTCGGTGTGGCCACTTTATGTTCTGGTGGCGCGCCACTCGACAAACTGAACGAGCGCCTCCATCGCCCCTCCCACTCGCGCTCGTTCGCCCGTCGCGGCCAGGTCCAGAAGTAGCCCGCGGGTTGCGGCCAGGAGAAGAGTTGCCTCGGTAGCCGCTAACTTTGCAGGAATGCCAGCCTTTTGGATGAATTTCCGCCAATAGGCAAGAGGATCTTCCAGAACGCCGGGATAATCCCGAGGGTTGCGAAGGGCCAGAGCGTTGAGCTCGAAGATGAGGCGGATGATGGGTCTGGCCTGGGGCGCGCTCATGCGCTTCCAGTACCAGCGCAAAAACTCGGGCAAGGTGCGGGGTTTCTTCCCGGCCTGGAACCAGGATTCAATTTGAGCGTCCCCAAATTCGCGAAGGCCGATCAGGATTTGGCGCATCAATCCTTCGCGCGAGCCGAAGTGGTAAATCAGCATGCGCGCATTGGTTTTCAAAGCTTTTGCCAAGGGCCGCAGGGCCAGGTCTGCCACGCCATGCGAGAGAACATAATCAACCGCTTGCTTGCGGAGTCTTGCGCGGATGAGGGGATTGGATGGTCGAGCCATCGAGCGCTCCTTGTCTATTACTGTAACACATGTTACACTAACACCGTCGGATCACATTTGTAAACTTCCCGGCCCGCTTGATGCTTGTGACCCAGGCAGGGAGAGTTTAGCCGATCAAGGAGAACTATATGCGCAAGGGATCGTTCTTACTGCTCTTACTTATATTTTGTACGCCCGCACTGGCACAACAGGCTGGCGAGCGGGAAAGTAACAAGCAGGCTGCCCGGAGTTTTTTTGAAGTGGTGCTTAACCAGGGACACTTGGAGAAATATGTGGAGTCTCACAGCAAGGATTTCGTGGCCCATATGGGCGATCGCGAAGCGACTTTAGAGGAGGATTTGGCTGCGGCGAAGGAGGAGCGCAAGGCCTTTCCGGACATGAAAATGAGCGTGAATCATATTGTGGCGGAGGGAGACCTGGTGGTAGTGCATTGGACTGTATCGGGTACAAATACGCAGGCAGGGATGGGATTTCCGGCAACCGGCAAAACCATGAAGACTAGCGGCATGACGCTGTTCCGCTTCAAAGAGGGAACAATTTGCGAGGAGTGGAACGCCTGGAGCATTCTGTCGGTGATGCGACAGTTGGGATTACTCCCGGCGCAACCGTGATGAGGCAGGCGGCTCGGCACACTATTTTCGTTCGCCGACGTACCAGGGGGCGCTGACGGTGAAGATGCGCTCGTTGCCTTGCACCAGGAGCAGCCATTCCAACAGGCGGCCACGCTGATTGTGCAGGAAGTATTCATACCAGCGATCTTCGACGAGTTCCGGAATCACCACGATGATGTTGCGATCGGGATTCTTTTTGGAAAGATCGAGAATGAATTGAATGATGGGAATGATGATGAAGCGATAAGGCGAGGGGAGAACCTCGAGTCTTGGCGGCTCTTTTCCTGCGGCGCGGAAGGGCTGCTCGACGTAGCGCTGCCAGTCTTCGCTGAGCAGTTCGGAATTTTCAGCGGGCTCGACGTGCAGGGCGAGCACTTCGCTGGAAAGTCGAGCGGCGAATTCAATTCCCTGGCGAGTGATGTTGCTCCAGCGGTCGACGGGCACAACGGCGATAGGGCATTGGCTGAGCGCTTCCGGATTAACGGGAACCCTGCAATTGGTGAGGAGCTTCACGGAATGATAGTGGCGCCGGACAAGAGTGAAGAGAACAATCGTGAGCGGAATGAACAGCAGTGTAATCCAGGCGCCGTCTACGAATTTCGCCACAAGCACAACGACGACGGTGACCCCAGTGACTACTGCGCCCAGGCCGTTGACGAGAGCGCTCCTGACCCAGCCCGGGCCGCGCTCCCTGCGCCAGTGCATGACCATGCCGAACTGTGAAAGCGTGAAAGCCAGGAAAGCGCCAACGGCATAAAGAGGAATGAGTCGATCGGTGACGCCGCCAAAAAGAATCAGCAGGCCGGCACAAAACACTGCCAGCACAACGATGCCATAGGTGTAGACGAGGCGGCGTCCGCGATAACCGAACGCGTGAGGAAGATAATTGTTTTGCGCGATGGCGCGGCACAGACGCGGGAAATCGGCGAAGGCGGTGTTGGCGGAGAGCGAAAGCACGAAAAGAATCGAGCCGATGGTCAGATAGTAAAAATAGCCTTTGCCAAAAACGGCGGCGATGAGCATGGAGAGAAGGCTCTGGTAACCCGGCTGGCCGGGGTCGGTGGCGGCGATGCCGTAGACCTTCACAAGATAAGAAATTCCCGCCAGCAAAACCGCCAAGATGAAAATAATCACAGTAAGTGAACGCTGCGCGTTTTTCACGGCGGGTTCGCGAAAGGCCTTGACGCCATTGCTGACGGCTTCGACGCCTGTTAGTGCCGTACAACCGCTGGCGAACACTTTCAGCAGCAGCCAGTAGGTGACGGCTTGCATCATTGGCGGCGGAGGCGGAAGGGCAGCTACGGGGGTTGGATGTCCCCCGCTAAGAAGAACACGAATCAGGCCAGCGACGATGGTGATGAGAAGTGTGCCTACAAAAAGATAAGTGGGAACCGCGAAAGCCAAGCCTGCGTCACGCACGCCGCGGAGATTGATAATGGTGATGACAATCAGGATAACTACGCAGATCGAGACCGTGTGAGGCAGCAGCGATGGAACGGCCGAGACAAGCGCGCCGACTCCCGCGGAAATGCCTACGGCAGCGGTGAGGATGTAATCCGCAAGCAGCGCAGCGGCGGCAAGCAACGATGCAGACGCTCCCAGATTAAACCGCGCCACGGTGTAAGAACCGCCGCCAGATGGGTAGGCGGCGATGGTCTGGCGATAGGAGAAGTACACGATCACCAGCAACGTGATGATCGCGGCGCTGACGGGAACGATATAGCGAACGCCGAGGAGACCGAGCGGGATCAGAAGGCTGAGAGCGGCTTCCGGGCCATAGGCGGCGGAGCTTAGTCCATCGAGTCCGAAGATGGGTATGCCTTGCGCGGGGCCGATTCTTTCGGCGCGCTCGTCACTGGTTTTGATGGGCTTGCCGACAACGAGATCAAGTATGTTCATGGGCGGTCGGGCTCAAAGTATACGATTCCAGTGGGGGTGCGGCAAATTGGCGCGGAAGAAGCAGTATTGACGGCGAACCATTTCTCATTCCGAGGCCGTAATTCTATGGTTGCACCGGTTGCAGGGTAACCGGCGGTTGGCCCGTGGTTGTTGCGGGCTTTTGAGGCCTTGGCTGTTTTCTGCCGGGGACTTCCCTTCCCTCACCCGATTGCGGCGAGAGTTGCTGCTCGGGCTTAAAGGGCGACGCATGGTTGGAATCGATTTGCTTGAGAACGAAAGTGCTGTCGTCATCACCGAGAATCAGTTTGACTTCGTCTTTGCTCAGCCATTGAACGACGGCTGACTCGCCATGCTGATCTGTGAACTGGAAATGCAGCGACCATGATGTGGAATCTTTCCTGTCGATTGCGTACGTCCCCTTGGATTCCAACTGGCGGAACACGCCCTTCTGGAATTCATGATCGCTGAAAAAAATTCTTTGCGGATAGAGTTCGAGCGGCGTCTGGTCCGATTGCTCATCCTCCTCCAGAATCGCCCATGACCCCTGCAATCCCGTGGCGGGAATCTGAGCAGCGATTTCCGCAACCATAGTGCGATCAAGCTGGTCTTTCCGGGCCAAATACTCGGCTCGTTTTGCAACGTCGTCATGATCGCCAAAAATCGATAGTGACAAAGGCGCAGTCAAGGTCAAGCAATGGATGGCGCCTTGTGCCTTCGCTGCGGCAGTGGCTTCGATAGTGACCATTTCGGCCTTGAAACCAAATGCATCGGCAATCTGATGGAAGGCAGAGGACTGTACGTCGGTCTCATAATCCTTATAGGAAGGAAGAAGAATCTGCTTGTAACCGTCCATGGCTGTGCGAACAAAGGCATTCAACACGGTTGGATAGTAAGTGTGGCCATCGGCGGGAATCCTTGGAAAAGGAGAAGGAACGGGAATCACTTCGTACCCAAGGCGCCGAAGCCGTTCGGCATCCAATTCCATGGCGAGTCCGGCATTCAGGGTCAATTCGCGTTCAGAGTCGCTCAACTTGCTCCAATACTCCGCCGCGAAAGGATTTGAAAGATCGTAAGAAGCCAGCAGAATGCGCTTGCGGCCAACCGGGAGCACGAACATATCGACGTGCTCGATGACGGGACCCGGGAGAGGATCAAGGTAAGTAACATCCTTGCAGCCGGCGATTTTCTGGAGCTCCTGGTCCAGGTTGATGTTCTGATCTTTATTGCGAGAGAGGAATCCGCGCGTGGTAAGGCATCGGCCATCATCCAGCTTGAGGAGATTTCCGCCGTCGAGCGCAACGGGCGAGCTTTTGTAATGGAAATCGGGAGCAACAAGAACCGCATCCGCAATATCGAAAGCAGAATTGTCGTCGTTGAATCGCTGTATCGAGGCTTCCGAAACGATCTGGGAATACTCTTTCAGTAGGAAAATTCGATCGTCGATGGCGGAGACCACGGCTTTGTGAGCGTCTGGCGCCGATTGTTGGGAGAATTGGCCGGGCTGATCTTCCTGCTGGCGGGTTTCCAGCAATTTCAGACGGGCTGTTTCCAGTTCTTGCAGCTTCTCTCGCTTCACCTCTTCCGCTCGAATATCGAAATAGCGCCAGTGCGCGACGTCCGCGGAATCCCCTTCGGAGTCAATTTGCGGCCCGAAATCACGGATCCAAACGCCGTCATGGGGTACGACTTTCATACGGACGCGATCGCTTCTTAACAGTTCGCAGATCTGAAATTCCTGGCATCTTTGAACCATTTCCGCTTTCGTGGTGTCGTCGGGAGCCAGAAGCAAGACAGCTCCGAAGTTTGCCGTCTCGCGAACAATGTTCATTTGAGTTTCGAGTAGAAGTCGCTCCACCTGGAGCGTTTGCTCGGAATCGCCCAGCAGCCCTTCTCTCACGTGTCGGCTGTGCTCCACGCGAGGACCCAGCGCTTCGAGGGATAAAATCACAACATCGCCCGCGCGGTGTTGCTCCGGCGCCGGAATGGTCTGGGCTTGTGAACTGCCGGCGGAAAGAAGGAAAAGAAAAAGGAGGAATACAAAGCAAGCTGTTCCGCTACGAGCTCTGTTCTTGATCATGCAACTTCTCCGTTGAGCAAAACGCGATCTCCAGAAAATCGAAGGTCTTTCGTAGCGTAATGGTGGAAAATCATTTCGGCAAGCTTGTAGGACGATTCGTCTTAACGCAAAGGTTGCTCATAATATTTAGTTGTGCAGAACATGTCGTTGGAATTCGCGGGCATGTGTTGGCGAGTGACTCAACCAGATATGGCTCGGCTAGTACGCATATACACAGCCATGCTGTTTGTCAAAACTATGCACAGATTTTCCGTTCCAGATGCTCTCAGATGCGCGCCAGCGTGTAAATATGAGCCGAATTCGAGAAAAACAACGCAAATACCCGCAGAGTTGTTGACTTCGCACATACTTGGGGGTAGGTTGCTTCTACTTACACATGTTTGTGTGCTCACGCTCAGGCACGCTCCTAAGGAGCCCTCATGCAGAAGCATATGGGATTTTCGCTCATCGAGCTGTTAATCGTCGTGGCGATCATCCTGATTATCGCCGCGATCGCTATCCCGAACCTGATGCGCTCGAAGATGGCAGCGAACGAAGCCTCGGCGGTCGCCTCACTTCGCACAATTAACACCAGCGAAGTGACCTATAACAATACGTATCCTGGGACCTATGGCACCCTGGCACAGTTGGGCCCGGGAGGCGCAACTTGCACAAGCGCCAGTTCGGCAAGCGCGTGCTTGATTGACAATCTGTTGTCAAACGCTTCGTCGGCCACCACGCCGAAGAGCGGCTACTACTTCACGATCGGCGGCGATTTGATCACCAACTACAGCACGTTCGCGCAGCCTTCGGCTCCCGGCTCGACGGGAACGCGCACCTTTTGCTCGGATGAGACGTTGGTGCTTTTCTATAACGCGACCGGCGGTGCTTGCACAACGTCCAGCGCGAGTCCGCTGTAACTGTTGTACGCACTCGACAAAGTAGATCCCACCTTTGTTCCGCTGAAGAGCGACCCTGCGTAGGAATGATCAGCGACCAATTCGATAGGTGTGCAGTGGCGCTTTTGTGTCAGTCTCCGGCAGAGGTTCCGAGCCCTTCATCATGCTCCAGAGTATTTGATTGAACGTTGCGTCATCAACGCGATCCGGAGCGCTGAAATCCAACCCCGCCGAGGCTTTGGCCGCTGCCGTTGTGGGCGCGTTCATCTCATTCATGTCCGCTTGAGGAACGATCGAGGTCCACGGAGAAAGGTCTGGAGTTGCCGCAAAAATATCGGCGAGTGACCGGCTGAAGTAGTCGAACTTCGAGAGCCGCCCCAATCCCAGGATATCTTCAATCGCCGCCACAACGTCCGTTGTATTCGCAAAACGGTGAATTGTTCCAGGGCGGCTGTAGGCGGAGATGGCGAAGAAACACGAACGATGAGAGTCTACGTGGTCTGGCCCCGCCTGCGAATCATCCTCGAGCACAAAGATCACAGTATCTTTCCAGAACGGAGATTTGGAGAGCGCTTCGACAATCCTGCCAAGGGCCAGATCGTTGTCCGCCATGAAGGCTTGCGGGGTCCGGAAACCTGCACGTCCACCGGCGGTGTGATCGCTTGGCAAATGCATCACTTCCAGCTTGGGCATCTCTCCCTTGCGGACAAACTCCTGCAATTCGGCAATCCAGGCATCGGCACGCACTTGGTCGGGCGTCTTCAAGTCGAACGCAGGATATGTAGGGCTGACGCTCGACGCCACTTCCCGCTGCGTTACCGGCCAGCCCTCGGGCACTTTCACCATTTCACCGTAATCGCGAAACGTTATTCCCTTCTTTCTCGCCAGCGTCCACAGAAAGCCGTTGATCGGTTCGTCGATCTCCTCGCCATCCACACCTTCGCGCTTGTCGGAGTAGGCGGAAGGAATGGTCTTCTCTCCGAAATCGGTGACGTACGCCGCAGTCGACCAGATGTGTCCCTGCGAGCTCACCTCTGCATTCGTGAAGAAACGGTCGAACAATCCGAAACGCAAAGCCAGGGCATGATGGTTGGGCGAGATGGCTTGTCCGAAAAAGACCAGCGAAGGATCGCCGTCTCCTTCTTTCATGTCGCCCAGCACCTGGTCGTACGTGCGATTCTCTTTAATAATGTAGACCACGTGTTTGAAGGGTGGATATTCTTTTCGAACCCGCTGCGCTTGCCAGTTGTTCGCCGTGGCGACTCTCCGCGAATATTCCGACAACGTACCGGGCGAAAGTTGGTCGGGAACTGACCGCAAACTTCCATTGAGCTGCCCCAAGTCGTAACCCAACGGCCGCTTGATTCCTTCGCCCGGAATCGGCCCGTCCGGATTCGCATGACTTCCATGACCCTTGCCGTTGAGCACAAGAAGTTGTCCATCTGCATCAAGAACCGCCGTCGGGTACCAATCGGTTGGTATGCGACCCATCAATCGCGAAGTTGCCGCGGTTGGGTGCTTTTCCGAAACATCGAACACTGCCACGGCATTGTTGTCGGCTTCTGCTACAAAAAGTTGCGACTCATCCTGTGATAGAGCCAGCGCATTCGGCGTGCTTCCTTCCGAAGGTCCGGCGGGTGCTGCGTCGCTCAGGTATTGCAGAACCTTGCCGCGCGCCGTATCCACGACGGCGATCTGATCCGTGCCTGAAAGCGCGGCATACAATCGTGAGCCTGTCCGGTTCGAAAGCAGAGCCGAAGGACGAAGCCCCACCTTCAACTTGGCAAGAGGAGTCAGCAAGCCATTCGGATTTACGCGAAATTCTGACACGGTGTCCGCAGCCCAGGCGGAAACATACACTCTTCCGTTCGCAGCAATCTCGACGGCGTAGGGATAATGATCGGTCGGAAATCTCTGCACGACTTTATCAGTGGAGAGATCCACGACCGCCAGGCTGTCGCTTACATTTTCCGCGACATACAGATAGTCTCCTGTTCGCGAAGCGGCAAGGCCCGCGGGATAGCGGGTCCCAGACTTCGCCGGCTTTTCAGCGAGCATGATTTTGCGATCAAATGTTGCGATGCCATCGCGCCACAAGTAACAGAAAATCGTGTCATCGTTGCCCCCCGATACAAAGAGTTCCCTGCCATCGCGAGAGAACGCAACGCCTAAGAAAGCCGCGGGCTGAACCAACGTCTGCAGGACACGACGCGATTTCAGATCGACAATCTGCACGCCCTGCTCGCGCCAACCGCTGAGAACGACAGCGAGTTTGTCTCCTTCGGGGGCCAGGGCCATCGCTAACGGCATGCTGCTCAAATCGATCGCGTCTCCGACAGGGTCGAGACGTACGCCTGTGGGCAAAAGCGCGGCGCCGGTTGCAGCTTGCGTGGCGATCACCCGAGCTTCGATTGAAGTTGTGACGCCTGAAAAAAGTGCCACCAGAACAATGCAGGGAAGCAAACGGTGAGCGATCATTGTGCCTCTCGAGGAAGCGATTGTCGCCAGAAATTCATAGTACATCGAGATGTATCCCAAGCCACCAGCAGCAGTGTAGGTGCTTGCGCCGAAACGCATTTCTTCCTATTTCCAGTTGCGAGATGATTCGCTGGGCAAACGTTAGCGCGGATGAGTTTGCTTTAACTCCTGGTCGAGTTCAACGACGTCTTGCGCATCAACAAGGTGGTCCGAGTTCGAGCGGACATTGCGAATCGTTGCGCCCTTTCCATTTTGTAACGATATGGGGGCAAACGACGGCGAACTGGCCTCGCCTTGAAAGCCGTCAACAACCAAACCCTTAAACCCATCCGCATGGATCGCATTCTGATAAAACGCCGGGAAGCTCCCCTCCCAATGCACTTGAATGCCGGTGAATGAGAGATCGGAAACGTTATGCGCGAATACAGCGGAGAGATCGTGACGCGTCAATCCCATTGACCTCGGATCTGTCGGTTGAAGATCGATGTTGCCTCCGAAAATCGCCGTCAGCGGTCCCGACTTCATCGTCAACGACAAATCTCGGAAGCCAACGTCGGAAATGCGATCAGGTTCCGTGCTGTAGAGAATGATCGGCGACTCACTGTTGGCGATCACATTCGAGAATCGTACGTGGCGAACCTGTCCCAGCGTGACGGGAGGCTTCCATTCCGCATAGTCCCAGATGAGCACCGAAATCGTAATCGGCTCGCCCGCGCCCCACCAGGGGCCGTCGATCAACCGCGTTTGAATGGACACGTTGGAGAAAAGAAGATTCTCGATAATCTCGGAACTGCGGGCCTGGATACCGATGCCGCGGTTGCTGTCGGTGATGATTGACGTTCTGAAATGTCAGGTTGCGCACGTCCTTTGCCGCCGGGCCAATGCGAATCGCCGCTGAGCGGCTGCGCAGCGTAACGTTGCTGACCGTGATGTTTTCCGTGGGTTCCTGGCACCAGCCGTCGGTGCAGGGATCACCGATGACAAGCGCGTCGTCGCCCGCTTCGATGTAGCTGTCGGAAACTGTGGCATTGCGCGAAGTCGAAATGTCCAAGCCATCACTATTCGGCACAAGCAGGCTGTTGCGAATGTCCAAGCCGCTGACGAAGATGTGATTGCTGCAGCCGATGTGGATGGTCCAATTCGGACTGTCGACAACGTGAAAATCGCGGAGCAGAAGTCCATCCACATGAAGCGCAAGGAAAAGAATTCCCGGCCTCGCCAACATGCGGACTGGCCCTTCGCGAACCTCGCGCATGCGCGCCACCAAAGCTTCGCCCTGACGCGTTTGCGCAGGATCGAAGAAGGGGTCGAAATGCGCGTGCGCGGCGTCGGTGAAGGCGCGGCCGTTTCCGTCGATGATCCCCTCGCCAATGATGGCGACGTTGTGAACGTTTTCCGCCAGCAATAACGCAGTGTCGCGTTCCTCGGAAGCTTTTTCAGTTCGGAGATAATCGTGAAGATCGAAACTGCCCAAAATGGTTGATCCGGGTTCGAGCTTCAGCGTGATGTTGTCCAGCAGACGAATCGTCCCGGTGCGATATGTTCCGGCGTCAAAGACAACCGTGCCGCCTCCACGTGAATGACAGGCCTGAATGGCGGCGTTAATTGCGGAGGTATCCAGTTTCTGGCCATCTCCCGCCGCACCAAAAGCGCGTACGGAACAGGCGCTTCCGGCAGTTTCTGCTCGGGCAGCTTCATGCCCAATGACGGCGAATAAAGCAATGATCGTGATCTTGCAAAGGAAACGCAGAGGGAGCACTTTGGGAATCGAACGGAGCGCGCTTTTTTCTTGGAAGAACATATTCGCCCTTCTGCGGCTGGAATCTGAGCGGGAGCCTCCATTCTAGCTTCCAGGCCGTAAGGTAGCCAGGCATCTGCCGTACTGTACCCACTTCTCCGGGCACGGCGTTAACCAGGAGTTGGCACCCGGGTGGCAATTCAGTAGACCGCGAGAACTCAGAGATTTAGTATCGAAGTAGTTGGCTCACAAAACAGCATGATACACGCCCTCGCACCCCTGCTTGCAGATGCAGGCATACCCATGATTGCTCTGACGCTTCCTCTGATGCTGATGTTGTTGATTCCTGTAATCTTTATCGAAGGATTACTCTGTAAGAAGTGGCTGGGATTGACGAACTGGGAAGCAATGAAATCAAACGCCGCGTCGAATCTCGTCTCGACGCTTGTCGGCATTCCGCTTGCCTGGGCGATAATGCTTGGCCTTCAATTTGGGGCGATGGCATCGGTGGACAAAAGGTCGCACTTTTGGGATTCCAATAGTCCGCTCGTCGCTGTGGTCGGCTTCCTCCTGCATTCGGCATGGATTCCGCCAGCAGAAGGTAGCAATGTGTGGTGGATACCGGCGGCTATCCTGGTTTTGCTCGTGCCGTTCTTTTTCGCTTCGTTTGGCATCGAGTATCTCGTAATGGCCCGCATGATAGGAATGCCTTCGGGAGGGCCAGAAAATCTAGCGTATCCACGAATCAGAACCGCTGTGCGCAATGCGAATCTTGTGACCTACGGAGCCATGTTTATCGGTGCAAGTATTTCGCTGTTCTATCTGTGGGCTACATTTATCCCGCCAACCATCGTCGACTTCCGTCCCACGGATTTCCAGGTTAAAGCGGATAAGGGCTTCTTCTACTCTATCGACGATAAACTCAAGTATTCGGACGAACCCAATCCCCAAGCGCCTAACCTATTGCGAGGAGAGATCCGAGCCTTTCAGGTATCGCCTGACAACACTAAGATCGCCGTTGTTGCAAATGGACGCCTCCTGGTAGTGGACTCAGAAAAACCAACGGTTCGTGAGGTGGCACCCGTCGATTCAATCTACCGAGACCCTAAGCCGATGGGCCAGTACTTCTACCGCGACCAAGACTTTCAGTGGTCCGAAGATTCTCGGTATCTGTACCTCATCCGGGATGAATATTATGACTCTACAGGCTCGCAGCTTTTCTCAAACAAGGGTGAACTGTGGAATTACGATGTCCAGACAGGGGACCTGCACTTGGTTTTGAAACCTTTTCCAGCGTACACGTACTTCTTCGGCCGAAATGGCAGAATCTATTTGTCCGTGCCGACTGAAAGAGGGGACCTGCAGTTAAAGTATTTCGATGGACACTATGTGACCGATGTTGGCACGCCAAATACCTCGTCAATTTCGCCCGACCAGTTATTTGCCAATTCTGTCGAATCCCCGTTCTTCTCCTTCTCAATTGTTGATTACCAGAGAACGGTGATTGCAGAAAAGGAAGTTGAACTCGTCGTCGACCAGCAACATGGTTCTGAGAGGCTGCAGATAGCCAAGAAACCGTATCTGGCGTTCGCACGAGGCGGAGGGCGCAAAGATGCTTTCTATTGTGCCGACATATCCAGCAGTGTATTCCTTCCTGGAGACCGCTATTTCATTTTTAACGCGTCCTGCAAAAACTATGAGGGGCAATTGCTCGTTGATACGGAAACGGGCAACTACGAGAGGCTTCCTCAGAAGACCCGCGTCTATCCTGTAATGAACACCACCACGGACCGACATTACCGCATTAGTAGCGGAGGAATTCTGCCCAACTAAATGCGAGTATCAACTCCCGGGAAGTGGGCAAACCGAAGAAGTTCACTTTTGTCTGGTATAAATTTCGGGGGAGCAGGTCATCGAGCATAGACCAATCCTTGCCGGTTTTGACGGGTGTATAATCCTCGCATCTTCGACGCAAGAATGCAGATCCCCATTGAAAACGCGGAATCCCCAGTTACGGTTTCCCCGTAAAGGCACATCTCCATGTTGAAACGACTCCGGCAATTGCTCTTTGCTTTCTCTGCGCTTTGCATTATGGCTTTGCCTCTGCACGCGCAGAACGAACCAGTGCGCGTCATCGCGTTCGGCGCGCATCCCGACGATTGCGACCTTGGCGCGGGAGGACTCGCGGCCAAGTACGCCGCGCTTGGCTACAAGGTGAAATTCGTTTCGCTCACCAACGGCGACGCCGGACATCAATCCGAGGGTGGAGGCCAATTAGCCATGCGCCGCCGTGCCGAAGCGCAAGAAGCCGGGCGGCGAATCGGCATCGAATATGAGGTGTTGGACAATCACGATGGGCGGCTTCTGCCCACGCTGGAAGTCCGCGAGCAGGTTATCCGCGAAATTCGCCAGTGGAAGGCGGATATCGTCATCGCGCCCCGCCCGAACGACTATCACCCCGATCATCGCTACACGGGCGTGCTAGTGCAGGATGCTTCATACATGGTCATCGTGCCGAATATCGTAACCGACACGCCAGCCCTCCGCCGCAATCCCATATTTCTCTACTACAGCGACCGGTTCACGCGGCCGCAACCGTTCCAGGCAGACATCGTGGTCTCCATCGACGACGTATACCAGAAAAAAGTCGACATGCTTGACGCGCACGTCTCGCAGTTTTACGAGTGGCTCCCGTGGACGGAAGGACAGCTTGCCGAAGTTCCTAAGGATCCCGTTGCGCGGAGGACCTGGCTGGCAACTAATCCTCTTGCGATCAGTCAAGTGAAGCCCGAGTGGCGAGGGGCGCTCGAGAAGCGGTATGGCGCAGCGGCCGCAAGCGTGCAGCACGCCGAAGCCTTTGAAATCACGGAATACGGAAGGCAGCCCAGCGAAGAAGAGATTCGCCGGTTGTTCCCCTTTTTCCCGGCAAGGTAGCGCCCGCGCCAATCATTAGCCTGGCTGTTTCACCCCAATCAGCGTCCTAACAAATTCCTCATGAACTCCTCAGGACTTTTCAGTGTCCTATCTCTGATCCTTTATTAAGGCAGAGCAGGACTGGAGCCGTCCCGGGGAGGCAACGATGTCAGTCACCATATTCCTTGCGATTTGCGTGCTGGGACTTGACTTCATGATTTACGCGTTGTTCCAGTGGACTTACGGCGATAAGCGCCGCGCTCTGGCTCGCAAAATTGCCGCACACAGGAATGCTCTCCAGACACCCTCGCTCCGGCGTTTTCCTGTCGCTGGCTCGAAACCTGCTTTTGGTCACGAATCCCATTGGCACGGGCGAACAAGTTCACAAGCTACCTGAGATTGGCAAAGTTGTGAGTGGCGGAAAATAGTAACCCTTGGAGGAGTACAATTACACTAGTTCCCCTCGGACTTCAATTTGATAAGCGATTTCAATGAAAATGCAAAGTAAAAACTGGATGGAGATTGTTCCCCAACAAATCTTGATGTTTGGCTCGACCTGCTCTTGAGTGGTGCCGGTGAATCTCTTCAGCGCTGCCCAATTCCTGCTGTTCCTGACAATTGTGACGGCTTTTGTGAAGCCGTTAGGCGGGTACATGGAGCGGGTCTTTTCCAAGAAAAAGACGGCGCTCGATCGATTATGCGTTCCCGTCGAACGGTTCATCTGCCGCGTTGCCGGTATAAATTCCGAACTGGAGATGGGCAGCAAGGAGTACGCGACGTGTTTCGTACTCTTCGGACTTGCCGGCACACTGATTCTCTACCGCATCCTCCGAGCACAGCAGTTTCTTCCCTGGTTCTTCCCCCGGTATCACACCATGCCGATGTCCCCAGACCTGGCTCTGAATACCGCGATCAGCTTTTCGACGACCACGACCTGGCAAGCCTACGCCGGCGAGAACACGATGAGTTATTTCAGCCAGATGGGCGGGTAGGGTGCTGACTTGAGTAGAGCTGGCTCACTCCAACACCTGCGGCAGGTGCGTACTAATGAGGCATGCAGATTGAGTCCATGCGGCCTGAACTCCCCAAACTCCGCTTTCCGCATCGTTTCCGGATTGCCGGCCATTCGGGATCAATCTCTTCCGTGGCCCATAAAAAAGATGGAGCGACTCCATCGATGCAATCAGGCCGCCTTGGGGCCACAGTTCGCATTTGCACGCGAGCGGTGTGAGGCGCCCGCGGGTTCCTTTAGCATCTGCTCTAGCATCGATATAAAGGCACCGAGAGCAGGTGAAATCCACTTGTCTTCGTGCCAAACGACGTGCGTGGCCATATCCATTTCCGCTCCCGCCCAGGCTAAAGCCGCGACTTCTTTGCGGGCTAACTCTCGTGCGACCACGATTTCGGGCAAAAGCCCTAAGCCCATTCCCAGGGAGACACACTCCTTGATGGCCTCGACGCTTGAGAATTCCGTCACACTTTCCGGTCGAATGCTCATTATAGTCAGCAATTGATCCAGTTTTTTTCGGTAGCTGCAACCGGCCTCGGTCAATAGCAAAGTTTGCCCAGTTAGATCGTGAGGTGTTACGCGTTTCTTTGCGCTGAGTGGATGCTTGGGGGCGGCGATGAATACGAGTTTCTCCTTGCGAAGACGCAAAGTCCTCAGGCGAACCTGTTGGATGGTATCCCCCATCCATACGGCCAGATCCAATTCCCCACTTTCAATCATATGAACCAACCCCTGGTCCAGATATGGCCGGAAGACAAATTCCACCTTTGGATAGAGTTTCCTGAAGCGACCCAGCACCCGTGGTAAACGGTAGGTCAGAACCGACTCTGGAGTGCCGATGCGCAGTGGTCCGGAAGGCGTCGCGTTTTGTCCCACCGAAACGCGTCCCTCCTCCAAGGTCGAGAGTACCCGCTCTGCATAGGGCAAAAAGCGCCGCCCCGCGTCGGTCAGAACCACGCGTTTCGCTAACCGATCAAACAAACGCGCGCCCAATTCGCTCTCCAGCGCCCGGATTTGTGTTGTTACATTGGACTGTACGCAGTGGACGCGAGCGGCGGCTTTCGTGAAGTTCAACTCGAGCGTGAGCGCCCGGAAAATCTCCAGTTGTCGAATCTCCATGTTTCTCCCATCTCCAGCGAGAATGATCCCTATCTTAACAATCAATTAGACAGATGTATAGCCTGACGTTAATCTCCCGTAGTGCGATGCGGTTTTCAATGCTGGCGCAAGGCGCTCCAGCTTCCGACATCGCATCGCAGGAACGCTCCTGAAGGGGGGATTCGCGACAATGGCCAGTCTATTTGACTCAAGACCGGACGACAGGCTTCTCATTTCCAGAGCCATGCAGGGGGACCAGGAGGCCCAGAACGAGCTTTTCTCGCGCTATTACAAGTTTCTTCACGCCCTCGCCTGCCGTGTACTAGGGGGCCGGGAGGATGCTCAGGATGTGGTGCAGAACTGCTTGTTCCGCGCGGTTCGCCGTCTTCAACAGTTCAACAGTGACGGCGCCTTCCGCAACTGGCTCGCCCGAATCCTCGTCAATGAAGCAATCGACTTGCTCCGCAAAAGGCGCACTCGATTAGGATTCTCCGTCAGGCGCGTGTCCACTGAAGAGGGGAGGGACGTGCTCGACCGGCTGCCCGGTCCAGGACTCAATCCGGAACAAGCCTTTGCAAAAAAGGAATCCATCACGGCTCTCGCAAAAGAAGTGGCTCGCCTAAGCGCGCCCTTGCGGTCCGTGGTTATCCTCTGCGACATTCGGGAATACTCAGTGGAGGAGGCCGGAGCAATGCTCAGGGTCAAGAAAGACACGGTTCGCAGCAGACTGTTTCGTGCACGCAAGCAGTTGGAAGCTGCGATGCGGCCCCCCGAATGTGCCATTTGTTAAGAGAAGTTTCAAAATCAGACCGGTGCAACGAAAATGATGTCGTTCCTTGGCAGCTCACTTTCATAGCGCATAATGCCACGATTCCGCTTCAGCTCGGAACGTAATGGGCCTCCGTTGGGAGTGAGAGTTCTCCGTAATGCTAGAGGGTCCGCGTTACTTTGGATAGCGAGCGCGGCGTATCTGGATCAAGCCCTTTGGCTTCCGCCAGCAGTGCGGAAAAAAGCTGGCCGGGAATGATGTAAGGGATGGGCGCAAGAAACTCTGTGATTTCTGGAAGCATGGCCACACTGCGCGAGCAAACGGCGGCAAGCTCCGCGTCCGAAGTGATCACCACGGTTTCCGCGCGCAATTCCCTCAGGCGATGAGCCAAGGTCTTGATTCCGGGCATCATCACTCCCGGCGCGGCAAACAGAATCACTGGGAAGTGGCGTTCCACCATCGCCAGCGGGCCATGGAAGAAGTCCGCGGTGGAAAATCGCTCGCCAACAACGTAGCAGGTTTCCATAAGCTTCAGGGCGAGTTCAAACGCGTTTCCGTAAAGCAGGCCGCGCCCGATCACGACGCAGTATTCCATGAAGGTGTAGCGCTGGGCCAATTCGCGAATGGCGGCTTCGTGGACAAGGGTTTTCTCGCAAAATTCAGGAATGCGCTCGAAACCCTTGGTTACATCGGAAGCCCCCGCAAGCGCTTCGGCCAGCATGTAGAAAATCATCATCTGACCAGTAAACGTTTTGGTGGCGGCAACGGAGCGTTCGCGCTGGCCATGAATCAGCAAAGTCACATCCACGGAGTGGACCATGGAAGACGAGGCTTCGTTGGTGATGCCAACCGTAAAGGCGCCGGCCGCGCGCGCTTCCGCCAACACTAGATTGATGTCCTCACCTTCGCCCGATTGAGAAACGCCGACGACCAGGGCGTGATCGAGGCGTAATTTAGCGCCGTACAACGTGTAGATGGATGGCGCCGCCAGAGAAACCGGGATTCCGGTGGCGATTTCCAGCAGGTAGCGGCCGAACTGGGCGGCGTTGTCCGAACTGCCGCGCGCCACAAGGATAATCAAGCGGATCGTGCGCTTGCGCAGCATTTCTCCCAGCTCATGAATTTTGCTGCGTTCCTGTTGCAGAATACGCTCCAGGACATCAGGTTGCTGGCGGATTTCTTCGAGCATCAATGACAAAGCAGGCTCCTCTTTTCAGGAAGGCGGTCGCAAGATCGCGCTTAAAAGCATTTAATCACGAATTCCCTTTTGAACCCAGAATAGGCCGTCATCCGGACAAAAGCTGGCGCTTGCGGATAATCGGTAAAAGAATGCCGACTAGTCGCTACTTTTCAGCACGGAGTCTCGCTGAGAGATGTAAGCGTTTCTTGCAATCGCCCCGCAAGTCCTTCATCAACGCAACGAATCTCGTTCAGAAGTCCTTGAACCACAACCTGGAATGCCCGAGCGAGTTCGGTGGTGTCCAGTTGGCGGACAAGAGAGCCTTCGAATTGCGCCGCCACTTCACTAGGCAACCGGCTAAGGCCGCGACCATGGACAGCAGGCAGATCGTGGCGAATGCAGGCGAGTGCGAGCGCATGGTCGCGGACGCCGCTTATCATATATTCCGCTTGCCATAGGTTTCGCCGGGCAATGGAGCTCCGCGCATGCAGTGCGTACAACCAGGCAAGACCGATGATGTCTCCGGGTGGCGATGGAGGAACATGCCGGGGCTCATTCGCCTCTCCGAACATAAGCCGGAACGATGGCGCCAACGGCCGGAATTCCGCGGCGGGCACAAAAGCAAGATCAATTTGCAGAGAACTGGGTAGGAGAAACACGCGGTAGATCCAGGCGCCAGACCTGACGTCAAGATGATGCAGGGCGAGATGCTGATGGTACATGTGCGCTGTCCAATCGGAAAGAACACTCGGCACTTGGGCGGCATCGTTGACGCCAAAAGCAAGATCGATATCCGACCAGCGATCTTCGCGCGCGGCTGCCGCCGAACCAGTGATCGCCGCACCCCGGATGCGTTGGTCTTTGGCGGCGTATTCCAGGAGGCCGGCCCGCAAGCGTTCTCGTTCTTCCGGGGTAAACATAGCGGTCTTATCCTAAAGGGAGGGCGTCTTCCATTCCATTACAATCTCTCGGCAATCTCGGGGACGGTTGCCGTAACTCGCCAAACCGAATCGCATCTTTCTAGCGGTTGCAACGAGAGGCTAAGACGAGGAGGTTATTCCTGCTCGAGCCGGATGTGGCCGATGCCGCCTTCGACAGTCAGATGGATGGTGCTAGGGGATTTGCCGTAAGCCGCGTTGGTATATTCGCCGTCTTCTTCCTTCAGGCCATGAACATCCACGGAGCCGAGCCCACCATGGACCGTGGCGACAACCCCCACATTCTTGGGAAGACGTACGATCGCTTCACCGACGCCGCCGTGAATTTCAGCCTGGAGATCCTTGGCGCGCTCGCCCGTAAGGTCCACGTTGGCCTGGCCCGCGCCGATGTTCAATTCCAGACGCGTCAGATTCACTTTGGCCAGATGAAATTCGCCCTTACCGGCGCCTACATCCACCTTTAGTTCAATCGGCGTGGAGTCGGTCACTTTGATCGTCCAAGAGTTATCTGAGTTTCCCATGATCTGGCCGCCTTTTTCCTGGTCGATGCTCAGTGAGCCGACTCCGTTTTCGACGGAGTACTCCACCTGCGGCTCGCCCCAGGAACCGTTGCGATAAAACTCCGCTTCCAGAAGATGTTGCGCGCCACCCTCGAGGCGAAGTTCTCCCGCGGGCATTTCCAGATTCATGCGAACGGCTTTGGCGCCTTGCAAGTCCACAGTTTTGTTATCGTGACGGCTGCTGCCTGCGGAAGTGGTGTCCCAATCGGTCCAGTGCGCGCGATGAATGGAATGGTGATGCCAGAGCAGAAGGCTGAGAACGAGCAGGAACGCGAGCGTACCGAACAACGAGCCAAGAGGAAATCTGGGAGGGGCCTGCGGATCGCGATGGCGTTGCGCGCGATCCCAAACCATTCCCGCGCCCACTAGAATCAGGAATAGCGGCCAGTATTTCCACAGCACGGGCCAGGGATCGAAATCCGGAACCGAGCGCCAGATCAATACCATGGCGCCAAAGGCTATCAGCAGAAGCGGAAACACCACCGAACCGCTTCGTGGGCGACCCTCATTTGACATGGGTACTCCTTCTAATTATGTACTACGCAAAATTGGGGTAAAAAGTTCACCTGGAGCAAGCCACTGAGAACATCGTAGGGCGAGTTGGGGGAAGGGTCAATTGCCTGGAGTGGGGAGGGCTATGCTAGAGTGCGGCAAGAGAAAGGTGAGGCAGGGGAAGGCGGGAGAATGGCCAAGTTTGAACGAATAATCTGGATTGTGCTAGATAGCGTGGGGATTGGCGAGTTGCCAGACGCCGCCGAGTATGGCGACACGGGGCGAAACACGCTGGGCCACATCGCTGAATCGCGTCCGTTGCAGATACCGACGCTGGCAGCGCTGGGATTGGGCAACATTGCGCCCCTGCAAGATGTGCCGCCAGCCGAATCGCCGCGCGGTTTCTATGGCAAAGGGGCCACCGTTTCGCCGGGAAAAGATACCACCACGGGACACTGGGAAATGGCCGGAGTTTGGCTTGACCAGGCGTTTCCCGTTTACAAGCAGGGTTTTCCGCCGGAAGTGCTGGAACCATTTGAAAAACAGATTGGGCGAAAGACTCTGGGGAACAAGCCGGCATCCGGGACAGAAATCATCAAGGAATTGGGCGAAGAGCACGTGCGGACCGGGAAGCCGATTGTGTACACGTCGGGGGACAGCGTTTTTCAGATTGCGGCGCACGAAGAAGTGATTCCGATCACGGAGTTGTATCACATGTGCGAAATCGCGCGGAAATTGCTGGACGGAAAGCATCGCGTCGGCCGCGTGATTGCCCGGCCGTTTATGGGCGCTCCGGGACATTTTATGCGGACATCGCGACGCCACGATTATGCCGTGGACCCTCCATGGCCGATGCTGATGGATGTACTGAAAGAACGCCGCGTGCCGGTGTTTGGAGTCGGCAAAATCCACGATATCTACAATGGCCGCGGAGTGGACAATTACGTCACGACGAAATCGAATGCGGATGGAATGGAGAAACTGACTTTGGCATTGGGCGAGTACCCGGACGGACTTATCTTTTGCAACCTCGTGGATTTTGACATGCTCTTCGGTCATCGCAAGGATGTCGAGGGGTTTGCGCGATCTCTGGAGGAATTTGATGCGCAGTTGGCGGACTATTTGAAATTGCTGCCCGCGGAAGATCTTTTGATGATTACCGCGGATCACGGATGCGATCCGGATCCACGATGGGAAACCACGGACCATTCGCGGGAGTACGTGCCCATCCTGGCGTATACGCCGTCTGCGGAGCGCGGCGCGAGCCTGGGAGTGCGGAAGACGCTTGCGGATATGGGGCAGACGATTGCCGAGAATTTCGGAGTGGCCATTCCGCATGGGAAGAGTTTTCTGGCGCACATTTAGACGCAGGGAAAGAAAGAAAAAACCGCAGGGCTCGCAGACTCTCCCTGCGCTACATAAGAAGCGTGGGACTATTTGCCGTTGGCGGTGGAGCTGGAGGCTTGCGGGGCGTAATAGCCGTTTCGGGTACGCGCAACCAGCTTGCCTTTTCCACGTGGCGGAATAACGTCAACGCGAACGCTCCGGAAGCTGCCGTCGCGGGCCACATTCAAAGGGTAGTAGCCCAGCGTGTATTGGTGGCGAATATCGTGCGCCACTTGCTCGCAAATGTCGTGAACATCGCCCACATTTTCCGGGAAATAAGCGACACCGCCGGAGGCAGCAGCAATCTCGCTAAGAGCCCGTTTAGCGGTTTTGGCGCTGCGTTTGCTCTCCTGGCTGAGCAGGCCGATCGTGTAGATCACGGTATCGGTCTTCTGGATTTCGCGGATGGTTTTCTCGAGGGAATTGCGGCTGGTGTTGTCCTCGCCGTCGGTAACGATCAATAGAACTTTCTTTTCCTTCTTGCCTTTCTTAAGGTGGTCCAGCGAACCGATAATGGCGTCGTAGAGGGCGGTGCTGCCTCGCGCGTCAATGCGTTCCAGGGCTTCCTTGAGTTCGGGAATGCTGTTGCTAAAGTCCTTGTCGAGGTCGAGGTAGAAATCATCATTAAAGTTAACGACGAAAGCTTCGTCCTGGGGATTGCTGTTTTGGACGAGCGTCAGAGCGGCTTCATTCACGCGGGGGCGTTTGTCGCGCATGCTGCCGCTGTTGTCAATCACCAGGCCCATGCTGACGGGAATATCCTCGCGTTTGAAAAGCGTGAGCTTCTGTTCGACTTTGTCCTCGTAAATCCGAAAATTATCCTGCCCAAGGCCTTCCACGAATTTTCCGCGGTCGTCCATAACCGTGGTGTGCAACACCACCAAATTCACTTGCAGCTTAATGTGGCTACCCGTTTGGGATTCGTCGGGAGGTGGCGGAGGCGGGGGCGTGTCCACCGGAATCTGCGCGAGGAGTGGGCCAGCAAGGAAGAGCAGCGCCAGAGAAAGCGCAAGGGAGGCGAAGAATGGAAAGCGCGAGTGTGTGCGTGCTTCAGTGCGCCGGGGCGTAGTAGCCGGTCTTGGAGTAGACAGAGAGGGGCGGGAGGCCCTTTGGCGCACGCAGCTTAACTTTGATTTTGCGCCACCGTGCGTCGTGTACATGATTGCTTGGTCGGTATCCCAGAACATATTGATTTCGCAGCTCCATGCCGATCTTGGACGCAATGTCCGGCAGATCATTTAGATGCTCGACGGCAAAGACGCGGCCACCCGTCAATTCCGTAATCTCACTCAGCAACGAGGGGCCGTTCAGTTCCTCTGGCGTCCGATTGCGATATCCAAACGGGTCAAAAAGGCCGATGGCATAGAGCTGGGTATCGGCTTCCCTGACCAGGCGCTTGATATCGTTCTCGTTGTACCTACTATGATTATCGCCTCCATCGGAAAGGATGAGCAAGGCACGTTTGGCGTTGTGTGCACCCCTCATCTGGCTCAGCCCCAGGTAGATGGCATCCAGCAAGGCGGTTCGGCCCCGCGGTGCGGTAAGCATCATGCGGCTTTGCAAATCTTCCACGCTGTTCGTGAACGTGCTGGTAAGCTCGGCGCGTTCATTGAAGCTGACCAGGAAAAATTCATCCTGGGGATTCGCGGTCTTGAAGAATTCCAGCGCGGCGTCGCGCGCTTTATCAATTTTGTTGGACATGCTTCCGCTGAAATCGAAGATAACGCCAATGGAAATTGGCACATCCTCGGCGGAAAAGGAGACGATTTCCTGCTCGACGTTGTCCTCGAACACGCGAAAATTGTCGCTGTCCAATCCGGTGACTAGACGATTGTAAGGATCGGTGACGGTTACGTTGACCAGCGCCAGATCCACGTCGGTGCGAATCACTTTGCCGGGGATGATCTTTACAGCAGGGGTGTTATGACTGACCGTGCTGAGCTTAGCCGGGGTGGCTGGCGGTTCGGGAGGTACTAGACTCCGGGGAGGATCTTGTGCACAAAGAGGATAGGCCAAACAAAGTAGTAGCGCTCCGGCGAGCAGGCGGGAAATCGCAGGCACTACTAGAACGCGGGTCTCACACACAGCGCGCTTCACGGCTCCCCCTTCTCCCGGTCTGCCGGGAGGGCCGCGCGGAGTCAACATAATAGCACCGGGGCTCGGGAAGGCAAGTCCGGAACGCACATGTGATCAACAGGTGCGGGAAGGCCGACGAAGTTTGCGGCGTGTGCTAGCATCGGCTGGAGTATGAGGTGGAAAGGGCGGAATGATGAGTGATCCCAAAGTGGTTGTTGTGATCCCCTCGCGATACGCTTCAACGCGGCTGCCGGGGAAACCGCTGGTGCTGCTGGCGGGAAAACCTATGGTGCAGCACGTTTACGAACGGGCAAAGCAAGCGCAAACAGTGCATCGTGTGATGGTGGCGACCGACGATCTGCGGATTGTGCAAGCTGTAAACGCCTTTGGCGGCGAAGCCAGGATGACCCGCGCAGACCACCGCACAGGAACGGAGCGTATTGCAGAAGTGGCGGCCCACGAACCGGGCGATGTATTCGTGAACGTGCAGGGCGATGAGCCGCTGATTGACCCTGTAGCGATTGATACGGCGGTTGGCGCGCTGCTAGAGGAGCCGCAAGCGCAGATCTCCACCGTGGCCACGCCCATCCGCCATCCCGGAGACATCATGGATCCGAATGTGGTGAAGACGGTACTGGATTTTGACAACAATGCGCTCTATTTTTCGCGGGCGCCGATTCCGTGGATACGCGATACGCAGCTGAAATTACACGTGAACTATTGGAAGCACTTGGGGCTGTACGTAGTTCAACGCGAGGCGCTGCTCGAGTACTCGACTTTGCCGCAAGGCGAACTGGAAAAAATTGAACAGCTCGAGCAACTACGCTGGCTGGAGAACGGCTGGAAGATCCGCGTGGCGGAGGTGGCGCATGACGCGGTAAGCGTGGATGTGCCCGAAGATGTGGTGCGCGTGGAAAAGCTGATGCAAAAATGAAGCCGCCCGGCGAAGAAGAGTCTTGCCGGGCGGCGGTATAGAGATGGACGAGGGAGCAGGCTCCTTCTACGTCCGGTTATTGTGGCGTTTGCTGCTGCGTGGCAATGCCAGCAAGCACTTGGCCGGAATCCGTGCCGAGTATGAGAGTGGTTTGTGCATTCACGACATAGGCCACGGAATTATAAGTGACCGAAAGGGGGCTGCCCGAAACGATCTGCAAGGTATTGTTCGCCGTGCCATCGGAAACAATCGTCAACGTGCCCTGCGTGCCGATGTCGGGGTAGGAGACGCCGTTGCTAAGGCCAATGACCGTGCCGTCGAGAACGCCGGTAATGTTGTTGGTGGAACCGGTTCCCAGAGTGTACAGGCCGATAAAATCCTCTTCATTGGAAGAGCTGTTATTCACTCCGTTCCAATTGTAAACGTAGTTGGCTGCCAGCCCGCTGAGAGTGAAGGGTGAGCCAGATTGTCCCAACAGAGTGCCGTCCGCGATGATGTTGGCGCTGATGTCCTGGATCACTCCGCTGGTGGGGGAGTAGAGGTAGAAGACGTAGGAGAATGTGCCTCCGTTGGTATCGGTAAAGGTAACGGTGCCGCGGCCGCTGCCGGCGTTTGTGGTGTCAATGGCGTAGGTGGCGTTGGAGATGTTGGAGCCTTGTGAGATATGGTTCGCCGTGCCGGCATTGTTTTCGTCGTACGAAATGGTGCCGATTGTTCCGGTCCCGGTCACAGAGAAGCGCGCAGCGGCGGCATAAGCACCCTGAGTCATGGTAGACGATCCGCCAACAAGATAGGCAAAGCTGCCGGTAAAGCCCGCGTTGGTCGTAGGAATGGTGCCGGATTGCAGCAGCGCATCCCCGGAAGAACCTACAAGCTCATTCGGATCTTCCTCGATGAATTTGAGGTGCGTGGAATCCACAATGTAGAAGGCGAAACTAGCGCCACCGAATGAGGCGATGCCGCGGCCATTCGTTGTTCCGTAAGTTGGGTCGAGTTGGTAGGTTCCGGCTGAAATCGTTGAAGGGCCAATGTGACCGTTGTTGGCATCATTGGTGTCGAATACGCCGGTGGAAATAACTTGGCTGCCGTTGGGGGCGATATATCCGATCAGCGAGATACTGGTGACGTTAGTGCCAGCCGTGCTTACGCCAGAAAAGTCATAGACGTAGTTTCCGCTTACGGAAGTGGTCAGGAAATCGGCGGTGTTCTGTAGGTTGAAGCTGCCGCTGCTGGCAAAGTTGCGGTCGGTTTCCACCAGCAAGCCTTGGGTGGTGGACTGAAGATCCATGGTCAAGTCGAGGACGTTACTGGAGGGGTCGCTAAGGACGATGGTGCCGCGGCCGTTGGCCAGGACATTGTATTTTCCGGTCAACGTGTCTTGATTAACGCTTGAGCCGAGATCAACCACATCTTCCACCGCGCTGGAAATGTTGCCTGCACCATCGGCAACGAAACTGCCGATGCGCGCAAAATAGGCGCCGTCACTCGGGTCCATCCCGCTCATCGAAAAGGCGTATGTTCCTTTCAGGCTAGCCAGCGTGAAACCACCAGTCGGAGGCGGTGTGGTAACCGATGAGCCTCCACCGCCGCTGCAAGCGGCCAGCGACAAACAGAAAGCAAGAGTGGGGAGCCAAAGGAGCCGCTTCACAGGACACCTCCCTTGGACTTCGTGTCCGCACTATCTTTCGGGGCCACATAGCGAACTGGGAACCCGCGCTGCGTGCGAAGCGTCAAAGCCTGAGTTCCCTTCTGCACGATGCGCGCAAGGAACAGCGACGTTGCGCCGCCAGGCGTGTAAGCGCCAATGATGCGCAGGGTATCTCCGGACTGGATTGTGAAATGGTTGGCCGTAAGTAGCAGCGCATTGCCAAGGTGAACGTCAACGACGCCGGCGTTGGTTTGCAGGGTAACGCGGGCGCCCATTGGGGGGGTGGCAGGAGACGGCTTGAAATCAATGACGGTGCCGACAAGAGTGCCTTCGTGCTGCATGTCGTAGGCGCCAAATCGCGCCGTAGCCTGCGGGGATTTTTCCTGTGCCGGCGCCGCTGCGCAAAATAGCGCCGCAACGGCAATCCACAACATGGTCTTTCTGATTGGCATTGTTTTCCTCATTTGATTGAATCTGTGGCGAATGCAGTCATAGGTTGCAAAGACCCCGGAGATATTGACGCTTGCAGGTCCAGTCAACGTTACCCCCGAATCCTGGCCGGATTGCCCCCCTGTGCCGTACCAGCCACTAAGCAGACCTCGCCGCGTTTCCCAATGGTTTGAACCCCGCGAGAAGAAAAAGGTTTCATTCGGCCATAAAAAAGACTGATGTTTGAGAGCGAAGAGATTGCATTGACACACTACGAGGTTCCGCCCATAATTGTTCGTACGTCAATCCAGCGGAGGTTCGACAAGCTCAAATCTGC
The DNA here is from genome assembly GCA_963779395.1 of Candidatus Acidiferrales bacterium. Taxonomy (GTDB): domain Bacteria; phylum Acidobacteriota; class Terriglobia; order Acidiferrales; family UBA7541; genus Acidiferrum. The sequence goes on from CAVZYC010000007.1 coordinate 1,243,180, forward strand.
TTCGTGTGGACGCGAGCGACCCGGATGGCGCCAAAATATATCTTTGTAACTGGCGGTGTAGTTTCCTCACTCGGTAAGGGCGTTGCAGCATCCTCCATCGGTTGTCTCCTCGAAAGTCGCGGCTTTAAGATCACCATCCAAAAATGCGATCCGTACCTGAATGTGGACCCCGGTACGATGAGTCCATTTCAGCATGGAGAGGTTTTTGTCACCGACGATGGCGCGGAGACGGACCTGGACCTGGGACACTACGAACGCTTCACCCACGTAAAACTCACCCGTGACAACAACTGGACCACCGGGCGCATCTACGAAACCATCCTCGCCCGCGAGCGCCGCGGCGACTACCTGGGAAAAACCGTCCAGGTGATCCCGCACGTTACCGATGAAATCAAACGCTGCATCCGGAAAGTGTCCGAGGGCGTGGACATTGTGATTGTGGAAATTGGCGGCACGGTGGGCGATATTGAATCGCTGCCGTTTCTGGAAGCGATCCGCCAGATGCGCTTGGAGTTGGGCCCGGAGAATACGCTTTTCGTGCATGTGACCCTGGTGCCGTTTATTGCGGCGGCCGGCGAATTGAAAACCAAGCCCACGCAGCACAGTGTCAAAGAGATGTTGGGAATTGGGATTCAGCCGGATATCCTGCTCTGCCGCAGCGATCATCACATCACGTCGGAATTGAAGAAGAAGATCGCGCTGTTCTGCAACGTCGCGGAATCGCGCGTGATTTCCATGGAGGATGTGAAGACCATTTACGAAGTACCGGTCGAGTTGAGCAAGGAAGGGCTGGACACTCAGATCATCCGTTCGCTCAGGCTGGAAGAACGGCCCGCGGATATGCGGGATTGGCTGGACATGTTGGATCGCCTGCACCATCCTCGCGGCGAAGTGCGCATCGGCATTGTGGGCAAGTACGTGCAACTCGAGGACGCCTATAAGAGCTTGCGCGAAGCCTTGTTGCATGGCGGGTTGGCGCACAACCACAAGACGGTGATCGAGTGGATCGAGTCCGAGGAAATAGATTCGCTGGAGGCGGCGGAGAAACGCTTGCGCGGGTACGATGGCATACTGGTGCCGGGTGGATTTGGCAAGCGCGGCATCCAGGGGATGATTTACACGATTCAGTATGCCCGCGAGCACAAAGTGCCGTTCTTCGGCATTTGCCTCGGCATGCAATGCGCCACGATTGAATATGCTCGCGACCTGGCCAGCTTGAAGCAAGCGGACAGCACGGAATTCGACCCGCAGACGCCGCACCGCGTCATCTACAAATTGCGCGAACTTCTCGGCGTGGACGAAATGGGCGGCACCATGCGCCTGGGCGCGTGGCCATGTAAACTCGAGCCGGGCTCGTTCGCTCACAAGGCGTACGGAAAGCTGGAGATCAGCGAACGGCACCGCCATCGCTACGAATTCAACCGCGAATATGAAAAGATTTTGACGGCGGCGGGATTAAAGATCACCGGACGGACACCGGACGAGAATTACGTCGAAATCGTTGAGGCTCCCAACCATCCGTGGTTTCTGGGCTGCCAGTTCCACCCAGAATTCAAATCCAAGCCATTCGCTCCGCACCCGTTGTTTGCGGCGTTCATCGGAGCTTCGCTCGAAAATCGTTTGCAGAAAGCGCGGCCGTCTGCTGTTGCTTCAAGCACGGCTGCACCTGCAACCGTCGTTGGCGAAACGGCAAACCCCGCGGCTGCGCTGCGCGCCACGCCCCACGCTGCGGCGTGAATTGACTCAACCGCCCGCGAACTGAGGGAAGATCGGTAGCAATTCGTGATGATTGCCAAAACAATACGCATGCACTACACTGTAGTGCATGAAAACTGAAGTCTACAGCTGGCGGGTCGCTCCCAGCCTGAAGGCCGACCTTGAACGCGTTGCGCGTGTGCGCAAGATACGGGTTTCCGCAGTCCTCGACATGGCGGTGCGCGACTGGCTGGCCAAGAATGCAGTTGATATCGCCGACGACGACGAGCAAAAGCGCCTTCATGCTGCTGCGGCCCCGTTCATCGGCGTTTTCGCAGGCAGGAATCCTAGACGCTCCGAAATGGTTCGCGAGTTTATACGCAAGCGACTCGCTCGGAAATATGGCCGTAGACGCTCTAATTGATACCGGCGCAATTCTAGCCGTATTGGACAAGTCAGACCGCTGGCATGTTCATTGCCGCGAGGCAATCCGGCAATTACGATACCCGCTTTTAACGACGGAAGCAGTACTGGCCGAACTATTCCACATGGTGGGTGATTCCCCCTCCAAGAAAGAAACTACGTGGCAGTTCCTACGATCAGGCATCATCATGCTCGCGCCGATTCAGGACTCCGAGTTGCATCACGTTCACACACTAATGTCGCGATACGCGGATCGGCCGATGGATTTCGCGGATGCAACCCTCGTCTATCTCGCCACACGTGAGTCCGTCGAAACAATCTTAACTGTGGATCAGACTGATTTCTCGGTGTACCGCATCGGCGCCAAGCGTCGATTCCGGATTCTTCCGGTGGACCGGCCCTAGGTCAGTCTGTGATATCTTCGACTCATCCATGACGACTATTTGCGAAATTTCACTTGGTTCGCTGCGGCTGGGCGGCGGCAACCCGCTTTTTCTGATTGCCGGACCGTGCGTCATCGAATCTGAATCCCATGCGCGGATGATGGCGGAGCGCGTGGCAAAAATCGCGGCGGATGCGGGCGTGCCGTATATTTTCAAGGCTTCGTACGACAAGGCGAATCGCTCTTCCGTGAAGTCCTACCGCGGGCCGGGAATTGTGGAAGGCCTGCGTATCCTTGCCAAGATCAAAGCGGATTTGCATCTGCCAATCCTGACCGATATTCACGATGCTTCGCAGGCCCCGCCGGCTGCCGAGGTGGCGGACATTCTGCAGATCCCGGCGTTTCTTTCGCGGCAGACGGATTTGCTGGTGGCGGCGGCGAAGACGGGTCGCATCGTTAATGTGAAGAAGGCGCAGTTTCTTTCGCCCTGGGACATGAGCAATGTGGCAGAAAAGATTGCCGCGGCCGGAAATTCAAAAATCATGCTCACGGAGCGTGGGGCAAGCTTCGGCTACAACAATCTCGTTGTGGATATGCGGACATTCCCGGTGCTGCGGAAACTCGGTTATCCCGTCGTTTATGACGTAACCCACTCCGTGCAGCTTCCCGGTGGACAGGGCCACGCGAGCGGCGGCCAACCGGAATTCATCGAGCCGCTGGCGCGAGCGGGTGTGGCTGCGGGCGTGGACGGCATTTTCCTCGAGACACACGACAATCCCGCCGCGGCTCTTTCCGATGGCCCTAATGCCCTTCCCCTTTCGGAGTTGCCGCAACTTCTTTCGCGACTCAAGGAACTCTCGACACTGGTGCGGCGCTGGAGCACGGCATGAGCCTGGAATCCGCCCGCCGCGTTTTACGGATTGAAGCGCAGGCTATTCAGGACGTCTTGGCGCGCCTGGACACATCGTTTGATCGCGCGGTTGAACTGCTCTTTGCCTGCAGAGGCCGCGTCGTGGTGACAGGCATGGGGAAATCCGGCCTGATTGGCCGCAAGATTTCCGGAACGCTTTCGAGCACCGGCACACCATCCTTCTTTTTGCATCCGGCGGAAGCGCTGCACGGCGATCTGGGGATGCTGGCGCGGGGCGATGCCGTGCTGGCGATCAGTTACGGTGGTGAGACGCAGGAAATCCTGAATCTATTGGAGACGCTGAAGCGGCTGGAGATTTCGATCATTACGCTGACGGGGAATCTAAAATCAACGTTGGCCGAAGCAAGCGACGTGGCGCTGGACGTCAGCGTGAAAGAAGAAGCTTGTTCGCTGAATCTTGCGCCCACCGCCAGCACAGCCGTTGCCATGGCCGTCGGCGATGCCCTGGCAATTTCCCTGCTGGAAAAACGCGGATTTCGCTCCGACGATTTTGCGGCACTGCATCCGGCGGGCCGCCTGGGAAATAAATTGCTGCGCGTAGAACACCTGATGCATACGGGCGATGCGCTGCCACGGGTTGCGGCGAATACCCCGATGCCTGATGTGTTCCATGAAATGTCCGCGAAAAAATTGGGCATGACCACGGTGATCACGTCTGATGGCAGACTGGCCGGCATATTAACGGATGGCGATCTGCGCCGCTTGATGGAGAAGCACGGCGGCGCGACGCTGGCAATGACCGCCGGCGAATGCATGGTGCGCGCGCCGCAGACGATCGGACCGAAATTGTTGGCCAGCGAAGCGCTGAACCTGATGGAGAAGAAAAAGATAACATCGGTCGTTGTGGTGGACGATTCGCGCAAAGTTCTTGGCGTCGTCCATCTCCATGATTTGTGGACGCTGGAATTGATTTAGCCAGCAATTCCTTTTTAAATACAATATGAGCGGTGGTATGATCTGGGCAGCTCCGAAATTCCCGAAAAAACTCGACCCTGAGGCCGTATAGCTAGACGAAACTCGCGACAAGAAAACCCTTCGTAAGGGGGGGAAATGCAAACCAAACTCGCGTGCTCATTTTGCCTGCTCGCTCTGATTGTATGGCCCGCTTCTGCGCAGGATGCACCTAAACTTGGTGCGCCCGCCCCCGCGCTTACCTTCACGCATTTGCTTCAAGCACCCGCGGGGGCAAAAGTAGATTGGCCGTCCCTGCGCGGCAAGGTAGTAGTGCTTGAGTTTTGGGCGACGTGGTGCGCTCCGTGCGTCGCAGAAATTCCTGTACTGGACACTTTGACGACGTCCGTGGATCCAGCGAAGGTTCAGTTTATTTCCGTTGACGACGAAGAGCCTGCCGTGGTGGAAGCCTTTCTGAAGAAGAAACCCATTCCCGGTTGGATCGTAATCGACACTTCCGGGGAGCTATTCAAACGCTTCGGAGTTTATGAACGGCCAACCACGATCGTCGTTGATCCACAGGGCCGCGTGGCAAGCACAACCGTTCTCCTGGAACACATAAAAAGCGATCAACTTATGGCTCTGGCTGACGGTAATTCTGTCACCTTTGGCGGCGAGGCCGACCCCAAACTGCTAGCCGAGTTTAATGCGGCGATGGCACAGCCGTTTTCATTCGAGGGAGCAATACACGGGCACGGGGAAGAGGCAGTCTCCATCAAGTCTCTTTTCGAAATTGTTCTTGCTCCAAGTGAACCAGTGAAGGAGGGTGAGCGACATGGCGCATCCGTCATGATAGGTATCGGCCGGATGGACATTTCCGATGCATCACCATCCTTATTGTTACAGTACGGAGCCGGAGTGGCGCCAACCCGGATCAACACCAGCGGCAATCTTCCCGAGACTCTGTATGACATGCATGTAGTGGCTCCCAACGCGGACGCGAAGTCTCTTGCTCAATCCATTGAGTTGGCCCTTGCCTCTGGCACGGGACTGCACATCGAACACCACTCAGCCATTACCGATGCTTATGTGCTCACAGCAAAACCCGAGGCCAAAGAACATCTGCTCCAGTCCCCCTTTCCGGGCGCGGCGATGTTTGATTCCCAATCGCAAATCTTGCATTGCATGAATGCCACCGCCGATCAACTTGCAAGTGCGCTCGAAACGGCGCTGGGCACTCCCGTGGTGAATGAAACTGGGCTCTCGGGAAAGCTAAAGGCGAATCTGAAAATCACACCGAAGGATTTCACTTTCGCCAACGAGGCCCTCGAGAAAGAGCTCGGCCTGTCGCTGGTACAGGCAAAGCGTCCGGTTGAAACGGTGACTCTCTCCGCTGGTCCTGCAGCGGCAAAGGAAGCGGCGTCCCCGAAGGCCGCAGCCAAGCAACAGCCTGAATAGGCAACGTCACCCGGATCAGAGATAGTTTGGGCGATTGGTAAATCGCCGGGAGGAAGCCGGAGCGGAGGGTCGAAGCGTATACTGCATCCAGATTTGCGTTATGTGCAGAATCCTGAGTCGCGAGTAGGGTGCGCAGCGAGGGACAAATAAACCAATGAAATCCAAGCAATCTGAAGGCGCGCGAATTAAGGGCTGGGCAGCACTGGCAGCTGCTGTGGCGATTTTGACGGCGAGCTTCGCACCAAATGGTTTTCGCAAAGCGGAAGCGCAGGCAAAGGCCTACCCGAAGATTCAAGCAATCGACCCGCCGGAGGGTGGCTTTTTCACGAAAATGATTTCCGTGAACGGCATCCCGATCAAAGCTCCCAGCGTTGTGGTGGATGAGGCGCTCTACGCCGCCCACGACCGCATCAACATGGAGACAGCCCATCTGCCAATAGTCGTGGCCAATCTTGCCGCCGCCGGCGCGGAATTGCACATCATCGGGCGCGACCAGGGCACCACAGACCTGCCGGAGTGGCGCCAGGACAAACACGTTCCGCTCGACGAATATTTCGGACTGACGCGCGACCAGCGCACACGCGGCATGGGCGGTCTGATCACTTCGTGCGGCGAGGAGAATCTTCTTCGGCTCCCCAAGGATCGTTACCGCGGCCGCGATATTTGCCTGCACGAATTCGCTCACGACATCGAAGAGGCCGGCTTTCCGCGCTCTGTTCGCGCGCTGTTCGATAAGCAATACGAGGTTTCAAAGTCGAAGGGCTTGTGGCTGAATTCTTACGCCGGTTCAAATCCCGACGAGTATTTCGCTGAACTGACCATGTGGTACTTCGGCACGCACGGCGATATGGGCATGAGCGGGCCTAAGCCCGAAAATGGGCCGGAAGGTCTGAAGAAATACGACCCGGAGGCTTACAAACTCTTTGACGACTTTTACAGCGGCCGCATCGAGGTCCCCAAAATGGATCCGCGCCCGCATGGAGTCGAAGGCGGAGGACCCGACGAGCAGTCGCAAGACAGCCTGCCGGCACGCGCCATGGTTGCGCGTCTTACCTCATATAAGGTTGGCGAGACCAAGCTCAGCGATTTCTTCAAGGATGCGGGGATGAGCGGCCCGACGGACAGCGGCACAAACAGTTGGCGCGTAGTGCAACAGGATACTGGCGGCGCGAACGGGCACTATAAGTTTCAAGTTTATTTCCGCAATCCCCACGACCTCGTCGACAAAAATGGGCCCGCCAGCGGAACTGCAAACCAAAAACCAGATCCCAATGCGCCGCATCCACGCTCGGGTGGGCCCAATTGTCTGATGGCTGACCTGGAATTCAAAGCCGGCGTCCTTACTGCTTTCCAATGGGATAACTAGGCGCGCCAAAACGCTACATTTCGTGCCGGATTGGATTTCCTGTTAACATTCGATTGCGTATTCATTGGAGGAATCATTGGCTCGCGCGAAGAGCATTTCACCCGCTTTGAAGAAACGTGCCGCTAAAATAAAACTTCTGCTGATGGACGTTGACGGGACGATGACCGATGGCGGCGTAACTCTCCTTTCACAGCCAGACGGCAGCGCGCTGGAAATCAAAACGTTTGACGCCCACGATGGCCAGGGCCTTACGTTGGCGAAAACCGCGGGACTCAGGACAGGCTGCATCACAGGCCGCGAAAGCCCCGCGTTGCAGCGCCGCGCAAGAGAACTGCACATTGATTACGTTTACATGAAGATTCCCGTGAAGACGCCCGCGTATGAGGAGATTTTACGCAAGGCCGAGGTGACGGACGCCGAGGTAGCATTTGTGGGCGACGACCTTCCAGACATTCCGCTGATGCGACGCGTGGGTCTGGCCGTTGCGGTGGGAGATGCGGTCGCCGACGTCAAGGAAATCGCGCACTACACAACGCACGCGCACGCGGGCCACGGCGCGGTCCGCGAAGCCATCGAACTGATCCTGAAATCCAAAGGCATTTGGGAAGAGATGATCGAAAAAGCGCGGGCGTAATGATATTCTCTCCGAACCATGCGGCTGATTAAATATTTTGTGGCGTCCAGCCTGGACAGCTACATCTCGCGCAAAGATGGCGGAGTGGACTGGCTTTTTACGGACCAGAACTACGGCATGAAAGAGTTTTTTGCCGGTGTGGATGTAGCCGTGATGGGGCGCAAAACCTATCAAAAGGCCATTGAACTCAAGCCCTCCGGCCCTCTTTTCCCCGGAATGAAGAATTACGTATTCTCCCATCTGTTGCCGAAGGGAAAGCAGGAACACATCGAAGTGGTTTCCGATCCTCCTGAAACTTGGACGGAATCGGTGCGCGCGCAACCCGGAAAAGGTATCTGGCTGGTAGGCGGCGGAGAGATGGTCAGAGAGTTCCTGCAAAAGCGGCTGGTCAACGAAATCGGAATATTCATCCACCCACGTTTATTAGGCGACGGCATCCATCTTTTTGCGCAACCTTATCCAGAGACGGAACTGGAGTTGGTGCGTTCCAAAGCCTACCCCAGCGGCTTGCTGCAGGTATTCTACCGAGTGCGTGGTAACTGACCCCTAAATGCAATTCGGGATTGGGAGGCCGTAAATCATGTTGTTCATGGTCATTGAACGCTTCAAGGAAGGCGACTCTCGACCCGTTGGCCTGCGTTTCAAAGAGAAGGGCCGCATGATGCCCGAAGGCGTCACGTATCAGTCGAGTTGGGTCGATGCCACGGGATTGCGCTGTTTTCAGATCATGGAAGCGCCTGATCGAGACCTGTTGAACACATGGGTCCGCCACTGGGAAGATCTGGTCGAATTTGAGATCGTCCCTGTCATTTCTTCCGCTGAATTTTGGGCCCAAAAGGAACTCAAGAAGGCGCATCCCTAACGATTGATCACAAAGAGCCGCCTCAAGACGCTTGACTTTGCCGCGAGCCCGCGACAGACTCTGCCAGAAACGTCACCGCCTTTTCGTGGGCCAAAATCCTTGCGGTGCGCACCTTGTGGGTGAAAATCGAAATGAAAACGAACTACCTTGCCGTGGTTGTTGCCGCCATCGCCTATTGGGTTCTCGGGGGTCTGTGGTATGGGGTCATTTTTAACAAGGCTTGGATGGCCCTGGAACACATGACGATTGAGCAGGCCAAGAGCATGAACCCCGCGGTTCCCTACATCGTCGCCTTTCTTTTGGAACTGCTGATTGCCTACTCGCTGGCGCAACTGTGCATCTGGCGCAACGCCAATACGGCGGGACGCGGCGCTTCCGTGGGCGTGCTGATGTGGATCGGCTTTGTGGGTCCAATCGCGTTTATGAATTACATGTTTGAGATGCGCCCCAAGGAACTCTTCGCAATTAATGAGTTTTACCCATTGGCAGGACTCGTCCTGATGGGCATAATTTTGGGTGCGTGGACCAAGAAAGCAGCCTAGCGTTCTTGGCTCACGCTCCGTCGGTTTTCTTCATAATAATTGATGTTGAGCGCGGCCGGCGGGCGCTGAACTGGGGACCCTGAATGAATCGCACTTTGTTATGGACGCTGATATCTGTTGGAGGACTGCTGCTCCTCACTTATATCGGGCTGAGCATCATGGCCGGTGGACCAAAGGATGCCATCGAGATGGTGCGGTTCGCCTTGCCTCACATGCATTTGGGAAAAGTGAAGGTGGGAGATAGTGCGCCGGATGCGCCGTTGGTGGCGCTGGATGGAGCAACGCGCTTTCAGATTCGCGACCGCACCCAGGGGCGGCCGCTCGTGCTCATCTTTGGGAGTTTTACTTGACCACCCTTCCGTCGCCAGTTGGGCGATATCGTGCAAATTTATAACGATTACAAGGACCACGCCGATTTCCTCACCATCTATATCCGGGAAGCGCACCCCATCGACGAGTGGCGCATGAAGTCCAACGCAAAAGAAAAGGACAATGTTTGTTACGCCCAGCCCAAGACTCTGGCGCAGCGCGTCGCCATCGCCAACGATTTCACAGAACGCTTCAAATTCCCCCTGCCCTTTGGCGTTGATGAAATGACCAATGCCGCGAATGATGCGTACGCCGCTTGGCCGGAGCGGCTTTACATTGTGGACGAAACCGGGCGCATCTCCTACAAGGGCGGAAATGGCCCTTTTAAATACGACCCTAAGGACGTGCGCGCGTGGCTGGCGAAGCGCTACGGTGAAGTGAAACATCCAGAAGCTGCCACGGAGAAGAAAAGCTGAGCCGGGATTTCCTGCGAGCTCGGGGAGCACGATTGATTAAGGGGGCTTTTCGGTTGGAAAAACCTCAGGCCTGAAGGCCTGAGCTACAGTTATGGCGAGCAAGAAACCTGCGGCATCGCAATCCACGGAACACGCCGTAAACAAGCACAAAAAAGTGGGGCTGGCCCGCGCGCTATCCAAGCTTGGATTTTGTTCGCGGACGCAGGCGTTTACTCTGATCCGCGAAGGCAAAGTGCGGCTGAATGGCACGACGCCGCGCAATCCAGAGACGCCTGTGCGGCTGGGAGTGGATCGCGTAGAGATCGCGGGGAAGCCCGTCAGCGCAGCTGAAAAAGTCTACGTAATGATGAATAAGCCGCGCGGGATCGTGACGTCCACAGCCGACGAAAAGGGCCGCGACACGGTGTATTCCCTTTTGCCAAAAGAATATGGCTGGCTCGCTCCCGTGGGGCGGTTGGACAAAGCCAGCGAAGGATTGCTGCTCCTGACAAACGATTCGCAGTGGGCTGCGCGAATTACAGATCCAGCAACTCATCTGGAGAAGCGCTACCACGTGCAAATCGCCGCGAAGACGGATGAACAATTGGTTGAATCGCTGGAACGTGGGATAGAAACGCCGAAGGGCGAAGTGCTGAAGGCAAAGAAAGTCAGCCTGTTGCGCACGGGCGAAAAGAATTCCTGGCTGGAGATGATTCTCGAGGAAGGCAAGAATCGCCAGATTCGTCGGATGTTGGAAGCACATGGAATTGCAGTTCTGCGGCTGGTGCGCGTGGCGATCGGGCCGTTGCAATTGGGCGATTTGGGCAAGGGCCTCCACCGTGCCTTGCGAGCGGAAGAGAAGCTGCTGCTGGACCGCGCGATGGGAATAAAAGCTAGCGCGGGATCGTAGGCATGACCGTTTGCAAGAGTCACAGCATCAAAAGGCCGGATCCAGCATTGCTGCCGGACCCGGCCGTGGTGTTTTCAGAAGTGGTACGCGACGCTCAGAATTTGTAGATCAGCGTGAATTCCATAACGCGCGGCTGAGTTAAGGTTTGCGTGTAGTTTCCGAACGAGCTGCTCACATCCCACTCGTCTTGCATTGAATAGACGTCGAAGCGGGGAGTATTGGTCACGTTGAAAACGCTCCAACGCGCCTGGATCGTCTGGCTCTCGGTGCGCGGAATCTTCCAGCTCTTTGACAGGTTCATGTCCACGCCAACGAAACCATCGCCACGAATATTATTACGGACGCCGCTCTGGCCAGGGAAAGCGTACTGAAAGGCCTGGCTGGCCACGGTGGGATCCTTGAATACATTCGGATTCCCGTTGACGCTGGTGGTCCCAGTCTGAATGGGGCTGCCGGTGGTTCCGGCCCACCCCATCTCGTCCCAGTTGGTAGGCCAAACGTAGCCCATGAAGACGCTGGCCGGGTAACCGGAGGTCCATCGCGCGGTGCCCGCAAGCTGCCACCCGCCGATGAGGGCGTCGGCCAAGTTGTTGATCTGCCCGGCAAACTTCTTGCCGCGGCCAAAGGGCAATTCGGCTACCCAATAGCCGTTGATCTGGTGGCGCAAGTCGTAATCCGCAGGGCCGTACATTTGATTTGGCGTCCAGGGATTGATGATGCTGTCGGTGAGGTAGTGGACGCCGCGTTCGGCCTCCGACTCCAGGTCCAAGGTCTTGCTGTACGAATAGTTGAAGCCGAAAAGCAAGCCGTGGGACATCTGCTTGTGCAGGCCAACCTGGAGCCCGTTGTAACTGGAATGCCCGATCGAGCGCCAATCCCAGAGGGACGAATACTGGCTGTTGTAGTAGCTGTTGAGGCCGGTTATCGGTTTGGTGGGATAACCAGCGACGTCTAGAAGGTAGAGACCGGAGGTCTCGTTGTAGAGGCTGCCGCAACCGGGGCCGAATACATCGTAGATGGCAGTCAAGAAACTAGGGGTGCTGCCGCCCGTGGAACAAAGGCCGTAGGACGGGGAGGTGGTTTGCGTCACGAACATGTCCTGCCAGTACTGCGCGGTGGGACCAATCGTCGTAGCATTGATGCTGCTCTCTGGTGTGCCAGCGCGCCACAACTGTGAGAGTCGCGATGCGGCAGTGAAGTAGTCGATCCCGGTTTTCGGATCAACCATGTTGGTCGGCGCGGCAACGTCGTCGTACGCCAGCAGCCGATGAGCGAAGTGACCCACGTAGGCCACATCGAGAGTGATGCCACCCGGCAACTCGCGCTGGACCGAAACATCCAAGGCATAGGAATAGGGAGTTTTGATTCCCTGGTCAATACCTCTGGCAATGGCCTCCGAACCCAAGGGATAAGTGACGGGATAAGTGGATGGAGGCGGCCCGGGCATGATGGAGGTAGGAATCGTGTTCATACCGGTGATGCGAGGGGCATCGTTAAGGGTCAATGTGGCGGCCGGATTCGAGAGTATGCTCGAAAGGCCGAAGGAACCGCCAGCATCATACTGGGTCGCCAGCTCCGGGCCGAAATTGTCGTAGTACATGCCACCGCCGAGCCGAATGACGGTTTTGTCTTGTCCAAAGAGACTCTGCAGCCATTCTCCGCTGGGATGTGGAGTCCAAGCCAATCCCAGACGCGGAGCAAAATTCTTCTTCTGCGCGCTGTACAGGCCTGCTCTTCCATAAAAGGAACCAGAAGGTGAAAAGCTGATCGGAGCAATCTGATTGTCGGGTATTCCCTGCAACATGTTCGACTCGCGTTGATTAAACCAGTCGCCCATATTGACGGATGGCGTTACCTGCTGCCCCGCGGTTTCCGTGATTGGCAGCATCAACTGGTAATTCAATCCATAGGTGATGGAAAGCGAACGCCGGGCGTGCCAGGTGTCCTGGAAGAAGAGATTATACGTATCCGTGGACCAGTGGCGGACAACCGGATTCCCCTGAGCGATGGGAGAAGTCGAAGTCAGACTATCAATATGATAGTTGTAGACGGCATCCACTTCGCTGGCGATCCCCATCATCGCGGCCATAGGAAAGTCGTAGCCATTGTTGAAATCGCCGGCAATCTTCGGACCATAGCCACAATTCGGCCAGGAAGTCGCAGCGTTCGAGTAGGCGCATCCGTTGGTCGGATCCAGTGGACTGTTCTTATTCGCAAAGCCCCCGGTGAAGAGCCAGTCGGAATTGGTGAGAGCGTCGCTGAAAGAGTTGCCGTAGTTGGAATCGTGGCGGCGTATCAAAAGAATATTTCCGCCAAACTGGAAGTTGTGCGACCCCTTCATCCAGGTGACAGTATCCACCAGATTGTGCACGGGAGCAGTGAACGAACTGGAATAGACGACGCCCTGGTCCAGACCGCGCATGAAGACCCACGGCTGGTCAGAATTACCGGGGGTACCGACGCTCTGGTAGGTGATTCCATAGCGCAGGTTATTGACCCAATGAGGCCCCAAGACTCCCGTATAGCCCGCCACGAATCCCTTGCTGAGGTCCACATTCGTGAATTCCGGCGGCCGGCCTGGAAGAAACGGCGCAGCGGCGGAGCGATCATCGCGGCCAGCCCCGCGGAAGAAAAGTGTGTGATTGCCATTTTGCGTGAGTTTGTAATCGAGCCGGATGATGTACCAGTTGTCGCCTTCCGTCGTGGGAGCGGCGAAGCGGTACCCGGCATAATTGTAAGTGTTCCCCGTCGAGTAATCGTTCGGCGCGGGATACGATTGCAGGTATTGGAGGGCCACTTGGCTCGGCCCGATTCCCAGGGGATCCATCTGCTTGAGCTGCGTGGGACCCAAAGCGTAAGTGCCGGCAGCAACGGGATAGCTCTTCCCATCCGCCCCTAAGACGCTCCCGCCGGGACATTGCGTTGTATCGGCACATTCATATTGAATGATTCCTTGGCTTAAAGTCGTCGTCGGAACATTGACCAAAGAGCTGACCTGGTGTGATATGCGGTGACCTTCGTAGTTGAAGAAGAAGAACAAACGATCCTTCAGAATGGGTCCGCCTACCGTTCCACCGAACACGTTCCTCACCAGATGTTCAGGAGTGTTCGGCGTGCCGCTTGCAAGTTGCGAAGCTTTCAAGAAATAGTCGTTGGCCTCGCCCAGGGTGTTGCGGTTGAACTCATAAAGAGAGCCGTGGTACTGGTTGGTTCCACCCTTGGTGACCATGGAGATCTGGGCTCCCGCGGAACGGCCTTCGGTGGCGCCATAGTTGGAAGTGCTAACGTTGAATTCTTCCACGGAAAACTGTGTAGTAGGCAAAACACCGTAGAAGGCGTAACCGTTGAATTCGTCATTGACGCTGACACCATCGAGAGTGATGTTGTTCTGGTCGCTGTGCTCGCCGTTGACGGACCCGGCGCGGGTGTCGTAACTGTCCGTCAGGATTTTTTCGCCGTTGTAGACAACACCGGGTTCCAGGCTCAGTAACAGCGGCATGTTCTCCGCTTGCACCGGCAGTTCTTCAATTTCATTGTGTCCCATGCTGTGGCCGACAGTGGAGTCTGTAGTGTTCAGGGCAGGCGCTTGCGCGGTGATGGAAACGACCTCGGTGACCATGCCAACGGTCATCTGGACATTGACGGTTGCAGGGAGATCGACGGTGAGGACCAGACCGACCCGCTCATATTTTTGAAACCCCTTGGCTTCCATGGTCAAGTTGTAAGTACCGGGAAGCACTTCGACAAAGGTATAGATTCCGTCAGCGTTTGTGGCGGTTGAGCGGACGAAGTTGGTGCTGCTGTTGACAATCGTCACTTGCGCATTCGGAATCACGGATCCCTTGGGATCGGTCAACGTGCCGCGAAGCGAGGTTGTCGCTTGCCCCCAGCTTGCTGCCGCGAACACCGTCATATACAAAAGAGCTACAAACGGTAACACCCTTCTCATAGACCACCCTCCATTTGAGTTTTCTTCCGCACACCGAGACCTGTGAGCTGGCATATTTCCCCCTCTTAACTTTTGTGCCGCAAAGTTCCCCCAACCGGCCTTGTCAATCGATTGACCAGTTTGTAGCGATCCCCCCGGTAAGCGGCCTTGACGTATTCGATGGGTCGCCCGTTCTGGGCAAAGGCAATGCGCCTGAAATAAAGAACCGGGCTACCGATGGTGACGCGGAGCAATTTGCACTCGCGAGTGCGCGCAAGTCCGGCTTCCGCGATTTCGTCGGCGAACATCACTTGAATTCCGTATTTGTCTGAAAGTGCCTGGTAAAGTGAATTCCGCGGATTAAACGACTTCATTAAGTTGGGCACGAAGCGCAAGGCCAGATGGCTTTCTTCGATGGCCATCGGCTGCGAATTCGCCAACCGGATCCGGCACAAGCTGACTACTTGTTCGTCCAATCCGATCTGCAAGGCTTCCGCCAGTTCCGCATCCGCGCGAATCATCTTGAAGTACACAACCTTCGAGGATGCGCGGTTTCCCCGCTCGCGCATTTCTTCGGAGAACGACAGCACTTGCCGGAAATTCTTTTCCAGTTTCACCCCGGAAACAAATGTGCCTTTGCCGCGCCGCGTGTACACCAGCCCCAGGTTGCACATGTATTTGAGGGCCTGGCGCGCTGTCATCCGGCTCACTCGGAGCCGCGAAGCGATCTCCTGCTCGGAAGGAATCGTATCCGCCGGACGCAACTTCCCGGAACGGATTTGTTCAGACAGATGCTGTTGAATCTGGAAGTAGAGGGGAATCGCGCTGTGACGATCCAGTGATTGCGGAAACATGTCCGGCAAACCTCTGATTCAGTCAAACAGAGAGGCGAAAATTACACCTTCTCTTCAAAGAAGGGGTTCCGACTAACACCTGGTTGATGAAACCGTGCCCCGGCCACTTGTATGGACAACTAGGGATGTGTATATTCCCGGTTCGCCGCGACTGTCAAGCAGAAATAAATGCTAAGCCGCCGCTGTTTTTTGGATGCACTCCGAAGCAGCGCGCGCGGATCAGAAGCCACGGGCGCAAATTGTTTCCCCACTTCCCTGCCGCTTCCAGCGTCCACATGCCACATCAGCCAGCGCCGCAAGAATCCAGAGAATTTCGGTGTTAAAATTCCTTAGCGTTTCAGCTTTGCATTTTCCGTTTTGGGAGAGCCAACTAGCTTCAGTTTCAGCGAAGACTTCCTGGACCGATGCGCCAATTCCTCAACCTTCTCCGCCAGAATCGCAACTACCGCTACACATGGATGGGGCAGGTTGTTAGTGAAATTGGGGATCACTTCAACAACATCGCGGTCTTCTCGCTGGCTATCGCCCTAACTCACTCTGGCCTGGTGGTTACCGGCATCATGCTGTCCCGCGCTATCCCCGCCGTCGCCATGGGGCCACTCGCCGGAGTGCTTCTCGATCGTTTCGATCGCAAACAAATCATGATCGCCAGCGATCTGACGCGCGCCGTGGTGGCGCTTGGTTTCATTCTGGCGGTGGTTCGGCAAGAGAGCTGGCTGCTTTATTTGTTCAGCGCACTGCTGATGATTGCCTCGCCGTTTTTTACCGCGGGGCGTTCGGCAATTCTGCCCACCATCGCGAGCCCCGAAGAACTTCACACCGCAAACTCGCTGACGCAAACCACGCAGTGGACGACACTCACCGTCGGCACGTTCCTTGGCGCAACCGTGGTGGCCATCGGCTACAAATGGGCCTTCGCGTTCAACGCTCTCTCTTTCGTATTTTCGGCGTGGGCCATCTGGAAATTGCGCGCCCCGAAAGGCCGGGGATTCCTTCCCGAACGTAAAGACTTGACCGAAGCCGAAGTTGTCCGCCCGTGGCATGAATATCGCGAAGGGCTCCGATACATGCGCTCCGTTCCACTTGTCATGGCCATCGCGCTGCTCTCCGTTGGATGGGCCACGGGCGGAGGCGCCGCGCAGATTCTCTTCACACTGTTCGGTGAAGTTGTTTTCAACCGCGGTGCCGCGGGTATCGGCATTATATGGGGATGCGCCGGCGCGGGATTGCTGATCGGTGGTGGGCTGGCGACTTGGTTAGGCAAGCGTCTTTCGTTCGACGGTTACAAACTGGCCGTTTTTATCGATTACGTCGTGCATGGCGGCGCGTACGTGCTATTCAGCCAGATGGGGCGATTTGAACTTGCGCTGGTGTTTATCGCGCTTTCCCGCGCCAGCATCGCCGTCAACTCCGTGATGAACTATTCATATTTGCTGCGCACGGTTTCCGATCAATATCGCGGCCGCGTGTTCGCCACAATGGAGACGCTAACTTGGGCCATGATGATGCTCTCGTTGATGGGCGCCGGAATTGCCTCCACGCACTATGGCCCGCGCACCATTGGCGCGGTTGCTGGTCTGCTGAGTTCCACCACGGCGATCTTTTGGGGCTGGGCGAACTGGACTGGCAGACTCCCTAAACCCGAGTTCGCTGGCATCGAAGCGAAAAATCTAGAAGTCCACGGCGACCCCGTGACGTAACGCCGTAAGGAACAATGATGGCTTCGCCCGCTGGATTGGGGATAGCCCAAGTGTCAGGCCCAATACGGTCCAGAATGGAGAGAGTAAGACGGCAGCGTTAGACAAATCGCTGCCTTCAACTCCCTTCGGAATCCTCGACGGTTACGCAGCAACGAACCCACGCCCGAAGTGTGGGCAACGTGGACGAGGATTTCCTTGAGCGTCTGAAACAAATGACACTTCTACGAGTAGCGCGTTTTTCATCCAAATGGATTTCGGGACCGTCAAAGGATGAAACCAAGAACTTCATGATGTGCCTCGACTTGCATCCTTGTCGCAGGTAGACCCAGTTGACTACTCCGGCGCAACTGAACCGTAGAACAGTTATTGGGAGAAACCGAAAGTGCTAGCCTGAGGACAAGCTGCCAAGAATTAGCGGCCCTGGTGCGTGTCATGGGCAGCGAAGACTTAGAGGTCAGTCATACGTGATCGTGTTCCGGCTTGATTACATTTCGTGCGTTCTTACAGTACTCTCAACCATTCTCATCGGAAGGAAGTTCTGGCAAGGGTGGATGGTAGCCGGTGCAAACAGCGTGATCGTCTGCGTAATTGGTGTCCGAACTGCGCAATTTGGGTTCATACCCGCAAATCTCTTTTGCATTGCGCTTTATTCCTATAATGTCTGGAACTGGCGCAGCCCGCGAGCACAGACCTTCAAGTAAGCCCTCGTAAACTCAGCCAGTTCGAGTTTACCGCCTACCCACCCGGACCTGGCGAATTCTCCCCTGCACTTTTTCATATATCCTGGATCGCTTACGAATAACCACGCACGACTCGCAGGCGAGCGTCAGCGCACGAGCTTCGCTTCTTGCAGGAAATCCCTCACAATATCCCGTGGATCGCGATGCTGGCCGTCGACGGCGTAGTTCATTCGCTGCATTTGTGCGTTTGAGATCTTGCCTTCAAGTTCTGCAAGAGCCCGAGCCACGTCCGGGTGCTCCCGTATGGTTTGCTGCCGGATGACCGGCACGGCCTCATAAGGAGGAAAGAAATGGCGGTCATCCTCGAGGGCCACCAGGTCCAGAGCGGGAATGAGGCCGTCGGTTGCATTGCCTGCAGCGAAATCAATCTGATGATCTTTCAAAGCGCGCGCAAGCAGACCCAAGTCCATAATGCGCGGTTGTTCAGCGAAACGCAGACCGTAAGTTGCCACCAAGCCAGCATAGCCATCGGGGCGTTCCATGAACTCGTAACCGAACCCCGCACGCCACTGCGGGGTGAAGGCGGCCGCTTGCGAGAACGTGCGGATATTTAAGCGGCGAGCATCTTCTCCACGGATCTCCATCGCAAAGGTATCGTTGAATCCGAAGGGGGGGCCGAGATCCAGCCCGAAGCGGCGTTCATATTCGTGCTTGACGCGCTGGTAAACCTCCAGCCTGTCGCGACCGGCGGGTTGCTTGAGGATGGCGGTGAGCGCGGTTCCGGTGTATTCGGGATAGATATCAATCCGCCCGGCTAGTATCGCCTGTTGACATATGTATGTTCCGGCGAGGTAGAAGCGCCGTTCCACTTTCAGACTGGTGTGTGCCTCGATCTGCTGGGCGATGAGTTCGCCCAAGATAAACGACTCGGTGAAGTTCTTCGAACCCACCACAATACGATTGGAGTGTGACGGCGAGCAGGACAACAGCAAGGCGGCACTCGCAATGATAACCAAAACGCGAGCAAGACTTGATGATGAACGCATCATCGCGGGCGGAGTCGTTTCTCCAGCCATCCCACCCCGAGATCGGCGGCCAGGGCCAGGATCGCAGCCGGAATCGCACCTGCAAGAATGACCCGATTATCAACCATGGCCAGGCCGCGAAAGATAAACTCACCCAGGCCACCAGCGCCAATCGCCGCCGCGATAGTGGCCAAGCCGACAGAAATCACGATGGCCACGCGAATGCCCGACAGGATCACACTGACCGCGAGTGGCAACTCCACATGGAAAAGAAGCTGGGAAACCGTGAGGCCCATACCTCTTCCTGCTTCCAGAACCGCCGGGTCAACGCCGCGAATGCCAGTATAGGTATTGCGAATAATCGGCAGCAGGGCATAGAGGGTAAGCGCCAGGATTGCCAGCCGATCGGAACGTTCGCCCAACCAGGGTACCGGTAGCAGAAATCCAAACAGCGCAAGGCTGGGGATAGTCTGAATGATGTTCGCACTCGCGAGAACGGGTTTGTTAAGACTCGCATGACGAGAGATCACAATTCCTAACGGTACACCGACCAACACCGCCAGTATCGTGGAAAGTCCTACCAACCAGAGATGCTCCAGAGTAAGTTCGAGAACCTGAGCATGATTTTGCAGGATGAACCGAACAACGTTCATGATGTGCCTCGATTTGCAAGTGATGTTAACCCGTCTCCAAAGGCTCTGACGTAAGCTGCGGCCCAGGGGTCGGCAGACGTTAGAAATTCCCGCGGCGACAGCACCGTGACCAGCTTCCCCGCCTCCATCAGCGCGATGCGGGATCCGAGACGCAGGGCCTCGCGAAGATCGTGCGTTACAAAAAGGACTGTCTTATGGAGTCGTTGTTGCAGTGACAGGAATTCCCGTTGCAAATCGTCGCGAGTCAAAGGGTCCAGAGCAGCGAAAGGCTCGTCCATGAGCAGAATTTCTGGATCCGCAGCTAACGCGCGCGCAACGCCCACCCGCTGTCGCTGCCCTCCCGATAACTCGCGCGGATAGCGCGATGCTAACTCCCCCGTGATCCTAACCATCTCTAATAGTTCTTGAACGCGAGCACGGATGCGAACTTCAGACCAACCTTCGATGCGAGGAACCAAACCGATATTTCGTTCCACAGTGAAGTGTGGAAGCAGACCAACGTCCTGGATCACATAGCCAATGCCTCGGCGCAGGCGAATGACATCAACTTCGCCGTTCGGGACGCCATGGATGCGAATCTCTCCAGAAGTAGGTGTGACCAACCGGTTGACCAGCTTGAGGGTTGTGGTCTTGCCGGAGCCGCTGCGTCCAAGCAGCACCAGTATCTCCCCCTGTACGACTCGCAGATTTAAGCCGGAGAGTATTTGGAGCTGTTCGATGCGATAAGAGACATCGCGGAATTCGATGACCGGAGCTGTCGCCTCAGTTGGCATGTGTCCGCCAAGCATACTGGAGCTCAGAACCAGGTCCAAATTGTTTTAACGCGGCTGCAATTCGCCGAGGATAGTGGGAATCAGTTCCGGGACGGTGCAATGAATGTGCATAGCCTGTTGCATCACTGCGGCCCAGCAGCGGGAGGCTTCGCGGCGCCAAGCTTATTCCAGCCGTGGAAACGCGAGAAGTCGCCCGCGTTCCATGCCTCGCGCAGTCCGGGAGTACTCAGATTCCAGTCGGGCCGGATTGCGGTGGTCACAGCGCGCAGATCGTGCCAAAGATCGATGACCGACGGGCGCCCCCAGAACCAGTAGCCGTTATAAATGCTGTAGATCACGAGACCCGGCTTGAGCACGAGGGTATGAGGAATCATCGGATTGTGCTCGGGGTCGGTATACTCCTGGATGTCGAGGTCTTTTTGGATCTTTCGCTCAGGGTCGGAGAGGAAGGGCCACTCGGCTCCGACTGACGCACGGAATTCCTGAAGAGTATGGTGATCGTCGGTGGAGATCGTGGCGAGTTGGGTGTACGCCACTGCGATCTTCGGGTAGAACGCGGCGAGTTCCAAATGCTGCTGGTGCTCCTTTGGGCAGTAGTGGCCGCGCGCAAGGGTGAGGATCAGCGGATCATCGCCCTGTAGCACACTGAGTTTGCGCAGTGCGCCTGTGTGATCGGGCAGTTCGTAGTCGGGGAAAATGGCTCCGGGCACGATATCAGAACGCATGATTGGACTCCTCCTATTTCTCTCAAAGATCCAGAGTGACACCAGCGTCTGGCTGGGAACAGCAGACGAGCACGTTCCCGGGAGCGGGCCTTTCCAGCGGCTCAGGATTATAGATAATTGATCCGGCAATCAGACCAGTCATGCAGGTATGACAGACTCCAGCTCGGCACGACCATCTGACGGGAACGTCGCACGCTTCCGCGAGTTCAAGCAAGCTCGCGAATTTCGGATCCCAAGCGGCGGTAATCCCGCTACGCGCGAATGAGACAGGGGGGCCAGATCCAGCTGGCCCTGGTGGCAGGTGAGGAGTGTGATCAACCTGGGCCATACCCGGGGTAATAGCCTCGAGAGCACCGAAGATTTCCGTGTGCACATTCTCGGCGAGCACACCCCAGTTGCGCAGCCCATCGCGCATGCTCTGCAAAAATGAAGGTGGGCCACAGAGATAGAAGTCACTACCCTTTGACACACCAATTCTCTGTAGCAAAGCTGCGTCAACGTGGCCGGGAGCGTCGAAGTCTGCCCCGAGTTGGTCGATTGCCGTGGGCCTGCTGTACATGATGTAACTTCGTCCGCGAGAGAGCTGTTTCAGCAAAGAACGCGATTCTTCTGCAAATGGATGCTCGACGCGATTGCGTGTTCCATAGATCCACCAGATCTCTCGTTGCGATGTTGCAGCGGCGAGTGTATACAGCATCGACATCACGGGCGTTGCGCCCACACCAGCGCTCAGCAGAACCACCGGACCCTGGCTGGGACGCAGAGTGAAGCTTCCTCGGGGTGCACTAACATCCAATACATCACCCAATTGCGTGCGGCCGCAAAGAAAGGAACTTCCAATCCCATTTAATTCGTTCTTGACGCTGATGCGGAAATGATCGGCTACCGGCAGATCAGACAACGAATAACTGCGAAGGACCGACGGTTTGTCGGGATCGAGATGCAAACGCAAAACAACAAATTGACCCGCATGGAAGAGAGGAAGAGGCTGCCCATCGATTGGCGACAGAATAAAGGAAGTTACGCTTTCGCTTTCCTTATTAATATTGGCGACTCGCATCTGTCGAAAGCCGGGCCAAGCTGGTGCTTGCTCCTCATCCGCGAGTCCCTGATTTCCCTCGATGGGCTTCGGGCTCGACTCTTGCGCGAGTATCGCTTGAAAGGAAGACTGCCAACCCTTGCTAAGTGCGGGAATCCGTAGCGCTCGTTCCAATTGTTCGCGAGAATGTCCCGGCAAATACAGGAGGGCGTCAACCTCGGCCACGCTGATTCGCTCTGGACCGTCGGCAATTTTTGCAATGTCGTCGCCTGCACCAACTTCTCCCTCCTGCATCACGCGAAAGTAGAACCCCGGTCTATGATGCGCCACGAGCAGGGCTGGCATGCGAGGTTCATTCATGCGAATGCCGACGCGGTAGCACGTCACACGTGGCTGCGTTACTTCAAATTCAGCGCTCCCGATGCGGTAGCGATCGCCAATGCACACCTCGCTATCAGAAAGTCCCTCGACGGTAAAATTTTCTCCGAACTGGCCGAAAGTTAAATCGTTCCGGCCCAAAAAGCGCTCCCAGTACCGGTAAGAATCCATCTGGTAGACGAATACGGCGCGCTGCTCCCCGCCGTGACCCGCCAGATCGGCTTGCGCATCGCCATCGATATCGAGCTTGCGAACCATTCGACGTCCATCAACTGGGGACTTCCAGACTGACGTTCGGACCGTTTTGCCGTTCCATGTCACGTCGCGCGGAAGACCGACATTTACTGAAAGTAATTTAGGCATTCGTATCTCGTCGAAGCCCAGCGTCTGGTAAGAGTCCTTGCTGTACATCCACACTGAACTCAGGGTTCGCGATAGGCACCTTCTTCTGGCTCAAAGTGGACAACCGGGAGCGAGAACTCGTCCCCCGAATCCCGCATGGCCAAAGCACTTTCCGCCGCGTACCAATCGATTTCAGGCGAACCGAGCGGCCGCCCCCTGCGCGCCCACAATTCGTAGGCGAGCTCTGCAATCTCATCACGCCTGTATGGCTCCGTCATATGTCCCTCCTGGTCGCATGCCCGGCGCGCGTCAATGGGGCTGCCGAATAATCACCTCAGTAATTTGCCTGCAAGCCAGTAATCGACACTGAACTTTCCCGGACCGGAGCAGATCAGCCAGATAAAGAAGAGCACGTACAGGACTTCCGGAAGATAGAGGAAATCGTCGAGCCATCGAAGAAACGAAAGTCCCTTAGGCACCGTGGTAACCGCGCTGGTCAGCGTGGCGACAATCATATCAATCAATAAAGCTACGCTGCCGAAACTGGAAAAAAGACCCACGGCCACCAACGCTCCGCCAACGAACTCGACGCCCGACACGAAATAAGCCATCTGGTGGGGAAACGGGACTTTGGCCTGCACGAGCGTGTCGTAAACGGGTTTCGTGCCGCCGGCGACAAACAATTTGTTTGCGCCGGAGATGGCGAAGAACAGCCCGATCGAAACGCGCACCAGCAGGATGGCGTATTGTTCCAAATTACCGTTACCCATCAGCGCAAACTGGACCAACCCTTTCCAATCCATCGCTTGTACCTCCATCGCAAGATATGCAAACCGCAAATGGCGCTGCTGCGGGCGAATCCTAACGCGTCGAGGTTAGTTGTCCATCCGTTCGACCCATTGAACGCGCGATGCGGGAGCCACGAATGGATCCGCAAAGTACTGTGTTTCCCGCGCAATCTTTTCGCCTCTGAACTCCATGATGCTCACGGTGTAAGACGGCTTGCCGTCATAGGTCACGATGAGTTCGGTGACCCAAAGATCGTCGCCGCCAAGGATTCGCCGGACAGTGAACCGCTTTTTGCTCGGCTGGCTGGCGCGCTGCCCCTTTATGTTGCGCCGACCGCGGGTCCGCTCACCGGACTGCGGGTATTCCAGCACCGCGTCCTCGTGATAGATGAGGTGCTCGGTTTCAAAATCGTTGGCATCGGAAGCCGCCCAATGCTGATCCAGTGCCGCGCGGATCTGTTGATCTCGCGCCGCAGAATGCTGCTCCTGCTCTTTCTGATCATCCATCGATAGCCTTTCAATTTGACAAGAGGCTAAATACTTCAGCGGAACTGGAATGCAGGACTCGTCAAGTCGCGCGGATTCCTCCTACGAGTTCTTGTTTCGCGGATCATCTTTTACGCTGAGGTACTCCAGTCCAAGCGGCCCCATCGCGGTTACCTGCGTGACATACTCGCTGGATTTCGCCCAGTGGAAATGGGGCGTGTTGCCAGGGAGAATGATCACGGCGCCGGGTGGATAGGCTTGCAACTTACTCGCGTCGAATTCATCACCCAGCCCGATATAAAAGATGCCGGAAATTACGGTATAGACTCGATCCTCCGGGTGCTTGTGAGGCATCAGTTTCTCGCCGTGAGGCATTTTGACCCTGATGGTGTAAGGGCCGGGCTCCGAGGGCTGACCGACGACGACAGCGAGCCGGACGTCAGGTGGGAACGCGGGGAACGGTTTCCAGTCAATATGCTCCGACAAGATGGCTTTGAACACTTCCTGTCCGGGTTGGTGAGTACGGATTCCGCTTTGCTGAGCAGGCTTTGCGCCGCCGGCTTCCTGAGACATACAGCCTCCTTGGTGCAGGAAATGTAAAACATCACCGCAGACTTTTGAAACAGGCCCGCCAAGATTCGCTGCGAACGGCTGCCATCCTCTAAGTTCTTGAGTTCAGAATCGCGCCGGACACGGACCTAGCGCGCGATTTGGCCCAGGTAGTAGCCGAGCCGATTTTCGACATCGCCTGGTTTGTGGAAGCCGAGCGCCATCAGCGCTTTGATCCCATTCTGCGCGGCAGGCCGCCCGAGTGAACCGATGCAGGCATCCCATCCGGCACCGAGCTCGACGTCCGGCGGCAGGCTGGTGTTGACGAGCCGCTTGGTCTGAGCGATGGCCCATTTATCGAACTTGGCAATCCGGGTCGCGAGCGCGTCTACGAAAGCATCCAGATCGGCGTCGGGCAGTGCGCGATTAATGTAGCCGTAGGCCTCGGCCTGGTCTGCCCGAATGTCTTCCGAGCTCAAAAGCACCTCCAGGGCGCGGTTTCGGCCAATGAGATGGGGAAGCCGAGCCATGGGGCCGCCTCCGGCGACCATGCCCACGCCCACCTCCCATTGCGAAATGATGGCTTTTTCGCGGCTGGCAAAACTCATGTCGCAGGCCAGCGTGATCTCGCTGCCGTTGCCCGTCGCGCGGCCGCGTATGAGTGCGATAGAAGCGACCGGCAAGCGCGTCAAACGCACGAGGAAGTCCGGCCAAGGGGGCAGGCCCGTCGGACCAGGCGGCAGTGAGGTCAAATCTTCCATCTTTGCCGTGAAATCGGAGTGATTCAGGAAGTAGTCGTCCACGGCGCTGTCGAAGACCACGACTCTGACCTGCCCGTCGACTTCGAGAGCGTTGATCACTTCCTGGAATTCCTTCACCATTTCCGGGCCCATGACGTTCAGCGGCGGGTTATCGAACGTGACGCGCCAATAGCCGGGCGTCCGTCGCGTGATGCGAATCTGGGCGGGCTTCGTAAGTGCGCTTGCAGTTGTCATGGCATTCTCCTGTCCATTTGCTTGTCTTGGAAACCGATTGGTTGTCCCCAACGCTTTCTAGAGAATTGGATCATTCGTTCTTTGCCGGCGGTTGGTTGATTACAGCTGCGCCTGCTTCGCTGACGATCTCGTCCTGGGAATCCGTGCCACCCGAGCAACCGATTGCGCCGATAAGCGCCCCCTGCTCGATCAACGGGATGCCACCTCGAGAGGCGATGATTCCATCGAAGGCGAGCAGGTAGTTCAGATGCATAAGGTTGATACCGTCTTCGAATACCTTGGTTGGGCGCCGGAAGGTCGCGGCGGCGCGTGCTTTGTGTTCGGCAATCTGAATGGAGGCGAGCATCGCGCCATCCATTCGTTGGAAGGCCACGAGATTGCCGCCGGAATCGGCGACGGCAATATTCATCTTCCAATCCCGTTTCTTCGCCTCTGCCACCGCCGCTTGAATCACCGCCTGGGCCCGGTCTAGCGATATCGGTGGGCCATAGGGAGTGTCGAAAGGAATCTTGTCGGGCACAAAATCGAGAGGATTTGTTTCTGTGGGCTGCAGCGCTCGGCTCGTACCAACGGCGCTTCCCGTTTTCTCACTTGGCATACGTCCTCCTTCAATGGATCGCAAATTTCGGCTGCCCAGCTCCACTTCGTATTGGACCTTCACGGCCAAAGCGGTGAAATCGTCTCGGCCTCGGTCATCGATAACAACGACGAACCAATGTGATCGTCACTTCAAGCAGAAGCGCCGGCGGCTTTCTCTCCGAGGAACTGCATAAGCGCTTGCGCCGTGGACGTCGATGACGCGGGGTTCTGGCCGGTGATGAGACGGCCATCAACGATGAAGAAAGGCTGCCAGTCTGCCTTCTTCTCGAATATGGCGCCAAGCCGCAGTAGTTCATCTTCGACCAGGAACGGCACAACCTTGGTGAGCTTCATTTCCTCTTCCTCGCCGTTCGTGAAGCCGGTGACGTGTTTTCCTTTCACCAGCGGAGCGCCCTGGTAGGTAACGTGCCGAAGCACGCCGGGCGAATGGCACACCAGAGCGATTGGCTTGCCGGAATTGTAGAAGGCCTCCAGAAGAGCAATCGACGTAGGGCTCTCGGCGAGATCCCACATTGGGCCGTGCCCACCGGGATAGAAAACGGTGTCGAAGTCCTCCGCCTTCACGTCCGCAAGTTTAACGGTGTTGGCAAGTGCCTTTTGCGCTGCCGCATCCTTCTTGAACCGAGACATTGCCGGCGTTTGATTTTCAGGCTGATCGCTCTTCGGATCGAGCGGCGGTTGCCCACCCTTCGGTGAGGCGAGGGTCAACTCTACGCCCGCGTCCCTGAATACGAAGTAAGGAGCTGCAAATTCTTCAAGCCAGAACCCGGTCTTAAGCCCAGTGTTGCCAAGTGTGTCGTGGGAGGTGAGCACCATCAGAATTTTCATGATCTTTCTCCTTTGTTTCTGTTGTGCCGTATTCGGAAAGAATCGCGCTGCTGGAACGCCATGAAACCAGAAGTCTACGGGACAAACAATTGGACCAAGGTATTGGCGATACCTTGGTATCGGTTGATGGGATTAGGTGCAGCAGAAAAGCAAAAAGCCTGGATATGGCGGTTGAAGCACGCAAGCATGAGGGCGTACCCGCGCTTCGGGAAGGTTTGCAATGCGCTGGTCTGCGACTACTCGAACGAGGTGCGGTGGAGTGCAAGTTCAAACTTTTCAGCGAACTGCCGTGGTCGACGCACTCAATGCCGCCCTTCGAGTGGACTGTTCGAGTCACAACGATAATTCAAACCTCATGCTCGCTGATACCAAGGTATCGCCAATACCATCGTCCAATTGATTCGTTGGGGAACGTCCGGTGTAATCGCTCCACCGCAGCCGATTCGTTCGGGCGAGCGACATTGTAAGAATCTGTCACGAGGATTAGGAAGAGCCGAAGTGGATCCTAATGGCCGTGAGAGAACAACAGATCCGGGCAGCCGGGCAAATGAGGACATGGAGAAGGACTACCGCAAGCCGCCTGAGGCTTAATAGCTTTCGTAGACTGGTCGGCACTGCGCTCTCCCTCTCGCGAAATATTTAAAGAAAGGAAGGCAAAGAAATGCCGGAAGCGACCTGGAAACCTCACGAGAAACACGGACGGCTGACGATGCAGAGCGACTTACCCGACAGCGTCTACGCGTTCCCGAAGCAGCGTAAAGAACCGCTTACCGACGCACAACATGTGCGTAACGCGGTCGCGCGGTTCGATCAAGTCATCGGCGTCTCCGATGCCGACCGCGCTTTGGCCTTCGCGAACATCGAGAAAGCTGCGAAATACTACGACGTCAACCTCGCGGAAACGTCCTGGCACGACCTGGGCGTGCATCCTCAAAAGAATCGAAGAAAGGCTGCCGCCAAATTCACCGTGAGGCGCGAACGCCGAGTGCGCAGTTAAGAATCAACTGATCAGAGAGTCCGTCGACAAAAGCAGAAGTGGCGAAAGTAAAGTGAAATCTCAACCAGCCAAAACTAAACTTGAAAAGGAGACGGAATATGACAGACACAAACGCAGTGGTTGCAGTGTACGACAACCATTCTGCAGCGGAAGACGCGGTGAAGGACCTGCAGAAGTCAGGCTTCGACATGAAGAAGTTGTCAGTTGTGGGGAAGGACTATCACACAGACGAGCAAGTCGTTGGCTACTACAATGCGGGAGACCGCATGAAGTATTGGGGGAAGCTGGGCGCATTCTGGGGCGGATTCTGGGGTCTACTGTTTGGCGCCGCGTTCTTTTGGGTGCCCGCGATTGGCCCCGTGCTGGTTGGCGGTCCATTGGCGGCTTGGATTGTCGCCGCCCTGGAGGACGCGATAGTGGTCGGCGGTTTGAGCGCTATCGGTGCCGGTCTGTACAGCATAGGCATACCAAGAAACAGCATCGTAACCTACGACACCGCCATGAAAGCTGGCCAGTACCTGGTGGTTGCTCATGGAACTGCCGCTGAGGCGGCCAAGGCGAGAAATATCTTGAGCACATTGAAACCAACCCAGGTGACCGATCATGTTCTCGAGCCTGGTAGGCAAGCCGCGGCCGGTTGAACTCATCTTGAGGTGGGGTGGGACCGTTTGTGGATCCCCACCCCACGCCACTTCGGTTAGGCGAATCCGATGTATATCTGTGCCGTTCGTGGATGTTATGCCCAGGGAAAATCCGTTCGATCCGGTTGGGGATGTGATAGTTGTTTTAGCTTCGTCCATCTAAGTGTTATCAAAAACCGTTTACACATCACGCAAGGAGTTGAAATATGAAAGCGGTTGTTGTCCACCAGTATGGCGGTCCTGAAGTACTCAAGTTCGAGGAATACCCTGATCCGGTGGCGGGCCCCGGAGAAGTATTGGTGCGGGTTGCTGCCACCAGCGTGAATCCGATCGATTACAAACAGCGTGCGGGACTGACGAAGGACTTTTATCCCATCAAGTTTCCGGGACTGACAGGCGTGGACGTTTCGGGGACAGTGGCTACGGTTGGGCTCGGCGTGGAAGGGTTTTCCGCAGGCGACGAGGTGTTTGCAATGACGTCGTACGCTTACGCCGAGCTTTGCCTTGTGAAAGCGGCGATTCTGGCGAAAGTTCCCAAAGGACTCGATCTGATCCAGGCGGCGGCGCTTCCGCTGGTGACGACGACTGGCAACCAGCTCGTTACCTCTACGGGGATCAAAGCGGGCCAGACGGTCCTGGTCGTAGGCGCTGCTGGAAACGTCGGGCGTTCCGCGGTATTCACTGCGAAGCAAAAAGGAGCAGTCGTGATTGCAGGGGTGATGAAGAGCCAGATGGATGCAGCGAAGACAATCGGCGCGGATCAGTTCGTTGCAACCGACGACGACAGTGCGATTGCGAATCTTCCGATGCTCGATGTGGTGGCTGATGCGGTTGACGGCAAGACCGCTGAAAAATTGATCGCCAAGGTCAAGCCGGGAGGAGTGTTTGCATCTGTTCTCGGGGCGCCACGGAATGCCGAGAAGTACCCAAATGTAAAGGTGGTACCGGTGTTCTCGACGGCTGATGCGAAAACTCTTCAATTCATGGCCGAGGCCGTGCGAGATGGCAAACTGGTGATCCCGATTAGCCGCAAGCTGCCGCTCAGCCAGGCGGCCGAAGCTCAAGCCGCCGCAGAGAAGGGCGGTATCGGAAAGATCTTGCTGGTGGCTTGAAATTATTTTGCGAACAGAGAACGCGGAAGGAAAACCGTAAATGAAAAAGGGTCTGCGCGGAATCAATCCCGCTTCGAAACCGAGTGGCGATGGGTGTGTGGAATGCCTGGCGTCACCGAAAGGTTGGTGGTTTCATCTCCGTCGGTGTGCGCAGTGTGGGCACATCGGTTGCTGCGACAGTTCTCCGGGCCAGCATGCATCCAATCATGCGGCGGCAACGGGGCATCCGATCATTGCCAGCTTCGAGCCGGGCGAGGATTGGTTCTACGATTACGAGACGCAGGGGATGATCAAGGGTGCGGAGTTGCTTCCGCCGCATTCGCATCCGCAGGATCAACCGGTACCTGGACCGGTGGGGAGAGCTCCAGCCAATTGGGAATCGCTGCTGCACTAGCTGGCGTCGATCGATTTCTTATGAATAGGAGCGGGATTCGAGGCACTGTATCGAAAGGAGCCATCAATGAACGCGGTACAAGTCGAACAGAAAGGCTATGAGATGCCCCCGCGGGAGGGGATCAGCATCGCGTATTTTCTCACCGTCGCCGACGTCGAACGATCGGCTCGCTACTACGAAAAAGTTTTCGGCGCCCGCATTCTGACCATGGGTGACGGCAACGCCCCTCCGTACCTTCAGCTTGCGAATATCTGGATGATTCTGAACGTGGGGGGCGGGCCGACCCCGGATAAGCCGACTGTAACGCTCAGCGTCCCCGACCCGAATCATATCAACAGCTTTATGAATTTCCGGGTTGCGGATATTCAAGCCTGCTACGAATTGTGGAAAAGCCGGGGAGCCGAGTTTCTCACGGAACCGATCCCCAAGTACGGCGAGATTCGCTGCTACATCCGCGATCCTGACGGTTACATTATCGAGATCGGACAAAGCACTACCCTCAAGTACGGTTAACACTTGGGGCGGGGAGAAATTGGACGTGAAAGCAGCCAGGATTCATAGCTTTGGGCCGCCCGACGTCGTGGTGGTCGAGGATGTGCCGACGTTGTCGCCGGGCCCAAACGAAGTTCTGGTGCACGTGATGGCCGCGGGCGTCGCTCCTTGGGATGCGATCATCCGTGAGGGCAAGAGCAAGGTTAGTCCGCAACCTCCGCTCACCCTCGGTTCGGACTTCTCCGGTGCCGTCGCCAAGGTCGGCCCCGGTGTTACGGGCTTCGCGCCGGCCGACGAAGTGTATGGCGTCACCAATCCGCAGTTCTGTGGCGCCCAAGCCGAGTTCGCCGTGGCCAAGTCCGGGATGAATGCCCGCAAACCGCAATCCCTGAATCACGTAGAAGCGGCATCGGCTCCCGTTATTGCGGTAACCGCCTGGCAAATGCTGTTCCAGTATGCAGAAGCGATGCGCGGACAAACTGTAATGGTCGTCGGAGCCGCGGGGAACGTCGGGGCCTACGCCGTACAAATGGCCTTGGACGCCGGAATCCACGTCGTTGCCGTCGCTCGCCTCGACGACGAGGACCTGCTCCGATCATTGGGCGTGAACTCCATCATCGACTCGAGCAAGCCCGCGTTCGAGCAGGACCTCCCACAGGTGGATGCTATCCTCGACACGGTCGGGGGCAATACGCTTCAGCGCTGCGTCGCTGCGTTGAAGCCCGGAGGCAAACTCGTCACCTCGGTCTCCACGCAGCCGCTCCCAGCAGAGGCCATCTTCTTCTACGCTGAGGTGACCACCGCGCGCCTGCAGACACTCACAACATTATTTGACGCGGGCAAAATCACAGCGCGTGTGGGCTCAATCCTGCCGCTTTCGGAGGCGCGCCAGGCGCAACGCATGCTTGCGGGCGCACCACACAAGTCCGGCAAGATCGTGCTGCAGGTCGGGTCCGAGTAGCGATACCATCGTACAATTGTTCGAAGCCCGCCCTTCTGCTTTTATAACGTCACGCTGCAGGTTCAATCAGAATCTGCATTTTTGGAAGCAATCGAAAGGGATACCAAATGGACGGCACAAATGGACCCAAAAAGGTCGCGTCGAACACGCTTAGTGTGAACGTTTTTACCGCCCCGGGAAAGACGATGGTCGGCGAGAGGCCAAAGCCCTTCGGCGAAGCGTTCGGCTTTGACCCCATCAGGTCCACTTTAATCTTCGGCGAGTACGACGCAGTGCTCGTGGACGCCATGGGGACAGTGGCCGAGGCCGAGGCTCTCGCGGATTGGATCGCTTAAATTTTCACAGGAAAAAACCAGAAAAAGTCCCGTCTGTCCTCGGTTTCGTCCCGGATCCCCCCTGGTTTTCTAAGATTTCCGCCTCAGGAAAAAGGAGGGAAGCAGCCCTCCGAGCATTCCCCGGGGGGCTGCGAATAATCAGTGTTTGCCAGAAACCGAAGGCACCAGAATCGGAATGCTACAACTCCGTTCTTGTGCCATTGAATCGAGCATCACGAAGAATATGTCGTAGGCGGTCTTGCCCGCTTCGTCCGACTTATCGGGATTCAAGCGTGCGCGGTAGCGGAAGCGATTGCCATATTGATCCGTTTTCCGGTCCAGGGTGTATTTCAGGCTGACGGAGTTTATTCCCAAGGCCGGAAGGGTGTAGATTTCGTCTGGCTGGGATATGCCGTCGTGGTTTTTATCGATCCACAAACGCAGGGAAGAGAAGATGGCATCGCGATAATCGATAATGCCATCGCCATTTCCGCCGTTCGCGGGCAAGTCATAAACGGCGAGGGCTAAGAAGCCATTGGGATGAGCCGATGGCGGTTGTGGCGTGTAGTTTCCGAAAAGCTGTTTGCCGTTATGAATCAGGCCATCGGGACCGGGCAAAGCCAAAAAAGCGTTGTCCGCTCCTTCTGCCGTCCAACCTATTTGGATCGGGTGGCCATCACCCCTAATGTCGAACGAGACTCCACTGGCCGCACTGGTGAGGAAGTAACCGTTGCCGTCAATATCCAAAATGATTGGCGAAGGGCAGCAAGTGTCATCCGGCGAGACCGAACCGACAGTATTTGAAACCACCGCTGGATTGGGACAGCAGTCGCCGCCGCCACCGCCAGCAACAATAGGACACTCAACCGCCGAGCAATTACTGGTCTGCTAGTAGCTGTTGACAGATGGTATGCAAGCGCCATTCACATCAATGCCAGTATACCCAGTACCAATATTGGTAAAACTGGCCTCAACGTTCATGGAGCTGGACTGGCTCGTTTTGTTGGTCCACGTTGGATTGCAGGTGACGAATTGATTGTCTAGGTAGCCATAGCTGCCGGGAACATTAGCAATCAGGTTGGGCGTCACGGTTGGCGTAGTGCAGACCTTTCCGGTCGCCGAATTGGTACAAGTAATCTGATAGGTCTGTGTTTCCAATGAAACATAAATGCCGCTGGGATTTTTACCCGAAGCAGTAACCGCAGTAGTAGTTTTATTATCATTGAGATTAACAGCGGCGATCACGCAACAATTCGATTGCGCACGAAGAGCAGGAACGAGCAATGTGAGCGCCATCAGAATCAAAGTAATCCGCAATTTCACGGTTGCACCACCTTCACCAACGCCGAATGGCGTGTCAAGATCGGAATATGTTGGTTGTTCCCCTCAATCAGCGCTCGCAGTAAATTATTCTCCGCCACACTAGACAAGCGGGCTGCGTTGTCTAGGTTTTGGATTGCGCTTTGCAATACCGATGCGTAGTTGGCCGCGCCTTCCTCGGCGATTTTTTGCTGTCCGATAGCTGCTACTAGGCTTCTCAGTTGTGCAGCTACGGTAGCGCTGGGATGTTCTTCGGCGGAATGGGCGAGCGCTTGGCTCAGCAG
The DNA here is from genome assembly GCA_963779395.1 of Candidatus Acidiferrales bacterium. Classification (GTDB taxonomy): domain Bacteria; phylum Acidobacteriota; class Terriglobia; order Acidiferrales; family UBA7541; genus Acidiferrum. The sequence continues at coordinate 1,276,896 of CAVZYC010000007.1, forward strand.
TTCATTGACTTTCTGCGTCGCACGCGCCCTCGCTTTCCTGTCGGTGATAAGCCTGATGAAAGCCCGTTCATTCAGGACATCCGCTGTGCCATCGCTGTAGGCAACCATATCCACCGTGGCCTGAACCGGCCCGGCTTGGCCAGGAAATTCCTGCGTGCACAGGGCACCTGGGGCGAACCCGCCCTTGCCTTGGATAATGCCTTCCAAAAATTCAACCCTAAATTCACTTGCGCCTGGCGGTGTTATCGTTCCATCGGGAAAAGTCACGCGAATCGAGAGATTGATGGCGCTGATCTCTTTGTGGGAGGCGTTGACAATCTGGATGGTGGTAATCCCCTTTACGGGGTCGTAATTGGCGCTTTGCACTTCCGCACCGATGGATCCAGAACGCGCCACCTGAGCCGAGAGTAAAAGAACCATGGTCAAGAAAAGGTGTTTCATGAATGCTCTTCGACTTCTGTAATTTTAGACCGATGGAATGACCTGTTTTCGAACATTTGCCGTGTTCCTAAATAACGTAACTTGCACTCTTATACGTTCCACTAAAGGTGTCAAGTGAATTGTCGACTACATGGGCAATATGATTGGTCAAAATTAATATTAGATGATACAGACCTGCTTGGAAGCGAAAACTCTAGCCTTCGGCCAAAGAGACTAGTTTGAATTAGACGCGTGGAAACCGGCGACAGACTGGACGTTTCGAATATCATATCTGAGTGCGGATTCGCGGTTCCTGTTCAGACGGCGAGGCTAGTTGTGCAGGGCTGCGCACCGCTCTGGTGCTAATCCCACTCAGACTGTGGAGTGACGAAATGGAGAATTAGAGCGGCGCCAAGACCCAGGTACAAGAGCGGCACCTCGGGTGCCCTGCACTGAAGAAAAACCAGAAACGGCCGATAGAACGTTGGCGGGAGGACCTAGAGCAATGCGCTGGTTTCTCAGACACGTTTCGTTGGCTTGGTTGTTCTTGACCTCAGTTATCATTGCAGCGGTTCTCTACTCAATTTACGATTCGGGCGGATTCAACTAGCTCCCGATCGAGTCAAAGATACGAGACCAAGCACGACTCTCTCGTGGGGCGCTTTGGGAAACTCGAGACCCTACGCGCCAGAATGCGGCGCGGAAAAATGATCGCGCCGCTTCAGTCGGGATGACAGGATCGGAGAGGACAACCCCAAGACCCAATTACAAAACGGGTACTTCGGGTGCCCGGGCTACCCGCCATCCTGCGCCTAAATGTCCATGCCCTTACATTGGTATTGGTCGATACTTTCGTCTAATAGATTTGTCGTCGCGATTCTGCCAATTTTGGCTTGAAGAGTCACTCGCTCTGACATGGAAAGGAGTACCAAATGGACGGCACAAACGGACCGAAAGAGAGCAAGCGCGTGACCCCGCCTCTCGCGTCCAACACACTTTCTGTGAACGTTTTTACCGCCCCGGGAAAGACAATGGTCGGCGAGAGGCCAAAGCCCTTCGGCGAAGCGTTCGGCTTTGACCCTATCACGTCGACTCTAATCTTCGGCGAGTACGACGCGGTGCTCGTGGACGCCATGGGGACAGTGGCCGAGGCCGAGGCTCTCGCGGATTGGATCGCTCTGCACAATCGCAACTTGGAGACCATCTACATAACGCACGCCCATTTCGACCACTTCTACGGTCTGAGCATTCTGCTCGACCGTTTCCCGGGCGCTCGGGCGATCGCAACGCCCAAGACCGTGAATGCCATGCAGATGTCTTTCTCTCCCACAGTCGAGCGGTTGGCCCGCCGGCTCTTTCCTGGGCAAGTGGCCACCAAGTTGGTTCCACCTGAGCCCTACGAGCACGAGACGTTCACTCTCGAGGGCCACGAATTGCGCATCATCGAGCAGGGCCGCACCGATAGTCCCGATTCGACGTCTCTCCACGTTCCATCGATCGGCCTGATCGTCGCTGGCGACGTTGTGTACAACCAATGCCGCATTTACGTCGGCGACACCACCCCCGAGAGCCGAATGAATTGGATTGCGGCGCTCGACCGGTTAGCCGCGCTGAACCCGGCGATGGTTGTCGCCGGTCACAAGAAGACTGGCGCGCCCGACTCTCCCTCGACGATCCAAGACACCAAACGTTACCTGCAGGACTTCGATCGGTTGCAGAAAACCGCGACATCCGACCAGCAGCTGTTCGACCAGATGACGGAGCTGTACCCGCATTGGGTAGCCAATCAGTCGTGGTTGATGTTCGGATTCCCGCAGCCATGACTTGCATCAACCGCCGATGCCAATGTTACCTCGCGCATGACGAAGGGTTGCCCGTAGTTGGAAAGGCGGCGGAAATTGCGATGCCGAACTATCGTGCAATACCTTGGTCCAATTGTTTTTCTCCCTTGGCTCTGGCTTAATCGCAATCGTTCGAAAGTTACATCCATCGTGTCTAGAAACCCGCTTTTATCAAGGAGAATGCACCATGTCTGAACTCGTGACGAAATCTGTGGCGCAAGGACAACAAGAAGAGAAGATAGAAACGCGCACCGCCGTGGAACATGTTGCCGTCTTCACCGTGGTTGCGACAGCCTTGGCGGTGCTCGCCGTCCTCGTCGCCGCGGTCGTGCACGCGCAGGACCACGCACAGGACAAGTACTCGCTGAAATCGCCAGGCGGAATCGCGTTCTCCGACTTCAGGGGATACGAAGACTGGGCTGTCGTCTCTTCCGCCCGCACCGACGAAGTGCTCAAGGTCATCGTCGCCAACCCGGCCATGATCCATGCGTACAAGGCCGGCGTTCCGGGCAACGGCCAGACTTTCCCGGAGGGCTCCATGATCGTGAAGCTCCAGTGGAAGCCGAAGAAGAGCACGGAGGCCCCCTTCGTCGTAGATGTGCCAGACGTCTTTAAGCAGGCTTTTGTCATGGAAAAGGACAGCAAGAGATTCCCGAAAACTGGTGGATGGGGATACGCGGTGTTCAACTACGATGCTGCGTCGGACAAGTTCGCGCCCGATGAGAAAAGCCTCGCAGACTGCGGACACTCGTGCCACGTGGCCGTGAAGGCAAAAGACTACATCTTCCACCCGTACCAGAAGCGCTAGACCGCGCGTGCCTCGACATTGAGCACCGCTCACATGCAGACCGCGTTTCCTCTCGCCCATAAAGTCCAGCGGCTATCGCGGGCCAGCTTGCCAAGTGATACGGCTGAGCTGGCCCGATTCCTCATTGGGAAAACGATTGTGCGTAAGTCTGGGCGAAGCTGGATTAGTGGTCGAATTGTGGAGACGGAGGCTTACCCGCCGGGTGATTCGAGTAGTCATGCTTATCGTGGACGAACGGCCAAAAACCAATCGCTATTCCTGGACAAGGGCTTTGCTTATGTGTACTTCATCTATGGGACGTCATACATGCTGAATGTGTCATCCGAAGAACACGGGGTTGGCGCAGGAGTGCTGCTGCGCGCCATCGAGCCGCTTGAAGGAATCAACTTAATGAAACGGTTCCGCAAAACTGACAAGCTCAGAGATCTGGCGAGAGGTCCGGGACGGCTTGCCGCTGCATTGCAAATCGACCGGCGGTTGGATGGAGTTGATCTGTTTTCCGATGGTCCGCTTTGGATTGGGACTGCGGTTCGAGAGACTGCGCTCATTAGCACGACTGCGCGTATCGGCATCACTCGCGAGGTGCACCGGCCGCTGCGTTTCTTTGAAGCGGGCAACCCGTTCGTTAGCGGCCCTTTAACAACGGCGTTGCCGGTCCGCCGCTCGACACGTCCGTCGCGCTCGAGCTGATTCTCGAAGTGGCTCAATCAAGCCACATTTTAGAGCCGCACAAAAAGGGGATCCCATATCGCGAAAACTCGGTCAGGCTTTTTCCAAGGCTGGACCCAGCTTGCCTGCCATTTTCACCAAATCGGGGAGAGAATCGGCCTTCATCTTTTGCATGACCTTACCTCGATGAGCCTTCACCGTGATCTCGCTGATGCCAAGCTCGCCCCCAACCTGCTTGTTCAAGAGGCCAGAGACGACCAAGGCCATGACCTCTCGTTCACGAGGGGAAAGACATGAGTAACGATCTCGGAGTTCTTTGATCTCCACTTGCTGGCCAAGAGCAACCCGGCTGCGTTCGAGCGCTTGCCGGACGGCGCTTAGCAGCACGTCATCTTTGAATGGCTTCGTGAGAAATTCGACGGCGCCCGCCTTCATGGCCTGCACTGTTTTTGGTACATCGCCGTGACCTGTGATGAAAATGATGGGCACATCGGGGTGTTCGGCCGCAACACGTTTCTGAAGCTCGAGGCCATTCAGGTCTGGCATGGAAATGTCGAGCAGCAGGCAGCTCGGCACGGGTGTCCGCGAGCGGACGAGAAAATCATGTGCCGACGAGAAAGTCTCGGGCTGCCAACCCTCGGATTGGATCAGCAACTCGAGGGACTCTCGTACGGAGATATCATCATCTACAACAAACACAATCGACGTGGTGTGCGACATGAACAGTGACCCCTCTTCATGACCTGGCGCCTCCGTCAAATTCGTTGTACTCCCTAAGCTTCAGGGGCACGGCCGTTGCTCAACGCAATCCGAGGGCCGTATTGAGCGCACCAAGAAGAGCTGTGTCGCTGAATGGCTTCAGCAGGAATCCCACGGCCCCTCGTTCTAACGCTCGCTTACGAACAGTCTCTTCTTTCTGGGCGGTTATGAAGATGATCGGAATGTTCTGTCCGCGAGCCTTCAGCTCCTGTTGGAGTTCAAATCCTGTCATACCCGGCATGGCGATGTCTAGCATCAAGCATCTCGTCTTGGCAAAGCTATCGGAGACGAGGAACTCCTCTGCGGACTGGAACACTTCGGAGTCAAAGCCGAACTCCCCGAGCAAGTCCGGTAGCGATTCGCGAACAGATTCGTCATCATCGACCACTGCCACAAGGGCACGGTGAATACTTTCCTTTCCGCCTAGCGACTTCATGGCTGAATATTGCGCCTGCCCAGGGGCCGCGTCTATTAGACTTAAGTATTGGTACTGCAAGGGATAGCAAGGATAAATGTAGCGCCCAGGCCCTGGTTCCGGATCGCCCAAAGACGGCCTTGATGTCTTTCCATGATGGAGCGGCTGACGAAAAGTCCAATTCCCATGCCGTCATCCTTCGTCGTATGGAAAGCTTCGAAAAGCTTTGCCTCGATTTGTGGGTCGATGCCCACTCCCGTATCTTTGACGCTGAGTCGCACCCCGTCGCTCTCGTTCCGTTCCGTCTTAATTACTAATTCCCTCGGACGGTCATCGATCGTACTCATTGCATCCGATGCATTTCGGAGCAGATTCAGAATTACCTGTTGGAGCTGCACTCGATCCCCCGTGACAAGCGGGAGGTCGCCGGTAAGATCAGTCCGCACAATTACACGGTTTCTCTCAAGGTCACCTAACGACAGGGCAATTACTTCTCGGGTGGCATCATTCAGGTCCACGGATTCGGTCGCGGTTTCCTTCTTGGCGAACAGCGCTCGCAATCTCGTGACTACCTCAGATGCGCGGTTGCCGTCGCGGATAGTCCGTCGCGCTGTTTCACGCGCCCCCTCGACGTTTGGAGGATCAGCAGCCAGCATTCGCGTGCAGGTGCTGGCGTTTGTGATGACACCCGACAATGGCTGGTTGAGCTCGTGCGCAATTGAGGCCGTCAACGCGTTTAGTGTGGAAATTCGAGCCACCTCCGCAAGATCGGAGCGGGCCTTATCGAGAGCCGCTTTGGCTTCTTGCTGCTCCGTCACATCCTCGGAAAGCACCATGATAAATCGCGGCACTCGCTCCGTGCCCGGCACGACTGAAACGCTGTTACGCACCCATACCGTGCTGCCGTTTTTTCGCCGGTACTGCTTCTCGATCTGAAATTGCCGGCGCTTCCCTTCCAAAAGCTCCTCGATAAGCGCCCAATTCAGATTGCGGTCCTCTTCAACGGTAATGTCGAGAAAGCTAAATTGCCTGAGTTCCTCTTCCGTGTACCCCAGCATCTTCTGGTACACCGGATTCGCCGCGATAAATCGACCGTTCAGATCGGTCAAAGCGACGCCGATTGCTGAGTTCTCAAACACCGAGCGCCAGCGCTCCTCGCTCTGGATAATCTGCGCCTGGGCTTTGTTTAACTCGTCATTGATGGTGGCGAGTTCCATGGTTCGTTCTGCGACCCGCTGTTTAAGTTCACTACTGTTCCGCCGCTCTTCACTTAGGAGTCTTGATTCTTGCAATCCGATGGCTGCTTGATTTGCCGCAACATGCAAAACGAGTCTCTCAGTTTGTTGTGGGAAGTCCCGGCGCTCGGAACCCGCGACTATGATTCCCATATCACCATGCAAACCTAGCTGCAAGATCACCAGCGCAATATCGCGCTCATCGAAGGAAATCCTCCCGGGTCGAGACACGTTATCAGGGTGATTTTCCAGCCACGCTCGGAGTCTCTTGCCGATCTCTTCCGGCTGGGAATTACCCTCCCAGGCTGGACGGAACCGCACCATTTCAGCAGGGCTCCCACCAGTAGCATCTCTTAAATGCGCATAAACGAAATCGACGCTAAGCATTCTAACGAGAGCATCAAGCAAATTACCGACAATTCGCGGCGCCGTGCCTCCGGTCCAGGTCGCAGGGAGGGTGAGGATGCTCAGCAAATCATTGATACAGCGCCGAAGATGCTTAATCTCTTCGGTGGAACTTTCGGATTGTGCTTCCATGCTAGCTTCCTGCGGAGGTTGCTGGGCTCCGCCCAGTTCGTCGTTCACGAAGCTCTTGTAGAAACTCGGTTGGAGGCACGAAGAATGGATTTCGCTGAAGGATTCCGCCAATGATGATCATCGGATGCGTGCGCATGATGTCGATCACCGTGTCGCCGCCAAATTGCCCGATGTGGTAAGTACAAATCACCGCGTCCTCGTGATTCTCCCATACACGATTGACTCGTGATTCGAATTCAATCAGATCGTTCGTGTAAGATTTCCCTTCAGCCGCCCAGTCCATCCGGCAAACAATCCGGCTCAGCGGAAATCCTCCAGGAGCATTGCCACTGGCGATTTGTTCGAATGCATGCAGCATTCGATCTTTATCAAATTGGCCATTGCGGAGGTAAGTTTCTGTATTGGTACGAAGCTCTAATTGGCCACTGCGTTCCGCTGCCGCCGGATCGATCCCTGCTCCAGCCAGCCGCTTCACGTGCTCACTCCGTTGGTGCGCGTTGACGACGTGAACGGCCTTGTGGCCGCATGCGAATCCATCCTTAATAAAGGGGAGCAGTACGCGATACTCTTCTTCCTCGCTGTGAAAGAAGGCGCAAACGTGACGGGTCTCGGCGAGTTGGGATCCCGCAAAAGAAATAGGCGCCGTCGTCTTCATGACTCAATTCTCCCAGGGGGGTAGTCCACCCAAAAGGCGAGCCTACACACTATCGTGGTCGGGGGGGATTGTTCAACCACTACCTAGAATAGGTCCCGATGCACTTTCCTGCCCGGCTCTAGACACGCTCGGTGCAAAGGGCTTGCACCGTGGGACATGCAAGATTCGCGAAGAGATTCGCACGCAACTTCAGCTGACATGTTAAAAAGGCGGGCTCACGATTGCCGACTTAATACAAACACTACCGGAGGCACGCAAGCGTAACCGAGTACCAATCGCGACTGTCCTTCCAGGCCCTTCTAATCTCAAAACCGGCGTCTCTCAGAACGCTTCGAAGGCTCAGGTCCGTGAACTTGTAACTGTTCTCCGTGTGGATCGTTTCACATCGCATAAAGTGAAGATCAAGTTCCGCGTGCTGGATACTTACATGCTGCTGCTGCGTACTTTCAAGGTGCATCTCGATCCGAGACTCGATGGAATTCCAAAGCACGCGATGACAAAATTGAGCAACGTCAAAGTTGGCCCCCAGTTCTCTATTCAGGCGATGCAGGATATTCAGGTTGAACGCCGCGGTGATTCCATCGCTGTCGTCATAGGCAGCCAGGAGAGTGGGTTCGTCTTTCACCATATCCGTACCGAGCAATAGTGCATCCCCGGTTTGCAGCTGTGAACCTAGATTTCGCAAAATCGTTCGCGCTTCTTCAGGCGAAAAGTTCCCGATGTTTGTACCGATGTAGAGCGCGAGTGTCGTGCCATCGAAGGGTTCGAGCTGTAGCGGGTGAGTTATATAGTTCCGGACGATAGGCTGCATGCGCACCTCCGGCAACGCGCATGCAATGTTTTGGCACGCAAAATCGAGAGCGTCAGGGGAGACGTCGACTGGCATGTAAGATACATCCTCCGAAATGCGCAAGGCAGCTTCAAGCAAGATGACGGTCTTCGCGGCTGAGCCAGCACCCAACTCAACCAGGCGCAATGGCGACAATCGGTCGCTGTGGGCAGCAGCAACGATCGCATCCGCATGTCTGGCCAAGATGGCTCTCTCTGTTCGGGTGGGATAGTACTCGGGGAGTGTCGTAATGCGCTCGAAAAGACGCGATCCCTCTGCATCGTAGAACATCCACGGTGAAAGCGAGCGAGGTCGTCTGATCAAGCCTCGCCGAACCTCGTGGGTCAGCGCTTGGCGTGAGTCCACTATTGCAGTGCGCTCGATGTCAATTGCACGAGAGAAGCTTGCCATGTGTACGTGTCCTTTCAGCTCGCTAGGCGAATCCCGGCGAATTGCCATCTCGTTGCTGGTGGAAAGAAGTTCCGATACGTCGCGCGAATATGACTCGCAGGAGTGACGCATGATCCCCCGCGCAGAATCATTTGACCGGACATAAACTTGCCGTTGTACTCGCCGAGCGCACCTGGAAGAGGCTTGTATCCTGGATAACCGGTGTAGGCGCTGGCCGTCCATTCCCAGCAATCACCGAAAAGTTGCTCAACGTCCACACCTCGTGCCACTGCGGGGTGGAGTCCGCCCGTTTCGAGCAAGTTTCCCTGCGGCAGGGTTTGGCTCGCGACGCTTTCCCATTCCGCTTCCGTTGGAAGCCGGTGACCTCTCCAACGTGCGAACGCATCGGCCTCGAAAAAACTGATGTGACACACGGGCGTGTCTAGCAGCGCGGAGAGCCCGTGCCAACCCCTCAGTGTGAACACGCCCCAGCCGGTCTTATCAGCGGCGTCGCGCCTCCAGTAGAGAGGTGCCTGCCATCCCGCCCGCTTCACGTTGTCCCATCCTTCCGAGAGCCAGTATTCGGGCCGCGTGTACGCATCATCCGACATGAATTCCAGGTACTCCCGGCAGGTGACTTTTCGATTTGCAATCTGGAAGGGTTCTAGATAGACCTTGTGGCGCGGAGTTTCGTTGTCAAAGCAAAAATCGAGAGGATCCGCCGCTTGAAGCGGATACCCAATCTCAATCAGACCCCCAGCAAAGTTATGCCAGCCGAGTTTGGAGACGGGAGCCTCCTTCACTTCCGAGAGTGGGCCGGCCATATACGAGGGGTACAGGGGATTTGAAAAGAAGGCGTGCTTAATGTCAGTCAGGGCGAGTTCTTGGTGTTGTTGCTCGTGATTCAAGCCTAGCACGGTGCGCCGTGTTGCTTCCTCATTAACGCCATTCGCAAGAAATCTGTCCATCGCCTCATCCACATGTGCGCGGAAGGCAAGAACTTCATCGAGCGAAGGCCGGGAGAACACCGAACGCAGGCTTTTCTCCGGAATCTCCTCGCCGAGCGAGTTGTAGTAGCTGTTGAAAAGCCAGCGAAACTCTTCGCATATAGGCTTGTAGTCCGCCAAGAAGGGACGCAGCACGAACGTCTCGAAAAACCATGTGGTATGGGCCTGGTGCCATTTCATCGGACTGGCTTCCGGACACGACTGGACCATCTGATCTTCCGCCGAAATATTCGCGGCCAGAGCGCTCGTCGCCGACCGCACGGCTCGGTATTGGGATCGGATGTCAGTGTCCCGCGTTTCGCTCCCACCTCTTGAGCGAACTGCTTGCAAACCCCATGCTGGGCCTCGCGCTGCGGTAGCACTGGATTGGGCCATAGTGTCCTCCTGAGGAGTTTTGCGTTCGCACATCCCGGATTGGTTGGGATTTGATGAATGCATCAAAGCAAAGGTTTCAAAACGAGACAATTGGACGAAGGTATTGGCGATAGGTAAGTACTAGGTCTTGAAATGCTGCACGGCGCTTGCTGGATGTACCTAATGACTTTGACCCGATAGCGGCACGGCCGACGCTGCTATCGTTACCGACCGCTGCAGACCCCAGGTCGAGGCAGGCCGCCAATTTGATCCAATCTGCCAAACTGGCGCTCCGGCAAACGGTGAGAGGCTTTAGGCCGTACAAATTCCCTAGAATCTGCGGGGCAGGACTCCCCCTGAAATTGTTCAGTGCTCAGCGGACGCGCGAAAAAATGGCTTTATAGGCCGCTTGGACCAGCCCCATCGAAAGATCGCCAGAATTTGTCTGAGAGCAGAATGCCTAAGATGGCTTGATCGGTCATCGATACCTTCGTCCAATTGATTGGATTCCTGCGTTTCGGCCTAATGGCAGGTGCTTTGGGCGTGCGAACCGTATTCCCACTCGATTTGCCAGCTCTCATTAAGTTGGATGTTAGGGAGGACCGTGATGGCAACAGCAACAATTGTGACCCGACCCCCTTTACCTCCATTCTCTCGGGAAACTGCAGTTCAAAAAGTGCGCCTCGCTGAGGACAGCTGGAATAGCCGTGAGCCCGGGAAAGTAGCACTGGCGTACGCGACCGATTCACGATGGAGGAATCGTTCGGAGTTCATCAGCGGACGAAACGAAATCATCGCCTTTCTCACTCGAAAGTGGGTTAGGGAGCTGGAATACAGACTTATCAAGGAGCTATGGGCGTTCGCCGGCAATCGCATTGCTGTTCGCTTCGCTTACGAGTGGCTCGATGATTCCGGCCACTGGCATCGCTCTTATGGGAATGAGAATTGGGAGTTCAATGACGACGGGCTTATGGCCACACGGTTTGCTTCGATAAACGACCTTCCGATTTCGGAGTCAGATCGCAAGTACCATTGGCCTTTAGGACGGCGTCCTGACGGCCATCCTGAGTTGAGCGAACTGGGCCTCTAGGCTTAGGCAGGAGACCATGGTCGCATCGAAAGATAGGTTGCGCTCTTCATTTTGATCGGAAGGGTGTATGTTCCACGAACATAGCGGAAAATGAGTTGAAGCGTTGGCTAGAAAAAGTCATCATTCCGCTCGGGACATGAAACCTGCTCTCTTCTGACGTAGAGGAACTTGTGGTGCGATTACGTTGCGTCGGCGACTAGCTCGTCGAATCCTCGACCATTCGCTCTTCTGACTGCGTTGGCTTCGCTGCGCTGGTCCGACTCTCCCGCACGCCTCAGACGGTCTCTTAGCTAGGGACGGATTTTCTCGAGAAGAGACTCACAAGTTCGCAACCTTACCGCGAAGTACGACGATTGATGCTTTGGGAAGTTCAAAAGTAGCTTCCGCGCCACTCATTATTATGCTCGATTTGGACGGCGGCCCATCCGGGTCCGCGTGACCATTCAAGCCGCGCCTTCGCGCTAGGCCCTCGTCATCACCATCTTCCTGAGGTCCTCCGGCTCCGGCTACCGCTGCCGCCGGAACAGGATCGGGATCCGGATGCCACTGATATTCGCCGGGGCCGAAAACAATTCGGTCTACTTTGCCTGAAAAAAAACGACTCTGTTTGGTTACGGAATCGGCGAATACAACTCGGACAAAATGATCGTTGTTTTGGTCCTTGTTGATAAGCATGACGGACCATTGTCCGTCGGGTCTTTCGACCGGATAAGCCGTGACCTGTACATTCCCATCTTTGTCGGTCACATTGCTGGTCGCCTTGTAGAGCTTGTGGACGGCATCGACCGGTTGCACCCATTCCCGCGTAATTACTTGCGACGCCAGATACTGAGGCGAATAGAGCGCGTGGTTATCTTCGTCGACTGAGACCAAGCCGCGTATCCGTGGGCCTTGCGAAGTGATGTAGTGAAAGTAGTAGGTACCGGAAGCCCCGGCGGACATCATTGCCCCGACGTAGTCAGCCAGCCATAGCGCGCTTTTGACAGTTCCAGGGCTGCCTTCACCCAGGTCATTACCTTCTGTCATAAAAAACGGAATATTCGGCGGCAGGCCATTGTCTTTCCAAGCTTTTACGACGTGATTCACCCACTGCGGCTCATAGTAAAGCGAAGTCCAGTCACCACACAGGTGTGTGCCCATGCATGGATAATGCTCAAACGAAAAAAACGTGAAATCCTTCAAGGCACTGTGAGCCTTTAAGTAGTCCACGAATCTGCCCAGGAAAGACACTCTGCCATTCGCATCAGCCCAACAGTCCACGTCACCAGGAGTTCCTTCGAACGCAGGCCCGCCGAGAGGCGCATTGGGAACGAGTTTATGGATGGCTCTGGCAAACTGTACATACAACGCCGCATAGTCTTCCGGCAGCATCCGCTGACCATCCGCCTCCTCTCCCATCTCGATCCATGAGATCGGGTACTTCCTCTTATAGAGGTAGGCGATCTCGTTGGCAGCATCCTCGGGACTAGCGTAAAGCATGGCAATCGGTACCATGGTGGGGAGATTGCGCGTGACACCAGATTTGAAGAAGAAGTCAAATCCGACTTGGTCGCCTCTACGGTAATCAAGGTCGGAAGCGGAATGCCACGGATCGACCGAGGAAGGCCAAGTGATGGTCTGCCGCCGGCTGGGCATGTGCTTGACGATGTCGTTAAATTGCCCTTCCGCCGTTACGGTTCCAATATACAGCTCGTTGATTGCGTATCCCACGCAGTTGCGTTTGTCTTGCGGACCGTGGGTGTCGCAAGCATTCGATGATTCCGTCATCCAGATGCGTAGGTATCGGATGGGGATATTCCAATCCACGAGTCGCAGCGTTGGCGTTCCGCCTCTCCCGTTTGCGACAGTGCCCATGGGAAAAGTTTGCCACGTTCCCTTGTTGATCCCCGCGTAGAAGGGTTCCTCTTCGCCGGTCCAGAATTGCACGTAATAACGTTTGGCATAGGGATTCGCCCAGGCAATCCGAATGGCGTTTATGTCCACCTTTTTACCCAAATCGATCATCACCCATTGCGGGTGCAGCGAGTCATCTTCGCCTGTAAAGGCCTTGGTCAAGTAGGGATTGCTCTTCCAGTAGGAATTTGGGTCGCCGTCCGTCAGACGAGACCATCCGTTTCCATCGCCCAGCGTCGCGCCGCGATGCGGTAACGGATAAGCCCAGGAGTGGACAATCTCTTTTGAAGTTGGTACGGCACTCCCCGTAAAGTATCCTTCCTTCTTTGCTGCGTTGCTCCACGCGCCCTGCGGATTCCAATGCCATGCCTCGATCTGCAATTCCGTATTCTGGCGATAGGAGACGGTTTGCCATCCCGAGCCTAAAAGCTCTTTAAGAGCGGGCCCGCTCAGTACCCACTGCGTATGCTTCTCAATCTCCTCCTGCGTGTTCCCGCCGCGCTGTCGGTCAACCGCCCCACCCAGCGCCCGGACTGGACTGAAGGAGTTCACCGCGTGGGAACCCGCCGCGTCCACGACAATATCCTGCGCGCTCGTGGCCTTCGCGATACCCAATAATGCAGCTAGAACGACAGATAAGACCGCACCCCGACTCAGACACATCTTCGCTGCCTCCGTAACTGAGCTTCTACATCCCTCGAAACAATGAATCTATCACCAAACTGTGCTTTGAACTCTAACCAGAGGAGAGGCCGCCGTCGCTATCACGCTCAGCTGCTCAAATAGTTCGCTTACGCGAAGGTTGCCACTTCCGCGGAATGTGGGCTATTCGTTGAAGTTACCGCATAAGAAGCTACGCAGGAATCCGTGTGTTCCGTCTCTGGCTCACCACTCTTCACTGACTGCAATTCCCGCCACGAGTAAGCTCTTCGCAGGAACTAACTCATGGTAGTCAAATCCCGGCTGATGCTGTTCACTCGCAGGAGCAGGCCAGTTCCACTAGGAATCTTCAGGTTTGACTTATCAGACGCCAAAGAGATTGTCCCTACAGTATCCGTCCTACCAGCATGATCGATCTTTAGGTGTTCTATGCCGTACACGCCGCATGCATCGGAAGAAAAGACCCACAGTGCCTGCGGACTGTCGTTCCCGTCCACGGCGCCCCGGCAATTCGTGCCTTCTTTTGAGCGCACCCGCGCCAGAACGCCATCGCCCATGGATTTTCCGACTACTTCCGAACCGTCTTCCGCGCTCATCACGGGACCCATTACACCGTATACGGTGTCTCCGCCGATCTGCGTAGTGGGTAACCAATTGTAAGGGGTCCCCTCGCTGGTTGTTTCCTCGGGCACACCGGCTTCCAGGATCGTCATAAAGCCCGCAATTGCTCTCAAGTTTGTGACAATCGGAGTCCACTGTCCCGCCACGTACAATTTGTCGAATTGGATGGAGACCTTCTCACTGGCGCCACTCGCCGCAGGAGTCACTTTGACGACGTGTCCCTCAATGTTTGAACCCTTTCGGATTTTTGAGCCATTCGGCAGGGGAACGTCCTGGGCGATTTTCCCGTGGAGAATCTGACCGGGGGCACATTTGCTGAAAGAAAAGGAGCTGCGAAGAACGACAGGTAGTATGGTTCCGCCTGGGACTTTGTCTTGATGAGATGTTTTCACAGAACTGGTTGAAGTTTGGGCTTGGATGGGCAAGGTTGCCATGAGCGAAAACGCGCCAAAGATAATCACAACGGCGGTCAGCTGGAGCGGACGGCAGCGAAGCAATGAACCTCTCATATGGTTTACCCCCTGCAAGTCAAAGCATTCCTTGTCTCCGTAGCCGAACGAGTCGCAACACTCTGATTCTTGCGCCTGCGTGTTCGTGCCGCAGAGGGGCGGCACCGTGTTTCTCTATTGGAGGGACGTGCCCGCGATGCTGGCAGATAGACTGCCCGTATCCTGCAGGTCAAAATCCGACGCGACCGGTGAAGTTGCGCCTTAAGCGCACTGGGCGTCATTCCCAATCTGCGCGCTGTTTCCTCCTCGCCCAGGCCCTCCAAATGAAAGTAGCGAATGGCGGTGTGGTACTTGGCGGGCAATTCTCCCGTCATCCTGCGCAGAATGTCTGATCGTTCGTGTTGAATGCACAGATCCTCTGGCGAAGGACGAGTGTCAGGACATCCCTGCTCGATCAAAAGATCTTTTTTCTCTGGCGGCAGATCAACGAAGGCATTGCGTTGCGAGTTTTGCCTGCGGAAATGCATCAGCGAGGAGTTCCTGACGATGGTATGGAGCCAAGTGGAAAAAGAGGAACGCCCTTCAAACTGATGCAGATTTCTGAAAGCGAGAAGCAGGGCATCCTGCAAGGCATCCTCTGAATCCTGCACGTTGCGCATCATTCGTTTCGTGGCCTTGCGCAGTGTGGGAAGGCAGGATGCGAAGAGAGCGTTGACTTCCGATTCGGCCATGTGGGCGGGAAGAACTCCTGGGCGTGGTGAGAGACCACTAGAGACATCGTTGAGCGAATGTGACAATTTCCCCCCTGGTGCAAATTCGAACGCAGCGATTAATTTCGCGAGAACGGGGAGCAAATGAAGTTCCAAAGCAAAATGGAGGAAGAACCAGTGCTAGTACGGAAACGAGCGGAGGGCGAAATTTTAGGGGTCCGGGGGTGTCAAGGTACAGAGAACAACGGTCTCAGCGTGAATTTTGAGTGCAGCTGATTGAGCGATCAGCTGACATTTTGGGAGGGAGACTGGCAGCGGGAAGCTTGAAAGCACCTCAAATTCGTTCGTATTTTTTACAGGGGCTGTTCGCTTTTTTCACAATTCGACCCGAACAGAGGGAAGTGGGCCGCGAGCGCCAGGCGAATGCACAAAGAAGAAAAGGGTTTAGGAGGGAAAGAAGTTCCAGGAAGGATTTGGAAGAAGGCTTGCTAGTACCAGTTCTTGCAGCATGGCATGCACAGGCGGTCGTGATTTACGAATGGGGTAAGAGCAATGTTCAAGATTCTTGCGATCCGGAGTTTACGATTTTTGCTCTTCTTCGCCCTGGTTGCCGTCTGCTTTGTGATTGTACTCACCTGGTGAGCTCTTGCTGCCTCCACTCCCATGCCAGGGGTTTCGGGAGGAAGAAATGGTATTCGTTTCGGGCCGAGTGATGGAGTTTGTGCGGGATACGGGCGGGGAAATTGAAGGGATGCGGTTAGGCAACGGCCGCAAAGTACGTTTCCCGGCACAGCTTGGGCAATTAGTTTCGCCGATTGTTAAAGAGGGCAGCTTGGTAGGGATTAAGGGAGAGGACCGCTACGACGAGCTGCCCGATGGGTACCTGCAAGCTATTCTGATTATAAATCTGGATTCGGGAGAGAGAGCGACCTTGCCAGCCCCCAAACACCAAGGCAAGCCAGGGATGTGGTTGAAGTCTTCCCCAACCGAGACCGCATCCCTGGAGCATTCGGAGTTGCAAATAAGGAAGGAAGGAGAGAGCCGCCGCGTCCGCACAGGGAGCTGCGACGTGACGGATATGGGGGACAGCGAAAATGATCGCAAAACGTTGCATCCCGCGTCGTTCTTTCGTGAGGTGGTGAATGAAACGGATGGCCAGAAAGCGGAACCAACGCGGAAGGAAGCGGCACGGATCATTGAGATGGCGTACGACAGTCTGCACCGAATCCAGGCAATCTCGGCTTACTTGCATATCATGAAGCACGGCGTTCCGGGGATCAGCCAATTTCTGGACGAAGCAAAGCATACGTACGAGCAAGCCCTGGCACGCTTTGCGAGGGCGGACTACACCGGAGCGCAGGAGTTTGCAGAAGCATCGGGGAATCTCTCGCGAGTCGTGGAGATTGTGATGGCGCGAACCCTGCGGTCAGACAACAGTTTGCCCTCGCTTGTGCCGCCACCGCCCGAGCACGTGGCAGGAACACCGGAGGCGGAGAACCTGGAGGAAGAGTTGGAACGAGTGGAGACAGTTTTATCCAGGATTCACTGGGTTCTGGAGAATGGGACGCTTCCCAGCGAAGAGCGGGCACAGGTTCGCAAGCTTGCTTCCTGGGGAGATGCGTTTTACAAACAAGCGCAACTCACGTATCAGTCGGCGGTGCTGGAAGACGCGGCGGAACTTGCCCGGGCAGCACTGGCAGGAGCGCACTCCGCGGAGCATGTGTGCCGGAAGTGGTATGTCAGCCACGCAGAACATTCTTGAGCGATGCAAACACGTGAGCCAGGCGAAAAGCGTCAAGAGATCCAGAAGCAGATGCAGCGAGCAATGGAGGCGGAAGAAGACGATCCTCCCGTTCTTCTCGAGAATTGTTATCATACCGTCTTAGGAGACGGGGAGAGAGGTGGGCCCCTGCCCTCTAAACTTTCACTATCGAGATTGAGCTTTCGGTGGCAAGTGAGCCTACTGGGCACGCTTGTTGTCGTTTTGTCTTTTGCCGTGCTATTCGCCATCGTGGCCACCTTGCGCTACACAAAGACCGCGGTATTGAGTGGGGAGAAGAAGCGGCTGACGGAAGCCGCGCAAAGTTTGGCGCAAGAATACGAGGACCGAGCCGATTCCGCTCGCCACAGCAACCAGCAGTCTCCCTTGGCAAACCCGAACGGAGGTAGCTCGCGAGAAGTTCTGGCACTGACGAGCCGCCTTGTTTTGCAGAATATGGAAGGAGTCGGAGGAGGCTTTTATTCTCTCGCAGGCGACAGCCTTGTCGGCAGCTTCAGGCCGGCGAGCGAACCTTCCCAAGGAGACATCGAGAACGAGGCGAGCCTACGGGACGAAGAGGGAGCCGTCCGGGAGGTTGCACGAGCAGCGGCGGGGACGCGGCAAAGCACTGAGCGAGTTGTTGTAAACGCAACGGGGATACTGATGATCAGCGCGCTGCCGATCCGAGAAGGAGATACGGCAGTGGGCAGCGCGTGGTCCGTGAAACATCTTGCCGACGTGCCAGGATCGAACCGATTCCGGGCTTATTCGATTACCGCAGGGTTGGCAATGGCAGCGCTGGCGAGCGTCCTGCTGACGCTGCTGGTGATTCGCAACCTGCAAGGTGGTGTGCGAAAGATCGAAAGCGGACTGCTGACACTGGAAGACAGCCTCTCATCGCACGTTGACACAACGAATGAGCCGGCCGAGATCCAACACATCGTCCAGGCGATCAACCGATTAGGCAAAACGCTGAAAGAAAAGATGGAGCATGAGAAGGAGATCGAAGGGCAGTTACGACATGCGGAGAGGCTGGCAAGCCTGGGGAGATTGGTGGCCGGGGTGGCGCACGAAGTGAGGAATCCGCTGGCGACGATACGATTGCGGGTGCAGATGTGCCGGCGGGATGCGACGGAAGTGAAGGTGAAGGAGTCGTGTTTGATTGCGCTGGAGGAGATCGAGCGGCTGAATGGAATCGTGAACCGGCTGCTGAATTTTGCGCGGCCGATTCATCTGCAACTGGAAGCAGTGGATTTGAAGAACCTGGTGCAAGAGCGCATACGGTCGTTTGAGGAGTTGGCGCTGCGGAATCAGGTGCAGCTGATGACCAATCTACCGAATCGACAATTCGTGACGCTGGTGGACAAAGATCGCATGGCGCAAGTCTTCGACAACATTATCCAAAATGCCCTGGATGCCATGGCGGAGCGTGGTGGAACGCTGGCGGTGACTTTGGCGTCTAATGGAAAGCAGGGCGAAAAAACGGCTGGGGTTAGCGTGGAGTTTCAAGATACGGGCAAGGGAATGGACGAAACGGAAGCAGGGCATGTGTTCGACCCATTTTTCACGACGAAGTCTTCCGGGACGGGACTGGGGTTATCCATATCGCACGAACTGATTCGCGCGCACGGCGGGGACATCAAAATAGCCAGTGAAAAGGGGCGCGGCACGAGTGTGAGGATTACCATTCCCGAATCACTAGGTTGACTGGGGCAGGAGAATCAATAGAATTCTCGAAATGGCGACCACGATCCTCATCGTTGACGACGAAGCAAATCTTCGCAAGACATTGGCGGAGATTCTGGGCGCACGCGGCTACTCTATTTTGGAAGCGGACGATGGCACTACCGCGGTTGAATTGCTGCGAACCGTTACGCCCGACCTGATTTTCAGCGACTGGAAAATGCCGAGAATGGGAGGGGAGGAATTCCTGCAACACTTGCGCAACCAACCGAGCTTGGCAAGCGTGCCGGTGATCGTAGTGACGGCGTATGGATCGAGCCACAGCGCGATCGAGGCAGTGCGCCTGGGCGCCTATGATTTTGTGACGAAGCCATTTGATCTGGACGAGATTGTGGTGACAGCGGAACGCGCGCTAGATCACTCCGCGCTGAATCGCGAGGTGATTCGGCTACATGCGCAGAGCGGGCAAGGCTACGTTTCCGGCGCGGGGCGATTGATTGGGGCGAGCGGACCGATGCTGGACGTGTTCATCATGATCGGGAAGGTAGCGGAGACGGATTCGACAGTATTGATCTGCGGAGAATCGGGAACAGGGAAGGAACTGGTAGCCGAAGCGATTCACAGCTACAGCCAGCGAAAGGAAAAGCCGTTTGTGGTGGTCAACTGCGCCGCGCTGCCTGACAATCTGCTGGAGACGGAGCTGTTTGGCCATGAGAAAGGAGCGTTTACCGGAGCAGTGGGCCGCAAAGTGGGGCGCTTCGAGTTGGCGGAAGGTGGCACCATCTTTCTGGATGAAATTGGCGAGCTTTCCCCTAACCTGCAATCAAAGCTGCTGCGCGTATTGCAGGAGCGCACGTTTGAAAGAGTGGGTGGCACGGAAACAATCGCGGGAAATTTTCGGGTGTTAGCGGCAACCAACCAGGACCTGGAAGCCTCGGTGCGGGAAAAAGTGTTTCGCGAGGATTTGTACTACCGGCTGAATGTCGTGCGGATTCAGATTCCGCCGCTGCGCGAAAGGCGATCGGACATCGTGCCGCTGGCGGAGCATTTTCTGCAGCAGTACAGCGAAAAGAATGGATTTGGGACAGTGGGGTTCACGGACGAGGCGATCTTGATGTTGCAAAACTACTTTTACCCGGGAAACGTGCGCGAACTGGAAAACATGGTGGAGCGGGCGGTGCTGATGGCGCGCGGGCGAGTGGTGATGCCGGAACATTTCCCGGCAAAAGCCAGCATTGGCAGGAACGGAGACTCGCACGAGTTTGAAGTGGACCTGCTGGCGCTTCCCTTCCATAAATCCATCGCGGAACTGGAAAAGCGGCTGATTATGAAAGCGATCCAGGAGTCTGACGGCAATAAATCTGAAGCGGCGAACCGTCTGCAGATCAATCGCAGGCTGCTGTACAACAAGATGGGCGAACACAAAATCGAGGAATAAAAGGAGAGCTCCGTGAGGAAGACATTCCCCATGAAGAGGGTGACGATCATCGGCGACGAAACGGTGAGGTACCGAATCGTGAAAGAAATTCAGGAGATGGGTTGCAGCGGTTACACGGACTACCTGGTGCATGGGAAAGGCGATAGGGGTGTGCGGCCGAGACACGCGGAACCGGCAAACGCCAAGATCGAAGTGATTACCACACCGGAGGTGGCGGAGCGCATCCTGAATCATATTGAAGCGCACTACTTCAATAATTACGCGATGATTGCATTTCTTGATGATGTGGAAGTACTTCGTGGAGAAAAATTCGGAGCGAAAGTATCCCCTGCTCGCTGAAGTCAGCGAGAGAGGGAAAGTGCAAAGGCTGAGTTGCGCACCCGTTTGGCGGAGAGCCGCTCTAAAGAGGCGGAAAGATTGAAAATGGAGTGTTCGCTTTCTTTACAGAATGGGGGCGATTCCAGCACGGAAAGACCGCAGCGGAGCGATGACGCATCTTCATAGGTCGTAACCCCGAGAAGAAACAGACAGTTATGACGATGGGAAAATAGGGAGCAGACCGGCACGGCGATTGCATTAGTACAGGTGTGTTTGAATAAAACGCCGCGCAGTCCGGAGAGGGGCGCGCCATGAAAACTACAAATCTTTTATTTGCAACGGCAATTGTGCTGGGAATGTCAGTGACGGCGATACCGGTTCGAGCGGATAGTCATCCCGCAGGACGACCGGGAACGTTAAATTACGTGGAGGGGCAAGCATTCGTTGGGACGAAGGCCTTGGATGCGAAGTCCATCGGCTCGGTGGAAGTGGATCCAGGACAAACGCTTTCGACGGAGAAGGGCAAGGCGGAGCTTCTGCTGACGCCGGGAGTTTTTTTTCGATTGGGAGAACAGAGCTCCGCAACGATGATTTCATCGGGATTGACGGACACGCGCATGTCATTAGACCAGGGAGAAGCGATGGTGGAAGTGGCGGAAATCCACCCGGAAAATAACCTGCAGATTATGGAAAATGGCAAAGCGACGGAATTGTTGAAGGTGGGGCTGTACGATTTCAACCAGAATCTGAGCGTGGTGCGCGTTCTGGATGGGGAAGCGGTGGTGATGAACGGTGGGAAGGATTTAAAGATCAAGAGCGGGCACATGCTCGATCTTGGGGTGGACAAGTCCATCAAGTCGCAAAAATTCGACAAGCAAGAAGTCGAGGCGGAGGATTTGTATCGCTGGACCAGCCTCAGGTCCTCGTACCTTGCCGAAGCCAATGCGGATTACGCGCCAAATTATTCATTTGGAGGGCCTGGCTGGTTTGGCGACGGGTGGTACTGGGATCCGTGGTTTGATGCGTTCACTTTTATTCCAGGAGACGGAATCTTCTGCAGTCCCTTTGGATGGGGATTCTATTCTCCATGGTTTGCCTATGCATCTCCGTTCTATGGCTATGGTTATGGGCATTACTACCATCACTTCAATACAGCGAATGCGTTTGCAGCGCGAGGAGCACATTACGGACTTCCGGCTAACTACGGCCATGGGGTTCACTATGGACCTCGATATGGACTCTCGGCCAGGTCGGGCCGCACGGGAATGAGTTCGTATCGCGGAGGAGGAATGCATGGCGGAGGTGGTGGGTTTCACGGCGGCGGTGGGTTCCATGGAGGCGGAGGATTTGGCGGTGGAGGATTCCACGGAGGCGGCGGAGGTGGTGGACACCGCTAATATGAGAATTGTCTAGCAGGAAAATTTGGGTGGGGAGCGTGCGGCAGGCTCCTCACCCAATCGGCCATTTCATCCAGAAATCCCTGGGGTAATTATTAAAGAGTATGGAAATAGTGCAGACCGCCGGTCCCCACTAGGGCGGGCGATCTCGTAGTTATTTCACCCAATGTTCACTTCCTGCAGCGAAGTTCGCCGTCTCGCCGTTGCGGTAGATCAGTCCAACAGAATCAAAGGGCAATCCAACCGGTGCGGATGAAGTAGAGCGAAGTCAGACCAACGATGATCCA
Source organism: Candidatus Acidiferrales bacterium (assembly GCA_963779395.1). Taxonomy (GTDB): domain Bacteria; phylum Acidobacteriota; class Terriglobia; order Acidiferrales; family UBA7541; genus Acidiferrum. The sequence goes on from CAVZYC010000007.1 coordinate 1,299,120, forward strand.
AAGAACAATTCCCTGAACAAGGGGCCTCCAGCCTACATGGCGGAGGGTGCTGCGCGAGATACCGCTGCCAATCAGAAAAAGAGTGGCGGTGAGGCCGAGGCGGCCGAACTGGAAAAGCATTTTGGAACCACTCGAAAGAATAGGGAAATAAGTATTCACAACGGCCGCAAGGCAAAAGAAGAGAATGAACCACGGGAAATGAATCTTTGACTTGCTGCGCTTGATGGCAGCGGTTGCCAGCGCGAGGGGAACAATCCAAAGGGCGCGAGCGAGCTTGACAGTGGTGCCGATCATAAGAGCTTGCACGCCGTAGCGCGAAGCTGCTCCCACGACGGAGCTTGTGTCATGAATCGCGAGGGCCGCCCACAAGCCAAATTGTGTTTGGGGGAGGCCGAGCAGATGACCCATCGGCGGGAAAATGAGTAAGGCGACAGAGTTGAGAACAAAGACGGTTCCCAGGGAGACAGCCATTTCTTCTTCGTCCGCGTTAAGAATTGGCGCGATCGCGGCGATGGCGCTTCCGCCGCAAATCGCTGTGCCCGCCGTAATGAGATAGGAAGAATTTCCACGCACGCGCAGGGATTTGCCGAGGGTGAGTCCCACAAGAAGAGCAAACGTGATGCCCAATGCTGTGTAGATAAAACCGCTGCGGCCTGCTTTCAAGACTTCGTGCAGGTTCATCCCAAAACCGAGAGCCACGACGGAGCCTTGCAGCAGCCAGGGAGTTATCCGGCGGGTCTCGAACGGAAAAGGATTGGAGAGCACCAGACCAAAAAGTATGCCGAGAGTGAGAGCGAGAGGCGGAGAGATGAAACTGCTGAAGCAAGCGAGAAAAACGATAACAAAGGCAATTCTGCGAAGTTTTTCTGAAGCCGTTCGCTTAGGTTTGGTCATTGGCGGAGAGTGGATATGGGAATTGACTTAGAATTTGGCGGCGAATCCTGGCGGCTGAAGTTTTGGTAAGAGAATCGGGAGGCGCAGAGCGAAGTTGCTGGATGGTGGATTCGAGGCTGGCCAGGAAAGCTTTACAGGGTTCGCAACCCTCGAGGTGCTGCTCCAGTTTCTCGCACAGGGAATCATCGAGCTGTTCGTCGAGATAGTTAGAAAGCTGCGCGAATAGAGCTTTGCAGGAGGCGGGCCGTCTTTCGGAGGTTGCCGAGACGGCTTGAGGCCGGAGAGCAGTTTTCTTTGGAGCAGATTTTTTGTGGTTCTGGCGCGCTAATTTCTGGCGAACAAAGAGCCGGGCGCGGTGGAGACGCACGCGAACATTTCCTGGGCGCAGACCGGTGATGTCTCCCACTTCTTCGTCGGTGAGGCCCTCCATATCCCGCAACACAAGGACGATACGGTACTGCGGCGGCAGTTCTTGAATCACTTCGCGCAAGCGTCTTGCCTGTTGGCTGCGGATGGCCAGGGACTCTGGATTAACAGGAGCTTCTTTGGCCAGATTTGCGAGTTCACGGCGATCGGGCATCAATTCGTCGAGAGAAAGGTCTTGCTTGGGCGCGAATTTGCTTTTGCGGCGGCTCATCAAACAGCGATTCTTGGCAACTTTGTAAAGCCAGACGAGCAGCGCTCGAGGGCTTTCAAATTTTGGCAGGTACGGCAGAGCCTTCACCAGGACTTCCTGCATGGTGTCCTCTGCATCTTCGCGCTGCCCACAAACTTTCATGCTGAAGGAGAAGACCGTGCCCTGCAGCAACTCCAGGGCTTGTTCGAGCGCCTGCGGATTCTGCTTTTCCATGAGCGCCACGGCTTGTTCGATCTCTTTTCGCATGTAGTTTCACCCTAGCACACCCGCCCAGTTTTCGCGGTGACCGAACGCAACCGATTGACACACTGGTACTTAGAGGAGATTTGCCATGCCTTTTATCTTCTATAAGCCGCCCCCTGCTTAGTTGTAACAAATCCCCGTGGATTGCATTTGTTCTGCTGCAGGACGACCAACAGGAGTTAGGGATGATCAAGGCAAAAGTAAGTCTGACGCATGCACTGAAATCAGAACGGCAGTTCATCGCGGAAACTGGCAGCGGCCATCACATCATCCTGGATGATGCCGCGGGAGCGACGGGCGCGAAACCGATTGAATTGGTTGCCGTGGCGTTGGCGGGTTGCACGGCCTTCGATGTCGTCACCATGCTGCGGCAAAAGCATCATCAGAAAGTGACCGCCTATGAAGTGCACGTGGAGGCGGATCAAGCGGAACGGCCGCCTCAGGTGTTCACGGCGATTCGCCTGCGGCATGTGCTGACGGGATTCAGGATCGATAAAACTGCCGTGGAGCAAGCCATTCAGCTATCGGAAGAAAAGTACTGCTCGGTGGGCGCGATGCTGAAAGAAAAGGCGGCCCTCGAAACGGTCTTCGAGATTCACGAAGAAGCTGTCAGTTGGCCGCAGACCGCGTGCAATCCAGAGAGGGTCTCGGCTTGAGGCATGCGATGAATCAAGGATGGAGTGTAATTCCGGCGCGAAGGCGGGCAATTGTGGTGATTCTGTTTCTTGCGCTGGCGTCACTGGCACGAGCACAAGAAAAGACCACGGCTCAAACGCTCACGCTGGAGCAGGCCGTGCGCATGGCATTGCAACAGAATCCAGCATTCCGAGCGAGCAGCGACGAGGCCGAGGCGACGCGGGCAAGGCTGAAACAGACGCAATCGGCATGGTATCCGCGCTTTGATTTTCACCAGGACTTCACGCGCGGAGATAACCCGGTGTATGTGTTCGGAACCAAGCTGACGCAACGGCAATTCTCGAGCGCCGATTTTGCGCTGAACAGTCTGAACACACCCGCTCCCTTGGATAACTTTCAGACACGAATTGATGGGCAATGGATGCTGTTCGATTCGAGGCAAACTCAATTTCATCAAAGAAGCGCAAAACGCCTGGTGACCGCGGCTGATTTCGAGACGGAACAGGCGCGGCAGGATTTGATCCTAAAGGTTTTACAAGGGTACTACGGCGTATTGGTGTTGAAGGAAAACGTGAAAGCCGCGGGCGAAGCTCTGAAGACGGCGGAATCGAGCGCGCAACGCATGGAGAGCATGCACAAGGCAGGACTCCTGGTGGATTCGGACCTGCTAAGCGCCAAAGTTTTTGTTTCACAGATGAAGGATCGTCAAATCCGCGCCGAGAACGACCTGGCACTCGCGGCGATGCAACTGGCGCGAGAGATGGGAATGCCACTCGATGCGCCCGCGGACCTTGCAGCAACTTTGGCCGAGCCCGAGATACCAGCAAAAACCATTGACGAATGGACTCATATAGCGCTTGAGCAAAGGCCCGCCCTTCGCGCGGCCCAATTGCAAGAGACGGCGATGAGCGATGAAACAAAAGCAGCCAAAGCTGAATTTGGACCGAAGCTCTGGCTTTTCGGCAGTGCAGAGCGCGACGCGCTGACGCTTGGTGGCCCTTCGGGGACCAATTGGACGGCCGGTGCGCGGCTTGACTTCAATATTTTTGCGGGCGGCGCGCAAAAAGCGCGAGTCGCGGAAGCCGCTGCGAACGCAAACAAGGCGAAACACAACGTGGACTGGTTCCGATCGGGAGTGCAGATGGAGGTGCGCAAGGCCTATCTGGACGGGAATGCGGCGGCGCAGAGGACAGAGTCGGCACGCGATGCGGCAGATCAGGCTAAAGAAAGTTTGCGCATTATTCAGAATCGTTATGAGGCAGGCCTTACCACCGTGACGGAACTGTTGCGCGCGCAGACGGCGCTACTGGATGCGACGACCGGATATCTGGCGGCGCTGCAGGACTGGCAAGTTGCAAGAGCACAACTGGAGCGAGCTGCCGGTGTATTGACCCCGGAGTCGGCGCTGATCACAGGAGCGGGCCAGCCATGAATTCCAACAGGAGAACGGGAGACACGATGCGACAGAGAATGCGAATCGTTCTGATCGCGGTGAGCTTGCTTGCCGCCGGGTGCGGTGGTGACCTAGAGAACACGCGGCAAAAAGCGGAGGTGGTGCAGGGGCTGCGCGTACAAAAAATGCAACTGCAAAACGTCGCGAACGAATTGGAAGCACCAGGAAGTGTGATTGCACAATCCACGGCTCAAATAGCAGCAAGGACCATGGGAACGGTGCTCCAGATTTCAGTCCGGGAAGGCGATATGGTGAAGCGCGGACAGCTTCTCGCTCAATTGGATGAACGAGAGATGACTTCTCGCCGAAACGCCGCAAAGCAGAGCGCGGAAGGAGCGAGCGCTGGGGTCGCGCAGGCAACGCAAGCGCTGGCCGCGGCACAAGCGCAAGCCGACGTGATGCAGAAGACATACGATCGATATTCGTACCTGAAAGAACAGAAATCAGTGAGTCCGCAAGAATTTGATGAAGTTGCAGCGAAACAACAAGCGGCGAAAGCCAATCTGGATCAGGCAAAGGCGGCCCTGCGACAGGCAAAAGCGAGTTCTAGGCAAGCAGAATCCGAGGCGAATGCGGCCGCCAGCGTTGCCAGTTACTCGCGAATTGTTGCTCCGTTCGAAGGAAGAGTGATTCGGCGGATGGTGGAGCCCGGCACGATGGTATCGCCAGGGATGCTGTTGTTCGTGGTGGAGGACGCGTCGCGCTACCAACTAGAAGCCACGCTACCCGCCGAAGCGATCTCAGTGGTGAAGAAGAACGCCTTAGTGCGGGTGCAATTGGATGACTTGCCGGAGAAGTCTTTGACGGGAAGAGTGGCGGAGATTGAAGCTGGCGCAGATCCGACATCACATACATTGAAGGCGCGCTTGGATTTGCCTAAAGAGTCCGGAGTGCAGTCCGGGATGTTCGGGCGGGCCTACTTTGCGCAAGGAGAGAAGCGCGCGCTGGTATTGCCGAGCGAGGCCCTGGTGAGCCGCGGCCAGTTACGAGGAATTTACAGCGTTGACGGCACAGGCCTGATTCACTGGCGAATTGTGACGCTGGGAAAAAGTACAGGCACACAGGTTGAAGTATTGTCAGGACTGGATGAGGGAGAAGTCGTGGTGCTGAATCCTGGCAGCCAGGAACTGGATGGGATGAAAGCTGCCACAGGGCCCACGGGCGGGGAGAAGCATTCGTGAAGCGAGGGCTGGCAGGAAAAATCGCGCATGCGTTTATCGATTCCCCGCTCACGCCGCTGGTGATCGTTGCGGCGTTGTTGTTGGGCCTTTTCAGCATCTGGCAAACGCCTCGCGAGGAAGAACCGCAAATCGTCGTGCCGATGCTGGATGTGTTTGTGAGCATGCCAGGAGCGTCGGCAAAAGAGGTCGAGCAGCGCGTAACTATTCCCATGGAACGTCTGCTGAACGAAGTTCCTGGTGTCGAATACTTGTATTCCACCAGCCAGCCTGGCGGAGCGCTGGTGATTGTGCGCTTTTATGTGGGGATTAAAGAAGAGGATGCGATTGTCCGCACGTACAATAAGCTCTTTTCAAACTTCGACCGCATTCCGCAGGGCGCGAGCCAACCGCTGATCAAGGCCCGATCGATCGACGATGTTCCTGTACTGGCAATGACATTTTGGGGAAAAAATTACGATGGGGCGGCCCTGAGGCGAATCGCAGCGGAAGCGCAACAGAGCGTCAAACAGGTCGCAAATGTATCGGAGACGACGCTGCTCGGGGGACAGAAGCGTGAACTGAAGATCACGCTGAACACCCAAAAGTTGGCGGCCTATCACCTAGGCCCCATGGCGATTGCGCGAACACTCCAAACGAGCAACCAGCGCCTGGAGGCAGGATCCTTTGACGAGGGCAACCAGGAATTCGCAGTGGAAGCTGGGAATTTTCTCCACAGCGCAGAGGAAGCGGGAAAGATCGTGGTGGCCGTCCAGAGCGGCCGTCCCGTTTATCTCGGGGACGTGGCCACAGTAACGGATGGCCCGGAAGAACCCGCGGATTACGTCTACTTCGGAACGGGCGGGGCGGGAAACAGCACGGGAGGGACCTATCCGGCCGTCACGTTAACGGTGGCGAAGCGCAAGGGGGCCAACGCAACCAACGTTTCACAAGACGTACTGACGAAAATGGATTCCCTGCGCGGCTATGTAATCCCGAGGGACCTGCAGGTGACTGTCACACGAAATTACGGACAAACGGCAAAGCACAAATCGGATGAACTTCTGAAACATCTGTTTCTTGCCACGATATCCGTGACGATCCTGGTTGGTTTGGCGCTAGGTTGGCGCGAATCGGGCGTCGTGTTGCTGGCCATTCCAGTCACCTTGGCGCTGACGCTGTTCATCTTTTATGCCTACGGCTACACGCTGAATCGCGTCACGCTGTTCGCATTGATATTTTCGATAGGCATACTTGTGGACGATGCGATCGTGGTAGTCGAAAACATCGTGCGACATTTTCGATTACCGGAAAGTCAGGGCCGATCGTGGAGCGAGGTGGCGGTGGAAGCCGTGGACGAGGTCGGAAATCCGACGATCCTGGCGACCTTTGCAGTGATTGCCGCGATTCTACCCATGGCGTTTGTGCGCGGGCTCATGGGTCCATACATGCGGCCAATTCCAGTAGGCGCTTCAGCGGCGATGTTGTTTTCACTGATGGTGGCATTTGTCGTTTCGCCATGGGCTGCGCTGCGATTATTGCGCGGCCATACTGGAAAACACACCGAAGGTGAAGCGGAAGGCGGAACGACAAGGTTTTACCGGAAATTGATGGGAGGACTGATTCAGAACTGGCGGAAACGCTGGTCATTTCTGGCGACGGTGGTGGTGCTACTTTTGTTGGCCTGTTCATTGGTGGCTTTCAAGGCCGTGCGTGTGAAGATGCTGCCGTTCGATAACAAGAGCGAATTTCAAGTGATCGTGGATATGCCAGAGGGCACACCGCTCGAACGCACTCTCGCCGTGGAGCAAGAGATCAGCACATACCTGCATACGCAACCGGAAGTTGTGAACTACCAAATGTATGCCGGGACCTCGGGACCATATAACTTTAACGGGCTGGTGCGGCACTATTATTTGCGGAGAGGCGCGAATCAGGGCGACATTCAAGTGAATCTGCGGTCGATCGATGAACGCAAGCGCCAAAGCCACGAAATCGCAAAAGAAATGCGCGGGCCGATTCAAGAGATTGCGAGGAAATGGAACGCGCGCGTGAAAGTAGCGGAAGTCCCCCCGGGGCCTCCAGTCATCTCAACGCTGGTGGCGGAAGTGTATGGGCCGGATTACCAACGACAAATCGAAGTGGGGAGGCAGATCCGCAAGATTTTCGAGGACACGCCGGGAGTGGTTGATGTGGACTGGTATGTGGTGGCGGACCAGAAGAAATTGGATTTTCAGGTGGAGCAGGATAAAGCGGCCCTACATGGAATTTCGCCAGCAGAAATATCACAGACCGTCACGATGGCACTTCGAGGGACGCAGGTCGGCTTGATGCACGAGCCCAATGAACGCGAGGATGTGCCGATACGCGTTCAATTGTCGCGCGAGAGCCGTTCGAGTGCAGACGCGCTGCGCGGGCTTTATCTGAATTCTCCTGATGGGGCCATGGTGCCGCTTGGCGAACTGTCGAAAGTCCGGGAAGGAACGATCGACAAGAATGTGTATCGGAAGAATCAGCGCGAAGTCGTCTACGTGACCGCGGACGTGGCGGGAGCAGAAGAAAGCCCGGTTTATGCGATTGGCACGTTGAGCAAAAAGATCGATGAGCTGAAAATCCCCGAGGGTTACGGGATCGAGCAATTCACAGCTATTCAGCCACCTGATGCGAAAAAGATCGCGGTGAAATGGGACGGCGAGTGGCACATCACCTATGAAGTTTTTCGCGATCTTGGATTGGCGTTCGCAGCCGTGCTGGTGCTGATCTACGTGTTGGTGGTGGGGTGGTTCAAGTCCTTCAAGACGCCACTGGTCATCATGGCGCCCATTCCGCTGACGCTCGTTGGTATTTTACCGGCGCACGCGGCCATGGGCGCGTTCTTCACGGCGACTTCCATGATCGGGTTCATCGCCGGCGCGGGAATTATCGTGAGGAACTCGATCATCCTGGTGGATTTCATCAAGTTGCGGCGGGAACAAGGAATGGCGCTGGAAGAAGCCGTGGTCGATGCAGGTGCTGTACGGTTTCGGCCGATGCTGCTGACCGCGGCGGCGGTGGTTGTGGGAGCAGGAGTGATTCTGTTCGATCCAATTTTTCAAGGACTGGCAATCTCATTGATGGCGGGAGAAGTGGCGTCAACCATGCTTTCACGAATTGCGGTTCCGGTCCTTTATTACATGAGTGAGCGAGGTGGCAAATGACTATGGAGCGTTATATCCGCGTAATCGCAGGGACATTCGTATTAGTGTCGCTGGCACTGGGGATTTGGGTGAATCACAACTGGTATTGGTTCACTGCTTTCGTCGGCGCGAACCTACTGCAGTCCGGCCTCACCAAATGGTGCTTGATGGAGGACATCCTTCGAAAGTTCGGGGTCGGGTCAAAAGCTTAGTCCGCCGATTGCAACCCTTCATCGTTTTCTGAATCTGTGTGCGCGTGTCCTGGGAAGCTTTAGGATCAAGAACGCGCATCTTCCGGGCGTCAACCTGTAAATTCGACGGAAGGGCCCTCCGACTTTTTGACTTCACCAGATTCAATAGGGGCTTCTAACCCGTGATCGTGGGCAATGGCAGAGAAATATTCGCTCTTAAGAAATGCCAGTCCCCGGAGCAGCCAGCATGAGCCCGTAGCTGTGAAATCCGGAAAGGCTACTACATTTTTATGACTGCCCGCCCGTTGGTCTTGGACACCTTGCAGAGAACGGCTGTCCCCTGAGCTACCTTCACACCGCTGATTCTCGACTTCCCATGCCCACGCTTTCGGGCTATAGCCAAATGCTCTAACCGCACGTGTCGGGCCCAGAATGAGTGCGGGATACTGTTCCAGCCCCCTTTAGGGTCCGAGCGAGTTTTCAGCAATATGCGCGAAAGCCGGATAAACACTAGTGATTCCCACGCTATATCATCTTGTAAGTGTTTCAGGATTTTAACTTTATTGCGCCGATATTCTGCCCTAGACTGGCGAAGGAAACTAAGGGCACAACTAGTTCACACGCTCCTTTTTCCGGATAAACCGACCTGGCGGCTGATTCTTCCGCATTCGACATATCGCGGAGAAGTGTCTGGTTCGCGACGATAAATCGCCAGAGGGAATCCGTGCAGCATTTGAATATGTCGTCGCTCATGGTGCTAAGTGCAACTAGACTCCTGCGCGCAGAAGGCCGGCCCGAACTGGAATTTTGTGGCTGAATTCAGGGGAATAATTGCGCGGCAGGGTCGATATGCCCGTTCGTAATTTTGTTAAGGATGACATCCCGCAGGTGGCGGACCTGTACTGGACGGTCATGCGCGAGCGCAAAGGCTCTGCGCCGCCTGCGGTTCATTCATTCCTGCACGAGCTTTACTTCACAAATCCGTGGATTGACAACAGGCTTCCTTCCCTTGTCTTTGCCGAAAGGGGGAGAATTGCGGGATTTTTGGGCGTGATTCCTCGGAGGATGTCGCTGGGTGGGCAATCCATTCGCGTTGCCTTTGGTGGTAATTTCGCGGTGCACCCGGAATTTCGAACCACCCTTGCGGGTCTCCACTTGTTGCGCACCTATCTGGCGGGAGGACAGGATCTTTCGCAGACGGATTCCGCAAACGACACCTCTCGATCCTTGCTGGAACGCATGGGCTTCACCACCATACTGCCTTTTAGCGTTCATTGGGTGCGCCCACTTCGGCCAGCTCGCTGTGTCACTCGCGCCCTGTCCCATCTGGCTGCGACCACACTTTCCACTTGTCTGGAGTTTGCCGCGCGGCGTTTCTGCAGCACTCTGGACCGCATGGCAAAGAGGCTCTCATTCAGCCCTTTTCGCCTCCCAAAATCCCCCTTGCAGGCGGCGGAACTGGACATCGAAACCCTTCTTGCTTGTCTCCGAGAATCCCGGAGCGGGTATTCTCTGTGGTCTGAATATGATGCGCGTTCTTTGCGCTGGCTTCTGAGCTTCATGGAGCGCATGAAGGGGCATGGCAAGGAGTTGCGGAAGGTAGTCGTGCGCGACGACGGCCGGAAGACAATTGGCCGCGACAATGTCATCTCGCTAGAACCGGGAAAGAGAATCCGGACAACGAAAAATGTCACGGGAAGTGAAATCCAGTTTCTGGGGCATTTCCCCGAGCAAGCCGTAATGCCCGGAACCCTGATTGTGGAAGCCATCGGTCAATCGGCTTCCATTCTGTTTTCAAAAACGACGGGAACCGGAACGAGACCAGGTGAGTTCCTGATGCTAGGCTCCATTAATGAAATGAGATTCCTCAAGGCTGTGATCCCGGGAGACAGAATGGAGATCGATGTCCAGGTCCTCAAATTCATTGAAGATTATGCGGTAATTGAGGGAGTCGCGACGGTGGATGGCGCCGAGGTGGCTAGAGGGAAACTGGGTTTCGCCAGATTGAGTCTGGCGAAACCCTAGCGGCTTGTTGATTCGTTTTGCTCTACTTTTTTTGATTGAGTGGCAATCTTAGGTGTTTGGAAGATTCCGTTCGCTGGATGTTCCTCGTGGGGCCGAGCTCATCTGACGATCGCATTCCCTTGCTTCAATTGAGGCCATTGCCTTGGCGCGTGGCGGATTCTATAGAGGTCGATTCTGCTAAATTGGCCGAAAATCAGTGGTCAATGTTTGCACTCGACCAAGCCTGTATACGGCACCACGGCGTTCCAACTTGGGTAGCTCCGCGTTGGGCGGAAAGGCCGCTCCGCATCGTCCGGCCCACCGCTCCCATTGATCAGGGTCCATGTATTGGTCAGCAAGTCCTTTCGTATTGCGTGCCCTTCAAAATGCCACGCAACATAACCCAATGGCACCGCAATTGAGTTCGATAGCCCCGAGCCCCACAACAAATACATTCTCGCGTGGAAGCTTCGCAATACTTCGTCCGACTCAGGCTCCAACTGTATCAGCGGACTATCCCGTGCTGGATTCCGCCAATCAAAGGGATAATCCGTGTCCAACCCCGCGCTCAACTCCGCCTGTGGTTCTGACTTTGGCCTGCAGACCATCCACGTTTTTCCCGTCCTTATTTCCAGCACATCTCGCGTAACCAGTTGCACCCACGTGTAATTCCTCGTAAGCCCTTCGGGAAGATTGAAGTGCGCCTCAAACAGAATTCCTTTGCCGGCAAAATTCATGAATGAAGAACCTGGCTCCGTCCCGGTTCTTACCGTCACTTCCGCTGGCGGCACCATCATATCCAGACCCGACGGCCCATCCACATCGAACAAAACTTTCGCCTGAGCCGTTTCACCATCGTTCGTCGTCACGCGGTAGGTGATCTTGCGATCCTGCCCGGGTCTTAGCCAATAAAGCGTCACGGTCGACCCATTGATGGTCACCGGTTGCGGGCCTCCACGCGTCGGCATATGCAAAAATCCTCCGACATATTCCCCTCGCGGCTCAATTGTCCAACTTTGGCTGCAAATCTCCAGGCTGGGGTGCAGCGTCACGTTCAACAGAATTTGCTGGCCAACCACAGCCGATTGCCTGGTATCCGTAATGTCCTGTGATCCCCAAAAAATCCGTGGCTGCGGAGTGGCCGCAACCACGCCAAAAAATGTCGTTGCAGCGGACTGTCGCTGGCCGTCGATCCAGGCCTCCAATGCCATTCCCCCCGCAAGGTCGCAGGCGACTACGCCTTGAACCTGAACGCTCTCGCTTCTGACCAGGTGATACTCATTGGACCCATCGTCGAAGCTTGCGGATCCCGTGCCCGCAAAGTGGCGCAGACGAAGAGTGACAGGAATCGAGTTCGTTTCTGGCGCAATTTTGACCTCAAACCAGCCACTGCCGCCTTGTTTGATTTCCTGCAACTGGCGGATCTCCACTACCGGTGTGGAGGAAGCAGTTTGCGCCTGAGCCGCGGAAAACTGCGCAGGCGCGCGGCAAGCCAGCAGGAAAAAGCCAGACACGCCGAGCCAGAAATGTAAGTGAGAAGGAGGCCGCATTCACCAGTCCAACCCTTGGACAGACAATAGTCCAAAGCCCCCGGAATTACACGAACCCCTGAAGCGCAAAACTCAACAATTGCCCATGGTTCTACGTAGGAGGATGCTGCGTGAATCTAGGAGGACTTCTTCACATGCGGGCTATCGATAATCCGTATTAGTCAGCAAAACTCAACGGATGTTTCGTGTGGGTAAGGGGAGCGCCCGGCAGAGGCCCTACCATCGCACTATTTGGAACATACGCGACCCCGTCTCGCCGGCACACGTAATCCAGTAGATTGTCGAGGTCGTCCCAAAGGTCGAGTTTCTGAATCTCCCAGGAATGTCCACAGAGGTGCCAGATTCCGCCTTTTTCCAATACTTTATCAAAGAGCCTTTTCCCCAGCTCCAGCCAGTTCCCAAGCCTCGTGAACTGCACCAAGCACGCTTGCAATGTTTCCAGGCTATGAGCCCTTACCACGTTCTTGAGGTACGTGGATGGAAGATGGGGGAAGACCTGCAAAGTAGTGGCGATCTCAAAAGGATTCGAGGCAGGCGTTGTTACCAGCATGCGAGCGGTGCGTGCGCCCTTGTACCCGGCCTGTCGTAGGGCTCGGATAGCGTTGGAGTCATAGCGGCCCCGTGGATAGCAAAACATGTCGACCTCTTTTGCAAGGATGTCCTCAAGCATCCGTTTGCAAGGGCGCACTTCCTCTGCCAATTCCTGGGGCTGCAGTCCCCAGAGAGGCTTATGAGAACACCCATGAGCGCCGATCTCAAACCCCTCGGAAACTAAAGATCGCAAGGCCGAATGATCAAGCGACCGCTCCCGGTAGTTAATCGGAATATAAAAGGTCCCGCGGATTCCCTTCGACTGCAACAATTCAGCGAGTTTCAGATCGGCGCAATCGCCATCATCCCAACTCGTGGTTACAACTACCGGTCTACTCACAGCTTTCAATTGTGAGACCCCACTGTTGAAACTCAGTCACTCCGTATCCACCCTGCAATGCGTGCCAGCCGGGTGCGTACACCTGCGCAGTCAACACCGTAAGAATGCTAATACCTCGCAGACCGTCAAGTTGAGCCAACCACCCGGAAGGCTCTTCATGCGTTATGAGATCTCCTGGACATGACAGTTTCGTATTAACAACGATTAAGGTTGAATGAGTCTCGGCCCGGGCTAAATGGATAAAAGTTCACATCGTAAACTAGGTTTCGAGTAGCGGTCCAGGCCGGCAAAGAGCACCGCAATGGTAAGTGAAGATGCGACTGGCTGCTGATTCGCTCAGACCCAACATTGCCTTTCGCGTCACAGATTTAAGCATGGCCAGCCAAGCCGGAGAATGGAAGCGATGCACTGCGTAATCATGCTCGAAGAGTTTGAGACGGTCAACCCGGAGGCCAGAGGTTTCAAGTGTAAGTGCGAACGATTCCACGGTATACGCGTTAATGTGGCCAATGTCCAGGCTCTGCTGTAACGACTGACGGGAACTTCTCAAATGCAGTTCGCACGGCACCTCAATGTAAACGCACTTTCGTGAAACACGCCCCAGTTCATTCAGAAATCCGCGCTCATCCATGACGTGCTCGAGCACATGGCTGGCGTATACGAGATCGAAGGTTTTATCTTCAAAGGGAATTGTCTTTCCGTCGTAACAATGAATATGGAGGTCTTCGCGAGCATGCTGAGAATATTCCGTCCCCACTTCGATGCCATCAAAACAAGTCCCAATTTTTTTCACTGCCAATTGTTCGAGCACAACGCCAGTGCCACAACCGACATCCAGTACGGTCTCAATTGAAGGCCGCAGTCCAGCCACCAGATGTTCGATGTTGCTAGCCTTGTCGATTGCACATACCTTTCGCCATTCGTCTGCGCGAGGCCCGCGGCCCCCATACATTTCGGCATACAGCTCCTTTAAATCGGGGCAGCGAAAAGATTCCGTGGTTGCGCTAAGTTTTGACAAGTTTGGACCCCCTTCACTTGGCGGAAATTTGAAAACCTATCGAGAAACCCGCGATCACCTCGGCGCCCCGATGGCCGAGAAATCATCTCCATAAAGAGATTTCCCGTCCGAGTCATTCCTCGAAGCTTCATTTCGCCGGGTCCCTCCCGTTTTGCACGCGATTGTGTTTTTCGATACTAAAATGACGCAGGCTATCGGAATTTCGCGCGAGCATCCTGCAAAGGTGCGGAAATGCTATTTCGATTCGAATTGGTCTTCGCGGGCTGGCATAGCTGTGTCAAATGATGCCGCGAGGCGGAGGCAGCCAACGCTTGTTCGTAAATTTCCATCAACAGAGCATAATTCTTTTCCGGCGTGTACTCTGTTTCATATTCTTCGCGGGCACTGCGACCCATCTTGACGAGTTCTTCCGGATGGCTCCAAGCCCATTCCACCTTGTCGGCCAAGTCACGCGCGTCGCCGGGATTGAAGTGCAGGCCGGTCAAGTGGTCCTGGACGATTTCTGCCATCCCTCCCAGTTTCGCGCACAGAACTGGAGTTCCGCAGGCAAACGATTCGACAATGCACATCGGAAAACCTTCATATAAGGTGCTTGGAACGATAATAAACCGCGCGTTTTTGGCTGCTTCGATTGTGGCGGCACGCGATAACCTTCCCCGGAATGTAATCCCACTGAGTTGCAATTGGCGTACTTGCGCTTCCAGCGCCTGACGCTCCGGACCGTCACCGACGATATGCAAGGGATACGGCGCGGGAAGTCTTTTCCATGCGTTCAGCATGACTCCCGGACCTTTTTTTGCGTCCAGCCGTCCACTGAACAGGGCGTATTCACCGGCACCGGCTCTTTCGCCCGGGTCGGGATGCGCAAAATTTGGTTTAATCACGAGTTTGTCGGCCAGAAATCCCGCGGCAATGAATTCTCTCTTCGCAAACTCCGTCAAGGTAATGAATCGCGTAACCGAGGTTCGCCAAGTATCCAATGCTCGGTGAAAAGCCAGCATCAAAGCGACTCCCGCTGTTGCTCCCCGCGAATTTCGATAACAACCATGGCGTAGGCTCCGCAGCAAACTGTGGTCCACGCATTCTTTGCATATGGCGCCATCACGGTAGAAGTTCCCCGCGGGGCAGAGCATACGGAAATTGTGGAGTGTTTGCACAACGGGAATGCCTCTTTCAGTGCAAGCGGAATAAATCGAAGGTGATACCACCAAAAAAGTGTTGTGGACGTGAACAATATCGGGACGTTCCCAATCCAGAAGAGCGGCAAAATCGTGGCGCGTCTTTGACGACCAAACCATCCGTGGAACAATGGCTACCCGGTCCAGCAAGGAGGCATCATGTAGTTCCACGTTGCTGCGCACATATGGAATTACTTGATGACCGGCACGCGCGAGCAGACCTCTCTCGCTTTCAAAAACGACATCTTCGCCGCCCGCCTCCCGATAGGTATTGTGGACCAAGATAATTTTCATGAGTGAAATGACAAAGCGCTAGTTCCCAGTTTTGAGAGGTAGTCTCAAGGTGCAATCAAAGTCGAGCGCGGCGATCACCGCTGGTTTTGTGGCACGCAGCCCACGCCTTGCAACCAATCGAGCACCATGGCTGTTAGCCGAGCGTGGATCCTACCGAAGTGGAAGCGCCCATCTCAGAGTCGTTCGCGAGCACTCTGTTCAGTCCCTGAATCACTTCCCGGTTCACCTGTGCGCCGGTCTTGAGCCGGGCAGGATCACTTTTTCTTAATTGGCCGCAAACGGCAAGTTGCAGTTTTTCGACAAATTCCGAGGAGTTCTCCGGCGAAAAGATATTCTCGGGTGGAAAAAGCTCCGGCGCGCATCCGGCGTATTTCGAACAAAGCACGGGAATGCCAGAGAGAATGGCTTCATTTGCCACCCAGCCCCAAACGTCATTAAGAGTGGGAAAAACCATTACGTCGGCGCTGCGATAAACGGAAGGCATTTTGTCCGCTGGTTGAGCGGGCAGAAAGTGCACGTTTCTGAGTCCCAGAGTTTTCGCGCGATGTTCGAGTGCCTGTTTTTCGCGGCCGTTGCCAACTAGCAGAAGCGAGAACTCACATCCGTTTTGTTGCACGATCGCAGCCGCATCCAACAACAACTTGACCCCCTTAAGTTCGACAAGCCGGCCCACATACAGAACAACCGGACGTGGCTGAATCACCCAGGCAGGTTCAACACTAACTTTGAATCGTTCTTCATCACCCGCATTCTGCGATTGCAGGATCCGCTGACGCTTCACGCCCAAACGAACCAAATATTCTGTGGAGGTCTGGCCAACGGTGATCCAGTGCTCTGCCCACAACATAAAGGCCTTTCGAATCACCTTCTTCAAGGGATGGAGATTGCGCTCGCTGTGCAATGTTCCTTCCCAGCAGATCCAGACTGGTTTGCGCAGAAGAGTTCCATAAGTCAATGCGATGATTGAGCGAAAGCCCATTTCAGCGCTGATAACGGCATCGGGCCTGAAACGCAACAGATGCCAGATGAAGCCTGGTGTAATGTGAATGAATCTCTCGTCGAAGACTTCTCCATTGACTTTCATTGTCGTCGGTATCTGCCAGCCCCAAGCGCGCACCACCCTAGCGTTTGGCAGGGCTTCCTCAAAGCTGCTCCACGAGTCGCGATTCGCTTCCTTCCCGCCATGCAGGAGCAGGAACTCGAACTGATCAGCCAGGGCGGAAAACAAGGGAAGCCGATAAGGTGGGATCATGTTCGTAAGGAAGGCGAGTTTTGTCCTCCTTTGCGATGTGCTCATCAACGCTTCCTTTGGCGGTTCTTCCTCAGTGTTCACCAGTGAGTCTGGAGTCACGGACGCCCCGTTAGCAGCATCGGGACTGCACCGATGGCGATGCTTGACCCACTGAAAGAACGCCGGTCTTCAAGAAGCGGCGTAACGCTCCCCACGTGCCACACTGCGGGCACGTCGAATTGGCGGCTCCCCACCGGATTCCATAAAATCCACTCCTTTTTTCCTGAGCGGTTGAGCCGGCACGTCCAGTCGTGATCGGCACTCTCCGAGCAACCATCCATTCTTGTCCCAATCAGCCACTGTTCCATGGTGTTGTAGGCGCGACCCGCTGGAGTGAGCGTATGAGATTCTTCTTTGTAGGTAACGATAGCCATCAGTCGGTTATCCCAGGCATACCAGTAAAACCGCTGGACACCGGCTGCCCAGGAGAGAATGTAGGCCCTTGCCAAGTATCCGGCGGCAAGCTCTTCCGAATCGATCTTCGCAGGACTAAACCACCCCGTCTCCGTGTTCCAAATGGGTTTGTTCGATAATCCATTTTCAGACAGGACCTGCTGGACGCTTTGGATCAGCGGCACCAAATCTTCCGGGGAGCCCGGAGTCACATAGAAATGAAATCCAATGACATCCACGAACTGACCACCACCATTTTTCAAAAACTCCGCAAGCCACAAAATTCCGTACCGTGTCGTCGGCGCTGGCGAAACCACAATTGCCTGCGGATCCAGGGTGTGGATGATCTGCGACGCTTCCTTTGTAAGCGTCAGCATCTGATCGGTGGTGCCGGTCCAGAAATCCGTCAAGTTTGGCTCGTTCCAGATTTCGTACGCTCGAATGCGCCCTTTGTAGCGGGAGACCACTATCCTCACGTAATTGCGCCAGTCCTCGATATTTTTCGGTTCTGCGGTAGGCTTGGGACGCGCCGACGCCCACCCCGGAGTCATGCCCAATGGCAGCAGCATTCTCGTGCCGTGCTGTTGAGCCAGGGAAACGTAACGGTCGAGCAGTTCAAATTGCCATTGCCCTTTGTTGGGCTCCAGGTCAGGCCATGTGACCGCTGCGTCCCAAAGCCTCCACTCCGGCACCGGCATGCTCGGCCAAGGTGTCCTGGCGTCCGGATAAAGCAGATGGTGAATATGCAGGCCAAAGTAGGAATCTGGAATGATCTCTTTTGGAGTGTGCAAGTCCGCAGCAAATGTGGATCCGAGCAACGCACCAACCAGAATCAAGAGGAGGATTCGACGGCAGTAGCCTGCCATTGGTTTTCCTCTCTTGTCGCTGCGTGCGCACGCAACACCGTTCCGTAGACCCCTTCCAACCGCTTCGTACAAGCTTGCAAATCAAACCTGCAAAGCACTAACTCACGTGCCGAGCGTCCAAATCGCTCTCGTAAATCCGCGTTCTGCAAAAGTGTCATGAGATGACCGGCCAGACCCTGCCAATCCCGCTCCTCGGCCAAGAACCCTGTGTTCCCGTGCGAGATGATCTCCGAGAGTCCTCCGGAAGCAAACGCGACAGCGGGCTTACCCACTGCCTGCGCCTCTGCGCACACCATTCCGAACCCTTCCGCCTCTCCAGAACGCATGGTTACGGAAGGCATGCAAAGCACTGAAGCCCGGTTCATCCAATTGCTAACTTCCTCGGATGTTCGAGCACCGAGGAACTGGTAGCGGCGCAGCGACCCTTTTGCGAGTTTTTCCAGATCTTTGCGCAAAGGACCGTCTCCGATTAGCACCAACTCCACCTCTGGAAGTTGGCGTTGCACTTCGGAGGCAGCTTTGATTGCATATTCGGCGCCCTTGAATCCCACCATGCGCCCAACAAACAGAATGATGGGCCTGTCTTCAGTGGAAGCTGGCTTAAACTTCTTGGTGTCTATCCCGGTGTAATTAACAAGCACCCGCTCGGCGGGAAATCCTTGCTCCAACACCTTCCGTCGAACGAACTCGGAAACCGTAATGAAAGTTGCGTTGCTTGTCTTAAGTTTTTCCTTGTTCGCCAGATAAAGCCGAAAGCCCAAATAAGTGTCTTGATGGCGCAGATCAGTTATGGTCGCGTCGCCACCATGAAACGTGGTAATCAGCGGCACCCTTAATTTGCTTGCTAGTGACAGTGCCCGCAGCCCGTTCGTGCCGTAATGGGCATGCAACAACACCGGCCGTAACGCCTCCAGTCGCTTTATCATGGCTGGTGCGGACCCCAAAACCTTAAATCTCAGTTCGCGAATCTTCCCCAACAGGCCCCCGGAACTCACTGTGTAGACCTTTTCCTCCGGCAACTCCAAGCCAGCGACCCGGCGGGTTCCGGCGTACACTGGGTCGTATTCGCACAGCGCGCTCGCTTGCGCTTTGATGAACGTCTCCGACAGGCCCATCAAGTGACCGGAAAAAATAATCACCCTTGGTTTTGCAACCATGCTCACGCAGCTTCCTCCGCCGGGACTAAGGGCATTTCTTCCTCTCGTTGTTCAACCCTAAGCAGGGACATGTCGGCGCTCGCTACGACGGCAACGCAGATACCCCATTGCAAATCTTGAAGCAATATGGTGGCTTCTCCAAAGTTGTGCATCACGAAAAACAAAATGAAAGCAAGCGGCCAAAGACTTGCACTCGATTGGCGGCGCTGCGAACAGTAGTAAGCACGCTTCACAGCGATCCCAAGGAAGCCCAGTGTTAGCACGAAACCGAGAAGGCCCAGGGCCAGGAAAGTTTCGATGTAACCATTGTGCGAATACATGATCGTTCCGCCCATTGCCCGATCAATGTTTGACGATCCCGCGGAAGCGCCTCCCCAGAATCCCGAAAACCCGTAACCCAGAATCGGGCGCTCAAGAATGTAGGGAAGGACCGAGCCCCAAATGTTTGTTCTTCCTGTTAACTCCGTCGAGCGTCCGATAATGCCCGCGACTGTGTCGCCGCCCGCAAAGAACGCCGCGGCTCCTGATGAGACCGTCAGTAGAATCACCAAAATTGTTGCGTACAGGGGAATTCGCAGCCGCCACCTCGCCACTTTGTAAATCTCAACAAGTAAAATTGCTCCGGCGACGGCCACTGCCGGAGTCATCGAATTGGAGAAGTAAAGCAAAACTGCTGACAGAAGCATGGCAAGGCGGTTGAGGATTTTGGAATAGCGTGTAGGTGCGGGGAGCTCCCATTCCACCAATATCGACAGCGCCATAAAGGAGCCAAGGACATTTTTGTAACCAAAAACTCCTCGCCATTCGCGGGCAGGCGACTCCCACGAAATCCCATAGTGCGGCAGCAAGAAAACGCAGGCCAGACTCAGCACGGCGAGGATCCGAAATAACCAGCTCAGCAGGCGAAGCTGCTCTTCTAGCGAAAGTCGAACTGCGAGTGAGATGCCGAAGAGAGTTGTCCCGGTCATCGCGATGCTCCGCCTGAACGCCAAGGCCGGCGTGTCCGTCCAAAGGCAGGAGGCGAACGCCAGCAGCACGAGGGCAACCAAAAACCAGTTGCGGTGAAGCACGTAGATTGTCTTGCGGTAATGTGGGAGCAGAATCAGCGCCACAATCAAGTAGTCAACGGCGAGTATCAGCCTCCATGTTGCATCTCCCTCAGTGAGGGTGCTCACCCCGTCCAAGGTCATGGACAGCAGCGCTGTGGACAAAATGAATCCGCAGCCTCCCAACATTAGCAACTCGATGATTCTTCCTCGTCCGTTCATGCTTCCGCTCTCACTTTAAATATCTCTGTTTCAACCATCCCCGTTTGCGAACGCCGAGATAACACGAATACGGCAGCGCCCACCCCACATGCCAGAAGTGCGTCGGAGGCAATACTCGACCACGCTGCCCCGCGCCACGAGTAAGCAGGAATGATCCACAAATTGATGAGGACGTTGAATATGGCCACGCTCACATGAATAAAAGTTCGCAGCCCCTGATACCCTGCGCCTGCCAGCGCATCGGAAAGAAAGAAGTGAACTGCTTTCAACATCGGCAAAATCGCAAGCCAACGTAATGCTTCTACCGTCAAACGGTATTCGCCGCCCAAAATGTAAGGCACTATTCCCGCGCCGGCCAGCATCGCGATACTTATCAGGCTGGTATAACCGAGGGCACGAACGATCAATGGTTTGGCATACCGGAGCGTCGCGGAGATGCCATCCACACCAACTCTGAAAAACCCCGGATATGCCGCTGATAGCAACGACGCAACTGGAGCAAAACTGACATCAATCAAGCGATACGCCGCACCGTAGATTCCGGTCGCTTGCAACGTTCCCAAGCGGGCAAGCATGGTCTTGTCGATGTCGTTGTAAACGGTTTGGGCGCTTTGATTCAAAGAAAAATAGAAGCCCTCGCGAGCTTCGGCGGAACTTCGCAAAAAACTGAACGTGGGAGCTCCAAGCTTTACAAGAACCAGCAACAGCGCTGCCAAAGCCACGAGGCTCGTGCTGCCAAAATAAAATTCCCCCCACTGCAGCGCCGACGGGTTGTGGTACAGAAGAACCAAAATGAGTGCGGCAGCGAGTCGAAATGTGCTCAATAGCACATTTATGGCAGCGGTCCATTTCAAGAGATCAAAGGCCATAAAGGCCTGTCCACATAGTGCCGCGAGGTTTAGTCCAAATAAATCAGAAGCCGTTACAAACACCACTAGTCTGACGGGGATTGTGGCTGGCACTACAAAATGTGAAAAAAGCAGAATCACTCCGAACAAGGCTGAAGTTAACAGGAATGTGGTTGATAATGCCCTTCCCCAGTTCTCACCGAATTGACTGTGGTCGCGCGCCACATTCTTAATGAGCAGAAACCCCGTCCCCAGCGTACCAAAAGGTAGAACAAGGCCGGCAAGTCCCACTACACCGACAAATGCTCCGTAATTCGAGGCTCCCAGGGATCGGGCGATCACTGTGAAGTACAAGGCCTGAATGACCAACTTGAGGCCCTGACCGAGCAACATCCAACCAGTGTTTTGGGCAAGCCGGCTTTTCTTGAGCACTTGAAACAAGGCGAGCCCCACCGGCATCAGTGTTGGCCTGCAGACAGCAGTTGCAAACTGCCTGCTATAGGCAGTTCGTTTTCAATCCACTTGTAAGTGCTCTTAATCCCGACTTCAAGTGAAATGGATGGTTCCCCTCCCAACACCATGCAGAGTCCGATGTAACCGCCTGCGCCGTTAACCAGCACTCGTTTCTGACTTCTCATGACGGTGATGACTCTCCCATCGAATCTGGCGTAGCGCTCCCCCCGCTATCCATCTTGGAACGCGACCTTGGAAACTGTAGGAGCTCCAGGCAGACAAGCCACACAACTTGAGGGATCGTAAGCAAATATCGTCTCCACAAGCGTCGGGGCTCCAAGGCCAACCGATAGAGCCATTCCAGTCCGTTTACCCGCATCCATAGCGGTGCGCGGCTGAGTTTGCCCGAGTGGATATCAAATGCTGCTCCCACGCCAAGCATTGCAGGGACTCTTATTTTGGAACGGTATTCGTACATCCATTTCTCTTGCTTTGGTGTGCTGAGGCCGACCCAGAGTATATCCGGCGACGCCATTGCGACAGACGATGCAAGATCCTCCTCCTCAGCTTCAGTAAGGGGACGAAAGGGAGGACTATAAGTGCCGGCAATGCGAATTCCGTGTTTTTCCTGAAGGGCCTGTGCAAGGCTTTGGGCCACTCCGGGTCCACCCCCATAGAAGAAATGCCGATACGATTTCCCCGTTTCTCGGCAAAAATCCTCCATCAAATCCACCCCACAAACACGGGTCTGGTGCCGATGCCCCTTTAGGCGACCCAGATAGACCAATGGCACGCCGTCCGCCACAACCAAATCCGCCGCCTTCAAAACCTCCCTGAAGTGGCCATCTCGCTGAGACTCTGCAATGCCGTGCAGCCCTGTCACTGCTACGAAACGCGCAATCGGCTGAGGCTTGTCAATCCAGGAGCACAACTGCTCTATCGTGTCGGAAATTTGCACGGCGTTTATTCGGACACCGAGAACCTGAAAACAAGGTGGCGTCTGTTTTGTCCCGGACAGTTGTGTTGCTGCTGTGCTCATGCTTCAGCCTGCACCGGAACCCTTGAAAACTGCGGGAATTGTCAGCGCCAGTATTTTCAAGTCGAGCCAGAACGACCATTTGTCGATGTACTGGATATCCAACTTCATCCACTGCTCGAAGGGGATGGCGTTTCGCCCGTGGATTTGCCAAAGACAAGTGATTCCCGGAGGGACGCTGAATCGCCGCCGTTGCCAGTCCTCGTTGAAACACTGATAGTCTCGCAGCGGCAGTGCCCGCGGACCGACAAGGCTCATGTCACCGCGGAGCACGTTGAACAGTTGCGGTAATTCGTCGATGCTCGTCTTCCGCAACACTCGGCCAACAGGAGTGATCCGGGGATCTTTCTTAATCTTGAACACCGGTCCGCTCATTTCATTCAGATGCAGCAGTTTTTCCTGCATGCTCTCTGCGTTGGGAACCATGGTCCGGAACTTGAACATCGTGAACTCCCGCTTATTCAAGCCCACGCGCTTCTGTGCGAAGAACACCTTTCCCGGAGAAGTCAGCTTGATCAGCAGGGCCACGACCAAAAGTAGCGGCGATAGAAGCACCAGCAACACCGATGAGCCGGCAATGTCCAGCATTCTTTTGAACAACAGCGGCCATCCCTCAATTCCGCTTTCGTTCACCATGGTTCGCGCAAGCCCGCCCATCTGTTCACCTTGCAGCCGGGTGAACTTCAGGTCGAAGATGTCGGTATCGAAGCGAAGAAGGATGCCATGCTGTTTCGCGAGCTTGGCCACTTGGGCGGCACGTTCATAGAGAGATCGCAACGGCAGATAAATCGCGATTTCATCCACCACATTGTGTCTTAGGAATTCAGCCAAATCATCATGGCAACAAGCGATCAGGAATCCGGATTGCCGGAACTGCTCCATTCCGTGCCAATCATTGTCGACGAAGCCAAGGAAGCGGTAGCCAAGGTCCGGCATGGCTTCAATGTTTCGCGCGAACTCAATCGCCCGCGAGTTGCTCCCGAGCACCAGAATGTGGTGCAAATCGTGGCCCCGCTTTCGAATTGTTCCGAGGACAAAGCGACGCAGGAACCGCGCGGAGATCACCAGAGTCGAGCCGAATGTCCAGAAAGCAGTGAGGAACTGCGGGGTTATCACGGAAATGGAAAACAGTCTGCCTTCGAGCCAGAGAAATGCGGTGGAAAATGCCATCGCGCGCAGGACGTCCACGACTTCATCCCGCTTTTTAGACATGCGCTTTGATTGGTATAGCCCGCATAATGAAAACACGGCGTAGCACAACAACATGGCAACGGCGAACAACACACAACTGGAAAGGCTGACTTTGCTCGCAAAGCATGCCTCTATGCTTGTCCACTTGAACGCCTTTATCCCAACAATGGCTCCCAAACCAAACGACAACATAATCAGTCCCATGTCGATGGCGCGGAGTGCATAAACTACAATGGCTCGCAGGATTTCGTATTTTTTGGGTCCCATTTTGATTAGATCCCGGGCTGAGAGGGCAGTTTGGACTTGCGCTAAACTCGTTCCACTTCAATTCCTTCCAGTTGAATGGCGACAGACCTCTGAATCAGATCCACCGAAACCACAAGCCTTCTGTCGTCCTTGATTGCCACCAAGAATCCTTCTATTCCTTCCAGTGCTCCTCCGCAGATGCGGACTTTCTCGCCGACGTTGATGTACGAAAGGGGGACAAGCGGTATTCGCTGGCTTGCGATTGCATGTAAATTGTCGATCTGTTCCTCGGGGATGGGCGTGCCATGGCCCGGGGCGCCGGCAAGCCGAATGACTCCGAACGTGCGCAGCACCCGGGTTCGCGGTTCCACGCCTTCTGCCAGCCGTACGAACACGTAATTTGAGAACAGAGGAAGGTCGATCCATTTTTGGCGATCGCTCCACTGCCGCCGCTGCCGTTGAACGGGGAGAAAACTCTGCAGGCCTTTCTCTGAAAGTTCCACGCTCACCTTTTTTTCGTGACGAGGCTTCGTCTGGACTGCAAACCAGGATAAACATTCAACTTGGGGTGGGCAGTCAGTTGAGGATTGTTTCTCGGAAATTATTGCTGCAGGCACAGCTCCGCCCTTCTCAGTCACAATGATGGTTAACCCACGAATACAGAACAGAAGCCCGAAACGGCTTAAATTCGTTTGTACAGCGCCGCAGGAATTGGGAAGGTACGTTTGTTCAGCACCGCTCCCAATACCGGGATTTTCGCCGTCCGGAGGCTTTCCGTAACTCGCAAAGCAGCCTCTCGTCGAGTTGCGTTGGCCTCCAAAACCAGAACCACGCCGTCCGTTAACCTGCCAATGGCCATACCGTCGGCATAGGCGTTCAGCGGTGGTGCATCAATCAGGACGAATGAAAATTCGTTGCGCAGCTCCGCCATTCGCTCTTTTATCCGCTCAGAGGTGAGAAGATTTAGGGAATCGTCTTGCAGCGATCCTGAAGAAAGCAGCCATAGATTGTCGCGGCCTGCTTGTTTTGCATAGCTGCGGATTCCGCCCTCCTGCCGCAAAGAGTCAGTGAGCCCATAGTGGTTTTCGCCCGCAAAAAGGCCTGGTGAAGGCGGCGTGCGAAAATTGGCGTGAACAAGACAGACAGATCCGCTCACATTCTCAGCGAGCAATCGCGCAGTGATGGCACACAGCAGGCTGCAGCCGCTCCCGGAATCGATCGCCGCGAACATCACGGCCTTCGGAACTGTCTGGCCCGGCGTCAGAAACAAGCGCTGTATCAGCTTCAACGACTCCTCGCGAGCTTCCGGCGACGCATCCACCAGAATCCTCGAGCTTGCCGGCGCTGGCGTCTTCTCCGCTGCTTTCGGGAAGTTCTCGGTCCGATCGGCAAAATTGCCAAATCCGATACCCGCCTGTTGAATTAAGTCGTGGTTCTTGCTCATTGATTCTCCCGCTGACTGGCGTACATGGGGAGGACGGCCCTCTGTTCACAAGTAGATTGGATTCCGCCTGCGACCTTCTGATTCGCTGTGATTCTCATAATCTCCTTGACCCTGGTGTGCCGTGGGGCTGTGAACCAACCATTCGATTCAAGAATGCAAGCCAAACGACTTCGATTAAAGGACCCGGCGTGAGACTTGCAAATTGTCGACAGGTTTTGGGTTGGCCGCGCTCGGAGTTCCAAATGCGCGTTCACGCTGCCCGCTCTCGCACCTGCCGTTTGCGTGCTGAAGTTGTAATGATTGATGGCCATCAAAGCTATGCTGCCTTCCTGGGGACTGATGCCAAGACCGGAATGTTCAAGATCTCGGCGACTTCATCGGCAGTGCGGAATGATGGATCGACGAGTTCCGCAAGATACCCGGCAACGACTCCACCGAGTACCGCGATGAAGAATCCGGCGAACATGACAAAGTTCGGATTGTGCGCCGGCAAAACTGGTACGTAAGCCGGGACGGCAATTGCCACGTCGGCAATCCGGCTCCGATCCAGCGCATCGGAAGTGCGCTCCTGTTCGCGTTTGTCGAGATACAGGAGATAATTTGCTTCATTCGCCTTTGCTTCCCGCAGCAACTCCGCGTGTTTCACGGCTTTCACATCCAAGCTCACCATTTCTGATCGCATGCTTTGAATTGTGTTTTCAACAGCCGTTGCAGTCGCCACTTCCGAAGCCAAGTCGGCTTTGGTCCGGGCCTCGTCCTGCCTCAGGTACTCAAACGTGGTGTCGCGGTCAGTCGTCTTGTTGACGTACTTTGCTGCCTCGGCGCTTGCGATCGCTTCTTTCGTCTGCGCAATTTCATCTTCAACTTCTTTGACCAGCGGATAGGCTGGTTCATATTTCAGAAGTAATTGCGTTCGCTTAAGCTGCGCAGCCAACAGCGCGGAATGCAACTGGTCCAGCAGGATATTGGCGGAAATTGACGCCTCGGCCGTAGAAGAGCGAGCCGGAGTGACGGCCATCTGCGTTTTGATGTTTTCGATGCGTTGCGTGTCGGCGGCTATTGCCTGGCGCGCGTGGTAGAGATTTGCGTATGCCTGGACCAATTCTTGCGCCATGTCCGTGCGCACAACGTCCGGCGCTGCTATCCCTTCCGTTCTGCCGAAGTCCGCCAATTGACTTTCCGATTCGGTCAGCGCCTGCTCGTATTTCTCGGTTTCTTGTGCGAAGAAATCGAACGCGCCCGCCGGTCGTTGCAGCCTTAGGTGTTTTTCCAGGTAGAGTTTTCCAAGTGTCTGCAACACGCATGCGGCAGTTTCGGGAGACGAGCTTCCATAGCGTAAATCGATGACGTGAGAGAGCTTTTGCGCTTCCACTTTAATCGTACCCGCGAGCGCTTTCGTCGCGCCTTCGAGCGCGGCTGCCTTCTTGACCTCGGGACTGCGGGAATCAAATCTATCCCAAAAAGAAGCGCCGCCTTCCGTCAACTTGCAGGTCTGCGCCACTTCCCGATACATGTCTTGCCCTTGCAGGAGGGCGACCTCCGAAGCAACATCGTCGGTCGTTACAGTCTTGCTCGTTTCCTGTAAGGCCGCGCTCGCTTGTGGGCTAACCGTCGGCTCGGAGCGTTCCCGGCCCACGACCACCTGCATGCTCGACACGTAACGTTTGTTAGCCCATCCCCACGCCACCACTGTTGCCACCAAAAAAATAACAAGGAAAGTCAGCAGAACAACTCGCTTCTTCCGAAAAAGCGGCGAAACCATGTCCCGCAAAGTCAATACGGGCATTTCATCAGGATTCGATTTTTTCGCGCTCGCCTTATCCACTGCTGCCTCCAGGATGTCTGTTTGCTTCGAAAGTGCGCCGGTCAGACCTTTTTCAAGGCGCCGTCACATACGGATTCAACCCGATAGTGTAAGGAACGTATTGTTGGAACTTTGTGATAAATTTTTCCGGAACGTAAATCATGTCGCCGGGCCGCAGGTGCATGTCTTCGGTGATATTCTTTCCTTGCAGGATATCTTTGAGCTTGAGCTCTCGAACCTCCGCCCAGTTCGACGATACTGCGCGGTAAAGAAAGACTTGCGTTTTCGCTTTCGGCGTGAATCCACCCGCAACAGCGACCGCTTGGGTTACGGTGATGTCGTAACGGAGGTCGTATTGCCCGGGCTTCCCGACCTGTCCCAGCACCGTAAAGAATGGCTTTTGAAAATCTGCAAGATCCACATCCACAATGGGATCGTGCAGCATATTCCCGTACGCCTTCTTCACGGCCTCGACCACGCCGGGGAGCGTTAGCCCCGCCACGTAGAGGCTTCCAGCGCCTTGCAGGGAGACGAATCCATCGGGCTGCACAATTACTCTTTGATTCAGTTCGGGAGAGAGTGGAAAAGAAAGCAACAAAATGTCATCGCGGCAAATCTTGTAACGAGGATTTCTCTCAGTCGCTGTCGGCCGCTCATCATCGTGAGCCACCGCAACGCGCTCTGCAATCATATTGCTTGTCACTGGCAGGGCGTGCCCCTGTTTCGCCCGCGCTGCGGCTCCGCAACTAAGGAGCAGCACAACCCCGAAAAAACCCAGAACTCGTATCTCCAGTTCCCGCATTCTTGTCCCCTCCAAAATTAACGTTCCAGCCTGGCTGCGGCAATGCTGGGAGTGTTGCCATACCACATCTCGTTTCCGTTAGATTCCTTCTCCTCAGTCACATCAGTCGCGAAGCCAGAAAATCGCTGGATGCTTCATCGGCTTACTTGTATGCGGCGTCGCGACAAAATACTTTTTAATCAGAAGAGTGCTCCGATCGTTTGACCAGATTCTAGCCGTGCTCTTCCGCTGTAATGTTAATCGTCGTTGAAATTCTCTGTTCGCTTTTCTGATTTAACCTTCTTGTCACAATCGCCGTAGTATAAGTGGCCGCATCGCTTTACGTGATTCATCGCACGTCCGCGTAGAAACGCCAGCGCTGAGGAAGTCGAACAAAAGAAACTTTATTCAAAGGCCTTGAAAATATCAGGGTCGAACCGTTTGTACAGTGTACGGGTGTACCGCCCACCCACAGGTCCTTCTCGGAAGGTAAATGAGGCTTTCTATCTATTCGAGGTTCTCTAGCTCTGCGCCGGCATCTGACACGGAAACGAATTCTGGGACTGTCGCCGGCTTGGAAGGTTTGGTTGCGGAGCAGCCGGCGTGTCCGGAAGCTCGCCAGCAAATAATAGAGCTTTATCATGAATTAAAGCCGTCCTTACATGCCTATCTTTGTTGGCTGGGCATGAATTCTGATCAAGCTGAGGACGTAGTTCAAGAGACGTTTCTCCGTCTCGTGGGAAGCCGCATGCAGCGGGGCGCGGAAGATAACCTTCGCGCGTGGGTTTTTCGTGTGGCGCACAATCTCTCGATGGACGTCCATCGATTCCAACGGCGTTGGTCGTGGAACAGCCAGGATGAGTCTCGTCCCCTGAATCGCCAACAGGCAGACCCGGGGCCAAGTCCCGAACAGCGCCTCATTCTCGACGAGCAGTGGAGGCGTCTGCAGGAGGCTTTCCAGCAGCTCACACCGAAACAGCGTCAGTGTGTATTGCTGCGCGCTCAGGGATTTAGATATCGCGAGATAGCTTGCATTTTAGGGATAAGCGTGCAGCGGGTGGGCGAACTCATGCAACGCTCCATCACCTTGCTTGAGGTTCATACATGATAGGCATTTTGAACCGCCGGAGTTGTTGCCAACGACATCTTTCAACCAATGCCCTGCTGTTGCGAGCGATCGTGGAACTTCACAAAAAACCAGCGCTGGCATCTGGCGCGGCTGAATGCAGCGATTCCACAATCTTGCGGCAATGGTACTTGCAAGGAATACCCTTCACTTGCGTTCTGGCGCGCACGAATTTCATGCCGCACCGTTGCACTGGCGGGAACATACGATAGGAGCGAACTTCTCATGTCTCGATGGATTTCAAAAATATTCTGGCTGGCCGGATTTCTGTGCCTGATGGCTTCTGCACTATATTCGCAAACTGAAAACGCCCAGATCTCCGGCCAAGTCACGGACCCCCAGGGGTTGCCC
The DNA here is from genome assembly GCA_963779395.1 of Candidatus Acidiferrales bacterium. GTDB lineage: Bacteria > Acidobacteriota > Terriglobia > Acidiferrales > UBA7541 > Acidiferrum. Next base: position 1,328,737 of record CAVZYC010000007.1, read on the forward strand.
GTAGTGGGAGCGAGCGTTCAGGTCGTTAACCAGGACACGCAGACCAAGAAAGAAGTAAAGACGGATGACTCGGGGCACTATGTTGCTTCCGGTCTTCCCGCGGGACGGTACAAAGTAATTGTCCAGGGCGAAGGCTTTGGCACCACCACAAGTGAAGAGATTACCTTGGCCGCAGCGCAGTTCCTCGTCCATGACGTGCAATTGAGCGTACGTCAAGAAAAAGCCTCGGTGACTGTGCAAGCAAGTGGAACCGGCCAGGTAGAGACAACCAATGCGGAGGTCGCGGGGACCATAAATGAAACCGAGGTCAAAACCCTACTGCTGAACGGGCGAATTGCATTTCAACTCATCGCCCTCGTTCCCGGCGTCAGCAACCAAACAGGACAGGATGAAGGCAAAACCGGCGTGGCTGGCAGCGCAAAGTACAGCGTGAACGGCGGCCGCGTGGAATACAACATTTTTGAAGTCGATGGAACCGATGTATTGAATAACGGAATTAACGCAGCACGCGGCTCAAACACTTTTATCGTCAATCCAAGCGTCGATGCCATCGGCGAAATGAAGGTCCTCACCTCAAACTACGGCGCCATGTATGGCAAGACGGCGTCGGGGATTGTTCAGATCACGACCAAGTCTGGGACCGCAGGTTTCCACGGTGATGGTTACGAGTTTATCCGCAACGAAATGTTCAATGCCCGCAACTACTTTGACCAGACGAAATCGGCTCCACTCTACCGCCGCAACGACTTCGGATTTACTTTGGGGGGACCGGTTTTTATTCCCGGGCACTATAACACTAGCAAACAGAAAACCTTTTTCTTTTTCTCTCAGGAGCTTCGGTACGAGAAAACTCCGGTCGCCTACAACCAGGCAGTTCCGTCAAACGCAGAGCGAGCCGGAGATTTTAGCGACGTTTGTCCGCAGGATAAGACACTTGCAATTACGACGCAGAATAAGTCTCTTTATCCGGATTGTCCGGTTATGGGATTTTACCAAAGCACGGGAGACTACTACCGTTCCGGATACAACGGGACAGTTTCGGGCAACGCTACGGACCAAGTTCCGATCGATCCGACCGCTCAGGCATTGCTGGCATCCAATCTGCTCCCTGCTGCAAATGCCGTGAGCGGATGCAATTCGACCGTGTCCACGCCCTCGAACCCTGCTTGCTACGTCGCCTCTGTTTCGCCCAGTACGAATTGGGGCGAATCGCTGTTTCGTATCGACCACAACCTGAGCAACTCCGAAATCCTATCTTTCCGGTTCATTCACGATTCCTGGAGTACAAACGTGCTGACACCACAATGGGGCGTGGTGGAGAACAGCTTCCCAACAGTACAGAACCATATTAACGGTCCAGGGCTGAGCATGATTGCCAGTCTTGTTAGCGTGCTTCCAAAAGGGTTTGCGAATCGCCTGTCGTTTGGATACGTGGCTGCCAATATCAACCTCACGCAACTTGCGGGTCCTGGCACCAACCTTGCGCGTCCGGCAGTTCTTGATGAAGCGTGTCCAACGAATGGTTCAGGCACACTGAATTGCTTGCAAACCGGCACCGGCTCTACGCCGGCCACCTCTCCCGTCGGCCCAATTGGCGCCTTTTTTGACAACGGTTTCGGGGGCAAGATTCCGGCGCTTTTATTTGAGGGCACAAACGGGGCCTATGGCTCGCACGGCTTCTCCATCGATACGGGATACACCCCTTGGAAAGACACTACGCCCACCTACACCTTGCGCGACGATGTGACTAAGACACTCCGCAAGCATGCACTGCAGTTTGGTGTGGAAGTTATTTTCGCTCAGCAGAATGAGTTGGGAGCGGGCAATGGATTAAACAGTGGGGATGTACAAGGACTTTTGGCTTTCAACGATCAAGGAGCTGGCGCAAGCCCCACGACCGTCCTCGGTACATGCATTGCCACTGCTGCCTGTTCGGCCCAGGTGGATACTTCAAATGCTTTTGCTAACTTTCTGGGTGGCCAAATCGCCTCCTATCAACAGGACAGCAGTCAAAACAAATACTACAACCGATACAAATTGGCAGAGCCTTATTTCCAGGACGACTGGCACGTGATTCCCAGGTTGACCGTCAATTTAGGCATCCGATTTGGATTATTTGGTTCTTGGTACAACTCCAAAGGCACTGCCTACAATTGGGAAGCTTCCGCCTATAATCCTTCCATTGCCTCTGGCGTTTTTCTTGACCCTAATTTTGGATTCTTGGTGCGGCCAGAGTCCACGAGTTCGGGAAACAGTCTGGTAGCAGTCGCATCGAACTTGAGCAATCCCGACCCAGCGATTATCAACGGCGTGGTGCAGTGCGGGGCCAATGGCGTCCCGAAAAGCTGCATGAGCAGCCACATCTTCAATCCAATGCCGCGCGTCGGTGTCGCGTGGGACGTATTTGGAAATGGCAAGATGGCTGTCCGCGCCGGTTATGGAATATTCTACGAACACGGCACCAGTTACGAAGCGAATACGGGATCGCTGATCGGCAGTGCGCCGCTGACCTTAAGTCAAACTGAACTAAATCCACCCAGCTACCAATGCCTGGGAGGTTACGGCCGCCTCGGGACACCTTGCAGCAGTTATTTTGCGCAAGACGCGCTGAGCCCAGTGATCACTGGCCCCGTTGCTTTTCCGATTAACGTGACTTCGATCCCCACCCAGGCGCTCTACCCAAATGTGCAGCAATGGAGCTTGAGCCTCGAACAAGAAATCAACAAGGGACTCGCAGTGACCGCCGCCTACGTGGGAAGCAAGGGCACTCATCTCACTGCCGTACGAGACCTCAACCAAGTCCATCCCGTGGACCCTGCCTTCAATCCTTATCCCGCTGGCCGGCCGATTATTTGGCCACTGGATTGTGCCAGCAACCCGGGCGGCGGAATCTTCGAATTGGGTGGTGCGGGAAACGCTAATCCGAACGGAGGCACTGTCGTAACCGTCGGGCAGCCAGCCTGGGTGAATCTGAACGTTGCATGTTACGGTGTTCCCGGATTTGGAACTCCATTCAATCCCAGTGTTTTTAGGCCATATCCCACGTTGGGCAGCATCCTGTCCGTCGCCAATATGGCGGATTCCGACTATAACGCCCTGCAACTCAGTCTGCGACAGTCGGTTGCGCCCTTTGTATTTGGAGTTTCCTATACGTACAGCCACTCGATCGATGACTCTTCAGATCGTTCCGACGCGGACTTTGTAAATTCCTACGATCTTGCTAGCAACAAGGCCAGTTCTAATTTCGACCAGCGGCATAACTTAGCCTTTAACTTTATCTACGATCTTCCCCTCCTCAAGTCTTTGAACAAATGGACTCATCTGTTCGACGACGATCCAACGAACCAACTCGCGTCCCATGGCCCCTCCAGCAACAACTCTCTTTCGGACTCTCCCACGGCAAAACTCTTACTGGATAGCTGGCAGATGTCCGGCATAGTCGTCCATCAATCCGGGACTCCTTTTAGCGTAATCAACGGCGGAAGTCCGGGAGGCATCGGCGTTTCGGACAACGGGGGCGTGGCCAACTATTTCGGAACGGGATCGTACGCCGATTGCGTCAGCAGTCCCTATCTTCAGGTGGCAGATGGCAGAAACATCCCACAGACGTTTGGGCCGCTTTTCTACAATCCGGCGGCGTTTGTCGCTCCCCGCGGTTTAACGTTTGGTGACTGCGGCCGCAATTCACTCAATAACCCCGCCCGCACTAATTTCAACGTCTCTTTGCTGAAACACTTCAAAGTGTTGGGGGAGCGGGATCTCGAGTTTCGCGCGGAGGGGTTCAACATCTTTAACCACACACAATTTCGGATCTACGACCCGTCGCATCCCGGCAACACCGGCAACAACGTGATTGGCTGCTATGGCCCGGCGAGCACCGGTTATTCCGCGGCAGGCGGCGGTGGAACAGATTGCACGACGGGTAATTCATTTCTCCATCCCGTGGATGCTCATGATCCGCGTATTTTGCAATTCGGTCTGAAGTTCAGTTTCTAGCATCACGGCCGGTATCCTGCGGGCCTCCCGGAGCGAACAGTTTCAGGATTCCAAAAGGTGCGGTGAACCCGTTTATCGTTGAACGCAAGGAGCAAGCATGTTAACTGCAAGGCGAGCCGGCAAATGCTGGCAACAGTCGGAATATCTGAAGAGTTCCAGATACGAGTGGTCCGAATCACTTTTGCGGCTCGCATTTCTGGGGCTTTGCTTCGTTTTCCTGAGCGCAGGTTGCGGCCAATCCGTCAAATCGACCACTTCTTCGCCAACTACGCAAGCACAAGTCGATTCCTATTTCGGCGGGCCCTTCAGTATTCCCGGAAGTGATTTGGGACGCAGCAGCTCGACTTTCGACCACACTGCGAACCAGGTCAGTGTGTCGAGCATCATCAGTAAGAGTGTGAATGGTACCGCTACTCTGGTTCCAACTGCAGTCGTGAACGGCACGTTCACAGCCGCCGATACGGGCTTTTTGAAAATTACGGAAAATGTTGCACCGGATAGTTCAGGTGCGATTACCGCGCAAAATCCTCCTCTCACTGGCGCTTGGGCGGTGGAAATCCCGGGTGCTGGAGTGCTGGCAAACCTTCTCAATGTCGAGGGCGGCTCCGTTCGTGCGGCGCCAGTGGCAATGGCGGAAAACACGGTTTGCCCTTCTTCCTCACCCCAATCTCCGTTTCTATACGTAACCGTGCCGAACGCGAGCCTCACTCAAGATACCGCGGACTATGGAAACGCGACAATTGTTGTGCAAGGTTCCGCAATCAACTTCAGTACTCAGCCATATTTGATCGGACCCGTGCAGCAATCTACTTCCAGCGCGACGGGGGGTTGCTCGATTACGATCCTTGGTGCGCTGACCGCCTATCCCTTGAATTCCTTTGGAAACACTTCCAACCTGGAATTGATCAGCATTGCTCCCTCGGGTCTTTTGGTGAGTTATTACTTCCAGGGCACAGGCAGTTCGTCAGCAGGAGCTTTCGGAGGTGGGACGGGAGTAATCGGTGTTGCCGAGCCGTCAACCCCGGTTAACGTCAGTTCTGTTATAGGAGCCCAATACGGCGGCTTTCTGTACGCACCTTTGAATAACGTCGCCGAGAACTACGATATTACTGTCCTGGCTTCCGCGTTCGGAGATGATACCGCAACTTCCCAAGCTTGTTCCGCCCTGCAATCCTCCCTGGCCGCCAATAATGGGCAGGGGGCCGGTACGGTTCGGGCTCTTCCTTCCGCGAATAGCCTCTTCGGCGGAGAGTTCCTTGTGAGCACGAGCAACGGCAACGTCAACGACCCCACGGGAGCAAGTGGCTCAGAAAACTGCGACGTCGCGATTGACCTCGGCCAGCAGGATTCGACATACAACGGCTTGTTCCCGAACGCCACTGTGTTTATCGGCTCGGACTTTCCTCCCTACAGTGCCTCCAACCCGTGGATATGCTCTGACACCGGCTCCACTTGCGCCGTTGCTTTTCCCGCAGCCGCGATCGTCGGACAAGTGCAAGGGCAATACGTAATTTTCGTGGTTGCGAGCTCCACGTCCTCCCCTCCAGCTCGTTTGCCGGATAGCTTTGGCGGCCGGCCAACTCAGCCCGTCGGCATTTACCTGTTCCAGAAAACGCAATGAATCCGCGGAGTTAACTTCTCGCTATATGTGATTTGACCAGCGCGGGCATGGAATTCTCGCTCGAGTCAGTCGCTCCATTTGAGCGAGAGCGGTGCTCGAACTTACCCGTCCTACGGTTCAATTGCACAAACCGATTCGCGGTTTCGTTGCAATTCCAAGTCGCTCTCTAGTTTTAAGGGGAGCACTTTACCTGTGAAATACAAAGCTACAAAGAACATCATTCCACCAAGAAGAAAACTGACCATCGTAAACTGCCCGGCACGCTGGGAGTTAGAAGCTCCCAGATATGAAAATACATGGTGAAACGACCCCACGCATGAGAATAGACACGCGCAAGGAAAAACACTGTCAAAGAGCTCTTCTTCAACTTTAAGCCATTTCAGGATGACTCCAATCGCTATTAGAAGCGGCACGATCGCGAGATTATTTAGTCGTGTCAGGTTAGCCCCCGTAATCATCGGCCCGCCCAATATTGGCTGGGAGCAAATTAAAATCACAGTTCCCAAAAGGAGAATGACCTTGGTTATTTCTGGTCCAAACCACTTTTTTGGCCGATACCGGAACAGAAGAGCAAGAATAAAACAAACTGGAATCACAAATGGCACGAACGCTCTGAGCAGGAAAATAGACAATTCTTTTGGGTTAAAGGAAGTGCTGGTCCAATTCAAAAGCCCCACTAAATGGGCCTCGTTGATGTTGGGTTGCGCATAAATGGAGGCCAGTTTTCCTGCACCCTTGTAGACGAGAATCCCAACGGTGAGCACAGCAATTGTGAAGAACGCCTTTCTCAGTTTGCTGCTGAGTGGTTTTGCTTCCGGCCAGACAAAATAAGCCCAACCCAAAATGAGGGGAATTATGAGCAGAGCCGTTTGACGGCTTAAGGATGCCAGGAGAAAACCCGATAAAGTCAACCACGGCCGCTGCTTAAACAATCCGATGGCGACAATAACGAGGCCCAGTTGAAATGAAAGATCAGTTAAAACAAAAGGAAGCGCAATATAAAAACGAAAGGTATAAGGACTAAGAACGAAAAAAAGGAGAAGGATGTTTATTCCGCCCTTCGGCAGGGAAAGCTCAGAGAGCAATCTCGCAAATAAGAAAACGATGGTTAAAATAAGAAAAAAGACGACCACAAAGAACCAGGTTCCCACGGAAAGCTTCGTCAACGACGAAATCGCTCCAACCAGGTAGGGGATGGCTTCCCTTTGCGCATGATGAAAGGGAATACGCAAGGCGGCCGAAGGCAAATGGGGAAAAGCCTGGGCAATCGCAATATAAGAATACGAGTCCATCCCGGCAAATTCGATTAGGGATTGATCGGGAGAGCGATTTGTCGCAAAAAGCAAAAGCAGAAGAAGAAGGCAAAAGAGATAATTTCCTAACCTGAGTTCTGCAAATCGACGGGATGATGCGGGATCCAGAAACTTTGTGAGTCCTTCGAACGCCGGACCTTCACTGCTTTTCACTTCAGAAAGCTTCAGATGGCTCATAGGACAATGTTCAGAAATCGTGATGCCGGGGGTTTTGCGGCGAATTCTTTGGACCTCGGCCTGCAATGAATCTTATCCCGCTACGAATGTATCCTGCAGTTCGCAGTTGCTTTCCTTACAACCTACTGAATTTTAGTGACAGTGAGGTTAATTCCCAGAAGCAATCCCATGAACACGTCCAGGCGGTCTGGCGTGCAAGCTGGAAGAATAATTGCTGCGACTGCGCAGCCTCCGAGGTCTGGATGAACTCCATCTGGCGCTGTTCGCTTTCAAAGAACGGTACAACGAACACTGAATCATCGAACGAAATGGAATTGGGTCACCGCAGCGGCCGGGCCAGGACTTGCTAGCCTTGGAAGTTGTCTCGTTGCTACGCTCCTGATCTATCCTGGAAATTCCGAGCCATGCAATTCGAAGTCTCTCCTCCTTTTTTCCGTGAATATTTCGATTGTTTCTAAACTTTATTCTGGCGTCCCTTGAAAATCCTCGTCGAGACCGTCGTATATCGTGACAGACCAACGTTGCGCTCTCCCTTCAATCCTGTGCGGCGATTGTGTGGTCAATCGTATTTATCATAAATGTTATAAATAATTGATTATCTCGTGACGCTACTTAAATCAGGCTCGTGTACAACCTTGAGCAACAGCCTTGAGCAGTCCTCGCTTGGAGCGTGGCGAAGTGTGTCGAGTCCGTCGCTCCGGCAGCTCGTGCTGTTATTTCATTGAAATCACGGAGGGGCTTCCCCTGCTCGCTCTTCCATGGTGTGGTCGGTTCGCTTAAATTTAAGGAGGAAACATGAAAGTAATGAAGTACCTTGTTGTGCTCGCATTCGCTTTCTTCGCGATCGCGAGTCTTTCAAACGCTCAGAACGTCGCTTTTCTTGGTGGTGGCTCGTCAGCTTTGTTCCTGGAACTGGGACAAGCTGCGGCCACCTACGAGGGAGGCCTAGGCACGGCCTGCATTTGGTCCCAGGGTGCAGTCGCGGGGAGCATTGTTGCCAGGGATAACCGGACTTCTCCATCCACCGACGAAACGGGAAATATCTGGGTTGTCTGGGGCGCAGGCACCGGCACTTGTGCCGCACCCGCCGGTACTTGGAACGTCTTCTCCTACATGTCGTTGGATTCGGTCTTGGGGGATAGGTGCTTCTTCGAAGTCGACCCCAGTGGAACCCCTGGCTGCGTCCAAATCATGACCGTCGCCGCCGGCCTTGCTGGCGCGAATAAACTCTGCTACCCCTCCGCATCGAATTGCACGTCGTTCGGGGACGTTTCAACGGGTATTCCGCAACCGGTCATTAACGCTCTCAACGGCCAGCATTGGTTTGTTGCCGGCACAGACATTCGTCCGGAAGACGCTAAGTTCGCCACCTACCGTACACTTACCCCTTGCGGACAAGCTATTACCCGCCAGCCTTTTGACCAAATCTCTCGCCAGGCATACGGTCTTGGATACGGCCCCGGGCCCGTCGGCACATCAATTGTAAGCTTTTACAGCACCACTACCTTTCACGTGCTCGATTTCAACATCACTGGCTTTGATCCAATCGACACATCCTCTCCTGTTCCTGCTTACACGGTTTCCACGGTTGGCGCACAGCCTATCGTTGTTGGGGTCAGCCCTGCCGGTGGCTCCGCCATTGGCGCCGCAACCGACATTCCCTTGAACGTGTTGGAGAATTTCTACACTGGCGTCCTTGGCCGGACTACCGATTTGCTCGGCCCGACAACGACGCAAGCCGTAACGACACTCGTTCGCGAACCGCTTTCCGGCACCTTCAATACATTCGAATGGAGTGCGATTAACAACTCACAGTTCCACGGCTCGCAGGAGTTCCTCAACTGCAACGGTACCGCGGTCCTTTCTAATCCTATGAACCTCGAATCCGCCAACGGCGCGCTCATTAATAGCCAACTCGCCTTCCGGCGCCGTGTCATCGGCACCGGTGAGATGGTTAAGGAAATGCAGGCCGCTAGTTCTACTGACAACCGCCTTGGTTATTTCTTTTGGAGCGCCGCCAACGCGTCCGCCTTCACCGACACCAATGGCAAATATGTGACCGTCAACGGCGTCGATCCCCTCACCAACGGCTACACCGATGGTATTTACCCTGGCGCCGACTCGAGCCACCCAATCACCAACGTCACCTTCAAATACCTCAACCAGGGCGACTATCCCATCTGGTCCGCACTGCGTCTGGTAAGCACTTCCCCAACGCCTGCTGGCGTCACCAATCTTATCCTGGCGGCGCAAACACTCAATACCACCCAGTTCGACTTCATTCCTCTGTCGAAGCTTAACGTGTGGCATTCCCACTTTCAATATTTCGGCCTCGGCCTCACCAATGTTGCTGACGGCACCACCATCAACCCAGCAACTCCTGGCGACCTTTGCAATTCCTCCGGCGCTCTCGCTGAAGCCGGTGGTGATGTGGGCGGCTCGACCATTCTGAAGCAAGCCAACCACGATTTCTGCGCCGATTTCTCTGTCACAATCGGCATCGCTAACGTTACGAACTAAGACTCGAATCCAAACGCTTCACCGGATTTGATCGGGATGAGGGCGGACCGGAGTTCACCGGCTCGCCCTCGTTCATTTCTCTGGCTGTAACAATGCTGTGATACGTATGAGTGACTAAGAATCAATCAAATGTGTCATTCAAGCAGTTCACTGGAGGCGGCTTAATGAAGGAAGCGCCCAATCGGGACGGCGGTCTCAAATATCGCCCCGACATAGATGGGCTCCGGGCTGTCGCGATTTTGAGTGTATTGACGTTTCACCTGTGGCCTTGGAGGGTGTCCGGGGGATTTGTGGGCGTTGATGTCTTCTTTGTTATTTCCGGCTATCTCATTAGCGCTATTTTGTTCTCGGAAGTTGCCACCGGCCGTTTTTCTGTGCTGGGGTTCTATGATCGGCGAATTCGCCGAATCTTTCCCGCCCTGTTCGTCATGCTGATCGTCGTAAGTGCGGTGATCGGGTTGTTCCTGCTCCCGAACGAGTTCGTCGATTATGCGAAATCCGTCATTGCAGCTACCACCTCTTCCTCGAACTTCTATTTCTGGCGCCATTCTGGCTATTTTGATGCGCCGATGTCAAAGCCACTGCTGCACACGTGGTCACTCGCGGTCGAGGAGCAATTCTATCTTCTGTTTCCGCTCTTTCTATTGATCACACGTCGCCTCTTTCCACAGAGGCTAAAACAGGTGGTCGTGCTTCTTTTTTCAGCTTCGCTCGCGGCAAGCGTGGTCATTTTGCATTACAACCCGACGACCGCGTTTTATATGCCCTACACTCGGGCGTGGGAGCTGCTTCTGGGGACGGTCATTTCTTTAGGGTTCTTCCCGCGCCTCCAGCCAGTATGGCTGCGCAATGCCGCTACCTTGTCGGGCATCGGCATGATCGCCTTCTCCGCTTTGCGGTTCAATCCTGAGACACCTTTCCCGGGATTGGCGGCGGTGCTTCCGTGCGCGGGGTCGGCTTTGATTATTGGGGCCGGCGAATCAGGTTCGACGCTCGTTGCTAAGGCGCTTTCCTGGCGTCCGATGGTTTTTATTGGCATTATTTCCTACTCTCTCTATCTTTGGCATTGGCCCGTGATCATTTTGAATGATCTGGGGTTGTCAGTGAATTTCAGCGATGTTGTGCCGAAGACATGGGCATTCGTTCTTTTGATGCAAAGGGGCAGTAGAACGGTGGAGTTTCTGATCTGCTTTGTTTTGGCGATCCTGTCCTGGAGATTCGTCGAGCGTCCGTTCCGCAACCGTCCGCGCAGAATTGAGCGAATGCCTCTTTTTGCCCTCTCTGCAGCGGTCATGGTTGTGCTTCTTTTGTGCTCAGCAACAGTCATCTATGCCGGTGGTTTTCCAGCGCGTTTCCCTCGTCGCGCCGTGCAAGTCGCATCCTTCCGTACTCCTCCCGATTCAATTATCGGCGAATTGGGCGATTGTGTGATTACCTATGACAATCAAGACACCATCTTTGAAGATGGCCACTGTCTGCAAAACCTTTCCAAGAAGGACACCTACTTACTCCTTGGCGACAGCCATGCCGCCGCGCTGTGGGACGGTTTGCGGACCTCCCTTCCAAACTCCAATGTTGTCCTGGCAGCCACTTGGGGATGTCCTCCTTCGCTTCCCCCCGAAATGCATCAGCAGCATCTCGGGGAAGTTGGCGGGCTTTGCGAACATATGATGCAATTCATATTTCAGAATTTCCTGCGTTCCAATCCCATCAAGGGACTTCTCGTTGAAGCACGCTGGAAATCGCAGGACCTGAATGGAGTGGAAGGGATTGTGGATTGGGCCCAGGCGCGCGGCATTAACGTAATTCTCATTGGTCCCGTGGCCGAGTACGACGCACCGTTACCACGCCTGCTGGCGTACGCCATTGCACGCAATAAGCCCGATTTGCCCAGGCAGCATCTCCAAAGCTATTCGCCCCTCGTGGATGAGCAGATGCGCAACTTGGCCGAAAACAAGTGGCATGTTTCCTACATATCTCTCTATCAGGCCACTTGCCAAAGCGATCGTTGCCTTGAATACGCCGACGAAGATAACGCAATCCCGCTATTGAAAGACGGCGACCATTTGACCGCGGACGGTTCGCGGCTCTTGGTCAGCCGATTACCCGGTCTTAGCAAACTGGAAAGTCTCAGTGACAAGCTTCGTCCCGACTAGAAACTTGTTGTTGCGCGGTATGCCAGATTGATTGAGCAAAACTCACAGGAGATCGTATGCGTATTCTGACTGTTTATCTGTTTTTTTTCGCCCTTCTTGCCATGTCCGGCGGAGCATCCGCCCAACAGGATGCCGCGCCGAACGTGAAAAAGGCGGAAGCCCCGACAGAAACAAAAGCGGCTCCCGCGGAGCCTGCGGAAAACTGGGCGGTGCTCGAAGACATCAAAACCGGCCTGCTGCCCACTGAGGCGGCCGTCGTGCAGCGTGACGAGCAGCCTGATTTCGTGCGTGAAATGGTTCGCGTGCAATGGCGTCACATTGACTCAATCGACCTCTGGATCACGCGCCCCAAGGTTCAAGGGAAAACGCCGGTGGTTCTCTACCTTTATAACTATGCCGACCCCATCGAACGCTTCCACGACAACGGGTGGTGCAAACGCGCCACCGCCGATGGCTTTGCCGCCGTGGGGTTCGCCTCCGCTCTATCGGACTATCGCTTTAACGGCCGCCCCATGAAGCAGTGGTTCGTCAGCGAATTGGTCGAGTCTTTGGGAAGCAGCGTGCATGACGTACAGTTGATTTTGAATTATTTGGCAGATCGTGGAGACATGGATATGGACCATGTCGGTATGTTTGGTATGGGTTCTGGAGGCGCGATTGCCATTCTTGCCGCGCACGCCGATTCCAGAATCAAGGTCCTCGATCTCCTCGATCCCTGGGGCGATTGGCCTGACTGGTTGGAGTTTAGTCCGGTGGTCCCCGATACCGAGCGCCCAAAATACCTTACTCAGCAATTCTTGAAATCCGTCGCTCCTCTCGATCCGGTTGCTTACCTCCCGTCCTTAAAAACGCGAACCCTTCGCTTGCAACAAACATTGAGCGAACCCGCCACGCCGAAATTGGCTAAGGAGCGCATCGCCGCTGCGGTGCCGGACCCAACTCAACTCGTAAAGTACACGAATGCCGAAGATCTCCTGAAAGCTTGGAAAGTTACGGGGCTATCGGGCTGGATCAAACAGCAGATGCGTTCCCAGAAGCCAAAGGAAGTCGCGATGCACGCTGAGTGAGCCTTAACAAATGCTCAGAGATGGCGCGTCGGGGCGCTTCGTCCGCCTTCATGGTCTGGTTGCCCGGATTCAAATGTTTGTCACAGAGAATTGTTCGTGGGTTCACGGAGGCTTGAGTACGATAAGGCAGCCAATGCCCTCTCGTCGAGGTTCAGATTCAGGTCTTGGATCTCTTCGCTCAACCTCACAGATTTGATAGATAAGCCGCTGTTTATGACCGAGGTCTGCTTCTGGCTTTCTGCAAGCACAGTCCGTCCATCGTGGCGGCGTGGCACCATCTGAGAAAAGGGCATAAAGGGAGACGAATTCTATGCGTGGGAGCGGAGCAAGCGCGATTTGGCTTGGGCCATTGGGTTTGACCAAAAAGGCCTTCGTAACTTGTGGACGAATGGGAGAACAATCTTCCCGGAGCGCTACCCTTCGCGCATTTCTGTTGTGTGCGGTTGGCCTGCCCATTTTTCTCACCATCGCCGGTTGTACGACGGGCCCGGGCAAAGGCGATCTCTTGCAGACGCAAACCCCCGTCATTTCTGTGGCCATGACGCAAGCTCCACCTTCCACTTTGATCGTGGGCAGCACGGCACAACTCTCCGCCACGGTTAGTAACGACATTGCACAAGCGGGAGTCGACTGGGTCGCAAGCTGCGGCAGCTCTCCCAATTGTGGCTCCTTTACTCCTTCGCACACCGCCAGCGGCGCCACCACGGTCTTCACTGCGCCTCTTGCTGTCCCCTCCAAAAAGACCGTAACCGTCAGCGCTCTTTCCACCACCGACCACAGCAAAGCCAACTCCGCCTCTCTCACCGTCATTTCCACGGTCACGGGTATCACTATTACCCAAAATCCGCCCAGCTCCGTTCCCTCAGGAGCGACTGTCACGATTGCCGCCACGGTCGCGGGAGATCCATCGAACGAGGGAGTGGACTGGAAGGCGACCTGCAATACCGTAATCGGTGCGATGGATTGCACTCCCCCTGGCTTCCACTCGCCATCCGGGGCCAGCGCAACGTTTAATGTGCCTGGGTTTGTTGGCACACCCCCCGTCGCCGTAAACAGTGTGACTCTTACCGCGTATCCAACCGCGGACCATACCTACAGCGCTTCCGTCTATTTCGCAGTGAGCGCTCCCATTTCAATAAGTATTACGCAGGCTCCCCCGAGCACACTGCTGGTAAATGCCACCTCGACAGTCATTGCTGTGGTTTCCAACGACACCACGAATTCCGGTGTCACGTGGGTAGTCAGCTGCGGTGGCAATCCCTGCGGTTCTATCTCTCCAACGCAAAGCGCCAGCGGTGCCGCGGTGACCTTTACTGCTCCACCGACTCCGCCGCCTGCGGGGATACGCACGCCCAACGGTGGAGTTACCATCACAGCTTCGTCGACTGCGACTGGAGCGCAAGTCAGCGAAAGCGCTGAAGTCACCATCGTTCTTCCGATTTCCGTGGCGATTACTCAGGGAGTGCCAACGGGCTCCATGATCGCGGGCAACGGCGCCTCCCTGGCGGCCACGGTGAGCAATGACACAGCCGAGGCAGGAGTGGACTGGACGGTAGCCTGCGGCAGCACCGGAGCGTGTGGATCCTTCTCTTCAGCGCATACGGCCAGCGGCATCACGACCACGTATACCGCACCCGCTTCCGTACCCTCAGGTAACACAGTCACGATTACAGCAGCCTCAACCACGGACCCAACTAAAACCGCCTTCGAAACCGTCACGATTACCGCTAGTACGCCTCCCAACAGTTTGTTATCGGGCCAGTACGTCATGCTGCTGACAGCCAAGAACTCCGTAAACGGTTCATATGCCATCGCCGGCGTCATTTCCGGAGATGGCACTGGCAACATCTCGGGCGGCGCTTTCGATTTAGTGGATGCATCGGGAAATGCTTCCACGAGCGTTAACTTAAGCACCAACTTTCCGAGCACCTACTCACTAGGTTCCGACGGCCGCGGCCAGATTAATTTGATGATCGATACTTCATCGCTCAACGGTTCCTTCGGGGTAAACGCTTCGGGGGCAATTACTTTGAGCGTCGCTTTTGTTACTCCTCAGCAAGCGCTCCTCAGCGAAATTGACAGCTTTGGAAACGGCAGTGGAACTCTCAACCTGCAAAATCTGCAGTCCTGGCCGGGGACACTTAACAACGCGACTTATTCGTTGAAGCTATCGGGACTTCAGGTGTCTAGCCCGACGGCAGGCTATTTTGTCGCCAGCGCAGTAACGATCAATTCCAGCAGTTCCTACTCGTACATCACGGACCAGTCATACAACGGAGAAATCAAGAGCAAGCCCTTCACCACTGTTTCAAGCGGCTTCATGAGTGGCGTCGCTGCGGACCAGAATGGCGAGCTGCGGCTGAATCCAGTTAATCTGGGCCTCTCAAACAGTCTCTGGTTAGATTTGTGGATCGTCGACTCAGCTCATTTTGTGGTCTTGGATTGGAGAGACTCGTTCGCCGGCTATTTCACCGCGCAACCATCCTCTCCCTCTATTTCTGGTTCGTATGCGTTTACTGAAGCCGGTGCCACCACTGCCTTCCAACCGCAGGTGGCTGGAGGAATCTTTGCCTGCGGTACAACGGGCACACTGGATGTTGTGCCGCTTGCTGGCACGGCGTTGACCAATCAGCCGATCAGCGCGACTTGCACGGCGCCAGCCGATGGGCGCGGCCTGATAGCAATCTCCGGCGCCACAACCGCTGGCATCAGCCAATTTGCGGCGTATCCCACAACAGACCAGGGGATTTACCTCATCGAAATCGACGGCGGTGCGGCCGGAACTTCCGGTCCTTCCGGCGCTGGTGTGGCTCTGCAACAAACCTTGTCCGCTCCCGTCTCCGCCTCTTCTTTCAGCGGGCCATACGCTTCGAATTTCGTAACCTATACGGCCCTTGGTTCTGAAATCTTTGCTGCTCAGTTCGTAACTGATGGCGTTTCCGCCGTTTCCGGATTGGCCGACGTGAACTCCTTCAATACCACCGCCGCTCCCCCAGCCAGTACGTCATCGTCCAACGCGGCTCTGACCGGTTCGTTCACCGCGAACACCGACGGGCGTTTCCCGCTGATGCTCACTTTGGCACCCGCTACTGGCCAACCGACACCGGAAATCGCGACCCTAAACCCGGTCTGTTACTTAGTTGACGCCAATACGTGCCTGCTCCTCGGGTTGGACTCAACCGCGCCAGGCACAGGCATCCTGATCCTGCAGAACACCGGTCTCTAAACGCGCGTGATCTGACGGATGGCCCTGAACGCTGATTCTAGCGACAGTTCATCATGCCCGGATATCAGGCATCGCCTGCGACGGAGCGTTTACTAATCTGTATGGGGAGGTTGCATGACTGCACGTTCTCTTTCGCTCGCACTTATCTTTGCATTCATCCTGACCTGTTCCTCTGATTTCCTCGCGCCTTGCTTGGCTCAGGAGAACCCGAATGCCTCAGCTACTGGGACCGATATAGTGGCGGCAGACTGCCCGCCCTTTACTGCTTTCCCGCAGTTGGGGATGACCGTTGTGGTGTCATGCCAGAAAACGGACTCCGTCGCTGTCACTATGCCCCTGAAACCGGATGCTCTGGGTCATCCCCGGGAGAAGACAATCCGCGGTATGTATGAATTTCGCGAATATCGCATAACCCAAGCCGACCAGCAAGACTATGCATTCCAGAACCTGATGCAATTGATTCCCATGGCCGGTTTCATCGCCAAATACTCGGACAACTCCTCAACAATCACCGCGCGCAGCGGTGACACCTGGATGCTTATCAACCTCCGCGGCGATTCTTACAACATAAGCGTGGTCCGCGATTCACAACCAGGCTGCGCACAAGTCAACAACGCGGAAGAAATATCGCGCGAGATGGCATCCCAAGGGCGGGTCGCCATTTATGGAATTCAATTCGCTCCCCAGGACCAGGTCATCCAGGAAAAAAACCTCGGCATTCTCATCGAGTTGCTGAATTATATCAAGCAGAATCCAACCACCTCACTCGTCATTGAGAGCCATAAGATCAGCCCCAAGGGCACGGAGGATGACGACTTCGAAATCACCAGGGAACGGGCAAACGCAGTTGTGGACTGGCTGGTTGCACACGGTATCCCTGCGTCGCGTCTTCAAGCCAAACCTTTTGGCCGCATGCAGCCGCTCACTGAAAATGACACCCCAGTGGAAATCCAATGCAATGACAGGATTCAAATAACGAAAGCTCTGGCAGTCAACTAAATGGATACGCTCGTTAGCACAACTTGCATTCGGTGGCGCGAACAGAAGCCCCAACCTCATTCTCCAGACGAATAACCATTCGCTGTATTCGGTTCTATTACCGGTCTCTTGCGACGCAAGCGCGACCACTGGGTCAACGAAGCACATAATCTCCTTGTGGTCGCACGCGATTTATGCACCATCCGGAAGTTATGAGGGCAGCCACACCGACCGTCCAATTGGCGTAATCACCGTCCAACTGCCGTCTAAAACCAGGCTATTCAGTCCCCCGTTAAAAAAGAGAAACAACGCGTAGTTGATAGTGAATTCATTTGATTTTCCAGAAGAGAAATTGCAAGGTTTTGGCGTGAAGAGCGCTGAAATCTTGCAATTTTATTTTGGGGGGAACGGATGAAACCGAGAGTAAAACCGCAGGGCAGTGGGGTGGAAGAACTGTTTCGTGCCAAGCTGAAAAACATCATCAACCTGCGGCATGAACTGGTGCGGCTCGGTGATTTGATCGATTGGGCACGGCTGGAAGCGCATTTTGCACCGTACTACAGCGAGGCCGGGCGGCCGGGGTTGCCGATCCGGCTGGTTGTGGGGTTACATCTGCTGAAGCATATCGAGGGGTTGTCGGATGAAGCGGTGTGCGAGCGCTGGGAGCGCGATCCGTACATGCAATATTTTTGCGGTGAGGAATATTTTCAGCATTCGTTTCCGCTGGAGCGTTCCGGCATGACGCACTTTCGTCATCGGGTGGGCGAGCCGGCACTGGAAACTTTGCTACAGGAAACGCTGGCAGCGGCGCACCGCGGTGGGGCGCTGAGCGTGAAAGCAACAGAAGCGGTGGCGGTGGACACCACGGTGCAGGAGAAAGCGATTGCCCATCCGACCGAACACGGGTTGCTGCTGACGGCCATCGAGCAGTTGGGTGCACAAGCGAAGAAAAGCGGATTGCGTTTGCGTCAGTCCTACGTGCGGGTGGCACGGCGTGCGGCGATGAAGACGGGGCGTTACTTGCACGCGCAGCAAAAAAAGCGCGCGAAGAAGCAGTTGAAATTCCTGCGCGTGCGTTTGCGGCGTTTGCAGCGTGACATACGGCGCAAGATGACGGCAGCTTCTGGCCTAGCGGAAAAGCAAGTCAAGCGACTGGAGATCGCGCTGGCCAAGGCTTGGCGTATCGCGCAGCAGCGGCGCGGCGATCCGGGGTACCTCTATTCCTGGCATGCCACGGAAGTGGAATGCATCAGCAAGGGCAAAGCGCGTGCGCCGTACGAGTTCGGCTGCAAAGTTTCCCTGGCCACGAATCTGCATCCGGCCAAGGGTGGGCACTTTATTCTCCATGCGCAAGCGCTGCACGGGAATCCCTACGACGGCCACACCCTGGCGGCGGCACTGGAAGACATTCGCAAGATCGTGGGGCGCGCGCCGCAACGCGTGGCCGTCGATCAAGGATATAAGGGGCATCGCGTTGCGCTGCCGTACACCGTGGTTTACATCACCGGACAGAGACGTGGCGTGACGGACAAGATCCAACAATGGCTGAAACGCCGCGCGGTCGTGGAACCGGTCATCGGTCATGCAAAAAACGACGGACTGCTCGGACGCAACTGGTTGGGAGGCCGCGCGGGTGATCGCTCGAACGCGTTGTTGGCCGCCGTCGGCTTCAATCTCCGGCAACTGCTCCGCTTCCTGAAACGCAGGAAACTTTTTTTGCGCTTGTTCTGGTTGGCACGGCTCGCCAACTGTGCTGCTCTCGCCGTCTGTGCCGCGCTTCAGCCAAAACGGCTCGCTCACTCCATCCGCAGTCTGCAGAACTTGCCCCAAACTGCCCCAGAAATCTAATTCTTAACGGCGGACTATTCAATTTGGAATTCAGGGAGCCTAGCCGTGTAAGGTTAACTGAGTCATCAGGGTTTATGGAGCGGGCGATGGGAATCGAACCCACGTCCGAAGCTTGGGAAGCTTCTATACTGCCATTGTACGACGCCCGCTCGTTTCTCGAACTCGATAATTATACATAAGCTGGCAACTTCTCGTACAGTCTGGCGACGCGCTTAGGAATGCGGTTTCGCAACGGCGGGGCCGGCCCCCACCGCTGTATGCGCGTGCAGATGGCAGGTGAGATTGCAGGAGTTTGTCGCCTTGCTGTAGGTAATCGGAATTCCGCCGTTTGGGGCAACCACGTTCAGATCAAAATTCACCAGTCGCTCGCCGGAGATGCTACCGTTCACAGAGCCCATGCCATGCGCTGTGTGGCAGGCGGAGCAGGAGAACCCATCATTGATATGGCGCGCATGCTCGCTGAAGCTGGAATTCGTCAGAATCACGCTTAAGTTGTGACACTTTCCACACAGCGCGTAAGGACCGTTGATCGACAAATCCGGTGTGGGCAGCAAGTTCGTGATCAACTGCCCCGGCGCCGTCGTCTGAGAGAATTCGTAGCGCCGCTCCAGAATGTGCGTCCACTTTGATCCGTGCGGACCGTTGGGTCCCAAGCCACCAAATTCGCGATTGTCGTCGCTGTTGTGACAATCGGTGCACAAGATCTGAACGCCCATGCTGCGTCCCAGTGTTGCACCATCCAGGTTCAACATGTTTGCCAGTAGACTTGGCTGGCCCAGCGCGCTCGTGCGCACGTGGGTTACCGGGTGGCTCGACGTGCTGGACATCGCGAATTGCGGAATCACATTCAATGGATCGGCGGAAGAAACCGCACGCAAAGGCGAGTACCCGAATATCGGATTGACCACCTTGCCCAAGCTTGTCCCATGGCAACGCATACAATTTTCATATTGATTGACGGTCGGACTTACTTCGGTAATTCCGTCCGTCGCACTTACCCCGTTGACTCCGTTCTGAGAAGCGCGTGTGAGCGGAGGCACAGGGAATGCCGTAACCTGGCCGGACGCATGTCCATTGTGGCAATCCGCGCAGGTCGAGTGGCGATTGTTGTTCAAGATGTTGGACTCGGCCGCGTCGTGAATGCTCGTTCCCGTGGAATAAGGATGGCCTACCTTTGGCGTGGTGAATTCCCCGAAAACATTCATCGTAGCCGGCGCCATGTTCGTTCCGCCGCTGTGGCACGCCACGCAATCCATTTCATTGGGTTGACGCAGCAGGCGCGAGCCGCCTTGCGCATCGTGCGGTGCATGGCAGGAGATGCAGGCATTCTGCGTCACCGAAGGATAACTGCCCACGTTTGCCTGCGAAGATACTTTGTTCGTGGCCGTGGCATGAATGCTGACAGCCCAGCCCGTAAGCGGGTTCGGCTTGCCCGTCATCACGCGCGTTGGATCGTGGCAATCCAGACAGAGTTGGCCATTGGCACTGTTAATCAGGAGAAAGTTTGGCGAGAGCAAATCCGTCGATTGCACGTGCGGATTGTGGCATGTGGTGCATTCGACGTTGCCATTGATGAGTTTGATGGTGCCCGTAGGGTCCAAAGTCTTGCCCTGCGCAACGATCGAGGCGGCCAGGTCAGGCGCGTCCACCAGTGGCAGCACCAGGCTGAAAGGATGCGAACCCTCCAAATTGGTGGAGAATTTGTCCGCCGCATTCATCTGGCCAGTCATCATGATGGTTTTGTAGGCCACCGTCTGGCCCGGCGCCACAGTTCCATCGTGGCAACTCAAGCACAAACTGCTGTCGCCTCCCAACAAAGGCTGAGTTGATTTCTCCGCCGCGGTCGTGCTCGTGTACGTGGTGTACACGCTTGTCGAGAGTTGCTGGTTCCACAGCGGTGTGTTTCCACCAACGCCCGAATGGGGAGCATGGCAATACAGACAGGAAGCCGACAGTCCGCCTTTGATCGGCGAAATTCCACCGGGCGTCAAATCATGTGCGCCCAGAACATCTCCCGTGACCTGCTGGCCGCGCGCCATCCCGCCAGCCATCAACAGGGCAGCGCAGATCCACAATGTCTTTCTCACTGCGCTCCTCCAGCAGCCTGTTTCGGCAATCCCCAATAGTGATAAATCTGCACGCGCCGGTTGAGCGAGTCCGCCACGTAAATCCTGTCGTTGCGATCAATAAACAGCCCGGTCGGGAGCTGAAATTTCCCCGCAGCCGTGCCGCGCCCGCCAAAGTAATAAAGCAACTCGCCCTTGCGGTTGAAAACCTGAATGGCGCCCCACAACCCATCCACCACGTACAGGTCGCCTTCCGAATCAACGGCAATTCCCTTTGGCCGGAACATGGCGCCCGAGGTGTCGCCAATTTTCCCGATGGCGTACTGGAAGGCTCCAGACTTGTCCAGAACCTGCACACGGAAATTCATGGCGTCCACGACAATCAAATCGTTACCGTCCAGGCGCAACTCGGTGGGAAAGTTGAACTCGCCTTCGCCGGCTCCCGGTTTGCCGATTGTCTGCACCACGCTTCCCTGCATGTCCATCACGTAAATTTTGTTGCGCAAAGTGTCGGTCACATAAATACGGGTTGCCGCGGAGTCGATGGCGATTCCCGTCGGCCGTTTGAAGATGCCCTCGCCATATTTCAAAGCCCCGATCATGCGGTCGTACTTGCCATTGGCATCGAAAACGAAAATCTTGCCCGACTCCGAATCCGTCACGTAGATATTGTCCTTCGCGTCCACCGCCACGCATTGCGGGGCAACCAGAGAGTTCTTGCCTTTTTCCTTCCGCGAAATGAACTTGTATTTCTGTTGCGCAAAATCAAAGATGTGGATTCCCGCCGCATCCGGGTCGGTCACGATAATGCGTCCGCGCGAGTCAGCCGCCACGCTGTAGGGCCGCATCAGCGAATGGTAATCCGGCGGCCCGGCCACAACATCCACGACGCGCGCCCAGAACCCCTTCTTCGGTTTCACATCACGTTCCCAACCGAAATTTCTCTCATATACAAGCTTGCGTCCGCCCTCCAGCAGCAAGTCTGGGACGCTTGCCTGCGCCGTTGCCTTCTTGTCATTCTTCTTGTTTTTCTGTGCGGCCCAGGCAGGGGAAACAATCAGAAGAATGGCTCCGCACACTTCCAAAACCGGGCAACGCCAACTTCTTGCTGCCCGATTTAGAAGAAATTGAACCATCGTTGAACACCAACGTAAAACGAGTTTAGTTGAGCAGGCGCGGTACCGGAGGCGCTGAAACCCTGGACGAACCTGCTGTATCCGCCAGTGAGGAACATCTGCCGGAACTGATATTGTACGCGGCCAAACACATTTTCGGAATTATTCTGCGAACCAACACTATTGCTCACGGTGTCGCTGAACGACCGTGCATAGCTGAAACTGATTGTCAGGCGCTTGTATGGGTTGATCCCCAATCCTCCACCGTAGGCGTGCCCTCCGTACAGGATCAAGTCCGTCGGCAGGGGGGACCCGCCGGCCAGCGGATTCGTAACCACTCCATTTACCCCGAGCAGCCCCGTTCCGCTGGATTTCGCATATGTGCCAGTAACTCCGAGCCATTTGATGTTGAATCCTGTCCCAAAATTTTCCGAATTGTAGCCGTAGCCGGCAGCCGTGTTCAGCAGGCTGCGTGACCCGCCGGCGTTTGCGTTCCAATGCACGGCCCCTATTTTGCGGGCTAATTGCCCGGAATAGCCCCAACCGGAAGTGGTGTAACCCACCAACAGCGTCTGCGTGTTTTGAAAGTAATTTCCAGAGCCGCTCACGTCCCAAAGCATGATCCTGCGAGAGTAGTTCACAACCGTTAGCAATCCGATGGCGCTCTGGTTGTTCGCGTCCTCCGTCAATCGTGTGACGCTCAACACCGTACTCAGCGAACCCCCAAGAAAGCGGTTCCAGTAATTTGCCGACCCTGTCAGCGAATTCGAGCCAAATGCGCTACCGAAGTAGCTCTGATCCCGGTGCTCTAATGTTCCGGTAAAGATCCAGTGTTTGGTCAGGTTGTAACTTGCCAGACCACTGGCATCCCACGAATTGGAAGATTGCCCCGGGGTGCTCTGCTGCAGGATGCCGCCGGCCGAAATGATGCTTTGGTAGAGCGTGCCGATCAGATTGTCCGTGTAGTTGAAATCGGCGCCAAGGGTTAACTCTCCCGTGGGGTGTAAATTGGCATTCGCGTTGATGGTATCCACCGTCCCGGAATAACGGCCATCGGAAAAATCGGAGGTGAACTCCGAACGGTTGAAGTTCGCGCCTACCGTTCCATGAAACGGCAAGTCATGGCTCGCGCCAAACGAGTAGGAATTTCCATCATTGTCGAGGTTTTCGATTTGCTGGGTTTGCAGGAACAAGGGGTATTGGGAATGGTTCTGATTGTAAAAATACCCGGCGTTGAGGTTGAAACCGGCTACACGGTACACCGCATGAGCGTTGAAGTTATGGTAGTCCGACGTGCCATTCGCATCGGTCCCGTAAATCGAATAATCATTCGTGCCTTGCCCATAGTTCAGCGAGACCTGCGGCAAATCCGGCACATTCACGCCCCAGCCAACATTGAATCCTTGCGAGTCACCGTGCGTGGTGTAATTGGGCAAACCTGGGACGCCAAACGTGCCGACGCTATTATAGTTTTTCGAAAAACTGATGGAACCGGGATAGTTGCCGCCACTGAAAAGAGAAACCGTACCAAGCACGCCGCTGCTGTCGGAAATAGATGACGACGTCGAATTGTCTCGCGATTCATTGTAGTAAGGGCTTACCTGAAACGACAAAAAACTCGGGGTGTAATAGGATCCGGTCAACGTGGCGTTCCCCCCGGCGGTGATTCCATGGTCCGAAGAAATTTGGTTTCCGTAGTCCCCTGTATACCCGGCGGAGATCTGACCGTTCAAATTCATGCTGACATCGTTTCCGACGGTTACTTGCGCCGGCATGCGGGCGGCCGCTGCCAGCACGATGAAGCATCCGATCCATGTTGCGCGCCAATTCACAAAAACGCCGCCCTTCTCTTACAGCACTTCCACTTTTGCCGTTGCCCGGAGTTTCTTATCCAGCGCTGAGCGAAGCTGCTCTGTCTTCGATTGCTGCAGCTGTTTCATCAGCGCGTCCTTTACGTCCTCGAACTTCCGCATGCCTCCCGGGTTGTGCGCGATGAGCCGCACGATCGTCAAAACCTGGTCCACCTGGATCAAGTCGCTCACCTGGCCGGTTTGCAGGGCCAGCGCCGCGCTGACCACCTGCGGCGGCAGTTTCTCGCGATCCACGCTCTTGTGTTCGCCCATCATCACGCGGTAATCATCCTCGGAAATCTTTTCCGCCAATAACCCAAATTCTTCGTAATTCCTGGTGGCCTGGGCCTGCTTCAGCGCATCCTCCGCGCGTTTCCGCGCGTCTTTCAACTGCGCTTCCGTCGCCTTCTCCGGAGGCATGATCGAGATCGATTGGAAGGAAAAAGACTCCGGCAACTGGAACATCGCGGGGTTCTTTTCGTAATACGCTTTCGCTTCAGCCAGGGGAACGCTGGACTTATCCTTCACTTCCACCTTCAACAGTTGGTCGATCAGCAGCGAGCGCCGCACCTTGCGCCGCAACACCTGCTCCGAACCTTGGCATTCCCACGCCATGAATTCTTTGTAATCATCCGGGCTCTTGAACTGCTTCCGGAATTCCACCACCGCGTGATCCAATTTCGCCGGCGTCACCGTCATCCCGCGCCGCTTCGCTTCCTGGTACACCAGCTCTTCGAACACAATCATTTGCAGCGCGCCCTTGCGGATATCCGCCTCCATCGCTTTGGGAAATCCGCCGTTGTGTTGCCGCGCATAAGGAAAAATCGTTAACATCTCGCGGAGCAGGTCGCGGTCCGTCAGTACAGTTCCATTCACCCGGGCCACTGGCTTCTCCGGCGTAACCGTCGTTGCGTCCGCTCTTGGCGCTGCCGCGGTAGTCGTCGGCTCATGAGATACCGCCATCTGCGCTTGCACAGACGAGCCCAATCCCCCGAGCACTACCAGCATTATTGTTATGAGCGCCTTCTTCATATTTCCCTCTACCTGCTTTTCTTCTTTGCTTTTACTTTGCTGACCCTTCAATATTCGCCGACCGAAAAGTGGGGGGAGAAACTTCCTCCCCCCAATTCGTAACGTCCCGTCTTAGGTCGTCGGGAGGTTAGCGTTGTGCATTTCGTTCGATTCACCACCATGGCACTGGCGGCAGAACTGCGCCACCGAGTTGCTGGTAGCGACGCTCGGATTGTAGTAACCCCGGACAAAGAACATGGTCTGGTAAGTGCCCGGCGTGCCGGCGATTGTGCCGTTCCAGGCGTTCATGCTGTGCTGGTCATGGCAGGTCGTGCAGTTCACCGCGGGATTGACGCCATCAAACGTCACGGGGCTCACCGTGAAGCCGTAGCTATTGTTTACGAATAGCGCCATCTTCGTCCCGGCGGGGTAGGTGATCTTTCCGCCCGCAATCGTGCAATCCCAGTTGTAGGCTCCGCCGCAGCCGATCGTGGCTTTGGGTCCCACTGGGTGGTCATTGTTGTAGTCGCCAGGGGTCCCGCTGTCGTTGCCGAGCCACGTTGGTGCGTGGCCGCCAATCGCGTTCGGGATCTTTTCTACGGTCTGACCGGACATCATCCCGTTCTTGGCTATGTTGCCGTCGTGGCAGCTTAGGCAGAGCATGATAACGACTGTCGGGTCATGCGCACCGGCAGACATATTCGCCGGCGTCGTGACTGGGTAACCACCCGCGTCGCCAAACGCAAACGTCTGGGTGTAATACGGAGTGACATTCGCGCCCCACAACGCCGCATCGCCACTGGTGGGATCCGCCGTCGTGATGCCGTTGCCTCGTGCGCCGCTGTGCGGCGAGTGACAGGCTACGCAACCCCGGCCATAAACGAGGTGCGCACCCAACACGTCTGAACTAGGCGCGTAATTCGGATTCGGCTGAGCGGTAGCAATCGTCGCCGCCGCCAGCACTCCTACAAGTACCAACATGATTCTTTTCATAATTGAAAGAACCTCCTGATTTGTGTTGCAACACTGCACTGCTTTCTCGTTCGAACGAATACATCTCCGAATCAGTAAGGGACAAGCCGGCCGGACCTGTCCCCTCCTGTCTTGGCTGTCCGGAGACAACCAGAGCTCTTGGTGCCTCATGGAGTCACCAATCCTTGCGCCTTTTCCGCGGCGCCATTCTTTGATGGCGCGGCCTCCGGCGACTTTTGTGCCGGTTGCGTTACCGGCTGGGGTGTTGTGTTGCTGGGCTTCTCTTCGCGGCTGGCCTTTTCTGAGGCCGCTTCCGCGTCCGTCACGTAGCGAAACATCTGCACACGTCCGGGAAACTGCTCTGACGTGACAACCCGGTTATTCTTGGGATCAATGGCGATGTCATATGGGGCGGAAAACTGTCCCGGCCAATTCCCGGGTTCGCCAAAATAAATCAGCAGGCGCCCCTCGTTATCGAAGACCTGCACGCGCTGCTGCACCCCGTCCACTACCCAAATGTGACCATCTCTATCAAGAGCAATTCCCTTGGGCCGCGCGAAGTGCCCGGGACCATCGCCGCTTCTTCCAAACGTGCTGACAAATTTCCCGTCCGCATCGAAGATCTCTACGCGATTGTTCAGCGTGTCCGTCACGTAAACGTTGCCCTCTTTGTCCACGGCCACATTCGTCGGCAGCGCGAAATCTCCAGGATCGCTTAGCATGTGTTTTTTCCCGGCCGTTCCAATCTTTCGCAGCAGCTTGTAAGTGTCCGCATCGAACACATCCACAACGTCGTTGCCCGTGTCCACCACGTACAGGAAGCGGTTCTCCGTATCGATGGCCATTCCCCCGGGGCGCACCAGCACGTCCGCGCCAAAAGAGGATTCCTCCTGGTGCTGCGGATTGATCACGATCACCTTGTGGGCTTTGTCGTCGCTCACAAAGAGCTTATCGTTGTCGTCCATCGCCAGTCCGTTGATCAAGCCGAACCGCGCTTCCCGGCCATTACGGATCATCTTTACGTCGAATTTCTTGTCCTCATCCGGATTGAATACAAAGATCGCTCCCACCGCTTGGTCCGCCGCGTAGATATATCCCTTTGAATCAAACGCGAGTCCATAAGTCCGCACCAGTTGGAAAGGCAGATCTTGTACCGTATCAACTTGCGGCTTGGTGCCCGCCAGGCGATCCATCCAGCTCTGCTTGGGCTTTTGCGGTTTGTTAAGGGGTTTGTTGAAGTCGATCTTTTCGCCAGTCAGCTGTTCCACGAACTTCACCCGCGCGATATCCGGCGGAGACGGCCAGACGATTTTGCTGATATCAAAATTCACGCGCTTCTGGAGTTGCGCATTGGGGTCGGCATTCTTCTTCTTTTTCTGCGCCGCATCCGCGATTCCGGGAAGAGTCAGAGCAAGCGCCAGCAACCCCGCCAGGATTGCCAGGACTTTCGACCCGCGATTCCTATCTGAGCGATGAGCGAACATACCTACGTCTCCCCTATTTCCTAATTCAGTTTTCCCTTGTGGCACGTATTGCAAAAATCCATTCCCGCTTTCTGATCCTTCACCAACATTCCCGGCTGGTTCCCAGAGTGCGCCTGGTGGCAGGTCAAGCAATTCATCTGACCAGCAGCGGGATTCTTTGCATCAACCGGCCCCGCGACAGGATGGAATTCCACCGGGTGCCCTGAGTTGTACTTCAGCGTCAGAATGGGTACGTGATAATGCTCCGGCAGCTTTACCTTTCCATCAAAAATGGCGATCAGGTGCTGGCTTTCTAGCCGCTCCGGCGTTGTGTCAGGTCCGTGGCATTCCAGACAAAGCGTGTTGACGTCCTTCACTCGCAGTAAATGCTCGTTATCATTGCCGTGCGCATCGTGGCACGTGCCG
Organism: Candidatus Acidiferrales bacterium; assembly: GCA_963779395.1. Classification (GTDB taxonomy): domain Bacteria; phylum Acidobacteriota; class Terriglobia; order Acidiferrales; family UBA7541; genus Acidiferrum. Next base: position 1,356,542 of record CAVZYC010000007.1, read on the forward strand.
CATCCCTGAACGAAAGCCGGCTGGTGCCGCACTTTCTTCTTGCCCAGTTCCGCGATGTCCGCGTGGCATTGCAGACAGATATTCACATTGTCTGTCTTGGGAAGCCCCGGCATCCTGCTGGCATGCGGCGAATGGCAATCCGTGCAATCACCAGCAGCCCCCGGATGCTGCACTTTGGCTGAAGCAATCTGCTTGGCTTGCTCGTCGTGGCACGTCACGCACAATGTTTTCGCGTCCGGCTGCGTTAGTACGACTTTCCCGTCCTTGGCCGGCGCGTGGCAGACTTCGCACTGCTTCTCGGCGAAGGGCGGGTGCGTGAACCTCGCCATGAGCTTTGGCGCCGCCGACCGGTGGGGATCGTGGCACTGCAAACAATCCGCGGTGCCGAACGGTTGATTCTGATGCGCCTTCTGCAGGTCGGCATCCTTTGGATCGTGGCAATCCACGCAAAGCGCAGGCGCGGATTTGGTCAGATGGTTCAGATTCTCGACCGTAGGATCCTCGCCCGTCTTGTGGGTCACATGGCACGTCTCGCAGCCCAAATCCAACGCTGCGTGCCTGCTGCCCTTTTCCGGAACGTTCAGGCCGGTGGTGTGGCAGCCTAAGCAGAGGTTTTCCTTCACATCGCCCGATGTCGGCTTCAATAACTGAAACTTGTTATCCGAACTATGCGGGTCATGGCACTTCAGGCAATCCCGCACCGCCGGCTTGTGTACCAACCCCTTCAACTCCGCGGCGTTCTTGTCCGCGTGGCACGTGAAGCACAACGCTTGTGGCGTCGTGGTGGTCAGCTTCACCCGCGTTACATCCTTGTTGTTGCGAATTTCGTGGCACGTTGTGCACCCCATCGAGATCGCCGTGTGCACCGACTTACCTTTGGCCTTCTCCGCATGACATTCCAGGCACTTCGCCGAATCCGTGTTCTTATCCAGCGGTACCGGATGGATGTCCGCCTTGGCAGGCGCAAGGCCCACCAGAAAAAGCACAACCGCACTTCCCAGCGTCAAGGCCAGGTGTCGTGCGGTTGTGGTTAGGCGCATGCGCATCCAATGAACTCCGCACTTCGGTTTGTCGTTTGTGTGCTTGCAGAACCGCGGTGGGAAACTTCCTTCTTTTGGCTATCCCAGTTGCGTTCGCCGGCTAAAACCAAAGCCGAGGTCAAAGCGACGGCCACCATCAACAGCAATACCAGATACGCCAAACGGCGGGAGCGATTTGTCATTTTCACCGTCATGCTTTTCTCCCCGTTAACCTCTACAGGGATCAACAAACTTCATCCAATCCTCGTCCCCCGGGAATTGCGTCTGTTCATTCTCTTGAAGGCTTGTGGAGCGAGTCGGAAGAACTGCACTCTGTGGAAGCCCCAGCGGCATCAAGAAAGCTTGAACGAGGGAAGCGCTCATCCATTGACCCCAAAACTCTGTGTTCCTATGTGCACCCCCTGTGCCGAACCGGTTCAAAACGATAAAATGGACCTAACCCATTCAATTACTGCCAGTTAACGACTGACACCAACAAGGTAAACGGAGCCCAAACCTCGATTTTTGAGTGTTTTCCCCCATTTTGTGATGCGAAATCACACAGACCACTGTTGAAATATTAAGCTATCGCCTTTAACCCCTCGGATTCCTTCCACTTGCGTTCCCTTTTCCCCGCCTCAACACTTCCTTAATGAAACAGTCCTGCACGCTCGCTGCACCAGTTCGGCACTTGACCCCCCTACAGACTGCTGTTCGGAACAATCTCCGTCTCCCATCCACTCGAAACCGCTTGTTTGCGCGCTGGACTCCAGAGAAATGCCGCTGGCGGGAACTTCTTCGGCGTTTTTCACTCGGCAAAGTGAAAAAAAGCTCTGACCCGCGAGCCTGCCGCGAATGGGTGATCAGTCGTTCACCCGCAGCACGGCGGCTCCGGGAATCGCGTCATTTTTGAGCGCATTCAGGGCCCGGTTGGCCTCTTTCAGGGGAAACACCTGGACTCGCGTCGGCACTGGGATCAGCGCGGCCAGATGCAAGAACTCCTCGCCATCTTTTCGCGTATTGTTGGCCACGCTGCGAATCATGCGCTCCTGGTACAAAAGGTCGTACGCGAAGGAGGGTATCGCGCTCATGTGAATGCCCCCCAAAATCAAGCGCCCGCCTTTTCGCAACGCCGCCAAAGCAGCCGGCACGATTTCGCCCGCGGGCGCAAATACAATGGCTGCATCCAGCTTCACCGGTGGCGGCTCGAGAGTTCCGCCAGCCCATCTGGCTCCCAACTCTCGCGCAAGCGTCTGGTGTCGAGCATCGCGTGTGGATGCGTACACCTCGACTCCCCAGTGCCGCGCCACTTGAATCGCCACGTGCGCGGCTGCGCCAAAGCCGTAGAAGCCCAGCTTCTCGCCACTTTGAATTTCGCTCCGTCTAAGGCATCGGTAGCCAATGATTCCCGCGCACAACAACGGCGCCGCTTGCTCGTCTGGAACTCCCTCTGGCATCGCATACACAAAATCTTGCGGGGCAACGATGTATTCCGCGTATCCGCCATTCACGCTGTAGCCGGTGAACAGCGGCGCATCACACAGATTCTCTTCGCCGCGGCGGCAATATTCACACGTGCCATCCGTCTTGTGCAGCCACGCAATCCCCACGCGTGTTCCCATGGCGAATCGCTCCGCACCCGCACCCTTCGCCGCTATACGCCCCACCACTTGGTGCCCCGGAATCACCGAAGAGCGCTTCGCCGGCAACTCCCCTTCCACCACGTGCAGGTCCGTGCGGCACACGCCGCACACATGCACCCGCACAAGCACTTCACCCGCGCCCGGTTCCGGCGTTTGGAAATCTCCGTATTGTAAGGGATTGCTTTCGACGGCCGCTGGTGTGCTAAGGAAACATGCCTTCATCGTGAATCCTCATCGGCATTCCTCAGCACACCGCAATAAGGCGGCCAACACACTAAGTGCACCAAAGATACAGCAATCTCCCATTCCTGGCTAGGACATTCCTGTGTTGCCCCTTCCTTGCATTCGACGGGCTGACACCCTAACCTAGGGTCTCTATGCCAGATCTTTCCCTCACTCCCGAAACACTAGCGCTAGGGTTTATTTGGTTTGTCGCTTTTCTCTTCTCAACCACTTGCCACGAAGCGGCGCACGCCCTGGTTGCCAAAATCGGGGGAGACAGCACCGCGGCACTCGGCGGCCAGCTCTCCTTGAACCCCATTCCGCACATCCGTCGAGCCCCCTTCGGCATGGTCGTGGTTCCACTCCTAAGCTTCTTTCTGTGGCAAGGCATGATTGGCTGGGCCAACGCCCCTTACGATCCCCTCTGGGAACGGCGCCATCCTCGCCGCTCTGCCTGGATGGCTTTGGCCGGCCCCGCCGCCAACTTTACCTTGATGCTCCTCGCCGTCCTGGCGCTGCGCATTGGACTCCACTACGATCTCTTCTCCTTTGACCCCGTTACGGGCAAAGCGGGTTTTAGTTTCCTGATTCTGAATATTGTTTTCCGATTGAATCTGTTGCTCGGCACCTTCAACCTCATTCCCGCTCCCCCGCTCGATGGCAGCACGGGCATTATGGTCTTCATGTCCGAGCATCAATCCCAGCGCTATCTGGACTGGATTCGCGGCAACAATTTCGCCATGGCTGGTCTACTTGTTGGGTTTGTCGTCTTCCAGTGGGTTTTTCCCATCGTCGAGAGGACTGCGTCTCGCATTTTCTTCTGAAGCGCGCGGAATGCGCGTTCCGGATTGCTTCACTTTGAACCACTGGAGCGCCGCTCTGTTTCCTTCCCGCACATTGCTTCTTCCTAATCCTGCCTAAATGCTTGTGCTGCTTTCTGTTCCCTTTTCTTGTCCTGGCAAAACAACTGCTCTTCCTTTCACCGGAGGAATTCCGGTGCTCTCCGAAACGATGCCGATTGTCAGTAATTATCGCGTGGAAGTTTCCGGCTGGGACGAGGATGAAATCTTTTTCGTCGAGAAGTCCGAGATTTCCTGGGACGATTTTGCCGGCAAACACATTTCTCTAAAACACATGCTCGGCGAGGGCGCCCTTGTTTTCATACGCATGCTGCAGCCGATTGCGCTCCAGCGCACCTACCCCGTCGCCTATGAAGCTGAATTCATCGGCTGCGACACGCAGGGTGCTCACGAATTTCGATTGACTCCCGTGCAACCTCGCCACGGTCGCAGCCAGTTTCCAGTAAACTAGGATTCCCTACCGTTTCGGAACAATGGCCCGATTTGGGAGACGGTTCGCTTCCCTCCGCAATCTTTCCTTCCGCACTTTTCCTTGCGTTTTCCAGTTCCTTCCGCCACTCATCCCACCAGTTCATTCATTGCACACTACTTATGCTCGTTGACCTTTTTGCTCCTGTGTCGCGCGGCAATTCCTCCACCGCGAAACACTCCGCGTCGCGTTTGGCACACTTGTTGCCTTTGTCTGGCGCATGGCTTACGCAACTTACAAATCAGTGGAAGTCGCAACCGTTAACACCTCACTTACCCCATGCGTCTTTGACGACGAACCCCTCGAGCGCGATTCGCTCTCCGGGCTGATTTCCGATTTCGGTTATGAGCCCATACCCACAGGTGACCCAGAAGAGGCGCTGCGCCTGATCCGCTCCGGACGATGCCGCCTGGTTCTGGCAAGCATCCATCTGCAAAATCCAGAGCCCTTTGAGTTTCTGGACCGCGCGCTACGCTGCGATCCCGGCTTGCACATCATTGTCATGACCGCCGATTACACGCTGGACAATGCGCTGGAAGCAATCCGCCGCGGCGCCACTGATTTCCTCCCCAAACCCGTCGATCATGTGCGCCTGAAGCGCACCCTCGACGATGTTGCCGCTCTCTACGATCAACGCCGCCGCGTTCGCGCGCTCGAAGAGCAACTCCTGAAGGATCTGGAATTCCACGGCATCATCGGCAAAAGTCCCGCCATGCTCGAGGTCTTCGACTTTACCCGCAAGGTTGCCCGCCACTACACCAACGTTCTCCTCGTTGGTGCCACCGGCGTTGGCAAGGAGCTCGTTGCCCGCGCCATCCACCAGATCAGCCCAGTGAGCCAGCAGCGCATGGCTGTCTGCAACTGTTCCGCGTTGGTGGATACGCTCCTGGAAAGCCAGTTGTTCGGCCACGTGCGCGGCGCCTTCACCGGAGCCACGGACACCCGCCCCGGTTTGTTTGAGTACGCCAATGGGGGCACCGTGTTCCTGGATGAAGTGGGGGAAACTTCCCTGCCCATGCAGGCCAAGCTGCTGCGTGTCATCCAAAACCGCGAGATTCAACGCGTCGGTTCTCCCGAAGTCAAGCAGGTAAATGTCCGGCTAATCGCCGCCACCAATCGCGATCTGCGCGCCGAAGTTCTTACCGGGCGCTTCCGCGAAGATCTTTTCTACCGGCTGAGTTCCATACAGATTCGCATTCCGTCGCTGGCTGAGCGTTTGGAAGACATTCCACTGCTGGTGCAGTTTTTCCTGAAGAAGTACAACGATGCTTACGGCAAAGTCATTGCCGGGCTCACGCGCCGCGCGCAAACGCTGCTCTTGCAGCATCCCTGGCCGGGCAACGTCCGCGAACTGGAAAACGTGATTTCCACCGCCTGTATTACCGCCACCGGCGATTTCATTGACATCAGCGATCTCCCCGAACATTTGCAACATCGTAATACGCGGCTGGCCAACGATGAAGAGTGGCATCCGCTTTCGTTGGACGAAGTCCGCAAGCATCACATTCAGAAGGTTCTTCAAATGTGCAACGGCAACCGCCTCCGCGCTGCGCAAATCCTGGGGATTGGCCGCACCAGCCTGTACCGCTACCTGAAGCGCGACGGTCTGGATATTCGTCCGCACGCCCATACCACGGGCGCAGCCGCCTGATTTAATCTTTGTTCCGCTGTCCCAGTCGTTTCCGTTTCCTCCTGGGTGCATTCCGGCAATCCTGAATTTTTATTCATTCCGCCGGGATGCACCCATTTTTCTTCCCACTCTCGTTGCTTACTTTCATCGCATGTATGGCGATGATTTTGCCGGCACAGCGTCTAAAACGGTTCGGGCTTGGACTCTCGCCCCAGCTTTCTCAGATTCTTGCGCCGCACTCGCCGTTCCTTTCTGGCAACACGCAATTGAATACTTAAACTCCGTCCCGTTTCCTCGGCTATCATGAAATCAGTAAAACTCTTGGCCCCTTCCCCAGGTTGCCAAGATGACCGACCAAAGGGCCCGTCGTAGCGGACGCATTTCCAAGCAAGTTCCCATCTTACTGATTGGCACTGATTCCGAAGGCCGTGTCTTCTCTGAAGTCACCAAGACAGTGGTGCTGAGCCTGCACGGCGCGGGCATTGTCTCCGTTAGGAAATTGGTCGCGGAGCAGGAACTGGCTCTGCGTTCAATGGTGTCAAACCAAGAAACCGAAATTCGTGTGGTGGGTGAAATTGCGGAAAGCGAGGGCGTGCACACCTACGGCGTCGCCTTTGTGGATGACTCGTTGGACTTCTGGCAAATGGAGTTCCCGCCGGTCCCGCCGCCCGAAGAGCGTCCCCTGGTCCTCTCCCTGGAATGCACCAGTTGCCGCGCCCCTCTTACCGTCGAGAACGGCGATTTCGAATTCGATGTGTGCGCAATTCACGGCGGGCTGGTGCGGCATTGCGACAATTGCGGCCTGTCCACCATATGGAAACACACCACGCATCTGCCATCGCTGCGCCCGGTGGTCGCGGCGCTTTCTCCCGCGGTACAAAGGCCGCCGGCGGCAGCGGCCGTTGCTCTCCTGGAATTGCCACCTGCCCCAGCTAAACCAATCGCCCCAGCCCCATCACCCATCCCGAAACCAATTCGCCAGCCGCTGCCGGCCGCCCATCCTGTGGTCCCGCCAGCCCCCGCACCGCTCGTCGAGCGGCGCGAACGCATGCGTGCCAAGGTAAATTACTTTGCGTGTGTGCGCAGCGAAGCCTTTGGAGACGACATCGTCGTGTGCATCGATATGTCTCGCGGAGGAATGAGCTTCAAGACCAAGAACTTTTATCTGGTGAATATCTCGGTCACGATCGCCGTGCCGTTTTCGCCGGAGTCGCCGAAAGCGCCCGCGATCTTTGTTCCCGCGCGCATCGCCAGCGTCTCTGATTTCCCTAACGGCAAGCTGTATCGCTGCGGCGTGGAATTTCTTACTACGACCTCTGGACCTAAATACTCATAACGAGGCGTGGCGGGCTGCTGGAATGCAAAACGCCCGCCGGGAAAAATCGGCAGGCGTTTCGCGGCTCCTGGGACGAACCAGGAGGTCTGCAATAATCGGAAATGGACGAAGCCTAGAACTTGTTCCAGAGGAACTGGTTGTAGACCTCGTGGTGGAACTGCACTTCAGGAGCTTTGACAATCGTGCCGAGCGAGCGGGCGCAGCGGTCCGCCGAAGCCCTCTTCAAGTCAGCATAGCGAGCCTTCACGTCCGCGCCGAGCAATTCGCCGGTCCATTCGGCTTTGTCAAAGTTTTCGATGGCCGTGTAAATGTTGTCCGGAAGGTAGCGTTCCGCGGAACGAAGATTCTTGATTTTCGCGGTTTCCCCTTCCAGCCCGGTTTTGAAAATCGCGTACATCACGAGATAAGGATTGGCGTCTGGCGCCACAGCGCGAAACTCCACGCGCATGCTGCGTTCGTTCCCGATCGGGATACGGATCATGGAGCCGCGGTCCACGGCCGAAGCCTTCAGTTGATTGGGGGCTTCAAAGTGCGGGTCCAGGCGGCGATACGCGTTCACGCTCGAATTCATCACCAGGCAAAGATCGTTGCCGTGGGTGAGAACGCGATCGACAAACGCCCAGCCAAATTTGCTGAGCTTTTCTTCGCCCTTGGGATCCCAGAAGAGATTCTTGCTGTCCTTGCTCACCGAAACGTTGGTATGCATGCCGCTGCCGTTTACGCCAACCACCGGCTTGGGCAGAAAGCTGGACGTGAGACCCATATTGTTGGCCACCTGGCGGCAAATCAATTTGTAGATCTGGATCTGGTCGGCCGCGCCAACCACGTCTGTGTAGCCATAGTTGATCTCGAACTGCGAAGGCGCAACTTCCGGGTGGTCCTTTTCGTTCTGGAAACCCATCGAGCGCTGCACTTCAGCCGTCGTGTCAATGAATGAGCGCAGGGGATCACCGGGCAGCGAATGGTAATAGCCGCCAGTGTTGACGTACTCGAATTTGCCGGTCTCGTGGTAAGAACGCTCGGCGTCGGGCCCTTTGAAGAGGAACCCTTCGATTTCGTTAGCGGCGTTGAGTGTGTACTCTTCCTTCTTATAAAGCGCGTCGGCGTAACCCTTCAGGACGCCGCGAATATCGGCGCTGTACGGGCTGCCATCCTTGTCAATCACGTCGCCAAAGACAAGCACCTTGCCGCCGCCGAAAACGTCCGAGGGAGCCCAGTAGAACGAAGCCCAATCCATTCCCAGCCGAAGGTCGCTTTCGCGTTGCGCGGTAAATCCGCGGATGGAAGAACCGTCGAAGGTAAGGTTGTCGTAGCTCTTGATAAGAAATTTCTTGTCGTAGTCCAGCATGTGCAGACGGCCTTCAAGGTCAGAGAACAGCACCGTGACGGCCTTGATGCGTTTTTCGTCGGTAAGATATTTCAGGCGTTCTTCCTGGATTTTGCCGAAGGGAATGCGTTTCTTGCGTTGCTCTTTCGCTTTCAAATTCAGTTCTTCCAGCTCCTCATAGCTGAGGGCTAGAAAATTGCGCAGTTCGTTGGACATGAATCTCCTTGAGATGGAGCGATACGAAAATTTTTGGTTTGTTTGCTGCCAAGCATGCGTCCCTTGATGGATAAAAGGTATCGCGGCGTTCCACGGAGCGTCAATTGGAAAAAGGCGGAAGTCGCAACGCAAAAATTCAATGCAATAAATAAAAAAAGTGAATCAAGGCCGGGGGTGGGCGAGTGAATCAAATACAAGCGAGGGCCGCCTTAGGATTTCCACAGGATTTGTCCCGCAATGGAACGGGTTCCCGCGCTGACGCAAGCCGCATTCCCTTGCCTTCACATAAACGCAGAGTTTCCAGTAAGTTGGAAAATCCTCACAGTGGCCACTCTCCTGCACTTCCTATGCTCAGAAGTTGAGCTACAAAACTCGAACACAATGTGGACTGGTTTCCGCCAGGCTGCCTTGTCTCTCCGAGTCAATCTCACCCCCTAAGGAAAGTCCACGAATAGCCCAGCCAGAACCCCCAAGGGCGCCGCGATTTCCCCCTGATGAAATCGCGGCGCCCACCTCCCGCCACTCGCAAAAAGCTTCGCCGCAACATCACTGATACCGGAAACAAAACCGCCCGCGCGTGTTGCCACGAAGGGGCGGTTAGGAGGAGGTTGCTTTCTTGTTCTATCGGGAATTCGTTGTGCCGCCAGTTGCATCGATACTTGCAGCGACAAACGGTACCGTAACCGTGCTATCGAGCCGCGCCAGCATGCCCGTCTGCGCGGGCAGTTCCACGTTCTTGCCTTTGCGGGCAACCACGTAAAGCGCGCCAGCCGCAAAGCCAATCCCCGTGCCGCGGGCGACGTTGCTGAAGACCAGGCCAACCAGCGAACCACCCCCTCCGCCGATCACCATTCCCTCCGCGTCACCCTTGTAGTCGTGCTTTTGCTCGACCTCTTCGCCTTCCACGATTTTCACGTCCCGGCGACGCTTACTGTCGGAATTGACACGCGGCTGCCCGATGGCCAGCAGGCTCATCTGTACCGGAATGAGACGACTGTCGATCTCGATGCTCTTGAACGAGAGGTTCATGTACGCCTGGCCGCGAAACATCGCAAATTGCTTCGGGCGCTGGATGGTGCCGATGACGCCGTGTACCCGCGTGCCTGCGGGGAGAACGATGCGGCTGTCCAACGCAACCGGCTGCGCCAGAATTGCGACAAATGGATCGCCTTCGCGGGCTGTGGCGGAGTTGATGCCATCAATGAGCGTGAGATGGATTTCCGTGCCCTGCAGGACCTGGCGCGGCTCGGCGTAGGTGGGTGGCGCCGCGGAGCACACAAGGGCAAATACCAAAAAAATAGATGCTACAGCTTTCATGCAATTCCTCCTGCCTGCACAGTGTGCAGGTGTGATGTCCCCGTAACGTGGGGAGGTCCCGCGAACGGGACGCTGCGCTGGCGCGCGGACCCTGCGTCTGCTGCGAACAGACACGAGGCGGTTGAGGAGGAACTCCAACCGGCATGTAGTTTAAATCACGCGGCGGAACGTGCGGCAAGATGTTTGGGGGATGTGCTGTGTTTGGCAAGGCTGCGTCGTCTGCGGCATTGTTGATCGATCGATTTCGATTACGTCAGGGCGTGGTTGTGCTGAGGTGCGCGGGAAATCTTGGTTTAGCGAAGAACTGCGGTAAAGAAGGAGTTCCTTCCCGAGCGGAGGTCCTTGCCGTAGCCGAGGACAAATTCAAAGGAACCCAGGACACGGATTTTGAGTTGCGCGCCGGAGTCCCACATCCATTTCTGTGAACCGAAGCATCGAACAGAGTCAAAGACCTCACCAGCGTCCAAAAAGAGGCCGAGTGCCTCCACCCTCGTGGCAACGGTTACAGAGTGACTAACGTCAGACCGCCAGAAACTCAACCAGGGAAGCAATCAAGAAAAGTGGAACAATCAGCACATAGATTCGGCCAACGTCGCGCAGACCTTCCAAAGGAAGGCCAATCCAGCGCTTGGTCCCCGGATAGCCCCATCGTCCCTTCGGAAAGAGAAACGCCAGCCCAAGCCTTACTCCAGTCCCTCCTGCCAGCGAATACGGGATCAGCTGCAGAAGCAATACGCCGAGATAATAGATTCCCTCGTGCCAGCGCCTCAACCTGCTCTTGTGCTCGCCATCCACCGAAACAATCCCGCCAACCCATCCGCGAAATGCCGCCCACGGGAAAGGCATCACCACCGCAAGCCCCATCACTGTGGACGAAGCCGCGCCAAGGCCGAGGTTGGCACCGAAATCAAGGAAGGCTGCGCGGACGGGAAAGCCGTGGTTCAATGCGACGGCGGATGGATCGCTCGCTTGCGCACGCCCGACCAGCTTATCCCGATACGAAAGAGCGAACTCGCCATGCGTGTGCACCATGGCTGCGCCGGAAATCACGCCGACCGCGTAGGTAAGACCCATCCAAAGAATGGGCGAGCGCGCACGTCTGAGCGCTCTGAATACTTCGCGGAAGAAAGCGATCATTATGGCCAATCCTTCTCTGAGCTAACTCGGCGATTACTTCGACATTCTCTCGGCTACGGCGAGGAGCACGCAGACAGCTACACCTTCCGCGGCTTGCGACACTTCAGGCAGTTCGGGAAATGTGGGGGCGATACGAATCGTGCGGTCGCGGGGATCATTTCCGTTTGGATGCGTCGCTCCAGCGGGAGTGAGTTCGACGCCGAGCTCTTTCGCCAGACCAACCACGCGCCGCGCGCAACCTTCGGGAACGTCAAGGCTGATGAAGTAGCCGCCTTTGGGGCGAGTCCACGTTACGCCCGGAATGCCGGCGAGTTTCTCGTCAAACACGGCAAGCACCTTCTGAAATTTCGGCGCGATTAAGGTTCGGTGGCGATCCATCAGCCGCAGGATGCCTGCCTCATCTTTCAGAAAGCGCACATGACGCCACTGATTAATTTTGTCTGGCCCAATCGTCCGCGTGCCCAATCGCGTCAGTAGCCACTTCACGTTGTCTTTGGAAGAGGCAAACAGGGCCAGTCCAGAACCACCCAACGTGACTTTCGAGGTTGAACCAAAGACGAGCGGGCGATTGGGACGGGCGTGGCGAGCGCAAAGTTCGATGATGTTCGCAATGGCGATGCGTTCGTTGGTCAAATGATGCACGGCGTAGGCATTGTCCCAATAAAGCCGGAAATCCGGCGCAGCCGTAGGCATTGCCGCCAAACGTTCTATCACAGAGTCAGAGTAAACGGTGCCCGTGGGATTGCTGTACTTGGGAACACACCACATCCCCTTGATAGCGGCATCCTTCGCGACCAGCTTTTCCACTTGTTCAATGTCGGGGCCCGTTTCCCCCAGCGCCACCGGAATCATGCGGATCCCAAAATCCTCGCAAATCTTGAAATGACGATCATAGCCGGGCACAGAGCACAGAAACGCAATCTCTCCCTGCTTCGACCATGGCGAGCCGCCGTCGCATGTTCCCTTCAGCAGCGAGTACACAACCGTATCGTGCATCAACGCGAGGCTGGAATTATTGGCTACGACCACCTGCTCCGGCGGCGCGCCCAGAATCCCGGAGAATAATTTGCGCGCTTCCGCGAGTCCTTGTAGCCCGCCGTAATTCCGGCAATCTGTCCCGCCTTCGGCAACAAAGTCGGCGGGTCCAGGAAGCGAAAGCAACTCCGCGCTCAGATCGAGTTGAGCCGAAGACGGCTTGCCGCGCGTCAGGTTGAGCTTCAGGCCTTTGGCCTTGAAGGCATCGTAGCTTTCGCGCATTTTTTGATGCAGCTGCTTAATGTCTTGAGGCCGAAGCCGGGCGAAGTCTGTCATGGCAAAAAGTGTCCTTTATTAAACGGCGCTGCGTTAGATCCAATGTGGGTGTTGCTAATTCGCGGCTCCCGGCGCGGTATCGCGCTGATCCAGAAGCCAAATCATTCCCAGCAAGGCGCCCCAATGGTAGAAGCGATCGCTGCTTTCCACGTCGTCGCCTTCGCCGGTGGAACCATTGTAATTCTCGTGCACATGTCGCTTGCTGGTCCACTCTTTCATCAGCAGCGCGCGCGAACGTTGCGCCAGCGCATGGCGCGCCTCAGGCAGCGCATAATTCCGCAGGCCCAGGTAAACGAGAAAATTCATCGAGCCCCAGATGCGTCCACGCCAGTAATCCTGATCCTTGAATGCGGGAGCATTGCGCGGGCAAGCCGGGATCACCCATTCGCCCCAGAATTCCTTTTCGTTCAACAAATGATCTTGCACAAGGCGCTGGGCCTGCTGCGGAGTGGCGGCGCGGGCCAGCAGAGGGTAGAACGTCGTGGGAGAGAACTGCGGCCAGAGCTTGCCGTCGCGCAAGTCCTTGTCCAAGTAGAGCGCGTCCGGCTCACTCCAAAGTTCCGCCAGTTTTCCGCGATAAAGTTTCGCGCGCGATTGCAACTCGTCCGCCTCTTGCCTGTGGCCGAGCGTTTCCGCAATTGTAGCCAGTGCTTCCGAGTCCACGATGTACAGGCTGATCAGTCCCACGTCGGCTAGAAGCATGTGATGCGTCTTCGGATCAAAGGCCGCGCCGTCCCACATGCAAAGATTGTCCAAGCCAGATTCTAATTTTGCGCCCAGCAGCGCGTTGATGGAATCGTCCGAGGCGGCGAGGGATGAAAGGCGCGGATCGACGGGATCGCTGCCCCAGACCAGATAGCCATCTTGCACGCGATGCTGCTGCCACCAGCGATTCCAACGCAGCAGATCCGGGTACACGGTTTCCAGGAACCAGCGATCGTGAAATTTCTTGTAAAGTTCCAACGCGGCCCAGGAACCGATGGGCGGTTCGGAGCGATCAAAGCTCTTTGACATGGTCGGCGCCGAATAATTCGGCACGAAACCCGCCGGGGTCATTTCATTCAACATTTCAATCGTGTTTGCATAAGCGAGATCGCGACTGAACTCTGCCGCCATATAGGCCGCGAAAAACGTATCCCACTCCCCCAGCGCGTAGCCGCCCCAGTTCACATCCCACGGACGGCTTACGCCGGTTAGGACGCGATTCGCTGCCGGATCGTAAACGGTATTCCAGGCAACGGCCGCTTCGATCGCGCGCAGGACTTCCACTTCACCGCCGTGTGCGGAGAGTTCCTTTTCGTGCGCGATACGGCGCTGCTCGATCACGCTGGTAATTTCCAAGAGGCTGCGTTTCTTCCCCGTGGAAATACCAAGTGCTTCGCTGAGATCAAACGTAAGCCGTGGTTCCGACGGCGTGCCGGCCGGCGCAGCCTGAGCGGATGCCGTAGGAAAAATGTGTATGGCCTTTCGGGAAAAGCTGGCTTCGATTTCGCCATCGATGCGATGGACACTCCCGGGACGCTTCCACAACATCTCCGCTACAACGGAAACCCGCGCTGGGGCTGGGCCATGTTGAAGCGGCGTGATCAATAAAAGGAGATCACCATCAACCGTGGCACTCTGGACTCGCACCGTCATTCGGCGCCACTGCACAGTCACATCGGTGGAGCTTCCATCCGTCGCATGCTCGCCCATGCGCACGATCTCCGCATCCTTCTCTGTGCGACCAATCTGCGCATACGGCAAAACTTGTTCACCGGACGCCTGCTGGTTGCGCAATTCGATGCGGATCGCCAATCCTTCGGGGAGCAAAACCTGCATGAGGACGCTGCGTGGGTCCCACGTGTTCCAACCGGAAGCAAGCCGGTTCTGCACTTGCTGATATTCGGCCGGGCGTGTCGTCGCGCGTAGCGCGCATGCAGTGGCAACGGCGAAGATCAGAAGCGTGCCGAATCGCCATGCCAGCGTAGCAATGCGTTTATCAGGATCGGTTGTGGTGTCCATCGCGTTCCGGTCTCTGCAGTATAGCTGGAGAATAGGCCAGCAGTGCAGACCGTGTGAGGCGCGCCACAGGGTTGTGTTAAGCTGTAAGAGCAGCCGCTATTCGCGCGACTGCCGGAGCGTGGAACTTCGGGCTCTGTGCAACGAGGTCCCGCGAACCCCGCCAGGCCCGGAAGGGAGCAACGGTACCGGGTAAGCCGAGTGTGCCGCGGAGATCCCGAAGTTCCTCGAATTGCAGACAGATATCAGTTATCAGGATGCGGTTGGTTGGCTTCTGTTGTGTACCTGCCTGTTTGCAATACGAATTCCCCAAAATACTGGCGATCAGAGATCAGCGACCAGCGATCAGGACACGGTCGGCTGCCTCATTCAGCAGATCACCGCTGAGAACGAAACATAATTTCTTCCGTGACAATGCCACTTTCATCTTCGACGGTTCACGTTTCCTGATCGCTGATATCTGATCGCTGATATCCCGCCCCCACTCTCAACAACCCTGCCCGAGACGGGCAGATCGTTAAGGCTGCAACCGCGCCTTAACACCGCAAACTCTTTTGACTTTTTCCGGGCGGACGCCGAAAATGCAAGTCACATATGACTTACCAAGTGATAGCGCGAAAATGGCGGCCGCAGAGTTTCGCGGACCTGGTTGGGCAACAGCACGTGACGGAAACGCTGGCCAACGCGATCAAAATGAATCGCGTGGCGCATGCATACATCTTCAGCGGGGCGCGCGGCGTGGGAAAAACCACGGCGGCGCGCATCCTGGCCAAAGCGCTGAACTGCCTCCACGGGCCGACAGCCGAACCTTGCGGCGAATGCGATTCGTGCAAGGAAAT
The DNA here is from genome assembly GCA_963779395.1 of Candidatus Acidiferrales bacterium. GTDB lineage: Bacteria > Acidobacteriota > Terriglobia > Acidiferrales > UBA7541 > Acidiferrum. The sequence goes on from CAVZYC010000007.1 coordinate 1,371,869, forward strand.
TGCATTGGGAACTTCGCTGGACGTCATTGAAATTGACGCGGCTTCCAATCGCGGCATTGACCAGATTCGCGAGTTGCGCGAGATGGTGCGCTACGCCCCGGCTGCTTCGCGCAGCAAAGTGGTCATCCTCGACGAAGCGCACATGCTGACGGGGGAAGCATCCAACGCCCTGCTGAAAACGCTCGAGGAGCCTCCCGAGCGCGTCATCTTCGTGATGGCCACGACGCAGCCCGAAGATCTGGAAGACACCATCCGCTCGCGTTCGCAGCATTTTCATTTTCGCGCGCTGACGTTCAACGAAATCACCAGCCGCTTGCAATACATCGCCGAAAAAGAGGGGTTGAAGATTGACGACGGCGCGCTTTCCGTGATGGCGCGCATGGCGGAAGGCAGCATGCGCGACGCGCTATCGCTCCTCGAGCAGGCCCGCGCGTATTGCGGCGACGATATTCACGATGAGCCGGTGCGCAATCTTCTCGGCGTTGTCCCTGAAGACGCCCTGAACGAGCTTGTGGAAGCCATCGCCGGGCAATCAGCAGAGCGCGCGCTCGGCCTGGTGCACACATTCCAAAAAGAGGGACGCAACCTGCAGCACTTCTGCCGCGAGGCCATTCGCCACATGCGCAACCTGTTGATCGCCCGTGTGTGTGGCGCGGATTCCGATTTAATTGCCGCTACCCCGGAGCAGCGGCCGGGCCTGGCAAAAGCCGCCGCCCTTTTCAGCGAAGAAGATCTGACGCGTTATTTCCAGATTCTGCTGCAAACGGAAAATGACTTGCGCCACAAGTCGGATCCGCGCGTACACCTGGAAATGGGATTGCTTCGCATGGTGAACGCGGCGCGGCTGGCTCCGCTGGAGGAATTGCTGGCGCAAGCACGTGACGGCGCCGGCGGCAGCTCGCAAGGTGGCGCGGCGCCACGGAGCACAGGTTCAGGATCCGCAACTCCGTCGTTCCCGCCACGATCGGCGACGGCAAACGCCTCTTCACCTCAAACGGGAACAAAGCCGATGGCCGCAAGTATGTGGAGCGCAAGCGGAATTGCGGCCGCCGCCGCACCGGCGCGCTCTCCGGAAACCGCGAAACAAACGAACGGTGCCGCGGCAGCAAACGAAAAAACATCCCTTCCCTCGCCCGAGCCCATCAAAACACTAGCGAACGAAGTTGCAGCCGTGGGGTTGACAATGGAGCAAGTCGCCGAAATCAAAAGCATGATTCAGTCTCAACAAAAATTTATCGCCGAATTGCTCGAGCATGCCTCGCGCTGGGAACTCGATGGCGGCGAATTGCGAATCTGTTTTTCGCCGGAGAAGAGCACCTTCGCGGGTTTGATCGAAGGGCGCGACACGCTGGAGAAAATCCGTGCCGCATCCAACAAGGTACTAGGGCGCACGGTGCGCGTCTGTGCTAGACTCGAAACTGGTGCGGCGAATGCTTCTGTTTCGACACGCGCGGCATCAGCGACACAGGAAATGCGCGCGCAGTTTGAGAACGACCCGATGGTGAAATCAATGCTGCAGCGGTTCGGGGGAAGAATTTCCGAAGTGCGGCGGCGCGAAGAGGAGTGAAGTCGCACTGAAAGGTGGGGCTTTAAAATTATGGAAGTCAACGCTCTCCAACAGATGCTTTCGCGGCTGCGGCAAGTGCAGGAAGACTTGCAGCGGCAGGTGAACTCCGTCGCGGTGGAGGCTTCCGCCGGCGGCGGGATGGTCACGGTGAAGATGAACGGCCAGAAGCAAGTGCTGGACGTGAAAATCGAACCGGAAGTGTTTGCGGGCAAGGATCAGGAAATGTTGCAGGATTTGGTGCGGGCCGCGGTGAATGAAGCGACGCGGCGCGTGGATGAAGAACTGGCCAACCAGATGAAGAGCCTTGCCGGCGGCATTCCCGGCATGGCGGGTTTGAAAATTCCCGGATTGTTCTAAGACCTTCTACAGAAAACAGCAGACGAATTCCCTTCCCCTAAAAATAGATTTTAAACACTCCCGGTGTTCAATTTGACGATGTGCGTTTCAGTGCAGCACGGGAAGCACGATCGCGGAGGCGTTGGACTTCGAGTGATACACACGCTCAGTCGCCTTCTGAAAATCCGCCTCGGTGCCATCCGGGATGTTCTCGAATTTTTGCGGGTTGCGGTCCACCAGGGGAAACCAGGTGCTCTGGATCTGCACCATGATGCGATGGCCGCGGCGGAATGTGTGGTTGATGTCCGGCAGTGAAAAATTAAGCGCGGTGGGCTGGCCGGGCACAAATGGCTCGGGCTTCTCAAAACTGTTGCGGAATTTCCCGCGGAAGGGTTCGCCGCGCACAAGTTGTTCGTAGCCGCCCATCTTCACTTCCTTCGGGTTGGGATCGGGATTCGGAAAATTATTCGGATAAACGTCGATGAGTTTCACGACGTAATCGGAATCCGTTCCCGAGGTGGAAACCCAAAGATGCGGCGAGACGGCGCCGGATACGGTGACGTCTTCATCGAGCGGCACGGTCTGATAAACGAGTACATCTGAACGCTTGGCGGCAAAGCGCTGGTCGGCATCCATATACGTCTGCGGCACGCCCAGCGACGGGAAATTCACAAACGGCACGGGATGAGCGGGATCGCTGACGTACTCATCAAAACTGTTTGTTGTTTCCGTCGGCGGCGAAAAGGAAAGCTGTCCGCCCGTGTGCAGATAGAGCGAGCGCGGCTCGGTATTCTTCGGCGGCCAGGAATCGTAGCGGCGCCAGACATTCGTGCCCGTCTCAAACATAAAAGCCCGCGGCAGATTGGCGTTGCCTTCGCCCTTCAAATATTGCCGGAAGAATGGCAGCAGCACGTTGTCGTTGAAGAATGGCGAATTCTTGTTCACGAAATTTACGTCGCCGAGGTGATCGCCATCTCCATGCGCCCAGCCGCCATGGACCCACGGCCCCATCACCAGCGTGTCCGGGGTATCGGGATTGAATTTCGCAACGGCCTGGAAAATTTTCCCCGGGCCCACAAGGTCTTCGGCGTCAAACCATCCGCCAACGGCAAGCACGGCGCAGTGCACATTCTTCATGAACGCGGAGATGTTGCGCGCCTTCCACCAATCGTCATAATTGGAATGTTGAACTTGATCATCCCAATAAATGCTGAATCCTTTTAGATAGCGCTCGCGCAGGTTAGCCAGTGTCCCCGCTTGAAGATAGAAGTCGTAGCCATCGGCCGTGCCGTAATCGAAACTCGGCGGCCAATTCTCTGGCGCGGGGGCGATTTCGGTGCGCGGCTTGAAGAGCACGTAGAAGCCGAAGTTAGCTTCCAGCATGAACGCCCCGTTGTGATAGGCGTCATCGCCCATATAAAGGTCGGTCACTGGCGCTTGCGGCGACGCGGCTTTCAACGCGGGATGCGAATTGATGATGCTGGCAGCGGTGTAGAAGCCGTCGTACGAGATGCCGTAGATGCCCGCCTTGCCGTTGTTGTTGGGAATGTTGTGCAGCAGCCATTCGATGGTGTCGTAGCAATCGGTACTTTCATCCACGTCTTTCGCGGATTTCTTGATTTCCTTGTGCGGCGTCACTTCTACAAAATCGCCCTCGGAAAGAAAGCGGCCCCGGGCATCCTGATAAACAAAGATGAATCCGTCGCGCTCAAAACTCTCACTAGGTCCCAACGACCTGCGGTACTGATCCGCGCCATAAGGAGCCACGCTGTAAGGCGTGCGATTAATCAGAAAAGGATAGGACTGCGAGATGTCCTTCGGCACATACACAGCCGTAAAGAGTTTCTCGCCATCGCGCATGGGAATGCGGAACTCGAACTTAGTGTAATGAGCCTTGACGTCGTAAGCGGGAAGAGTATCGGGCTTTGCCTGGGCGCGAATCAGCGCGGGGAAAATGAGCAATGCGGCGCAAATAAGAAGGAAAGCGCGCCGGGGCAAAGCAGCAGCGTGGCGGAAAGAACTCATGATCGCTCCTGAAAACAGCAAGAAAATTATCCAGTGGAACGTTACTTGGCGTCACGCCGAGTGTCAACCTGATCGCCAAAGCTGTTGCAGATGGATTGGGGCACGAATCTAGTGAGTAGCAGCACGAAACGGAATGGGAGCGGGGAGTGCCTCACGGAGTTTCAAGTGCGGGCGCAATTTCTCGAGCGCCGCTTCCACGGTAAGTCCATATTTCGCGCGCAACTGCTCTGGTTTGCCATGCTCGATGAATTGGTCGGGCCACCCGATGCGCTCGACAGGCTTCCGAATGCCCAGGTTGTTCAGTTCCTCCAGCACCACGCTGCCAAATCCGCCCATCAGCACGTGATCTTCTAGCGTTAGAATGACGTCCACGTTGCGGGCGAAGAACTCCAGCGTCTGCGTGTCAAACGGTTTGCTGAAGCGCGCGTTGATTACCGCCGCGCCGACATCCTGCTTCTCAAGTTGCGCGGCAATCTCTTCGGCCATCGACACCATGGCACCCAAAGCGAAAATGGCCACACGATCATTTTCGGAGTAGCGCAGGATTTCCGCTTTGCCGATGGCAATGGCTTTGGGAAAAGGTTTCAGTGCAACGCCAGGTCCGGCGCCGCGCGGATAACGTAGCGCGATCGGACCATCGTGAAGTGTTGCGGTGTAGAGCATGTCCGCGAGCTCGTCTTCGTCCTTCGGCGTCATGTGCACGATATTGGGAATGCCGCGGAGATAGCTGATATCGAACAGGCCGTGATGCGTGGGGCCATCGTCGCCAGAAAGGCTGCCGCGGTCCATACAGAAAACCACGGGTAAATTCTGCAAACAGACATCGTGAACAATGGGATCGAAAGCGCGCTGCAGAAATGTGGAATAGATGGCGACAACGGGCTTCAGACCCTTAGTGGCAAGTCCCGCGGCAAACAGCACGGCGTGCTCTTCGGCGATGCCCACATCGAAATATTTCCCTGGATGGCGAGCCTGAAAGCGGTCGAGCATCGTTCCATTCGGCATGGCCGCGGTGATGGCGACGATATTGGGATCGCGATCCGCGAGTTTATTCAGTGTCTCGGCGAAAACTTCGGAGTAGGTTGGTTTGCCGGATGGCTGCGTTTCGCCCGTTTCCGGATCGTAGGGGCCGAGACCATGGAATTTCTTCTGTTTCAACATGGCCGGCTCAAAGCCCTTCCCTTTCGTGGTCAGCACATGCAGCAAGGTTGGCCGCTTCTGGCGCTTCAGGGATTCCAGCGTGTGGATCAGCGTGGGCATGTCGTGGCCATCGACGGGCCCGTAATACTTCAAACCCAGTTCCTCGAAAATCACGCTGGGCAGCAGCATGCTCTTCGCGGCTTCCTCAGCTTTTTTCACCATGCGAAAGGCGCTCTGCCCGCCGATCATTTTCACAAATTTTCCGGCATGCCCGTGCAAAGTTTCGAACTGCGGATGAGTGACAATCTTGTTCAGGTAGGCAGCGACGGCGCCAACGTTCTTGTCGATGGACCATTCGTTGTCATTCAGGATGACCAGCAGCTTTTCCGTGTGATGCGCAATATTGTTCAGCGCCTCGAAAGTGATACCGCAGGTGAACGCGGCATCGCCCGCCAGCGCGACAACATGCTCGCGGCCGCCTTGTTTATCCCGCGCCACGGCCATACCCAGTGCCGCGGAGAGCGCTGTGCCGGCGTGCCCCGCGCCATAACAATCGTGTTCGCTTTCCGTGCGCAGCATAAAACCGTTCAGCCCGCCGGGCGTTCGTATGGTGTGAAATTGATCGCGGCGCCCCGTCAACATTTTGTGCACGTAAGCCTGGTGGCTGACGTCGAATACAAAATGGTCTTCGGGAGTGTTGAAAACGTAATGCATGGCGAGGGTAAGCTCCACAACGCCAAGATTCGGGCCAAGGTGGCCGCCCGTCTTCGAGAGGACGGTGATGAGCTCTTCGCGGATTTCCGCCGCAAGCTGCTCGAGCTGCGAGAAGTTGAGTTGCTTCACGTCCGCCGGTGAGCGGATTCCGTCAAGTAGATAAGCCATATCCTCTGAACACAGTACTGCTTGCTGATTAGATGAGGAGTTCTCTTAAAAGGATACTCCGGAAACGGTGCCGCGTTTGCTTCAATAAGCATGCTTGTGCTACACAAGGGACATGCCAGATTTTGCCGCTCCTGTGGAAAGACTGATCGACGAACTAAAGCACCTGCCCGGCATCGGGCAGAAGACCGCGCAACGGCTGGCGTTCCACCTGTTGCGCGCCACGCCGGAAGAGGCTCTTGCGCTGGCCGAGGCCATCCGCGACGCCAAGGAAAAAATCCGCACCTGCACGGTGTGTTACAACATCACGGATACTGACCCGTGCCTCTATTGCGTCGGCCCCACGCGGAGTAGAAACACCATCTGCGTGGTGGAAGAACCGCACAACATTATGGCCATCGAGAAGACGCGGACGTACAGCGGGATGTATCACGTGCTGGGCGGATCGCTTTCGCCGCTGCAGGGACGCGGGCCAGACCAGTTGCACATCAAGAGCTTGATCGAGCGCCTGAAGGGCGGCACGGTCGAAGAGATTATTATCGCCACGAATCCCACGGCGGAAGGCGAAGCGACCGCCATCTATCTCTCCAAATTGCTGAAGCCGCTTGGTGTGCGCGTAACGCGCATCGGCGTGGGAATTCCAGTGGGCGCGGACCTGGAATATGCCGATGAGGTCACCATGTTGAAAGCCATGGAGGGCCGGCGCGATCTGTGACGGCGTGTGTGAATGGAATGGCGATGATTCGCCATTTGTAATAGATTGACGGTCAGGGCCGGGTTGCGAGTCTGGAATAAAGAAAATCAGGGAAGTTCCATCTTGCGTTGCAAGGGTGTGACCCCGGCCGACGAGAGAACTTCGAGCCATGCCCATTTCTCCCCGATATTCGGCGATTCGCGAAGCGCAAAAACTCCTGCTGGACTATTTCGGGTCGACGCCGCTTTTCAAAGCAAAATCACTGGGAACTGAAAACGCTCAGGTTTACCTGAAAAACGAAACAGTGCTGCCGACTGGCTCGTTCAAACCGCGCGGCGCTCTGTTTGCTCTTGCCTGCAACCTGAAAAGACGCCGCATCGAGGAAGTGATTGCTTCAAGCACCGGCAATCATGGCGCGGCGGTCGCCTTTGCCGCGAAATCGTTGGGCGTACCGGCCACGATTTTTCTCCCGCAAAATTGCAATGAGGTGAAGCGCAAGAACATCGAGCGGCTGGGCGCTCGAATCGTGGAAGCCGGGAGCCTGGACCTTGCCGGCGCATTTCAACAAGCGCAGGAATACGCGCTGCGCACCGGCGTGTATTTCCTGAATGATGCCACGGATTCCGATCTTCCCGCGGGGCCTGCAACGATCGCGATGGAACTCCTCGAACAATTACCCGCGATGAGCACCGTGATCGTGCCCATGGGTGACACGGCGTTAATTCGCGGCATCGGCGCGGCGTTGAAGCAGCGCGCGCCGGGCGTGAAGGTTGTGGGCGTGCAAGCCGAGCGCGCGCCTTCTTATTATTTGTCGTGGCAACAGGGCAAAGCCGTGCCAACCGAGAGTTGTGATACATGCGCCGATGGATTGGCAACGCGCACGCCCGATGAGGGCAATGTGGCCAGCATTCGCGAACTAGTCGACGAAGTGCTGTTGGTGAAAGAGGAGCAGATGCTCGACGCCATACGGCGACTCCGCCTGGAAGAAGGAGTTTTGGCGGAGCCAGCGGGCGCCGCGGCTACGGCGGCGTATCTGAGCAGCGGTCCGCGCGCAGGGCAAACCGTTTTGCTGGTAACAGGCCGCAATATTTCCGATGCAGTAAGGCAGCAAGCCGGAATTGCCGCGAGTTCATCGTAAATGCAAGATAAAAAACAGGAAAAACTTGTGAACCAGAAGCCCTAGTACGTCTAGCATCTTTGGCCCTCTAGGCAAGAAGAGCATTTCAGGATAAAGTCCAATTCCGCGGTGGCAGTCCCCGCCAAATCGCGGCAGGTTCTCTAGGAACCGTCAGTAGGAGGTGCGCAATGCCCAGGTTGGCGCACTACATGGCTCAATACGACCACGAACATGGTTCGCCATGGAATAAGCTGCTTCATGGCATTGGCATCCCTTTGATTTTTGCCGGGATTATCCTGCTCGTGTTTTTGAAGTGGCGCTGGGGAGTCTCGTGCTTTCTGGGTGGTTGGATACTCCTGTTTGTGGGCCATCGACTGGAAGGAAATAACCCCGCGTTTTTTCAGGGACCGATCTATTTGCTGGTAGGGCCGATCTGGGTGGCCAAGGAAATATGGACGTTTCTGAGCGGAGCACGCCGGGGACAGGGGCAAGATGCCCTGCCTCCCAATAGCTCTAAGTCCTTGTAAGGACGGATTTTAGTCAGGATACGGCGACGATGCAAAATGATGAAGGTGGGCCTGAACTGGCACCCGACCAGGAGTCTCACCAGCCGGATGAAGCGAGCGATATGGCGAGCGACATGGCAAGCGAAGGCGCAGTGAACACAGGTTCTGATTTGCGGAAGCGGCGAAGCACCCGAATCGTGCAGGCGGTGCCGCTGATGGTAACGGGTGTGGATGCGCTGGGACGCCCCTTTGCGGAGCGCACCTCGACGCTGATCATCAATTGCCATGGGTGTCGCTACCAATCCAAGCATTACGTCTTGAAAAACATGTGGGTGAACCTGGAAGTGCCCCACCCGGAGCAAGGTCATCCGCCACGGCGCGTGCGCGGAAAGGTTTCGTGGATCCAAAGGCCGCGAACCGTGCGCCAACTTTTCCAGGTGGCGCTGGAATTGGAACAGCCGGGCAATGCATGGGGGATCGCGTTCCCGCCAGACGACTGGTTTGTGTTCCCGGAAGAAGCCGCCTTATTGAGCAGCGCCGGAATCGGGGGAGAATTGCCGCCGGGTCCGGTTGCGCCGACGACGACCGAAGTGGTACTGCCCCTGGCCGAAGGTGAGCCTGGCGAAGCTTCGCCGGACAATTTGCGGGTGTTCCCAACCCCGGCGAGCGCCACAGACGCTTCCTTGCAACTGGCCAGGCAGGTAGCCCGGTTGCTGGCGGAAGCTAAGCAGCAGATTCACGCGGCAGCACGCGAAGCGGCAGCGCAAGCCGTCAGCGCCGAAAGACGGCTGGCATTCGAGCAATGGGAGCAGAAGTATGTGGCGTTCCGCGATGAGGTAGCTCGCGAAACGGCGCAGGCCATTGGCACGATCCAGCAGGAAACGGAAACGCGCACGCGCTCCGCGCAGGCGGCGGCCGCCGAATCGTTGAAAACAGAATTGCCGCGATGGCTGGCGCCGCAATTGGAGCAACTGACGCACGAACTGACGGCGCAGCTTGCCCGCGAAGGCGCATTGCAGCGCGACCAACACGAAAAGCAGCTCGCTGCGGCACACGAAACTTTGCAGACCCTTTGCGGGCAAGCGGAAGAAGCCGCATCGAAGCTGCGGACGCAGGCCGAAACGGCGGAAACCCAGGTGACTTCGCGGCTGGATGCGGCTGCGCAGCGAGCCGAGGAAGAAGCGCGGCGGCGGGAAGAGACCACGGCATCGCAGCGCGAAGCGTTAACGAGCGCTGTGAACGAACTGCACGAGCGCGTGAACGGCACTCTGACGCAAGCGCAGAATTCGCTGCAAGAGCAGTTAACGCGGGAACTCGATGCCGCCCAGGCTCGCTGGCAGGCTTCGCTGGAATCGGCGATGCAAGCGGCGCAGGAACGAGCATCGGGGATGTTGCAGTCGGAAACGCAGGGATTGCGCGCAGGATTACAGGAAGAGGGCGCGCGGCAGAGCGCCAGCGTGCGCGAAGCGCTGGAAGCACACACGCGCCAATTGGAAGAAATTGTGGCGCGTGCCAACAGCGTCTCTGAACGGCTGGACCAGCACGCGGCGCGCATCGAGGGCGTGCAGCAGCAGGCGGTCGAAGGCTTCCAGTCGCAACTGAACGATGTGCTGAATCTGCACCGCAACGAACTGCAGCATCGCTCGGAAGTTTTGTTTGAGGAGCTACACGCGCGCATCCGCAACAGCTTTGAAGCGGCCAACAGCGCAGCGCTCGAGAAATTTGACGAACAAATCGAGTCCTTGGTGCAGCCGCACGTGACCCACGCGGAAGAAGCCATTCACCGTCTGGCAGGCGGGCGTTCGTTGCTGGATGCGGCAATGACCATGCAGCAGGATCGCGTGCGCGCTACCGCTGACGAGGCGTTCGCCGATTCCCTGGCGCGCTTCCGGGAAAATCTGGGCACCGTGGAGCAGGTGTTGAACGAATCCGCACAGGTCATTACGGGGCGTAACCTGGAAGAACTGGAAAGCAAGACCGCGGACATCAAGCACCACACGCTGGAGGAAATGTTCAAGTCCGCGGAATGGTATGAGAAAAAAGCGCAAACGCAGATGCAGAATCTGTCGGAAAAGCTGGTGGAGCAATCCGGAGCGCAGCTGCGAGAGAAAGCTGGGGAAGTTTCCAGCGTCTTCAGCAGCGAACTGAACCAGGCCAGCCGGGGTTTTGTGGACCAGACGCAACAGCACCTGGAGGAATCGGTGCGCGACGCATTCGAGCGCGTGCGGGTCCTTTTTGCCGAGGCAGCCGACACCACGACAGCGGCGTTTACCGACGAAATTCAGCGCAACGCGCGGCAGGAACTGGCAGGCTTCAACGAATTGATGCAGAAGACCTCCGAGCAATCGCAGGAACGTCTGGATGCCGCGCGACTGGAGTTTGGCCAGCATTTGACGAGCGGGCAGGAAGAGTTTTTGCTGCGCTTCCAGAGCTCGATGCACGGCGCGGTGGAGCGCGGCTTGGCGGAAGCGCAGGGAAAGGTGCAATCGAGTTTCGGCAGCGTGCTGGAGTCTTGGAAGGCGATGGGCGACGCCAAGCAAGCGGAAATGCGCAACAGCCTGGAGCAGATCAGCGAAGAGACGGCGGCGCAGTATCGCGGACGGCTGGAAAACATCACCAATGGCTGGATGGTGGCAACGGTGGCTACACTGGATCATCAGTCCCGCGACGTTATCGCCAAGATTGCGTCGAATGCCGAAGAGAAGTTGAAGGAAGCGACCAGCGAAGTGTTTTCGCGGTTTGGAGAGACGCTGCGCGAACGGTTGCAGCTGATTGCCACGAGCTTCGAGCGCCCCAGCACACCAAAAGCTTAAGTGTCCCGAATTCAGAACAGGCTCGGCTACGCTACCATGATTTCAATGCATCGATGTGATGTCACGTTTTATGCGGGAAAAAGACTCGCCCGTGCGAATGGCCCAATCCAGCGTTAAACTCTAGTGGAATATCTTGGAGGGCGTGGCGCTGGGAGTCAACAACCGAAGGCTCTAAGAGTTAGATCCGGCAAGCTTTTCGGACTCTTCCGCCGATTTCTTCTCGGCTTGCGGTTCTACTTCTTGAGCCGCTTCTGCCGTCAGGTCCGCCACAGACTGCGTGATCTTCTTCACGTCTTCCTCGAGCGACCTGATGATTGCTTGGACTTGTAGAGCAGTTGCCATGGTCATGCCTTCCTAGCGAGCGGCTTGTTTTAGCCGTTGCTGGCTACTTATAAGATACTCCAAACAGTACCGATAGTGCTCGATGCTCTTCGTCATGGTTTCTTTATCGGCATTTTCCGGCCCGAAAATCTCGGTCTCATTGGATTGCACGTTGAGGACTGCAACTTTGCTTTTTTCCATGTGCAGAACCAAACAGGCGAAGCTCTGCATCCTTTTCGATCCAAAATAATCCTGTAGGTTCTTAAGCACGTCCGTGTCCAAATCCGGGGAGACCGTTTTCGCTAGTTCCGAAATCTTCCGTGTGTTCTGTATCACGAAATCGTCGTCAAGTGCAAACGCCAGAGGTGCTCCAGGCAGGAGTCTGCGCTTCCCTTCAGGTTGGCTCGGGTCCTCGACAGGCAAAGCCAGAGCGGGCGGTACTTCCGGATCAGAATAGCCCCAAGCCACCAGTTCTAAGATGTATTGGTAGCTGTCAAGGTCACGTCCAAACCCAAGGAACTTCGTGATTTGCTTCAGGCGTTGGAGTTCCTCAGGCGCGCACGTGCTGGTTTCGTGGGCAATCATTAGGTTGGCTCTGACGGAGTCGGCCTTCCCTTCCCAATAGGCGCGGATCTCGTCGGCTGTGGCCTTCAACATTTGTTCGATGACAGATTTGATTAGAGCGAGACCCGAATCGAGGTACTTCGTAATCTCCTCCTTGGATTTTCCTTCTTTTTTCAGCGCGCCGAGGTACTCCTCAAGTTTGGCAATTTTTATGCCAAACGGGATCATGTCACGCATCAACCCGGCGATATTGATGCCTCGTTCTCTTTGCGAACGCAACCGGAGTTCAACGGCGTGAATCTTCTTGAACGCGGCTTGGCGGGCGGCTTCCGCCTTGTCCGCCTCTTGATGATCAAAGCGGATTTCCACAAGGGCAAGTGCTCCTAGGAGAACACCGAAAGAAATCGCATACGCCGGGTTGAGGTCTTCAATCTTGTGACCGAAAATGACCGGGAAGATTCCGGTCAGGATCGCCAGTACAATTCTCAGCCAGCTAAGCATTCAGCAGCTTTCTAATCATTGCGGGGAGCCCCGGTCTCGTCGCCGCGTTTCTGGCCGCTCGCGCACGCAAGCAGAACCAGGGGCCTGGACACTCGGTAATAGTCATAACCTCTAAGGTACGTATCATAAGATATATGAGAAGGTCAAGATCAATAACCTGAGCTTTTGCCCACGCAAGTGACCTCTGTTTCTTCTGTACTGATTCCGCTGGCTATGAGTGGCGAGTTGTGGCAACCTAGCTCGCATGGGAAACCGAGATAAAGGTAGACGCGAAGCAAAAAAACCTAAGAAGCAAGTGCCCAAGCCGGGGCCGACACGTCATGACGCGGGTCAAATGACCGTGCAGAACGTGAAGCCGACCACAGAGCCCAAGTAACTTTTGGCGATTAGCGACGGTAGCGTCCGCTGCACAGTCGTTCTGCCTTCCACCATGTTTCACCGGCGCGGGGCGCGCCCAGTATAATTCACCTGTATAATTCCCAGGTTCAGCTATGGCAAACAGAGCCTATCTGCGCGTGTGGACGCGCGACTTTGCAATTGAAACGATGATCGCGGAGTTTGCGCGATTCCTCGCCAGCGTTCCCCTGTCTGAATCCCATGCGGGCTTTGATCAGTTAACGGTCCAGGCGGTGGATGCCACCGAAACTCCGATCGTCGAGTGGGATATGCACGAGCAGAATTATGGCGCGGCGGAAGTGGCGGCGCTGGCGGCGCAGCAACTCTATCCAGACGTTGCCTACATTGTGAATGCTAAATGGGATTTGTGGGCCTTCGACATCGAGACGCTGAAGTGGCAGCACGGGCCGCGACCGCTGGTGCTGCTTTGCCAGGGGAAAGAGTTCGACGGCGGCGCGGCAGAGAGTGAGGGGCAGCTTTCCGCGGACCTGGGCTTCGAGCATCTCTTCACCGGGCATGCCGGGCTGCTGGCGCCGGGGGCGGCCACCGACCCATTTGCGGGAAGCGATCATCCTATTGAGAAGACATTTCGGAGCTGGATGGCCAGCGGGGAGAACCTGAAGCAGTATCACCAGAAGACCCGGGAAAACATCCAAAAGCTGTTTGCGTGGGTAGAAGCAGTGGAGCACGCCTTGCCGGTGCAGCGCAGCGAATTGTGGAGCGAAGGGGAAGAAAACTTTGAGGCGCGGCTGGATGCGATCCTTGGCCAGAAATGAGTTTTCAGTATTCAGTTCTTAAGTTTTCAGCGAAGACTGGGGACAAAATCGTGCCGACCGGCTATTGTAGCGGCCGCTTTCTGAAGCGGGCGCTTTTCGCACTGCTATTAATCTCCGCGGTGGCTGCCGCCCAATCTCCTGAAACGCCACAAAAGAAAGTCGCAGCGAAGCGTATGAACGAGTTGACGCTGGCGGGATTGCGGCCAGGGCGGGACACAATGCATCGCGCCAAGAAACAGTACGGCGGGGTTGTGCAGTACAATGAGGAAACCTCTGAAGATGATGGCACCGCAATTTGGCGCGACCCTTGCGTCAACCTGACATTGTCCATCGATTTTGACCGCGACAAGAAAATCCAGGTCATCCGAGTGAGCCACTCAAAAGGGTTTATAGCCGATTGTCATGCCGTGCCGCCATCCCCATGGAAGACCGGGCGCGGCTTACGCGTGTGGGACACAATCGCCAAAGTGGTGCAATTGTATGGCGAGCCGGATTCTCGGAGTCCTAGCACGAAGGACGGGCAACCGTTAGAATTGTGGTATTACGCGTTCGACTGGGCGGGCCCGGACGTGCCGCAGGTAATGGAAGTGCTCTGCACAAAGGAGCAGGACGGGCAGCCGGGGCGCGTTGTGGAGATCACGCTGGCGGCTCCCAGTTTGTGATACGAAATGCAGGAAAGGGTGGGGTGTCACGCGCCGCTGGTTTGTGCGTCTATATAGAGACGAAGAGTCCGGAAGTATAAGAGTGCAAAAGCACAAGAGTGTAATCGTTGAGCAAGTGGCGTGAGAGAGGAAAGGACTGGAATGCTGAGTGCCTTTACGCGAGTGTCGACTTTCCTGGAGAGAGATAGAGATTCCTCTAGCGGCAGGAGTTTTGGTTTGCCATTCCATGCAGCGTGTATCGGGCTGCTGGTGATCGGCGCGTGTTTGCAGGGTTGTGGGTCTGACGAGCCCAAGCCTTCCGCGGAAGCGGCGAAGCCTGCCGAGCCTGCGATTCCCGATGATGTTCAAGATGCCGCGAAAGTGATGTTGGGGAGCGATGCGCAGGTTTTACTGTACGGCGATCTGGCAAAGACGGGTAAGCAGCAAGTTCTGGTGGCCAATGTTGTTCCCAATACGCCGAAAAGCGTGGTGGCGGGCACGGTGGTGACGCGCGCCGTGGTGGCGGAGAACGACGACGGCAAGTGGGTTGAGCTGTTCCGATGTGATGAATATTTGAAGAACCCGAAAGGGTTTCTGGCGCTGACGCCGCTGCAGGCCGTGACTGGCTGGAAATTGCAATACGAAAACGGCCCAACAGAAGGGATGTCACTCTACTTCACGCCCATAAAGTCTGGTACAAGCGAGCGCACCCTGCCGATCGCGGTGCGGTGGAATCCGGCGACGAAGCGATACCAGTCGATGGACTATTCCTACACAAACTTCCTGCTGGAAGGCGCATCGCTGGATCATCCGAGGTCCACATTGCGATGAGCACGGCGGCCGCAGCGCTGCGCGCAGGGGAGCCCGCGAAGAGGGGCGCCAAGGTCTCGTCGTGGGAGAACCTGCGGGGACTGCTGCCCTATCTGGCCCGCTACAAGGGCGCGATTGCGTGGGGCATGTTGACGCTGGTGCTGATGGGGCTGATCGGAAACGTAGTTCCGCTGACGACAGGAATCATCACGGACACTCTGGCGGGGAGCCCGCGGCCGTTTGAACTGGCGATGCACGGTGCGCGTGATGTGCCGCCACTCAGTTGGCTGAGTGACCTCCTTCCCTATTACCAGCCGCACAGCCGGCGAACGCTGGGAATTTATTGCCTGATTTTGATTGTGTGTATTGCGCTGAAGGGCCTGCTGTCGTTCGCGACGCGCTGGACTTTGATCGGGATTTCACGGGACATCGAATTTGATATTCGCAGCGATCTGCTGGACCGGTTGCTGGTGATGGAGCCGGAGTTCTACGTGCGGAATCGCACGGGTGAACTGATGTCTCGTGCAACCAACGATTTGAATTCCGTGCGCATGGTGCTGGGCCCGGGAATCATGTACAGCGGCACAACCATCGTGACGATGGTTTTGTCGATTGCGGTGATGGTGGTTCTGTCGAAATCGCTGACCTTGTGGGTGCTGCTGCCGGTTCCGGTGGTGGCGCTTACCGTGCGGCATTTCGGGAAAGTGATCCACGAACTTTACGAAAAAATTCAGGCGTCGCTGGCAACGCTTTCCGCCAAAGTGCAGGAGAACCTCTCCGGAGTGCGCGTGATCCGGGCTTACGCGCAGGAAGAGTCGGAGATTCACCTTTTTGACGGGCCGAACCGCGAGTATGTATCGAAAAACGTGCAACTCATCCGCATGTGGAGCATGTTCATGCCGTCGCTGCAGGCGATGATCGGGGTTACGTTCCTGATCGTGCTGTGGCAGGGCGGTTACCGGTTCCTGCACGGACAGATGTCGCTGGGCGCGCTGATCACCTTCAACACCTATCTGGGACTTCTGGTCTGGCCGATGATCGCGCTGGGATGGGTAACGAATATTTTTCAACGGGGCGCGGCATCCATGGGCCGGTTGAACTACATCCTGCGCGCCAAGCCGCAGATTGACGATCGCGACGCCAATGTAGCAGCCGGGACGCGGCCTGAAGGGAACATCGAGTTCCGCAATTTGAATTTTACCTATCCCACGACTCTTTCCGGGGACGGCGCGGCACCATCCAACGGTCACGGACCGAAACCAGTCTTGCGCAACATCAACCTGACGATTCCGGCCGGCTCGACACTCGCCATCGTAGGACCGACGGGGAGCGGAAAGACAACGCTGGCGGCACTGGTGGCGCGACTGTGGGACGTGGCGCCCGGCGAGTTGCTGATCGACGGCCACGCGATCCGCGAGTGGCCGCTGGAAACGCTGCGTCGGGCAATTGGCTTCGTGCCGCAGGATACGTTTCTGTTCAGCGAAACGGTGGGCGGAAACATTGCCTTCGGTTTGCCGAAACACGATCCGCATGAGGTCCAGGGAGCATCGGAAATCGCCAGCCTGCATGGCGACGTGCAGGGATTTGCGAACCAGTACGAAACGATGGTGGGAGAACGCGGGATCACGCTTTCTGGCGGCCAGAAACAGCGGACAGCGATTGCCCGCGCGATTGTGCGCGATCCAAGGATTCTGATTTTGGACGATTCCCTGTCCGCCGTGGATACGCAGACAGAAGAAAAAATCCTGGGGCAACTGCGCGGGGTAATGCAAGGGCGAACCACGATACTGATTTCCCACCGGACATCCACGGTGCGCGATGCGGACCAGATCGTGGTGTTGAAAGATGGCCAGATCATCGAACGCGGCACGCACGATGAATTGCTGACACGGCAGGGGTACTACGCTGATTTGTATCAGAAACAGTTGCTGGAAGAAGAGCTCGAACGCGCATGAGCAACGGTCAACAAGAGGAAGAGGCACTCGGCAAAGCGTACGATTCGCGCCTGATGAAGCGGCTGCTGGAATATTTGCGGCCGTATCGTTGGCGCGTGATCATCGCGATGGCGCTGGTGGCCATAGTGACGCCATTGGAACTGGCGCCGCCCTGGATATTTGGCCGGGCCATCGACAAGTACCTGGTGCCCAGCTCGGAGGCCCGCCTTGCAGAATCGGCCGCGTGGCACGGCATCATTCTGCTCAGCCTGCTCTATCTGGGCGTGCTGATCTTCGATTTTCTTGCGCAATACGTGCAAATCCGCATTATGCAGCGCGTGGGACAGCAGACCATGTACGACATGCGCAAGGAAATTTTCGGGCGTCTGCAACGCCTGCCGATGACTTACTTCGACCGGAATCCCGTGGGGCGGCTGATGACGCGCGTGACCACGGACGTAGATGCATTGAACGATTTATTCGCCGCGGGCGTCGTGACGATGATCAACGACTTCTTCCTGCTGGTGGTGATGGCGGCGCTGCTGTTCCGCATTGATGCAAAGCTGGCTCTGGATGCGTTTGCGGTTTTGCCGTTCATCGTGGTGGTCACGCTGATCTTCAGGAAATACGTGCGCGATGCCAACCGAAAAATCCGCACGGCCATCGCGCGCATCAATGCGTTTTTGCAGGAGTACATTTCCGGAATGGCGGTGGTACAGCTTTTCAATCGCGAGCAAAAAGCGCGGGAAGAATTTTCGCTGCGCAACAAAGACAACATGCTGGCATGGCGCGACGCGATTCTGGCTTACGCCCTTTTTTATCCCGCGGTGGAATTCCTGAGCTTCGCGACCATCGCCCTGATCTACTATTCGGGGGGCAATCGGATACTGGGCGGAACGCTGAGCCTGGGCGTTCTGACCGCGTTCACGATGTATGCGCAACGGTTTTTCCGGCCGATTCAGGACCTAAGCGAAAAATTCAATATTTTGCAGTCGGCGATGGCGGCATCGGAGCGCATTTTCAAGCTACTCGACGAGCCCATCACCATCGATACAAACGCCAATGCGCAAGCGATCGTGAACCCGCGCGGTGAAGTGGAATTCCGCAATGTGTGGTTCAGCTACAGGAACGTGGCGGAACCCGCCGACGACGAGTGGGTGTTGCGCGACGTGTCGTTCCGCATGCTGCCGGGGCAATCGTTCGCCATCGTGGGGCACACGGGGGCGGGGAAAACCACGCTGATTTCGCTGTTGCTGCGCTTCTACGATATCCAGCGTGGGCAGATTCTGCTGGATGGCGTGGACATTCGTTTGCTGAATCTGCAGGAACTGCGCAAACAATTTGGAATCGTACTGCAGGACCCTTTCCTGTTCAGCGGAACGATTGAATCGAATGTGCGGCTGGGCACGCCGGGAATTTCGCGGGAAGATGTGGAGCACGCATTGCGCGAAATCGGACTGGGCGAATTCATGAATTCGCTGCCGCAAGGCGCAGGCACGGACGTGAACGAACGAGGCTCGACGCTTTCGGTGGGGCAACGGCAACTGATCAGCTTTGCGCGGGCGTTGGCACACAATCCGCGATTCCTGATTCTGGACGAAGCCACGTCCAGCGTGGACACGAAGACGGAATTACTGATTCGCGAAGCGCTGAACCGCTTGTTGACGGGGCGCACGGCACTGGTGATTGCGCACCGCTTGAGCACGATTCAGGACGCGGACCACATTTTGGTATTCCATAAAGGGCGTTTGCGCGAGGAGGGTGCGCATCAAGACCTGCTGGCGCAACGCGGGATTTACTATCGCCTGTACCAGTTGCAGTATAAGGAGCAGGAGCTCCACGAACCGCTGGCCACGAATGGCCTGGCAGGATCTTCCGCGCTGCCAGCTTCGCTCCCCACCAGCGATTAAGCAGCATCTCTCTCAAATGCCACCAATTCCTCTACTGCTCTCGGCGGGTGAAGCCTCCGGGGACATGTACGCGGCGAGCCTTGCGAAAGCGCTGCGAGCGCGAATGGACGTGCAGATATTTGGGATGGGCGGGCCGCAAATGCGCGCGGCGGGCGTGGAAATCGTCACGGACTATTCCGAAGTAGCGGTTGTGGGGATAACGGAGATACTGGGGCATTTGCCTTCGCTGCTGCGGGCGATGGATCGTCTGGTGAAGGAAGCGGAGCGCCGCAAGCCCGCGCTGGCAATCCTGACGGACTTCCCCGGGTTTCATCTGCGGCTGGCGCGCAAACTGGCGCCGCGGGGGATACGCAACGTCTATTACATTTGCCCACAATTCTGGGCGTGGCGGCCGTGGCGGGTGCGGCTAATCCGCGAGCGATTTGTAAAGGGATTGTGCATCTTTCCATTCGAGGAAAAGTTTTTCCGGAATGCGGGAGTACGGACAGAGTTTATCGGGCACCCGCTGGTGGGAGCGGTGAGCGCGACGCAGAGCCGGGCGGGGTTTTGCGGGGCGCACGGGCTGGATCCGCGTTACAAAATTGTTACGGTGTTGCCAGGCAGCCGAACGGGGGAGTTGGCGCATCATCTACCTGTGCTGCAAAAGGCATGCGCGATTATTCAGGCTAAGGTGGATACGCAATTCGTAGTGGCGGCGGCGCATCCGCAGATCGTGGAGAGATTGAAGGAGGGGTGGCCGGCGGGTTTGAAGGTGCGCGTGGTGGAGGGTGAAACCTACAACGCGCTGGCAGCGGCGGATACGGCCATTGTCTCCAGCGGAACCGCGACGGTGGAAGCGGCATTACTGGATGCGCCGATGGTGGTGATCTACAAAGTTTCGCCACTGACGGCGGCGCTGGCAAAGCCGCTGGTGCGCACACCGTTTTTTGCCATGGTAAATCTGATTGCGGAACGAAAAGTGGTCCCGGAACTGGTTCAGGAATTCTTTACTCCGGAGCGCGTGGCTGCCGCAGCGCTGCGCCTGCTGGAAGACCCCAAGGCTTGCGAAGAGATGCGGCGCGGGCTGGCCGAGGTGCGGCAACGGTTGGGGCCTCCGGGAGCAGTGGAGCGTGCCGCGGACCAGATTGCGGGTTTACTGGGAGCTGGCACTGGCAACGCTTCCTAGGGCATTGCTATCCTATCTATATGCACCGGACGTGAATCCTCCGGAAAGGTCTACGATGACGCGACGCCAAATGGGCTGCCTTGCGCTGCTGCCAGCCCTGTTCCTGCTCATGACACTATTCGGTGCGCCCCTGCGCGCGCAGACGGCGCGCCCGCCGAGTTATCTGGCCCAGAACTACGACCTTGCGGCATATCTGGACACGACCGGGCAATCGATTAACGCAGTTGTGAAAATCGATTTTAAGGCTGTCGAGGTTTCGACGAACCTGCGCGTTGAACTGCACCAGAATCTTGACGTGAGGGAAGTGAAGACGGCGGAGGGAAAAACTCTGCCGTTCCAGCGGGACAACGATAATCCGCTGATGGTGAACGTAACGCTGCCGGCGCCGGTAGCGGTGGGGAAAACAGTGACGCTGACATTCAGCTACGCTGGGCTGCTGGTGAATGAGGAAAACAGCCCGGTTCCGGGAATTCGCGTGGCGTCGATCGGCAAGGAGTGGCTTTACTTGTTGCTGCCTTCGCGGTGGTTTCCGCTGACAAATTACCCGGCGAATCGTTTTACGGGCACCTTCCGGCTGAATGTGCCAGACACCATGGCGGTGGCGGGAACGGGAAAAGCAGCGGCGCCGCAACCGATGGCACCGCGCGCACCGGCCGAAGGCGGGCGGTTGATGTACACATTTCGCTGCGACCGGGCGGAACCCAATGGCTCATTTGTTGGCGGACCATTGCAGCTGAATCCCGAACAGGCTGAGGGGATTAGCGTGTCGGTTTATGCGCCAAAGGCGGATTCTGGCAAGGCACAAGTATTCGCAAACCTGGTGGCGCATCAGGAAATTATTTTCGCGGACATGTTTGGAGAGTTGCCGGACTCCGATCTGACGGTGGTGCAATTGCCTGATGGGACGTTGCGGGAATTTTCCGCGCCCGGTGTGATCATGCTGGCGCACAGCATATGGGATCCCAAGTTCAGCGATCGCACGATGAGCCAACTGGTGGCCGGGCAATGGTGGGGAAGCCAGGTGCTGCCGGCATCGACGGCCGACGTGTGGGTCAGCGACGGTCTGGCGCGGTATTGCGAAGAGCTTTATGCCGAACAGAATTTGGGGAAGGAAGCGGGGCTGCGCGCGGTTGACGAATTCGCAGTGGGCTCGCTGATGTTTGATGATGCGGCTCCCGTGGCGCAATCGGCCCGGCTGATACCGTATTCCGCGGAATACCGCTCCGTGGTAATGAATAAGGGAGCGATGCTGTTTCATATGCTGCGGATGCAGATGAACGATGTGGCGTTCAAATCGCTGCTGCACAGTTTCTACGACAAATACAAAGGTAAAACAGCGACCGTGCAGGACTTTGAGGGAATGGCCATCGCCGCCACCAATGCTTCCATGAAACCGGGGGATACGCCGCCAAACCTGCAGGGGTACTTCGCGCAATGGATGAACTCGACCGGCGTTCCGGAATTCACGCTGGAGTATGTGACCTACCGGACGCGAAAAGGTTTCCGGATCGTGGGTAAAATCAAGCAGCCACTGGACACGTTCGCCATGCCGGTGCAGTTGCGGATTGATACGGAAGGAAACCCGGAATTCAGGACCGTGGACGTGGTGGGAACGGAGACGGATTTCACGATCGAAACTTTCGGACGACCGAAATCCGGCGGCATCCATATCGATCCCAACAACTTGATTCTGAAGAGTTCGCCGAATTTGCGGGCGCGCGCGGCGATTGCGCGTGGCGAAGAACTTGCCATGCTGGGCCGGTACTACGATGCGGTGAAGCAGTACCAACGAGCGCTGAGCATCCAGCCCAACCGTTCCCTGGCCAACTTCCGGATGGGCGAGGCGTTTTTTAACCAGAAGAATTACCAGGCGTCAGCAAATGCGTTTCGCGAAGCGCTGGCCACCGTGCCGGAACCTTCGGAGAAGTGGACGGAGGTTTGGGCGCACATTTACCTGGGAAAGATATTCGATTTGCTGGGGCAACGGGAACGAGCGCTGAACGAATACAGCAAGGCGCGGCAAACGAATGACAATACGGGCGGAGCGCAGGATACCGTGCAAGCGCTGGTGAAGAAGGCGTACACGGAAGGTGGCACGCCCGCAGTGACGCCGACGGGGGATGCGACTACGACGACGCCAGCGAAGGGGAACGCCGCTGATATTCCCGCACCGGCCTCAGGGGAAAGGCCTACGTTGAAGAGGCCAAACCCGTAGGACTCTCGCGAAGAACGGGCGTTCTATTCCGTAACAAACTCGCCGAAGAATGACCGCTGGCGAGCGGAACAAATCCACAAAAAAACCGTCTATACCGAAGGGAGTGGTGTGGCCGAGTAGGGCACGATTCCCTTCATTGATCAGGACTGTTTGTCGGCGCTGAAGAGAGGTGCTATGCAACGCATCGTAGGAGCGGTAGTGCTGTCCGCAGCATGCCTGGCGTGGAGCGCGGCGAGTTGCGCGCAAGGACAGGAGAGACAGGCTGGAGTGGAGAAGGCGGCGCCTAAAGGTCCTCAGGCAAAACTGGAAGCAGCGATACCGGAATTGATGAAGAAGGGCGGTGTGCCCGGGCTGCAGATTGCGCTGATTGAAAATGGAAAGACGGCGTGGCTGGGGGATTTTGGGGTAAGCAAGGCGGGCTCGGGGCGGGCTGTGACAGACGACACGATCTTTGAGGCGGCTTCGTTGAGCAAGGCGGTGTTCGCCTACGGGGCGCTGAAGCTTGTGGAGCAGAGAAAACTGGATCTGGACGCACCGCTAACGGGGTATTTGCCGAAGCCGTACATTGAGGGAGACGAGCGGCTGAAGCTCATTACGGCGCGCATTGTGCTGAGCCACCGTACGGGATTCCCGAACTGGCGCGGAGGTGGGCAAGCGTTGACGATTCGATTCACGCCGGGGGAGCGCTTCAGTTATTCGGGTGAAGGATTTGTGTATCTACAGAAAGTGGTGGAACAGATCACAGGGAAACCGCTGAATGAATACATGACGGAAGCCGTGTTTGCGCCGCTGGGGATGAAGAGCAGCAGTTATGTGTGGCGGCCGGATTTCGATGAGCGGACAGCCACGGGCCACGATGCAGACGGGCAAGTAGAAGAGAAATTCAAGCCGAGGGAGGCCAATGCGGCGTCGAGCCTGCACACGACGGCCGCGGACTACGCGAGGTTTGTGGAAGCGATCTTGAATGGCAGGGGGTTGAAGCGCGAAACATTGAAGCAGATGGAAACGCCACAGATTGCCGTGGACCCGACATGCACAAACTGCACGGAGCATCCGGCGAAGGAACTCTCGAAAGAACTTTTCTGGGGATTGGGTTGGGGAATCGCGAAGACCGGAGAGGGAGAAGTGTTGTGGCATTGGGGAGACAATGGGGCGTTCCGGTGCTTTGTTGCGGCGAATCTGAAGAGGAAGAGCGGGGTGGTGTTTTTCACGAACAGCGAGAACGGGTTGGCGATTGCGGAGGACGTGGTGCAAGCGGCGCTGGGCATTGATTTGCCGGCGTTTCGCTGGATCAAGTATGACCGGTACGATTCGGCGGCAACACGGTTTGCGGGTGCGGCGCGAGAACGAGGAGCGACAGCGGCAATCGCGGAATTTGATAAGGAGTTGCGGGCGGGAGCGATCGAGGAACGCGCAATTAACTCCCTGGGGTATCGATTGATGCGACAGAAGAAGAATTCGGAGGCGATTGAGATCTTCCAATTGAATGTGCGGTTGCATCCGGAATCGTCGAACGCGTATGACAGCCTGGGCGAGCAGTATATGAATCAGGGGGAGAAGGAATTGGCGATATTGAATTACGAGAAGTCGCTGGAGTTGGATGCGCAGAATGGGAATGCAGCGGAGATGCTGAAGAAGCTGCGGAAGAAATAGAGGGGATGGAAATCGTGGTACCCCCCTCCCCTGTTTTTCATAAGTGGTGATTCTAATAGGGATTAAGTTGATTGTTTTATATCAGATTTGAATCTGGTGATTCTAAAGGGGGTTAGCGGAATATGATTCTGGGGAGTGGAGGGTCGGGATTGGGTGGATTGGGAATGGAGGGAACGGTCTGGATAGTGGAGGGAGGGGGCGAGTCGGGCTGAGGGAAGCCATTTGGCTTGTCCCTTACTTCGGATTCGGTGGAGTCGGCTGGCTCCTGGGGATTGGCAGACTCGGCGGAGTCGTCAGACACTTCGGGGTCTGCGGAGTCGTCATGCTGGTCGGGATCGGCGAGGTCTTCGGCTTCGTCGGGTTCGGTGGAGTCGTCGGAGTTCTCATCACCGTCATCGTCTTCTTCTTCATCGTCGGAGTCGGAATCTTCGAGGGATTTGATGAACTTGGGATTGAGCTTGCCGAAAGCACTGCTGAGCGTGTCGAGCAAGGGCTGGCGGCCGAAGGTGCGAGCGAATTCCTCTTCAGCCAAGGGAAGAGTCTGGGCCATGACCTGTGCGAGATAAGCGAGGGTATGAGCGGTCTTTGGATTGATCTGGCCACAGGCAACGGCACGGAATAGACGGCCGAGACTGCCGTTGAGTGCGCAGGCGCTGACATAATCAGTGGCAACAGCGGAAGCGACGAAGTCCCCGGCGTTTTTGGCGGCGAGGCGCTGGAGTTCGCGCTTGGAGTGGAAGTAACAGAAATCAGAGTCGCCGGGTTGACGGGGAGTCTTGCATTGGCGGCCGTCGGAGAACGTGAAGGTACACAGGGACGCGCGGTCCTTGGAGGGTTTCTTGGACATAGAGAACTCCGGATAAGAGATTTGGGAAATTGGGGAACCCCGTGGAGGAAAGACCGCGGGGCGTGGATATCTACGCGGAAGAGTGTGGCAGAAGGTAATTAGAATGTCAAGAGAATAAATATAAATAATCCGAAGGGAGGAAGGAGGAAGCAAAAAGAAAAGTGAAACGCAGAGACGCAGAGGTCGCAGAGGAAGAGAAGGCGGGATTGCTGGCTGGGATAAAGCCCAGCGCCTACAGGGGATAGAGGGCGGAGAGATTGGGGTGGGGGACGGATTTTTGTTGGATTTGGACCTGGAAGCGTTCGCCCATGCCGTCGGGGTAGATTAGGGTTTTGAGCTGGAGGCGTGCGCGGACGCGATCGGTTTCGTCCATGCCTTCGTCGTAGAGGTCGGCGAATTCGTTGTGCTGGCCGAGGGCGAGGAGGAACGCGGTCTGAGAGATAAGGCCGAGGGTTTCGAGGCCGCCGTGCCGGCCCCAGAGACGGAGGGCGGTGAAATTGACGTGGGCGGTGAGGTCCTGTTCACCGGGAGCGATGAAGAAGCTTTCGCTGGCCTGGTGCTTGGCGTAGGCGAGCATGGTGCCTGCCATATGGTGGGAATCGAAAAGGTCGGCGGCCTCGTGGCCGTAGTCGATGGTGAAAACAAAGCCGCGCGCCAGGCGCCGAGCAATTTCGGAAATCCAGTCACATGCTTCCAATCCTACTTCGGCCTGCTGGCCTTCCTGAAGAGAGATTTGCTGCGCGGAAAAATATTCGGCGATGGCTTCAGTGGAGAGAGGCATGAGGATGTCCAAGAAAGAGTTGCCGTTGTGGCCGACGAAGATTTCCTGGAGACGGCCTTCGTGCTGGCGGACACGGTGAACGGGGAGCGCGTCGAGTAGTTCGTTGGAGAAAACGCAACCCGCGGGGATGTGAGCAGGAATCTCGATGGCGGGTAGGCACTTCCCTTCCTGAAGGAAAGGCGCGAGATGGCCGGACATCTGGTCGCAGCGCGCGGGTGAACGTTCGACAGCGATGTAACGCAACGCAGAATAAAACTCCGGCAATTTGGATTGCGCGAATTCGAGGATGTGTTTCGCCAAGCGGCCGACACCAGCAGCGGCCTCAACTAACGTGAACTCTTCAGGACGATCGAGCTGCTGCCAGCATTCGGCGAATTGACGGGCTAGCAAGCGGCCAAAAATGGGATGGACATCGGGGCTGGTGTAGTAGTCGGCGAAGCGAGCCGATTCGGGCTTGCTGTAGTAGCCATAGACGGGGTGATAGAGACACTCGCGCATGTATTCGGCGAAGGTGATGGGGCCGAAGCGGCGGATGCGTTCGGCGAGGAGTGCGGCAAGCGGGGTCACGCGGAAGCGGCTCCTGTGGAGAGATCTTTGCGAAGAATGTCCCAAGTGGATTGGAAGACGTCGCGAGCGCGGGCGTCGAAGAGGACGAAGTAGACGGCATCGAGAGAGGTTTCGCCCTTCAGATGCTGGATGGTTTCGGTGAGCATGATTTGGGCGCACTCTTCGAGAGGAAAGCCGGAGACACCGGTGCCGATGGCGGGGAAGGCGATGGATTTGAGTTTGCGTTCGGCGGCGAGGCGAAGGGAATGCGCGGTGGAAGTGCGCAACGTTTTAGCAGTTGTGCGTACGCCGCCTAGACCCATGCTGGCGGCATGAATGACGAACCGCGATTTAAGCTTGCCGGCGCCAGTGATGGCGGCATAGCCGACGGGGATGCTGCCGATTTTGTTGCACTCCTGCTGAATGGATTCGCCGCCCTTGCGATAGATGGCGCCTGCCACACCAGCACCGAGGATGAGGTCGTTGTTAGCGGCGTTGACGATGGCGTCGACGTCCATGTCGGTGATGTCGCCTTGCTGGATGAGGATGCGGTCGGCGAGGGGTGGCATGGAGGGTATTGTAGGACAATTGTGGGAGAGAGGGGCTGAATGTTGGAGGTGAGGTAGGGATATCAGATACCAGATATCAGCGATCAGATATCAGGAAACGGATTTGCTCATGATGATTTGGGATTGCCGAGTTGAGCAACCGTAAAAGCGGCGGCGAGCCGCCGCAGTCCAAAGGGGCAGATAAGAAAAATACATGGGACCGAAAAGCCGCAGGGCTCGAAGACTCTCCCTGCGCTACATTAGGTTGCGATAGGCGGATTCATCGAAGCCGAAGAGGATCTGTGAGCCGCGGACCAGAAGCGGGCGGCGGATTAAGTTGGGTTGTTTGGCCATGAGCTTGATGGCTTCGGCGCGGGAAGGCGGGTGGAGTTTCATGTTGCGTTTGCGGAAGAGTTCGTTGCGAGAGTTTAGGAACAGTTTGTGGTCACGGTCAGCGATGAGATGGTCGAGTTCCGCTTCCGAGAGAGGTTGTTTATCGAGGTCGCGGGAATCGAATGAGATATTTTGCTGGAGCAAGAGACCTCTTGCTTTGCGGCAAGTGGTTCAAGTGGGTTTTTGGTAGAGAAGAATTTTGCTGGGCATATTTCTCCTTTCCTCAGCTATTTAATGCTACAGACGATTATCCGTTGCACAAGAAGAAAAGCAGGTTCCTCGCTTCGCTCGGAATGACACGCGCGGGGGAATGACACGCTGGGACGCGTTTCATGCAAGGTCCGTGGGCCGAGAAAGCCGCAGGGCTCGAAGACTCTCCCTGCGCTACATTGGGTTGCGATATACAGGTTCATCGAAGGCGAAGAGGAGCACCGAGCCTCAAATCAATAACGGGGGACGGCGGGATCAATTTCGGTGGACCAGCGATCGATGCCACCGGCCATGGACTTGGCGGATTTGACGCCCTGATGGCGGAGCCAATTGGCAACATCGAGGCTGCGCATGCCGTGATGGCAGAAACAGATTACATCTTCATCGGAATCAAGCTTCTGGAGATTTGCGGGAATGGTGCCCATGGGAATTAGAAGGGCGCCTTCAATGCGACAGACGGCGTGTTCATGGGGCTCGCGGACGTCAACGAGGAGAAGTTTTTCGCCGCGGTCGAGGCGATCTTTGACCTGGCGGGGCGTGATTTCGAGGTCGGTCATTGGGGCTCCTGAGACAGAGTGATTGCGGACATGTGGCGCAGCAATGCTGCGCCCCTACTGGAGAAATGTCGGAATGGTGGCGTCATTGGATGGCGGTTTTGGGGGCGATCCATAGTTTTTCGACGGACTGGATGTCTTCGACTGTGGCCAGATCGGCGGTTTGGGGAAGCATTTCCTGCAGATAGGCGGGAAATGCGCGTTCATCGAGGAGTTCGCCGTGGACGTCGTAAGGTTTGTGGGCGTGTTCGCCGATGTGGCGATTGAATTTGACGTCGGGAACGTAAAGGAGCGGGTGGCCGGCGGGAACATTTTTGTTAATCATGTCCACGAGCTTGACGCATTCCTGGTGATACAGTTCGCGGCTATGCTCATTCATGCGTTCGAGGTTGGCGTCGGCGCGGGCGGTGGGCTCGTCGTAACGGCCCTTGAGTCCCCAGACGTAAAACCAATGAGCGGAACTGGAGCGATCGACGCCGAAGAGATCGAGGCTGACAGGAACCCATTTGTTGATGTAGCGCTGAATGATCGCGAGGGGAATGACGCCGGCTTTGACGATGCGCTTGATGCCGTCCTGGCCAGTGCCGAGATGGAAGGATTCCTCCTTGAGCATGGGAATCATGGACTGGGCGAGGGGAGCAAAGCCGGAATAGCTGAGCATGGTGAGTTGATATTTGCCGTCGCGATCAACGAAATCGGTGTAAACGAAAAAGTCCAGCCAGTTATTGACATCCTGATTGAAGGCACCGAGGAGACGTTTCTGGTCAAAGGCGCGGCGCTCGAGCATTTTCTGAGCTTCCACGCGGCCGCTGTAGCCGAAATGATGCATCAGCAGGTGGCACATCTGCCAGCCGTGGCGCATTTCTTCGGTGACAACGCGGCACAGGGACTGGCGATCGTGTTCGCTGGGAGCGGTTTGGAAGAGGCGGCGCTGCTGTTCGACGGAAGCAAATTCGGTGTCACCCTGATAGACAATGAGATTGAGAAGGGCGTCGCGCATGCGCTGATCGGGAATGCTGACGACTTTTTCCCATTTGGGGCGGCCTTTATAGGCGCCGAATTCGATTTCGTTGGAACGAGTGGGGCCGAATTTGGCCTCGAAGCGATAGTTGGTGATTTCGGGATAGTCCACACCGATGTCTTTTTGCCAGACGCGGAAAAGATCTACCCAATCATCGAAGGTGGTTAAGCGAGTCGCAGGCATAAGCGTTTGCCTCCTGAAGCATTCGATAACACAAAATCCAGGAACCCAAGAGCCGATCTAAAGAGCGGCCACTACAAACCCTGGATGCCGGGCTAAAGCCCAGCATCTACAAAAGCAGAACATCAGCGGCCCTGGAAATTGGGGGCGCGCTTTTCCATGAAGGCGCGAATGCCCTCCTGGCAATCGTGCGAATGAAAACATTTGAGCTGATGCTCGACTTCCCTTTCCAAGGCTTCGATCAAAGCTTGTTCGTCGCGGGCGAAGAGGGCATGCTTCACGGCGCGGATAGCGACTTGCGGGCCGGCGGCGATTTTATGGGCCAGGGCACGCGCTTCGGCTTCGAGTTTATCGGCAGGCACGACGTGATTGACGATGCCGAGACGATGGGCGGTTTTGGCGTCGATCATTTCGCCAAGGTAGAACAACTCCGCGGCGATGGACGGGCCAACAAGCTGGGGGAGGAAGTAGGTGCCGCCATAATCGGGAAACAGGCCGACTTTGGCAAAATTCTGTCCGAAGACGGAATCTTCAGCGGCGATGCGGATATCAGCGGCAAGAGCGAGATTCATGCCCGCACCAGCAGCAGGACCATTGACGGCAGCGATTACAGGTTGCGGCATGGTGCGAATTTTCAGGACGGCTTGCATGCCGGAGCGGAGGATGGGGGCGAGTTCGGTGGCGTCGCCGCGTTCACGACCTTTGCCAATGGCGCCGAGATCACCGCCAGCGCAAAAGGCACGGCCAGCCCCGGTAAGGATGACGACGTGAATGGATGAGTCGCTGGCGAAGCGGGACAAAGCTTCGTTGAGAGAAGTGATGAGATCGTTGTTGAGAGCGTTGAGGCGATCGGGGCGATTCAGTGTGAGAGTGGCGACGGCGCCGTGTTGGGCTTCAAGAACGAGCGAAGGCGCGAAATGCGGGGCGTGGCTCATCGGGCGATGCGTTCTCCAGGTTACCTGCTAAGGTTGCCTACTAACTAGGATGCGATTCGCGAGCTTTTTGGGTGCGTTCGACGAGTTGGGCGAGTTTGCGAAAATGTTTCAGGCGGTCGCTTTTGCCGCGAGCATTCTGTCCGCTGGTGGAAGGCAGGACGTAGATGTGCGCGCCGTAGAGATTGCTTTTTTGCAGGCCATAGTTGCATTTGCGCTGGGCAAACTGTTCATAAACGATTTTGCCGTTGAAGGCCACCACGTGCGGGGTGAACTCGCCGAGTTTTTGGGAGAGTACGATGCGGCCTTCGGCGAAATCCTCGCGGGTGAGTTCTTCAATGCCCTTGGTGGGTTTCTTGACGAGATCGGTGAGGCCGATTCCGAATTCGATGATGCGGCGGTCGTCGGGGTAATCGAAAGGCTCGGGGACGACGCCGGATTCATAGAGCATGGGCCAAAACTGATTTCCGCGCCCGGCATAGTAATGGCCGGCGCGGACGGAAGATTCGCTGGGATTGCAACCCACGATCACGAGCTTCATGCCTTTGCGAAGATAGTCAGGAAGAGTCTTCATGCGAAGTTCACTCGAATGGGAAGCAGTTTCCTCTCTGCGCCAAGAATGACCCGTTGTTGTGCCGCGCTAGCTGGTACATAGATTCTACTTGCCTTTGAAATTTGCGGCACGCTTTTCCACATAAGCGGCGAGACCTTCTTTGGCATCCTCACTGGTAAAGAGCAACTGCTGGAGTTCGCGTTCGAGGCCGAGGGCTTCGGCAAAGGGGATTTCGGCGCCGGTGACAACGGAGCGCTTGATACGGCCGACGGCGCGGGAAGCTTTGTTGGGCGGGCAGAATTGGCGGGCGTAGGCGAGGACATCTTCCCAGAAGGTGTCCTTTTCGTAGAGGTAGTTGATGAGGCCCATTTCCAGGGCTTCCTCGAAGCTGAAGGTGCGGCCGGTGGCCATGAGTTCGATGGCGCGAGAACGGCCAACTGCGCGGGCGAAGCGTTGGGTGCCTCCGGTGCCGGGAAGGACGCCGAGATTGACTTCAGGGAGGCCGATCTTGCCGCCCTCTTTTTTGGCGATGCGAATGTCGCAGGCGAGGGCGATTTCCAAGCCGCCGCCGACGGTGTGGCCATTGAGAGCGGCGATGACGAGCTTGGGCGTTTGTTCAAGGCGGGAAAGAGTTTCGTTGGCGTGCAGGCAGAAGTAGTACTTAAACTGCGGGTCAGCCTTGGTGAGCATGGGGATGCTGGCTCCGGCAGAGAAGAATTTTTCGCCGGCGCCGCGGAGGAGGAGAACGTGGACGGAGTCATCCATGCGAGCCTTGAGGATGGCAGAGTCCAGTTGCAGCATCATGTCGTAGGTGTAGGTGTTGGCGGGTGGATCGTCCAACTCGAAGATGGCGACGCCATCTTCGACGCGGTATTTGACGAGTTCCTTCACAGGAGCGTTCGTGGTGGTCGCCATGTTTTAGTTGTCCTATCTCTCCATCAATTGTGTCATCTGGTTCTGACCGGCAAGCATTCGCTGAACGGGGTGGCGAGGCTAATGGCCCACATGAACAAAATCGTGAAGATACGTACCGCAATGATTTGGGCGGATGGAGGAAAGATGAGGAGAAGCTTGGCCTGTAAATCGGACGGAATAGTGAGCGAGGTGGCCATGACGCCTCGAACGAGCGTTCAAGAACTCTAGGATGGAGGCAGAAAAGAGTCAAGGCCGAAGTCGCTGGAAGAGTGCTCGATGGACTCCGGCCTTGGAAGTGGTTCAGGCGCTATATAGGGTTTTAGTCCGGATAGGGTAAGTAGCGCCACAGATCGTTAAGGTAGCCGTTTCCGGTTGTACTTGTGGAGTCGTAACCCTCCCCGCCAAAGAGCCAGAGTTGGTTGAGGTTAGGGTCGAACCAGTGGGTGGCATTGCTGCGACCACCAGGAGTGAAGATTTCGTAGGTCAAATAGGGGATCACCCTACTATTGATGTAGACGCCGTTATCGGAGCCGGTGTTCGAGCCCTTGACCCAGGTCCACGTACCAGGTTGGCCGAATGTAGCGTTTGGAACGTAAACCCACAAGTCGTTGAGGGCACCATTGCCATTGGTGCCGGTGGAATCGAGACCCCAGCCCCCGAAGAGCCAGAGATTGCCACCCTTGTCGACCCAGCCATCGGCACCCCAACGCGACCCTGGCAGTGTGCCTGCCGTGCCGCCAGTGAGACCTACCGTGCCTGCCGCACCCGTGGTGTTCGGAGGACCAACCAAAGGCTGGAGTCCATAAAGGCCAGTCTGGTTTGCCGTGGTCGACCCGAGAACAAAGGTCCATTGCAAGCTAGTGGTGTTAAAGACCCAGAGGTCGTTGAGGATGCCGTTGACTGTGCCCACGGAATCCAGGCCTTCTCCGCCGAAGAGCCAGAGATTTCCATTGGCATCGGTCCAGGCGACCGCCTCCTGCCGCCCGCCAGGCATATTGGTCGGTGCAGCAGTTCCCGGGACGCCGTAGATTCCGTCCTGGTTGGCTTTGTAGGTATTGCCACCGGAAACGAAGACCCAGGCACCACCTGTGTATTCCCACAGGTCGTTCAGGAATCCGAGGATTGAGGGAGATTGTCCGTCGTAGCCATAGCCACCGAACAACCATAGGTTTCCTGAACTATCCGTCCAAGTAATCGCGTTAGTGCGCGCACCAGGGATTAGCGGGGGTACAGTATAATCGCCGGGCTGGTCAACTAGACCGGTTCCGCTCTTAAAGGTCCACGTACCTTCCGTAAGCGTGTATGTGGCAGGGCTCAATGCGGTGTGGTTGTACATCCACAGACCGTTGAGGAAGTGAGCGCCATCGGAACCACCGAAGAGCCAGAAATTCCCGGTTTTGTCGGTCCATGTGGCAGCTCCCAAGCGTCCTGCAGGAGCGTCGCACCCGCCCTCGGTCTGGGAGCAAGCGATGATTTGTGCACCAACGGTCGTGGCGGTACCATTGACGGTAATCTTCGTGGGGTCGTAGCCACCCACTAACTGCCACTGGCAAAAATCTCCCCACGACATATCGCATACCCACATGTCGTTCATAGGCCCACTAAGCGTGTCGGGAGGTTGCCCTCCAGTCAATTCCCATCCCTTGCCACCAAAAAGAAAGAGACTGCCGGAACTGTCTGTCCATCCGGCGGCCCCGTATCGCGCTCCCGGGGTGTTGGTGAAAGGATTTGGAATCGCGGTCGGTGGGGTTGATGGGAACGCACCATATTGAGGGACAGAAGGTGCGTCAGTTCCGGCGAGATTCAAGCCATTGATCCATGTCCAGTCGTTATGAGCGCAATCCAGCACGATGTCCGTGATGTTGCCGGTAACCACACCCTTGTAACCCCAAGTGGTGCAACCCTGAGCCTGGGTGCTGGGACCGTGAAATATCGAGACTTCATATTGGTCATTCAGGGCTTCCGGTGTGGCAAAGGTGAAGGTCCCGTTCTGCGTGATGATCAGGCTGTTGCCCAGATTATTTTGCACAACGAAGCTGTTGTCAGCGATAGGACCATTTTGGGGAAGAACGCCTTCCAAGCCAACGACCGTGCCGCCGACGCTATAGGTAATCGCCGGGCAGGTGACAGCAACGGTGGTGACGTTGGCAGTAGCGGTGCCGCTGCCGGTGCCGGGGGTGACGACGCAAACCTGGGCTGGATTCGTGGGTTGCGCGGAGATTGTTACGGTGTAAGCGAAACCCGTAGGAACAGGATTGACGAAGGTGAATGCTCCGTTGGCAGTAATCGTGAGCAGCTCGACACCTGTGTTTTGGAGGGTCAAGCCAGTGCCGACAACGCCGGTGACAGTGCCACCGATTTTGTAAGCCAGTACGCAGGAAACAGCGACGTTTGTGACGTTGGCGGTAGCGGTTCCCTGATTATTGGACACGGTGCAGATCTGAACCGGGTTGAGCGGCTGGGTGTTGACCTCGACGTCGTAGGCGTCTGTGGGGCCGGTAACAGGGGTCTTGAAGGTGAATTGGATGGGGTTGCCGGTGCCGGTAATCGTCAGGGCGTCGCCACCGTTGTTTTGAAGGACTAAGGTGGAGTTATTGACGAGGCCGGTAACGGTGCCACCGATGGTGGCGGTGACGGGAGTGAAGGAGCAATTGATCTGAACAGTGACGTTGGCAGAAGCCGTTCCAGTGCCACTGACTACGGTGCAGTTGTCCGCCGAGGGTTGAGTGACAATCGTGACGCTGTAGGCGCCCTTGGCAGCAATGGTTTTCGCGAAGGCAGTGGTGGTGTTTGTCGTGAAGGTGAGCTGGTCCGTAGTGTTGTCCGCAACAACCACGGATTGGCCTGTAGTAAGGCCAGTAACAGACGCACTAATCGTAAAGGGACCGGTGGTTCCGCCGCCACCGCCACCGCCGGTACTGGTTTGCGGCACGCCGCTGCACGCGGCCAATATGAATGCAACTAGTGCGAGAAAGGCTGGAGAAAAGATTTTCGCTGCGGACTTCATTGTCGTATCTCTCCTTTGCAACAGGCAGCGGCTTGCACAACACAGAGAAAAATCAGAGGAAAGGCAAGTCTTCCGCTGCTCCAGGACCGGATTGTGAGGTGAGCGATAAGCCAACCGCGCAGAGCGCAGCGTGTCCTCAGGACCGGGAAAATGACAACCACTGGAACTTGGAGACAAGCATAGAAAACTGCGGGGTAGACTAGTACTAGAAACTACAGTACTTGTGCTCATTCCTGCACGGTATTCTTGGCTCACAAAACGAAAGGGGTTGTGCGGAAGGTCACAGAGCCGAAGTGGAGGCGATGATGTGCGTTTTGGGCCGAGGGGAAAAACTGTTTAGGCGAGGGAAGAATAAAAAGGTAAATCGCGGCCGAAGCCTTTTTCACGTGCGAGTTGGTAGATTTTAGCAGCGACGGCGAGATCCCACGCAGCGATGCCATTGGACTTGAAAAGGGTGATCTGCAAATCAGAGGCGCGGCCGGGGAGTTGGCCAGCAACGAGTTGCGCGAGTTCGTGGACGTCATTCCAGCGCTCCGGATGTTGCTGGAAAGGAATGATGAGGTCGCCGGCTTCCTGTTTGGACTGTTCGATGGAATCCACGAAAATGAGATTGGCTTTGGCGATGGCGGAGGCGTAGAGTTCCTGTTTATGAGCGTGATTGGCGCCGATGGCGTTGATGTGAATGCCGGCCGGCAAATCCTCGCCGGATAAAACCGGATGCGAAGCAGTGGTGGCCGTGGAAACGATTGCGGCGTTGCGAACAGCGGCGGCGGCGGAGTCCATGGGATAAACGTTGATGCTCAAGAGTTCTGACATTTCATTGCAAAACAGCTGGCGGCGCTGCGGATCGCGGCCGAAGACGTAAGCGGAATCGAGCAGGCGAACGGAGTTGATGGCTTCGAGTTGCGTTCTTGCCTGAGTACCCGTGCCGATGATGGCGGCAGAATTGGCGCCTTTCTGCGCGAGGTATTTGGTGGCGACGCCGGAAGCGGCGCCGGTGCGGAGACGGCCGAGGTAGTCGGCTTCGATGAGGGCGAGAAGATCACCGGTGGTGGTGCTGAAGAGAGAGACGAGGAAGCAGAGTTTTCCTTTGACGTAAGTGTATTGCTTGGTGGCGACGAAGCCAGCTTCTTTGTCGAGCGCGGCCATGTGATGAAAGAAGCCACCGTCGCCGAATTGGAAGCGGCGGCGTGGATGGACGAGGACGTTGCCGAGGGCCTGTTTGCGGGAAATGTCCTCGACGGCGGCGATGGCCATGGGCATGGTGAGGTTTTGGCGAACTTCGGATTCGTTGATGTGGAGAGTCATGGTGGATTCGAGGAGTAATTTAACATAGGGGGGAGGCGGGGAAGAAAAGAGAAGAGAAGAGAAAGGATGGAACAGGGAACCCAAGACCCAGGCACACACTCCGTGCCTGGGGCAACCTCCGCGAGATTTGCGGTGTGCGATAGGTTTAGACCAAACAAGGGCTAGAGGGATTAGCGGTGGGCGGGGGATTTTTTGGCGGGGTTTTCTTCGCGGATGCGGCGAACGACTGTTTGGATCAGGCTATAGGCGCGTTCTTCTTTGTTGTTGTCCATTAAGTGGAAGCGGAATTCGGGATTGCCCTTGGGACCTTTGCCGACCTGAACAGGGAAAGCACCGCAAAGATCGTTTTCGATGTAGGCGGTTTCATAGCGTGATTTCTTGGGATTCCAGGTGAAGACGCGGAGCGTAGTGAAATCGCAGGGCTCGCCTTCGGGGCTGCGGGTTCCGGCTACAAGGTATTGCGGGTGATCGCCATCGGGATCGGTGACGCGGTTGAGTTCAAACCAGGCGAGGGGACGGACGTTTGCGGAGGCAGTGCCTTCACGGACGGCGTCGGGAATATCGAGAGAGACGAAACGGCCAATGACCCAGCCGGCGATGGGAATGGTCTGATCACCGGGCTGCGTTGTGGTGGTGATGGCGGAATTGCGGACGACACCTTCACCGGGAGGACGAGTGGCGACGCCGCGAACCAGGAACCAATCTTCGGCTTTTGTATCTTCAGAGTCGGCGGAAGTGTCCTTCTCATCGGAGACTTGAATCCAATCAGCAACGGCGCGGCCGAGGATCTCGAGTTCCGCGCCACGACCAAACTGGTAGAGGCGAGGCTCCGTGCGGCCGGGTGAAACGCGAAGGTTGGTGGTGGTTTTGGTGCGACCGCGAGCCTGGATAGGAAGGAATTTGGCTTGTTCAAGGAGTTCAGCGCTGCGTTGCCAGAGTTCGGGCTCCATCAGATAGCGGCCATCGACCCAACCGGTGAGGCCTGCAGCGGTGCGGACTTTGACGTTGTCGTTGCGACGGGCGAGGACTTCGACGCGATCGCCATAGAGAAGCACACCAAGCTGTTCGCGTACTTGAGCGACGCCACTCCAGAGAGTGACGCTGCGTTCGCTGACATAAGCCGTACCGAGCGATTCGTGTTTTGGCCGGACGTACCAAGCCAACAAAACCACGACGAACAAGATCGGCACAGCAACCAGAAGCTTTCGCTTCATTCGCCATCCCCGAAGGTGGCTCCGACGGCTCGCGCGGCGTGAACGACTTCGCAGCCAGGTTCGATGAACTTCATTTTTTCGAGGGCTTCGTCGAGAGACACAGAAGCCATTTTACCGGCTTTGAGGCAAACCATGCGACCGAATTGACCTTTGGCGACGAGATCGGCAGCAGCAACGCCAAAGCGGGTGCCGAGGATACGGTCGAAGGGAGTGGGAGAGCCACCGCGCTGAACGTGACCGAGAACGGTGACGCGGATTTCCTTATGCAGCATATCGCGAAGGATGTCGCCAATAACGTTGGCAACGCCGCCGGGACCGATGGGAGGGAGGACTTTGCCGTGGGGATCGTGAGTGGGGAGCTTTACGCCTTCGGCGACGACGATGATGCTGAAGTGCTTGCCGCGGAGTTCACGGGCACGAACGGCGTCGCAAATGGCCTCAAATTTAAAGGGGATTTCAGGGACGAGGATGATGTGGGCACCGCCGGCAATTCCGGCGTGGAGAGAGATCCAACCGGCGTCGCGGCCCATGAGTTCAATGAGCATGACGCGGTGATGGCTTTCGGCGGTGGTGTGGAGGCGATCGATGGCTTCAGTGGCAATGACGAGAGCGGTGTCAAAACCAAAAGTGACTTCGGTGGCGTCGAGATCGTTGTCAATTGTTTTGGGGACGCCGACGATATTGACACCGCGGCGAGCAAAATCGCGGGCGATGTGCTGGGTGCCGTCACCACCAATGACGATCATGGCTTCAATGCCAAGGCGGCGAGCGTTATCCATGCAAAGGTCGGAATAGTCGTGGACGACTTCCTGGCCATTCTCGATGGCTTTGTAGGCGAAGGGATTGCCGCGATTGGTGGTGCCGAGGATGGTGCCGCCGCGAGGAAGAATGCCGCTGACAGTTTCTTCGGTCATTTCCTTTGCGCCCTCGGGCCAGATGAGTCCATCGAAACCGTTGCGGATGCCGATGACGCGCATGTTGTGCACATAGATGGAGGAGCGAACAATGGCGCGGATGACGGGATTGAGACCTGGAGCGTCGCCGCCGCCGTTGACGACGGCTAAGGTACGAACGGAAGATTTCATGGAGCCTCGCAGAAGACAATTAACTACTTTGCGAATTGTACCTGATTTGCGGCGTAGCCGACGTGACACAGCGCACTTTAGTGAGTATAGAAATGAAGAAGAAAGAAAAGTAAGGTGGGAGACGCAGGGGGACCAAAATGAAATTTTTGAATGGGTTGCAACCGTTGGGGCTGCTGGTGCTGCGAGTGTGCCTGGCGATTATCTTTGTGTACCACGGATATCCCAAATTGGTACACGCGAATGCGGGGATGCGGGAGTTTTTCGTGATGCACGGGTTGCCGGGATATCTGGTGCCGGCGGCGGGAATATTGGAGGGCTTTGGCGGGGGGTTGCTGCTTGTGGGACTTTTCACCAGGCCTGCGGCGCTGCTGCTGGCGATTGAGATGGGCGTGGCGATATGGAAAGTGCACAGTGGGCACGGGTACCTGGCGGTGAAAGATTATGAATTCCCACTGGCGATGGGGGCGGCGTGCTTTGCGCTGGCGACGGTGGGGGCGGGTGTGATTTCGATGGATCATTTGATTTTTGGGGAGGGTGGGAAGAAGAAAAGATTTGGGAGGAGCGGGAGGGAGTGAGGGTGAAGTTTTAAGTTGAAGCTGGATTCCTCCACTTCGGGCCGGCAAAGACCGCTGTCCCTCCGGTCGGAATGACAGGGTTTTAAAAGCGGATAGCCCGAGCGACGTGGCGTCAGACTCGCGCGGTGGTAGTGGGCACGTTTGAGGCTACTGGCGTTGTGCCGATCGGCAAGACAATCCACAAAACGAGGTAAACAATTATATTCGGGCCGGGGATTAGTGTGGCCAGCAACCAAAGGACGCGAACCAGTGTCGGATCAAGATCAAAATAATCTGCAATTCCGGCACAGACCCCCGCGACTCTCTTGTTATTGATGGAGCGCACCAACCGTTTGGCTGGAATAAAGGTGGGAGGGGCGCTCGGGGCGCCGGGAACGTCGGGCTGTTTTGCGCCACAGCTGTAGCAGAACTTGGAACCTGCGGCGATGTCCTTCTGACAGGATGGGCAGAGCATACGGTTACCCCCACAGAGCGGTATCGATAGGATTCTAAACATATATACGGAAAAGGGGAGGAAAAAGTTCCAAGGAGGGGGAGGCAAACGAAATGAAGGATTACGAGCAAGAGGGATTTCTCACTTCGCAGACTGCGTTCGAAATGACGGGAAAGGATTGATTAGCCTTGCGGACATGGGGCGCAGGAGTCCTGCGCCCCTACGAGGCTAAGGCGCCCGCTTTGGAAAGCGGACGTTACAAAAGAAGGAGAACAGTTCAATAGGCTAGGAGGTGGTGGACGGCGGCGGAGAGGTCGTCGGTTTGGGGGAGGATGGCGTCTTCGAGATGAGGGTGGTAGCCGCAGAAGGTGTCGCGTGCGGCAACGCGTTTTACCGGGGCGTCAAGGTCGGAGAAAAGTTCTTCAGCAATGCGCGCGGCGATTTCCGCGCCGTAGCCCCAGCTCATCATGTCTTCGTAGGCAACGATGACGCGATGGGTTTTGCGGACGGTGGCGGCGATGGCTTCCCAGTCGTAAGGAGAGAGTGAGCGAAGATCGATGATTTCGACGGAGATGCCTTCGCGTTCGAGTGCGGAAGCGGCGACTTCGGCGCGGCGAACAACGGCTCCGTAGGTAATGATGCTGACCTGTTGGCCTTCCTTAACGAGGCGGGCTTTGCCAAAGGGAATGGTGAAATCGGGGCCGGGATATTCGGAGCGATTGTAAGGCTGGCGATAAAGGTGTTTGTGTTCGAGGAACATCACGGGGTCATCGCAGCGAATGGCGGTGCGAAGCAGACCGGCGACATCGAGAGCGGTTGAGGGCATGACGACGCGCAAGCCGGGACAATGCGTGAAGATGGATTCGCCGCTTTGGCTGTGATAGACAGCGCCGCCGGTGAGATAGCCGCCGATGGCCACGCGAATGACCATGGGGCACTTGAAGGTGCCATTGGAGCGCCAGCGAAGGACACAAAGTTCATCGCGAATTTGCATCATGGCCGGCCAGATGTAATCGAAGAATTGAATTTCAGCGACGGGCTTGAGGCCGCGAGTGGCCATGCCGACAGCGCGGCCAACGATTCCGGCTTCAGCCAGAGGGGTGTTGAAGACGCGATCGGCGCCAAACTTGCGCTGTAAACCCGCGGTGGCTTTGAAGACGCCGCCCTTCCCTTTCAGTTCGCGTAGAGTTTCTTCGCGGCTGGCATCGGCGACATCTTCACCGAAGACGATGATGCGTTCATCGCGAGCCATCTCATCGTTAAGAGTGACAGCGACCATTTCGACCATGGTCTTGGGATTGCCCTGAGGCTTGGGCTCAGTGGCGAAGCTAACGGACGTAGGGTCAATGTCCTGCGAATAAATGTGCAAAGGGATGGAGGAAACTTCAGGAGGTTCCGCAGCGAGGGCTTGGTCGGCAGCATCACGGACTTCACGATCGACTTGCGATTCGAGGGCTTCAATCTCTTTTTGGTCGAGAAGGCCTTCGCGAATGAGGAAGAGAGAGAACTTGGAGAGCGGATCGCGGCGCGCTTCGGCTTCGCGCTCTTCTGGAGTTTTATAGAGCTTTTCGTCATCGGAGAGCGAGTGGGAGTACGGCCGTGTCACACGGGCGTGAACCAGAGAAGGGCCGCGGCGTTCGCGAGCGTAGGCGATGGCTTCTTTGCAGACGGCGTAACTTTCGAGTGGATCTGTGCCATCGCACTCGGCGATGTGGAGGCCGGGGAAACCTTTGACGAGGCGGGAAATGCTGCCACCGGCGGTTTGCACTTCAACGGGAACGGAGATGGCGTAACCGTTGTCTTCGATGAGATAGAAGAGGGGAAGTTTCTTGGCGCAAGCGACGTTGAGGGATTCCCAGAATTCACCTTCGCTGGTGGCGCCATCGCCGGAAGAGACGTAGACGATTTCTTCGGGCTGGTGATTGACGTGTTCACCGAGAGGAGCTTTTTGGGCCTGGGCAAGGGCCTTGTGGCGATGGTCGTAGTACAGCGTGGCTTCGGCAGCGCCGACGGCGTGGAGGAATTGCGTGCCGGTGCAAGAGGATTTGCTGACGAGATTCCATTGAGGGTGACCCCAATGGGAAGGCATCTGGCGTCCACCGGAGCTGGGATCGTCTTTGGCACCAACAGCCTGGAGAAGTGTGTCGAGAGGGGTGACGCCGACCATGAGGCAAAGGGCACGATCGCGGTAGTAAGGATAGAGCCAATCGACACCGGGGCGGAGGAGAAGACCGGCGGCGGCGGTGACAGCTTCATGACCGGCGCTGGAGATCTGGAAGTAGATTTTGTTCTGGCGTTTAAGTTGGATTTCGCGGTCGTCGAGGCGCCGCGAGAGAAACATGGTGCGATAGAGACGGAGGAGGGAGTCGCGGTCGAGGCCGTGGTACTTGGGCGATTCAAGCTTGGTGATCTTCACGCGAGTTTGCACGGCCATTCGGTTCGCCCTCGTGGTGGACAGGATTCAGTCGCGCGCGAATTCTTATTATACCGAAGCTGCGCCGAAGGGCGATAGGAAAGCGAGGTGGTCAGAGCGCAAAC
The DNA here is from genome assembly GCA_963779395.1 of Candidatus Acidiferrales bacterium. Classification (GTDB taxonomy): domain Bacteria; phylum Acidobacteriota; class Terriglobia; order Acidiferrales; family UBA7541; genus Acidiferrum. The sequence continues at coordinate 1,413,472 of CAVZYC010000007.1, forward strand.
GGCAGTACTATACCAGGTCGTCAAACTGCTTTTCGGTGGCGGCGAACTGGGGGTCGGAGGGTTTGACGACGGTGGGGGAGGCACCCTGAAATGGTTCCTCGGTGGGAATGCGGTCCAGCCAACGCTGGCCCGAGAGCTTTTCGTGATTGGAGAAGTCGAGGCGGACGAGGAGCTTGACGGTTTCGGCGGGGGTTGAGGGTTCGGGCTTGTCTTTGACCTTTTCTTTGGATTTTGGGGATTTTTCGGCGGCGTCCGGTTTGGCAGCATCTTCGGCGGGAGCGGCGGCGATGCGTTCAAATTTGAAGAGGAGCTTTTTGTCGAGGCGGTAGGCTTGCTTCCAACCCTCGAGTTTGTGGCGAGCTTGCTGAGCTTTTTCTTCGTCTTTGGCGAAGTCAAATTGAATGTAAGTGTGGGGCATAAAATAAGTTTGCGTCTCGCGGGGGGAGTAAGTCAAGAATCCGGGAGGATGGGGGATAGGTGGATCACGAAAAACTGCAGCAAGAGTCAGATTGGTGGTACCGCCTACACGTTAAAAGCGGCGGCGAGCCATCGCACTCTAAAGTGGATTTTGAGAATGGCGGGGAGTTGGGGTATTCTCTTGTTCTCAAAAAATGAAGATGCGGCGCCACATTCCTATCGCTCCGGGAAAAATGGGGGCGTGGGTGTGCCTCGTGGCAGTGATGCTGCTGTGGGCTCCGATGTGGGCGACGGCGTGGCATTCTGATGGAATGGAGTGTTGCCAGGGTGGCATGTGCATGGCGCACCGACACACGAAACCCGATGCCGCCGGATCACAGAAGGCCGGTGCAGAAGAAACACCGGTGAATTGCGAGCACCATGGCGGAAGCGGACTGAGTGACTGCCCGATGGACTGCTGCCGTGAATCCAGTCCTACGTTGGCACCGTCAGCGGTCTTTGTGATACCGGAACCCGCGAAGATTGACCAGCCATGCGAGGCCACAATCGCGGCCGAGACTTTTGCAGCCACGGAATTTGTGCAATCGTTTGCTCCACCCACTCCCCCTCCTCGCCTGTCTCTGTTCTTTCAGTAATCACAGCCATCGTTCTTGAATCAGAACCTTTTCCGGGGCGCAACGACCCGTCGCGGAGCTTTCCGCCAATTAATGGAGAAGAATTGATGACGCAGCGTATTGTAGTTGCCGTTGCATTTGTTTTCTTATTTGCGAATGGGGTATTTGGCACAATATTCGGAACGGTGCGTGGGGTTGTGCACGATCCGCAGCACCGGCCAGTTGCCGACGCCTCCGTGAAGCTGAAGTCGGCGACTTCCGATTGGGCGCAGACGGTGCAGACGGACCAGGATGGGGCGTTCTTGTTTTCCACGGTGCCGGTGGGCGATTACCTGGTGTCGGTGACCAAAAGCGGCTTTGCGGACGACCTGCAAAAGGTTACCGTGGTTTCGGATTCCTCGCCGACGCTCCATTTCCAGCTGAAGCTGGGCACCGTAAATCAGACCGCAACGGTTTCCGCAGAAGCTCCGGAAGCAACAAATGTAGAATCCGTGACGCCGACAACGCTGGTGGCGCGATTGGATATCGCGCAAACGCCGGGCGCAGACCGCACGAATGCGTTGCAGATGATTACGGACTACGTGCCAGCCGCTTATGTGACGCACGACATGCTGCATATGAGAGGGGGTCATCAGGTGGACTGGCTGATTGACGGCGTGCCGATACCGAACACGAATATCGCCGCCAATCTAGGCCCGCAGATCGATCCGAAAGATATTGACTACCTGGAGATTCAGAGAGGCAGCTACGAAGCCGATTACGGAGATCGGACTTACGGAATCTTCAACATCGTGCCGCGAACTGGATTTGAGAGAAACAATGAGGCGGAGATTGTAACGAGTTTGGGGAATTGGTACCAAACGAACGATCAGATTAATTTTGGCAGTCACACGGAGCGTTTGGCTTATTACGCGAGCTTGAATGGAAACCGATCCAACTATGGGCTGGAGACGCCAATAGGAGAAGTTGTGCACGATGCGGAGAACGGGTACGGAGGATTTGCTTCGTTCATTTACAACCCCAATGCCGGGAATCAACTTCGGTTGATCACTTCCTTGCGGCAAGACTTCTACCAGATCCCCTATGACCCGAATCCCAATTCGATTGGGAATCAGCAGTTGTCGGCCGCTGGTGCTCCGCCCAGTTACGGGCTTCGCGATGGCGAGCGAGAGACGGACGGCTACGTGGCTTTTAGCTGGGTGCATACGTTTAATGCGAATCTGCTGCTGACGGTTTCGCCTTTCTATCACTACACGAAAGCCAACTACCAGGCTTCGCCGAACGACACGCCCGTGGTGACGAACGGGGATCAGACTTCCAATTATGGAGGTTTGCAGGCGGCCTTGAATGCGAGCGTTTGGAAGAATGAGCTTCAGGCAGGCTTGTATGGTTTCGCGCAAAACCAGAACAATTTCTTTTATAATTTTTTTCAGCCATGCGTTGCGCCTTGCCAGAACTTCCCCGCTTCTTCGGGTTCGGCGACGGGAGGACTTGAGGAAACTTTCCTGAGTGACAAATTCAAAGTGACGCCGTGGCTGACGCTCATTGGGGGATTACGGCAGGCTCACTTTACGGCGGATATCGTGGAGAACGAGGTGGATCCGCGTGTTGGGATTGCCGCAAAGATTCCTCGGCTTAATTGGGTATTTCACGCGTTTTATGGGCACTTTTACCAGCCACCGCCCTTGTTGACGGCCACCGGCCCGTTGCTGGATTTGGCGAGCAGCCAAAATCTGGCTTTTGCGCCGCTGCATGGGGAGCGGGATGAGGAGTATCAGTTTGGGGTGACGATTCCCTTTCGCGGCTGGGCCTTGGATGCGGATCACTTTCAGACCAGGGCGCAGAATTGGCTGGATCATAACAATATCGGAGAATCAAATTTATTCTGGCCAATCACTTGGGATGCCGCTCTGATTCAGAGTTGGGAACTCGCGTTGCGGTCGCCGCGACTGTGGCATCGCGGCCAGTTTCACCTTGCTTATGCGAATCAAATCGCGCAGGCCACTTCGCCCATCACCGGAGGATTGATCTGCCCTACCGGTGTGACGACGCAATGCCCGCTCTATATTCCGCCAGGATATTCGCCGGTGGACCACGATCAGAGGAATACGCTGAACCTGGGGTTCAATGCAACGCTTCCCTGGCAGTCGTTCGCATCGACAAATGTGTATTATGGATCGGGATTCACGAATGGGATTCCGGACACGCAATATCCGGGGAATTATTTGCCTGGGCACACCACGTTTGATATATCGCTGGGGAAAAGTTTTTCGGAGAAGTACAGCGTTTCCATTAATGCGTTGAATGTGGCGAACCGACGGGTAGAACTGGACAACAGTTTGACGTTTGGAGGGTTTCACTACAATGATCCGCGCCAAATCTACGTGGAATTCCGGTATCGTTTTCATTATTGAGGAGCGGCGATGAAGAGATTCAGTTCTTTCATTTTTGTGGTGATCTTGTGCATTGGCGCCGGGTGCCATGCGCCTGCGTCTGATGTGAAGCGCTACCCACTGAAAGGCGAAGTCATTTCCGTGGATCCCGCAAGAAATTTGATCACCATTAAGCACGGTGAAATACCCGAATTGATGCCAGCAATGACGATGCAGTATCAGTTCCCTGATGGTGAGCCCGTTGGAATGCTGAAACCGGGCGATCACATTACTGCAGTGTTAGTCATAGGCGAGAACGTGGGCCACTTGGAGAATATCCAAGTGGAGAGGATCGAGATGCCTTACGCGCCGGTTCCGCAGACTAGGGGCACGAAATAGGGACTGAAAATGAAGATCGTAAGAGAGACCGAAAACCTCTTCCGGCTAACACGTTTCGGCATGTTCAATTGTTTTCTTGTGCGAGAAGACGACGGCATGACGCTGATTGACACGAATCTCCCCGGAAGCGCAAGCGCACTCCTTCGCATCGCTGAAAAACTACACTCAAAGATCGTTAAGATATTGCTGACGCACGCACATTTTGATCACACGGGCGCCGTGGATGCTCTTATGGCTGCTTTGCCAGAGGCGCAATTGCTGATTGGTAGGCGGGAGGAACGGCTTTTTGCTGGCGACAAGTCACTGGAACCGGGAGAGAGCGGGAAGAGGCTTCTCGGATTCCCAAAAGTGAGTGCAAAACCTACACGCGTGCTGGTCGACGGCGATCGGATTGGTTCGCTTCGTGCGGTATTCTGCCCTGGCCACACACCGGGACATATGGCCTTTCTCGATGTTCGTGACAATTCGCTAATTGCGGGAGACTCGTTCGTCAATCAAACAGGCTTGGTGGCAGCTGGCGTGTTCAGCATTTTCTTCCCACCTCCGGCTTGGTTCTCTTGGAATGGAGACTTATCGGCGGAAAGCGCCGATAAGCTTCGAGCGCTGAATCCCAACTTGTTGAGTATGGGACATGGAAAATCCATTGTCTCACCAAAGAGAGAGATGGATCGCGCCGTTGGTGTCGCCTTTCAACAACATCCGCGGCGAAGTCCGGGCTAGTTCTGTTCTTGCCTCTCTCCTTAGCCGTGGATAGACTTGGATGGGGAATGAAGATGGCGATGGAGTTCGCCAAAAGTGCTCCGGTTGAGAAGGCCGGGCTGATGACTCCTGGCTGCCGAAGGGCACCAGGAGTTTTTTGTTAGCGGAAGCCAGAGCAGCCGGACAGGAGAGACGTTGCGATTATTGCTGATAGCGGTGTTTGGTGCGATTGGGACGCTGGTACGGTATGGGTTGCAGGGGTACGTGCAGGTAAAAGTGGGAAGCACGTTTCCGTACGGCACGCTGGCGATTAACTTGACGGGCTGCTTTTTTCTGGGACTAATCGGGCAAATCACTTTGAACCGCATGGTAATTTCACCGGAATTGCGCATGGCGATTGCGATCGGATTCTTTGGCGGGTACACCACGTTTTCAAGCTTTGGATGGGAAACGGCGAAGATGCTGGAAGCGGGCGAATGGCTTTGGGCGACGACGTACGTGGCGTCGAGCGTGGTAGTGGGGCTGTTTCTTTCAGTGGCGGGGATACGGCTGGCGAACCGGTTTTAGCTTCATCGCTTCAGTGTGGAGAGTGGCCCTCGGCGGCTGAAGCCGGACTGCATAAGGATCAACTGCGGCATGGCTGAAGCCATGCCCTAACGAAGTGATCGGCGAGGAGTGCAGGATGACACATCAGAAATTTGAAGGGGAGCGGACGCTGATGAGAGTGCACATCGGCGAATCGGACAAGTGGCACGGGAAGGCGTTACACGAAGCGATCGTGCAGCTTTTGCGGAAGGAAGGATTCTCTGGGGTGACGGTGCTGCGAGGCGTCGGCGGATATGGCGGGACGAGCGCTTATCACACGGACAAGCTATTGCGACTCTCGCAAGATTTGCCGATTGTGCTGGAAGTGGTGGAAACGCAGGAACGCATTGAACAGATTTTGCCGAAGCTGGATGAGATGGTGGATGGCGGCTTGATCACGCTGGAGAAAGTGCGCGTGATTTTGTACCGGCCGGCGAAACGATAAGAGCGTATTTGCGATCGCGGCGATGACCAGAAAAGCCGCAGGGCTCGCGGACTCGCCCTGCGCTACATTATTTCGACCTATGGATCAAAGAAAAGAACTGCCAACGGAACACTGGCTGAACCGGACGGTGCTGGGCGTTGGACTGACTAGTTTGTTCAGCGATTGGAGCCACGAGATTGCGACCGCGGTGTTGCCGGCGTTTTTGGCGGCGATTGGAGCCGGGCCGGCTTGGCTGGGCGCGATTGAAGGAATATCGGATGGGCTGTCGAGCTTCGCGAAACTTGCCGCGGGGCACTTCACGGATCGATTGAAACATCGCAAACCGCTGGTGGTGATGGGGTATGCGGTGACGGCTTTGGCGACGGCTTCGTTTGGGCTCGCGACACACGCGATGGACGTGATGTTTGGGCGAGTGGCAGCGTGGCTGGGGCGCGGGGTGAGGTCGCCAGCGAAGAAAGCGCTGCTGGCAGCGGACGTGCCTGCTTCCGCGTATGGACGAGCGTTTGGCTTTGAACGATTGATGGATACGGTGGGAGCGATTGCAGGGCCGCTGACGGCGCTGTGGTTGCTTCGCGTAACGAATCACGCGTACCGCGCGGTTTTTTTGTGGACGCTGCTGCCGGGAATGTTGGCGGTGCTGTGCTTCTGGATACTGGTGCGCGAGCGGCCGATGGAGGAGCGGAAGCAGGTGTCGTTTGTGATGGGACTGCGCGCGCTGCCCGGATCGTTTCGGAGATTTCTGCTGGGTGTGGGGATTTTCGGGGCGGGTGATTTCTCGCACACGCTTCTGATTTTGTATGCGACGCGGATGCTGGCACGAACGCATGGAATGGCGTGGGCAGCGAGCGTGGCGGTAGGGCTGTACACACTGCACAACGTTTTTTATGCGGGGTCAGCGTATGTAAGCGGGTGGATCGGCGACCACGTGAAGCATCGCAAGGCGGTTCTTGCGGGAGGCTACGCGCTGGGAGGGGTGACCGCGGTCCTGCTGGCGGCGGGGACGCATTCGCTGTGGTGGTTGGCGGGAATTTTTGTGATTGCGGGCGTGTATGTGGGGACGGAAGAGGCGCTGGAAGATTCTTTGGCGGCGGAGCTTTTGCCTAAGGAACAGCACGGGATGGCGTTTGGGACGCTAGCGGCGGTGAACGCGGTGGGAGATTTTCTTTCGAGCGTGATTGTGGGGGTGTTGTGGGCGGAGGTTTCGGTGAAGGCGGCGTTTACGTTTTCGGCGGTGTTGTTTTTGGCGGGGACGATATTGATTGCGCGGTTGAGGAAGTGAGGGCAAGCAGAGATAAGAGTGTTTGGCGAAGAGGCCTTGTCCGTAAAAGCGGCGGCTAGCCGCCGCACTTCTCCAAATTGTTTAGGCGTGTTTGTCGGCTAAGGCTTTGGAGAGGCGCATGCGGCGCTGGACTTCGGCTTGGAGATAACGGCGGAGATTTTCAGGGACGATTCCGGGGGCAGCGAGTTCGCGAAGATCCGAAACGGTGAGATGCGGGAGGAAGGCGAGGACAGTGGCGAGGGGTGAGTAGGGATTGCGAACCAGGGCGAGACGGACATTGTAGGTCTGCGACCACTTGCGGTGATTGGCGACCGCCTGTACAACGCGGAGGGAAGTTTTTTCGCGGGCGAGAGATTTGAGAACCTGAGACTCCGTCAGGAAAGGATTGTCGAGAGCAACGGGGAGGACGTTCGCGTGGCCTTCGGTGACGAGCGCGCCAGCGACGCGAGCAGGGCCGCGGCGAGCGAGGGCAATTTTCTGGCCGAGCGGCAGTTGCGGAAGGCGCGCGATGATCTGATCTTCGGCGATGCGTTTGAGTTCCACGGAAGCGATGGGAGAGAGGGTGAACTGGACGAGATCCATGAGGTAGATGTCGCGAATCAAGCGCAAGCCGACGAGTCGCGGGGCGCGGGGATGAAAGAGCAGAGTGCGCTTGACGAGATAGCTCTTAGTCAGATTCTTGCGGGTGCCGACATATTCGAGAACTTCGGTGGGAAGATCCTTGCGGGCGAGGAGCAGACAAAGCTTCGTTTCATCCAGGGCAGGATTTTCGAGGAGAGCCGTGAGTACCCGAGGATCGGGGTGATAGAGGAACGCGGAGAGGTCGTCACCCGTAGCGGTGCGGGCGAGCTGCAGTTCGTTGTCGAACTCGGACACGCTACTTCCTTTCCCCGGCGGGCACCAGGAAGCGAAGGGCGAGGCGGGCGGCGGATTCCGCGGGGGAGATGGCCATGGCGCCGAATTGAGCATGAGGAGCGATGGCACGGAGGCGCTCGTCGAGCTGCTGGTCAAAGAAGATTGAGCGGCCCATCATGCCACCGGTTTTTGCGAGCAGGAATTTCTGATCGTGAAGCTGCAGACGCTGCATGAGAGCGGTGACGAGAGTGGCGAGGTCGTCGGCGGCATCCTGAAGCAATTCGCAGGCGACGAGATCGCCTTGATCAGCAGCGCGAATAATCACGGGGAAAATTCTGGGAAACACTTCATCGGGAGCGCCATGGGCGAGGGATTGCACTTCGTGCCAACTGGAAACCTCGAATTCATTGAGAATCAGTTTGCCAATCGCAGAGTTAACACCGGTGCGATCGAATTCATGAATGGCGGCGATGGAAGCACGGCGGCCAACGTCAAAGGCGCTGCCCTCATCACCGAGAATCGGGCCGTGGCCGCCAATGCGAGCGATCTGGCCATGGGCGTCGCGTCCAACAGCGGCAGAACCAGTTCCAGCAATCAGGACGATGGCGGGCCCCTCACCGGTGGCTTCGAGAGTGAGTTCGAGGTCGGTGCAAACAATCACGGTTTTGCCGGAGAATTCTTCCTCGAGGAGGCGCTTCATTTTTCGTTCGGCGTCGGATTGACCGGTGCCAGCAAGGCCCGCGCAAAGAGCGGTGACTTCGGCGGATGGGATATTCGCGGCATTGACAGCGGAACGAGCGGCTTCACAAACGGCAGCAAGCGCACCGCCAAATCCGACACGCATGGGATTGGAGGGGCCGCTGCGGCTGCGGGAGAGGATGCGGGAGGCTTCGTCCATGAGGACGCATTCCGTCTTGGTGCCACCACCATCGAAGCCGAGAACGTAGCGCATAGCCAAAGCATACTTGAGGCGAGGCGTGAATGAACAGGAGCGAGGGGGAGAGTGTTGAAAGGGTTGGGGGGCGGGGAGAGTTGGCTTGACGGTGGTGGCGGTTGCCACTATTCTCGACTCGCTCGATAGCGCTCACCTGTGATTCAGCACGGTTTGGGGTTCATGCACATTCATCCGTTGGATCTGGCGATAGTTATCGCGTACCTGCTGGGAGTGACGGCGCTGGGATTACATTTCCGGCAAGGGCAGCAGGATGCGCGGGATTATTTTTTGGGAGGGCGGACGGCACCGTGGTGGGCGCTGGCGTTTTCAATTGTCGCGACGGAGACTTCGACGCTGACGATTATCGGCACGCCGGCGCTGGCGTATTCGGGGAACATGACATTTCTGCAGTTGGTGTTCGGATATTTATTGGGACGCTGGCTGATCACGGTGTTCTTTCTGCCGGGATATTTTCGCGGAGAGTATCTGACGGCGTACGCGGTAATCGAAAAACGCTTTGGCAGCCGAATGCGTTCGGTGGCGGGAATCACGTTTTTGGCTACGCGGACGCTGGCAGAGGGCGTGCGCATTTCGGCGATAGCGCTGGTGGTAAGCGTGGCGCTGGGAACATCGGAAAAGCTGGCGGTGTTTATCGTGATGGCGCTGACGGTGCTGTACACGTTTGAAGGCGGGATGAAAGCGGTGATCTGGACGGACGTGGCGCAATTCCTGCTGTATTTGCTGGGGAGTTTGTTCACTCTAGGATTGCTGCTGCATCGTATTCCGGGCGGGTGGACGGAATTAAGCCAGGTGGCAGCGACGAGCGGACACAAGTTGCAGGTGCTGGATTTTTCGTGGAATCTGGCGACGAAGTATACGTTCTGGTCGGGAGTGATTGGAGGCGCGTTCCTGACGATGGCGAGCCACGGAACGGACCAGACGATTGTGCAGCGGCTACTGGCGGCGCGAGATCAACGGGACAGCCGTCGAGCGTTGCTGGCCAGCGGAGTGATTGTACTTTTTCAATTTACGGTTTTTTTGCTGGTGGGGGTGGCGCTGTTTGTGTTTTCGCAGCATACGCCGATGCTGGCGGCGGGGGAGCGCGCGGACCGTATCTTGCCTGTGTTTTTGATTCGCGAGATGCCGACGGGGCTGGCGGGACTGCTGCTGGCTTCGATTTTGGCGGTGGCGATGTCGAATGCGAGCGGGTCGCTGAATTCGTTGGCGGCATCGAGCGTGATGGATTTGGCGGCGCTGCGGGGGCACGCGACCGACCCGGCGAATTTCTTAAAGGTTTCGCGGCGGATGACGCTGGTGTGGGGCGCGGTGCTGATTGTTCTGGGACTGGTGAAATGGGGACCTCTGTTGGAGGCGGGGCTGACGGTGGCTTCGCTGCCGTTTGGAAGTTTGCTGGGATTGTTTTTGCTGGGGACATTTGATCGGCGAGCAAATTCGCGGGGATCGCTTGCGGGAATGTTTGCGGGGTTGACGACGGTACTGCTGGTGTTCCGGTTCACGAAGGTTGCGTTTACTTGGTATGTGCTGATTGGGGCTTGCGTAACGTTTGCGGTGGGAATGGTGGTTAGCAGGATGATTGGGGAGAGGCGGGTGGAAGGGTGAGCGGGGTAAGGCGCCCGGCTCAGAAAGCGGCCGCTACGGATCAGGCCAGATGCAGAGACCTTGCGGACATGGGGCGCAGGAATCCTGCGCCCCGACCGGGCTGACCCAAGAGCACAGGCAGGAGTGACTGTGTCATGGGACGGTTGGAGACTACATTTTGAATTGGTGGCGAAGTTTCAATTGTAAAAGCGGCGGCGAGCCGCCGCACTCCACATTGCGCGGAGGGGTATGAGCGAGAAGAGACTGGAACTGGTGCGCGGGCTGGGGCCTTGGGCTTCGGCGGCAATCGTGGTTGGCACGATGATTGGAACGGGGATATTCCTGAAGCCGGCGGAAATGGCGAGGGAAGGCCACTCGGTTTCGATTGTTTTCGCGGCGTGGATTGTGGGCGCGGTGCTTTCGATTTTTGGCGCGCTGTCGTATGCGGAATTGGGCGCGGCGATTCCAGAGGCAGGCGGTGAGTACGCGTATCTGCGGCGCGGGTTTGGGCCGGTGTGGGGATATTTGTTTGGATGGATGCATTCGATTGTGGGACGGCCCGCTTCAACGGCTTCGATTGCCGCGGGGATGATGCGATTTCTGAGTTTTTTTCTTCCGGCAGTGGCGGCGCCGATTTTCACAGTGCATTTTGCGATTCCTGGATTGACGGCGTGGATCAAGCCTTATGATTTTGCGTTTACGTGGGCGCAGCCACTGGCGGTGTTCTGGCTGGTGGTGATGACCGGGGTGAATTACCTGGGGGTGCGGCTGGGCGGAAGCGTGCAGGTTTTTCTGACGGCGATCAAATTGGTGAGCATCGCGATTGTGATTGGCGTGGCGTTCGCGTTGCCATCGGGTGGAGGACATGCGGGAGACCCCGTGTGGCCGACGGCGGTGAATGCGGGATTGTTCAGCGCATTTCTGGCGGCGCTGGCGGCGGCGCTGTGGGCTTACGACGGGTGGGAAGATTTGAACCTGGTGGGGTCTGAAGTGAAGGATCCAGCACGGAATTTTCCGCGGGCGCTGGTGGGCGGAGTATCGCTGGTGGCGGTGGTGTACCTGCTGTTCAGCGCGGCTTGCTTGAAAGTGTTGCCGTTTGCGAGCGTGGCGAATTCAACGCATGTGGCGTCTGACGTGGTGGAACGCGTTGTGGGGCACGGAGCGGCCACATGGGTGACGCTGGCAATGCTGATCTCCGCGCTGGGGTCGATGAATTCGTCGATTTTGAGCGGGGCGCGGGTGCCTTATGCGATGGCGCGGGACAAAGTGTTCTTTAAGATTGCCGACGGCATTCACCCGAAATACCGGACACCGGGACGGGCGCTGATATTTCAGGGCGTGCTGGCGAGCGTGTTGGCGTTGAGTGGAACGTTTGAAGAGTTGACGAACCTGTTTATTTTTGCAGGATGGATATTTTATGGGTTGGCGGTGGTGGCGCTGTTCCGGTTGCGGCGGACGGAACCGGAGATGGAGCGGCCATACCGCTGTTGGGGATATCCGTGGGTGCCCGGAGCGTTTGTGCTGGGAGCATTGGCGTTGACGGTGAATTTGTGGCTGGATCGGCCGGGACGGTCGACGATCGGGTTGCTGCTGATTGTGGCGGGGCTGCCGTTTTACCGGCGGTGGGCGCGGAAAGCGGCGGATGCGCCAAGCTAAGTGTGAGTCTCGCGCATCTTTTTAAAGCTCTGCAAGACAGCGCCAAGACTCAGGGCCAAGCCTGGAAGAATTACCCAGTTGAACATCACGATGGCAAGTCCGGTTCCTTTTGCACGGAGAGGGACTTGAGGGTCGACCACAAACGACCAGGGAAAAATCAGCAGGAAAAGGGCGCCGAGGGCCAGGGCAGGAAATGAGGCCGCGAGATAAACGCGCCAGCCAGCAGCCTGCGCCCGGCGAGAAAGATACGCGCCAACCGCCCCGATCAGAGGCAAGCTCAGCAGCCAGGGAAGATAAAGAACGATGCCGCGCGGCTCGCCGGGGTGAGAAGTTATCGCGCGCAAGCCAGCAAATTGCATGAACGCCAAGAGAGCGTAGGCAGAGAGAAGAGTGACGAGACCGGGAACCCACAACTGCGTGACGCGGTTTTGCATGAAGGCCTCCGATTTAGCCGCGAGGATATCGCGGTGAAGATCCTGCCAACTGGGAACCTGTTCGCTGACAAGACGAACGGCGTCTGATTCAGAAAAGCCTTGTGCCAGGAGAGAGACATAGGCGTCTTCGAGATGCGCGGCGAGTTCTTCCCTTACCTGTAGAGACCCTTCCTGCGAAAGTGGTAAGCGGCCGAGGTGGCTGTTCACGTAGGCAAGCCAATCAGGCATGGTTCACCCTGGCGACGCGGCGCATGGCGCGGAAGAGGTCGGCCCACTGGGCGCGCAAAGGCGCCAACATTTTTCGGCCACGGGGGAGCAATTTGTAGCAGCGGCGGCGACGGCCGTTGTCGCTGGTTTCCCAATCACCGCGGACCCAGCCGCGATTCTCCATACGATAGAGGAGCGGGTAAAGCGCGGCGAGGGTGAAGCGGAGGGCGCCGCCGGAATCGTGTTCAATGCGGCGTGAGATTTCGTAGCCGTGGAGGGGCTGGCGCTCGAGGACGCTGAGGATGGCAAGTTCGGCGGTACCGCGTTTGAGTTCGTTACTGACCATAGGGTGTCCTCTTATATGTAAGAGTCTTATATATAAGGCACACAATGTCAATAGTACGTTGGAGCAGGCGCGCATCAGGCGTGGGCGGAATGGACGGTGGAAGTTGGTTGAGTGACGCGGAGGAAAGTGGCGTCGACACCGGGATGGACGTTGACGGCGGGATGAAGAATTTTAGCGATGGCGGCGATGCCAGTGACGAGACGCGGGCCGGGGCGAGAGACGTAGCTATTGGCGTCGAGCGCGTAGATCTGGCCATTGCGGATGGCGGGGATGGAATGCCACTCGGGAGGAAAAGTCAGCGAGAGATATTCGTCGCGGGCTTGTTCCTTGGTATAGCCGCAGGGAGCGAGCAGGAGAACGTCGGGGGCGGCGGCGAAGATTTCTTCCAAAGTGACGCGGAAGGAAGGAGTTTTGGACTGGCCGAGGAGATCAACGCCACCCGCGCGCGCGATCATTTGCGGAACCCAATGGCCGCCAACATAAAAAGGCTGAAGCCACTCGAGAAGAACGACGCGGGGGCGATTGATGGTGTCGCGAATTTGCAGCTCGATTTCGGCGAGCCGGGTGCCGATGGTTTCGACGAGGGATTCGGCACGGAGGGAGCGGCCGGTTATTTCGCCGACCAGGAGGATGTCGCGCCAGACATCACCGAGTTCCTGAGGATTGAGACAAAGCACTTCAGGGCGATAGGGGAACCTGGCGAGGGTGGTGGCGAGATCGTCGGGAGAGGCTGCGCATACGTGGCAAAGATCCTGGGTGACGATGAGATCGGGGGCAAGTTGTTCGAGGAGATCGGCGTCGACGGCGTAGAGGCTTTCACCACGGGCGGTGAACTCGCGAACTAGAGCATCGATTTCGGCGGGAGAAGCGTTGTGCGGGAGGCGGGAATGGATGACGACGGTTTTGGTGCGGGCGCGCGGCGGGAAATCGCATTCATGGCTTACGCCGACGATCTCGTGGTCGAGCTGCAGAGCGAAAAGAATCTCCGTGGCGGAGGGTAGGAGCGAGGCAATGCGCATGGGGCGGACTGTACCACAAAACGTGGGGAAAATGATGGGTTGAGAGAATGAGGAAAAGGGGTCGCGGATGTCAGTGCGAACGGAGGGGGGAATTTCTACGCGGCGGAAACCCAAGAGAAGAGAGATTCCTCACTTCGCGGACTCCGTTCGGAATGACGGGATGTTACTTCTATCGCGAGGGGCACACACTTGCTCAATCGCAATGGCGCCGACAGAGGGATAGCAGCGACTACTTGTAGAGGAAATATTTGCGGCGGAGCTGGTCGAAAGTTGCCAGATCGGGGGCCCAGCTACTGACAATCTTCTCTGGGGGAACACCGGCTTGCAGATCATGGAGGGCTTGATCGTTGCCGAGAAGGTCCAGGATTTTGGAGGAATCGAATTGTTGCGGGTAGGTTTTTTGCAATAGAGCGGCGATTTCCAGGGCCATGCGCATGGAGCGAACGGCAGCGCGATCGGTGACTTTGATGCCGACGCCGCCGCAGCGCTGACCGGAGTAGAGGCCGCTGACGGGGATGAAAGGTTGGTTGGCAAAACGGAGGCCGGGAAGATTCTTGGCGTTCAGTTCGGCGGCGATGTCTTCGCCGTTGAGCCAAGGGGCGCCGAACTCTTCAAAGGGAGCTTCCGTGCCGCGGCCAACAGAGATTCCGGCGTTCTGTAAGATTTCCAGGCCGGGATAGAGGATAGAGCCTTTCAGGGTGCGTAGATTGGGGGAGGGTGGAATCCAGCGCGAGCCGGTGCTCTCAAAAAAATAGTTGCGATGCCAATTTTTCATTTTGATGACGTGGAGATCGGCGTTGATGTGATTTTCGGAATTGTAGAGTTGCGCGAGTTCGCCGATGGTGAGGCCGTAGCGGACGGGAACGGGATAGTATGCGACGAAGCTGGTTTTGTCCGGGTCGAGCATGGGACCTTCAACGATATCGCCAGTAAGGGGATCGGGACGGTCGAGTACAAAAAAGGCGATGTTGTGTTTCGCGGCTTCCTCCATGCAGTAGGCCATGGTGGTGGTGTAGGTGTAAAAGCGAACGCCGGCATCCTGAACGTCGAAAACAAGAGCGTCAATGCCTTGCAACATATCGTCGGTGGGACGGAGATGTTCGCCATAGAGGCTAAAGATAGGAAGGCCGGTGGAGGGATCCTTGGAAGAAGAAACTTTTTCATCGGAATGGCCAGCGATTCCGTGTTCGGGGCTAAAGAGGGCGACCAGATGGACGCCGGGAGCTTTGGCAAGGAGTTCAACGGTGGAGCGTCCCTGGAAATCCACGCCGGTGTGATTGGTGATGAGGCCGACCTGCTTGCCGCGAAGCGAGGCGAATTTTTCGGCTTCGAGGACGTCGAGGCCAGCTTGGACGCGGCCGACGTGGCTGTGCTGAGGCTTGGGATGTTTCTGGGCAGCGGAGGCGGAAGAGACGGCGAAGAGAGAGGGCAGAAGCGGCAGGAGCAGGGCGAGGCAAAATTGAGGAGCGAAACGACGCATAGGATTCATAGCTCCCAATGATATTCTGGAACGTGCCGTTCGCAGCCTGATTGTTAGCAGGGAGTGCGCGTGCTATATACAGTCGAGGCAGCGGGCAGGCGGTTGGGAGACCATCGAAAAATGAAGAGGCGAGCTGCCGGATTGCCGCTACTGCCATTTTTAATTTTATTTCTTATGACCATGAACGCGCTAAGCGACTCGAGAGACACGAAATCCGCAGAAGCCGCGGGCAAGAAGAGGACCGCGCAGAGCATGAATGCGAGCGTGGGCAAAGCTACACCGGAGCAGGAGCGGTGGGTGGAAACGACGCTGCTGCAAATGAGCCTGGAAGAAAAGGTCGGGCAGGTTTTGTTCACGACGTATCACGGCGGGTTTACGCCGACGGATTCCGAAGCGTACGCGCAGATGATGCATGACGTGACGGATTTACACGTCGGTGGATTTATCAATATTACCCACGGGTCGCCGCTGGGCTACGTGAAAAGCCAGGCGTACCCGACGGCGGTGCTGACGAACCAGCTGCAGTCCAAAGCGAAATTGCCGCTGCTGTTTGGCGCGGATTTTGAGCGTGGAACAGTGATGCGGCTGAATGAAGGCACATCG
This sequence comes from Candidatus Acidiferrales bacterium, assembly GCA_963779395.1. Lineage (GTDB taxonomy): Bacteria > Acidobacteriota > Terriglobia > Acidiferrales > UBA7541 > Acidiferrum. The sequence goes on from CAVZYC010000007.1 coordinate 1,429,415, forward strand.
TTCCCGACGGCGATGGCGCTAGCCGCGGCCGGAAATCCCAAGGACGCTTACGCGATGGGGAAAACAACGGCGCTGGAAGCACGGGCCGTGGGGATTCAGTGGATTTATGCGCCGGTGTCGGATGTAAACAATAATTCGGGAAATCCGATTATCAATACACGATCGTTTGGAGAAAATCCCGCGCGAGTGGCGGAATTTGTCAGCGAGTTCATACGCGGTGTGCAGGAAAACGGCGGGATGGCGACGGCGAAGCACTTTCCGGGGCACGGCGACACAGCGTCCGATTCACACATTGATTTGCCGGTGATCAAGGCGGACCGGGAGCGGTTGGATCATCTGGAGCTGGTGCCGTTTCGCGCAGCTATCGCGGCGGGAGTGGGCAGCATCATGACGGGACACCTTTCGGTGCCGGCGCTGGAGCCAGACCCAAATATCCCGGCAACGCTTTCCTCGCGCATATTGACGGATCTATTGCGGAAGCAACTGGGATTTGAAGGGTTGGTGGTGACCGACGCCATGGACATGGGCGGAATCACGGTGCGCTACGCGCCGGGGGATGCGGCGGTGCGCGCGTTTGTGGCGGGAGCGGACGCGCTGCTGATGCCACCAGTGCCAGAAGCGGCTTACGATGCGCTGCTGGCCGCGGCGAAGTCCGGGCAGATTAGCGAGGAGCGGCTGGATGCTTCGGTGCGGCGAATTCTGCTGGCCAAGGCGAAGTTAGGGTTAGACAAGAATCGGTTGGTGGATGTGGATGCGTTGAATGCGAAATTTGGGCGCATCGCGTGGCAAGCGGAAGCGCAAGAGATTTCGGACCGTGGAATCACGCTACTGCGGGAGACTGCGCATCGGCTGCCGCTGGACGAAACGAAACCGACACGGGTGCTGCTGGTTTCGCTTTATGCGGACCCGGAACCTTATCCAGGGGAAGACCTGGAGCGGGAATTGCGCGCGCGCTGCGATTCGCTGATTGCGTTGCGGGCGGACACGAAATTCGTGAAAGCGGACACATTGAAATTACCTGCGCCCGACCAGTATGACGTGGCGATTCTGGCGCTGTTTGTGCGGGTGAGCGATCGCAAAGGCGACGTGGACGTGCCGGCAGACCAGTTGCCCCTGATCAACGAGATTTATAAGGTGGGCAAGCCGGTGATTACGGTGGGACTGGGCAGCCCGTACCTGATCGAAAAATTTCCGCAAGCGGAGACGTGGCTATCGGCGTTTGGGATTAGTGACGTGGCGCAGATTTCGGTGGCGCGGGCGCTGTTTGGACAAATCGCCGTGCAAGGACATTTGCCGGTGACGATTCCCGGCGTGGACTTGAAGGCTGGATTTGGGATGGACGTTGCGGCGAATCCGATGGCGCTGCAGGCAATGGATGTGCGCGGAGAAGCGCAATTGCGGCCAGCGTTTGAGGTGGTAGAAAAGGCCATTGCGGACAAGGCATTTCCTGGAGCGACGATGGCGGTGGGGTATCGCGGGAAAGTTTCGCTGCACTCGTTTGGTAAGTTGAGCTACGCGGCGGACTCTCCGGCTACAAAGATTGACACGATGTATGACCTTGCTTCGTTGACGAAGGTGGTGGTGACGACCACGCTTGTGGAAAAACTTGTGGAGGGCGACTTCCCTTCTCCGCTGGATCTGGATGCGCCGATCGAGCGGTATTTGCCGGAATGGATTGATGGGCCGCAGGGAGACGGTCCGAATAAGGTGGTGGTGCGGAATTTGAAGGAACTTTCCGATTGGAAGGATAACCGGCAGATTGCGTGGCGGCATAAAGTGACGGTGCGGCACCTGATGACGCACACATCGGGGCTGCCGCCGTTCAAAGAATACTGGCGGACATCAACGGGAAAGGCAGACACGCTGAGCAGGATTTTCGCGGAGCCGCTGGAATATGAGCCGGGGACCAAGGTGGAATATTCGGACCTGGGAATTATTTTGATGGCGGAGATTATTCAGCGATTGACGGGAGAGCCGTTGGACAAGTTAGCGCGCGAATACATTTTCGAGCCGTTGGGAATGAAGAACACGATGTACCGGCCGCCACAAGCGCTCTGGCCGGAAATCGCGCCGACGGAAGTGGACAATCAGTTGAGGCACCGGTTGGTGCAGGGCGAAGTCCACGACGAAAACGCTTTTGCGATAGGCGGAGTTTCGGGGCATGCCGGGGTGTTCAGCACGTCGCCGGATTTGGCGGCGTTTTGCCAGATGCTGTTGAATGGTGGCGTGTACGCACATCAACGTGTGTTGAAGCGGGCGACAATTGCGGAATTCACGCTGCCGCAGGCGTTGGCGAAAAACGAGCGCACGCTGGGCTGGGTGATGCCGACGGAAGGAAGTTCGAGCGGGCACTATTTTTCAGCGCACAGTTACGGGCATACGGGATTCACGGGGACAACGATCTGGATCGATCCGGACCGGCAATTGTTTGTCGTGCTGTTGACCAATCGCGTGAATCCGACGAGGGAGAATCAGAAGATTATGGAAGTACGGCCGGCGGTGCATGACGCGGTGATGAAGGGGCTGGGGCTGGCGGGGGAGAGCGCGCCGGTTCGGTGATGCTGCTGAACGATATCAGATATCAGTAATCAGATATCAGGGACCAAGAAGGCAGGAACGCTGGCGGACATTTGCGGGAGGATTGTCCCACTTCGTGATCCCCGGCGTCAGCTCCCAAATACCATTCGGCCTAGTTTATTGCCCAGGTACTTAGCCTTTTCCTGGTTCTCGGCGTTTCGGAATTTCCCAGCCAACTCGAAGAACTGATGCTTACGCTTCTCTGCTTCGTTGTATTGACCGGCCACTTCGTTTGCGGCTTTCATAGCGGCATTGTGCCCCTTTTTCGCGTGTGTTGTCTTCGGAGAATATCCGATTAGAAGGATATCCCTTCCAGCAAATCGTGGGTGGCCTGGATGAGGTCGGCGGGGCGGCCCAGGTCGCGCCAGTAGGCGTCGTCGGCTTTAGAGGCGACGACTTTCTCACCACTGGCGGACACATTCAGATAGGAATCGATGATGGAGAAGGCGCCTTCTTGGTGCATCAGAGGGAGGAGACGGGGAGAGATGATGTGGATGCCGGAGAAGGCGAAGGGCTGCGGGCGTTGCGTGGGGCGGACGATTTCCTGCTCCTGCAAGATTTGGCGGCCGCAGAGATGAAGATCGTTATCGAAGAGCAACTGGCGCGAGCTTCTGCGGCGCTGGACTGCCAGAGTGGCGAGGGCTTGCTTCTCGATATGAAATTGGAGCATCCGGCGCAGATCGATGGTGCTGATGACGTCTACGTTGTGAAGAATGAATGGCTCATCTAAGCGCGCGGGATCCTGAAGAAAAAACCAGGCGGCTTTTTTCAGGCCGCCACCCGTATCGAGTAATTGCTCCTCGCGAGAGATTTCGATGTGCAGGCCGAAATTATCGCGGGTTTTGAGGTAATCGAGGATCATGTCCGCGAAGTGGTGAACATTGATGATGACATCGGTTACGCCGAAGGAAGCGAGCCGCGTCAGTGTGATTTCGAGCAGGGAGCGGCCTGCGACTTCGACGAGGGCTTTGGGCCGAGTGTCGGTGAGAGGACGGAGGCGCGTGCCGAGGCCGGCGGCAAGAATCATCGCCTTCATCGCGGAGTCCTCATTTGCCCATCTTCTCGAGCTCGATGTGACGGACGACGACTTCCAGGCCGTTGCGGATGCGAAGGCGTTTGGCTAGTTGTTCCGCAAGAAAAACGGAGCGATGCTGACCGCCGGTGCATCCGAAAGAAACCATCAGGTTCTTGAAGCCGCGCTGCTGATAGTTGTTGATAGCGGCATCCACCAGGGAAAGCACGCCGGCGAGAAACTGGTGCACGCTTTCCTGCTGATTCAGATAATCGATTACCGGAGTGTCTTTGCCGGTGAGGGTCTTGAAACTTTCTTCGCGACCGGGATTGGGCAAACAGCGTCCATCAAAAACGAATCCGCCACCGTTCCCAGTTTCATCCTGCGGCAGACCACGGTGAAAGGAAAAACTGTAGACACGGACGACGAGGTTTTGCGCTTCGGAGGCGAGGCCGAGGAGTTTCTCCGAGGCGAGCATGCCCTGGAACGCTTCCATTAAGGTGGGCAGCTCGATGGGCAATTTTGTGTTGTGCAAGAGCCAGCGGAGATTTTTGAGGGCGTAAGGGACGCTCTGAAGGAAATGGGTTTTGCGTTCGTAGAAGCCGCGAAAACCGTAAGCGCCAAGAGCCTGGAGAATACGGACATAGACGTAGGCATAGTAATAGTGGAGGAAGGCGTCGCGGTCCACATCGAGGAACTTGCGAAGGCAGCGAATGTAGTGTTCGAGAAGATCCTGGCGGAGCGACGGGGGCAGATCGGCCTTGGCATCGAATAAGAGTGAGGCGATATCGTATTGCAAGGCGCCTTTGCGGCCGCCCTGGTAATCGACGAAAAACGGCTGACCATCGCGCAGCAGGACGTTGCGAGACTGGAAATCGCGATAGAGGAAGTAATCACGCGGTGCGCTGAGAAGGAAATCGGCGAGACGGCTGAAATCGTTCTCGAGACCCTGTTCATTGAAGGGGATGGCGGCGAGGCGGAGAAAATAATATTTGAAATAATTCAAGTCCCAGGCGATGGATTGGCGGTCGAAGCTGGCGCAGGGATAGCTGACGGAATAATCGAGGTCGCGTGCGGCTTCAACCTGGAAGCGGGGGAGGACGGCGACAACTTTGCGATAGGCCTCGACGACGGGAGCATCGATGTTCGCGCCATTGCGATTTTTGGAGAGGAAGTCAAAAAGGACAGTGTCGCCGAGATCTTCTTCCAGATAAGCGCCGTTCGCGAGATCTTCAGCGTAGATTTCAGGGACGGGCAGACCATGTTTGCGGAAATGTCGGGAGAATGCGAGGAAGGCGACGTTTTCTTCGCGCACGCCATAGAGAACGCCGATGGCGCTGACGCGTTCGTTGGCCAGGCGGATGATCTTGCGCCCGGAACCGCCCAACTCTCCCTGAAGTGGCTGAATGCGCGCGGGGGGAGCGTGGAAATGCTGCTCGAAAAGTTTCTTAAGAGCGTCCATAAACAAGAGTACCCGTGAATGCGCTTTATCGAACGTCAGGATGGGTGCTTTACCATCATAGATGATTCCGCGGAAAGGAAAGACCAGGAACGAGGGAAGATGTCGTGGGCGTTAATTCGGGGCAAGCACGGCTATAATTCAAGAATAGGTTTGCAGGGCAGAAAGAGTGGACTTGTGGAACGCCGACAGACGGAGCTTAGGAATCCAGCTTCAAAGAATCTTGATCGCATGACGGCCGCGCAGATTGTGCGGTTGATGAACCGCGAAGACGGCAAGGTAGCGAAGGCGGTGGCGAAGGAGTTGCCTGCGATTGCGCGCGCCGTGGCGGAAATCGTAAAGAGGCTCGAAAAGGGCGGGCGATTGATTTATGTAGGCGCGGGATCGAGCGGGCGCATTGCGGTGCTGGACGCTTCGGAGTGCCCGCCAACATTTGGGACTTCGCCGGAACTGGTGCGGGCGCTGATCGCCGGAGGGAGAAAAGCGATGACGAAGCCGGTTGAGGGAGCGGAAGACCGGGGGGAGGATGCGGTGCGCGAATTAAAAAAGATGGGATTGACGGAGATGGATGCGGTGGTAGGGATTGCGGCAAGCGGAACGACACCTTACGTGCTGGCGGCGCTGGCGTACGCAAAGAAGCGAAAGGCGCTGACGATTGGGGTTGCGTCGAACAAGAAAACACCGCTGGCGCGGGCAGCACAGATTGCGATCACGCCGGAAGTGGGGCCCGAGGTGATTGCGGGGTCGACAAGGATGAAGGCGGGGACATCGCAGAAAATGGTGCTGAACATGCTGTCAACAGCAACGATGGTGAGGCTGGGCCATCTGTACGACAACCTGATGATTGATGTGGCGCGTACGAATGAGAAGCTTCGCGAGAGGGAAAAGAGAATCTTGATGGAAGCAAGCGGGAGGAATGTGTCTGCAGTGGAACACGCATTGCGGCAAAGCAAACACAACCTGCGGCTGGCGTTGGTTATGTTGAAGAGGAATGTCGCGGTGGAAGAGGCGAAGGAGTTATTGAGAGAGTCGCGGGGGCACTTGCGGCTGGCATTGGGCGAATAGCCGGGAAAACGGGGCATGGACAAATTTCAAATTCGAGGCGGAAAGGCGCTGAAGGGGACGGTGAAGATCAGTGGCGCGAAGAACTCCGCGCTGCCGGCGATGGCGGCTGCGCTGCTGACCCCGGAGCGTGTGACGCTGCACAACATTCCGATGGTGCGGGACATCATCACGATGGCGAAGCTGCTGGCGTTCATGTCCGCGAAAGTGAGCACGACAGACTTTCCGGCGGCGGATTATGCGATCGAAGCGGAATCGTTGAATGGAGCGGTGGCGCCCTACGAATTGGTGAAGACGATGCGGGCATCCATCCTGACGCTGGGGCCAGCGGTGGCACGCGCCGGGATTGCGCATGTTTCGCTGCCAGGAGGTTGCTCGATTGGGGCGCGGCCAGTGGATTTGCATGTGGCGGCGCTGGCGAAGATGGGCGCGGAGATCAGCACGGACCACGGGTATATACGGGCTAAGGCGCCTGTGGGAGGACGGTTGAAGGGCGCACACATCGTGTTTGAAAAAATCACGGTGACGGGGACGGAAAATATTTTGATGGCGGCGGCGTTGGCCGATGGCGAAACGATTTTGGAAAACTGCGCGCGCGAGCCGGAGGTGACGGACCTGGTTCACCTGCTGAGGAAGATGGGCGCGGAGATTCGTGGGGAGGATAGTTCCACATTGCGGGTTCGCGGCGTGGAGAAGTTGCATGGCGCGGACCATTCGGTGATCGCAGATCGCATCGAGGCGGGAACTTTTCTGGTGGCGGGGGCGATTACGGGCGGAGATTTGACGATTGAGGAGTGTTCGCCGGAACACCTGGGCGCAGTGATTGCGAAGTTGGAGAAGGCTGGTGCAGTGGTGGAGACGCCGGATACAACGACGTTGCGGGTGCGCGGTGGGGGCAAACTTGCTGCTGCGGATGTGACGACGGAGGAGTACCCGGGATTTGCTACAGACATGCAGGCGCAGTATATGGCGCTGGCGACGCAAGCGGAAGGGACTTCGGTGATTACGGAGACGATTTTCGAGAATCGATTTTTGCATGCGAGCGAGATGATGCGCATGGGCGCGAATATTTCGATTGATGGGCGGCGCGCGGTGGTGCGTGGACCAGCGAAATTGACGGGGACGACGGTGCAGGCATCTGATTTGCGGGCGAGTGCGGGATTGGTGCTGGCGGGATTGGTGGCGTCGGGAGAGACGATTATTGAACGGGTGTACCACATTGATCGTGGATACGAGAGGATTGTGGAAAAGCTGCGGAACGTGGGAGCGGAGATTGAGCGGATTCACGGGAAGGAAGCGTGAGTTGGCTGGGTTGGAGAGGGTGGCGAATTGAGCGGCCCGCCTCGGAAGGACGGGCCCTACAACCTCAAGAATGAAAACACTTTTGCGCTGGTGTTTAGTATGTAAAAGCGGCGACGAGGCGTCGCACTCCAAGTTGCAGAGTCGCACGGCAAATTTCCCTAAAGTCTGGTACAATCCGCCAATTGCTTTGCGCCCAGTGGCAAGGCAATTTTAAGGCGTCAGGGGAAACCAGCTGGAGGGGCCGACCATGCGGAACACCGAACTGATGGAAAAGATCGATGCCGCGATTGCGGAGAAGAGCCTGCTGAAGCATCCGTTTTACCGGGATTGGGTGGAGGGGAAGCTGAGCCGCGCGGAGTTGCAATTGTATGCGGCGCAGTATTACCGGCATGTGGAGGCGTTCCCGAAACACCTGCGGGTGCTGGCGGCGCGAACCGAAGGAACGCTGCGGAACATTGTTGTAGAGAATCTGGCGGAAGAGGAAAATCCATTGCGCCCGCACCCAAAACTTTGGCGCGATTTTGCGGCTACGCTGGGCGTGAATGAAGAAGACATCACCTGCTGCCCAGCGCTGCCTGGAACACAGACGGTGGTGGAGACTTTCCGGGAAATCGTGGGGGATCGACCGGTGGCGGAAGCGGTTGCAGCGCTGTACGCGTATGAAGCACAAGTGCCGGAGATCGCGACGACGAAGATCGAGGGATTGAAGAAGTTTTATGGCGTGGATTCAGCGAAGGGCCTGGCGTACTTCACGGTGCACGAAGAGGCTGACAAGGCGCACCGCGCGGCGTGGCGGGGCTGGCTGGAAGAGCACGCGCACGGGGACGAAGAAGAGATAATGGCGACAACGCACGAGGCGCTGGATGCGCTTTGGGGAGCGCTGGACGCAGTACACTGCACGCACGCGTAGAAGGCGCGGGGAAGAAAGAGAAAACGGAGTGGAGTTTAGGTAGAAATCTTGCCGAGACGGGGCACAACAATGTTGTGCCCCTACAAGAGGGAAAGGCGCGCGCCTCAGAAGGCGGCCGCTACAAAAGCAAGAGACGAAAAGCAAACCCAAGACCCAGGCACATACTCCGTGCCTGGGGCAGCCATCGTGTTTGATACGGCTCCTAAAGCGGAAAAAGGCCCCCTTGCGGGGGCCTTTTTGTTTTTGGACGATTTCGGTTCGATGATACTGATTAGTTTCCTTCGGGGGCGGGGGTTGATGGAGGCGCGCCGCCGCCGGCGACACTCTTGTGAGCCTGCTTTTCGCGGGCTTCCTTGATGAGCGCTTTGCGGGAGAGGCGGATCTTGTTGCCTTCGATGGCCAGAACCTTGACGAGGACCTGGTCGCCAAGTTTGAGTTCGTCGCGAACGTCGCGGATGCGATGCTCGGAAATTTCGCTGATGTGGAGAAGGCCGTCGGTGCCGGGGAAGAGTTCGACGAAGGCGCCAAATTCGGCGAGGCGAACGACTTTGCCGAGATAGGTCTTGCCGATTTCAGCGCTGGCAGTGACATCGCGGACCATCTGGAGGGCTTGATCGCCGCTGGCTCCGCTGGTGGAAAAGATGTGGACGGTGCCGTCTTCCATGACGTCGATTTTGACGCCAGTCTGCTCGATGATGGACTTGATTTTCTTGCCGCCCGGGCCGATGAGGTCGCGGATTTTGTCCGTGGGGATGCTCAACTTGAACAGGCGCGGTGCGTAGGCAGAAATGGTTTCGCGATGCGCGCCGAGGGTTTTTTCCATGGTGTCGAGAATCTGGAGGCGGGCTTGCTTAGCCTGGGCGAGAGCTTCGCGCATCATCTGAATGCTGATGCTGGTGACCTTGATGTCCATCTGGAGAGCCGTGATGCCTTCGCGAGTTCCGGCAACTTTGAAGTCCATATCGCCGTAGTGATCTTCGGCTCCGGCAATGTCCGTGAGGATGGAGTAGGCGCCCTTATCGCCGACGACGAGGCCCATGGCGATACCGGCGCAGGGCGCCTTCATGGGCACGCCTGCGTCCATCATAGCGAGGGAACCGCCGCAAACGGTGGCCATGGAAGAAGAGCCGTTGGACTCCAGGATGTCGCTAACCACGCGCATGGCGTAGGGAAATTCGACTTCGGGCGGGAGAAGATTGGCGAGCGCGCGTTCGGCCAGCGCACCGTGGCCAATTTCACGGCGGCCAGCGCCACGCATCATTTTCACTTCACCGACGCTGAAGGGCGGGAAATTGTAGTGCAACATGAAGCGCTTAAAGGTGTCCTGCTCGAAGAGGAGGTCCTGGCGCTGCATGTCTTCTTTGGTGCCCAGGGTCAAAGTGGCGAGGGCTTGCGTTTCACCGCGAGTGAACAATGCGGAACCGTGAACGCGGGGCAAGAGGGTGACTTCGCAGGTGATGGGGCGAATCTGGTCGAAGGCGCGGCCATCGGGACGGCGGCGGGCCTTGAGAACTTCATCCCGGAAGATTTCTTCGCGAAGGCGCTCGAAAGCGCGCTTGGTAAAAGCGATTTTTTCATCGTCCTCTTCGTCGATGGGCTTCAGGATATCTGCGAGAAGAGCGTCAACGAGGTGATAGCTTTCCTTTTTGGGATGCTTTTCAGTGTTGACAGCGTCCTGGAGCTTGGCGCCGTAGGTCTTTTTGAGGCTGTCGTAGATAGCTTTGTCAAAGGGCAGGGGTTCGACCACGACTTTGGTGGGTTTGAGCTGAGCGTGAAGCTGCTTGATGCCCTGGACGATTTTCTTGACCTGCTCGTGGCCAAATTCGAGGGCTTCGACGACGGCTTCTTCGGAAACTTCAAAGGCGCCCGACTCGACCATCACGATGCCGTTTTCGGTTCCGGCGACGATGATGTTGAGTTTGCTGGTCTTCTGCTGGGCGACGGTGGGATTGGCGACGAGTTGGCCATCGAGCAAGCCGACGCGCACACAGGCGATGGGGTCGGTAAAGGGCAGATCGGAGCAATAAGCAGCGGCGGAAGCGGCGGTGACGGCAATCACATCGGGGTCGTTATCGCTATCGGCAGAGAGAACCAAGGCGATGACTTGGGTTTCCGTACGCCAGGAATCGGGGAACAGCGGGCGCATGGGGCGATCGATCAGCCGAGAGACGAGGATTTCTTTTTCCGTGGGGCGGCCTTCGCGCTTGAAGAAGCCACCGGGAATTTTGCCAGCAGAATAGGTGTTTTCGCGATAGTCGACGGTGAGCGGCAGAAAGTCGCGGTCACTCGGCTTGGACGCCATGCAAGCGGAAACGAGGACGACGGTATCGCCATAGCGAGCGGTCACCGCGCCATTGGCCTGCCTGGCGATCTTGCCCATTTCCAGGGTGAGGGGCCGTCCGCCAACTTCGATAGAGACCTGATGAGGAGCGGGAACGTGATTATTATCAGCCATAGATATTTTTCCTTTGACTCCGTTCGAGGAGTAGAGAAGCAGGGGATGCCTGCTTGTAGCCGAGCATGTAACTAGAAGAAAAAAGGAAGGTTAGCGCGGATGGGACAATCCGCGAGCAACTACACCAGAACAAACACCTAACGGGCTGCGGAGGCAGACCTGGCACAGTCACGTACGGCAGAGACAAAGCCGACGAACAGACTCCAATTGGAATATGTGCGATCGTGATGCCGCAAGAGGCGCAAACCTAATTTTGGTGAAGCGTTACTTGCGGAGGCTAAGGCGTTCAACAATCTGGTGATACCGATCCGGGTCTCTGCGGTTGAGATAGTCCAGCAAGCGCCGCCGCTTGTTCACCATCATAATCAGCCCACGGCGTGAAGCGTGGTCTTTGACGTGCGACTTGAGATGCGTCGTCAAATAGTTGATGCGCTCGCTCAGGAGTGCAATCTGCACTTCTGGGGATCCCGTGTCCTTAATATGGCTGCGGAATTGCTCAATCAACATAGCTTTCGCTTCGCTCAAGTGCCCCCCAACCGTCATCCCTTGAAATTTCCTCTTTTCTTCGACCCTTCTAAACTAGCATAGGAGGCTTCCAAGTGTAAAGGCTCGGAAACACAGGGCTGTGGACGGTCCCTGGTGGGTAAGGCGCGACTTCAAATCGCTGACAGGGCTACTTTAGAGTCTCGGGGAAGAAGGCGTGAACCGAGGGAGACGGTGGACGGGCGGCGGCAAAACGAAAGATCGAGAATTATCACGTTCAACACAGATTTAGTGGAGATAGTGCGCTATAGTGTTGGGTTTTTCTCAGGAGAGTTTATGAGGCGGATGGCAATCGTTGTATTCCTTTGCGTTGTTGCGATGACGCAGATTTCGGCGGGTCAGAGCAGCGTTCCGCAAAAGCAAGCGGACGGCATTGTAATTCCCTTGCAAGATGGCTTTCTGAAGATAGCGGTGCGGGCGGACAACATTGTGCATGTGGAGTACGCGAAAGAGCGATCGTATTTCGAGCACAAAAGTCTGACGGTTGTGGCGGCAAAGGAGACGACTCCCGACTGGAAATTAGGTGGTGACGCCAAAGAAACGACAATCACGACTGCAAAGCTCAAGGTGCGAGTGGACCTGGCTACCGGAGCGATCCGATTTTTCGACGCTGAGGGCCAAGCGATCCTCGCTGAGAAGGACGGCGGGCGAACGATTACGCCCGCGGAAGTGCAGGGCGAGAAGACACTCCATGTACAGCAGCGATGGGAGGGAGCGGCAGACGAGTCGCTGTACGGATTGGGAGAAAATCAGCTGGGGCTGCTGGACATCAAGGGCTATGATCTGGACCTTTGGCAACACAACGGGACTGATGTTGTGCCGTTTTTGGTTTCCAGCCGCGGCTACGGGATTTTTTGGGACAACACTTCGTTTACGCGATTCGGCGATCTTCGCCCGTTTGAGGCAATCCCCGCGGTGCAACTGTTTGATACGAATGGCAAGCCTGGCGGGCTGACCGGTTTTTACTATGCCGGGGCGCATTTTGAGCGGCTGGTGGCGAAACGGGTGGACCCGAAAATCGATATTGATATTACGGGCCAGACGCACGAGCCCAATCGCATCATTCATCCCGATTTGCCCGAAGGCGATGTGAGTGTGCGGTGGGAAGGTGAAGTGGAATCTGGCGTGGGAGGCGACTACCAGTTTCAGGCGTTTTCCAACAGTGGGATCAAATTGTGGATCGACGGGCAACTGGTGATGAATCACTGGCGGCAATCGTGGTTGCCGTGGAAGGATCTGGCGCGCGTTCATCTGGAAGCGAAGAAGCGGTATCACGTGCGGCTGGAGTGGACGAAAGACCAGGACGGATTGATCGCCATGAATCTGGCGTGGAAAACTCCTGCCACGGAGCACGGGACTTCGCTTTGGTCGGAAGTGGGCGACGGCATCGATTATTACTTCGTTTACGGACCGGAGCCGGATCAAGTTGTGGCGGGATACCGGCAGATTACCGGTGCAGCACCGATGATGCCGGTGTGGGCGTTTGGATTATGGCAGAGCCGCCAGCGGTATAAGACGTCACAGGAAAGCCTTGATGTCATTGATGGGTTCCGTTCACGTAGTATTCCGTTCGATAACATTGTGCAGGACTGGTTTTACTGGAGAGAGAACGCGTGGGGCTCGCATGAATTCGACCCAGCGCGATTCCCCGACCCGGCTGAATGGGTACGGTCGATTCACGAGAAACATGCGCACTTGATGATTTCCGTGTGGGGGAAGTTCTATCCGGGGACGGCAAACTTTGAGGCCATGCACTCGAGGGGATATTTGTACGAGCCGAACCTGAAGGAAGGATTGAAGGATTGGGTCGGCTATCCTTACACGTTTTATGACGCGTTCAATCCCGAGGCGCGCAAGTTATTTTGGTCGCAGGTGGAGCGCGAGTTGTTCCGCAAGAATGTAGACGCGTGGTGGATGGATGCAACGGAGCCTGATCTGACGCCGACTCCGACTCTCGAAGGCCAACATCATTTCATGAATCCCACGGCGTTGGGGACGGGCGGGCGCGTGTTGAACGCGTATCCGTTGTTGAACAGCGAAGGTGTGTACAAAGGACAGCGGGAAGCTGCGCCGAACCAGCGCGTATTCAATTTGACGCGTTCGATTTTCGCGGGGCAACAGCGGTATGCCGCGGCAACTTGGTCGGGCGATACTTCCTCGACGTGGACGGCGATGCGTGCGCAGATTCCCGCGGGACTTGGCTTGTGCTTGTCTGGAATTCCCTACTGGACTATGGATGTGGGAGGATTTTCGGTTCCTGCGCGATTCGCGGCGGCGAATCCGAAGCAGGAGGACGTGGAAGAATGGCGGGAACTTTACACGCGATGGTTCGAGTTTGGGACGTTTGTGCCATTCCTACGGTCACACGGGGAATCGCCGAACCGAGAGATGTGGTTCTTTGGCGACCAGAGCGGCCCCGCGTATCAAACACAGATGAAGTTCGACCGGTTGCGCTATCGGATGTTGCCTTACGTCTATTCGATTGCCGGTGGCATTACTCAGGAAGGCAGCACGATGATGCGCGCACTGGTGATGGATTTCCGCAACGATGCCAATGCACGAGAAATCAAAGATGAATATATGTTCGGGCCGGCGCTCCTCGTCAGCCCTGTGACCACTTACATGGCGCGCACCCGGGCGGTTTATTTGCCGAACGGAACAGCGTGGTATGACTTCTGGAATGGCGCTATTCACACGGGAGGGGAGAGCTTTGATGCGGCTGCGCCGTTTGATGCGATACCGCTTTACGTGAGGGCGGGTTCGATTGTTCCGTTTGGGCCAGAGCTGCAGTACACGACAGAGAAGAAGGCCGACCCCATCACGTTGTTTGTTTACGAGGGGGCTGACGGCGCATTTAGTTTGTACGAGGACGACGGTCTGACTTACAACTACGAAAAAGGAATGTTTACGCGGATTTCGCTGCGCTGGAATGACGCTAGTAAGACGCTGACGATTGGGAAACGCCAGGGCTCGTTTCCGGAGATGCTTGGGGAGCGAACTTTCCAGGTGGTGGTTGTGTCGAAGACAAAGCGTGTTGGGTTCTCATTCGATCCTCATGTAGACCGGACGGTGAAGTACAAAGGGGACGAAGTGGTGGTGAAGCTGGAGCAGTAGGGCCTAGTGGGGGAAAAAGTCATGATTGGAAGACGAAATGTATGCGTAGTGTTCTTTGCGCTTGTGGCGGTTCTTACTGCGCAGCCTCGGCTGACGGCGCAAACGAAGGCGGGAGCGCCTTCATCGGTTCCGTACACCTGGAAAAATGTGCAGATTGTGGGCGGTGGATTCGTGGATGGAATTATTTTTCATCCCACGGAGAAGAACCTTCGCTACGCGCGGACGGATATCGGCGGAGCTTATCGCTGGAACGAGCAGAGCAAGCGGTGGGAGCCGTTGATGGACTGGGTCTCCTATCCCGACACGAACTTGATGGGAGTGGAGAGTATTGCGGTTGATCCCGCAGATGCCAATCGAGTGTATCTAGCGTGCGGCACGTACACTAACCCGCGCACGCCGAACGGGGCGATTCTGCGGTCCAACGATCGCGGCAAGACTTTTCAGCGCACTGATGTTCCATTCAAATTTGGCGGGAACGAAAGCGGGCGGGGCAACGGGGAGAGGCTGGCAGTTGACCCCAATGATGGCAACGTTTTGTATCTTGGCACGCGGCAAGCTGGACTGTGGAAGAGCATTGATGCGGGCGCCAACTGGCAACGCGTGGAGAGTTTTCCCGATATCACGGAACCACAACCAACCGTCGCGCCAGGGAGCAATCCGTGGGAAGCGGCACAACGCCGCGGAAGCGGAATTGTGTTTGTGATTTTCGACGGCGGCAGCGGACACAAAGGCGCGCCAACGGCCACGATCTATGCCGGGGTCTCTCTGCTGGACCGCGAGAATTTGTTTCGGAGCACTGATGCAGGGAAGAGTTGGAGCGCCGTGCCGGGCCAACCAACAAAATATCGCCCGCACCGTGCGGTGTTGGCCGCAGACGGCAATTTGTACATCGCGTATGGAACGGTGCCGGGACCTTGGCGTATGGAGAATGGTGGCTTGTGGAAACTTAATACAAAGAGTGGCGAGTGGAGCGATGTGACTCCCGAACAACCAGAGGTCGGTGAAAAAGGGTTTGGCTACGTTGGCATTTCGGTTGATGCGCATGATCCCCGCGTGCTGATTGCGAGTACGTTTGATCGCTGGCACAGCGGGCGCGGCAACGACGACATTTTCCGCAGCACGGACGGCGGCAAGACATGGAAGGCAGTGTTCGGAGGCGGAGGGACTTTCGACGCTTCGCTTGCCCCTTACGTTGCGGATACGCCGATTCACTGGCTGTTCGACATCGAGATTGATCCGGCCAATCCCAACCACGCCATGTTCACGACGGGTTACGGCGGGTGGGAAACGTTTGATCTGACGGATATGGATCGCGGGCAGCGAACGAAGTGGAGCGTGATGAGCACCGGGATCGAAGAGACGGTTGCGCTGGAACTGCTGAGCCCGCCGAAAGGTGCGCATCTCATTTCGGCGATCGGGGACTATGGCGGGTTCGTACACTGGGACCTGGACAAGCCCGCGACGGAGCATAGTTCGCAGCCGCCATTGTTTGGCAACACGGACGGCGTGGCTTGCGCGGCGAACAATCCTGACGTGGTGGTACGAGTGGGCCGGTCATCCGCGCATCATCCGGGCAGCAACATCGGCTACTCACTGGATGGCGGCAAGAGCTGGCAGCCGGCAGCGTCGACGCCGCAGGCTAGCAGCGTAAGCGGGCATATCGCTGTGTCCGCCGACGGGAGCAGTTGGGTATGGGCTCCACAGCGGAGCGCGGTTTATTACACGCATGACCACGGGGCGACGTGGAATCCATCGCAAGGCCTGCCAGAGAGTACGCGCGTGATCGCCGATCGCGTGAATGCGCAGAAGTTTTATGCGCTGGACCTATTCGGGGGCAAATTGTTTGTTAGCAACGATGGCGCGGCCACTTTTGCTGAGCAGGCCCTGGTGCTTCCAGGAGGGTTGCCAAAACCGGGAGGCAACCGAGGTGACAATCGGGGGGGCCAGGACCGCATTTACGCCACGCCTGGGAAAGAGGGAGAGTTGTGGCTCGCGGCTTTCGATGGGCTGTATCGATCTGTTGACACCGGCAAAACGTTCAGCAAACTCGGTGGCGTGGAAGAAATTCATGCGTTTGGTTTTGGGAAAGCGGCGCCTGACAAAATGTACCCTGCGCTTTATCTGATTGGCGTGGTGGATGGCGTGAGGGGAATTTTCCGTTCGGACAACATCGCAGAAAGCTGGGTGCGCATTAATGACGACCAGCACCAGTGGGGATTGTTGCTGCACATCACAGGCGACCCGAAAGAGTATGGGCGGGTGTATGTTGGCACGCACGGACGGGGGATAGTTTACGGGGAGCCGGTACAGCCGTAAGATTCGGAATTAGTTGGATCAGTTCACTTCGGGCGGAGCGCTTTGGCGGCGATCCTCGAACTTGTATCCTGCGGGGAGTTCAAACAGGTTGGGGTCTGGGTCAGCCAATATGATATCGGTGACAGTGAATGTCTGAGTGCCGAAGCGTGGATCGGAACGCTTGGAGAGCAGATTGATGCCAAGTTGCGGTGAGTACCAGAATTCGCGCTCGACAGTGACTTTTCGGTCATTTCCAAACACGCCGGGATTATAGATCGTAGAGTCGCGCGTGCCCGTTGTTTCCACGCCCATCATTAATTGCTTGCCGAGATCTTCATGGATGACTTCGCCCATATCGTTGGGGAGTGGCCCGGGCGGCGGACCTTCGGTCTGGTAGACAGAATTGGTTGAGGGCAGGAAGGTAAATAGCTGGCAAGTTTGCGGCTTCTGCAAGGGGAAGCAATTGTAGTGGGTGTGGGCATTGGGGTCGGAGATTTGGATGGTGGTCATCTGTGACTCGATCTTGCCGTCCTTGGGCACCAGGAACCATCGTTCCTGATAGATGCGGCCCTTGGCGTCGCGCGCAATTCTGCGCTGGTTGACTACCGTGTAGGTGCCTCCATCGTAGAACGTTTTCACCCACTCGGTTGCGAGAGTGAGAGTGAAGGGAGCATCGGGTTTGGGAGGGATGACGATACTCTCGATGGTTTCGCGCGTGCCTCCGTCCTGGACAAAGAACTGTTGCGTTTGTTTCTGCGGGGCGGCCTGCGGGATCGGATCTTGCGCAAGCGCGGACGAGGTAGCCAGAGCGGCTAAGAGGGTAAAACAGGCGAGACGTACACGCATAGATACCTCCAGCGACGCGGCATATTGTGACAGAGGTTGCAGTCCAAGGGAAGAGGGGCCGAGACGGCGAATTGGAGCGGTTTCCCTGATGCACGTTAGAGGCGGAGCCTATGCGCTGGGAGGCATGGGGCGTTCGTGGATGATCATCCAGGAAGTGCCGAATTTGTCGCGAAGCATGGCAAAGCGAAAGGCGAAGAAGGTCTCTTCCATGGGCATGAAGATTTGGCCGTCATCCGCGAGGAGGTTATAGATGCGCTCGGCCTCTGGCGAACTGTCAACGGTAAGCGAAAGATAGGCGCTGCGCATGGGTTGAAAGCGATCCGGAGGGACGTCGGCGCCCATGAGTATCGTCTATCCAATGGCGATGCGGGCATGAAGTATGGCATTTTTCCAATCGGGCGCGACCTTGCTGGGATCCGGCATCTGGCCGTGAGTCGTCATCATGAGGATCTTTCCGCCGAGATGTTTTTCGTAGAAGCGGAAAGCCTGTTCGCAATTACCACCATAGTTGAGGTAGGTGTGAAGCTTCATCGCGCGGGAATTCCTTTTGCTGAAAAGGAGTGTAAACGGGGAGGATGGTAAATAGTTCACTTGTGTTTTGCAAGTTAAATATGATAGCAATATGGGCCGGGCAGGTGGCGGCGGACTGACGCGGACGAGGCGATTTGGGAGCAAAGGGAATTCCAGAAGCGGGGAGACAGGAGGACAGCATGGGCGCATTGGAAGGTTTTCCGCGGATTACGCCGTTTTTATGGTTCGACGCGAACGCCGAAGAGGCGGTGGAATTTTACCTGACGGTATTCAGGAATTCGCGGCGCATTCGAGACGTGAGCAACACTGGCGACGCTCCGGGACCCAAGGGGAGCATTCTGACCATTGCCTTCGAGCTGGACGGACAAAAATTCACCGCGCTGAATGGGGGCCTCTCTTCAAGTTCAATGAATCGGTCTCGTTTGTGGTGCGCTGCGACACGCAACAGGAGGTGGACGAATACTGGGAGAAGCTTACGGCGGGTGGCAGCGAAGTTCAGTGTGGCTGGTTGAAAGACAAATTTGGGTTGTCCTGGCAGATCGTACCCGTGCAGCTGCCGGACTTGATCAAACACCCGAAGGCGATGCAGGCCATGCTCAAAATGAAGAAACTAAATATTGCGGAACTGGAGCGCGCCGCGCAAACGTAACGCGCGCGGACGGACCGAAAATTGAAACGGCCGCAGGCATTCCGGAGTGCTTGCAACGAAGGGGCAAATCCGGTTGAATGCTAGTGGTAAGGTCCCAGCCCTACCAGATAAGACCACGTTGACCACGGAATGGAAATTCAAGGGGAGAAGACATGAGCAAAGTCATTGGAAAGATAGCCGTACTCTGTCTCGGCTTGGCGTTATGCGCCACCGTTTTTCTGGGACAACAGGATAAAACGAAGCGCCCAAGCCCGCCAGCGCAAGCTATGTTTGACCTGGGCGGGGGGAAAAGCATCACGATAGACTATTCGAGCCCGCGATTGAAAGGGCGCCACGTTGGAGGAGAAATTGCTCCCTTCGGTAAAGTTTGGCGTGTGGGAGCAAATGAAGCCACCACCTTCGTTACAACCGCAGACGTCACCGTGGGCGGCAAAGCCGTGCCCGCCGGCAGTTACACGGTGTTTGCGGTTCCGGACAAAGCCAAGTGGACACTGATCATCAGCAAGAAAACCGGAGAATGGGGAACGGACTATCCCGGGGAATCGAATGACTTGGCGCGGATCGACATGAAGGTCTCCACGCTGCCGGCGCCGGTGGAGAACTTCACGATTTCATTCGAGAAGGCGGGGATGGGCGCGACACTGAATCTTGATTGGGAAACGACGCGGGCTTCCGTGATGATCGCGAAGAAGTAAGGACAAACTCTTAGAAGAGAATTGGGGCGCGGCGCTAGGACGGCAAGAGCCTGGGGTCCGCGCCCTTTTTTATGTGGGCGTGGCGATCGTTTTCCGGGCGGAGGCCTGCTCCCGCCGCGTAGATGAGGGATTCACTAACGCCGTCAATGCCGAGGAGTTTTTCCCACTGGGTGTCCGCGAGAGCGATGGTGCAGAAGGGCGCAAGACCAAGCCAGGTGGCCGTTAGGCAAAAGGTTTGGCAGAGATGGCCTGCTTCAAGGAGGACAGCGCGATAGACGCGGGGATAATCGTATTTCCATTGCGAGCGGGCAAAGACGGCGGTCATTAAAACGAGGAATGGGGTCTCCGCGAACCACCACTGGTGGCCGATCATGTTCTTCAGTTGATTTCTTGCGATAGCTCGGCGCAGCCAGACTAACTGGTGTCGCGTGGCGTCGTAATAGTAGATTCCGGGACGCAATCCTTTCACATTGCTGGCGAGAACGTAGGCTTCAATGGGGTGCAAGCTGCCGCCGGATGGAGAAGTCTTGATTGCGACGCGGCCGAGACCGGGGATTTTGGCCCAACCCTGGACACCAAAGGCAAGGCCC
Source organism: Candidatus Acidiferrales bacterium (assembly GCA_963779395.1). Classification (GTDB taxonomy): domain Bacteria; phylum Acidobacteriota; class Terriglobia; order Acidiferrales; family UBA7541; genus Acidiferrum. Next base: position 1,449,455 of record CAVZYC010000007.1, read on the forward strand.
AGCAATTTGGCCAAATCAGAGAGTGGCACAGGCTTGGTGGAGAATTTGCGCCAGGTGCGGCGCTCTTTCAGGATGAGAGGGAATTCTCCCGCGTCAGGAGCTGAAGGCAAAGGCACCCGGCTTGCGCCAGGATACGATTTACCAATACGGAGCAAGGGCTGAGATTTGGCGCGGCGCTGCAACTGGTGGAAAGCGGCCACAGGATCTTTGGCGAAATCGACATCGCGGGTGGAGAAATGAAAGAAGCCGGCGGCGGGGAGCCAACTCTGCCAACCGGAAAGAGCCGCTTCGCGTTTGTCCGGCGGCTGATCGGAGCGACGCAGGATGGCGTGTCGAGTAAGAGATTCGAGTGTGCGGCGGACGCTGGCCTGCTGGAGATTTCCGAGGTGAGCTGCAACTTCCTGCGCGCTGCGCCAGTCGCGGCAAAAATCCAAGATGCGGCAAACGACGGGGTCGGCGCTGATCCTGGAGCCCGCGAGGTAATTGTCAAAAACGAGATCGCCTCCCTGCCAATAGACCATGACCGTGGGGGCGGAACGATAACGCGGAGTGAGAGGGACTGAGTGGCGAGAGGTCACGATGTGCGCATGAGCGGCCGAAGGCTACTTCTTCGATTTTTTGGAAGGCGGAACAATGGGATTCACGTTGAGCGCATGCCTGCACAAAATCTTGCACTCGGACTTGATGGTGCCGAGCTTCTTGATTTTAGCGTTGAGGAGTTTCAGTTGCGCGGGGCTGGCGCTTTTCTTGAGTTCGCTGAGGGCTGCGGCAACAACATCGAGTTCCTTGACGATGCCGCCGAGAGAAGTTTTTGCGTTGGCCATGTTGTCTCCTTTATCCTTGCGCTCATTCGCTGGGCGATGGTGCGCCGACATTACAAGAAACTTGTAAAGTGTGCGAAGTCTAGTGCAGGAGGGAGCGGGCGTCAAGAAGGGGTTGTAGCGGAGACGCGGTGAGATAGCAGCATACCAGGGCACGATACATCGTGCCTCTGCGTGGGGCTTCTCGTTCAGCCTTTGAGGGCGGCAATAATTTTTTCAAAGCGCGGATCGCCATGCAGGAAAGCGAATTGTGGATGGACCTGGAGATTCGCGACGCGTCCGTTGTGCTCCTGATAGGCCTTCTCGAGCCATGCGAGGGTCATTTCCTTATTGCGAAGGCCGGCATAGATCATGGCCAAATCGTAAGGCGAAATGTAGCGTGAGTTTTTCAGTTGGCGAATGGACTGGAGGATATCCTCGGCATCCTGCTTGCGTCCGGCCCGGGCGTAGGCACTGGCGAGTTCCGCCTGGCGCGAGAGGTTGCCGGGTTCGAGTGAAACATCCTTCTGGGCAGCTTCGATGGCTTCGCGAAATTGCCCTTTTTCCAAGTAGGCCTGACTGAGATAGCCATAGGCAATACCAAAGCTGGGATCGAGACGGATGGTTTGCTTGGCGGCTTCAACGGCTTTGTCGAAATCGCCGGCAAGGTAGTAGCACCAGGCGACATTCGCGTTGATGATCAGGGATTTGGGATCGAGTTCGCGCGCTAATTTAATTTCCGTCAGGGATTCCTGCTTGCGTCCCCTGGCCGCGAGATACAAAGCGTAGCCATGGAGGCCCTGGGCGTAGCCGGGGTTCAAGGCGATGGCCCTTTGGAACTCGGCTTCGATGCCATCGGTCTCGAGAAAGTAGAAGCGAGTTGCCGCGAGGGTTGCGTGCGCTTCCGCCAGATGTTCATCGAGTTGCAAGGCCTTGGCGATGGCGTCCTTGGCCTTGGGGATTACATCGGCGGGAGAGCGCAGCTGGTAGTTGGCCATGTAGAGAAAGGTGGCGCCCAACGCGGCATAAGCAGCGGCGAAGCTCTGGTCGGTATTGATGGCTTGCTGGAAATAATCAGCGGCAGCCAGGAAGCCCTCCTGGGTGCGTTTGTCGAGCTCGAACTTCCCTTTCAAATAAGCTTCGTAGGCTTGCGGGACAACGGTGCGGCTGCGGGCGAGTTCGGTAGCTTCGGCGGTGGAGAGTTCGACCTGAATGCCGCGGGCGATGGCGGTAGCGACGTCGCTCTGAAGCGTGAGCACATCGGTGAAATCGCGTTCAAAACTGTCGGCCCACAACGCGCCTTCGACGTGAGTCTGGAAGAGTTTGGCGGAAATGCGCACGCGATTGCCGGCACGGACGACGGAACCTTCCACAACAGCGTCGACGTTCAATTCCTGTGCGATGTCCTGAAGAGGCTTCTGCGTCTGCTTGAATTGCATTACGGAGGTGCGCGAGATGACGCGAAGCTTTTTGATCTGGGAGAGTTCGGTGATGAGAGCGTCCGTCATGCCATCGGCAAAATAATCCTGAGAGGGGTCGCCGGATAGATTGGCGAGCGGGAGTACGGCGATGGACTGAATGGCGCCGGGAACAATGCTGCGGGGTTTGGCGGGATTGCGAGAGCGCAGCCAATAGCCCGAAGCCACAGCGATGGCGGCGATCACGAGGAGAAGCAAGAGATTGCGACGGTTAAATACGCCGGCCGTTTGTTGATTTTGTCCCGCCACCACGAGGAACTCGTTGCTGCGGGACGCGGTGCCGGCCGTTTCCAGAGCGGCGTGGACTTCACCGGCGCTTTGATAGCGTTGTCCGGGATCCTTGCAGAGACACTTGTCAATGACGCTTTGCAGGACTGGGGGAAGAGGGGGAACGATGGGCGGAGTTTTTTCTTTCAGGATATGCGCGCTGAGTTCGTAGGCGGTTGCGCCTCGAAAAGGGCGGCGTCCGGCGGCCATTTCGTATAGCAGGATTCCCAGGGACCAGATATCGCTGCGTTCGTCGGCTTCTTCGCCTTTCAAGATTTCCGGGGCGATATAAGGAAGAGTGCCGGTAAAAGTGTGTTGAGATTCCCAGGACTGATCGAAGCGGGTGGTGCCCTCGCCAGCCTCGGGTTCCGTGCGGCGCGAAATGCCGAAATCGAGAACTTTCAAGCGCCCGGTGGGAGTGACGATCACATTGGCGGATTTCAAATCGCGATGAATCACGCCGCGTCCGTGGGCGTGGGAAAGCGCGTCCGCCAGCTGCAGGCCGTAGCGCTCCATTTTTTCAAGCGGCATGCCCTCGGTGGGAATCTCCATGCTCAGCGGGTGCCCCTCGATAAATTCCATGGCAATGTACGGGCGGCCATCGGTATCGCCGACTTCATAGACAGTACAAATGTTGGGGTGGTTCAAAGCGGAAATGGCGCGGGCTTCTTGAAGGAGGCGCTCATGACTGGCGGAGCTCCCGGTAGGGAGAACGCCGAGGAATTTAAGGGCAACATCGCGCTGAAGCTTTTCGTCGCGGGCACGATACACCACGCCCATGCCACCTTCACCGAGCTTTTCTTTTATGACGTAGTGGCTGAATCGCTGACCAAGCATAGCGTCGCTTCCCGGAGAGTTGACCACACCCGAGGCTTAGGAGCAAGCAAAAGTGTGGGAATTAAAGGGATTTGAAGGAGATTCAGGAGAGGTGGCGAAGTTGATTGGTGCCGCGATCGACGAGCACGACGGCGGCTACAACCATGATGGCAGCGATGCCCACTTTCAGCGTGAGGGCTTCACCCGCATAGAGCCAGCCCAGAAAAACGGCGACAACGGGATTGATATAAGTGTGTGTGGCCACCAGCGTGGGGGAATAGTGTTCGAGGAGCCAGCTATAGGCGGAAAAAGCGATCACGGAGCCAAAGAGAATCAGGTACGCAAGCGCGATCCAGGATTTTGGCGTGACTTGAGCGATTGAGAAGCCGCGGGCTTCGCCCGTGAGACCGGCGGTGGCGAGAAGCATGATCGAGCCGGAAAGAAGCGAGAGAGCCGAGAGCAGCGCCGGATTGCCGGAGAGATGCGAGCGGCGGGAATAAATGACGCCGATGGACCAGGCAAAAGCGCCGAAGAGAATGGCGAAAGAGGCGAGCGTCATACCGGGCTTGGATTGAAGTGAAGTGCCGTAGAGGAGCAGCGCGACACCAGCGAGGCCGAATAAAATGCCAGCGACAAGCATGCCGGTGAGCTTCCAGACGCGCGCGGCGGCTGAGGAAAGCAGGAAAACGAAGATGGGCTCGCTGGCAACGAGCAAAGAGGCCAAACCGCTGGGGACGATGCGTTCAGCCCAGTGGAGCGAGCCGTGACCCAGAAGAAAGAAGAAGAAACCGATCACGATGCTGGCGCGGATTTGCGGCCAGGTGGGACGCAGACCCTTGGCAAGGCACCACACCATCAGGATGCTCCCGGCGGAGAGGTGGCGAAAGCCGGCGGCGAAGAGTGGAGGAATGGTTTCCACGGCGTAGCGAATGGCCAGGTAAGTGGAACCCCAAATGAGGTAGATGGACAGGAAGGCGAGGATGACGCGGAGACGGCCAGCCTTGGGCGCGGGCATCAGATCGGCGGGAGCGGCGGGGGCCTGGGCAATTGCTTGGGTGGTGTCACTCATCAGCGGGCATTTCCTGTAATGACTTAACTATGCTACTCTCGTGTCAGACGGTACGCGTCTTTGCGTAACGTGTCAAGAGACTTTATTCCATTACCATGACTCGTTTGGCAAACCCGTTTTCCGCGCGCCGCTTTGGAGCTGCGGCGCCGTGGCTCGACCTGGTGAACAGCGAACTACTCGACGGCTTTGGGCATGCAACCGAATGCCTGGACGATCCGCAGTGGCGGCGCGCGTTTGCCGAGCACTGGAAGCTTCGCGCATCGTTCGATGCACCAGCGGCGCAAAAAGGACTGCGGGCGCTGCGGGCGCTATTGCGGCGGCTGGTGGAGAAGAATGCCGCGCGAGGGTCACTGAGCCCGGGAGACATTGCGCAGTTGAACGCATGGTTAAAGGTACCCGTGATTCCGTGTGTTGTGGAAAGCCAAAATGGGCTTGCGCTGGACTTGCGGCCTGCACAAATTGGCTGGAAAGCGGAACTGGCAGGGATAGCGCGTTCGTTCGCCGACTCGCTTGTGCGGGGGCCGCAAAACCGGTTGAAGATCTGCTCGAATGCCGAGTGCGCGTGGGTGTTTGTGGATCGCACGAAGGGCAATGTGCGGCGATGGTGCAATGACGCGACGTGCGGGAACCGCGACCGGGTGCGGCGTTCGCGGGCCGCGCATAAGAGTTAGACTCGTGTGCGGTCAGTTGGCGGGCGCGGGGGACTTGCGAAAGATCACGCAGTAATCGTCATCCGGCCAATCGTCGAATGTCTGTTGGACGGAAAAGCCGGCCGCCGTGAGCTCATCAACCAGGATTTTTTGCGGGATACCATGGCCCCCACGATTTTTTGGCACGCCCTTGACCGGCGAGGTCTCTGTTAGCCATTTACGTGGCGGAAAATCGATGATTGCCAAGAGGCCACCGGGCTTCAGATCGCGGAGGAGGCTGGCGTCGATCTCCTGGGGCGCAGTGAGATGGTGATAGACGCGGCGCAAGTAAATGGCGTCGCAACAATTCGCGGGAAGATTGGTATCTTTTTCGGCGGCTTGCAGGACAACTAAGTTTTTCAGGTTACGCCTCGCCACTTCATCCTTGAGGGACTGGAGTTTCTTTTCGTCCAACTCCGTGGCGTAGACTTTACCGTTCTCGCCGAAGAGCGCGCTGGCGGCAAGCGCATATTCGCCGTCACCGGCGCCAATATCGGCCACGGTTTGGCCGGGCTTCCAACCCATAGCCTTGGCGAGGCGGGAGATCTCATCGGCGGGTTGTGGGGCAGCCAGACAAAGAGAAACAGCAACGAGACACGCGGACAGTAGGGGGAGAATCTGTGTCAGGCGGAAGCGGCGGCGGCGGCTCATAACAGCTTTGACGCGTAAAAAGCTATTGTGATTTCTGGTTGCGGACGAGCGACAAAAACTCATCGCGGGTCTGTTTATTGTGGCGGAACGAGCCGAGCATGGCGCTGGTGACGGCCTGCCCGTGCTGTTTTTCGACGCCACGCATCTGCATGCATAAGTGACGCGCTTCGATGATGACGCCAACGCCTTCGGGGCTGATTTTCTCGGAGATGGCATCGGCGATCTGGCTGGTCATGCGCTCCTGAATCTGCAGGCGGCGGGCGTACATGTTCACCAGGCGGGCGATTTTGCTGAGGCCCAACACTTTCTGGCTGGGGAGATAGGCCACGTGGGCTTTGCCGAAGAACGGCAGAAGATGGTGTTCGCAAAGGCTGAAGAATTCGATGTCCTTGACGACCACCATTTCGTCGTAGTGGACGCTGAAGGTGGCGCCGTTGAGAACGGTGTCAAGATTCTGGTGGTAGCCGCTGGTGAGGAATTTCAGCGCCTTCTCAAAGCGTTCCGGAGTTCTGCGGAGGCCTTCGCGGTTGGGATCTTCACCCAAGGCTACGAGCATCTTGCGCACCAGGTCAGCGATGCTGCCTTGAGGCATTTCGAGCTTTGCTTCGTGCAATACAATTTCCGTTGGTTTGCTCACTTGCCGATTCTCTCCTTGATCAGACCGCAGCGCGATCTTAAGTTTCTTCCCCGGCGTACTCGAAGGCGTTGTTTGAAGTTTCCTCGACGCGGACGCGCTCGAGCCTGGCCTTCGGGAAGTGCTTCAGACGCTGGAAGACTTCTTTGCAGACATTTTCGGTGGTCGGCACTTTTTCGCGGAACGCGGGAACATCTTCATTGAGCGATTTATGGTCGAATGGTTCGATCACTTCGCGCTGGACGAAAGCATCCAGGTCCGCAAGATTCGCGATCATGCCGGTGGCGGGATCGACGCGCCCAGACACGCGGATTTCCACCACATAATTGTGCCCGTGGCCATAGGGGTTATTACATTTCCCATAGATGCGGGCATTTTCTTCGGCGCTGAGCTGTTCGCTGTGCAACCGGTGCGACGCCGCGAAACGATAGCGCCGCCCAAGCTCGATTTTGAGCGCATCGGTCATGCCGGCTTCGCTCCATTCCGGTAACAATCGGCGAAGAGATCGGGTGTTTCGTACAAACGAACGCGGTGGAGTTTTCCCTGATGGATGCGAGGTTCCAGGAGATTCCAGATGACGCGAACGATGTTTTCGCACGTGGGAATCTGGCCCTTGAGCTCGGGAACTTCATAGTTCAGGAAGCGATGATCCATGCGCTGAGTGATTTCGCGTTCGAGGATTTCCTTGAGTTCCTTTAGATCCAAGACCATGCCGGTGACCGGGTCCGGCTCGCCCGCCACGGTGACTTCAAGCGCGTAGTTGTGGCCGTGGCCATGGGGATTGTTGCATTTGCCAAAAATGCGCAGGTTCTCCTCCGCGGTGAACGCGGGGTTGTGATAGAGATGCGAAGCCGAGAACTCGATTTTGCGCGTCAAGTACACCATCGCTTTTGTCGCTATCCTTTCGATGCGGGAGGGGTGCCCACTGGATACTCCCTGCCCTTCCACATCAGCTTACCGCGAGAATGGCTGCGGTAGGAGGCCCATAAGACGGCAGTGTAGAGAAGAGAGCCAGGAATCAGGTAAGCGGTGAACGCGGGGGAGAAATGATTGCGGCGCAAAGCCTGGAAATGCATGGCGTGCGTAAGCAGAAGGAAGAAAATGCCGAGGAAGATGGCGAAATCGAGACGATGCCATTTGTAGATTACCAAGAGGATGAGAGCGAGCGGGCCGAGCAGGAAGGCAGATTCGGCCAGAAGCTGTTTGTAGACTTCCGTGGGACTGCCACCTTCCAATTGATAGAGATTCTTTTTCCAGCCCGCCCACATTGCTGAAAACGAGCGGTACATGCGAACGCGTACGAAACCTTTGCCGCTGCCGAACCAGATGGGATAGCGGGCGCGTTTGACGAGTTGAGCGAGCGCGACATCTTCGAGCACTTCACCGGCGATGGTGGCATGGCCGCCGACGGCATCATAGGCATCGCGGCGAATCAGGATGAACTGGCCATTCGCGGCGGCCACCTGGTTGCGCGGATCGTTGATTTCGTCGAAGGAAAAGTTGCGATTGAGGCGGCCGTAAACGAAGGGGATGAGCGCCTTTTCGTACCACGTATCCATGATTTGCTCGGGAGAAAAGGAGATGAGGGCAGCGTGGGATTGTGCTGCGATCTGCAGGGCCTGCGCGGCGGAATTTTTTTCGTGCACAGCATCGGCATCGGTGAAGAGGAGCCAATCGCCCTTGGCGTATTGTGCGCCGAGCCAAACCGCGTTGTTTTTGCCGACCCAGCCTGGAGGAGGTCCGGTGGTTTCGAGCAAGCGCACTTGCGGGAATTTGGAAATGAGGCCACGAACGATATCGGCGGTGCGATCGGAGGACTGATCGTTGACGACAATAATCTCGGCGATTTCTGACTGCCGCGCGAGGGATTCGACGCACGCAGCGATGACAGCTTCCTCGTCGCGCGCGGGGACGATGGCGGAAATTCGTGGCGAATTGGGTGCGGATTCAGTCATGAAGGGTAGGAAGCAGGCCGACTTTCCGCCGGGGTTTCTCTACGCTATTATAGCTAGATATGAATACGTTCCTGCGAAAATTGTTTGCGTACGGCAGCATGGGATTTGCTTTTGCCGTACTGGCGTTTTTCACTTTGCCGCACTACCGGCAAGGAGAATCGTCAGTGGCCGGAAAAAGAGCGGGTGACTTTGCGCTGGAATTGGACGGAAAGCCGGCGCACCTTTCGGACTTGCGCGGCAAAGTGGTGGTGCTGAACTTCTGGGCGACGTGGTGCCCGCCTTGCGTGGAAGAGACCCCCGGACTTAACCGCCTGCAGAAGTACATCGCATCGCGGAATGGCGTGGTGCTGGGAGTGGCGGCCGACGAAGATCCCGCGGCTTATGAGAAATTTTTGCGCGACCAGGGAGTGACGTATCCGACTTACCGGGACCCGGGCACGAAGGAAAACCATTCACCCATCGGGGGAAGCTACGGCACTTCGATGTATCCGGAGACTTACATTATTGACCGCAAGGGCAAAATCGCGCGGAAGATTATCGGATTTCAGGACTGGAATTCGCCGGACATGCTGGCGTATTTCGATGCGCTGCTGGGGCAGAACTAACTCCACCTACAATTTGAAGTAATGCCGCGATTTCATCGCACAAAAAACGTGCGATGCAAAACCGTTTCTCCACTCTGGGATTGCCAAGGGCGCCATCCCTCCGGCCGGAATGACACTATTTTTTTAGAAGTAGGAGCCAGCGTGGCGAGGGCATGAGTTGCACTCCGGCGCGGCCCAGTTCCGAGAGGACTTTGGGCGCGGCGCTTTCTTCCACGGGACGAATGAGATCGGTCAGGAGAATTGTTTCAAGGCCAGAGCGATTGGCGTCCAGTGCGGTGGCGCGAACGCAGTATTCGGTGGCGATGCCGGCAACGCTGACGCGTCCGATTTTCAGCTCGCGCAAACGGGCTTCGAGTTGAGTGGAATCGTAAGCGGAGTAACCTTCGCCGTCGATCGAAGTCCCTTTGTGAATGATGATGTCGCCTGCGGCGGGGCTGAGGGGCGGCATCAGTTCCGCTCCCGGAGTGTCCGCTACACAATGGACGGGCCATTTGCCGCCATTGAGCTGGAACGAATTGTGATTCGCGGGGTGCCAATCTTGCGTATAGATGAGCGTGACACCGCTCCGCCGTGCCGCTTCGATGCATTCCTGTAGCGGCGCGAGCAGTGATGGAGTGTTGGAGGCGGAAAGTGCACCGCCCGCACAAAAATCGCGCTGCACATCGACAACGATCATTGCTGTTTTGACCATGAGTTCCCTGCCCTGGAGGCTTGTGCTGCAGCCGTTGGACACAAATATAACAGGAAGAGGTATGTCTCGTGGCTATGGTGTGCGCCGGGGTCGAAGAGGCGCCCGCCTCAGAAGGCGGCCGCTACAGGAGCGTGCGCGATTTGTTGGAATCTTGGCGAGTCATTCAGGTTCGGCTATTCGTAACGCAGGGCTTCGACGGGATCGAGTTTTGCCGCTTGCATGGCTGGCAGCCAGCCGCTGATTACGCCAACAACGACCAGGATGAGGCTGGACATGACCATGGTCATTAGAGAGAGCTGGAGATGGATGTCCACTTTACCGGAATCGTCTTCGTAAGCCGGGCCAAGGAATGGCAGAGTGCCAATCGAGGACGTGAGAAGCCAAGAGAAAAACATTCCGATGGCGCCGGCGGCCAGAGTGAGCACCAACGCTTCGAGAAGGAACTGCCAACGGATGTGGGCTTTTCTGGCGCCGAGTGCACGCCGCAAACCGATCTCGCGAACACGCTCATCGACGGACACAAGCATGATGTTCATGACGCCGACGCCGCCGATGCCCAGAGTCATGGCGCCGATCAGGAAGAGCAGGCCTTCGATACCCAAGGTGATGCCTTCGTAAATCGGCTTAAACTCCTCGCGGCCGAACATGGTGATGGCGCGTTTGTCGCTGGGAGAAAGATGCTGACGGTTGGCAATGGCGGTGCGGAACTGCTGCATCGCGGGCGCTTCGAATTGCGGGGCGACGGGCTCGAAGACCATTACGCTGGCGTAACGCGCGTCCCAGATGTCACCGGCAGCGGAGTACGGAATGAAGGCCGACTCATCATCACAATTGAAATAGCAACTGTCGGCAAATTTCATGTCCATGGAGCCGATGACGGTGAAACGCACGCCGTCGATGCGCACCGTTTCGCCGATGGCGGGTGTGCCGCTGAAAAGTTTTTTCCTGAGGCGCGCGCCAATGAACACCACGCGGCGTCGCTCGGCGATATCTTCGGGAGTAATCCAGCGGCCTTCGGTGGGCACCTCGTTGCGCATTTCGCCGTATTCGGGATAAACGCCGCGGATGGCGGTTTCCTTGAGGCGCTCCTCGTGCGAAATTCCCTTCCAGCGTACGGTTTCCATCGTCACGCGCTTGATGAGAGGGGATTGCGCTTTCACCCAGTCCGCATCTTCCTGCTCGAAGCGTACTTCTTTTCCGGCGCGTTCACCGCCAGCTTGCTCGCTGGTGGTGCCGGGCCAGCAGATGACGGCGCCCTTACCAAAAACCTCGAATGTGTACATCAGGACACTGCGGAAACCGGAGCCGTAACTAAGGAGCAATGTAACGGCGACGATGCCCCAGGAGATGCCGGTCATGGTGAGGAGGCTGCGAACGCGATTGCGTCCGAGCGCCACCCAGGCTTCTTTGAAGACTTCAATCAGCATATTGACCTACCCTAGTTGACAGTTATCAGTAGTCAGTTATAAGTAAATACAGAGAAAGGTCTTTTATAGGTGCAATTATGCAGGATTACACCAAATTGAAAGTCTGGCAAAAGGGCCATGCTCTTACGGTCAGCGTGTACCACGTCACTGGCGTTTTTCCCAGGCACGAAGCTTTTGGCCTGACAAGTCAAATGCGAAGGGCCGCCTTCTCCATTCCCGCAAACATAGCTGAAGGCTGCGGCCGCGGGGCAAATCCCGAATTGCGTCAATTCCTCTATATCGCCTTGGGTTCGGCGAGTGAGCTTGAGTACTATATTCTGCTGGCGAAGGACTTGCATTTCTTCACTGACAAGCAATTCGAAGCATTGCAACCACGCATCTGCGAAGTAAAAAGAATGTTGGGCGGCCTGATTGAGCGTGTTAGCGAACGCCCTGCGGTTCCGCACTAGAACCTTAACTTGCCGGACGATGACATCAATTGCGTTTTCCATTCTTTATCTTCCACTAACAACCGAAAACTGAATACTGAAAACTCCAATTATCCACCTGCCTCGAAGCGTAGGGCTTCAATGGGATCTACGGAGGCGGCTTGATTCGCCGGGTAAAGCGCGGAAAGCACAGCAATCACGCCTAGCAGACTGATGGTGAGAGCCGCGAGTTTCCAACTGGCGTCCAGGCCGTCAAAAAATGGAATCTTTGGCAAGAGGTTGACGAGCCCACAGAAGCCGTAGGAAATGATGAGTCCAGCACCACCACTGATGAAGACAACGATGATGGTCTCCAGAAAAAACTGCCGGAGGATGGATTCGCGCGTGGCGCCGAGGGCTTTACGCACGCCGATTTCACGGGTGCGTTCCCGGACGCTGACCAGCATGACATTCATTACGCCCAGGCCGCCCAGGAAAATAGTGGCCACACCGACGGCACCCATAAAAACTTCCATGCCCACGAAAATCATGCGGTTGGCTTGAGCGTTCTTGACGGTGTCCCAGATGCTGGCGGCTTCTTCGTCGCGCGGATCGAAGTTATGCAAACGCCCCAGGGTGTGGCGAATCTGGCGCACACAATCGGGATGGGTTTCGAGCGACCAGGGAGCGGCGAGGATACGGTCCACGGTGTGCTCGACGGCTGGCGGCTTATTCGGGAAATCGCGCTTCATGGAATTGAAAGGAATGAAAATCTTGCGGATATCCACACCATCGTAACTGGAGTTCTGGTCCTTCGTTTTCATGACGCCGATAACCGTGTAGGGAACGCCATTGAGTTCGATGGTTTGACCGATGGCTTCGCGTTCGGCGAAGAGTTGCTTTTTGGTATCGCTGCCGAGGAAAGCGACACGGCGGCCCTCCTCATTGTCTTCGTCGTTGTAAAAGCGGCCCTGCGCAACGTCAACACTGCGAATTATGGCGAAGGGAGGAAGTGAGCCGACGGTATCGATGTCGCCGCTGTTGAACGCACTGTGCACTTTCACGTTGTTGCCGAGCTCCGGCATAACGTATTTGCAGGCTGGCGATTCTTTGGCCACTTCCTTGTAGTCGTCTTCCATCCAGTGAACGACACGGCCGGAACGGGCGCCTCCAGCTTGCATGCTGGTGCGGCCGGAGAAGATGATCATGACGTCTTTTCCGAAATTTTCCTGCTGCTTCTGGATGCCACGGCCGAGGCCTTCACCCGCCGCCACCATCACGGTGATGGAGATGATGCCCCAGGCGATGCCGAACATGGTCAACAGAGTGCGCCGTTTGTGAGCCCAGAGCGTGGCGATGGTGTCGCGCAATAGATCCCGGAAGGTCATAGCTGGCTCCCGCTATTGCAGGACGACCTGTTGCTTTTCATTGAGGCCGGAAACGATTTCCGTTTTCACGCCGTTGGAGATTCCCAGCTTCACGGGGACTTTCTTGCGTCCGTTGTCAGCCTTGGGATCGGGGAGTTCGACAGAAGCGCTGCGGTCCTTGTCGTAGATCAAGGAAGATTCGGGGACCATCAGGACGTTTTTCTTTTCCTCGAGAAGAATTTCGGCGTTGGCGCTCATGTTGGCTTTGAGTTCGAGAGTGGGGTTGGAGATAGAGACGCGCACTTCGAATGTGGTGACGTTGTCTTTCTCCTTGCCCATGGGGGAGATCTTCGTCACCTTGCCGGTGAACTTCTTGTCTTTGAAGGATTCCACAACGATGCGCGCCTGCTGGTTCAAGTAAACCTTGCCGATGTCGGCCTCGTCCACCTTACCCTGGACATAGACTTCGCTGATGTCGCCGAGAGTCATGATGAGAGTGGCTTGAGAACCGAGGACGAGGATGGAGCTGACAGCATCGCCGACGTTGACGTCGCGAGAGAGTACAAGGCCGTCAATGGGAGTGATGATGGTGGAGTTGCGCAGATCTTCTTCGGCGTTTTCGAGGGCGGCTTTGGCCTGAGCCACTTGCGCTTCGGCCTTGGCAATTTCCGCGCGTGAAACGGCCAGATTGCGTTGCGCGCTGACTTGCTTGTTCAGGGCCAGTTGATAATTTTTCTCGGCGTCCTCGACGTAGCTCTTGGACATCACGCCATCCTTGTACATCTGTTCGGCGCGTTCCATGCTGAGCTTTAGAAAAGGGACGTCCGGGCCTTCCGCGTCAACCTTGTTGCGTTCGAGAGCGGCGGTAGCGGAATCGCGAGCGGCTTGAGCCGCCTGATAGTTGGCCTCGGAGGCGCGCACACTGGCTTCGAGTTGGACCTTATCGAGTTCAGCGAGAATGTCGCCCTGCTTGACATGATCGCCGTAATCCACATAGAGCTTCTTGACGATGCCGCTGGCCTTGGACTTCACCTCGACTTTGGAGAGCGGCTGAATTTTTCCGGTGGCGACAACGCTGCGAGCCAGGTCGCCCCGCTCGACGGCGGCAAGCTTGGAGGGATCAATTTCATGACTGGGGCGCAGAGCTGCGTAAACGCCATAACCCCCACCGATGACGACGAATGCCGCGATGGAGACGTAGATGATCCTGCGGCGGCGCTTTTTTGCCGCTTTCCCATTGCCTATGCCATTGCCGTTGCCATTGCTGGACATAACCGACCCCTTGGGTGACGTTCTTTAGGCTTCTGATGAGATATACGCACTTGCGACCAAAAAGTTCCGATTGCTACTTCTTTCAGACGTTGGAAACAGCGAACGGTCAGGTAATGAACCGCTAACGGGTTACAGCGTGGTGCGACGAAGGCGCAGGGCGTTGGTGATGACAGAGACCGAACTGAAGCTCATGGCGGCACTGGCAATCATGGGATTGAGAAGCCAGTGGAGGAAGGGGTAGAAAACTCCCCCGGCAACGGGAATCCCGAGCGCGTTGTAGAGGAAGGCAAAGGCGAGGTTTTGCTTGATGTTGCGGAGGGTGGCGCGGGAGAGGTGACGGGCCCGGATGATGCCGCGGAGATCTCCTTTCACAAGGGTGATGCCCGCGTTTTCCATGGCGACGTCAGTTCCAGTACCCATGGCAATGCCGACGTCGGCAGCGGCGAGGGCGGGAGCGTCGTTGATGCCGTCGCCCGCCATGGCAACGATGCGGCCTTGCGCGCGGAGTTCGCGGATGGCTTGCTCTTTTCTTTGGGGCAGGACTTCCGCTTCAAAATCGGTGATGCCCAACTGCTGGGCGATGCGTTGGGCCGAATCCTTGCGATCCCCGGTGAGCATGACGATGCGTAGACCATCTGCACGGAGAAGCTTGAGGGCCTCCGGGGTCGTGGACTTTACCTGATCGGCGAGAAGAAACATTCCCGCGGCGTGACCGTCCACAGAGATGAAAATCGGTGTGAGCGCGGCAGAACTCGCGACTTGCGAGGAAGAGGCCGGGGAGTCGGGGACAGTGGCGCCGCGTGTTTTTAGAAAGAGGGCGGTACCGGCCAGAACTTTTTTGCCGAGGATTACGCCTTCGACGCCACCGCCAGGTGTTGCCTGGAATGCCGTGACCGGCGCGATGGGGAGTTTTTTTTCTTCCGCAGCGCGAACGATCGCGCGGGCGAGAGGATGTTCACTGGCGCGTTCGACGCTAGCGGCCAGAGAGAGTAGCGCGTCGCTCTTCAGCGCGACGCCATCAAAGATGGAAATGTTGGCGAGGCTGGGGCGGCCCTCGGTGAGTGTGCCGGTCTTATCGAGGACGAGCGTATCAACGCGGGCAAGGGATTCCAGCGCTTGGGCATCGCGAACGAGTACGCCAGCGGAAGCGCCACGGCCCACGGCTACCATGATGGACATCGGCGTGGCGAGGCCCATGGCGCAAGGGCAAGCAATTATCAACACGGAGACGGCGGCGATGAGTGCGTGAGCAAAGCGAGGTTGGGGGCCGAAGAATCCCCAACCGAGGAAAGCGATGATTGCGGCAGCGACGACAGCGGGGACGAAAATTCCGGCGACTTTGTCAGCAAGGCGCTGCATGGGAGCGCGGCTGCGCTGGGCTTCGCTGACCAGCTTGACGATTTGAGCGAGAAGCGTTTCGCTGCCAATGCGTTCGGCAATCATGATGAAACTGCCGCTGGTGTTGAGCGTGCCGACGGTGACCTTGTCGCTTGTGGATTTTTCGACAGGAAGGGGCTCGCCGGTGACCATCGATTCGTCAACAGCGCTGGCGCCTTCGCGCACTGTGCCGTCAACCGGAATGCGTTCACCTGGCTTTACGCGGAGAAGATCGCCGTGCTTGACCTGCTCGAGAGGCACGTCTTGCTCGGTTGCACCGGAGACGAGATGCGCGATTTGCGGCGCAAGATGCAGAAGCGCACGGATGGCGTCGCCCGTGCGGCGGCGGGCGCGAAGTTCAAGCACCTGGCCGAGAAGGACCAAGGTGGTGATGACAGCGGAAGCTTCAAAATAAACATCCACGCCGCCATGCATGCCGCGAAACGACGCGGGGAAGAATTGGGGGAACAACGTAGCGGCGAGACTGTAAAGATAAGCGGCACCGGTGCCCAGGCCGATCAACGTGAACATATTGGGGCTGCGATTGACGAGCGATCGCCAGAAACGCTGGAAGAAAGGCCAGCCACCCCAGAGAACTACGGGCGAGGAGAGCAAAAGCTCGACGGCGTTTCTAGTGGCAGGATCGAGATGCAAGCCCAAAGCTTCGCCGAACATGGAAAGAACGAGCAACGGAAGTGAAAGAGCGGCGCTGATCCAAAAGCGCAAGCGCATGGAAATATATTCGGGATCTGGCTGCTCCTGGCCGGCAGGAGCGGCGACAAAATCCATTGGTTCCAGTGCCATGCCGCACTTCGGGCAAGTGCCTGGGCCTATCTGGATAATTTCCGGATCCATTGGGCAGGTGTAACGAACCGCCTTACTGGCAGGAGGAGGCGCTGTAGCGGAAGGATGCGCACTGCCCATGGCGTGTTCCATGCCGGGTTTGCCCGGTGCGGCCAAAAACTTCTCCGGCTCTTTCTGGAAGCGTTCCGCGCATCGTGCGGAGCAGAAATAGTAAGTTTTGCCTTTGTGCTGATGTTTGGCGGCGGGCTTTTGCGGATCGACCTTCATTCCGCAGACGGGATCTTTCTCCCTTGGCGCGGAAGGCAGGATCGGTAAGCCGGGAATTTGTTGGCTGGACATAGAGTCTCTAAGCGATAGCTTACTATGTTCGCGATTCGGAGGTTAGATGCGGCGCTGTGTGCCGCCGGTAGAGGCTGGTATAATGCGGCCATGACACTCGTAGAAATTACATATGAATTGCAGTCACCGCTGAGCCTGGAACAACTGGGCAGGCTCGGAGAATTCGCGAACACGTATGGATTGCGGCGATTCCGCGTGGACGAGCAGAACAAGCAAGTGTCGTTTGAATACGACGCGTCGCGACTGCGCGAAACCCAAGTGGCGCACGTGCTAGGACAGGCGGGAATCGCGATTACGCGCATAGTGAATTAGTTCGGATTTCATCTTCCACAATTCAAACCGGGTGGACGTTTTGAGCCGCTCTTTATTGCGGATTTGGCAAGATGTGGGAGATTTGTTTGCGCTGAGCGGGCAACAGGATGGACTCATCGATAGAGGCAACCGAAGCTTGTGCGCGCTCATCCACTTAAGGGAATACAAAGAACAAGGCGAGGGCCCTCGGGGAGCGCAATCCGTCTGTGGGAAAGACTATCTTCCATCGTATTTCACTGCTACAGCCATTGCGATATATGTTGGGCCAGCCGGGCCGCTTGGTGGAGATCAGTAGACAAGATCTACTTAGGCGAGGCTGCGCGATCTTTGTTGCGATTCTGATCGCTGGAGGAGCGCCGATTCAGGCGGGCGGCAAAGACCTGACTTTCAAAATACCGCCGGTGAAAATTCCGCTGAAAATCAAAGACCAGCAAGTCTCGATTACGGCTTCGGGAGTTGTCACCGCGCTGCCAGCAACACACGGCACAAATGTTTTGAAGCTGGAACTTACGGCGGACCTTTCGGAGCTTCAACAGAACGTGACGGACCTTCTGAGCGGCGCGCTGGATAAGAACGATCCATGCGGCGACCGTATCGCCATCCAACAGGCCACGCTGACTCCTGTAGAACCGGCCATGTTGGCGGAAGTGCAACTTCATTACGAGCGATGGGTGTGCGCCAAAATTTTTGGGAAAAAGGAAGTCAAGAAGCTGATTGGCGGCAACGCTGCAATGCAATTGAAGCTTACCCCCGCGGTCGAAGAGAACGGCACACAATTGCGATTCGTCCCTGAAGTTGGGCCGATCCAAGCGGATGGATCACTGGGAGAATTGCTGCGTACGGGTAACGCGGGCGAGATGATGCGCGACAAAATCCAATCTTCGCTCCTGTTTGCCCTGCAAAAGGGAGCTGACCTTGGCGCAATCCTTCCTCCCGCAATTCGGGAACACGCCAGAGTCCAGGATGTGCGATTCAAAGATGCGGGTGCGGGGAGGCTTGTGGTGGTTCTGAACGGGGAGTTCCAGGTCACTAACGAAGAACTGCAATCGCTTTCCAAACAGTTGAAAGGCCGCTTGCCAATTAAATAGGATTTGTGGATTCTGTTGCGTAGCGCGATCGCACTAGGGAAACGGGAAATCTGAAGTTAGATTTAGGCAAAAAAATGGGGCCCCCGCTTGGGACCGGGAGCCCCGAAGGCGCGTTTCAGATGCCGATGTCGTTTTCACACCGGCGCGTGGGGTCATCCATCCTAGCTTCCCTCTCAGAGGCAGGTGGGAACGAATCACAAGAATCAGCAAGCAAGCCCCTTCCCCCTCGCTTGCAATCCTTGCGTTTCGTCTACCAAAACGCGCCCACGGCTGAGGATAGTGCACGAGGAGAACCAACCAATTTGAGGCAGAGGGAACACGTAAAACATTAAAAACAGATAATTTAAGGAGGTGAGAGAGTGGGAGGGTCTGAACCAAAACTGCACGCAAGATTCGAAACGGAACGGATGCGAGCGAAGCGCGAATCGCTGACGGCGAAGCAGGGACCGCTCTAGTACCTACAGAACCCGGGTAACAGTTTTTTTTGAGAGGCGCGGCCTATCGGTTTTTTTGTTGGTTCAGGCTGAAACTGAGCTTGCATGAGTTCCTTCTCATACAAGCGAGTTCGCCGCCTGGTCATCTGGGTCCTGCTGGACTTGGTGGTGGCTGCGGCGGTGATGGGCTTTTCTGTTTGGGCTGATACTTCCGGGCGCGTGAAGGAAGTGAAACCCGGTGTTTGCTATTGTGGCTGCGCGCTATCGAAGACCGCCGGCGGCTGCAACAAGATGTGCGAGCTGCCGAAATATGCCTCGAAATGGTGGGCGGTGACTTGCGCGAAGCCGCGCATAAAGGCTCCGGCGGATAATCCCGGAGCGGGGCCGCGATTGCCAAGACCTTCACATGCTGAGCGGGCGTCGAATTAGCGCTTCACACTGAAAACTGAAGGTACCTCACGATTCCTCCACTCCGTGACGGCGAACTGCGCCGTCACTCCGGTCGGAATGACAAGAACCGCAAGTTGAACAACATCGAGGGATTGGGACTCCATAACTTCAAATTGTGGCTGACAGATTTTGGGTTGATTTTGTGGCTGGCTCCGCGAGGAGCTTCGAGAAGATCTCTGGAATCTCGAAAATGGCCTGATTATTCAGGGCGGTGACGTTCTGCCGGAATTCAGCAAATGTGGCGGGTTCCAGCAGCTGATTTACGCCTGCAACGATTTCCTTGAATTTGGGAAGAATAATCCCCACGCGCTTTTCCTTGACCCATTCGGTGTTGTAGCGCTCCTGTGGCAAAGTCCAGGAGTTGCATTCCAGAATGACTGGCAGATGACGGACCATGGCTTCAGCGATGCTGCCAGGGCCGGGCTTGCCGATCAGGAAATCCGCGGCGCGCATAAGTCGATGCACTTCTTTCGTGAATCCCAAAACATGCAGCGGCAGATGCCAGGAGCGAGCGCGGAACTTCGCGGCGAGTTTTTCGTTGCGGCCACAGATGACAATGAGTTGAACGGGGACGCGAGCGGAGTCGAGCCGCTCCACGATGTCGTACATCACTTTGGAGCCGAAGCCGCCGAAGAGAAGAATCCCTGTCCGCACTCCGGGTTGTAATCCGAGCTCGCGACGAATCTCGGCAGGATCCGTTGTATCGGTTGTATAGAAATCGGGGCGCAGGATCATGCCAGAGGTTGCGAAGACATGGGATTCGGATTTGCCCATGGCTCGCGCTTGGTCGACGGCCCGCTGCGTACCACATATGACGAATTGCTGCTTCAGGGGCTCAATCCAGAAACGCGGCGGGTAATCCGCCAGGTCCGTGATGATGGTGACGAAAGGACGATCCGGGTAGACGGAGGACCAAGCCTCGGCGATCTGCCGGTTGAAATGGGGAATGACCGAGACAAGCATATCTGCGGGGTGCTCGCGGAAGTAGTTGGAAAGCAAGCGGACTAGTGGCCGGTGGAAGAGCCGAATTGTGGACTGAAGGACGACGAGGAGTTGAGCTGCGCCGAGCGTCCAGCCATTGCGAAGGATGATGTTGTACTGCTCCTGAATGCGAATGCCGGTTAAGCGGCGCAGGACGTCCAATTGGTCCGTAAGATCCTGGAACTGAATGATATCGAGTTGCCAAGGCCGCTGTTGTTGCTGGGTGATAGTTTGCAGGGCGACAGCGGCGTTGCGATGGCCACCCCCCGCATCGTGGAAGAGGACGGAGATTTTCTTCATTGGGGGCATTGTTACACGGGAAGGGTGGGGGGAAACAAGAGCACTCACCATGCCATGTGGAAAACTTAAAAAGTCATTTGTGTTCAATGAGTTCCATGGCTTCTTTCATGTTCAATTCGCGGTATCTTCATGCACTGTTCATATGCTGGCTCTAACCTTGGAGCATGCGATGCGACCTTCACGTTCATTCCACAGGATCGGGGATGTGCGATACCCCGGGGTTGACCCGGATCTGCAAAGAGTCCTACAACGAGCCGGCCGAGGTGTACGAGCGTTGCAAGCGGCTGGGCATGACGGTGGTTACCATCACGGATCATGACTCGATTGATGGGGCGGAAGTTCTCCGTAAACACCCGGATTTCTTTGTCAGTGAAGAAGTTAGCGTGCGGATGCCTTCAGGGACGGGGATGCACTTGGGGGTATACGGGATCACGGAAAAGGATCATGCGGAAATTCAGCGGCGACGCAACGATTTTATAGCGCTGGTGATGTACCTGACGGAGCGTAAGATTTTTTTCAGCGTGAATCATGTGTATTCCGGGCTGACCGGGCGGCGCGAAGTGGAGGATTTTGCGTGGTTCGCTTCTTATGTGCCCGCATTCGAGGTGCGTAACGGGCAGATGTGGAGGGAAGCCAACCGTGGGGCAGAGCGACTGGCTAACAGACTTGGCAAAGCCGGAATTGCCGGGAGCGACTCGCACACGTTAGCGGGAGTGGCAAAGACATTTACGGAAGTGCCGGGAGCGCGGACGGTGGATGAGTTCATGAACGGGCTGCGCGCGGGGCACGGCGTGATTCATGGAGAGAGTGGCAGCTACGCGAAGCTGACAGCGGATATTTTGCAGTTTGCCAGAGGCCTGTTGCGCGACAAACCATGGGCCGCGGTGCTGCTACCGCTGACGATTTTCATTCCCGCGATTACCGCGGGGCACTGGTTAAACGAAATGCGCTTCTGCAAACAATGGACGCCGCGACTGGACGGCGAAACAGAGCGGCCACGAATGCTGTGGGATGTGGATGCGCGTTTAGGGACCAGTTGGGCGAATTGAGGTGCCGCCATGGCCATGGCGAAAGACGTTTGGGGCTACATCGAGAATCGAGATCACCGTGTAATGCGGCGGATGAACCGCTGGAAAGCGCCGCGGTGGATCCGGTTCTGGATGCTGGCCGCAACGCGGATGGGCGACGGCTGGTTGTGGTACAGCCTGGGCTTCATGTTGCTGGTAGTTGGTGGACCGCACCGTTATGCCGCAGTGGGAGCGGCAGGATGCGCGGCTATCGGGGGCGTGTTTGTTTTCAAAGCGCTGAAGAGAATCAGCCACCGGCAGCGGCCTTGTGAATTCGAGCCGCATTGCTGGTCCAAGGTACTGCCTCCGGATAAGTTTTCGTTTCCATCGGGACACACCATGACTGCGTTTGCGATCGCGCTGGTGGTGAGCTACTTCTATCCGTCGTTGGAAGGACCGTTGTATTTCCTGGCGGCGAGTATCGCGTTCTCGCGGGTGGCGCTGGGCATGCACTTTTTGAGCGATGTACTGGCGGGAGCGGTGCTTGGGAGCGCGCTCGGTATCGCATCCATCGTTACGTTTGCATCGTACGGGCTGACCTGAGTGCTATGGGCGCAAGGACCGTGCGATTGAGAGGTCTTTTTCTCAACAGGCATCTGAGTTAGCGGGCCCCTTGCACAGCTTGGAAATGAGGTTGGATTTCAGGAAACGTCACGTCTGTCCCCATGTTTCCCATGCTTCCACGTTGTACACCCGCACGAAGGGGGCTCCACCCTCGCCCGAAGCGCTTTGGCGAGGAAAGCTTAGGGCATTTTCTCTACCAGATTTGCGCGATCGAGAACAGCCAGCAACGCATAGTAACTGTCAACGAGCAATCCCTCGTAGCCATGAGGGTTTCCCCGCCAGTCGCTCCACTCATAAGTCAGGCCGCTCTCCGCGCGATCAGAGAATCTTTGTCGCGCAAATGAATCGAGCATGGGCATGAGGATGCGGTCGGCCTCGTCTTTTTCGCCCAGGCGGTAGAGAGCAGCGATGGTGAAATAGGAGAAACATGCCGTGGCGCCGCCGTTTTGATAGACCCCGAAAGTATCGGTGCCGTCCGCGCGAGTGGGTCCGCCCCAGCGGGGGTTGAGATCGACATAATCGCCGCGCCGGATGGGCACAAGATTTCCCGGGAGACCGAGGGAAAAGTTCTTGTAGCCCACGCTGTCCATCTTGACGAGGATACGATGTTCCACCTCGCTCGCCTGATCCGTATCGAGTAAGCCGTAGCGCGCCGCAATGCCGTTGACGAATGTGAAATAGTAGTCGTGCAGTTGGCCATCGGCGCTTTTCCAACCGGCGAGCACGCCCGTCGCAGGATCGAGGAATGTCGCGGCATAGACAGCCCGAAGATCCTGAGCGCGTTTGCGGTACCTGGCGGCATCATTCCCTTCGCCGACACGATCGGCAAGCGCGGCCATGCTGCGAAGGGCGCGATAACCCAACGCATTCGAATAGGCGTCCTGGTGACCAAAGCCGACGGCGTCCCACCAGTTGGCTGGGCGCAGCGCGAGCTGTTCAGGCCAAGAGCCGTAGTTGCCACTGACCGGGAATTCGAGCAGTGGGCTGCCGTCCGCATTGGGTTCGGTCATCATCTCTGCCCATTTACGCAGGCCATGATAATTCCTACGCAGCCAACGCACGTCGCCGCTGCCATCGGCATAGTCGTAGGCCGCAATGAGCAATGACGGATAAGTATCAAGGGAAGCATGGGGAAACCACTTGCTGATGACGTCGGAGGGCGGCGAATCGACTCCCTTATAGCCGGGTTGGCCATAGGAGATAAACCCCGCCAGATAGCGATCGAGACTATCGCGAACGATGTCCAGCGCGGTGAGTCCCTTGACCAGCTCAGGCGTATAGCGAGCCATATCGCTGAATTCGTAAAGACAGAAGCCGACGGGATCGCTGGCTGAATTGTTGGCCAGCATATGCTCATGGGCCTGCAGTTGAAATATATCCAGCCACTCGCGGCGGAAGCCATCGTAGCGGGGATCGGCGGGATCCATGCCGGGGACAGAGGGGAAGATTGCGGCGGTCTCGAAGGAATACTCGAGGACTTTGTTCTTCGCTGTTGCAGGGGGGAAGCTGACCGCGACGAACAGATTAGGGTGTCGTTGGGCATCGTAATGCACCACCGGGGAGTTGCTTCCGGTAGCGTAGATGCGTAAGGAACCCATGCCGGGCACGTGCAAGAGCGCGGGAAGGGCGATGTCTCCAGCAGGCGTAACGTGGCCCAGCAGCGTGGCGTGCGCTACGTTGGAATCGAACTTCCAGGTCACATCATGTGAGGCTTCCTTGGACCGAAACAAACTGCGCATGCGGATTGTATTGTTTTCGCATCGCATCTCCCAAACCGGATGCGCAGGATCGGAGCTGGGGGCATAGGTGATCCAGCCGTCATGCACGGAAACTGTGTACGGGGAGGGCGAGCTGCCCGGGTCGATCATCGGGCTGGGGCGAAAGCTGCCGCGTTGAAGTGAATCGTAGCTGAGCGCGCTGATTCCCGGCTGGCGGGCATCGAAGACTACTCGGAACGACGAAGTCTCCCGTTTGAACGCACCGTCGCCGGTTTGCGCTGCCGCCGATGCAACCATCCCCAACGTTAGCGCCAGCCAGAGGATCTGCCGTTTCCGAATTCCGATCCGCGGCACACGTGTTTCTCCAATACCCCTAGCGGTATTGATCATGGTCACTCACTTTCTTATGGATGGGCGGATGCCCGTTAGGAATTGGTCGGGGTTTCCCGATTAGTCAATGAGGCTGAACGGAGCGTAGCTGAACCGTTGCCTGGCAACGCTGCCGCAATTCGTGGTGGCGATCCGCACTCTGTCGTCGTAAGAGCTCGCGACTAGATTACCGGTTTTGGATGTTCCGCGAGGGCTCTGCGGAAAGCCGCTAGATTGGTGATGTCCACCACGGCGGTGCCGGTATCCACAAAAGTCGGGAGAGGATCGGTGGGGGCGGTGGCCCAATCCTTGAATTCGTGAACCACGTTGTGGTGCAGATCATCGAGGAAGCGCACACCATAGAAGGCCATGACGTAAGGCTTCTGTACGACCGTCGCGGTAATCCACTTGCGCTCGATGCCTTCCAGTGTTTGCGGATCCTTGTCGAAGGCCATGATCTTGATTTTTTCCGTCATGTCCAGACGATGTAGGGCATCGGCAGCGCCACCCCCACCGGAAGCTTCGAGACAGAGGATGCCGTCGACCTTTTCATGCTTGAGTAGCAGCGCGGACACACCGTCGTAGGCAATGCGCGGATCACCCTTGTCGTCGATGGTCTGGATGATCTTGATGCCGGGATAAGCCTTCAGGGCATCATTCACACCTTCCATGCGCTTGGCGCTGTTCAGCTGTCCCGCCAGCGTGATGACCACGATGCGGCCAGTTCCGCCAAGAAGATTCGCCATGCGCTTGCCAATCTCCTGGCCGGCGCGAAGGTTGTCTGTGCCGATGAAGAGAATGCGATTGGAATCGGGGGCGTCAGCATCAATGGTAATGACGGGAATGCCCTGCATGATGGCTTTATCGATGGGCTCCTTGAAGAGTTTGGGATCAGTCACGGAGACCAGAATGCCGGAGGGATGCTGTCCAACGGCCTGCTGAAACGCTGTGAGTTCATCCGCCGGCGAAAACGAGGCGGGACCGACGACATCCACTTTCACGCCCGCGGTTTTGCCGATATCGGTCATGCCCGCCGCAGCTTCCTGCCAGTAGGGCAACTCGACGTTAGCGGTGACAAGTACATAGCGTTCATCCGGCTGGTGGTACGACTGTTGACAGGCTCCGGCAAACATCGCCAGGGCCGCGAGAAAAAATCCTGGAATGATTCGGTTGGCTTTCATGTTCGGTCTCCTTTTCCATGGCACCCCGCTGAGGAACGTTCGGTGGGATGAGACCAGATGGGTTTCGAGAGAAGCCTAGCACAAGCGCGGCGTAACGGCGATGTGATGGTTGTCGCACAGCCGTGGTTTTCACTGCCAGAGGCTTGCCGGCCACTTTCAAGAAGAATCCAGGAAAATTGGGAATGGCATTGAATCGTTAAACTTGAGTTGCATCCAGAAGAATCGCGGAGTATATAGGGCCATCACCCTTCCGGAGAAAGAGGACTCTGTGGGACCGGAAATACTTCTTGAAATTACAGTTGAATCGCTGGATTCCGCGCTGGCGGCGGAACGCGGGGGCGCAGACCGAATCGAACTGTGCGCTGATCTAAGCCACGGCGGATTGACTCCTTCGGTGACGGCCATGCGCAAATTGCATGAGGAACTGGAGATTCCAGTATTCGCCATCATCCGTCCGCGAGCGGGAAACTTCGTTTACAGCGATAGCGAGTTTGCCACCATGAAGCGCGAGATTTCCACGGCGCGCGACCTGGGCATGGAAGGAGTTGTGCTGGGGATACTTCGCGGAGATGGTTCCGTGGATACAGAGCGCACCACGGAACTGGTGCAATGGGCAAGACCGCTGGAGGTTACGTTTCACCGCGCCTTTGATGGGACGCCAGATTTGCTGCTGGCGCTTGAAGACGTTATCGCTACAGGCGCGATGCGCATCCTTACAGCAGGTGGCACGGCTACTGTGCCGCACGGAATTGAGACATTGCAAAAACTTGTGAAGGCAGCGGGATCGCGTATCACGATATTGCCGGGCGGGGGATTGGATGCCGCGAATCTTGGCAAAGCGGTTTGTGAAACGCAGGCCAGAGAGTTTCATTCCGGGTTGGGGAGCGTGCTGTCTTATGGGAGCAGCAACCTGGTGCGATTTGAAGCGGAGATCCACGCGATGAAGGGGATACTCAAGCGGACAAAATCTGCTGGCGGATAAGCTTGAGTGGCGTGGCTGCAATTGGAAAAGCGGCGGCGAGCCGCGGCACCCCAAAGTGGGCCGAAATGCCAGACGAGGAGATTAGTGAATCAGGCCTTTTGTGCCTGGCGCCGCAGGAATGTGGGCACGTCCAGATCGTCCTTGGGGACTTCCTGGTTGGCTTCGCGGACATTCTGCGCAACCTGATGAACGACGTTTGGCGGTGAAACCGGCAACTCACCCTGTGTGGGCAGGTCGCGGCCCGCTTTCCAAGTTTTCGGCAGGAACGAAGGTTTTTGCTGCAGACCCTTCTTCGCGGTTTCCTTGAAGCCGGCGGCGATCACGGTGATTTTCACGGCCTCTTTCATTGCGTCGTCCATCACGGCGCCAAAAATGATGTTGGCATTTTCGTGGGCGGCTTTTTGAATGACGCTGGAAGCTTCGTGCACTTCGTGCAAAGTGAGCGAAGAGCTTCCGCAAATGTTGATGAGAATTCCCTGCGCGCCCTGAATGGAGTTGTCTTCCAACAAAGGGCTGGAGATGGCGCGATTGGCAGCATCAATGGCGCGATTGGTGCCCGTAGCAACGGCGGTGCCCATGACGGCGTAACCCTGGCCGTGCATGATGGCCTTCACATCCGCAAAATCGCGATTGATGATGCCGGGGACAGTGATGATGTCAGAAATGCCCTGAACGGCCTGACGCAGAATGTCATCGGCAATACGGAAAGCGTCAAAGAAGCTTGTGCCGGGCTCGACGGTTTCCATCAAGCGTTCGTTGGGGATTACGATGACGGTGTCAACGACGCCAATCAGTTCCTGCAACGCCTGCTCGGCTTGAAGCATGCGGCGTTTGCCTTCAAAGGCAAAGGGCTTGGTGACAACAGCAACGCTGAGCGCGCCAATTTCGCTGGCGAGTGAAGCCACCACGGGAGCAGCACCACTGCCTGTGCCACCACCGAGGCCGGAGGTGATGAAGATCATGTCCGCGCCTTCGAGGACTTCGATAATTTTTTCTGTGTCTTCGAGGGCAGCTTTGCGGCCAATCTCGGGGTTCGCGCCTGCGCCTAGACCCTTGGTGAGTTTTGCGCCGAGTTGCAATTTCACGGGGGCCTGGGAAAGTTTCAGAGCTTGCAGGTCCGTGTTCGCAGTGATGAATTCAACGCCTTCCACTTTGGCGCGGATCATGCGGTTGACGGCATTGCAACCGCCACCGCCCACACCAATCACTTTCAGCTTGGCAGGCTGCAACTCCTCGCTGAAGCTCATCCGGATACCTGCGTCTTTCGGTGTCATGCCTTTCCCCCTGTCCGGCTGGTGGTCCAAATCCTTTATAAATCGCGTATTTAGGCGATTCCACAGGGAGTTTTTCCGGGCTGTGGAAATCCTCCCCTTTGCGCTGTACTGCGAGCCGCTTTAGCGGTCCCTCCCGGGGCTACGGCAAAAGTTTCGCCACTTACTAACGAACCGATAAGAGCAAGCCAGTGGCCGACGACGGTGTTGTGCAGCGAGTGTTCCAACTTGAATCACGCGCTTGCGAACATTGACTTCAGCCTGGAAACCAATCCCCCAGAACGATGCTGGGCAGAACGCTTTGCCTTCGCGGCGTAGAGCACGAGTCCAATGGCAGTGGCGTACTCAGGCTGAGCCACTGCTTCCGGTAGATCCTGGATTCCACGGGGCTCGGCGATGCGCACGGGGAGATGGAAACCCTGCTCAGCGAATTCCACAAAGCCATTCAGGCGCGCGCCGCCACCGGCAAGAACCAGTCCGGCGGGAATCTGGGAATCGAGGCCGGCGCGGCGCAAATCATCCGCGATCAGGGTCAGAAGTTCCTGGGCGCGAGGCTCGATAATGTCTGTGAGCATGCGCGAAAAAATTGTGCGGGGAGGCCGATCGCCAACGCTGGCGATTTCAATGGAGCTATCCTGGCGCAAGAGGTTTGCAGAAGCACAACCGTGATGGCGCTTGATTTTTTCGGCTTCGGGAATGGGAGTGCGCAGGCCGACGGCGAGATCGTTGGTGAAATGGTCTCCGCCAATGGCCACTGCGCTGGTGTGACGAACGACGCCGCCACCATAGACGATCAATTCCGTAGTGCCGCCGCCGATATCGAGAAGGCAGCAGCCCAGATCGCGCTCATCCTGAGTGAGGCATGCTTCCGCAGCAGCCAACGGTTCGAGGACCGTATCGCTGATGAGAATGCCGGCCTTATTCGCGGCGGTGACGAGATTCTGTGTTGCGGCGATGGACGAAGTGACGATGTGAACATTGGCTTCCAAGCGCTGGCCAACCATGCCGATGGGATCACGGATACCGTCCTGGGCATCCACGATGAATTCGTGCGGAAGAACGTGCAGGACTTCGCGATCATCGGGAAGCGAGATGTTGCGAGCGGTATCGATGGCGCGGCGGACGTCGTCGCGCTCTATATCGCGGGAACGCGGCCCCAGGGGAATGCCGCCGCGGCTGTTTACACCGCGAACGTGGCTGCCGGCAACACCAATGGTGGCAGCCTCCACGGGAACGTTGGCCACGCTTTCGGCTTCTTCCACAGCGCGGCGAATGGAGCTGACGGTGGAATCCAGATTGACGATGAGGCCTTTGCGCAGCCCTTTGGATTCCGCGGCGCCGAGCGCCAGAAAACGCACCTGCTCGTTTTCGATTTCGGCAAGCAAGGCGCAAGTCTTGGTGCTTCCGATGTCCAGCCCGACGAGGTACTTATCTTTCTTTGCCAAAACGTTCTCCTGAATGTTTCCTATTTCTGCTTCGCGGCCGGAGCGGAGGTGTCGGGGTTCACCACCACTTGCCGGGAATACTGAAGATCGATGGACTGCACGCGGCCGGCATTGGCCTGCCACTGCGCGAAATTTTCCACCAGCATGCGATATTTGCCAGTGAAATCGTTTTGGCCGAAGTGCACGGTGACGGCTTGCGCATTATCGCCGGAGCCCAAGCCGGTGATCACGGCATGCAAGTCGCGAGGATTGCCGAGATCGAGCTCGCTGACACGGTCGGTGGAGCCGGGGCGGACAAGTTCAATATCTTTCAAGAACTCCTGGTAGGTTTGCATACGTTTTTCGCGTTCTTCGCGCGGCATATTTTCCGAAAGCCCAGTGACAATGGGGAAATGGAAGTCTTCGCCTTCGGGGCGGTCCAGGAGAACGCCATGCGCGTCGACAAGAACAAGTTCGCCGCCATTGCGAAGGAAAGCGATGGGCGTACGCTCTGTGATTTCAATACGCAAATGATTGGGGAGGATGCGCTGCACGCTGGCTTCCTCGACCCAGGAGAGTTCCTGAATCTGTGAGCGGCGGGTATCGAGCGGAATGCGCAGGACGCTGCGGTTTCGATCATGCACAAAGAGCTTCTGAATTTCTTCGCGTGGAACAATGTGGTTGCCGGAAACTTCGATCTGATCGGGCTTCAAGAGAAGCATTTGCGGGGAGTACAAAGCATAGCGCACCGCGTAGACGAGAGCAGTCGTGCCGAGCGCGCCAAGGACGGTCCAGACAAACACGCGGCGATAGAACGGCCAAGTCTTGCCGGTGAATTTCTTGCGGCGAATCTCGACGGGCTTCTGGCGACGTAGATAGCGGGGCTCTTCGTCCGCGACGAGCTCGGGGCGGTAAGCTTCCTGGTCAGCGGCGGCGGCCGCTGCGGCAGAATTTCGCTGGATGGGCTTCAAGCGTTCCAAACGACCACCTCGTTTTCGAGAGTCACACCGAAGGCTGCGCGCACCTTTTCGCGAACACCGGCGATCAGCGCGAGCATGTCCACGGCGGAGGCGTGACCAGAGTTGATAAAGAAATTGGCGTGGCGATCACTGACGTGAGCGTCACCGACCGCAAAACCTTTTAGACCGAGTTCGTCAATCATGCGGCCCGCGGAGACTCCGGCGGGATTCTTGAAGATGCAGCCAGCGCTCTTTTGGCCGAGGGGCTGGCTGGCGCGGCGCTTTTCGTTGCAGATACGAATGCCTTGGAGGATTTCGGGGTACGGTTTGGAGGGAAGTTCCAGCTTCACCATGAGCATCATATCATCGGGCGCGAACGAAGTGTGCCGGTATTCGAAGGAAATCTGCTCGCCACGAAGAATTTCGATGCGGCGTTTGGCCGCGCGGTAGAGGGTAACTTCGCGAACATAGGAACCAATCTGCGTGCCGTAGGCGCCGGCATTCATGCGCAACGCACCGCCAACCGTGCCGGGAACACCGATAAGTCCTTCCATACCGCCGAGATTATGCTTGGCACAGAAGGTGACGGTGCGACCCAGATCAGCGGCAGCATCTACCTGCGCAACGTTGCCTTGGATGAGGATGTCGGGATCGGGACTGGCAAGTTGCAGGACGACGAAGGGCAATTCGCCATCGATCACTAAGAGATTCGAGCCGCCACCGAGGAACTTGTGAGAGATGGCGTGGCTGTCGAGCAAGTTCAGGAGATCGGGGATAGTTTCGTGGCGCCGAATGCGAAGAAGATCTGTGCCGCCGCCGATGCCAAGATTAGTGAGATCGGCGAGAGACACGGCGGGCTTGCACTCGACATCGAGTGCGCGAAGCGCCATCAACACTTTGGGATCTTCAATGCGCATCCTTGACCCCGTCTGTCATGCGGTACTCCGTGCCGAGCAAGACCATGAATTCGCTGCTGGCACGGCTGACGTTGCCTGCGCCAATGGTCAGGATGGCGTCGCCCGGCTTGGCTTCGCGCAACACGAATTCGATGGCAGCCTGCATGGAGCGATAATAGTGGACATTCTTGTGGCCCGCTTCGCGAATGTTGTTGGCCAGGGCTTCGCTGGTGATTCCGGCGATAGGGGTTTCGCTGGCCGCGTAAATATCGATCAGCACGAGTAGGTCCGCTTGATTGAACGAGCGCAAGAATTCGTCCCAAAGATGTTGCGTGCGCGAAAAGCGATGCGGCTGGAAGAGAACGAGCAGGCGATTGAACTTGCACCCACGCGCGGCCTCCAGGGTGGCGCGAATTTCGGCGGGATGATGGCCGTAGTCGTCCACGACGGTGATGTTGTTGACGCTGCCCTTGATGTCAAAGCGGCGGCCCACTCCGGCAAATTTGGCGAGGCCTTCGCGAATCAGGTCGGAAGGAACATTCAGATAGAGGGCGACGGCCGCGGCGGCGGCGGCGTTGCGCACATTGTGAATTCCCGGAGGATGCGGCAGATGGAACATCCCGAGGTCGTCACCTTTATAGGTAAGGCGGAAATCGCTGGTCAGGCCATTCAATTGGATGTCGCTGATGACCAGGTCGGCCTGGCTTGATGTGCCGTAGGTGATGATGGGGCGCTTCACATTAGGGATGATGGCCTGGACATTCGGCTCGTCGATGCAAAGAATCGCGGCGCCATAGAAGGGCACGCGATTCACAAACTGCAGAAAAGCGCTCTGGATATCTTCCAGCGAAGAGTACTGATCGAGATGCTCGCGGTCGATGGTGGTGACCACAGCAACGACCGGGGCAAACATGAGGAAACTGCGGTCGCTCTCGTCGGCTTCGACGACAAAGTATTCGCCACGGCCCACGCGGGCGGTAGTGCCGGCCTGGTTGACCCTGCCGCCGACGACAAACGTGGGATCGAGATGAGCGGCGGCAAGAATGGAAGCGACCATCGAAGTGGTGGTGGTTTTGCCATGCGCACCGGCAACGGCGATGCCATATTTCAAGCGCATGAGTTCCGCGAGCATTTCGGCGCGCGGAATGACGGGGATTTTGCGTTTGTGAGCTTCGGTAACTTCCGGATTGTCGTGCTTCACGGCCGAGGAGATAACAACGACGTGCGCGCCTTCGATGTTTTCCGCGCGGTGGCCTTCGAAAATGGTTGCGCCAAGATTCTGAAGCCGCTCCGTGATCGTGGAGGGGCGAGTGTCTGAACCAGCAACGGAGTAGCCCAGCGTGAGCAGGACTTCGGCGATGCCGCTCATGCCGATGCCGCCGATGCCGACCATATGAATGCGTTGAAAGTTGCGAAACGATACCATCATGCGGGTAAAGGTTCCTTCCGGCTCGCTCGCCGCGCGGCCT
Organism: Candidatus Acidiferrales bacterium; assembly: GCA_963779395.1. Taxonomy (GTDB): domain Bacteria; phylum Acidobacteriota; class Terriglobia; order Acidiferrales; family UBA7541; genus Acidiferrum. The sequence continues at coordinate 1,481,568 of CAVZYC010000007.1, forward strand.
CTTCAATCAAATCGACGATTTCGCGCGCCGCGTCTGGGTGAGCCACACGGCGTGCTGCCATCGCTAAACTTTGGATCTCCCTGGGCTGGTCGAGGAGGGAGAAAATCTCGCGGGTTAAACGCTCCGCGGTGAGTTCCGGTTCGGGGATCACGCGTCCCGCGCCAGCGTTGGCCATTTCCTGCGCGTTGCGTAGCTGATGACTGTCCGTAGCGCGCCCGAAGGGAATGAAGATGGCGGCACGGCCCGCCGCGGCGACTTCCGCGGCAGTAATTGCGCCCGCCCGACAGACAATGACATCGGCCCAAGCGAAACGCTCTGCCATGTTCGAAAGGAAAGGCGCAACCTCCGCAAGAAATTCGCGCCGGGCATAGGCGGTGCGTACCGCATTATAGTCGCGCTCTCCGGTTTGGTGTACAACCTTTAGCTCATTCTTCCTTGCAGCGAGAAGATCCATGGCATCGACAAAGGTGCGATTGATGGGGAGAGCCCCCTGGCTGCCGCCGGTGATGAGCAGTCGAAAAGGTTTCTCTGGCGTTCGCGGAGAGATGGAGAAGAATTCGGCGCGCACGGGACAGCCAGTGACGACCGCCTTTTCTCCCCATTGGTGGGCAGAAATTTCATAGCCGGTGGCGATGCGTTTCGCCAAGTGCGCGAGCACCTTGTTGGTAAATCCTGGCGCAGCGTTGGGCTCGAAAATCACGTTAGGAATGCCGCGTAGCCAGGTTGCCAGCAACATTGGTCCAGCCGCGTAACCACCCACACCGAAGGCGACGGCCGGGTTGTGGCGATTCAACACACCAAAGGAATCGGCCAAGCCGCTGCCCAACATGGCGAGGTTCTTCAGGAGCGTTGTGCCGCCTTTGCCTTTCAGGCCAGCGACACGAATGGTCTCCAGCGGCAGACCGGCTTCGGGCACCAGCTTCATCTCAATCCCGCGTTGAGTTCCCACCAGCACGACTTCCCTTTCCGCTCCTCGTGACAACCACTCCCGCGCAATGGCGATCGCGGGGAAAACATGACCGCCGGTGCCGCCGCCTGCAATCAAGAGCTTCATTCGCGGCCTCGTCTACGCATCAACAACCGTGCGGCATCCGGCCTGCTGCGAAATATTAAGGAGCACGCCGGTTGCCAACAACATCACCAGCAAACTTGAGCCGCCATAACTTACGAACGGCAGCGGAATGCCCTTGGTGGGCATCATTCCGAGCACGACGGCAAAATTAATAAGCGACTGGAACAGCACCATGGCGGTGACGCCAAGCGCCAGCATGCGCCCAAATCCATCCGGAGCGTTGAAGGTAGCGCGCAGGCCGCGCCAGGCGTACACCGCAAAGAGCGTGATGACGATGACCGCACCGATGAAGCCAAGTTCTTCGCAAATTACCGCGTAAATAAAATCTGTGTGCGCCTCTGGAAGGTAGAAAAGCTTCTGCTTGCTCTCCATCAAGCCGACTCCGGTGAAACCGCCGGAACCCACCGCGATCAGCGATTGCAGAAGCTGAAAGCCGGCACCCTGCGGATCGGAATCCGGATGCAGAAAGGAAGTGAGCCGGGCATGGCGATAGGAAACGAAATAGATTAAGGCGAAGAGTGCCGGGAGTCCCGCGCCCATGCCAACAGCGATCCACTTCCAGGAGAGACCAGCGACAAACAGGATGGCCGTCATGATGAGGAGAATGTCGACGGAAGTGCCCAGGTCCGGCTGCGCGAGGATCAAGCCAACGCAAACGAGGATAGGCGCGACGGCGGGAAGAATGGTCTGCAACAGATCCTGTTTGTGGAACTCCAAGCGAGTGGGAGTGCGGCGCCGCAAATCCAGAAACCAGGCCAGGTAGAGAATCACCGCGAGCTTGGCAAGCTCCGATGGCTGGATGCCCACGGGTCCAAAGCGAATCCAGCGGTGCGTGGCGTGAGACTTGTCCAGAAAAAATGTGCCGAGCAGCATCACAACCACGAGGCAAAGCACAATGTAAACGACCGCAGGTTCGCGCAAGCGGTGATAATCCAGCTTCATCAGAGCGAACATGCCCAGTAATCCGGCGGCCAGCCAGATCGCTTGTCGCGCGACGAAATAGTAAGAATGGCCATACTGCTGCTGCGCAGTAACGGCAGAGGCGCTGAAAATCATCACGGCACCCATCAGGCACAGCACCAGCGTCACAATGAAAAGCCAGCGGTCGGTATCGGAACGTCTCGCCAAGTCATTCACTCCTTACCGGAAAGATCTCGCGGCGAATTCGCGCGCAATTGGTGGACGAGTTCCTTGAAGACGCGTCCGCGATGCTCGTAATTCTGAAACTGGTCGAAGCTTGCGCAGGCGGGAGCGAGAACTACGATGTCGCCCGGCTGGGCGGCGTGCGCGGCGAAATCCACGGCGCGGTCCAGGGTGAAGGCGCGTTCGATGGCCACGCTTCCGGCGATCTGCTGCTCAATTTTGTCCGCGGCGGCGCCAATCAGGAGAGCGAGGATGGCTTTCTCGCGCAGCGGCTTTTGCAGGGTGGTGTAATCGCTTCCTTTGTCTTTTCCGCCAAGAATAATCAGGATGCGGCCGGCGAATGCGTCGAGAGCTTTCAATGTGGCGTCGACGTTGGTGGCTTTGGAGTCGTTGAAGTAGCGGACACCGGCAATTTCCGCGACGAACTCGAGGCGATGCTCGACGCCGGCAAAATCGCGGACCGATTGCGCGATGGTGGGTGTGGCGACGCCCGCCAAGCGCGCCGCGGTCACGGCCGCCAGCACGTTCTCAACGTTGTGCGCACCGGCCAGAGGAATTTCCTCGCGCTTCATCACAAATTCTTCCTTGCCATGGTGAACGATGATGATATCTTCGCCGCGCAAACAAGCGCCCTGTTGCACGGGCTGTTTTCGGCTGAACCAGAAGAGTTGCGGTTTCTTCGGGGCGTAATGAACCGTGGGCGGGTCATCGGCATTCAGCACGGCGGCATCGAGTTCCGTCTGATTTTCGAAAATGCGCGCTTTGGCGCCCGCATAGGCTTCCATGGTCTTGTGACGATCGAGATGATCAGGCGTGAGGTTCAGGAAGAGGCCGATGTCTGGGCGAAACTTCTCGATGAGCTCGAGTTGGAAGCTGCTGAGTTCCACGACGGTGACAGTGTTGCCCTTCATTTCTTCAACGCAGGAGATCAGAGCGGTGCCGACATTGCCGGCGAGGATCGTGGGAACGGAGGCGCTTTTCAAAATGTGATGAATCAGAGTTGTTGTGGTCGTTTTGCCATTGGAGCCGGTAATACCGATGAGCTTGCCCTCGAGGAAACGATACGCCAGCTCAATCTCGCCCCAGATGGTGATGCCTTTTGAGCGCGCCGCTTGGAGGAAGTGGTCATCGGCCGGGACACCGGGGCTTGGGATGATCAGATCCTGCGCCAGGAAGGTCTTCTCGACGTGACCGCCGAGTTCCAGGGTCACTCCTGCTTCGCGCAATTTGGCAGGCGCATCGCCGAGATCGGATTCCGGGCGAGACTCAGTAGCCGTGACAATGGCGTTGTGACGAGCGCAGAAGAGCGCGGTGGCCACGCCGGTGCGCGCCAGTCCCACAACCAGCACGCGCATCTTTCGCAACTCGATCGAGCCAGGCATTTTGTTAACCGCCGAACCTCTCCAACAGTCTCCGGACAATTTACTCAGCGCAATTTCAATGTCGTCAGGGCGAACAGCGCAAATACAAGCGCGGCAATCCAGAAACGCACGATCACCTTGCTCTCGCTCCAACCCAACAATTCAAAATGGTGATGGATGGGGGCCATGCGGAAAATGCGTTTACCGCGCAATTTGAACGAGCCCACCTGCAAGATTACGGAAAGAGCTTCGATCACAAAGACTCCACCAACGAATACCAGCAGCACTTCCTGCTTGATGATCACAGCGATGGTGCCCAGCGTTCCGCCGAGAGCCAGCGAACCAACATCACCCATGAAAACCTCGGCGGGGTGCGCGTTGTACCAGAGAAAGCCGAGCGAGGCGCCGACCAGCGCACCGCAAAAGACGGTGAGTTCACCGATGCGCGGGATGTACTGGATATCGAGGTAGTTTGCCCAGCGCGAATTGCTGCTCACGTAAGTGAGCACCGTCAGCGCGCCCGCAGCGACCACCGTGCATCCAATGGCCAAGCCATCCAATCCGTCAGTGAGGTTTACGGCGTTGGAACTACCGGTGATGACCAGGGCCACAAAAACGAGGAACGGTAGAAATGCGAGCGGCCAAAAATGGCCTGAATGTAGGAGCGAATGGATCACGAGATCCGGCCGGGACCGCTTCAAGAACGGCAGCACGAGCTGTGTGGAATAGGCGTAGTGCGTGGCCAAAACGAGCAGGGTGATACCCACAACGCTGCTGACCAGAATTTGCAGGCTGAGCTTGCTCTTACCGGTTAAACCCAGATTGCGGCGCTTGGCAACTTTCGCGTAATCGTCCACGAAGCCGATGGCAGCAAAGGCCAGCAGGGCAAACAGCGAGAGAAGGACAAACGGATTTTGCAGATCGGCCCACAGAAGAGTGGGAACAGCGGTGGAGAGAACGATCAAGACGCCTCCCATGGTGGGCGTCCCGGCTTTTTTCTTGTGCTCTTGCGGGCCTTCCTCGCGAATGTATTGTCCAATCTGAAGTTCGCGCAGCATACGGATCAGCCAGGGACCAAAGACCAGCGCAAGGAACATGGCGGTCAAACTGGCGTAGACGGTGCGAACGGTGATGTAGCGAAAGACGTTGAGCGGGCTGAAGAATTTCTGGAGCACGTGGTAGAGGAGGTAGTAGAGCATATCAGTGACTCACGCCCACATTGGGCCGAAAATCTTCGGGCGCAAAGCGTCCCAGCAGCGCTTCGACGATGCGTTCCATCTTCACGCTGCGCGAGCCTTTCACCAGAACTACATCGCCGGGCTTCACAAAATCCGCCAGGAAATGGGCGGCATCCACGGGCGAGGCAAAGAATTTGGTGCGATCACGGGGGAGCCCGGCGGCGACGGCGCCCTCTACGATCTGGGCAGCGTCGCCTTGCACACCGATAACAAAATCCACTTTGCCGGTTTTAGCGGCAAAAGTGCCGCCCTCGCGGTGGAGTTGGGGGGAACTCAGACCCAGTTCGCGCATCTCCCCGGCCGCGAGGATGCGGCGCTGAAATCCAGGAGTGGCCGCAAGCAGGCTGGTCATGGCCTGGAGCGCCGCAGGGCTCGAGTTGTAGGAGTCGTTGATCAAAGCAAAGCCATTCGTAAAGCGAATCAATTCGCCGCGCATGGAAGGTGTGCGCAAGCTGGGAAGAATCTGTTGCGCCTCCGAAGCCCCAATTCCCCACACGCTGGCAGCAGCAATTGCGGCGAGGGCGTTCAAGACGACATGACGTCCGGGAAGAGACATTTCCATGCGAGTACGCTTCCCCTTATGCACAAGCGTGAACGCCGAACCAAGCGCGCCACGATCTTCGATCTCTTCCGCCTGGTATTCCGCGGGCTTTTCGATTCCGTAGAAGAGAACTTTTCCCGGAGCGACAGAAGCCATGGCTGCGACGCGAGGATCGTCAGCATTGAGAACCGCGAGCGAGCGCGGCCCGTTTAGTCCTTCGACGAGTTCGCGTTTCGCCAAGGCGATTTCCTCGACGGAAGAAAAATTCATCAGGTGCGCGGGAGTGACGCGCAACTCGATGGCTACGTCGGGCAAGGCAATCGCCGCCAGCCGCCGCAGTTCGCCGGGAAAAGACATGCCCATTTCGAGGACGGCGACGTCGTGCGTCTCTTCCAGGCGAAACAGAGTGAGCGGCAAGCCGTACTCGTTGTTGAAATTGCCCTCGGATTTCAGGACGCGTAACTTCGCGCCCAGCAATGCCGCCAGGATCTCCTTTGTGGTAGTTTTCCCCACGGAGCCCGTGATCCCGCAGATTTTGCGGCCCCACTCCTTGCGCACTGCGCGCGCCAACTGGTGCAGTGCCGCGAGGGTATCGGGAACGGCGATGCAACGGTCCTGCAGCCATCCGGGATACTTCGAGAGGAGCGGCTCCGCCACCACTGCCGCCACGGCCCCGGCTTCCAGGGCAGCGGCCACGTAGTCGTGTCCATCGTGAGAAGGACCGTGAATGGCGACGAAGAGTTCTCCGGGACGTAGCGTGCGAGAATCAATCGAGACACCGGCCAACCGGGCCAAGGGGTCCAGGCCATGCCCCGGCTTTGCCGCCACCGCATCAGCCACTTGTGTAAGCGTCCACCGCATAGTTGCCTCAATAAGCTAGCTTTTCCCAAGATTCGAGCGAAGCGTTGACCTCGCCCGTAAAGCACATCACTGTGCGTTCTCACCGGTTGAGGGCTCCTCCTTCTGACTCGTCTGCGAGCAACAACAATGGCAAGCAGGCTCTCGACTCAAAAAAGGAGACGAGCGCGCTACGTGCCAAAACCTGAGCCACCTTGGGGGCCCGTAAAGCCGCGATCGCGTAAGGCTCTTCGCGCTTCTTCACGATCGTCAAGATGAATCGAATGGTCGGCGAAGACCTGATAGTCCTCGTGACCCTTTCCCGCGAGCAGCACCATGTCTCCGGCGCGGGCTTCCTCAATGGCAAGTAAGATGGCTTTGGCGCGGTCCGGCTCGATCATGTATTTTCCGCCGGACTTCTGCATGCCGACGGCGATGTCGCTGATGATCTTGAGGGGATCTTCCTGTCTCGGATTATCGCTGGTGAGAATGGAGAGATCGCTGAGGCGGCCGGAAAGTTCGCCCATGATGGGGCGCTTGGTGCGATCGCGCGAGCCGCCACAGCCAAAGAGCGTGATGATGCGGCCCTTGGGACTGAGTTCGCGAGCGGTGCGGATCAAGTTTTCCAGCGCGTCGTCTGTATGCGCGTAATCCACGACGACGAGGAAGGGTTGCCCCTGATCCACGCGCTGGAAGCGGCCCGCAACTGCTTCCAGATTGCGAATGCCTGCCTCGATAATTTCGTTGGAGAATCCCAGCGCGATGCCCGCGCCAACAGCGGCGAGAATGTTGTACACATTGATGCGGCCAACGAGCGCCGATTGAATTTGGATTTTCCCGTTGGGTGTCTGGGCCGTGAAATTCAGGCCACTGAAACTGAGCTGGAATTTCTTGGCGGCCAGGTCCGAGCCATTCTGAAGTCCGTAGGTGAGCGTTTTCTGGCTCAGCCCGAGGAGCTTTTTGCCCCACTCGTCGTCTGTGTTGATTACCGCAACATCTGGGGCACCCGCGCCGGTACCTTCAAACAGGCGGCGTTTGGCGGCAAAGTAATTGTCGAAGTTTTTGTGGAAGTCGATGTGATCGCGGGTCAGATTGGTGAAAACGGCGGCGGCGAAATGGCAACCCCACAGGCGGTCAAGGGCCAGCGCGTGGGAACTTGCTTCCATCACCGCATAGCTGCCCTGCGCATCGCGAATCTCCGCAAAGAAGCTTTGCAGGTCGAGGGACTCGGGCGTGGTGTTCGGCGCGGGGAATTCGCCAAGAGGGGTGTGATAGGCAATGGTGCCGAACAATCCGGTCTTCGCTCCCGAAGCGCGGACGATGGAATCGATTAGTGAAGTGGTGGTGGTCTTGCCGTTCGTGCCCGTGACACCAACCAATTTCAGCGCGGTTGCGGGTTTGCCATAGAAATTCGCGGCGGTGAGGGCCAGGGCTTTGCGCGCTTCGTTAAGCTGCACCCAAGCCACATCGCGCGTCCAATCTGCGGGCGCGGGATCTTCGCTGAGGACGACAACGGCTCCGCGAGACGCCGCATCTTTGGCGTAAATGTTGCCGTCCGTGGCGACACCATGAACTGCCACAAACAGGGCGCCAGGCTGAACTTTGCGGGAGTCGCAAGCAACCTGGCGAATCTGCAAATCGGGAGAATGCACGGCGGAACGCACGTCCACGCCCTCGAGGAGAGAGGCGAGCGTTCGTCCAGCGGGGTGTCGCTGTTCAGCCACAGTGTGTTTCCGTTCTTCCTCGCCGCAGTTGGCGGCACTTTTCTGTACTTCGTCTGCAACCGTTATCCCGTTGCTCATGGCTCCTGTAAATCCTTTTCCTAGCGCACATTGCCAACATGCGCGGAAGTGGCGCCGAACTGCACGGTCACCTTGCTCCCACGACGAACCTTGGAGCCCGCCGCTGGTGATTGTAGAGAGGCAAGCCGGCTGCCAACGAGAACGGGATTGAGTCCCAGGCTGAGGCACGCGTCTGTCACTTCGCGCATCGTCTTCCCGGTAAAGTCTGGCACGGAAATATCGCCACCTTCGTCGACGGCCACGGTCACTTCCGGCAACGCCGGCTCGGGGCTCTTGGCCGAAGAATCCTTCAAGTCTGCGCCTGAAGAGTCCGTTTGCGCATTGAAATCGACGGGAGCGAGGTCGTCGAGGGAATCGCTGTCCGCACCCGCGTTGGGGTGATAGGCCGTTTGCACCAGGCGCGGACTGACGGGCACATCGCGCGGAACGTCCAGATAAGCCAAGACCTGTTCGGCGATGCGCTTGAAGACGGGCGCGGCGACATCACCACCGCCGTGCGGCCAGCCTTCGGGAGAATCGAGGGAGACGAGAATGGTGACTGCGGGATTGTTGACGGGAGCAAATCCAGTGAACGAGGCAATCACGTTGGTGCGGGAATAGCGACCCGTGGCTGGATCGATCTTCTGCGCCGTGCCCGTTTTTCCGCCGGCCGTCCAGCCATCAAGACGCGCAGCTTTTCCAGTGCCATGGAGGATGACGCCTTCCATCAGATGACGCAGCGTCGCGGCGGTTTCCGGGCGAATCACACGGCGCGGTTCCGCAGGAGCCGAGAGGCCATCGAGCGGCAGAACCTGATCGCCACGCATGAATTGCTGGACGGTGTGCGGCTTATACAGCAGGCCGCCATTGGCGACGGCGGAAACTGCTGTGGCCATCTGCAGCGGAGTTACACCCACTTCCTGGCCCATGGAGATCGCGCCAATAGAAGAGGGTGTCCAGTGTTGCAGGCGCTCCAACAAACCGCGGCTTTCCCCGGGCAAGTCCACGCCGGTTGGCGTGCCAAAGCCGAAGCCGCGGATGTAGTCGTAGAATTTGGGCGCGCCCAATCGCAAGGCAATCTTCATGGCGCCCACGTCGCTGGAATTGGCCAGAATATCGGCGACGGTGAGCAGGCCATAAGCTTTGTGATCGTGAATGCGGCGCCCACCTACCTCAAGTGATCCGTTTTCGCAGTTGAAAACTTCATCGGGCCGAGTCAAGTTCTGGTCGAACGCCGCGGCGAGAGTCACCAATTTAAAGGTTGAGCCAGGCTCGTAGATGGCGCTGATGGCGCGGTTCATGCGGGATTCCGCGGGCGCGTCAGTAGCCGCATTGGGATTGAAGGTGGGCCAGTTGGCAAGAGCGAGAATCGCTCCGGAATTGGGGTCTTGTACGATGACCGTGCCCGCAGGGGCGTGAGTCTTTGCAATGGCGGCGGCAAGTTCGCGCTCGGCGATGTACTGCACCTTTTCGTCGAGGGCCAGCACAACGCTGGCACCCAGGTCACGCTGGGCTTCTCCACCATCAAACCAGTGTTGCCGGGCGTCGGCCATTACGACAATTTTTTCGCCTTTGCCACGGATGAGATCGTCGTACTCGTGCTCGATGCCTCCGAGCCCCTTTTCGTCGACATCCACAAATCCCAAAACATGCGCGGCCAGATCGCGCTTGGGGTAGTAGCGTTGGTTCTCTTCCAGAAAATAGATTCCCTTGAGGTTCAGGGACTTCACGGCTTCCGCTTTTTCCGGGGGAAGTTTTCGCTGAATCCAAACAAACGTGCCGCCGCCATCGAGTTTGGGACGAAGCACGTCCTGCGGGATGCCCAGCACGTTGGAGAGGAGGCGGACGGCCATGCCCTCGTCCTTCACTTCGGTGGGCACGGCAAACACGGATTGCACGGGAACGCTCATCGCCAAGGGGTGCATGTTGCGGTCATAGATCGCACCACGCTTCGGCGTGATTTCCATGACGCGGCGCTGCTGGCGCGCGGCACGAGCCAGGTAATCGCCATGACGGAAAAGCTGCAGGTAGGCAACGCGGCCAAAGACCGCGGTCATCCAGAAGAGGGCCACGGCGGCAAGTATCAGTAAACGGGCGTGAACTTTATCCTGCTGCATGGCTCCTGAACCAGGCTCGCGGTCTGGGAAGAACGCAAAGTTGTTTCATAACCCGGAAGAGTGCGGCGTTCGCCATGCTGGTGGTGCACGAAATTAAGGCGCGCGATTCGGGCGCACATAGCGCACGGCAGCAACTTCCGAGCCGTCGAAAGGCGAGTACTCGCGCACCTGCTCGGCGGTAGGTTCCGTCAAGCCGAGTGTATGGCGCGCAAGCAAATCAATGCGCTGAGGGTCGCGCAAAGTGGCGATTTCCAGTTTGAGCGCCCCGTTGAGCTTGAGAGCTTGCTGCTGATGGATGCGCAAATCTTCCAGTTGGAAACTCAAATCAATGCAGCGAAAGTGCTGATAAACATAGAGCATGCAGCAGAGGGCCACGATGGCGCCGAGACCGGCGGTTTTGTACAGATTGCGCATTTTCAGGGGCTCAACGTGGCGGACCAGGCGCGAATTGTCAATGCGCTTTACCGTGTGAAACTCCACCATCGCCGGCTTGTTTGTTCCCACCATGGTTACACCTTCTCCGCGCACCGGAGTTTCGCGCTACGCGATCTCGGGTTCGCCGCTTGCTCTTCCGGGCCGGGCACAATCACATGTTTGGTGAGCACATTCAGCGTTCCGGCCTTATCCGCCTCCTGAAACGCGCGCTTCACCGGGCGGTCCTCGCGTGAGTGGTAGGTCAACACCACCCAGCGACCGCCAGAATATAAAGTGGCAGGGGTCCGGGAAAGAAACTGCCCGAGTTCCTCCAACTCTCGATTCACCGCTATCCGCAGCGCCAGAAACGTTTTTGTCGCGGGATGCAGTTTCTGCCTTCCCCATTGCTTCCGAACGCCTGCCACAACCGTTGCCAGGTGCGCGGTGTCCCGAATGGGGCGCCCCCTAACGATGTACCTGGCGATCCTTCTGGAATCGTGCTCTTCCGCTTCGCGGTAGAGCAGGTCGGCCAGTTCTTTTTCCGGCCAGCGATTCACAATCTCTTCAGCGGTCAGCGCATCTTCTTCGAGTTCGCCGCTGCTCATGCGCATATCCAAAGGCCCCGCCTCGCGGAACGAAAAGCCACGTTCCGGACGATCAAGCTGCATGCTCGAAACTCCCAAGTCGGCCAAGACCCCGTCCACCTTCGCTATCCCCAACTCTTGTACGGCCTCCGCAATCCTCGAGAAAGCGGTGTGCACGAAGGTCACCCGGTTCGCAAACTCGTTCAAACGCTCCCGCGCAATCGCCAGCGCCTGTGCGTCCCGGTCCAGGCTGATCAAGCGGCCGGACGACAAGCGGGCGGCTATGGCTGCCGAATGGCCGCCGGCGCCCAGCGTGGCGTCCACGTAAATTCCGTCTGGCTTGATTCGTAGCCATTCCAGCACCTCTTGCAACATTACCGGCGTGTGTGGTGCGCCCAATTCTCTTCCCGCCCTATTGCCGCCCCAACTACGCCCACTGCATGCCCAAATCCGAACCGCAACTGAAACTGCCCACTTGAAAATCTCTAAATGCCCAAGTCACCCAAAATCTTGTCGTCTTCCGCGGTGTACGGCTCGTTCTTCATCTGATCCAGCACCCTGGCGTGATTCATCACTTCCAGGTAATCAAGCTTCCCAAAAACGTCCACATCGCCCTTGGTCTGGGCCGCATCCCTTAAAACCGCAGGCAGAAGTACCCGCCCCTGGCCATCCAACTCCACGACTTGACCGAAATAGCTCGTCCGCAGCAAAAACTTGTTCTTCGCCGGGTTGGTACTGGGCGCCTTGGCCAACTTGTCCTCGATATCGTTCCAAACCTTCATGGGATAAATGCGCGCCGATTCGCCCGTCGTGCTGGTTATGTAAAATTGCTTGCCGTATTCCGTAATTTCCTCTAAAAAGGACGCGGGGATCTTCAGACGACCTTTGTCGTCGACCTTCGTCGGAGAGTTTCCCCTTAGTTTCATAAGTCCCGTCTAGTTGGAGGAACAGTTTGTCCAATTCGACCACGGCCCCCCGAAATGATCTACTGCGGTCTACTTGAGACCACTTTCAACCACTTTTCTCCACAGCATAGGCTGTTTTTGGGGCAAGTCAAGCGAAATTCGCACAAAGTGTGAATAATTTGTGGATTTTAATGTGGTGGGAGAGGTGCCTTTCTACCACCACGGCCTGTGGTTCTGGTGGGGAAGCCCTCGCAACGGCTAGTGGTGCCCTTCCCCTGGCGTGAAGACCTTCTCCGGCTCGTCCCTTGACGTGTTATGTTGAGGCAGATATCCCTGCACTGCTCTTGAAAGGGCGCTTAAACCTGGGGAGGAATGGAAATGACACCTGAGTTGACAGCCACACCACGGCTTGCCCCTGGGGTTCGGCTGAACGAGAAGAACCAGCAACCCCGGGCGCTGTTGGGCGCTGCGCGTGAAGTGCGACTGAGCGGGCCGAGCCTTGAGATCGTGGAGCTGTGCGACGGCAAGCACACGGTGCAGCAGATCGCAGAGGAACTCCATGCGTTATATGCCAAAGCAGAGCCGCAGCGAGTTACCGAGGATCTTCTGCGCTACCTGGGGCTGCTGCACGAACAGCGGGCAATTGAGTTTTGATTCGCAGCCTTCGGTCGGTTGACGCAGAGATTGGCAATCGCAGGCGTGAAGCGAAGTTACGTTGCGGCGGCAGCGGAAACAGGCTTAGTTAGCTTCGTCAAGACGCGGGTAAGAAAGACCACGCACCCGCTGAGCACAAGCATACCAAAAAGCAGAATTGTATTTGGCGTACCGATACGCTTGGCGACGCCGCCGGCGATCAGCGCGCCGATGGGTTGCACGCCCATGAACATGGTGGCGTAGACAGCCATAATGCGGCTGCGCATGTGGTCTGGCACACGCTCCTGAAGGATGGTATTTGTTGCCGCCATCTGTGTAGTGGCGGCAAAGCCCATGACAAACAGTACCGCTGCACACAACCAGAAAACACGCGCCTGAGAGAAGACAATCAGAACCACCGCGCAGGTTGTGCAAGTTGTTCCAATTACGCGAGCCAGGCCTTTGTACTGCGTGCGTGCGGCGAATTGCAGCGCTCCGAGCAGCGCACCAACACCCGCGGCCGTCATCAATAGACCCTGCGTTTCCACTCCACCATGCAGGATGTCGTGCGCATAGATCGGCAGGAAGACGGAATATTGCAAGCCAAACAAGCTGAGCAGGCTGAGAAGAAACAACGCGGAGCGGATCGGCAGATCGGCCATGGCGAAACGGAATCCCTGGATGAAGCTGCGCATGGGCGATTCCTGGCTGCGTTTCTCTTCGCCTCGTTTGATGCGCATCATCAGCAGGGCTACGATCACAGCGACAAAGCTAAGGCCATTCAGGAAGAAGCACCAGCCTTCGCCGACGAGGAGAATGGTAAAGCCGGCGATGGCGGGGCCGATGACGCGCGCGCCGTTGAAGATCGAGGAATTCAATGCGATGGCGTTCGGCAGATCCTCTTGTCCGACCATGTGCACGAAGAAGGCCTGACGGATGGGCACGTCGAAGGCGTTCACAATGCCAACAAGAAGCGCGATTACCAGCAGGTGCCAGACGCGGATTACATGCGTGAGGGTAAGCACGGCCAGAATAAAGGCCAGGATCATGGCGCAGGATTGCGTGATAATCACGCCACGATGCCGATTGTAGCGATCGCCTACGTGCCCGCCCATCCAAGCCAGCAGCAGCATGGGCGCCTGGCTGGCAAAACCGAAGATGCCTAGAAGGACGACAGAATGAGTTAGGCGATAGACCAGCCATTGCTGGGCCAGATTCTGCATCCACGTGCCGATCAGCGAAATTAATTGTCCGATGATGAAGAGTTGAAAATTGCGATGCTTTAGAGCGCGGAACCGTGTGGGTAATTCGAGAATGGGACTCTCCCCTGCTTTAGATGCGAAGCAGCGCTAGATGTCACGATGCCGCGAAAGTTCCATGGTTGTCAACGTGCGGAATACATGGGTGAAATATTTGAAAGGCGCCCGCCTCAGAATGCGGCCGCTACAACGGGGAAGATGCAGGATTATTCGCCGGGAGGTTCGGGGGAGCCGCCGACGTGAGTGTGGCTGAGGTCGTGCAGCATGGACTTCTCGTCGTCGCTCATGCCCCTGGTAAATTCGGGGTCATTGAGGCGTTGATTGCGCGCGGATTCCGGCATGTTCTGCAACACGCCCAGCTTCTGCCGCATCACCTGCTGGCGATCCCAAGGCATCTGTTTCCATTTTGGCAGCACGTCATTCTTGATGTGATCGCGCTGCGCGGGAGTCATCTGCCGCCACGTTTCTTCCTTCGTTCTCTGATCCGCGCGTTGTTGCGGCGACATACGGTCCCACTGGTTGAATTGCTGGCGAATCTTGTTCTGTTGCTCGGGTGCCAGATTCTGAAAGGCGTGGCTGTTCTGCAGGACGTTTTCGCGCTGCCCCGGCGAAAGATCGCGCATACGATCCACCCAGGGACGCGCTGCCCCAACGCCTAATTGCTGCCTGGGAGTAAGGTTGGCTCGCGTTCCGTTGTTGAAATTCCCCTGTGGGCGCGCATAATTTTGCTGCGCCCGATTGACGGACTGATTCCGGTTTGCAGGCGCACGATTGGGATTTGCTGGCGGACGGTTGGCATTCTGATTCCGAGCATTCGGCCGCGAAGCTTGCGCTTTCGGCGGTGCCTGGCGCTGCGGCGGGCGGTCCGCGTGCGGAGCGGCAGTGGCAGCCGGGTGCGGCTTCTGCGCCCAGCTATTCCCCGGCATCGTGGCAATGCTGATTGCCACAAGGGCCAACAAACCGAGTTGGATTCTGTTGCGCATCTTCTTCTGGAGTTCGGCCTTTTTGCTTCTCCCTATTACATCGGCTCCTGCTGCTGTTGTTGCTGTTGCGGTTGCGTATTATCAGAATCGTCGTCCGCTTTTCCCGGCAGATCCTTCAGCGGCTCGAAGTTCGAGAGCACATCGTGATCTTCGAGCACCGGAAGGTCCTGCAACATCTGAGCATCGGCCTGTTGCATATCCATGGGAGGAACCGACGAGGAGTTAGGCGCCCAATGGCCCATCCAAAGCGCCGCGAGCAAAAGCATGGAAGCGGCAAAGACCACACGGGGCGAAACGTGCAGCCAGGCCCACCAGCTCTCCTTCACGGGCTCGGCCGCAACAAGAGCGTGAACGCGCAAATCAAATTCAGGCGAGGGCTCGATGACCGGAAGTTCGTCCAGCAGACCGGACACGGCGCGAAATTCATTCACGCGCACGGAACACGGCGCGCACGAGGCCAGATGCTTTTCCACTTCCAGCCTTTCGCTTTCCTTGAGCCGCCCATCGAGATATTCCAGGATGCGGCTTTCCATTTTTGTGCAACTCATAACAGCCTTCTTTCCCTACCCTACTGCTTAACCTGGTGCGCCACCAGCGGGGCTAGTTCCACTCGCAGCGCCTCATAAGCCCGGAACAGCAGCGACTTTAGCGCGCTCTCCGAACAACTGAGAATCTTCGCAATCTCCGTATAATCCAGCTCCTGGTATTTGTGCAGCAGTACGGCAGCGCGCTGCTTTTCCGGGAGTTTGTTGATGGCATGGCGAATCATTTTCACCCGCACATCTTCGACGAGATGCTGCTCGATGTTGGGACGCTTTTCCGCAAGATCCAGCGGCCGCTCGTCGCCATCTTCGGCGTCCATGGTGACCGGCGCATCGATGGAGACCTCCATTTTCTGGTGGCGATTGTCTCGCATCGAATTCAGCGCCAGGTTCGTGGCGATGCGGAAGAGCCAGGTGGTGAACTTCGCGCTGGGAACATATTCCTCTCGCGCGCGGTACACCCGCAGAAATACTTCCTGCGCCAGGTCTTCCGCCTGTTCGCGGTTACGAACCATCCGGAACAGGAAGTTGACGAGTGGCGTGCGATAGCGCTGCAACAGAAGCTCAAAAGAAGCTTCGTCACCGGCTTTCACATCCAACATGAGTTGGACGTCGGTTCTGACCATAGCCGCCACACTTTACCAAACCCATTTGTATTCAAAAAGTTGCAGTTACGCCACAGGGAGCGAGGACGGCACGGGGCGTTTGACAGGCAACCCTAAGCATGAAACAACACCTTTAAAATCAGTAGAGTAGCTACCCCAACAAAAACCAGCAGGGCCATGCGCCAATTGGGCTCGCGGTTCACTTCTGGGAGCAAATCCGTGGCTGCGACGTAGAGAGTGACACCGCCGGAAAGCGGCAAAGCGTACTTGAGTTGGCCCTGCAGCTGGCTGGTCAGGAGAACGCCAGCTAGCGTTGCTGCGCCCAAAAGTCCGGCGGCTTGTACGGCACGGCGTTTTCCTTGCCCGCTGGCGAGCACCACAGAAGCTACCGTGAAACCTTCGGGCAGTTTATGGAGGAACACGGCGAAGAAAATGACGGCTCCCAGCCAGGTGGAAACCAGGAAGCCCGCGGCAATCGCCACGCCATCGAAAAATGTGTGAATCGCCAGACCGAGAAGGACGGTGTTGCGGGCGTGTTCGTGCTGCATTTCTTCGGGGTGCGTTTCTTCGCCGAAATGAAAATGCGGGGCGATGGTGTGCTCAAACAGGTGCACCAGGAAAAAACCGATCAGCACGGAAATCAAAGCGTTCTCGCCGGCGAGGTGAATCGACTCTGGAATTACTTCCACGAACGCAACAGAGAGCATGTAACCCGCACCGAGAGCCAGGAAATATTGCAAATAGCGGCGGGGCCAATTGCGGTACACGACGAAATAGCCGCCGAGCAGGTTGCCGCCTGCGGCGATAAGCCCCAGCAGAGCTGCGAGTGCGATGCGGAATGGAAGCTCGTGAATCATGGGGAAATAAAAGTCGTTAGTTCTAAGTTTTAAGTAGTAAGTAAGGCTTCAGCCCGGGCACTTAAGACTGATTACATTTTACTGGGAACCGCCTCACCCGCTGTGGCGGAAGAGGATCACATCCCCGTCCTGCACAATGTACTCTTTCCCTTCGAGGCGCACCTGCGCTTTTTCTTTGGCCGCGGCGATACTTCCTGCGGCCAGAAGGTCACTGCATTGCACCACCTCGGCGCGGATGAAACCCTTTTCGATATCGCTGTGAATTTCTCCGGCGGCTTTCACGGCCGTGGAACCTTTGCGAATCGTCCAGGCGCGAACTTCGGGCTCGCCGGCGGTGAAATAGGAGAAGAGTCCCATCAGATCGTAAGTCGCATCGATCAGGCGGTTGAGGCCCGGCTCCTTCAAGCCATAGGAAGCCAGCAGCTCCGCCGCTTCTTTCTCGTCCATCTCTGCAAGTTCCGCTTCCAGCCTTCCGCAGACGGCGACCACGGCGGTGTTTGGCCGGCCCTGCAACGCGGCTAGTTTGTGCTTTTCGACGGCCTTTTCCATTTCGGCGGCTTCGTCATCGCCCAGATTCAGCACATAGAGCATGGGGCGCTGCGAGAGAAAAAGAAAACCGCTGATGGGCTTGCGCTCTTCAGCGGTGAGTTCCAATTCGCGCAGAGGCTTTTCGGATTCGAGATGCGCCTTGCACTTCTCGAGGACACCTTTTTCGTGCTCCAGCGCCGGCTCTCTCTTTTTCTTCAGGTCTTTCTCGACGCGTTCGAGACGCTTGGAGACCTGTTCGTGATCGGAGAGGATCAGTTCGAGATCCAGATTGGTGGCGTCGCGCAGCGGGTCAATGCTGCCTTCGGCGTGGGGCACGCTGGGGTCATCAAACACTCGAATCACGTGGGCGATGGCGTCAACGTCGCGCAGGGATGCCAGACTTTCGCGCATGCGTTCCTTCTGCACGCCCGCCATGTCTACATATTGAACCGTGGCATAAGTGATTTTCTTCGGGTTATAGAGTTTCGCGAGTTCCGCCAATCGCGGCTCCGGCACTTTGGCTACGCCAACATGGGTGGATTGTCCGCCCTTGGCGTCCACATGGGCTTTGGTCAAGATGCGGAACAGCGTGGTTTTTCCTACTTGTGGTAGTCCAATAATTCCTGTTTGCATAAACATTGAATCTTAGCACACCAGGGTTGCGCGGCTGATTATCCTGAGGGCAGAAATCGGTACAGCCAGAATTCGCTCTGACCAAATCAGCCGCTCTATGCTATGTTTTTTAGCCGCTATGACCATTAACGCGCCGCCCACCAATTTGGCTTTTGAACTTGCCAAGGCGATTCGGCACTTATCGGAACGCGATGAATGTTTGAAACGACTTATCGGCGAGTTGGCGCCTTTTCAGATTGATGTGGCGGACGCGCAATCTCCTTACGAAGTTCTCCTTGAGGCGATCGCTTACCAATCCATTTCGGGAAAAGCGGCGGCAACGATTTTCGGACGCATCAAGGCGCTGAGCGCCACCGGCGGGGTTCCCACGCCACAGGAAATTTTGAAATTTCGCAAGCCTGTGCTGCGCAAGGCGGGGCTTTCGGGTGCAAAAGTGGAGGCGATGCGCGATCTGGCGCAGAAGACACTCGATGGGGTAGTGCCCTCGCACGACGAAGCAGTGAAGATGTCCGATGAAGAACTCGTCGAGCGGCTGGTTTCCGTACGCGGGATTGGCGCTTGGACCGTGGAGATGTTCCTGATTTTTCGCCTGGGCCGGCCGGATGTGCTGCCCATTCACGATTTGGGCGTGAAGAAAGGCTGGTCGGTGGCTTACGGCAAGAAACACATGCCAAAGCCGCAGGAATTACTAAAGTTTGGGGAGCGCTGGCGGCCCTATCGCACCGTCGCGAGTTGGTATATGTGGCGGGCCTTTGAACGCGCCGGATATAAGGTGACGAACAAAATTCGCCCACGCCCTGTGCGGCGCAAGAAGCGAAGGGCAACTCGAAAAACCAAAAAGAAATAGTTTGATTACGGCTTGAGGGAAACTTCGCGGACCAGGAGGAACATGGCGGCGAGGCTTAACAAGAGGACTGCGCCTTCGTAGCCCACGGAAACGTGATGGAGGCGGTTGAATTGGACGCGGCGCGGATCGTTTTCCGGCGTGTTCTGCACGGAGACCATGTCCTTCTTCAAATTTTCCATGCGATTGCTGACGGTGAATTGCGAAGCGGCCGTGAGCAGGACCATCAACACGATGCAAAGCGCTGCCGGGGTAGTGAAACTCGCAAAAGTGTGAGTCCGCAGAAGCCGAGCCACCAGAAAAATCAGGCCCAGGAAAATTCCCGCAAAATGCAAGCGCGCCAGAGAGAACCCCACCATCAATCCCGCGGCATCACGGCTGCCGAGAATGGCAAACGCCCCTGGCGCCACAACAAAACTGAGGAAGGCGTCCGCCCCTAGCCAGAGACTCGACGCTAGAAATTCAATTGTGCGCAAAAGGGTTTGCATGCGGGCACTATACTAAATCGCGCCGATTGCCGCCAAACCCCGGCGTGTCAGTTCATGAATCTACCAGGAGAAATGAGTTTTTGAGCACAGCAAATCGCTGTTTGTTTCAGGCTAATGGCGAATTGATGAGAGACTGGAAGAAAGTGGTGGGCGATAAAGGATTTGAACCTTTGACCTCTCGCGTGTGAGGCGAGCGCTCTAACCGCTGAGCTAATCGCCCGTCCTGGAACGGGTAATTCGATTGCGGGTAACCCTTGTGAAGGGCCGCCCGTCAAACGGTACAGGGAATTACGTTCGCGCCCACCAGCCGCGCGTCCCATCATCTATTTGTAGCAGGAAGAGTAAGGGTTTTCAACCAATGCAGACGGTCACCTCTCAAATCGTCACGCAATTGCAGCGCTCGATCGCGCGCGCCATCTATGGCAAGGAAGATGTGATTCAGCTGGCCCTGGTCACGCTGCTGGCGCGCGGGCACTTGCTGATCGAAGATGTTCCGGGCGTCGGCAAGACCACACTGGCACAAGCGCTGGCCAAATCCTTTCACTGCAGCTTCCAGCGCATCCAGTTCACTTCCGATTTGCTGCCGAGCGATGTGCTGGGCGTCAGCGTTTACAATCCGGAATCACGCGAGTTTGAATTCCGTCAAGGCCCCATTTTTGCCAACATTGTTCTGGCGGATGAGATCAATCGAACCACTCCGCGCACACAATCCGCGCTGCTGGAAGCTATGAACGAGGCGCAGGTCACCGTGGATGGGCGCACTCTGCCCCTGCCGCTACCGTTTCTGGTAATCGCCACGCAAAATCCCGTGGAGCATCACGGCACTTATCCCCTTCCGGAATCGCAATTGGACCGCTTCTTGATGCGCGTGAAGATGGGGTATCCATCGCATGAAACCGAGCGGGCGATTTTGCGCAGCCGCGCCGGCGATGATCCAGTTACGGCGATGGAGCCCGTGGCGGATGTGACCGACGTGCTTGCGATGCAGGAGACGGTGACGCGGGTGCGCGTGGACGCCAGCCTGCACGATTACGCGCTGGAAATTGTGAACCGCACGCGGAAATCGGATCAGCTCGCGCTGGGGGTCAGCCCTCGCGGCACATTGATGCTGCAACGAGCGGCGCAGGCGCGCGCCTTTCTGGATGGCCGCGATTTCTGTCTCCCCGACGACTTCAAGCAACTGGCGATTCCGGTGTTCGCGCATCGCGTTGTGGCCAGCGCGCGCCACGCTTCGCTGCAAAAGAAATCGGAGACCACTGAAAATGTATTGCGGGAAATCGTGGAATCCGTTTCTGTGCCGGTGTAGTAGTGCAAGATTCCTGAACTTCGATCGCTGATTTCCGAAATTACGTAGATGCCTTCCCTTTCCACAACCTTCGCGAACCTGCTGGCTAAATCCGATCGCCGCGCGGTTCATGCCTTCTTTCTCTCGATTGCCGCGCTCAGCGTGGCGCTGATCCTAGCGCTCTATTCCGGAGCAGCGGCACAACTTGGAAATCTGTTCCTGGCGAGCGCGACCGCGATTACCGCCCTGCTCGTGGCTGCATGGGTGTCCATCACGCTGGTTCCCGTTCTTGCCAAACGCACGGCGCTGCGGTGGATTGGCTACCGCATGGAATACCGCGTCACGCGGGAAGGATGGATTTACATCGTGGGGATCGTTTTGGTGGCGATGGCGGCCATCAATACCGGCAATAACCTGCTCTTCCTGATCCTGGCCTGCCTGATTGCCAGCATCCTGATGTCGGGAATACTCTCCTCGATTACGCTGACTGGCGTAGAGCTGCGCTTGAACCTGCCAGAACATATTTTTGCGGAGCAAACAGTGCGCGCCACCGTGGAATTGGTGAACGAGAAACTGACGCTTCCTTCATTTTCATTGCGCGTGGAAGGAGTGAAGAAAAAGGGCGAGCCCGCGGCGGCGCTGCTGGAAACCCCGGTGTACTTTCCCTATATTCCCCGCAAAATTTCGGCGCGGCAGAGTGTGCCGATGCTGTTTTCGCGGCGCGGCGTCTATCACCAGGAAGCCTTTCGCATCGTGACGCGTTTTCCGTTTGGTTTTCTGCAGAAGGCGCGGCGACTGGATCTCTCCACTAGCGCTCTTGTTTACCCTTCCGTGGAGGCTACACCCGAATTCATGGAGGTGCTGCCGGGCATTCAGGGAGCGATGGAAAGCCAGTTAAAAGGCAGGGGACAGGATCTTTATGCGTTGCGCGACTATTTGCCGAATGACAGCGCCCGCCACGTCCACTGGAAGGCTTCGGCGCGGCTGGGTGTGCTGATGGTGCGAGAGTTTACTCGCGAGGACGATTACCGCGTGCTGCTGATTTTCGATCCTTACAGTTCGGCGGCATCCGCCAATTCTTCGGAAATCGAAAGAGAGCGGTTCGAGCGCGCAGTGAATCTGTGCGCCGCCATTGCCTGGAGCTTTCACGAACAAAGCGCGCAACTGGAATACCGCAGCGTCGGGGCCGAGGTTTCGCTGGCTCCCGCCACGGAAAATGTTTTCGCGATCCTTCGGCACTTAGCGCTCGTGCAACCCGTCGTTCCCGTTCCGGACGACGATCTTCTTTCGCGGCTCGCGGCCGACCCTGACTCGTCCAAGATCGTGGTGACTTCGCGAGCGCACGGCTCGATCCCTGTTGAAATCTGGAATTCGTCGTACGTCGTGTTCGCGGAAGATATCATGCCCTGAGCCACCCGCTTGCCGGATGCGCTTGTTGCAGTGTTTCATGCGAAACTAATCGCGCCGATGCTCACCGGAACCGCACTCATTCGTTTTCGCAAGAATCTCCTGGCGTGGTTTTCGCAATTTCAGCGCGACCTGCCATGGCGTCACTCTAAAGACGCGTACCGTATCTGGCTTTCGGAAATCATGTTGCAGCAGACGCGTGTGGCCGCGGCCATTCCTTATTATGAGAATTTCTTGAAACGCTTTCCCGATGTGCGGGCCCTTGCCGAAGCGCCCGCGGATGAAGTGCTTCGCTTGTGGTCTGGGTTGGGCTACTATTCGCGCGCGCGCAACCTGCAAAAGGCCGCGCAACAAATCGTGGCTCTTCACAATGGCGTTTTCCCCGCCAACGAATCGGAAGCACTGACGCTTCCGGGTATCGGCACTTACACTGCCGCAGCGATTCTTAGCATTGCGCATGGCCGGAAACTCGCTGTGCTGGACGGAAACGTCGCTCGCGTGCTGGCACGACTGCTGGCCATGCGCGGTGATTTGCGCACAGAGGGCCGCTGGCAGAAGCTTCAAAAAGCAGCTGACGCGCTGCTTTCGCCGAACGCTCCGGGTGACTGGAACCAAGCAATGATGGAACTCGGCGCCATTCTTTGCTCGCGCAAATCACCGCAATGCCTGCTGTGCCCCATCAACGAATTTTGCCAGGCGCGCAAGCTTGGCTCGGTGGACACAATTCCGGCGAAGCGTAAAAAGCGGGCAACGGTGGAAGTTCAGCTTGCTGCTGCTGTCTTTCTTGATCCTCAAGGCCGCACGCTGCTTCTGGCACCGCCAAACGCGAAGGCTAGTTCTGCAAGGGAAGCCGATGTGGGCGCGTTGGTTTCGCGCATGTGGCACTTCCCCACAACGGAGATCCGGCGGAATGCACCGATCGAATTGCGCGATTATCTTCAGAATTCGCTGTTGGCGGGACGGAAATTCTCGGCAAGATTTGAGATTGCTCCTAAAGTTCGTCACACGGTTACTTATCGCGCGATCAGGTTGCAGCCTTTTCGGATCAAGCTGAAAACACTCCCAAATGTTGCCGGGGCAAAAATCCTACCCCTCGACAAACTCTCGTCGGTTCCCATCTCAAACCTGACGCGCAAGATTGCACGCGCGACTCTGGACGATTGACCGAGCGGATGATTGCCGTTGCCCTTCGCGCTTTCAGACCTTTTGGCCACAGCTGCCGTTCTGGATAACCCTTTCGGTTCCAGCCATTCGGCGTGCGCTCGCCCGATGCTATTCTGAGAGCTACGCCATGGATTCTTCCGCCACATCTTCTGGGACCTCGCTCCCGGCCGATCGCTTCTATCGCACGGCGCTGTTTTTCCTTGTGCTTTCGAGCGTGCTGGCGCTGGTGGCCACGGGAAAGCTGGACGCTATCAGCAACATCGTTGCGCCGTTGCTGATTCTCTTTAAGGGAATACGATGGTGGCGCGGCTATCCCCCGGAGTTGCGGCAATCCACGGCCACGCGATTTGTGCTTGGCTACATGCTGATTATTCCCGCGGACATACTGTTTTTCTCGCGATCGCTGGCCGAGGGAAATGTTAATCCAACGATTTACGCCGCACTGATTTCCTCCGTGCATTTTCTGCTGTTTGTTATGGTGCTGCGACTTTATAGCGCGGTGACGGATCGCGATGCCATCTTTTTGGCGATGCTGGCGTTTGCCGCGCTTCTGGCCGCCGCCGTTTTTACCGTGGATACGCACTTTCTGTTTTTCTTTCTGGCGTTCCTGGTTTTTGCAGTGGCCACTTTTGTTGGCCTGGAAATCCGGCGCGGCGCCACTGGCGCGGTGTTTCCACCGCTGCAGGCGCGATCGGCTGCCGAAAGCCGCTTTCACCGCGCCTTGTCGTTGGCTGTGCTGAGCGTGGCCATTGGCGGCGTTCTCTTCGGCTCGCTCTTATTCTTCTTCTTTCCGCGATTCAGCGCGGGCTATCTGGCGCGGGGAGGTTTTCAGCCTTCGTTGATGAGCGGCTTCACGGACAATGTGGAGTTGGGCCAGATTGGCGAGATCAAGCAAAACACTTCGGTGGTGATGCGAGTGCGAACTGGGTCGCCGGTCAATTATCCGATGTTGCGTTGGCGCGGCGTTGCTTTGACCAATTTTGATGGCAAACGATGGTCCAACAACGAGCCCGACCGGAAAAGTCAATCTCCCGCCCAGGATGGCTGGATCAACCTTGCAAGCCGAAAGGATTTTCTCGCTCCACGCGCTACGGAAATTCAATTCATCATCTTGCTTCAGCCCATCGCGAGCGATGCGTTGTTTGCGCCCGCACAGGTGGTCAGGCTGCGCGGCAACTTCCTGTCGGAAGCCACTACATACTACTCGTCCGTTCGCAACAGCGTGTTGTATCTGGATTCCACGGGCTCCATCTTCAACAGTTCTCATAATTTTTCGCAGATCCGCTATGAGGGACTTTCCATTCTTCCGCAACCGCGCCCCGCGCAAGCTCGCTCCGCAGGTTCCGTTTATCCTGAGGAGATCCGCAATACCTATCTGCAACTTCCGCACGCGCTCGACCCGCGCATTCCAGAATTTGCGAAAAGGATCACGGCCTCGGCCGGCAATCCGTTTGACAAGGCCGTGATCATGGAAAGTTACCTGCGCGACAATTTCGCGTACACACTGAATCTGGCCGGCAAGCCTGGCGATGATCCACTGGCTCACTTCCTTTTCGAGACGCGCGCGGGGCACTGCGAATATTTTGCCTCATCGATGGCCATCATGCTGCGCACGCTGGGCATTCCTTCGCGCGAAGTGAACGGCTTCCTGCCGGGTGAGTTCAACGATGTCGCAGGCGATTACATTGTGAGGGCCAGCGACGCACACAGTTGGGTGGAAGCGTATTTTCCCGGCAGCGGCTGGATTACGTTTGATCCCACACCGCCGGCGGCAGGAGACGCAACGGGATTGCTATCGCGCATGGCGTTGTATTTCGATTGGTTTCAACTGAACTGGAACGAGTGGATTATCAACTACGATTTCTCGCACCAAGTACAGTTAGCAAGAAACGTGAGACAAGGTTCCACGGACTGGGTCGGAATTACGCGCCGGAAATTCGAGCGGATGAAGCACAACACGATGAATCGTCTGACGCTATGGCAATACGCTCATCCGCGGCTCGGTATTTTGTTTCCGATTGCGCTGGTGTTTCTGCTGGTGGTTTTGCGCTTCGATTGGATTCTGATTGCGATTCGCCGGATTACGCTTTCATGGCAAATGCGGCATTCGGAGGGGAAACGCAACAGTCCGCAACTTGCTTCGCGCTTGTACATCGAACTGCTGAGGCTCCTTGAGAAGCGCGGCCTGGCCCGGCCCATCACGCAGACGCCAATGGAATTCGCCACGTCAGGCGGCTTGCAGCCCGAACTTGCCGGCCCGCTTCGCGAATTCACAGAGCTGTACGCACAGGCCCGCTTTGGGGACAAGCCCTGCGATTCCTTCCGGCTGCGGGCCCTGATGGAGCAGATTCGCGCTGTTCCGCGCCATCGATAGGTTTCTTCTGCCAGGCGAAATCATCGAGGGTGAAACAATCTCCAGTGCCCTGATATTTCGTTCTACTCAAACTGTCGTTGCGCGAAGGATGTGGCCACCCCTGTCGGACAAATTGCCGCCACGGTTTGCAAAGTAGCGTTCGCGGATCAAGGTTGGGCCAAGATCTTCGATTTCGCGGAAACCTACCTCTTTCAATTTGGCATGGAGTTCGTGCGTCTCAAAATCGCTGCGGAAGGCTTCTCCAATGGAAGCAACGCGCGCTGCTAGCGCTTCGCGCGCGGCGGCGTATTTTTCGTGTCCGGGCTGCGAAGCTGGAGGATTGCTGTAGTCGAACACAACGTGTGCGCCGCCGGGCAGATGCGCGATGAAATCGAGTGTGGAGTAGACAGCCTGCTGCGTGAGATATGGCACAACGCCGAGCCATGTAAAAAAAGTTGGCAGCGCAGGATTAAGACCGGCGGCGACAAGACCGTGCGGTAGAGTCTCTCGCTCGAAATCTACAGGAGCAAATGTGAGTGTGGAAGGAATGGGAATTGCCGCTTCTGCCAGGCGCTGGCGTTTCCACGCTTGCGTTGCGGGATGATCCACCTCGAACACGCGCAGAGTTTCGCTAAAGGGGTTGCGGTACGCAAATGTGTCCAAGCCTGCTCCGAGCACCACCAATTGACGAACACCGCGCGAGACAGCCACTGCCAAAGCATCTTCAGCAAAACGCGTGCGCACGGCAATGAAGAGTCGCAGGAATCGCTTGGAAGGATTATTTTCGGCATCGCGGACAGCCGATTTGGCATCCGCGCCCAGAATGCGGACCGCCAGTGGATCGGAGAAGATACTTCCCTTCTCCAGCACTTGGTGGACGGCGCGATGGGCGGCGGCTCCCAGCGCGGTGCGGCTTGGTTGTCCGGGTTGCATCGAAAAAGCGTAGTGGTCCAGGCAAGCGCCGTCAATTGCCAACTGGTAGGCTTAAGGAATCGTCACGCCACGGCTGAGGGAAGCCATCTGGGCCCCTTCCGAATCGCGTACCACGATGCGCAGCAGAAACGTGCCGGCTTGCAGATCGTATTTGGACCTGATGTTGAGGCCGGCTTTGTTCATCCTACCCAGTGTCGAATCCCGCAATTGCATTTCGACGGCCTTCTCCGAGCCAGTGACCAAATTCCCGTTCCCATCGAAGATCGCCGTCGCGATCATCAACTTGTTGTTGTTGCGATCATCGGCTTTGCGGAATTTCATGGAATTGGTTTGGATATGCAGCAGGACCGACAAATGTTTGCCCGTGGCGTTGCTGAAATACTGCGTCTGGCACCCGAGCGGCAGGTCGTGCAATTCAGCTTGAGAGTAAACCGCCTGCCGAATCTCCTCATTTGACGCTGCCTCAGGATTTGTTTCGCTATGCGGAGCGAAATAACCGTGGCGGGCTTGCAGGGTCCATTTTTCCTTGTTCGTCAGCGTTACCTTCAGGTGGTGATATTTTCCATCGAGCTTCAGTTTTTCGGGGGTGAACCCCAGAACGTAAGAAGCTTCGGGTTCCGCCGCTGCTTCCTGCAAACCTTCAGCAACGTTATTGCGGTTGTGGAAGAATGTTCCGCCGGTGCCATCGGCAACATCCGCGAGCACATCATTCTGCAGCGATTGTTCCGTCTGAAGGAGCCGCGTCTTCTGAGCGGTTGGCTGGTCATTGCTGTCTGCTTGAAACATCGAGGAAACATACAAACCGCGCGCATCAATTGTGTTGATGACAATGTTGGCCTTGGTGGCCAGATCAATACTTTCGCCGGACTCGTGTTGGACCGAAGGAGCCAGATAGAATCCGGGGGAAACTAAGACGATGGTTCGTTGTCCCGGCGCAGCGCTCATCCTGCGAATCAGTTCGTCGAGCATCTGGAACGCCTGACGCACTTGAGAGTCTCCAATCGAGAGCTCTCGCTGGGCCGCCGCCCGCGCCAGGGGCTGAGCTTGATCCCAGTTGACCTTCGCGCAGTACATCGTGTCACGCACAGCCACAGCCCAGGCATCACGATCATTCCCCTCCATGATCTGATAGGCCTCATAAAGAGACATCGGAGGACAATCCGAATTGGAGGTATCCGAGTGCGGCATGATTCGCTGGATGGATTCGCTTAGTTTTGCTTTGTCTCCTGTAAAATCCTCCTGCACCTGGCCAGACGTAGTGAAGATGGCAAAGCGGTCGCCGGGCTGAATGGCATCAAGGAGTTTCGTGGCGGCCTGCTTGGAGAGCATGGCATCGGACATCGACAGATGAAGATCGTCGAAAAAGAGCATGACAAACCTTCGCGGCAACTGCGGCACTTTTACCGGCGCTTCTTCTGGAGTTGCTTCCGCCGTCCCGATTTTCACGGTGGAGTCTTCAGAAGCCGGAGTGTCCACGGAAAAAGTCGAGATGGTCTGGAGTTTGTTGTTGTCCTCCAGTTGAAAATCTTCCTTCTTCAGATTCGGGATCACTTTTCCGGTCTTATCACGAACCACCACGCGCACGAGGACTAGATTGACGCGCACTTTGAAGGTGGCGGGAGCATCACGAGCGGTGACTTCGTCAGGCGGCAGGCTCGCGTCCGGTTTTGGGGCCTCTTGAGCAGAATTGGACTGGGGGGCAGGAGATACCGGGGCTGGCGCTTGGGCGCGCGTTAATGGCAATTGGACAACAAAAAAAATGCTAGCTAGAAGCGCGAGCCAAGCGGTACTAGGGAGAATGCTCGAAGCGCGGCCGAGGAAGAATCTCGCCATGCGCCCTCCAATCCGACACGTTTTCAAGACTAGTGTGCAGAGAACAAGCTGTCAACGCGGGATCGCCGGTGCATGATTTCAGATGTCCCGCGAGGATTGCGATTTTAAGGACGGTGCGCATGAACCACGGACACTTTCAGCGCGCCGCTCCGAAAAGTGCAAACGAAGAAAAGATTACTTTGCGTAGACGAGCAGGGTGAACGAGTCGGGAAGAATCGCCGGGCGAGGCCGGGGATTGTCCGCGGTGGCCGCTGGCGCGGGGCCGAAATCCGCTGTGACGAGATAGACGGTGTGCGTGGCGTAGTCAATCGCCATGGTGCGGGCGCCGCGCTGCGTCTGGATCATTTCCACCGGGGAAAACTTGGTGGGGGAATCTTCGTGGGCGATTGTCAGGGTGCCGTCGCCGCAAGAAGCGAATGCATAGCCGGCGGCTGGGTCGAAGCGGTTTGCATCCACGCCCTGGCCGATGGGAACGGTGCCGATGACCTTGCCCGTGTTGCCGTCGACAAAGGTCATGAGCTTGTTGTGGCAGCCCACCACGAGGATTTCGTGAGCGGCGTCAATGGCCAGGCCAGAGGGGGATTCGCAGGGAGCGAGAGGCCAGGTGTTTTCGATCTGCAAAGTCTTGGCGTCGAATTTGACGAGGGAGCTCTTCTCCTCCAGGTTGACGAAGATTTTCCCCTTGGCATCGCTCGCCCCAAACTCTGGTTTACCGCCGAGCGAAAAAGTGCCGACAAGTTTTCCCGCGGCAGTGTCGATGGCCGACGCGGTGGCAGCATCGCCGTTGAAAGTAAAAACGCGCTTCGTGAATGGATCGTAGATGACGCCGTCTGAATCCTTGTCCGTTTTGATTCTGTCCAGAACTTTCAGGGAGGTGAGATCGAACATGATGGAATCGCCGCTGCCGCCGTCCGTGGTGAATCCTCTGTTGGATTCGTTGGCGAAGGCCACGCCGTGAGCTCTCTGCGAATCGGGGATATCGCCGATAATTTTGCCCTGATCGGGATCCACCACGATGTAGTGCGTGCCGCGGGAAATGAACAGACGGTGCGTGGCGGGGTCAACTTCCAGATAATCCCAGCCGCCGGTTCCGCCGAGTTTCACTTTTTTGACGAGATGGTAGCCGGAAGGGCCGGCGGGCTGCGCAACGGCAGGCATGCTGGCAAGGGCGAACATAGCGAAGAGAAAAAACGCCAGTGAAGCTCGAACGCAAAGATGCTTATTCGACATGGAAAACCTCCGATTGCACTCAAAAGAGCATAGTGGGCCGAGTGGGACAATGTCACGTGGAAGATAAATGCAGGATAAATTCGGGCCGGATAAGGTGTTCGACAATGCAGGAGAACAGATTTCGATGACCGTGCAGCACAGGCGTTGCACCTACGATGTGCCGTAGGGAGCGGCGGGAGTGGAGTCTTTCTAAGGGTTACAAGCGGACCGGCCGCGGTCAAATTGCCTACCATCCGTCGAGTGGCTCCAAGCGCAAGAAGAAGGAGGGGGGCAGTTTCAGGATCTCGAAAACGTATTCTCCTATTCTGAAAAAGTTGGGGCGAGTTAGTTCAAAGAGTGCTTGAGCGCGGCTTCAAGAGCCGGGTCGCGCCCCGCCAGCACGTCGGCGAGCGAAAGGGGCGCAAAAACGTCTGGCGCAAGCGCAGGGGCATCACTCTTCGTATCGAGCTTGAAGAGTTTTGTCGCATACCGCACTTCTAGATGCGAATTCGGCAAGGTAAGCGCCTTCACCTCACCGTACGAATTTGGTTTTTCACCTGGAGGTTCGCCTATCAGGATGGCCTTCCTGTGGCGGAGGTCCATCGCTGCCATCAGCCCCGAGGAGAAGGTGTCCGGCGCAGTCAAAGTGTAAAGATGACCTCGGCGAGAGAGTGCCCGGCGAGCTTGCAGCGCTTTTTCGAGCGGCTTGATCACCCTTGAGCTCCCCCCTCCATTGAACCGCAGATCCACGATCATGCGCTGGATTGGGTGCGCGTCCGCGAACTCAAACATCGCCTTAGTGAATTCCGCGAATGGAAGTTTTGGGTCGTTGGCGCAAACATTGTATTGGATGTAGAGCGTTTGCGAGTCAGGGAGGTATTCATACCAGTAGAATTTCCAGGGTTGTTTGCGGTACAGCGGCAAAGGAATATGAAACGCATCATAAATGCTGAGCTGTTGTGCGTTGCCGATCGCCGGTGCGGGGAAAATCGCCTTCTTGAATTCTGTTCCGTCGGGCCTGTTCAGCAGCAGTTCAACGCTTCCATCGGTCCCTTTCAGTCCCAAGTGTTGCAGCACTTCCACCATCACCATGAATGATGGGCTCTCATCGTGAAGCCCCTCCTCATTCTCATAAGAAATGTAGGGCGCAACGGCCGCCTCCATCTGCTCCGGGGTCATTGAGCCGATGCGCTTGACGCGCGTTCCGATTGTATCCTTGTACGATTCTGCCGCTGCGTCGATGGCCAAGCCATCCGAGAACCAGTCCATGGTAATCGGCAACGAGTGAAAGGCGAGATCGCCTTGGGGAGGGGCTATTCGCGTGTGCCCGAGATGGGCGCTCGCGACAAGCCGGTACAATTCGAGGATCACTTCGCTGTCACTAGCTTTCGGTACAGACTGGCGGATCGCGGCCAGGCGGCTTTCGAATTCCTGCCTGGGATAAAGCTTCTCGAAATCCTTTTGTCGTTTAGGAAATTGAGCGGCGAAATAGTCGAGGTCTTGCAGCCAGCGTGTCTCCCGTTTGTCTTGAGCATCGTGTTCCGTTGCCATTTGCCCCGAGGCGTGCGCTCCGAACAACAGCGCAACGGCGAGCCCAAGGCTGATCATATGTTTGCTTGCGTTGATAAGATGAGAACTTTGCACGGATTTACCCTCCCCGGAGCGGGCTCATTTAACAGAACTGCTCATCTGCATCTGAGCCGACTAGCCTTCCCAGGTTGCCACACGAACCGTGAGCGAGAGTCCTGCTGCGACACTTATCGTGAGAGCAACACGTAAAATTTACTCAAGTGATTGTCCCTGGCTAATGGAGATACGTCACTGTGAAGGCGTTTGTTCCGAAATAATACCACGGGCAGGGATGCCGCTGCTTCGGTGCCAACGCGGTTTTGGCGCTTATGCTAGAGTTAAAAGGTTGCGCCTGTGCGCGGATTTCGCTCCATGACCAAGGTTGGATTCATTTCTCTGGGTTGTCCCAAAAACCTCGTTGATAGCGAGGTGATGATGGGCATTTTGGCGCGGGGAGGCTACGAGCTGACGCCGCGCGCGGATGAAGCCGAAATCCTGGTCGTCAACACGTGCAGCTTCATCGAAGCGGCGCAAAAAGAATCCGTCGAAGCCATACTGGAAATGGCCGAGCACAAGAAGTTCGGCGCGGCTAAAAAACTGATTGTGGCCGGCTGTCTGGTGGAGCGTTTCCGCAATGATATTCTCCAGCAAGTTCCCGAAGTGGATGCCGTGGTGGGCACGGGCGAAGTCGAACGCATTTTGGAAGCAGTTGAGGGCGACCTGAAAGTTTTGCCCGCGCAGCCGCCTTCGTTCCTCTATCACGACCTGACGCCGCGCATCGTTACCACGCCGAAGCATCAGGCGTATATCAAGATTGCCGAGGGCTGCGATCATCCCTGCACGTTTTGCATCATTCCGGAATTGCGCGGAGCGTTTCGCAGCCGCCGCTTTGAATCCGTGATTCGCGAGGCGGAGAATCTGGCCGCCGCCGGCGCACGCGAAATTACATTAATCGGGCAGGACACGACTTCCTATGGCGAGGATCTTCAACTTCGCGATGGCTTGGCTGTACTTCTTGAACGGCTGGCAGAAATCGAAGACCTGACGTGGGTGCGATTTCTGTACGCCTATCCAAATCGCGTTACGCAGAAACTGCTGGACACACTTGCAGCCCATCGGCGCCTGGCCAAGTACATTGATATGCCGCTGCAGCACGCCAGCCGCAATGTTCTGGCACGCATGAAGCGCGGCTCCAACGGCGATGCCTTCCTGAAGCTGCTTGAACGCATGCGCACGACAATTCCCGGCGTCACATTGCGCACCAGCTTTATCGTGGGATTCCCCGGCGAAACGGAAGCGGATTTCGAGGAGCTCTACCAATTTGTCGCCGCGGCCGAACTAGATTGGATGGGCGTGTTTGAATACTCCGACGTGGACAACGCCGCCAGTTTTCCTTTGGATGGCAAAGTGGATGCAGCCACAATCACTGACCGCCGGAATCGCCTGATGGCGCTGCAAAAGAAAATTTCGAGACAGAAATTGCGTGCTTGGAAGGGCCGCGTCGAGACTGCTTTGATTGAAGGACCATCCACGGATAATCCGCTTGTCTGGGAAGCGCGGCTGGAAGGCATGGCGCCCGAAATTGACGGGAAGCTCTACTTGACGGACATTGAGATTTCTGGCCCGACGCCGGACTCACCCGCGATTACAGCGCAGCCGGGCGATTTGGCGCGCGTGGAGATTACCAAGACGGACGCTTACGATTTGATTGCGCGAGTAGTCGAAATTCTGCCGCAGCCGGTTCGTCGCACGCTGCCAGCAGTCGCCGTGCCTCCCCCGCAAACTCTTACACGCATTACGACCGGGGCGGCTCTGCGCGTGCTTGGCTGAAATTCGTCGCTCCCCTGTGCTGGCGGGCCTGCTCTGTGGTAAAACTCTTTCTTCGATATGAAGCACCGTTGCCCCATCTGCAAAAAACCCACGGACTCCGAGGAGCAGGCTGATTTCCCTTTTTGCTCGGAGCGCTGCCGCCTGCTCGATCTCGGTGCTTGGGCTTCGGAGAAATACGTCGTCTCTGATCCTATTTTCGACGAAGAAGAACTCCAGGAAGGCGATGGACCCGCACCACAAAGAGGTCAACGTGACCCCGATGAAACCATCCACTAGCGCCGCGGGAGATTCCGCCGCTCCGAAACCTCGCGCTGCATTTGCGCTGGCCACAGCCTTGGGGACAGGGTACCTGAAGCCCGGGCCGGGCACCTGGGGCTCGCTCGTCGGGCTGGTGATTGCGGTGCTGTCGCATCCGTTCACTTGGTTCGTGTTCGTGGGCTACAGCTTGTCCACGCTTAACGGCCTTGGCGTTGGTGTAGATGCTCCTTTGCTCTCCGGCTCGCTTGGCGCACTGATCTTGCTGGTGCCTTCCGTGGTCGTATGGCTCCTGCTGGCCTATTTTGGAGTGCAAAGCAGCTCGGATGTTGCAAAGTTTGCCGGGATTAAAGATCCGCAATATGTGGTAATCGACGAAGTTTCCGGAGTGCATTTGGCACTGATTCTTGGGCTCGCGCCACTCAGCACGCCCGCCACGTTTTTCCACTCCGGCGATGCCGCAGCCTTCGCCATTTATTCCGGCATGAGTCTGCTGAACTGGAGATACCTGCTCGCCGGTTTCCTGCTCTTTCGCGTTTTCGATATTGCCAAACCATTTCCATGCCGCCGCCTGGAAAAGCTGCCCGGCGGCTGGGGCATCATGGCCGACGACTGGATGGCGGGGGTCTACGCTGCCATTTGCCTGCGTCTCGCGCTACACTTTGACCTGTTGCACTTTCACTTGTTCTAACGGGCTGCATGCGGCAAACCATAGGCGAAATGAGGTACAGGCTGCGCAGTGCCTGCGTGTGCTGTAAAATCGGTCTCCAGTTATGAAACTTGGGTTCGGCTCCTCGGCGGAAAAAAACGGCGTTCCTCGGATTGAGCGTATCGCGCCTGCTGCGGCTATCCCCGGCGGGGAAATTACCGTGTATGGCAGCGGCTTCACGCCGCGGCCGGGCGCGCGCCCTGTTGTTCGCTTTGGAGAGACTGAAGCGCCGCTCTCTCTCGCCAGCAGCAATCGCTTGATTGCGCGCGTTCCCGAAAACGCCGCGGGCGGCACGATTCAGGTGGTAAGCGCGCAAAATGAGAGCCCGCCGTTTCCTGTTTCGATCGGCTTTCAGATCGCCGACAATTTGCATCCCGTGGCGAATCCCGCCGTGGACGCTCACGGGAACATTTACGTGACGTTCAGCGGCCCGCGCGGGCAACGGGTGCCCGTTTCGCTTTACAAAATTACTTCCAACTACAGCGTGAAGCCCTACGTTACTTCTCTAATCAATCCTTCGGGGCTTGCCGTTGATGTGAAGGGCGATCTCTTCGTCTCCTGCCGCCACGACGGCACGATCCACCGCGTCACGCCCGACGGCCAATCGGAGCAGTGGGCCGAAGGCATGGGCATCGCCACGGGGCTGGCGTTCGATCGCTCCGGCAACTTGTTCGTCGGCGACCGCAGCGGCACTATTTTCAAGATCAGTCCTTCGCGGGAAATTTTCGTTTTCGCCACGCTGGAGCCTTCGGTCGCCGCCTACCACCTGGCGTTTCATCCAAGCGGAGAACTTTACGTCACCGGACCGACGACCTCGAGTTACGACCGTGTCTATCGCATCACGCAGGGTGGCGAGGTGATCGTGTTTTATCGCGGGCTGGGCCGGCCGCAGGGCATCGCTTTCGACCGCGAATCGAATTTGTATGTGGTTGCGTCTTTTGCCGGGCGCCGCGGCATCGTGAAAATCACGCCGCAGGGCCACGCGGAACACGTGCTCAGCGGTTCCGCCCTCGTCGGACTTACGCTGCTGCCGACTGGCCGTGCCATTCTCGCTTCAAACAATGCCCTATTCACGCTGGATTGGAACGTCAACGGCCTTCCGCTGCTGGGTTAATTCACAACTCTTCGGGAGATCTCGCCGTTTAGCCTCTTAGGCAACGAACACTCTGCGCTACAATACTGCTCTCTTATGAAAGCGGAAATCATTGCCGTCGGCTCTGAACTGCTTACGCCGGATCGCGTGGACACCAATTCCCTTTTCCTGACCGAGGAGCTGAATAAACTTGGCATCGAGGTTTTGCGCAAAACCATTGTCGGAGATAATCGCGAACTGCTGGCCGCAGCTTTCCGCGACGCGTTGAATCGCGTGCCGGTGGTGATCGCCAGCGGTGGGCTGGGCCCCACGGAAGATGACCTGACGCGCGAAACGGTTGCCGAACTCCTGGGACGCAAATTACGGCGCAACGATGAGGTCGTCCGCGCCATTGAAGCGCGCTTTCGCAGCTTCAAACGCGATATGCCCGCGGTGAATCTGCGCCAAGCGATGGTGCCCGAGGGGGCGGAGGTCCTGGATAATCCGCGCGGCACTGCGCCCGGGTTGTGGCTGGAAGATAACGGCCGTATGATCGCGCTGCTGCCCGGGCCGCCGCGCGAATTGAAGCCGCTTTTTATGGAGCAGGTGTTTCCGCGGCTGCAGCGGCGCGTTTCCGGCGTGCGTATGTTTCACCGCGAACTGCGCGTGACCGGCTTGGGTGAATCGCATGTGGAAGAGCGCATTCGGCCCATCTACACGCGCTATTCCGATGTGCACACGACGATTCTTGCGGCTCCCGGTGAAGTGCAGATTCATTTGCGCGTGTGGTCTGATGAACCGGCGCAGGCGAACACCACGCTGGACGAAATGGTTCGCAGCTTCGAGCTAGCGCTGGGCGACCGCATCTTCGCCCACTCTGACGTTTCTCTCGAGGAAGTCATCGCCGAAATTCTTATCACCAATCGCGCGACGATTGCGGCGGCGGAAAGCTGCACGGGCGGCTTGTTCGCGGAACGTTTGACGCGGATTCCGGGCAGTTCCAGCTATTTTCTCGGCGGAGCGGTTTGTTACAGCAATGAGATGAAGACCGCGTGGGCCGATGTGCCCGCCGCGTTGATTCAGGCGAAGGGCGCCGTGAGCAGCGAGGTGGCCATCGCCCTTGCCGAAGGAATCCGGCGGCGCGTCGGCAGCACGCTGGGAGTCGGCATCACGGGCATCGCAGGCCCCAGTGGTGGCAGTGAAGAAACGCCCGTCGGCACAGTGCACGTCGCCATCGCTTCCTCCGGGGGAGTGAAAGAGCGCGTGGTG
The DNA here is from genome assembly GCA_963779395.1 of Candidatus Acidiferrales bacterium. Classification (GTDB taxonomy): domain Bacteria; phylum Acidobacteriota; class Terriglobia; order Acidiferrales; family UBA7541; genus Acidiferrum. Next base: position 1,517,821 of record CAVZYC010000007.1, read on the forward strand.
CATTTGCCCGGCGATCGCGAAACGATTCGCCTGCACGCCAGTCAGGTGGCACTGGACATGGTGCGCTTGCATTTCATGTTCAACGCCAAGCCGCGCCCAGCCATTTAGCGCGGGGAGAGTCCGCGAGCCCTGCGGATTTTCTTTTTGCCTTTCTCTGTTTTTCCTCCATTCATATTTCTTCCATTGCGCCAAGATTCCCGACTCGCGCTATCATTCCATCAAGCATCATGCGTCTATTCATTGCCATCCAGATTCCTCCAGATGTGCGCGCTGCCTTGGCGGCCCTGCTGAAGGAATTCCGCGCCATCGCGCCGCAAGCAAAGTGGGTTCGCGCGGAAAACATACACATTACGCTGAAATTCCTGGGCGAAACCGATAGCACGAAACTCACAGCCGTACAGGAGGCGCTCTCCGCTATTCGTTCCAACCAGGCTGTGGCGATGCGTTTTCTCGGCCTCGGCTTTTTCCCTAACGAAAATCGCGCGAAAGTTTTTTGGGCAGGAATCGAATCTTCGGCGAACTTGCCTGCCATCGCGACGGATATCGATCAATCCATGCACAAACTGGGATTCCCCCTGGAAAATCGTCCATTCACGCCGCATCTGACGCTCGCACGTTTCGAGCCTCCTGGTATTCCTCCCAAACTTTTCGCTGCCGCTGAGGAACGCTCCTCACGCGAATTCGGCTCACTTACCACCGGCATGTTCCATCTCATCCAAAGCAAGCTCAAACCTTCCGGCGCTGAGTACACTACTTTGCATTCGTTCCCCTTCGTGACGGAGGCTTGATTGTTCACGCCCGGAAGTTCGCCAACAACGATCGTGCTTCTGCTCAGCGCTTATCTGCTTGGCTCAATTCCTTTTGGCTTGATTTTCTCGCGGCTCTTCAGCAGCGCAGATGTGCGGCAATCCGGCAGCGGCAATATTGGCGCAACGAATGTCGCGCGCGTGGCCGGAACGCTTCCCGGCATTCTCACGCTGGTCTTCGACGTGGCCAAGGGTGCGCTTGCCGTGTGGCTTGCCGCGCGGTTTGCCAATCACAGCGCCAGAATGATGATGCTTTCGGGGATTGCCGCGTTGCTGGGGCATTGTTTTCCCATTTGGCTGAGATTCAAGGGAGGCAAAGGCGTGGCCACGGGACTCGGCGTTTTCGCGGCTCTGTGTCCGTTAGCTGCACTCACGGCAGTGGTGCTGTTTGCTCTCATCGTGGTGTCATTGCGCATCGTGTCGCTGGCCTCGATCACCGCGGCTGCGGCGATGCCATTGCTGGTGTACTTCCTCTGGGCGCCGCATCATGCACCGCCGCTGGTCGTCAGCTTCGGCACGTTGTTCGCCGCGGCGCTCATCATTTACAAACACAATGCGAACCTGCAACGACTCGTCGCAGGCAACGAACCGCGATTCGCATTCCGTAAATCCAAGGATGATTCCGAATGACGAGAATTGCGATTCTAGGTGGAGGCGGGTGGGGCACCGGGCTAGCCGTGGTGTTGTCGCAAAGCCGGCGGGGGCACGCAATCCGGTTGTGGGTACGCGAGCCGGAAATCGCGGAAGCCATCCAGCTCAATCACGAGAATGCAGTTTATCTTCCTGGTGTCGCTATTCCCGCTGGCGTCGTGGCTTCCAGTGATCTCGGCGAGATTCTTCAAGAGGCGGACATCATCCTGGGCGTGGTGCCTTCGGCACATGCGCGCGCTGTCTTCACGCAAGCTTTGCCTTTCGTACGGCAAGAAGCCGCCATCGTCAGCGCCACCAAGGGCCTGGAGCCCGCCACGCATCTGCGCATGAGCGAAGTCATCGAACAAGTTGTTTCGCTGCGATTCCGGCCGCGCCTCGCCGTTCTTTCTGGCCCGTCATTTGCTCTCGAAGCCGCTCGGGGCGAGCCAACGGCGGTGGTTCTGGCTTCGCATGATCGCGCGCTTGGCGCGTTTCTGCAGGAAGAATTCGCCGGGCCAACTTTCCGTTTGTACACAAATGACGATGTGATCGGCGTGGAGTTGGCTGGCGCGATGAAAAACGTGATGGCCATTGCGGCCGGCGCTTGCCAGGGGTTGGGTCTTGGCGCAAATTCTCTGGCCGCTCTGATCACCCGTGGCCTTGCGGAAATGGCGCGGCTTGCTGTTTCCTTAGGCGCGAAGCCTGAAACGTTGAGCGGCCTTGCCGGGCTTGGCGACCTTGTGCTGACCTGTACCGGCGCGCTGAGTCGCAACCGCAGCGTAGGCTTTCAACTTGGCCAAGGCCGCTCGCTTGAAGAAATACTTTCCGGAATGACCATGATCGCCGAGGGCGTGGGAACCACTGCCGCGCTCCTGTCGCTCGCCAGTGAACACCAGATCGATTTGCCCATCACCAAGCAGGTAGACGCGATTCTGCGTCACGGCAAGTCGCCACGCGACGCCATCCGCGACATCATGGAACGGCCCTTGAAAAGAGAGTGACGCAGCATGATCAATCGACGCGAATTTTTGCATGACTCCGTTCTGGCGAGCGGGGCATTTCTTGCGCTGCGTGGCGCGGCTCCCAGGCGCTTCCTGATTGAAACGCTCCCCCAGGCCTCGTTTCACCGGCGTTTGGCAGAGAGAGAACTTCTTCGCGGATTGAGCCGCCTCCAGTTGGGCGGCGAGATTCGGATGGCTTCTCCTGATGAACGCGCTGCTGAGGGCAATTTTGTGTTCCGGTTTCGCGCGCAGCGTGAGCAGCTCAAGAATCCGGAAGCTTATGCGATTGCGCTGAATGGAGCGCTGCTCAGCTTTAACGCGGCCACGGATATTGGACTCCTCTACGCCGTTTTTGATTTTTTGGAGCGCCAGGGCGCGTATTTTGGAGTTGACGGAGAAAGTTATCCACCTGAAGCGACTGGAAAGCTCAAATTGCCGGCCGAGCACGAAGTTTGGGAAGCTGCGCCGCGCTTTGCGGTGCGCGGGCTTTTGCCCTGGCCGGATTTCTTGAATTGCATCACGAATTTCAACGAGGAGGATTTCCGCGCTTATTTTGAAGCGATGTTGCGGATGCGCCTGAACACTTTTGGCATGCACGTGTATTCGCAACAGGACGATTGGGCGGAGTCGTATCTTTCATTTGAATTTGCGGGCGCAGGCCATACGACTTTCCTGGATAACACCGCTAGCGCTCGCTGGGGATACCTGCCGGAGCGCACTTCCCGGTTCACGATGGGCGGCTCACAGTTTTACGACAACGAAGTGTTTGGCTCTGACGCCACCCGGCTGGGGAGAACTCCCTGGGAAATTGCGGAGCGCACGCGAACTCTTCTTTCGACAGCTCTTTCTTACGCTAAAACACTCGGCATTGCCACGGGAGTTGGATTCGAGCCTTACCAGATCCCTGACGAGATATGGAAAGCGTTGCCGCCCGAAGTGAAACCGCCCGAAGATAAACCGGATGCATTTCGTGGCGCGCGGTTCGATGTGGAATCCGTCACCGCGAAAAAAATGCTGGAGGTGCGGCTGGGCCAACTCCTGGAAGCCTATCCAGACGTGGACCACGTGTGGCTTTGGGAGGATGAACAGATGAATTGGGATAGCCGTAAGACCGGCATCCCTCTCTCGACCACTCCTTTTCTGCAGGCTCATGATTTCCTGCGTCGGAATGCGCCAAAGAAGCGCATGATTTTTTCCGGCTGGGGCGGCGTGGCGCGCAATTTCGAGTACTTCCACAAGAAACTTCCCGGGGACATTGTGTTTGCCTGCCTGAACGATAGCCTGGGATGGGATCCCGTGAACGAGGTATTCGGCAAGCTGGAGGGCCGCGAGCGCTGGCCGATCCCCTGGCTGGAAGACGACCCGGGGATGTGGCTGCCGCAGTTTCATGTGAATCGAACGCAGCGCGACGTGAATCTTGCGGAGGCAATGGGATGCCAGGGCATGCTCGGCATTCACTGGCGCCATCGCATTATGGATCCCACCGCTGGGTACCTTGCGCGTGCCACTTGGGACAAGACGCTCACGCCTGAATCTCACTACCGGGCGTACGCCGCCTCGCAAGCATCAGAGCAAAGAGCCGCAAATTTGGCGGCGATTCTGAGCGACGCTGACCTGAACCAGAATCTGCTGAATACTGGCACACACGAGATGGAAGACGGCCACGTGGTTACGCGCGAATTCTCGGGAGACTACGACGAAGGCTTCACGTTTTGGAATGAAGACGAGCCATCCAAAGAAATTGTTGCCTCTCAGAGAGAGGTGGCAGCCGCGCTTCGCGCTATCACGAAGCAGGCGGCGTCACCCATCGAACAGGAACGCCTGGAATACTTGACGGGGTTTGTGGAGTTTGCCGTTTCCTATACGGATGCCTGGACGTTCGCTCATAAATTACAAGTGGTCCTTAACAGCTCCGCGAAACTGAAGAAGGCGGGTGATTTGGACGGGGCGCGGGAAAAAGTCCGCCAGGAAGGGCTTCCTCTTTGGAAGCAGCTTGCACCGACGGTGCGCGACACGATGCTCCGATATCAAAATATTGTGGCGACGCGCAATGATCTTGGCCAACTTGCTTCCATGCACAACAAATTCGTCAGGTTGGCGCTGTACCGGCTGCCGCTTTCGATCCAGGAATATTTGGGAGAATTTCCACCCGAGGCCGAGCAGCTTTTTCAGCAAATCATTCAGCCAGACCCGGGTGCCCCGACACGGCTCTTTCTGCCAACGCGGCCCGGCATTCTGGACAAAAAAGATCGCGTGCGCATCATGATCATTGCTACTGGGGCCGCTCCCGTGCTGGATGTAACGCTCAACACGCGCGCACGCGGTGTGCCCAGTTGGACGCAAACTCCGGCTCAGTTGATGGGACGTCGCACCTGGCAAGCCACACTTGGGCCGTTCGAATCCGCAACGGACTTAGTGGAGTACTATGTTGCGGCTTCCATCGGGGGCGCAAGGCATGTCGCGCCGCTCAGTGCCCCAGAAGATTCTTATTTGATGACCATCTCCTAGAACTCGCATTTTCAGGCAACTCAGTCAGTCGGCGATAACTCACTGCTTACTGCCGTGCGCTATACTGATAGAAATCGCTCCGGTATTCCCTGGAGTCCAATATGCCCATTCGCCCTCGCCTCTGTGAGTGTGTGAAGCCCTCGTGCGTTTTGTTGGTGCTCGTCTCCGTTTTTGCGATGGGCGCTCGCGCGCAAACTGCTGCGGTCTCGGGACCGAATTCCGATCCTACCTATCAGGCTCTCCGCAATATGGCACTTGGCAGCGAATCCGTCACAGTCACCGATTTCAAATTCCACCGCGATGCCGCCACGTTCGTCCTGCATACGGGCACGGTCTGCTTCGTTCCGCCCGTCAACGGTAAAGTCACCGGCGCGGTTTTCATCGGTGACGGCAAATTCGTTCTCGCTCCAACACAGGAGAGCGAACGCAAGAGCCTCAAGCTCCTCAGCAAAAATGACGAAGCCGAATTCACCGAGCAGTTCGATCGCCTCGTGCTGCGTTTCACGGACAACACCTACGACGAAATCAAACAAGGCGGTAAACCTTCCTCCGCTGGATGCGATGCGGGCCCGCTGAAAGACAGCCAGTACGTCACCCGGCACAAAATCAAGCGGAACCTTGAAGCTCGGCTCCTCCAAGAAATCCTCAGCTCCAGCCCGCGCGGCTACTTTGTGGCTTTTATATCCGGCAAGCGTTTTGAAAGTAAAGAGCTGTTCGAGATCGAAACCAACCACGACTCCGAGCAGGTCAGGTTCATCAGCTACAATGAGAACCATTCCGGCGATTGGGCTCTGTTCAGTTTTTCCCAGCCTCCTCCCCCTAGCTCGTTTGGCAAACCGTTCAGCATCGAGCACCATCAAATCGATGCTACTTTTGAAAAAAGCGGCCATCTCGACGGCAAAGACACCGTCACCCTGATCTCTCGCCGAAATGGTCTTCGCATCCTCCCCTTCGACCTGTTCGCCCCGCTTCGTGTTCAGAGCGTCACTGTTGACGGGCAACCTCTCGCCTTTATCCAGGAGGATAAAAACGACGACAGCGACTTTGCCGTCATTCTGCCCAAAGCCATCGACGCCGGCGAAAAACTCACTCTCACCGCAACTTACTCCGGGAAAGACGCAGTGCTCAACACGGGCGGCGGCAACTACTACCCCGTTGCTCGCCACAACTGGTATCCAAACGTAACTTCTGCCGCTTTCGGTTCCTACGCGTTGTACGACATGACCTTGCGCATTCCCAAAGGCATGAAGATGGCGGCAACGGGCGCTTTGGTCAGTCAGTCGGACGAAGGAGATCAAAACGTTTCGGTCTGGAAAAGTGAAGGTCCGCAAACTGTTGCGGGCTTTAGTTTCGGCCGTTTTAAAGAAGAGCAGGCAAAACTGACAAATCCCGAGTATCTCATTCAGTCTTTTGCCAACGAGGAACCCCCCGATTGGGTGCAATCGCTTCAGCACACGGTAAACCAGGACGATTTCCCCATAAGAGATGAGAACCGGCGCTATCGGTACGAAGCTGCGCTGGGCACCATGAACACCACCGGGCTAAACAAAAAGGCTCTGGCGGAAGGTGAATTAGCGGTCCAGCTGTACAACGACTACTTCGGGCCCTCGCAGTTCAAGCACATGCAACTTACTCAACAGACGGCTTGCAACTTTGGACAGTCCTGGCCCGGGCTGGTTTGGATTCCCATCTGCTACTACTTTGATATCAGTGTGCGCCACCAACTCAGCCTGGACTGGCGCGACAAAGGCTATTGGAGAGCCGTGACACCCCACGAGGTCGCGCACCAGTGGTGGGGCCACACCGTCGGTTTCGGCACTGCCCGTGATCAGTGGATGAGCGAGGGCTTCGCCGATTTCTCCGCCTCTCTCTACCTCAGCTTTGTCGAAAAGGACCCCAAGAAATTCCTCACGTTTTGGAACGATGAGCGCGAACTACTCCTCGAGCGTGACCCGCAAGGTTTCCGCGCTATCGATGCCGGTCCTTTGACCATGGGTTTTCGCGTCGACAATTTCCGCACCGGATTCGGTATGTATCGCCGCCTGGTTTATCCCAAGGGCGCTTACATCCTCCAGATGCTCCGCATGATGATGTTCGACAGCCGTACCGCCGATCAGCACTTCAAAGAAACCATGCGGGACTTCGTCAACACCTATCGCGGCAAAGCCGCCACGACCGAAGACTTTAAGGCCATGATCGAAAAACACATGACCCCGGAGATGGATCTGGATGGCAATCACAAAATGGATTGGTTCTTCAACGAGTATGTCTATGGCACGCAGATTCCCGCTTACGCCGTGGACTCGAAGATTGCTGGCACCCCCGACGGCAAGTTCAACTTGAGCATCAAGATCACGCAATCCAATGTCGATTCCACCTTCCGGATGCTCGTCCCGGTTTATATCGAGATGGAGGATGGCAGGGTCATGCTACTCGGGAGAGTGCGCATCTTCGGCACCACCCCCTTCCAGCAAACTGTTCCTCTGGGCTCCCCGAAGGTCAAACCCAGCCGCGCCTTGATCAACGTTTACGACGACGTGCTTTGCTCCCCGTGACGCGAAGAGTTGGACAATCGTATTCGGCGAGCGCTGGGGCTTCTGGGCAAAATGTCGGAACCTCCTTTTAGCTTCCTGAGCTACTCTTTGCTCCGCCTAACTAAGCCAGAGATTCCTGCGGTTCTGGCGCTGAAGGCAGAAAACTAACTGCTTTCCCCGCTGGTACTTCTGGCCTAGTTGCACTTGCGCGCCCCCTGTACCTTTGGCCAGCCGCTTTTTGTGGCTATATCCTTCTAAAATCAGTGTGTTGCAAAATGGCGGTCTCTCTCCCATCCCTGGTGACGCGCCTGCGTGCCGGCCGCGTGCGCATCCTGTGGCTCGTGCTCGGTGCGCTGCTGCTTGTCAGCGCACTCCCTATCGGTCTGTACCATCGCCAGGTGCTGGAACTCAGCCAGGAAAAACTTGTCGATACAGAGCGCGTGCAGCAAACCGAACTGACGCGCTCGCTGGCGCAAGAAGTACAGTTCTTTGAATCCAACCTCACGCAACAGCTCATCAGCGAACGCCAGATCCTCACACTTACCGGCCTGATCGAAAACGTCGAAGATCCCGTGGCGGAGCCCAAAGTCACCAGCTTGCTTGAGAATTTTGTGGACTCGAACCGGAATACCTTCGTTTACTTGACCGCCGTGGGACGTTCGGGCAAGGGCACCAGCGCTTCGCAGGGTAATTTCCGCGCGGAACAAGATCCCTTCGTCGCCAAGGCGCTGCAGCGCGCGTTTGTCAGTTGCGAGCAGTCCGTGCTGTTTCGCAGCGATCCTCTGGCGCTGGCACCAGACAACCGGCCCGCGTTCGTCATTGCGGTGCCGCTAAAAGATTCCAACGACAATTTCAGTGGGATGCTGGCTGCGGTGGTTTCGCTGGACACGATTCTTCGGCGCTTGCAGGATGCCAGCATTCGAGGGCGAAGCGTGTTCGTTGTCGATCACTATGGGCACATCGTGGCGCACCCGCAAACAAAGACATTCGTGCCGGGCGAGGACTTGAGCGAGAAGTCGCATTTGGTCGCGCAAGTGAAGGCGCTGCCGAAAGAACTTCGCAATACGGAAACCGTGCGTTTCACGGAAAAAGAGAACAACCGCTCGATCGAAATGGTGGGCACGTACAGCACTTTTCCGGAGGTGAATTGGGCGGTCATCGCGCAACGCAGCGTGAATCAGGCGCGCGCCGATGCCGGGGTCACCGAACTGAACCGCCAGGCGCTGGCCTTCGTCTCCGTCGTCGTATTGCTCGCCGTTCTGTTCGGCTATTTCTTTGCTGTTGGCATCAGCGGACCGATTCGCGGCCTGGCCGCTTCCACGCGCGCCATCAGCCGTGGTGAATTCCACCAGCGCACTCCGGTTCGCGGCGCCGCCGAAATCAGCGAACTCGCCGAAAACTTCAACTTGATGGCCAGCGACATCGAGGAATACATCGAGCGCCTGAAGGAAGCGGCGGAAGAAAACCGCGAGCTCTTCATCGGCTCCATCCGCATGCTCGCGGCCGCGATCGACGAAAAGGACCCGTACACTCGCGGTCACTCTGGCCGTGTGGCGAAGTATTCCACGATGATCGCGCAGGAGTTGAAACTCACGCCCGAGGACCTGGACAAGCTGCGCATCTCCGCCCTGCTGCACGACGTCGGCAAGATCGGCGTGGACGACCGCGTACTGAAGAAGCCAGGCTCGCTGACGCCGGAAGAATTCGACGTCATGAAAACGCACACCACCAAGGGCGCCAACATCATGCGTCCTGTGTCGCAGCTAAAAGACATGCTACCCGGCATCGAACTGCACCACGAGCATATGGATGGGCGCGGCTATCCCTACGGCCTCTCTGGCCCGCAGATTCCTCTGATGGCGCGCATCATCGCCGTTGCGGATACTCTGGACGCTATGACCACCAATCGCCCCTATCAGAGCGCCATGGACCTCGATTACGCTTTGGGGCGCATCAAGGCCCTTACCGGCTCCAAGTTCGATCAAGCGGTCGTTAACGCCCTGGAAGCCGCAGTGAAAGCTGGAAAAATCCGCCTCTCCGCCGTCGAAGTGAACGTCTAGCTTCTTTCTCAAGCCGCCATTCCGAGAATTTGCCATCCAGTGCAAAACCAGGAATCTCAACTGGTCTCAATTTCTAACTGGCCCGATGCCTCCGGCACTCGCTTTTAGGACTGCACACTTCCATCTGTTACACTTTTCTTGCGCGCTTGTTGAATCGCGCGTACCGCATGATTAGCCTTTTCGGCAAACCCGAACCCACACTTCTCGAGCGGCTGAAGGAGTCCGTTGGAAAAACCAAGGACGCCCTTGCCGATACGCTGGATACCATCACCCAGGGTGGCCGGCAGATTGATCCATCCGTGCTGAAGGAAGTGGAAACGGCGCTGCTTTCCGCCGATCTGGGAGTGAAAACCACGCGCGAAATTCTGGATTCCGTGCGCGAGCAAATGTCCCGCAACGCATTGAACAACGGCGACCAACTTAAGCGCGAGATCAAGGCGCATGTGTTTCGCGCGTTGAACGTTTACAGGGCTACGCCCAAACTGGCGGATGCCGCAAACGGCGCCGATCCTCGAGTAATTTTTGTCGTTGGCGTAAATGGAGCCGGAAAAACCACCAGCATCGGCAAGCTGGCCAATCGCCTGCGACAAGAAGGCCGCAGCGTGGTGCTCTGCGCGGCGGATACCTTCCGTGCCGCTGCCGTCGAGCAACTAGAAATTTGGGCGCAGCGCAACGGCATTGAAGTGATCAAGCAGAAATCCGGCGCCGATCCCGCCGCCGTGGTTTTCGATGCCATGACGGCGGCGAAATCTCGCGCTGCCGACGCGGTGATCGTGGATACCGCGGGCCGCTTGCACACCAAGTCAAACCTGATGCAGGAACTTGAGAAAATGAAGCGCACCGCCGCCAAAGTGATTCCCGGCGCACCCCACGACATTCTGCTCGTGCTGGACGCCACGACCGGCCAGAATGGCCTTGCTCAGGCGCGCGAATTCACTTCCAGGGTAGGCGTCACCGGCATTATCCTTACCAAACTCGATGGCACGGCCAAGGGCGGCATCGTCGTAGCTATCTCGCGCGAACTTGGCTTGCCCATTCGCTTTGTTGGCACCGGCGAGCAGCTGAACGACCTGGTTCCATTCGACGCGCAAACTTACGCCGATTCGCTATTTAATTAACTAACGACGTGAACGAACACGACTTCCATTTCATGCAGCACGCGCTTGACCTTGCGCGCAAAGGCGTTGGGCTCGCCAGCCCCAATCCCACCGTGGGCTGCGTTGTGGTAAACGATGGCGCGATCGCTGGGCAGGGGTTCCATCAATATGAGTGGCGCGATCACGCGGAAATCGTGGCGCTGAAGCAAGCCGGAGATCGCGCGCGCGGCGCTACTCTGTATGCAACGCTGGAGCCTTGCAATCACACTGGCCGCACCGGTCCCTGCACCGAGGCGATCATCGCGGCTGGAATTTTCCGCGTTGTTGCCGCGATGCAGGACCCCAATCCAAAGACGAGTGGCAGCGGCTTCGGCCGTTTGCGTGCCGCTGGAATCGAAGTGGAAACAGGTGTTCTGGAATCCGAGGCGGAAAAACTGAATGAAGCGTTCGCCTGGTGGATCACCACGAAGAAACCGTTCGTCACGCTGAAATCCGCGCTGACACTCGATGGCCAACTCGCACTGCCGGGGGCCCGTCAGAGCAAAAAACGCATTTGGGTTACGAGCGAAGAATCTCGCGCCGAAGTGCAACGCATGCGCCACGCGTCCGACGCACTGCTCACCGGCGTCGGCACGATTCTTGCCGATGATCCATTGCTCAGCGATCGTAGCGGCCTGGCGCGCCGCCGCCGTCTGCTCCGGGTAATTCTGGACAGCAAACTGCGTCTGCCGATCAAGTCGCGTATCGTGCAAACCGCCGACGGCGATTTGCTTGTCTTCACTGCCGTATCTCGGAAGTCCCCAAAAGCGCGCAAACTGCAAAATGCCGGTGTCGAACTGCAGCAAGTGAAGGCTAGCGCCGGGATGATTGATCTCCCCGCCGTATTGAAAGAACTTGGCCGCCGCGAAATTCTCAGCGTCCTGCTCGAAACCGGGCCTCGACTCAATGCCGCCGCTCTTTCCGCTGGCCTCGTCCACAAGCTTGTACTCTTCTACGCCCCCAAACTTGCCGGCCACATCTCGGTCCCTCTCGTCAGTGCCTTGCCATCGCCGATGCACTCACTGAGCCTGCGTTCCATCCAGCAGTTTGGCCCGGACGTGGCTCTCGAATTCGTTTCAGGCAATCGTGTGACGTAGGGGTCCAGCACCGCTGGACCCCATGTCCGCAATATTCAAAATCGCAGGACAACGCCGATTACCCTGCGCCTGTGCACAGCCGTTCTCTTCACGACGCATCTCTCCAGAATCCGCTACTCAACTTCCCGATTCTTTGCGACCATCATTCACGAACCGCTTTCCGCGCTTGTAATCCCACGGAGGGATAATCTCGAATGACAGAAACACCGCGCTCCTGGCGAGTGGGATTCTGGAGCCTCATCGCCACGCAATTTCAGGGCGCGTTCAACGACAACGCCCTCAAATACCTCGTTATTTTTCTCATCATCGGCAACAACATTTCATCGAGCGAGCGCGAATCCAAAGTCCTGATCGTCGGCTCTCTCTTTTCCCTCCCGTTCATTCTTTTCTCGATGACAGGCGGCTACTTCGCCGATCGCTACAGCAAGCGCACCGTCACCATCTGCACGAAAGTTTTCGAGATTGCTGTGATGCTCTTTGCCATTGCGGGCTTTGCGGTGCACAGCCTGCCGATGGCCATGGCTGCGGTCTTCCTGGCTAGCACGCAGGGAGCGCTCTTCGGCCCGTCGAAATATGGGTTGCTGCCGGAAATCCTTCCTGAGAAGAAGCTGTCCTGGGGTAACGGCGTCATCGAGCTCGGCACGTTTCTTGCCGCCATTACCGGCACAGTTGTGGGCGCGTATTTCTCCGATGCCTTTGGAAATCGCCAGCACCTTTCTGGAATCGTTTTCCTGGCCTGTTCGGTGGTGGGGTTGGTCACGAGCTTGGGCATCAGCAAAGTGCCCGCAGCGGATCCCGCGCGAAAGTTCCGCTTAAATGTTTTGGGAGACGTGTGGTCGCAGGGAAAGCTCATTTCGCAGGATCGCGTTCTCTGGCTCGCCGTTGCAGGCAATACCTATTTCTTTTTCCTTGGCGCGCTGCTGCAGTTCGACATCGTCTTCTATGGTCACGATGTACTGCATGTGCCGAACACGCAGGGGAGCTTGCTGCAAGCCTCCATCGCCATCGGGATTGGACTCGGGAGCCTTGCGGCCGGCTATCTCTCCGGCGGCAAGATCGAATACGGCCTCATCCCGTTAGGCGCTACCGGCATCACCGTCTTCGGATTTGTCCTGGCCGCGCCCGGCCTTTCTTTTCACACTGTTCTGATCCAACTGGCGTTGCTGGGCTTTTTCGGCGGTTTCTTCATCGTGCCCATCAGCGCCCTGATTCAGCACCGCCCCGAAGAGCAGCATCGTGGCGGAGTTCTGGCCGCCGCGAATCTTCTCTCCTTCATCGGCATCTTCGCCGCTTCTGGCGTTTTCTATCTCCTTCAACACTTCGTGCATCTCGGCCCTGCGGGAATTTTCTTTTGGGCGTCTTTCCTTACGCTTGCCGCCCTCGCCTACGTGCTGTGGCTCCTGCCCGATTCCGTTTTGCGGCTGTTGCTGTGGATTGCGGCTCACACGCTGTATCGCCTTGATTTGAAGGGCAACGAAAATATTCCCGCGCGCGGCGGTGCCTTGTTGACACCCAACCACACTTCGTGGGTGGACGCAGTGCTGCTCATCTCCGCCACCGACCGTCCGATACGTTTCCTGATGTTCAAGGGCGTTTACGATCATCCGCTCATCAAGCCCTTTGCGCGCATGCTGAAGATTATTCCCATCGCTTCCGATCAAGGCCCGCGCGAAATGATTCATTCCTTGCGCGAAGCCTCTGAAGCCCTGCGCAACGGGGAAGTTGTCTGCATTTTCCCCGAAGGCCAGATCACCCGTATCGGACAGATGCTGCCGTTCCGTCGAGGCTTTGAGCGCATTGTGAAAGGCATTGACGTTCCCATCATTCCCGTGAATCTCGACGGCGTGTGGGGCTCTATTTTCAGCTTTTCCCGCGGCCACTTCTTCTGGAAATGGCCGCGCACGATTCCCTATCCGGTGCGCATCACATTCGGGACGCCTTTGCCCGCTACCGCAAGTTCATCCGAAGTCCGTCAGGCCGTTCAAGAACTCGGAGTTGACGCCTTCCAACGCCGCCGCCGTTACATCAGGCCGCTCACGCGCTCCTTTTTGCGAACGGCCCGCCGCCATCCCCGGCGGTTTTGTATGGCCGACGGCCGAACGCCTAAGCTTTCTTTTGGCGATGCCGTCATCAAGACGGTTTTCCTGGCACGCCGACTTCGCCCGCTGTGGGCAGGTCAGAAAATGGTCGGCATACTGCTCCCTCCATCCATTCCGGGTGCGCTCGTCAACTGGGCCGCGTTGCTTCTCGGCAAGGTTCCCATCAATCTCAATTACACGACCTCCAATGAATCGCTGGCCTCTTGCGCGCGCCAGTGTGAACTAAAAACGGTGGTCACATCCAGGCTGTTCCTTGAGAAAGTTCACGTCCAGCCGCCCGGCGAAATCATCTACGCGGAGGATCTTGCGGAAAATCCGCGAATCAGTGAGAAGCTCATTGCTCTTCTCTCCGCAAAGCTCTTCCCGGCGCGCCTCCTGGAACTCTTTCTCGGCGTCCGCCGCCCCGCTAAGCTGGACGACACCGCTACGATTATTTTTTCCAGCGGCTCGACAGGCGAGCCCAAGGGCGTCATCCTCTCCCACTTCAATCTCGCCTCCAACGTGGAACAGTTGGAGCAGGTTTTCCATCTTAATGATGGCGATCGCATCCTCGGCATTCTTCCCTTCTTCCACTCCTTCGGATTTACCGGCGCGCTCTGTTTGCCGGCTCTCTCTGGCATTGGCGTGGTCTACCATCCGAGTCCGCTGGACGCACCGGCCATCGGCGCCCTGGTCAGCAAATATTCGGTCAGCTTGCTTATTTCAACGCCGACGTTTCTGAACTCCTACGCCCGGCGCTGCGCCCCGGAAGTTTTCGGCAGTTTGCGGATTGTCATGGCGGGCGCGGAAAAGTTGCCAGAGCGCATCGCGCAATCCTTTGAAGATCACTTCGGCATTCGGCCCTTGGAAGGCTACGGCTGCACGGAGTGTTCCCCCGTTATCGCCGTGAATACTTACGATTTTCGCGCCGCCTATTTTCGGCAGGTGGGCGCAAAACGCGGCACCATTGGCCACCCGCTTCCGGGCATTGGCGTTCGCATTATCGATCCTGAGTCCGGCGTGACTCTTCCGGTGGACAAGCCCGGGCTACTGCTGGTGCGCGGGCCCAATATCATGGTGGGCTACCTGAATCGCCCTGAAAAAACGGCGGAGGTCCTTCGTGAGGGTTGGTACAACACCGGGGATATCGCCACGGTGGACGAAGACGGTTTTCTGCGCATCACGGATCGCCTGAGCCGCTTCAGCAAAATTGGGGGCGAAATGGTGCCGCACATCCGCGTGGAAGAGAAACTTCACGAACTTCTGAACTCCGATGGCCAAGTGCTTGCTGTCACCGCTATTCCCGACGAAAAGAAAGGCGAGCGGCTTGTGGTGCTGCACACGCTGAAGGAAAACGTGTTGAAGGAATGCCTGGAAAAGCTGGCGAAGTGCGATCTGCCGGCGCTTTGGAAGCCGCGGCCCGACCAATTCTTCTTCGTCGAGCAACTTCCCTATCTGGGTACAGGCAAGCTGGATTTGCGCCGCCTGCGGGAGCTAGCGATGGCCCTCACCAATCCGACCGCGTGATGGGCCTTCGTCCCGCCGTGCCTTGCTACCAAAAAAAAGGCCGCTCGAAAGCGGCCTCTCCAAAAAATAATGCCTAATATTTCGGTCATTCGCCTTTTTCAAAATCGCGCAGCAAACAGCTCATCGCGCATTTCACTTCGCCACTTGGCAGCAGGGAGCATTCCAGCACGGACCAATCCGTGTCCTCACCGCCATGAAACTTCGCTGCGGTAATACTCGCAACCCTGTCTTTGTTGGGGCAAACCACGTTGCGGAACCGGTAGCTACACGTCTCCAGGATGCGGTCGAGAACATCGGGCTCGGACATGCCTTACCTCCGTCGCAAAGGCCGGGGATGACCTGTTTTTTTAGTATGGTGCACGTCTCTAAGCCCGCTGTCAAGATTACCGAGTTGTGCACCAGTGTTCGCGCTGCAATGCTCCGGGATGAGCGGCTTTTCCTCTAGGGCTTGTCCACTCGCGCCTGGGATAAGCAATCCATGCCGCAGTGCACTGCTCCCGACGGCAGTAACGAACAATCGATCACTCGCCAGTCGCTCCAACCCTCTTCGCTGTGCGGCCAATTCGCCACCACCACGCGCGCTTCACATTGCCGTTGCGAGCAGAATACCTTTTGTGGATAGGTTTTAGCGGATTCTGGATGTGGATCGGCTAGTTTTGGGTCAAACATGACCACCTCCGACCAGGAGCGTGGCCTGAAGTCATCTTGCCCCTCGGTCTTTCCTTCGTCAAGGATTTACGTCACGGTTCAGGGTATCCTGTAGTTTCACTTCAGGAACCGGCTGTAGCCCGTCCGGTGCGGCCATTTCACGCGAGGAATTCATGTTCACCGGCATCATCGAGCATCTTGGCATCATTGATTCGCTGCAACTTCAGAATGACGGCGGACACCTGACCATCCATGCACCTACGGTTACGGCCCATCTGGCCATCGCCAACAGCATCGCCGTGAATGGCTGCTGCCTAACCGTGGTTGCCATGGAAAATGAGCGCTTTTCCGCCGATCTTTCCGGCGAAACCATTCGCAAGACTTCATTTGGCAAATTGCACGCGGGCATGCGCGTCAATCTTGAGCAACCTATGACTGCCGGAAAAGAGTTTGGCGGACACTTTGTTCTTGGGCATGTTGACACGGTGGGCCACGTCACGCGCCTCGAACCCGAAGGCGAGAATTGGTGGTATGGCGTGGAAGTCCCAGAATCGTTCGCGCGTTCCATCGTGCCTCAAGGCTCCATCGCCATCGATGGCATCAGCCTGACCGTGGCGCGTTGGCACGAACGCATCGCGGAAATTGCCGTCATTCCGTTCACCTATGAACACACGAATGTCCGCGACATCAAACTCGGGGATGCGGTGAATCTGGAAGGCGATGTTTTGGGGAAATATGTGGAGCGGTATCTGGAGGCGCGTTTCGTGGCAAAACCGGCGAGCAATCTCACCATCGAGCAGCTCGTTCAGCAGGGTTTCTAGGACTTCGCCTGTAGCTCACCCCTTCAGGGGTGAGGCCTTCCCAAGCCGTGGCAAGCAACCTGCGCATGAACGAAGTTGCCACGCGAACAAATCACGCTAACATCATCGAAAAGCCTCGGGCCTGAAGGCCCAAGCTACAACTTCACGCAGTCGCCCTCTTTGACCGCGCGCCGCGCCAGTACAGCATCAATCCAAACAGGATCGACCCGACCGTCCCGCCGACCAGCTTCAATTCGAATCCCAGCTTATTGGAAGAATCTCCCGGCGGCACCAGTGAAACAAAGATCCCAATCAGCACAACCAAAAATCCCAGTCCGCCCGATAACCACAAGCCCAACTTTCCGCCGGGGACGAGCACAGCGTGCTGATTCTCCAGCCGGTCCTTACGTTTCGCTAATTTAATTACCGCAAGGAACATGTAAATGAACGGGATGAAATACAGAATGATGGCCGCATCAATCAGGAATTGATAAGCGCCACGCGTCGTGTCGTTGATCTGGCTCACCAGCAGGATTGCGCCGGAAACGCCCGCCTGCACCAGGATGGAAACATACGGCGTCTTCCAGCGCGGATGGATCTTGCCGAACGCCGCCGGCAAATAGCGATCGATGCCCACCACAAATGGCACGCGTGCAATCCCCGCGACCGTACTGCCGACGCCACCCGCGTTGCCCACCGTTACCAATAGCGCCGCAAGAATCCCGAGGAATCCGACTTTGAGAGCAATCGAGCCAATGGTAATCGCGTGAAATACTCCGCTCTGTGGGTCCAAATCACCCGCGGGCGCCAGCATCAGAATCGCGAAAGTTCCCACGATGTACATCAGCGCAATCAGCGCCCCCGCGCCAAATACGGCCCGGGGCAACGTACGCCGGGGATTGCGCACCTCTTCGCTCATGGCGGAAACCAGTTCGAGGCCGGTGAATGCAAACGCGATCTGCGACCAGAAGTTCACCGTGTCCCAATTCCAGGTAGGCTTCATGTTCGCCAGGGTGAAGTGCGTCACGGACCCGTGCTTGAAATAGACCAACCCCGCCACTCCCACCAGCATCATCAGCGGCAGATACGTTCCCACGCCGCCGGCATTCTGCAACCACTTCCCGATGTTCAAGCCAATGATGTTCAGCACCACGGCAACCAACATCAAGCCCAGCGAAACGAGAATCAGAAACGAGCGGTTTTGCGATAGCGATGTGCCTCCTTCGCCGAGGATGTAGGCACTCATGGACGCGCTGGCCAGCAGTAATCCCGGAAAATAAAATACCGTGTAAATCCAGTACGTCCATCCCGCTACAAATCCATGAAAATCTCCAAAAGCTTCCTTGGCCCAGACGTACAATCCGCCTTCTTCGGGAAAACGCGAAGACAATTCATTGATCACGAAAGCCCCGGGAACAAAGAAAAACACCGCCGCAATCACCCACAAACTGATGGACGACGTGCCGTTGTGCCCGGCGGCGGCAATCCAGCGTGGCCCCAGCACGGTGGCGATGTTGAAGAGCAGCACATCCCAGAAGCCCATCGATTTGCGTAATTGTGATTTTGGATCGGCGTTGACGGCGCTGGCGGTTGTCACAGAGTCACGTCCAGTTCGGGAATCAGTTCATCCTGCATCCGGAAATTGTGCAAAAAAGGATCCTTGGAATTCTCGAATTCCGCCCACGTGTCGAACAATTCCGCTCTTCCATCCTGAAGAAATACCACCGTATCGGCCAGGCGCTTGGCCAGGTGAGTATCATGCGTCACTACGATCGAGGTCTTCCGGAATGTCTCTTTCAATCGCGAAATCAGATCGCCCATGTGGCCGGCCATGATCGGGTCCACCATCGTCGTCGGCTCGTCGTACAAGATAGCCTCGGGATTCTGGGCCAACGCGCGCGCGATGGCCACCGCCCGCTTCATCCCCGTGGAAAGCTCGCTCGGAAGTTTATCCAGCACCTCTTCCACCTCGAGCATCTTCGCGAACTTCAGCACGTACTGGTCGATATCTTCATCCGTCAATCCAGCCTGGTCTTCCAGGGGAAATGCAATGTTTTCCCCCACCGTCAGCGAGTCGAAGAGCGCGCCCGATTGAAATACCATCGTCACCTTGTGGCGGATTTCGCTAAACTCTCGCTCCGTAAAATCCGTCACGTCCTGGCCGGCAATAAAGATGCGCCCGGAATCCGGCTTCAGGAACCCCAAAATGTGCTTCAGAGAAACCGACTTGCCCACGCCGCTGCGCCCCATGATGACGCACGTTTGGCCGCGCTTTACCTGAAAGCTGACGTCCTTCAGCACCTCGCGTTCGTCAAAGGCCTTGCAGACGTCGCGAAATTCAAAATAGTTATCCGAGGCGCTGCCGACAGCTTCAGCCGCGGTCAATCCGACAACATTGCGTTCATCGCTCATGATTTGCGCGCTTCGATGATCCAGCGGACCTCTTCCTAGTCCGTTGGGGTATCCATATTCCGGAATAAACGGCCATCCGTATCAAACCGTTTCCAGACGAACACGTCAAGCACTTCCATGCACTTCTGTTGCAACCCAGGCTTTACGCAAGATGGGCAGAGATTGTCATTCATCATCCTCGACCGGTCCCTGCCCCGGCCGCCGAATCCCCAATTCCCGCATCTTTTCCTGCAGGCTTTGCCGGTGCAGGCCGATCGTCGCCGCCGTTCGCGAAATATTCCAGCGATGCGCGCTCAATTGCCGAAGCAAAAACGCAATCTCAAATTTGCGTTTTGCTTCGCGCAGGTCTTTCTCCTGCAGGCCGTAATCCTCAGTTTCCTCGCCGCTCTTCGGCAAGATTGGCGAGCCTCGCAGAATCTCCTCCGCCAAATCGCTCACGCCCAGCTCCGCATTCCGGCAAAGCACCAGGCTGCGCTCCAGGGCGTTTTTCAGTTCGCGGATATTGCCCGGCCAATCATACTTTTCGAGTGCCGCCAACGCCTCTTTGGTCAGAACCGCCGTGCGTCCCAAACGCGTTCCGTGAATCTGCAAAAACGCTTCCGCAAAGATGGAGATGTCTTCTTTATGCGCGCGCAACGGCGGCAATTCAATGGTCACTACGCGCAACCGGTAGTACAAATCCTCGCGAAACTTCCCATCGCGAATGGCCGCTGCAAGATTGCGATGCGTCGCGCTGATAATGCGTACGTCGACGGGAATGGACTGCGCGCCGCCGAGCCGCTCGATCGTGCGATTTTCCAGCGCGCGAAGTACCTTCGATTGCGTGATCGGGTTCATATCCCCAATCTCGTCCAGGAATAGCGTCCCTCCGGAAGCCAGCTCGAACTTCCCTTTTTTCTGTTGGGCCGCGCCGGTGAATGCCCCGCGTTCAAAGCCAAAGAGTTCTGATTCAATCAGCGTTTCTGGCAGCGCCGCGCAATTCACCGCCACGTACGCTTTGCCATTACGCGGCGAGCGCGCATGGATCTCCTGAGCCAGGAGGTCTTTCCCCGTGCCGCTTTCTCCCAGGATGAGCACCGTTGAATCCGTGCCGGCCACGCGGTCCGCCATCTCAAAGGCGCGGCGCATTGCGGCTGTACGCCCGATCATCTGTCCGAATTGACCCTCGGTGGCCAACCGTCGCCGCAAATTTTCATTTTCCCTTTCCAGCGTGGAAAGTTTCAGCAGGTTGGCCACGCGCTGCCGCAACTCTTCCAGTTCGTAACCTTTCACCAGGTAATCCGCTGCTCCGAGTTGCAACGCTTCCACAGCACTCTTGGCAGTGTCCAGCGCGGAGACCATCAACACGGGCAATTCGTGACCCTCCTGCCGCAGCCACTTCAAAAATGTCAGCCCGTCCTCGCCCGGCATCACCACGTCCAGCAACAAGAGGTCAGGCTTATCCGTTGAAAGCAGGCCGCGCGCCGCAGCAGCAGAATCCGCTTCCACGATGCGATAGCGGCTTTCCAAGGCGCGTCGCAGGGCATACCGCGCGGCGGCTTCGTCATCAACAATTAAAATGGTTTTGAGGGAGAGCATGCCTGCAACTCCTGCTCCAAAGCGGCGACACCCGGTGCTTCCGGCGAATCAGGGGTGGGCCGCTCTTCGTGATATTCCATCTCCATGTTTATGTCCCAAATATTCGATTTGTCTGTCCGGCCGGCAATAATATTGTCGACGGCCGTCATGGCCGTCAACATTGAATGGTCCTGATTGTTGTACCGATGCATTCCGTTCCTGCCGATTAGAAAGAGATTCTCAAATGAATCCAAAAACTCGCGGACTTCATTAAACCGCGAATAAGTCCCAAAGTACGCAGGATAGGCCTTGGGCATGCGCAACACCACGGAATCAAGGCAAGCACTCTGCGGTGGAGGTAGCTAAGGCCAATTCCGGCGATCCGGATCAGACCGAGTTTCTTGATGGTGTCCCAGTTCAGCGAGATCGGATAGTCAAAGAATTTGCGCAACAAATAAATTCGTGATTTGCGCTCACGTACGAGCATCACCAGTTCCTGGTGACTCGGATCAGCGGCTTCATATAAGGCGAGATTCCGCGACTTTCCTTGATAGTTGACGAGTACCGTTGACGGCGATTCCAACGCCTGCAGGCGCAAATGTTGAAACCACCAGTTCATCACCCGGTCGCTCTTGGAGAAGAACCGATGGCCGCCGATGTCGATGCGGTTGCCCTGATAGTTTACCGTGCAGGAAATACCGCCGATCTGTCCACTCGCTTCGATCACGACGGGCCGAATATCGGACCTTGTGAGCAGTTCGTAAGCAGCGGTCAGTCCGGCGGGTCCCTCGCCGATAATGATGGCCGTCTTTGGACGATTCATGGTTTTGCTTTCACCTGGAGTGCGAGGTGGCAGGTTCCGCACGGCCCGAAAGCACAGGTTTTGTCATTGTGAATGAAAGAGCTTGGCCCGAGGCGGCAGTTCGTTGAGAAGCGGTCTCGCGAGAGGGGCCCTCGAAGGCCAGCTTGATCGGAGCCATCGCAAGCTCATAGGGCACAATTAGCCCCGCTTCATCTCCACGGTCAATGAACCAAGCCTTGCGGTCCCTGTAATAATCAAGTAGTTCTCTATTTTTCAAATAGCCCATGTCGCGGGCCCAGATTACGTGGGCATGATCAATATCCGCATCGTTATAAACCCAATCTTGCGAGGGCGGCCCCAGGTAGGACGGAAAACGGACAATGATCAGTTGCTTCCCGGTTTGCGCATCCAGTTGTGACTGAATCCGCGCACGTTGAAACTGCGGCGGAATCGGAACGGTTGCGTAGCCGCCCGTTTCAGCAGTGGAGTAATTTGGGAAAATCATATACGGATCCCGCAGTATTTCCGCAATTGGGCTAATCATCCACAATGCAAGCACCATGGCGATAGCCCGGGAACTCCAAATAGCGTAGTCCGACGGCAAGTTCCTGAAGTGGCGCGCACTGTACAGCAGCATAAGAATTACCGCGCCCGCGGCTGGAGCGGCGTAGTGCGCGTGCGGAGGCCAGATTTGCGCAAACAGGCCAGCCGCGAGGAGCGCCATCGCAAACAACACCACACGCACCTCGCTGCGCCAAATTGCGTAGACGCATGGACCAATCAGGAGCAAAAAAGGCCAGATGAAAAACCCATAGTAAACGGCTGCTTTCAGCCGGAAGAAGTATCCTAAGTCATACTTGATGATCATCAGGGCTGGAAGCTCATGAAACATGTAGAACACTCGCATTGATAAATGCCGATATAGCGGAATTGGATTGGGCTTCTGAAAAAGAAACGGCTTACTGATGTGGTAAGCCTGAAAATTCACCTGATAGGGCGTGAGCAGTGGGTTTCCAGTTCCGCGCCAGTTGTAGTACAGCATCCATACTGCGCCAACAGCTAGCAAAGCGATTGCCGGGAAAGCGGCTCTTGCCGTGGCTTGCCAGGTTGCTCTTCCGCTTCCGATTCCCTTGATCCAGACAATCGCGAGGGCGAAAACGAGAGGAACACTGAACAGCAACCCTTCCAGCGGGCGGCTATTTGCCAGAATCAACAGCCCGGATGCGAGGACCAGTGCCGGCCGTATTCTCGGTCCGTTCCTAAGGCGCGGGAACGCTCCCAGAACAAGTGCTCCACCAAACGCCGCAACAGCCCCGCCAAAATATGAATTCGTCCAATAAGAAAAAACTCCGAAGCGTACGCACGCGAAGGCCCCCCCGAGCCACGCCCATGGTGCGGGAAGCCAGCCAAGTAACATCCAGTAGATGGCACCACACATGAGCGCTGTGCTGAAAAGTACGCCGGCCCACGGCACGCCGGTCAGTTTTTGTCCAAATGCGAGCGCCAGTCCTTGCGCCGGTGGATACATGGATTGATACGTCGGCTGCATGTTGACATTAAAGGTCTCAAAATGAACCCACATGGGGTTGGCCAGATTCGTCAGCCGTCCATGCGCAAAAGTATCCGAAGCAACAAGATAACTGCACTCGTCGTATTGGACCGGGACAGGAACGGGAATCCAAGGAAGCAACGCAAGGCGTACGAGCATCGCAGTGAGGACGAATGTGGCTAACCAGAACCGCTTATACTGACTGACCGCACGAAGCCGGATTTCGGCTCTTTCAATCAACGTGGGCCGATAGTGAACCAGTAAGAAGGTGAGGAGGATTGCAAGGGCCCAAAACAATAGTTCTAACCCGAACAGCCGCAAGGCGGGGCTATCCTGGTCGCCGTACAGCAAGCGCGGAAGTAACCCTAGCATCTCATCATGTCGCATCAAGTTGCTCCGTTGCGCTGTGGGTCCGTGTTGATCAAGTTACTGTGGCTTACTACTAGAACGCTAAACTTTTTTTCGGCCATAGTGAATAGCGTAAGGTCTCGACTGTGTCCAAATCGCAAAAAGACAATCTTTTCAATGTTCTGGAGTGTTGTTTGTATGAGGGGCGCATTTGCCCGTTGTGTGGCGCTGATGGCAGCCGCGACGGTCAAAGTCGCACTAGCGAGCGCCGTCTGAGAAAACGAGTTAGTGGAAGACCCATAATTGCGCGTCATCCAGCGAGGTGCCGGTGGCTTTCTGCACGAGGAAAGCCGCCATGTTGGGGTCTCACTCATTCGCGCACGTCTGAATTTTTGTAGGTTCCGGGCGCAGAAGGAAGAGTGATCCGGAAGCACGTACCACCGAACTCTTGCACCGGGCTTTCCCAGGAAACATCGCCCCCAAGTTCTTCCAGCCGTCGCTGTACAATCGCTAAGCCCAGTCCCGTGCCCCGCGGTTTGGTGGTAAAGAAGGGCTGCAGGACCTTCTCTTTCAAGGCGGCAGGGATGCCGGCCCCATCATCTTCCACTGTGACTTGGCAATCGTTTCCTGCCGCCAGCAGGCCGATACGCACGTGGCCGCCCGCCGGCGTGGCTTCGATGGCGTTCAGCACCAGGTTGGAGAGGATGTCGTTGGCCACTTCCGGGCTCGCTGCCGCCCACAATTCCGCCGCTGGCAGCAACTCGAGGACGACTCCGCGAGCTTCCGCCTCATGACGCAACACACTGGCCACGTTTTCCGCCGCCTCTGATAGATTGCAACGCTCGCCGCCTCCCCCTGCACGGATTCCCGGGCGGCTGAATTGCAGCAATTGGTTCAGCTTCGCGGAGAGCCGGTTGATCTCGTCCAGCACCATTTGCGTCTCGTTGCGCAGCGAAATGGGAAGTTCGGCGCTTTCCATCTGCACCTGCAGGATCGTTTTGATGGAGCCCAGTGGATTCTTCAGATTGTGCGAAATGCTGGCCGCCATCTGCCCCACCAGCGCCAGTCGTTGCCGCTCCGCCAGTTCGCGTTCCAGCTCCAGCTTTTCTTCAATCAGACGGCAGAGGTCGAAGGCGCTGGGCAGTTGTTCGCATAGGAATTCCAGCGCGGCGTAAGTCTCCCCAGACATCATCGCGCCGTGAGCTCGCACGCTTAGCGAGCCGATATGACGCCCTCCGCGTTGGATTTCGAAGGTCTCTCTGGCCCCGTCCTGCGTGCGTTCCGCAACCTCCGATGCCTTACCCTCCGCGTCAAGGGACAGATACGCTTCGGCGAGCTGTAGCTTTTCCGCAATCCACCGTTCGCTGAATTCCCGCAACCTGGCTTGGTTCCCCAACCGCGCCACTTCATTAATTGGCCCCATCAGCTTCTGCGCGCGGTCCACTTCGGTCTGAGCCGTCTTTCGCAGCAGCCTCCCCATCGTTCGTTGCAGCGGTTCGAAAAACACCACCGGCAGAAATAACAACAGGGCCGCCGTCGCTTCCGGGGGAAGGTAATGTTCCCACCACAAGCTGGCACGGCGCACGAAACTCAGGTACAACAGCGCCAGAAAGACCATGAACACGGCGTAGATCAGATTCCGCTGCCGCCCAATGTCCAGGAAATTGGAGCGTCGCACCTCGCGGATCATTGAGCCAAAGGCTATGAGCACAAAGCATGCAAACCACGGTTCGAGTCCGTACCCGCTTCCCTTTCCATATCTGAGCTGAAAGAAAAGCAGCAGAAGAAGAGAGATGGCTAGGAGTCCAAAATTCCATCGCAAATCCCGAAAGAGAGTCTTCTCTTCTTCGTGCCGGGACTCTTTGTAGAATCTCCATTGCCAGAAGACTGCGGCCATAACGGAGAGGGCTAGCCAGAGTTGAAACTCCACACTGAGATAGCGCGAGGGAGTCTCAAAATTCACTCCCGACGTGAGCCGCAAAGCCGCCAGCAGCTTTGGGGCGAGAAGAACGGCGGGCGCCCAAGCACAGAGCAGCCAGATAATCTTGGAGGTCCGATTGCCCGCCAAATCTCGCAGTGAAGCGTACTCGACGTGAACCTGCACCAGGAGCGGCGGTACAAACCACAATCCGAGGCACAGCAGTGCCCAAGAGAAAGTGAGGAGGGCGTGCGGCGGCGTCCCGTAATAGAGCTGCGCATTAAGCGCCAACAAACTGCTTCCAAAGAAGCTCACCAAGGCAAGACAGAGAAAAAAGAAAACGCGCTCCATGTTTCTCTGGCGCCGGTGGCCGAGAATCACAATCATCCAGAAGAAGGGCAGGAGCGTTCCCGCCGTCAGATAGGTGAGACGAAGGTAGGAAGATTCGTGCATCGGCCTTTTGTCGAGAGTCTATCGCCAACAGAGGAAGCAGAGCAATTGCCAAGTGCAGGAAAATTCTGGCGGCTACAGAACGATGCAAATAAAGCACTTAGTATGTAGCCTGGGAGGCGAAATCTGCGTGCCCCACACTCAGATTGCAGGGATTTCGCTTGACTTGATGGGAATACCTGCTATATTAGCACTCGGATGCGAGGAGTGCTAAATCCCCTTTTGTACCCCGCACCACGGTAAATCTTCGGTTCTACCGCTAGTTCACCTTATGGAGGTTTTTCGACGATGGCAGTCAATCTTACACCGCTGCACGACCGTGTAATCGTGAAGCGTATTGAGGAAAAAGAAAGCGTCAAGGGCGGCATCATCATCCCTGATTCCGCGAAAGAAAAGCCGCAAGAGGGCGAGATCATCGCCGTCGGCGCGGGCAAGCGCGAGAAGGGTGAGCGCATCCCGCTCGACGTCAACGTCGGCGATCGCGTGCTCTTCGGCAAGTACAGTGGCAGCGAAATCAAAATCGAAGGCGAAGAGTACCTGATCCTGCGCGAGGAAGAAATTCTCGCCAAGATCGGTGGCGCCGCCAAGGCCGCAAGGAAGTAAAGACTGATATCAGATATCTGATATCAGTTATCAGGAAACAAAACTTTAACCCGGCCTCCGGGCCGAGGGAAGATTCGGAACTAAGTAGCAAATCTTAGGAGGATTCAAGCAATGGCGAAGCAGATTGTTACCGGAGAGGCATCCCGCCAGGCGATTCTACGTGGCGTGAATGCCCTTGCGGACGCAGTAAAAATCACCCTCGGCCCCAAGGGCCGCAATGCGGTGATTGAAAAGAAGTTTGGCGCCCCCATCATCACCAAGGACGGCGTCACAGTAGCCAAGGAAATCGAACTGCGCGATCCGCTGGAGAACATGGGCGCGCAGATGGTTCGCGAAGTCGCCAGCAAGACCAGCGACGTCGCGGGCGATGGCACCACCACCGCTACCGTTCTGGCCCAGGCCATCTTCCGCG
The DNA here is from genome assembly GCA_963779395.1 of Candidatus Acidiferrales bacterium. Classification (GTDB taxonomy): domain Bacteria; phylum Acidobacteriota; class Terriglobia; order Acidiferrales; family UBA7541; genus Acidiferrum. Next base: position 1,544,697 of record CAVZYC010000007.1, read on the forward strand.
AAGGCGTGAAGACCGTGGCCGCCGGCGCCAGCCCCACCGCCCTAAAGCGCGGCATTGACCGGGCTGTGGAAGCCGCCGTCGATGAAATCAAGAAGCTGCACAAAGACGTTAAGGGCGACATGATCGCCCAGGTTGGCACCATCTCCGCCAACAACGACAAGCAGATCGGCGGAATCATCGCCGAAGCCATGAAGAAGGTGGGCAAAGACGGCGTCATCACCGTGGAAGAGTCCAAGACCATGGAGACCACGCTGGAAGTCGTCGAGGGCATGCAGTTTGACCGCGGCTACCTCTCCCCCTACTTCATCACCGATCCGGACCGCATGGAGTGCGTCCTGGAGAATGCTCTGATCCTCATCCACGAGAAGAAGATCAGCTCCATGAAGGACCTCCTCCCCCTGCTCGAGCAGATTGCCAAACTCGGCAAGCCACTGCTGATCATCGCTGAGGACGTCGAGGGCGAAGCCCTGGCCACCCTGGTGGTGAACAAGCTGCGTGGCACGTTGCAGTGCAGCGCCGTCAAGGCCCCAGGCTTTGGCGATCGCCGCAAGGCCATGCTCGAGGACATTGCCACCCTGACCGGCGGCAAGGCCATCACCGAAGACCTCGGCATCAAGCTCGAGAACGTGAAGATCGAGGACCTCGGCAAAGCCAAGAAAGTTACCATCGACAAGGACAACACGACCATCGTCGAGGGTTCTGGCAAGGCCGGCGAAATCGAAGGCCGCGTAAAGCAGATCCGCCAGCAGGTAGAGAACACCACTTCCGACTACGACCGCGAGAAGCTCCAGGAGCGCCTCGCCAAGCTCGTCGGCGGCGTGGCTGTGATCAAGGTTGGCGCTGCGACCGAAACCGAACTGAAGGAAAAGAAAGCACGCGTCGAAGACGCCATGCACGCTACCCGCGCAGCAGTTGAGGAAGGTATCGTTCCCGGCGGCGGCTCGGCATTGCTGCGTTGCTTGAACGTGCTCGACAAACTCAAAGCGGAAGGCGATGAACTCGTGGGCGTCGGTATCGTGAAGCGCGCCCTAGAAGAGCCGGCCCGCCAGATCGCGCACAACGCAGGCGCGGAAGGCGCTGTCGTCATCGGCAAAATCCGCGAATCCAAGGAAGACAACTTTGGATATAACGCGGAAACCGGCGACTACGGCGACATGGTCAAGATGGGCGTGATCGATCCAGCCAAGGTTACCCGCCTTGCGCTGCAGAACGCTGCTTCCATCGCCGGCCTCATGCTCACCACAGAAGCTCTTGTGGCCGAGCTTAAGGAAGAATCTAAGGCTGCAGCGGGAGCCGGCGGCGGCCCTGGTGGCCCCGGCGGCATGGGCGGGATGTACTAAGCTTCAGCCCATACAAACAAACTCAACCAAAAAGGGCGGCCGGTTCTCCGGTCGCCCTTTTTCATTTGCGTAGGGGTCCAGCACGCTGGACCCCAGCCAGGCAAGATCCAACACCACTGTCATCCCGACCGGAGGACCGCGTCGTTTGCGGTCCGCAGTGGAGGGATCGCGGCAAAATCGCTTGATTGTTTGGGTGTTTAGTTCTCAGGCCGCTCCATAATTGTTAGGAACGTCGCCGGCTACTTTCCTGTTACCTCCGTCTAATCAGATCAGTTAAGGTGCTCGTATGAGCAGACTATGGCTGCGGATCACGCGAACGGTCGCCTTAGTTTCTCTACTGGCGATTCTCGCGCCGGTAGCATGGCTGGCTCTCTCCAACCTGTACAGGAATCGCGATTATCGTGATCTAATCCCTCTGATTCTCTCCTCCGTATTGTGGGTGATCTACATCCGCATTATCTGGAATCTGCGCCCGGCCATCCGCTCAGATCAGGACACAGTGAAGAAGGGTCTGGCCCTTGCCATTTGGTGGGGAGGGTTGATCTTCCTGCTCTCATCCTCTTTTTTCTACCTAGACTTCTCTTCGTGCCAGCCGGACTCTCGGGGGATGACCTACACTTGCTTTCTTGCAATTCTCCAGCTGTTTTTGGTCGCGGCAGGAATTCGGACGTATTACTCGATGGAACGCGATTCGGATGACTGGACCATCCTGATACCTCGCTCATGGTTCGCGATTGGTGGTGTCATATTGAGTGTTTGGCTCTTACCAGCTCTCACTTTTCATTCGCACGGAGAACCCAACGAGGCTGTGGCTGTAGCCTCTCTCAGAACAATCGCAAGCGCTCAACAAAAGTATGCCGACATACACAAGGACCAAGGCTATGCAAAGTCTTTTTCCGATCTGAGAGCTGCGAATGGGCCCGACGATTCTTTTCCTCTAATTGACGCGACCCTCGCCTCAGGCCAGAAGTGCAATTACATTTTCGTTCTTAAGGCTGGTCCGCCCGAAGCAAACGGCCGGGTCGGGAAATTCACAGTTACAGCAAGACCTGTAAAGTACCGCAAATGCGGCATCCGAAGCTTCTTCATCAGCGAGAAAGGAGACTTTAGATTCACAACGGAAAATCGTGATGCCACTATTGAAGACGACCCACTTTGACGAGTAGTAATTACCCGCGCGCTACCCTCGGCGGTTCAAAACCATCACATGCGGAAGTCGAATTATTGCGCTGGCAGGTTTTTCACGAACGCTTCCAGCACCATATTGAACCGCTCCGCATCATCCACAAACAGCGCGTGGCCCGCGTCGGCGAACGCTTCCACCTGTGCTGTCGGCACATTTTTTTTGATGGGGTCAGCGGTCATGGCCTGAATCGCGCTTTCGCACATCACCAGCACGGGCCGGTCCAGCTTTGCCATGGCCGGTCTCCAATCCAGCCGGCTGACGGAACTTACGCTGGCGGCAATGGCGCTGTCGGTCGGCATCAGCAGCGAAGCTGCGACCACCCGGGCAATGTACTCTTCGCTTTGCGGCTTCTTGTACATGCTGCGCACAAATCGTTCCGTGAACTGCTGCCGGTTTACGTGAAGCTGTTGGTACATGCCCAGCATTGCTGCCGCAAATTCCATATCCCGCTTTTCCCACGTGATTCCATCCACCAAAACGTAACCGCGTACATCGGCGCCGCCAAATTGCTCCGCGTAGCTCAGCACTTCAGGCACAGCCAGCGACCAGCCGACCAGCACCACTGGCCCGGGTTTGCAATGCAAGATCAATTCCTGGATGTCCTTCGCACGGCGCTCAGTGTAATTCCCTTCTGGCGCCTTCTCCGATTCGCCCTGCGAACGCGGGTCCAGCGCAATGACATGGTAGTGCTCGGAGAAATGCTGGATTTGCTTCTCCCATATCCATGCAGGCATCGTCCACCCAGGTACGAACACAATCGCCGGACCCGATCCTGCCTCCAAATAGTGCAACTTCACCCCATCGCTGGTCGTGAAAGTCTCGCTGCGAGTTTCCTCGGCCACCGCGCAGGCCGCTCCCCACGCCACAAGCAGTAAACAAGCAACCATCTTACTTTTCACTGCGCACCTCGCTCATCAGTCCAAGCAGATTCTCTTCCGAATCGTGGAAGAAGCACATCCACAACTCGTGATCGGGCATGCGCGCGATGAAATGCGGTTCATCCACCATATGCGTGCCCTTGTCGCGCAAAGTACGGTGCGCCTCCGTGATATTCGAGACGCGAAAATAGAGGACGGAACCGGGATGATCGAACTCTGGTTTTTCCGGGCGCGAAAGCATCAGCCGCACGCCACCGCAATTAAAGAAGCCCAGGTCCGGGGTCGCGAAAAGAAATGGCAACCCGAGCGTGTCCCTGTAAAATGCGGTGGCGCGCGCTAGGTCGTGTACGCGAATCGCGATCTGCCCGATGTTGGAGATGCCGGGGCCCGGTGTTACGGCGGGATTTGCTGCAACCATTAGCCTGTACCTCCTCCTGAAAATTAGGTAGCATAGCTAACTATATTCGATGGCAAAACGCAAGCCCAATTTTGACCCTTCCCGAGACCCCGAGGCTGTTGCCGACCTCCTTCATTCCACCTCCATCCACTTGCTGCGCCGCCTCCGCGTGGTCGACCGCAGCAGCGGCATCGGCCCCGCGCAACTCTCGGCTCTCTCCGTATTGGTTTTCGGGGGCCCTCGATCTATCGGCGAACTGGCAGCGGCTGAGCAGGTCCGTCCTCCCACCATGAGCCGCATCGTTGCCGGGCTCGAACGTGCAAAGCTAGTGCGAAGACGCGCCGGGCAGGACAAGCGCAGCGCGCAAATCGCGGCAACGAAACAGGGCATGCGGATACTGTGGGAAGGCCGCCGTCGCCGGGTGGAAGTCCTCGCTGGTGGGCTTCGCCCACTCAGCCCTTCAGATTTGCAAAAGCTCGATGAGTTCGTGCGGATGATCCAGCAGGTGCTTCAAAAGCTCTAGTCCGCAAGCGGGGCGAACCTTCCTGCAATGTCTGAAGGATCTGGTGCTGACGGGGCAGGAGCACCTTTTCTTCCTTCTCTCTCTGCCGCGTATCTGAATGAAACAACACTGTTTACTGTCGGTTCAACACATCAAGCCTGTGCCCAATCCCCACAATCGCCCAAACACGCCCGCTCGTGATGCGCAACCTTGCCACTGCTCGCCGGCTGAGATACGCTGTGTTTGCCACACTCCTGCTCCTCAGGGGGGAGCGAGTCACATGCCAGGATTTTTGCAGCGGTTCATGCCGCGCGATGGGGATTTCTTCGTCCTTTTTCAAAAGCAAGCAGAAAATATCGTCTCCGGGGCTCAAGCGTTTACCAGGATGCTGGAGCATTACACGGGTGTCCCCGAGCAGGTACAAATCATCAAGGCCATCGAGCATCAGGGTGACGAAATCACCCACCAGATTTTCCGCAAGCTCAACCAGACGTTTATCACCCCGTTTGACCGCGAAGATATGCACGAACTCTGCGGCACCATGGACGACGTGATTGACCTGATTGACGCCGCCGCAAGCCGCTTTGTCCTCTACCGCGTGGACACTGTGCGCACCGGAACCATCGAACTCACCAAAGTCCTCTCCGCAGCTACGCTGGAGCTTTCCGCGGCTATTCATGCTATGGAATCACCGGATAAGGCGCTTCACCGCATCATCGAGATCAACCGCCTGGAAAATGAAAGCGACCGCATCTGCCGCACCCTGATCGCGCAGCTTTTTGAAGAAGAGAAAGACTCCGTCCAAATCATCAAGTGGAAGGAAATCTTCGAGGTCATCGAAACCGCTGTTGATAAGTGCGAAGACGTCTCGAATGTCATTGAGAGCGTCATCTTGAAGAACGCCTGATCCCCGTGAACAGCTTCACTCTCGTTGTCCTTACAATCGGCATCACCCTCGCCTTCGAGTTCTCGAACGGCTGGCACGATGCCGCCAATTCCATCGCCACCGTGGTCTCCACTCGTGTCCTCACTCCCTTCCGTGCCGTTCTGTGGGCTTCCTTCTGGAATTTCATCGCGGCATTCGTCTTTGGTACAGCTGTTGCCAGCACCATTGGCAAAGGCATGGTGCACATTGAAATGGTGGATGAGAAGGTGTTGCTCGCTGGACTGCTGGGCGCTATCACCTGGAACCTGATCACACTGACGCTGGGATTGCCGACAAGCTCTTCGCACGCTCTCATGGGCGGTTACGGCGGTGCTGCTGTCGTTCACGCGGGCTTTAAAGCGCTTATCCTCCATGGCTGGACCAAACCGGTTCTCTTTATTTTTCTTTCCCCCGTCATTGGCATGTTCATTGGCTGGCTGGTCAGTGTCCTCACTACCTGGATTGTCCGCAACCAACGTCCTCGCCGCGTAGATCGCTGGTTTCGGCGTCTGCAATTGGTCTCCGCAGCAGGTTACAGTTTGGGACACGGCACGAACGACGCTCAAAAAGGTATGGGCATCATCACCGCTGCTATGGTCGCCGGGGGATTAATGAAAAACTACGCGGTTCCCTACTGGGTGATCATCTGCTGCCATCTGGCGATGGGCGGCGGCACAATGGCAGGCGGCTGGCGCATTATCAAGACCATGGGCCAGCGAATCACCAAGCTGAACCCATTCGGAGGGTTCGCCGCGGAGACAGCGGGCGCAATTACCTTATTCACCACCGCGCGATTCGGCATTCCTGTCAGCACCACACACACCATTACCGGCGCAATCGTCGGTGTTGGTGCGTCTCACCGCCTGACGGCTGTCCGTTGGGGCGTTACCCGCCACATCGTGTGGGCATGGGTACTCACCATCCCGGGTGCGGCAATTCTTGGCGCCTCTATCTACCACTTCTTGGCCCCGCTCCTCCGCTGATCTTGCTCTCCGGCAGCTTGCACGCAAATTCTATGCACGCGTGCCCGCAGGCTGTACAATCTTACTTAGTCCACGCAATCTTTCGAGCTATAAGAGGCCCTTTTGATGCAACCCGAAGTTCGCCGCTCGCCGCGGTATGTTTTCTTTGCTTCAGCCGAAATCACTGACGCCGCTTCCTCATCGACCATGAACGCCCGCACCAGCGAGCTTTGCCGCCATGGCTGCTACATGGACATGATGAATCCATTCCCCGACGGCACTCCTCTTCGCGTCCGAATTACGCACGGTGGGCAGGCCCTGGATGCCACCGTCCGCGTTGTGCATTCCAAACCCAACGTGGGCATGGGGATCAGCTTTGAGCAACTCGATGCCAACCAGGAGCCTGTCATCGAGCACTGGCTGAGCACCTCTGAACTCGCCTAGCCGCAGGCGCTTGTCCCTTTATTTCCGCCCTTCTGCCACCTTTCCGGGCTTATCGCACCCCCTTGCCGGGTAATCCCCTGTTCCGTTTATACTGAAGAGAGGCCATCTCCATGACCCAACAGCCTTCTGCATTCTGCACGGTTGAAGAAGCGGTCGAGGAAATTCGTCAGGGGCGCATGATCGTCCTGGTGGACGATGAGGATCGCGAAAACGAGGGCGACCTCACCCTGGCCGCCGAGAAAATCACTCCCGAGGCCATCAATTACATGGCCAAATTTGGCCGCGGCCTTATTTGCCTGGCTCTTACCGAGCAGCGCTGCGAAGAACTCAATCTCCCGCTGATGTCGCCCATCAACACCTCGGTGCACGGCACCGCATTCTGCGAAGCTATTGACGCAAAGCTTGGCGTCACCACGGGTATCAGCGCCTCTGATCGCGCCATCACGATTTTTACCGCTATCGATCCTAAAACGCGCCCGCAAGATCTGGCCCGTCCGGGGCACATGTTCCCCTTGCGCGCGCGCAATGGCGGTGTACTCGTTCGCGCCGGACAAACCGAAGCGTCTGTTGACTTGGCCCGCATTGCCGGACTGAATCCCTCCGGCGTCATCTGCGAAATCATGAACGAAGACGGCACCATGGCGCGCGTGCCGCAGCTCATCGAATTCTGTCGCGAGCACAACTTGAAGATGCTGACGGTGGCCGACCTGATCCGCTACCGCATGCAGCACGAGCGCTACGTCCGCCGCATTGCCGAAACGACACTGCCCACGCGGTATGGCGATTTCCGCATGATTGCCTACTCCAGCGACGTGGACCACGATCAGCACATCGCGCTGATTCGCGGCGAACTGGCTGGCCCTACGCCTCCGCTCGTCCGCGTTCACTCCCACTGCCTCACTGGAGATGTTTTTGGATCAACCGCGTGTGACTGCCCCGACTTGGTGGCGCGTTCCCTGGAGAAAATTGCCGAGGAGGACCGCGGCGTGTTTCTTTATTTGCACCACACCGGCCGCGGCTACAGCATTGATACGCCGGACACGCCGGGAAGGCTGCCGCAAATCCACTTTCATTCTCGTGGCCAGCTGGACCGCGAGCCTGCCCGCCAGCGCCTGGTACAACACGAAAGCGGCATCGGCGCGCAAATCCTGATTGACCTCGGCCTTACGGATATTCGAGTCGTCACCAACCACCCAAAGAAAGTCGTCGCCCTGGAAGGCTACGGCATCCGCATTGCCGACCAGGTCCCTCTTCGACTTTCCACGCCGAAGCCCACCCACCAGCACCTGTAGCTTCGCTTGAGATTACCGAGGCAATGTAAATGTAGGGGTCCAGCACGCTGGACCCCATTTCACCCAGACGCAAACAAATTCGCCATCTCGCTCGCGCTACTGCTCTTCGTCGTCCTTCTCCGATGAATCTGCGTCCGCCTTGCTCTTGGCTGTGGCATTTGCTGCAGCCTTTTTAGAAGGCGGCGGTTTCGCCAGCGCCTTCGCGGATTCCGCGTCGGTGGGAGCCTTCTTGCCCAGCGGCGTCTTTCCCACCGTCAAATATTTCCGCATCTTTTCCATTCTTTTCGGGCCAATCCCCTTGATCGCCAGCAGATCGTCCACGTTCTTGAACGCGCCGTACGACTTCCTCATCTGCAGAATTTTATCCGCTGTGGATGGCCCGATTCCCGGCACCAACTGCAACTCCTCGCTGTTGGCCGTATTCAAATTTACCGGGTGCACAGGAGGCTTCTTCTTCGCACTAAGGATTCCCGGCATCCATACAAACAACAACGCGACTCCAGCAAGAACGCTCCGGCTTCTCCAGCAGGTCATGACGCCTTTATAATAGATGTGTGACGTGCCTAATACAATACCTATCGCGCCCGCCCCTCCCTGCGAGTTTTCTCACAAGGTTATGTTCTCTCCGTAGTACCTAGCTGAAGATTCTGATATCGTGAGCGTGTAAAAAGCTGGAGGCCGTCCCCTGACTCGGTCCATACGATTGACGGCTGCAATCGCTGGCTTGTTGGCTGTGTCCTGGTTCATCTGCGGCGTTGCGTGCGCGCAAACAAAACCGCAAACAACGCAGGCAAAGACCAACTCGCAGGCGCAAACAATCATAAAAACTCAAGTGCGCCAGGTGCTGTTTGATGTGGTCGTAACCGACGGAAAAGATCGTCCGGTGACCGGATTGAAACGCGAGGATTTTTCCGTCACGGAAGACGGCGCCCGGCAGATGCTCCTATCTTTTGAGGCGCACACGAGCGCTGCCGCACCAGCTGAAAGCACCAACCCTTCGCTCGATCTGTCCAAGCTGCCACCTAATACGTTTTTGAATCTCATCCCCGCCCGGGAAGACCTGCCACTGAATGTCATTCTGTACGATATGCTGAATACCCCCATCACGGACCAGGCTCTGGCACGCCGCGAAACCAAGAAGTTCCTGATGAAGAAGCCACATGGCAGCCGTTACGCTATTTTCGTTTTAAGCAATAAGCTCCATCTTCTGCAAGGCGTGACGGATAGCGAGGCGGAACTGCTTGCCGCGATGGACAGCCGCGCCGCCGGTTCGCAGTCTCCCATCATGGGCGCTCCCAATCCAGACACCGTGTCGCCTGCCACCGCGCTCGGCGATAGCGGCCTTATTCCAGGTTATGCCGGGCCCCAAGCCATGCTGGATCGCTTGAAACACCTCGAAGGGCTTGCTGATGAATATGCTTTGCAAAACCGCGTTCAACTGACGGTGAATGCATTCAATGAGATCTCGCGATTTGTTCGCGGCGTGCCCGGCCGCAAGAACCTTATCTGGCTCTCCGGTTCATTTCCTGTCGGCGTCTTGCCTGGAGGAGATCCTCTGGATCCTTTCTCGCAAGCAGTAGACTTCAATCCCGATCTTAAGCGAGCGACCAATCAGCTTACCCTCAGCCAGATGGCCGTCTACCCCGTGGACATCCGCGGGCTCGCCACCAATCCCATTTATGACGCGGCCAACAACAGGACTTATTCCCCTGATTCGCTGGAACAAGACCGCCAAAAGTTCTGGCTTCAACTGGTGGGAGAGCATGACACCATGGACCAGATTGCGGAATCCACGGGCGGGCATGCATTTTACGATACCAATGGAATTGAGGAAGCAGTGCACGCGGCCACGGAAGATGGCGCAAATTACTATACTTTGAGTTATTCACCCTCGAATACCAAGTTTGACGGGCACTTAAGAAGGATTCGTGTAAGCGTTGCGAAAAAACACGTGCATCTTTCCTACCGCCGAAACTACTTTGCCGCCGATGATTCCACCTTTGCGCAGCGCGCAACACTTGCTCCGCTGGAAAAGGCGGATGCTGCGATGGAGCGGGGCACTCCCGCAAGCCACGAACTCCTGTTTTCTGTCCATGCCAGGATAGTTGGCCTGCCGGCCGGCGTGACTCCAGGGCAGATTAAGGATCTCTCCCAGTTCCCGCCATTCGCGAAGTTTAATAAGTGGGATTCCGTGAAGATGCAGAAGTATGAACTGGAGTATGCGCTTTTGCGGAAGCAAGTCACCTATCAGATGACGGCGGACGGTCGGCGTCATGCCAAACTGGATTTTGTTTACGCTGCCTACGACCGGGAAAACAATTTATTGATTGGCGGTGCTTGGAACGGGGATCCCACGCTGGCCCCACAACAGTCGGACAAGGCTCGAACTGGCACGTTTCGCGCAAAACAGATCGTCGAGGTTCCCGCGAATACAGCTTGGCTGCGCATCGGCGTGCTCGATGCTGTCGACGCCCGTATCGGCTCTCTCGAAATTCCCCTTCCCCTGCGTACGGAGTGACCTGCTTATCGGCTGCGAACCGTGAGGCGATTGCGCCGTCACGCGACCTTTTTGCCTTGTGTATCGTAGATTTCGCCTTCGCCGAAAAGCGCGGCCTGCTCTTCGATCTGTGCACGGTCGCCCACCACTACAATTTGCATGTTCGCCGAATCGAAATATTTCCTCGCCGTCGCCAGCAAATCTTCGGCCGTCATCGCCTTGATTTTTTCCCGGTACGTTTCCAAATAATCTGCCGGCAATTCATTCAGTTCCACTGTCGAGAATTGCGAGAGCAGTCCCTCCTGCGTCGCCAATCCCATGGAAAAGACGCCTGTCAGATAATTCTGCGCATCGGCGAGTTCCGCCGCGGGGACGGGTACGGATCGCAGTTTATCGAGTTCGTAGAAAATTTCCGTCAGCGAAGCCGCCACCACATCATTGCGCACCGCCGCCGATATCGAGAAATAGCCGTGCTGGCGAAGCGCCGATACGCCGCTGCGCGGGCTGTACGTATACCCCTTGTCCTCGCGAATGTTCATCACCAGCCGCGAATTGAACGCCCCGCCGTACAAGCTGTTTGTCAGGCCCAGCCGCAGCCAGTCTGGGTGCCTCCGCGTGATGGCGTGGCACCCCGCCAGGATTTGCGTCTGCACGGATCCTGGGTTGTGGACCAGGTACACTCGCCGCCCCCGCGGCATTGGCGGCGCTGCGGAGTCCTTCGCCACTGGCTTCTTCCCAGTCCAGCCACCAAATACTCTCTCGATCGTCTTCAAAATCGCCTGCGGATCAAAATCGCCCACTAGCATCAGCAACGCATTTTCCGGCGCATAGATTTCACGATACACACTCTGCAAATCTTCCCGCTTGTATGCCGCCACCTGCTCTTCGCTGGGCGAGATTTGCGCGTACGGGTGCGCTCCAAATAAAACTTTGCGCAATTGTTCCCCTGCCAAGAAGCCCGGCGAAGTTCTCTCCAACTTTACTTCCTCGAGCTTCTGCCGCCGCTCGCGCTCGAATTCCGCTTCAGGGAATGCCGCTTCGCGCGCCAGTTCGTTCACCATTTGCAGCAGGGGTTCGGCGAACTCACTCAACCCGGCAAACGAAATCGCGCTGTTGTCCTGTCCGGCGCTTGTGCCCAAGTCCGCGCCCAGGCTCCGCAAATCCTCTTCGATCTGCCGGCTTACTCGCTTTGTTGTTCCCGTGCGCACAACGGTGGCTGTCATTTCCGCAAGGCTGGGCGCGCGATCCACCACCAGTGCATTGCCGGCGCGGAAATAAAGCTCCCCCTGAAATTTCGGTATCGAGTGCGCCTCTGCCAGCACCACTTCGAGTCCATTTGCCAGCCGCGCTCGCGTCCGTTTTGGCCACGTAACGGGGCGTTCGGGCGTAAGCGCCGGAGCTAGAGTGGAAACCTCTGTCGAAATCGTCGCCATTACGCGGCCTCCTTTGCATCGCTTTTCAACGGAGTGCGGAACACGATCGCGCGGTTTTCCGGCCGCAGATATTTCTGGGCAACGCGCTGCGCATCTTCGCGTTTCACTTCCAGGAAACTGTCCAAAATTGTGTTCACCAACTGAGGCTCATTGTCGAACAGCGTGAAGCACGCCAGCAAGTGCATCAGCCCGTAGCGCGGCATGGCCCCGCCTCGCCCGCTCTCCAGCGTCGAATAATAATCAGAACGCCATTTCACTTTCAGCTGCTGTAATTCGTCCTCGCTGATGCCCTTTTCCTGCACGTCGCGGATCACCGCATCAAACGCAGCCATCGTGGCCTCAGCGGAATACTCCGGCTTGTGAAGGATTCGCGTCGTCAATTGCGTGGGCCCGTTGTAGCCGAACAAATCATCAATCCCTCCGTCCGCCTCCACGGCAATTTGTTTTTCGAGCACCAACTCGCGGTAGATGCGCCCCACCCTTCCCCCGTGCAGCGCCTGGTCCAGCAGCGCCATCGCGAACCACTCCGGCGTGCGCCGCTCCGGCAACACGTAACCGATGGCCATCGCTGGCAGTGTCCCGAATTTTTCTTCGACGTGTCCCCGCCGCTCCTCTTTCTGCGGTGGTTCGGTTGGATCAGCGAATGGCGGCGCTGCCCCCGCCGGAATCGGCGCGAAATACTTTTCCGCCAGCGCGAATCCCTCTTCCGGCTTCACATCACCGAGCAGCAACAGCACCGCATTATTCGGCACGTAGTAAGTCCGGAAGAACTTTTGCACATCCGGCAGGCTCGCCGCGTCCAGGTCCGCAAAATCCCCGTAGAAATTATGCGCATTCGCCCAATTGCGGAATGCCACCGGCGGCATGTCCAGCCACGGGAAGCCGCCGTACGGCTGATTGAGTACGTTGACGCGCACTTCTTCTTTCACCACGTCGCGCTGGTTGCGCAAATTCTCATCGTCCACCTTCAGCGCGCGCATGCGGTCCGCCTCGAGCCACAGCACGCGTTCCAGCGCATTGGAGGGCACCGCTTCGTAATAGTTGGTTACGTCGTACATCGTCGAGCCGTTCAACGTGCCGCCGCTCGAATTAATCAGTTTGATGTGCTGCATTTTCGCCGCGTTTTCCGATCCCTGAAACATCATGTGCTCGAATAAATGCGCAAACCCGCTGCGCCCCTGCGGCTCCAGCCGAAATCCGATTTTGTAGTACACCCCGATGGTCACCACCGGCGCGGTCGTATCCGGTGCAATCACCACGCGCAATCCGTTTTTCAGCGCGGTACTTTGTATGGGAATTTGAAGTCGCGTCAAGCCTGGCCCCCTTTGACCTTCGTTGATTGCTGTGTTGCAACAGAAACCAATTTCAATTCGCTCAGCATGCTCGCGGAATCGTGTGCGAGAACTCTCGCTGCCAGCCGGCTCACCGCCTGATACGCTTCCAGAAATTCCGGAGCCATCTGTTGCAAAGCCTCTTCGTGTCCGGCAATCACGCCATAATCGCCCCGCGAAAGCGGTCCAGTCCACGCCTTGCTAGGCCCCAGCTTTTCATAGTGGTCGATGACTTGCCGCGAGAGTGCAAGCAGCGCCCGCGTTGCTTCCCGCCTCTTCATTCCCGCTTTCACCAGCATTTGCACTCCGGCCTCTTCCAGCGCCAATACGTGACCCGCTGCAAATGCACCCGCGGCGTGATAGAGCGGCTTCATCGCCGCCGCGATGCTCACTGGAGTTCCTCCCAGTTCGCGCGCGATCTTTCGCGCCATCCGCACCGCGATCTCGTCGCCTTCAATTCCAAATACTTTTCCTTCCAGCGGTGGCACGCCGACGCCGCTGAATGTCTGCATGGGATGCATGGAAGCAGCTGCCGCACCGCAAGCTCTCACCGATTGCAACACGTCGGCGTTCAGCGCCCCGCTTGTGTGCAGCACAACTTTGCCGCGGAGTTCTTCCCCGCCCTTCTCTGCCAACTCATCGGCGACGCTGGCGATCGCGTCATCCGGCACACTCACCAGAATCGTGGGGCTGGTGAAAATCTGGCGGGTGACTCCTGCCTGCGGCTGTCCTGCGCCGATAAAGCGTACCGCCTTCCTCGCATTGGCATCTGTCCGCGCCGCGACCACCCCGATCCTCCAGCCCAATTCCCGCAGCCGCCGGCCCAGCGCGCGGCCCACACGCCCTGCTCCCACGATGGAAACGCTTTTTGTCATCCGTGCTAGCATACCCTGAGGCTGGCTTTCGACTCCAATCCGCATGCACCTCATTTGGCTCATCCTTTTCGGACTCATCGCTTTCCTGTGGCTCACCTACGGCTTGCGCGCAGCCTATGGCGCCGTTCTTTTGCCCTGGCTCAAAAGCTATGCCCCTGCAAAAGATGCCGATTGCCCGCGAATTTCGCTGATCTTCGCCGCTCGCGATGAAGAGGAAAAGCTCCCCGCTGCCCTCGCCACTCTCATCGAAATTGATTATCCCCACCTCGAAATCATCGCCGTGGACGACCGCTCCCTCGACGCCACCTCACGAATTCTCGACGACTTCGCTGCCACTCACGACCGCCTGCGCGTCGTCCACATCGGCGAACTCCCAAAAGGATGGCTAGGCAAGCCCCACGCCCTCCAGAAAGCATACGAAGCCTCTTCCGGCGATTGGCTGCTGTTCACCGACGCTGATGTGCGTTTCAAACCGGACACGGTGCGCCGCGCTGTGGCACTGGCACGCGATCGCCAGCTTGATCACCTCACCCTTTTCGGTGATGTCGTCATGGTCGACTTTTGGGAAAAAGTGTTCATCACGTTTTTCGGCCTGTCTTTTACCATCGGCATGGACCCGCATCGCGTGAGCAATCCTCATTCGCGAGCGTATGTTGGCGTGGGTGCATTTCAGATGGTGAAACGCACAACTTACGAGGCCTGCGGCACTCACCGTCGTCTGGCAATGGAAGTGCTCGACGACGTTATGCTTGGGAAAATTGTCAAACGCGGTGGTTTCCACTCGGGTGTTGCCGTCGCGCAGGATTCGGTATCCGTGCGTTGGCACGCGGGCATTGCTAACTTGATTCGTGGCGTCGAGAAGAACTTCTTTGCTACTGCTCAATTCAGCGGCCCGATGGTTTGTGCGCAAACCATCGGCATCCTCGCGCTCAATGTGCTTCCTTTTTTCGGCATTTTCTTTGGCCATGGCTGGGTTCGTGCTTTCGCCAGCATCGCTGTTCTCATCGCGCTTTCGTTCCACATCGGCGTGGACATCGTCATGCGCGTTTCCCCGCTCTATTGCCTGACGCTTCCGCTCGGCGCGCTTCTTTTCAACTACATGCTCTTGCGCTCCACCTTCATCACTTTGCGCCAAGGCGGCATCAACTGGCGCGGCACTTTCTATTCCCTTGAAGAACTTCGCCGCCGTCGAAGTTGATTTTCCTAATTCGACATTCTAAATTCATCATTCCGAACGCAGTCCGCGAAGTGAGGAATCCCTCTTTATCTTGGATTCAAATGCTCATTCCCCACCGGCACCCTCTCCCGTCTCCTTCCCAAACACTCCCGCCAAATCCTGCTGCTTCAAACTCTTGATCCGGTCTCGCAACAGCGCCGCTTTCTCAAACTCGAATTTCTTCGCCGCTTCCCTCATCTGCGTTTCCAGTTTCGTCAGCATCTCCGCAAGCTGTTCCTCTGAATGGATATTCGCGGTCGCCGCGTCCAATTCCACGGCATCCAGCGGCACGGTCACATAATCCGCCTCCACGATGTGCGCCAGTTCCATGTCCACGCCTTTCACAATCGATTGTGGCGTGATGTTGTTTTCCTTGTTGTACTCCAA
This sequence comes from Candidatus Acidiferrales bacterium, assembly GCA_963779395.1. Taxonomy (GTDB): domain Bacteria; phylum Acidobacteriota; class Terriglobia; order Acidiferrales; family UBA7541; genus Acidiferrum. The sequence goes on from CAVZYC010000007.1 coordinate 1,560,362, forward strand.
CTGTTTCGCGCGCCTCCGGTACGTCTCGCCGATCGCCTCATTCATGGATTTCGTTCGCCGGTCGGCATATAGAATCGCTTTCCCGGAAATGTGCCGCGCGCACCGCCCCATGGTCTGGATCAGCGAAGTCGTGCTCCGCAAATAGCCTTCCTTGTCCGCATCCAGAATCGCCACCAGCGAAACTTCCGGCAGATCCAATCCTTCACGCAACAAGTTAATCCCGATCAGCACGTCAAACTCGCCTTTGCGCAAATCCCGTAAAATTGTGATCCTGTCCAGCGTCTCCACTTCCGAGTGCAGATACCGGCAGCGCACGCCAATCTCCGAAAAATATTCGCTCAAGTCTTCGGCCATGCGCTTCGTCAAAGTCGTCACCAGCACGCGCTCGTTCTTCTCCGCGCGCAGCCGTATTTCTTCCAGCAGGTCATCCACCTGGCCCTTCACCGGACGCACTTCCACCTCCGGGTCAATCAGTCCCGTCGGCCGGATCACCTGTTCCACCACCACGCCGCCGGACCGCGTCAATTCGTAATGCCCCGGCGTCGCCGACACATAAATCACTTGATTCATACGGTGCTCGAACTCTTCAAACGTCAGCGGCCGGTTATCCAGCGCCGACGGCATGCGGAATCCGTAATCCACCAGCGTTTGCTTCCGCGATCTGTCCCCATGAGACATTCCGCCCACTTGTGGAATCGAAACGTGCGCCTCGTCCACAAACAGCAAATAATCCTGCGGCACATAATCCAGCAGCGTTGGCGGCGCTTCTCCCGGCAAACGCCCGCTCAGGTGCCGCGAATAATTTTCCACGCCGTGGCAGTAGCCGATCGTGCGCATCATCTCGATATCAAACATCGTGCGCTGCACCACGCGCTGCGCCTCCACGAACTTGTTCTGCCGTTCCAGTTCCTTCTTCCACCATTCCAGCTCTTCCTGAATGGTCACAATCGCGCGGTCACGTTGCTCCTGCGGCATCACATAATGCGTCTTCGGATAAATCGGAACGCGCCCAAGATCTTCCTGCCCCGCGCGGATTTCGCCGGTCAACGGGTCAATCTGCCGTATCGTATCAATCTGGTCGCCCCACATTTCGATGCGGTAGCCCTGATCTTCGTAGGTCGGATAAATTTCGATGATGTCGCCACGCACGCGGAACGTTCCGCGCCGCAATTCTTCGCTGCGCTCGTATTGAATATCCACGAATCGCCGCAACAGCGCCTCCCGCGAAGTCTGCTGCCCCTTTTCCAGCATCACTAGCATCCCGTAATACGCTTCCGGCGAGCCAATTCCGTAGATGCACGAAACCGACGCCACAATGATCACGTCGCGCCGCTCAAACAGCGAACGCGTCGCACTCATGCGCAGCTTGTCCAGCTCGTCGTTGATCGTTGCTTCTTTATCAATGTAAATGTCCGCGGAGGGCACATACGCTTCCGGCTGGTAGAAATCGTAGTAGCTCACGAAATATTCCACCGCGTTTTCCGGAAAGTATCCCTTGAACTCGTGATAGAGCTGCGCCGCCAGCGTCTTGTTGTGCGCCAGCACCAGCGCCGGCCGATTCGCCTCCTCGATCACCTTCGCCATCGTGAACGTCTTGCCCGATCCCGTCACGCCCAGCAGCACCTGGTGCTTCTCTCCCGCCTTCAACCCGCGCATAAGCTGCTCGATCGCGGCAGGCTGGTCCCCCCGCGGCTGGTACGTGCTGTGCAGCCTAAAATTCATAGCAAGCCTCTCCTGCTGGCCCATCACCGCCAGCCGAAACCACCATTATACCTCGTCCCGCAAATGGCCATAGAGCCGTCAAAAGGCCGAGTGATTGGCAAGTTCCCGGTTAGCGTATTCACCGCCCATGCGTGTTATGCATAGTGATTTGGGCTAATCTATCCGAGTAGAGGATGCCATCGAGTTACTCGCCGGGAATGTTTGATGAAAGTTTTTCTAAAGAAAAAGAGTTACTTCGCACTTGGCTGTCTCGCATGCGCAGTCGTGCTATTGGCTCGTTTGAATAACTTCGGCGCTTCAGAGTTTAGAGGTGGTCGCCCCACGGGGCCGTTGTTCCAAATGGCCGATCTCGGGTCTCTTCTTTTCCTAATGGCGATGCTTCTGACTTTCTTTCGTCGTCGAATTGCAGCTACTATCGCTCTAACGGCGACGTTACTTTGTATTCCGTTCTATCTGTACATCTTGATGCCAGGACCCTACCGATGGGTTTTCAAGGGTGAGTATTCTGTCCCACTCAATGGAACATTTCATTGGGACAACTGGGCGATGGTTGGAATAATTAGCCTTCTGATTTCTGCCATTCTAAGTCTTCGCACTTTTTCCAAAGTCAAAGCGGATCTGTAGCCGGGCGTCGGGTGCCCCGCCCTCGTTCTTGAGGGTCGGTCTTGGAGCCCCTTTTTCTCCTCACCCATTCAAGGAGTCCGTTTCCCGCAACCACGCTAAAAGCATTCAAGACAAACCTCGAAGCACAAATTATTCTGCTGGGTGCCCCACCCTCGTTTTTTGAGGGTGGGTCTTGGGGTCGGTTTTTCCTCACTCGTTCAGCAACCACGTTTGCTTTCCTTCAAGCCTGGAGCCAGCCATACTATGGCTCCGGCCATGAACCAGCACTTTCACTTCTCCGATCTCCGTGAACTCCTCGCGAAGGCGAACGAGGAAAAGTCCGGCGATCAACTGGCCGGAATCGCCGCCGTTTCCGAGCGCGAGCGCGTTGCGGCAAAGAGCGCCCTGGCGGATGTTCCGCTAATCGACCTGCTCAACAATCCGGTCATCCCACCCGAAACGGACGAAGTTTCCCGCCTGATTCTCGAATCCCACGATTCTTCCGCGTTCCAACCCATCCGCAGCATGACTGTCGGCAGTTTTCGTGAATTCCTCCTGGATAATCAAACCACCGAAGCTGAGTTGAAGTCCCTGAAATGGGGCATCACGCCGGAAATGGCCGCAGCCGCGGCGAAGCTGATGAGCAACAAGGACCTTGTCCTCGCGGCTGGCAAAATTCGCAACGTCACTCGCTGCCGCAACACCATGGGAGAGCGCGGCGTCCTCGGCATTCGCTTACAGCCAAACCATCCTTCCGATGACATCGGTGGCATTTTGCTGGCCGCGTTCGACGGCCTGCTCTACGGCTGCGGCGACGCCGTCATCGGCGTAAATCCCGCCACGGATTCCGTCGCGGGTGTAACAACTATCCTGCGGGCGCTGGATCGTCTGATCACAGCGTTCGCCATTCCCACGCAGGCCTGTTGCCTCGCGCACATCACCACCCAACTAGCATGCCTGGATCGCGGCGCGCCCATTGATTTGCTATTTCAGTCCGTGGCCGGAACGCAAGCAGCCAACGCCAGCTTCGGCATCACTCTTTCCATGCTGCGCGAAGGCCGCGAGCGCGTACTCGAACATCACCGCGCCCGCAATGTTCCCTGGGCAGGCGACAATGTGATGTACTTTGAAACCGGCCAGGGCAGCGCCCTTTCCGCCGAAGCCCATCACGGCGTCGATCAACTAACCCTGGAAGCTCGCGCCTACGCCGTCGCCCGCGCCTTCGATCCTTTCCTCGTCAACAGCGTCGTCGGCTTCATCGGCCCGGAATATCTTTTCGACGAACGCCAGATCATTCGCGCAGGCCTTGAAGATCACTTTATGGGCAAACTATTGGGCCTGCCAATGGGCTGCGATGTCTGCTACACGAATCACGCCGCTGCCGACCAAAATTCCGCCGACAATCTCATGCTTCTGCTGGCGGCCGCCGGGTGCAACTACTTCATGGGCGTACCCGGCTCAGACGACGTCATGCTCAATTACCAATCCACCAGCTTTCATGACGCGCTGGCAGTTCGCAAAATATTTGGCCTGCGTCCCGCCCCGGAATTCCTGCAGTGGCTCGAACACGCCGGCATATACCGCGACGGCCAGCCCGCAGCGCTCGACACGGGCAAACGGCAAAAACTATTGCAAGGACTGGAACGCGTGCTGGCGCCAACCGCCTCGTCCTCCAGTGCCAAGACATGAGCGACGACCACAATCTTTCTCCGCCTCCCGCGTGGCCCGAGATCATTCAGAAAATCCGCACCCGCACCCCCGCACGCATCTTTGTGCCGCCAGGCGCCGCTTACTCCACAGGAATGCAGCTCGAACTTCGCAGCGCACATGCCCGCGCCGTGGATGCCGTCTGGACCGAGTTCGACCTGCACAACGAATTTCCGCCTGATTTTGTCGAGGAGTGGAAGCTATTCCAAGTTTCCAGCCAAGCCGAATCGAAATCGCAGTTTTTGCTTCGTCCCGATCTCGGCCGCAAACTCAGCGACGCCGCAAAAAGCCTCGTCAGCCAAAACTGTCGAAAATCGCCCGACCTGCAGATCGTGATCGGCGACGGCTTGTCCGGCGCCGCACTATCGGCGCAGGTGCCCACTTTATTCCCGCTGCTGCATCAGCAGGCGAATACGCGCGGCTGGTCATTAGGCCAAAGTTTCTGCGTGCGAAATTGCCGCGTTGGCATCATGAATGAGATTGGCGACTTGCTTGCCCCGCGCGTGCTGGTGTTGCTGATCGGAGAGCGCCCCGGCCTTGCGACGTCAGAAAGCCTCTCCTCCTATATGGCGTACGAGCCGCGCTCCGGGCAAACCGATGCGGACAGAAACCTCATCTCCAATATTCACATTCGCGGAGTTCGCGTCGAGGATGCCGCGCAGCGTATCGCAAATCTAGCGTTGCAAATGATGGCGCTGAAACTCAGCGGCACGACCGTCAAGGAAGAATCGCTCCAAATTCCCCACGAAGCCAGCGGCGCCTAGCCAGAAGTTGCCGTGCGGTAAGCGCTGGCCAGATGGGCGACCCGCGAAGACCTTCCTCGTACCATTACTGAGCCGTTCTATTTTTCAGCGAAACCTTCTGCCGCTCCCTGTGTTGTAACGCTCAGGGCGGAACGCGAGTCTAAATGAGAGCCCGCCCGTTTTCTGCACTGCCGCCCAGCCTGCAGTGTCCTTGAGTGACTCCGCGTTCTCACCTCGCGCCCATGGGCCGCTCAACATGGAGAGTCGAATATGTCCTCATCCGCTCAGTCCGCATCGTCTTCGCCCGCGCCTTCCGAGCGCCGTTTCTATCCGCGCATTGCCCTTCAGTCGCCCGTCTTCGTCGCCTTTGCGGAAGGCAAAGACGGCCTGCTCCTCAACATCAGTGAAAATGGTTTGCTGATCTCGACACCGGCGGAACTGACCTGCAATTATGTCGCTCGCGTCTCCATCCCGCTCAATGGCCTTCCAAAGCCGGTCCTGGTCAATGTCCGCGTCGTTTGGGTGAACGAAGCCAGAAAGTTGGCAGGCATACAGTTGCTCGATCTATCCGAGCACGACCGCCAACTGATCCGCAAATGGAGCGCGCGCGAGTCTGCGCAATCGTCGCCGCAGGGACCGCATCGTGTTTCTGTCGTCGATGAGATTCACGAAAATTCAGCGGGGAGCACGCTCCCAACGCTGGCATCCGCGCAGGAGGATTCGTCCGGTACTCTGCGTGAAATCGCGGCGCAAACTCCGCGTCTGCTCCCGCGCAAGCGTTTAGCTCCCGCTACGGCGGGCATCGCGATCTCTTTATTGCTCCTGGCCTCGGCCGGCCTCGCGGTCGCGCTCTTCGTCAAAAACGGCGCACAACCCCATTATTTCGCACGCACTTTGGCAAATGCCTACCAGAGCAGCACCGCCGTGCCATCGCCCTCGCTTGTACCGAGCGTGAACGCCGCAGGATTGAACTTCGCTCCAACGGACGCGTTTGCTTCTCAAGCCCCTGCGCAAACACCCAAACTAACAAATGCGGACGACAATCCCTCTGACTCCAAAACTGGCACGGAGCAAAATCTGTGCCACGCATCGCGAGCAAACTTAACTTCTTCCGCAAAGCAAGCACTTCAGTCCAATCGAGATCCGGATACCTCGCTCCTTGTCGCAGAGGATTCATCCGTCCCGCAGAATGATGAGCCCCACCCCGTCGCGATTCCGCCGGCAACTGATTCTTCGGTTCCTGAAGCGATGGCCAACAATACGCTGCCGCCTTCTTCTGATCCGCCAACTTTCAAAGAGCTTGCTCCGGACCCGCCACGCCCGGATGACACTCGCACTGGCACATCCGCAACGATTCCCTCAGCCCCGGCTATTCCGGCTACGCGTTCTGCACCACCACGCAGAACAGAAGCTCCCGTCATTCAGATGGATCCGCCCGCCCGTCAAGTCCTGGAGATCCGTCTTCCTTCCGGCTACTACGCTCCATTTTTCAATCTGTCGGGCGAACGAGTCCTGGAATCTTCCTCGGTCACAATACACATTCAGCGTTCCGTTCGCATGCCTGCCTCGCACGCAGCATGGCCTTTCAATCGAAAGAAGAAGCTGGTTGTCGGTGAGCTGATATCTCGCGTTGATCCTCAAACCGGGCGCATTCCGCTCGTCCCCGGTGATACCGTTCGTGTCAGTGCAATCGTCGCCAAAGATGGCCGTGTCGAGAGCGTGCGGCTGCTGGAAGGCAGGCCCGGTCTAATTTTGCCTGTCATCGATGCTGTCCACCGGTGGCGCTATCAGCCAACCCTGGTGGATGGAAAACCCGTGGAAACGCGATGTTTCATCGAAGTTCAGTTTCGTGCCTCGGCCACCCACACAGCAAAAAGGTGACGCGGGAGCAATCAGCCTCCACCAGGCAAGTTAGCCTTTCGCTACTTCGGTCAGCCGGGCCATTGCCACACACCACTCCGTTTGCTACGTTAAGCCTAGGAATTGTAAGCCCCGCCGTTCCGGACCCTCTCCGGCAGACTCCGATTCCCACCTGTTGAGCCAATCGTGGCTCTACGCGCAATAACTGGTGGCGAACAAGCGAAAACACTCCTTCTAAGTGATTCCCGCGATTGCGCCCTTCCAATTTGCGGAATCGGGTATTCGCAACGGTAGGAATCATCGCCAGAGAGTGTGAGCTCGAACATGAAGACCGAGAGCAAGAGCGAACAAGCTGCTTCAACGCAAATCGGCGTCGAGCGGCGAAAACATCAGCGTCATCGCCACATTCAACCTCTCTATGTCGCCCGAAAGGATGGAACGTACCGCGAGGGCACCACGTTTGAAATAAGCGAAAGCGGTTTATCGGCCGCAATTACTGGCTCCCTGACAGTCGGGGAAGAGGTGCAACTCTCTTTCATCGCCGGTGAACGCATCATGGCAATTGTCAGGCGCGAGCAAGGCACGCTTCACGGATTCGAATTTATGGGGTTGACTCCCAGGATTCAGGAAAAACTTCAGAAATTGTGCGAGGGCTTGCCGCAGTTTCAAACCTTGCTGGACATTTAATCCAGGAAACCTCTACTCGTTCTGTGATTTTCTGCAAACTTCTCCGCTTCCTTGCTTCTCTATTTCCCCGCGGAATCGACGCCCGTCACCAGTAGCGTTTCAAATCGGCTGTTCGCCGAAATCGTATAATGCACCCCGTTCGTGCCATCCGCTTTTGCAATGGTTACATCCATGGACTGTTGCGTCTCCTCCGTTGCGCGCATCACCAGCCCGCTCTTCAGCGAAATATACGTCACAATCTCATCCGTGCCCTTCACCGTGCCCGATGTGCGCAATTGGTTCAGCCGGTAATCTTCCGGTGTCGCATCTTTGCTGGACGATTTCTGCCTCAACGTCGCCCGAGTCAGAAAACTCGCGCATGTCTCCGACGAAATGAGCGGACACTTGTCATTCCCCACATACGTTGTCTCTGATTCCCACACGAGATCCGCGATGGGCGACGGCGATTTCTCCGATGCCTCGGATTTCCACTTGTCTCCGGGTTTCGCCCCATCGGCCGGCAAAGTCCAACCGAACGCAAACCGCGATAGCCAGAATTCCCACGCCAGCTGCTTTTCCGGTGCGACGTCTTCAAGCCCTTCTGCTTTCTGTACCTGACCATCGCCCGCGATCAGAAACTTCACGTTTGCGTTTGCCGCCGCGCTCGGTTCCCCCGAATCGCTATCCCCCGCCGCGAATTCCGCGTGCGCTGAAATCACGGGCCGTCCTTTTTCCAGGTGAACCTCGCTCGCGGTAAACATTAGTGGCATTGTTACTTCGCGCTCTACATCACCCGGGTGCAGCATCGTTGAAACGCGGCTCTCCGTCTTCACGTGACGATGCACGCGCCCATGTAGGTCGTACTTGATCGTTTGCCCGGCTTGCAACCGCGGCAGCAGCATCACGCGCTGGTCACCGCCGGCCGCGCCAATCCAGCCAGCCAGCAGTGCCAGGCAACTCGCCGCACGCCATGCGATGTTCTTACTTTGTCCCGCCACTATTTTTTCTCGCCGAGCTGCCGGTCAAAAAACTCGCTCCCCGCCTGGTACGCTTCTACCCAGTGCCGGTGCAGCAGGAAATCGTGGATTTCATCCGGAAACACAAGTTGTTCCAGGTGTACACCCCGGGCACGCAGCCGTGCAATTAAATCGACCGTCTGCGAAAATTCCACGTTACGGTCGTCGTCCCCATGAATGAAAAGCACCGGCGATTTCCACGAGTCCACGGACGCCACCGGCGAAGCATCGTACGGCACCTTCGTCCACTGCGGTGCAACGTATTTGTCATCCCAAATATCCGACGGCCAATCGTGCACGCCGTGCATATCCACACCCGCAACGAATAAATCGGAATTGCGCGCCAACCCCAGTGCCGTCAAGTAACCGCCGTAACTTCCGCCCCACAACCCAATGCGCTTTGCGTCCACATCGCTGCGTGCCGCCAGGTATTTTCCCGCGGCCACTACATCCTGATATTCGCTTGCGCCCTTGGGTCCACGATTTGTGGCCTCGCGAAACGCCCGCCCGTAGCCGATGCCGTCGCGGTAATTCACAGAGAGCACAATGTAACCGCGGTTCGCCAAATACTGGTTCATCCCGTACGCGTTCGAGTAGTAGTACATGTAATGCCAGCCCAGGAGCATCTGCCTTGGCGGCCCACCGTGGAAAAAGAGCAGCGCCGGATGCTTCTCACCGGTCTTGAGATTTCGCGGCACAAACAATTGGCCATGAACTTCCAGTCCGTCGCCAGACTTGAAGATCACCTGTTGTGGCGTCACAAGCTTTTCGGCCGGAAAATCCGCTGGTACCGTTTGCGGCGCAAGCGCAATGGGCTTGGCATCCTTGGCCATTCCGCGCACGAACGCTCGTCCGGTGTGCTTCGCGTCTGAAGAAAAATACCCAAGCCGTTGCGAACCGCTCAGAATCACTCCGCCCCATTCAATGCTGTCGCCCTGGGTAATCGCTTCCGGCACACTTTCGGTGATCCCCACTCGCCACAAATGCCGGCGGTCCACGTCTCCGCAGTTAGAATTGAACAAAATCTCGCGCCTATCGTCCGAGAAGGACCATTGCTCCGCCTCACAATTCCCCGGCGTCAGCAGTTTCGTCGCGCCGCCGTCCGCAGAAATTGCATAAAGGTACTGCCAGCCGTCTTCTTCGCTGGCGAACACAATGTGATTCTCTGCCGCCCAATTCAGCACGCCTCCCCCAGTATCCTCCGCCATCTCTGGATACGAAGATTGCAACGAAGTGCCGCTGTGCCAAATCTGCCGCGCGGAGCCTGTTTCCGGATCCGCCACCCAAATCGTCCAGGCCCTCGTGCGGTCTGGTTCGCTGTAGTGACGCTCCGCCTCATCGCGCGCCTCGCTCTGCACGCGCACGTACGCCACTCGCTTTCCGTCCAGCGACCATACCGGGTCAATATCCCAATCCACCGTGGGCGCCATGTAATTCACCCTCTGCAGCCTCGCGTCATAAATCCCCACAAAGCCATGGTCCGTGCGCCGCGTGGTGAACAGCAATTTAGTTCCATCCGGAGACCACGCTACCGGCTCGTTCTTCCCTCGCACCACAATTTCCTTCGGCTTTTCTCCCGCCGCCGTGCTCGAAATCCAGATCTGCCCATCCTTCGCGTAAGCAATTTTTCCCTGAACCGAAAGTCGCGGTGAATTTCCCGCATCGATTTTTGCGGGTTCGCCACCGCTCCACGGGATCATCCACACGGCCTGTTCAGCCCCGGCTGGACTGCTCGTCGGGTTCGCGTACTGTCCCGCTCCGTTCTTTCCCTCACCCCGCACGTAAACAAGGGAATCGCCGTCAGGCGTGAATTGCACATTTGAGAGTTCGCCGCCCTCATCTTCGTTGTATGCCGTCAACCGTCGCGCTGCGAAACTCGGTCCCTCCGCCACCCAGATGTTGCAATGGCCCCGTTCATTCAGCGTCCACGCCAACCGCTCGCCAGATTTCGACACTACCAGTTCCGCTGGAAATGGCGCGCTCAGGACTTGCTCGAGGGTGAATGACTGTTGCGCCGTTCCCCGTGGTACTACCACCAGAATTAGCAAGATCAAACACAGTAGCATCCGCTTCATGGGAATCTCCTGATTCGTTTTTGGTTTTGCAGCTTGGTCCTTCATGGTTTCGCTTGCGCCACCGCTGCCGGCTCAATGTGGATTCGTAGAGCATCCGGGGTTCCGTTCATTTGAAAGCTATGAGCCGCCGCGCTTCCCTTTCCTTTGTGCCCTCGCGCATCGGCCGGAGCAAGCGTGAATTTCGCTTCCTGCCCAAAGCCCAGCGTCCCCGCGAATTCCATTTGCCCCTTCAGGCCATCCAGGTGAATCTCGTCGAAATTCACGGCGCGGTCTTTCACATCAAAATTTCCATCGCCGCTTTTCCAGCGTGACAAGCCCAGCCGTGGCGCGCCCGCTTCCATGCTGGTGGCGACATCCCAGCCGCGGAATTCGACGCTCTTCAATTTCAAGTCTCCATGCCCCTGCAAACCGCGCAGCAGTTCATCCCGGCCCACGCCCTTGGTGGTCAACTGAAGCGTCCCCTTCGCCGTGCCCGACCATCGTTCTGTCCAACGCTCCGCCCAGGGCAACAGTGCCAGATTCACCCCGTCAAATGCTGCTGATACGGAGTAACTCGGCGAAGCTGAAAACACGGCCTGCATTCCGCCCTGCACCGTGCCCCCCGCCCATTGTGCCTCTGCACCGTTTACATCCAGATGAAGATCGTGAAACTCCAGATTCGCTTTCACTTTTCCCAATTTCACTTTTTCAATCGTGACGCTGTCTGCGGTCAACTCGCCTTCTGCGGAGACCCGCCGTAGCAGTTCACTGGGCTTCGCCCCTGTGTTGTTCTTTTCCAGCAACGACGCCAGCAAACGCTGCAGCCAGTTCGGTCTCGCTCTGGGTCCAAACCACCGGTCAAGTTCCGTCGCGTCCAAATGGTCCGCGTGCAAATGAAATCCCCAGTCGCTTCCGCCAAACACATTCTTTCCCGCCGATTCCTGAATCTCACCCGACCAGCCTGCTCCAAACCCTTCGGCACGCGCAATCGTTGCCGTACGCTTCCCATTTTTCCATTCGGCGGATAGCTCATCCAGGTTTAGCGGTTGGTTCAATCCGGCCACCTGCAGTTCCGCTTTTCTCACGTCTACCGTCCCACTCCACTCCCGCGCCTGAAATCCTCTCTCCCAACTCAAGTCCATTGCCGTGGCAACGCCACCGCTCAATTCCCAACCATGATTCAGTGTGTGCCCCAAGGCCGCGGTTGCCTTGAAAACATTCTGCGCTTCCTCCAGCCGCCCTTCGATTCGCAGATCTCCATGGCCCGTGCCAAAATCCTGCACCAGTCGCAAATCGGCCTCGTTCGCCACCGCTCCTGCTGTCTTTACTTTCGCGGCTGGCTTCTCCGTCTTGGACGCGCTTGCAGCTTCCTTGGCAGTCGGTCCGAACATAAGATGCACCGGCTCAACGATGAACTTCTCGCCGTGCATCGCTCCGTGTACTTCTCCCATGTGCACTGGTGCCGGGAAACCGGGCAGCCGCAAGCTCCCGCCCGTGCTGGTGATTCGCGTCTCGTCCCAGCGCAGAGGCCAGCCATGCAGTGCGGCTTCTCCGGTAAAGAAACTGTCCACTGCCACCTCCTCTGAAACATCCGGTTGGAACGCGCGGTACCAGGCCACAAAATCCGAAGCCTGCAGTCCTGCATGATCGATGCGCGCACTCCATGTCAGCGGCTCTGCAATTTGCAACTCCGCCGTACCCTGCATGCGCGATCCTGGCAATTCGATGGTCATCTCGTCGGCGCGTCCCGTTCCCGCCACCAGGTTCCATTTCCCTTTCAAATTCAGATTGACGCGGGGATTGTCGCTGCGTTCTGTCAAATCCCACCGGTGAATTTTCGTTGCGCGTGCTTGCAATTGAAATTGCCAGGGGCCTGCGGCGGCATCGCCCGGATTCCCTTTGCCAACGCTGGCATTTCCATCCAACGCGAACTCCCCGCGCACGCCGGGATCGTTTCCCGTGGCCAGCCGGAACAAATCCGCAATCGACACTTTCTCCCAGTGCAACTGAATCTGTGCTGGTTGCAAGCGTGCCGATGTGCCCGCGACGTCGCCTCGTACTTGCAGTATCCCCGAGGATTGCAGCGTCACACCGCTTCGCCATGGTTGCGCTTCCAGGCGTAATTGCCAGCGCCCCGGTGATACTTGTTCAACGTTTCCGGAAACAGCCGTGAAGGCAAACGGCCTCTTCTCTTCGCCGTATTTGAAATTCACACGGCCTTCATCGAATTCTATTTTTTGCAAATAATTTGTGGCCAATGCCAATTGCTGTGGCCCGTATGAGATCCCTGTGTTTCCCGGCTTCGCATTCACCGGCGGCAGCCAGTCTTCCAGGTTCCAACGCCCCTGCGCGTTGCGCACCAGGATCAAGCTCGGCCTGGTTAGCGACATCGTCCCGAATTCGAAATGGCCGCGCAGCAGCCCTATCCAGCGCAGGCTCGCCGTCATGTGTTCCGCTCGCAGGAAGTATTCGTGGCCGAACGCGGGATTCTCTCCAATCGTGACCTCGTCCGCATCTACTTCCGGAATCGGCAGAATCTGCGCCGAAAAATGGCCGACCTCCACCGGTCTCCCGAATGCCCGTTCCAGATGTGCGATCAGGTATCCATGGACGCGGTGCGTGCGCGCAACAAAGAACACGCCAACCTGTGCCGCAATCAGCAGCGCCACTATGCCTGCCGCAATTTTTATGTATTTCCGGGTTTGCCTCATGAAGATGGGAGTCCCTCAGGCGATCGCAAACTAGTGTAGTCCTGTCGCGGAGTCTTCCCCAGAAGAATTGCTCGCCGCGCTTAATGCACCGTATGCAGCATGCGGCTCCAGCGCGTGCGCGCCGGAAGATGCAGCAGCGTATCAAACACTCCCAATATTCTCTGCGCAAACGAAGTGTCGCTGTAATCGCTGCTGTTGGCGTCCACGGACCAGTAGATCAAGAACGGCCGCCCCATAATCGCGTCGCGGTCCACAAATCCCCAGTAGCGGCTGTCCAGGCTGTGATCCCGATTGTCCCCCATGGCAAAATATCGCCCGGGCGGCACCACGATCTCGTCTCCCTGAATATATTTATGGATTTCGTGCGCCCATTCCGGCTGCACCGGCGAAACATAAATCTGGTTGCCCACAGGAGGAAACGAATAGTTCAGCGGATCGTATCCTGATCCCGGATCGTGCACCACATACGGTTCATTCAGCAACGTCCCGTTGATGTACACCTGTTGGTCCACTACCTTTAGGCGCTCCCCCGGAAGTCCGATCACGCGTTTCACAAAGTGCGGATGATCCTGGTAAGGGTATTTGAATACGATGATGTCCCCGCGCTCAATCGCACGGTAAGGCAGAATTTTGTCGTACCACGCCCCGCGTCCGCCGAATATGAACTTATTTACAAGCAGATGGTCGCCAACCAATAGCGTCCGCTCCATCGATTGCGAAGGAATCTTGAACGCCTGCACCACAAAACTCGTGCCAAATAGCGCCAGAATTACAGTCACCAGCAGCGATTCAAGATACTCGGAAAATGTTGTCTGGTTCCGGGTTGCTTCTCGCGGCTCTTCAGGTACTGCTCGGTCGGGCGTTGCCAGAGCCATCTGCTCTGGCGAAGGCGCCTCAACAGGCGCCAGTTCACCGGGGTTCCCCGGAGCGGTGTTCTCCGAAGGGAGCGATTCATCCGGCATTCGGTTCCACCTCTTCGCTGGCATTTACTTCCACGTGTTGTAGTCTCTCCAGCGCGCTGCGCGCCGCCCGCTGCTCCGCTTCTTTCTTCGTGCTGCCTTCCGCGTTGGCCAGGCACTCGCCCTTCACCCACACCTCTACCAGGAATGTCTTCTGGTGATCCGGTCCTGTTTCCCCGGCTAAACGGTATTCCGCCGGTTGCTCGCCCCTGCCCTGCAAAAATTCCTGCAAAGCGCTCTTTCGGTCGGACTCGGAAATACGCTCGCCGCTTTCCAGCGCCAGTTGGAATACTGTGCGCTTCAGCAGCGCTCTCACTGGTTCCAGCCCGCCGTCCAGATACATCGCCGCCACCACCGCTTCAAACGCATCCGCCAGCAGCGCGGGCTTTTCCCGTCCGCCGGTTTTTTCCTCGCCGCGTCCCAATCGCAGATGTTCGCCGATTCCCAATCCACGGGCGGCGCCTTCCAGCGAATGCGCGTTCACAATGCGCGCCCGGCTTTTGGAGAGCTGCCCCTCTGACCATTCCGGAAAATTTGCCAACAGGTATTCGCTGGTCAACAGTTCCAGCACCGCATCACCTAGGAACTCCAGTCGTTCGTTGTCTTGCACAACTGAACCACTGAAAGAAATCTCCTCGCCTCGCGCGCTGCGCAACTCCGGCACGGCTGAGCTGTGCGTCAGTGCGCGATCCAGCAATTCAGGGTCACGAAACGTGTAGCCCAGTCTCTCCTGCAACTGTCCATCTTCCCCGCGGTTCATCACCTTGACTCCCGACCTTCCGCGGCAGGGGCGGTCTTACTTCGGCGCGCTGAGTTGCGTCGTTGAAAGCTTCTTCGCTTCCTCGGCTCCCGATTTGCACGGCTCCTGCATCCCTCCCGGCAAGCTCGCGCATTTTGTAAACGCCGCAATGGCATCGTCAAAATGGGACGCCTTTTCGTTGGCCTTGCCGAGCAGGAAGTAATTCACTGAGTCTGGGTTCGGATCAAGTTTTACGGATTGTTCCAGATCGGTTATGGCATCCGTATACTTTCCCCGGCGGTATGCCACCAGTCCCAATCCGCTGTACGCCATCGCCGTCGTCTGATTCTTCGCCGAAACGAATTGCTCGTCAGTAAGGTTCGCAGGCTTCGGCAGGGCCGGGATCAGATCCAGCGCCCTTTTTGAAAACTGCTCTGCCTTCTCCAGGCGCTTCATCGGGTCCGGCGTGCTGGAGTTAATCGCGCGTGGCAGAGTCGAACCTACAATGGCCAGCGTCGTGGCGTCATTCGGCTCGATCGCCAGTTCCCTGTCTCCTGCCGATTCCATCTTGTCCACTTGCCCGGCGCCCAGATAGCCTTTCACCAGCCAACTGTAAACTTCCACACGGTAACGGCTCTCCGGATACTTCTGCAAAAAGTCTTCGCCAAGTTGATTCTTTTTCCCCAAGTCGCTGATGGGCGCGTCACGGAACGTCTTCATCGCCGCATCCTCCTCGGCGCTCACCGGAGGTGGCGTTGCGTCCAGCGTAAGAGTTTGCGTGGGGATCGGTGCTGCTGCCTTATCTTTGTCCGTCTGTGCCGGTGTGCTCGGCTGTTGCGTAGCCGGCGCTTGCGCGTAGGCAATTGTCCCGACCGCCAGCAAAAACACCAAGACCATGGCAATTCCCAATCCCATCTTCATCCGTGTCATTTTCCTTCTCCTTCTTTCTGGTCAGGGCCGCTCGACGGGTTTCCTCAGATCCAGGTCGCCCAACCCCTTTTGGGCTGCTTGCTGCGCCTGGGCCGGGGCCCCTTGTACCGTGAGTGCCGCCTGATATTCTGTCTTCGATTTGTCCAACTGTCCTTCATCATCGTAAATCCGGCCGAGGTAGACGTGAGACCACGCCAGCACCATGGGGTCCTGTGTCGCCGCATGTTCTCCGGCCGTCAATCTTCCGAAAATCTCTTTCGCTCGCGGACCGTCGTGGTCCAACACCGCCACCAGGCCCAATCCATACCACGCCCGCGGCTGATCCGGGTATTTGACCAGCACACTCTTGAAAGCACTCTCGGCGGCCCGCGCATTCCGCGCCGCAAATTGCCGCTCCCCTTCCGTCAATTCCGCCAGTGCTTCCTGATCGTCCGGAACCGTCGTTATTTTAAGCCTGTGCTGGCGCGCCACATCTTCCCTGTTCAAGCGCGCTGCTTCGTCTTGCGTTTCTTGTGGGGTAAAGGTAATCGCCGCCACGCGCAGCTGTTCAGCCTTCAAGTCAATGCCGCGCACCAGGTCCGGAAAATAGATGCGCATTGCAGGCTCGGACTTCTCAAAATCTCCCAACGCCTTGAATATCGATCGCACCATCACATACCCGCTGGTGTCATCCTTCGTCAGCGCCACTTCCTGTTCGCTCGGCGACATCCGCTTCAGCTTCAACTCCACCGCGCGCACCATGCATTCCGAAAACCACGAAAAATAATCGTCTTTCAGATCCGGCGCAAGCCGCGGCGCCTTTGCCGCCAGCTCAAACAACGGGCGCTTGAGCACCGCAACGTGCGGGTACATCAGCGGCAGCGGGTCCAGCAGAAAATGCAAAAACGCATGCCGAATCACGTCCACCGGTATCTCTTCGCTCCCGCTCAAAATAATTGCATAGGCGTCCCCGTAATTTCGCACGTTGGTGATTCGCCCCACCAGCGGCTCGACCACGATCGTGAACGTTCCCGGCTTCCCCGGATCCAGGATTTCCCGTAAATACGCCGTGGACACCATTACCGTCTGCGATATCGAATCATGCAGCCGCTCAATTTCCCGGTCGTAGACCGGCTGCACTTGCCTCCACAACTGCCCGATATGTTGTTCTGTGTAGTAGTTGGAAAGGATTTCGCTGAAGCCCTCGAGGGCCAGCATCTCCGGCGGCAGTTCGTCGCGCCGCATCACTGGCTGGAATTTCGGCGCTGGTCCCGCCACCAGCCCAAACCAGATGTAGCGTGAAAGCATCGCGCCGGGATCCCGCAATTGGTGCTGTGTATAAAACTCGCGCACCGCTTCCACGGCCGGCCCTTGTTGCTGCCGTGCTCGCATCTTAATCTCGGTGCGGAATGCCGACCAGTTGTCCTCGTTCACTTCCCCTTCGTACCCGCCCGCGTAAAGCGCGCACATCGTCGTGAACATGGCCTCGCTGCCGTCCACTCGCACGGGCGAAACCGCCGCCCGCATCCTCGTTTGCTCTGGTGGTTTCTGCGGCGCTGCCTGTGGTTTTCCCTGCGCCTCCGCCAAACCCACCGACACCCCAAGCGCCAATAGCAACACGCAAGTTCTTCCGGCGATTCCTTGTATCATCTGATTATTCGAGGCCCGGCAGTACGCAACTCCAGCGGGCGCTTCCTGGCCGACTCATGAGGCGTTCATGGCGGTATCACTTACGGATACGGACATTCACGAATCGCACTGCCGTCGCCTCTTGCCAATGTACAGGCGCCCTCTCGATCAGTCAAGGAAACGCCCCTCTTTTTTCTCCCCTCGTCAAGAGCTCCCACAGCTATTGGAACGCTGCAGCCCTAAATTTCGTTGTCTGGAAACATTCCAAGGTTTCTGGCAGGACTTGCTTCTCCCTTCCCACCTTTGTTACTTATGGAGTCTGCCGCCCGCTAGGAGTTTTTTTGGCTATGCGCGTTGGATTCATCTTGCTCTTTTGCTTTGTAATTCTTGCTCTCAGTATTCCTTCGCCCGCGGCTCAAGCCATCACCTCCTCCGCAAAGTTCACATTCTCCAAGGAATTCATTCTCGATGGCAGCAAGGTCTGGACGGACACAGACATCTCCCTCGAGCCCGGCCAGCGCTTCGTTGTCACCGCTACTGGTACCCTCCATTACTCCGATGCCAAGGACGATAACGGCCCTGGCGGCCTCGCTCGCAGCTTCAAAGATCTCGTTCGCAACCTTCCCGATAATGGTTCCGGGCGCGGCGCACTCATCGGCAGGATCGGCGACCCCGATGTGGCGCAACCGTTCCTGATTGGCGCAAATAAAGTTGTCGCCTCTCCTATCGGCGGCAAATTATCCCTGGGAATCAATCAGTCCAGCAGCGACAACCCGACCGGCTCCTTCACTGTGAAAGTTGAAGTCTTTGCCGCGGACTCGTCCGTGCATCGTGAAATCGCCCACAAGGTCACTTCCATCACCGGCATTGACAATGATCTCTTCGCCAAAATCCCTCGCCGTATCGGCGATAAGGAAGGCAATCCCGGTGACATGGTCAATTTCCTGATTATCGGGAACGAAGACGCAATGAAGAAAGTCTTCACTTCGGCAGGATGGGTCCACGTGGATGCCGATGTGAAATCCTCGGTCCTGCTCGGCGCTATTGCCAGTTTTGAGAAAGAGTCTTATCTCACCATGCCCATGAGCCAGCTCTACCTCTTCGGCCGCCCGCAGGATTACGGCTGGGCTCACGCGGAACCGGTGAAGGTTGTGGAATCGCGCAATCACTTGCGCATTTGGAAAGCCGCGTTCACCGTCAACGGGCAAATGCTTTGGGTAGGCGCCGCCACTCACGATATCGGCTTCGAGCGCGACCAGCGCAACAACGGCCTAACTCACAAAATCGATCCGGATATCGACCTCGAACGCGATTACGTCGAGAAAACTCTCTCCTCCACCGGCCTCGTCGCCGAAATCACTCACTTCCTCCCCAACGACCCCATGCTGGAAGCCAAAACGGCTACCGGCGGCTCCTTCCATTCCAATGGCCGGGTTCTGGTCCTAAAACTCTCCGCCTCTTCCTCCCCAGCTGCCAAGTAATCAAGTCCCGCTCGCCCACCTGAAGCGCAGGGAGAGTCCGCGAGCCCTGCGGTTTTGGTGTCTCGATGCGCCCGCCCGTTTCCTTCTCCCCTAAATTCTATTTTCTTTTCTATTTTCTTTTTTCGCTTTTCCCGTCCCCGCGTTCTTCTTCTCCTCCTTCAACATTCTCTTCTCCACCAGCGCCGTCTTCCCGTAATGCTCCCCTTCCAAAATCCTCACCTCGCACCAACCCTCTCCCCCCTTCACCGAGAGCAGCCGCACCGTGCTTGCCTTCTCCAGCAGCAGCAATTTCTTATCCATGACCAGGATCGATACGCCCACATCATCCCCAAGCTGCTTCAGCCGTTCCCACTCCTCAAAACACCTCTCGTCTACGGGCGCAACAACGCACTCAGATCCCCCCTCGGAAGCCAACGAGAACACTTTCCCTTCCATCGGACTCGTACTTCTGGCCGTCGTCCGCAGAGCCGCTTCCGCCCTCTCCACTTCGCCCAGAAACCGGTAGCCCCTTCGCGGCAATGTTTCGATGTACTTGGGCCGCGTCGCATTGTCTCCCAGCGCCTTACGCAGCTTCTTGATCGCCGTATTCAGGCTGTGCTCGAAGTCCACAAAGGTGTCCGCAGGCCATATCCCTGCGCGCAATTCTTCCCGTGTGACCACGTCGCCGGCCTTCTCCAGTAGAGCAGCCAACACCTGCATCGGCTGCTGCTGCACCTTGTTCTTCTTCCCGCGTTTAAAGAGCTCCCCGGCGCGCACGTCTACCACGTACGGCCCAAAGCGATACACGGGTTTCACGTTCTCGGGCGAACTCACAAATTGCTCCTGAATTTTGCGACTATAACAAACTCCCCGCTCCCTGCGTTCCAATTTCCTTTCTGTGAATCATTCACTTTTTGCGAAAACTGATCGAAGCGCTGCTAACCTATCTTTTTTCAGTAAGTTACCAGAGGGCCCTAGTTCACCCCTGGTTCACCCGAACTTCACCCCCCGTGCATTGTCCCTTTTCGCTTGTTCAGTCAAAGTGGCGCTGTTGAATGCAGTTGAACGCAGCCGATTTCTGAAGCGCATTCGATTCGGTTGGATTTCGCAGGAGGGCTTATGAAAAACGCATCCGAAAACGTCTTGGTTTTCCCGAAGCCTTCCCTATCCCCGTCAATGGTTGTCCCTGTTAGCTCGCGCTTGCAACTCACCCTGAGAGCCCCCTTTGCCTTCACCGTGGGGAGCCAGATACTCCCTCCCGGGCAGTATTACCTGGAGCCCCAGATGAGCTGGGATTCCGAGAGAAACGTGGTCGTCATTTGCAGCACCGATGGTGAGATCTACCACGCTGCCTGCGCCATCAACATCCCCCTCCACTCAGCTTCCCGAACTGGCCGTGCCGTCTTCCAGCGGCTCGGCGGGCAACTCTATCTTTCTGAAATTCAAGCCGCTCAACAACCTTTTCTGATTCGCTTGGATTTTGGCGCCGCCTATCCAAGGCAAAAACAAGCGTCGCCTGCTTCAACCTCGCTCCAGCGCCTGGAACTCAAACTTACCAGCGCGCTTCCAACAAGCTCCCCTGTACCACTCCCCGTAGTTTCCGCTGACACTCCTCAGTTGTGACTCCCACCCCGAAGTTGGCGTGCTATCCCTGGCGCCAGCGTTCGGAACCTGACCCAGACGAAGCCCGGGCATCACACCCGGGCTTCGCTGTTTATTTAATGACTGGGCCTTGCGAGATTTCCCGCTTCACTTCCCGGCAATTCGTTCGATCACCAATCGAAAGAAGGCCTCTTCGTCTGACTTCATGCAGACCTGCGCGTTCGGTTCCCCCGCTTCTCTCCTCGTGTATCCCTTGTCATCAACGCGTATGTGCATCGCTTCCACCGGGCAGATTTTCGGATTCAGGATGAACGCAATCGTCACCGGATCAAACAGCGTCGGTGTCTCTTGCCCCCACTCGTGATACAGCAGAGTCAACGCGTCAGTCAGAGGTGTGCCCTGCCGGAACAAATAAGCCCGCTTCGTCTCGTCCATTCTCAACAATGTTGAATCCAGCGGCATCACGTACAGCGGCACTCCCGACGTAAACAGCTTCTTCGCCGAGTCGATGTCGTTGATGATGTTCCACTCCGCATCCGGCCCTCGCTCCGGGCAGAACCACAACTCCCCATAGCCGCATTCGATGGATCCGCCCATGATCACTACCCGCTTGAGCTTCCGGAAGGTAGCCGCATCCTTTTCAATCACCGCTCCCACGTTCATCAGCGGCCCGATGCCCACCAGGGTGATTTGCCCGGGATACTTCCGTATCTGTTCCAGGATGAAGTCCACCGCGTTTGCGTGCGATGCCTTGCCGAATCGTCCGCCCTCGCCGTAGCGGCGCTGATCCATTACGTTGCTCGTCTTTGTGGGCGCGCCCGCTAGCACGGGGATATCCGCGCGTCCCGCTTCGCCCAGCAGGCGATCCACGATCTTCGCGCGAGCTTCGGTATCTCCAAATGTCGTCGTCACCCCCAGAATTTCCAACTCCGGGCTCCGCAGAGCCAGCGCAATGGCGAACGCATCATCAATGTCATCCCCAATGTCCGAGTCAATGATCACTTTCTCGGCGGCTTTTCCAGGCATCTCCGATTTAGGCGTCTGCGCCATCGCTCCCGCGCTCACCGCCAATACTGCGCCAACCATCAAGATCGCAATTCTCATTCTGCCTCCTCCGTCTCTTCCTGTTCGGATTCTATATAAGTTCCTTCTCAGCCGCACAGAATTGCGCTGCGATTTGCAGTACACTGTTCTTCGCTCCTCATTACCATCTAGCGCGGGGAGAGTCCGCGAGCCCCGCGGCTGTTCATTTTTGTTTCTGCCGGACTTACTAAATGCCCCATTTGCAGTCCATCGGAGTCCATCATGAGTCTTAAACGCCTCGGTCTTGTCTCGTTCTGCGCGCTCTTTTTTCCCCTGTTCGCTTTCGCGCAATCCTCTCTTCAAAAGCAGGTACTTCCGCTGCAATCCGGCTGGGAATTCCGCCAGCTTCCCGGCGACGCGACTTCACCCGATAGTTCCGTTTGGCGTCCCGCTCAGGTACCTGGTTGCGTTCACCTGGACTTGCTTCGCAACAAATTGATCCCCGATCCCTACTTCCGCGACAATGAAGCCAAACTCCAATGGATCGAAGACGCCGACTGGGAATATCGCACCACTCTCCAGGCCCCTGCCGATTTTCTGTCGCGCAAGAACGTGGATCTCGTCTTCGAGGGCCTCGACGCCTACGCCGAAGTCTATTTGAACGGCAAGCTCATCCTCACCGCCGATAACATGTTTCGCGAGTGGCGCGTCCCCGTGAAGCCGCTTCTGAAGCCGGGCGCCAACCTGCTTCGCGTTGTCTTCCCTTCGCCCATCAAAGCCGCCGCCAAAATTGCCGCCACCGATAAATGGCGCGAGCAAACGCAAACCGAAGAAAAAACCTATGTGCGCAAGGCGGCCTACGAATATGGATGGGATTGGGGGCCTCGCTTCGTCACCAGTGGCATCTGGCGACCTGTTCGCCTGGAAGCCTGGGAAAGCGCCCGCGTCTCCAATCTTCATATCGCGCAGCTCGATGTCACAGCAAAAGTTGCTCACCTCGCCGCGCAAGTCGAAATCACCGCCGCGGGAGACGCCTCCGCCAAAGTTACGCTCGATTACACTCACGCGGGCAAGAAAGTTGAACTCTCTCGCTCCGTGGAACTTCACACCGGCATCAATCGCATCGATCTTCCCATCGAGATTTCTTCGCCGCAGCTTTGGTTCCCCGCGGGTTATGGCGCGCAAGCCCTCTACAAATTCAATGCCGAGGTTCACATTGGCAATCGCGCTGAAGATCAAGCCACCACGCGCGCCGGACTACGCTCCATCGTCCTTCGCCGCGATCTGGATCAGTGGGGCCGCTCGTTCGAATTCATCGTCAACGGCATCCCCGTTTTCGGCAAAGGCGCCGACGTGATTCCCTTCGACAGTTTCCCCACTCGCGTCACTACCGAACAATATCGCCGCGTCCTGCAATCTGCCGTGGACGCCAATATGAACATGATTCGCCACTGGGGCGGCGGCTATTACGAAACTCAGGAGTTCTACGATATCTGCGACGAACTGGGCATCATGATCTGGCAGGATTTCATGTTCGGCAACGATTGGCAGCCCGGCACATATGCCTTCAAACAAAATGTTGAGGCCGAAGCCGAATTCCAGCTTCGCCGCCTGCGCGAGCATCCCAGCATCATCCTCTGGTGCGGCAACAACGAAACCGAAGGAGCCTTCCACTGGAACGGCCGCAATGACCTTTCTCCCGCGGCCCGTCTTCAAATGTGGCAGGATTATCTCACCGTGTTCAGCGGCATTCTTGCCCGCACCGCCAACCGCCTCGCGCCTGAAACTCCGTACTGGCCCAGTTCACCCAGTTCCGACTACGAAGAGACCTCCGCCAGCTATATGTCCGGCGATTTCCACGACTGGAGCGTGTGGCACGGCCGCGTTCCGTTCTCTGAATATGAAAAACACTTTCCGCGATTCATGACCGAGTACGGCTTTCAATCCTTCCCCGAAATGCGCACCATCGAAGCCTTCACTACGCCCGAGGATCGCGCGAGCATCTTCACTCCCGTCATGCTCGCCCATCAGAAAAACAACGAAGGCAATTCCCTCATTCACGATTACATGCTCAAGTATTATTCCGAGCCCCGCGATTTCGCTTCTTTCCTCTACGCCAGCCAGGTGCTTCAGGCAGAAGGCATCAAGGTCGGCGCCGAACATCTTCGCCGTATCCGGCCGCGCTCCATGGGCTCCATCTATTGGCAACTCAACGATTGTTGGCCGGTCGCTTCGTGGTCCAGCATGGATTACTACGGCCGCTGGAAAGCCCTGCAGTATTACGCGCGCCGCTTTTATAGCCCGCTGCTGGTATCTCCCCACATCGAGGACGGCAATTTCAATGTCTACGTAGTCTCCGATAAAACCACGCCCACCGCCGCGCGTCTCCGCCTCCGCGTCTTCACTCTAGAGGGGAAGCCTCTCGCCGATACCTCGCAGGATATCCAGGTCCCCGAACTTTCCAGCAAAATCTATCTCCAGCGGCCCCTTGCGGAATATGTGCACGCCGATGGCAACGATATCGCGGATGTTTTCGCCATTGCCGATCTCCTCGTAGATGGAAAATCCGTCTCCAGCAACGTTCTCTATCTCGTCCCCGCCAAACTCATCAATCTTCCCCAACCACAAATCTCCGTTGATCTCGCTAAATCTGGCGAAGCTTATCATTTGCGGCTCACATCCCCTGTCCTCGCCCGCAGCGTCTATGTTTCCTTCGGCACGATTGACGCTTCTCCCTCCGACAACTATTTCGACCTAATCCCCAATCAACCCGTGGAAATAACAATCACCAGCGCGGCCACGCTTGACCAACTCCGCGCCCAACTGAAAATCATGTCGCTAGCCGACGCCTTCGCTCCATCAACTGCCCCCAAATAATCACCGTGTAGCGCAGGGAGAGTCCGCGAGCCCTGCGGCCTTTCTCCAGGCATCTTCGCTCTTCTCTTCCGCGAGAACTTAAAACTAACAACTGAAAACTGAAGACTTCTCACTGGTTGCCCCAGGCACGGATTCTGTGCCTGGGTCTTGGGGTTTCTTCTCTTCTCTGCGATCTCTGCGCTCCCTGCGAACTCCGCGTAAGCTTTCCTCTGGCTCTTGGATTACTCTTCTCCGAAAACCCAAAACTGACAACTGACTACTGAAAACTCTCCCCGCGTGCTACGCTCGATTGACACTTCAAGAGGCCCACCATGAATCGTAGAAACTTCCTGAAAACCGCAGCCGCCGCCCCATTGTTAGCCGTCAACACTCCTCTCTCCGCTAATTCCGTGCCAGCCGTAACCGCTGCAAATCAACTTGCCTCTCAATCAACTAACGCTCCTCTTCGCGATCGCTACGAACTCACCCTTCGCCGCGTCCTTTCTGGCACCGGCCCCGCCTTCACCGACGATTTCCTCCTCGCCGATGTTCGCCCCACTCCCGGCCGCCGCTTCACCGAATTCAGCGGTGATCTTTCCGGCCGCTATATCGACGCGCTGTCAACGGCCGCGCGTGTTTACGGCACGAACTTCCCCAACTTGTCTCCGCTCGTCGAAAAAATCATTGCTTTGCAAAAAACCGATGGCTATTTCGGCAGCGTTTTCCACTTCGACCACCCAACCGACGCCGATCTTGCCCTGCTCTGGGGCAATGGCCGCCTGCTCGTCGGTCTCCTCGAATATCACCGCTACAAGCCCTCCGCTCCGGTTCTTGCCGCCTCCACGCGCCTCGGCGATTTCCTTGTCCGCATCGCTCCGCTCATGCTCTCCCCAAAAATCCGCGAAGAGTTCGGCGCCGCTCATTTCGCGTCCAGTTACATCTGCTGGATGCAGCAGACCGAAGGTCTCTCCAATCTCTATCTCGCCACTCATGACGCTCGTTACAAAGATGTCGCCGAACAGATCGCTGCCGTCATCGAGCGCCGCCCCGGCGACCACGTCCATGGCTACCTCACCAGCGTGCGCGGCGTCATGGATCTCTATCAAGCTACTTCTGATCCCAAATATCTGCGTCAATGTGAATCCGTTTGGCAGGACATCGCACAATCGCAAGATCTTCTGATTACCGGAGGCGTCCCCGAAGGTTGGAGTCCCAACAAACATCGCACCGAAGGCTGCGCCGAAGCCGATTGGGTGCGCCTGAATCTCGCTCTATGGAATGCCACTGCCGATCCGAAATACCTTTCCATGGCGGAACGCGCCACCTTCAACGAACTCGCGTTCAACCAGTTCGCCACCGGCGATTTCGGTCATCGCGTCTTGACGGACACCGGTTTCGCCGGTGATGGAGCCGTGCGTGCCTGGTGGTGCTGCACGCTGCACGGTCTGCGCGCCTTCCCCGATATCCACGCCAGCGCTTTTCAAAGCAAAGATGGCGTGCTGTCCTACGACTTGCCGCTCGACGGCCATACGGACAGCATAACGGCGAAGTCATCGAGCCTCTCCGCCACCGCCGCATCCTCCCTCGCCCACGACGGCTCCGTCCGAATCACCGTAACTTCCACCGGCGATTCCCCCGCGTTGCTGCGCATCCGGAAGCCGGAATGGGCTGGCGCTCTCGCCGTCAAACTGAACAACGCCCCAACCTCATCTGCTCTTGAAAACGGCTACGTGAACATCCACCGCCCCTGGCACTCCGGCGATGTCCTCACCGTTCACTACCCCATGTCGTTGCGCTCCGAATCCAACGACAAGAAACTAGTCGCGTACTCCTTCGGCCCATGGCTGCTCGGTGCATCCCAAGTTGACCAGCCCGCCTATTTCAACGAACTCACCACCGAAAACGAACTCGCTCCCACCAAAGTTCAAACCCCGCACGGCGAAATGCGCACAACTCGCCCATTCGCCGTCCCCATCGCCGCCACCAGCTTTCACTTCACCCCCGCCGAATTCCCCGAGCAGGAACAAACGGTCACTCTTCGCCCCATCGCCGAACAAACCGGCCAACCCTCCACCAACTGGCAAATGCAGTTCCTGACCGAAGAATCGTCTTAGCCCGTATATACAGTCGTCCGCGCAGGAACCATTTGTCACACCGCCAGGAAGTTGCTACAATTGTTATAACGTTGCGAGGCGCAATATGCTCGAACTCAAAGTTCGCAAAATTGGTAACTCTCTGGGCGTTGTCCTGCCTAAGGAAGCGGTCACACGTCTCCGCGCAGGCGATGGTGACCGCCTGTTCCTGATCGAGGAACCCAACGGCGCATACCAACTCACTCCCTACGACCCGTCATTCGAAAAGAAAATGGAGACGGCCGAGGCCATTATTGGCCGCTACCGCAACACTCTGCACGTCCTTGCAAAGTGAAAGACCCTATCTGGATCGATGAACGCGACGCTCTGGCGCTTCACAATCGTCTTCTGGCCCTCGACGGCGGCGCGGCGGGAGTGCGCGACGAAGGCTTGTTGCAATCCGCTCTTGCTCGGCCTCAACAACTTTACGCGTATGGCGAGCGCCCCGGCATGGTTGATCTGGCAGCGGCATACACTACTGCAATCGTCCGAAATCACCCCTTCATCGACGGAAACAAGCGCACAGGCTTCATCGTCGGTGCCCTGTTCCTGGAAATGAACGGCTACCGCTTAGCCGCCAGCGAAGAAGATGCCGCACAGGCTGTCCTGGATCTTGCCGCGGGAACCCTTGATGAATCCTCGTTCGCCGCCTGGCTCCGCGCGAACGTCCAACATCTCTGATAGCAGGTGGCGCAATCTTAAGACGGCGCGTGACCAAGAGGCCGAAATTGGGAGCTCCACTCTTTGCCCTTAGTTCATGAAGCGTACGGGTTTTGATTTTTCCTTAAACTTAAAACTGAAAACCTACAACTTAGAACTTCTCTCACCCCGCTGCAGCCAACGCTTCCCTTTTCCTCGCCTCGTCCCAAAGCGCTATGTACGGCTTCAACTCCGTCATCATGCGCGCAAACTGGTTCAGGTCCAGCGACTGCGCGCCATCACTAATCGCTTTCTCCGGCGCCGGATGCGTCTCGATGATCAAGCCATCCGCGCCAATCGCCACTCCTGCCCGCGCCACTGCCGGCACCAGGCTGCGCTTTCCCGTCGCGTGGCTCGGATCCAGGATCACCGGCAAGTGCGTCAATTCGTTTAGCACCGGAATCGCCGAAATATCGCAGGTATTCCGCGTCGCCGTTTCAAACGTGCGGATGCCGCGCTCGCACAAAATTACGTCCGGGTTCCCGTGCGCCACGATATATTCCGCGCTCATCAGCAGTTCCTTGATGGTGCTGCTCAATCCGCGCTTCAGCAGCACCGGCCGGCCGCATTTCCCCAGCGCTTTCAGCAGCATGAAGTTCTGCATGTTTCGCGCGCCCACCTGCATCACGTCCGCGTAGCGCGCCACCAGTTCCACGTCGCGGTCCCCCATCACTTCCGTGACGATCGCCAGCCCCGTCGCCTTCTTGGCCTTCTGCAGCAGCTTCAATCCTTCCTCTTCCATCCCTTGAAAATCGTACGGCGAGGTGCGCGGCTTGAACGCGCCACCGCGCAGCAGCTTCGCACCGGCCTTGGCCACCGCTTCTGCCGTGCACATGATCTGTTCTTCGCTCTCCACCGAGCATGGCCCGGCAATCACGATGAACGCATCCCCGCCAATCTCCGTGCCATCCACGCGGATGCGCGATTTCTCGCGCCGAAACTCCTTGCTCACGAATTTGTATGGCGCCGTGATGCGCATGACGTTTTCCACTTGCGGCAGCGCTTCCACCGATTCCATGCAGGGAGTCACGTCGCCCACGCCCACCACGCCAATTACTACGCGCTCTTCGCCTTCAATCGAGTGCACCTTGTACCCGAAGTGCTGCACGATCGCGCACACTGCATCGATCTCTTCCCGCTTCGAGCCTCGCTTCATCGAAATGATCATCGTCGTTTCCCTTTTCCCTTTGGCCGCCCGCAGCCGGCCCGAATTTCGTTGCCATAAAACAAAAAAGCCCACTCTTTGAGAGTGGGCGGCGACTTCACGTTTTCGCAGTTTCTAGACGACGGCCCACTCCTCCCGGATGTTCCGGTACGTAAATCGCCAGCTATACGAGTAGGCCTTCAAATTCATGTCCGCCAGTTTATCCGTTCTGCCCAAAAACGCAAGCCACAATTCGCTTATTCTCGCCATTACCCCGCGCAATACTCGCAATCCCGCATCAATACAACAAAATCGCTATGCGATATCGCGTGAAACCCGCCGAACCGTTCGCCTCGCAAGCACCCACAGCCGCGCTGCGGTAGATCCCGCCTTGTACGCGCTGCTCGATGTCCGCGGGCAAACGGCTCAAATCCGAAGTCTCATAGCGAATCACGTTTACCGGTCTTTGTCCCGCCCAGCCGCGATCCATCTCACAAGTTTTGCGTGCAACATCGCTGCTGCTCAACAGCCGCAAACCGTGTGCCGCCAGTTGCGAGCCTACTTGACGCTCCTGCGCATCCAGATCGAGCATTGGCACCGCCGCCGAAAAGTCCTCCACAGCAAAAAACATGTTTCCGCTCTGGACAACCGCAATTCCCACAGCATTCAATTCGTGGTCGAGCAAGTTGGCGCGGTGCGGCGCCGAATTCATCCACTGCGTGTGTAATCCGAGCACGCTCGGTCCTTCCGCAACATTCTCCGCAATCAGGCTGAATCGCGCCCCCGTCTGTTTAGCTCGGTCCTGCAGTGGCATCTCGCCGGGAAACTGATGCGAGAGCGTGTTCTGCTGCACCATGCGTACCGCATGCTCGCGAGCCGCAGCCGCCAGCGCCGCGTCCCACTGCAGTGCCAGTAATCCTGCCGCAGCTCGGCTGTGATTCGCGGCTTCCAGCAGCGCATTCTCCGGCGAGCCATTTTGTGGCAGCGGCGAGGCGGAAGCGTGCGATGTCGGCGTTAGCAACAACGCCGCCAACACAACGGCGGCCAGGATGGCGAGGCAGCGTAACAGGTTGGACATAACCACAGGCTCCTGCATCCATTAAACACACTCTTATAGAATTGGATGCGCTGAGCGTGGTACAGAGTGCGCCGTAGGAAGCTGGCCGCTTGGACAGGCGGGTCCACAAATTTTCGCGGCGCTAATCAAAAGAGCTTGCGGACGGGTGCTGTGAATTTCGTGAGGTAAATTGGAAATGTTGCCGCAGTTCCGGAATTAGCCGCGGACGTACACCGCGCTGAAGCTGAGCACCACATGCCCGCCGGATGTTGGCCGGCCGAAAGTGAGCATTGGACGGAAGCGCGAGAAGATCAACATCTGATCCAAATGGTGGCGCAGTTCCTGGTTGTCCGGGCCGTCCATGATGTCGTACTTGATCATGCGCCCGTCGGCGTCCACCATCACGTCCACCTTCAAATCCTGATCCAGAATCACGTCGGGATGCTGCATTTCCGGGGATGCCGGAAGATCCGAAAGCGAAATCAGGCCCGCGGGCTGCAGCAGCGAAGTGGGAATATCGTTCGGATCGGCGCGGACTACGATTCCCGGCACGATCATGTGCAGCACAAACACGAACACCACAATCGCGGAAAACAATCCGCCGGTCGCAGGCACCGTCAAAGGACGAAACACGTTGTCCTGCAATAGCTCCATGCGATCCTTCACCAACTGCCAACGCTCTGCCCAAGTCTTCGGGCCTTGTCCCTGTGCCGCCGCTACTTTGATGCGCACAGCCAAATCCGCCGGAGGTAATGCACGCGGCATACGGGAAAGCATCACCGCGAGCTTGCGGTAGCGCTGCAATTCCTCCCGGCACGATTCGCACTCTTCCAAATGCAGTCGGATAGCGTCCCGTTGCCGGGGTCGCGAACCCGAAGCCAGGCTGTCATCCAGATACCCGGCCAGTTTGTAACGTACCTTATCGCACGTCATGATTGTTCCTCACACGTTTTTCCTGGACGCGTTGCTTCTTCTGCCGACGGACTGGCTGGGGCACGTACGTAGGCCATTTCTAATCCAATCTGTGCGCCGAACCGGGCGGCGCTGGCTGCTTCGCGGCGCATCGCTTCCCGGCGTTGCGCAAACTCTTTTTCTCCCAGCATGGGTTCCAGCAATTCCTTCAAGGTGCGCCGGCCGCGCAAAATTCGAGACTTCACCGTGCCCACGCTGCAATCCAGCACTTCCGCCACCTCTTCGTAGCTCAACCCTTCCAGGTCCCGCAAAACTAGCGCGCTGCGAAATACTTCTGGAACCTCCTGCAACGCCGTCTGCACTACAGCCTGAATCTCGTGCGTGGCCAACTGGTCATAAGGCGTAGCGCTGTGGTCTTCCACTTCCACCGGGGCACAACCCTCATCCGGCTCCGCATCAATCGAGATATTCTTTTGGAGGTGGCGCTTGAACCAGCGGCGATTGTTTAGTGCTTCACGAACGGCGATGCGGTAGAGCCAGGTCTTCAACGAACTCCCGCGGCGGAAACTTCGTATGCCCCGAAAGGCCTTCAAGAAAACTTCCTGCGTCGAGTCGGCGGCGTCCGCCGTATCTCCCAGCATGCTCAGGCTGAGGCTGTAGACGGGACCGTGATAATGCGTCACTAGCCAGTCGAATGCCGTCTCCGAGCCCGCCTGCAGCTCGCTGACGAGTCCGGCTTCATCGTGGCCCCACGAGAGGGCACTAGCCCAATCGGACACGGTCTGCCTTTCTAGTCCGTCCCCTGGCGCTGGATGCCTTTGGACGAACTGGCCCGCGCCGGCTTTCGCCAACGCGGACGGCCCATATACTTCTTCCCTGCTTCGGGCCTCTTGGCACTTTGGATCGAGAGCACGATCCCAATCCACGTCCGCTCAATTTATTAGACACCACTCAGGGTAAGAATGTTTCCTGGCCCGGGGAGGTTCGCGGAAACAGGGAGCGCTGAACCGGGACCCCGCCCGTGCGAGGCCCAAAGTCGATTGTTGCACCAAGCGAAGCCGAGCGCAATGGCCCAAGGGTAGGGGGTGTCCTCAAGTTCAAAGTAGTATTCTGCCTCTAACTTATAGTCCAAGCACGTCTTAACGTGGACGCACGATAGTTCGTGCCCAACGGCTGCCCCAACCTCGTAGTGGCAGGGCGGCTCTTGGCTGGTCTTTCCCTTGTAGCGGCCAACCTCCAGCCGGGCTCCTGGGTTCCTCCGCATGTAGCGCAGGGCGACTCCTCGCCTGTCCGCCGCCTTCAGGCGGGAGCCCTGCGGTTTTTCTCCTGGGTTTGCCTCTCGGGTCTTCCCCTGTGGCTCAGGCCTTCGAGGCCTGAGGCAGTTCTCTTGCTTCCGTACCGGCCAACCTTCCGCCCGGTTCTTGGGTTTCTCTCACCTTCCCTCCCTCTCTGTCATCCCGCCTGCCCGCCGAAGGAGGGACCGCAGCGGCCCGACTTTTTCTTGCGCGCCGAATTGTGGCGCGTCGGCCCGCGCAGTCGAGGGATCCCTCCTCGTTCTTTCGTCAGGGCACGGCTTCAGCCGCGCCGCGACTCCGCCCCCTCTCCCCGTCATTCAGCCCGCCCACCGAAGCAGAAAGGCTGACGCTCTTGCCTCTTTAGGGGGTCGGACATTCATGTCCGACATACCCCGCTCCCCAAAATATTTCTTCCCCCGGTGATTTCAACCGGCCTGGACGTCTCTTCCCGTTCCCCCAGCACCGGAGGTGCGTTTTTGGTGCCCGCCGTTTTCTGCAGGGTGCGCCAGAAGTTAGCCCAACGCGCCTGCCCGCCGAAGGAGGGAGCGAAGCCGAAGGCTAAGCGCTGGCGAACGCGCTACTGGCCGGCTAGGGTTGGCGGGAACCGCTCCTGAGATACACTAGCAACACATCGCGGTCAGCTTTTACCTTAGCTAGGGTTTGGCGGGAACCGCTCCTGAGATACACTAAGCCGGTGGTGGATGCGCTGAAGCATTGGCTAGGGTTTGGCGGGAACCGCTCCTGAGATACACTCGGACTTGATTGGGAAACTGGCTGCCGCTAGCTAGGGTTTGGCGGGAACCGCTCCTGAGATACACTGGTGCGGAGTTTCTATTCATCGGACTTGAGCTAGGGTTTGGCGGGAACCGCTCCTGAGATACACTAAACCCTTGACTTCCAGCCACCCAGCGATAGCTAGGGTTTGGCGGGAACCGCTCCTGAGATACACTCGTCGTCGAGCCGATTCCCTTCGGTTGATTGCTAGGGTTTGGCGGGAACCGCTCCTGAGATACACTTATTTTTCCGCGCGAACAATCGAACGTGTCGCTAGGGTTTGGCGGGAACCGCTCCTGAGATACACTTTCCGTCCTTTCAATCCGCGTTACTTTTCCGCTAGGGTTTGGCGGGAACCGCTCCTGAGATACACTTGCGGCGCGGTTCCTTCCACCGGAATGGCTGCTAGGGTTTGGCGGGAACCGCTCCTGAGATACACTAAACTCCACCTCAACCCGATGCATCGGGCTCATAGCGCTAGGGTTTGGCGGGAACCGCTCCTGAGATACACTTGAGGACTTGTCTGCCTATGCGAGCGCTTTGGGCTAGGGTTTGGCGGGAACCGCTCCTGAGATACACTTGAGACTTGTTTCCTATCGGCAGATTATAGCTAGGGTTTGGCGGGAACCGCTCCTGAGATACACTCAGTTGCTCGATATGCCCGATGAACA
Organism: Candidatus Acidiferrales bacterium; assembly: GCA_963779395.1. Lineage (GTDB taxonomy): Bacteria > Acidobacteriota > Terriglobia > Acidiferrales > UBA7541 > Acidiferrum. The sequence goes on from CAVZYC010000007.1 coordinate 1,593,305, forward strand.
AAGGCTAGGGTTTGGCGGGAACCGCTCCTGAGATACACTCGAAGCGGAAGGTTTGTGACTGACGCCAAGGCTAGGGTTTGGCGGGAACCGCTCCTGAGATACACTCTCAACGCACATGCATCCCAACAGCAAAACGCTAGGGTTTGGCGGGAACCGCTCCTGAGATACACTTTCGACACGAAGACAGCGGCCCTCAAATACGCTAGGGTTTGGCGGGAACCGCTCCTGAGATACACTTGGGAAGTAACCCACACGCCGACGATTGGGCTAGGGTTTGGCGGGAACCGCTCCTGAGATACACTTCCGGCAGGATGTCTTCGCCACTCATCAGCGCTAGGGTTTGGCGGGAACCGCTCCTGAGATACACTCTGTTCCTTCGGCGTGAGATCGAGACGCTCGCTAGGGTTTGGCGGGAACCGCTCCTGAGATACACTTTGCCGGGGAAGCGTGTTGTACGGAGTGTGCTAGGGTTTGGCGGGAACCGCTCCTGAGATACACTAGAGCCATAGCCATAGCCATCGCCATAGCCGCTAGGGTTTGGCGGGAACCGCTCCTGAGATACACTGCCGGCCGTCTCTGTCCCGCAAGCGCCGTTGCTAGGGTTTGGCGGGAACCGCTCCTGAGATACACTAAAGGTCCGCACCATCGAAACTGACACCGGAGCTAGGGTTTGGCGGGAACCGCTCCTGAGATACACTCGCGGACACCACCGACCTCCAGAATCGCCATGCTAGGGTTTGGCGGGAACCGCTCCTGAGATACACTGCATGCACCTGTAGCACCTCTGGGAAGCGCGGCTAGGGTTTGGCGGGAACCGCTCCTGAGATACACTGTCGACTCCGATGACCGTCGGCTAGGGTTTGGCGGGAACCGCTCCTGAGATACACTACGTCGCAATCGTGCAGTGCTAGGGTTTGGCGGGAACCGCTCCTGAGATACACTAGACCCCTCGGAATCGCCTGATTCTGAGGGGTTTCTCTTACTCCCACGCTAGAAAAGCATGAGTTGCATGGGCGGGTCTTCCACTTTTTTGCGTTTTTTCCCGACATAAACTTCCATTCTCCCGAACTGCCGGTCGGTCACGGACAGCAGCCTGACCTGACCGTGAGAGGGTAGAGCCTCAAAGACGGTACGCCGGTAAACTTCCTCGGATTTTTCATCGCTCACGAAATGTCCATAGACGGAATACTGCAACATCGTAAACCCATTTTTCAGCAGGTGCTTGCGAAATTGTGCGTACTCCTTGCGCAGTTCCGGCTCAGTCACGGGAAGATCGAACATCGCGAAAAGCCACATATATTTATATCCAGAAAGCGCGAGCTCATGGCGCGGCATGACGTAACTCCGGAATTTTCAGGGTGTTCTCCTGGCCGAGAATCATGTTCGCGAGAGAAGCGGACAAACGGCCCAGCCAATCGAACAAGGTGCGCGATTCGCCGCCGGATTCAAATCGACCTAGAAGCTCGCTCAGCAGGTCCTGCTTGGCGGCGGAATCAAGCCCCGGAACATCGGACTGCGAGCCCACCAGCCGAACTACAGCGCCATCAACCAGGGGGCGGAAAGGCTCCATTACATCATCGGCTAGGCAAAAAGGGTCGTATCGGTTGTGGTGATGGATGCCCAGAGTGGGGTTTAGCCCGGATGAACAAAGAGCGCGGGCAACGATGGCACGCAGGACGGCATAGCCGTAGTCCAGGCAGGAATTATAAGGGTCCAGTTCATCATTTCGACGGAACTTGCGCGTACCAAACAGATGCTTCCAATAAGTTTGCGCGGCAGTGGCTTCACGATTCTCCGGGTCGCCAGAACGCACCTTGAGGGAAAGCGCGATCAACCCATGATCATCGTCCCCGGTCTGCTGCAAAACTCGTCCTTGTGCGCGAATCTTTGCTTGGATGATTTGTTTCCATATCTGTTTCTTATTGGGGAGGGAAAGATCGGCCTGGGCCGCGAATCGCTCTGATTGCAGCGAGTGGGTAATCAACGGAAGAAGCATGGCCACCGGGCGGTGCTTTGCATCGCAGGTGACAAAGGCCGCGCCCGCCATAGCCAGGCCAGAAATGACCGCCTGCGTGAAGGTAATCTGCGGATGGGACGTGATGACGACCGCAAGGTCGCCTAGCGGAATGGGGGGAACACTCACCCCCTCCGACTCCAGAACCAGCAGCGAATTATTCACGTGCAACCGGAAAGGCCGTTCGGAGAGATCCAGAATCCTATCACCCACGAGTTTCACCGATTTCGCCAAGCGGGGAAACTTGCACCTTTCGCGCGTTCTTTTTCCGAAGCGTATTGGCAACTAGCCTCAAATACAGGTGGTCCTTCGTCAGCTTATATTTTTGACGGGCATCGGAAATTGGCGCAAGCGCAACTTGCGGGTAAGTAGTGCCACGAACCACGAACAGCTCGCGCTTGCCATTGTTTGTATCGAGTTCGATTACCTCCCCGGGCGCGATTGAAAATTTGAAAGCCCGATTTGGGCCAAAGTCCACCTGCACAACTGGCTGGCGAAGCCGGTTACGCTCGACCGCTTGCGCCAGCGGAACAACAGCGAGATCCCATTCGACTTCCTTGCCACGTTCATCAAGTTCCGCGAATACCTCGGCATGATGATTCGATTCAGAGACGACAAATCGGGCCGAATGGCCGGTACCGAGCGTTACAGGTTTCAGTGCTTTGGACACCCGAACCTTCTTAACGGGAATCACCCTGCCGCCGGAACTCTTGAAGCAGGGCAAGTTCGCCGGGTCAGAAAAAACCGTCTTGGGCGGCGCGTTGCCAAACTGGGCGAGTTTGTCTGTGACCATCCCGCGGACAACGGGGTCGGCAATGCAAGCAGCTTCCGGTGGAGTGAGCGCTTCGAGCGGCTTTCTTATGCGGTGTTCAAAAGCCGGTTTCTGACTTTTCTTGTTCCCTGTAAGTTCAACATCAACCGGAATCGCATGGGAATAATAGGTTTGTTCATGCAGAGGTCCACGAACCCGGCTAGACGTCCGGTGCGAAACGATGATGCCGGATATCACATTGCGAACATCTTCGAAAAATCCAATCCACGGCTCTTCGATAGGGGCAAAACGGCGGCGTTGAGCGAGCCGGGCATTTTCGGCGGCGCGGCTGAGTATCTGGATCGTGCCATCGTCGGTAAGAGCGGTGACGATGGCGTCAATGGCGTGGTGGCGGTGGTCATCGCGTGTTTTCGCTACATCTCCGCCATTTCTTGTCGGGCCATCGTTGAGAATGGCGTTGAGTCTCCATTCGTCGCGAAGCATGGCGGTGATTCTCCCGACCGTCGAGCGAATTCTTCGCGTGTGATCGGCGTCTACACGCCCGCCGTAAAGTAAGCCAAGATAATCGGCGGCCAAACGGGAGGCGTAACGCGTGTCATTCAACTGGCTTTCGGTAAAGTCGGAAACGAAGGTCTGTATCTCCTCGGGCGTCATCAGGAAGCGGCGCAACTTTTCGCCCGCGGCGCGGGACGAAAACTTACGGACTCGATTGAGGATCGTCTGATACATCTCGGGGTCCGCCCCGTAGGCCTCCGAAGGTACTCGGTTTCCCTTGACGTTGCGATTGTGTTCCGCGTGGCACAGGGTGAGATTCGTAAACGAATTATCGAGGGACCGGGAAAACGGAATGATGTGCTCGATGTCGAATTGCGGTTCGGCTCCGAATAGCGAAGCGAACGAAATGGGCTTCCCCGTGTAAGGGCACTCCCCGTGACATTCCTCCCACAATTGGGCCTTTTGCAGGTCACGCCGAGAGGGGTGGGGATTGCCGATTTCCTTGAGGATGCGTTTGGCGGCTTCTCCCCGAAGTTTTTCGTTGTCGCGATTGGATTCGGCCATGCGTTCGCGTTGCACGCGTGAATTGCGCAAGTCCCGCGCCAACTCGATGCGAATCTCCGCCGGCTTGCCATGCTTACGGATAATCGCGTTGACCACCTTGCGAAGTTCGGTAAGGCTTCGTACCACCGAAGGATTCCGGATTCTCCCGACCGATGGCTCCGCGAGGAAAACAGGGCGCAGAAGTTCCTCAGGAGTACACGATACAAAACGCTGCGGGTACACCTGCCGCCGAGCCTCCGCATAGGACATACCTTTTTCCAAGAGCGGAAGGAGCTTACGAATGGCCGCCTTGGAGAGGTTGAAGTAATCGGGCTCGAGCGGGTCTCCCTCAAGGATCCCTGTAGACTCCTGCCCAATGTTCCACTTTTTGGAGGCTGCGGCCGGCAGCTTGTCCAGGCGCTGGAAGCTGCGCACGTAGTCCACAATCCTGTCGTGCTCCTCGGAAGACATCCCAGTCCACCGGTGACCGAACATTTTAAAGAACAATGCATTTGTACGGTTACCGGGAATGCGCGTCTCTCCCGCGGCTTCCAGATTGAATTTAGTCCTGGGAAGAGCAAGCAGCTTGCGCATGGCGGCGAACGTGAGGTCGCCCTGCATTTCAAGAGCCTCCAGCAGCCTATTTCTTTCTTCCGGAGTAAGGCCACGCGCCTTTTCACCGGGAGGAACGACTTGCAGATCGTTCACGCGCTGCAGCAGTCGGAATCTCTGCGCGATTAGAAGGCTGCGAGGAGCGCGACGCTCTTCCGGTTCAAGCTCGCAGTTGCCGACTAGGTGTTTCGCGGAGGTCATCTGCCGCTGGAAGAAGATGGCCTTACTCAGAAGCTTCTTCCTCTCAGGGGTAAGGATCAGAGGATGAAGTTGAGCCTGTGAATCCCAAATAAGATGGAACTCATGCTCGCACATGTCCCGGGCCGTCCAGCGACGCCGGATGCGTTCCTGGGACGGCGAGGAGTGAGCAAAAAATTCTCCCAGCGTGCGCGCTCCCGCTTCCGCCATTTGTTTCCGAAGGTCGGCGATACCCGCCTTCACCACACCCTCGTCTTCGTCGGCTTTGCCGCGAGAGGAGACTTTGCGATTGCTACGAAATCCGCGCCGCTGTGCGAGGTGGTAGAGTGCTCGGCCCAGAAAATGCGGCTCAACCGATTCGTCGAGAGCAGCGGCACGTAAGAGATAAGAGAGCACCTGCGACGGCTCGGGAATTGTGGCGTCCCTGCATCGGCCTGCAAACCATGCCGAATTGAGTATGCGGATATCGAGTTGGTCCAGCAGTTCATGACGTTCTTCAGGGCTCTTCGACGGGCCTGCCGGAAGGAGTTCCCAGGATCGCAACAGGCGGAATACGCGAAGATTTCGGCGCGAGCGGCGCCAAGTCTGGCGGCGTTGCAGCCGGGCCATGCGCCGGGCGACGTTACGCGATTCCTCGCGCCCACTTTCAATATCGCCTTCAACGGCTGGCGTGAAGACGCGCGCTCCTGCGCCCGCGATTGCGGATGGCTGACCTTCTTTGCGTTTCAGGATAGCCCAGCCAACCGAGCCGACGCCGAGATCAATGCCAAGAACATAATCTTGCTTTGGAAGAGCTGAGGACATGGAATGCCTCTTGACGTTCATTTGTGTTGCAGTAAACTAACGATAGTGTATCTCAGGAGCGGTTGTCCCGACTTATCTTAGTAAGGACATTCGTTCACGCAGGCAACGCTGAACAAGCGACCTATGGCGCCTCCCAGTGGGGCGCCTTTTTTTCGGCGACTGGCACCCCTCTTTTCCATTTTGCCTTTGGTCTCCAGTTGATCCGCCTCGTGCCAGTTTCGAACGTAGTACCCACTAAATAATAGTAGACAACAGGTAAACAGTGCGCTAAACTCCCTGCGTCATGCTGAGGGGACGCTGTTCTTGTGCCATTTCGAAACGCCCCACCCCTTTACCCAGACCCCTTTTCGCGAACGCTGAACTCTATTTTGCCGTCCCTCTTTCTTCTTCTTTGGCTGTGGACTGTAAGCTGTCGGCTGTAGGCTGCTTTTCTCCCCTAAGTCCAACTATTCCCGTAGATCCGCGACATTCGCCCGTAAGTCCAATCATTCCCGTACATACGCAAAAACAGGGGGGGGGGGGGGCCTGCTTTTTTGAACTTTCAACTTTGAACTGCTTTGCTCTCCTAACCCCAATCATTCCCATACATACGCAAAAACAGGGGTGCCTTCTGCAAATGCGCACCTTGATAACTCATGATTTATATGACTGTATGGCTATATGCAACTCAGATGCAAAATGTCGGCGCGCCGACATTCCTCTTCTTGCCCCCGCGAAGGATCCGCCGCTTCCTTTGTCCCGAGGAATGGCATAGCCTTGATGGGCGTGTTTGTGCGCAGAGGCGGAGAAAATCATGAGCATCGAGCAGGACATGGAAAAAGTGGCGTTGCAGGAAAAAAAGCTGCAATTCAAACAGTTTGATGCGGAAACGGCGTGGACCATCGGAAGCGCCCTGAAAGCGGCGGCGGAAAAGCGTCATGTCTCCGTGGCCATCGATATTCAATTGAACGGGCACTCAGTTTTCTCGTACGCGATGGCGGGAACCACACCGGACAACGGGGACTGGATTCGCCGCAAGCGCAACCTGGTGCTGCGCTTTCGCCGGAGTTCCTACTCCCTCCGATTAAAAGACGAACTCGCGGAAGCAAATTCAGGAAGCAAGATGGATCTGGACGAACGGGAGTATGCGCCGCACGGCGGATGTTTCCCGCTGACGATTGCGGGAACGGGATGCGTGGGCACGATCACTGTTTCCGGATTACCCGGGCGCGAAGACCACGGGCTGATTATTGCCGTATTGCAAGACTACCTGCATCTGCAGGGCGAAGACCTGGCGTTAGGCGCGGAACAAAGATAATCAGTCAAGCGAGTCAGGCCTTCGCGTCCGGTTTTGCAGCAGCTTTCGCTTTAACGGAACCGCGCCAGGCCAGCACCAGCATCACGATGCCAAAGACAAGTAATCCCACTCCGGCTTCAAGATTGATATTGACGCCGAGCGAGCGTGCGTAGATCCGCGGATCGCTAAACAATCCATACGCGCCCAGGATTATGCCAAACAAGCTGAACATCCATCCAATCGGATATCGAATATCCAAACTCATCGCGTCTCCCCTCTACCTGAATATAATGTTGAGCACCAAAGCCAGCACCAGCACGACTCCGCCAAGATACGCCGGCCGCTGGTACCACGACAGGTGCTCTTCACTCGGCTTTTCCGTCAGAGAATAAACCAGCCCGACGAGTTCCTTTTCTTCCCTGGGCTTGGTAACGAAGCTGATCAACACAGTAACAACGAAGCAAACGACGAACGCCCAGATGGCTGTCCAGAAGTTCTGCGCCATCTCGCTGGGATAATTGTGGATCACGGCAATCCAGCCGCCTTTGATTCCCACCAAGTCTCCGTGGGGCAGCGACAAGCCGTGGTGCAACGCCGCCGCAGTTGTGCCGCAAAGCAACCCTGTGAACGCGCCGTGGCCAGTGGTGCGCTTCCAGAACATGCCCAGCAGGAATGTGGCGAACAAAGGAGCATTCACGAACGCGAAAACAAGTTGCAGGAAGTCCATCAGGTTATTGAAGCGCGCCGCAGTATAAGCCGCGCCGATAGAGAACAACACTCCAAAGATGGTGGCAAATTGCCCCATGTGTAAGTAGTGCTTATCCGAAGCGCCTTTATGGATGTAAGACTGGTAGATGTCGTAAGTCCACACGGTATTGAACGCCGTGACGTTCCCCGCCATTCCCGACATAAAACTGGCGAGCAGAGCGGTGAGTCCAAGGCCGAGAATCCCCGTGGGGAAATAATGCAGAAGCATATTAGGAATCGCCAAATCGTAGTCGAGGACGGGCTGACCTTCGCGATCCACAGCCGGCTTGCCGGTAGCCACATCAATTTTGAGAGGGATCAACCCCTTCCCTGCGTTGGGCGCCGTCTGCATCTGAACAACGCCGTTGACGGTGACTGCTTGCTGCGGAGTAGGCAACGCCAGCGCAATCATTCCGGGCAAAATCACCAGCGCGGGAAAGAACATCTTTGGCACAGCCGCAATCAGTGGCGTGCGGCGCGCATCGGTCATCGAACCGGCCGCCATGGCGCGTTGAACCACCAGGAAATTCGTGCACCAATAGCCGAAGGACAGCGTGAATCCGAGGCCCATGACTAATCCGAACCATTCGACCCCGAGTGGATTGTTATGGGCATTCGTCATGCCCTGCCACGAGTGGGTGAAGGCGGTTGGCAGTTGCGTCTTCAAGCCGCTCCATCCACCAACGTTTTTCAGCCCGAGGAAAACGAGAGGCAGAAAGCCCGCAACGATGAGGAAGAATTGCAGGACTTCGTTGTAAATCGCGCTCGTCAAGCCGCCCAGGAAAACGTACCCCAGCACAATCAGCGCGGAAATGAAAATGCTCAGATGGAAGGACCAGGACACTGGCAGTCCCATCTTAACCAGGGGCACGTCGAGGATATGGAGCACCTGGATGAGCTTTGCCATGGCGTACATCGAGATGCCCGAAGAGAAGATGGTCATCACGGCGAAAGAGATGGCGTTCAGGGCCCGCGTCTTTTCGTCAAACCGCAGTCGCAGAAATTCCGGCACGGAGCGGGCGCGCGAGCCGTAGTAAAACGGCATCATGAAGATGCCGACGAACACCATCGCTGGAATCGCGCCGATCCAATAGAAATGGCTGGTGGCGATTCCGTACTTCGCGCCGGAAGCGCCCATGCCGATCACTTCCACCGCGCCAAGATTCGCGGCCATGAACGCGATGCCGCAAACCCAGGCGGGCAAAGAGCGGCCGGCAAGAAAGAAATCCGTGCTCGTCTTCATAAAACGCTTCAGGAAAACGCCGATTCCCAAAACAAAGACGAAATAAACAAACATGATGACCCAATCAATGGCCGTCAAATTCATTCCATGATCCTTTCCACCAGACGCCAGTAATCCGCTTCGCGCAGCAACGCGCGCATGCTGGCTGTCTCAGTCGTGCTCCAGGGAAATTCCTGCTTCCACAAAAAACTTGAACCTGCTCAACCGCCGCTTCGGGCGCGGCGCACAAAAATACCGCCTGCGCCCCGGAAAAAAAGAAATACAACTTCCTGAGAAGTGATGGGAACGATGAAGAAGAGAATCAGAAAAGTGAATTCTGTTGATACCCATAGGGCAAGGGGGAAATCGAATGTTCAAACGGAACTCTGTCACCCCCCGCGTGGGGTTGTCAATTGATTTCTGGCTTAAGCAGCGGCGATTCTCGCTTTAATCCTCTTCGGCAAAACCCGCAAAGCTGTGCGGCTTCACTTCAAAGTGAAATTCCGTGCGTTGCGGCGTTTCCATTGTTCGCCCAAAACTACGAACGGGCGCGGCGGCTTTGCCTTCAATCACCTGCCCGGTGGCCAGATCGCGCAGGTGCTTGTACGTTCCAGCCACGGAAACCATCACTTGAACGGGCTTCTCCAGGAACGACTCCACGACAAACGTGTGGTTGTCGTAAACAAACAGGCTGACCTGGCTGGGCGCATCGAGCCGGACTGGAAAGTCGCGCAGCACGAATTGCTTGATGGAGGTGAGCATCGGCTGCGGAAGCACGTAAAGGTCGTTGAAGTTTTCCGGGATCGTCAGCACGTACAGGATGCCCTTGGAATAGCGATCCATCAGCAGCATTGGCGCGCCGCGTCCGTTGGCGATGCCACGCACCAAGGGCCAGGCGTCGTTGGTTAGAAAAGCGATCTCTGGCACCAGCACATCGGGAATCGCATGCTGGCCCAAACCCGCCTCGAAGCCCTGGCCACCCGGGCCAAAAGACGGACTCCAATAGTCCTGCATCTTCAGCACGTTGCCCGACTCCGAGATTTCCGCGATTTGTTCGATACCTTTCCCTTGCAGCGCGCGCAACAGCCCCGAAGTAATGATGACGTTCTGTCCCTTCTGGAGTTGCGCCTGTATCTTGCTGACAATTTGCGGATCGAATTTGGCGGATTCCGTCAGAAGCACCGGCCCTGCGTCGGTGGGGAATTGCGGGTAGAGTTCAATGGGAATGCCGATCATGCCCAGATAGTTGTGGAGGAAATCCTCGCCCGTGGATTGATACGGTTTGTAACTGGCCAGGCCGATGGGCTTTCCGAGTTTGCCTACCACGGCATTCACCTGAGATAGCGAATAGCTCGCCACTGTGGCCATGTTCGCTTGCCCCGGCGCGCCGGAAGCTGCGTGGACTTTCTCCATGTCAGCGTAGTCGAAACTGGTGTGCAGCGCGCTCCACGCGTCACGATTGCCGGGCTTCGCCGGCAAGACAAGATCGCCATAGTTGAACAGCATAATCTCTGGAGTTTTGGAGAGCATGGTGTCCCAGAGTTGCTCGGCATAGCGATCCAGGTAGCGTGTGCCGTAGATGTCTACCCAGCCGCCGCCATTTCCGCCCGGCTTGATGTTGTCGAAGTAGCGGATGATCTCGTAGCTTTCGTATTGCTGGAGGTGCTGATCGTTCATAACCGGATCGCGGGTTTCCGTTCCGGTGTAAATGCCGTCGTAGATTTTGGGCTCGACGTCGAGGTCATAGCCGTTGCCCTGGAAATGTTCATACCAGTTGGGAAATTTGATGATGATTTTGACTTTGGGATTCACAGCGCGCGCGGCACCCAGAATCAGTTCGCGCGAAACGTCATCCATCAGGTGCAGGCGGAAGTTCGTCCAAGTGGCGTCGCCCTTGGCGGCAATGTCTGAATCAGATTTAGTGCTGTTGAAGAAAAAGTCGTCGAGGATGATTTCATCGAAGTTTCGCGCGGTCACTTCGGAAACGTGCTTCACATATGCGCGGTCTTTCGGGTCGGTGTAGCAGAACGACTGGAACTGGTTCGATTCCTGCGCCGTAAACGCGATTCCACCCGCCACAGCCACGCCGTGCGCCACGAAGAACTTCTTCACACTTTGCAGCAGGGCATCATCGGCAAGATCGCCGCTGCGGTAGCTCTCGATGTAAACCTTGTCCACTTTCAACTGGCTGCTGATGTCATCCCACGATTTTTGCAGCCACGCCGGGTCCTTCATCTTGTCCACAACGAAGACCGGGATGTAAATGGCAACGCGGAAATGCTCATGCTCGGGCGGTGGAGTGGCGCCAAGCGTAATGCAGCTGGACATAAGAAAAAACAAAACCAACAAACGAAGTCGCAGAGTCACGATGAAATCTCCTGTGGCGTCGAAACGCGGTCTGATTTCCGGCATGCGTGCCGACACGATTCGCGATATCCGGCGTCGCACCAGTATAGACATGTTTGGCGACAAAAAACGATTTTCTAAGATTCAAATTGGCAGCGACAGGCGAGAGGCGGCGTTACATGGGGATGGGATCGTTGGCGTGGCGCGCAACGTACCAGCATGGACCCATGCCGCCGTGCGGGAACAGCGAGTGGGCGCAGGGAACATCCTCTTCGGGCTTCTGCGAGTCAATTTCGTAATCCACCTTATAGTTCTTGAGATGAACAGCAAGAAGGCGGATGCGGTGGACGCTCCCGGTGGCAACGCCAGCGGCGGGATAGTGGAGGCGGATTTGGAACCAAAGCGAATCACCGAGAAAAGAAAGGAAAAGAAGTACCAACACGCCTTGGAGCGCACGAAGGAAAATGCGCTTGAAAGTCCAAGGTGGTTTGGCAGGAATAGTTGGTGATGTGGACATAAATTTCACGTGGCGTCGACAGGGAATTGTGGCGCACTCACACTATACCAGCAGAGCGATGGTGATGCCTTCATTGCTGCGATTGAGGTCACGGTCCCCGCGCAACTCTGGACAATGCTCGATGGCATAGCGGGCGTCTTCCTCAAAAACGCTCCATTTTTCGCCGAAGATCACGCGAGTGACCATGCCTTCCTTCTTGCGGCGCAGTAACGAAGTGCGGAGCCCACCGCGCAACGCACCTCCCTTTCCTGTCGAGCCGTAACCATGAATGATTTTCACCGCAGCCACACCGCTTTGCTTGGCTTGCTTTAATTCGGCCAGGAGAATTTGGCGAGCTTCTTCCACCGTGGGCATCTCCGCTTCAATGTTCAGGATTTTCACGCGCGCCATGAGGAACTCCGTTCGCCATGCTGAGAAGATTGTGCCTGAGAGCGCGGGGACAACTCAACCAGGGGTGGCTGAAAATAGAAGGCGGCCCCTTAACAGCACTGCGACAGCCAAGAAGGTTGTACAATCCTTGCAGTTTACGCGGTCAGTAAAGCCTCGCTCCCGTATCACCTCAAACGGAGACTCCTTCATGGACAGACGCAATTTCCTTTATACGATTGGCGGTTCCGCCGCGGCACTCGCTTCGGCAAAGTTAGAAGCGCACTCGCTGCAGAATCCCACAGCTACAGTCAACAAGCGGTGGAACAACTTGAAGTATGCGGTGTACTTCCTTAGCGAGGACATCGAGAAGTTGCTGGTGGATCCCGCGGACCGGCGCAAGACGTTTGAGTATTTTGCGCCCCTGCGAGCCAATCGCTTCTACCTGGAAGGATCGAGCAATAAGGAAGTTGACGACGCGCAGATGAAGAAAGTGGCGGAGGCGGTCCGCGCCGAAGGAGTTATCGCGGCGGGTTCCATGGTGCCTATCGTGGCCGGCGGGCCTGCCTGCTACAACAACCCGGGGCACATGGCGATCCTGGAGAAGCGCGCGCGCGCCATGGCTCAAGTCTTCGACGAAATGATCCTGGACGACTGGCTTTTCACAACTTGCACGTGCGAAAAATGCGTCGCGGAGCGCGGGCAATCCACCTGGGCCGACTATCGCACACGGTTGCTGCGGGAAAAATCCAAGCAGCACATCATCGATCCCGCCAAACAGGTCAACCCGAAAATTAAAGTCATCATCAAGTTTCCCGACTGGGCTGAGGGCCATCGGCAGAATGGCTACGATGTGGATGGCGAGACGCGGCAGTTCGACGCCATGGCCGTGGGAATCGAGACGCGCATTCCCACCACGCAGGATCAGCACATCCCCATTTACAGCGGTTATGTCTTTCAGAAATGGTGGCCCAGCGTTGACCCAAGCAAATGGGTCGGCTCATGGCTGGACAATTACGATATGCAGGGCCACGCGAACGAATTCGAGGCACAGGTGTGGCAGGCCGTGCTGGCGCAATCGCCAGAAATCATACTGTGGTGCGCGGGAACGTTGTATCCCACGGACCCGGCCAGCAATGTCTATCCGCACTTCTGCGAAATGCTGCCGGAATTCGATCGCGTCGCGGGAATGCTCAAGGGCACAGCGCGCGGCGTTCCCATGTATCTGCCTTACGGCTCGGTGGGCGAATACAATGTGTTCGGATATCTGGGCATGGCTGGAATACCGATTGCCCCCGTCGCGGAATTTCCGGCGGACAGCCACAACGCGATTTTCAGCAAGCATTCGTTGCGCGACACTGGACTCGCCGACAAACTCCTGGCGCGTCTGCGCAATGGACACGACGTCTTCATGACGTGGGGATTGTTTCAAGCATTGCAGGACACGGAATTCAAAAACATGCTGAGCCTGGTGGACACGGGCGGCAGCGTTTCCTCGTCGACTTTTCGTTTGAGCGGCTGGAACTGGGACACCGAAAAGGTAACCAACGACCGCCAGTTCACCTTCCCACGCATCGAAACCACCACGTGGCCTTACGTTCGCGATGTTGCCGTCGTCCGCGAGGACTACGATTTCGGCGTTCTGCTGAAGGCAAAATACCTGAATGCAAACCTCTATGTGCTGAACATGCCGGAGAACAGTTACGACTTGCTCCGTCTCCCCGCGGCGGTGCTTAACAAAATTCGCGGGGAATTCATCAATGAAATAGGCGTGCAGTTGAAAGGCCCCGGCGGCGTGGCGTTGTACCCGTTCAGTTCCGCGCGATTTGTGCTCTACAACATGAACGAGGAGCCTGCGAAGGTGGCGCTCTCCTTTAGCGAAACTGTGCCCAGCGCAGGCTGGCGGGAACTGGTGCACGGCGAGAGCCTTAGCGTCACCGAGATCCAGCCTCCCCAAAAAATCGAACATCACGGGCAACAAGCAAGATCGGAAGTGTCTCTGACGCTGCAACCTTACGAAGTCGCGGTGGTGCAGATGTCGTAAGAAATGCGGCAGCCTGAAAGGGACTGATATCCCCGGCATGCAGTCACTTCAACCACGAAATAGAAACGCAGTGGCAGACCGTACAGTGCGTGGGAAGACTCAGAAAAGAGAGGAACGGCGCACGCGCCTATCGCGGGCAAGTGGACCAAAAAGGTATGAATGTTGCAAGTGGCCGGGTTAACGGCGTTAGCTGATGCAGACACGAACGGTGGCCCGGGTGCTCACTACTACGGAGACCAGTCTGGCGTGGGGGTATATCTCCACTCGACTACACGGTCCTTCCCTTCTTCCACCTCCATCCCCACGCCAATTCTAGCTGACACACGGAAACGTTAACTCCATCAACAGCCCGGGAGTAGTATGTGTAGTGGCGCGGCGCGCACGGGGCTGGGTGTGGACAATCCGGAGACGCTGGGCCGCAGGAGGACGCCATGAGAATCCTGATTGCGGTTGACGGCTCTTCCGCGTCGGATGCGGTGATCCAGGAAACCGTGGTACGGCCGTGGCCGAAAGGCACGGAGATGTGCCTGGTAACGACGGTGGATCCATACTTCTTCACGCGGGCGCCGCTACTGCTGGAAGAAATGAAACTGAAAACCGGTGAAGGTCTGGAAGAAAGCGCGCGGCCCTTGCGAGAAGCGGGTTGGGTAGTAAGCACGAACGCGCTGGTCAGCAATCCGCGGCACGGGCTTCCGAAAATTGCCGGCGAGTGGAAGGCGGATTTGATCATGATGGGCTCGCACGGACGAGGGGCCTTCAGCCGATTGTTGATGGGGAGCACCGCGCAGGCGGTCATGCGCCATGCCACGTGTTCGGTGGAGATCGTCAGGCCAAGACAGAAGAATCGCTTGGAGCGCACTGGGATGCGCGTGATGATTCCGACGGATGGCTCGGAGTATGCGCAGATGTCGCTGCGCTCGGTGGCGGATAGGCCCTGGCCGGCAGGTTCCGAATTCCTGATCATTGCCAGCCCGGAATTCCCGGTGATCATCGGGGAGTTTCCCTACTATGCTCCGGAACAGTTGACGGAACTCGCCGAAGGCAGCGAGAAGCACGCAACAGAATCCGCAGCCAGTGGCGCCGAGTTATTAACCAACGCGGGGCTGCGCGTCTCGCGCCAAGTCACTGAACCGAAAGACTCGCCGTCTCGCGCGATACTGGCGGCGGCTGATTCGTGGGAGGCGGACCTGATCGTGATGGGTTCGCACGGACGGCGAGGTTTCGACCGCATTGTGCTGGGCAGCGTCAGCGAATCGGTGGCGATGCACGCGCATTGTTCCGTGGAAATGATTCGCAAGGGTTGAGGCGCGCCAGTACAGCGCACTCAAACACACATACCTCCAAAACAAAGGCGGAGACTTGCCCCGGTATCGAAGCTGGGAATGGGGACGTGAGGATTTATGCCAGCCGGAAAACTACACGACGGCTTCGCCCCGGCTTGCGGCGGCGGCCATGGTCTGCGGCGGAACACAATCCACGATCTGGTTGATCGCGTAAATGGATTCCCTTTCGCAGGCGCGGCAACGCAAAACGAAGACTCTGGAAACCAGAAGGAACTGCGAATCACTCTCCTCGTGCTTTCCCAGATAAGCGTTCTCTTTCCTGCTCACGATTCCGGGGATACGCACGGGTTTTCCGCAATGGCGACACAAGACACCGCGGAAGTGTTGACTGACTGGTTCAGCAGACATCAGGACAACTCCTTGGACAGGTCCAGCGGAGGATTGGGAAGATGCAGAATACCGATATTCCGGTGGACTTGTCTACCTGAAGATACGGTTTCCACAGGGCGAAGAAATGTGACCGCAGTCACATGGGTAAATAATTCTAATCCATTCAAAACACACGGGTTACGGTGGCGGCACAGCACGGGAGGGCGCCGCGTGGTGAACTCTGCCAGAGGAAAAACTCGATTGGGGCTTCTACAAAGTGATCGATCAGACCAATTCCAGCGGGCGTCAGGGCTTCCGTGTGACCCCACTTCCTACTCAACCTGGGAGTGTCGTCCGCGCAGAAACGACATCCGGAGCGGCCTCGTGGGGATTAAGCCTTGGCGTTGAGAGTCTTTATAAACTCCAGAATCGTCAGAACCACGGCCTGATCGCCGATCTCGGTATTGAGCATCGCGTGGTAAATGGCACGGCTGGGCCATTCGACGCGAAAATATTTCTGGATGAAATCGGCGCGTTCCTGATCAACGGAATCCACGAGCTGCTGCGCGTCATTCTCACTCTTTCCGCGAGCCAGCAAACGCCGCAGCTTTGCTTCTCTGGGGGCGTAAAGAAACACACGCAGCGTGTCTGGGCGGCTTTTCAGAAAGAGTTGCGAACCTCTGCCGACAATTACGGAGTTCCCGGCTTTGGCCGCGTTTTGCACAACACGCTCCGTAATCCTGGAGATGCTTTCACTGTCAACCACCTTAAGCTTGTGGGCATTCATGCTCCCTTCATAACTTCCGCGCAAAAAAGACTTGAACAGCCGGTAGTAGAGAGGATCGGTTCGTTCCTCGCGAACTTCGACAACCGCCTTGGGACATTCCGCGAGCCTGGCGATCTCCTCGGTCAACAGTTGGTCCCAAAGTTTCCAGCCCAACTGCGCGGCAAGCCGCTGAGCGATTTCGCCGCCCCCGCATCCGTATTCGCGTTCAATGGTTACGATATTGATCATCTGCCTCAAACCTCTGTAAACTGCTGCACTTCATTAGATTCATGATTACTCCATGATGGTTTGCCCGCCGCCTGGATCGTTCTTTTTCAATGCGAACGACAGGCCGAACATCATGGCCGACCCTACCGCAAGGACCATGAAGGTGTCTATGTAAGCCAGGCTGGCAGCCTGCCCCTGCACGGACTGGTAAATCCTGGCATAAGCCTGCAAGAGCGCTTCATGAGCACCCACGCCAGACTGAGCCAGGTGCTGCGCAAGTCCATTCAAGGAGTTCTGGAAATTGGGATTGTCAGGCCGGATGTGGTCAACCAGGACCTGTTGATGGAATTGCGAGCGCCGCGCAATCAATGTCGTGACCAGAGACGTTCCCACGCTGCTGCCCATATTGCGCATGAAATTGACGATTCCCGAGACTGTGTTGTTCCTCTCCGGTGGAATTCCGATGTAAGCCACCAAAGAAATCGGCACGAAAAGGAATCCCAAACCAATCACCTGAGCGATACGCAACCACACCGCGGCACTGAAGCTGATCTGCAGGTCAATGCGCTGCGTGGAATAATACATGGCAAGCGATAACGACAACCATCCAAAGGCAATCAGGTAGCGCGCCTGCACTTTCGTAGTCAGTTGGCCCATGATGGGCATCTCGAAGAGCAAGACCAGGCCGCCCGCAGAAAGTGCCAGCCCCGCCAACTGAGACGTATAGCCAACGAGTGTCTGGAGAAATTGCGGCATCAGGACCAGGCTGCTGAACAAGAGGATTCCGAGGGTAAACATCATCAAGTTCGAGCTGGCAAAATTAAAGTTCTTGAACATGCGAACGTCGAGAATGGGCGCTTTGTGAAACCACTCCCAGATCACCAGAGAAAGTAAGCACACGGCGGCCACGACAGCCAAAGTGGTGATGAAGCGGGAGCCGAACCAATCATCTTCCTGGCCTTTGTCGAGCAAGATCTGCAGTGCGCCGATGCCAAGCGCGAGCAAGGCGATGCCAATGTAGTCCAATCGGACGCCGCCCCGCTTGAGTCGCGCCAAATAGGGAGGATCCTCGACAAATCGGCGGACCAAAAACCATGTCAGCAAGCCAACTGGAAGATTGATGAAGAAAATCCAGCGCCAGGAATAGTTGAATGTGATCCACCCGCCCAGCGTTGGCCCAATCGTGGGCGCCATGATAGCCGTGATGCCGTATAGCGCAAACGCCAGTCCCCGTTGCTGGGGGGGGAAAGTGTCCGCCAGAATGGCTTGAGCCATCGGCTGCAATCCACCACCACCTGCGCCTTGCAGGACGCGAAAGAAAAGAAGAAGGCCGAGAGTCGGCGCCAATCCGCAGAGCAAAGAGCTAACTGTGAAGATGCCTAAACACGCCATGAAGAAGCGCTTTCGTCCGAATGCGCCTGCCAGCCATCCGCTGATGGGCAGGATGATGGCATTGGAGACCAAATACGAAGTCAGCACCCACGTACTCTGGTCATTGCTGGCGCCCAGATTCCCCGCCATGTACGGCAGGGCTACGTTGGCGATGCTGGTGTCCAGCACCTCCATAAATGCGGCCATGGCCACAACAACGGCGATCAGCCAGGGATTGAACCTGGGCCGCCATATGTCCTGATCAAGCGTAAGAGTTGCGGCACTCATTGCAGGTACACGTCAGGTACGACGTTCATGCCAGGCCGAAGCCGGTGATCCTTGTTTTCTCCTTGCTCCAAAATGATCTTGATCGGGACTCTTTGCACGATTTTCACGTAGTTGCCGGTGGCATTCTCTGGGGGAAGCAGACTGAAGGTCGGGCCGGTAGCGCCGGCAATGCTGTCCACGTGGCCTTTTAAAGTTTGACCAGTCGAATCCACATGGATTTCCGCTTTTTGTCCAACGCGCATCTTCTTAAGCTGGGTTTCCTTGAAGTTGGCGGTGACCCACACTTCATCGAGAGGAACCACGGTGAGAAGTTGCTGCCCAGGCTGAACGTTCAACCCCACGACGACCGTTTTATTCACTTCCCCGCTGATCGGAGCAATGATTTTGGTGTATTGCAAATTCAGCTGGGCCTGTTCGAGCTGCGCGCGCTTTTGCTCAACGTCGGCAATCGCGGCGCGCACGCGAGCTTTGGTGGAGGACACTTGTTGTGGGCCAGTCTCCGCATATTGGTGGTTGGCTTCTGCCTGCTCTGAACGGCTCTGGGCCTGCTCCACGAACTGCTGTGCGGCGGATTCATTGGCGCGGGCCGCGGCTACGGTTGCCGTGCTGGCTTTGGCCGCAGCCAGGGCCTGGTCGTAAACCTGATCGGCCACTTCTCTCTTATCAACGAGCAGTTTGTAGCGGTGAAGATCATCTTGTGCTTTTACATCGTTGGCCTCCGCCTGTTCCAGTTGCGCATGGGCCGCAGTCAGTTGCCTCTCCGCGGCAATAATTCCGGCTTTGGCATTGGTGATATCGGAAGCGGTGAACTTCAATTGGCTGGAAGTGTTCACCGAAGTAATCGGCACGGTGATATTCAGCGATTGGGCGGTAGCTTCGGCGCTTGCCAGGTTGGCTTGTGCCTGGGCAACCGCAACCTCGTAGTCCTTCGGGTCGATTTCCACCAGCACGGTCCCCTGCTGGACCCACTGGTTGTCGTCCACGTTTACCCGCACCACGTAACCCGAAATGCGCGCGCTAACGGGATAGAGGTGCACGTCGGCCTGAGCATCATCCGTAGATTCGTAACTGCTCAAATATCGCCACAGGTAGAATCCGCCAACGAGCAGCACCAACACGACCGCGAGAATCACGATCCTTCTGCGAATCTTTGGACTGACGTACAACCTTGGCGAAAACTTTCGGTCCGCCAGCGGCGAAGCCTCGCCGTAGATTCTCTCACCAGCCCCGGGAGTGGAACGCGGTGGGTTCTCTTCAGCCATGTTTATTTTCCTTTGAAATATTCCTTGACGCCTTCTTCCGCGATGCCCAGTGCGCGCGCCAGGGAAATTTTTGCAAAATTGTAATTGTAAAGGCTGGAGATGTACTGCTCGTGGGCGCTTGCGACCGCTTCTTGCGACTGCACCACTTCCACCGTATCGGTGACACCCGCGCTGAAACGGTCGCGCGACTGGAGCAGCGTCTCTTCCGCTAGATCAATGTTGCTCCGGGCCACATCCACTTCATCCGCCGAAGACTGCAGGTTCAGCAGCGCCGTGCGAATGTCGGCGTCAATCTGCGCCCGGAGGTTGTCCAGGCGCTCCCGTGTCTGTTGGAGCCGGGCGTCGGCTTGCAAAATGTCGGCGTGAACACTGTTGCCCTGAAAAATGGGGATCGAGAGCGTTCCCCGCACATCAAACACTTGCGTTGCATCGGAAGGATGCGCACCGCCCGCGCCATAGTCCGCATTAAACGACAGCGATGGCAAATAGCCAGCCACCGCCGCTTTGCGGGAATATTCCGCCGCGCGCACATCGGTCATGGCCGCCAGGTAATCGGAGCGCGAAGCGTAAGCACGTTTCAGGGCGTCTTCAATCGTACTGCCCTCGAAAGGACGGTAGGGCGACTTATCGGTGAAATCGAATTCCTGTCCGGGAGCCAGGCCAATCACGCGCGCCACGGTGAGCTTCTGAATGGCGTAGTTATTTTTTGCTTGAATCAACTGTTGTTGGCGGGTCTGAAGTTCAACCTTGGCGCGAAGTCCGTCGATCTCCGGCGAAGTGCCGGCCTTCACCTGGTCGCTTGCTTGATCGTAAAGCGCCTGAGCCGTCTGGACCTGCGCTTCGGCCGTTTCGATGCGGGCCTGGTCGGCGATCGCTTGCAGATAAACATAACCCACCGCAAGTACCACAAGGTCGCGCGCGTCCTTGAACGTGTATTCCGCAGATTTCAGGTTCTGGTTCGCTGCACGGGTATTGTTGATGAGCTTCGAGTCAAACAGAGACTGAGTCACATTCACGCGTGCGTCAAAATAGGAAAAAGGACCGACCGAAGGCGGAATCGCGATGCCGCCAATACTCCTGAAACCCAACTCGGCGAGATTGATTTCCGAGGCCGCCACGGAGGGACTCGCCGAAACATGTGGCAGAAGCCCGCTTAGCTGCTCCCAGCGCAGGCCGCGGGCCGCTCGAGTATTCGCATCGGAAAGGAGCAAGCCAAGATTTTGTTTCAATCCGCGATCGATTGCTTCTTGCAACGACAGCGGAAGAACTCCAGGGACCAATTTTGCCGGCGTACTTCCAGAAAACGGGCTCACACCAAGCGTGCCAGGAATGGCTTGGCCCGGAGTGCTCGCAGGAGTGGTTGATGTTTGCGCGAGGGAGATCGCCGGTGCGCATAGCAGGAATAGGGCCAGCAGGAACTTACACTCGTGTCCGCTTTTGAATCTCAAGGGAGCTACCTCCTCATTTGAGTTGTTCTTCGTAACTAAACGCGATTTGCACCCATTTTGCTCGAGTTCTGGGATTGCATGAGTCCTAGATGTGCGGAGGGCCCGCGAAGTTACGCAAAGAATGCCTACAAGCAGAGCGTCCAGGGCAGTGAAGCTAATTTGTGGGTGGAGTCAGGTACTAGGAAGTGGCCGCAGTTTTGATGGACCGCTCCTGCCAAGGAATATGTGGCGCGTTCGTCCCCGGCAAAATGAATCAGTTGGGCAGAATCGCAGAGGTGGGAATGGTGAGTTTAAGGGAGCTACCGTTAGCGAAACGCCTGCCGGATCCGGGAACTGGCTGCCCGCCGCCAACCCAAAGTTCCACGGGACCGGCTGGCACGCGGCGTATTCCTTCTGCATCGACGACACTGAGTTCGCGCGGAGACAAAGTAAAAGTGACAGTTTGCGAAGCGTGAGGAGCAAGGTGGACGCGCTGAAATCCAGCAAGGGCGCGAAGGGGAGCACCCTCGATGCCCGGGTGACTGGTATAGAGCTGGACCACTTCGTCGCCGGCGATGGAGCTGGAATTCGTAACTCGCACGGAAACGTTGACCGGGGAATTGGCGACCGTCTCTCCAGGAGTAATCGTCGCGTCTGAGTAGGCAAACGTGGAATAGCTGAGGCCATAGCCAAATGGATAAAGCGGCGGTTCGGAAAAGTAGCGGTAAGTCCGGCCAAACATGGAGTAGTTGGTGAATGGCGGCAGCTGCGCGACAGATTGATAGAAAGTGACTGGCAGACGCCCCGCGGGATTGTAATCGCCAGAAATCACATCGGCAACGGCAGTGCCTCCTTCTTCACCCGGATACCAGGCATCCAGGATGGCAGCGGCGTGTTCGTTGGCCCAATTGACGGCCAGGGCGCTGCCGTTTGTAAGAACAGCAATCAATGGTTTACCGGTGGACGCAAGGGACTCCAGCAGATCCTGTTGCGAACGCGGAAGTGTAATATCCGTACGGTCTCCGCCGAAAAAGCCGGGGTCGCTGGATTCGGACTCCTCGCCTTCCAATTGCGCGGTGATCCCCACGACCGCAACAACCACCTCGGATTTTCGCGCGGCTTCAACAGCTTCTTGCGTGAGATTGGGGGGAATCCAAAGAAGGCGGACCGCCGATTCCCAGGAGTTGTGAAAATATTCGAGTTTGATTGGATACGCGTGGCCCCCCTGAAGATGAACAAGGGTAGTCATGGCGCGCTCACCGTGCGGCTGCGACTCCCAATCGTTGACGAACAGCTTGTCGTCCAGGTAGAGACGGTAGCCTCCGTCGGAACTGGCGCCCAAGCGATAGTCGCCGTCGACAGGAGGAACAATCTCGGCGGACCAGCGCGCGGAATAATTTTCCGCAGGGACACCGGGAGCGGGCGCTACATTGTTCCACTCGAAGTCGAGCGCAGGATCGACACCTGTGTGAACAGGAATGCCAGAAAGATTCGTATTCGAGAAGAATTCCGCTGTCAGACCGGGCTGCGAAGCAGCGCCACCAGTGCGCAAAACGGAGGCAGGGACCGGGAGAGGCCGCGTTTCGGCGATTGGCGCGCCAACAGAATAAGAAATCCTGGCATTGGGGAAACGTTTGCGAATTCCCGCCAGAATGGTGGAGTAGCGCGAAGGGTTGCCATTGTAATTACCAAGCAGGGCGTCAAGAGAATCCGCCGTGGGGCCTATGACCGCGATGGATTTGATGGTGGACTTGAGTGGCAATGTACTGCGTTCATTCTTGAGCAGCACGATGGATTCACGAGCGGCTTCCAAAGCAAGTTCGCGATGAGCGGGAGTATCAACGTCGGCCAACGAAAGTTTGGACCAGGGCACGCGTTCCGCTGGATCGAACATGCCCAGGCGAAAGCGCGCCTCGAACAGGCGTTTGACGGCGCGATCAATGTCCTGAGGATCGACCAACCGGTCCGCCATGGCGTGATCCAGAATCTTAAACTGTGGTCCGCAAGAAAGATCCGTGCCCGCTTTCACGGAGAGGGCCGCGGCCTGATCAAGGGACATCACGTAACCGTGACCCTGGTATAGGTCATCAATGGCCCAGCAATCGGAGACCACGTAACCGCGAAAGCCCCACTGCTTGCGGAGCAGGTCAAAAAGAAGGTGGTTGGCGCAGGCCGGTTCGTCGTTGATGGCGTTATACGCGCACATCACGGAATCGGCATGACCTTCAACAACCGTCGCGCGGAATGCTGGCGTATATGTGTCATAGAG
This sequence comes from Candidatus Acidiferrales bacterium, assembly GCA_963779395.1. Lineage (GTDB taxonomy): Bacteria > Acidobacteriota > Terriglobia > Acidiferrales > UBA7541 > Acidiferrum. The sequence continues at coordinate 1,616,524 of CAVZYC010000007.1, forward strand.
ATCATGCAAGGATACGGAAGCGTCGAAGCGGTGCCGCAGCGATTCGGGACCACTATGAACCGCGTAGTGCTTGGGCGTGGCGACGACCTTCAGATTATTCGCGTCGTTGCCTTGCAGGCCCGTAACGAAGGCGACGCCCAGGCGGCTGGTCAGAAAAGGATCCTCGCCGTACGTCTCCTGGCCGCGGCCCCAGCGCGGATCGCGAAAAATATTAATGTTCGGAGACCAAAATGTCAGTCCGAAGTAACGGCGGGTATTGTTGTGCTGAATGGCATCGTTGTACTTGCCGCGGGCTTCCGTGGAAATAACGTCCGCGATGCGGTGGAGTAAGTCGCTGTCCCACGTGGCAGCAAGCCCAATCGCCTGCGGAAAAACAGTCGCCGTCCCGGAACGCGCGACGCCATGCAAACCCTCATTCCACCAGTTGTAGGCGGGAATATTCAGTCGAGGGATGGCTGGCGCCACGTCCTGCATCTGGTCGATTTTTTCTTCCGTGGTGAGGCGAGAGACGAGGTCGTTCACTCGTTGATCGATCGGGAGCGTAGGATCGAGGTAAGGGGGCGTCGACTGGGCCAGGGAAAAAACTGGGAATATTAGCACAGCAAGAAATGGCAGAATAGGCTTGTTCACGGCCAGATTGTCGCGCAGTACCGCCGGTGTTTCAATCTTTTATGTGAGAAGACGCGGCTGGCGGGGTGTCCTTTCACCGTAAGATCAGACGCAATCTGACCAAAGGCAGGCTGCTATGATAGGGAGCCATGGCCAACTCTGAAAAAATGAACCGGGAAAGGCGCGATCCTCGCAGCATGAAGATCACGCAGGTCACGGTCTGGACAGGCGGATCCTCAGTTCGCGTTGAGGATTGGCTCGCAAGCGAAGAACCGCTGGAGATTCGCTGTGGCCGCCAATCTCTTGGCGTAACGATGCGCACGCCCGGGCATGACCACGAACTCGTGGCTGGGCTATTGTTCACTGACGGAATCATACAGAGCCCCGGCCAACTGGTATTGCCCCACCCGAACCAAAATGCTTTAAGCTCGCGCGCGAAACAAAACACGATGGTCGTGAAACTGCGTGGTGCAAAAATCTCCAAAAAGAGAATGGAAAGAATGTACTCGGCGGGCTCGGCCTGTGGCGTTTGTGGCAAGGCGACGATTGAAGCCGTGCGTCAGAGCCTCCTCACCCGCCCGGAAACGGCCACCCGTTTTGATTCGGAAATGTTGTGCTCTTTGCCGGATCGGCTGAAGACGGAGCAGGAACTTTTCCGCCGCACCGGTGGATTGCACGCCGCAGCTTTATTTAACGCGAAAGGCGAGTTGCAGGTGCTGCGCGAAGATATTGGGCGCCACAACGCCGTCGATAAAGTCATCGGCTGGGCATTTCTTCGGAATCAGGTTCCCTTGAAGGGACATCTTTGCCTGGTCAGCGGGCGCGGTGGATTTGAAATCGTGCAGAAGGCGCTAGTGGCCGGTCTTCCTCTTCTGGCTTCTGTGTCGGCACCTTCAAGTCTCGCGGTCCAGGTTGCCCGCGAATTGGGAATGTCTCTGATTGGATTCTTGCGGGGAAACCGTTTCGTCATTTATTCCGGCGAGGAGCGGATCGTTTCGGCCGCAGCGGCTTCAAATCCTTGAGCCCATCAGGCCTAAGCGCTCTCCTTGAACTCCACCACTCTTCCGCCAGTTTGAAGTCCTCCGTCGTATTCATATTCTTCAGAACCAGACCGTTTTGTCCGGACTTTCCGAAATCCTCCTGCTCGAATGTCTCGACAGAAATCACTGCGAGCGCGTCCGTCACTTTTCTAACGCCTTTCCGAAACGCCTCCGCAAGCGCTTCGTAAGCGTCGCGCCGGTAGGCCGCGGCAAGCGGTTCTAGCCCTTCCCGAGTGCGCGGAACAAAAGCCTGTGCATGCGATTTCATCGCTCGCGCGAGCATCACTTCAATCCATTCCGCAGTTAAGTAGGGAAGGTCGCACGCGACAATCAGGTTCCAAGGTGACGATGTTATGCTAAGCGCGGTCACGATCCCTGCGAGCGGCCCCTGATAAACAGCCACTTTACGCATGCCGGGGATGCGATCCGGCAAAGTCCGAAGCCCGAGCCGTTCATACGTTCCCACCGGACCAATCACCGTCACGCGCGATACCAGCGGCTTCAACAAGCTCGCCGTCCGCATGATCAACGGCTCCCCAGCGATTTTCATCAAGCCTTTGTTGCGCCCCATCCGCGAACTCGCACCGCCGGCAAGAATGAAAGCGGCGACTTCGTTGTGACGGGACATAATTGGCCGGTCTCCGAAAATTTTCCTAACGAACACGGGGAGTTTCTCTCTGCGCTACTTCGCGTCGTGCTTGCATCCTGTTTTTGCCAAGGGGTTGGGATAGCCGTCGGGATCGACCTCGTCTGCGGGGCCATCGATGCACTGGTAATCCTTCTCGATCATGACTCGCAGCAGTCTACCGCCCGCAATTTCATGGTTGAAATAGAGCCCTATCTCGTCTCTGTGGCTCGCCCACGCACTGGCTTGGTCGCTGGGCACAGTGATTGAAAGTTCACCATTCTCAAACCGTACGTCACTGGCTCCGGGATTACTGCCGAACCGAACGCCGTAGCAAAAAGAGGTTGGTTGGGGGCCCGGAAATTCAATTCGTTCCGTCAGCTCTCCTGCCTGCACAAACTGGGCAACCTCGGTTTGGTTCAGTCGGAGCCGGACGGAGTTTGGTTTGCAGCGCAATTTCATGGGTGCAACCTCAAGATAGACGATTCGGTGTTTCTGAACCCTGTACCTCTGCCTAGCCGGCACAAATGTCCGTGGACCTAGAATGTAGCCCACTGCCAATTGTTACGGTGTGCGATTGTACTCTCTGCCCTCAAGATAGTCGATTTCTACGCAGGTTTACAGAATTTGATGAGTTGACAGAACGCCTCGAAACGTTTAAAAGTATTCCCCGCGCGAGTCATCCAATTGGTATCCGGGGGGAGGACCATGGACACTTCACGCCGTGATTTCCTCAAAGTTGCCACCGTCGGCGGTGCGGCTGCCGCCGTATTTGGCTTTGATCTTCAGCCAGCCTATGCGCAATTGCGCACCCTGAAAATTGCCCGCGCCAACGAAACGCGCTCCACCTGTCCGTACTGCTCGGTCAGCTGCGGCGTCATTATTTACACGATCGGGGACCGCGCTAAGAACGTCACCGCGCAGGTCGTTCACGTCGAAGGAGATCCCGACCATCCCATCAACCGGGGCACTCTCTGCCCCAAGGGCGCGGCTCTCGAGCAGGACATTTTGAATGAACGCCGCCTGCTGAAGCCCCAGGTTCGCAGGCCCGGCGGTACGGATTGGGAAGACATCTCCTGGGATCAGGCCATTTCTGAAATCGCGGAAAAGGTGAAGAAAACGCGCGACGCCACGTTCATTGAAACCGACGCGGCGGGCCACCGCGTGAACCGCTGCGAATCAATCGCCTGGACCGGCGGTTGCACCGATACCAACGAATTCAACTATCTCGTCGTGAAGTCCATGCGCGCCCTGGGGGTCGTGCACCTGGAAAACCAGGCCAGAGTTTGACACGGCCCCACGGTCTCAAGTTTGGGACCAACATTCGGGCGGGGCGCAATGACCAATGGCTGGGTCGACATGAAGAATGCCGACATGATGCTGATCATGGGCGGCAACCCGGCGGAGAACCATCCCTGCGGCTTCAAGTGGGCCATCGAAGCCAAACGCACGCGCAACGCGAAGATGATTGTGGTGGACCCGCGCTTCACGCGAACCGCCAGCGTTGCCGATCTTTTTTGCCAACTGCGCGTGGCCACGGATATCGCCTTCCTCGGCGGGGTGATCCGCTACGCGATCGAGAATAATCGCATCGCGAAAGACTATCTGGTCAACTACACGAACGCCGCGTTCATCGTGAAAGACACCTTCAAGCTGCCCGAGGACGAAGGTCTCTATTCCGGATACGACGCACAGACGTTGAGCTACGACAAGGCTACTTGGAACTACGCAAATAGTGATGGCGCGGGGAAGCCATTGCCGGAAGCTCATATGTTGGCAGCGGCCGCGCATCTGGCGCCCGGGACTACAGCGCCGCCTTCTTCCCTGACGGAAAAACCAGCGTACGATTTCACGCTGCAACATCCCAATTGTGTTTTCCAGCTTTTGCGCAAGCACTATTCGCGCTATACGCCGGAAATGGTGGAGCGCATTACCGGCGTGCCCAAGGAGCAATTCCTGAAAGCCGCGGATCTGTTTACGTCCATCCGCAAGGATGGCGACACTAAAAAGGTGGGAACCATCATCTACGCCGTGGGCTGGACGCAGCACACTTCTGGCACGCAAACCATCCGCACGGCCGCGATGCTTCAGTTGCTTCTCGGAAACGTTGGACGAGCGGGCGGCGGCGTGAATGCTCTCCGCGGCCATTCCAATATTCAAGGTGCAACCGACATGGCCGGAATTTTCGAGAACCTGCCGGGTTACCTGAAAGTTCCGACTCCGGCCGATGGCTCGTTCGAGGGCTGGATGAAGCGCATCACGCCAACGCCCTCTAAGCCCGGCCCGTGGGAAAGCTTCAATTACTGGGGCAACACTCCGAAATTTGCGGTTAGTTTCCAAAAGGCGTTGTACGGCGACGCGGCCACGAAACAGAACGACTGGGCCTATGACTTTCTGCCCAAGGTGGACCGCAACTACTCCTGGACCTATCTCTGGGACAACATGTACAACGGCATCGTCAAGGGCCTGTTCGCCTTCGGGATGAACGGCGTGGCCATTGGTCCGGACACCAAGAAAAATATCGGCGCCCTGAAAAAAGCCGACTGGCTCGTCGTTGGTGAGATTTATCCCGATGAAACCAGCGAATTCTGGAAATCTCCCGGAATCTCCACCGACGAGATGAAGACCATCCATACCACGGTCTACCGCCTGCCGTGTGCGGGATTCGCGGAAAAGGATGGAACATTCACCAACTCCGCGCGCTGGCTGCAATGGAAGAACGCAGCTCTGCCGTTACCCGGAAACTGCCGGCTGGATCAGGCGATCGTCGCTCAGATTTTTCTGAGAGTGCGCGCGCTGTATCAAGCCGAAGGCGGCAAGTTCCCTGACCCGATTCTGAAGCTCACATGGAGCTACACCGACCCCGCCAACCCTTCACTCGCCGAGGTCCTGAAGGAATTTAACGGCAAAACGTTCGTCGACGCGGAGGATCCTGCGACGAAGCAGCAATTGAAGTCGAATCAGCAATTGCCGGGCTTCGCGTGGTTGAAGGACGACGGCACCACCTCCTGCGGCAACTGGATTTATTGCGGCGCATACACCGAAGCCGGGAACCTGACCATGCGCCGCGATCCCGCCGATCCTTCCGGCATGGGAGTGCACCAGAATTGGGCGTGGTCGTGGCCCGCCAACCGGCGGGTGCTCTACAATCGCGCCTCCTGCAATTTAGAAGGCAAGCCCTGGGATCCCTCCCGGCGGCAAGTATGGTGGAACGAAGCCGCGCAAAAATGGGTCGGCAACGACGTGCCCGATTTCAAAGCCGATTCCAAGCCTGCCGAGCACATGGGCCCGTTCATCATGAATCCCGAAGGTGTCGGGCGATTGTTCGCGCCCCTCGGTGCATTTGCAGACGGACCTTTCCCCGAATTCTACGAGCCCACCGAAAGCCCCGTGGACAATCTTTTGCATCCGCAACAGTCTCGCAATCCTGTGGTCAAGCGTTTCAAGACGCCCGACGATAAATACGCCACGCCGAAAGACGGCTACACGGTCGTCTGCACCACTTACCGTTTGACCGAGCATTACCACTACTGGACGAAAAACAATCCCATGAACGTGCAACTCGTCCCGGAACCATTCGTGGAGATTCCTGAAGAATTAGCGGCCGAGATTGGCCTGCGCGGCGGCGACAAAGTAAAAATCTCCAGTATTCGCGGCGAGTACGTGGCCAAAGCCATGGTCACCAAGCGAATCAAACCTATGTTGATCGATGGAAAGAAAACCTACCAGGTCGGCTTCCCCATTCATTGGGGCTATCGCGGAATTGCTGAGGACGAAGGCAAAACCTCGAAAACACTGGCGAACTTGGTTACCCCAGCCGTGGTCGATCCCAACGCTTACACGCCGGAATTCAAGGGATTTCTTGTGAAAGTGGAAAAGGCCTAGGAGATCTAGCGATGAGCCAAGCGACACTGCGCATCCAAAAAATCTCGGGCCACGCTGGAAGCATTCCCGGCCAGGACACCCAGCGCGATCTGCAAGTTTGCAAGCTGGTAGACACGACTACTTGCATCGGATGCAAAGCCTGCGAAGTGGCCTGCGTCGAATGGAACAGCATGCCCTTCTCGCCGACTACGTTTAACAATACTTACCAGACCATGCCGGACACCCGCTGGAATTACTGGAACCTCATCCTTTTCAATGAGCACGAGAAGGAAGATGGTTCATTGCAGTGGCTCATGCGCAAACACCAGTGCATGCACTGCGCGGAACCTGGATGCCTAGAAGCATGCCCCGCCGATGGCGCGATTGTTCAGTATTCCAATGGCGTCGTTGATTTTCAGCAGTCCAATTGTATCGGCTGCGGGTACTGCATCACGGGGTGCCCGTTCAATATTCCAAAATTCAATTCAGTGACCAAGCGCGTTTACAAGTGCTCGCTGTGCACGGATCGCGTCAGCGAAGGGCTCGAACCCGCATGCATCAAATCCTGTCCCACCGGCTGCCTGCATTTCGGCACGAAGGAAGACATGCTGAATTTGGCTGGGCAACGCGCCAGACAATTGAAGGATCACTTCGGCTACGCGAATGCCGGTGTGTACGATCCACCGGGCGTTGGCGGTACGGGCGTCATCTATGTGCTTCATGACGCCACGAAACCCGAACTTTATGGCGGCCTTCCTGCCAACCCAAGCATTCCCTTGGTAGTGAAGCTCTGGAAGCATCCGTTGAAATGGTTGGGCAATCTGGCCATTGCGGGCGGGCTGATCGGATTGTTCGTGCACTATTTGCGGTTTGGTCCCAAAGCGCGCGAGGATGAGGACATTCCTCCTATCGGAGCACGGCCGTGACACATCCCGAACAAATAACTGCCCACGGTCACGTGCTTCGCTACACTTTTCCCGAGCGCTTGAATCATTGGGTGGCTGCGGGTTCCTACCTTTATCTGGTGGCCACGGGCCTCGCCTTCTGGTCTCCCTGGCTTTTCTGGATTGCCGTGGCGCTCGGCGGTGGTCAGACTTCGCGTGCATTGCATCCCTGGGCGGGCTTGATTTTCGCAACTTCCCTCGGCTACATGTATGGGAAATGGGCGAAGCAGATGAAGTTCGAGGCTGTCGACAAGGAATGGTGGAAGTCTCTCCACTTCTACATCACGAATCAGGACGACAAAATGCCTCCCGCGGGCCGCTATAATGCCGGGCAGAAAATGTTGTTCTGGAGTTTTTTCTTCGGCGGGATGGTGTTGCTCCTTACCGGGCTCGTTCTCTGGTTTACCGATTCGCTTCCCTGGAGTTTGCGCTGGCTGCGATACATCGCAGTAATCCTGCATCCCGTCGCAGCTCTCGTCACGATTGGGAATTTCATGATTCACGTGTACATGGGCGTTTTTGCGGAACGTGGCGCTTTTGGCTCCGTCATTCGCGGTGATGTGTCCATGGCCTTCGCAAAGCGTTACCACCCCAGCTGGTACAAGGAAATCGTGGGCAATTCCGATCCCGGCAAATGAGCTTTCTCGCCACTGGCTCAGCCAACCATTCTGCGCGCATTGCACGCGCAGAGCTGCTGTCCTCCCGCTATCCATTCGCGCGAGAAATCCTCTCCTTCTACCTTCACATCGCAAAGTTTCAGAAAGAATTCTACGAACGTCTCGCAAAGGATTGGGGTAAACGGCCAGTCACGCCTGCCAACGGGTATCTGCGCTCCGAACTTCACCTCTCGATGTTGGTAGATCCGTTCGGCAGATTTCTTTCGTTGATCGAACTGTACGGACCCAGCCCGCTTGTGGCTTGGGCGAAGCAGTTAAGAAACGAAGGGCAGAGCGCGTGGGCCAGCGCCCTGGCGGAATTCTGGGAAAAGGGACTTCAGAAACCGACGTATGGAGAAGCATCTTCACAAACACACGCGCCCGATCCCCTTCAGCAATTCCCGAGCCGCGCTTTCCTTCAGCCCTATGCTGAGTTCATTGCACGCGCCGCGCTGCCTCCCTCCTCAGCCATGACCGTTTGTCTCTGCCCGCGTTGTAATTCCCTGCCCTTGCTTGGTGTTCTTCGGCCAGAAGGCGATGGTGGAAAAAAATTTCTTCAGTGCTCGTTCTGCGCGCAGGAATGGAGCTTTCTGCGCATCCTTTGCGCGCACTGCGGGGAGGATCGCGAAGAGAAGCTCTGCGTTCACTCGGCCGAGCAGTTTCCGAATATCCGTCTCGAAATCTGCGAAACCTGCAATCACTTGCTTCGCACTATCGATTTGACCAAGGATGGCAAGGCCATCCCGATGATTGACGATCTGGCGGCGGTTCCCTTGGCTCTCTGGGCCGAAGAGCACGGATATCAGAGGATTCAGCAGAATCTTTTCGGAACTTGATTTTCTGATTTGCACGTAGGAAGTTTCTGAAAAACCGCATTTCAAACTCGCGCGAAGTTTGTTCCCGCAGTTAGGTAAATCCTTTACACTCATTGCCAGCAAATCGTTTTTGGAATTCAGTCTGGATGCTTGCGGGGAAGACCCCGATTATTCTCCTTCAGGTCACTCATACATCATCGCTTTCGGTTACGAGTTCCTCGAACACAAGCGGATCCCCTTACCGAGGCTGCTTAACGAAACAACCAAGCTTCAGGGAGTCATCGTGGAGGAATCCATATCTGGTTTTTGCCAAGATTTTCTCCAAAGGCTTCACCGAAGCAGGCACAGTTCGCTTCATTGATCCGCTGGGCAATTTTTATGATGGCCGCGCTTCGTTCGACGATGTCCAAAGTTTGGGTTGACTTGCGAATTGCCTTGGCGCGTTCAACACTCCCCGCAGCGCTTGTTCCTTCGGCACGCTGAGCAGGCGATGACGTGCTTGTGCCTCAAAACGGGGCACGCAGCCTTATCGGACCGATTCAGTCTAGTTGTGATTGACTACACTGAAACGGGAGGTTAGGCTGTCGGGTAACGGGGAGTCCCAAAGGCAAATCCCGGATTGTGCAATTGGGGGTTTCCATGGCAGCCACCCCAAGTAGACGCCGTTGTTTCCCAAAATGGTACACCAGGCTGAACCAAGCGTCCCTTCTGTGCCTTTTTGGTCCCCGTAACCCAAGAATTCGTATCCTATCGTATCTACTTCTTCTGATTCTGTGCGCGACAAGTCCCACTCCGGGTTTGGAGCGAGACAAGAACATTGACCAGTACGGCCACGATACGTGGACGTCCCAGAATGGCATTCCCGGCGAAGCGGTCTATCAAATCCTCCAGAGCCCCGACGGCTATCTCTGGCTGCGGACTTCGGCCGGGCTGGTCCGGTTTGACGGAGTGCGTTTTGTTCTCGTGGATCCGGTGATTGGCGACAAACCGGTCGCTGAGCCGGTCAAGACGATTTCCGAGAATCCTGATGGCGACCTCCTGATTCGCACGACCTCCAGGACGATTTTGTACAAAGATGGCGTTTTCACCGACTACCTGCCTCCCGCGGCACTCCCGGATGGTGAGACCCGGACAGTGTTTGAGAGCCGCGAGCACCAGATCTTCGTTGGCGCCGACGACTTCATCTACGACATCTCGAAAAGCCCGATCAAGATGCTCCGCCGCGGGACTGCGTGGGTCGACAATATCTTTGAGGATGAAAAGGGGCAGTTGTGGGTCAGCGCTGCCACAGGACTCTACACCTATCACAACGGCGTTCTATCCGGACCCTGGAACCTTGGTGCGCTGGGAACTCCCCACATAGTGGCAAAAGACAGCGCGGGCAATGTCTGGGTCGGGACTTCGCACGGCCTCTTCAGAATGAACAAGGCCATGTCTGCGATTGAGCCCATCGCGCGATATGCGATTCATGATGACGTCTCCACCATTCTGGAAGACCGTGAACAGAATCTTTGGGTGGGGACGAGCTCCGGCATTCTTCGTTTGACGGGTGATCGTCTCGCGACTTTCAAATCGATGGACGGGCTGACGGACAGCAGGGTGTTTGCCCTCTACCAGGACCGGGAGGGCAGCCTTTGGGTTGGCACAGCAGGCGGTCTGGATCGTTTCCGCGATACCAAAGTCACTACATTTACCTCCAAGGATGGTTTGCTCTCAGACGAAAGCAGATCGGTTGTGGAAGCTCGGGATGGCAGTCTTTATGTCTTCTGCGAGGGAGCCGGTTTGGCGCGGATTAAGAACGGCATCGTAACCGCGATTCCGAAACAAAGAGGCGTCCCCGAGTTTAACGGTCCTGCCATGTATGAAAGCAGGGACGGAAGTTTGTGGATAGGGCTAATTGGTGGTTTGACGCGTTACAAAGATGGAAAGTTCACTGTCTATTCAGACGACGCGAGGCTCTCCAAGCACTTCATCTCCGCCATAAACGAGGATGATGAGAGTCTTATTGTCACCACGGCCGAGACTCTGACGCTTCGCTTCAAAGACGGCAAGGTGTACCCGTTCACAATCCGCGGGTTGGCTACGCCGCTTTCGACGCCGGGGAACTATACATTCACGATCGACCGCGATCCCTCCGGGACGCTTTGGTTTGGCACCGTTCAAGGGCTCTTCAAATTTGCAAAGGGAGAACCCCCCGAAAAGGCCCAGCAGAGGCAGATTAATTTCCCTGTCACCAGCATCTTTAACGACCAACACGGAAACCTGTGGCTTGGAAGCAGAACGCCGGGGCTGATCCGATTCCGTTTGAGTGATGGCAGCGTCACGCGCTACACGAAACAAGCAGGGCTCTTTGACGACTACCTCTCGCAGGTACTCATAGACGCTCACAATCATCTCTGGGTCAGCACGACGAAAGGAATTTACGAAGCGAATGACAATGATCTTGACGCTTTTGCCGGTGGCCGCATTCCCATCGTGCCAACAACGTTGTATGGAATCGCAGACGGCATGAAGACCAGCGAGGCTTCTGGGGCACAACCCGGAGGCGTGCGGGCCCATGATGGCAAGCTTTGGTTCGCCACTCGCAGAGGCGTAGTCGAGGTTGACCCCGATCACCTGGAACACAACATTCTAGTGCCACCGGTGGTCATCGAGGACGTCGTTGCGGACAACGAAACTCTCTCTGCGCGCCGTGACCTTCAGTTGAACCCGGGCAAAAGCAGAATTGAGTTTCACTACACCAGTTTGAGCCTGCTGATTCCGGCGCGAGTGCGATTCAAGTACAAGCTCGAGGGGTACGACAGGGATTGGGTGGATGGGGGTTCGCGCCGTGTAGCCTCTTACACGAATCTTCCTCCGGGCAAGTATCGTTTTCGTGTAATGGCTTCGAACGATGACGGCGTGTGGAATAGTACAGGTGCATCCGTTGCAATCTACTTAAAACCCCATCTCTACCAGACAACGTGGTTTTACGTTCTTTGCGCGCTGGCAATCGTATTGTGCGTTCTCGCGGGTCAACGAATTTACACTAACCAACTGCGCATGCGCGCGGAGTGGCTCGAGCGTCTGGTTAAAGAACGCACGAAAGACCTGATGGATCAGCGTGCATTCCTGCGGCAGGTGATTGATATTTCGCCCAATCACATCTTCGTGAAAGACGAGAAGGGCCGTTTCACCCTGGTCAATCAGGCAGTCGCGGAAGTCTACGGCGTGCCGAAGGAGCAATTGCTGGGGAAATTGGATGGTGACGTAAGTCCAAATCATGAGGAGGCATCCGCCTTCCAACGCGACGACCGCGAGGTTTTGGACTCTTCGCGGGAAAAGTTCATCAAAGAAGAAAAGCTTACAGATAGCAAAGGGCGGGTTCACTGGCTGCAGACAGTCAAGCGTCCCATCGCTGGCCCGGACGGCAAATCAGTGCAGTTGCTTGGCGTGGCCATGGACATTACCGAGCGAAAATTGGCGCTAGAGCAGCTCCGGCTGCAGGCCGCAGCCTTGGAATCCGCTGCTAACGCCATCGTGATCGCGGATCACCAGGGAGCGATCCTCTGGGTCAACGAGGCCTTCAGCAAACTGACTGGATACTCGCAAGATGAAGTCATCGGCCAGAATCCCAGAATCCTTAAATCCGATCAGCATCCGCTCTCCTTCTACCAGGACATGTGGGGCAAACTGCTTGCTGGAAAGATCTGGCGCGGGGGAATAACCAATCGAAGGAAAGATGGCCAGCTCTATTCGGAGGAAATGACCATCACTCCTGTTCGAGACGCTCAAGGAGAGATCACTCACTTTATCGCGATCAAACAGGACGTTACGGAACAAAAGGCGCTCGAGCGCCAGCTTTTCCAGGCTCAGAAAATGGAAGCCGTGGGCCAGCTTGCCGGAGGCGTTGCCCACGATTTCAACAACCTCATGGGAGTGGTGCTCGGGTACAGCGAACTCCTGGAAGAACAGTTGTCACCCTCCGACCCCAAGTACAGGAAAGTGGAACAAGTGCGCAAGGCAGCCGTACGGGCGACTTCGCTGACCAAGCAACTATTGGCATTCAGCCGCCAACAAGTGCTGCAACCGGTGGTGATGGATTTGAATGCGGCGGTTGCGGACGTGGATAAGATGCTGTCTCGATTGATCAGGGAAGACATCAAGCTGGTGACCATCCTGCAACCCCACCTGGGAAAAGTGAAAGCGGATCGAACACAGATCGAACAGATCATCATGAACCTGGCGGTCAACGCGCGAGACGCCATGCCGCAGGGAGGCACGCTTACAATCGAAACTTCCAATGTCGACCTGGATGAAAACTACGCTCGACAGAATGCCATTGGACAAGCCGGCCCGTACGTGAAGCTGACAGTGAGCGACACGGGAATCGGTATGGACAAGGAAACACAAAGTCACATCTTCGAGCCTTTTTTCACCACCAAGGGAATCGGCAAGGGCACGGGGCTGGGCTTGTCCACCGTCTACGGCATCGTCAAGCAGAGTGGCGGCTACATCTCGGTGTACAGCGAACCGGATCAAGGAACTACCTTTAAGATGTACCTGCCGCGAATCGAAGAAGCACACGAACATCCAAAGGAAGATGCGCCAGCCTTGCTGCCAACGGGAACGGAAACAATTCTGCTGGTGGAAGATGCCAGTTCGCTTCTGGATCTGGCGCGTGAGTTCCTGGAGGCTTGTGGATATACAGTGCTTGCGGCAGGTAGCCCCTCTGAGGGAATTGCAATCGTGGAGAAACACAAGGCAGCGATTCCCTTGCTGATCACGGACATCGTGATGCCAGAGATGAGCGGTCGCGCGCTCGCGGAGAAGTTGACGGCGCTTCAGCCCTCCATGCGCGTGCTCTATATATCGGGTTACAGCCAGGACATTGTGGATCGTTACGGCGCCATGGACCGCGGACAGGGCTTTCTACAAAAACCTTTCACGAAGAGGGAGCTGGCAATTAAGGTGCGCGCGTTGTTGGATTCCTCCACCTCCTAATCGTGCTGAGCTTGCATCCAGCTCTACTCAGTAGAGAGCTACCTGGAGGTATGAGTATTAAAGCCGGGATCGAGCAGACTGATTGCGCGGGGCAAAAATCTTACGCATTGCTCGGACCGAAAAAAACACCCTGTCATGCGCAAGCGCTTTATACTTTCTTGATTAATGATCGCCGACGGTGACTGACTGGACGGCAGCAGGTTCAAACGGGAGAGGAAAAGTAATGCGGAACTATTTTGGCCTAGCGTGCGCAACTCTTTTGATGGGGTCTTTCCTTTTCGGGCAACAGCCCCAGGGTGGGACCAGCCAGCCCCCAAAGTCCACGGACCATGCGGAACTCACGAATCTGTTTGATGCCAAAATCCGTGCCGAATGGGATGCCATCAAGCACAGGGATCAAAAGGCGTATGGCGAACTCTTGACCGACGATTTCATTGGTGTCGAGGCCGACCGCGAGGGTGAACGCTATAAATCGAAGGCTCTCAGTGAACTTCAGGGGAGCGCTGTCACAGACTACACGCTTTCGTTTTTGAAAGTCACGCCCCTCTGCCCGGAGGCAGCATTCGTTCGCTATGAAGTCTTTATCAAGTTTCCACCGAAATCGGCAGTGCCGTTTGAAAAAATCCTTGTCGGCGAAATCTGGGTGAAGCGAGAGGGTCAGTGGAAGGTCTTGCACTACCAGGAAACCAAGGTCAAATAGTTAATTCCATCGTGCAATGCTCCTGCGATCGTTGACTGGTTCTCTTTTCTGTCTTACTTTTCAGGTTGTTGGTGGCTCCTCTAGCAACGAAAGGAACCGCTCTGCTCGTCTATGAGCTGCCAGCCATTGCGTGCGTGAACGGTCTATTGGCAGTCCGGAGGCATAGCCGCGAGAGCATCCGTCGAACCGCACGGCTTCTTTGTCTTAGCTGGCGTGATTCCTGGGTTAGAAAGATTGAGGATCCAGAGCCCTTCATTGTTCGCCAAATAAATCAGGCCGCGAGCGGAATCCTGAAGGATGCCTGTCACTCCGGTAAACGTCTGGAGCACCTTGGGGTGCGCGGGATCGCTAAGATCCAGGATCTTGACGGTTTCCGTGGGATTATTTGTGCTCCGGATGACTCCCGTGGAGTTTTTGTCTGGGACCTCGGCGAGAGCCACTTCGGGACCCGCCATCTCAAGTTTGCCAGCAGTGGCGTCGTTCGAGGTAGTGCCACGGTTCACCAAGCTCGGTAACCTCGGCTTTGTCACGTCAATGATCGTAAAGCCCTGCTTGGATGCCTTCTGGACATACAGGTATTGTCTGTCACCTTTGTTTTGCAGAAGCATCTCGCTCCCCGGGGCTTCCTGCAGGCGCAAGTGCGCAATCACTTTTGCTGGAACCTCGGTGGGCTTGCTGTTGGCAGCCATGCCAGGCGCAGACACGACGACCGCCGCGGCCGATAAAATCATGCATACGCGGCCTGCATGACTCCTTGTGAATCCTTGTCCAATGTAACTCATTGCGTCCTCGATTATACACCCGGGGCACTGCTGGTGAATTTATGCGGGGCCACGAGCTTTATGTCACTTGCGCCCCGTGACCCCGCCTCGCTCGAACTTGCCCGCGCAGATCCTTGGCGCTACAACGGCTATTGTCGGCCGTAAACGGCGATGCAACCGTTGGCGCTCTGGGTGTTGCAAAGCGAGCCTGCCTGCATGGGCACGAAGATCTGATTGGTGAATCGGTTAGCGGCAACGCTGTGGGAATTGGAGCCGGTCACCACATTGACAAGCCAAGTGCGCGTTCCGGCATCAATTACGCCCATCACCGGTCCATTGGGCATATCCCTGCTGGCTGTGTAGTAGCGGTTGTCGCCGGGGTTGTACCAGACTTGGTCCACGCCGCCGACCTCAGTAATATTCGCGACGATCTGGTTTGTCGTGCCGTCGATAATTACCTCTAAGGGAGGATATTGGGTCCCATCATGGCCCGCGCAACCCACCAGGAAATCGTGGCCCGGGCCTTGCGCCATGCTCGTCGGCATGCAGTTGAGGATCGGGACCACCGCGATAACTATGGGTCCGTTGGGGTTCCCTATTTGCGGATCGATTTCGTCAATACAACCTACCGCTGTGCTGGCCTGTGTCGACAAATTGGAAGCCGTGCAATTCGAATTGAATACGTAGAATGTGTTGTGAAAAGGATTGAAGGCGGCCCCGCCTAATCCAGCCGGTGAAATCTCCGGAGCCTCATCGGCCGCGAGCGGTCCAGAGCCATTGTTCGTAACAAAAGCGCCGGTATTGATATTGACGACGGGCGCATGATGACAGGGTATGTTGACCGTTGTACCAACGAGCGGACCCGTCGTGGGGACAAATGTGCCGGAAACACCTGACGCTACGGCTTCGGAGGGATCTGGACACGCTCCTCCGGCTGTGTCCACCGGAACCGAAGTACTCTGAGGGTATACGCCGTCGTAGTAGATTTGCCCAATGATACAAGCCGGGGGATTCACTCCTGGAACATAGTTATCAGCCGCTGTGCCTACGACGTTGTATGCGGGATAACTGAGCGGCAGACAGTGTCCAAACCCTCCACCGGCAGGTCCGACGCCTCCGGCTAGCGTAAAGGGCGGCGTATTCGTACGATTGACAAGATCAGTTACATCGATGAACGTGACGAAAGGGAGACCGGGGTCACCATTAGTTATGGCTAGAACACCATGGCCGCCGATCGTTCCAAAAGCAAGTTCGTCGCCACGATCGTCACCGCAGGTGGGGTCGCTTCCCGCTCCCCCATTCCAAGACTGGATGCAGGGCGCTACACCAACTGGACCGTCGAAATCAGGAGAGGTCCCAGTGGGGATGTCTGCTATCACCACAGGCGGGTTCGTGGTCAAATCGAACACCACGACACTCGAGCTGCCACTGCCGGTAAACAGGGTCTTCCCATCTGGCGTGACTTCATTCCCATCGGGGCCTGAGAGAGGGTTAACGCCATTGGCGCGGGCCGCGCAGCACTGCGCCCCTGGAAATCCGCCGAACATCCCATTGGCGCCAAACCCCGGAAAGTAAGTTCCGAATGAGGCAAAGTAAGGCGCGTTGCGGCATCCAAACCGCGTTAGGGTGTTGCTGGTGCTGGGGTTTCGTAGAGTTCCCGAACCCGTTACGATGGAAGGGATCGCGCTCAGGGCGTTTGGCACATTTTGCGGGCCCCAGCACGGACTGGCGTTATTCCCGGCGTTGGCCACCTCATTCAGTCCGCCAATGGTATTCACCGCGGTGCTGTTCTTGGCGTCGACCACAACGATATCCAGGCCAATCCGGTCTGACACGTAATCCATTTGCAGATTAGGATCGAACCAGCTTATGTCGAACGAATTGAAGGGACCACCCGGTTCGCCGGTTGGATTGTGTTCCGGAACTGGGATGACGTTGATAACGCCGTAAGCCCCGTTCACGGTTGTCCCGCAAGTAGGACAATAGGGCTCCGACCCGCAACTGTTCATCAGGAACGCGAGGGTCACTACCGCCACCACTTCAAGAATTATCTTTGCGACTCTGGACTTCATCGAAAAACCTCCCCTGGGCATTCCGCTCGAATTTTCTCTGCCTTTGTGCTGTTCTTGGTTTTGTGAAGGCCTGTCTGACTCCCAGGCATATTGGCGATTCGCGAGTCCATTTCGATACATAACGGTCCTCGGCGTCCTAGAAGCGGTATTGCAGCCGCTGTTCGAACACAAAATAATTCTGCGGCACAGCACCGATGGTGCTTGGTTGCTTCAATTGGTCAATATCGACGTTGGACTGGAATTTCACCCAGTAGTTGAGATACCAGCTAACCCCGAAACTAACCTGGTCGGTGTGCCTGTCGTAAGTTGGCACCAGCTGAGGCGTATAAATGTTGTTGAAGAAGATGCCAGGCTCATTTCCTTGAATCCCAGAGTAGCGCAACGCCAGTTCCCAAGCTCCCCATCCGCGCTTACCGCCTCCGGCTGTTTCCGGGCCAAATACAGGGTGATTGACGCGCGGCGTGCCGTTTTCCGGCCGCCTTTCCTTCGTGAGCAGATAAGTGGCTGCGGAGTCCCAAGCTTGGTAGCGGACGTTCGGAAGATTGGCAAATCCAAGTCCGCCCAAGACCAATGTGCCAACTCCGGTCCGGTCGTAGGAAGCCTGGACGTACTCGTCGCGGAAACCCCAGGGGCCTTTCAGATAAGTGATTTCACCTTCGTACCGCCATACATTTCCGTTGACCGGGAACTGTGGAAACCAAATATAAGCGGCGTCGGGCATGGTCATCGGGGACGTAAGCTCATTGGAAAGTCCGCGGGACATGCTGTAAGCCATTGACCCGCCGATAGCGAACTCGTGCAACACGCTGTCTCTGTTGTTGCGCCAGGGGTAGAAGCGGACCCTGCCCACGGCCTCCGGCACGCTCGTGGTGTTATTGGCGGAATAGCCTTTTCCGTTGAAGGCGCCAGCCCAATATTGCAACGCGCCGTCGTGAATGTCGCCGTGAACCGTGACGCCCGGGCTACGATTGGTGGAGGCAGCGGAGGGATATAGGAGGCCTTGTAAGCCACGATCGACGAAATCGAGGTTCGTGTCGCCCTGGAGCTCTTCCTGCGCGAAAGGCTCCTTGAACTGGCCGCCCTGGATCTGGAACCAGTTAGTGGCCTTCGCGTTCAGGTAAATGTCCCGGATGGTGGCTCCGGTTGAAGCGGCGGCATCGATCAGGATGCCGAACTGGTAGTGGTCGCCGTAATTTCCTTGAAAGCCAAACCGGCCACGCCGTACGGAGAAAGTGTCCGGAGGAGCGCCGTCACCCATGTAAGAGAGGAAATCAGTCTGCACGTATCCGTACGGCTGGATTTGAAATGCACCATCGGCCGACTTAATGAAGAAATGTTCTCCATTCCATCCCGATGTAGGAGTGCTGCTGCTCTTCAGTGCAGGGGCGCTCGCTCTTTGGACGCTCACTTCAGGGGTGGGTGCTGAAACAGGATTCTCCGATGGCGGGCTGGGCACTACGGCCGCGGTTGTCGCCGCCTTGTTCGGGGCGCTCGGTTTAGCCTGGCCACTGACCTCCAGCATTTTCTGGATCACGGCCCTTAATTCGCGTACTTCACTTCGGAGTTGCTCGACTTCTTCTTCCGTGGCAGCCTTTGCGGCGGGTTTTTCGCCATCGTTGCGTGGCGCTTCACTCTGTGCAAAGAGGGACGAACTGGCGCTACCGAGCGACAGGGCCAGCACTACTAACCACAATCTTGGCAAACGCATGTTTTTCCCTTTTCAAAAAAAGGCAATTGGCCCTAGGCAGCCTGTACACCCGACTCCTCGACGGCGAGTTTGCTTCGCGCTCCATGCGCGGTTGCATTCTTCGCAACAGCCCACAACCGGAAATAGGAGTGCCCCAACTGATTGCTACTGACTCCGGAAGTGGATTTCCCTGACCGGCAGCAAAACCGATGTTCAACAAGGAGTGTTGTCTTCCATCGATTTGGATCCACCGACGACAGTCAGGCGAATGTACGCTTGTCATAACAGGCAATTCGGCCTCCAAAGCCGTTCGCGAATGTCTGGCGTGTTCCATCAGATGAAAACGGGCAACTTAACACTCGGACCTGGGGCACGTTGCATCGCGCGGAGTTGCCGTTGTTCTGGATCTCAGACATGCTTCCAGAAATCAAAAACAGCGGTATTTCCGGCGTTAATATCGTGATATGAAACAATGGAAACTGCTTCTTCACGCAATGTAGAAATCGCATCTTCCTCTCGCTAGACTGGTTTTAGTTCCAATCTGAACATCTCCAGGTGCAAGCGTGGCAAGAAAAACCATTCTCGTCGTGGACGATGACGCGGCTGTGCGTCGCATGCTTGTCGAATGTTTTTCTTCTCCCGAAGTGGTTGTGGAAGAAGCCGGCACGTGCGAAGCCGCATTCGAGAGTTTTCGCTCGGCGCGCCCGGATATCGCCATCGTTGACTACCGCCTCCCCGACGGCGACGCGCTCGGCTTAATTCCTGTCTTAAAAGATCTCGAGCCGACCGTTCCCGTTGTTGTTACTACCGGGTACGGGTCAATGGAACTTGGTGTGGCCCTCATTCAGGCCGGGGCCGAGCAGTGTTTTTCCAAGCCGCTGGAAATCAAGGCATTCCGCCTGATCGTCGATAAAATCCTCCGGAACAAACGCAATCAGCAGAAGGAAACCGCCTCCAAAAGCCTGCGCAAGCGCACTGGCGTTGATCCCTTTCTTGGTGAAAGTGAAGCCATTCGCGACCTGGCATTGAATGCCATCCGCGTCGCATCCAGCGGATGCCCCGTGGTAATTCGCGGCGAAACTGGGACGGGAAAAGGCGTTTTGGCCAACTGGCTGCATGAAAATGGCGATCGCTGCGATGAGCCGTTCGTTGACCTCAATTGCGCGGGCCTTTCGCGCGAGTTCCTGGAGACCGAACTGTTTGGCTATGAAAAGGGCGCCTATACCGGCGCTGTGAATCCCAAGCCTGGACTGTTGGAAGTCGCGCACCGTGGCACCGTTTTCCTCGATGAGATTGGCGATGTGGACCTCACCGTTCAGCCCAAGCTCCTGAAAGTCGTGGAAGAAAAACGATTCCGCCATCTGGGTGATGTTCGCGATCGCTTTGTGGACGTGCGCCTGATTGCGGCTACGCACCAGGATCTCAGCAAGCTCATCGAAGAAGGAAAATTCCGTAGTGACTTGTATTTCCGCATCAGCACCCTGCTGATCGTAATTCCCCCGCTTCGCGATCGCGTGGAAGACATCCCGGTAATCGCCAGGGAATTGTTTGCCAGAATTTCCGCCGATCTGCGGCAACCTCACCTGGAATTATCCGAATCCGCCATCGCGCGTCTGCAATCGCATCCGTGGCCCGGCAACATTCGCGAGCTTCGCAATGTTCTGGAGCGCGCCGCATTGTATTCCAAGAAACCGGTTCTTGATGCCAAGGATCTCCTTTTTGAGCAGGCCGTGCAGAACTCCAATGGCCACTACAATGGCAGATTGACGCTCGCCGAACTCGAACAAGCACACATTCAAAACGCGCTAAACGAAGAGATGGGCAGCGTCGCCGCCGCCGCGATGCGTCTGGGAATCCCTAAGAGCACGCTCTATCAAAAAATTAAAGCGCTGCAAATCACCCGTAACTCTTGAGCAACAATGTTTCTTCCCGATTCTGTAAACGGAGTCCAGATTTCAGACTTTTGCCCATGCACCCCATTCCATGGCGTCACCCCTCCTTGCAAGCTGCCTAAAGCGCCTTGTTTAGCGCGTTGACCCTTTTCGCCTACTTGGCATTGTAATTGCCCCCATCTTTTCCGCGTGCTCCCGTAAACGAGAAGGACACTTATGGCACCTAGAAAAATCTTGCTTGTGGACGACTCGAAAACGGCGCTGTTGATGGAGCGCTCGATGGTCGAGAGGCACTCCTCCTATCAATGCGTCACGGCGTCGAACGGATTGGAAGCGATCGAGAAGGCGCAATCGGAATGCCCGGATCTTGTGGTGATGGATGTTGTGATGCCTCACATGAACGGTTTCGAAGCCTGCAAAAAGATGCGTGAACAGGAAAAAACGCGTGAGATTCCCATCATCCTGGTCACCACGCGCGGCGAAGAAGCCTATATTGAGGCCGGTTTTCAGAGTGGATGCAATGATTACATCACCAAGCCGATCAACGGCCAGGAATTCCTGAAACTCCTGCAAAGCTACCTGGGTGAATAGCTGATGGCCAAAAACCCTCAGATCATCGAAAAGAAGTTCAGGCGCTTCCTGGGCGACGCCAACGGAGCTCTCCAGGTGAACCTCCGCGACGGCCGGAGTAAAACCCCTCATTTGGCCGATTCCGTGATCGAAGCGGCCCGAAAAAGGTTGCACGAATCCGCGGATGCGGCCGAAGCTCTCGAAGCCATTCGGGAGATCGTCTCCAATCTACTGGGCTGCGAAAGCATGCTGCTCCTGCGCTTTGACCGTAATACCGAGGCCTTCACTCCCTTTTGGTCCTTTGGTATCGATGCCTCGAATCGCTCCATGATTGATGCTCTGGAGGAGCCGGCGTCTTATTGTGCGGCGATGGATTCTTCTTATATTGCCAAAGACTTGGAAGATCAAAGGGACTCGCGATCTCACCCTAAGGTCACCGTTTTCGTTCCCATTCGTTATGAGGGTCAAATCAGAGCAGTGTTGGTCCTTCTGCGATTCCTCCCGCAAAAACTCGGCCTCGACATGATCGACAATGAAATCTTTCGCGTCCTGTCCGACGAAGCGGGCAACACGCTCTTCTGCCAAAACGCCGCCGCGTCCCCGGCCTTCAGCCCGGAAAGAAACTCATGACCAGCAATCACTCTAAATTTAATCCCGCCGCGCTTCCCGCTGAATTCATGAAGACATTCGAGCGGGAAAAAGATCCCTTGGATCCTGAAGCCAAAACTTATTTCCTCTATCCAGGCCAGATTTTCACCGCCACCGAGCCCACCACCATCACGACAATTCTCGGCTCCTGCGCCGCGGTCTGCCTTTGGGATAAACGCCAAAGGATTGGCGGAATGAACCACTACCTGCTTGCGGATGGCGATGACGATGGTCCCAACCGTTTTCGCTATGGGAATAACGCCAATACAGCCCTGCTGCAACAGTTGATTTCCCTTGGCTCTCAAATCAAGGACCTGCAAGCAAAGATTTTTGGAGGAGCCAGCGCGTTCTCCATTCGGCCGGAAGAGTCTCTGGGGCAGAAGAACGTCGAGCTCGCCGAAGAATTCGTCTACAAAAAAGGCATCCCGCTTCTGCTGAAAGACGTTTCCGGGAGTCGCGGCCGCCGGCTCTCTTTTCAAACCCACGACGGCGCCACTTTTATCAAGGTGTTTGACCAGGTTAAACGAGAATCACATGGATTTTGACCGCCAAGCCGCACTGGAATCTTTCCTGGCCGAGACTGAGGAAGGCCTCGATCAAATGGAGCAATCGCTCCTTGAGCTGGAGTCGGATTCCTCCAATATCGAACTGGTGAACGATATTTTCCGTGTTGCGCACACCCTGAAGGGCAACGCGATTGCTCTTTCTCTGGAAGGTTTGGCAGATCTCGCTCACGCAGCCGAAGATCTCCTGGATGTTTTCCGTGAACAACGCACGCTGCTTACCCGGCAGGGCGTTTCCCTCCTGCTTGCCGCCGTGGACGAATTCCGCGCACTGCTACCCGGAGCGGTAAGCGGCAAAACCGCGCTTAACAAGGCACAGCTGAAACTGAAAGCGCAAATCGCGCAGCATACGCGACTAGCGGCCAAAGCCGAAGAACGTCAGACCACCGAATCCGCTGTGCCAGGTCAAGATCCTCTCGCAAGTTCCCCCAGCCGGTGCCGGCACGCGGACAGTGCGCGCGGATGTGGATCGCCTTGACCACATGCTCAATCTTATCGGCGAAATCGTGATCGCTCAGGGTCGCGTCCGCAATACTCTCGAGAAAATTCAACACGGGCAAGCCGCCGTTGCCTTGGATCTGCACCGTGATGCTGAACGACTTTACAAGGAACTGCAGCGCGAAATGATGCGCATTCGCATGGTTCCCATCGGTCCAAGCTTTCGCCAGCTTAAGCGCTCCGTTCGCGACATCTCCGCCAGCCACGGCAAAATCGCACGGTTGGAAATCGGCGGCGGCGACGTGGAAGTTGATACCACCGTCCTCGAACACATCAAGGACCCGTTGCTGCACATGATTCGCAACGCGATTGACCATGGAATCGAATCCCCGGAAGTTCGCGGACGTATGGGTAAGGACCGCTGCGGGTTGCTCAAGCTCTCCGCCGTGCACGCCAACGGGAATATCGTCGTCAGGCTCGAGGACGACGGCGCTGGAATCAATCGCCAGAAGATCATCGACAAAGCCTTACAAATGGGACTGCTTTCCCGCAACGATCAGCTCACTGATGAGGAACTTCTTCGCCTCCTTTTCCGCGCGGGCTTTTCCACCGCAAAAACGGTCAGCGATCTCTCGGGCCGTGGCGTTGGTCTTGACGTTGTGAAGCGCAATATTGAATCGCTGCGCGGAAGCGTGGAATTGCTTAGCGAAGAGGGCCGGGGCACAAGCCTGACGATTCGCTTGCCTTTGACTCTCGCGATTATCGACGGTTTTTCGGTCGGAGTGGGCGACGAACATTTCATTATTCCATCGGATTACGTTACGGAATGTGCGGAACTCGCGCCCGAAGCGCGGAATTCAGAAGGCAGCGGCATCATCAATCTCCGCGGACATGCTGTGCCGTACATCCGATTGCGCGAATCGTTCCATGTCGCGGGCCAAACACCCGATCGGGAAAATGTAGTGATCGTCAAAGTCGGCAGTTTCGATGCGGGAATTGCCGTTGACCGGCTGCTTGGTGGCATGCAGGCGGTCATCAAACCACTCGGCAAAGCGTTTCGCGACGTCCCTGGAATTGCCGGCTCCACGATTCTGGATGACGGGCGCGTGGGCCTGATCGTCGATGTTCCAAGGCTTCTCCAGGGAGTTACGCCGGCAGTGTTGCGCTCGAATCTGGGCAAGCAGCCGATTACGAAAGGTGAAATCTAATGATGAACTGGCATGACTGGAAAATCGGTACCCGCCTCGGGATTCTCTTCGGCTCCATTCTGCTGGCTTTGATAGCGCTGGGAGGGCTGGGCCTGTTCTGGCTCGGAAACGTGAACGCTAGAACCATCGCCCTGATCCAGCAACACTACAACACCGTCGAACTCACGCACCAAACCATTGAGCACTCGATTGACAACGCTCGCATCACTATGCAGTTGTTCCTCGTCACCGACCCCGCTGAAGAGCAGATACTCCTCCAGCAGAACGACGCCATCAGCCACCAGATCAGCGGCAACACCAAGCAGATCGAAGAGAGTCTCAGCTCCGAGAAGGAACGCGATTTATTCAAGACTGTGCAAATCAAGCGCGAGGCGTACATCACCGCGCGACAGAAAGCCAAGAAACTCCTCGCGGACAAAAAACGCGACCAGGCTCTGGCCACCCTTTCTCAGGAAGTCATACCCGCGCTGACCGATTATCGGGCAACCTGGAACAAGTTCCTCGAATTACAGTCTGATGCGGTCCTGCAGAGCATAAAAGAAAGCGCAGCGGCCTATGCCACCGGACGCCGAGTGGCGTTACTCATTTTGGCGCTGACCCTCGTGCTGGCTGGTATCGCCGCGTTCTCTGTCACCAAGAGCGTCACCGTGCCCATCCAGCAAGTCGTGGAACACGCCGAACGGATTGCCGCCGGCGATCTTACGAAGGAAATTACCGTAACCAGCCGCTCAGAGACGGGGAAGCTTCAGCAAGCCATGCTGGAGATGACCGCAACGCTTTCCGGAATCATAAAAGACGTGCGCGAGGGCTCTTCCGCCGTGGCTTCCGCGTCTTCGCAGCTTTCTTCTTCTGCACAAAGCCTCTCGCAAGGTACCAGTGAGCAGGCCGCTTCAGTCGAAGAGACAAGCTCAAGCCTCGAGCAAATGAATGCTTCCATCAACCAGAATGCGGGCTACAGCCGGCAGGTAGAACAGATGGCGCAGAAGGGAGCACGCTCCGCCGAGGAGAGTGGCACCGCCGTTAAGGAAACTGTTGAAGCGATGAAGCAGATTGCCACAAGAATCTCCATCATCGAGGAAATCGCTTATCAAACGAATCTTCTGGCGCTCAATGCCGCGATTGAAGCGGCCCGCGCCGGCGATCAAGGCCGCGGGTTTGCCGTTGTTGCCGCTGAAGTCCGTAAACTTGCCGAGCGCAGCCAGTCCGCAGCCAAAGAAATAGGTGATCTGGCGACCAAGAGCGTTGGCGTGGCGGAGCAATCGGGAGTACTCATCACCGATCTCGTGCCTACCATCAAGAAAACCGCCGAGCTGATCCAGGACGTGGCCGCCGCTTCCAAGGAACAATCCGCCGGTGTGGATCAGATCAATAAAGCGATGAACCAGGTTGATACCGTCACTCAGCGAAATGCCTCTTCGGCGGAGGAACTCTCCAGCACTGCCGAAGAACTCGCCGCTCAGTCCAAACAATTGCAGCAGTTAATGACTTTCTTCCGCGTCACCAGCGATTTGCAGCCGCCGCGCGAAGCCGGCAAGAAAACATTTCGCCATCCCCTAGACCGGTCACCGCGCGAAAACGACGCAAAGACTGGCGAAACCAGCACTGTGCATGTTGGAGCAACGTCGGAAGATGACTTTTCGCGCTTTTGATGTTTTCGGCGCTCAGAGGCCGCTGTCATGCGCAGCCAATCTGAGTTTGGAACGGGCAACGCCGCGACTTACGTTCGCGCAGCGAAGTTCTCTAAGGAGTCAGTGATGAGTCTGTCGGAAACCAAGCCTCAGGAGCCGATGGCGGGCCAATTCTTGACCTTCTTCATTGCAGGCGAAGAATATGCCACCACGATTCTGAAAATTCGCGAAGTGGTTGAGTTTGACACCATCACCGTTGTTCCCAATACACCCGCGTGGATTCGCGGCGTGATCAATCTGCGCGGCAGCGTCCTCCCTGTGGTTGATCTCGCCGTGAAGTTCGGCCTGCCGCCGAGCTCGATCTCAAAGTTCTCCTGCGTTGTTGTAGCCGAGGTCGCGTCCGGAGACGTTTTCATGACCATGGGCATGCTTGCTGATTCCGTCAGCCAGGTCATCGAATTCGCAGCCAAAGACGTCGAAGAACCACCGCCATTCGGCACTCGCGTGAAGATTGAATATCTCCGCGGCATGGGGCGGATGGGCAAAAAGTTTTGCCAGATCCTCGACATCGACAAGGTGCTTTCCACCGATGAATTCCTGGCCGCTACCGATACCATCGAAAGCGCTCAAGCGATCGACTCGCCACAACTGGATTCACAGGTCTAGCCGTGGAAGTATCGGCCCGGCATTCCGCCATGGTTACAGCGCCCCGCGCGCCGAAACTGTCACTGTCTTCGGGAACAAACTCTGCCATGCCCACTGTCAGCAGCGCGCTGTTCGACCAGTTTCGAAATTTGATCCATTGCGAAACCGGAATTTGGCTGGGCAATTCGAAGACAGCCCTGCTTTGTGGACGGCTTTCCCGCCGTCTCCGCGCTCTTGGCATGGATAGTCTCGCCGAATATTATTCCTTCGTCAGCGACCCGGACCAACAGCACGAACGCGCGTTGATGATCGATGCTATTACAACCAACGAAACAAGTTTCTTCCGCGAAAACCTTCATTTCTCGTTTCTGACGCAATCCGTCTTTCCCATTTGGCACCGTCAGGCCGACGCGGGGCGCCGTCCCAGGAAGATTCGCATCTGGAGCGCCGGCTGTTCTTCCGGTGAAGAGCCATACTCGCTGGCCATGCTGCTGGCCAATTCGTTTCCATCCACAGAAGGTTGGGAGACACGGGTGCTCGCTACGGATATTTCCCGGCGCATGCTTGCCACTGCGCGTGAAGGCATTTACGACATCTCCAATTCCCGCGCCATTCCCCCGGACTTTCTTCGCAAGTACATGCTCAAGGGATCGGCTTCACAAGAAGGCAGCATGAGAGTCGCGCGGGAAATTCGCAAACTCGTGGAATTTGAATTTCTCAACCTGAATCGCCGGCCTTATCCAATAAGCGAATCCTTCGATGCCATCTTCTGCCGCAATGTGCTCATTTATTTCAACGCCGCCTCGAAGAATCGCGTTGTCGAGGGATTGCTCGAGCATCTTTCCCCAAGCGGACTGTTGTTCAGCGGACATGCGGAAAGCCTCTGCGGGGTGAATTCGCGCTTGTTGCCGATCCTGCCGACGGTTTATGCGTTGCGCGTGCAAAATTCGATCGCTCTTGAACTACGGATAAATTCGTCTTCTTAGCCGGAGATGCTGGACAATGGCCGTTCCCAATCGCGCTGCAAAACTTCATGTCCTGGTTGTCGACGATTCCGCTATGGTTCGCCAGGTCATGGAAGCGATTCTCGGTTCTGATGAGCGCATTGAAGTAAGCGTGGCGGCCGACGCGTTGATCGCTTTACGAAAGATTCAGGAGCGCCGCCCGGACGTCGTTCTTACCGATCTCGAAATGCCCCGCATGGACGGTTTGAGCTTTCTCAGGAAGATCATGGAAGAATTCCCTCTTCCTGTTGTCATCTGCTCCGGATTCGCCGCCCATGGCACGGAGATGGCGCTCCGCGCGCTCGAAGAAGGTGCGCTGGAGATTATTTCGAAACCCAAACTGGGCGTTCGCGAATTCTTGAACGACTCCGCGGTAATTTTACTCGACGCTGTGTGGAGCGCATCTCAGGCCCGCGCCCTTCCGCGGCGCCGTGCTTTATTGCCTAAACACTTCTCCGCCGGCATTGCCCCCATCTCATCCAACCATCATCACATGCAAGATTTTACTCCCCAACTGATAGCCGTCGGTGCATCGACGGGTGGAACCGAGGCTCTCCGTACCTTGCTGATTGGCATGCCGCAAGATTGTCCACCGATTGTGATCGTCCAACACATGCCCGAAGTTTTTACGCGCGCATTTGCGGAACGCCTCGACAAGGAATGCCTCATCAAAGTTAGCGAAGCGCGTGACGGTACGCGTTTGCGGCATGGTGAGGCGCTGATTGCTCCCGGCAATTTTCATACGCTAATCGAGCACAGCGGCTCTGGCCTGCGCGTCAAGGTTGTTCCCGGGGAATTGGTGTCTCGTCACCGTCCCAGCGTGGATGTACTTTTTCGCTCCGTGGCTGCCGCGGCAGGTCCAAACGCGATCGGAATTATAATGACCGGCATGGGCAATGATGGTGCTCAAGGCTTATTGGAAATGAAAACCGCGGGCGCCGTAACGATCGCTCAGGACGAGGCCAGTTGCGTGGTGTTCGGAATGCCCGGTGAAGCCATCGCCAAAGGCGCGGTGGACCTGGTTCTCGCGCTGGAGAAGATCGGTCCTCGCCTTCTCGATCTGATTAGTCACTCTCGCGAGTGTACGCAAACCGGGGCAGCAACCAGAGTGTCGCTGAGGGACTCCAAGCTGATATGACCTGACGTTTAGGCTTGTCCCTCGCCCTGCTACGAGGAATCCAGCAAGGTCAAGTAAGCCGAGTTTGAAACAATCTGTGCCCTACGGAGCTTGCCATCGGCGCCACGTGAACTGCGCCGATGTCACGAAGTTCTGCTCTTCGAACACGAAGTTAGCAATTTTAGAGGATGAGCTTTCTGAATTTCTTGAATTGGTGGAGCCGATGGGATTCGAACCCACGACCTCCTCGATGCCATCGAGGCGCGCTCCCAACTGCGCCACGGCCCCACCGGAGGAACTTCAGAAAGTTTATCACAGATTGGCGAGAAGCCGCGGCGGCGGGCAGGCGCTCACGACGCCTGTTGGCAACATTGCTGGTTTTTCATCCCGGAATCCGCCGCGCTTCCAGTAGAATGCATTTATCATGGCAAAACTCACTTTTCTGGGCGCAGCTGGATGCGTGACGGGATCAAAATATCTTGTTGAAGCAGCCGGTAAGAAATTGCTGGTGGATTGCGGCCTGTTTCAAGGCACGGATGATCTGAAGGACCGTAACTGGCAGCCACTGCCGGTGGATTTGAACTCCATCAATTTCGCGATTCTGACCCACGCGCATCTGGACCACACGGGCTGGCTGCCAGTAATCGTCCGCGATGGCTTCCACAAGCCCATCTTCGCCAATCCGGCAACCATCGAGTTGACGGAACTCCTGCTGAAAGATTCCGGGCACTTGCAGGAAGAAGAAACGCAAGACGCCATCAAGCATAATTGGAGCAAGCACGCGCAGCCTCGCGCGCTTTATACCTCGGAAGATATCGATCCGGTTCTGCGGTTGCTAAAACCCATGCCCCGCAATGGCGGCTTTGACATTTCGCCCGAGTTTCATGTGGAGTCCTACGACGCCGGTCACATTCTAGGCTCCTCTAGCCTGGAGCTAACGATTACAGAGAACGGCAAGAAGACCGTAGTCGTGTTTTCCGGGGACGTGGGCCGCTACAGCCAGCCCATCCTGAATGATCCCGTGACGCCGGTGACAAAGCAGGTCGATGTGTTGCTGTGTGAATCCACATATGGTGATCGCGAGCACGAGGCGGGCGATCCGCTGGCGCAGCTGGGCGACATCGTGAATCGCGTGGTGAAGCGCGGCGGCTCCATCGTCATCCCCGCTTTTGCCATCGGGCGCACGCAAACTTTTATGTATTACTTACGGCAATTGGAAAACCTACAGCGCATCCCCAGGGTTCCCGTCTATGTGGATAGCCCGATGGCGCTGAGCGCAACCGATCTTTATCTGAAGCACAAGGAGGATCACGATCTGTTGTTTGCGCGCGACGAACAGAACGGCGGCGACCCTCTGAGCGTCCACGAGTTTCACCTCACCCGCACCGCCGACGAATCGAAGCAAATCAACAATGTGAAGACGCCGTGCATCATCATCTCAGCCAGCGGCATGGTGACGGGTGGGCGCGTGCTGCATCATCTGGCCAACCGTTTGGGAGACTCGCGCAACGCCGTGATCCTGGGCGGATTCCAGGCGGAGGGAACGCGAGGCCGCGCACTTCAAGAAGGGGCAAAAACCTTGAACCTGTTCGGCAAGATTGTTCCTGTCCTGGCGGAAATCGTGGAAATGGGACAGTTTTCCGCACACGCTGGGAAGAGCGAACTGCTGCGCTGGTTGACGGCGTTGCAAGTCCCGCCAAAGCAGGTCTACCTGACACACGGCGAGCCCGCGGCGGCGCAATCCTTGCAGCAGGCCATTACGGAGAAGTTCCGCTGGAAAGCCTCGGTAGCCCGCTATCTGGATACGGTGGAAGTGGGGTAAAAAGTAACACGGGAACTTTTTGGAACATCGCCGGCCGCCCTTGCGGAGGGCATATCCTGCCCGGTGCCTTTACATAAAAGTGACAAACTATTTTGCTGGAGGCAGGAAACATTTCGGGGGGTACCTTCGTCTATATCAGCAAGACCACTCGCGGGGTAGGAAGCTAACCACCACAGGGCAACCGACCGATAGCTTCCTACCCCTTAATACCCAATAACGAAACGAGCGCGGACGAAGGCGAAATGACCTCCCCGCAAGATGTGGGCTAAGATACTGCCAAAACGGCTCGTTTGGTAGGGGTATTTTCAGACATGGGCGGAATTTCAATCAGCTTCAACCCGGCCACGAACATGGGCGTAGGGGCTACCCGCCCCCAGCGGTTAAGCTCCCAGCGCGCGCGAAGAAATCGCACTTCGGGGCGATGGGAAAGATCCAAGACCATTTTGGTAGTGCCTCGATAGAACTGTTGCGGAATCTTCAGCAACGGCCTTTTGCCAAAGTCCTGCCCATCCGCCGAACCCCACAGCGATACATCCAGGGACTCCTGCTCAATCTGCTCGCTAACGCAAAGCTCGCATAGAAACGTGTGCGTCGTCGTGGCGGAGATGTCCACGGCCGCGCCGTCAGCGTTGGATTCCAATTTCGTTTGCGCCGGAATAATCGAAAGTTCAAGGGGCACGGTGGGGTTCCTTTTCGTTGTCTAGCGCGATTTTAGCACGGAGCACGTTATCGGGCGTACCTTAAGCAATTTCTTGTCGTCATTTTCGTCAGGGCAATTTCGCCATGATTTCGACATATTCGCGATCCGCCTCGACAGGGATTGGCTCGCCCGCTTCATGGATGTCTTCCAGGTACAGCTCGACAGCTTCCTCGATGTTCTTGAGGACTTCCGCGCGCGTGTCGCCCTGGGACACACAGCCGGGCAGGGCGGGAACCACAGCTACATACCCGCCGTCACTTTCGCGCTGAAGGATCACGGTATATTTCATGGCGAACTCGGCAATAAACCCGCTCTCTTGGCTATGATATTCCTGTCATCCCACAAGGTAAAGTGTCAGGTCGAAGAGTGTCGCTCCAGCCAGGAGTTTTTCATGCGCCAATCGCAAGGTGTCGCATCGGACTACCGACGGCGGTAGAATTGACAGCATGGAAAGAGCAGTCAACGTGGGCCAGCAGAAGATTCTCTTCGATAGAGAGGCGACGCTTGTCCTATATAGTCATACAATCCTGGTGCCTGGCGCCGACCGGTGTGGCTGCGTTTCCTGCAAGAACTTCGCTGCTCAACGCGCCAACGTCTTCCCCGAATAATTTCTCCAATTCTTGAATGATCTTGGTATTGATCCCCTCAAGGAGTGGGAAGCGTTTGACTATGATTTCGGCCCAGAGAACCCGCACAGGCATCTCTATGGCGGATGGTTTCTCTTCGCGGGTGAACTAGCCAAGGGATTGAAAGAACGACCAGAGCTAAAGCAGGGGACCTTCGCATACTCGTTCACAACCTCATTCCCTGCAGGTACCTTGCCGAAGGACTTGAAACTTTGTGCAGTGGAGTTCCTCGTTCAAATTCCCTGGGCTCTTTCAGAGGCGCCAGGATAAAGCACGAATTCTCACTCACGCTAAGAACCTTGGACCTCTAACCCGCGATAAGTCTTAGTGTAAACAGAATCGCCGAAAATCGAGTCGCAGCCGTCGCAAGCACTAAGCTTGGAGTTTGGCAAGGCGTTGTTCGGCGGCCGCCAAGGTTTCCTCTTTCTTACAGAATGTGAAGCGGACCTGCTGCGCGCCATCCTGCGCATCGTTGTAGAAGCTTGAACCGGGCACACACGCCACGCCGATGTGC
This sequence comes from Candidatus Acidiferrales bacterium, assembly GCA_963779395.1. Classification (GTDB taxonomy): domain Bacteria; phylum Acidobacteriota; class Terriglobia; order Acidiferrales; family UBA7541; genus Acidiferrum. Next base: position 1,648,655 of record CAVZYC010000007.1, read on the forward strand.
TCGACTAGATACTTGGCGAACGACACGTCGCGCGAATCCGCGGCATATTTCTTCTCGTCAAAGTGGAAGCGCGAGATGTCCGTCATGATGTAGTAGGCGCCGCGAGGCTTGAACACCGTGAAGCCGGAGGCGGTAAGAATTCTCAGCAGGCGCTCGCGCTTGGCGGCGTAGTTCGCGGCGAGCTTTTCGTAGTAAGACTGCGGCGATTTAAGGGCGAGCGCGCCGGCCTGCTGCAACGGAGCCGCCGCTCCAACCGTCAGAAAATCGTGCACTTTGCGGATGGCTTGCGTGGTTTCGGGCGGCGCGATGGCCCAGCCGACGCGCCACCCGGTAACGCTGTAAGTCTTGGACATGCCATTGATAACGATAGTGCGCTCTCGCATGCCGTCCAGACGCGCCATGGTGATGTGCTCCGCGCCGTCGTAAATAATGTGCTCGTAAATTTCGTCGGTGATGCAATACGCGTTCCGGCGCAGGCAAAGATCGCGGATGAATTCGAGTTCGCCGCGCGTGAAGACTTTGCCGGTCGGATTGTTGGGCGTGTTCAGGATGATGGCCTTGGTGCGCGGACCAAACGCGGCGGCCAGTTCACTTTCGTCAAACGTCCAATCCGGCGGCCGCAATTTCACGAAACGCGGTGTCGCGCCTGATAAGATTGCGTCCGGCCCATAGTTTTCGTAAAACGGCTCGAACACCACGATTTCGTCACCGGGATTGATGATCGCCATCATCGAGGACATCATCGCTTCCGTCGAGCCGCAACAAATCGTAATTTCGCGTTCGGGATCAACCGTGATGCCTTGCGTGCGCGCGAACTTTTCCACGATGGCGTCGCGCAGAGGCTTTGCGCCCCAGGTGATGGCGTATTGATTGATGTCGTCGGCAATAGCCTGCCGCGCGGCTTCCTTGATCTCTTCCGGCGCGGCAAAATCGGGAAAACCTTGGGAAAGATTCACGGCGCTATGCTGCATTGCCAGCCGCGTCATTTCGCGAATCACCGATTCGGTAAATTGCTCAGCCTTGGCGGAAAGCATCCGCCGCGCAATCTGCGTCATGTTGGTTTCAGGAGTGGACATGGGGATTCATTGTAGCAAAGGGGCGGCGTGGAGTGAGTGGAGAGCGATATCAGATACCAGCGATCAGATATCAGGAAGCAAGAGAGTTTGTGGCATTCGAGCGTAGCAGCCCACACGAGATCAGCACCCAGTTGGGGCCGTTGCAAGGCTCTGATATAACTGGGACATGTTTGGCCTGACCAAGCCGAAGCTTCTTGTCACAGCGGAACAGCAGCCATGGATTGATAGCTCGTTTGTCCGTTTAGGTGGTCTCCTGGGTCCACACCGCCTCTTGCAAGCTACGGTGATCCTCCCAACTCCCGAACATTTTCCAGACCCTTACAACCGCACGGAGGTCGCGCTTCAACGCATGTTCCAACGTGTCGCTTATCAGATGCAATTGAATCCTGACGACATTGACGTGGCGCTCTTTGAATATGAACACGACGTCACGCACCGCCTGGTTCCCTTTTACTCCGACAGTTCCTCGGGAGCCGCGGGCCTTTACCACCACGATCCCAGCGAAAGACCGCACATCTCGATCAACGAATCTCAACTAAAAGACCCAATGGCGCTCGTAGCGACCTTAGCGCACGAACTTGGCCACATTATTCTCCTCCGCCCAGGTCTAGTCGATCGCAAGGATCCGGACATGGAACCACTGAATGACCCTCTCACTATCTTCCTTGGCTTCGGTATATTCACCGCAAACGCTGCCTTTCGTTTCGAGCAGCATAGTGACAACACATCTCAGGGCTGGTCTGCTAGCCGCTCCGGCTATCTTTCGGAACAACAGTTAGGCTATGCTTTGGCGCGCTTTGCCTACGAACGTGGTGAGCCGAAGCCTGAGTGGGCTTCCTTCCTATCCACTAACATTGCCTCCTATCGGAAGCGTTCGGCAACTTGGCTGGTCAAAAACCACGAGCCACATCTCTTTGCTGGGAAGTAGAGGAAGTTGTTAGTGCACAGGGTGATTGTCGCAACAGCAAAAGCGGCGGTGAGCCGTCGCACTCCCCAAGAACTAGCGCGAGTGAATGGCAGCGGAAACCGTCGTCTTCGACGGTTCGCCGTACAGCAAGCGGTACATCGTGGCATTGCGCACAACAATCTGCACGTACTCGCGCGTTTCCGTGAACGGGATGGATTCCACAAATTCCGGAATCTCTTCGTAAGTGCGTTCCGCTTTCCATTGCGCCAGCCGTTCATCCCCGGCGTTGTAAGCGGCAGCGGCGTACTCCGGCGAGCCGGTGCTGCGCACAAGGTCGGCGATATCCACCATGCCCAGTTCGATATTCACGTTGGGATCGAACAGTGAAGACTTGTTGTAGCGGACCTTGCGTTCGCGGGCCAGGCGGCGCCCTTCCTTCGGCAGAATCTGCATCAGCCCGATGGCGTTGGCGTGGGACACGGCGTCGGCCTGAAACGTGGATTCCTGGCGAATAAGTCCAGCGGCGAACATGGCATCGAAGTTGTTGCGTTCCGCTTCGCGGCGCAGGGCGGTTTCGTAGGGCAACGGGAATAGGACCTTCCACACGTTGGCCGGAACATCCTTGAAAGCCCGCGCATCAAAATTTGCTACAGCCAAGCGCCCGTAATTCATGCCGGCAGCGAAATGCCCCTGATCGAACGCGGCCTGCGCGGCTTCCACGATAAAGCGCGGCGAAGCCGTTGCGGCGAATGCTGCTTTCAATTCAAGTTCCGCGGAAGCATCAAACGCAATCGTGCGCAGCGCCTGCGCGCGGTTCCAGCGGTCCGCGATATTCGATGCAATGGGTTCGTCAAACGCGCGCAATGGCGGCGCGGGCGGAATTTGCGCAAGGAAGTCCACGGGATCGGGTTCGCCAGGACCTAGTTTTTCCAAATGCATCTCGGCGTACTCCGCGAAATAGCTGGTGGGAAACCTCTCGATGGCTTTGCCGTAGAAGGCCCGCGCATGCGCCGGATTGCCTTCGCGCTCGGCGTCGCGGCCCAGCCAATAAAGGGCATTCACCGCCGCCGGAGAAACCGGATACTTGCGCAAGAAAATGGTCATCTTATCGTCGGCGAAGGGCTGGCGATCCAGATAGGCGACCCAGGCGATGCGCCATTCCGCGTTATAGGCGTCCTTGCCCGCGGGAAATGCATCCAGAATGCGCTGGTAATAACTGACCGCTTTGTCGCGATGCAACTCCACCCAGTAGTAATTTCCGCCGGCCATTAATGCGTCCTCGGCCCAGCGGCTCTGCGGATATTTTTCCCAGATTTTTTCGATGGCCGCGAACATCTCGCCCGGATTTTTCTCCGAACGGTAATCCTGCGAAAGCGTGTAGAGCCGTTCGGCATCCGCTTCGGGATCGCTGACGTTCAACGAGACGAGCAACTTGATCGAAGGCTTCGGATGCTGCCGGCACTCCGCGATGCGCACCAGGGCGCGCTGGCGGGTGGGATTCTCCGGGTCCTTCAATATGCTGGTGAGCTTTTCGTATTCGGCGCGCGCTTCTTTCCACTTGTGCGCTTCATAGAATTCCTGGGCGCGTTGGTCCTGCATTTCGCCGGTGGCATAAGGGAATTCGCTGTGAAGCTGTTTGTTCAAGCGCGGCAGGGCGATGCCCGCATCGTGGGCTTCATCGGCAAGCGGAAACTTGTAAAAGATCGTCTGGTAATCCTTGGCAGCGGCCACGATGTGATGAGCGGCCTCATTGGCGCGCGCCCGCTCCAACAAAAGTCCAGGCTTCGACGAAGTCGCGGGATAACCGGCAAGCGCGTCCAAGCCATCTTGCGCGTGACCGCTCTGCACCGCCGCGGGTAAGTAAGCTTCCAGCACCTGTTCCTTGATGGCGGTATTCGGGTAGTCGCTCAGAAGCGTAGTGAAATCCTGCAGGGCTTCGCCGTTCTTGCTGAGTGCGTGCTCGCTCTGCGCCGTCCAGAAAAGCGTGTACTCGCGCAACAGCGCATCCGGCTTGGCTTTCTGCAGCCAGTTGAATGCCTGTTGCGCGTGGGCGTGAGAATACTCTTCATAACCCAATGCGAGCGCGGCGCGTTGTCCCCAAACACTCGCCGAATTCTTATTTGCGAAGCCTGCAAGCTTTTCATAGGAGCCGGGAGTCCCGTGATGAACGTCGCGGGCGAGCAGGGTAAGTTCTTTCTGTGCGGCGGCATCTTCTGGTGTCGCGGCATCGAGCGCGGGCGCGGTGGTATCCGGTTTGCACCCGGAAGCGCACGCGGGAGACTTCGGCTTGGCCGCTTTTTTCTTCTTACGGACGGTGTTTTGTGGGGTCGTGGAAGCGTTAGTGGCCGCCGCACTCGTGTGCGCTACAGGAGACGGTGAGGCGGAGAGCTGGGACGCCCGCGTACTTTGGGCGTAGCACTGTTGCGCCCCCAAAAAGGCCAAGGCGCAGACACCTCGCACCAGTGCGCGCTGGAGCGTCATGCGCGTCGCGCCATATCTAACGCGATTTGCCGGCCGTGGCGTAAGGGTATTCGCCGAGCACGGATGCATCTCCGTCGGCGAGGATTTCCACCATCCAGCGATAAAAGTAATCCACGGGATGGTCCATGATGGGCTTGAATCTTCGATCGTATTCTCGATGGGCTTTCTCAATGTCTTCTTTCAACCGTATGCAGATATCTTTGTGTTCGCGGCCGAGCTTTACCAGTTCGGGCCGCAACATCTTAATATCCTGCATGGAAACTTTGGCCACGCGATTGGCGCGGCGGTGCAATTCCTGTTCCTCTACCGACAGTTGGTTTATGTCGAATTCACCGTTGGCACCCGCCACCACTTCGGGCAATTCCAATTCTACAGGAGCCGAAGGCTCCGGCGTGGGCTCCAAGTCATAGGAAGGAGGTTCCACGGGTTCCACTGGCGCGGCGGCAGAAGCTTGCGGAGCAGGAACTCCATGCGTCGGGCGTGCCGGAGCGGCGAGAGCTTCGGGCGCGGCACTGCCGATAGCCTGCGAAATTTTTTCTTCCAACGCGCTTCGCTGGCCCGGCTGCAGCACAACCGCGATGAATCGGGACAACACTTCCAGGGAAGCTGACAGGGCCGCGGCCGCTGTCTGAGCACGCAGCATGGGCGGAAGAGCGTTGGTGGGGCGGCTGCTAGAGCAGGCCGCAACAACGTCGTTGATCGCCTGGGTCAACTCGTCGTTAGTGCGCTGGATCCGCTCGAGGTTGTCTCGAACGGCGCGCGCGACCGCTTGTTCCACCGCATTGGGTTCAGGAGCCATATCCGTATTCGGAGTTTTGCGCAAAATTCCCCCGATTGTTCATTTTGTGAGGAAGGAGCCGGGGAGTCAACCGGCATGGCGAGTGCGTGTGACCAATTGTTGCTTATTCCCAAGGGTGGGACGTAACCAATTGAAGACAAAATGGTTGGGCCAGCCTGGGTCCCGCCATTGGCTCCTCCCTCGGAATTCGAGATTTTGCCTAAAAAAGGCTATGGGACAACAGGTAGCACCAGCGCGGAAGGATGCGCCGCGTCATGCACAATCGTGTTGGTGGCCGTTGCCCACTTGGCGGAAGTGGCAGCGGATTCCCCTGTATTCAGGTTGCGATCAAAGCGCGGAAAATTGCTGCTAGAGAGTTCCAGTCGAATGCGATGCCCCACGCGAAAAACGTTGCTCGTGGCCCACAGGTCCACGGTGAGCGCATAAACCTTGCCCGGTGTCAGCAGCGTGGCAGTTTCCTGGGAGTCACGATACTTCGCGCGAAGAATCCCTTCGGTAAGGTTGATGGCGGTACCGTCGGGCAAAACATCCACCAGTTTGGCGGTGAAGTCGGTGTCTACCGCGGAAGACGACCCGAAAAATTCCAGGCGCACGTGGCCGGTAACCTCGAGGTCGTGTTCCAGAGGCGGAGTCGAATAGACGAGAACGTCATCGCGCCCTTCCAACGTTCGTTGGTCCCTAGGACCTGCAGGAAGATGGCCAGGGTCGCAGCAAAGCGGCCCTCCGACCGTGGGCACCGGCTTCCCAGGATCGTAGGTGAACTTATCCACTGGCTCGGAAGCAGGCGCGGAAGTGGATAACGCACCATTGCCGCCAGCAGAGTTTGCGCCACCTTGCGAGTGCAGAAAAAACTTCGTGGTCTTGGCGCGAGCAAGCGGCCAATCCTCTTCTTCTCGCCACTGATTGGCGCCCATCACGAAAATCTTCACGGGCTTGCCGTCGGCAAATTCGTTTTTCACGCCTTTGAACAGAAAGTCATACCAACTTAGCGTGACTTCGCCTTCGTCGAATTTCGCGGCTTCCGGGCCGAAGTCGATGTCGCCAATCTTTCGGCCTCCGCCTGCGTGGCCGCCAATGATGACCAGAAGATGCTGACCCTTGCGCGCCTCTTCAGTTGCAGCGTGCGCTTTTAATCCCACATAGTTGCGAAGCGAGCCGCCAAGGAAGATGTCGTACCAGGCAGCGATATTTAGTGCAGGCACACGAATGTCCGGATAATGTTCTTCGATGGACAAGTGCTTCCAATACGCGTCGTAGGAAGGATGCCCAAGCCAATCCAGAAAATAGGGCGCGAGAGCAGACGTGGAAGCGTTGACCACACTGGCCGTCGGAACATTGAACAGCGGATAACTGGTAAGTGGGAGAGCGTCCTGGCCTTCTCGAGCATTCGTGGCTTTTCCGACAGCGCGATTCAGCGTGTCCTGCGCCAGGCCCGATGTCCACGATTCATTGAACCATTGCTCGAACGCGCCGCCCTGGTAAGTCCAGCCGTCGTGATAGTTGCTCGCGGTAACCACGGGGCAGATCCCCGCAAGGTGCGGAGGATGCGCCGTGGCGGCCAGCATCTGCGTCGCCCCTACATAGGAGCCACCCCACATTCCGACTCTTCCGTCCGAATAAGGAAGGGCAGCAGCCCATTCAATGGTGTCGTACCCGTCTTCCGCTTCGTGGATAAATGTGTACCAATCTCCTTCGGACGTGTAGCGGCCCCGCACATCCTGGATGATTACAACGTAGCCGCGCGCGGCAGCGCGATGCCCAAAAATTGTTCCCCCAGCCTTGTTGTAGGGAGTGCGTTGCAGCAGCACCGGAAATTTTCCGTCAGCGTCGGGACGATAGACATCGGCGCGAAGCGTGACTCCATCGCGCATTTTGATTTGCACACCGGTCTCAACTTTTACGTCGAAGTGTTCAGCGGCAAGCAAAGGTGAAATGAATATGGCAATGAAGAAAACGAGGACCGACGCGCGAAAACCCATCCGTCTTGATGTCATTGAGGGATCTCCAGAACAAGCTGGGTAGATGATAACGCCGCCATGATTTTACTGGGGAAAGAAAAAGAAAACGTACATGGGAGATTTTGCGAAAGTTCATGGTACACAACACTGGCTGAATGTCACATTGGCCGGTTATGAGGCGAAGTCCTTGCTGTTTCTTTTCGAGGACGCACTTGCGGGTGGATGAAATGCCGTTTCCTTGCTAGCCTTTAAAGATATTCCAATCGTTAGATCACAGGAATCGTTCTTTGCCCACAAAGACTGCGATTATTATCGGCGCGGGTCCTGCCGGCCTCACGGCAGCGTATGAACTGGCGACGCGCACGGACATCCGCCCCGTGGTGCTGGAGCGCAGCACCTACATGGGCGGGATCTCCCGCACCATCAATTACAAAGGCAACCGCATCGACATGGGCGGTCACCGCTTCTTCTCCAAAAGCGACCGCGTCATGGAGTGGTGGCTGAGCCATTTGCCACTCGAGAAAGAGGGTCAGGCGGCGCGGGAAGATAAGCTGATGCTCGTGCGCTCGCGGAAGTCGCGTATCTATTTCCTGCGAAACTTTTTCGATTATCCCATCCGCTTGAGCCTGGCGACCCTCACGAACCTTGGCGTTTGGCGGACCTTGCGCATTGGCTTCAGCTACATGTGGAGCGCGCTCTTCCCTCCTCAAAAAGTGGAAAACCTCGAGGAGTTTTTCATCAGCCGGTTCGGGCGTGAACTTTATCTGACATTTTTCAAATCGTACACAGAAAAGGTGTGGGGAGTGCCGTGCAGAGAGATCAGCGCGGAATGGGGCGCGCAGCGGATCAAGGGGCTATCGATTAAGAGGGCGCTGCTGCATTTCCTGACAAGAAGCGCGAAAAAAAACAGAGACATTGCGCAGAAAGAAACGGAGACTTCGCTGATCGAGCAGTTTCTATACCCAAAGTTCGGACCGGGCCAGATGTGGGAGGAAGTTGCGCGAAAAGTGATGGAACGCGGCGGCCAGATCATCACGGAGTTTGACGTCACTGGACTGGAAGTGCAGGAAGGGCGCGGCGTGGCCGTGACAGGCGTGGATGCGCAGGGAAACCAAGTGCGCTACGCAGCCGATTATTTCTTCTCGACGACGTCAATTCAGGAACTGGTCCGGGCGCTCAAAACGGAAGTTCCAGCAAACGCCCGCGAGATTTCCGAGGGACTGCAGTATCGCGACTTCATCGTCGTCGGGCTCCTCCTGTCCGGATTGAAGATTCAGGAGCCCGGCACCCAGGCCGGCAATCTTGTTCGCGACAACTGGATTTACTTGCAAGACCCCGACGTACTGGCGGGACGCCTGCAGATCTTTAACAACTGGAGCCCCTACCTGATCGCGGACACGTCGAAAGTATGGGTTGGCGTCGAGTACTTCTGCTATGCGGGAGACGAATTATGGAGGCGATCGGACAAAGATATGGCGCGGCTGGCAATCGAGGAGCTAAGCAAGATCAAGATCATTGACGCGGTCGACGTGCTGGACTTCACCGTGGCACGCATGCCCAAAACTTATCCAGCGTACTTCGGAACCTACGAGCGTTTTGGAGAAGTTCGCGCCTATCTTGATGCCTTCGAAAATATCTTTTTGATCGGGCGCAATGGCATGCACAAGTACAACAATCAGGATCACTCCATGCTGACGGCTATGGTTGCCGTGGACAACATTATTGCGGGGCGCAAGGACAAAGCAAACATTTGGGACGTGAATACGGAAATGGATTACCACGAGGCAAAGCAAAACGTGGCGGAGCAGGCGTCGAAATCGTCGACGAAAGCAGTGGGACCATGATCGAAAGCGGCGAGCAAGGCGGAGGACACCATAAATCTGCGGACTGGCTGCCGGGATTGCTGGTGGTCGTTGCACTGACAGTCGCGGCAATTGCCATCACCGGTTTTCACAGCGGGATGGAAGACGACGCCATTTACCTGCCCGGAATCAAGAAACTTGTAGACCCGGCACTGTTTCCGCGCGACTCTCAGTTTTTCACCAGCCAAACCAATGCGTTCCTTTTCTTGCGAATGGTAGCCGCGTCCGTGCGAATTACACGCTGGCCGGTGCAAGCGATCCAGTTGTTCTGGCAGGTTCTGTCCATCTTTGCGCTGGTAGGAGGCCTTTGGACGATTGCGTGCCAATGCTTTCGCGATTTTTGGGACAGGGTGGGCGCAACGGCGCTGGTCAGCGCGCTACTGACCATGCCTGTTGCCGGCACGGCGCTCTACATCGCGGACCAGCACCTCCACCCGCGCACACCCGCATGCGCCGCGATTCTGTTTGCGATTGGCGCGGTGCTGCAAAGGCGCTACGGGCTAGCGGCGGTTTTCAGCGCAGCGGCGGTGCTGCTTCACCCACTGATGGGAGCATTCGGAATCGCCTACCTGATTGTCCTGGCTCTGCCGCTGGAGCGCTGGAATCCCAAGATGGCTGGATTGCTGGCCGCTTTGCCGTTGCCAATTATCTTGCATCCGAATGCCGCGTGGAGAGAGGCAGCCGCGACCAGGGGTTACTTTTTCCTTCGCCGGTGGGAATGGTATGAGTGGCTGGGAATTTTCGCGCCGATGGTGTTGCTATGGTGGTTCGGATGGTTGGGCGAGAAGATCGGTTCGCCGCAGTTGGCGCGCCTTTGCAAGCGCCTGGTTCTTTACAGCGGGCTGATGACGACAGCGGGGTTGATCGTCGGGCTGCCGGAGCGGCTAGTTTGGCTGGCGCCGCTGCAACCGATGCGGCACCTGCAGTTGGTTTACGCGCTGATGCTCTTGAGTGGTGGAGGACTGCTGACGCATTACGTGTTGCGAACAAGCGCGTGGCGTTGGGCCCTGCTGTTTGTCCCGCTGTGCGCGGGCATGCTTTATGCGCAGAGGGCGAGCTTTCCAACCAGCGCTCATATCGAACTGCCGGGGCAGAAGGCGACGAATCGCTGGGTGCGGTGTTTCCTCTGGATCAAGGGGAATACGCCGCAGGACGCATATTTCGCGATCAATCCCAGGTACATGGCCCGGCCGGGCGAGGAGTACTTCGGATTTCGTGCCATTGCCGAGCGCAGCAAACTGGCGGATAACATGCAAGACGCCGCGGTGGTAGCGGTAACCCCGGATCTCGCAGCGGAATGGAAACAACAAGTGGATGCCTTGCGCGGCTATGCGGGCTTTACAAGGGAAAATTTCTTGCAGTTGAAAAAAGAATACGGCGTGACTTGGGCAGTGGTGGAAGGGAATGTGGCAGGGATGCCTTGTCCCTATCAGCAAGATGGCTTGTCAGTTTGCAGGATTCAGTAGCCTTTAATAGTTTATTCGGTATACCCTCACCGCTTGCGGTGGCACTTCCGTCCCGATCGCAAATCGTTTTCCCGCGATTTTCGGCGTCTCTCCAGTCAAGATTTCCTGCACGCTCACCGCGGGCCGCGCCAGTTCCGTCACAAACTCCACTTCCGCTTTCGTTTCTCCATGATTGAACAAGAACACAAAACTTCCCTTCTCCGCGTCCATCTCCCGCAACTCCACCAACACCGGCGCCTTCAACTCCGGCTTTTTCAATCCTGCCCATTTCGCCAAAATTCCGCCCAAGGGATGCATCGTAACCGGCTTTGCCTCGTTCGATTGTCCCGCAAACGTTCCCAGCAAAATGACGTTGCCCTTTCCATATGTGTGTTCGTAACCCGCCGCCGTGCCATCGGCGAACGTCGCCACTACACGCGCTTTCTCGTCCAACAACCTGAAATGTTCCGCGAAGTTCATTCCTGTAAATTCCGCGTCTCCCCACTTCACTACTGCTTCCTTGGCCGGCTCAATCGAACTCTCCCTCACGCCACACATTTCCGCCCAGCCAAATCCCGGCACCATTGCCTCCGCGTGTCCGTCTTCATTCACCCATCCCGGCCGCGCCTCAATAAACAAATGCCCGCCTTTCTCCACGTACTCTTTCAGCGCCGCTGCCTCGTCGTTCGTCATCATCAACGGGTACGGCAGCACAATCAGCTTGTATTCCTGTAACTCCCGCCCAGCCAATTCCCGCGAACTCAACACCTCCACTGGCAGGTTTCTCTCGAAAAACATGCGGTGATATCCCGCCAGGGCCCTGTGCATCGCATTACGGGAATCCTCCTCGTCATACCCTCCGAGCAGCGGCACCAGCGGACTGAACACCATCGCCGCTTCCGCCTGCTTCGGTTTGGCCTGCAGCAGTAAATCCGCGTTCGCCGCAATTTTCCTAGCCGTTTCTCCTGCTCGCCTGCTTCTCTCTGTCAACGTCCCGTCCAGTTGAATCATCCCGTATCCGCCGCTTTCGTACCCGGCATTCATCGGATAAAACGCGTAATAACTAATCGCCCGAGCTCCGCGCGAAACCATCCCCCACGTCCACATCTCCAAATCACTTGCAGTGACTTCCGATCCAATCGTCGTTCCATGTACGCCGAAGCCGCTCTGTAACTCACCAACATAAAATCCACGGCCTCCGGTCATCGACGCCGTCAAATCCATCGCCAGCACGCGCCGGTTCAACTTCCAGTTGTGTTCCACTGCCGTCAGCTTCGGATAAAAACTTGTTCCGAAGTAATTCACAGAATCTTTCATAAGGAAATCGTCCGTGGGGTCGTAGGCGTCCGCCAGCGTTCGCACCAGTGGCGAAGGATTCGGCGCATGGCTCGTCGTCACGTGCGTCGCGTCTATCGCCTTCACCGCATCGCTCCTCATCTTCAGGTCTTCCGCCAGCTTGTACCCGTAATACACACGCCAATCCATGAAATCCGTGTAGGTAAGGATCGTTCCATAGCGCGGCGGCTCCACTTGCTTCCAGTCCGTGAAGGTCCGGTGCCATGCCTCATTCAACTTTTCCAGCGTTCCATATTTTTTCTGCAGCCATTCGCGGAACCGCTCCATGCTCGCCGGGCAGTAGCAGAACATCGGTTCGGACTTATATCCCACACGCGCCCAGTTCAATGCCGCTGGCTCGCTCCAGAGATCCCACCCATAAAACGCTTTGCTTTTCGTTGCGTGACGCGCCACCTCCTGGAAAAATCCCAACACCGCTTTGCGCACATTTTTATTGTCAAAGCAAAATCCCGGCGCCGCTTGCGACGGAATCGCTTGTCCATCCTGCGCCGCATATCTTCCTTCCGGGTATTTCGTGCCCACCCACTCCGGCGCCGAGTCCACATACACCTGTACGATCACTCGCAATCCCACTTCATCAGCCAACCGCAAAAGTAAATCCAGATTCTCCAGGTGATACTCACCCTCGCGCGGCTCGCCTACATTCCATTCCACCCAAGTCCGCACCGTGTTGAATCCCAGCCCCTTGATCTTCAGCAAATCTTCTTTCCACAATCGCGCTGAATCCGCGTTCAATTCCTCCAACATCGGCGCGCGCGCTTTTCCGCCGCTGTACCACACCGCCATCGGAAAGAAGTCCTTGCCGCTCTCTGTAGCCGCCCCTTGCTCCGCTGCAAGCGGCATTTTCCGCGTTACGCCCGCAAGCGCAGCCACCACCACGCAAACACACATCGCTCTCGTTGCTGTTTTCCAATTCATCGTTTGTCCTGTCGATTGCCCGGCGCGTTTGCCTTAGCGCTACCGTCGTACCTCGTAGTAATCCGGAAAAGCCAGATCGCGCTGCAGAGATTTGGCAAGGGATTGCTCACTCGGCGTGCATCTTACGATACGGCAAGGGAGCAGGCAATCGCGCGCCATCGCGAAACGCAGTCCCGGTGTTGTCACAGAAGCACCACGCTTGCCCGGGCGGCCATTTATTGCGGTAAAGTTAATTAAATGGTCGAGGAGACAATTGTGAACGCGCTGTCCAGGCCAGCGGTGCGGTTTACGCGTCTATCCATCGCTGCGCTTGTGCTGATCGTCGCGCACATTACGGCGCTTCTGTTCTTCACACATTTATCTTGGGTCGGCTTGCTCTCCGACATCTTCACCCTTTCTGCTGCCCTTCTTGCCTCCATTGTCTGCATGCGGGCGAGTCGCGCCTCGTATGCCGTCGCCCGCCCATTCTGGCAGCTCACGAGCATCACCTTCTTTCTGTGGTCGCTCGGCAAAGCTCTCCTGATGTATGACTTTTATCATCTTGGCATCGTTAACGTTCCCATCATTCCACTTCTGATTTTCTTCTTCTCCGCCGCGCCCATGTTTATCGCCATCTTTGTTTCCGAGGATGGCCCCGGAAACTCCATCAACTGGGAAGGGATCCTCGACGCTGTCCAGATCCTCGTCCTGATCCTCGTCGTTTACCTCCACCTCATCTACATCCCAATGCTTGCGAATGGCGAAGAGGCCGTGGGCCCGCTAAAGGATCAGGTGCTTCTCGGACGCAATGTACTTGTAAGCGTGGGATTGTTGACCCGCGGCCTCCTCTCCCGCTCGCGCTACATGCAGCGCCTTTACATTCCCGTCGCGGCCATCATGGGTGTTTACGCCTATGTAACGTGGATTGGGAATCGCGCTCAGTCCGTCTCGGAAGGGCCCGAAGTGATCTGGTATGACTTGGCCTGGTCGATTCCCTTCTGTCTTGTGGCCTTGGTCGCAAGCTTGTGGCGGCAAACACCCGAACAAATAGAAGCACCACGCCAGACTCAGCGCATGTCGGGGGTTGTCTTTGCTTATCTGCCTTCTCTAATCATCCCGGTGATGTTACTGCTGAAGATTAATAATGTGGCGTTTGAGCAGATTGTTTTGGGGCTTGCCGGCCTGATGTTTTCCATTGTCCTGTTCAACGCCCGCCTCGCACTTTCGCAATGGCGCCAGCGGATGACCATGGAAGCTCTGAACGTCTCGGAGCGGCAATACCGCTCGCTTTTCGAGCGAAACATGGCGGGCGTTTACCGCAGCACACCTCAGGGTAAGCTCCTCGATTGCAATCCTGCTTTCGCCAGCATGTTTGGCTATACACGCGAGGAGTTGTTGCATCTTCCAATGGAGGCGTTGTACTTCGGCGGAGCAGCGGAACGTACAAACAAGACCAATGTCGATCGCATTAGCAATCCTGCCATGCCTCGCGAGTGTTGTTTCCGCCGCAAGGACGGGTCTGTAATGTGGGTCGTGCAAAATGCTGCCATCGAGAAGCAGCGCGACGGCAGCGAACTGTTCGAGGGAACCTTAATTGACATCACCCAAACTAAGCTGACCAACATGGCCATCGAGAACTGGAAGCGTCGCTATGACGCCGCCGTCCTTGCCAGTGGCCAAATTATCTACGATTGTGACCTGACCTCTCGACAGACTACTTTCGGGGGTGCTTTACAGGAGATTCTCGGCTATACACCCGAAGAGTTTGCCGTTAATCCAGAAGCCTGGCGCGCTTTAATCCATCCGGATGACCTTCCGAAATACCTCGAAACAATGCAACGCGCCGTCGAGACGTCGGAACCCTTTGATTTCGAATATCGCGTCAGGCACAAGGATGGCTTCTATCGAAACATGCGCGAGCAGGGTCGGCTTGCCTTTGACGGTGGAGATGCGGTCAAGCACTTGGTCAGTTCTATCGCCGACATCACCGAACGACGAGCTCTGGAAGCTCAACTTCGCCAGGCGATGAAGATGGAGGCTGTCGGCAGGCTGGCCGGAGGCGTCGCGCATGACTTCAACAACCTGTTGACTGTGATTTCCGGTTACACGGAGCTGCTGCTGGAATCCGCTGGTCCAAAAGAGACTCTGTCGCGTGAAAGGACCGAACAGATCCGTGCCGCGGCGCAACGGGCGGCCTCGCTAACGCGCCAGTTGCTGGCATTCAGCCGTCAGCAGGTCCTGCTGCCAAGAAAACTAAACTTGAACGACGTGGTAATCGACTTGAACAAGATGTTGCGCCGCATGATTGGCGAAGACATTGAAGTTAAAACGATCCTGGCGGAAAACCTCGGATTGGCGGAAGTGGATCCCAGCCAAATCGAACAGGTGTTGATGAACCTCGCCGTGAATGCCCGCGATGCTATGCCGCATGGAGGGCTGCTCACTCTGGAAACGGCCAACGTCCGGCTGGATGACGACTACAAATCGCAGCATAACTACGTCGTCCCCGGCGACTATGTGCGTCTGACCGTTAGCGACACCGGCCTCGGCATGAGCGCGGAAGTGCGCGCACGAATCTTCGAACCCTTTTTCACCACCAAAGAGGCCGGAAAAGGTACTGGTCTGGGTCTTTCCACCGTGTATGGAATTGTGAAACAGAGTGGTGGGTATATTGAGGTTTACAGCGAGCCTGGCCGCGGCACCTCCTTCAAAATCCACTTTCCGCGCGTCGCGCACTCCGAAGATGAATCAGGCAGGAAAACTCATTCGCCGGCAGACACACATGGGTCGGAAACCATCCTCTTGGTTGAAGACAATGAACAACTCCGCGAACTGGCGGTTCGAATTTTGACGTCGCGCGGGTATCGCGTTCTCCCCGCCGCAAACTTCGAGGAAGTGGACGCCATCTGCAAGCGGGAGAAGGGCAAAATCGATCTACTGTTGACCGACGTCGTCATGCCGCGGATAAGCGGAACAGAAATTGCCCACTTCGTCGCGCAACGGCGCCCAGCAATTCGTATCCTTTATATGTCAGGCTACACCGCCGATACCACCGTGCACCACGGCGTCCTCGAACACGGCGTTGCGTTTCTACAAAAACCCTTCACACCCGCGGCGTTGAACGCCAAGGTGCGCGAGGTGCTGGACCAATCCGCAAAGAGCTGAAAGAGAATCGACGCACATGATTCTCTTTTCAAGCGCACAGGAAGTCGTTACTCGCCGCGATGGTGCCTGTTCATTGGAACGCGACACGCCTGCGCTGAAAACCTCGGTCGCGCGTCATATCCATGTACAATTCCGTTAAGAAGCCTGTTTAGACGGTTTCGCTGTTCAAAGTTTAATGAGCTACGACTCGATATTCCCCGACCCGAAGCAGGCATGGCACAAGGTTCTCGAGCGGCTTTACCACGAGGACCATATCCTCTATGCCCGCATGAACAATTTCTCCACCGTTCAGGCATTCCTTGCCACCGCTCTCGCCTTCACGACGTCCGCCACCACCACAGCCCGCAACATCAGCTTCATCGTGTCTCTATTTGGCTTGGCCCTTTCACTCTTTTCCATTTCGCTTGGATTCCGCGGCGTCCGTGTGATTCAGTTCTGGCGCGCTTACTTGCGACTCCTGGAGTCCATCCCCGGCGTAACTTCCATCGATTCGCACCTCGCGGAGTTCTACAGGTTGGGTCACCGGCGCGGCCCGGTGGAAAGAGAGTTACCCCTAGCCGAGGGATTGGGCATAAAAATAGACACCACCTGGTGGGCGCGCAGGTCTGTGCACGACCAGTTTCCGTGGTATCTCCCGGGTTTCTCGGGAACCATGTTCATCGCGGTCGGAATCCCCATGCTCACAACTTTCTTTTGGGTCCTCGTTCTTTACGCCCTGTTTTACCCGCATACAGACATGCGCTGGTCCGTACTCGCAATATCCGGCGGCCTCGTAGCCGTCTTCCTGTTCCATCTTTTTGCCGGCCGCCTCATTCCCGCTCCCATTCACGAAGGGCAGACGCACCCCTCCCATCCTCCCGACCCCCTCCTCGAGCGCGATCCAGACTAACCCGGTATTCTCTGCTGCTGTCCCCCGGCATTTCAAATAACTCATTTTCCTGCCGCCTCAATTCTTCACAGGCATGCGGCGTGCTAAAATACAGCCTTCAGGGGGCGACACGGTTTCGACGGAAGCTGTCGCGTCTCGGAGGCATGCCGGGGCCCACCCGCCCGTAACAGGATGGAAACTAGAACTGCCAACAACAACTTGGCACTTGCTGCTTAATTAATTAAGCACACGCTTCCCCGGGCTTTGCTCACGGGCCCGGCAAGAAGCGTCATACAGTGAGCTGGTCTGAGCCTTTCGGTCCGTAAGGCTTGGGCGAGAACCATCGGACTAGCCGGCTGCGTTTCTTGCTCGTTCTAATCGCGGCTGGCGAACCAAACGGAACTGAGATAAGCATGTAGGCTCCGTGGCGTAGCGCTTTTCGGACGGGGGTTCGACTCCCCCCGCCTCCACCATTCTTTCTTCTTGATTTGAAAGGAATTACGCGCGCATCATTCCCTGTGTACCCGCCGTGTACCCCTTGTTTTGGTTCGTGAGTGTGCCATGTGCGACGAACATCCGCTTCCAATTGCTCCTGGCGCGCACGAACCCAGGGCGCGTAATGCTTCTCCGTGATGCGCACACTTTGATGCCCCAACAGAATCGAAACGCGCTCTATTGGCACGCCGGCCAAGAGCAGTTCCACCGAAAACGTATCGCGGAAACGATGCGCGTGACCGTCCGGTACTCCAGCCAGGATCAGAAGTCGCTTTAGGCTGCGTTGCCAATCTCCGACTGCGCTCTTCGGTTTCGAAAGTCCAGTCCAAAAGAAATACGTGCTCGCGGGAATGGCGTTGAGAGCCTCAATGACGAATGGAGGAAGCGGACAATAGACCGCTGTGCCTGTCTTGGCCGTGTACAAGAAAAGCTTGTCCCCTTGGATTCGATTCCGACTGAGTGTGATCGCATCACGAATGCGCAGCCCGCTATATCGTAGCAGTAGAACCAGTGCGCGTAGGCGCACTGCATTGGCCCTATCTGGGTAGACATCGCAACTCTTCAGGATCTCTGCGACCTCCTCTCTCGTGAAGGGAGCGGTCGGGGGCTCAGTGATCTTTGGCGGCTTTAGATGACTTGCCGGATTTGTTGGAATCCATCCACTCTCGTGCACAAATCGAAAGAAAGCACGAAATGCTTCGAGCTTCTTGCGAGCCGAAATGTTTTTGTTCTTCCAGGACGCGCGGAATCTCCGAACCCAATCTATGTCGAAGTCTGTAACGACTGGGAGTCCATATAGACCGGCGAAATCCTGCAACTGGCGAAAGAGCAGACGGTATTTGTAGAGGGTTGGCTCGCGCAGGTTCCTAGCCTCAGCGTCAGCCACAAATTTGTCACACGCTTCTTTGACAGTTAATGGCTTCGGTTTCTCAAATTGCTGGCCCTCTGCCTCCCATTGACGCACCAGCTCTTGCGCTCGCTGCCAATCGCGAACACGAAGCGATTTGCGCATCTCCACTCCGTTCAGCGAGCCATCTATCCAAATCGGGCACAGACAACGCCTATAGTCGCGCCCTTCGATTCTCTGCTTGCAGCTTTTGCGGTGGCGGCGATAGATGGTAAGCATTGCGGCGCACTCCTACCTTACGCCAGTCTTCGATGATAAACGACAATGGACCCTTTCAAGCACAGTTTGAGGAATGCGCAACGTGACGTACCGTCTTTTGTGGCGCGGATTCCGCTCGCCGAGCAGCAGCACGCCGGGCTCGTTCTCGAAAATCTGACGAACTTTATCGGCACTTAGACTCCACATTTCGGCGATTTCCGTAACGGCATAGTGCCGTTCGATGTGCACCGAGGTCTCGATTTGGGATGGTACGGGCATTGCGCGTTAGTGACTCCTCTGGGTTTGAAAAGATTCACAGCTTCCCGGTCAAAATGGCTCCTCGGCTTCCCAGGAGTGCTGGAGAGAATTCTTCTTGCATTCCACCACCGAACGAGCTACGATTACGTAAACAGAGTACAGTACTGTAGGAGGGTCTGTCAACCATTATGCCGATCTTCAAGAAGCAGCCTCGGCACGAGGTCATTTCCATCCGCCTCAGCGAGGATCGCCTGAAGCTCCTGGAACGGTACCAGAAACTCCTCGGCGACCAATTAGGCCGCTCCGTGTCTTTGGGTGAGGCCGCTTTCCTTGTCATTGAGGAGCGCGTTGCCGGCATGGACCGCGAGACGGCGCGCCATGAAATGCTGAGCACGCCAACTGCTTCGCTCTACCACATTCGCAAGAAATGGGAGTCGCAGCATACCCTGTCCATTGCCGAGTGGGATGTTCTCGCGCTGTACGTGCAGATCGGCGCGGAGGAAGAAGCCCAAGAGCCGCCGCTGCTTTGGCCCGCAATTCCTTCGAGGGAGACTTATCTCACCCTGCTCGATGCTTTCGAGGCCGTTTATCAGAACCTGAAGAAGCAGGCTTCGAAGCACGTCTGGTATTACTTCGCGAATCTCGGCGGCCACTCCACGGACGTTCGGCTCTCCGATGATGACGCCGAGCAGAGGCACCAGGCTGTTCTGAAGCAGTTTGCAATTCGCAAGGAACTGCTGAAACCGTCCGAGAGATGGCAAAGCCCTGGCACGGTCGGCGGATGCTTTCTCACTGCGATCCGTGATGAAGGAGTTGAGAGTGCCAGACTCGACCAAATCCTTGCCCCCTATTGGACGACTCTCTGGGGCCTTGCCGCTCGGGGCCATTGGGTGCGGCACGATCGCCAGCCGGTACGACTAGCAAGCCACAGCGATGATGATTTTCGCCGACGAATTATCCTGTCTGATCCGCTGGAGTCCGATGAGCTAAAGCTGTCGTTCTCCACGGAAGCCTGTCCGGAATTGGGAGTGAATCTCGATCTCGGCCCGGTGCGCCGGGTGAGCTATCTCATTGCCCGATACCCGAACTTGGCCGAGTTCCACGCCATGCTCGAAGGATGGTCGGCCAAACGTTCTTGGAATGGCAGGCACTTCCTCATGACGCGGGCCAAGGAGAAGGGGCCAACGAAGTTCACGCTTTGGCTGCGGCAGAGCGATGTCGGCATCGAGTTCACCGAGAAGGAATGGGAAGCCCTTCGCGAGCTGTTTCAGCGCGCGTGGGTGATCCCCGAGGTTCAGCGGTGGTTGCAGGAGCTTCAACTCGAATATGGCGAACAGGGTTGATCGCGCGAATCGATGGTGCGCGCCGCGTTTGCGAAGAGCGGTGCCTTCGGCACCGGGTGGGGGAATGACACGTCACCCCGTTTCGGATGCTGTATGGAAACTGAGGTTGCCATGCGGGAACTTACTGCAAACGCGGCGGCTAGCAGCTTTCCGCTCGCCGTGGTTCCTATCCTCCAACCCGTGGTTCCCCTATGGGAACCTGTTGATTCTGTTGGGCGTCACGCCGCGCCCGATTGCCTGCCTTTGATTCAGAACTAAGGAGTGTCGCATGCCTACTCCACGAAGCAAATCCATCAGCACCAAAGTTACCGAAGATGAGTACGCGCAATTTGAAGTCCTGGCAGGCGATCAGACGATCAGTGAGTGGGTGCGCGAAGTATTGCTGAAGGCAGCTGACCCTAGTCCCGCCGAGCAAACTATGGTGGCGGAACTGCTGGCGCTGCGAATGATCCTGATGAATATCCTATTCAGCATTGCCAATCGCGAGCAGCTCACAAGCACGGCTATGGATGACATTATTAAACAGGCCGACGCGGCCAAGTTGGGGAAGGCCATGGAGCGTCTGACAAGTGCAACTACGGGACCACAGAGGGGCTGAGAGACAACCCAATCGGAGCAAGCTAATGCGCATGGAATGGGACCGGGCAAAGAGCACCGCAGGACCGAGCGTTCAGCCGGTGTATACCTACGCCCTCGCGTTCCTCTCCGTCGTAGCTACTCTGGGAGTCCAGGGCTTCCGTTGCGAGCGGGTATGGACTCCCCTTGAACGATATTATTTTGGTCCTTATTTGGCCTCGCAGATAGCCGGTGTTGTTCGCGACAACGGCTGGTACACCCTGCTGCAAGTTGTCACGCGTAAGGGGAGCCGATTGGCCCTGGACAGTGACGTAGCCACTGCATTTACAAAAAGCGGGGGGAACACTTTCGCGCTCACCGAGGAAGCCTTGAAGCATGGCGCGATGCGCCTTGAATTCCATCGCAGTTATTGCCACAACTCCGAGATGCACGCCTACCTGGGTAACTGGATTTATCAGAAC
Organism: Candidatus Acidiferrales bacterium; assembly: GCA_963779395.1. Classification (GTDB taxonomy): domain Bacteria; phylum Acidobacteriota; class Terriglobia; order Acidiferrales; family UBA7541; genus Acidiferrum. The sequence goes on from CAVZYC010000007.1 coordinate 1,669,707, forward strand.
CAAACCTTAATGGATCTTGTCCGGCCAGCTTTGCGGGCCGGGCTCGTTCTGTTCTTCGCGGGCCTGTTGCCGGCGACCTATCTAGACCGCAAACGTTCTATTGAGCAGCGCTATGGGAAGAGACCAAGTAGCCGGGATTTGGTGAATTTGGCGAATCGCAATCCCAAGCACCGCTTTCGAGGCTTTGGTTTAGTGAACGGGCAACGCACGATCCTGGACAGAATGTTCGGTCTTCACAGGAAGTTCCCTGTTCGACCACGCAAAGAGAATCCCCCCATCTTGATGCTGGTCGAGCCCTCGCCTCAAGAACCAGTTAAGAGAGCGGCCTCTAATGCGGAAATAGATCGTGGTTCCACAGCGAGCGGCACGCGGCAGGAATCCGGGCCACATGAGCAATCGCCGAGTTTCGAATCAGAACTGGAACACGCCGTTACACCAGCCAAGAGGCGCTTTTTCGAATAAGAGAACATGCTTACCATTTCCAAGCCACTCAGTGCGGGCCAAGCGCGTTCTTATCATCAGGAAGAGTTTAGCAACGCGCAGGAGAACTACTACAGCGAGGGCGACCGGATACGCGGCGAGTGGCACGGGAAATTGGCCGAGAAGTGGGGCTTGCGTGGTGGCGTCCAAGAGGAACAATTTCGGCGGCTCAGCGACGGCCAACATCCGGTGAGCGGCGAGCAGTTGGTTCGCCATCAGACGGCGCGTGAATATTTGGACGAGCGAGGCAAAACGGTCAAGACGATGGAGCACCGCGCGGGCTGGGATGCCACCTTCTCCGCGCCGAAAAGTGTATCGCTGACGGCGCTTGTGGGCGGCGACGAACGCGTCCAGGAGGCCCATCGAGCCAGTGTAGGAGTCGTGCTTTTGACAACCTGATTTGGCCCACCTTTGATACTTTCATTTGGCCCACCCTGAGGCCGTGATTTTGCTCTTCTTCCGGGGGTTTCGTTCCGTGGCCCCGGAGGGAGCGGAGTCCTGCGGCCCGGTTTTCAGGACCGCGTTTAGGACGGAGCGGACGCCGGGGCCACGGAATCGCGTGGCGCGGTGCCCGTTCCGGCCCGTTACAAAGCTTTTTTCTTCTGCCTTCCTTCCACCGTGCGCCGGAAGCGATACGACTCCGTGCCGGTTTCGATGATGTGCGCGCGGTCGGTGACGCGGTCCAGCAGCGCCTTGCACAACCGCGGATTCGGAAACACTTGCGTCCACTCGGAAAACGGCAGGTTGGTCGTCACGATCAGCGTGGCCCGTTCGGCGCGTTCCGCAATCACCTGGAACAAAAACTCCGCGCCGATCTCCGCCAGTGGCACGTAACCCACTTCGTCCAGCGCGATCACGTCGTAGCGCATCCATCGCGCCAGCACGCGCCGCACTCCGTTGTGCTGCCCGGCTTCCACCAACTCGTTCACCAGGTTCGCCGCGGTCGTGAAACGCACTCTGCGTTTCTGGCGGCACGCCGCCACGCACAGCCCAGTCGCCAGATGCGTCTTGCCCGTGCCGCACTCGCCGATCAGCACCACTGGTTCGGCTCGCGTGATGTATCCGCCTTCGGCCAGTTCGCGAACCTTCGCCGCCGGAATTTGTGGCGCCCGCGCGAACTCGAACTCCTCCAGCGTCTTCATCCGCGGCAGCTTGGCCTCGTGCAATCGGTGCGCGATGGCGTGCCGGTCGCGCTCTTCACTCTCCATCGCTAGCAACGCTTCCAAATAGCCGATGTGGCTGCGATTTTCTTTCACCGCTTGCTCCGCTAGCTGCACAAAGTTCGCGCCCACCACCGGCACCTTCACCGCTTTGCAAAACTGCCGCACCGAAGCGTGCTCCAGCGCTTGCGCTTGCTGATTCATGACCGCACCGCCCCGAGCAACTGGTCATAGTCGTTCAGCGTGGGCAGTGGCCGCTCGTAACGTCCCAGCAAGCCGATCTCTGGAAGTGGCCGCTCGCCGTGGGTCAGTGTGCCTGCCACCAGCAAATGCCGCACCGCCGCCGCATCCGTGCAGCCCAGCGCCAATGCTTGCTCAATCCCTTTCCGCAATGCTTCCCATCCGTGTTGTGGACCTTGGCGCAACAACTCGATCATCTCGCGCGTGCCCGTCTGCTTCCCGTGCCGCTCCCGCAAGCTCTGCCACAAGCGGTCGAAACTTTCCGGCCAGCGCCCGCGTTCTCGCCACTGCTGCAAGGGTGTCGATCCTGCCAGCGCGCCTGGTTTTCTTTCCAGCACGTCCAGATAATGCTCCAAGTCCAGCACCGCCTGATGGCGCGCGTAACTGCGTTCGTGCAGCGCCACGCAGCGTTGTTCGTGCCACACTTCCACGTAAGCCGGCAGCAGCCGCGCCTGCGTCTTTGTTCCCGCCCGCAACGGCACCGAGTAGCGATTCGTCCGCACTTTCACGCAGCCTTGGCCATCCACCACCGGGAAACTTGTTTCCGCCAACTCGAACCCTTCGCTGAGTAAAGGCAGCAGATGCTCGCGCTCGATGCGCATGGCCTCGCCCACCGAGAGCGCCTTTCCGTGAATTCGCCGTTGTTCCTCTTGCTGGCAGCACGTGCGCAAATATTCGTTCAAAGTGGCCAGATCTTTTACTTTCGGCACCGGCACCAGATGGTTCCGTCGGAAATAACCCACTTCGCCTTCCACGCCGCCCTTCTCGTTGCCGCGCGCCGGGTTGCAAAACTCCGTCTGGAATCCCCAGTGCGAACGAAAAGCGATCAGCCGGTCGGTCTCCTCCCGCTGGTACCCGCGCAAAATCTTTTTCACCGCGCTCTTCAGGTTGTCGTAGCGCAGCCTTTTGAACACCCCGCCGAAATAGGCAAAGGCTTGCTCGTGCGCTTCCAAAAACGCTTGCTGCGTGGCATGGAAATACGCGGCGTGAAACGCCCCGCCGCTCGCCATGCTGCGCATGCTGAAAAAATGCGTGGTCTGGCGGCCCTCCTCGAACTCCACCGCAGCTTCGTACCAATCCACCTGGGCTTCTACGCCCCAGTCGTAACTCTGCGGCACGAACGTCTCTCGCGCCGCCACGCCCAACTCCTGCTTTCGCCGCCGCACGTAACGCCGCACCGTCGCTTCCGCCACGCGCACCTCGGGATGCTCCTCGCGAATCCGCAACCAGATCCGGTGCGCCGTGTGCCGCTGCTTGCGCGGCGCTTCCCGATCGCTCTCTAAAATTCCCTCAATGAACTCGCGCACCGGCCCCAGCTTCGGACTGTTCCGCGCTGGTGTCTTGCGCTCAGGCGGAATCGCGCTGGCCAACGCTTGCCGCACCATGCGCCGATGGGTGTTCAACTTCTTCGCCACTCCCTGGATCGTGCCCACTCCAAACCGATAATCCCGACGTATCTCCTCGAACAGTTCCACTTTGCGTCTCCTGTCCATCGGCCCCCCGTCGTTCCTGCTGACAGGTTAGGCCGTCCGTGATGTACAGGGTGGGCCAAATCAAATGCGCGAAGTGGGCCAGCTCAGAGTAGCGAAATCTCGCTCTTTTCCAGAGCGAGCGCTCTTCACATAAACACGCCTGGAAAAGGCTGGGAGCTTATCTTCCAATTCCTTCCAACTACCATCGTCAGGCAATACCACGATACTTGCGGTTGAATTCCGTAATGTGACGAGATGAGTTCTTCCCGGGGGCATATCCTGAACCGCAGACTTTACAACAAAGGCGTCTTCAGGGGCGTCAATTTGAGTGCCGTAACCAGCGGTAATCCGACGAGCACCCGCAGGTACATCGCCGCATGCGGAGACGACAATTGCTGGCGGTGCGTGAAAATCGTGCAGGCGTGACAAATAAAACACAACTGACGAAATCACAACGACTCCCACTAAAGCTGGAATCAGCGATTTTCGAAAATTAAACGTGAGCTTTTGTTCTGGGTACGGGTGCGGAATGGGCACCTTGCCCTCGTTGGTCACATTCTCCATGGAAGTTCCCTCTCATTCACAGACACCGAACCAGTTGGCTAGGTGCCCGAATTAAAACAAACTCGCCTGGCATCACTGTCGTTCCGGAATGCCAGAAGAGTTGGACCAGAACACTCAATCTCCGACAAATCACCATTGCGGTGGCTTCGTACGGACTCGCCCCCGGGCAAATTGCCGAGCGCTCGCAAGCCCGCAACGACATGAACGTCAACAAAGCTTCATTACCTGGAAAACATCGGCAAAGCTGCGGGCCGAATGCACCGCTCCTACATCGCTACCCGCGATTGCGCCTCGCTAAGTCCACAACGGCACGCTCACCGTCTCGTAAGCGTCCGAAGTGGGCCGTCTTGACGGGAGATTACGTTAACGAAGCAAATTCTGATGTGGTGGCGAGGTTCCAGGGCAGGAGTTCGTCGATGCGGTTGACGGGGTGGTCGGCGATGCGGGTGAGCACGTCGCGCAAGTAGGCTTCGGGATCGATGCCGTTGAGCTTGGCAGTGCCGATCAGGCTGTAGATAGCGGCTGCTCGTTCGCCGCCAGCGTCTGATCCGGCGAACAAGTAGTTCTTGCGGCCCAGCGCGTAACGAACCGCCAGCGCGGTGTCCGATTTTCTGGACAGTTTACATAGCGTGGTTTCCAGCCATTGCTTCAACGATTCCAGCAACGGCCGTGCCCGCTCGTTGCGGACCGCGCGTCGCTGTTCGGGCGAGCGTCCTCGGATTTCTTTTTCGATGACATACAACGCGCCGATGCGCTCCAGCGCTTCCGCTGCCACTGGCGATTTGTGCGCCACCACCAGGTCGTAAAACTTTCTGCGCACGTGCGCCCAGCAGGCCGCTTCCTGGATGCGCCCTGCTTCGTAAATCTGATCGAACCCCGCGTAGCCATCGGCCTGCAGCGTGCCCGTGAACTTTCTCAAGTGCGCTTGCGGATGCTCGCCTTTGCGATCCGGCGTGTAAGCGAACCACACCGCCGCAGGCGTTGCGTCTCCCGCGGGACGATCATCGCGAACGTAGGTCCACAGCCGCCCGGTTTTTGTTCTGCCGTTGCCCGGCGCCAACACCGGAACCGGCGTGTCATCGGCGTGCAACTTCGTCGCGCTCATCACGTGGCGACGCAGGGCTTCCACCAACGGCGCGAGCAACGCGCTCGTTCCTCCCACCCAGTCCGCCAGCGTCGAGCGTTCCAACTCCACGCCTTCGCGCGCGTAAATCTCCGATTGCCGGTACAGCGGCAAGTGGTCGCAATACTTCGACACGAGCACGTGCGCCAGCAGTCCCGGCCCGGCAATGCCGCGCTCGATCGGACGGCTCGGTGCTTCCGCCTGCACGATGCGTTCACAACACGCGCACGCCAATTTCGGCCGAACCTGCCGAATCACTTTGAAGCGCGCCGGCACGTACTCCAGCATTTCCGATACGTCTTCGCCGAGATGTTTCAACTCGCCGCCGCAGTCCGGGCAAGCAGTCTGTTTCGGCGGATATTTTCGTGTTTCACGCGGCAAGTGCTCCGGCAGCCGCCGCCGCGCGGGTTGCACCGCCGCTTTCACAGCGGGCAGTTGCGAAGCAACGACCTTCTCTGCTTGCGTGGCTTCCAACTCGTCCAGCCGCAGCTCCAACTGCTCAATGTCGCGATCCAGCTTCTCCGATTTGCGCCCGAACTGTTGCCGACGCAGCTTGGCAATGAACAGCTTCAAGTGTTCGATCTCCGCGTCCCGCGAAATCAGTTGCTCGTCTTTCGACAGCAGTTGCTCGCGTTGCGAAAAGATCTCCGCACGCTGCGAGAAGATCAGAGCCTTTAGTTCGTTGGGATGCAGTGCGTCGAGATCGGGAAGGGGATGGTTGGCAGCAGCCATTGCCGCGAATCTAGCAGAGTTTCTTTACAGCAAAATGAAAACGACCAAGAAAAACAAAACTATTTTGTTCACACCGCCATCTGCGGAGCGTAGCTGCGCACGGGCCGTCGCCAGTCAATCCCTTCCAGCAGCATCGACAACTGCGCTGGCGTCAGCGAAACGGTTCCGTTCGCGGCCTGCGGCCAGGTGAATTTCCCGCGCTCCAGCCGTTTCGCGAACAAGCACAGCCCGTCACCATCCCACCACAGCAGCTTGATCAGATCGCCGCGCTTCCCGCGAAACACAAACACCTGCCCCGAAAACGGATTTTCCGCCAGCGCCGTCTGAACCATCCCGGAGAGCCCCACAAATCCGCGCCGCATATCTGTCACGCCCGCCACGATCCAGATGCGCGTCCCCGCCGCCAACCCGATCATCCCAGTAACTGCTCCAACACCACCCGCAACGCTTCCGCATCCACACGCCCCGTGATGCGAAGTTGTCCCTTCGGCAACTCCACGTAAATCGCGCCCTCCGCATCCGCGGCTCCGTGCGCAGCTTGCCGGCGGCCCGTGCGATGCGCTTTGCTTAACCGCGTTCCGGCCACATGCACCGGCAGCAAGTTCGCCGTTCCGTGTCCCTCGCCCAACAGCCCCTGCCGATACTGACGCCGCCACGCAAACACCTGGTTGGCATTCACTCCGTGCGCCCGCGCCACCTTGGCCACCGACGCCCCCGGCTCCAACGTTTCCTCAACGATCCGCCGCTTCTCCGCCACCGCGCGCCGTTTGCGCGGCTCCCTCTTAACGACTATTCGTTCTGAAGTGTCCACCTATCCCCCAAGTGGACACTTCCCGATGTGCCCACTTGAGCCATCATCCTTCACGAAACACACTTCTCACACACGGCCAGAACCGTACGCTTACGAAGAGTTGGACCAGAACACTCAATCTCCGACAAATCACCATTGCGGTGGCTTCGTACGGACTCGCCCCCGGGCAAATTGCCGAGCGCTCGCAAGCCCGCAACGACATGAACGTCAACAAAGCTTCATTACCTGGAAAACATCGGCAAAGCTGCGGGCCGAATGCACCGCTCCTACATCGCTACCCGCGATTGCGCCTCGCTAAGTCCACAACGGCACGCTCACCGTCTCCGCAACGCTCAATACTATTCCGCCCTCGCCTCTAAAACCCACTTCTTAACGGCGGACGAATTACTTCGGTGACCTGCTTCTTACGGCCTCTGAACCTGGATGGGGGCTACATCGACCCTGCTATGGGGCTATCCTTGGGCCTACTGTTTTAGCGGCCAGACTCACTCCAGCCCAAATGTGTGAAAAATAGCGCATGTTATCGAGCACAACTAGACCTCTGCCTCTACAATCATGCGAAAAATTCTCGACCTCACGTTCCTTTCCCAGTTCTTCTTGGTTGGGGGCGCGTTGCCCGTCTTCTCGATAACACACCCTATCCAAATGATTGTTTTTCCAGCGCATTCATTTGCACACAGATGGCGAAAAACGAACTCAACCCGCACTAAAGTTCTAGTGATGGGCCGTGGGTGGCTCGTTCTCAAGCACCCACACGGAATTTGCATAGAAGACCCAAATTAGGGTGGAGCAAAGCCCAATGGCCGGAGCAACAGGCCCGCTATAAGTGGAAAAGAAAGGGCGAGGATTAAATTGCCAGAACCAAAACCCAAAATGTACCAACACAATAAGCAAAATCTGCCAACTCAGCTTAAGTGACACGCCGCGAACATACATGATCACCATCAATAACACCAGAACGAATTCGTAGAGCTGGACGGCGCCAAAGGGATTCCATCCGTATCTGCGGCTTGTAACATATGTCGCATAGAGCCAGATTGTCGGGGCGACAGCAATCCCGGATACTCCAGCAAGTGTTCTCAAGACCTTGCTGGCCAACCGGGTCTTTCTGGAAACGTATAGCAACGCCCATAGCAAAACCCCAAGCGCACCGACAGGAATCAACACCTCCCAATACCCTGTTATGAAGTCACTGTCTTTGATCCCTAAAAAGCTGTCTAGGGACTTCTCCATTTGAATAAGCAGGGTTGTTAGAGGTCGCGGTCCATTGAGAAGGACAAGCGCTACGCATCCGAACGCGAAGTTAAGGGAAAATGCAGCCTCGTGCGCGCGGGTAAGGAGAGACACATTTCGTGACTGTTTATTACTCATACTGATTTGATCTCCTTCGGGAAACTAGAGTCGGAAGGAATGGGAGGCCGGTTCTGAGTGGGAGAGTGGTGCGCATGTCATCGGTTAGGACAGCCTTCGCCGCGAGGGCTGACGTCATGTCACTCGAAGGGATCAGGAGCGACAAATTCAATACACCTGCGCATGTATTCAGGCCATAGTTTCTCCACCCTCCGTTGAGGCATTGGTCTAGGGCCTGCAGAGTGGTGCCTTCCCAATGAATCCTAGTTGTGTTGTCTTTCCCATAACCAGTATAGGGCGAGGGATCGCTGTTCGGGTTGTTAGGGTCAGGAGACCCATTGGCGTCTCCGTTGTTATAAGTAGCTGCCGAATTTGGATCAGCCGAGGTCATAGCATCCATGCTGCAACATTTCGCGAGAAACTGATGAGCGATTTCATGCGCAGCGTTGTTCCCGATGCCTCTACCAATCGCCTGAATCAGATCCTGCCTTGCGAGTGCATTCGTCTCATCTTGAGCATTGTTAATAATTACTTGCAACGCTATTTGCGCTTCTTCCATATTACACTCGTAAAAAACATCGCTGGTGTTAATGGGTGATACGTTAAGATTAGTAGCCCCACAGTCAGAGGTGGACGAGGATGTTTGCACAATTGCTTGGTGATCTCCAGTGCTTCCTTCAAACACGACGACAGGAAATCCCGCGTAGGCATGCTTGAGGGCCGTCAAAGCTGCAGTTTTGATCGAAGTGGAGTCTGCTGTGATGTCGGTCTTGAGCGATGGTAGAAACGCTGGATAGTCCGGGATAAAATCGAACGCATTCTGCCACGTCAAGTCGAAATACCAAGACCTACCGGCTCCGCCATTCGTTGACGGGCTCCCCCCGAGAAAAGACCAGAGGCTAGCGGCTACAATTGGCGCGACACTAATTTGCGAGGGGGGATTGGCGGAGGAAGCAATCTCCACCCCACCCTGCCAAGAAATGGACGCTAGTCCAGGAGCAGCTGTTGTGATGATTGTCGATGCGTTTCCAGTGGAGTCAAGCTGGATCAGTCCCGGGTCGGAATCGTTGAGCACAATTCCGCCATCAGAACTGGACATGATTATTGAAAGTGTTCCCTGAGAAGATGGCTGATAGTTCCAGTTGGATGAGCCTCCATTGAGGTTGAAGGACCCTACATTGGAACCGTACGAGACAAACGCCGTGCCATTTTCTCCTAATACGAGGGGCAGATCGAGGGGCAGGCCCGTATTCGGGTCGCGCGACAGATTCTGCGGCGCGTTGGGCATATCGAAGCTGCTGGCAACCGCTCCGGCTACCACGTCAGCCGCCTGATAGGGGTTGGGCGCTGCTGGAGGATTTGCCGGATCATTCGCCCACGTCGCCAAGACTCCTCCTTGACCATCCGGGATGATTTGGCCTGGCCAGAGATTCGCGGTGTTTGAAGAAGCTAACTGTGTCGTGGTCGTGGTTCCGTCTTGCGCGATCTGCATGAGCGAAAGAGTACCTTTGACGGGATTCGGGGAGCTGCTGTCAAGCTGTCGCGCATAGTATGCGACGTTGATTGTTCCGTCCGAATTCACCATGGGCTGCCCCACGGGGGTGAGGCAATCGCAGCTTGTTGATTGTCCGATGCCGCCCCCCATAGTCGACTGCGGAATCGTGGGAGTCAGAATGGGTTGTCCCGTCAAACCGTCCAGCACGACCAGGGCGGGCGACACTTGCAGCATATTGGACATCACCACTGCTCCATCCTGGCGAATTGCCATCTTCGGCACCCCAAGTGGGCAAACCCCCGTGTTGCCCAAAGCCAAGGAAGGTATGGAGTACGTCCACATCGGCATGCCCGTCGCACCATCCAGGTCCACAATGCTGAGGGGACTGTACAGCGGATCGCTGGCGTCGCACGCTTCTGTCGCCAACAAGCCGCCGAAGCCATCGGGCACCGGCTTGCCAGTCAGCGCGGATAAGGTGGTTTCCCAAACTAACTGTCCGTCAGATGTGAAGGCTTGCACCAGGCTTGATTTCCCGTCACTACTCTGCTGTATAGAGTAAGCGCCCGGGCCATAGATTGACGGCACCGCCTGAACAATCCCAGTCGGAGAAAAGCCCGGCACGGGTGGCGTGGACCATAGGACCGTACCTGGCAAGAGCACTGTGAGAGTGGAGATGTTGACCTGGGTTTGCGCAGAGACACCCTCAACAGTGGCCGTGAGCGTAACTGTACCCGGAGCCAAGGCTGTCAACACTGGCGAACTGTCCGAAGTGATGCTCGCAAGGCTAGTATTATCAATTGTCCATGTAGCGTCGGTACGGGGACGCCCGTTATTATCTACCACCGTGAATTGTTTCGTATCGCCGACGAGCATGTTGACTCCCACGGGCGTAATCCTCAGGGAATTCGGCACAGGTAGCGTTCCGGTCAGGAATTCGTGCAGGGCCATTGATGAGACGTTGCGGGCCCAGTCCGATGCCGAAATCACTATAGTATTGACACCGACATTGAGTGGAATGTTGCAGGTGAAACTGTTCCCACTCATCACTGCGGTGTTTCCATTGCACGTTACTGGTGGGTACGGAACAAAGTTGTCCGACACCGTTCCTGACACAACCAATGGTGAAGACGCAAATGTCGTGCCGTCTGCCGGCGACGCCAGAGTGAGCGTCGGCGGCGTTTTGTCTATGTTCACGGTCACATTCAAGGAGACGGGAGTGCCGGCCGTGTCCGTCGCCGTCCCGGTAACGACCTGATTGGCGCCCTCGGTGGTGAGGGTTTGCGGGCTGGTGCAACTGGCGATGGGCAGCCCGCCAGGGGTACAGGTGAAACTAACGGTCGTGCTCGTGTTGTTCCAACCCGCTGGGCTGGGCACGGGAGAGACCGCAGCTGAAATCTGGGGTGGCGCGTATTGATTCGTGACTGTGACCAGAATAGAGCTGCTCAGGTTGGTCCCGTACCAATCGTAAGTTGCAGTAATTGTGGTCGTGCCGCTCGCGACGCTCTGCACCAATCCGTTGGAAACGATGGCTATGGCGGCGTCCGATGTGGTCCAGACGCTCATGCTCGTCACAGTGGAATTCCCACTGCTAAACGTGCCGACCGCCTGGAGCTGAAGGGTACTTCCAATCGAAAGCTGCGCGCCGCTGGGATTTATCGCGAGGGATTGCAGAGTTGCAGCCACATAGAAAATCACCGACCCCTGTACGGACCCTAAAGTGGCCTGAATATACGTCGCGCCGACGCCCACTCCGGTGGCCAAGGCAGTGGTGGAGATTGTGGCTATGCTTGGTGCGGACGAACTCCAGATCACCGAGGAGGTCAGGTCTTTCCAACTGCCATCGTTATAGAAGCCCGTTGCGGAAAACTGCTGAGTGCCACCAACCGTAACGCTGGTATTGCTCGAAATGACGTTGATCGTGACGAGTGTGACTGGAATGACAGAGAGAGTTCCCGAGGCGGAGATGCTTCCCGAAGATGCCGTGATAGTTGTCGTTCCCTGAGAGCTGCCGGTAGCAGTCCCAGTGGAATTAATTGTGGCCACGAGCGGAACAGAAGAGCCCCACGCCACGTTCTGTGTGAGGTCAGCTTCGCTGCCATCGGTGAAGACTCCCGTGGCAGTAAAGGCGGTTGTCGTTCCGGCCACGATGGTCGTATTGAGCGGGTTTACCGACAGCGAATTCAAAGATGGCGGTGATGTGAAGGAGGTTGGCTGGTATAGCTCACAGGTTCCTAGGCCATAGGGATACGACCCCGACCCCCCGCCTGAAATCAGGACCTGGCCGTTATTCAGGAGGGACGCAGCCTGACCTGTGTGGGCAACATTCATTGGTCCGGTGGGCACAAACGTCCCACTCGACGGGTAATACAGTTCGGCGCTGGCGAAATTCTGCTGCCAACCGTAGCCGCCCGCAATAAGAACGACACCATCGCTGAGCAGTGTTGCTGTGGGCGCCATCCGTGCTGAGTACAAACTGCCCGTTTGAGCAAAGGTCCCCGAGACCGGGTCATACAATTCGGCACTGGAAATCAAGTTGGAAGCACCGTTAAAGTTGAGATTATTCAGACCTGCGGTGACCAAGACCGTCCCATTAGCCAGTAGCGTGGCCGTGTGTTGCTGACGTGCAGTAATTAGGTTTCCAGAGGCCGTGAAGTTACCGCTGGTGGGGTCAAAGATTTCGGAGTTCGCAAGAGCGTTGCCGTTACCGTCAAGACCACCTGTGACGAGTACCTTTCCACTGCTGAGAGTTGTTGCCGCGAAATTGTAGCGTGGTGTGGTCATGCTACCGGCAGAGGTGAATGTCCCACTGGTTGGGTCATAGATCTCGGCATTGGGCACGAGACCGTTGTTTCCAAAACCACCGACAATTAGGACTTGACCGTTCTGCAAGGGCACCGCGCTATGTTGATAACGCGCCGCTACCGGGTTGCCAGTGGGAGAAAAAGTGCCGGCCGTAGGATCGTAAATCTCCGCAGTCGCAACGACTCCGGTGGAATTATCTCCCCCGACAACCAGAACTTTGCCGTTGTTTAGCAAGGTTGCTGTGTGCTGGCTTCTGGCCGCAGCGGGGTTCCCGGTTGTCGAGAATGTGCCAGCAGCCGGGTCGTATAGTTCGGAACTCGCGACCGTCCCCACTCCAGGGACTATGCCTCCGACGATCAACACCTTCCCGGAATTCAGGACCGTCGCTGTGTGGAGGTAGCGAGGAGTCAACAGGCTCCCTGTCACGACAAAACTCGGATTGCTGACCGCGAGAGTCGTTGATTGACTAACGTTTCCCGAAGTGGCCTGAATTGTAACCTGCCCAAAAGCAACGCCTGAGGCGAGGCCGGCGCTGTTGACCGTGGCCACCGTCGAGTTCGTGGAGGTCCATGTAGCTGCGGACGTGATGTCCTGCGTGCTGGAATCGCTGTAGCCTCCTATTGCACTGAGCTGTAGCGTTGCTCCAGGTTGCACGGAAGGGTTGGAAGGCGCGATAGTAATCGAAGTCAGGTACGCAACAGTGAAATTGACTGCATTGCTTTGAACGCCGTTTGCCGTCACCAGGACGGGTCCGGTCGTGGCACCCCATGGCACTGCAACAGTAATAGTCGAATCACTCCAACAAGTGCCGCAGGGCACCCCCGCCGTACCGTTGAACGTCACAGTGCTGCTTCCTTGTGTGGTTCCGAAGCTATAGCCGGAAATTGTGATTGAGAGCCCAACCGGCCCGGACGCGGGGGAGAGGCCGGTGATACTCGGAATGGGCACGACCGTGAAGTTCACTCCGTTGCTGGTCTTGCCATTCGCGGTAACAACTACATTGCCTGTACTTGCATAGGCCGGTACTGTGACCGTGATACTGGTTGGGCTCCAACTGCTTACGGTTGCTTGCCAGCCCTCAATCTTCACTGTCCCAGTTGTAGTTCCAAAATTGTTTCCAGTGATCGTCACGAACGACCCCTGAGGCCCGAATGTTGGTGTCAGGCTCGTGATGCTCGGCGTTCCCGCGTTGACCGTCTGCGTGAGCGTTGAAGACGTGCTGGTGTTGTAATTGCTGTCCCCACTATAGGAGGCGGTGATTGAGTGCGAACCAACAGCCAAAGCTGATGTGCTGTAGGTTGCTTTTCCGCTGCTGATCTGACCGGTTCCCAACGCCGTGCTTCCATCACTGAAGGTGACAGTCCCCGTTGCCGCAGTTGGCGATACCGTTGCTGTGAACGTCACCGAATTCGGATAGGTAGAGGGATTCAGGGAAGACGTCAGAGTGGTCGTCGTGTTGGCCAAATTCACAGTCTGTGTAAGTGTTGCGGATGTGCTCGTGTTGTCGTTCGAATCTCCGCCGTAAGAGGCAGTAATGGAGTGCGCTCCTACGACCAGGGCTGCGGTAGAATATGTGGCCTTCCCGTTGCTGAGACTCCCAGTTCCGAGTGTTGTGCTCCCGTCCTTAAATGTGACAGTTCCAGTTGCTGTTGTGGGCGACAACGTCGCCGTGAAGGTCACCGATGTTTGATACGCCGAGGGGTTCAGCGATGACGTCAGCGTAGTCGTCGTATTGGCCTTAACCGACTGGGTCAACGTTGAGGACGTGCTGGTGTTGTCGTTTGTGTCTCCGCCGTAGGAAGCCGTTATCGAATGCGATCCCACGGCCAGGGTCGAAGTGCTATAAGTGGCGCTCCCGCTGCTGAGCGTACCAGTGCCCAAAGTGGTTGTCCCATCCTTGAAGGTCACCGTACCCGTTGCCGTCAAAGGTGACACCGTGGCTGTGAATGTCACCGAGGTCTGATAGGTCGAGGGGTTCAACGATGATGTCACTGTGGTCGCGGTGTTGGCCTTATTCACCGTCTGGGTGAGTGTCGCGGACGTACTGCTGTTGTCGTTCGTATCCCCACCGTAGGAAGCTGTAATCGAGTGGGATCCGACCGCCAGCGTCGAACTGGTATAGGTGGCGCTCCCACCGCTAAGCGTGCCCGTGCCCAGAGTTGTCGTCCCGTCCTTGAAAGTGACTGTCCCGGTTGCAGCCGAAGGCGACACCGTGGCCGTAAACGTCACCGAGGAACCATACGTCGAGGGGTTCAGCGACGAAGTTAGCGTGGTCGTCGTGGTCGCTTTGTTCACCGTCTGTGTAAGCGCGGTCGAGGTGCTGCTGTTGTCGTTCGTATCCCCGCCGTAAGATGCTGTGATCGAATTTGATCCCACTGCCAGCGTCGACGTGCTGTAAGTCGCTTTCCCGCTGCTGAGCGTGCCCGTGCCTAGGGTCGTCGTGCCATTCTTGAAGGTGACCATACCGGTCGCCGTCGAAGGTGACACCGTAGCCGTAAAGGTCACCGAGGAACCGTGCGTTGAGGGATTCAGCGATGAAGCTAGCGTGGTCGTCGTGGTCGCTTTGTTGACCGTTTGTGTCAGCGCCGTCGAAGTGCTGCTGTTGTTGTTCGTATCCCCGCCGTAAGATGCTGTGATCGAATTTGATCCCGCTGCCAGCGTCGACGTGCTGTAAGTCGCTTTCCCGCTGCTAAGCGTGCCCGTGCCCAGAGTCGTTGTACCATTCTTGAAGGTCACCGTCCCTGTCGCCGTGGAAGGTGACACGGTGGCAGTAAAGGTCACCGAGGAACCGTACGTTGAGGGATTCAGCGATGAAGCTAGCGTGGTCGTCGTGGTCGCTTTGTTCACCGTCTGCGTCAGCGCCGTCGAAGTGCTGCTGTTGTCGTTCGTGTCTCCGCCGTAAGAAGCTGTGATCGAATTTGATCCCACTGCCAGCGTCGATGTGCTGTAAGTCGCCTTCCCACTGCTGAGCGTGCCCGTGCCTAGGGTCGTCGTCCCGTTCTTGAAGGTCACCGTCCCTGTCGCCGTCGAAGGCGACACCGTGGCGGTGAAGGTCACCGAGGAACCATAGGTTGACGGGTTCAGCGACGATGCCAGCGTGGTCGTCGTGTTGGTCTTAGCCACCGCTTGTCCCGCGGACAAAACCAAAATAGACAGAACAACCAACATGATGGACATCAAATTCTTCTTAGACGGCATGACGACTCCTGTGTGGATGGGATCTGCGAATTGGGGAATATCTCTGCGGGTCCTAGGGCTCATCGCTTCGAATCTTTTCTTCACTTTGCGCGGCTTCCAGGTTATTGACGGCATCGACGAAACCTCCGTGGCCCCCCGATGGGAGCTAGGGGTCCGCCGAATGTAGGAACTGATCAGGTCCACTTAAGATTCGAAGGAACACATTTTGATGGATCGTTTTGGGACTTTATGTAGGCCCTAATTACTGGTCAAGTACATACATCACAACCTGTTGGTTATGATTCCGGCAGCATACTAAAGATAGGCACGTTACCGAACCGGACCGACAAGTTTCCACAGCTTATTTCTCTGCCATGGGCGCACGGAAGGCGGTGCTCTCTGGCCCCTTGGGCCTCTTCCAGGGGCCTTGATTGGCTCCGCTCACCACCGCGACGGGATTTCCATTTTCGAGCCATTTTCCCTTTGTGTTTAGGATGAATGCGCTCGTGAATTTGCCATGCAGGAAGAAGAATTTGAAGAATAAGACCGCTAGAGCCAGCAGTGTGCCTAGCGTCCAGGGCTGATGTCTCGTTCGATTGTTCGCTCTTTCTCCAGCGTCGGAGAAAAAGTTGGCTCGCTCTTTTGAGCGACTTCTAGCTCCGGTGCGCGTGTGGACTCCAACGCTGATCGGTGTGAAACATCGCGGCCAAGCCCTTCGGCAAGAGCGCATTTATCGTTGGTATAGATTTGTGCGTCGTAGCGGGCACGCGACACCGCGACGTATGCCAAGCGGCGATTGATGAGTTTCTCGCCCCCTTGTTCGGTGTCTACATGGATGAGCACGCGGTCAGCAGTTTGCCCCTGGCTGCTGTGGCTCGTCACCGCATAGCCGTAGTCGAGATGCCTATTCTCTTGAACATTGAATGCGATCGTGCGACCCGAATCCAGGTGGATTCGAAGGTCGCCGTTATCGTCGAGCTTTTCGATAGTCCCCAGCTCACGGTTGGCGACGTGCTGCTCACGATTCGGGGCGGTGAACTGTATGCGGTCACCTTCACTGAACGCCCGCTCTGCCTCGCGGTACAGCGTGACGCCTTGTAAACGGCGCGGGTCGTAGCTTAGGCGCTGGCCATTCCCCCGTTCCACAGTGACGTGGTTCTGTTTCTCATCAACGCTTTCGACGCGCGCGTATTCTCCCGGCGCAATGCCGAGTGTTTTGCTGCCCTTGGCATAGCGCACCACATCGCCGGGTTCGTATTGGGCGGCCCACTGGCGATCCGCACCGGTGATCTCCTGCCGGGCAACCAACACCCTCACGTGGTGTTCGAGGTACGGCATCTGGTCCGTATCCTGCATGGCATAGTGGATCGCTTGGTTGATTGCCATTCGCGATTGGTTGTCGGGAGACACGACGAGCGTGCCTCTCGGCTGCTTCGCATATTCGTTCGCGATTACAGCGATGCGGTCGTCCCGGCCGGAGATCTCATGTACGCGACGATCGGCATCGAGTTTTTGCATCGCCTCTGTGACTTGCCCTCGTGAGAGCTTTTCCACAACCTCTTTGAGGGCCGGGTCCTTCTGCCGCACGATCTCGTCCAGTCGTGTCGTCTGGATTCCCGCTTCTTGTAACTGTTGATAGGGCCGGCCTGCTTCGACGGCTTGGTGTTGGCGTGTGTCGCCAACGAGCAATACGCGATCATTTGTTCCGATGCGGTGGAGAAATTCGTTCATTTGCCTGGTGCTCGCCAGACTTGATTCGTCCAGGATGTAGAAGTGTTTCCGTTGATCCTGCCTTTCAGCGGACTGAGCAAGATGCCGCTGCAGCGTACTCGTTCTGATTCCGCCTTCTCCCAATTTCTGTGCTGCGCGGGAGGTGGGCGCTAAGCCCTTGACGATATACTCTTCTCGCTCGGCGGCTTCGCGAATCGCTGCCAGAGAAGTAGTCTTGCCCGCACCAGCGACACCTTCAAGCGCGATCACCTGGTCTCGACTCGAGAGGATTTGGTCCACAGCCAGGCGCTGGGTTTCGCTCAGATGCGGGTGGGCCTCTCGGATTGCTCTGCGCGTACCGAAAGTAGCCAACGGGGGATGCTGGTCCTGTCCCGCTCGCATGGTATTGATCGTGTCCTGCTCATAGGCGATCATCTCCGCGGTTGTAAACGCCCGGCCAGGGGAGTTGCCTTTCCTTTGTGCTTCCACGAACTCGCCAGACTTGATGCGCGTTTCGAAGTCCGCTTTCACCTGGGCCAGTGTCGCTCCACCCATTGAACGCCGGAGCGCATCCGCCAGTAGGGCCCGCTCGTCGGCTACAGCGTCGCGTTCAAAGCTTCGTTCTTTTGCGAAGGTCCCAGCCGAGTGTGCAATATTCTCTCCCGATTCTCGGCTAACCTCATGTACTCTGTCTCTTGCTTCCGCCTTTACGTGCTCAGGTTGATCGCCGAACTCAGATGCCATGTCTTTGTGCCGCCGCTGCATCTCTTCGTGTGAGACTTCGATCTTGGCTTCACGCGTTTGGTGCGCCGCGATCTGCGCCGCTCCCGCCCCTCGTTGATTCTCCTTCGCCAGATGCTCTTCGATCTGTTTCCGGCGTGGACTCGAAGCATCGAGATACTCGCGGCTGTAACCCTTGATCTCGGGCTGACCGCTCTTGCCGTGTTCAATCTCGTAGCCCAACTCCTGCAAACGGTGTGCGAGCTCCGAGCGGTACACGGCGGTAGCATACTGCTGCGAGCGGTAAAGCTCCTGTGGTTGCAGCGGGCGGATTTCCCCGTTCTCAGTCTCTGTCAGATTAAAGAGGACGACATGCGTGTGAAGCTGGGGCGCTGCATAACCGTTTACCGGCCTCGCGCTGTCGTGCTCGAATCTCGCGGCGACCCACTTGCCTGTTGTCTCTGGTGGAAGATTCCCTCCAAGCCGGGCCTGGACGTATCGCTCCAGTTCGTCCAAAGCAACTCCAACACTAGCTTGATGGGCTTCCCGCACCCGTTCATCTCCGCCCACGAGCGCCGTGAGCGATACGCTCTTCGGTGCTGAGAATGTCGCGTCCCAGCCTGCGCGGTGCTCCATCGCCTTGACCATACTGCCCTGCTCGCTCACATATTCCCGCGCCGTCTGGTAGCGGACCAACTGTTCCCCGGTAATCGGATGCTGGCCGTCGCTGAGCCGCCGAAACTGTTCCTCCTGCACTCCGCCATGCAACTCCCACTTCTCGGCCAGTTTACCGTGCCACTCGCCACGTATCCGTTCGCCTTCGCTGTAGTAGTTCTCCTGCGCGTTGCTGAACTCCTCCTGATGATAGGTGCGGGCTTGACCTGCACTGAGCGGCTTGGAAATGGTAAGCATGTGCCTCTACTCGAAAAAACGTCTCGCTGCGGGCTTCACAGCGTGCTCCAAGTCTTGATCCTGACTCGGCGCTGGCATCATCGACGTTGGTTTCTGCGGCGCGCCACTTGACCGTGGAGCGCTATCTGTTCCCACTGCGACTGTTGCTATCTTGGGCGGCTCCTGGGGCAATGTCGCTTTCACGGTCAAGACGCAGGGATTGTCTTTGCCGAGCGGAAGGTGGAGTTTCTTCTTGGAACCCATTGCCCTGGTCAGGATCGTGCGAAGCGCGTTCACTAAGCCCCTGCCACGAAAGCCTTGCGGGCGGTTCGGCTGCGCCAAGGACATCAACTGCGGGCCTCTAGGTTTCCTCCCATAGCGCAGCGCCGAAGCACGATTGCGGTCCAGATACATCGCCGGCAACAGGCCCGCGAAGAACAGAAGCAGGCCAGCCCACAAAGCTGGCCGAACAAGGTCCACGATGGTTTGGTTCTGATAAATCAACTTGCCAAGGTAGGCGTGCATCTCGGCGTTGTTGTAATGGGCGCGATGGAATTCAAGACGCAGCCCGCCATGCTTCACGGCTTCCTCGCTGAGCCCGAAAGAGTTCTCACCACTTTCCGTGACTGTGGGCAGTACATCGTTGTCCAGTGCCAATCGCCTCCCCTTTCTTGTGGCAACTTGGAGGAGCGTATACGAACCGTTGTCGCGCACTACCCCGACGACCTGCGAGCCCAGATAGGCAGGCAAATAATGTCGCTCAAGGGGGGTCCAGATCCGCATGTAACGGATGCCCTGGATTCCAAGAGTTGCCGCGAGGGAGAGGAGCACCAGGGCATAGGTGTAGACCGGCTGAATGCTTGGCCTGCTCGTCCTCTTTGCTTGGCTCCATTCCATGCGCATTGCTTTGCTCCGATTGGGTTGTCTCTCAGCCTCTCTGTGGCTCCGTAGTTGGGCTTGTCAGCCGTTCCAATGCCTTCGCCGACTTGCATGCATCGGCCCGTTGAATAATGTCGTCCATGGTCGTGCCTGTAAGCGGCTCCTGGTTGGCGATGCTGAACAGGATATTCATCAAGATCATTCGCAGGGCCAGCAATTCCGCCACAATGGTCTGCTCGGCGGCACTCGGCTTCGCTGCCTTCAACAACGCATCGCGCACCCACTCGCTGATCGTTTGATCGCCCATCAGGCTTTCAAACTGCGCGTACTCCTCTTCGGTGACTTTGGTGCTGATGGATTTACTGCGTGGTGTGGGCATTGAGCACTCCTGAATCTAATTGAAAGGCAGGAAACTCGGCGCGGTCAGCCGCCCAACAGAATCAACAAGTTCCCATACGGGAACCACAGGTTGGAGCGCAGAGACCTCGAAGAGCGGAAAATTGCTAGCTGCCGCGTTTGCAGTAAGTTCCCGTAGAGCAACCTTGGTTGCTGTACAGCACCCGAAACGGGGTGACGTGTCATTGCCCCCACCCGGTGCCGAAGGCACCGCTCTTCGAAAATGCGGCGTACACCACCGATTTGTGTAATCAACCCTGTTCGCCATACTCGAGTTGAAGCTCCTGCAACCACTGCTGAACCTCGGGGATGGCCCACGCCTGCTGGAACAGTTCGCGCAGGGCGCCCCATTCCTTCTCCGTGAACTCGATGCCCACATCGCTTTGCCGCAGCCAAAGCGTGAACTTCGCTGGCCCCTTCTCCCTGGCCCCCGTCATGAGGAAGTGCCTGCCGTTCCAAGAACGTCTGGCCGACCATCCTTCGAGCATGGCGCGGAACTCGGCTAGGTTGGGATACCGGGCAATGAGATAGCTCACGCGGCGCACCGGGCCGAGGTCAATATTCACACCCAATTCCGGACAGGCATTCGTCGTGAACGACAGCTTCAGCTCATCGGACTCCAGCAGATCAGACAGGATAATTCGTCGGCGAAAATCATCCTCGTTGGGGCTTGCTAGTCGTACCGGCTGGCGGTCGTGCCGCACCCAATGGCCTCGGGCAGCAAGGCCCCAGAGAGTCGCCCAATAGGGGGCAAGGATTTGGTCGAGTCTGGTGCTCTCAACTCCTTCATCACGGATGGCGGTCAGGAAGCATCCGCCGACCGTGCCGGGGCTCTGCCACTTCTCGGACGGTTTCAACAGTTCCTTGCGATTCGCAATCTGCTTCAGAACTGCTTGGTGCCTTTGCTCGGCGTCATCATCAGAAAGCCGAACATCGGTCGGGTGGCCACCAAGGTTCCCGAAGTAATACCAGACGTGTTTCGAAGCCGACTTCTTCCGGTTCTGATAAACGGCCTCGAAGGCATCCAGCAAAGTGAGATAAGTCTCCCGGGACGGAATTGCGGGCCAAAGCAGCGGGGGCTCCTGAGCTTCTTCCTCCGTGCCGATCTGCACGTACTGCGCGAGGACATCCCATTCGGCAATGGATAGGGTGTGCCGCGACTCCCATTTCCTGCGAATGTGGTAGAGCGAAGCCGTTGGCGCACTGAGCATTTCATGGCGCGCCGTCTCGCGGTCCATGCCCACAGCGCGGTCCTCGATCACCAAGAAAGCGGCCTCGGCCAGAGAAACCTCACGGCCAGTCTGCTCGGTCAAGAGCTTCTGATAGCGTTCCAATAACTTGAGGCGGTCCTCGTTGAGGCGAATGGAAATGACCTCGTGGCGGGGTTTCTTGGAGAGGATTCCCATACAGTTGACACAACCTCCTACTGTAGGTGTACCATCATAGTCAGATGTTAGCTCATCCCGGGAGGGTTGCCAAGAGAATTCTTTAGCGGGCCATCCCCCGGGCCTCCAAAGGGGTACCAAGCCGGAACAGCCACATGAAACAGAGCAATACCCAATTCGCCGCGCGCAAGAACCCAGACTCACCAAGAGTGCATGGCTTGCGCCTCTCAGTAAGCCCGACCGCAAGATCAGAAAGACCGTCTCGATCGTTGGCGGACGTTCAGGGATCGACGGTCGCGGCCCTCGCAAGTGAGGTGCCCAATCTGCTTCTCTCGGACGCCATGCACAAAGCCACAGAGCGCGGAACGCGTAATGAAGGGCAGATCCTCACTGTCCAAGAGGTAGCAAAGCTCCTACGCGTGCCAGTGTCTTGGGTCTATGGGCGCACTCGAAAGCGGTCTCTAGAACGATTGCCTGGCTTCCGTCTGGGCAAATACTGGCGTTTCCGAGAAGAAGAAATTCACGCCTGGGTCAAACGGCAAAGCCGAGACCCCAATGCTGCTTGACATGAGCGATACACTCAGAAGTGACGCAAGGAAATGCGGACGGGCCAACGGAAAGGAAAGGATGGCGCGACCGCGTTACCAAGATGGGAGTTTGTTCATTCGTGGGAAGCGCATTAAAGTTTGGGTCGCACGCTGGAGGGAGGACGTGATCCGAGAAGATGGAACGCTGCACCGCACACAGCCAACCGTCGTACTCGGCGCGTTAAGTGAACTCTCGCGTCGTGAAGCCCGCTCGCTTCTTCAGAAGCGAGTGTCTGAAATTAATCAAGGACGGCATCGTGTCCGGCCCCTGATGACTCTTGAGAAGTTTTCGAGTGACCATTGGGAAGCTGGTGCCCTGCTAACTCTAAAACCGAGCAGCAGTCGCATCTACAAATTTAACTTGGACAAGTACATCATCCCTGCCCTCGGATCACATCGACTCTGTGATGTGAACCGGGCAGCAATCCAACAACTACTCCTCTCTATGCGGGGCAAGGGATACTCCGCATCGACCCTACACAGTATTCGGGTCACCGTCGCAAAGGTGCTCCAGACTGCGGTCGAGAACGGTTATCTTGAGCGCAATCCCGCTCACGGCATAAAAATCGGCGAACGGGAGTCGAAGAAACAGCATACATTCTTGGAACCTTCACAAGTTCAACACTTGCTACCTGAGCTTCCAGAACCGTGCCGGATAATTGTCGTCACGGCGGTCCTGACTGGCATGAGGATAGGAGAGATTCTTGCGCTGAGATGGAACCGACTGGATTTCTTGCGTGGAACCATCGAAGTAACTGAAACATACTCTGATGGCCAATTCGGGACACCGAAGACTCGAAGCAGCCGACGTGTAATTCCGATGAGCGCTGCCTTGAGCGAAGCTCTCAAAATACATCGAGCCTCTTGCACAGGATCGGCTCCGCAAGACTTGGTGTTCCGAACAACAAAAGGGACGCCCCTAAGTCCCAAGAATCTTTACAACCGGGCTTTGGCCCCTACCTGCGACAAACTTGGCCTACCTCGTGTGTCCTGGCATTCGTTCCGTCATGGCAACGCGACGATTCTGGGAGAGGTGAGCGAGTCCATAAAGACGGCTCAGACAATTCTGGGCCACTCAGACATCGAAACAACACTGAACATATACATGCACGCAATTCCGGACTCGCAGCGGCGTGCGGTCGAGCGAGTCGCGGGGGTTTTGTTCCCAGATGTGCCTAAATTGGCCGTCGATGAGCAGACCCCAAACAAGCTCAACTAGAAGTTGTGTAAGTATTTAGGCTAAAAGAGTGGTGAACCGGGCAGGACTCGAACCTGCAACCCGCTGATTAAGAGTCAGCTGCTCTACCACTTGAGCTACCGGTCCACGGGCAATTCTTTATTTTACACGCTCAGCAATTTCTTGTCGACAACCGCCAGTCACCTTCGCTCTTGCTTCCCTTCTCTCACTTCGCCCGCAGCACCGCCGCCAAATCTCGCGCCACTTGCCGCGCACGCTCCAAATCTTGCGGTTCAAACGATATCGCGGACACCCGGGGGTGTCCCCCACCACCGTACTTTTCCGCCAGCGACGCCAGATTTTGGTCCGCGGTCGCCTGGTTCCATGGATTTGTCCCCAGCGACACTTTCGCGCGCACCGGCGAAGCGCTCACGCTCACCGAATACACGCCCTCCGGGTGCAACAAATAGGGAATGAATTTGTTGTAGCCCTCCATATCCATGTCGCTCACGTCGAAAAAGATTACGCCGTCTTGCGATTCGCAGCGCTCGCGCAGCACTTCAATGGATTTCCGGTGCCGTTCCAACAGCGCGCCCAGATGTTTCTCCACAATCGGCAGTTTCACCATTTCCGCCAGCGGCCGGTACGCCAGTTGCGTAATGATCTTCGCCGGGATGCCGTCCTCCGGAGCCGCCTCGATCACCAGCGCCAGTTGCGTCGCCGGCTCTACCAGTTCCGTGGCTGATTCCGCCGTCGGAAACTGCGCCCCGTCAATAATGTCTCCCCAGTGAATCAAATTCTGCAGTGGCTTGGTGTCAAATCCGAATTTTTCCTTCGTCACCGTCCCGATCAGCTTTGTGCACGACTTGTATTCCGGGTCGTAATACATGTTCTGCCCGGGATGCTGCCGGAAGTATTCCGCATCCGCGGGGGTCAGAAACGCGCTTTGGTGATGGTCAAACCACCACGTCACCTTCGGCGAATTCGAATACTTGAAATCCACGATGACGTTTTGATCGCCGTCAAATAGCCCCTCTTCCCAAGGATGCTTGGCCTTATGCGTCATTCCTGTGAATTGGAAGTCCGCCTTGGCGTCAATCCGCTCCCGATAAAAACGGTAAAACACCGCCGCCGAAGCGGTCCCGTCAAAACAACGATCGTGAAAGCACAGTCGAACTTTGGTCATAGTGAACGAGCGCGTCTCCCTTCTCCACGGTCGCGACCGTCAGAAGAAGCAAAGCTCTCTAAGATGTATTCGTGGTCGCGGAAAGTCAAGTGCAAAGCCCGGCTGGTGATGGGTGGGTGTCTTCGCTCAAAGCGTTAGCCATGGATTTCACCGTTCCTATCGTGGTCTATTTCGGACTGAGGCTTTTCGCTTTAACTCTCGTTGGCCTACTGAATCCTTGACTCCCGCAAAACCGCGCCCTAGACTTTCTGCCTCAGATGTTTTCTCCCAAGTACTCGGTCTGGGAGCCACAGCATGCGTATTTTTGTTGTAGCGGCAATCGCAACGGCACTTTTCGTACCCGTCGCGGCGGCGCAGAAAGCACCGGCTCCGACCCCTCCTGCTCCGACTCCAGCTCCGCCTTCCACAGCTCCAGCGCCTTCTGGCTCTTCCTCTACGGCTCCCTTGGGCACGGATCCAAGCCGGCTGGGAGATGAATCTGTAATGTATCTCGTGGGCCGCGTCGCCACCAATGACAACACTGCGATTCCAAACGATACGGTGGTCCAGCGCGTTTGCAACGGTAAGGTGCGTCAACAGGTGTACGCAGCCTCGACCGGCGATTTCAATATGCAATTGGGAGCGCGGTCTGATTCTGTCCTCGACGCCGCAAGCGACGCGGGTTCGCAGTCTGGTGCGATTGGCGGGAATCCGTCGATGGGAATTTCCACGCGTCGGTTGACAAATTGCGAGCTACAGGCTTCGGCCGCTGGCTTTACTTCCGATGTCATCAGCCTTGTGGACCTTGATGATACTTTCGCCGGCAGAAAAGATGTGGGCGTTATTGTCGTGCAGAGACTCTCTAAGATTGCAGGCACGACGATAAACGCCAGGTCGTACATGGCCCCGAAAGAAGCCCGAAAAGCTTACGAGAAAGGGCTGGAGGCCGAAGGAAAAGGCAACCTTGCCGTCGCCCGCAAGCATTTTGAAACTGCAGTCGCGATTTACCCCAAGTACGCCAGCGCCTGGTTTCAGTTGGGCATGGTTTTACAAAACCAAAACCATAAGGATGAAGCTCGCAAGGCGTACACCCAGGCCACCGCTAGCGATAGCAAGTTCCTGCCGCCTTATTTGTCGCTTGCGGCCATGGCCCTTGAAGAAAGAAATTGGACCGCGGTCCTTGCTCTTACAGGTCACATCCTGGAGCGCGATCCTTTGAATCACGTTGAAGTTGCTGCCTACATCGTGGATCTCGACCCATTAAATTGCGCCGAAGCTTATTTTTATAATGCCTTCGCAAATTTTCAGCTCAACAAGTTTGATGAAGCGGAGAGAAGCGGTCTCAAGGCGGAACACGTTGACCTGCTTACTCGTTTCCCGCAACTGCATTTCTTGCTGGGCGAAATCTTCGCAAGAAAAAACGACTATGCCGCGGCGATCTCCGAGCTTCGAACTTACCTGGAATTAGCTCCCCATGCGAAAAACGTGGATCAAGTTCGCGCGGAGTTGGCGGAATTGCAGAAATTGAATGGCTTGGTTTCGACTCGCGAAAAATCCGTTCAGAATTGAGCTATCGTCGTTAGTTGCTTGCTCACGCGCTCGCCGCGTACGGGCGGTTCTTCGCCACCCCGGGCTTCAGAGTGAACCGTATGTTGTAGTACGTCGCCGCCGTCAGGACTTGTTGCAACTCCCCATCTTCCGCGTACCGCCGCTTCGGAATGCGCCGCGCCAGAATCGCGAACTCCAGCGGTTCTCGCCGGAATGGATACGGCGCCAGCGTAAACTCTTGCTTCCCCGCCTTGTGTATTTCCCAATCCACTTCACCGCCCTCGTCATTTATGGGCACGCCTTCGATGATCGCGTCTTCTCCCCCGCCCAGGCAGAAAAATAGCGACAGCCGGTCAAGCGCGTCCAGACGCTGCGTATTCGTTTTAATCAACTTTTCTTCCGTGAACGGCTTCGTCGCCAGGTTGTTCCGCAAGTCTACCTTCAGCCGCAATTGCTGCAGACGCAACCGCTGCACAAAATCATTCGCGTGGTGTTGTTCCTGCGCCTTCACATACTTTGCCGAGTATCCGGGCATCGTCGCCTTCGCCCGGTCATACAAACCCACGCAATGCGCCGCCACCAGCAGCCCCGCATACAAGTCCGCTTTCACCGCGCGCTCAATTCCCCGCTGGTACAGTGCCACATGCTCTTCCGTGGGCACGGTCATGAAGGTGTACGGAACAAACGTTTTCGGGTCCACTCCTGGCGCCAGTTCCCATTCCTGCCAGCCGTTGTCGTGTTCTTCCGCCGCCAGACAAAATGATGCGAACGGCTCTGGCCGCGCGAATTCCCCGTTGCCAAATTCTCGCGCGAAAAATCCTGTCAGGAACGCGTGATCCGTTTGGCGGATTACCACCATCGGGTCGTCTTGCTGCAATATCATCGGCTTGACTTTCGTTTACACACCGCAATTTGCTGCTCACATTATCCGCCTCTGCAGCAGTGGATTCCAGCACAACCCGCATCTCCTCTCATCTGGCCAAGACCCACGCAATCCAAGTATCATCAGTAGTACCGGTGCGGGAGTGGCTGGAATTATCGCCCAAAAGGAACTCCCTTCCGCCGTCTTTGATATTTCGAATCGGATTGTGTGAGCTAAGCTAGGTGCTAAATTGTCAAAAAGTGAATTCCCAAAGCTGACTCGCTCGCCTCTGAAGGAAGCTCTCGTGGACATTCGATTGCGTGAGGATCTTTCGGCTTCCGTTCTGCCTCAGTTCAAGATGCCAATAGAGTTTACGGTTGCCAATGAAATTAAGCATGGAAAATTCCAGTTAAATCTGGATAAAGACGCACCAATTCGGGGTAAGTTTGTTGCCGAGGAATCGTTGGGCTGGCGTTACGATAAAGATGACTCTTCAGAAGTGGTCCAACTGCGCAGGAATGGCTTCACTTACAGCATTTTGAAGAATTATCCGGGTTGGAGTGTGCTCAAGGAATCGGCGAACCGAGAGTGGCGTAACTACCTTGCGGTTTCAGGCCCTGTCAACGTCAGCAGATTAGCCGTTAGATACGTCAACTCCGTTAACATTCCCTTGGGCGCAGATTACGACGAGTATCTGACTACGGGCCCGCGAGTTCCGAAATCGGTTCCCTCAATTGTTGCTAGCTTCCTGCAGAGAGTCCTTGTGCCATTTGAAGAGGACGCTGCAACTGCTATATTCACGCAAACTTTGGAAATGCCAGCGACAGCAGTAGTCTTGGACATAGATGTCTTTGCTGAATGTTCCCTTGATGGAGAATCTGTCGATATTTGGTCGAGGTTAGAGAACTTGAGAAGTATAGCGGATCGGATCTTCTTCTCCTCCCTTACAGAGAAGGTGCTAGAATCGTATCGATGACTGTTTATTGTCCGACTGCTGACATTTCCTTGGGATTACGCGACTGGCCCAGCGCTGGGGTCAGTGAGGTAGCCCGCCAAGTTGAGCTGGCGCTCGAAAAGTCTCTAGACCATTATCTGGAAACGAGGCTGGAGTTTCTTCTCCCCGAGATCGAAAATCTGCACGGCGTTTCTGATGAGGCATGGATTCCAGTTGATTGGGGAACGATACGTGCTGCGACGCAATTTGCATACTCTTTGCCACGATTTGGACCGTTGCCTGAGGTGTCAGCCGACCCGGACGGAGAAATCTCATTTGACTGGACCGGACCATCAGGCGAGATGTTTTCTGTAAGTGTCAACAAACACAATCGTCTCTCGTACGCAGGTTGGTTCGGAGAGAAGAGCAGGGTCCATGGGATTGAACAACTGGCTGAAAGCTGCCCTCAACAGGTTCTCAGGGGAATTGAAAAAACGATTCGGTGAGCCAACGCCCGCCAGTCGAGACCAGTATTCTCAACTGGGTAGATTCATTTTCCACGAAAACCATTTCAGGAAAAAGCCCACACCAATGGCGAAACCGGGTGCATTCCTTCCCCAACATTCCACTCTGAAAATCTCGGCGCTGTGGAGAGATGAGCTATCAGAAGAAGGAATATGGAAGATTGGAGATATGATTGGCACCATGCGGGCTAAACAACCAGTGGCGCGCGCAGATTTTAATGTGTCAGCAGTCTCAGAAGCCAACCTGGTGTTCGAGCCTGACCCACAACCGCAGAATCCTCGGCACGTCAACCTCTGCGATTGGCCCGTCGAAAAGGACGCGCAAAAGTCAATTGCGTTGCTGTTGTGCGCGCGATCAGTTCTCATGCTGCGCTGAATAAAGCAGCAGCAACTCCACGTTCCTGCACGTCTCGTTCAGCACAACCCGCATCTCCTCTCATCTGGCCAAGACCCAGGCAATCCAAGTATCATCAGTAGTACCGGTGCGGGAGTGGCGGAACTGGCAGACGCGCAAGACTTAGGATCTTGTGGGGTAACACCCGTGAAGGTTCAAATCCTTTCTCCCGCACCAATCTCCAGGCCACGGATCTCCACAATATCCTGCCTTCCCAACGATTGGTCCCCTGGTGTTAGCTGGTTGTGTTGCAACTGGTTGAGCTTGAAACCTTGCTCGAAGCAATTAACGGTGCGCAAATCTACAAATCCAAGGACGAGCGCACTGCCTGGCAATGGAACTTCCTCCTCATTTTTTCGGCGTGGCAATAAAGAATGACGAAACGAACCATTCTGTTTGCTCCTTGCGCCTTCAATCTGGCGGAAACCAGCCGGATGCTGGAGATTGCCAAGGCGGTCCAGCGTCAGCCAGCGGCAAGCGAAGCCTTTGAAATTCACTTCATTTCGGACGGCGGGGACTTCGAGCATCTGATCGAGAATCATGGCTTTCCGTTGACGCGGTTAGAGCCGCGTCTCACGAAAGAAAAGATCGAGTTCATCGCCAAAGTTGATCGCGGAGAAAAGTTTGCCCCTGCCTTCACGCGCAAGGAAATGATCCAGCGCGTGGAAAACGAGCTTGTGTGCCTCAAGCAGCTGCGCCCCGTTGCTGTCGTCACAGGATCCTACGTGACCATCCCGGTGACATGCCGAGTTCTTGAAATCCCCCTTGTTTGGGTCATCCAAACGACCTGGCTCCCCGACTTCTTCTGCCACGGCGCGGGAATGACCGATGGAATCAGATTCACCCCAATGAAAAAAGTTGCGGACTGGGTCGTACTGCGATTCATTAATTTCTGGATCAGGTATGGGTTTCTCAACTCCGTCAACCGGGCCTCAAGGCACTTCGGGGTTCAGGGTTATGACTCGATTTTTGAGTTTTGGCGCGGCGACATGACACTGGTTGCCGAGCCTCCCGAGTTTTCCGGTGTCCAGCTTCCTTCCAACCATTATTTTATTGGCCCGCTTATCCCCCAGGACGAATTCGCGCTTCCGGCAGAAATCTCCAATATTCCCAGGGACAAGCCATTGATCTATTTTGCGATGGGAAGCTCCGGCACTCCACAAATCGTTGCCAGGATCCTCAAGAGTTTTGAAGGCAAGCCGTACCGCGTGATTGCCCCCGTGAAATTTCAGCTTGCACAGCTTTCTGGAGTCCGTGTTCCGTCAAACGTCCTCCTGACGGACTGGGTACCGGCGCTGCAGGTCAATAAGATGGCCGATCTTTCTGTCATTCATGGCGGAATCGGAACGGTTATGACCGCCGCACTGGCGGGTAAGCCCGTGGTTGGCGTCGGTATGCAGATGGAGCAGGTTGCGAACCTGGCATGTCTTGAACGGCTCGGATTCGCAATTCGCGTCCCCAAATCGAAGGACCCATCCCGCGGGGTTCAGTCTGCAATTCAAGTGTTGCTGCACGATGGGTCTGCCAAGGCAAAGGCCGCCTCCTTCGCCAATATCATCGCGCAGTGGGATGGCCCGAGGACTGCTGCAGAGAGGCTGCTCCAAAGTTATGGCGGACTGAGCGTCTGACACGGCGCCCGCGCCGGCAGCAACGAACAGAGACCTGCACCGTTTTAAATCGCCTCCGGCCGGTCCCTCTTTCATTAGCTAGCCAATCAGCAACTATCCATCCCACTTATTCCCAATCCAAAAACTATTAATTGGACTGATGTCCCGCCCCGGCGCTATTCTGCCTCGTAATCCACTTCATCAGGTCTTTCGAGGCATCCTTTGGAACCCGACCTAGATCCTTGCGACCTTAGTTACGCCCGCGGCGAATCAGAACCCTCTCTTTCCACTCTCTCCATCGGAAGTATGTTGGACCGGACCGCGGCCGCTTTCCCTTCTAGTCCCGCTCTCATCTCTCGCCACAGTGGCGATCGTCTGACGTGGGCGGAACTTCATCGCGATGTCGAACAACTTGCCCGCGCCCTCATGGCTATCGGCGTCCAGAAGGGCGATCGCGTCGGAATCTGGGCCACGAATCGCACCGAATGGGTGCTCACGCAGTTTGCCACTGCCAAGATTGGCGCCATCCTCGTCAATCTGAATATCCGCTATCGCGCTCATGAACTCGAATACGCCTTGCGCCAGTCCGAATGCCAGACTCTCATCCTAATCCGCGGCTTTCACGACTGCGATTACGTCGAAAGTTTATTCAGTATTGCGCCGCAATTGGCGGAAGGCCGCTCTGGCTCGCTCAAAGCCCGGCAATTGCCGCACCTCTCCAATGTCATCTTCATCGGAGAAGACGCTCCTCCCTCCATGTTGCCTTGGCAAGATCTGCTGGCCATGGCCCCACAGACCAGCATCGAGCGCCTGCGCCAGCGCGAAGCCAGCCTCTCCTGCCACGATGCAATCAACATCCAATACACTTCCGGCACCACCGGCTTCCCCAAGGGCGCCACGCTCAGCCATTCCAACGTCGTCAACAATGGCGTGCTCATCAGCCACACCATGAAGTTGACCGAGCGCGACAGCATCTGCATCCCCGTTCCCTTCTATCACTGCTTCGGCATGGTTTTGGCCAACATGAGTTGCCTGGCCAGCGGCGCCGCCATGGTTCTGCCCTCGGAATCGTTCGATCCCCTGGAAACTCTTCGCACCGTTGAAGAAGAGCGTTGTACCGCGATCTATGGCGTGCCCACGATGTTCATCGCGGAATTCAATCATCCGCAATTCCACGATTTCGACCTCACTTCCCTGCGCACAGGAATTATGGCCGGTTCGCCTTGCCCCATGGAATTGATGCGCCGCGTCGTCGAAGAAATGCATTGCCCGCAGTTGACGATCGTCTACGGCTTGACCGAGTCTTCTCCTGGCATGACGCAAACTCGCACCGGCGATTCCCTTCAGCTTCGCGTCACCACTGTCGGGCGCGCGCTTCCTCACACTGAAGTTAGAATCGTCAATCCCAAAACCGGCGCTGTTCTGCCCCGCGGCGTGGTTGGAGAGATTTGCACTCGCGGGTATCTGGTCATGAAGGGTTATTACAACGATCCCAAGAGCACCGCGGAAGCCATTGAGCCCGAGGGCTGGCTGCACAGCGGCGATTTGGGCGTTATGTCCGACGACGGCTACGTCCGCATGACCGGCCGCATCAAGGAGATGATTATCCGCGGCGGCGAAAACATCTATCCGCGTGAAATCGAGGAGTTTCTTCACACCTGCCCCGGCATCGCCGACGTTCAGGTTATCGGCATTCCCGATGATAAATTCGGGGAAGAAGTGATGGCTTGGGTCAAGCTGAAGCGCGGCGCCACGCTGCCCGAAGAAGATGTAAAGAACTTCTGCAAAGGCCAGATTGCGAATTTCAAGATTCCCCGTTATGTGCGCTTCGTGGATTCTTTTCCCATGACCGGCTCCGGCAAAATCCAGAAGTTCCGCATGCGCGAGATTTCCCTGGCCGAATTTTCCTCAGAGAAAGCCACGGCCGCGATGGCCACCGCCTAGAGTCCAAAGCTGTAAATGGAATTCATCGCTTAACAAAAGTGTCATTCCGAGCGAAGCGAGGAACCCGCTTTTCCCTCGCGTGCTTGCGGAAAAGCACCGCTCCCCAACTTGTGGAAAGAGTAGCAACCCCGTCATTTAGAGCGGAGTCCGCGGAGCGAAGAATCCCTCTTCTCTTGGGTTCTCCCACTTGCTTCCCCCTCTCTCTCTGCCTCAAAATGAACCCCGCACCGATCTTCTTCTTTCTCGGAGTCTTCCCTAATGTACGAGCGCAGCGTCCGCGACATCCTGAATCTCTACAATCCCGCCAATCCCCTCGAAAACGCTTCGACGATTCCCGCTCCCTGGTATTTCGATCCGCGCATCGCGCAACTCGAACGCGATTCCGTCTTCGCTTCCAACTGGCAGGTCGTCGGCCGCCTCGATCAGGTCAAAGAGCCCGGCCAGTTTTTCACCATCGACGTCAATGCGGAACCTCTTGTCGTCGTCCGCAGCGATGACGGCAAACTGCGCGCCTTCTACAATGTCTGCCGCCATCATGCCGCCGCGGTCGTTCCCGAATCGCACGGCTGCGCCAAACAGTTTCGTTGTCCCTATCACGGCTGGACTTACGGCAACGATGGCGCCCTGAAGGGCATGGTCGAATTCGAGGGCGTGTGCAATTTCAATCGCGCGGATAACGGCCTCGTTCCCGTGCGCCTCGACGTCTGGGAAAATTTCCTGTTCGTCAATCTCGATGGCAAGGCTGCTCCGCTCGGTGAATTCCTCGGCAACGTTCCTGGGCTCGTGGCTCCCCTCCATCTCACAGAAAAACTCCACTATTTTGATCGCCGCATTTACACCCTCAACTGCAACTGGAAAGTTTACGTGGACAATTATCTCGATGGCGGCTACCACGTCCCCCACGCGCACAAAGGCCTCAGCAGCGTCGTCGAGTACACCAAATACACCATCGAAAATTTCGAACACGCCTGCCTGCAGTCCAGCCCGCTCGACTCTTCCGGCGCCCTCGATTCCTCCATCAGCGCCACGCGCCAGGGTCATGCCTTCTATCTTTGGATTTATCCGAACTTCATGATCAATGCTTATTCCGGCGTGATGGACACCAATCTCGTCCTACCGCTCGATGTCAACAAATGCGCCGTCATTTTTGATTATTATTTTGCGGACATCAGCCCTGCCGCTTCGCGGCACCACCGCGAAAGCATTGCCGTCAGCGAAAAGGTTCAGGACGAAGACATGGCCATCTGCGATTCGGTCCAGCGCGGCCTGGCTTCCCGCGTTTACGTTGCGGGCCGACTCTCCGTCCGCCGCGAAGCCGGCGAGCATCTCTTTCACCGTCTGCTCCACCGCGACTTAATCGCCGCGCTCAGCGCTACTGCTACCTCCGCCGAATAACTCCACTTTTCTCATTCAAATATCACCGTCTTATTGCAGTAAAGAAGTATCCGATTCTCGATATGCCATCTCACCGCTCGCGACAGCACCACTTTCTCCAGATCCCGCCCCTTCTCCACCAAATCCTCCAGCCCGTCACGGTGCGAAATCCGCGTCACTCCCTGTTCGATGATCGGCCCGTCATCCAAAACCTCCGTCACGTAGTGCGCCGTCGCTCCAATTAGCTTCACGCCTCGCTCATAGGCCTGATGATACGGTTTGCCTCCCACAAATGCTGGTAGAAACGAGTGATGAATATTTATGATAGGCAGCATGAATTGCGTAATGAACTCAGTCGAGAGAACCTGCATATAGCGCGCCAGCACAATCACTTCGATGTTGTTGGCCCTGACCAGCTCGATCTGCCGCGCTTCCGCTTCTGATCTGTTGTCGTTGCTTACCGGAACGTGGTGAAACGGCACGCCGTAAAAATCGGCATGATGCTTGGTGTCCGTATGATTGCTGATGATCAGGGGAAAGTCGCAGGCGAGTTCCCCACTGCGCTGCCGATAGAGGAGGTCGACAAGGCAATGATCGTACTTGGAAACGAAAAGTGCCACGCGCGGCCGCTTCTTGCCCAGCGCGATGCACCAATTCATGCCGAATTTGTGCGCGATCGGCCCGAACGCCGCGTCGAAGTCTTTCAGATCCAGCCGGAACCCCTCAAGGTCCCATTCCACGCGCGCCAGGTAGTATCGTTCTACGCCCGCCTGGTGCTGTTCAAAATGCAAAATGTTCCCATCGTATCGGTAAATAAACTCGGCAATGGTCGCGTCCAGCCCTTTTCGGTCCGGACATTGCACGAGTAGAATCGCGCTGTTCTTCACGAGGGTTCCCTCCGCCGTAGCCTATCTTAAGCAAAGCGCTCGTGTCGCGCGACTCCTTCCACCGCTACAATTTCTTGAAAAAATGCGCTACTTTCTTGCCGCCCTTTTCCGTGTAATAAACCGTCACCTTCCCAGTCTTGTCCGCGTCCTTCCCAATCGCTTCCGCCGATTCCTTCGTATCTCTCCCCACCACGTCAAACGTCTGCTCGGTTCCATCCGCCGCCTTCACCGTTACCGTTTTCCCGCCCTCGCCCACCTTGCTCACCGTGCCGTCCACGGAGCTGATTCCGTCCTTGCCCAGGTGGTCCACTTCCACCGCGGTTTTGTCGCCGCCCTTTTCCGTGTAGTGCACGGCAACTTCCGATCCTTCCTTCAACCCGTGAAACGCATCCTTTGTGCCTTCCGCCGTCGCTTCCGCGCCATGTACTGCCGTCTTATCCACAAAATGAATGGTGTGCTCCGTTCCATCCTCCGTCTTCACGATCGCCGTCCTGGTCGCGGAGTCCAGCTTCGTAATCGTGCCGTGGATTGCCGTCACCACATCGCTTGTTGCAAGCGCGGGCACCGCCAACAATCCCGCCATCACCACAATCGCCACCACCAACTTCATGAAAATTCGCATCGGGGACCTCCCTTTAGTTTTGGTCGAATTCGCCGCAAATGGCCGAAAAGTCACAATAGTAGATGCTGACTTGGGCAATCAGGGTGCTAAAAACAACAAATTCGGCTGGAATACTCGCAATCGGCTGCATTTGGATATATCCATCGACCGGGTCATAACATCCATAACTACAGGAGGAAAGGGGCTTGACCCTCGGATTCAGGGGCAGGAATGTGCCGTTGAGCAGAAAGTCTCGTATGTCTTCGGCCAAGGCAAGTTTCCTTTGGATTGTTGGGCTGCTAGTATATTTATTCGAAATGGGACAATCGATTGACCCTCGGCAAATCTGAGAGTCCTTCAAGAAACGGCGCCCGCCCTTGAATTTTGCCGGTTTTGGAACGTGCCGAGCAATTACTCGGCGTCAATTAGCCGGGCTAAAGTGCATCGCGAACGGGGAATAGATGGAAGCAAGGCGAGAGAGGAAACCGTGAAAATCATTGTTCTGGGCGGGGATGGCTATTGTGGATGGGCGACTGCCCTTTACCTCTCGGCAAAGGGCCACTCCGTCGCTATTGTCGATAATTTTATTCGCCGTCAATGGGACCACGAACTTGGCGCCCAGACTCTTACTCCCATTCTCCCTCTTACCGATCGACTCAGAGCCTGGTCGCGCCTGACCGGAAGAGGCATTCAATTCTTTGTTGGTGATGTGACGGATTACGACTTTTTGCTCTCCACGGTTAAGCAATTTGAGCCCGAGGCAATCATCCATTTTGCCGAACAGCGCTCCGCCCCCTTCTCCATGATTGACCGGAAACACGCCGTATTCACCCAGGTAAACAATGTTGTCGGCTCATTGAATGTCCTGTTCGCCATTCGGGAAGCACAGCCGGATTGCCACCTCATCAAGCTCGGCACCATGGGGGAATACGGAACTCCCAACATCGACATTGAAGAGGGCTACATCAATATCGAGCACAACGGGCGCCGCGACGTTTTGCCCTACCCCAAACAGCCTGGCTCCTTCTATCACCTCTCCAAGGTGCACGATAGCCACAACATGATGTTCGCCTGCAAAATCTGGGGAATTCGCGCCACCGATCTGAACCAGGGCGTGGTTTACGGCACCATGACGGATGAAGTGGAATTGGACGAAGCTTTAATCAATCGCCTGGATTATGACGAGGTATTCGGCACCGTCTTGAATCGCTTTTGCGTTCAGGCAGCCACGGGACAACCTCTCACCGTTTACGGCAAGGGCGGCCAGACTCGCGGATTCCTGGACATCCGGGACACCGTCCGGTGCGTCGAGTTGGCCTGTCTGAATCCGGCCGCTCGCGGAGAGTGCCGCGTCTTTAATCAGTTCACGGAACAATTCTCCGTTCTCGATCTTGCGCAAAAAGTCCAACAGGCTGGCAAGGATTTTGGGCTAAAGGTCGAAATTGACCACATTCCAGACCCGCGCGTCGAGGCGGAACATCATTACTATAATGCGAAGCATTCCAAACTGATGGATCTCGGCCTCCAGCCTCACTTCCTTTCGGACTCCCTGATCGATTCCATCCTGAATATCGCCCTCAAGTATCGAGACCGTGTTGATCCCACCATCATGCTGCCGCAGGTGAACTGGCGGGAATCGCACAATGTTCGCCGCGTGCAAACCAATAGCTCCGCGGAAATCTCCGTCAGCGCAGCCACCGCGGGTGATTCTGGCGTGCCAGCCGGCCGTACAAAAAGCCGCTGATTACCAGGGCCTTTGCTGGCCATGCAGTTGATTCCCGCGATTCCCTTCGTGCCGAAGCGTAGCGCAGTTAGTGTTGCGTGTGTGCCATTAGCGCACCGTTTTGCAGAATGTAATCAACGCCACGCCACCGAATGGTTCTCCGCGTAAAACTGGCCAGCCAGATAAGAAATGCGGTGAAGTCCCAAATAGGAATGAGCGGCATTTTTCGCCACAACCCGGATTGCTTCAGCCCACGGACGCCCACAAGCCAGGTCATCAGAACGCGAAAGAACAAATATCCGCCGAGATAGAAAAACGCTGTGGCCCAGGCAGGATGGAGGGCGACGGCAAGGATGGACCACGGCAAGCCAAATGTGAAAATGAGACCCAAGTGTCCCCAGGGACGCATGTGCCGCATCACCGTCATCCAGCGCATACGCTTGTACAGTAGATCTTTCATTGAACGGTAGTCCGGCGTGGTGCACACGACGTAGTTGAGCAGCTCCACTTCAACACCTTGCTCGGCGATCAGCCTGCAGGTCAGAAGGTCATCCGCGGGACGGTTTTCAATGGCTGTGAAACCACCGAAACCTTGAATCCTCGCGCGAGTCGTCGCGATGGTCTGGCCAAATCCAAATTTCACTCCGTCCAATTGCCAGGCCACCAGAATTCCCGGATAGAAATCGCTCATCATGCCTATTTCCTGAAGCTTGTCGATGAACGTTGGGTCTGAATGCAAAGTGTAGAAGCACGTAACCGCGCCAATCCCCGGATTCTGCAGGGGAGCGACGACCGTCCGCAAGTAATCAGGTCGCACGCGCACGTCGGCATCCGCCAGCACCACCACCTCATGCCTTGCTTCCTTGTACAGGCGGTCCAGCCGCGTCACTTTATCGTTGATTGCCGTGTGGTCGGGTCCGTAGAGAATGCGGATTTGCCGGTTTGGGAACTCCTCTATGAGCCGCTTCAAAACCGGTATGGCGGGGTCGTCTTCGTCGGCACAAAAAAGAATTTCATATTCCGGATAATCCTGGCGGCAGAAGCTGGCAAAGTTTTCGTAGGCGCCTTCGTCCAACCCACGTAGCGGTTTCAGGCAACTGACGGGCGGAGTGAAATCCGTTCCATTCTTCCGCCGCCGGGAGTGCGCAAAATAACGAACCGAACTGTAGACGGCGAGTGAGTAGAAAATAAAAGGGATGGCGGCAATAAAAAGTAAAATGGCACACGCAAGGCTCAAATGCCTTTCCTCCGCACTAAGGACTCCTTCGGCAGCGTTTGGAGGAGTCCGTTCAATACAGTACCATTGAATTGATGAGACGAGACAAAACGCGAATCCTTCGCCAGTTGATTATCCTAATAATCCCTGGATTGCCTTGCAAAGCATGAAAACCGGCGCTGGGCAGCACCTGAAAACCTATCTGGCTATTCTCGTTATTGTGATTTTTGCTCCTCTGGGCAGCGTGCTGCTTGGCAAAGGCATGAAGGGCGTGGGCTCTGCCAATGCTTGGACCGTCCACGACCTGGGGCCTGTGCTTCTGCGTATTTTGTCGAACGGCTACATTTGGCTGGGAATCGCTTCGTTACTTACATTTTTCCTGGCCTATATGCTCATCTTAAGTTGGGCCGATTACAGTTTCGTTCAGCCTTCCACTTCGCTTTCCTACGCCAGCGTCGCCATTCTCAGCCATTTTCTTTTGGGTGAACATATTTCTCCTTTGCGCTGGCTGGGGATCTTCGTCATCAGCATTGGCGTGTTCATTGTGGGGCGAACCTCTCCCCGCGGAACGGGAGCACACTGAGCATGCTCACCGCAATCCTCTTCTTCTTTATCGTTGTCGCCGGCACCGGCGGTGAATTGTGCGTCAGCCGGGCAATGCGCAGCCTTGGCGAGGTGCACGATTTCAGTCCCAAATCCATCGCAAATTTTCTTTGGCGAGCTCTCCAACTTCCTTGGATGTGGACCGGCGTCGGGCTCATGACACTCGGTTTTTTCTCGCTTTTGGCGATTCTTTCCTTCAAGGACGTGAGTTTTGTCGTGCCGGTCAGTGCGTTGAGTTACGCCGCAGGCGCTTTCGGCGCAAAAGGCTTTCTTGGCGAGCACATAAACCGAAGCCGTTGGCTTGGCATCGCTTTTGTTTGTTTAGGTGTGACCCTTGTCTGGTGGAGCAGGCAATAGCCGGACGCGCTATACCGTAACGCGAAGAGGATCACAACCTCTTCGCTCAGGGGAACAGCCTTATCCCGCACTCATTTTTGCAGTCGTAGTTTGTGTTTCTCTAGCGGCGCGCGAGTTCGTGCCGGCACTGCTCATCCGTAGATGAATTCGTGCTTCTTTGGGATGCTTCCCAGCTTCGGCGGCAAATCTTCCATCGGTCCCATCCACTGCAATTCCCGGTCAATGTCCGTGTGCAGCCGGTATTTTTTCTGCACCGACGCGATGGTCTGCCCGATCACATCAATTTTCGACAAGTCATACTGACCAAGCCCCATCTGGCCGCAATAGACCAGATAACCGGGCCACTGGCTGTTGATACTCATGGCTTCCAGACCAACACGATCCGCCGCGATGTAGTCTGTCGAAGCAATGGCCAGTCGCGAACTAACTGGCGTGCCGGAGGTCGGGCCGTTGCCTTCCATACCTTCGTAACCGTCAATCACCGTCGCGCCCCAATAAGGCCGCATCTTTTGCGCCGTCAGGAACATGTTGTATTGCATCTGGCGGATGCCAACGTGGTATTTGCGCTTATCGCTCCAGTGGCCGTCTCCCGGCGGACTGTGCAACGGCGCGCCCAGCGTCATATTCTTCACCGACAACGAAGCGACCGCGGCGTTGTGCGTCTTCATCACCGCGCAACAAATCACAAATGCCTCGGGATCAAAAAGCCGCGCCGCCAAACGCACCGGCGTGAGGTGCAGGTCATAGTCAATCAGCGTGTGCGTTTCATACTTCGCTTCGCGGTTCAGATCTACCAGTTTCAATTGGTGCGAACTCCAATCCTTTTCCAGCGGGTTGTAGCCCAGGTTGCTATATCCCTCGAGCGTGTCGCCCGCTGAGGATTCCGCAATCATCACCGGCCCGGCAAAACGCGGCGCCAGATAGTCCAAAATCCCGCTGATGGCGTCCACGTGCGTGGATGCCAGCTGCTTTTCGGTGGAAACGTTGTTTGGCTTGATCACGACGTACTTCTTGCCCTGAAGTCCCGCCTTCATCTCTGCATCAATGTTCGTCAAAGCGTCGAAAACGTTCTTGCGCCGGTTCTCTCCGTGAGTCAGCGCAACCTTGGAACGCCCGGAAAACGGAAAGATAGGCGGCGCGACGGTCGTCGCAGCAGCTCCTTCGGGCAATTCCGCTATGAGTGACGGTGCTCCCTTGGTTCCTTTGGAACACAACAGGACCCCTGCGGCCCCGGCAAGTTGAAAAAAATGTCTTCGTGAAAAATCCATTGTGTCCTCCGTCACAGCCGTAACACACAACTGGCGTATCTTTAGTGTAGTTGGCCCACGAGAGGATTCCTATGACATACGACACATCGCGACGTGGTTTTTTATCCGCTGGATTGGCCCTGCCATTGGCCGGGTTAGCCGGTAAAGTAGGACTATTTCAGTCCGGGAATTCTCCGGCAGGCACCAATTCCCCCGTTACGCTGAATTACAGAACCCTTGGCAAAACGGGCTTGAAGGTCACAACGCTGGGATTCGGCTGCATGATCACCTCCGATCCAAGCGTAATCACCCGCGCCGCCGACCTGGGAATCAACTATTTCGACACGGCACGTGGCTACCAGCATGGCAACAACGAAAAAATGGTCGGCGCCGCTCTGAAGGGCAAGCGTAAACAGATCGTCCTCTCCACCAAGTCCGCCGCTCCCGATAAGGACGCTGTGTTGAAGGAACTCGACACCAGCTTGCAGGAACTTGGCACCGATTACGTCGACATCTGGTATCTCCACGCCAAGAACAGCTCGTCGGAAATTCACGATGACCTGATTGAAGCCCAGCAAATCGCCAAAAAACAGGGAAAGATCCGCTTCGCCGGCGTCAGCACGCATACAGGCCAGAAAGAAATTTTGCCCTGGATGGCGCAGAAAGGCGTTTTCGACGTCGTTCTGGTGGCCTACAACTTCACCATGGATAGCGGCATGGAGCAGGCCGTGGAAGCCGCTGCCAAGGGCAATTTGGGCGTTGTCGGCATGAAAGTGATGGCAGGCGGCTTTCGTAACCTGAAACCGGGCGATCCCAATTTCGAGAAGCTGCACCGTGATGGCGCCCTTCTTTCCGCCCTGAAGTGGACTCTGAAGAACAAGAATGTCTCCACCACCATCCCCAGCATGACGGACATGGACCAGTTGGAAGATAACCTGAAAGCCATGTCACAGCCGTATGCCGCTCCCGACGATAAGCTGTTGGCCGCGAAGCTGGAAATCATTTCGCCCCTGTATTGCCGCTTGTGCGGAGAGTGCGAAGGCACTTGCGCAAAGGGACTGTCCATCCAGGACACGCTGCGGTTCGTGACCTATGCCGAGGGCTATGGCCAGTTCGCGCTGGGCCGCGAACGCTTCCAGGAATTGCCGGTGGCGCAGAAAGCCGTGCGTTGCGGTGATTGTGATGAATGCACGGTCAAGTGCCCCCACGGCGTCCACGTTTTTGACCGCATGAGCCGCGCCCAAGAATTGTTTGCATGAGATTCAAGCTCCTTCTGCCGCTCCTGCTTCTGTTTGCTACCGCAGCCGGCGCGCAGGAATATCTCAATTGCCACTTGGTCCCGGGCTGGGAACAGTCCGGAACGAAGCGCGAGTACGCCGCCGACAATCTCTACGAGTACATGGATGGCAATGCGGAAAGCTATCTTCTCTATGGATTTGTCCGCATGCAGGGTATCAGCTGCGTCTCCGGCGAGAAAAAGCTCGTCATTGATGTCTCGGAGATGGAAGATTCCGATCTGGCCTACGGAATGTTTGCTTCCAATATTGATCCCAGCCAGCCTGTCGCTAATATCGCCATGGGCGGGCAAATTCAGCCGCGACGTGCCAGCTTCGCGAAAGGCAAATTCTATGTGGAAATCGCCGCCAGCCCCGATGGCGATCACACCGCGGCCCTCCAGGCTTTCATAGCGAAGATGGAGCCGCTGTTGCCGGGTCGCAGCACTCCGCCCGAAGCGCTGGACTGGTTCCCTAAGGAAAACCAAACCTCGGTCCGCTTGGTTCCGGAAAGCGTGCTGGGGCTGAAGCAGTTGAAACGCGGCTATGTTGCGAAGTACGAGCAAGGCCAGGCGTTCATCGTGCTGGAAGCTTCGCCCGGATCCGCCGCGGAAGTATTCAAGAAAGTCCAAGCGCGCTTCCCCGACGCAACCCCAGCAAAAATAGCCGACGAAGCCTTTCAGGCAAAAACGCAGTATCTGGACGGAATCTGCATTTTCCGCAAAGGCCGCTATGTGGCAGGCTACGCAAACCTTCCTGATTCCCAACAGGCTGTCAGCCTCGCCAC
Source organism: Candidatus Acidiferrales bacterium (assembly GCA_963779395.1). GTDB lineage: Bacteria > Acidobacteriota > Terriglobia > Acidiferrales > UBA7541 > Acidiferrum. The sequence goes on from CAVZYC010000007.1 coordinate 1,711,905, forward strand.
AAAACTCGCCGCTCGTCTTCCTTGAAGCGCAGTCAGCAAGCTTCGTGCAGTCTGTGACCTGAGTTCTCCCTGTTCGAGTCGAGCGCCACTCTTTCTTGCTTCTTCACTCGAACCATTCGCTAAGGCTTCACGCCCGCAGCAGTGGCGGGAGCATCAACCTCCGAAGTAGTGGAAGCCCCATCACTCTTGGCGCTCTGCAAAATCTTCTGTCCCTCAATTTTGCATTTATATTCTTCGCCGTTGTCGTGGCTTATATACAGCCTCAAGTCATCCTTGTCGGACTCATCCACTCGGTAGTTCACGGTTTGCCCTAAACTGAATTTCCCGGCCTGGAAAGCTCCGCAGTAGTCAATCAGGTAGACCATGTCCGCGCCCTTCAATTCGTAAACGGTTTTGTCGCGCGGTATCGACTGCCCATTGGCGCCGACCCAATACATGTCTTCACCCTTTTCCCAGCCCTTGATCGTCCCCTGCTGATACGTGATCTGTGTTTTCCCTGGGACGCCGCTCACAATTGTGCCTTCTATGCTGCACTTGTACTCTTTGCCGTTTTCCCGGCGTATATAAACGTTATCGCCTTTTACCCGGTACTCCACGGCTTGCCCCGATTGGAAATCGCCGCAATTCTTGATTTGCTTATAAATACCGGTCCCCTGCAGTTCACAAATCACATGATTGCTCGAAATGTTTAGGATTGTCCCCTTCTGATAAGCTGGCGGCGTCTTTTCCGCGCCGCTTGCAATCGTGGCCGCTAGAAGAATGAAAAGCGCCGTGCGGGATATCGTCAACAGATTCATGCTGGAATCCCCTTCTCGACCTCAAGAGGAGCGTCTCTTGATCATTGCCCGACCGCTTCAATCTGATAGACGCTCGCAAAAGCACCAAGGTTTCACAATTGTTTAGTTGCTTTCCCATCAACCCACGCCAGCAAGCTCCACTCTGCACATGGCTTCGCTGTAAGTTAACTCCGGCGCTATCTCCCATAAACTTGGTAGATGTACTTCTGCGTGACTTCTACTTCCACTGGTTCTCCCCTGAGGATGAACGGTCTGTAGACATTTTTCTTAAGCGCCTCTTCCAGCGGCTTCCGCATTCCTGCTGTTCCCTCGACAAATTGCGCCTCGGTTACACGTCCGTCTTTGCTGATCACAAACCGCATTGTCGCTTCACCCCCGGGCGGGCGAACGGAGTTACCATACTGCGGCATTTCCTGGTGCAATTGATAATCGAGCATTACTACCCTGCCATCCAGAACGACCCTCTTCTGACCCACTGGGACGGCGCTCGGGGGCGGCGAAAAATCAGTCTTGCCGATCTGGGCGATCGACGCAAGCTTTTCCACGTGCAATTTCAAAAACAGCTTTCCGCCACGTGTGACTTGCACATCGTGGGCAATGTAGCGCCCTTGAAAGTTCACGATATTGTCGTACACGGTTTGGTCCCACACGGTTCCCGCACCCATCCCTCCTTTGCTAAGTCGAAGAACCAGTGTGTTCGGCTCAAAGCAAAATGCGGACAGGCCGTTTTCGGAGACGACCATGTTCGTGTCTTTCCTTGGCAGCATCACGCACGGAAGTTTCACCTTGCCGAACTCCCGAGTCTTCTTTTCTGGCTTCGCAAATTGCAGATCCATCTCGCGAAACATCGGCCTCACGAACTCGTCGCGGACCCTCGTCTGCAATTCTCCTGGCCACTTTTGCTCTCCAGTGCGGAACAGGCCGTCTTCGGTCGCGATGTCTGTCTGTGTAAAATCCTGGCTGCTGTAGCTGAGCCGGTATTGCTTGGGGCTCACCCAATATTCCTCATAGGTGCCGCTGTCCACGTTATCGCCATCTTCATCGTACTTGTCGTAGCTCACCAGAATGTGCCAAGGCTTCAGCCCGGGAGATTCCAGTCCGTTAACCTGCGCCGCAGCCAAAAGCATCTCCCTCGCGTCTTTCGGCACGATTGGTTCCGCTGGAGCCTGGCTGGACCCTGTAGCTGAGGCTTCCGCAGCTTTCCCTGTTTCAGCAGGTGATGAATTTGCAGGAGGCTGCTGAGGGTTCGCAAACGCTTCGCCGACAAGGCTGAATGCCACGATCAGTGCTGAGCCAAACGCGCATCGCCAATATTTTGAATCTTCCATTCTTAGGTACTCCCTCTACGAAGGAAACGATCCCGCGTGAGCGCGAGCAATCGAATTGTATACCGGGATTAAGTATTCGCGGCATTAACCAGAGTCATCAGCCAATCTCGACATTGCGATAGGTGTAGTGACCACACTGGCGACATTCTCTAACCCCGTCCGCGCGTTGACCCCCACTCACTCCTCCCCTATACTTTTATCTGGGAATTTTTATTGCCTGCCCTTCACCGCAGTTCGTTTCCCGAAGGTTTACCAGACACACCACGCAACTGACGGGACACTCGGGACTCGTCTTTCCCGCGGCAAGGCTGGGCCGGCGCAAATCGCCTTACCGCGCGCACCACCAAAACGCTGCGCGCACTCAACAGGGAGAATCGCAATGGCGGAAGCAACTTGCCGGAGAGAACTCGAGCTGGAAATTCCGGCCGAAGAAGTGACCAAGCAAACGGAAAAGGTCGCCAAGGAACTCGCGCGCGTCGCCCGCGTCCCCGGCTTCCGTCCCGGCAAAGCCCCGCTGTCGCTCATCAAGAAGCGTTTCGCCGACGACATTAAGGGGGAAGTCCTGCAGACCCTAGTCCCAGAGCGCGTCGAAAAGGCTGTCGCCGAAGAAAAACTCACCCCCGTCTCCCAGCCACAAGTGGACAAGCTCGAGTACAACGAAGGCCAGCCGGTAAAATTCCGCGCCTCGTTTGAAGTCCTCCCCGATTTCTCTCTTGGCGATTACAAGAATCTCGAAATCGAACTTCCGGAAATCACCATCACCGACGAAAGCGTCGCCAACACCCTTACCGAAATGCAGCAGCGCGCCGCCACATTCGCTCCTGTCGAAGGCCGCACCGTCCAGAACGATGATTTCGTCCAGGTAAAGCTCCTCGGCACGCCCGAAGGCGGTGGTGAACCACTGCAAGCCGAAAGCGTCCTGTGCCACGTCGGCGCGGAAGAGACCATGGAGCCCTTCAACGAAAACCTGCGTGGCGCTAGCGTCGGCGATCACAAGAATTTCGATGTCGCCTATCCCGCCGATTATCCCGATCCGAAGCTCGCCGGAAAGACTTTCCACTATTCCGTGGATGTCCTCGGCATCAAGACCAAGAAACTCCCTGAGCTGAACGACGAATTTGCCAAGGACGTGAGCGACGCCACCTCTCTGGATGAACTCAAGAAGAAAATCCACGATGGCTTGGAGCACGAGCGCGACCACCGCCAGAAGGATCTGACTCGCGAGAAAATCCTCGCTGAACTTGTCAAGCTCCACGATTTCCCCGTACCCGAATCCCTCGTCGAGCATCAAATGGACGTTCGCCTCGAACGTGTCGTCCGCTCGTTGGCCCAGCAGGGTGTTGATCCACGCGCCGTTAATGTGGATTGGGTCACCCTTCGCCGCGGTCAGGAAGACCGCGCCAAGGACGACGTCAAGGCTGAACTCGTGGTTGACCGCATCGCCACCGAGGAAAAGATCGAAGTCAGCGATGACGACCTGCACCACGAACTCGAACACCTCGCCAGCCATAGTGGCGAATCCGCGCAAGCTCTTGAGGCTCGTTTGACAAAGCAAGGAGCCCTCGATAGGATGAAAGCGAAGCTGCGGAGTGACAAGACTGTCGATTGGCTGGCCCAATCGGCGAAGATCAAGACCGTTGCCGCGGCCAGTGCCACCGATTCCAAGTGATTTCATCCCCGTTTTTGCGAGCGCACTCATTCACATGAGAAAACACGAAGAACCCGAATATTACGGCACAACTCTAGTTCCCATGGTGGTCGAACAGACCAGCCGCGGCGAGCGCGCCTACGATATTTATTCTCGCCTGCTGAAGGAACACATCATTTTCATCGGCACACCGATTGACGACCACGTCGCCAACCTGGCCACCGCCCAGATGCTCTTCCTCCAGGCTGAAGATCCCGAAAAAGACATCCAGCTATACATCAATTCCCCGGGCGGCTCCATCACCGCGGGTTTCGCCATCTACGACACCATGCAATTCGTTAAGCCCGACGTCGTTACCACCTGTGTTGGCCAGGCCGCGTCCATCGCCGCCGTTCTCTTGGCCGGTGGCGCCCCCAAAAAGCGCTTCGCCCTGCCCAACGCCCGCATCCTGATTCACCAGCCCTGGATGAGCGGCCTTGGCGGTCAGGCCACCGACATCGATTTGCATGCTAAAGAGATTCTGCGCATGCGGACCACCATCAATCACCTGCTGGCCAAGCATTCCGGGCAACCCGTCGAGCGCATCGAAAAGGACGTCGAGCGCGATTACATCATGAATCCCGAACAGGCCAAGGAATACGGCATGATTGATGAGATCATTTATAAGCACAGGTAGTGCTGTGTGCGTGGCTGTTTGCTATCAGTACTAAAGACTTTCTCTTTCGTCCGTGGGAGAATTCGGCCTAGAATGGTTTACCACCCCGGCGCTGCCGCTGGGGGATGAGGCCTTCACACACGTGAAAAAATACAGCCCAGATGAACCCCTGCGCTGCTCCTTTTGCCACAAGACTCAGGAGCAGGTAGAGAAGTTGATCAGTTCCCCCTCGGACTATCCCCGGGCATATATCTGCAATGAGTGTGTGGGCGTTTGCCAGACCATTCTGGAAGACGAAAAACGCGAACAGGCCGCCGCCCCCGCGCGTCGCCTGCCCCGGCCCCCCGAAATCAAGCAATTCCTCGATAGCTACGTCATTGGCCAGGATCGCACCAAGAAAAAACTCGCCGTCGCCGTTTATAACCACTACAAGCGCATCTTCCTGAACAAGCAGCCCGGCGAAGTCGAACTCAGCAAGTCCAACATTGTCCTCATTGGCCCCACTGGTACCGGCAAAACTCTCTTGGCGCAGACCCTTTCCCGCATGCTGGAAGTGCCTTTCGCCATCGTGGATGCCACCACCCTTACCGAAGCCGGCTACGTTGGTGAAGACGTCGAGAACATCATCCTGAAGCTGCTGCAGGCCGCCGATGGCGATGTGCAAAAGGCCCAGCAGGGCATCATCTATATCGACGAAATTGACAAGATTGCCAAGAAGGACGAGAACCCCTCGATCACTCGCGATGTCAGCGGCGAGGGCGTCCAACAGGCCCTCCTCAAGATCCTCGAGGGCACCGTGGCCAACGTCCCTCCCCAGGGCGGCCGCAAGCACCCCCACCAGGAATTTACCCCTGTGAACACCACCGACATCTTATTCATATGCGGTGGCGCGTTTGTGGGTTTAGAGAAGATCGTCGAGCGTCGCGTTGGCAAGCGCTCCTTGGGCTTCCACACCGATGCGGCTCCCACAACCTTGCAGCGCCGCAACACCGAATTGCTGGAGCAGGTGCAGCCGGGTGATCTGATCAAATACGGCCTCATCCCCGAATTTGTGGGACGCCTGCCTGTTGCCGGCGTGATGAGCGACTTGGACAAGGGCGCCTTGATGAAGATTCTTACCGAGCCCAAGAACGCGCTGCTGAAGCAGTACCAGCGCCTCTTCGAGTTTGAAAACGTACGGCTTCGTTTCACTGATGACGCTTTGGAAACAGTTGCTGAGTTGGCTCTTCAGCGCAAGGTCGGCGCGCGCGGCTTGCGTATGATCCTCGAAGACCTCATGCTGGAGTTGATGTACCACCTCCCGATGCAGCGCAAGCTTCGGGACTTTGTTGTAACCGCGGAGATGGTTCGCGGCCAGGATATCAACTGGAGTTTGTTGGAAAAGGCAGGATAGCATATCTCTTCAGCATGCCCGGGCTTCAGTCCCGGCATAAAGCCATCGCAATCTGCGGGCTATAACCACTGAAGAGAGCTTTTTCCAGGTTTACCCGGATTGCTTGAAGAGTCGGTTTTTCCAGGTGCGGTAAAGGAGTTTCAGGGGCCTGCATGTTCACTCGCGAGAAACAGGAGATGAAGCGCGTACCGATGATGCCGGTGCGGGATATGGTCATTTTCCCGCAGCAGATGACTCCCTTCATCGTCGGCCGCGAAGCCAGCGTCCGCGCTTTGGAAGAAGCCCTCGCCGGTGACAAGAAGATCTTTCTCTCCACGCAGCATGATGCCTCTGTGGACGACCCCAAGCCCGAGGAAATCTACGCTGTCGGCACTCTCGCCAACATCGTACAGAGCGTCAAGCTCCCCGATGGCAACATTAAAGTTCTTGTCGAAGGCATCGAGCGTGCCCGCGCCGTTTCTATCAGCCCCGAGGAAGGTTTCTTCCGCGCCACCATCCGCCTGATGGCCGCCAAAATCGAAATGTCTCCCCAAGTCGAACAGCTCGTCCAGAAGGTCACCACCCTCTACGAGCAGTTCATCAAGCTTTCTCAGAGCCTCAATTACGACACCATGATCGCCGCCGCGCGCGTGGACGATCCTTCCCGTCTTTCAGACACCATCGCCGCCAATCTGCAGCTTCCGGTGGACGAAAAGCAGGATCTCCTTGAAACTGCCGACCCCCTCGAGCGTCTGAATCGTGTCGCCGACATCCTGGAAATCGAGCTGGAAAAGCTCAACGTCGACCGCAATATCAATACCCGCGTCAAGCGCCAGATGGAGCGCGCCCAGAAAGAGTATTACCTTAACGAAAAACTCAAGGCCATCCAGAAAGAGCTTGGCCGCGGCGAAAAGAACGAGACTGACGAGCTAAAGAAGAAATTGGACTCCGCCGGCATGCCCAAGGACGTCCACGAAAAGGCCACCACCGAACTCAAGCGCCTCGAACTCATGCCCCCCATGTCCGCGGAATCCACGGTCAGCCGCAACTACATCGATTGGCTGCTTGCTGTGCCCTGGAAAAAACGCTCCAAGGAAATTCGCGACATAAAAGCCGCGGAAGTCATCCTGAACAACGAGCACTATGGCTTGGACAAGATCAAGGAGCGCATTCTTGAGTTCCTCGCCGTCCGCCAGCTCGTCAAGAATCCCAAGGGCTCCATCCTGTGCTTCGTCGGGCCTCCGGGCGTCGGCAAAACTTCTCTCGCCATGTCCATCGGTCACGCCACCGGCCGCAAATTCGTTCGCGTCTCTCTCGGCGGCGTACGCGATGAAGCTGAAATTCGCGGCCATCGCCGTACCTACATTGGCGCTCTCCCGGGCCAGATCATTCAGATGATGAAGAAAGCCGGGACCGTCAATCCCATCTTTGTTCTCGATGAAGTGGACAAGATGTCCACCGACTTCCGCGGCGATCCCTCTGCCGCCCTCATGGAAGTCCTCGACCCCGAGCTCAACCACAGTTTTACCGATCACTATCTCGACGTCGAATACGATCTTTCCAAGGTCATGTTCGTCTGCACCGCCAACGTTCTCCACACCATTCCGCAGCCCCTTATGGATCGCATGGAAATCCTACGTCTCCCGGGCTACACGGAACAGGAAAAGCTGGAGATCGCCAAGCGCTTCCTCGTCAAGCGTTCCCAGGAAGCCACCGGCCTCTCCGACAAGAATCTCACGTTCACCGATGATGGTTTGTTGCACATGATCCGCCACTACACCCATGAAGCGGGCGTGCGCAACCTCGAACGCGAAATCCAGAATATCGCCCGCAAGATGGCCCGCCGCGTGGTCGCTGACGGCAAGGACACCTCGATCAGAATCACCCCCGAAAACGTCAACGAATATCTTGGCGTCCTGAAGTACCGCGAGTTCTGGCTCGAGAAACAAAACGAAATCGGCCTTACCACCGGACTCGCCTGGACCGAAGTCGGCGGCTCCGTCCTCGCTGTTGAAGCCACCACCATGGAAGGCAAGGGACGCCTCACTCCCACGGGAAAGCTCGGCGAAGTCATGCAGGAATCCGCGCAAGCCGCCATGAGCTACGTGCGTTCTCGCACCGCCGCTCTCGGCCTCCAAAAAGATTTCTACCGCACGCTTGATATTCACGTGCACGTCCCCGAAGGCGCCATCCCCAAGGACGGCCCCTCCGCCGGTATCACCATTTGCAACTCCATCGTCAGCGCGCTGACGAAAAATCCCGTGCGTTGCGACGTTGCCATGACCGGCGAAATCACCCTTCGCGGCAAAGTTCTCCCCATCGGCGGCGTCAAGGAAAAGCTCCTGGCCGCCCATCGAATGGGCTTGCGTACCATAGTGCTTCCGAAGGATAATGAGAAAGACCTTGCGGATATCCCTCAGGAGATTCTCTCCAGCCTGAAAATGCATTTCGTGGAAACAATGGACGAAGTGTTGCAGATTGCGCTGGAGCGCCCTGTTGTGCCTTTGGAGCACACTGGCGTTGCGCCCGTCGCGGATTCTTTCACGGGCCCCGATAAAGACGCGAGTTTGACCAACTAAGTTGCAGTCCCAGGCGCGGCTTGCACCCGCGAGCCGCTTGTTCGTCTTAACTTGGAGCTGCCTCCGGTTGCAGACAGTTTGGTTGCCCGCTTTGGCGGTTCGTTTGTTCCGCCGGTTGGTTTACCACCACGCAGTCCATTCCGGGTTCTCAGGGTCAACTTGTACAACCACTTCAACCTTTAAATCACCAAGAGTCAGGATATATGGCAAAAGAGACAAGCACTGAAGGCAACAATCAAATCAGCATCAGCCTTGCTGAACTTAAAGAAAAAAACATCACCGATCTCGCCAAAATCGCCAAGGAACTCAATATCCCCGGCGCCAGCGGCATGCGCAAGCAGGAACTCATCTTCCAGATCCTCCGCGCGCAGACCGAGAAGAGCGGCCTCATCTTCTCCGAAGGCGTCCTCGAGTGCCTGCCGGACGGCTTCGGCTTCCTTCGCGCTCCCGAGTACAACTATCTCCCCGGCCCAGACGACATCTATGTCTCCCCGTCCCAGATTCGCAAGTTCGATCTGCGCACCGGCGACACCGTTTCCGGCCAGGTTCGCCCGCCCAAGGATGGCGAGCGTTACTTCGCCCTCATCAAGGTCGAAGCCGTCAATTTTGAGGATCCCGAAGTCGCTCGCAATAAAATTTTCTTCGACAACCTCACCCCTCTTTATCCTCAGGGCCGCCTCAAGATGGAAACCAGCAAGGAAAATCTTACCGGCCGCGTTCTCGATCTTCTCTGTCCCGTCGGCAAAGGCCAGCGCGGTTTGATTGTCGCTCCTCCCCGTACCGGCAAGACCATGATGCTGCAGTCCATCGCTAATTCCGTTACCACCAATCATCCGGAGGTCGCCCTCATCGTCCTTCTGATTGACGAGCGCCCCGAAGAAGTTACGGACATGCAGCGCACCGTTAAAGGCGAAGTCATCAGCTCCACTTTCGATGAACCGCCGCAGCGCCACATTCAGGTCGCCGAAATGGTCCTCGAGAAGGCCAAGCGCCTCGTCGAGCACAAGCGCGATGTTGTCATCCTTCTCGACTCCATCACCCGCCTCGCTCGCGCTTATAACGCTGTCACTCCGCCTTCCGGCAAAGTCCTCAGCGGCGGTATTGACGCCAACGCTCTCCAGCGCCCGCGCCGCTTCTTTGCGGCAGCTCGCCACGTCGAGGAAGGCGGCTCGCTCACCATCATCGCCACCGCCCTGATTGACACCGGCAGCCGCATGGACGATGTCATCTTTGAAGAGTTCAAAGGCACCGGCAACATGGAAATCAACCTGGACCGCCGCCTCTCCGATAAGCGCGTTTTCCCCGCGATTGATATTCAGCGCTCCGGCACTCGTAAGGACGAACTCCTTCTTCCTCCCGACGAGCTGAGCCGCGTCTGGGTTCTGCGCAAGGTTCTCAGCCCGCTTTCCACTGTTGAGGCTATGGAGCTTTTGCTGAGCCGCTTGACCAAGACCAAGGCCAACATGGAATTCCTCAACTCCATGTCCGCCCCAACTTAGAATTTTGGAGTGTGGCGGCTTGCCGCCGCTTTTAAGGTTGCTTCCGTAACAGCCAAAGAGATTTTCTTCAACCGCGGAATCCCTTCCCAGCGGGCCCTTCTCTGGCCCCAGCCCCGCGCCACGTTTTTGCAAGGGGTATTTGAGTGCATGAAAAATTCATAGCTCGCCAGCCTATCTTCGACCCGCACTTGCGTGTCTTTGCCTACGAACTCCTCTTCCGCGGCGGCCCGAAAAATGCCTTCACCCCCTACGCCAATGCCTCCGCCAGCGTCATCGCCGATTCCATCACCCTCTTCGATATCCAGCTTCTGACTGGCCACACCCGCGCCTTCGTCAACGTCGATGAACTGGCCCTTCGCCTGGGCGCTGCACGCCTTCTTCCACCGGATCGCATTGTCGTGGAAATCCTGGAAACCGTTCAGCCATCCCCTGAAATCCTCGCCATCTGCCGCGAACTCCGCGACGCCGGTTATTCCCTCGCCCTCGACGACTTCGTGGACGCGCCGCATTCCCGCCCCTTTGTCGATCTCGTTCAATTCCTCAAAGTGGATTTTCAGCTGCTCGATCCTGACGCGCGCAAAGCCCTTGCCGCCAAATATCGCAATCCGAATATCTCCTTGCTCGCCGAAAAAGTGGAAACTCAGCAGGACCTCGATGAAGCCAAATCCCTCGGCTTCTCCTATTTCCAGGGCTACTTCTTTTGCAAGCCCGCGATGATCGAAACCCGCGAAATTCCTGGCAATAAAATCATCCAGCTTCAGTTGCTCAACGCCGTTGCCGCTCCCGAGCTCGATTTCAATCCCATCGAGGAACTGCTCAAGCAGGATCCTTCCCTGCTCTACCGCCTCCTCCGCTATCTGAATTCCCCCGTCCTCGGCCTCCGCAGCGAAATCCACAGCGTTCGTCAGGCACTCTCTCTTCTCGGTGAACGCGAATTCCGCCGTTGGGTCTCCGTCTTCTCCGTCATCACTCTAAGCAGCGGCAAACCACCGGAGCTCATCCGCACCGCTCTCACTCGCGCCTATTTTTGCGAAGAGTTTTCGCGCCACGTCGCGTTACAAGATAAGAGCTCCGGCCTCTTTCTCATGGGCCTTCTCTCCGTCGCCGATGCCCTCCTCGATAAGCCCATGAACGACGTCCTGAAACTCCTCCCCGTCACCACCGAAATCAAAACCGCTCTCTGCGGCGGCCAAAATTCTTTCCGCGAAGTCTACGAGCTCCTCCTCGCCTTCGAACGCGCCGACTGGGCTCGCCTGCTCACTCACATCCACCACCTGGGTTGCACCGAAGAAAGCGTCCCCGAATCCTACCGATCCGCCCTCCAGAAATCTTCCGCCATCAGCTTTTGAAAGCTGCCACACTCCCTCCTGGCTGTGCTCTTGGGTCTTTCATCGTAGGGGTCCAGCACTGCTGGACCCCATTTCAGCAAGCACTGCTTTTCTTTGTAATCCCAACCAAACGCTCGTCTCTTCTGCAGTCCGCAGCGGAGGGATCGTGCCGCACTCGTTCCTCTGTGTGCATGCGGGTCACTCCCCGCCACTCACGCCCCTCCCATGCGCTCATTCCGCGGCTTCCCTTTCCGCGGCCACGATGTAGTCCACAATTCGTTCGGACCATCCATCAATGTGCGTCCAGCCAGTTCCATAACTGATGCCATGCTTGTACGGCGCTACGTTCACTACATACGCTTTCGCCGTCCACGCCGGCAGGATTCCGTCGTGAGACTGTTCGTCCGTTATGACGATCAGCCGGTCCAGTTGCTGCCAATCGGCGCTTCCGTGCAGTTGCGTGAGCGCGCGCTTCAGAAACGTTCCCGAGTGCGCCTGCGACTTCACGATCGCGTCTCGCAGCGCAAACCCGCGCCGCGGCGGCAGTTCCACGCACTTGTCGGAAAAGGTCGCAATTGCAAATTCATCGCTCTTCTCCCGCAGCAGAATGGCCAGCCCCGCCGCCGCGTCCATGCGCGTGGTTTCTCCTTTTTTCGCCAGCCGATAGTTCATCGATCCGGAAACGTCCACCACGAGTCCCGTGGCTCCCGGCAGCGCTTCGAGTCCGCTGATGCCCTTCAGCATCGCCGACTCAATCGCGTCCTCGAGCTTCGGTGCGTGGCGCGCCGCCGTCACAAATCGAAACGGCAGTGCTCGCGCTATGCCTTTGTCCAGGCGCTGGCGGATGAGCTTCGGCGATACTCCTGCTGCTGTCATCAGCCGCAGGTTCCGCAGCACCGCCATTCCTCCCAGCTCCCCTTCGCTCAGCAAACGCTCGAACGTCTCTTTCTTCCCTTTCTGTGCGGAAAGCGCAACTTCCCACGTGTCCGGAGCCTCCAGCGCTCCTTCCACGAGTTTCTTCCATACCTCCGCCTGTTCCGCATCTCGCGGCTTGGCGTGGCACAGAAAGAGTACGTCGCGCAGTTTGATCACCGAATCGCGGTTGTACTTCGCCAGCTGGTACGCGTCAAACTTCGTGAAGGCGCGCGCCAGCCCTCGCTTCACTCCCGCGGAAAACGGCTCCTTCTTTTCTTTCCAGTAAAGCGCCACGAACTCTCCCAGTTCGTCCGCGCGCTGGATCACTTGTTCGAGCGTGTCCGCCACCTGCGGACCCGCTCCCTTCCGTCGCGCCAGTTCCCGCACCAGGAAGAGCGGCACATGACGCAGCTGCATCGCCTCGCGCGCTTCTCGTGCCAGTGCCGCAACGTCTTCCGGCTTGTTTGCTCGCACCAGTTCCGCGATCCGTGTGGCGATCTCGCTTCCCTTTTCGTAAAACGCGTCTTCCCAAAGCAGGCACGTCAGCACCGTCCGGCGAAGTTCTGCCTTCGCCCCAACCCGCTGCGCCACCGCTCCTTCGTGCGTCCGCACCGGAAACATCCGCCTCCATACATTCATCTTCGTCATCGTCCTACTCCTCCCTTCTGCGGCTCTGCCGCGTTTGCTACAACATTGCTGGACGGGAACTTTCGGCCAGGGACATTAGGCGCACTGGGCCTCTGTGCTACGGCGAAATTTTCGCCGGTGGGATTCGAACCCACATCCTCCCGCGTGACAGGCGAAGTAACCCTGCCCTACACCACGTCCAACCACTTTTGCCCTTCGGCAATCTCCAATCCTCATCTTTCTGCAGCTCAGGCCTTCAGGCCTGAGGCTTTTCACAACGCAACCACAATCTCAATTCGTCGTCCTAATTCACCGGCCGCGCATTGCTCGGCTGAATGTGAAACTTGCCGTCGGAATTGTGCACGCAAACAAAATCGCCTTCTTCGATCCGCAGCACACCCGCCAGCCATTCCGGGATGATGATCTTCAGGAACTCTCCCTGCACTTCGGAGATGCCCCGCGAACATTCCACCAGTCCGGCCCCTCCGCACTCCAGCGGAATCAGGAGCATCAGCTCCCCGCAAACTTTCAGCACTGGTCCTTCAATTGAGATGACGTCTTCCATGTGCAGCCCTCCTTTCCACCACGATTTTCCGCATCAGTAATTTCCACGAACTGTAGCTCAGGCCTTCAGGCCTGAGGCTTTCCACAACCCAACCACAAACCAAAACCGGGAGGAACCACTGAGCATAGCCGCAGAGCGAATGGCCCTGCTCCTCTTTTTCGATGAAGTATCTCTGCTCTTCACCATCCCGGTATCTTTCCCGGCGGGAACTCTCGGCTCGAGAGTCTCCAATGCTCTGCCACTGAGCTACGGCAACTTTCGTTCCCGGCCGGAATCGAACCGGCGACGCTTGGCGCTTCGATGTAACTCGTGCCTGCACCACGCCGCAAACTTTACAAATCCGCGCACACCTCCACTCTCGCCTCCGCAAAACAACATCTCGCGCCACCGGCAACCAGAAAAAGTTCCGGGAGGAATCAGCGCTCGCGGTGTCTCGGGATTCGAACCCGAATCTTGCGATTACCAGTCGAAGTAACCGTGAGCTTCGCCATCCCGGGACACAAATCCCTGAATCGGATGCCTTTGGATCGAAATGACTTAAGCGGAGTTTCTTAGAGTCGCGTGTTAATGCAGACCACGAGACTCGATCGCCTTGTCATCTTGCTGTCGTGACTTGGTTTATCTTGTCCCATCTTCTGCTTTCCACGCTCAGTGAGGTTCTGCCCTGAAATGCAGCAGAATATTTCTGAGGTATCTGCAAAGTAAACGGAGAACCAGAATCTGTCAAGCACTATTTTTCAAAAGCCCTGTTTTTATTGGGATTTTCGCGATAAGTGGTTAATTATGAAGTACCTACTCCGGCCTAACGGCACTCTCTAAGAAACTTGAGGCTGCCTCACCCTCGGCTTGTCAGGGTGGGCTCCGATCCTCTAACGGTACAATCTCTCTTTTTCTTTCCTTCTTCGCTTGTTCCTTTCCATCTCATCCAACTCCCGCTAATCCCACTCGCTCCTGCGCCAAAAACACAATCAATCGTGCCGTCTCTTCAATTCCCATCGCGGTGTTATCCAGCAACACCGCATCCTTCGCGCGCACCAGCGGCGAAACTTTTCTTTCGCGATCCCGCTTATCCCGTTCCCGCACTTCCTTCAAAACTTCCAGCAGCGTGAAGTTCTCGCCCTTCTCCTGATGCTCTTTCCAGCGCCGTTGCGCTCTCGTTTCCGCTGAAGCTTCCAGAAAAATCTTCAGCTCGGCCTTCGGAAAAACCACCGTGCCGATGTCGCGCCCTTCCATCACCACACCGCCGCCATGCCCCGCGCGCTGCTGCTCCGCCACCAGAACTTCCCTCACGCCCGCAATTGTCGCCAGCCGTGAAGCTGCTTGCGCCACTTCCGCCGTGCGTATCTCCTGCGTCACTTCCCGTCCGTCCAGGAAAACGCGATTCTTCAGCCCCGCCGATTCCTGTTCCGCCGTCGGCGCCGCCAGCTCAATTCGCGTCTCACGCGTCAACGCTTCCAACGCCGCCTCATTCTCCAGCGGTATTTTCTGCTCCAGAGCCTTCAGCGCCACTGCGCGGTACATCGCCCCGCTGTCCAGATACAAGTAACCCAGCAGCGCCGCCACTCGCCGCGCCACCGTGCTCTTTCCAGACCCCGCCGGCCCATCAATCGCAATCGTAAGCCGTCCGCTCATCCACTCTTCGCTTCCTGATCGCTGATATCTGATAACTGATATCGTTCAAAATTCATCGCTAACCGCAACGCTAAAACCCCATAATGTTATAGCCGCAATCCACGTAAAGCGTCTCCCCGGTAATTCCCGAACTCCCCTCCGAAAGCAAAAACACCGCCGTGCTTCCCACTTCCGCCGGGTCCACATTGCGCTTCAAAGGAGCGCGTTCCGCATGCGCTCTCAGCATTTCTCCCAATTGCGAAATCCCTCGCGCCGCCAAAGTCTTGATTGGTCCCGCCGAAATCGCGTTCACTCGTATATTCTTCGCCCCCAGGTCGCTCGACAAATACCGCACCGTCGCTTCCAACGCCGCCTTCGCCACGCCCATCACGTTGTACTTCGGCACAACTTTTTCAGCTCCGTAGTACGTCATCGTCACGATTCCGCCGCCTTCCGTCATCAAAGGCGCCGCCGCCCTTACCACGGCGATCAGCGAATACACGCTGATGTCGTGCGCAATCCGGAATCCTTCACGGCTCGTGTTAACGAACTCCCCTTTCAAATCATCCGCTGGCGCGTACGCCACGCTGTGCACCAGCCCGTGCAGCACCCCGTACCGCCCCTGCAATTCCGTAAACAGCTTCGCAATCTCTTCGTCCGACGACACGTCGCACATGAAGCCTTCCGACCCCGGCAGATCCGTGATCAGGTCTTTCGCTTCCTGCGCCAGCCGCTCATTTTGGTATGTAATCGCCAGCCGCCATCCCGCTTCGTGCAGCTTCTGCGCGATGGCCCACGCGATGCTCCTCTTGTTCGCCAGGCCAAAAATCACCGCCGTCTTCTGTCCTTCGCTCAATGTTCCTCTCAGCCAAGATTCTAAGAATTTATTTCCGAATTCTTGATTCTGGATTCCTGATCGCCGATCGCTGGTCGCCGATATCCGCTCGCCAATATCAGTAATCAGATATCAGTTATCAGGATTCCCGGCCCAAACGAATTCTCCGCAGTGTATCAGCCTTCGCTAGCCACTAGCCACTCGTTTACTATGCGCCGAACTCCGCGCTTCCTGATATCTGATCGCTGATATCTGATATCCTTCGTCCGCGCCCGGGCCTCAGCCCTATATCCGGTGAAACGCCTTTTCAATCTCTTTCACCGAAAACCGCAAAACTACCGGCCTCCCATGCGGACAGCTCATCGGGCAATCTGTTTTCGCCAGCGCCCCCAGCAGCCATTCCATCTTCGTCTGGTCCAGCGGCATGTTCACTTTGATGGCCGCATGGCATGCTGTCGAAGCCGCAATCTTTGCCTGCAACGTATCAATCGAAATTGCCGCGTTCTCTCGTTCGAGCCCATCCAGAATTTCCGTCAACAACTGCTCCGCATCGCTAGCCGCAATTCCTCCGGGCACCGCCTGAATCGCCACGCTCTTCGGCCCCATCGGCTCCACTTCAAATCCGTTCGCCGCCAGCTCTTCCGAAATCTTTTCATAAACCACCAGTTGACGCGGCGCCAATTCAATCACCATCGGCATCAATAGCCGCTGCGCTTCCACTTTCCCCGCCCGCCGCGCTTCCAGGTGTTGTTCGAACAAAACGCGTTCGTGCGCCACGTGTTGGTCCACGATCCACAATCCTTCGCCATTTACGGCCACAATAAAACTGGCGCTCACCTGCCCCAGCGGCTTCAAATCCGCAATCTGCTCTGGCCGCGGCAGCGTTGCCGGAGCATCCGCGCTGGCCCGCGAAAAATTCTCCGCCCAATTCGCTGTCGCCGCAATCGCCGTTCCTGCCGCCGCATCAAACGCCGATCCCGGCTCAAACGGAAATCGCTGCGGTACCGGCTGCATCGGCCCTGTCGTTAAATCAAATCCCGCGCCGGACGCGTAGTCCGATCCCACCCCGGATCCCACTCCCAACTCTTCCAGCGGAGGAATAATCGCCCGCGGCACTCCCGAATTCGCGCCAGGCTCCCCAAATCCTCCCGCAAATGTCCCTGGCGGTGCCGCCGGATTCGGCGCCATGGTCGCCACCGCCGCAAAACTAGCAATCGGCCGCGTGCTCATAAGCGCCTGTCGAATCGCGTCCCGCGTAAAGTCGTGCACGAACTGCGACCGCCGGAAGCGCACCTCGATCTTCGCCGGGTGCACATTCACGTCCACTTCGTCGTACGGCATCTCCAAAAACAGCAGCGTCGCCGGAAAAACATTGGGCGGCAAAATATTCCGGTAAGCCTCATGAATCGCGTGCAGAATCAGCCGGTCCCGCACCAGCCGCCGGTTCACAAACACGTAAATTCCATTCCGATTCAGCCGCTGAATTTCCGGCCGCGAAGTAAATCCCGTCACCGTCAGCGTCGCCGACTCTTCCCCCGTTTCCATCTCCGGTTCTGTGATCGCCGCGCGAAACGCCGCGGATACCGGCGCAATCTCCACCAACTCGTCCAGCGCCTGCTTTCCGAATAATTGGTATACGCGGTCCGCCAGCTTTTCCACCGGCGCGCAATTCACAATCTCTTGCGTCGGCGTCGTCAACGTGAACTGCTTCCCCGGATTCGCCAGCGCGTAGTGCGTCACTAGAGAAGCGATGTGTCCAAGCTCCGTCGTGTCGGACTTCAAAAACTTTCGCCGCCCCGGCATGCAATAAAATAAATCCGCCACGCTGATCGTCGTTCCCGTCGGCACTCCCGCGGGCTTCACGCTGATCAGCTTCCCGCCTGCAAATTCCACCCGCGTCCCTTCCGGCTCACCAGCGTCCCTCGTTTCCAGCAACAGCCGTGAAACCGCCGCAATCGAAGGCAGCGCCTCCCCGCGAAATCCCAGTGTCGCAATCGAAAGCAGATCATCCGCCGTCCGCAATTTGCTCGTAGCGTGCCGCTCAAACGCCAGCAGCGCATCGTCGTGCGCCATCCCGTGACCATCATCAATCACGCGGATCATCCGCTTTCCGCCCACTTCCGTTTCAATCCGCACGGAACTCGCGCCCGCGTCCAGCGCGTTCTCCAGCAACTCCTTCACCACCGAAGCCGGCCTCTCCACCACCTCGCCCGCCGCGATCTTGTTCGCCACCGCCTCCGCCAATATTCTTATCCTGCTCATGATCGGTAATTCAGTGACTCGTCGACCAGGACTAGTTGGTCCGTCTGTGGATCGTAGTGCCTCACTGACCACCATCCTGAGGTGCTTAGCATAACTAGCCGAACTTCACCTTCACCGCGCGGGCAGTAAATGCCTAACGCTGAACCACCGCTACCAGGGGTTGCGGGGAACTCGAATTCAAGGTGCCACGTTCCCCCACATGCACATTTCACATTAGCGGAGTGCTTCCCTGCTATTCGAATGTGTAGATCGTCTAACTGCTCATGATCAACCGAGGACGGCGATTCCGCCATCAAATCCACCGCCGCTGTCGTCTTCGCAAACGCAATCACCTCGCGAATCGACTTCTCCCCCGCCAACAGCATGGTCACGCGGTCCAGCCCCAGCGCAATTCCGCCATGCGGAGGCGTGCCATACGTCAGCGCGTCCAGGAAAAATCCAAACCGCCGCCGCAATTGCTCTTCCGTCAATCCCAGCGCCTTGAACAATCGCTCCTGAATATCCTGCCGGTGAATTCGGATGCTCCCCGACCCCAGTTCCACTCCATTCAGCACCAAATCGTAGCCCTTCGAGCGCACTTCCCACGGCGCCGTCTCCAATTTCTCCAAATCCTCGTCCACAATGCCCGTGAACGGGTGCTGCGCGCTCACCCACGTCTTCTCCGTCTCGCTCCATTCAAACAGCGGAAATCCCGTCAGCCACAAAAATTTCCACTGTGTCTTGTCAATCTGTCCCAGCGCTTCGCCAAGCTGCAGCCGCAATTGTCCCGCCACCAGCGCCGCCGCTTCCGTCCCCTTGATCTCTTCCTTTGCGGACACCGCCACCACCAAATCGCCCGTCTTCGCGCCGCAACTCTCCGCCAGCTTCTTCACATTCTCCGCGCCAATCAATTTCTCCACGGTCGAGGTGATTCCCTCCGCCGCCACTTTCACGAAGTACGCCCCGCGCGCGCCCAGCCCCTTCGCTTTCTCCGTCAATTCATCCAGTTGCTTTCGCGAATAGCCCGCCGCGCCCGGCGCCGCCAACGCAAAAATGCTGCCGCCAATCTGCAGCTTCTGCTTCGCCTCCACCGGAAAACAATCCGTCGCTTCGTGCAGTTCCATCCGAAACCGCATATCCGGCTTGTCGCTGCCATATTTCCGGATCGCCTCTTTGTACAGCATGTGCGGAAATGGCGCCTTCGCTTCAATCCCCGCCACCGCGCACGCCCGCACCATCACATTCTCGATCACTTCAAAAATATCTTCCTGCCGTGGAAACGACATCTCCACGTCCAGTTGCGTAAACTCCGGCTGCCGGTCTGCTCTTAAATCCTCGTCGCGAAAACATTTTACGATCTGGAAGTACCGGTCCATCCCGCCAATCATCAAAATCTGCTTGAAAATCTGCGGCGATTGCGGCAGCGCGTAAAACTGCCCATGATGCACGCGGCTCGGCACCAGATAATCGCGCGCCCCTTCCGGCGTCGACCGCGTTAGCATCGGCGTTTCCACCTCGATGAATCCCATCTCGTCCATCGTCTTGCGCATTTCCAGCAATATCTTGTGCCGCAGCGCCAAATTCCGGTGCGGTTTCGGCCTCCGCAAATCCAGATAGCGATAGCGCAGCCGCGTCTCTTCCGCCGCGTTGATTTCCTCTTCCACCGGAAACGGCGGCGTCTTCGCGTTGTTCAAGATGTAAAACTTCGTCGCCACCAGATCGATTTCGCCCGTGGCAAGATCCGGATTCGCCTTCTCGCGTTTTGTGACGCGGCCCTCCACCGCCACCACAAATTCGCTTCGCGCCTGTTCCGCCTTCGCGTGCGCTTCCGGCTGCGTCTCTTTGTTGAACACCACCTGCACGATTCCCGTGCGGTCGCGCACATCCAGAAACAGCAAATTCCCCAAATCGCGCCGCCGGTGCACCCATCCCATCACCGTCGCTGTCCGCCCCGCATCCGAAGCCCGCAACGCACCGCAATAATGTGTCCGCTTCAAATTTCCCAAAAAGTCCAGCACGTCAGCCACCTGTAGCTCACCCCTTAAGGGGTGAGGCTTTCCACAACAAAACTCCCAGACTCGACCGCTCAAGCATTCCTAAGCAAGCGCACTTTTATACTTTTCTACTCTTCTACTTTTTCACTCGTATACTTCTTAATTCGTCCCAGTTCTGAGCAACTCCACCAACCGTTCCTCGCGCACCGTCATCTGTGTCCCATCCGCCAAAGTCTTGACGGTCCACTCCCCGCTAGCAATTTCATTCTCGCCCAATATCAACGCGTACCGCGCGCCCAACTTATCCGCCTGCCCCAGCGCTTTCCCAAACTTCTGCTCCACCGGCGGCAGCTCCACGCGGAATCCCTCCGCCCGCAAACTCTGCGCCGCCCGTATTGCCGTCGTCAGCGCCTTCTCTCCCATCCAGGCGATGTACACGTCGCGCCCCTGCGCTACGCTGCCCTTCCCCGCTTCCTGCAGCGAAAGGATCAGCCGGTCTTCGCCAATCGCAAATCCAATTCCCTTCGTCGGCGCGCCGCCCAACAATTCCACCAGCCCATCATAACGCCCGCCGCCGCACACGGCATTTTGCGAACCCAATCCCCGCGCGGTAATCTCAAACGTAGTCCGCATGTAATAATCCAGCCCGCGCACCAGTCGCCAATTTTCCGCATACTTCACGCCGCGCAAATCCAATTGCCGTTTCACCTCCGCATACTGTTTCGCGCAATCCGCGCAAAGGGAATCGCCAATTCGCGGCAACCCCGCAATAATCTCCTGCTCGCTCTCTAACTTCGAATCCAGCACCCGCAACGGATTCGTCTCAATCCGCCGTTGACTGTCCGGCCCCAGCTTCTCTTTTACTTTTTCCAGCGCCGTCTTCAACTTCTCCACATACCCACGCCGGCATTCCGGTGCGCTGTGCCCAATCGAATTGATGTCCAATTGCACGCCTTCCAATCCCAGCCGCGCGAAAAAAGTCATCACCATCTCAATCACTTCCGCGTCCACCGCCGCATCTTTGGAAGTGGCGAGTGGCGAGTGGCGAGTGGCGAGTGAAGAACTTGCTGGGTCTTTTTGTTTTGCCTCCTCGGGCCGAACGGCTTCCAAGACCTCCGCCCCAATCTGATAAAACTGCCGGTATCTCCCCTTCTGCGGCCGTTCCCGCCGAAACATCGGCCCCATGTAGTAAAGCTTCACCGGCTGCGTCAAAGCATGCATCCCATGCTCAATGTAAGCCCGGCACACCGAAGCCGTAGCCTCTGGCCGCAGGCTGATGAATTCGCCCTTCGGAAGTTCTGCAAAAACGCGTTCTACTTCGGCCCAAAATTCGGGATCAGAAGGATTCCGATTGGGACCCCGAGAAAGCGCAACCTTTGCATGCTGTTCTCGCAGGTCCTGAAGACTGAATCTCTCGTAAAAGCTGTACATCTCCTTCGAAACGATATCCGTCTCGCCTCCAACCGCGCGCGCAAACAATTCCGTCGGCTCAAAAATCGGCAGCCGTATCTCCCCAAACCCAAACGTCCCAAACACCTCGTGCGCCGTCTGCTCCACCCGGCTCCACAACTCCGTCTCCGGAGGCAGCAGATCCCGCGTCCCCTTAATCGCCTGAAATCGTCTTTTCTCCGCCATGGGTCAGCGACGCTCCGATGGAAGTGGCGAGTGGCGAGTGGCGAGTGGCGAGCCAAGATCGAGCTTTTTTTTGAGAGCCACAATCATTTTCTGAAGCTCGTCAATTTCCTTCAAGCCAGGAGCCACACCCTCTTCATTGGCAAATCTCAATTCAACGCTCAGCAGTAACTGGGTCTCGACTTCAGCAAGCGAACCCTCGGCGTGCGACAGAAACTGTAGGAACTCTTTCGTGGTGTGCCGCGCCTGGCCTTCCGCAATATTCGACGGCACAGAAACCGCGGCTCGGCGCACTTGAGAAATCAATCCGTACCTCTCATCCACGGGAAATCTAGCAGACAGTTGGTACACGAACTTTGCCAAAGCCATTCCCTTCTGCCAAACAAGCAGATCTTTGTAAGACTTCGACTTGCCAGTATTTTCCACTTTCCTTCTCTTTGCTCGCCACTCCAGGTCAACAACTCAACCGCTAGAAACTCATCTCCACAACTACTTTTTTTCTTCCTCTTCGCTCGCCACTCGCCACTCGCCACTCGCCACTTCGCTCCGATAAATCTCCTTGTACTTCACATACCGCTGCGAGTACATCTCAATCGTCCCAATATCTTCCGCCGACAATTGTCTCTTCACCTTACCCGGCGAACCCATCACCAAGCTTCCCGGAGGAATCACTGTCCGCTCAGTAACCAGCGTCCCCGCCGCAACAATACTTCCGGTCCCAATCACCGCCCCATTCAAAATCGTGCACCGCATCCCAATCAAACACCGCGACTCAATCGTGCATCCATGGAGCATCACGGCATGCCCCACCGTCACATCGTCACCCAAAATCAGCGGGTTCGTGTCCTTCATCACGTGGAGCACGCTGCCATCCTGAATATTCGTGCGCTTCCCGATCCTGATGTAGTTCACGTCGCCGCGCGCCACGCACATCGGCCAAACGCTCGCGTCCTCCCCAATCGTCACGTCGCCAATAATCACCGCCGACGCATCAATGTACGCCGACGCGGCAATCTCCGGCCACTTCCCGTGATACGCCCGAATGTCAGGAACACGCTTCAAGAAGGTCTTAGATTCCCTGTAAGTGATTGCAGGGCCACACGATAGCCAATCCCTGCGCCATCCGCGCATCTTCCGCGAATACCCCACGATAGCATCCGCTTCCCCTCAATGACAAGGAATCCCCGCCGTTCCCAGCGATCGCTTCCTAGCCTGCGCCCAATGCAAAATACCGTCATTCCGAACGGAGTCTGCGCAGTGAGGAATCTCTCTTCTCTTGGGTTCCCACGCTAATATCATTAACCGAAATTCGGAGGTTCCCGCCATGCCCACAACAGAAAACACCTCACCAACCACCTTCGAAGGCAACACTCCCATCCTCCGCGTCCAAAGCCTCGCCGCCAGCATCGACTATTACATCCACAAACTCGGCTTCGATCTTAAATGGCAGTCTCCCATATTTGCCTGCGTCGCCCGCGGACGCTGCCACATCTTCCTCTCCGAAGGCGATCAAGGACATCCCGGCAGTTGGGTCTGGATTGGTGTAGGCGATGCCGACGCACTGCTCGATGAGTATCGCCGCACCGGCGCTAAAATCCGCCATCTCCCCACAAATTATTCCTGGGCCTACGAAATGCAAGTCGAAGATCCCGACGGCAACATTCTGCGCTGTGGCTCCGAACCAAAAGAAAACGTGCCCGAAGGCGAATGGCTGGACATGAACGGCACCCGCTGGATCAAAGTCTCCGATCAACAATGGAAACGCGCCGACCCGCAATGAAAATCACTGGTTCTCGAGCCCTTCTCTTCATCCCCACCGCTTCAGCTTCGGCCAAATCTTTTCCAGCGTCCCAAACTTCGCTCCCCGGCACAAATACACATCAAAATGCTCATACGGCATCGACAGCGGGTGATCCACTGTCCCCACCTTTTCCACGCTCTTAAACAATCCCGCAAGCTGTTCCGCCCGGTCGTCCATAACGATCATGCAATCGCCCGTGTACCCGCGGGGGCCCCAGTAAAAATAGTTCTGGTGACCGCTAATCGCATTTGGCAATCCCATCTTCGCTCCAAAAAAATCAACCGCCCCCGCCTGGCCGTAAGTCTGCCCAAAAATCGCGCAACTCTTCCTCTCCTCGGGTGGCAGCTTGTAGTACGCATCCGCCACTACCTGCGCCATCTCTTTCCAGCCAAACTGGTCCGCATAAATCTGCGGCAGCGGCCCCAATCGATTTGTCTCGATTCGTGGTGGCTCATAGTGCCAAAATTTTGCGTACGCCATGTACTGTTGCACGCTCAGCATCGGGAAATACCCAAACGGCGCCAGCGCAATTCCCGTAACCACTAACACTCCCACATACGCCGGCTTCATCCAATTCCAGCCCAACCGCTCGCTCCAGAACTGAAACGCCACCGCACCCGCCGCGAACAACATCGGATACGCCGGCCCCATGTAATAAACCCTCCCATTCATCAGCAGCATGCACGCCAGGATCACCGCATACGTAATTCCCAGCACGCGTTTCCCGCTCACTTCGCGGTCGCGCAGAAGCACCCACAACCCCACAATCCACAGCGGCGCCGACAGCGGATGCATCACCAATACCTGTTGCAGCAAAAACCCGACCCACGAAAGCGGCGTGTTTCGCCCGCTCTTCTGCACATTGCGCAGCACCTCTACGATCGGAAAGTGATGATGGATTTCCCAAAGTAAATTGGGCAGGAAAATCAGCAGCGCAATCAGTCCGCCCAGCCAGATCCACGGTTGCGCAAACTGTTTCCGCTGCTTCGTCAACAGCATTCCCACAAACAAACCGAATCCGAAGAATAGCATCGAGTGCTTGTTCTCCAGCCCCACACCTGCAACCACGCCGAACAAAAGCCACAGCTTCGGATTCGCTCCATGAAAAATCTTCAACGCGATCAGCGCCGCGCTCATCCAAAACACGGTCTCAAACACGTTCATCGTCAGCAGCGAATCCAGCCCCAGATACAGCGGCGCCACCATCGTCGCGATGCACGCCAACGCTATTGCATATCGCCGCGCGCCCAGTTCCCGAGCCAGCAGCCCCGTCAGCAATACTTTCAGCCCTGCCGCCACTGCGGGCAAGAAATGCAGCGCGGGCAGCGAGTCCCCCAGCGTCACTCGTTCCAGCCAGGTGATCACCGCGATCAGCGGCGGCTGGTCCACGTAGCCCCAGGCTAAGTGATGGCTGCACGCCAGGTAATAGAGTTCATCAACGAAGTACCCATAACGCCCGCTCACCGCCATGTGCGCGGCAAACAGCGCAAAAGACAGCCCGCCCAGAAGTGCCCATACTCCCGGGCGGGTGTCTCGGGTACGTTCTTCACGATAGGATTCGACCGGTGCGGATCCGCTCATCGAAACGCCCTCACTTCAGTGAACGATTATTATTCCAGAAAAGTTCCCTCTTGGAGTGCAGCGGCTCGCCGCCGCTTTTGAGGATACTACCTAACATCAAATCCCCGTGCATGCACCGGGGTTCGGAGCTTCAGCTTGCCCTGCGCATTGAAGGAGGCGTCATCGCCCTCACCGGGCACTACATCCTGGGGAAAAAACATCATCCGTCATTCCGAACGGAGTCTTCGAAGTGAGGAATCCCTCTTTCTATGGGCTTCATCCCCAGACGAATCTCTTGCTCTAATCGATCTGCACCGTAGGCCCGCCCGTTGTCCCCGCCACTTCCGCCAGCCGCGCCACGATCGACTTCGTCATGCGATAAAGACTCTGCGCCGCTGGAGCCGTTTCTCCCTGCGCCGTCACGGGCTTCCCGGTATCTCCGCCCAGCCTGATTCGTGGATCAATCTCGATTTCGCCCAGCACCGGCACTCCATATTCCGTCGCCGTCTTCGCGCCTTCGCCGTGCCCGAAAATGTCGATGGACTTTCCGCAATGCGGACAACTGAATGTGCTCATGTTCTCGACAACTCCGAGCACTTCCACATTCACCTGCCGGAACATCTCAATTGCCTTGCGCACATCCGCCAGCGCTACTGTTGACGGCGTCGTCACCACCACCGCTCCAGTCACCGCCACCGTCTGGATCAGCGTCAACTGCACATCGCCTGTCCCTGGCGGAAGATCAATCACAAGGTAATCCAGTTCGCCCCACTCCACACTCCGCAAAAATTGCGTGATCACGCTGTGCAGCATCGGCCCGCGCCAGATCACCGGCTTATCACCGGGATTCAGCAGCCCCATCGAAATCATCTTCACGCCCTGCGCATCCACCGGAATGATCCGCTGCTGCGGCGTCGCCATCGGTTCGCCGGTGGACCCGAGCATGATCGGTACGTTCGGCCCGTACACATCCGCGTCCAGCAATCCCACTTTGTAGCCCAATTTCCCCAGCGCCAACGCCAGGTTCACGGCCACCGTGGTTTTCCCCACTCCGCCTTTTCCACTCGCCACAGCCAACAAATTCTTCACTCCCGGAATCGGCTGGCGTTCCGGCATCTGTCCAGGCATTGTCCCCGGTGGCATTTAGTTGTTTCCTTCCCTCTGAGTTCCGATGTAAAAAAGTCCTGCGCGGCTTGAATTTGCTTTACGTCCTTTATTTCCTCAATTTCCTCTACCTCTTGTTCAAACGCTCGACCCATGGCACTTCTTATATTTCTTCCCCGATCCGCAAGGGCACGGATCGTTCCGTCCTACTTTAGCTCCGGCTCGCACCGGTTTCGGAGCTTCGGCTTGCCCCGCTCCCGTCTGGTATTGAAGATCTTTCTGCTGACGTTCTTGCCGCCGTTCCAGCGCCCGCGCAAAATCCGGCAGTCGCTGCGCCGGAGCATCTTCCGCTCGTGCCGCGGCGCTCGCCGCCGCTGCCGCCGCCCCGGGCAAAGTTCGTGGCGGCTCCGGCCTGGGTTGCCTGCTCGGCGGTGG
The DNA here is from genome assembly GCA_963779395.1 of Candidatus Acidiferrales bacterium. Lineage (GTDB taxonomy): Bacteria > Acidobacteriota > Terriglobia > Acidiferrales > UBA7541 > Acidiferrum. The sequence goes on from CAVZYC010000007.1 coordinate 1,738,431, forward strand.
CGGTTCGTTCTGCTGCACCTGCACGTGGAACAAGTACCGCACCGTCTCGTTGTCAATCCGCGTCATCATGTCTTCAAACAAGATGAACGCTTCCTTCTTGAATTCCACCAATGGATCTTTTTGCCCGTATCCTCGCAGCCCAATTCCCTCTTTCAAGTGGTCCAGCGAGAGCAAGTGGTCTTTCCACTGCGTATCCACAACATCCAGAATAATTCGCCGCTCCAGCCATCGCAGCAGATCTGGACTGAACTGCTTCTCCTTCTCCGCGTAGCGGTTTTTCACCGCTTCCACCGTCGCGTCCGCCAACTGCAAATGGTTCAGCGTCCCGGGATCCGCCCCCGCCGCCTTCGCGTCAATTCCAAACTGGCTGTGTATTTCCGCCAGGAACTGTGCCGTATTCCATTGCCCCGGGTGCTGCTCCTTTGGACAATACGTGTCCACTGCTTCCAGCGCCACGTCCTCCGCAATCCCCAGAACATAATCGCGCTGGTCTTTGCCTTCCAGCGCCGATCGCCGGATCGAATAAATCGTCTCGCGCTGCTTGTTCATTACATCGTCGTATTCCAGCAAGTGTTTCCGGGCGTCAAAGTTCTGCGCTTCCACTGATTTCTGCGCATTTTCAATCCGGCTGGAAATCAGCCGCGATTCGATCGGCACGCCTTCCGTCATTCCCAATCGGAACATCAGTTGCTTCACGCGTTCCCCGCCAAAGATGCGCATCAAATCGTCTTCCAGCGACAGGAAGAATCGCGACGACCCCGGATCGCCTTGCCGTCCCGCGCGCCCTCGTAACTGGTTGTCAATGCGCCGCGCTTCGTGCCGTTCCGTCCCCAGAATGTGCAGTCCGCCCACCGCCACCACTTCATCGTGTTCTGCTTTGCACTGGTCTGCGAACGCGTCGTACACCGGCTTCCACTGGTCTTGCGGCACCTGGAAAATCTTTCCTTCATGCTGGAAAAGCACCATCTGCACCACGGGTTGCGGCGCGCTCCCCGCACCATCGTCTGCGCCAATCACGGCGGGCGCCGCTGCGTACGGGATCGCCAGCTTGTTCTTCAAAAAGTGCTCGCGCGTCATGGACTCCGGATTGCCGCCCAGCAGAATATCCGTGCCGCGTCCGGCCATGTTCGTCGCTACGGTCACCGCTCCTTTGCGTCCCGCCTGCGCCACGATTCGCGATTCCCGTTCGTGTTGCTTGGCGTTCAATACCTGGTGCGGTATCCCGAACTTCTTCAGCAATTCCGCAATCGTCTCTGATTTCTCAATCGAAATCGTCCCCACAAGCACTGGTTGTCCGCGTTCGTGATACTGCCGTATTCCATTCGCCAGTGTGTTGTCTTCCTGCAAAACGCCGTTCACCACCGCCTCGAACTTCTCTTTCTCCGTACGGTACACGACGTCCCGGTGTTCTTTGCGGATCAGCGTCCGGTTCGTCGGAATCACAACAACATCCAAATCGTAGATTTTCCCGAATTCCGCCGCTTCCGTTTCCGCCGTTCCCGTCATTCCAGCCAGCTTCTTGTACATCCGGAAATAATTCTGAAACGTGATTGTCGCCAGCGTCTGGTTTTCCCGCTCGATCTTTACGTTCTCTTTTGCTTCCACCGCCTGGTGCAATCCGTCTGACCACCGCCGTCCCGGCATCTGCCGTCCCGTGAACTCGTCCACGATGATCACTTCGCCGTCTTTCACCACGTAATCCACGTCGCGCTTGTACAACGAATGCGCCCGCAGCGCCTGGTGCACGTGGTGCATCAACTCCACGTTCCCGATGTCGGTAAGGTTGGTAACCCCCAGCAGCCGCTCACACTTGCTGAATCCTTCCTCGGTTAGTGTTGAAGTGCGGTGCTTCTCGTCCAGCGTGTAATCGATTTCCTGAATCAACTTGGGAATGATCTTGTCGATCTTGAAGTACTTGTCGGTGGATTCTTCCGATGGCCCGGAAATAATCAGCGGTGTACGCGCTTCGTCGATCAGGATCGAGTCCACTTCGTCCACGATGGCGTACTGGTGTCCGCGTTGCACGCAACTCGCCAGGTCGTACTTCATGTTGTCGCGCAAATAATCGAACCCGAATTCGTTGTTCGTGCCGTACGTCAAGTCCGCGCCATACGCCGCACGCCTCTGCTCGTCATCCAGATCGTGCACGATCACGCCCACCGCTAATCCCAATCCCTTGTACAGCGGGCTCATCCATTCCGCGTCGCGCCGCGCCAGGTAGTCGTTCACCGTGATGATGTGAACGCCTTTTCCCGCCAGCGCGTTCAAAGCCGCCGGCAACGTCGCCACCAGCGTCTTCCCTTCTCCCGTCTTCATTTCCGAAATCTTGCCCGCGTGCAGCACCATTCCACCGATTAGCTGCACGTCAAAATGCCGCATCTTCAGGAACCGCCGCCCCGCCTCTCGCACCAATGCAAACGCGGGCACCGTCACCGTCTCCAGCGTTCGCCGCAACTCCTCTTTGTAAGAAGCTTCCGCCGGGTCGCTATCCTTCAGCTTTTCCTGCACCTGCGTCTTCAGCGCCGCGAATCGCTCTTTCAGCTGCTCGTCGCTTAGCGCCTGTGTTTCCGCTTCTTTCGCGTTGATTGCGGCAATCAGCGGCTGCAATTTCTTGATGTCGCGCTCGTGCTTCGTCCCAATAAAACGCGCGACAAGATTGTCAATAAACTTGGCTACATCCATGATTGGTTATACGTTTCCTGGTGGCTCTAGATTACGTTCCTGCTCGCACAGTCCTCTTTCTTCTTCGCATGCAAACACTCTATTGTAACTGGTTGCACGCACTCGCGCCAAGACAGGCCAACTGCCCTATCAGCCCGGCATGGTCCCGTCTGCTTTCAGCGGCCGAACTTTGGGCGCTGCCACGATCACTTCCCCCTTCGACTACCCCTCTCACCGCTGCATGAAGTGGATTATCCAAACAGGTACCAAAAACTTCCGTTTCATTGACGCCATCAAATATCGGCGCTAGCTTTTTAGTAACGCTCCTTATTCTCTTCTCGCTCCTCTCTCGTCATTAGCTGGAGGCCCGGCCATGCCCGACTCATTGGTGATTGCTGTCATTCCGCAAGGCTCGACGCACCGCTACTGGAAGCTCATGCACGCCGGCGCCCTGAAAGCCGCCCGCGAACTGCAAGCTGCGGGCACAACCGTTGAAGTGCTTTGGAAAGGGCCGATCCGCGAAGGCGACCACGACGAGCACAAACAGATCGTCGAAAGTTTCGTGCGCAAGGGCGTCCACGGCATCGTCCTCTCCCCGTTTGATAACCGTTTCCTGATCCCCACCGTCGAAGACGCCGCTCGCAAAAACGTCCCCACCGTGGTCATCGATTCTGAACTCGACACTCCCCGCATCGTCTGCTACGTCGGCACGGACAACGCTAAAGCCGGCGCTCTGGCTGCCGACCGCATGGGAGAAACTCTCCACGGTCGAGGGGTCGTTTTTGTTCAGCGCTATGGCAGGGGCTCGGCAAGCACAGAGGCCCGCGAAGCTGGATTCATCGGCAGGATTCGCGACAAATTCAGCTCCATGAGCGTCATTTCTTCCACCGAATTCGCCGGAGGCACCCGCGATTCTGCCAAGCGCGCCGCCGATTCTTTCCTCGCCAAGGGCGCTTCCACGATTCAAGGCGTCTTCACTCCCAACGAATCCTCCACCACCGGGATGCTCATGGCGCTACAGGGAATGACTCTGCCCAACAGAATCGCCTTTGTCGGTTTTGACCACAGCGACACCCTTGCAGCCGCGGTGCAATGCAAGCGCATCGACGCTCTCGTTGCGCAAGATCCGTTCCGCATGGGCGAACTCGGCCTCAAATCCATTGTCGATTCTCTGTTGGGCCGCCATGTTCCCAAGCGCGTGGACACCGGCGCTATCCTCGTCACTCCGGAAAATCTGAAAACTCCGGTGATCCAGCATCTCTTAAATCCCGAACTCGGCGATCAAAACTAACGCCGGCAACTCTGCTGATCTTCCGTCTTGCCCGGCCCACGGTGGCTGGTAACCAAGCGTTCGCTCTCGTCCGGGCGTACAATACTCTCATGGACCACTCTAAGCTCATCGTCGTCCAGCAGTACGGTAGCCTCCCGGCGGCGGAATTGGCTAAGACCGAGTTGGAAAGTGCTGGCATTGAGGCATTGGTCCAAGGCGACACGGCGGGAGGCATGCGCGAACACCTGGCGTGGTCTGGCGAGGGATTCAAGATTTTTGTGCGCGAGGAAGACGTAGCCGACGCGCGCGCGATACTCACCACCCCAGCTCAGCCTGAAGATAACTCTGACGCCGGCTCACAAACCGATCCCGACACCCTCCCGCCATTGCGCAAGTTCACCTAGAAAATTCTCTCTTCTGCACGATGCACGAATCACGTCTCACCGCTCACACAATCTGCACCAATTCCGGCGGGCAATCCCGCAACCGATCCATCGAAACTCTCATCTCTTGCTTTTCAATCGCCGCCGCTGGCACCATCCCATAGCTTCGGTTCCGGCCTTCGCGCTTGGCCAAATACAAAGCCTTGTCCGCCAGTTCAATCACATTGTCAATGGACAGCAATTCCACATTGTCCCGCATCCACGGCAGCGGCGCCCATCCAATCGAACAGGTCTTGTGAATCTGCAGTCCGTTCCCCACATCGAATGGCAAATCCCGAATCGCTTCCAGCACGCGGTTACAAAGCTGTCCGGCATTCTCCCGGTCCGTTGTCCGGCATACCAGCAGGAACTCTTCCCCGCCCCATCGCACCAGGTCGTCCGATCGCCGCATCACCGAGGCGATTCGTTTCGCCACCTCTTGCAGCAGGCGATCCCCGGCCGCATGCCCCATCTCGTCATTCACTCGCTTGAACCGGTCGATATCCACCAGCATGAAAATCAATTCCTGCTTGGGTCCAGTGGCCATGCTCGGTTCCGCCGTTCGTTGGTGCGAACGCAATGCTCTTGCCACGTCCGTCGATATCGTCTCGTAGAAATACCGCCGGTTCCGCGTTCCCGTCAGTGGATCGGTCAACGAAATCTCTTCCAGCTCTTTGTTCTTCTGCAGCAATTCCGCGTTGCGTTGCGCCACTGCCTGTTCCAACTCCACTCGCCGCCGGTCCAGCGCTCGCGTTCGCCGTTTCACAAACACCGTGAAACCCAGCAGCAACAGCAGCACTACTGTCGCCTTCGCCCACCACGTCTGCCAGAAGCTCGGCAACACTCGAAACTTAAAGCTCGCCGCTTTCGCCTCCATCCCCGCATTTGGCCTCTGGCACTTCACCCAAAACTCGTATTTCCCTGGTGGCAGTCCGCCGTAGCGCACTTCTCTCAACTGCGTCTCTGTCGCGTGCTGATCCAGTCCGTTTAGTTCATACATGCACGACACGTGTTCTGGCGCAGCCAACACCAGCGGAGAAAACTCCACCGCCAGCGTCCCTTCCGATGACACCACTTCCGGCACTTCCGTCAGCCGCCGTTCTTCTCCACCCAGCAACACCGACGTCAGCACCACGCTCGCCCGATTCTCTCCCTCCACCCTCTCCGATGGCAGGTAGCGCGCCAGCCCTCGCGACGTCGCAATCACAAAGCTCCCATCCGCCTCTTCGCGCACTCCCGTCCACGGGCTGATGTCATCCCAGATCAATCCATCCGCATGGCTCAGCCTCTGTACCCGGCCATCCGGCCAGAGAATCGCAATCCCTTCTGTCCCGTTGAACCAGATGCGTTTTTTCGAGTCGCGCGCAACAATCGACCAGTCCCAGCTGTGGTTCTCCAGGTGTGGTGTTCCCTTCTTGTCCAGCATCACTCGCGTCACGCTTACCACGTCGTTGTACGCAATCCACACTTCGTTATCACTTACAGCCAATACGCTGGAGATCGTCTGTCCGCCCAGCCCATCCTCCGCTCGCAACGTCTTCCACTTCTTTCCGTCATACCGGTACAGCGCCCCGCGCCCCGACGCCCACAACACCCCGTTCGGCGAGAACGACATGTACTCGACATCCCCTGTGATTCCCACCGGCAACGAAATCTCCGCATAGCTCGTCGCTTTCTTCCCATCGAATCTCAGCAGATGCGCCCGCGTCGTCGCCCATATGCTTCCATCCGGCGCTGCCATGATGGAGATGAACGTTCGTCCGTGGTACGAAGCGATCGTCGTCGCGCTCAGATTCCGCTCATCAATCCGAACCAGCGCGCCTCTCGCCGTCACCGCCCACACCGAGCCATCTCCCGCCATCTGCATCTGCCGGATTTCACCCTTGTCTTGCCCCGGCAAAGCAGGCACACGCTCCCATCTCTCCGCTCGACCGTCCCAAATCCCTATCCCTTGCCCCGTGCTCACCCACAGACGGCCCTGGCGATCCCGCAGCGTCGACCACGTCGTGTTGTCCGGCAATCCCTCCGTTGTCGTCCACGCGGACCACTCATGCACTCCCGGCAGCCGGTCCAGACCCGTCCCCGATCCCGCCACCCACAATGTCCCTTCCCGGTCCTCAACAGCGCACTGCACGTCGTTGCTCGCGATTCCCTGCTGCGTCGTCAACACTCGCCAGCTTTTCCCTTCCTGCCAGTACAATCCCGCCGAAGATGGCACCAGCAACCGTCCGTGCCGGTCCTTGCTGGGCTTGCCTTCTTCCTGATTCGCCGTTCCGATAACTCCAGCTTCAAATTGCAGTTTGTGCTGCGGAGTGTTGATTCGCGCCAATCGTGTCGCCGTCCGTAACCACAGCATCCAGTCGCCGTCGAACACCAGCGCCACCACCCGCTCCTTTGGCAACTGGATTCGCGGCTCAGTCTCAATCATCGTCGCTCCCCGGGCGATGTGCGCCAGGTGCGTTCCATACGTGAACCATATGGCATCGTCCGGACCACGCGCGATGCCCGCCGCGTCTTCGCCCTTCGCTGTCCCTGCTCCCAGCACTACCGCTTCTGAAGGCTTGTTCGGATCGATCCGCAATATCCCCTGCTTGAACAGCAGCACATACACTGTTCCCCTGCTATCGACTGCAAAAATCTGATTTCCGATCGCCAGCGGCATCGCCGATTCCGGTATCGCCAGCTTCTCGAATCGTCCGTCCTTGTAGTGAGCGATTCCCCGGCTCCCCGCAAACCATGCTGTGCCATCTGGCGCGATCAACAGGTCCACAATGTAGTGCCCCGTCAGGCTCTCTACCTCGCTCATCTTCTTTGCGCGCGCACCGTCATACCTGTACAGCCCCGTCTGAGTGCCAATCCACAAAAAGCCCTGTGCGTCCTGCCCCATGGCCGTCGCCGTCACCGCGCCCAGACCGAACTGCTCTTCCAGTCGTTGTACTGCGTATCGGGAATTACTGGGGAAGGAGACACGGCGCTCTTGCGCCATGGCCCCGGGCAATAGCCCAGCGGCGGCGCAGACTAGCGCGATAAACCGGCGATGGATTCCCTCAGGCAAATTGGCACGCACCTACACGAAGGTCTTTAGCCTGGGCGGGGCTTCAAAGGGGCCTAATGCTTCGTGCTATCTGTAGATTAAGGGAGAGAAATGTGGCAGGTACATCCCACAAAAGTACCGACGTATAGTACTTGCGAATAGTTATCGATTGGATAGTGCCACGCGATTTTCCCGCTATTCCTCGGAATTCCGCGCTTCCGTATCTTCGCCTACTTGGTCATGTTCTCCATCAACAGCTTCCGGAACTTGCTCCGTTCATCCAGGTTCATGTCCACAATTTCAAACGACATGTCTTGCGCCCGGTAATCCCTCATCAGCGCTGTGGCCTGAACGTTCCGCATTCCCAACTGCATCCGCAATTGCACCTGTGTTCCGGGAGCCAAATGCATGTTCGTGCTCGCCAATCCTCCGGTCAGACTCGCCGTCTTAATCTCCAGTCTGCAATTCTGCTTCAAGTTTGTGCTCACCGCAGGCAGCAGCTTCTGCAACTTCACCCGGGTGTGCCTCCGTTGCCTCACAAACTTTGAATTCGTCGGCATGTCCAGCGGACCCAGCGTCAGTTCCGCCAGTTCAATCCCGCTCTTGGGCATGAATGCTCGCGCCCACTCTGGTTCCAGCTTCTCCAGAACCTGCAGCGCCGTGATCCGCAACTCCTGCGGGTGCTGCCACCCAAACACCTTCCGCGTTTCCACGATCCGTTTCAGCGTGCTGGCCGCCTGCAGCGCGTGTAACCGCCCAAGCGCCTCAATCGCCTTCACTCGCAGGTACGGCGCCGCATGCAGCGGCAAATCCCCATCCGCGATATTCAGCAGGCGCCCCAGCGCTTCTCTGTCCCCCGTCATCCCAATTTCATCTACCACCAGCGGCATCACCAGTGGGTCCACATGGTCCAGCACCGCCAGCAGGATTCGGCAGCGCCCCGCCGCCCCGCTCGCTGAAATCTGCCTCACCACGCGGTCCTGCGCCGCCCGCGGGAACGTGTCAATGCGCCCCGGCAAAAACACTTCCGCGGCTTGCGCGTCCAATTTCGCCAGCAATCCCACCATTTCCACCGCTTCGGCAATCGCTCCGCCGCGCACCACTCCTCGCAGGTACTGCAGCGCTTCCTCGCCCAGGTCAGTTGCCAGGTTCGCCACATTCTCCAGATCGTCCCGCATCTGGCATCGGTTAAACCGCGCTGATAACTGCTCCATCGCCGTCTGCGGCAGTTGCCTCAACACTCCCGTCAAACCCGCGGCAATCTCCCGCGCCCGCAGTGCTTCTTCCACAAACTCCGGTACGCGCTCCTCGATTCCCATCTTCGCGCGCAATGTCTTCGCAATTCCCGGCCGTTGGCCTTCCACGCCGTTCAACAAATCCAGCGCTTCCTGCATCGCCGGGAAGCACCTCTGCGCCGCCGCTTCCTGGCTCAACCGCACGAAGGCCGCGCTTACCAGCGTTTGCAGATCCTGGTCCTGCTCCACGCTCAGCCGCAGCCCCACGTGCCGCAGCGCCTCCGAAAGCAGCTTCGGATCCGCCGTCGCGTACAATCCGGCCATTTCCGAAAGCCCCGTCGCCGCTCGTTTCCTTGCATCCGGTTCTTCGCTGTCCGCGCACTTTGCGTAGTTCTGTAAAATACTGATGGCTTCCGCCACGTCTCCATGCTCGATCAGATCCGCCACGTACGACTGCACATTCTTCGGCGGAATGCACCACGCCTCATCGGACAGCAGCACTTCCCTCTTCGCGGTTTCCGGCACGCTCGCCCAGAACACCCGGTCCAGGGTTTCCCGGTGCGACTCCACCAGGATTCCCGCTTCCGCCATCTTGTCTTCGTGTTGTCCCAGGATCTTTCGCAGGCTCTCGATTTCCTGGTTCATGCGGTCCAGCATCTGCCGCACCGCGTTCACTTTCACTTCGCCGCGCTCGAATCGCTCCATCGCAAAGCGTATGGAAAGGTGCTCCGCCAATTTCAACAGCACCGCCTGGTCCAGCTTTTTGTCTTTCCCTTGTTCCGCGATTCCCGCCAACGCCTGCCGCAGCGTGTCTTGCGCCCTCACCGGCAATTGCGACACCTGCGTTTGGAATTCCATCACCGCGCTCGCAGGGTTCTCTCCTGTCCCCAATTTCCCAAACGTCGTCAGCGCTTGCAGTATCCGGTAGACCTCTTCGTCGTCCGGCGCTCCCGTCCCGTACCCGCTGCCTCCACTCTTCCCCGTCCCGCCACCTATTCCAAAGCCACCGCCGCCTATCCCTCCGCCGGTTCCCGTTCCAGTTCCAATCCCTCCCCCAACTCCTGCAACTCCCGCCACACCGTTTCCAATGCCAACGCCTCCACCTGTCCCCACGCCTGATCCGCCCACGCCTGATCCGCCCACTCCAATTCCGCTTCCCGGTCCACGGCCGGTCCCTGCCCCACTTCCGGTCCCAGTTCCAGCCCCAACTCCAGTCCCAACTCCGCTTCCGCCTCCAAATCCTGCTCCTCCGCCGCTCCCACTCCCCGTTCCTGTCCCACTCCCTACACCACTCCCCGCTCCACCGCCCGGCCCTGCTCCGCCACCAGGTCCTGCTCCGGGCCCGGCTCCCGGCCCCGCTCCCGTTTCCGATCCCTGCGCCGCCGCAATCAGTTCCAGCAGCTTCTGTGGATCGTTCAACATCCTTGTGAACTGTGCCTGGTCATCGCCCATGGATGCCGCCGCGATTTGCGCCGCCATGCTCGCATCCTTCAGCCGCGAATCCGTGGCCACAAAGCAAATCTCGTTCACACGGATGCCCCGCGCATCCACGATCGCCGCTTTCAATTGTTGTGCTAGTTCGGAAGGTTTGGCCTTACCGGTGGGAAATGCGCGCGTCAGCTTGCCCAGTTCTTCTTCGGTTATTTCGGGCGTGAACTGCACGCTCGCCAGTCCCGCCGCGGACAACAATTGTGCGAACTGCTTCTCGGCTGGTGACCCCTCCAAGGGCACGCCATCCAGCAATAATTGCGACCCTGTCGCTCCCAGCAGCAGCCCGGAGTCCGTCCCCTCTGGTATCGCTGCGCGAAGTTCTTTCCATGCTACCTGCAACTGCTCAATGGTTCGCGCGTGGTCGTATCCATACAACCGCGCAAACTTCAGCAAAATGTTAAGACTGCGTACAAATGCCCTGCCCGAAATAGTTTTTGGGTCCGTTTTCATCCCGTCCCCGTCTCACCGTCGTCGATGGTCCTAAGGTTCAGTACCTTTTACCATCTCCTCCTAGTACCGTAGGGCTCTTGCTTGAGCCTCACAATGGTACAGTCGTTCCATGTGACCCTACCGTCATCGCGCCATCCGAACAGTTCGAGTACCTGCTCCCCGGGACGGCTCTCTTCCCTCACAGGACAGGTCAAATTCCCCTAGCCTGGTCACTCCCGCCTCTGTTCTTGGCCCTTATCTGCTCCGCCCTTCTAAGCTTTGCTCCGCTCTTGTCTGTGAACTCTGTGCTCTCTGTGACCTCAGTGTAATCTTTCCTTCGCTTTTCTGTTTTCCTCGTTCCCACCATTCCACGCCGCAACCTACCCGCCTTCCCGGGTCACTTATAACTGAAAACTAAAAACTGATAACTGTTAGCTTGGCTTCCCGGCCTGCTCTTACTTCATCATCGCCACGCGGCTCTGCCGCCGGCTGCGATTTCCTACGTTAGAGGGCTGGGGCAGTCCTCCAAGTTCTAACAGCAATCTCCGCAACCGCGTTCGTTCGTCTAACTCCATGTCCACGAATTCGAAGGCCATCGCTTGCGGCCGTGCGCCGCGCACAATCGCCTGCGCGCGAATGTTCCGCACGCCATGGGAAATTTTCAGTGTCAGCAACGACCCCGGCGCCAGGTGCCGGTCCGCTGCTCCAATTCCGCCTCCCATGTTCAGTTCCGGGATCATCAGGCGAATGTTGTCGCGCAAGTTCGTCGTCACCGCCGATACTTGCCGCGAAAGCTTCAACCGCGCATAACGCCGTTGCCGGATCACTGCCGCGTTTGGCTCCGGATCAATCGGCTCCAGTATCAATTCCTTCCGCTCAATCCCGCTCGCCGCTATCTTCTCCATCGCCACCGTCGGCTCGATCTTCTGCAACGCCTGCGCCGCCGCAATTCGCAATTCCGCGTGATACATCCAACGCCACACCTGTTTGGCTTCCAGGATCTGCTGGAACGCTGCGCTCGCCGCGCTCGCTCGCAGTCGCCCCGCGGCTTCAATCGCCTTGATCCGCGTGAACCCCGGCGTCGTTTCCGCTTCCGTCAATTCCACTACCTTTGCGATGCATTCCGCCCGCAAACTCATTCCCATTTCGTCCAGCGCTAGCGGCCGGATCAGTGGGTCCAGCGAATCGTACAACGTCACCAGCAATCTCGCTCGTTGCTCCGCCGGTGTGGACGATAGTTGCCGCACCGCGCGATCGTGTGAGTTCCTTGGCCATTGCGCCAGCCGTGCCGGCAATATCTTCTCCACCGCCTCCGGTGACAATTGGCTCAGCAACCCGATCACTTCCGTGGCTTCGTTGGCCGGTGCGCTTTGCAGCGTTTCGATCAGCCGCTGTACCGCCTCTTCTCCCAGTCCGTGCACCACCTCGCCCAGCAATTCGCAATCTTCACGAAATCCGCAATTCGAAAATCGGTTGGTGACATAGTGCAGCGTGGCCTTCGGCACCAGCGCCAATATGTCCAGCAAGCCATCGGGGATCTGCCCCGTACGCAGCGTGTCCTCGATGAATTCCGGCAGCCGTTCTTCCGTCGCGATTCTTTGCCGCAACGCGTTTGTTGACCCCGGCCGCAGTGCTTCCACGCTATCCAACGAAGCCAGCGCCTGCTGCATCGCCGGATAGAATTTCTTTGCTCCCGCTTCCTGGCTCATCCGCACAAACGCCGCACCCACCAGTGTTTGCAAATCGGCTTCGCGCTCCACGGACAACTGTTTGCCCAGCCTCTGGATCACGTCAATCAGCGCGCTTCCGTCGCCGCTTCCGTAAAACTCCGCAAGGTCCGATAATCCGATGGCCGTTGTTCGCCGCGCCTCCGGCGCATCCAGCGCCACGCACGCCGCATATTTCGTCAATATCTCGTTGACCGATTTCAATTCACCGCGCCGCAGCATTTCTTCCAGAAACGCCCGCACGTTTCGCGGCGGCACGCACCACGCTTCATCCGATGTCAGCACTTCCTTCTTGTTCTCTTCCGGCACCTGCTGCCAGAATTCCTGGTCCAGCAATTCCGTGTACGACTGCACGGAAATCCCCGCGCTGGCCATCGCCTCTTCCTGCGCTCCCAGGATCTTCCGCAATGCCTCGATCTCCGAATTCATCCGGTCCAGCAACTGCTTTACCGCGTTCACCCGCAGTTCCCCGCGCTCGTAACTGTCCAGCGCAAACCGGATTGCAACGTGTTCCGCCAGCTTCAGCAGCATCGGTTTGTCCGGCGCGTCTGAAGGAGCCTGCGCCGCCAAGCCCGCTAACGCTTGTTGCAATGTGTATTGCGCGCGCACTGGCATGGACGTCAATCTCGATTGGAACGTCGCCGTGTCCATGCGGCTTTCTGGGTCCTTCCGCGATTTCCCCAGTTGCGCGAACAGCCCGATCATTGATCGCACATCTTCTTCCGCGACCGCGTACCCTCCGCCTCCTCCCACACCCCCAGCCAGTCCGCCGGCTGCAAGTCCGGGCATACCCGGAACCCCACCCAGCGATCCCCCGCCGCGCAATAGCGCTGAGGCCGTCACCCATTTTCCGGGTTCTGCGGCTTGCCCTCCGCCTAGCCCACCTAGCCCACCACCACCTCCGCCCGGTCCACCTCCGCCCGGCCCACCACTTCCCGATCCGCCGCTTCCAGTCCCCGTTCCTCCTCCACCACTGCCCGAGCCTCCAGACCCAGACCCGCCCCCGGGGCCTCCAAATCCTCCACCTCCACCACCCGGACCTCCAGAGCCGCTTCCCGGCCCTCCAACTCCCCCTCCACCACCTGAACCCGTACCCGTGCCACCACCTCCGCCGGGGCCCCCAAATCCTCCTCCACCTGTTCCACTTCCACCACCAGTCCCAGTTCCACCTCCACCCGGACCACCTGGGCCACCCGTTCCTCCACCCGGACCACCTGGGCCACCCGTTCCTCCCCGGCCCTCCAACTCCTCCTCCTCCACCCACACCCCCGCCACCCGCAGCCTTTCCGGCTTCCCACAAACTTCCCCCGCCGCCCGTGCCGCCGCTCCAGCTCGAGCCCGCCCCGCCGCCCGATCCTCCGCCCGGCCCGCCGAATCCCGGTCCGGAACCTCCTCCACCACCACCACCACCGCCCCCGCGCGAACTTTCCGCTGCCAGGATCAGTTGCAACAATTTATTGGGGTCTTCAAAAATATCGCGCAGCTTGTCTCCACCTGCGCCCAGCGCCTTGGCCGTTAATTGCGCTGCCACTTTAATTCCCGCCACAGAGCTGTCTTCCGCAACAAATCGTATTTCGTTGATCTTAATGCTGGTGTCTCCCGACAATGCCGCTTTCAATTGTTCGGCCAGTTGGTTGGGCTTGGCATTACCGCTCGGAAATGCGCGTACAAACCGCGAAAATTGCGGTTGCGTCAGATTTTTTGCGAAGTGAATGCTGGCGATTCCGGAAGAGGTCAGGAGTTGCGCGAAACTCCGCTCGCCTGCGGCCGATCCCAGCGGCACTCCGTCCAGCAGGATCTGATTCCCCGAAGCCCCCAATAGCACGCCTGTTTCACCGCTTTCCAGCAGCGCCGCGTGCAGTTCCTTCCAGGTTGTCTCGAATTGCGCGGCTGTGCGCACGTGTCCGAACTCATACAGACGTGCGAATTTCAGCAGAATGTTCAGACTGCGAACAAACGCCCGCGCCGATGATCTTGTGTCGCTCGCCATCCTCTGCGGATTTCCCTCTAGCTAACCTTCTTACTACACTATGACGCAATCTGCCCGGAAACAAGCGTCCCGCAATCCCTTTGTCTCCTTATCACTAACACAGCCGTCCTCTCTCCCTCCCCTCCTTTCCCCTTCCTTTGGTTTGCTACTCCTGCCAACTTGACAGTACAATCATCCTTCGCGATGGCCGACACTCCTCCACCCACCCGCTTTCGGCCCGACATGCCGATTATTCCCGGCGTCTCTGGTCCTTCGTCCAAGCTTCCTCGCCGCAATCCTCTTCTCCCTCTCATCATCGCTTTCGTCGTTCTCGGCCTGCTGCTTTTCTTTGGCGTGCGCTGGATCAGCCACAGCCATACTCCCGAATCCGCTCGCGTCGAACCTCCTCCTCAGATTGAAGTTCCCCCGCCCGCGCCGGATCCCAACTCCCTGCTTCCTCATGCCACGGAAGCCAATCCCGCCATCGCGCAAATTGCCGATCTTGCCAAGCCCTGGGCCTCCGCCGATTTCTTTGTACGCAATCGCCTTACTGGAGAAAATATTCCCGCCACCATCGTCCATCTTCCCGGCGGCTCCCCTACTTCGCCCTCCGGCTATTGGGCTTTCTCTCGCAAAGCTCCCTATGGCCCTTGCTCGCTCGAATACATCACCGACATCGATAAACTCAAAACCGATTACGGTTTTCGTGCCGCCAATCATCCTCTCGTCGGCAACCCTTGCAGCCACACTCTTTACGATCCCCTCAGAACCGCCAGCCTCCCTGGCAATATCTGGGTTCGGGGAGCCATCGTTCAAGGTAGCGATATCCGTCCGCCCTTCGGCGTCGAACTGCAAATTCAAGGCAAACAAATTCTCGCTATCCGCTCCGAATAACTTTTGCTGGAATTTCTTCGCTGCGAACTCTGTGCTCTCTGCGATCTCTGCGCAAGGCCGTTCTCTTACACTTCTGTACTTATTCTCTTTCACCCTTCTGCTCTGCTACCGCTCGCCCCCCGCTTTCCGTACCTCCTCTCCCATCTTCCCCGCGATCATCATCCCCACCATCCGCTGATCCGCCCACCACGACCACAACGGATGTTCAAACGTTGCCGGTTTGTTGTGCTCGATAAAAAAATGGGAAACCCACGCCAACGCGTACGGCACCACCAGCGCCAGCGCAATCCACCACCATTTTCGTTCAATCAACGCCGCCACCAGGATTGCCCATCCCGCCAGCGTCCCCACAAAATGCATCACTCGCGTGCTCCCCGCGCTGTGCGCCCGCACATATTCCGGCCAAAATTCCCCAAACGTCATTTCATCCTCCTTCCATTCTTCTTATTTCTTCCAGGCATGCGCCAAAATCCTACTCCCTCCACTCCCCCTTGCCAAAGACACTCTTCTACTCTTTCACTCTGGTACTTTTCTACTTCTTCCCTCTTCCACTCTTTGACTCTTCCTCCCTTCTGCGCAACCATATCAACCTGAGCCTGCGTCTAATCCTTACGGAGGCCCCATGCACCGCTCTGTACGTCTAACTTCACTTCTCACCCTTGCGCTTGCTTTTTCCGTTGCATGCAACAAGCCCGCCAACAGCTCCGCCTCCAACGACGCCATCGCCACCGACATCAAGGCCAAAATGTTTTCAGAGCCGCTTCTCAAGTCTTCCACCATCAACATTTCAGTCAAAGACGGCATCGTCACTCTTTCCGGCCAACTCTCCGACGACGCCGCGCGCCTCGCCGCCGAGCGCATTGCCTCCAGCACCAAGGGCGTCTCCAAAGTAGTGGATCAAACCAACGTGCCCATCAAGCCCGCCATGGCCGAATATGTCCCGCCCACCGCTCCCGCCCCTGCCCATGCGCGCAAATCTTCACATCCCGCGCGCGCGCCTGAACCGCAAGCCGCGGCAACTCCACCAACTCCCCCCTCTCCCGCGAATCCACCCGCAACTGAGAGCTCCTCCGTGGAAGCTCCGACCGGCCCCGCTCCCATTCCGGCAGCCGCGCCTGCCCCAGCGCCTGCCCCTGTCCCCGTTGCACCTCCTCCACCTCTGCCTGTCACCGTCACTCTTCCCGTCGGTACCGTCTTCACCGTACGCACGATTGACAGCATCGACTCCTCCACCAGCCAACCTGGCCATATCTTCCGCGCTTCTCTGGACGCCCCCGTTTCCCTGGAAAACAATCTCGTCGTACCCAAAGGGCTCCACGTTAACCTGAAACTCATCGCGGCAAACACCGCCAGCGGGCTTAACGGTTCCAGTGAACTCACCGTCGCACTCGATAGCTTCACCTATCAAGGCAAAACCTATCGCATCTCCTCCAGCGATGTTCAACAAAAAGGTGAATCGCGCGGCAAACGTTCCGCTGCTGTCATCGGCGGTGGCGCTGTTCTCGGCGCAATTATCGGCGGACTCGCTGGAGGTGGCCGCGGCGCGGCCATCGGCGCCGGCGCTGGCGGGGCAGGCGGCGCTGCCGTGCAAGTCGCCACCCACGGCAAACGTGTCCGCATCCCTCCCGAAACTCATCTGGACTTTACTCTCCGCGACTCCGTGGACGTCACCTACGTCCCCACCAAAAAATCTACCCAATCCTCATCTACGACTCCGCCCCCCGCCACTACCGAACCATCCACCTCCACCACCACAATTCCTCCCCAGCAACCGCAGTAACCTCTTTCCTGTAGCGCAGGGCGATTCCGCGAGCCCTGCGGTTTTTCTCTCGGGTTCTCTCTTCCTCTCTTCTCTGTGAACTCTGTGTAATTCTTTTCTTCTCCACCACACTCCTTGACACAATTCCCCTTCCGCACCATCCTTCTTTGTCATGACTTCTATCTCCCGTCGTCATTTTCTCCATTCCACCGCCGCCATTTCCGCTGCGTCTCTCGCGCCAATTGGTTGCTCGGCCGGTGAATCGCAATCCTCATCCCCGCAACTCCCTCCCAACTTCTCCAACCTCAAACCCCTCGGCGATCGCATTCGCCCGCTCACTCCGGACGATTTCCGCGATCGTCTGCTCCGCGCCCAGCATCGCATGTCGGAAGTGAAGCCCGACTTTGACGCCATCGTCATCGGCCCCGGCTCTTCGCTCTATTACTTCACTGGCATTCGCTGGGGTCTCAGCGAACGGCTCTTCGCTCTCGTCCTCCCTCGTTCTGGCGATCCCATTCTCATCTGCCCCGCCTTTGAAGAATCCCGCATGCGTGAATCCCTTCGCTTTCCCCTCGATATTCATATTTGGCAGGAAGACGAAAGTCCCACACAACTCATCGCTTCCACTCTTGCCTCCCGCACGATCCGCTCTGGCCGCATCGCCATTGAAGAAGCTCTTCCGTTCACGTTCTACGATCACCTTCGCGCTGCCGCACCACACTTCACATTCCTCTCCGCCGACCCCGTCGCCGTCCCTCTTCGTTCGCGCAAGTCCGCGCAAGAACTCGATTTCCAGCGCCTCGCCTGCGAAGCCACCTGCAATGTCTATCGCGAAGTTTTTGCTTCTTTGAAGGAAGGAATGACGCAGGACGAAATCGCCGCACTCATCTCCACCGGCTACTCCAGAATGAATCTCCGTGGCTATGCTTTGGTGCTTCTGGGGGCATCCGCCGCTCTGCCTCACGGCTCGCGCCAGCCGCAAAAATTAAAGGAAGGCGATGTAGTTCTGATTGATGGCGGCTGCACGGTGGAAGGCTACGAATCAGACGTCACCCGGACCGGCGTTCTCGGCAAACCGAGCCAGAAAATTCAAAATGTTTTTGAAATCGTCCGCAAAGCTCAGGATGCCGCTCTCGATGCCGCCCGTGCTGGAAAACTTTCCGGCTCCGTGGACGACGCCGCTCGCAACGTCATCACCACCGCCGGTTATGGACCTGGCTACAAATTCTTCACGCATCGTCTCGGCCACGGCATCGGCCTCGATGGGCACGAACATCCCTACCTCGTTCGCGCCAGCACCACCGTCCTCGAACCCGACATGACCTTTTCCAATGAGCCCGGCATCTACATCCCCAACGAATTCGGCCTGCGCTGCGAAGACGTAATGGCCATCAGCGCCGACGGCCCCGCCCAACTCCTGACTCCCAAATTTCAATCATCCCTGGAAAATCCCCTCGGCTAACCCATGGAGTGCTGCAATTTGTGGCACAGTCACTCTTGACTGTGCTCTTGGGTTCTCTTTCCCGTTCTTCTCTGCGAACTCTGTGCCTCTGCGTTAAGTTTTCTTTTCCTCTTCCCCGCAAAACTCCACCACCCGTTCCTCCGCCCAAAACCGTTCCGCCCCTCCATGCCGAGAAATAAACCCGCAATGCCCTCCACCCCGTGGCGCCACAAACCGCACAAAACGGTTTCCCCCTACCTTCGCCCGCAAAAACGACTCATAAGGCACAAACGGATCATCCTGCGCTGTGATCAGCAGCAGCGGCACGCGCACATCGCCAATCACCTTCTTCGCTCCCGCCGCCTCGTAATATTCATCCGCATCCTTATACCCAAATGCAGGCGCCGTAATCGCGTCGTCAAATTCCCGCACCGTCCGCACTTTTCCAATTCCATTCCGCGAATACCGCTCCGGATAAAGCTCCGCCTTCCTCCGGTACCGCGCCATCAGCCCTTTCACAAAATGCCGCTCGTAAAAATAATTCTCGGGCTTCTCCAGAGCGTCCGAGCAAGCCGCCAAATCCATCGCCGGACAGACCGCCACCACGCCGCGCAACTCCTTCGGCGCCGCTTCCCCGAATTCCCCCGCCATCTTCGTAACCAGATTTCCCCCCATCGAATATCCCGCAAAAAATATCTTCTCGAATCCCTCCGCAATCAACTCCAGCAAAACCGCCCGGTAATCCCCGCTCATCCCGCTGTTGTATAAAGTAGGAGTCAGCCGCTCCGTCCCTCCGCAATTCCTCTGGTTCAACCGCACCGCATGAAATCCCCGGGCGTACGCCTTGTCCGCAATCCCAATCGCATAGTTCGATTCGCTCGAACCCTCCAGCCCGTGCACCGTTACGATCACCGGCGCATCTTTCCGCTTCCCCGGCTGCCAACTGCACATCCCCTTCAGTTGCGTCTCCCCATCCACGCGAAATAACCGCTCTTCCGGCGGCGGCAACAAAAACTCCCTCTTCAAAAACACCCCCGCCACCGTCTGCAAATGCCCATTCCAAAGCATCCGGTGCGCCTCAAACTGCCGAATCTCTCCAGTCATGTTTCTACTTTATCAGGCCGCCATCCTTCTGGCTCGACATCAAGGGTGAAATCGATCCTGTAAACGGGGATAATCATGCTGAGGCTTCGCATTGTTTATGTCGGTTTTTCTGTCTATCGTGATGGGAGCGATTCTCATCGTCCCTGCCCTGCTCATCTGGGGCTGGATCAGGTGGTGGAAAAGCACTATTCCTCGCACTATTCTTTCGACCTTCTCCTTTGTTGGGTTTTGTTTGGCCACTGCCTCAGCGTTGCTCGGTCTCTTTACACATCTCTACGCAGTGTTCATTCGGAGTTTCCCCTTTTACGATCCGACTCTGATGAAAATCTACGCGTGCGGAAGTTTGCTTTCTTTGGCGAGTATCCTTTTTGCAATTGGCGGCGTTTGGCGTCAAGGTCCCATCAGGTGGCATGCTCCTGCCTGCGCCGCGGGGACGCTTCTCTTCTGGATCGCGGCAATGAGCAGCGAATAATTCTGGAAGCTGAAAAAGGCAAACAGTGCAGGACTATCGCTCTGCCTGAAGAATCATACTGAAGAAGAATTGTCATTCCGAGTGAAGCGAGGAACCTGCTTTCCTCTTAAAACTAGAAACCAAGGTGCCAACCTGACGCGGCATGTCTACTGACTTTGCCGCCTGCACAAAACAAAAACCGGGGCGCTCTCGCATTCCGAAAGCCGCCCCGGCCTTAATTCCCCACTTCTAGCTCGCCTTATTCCCCTCAGTGTTCCCCTGCGCAGCACGAACCGCCCGCGCTCTGCGCCCGCTTCGCCATTCCATCCTCGTAATAATTCTGTTCGTACCGGTCGTGGTGTCTTACCCACGCCATCGGTTGCGGCTTGATCCCCTCCTCGTGACGTCCTCGCGGTGTCAGGTCCATGTAGCAATACATATTCATCAAATGTTCCAACCCGCGTCCGTAGGTCGAATAAGTATGGAAGATCTCTCCCTGCTCATTCTTGTAAAACACGCTGGCCCCCGGCCGTTCGTCCGATGGAAAACGCTGCATTTTGTAGTTGTAGTATTGTTCTGGCTCGGCCATTTCTTCCTTGCTGGAAGAAACCTGGTAATCCCGGTTGAACTCGCTCCCGAACGACGATGCCCACTTGAATCTCCAACCCATCCGCTTCTTGAACTCTTCAATCTGCTCCAGCCGTGCCCGCGACACCGCCATCAGCGTCACATCTCGGTTCGCCAGATGCGTCACGCTCCCGTCAATGTGATCGCCGACAATCGAGCAGCTCGGGCATCCCTCTTTCCACTCCGGACCAAACATGAAGTGATACACAATCAACTGGCTCCGCCCGGCGAACAAATCGCCAAGCTTTTTCTTTCCGCTGGGCGTATCGAACTCATACTCCTTCTCCACTTTCTCCCACGGCAAGTTCTGGCGCTCCGCGGCCAGCGCATCGCTTTGCCGCGTCAACTCCTTCTCCTTCGCTAGAAGTTCTTTCCGGGCCGCTACCCATTCCTCGTGCGATACCACTTTCGATTGTTGCAACATCGTTAAGCTCATTGCTCATTCTCCTTTTCTTTTTGACCTGGAGACTCTTCCGCATTCATCTCCGCCTGGTTCCCCTTAACTTCCTTCGCCGCACCCCGTCCGTGCAGCGCCTTTACAGCCAGCACCGTCACTCCTCCACTCGACACCACCCCCACCACCACCCACGAAATCGCTGCTAAACATGCCGGGCACATAACCAGACCTCCTCTCCTTCAATGCGCGCGCGGCGCTTCCGCGCGTTCCCGTATTTTCGTCATCAAGTGCGTCCAACCTTCTCCCACGCCTTTTCTGTCTTCCTCGCGTATGAACCCCAGCGCCGTGTGGCGAAACGCGATCAGCGTTCCTCCCTTCACTTCGCTCAGCCGATACTGCACGTTGGAAAGCAGCGGGTACGACGCGAACAACGGTCCGCAAAATTCCAGCAGCGTTGGCCGCTTGATCGCCTGCACCGTCGCCCAATAGTGGCCCTTCCCCTCTCCCAGGTCGCGGTACCACCGTCCTCCCGGCCACGCTTCCAGCTTCATCGGCATCGGCTTCCCATCCGGCGTTTCGTTTTTTGGCCCTATCTGATCCAGCACCGCCGCGAAGGTATCCTCCAGCGAAGCTTTTACGTGCGTCTCCAACGTGACCGTCAGTGTGAAATCCTCGATCTTCAATACGCCGCCCGCCATATTTCCTCCTCAATTTAAGTTTGAACAACCGTTCTACTTGTCCCCTTTGTTCTCTGCCTGTTCTTTGATCCGCTTCAACTGGTGCATCCAGAATCGCTTGAACGTCTCCGTCCATTCATGTAACGGCCGGATCGCTTCTGCATTCGTCCGATAATAGATTTGCCGCCCTTCCCTTCGCGCATCCACAAGTCCCACCTCCCGCAACACCCGCAAGTGTTTCGATACGCTCGGCTGCTCCAACCCCAGGCTCTCCACAATCTCGTTCACCGGCCGCTCTTGCAGCATCAGGTAATTCAGAATGTCCCGCCGCCGGGGTTCCGCCACCGCATTAAACGCATCCGAAGTCGTGCTCGCTCTCGCCATGCTTCAAATAATATATTCCCATAAGGGAATATGTCAAGCACAATTTTCTTCCCCCCAGAACGTGGTTTTTTGCTCTCTTGTTTTATTTGGCGGGTGAGGTTTTCTACCCGCCGGCGATCGCTCCAATAATCAGCAGCGGCTCTTCCCCGGATGCCACCTGCTTCGGCAGCGCCGCGTCCGGCGATTCATGCGACCAATCCTCCCCGCAGGCAAAAAACCGCAAAAACGGCCGCCTCTGCAGAGTCACATGATCCCGAATCGTCCCCCGCAACATGGGATAGCGCGCCTCCAATTCATCCAGCACCGCGCGCAACGTCACCTCGCCGCTCACCTCAAGCCCAAGCTCTGTGGGAGCCCGCGCCAACCCGCGCAAGTGTGCTGGCAGTTCCACGCGAATCATGACAACGTTTGTACCTCCACGGAATACACTGCGGGCAAATCACGCACGATGGGCGACCACGTGTCCCCCGCGTCCGCCGAAGCGTACACCTGCCCACCCGTCGTCCCAAAATATACGCCGCATTTGTCCAACGTATCCACCGCCATCGCATCGCGCAAGACATTCACGTAACAGTCCCGCTCCGGCAGTCCCTTCTTCAACTCTTCCCATTCGTTTCCGCCACTCCTGCTCCGGTATACCCGCAACTTCCCATCGAGCGGATAGTGCTCCCCATCGCTTTTGATCGGCACCACAAAAATCGTTTCCGGCTCGTGCGCGTGCACGTCAATCGCGAATCCAAAATCCGTCGGCAAATTTCCGCTAACCTCGTGCCACAAATCCCCCGCGTTGTCGCTCCGCATCACGTCCCAATGCTTTTGCATGAACAGCACGTTCGGCCGCGACGGGTGCATCGTCACGTGGTGCACGCAATGTCCTACCTCCGCTGTCGGGTCTGGAATGAACTGCGAGCGCAGTCCCTGATTGATCGGCTTCCACGTCTTACCTTCGTCGTCGCTGCGGAATGCGCCCGCTGCGGAGATGGCGATCACAATCTGCCCGGGCGCTTTTGCGCTCAATATCACCGTGTGCAGGCACATTCCTCCCGCTCCCGGTTGCCATTTGGGCCCTGTTCCGTGACCGCGCAAGCCGGAAAGTTCTTTCCACGTCCGTCCTCCGTCGCTCGAACGAAACAGCGCCGCGTCTTCTACTCCCGCATACACCGTATCCGGATCCGTCAACGACGGCTCCAGATGCCACACGCGCTTGAATTCCCAAGGATGCTGCGTCCCGTCGTACCATTGGTGCGTCCTAAGAGGTTTTCCCGTTTCCGCCGACACGTCGTACACAAATTTATTGCTTTCGCCTTTCGGCATTCCGTCCGAGGAGGTTGTCGGCTCCCCCGGTGGCGTGCCCGGTTGGAACCATGTCTTCCCGCCGTCATCCGACCGTTGAATGATCTGCCCAAACCAGCCACTGGTTTGCGACGCATATAGCCGATTCGGATCCGCCGGAGATCCCTTCAGGTGGTACATCTCCCATCCCGCAAAGTGTGGACCGCTGATCTCCCACTTCTCGCGTTTGCCGTCTGACGTCAGAATGAACGCGCCCTTCTTTGTCCCCACCAGCACTCGCACGCCGCTCATCTCCCCTCCCTCTTTCCATTCGCCCCGGCCCTATCGAAAGTCGGGACGCCAGTTTGCCCATCTTACTTTTGAAATGCAAGTTAAATGTGCTACTGTCACCCTATGCCCAAAAGCAAGTCCGGACCTCACCGCCGCTCGGGGTGTCCCCTGAATGCCTCGGTGGAGATGCTCGGCGATCGCTGGTCCCTGCTGATTGTCCGCGACATGATGTTACGTGGCTCGCGCACTTTCAAGGAGTTTCTGGAATCTTACGAAGGCATAGCTTCCAACATCCTTGCGGATCGCCTCCGCAAACTCGGCTCCTACGGCATCATTTCCACCCAGCCCGATTCATCCGACGGCCGCAAATCAATCTACGTCCTCACAAAAAAAGGCATCGATCTCGCCCCGGTCCTCACCGAAATGGTTCTCTGGGCCGCCGCCCACGAAGAAACCGGCAATCAACCCCTCGTCCATCAAATGAAAAAGGACAAAAAACAATTCCTGGCTGCCGTCCGCCAACGCTGGCAACAATCTGCAGTCCCTCCAAGCTCCAACTAACGCCACCACCATATCTGCAAACCCCGTCATTCCGAACGGAGTCCGCGGAGTGAGAAATCTCCCTTTGATGTTAAGTTTCTCACAACCCAATTTGCCCTCATGTTTGACCGTTTCACTTTCTTCTTATAACATTGCTTCTTATATGAAAAAGTCTCGCGGCCATTTCAACATCATATTAAGGCCTGAACCTGAAGGGGCTTTACGGTCATTGTGCCCGCCCTCTCCGGCTGCGTTACCTATGGACGCACTTTGGTCGAGGCCAAGAAAATGGCACGGGACGCTATCTCCGGCTATCTCGCGAGCCTGAGAAAACACAACGAGCCGATTCCGACGGACAACGAATCGCTCGTGGCTTCGCTTGATCTCGAGTATGCCGAAGCTTCCCGCCGTTAAGCCCCGCGAAGTCGCCCGCTTCATCGAAAGCCGTGGTTTCTTGCTCGATCACATTTCCGGCAGCCAATACATCTATTTCAACCCCACGTCTAAGAGGCGTGCGGTAGTTCCTCAGCATAATCGCGATATTCCAATAGGAACCCTCCTCTCCATCTTGCGGGAATCAGGATTCACTCGAGAGGAGTTTCTTCAGTTCCTGGAGAAGAGATGACCTCGCTGGGACGAGGCATTTCCCACAGCCACCGAAAATCTCCTCATACTTCACCCCTTCAACTTGACCCCTCACCCCTCTCCCCCATAAAATTACTGTTTACACCGTGAAGCATTTTCTCGATCGATATGAACTCTTCTCCCAGCCCGGCGGCCACCCGCTGGGCTGCGCTGTTTTTGGGCCGCCACACGCATTCTCGATTTTCCAATTTCAACTTTCGATTCTCTTCCGAGGTTCTCATGATTGAAGGTCCTATCACCGAAGGTCTCACGTTCGACGACGTCCTCCTTCTTCCGGGCAAATCCTCCGTCCTGCCCACCGAAGTGGACACCACCACGAAATTCACCCGCAATCTTTCGCTCAACATCCCTCTCTCTTCCGCCGCCATGGACACCGTCACCGAATCGCGCCTCGCCATCGGCATCGCGCGCCAGGGCGGCATCGGCATCGTTCATCGCAATATTCCCATCGATCGCCAGGCCGAGGAAATCGACCGCGTCAAACGCTCCGAATCCGGCATGATCGTCGATCCTGTCACCATCTCCCCGGACATCACCATCCGCCAAGCCCTCGAAATCATGAATAAGTACCGCATCTCCGGCCTTCCCGTCACTCGCGGTACGCGACTCACCGGCATCTTGACCAATCGCGACCTCCGTTTCGAGAAAAATCACAGCCAGCTCGTCGGCCAGGTCATGACCAAGGACAATCTTGTCACCGTCGCCGTCGGCACCACACTCGAAGAAGCCGAGAAAATCCTCCAGAAACACCGCATCGAAAAACTTCTCGTCGTTGACCAGGATTTCAATCTCAAGGGACTCATCACGGTAAAAGACATCCAGAAAAAACTCGAATATCCCCGCGCCGCCAAGGACGATCACGGCCGCCTCTACGTGGGCGCGGCGATCGGCGCCACTGGTGATTTCCTCGAACGCGCCGTTGAAATGTCCAAGTGCAAAGCCGACGTCCTGGCCATTGACACCGCTCACGGCCACACAGAACGCGTCATGGAAGCCATTAAGGCGATTCGTCACCGCCTCCCGGATATGCAGCTCATCGCTGGAAACGTCGCCACCTACCAAGGCGCAAAGGAACTCATCTCTCTCGGCATTGACGGTCTCAAGGTGGGCATCGGCCCCGGCTCCATCTGCACCACCCGCGTCGTCACCGGCGCTGGCGTTCCTCAACTCACTGCCGTCATGGAAGCCGCCCGAGCCGCCAAAGATACCGGCGTCGCCATCATCGCCGATGGTGGCATCAAATATTCCGGTGACATCACCAAGGCCATCGCGGCCGGCGCTTCTTGCGTCATGATTGGCAGCCTCTTCGCTGGCACCGAGGAAGCTCCCGGCGAAACCATTCTCTATCAGGGCCGCACATTCAAGTCTTACCGCGGCATGGGCTCCACCGGCGCCATGGAAGCGGGCTCCGCCGATCGCTATTCGCAAGAATTCGCGGAACGCGGCAAGTCCGTCCCCGAAGGCGTTGAAGGACGCGTCGCTTACAAAGGCCCTCTCGGCGGCCTCACGGATCAATTGGTCGGCGGTCTCAAGAGTGGTATGGGTTACGTGGGCGCGCGCACCATCCCCGAACTCGCCGAAAAAGGCCACTTCATCCGCATCACCGCTGCCGGCCTCCGCGAATCTCACGTCCACGACGTGGTCATCACCAAGGAAGCCCCCAACTACCGCATGGAATAACTTTCGTGTAGCGCAGGGCGAGTCTTCGGGCCCTGCGGCTTCTCTCTTGGGTTTGCCCTTACCTGGTTTTTCTTTTCCTGGAGTGCGGTGCCTTGGCACCGCTTTCCCACCACAGCCGACTCACAAACCGCTCATCCTGAGGCCGTATCCCAGGGCCGAAGAACCTCAACCTAAAACTCCATTACGACTTCATGTCCTCCACGCTTTTCTATTTTCGCTTTCGCTCCACCTGCATTCTCCTACCTCTTCGCTTACAATAGAATACGAACCTAAACGACCAATGTCCCCCTCCGAACCCTGGCGCAATCCCCGTCCCGCTCCAACCCTCGATGAGGTTCGCCAACGCGTTCCTCCCAAATCGATCCTTCCCCCGTGGCTGCACGCCTGGTGGCCCGCTCTGCTTTGGAGCGCCGTCATCTTCACCGCCTCCACCGTCACCTTTTCCGCGGAGCACACTGCCAGCGTCATCGGCGCCATCCTTCACTGGTTCGTACCTTCCCTGAGCACTGCCACGTTCGAGACCATCCATTTCTTCATCCGCAAATCCGCCCACTTCACCGAATACTTCATCTTCTATCTGCTCCTCTATCGTGGTATTCGCGGAGCGCGCGCCGGTTGGCACTGGTCCTGGGCTTTCGCTGCCTGGTTCATCGCCGCCGCCTACGCCGCTCTCGACGAAATCCATCAATCCTTTGTAGCTTCTCGCACAGCCTCCGCCCGCGACTCCCTCCTCGATTCCGTCGGCGCCTTCGTTGCCCTCCTTGTCCTCTTCCTGATCCACCGCCTCCGCCGCCCCAAGCCCTGATTTCTCCGCCCTCCCATGCCGTTGATGCGACACCCTCCTCAGTTTGTCATCCCGAGCGGAGCGGCCCGATTTTCTCTTCCGCGCCGTATTCCGGCGCGCCGGGCCGCGTAGTCGAGGGATCCCTCCCCTGCCCACCCAATATTTTATTTATTTTTCTCTTGACAACTCTATAACTATTATGCCAAAATCCCTCCGTTGAGAAGTGCGCCTTGCCTTCTTTCCTTGGGCCCGGCTCTTCCCCACAATTCAAAATTCCTTTTCTGGAGTCTCTATGTCTGCCCACAGCTCCAAAGACGACCCGTCTTTGTGTGCCTTCACTTTCTCGGATGGTCGCCAATGCCGTATGCTGCGCTCTTCCCGCACGTCCAAATACTGCTTCCACCACGAGCGTAAGCTCCGCCACCTCCGCGAATCCGACAAAACCGCCTCCGACATCTGGGAGCCCCTTGCAGGTAACTTCGTCCCTGCTACCGCTCTCACCCATTCCCTCACTCGCGTCTTCCGCGCCGTAGCCGAAGGCCGCATCGACCCGAAAAGCGCCACGGCCCTCGCACGCGTTGCCTCGACCCTGCTGAAATCGATCACCGCGTCTTCCGCCGAATTCCAAGAGTGCTACATCGAAGAATACTGGCGGCAGTTGGTCGGCGACTACTACGTCGATCTCCCCGATTACACCCCCGACGACGAGGACGACGACTCTGAAGATTCCGACAACTCCGGCTCCGGTTCCGGCAAAAATCTCACTGACTCACCCACTAAGGAGGGACTACGCTAAGGCGTTCCTGGAGGATTGTCGCGAGTCGAGTCAGCGTCAATCGGCAGAACTGCTATGGAATCCGCCTAACCCCTCTCCAATCTGCACTTGCAATGGCAATAATATACTTGACTCAGTCATACGGAGCGAGCATATTGAACCTTGTCAGGAGAGGGAAAGTGCATGAGTGAAAAATCGTGAAACTTGGGAGTGTACTTTGCCCGTCTCCATGGGGGCAGGGAAATTTATGGCGGCCTTTCATGTCTATGTAGATGAAAGCGGAAAGTTCACTGATACGAAAATCGACTATATATCGATGTGTGGTTATGCAGCCCACATATCGGAATGGACGCGTTTCTCTTTGGAGTGGGAAAATTGTCGGACTAGATGGCAGATTCCACCACTCCACTTGCGTGTGATTTATCGTGCGGACGATCATCCCAAATGGCTTGAGGTTAAGCGCAGATTAGAGGAGGTATCAGAGAGTTGGGAGATGGCCCGCGAGCAGATGCTCGATGAATTTGCTACGATTATCGCGCAATCTGGAATTGTTTGCTCTGGCGCAGTTGTTGATTCAAAGTATTGGCATTCCCTACCAGAATCGAACTTCAAATCCAAGAGTCACAACCCACTGTTCCTAGCCTTTCACCAAGTTGTGATGCGAGCAATTGATGCGGTAGAGACGGTAAATTCCAATTCGACGGTTGGCTTGGTTCTGGATAATGATGAAGAGTCTTCTCAAGCATGCTTCGAGCAATTGGTTATGCTCAAAAAGACCTTTCCAAAGGTTAGAGAGCGTTTCTCGTCGATATGCTTTGTAAACGACCGCGATTATCCGGGCGTTCAGGCAGCAGATTTTCTGGCATATGAGGCTCGTAAGTTCATGGTAGACCGGAAAGAGAATCCGAATTGCGAAATTCCAGTTCGACTAAAAAAACTGTGCGGTCTAAACGTTGGAAAGTTGAAATTATATTCTTCAGCCGTGCTCGACATTTTGCAGTCCGGAAAGGGGAGTGAATGGGAAGAAATGAATCCGAGTTAGCGAATTTTGAAGATGCAGTGAAGCAAATTTTGTCGGTATCGCACGAGGAAATTAAAAAACGTGAAAGTAGTTGGAAGCGAGATCGATTGAAGAAAAAGAAAAAGGAAAAAAAGAAATGAGTGGCGACGAGAAAGCGCAACAGGTGGGTCAATTGGTTAGGCAGCTACAGGATGCCAAAGAGGAACTCGCGCATCTTAACTTGAAAATAGGGAGTGTCTCCCGCGCCTATAAAGAAGCGGGAGAAAGTATTACGAAAGGTGGCGATTACCACATAGAAAGCAGCCATTTCAGATTGAGCCGCGTGACAGAAATTAATTTCGCCACACTTTTATTGAACGAAAACGATCTGGTTGCTCTTCTCGAAGAACGCAATCAGGCCTGGAAAAAAGTGGAAGTCTTATGTGCCGAACTGCGAGGGCTAGGCATTAATGCGAGCATGCTTTAGGGTTTTTCCCGCGCGGCAAATGACCGGGCTTAGTTAATCTCGGAGGAGCCCACCTTACCAGTTACTTCAGCGTAGGTGAGGTGCTTTCCGATTACGTGAGAGGCAACGTGCTCGAAACGAAGTCCGTCGTGAGCCAGTTCCCGCAAGTTGAAGCGGAAAACTTGCTCATCCAAATACCGGAAGAGGTGGAATGGTTCCACGCTCACGTAGGTGCCCTTGATACCACGCTTGAAGAGACTCCAGAAGTTTTCGAGCCCGTTGGTGTGAACCTGCCCGTCAACGTATTTCTCGGCATGGTCGATTACTTGGTGAACGAAATCTTGGTGCTTCAATCCTTGATAGGAGAGAAGGGCATCGGTGTAGATCGCACTGTGAACTTTTACGTGGCGGCGAATCTCCGCTTGCACTACATGCTTGCGGCGAGTGGGAATTACCATGGCGCGAACTTCACCGCCGCGTTCAAGAATGCCCATGACCGGGGTCTTATCTTTGGTGCCAGTGGAGCGAATGCGGCGATTGTGCTTTTCCTTGTGCATGAATCGAGCAGCGCCACCGATGAAGGTTTCGTCTACTTCTACTTCCTGTCCGCGTCCACCAAGTTTCGAGGAGTCATTGCTCTGCATCGCAAGGCGGATTCTGTGGAGCATGAACCATGCGGACTTCTGAGTGACGCCAAGAGCGCGGGCCACTTCGTAGGAACTGACGCCGTTTTTGCAGTTGGCAACCATCCACATTGCGATGAGCCACTTGTCGAGAGGCAGAGCAGAATCCTCAAAGATAGTCCCGATCTTCACAGAGAACTGTTTGCGAGCGTGCTGGCTCTTGCATTCCCACATGCGGCGAGTAGAGATAAAGCGAACTTCTTTACTCTCACAAGCGGGGCAGGTAACGCCATTGGGCCAGCGCCGCGCAACCATGAACTTGAGGCAGTTGTCGGGGTCAGCGAAGTAAACGATGGCTTGCTGAAGAGTCTTTGGTTTGGGGTTCATGGCGTTCCTCACTGTCAGAATTATGACAGAAACGCCTTACTGAGTCAAGTATATTATTGCCCTTGCAATAATTCCTCTCCTAACCCCTCTGCCTTCAACACATGCACATCTCTCTCGTTCCAAACCACCTATAACCCCAGCACTTTCCGTACTTACAAGCCTCGTTTCCTCTAACTCCTTCCCCTGCAGCACTTGCGAGAAATCATCACGTTGTCGGCGCACCGACAATTTCAGAGTCCGTGTACTGTTTCCCCCGGACTGGCTAAATAAAATCATTTGCGGGCTTGCATGCGGTAATCTGGCGTAAAGAGGCTCATCAATGACCATCAGGCTCCCTCTCCTCGGTAATATCCTTTTGCTTCTAGGCACATCCCTTTCTCTGGGAGTTGCCGTCGCGCAACCATCGCTGGCGCAGGAAAAGCACGCTCATCAGACCGCCGGTGTCGACGACACAAAAATGGGTCCCTACCGCGCCCTGGCTCAGCTCGCTCTTGCCGCTATTCAGAAAGGCGACGGCGCCACTGCCGCGAAGCTCGCCCGCATTCTTGAACGCAACTGGGACAAGGCCGAGGACTACGGCGGCGATACGGCGCTCTCCAAAACAAATCACGCATTGTTCGAGGGGATTGATAAAGCCATGGATACTTTCATCAATCCGCTTTTGAAAAACGCGCCATCTCCCGATCTCAACGCGATCAAGGCCGCTTACAACACCTATCTGGAGAAGCTGAAGCTCGCGGATTGAGCCCGCGCAAATACGCCCTGCATGATTCTCCGCCTCCCCAAAAACAAAACGCCCGCCCCGGTTTCCCGAAGCGGGCGTCGCATCTGTTCCCATATCCGCCTCGACGCGGACCCTGCGAATTCGTCTTAGCTCTTTTCCTCGACGGCTTCCGCCACCTTGCTCTTCTCTTTCTTTTCCTTCTTCTTGAACTCGTAGCTCACCAGTTCCAGTATCGCCACTTTCGCTCCATCGCCCACGCGAATTCCCGCAGGGATGATGCGCGTGTAGCCGCCCGCGCGATCCGCAAACTTTGGCGCGATTTCGCTGAACAGTTTCTTGGTCATTGCCGGCGTCATCAGGTACGCAGCTGCTTGCCGCCGCGCCGCCAGTGTGTCTTTCTTTCCGAGCGTGATGATCTTCTCCGCCACTGGCCGCGTCGCCTTCGCGCGCGTCAGCGTCGTAGTGATCCGCCCATGCTCAAACAGGTTGGTGACCAGGTTGCGCAGCGTCGCGCGGCGGTGCCACGGATTGCGACCCAGTTTTGATCCCGACTTCAGGTGTCTCATCGTCTCTTCCTTCTTAGGAGGCCGGGGCTTCAGCCCCGGCGTGCTTCTTCTTAACCACCAAGGCTTTAGCCCCTGAAAAAATGATCTTCACTGTCGACTGTAAACTGTGAGCTATCAGCTCGCTTTACAGCCCGACGGTATCTTCCGAAGTCGTCGGCGGCATCGATGTCTGGCTCGGCAGCGGCGGCCAGATAATCCGGCCGTGCTCATCGAACTTCATGCCCAGACCAAGTCCCATCTTCACCAGGATGTCCTTGATCTCGTTCAAGGACTTCCGGCCGAAGTTCTTGGTCTTCAGCATTTCGTTTTCGCTCTTCTGCACCAGCTCGCGGATGGTCTGGATATTCGCGTTTTTCAGGCAGTTGTAGCTGCGTACGGAAAGTTCCAGCTCTTCCACGGAGCGGTCCAGATGCTCCAGCCGTGGATCGTGTACGATGTCTTGCGGCATCTCCACGTTTTCCACTGGCTCCTCGAAGTTGATGAAGATGCTCATGTGGTCCTTCACCAGTTTCGCCGCCAGTCCAATCGCATCCTGCGGCGTGATGGCGCCGTTGGTCCACACTTCCATCATCAGCTTTTCGTAATCCGTCATCTGCCCAAGGCGCGCCGATTCCACGGAGTAGTTCACCTTGCGCACGGGCGAATGCACGCTGTCCACCGGAATGTACCCGATGGGCAGGTCTTCGTCGTAGTTACGGTCCGCCGCCACGTATCCACGCCCGTTCTTCACGCGCATTTCAATCAGCAGCTTCCCGCCTTCGCTGACCGTCGCGATGTACACGCTTTTGTCCAGCACCGCGAAGTCCGCATCTTCTTCGATCTGCGCGCTGGTCACAACTCCGGGCGCTTCCACATTCAGATAGATGGTCTTCGGCAGGTCGGTATTCAGCTTGATGGGGACCTGCTTCAGGTTCAGGATGATGTCGGTGGCGTCTTCCACCACTCCGGGTATCGAGGAGAATTCGTGCAGCACGCCCTCGATCTTCACCGCGGTGATCGCTGCGCCTTCGATCGAACTGAGCAACGCGCGCCGCAACCCGTTTCCTACCGTGGTACCCCAGCCCCGTTCAAACGGCTGCGCCGAAAACCGGCCGTACCGCTCCGTTAGCGATTCCAGCTCAGACGCAAGACGCTTCGGTTTCTGAAATCCCTTCCACATCGTGTTCCTTCCTTCCGTGACCGGCGTCGCCGGCCACTCAAGCCGTTTCCCTTCCCTCGACCAGGTCTACTGCAAGCCCTGCAAAGTTCTCTGCAATCAGTTGTAAGTTTTCAGTCAGGAATTCTTCCACTGAGAACTTAAAACTTATTACTTATTTCGAGTACAGTTCCACGATCAGCTGTTCGTTGATCGGCGGCGTCTGCACATCTTCGCGTTTTGGCAGCGCCACCACTTTGGCCTTGAACTGCTCGCGCTCCTGCTCCAGCCACGGCACCAGGCTCTGGCTTTGCGCCACGTTGCGCGCTTCCAGCACCATGGCGTTCCCGTGCATCTTTTCTTTGATGGCGATTTCTTCGCCCACGTTCACCTGGTACGACGGGATATTCACTTTCTTCCCGTTGATCCGCACGTGTCCGTGCAGCACCAGTTGCCGCGCCTGTGAGCGCGAAGACGCCAGGCCGGCGCGCCATACCGTATTGTCCAGCCGGCGTTCCAGCATGATGATTAGGTTTTCGCCCGTCGGCCCCTTGGTGCGCTCCGCTTTCTCGAAATAATTGCGGAATTGCCGCTCCAGCAGGCCGTACGTGCGCTTTACTTTCTGTTTTTCGCGGAGTTGCAGGCCGTAACCCGCAATCTTCGCGCGCCGTGATTGTCCGTGCTGTCCCGGCACGAAGTTGCGCTTCTCGATCGCGCACTTGTCCGTGAAGCACCGCAATCCTTTTAGAAATAGTTTCTGCCCTTCCCTACGGCATAGGCGGCAGACTGCATCTCGGTGTCTTGCCAACTTCTGTTCTCCCTTCGCGAAACTCTCTCAGTCCTAAGCTATAGGTTCTTAGTCTTACGCAAAGCACCCGAAACCTAATAACTCAGAATCATCAAAATCTTCGGTCTTCCGGTCCGACTTAATACTGATAACTGAAAACTTAAAACTGCTTCAGACGCGCCGGCGCTTTGGCGGACGGCAGCCGTTGTGCGGAATCGGCGTCACGTCGCGGATGGCCACGATGTGCAATCCCGCCGCTGCCAATGCGCGCACTGCGGATTCGCGGCCGGAGCCCGGGCCTTTTACCTTCACTTCCACGCTCTTCATCCCGTACTGGTCGCGCGCCGTTCCCGCCGCGGATAATCCAGCCTGCTGCGCGGCGTACGGCGTGCCCTTGCGCGATCCCTTGAATCCGATGGCACCCGCTGAAGACGCGCAAAGCACGCGCCCGTCGGGATCCGCAATCGTGATCTGCGTGTTGTTGAAGGAAGCGGCCACGTGCACAATGCCATGCGGCACAATGCGCTTTTCGCGCTTCTTCTTGAACTCTTTCTTGCGCTTACCAGTCGCGGCCGGTTTTGCCGGTGCTGCTGTTGCGTCCACCGCCGCGTTTTTCTGCTCTTTTGCCACGTTTGACTCCGTAGTTCTAAGTACTAAGTTTTAAGTTCTAGGTCGCAATTCCTAGGTTCAAGCGGTGAAGCTGTCTCGCTTACCACTTAAAACTAAGAACTAAAAACTGGTTTACTTATCCCTTCTTGCCCTTAATCTGCTTCTTCCCGGCAACCGCGCCGCGCCGTGGACCCTTCCGCGTGCGCGCGTTCGTGTGCGTCCGTTGCCCGCGTACCGGCAAATTGCGACGGTGACGAATGCCGCGGTACGCCTGGACTTCAATCAGGCGCCGAATGTTCATCTGGATCTCTTTGCGGAGATCGCCTTCCACGCGCCCTTCCGCTTCGATAACGTTGCGGATGCGGTTGACTTCATCTTCCGTCAGCTCGCGGATCTTCTTCGTGAAATCCACATTCGCCTTTTCGGCAATACTCTTCGCGCGCACTTGTCCGATGCCGTAGATCGAGGTCAACCCGACCCACAAACGCTTCTGCGGCGGAAGATCAACACCAGCGATACGTGCCATGTTTCTCGGTTCCTTTCAAAAACTCTTGCGTGCCCGATTCAAGTCCTAAAGTTTTAAGTTTTCAGTTCTAAGTAAATCCAAAACCTTACTTAGTACTTATAACTAATTACTTAAAACTTCCTACCCCTGCCGCTGCTTGTGCTTCGGGTTCACGCAAATCACCCGAACCACGCCGCGGCGATGGATCACCTTGCACTTGTCACAAATCTTTTTCACGCTTGCCCGTACTTTCATGCTTCTGACTCCTCGCTGCGTTACTGCAAGTTTTGAGTTCTAAGTTCTCAGTTTTAAGTTCTAAGTAATTCTAAAATCCCAGCCGAGCGTCCTTCTTTTCGAGATATCCGAAAGCCACGAATCTTCAGTTGCGCGTTTCTCTCTTTACTTACAACTTAAAACTGACGACTGAAAACTGATTACTTATACCTGTACACGATCCGGCCGCGCGTCAAATCATATGGCGAAAGCTCCACGGCCACCTTGTCGCCCGCCAGAATCCGTATAAAATTCTTGCGCATCTTACCGGAAACATGCGCCAGCACCTGGTGCTTGTTCTCCAACTCGACGCGGAACATCGCGTTCGGCAGCGGCTCAATCACCGTCGCCATCACTTCAATCGCGTCCTCCTTCGGATTTCCGGAGTCGCCTTTCTCTTTTTTTACGTACGGCTGCTTGGCCATAAGTTCCTGTGTTCTAAGTTCTCAGCAATAAGTTCCAAGTAAGACTGGATTTACTTCTTACTTAAAACTTACACTTTCGTACTTAAGACTTCGTTCCCCCACGCCGGACCCGTCATCTCTCTCGGCCGCGTCAGTATCCACGGACCGTTTGCCGTGACCGCCACGGTGTGCTCGAAATGCGCCGAAGGACTTCCATCGGCCGTTTCGGCCACCCATTCGCCGCGCATTGCCACTTCCGGACGGCCGGCGTTTACCATCGGTTCGACGGCAATCACCATGCCTTCCTGCAAGCGCGCACCGTGCCCCGGCTCTCCGTAGTTCGGCAGGTTCGGCTCGTCATGCATTTTCGTTCCGATGCCGTGTCCCACGAACTCTCGCACCACCGAGTACCCGTGCTTCTCAACCCAACTCTGCACCGCGTGACCGACGTCGCCCAGGCGATTTCCCGGACGCATCTTGTCGATCGCGTGGTCCAGCGATTCCCGAGTCACATCCAGAAGCTTCTGCAGCTCCGGGCTGATGATCCCCACCGGCACGGTGACCGCCGAATCGCCGTAATACCCTTCCACTTCCATGCCGAAATCGATGGAGACGATATCGCCTTCGCGCAATTTCCGCTTTGGCGACGGAATCCCGTGAACGATCTCGCTGTTCACCGACGTGCATAGCACGCAGGGATACCCTTTATACCCTTTGAACGCCGGCCTTCCCGGCCCCTTGGCGATGATCTCCTCGGCGCTTTTCTCGAGGTCCATCGTCGTCATCCCCGGTTGCACCTGCGCCCGGAGCGCGTTCAAAACTTCGTGAACCACCTGGCCGGCGCGGTACATCTTTTCAAGTTCGCTGGCGCTGCGTAATTGAATCGCCATTTGGTTACCGCGTTCCGCCGATCCCTTCCAGGCTTTCGAAAATTTGCTGCTTTACTTCCTCGAAACTCTTGCTGGCGTCGATATCCTGAAGAAAACCCAGCCGCCGGTAATACTGCACCAAGGGCGCGGTCAGCTTCTCGTACGCATGCAAGCGCTCGCGGATTACTTCTTCGCGATCGTCCGGCCGCTGAACCAATTCGCCGCCGTCGTTATCGCAAATCCATTCGACCTTGGGCGGGCGGTCGTAAATATTGTAAATCTCTCCGCCTACCTTACAGGTCCTGCGCCCCGTCAATCGCCGCAACAGCACCGACGATCCGATCACCATGTGCAGCACGAACGGCTGAAACAACCCATGCTGCTTCAGCAACTCACCCAGGTACTTCGCCTGGGTTACCGTCCGCGGAAAACCGTCGAACACAAATCCGTAACTGCAATCCGGCCGCTCAATCCGCTCCGCGACCATCTTCAACACCAGCGAGTCTGGCACCAACTCGCCCCGTTCCATAATCGGCTTGGCTTTCAAACCAAGCGTCGTACCTTTGCTGACATGCTCTCGAAGCATGTCGCCAGTCGAAAGATGCGGTATACCGTAGACCCTTGCCAGCTCTTTCGCCTGCGTACCTTTTCCCGAGCCCGGGGGCCCCAGAAAAATGACCGCGCGGTTGAGTTTCACAACGGGACGCTCTTCCGCCGCCACGGTTCGTCTCCCTTAACGACGGCCGCGCAGACGTCCCTTCCGCGCAAAGCCCTCGTAGTTCCGCATGACGAGTTGTGCCTCCAACTGCTGCACTGTGTCCATCGCCACGCCCACCACAATCAGGAGCGAAGTTCCTCCAAAATAAAACTGCACGCCAAGCCCGTTCAGAATCCATTGCGGGAAGTGCCGGTCAAACCAGTCCCCCGCCATCCACCAGGGCAAGTGATTCAAATGGATGCCCGCGATCATCCATTCCGGCAACAAACAGACGATGGCCAGATAAACCGCGCCGATAAACGTCAGCCGCTTCAGGATAAGGCTGACATATTCCGACGTGGTGCGTCCCGGACGTATCCCGGGAATGAACCCGCCGTTCTTGCGCATGTTGTCCGCAAGCTCCGTGGGATTGAACACGATGCCCACATAGAAAAACGCGAACACGATGATCAGTGTCACGTAAATCGCGGTGTACAGCGGTTCTCCCCAGCGCAGCGTGTTCGCAATCGATTTGACGAACGGCCAGCGCGTACCCAACATCAGCGCCGCCGTTGCCGGAAACGCCAGCAAGGAACTGGCGAAAATCGGCGGAATCACGCCGCCGGAATTCACGCGCAGTGGCAAGTAGGTGGATTGTCCGCCCATCATGCGGCGGCCCACCACGCGCTTTGCGTACTGCACCGGGATTCTGCGTTGTGCGCCTTCCACGAAAACGATGAAGGCCACCACGCCAACCATCAGCGCCAACAACACCAGGATGGCCAGCGGAGTGAACGCGCCCCACGCCTGCGTCCTGACCTTATCCGCAAGGTCGGCAATGGCGCGCGGCAAACCGACGACGATGCCGACAAAGATGATCAACGACATGCCGTTGCCGATGCCGCGTTCGCTGATCTGTTCGCCCAGCCACATGATGAACGCCGAACCCGTAGTCAGCGTCAGAATCGTCATCATCGTGAAGCCCCAGCCCGGGTGGTACACCAGGCCCTGCCCGCCGATAGCCTGCGATTGCAAGGTTGTGGCGATCGTGGAGGACTGGATGATGCTCAACGCAATCGTCAAATAGCGCGTATATTGCGTAATCTTCCGCCGACCCAGTTCGCCTTCCTTTTGCAACCGCTCCAAGTACGGAAACACCACCGTCATCAACTGCAGGATGATGGACGAAGTGATGTAGGGCATGATGCCCAGCGCGAAAATCGTCAACCGGCGGAAGTTGCCGCCGCTGAACAAATCGAAAATGCCGAGGACCGAACCCGCCGACTGCTTAAAAAGATCTTCCAGAACGCTGGTGTTGATGCCGGGCGTGGGAATGTGCGCGCCGATGCGGTAAACCGCCAGCAGCCCCAGCGTGAAGAAGAGCCGGTTGCGCAGATCCTCAATCCGGAACAGATTCGCGAATGCGTTTAAGAAACGATTCATACCGGTTCCTTGGGAAACCCGATTACGCTACCACCTCAAACGTGCCGCCCGCCTTGGTGATCTTATCCTTGGCGGTGGCGCTGAATGCATGAGCGTGAATGGTGAGTTTGGTTTTCAACTCGCCATCACCTAAAACCTTGATGGGATCCGTGGCGCGCCGCACAAAACCATGCGCGCGCAGCAGTTCCGGCGTCACTGTTTCTCCCGCTGGAAATACGTTTAACTCTTCCAGGTTGATGACGGAGTACGTCACCCCGAACGGATTGTGAAATCCGCGCTTCGGGATGCGCCGGTGCAACGGCATCTGTCCGCCTTCAAAACCGCGCCGCCGCGAATAGCCGCGCCGCGACTTCTGGCCCTTGTTGCCCAAGCCGGACGTCCGGCCGAGCTTTGAACCGATGCCGCGGCCCACGCGCACATGTTTCTTGCGCGAGCCCTTGGCCGGCCCGAGGGTGGAAAGTGAAACCGTGTTGTGTTCCTTCTTGATCTTGTCGTCTGCCATGAATTACTCCACCACTTCCACGAGGTGCCGCACCTTGTGAATCATCCCGCGGATGGCGGGAGAATTTTCCCGTTCCACCACTTGATGCATCCGGCGCAAGCCCAGTCCCCGAATCGTTGCGCGCATATCATCGGTGCAACTGATGAAGCTGCGCACCCACTTGATCTTTACCGTTGCGGCGCTCGTCGCGCCCTTCTTTTCGCCTGCCATGGATTAATCCCCTGCCGCCTTCTCGCCCTTCTCGGCCTTGGGCGGTTTCCCGCTTACTTCCTCGATGGTCTTGGAGCGCGTTTCCGCAACTTGTCCGGCATCCTTCAAACTCAACAGCGCCGCAAAAGTGGCCTTGACGACGTTGTGCGGATTCGATGTGCCCAACGACTTCGTAAGCACATTCGTGATGCCCGCAACCTGCATCACTTTGCGCACCGGGCCGCCGGCAATCACGCCCGTGCCTTCGGACGCGGGCTTCAGCAGCACTTGCGCCGAGCCATACCATCCCGTCACTTGATGCGGGATCGTGGTGCCCTTCATGTTCAGCTTGATCAAATTCTTTTTGGCCTGTTCGATGCCCTTCTTGATGGCCATGGGCACTTCACGGGCTTTGCCCATTCCGAAGCCAGCATGTCCGTGGCTATCACCGACGACCACGAGCGCGGAAAAGCTCAAGTTCTTGCCGCCCTTGACGACCTTGGTGACGCGATTGATCGCAACAACGTCATCCTTCAGATCGGAAGGATTCACTTCCAACAGGCGCCGTACTGCCAAACTATCTCGCAAAATTTGCTTCGACATAAGTTAGAACTGTAACCCCGCTTCCCGCGCCGCATCTGCGAGCGCCTTGACGCGGCCGTGATACTTATAACCGCCGCGGTCGAACACCACCTTTGAAACACCAGCCGCCTTGGCGCGATCGGCGATAATTTTGCCGACGGCTTTGGCTGAGGCGATGTTGCCTCCACCCTTGAGGCCCTTCTTTACTTCCTTGTCGATCGAGCTAGCCGACACCAAAGTGCGGCTGCTGCGATCATCAATCACTTGCGCGTAGATGTGCCCAACGGACCGGTACACGCTCAACCGCGGGCGCTCTGGCGTGCCAGACACCCTTGTGCGCACGCGCGCATGAACGCGCTGGCGCTGCTCATCCCGGGACAATTTGCGAACTGATGCCGATGCCACTGTCGTTTCTCCCTTGCAGTTTTAAGTTATCAGTTCTCAGTTTTCAGTAAACCGATCTGAACCGATGAACTTAAAACTCCAAACTTTCTTCCTTCGGTGCGACCCCCCTTCTCAGGTGAGCCGCGCAATCTTTCTTTACTGACAACTTAATACTGAAAACTCTTTACGCCGCTCCAGCCTTCGCCCCAGCCTTGCCTGCCTTCTTCTTCAAACGCTCGCCGGTAATGCGAATGCCCTTCTGCTTGTACGGATCGGGCGGACGCAGCGAACGAATATCAGCAGCCACCTGGCCAACTTGCGCCTTGTCCGCGCCGGTCACCACGATGTGCGTCTGCTTCTCGACGGCAATTTGAATGCCCTCGGGAATGTGAAACTCGATGGGGTGAGACTTGCCAAGCGCGAAGGCTACGATCTTGCCCTTGAGTTCAGCGCGATAGCCGACGCCCACGATGTCGAGATCCTTCTTGAAGCCCTGGGTGACGCCATGAACGGCGTTGGCCAGAAGCGCGCGGGCCAGACCATGCAGCGCGCGATGCTCTTCATTATCGCGGACCGCGGTCAACACTCCGTCCTTCTGCTCGAGCCTGATCTGCTTCGGCACAAGCACAAAGAGTTTGCCCTTGGGGCCCTGTACTTCCACTTTGCCGCCGCCGGTATTTATCTTCACACCGGCCGGCAACGGAATCGGTTTGCGACCAATACGTGACATCGTCGTCTATCCTCTTCTCTCAAGCTTCAAGGCGTTCTCGCGAACGCGCTACCACACTTCGCAAAGTATCTCGCCACCCATCTTGGCCTTGCGTGCCGCTCTCCCCGTCATCAAACCTTTTGGCGTGGTCATGATACTGATGCCCAGACCCCCGACCACGGGCTTGATGTCGTCGGCACCCAGATAGCAGCGCTGTCCGGGCTTGGAGATGCGCTTCATCCCGGTGATCACGCTGCGCCGGTCTGGCGTGTACTTCAGGAACACGCGCAGGGTTTTGTGCGATTTGTTTTCGTCCACCATCTTGTAGGTCGAGATGTAGCCCTCTTCCTTCAGGATGCGGGCGATTTCGGTCTTCAACTTGGAGATTGGAACGTCAAGGCGCTGATGCTTGGCCGCCGTGGCGTTGCGCAACCGCGTCAGAAAATCGGCAATCGGATCCGTCTGCATAGTTCTCCTACCAGCTAGCTTTCACGACTCCAGGGATCTCTCCCTTGAGCGCCATGCCGCGGAAGCAAATGCGGCACATTTGAAATTTGCGAATATACCCGCGGGCGCGGCCGCAGCAACGGCAACGGTTGCGCACGCGCACCTTGAACTTCGGTTTCTTCAACGTCTTGGCGATTTTTGCGGTGCGTGCCATTTATTGTGCTACTCCTTTTTCGCGCAAGGGAAAACCAAGTCCCTTGAGCAATTCGCGGCCTTCTTCGTCGTTGTGCGCCGTGGTTGTCAACGTGATATTCATGCCCTTGATCTTGTCGACGCGCGTGTAATCGATTTCCGGGAACACCAACTGGTCCTTCAGGCCCAGGGTGTAATTGCCGCGGCCATCGAAAGCGTTGGAGGGCAGTCCGCGGAAGTCGCGCACACGGGGCAGCACCACGTTGCACAGGCGGTCGAGGAATTCGTACATCTTTTCCCCGCGCAGCGTAACCGCGCAACCGATGGGCATGCCCTTGCGAATCTTGAAATTCGCGATGGACTTCTTGGCTCGCGTGATCATGGCCTTCTGACCCGTGATCTGTCCAAGTTCCACGGCGGCCGTATCCAGCAGTTTCACGTTCTGGCTGGCTTCGCCGAGGCCGATATTGACGGTGATCTTGGAAATCTTCGGCACGGCCATGATGTTCTTCCAGCCAAAACGCTTCATCAGCGCCGGCACCGTCTCCTTGCTGTACTTTTCATGCATTCGACTCTTCATTGCATGGCGGAGTCTTAAGTTCTAAGTCATAAGTTCTAAGTAAGGCCCGCGAACTCATGCTTACAACGGCGACTCAGTCCTTTCTCTCTGAAACTTAAAACCGAACACTTACAGCTCAAAACTTTTCTACTTATCCAGCGTCGCGCCACAGCGCTTGCACGTGCGCACTTTCTTGCCATCCGGCAGAATCTGGTGGCCGATGCGCGCGTGCTTGCCGCATTCGTTGCAGACGATCTGGACATTGGAAACGTGAATGGGGCCTTCCTTCTCCACGATTCCACCCTTGATATTTTTCGACGGGTTAGGCCGCGTGTGGCGCTTGATGATGTTGGTGTGCTCCACAATCAGCGTGTTTTTCCGTGGATTCACGGAGAGCACGCGCCCTTTTTTCCCGGCATCGCGCCCGCTCAGCACGTGGACGTTGTCGCCCTTGCGGATGCTGATGGTGTAAATCTTGATTGCTTCTTCATTGCGTGCCATCGCTTACCAAACCTCCGGAGCCAGCGAAACAATCTTGGTGAACTTCTTATCGCGCAGCTCTCTTGCCACGGGACCAAATACGCGCGTACCCACCGGTTCGCCCGTATCGTTGATGAGCACCGCGGCGTTGTCATCGAAACGGATGTAGGTGCCGTCTTTGCGGCGCTGTTCCTTGCGCATCCGCACGATGACGCACTTCACCACTTTGCCTTCCTTGACCTGGCTTTCCGGCGTGGCTTCCTTCACCGACGCGGTGACAATGTCACCCAGCCCGGCCTTCAATCCCGCATCGCCGCCGAGGGGAAGAATGCACATTAGCTTCCGCGCGCCGGAATTATCGGCCACCGTTAGCCAGGTTCGCATCATAATCATGGTTGCGCTCCCTGTCCTTTTACTTCGCCGACGACTTGTGCGTCAGCACTTCCTTCAAACGCCAGCGTTTCAGGCGCGAAAGCGGCCGGGCGGACACGATGCGTACGGTGTCGCCCTGCTTGGCTTCACGCTTTTCGTCGTGCGCGTAGAACTTTTTCGAAATGCGCACCACGCGGCGGTACTTGGGGTGCTGCACCAGCCGCTGCACTTCGACCACAATCGTCTTTTCCATCTTCGCGCTGGTTACCTTGCCGACGAGTTCGGTTCTCTTGCCGCGCTCGGCTACCGGTGCGCTTTGCGTTTCCGTTGTTTCCGTTGTCATTACGCCTTACCTGCCTTCGCCGATTGTGCTCCGGCGGTCAATTCCTGGTTGCGCAGGAGTGTCTTAACCCGCGCCAGATCTTTTTTCGCTTCACGAAGCCGCTTTAGCGCTTCCGCCTGGCCCGTGCCCAGCTGAAACCTCAGCCGGAAAATCTGTTCGGCCAGATCCTTTTCGCGCGCCTGCAATTCCGTCACGCCTTCTTCGCGGAACTTCTCGATTCGCCGCGCCATCGCTAGATTCCTCCCGTGCGAGAAACGAATTTCGTTGGAATGGGCAGCTTGTGCGACGCCAGCCCCAGGGCCTGGCGCGCCGTCGCTTCGTCGATTCCCGCCATTTCAAACATGATGCGCCCGGGCTTTACCACCGCAACCCAGCGCTCCGGAGCGCCTTTGCCTTTACCCATGCGGGTTTCCGCGGGCTTCTTGGTGAACGGCTTGTCCGGGAAAATGCGGATCCACAGCTTGCCACCGCGCTTGATGAACCGCGTAATGGCCACGCGCGAAGCTTCGATCTGGCGATCGGTGATCCAGGCGCATTCCATAGCCTTCAAGCCATATTCCCCGAACGACAAAGTGCCACCGCTCCAGGCCTTGCCTCGGCGGCGGCCGCGCTGCTGCTTTCTGTACTTCACCTTCTTCGGCATCAACATCGTTTTCTTCTCGCTCTCTTACGAGTAATCAGTTTTCAGTTCTCAGTTGTCAGTAAAGCTACCCGAACCTGACCTCTGAGCGCGCCGTCCTACAAACGCGCCTGCAATTTCTAATCACATCACTTCGCCCTGCCAGTTCCAAGTCAGACTCTCTTTACTGAAGACTTAAAACTGAAAACCTAAAACTCGCTACGCGACGGCGACCGCTTCCGGCTTGTCATCGGTGCGCTTGACGCGCTTGGGAACATTTTCTCCCTGGTAGATCCAGCACTTCACGCCAATCACGCCGTACGTGGTGTTCGCTTCCGCAGTGCCGTAATCAATATCCGCGCG
Organism: Candidatus Acidiferrales bacterium; assembly: GCA_963779395.1. GTDB lineage: Bacteria > Acidobacteriota > Terriglobia > Acidiferrales > UBA7541 > Acidiferrum. Next base: position 1,782,619 of record CAVZYC010000007.1, read on the forward strand.
CAACGTCTGCAGCGGCAAACGCCCTTGCAGGTACCACTCTTTACGGGCGATTTCCGCGCCATTCAAGCGCCCCGCAACGCGAACCTTGATGCCCTTGCAGCCGAAACGCAACGCCGAATCCACGGCTTTGCGCATGGCGCGGCGAAACGCGACGCGCTTTTCCAGTTGCAACGCGATGGATTCCGCCACCAGTTGCGCATCCAGTTCCGGGCGGTGCACTTCCACGATGTCAATGTGCACTTCGCGCTTGGTGCGCTTACCGACTTCCTGCTTCAACTTGTCGATTTCCGCGCCCTTGCGCCCGATGATGATGCCCGGGCGGGCGGTGGCAATACGCACCACCAGCTTGTTGGCGGCGCGCTCGATATCAATGGAGCTGATGCCGGCGCTCCGCAGGCGCTCTTTCAATTCCTTGCGCAGTTTCACATCTTCGTGGAGCAGATCGGCATACTCGCGATCGGCATACCAGCGCGATTTCCAAGGCTTGTTGTAGCCCAGGCGAAATCCGTACGGGTGCGTTTTCTGTCCCATTACTTCTTTCCCTTCTTCGCGGGAGCTTGCTTCCCGGTCAATGCCTTGCGCACGCGGCGTGCCGTGCCGCGAACGCCCTTCTGCGCTTCCGCTTCGGCAAGGTTCGCAGCCACGCGTTCGGCGGCGGCGACGTGATGTTCGCTAACGCCCACCCAGATGTGCGCGGTGCGTTTCTGGTAACGGAACGCGCGGCCCATCGGCGCGGGACGCAGACGCTTCCAGCGCGCGCCTTCATTCACGAAACACTGGCTCACGTAAAGTTCATCGACATCGAGCGGCGAGCCGGAATCTTCGGCTTTACGCTCGGCATTCGAGATGGCGCTGCGCAGCACTTTTTCAATGTGCTTGGCGGCGCGTTTGGGCGTGAAGCGCAGCGATTGCAACGCATCCTGAGCCTTTTGCCCGCGAATCAGATCGATGACCAGACGCACTTTTTGCGGCGACATGCGCACGTGGCGCGCAATCGCGTGGGCTTCAATGGAACCGGGTTGTGTCAATACGTCAGCCATGGTTTATGCCTTCGGCGCTGGTGCTGCTGCTGGTGCCGCGCCGCCTCCTGCCGCTGCTGCTCCGGGTGCGCCTGCTCCTGGCACCAGACCGGCGGCCTTCTCGAGAGCTGCCTTCACGGCGTGGCCCTTGAAGATGCGCGTCGGCGCAAACTCCCCAAGCTTGTGCCCGATCATCTGTTCGGTCACATACACGGGAATGAATTTCTTGCCGTTGTGCACGGCGATCGTGTGGCCAATCATGTCTGGCACGATCGTGGAGCGCCGCGACCACGTCTTCAGAACTTTCTTTTCGTTGCGCGAATTCAGTGCATCCACCTTTTCGCGCAGGTGGCCATCCACAAACGGCCCCTTCTTCGTTGAGCGTGCCATTGCTTCTTTATTCCTCCACGCGGCGCAACCGGCCCCACTGGGCGTGCCGCATCTTTTTAAACCCACGCACCGGACCGGGCACACGGTGCGACCTTGGACAGAACGGACAAACAAAGCGCGTGCCCAGCGCGTTCGGAATACGTTCGACGATCACCGCCCAACCCGGCTTGCACAGCTTGTACAGCACCGGTTCCGGCGGCGCGACCAGTTTGGCCGCGGGTTTTACCACTGCTTTCAAGGCCGTCCGCTTGACGGCGCGTTTCACAGGCCGCGTCCGGCGTCCTGCGCTTCGTGTTGATCGTGTCGCTCGCATGTTTTCGCCTCCTTAGCCCGCTCTGCCATCACAGGCCAGGATCCGCGTCTGCTGCTCGTCTTACCTTTGGCGCTCTCGTTCAGGATCGCGCCGTGGGCCGCACAGTTTTCAGTTATCAGTTCTAAGTTTTGAGTAATGCCTTGCAAACTTGAAACTGAAAACCGATTGCTGCGTCTGTACCAAAAACTCCAACTCTTTACGTCCGTACCGCCAAAACCAACCGCTCGTTCGACTTCATCCTCAGTCTGAAAACTTAAGACCGAGAACTGAAAACTTTTCTACTTGCGGCGCTGCACGATCATGCGATCGGTGCGCTTGTTGCCGCGCGTCTTTTTGCCCAGCGTCGGGAAAGCCCATGGCGTTTGCGGGTGATTGCCCTTGACGCGGCCTTCACCACCACCGTGCGGGTGATCCACGGGGTTCATGGCCACGCCGCGAACCGTCGGCTTGATTCCGCGCCAACGCGTGCGTCCGGCTTTGCCAAAGGTTTCGTTCTCGTGGTCCAGATTGCCGACTTGTCCCACAGTCGCCTTGCAATCGATGGAGAATTTGCGAACTTCACCGGAAGGCATCTTCACTAGCGCAAAATCGCCTTCTTTGCTCAGAAGCTGTGCCGAAGCGCCGGCGGTGCGTACGGCTTGCCCACCGCGCCCGGGATAAAGTTCCAGGTTGTGCACCTGGGTGCCAGGAGGAATGTGGCGAATCTTCAGCGCATTGCCGGGAAGGATGTCCGCGGCTTCGCCGGTAGAAACAGTCGCGCCGACTTGCAATCCCACCGGATGCAGGATGTAGCGCTTCTCGCCGTCGGCATAGTGCAGCAAGGCGATGTTGGCGCTACGGTTGGGGTCGTATTCGATGGCTTCGACCTTGGCGGGCACGCCTTCCTTGTCGCGGCGGAAATCGACGGTGCGATATTGCCGCTTGTGACCGCCGCCGCGATGCCAGATCACGATTTCGCCGTGATTGTTGCGGCCGCCAGAGCGTTTTTTCGGCTCGAGCAGCTGCTTTTCCGGCGTCTGCTTGGTGATGTGGCTCTTGTCGACCACGGTTATGAAGCGGCGTGACGCCGTGTATGGATTAAAGCTCTTAAGTCCCATCTCTGCCTCTATCTTCCAATTCTTTCCGCCAACCCGGCGGACTTCCGAACAACTCCAGGTCTACAGATTCTCCGCGTACTCGATCATCTTTTCGCCTTCAGCCAACTTCACGTAAGCCTTTTTCCAGTCGCGGCGATAGCCTTCGTTCTGGCCGCGGCGGCGCATCTTGCCGTGAAAATTGGCGGTGCGCACACCGGCGACTTTCACTTTGAAGATCTGCTGCACGGCTTCCTTAATTTCGGTTTTGGTGGCAGCCGCGGAAACTTCAAACACCACGGTGTGCTGCAATTCCTTCACGCCGAGTCCCTTTTCCGTGATGATGGGACGGCGGATAATCTGATAGTGAGGGGCTGCCATGGCTTACTCCTTCCCCTTCTTCGCAGCCGGCTTTTTCGCCGCTGCGGTTTTTTTGGCCGCGGGCTTTGCCGCTGCTTTGGGCGCCGCTTCCTTCTTCGGAGCAGGCGCGGGCGCAATCGTTTCCACATGCGGCGCTTCGATTGGTTGCCGGTCCGGATCAAGCGTGTGGCTCAAGCGGGCAATGGCATCCTTCGAGACCAGCAAGCGATCGTGGCGCAGCACGTCGTAAGGCTGCAGCACGTTCGTCGCGGCAAGCTTTACGCCCTGCATATTGCGGCTGGCCAGTTCCAGGTTGCGGTTTTCGCCGTAGGCCACCAGCAACGTTGTGCTTTCCGCATTCAGTTTGTCCAACGCGGTGCGCAGAGACTTGGTCTTGTGCGTCTCGAGCGACCAGGTATCCACCACCGTCAATTTTTCTTCCGCCAGCTTTGCGGAGAGCGCCGAACGCAAAGCGCCCAGCACCATCTTCTTTGGCAGCGCATATTCATACGAGCGCGGCTTGGGGCCGTGCACGGTGCCGCCATGGCGCCACAGAGGCGAACGGATCGAGCCCACGCGGGCGCGCCCCGTACCCTTTTGCCGCCAGAGCTTGCGGCCTGCGCCGCTGACTTCGCTCTTGTCCTTGGTCTTGGCGGTGCCGCTGCGGAGGCTGTTGAGGTACCAGCGCGAAGCTTCGTGCAGCAGGTGCCGATTAATCTCGGCGCCAAAGACCGCGTCCGCCAGTTCGACCTGGCCGACTTTCTTTCCTTCCAGATTCACCACATCTACGACCGGCATGGCTTTTTCTCTCTCTCGATCCCGTTGTTACTGCGTTTCTCTTGCTAAGTTCGTGTACCGTTTCCTGCTCGCGCTATCAGATAAAACCAAACCTAAATGCTCTCGACTACCTGGCCTTCTTCGCTGCTTTGCGGGCTTTGCGGATGAAAATGTAAAGTCCGCTGGGCCCCGGCACCGAACCGCGGACCAGCAAAAGGTTTTCGTCCGCGTCCACCTTGATCACTTTCAAGTTCTTCGAGGTGACATTGACATTGCCCATGTGCCCGGGAAAGTGCTGGTTCTTCCACACGCGCGACGGAAACGAACTGCCGCCGATTCCACCAGGCGCGCGATGGAACATCGAACCGTGCGTGGCGTCGCCGCCGGCATAGTGCCAGCGCTTCACGCCGCCCGCGAATCCCCGGCCCTTGCTGACGCCGGTAACATCCACGAGCTCGCCTGCCTTGAAACTCTCTACCAGCACGCGATCGCCAACCTTGGTTTCATCCTTGGATTCGGCAATGCGCACTTCCTTCAATACCTTGACGGGCGCGACGTTGGCCTTCTTGAAGTGCCCGGTCATGGGCTTGTTCACGCGTTGCGGCTTGACGAATTCCACCAAGCCAAGTTGCGCGGCATCGTAGCCGTCCTTTTCCTTCGTGCGACGCTGTACGACAACGCACGGCCCCGCCTGCAACACGGTCACACCGACCAGGTTGCCGTCTTCGGCGAAGACTTGCGTCATGCCCAGCTTGATTCCGATAATTCCGTCCACTGCCATTTTTGTCTCTCTCTTAGCAGCTTGCCTTTTCAGTATTGGCTGCTTTAAAACTGAATTCTCTGTCTTTGCTTTCCGGATATCAGTTATCAGCGATCAGATATCAGGAACCAAAGTCAACTTCTCTTCGTTCTTGCCTCCTGATCGCTGATATCTGATTACTGATATCCATGATCAAGTTCCTCCACTTCAACCCCTATGACTTACTTGGCCGCGTGGCCGAAAGCCTTGATTTCCACGTCCACTCCCGGGGGCAGATCGAGCTTCATCAGCGCGTCCACGGTATCGGGTGTCGGCTCGAGGATATCGATCAGCCGCTTGTGCGTGCGCATTTCGAACTGCTCGCGCGATTTCTTGTCCACGTGCGGCGAACGCAGCACGGTCCAGCGGTTGATGGTCGTGGGCAGAGGAATCGGCCCGGCCACGTCTGCGCCTGTGCGCTTCGCGGTTTCCACGATTTCCCGGGTGGACTGGTCAAGAATTCTGTGATCGTACGCCTTGAGCCGAATGCGAATTTTGTCACCTTGTCTCATAGGATTACTCGATGATCTCCGCAACGGCGCCAGCGCCCACGGTGTGGCCGCCTTCGCGGATAGCGAAGCGCAATCCCTTTTCCAGAGCGACGGGGGTGATCAGCGTGACTTCACAGCTCACGTTGTCGCCCGGCATCACCATTTCCACGCCAGTGGGAAGCTTCATGTCGCCCGTAACGTCGGTGGTGCGGAAGTAGAACTGCGGGCGATAACCGGTGAAAAACGGAGTGTGGCGTCCGCCTTCTTCCTTCGTCAACACGTACGCTTCGGCCTTGAATTTCGTGTGGGGCGTAATCGAGCCGGGTTTGCAAACCACCTGGCCGCGCTCGACATCGTCTTTTTCCGTACCGCGCAACAGGAGGCCGACGTTGTCGCCCGCGATCCCTTCATCAAGAAGCTTCTTGAACATCTCGACGCCCGTGACCACTTTCTTTTGCGTCGCGCGGAAGCCCACGATCTCCACTTCCTCGGAGGTCTTTACCTTGCCGCGTTCGATTCTTCCGGTAACCACAGTGCCGCGGCCAGAGATCGAGAAGATGTCTTCGATGGGCATGGCGAAGGGCTTGTCCACATCGCGAACCGGCAGCGGGACATTGGCGTCCACCGCGGCCATGAGTTCGATAATTTTCTGTTCCCACTTTTCGTCGCCATTCAACGCCAGCAGCGCCGAACCGCGAATCACGGGAACGGAATCGCCGGGGAACTGATAGCTCTTCAGGAGTTCGCGAACTTCAAGTTCGACGAGTTCCAGCAATTCGGCGTCTTCCACCATGTCGCATTTGTTGAGAAACACGACGATGTAAGGCACACCGACCTGGCGGGCGAGCAGGATGTGCTCGCGGGTCTGCGGCATGGGTCCGTCGGTGGCGGCAACGACAAGAATTGCGCCGTCCATTTGCGCCGCGCCGGTGATCATGTTCTTGATGTAGTCGGCGTGGCCGGGGCAATCCATGTGCGCGTAGTGGCGATTGGCGGTTTCATACTCGACGTGAGAGACCGCAATCGTGATACCGCGTTCGCGCTCTTCCGGCGCGTTGTCAATCGAGTCAAACGCGCGGAACAGCACCTTGGGATTATTCTTAGCCAACACTTTCGTGATGGCCGCGGTCAAAGTCGTCTTGCCGTGATCGATGTGACCGATAGTGCCGATGTTAACGTGCGGCTTAGTACGCTCAAATTTCTCTTTGGCCATTTCTGCCTCTGCTCCTTACTGCGAATTCTTGAAAATAACTAAAATCGTCCGTTACTTCTCGCCACGGGCCTTTTTGATCACTTCTTCGGCAATCGCGTTGGGTAATTCCGCGTAATGCGAAAAGTGCATCGTGAAATTCGCGCGGCCCTGCGAGCGACTGCGCAAATCCGTGGCATATCCAAACATTTCCGACAAGGGAACCTGAACGCGGATGACATGTGCGCCGGCGCGCGTTTCCGAACCCTGAATCTGGGCACGGCGGGCGTTGAGGTCGCCAAACACGGCGGCCATGTATTCCTCTGGCGTGGTGACTTCCACGCGCATGATGGGCTCGAGCAGAACCGGCTTGGCTTTGGTGCAGGCTTCCTTGAAACCAATGGAGCCCGCAATTTTGAAGGCCATCTCCGAGCTGTCCACATCGTGGTAGCTGCCGTCGATCAGGACCACGGCTACGTCCACCATCATGAAACCGGCAAGGCCGCCATTATCCATGGCTTCGCGGATGCCTGCTTCGATGGGGGGAATGAATTCCTTGGGAATGGCACCGCCGAAAACCTTGTCGATGAAGAGGAAGCGGTGTTCCTTGTCGAAACGCCATTTGCCGCCGGAACCGGCGATGGACTTGGCGAGTTCGTCGAGTTCGTCGGTGGACATCTCATGCATGTTTTCGTGATCGGCGCTGGGTAGAGGATGCACAACGAGTTTGCAGTGGCCGTATTGACCTTTGCCGCCGGTCTGCTTGATGTACTTGCCGTCTGCTTCAGCTTTGCGGCGAATGGTTTCGCGATAGGCGACTTGCGGACGCCCGACGTTGGCATCCACGCTAAATTCGCGCTTCATGCGATCAACGATAATTTCGAGGTGAAGTTCGCCCATTCCGGAAATGATGGTCTGGCCGGTTTCCGGGTCGGTGTGTACGCGGAAGGTGGGATCTTCCTGTGCGAGGCGCGCCAAAGCCTGGCCCATTTTGTCCTGATCGGCCTTGGTCTTGGGCTCGACGGCAACGTCAATGACGGGCGCCGGGAACGTCATGGCTTCCAGGACGACCGGTTTGCTTTCGTCGCACAAGGTGTCGCCGGTGGTGACGCTCTTCAAGCCAACGCAGGCGCAAATATCGCCAGCATGCACGGCTTCAATTTCTTCGCGCTTGTTGGCATGCATCTGAAGCAGTCGGCCAATGCGTTCGCGGGTGCCCTTCGAGGAGTTGAAAACGTAACTACCGGCATTCAACACGCCGGAATAAACGCGAATGTAGGTGACATGTCCGACGAAGGGGTCGGACATAATTTTGAAAGCCAGCGCGGAGAAGGGAGCGTCATCGGAAGCACGGCGCAATACCGTTTCGTCGTTGTCGGGGTTAATGCCTTCCAGGGGAGGTACATCGAGGGGAGAGGGGAGGTAATCGACGATGGCGTCGAGAAGCGGCTGAATGCCCTTGTTCTTAAACGCGGAGCCCGCAAGCACCGGAACGATTTTCATCAAGAGGGTGGACTTGCGAATGGACTTGCGCATCTCCTCGACGGAGAGATTGCCTTCCGTCAAATACTTGTCCAACACCTCGTCGTCGTGCTCGGCGATATATTCGACGACCTTGGCGCGGTGCTCCTCATAGAACTTTTTGTCGATCGCGGAGCCCTTTAAGGCCGCAGCAACATCGGGACGGCTGGCGACAAACGCGGCATCCCAAAGCTGGGAAACCGGGAAAATCTCAAACTTGGCGCCGAGGGTTTCCTCGAGCCACACAATCACGTTTTCTTCGAGGAAATTAATGCAGCCGATGAAATTATCTTCACGGCCGAGGGGAAATTGCAGAGGCACGGGGTGAGCGCCAAGACGCTGGCGCATGGTGCGGATGGCGTGATCGAAGTCCGCGCCCATCTTGTCCATCTTGTTGACGAAAGCGAGACGCGGGACGTGGTACTTGTCCGCCTGGCGCCATACGGTTTCCGATTGCGGCTGAACGCCGGCAACGCTGTCGAAAATGGCGACGGCGCCGTCGAGGACGCGCAAGGAACGCTCGACTTCCACGGTGAAATCGACGTGGCCGGGGGTGTCAATGATGTTGACGCGGTATTTCTTGCCAAAGCGGTCCCAACTGGCGGTGGTGGCGGCGCTGGTGATGGTGATGCCGCGCTCGCGCTCCTGCTCCATCCAGTCCATGGTGGCGGTGCCTTCGTCCACGGACCCGATCTTGTAGGTCACACCCGTGTAATACAGGATGCGCTCGGTCGATGTGGTCTTGCCGGCATCGATGTGCGCCATGATCCCGATATTGCGGGTGTCTTCGAGTTTGAAAACGCGCGTCATGTTCCCTTGAACAGCTTTTTTCTCCCCAGAGCGATTGGCAACAGCTTCCGTCACGTCAATTCCCTTCTAAAGTCCTACCAGCGATAGTGGGCAAAAGCCTTGTTGGCTTCGGCCATGCGGTGAACGTCTTCCTTCTTCTTGATGGCGCCTCCGCGTGAATTGGCCGCGTCGATCAACTCGTCGGCGAGCTTATCGACCATGGTCTTTCCAGCGCGTTCGCGCGAATACTGCAACAACCAACGGATGGCCAACGACTGGCGGCGGAACGGATTCACTTCCACCGGCACCTGATAGTTGGCGCCACCCACGCGGCGCGTCTTGACTTCGACGAGCGGCTTGAGGTTTTCGATGGCCTTCTTGAAAATCTTCAGAGCGTCGTCGCTGGTCTTCTTGGCGACCTGGTCCATGGCGCCATAGAAAACGCGCTGAGCCGTGCTCTTCTTGCCTTCCCACATCATCGAGCAGATAAACTTCTCGACAATCGCTTCACCATAGACCGGGTCGGTGGCTTGCACCCGCCGGCTGACTATTCCTTTACGAGGCATCGCTGTTATCGCTCCTCAAGTTCTAAGTTCTTAGTTTTAAGTTCTAAGTGAACCGCTCATTCACTTACCACCTAGAACTTTTTGCAACCGCTGACCGGCTTTTCGCTTGCTGCAATCTGCCGGGCCTTTGTTCACGATCGCTTTACTTCGTACTTAAAACTCAAAACTAATTACTGCTTTACTTCGCCGCGGCGCCGGCCTTTGGCCGTTTTGCGCCATACTTCGAACGTCCCTGCTTGCGATTCTCCACACCCGCCGCATCCAAAGTGCCACGCACGATGTGGTAGCGGACGCCGGGGAGATCCTTCACGCGGCCGCCACGCACGAGCACGATGGAGTGCTCCTGGAGGTTGTGGCCGATGCCGGGAATATACGTGGTGACCTCGACGGCATTGGTCAAGCGAACGCGCGCGACCTTGCGGAGGGCGGAGTTCGGCTTCTTGGGGGTCTGGGTGTACACGCGAATGCACACGCCACGCTTTTCCGGGCAGCCCATCAATGCGGGCGACTTGGTCTTGGAGTAGATTCCCTCTCTACCCAGGCGAATCAGTTGCGAAAACGTCGGCACAGTCGTTCCTCGTTTCGGAAGTTCTCAGTTATCAGTTTTAAGTTATAAGTTCAGAGGAGCCGCCTGCTGACTTAAGACCTCAAACGAATGACTGCAAACTCTTCCCAGCGCGCAGACAAATTTACGAACTCTCGCTTTGCGCGCAGACAAAATCGCGAGAGCACACACAGGTGCTGAAAGGTGTACTGCGAATCCGGAGATACCAGCAAGAGACTCCGCACGCACTCCAAGAGGCAAACATTCCGCTCTTGGTTCCGAATCGGAGAGGCTTACTCGGCTTTTCGGGGCTGGCGCCCCATTCCGGCCGCTCTTCTGTCCCATTCCATCGAGCTTGTTCCGGGACTGAAGAATTCCCTTCCAACCACCATCCCCAAAAAGCGGGATGGCTCATTGCTCGGGTGAAATACCCCTGACAAAACATAAAGTATAGAGAAGGCAGAGAGTTCTGTCAAACAGGATTCGCCACAGGGGTGAAGAAAAAGCTGTGGAAAAGGAGAAAGTGGCCCCCGGGCTGCTCTTCAGGGGCTGGGCGTCCAGGCTTCTCCGCCAATACGAGGAAGGGTGCAGATTCCTTGCCACCCACTAAGATACTTATAATCAATTAGTTGTAGATGAGCCGGGTTCTGTGCCCAGGTCGCCAAACGACCACAAGCCAAAGGCTTTCAAGGTGTCGTACTCACCCTTATCGCGGAGCATTTTGGCGGTTCTTTCGGCTGGCCAAGGTGAGGCCAGGCGTTGCGGGCGGTCGGCAATCCAAAACGCGGTGAGGCCAACGATGGTGGCGTCTTGTGCAAGGACATCGGGTTTGACTGCTTCGAGCGCGTCGGCAGCGGAATGATTCGTGTACTTATAGTCGGGAGAATCCTGATCGAGATTAATTCCGGGAAGGCCAGCGATGGTAAACGGCAAAGTGTCTGTGCCGATTTCGATTTTGTCGCTCACCTGAATTTCACGAATGTCGGCGATTGCCCGGAGAAAAGGCTCGAAAGCGGAGACTAAATCGTTGCGGCCACCGAGTTGAAATTCCCTGATCGGGCCCTGGCCTAAATCGAGCACAACGTCTCCCAAATGATTCTTCATTTCGCTGGCATGCTGTTTGATGTACGCCAGGGAGCCGAGGAGTCCTTGCTCTTCGCCGGTGAAGAGGACGAAGCGAATGGTGCGGCGAGGCTGCGCGGCGGATTTGACGATGGCGTCGGCGGCGCCGAGAACGCTGCAGGAGCCAAAGCCATTATCAGTGGCGCCCTGACTAAGATCCCAGGAATCGAGATGCGCGCCAACGACGAAGATTTCTTCGGGGTGTTCGCCGCCGGGAATTTCTCCGACAACGTTGGCGCTTTCGACGGGACCGTTGGTGAAAGTGTTTTGCACGTTGATGCGCACACGAACGGTTTTACCGGCGTCGAGATATCGCTCGAGCTGGCCCTGGTCTTCGCGGGTCATGTCCACGACAGGAATCGCGAAATCGGCGGCAAATCCGAGGATTCCCGTGTGCGTCAGGTGCATGCCCTCGGCAGGGAAACCTCCCTGGCCGCCAATTACGGCGACTGCGCCGGCTTGATGCGCGGCGCGCAGAAAATCGCCAAACTGGGCGAAGATCAGGTCGAAGCCTTTTTTCGGACGGCCCTTGGGCATCATCAGAACGATTCTGCCGCGGAATTTGTTGACGCTGGCGATTTCTTCGTCGAGATCGAAAAGATTGGCGGTGACCACTTCGGCTTCAACTCCATTCGCGGGAGTGGAACCCGTCCAGCCCATGGCATCGATGCTGAGGGAATGATGCAGCGGTTCGAGCAATTCGGCTTCGGCTTTGCCGCGCGTCCAGCCTTTCCACATGGACCATTTCTCCGCGTGGACATTTTGCAGGCCGATGGCTTTCATCTTAGCGAGGCCCCAGTCAACGGCTTTTTGGCCGGAGGGAGAGCCGGTGACGCGGGCGCCGATTTGATCGCTGAGTTCGGTGAGGTAATCGAAGGCGTGGGAATCCATTGTGCCTTCACCGGCGATTTTGACGAGGGCGGGGAGCGTGCCGTCCTGCTCGGGGCCTTGTGGCTTGGCGGCGGCGTTGGATTGCAGCGTGAAAGCCGAAAGGGTGACCACGAAGAACAATCTCAACGCTGGAATTTTCATCCGCACTCTCCCTGAAGTTCTTGGTGATGAAACGCAAAGACAAAATCTTACCATGCTGTTAGACGTGGACAGCGCGCTGGTGGCTTCCCTGTTTCCGTGGGTGGATGATGTGGCAGGAGCCGTGACTGAAGCGCAACGGCGAGCGAGGCGGTGCTTTACGGTTGGCGCGGCGGCTCCTACACTTTCATCGTGACACGCGCACATGATCGATTCCGCATTTTATTGCTCTCGACTAGCTTGTTGATCGCACTGGGGACTGCCTTTGCGCAGGAAAATCCGCAGAAACCTGGAGTGCCTGGCGAGAACGCAGCTAAGGAAAAATCGGCCGCGGCGGAGCAGAGTGATAGCAAGCCGGAGCTTCCCTTCCAGATTCAACTGCTGGAGACGCACATCCGGTTTGAGGTCAACGGCGATTCGCGCAAGGAAGTTCACACCATCGTTAAGATCAACAACATTTTGGGGGCACACCAGTTTGCGCGGCTGACCTTCGATTACAATCGCGCGTTCCAGCAGGTGGAGATTCCGCTGGTACGCATCAGCCACGCGAATGGCGGCACCAGCGAGCTGCTGCCTAGTGCGGTGACGGACTCACCGAATCCCGCGGTGGAGAAGTACCCGGCGTACCAGGATGTGCGCGTGAAATCGGTGCGCATCCTTGGATTACAGGAAGGCGATACGATTGAATATCGGGTGATCACAACGACGACGAAGCATCCGCTGGCGCCGGATTTTTGGCTGGAGCATACGTTTGACAAGTCAGGGCAGGTGATGGAAGAGATTTATGAACTCGATTTGCCGGCCACGCGAACAGTTCAGATCCGTGTTAACCCAGATACACCCGCTAAATCTATTGACAGATCGGGAGAAGGAGACGCAAAGCGGACGGTTTATCGATGGCGGGAGTCTGCTCCCAAGGAGAGCGAGAAGGAATCTGCCTCTTTGAAATCTGCCGACCTGTCTTTGACCACGTTTGCGTCTTGGACTGAACTTGCCAAACGGCTTAACTTTTACGACGGAAAGGCGTCATCCGAGAACAACCTGGTGAAAGAGAAAGCCAAAGAGCTGGCGGGGTCGATTCCCGACAAAAACCTCCAAATGGAAGCCTACTACAAATTTGTGACCGCACAGATCAAGACGGTTGATCTGCCTTTAGATATGGTGGGATTCCAATCACGCGACGCAAGCGAAATCCTCACCTCAGGGTATGCAACATTGCCCGACAAGTTCGCGGTCCTTCACGAATTGGCTTTGTCGTCTGTCGGCAATCTGCGCGCTGTTTTCGCTGGTGACCACGACGGGCTCCCGGACGAACTCCCGTTGCCGACGCATTTGGTGCACATGGTGGCTGCAATTGCGATTGCCCCTTCAGCCGAGTCCGATGGTCAGGGAAATATGCCGGTTTGTGCCGATTGCGAACAGGAAGTCTGGTTTGAAATTGGGCTGGAGGTGGCGCCTTATGGCGTGGTTCGGCCTGAATTGCGCGGAAAGATGGGGCTGCAACTCGGACGGCTTGCACTGATTTGGGATAGAGCAGAAAACTCCTGGCGCCGGATTCCCGATAGATTGCCATTTCCTGAGAAACAGACGGTGAATGTAGCAGCCTCTCTATCATTGAGTGGAGAACTCAACGCGAAAGTGAAATATGTGCTGCGGGGAGACAACGAATTGTTGCTGCGGGTGGCATTTCACCAGACACCGAAGGAGCGGTGGAAGGATGTGGCGGGGGTGCTAGCGATATCGGATGGATTTCGCGGGCAGGTGACGAGTGTGAACGTATCGGATCCGATGGAGACGAACGATCCGTTCACTGTGGAATATGAAATTACGCAGGCGAAGTTCGTGGATTGGTCGAAGAAGACCGTGCGTATTCCGGCGCTGCTGCCGCAAATTGCATTGCCGGATCTGCCGACTAATACCCCGCTTGATAAGCCCGCGCCCAAGATTGATCTAGGCATTCCATTGGAAGTGGAAACGCATCTCGTGCTGAAACTTCCTGCCGGCACGGTCGTGCAACTCGCGGCAGGCACGACGGTTGCGCGCGACTACGCAACCTTCAGATCGAAATATTCTGCTATGCGGAACTCCCTCATGGCATCCCGGTCGATCATCTTCATCAAAAGAGAGCTCCCCGCCGACGAGGCAATGGATTACAACGCGTTTGTGCGCGCGGTACAGAGCGATCAGGCGCAGATGATTACGCTGGTGGGTGCCGTGGCTCCGGCGGAAGGTGTGAAGCCCGCGATTCCTGCGTCGAAACAGTGAAAGGATATCAGCGATCAGATATCAGCGATCAGGAAACGGGTTCGCGGCAAGAACTTTGAGTGGCGAGAAACGCGCGATTCGGGAACTTGCAACTTGTGAGATCCTTCGGGCCGCAAAATGCGCGGTCCTCAAAATCACAGATTCGCAGTTGGGCTGAATGCGTCAAAAGCGGTGGCAAGCCACCGCACTCCAACAAAAAGCTTTCTCGTGTGGAGGAGGCTCTTGCAAAACTTGATTCCTGATCGCTGGTCGCTGGTATCTGATCGCTGATAACTGATATCTCTTCTACTTAATCTCCATCACTTCTTTTTCTTTCAGGGCGGAGAGGTCTTCAATTTTTTTGGTTTCGGCGTGGGAGACTTTATCTAGCTCTTCGAGGGCGCGCTTCTGTTCGTCCTGGCTGATCTTCTTGTCTTTTTCCAGCTTATCGATGGCTTCCTTGATATCGCGGCGAATGTTGCGGACGGCGGTGCGGTGATTTTCCAGGGCTTTGTGGATGAGTTTCACCAGATCGCGGCGGCGCTCTTCGGTGGGCGAGGGAATCGGAATGCGAACGACTTTGCCATCGGTGGCGGGATTCAGGCCGAGGTCGGAAGCGCGAATGGCCTTGTCGATCAGCGGCACGGCGCTAGGATCCCACGGAGTAATCATCAGCATGCTGGCATCGGGAACGGTGATGTTGCCGAGCTGATTCACGGGCATGGGCGTGCCGTGATAATCCACGCGGACATGATCGAGAATGGCGGCGTTGGCGCGACCGGTGCGGACGCTGGCCAGTTCCTTGCGGAAATCGTCAACGGCCTTTTCCATGCGGGTTTTTGCAATTGCAAAGGCTTCCTTGGTGCTTGAGATCGTAGTCATGTGTTCTTCCCCTGTGAAGTGCGTGATGGTGGAATAAAGATATCAGTTATCAGAAATCAGATATCAGTTTCAAGCAAAACCCGGCCAGGCAGTTTTAAGTTATCAGTTTTGAGTTTTCAGTAAAGCAAAACCTGGCTTGTACGGCTGGATCCTGGACCGCCTTACTTAGAACCTAAAACTTAATACTGAAAAGCTGTTTTACGACGCCGGCATGACCGTCGAGCCGACGTGCTCGCCCAAAACGGCGCGGCGAATATTCCCAGGCTTGTGCATATTGAAAATCTTGATAGGCATGCCATTGTCCATGCAAAGCGAAATGGCGGTGGCGTCCATGACCTTCAGATTCTTGTGGAGCACTTCGCGATAGGAGATTTCCGCGAAGAATTTGGCGTCGGAGACTTTCTCCGGGTCGGCATCGTAAATGCCGTCGACACGCGTGGCTTTCAGGATCACGTCGGCCTTGATTTCCATGGCGCGGAGGGCCGCGGCGGTGTCCGTGGAGAAATAGGGATTGCCTGTGCCGGCGGCGAAAATAACGACGCGCCCTTTTTCCAGGTGCCGCGTGGCGCGGCGGCGGATGAAAGGTTCGCAGACCTGATGCATTTCGATGGCGCTTTGCACGCGGGTGTTCACGCCGCTCTTTTCGAGGGCATCCTGCAGGGCCAGCGCGTTTAAAACGGTGGCGAGCATGCCCATGTAATCGCCGGTGGCGCGATCAATCTCAAAACCCTTTTGGCGCGCGCCGCGGAAAATATTGCCGCCGCCCACCATGATGGCGATCTGCACGCCAAGCTTGTGGACTTCGCGGAGTTCCTTGGCGATTTCGTAGATGGTTTGACCGTCGATGCCGAAACCTTGCGGGCCCTGCATGGATTCCCCGGAAAGTTTCAGGAGAATGCGGTGGTACGCGGGACGTTTTTTGGAAGATTGCTTTGCGGATTTCGATTCACGAGCCATGTATGTCCATCCGTTCCGAGGGAAACCATGCTGATTGTAACAAACATCCAGCGGGATGGCCTAGATTTGCGGACGCAGATTGGCCAACTGATGCCCGATGAATCAGCAAACGGCAGCTGGAAGTTCCAAATGTGAACAAAAAAACGCCCCGGCGGACCGAGGCGTTTTGAAGTTCAGCGCGAACGCTGAATGAATTGGAGTACCTGCCTGCTATTCGGTAACGGGAACAGGCGCTGGCTCGGGTGCGGGGGATGCGGCATTTCCGCTGCCTTCGCCAACCTTGAAGCGGGCAAACCGGCGGATGGTGATGTTCTCGCCGAGTTTGGCAATGGCTTGGGCGATCATCTCGCCGATGGTCTGTGTTTCGTCCTTGATGTAGTGCTGTTCGTAGAGGCAAGTATCCTCGTAGAACTTTTCCATCTTGCCCTGGACGATTTTCTGAATGACAGGTTCGGGCTTGCCGGTGGCGCGGGCCTGGGCCATATAAATTTCTTTTTCGTGCTCGAGCATTTCCGGCGTCACATCCTCGCGGCGAACATAGCGGGGATCGACGGCGGCAATGTGCATGGCCACGTCGTGGCAAAGAGCCTGGAAGGCTTCCGTGCGAGCGACGAAATCGCTTTCGCAATTGATTTCCACGATCACGCCAATCTTTCCTCCGGCATGAATGTAGTGGCCGATGAGACCTTCGGAGGCTTCGCGGGTGGCTTTCTTTGCGGCGGCAGCCTGGCCCTTTTTGCGCAGGATGTCGATGGCCTTCTCGATGTCGCCATTGGCCTCGACAAGGGCGGCGCGGCAATCGCTGAATCCGGCGTTCGTCCTCTCTCTGAGTTCCTTCACGAGCTTGGCTGGGATTTCCATAACTGGTTTGCTTGTACTCATCCTTGTATTTGTAGTTCTAAGTTGTAAGTCTTCAGTTTTAAGTAAGACCTTGCGAACTTATTGCCGTGACCTAATAACTTCGAACTTCCTTTCCAGGGTGCGGCTGCCTCTTTCCTTCTTTTCAATCAGGATAAAAGGCAATTGCCACAAAATCTTTCCAGTGCAGAGTTGCAAATTCTAAGTCAGGTAAGGCGCATCGAACTTAACACTTAGAACTTATTACTTAAAACTTTCAAAAATGGCCCGGCGTGAACGGTGCGCACAGCGCCGGGCCGGAGAAATTGAAAAGCCACGCGCGGCTTTTTAGCTTTTTTCTTCTTCGGGCGGCACGGTAGCTTCGGCGACGGCTTCGGTGAAGGCTTCGGTGCCTTCCACGAAATCACCTTCCTGCTTTTCGTACTGCTCGTAGGCGCTGGTATCGACGTAATCGACGCCCGCTTCGTGCGACTGATCGGCAGCGAGCTTCTGGTCGGCGACCTGGGACTGTTCGTAAAGGGTTTTGCCTTCCGCGACAGAATCGGCAATCTTGGTGGTGAAAAGGCGAATGGCGCGCAGGGCGTCATCATTGCCCGGGATGATCCAATCCACCATATCCGGGTCGCAGTTGGTATCCACGACGCTGACCACGGGAATGCCCATGCGGCGCGCTTCCTTGACGGCGATTTCCTCGGCGTTGGAATCCACAACGAACATGGCATCCGGAAGCTGGGCCATATTCTCGATGCCTTCAAGATTCTGGAGCAAGTGCTTCATCTCGCGGTCCAGTCGCGCGCGTTCCTTCTTGGAGAGCTCCAACATGCGGCCGTCTTCGGTCATGGCTTTCAGGAGCTTCAGGCGCTTGATGGACTTTTGCAGCGTGGACCAATTGGTCAGCGTGCCACCCAGCCAGCGGTGATTCACAAAATAGGCGCCGCAGCGCTTGGCCTCCTCGGCGATGGCTTCCTGAGCCTGGCGCTTGGTGCCGACAAACAAGACGGTTCTGCCCTGCGCGGAGATGTCGCTGACAAAGCGGCTGGCTTCGCGAAACATTTTCAGGGTTTTCTGGAGATCGATGATATGGATGCCGTTGCGTTCCCCGAAAATGTATTCCTTCATTTTGGGGTTCCAACGACGCGTCTGGTGGCCGAAATGAACGCCGGCCTCCAGAAGCTCTTTCATGGTGATTTCAACTGCCACTATTCCTCCTTAGTAGATGGCTGTTTTTCGTGCAGGTTGGGTTACCCGAAGGGGACCGCAGCATGCTCCGCAACAGCTTCTTGCCGGCTTCCTTGCCGGCCGTGATCTTGGGGCCGCGGCTTGCGCCAAGGCCCCAGAGCCCGACGGGCGGAAAAAACTCCGCCCAAAAACCTTGCCACCCAGTTCTTTAACGCTTGGTGAACTGGAAGCGCTTGCGTGCGCCCTTCTGTCCGTACTTTTTGCGTTCCTTCATACGGGAATCGCGGGTCAGAAAGCCGTTCTTGCGAAGAGCGGGGCGCAATTCCGGGTTGAAGCGGCTGATGGCGCGAGAGAGACCCATGCGCACCGCGCCGGCTTGTCCGCCAACGCCACCACCCTTAGCCGTGCACACGACATCCACCTGTTCGGCGATGCTGCTGAACTTCAACGGCTCGGTGGCATCGTGACTCCAGGCATGATTGGGAAAATACTTATCGACTGTGCGGCCGTTCACCGTGAACTTGCCGGAGCCGGCGCGCAGAAACACGCGAGCGATGGATTCCTTGCGGCGTCCCGTGCCGAGGAACCAAGTTTTTGTGTCCACAACAACGGGCGTTTCTACTGTACTCAAAGCTCCTCCTCGAAAACCATTTAAGCGAGACTACACCGCGTAGTCGCGTCTACTTCACGTTTGGATTGCTCCCACCTAAGGCACCACTTAGAGAGGAACACCTACGTGCGGAAAACCAGAATTGGGCCCCGGGACCGCCGGGACCAAACTCAAAGCGAAATCTGCTGCGGCTTCTGCCCAGCGTGGCGAGCCAGACCGGCCTCATCGCGGTAGACACGCAATTTCTTGGCACGGCGCGCGCGGAGTTTGTTCTTGGGCAGCATGCCGAGAATGGCTTCGCGAATAATCCACTCGGGCTTGCTCTCGCGGATGCGCTTGGCGGGCACTTCCTTCAAACCGCCGGGATAGCCGCTATGCGAATAGTAAACTTTCTGATCGACCTTGTTGCCGGTCATGCGAATTTTGTTGGCATTGATGATGACCAGGTGGTCGCCGGAATCGAGATAAGGAGTAAAGCTGGCCTTATCCTTACCGATTAAAATGCGCGCCGCTTTGGTGGCCAGGCGGCCCAACACCTGGTTGGAAGCGTCGAGAATGAACCACTGTGAGCCGGTTTTGAGGGCTTCGGCTTCTTGTCCCTTAGCTACGTACGTCCTCATTGCAATCAGTCACACCTTTCCCTGTAAAGACAAAAGATAAGTTTAGAGATTGCAGGAGGCTTTGTCAACGAAGCAGTTGGACCAAAGCTGGGCCTGCGCGATGGCGAGATGATCGATGCAATTCCTCCCGGCGGTTCATCAGGTATTCACAGCAAAAAGAATTCGCATTCACATACCTCTGTTATCACTTCGGCCGGGAAGTATTCTCCCGCCGAACTCGTCGGCGCTTTCCGAGTGTTCGGGGGCTCCGATGGAAACCGCGCAGAATCAGAGCAATCAAAATGAGAGGAGCACGTATGCAAATTCGAGAATGGGCGAAGACCGGTTGTGCGTACCTGGCGGCGGCTGCGTTAGTGCTGCAACCGTTTGGAGTAGTGCGGGCGCAAGATGGACCCGCCAGTCATAGAGACCTGGTTAACAAGTACTACATCTCCGAAGACCATGAACCACAACTCTCGCAAGGAGACATGGTCCGATTGTTGCAAAAGAAGGTGAAATACGTTTTTGTTTTCTACCAGGAGAACCGTTCCTTCGACTCGTATTTCGGGACTTTCCCTGGGGCGGAAGGGCTGTACAGCCATTCCGCGGCGCAGACGCCGGGCTTCACTCAGCAATTCGTGGATACGACGGGCGCGACGGTCAATATCCAACCATTCCGAATTGGGCCGAGTGACACTTGCCCGAACTCCAAGGTGAACGGCGTCCTTTCGCCCACTACGTGTTATGCGGCGGACACCGACGACATCGACCATTCTCATCCACGCATGGTAGCGAAGATGGATATCCAGCCGAGCAATGTTCCTCTGATGGACAAGTTCGCGGCCATCGAGGAACTGAAATATTGGACTCCCTCGACAACCACCCCCACGCCGAGCCTGCAAGCAAAGCAAATGGGCGAGCTCGCCATGGCTTATGAGGATTGCGACACGGTTCCGCTGCTCTGGGGATATGCCGACAAGTTTGTATTGTTTGATCACATTTTCCAAACGATGACGGGGCCATCGACGCCCGGCAATCTTGCGATTATTGGCGCGCAGGCTGGACAAACGCAGTGGGCGCTACATACGGATCAGGGGTACACCGATAACGGCGGAACACTGCCTGGCGTTCCCGTACTGAACGATAGTGATCCATTGTGGGGATCTCCCTCCGATACAACCCCCGCGGCGGAAAAGATGCCCGTGAACCCTACCGACTTCCCGGGCTACGGCACCGAAATCAACCTGACCTATGCGACTCTTCCTTTGACGCTTGCAGGCCGTGAACTGAAAGAAAAAACCGCATCCGACCGGGATCCTGGAAGTGACCTTGCCGACGTTGAGGACGACGTGGAATTCATCGATCAACTGCATCAATCCAGTGTTCCGTTTGGATGGTACGAAGAGGGCTTTGACAAGGAAGTGACGGATCCGACCACGGGCCCCGTGGATGCCAACGGTACGCACGCTTCCTATATCACGCACCACAACGGGCCGCAATATTTCGGCTACATCTCCAACAACCCTGCAATGACGCAGCAACTGCACGGTCTTGGGGATTTCTTTAGTGCGGTCGAGAGCCGCACACTGCCGAAGCAAGGCGGAGTCTTCTTCGTGAAGGGCGGCTATCAAAACCTCTTTAGTCTTTTACCAGGCGATCCGGATGCGACGGTAAAGGCCAACTTCATCGGGGATGATGATCATCCGGCGTATTCGGACGCCCAAATCAGTGAAGCGATGGTGGCCGAAGGAATTAACAAGATTGCGAATAGCCCCTATTGGAACCAGAGCGCGATCATCATTACTTGGGACGACTCTGAGGGCGACTACGACCACTTGCAACCGCCGATTCGTAATTTTGGCCCCGACAATTCGGCAATTACGAATGGACCGCGGGTTCCGTTCATCGTGATTTCCCCCTACGCGCGCACGCACCACATTGCCCATGCGCAGGGAAGCCAATCCTCCGTGGTGAAATTCATTGACGCCGTGTTCAACCTGCCCCCGTTGGCCACTTTGCCGGACGAACTGGAAGGGCGCAGGCTTGGCGAGAAGCAATTTGGACAAAAGGACATTGGTCCGGAAGATGCACTCACGCCTGGCATCTCGGATTTACTCGAAGCCTTCAGCCCATCTCGTCTGATGGGAAAAGCGGAGCCTCTGCCGTCCTACTACGTGACCGTTTCGGATGCGCTCATCCAGACACTGCCGACGGCTTGGGGGTTTGGCGGTTGCAAGTACCTGGGAATCACCACCACGGATCGCCAACTGGGGATCACAAACGTAATTCCCAGCGATTTCAATCCGCGGCCCAAGACCAACAAAAATTAACAAGAGCAGCGAGGACGGGTTCGGGCTGGCATAAAAACCAGCTCGAACCGTCTATTGACCCAACGATTGTCATCGGCAACGGTGCTGCCGTCGGGCAGCATTGGCCTTTTGCAATTCCCCTACTGACAATTCTTCTTCAAGGACGACGCAAGGAATCTCGCCATTTCGCCAAACGAAATCTCCGAGGACCTTGGTGTGCCCAAGATGCGGTAGTGTTTTTGCAGCAGGGTGAAAGGAATCACGGGAAACCCGGGCAGTGGCAAATTCGTTGTGTCGTGGGTTGAAGAAGAGATAGGATGCACAAGCCGGGTGGCCGCAAGGGATTTAAGAATTGGTTGTTCATGAAACCGGCAAGTTCCAGGACACGCCGGAAAGGCAAGGCCACGCAGCAGTCTGGCCTCACCCCCACGCTATCCGGAGGATTTGAGCTTCTACTTCATGGAGGAGGAGAGCATGAAAAGAACCTTGTTACTTTCCGTTGCTTTGGCAGCGCTGGTGGCCTTACCTGTAATGGCGCAACACCCCGAGCAGCACAGGGAGAACACACCGCGCGCCAACCAAGGCCACGTTCCACCGGCGCCGGCGAAGAGGGACAATGTGCGCGCGAAACCGGAAGCGGAGCACAACGTCAAAGGTCGCGTGAACGAAACGCAACACGTGAACAACGATCATTGGTACGGCCACGACAGCCCGAACGACAAGCGTTTTCATATGGACCACCCGTTCGAGCACGGGCACTTCGAGCACTTTGGGCCTTCCTACCGTTATCGCGTCGATCACTTTGACCTGGCGCATCACCGCTTCTGGTTCGGCGGAGGATTCGGCTTTGAAGTGGCTTCCTGGGACTGGCCACTGTGCGCGGATTGGTGCTGGGATTGCGCTGATGATTTTGTAGTGTACGAGGATACCGACCACGTGGGCTGGTATCTGCTGTACAACGTGCATACCGGGGTTTATGTGCACGTGAGCTATTTGGGAATGTAAGACGGCCCAGAAGGAAGTGATCGCAAATGGCCCGGGCGAGGCACCGGGAAGGGGCGTGGCGCATGCGGGATAACACGATTTTCGTGTACACTATACACGTATGAAAAACATTACCTTCAGTGCGGATGAGCAACTAGTAGAGCAAGCGCGCCTGCTCGCCAAATCGCAGCATAAAACGCTTAACGCCATGTTTCGCGAGTGGCTGGAACAGTTCACGGCACAAAGCGGCGGCGCTCAGGAATTCGACGCGCTGATGAAACGACTGAAGCATGTGCAGGCGGGGCGCCGCTTCAGCCGGGACGAGATGAATGAACGGTAGATTCTTCCTGGACACTAACATCTTCGTATACTCCTTTGACACCAGCTCGCCAAAGAAGGCCGCACAGGCCAAAAAGCTCATCCGCAGCGCAATCGAAACGCACGGCGGAATTGTGAGCTATCAAGTGGTGCAGGAGTTTTTCAATGTGGCGTTGCGGCGTTTTGCAAATCCAATGAGCAGCGCTGAAGCGGAACAATATTTATCGGCCACATTTCGCCCACTCCTCTCGGTGCACTCGTCCCCAGCCTTGTACGGAGAGGCACTGCGGATTGGGGCCAAGTTCCGGTTGCCCTGGTATGATTCGCTAATTGTCGCTTCAGCGATCGAAGGTCAGTGTGCGGTTCTCTACAGCGAAGATTTTCAGAATGGGCAGAATCTTGGAAGCGTGACCATCACCAATCCATTTGTTTGACGACGATCTTTCCCGGAAAATTCCAAAACTTCGCAAGGAAGAAACAAATCAGAGAGCGGGACGCGATGGACCGCGCAGATAGGCCAAGCTACGCTTCTCGGGCCGAGCGTGGGACACATTGTCTAACAAGTCCGGATGCGGATAGGAGCTGAGGCTTTTCTCTACCAGGAGGATTTCAGTTCGCCGATTTCGGCGGTGACGGCATCGAGGACGGTGCATGCCTTGACAGCGGCCGTCATCGCATTGTGATCGCGGAAGAGCGGGCGGTCCGCATCCAGATGCTCGACAACTTTACGCACGGCAGCCTTAGCGGCCAGCGTGCCCTTGCCCGGCGTGAATTCGCGGAAGTCTAACGCTTGCGCGGCGGCGATCAGTTCGATGGCCAGGACGCCGTTGGCATTCTCCAAAATTTGCCGCGTCTTCAGCGCGGCATTCATGCCCATGGACACGAAATCTTCCTGGTCCGCAGCGGCCGGGATGGATTGGATGAAGCTGGGCGTGGAGAGAATGCGTTGTTCGACGATGAGCATGTCCGCGGTGTACTGGCTGAGCATGTGGCCCGAGAACATCCCGGCTCCTTTTGTAAGGAAGGCGGGAAGGCCGACGGAGAGCGCGGGATTGAGAAGGCGGTTGAGGCGGCGTTCGCTGAGGACGCTGACCATCGTCACGCCAGCGCCGACGACATCGAGAGGCAGGCTCACAGGCGTGCCCTGGAAATTTGCGCCCGTATAAACTTTGTTTTCTTCGGCAACGAAGATAGGATTGTCGGCGACACCGTTCAATTCGGTTTCTACCTGTTTGCGGGCGTAAGCGAGCAGATCGCGGAGTCCGCCGATCACCTGAGGCGTGGAGCGCATGGAGTAGGCGTCCTGCACTTTTACTTTGAGCTTGCCGGTGACGAGGTCCGAGCCCGCGATGACGGAACGGAGATTCGCCGCCACGGTTTGTGCGCCGCGAAATCCGCGCAGTTCATGAAGCTTGGCCTCATAAGGCCGCATGTTCGCCATGAGAGCCTCGAGGGTCATGGCCGCGGCGATTTCCGCTTGTGCTACCCAACGTTCGGCATCATAAAGTTCCAGGCAGGCCATGCCGGTGATGAGGTTGCTTCCATTGATGGCGGCTAGACCGTCGCGAGCTTTGAGGCCGGGCACGGGAATGCCGGCTTTTTCCAGAGCTTCGCGGGTGGCCATGCGACCGCCTTGATAAAAAGCTTCGCCTTCTCCCATTAACGAAAGCGCGCATTGAGCCATGGGAGCCAGGTCTCCGCAGGCGCCGACACTTCCCTTCTCGCACACAACGGGAGTGACACCGGCGTTGAGCATGGCGATGTAGGTGAGCGGAATTTCCGGGCGACAACCGGAGAAGCCCTTGGCGTGGACGTTGATGCGGCTGAGCATGGCAGCGCGCACGTGCTCGACGGGCGCCGGTTCGCCTATGCCCGCCGCGTGGTTGTAGATGAGGTATTTCTGGAATTCCTTTACCTGCTCGTCGTTCAGCACAACTTCGGAAAACTCGCCGATGCCGGTGTTCACGCCGTACATGGTCTCGTGAGCTTGAATCTTTTTTTCGAGCATGGCGCGGCAGGTGTTGATGCGGGCAAGAGCTTCGGAAGTAAGTTCCACTTTTTCAGCGTGGCGCACCACGCGCACTACGGCCTCAATGGTCAAGCTGCTGCCGTCAAGACGGATGGTCATCGTGATTCTCCTGGGTAAGCCGCAACGCTCTGGAAGATGAAGGAGGAAAGCAAGTGCGGATCATTCCTCCGGGGTAATAAGATGACGCAGTGGCGGGAGACAAACCACCGCGCAAACAGGTGAGCGAATGAAACCGGCATTTTGGATGCGAACTTCTACCCGCCACTATCATAGACGATTTTGGCGAGGTTGCCGCCAAGCAACAGCGTTCGGGGCGGAAGTTGGAGCTCGATCAGTTGAATGCTGAATTCAATTGGTTCGCGGGACGACATCTATCCCATTGGGTTATCGATAGGGAGTGACCCTTTCACGCAATGCCACATTTAGGTGTAACTCTGTGGCTTGTGAGCCGTCATACCATCAGATAAAGTCTGCTGCAGGGATGCTGCGACGGAGCCCTATGTCATTCTGGCGAAGCTTGCGCGGCGGAGTCTCGGTGACTAGCCGCGAGGCACAGATTCTTGCGTTTTTGACGGGACGCGTGATTTTCGTCAGAGAGGCGTTGCGGTAATGGCCCCGATTCTTCTCTGGCTCATCATGGTGCTTTGCCTGCTCATTTCCGTGGCCAAGTACCTGATGGGAATTATTCTGAAGCTGGCTTTTCCCGGCGCCAAGGTCAAGAAAGACTACAGCTATCAGCCCAGCGTCAGTGTGCTGATGCCCTGCTACAACGAAGGCAAGACGGTCTACGAGACCATCGAGAGCATCAGCAAGAGCAACTATCCCATCGAGAAATTTGAAGTGATCGCCCAGGATGATTGTTCCGTGGACGACAGTTACGAGTGGATCCTGAAAGCACAACGCGATTTCAGGAACATTCGCGTAAGAACAGGGCGCAATGAGGCGAATTGCGGCAAGGCACGAACGGTCTGCAATGCGCTGCAGAACTCAACCGCAGACGTTATCATCTCCATCGATTCTGATTGCATTTTCCATTCTGACGCGATTCAGGAGCTGACGGCGTGTTTTTCTGAGCCGCGGATCGGATCGGTGGGTGGCAGAGTGGGTGTACGCAACCCGAACGAAAACGTCATTACCGCGATTCAGACGATCGTTTACTACTCTGCGTTTCAGCTTTATAAGATTCCAGAGAATTGGACGCGCAGCGTATGCTGCATCAGCGGTTGCCTTTTCGCGATTCGCCGCGAACTATTGCTGGAGATTGAGCCCTCCATTCGCGCCCGCCACTGGTTCGGCATACCCGTAACGCAAGGTGAAGACAGGTTTCTGACGCATCAGACGCTGCTGCGCGGTTACGGGACGTACATTAATAATGACGCGCTTTGCTGGACGACCGTGCCCAACAATCTCTCGGTGCTCTTCAAACAGCAACTTCGCTGGCGGCGCAGTATCGTGCGCGACTTTTTCTTTACGCTGAAGACTTTGCCGCAGCATGTCTGGAAACTTCACCCGAACACGGTGCTAACGCTGGTGCTGACTCCGCTTGGCGCGCTGGTGGGATTTCTGGTTGTGGTAACCATGCTCACTTCGGACCCGTTGGCGTGGGCCGGGCCGGTTCCGATGGTCACTGCGCTGGGAATTGGCGCGGTGCTGACGTGGGTGGTGAAAAAATACAGCGCGAGGGAGGCGCTCGCTCACCCTCTGGCCTTTGGCGCTTATGTCGGATGGACGCTGGTTTCCAGTTTATTTCTGACGCCACTCGCGTTGTGCACGATGGACTCCGCGGACTGGGGCACACGAACGAAAACAGAACAGGAGACGCCACTTGGCAACACCACCGGTTGAAGCTCTTCCACCTCAAAAGAAAAAAAGTTCCGCCAAGCAATCGCTGCACTACACGCTTGTAATTACCATCTACCGGATCTTTGCAATCGTTGTGCTTTATCTGGTGCTTGCGGGCATTCTGACTTATGCGTTCGTCATGGGCTTTTATGCGGTGAACAGTTCGTGGGCAGCGCCGGTGATTCTTTCCGCCGCGGACGAGAAGAGTCTGGACTTCAGGGCGCAATTGGTGACCAGCCAGCAGACTATCGAAGATCTGAAAGTGGATTCCAAGAAACTGGAAAGCGGCATCGCGGAGATGACCAAGCACCGCGCGGCGCTGTTGGCGCTGGAGCCTGAACTGAAAGCGGCCATCGCGCGCGAAGATCAGCACAATCGCGCCACGGGCAAAGAACTTGCGACTCTGGATCAGCAGAAGCAATCCGACAACGTGAAAACGCAAAAAGTGTTGGCGCAACTGAAAGAAGTGGAGTCCAACATCAACAAGGACCTGGCTTCCGGCTTGATTACGCAAGGCGATGCGGCCACGCAACTCGCCGCCATCAACCAGACGCAGAGCGGCTTAACCGACAGCAAGATTGCGGAAGTTTTGCTGACAGACAGTGTGTTGAGCAAGACCACGAACGCCACTTCCACGCTGGATGTACTTGAAAAACAAGCGGAGCTGCGCTCGGAAGCCGCGCAACTGGATATCGCCATCAATGTTGCGGAAAAACAGCTTCAGGAAGAATCAAGGCAGATCGATCGTTTGCGACAAGGCATCACTACGGCAAAACAGAGTCCGTACTACCTGAATGCTTCCGGCGGGCAAACGCTTTATTTCGCCTTTGTTCCTTATGACAATCAAACCAGCGCCACTGCTGGGCAGCCAATTTATGACTGCTATCTGAACATGATTGCCTGCCGCAAGGTCGGGGCGGTGAAACAAATTTTTACTGGTGAAGAAACCGCCATCCACCCGATTTTCAAGACGACGATTCGCGGCTTCCTGATTCAGATGAATTTGGACCACCCCGATTCCGCGAAATCGAAAACCGTGTTCCTCGGACGCAAGCCGCTTTTGTTCTAAGGAGAACCAGAATGTTCCTGAATCACCGGAAGTTTGTGATGGCTGCAGCCCTGTTCATTCCGTTCACGGCGCACGCGCAGATTCAGAAGGATCAGCAGGCCTACTGCGCTTACGTTACAGAGCAGGCGCAGGCGCAACGCGATCTTCTGCGCACGCCCACCGCCGAGGCTGGGTTTACGCAGCCGGAGACGGGCCTGCCCATGCAAATCGTCGGCGGCGCTTCTCTGGGCTTGTCGGATGTTCGCAAGGCCGGCTTGACCATGGAAGCCGCGCGCAAAAATTGCGAACTTTACCGGGCGACACTGGAAGCGCAGCAGGGCGTTCAATATGCGTTTTCCAACCTGGAAAAAAATGCTTTGCGCAACAGGCTCGGGTTGATTGAAGACGCTTCCAAATCGCTGGATGCGCTGATGGAGAAGACTTCCAAGATGGTGGAAGCGCAGAATGCCACGCGCGTGATGCTTTTCTCGTTGCAAACCTCCCGGATCAAATTGGATGCGGATCGGGCCGACACGCAATCGAGGATCGCGGCGATTTATATTCCCGAGGTTAGTGACAGACCACTGAAAGAACTGGCGGCGCAAAAGTTGAGCGGCGAGCAGCAGGAACAAAAAGCGTTGGACAAACTAAATCGCCAAAATAGCTGGGATGTAGCGCTGACCGTTGGCGTCCATCAGCAGGTCAATCCGGCGGTCCAAGGGCCGCAACCTTACGGCGAAGTCACGGTCAGCTACAATCTTGCAAGCTGGTCCATCAATAGGCATTTGGATCGTGCCGCAGACGCCCACGAGGAATGGAAAAGAGTTCAAGAGGGCGATGTGGTGCGCAGTATGGAAGTGCTTCGGCAGCAGTTGGTCGATAGCATCGCGGTGCAGGAGACGAAGCTCAAGTCGTTGCGCGAAGAAAGCGCGCAGATCGACAAGAACCTGGAAGTCGTCGCCACTCCGGACACTTCCGCCGCCTTTGACTTCAACAACCAGTTGACGGCCGCGCGACTGCTGCTGCAAATCGAGACCATCGACGCGAGCTTCCGGATCGATCAGGCTCGCGAATACCTGGCAAAAAACTACTGAGAAATCTCACGCGCGCGACGGCCGCTGTGCATTACCCAATTGCGCAAGGCTTTGCGAATGGCCGGAACCTTCATTCTAAAACCCCGCCCCCTGCCTGAAACACAACGCTAACGTGGCAAAATCATGGTATCTGGAGTTGAGAGAGGCGTATGATGTTCTCGCCGAGGGGATAACCGGCAATTCTTATTTACTCAATATATAAGGTATACAATGAGAATAACAAGACTCATTTTGTGCACTTTGTTTTTGTCGGGTTTGGCATGGTCATACGAACTCCAGGCACAAGAAACGCCAGTGCATATCGGTTTCCTGCTGGACAACCTGAAACTGGAGCGTTGGCAACGCGACTCGAAGTTGGTGCATGAGCGGGCCGAGGAACTTGGCGCGAAACTCACTGTAAAAGATGCAGGGGGAGATGCAGAGGTTCAGCTGCAGCAGGCTAATCAGCTGCTGGATGCAGGCGTGAACGTTTTGATAGTTGTGCCGCACGATGCCGAGAAGGCGGCTTCCATCGTGGAAGCGGCCAAGCGCAAGGGCGTACCCGTGGTCAGCTACGACCGCTTGATCAAGAATAGCCCCGTATCGCTGTACATCTCCTTCGACAACGTCAAAGTGGGACAGTTGCAAGCTTCGCTGGTGCTGGCGGCGGCGCCCAAGGGCCGCTATTTTCTGCTGGAAGGGCCGACTTCGGACAACAACGCGCTGCAATTCGAACGAGGACAGAAGTTGGCACTTCAGGAGGCGGTGGACAACGTACGCGTCACGATTGCCGGCGAGGAGTGGTGTCACCAGTGGAACCGCACGGAGGCGTACGAGGCAACCATCGCCGCGCTGAAAAAATCAGATGATAGAATCACCGCCATTGTTGCGGCCAATGATGAACTCGCCGGCGGCGCGATTCAGGCCTTGAAGGAACATAAACTGGCGGGCACCGTTCCCGTCTCTGGCCAAGACGCCGACCTCGCCGCGATCGTACGCATCATTCGCGGGACGCAGACGATGACGGTATACAAACCATTGGGGCCCCTTGCCAAGCGCGCCGTGGACTCGGCTGTGGCGCTGGCCCGCGGGAGCAAGCCCACCACTACTGAAAGCATTCCCAACGGTTCCTTTACGGTGCCGGCTATTCTGCTTCAGCCGATTGCCGTGGAACAGAAAAATCTGGGAGCGACCGTGATCAGCGATGGCTTCCACACCGCCGAGGAGATCAAGAAGGCGCTTGCTCCCGGGGAATGGGAAAAGTTCACGTCGCGGAAGCGTTAGTGTCTTCGAAACGCAGTGGCGGCTTCGTCGCAGCAAAAAATCCAAGAGAGAGACCGGGACCGCGTTGGCGTTGATTCACTCTTGATCATTTTCATCTTTAATCGGTCTCGGCGAGCAAATCGCCAAGACGGTCAAAGCGGCGTTCCCAAGCCGCGCGGCGAGCGTCGATCCACTGCTCCGCAACTGAAAGACCCGCGGCTTCGATGCGGCAAGTGCGCACCCTGCCGACTTTTTCCGTGCGGACTAGCCCGCTTTTTTCCAAGACTTGCAAGTGTTGGACAACGGCGGCCAGAGTGATGTCCAACGGTTTCGCCAGGCGCGAGACAGAGAGGGGCCGCACGCTGAGCCTCTCCACAATGGCGCGGCGAGTAGGATCGCCGAGGGCGTGGAAAACGCGGTCAATGTTCACCTTTTGAGCCAGCATAGGCATCCGCCTTTTCTGCGCGCTTGCGGCTTAGTGCGCTAATGCATTTGCCAAGTGTTCGAGCAGTCTGCGCCAACCCTGTTCCCGGATTTGCGGGCCATCGGCGCCCTCGAAGAATGCGGCCTGCTCCGTGAAGACGAGGTCGGTTCCCTTTTCCGATGGCAGGAATTCAAACGTGGCGAGGGACGCGGAGATGCGCCGGTCGCCGAGAGTCATCGTGTAGGCGATAACGATGCGACGATCGGGCACGATGTCCTGATAATTGGAGTGGTTGGTCAGTGCGACGCCGGGGAATGGCGTGCCTTCCTTGAAGCGACGGAGAGTACGCTCGCTGCCGCCAACGCGAAAATCCATCTGGAATTCTTCCACGGTGCTGCCATCGCCTTCGGCATACCAGCGGCGCTTTTTGGCGGGATCGGCAAAAGCGGCGAAGACACGCTCGGGAGGGCTGGGGTAGTTGCGCACGATAACGAAAGTGCAGTGGGTGACGGATGGCTTTTGCATGGCCTATTTTCTCCTGAAGTACGATTGTTAAGTACAGGCTAAAGTATCTGCCAAGAGGGACTAATTGTCAAGCGGATACTTAACTATGGGCATTGCCTTGGACGGGATTCGCGCTCGCCAGCTTTTCCGAGGTATACAGCGGAACAAAAACTTGCGGAGATTGCGCAGCGCTTGATTGATGCGCCCACGGGCATTACCCGATCGGCAACTCAATCGTCAGGCTGGCCCCATGGGGCTGCAAATTTTGCGCATAGATATGGCCGTTGTGTTCTTTGACGGTGCCGTAACAAATGCTGAGGCCCAGGCCGGTTCCCTGGCCAACGGGCCGCGTAGTGTAGAAAGGGTCGAAGGCGCACGAGATGTCGCTGAATCCAGGGCCGGTATCGCTGAAGCGGATGATGACTTTCCTCCCTTCGCGGTGCCCTTCCACAAGAATTTTCTTTTCCGGCGCCTGTTCCAAAGCGTTCGCGGCATTGCTGAACAAGTTGACGAAGACGCGTTTGAACTGACCTTCATTCAGCGTGAGGTGAGGCAGATCGGGCGAAAAGCTCAATTCCACCTGGATGCCGGCAATTCGCATTTGGTGCTCGCAGAGCATCAGCGATTCGCGGACCAGTTCGTTCAGGTCCAGCGCGCGGCGCCCTGCGCTCTGTGGCCGGGCAAAGCTCAACAGATTATCGATGATGCGTTTGATGCGTCGCGCTTCTGATCCCAGCCGTTCCAGTTTTTGGCGGGAGGACGTGTCTGGCGACTGCTCGATCAGCAAATCGGAAAAGCCGATGACCGCGGTCAGCGGGTTATTCAGCTCGTGCGCTACTCCGGTGACCAGTTGGCCAACGCCCGCCAGCCTCTCCCTCTGCATCAGCTGGTTTTGTGCGAGTTGCAAGTGCTCGAAATTTTCGCGGGATTCCAGCAGCAGCCTGCCCATTTCTCGATTTAGCAACAATTGGCGCAGAAATACGAAAACGCCCATGAGGAGGATGCCCGCGAGTGTTACGGAGACGCGGTAAGGGCGCAAGGCGCTGCCGTTTGGATCGAAGAAAATTTCGCACAGGCCCATTACCGGCAAAGACAGGACTGCCAGTGCTGCCAAAATACCGGGCAAATCGGGAGAATGTTCGCGTTCACTTTCCGTCAACGGCTCGGAGGGAACATTACGAGCGCGCACGGCAATGAGGATGAACCAGCAGATTGCGGCGTAGTTGGGAATATCGTAGGAGCTTCCGCTGTAGTACTCATCGCGCTCGAATGCGGCATTCAACCACTGATAGGCGAGCAGGTAGAGGGCGCAAGCGGAGAAGAGGTGCCAATAAATCTTTCGCCAGGCGCCTTGCGCAACCAGGGCCAAACTCCCCAGAATTGCCAGCAATACCG
This sequence comes from Candidatus Acidiferrales bacterium, assembly GCA_963779395.1. Lineage (GTDB taxonomy): Bacteria > Acidobacteriota > Terriglobia > Acidiferrales > UBA7541 > Acidiferrum. Next base: position 1,815,119 of record CAVZYC010000007.1, read on the forward strand.
AAAACTCCAAAATGAACAAGGAATAGTAGTAGCTGTTGAAAGTGAGTTTGTTGGGCAGAATGTATTCGTTGGGATAGACCAGAAACATGTACACGCAGACCCACCACAGCAGAAGAATCAGGAAATTCAGAGTGGTGAGGTGGAAACGTTGCTGGCGCTGGCGCGAACCGGGACGCATTGCCGCCGCCGCCATCATGGGCACCGGCTGCAAGAACAAGGGGATATCCGCCCAGAAGGGATCTGGCGTGGGCTTGCCGGCGATGACCTCATAGTACAACCACGCGCCAAGGTTGAGGCCGACCATGACGGAACTGGCTGCCAGCAGAATCCAAAACCAGCGTGTGCGTCCCTGGTTACTCGCCGCGGCCCAAATCATCGCGGCGGAGGCCGCAACCCACAAGGTTGTGCCAGAAATATCAGAGAAGGCGGTTAGCGCAAAGCCCCGGTGGCCCACCAGGGACACCACTGTGTAAAGGAGCAAAAAGCCAGCTACCACCGCCAGTTGCCAACGGGCAAACGGCTTCATGGAAATTCAATCTCCAATGAGCACAACGGGGAGTTGTGCCGTGAATCCATCAATTTTGTTTACTTGGCCCGGAATTCCGATGACTGACCGAAGGGGAGCGTACCCGCAAGCGACGATACCACTGGTGAAACCATTTTGCAGAATTATTGGCGTCGGTGTTGCTAAGGAAGGTTACGGTGATGGTTACGCTAATGGAACGGCGCTACTCGATCGTAAAGTTCGCGGCGCGCGCGGCGGTCTTTTTCCCAGTCGAATCGCTGACCCAGACTTCCAGCCGATACGGGCCCTTCGAGAGGTTCTTCAGACTGATGCCGCGTCCGATGGGGATTACCGGATTCCCCGCCTTGACATAGGGGGCGGCGTTTAACGACTGAAGATTCTTTTTCACTGCGCCCGTCTTGGCATCGAGAATCCTCATGTGCGCCTCGACGTTTATTGCGGACTTCGCCGCAAGTTGCGGCTCATAAACTTCAAAATAGGCGTAAAGTGATTCGTCTTTTTTGAAACGAGTGTCCGTCGTCGGCGTAATTTCGGTCCCTTTGCTTACGAGGGTCAGATAGCTCCCGGACGCTCCGACCCGGCTGGCTGGCGATTCAGGGGACACGGCCCGGATTCGCCGGGAGAGGACAATCGCGCTGGTTGCCAATTGTTTGTCATCGTAGTTTTCCAGGGTCAGCGGCATTTCTTGACGGCCAAATTTCTCTCCATCGCTGAGGACGGCGCGAATTTGGTATTCCCCGGGAGGCAGATCGAACTGCGTTTCATAGCGATTTGGGATTTGAGAAGTGTGTTCGGGGGAGCGGCCGCGCGAGGATTGCGAATTTGTGGAGGGATTGTTTCCCGTACCATTTTCACAGCAGGCAAAATCGCTGAAGCGAGCCGCGAGCGTCCCGTCCTTTTTGTAGACCATCATCAGGACGCCGATGGAGGCATACAACGTCTCATGCCTGACTTCATATTTTAAAGACTTCCACGGGAATTCGAGTTTGACATAGACGCGTGGCGCACCTGCAGACGTGTAGAACGGAACTTCCTGAAGAGTTAAATCAATCTTGCTGGAGTCTGCCGGAGCGAGATCGTCCTCCATCTGTTTGCCGAACTCCGTTCCTTTGAGAGGGTCGAACGGGGAATGCAGTGTATTGCAATACTCGCTGCGGGACCACACGAAAAAATCATGACTGGTCATTTTCACTTTGATCTGATGACAGCTGCCCTCGAGCGATGGCGGGGGAACATAGGAAATCATATAACGGGGTAAAAGAGTCCAGGCATCGAGAGCCGTCCTGGGTTGATCCGGATCGTCCCATCTTCCGCCACCTGTCCCAATGAATTCGAAATGGCTGCCCAAATTATCGCGAACTATGGACATGGCCGGATGTTCCAGCGTGACGTTTTGAATTTTCTGTTCCATGCCATCTTCAATAAGCTGGAAATCTCTGTCGCCCAGGTTGCGAACTGCGATGGCTTCACGAAGCTGAGGAGCCAGAAGATTGGGTTTATCCAGGGAATTCATATTTTCCAACTGAGTGTAAACTCCCTTATCAAACACCACGGCGGGGACCAGCACCTGATTGGATTCGACGCGGATGGGATCCTGCGCAGAAATGGCCGTGGCGCACAGGAAGAGAGAGGCACAGGTCACCAAGAGTGTCCACATCACGGTGTTTCTCTGGAGCATTTTGTTTTTTCCTGAAGGCCCGCTATCCGGCCAGCTTATTGGAGTGCGGGAACGGCAGGTGTGACAGCGTTCACCTTTGTTTGCTAGGAGCGACTTTACCACCAAAGTGTGCGGCCGTGGAGCGGTTGGTGGTTCTAGGCGAAGGGCGAAGCGTGCTTGGTGCGCATTGACGTGGTGGATTGAAGGAGACAGGCAACCCCAAGACCCAGGTACCAAAAACCGGAACCTGGGGCACCCTGCGCCTCTCATCACTTCCACGTGATTTGCCGAAGTGATATCCTCGCCTCGTCTACTGTGTCAACCGATTCCGTTGCCTTCAACCCGGGCCACCCGCCCCTCCCGGCGTCGAAGACGCCGCTCCTATCACGGGTTCATCAATGCCTGAGCGAACTCTCGGAACTGGTTCGCTGTGGAGTCGGTGCGCGGGGCCAGCTCTTTTAGTTCTTGTTCAATGAATCTGCGAGCCTCATCTTTTCGCTGTGCTAGAACGTAGGCTGCAGGAAGCCGATACCGCCTAAGGTCGTTTACAGTGAACCGGTTTGCCTCCAACTCGGTGATGATTCGGTCCAAAGTCATGTGTTCCTGCATGAACGGCAGGCCGTATTCTTCGATCACACGAATTACCTTGGCGATCTCAGAGCTAGCGTTTATTGTCGGGTCAAAAACCCACTCCATGAACTTCTTTTGAGGCGTGAGATAGCCAACCGCGACCGTAAGTGTGGCATCGTTGCGGAATTGGGAGGCTTCGGAAAGGGTTCCGAGCAGACCCTCCAGCGGCGAATAAATCACCCCAACAACGGGCGCGATCCCTATTCTGTTGTGGGGAAGATGGGTTGATACAGGTAGCCCAACGTACCCGGAAGCGTCCCTTCCAAGCTCCTTGGAGAGGCCCACGGGTTTCTTGCAAAACGAGAGTGATGCCAGCCCCTCTTCGATGCTTGCCACAATCGCCTTCTTAAATGCGCTTTTGGTGGCCATTAGTATTTGAAGATCCTGACCTGCGTTGGGCCGACGGATGGGGGCAGGTTCGCCTGTTGTGCGTTTCCGCCAACGAATCGACCACCACTTTTTTCGAATTCAGAATAAACTGCTTGCTGGTTTGAGTTCAACCCCGCAGTGGGGCCGTTCTTGGCCTCACCGACAACCAAATTGCCCTGGGCGTCTTTGTAAACAAAGTCGGCCCTTGCGCGTCCTGCGGAATTCTCGATTGTGATTTCTGTGCCGAGAACCTGACCGCCCTCTGCTTCCACATCACCTATCGCTTGGTTTACCCCCGCCTGTCCCTTTAGAACGGGCTCTATTCCCCCTGTCGATGGTTCGGGTTCGATCGCGGCTCCAATCCCGCCCATCAAGCCCCCGTACATCATCATGGCCGCGCCTATGATGGCTGGATCGGTGCGACCCGCTGCGATCTCGCGTCGGCGATAGGCTTGATAGGCCGCCATGGCTTTTTTCTGCTCGGCCTCCCAGGCTGCCGCTTCTTTCTTGGTTTCCGTAATCCCAGCCCAGTGTGCGGCGCACCACAACCAACCGTGTTGTTCTCCATCGACGGTGCAGTGGCCGTCTGGATCGGTCGAAGTTACAGGATTGTTTTTAACGTAGCTGTATAGATTCAGGCTCTGCGGGTTTCCGAAGTCGGCATAGGGCACGCTCTTCGGTGCGGCCGACCAGTCGGGGGACATGAAGCGGCCCATCGTACTCGCCATATAGCGCGCGCCGAAGTTATCCAGCCCGCTCTCGGCATCCCGTTCTTTGCCGGTGAAGTGGAGCGGGGAGGAATGGTAGCAGGCGCCGGTGGTGGTTTGGCCGTCGCCGAAGGGGAGGCTGGCGATGGATTCGCAGACGGTGCCGTTGTACGTGGTGCGCACGCGTTCGGTACCGAGCCAGTCGGCGTGGCTGAAGTTGGTGCCGCCGCCGTCTTCGACGATGTGGCGGGAGCCGACATAGATGTTGCCTTGCCACAGAGCGCCGTTGAACCGCTGGACCATGCGCCCGGACTCGTCATAGATGAATTCCCAAGTTCCGGCAGGGTCGCCGCCGCTGCCGACAGTGGAAGTTTTCTGCACGCGGTTGCCGTCGGAGTCGTAGGCGTAGGTGGCGGTGGCGCCGCTATCCACCGTGAGGATGTGATTTTCGCCATCGTAAGTGTAGTGATGCGTGCCATCGTAAAGGAGGTTACCGGCAGTGTCGTAGGAATAGCCGTCCATGCGGTTGTTGTTTTGCGGTGCGCCAGGATCGTTGCCGGTGAAGGTGGCGTTGAAGGTTTGCGGTCCGGTCTGGTTCCAGCGATTGCCGAAACGGTCGTAAGTGTAGGAATAGGTTGGAGTGCCGCTGGTGGGAGCAGCGCATGTGCCGTTGGCGGTGTCGTTGGCGGCGGCAACGTCGCTATTGGGCGCGTAGTTCATATCAGAGAACGTCCCGTCCGTCCCCGAGTTCGAGTAGCGAAATCACCCCGGTTTCCATTATTGCGCGGGAGTTGCAATAGCTATTCTTCCGGGGGTTGGGTAGACCTCGGGTGCCATCATTTTCTTGCCGTAGGCTGGGGCTTTCGTGTTGTCTGCTAACGGGAACCGCGCTCTAACTTCCGGCGGACCTATGAACAGAAACCAAGAGTAACCCCGTCCTTTTCCACCCGTATCTCCCACGCTGAATCCACTGTGAAGCACTCCAGACATTACATATTCCGAAGGTACGAGGCGAAGCTCTGTCTTCCCGTTCGGAAGAAGAGCGCGATAGTAGAATTCGTCCTTTCGCTTGAAATCCATAACGAGCATGTCCGAAGTTCGAGGAATTCCTGTTTCCGGAACGTCGATTTCATAGCCGCCGTCTTTTCTCAATAGAAGTGGGGGGGCTTCCGGATCGCTGAACACGATCTGAACCCAACCCACGTACCCATCCGGAAGGATGAAAGTATAGTGGGGTTTTGGTCTGCCACAGACAGGAATAAGAAACGCGAGAAGTATGACGAAACAGATTGCAAACCTGTTCCCGTGCCGGCTCATAGGGGGCAACCAGGTCCGACACAACCTGCCGGCTTCGGCGGGTCGGGATTTCCTTTTCCGGGAGTTTGCCCAGAACTCCCTGAGTCCCTAATGAACATCTCCCACATCAGACGGGTCAAGTAGTCGTTGTGCAGGGACGAATGTGAAGCAAACGGCCCCTTTCCTGTATTGATGGAAAGGTTTCTCGCGGCCGGATTGGTGCGAACGCCAAAGAAGGGAATTCTTCCCCCCAGGCGCTGAATGAGATCGTTTGGCGCATACACATTCCACCAATTGTCGACCGAGCCCTCCGTGAATCGGTAGTCACCTCGCATTGGCTCTCCAAGTGTGACGAGATTGTCCACGAAATAACCATCCACCATCAGTGTTGGAAGGGCTGCCATCACGCCATTGCACCCATGACTATGGCAGACAATATTGTTCAACTCGCCTGGTTTGAATTGATAGTTTTTCATTGCCTTTTCGATGTTGGCTGCAAGCTCGGCGCGAGCCGATGCCGAGTTTCCTCCACTCCATGGGATCTGTATCACCGTGTCATCGTTTGGATCGAAGAATCCTTGCATTTCTTGACCTAAGGGAGAGGAAGGGGTCCAATCAGCTGGGTTATGCCACGTCCCACCAATAAGCCATGTTACTCTGCCATTTGTGTCGATGCTACTGAGCGGATTATTGCGTACATACCCGTATAAGTTCCAACTCTGCGGGTTGTCAGGATTTTGGTCTGCGAAAGGCATGTCAGGGCTAATCCACCTTCCCATGGAGGAGGAGTTGTAGCGGGCGCCGAAGTTGTCGAGGTTGGATTCGGTGTCGCGCTCTTTGCCGGTGAAGTGGAGGGTGCTGCCACCGGCAGGGGAGCAGCTGAGGCCGTCGCCAAAGGGAAGGCTGGCGCAGTGTTGATCGTTATAGCGCTGCGAGGCTTCGGCGGAGAAGATGCGGACGCGTTCGGTGCCCAACCAGTCGGTGTGGCTGAAGATAACGCTACCTTGAATCGAGCCCAAATGTCGGCCGCCGGCATAGAATTCGTAATTGCATGGTCTTTCCGCAGAGATGACCTCGGTAAGCATGCGACCGGCGAGGTCATAGACATACCCGCGGAGTCCGGTGGAGTCACAATTGGTATCCGGAGAGCCGGTTCGATACACGCGGCGGCCGGCACACAGGATTATTTCGGTCCCTTGTTCATTGGCCACGGGCCGAGTATATCATTCAAGTATTACCCTTGGTTCAGAGAGGAGTGAGACTGGGTAGCGTGCTAAGGGTATGCCACCCACCCGCTTCTACTCGAGGACGTGGATATTTTTCTTGGCGCAGATGTCCTTTAGGATCTGGGGCCACACGCTTACGGTGACTTCGCCGAGATGCGCTTTGCGCAGGAGGAGCATTAAGGTGCGGGACTGGCCGATGCCGCCGCCGATGCTGAGGGGAATTTCGTTCTTGATGATGCCCTGGTGATAGGGGAACTTGAGGAAGTCGAGTTGGTGAGAGAGTTCCAACTGCTGCTTCAAGCTTTCCGCGTTGACGCGGATACCCATGGAGCTGAGTTCGTGGCGGCGTCGCGTGACGTGGTTCCAGACCAGGATGTCGCCATTCAGGCCATGGAGAGGCCGACCATCCGCGCCCTTGGTTTCCGTGACCCAGTCGTCGTAATCGGCGGCGCGCATTTCGTGGGGATAGCCGTCATCGAGCGGATAGCCGATGCCAACGATAAACAGCGCGGGGTACTGCTGAAGGATGGCGGTTTCGCGCTGCTTGCGCGGGAGGCTGGGGAACAAACGGAGGAGTTCCTCGGCATGCATGAAGGTGAGCTTCTGCGGGAGGTTCGGGTAGCGCTTATCCTTGAGGTCGGGGAAGAGATCCTGGGCGTAGAGTTCGGCTTCGACGAGGACTTTCCAGATCTTGTTGACGATGTCTTTCAGGAAATCGACGCTGCGCTCGCTGGCGGTCATGACGCGTTCCCAATCCCACTGGTCCACGTAGCAGCTGTGGTCGTGGTCCAGGAAATAGTCCTTGCGGACGGCGCGCATGTCTGTGCAGAGGCCTTCGCCGGGGCGCATGGAGAATTCCTTCAGGGCGACCCTCTTCCATTTCGTGGCGGCTTGAACGATTTGGGCATCCACAGGATGCTTATCGTAGTCGTTGCGGATATGGAATTGGATGGGGGTACGGGAGCCATCGCGATCGAGCATGTCGTTGACACCGCTTTCGATGTCGACGAGCAAAGGCACCGTAACCATAAGCAAATTCAGTTCTTTACAAAGATTGTCCTCAATAAAACGCTTTAGGGCGAAGATCGCTTTTTGGGTTTCCCGGCGAGTGAGCGCGCTGGAATAGTCCGAGGGAAGGATCTTCTCCAGTTCCTCATAATTGCCAATTCCGGGTCCCGCCAAATCCGCTGTTTTGCTGGACATAAAGTCACACCTCCACTGCTAGGACAGTCTCGCGGGGGTGTAAACTGGGCCAGTACGGGACACACAGAAGCTTGTGATATATGTCACAGCTTCTAGTGGGCATAAGCAGGTTTAATAGTAGTGCTCTCCGGCCAGCCTCAGTCGCCGGCCCCCGAACGGCACATCTGATGAAATTTTTGCACGAAAATTCAATTAGGAGGACACACTCATGGGCATTAGTACGCTTTCCACGGCCACAAACAAAGGAACCACGGATTATGTGAACGACGTTCTGACGATCGTACGTTCCAAGAATCCCGCCGAACCGGAGTTCCACCAGGCAGTCCAGGAAGTATTCGAATCACTCGGTCCCGCCCTTTCCAAACACCCTGAATACCAGAAAGCGCGCATCCTTGAGCGCATGATCGAACCGGAACGCCTGATTATGTTTCGCGTGCCCTGGGTCGACGATCAGGGCAATATCCAGGTGAATCGCGGATTCCGCATCGAGATGAACAGCGCCATCGGCCCCTATAAGGGCGGACTCCGCTTCCATCCTTCCGTTAACCTGGGCATCTTGAAATTCCTTGCCTTCGAGCAGGTGCTGAAGAATTCCTTGACCACGCTCCCCATGGGCGGCGGCAAGGGCGGCTCCGATTTTGATCCCAAGGGCAAGAGCGACAACGAAGTGATGAAGTTCTGCCAGAGCTTTATGACCGAACTGTTCCGTCATATCGGACCCGACACAGACGTGCCGGCGGGCGATATCGGCGTGGGTGGACGCGAAATTGGCTTCCTCTTTGGCCAGTACAAGCGGCTGAAGAACCAGTTCACCGGCGTATTGACCGGGAAGGGATTGAACTGGGGCGGATCGCTGATTCGTCCGGAAGCAACGGGCTACGGCTGCGTGTATTTTGCACAAGAAATGTTGAAGACGCGGAAGGAGACCCTGGAAGGCAAGACCTGCCTGGTTTCCGGAAGCGGCAACGTTTCGCAATACACCGTGGAAAAGCTGCTTGATCTAGGCGCCAAGGTTATCGCGATTTCCGATTCCAACGGCATCATTCATGATCACGAAGGCATCAACCGGGAAAAGCTGGCTTGGGTTCTGGAACTGAAGAATGTGCGCCGCGGCCGCATCAAGGAATACGCGGATCACTTCAAGTCAGCCAAGTATATCCCCGTGGATCCTTCGAAGGACTTCAACCCGCTATGGGCTATTAAGGCCGATTGCGCCTTCCCGAGCGCCACACAGAACGAAATCAACGCCAAGGATGCAGCAACGCTGGTGATGAATGGGTGCAAGGTTGTGGCGGAAGGCGCCAACATGCCGAGCACACTGGACGCCACGAAACTGTTCCTGGAAGCGAAGATCCTCTACGGGCCGGCAAAGGCCGCCAACGCCGGTGGCGTGGCGACTTCGGGCCTCGAGATGAGCCAGAACAGCATGCGGCTCTCCTGGACGCGCAAGGAAGTGGACGAGCGGTTGCACAACATCATGATCGCCATCCACAGCAACTCGTTCAACACCGCGGAAAAGTATGGCATGCCGGGCAACCTGGTATTCGGCGCGAATATCGCCGGATTCGTGAAGGTAGCCGACTCCATGCTGGATCAGGGACTGGTCTAAGAGAGAGTGACTAGTGGCGAGTGGCTAGTTGTGAGCACCACCACTGGGAAGTAGATTAGCGGCGGGGTGGTTAACGGCCACCCCGCCGTTTTACTATTCAGACGGACACTTTCATGAACCCAGATAAGTTCCTGACGCCGTTGCCGGACGCGGAGATGCTCCTGGAGGGCTTCGACAATCTGATGCCCTTCCGCGTGCAGGAAATCCTGCTGGTGTCCAGCTTGTACGATTCGTTCATCCTGCGGGAAGACGGGCGGCTGAACGAATTGCTGATCGGCGAATCGCTGGATTTGCATCTGCAGCAGATTCCGCGGCTCACGCACGTGGCAAGTTGTTCGGAAGCGCTGGCGCTGGCACGCTCAGATCCCCACCGATTCAACCTGATCGTGACGAACCTGGCCGTGGGAGAGATGAACGCCGCGCAACTGGCTCACGAAATCAAGGCGGCGGGGCTGAACGTACCGGTGGTTGTGCTGGCTTACGATTACCGCGAAGTGAAGAATTTCGTAGCGCGCAATCCGGTGACGGACATCGAGCGGATATTTTTGTGGCAAGGCAGCGCGCGCGTGTTGATTGCGATTGTGAAGTGCGTCGAGGACCGGCGGAACGTGGAGCACGACACGTCCACGATGGGCGTGCCGGTGGTGTTGCTGGTGGAAGACAACATCCGGTATTACTCGGCGTTTTTGCCGGTGATTTATACGGAGCTGATCACGCAAACGCGCCGCGTGATTCAGGAGGGGTTGAACCTGGCGCACAAACTGGTGCGCATGCGGGCGCGGCCGAAGATTCTGCTGTCGTCGAATTTCGAGGAAGCGTACGAGTTGGCGCTGCGTTACAAAGATCACCTGCTGGGAGTGGTCTCTGACGTCGAGTTTCCCCACGGCGGAGTACTGAGCCCGGACTCGGGATTCGAGCTGGCACGCCGAATTCGCGAGGCCGTCCCCGATTTGCCGGTGGTGCTGCAATCGAGCCGCACGAAATTTCGCGCGCGAGCGCATGCGGAGGGATTTTCCTTTTTGCGCAAGCGTTCGCCGACTTTTCTGCGGGATTTGCGGCGGCTGCTGATCCAGCAATTTGCGTTTGGCGATTTCGTGTTCCGCACATCGGATCGCAGCGAGGTGGCGCGGGCCACGGACCTGAATTCGCTGGAGGCGTTGCTGCATACGGTGCCGGTGGATTGCATCGCGTATCACGGCCAGCGAAACCACTTTTCGCATTGGCTGATGGCACGGACGGAATTCGCGCTTTCCAGCAAGCTGCGGCCGCGCAAAGTTTCCGACTACGAATCCGTGGAAGGGCTGCGACAGAACCTGATTGATTCGATTGGGGAGTACCGCAGAGAGCAGAGCGAAATCCTGATCGGGGATTTCAAGCCTGCGCTGTTCAAGGCTGGTGGGGCGCATTTTCTGCGCATCGGCGCGGGTTCGCTGGGAGGCAAGGCGCGCGGACTGGCGTTTATCCGGCACATGCTGCACAAACGACGTGTGGCGCGGCGATTCCCCGAAGTGCGCGTGGGCGTGCCGCCCGCGGCGGTGCTGGCCACGGATGCGTTCGACCGTTTTTTGTCCGAAAACAATCTGCTGGATTTCGCCATCAATGCCAGCGACGACACGGAAATTCAGCAGCGATTTTTGGAAGCGCCGCTTCCCGCCGCCGTAACCGAAGACCTGCGGGCGTTTCTTGCGGAAGCGCGCTACCCGTTAGCGGTGCGTTCTTCAAGCTTGTTGGAAGATTCGCAGTACCAGCCCTTCACGGGAGTGTATGAGACGTTCATGCTGGGCAACCAGCAAACGGATGATTCCGTGCGTCTGCAGCAGTTGATGGAAGCGATCAAGCTGGTGTACGCGTCCACATTCAGCCGCCACGCGAAGGCTTACGTGCGGGCCACACCGTTTCGCTTGGAAGAAGAAAAGATGGCGGTGATATTGCAGCAGGTGGTGGGCGCGTTTCACGGACCACGTTTTTATCCGGACTTTTCCGGAGTAGCACGCTCGCGAAATTTTTATCCGATACCGCCAATGAACTCTGAGGATGGCGTCGCGGCGGTGGCGCTGGGATTGGGGCGGGCCGTGGTGGATGGCGGAAAGTGTCTTTCGTTTTGTCCACGGTATCCCGCAAATCTACTGCAGTTTTCGACGGTCGAGGATGTGCTGAACGAGTCGCAAGAAAACTTTTGGGCGCTTTCGCTGGATCATGTCGAGCAGGAATCTCAGCCGCAAGGCCTTCGCGAAGTGCGCTTCACGCTGGACGTGGCGGAAGCGGACGGAACGCTGCACGCCGTGGGCTCCACGTATTCGCAGGACAATGACGTGATTTCCGATGGATTGAACCGCGAGGGGATGCGCGTGGTAACTTTTGCGCCGGTCTTGAAGTACGGAGTATTTCCGCTAGCGCCGCTTTTGGATCAACTGCTGAAGGACGGCGAAAATGCATTCGGGCAGCCCGTGGAGATTGAATTCGCGGTGCGCTTGCCACGGCAGACAGGAGAATTTGCGGAGTTCGGGTTCCTGCAAATACGGCCATTAGTGCTTTCGCGTGAAAGCGAAGAACTGCGCATGGAGCATGTGGATGGTGCCCGGCTGCTGGCGCACAGCACAAAAGTGCTGGGTAACGGGCGAATCGAAAATCTGCGCGATGTGGTCGTAGTAGATTCACAGCGGTTTGAACGCGGGCAAAGCCAGGAAGTGGCGCGGCAGGTGTCGTACTTCAACGCGAAATTAAACGAGGAGAGCCGGCCGTACCTGCTGGTTGGTGTAGGGCGGTGGGGCTCGAACGAGCCTTGGCTGGGCATTCCGGTGGAATGGGACGAAATCTCTGGGGCGCGCGTGATTGTGGAGGCGGGATTCCGCGATTTTCGCGTGACGCCTTCACAAGGCAGTCACTTTTTCCAGAATCTGACGGCGTTCCAGGTGGGCTACTTCACCGTGAATCCCGATGTTGGCGAGGGTTCAGTGGATTGGGCGTGGCTGGCGGCGCAAACGGCGCTGGAAGAGCGTGGATGTGTGCGGCACTTGCGGCTCGCGGAACCGCTGCTGGTCTTGATGAATGGGCGGACGAGCCAGGGCATGATTTTCAAACCGGAGTGAGCGGCAGCGGGGGTAGATATCGACGAGGCTTCGCTGAACAGGCAGCGACTTCGCGGGTGGGTGCACGCAGACGCCGGAAAGATGGCGCAGGGCCTCTGCGTGGAATTCCACTGGAGAGAGTGGAACGGCGCGTCTGGCAAAGCCAGTGGCGGGGGATAAGTCTTTACCTTTCAAGCATCGCGAACAAACTAGATGTGGCAGGTCCTTTTGGACCCGGTAATGCTCTTTCCTTAGACGGGGTACCCGGCATATCGCGCATGGACGGGCCGGGAGCAGGAGGCGGGCATGGTTCTTTCTGGCTTGATCATTCCGACGTTGATTGTGCTGGCGGTGGGTGCGGTTGTGTTCGGCGTTCTCGTGGCGCTACGCGCTTTTGTTAAGTATCGCGGTGAGCGCGTGGTTACCTGTCCGGAAACGAAGCAGGCGGCCGCTGTGCATGTGAACGCGACGAAGGCGGCGCGACTGGCTTTGGTCGGCAAGTCGTACGTCCGGCTGGACCAATGCACGCGCTGGCCGGAACGGCAAAACTGCGGGCAGGACTGCCTCTCCCAGGTGAACGCGGACCCGGCGGCGTGCCTGGTCTGGAATATGGTGGACCAGTGGTACCGAGGCAAGTCCTGCGCGTATTGCCAGAAGCCCTTTGCCAACATTCACTGGCATGACCGGCACCCCGCGCTGCTGGCTCCTGATCGTACATGCGTGCAGTGGAATGAGGTGGCGCCGGAAAAATTGCCGCAGGTCTTTGAGTCATACCTGCCGGTGTGCTGGAACTGCTACATCGCGGAGACGTTCCGGCAGAAGAGCCCCGAAAAAGTGCTGGACCGGACGTGGGAGCGCGGACCCGGCGGGGAATATATGCCGAAGGAAGAGGCTGGGCCGGCGGCGGCAAAATCGGCAACGCACAATTGAAACCGCTGGAACTCAGAGCCTCGCGGCCGCAGAGGTTTTTTCAATACGCCTGAGTCAGGAATAGGGCGTACTCGCCAGCCAACCTTAATATATGTGTGCAAAGCAAGGGCATACATTGCGTTCCAAGTCATCAATGGACAGCATACTCACCGCGGCGTGGAAGCTCCGAAGTAACCGACGGCGAACGAGTGCTTCATCAGCCGCGTCATACCGCCAATCGAGTATCCACTTGTTCCAAGAGCGAAGAAATCGTTGATGAGGCGCGACTGATCAGGGTGTCTTTCGGCCTTTTCTGTCCACCGGCATGCCCGACATTTTCTCGATCTTGAATTCGGGGGGAACAGCGGCGTCGAAATGCTCCGGCCAAATTTCTTCAGGGTGGTCGATGGTGTGGCGCGCGGGACGGCCTCCCATATGGCCCACTGCCCATTGCTCCGCGTGATCCACGCAGTCCTTCAGATACGTTACACCGCCGCCGCCGATTTCACTTTTGCATGTCGTGCCTTGTGCGATCGCTGACAAACCGCTGATCGCGGTCTGCAAGGCCTCGTCGCCGGTGAGGAGCGTGCCTTGGACACGCATGAAAGCATCCAGTCCCTCGCCAGATTTCATGACTTTATCAATCAGAGCGCTGGCCTGATTCATGTCGGGTTTTGTCCCGATTCCATAACGGTAAAAATTTGCCAGATACATCAATCCAAATTTGTCGCCCGCATCGGCAGCCTTTTTCATGTACTCGAAGCCGCGCACAGGATTTTTTTCTACACCCAGTCCAAAAGCATACTGAATGCCAAGATAAACGTTAGCGCGCTGGTTGACGTCGGCGACGGTGGGCAGGACGTCAATGACAGGGCTGTTCGCCGCCACCTGGAACCAGCACGCGGCAAGACCGAGCGCCCGGGCTTCGTAAGCCACCCTTCCGTGCGCAAATGCCTGGGCGCTTCCCCGCCAGGATCGAGGTGCGCCGTCGGCTTTGTAGTCAGAGAGAGACGTGCCGTCAGTCTTATTCGAAGATACCTGCAGCGGATGAGATGGGTCACATGGGCCGGCAATGTCAGAAGCCCAACTGGGTACGGGGAGAAACACCTGCTGATGAAACCATCGCGTGTCATTGAGTTCGGCGCGCGCCGCCCAATACTTGGACCTTTGCTCGCTTCGTGGCACTACTTCGCCGGTGGAAAACTCATGGGACAGATCTCCGGCGGCAAGGTCGTTTCCGTGCATGGCGCTTTTCTGAAGCCAGGCGAACGATTTCACATGGTCTTTTGCAACTCCGCCAACTCCATTGGCTAAGGCCGCTGCGGTGTTTAATTCGCCCTGGGCGTTCCCCTCATCGGCGCTTATGCGGTACCAGCAAACCGCCGCACGAGCGTCTTTCAGGAAATAGTCATAAATAAGCCCTCGTGCGAGCGCCTCGTTTCCGGAAACATGAGAAGGATTGTTTGCGTCGCATGCCGGATTTCCGCCCGAGCTTTTCGAGACTCGGGTGAATGTCACGCTCTTTGCAATCTGGAAATGGTCGTCGTCGATAATCGTTAGCGTCGTGGGAGACTGCGCCACTTTACTGTTGGTAATGCCACTCGTGTCAACCGTTCCCATAGCTAGAATATTGAACGAGTTTGCGGAAGATGCAGTTCCTTGCAAGTATTCCATTCCGGGCGGGAGGAAAGCGAATCGGTCGATGTTTATGCCTACGATTTGATTTTCGATCACCACAATCAGAATTTTTTGAAAGGGTTGTTGAGGAGCATCCGTGGGCCGTTGCCAGATGCCGTCCGGGTCAAAAGCCAATTGGCCGGTAAATTTCTTGGTTGCGGTCGTTGCCACCGTTCGTTTGTCAGCTTGCTTTTCAGAAGGCGCTTGTTTGACCGGTGCCGCAGCCTTTGCGGTGGATGGTTCCGGGGCTCCGCCCGGCACAGAATCGATTGCCGTCCCCCAAGCAGCTTGGAACGCACCGGACGAAAGACCGCAGCACGGGTGAGAAGTCCATGTGATTTTTCCGTTGACGACGCTGTTGCCATCACTGGAGATCCGCCCTGTTAGTACGGCAGTTCCAGGATATGGCCCAGAATCGGTGCGATGCAGGATGACCGATTCGCGTGTGAATTTTTCGACGGTAATGATGGAACCAGCGGCACCGTTGGGATGGTCGACATAGTGGCCGTTCTCCCAAGTCATAGTGGCACCCTTTCCCTTGCTGCAACCTGCGAAGCAGACATGCATGACGCTGGGAGGCTTTATTGAGGATGCGGAGTTCGACTGGGATTGCGCGGGGCTCTGAGCGCATGCATTGGGGGAAACGGTGCCCCACAGAGCAACGCTCGCGAGGATTAGGAGGGTCCCGCTTAGATAACCCATAAGACCGTGCCAGAGTATCATGAATTTCCCCCGCGCCGATTGCCACCGCCTACAGCCAGCAAAGAGAAGGCGGCTAGTTGTCCAGGAACAAGAATCATCTGAAATGGCCTCACTCGAGGTTCTGCTGATTACTTCACAACCGGGCTGGCCGTGACTATGGCCGCCGACATTGCGAGCTTGTGATCGTTGTTCCATGGCGGGCCGACGGACTTCCTCATCTGGAGGAAGTGGGCATCGATGTCCTCGATGCGCAGCACCTTGCTCGCTGCATCAAATATCTTCTTCGCGTTGTACCAGTGGACAGCCCAACCGCGCGCCTCGGCCGCAGCGGCGAGCGCCTTGCGGTACATCACCCAATCGGCGACGTTCTGCGCCTGATAGTCCTTGATCCGCTCGGCAATGGTGGGAGGCAGCTCGGGGCAGTGGCGAAGCGCGACGCCGAGGATGTGCGCGGGCACCGTTTTCGCGACGGCGTCCAGAACGAGTTTCGCGTGGCGTTCCGCCGACACCTGGACGCGCTCCACCAACGCCACTGCCTCATGGATCGGAAGCGTTTGCGCTTCGCTGTGGTGCGGAATCTTTGGCAGATTCTCGTCCACCAGCTCGACGCGGCGACGATCGAGAAGCCTTCCGTCGCTCGCGACCGTCACCAGCACTGCCCAACCCCCATGATCCGATATCCCGATGATCGCGTCGTCCCTCGACATGATATTTCCTCCAGCGCGAGTGCTTTGCCTACCCCTTCAGACCGACATTATCGGGGGATCCGGCTGAGGTAACCGTCAGCAAGTTAGGAATCGGTTGATTGGCGCGTGTACGATAACTCAACAAAGGCATTCTTGTAAGCGACTACATTCTTCAGAAGCCACTTCTGCTCGGTGCCGGAATCGCCGAATAGATGCAGCCCCTCGCCCAATGTGACTGGCGCTATCATCAATCTGATTTCATCCACCAAGCCGAGCCTGAGAAAACTCTGGCCTAACATGGCCCCGCCCACCAGCCAGATGTTTGTGAATCGAGGCGCGAGTATTTCGCTCAGCAATCTCTTAAGGTCCCCTGAGTGGAACTCCACGCTCTTCCGGGTGGACGGCAGTTCTCTATTTGTCATCACACTCGTCGGAGTATCGCCATAGGGCCAGCCGAGTTGCAGCGCGTGCTCATAGGTCCGTGAACCTAGCACGTAGCAGCCGATCGACTGGATAACCTCAGCGCCGTCGTCCGTAGCTCCTTTTTCGTAGACGTCGCCAGGACTGTCCATCCACGAAACACTGTTGTCCTTCTTGGCGATGAAGCCATCGAGGCTTGAAACCATGTGAAGAGTTACCGTCGATCTTCTTGCGTTCACTTCTCCGCATGACATAGTTCCTCCCCAGCGGGCCGACATCGATCGCAAGCGCGTTTTTCTTGACTCCATTCGTGGGCCGCGATTGTCCAGCTAGGGTAACAGGATCTTGCAACCAACTGAACGTGTTTGGGCTCGCTGCCAGGCCGCAAGGTGGCGCGATTTCGGCTGCAACTACGAACCAGCTCCCTGGGAGAGAACGGTCTGCCAGCTCAATGCGATGTGGTATGCGATCTTTTAGCAGAGTGAGCACTGAATCGCTCGTCAGACACAAGTTTCCGGCTATAATTGCGATTAATTAGCGTATCGAAGGAGAGCGATGCAGATCACGCGCCGAAGTTTTTGCAGAAACACACTGGGAGCCAGCCTTGCGTTTGGAGTAGTCCAGGCCAGCGACCGTTTCCTTCTGAATGCACAGGCCGCAAACAACGGAGCAACTTACCTGAATCCCGTGCTCGGCGGGGATCATCCCGACGCAGGCGCGATCCGTGTTGGCGATGATTTCTTTCTAACACACTCTTCTTTTGACTACGCGCCCGGACTTCCCGTGTGGCACTCGAAGGACCTGGTGAACTGGACACTCGCTAATGCCGCGCTCAAGAAGTACTACGGCAGCGTTTGGGCTCCCTATTTATGCGAGCATGAAAATCATTTCTATATCTACTTCCCTTGTAACAACCAGCTACATGTCGTGCACGCTCCGAATCCGCTGGGCGCCTGGAGCGAGCCCGTGAATCTTCAGATTAATGCGATTGATCCGGCACACATTGCCGCCAATGGCCGCCGGTATCTCCATTTCAATGGCGGCTACATGGTCGAACTCTCCTCCGACGGATTATCAGTAAAGAGCCCAGTGCGAAAAGTATTTGAACCGTGGCCAATTCCGAGCAACTTCCGGGTCGAGTGTGAGTGCTTGGAAGCTCCAAAGCTCTTTCAGCGGGGAGAGTATTTCTACCTGACGGTAGCCGAGGGTGGCACGGCCGGACCTCCCACAAGCCACATGGTTGTCTCAGCGCGCAGCAAAAACCCTGATGGGCCCTGGGAATATTCGCCGTTCAATCCTGTTGCGCACACCACTTCCAGCGCTGACCGATGGATGTCTATCGGGCACGGCCGCTTGGTGGAAGCCGCGGATGGAAGCTGGTGGATGACGGCTCACGCGTACGAGAAGGGTTTCCGAGGCCTGGGGCGCCAGACGCTCCTGCTGCCGATCGAGTGGACAAAGGACGGATGGTTCCACTTACCCGCGGGCATCTCTGCGGAGAAGCCAATTGCCATGATGAAGGGTGGCGCTGGACAGAAGCCGCCCGCGAATCTCTCGGATGATTTCACCTCACCCGAACTTGATCTGCACTGGCAATTCTGGCGTGAGTTCGATCGCTCGCGTTTCCAGACCGGCGATGGCCGCCTGGTGTTGGCCGCACGCGGAGCTTCGTTAGCCGACAGCCCGCCGCTGTCGTGCGCCACCGGAGACCATTCCTACTTAATCGAAGTGGACATCGAGTGCAAACCGGGCTGCGAGGCTGGCCTTGTCCTCTACTACAACCCGGAACATTCCTGCGGCATACGCATCGGCCCCCAGGGAATCGGCGTCCACCTGGCCAGCGGTTACAGTCCCGAGATTGGAGTAAAGACCAGCCGCGCGACCTTGCGGATCGTGAATCAAGAGCAAGAAGTGGACTTCTACTATCGCCTGCCGGGAGAAGATTGGAAGCGAACGCAAGAGTCGGCGGAGGTTGCGAGTGTCAACCACAACGTGCTTGGCGGTTTTCTCGACCTGCGCCCGGGACTCTATGCCTGCGGCTCAGGTCATGCTGTGTTTCGTTCGTTCCGTCATGCCAAGGGTTTCGGTTAGCTAGGTTGACGCGGCCCGTACGATGTCGGAGATTGTCTCCTGATCGATACTCCTCTGGGCCCCCGCCCGAAAAAGCTGCATGCCGATTATCGGTCTGCGTTTTCCGATAGCGCCTTCTGAATCGCCTTTTCCGCCAGTGACGCCATGATTTTGTAGCCAACATCTGTCGGATGCACTCCATCATCGGCCAGATTGCGCTTCAGCTTGCCTTGCTCGTCGACAAGAGCGCTGAAGTAGTCGAGATACACGAAATGATTCTTGGCGCAGTAGTCTTTGAGCCATTTGTTCAGCGCGAGGATTCTTTCGCGCGGACGCAGCGCAAAAGACTCTTCAGCATCGTGCGTGTAATTGTGCACGGGGAGGACGGACGCAAACACAACGCGGATGCCATGGGCGCGCGCCAACTCGGCCATGGAAGCGTAGTTGGCCTCGATGTCCTCGTTCGAGGTGCGTCCCGTGACGCCGGCGATGTCGTTAGTTCCCGCGAGCACGACTAGCACTTTGGGGTGCAGATCAATCACATCCTGGCGGAAACGCACCAGCATCTCGGGCGTGCTCTGTCCATCGATGCCGCGGTTGATATAAGGCTTGCCAGGAAAATAGTCTGGCAACTTCCAGTAATCGGTGATGGAGTCGCCAATGAATACAACACGGTTTTCGCCCGCGGCCGGCGGAGCGAGCGCGGCGTTGGCCTCTCGATAGCGTGCCAGTTGCCCGAAATCGTCGGTGTAGATTGCGATCCGCGAGGCCCGGTACTCATCCAGCCCGGGAAAACCAGTGGAAGGGATGGAAGGAGCGGGCTGTTGGGCCAAGGCTGGAAGTGAAAGACAGATTGCAAATAGCGGGTACGAAAAGGTGCGGATGATCTTCTGTCGGCTCATGTTGTCCTCGGAAAACAGGATAGCCCAGCGAAGTACATGATGTACATGGAGCTTCATCTACAGCGTTTTTGGCACCCATTCAGGGATGCGGGCCTTGTCCAGGGAAGGATCGAGAATAAGGACTGCTCTAGTGGCAGAATTCGCAGGCACGGCCCACAGTGCCCAAGCCACGCAATTCGATGTGCGGAGTGAGGTAATCCTCGCGTACGGGCTCTTCGTTCATAAGCGCGGTGCTGAGATATTTCTTGTTGTCGTCGCAGAACACGGTGACGACGGCGGCGTCATGCGCAATTTTGTCCTGCGCACGAAGCGCAGCAAGGAAGTTGCAGCCGGACGAAATGCCCACGGCAAGGCCGAGATCGAAGGCCAGCTTTTGCGCCATCAGGATGGCGTCACCGTCGTGAACGGCGATGACTTCGTCGAGTTCCTTGAGATTGAGGATTTCAGGGACGAATTCGTCAGAGATGCCCTGGATGCGATGCTTGCCCATTTTGCAGCCGGTGGAAAGTGTGGGCGATTCGGCGGGCTCAACGGGATGAACTTGGATGGAGGAGTCGCGCTCCTTCAGGAATTTTCCGACGCCCATGACGGTGCCGCCGGTGCCGACTCCCGCGACGAAGGCTTGCGGGCGCTTGGCGACAGAAACCATTTGCGACCAGATTTCCGGGCCGGTGGTTTCTTCGTGGGATTCCACGTTGGCGGGATTGGAGAATTGCCGCGGCAGAAAGACGTCTTTGCGGGAGGCGGCCAGCTCTTCACACATGCGGATGCAGCCCATGAATCCACCGTGCTCAGCGCTGATGGAAACCACTTCCGCGCCGTAACTGCGAATCAGTTGCACGCGCTCCTGGCTCATCCAATCGGGCATGAAAATTTTGACGGGGTGGCCGAGGATGCGGCCGAGAGCGGCAAAGGAAATACCGGTGTTGCCGCTGGTAGCTTCGGCAATGGTGAAGCCGGGTTCGATCTTTCCTTGTTCGTAGGCCTTTTGCAGGATGCGCAAGGCCATGCGGTCCTTGATGCTGCCGGTGAGATTCATGTTCTCGGATTTGGCGTAAAGAATGCGTTCGCGGCCCTTGAAGCGGAAGTGGATGCTGACGAGGGGCGTATTGCCAACGAGGCGAGCCAGGGCTTTGAACTTCGATGTGGGACTATCGATGAGTGTAGTCATAACAATTCTTTGTCGCATGTTTAGGGGAATTCGGCAAGTGCATTGGACACGGGCGAACCGGCCTGTGCCAGGAGCACACAATCTGGCTGATTCCCGGCGGGCTAGAAAAAGGGACGCGTCAGTCGATGCCGTGAATGCGCATGTTGACGAGCTGGTCGATAGAAAGATCCTTCATGCCGCGGGATTTCAGGCCAGCGATGTATTCCGGGGTGACGCCGTGGATGCGCATAGCGACCAGTTCATCTGGCGTGGGGCTTTTGTAGCCGAGGCCATTAAGCTTCTCGATGAAGTCGGGCGAGACGCCGTGAATGCGGAAGGCGATGAGCTGATCGAGCTTGACATGCGTGTAGCCGAGTTTTTGGAGCTGCTCGACGAATTCCGGAGTCGCACCGTGGATGCGGAGGGCGATCAAATTGTCGTCGTCCGGCTGGTAACCCGCCTGATGGAGAGCGTGCACCATTTCAGGGGAAACGCCGTGAATGCGAAAGGCGATTAGCTTGTCGCTGTCTTTGGCGGGGAGGCTTTCCTTGCGAAGAGCGTCAATAAATTCCGGAGAAACGCCGTGGATACGGAAGGCGATCAGTTTATCGGTGTCCAGGTCCGTGAGATTTTCCGCTTTGATTTTACGGGCGAAATCGAGGCTCACGTCCAACGCCGCCATGAAGTACTGTTTGTCTTCGTCCACGGGAAAGCCGAGTGCTTTCATCTGCTGCGCATAGTTGGGATCCGGCACGAAGTGGAAGAGGCCAGCGCCTTCGCCGTCTTCAAGATAACCTTGGCAATCGAAGCGCCCGGCATCGCGCGTGATGGTGAACTTGGCATCCTGCTTGCCCGACTTCGAGAGGTCGAGTCCCTGGAAGGAACTAAGCGGCCAATCGGATTCGTGTTCGGATGTGCCGCCGTGCTCATGCGTGATCAATGCGAACTCGACTTTGCCGGGGTCGCTGGAGCGGCGCAGGGTCCAATCGCCGGAGCGCGAATCGGCGGCGCGCGCAACCAGCACAATGATCAACGTACAGGCGATCAGAACATAGCAAAACAGAGACTGGCGGCGATGCATATCGAATTCCTCCTCGGCGTGCATGACTACTTATCGAGAATTCCCGCGTGTTTCAGTTCGATGAGCTTTTCGAGATTCAGATCCTTAAAGCCGTGGCTTTGCACTTCGCGGATGAATTCCGGGGTGATGCCCGAGACCTTTGCGGAGATTAGATCATTCGCGTCGAGCTTTAAACCGGCAGCCTGTAGGGCTTTGATGTACTCCGCCGTGACGCCTTGTATCTTCATGCCAATCAGTTCGTCGGCGTCAGGATTGATTCCCAGGGCGCGGATTTCGCGAATGAATGCGGGAGTGATGTTCTGCACTTTCATGCCGATCAAACTGTCGGCGTCGGGCTTGATGCCTAGCTCTTTCATTTCCTTTACGTAGTCCGGCGTAATGCCCTGCACTTTCATCCCGATCAATTCGTCCGAATCGGCACTCACACCGGCAGCGCGCATTTCGCGGACATGATCCGCGCTGATTCCCTGAATTTTCATGCCGATCAGATTGTTCGCGTCGGCCTGCAGGCCCAGTTCTTTCATCTGGCGAAAATATTCGGGTGTTATGCCTTGTATTTTCATTCCGATGAGTTCATTTACATCCAGCTGCAATCCGGCGGCGCGCATTTCGTGAATGTATTCCTGCGTGATGCCCTGGATTTTCAGTCCAATCAGTTCATCAACGGTGGGCTTCAAATCTTCAGCCAGAATGGCGCGGACGTACTCGGGAGTGACGCCTTGGATTTTCAGGCCGACGAGTTCATCGGCGGAGAGATTGCCGTAGCCAGCGGCCTTTAGCGCATCGATGTACGACTCATGGAGCTCCGATTGTGGTGCGGGTTGCGGCGCAGGGGCGGGCTCCGGCGCGGGTTTGGGTTGCTGCCAAGTAACGGGTGGATCCGGCGCGGTCGTAGGAGATGCTTTTTCCGGGGCTGGCTTTGTGCCGCGAACTACGACGAGCAGATCACCGTTAGCTGCGTTTGTGGCTTGCGCCGTTGATTGCCGAGGTGCGACGACGTTGGCGCGCGCCAGGCCAAGGAACGCATTTCCTGCCACCAGAGCAACGGAGAGGCAGAACACTCCCGCGGCGAGATTGGCGGTGCGCATCGAAGAAGCATGCGAGGGAACTCCGAGAAGGCGGTGAACGCGACCGACGAGCGGCGCGCGGTTGGCAGCCATGGCCAAAGCAGGCGTGGCGCGCCACTCTTCCATCAGGGTCAGCGCGCGAGCAAACTCGAGCGGGCTGCCACAAACGGCGATGGCGGCATCATCGCAACAGTTTTCACGTTCCGTGCGGATGCGTTTGCTGAGCCACCAGACAGCGGGATGGTAGAAGAGCAAAGATTCCGCGGCCACTTGGAAAAGATTCACGAACGCATCATGACGGCGAATGTGCGCTAGTTCATGCGCAAGAACGGCGGTGAGTTGGTCGTCGGTGAGGCCGGTGAGCGCGGAGATGGGAAGAAGGACGACGGGGCGAATCCAGCCGATCACGGCGGGCGCGTCCAGATGGATGGATTGGGAATACTGGATGAAACGCGAAAGGCCCATGCGATGCTGCAAAGCGAGGCAACGCAGGATGAGCGCTGCGCTTAATGGCGTGGAAGCGCGGCGGCGGAGGCGTTCGAGAGCAGCAACACCACCGACAGTGCGCAGACTCAACAGCAGGACGCCGAAGAACCAGGCTTCAACCAGGAACAAGTACGGTTTTCCCGAAGTGGGCTGTGGCGGAATGGAATGCGAACTGCCGCTCACAGTCGTGTGCAGTGCCATGGGATAGGAGACAAGATGCGAACTCGCGGCGATAAACGGCGTTTGCGTCTGCTCGCCGCGGACAACAAAGAAGGTGATTGCCGGGGCGGCAACCATGGCCGCAAGAAATGCGACGCCGAGCACATAGCGCGTGGAAGCGCTGCGAGCGAGCGTGAGGGCGAGCGCCGCCAGAGCAGCCAACGCGGCACCCTGCCAAAAGAAATGGAGAAGCGCCAAGCCGAGGGGCGGGAGAAGATCCGGAGAAATCCACTGAGCGAGATGGATCATCGGAGTTTCCTTTCGTAGTCGTCGAGAAGGCGACGAAGTTCGGCGAGTTCCTGTTTGGAGCTGCGATGGCCGGCAAGGGCGTGCAGCATCAATTGGCTGGCGGAGCCGTCGAAGACGCGATCGAGGGTATCCGCGGCAAGCTGGCGTTTTGTTTTTTCGGCGGGCAAGCAAGCTTCGTAGATATGGGCGCGCTGCTCTTCATTGCGGCGGACCAGACCCTTTGCGGTCATGATCTGCATGAGTTTCAGAACGGTGGTGTAGCCGATCTCTCTTTTTTCGGAAAGAGCGTCGTGCACGTCGCGAACGGTGGAAGGCCCGCGGTCCCAAAGCACGTGGAGAATATCGAGTTCGGAAGCGGTGGGTTTTTGAAGTGTCGTCATGGGCGGGAGGATACTACGAAGGATTTCGTAATGTCAACGAAAATCTTCGTAGATAGAAAGGGTGGGCGGCAACCCGCGTGAAGGCTCGTTTCAGGAAAGATATTGGAGGGACGCGGCGATCAGGCGGCGCGTGCCTTCGAAGGAACTGCCCTGCCCTTCCCATTCCATCGAGAGATAACCGCGATACTTGGAGGCCTTGAGGATATCGAAGGTTTTCTTGAGGTCGACGCGGAAGATTTTGCCGTTGTCGCCAACCTCGGAGTCCTTGACGTGACAGATATTGTAAGCATGACGAAACATCGCGGTGACGGCGCGGTAATTGAACTTCTCATTGCCGGTCATCATGGAGTTGCAGAAATCCGGCAAGGCGTGAAGAAAGGGATGATTCGCTTTTTCGATGACCTGGACAATGAAGAAGGCGTCTTCGCTGATGAGATCATCGTTCTCAAGGTTGAGAAGCACGTTCTTCGAGGCGGCGTAATCGGCAAGCTCGCGGAGTTCCGCGGCAACCACGGCAACATCGGGCTTGGCGTTCTGCGCTGCGGCGATGGATGTACGCACACTGGGAGACCCGATGATGCGCGCGATATCAATCCATTTCTTTCCGTGTCCGATGGCCTTTTTGCGCTCTGCAGGGTCCGCATCGTAGTAGCTGCTGGAATTATCCACGGGAATATCCACGACGTGGACACCGGCTTCTTCAATGGCATCACGAAACGATTCGAGATAAGCCTCGTCCGTGGAGGCGAAATGGGCGCTGAGGGGCTCAACCCCAGTAACACCAAATTCTTTCTTGATGGTGGCGGCGAAGTCACGAAGATCCATGGGAGATTGCGATTTGTCGCGATACGAATTTTCTGGGCTGGCGATGAAAGCCCGAAAAGGCCAGGTGGCAACGGCCAGGCGTTCGCGTGGTTCAGTGGGGAACTTGAGAGTGGGCTCGGTTTCGGCAGCGTGAACAAGATCCAAGGGCAAGGACAGAGAGGATGTGAGAGCAGTTGCCGTCAAAAGCCCAGAGCTTTGCAGGAAATGACGGCGGGAAAGTGTGTTCATGGGAGCCTCGCGTAGAGCGAATGAGAGGAGTATAGAACAGAGGAGAACAGAATGGCAGGAGCGCTGCGAGCCAGGGTGAGGTATATGGGGAGCCGGGGAATTCGGTACAATGATGCAGCGGAAAGAAGTTCCCGATTGGGACAGGTGCGCGTGTGATTCATCACTATGTTTTTCATAACGAGGATTTGCTGGCGATTGATAAAGTTCGTTGGTCGCCGGGGCAGGCCGGATTGATCTGCGGCTGGGGACTATTCACGACGGTGCGCATCGCACAGGGCGAAGCGTTTGCTTACGAACGGCACTGGCGGCGACTGGAGAAGGACGCGGCACTCACGCGGATGCCGCTCGCGTATTCCGGCGCCAAGGTGCGTGTGCATTTGCAGGAAGTGATCCGGGCCAACAAGGTGGTCGAAGGGTGCGCCAGGATTTACCTGGTCTGGAATACGGTGGGCGGCTGGAAGAGCGACGAGAAGATGCCCGATGTGGACCTGGTGATTACGACGGCGGACCTGCCACAGTATCCGCAAAACGTGCGGCTGACGGTGCGGGAACAAGGGCGGCATGCGTCTTCGCCACTGGCGGGAGTGAAAACGATATCGTGGCTGAACAGCGTGTGGGCGGTGGCCGAAGCGCACAGGGAAGGGTTTGACGAAGTGGTGTTGCTGAATGAGCGCGGCGAAGTCAGCGAGTGCACGGCCGCAAATATTTTTGTAGTGAAAAAGGAAAAGGTGGTGACGCCGCCATTGAGTTCGGGGTGCCTGGAAGGCGTAACGCGGGGCGTGCTGATGGAAATTGCCGCCGACGCGGGAACCAGCATTACGGAACAGACTTTGCGTCCGGATGATTTGTACAGCGCGGACGAAGTGTTCATCACGTCGACAAACCGCAATGCTATTGGCGTGATTGAGATCGCCGGAAAAACGATTGCCAACGGGCAAACGGGCAAGGTGACCCGGCGGTTGGATGAAGCCTTCGAAGCGTTTATGAACGATTACGTGGGCCGGCGATTGAAGACGCGGACAAGCAAGGCGGAAGGCTGAGAATAGCGATCAGATAAAGGAAATCGAGCGTGTATCCTTGGGCGTCCCAGGGTGCGGGCTCTTTTGGGACTGAGACAGCCGAATGGGCCGGGCACGTGCTACAATGCGCGGCTTAGTTGAAGGGTCAGGACGGAAAACCGCATGACAGAAGCGTTGGCGCAAAGTGAGGCCGTACTGGAAGTAATTTCGCCCGACGGCGCGAGGAAGTACGTTCGCGTGACGCAAACGCCATTTCTGATCGGGCGCGGCTCGGAGACCGGCAACCATTTGCAACTGACGGACCGCCGGATTTCGCGGAACTGCGCGGCGATTGTGATGGAGGCAAACCGCTACTACCTGGAGGACCGCGGGCAACGGCGCGGCATGTTCATCAACCAGGAAAAGGTAGAGAGCCGGCAGTTGAGCGACGGCGACGTCATCACCTTTGGAATCGAAGATTCCTACCAGATTATTTTCCGCGCCGCGACAGGGACTTCCGACGAAGCCATTCCCCAACTCCTGACCCGCATCGATCACATGACCAGCTCCGAATCCACGGGCGGCGGCCTGCGGAAGTTGAACATGCTGTTGGAAGCCACTTCCCTGCTGCACTCGCAATTGCCGCTGGATTCCGTGCTGGCAAAAATGATTGACCACGCCATCGCGGTTACGGATGCGGACCGCGGCTTGCTGGAAGAGGTGGAGCACGGAAACAGCGAGCGGATGCGGGTTCGCCTGGCACGGCGAAGCGGCGCGCAGCGGTTGCCTCCGGAAAGCATGACGCCCAGCCAAACGGCGATTCAACTGGCGATGAAGCAAGGCTCGCCGGTAATCACAGAGGACTTGGCGCAGGCAGAGATGAACCTGCAGGCTGCTGCCAGCATCGTGTCCCAAGGATTGCGCGCGGTGGTGGTGATTCCGCTATACGCCAGTTCGCGCGCGGCAAGCGAAGGCACGGGCGTGGATGTGCGCCGCGGCGATTTTCTGGGCGTGCTGTATCTGGACTCGAAGCGCCCCACGGCATTCACCAAGCTGGACCGGCAGATTCTGGACGCGCTGGCAGCCGACGCGGCGAGCATTCTGGATAACGCGCGGCTGGTGGAACGCGAAAGAGAGAGGCAGCGCCTGGAACAGGAAATTGGCATTGCGCGGGACATTCAGCAGGCGTTGTTGCCGAAAAACTTCAAGGATTATCCCCACCTGTCCGTTTCTGGCGTGAATTTTCCCTGCTTGTCCGTCGGAGGAGATTACTTCGATGTGTTTCCGCTGGATGATAAACGGACCGCGTTCCTGCTGGCGGACGTCAGCGGGAAAGGGCTGGGAGCGGCGCTGGTTACGACAATGTTGCAAGGCGCGCTATCTGGCATGACGCTGGGAACGGACCCCGCGCGCACCTTTAATCATGTGAACCGTTTTCTGTGCGATCACGTGGAAGTGGGACGCTACGCCACAATGTTTTTCGGGATACTGGATGAATCCGGAAAGTTGGAATTCATCAACGCCGGCCATCCTTCGCCGATTCTGATGCGGCATGGACGGGCCGAAGAGGCGTTCACTGAAGGGTCGTTTCCGGTGGGCCTGGTGCCGGAAGCGGAGTTCGCAACTGCAACATTGCAATTGGAGCCGAACGACACGCTATTCCTTTTCAGTGACGGCGTGACGGAAGCGATGGATCCGGACGAACAACTCTACGGAGTGCCGAGGCTGGTGGGAGTGTTGCAAGGGAAAAACGAGTTGCCGCTGGACGAGATTCAAAAAATGGTGCTGGAGTCCGTGGAAAACTTCGCACGCGGCGCCCGGCAGGCGGACGATTTGACCATGCTGGTGGTGCGCTACCGCGCTGTGGCCGCGACGGTGACCGATACGGATGTGTCCGCCGCTGCAGGCGGCGCGGCGGCAAACGACTGAGTGTCGCCGCTTCTCTTCCAAGGGATCGATTGGAACTGCAAAACCCAGGGCGCTCTTTAACCGGGGATCCCTTGAATTTTATGGAGTGCACGCAGGAACGGCAGAAACAGTGGAAGAAGCGCGCAGGGGTTCGATGTTGTGAGCGGCAAGGAGTTTGTTGAGCGCGGAGATGGATTCGGAATTGAGCTTATCCCAAGCGGCTAAATCCGTGGCGTAGGCGTTGCAAGATGCCAGCGTGGCGCCCCGCGCGGATTCTGTGGGACGCAGGTCAGCACTCTGCACCATGACGAGATAGCGACCGAGGTCGCGATTCACTACTCCGAAACCGGGAGAATCGTTGTTGCCCTCCTCAATGGTATCCAGTTGCTTACGAAAATCCGCGATGGCGTCGGTCAGTTCCTTTGGAGCACCGGCGGGCAGTGTTTTTTCGCGCGATTCCAGATCCGAGCGCAAAGCCGAAGAAATTTTGAACGAATGGGCTGTCGCCTCCATCCAACCGCAAATTCTCAGGGAAAGATTGAGTTGCGCGGCAAAATCGGCGGCGCTGATGTGAATGCGCGGATCAGGAACAACATGCAACTTTTGGCGGTACGACATACCGTCAACCGTAAGCACCAGTGAGTAGTCTCCGGGAGCGGCGAGAGGCCCCGGGGGTTGCAACCGCGGCGTCTTGCCAGGAATTGCGTTATCCGGAAGATCGTACTCAATGTAATCAAGGCGCTCGCCGAAATAACTGTAGGGAATCACTGTAGGTTCCGCATAACGGAGATTCCAGGTGAAACGGTTGACGCCGGGCTGTGTGGGAAGGCTGACCGGTGGAGCGAACCAGAATTCCGGAACATTGGCGGGCAAAGAGTTCTCTGGAAATGGATTGCTGGAGAAATGGCGAATGCGCGTGCCCTGCTGGTCCAACAGATCCAGCGTAATTTCCTGCTTGGGAGCTGAACCGAGATAGTAATAAACAGTGGCGCCATCGGGAGGATTTTGCGCCGCGGGGGTATCCGATTCCAATGGCGTGTCTGGATGATTGTCCCAGCGAATGCGGACCGCGGATTCGGGGGAGAAGAACTGGACGGAGGGAGCGGTGGAAGCGGCCTTCCAAAGAGAATCGGGAGACTGACGAAGCGGAGAAATATCGTCGAGGATCCATAAGCCGCGCCCAAACGTGGCGGCAATCAGGTCTGCGCCATGTATGGCCAGATCGCGGACGGAGGCGGCAGGCAGGTTGAGTTGAAAGGGCTGCCAGGTGTCACCGGAATCGGTGGAAATGTAAACGCCGGTCTCTGTTCCCGCGAACAAAAGACCCTTGCGCAGGGGATCTTCGCGGACGACGCGGGCGATGGCATCTTCCGGAAGGCCGGCAACAATTTTCTGCCAGGATTGTCCGCCATCGCGGGTACGAAAAATGTAGGGATGCGAATCGCTCCTGGTGATGATGACTGCGTAGGCCACCTTGGGATCGAACGGCGAAGACTCAATCACGTTGACGGAGGAACGCGGCGCAAGTCCTGGAGGAGTAACGTCCGTCCAGGAGGTTCCGTCATGAGTGATCTGAATCAGGCCGGAGGCGGTGCCAATCCAGATGAGATTCGCGTCCAAAGGCGATGGCGCGATGGATTGAATCGCCGCCGGCGGCGGACGCTGCGCGGAGTCGTCATCCTCAAAGATGGAATCTTCGCCGTCGTCTTTCGTGGGGACATGGCCTACTGACAACTGTTGGATTTTCGAAGGATTCATGACCGCTTTGTGCGCAAGATCGCCGCTGATTTGCTTCCAGGTTAAGCCGCTGTCCGTGGTTTTCATCAGGAATTGTGAGCCGAAATAAAGCGTGTGAGGATCGCGCGGCGCGAAGACCAGCGGAGTCTCCCAAACCACCTTGTAGTTGGACGGCGGCACGAAAAGAGTGGCGATTTGTCCGGTGCTGCGATCCAAGCGAAGAACCACGCCATACCAGCCGATGGAATAAACGAAATTGGGATTGAGCGGATCGGGGGCGATGAAGCCGCTCTCAAAGGCTCCACTGGAATACCAATCGCGATAAGTAATGAGGCCGAAGTCCGAGCGGTTCGGGACAACCACGGAACCGGAATCCTGTTGGGGCGCGTAGAGGTGATAAGGGAGATCGTTGTCGGTAGAAACGCGATAGAACTGCCCCGTGGGCTGATTGAACCAGGAATTCCAGGATTTTCCGCCATCGAGCGTAATCACAGCGCCCTGATCCGTGCCCATCAGAATGCGTTGCGGATCTTCCGGCGCGATCCACAATACGTGGTCGTCTTCACCGCTGGGAGTTCCCTTCCAAGCCGAAAATGTGCGGCCACCATCGGACGAGCGATATGTAGAGGTTTGCATTACATAAACAACGTCAGGGTTTTTCGTATCGCTGAAGACGCGGCCGAAATAACTGTCGCCCAGAATGCGGGGATCTTTGGTGATTTGTTGCCAGCTCTGGCCGGCATCATCGGAACGGAAAAGTCCCTGGTTCATCAGGGCGAAAATGCGTTGACCGGAAAGGCCGGGAGCAACGGAAAGTCCGATGCGGCCGCGCTTCAATGGAGGCAATCCTTTATCGGAAAGTGGCGCCCACGTTTCACCGGCATCGCTGGATTTCAGGATGGAGGAGTCCAAGCCTTCAGCAGGCTTTTCGCCGGGAGCGGGCGGCAGTTGGCGAATCACGGCATAAATCGTGCGCGAGTTGGAAGAGTCGAAGCAAAGTTCGGTGGGACTGGTATGGTTATCCTGGAAGAAGACTTTTCGCCAGGAGTTGCCGCCATCCGTCGTCTTGTAGATGCCACGGTTGGGGCTTGGCGTGATGTCGCCCACAGCGGCGACGTATACGATGCTGGCATCATGGGGATCAACCAGGAGGGATGGAGTAATCTTGGAATCGCGGATGCCGACATTTTTCCAGGTGGCGCCGGCATCGGTGGATTTCCAGACGCCGTTGCCGGGAGATTGTTCGCCAGTGGCGGCATAAATAATGTTGGGATTCGAAGGAGCAACGACGAGGTCGCCGATGGAAGCGACGTGCGCGTCATCAAAGATGGGTCGCCAAGTTGCGCCCGCGTCCGTTGTTTTCCAGATTCCGCCGCCGGGCGTGCCCATGTAGTACGTTTTGGGATCGCCGGCGATGCCTGCCACAGCCGTCACGCGGCCGCCGCGGAAGGGACCAATCAAGCGCCAAGAGAGCCCGTGAAAGAGCTGCGAAGGATTCTCCTGAGCGAACGCAATGCCAGTAAGGAAGAAAGTGACGACGGCGAGTGCGGCGGATGAAACAAAAATAGCGCGATAATGACGGCTGGGCGATAACCGATCCATAAGTTCTCCTGAGAATTGCAAAAGTGTATCACGTCACCAGTAATCGCAAAGAGTCCGCACTTGAGTTGGGGCGGCACACTTCAAATCGAATGAAAGAAGGGAGTAATTGAACATGGATCTCGCGGAGGTTTTACACTTTTTGGAAGCAGAGAAATTCGCAGTGCTGGCAACGGCCACCGAGGATGGGAGGCCGGAAGCGGCACTGATGGGATTTGCGGTGACGCCGCAGCTGGAAATTATTTTCGACACGGTGCGGCGCTTCAGGAAGTATCCCAACTTGAAGAAAAATCCGCGCGTCGCGTTTGTAATCGGGTGCTCCTCGGACATATCGGTGCAATATGAGGGAATCGCGAGAGAACTGGAAGGTGCGGAACTGGCGAAGTACGAGGCCATCTACGCGAAGAAATATCCAGACAGCACGGGGCGCGACAAGTGGCCGGATCTGACGTATTTCCTGGTGCAACCAAAATGGGTGCGCTACGGCGATTACACGCCGAACAAAAGACGGATCGAGGAGCAGTCGTTTTAGGAATGTAGTGCCTATCCGCCGCGAATGGTTAGAGTTCGCGAAGCGCGGCGGCGACTGGACGATTGGCGGCGCGAATCGCCGGGGGAACTCCACCAATCATGCCCATGACAAGGGCGAAGATCATGCCGATGCCGAGCAGCGCGGGAGTGACGCTGAAGGCGAAAGCCAAGTGGGAGAAGGTCTGGAAGTTCATGGCGCCGGTAGTCACGCCGTTGAGGCGGAGAGCCGCCAGGCATCCGATGACGCCGCCGATGAAGGCGATGAGCAGCGCTTCAATAACGAAGGAGAGCACCATGCTCCACGACCCAAATCCGATGGCGCGCATGGTGGCAATTTCGCGGGAGCGTTCGGCGACGGCGGAATACATGGTGTTGAGGGCACCGAAGACCGCGCCAATTCCCATGACCATGGCAACAAGCGAGCCGAGGACGGTGATGAGGGTGGCGAGATTGCGCGACTGCTTCGTATAGTATTCAATCTCGCGGTCCACCTGCACGGTCATGCGAGGATCGGCAGTGAGCGTATCCTTGAATGATGAGAATGCATCTGGAGAGGTAAGGCGCGCGGTAACGGATTGAAAAATGTAATTGGGACGCTTGTAAACATCCGCGAGGACGCCAGAATCCGCCCAAACTTCGGAATCAAAGGCGCTGCCGCCAGCGTCGAACACACCAACCACTTTCCAGGTACCGCCGCCGAATTTCACGGTCTTGCCGAGTTCCAAGCCACCATAGGTGGACTCGACGTTACGGCCGATAACCAGTTCACTGAGGCCGGGGGTAATGAAATGGCCTTTGACGACGTGGATATTGTTGCGGACTTTCAGCACGATTTCGGGAACACCACGAACCTGAACGTTGGCGTCGGTCCCGGATGACTTGAGAGGGAAATCGGCGATAACGACCACCTCGGGAGTCACGAGGGGTTTGCCGCCGTCGCGCTCCACCTGCGGCGCGTCCTGAATGATCTTGACCTGATCGAGCGTGACGGAGCCAACCATTTCGCTGGTAGCACCCGCGCGCATAATGATGGCGTTTTGCGGCGAACCGGACATGACCAACGTTTTCTCGAATCCCTTTGCCAAGGCCAGCATGGCGATGAAAACACCAACGGTGCCCGCGATGCCGACAACGGCCACAATCGCCGAGACCCAGCGTGCGCGAACGCTACGCAAATTGTAGATCAATGGCACGGCCATGGTTCATACCCTCCGCAGCGCGTCTACAACGCGCAAACGCATTGCTGCAGCTGCCGGGAGAATTCCGGCCAGGATTCCCACAAGCATGGCGACCAATATGCCGAGGATAACCGCGCTGGTGGAAAGGTGAAAGAACGGCAGCATGCCGCCCGTGGGATCGCCTCCCAGGGTCATAAGTTTGCAAAGACCCAGACCAAGCACGCCGCCAAAAATCGCAATCAACAAGGACTCGCCAAGAATCATCAACAAAACAAAACGGTCGGCGAATCCAACCGCTTTCAAAGTGGCAAGTTCGCCGATGCGCTCGCGGACAGAGATGGCCATGGTGTTTCCAGTGACCAGAAGAAGAGTAAAGAAAACGACGGAGCCGATGGCCAGGATCAGGAATTCAATGTTGCCCATCTGCTTGACGAAGCCGGTGGCGAAGGCCTTTTCGGTTTCGGTCTTGGTTTCGTCGGGGGAGTTGGCGGTCATATTATCAATCGCCTTTGCGGCAGCCACTGCATCGTCGGGAGAATTGAGCTTGACGGTGTACCAGCCCACTGTACCTTTGGAAAAATTGCGGCGCTCGTCCAGGAACTTGTCGTGAAACCAGAATTGCGATTCGTCGTCACCCTCGTGGGCGCCCTTGTAAATTCCGTCCAGATTGAATTCCCAGGTTTCATTGCCAAAAATCGTGGCTTTAATCGGGACGCGATCGCCCACCTTCCAGCCGAAGCGCTTGGCCGTGGTGGCGCCTGCGATGGCACCGGTGCGGTCTTGCAGGAAAGTCTTCCACTGGTCGGGAGGAACAGCGAGCTCCGGAAAGACCAGGGCCTGATTCTCCGGATCAATCGCAAACTGCGGAAAGAAATTCTTTTCCTCCTGATAGACGCCGCCAAACCAGGTGTCGTACGTGACATACTTCACGCCTGGAATTTGCAGAAAGCGGTCGCGATAGGAAAAGGGCAAAGGCATGATCAAGGAAACCTTGTTGATGACGATCAGGCGATCCGCCCCGGCAACGTCCACACCTTGATTGAAGGCGCCGCGGACAACGATCAGCAGTCCAAAAAGGAAAAGGGCCACGGCGAAAGAGCCGATGGTTAGAGTGGTGCGCAGTTTCTTGCGAAAAAGATTGGCGAAGATGAGTGGCAGAAATTTCATCTTAATGCGCCCCCATGACCTTGCCTTCAACAAGCACACCTTTATTCAAATGCAGGACGGCTTTGGCGTGTTCGGCCGCAGCGGGGTCGTGTGTGACCATCAGGATGGTCTTGTTGTATTCGGCGCAAAGGCGCGAGAGCAGATCGAGAATTTCATCCGCGCTCTTGCGGTCCAGATCGCCGGTGGGCTCGTCGCAGAGCAGGAACGTAGGATCGGCCACAATGGCGCGAGCAATGGCCACACGCTGTTCCTGACCGCCGGAAAGTTGGCGGGGATAATGGTGCATGCGATCGGCAAGGCCAACGATGCCAAGCGATGCTTCCACGTGAGAGCGGCGCTCCGCCTTGGAGAGCTTTGTGAGCAGCAGCGGCAACTCCACATTCTGAAACGCGGTGAGCACCGGGATCAGGTTATACATTTGAAAAATGAAACCGACGTGTCGGGCGCGCCACGCGGTAAGCCGCCCGCCGGACATGTGTGTGATCTCATCGCCGGCAACGACGATTTTGCCGCGTGTGGGCACGTCCAAACCGCCGAGCAGATTGAGGAGCGTGCTTTTCCCGGAGCCGCTGGGTCCCATGAACGCTACGAATTCGCCCGCGGCCACATCCAGGTTGAGCCCTTGCAGGACGTCAATCACTTCGCCGCCCCGCGTGAAGGCTTTGTCCAAGTCGCGCGCCTGAATCAGGCTGTTTGTCCCTCCACTGCCATCCACTTTAACCATGAGCCGCTCCTATTTTTTCACCTGGATTGCTTGACCATCGCGCAAGTCCGGCGGGCCCTTCACTACAACTGTGTCGCCGGCTGCAAGACCAGCCAAAATCTCCGCATCGCCATTTTGAGTATTCCCAACCGAGACGGCGCGGCGCTCCAGATGGTCGCCGTTCACGATGAATACAATTTTCGCGCTGCCATCGGTGCGAATGGCGTCCTGGGGAATCAGCGCCGCGATTGCGGGCTGGTCTGACTTTTTGCCGGAGGGATCTTTTTCTTCCAAAAAAGTAACCTTCACGCCCATGTCCGGAAGAATCCTCGGCTGCGTGGCCGGATCAATCAAGTGCATGTGGTCGGGGGCAGTGAAACTGATGCGCACTTTCACGGTGGCCTTCTGTCGGTCGGCAGTGGGAATCACCGTGCGCACTTTTCCGGGAATTACCCAATCCGGATAAGCATCAAGGATGGCGTTGACAGGCTGATCGGGCTTGACGCGCGCAATGTAGGCTTCATTGACGTCCACTTCGATTTCGTTGGAGTGAAGATCAACGATGGTGGCGATGCCGGTGCGCGTGAAGCCGCCTCCGGCAGAAATCGGAGAGACCATTTCGCCCACCTGGGCGTCCTTGGAGACGGCGATGCCAGCGAACGGCGCGCGAATCGTGCAATTGTCCACCGCTTGTTGCTGTTCACGGATGCGTGCTTCAGAAGCGAGCACCTGTTCTTTGGCCAATTCGATTTTGGCGCGCAGACTGTCCGCGGTCATGACCGCGGTGTCGAGGGCCTGCTGGGTTTGCACACCCTCTTTAACGAGTTGCTGCGCGCGGTGAAGTTCAATCTCCGCATTATGGAGTTGCACCTGAAAATCGGCGATGGTTGCCTGTGAAGCGTCACGATCGGCCTTAGCGGAATCCAGGGCACGGCGAGCATCGGAATCATCAAGTGTGGCAAGGAGTTGATTCTCGCCAAGGCGAGTGCCTTCGTCGAAGAAGACGCCGGTGACGCGACCCGTAATCTTGGCGGCGATTGTGGCGCGACGCCGGGGCGTGATGTATCCGCTGGCGTTGAGAACGCCGGCCGGGCCAGAGGAAGGCTGGCGCGCGGCGGTTACTTCCACCTCAGGCCTGCGATTGCGGTAAGCGGAAGCCACTGCGGCTATCAAGCCGATGGCAATAACGGAAATGATGATCCAAAACCAGCGGCGGCCAGAGCGCGAATTGGTGCGTTTGGCGTCTGTGATGCGCAATGAAGACAAATCCGGCTTCAGCGGTGTGTGCGTTGTCGCCATGCAGGCGGCGTCTCCTCAATCAAAGTACTTCGTAATAATGGATACGTACCCGGGACCCTGGAAATTTCGATGAAGAAACCTCCCCATCGGGTACTACGCATTTTACCGGGAGACAGTAGTTTTGGGGAGAAGAATGATTGGCATGAAGACGGGGTCAGAAGCGCGAGCCGTGGTAGAAAAAGCGGCCGAGGCCGATTGTGAACAAGAAGTTACCGAAGATGGCGTGGTCCACGCAGGTGAACAAAAGCGATCCAGTGTGCTGGTAAGTGAATGAAAACAGGAGCCCTCCAATGATGCAGAGCGCCACGGCTAACCAGTTTCCGAAAATAATATGTACGAAGCCAAAGGCCAGGGCGCTGGCCATGATCATCACCATGCCGCTGCCAAAAAGTGGCTGGTAGCGGTGGAAGAAGAACGCCCGGTAGATGAGCTCTTGAGGATAAACGGAAAGGAGCGGGTAAAAGAGCATGATCAGAAGCCAGAAGCGAGGCGCGCGCTTGATTAAGGAAAAGAGAAGCTGGGGAGCAAAGATGCGCACTGCCAGACCCAAAAGCACGAGAAGAACGGTGTTACGCACCAGAAGGGGCAGAAGTTGAGAACGAGCGTTGTTCCACGAGGTGAGATGGGAGAAATCAAAGGATGGATCGCTACGAAGCACCAGGAACGCCGCAAGCGCCACAAACAGGAGGTAAGGGATGGGGAAATTGGGCAAAACGCGGTAATAGATAAGCAGGGGAATGCCGGCGAATAGGACGGAGAATTCCAGCGAGAGCAGGACGAGACGCAGCATGGACGCGATGAGAAATCTTACCTTAGGACGAGGAGGATTTGTCAGCCGCGATGGGCGGAGGAGTGGAAGCGGTGCGCAAGGTATTGCGGAGACTGTTGACGGCAGCCTGGGCGAGATGGACCTGCTGCTGGATGGCCTTGGCGCTCTCCCGGTCAGGAGGAGAGAGCGAGGGTATGTCTACCAGCAATTCGGAATAACCGAGAATAGCGGTGAGAGGATTGCTGATTTCGTGCGTGGCGCCGGCGGCAAGGCGGCCGAGGGCAGCAAGCTTTTCGGCGTGATTCACCTGCTGCTGCACGGCATTCAGATTCACGATGGAAGATTGCGTCAGGCGGACGGATTGCACCAGTTCGCGCGCGAGGAGGTTGAGCTTCCAGCAGGCCAACGCACCCAGGAGAAACATGGCGCCGAACACAAGGCGCAAGCGAAAAGCGGCGACATCCGGGTGAATATTCTTCTGCAAGAAACCAAGCAGGGCGATGACTGGCAGGGAAAGAATCGCCAGCATAGCAAGGCGGGCAGTCCAACGCATTTGCTGGAATTCTCGGCTGGGGCGAGCATCTTCCGATGGCTGCAAAGAAGGTCCCAGACAGGCAATAAAATTCAGCCAGAGAAGCGAAAGGAAATAGGGTGTGTCCAGGAAACCGCCGGAATAATAGAAGCCACGGTCAATGCCCACGCTGAGCAGCAAATTTCCGCCGGCAATGAGAGTGAAGGCAATGAAGAGATGTCCATAAACACGCCGCCACGTGCCGGGGTTTCTCCACCACAAAACCGCCAGAGCCGCGAGGAGCACCATGTGTTGGATGAACGCGAGGGAATAATAGGCCGGGTTGTATTTGGAGAAATCAACTGTCACGAATTGCCAGGGAAGACTGAAGTAACCATAAAGAGTGAACCACCAAAGTGCCAGCAGGGCAAAATCAACGCGGCGGGCACGCAGATCGCGGCCCGCCGAAGCAGAATGCGGCCGCAAAGCCAGCGCAAAAAGAAAGAACACAGGGCCCAGAAGAAAAAAGGAATCGCCGAAGACCGGGCTAGGAGCTGAATACCGCCGGAGTGAATCGTAGCGCAACCAATAGAGCATCGAAACCAACAGGGAAACGAGACCGGCGAAGTACAACTTCCAGAAAAGGGGCAAAAGGCAGGAAGCATTGCGGAAATTTTCGCGGGCGGAGAGAAGCGCGAGGAGGAGGAGCAGGCAAGGCACGCCGTCGCCGAAGATCGTCAAGGGGAAGGAGGGTCTGGCGAAGGAGGCGACGCCCACATGCATGCAAAACAACCCCGCAGCAAGGGAAAGATAGAGTCGATGCCGTGGCAGAAGTTTCACTGGGGCTCCTCGACGGCAGGCAGCGCGGATTCCGAGCTGGAAATGGTTGTGCTGGCAGCGGCCGGCAGAAGAATGGTGAAAGTCGCGCCGCCCTGGGCACGATTGCGCGCGGAGATATCGCCGTCATGTTGCTGAATGATGCCGTAGCATGTGCTGAGACCCAGACCAGTTCCCTTCCCGACGGCCTTGGTGGTGAAGAAAGGTTCGAAAAGATGTTGCGGTTCCTGAATGCCGCAGCCGGAATCCGCGAACTCGATGCTGACCTGTGAACCAGCGGGGAAGATAGAGATTTCGAGAGTGCCCCCGTCCACTTCTTCCAACGCGTCAACGGCATTGGCGATGATCTGCAGGAAGACATGGAGAAGTTGGCTGGAATCGCCGCGTACAAACTGTGAGGGCCCATGTTGATGCAGATCAACTCGAATATTCGGAAGTTTGGAAATGCGGCTGAGGTGCAGGGCGCTTTCGATCAAGGGCCTGATCTCAACAGAGACGATCTCCAGTGGCGTTTCCTGGGCGAAACGCAACATGTTCTGCACCAGAATATCCGTGCGCTGGGCGTACTGGCTGATTTTTCCGGCCATTGATGGGATGCGCGGGTCGGCGTCCGGATGCAGCGTGATACCCGCGGTGAGATTTCGAATGTTCCTCATCGCACCTTTGATCTGATTGGCGATCTCCGCAACCAATTCACCCAGGGAAGTGAGTTTTTCGCTTTGCGTCAAGTGGCTCTTGAAACGCCCGATGGTGGTGTAGGTGTCCGAAAGCCGCTGGAAGGTGCCGATGAGGCTGGCCGCAAGCACGTCCTGTTTGATGGATAGGAGCACGGTAAGAATAAAAACTGTGATCAGGGTGATGACCAGACGAAAGGCAAAGAGTTCGTGGGCCGAAGTTCGCGTCAGCAACCAAATGCCTATGACCGGCGTTGAGAGAGTGACGAGCATGGCCGTATATGACGAGTAGAACATGTGCGGCTCGTGTAGTTCCTCAGGGACCGGCTGGGTGGAATCGCATGCGGTCTGGTCGCGCAAAAGCGCCCTGCCCAGTAGACAGAAACACAGGAGGGCAGCGAGGGAAGCAACCAGCGGGAGATCGTACAAGCTCCCCGTATAGTAGCCGCCCTGATCGATGGCGACATTGCCGAGATCGGAACCAAGTCCATAAAGGGCGGCCGCAAGGAAATAGATGCGAAACATCCAGCGCCAGGGCCCCTGCGCCCGAAAAATATAGAAGGCCGCGGCAAGGCTGAAGATCTGATTCCCGATGGCATCGGTCAGATTGAAGTGATAGTTGTACGTCTCCGCGAAACCTGGCAGAAGGCGATAAGCAAATACGTAGAAAGCGTAGAGATACAGGGAGTAAATCATGAGGATCGAAACATCGAGCAGACCAAACGTGCGAGTACGCGAATCATGGCGGGTATGTGGGTCAAGGGCAAAGGCAGCGGTGAGCGGCACGAGTTTCACGAAGAGCAGGATATCCACCGCGGGGAGATCGGGGTCAGGCTGCCGAAACCACACTTCAAAAATCGACCATAGCGCCAGGCTGGCCAGCCACAGAAGCGCGCCAATAAAAATCAGCAGCCAGAAACCGCGGACGTTTGCCCGGCTCCGGCGAAAGTTCTGCAAAGCAAGCAGCGTGGCGGCCGCGAGCAGTCCCACTTGCAGAAAGTCTCCGATGGCAGTCAGTAGAGGGCCCTTAGGGAGGAAAGTCGCAGCCAGCAATGAGCAGGCTACGAACCCCGCGAAAAGGAAAAGGGAGTTTCGCAGAGCACGCGAGTAGTGGCGTCCGCCGGCAGACTGGGGAAGAGCGACGATCGGACCTGCGTCCATGTTCACCCTGACAGGGCACCTGGAAAACGAAACTCTCGAGTTTCTGTGAAATACGAAACTCGCCGGCAGATGCGCTTCAATTCACATCCAGGCCGCGGCGAGCGTGGGCGTATCTTCTATTGTTGGGCAGGAATCAACCACTGGGCGGGGAAATTTTGGAGGATGTGCGGCGAACGTCATATTGCCAGGCATATAAAAAGCCGCGATACAAACACGCCAAAAACAAGCATGAATAGGGGTGTTTACAGGTTGTGTCGGCTGCACTTGCAAACCCTCGGGCTGTAGGGGAACCTAGCTATAGTGCGGCATCGCTCCCCGTTACACCAGAAGTTCACCATAGTGCGAGGAATACATGGCATATCGGATACCGAAGGATGATTACGCAGCGAAGCTCACGACTCCGGCCAAGGCAGTCGAAGGAATTGCGAACGGAAGCACACTTTGCCTGGCGCTGGCAGTGGGGATGCCCGGAGGGCTGGCGCGCGCCGTCGCCGACCGCATTCTTGCCGGCAACCTGAAAAACTTGAATTTGTATTACCAGCATTCCATGAAGTACAGCGAAGAAACGCTGATTTGTCCGGAAGTGTTGTCGAAAGTGGATGCGCGGTGCTTCTTCATGGGCGACCCTGACCGCAAGATGGTGGCGCGGGGAATCGCCGAGGGACGAAAATACCTCAGCTATGTGCCCATCAATTTTTCCAATACACCGCGCGCACTGATAGAGCAGATCTACGTGAATACATTCGTGGTTGCCGTTTCTCCGATGGACAAATCGGGGCACTTCAGCCTGGGCACGAATAATGACTACGCGTCAACGGTGTTGCGCCACTGCGATCATGTGATCGTGGAGGTCAATCGCAACATGCCCCGAGTGTTTGGCGACTCTCTGGTGCACATCTCCGAAGTGGACGCGATTGTCGAGAATCACGCTCCGCTGGTGCAGGTCCTTTACAAAGACCCCGATCCCGATTCGCTCAAGATCGGCAAGTGCATTGCCGAGCAGATCCCCGATGGCGCCACGGTGCAATTGGGGATCGGCAATTTACCCAACGCCGTGACTGTTCATCTTGCGAATCACAACGATTTGGGCATTCATTCTGAATTATTCAGCCACGCCTTTGTCCGGCTGGTGAGAAGCGGAGTGGC
Source organism: Candidatus Acidiferrales bacterium (assembly GCA_963779395.1). Lineage (GTDB taxonomy): Bacteria > Acidobacteriota > Terriglobia > Acidiferrales > UBA7541 > Acidiferrum. Next base: position 1,856,679 of record CAVZYC010000007.1, read on the forward strand.
GAATGGCAAGAAGAAAACGCTGAACCCGCGCAAGCACGTGTTCACATTCGCGATCGGCGACGACGACGTCTACGAGTTCATCAACGACAATCCCTCCATGGAAAGTTATGCCTCCTCGTACGTCAACGACATTCATATCATTGCGCAGCACGACAACCTGATGAGCATAAATACGGCCATCGAGATCGACCTCTATGGACAGATCAACGCCGAATTCATCAATGGGCACCAATACAGCGGGTCTGGCGGACAGTTTGACTTTCTGAAGGGCGCGGCCTACTCCAAAGGCGGCAAGTCCTTCATCGGCCTGAAATCCGCCGCGAAGAACGGGACCATTTCCGGGATCGTGCCGCATGTTCAAATGACCACTGACATTCGCATGGACGTGGATTACGTCGTTACCGAATACGGGTGCGTCAACCTGCGCGGCAAGTCCACGCGGGAACGGGCGCTGGCGCTGATCACCATTGCCCACCCGAACTTCCGCGAGGAACTTACGAAACACGCGAAGTCCATCAACCTGATATAGACAATTCGATCGTGACAATTTGGCTGGGACAGCGACGCAACGGTGCGGCGACGGACGAGTTTGTCCCACCAAGATTTTCGAAGAGGACGCCGGTAATTTAGAAAGACGCCGCGAATCGAAGAGGTAACTAGCGATTTAGGATCTGGCAGAAAAGCGGAGCCAGATGCGGCGAAGTAGTTGGGAGAATGAAGCGGGTGCTTGCGTGGCGGCAACTGGTGCAAACGAGCGAGCACTCGCTGGTTCACCATATCCCGCGCCCCGCCGCAATTCCTCGCTGCTGCCATACATGATGCGGGCCAGGCTAAGATTTGGCATGGTGACCTCCGTGTGCCACTTCGAGCGAATCGTTCATCTGTCGATTCTGCGCTTTGCGGCATCAAAATGGAGCCGGAATCCCCGGCACACACCGAGAAAGTAACTGGCCCAGAGGTCAGGCCTGATAGAATGCAAGGCGAAACGGAGGAACGAATATGGCGGAACAGAGTTTTGCAAACCACACAAAGATGGTGCCCTTATTTCATTATTTTGTGTTGCCGATGCTGGTGGTGAATTTTGTGTCGTCGATCGTTCGACTGGTGCATGGGCATCACTGGATAGAAGGGACGATTGGCGTGCTGACGGCAGCTGCGCTATTCCTTCTGGCTGCTTTCGCACGGATTTTTGCACTGACCGTGCAGGACCGCGTAATCCGGTTGGAGGAGCAGTTGCGTTATCAAAGACTGCTGCCGGAAGATCTGAAGGCGCGCATTCCGGAATTCACGCGCGATCAATTCGTGTCATTACGATTTGCGAGCGATACGGAACTCCCCGTGCTGGCGCGCAAAGTCCTTACTGACAAACTTACCAACCGCAAAGCCATCAAGCAATTGATACAAAACTGGCGCGCGGACTACCTGCGGGCATAGCCTCGGCAATTACAAAACACTTCGGACAATGCCGCCTTCCGCGCGGACCGCGGCCCCATTGATGATGGCGCCCTGCGCGCTGGCCACAAACGCCACCACCGCCGCCACTTCGTCTGGCCTCTCAAATCGTTTGAGAAGTGACGAGGGCCGCACAGTTGCGAAAAACTGCCTTTCGATTTCGGCGGCAGAAATGCCTTGCTGGCGCGCCATACCCTGGACGAAAGAAGTTACGCCTTCAGAAGCGGTGGGCCCGGGCAGCACGGAATTCACGGTGACGCCTGTTCCCGCAACGGACTCGGCCAGCCCGCGCGCAATGGCCACCTGCGCGGTTTTCGTCATGCCGTAGTGGATCATTTCCGATGGAATCTGCTGGGCCGATTCGCTGGACACGAAGATCACACGGCCCCAGTTTTTTCGCAGCATCCCGGGAAGAAAATGGCGGGTCAGCCGGACGCCGCTGAGGACGTTCACGGCAAAGATATGAATCCAATCCGAGTCCGGGATTTCCAGAAATGGCTTAGGCTCGAAAATTCCCAGGTTGTTTACCAGGATGTCGGCTTCCGGCACCTGTTGAATGAACTTGGCGACACCCTCGGAGTTTCCCAAGTCAGCGGCGATGCCGCGAACGTCCGCGCTCTTGCAACGCTGGCGAATGGCATCGAGTGCCGCGGCAACACGCGCTTCCGTGCGCCCGTTAATCAGAACGCGCACGCCTTCTTCCGCAAGCACGGAAGCGATGGCGAGCCCGATGCCCGCGGTCGAGCCGGTCACTACGGCTTGCTTACCCTGCAATCCCAGATTCATCCTCGATTCCCCTTGTGTGAGAGTCAGGCGCTCGAAAGCGCAGCTAGAGCGCCGCTTTGGCTTTTGCAACAGTACTTGAAAACGCTTCGATTTCGTCAATTTCCTGCGCGCTGAGTTTCAGTTCACCGCCGCGCATCACGCCCTCCGCCTGTTTCGCACTGCGCGCGCCCACGATGGCGCCGGTGACGACGGGATTCCGCAACGTCCAGGCAATCGCCACTTCGCCGGGCCCGCGGCCATGGCGCGTTCCGATTTCCTTCAGCTTCTCTACGAGTTCCAGATTCTTGGAAAGTTTCGGTTCCTTATATTCGGGATTGCGGCTGCGAAAATCGTCAGCGGGAAGCGCCGCCGCCCGCTCACGCGTCATGCCGCCGGTCAGCATTCCCGAAAACATGGGCGCGTAGACAATCACGCCGATGCCTCGTTCCACGCAATACGGAAAAGTGGTCTGTTCGTTTTGTCTGCGCAAAATGGAATAAGGAGGTTGCAGAGAGGTGACCGGCGCAATGGCTTCCGCGCGCTTGATTTGCGCCGTGTCAAAATTGCTGACGCCAATCCAGCGCACCTTGCCTTCCTTTTGCAGGGCGGCCAAGGTTTGCCAAGCCTCTTCCAGTCCGGGGCCGTTATCGGACGGAGGCCAATGCATCTGGTACAAGTCGATGGTGTTGAGTTGCAAACGGCGCAGGCTGTCTTCGCACTCTTTGCGGATGGAGGTTGCGGAAAAAGTGGGAGTGATTTTTCGATCGGCGCCCCAGGCGAGAACACATTTTGTGAAGATGTAAGGCCGCGCGCCGCGCCACCCCTTCAGTGCGCGCGCAACGACTTCCTCCGAATGGCCCAGTCCGTAAACGGCGGCGGTATCAATCCAATTGACGCCGAGTTCAAGGGCGCGATGCATTGCCGCGATGGAGTCGGAATCTTCCTGCGGACCCCAGGAGAACTCCCAACCCGGCCCGCCGGCAGCCCAAGCGCCAAATCCTGTAGATGTAATTTGAAGATCGGAATTTCCAAGTTTGCGTGTTTGCATGTTCCCTTCATATCGCAACAAGAGTCGCCCTGGCAATCGCAATGCCCACAATTAGGGGAGCGCACTGTTTGGATGAATCCGCGGTGAAGATGGTTAGGAAGGAATCACTGCGCGAGGAACGCCGCGTCCAAAGAGACGGTTTCACCGTCAGCATTGGTAAGAATAAGTTGCTGAGGGCCCGCGGAAAGAACCGGGGCAGTGATGGACAATGTGTTGCCGTCCTTAAATGTAGCGTTCGCCGATTTGCCACCCAGGGTAGCTTTTGTTGAAGAAAGGAAACCGCTGCCACGAATCGTAATGCTTGTGCCACCCGCCGCGGCTCCGGAAGACGGCGAAAGACTGCCGATGCCCAAAGGCACGTTTGCTAATTGAAGGATCGTAAGACCAGAAGTTGTGATTGCGAAAATGTACTGGCCATATTGATCGGTAGTCAGAAAAGAAGCGTCAAGACCATTCAGATCCGTCGAGAGCATCGCGAGCGGTTCAGGGAAATAGAGGCGCAGGCGGAGACGCCCGCTGTGTGCGTCGCGAATGTCAATGCCGCCACGAATGCCTTGCGCTGGCGGCGCGCTGGGTGGCGGGCCATCCAAAAAGGGGTCGTAGAGGAGAGCGCCGGAAGGATGCATCGCCATACCTGGAACAGCGACGCGATTAACGATGCCTTCGTATTCTGCGAAGACAGGCGAGGAGAGCAAAGTAAGATCCGGGCCGCGAATTTCAGCGGATTGATTGGAACGCATGGCGAACAACGTTCCATCCGCGGACGTGGAAAGATCGCTGGCGGAATCGTTGGCCGAGGAAACACTGAAGGCGTTTGGCGTTGCAGAGTTCCACTGCGCCACTGGGCCTCCTGGCGCGACGCCAAACGCAAAGTAGACCGTGTCTCCCGCGGAATCCGCCTGAAGCAACGGAGCGCCGATTAACGACGAGAGTTCCGGTTGCGGCGCGGGCTGAAGCGCGGGAGGGCTTCCGCTCAGATTCATCTGCCCAAGGCAGGAACTGCATCCACCGGTGGCACCTCCCTCTGCGATCAGGCTTACGAAAACGGTTGAAGCGCTGGTGGCCGCCACGCGAGCAGGGCCCGAGTTTGCGTAGCCGGGCACACCGCCCACGGGAACCGTAGTGCCATTGTACGCAGCTCCATCAGGATTGATGAGGTAGACATTTTGCGCGCCAAAATCGGCGACGACGAGCTGCGTAAAATCAGGTGTGAGCGCAATCCCGCGGAGCGCGGCGTCTGGCAACGGGCCATTGGGCGGCGGCTCGATCGGACTGCGGAAAACCAGAGCATTGGAGTCGAACACGTCCACGTGGTCAGTGGCGCTGAGATAGACTTGCTGGCGTTGGGAATCGTAAAGCAGAAACTTGTAGAGGCTGGGATTCGCGAAAGTTGCGCTGGCATTCAGATATTGGAAAGACTTGGGCAGAGTGGTAGTGCCCGAAGACGCGGTGATGGAAATGTCGGCTTTGCCGGGCGAGCCCGGAGGAGTCGTCACTGTGACGCGTTCCAAGGAAAACGGGTAAGTGGGGTCCAATGAAAGTGCGCTTGCGAAGCTTGGGAGGCTCTCGACTTTCTGCACCGTAGCTGCCGCGCCTCCGATGATGACGGTAAGATTTCCGGTGCCAGCGCCGAATCCATAGCCTAAAAAGCAGATCGTATCGCCTCCCGCCTGCGCGCCTGCATTCGGAAGAACCTGCACAATGGCGGGACCATAACTGAATGAGGAAGGCGCCAAGGCGATCCAGCCGTTGGAAAAATAGGCCAGCAGATTCACCGGGCCGGATGCCGCGCTTGGCGGCGTAGCAACCTGAAGTTGCGTGGTGCTTGTCGCCGTTGCATTGACGGGAGCCTGCGTGCCAAAGCGGATTTGCGGATTGGAATTGAAATTGTAGCCAGTCAAAGTGATCGTGGCGCCGCCCGCAATGGTCCCTTCCGCCGGTAGGGCGACTGGCGCCGCGGCGAATACGGGCGCGGGTTGCGACAACGTGGTTGGACTGGCGGCATCCAGAAAATTCAATCCACGATTCGACAGCCCCACCAGAAACTGCGTTTCATCCGCGTCTTCCAGAATTGTGGGCACACCTTCCACGGCCAGATCGGGGATCTGTCCGAGTTTCTGGAGAGTGGTGGCGGAAAGAGCCGTAACGACATATCCGTTACCAAAGGGCTCCGCATCGTAGAGCGTTTTCCCATCGCGCGAAAACACAATCGCCGATGCGCCCGGCGACGGATACGAACCCAGCAAGTTCAAACTCCCGTCCAGAAGGAAAACTTGCGAAACAGCGGGCGCGCCAAAAATGACGGCGAAGCGGCTCCCGTCCGTGTTTGCAGCGGCAAAGGAAATCAAACCGGTGCCAAGGGCAATTGGTCCGGTCAGGAGACTGCCGTTGGAATCGAACACGGCCGCTTCACCGGTGGAATCGTTGGACGCAACGAAAACGTGCGTGCGATCGCCGGAACGCGCCATCACCCCGACGCCCTGCTGAAAAACTGCGGGCGCTGCCGCCGTAAGATTCGTGAAAGAGTTTGAGGCAGGATTCCAGAGGGCAAGGAGCGCTTCAGCCACGGAAGGCTGGCGCAAGCGAACAAGGAATTTCCCGGTGGATAGCGGGAGAACTTCGTTCGGGCGATTGAAAACCACATTAGGAATTGGCGTGAGACCCGCAACGGGGTAGCGCGTGGCAATCTGCATGGATGCCAGATTGATCGCGAGGATCTGTTCAAGCGCCGTGCCTACCCACAGCGTTTTGCCATCAACGGATAGATCCACGCACGAAGCGCCCGGGACGTCAATGGTGTTTTGCAGCGAAGCATCGGCGGAAGAATAAACTTCCACGCGATTCATCGCTTGATTGGCGACGAAGAATCGTTTGCCGGCCGGGTCATAGACGATGCGACGGTGATGCGGCTCGCCCACGGGGCGGTCTATCAGAATGACAGAGTTGTTTGGCGCATAAGTGCTGCGCGGGAAGTTTTGCGCGGAACCAGCCTGAACGCTGAGGGAAAGATTCGAGGAATGCGAGAGGGAGCCGCTGGTGCCTTGCGCGGAAACGGAAAATTGTCCCGTGGAAGCCGTTGAAGCGGCGCCGAACACCAACGTGCCATTCTGGCCCAGTGCCAAGGAAAAGGGACTGACGGGATTACTGGTAATCCCAGTAGGCAAGCTGTTCAAAGAGACTTGCACGGTACCCGAAAAACCATTTTTGGGAGTGACGGAAACCGAAATGAGAGAGCTCGTGCCGCCCTGCGACATGGTTATCGAAGTGGAGGAAAAAGCGAGGGCGAAGTCCGCTTGGGCGGGAGGGGGTTGCGTCCCGCCGCCTCCTCCGCCACACCCAATCATGAATGCGCAGAAGACCAGGCTAAGGACCGGGATGCCTTTGGCGCCTGCCCACATGGAATGACTCCTGAAATGTACAAACTGGCGGAGCAGACGGCGAGCGGAGACGGGCGCCGGCTGGAACAACGCCGCCAAGAAAGGTAAACAAGGCTCACGATAAATATATATGCGGGACTTGTCAAGATATTAAATAATGTGGAAGGGACAGTCCTAACAAATAAAAACGGCGCAAACCATGAGTTTGCGCCGCTCTTGGGAAAAGAATGGATTCGAGGCCGTTGCTTAAATGGTCTTCGGAGCGGAACCAGCGGCCGCGGGCGCCGCGGCGCGGGCGAATGAACCGGCGCCGGATTCCTTCTCACCGGACTTGTCGATTTCGATGGAGCCTTTGAAGTAGGCGCCGTCTTCAATCATGATGCGGGCGGTGGTGAGGTCGCCGTTGACGGAGCCATCCTTCTTAATCTCGATGCGGTCCTTGGCGCGCAGGTTTCCCTTCACCGTGCCATAGACCACGACTTCGCGGGCGATAATATCGGCGGTCAACTTGGCGGTGGCGCCGACCGTCAGTTTGCGCTCATCAAGTTGCACCAGACCCTCGACCGATCCCTCGATCAACAGATCTTCGTTTCCCGTGATCTCACCCTTAATATGAAGGCTTGGCCCGAGCCGCGCCGTCGCGCGATCCGCGGTTGCACCTATCGGACGCATTGCATCAGTACTCATGGCGGTAGTTCCCTCCCAAGATGCCGCAGATGGTTTCGGCGGCGGATTCACTGGCAAATTTTTTTGTTCCGGCTGCGCGGCCTGCGGCGTATCCGGCTTCTTAGTATTGCTCCACATCGGACCTCCCAAGGGACAACACACCCCACGCAGCTTTCTGGCCCGGGGTATGCAAAAGATAGTCCGCGGGGAGGCGCGCCGCAAACAATGTATCCCAAGTGGGTTCCTGAAAGTAACTAGACGGAAGAACAGGTAACCCGTTGTACCAGGGCCAGACGGAGATTAGGCGAACGATGGGCGGCCGGATTGCCGGCGCCAAGGGCCACGATGGCTCCGAGCGTGGTGCCCCACATCTTGATATATGCTTACTTCAGTCAAGGAGGCCTCACGGTGAAACTCAGAGGGATAGCACTGTTGACCACTGTTATATCCTTTATGGCGGTAACGCCATATACGTTCGCCTCACACAGCGAGGCCCGCAGCCAGGCGCAAGGCAAATCGCAGAGAAGCGCGGTGCCAAGCGCGCAAACGCCCGCTGCAGCGCATTCACCCAGCGCCAAGGCGAATGTGGTGATCCGCAAAGTGGTCTATGGCGACCTGGACGACGGCGTGACGTTGGACGTGACCGACAAGGTCCGCGCGATGGTAAAGAACGGTGTGTTGAGCGTCGTTGCGGCGGACAGCAATTTCGGCGATCCCTATAAAGGCAAGGAGCTAAAACTGACGATCATCAAGGCTGAGTTGCGAGCGCCAAATTTGAACTTTGGCGGCCCGGACGGCGCGGGCGACATAACGGACACAATCAAGCAATTCCAGGATGGCAACCGGCTCACAGCGAAAATGAGCGGAGGAGCCCAAAAGATAACTGTCTATTACAAATACGGTGATGGCAAAACTTCGATTAAGGAGCAGGCAGACGACGGGTCCATTGTGATTGCCCCGCCGACGCAACTGCGCGCGGAGCATAGCTTCAACGGCCGGGATGGCTGCAGAATTGTAAAGCAAGGCGACCGGTTGGAAATCAACGACAAGGTCGGGGCGGCAGGAAATGACCTGAACCCTTTCTTGGGCCGGTGGAACGCAAGATGGGCAGACATCGTAAATGACGTAACGGTTGAAGTAGAAGACGGCCGGCCAAAAGTAACCATCTCAGACTCGGTTATTTCCGGCGAGAAATTCGAGTGCGGGATTCTGTCTTACAAGCGGACAGTTAGGGAATCCGGTTACGAATTCGTCGATAAGGTCGTGTCAAAACCAAATGGATTAGGGCTCGAGGTGTTCAGGATGCGCGATGGCAAGACATTTCTCGGCAAACTGACCAAGAACTGAAGTGGACAAGAGTTTGATCTCCGCTGGATTCCGCAGCGGGGTGCGGAGCGCCCAACAGCTAAGACGTTGGTTTGTCTGGGACCGGCTGCCTGGCGAGGAAATCACTCTGAAAGCGTTGCGCATAGGAATCCAGCAACTCCTGGATTCGCTCCGCAGACGGTGATTTCAGAACGAATCCGGCATGGTGATATTTCGAGACGCGCTCGATGATTTCGGGATCGGTGTAGGCCGATGTGTCCGGCTCTTCCTGTCGCGCCAAGGAAAGAATGACTCCCGCATAATCTTCGCGCAATGGCGGCAATTCGTAAGGCAACTTCCCTGCCCCGACATCCAGACGCGCCCACTCTCGCCAAAGGTTGATTCCCGTGGCGGCTGCGATGACATCGGAAATGTATGCGCCACCAACACGGGCGGCAATCTCCAGAAAGTAGAATTGATTGCCATCGTGCGCCTTCAGGAATTCTCCGTGAGTGACCCCGCGAACCAGGCCGAGGCCTGCAATGAGTTTCTGGTTCAGTTCCTTCAATGCAAGCGCGTCGGCGGAATCGCGCGGTAACGTGCGGGTGGTGAATACTCCACCTTGATGTGAAGTTTCCAACGGAGGCGCGCCGTAGGCGTGAGCTTCTGCCAAAAGCACGGTGCGTTCAGAGACCACACTGTCAATGTGGAAGACGCTGCCGGGGATGAATTGCTCAAGCAGATATTCGGATTGCTGGTCGCCAAGCTGGTCGAGCCAGGGCCAGATCTCATCCGGGTTTTGGATTTTCTTCATGCCGATGCCGGAAGCCTGGGCGCGCGGTTTCAACAACCACGGCCCCGGAACTCGCTGCATGAATTCGCGCAGATCATCGTAATTCACGACGGGGCTGAATTCGGGAACGCGGATTCCCGTTTCGCGCGCTTGCATCCGCATTGCCAGCTTGTCGCGGAAATAACGCACGGTGGTTAAACCCATTCCGGGCAGTCGAAGGTGTTCCCGGAGCGCAGCGACATGCTCCATGTCGAATTCATCCAACGCCACGATGCGATCGATGTGGCGAGTTCTTGCAGCGTAGGACACGGCATGGATCATGTCCTGGACAGAGAGTTCAGGAGGCATGAAAAACATTTCGTCAACCGCTTCGCGCGGCCAATTTGCGTTGCGCAGCTTCTCTATCGTAAGAAGCAGCACGGTGCATCCCATGCGCTTGCAAGTGCGCAAGAATTCCTGCCCCTTTTCGTAGGAGGTCACGCAAAGGATGGTGATGGGTCTATCTGCCGCCACGAATTCACCGCCAGAAACAGGAGGATTGCGGACTTGCCGCTACCGCCTGCGTGCGCGGATTATACCCGGCTTTCTTCCGCGGGAAACAGGAATTGCAGAAACGGGCCGACGCGCTGAGCCCACGCGGCTTCATTGTGCTCGGCGCCCTCGACGCGTTCATAATGCAAGTCGCGTCCTAATCGCCATCCTTTATGCAACAGGACGTCGCGGAATCGTTCTACGTCTTCCACGGTACGGCCGCCTTCGCGCGTGCCCGCGTCCAGCCAGATTCGCGGCATGGGCTGAACGGTGGCTGCAGAAGCAAAACGCACGATCACGCGCTCGTTCCACCATACGGAAGGCGAGAGCGCGGCAATCTTGCCAAAAATCTGCGGCATGCGAAGCCCCAAGTAAAGTGAAAGTAGCCCGCCGAGTGATGAGCCGCCGATTCCCGTGTTTTGCACTCCGCCCGCCACGCGATATCTTTCCTCGACGAATGGCCGCACCTCTTCGAGAAGAAATTTGGCGTAACGATGCGCCCGGCCGCCGCCCAATCTGGGCGCACGAGTGGGCGTGTATTCTCCCAACCGTTCTTTTCCCGCGTTGTAAATGCCAACAATAATCAGCGGCGCCACTTGGCCCGAGTTGATCAAGTGATCGGCCGTTTGCCCAACGTGCCAATCCATGCCGGGGATGAAGGAGGTTGCGCCATCGAAAAGGTTTTGGCCGTCATGCAGATAAAGGACAGGAAATGCGCGGCGCGACTGGTGATCGTAGCCCGGCGGGAGATAAATGATCAGGTCGCGCTGGTTGCGAAGATAGCGCGAAGCGAACTGCTCGTGCTTGATGAGTTGTGGTCCGCTCACGGAACGATGGTAACCAGAAGATCCTTGGGCTCGACGTGCTGCCCAGGCGTGACCAGCACCTTGCTGACGCGGCCCGTGATTGGCGCATAAATGTTGGATTGCATCTTCATGGCTTCCAGTGTCAGAAGTTTAGCGCCGCGCTCCACGCTGTGGTTCGCCTGCACGGCGATGCCGCTGATCAGTCCGGCCGTGGGCGCACCTACTTGGCCCGGATCTTCTGGATTGGCCTTGGGATGGCTGCGCTCGACGACACGCAACGCGCGATCGCGAACGTTCACCTCGCGCGGCTGGCCATTCAACTCGAAAAATAAAGTGCGCGTTCCGTCGGGGTGCGCTTCACTGATCGTCAGAAATTTCACGATCATGGTCTTGCCAGATTCGATTTCCGCGGTGATTTCCTCGGCCGGCTTCAAGCCATAGAAAAATGCAGGCGACGGCAGAACGCTCACATCCGCATAAGTCTGGCGAAACTTGTCGTACTTCAGGTAAACCTCGGGATAAAGGAGATAGCTGAGCAGCGCATCGTGTTGAACGGGATGCCCCACCTTCGCTTCCAGTTCTGCCTTTTCTTTGTCGAATTGCGCCGGTGGGAGGCTCGCGCTGGGCCGTCCTTTCAGGGGGGCGTGGCCTCGAAGGATGATGCGCTGCAATTTCTTGGGCCAACCCCCGGGAGGCACGCCTAAGGCGCCGCTGAACATTTCGACCACGGAATTCGGCAGAGAGATGTCGTGATGCTCATCTAATTCCAGCAGATCGGCGGGCTTCATTTCATTGGCCAGCAAAAATAATGCCATGTCGCCCACTACTTTACTGGAGGGCGTGACCTTCACAATGTCGCCAAACAAGGCATTCACTTCCGCGTACGTTTTCTCCACTTCGCGCCAGCGATGGCCAAGCCCCATGGCAGCGGCTTGCTCGCGCAAGTTGGTGAATTGTCCGCCGGGAATTTCGTGCTCATAAAGCCGCGCGGAACCCGCCTTGGGTCCTGAATCGAACGGCAGATAGTAACTGCGAATGGTTTCCCAATAATCGGAACACTCGTTGAGAGCCGCGATATCGAGTTGCGTGTCGCGCGGAGTTTGGCGCAGGGCTTCGACGGCCGAATTCAAGTTGGGCTGGCTGGTGCCGCCGCTCATGGCAGCGATGGCGCCATCGGCTACATCCACGCCAGCGTCGGCGGCTTTCAGCAACGATGCGGAATTGACGCCGCTGGTATCGTGCGTGTGGAAGTGAACGGGAATGCCGATTTCCTCGCGCAATGCCTTAACAAGCGCAAACGCCGCATACGGCTTGCAAAGGCCCGCCATATCTTTGATGGCCAGGAAATGCGCGCCCAGCTTTTCGAGTTGCTTGGCCATCGTAACGTAATACTTCAGGGAATATTTCGCGCGGCGATCGTCAAGGATGTCGCCGGTATAGCAGATAGCCGGTTCGCAAACGGCGCCGGTCTCCAGAACGGCGTCAATGGAGACGCGCATGTTGTCGATGGAATTGAGCGAATCGAAGATGCGGAAAATGTCGATGCCCTGGCGATGGGCTTCGCGCACGAATTCGATGATGACGTTGTCTGGATACGACGTATAGCCAACCGCATTGGCGCCACGCAACAGCATTTGAAAACAAATGTTGGGAATGTGCGCGCGCAATTCGCGAAGCCGTTGCCAGGGATCCTCGTGCAGAAATCGCAACGAAGTATCAAACGTGGCGCCGCCCCACATTTCCAGGCTGAATAGATTCGGCAGACGCTGGGACACGGCGTGGGCGGTGGCCAGCATATCGAAACTGCGGACGCGCGTAGCCATCAACGACTGGTGCGCATCGCGAAAGGTGGTGTCCGTCAACAGGAGCCGCTTCTCTTTGCGCGCCCACGCGGCAAATTTCTTTGGCCCAAGTTTTTGCAGAAGCTGCCGCGTTCCAACCGGGGGAGCAATACCGGGAGCAGCGGGGACGGGCGCCTTCTCAATATATGCTGGGACCGGTTTCCCTTTCACTTCGGGATTGCCGTTCAGGATGACATCGCCGATGTAGGAGAGCAGCTTGGTGGCGCGGTCGGCGCGGCCGGTAAAGCGGAAAAGCTCCGGCGAATCGTCCAGGAAGGAAGTGGTCACCTCACCAGCGCGGAAACGCGGATGATTGACGACGTTTTCCAGGAACGGAATGTTGGTCTTCACGCCGCGAATGCGGAATTCACGCAGCGCGCGATCCATGCGCTGGCATGCTTCCGGGAGAGTGATGCCCCAAGCGGTCACCTTAACAAGCAAGGAATCGTAGTAGGCGGCAAGAATTGCACCGGAATAAGCAGTGCCACCATCCAGGCGAATGCCGAATCCAGCGGGTGAACGGTACGTGGCGATTCTGCCGTAGTCTGGGGCGAAATGTTTTTCCGGATCTTCCGTGGTGACTCGACACTGCAGCGCCGAGCCGTAGAGTGGGATCTTGTCTTGCACGGGGAGAGAGAGCGGAGCCTCGTGCAATGCGTGGCCCTGCGCAACGAGGATCTGTGAACGCACCAGGTCCACGCCGGTAACCACTTCTGTTACCGTGTGCTCCACCTGAATTCGCGGATTCACTTCGATGAAGTACCAGTTGTTGGAATCAACGTCGTACAGAAACTCCACCGTGCCCGCGTTGCGATATCCGGCCTTTTGCGCAATTTTCACTGCGGCGGCGCAGAGTTCTCCGCGAATCTTTTCCGGCAGGTTGCAAGCCGGGGCCACTTCCACGACTTTCTGATGGCGGCGCTGAACAGAGCAGTCGCGCTCGTAAAGATGCAGCAGGTTGCCGTGCTCGTCCGCGAGAATCTGGACTTCGATATGCCTGGCGCGCGGCAAGAATTTCTCGAGGAAAACGGAGGCATCACCAAACGCGGATTTGGCTTCCCCCTTCGCTTCCTCCAACCGGGCGTCAAGTTGCTCCGCGTCGTGGACCACGCGCATACCGCGCCCGCCGCCGCCCATTGCGGCCTTCACTATCACGGGATAGCCGATATCGCTGGCGATTTTGTGCGCTTCCGCGGACGAAGTAACAGGTTTTTCCGTGCCAGGGAGCACCGGGACGCCGGCGGAAGCGGCCAGCCGTCGCGCGGCGGTTTTGTCGCCCAGTAGTTCGAGCAGTTCCGGCGTGGGGCCAACGAAAGTCAGTCCAGCCTCGGCGCAAGCTCGCGCCAACGCGGGATTCTCCGAAAGGAAGCCATAGCCGGGATGTATGGCGTCCACCTCGTGTTCTTTGGCAACCGCGATGATTCCGGGAATATCCAGATACGCTTGGACGGGCCCCTTCCCCGCTCCCACCTGGTACGCTTCGTCAGCCTTGAAGCGGTGCAAGGCCAGGCGATCCTCCTGCGAATAGATGGCCACGGTGCGCAGGCCAAGCTCGTTGGCAGCACGGAAGATACGGATGGCAATTTCGCTGCGATTGGCAGCCAGCACTTTGCGAATAGGGCGATGCTTTTTCATAAGGAGCTTCGGATCACTCTTTTAGTGATTGGGAAATTCTACATTGTTTCACGGGCGGCGGCTGCGCATCAGCAATTTTTTTAATGGAAGCTAGCGAAATGTTGAATAGTCTGCAGGGGGTCCTTTGGCACCACGCCAGCAATTCTTCAACGGGAGCCTTCGCCGGTAACGTCGAAGCCGTTGCTTTCGGAACGGCTTTTCAAGGCTGCGAGATCTTCCTGGAGCTGCGCCCAAGCTTTGGGGTTGTTCTTCATGGCATAAGGCGCATCGGGAGAGGAGAAGTATTCCAGCAGCGACTTGCAAAGCCTCGGTGGCGCGCTCTGAAACTTCTGCAGGGCCAGGTTGTGGAGCAGTCTGGCATGGGCTTCATCGCTCAGCCGGTACTTTCCCGGCCCGGCTTGTTCCCCAAGATCAAAATTGTCGTTTGTGAGATGCAAACGGCCCTCGGATTCCTCCGCCAGCAAATTCCGGTATCGCTCGAGCGTGGCATTGAAACTTGCTTCGAATAGATTCTCGGTTAGGGGCGTAGGGCTCTTGAACTGGAGCACGCGCAATAGCCCGAACTTGGGAATCAGCTTGTACAGAAACGCCAGGAAGCGGTCCATCGCCGATAACTTTTCGTATCCTTTGCCCCACTCTTTTTCAAAATTGGAACGCGAGAGGTTATAGAGAAACCGCCGGCGCGTGATATCCGGGATGTCGTCCTTGATTTCGTTTTCCTTCAGGCTCCAGGCAACCCGTGTGGCCTGTGGAATCAATTTACTGACGTCACGCCTGTACGAAGACAGGGCTTTGTCCTCGTCAAAGAGGATCGTTTTCATTTCCAGTCCATAAGTTTCGCAAAATGCGCGG
This sequence comes from Candidatus Acidiferrales bacterium, assembly GCA_963779395.1. Lineage (GTDB taxonomy): Bacteria > Acidobacteriota > Terriglobia > Acidiferrales > UBA7541 > Acidiferrum. The sequence continues at coordinate 1,871,750 of CAVZYC010000007.1, forward strand.
TCCAGCAGGGGGCGGGCGACTTCAAATCCAATGAAATCGTGATAGCTCTCTGGAGCGTAACGGCCTCGCGCAACCTGCAGCACATCAAACCCGAACTCGGTTTTCACATGCGCAAGGGGATTGTCTTCGTAGGTCACCTTGTCGCCGAATTTCTTCTTTAGCGAAGGATAGAGCATGGGAACGGCGACGTTTGTCGCCATGCGGTGTCCCTCGTTGTCCGCGGCATAGTGCGCCAAGGCCCCGAGCGCGAAAGCATACTCATCCAGGTTCTGCGCGTCATGGAGCATTGACTCAATGAACTGGCCGCTTTGAACGTAATGCGTCAAATCGCTGAAGAACGGGCTTCCGTAAGGATAATAACCCATGTCCTGGATGATGGCGCCGCCGTACGCATAGGCTTGCGCTGCACTCAGTTGTTCTTCAGTAGCCCGCGGATAACGCTTCTTAAGAAGCGGCTTCAGATGCGTTTCCCATGCGGCGTCAATAATGGCCTGATGGGAAAGGACGGCGTAGGCTTCAGCGCGCGGAGGGCAAACTAAAACGAAGAGGAGTGAAAAGGCAAGGGCATGCCTCCAAAAAAGGTTGAATATCCTCGCCAAGCTTCGCTTGAGGTTGGCCGACATCTCAAAAGCATACGCAATTTCAAAAGCCGCTGCCAAGAAAGAGATTCGTTTTAATGTTTCAGAAGGGGCTGCGCGAAGCGGATGGGCACGCCAAAGTTGGACCCACCAAAGCCGCGCACGATGGCAAACGTTACGCCGATCACTTCGCCATTACGCACCAGCAGCGGGCCGCCAGAGCCACCAGAGGTGGTTTGCGCATCATACACAATCTTGTCTGGCAGAACATCGCCGACGTGGCCTTGCGTGACGAGCGGCCGAATCAATTTGCGCCGTGCCAACTCTGCCAGAACGAGTTTCGGTTCGCCGCCACTGGTCTTGACGATCTGTTCCACTGTTTCATCGCCGGCACGCGCCAGGATGGCATCCAATCCCGTGGCGTAGCCCACGCTGATCAGCGCTTCCCCACTCACGGCAGCGTCTTTGCCGGGATTCAACTTGAAGAATGGACGGCGTAGCTCCGAAAGGTCTCCGTGAACCAGCGCCAGATCAGCTTCCTGAGAAATCTGGGAAATTGCCACGGGGATCCCGCTAGCCGCTGAGGGGAAATACGCCATCATTTCCGCAATGACGGGTTCCAGTCCCTGCTGAAACGCACCGGCCAGTTCGTCGTTCTGCCACCAGGGCTGGACGACGTGATGATTGGTTAGGATTTTGCCTTCGCCCACGATAAACCCGGTGCCAAAGAAGTCCGCGCGCACTTCGGGGCCGCGCCCTTCCGTGGTGTACACAGGATTGCCGTCGCTATCCTTCAGCGGGGAGCCATCGCTGTTGATGCCGCCGTAGCGCAAGCGCCGCCCGGAATTCTTCTCATTGAACGCCACGGAAACGTGCAGCAGGCACACGCTGGGAGCGTAGGAGCGAATCACCGTCTCCGCAGCTTGCGATTGCCCTTCGATCTTGCTTAACCGCCCCGTAGCTTCTTCTAATTGGCGGCGCAGCTCGGCCATGTCGCCGACATCCGGCTGAGCCATTTTCTTGCGCAGTGCTTCCGTCTGCTGCTCGAGAGCTGCTTTCTGCTGCAGCACATCGGCGTTGGCGGGGTCATCGTGCAACCGTTTGGCGGACTCAAGAAGCTGTTCTTCCGTCTTGGCGCTCCGTTCCAGTTGCGCTATCACCGTGTAGGCTCGGCGCGTCTCTTTGTCCGCGCGACGCGAAAAAAGGAAGAAAATGGCCACAATCACAAGCGCCAGGGCAAATAGAGAGATGACGCCAATTTTCAAGATGCGCTCCAGGGAAAATGCGTCGGCGGTCATTTTTTCGGTGATGGCGAGCGCTTGGAACGCGGTCTGCGCCACCTCGCGGCTTTCCTCCGCGATGCGCATCTTCGCGGCCAGTTCATCGATAGCACGCTTTTGACGCAACTGTGCCCGCACATGCGCCAGCAACTCCCCATCGTCATAGGGAACTTCAATGGCGTCGTCCGCGCCCAGGTCCAGCCCCTGCGCCACAGCCTCTTTCCTGTCCGGGGTCAGGAGCAAAATGCGCAGTTGTGTTGAAGGGCTGTAGTTGCGTACCGCCGCAAGAGCATGGCTTGAATCCGGATTTGTGGGATCCAGAGCGAGCAAAAGCAGACTGGGCGAAGTTTCCTGGAGCGCACCAAGTAGTCCATCTTGTGCCTCTACAAAATGAACCTCGTAACCAGCCGACACAAGGAGGGATTGCAAAGACCCGCGCAAAGCCGGATCGGCGGCGAACAACAAAATATTTTCGGTGGAGGCAGCCAGCGGTGTGTCCTCGTCCGCCGGCCTGATGGAGAGAAAATCGGCCGGCTGGAATTGTGCAGTTTACCCCAAATCACAATTAGTTGCGCGAGGGAGTCGCAGCTGATACCGAAATCGCTCTTATCCCCCCTTAACAGCGGGGCTTACGCCGCTTTTTTTTCTCTCTCTAGTGCCAGACACGAGACTTGTCTTTGTTGTTCCAAATCACTGACAAACAGCGGGAACCTCTGGAGAATGGGTGGGGAATCGTGTTGCTACTGACGGCGGAATCTGCCCGAGGCAGATTTCTTGGCGGAGGAGGGACCGTTGAAAGTCCTATTGGCAGGGCCCGACTACGAGGAAAATCTCTCCATTCGCTATTTATCGGCAGCGCTTCTGGGCGCCGGGCACGAGTCCATAATGGCCGCTTTCAACTCGCCGGCGGAGGCGAACGCCGTTGCCGATGCTGCCGAGGACGCGGAAATCATCGGATTGTCGCTGTGTTTTCAGTCCAGAGCGAAAGAGTTTCTTGGCTTGGCGCAACTGATTAAGTCGCACGATCCGCGCAAGCTTGTGGTGGCTGGTGGTCACTACGCCTCTTGCGCAGCCGAAGATCTGCTGCGGAACCACCCCGAGATCGACATCATCGTCATCCACGAAGGCGAAAAAACGTTGGTTGAGATCGCCGATGCCGTGCCGCACCTCGAAGAAGTCCTCCCGCAGATTCCAGGCATTGCCTATCGGGATGCGCAAGGGCAAGTACATTTCAGCAACCGACGGCCGATGCTGGACGATCTCGATGCCCTGCCATTACCCGATCGGCGCGGCCCGATTCATTCGATCGCCGGTATACCCACGAGCTACTTGATGGGCAGTCGTGGTTGCTACGGCAAATGCGCGTATTGCTGTATCACCACACTGCACGAGTTGGCCCCGGGCAAGCGCTTTCGCCAGCGCAGCGTCGAGAATATTGTGGAAGAAATGTCCACGTTGTATCACGAGCGAGGGACGCGCCAGTTCGTTTTTCATGATGACAACTTCCTTGTGCCGTCCGTGGCGATGAATCATGCGCGACTGTCGGCATTCGAGAAGGGACTGAAGAGCCGAGGTGTGGAGGGGATCGCGCTAGTCATCAAGTGCCGCCCCGCCGATGCTAAGCCTGAAGTGCTTCGCCGCCTGAAGGAGATGGGCCTCGTCCGCATGTTTCTTGGCGTCGAATCCGCCACGGCGCTGGGACTCTCCGCCCTGCACCGCAGCCAAAGTGTGGAACAGTCCGAACGTGCCCTTGAGGCGTGCGCCGAACTGGGTATCTCCGCGCAATTCACGCTAATGACCTTCCATCCGGCTGCGACGTTGGACACTCTGCGCGCGGATGTGGCGTTCATGCGGCGGTTTTGCGGAAACCCCCTGAACTTTTGCCGCGCAGAGATATATGCGGGTACTCCGTTGGAAAAGCAAATGATGCTACTCGGCCGGGCGCGGGGAAATTATCTTGCCAGAGTTTATAGCTTGAGCGATCCCGTTGCCGATCTCTCCTGCACGCTATCCCTGGATCTGTTTGCGACTAGATGTTGGAGCAACGGGAGCCTGATGCAGAGAACCATCGGACTGGACCACATGGTCGCGGTGGTGAAGCGCTTTCACGAAGGGCCGCGGCAAAAGGCGCTTTCCAAGCGAGCGGCAAATTGGGTGCGTTCCGTCAACCTGGACACAATCAACTTGTTGGATGAAGTTTTGGAGATGAGCGAGGCAGCGGGCGTGAGGAATGCTGGGTTAGAAACGGTCATTCGTGATGTGACGGAGCGCGAGTTCAAGACGCGACAGAAATTCCTTCGCGAAGGGGTGCGTCTCAGGAAAGAACTGGAAGCATTCCGCCACACGGACAAAGTAGGTGGGAGCAGCCAGATTTTCGGTTCGAGTCACAGATTGGCTAGACACGCGGCGACCGCCTTGCTTGCCATTGGAATACCGGCAGCGGCCGGATGTAACCGATCTCAGGACCAGGAGATAAAACAGCCGGCACCGGTGCCGGCAACGAATTCTCAGGCACCTCATCGTTACTCCGGAGCCACGGAAATGGCCGCTTATCCCCTGAACCAGGGCGAGACTCCGCATAGACCCACGGCTGGCGAAAAAAAGGCTACGTGCTCCTTGACAGGTACAGTGACTGACACCTCAGGAGCTGCAATTCCAAACGCTACCATCACCATTACTAGCCTCGACACGAAACTGGCCATTACGCTGAAGACCAACGGCGCCGGCGAGTATCTGGCGACGCTCCTCGCTGCCGGGCGGTACGCCTTGAAGGCGCAAGCGCCAGGTTTCAAGACCGTCGTGGAAGAGGGAATCGTGCTGAAAGAAGGGGCCAACGAGCGTTCGAACTTTGTTTTGCAGCTCGACCCGAACTATATGAACGGGTGCTGCGAGTATGCGGCTACACCGCTGGAACCGCCAGAGCCACCCCCCGCATTGGGAAGTCCTGCGGACAAAACGCCCCCGCCATTGCCGGGTCAACCGGCTCAAACGCCACCACCGGCAGTGCCGGCCGGTCAAAGCGAAGCAAAGTGCTCGTTGATGGGCACGGTCATCGATTCCTCGGGAGCCGCAATTGCAAAGGCAGGGATTATTGTCACTAACCTGGACAGTAAGAAGGCCATTGTCTTGACGGCAAACGTGGCTGGGCAATATGTTGCAAATGACCTCCCTCTTGGCCAGTACAGCGTCACGGTCGTTGTTCCCGGTTTCAAAACTGTGCAGCAAACGGGGATCGTGCTGAAAGAAGGGGCGTGCGAGCACGTTGATATTAATCTGAAGATGGAACAATACGATTACGGAATCTCTGAATATGCCGCGGTGCCGTTGAAGACGCTGCCAACGGAAGACTTGGTGCTAACGAAGAAACCCTTTACTTATACCGTCGGAAACGGCAAAGACCACAATTCGTTTCAGGGAATTGCGAAGCTGGTTTATGACGATTCCAACGACTGGGTCGCAATCTTCGAGGCCAATCGGGATAGATTTGAAAAACCCGGCTACCTCCCGAATGGAACGCAGATTTTGATTCCCAAGGAAAAGCGGAATATCCCCAAACTTGTATTCAAGGTTCTGCCGGAGTATCCAGCCGAGGCCCAGAAGGCAGGAGTTTCGGGCGATGTGGTCATGGATGTCACGCTGAAGGAGGACGGCAGCGTTGAGCAGGTTGCTGTCATCGACGGAAATCCCCTGCTCGTCGACGCCGCGACGACAGCCGTAAAGCAATGGCGTTATCGATTTTCCGCCGCGAAAACCCAACCAAGAAAATTCGTTGTTGTCGTCACGTTCAAAAAGGGCGGTAAGGTGCGATAGCGGGGCCCTATCAGCTCTCAAATAAGCAAGGCTGGCCGGCAGCAATACCTGTATCTTTCTAAAACAAATACAGTTAATCGTAGAATACGCCTATTGGACTGAGGATATGGTTCGGGCCTTCGTGGACATGTAAAACAAACTTGACATCACCCTGATTCACATGTAAAGTTTGCTTGTCATTCCAGGAGGCTCTCATGCCGTTCTGCAACAAGAATATGACCCCGTTACAACGTCGCTCCGTGCAAAAGATGGGCAGCGTACTTCTGCTCACCGTATTCACGAACCTTGCTTCGCCGAACATGCCCAACGTTCTCCTTGATTTGTTCCCCGGCCTTCAGCGTTTCCTCTCCTCGCACTTGGCCGCTCACAATGGGCATGCTTCCGTTCTCCTGGTGGGTTCGCTTTCGGCATTGTCGCTTCTGCCGGTTCTGCTAGGGGTGTGGGTCGCGGCCAGCTATCTGAAGGCAGAGCCTGATGAGTTCATTCGTGGGCTGGTCATCCGCGCCCTGCTGTGGGGCTTCGCGGTGACGATGGCAGGGGATGCAATCCTAGGAACCCTAACGCTCCTCTATGCGAGGCCTTTTCCCATCAGCCTGCTGAACGCCGATGTCTTCTTCGCTTCCACGGGGATTGCCTTCCGGTTGGTGCTACGGAGTTACCGGTGAAGAACAATCTGCGAACGCTTCGCGCAGAAAAAAACTGGAGCCAGGCGGATGTGGCCGTAAAGCTCGGCGTGTCTCGTCAAACTGTGAACGCCATCGAAACGGGCCGCTTCGATCCCAGCCTTCCCCTGGCGTTCAAGTTGTCCCGGCTTTTTGAGCTACCCATTGAGGCCCTCTTCTCCGAATAAGGCAGCCCGTGCCGTTTCACATGATTGATGCAGAGTGAATCAGAAGAGAGGTTTCTGGCTCAATTTACGGTCGGCGTGCTTGCTTTCATGTTCCAGAAGCCAGCGCTTGCGTTCGATGCCACCACCATAACCTGTGAGCGAACCATCGGATCCGATGACGCGGTGGCAAGGAACGACAACTCCAACCGGATTTGAACCGTTGGCGAGACCGACGGCCCGGACAGCTTTGGGCCGGCCGATTCTCTTGGCGAGTGTCCCGTAGGAGACTGTGGTGCCGCACGCGATTTCTCGCAGGGCGCGCCACACCTCGCGTTGAAAGGGCGTGCCTGCGGTTTGCACTGGCAAGGCGTCTATGGCGGTAAGCTCTCCGGCAAAGTAGCGGCCGATCGCCTCGGTTAAGCCATGAGGATTGGCAGCCGGCTCGAGCGTGAATCCATTTTCTCCGTACTGGAACTGCAGCGCCTTGTGCATTCGCGATTCATAGTTTGTCCAGAAAGTAGCGCGCAAATTCCCGTCGTGGTCCGCCACGATCAATATTTTGCCGATAGGTGTGTCGAGACGATCGATCAACAATTGCAGAATCGTTGTCATGCGAAATTAGTTGGGACTTTGCGCAATCTGGAGGGAATCCGGCGCTCAGTATTTGCGCAGAACGCCGATGACGCGACCTTGTATTTTCACATCGGCTGCGGGCACCAGGATAGGCGCCATTTCGGAGTTGGCAGGCTGCAGGCGGATTTTCCCCGAGCCTTCCCGGTAAAACCTTTTCAACGTGGCATCTTCGCCGCCCACCAGAGCGACAACGATGTCTCCGCCATTGGCCACGTGGGTCTGTTCGCACACCACAAAATCGCCATCCATGATGTGGTCTTCAATCATGGAATTGCCTTTCACTTGCAACACGAAAGAATTCCCGCCACGCGCAAAATCGCCCAGCGAGATCGTTTCGCGCTCTTCCACCGCTTCCAGCGGACGGCCCGCGGCGATTCGCCCAACCAGCGGAAGCTCCTGGATGCGGCGCTCGATAACCTGCTCTTTCACCGACTTTGGCAATTGCACAATTTCGATGGAGCGGCTCTGATTGTAGCCGCGCCGGATGAAGCCCTTTTTCTCTAGGGTGCTGATGTGCTTGTGAACCGTGGCCAGCGAAGTGAGCTTCAATCCACGCCCAATCTCTTCAAAGCTCGGTGCGTACCCGTGCTTGGTCTCGAACGCAACCAGGTAATCCAAAACCTCTTTTTGGCGTTTTGTCAGGGCCATGAGTTTCTCCGTGTGCTTGCCTTTGCTGGACTTGAAATGAGTTTCGAGGCCGCTTCCGGTTGAGCCGCGGTCGGAAACCTGCTCAACCATCCTTCGCCACTTTAGGCGAAAAGAAAGCGAACGTCAAGCGGCATTTTGGGAAAGTAAGGGGCCAGTTTCCGTTTATCCGAGGTTCCACGAACGGGCGACGCGCCGAGTGTTCTTTGAGGCAAACAGGGATAGCGGCCGTGTCTCAAGAGCACTCGCAGAAAAAACGTGATATGAATCATCAGCGATTGGACAGGAGGCACGGTGGAAATAAGCGATGCACAACGCGATGTACGAACCGTTTTTATGGGAGGATTTGCTGGTCAGTTGGCCTCCAGTGCGGTGTGGTTTCTCTCCGCCGCTCTGGCCGTTTGGCGTTCGTCCGCGGCCGCGATGGTCGCGCTTGTGTTTGGCGGCATGTTGATCTTTCCCTTAACGCAATTACTTTTGCGGCTCATGGGCCGCCCCAACGGATTACCCAAGGGCCACCCGATGAATGCGCTCGCCATGCAGGTGGCTTTCATAGTTCCGTTCAGTTTGCCGCTCATCGGAGCCGCAACGTTATACCGCCCAAATTGGTTCTACCCAGCATTCATGGTGGTCGTGGGCGTGCATTACATGCCGTTCATTTTTATGTATGGGATTTGGCAGTTCGGCGTCCTCGCAGCCACGTTGATTGGCGCGGGTGTAGCGATAGCAATGTATCTGCCATCCGTCTTCAGCCTCGGCGGGTGGTTCACGGCGCTCGCCCTTTTCGTCTTCGCTTTCATTGGGAGAAGCGTCGCCCTTAGAGAACATCACCCCGTCGCTTAATCCTTTGGCCTGATTAGCGCAAGAATCGCAAACCAGCCCACTACCTTTAGGAATCAGCGCAAGCAACTTGCCCTTCCCTCGGAGTTCCCCGTGTGCTGTCATGCAAGAAGCCATGGCCGCCCTCTATCGTGTTCGTTCCGCCGGTGTAACCGCTGCCGCAACTCTTGCCGTGCTGGGAAGTTCCATTGCCTTCTTCATCTGGGGCGCGTCGATCCTTCCACTGCTCAACCTTCGGGCAGACGCCGCGGGGAAACATCTCTATGAAGTCCGCCCGCTGGCTTTCGCGTTGGTGGCCCTGATGCCGCCAATGTTGGTAGGACTGGGCTTTTTCACCGGCATCGGTCTATTCCGTTTGCGCTCCTGGGCGCGAAAAGCAGCGCTGGTTTGGGCTTCGATTGCCTTGGCGTTCTGCCTGACCATGATCGCTTTGCGGCCCTTTGAGACTTTCGCGATTCCTGAACATTTTGTCACTGATATCGAATCGATGCGGCAACTCCTGGCGATCTCTTTGGTCGTCATGCTTTTGCCAGTCAGCCTCTGGTGGCTCTTCTTTTTCCGGCTGAAAAGCGTGGTGACGCAATTTGAAGAGCCAGCACCGCCTTCCTCCCTCTCACAGAGCTGATTGACATGTGATGCACGTCCGGGCGCGCGCTTCCCTTGCCGCTGTGCGCCTGTGGTATTCTGGTTAAGCCGGTTTTAGGGATTCTGGCGATTGCTCCCGCTGGAAACACGCCGAACCGCCCATTCTTTCAGATGACGCACTCCTTCCAGTAACTCAGAGGAGCCGGAGACGGGGGTAAGTCGCACGATGTCCACGCTCATGGATGTTCCCACAGGGAAAACGAAGCGCGAAGTGATTGACCAGGCGGTGATCCGTTTCGCCGGTGATTCTGGCGATGGCATGCAGATCACGGGCAGCCAGTTTACGAATACGGTCGCGCTGTATGGAAACGATATCGCCACTTTTCCGGACTATCCCGCGGAGATTCGCGCTCCAGCCGGAACTGTTCCTGGTGTCAGCGGTTATCAGCTGAATTTCTCCTCCGGTGAAGTGCATACCCCGGGCGATTCTATCGATGTCCTGATCGCCATGAACCCGGCGGCCCTAAAGGTCAATGTTGGCGACCTGAAGCCGAACGGTATTGCCATCATCAATTCGGACGCCTTCAAGGAAGGCGACCTGCGCAAGGCCCACCTCACCACCAATCCGCTGGAAGACCATTCGCTGGACAAGTTCCGAGTCTTTGCCGTGGAATTGCAGCGGCTTACGCGTTCCGCGCTGCAGCATCTCGGCCTCGACGCCAAAACCATGGACCGTTGCAAGAATTTCTTTGCTCTCGGCATGTGCTACTGGCTCTACAACCGCTCCATGGAGCCGACTGTCCGCTGGATCGATGACAAATTCAAGAAGAAGCCGCTGCTGGCGGAAGCCAACAAACTGGCCCTGAAGGCGGGCTATTCCTACTGCGAAGCTACTGAAGCGTTCCAGATCAGTTACGAGATTCCTCCGGCGCAACTCTCTCCAGGGTTGTACCGCAATTTGAGCGGCAACCAGGCGCTGGCGCTCGGATTTGTCACTGCGGCGAATAAGGCTGGGCTCAAGTTATTCCTGGGCAGCTATCCGATTACGCCCGCTTCTGATATTTTGCATGAGCTTTCGCATTATAAGGATTTCGGGGTGTTGACCTTCCAGGCGGAAGACGAAATCGCCGCCATTACTTCCTCGATTGGCGCCTCCTACGCCGGTGCACTGGCCATCACCACTACATCCGGACCTGGCATGGCGCTGAAGACGGAAGCCTTGGGTCTCGCGGTAATGACGGAACTCCCGATGGTGATCTGCGATATCCAGCGCGGAGGGCCTTCGACCGGTTTGCCCACAAAGACCGAGCAAGCCGATCTGCTGCAAGCCTTGTTCGGACGCAACTCTGAAGCTCCGATTCCCATCCTTGCAGCCGCCACTCCCGGCGACTGTTTCTGGATCGCCGTGGAAGCCAGCCGCATCGCATTGAAGTATATGGTGCCAGTGATTATTCTTTCGGACGGCTATCTGGCCAATGGCGCCGAGCCTTGGCGCATTCCCAACGTCGATGAAATTCCCGGCATCCCCGTGAAATTCGCGACGGATCCTGAAGGTTTTCTCCCCTATAAACGCGACCCCGATACCCTGGCACGTCCGTGGGCTGTTCCGGGCACCCCCGGACTCGAGCACCGCATCGGCGGCCTGGAGAAGCAGGACGTCACGGGCAACGTGAATTACGAGCCGCTGAATCACGAGAAGATGGTGCGTATTCGCGCCGCGAAGATTGATGCCATTGTGCAGGATGTGCCGAACGTGTTGCCTGCCGGAGATCCCGAAGGCGATCTGCTCCTGGTTTCGTGGGGCTCGACGTATGGCTCGATCACCCAAGCCGTAAATGCGGAGCGTGACCGCGGCCGCAAGATCGGCCACTTGCATTTGCGCTACCTGAATCCGCTGCCCGCAAACCTCGGCGATATCCTGAAGCGTTACCGCAAGGTGCTGGTCCCGGAACTGAACATGGGGCAACTTGTTTGGGTCCTGCGCGCAAAATACCTGGTGGATGCTGTCGGCCTGAACAAAATTCAAGGCCGTCCATTCAAACAAAACGAGCTCGAACAGAAGATCGAAGAAATGCTGGGACCGCAGGAGGCACGATGACCACCGCCACTCTTCCGCCACTGACTAAAAAAGATTTTCAGACCGACCAGGAAGTGCGCTGGTGCCCGGGTTGCGGCGACTACGCCATCCTTGCCGCCGTGCAAGCCGTCTTCCCGGAGCTGGGTGTGCCCCGCGAGAATTTTGTTGTGGTGTCCGGCATCGGCTGCTCCAGCCGTTTTCCGTATTACATGAACACCTATGGATTCCACACCATCCATGGCCGGGCGCCAGCCGTGGCCTCTGGCATTAAGATCGCGCATCCGGAATTAGAGGTGTGGGTGGCCACGGGCGATGGCGATGCGTTGGCCATTGGCGGCAATCACACCATCCACATGTTGCGGCGCAACGTGGGCATCAAGGTTCTGCTCTTTAACAACCGCATTTATGGATTGACGAAGGGCCAGTATTCTCCCACTTCCGAGTTCCACAAGGTCACAAAGTCCACACCATTCGGCTCACCCGATCGCCCATTTAATCCCGTGTCATTGGCCATTGGCGCGGAGGCTACGTTTGTGGCGCGCTCCGTCGACGTTTTCCAGGCGCACTTGAAGGACACACTGAAAGCCGCCGCAAAGCATCGGGGCTCCGCGTTCATCGAGATTCTGCAGAACTGCAATATCTTCAACGATGGCGCCTGGACCGGCATAACGGAAAAAGATGCGCGCAGTGAAAACATAATCCAACTCGAACATGGCAAGCCCCTCGTCTTCGGCAAGAATCGCGACAAGGGCATCCGCCGCAAGTCCGATGGCGATATCGAAGTAGTGGCGCTCGGCAACGGCATCACGGAGTCGGACCTGGTCGTCCATGACGCGCACCACCCCCGGCCATCCTATGCCTTCCTGCTTTCCCACATGGAGCAGCGCCCCGGCTTTCCCACTCCCATCGGCGTATTGCGCTCGTGGGACGATCTGCCGCGCTACGAAGACGTCATCAACGATCAGGTACGCGAAGTCATTGCCAAGAAGGGTGCCGGAGATTTGGACCGGCTGCTGAAAGCGGGCGATACTTGGGAAGTAAAGTAGGGCAACGGACTTTACTTTCTTTCGCTTTAATTTGCATGGACCTGCATTTCGCGTAAGCTTTCACTCATGCATGACCGTTGCTTTCACCCCGTGCAAACTGCCCCAGCGATTACTCCTATCGAGTCTTCGACGAACGGGGATTCCCTTCTTCACGCTAAAATGTTCCCCGGATGAAACCATCCACGATTAGCTACATCTAAACAGAAGTGGCGGGTGTCCAGCGATGGATCAGACGTCCAACCTCATTCCGTTCTCCCTGCTGGGTGATGCCGACCCCGTGCAGCCATTAACCTTTGTAACAGAGCCGAAACAGGCCGAAACCCTCGCCCTTCTGTACGAAGTCAGCCACGAAATCACCTCCATTCTCGACCGCGCCGAACTCCTCCGGCGCATCGCCGAACGCGTCAAGAAGTTGGTGGATTATGACGTTTTTACCGTCATGCTCTGGAACGAGTCCACGCAGATGCTCGATAGCGTCTTTGCCATGCGCTACGAAAATGCCATTCCTTCGCGCGCCAGCATGTCTCTCAGCCAGGGCATCACCGGAAACGCCGCAGCGGAGCGTCGCACCATCCGCGTGAATGACGTGCGTCTGGATGACCGCTACGAACCCGGTGAATCGGATGTTGAAGTGCGCTCGGAACTCGTTGTGCCCTTGCTTCGGCAGAATCGCCTGGTTGGCGTGCTGGACCTGGAAAGCACCATGCCCAATGCCTTCACCGCCGAACACGAACGCCTGCTGAATATTTTGGGCTCTTACGTTGCTGTAGCCCTGGAAAATGCTCGCTTGTTTGAGGAAGCCCGCGAGACTCAGCTTCGCTTGCAGACAGATTTGGAAACCGCCCGTGAAATCCAGCGGCAACTTCTACCCAGCGGCGCTCGCGATGTGCCGGGCCTGGATTTGGCCACCGCGTACGTGCCGGCGCGGGAACTCGGCGGAGATTTTTACGATTTACTTCCTTACGGTGTGGGCCGCCTGGCCATTGCCATGGGCGATGTCTCGGGTAAAGGTACGGCGGCGGCGCTGTATGGCTCGCTGGCGATCGGCATCCTGCGGGAGTTGGTCGTTGATCGGGAGGCTGGCCCCGCGGAAATGCTGGGCCTTCTAAATGGCCGCTTGCTGGCCGCGCGGCTGGATGCGCGATTCATCGCCATGCATTTTGCGATTTACGATGCGGCCTTGCGCGAGCTTACCATCGCCAACGCCGGAGGCACTTTGCCATTGCTGTTGCGCGACGGCGTGGCCACGGAACTGGATGTGCGCGGAATTCCACTGGGATTGTTGCCGGAAGCCGAGTACGACGAGGTGAGGCTTTCGTTGACCCCGGGTGACATCGTGGTTTTTGCCTCCGACGGCATCCACGAATCCACGAATATTGACCTTGAGGAGTATGGAGCTGATCGATTGAAGGATCTGCTGGCCACCGTCCTAGTGGATGACCCTGGCTATACCATCGCCCAGCGTATCGTGAAGGCCACCGACGAGTACGCCGGCATCGGCCGTCCGCCGCATGATGATCGCACGCTGCTGATTCTCCGCGTAACCAACGAAGGCGCCGACGACTACTCCAAATTGCCGATTATTTACTAGTACCGCCGCAAATTGTTTCGCCAACTCCGTTCGAGAAGATTCTGATCGTCTCTCAAATCGGGAGAAGCTGAGTTTTGCCTGGACTGAATTCCGGGGAGAAGGCGAGCAAGTCCGGGTATCAATTGGTGTATTTGCACCTGCACCAGGGGCAGTGACTACCATCCGCGTCCAATCCGATCCCTTGGTAGCCATCGTAGAACATGCATAGGTGCTTGCTATTGTACGTAGTGAAGCGAAACCACAGAGATTCGATGGGCTTACCATGAGCGTCCACTACCGCAAGAAGATGACGTTTCTTCAAATCCAAACCCTCAAGTTTGAGACTTTCTCTCTGCGGCCAAGGAATGGCTGGGCGCTTGTCGACCTTGACTTGAAGGCCGTTGGAACTGACCTCGCCGTTTGGTGGTATGACCTGACCTCTGAAAGGATCAGCAGCACGTGCAGCCACACAAATCGTTCCAGTCTCAGGCTGCGCGCTGCCAGCATGGGGGAAAAGAAGTACAGCAGCCAATACAGCAACCATCACTCGCATTAAACACCTCGCCCTAATTTCTTAGACACCCAACGCACACATTTTGTGTCCACAACCATCTAGGGACCATTGCCGACTTTATCGGTTTCCGCGTTGTTCGGCGGCGTCGACCAGTGGTAGCATGTGGCGCCCAGACGTGACCTGTCACGCGAAGCTGGCACGTTCCCTCAGAAGGAGCCCCCCATGAAATGGATCGTTTTCTTGCTCGCTGCAGCTGTAGCGGGCGTTGGCGTTTTCCTCGTAACAGCTCCGGCATCAGGACAGGGCGCTGGCGAGGCCGTCCCGATCTTCGGAATCAAAATTCCGCCTGGATACCGCGACTGGCGGTTGGTCTCCGTGGCTCACGAAGAAGGCAACCTGCACAGCTTCGCCGCCATTTTGGGTAATGATGTCGCACTCCAGGCCTACCGCGACGCGAAACTCCCGTTTCCCGACGGCACCATCATTGCCGCTCTGCACTACAGTCACGTCCCCTCGGAGGAAAATAACAAAGTTTTTGGAGATCCCCAATCGTTTGTTCCCGGACCACCCACCAACGTTCAGTTTATGGTCAAGGATTCAAAAAAATACGCTGCGACGGGCGGATGGGGATACGCACACTTCGACAAAGACGGTAAACCGGGCACCGAAGCGGCCCTCAAAACCTGTGCTCCCTGCCACGCGAAAGCTTCTCGCGACTCCGTCTTCACCCGATATGCACCCTGATCCCGAGTAAAAATCCTTGCTCATTCTGGCCTGAGTCGCCAAGCAGCGAGATAGCCAGGAAAACAAAGGACGTGGGCGCCGCTCTTTGCCCGCGCTCAACTGCTCGGCGGTCAGTCGCACCTCAACTTTACTTCATTGCAAGTTGCGGACGACACTGGTGCTGCGTTTGTCTGACAGCGGGAGGAAAATGTCATGCGCGATTACCAACCCATTTGGCGCATACGCTCAAGGATGAGGTCGCTGTAGTGGTTCATATGATCGGGCCGTCGCTTCAGGGGCAATGGCAGAATTGCGGCAAGTCTGGCCGACTCTTCCCGACCGACATTCCGGGCCGAGATTCGGTAGTAGTAACGGCACGCCGACTCCGCACCATAAACACCGGGGCCCCATTCGACCACGTTGAGGTACAGCTCCAGAATGCGCTGCTTGCCGAGGACCAATTCGGCCACTGGTACAAGCGTGAACTCGGCGCCCTTGCGCAGGATCGAGCGGCCGGTTCCGAAGAACAGGTTTTTTACCAGTTGCTGCGTGAGCGTGGACCCTCCGTGAATGCGCTAGACTTCCAGATCTCCCTCCGCAGCGATTTCGATCGCTTGCCAATCGAATCCGTGGTGCTGGTAGAAGCGCGCGTCTTCCGCCGCGATCACGGCATGCTGGAAGTCGGGCGAGATTCGGCTCAGCGGAACGAATTCGTATCGTTCCTGATACGGTTTGTGGTTGATCCAGGACTGCAAGCGGCGCTCCATGTGCACCGCGGTCGTCGGCGGATCGATCCAGCGCGAAGCCACAAGAATGAGCACGCAAAGCGACCAAAGAAGCGCGACTCCGACGAGAAACCATCGAACGAAGGAACGCAAGGTTCCTGTGCGAGGTGGGGTCTTGGCGTGTGTGTCTGGATTTTCTGGCACAGCCCAGAATAATCGTTTGAGCTCGATTGATACAGCATTTGGTTCGTCGTGTTAACCGGAGATGTTAATTCGGCCCGTTCAGCCTCACTTCGAGCAACGAGGCTCCCATCACTCGATTGCCTAGCGCGCAACTTTCGTGACGTCCAGCGTGTAGGTCTGGGTTGCACCATTGGAAACCGTCACGACGAGCGTGAACCGGTTTTTGCCTGCGTCGAAGCTGGTGCTAAAAGCTTCTCCTGAAACAACCGCGTTGCCATTGACGGTCAAACTCTTGTAATCAGCATCCATAGCGGTTGGCGTGATTGAGAACGTGTTATCCGTCCCATCCACCAACGCGGAATAGTACGCCGTGGATGGCGCAAAACCAGAACCTTCCATCGATGGCCTGAATTCCGGCGAGTATCCCGGGATTAGAGTCCCCTGGCTGATTCGCAGACCACGCAAGGCCGCATCGATGCGGCGCACATTATTGAGGCCGTGAGTTGCGCGTTGTTATCCGTGCCCGCTTCGTCTTCTCCATGGAGATAAAGAATCACGGGAATCTTGGCGCTCCGTATTCTTGGCGGCAGGCTCAAAATAGCGGTAAGGAAGGTGATGCCCTTTGTCGTCCTTGAAATCGCCAGATTTGAACAGCGGTGCAAGCTTTGCGGCTTCGGGGCTGGACTTTCGTTTTAAGTCTTGCTGGTTTGCGGCATAAGTTGCGGCGGCCGCCGGAACTAACAACACGAGCAGGCTTGCCAGAATTCCAATACGATTGTTTTTCACAGGGCTTGCTCCCAATGCGGGCTCAGCGATGGTTCACTCCGTTCAAGAGCCGCGATCATCTTCCTGTGAAGATAGTACAGGAGCAAGGCCATCAGGGCTGTCGGTATCTGCCTCATCAAGTTCCGATGAATTCGCAATCCGAATGTGTGGAAGTGTATTTAGCCTAAGCGCGGCGAAAAATCCGTTAGCGTCAAAAATGTGGAGTCAATACTGTCCACCAATTTCCCATTCTCTTCCGTTTTCGCCTTCACGCTCTTCCATTCCGGGTCGTCCTGGAAGGCCTTCCAGTTCGCTGCCGCCGCCTCCCGGCTCGGATGCTCCAGAATGTAAAAGAAGGTGCTGCTCTTCACCGGTTCGTCCAGCGCCGTCCAATACGCAACGCTCTTGATTCCATGGTTCGCAAAAAGCTTCATCGTGTGGTCCCGGAAACGCGCTATCAGGGCCTCGATCTTTCCGGGCGCCACGTGATAAATCCGCAGTTCATACACCACAGTTGATCCTCCTATAGCGCCAGCGTGCTCGCTCTCCGCATTCGCCAAACTCTCATGCGCAACGGAAGCGAACGTCGATTCCATCGCTTCAACAATCTCGCGGGGCATCAGCACAGCCATCGGCGCCGCTATCAACAATGTTCGTCTCTTCATTCCGCGAATTCTATCAGATTCGCCGTGAACCAGCGCATGCTGAATTCTTTCTCTCGGAGAACGATGCTTCCAGTACGCGAATGTCCGTTGCGCGCGTCAATCTGGAGTAGAATCCCGCGGCCTTGCAATTTCGCTTTCATGCTCGTTCATCTTTTGGAATGAATCCCGGAACTCCCGTATTCACAACTGGATTCAGCCTCTGTCTGGTCTGAATTCGATTAATCTCGTCAAACTCGTCTTCCGGAAGAGTTGAGATGTCGAAATTCTCTCGCGCGCGTGCCGATGTCGTGGGCGTGGTAAGCACAGCCGTGCCGCGCTGCACCGCCCAAGCCAGCAGCACCTGTGCCGGAGTCTTTCCAACACGCGTGGCAATCGCCGAAATGACTGGGTCTTCGAGCAGCCCCGGCTTCATCCCGTGACCTAATGGTGCAAAAGCCAAAAACACGACGCCCTTTTCTTTGCAAAATTCCAATAACTCCGTCTCCGGAAGATATGGATGTGATTCTACCTGCACCACGGCGGGCTTGATTCTGGCGGATTCGTAGATAGGCAACAGTCCCTCCAAAGTGATGTCAGACAGTCCGATGGCCCGGCACTTACCATGATCCACGAGACCTTCCATCGCGCTCCAGGTATCGAGCAAAGTAACGTCGTGGTCGTAAAGCACATTGCCGCTTTTATCTCGCGGGTCCTGATTCTCTCCGGGTTGAAATGCATATGGGGTATGAATGAGATAGAGGTCCAGATAATCGAGCTTGAGTCTTTCCAGACTTGCTTTGAAAGCTGGTTCCACTCGCTCAGGCCTGTGATTGGTGTTCCACAACTTTGTGGTAACAAAAATGTCTGCGCGCGCGATCCCTTTAGCGGCAAGTCCTGCCTGCAACCCTTTGCCTACCTCTCGCTCGTTACCGTATCGCTCCGCGCAATCGATGTGGCGAAATCCGGCCGCTAGTGCGTCTCTGGTCGCAGTTAGCGTCACGGCGGCATCAGGAATTAAGGTGCCAAAGCCGAGCGCGGGCATATGACCCGCTCCGTGGCTAAGTGGAATTCTCTTCTTTCGCAGATCAGAAGATTCAATCACGGTTGCACCCCCACGCTACTTTGCGTCCGGAATCATCGCACAAGTTCAAGAATTAGATGCTGGGTTCGCCAGACTGGACACGAACTCCCGACTAGCCCTGCCCTGGAACATCTCAGTTTGCTAAGTCCTGCCTAGTCGGCATGAGGGTAGCTTGGCTACTGGCCCCAATTGATAATGTCCGCAGCGCGTGGCATTGTAAGTGGCTCAATTCGCAATCCCCAGATTGGAGGCTCTGTCTATGCTCAGGCGTATACGAAGGATTCTCATCCCTCTCGCACTCTGTTCTGCCACCGTGGCTTTCGCCCAGCAGCCGCCGGTGAATTCAACGTTGCTCGATCATCTAGTGGGAAGATGGGTGCTCCAGGGCTCGATCGCTGGCCAAGACACCATCCACGACGTCAACGCCGAGTGGGTTCTGGAACATCGCTACGTACGCATCCGGGAAGTTTCGCGGCAGAAGAACGCCAAGGGCGAGCCGCAATATCAGGCCACCATCTACGTTGGGTGGAACGAAGATACGAAGGATTATGCCTGTGTTTGGCTCGATGTCTTCGGTGGCCTGGCGCCAGTTTCGTTCGGAGTCGCAAGTCCGAAGCAAAATGAACTACCGTTTGTCTTCAAGGATGACAAAGGCGCCATCACCTTCAGCAATGACTTCGTGTACGACGCGAAAGCAAACACCTGGGAGTGGCGCATGGATAATGTGGCGAACGGTGTCGCGAAACCGTTTGGACGCGTCAAACTTACTCCCAACTAAACCTTCGATCACTAACCAATTCTTCCAAGAGCAGGTTCTCTCTCCGTGTGTTTGAGTCAGAGAGTCGGACCTTTATTTATTTGTCCGAATTCATTGGAGCGGCACTGGCCGTCTCCGCCGGCTTTTCGCCGCCCAGCGTCGGCAGCCATTTCTCTCGCACACCCGCAAATTCGGCCCAATTCTTCTTGGAGACGGGATCTGACGGCGGCAAACCCAACTTCTCGAAATTCTTGAACTGGCCTTTCTGGATAATCCGGAAATCGAGATGCGGTCCGGTTGCGAGCCCGGTCATGCCCACCAATCCAATAGTCTTACCGATTTCCACGTGTTCACCGGCGCGCACGAACATTTTGGAGAGATGCAGGTACATCGTTTCATACCCATTCGCATGGGCGATGTGCACCATGTTGCCGTCGCCACCCTTGCGCCCCGCAAATACTACGCGGCCGCTGCCGATGGTTTGCACGGGCGTGCCGATCGGTGCTCCATAATCAGTGCCCAGATGCGGGCGATAGGTCTTCAAGATGGGATGAAAGCGCGACTGGCTGAAGTGGGAGGTCACGGGCGCTCCGAATTTCAGCGGCGATCTCAAGAAAGCTTTCTGTAAACTTTTGCCGTCTGCCGTGTAGTAGGCTGGCCGCCCATCCGGGTCGTGAAAGAGCAGCGCCTGATAATTCCTGGCGCCGTTGACATACTCCGCGGCGAAGATCTGGCCATAGCCTGCGATTTCCCCGTTGGCATATCTGCGTTTCTCCAGAACCATGCGAAACGTGTCGCCTTTGCGGGGATCGGTGTAGAAATCCAGGTCGTAGCCGAAGATCTGCGCCAGCCGCATGGCCACTTCCGCGCTCTCGCCCGCTTCCTCGACGGCGTTGAACAACGAATCGTCCAGCGTGCCGCCAACCACGGCCACTTCCGTATGCACCGGAATCTCTCGCACTTCAGCGGCAAATCCAGGCGTTTGCGGCACGATGCGCAGCACACGATCCGCGTCAATCTTGTAATTGATTTCGCGCAGGTTTCCTTCCACAGACCGTCCCACAATGATCGTGTTTCCGGCACGCACTTGACGAAGGTTAAATGCGCGCTGCGCGGCCGCCGTCGCATCCGCCGCGTCTGAAGTGGATAATCCAAACTGCTGCAGCATTCCCGTGAAGTTTTCCCCTCTGGGCATTTTCTTCGCCGTCGGCAGAACCCATTCCGCGCGCAGCCTCGCTCCCTCGGCTTGCGCCAGTTCCCCTTGGTGCTGCGTTTCTTTCGCGGCGTTCCGGTTTTTGCGAATCGCATATCCGTCCACAACAATTCCGGCCGCAACAAGTACTGCCATCCCTATCAAAAATAGTCGATTCACTGCGCCCCCAAAATGCTTACCGCGATTAGACGGCGCGCAATGTGAAGAAGACCGCACCGTACACGAACTTACGAGAATACCGCACGATTACCTTTTGTCCCAAACAGTTGCGGACGTCAATGCCATGTCGCAGCATCTGCGCTCAATTGGCCAAGGGTGTTTCCGCTGGATTCCTTAGGCCGAATGCGCAAATTCACGCACCGCTGACTCTTTCGGCGCGATTAAGTCCTTTGTATTCAACTCCTGCAATCTTGGAAACGTGGCATACCGCGTGCCATCAACAGTTTAGGGGGAGTTTTATGATCGAGTTAGAAGTTCATCCCGAAATTCATGTTCGCGAATTGCATGATCGCCTGGATTTTTCCACTTGTCACGAGTGTCACCGGAGTTTCCGAGCAAAGTGCGAAGATCAATTGTCCCTGGAGCTGTGCGATTCCTGCTTCGATGCCATGCGCCAGCACCGTGAACCGGTCATCAGCGTTCATGTGAAGCCACGGGCCTGCCGCGTGCTCTCCGTATAACGTAGAACGACACCCATTCCGCGGGCGTTTTCCACAACTCACTGATGTCTTATTTCAAGTTGATTATTTGCCGGTCGAATTGGCCGGGGTTAAAGCTGTTGCCTTGGTGCCATCCGCAAAATAATTTTCTTCACGCAGCCTGCGGTAAATGTGACCTGCCACTTGCGCCGCCGTCGGACCCTTCACGCGCCGAGTATTCCCGCGGAGCAGCACTGCCAAGGCAATCTTCGGGATGCGTTTCATCCGCATAGCTGACGAACCAGCCGATGCGCGATGGCGTAGTGTGGTCATCGCAGGTGCCGGTCTTGCCGAGTGGTGTTTCCGCGCCGCCGGCGTCATAGCTGAGGCGCCCCGTGCCATACAACACCGCCGCCAGCATGCCTTCGCGGACTTCCGGAAGAACGTTGGAAATATTCAGGTCACGCTTCACGCGCGGCGCGAAATTGTCGATCTCTTCCTGCGAATGCGGATACTGCAAATAATAAAGTGTGCCGCCATTGGCAAACGCCGCGGCCAGCGCCGCCAGTTGCAGCGGCGTAATCTGAATGCCTTCCCCGAAACTGGACATCCGCGCCACTCCGCCGAAGGCCGGCGGCTGCATGGGGAACGTCCCCGGATGTTCGTCGGGCAAATTGTATCCGGCAAGTTCACCCAGTCCGAGCAGGCGTCCATACTTGGAAACCGTGTCAAAACCCATACGGCGGCCCAGTTCCTCAAAGAAGGTGTTGTTGGAATGCGCCAGGGCTTCCGTCAAATTCATGTACTTGCGGCGGCCCACCTTCAACATGGTGTCGCTGGTGATGACGTTTTCTTCCAGCGCGGCAATGGCAATCGTGGGCTTGATCGTCGAGCAGGGAATATACCCGTCGCTGAAAGCGATTTTCTGGTTCACGATCGTCAGGATGCGTCCGGTGTTTGGATCGACAGCGACGACGGAACCGTTGTAACGGCCCAGGCCTTCTACAACGGCTTGCCGCACCAGCGGATCATCGAACGTGGGATCGTCATCGCGCACGGAATCCGCATACGTGGGCACGCCCCGATAACGCGCAGCCGCATGGCGGGCGCGCACACTCGATTTCGATTTTGCATTCGAGGTGTTATTAACGATCGGCTCGGCGGAAGGCTCCGCGGCAGGCATCGGCACGGCGAGTGCCACGCCCAAGCACGCCACAGTGAAAATTTTCCCAAAATTCTGAATCATTCGGACCTTTATTCCTGGTCAGTCTCAGTAGTTCTAGTCGGCGTGCACCTAAATTTACGCTATGCGCACGTCACGGTCAACGTGTGTCCCCTTATGAAGCACTTACGGCGCCAGAGTTTTCGATGCCTGATAACAAACCGTTTAACTCTGGAACGCCGCTCGCTTCACGTCTGCAATCTGAACAGTTCTCGCAGACTGAGACGTAGTGTACGCACGCGGGCATGCCCTGACAATAGTTAACTAGGCCCAGTACGCATCTATGTGCTTTGTTTTGAACGCCTGACCCAGTGGACAGCGTTCTACTGTCCAAGTGTCCATTGAGGAGATAATTTGTCGTTGGCACCCTCCCGCATCGCCGCAGATGTCGCAATTTGCGACGCGCCGCAAAATAGAAATGGGCGGAAGACTCGCCCGTCTTCCGCCCAAATCCTCTTGCCAAAAGGAATGTTCTTACCGCGCTGCGCGTGCTTTGGTATCTCCCGCAGCGGCCGCTGCCACTTTGATCGGAGCTTTCTCAGCGGCAACCGTGGCGCTGTCATTGGCGCCAGACGTTGTACCTGCAGTCTGCCCCGGCATGGGTATTTCCATCTTCTTGCGCAGAGCGTTTTCCAGTTTGTCGCGGATATCCTTGTTCTCCTTCAGGAATACGCGAGCGTTTTCGCGGCCCTGGCCCATTCTTTCTCCGCCATAACTCAGCCATGTGCCGGACTTTTCGATCAAGCCCTTGTCCACGCCGAGATCCAGCAGGTCGCCTTCGCGAGAAATACCTTCGCCATACAGAATGTCGAACTCCGCTTCACGGAACGGCGCGGCCACCTTGTTCTTCACCACTTTGCCGCGCGTCCGCGAACCCACCACGCGGTCGCCTTCTTTAATGGCCTGGATGCGGCGAATGTCCACGCGCATGGAAGCGTAGAACTTCAGCGCGCGGCCGCCGGTCGTCGTTTCCGGGTTGCCAAACATCACGCCAATCTTTTCGCGAATCTGGTTGATGAAGATCAGGCAGGTCTTCGATTTGGAGACAATCGCAGTCAGTTTGCGAAGCGCCTGAGACATCAGCCGGGCCTGCAAACCCATCTGCGGGTCGCCCATGTCGCCTTCCAGCTCGGCCTTGGGCACCAACGCAGCCACCGAGTCCACCACAACCACGTCCACGCCAC
The DNA here is from genome assembly GCA_963779395.1 of Candidatus Acidiferrales bacterium. Taxonomy (GTDB): domain Bacteria; phylum Acidobacteriota; class Terriglobia; order Acidiferrales; family UBA7541; genus Acidiferrum. Next base: position 1,895,292 of record CAVZYC010000007.1, read on the forward strand.
CCGAACGGATCAGCGTTTCCGCGATTTCCAGTGCCTGTTCGCCGTTGTCCGGCTGCGACACCAGCAAATTGTCTACATCCACGCCCAGCTTGCGCGCGTAGCTCGGATCAAGCGCATGCTCCGCATCGATGAACGCGGCCTGCCCTCCCAATTTCTGCGCCTCCGCGATGATGTGCAGCGTCAGCGTCGTTTTGCCGCCCGATTCCGGCCCGTAAACCTCGATCACGCGACCGCGCGGGAAACCCGCCCACGCCTAGCGCCGCGTCCAGCGACAAACAGCCCGATGGAATCACGTTCACCGGCACCAGCACATCCTTACTTCCCAGCCGCATGATCGAACCCTTGCCGTGCGTCTTTTCGATCTGCGATATGGCCGCTTCTAATAGTTTTGCCCGTTCATCTGTCATTTCTCACCTCGGTGGAGGAAATTGGGTTACTCGCGAATAGGATTTTGGGAAGCATTCTCAAACGGGCGCCGGGAACTGCGCCGCAACTTCTCCAGGTACTTTACGATAGCGGTACATTACCACTTCGTATCTGGGAATGCTACCCTTACTTGCCTTCCGCCCTTCGCCGGCCCTGACCGGCAAAGGTTTGCCGTTCAACGGTTGCAGCCATGCTCCAGTTCGTGATCCACCAGACTCGCCAGCGCCCGCTGCTCCCGGCGGTCCCACTCCGCCTGTTCTTGCCGGGATATCGAGCGCAAACGTGTCAGGTATTGGCCTCGCGTGCGTACCTCGAGCAGCTCAAATTCGAGCCTTTCATGCTCTACACAGCATAGAACATCGCAGCGCGTCTGGGTCATGGGCCACCTGTTGAAAACTGCAGGTGCCACACTAACCCAAAGGCGAACAAAAAGCAAACACTATTTTCGCCTAGTGTTCGCCTTATCCGTTTGTGTCTGTTTAGCTGTGAAGGCCTTCTACTCCGTCAGACCCAGCCTTTGCAGATCGTCATCTTGCCAGCCTACATCCTTGATCATGGCGCGTAACGCGCCAATGGGAAACGTATCGTTCAAGGAGTGATAAGCCACCACGGCGCGACGCCCGTCTGCGTGGCGATAGATGCGATGACTGCCACGCACGCGCTGAAGGACAAACCCATCGGCTTCCAAAGCCCGGATGAAATGGCGAGCAGAGAGGCCGCGCGGCGTGCGGGTCATACATTGACGACAACGGCAGGTTCCGGCAGTTCAATCGTGCCCTGGTCAACCGGGATTCGTTCGCCAGCTTCGATCAGATCCTGCACATACAGGTCAATGGCTTCGCGAAGGTTCGCGAGTGCCTCCTCAGAGGTGTGGCCCCAGGTGTGGCATCCCTTGAGTGCCGGACAGGAGGCGTGCCAAGCGTCGCTGCCATCCTCGAATTTGTCCGGCTCGATTGTCGCTTTGAAAACGTAGGATTTCATCTGACACCCGCCCGCCTGAATTCCTGACCCAGGCAAAAGCCTGCGTGGATTATCTCACGGGACCCGCACAGATGCGGCTGCATTCTCAAAAGGCTTGCTAAGGACTACTTGATCTTGCGTAGTTGGCCATGCGTGGGAAAAAAAACAAATACTATTGTCGCTTTGTGTTCGCCTTTAAGATGCCTGCCGGTTAGTGCCCGACACGGGACTACTATTGCCCGGGATGCCGTGCGAGTATTGCCTGTAATGCCTTCCATGAAGCCTCAGCGTCGGCCGGTGCAACAAGACCCTTGTGGGCCGCCTCGTTCCCTAACACTCGACAGGTATGCATGTGGCTGGCGGTGACTGACGAAATCACCTGCGCCACCGCCAATCCGTGAATCTTCGCTGCTAGAGAATCCGACTGGGCGAAAGCGATGCCATGGTCCCTGGCCAGGGCGTCCGCAAGCACATCTACGATCGTGCGGATTAGAACGAGCGCGCTGCGTGGCTCGGCATTGATCTTCTCGAATGCTTCCTGAGCGATTTTCTGCATCTCGGGGTCAATGCCAGAAAAATCGCAGACTACAGCGCTAGATTTATCAGCTCGATTTTCTTCCTTGGCGAGTTGCTCCTCAACGAACTGAATCGCCTGTCTGGCCCTCGCGCGCCACGTTTCCATCGGGAATCGGGAGGCCGCTTTCTTATAGTCACCGAGCGCGAGATCCCACTGTTCCAAGAATTGCCACCCTTCTGCACGCTTGAAATAAACCATGCCGTCGTAGGAGTACTCCTTGAGAAGCCCTTCGAAGGCCTGCTCGCCGCGCGGCAGATCTTGAATCAGCAAGCGTTTTGCCTCATCGGCTTCGTCCATGGTCTTCCGTCCTCTTCTCATCGTTCGCTCCGAGTACACCGCTTCACCCAGTGTGGCAAACTACAAATCCTCAATACCGATAAAACCCTCGCCCGGACTTCCGCCCCAGCCATCCCGCCGCAACGTACTTCTTCAGCAGAGGGCAGGCGCGATACTTCGGATCGCCCAGGCCTTCCAGAAGCACATTCAGAATGTCCACGCAGACATCCAGGCCGATGAAGTCGGCGAGTTCCAGCGGCCCCATGGGATGATTCATGCCCAGCTTCATCACTGCATCCACCGCTTCCGGGGTGGCCACGCCTTCCATCACCGCGTAAGCCGCCTCATTGATCAGCGGCATCAGCACGCGGTTGGAGACGAATCCGGGAGAATCGTTCACCGCCACGGGCGTCTTGCCCAGTTTCCCGGCCAGCTCCATCGTTGTTGCAAACGTCGCATCGCTGGTCTGTAGCGCTCGGATCACTTCGACTAGCGTCATCACCGGCACGGGATTCATGAAGTGCATGCCCACAAAACGATCCGGCCGCGAAGTCATCGCCGCCAGCGCGGTCACGGAAATCGAGGAAGTGTTGCTCGCTAAAATCACCTCGGGACGAAGTACCTTGTCGGCTTCCGTCAACACCACGCGCTTGGTCTCCAGCTTCTCCGGCACTGCCTCCACTACAAAATCCGCCGCCGCAATCGCGCTGAAATCGGTGACAGGCTTCAGCCGCGCCAGCACCACGGTCTTCTCCGCTTCGGCAAGCTTGCCTTTCTTCACTTCGCGGTCCAGGTTCTTTCCAATCGTTTCCATGCCGCGCTGCAAAAATCGCTCCTCCACATCGCGCAAAATCACGCTGTACCCAGCCCGGGCAAACACGTGCGCGATCCCGTTCCCCATCGTCCCCGCGCCCAGCACTGCCACTGTCTTGATGGAATCGATCGACACGAATCACACCTCCGCCTTAATCGAACGCAGCCCCGTCGAGAAAGCCAAGCATGCCTCCCAGCCAACGCAAGGTCAAGCAGGCCTGCCGGGTCTTGTTTTTGAAGCAGCCTTCTTGAAGGCACAAGCAGCCACCCACGCGGCCAGCGTCGCGAATTTTTCATCCTGCGTCCAAGGCGAACCCAGCGCACGTCCCAACTCCGTGACTTTTCGCAAGAGGCTCGGCTGGGGCGCACGCAACGCCTTCACCGCACGCTCCAACAGTTCGCGTTCTCGTATCGACGCGACTCTGATCCCGCAGCGTTCGCACGCATGCAACAGGCACTCGCGAAACAATTCGCCATCCGCCGTATGAATCAGCGCATGCGAAGCGAGAATCCTCTCCAGCTCAGGCAGCGGCTTCCCCGAAGCAAGCAAAAGCGCGCCGCGTTTCAACTCGTAGCCGCGTCCCTCTAAATCTGCGCGCAGATCGCAAAGCGCCCGATGCGCAAGTTCCCTTCCCTTCTCCCGCACCCCGTCAATAAATGTGCGCGCCTCCGGCGGCGCCAGTCTTTCTCCCGTGTGATAGGGCTGCCGGAACCGGTACGTAAACGTCTCCACCAGTTGCAACCGCTCGCGGTGCAGCACCACGGGCTTACCCTTCTCCACACACAGCGCCACCACCGCACTCCAACCCGAGTGCACGCGAAATCCCACCGTCGCATTTTTCATGAAAGCCTCCGGGGTAGAGGAAACGGAGGAGGCTAAGAATGCAAGCAGTCCCCCGCAATGTCAAGATGTGGGCGGCGGCATGCGCAACCGGATGGCGGCGGGGAGGCGCATTACTTTGCGGCGGCGCTTATAGCGTTCGTGGTAGTACCAGATGGAAGACAATGGAAGCAGGCTCAAGATGACGAACCGCAGAGGCCGTACCTCGTAGCGTAGCGCCTGGTAGATCATCCATAGAGTGCCGAAGTTGGAAAGAAACGTTACGATGGCAGCGACTGTCGTGAAGAAAACGTCGAGTGGTTCTGGTACATGGTGCCACTGCGGATAAAGGATGAGCAGCAGAAGCCAGGGAACGCAGATAGCCCATAGCAATGTATAGCTCCGGATCGGCTCGTCTTTCCAACTAAGATCGTAGAAACCCTCGATGTTTGCTGTGGGGGCTGCGCTCTGGGTCACTTCACGCACAATCTCGCCGGCACGGTCCGCGTCTTCCGGGCGCACGAAAATCAGCGTTGCACCATCGGGTTGAGTCTGCTGGCGCGAAGGAATGCCTACGCCGCGAAGCGAGTCGAAAAGGAATTTGCCCTGCGCCTTGCGATTGCCGCGCCAGAGTTCCAACGTGGCCTTGGACTCATCCCAGTCCAAGGGAATGTCAGGAACCACCAGAGAAACTTCCGGCGTCTCCGGATTTTCCTGAGGCGCAGATGGTTCCGGAGCGGATTCTGTTTCCAGGCAGCTTTCCAGGATGCGCTTGGCCGCGGGGAAATCGGCCACACGCACACAGACGGCAAACCCAAAGAGCGGGGACCTCTGAACGTCCACGAAATCCCGCGAGTTGCGGAAGAGCAGGTCCAGCGGGATCGCCGTGCAGCCAATCTTCGCGGAATCGAGGGCTTCTACCAGAATGTTCTGAAACTCGGGATCCTCGCCCTTCCACAGGACATGGTATGCGCCAGGTTCATCACCCTCGGGGAGTTGCGCCACCAGGGCAACGTGGCAATCGTTGCAGATCGTGAATCCTTCACGATATTCAGATCTGCAGATCGGACAAAACATAACGAGGGCAGTGTACTACGAAAAAAGCGCGATATTCACTCCGGCGGCTGGCCTTCCGCCACTTCTTTCACGATTTCTAGCGCGCGGGTTTCGTCGTCCGGCAAAACAAACAGGCTTGCGCGGTTCCCATCGCGGTCCACGCGGCAGCGAATGCCGTTCTCATGCAGCGCCGCTACAAGAAAATCGCTCGGTTCCCCTGTCACCGTGTCCCAAACCTTCGCTGTGGCGTCTTCTTCGTACCACCCCGTTTCATCGCCGGCTGTCGGCGGACCAGGAATCTCCTCGCTCTTCGGCGGCGTCAGCATTGCCGGCAGCTTGCGAACCCGTTCTGACCCATCCTCCAAAAGTTTCTGCAGCTCCTGGCTTCCAATCTCCGCGATGTCCTCTGTTCCATAGGCTTCCTTGACGGCAGCTTCCGCCTTCTCAAAGAGCGAAAAAGGCACGCCAATTTCATAAGCGGGAAAGTTGCTCAAATTGAAAAGATGATCGCGCCGGAACACCGTGTTGTGCGCAATGCCTGCTTCATCCAGAACGCTGCATAATTCCGCATGCAGCCGGGAATCCTCGCCCTTCCAGAACGAGCAGAACGGATCTTCGTTGGGATCACCAGGATTCGCCGGAGGGTTCTCTGGCGCTTGCGCGTAGTGCTCCTCCCACACCAGGTCCACGTCGCAATCCGCGCAGTGCGTGAATCCCGGCCGGTACTCCGCTTTGCATTGAGGGCAGATCATCTCGGTATGTCCGAAGCCGCAAACATACCATTAATACTTCGGCGTCACTCCCAAATTGTAAAAAATAAACGAATAGACGTCCGCAGTCAGCTCGATCGCCTTCGTCGTGCTGCTGGCCCCGTGCCCCGATTTCGTGTCAATGCGAATCAGCACGGGATTATCGTGACTGGCCGTCGCCTGCAACGTCGCCGCATATTTGAACGAATGCGCGGGGACCACGCGATCATCGTGATCCGCTGTGGTAATCAAAGTAGCGGGATATTTGACCCCGACCTTGATATTGTGCAACGGCGAATACGCGTACAGCGCCTTGAATTCGTCGGCATTGTCGCTAGTCCCATAGTCCGAAGCCCAGTTCCACCCAATTGTGAATTTCTGATAGCGCAGCATGTCCATCACGCCCACCTGCGGCACCGCCACGTGAAACAGCTCCGGCCGCTGATTCATCACCGCGCCCACCAACAGCCCACCGTTCGAGCCACCATTGATGGCCAGGTGTTCCGGAGAAGTGTATTTGTTCGCGATCAGCCATTCCGCCGCGGCGATGAAATCGTCGAACACATTCTGCTTCTTCAGTTTCGTTCCCGCGTCGTGCCACTTCTCGCCATATTCTCCGCCGCCGCGCATGTTCGCCGAAGCATACACAAACCCCTGTTCCAGCAGCGCCAGCCGCAGCGGACTGAACGCCGGGGAATTGGTGATGTTGAATCCCCCGTACCCATACAAAACCGTGGGATTCTTCCCGTCCAGCTTCAGCCCCTTCTTGTACACCAGGAACATCGGGACGCGCGTGCCATCTTTGCTGTTGTAAAACACTTCGCGCGTCTCAAACTCTTCCGGCCGGAATCCCGGGATCTGCGGCGCGCGGTACACCGCGGATTTCTTCGTCGCCAGGTCGTAACTGAAAATCGTGGGAGGATAATTGAAGGACGAATACGCGTAGAAGCCAGTTTTATCGTCGCGATTGCCTCGCTGAAAACCGCTTGCCACGCCCGCTCCAGGCAACTCGATTTCGTTCTCCAGTTGCCCATCCAGGCTGTACGCGTAAATGTGGCTGGCCACGTCCTTCAAATAAGTGAGGAAGAGTTTCCCGCCAACCGCGCTGGCGCCCACCAGCGTCTCCGGCTTTTCACCCACCACTTCTTTCCACGGTGCCGCGGCATTCGCCGGGTCGTAGAGCATCACGCGATAATTCGGCGCGCCGTGGTTCGTGTAAATCAGGAATTTGTCGCCAACATTGTCAATCACGATGTAGCGGTCATCGGTAATCTCGCTGACGATCGGCGTGAAACTTTTTTCCTTTTTTGAAAGGTCGCGAAAATAAATCGCATCGCCGCGCTTCCCTTTTCCTTCATCGGAAACTGATAGAATGGCAAAACGTTCGTCGTCCGTAACTCCCACGCTCTGAAAACGCTCTGGATTGGCTTTGTCCTCGTAAATCAACTCATCGTCGGATTGCGGCGATCCCAGAGCGTGGTAGTACACTTTCTGATTCTCGTTCTTCGACGAAAGTTCGTGCCCCGCTTCCGGCGCGTCGTAGCGGCTGTAGAAAAATCCATTGCCATACCAGGAAGCTTCTACAAACTTCAGCCATTTCAAATCGTCGCTGAGCACCTTCTTCGTAGCCACTTCCATGACGTGCGCTTCCTGCCAGTCCGAGCCGCCCACAGAAACTCCATACGCGGCGTAGCGCCCGTCTTTGGAAACTTGAAAAAAGCCCAAGCGCGAAGTGCCATCTGCGGACAGCTTGTTGGGGTCCAGCAGCAGCTCCGGAGCGCCTTCCAACCCTTTTTGCACGTACACCACGTTCTGGTTCTGCAAGCCGTCGTTCTTCGTGAAGAACAGCAATTCGCCCTTGCGGAAAGGCGGGCTATATTTTGGATAGTTATAAAGCTGCTCCAGCCGCTGCTTCACCTGCGCGCGGTAAGGAATCTTTTCCAGGTAGCCAAACGTGACTTTGTTCTCCGCCTCCACCCACTTCGCCGTCTCCGCCGAATTGTCGTCCTCCAGCCAGCGATAGGGGTCGGCCACCTTCACGCCGTGGTAGTCGTCCACCTGATCGCCCTTGCGCGTTTGTGGATAGTCCAGGCTCTGCGCGAACAAAGGAACCGCGCCAATCGCCAGGCTCAGCAGAGCAACAGCAATTCCCATCACGCGCAACTGAATACGTTTCATGTAGTTAATCATTTCAAACACGCTGGGTATGGAACGCAGGATGCCCCATTGGACGTGACAGCACCCGGAAAGTATACGACCAGACCGGCCTTTGCCCCGAGACCGCATAAAAAGAAGGCTTGACAATTCTAGTCTGTATGGCAAACTAGTCTGCAGCAGGAGGCTTCATGACTTCCACCCTCTCCCCCACCCTCCGAGCCGAGCGCCGCTCCTGGCATTACTGGTTCGAGGACGGTTTACCTTCCCTCGTCACCAGTGCTGGCTGTTTGCTGATGGCCTTCTTCCTGCTCTATCCACACTATCACTCCAATTCTCCCGTCCGCGCGATTCTGACCATCACCGCGGTGCTGCTTTACGGAACCACCCTAATCGGCCAACGGCAGATTCTCCATTGGCTGAAAGCCCGAATCACCTACCCACGCACCGGTTATGTCAGCCCTCCTTACTTCGCCGAAGATTCGGTGACGTCGTTGGACTTGACGACTCTTTCCCTGCAAGGAGCCGACGCCAACCCACCGGAAGACGCCGCGCGTTTGCACGCCGACCGCAAGCACCGCCTGTGGCTCGCCATCGCTCTCACGCTGATCGCCATTGTCCCCACGATGTTCATTCGCAGCCCGTGGATCTGTTCCGCAACCGGCGTGTTGTTGGCTGCCGCGACGTGGTTTGGAGCTCGCAACGAGCAGCGCCTCTCCTGGATCGTCCTTGGCGGCTTTCCCATCGTAGGTTTCTGGATGTCCGTATTCCTTTCACCGGCAATCATCGGCCCCGAACGCATCGCCTATTTCCTCGCCGGCGCAGGCGTGCTCTTCTTCCTCGACGGTGCAGCCAGCCTAATCCGCTATCTCCTCCGCAATCCGCGGCCAAGTTCCGCGACAAACGTAGGCCAATCCCATGAGTAACCTTTCACCTTCCGTTCTTGAAGCACGCCAGCGCGCTGCGCGGTATCGAGATGCAGACGGCCTTTCGGGGATCGTCACGGGAGCTGCCTTCTTCTTAATGGGTTCCCAAAATTACTTTGCTTCTCGATTCCGGCCCCTTGGATCTCTTGCCCACGTGCTTTCTATCTTGTTGTTTCTTTGCGTTCCGGCGGTGCTCTTTCTGAAATCCGAGGGAATCCTTGATTGGGCCAAGGCCCACCTCACTTATCCTCGCTCCGGCTACGTTCCCGCCCCCTCCCTGCTGGAAGGCATTGAATCGAGCAAGGATCAGCGAAAGCTGCCGCGGGCTCTCTTCATGCTCGACGCGACGGTCTATCTTTATCTTCATCGTTTTTGCAATGTTCTCTTTGAAGGGCCACTCCATACATTGGTCGGTAGTGCTCGCCGTAACGTTCTGCTTTCTTTTCGTTACCGCAATGGTGGCGATCCGCCAGAAACAGCGGCTCTCGGAACTCGCCTTCAGCGGCGGCCCCGCGTTGTTTGCGCTCCTCTGCACTTTGTTGTTGAAGCCAGTTGTACCAATCATGTTCGGCATTACGGTTTATGGCGTGGGTTTGCTAATCGTCGGTTTGCTCCGATTGACTTTCTACCTCGTTCACAACCCACGTCCTAACTCGGCGGAACCAAGAACGGACCGCACATGACAGAACCATCTTCCGTTCCCACGCCTATCCTTCAAGCCGAGCAACGCGCTCAGCAACATTGGGTGGAAGACGGCTTGCCTTCGATCATCGCTGGCATTGGAGGCTTGGTGCTGGCCTTCTACCTGCTCTACCTCAAGAATGGCCACTCCGAATTCAAAGTCCCTGTGCTCCTTTGCGCGCTGACCCTCTACTGGGCATTCACTCAGCGCCACTTAGAGATTGTTGATTGGCTTAAAGCGAGGCTTAGCTATCCCCGCACAGGCTACGTGCGCCCCCCCTACAAACCGGAAGAAAAAGGCTTGCCGCTGGACTTCAAGATGCTCTCCATGGACGCAGCGAATACAACACAACCGGAGGAAATCAGACAAGCGCGTGCCCGCAGCATGTGGCGTTTCTTGCTTGGCCTTTCTCTCATGCTCATTGCATTTGTGACCATCGCTTATTTCCACAGCTCCTGGATTCATTCTGCCTGGTCCTACTCTGTATTCAGTCTTTCTTTGATCGCAGTGTTATGGTTCTCTGCGCGCATGGGGCATCAGCCAGTGCCCTGGTTTCCAGTCGCAGGACTCGCGCTAGTGGGCCTTGGTATGTCCGCATTGCAACTTCGCGGAATTGTCGGCCCCGATCAGTTCGGCTATTTCCTTCTAGGCGCAAGCCTCGTGAGCATTGTGAACGGCGCTGTCACCCTGATCCGCTTCCTCCGCCGCAACCCCCTTCCATCCTCGACAACGCCATGAGCGGAAACGGCCTCAAAGATTTATCTTCTCTCGACCGGCTGATCCATGAGCCAGCCCGGCTAATGATCATGACCATTCTCTACGCGGTCAAGGAAGCCGACTTCGTCTATCTCCAGCGCGAATGCGGCTTGACGCAGGGCAATCTCTCCAGCCATCTCTCGAAACTCGAAGAAGCAGGGTACCTGCTCATCTCCAAAAGCTTCAAAGGCAAGTATCCGCTGACGCTATGCTCCCTGACCCGGGCCGGCCGCCAAGCTTTCGAGTCCTATCTGGCCAAGATGCGCTTCGTCACTGGCCAGCCCCCCAACAACTCCCGCTAATCCAATACGTTACGCCTGTGCCCGCCCCTGCGTCTTTTTCACCCACTTCCGCGTATTCAAGGTAGTATGAGCGCACAAGCTTTCACCCTGATGGCTGCAAGGTCCCCGCTGCTGTTCACGGGAATCATGACTGACGATAGGCAAACCATTGCTCTCGGCCTGCGCCGCCGCGACCCCGACCTGCTCGACCAGCTCATCGAGCAGTACCAGCAGCGCCTCTATCGTTATCTCCTTTTCCTGACCGGCAATCCCGCGCTCGCCGAAGACTTCTTCCAGGAAACCTGGATACGCATTCTGGAACGCGGAGACCAGTACAATGCCAAATCCAAGTTCGAGTCCTGGCTCTTCGCCATCGCGCGTAACCTGGTGATTGACGCTTCGCGCCGCAAGAAATTCGCGAGCCTCGAGGCTATGGCCGATCCGGAAACCCAGCAGCCCTACGAGCCGCCCGATCTTCACGCCACTTCCGCGTTGCAAATGCTCCTATCGCGCGAAAACCAGCATGCCGTGCAGGTTTCCCTGTTGAAGATTCCCGTGTATTACCGTGAAGTTCTGCTGCTACGTTTTCACGAAGAGCTGGGGCTGGAAGAAATCGCCGCTGTCCTTGCCGCGCCCATGTCCACTGTGAAGTCCCGGCTCTATCGCGGCTTGGCCGCGCTGAAATCCGCTCTGACGGAAGGTGCCGCATGAACGAAACTCTTCACCAGCGTGCTCAGAGACTCCTGGCGGAATCTCTCGTGGAGGGCATCGCCGCCCCAGAACAATCCTGGCTGGCGCAGCATCTGCGCGAGTGCGCCGATTGCTCCGCCGAAGCTGCAACAACGCAGGAAGCTCTGCAAGCTCTGCGCAGCGTGCCCGTTTCCGTGCCGCGCGACCTGGTGGCTCGCACACAGATGCGCGTTCGCCTGCGTGCCCAGGAAGCCGGCGAATCTTCGCGCGCCAACATGCTCCTCTGGGTCATCACTGGAGCGAGCTGGCTGTTGGGAGTCTTCAGCGCGCCGCTGATCTGGCGTGGCTTTGCATGGTTCGGAGGCCATTTCGGCGTGCCGCGTCTGGCCCTGGAAATGGGCTTCGCTCTCTGGTGGGGCATCCCGGCGTTGCTGGCTGTTGGCGTCGTGCTATACCAGCGCGGTATCGTGCAGGGTTTTGCAAGTCAACGCTCGCAGCGCGATACGAGAACGCCGCGATGAGTTTGCTTTTGGTGGAAGTCGTTTCATGAGTGATTCTCGGGAGGGCACGGCTTCAGCCGTGCCGAAAAGCCTCGCAAATTCAGGGGTTTTAACCCCTGAGGTGGGCCAGCGGGCTTGCGCCGAACTTATGAGGCAGCTTCTGAAAATTTGCAGTACGTGGTCTGGAAAACGAGGCAACTATGTCTGACCTGTGGAATGAACGTATGCGTCTTATTCGCTTCCGCCGGAAGCACGAGCGCAGCAGATTTCGCGACGAACTTCGTATCATCCCGCGCTGGCTCGTGTGGACATGCATAACCGTCTGGCTAATCGGGGGCACCCTCGGCTGTATCGGCAACTACTACAGCATGACGCACGGTGGAGACTATTCTTCCCGCCGACTTGGCTGGTCAGCCGGTGCTCGCATGCCTGGCTCTGGCTGGAGCAATCACGGGGGGAGTTTTTGTGCTCTCCTGCTTGCTGTTCATCCTGGGCTATGTCTATCGCGACGCTAAGCGCCGCGGCATGAATCCCGTCCTGTGGACACTGCTGGTTCTCCTTATGTCTGGGCCTTATACGTTCATCGGGCTGATCGTCTATTTGTTGATCCGCGACCCGTTGCCTTACACCTGCCCGCAATGCGCCGCCAGCGTTTCCGCCCGCTTCAATTTCTGCCCCACCTGCAAATGCAACCTGCGTCCCGCCTGCCCGCACTGCCAGCGCGAAATCTCCGATTCCGACAGGTTCTGCCCCTATTGCGCCACGGAGTTGGCCCCGCCAAATCCCCCCGCAGCCCTAGTCCCCACCGACTCGGCAACTTGACGGCATCTTCTCTGCCGCTGGCCGCAAATTCAATTGATCGGGTGACGAAAGTCGAACACTGGTCAATGAAGGACTGCCGCCCCAGAGTATTCCTGGGCTGACGGCAGCTAAGAGAATGGGTCCGCGGGCACTGCAAGGTTTCGCAGCTTGACTGTCCAACGCCATGCACAGTGCAACGCCACACGTTGAGGAACCGAGATTGCCACACGTTTGGCCGACGATGGGAATCTTCTCTTTGGGGATATCCGCGCGGCGCCGCAGCGTGTCCACAAGCCGTGGGTTTGGTTGGTGCAAGACAAAAGCACTGATGGATTCCCGCGACAACCCGCAAATTCTCTCCAGGTCGCCTACTGTGCGTTCCATGCGATCTGCCGCAGCGCGCGCTAAAGCCGCACCATCAAAATCAACCACGACGGAGTTTTCCGCACCAACTTTTATACGAAGGGCGGAAGAAAATGTCCCGCAACAACTCCCGGTCGAGACCCCAATCGAATAGCCTTCAATGTGTTCGATTGGTGTTGAGCGTTGCAATACAAAAGCACTGGCGCCATCACCGAACAGGCAGGCAAACTCCGCCGGAACTCCTTCGCCGGCGAGCTGCCGGCTGTGCACATCCGCTGAAGCGATCAGGATGCACCCAACTGCCGTATTGCTAAAAAGAGCCCTCGCGACGGCGAAGCAATTAAGCAGCCCGACGCAAGCACCGCCAATATCGAGCACCCCGCAAGCACCGGATGCAAGTAAGGCAGTGTGCAGTGACGCTCCCAGCGAAGGCATTCCCAGAAACGAATCGCTTGTCGCAATGATCCAGTCCGCGCTCTCCGCGGAAACTCCCGCCATTCTGAACGCCTTTTCCGCTGCGGTTTTCGCCAAGCGGACTTCATCTTCTTCACGAGATGCGCGGCGGACAGAGTCGATCCCAGTACGTTTGGCAAGCTCGCCGATGGACAGATGGAATTCCTGCTTCCACTTCCTCAATGGAAATGCATTCTGAACCCAGCGCCGCTCCCCAGCCTGCAAATACTCCTACTTCGGCGGGAACTCCCGTCTTCAACTCCGTGTTCTCTGTGCACTCGGCGTCGAATTTGACCGGCGCACACTACGCCTTTCGCACGATTTCCGTCGCTGCCCGAGTCGTTACCGGCGGCACTCCGCCGCATCGCACGAATAAACCAGGGATGACCTGCATACGCGGACTCGATGCCAAGCAGAACCTCCACGTGAGCCATCGAATCCAGCGCCCCGCTTTCAATCCAGTCAACATCTTCTTCAGGCAGCGATTCCCCGGCAGGCAGGGCTGTATGCACGCACTGCTCAACCAATTTCCGAATGCGAAGATGCTCCGGCTCACGCGAACTCATGGCGGCGGCCTTTCGGGATCAAGCAGATGGAAGCGCCTCGGTTCATTCCAGCCATGATTTCTTGGGGAGTGGAAATAGAGAATCGAGCATCAACCAGCAAAAACCATCCCGATCAGGCCGGCTTAGCCCAATCCTCGCAAACCGGAATGAGCTTGTCCCAATTTGGGGATAGACAAGTGAGCTAAACAACTGTTCGAGTTGCGATCGAATACGAGTTTGATCTTCCACCTGTTCCGCCAAAACGTTAATAAATTCGCTCCAGTCCGCGTCCACCAGAGGCAGACTCTCTAGCCTTTCGCCCGATTTCAAAACAACGGCCACGCGGATCTTTGGATAGAAATGAAATGTAAACCGGACGGACGCAATCTCACATCCGCAGATGGATCGTTTTGCCTCCCTCGGCAGAACGAACACGGCCTCGCCTCCGCGGCGGCTCATGCGCACATCGCACCCAAACATTTCCTTGATGGACGTGGTAACCTCCGCGTCCCTTAAACTGGTGACCAATTCATCTTCGCTGACAAAGCCCAATTTCCTGTCGCTCGTTGTTCCGCGATCCTCGGTATGCGGCGGCGGGGCGAGGGCGCCCGGAAATCGAATGCAACTTGTCGGCTCGCTTGTAGGGGAACCTCCTCCAAGCATACCCGTAACGCGGCAACGGCCGGAGCAAACGAAAATGTCCGCTGGTGCGCTCCAAGCCGATAACGATGAAACCGTGGTTCATCCGGGTGATTTCGCTAACCAGAAGCTCTCCCACCTGAAATCTCTCTATTCGAGCGACGGCGTTCCTGCCTACCCGGCTGATTTACTTTGCTAATCGTTAAATGACGCACCTGTATCTCGCATTTACGTTTCTCCGCCTCTTGGGTTATGAGTTCCGCGACAAGCCTTCGGTGACACTTCTCTGGCGCTGGCTCAGAGCACAAAAGCGCCACTACACCCTCAAACATTGCAAAATCCAGGCAATCTGGGACTTCGCGTTCCTCAACAATTGCAAGAAAGCAGCCTCGTAGGCAGGCCAGTCCTTCGTCGTTGATAGGCTTCGCGAATTTCCGGCGACGGTGCCAACCGCGGCTCATAGAGGTAATCGATTCTTCCCACTCGCGCCAGGAGAAACTCCAAGTCCGGGTATTTCGCGAACGCGGAAAGCTGCCCTGTTCGGTTCTCGCGAATATCAACCAGCCGTGTTACGCCCACTTCCGCTAGCAGGCCGAAAAACTCTTCCGCGGTCTTTCCGGCGAAACCGATCGTGCAAAGTGTCCATCCCGCCAACTTTCACCAGCCTTCCAGTTCTTTCGGGTCGATCCGAAAGCCAAATTTCTCCGATTGCCGAACGTAAGCGGCCTCTAACGCATCTTGCCGATCCTCGGGGAAAAGAGATTCGCCCGCTACCGCCGCCATCTTCTGTGCCTGGTGAAGACGGTCTTCCGCTTCACGCTGCGTATCTTTAATTCCTCCCTTGCGGATGTGTACAGGTTCAATTCCGATGGCTGTCAATTCAGGGCAAATCATCAAAAAGCGATGGCAGCTTAAGGGGTCCTCCTCGGCGCAAAGCAACGCCAACGGGCTGCCTTCCAGTTCAGTCAGCACACGGTCTATGCCTGTGGCAAATGTCCGTGACTTTCGGAGGACACGATAATTTACCAGGCCATCGCTTCGGTACCCCTTCGGATCTTCCGGTCTGCCGCCCAGTTCCTCTCCAAGAAAGAGGTATCGAATTCCGGCCTTCGGCAAGGTCGCTTCCAATTCGATCTGGTCAAACTGCGGAAATCTTTGGCTGCGCGGCCTGCTTCTAACGTCAATCACCAGCGTGATCTCAAACTTCTTGAGTAGCTTCAGGAACACCTCGCCTTCCATCGCGGAGTGCCCGATCGTAAACAATTGCTGAGCCATGAGTATCGTTGACCTGACGAATGTGGCGAGTATAACAGTTTTATATTTTATTGTAGAGTAATAAATACAGCCGAGCCCGCCCACTTCGACTTAGGAGCTCGCATTTGGGGTGATCGACTTTGTATGGTCATGTTATAATGACCATAGTCATAAGGAGTTAGCGATGAAACAAATGCGTGCGAGTGCGTTTAAGGCGCGTTGCCTGAAGGTGATGGATCAGGTGCGGGCCACGGGCGAACCTGTGGTGGTAACGAAGAGGGGAGCTCCGGTGGTCAAGGTGATTCCCGTGGAATCAAAGGAGCCTGAACTGTTTGGTTTTATGGCTGGTGAATTCGTCATCGTCGGCGATGTCGAGTCTCCCCTGGTTCCTCTAAAGGACTGGAAGGTTCTGCAAAAGTGATTCTGCTGGATACGCACGCGTTAATTTGGCTGGCCAGCGAGCCCGGCAAGCTTTCCAAAAAGGCGGCCGAGGCCATTCGCGAGGCAGGCCGCGAGGGCGGCATCGCCATCTCCGCCATCACACTTTGGGAATTGGCGTGGCTGGCGACACATGGCCGCATCGTCACCGGCGGCACACCCGAAGCCTTCGTCGAGCGGATTACTTCCCGCACGGCAATCCGGCCCATCACGCCGAAGGTGGCAGTTCTGGCCAACCAACTCCCGGCCAATTATCCCGGTGACCCATGCGACAGGCTCATTGGGGCGACGGCCTTTGCGGAAGGCATTGCCCTGGTTACGAAGGACCGCGAAATCCGCAATTGCAGGCAGATCAAGACCATCTGGTAAGAGTGGCAGTGCGGCGAGGCGGAGTCACACGATTGCGTGGCACCGGGAGCGAAGCATCCTCCGTCCCCCAGTGATCCTGCGCAACTAACTGGCAGCAGCTTCCGCGGAGCTTTGCTGCATCTCGTCCGCGCTGGGGCCGTAAAGCCCCGGGACAGGAATCCCAAGCTGGCGATAGTACATCGTCAGTTGGCCGCGATGATGGATGATATGGTTGAAAACCATGCCGCGAAGGCACGCCACCCGAGGCAGAGTAAAAATCGTTTTCCCGCCCGCCAGCAGCGACCAGCCCTTCATCATGTCCGCGTCACTGGCCTTGGCAATCGCCGCGCGCGCTTCCGCAACATTCTTATCGAACTCCGCAAGTAGCTGCTGGCGATTGTCCAGTTTCGGCGGTTGGTAGCCAGATCCGCCGACCGGAGCGTAATCGAAGTTCTCGGTGTTTAGGGTCATCGTGGCCCAGCCTGGCAGGGTTGCCAGATGCAGGCCGTACCAGCCTACCGTTCCGCACTTGTCATGGAACTTCCAGTTCCACTTGTCGTCGGGTATACGCTCCAAGGTCTTTCGGGTGTTGGCCATTTCCTGGTCGAACTCGGGAAGCAGAGACTGTCCAATACTCATTGCGATCTCCTTTTGCGGTAAGTCGTCACGAAAGCGGGGGCATCATAGGCGAATAAAAAGCGAATGTCAACCCTCTTTGTGCTACACTCGCTTCTCCCCGCACCCGGACGCCTCCCCCAACTCTCTTAGTTGCCCGGACTGCGAGGTAGGTTATCTTCATTTCCCGCGTTGGCTTGGCCCCCAAACAAGGGGTTGACGAGCCGCCGCGGAAGGACAGAATGACTCTATGGCACATCAATTCCTGACCTCTTATTTGCAGGATTCCATCGAACTCTTTCGCTACTACAAGAAACTCGGGGAACGCGCCATGGAGCAATGTCCCGACGAGGGGCTCTTCGCCACTCTCGATGCCGAATCCAACTCCATCGCCATCATCGTCAAACACATGGTGGGCAACATGCGCTCGCGCTGGACCGATTTCCTGACCAGCGACGGCGAAAAACCAGATCGCCATCGTGATACGGAATTCGAGGAGCCGCCAAAATCGCGTCAGGAGCTTCTGGCATCCTGGGAACGCGGCTGGAAATATCTATTCGACGCGTTGGGAGGCTTAAGCGACGCCGACCTGACGCGCACTGTAACCATTCGCACGGAGCCGCACTCCGTGATGCAAGCCATCAACCGCCAAGTAGCTCACTATTCCTATCACGTCGGCCAAATCGTTTTCCTGGCCAAGCACTTCGCCGCGCAATCCGGCAAGTGGACAGCACTCACCGTCCCGCGCAAACAGTCCGCCCAGTTCAACGCGAAGGTCGCCTCCGGCCAGGCCTCCCAGCGATAGATGCGGGGATTTTGAGAGCAACTCATATATCCTAATAGCCGCAAGAATGTTACTCTCACGTGGAGATGGACATGGCGAAACCTCATTACAGTGAACTCGTTTTCGACGTTACCGAGCAAGCGGAAGGCGGTTATGTCGCCGAATGCCTCAGCGAAAACATCGTAACGCAGGGCGATACCTGGGAAGAACTCCGCGCCAACGTAAAAGAAGCGGTCGAAGCCTTTTTCTTCGACTCGACAAAGCCGCAAGCCATCCGTTTGCATCTGGTCAGAAACGAAGTCTTTCTGATGCAATGAGAATCCCAAGAGATTTAAGTGGTCGTGAGCTGGCCGAGACATTATCTCGCCACTGGAGTTACCGGGAAATCCATCAGAGCGGTAGCCACATTATTCTGGAGACAGAATACCCGTCGCATCAGAGAATTGCCGTTCCGGCGCATCAGCATCTCAAATTGGGAACTCTCAACGCAATCGTCAGGATGGTGGCCAACCACAAACAAGTTTCCAAAGAAGAAATATACAAGTCGATTTCTTAGAGAACCTTAGATAGGCCGTTTTCTCCAAGCACATGACCAACACTTTGTTCGACATGGGCAAGCCCGAGGGCGGCGAGCTGAAACTGAACGACGCGCAGCGCCGCGCCATCACGCATGGCGAAGGCCCGCTGTTGGTGATCGCCGGCGCGGGCACCGGCAAAACCCGCGTCATCACCGAGCGTATCCGCCATCTGCTGGAATCCGACGCTTCCCTGCTCGGCGAAAACATCCTTGGGCTCACGTTCACAAAGAAAGCCGCCGGCGAAATGAAAGCGCGCGTCGTGAAAGCCGTGGGCGAGCGCGGCAAAGATGTCGTTCTGGCGACCTTTCATTCCTTTTGCGAAACGCTGCTGAAAGAAGTGGACCCCAACATCCTGCCGCTGGAAAAAGTGGATCACTGGATCCTGCTCCGCCGGAATCTGGCGCGCCTGAAACTCGAAAAATACCGCCGCCTGGCCGAGCCTGGGCAATTCCTCAGCGACTTCATCACTTTTTTTTCGCGTTGCCAGGACGAACTCGTCTCCAGCGAAGAGTATCAATCCTACGCCGATCAACTCGCTGCGGAGCTGCAAGCCGAGAAAAACGCGCTCGACGATGACACGTTGAAGGAACGCACCGAGCAGGTGGCCCTCCAACAGGAAATTGCCCGCGCCTATCGTGCCAGCGAGGAAATCCTGAAAGAAAAGCGCGCCGTTGCCCTGAACGGCCTGATCACCGAAGCCGTCGCCCTTCTTAAAAAGGACGCCAAGCGCCGCCGCGAGCTTCAGGATCGATACACGCACATCCTGGTCGATGAATTTCAAGACACCAATATCGCGCAACTCGAATTGCTGCATCTCCTGAGCGCGGAACCGCGCAACATCGTCGTTGTTGGCGACAACGATCAGGCCATCTATCGCTTCCGTGGCGCCTCCTTCGGCAGCTTCAAACTTTTCCTCCAGCGCTTTACGGGTTGGCAGGAAGGCCAGGACTCCACACCCTATCGTGTCGCCATGATGGACAACTACCGATCCACGCCCAATATCTTGCGCGTTGCCACTCAGGTGATCGGCCAAAACGAAGTCAGCCCTGAATTTCCAAAGAAAGTTTTGCAGTCCAACAAAGCCGAAGGCGAAAAAATTCGCATCGCCGAATTGCAGTCGCCCGAGGACGAAGCCGCATGGGTTGCCGACGAACTCGAGCGCCTGCACAACGCGGGCCGCCGCTGGAAAGAGTTTGCCGTCCTCTATCGCCAGCACGCGCATCGCGATCAGTTGGTGGAGGAACTTTCGCACCGCAAGATTCCCTTCGTCATCAGCAAGCTCTCCATCCTGGAGCATCCGCTGGTGCGCGACGTCCTCGCCTATCTCCACCTGATCGCGCTGCCCTTTGACGACATCGCCTGCGCCCGCGTGCTCTCCGCTCCTGCCTGGCATATGACTCCGGAAGATCTGGTGCGCCTGGCGGAACGCGCAGCCAAGAAACGCGGCACGGCTCTCTATGATGTTTTGCAAGCGCCGCAATCGGAACTGCCTTTCGACGCATCGCACACCGCGCTGCCCGTGCTCCTCGAATTTCTGGTCGCGCAACGCAAGACGATGCGCCGCCGCACAGCTCGCGAAATCCTAGGCGACCTGGTCGAATGGCTGGAAGTGCCGCAACGCGCCGCAGCGCAAGATCGGAAATACGTCAACCAACTCGGCCAATTTATTAAGGACTGGGAGCCCAAGAGCGAAACACGCAGCCTGCCTGAATTTCTGGAGTATTTGGACTATTTCCAGCAAGCCGGTGGCACGCTCAGCCTGGAAGACGACGCCCCCGGAGATGCCGTCCAGCTCATGACCGTGCACGGCGCCAAGGGCCTGGAATTTCCCCACGTGTTCGTGCTGCGTGTGAATTCGGGCGCTTTTCCTCCGCGCAATCGTTCGCCGCTTTTCGAATTTCCCGATCGTCTGATGAAGGAAGAATTGCCCGAGGGCGATTTCCATATTCAGGAGGAGCGCCGCCTGTTTTATGTGGCCCTGACACGCGCCGAAGAGCGCCTGACCATCACTACGCTCACCGAGAAAAAGGGCAAGGTGCCCGTGTTCGTCGAAGACATCGTGATGGATCCCGCCATCAAGCGCCGTGACGTTTTGCAACTCGCGCCGAAAAAGAAGATCCAACCCGCCGCCACTTCGAATCCACAAACGGAAGCGCAAGCGGGCGAACTTTTCGGCACAAAAGAAGGCCCGCCCAAAATTTTTTCGCGTATTGCCAAGTGGGCCGAAGAATTCCACCCGACTACACCAGAGCCCCTGAAACTCAGCAGCTCCGCCGTCGAAAACTACCGCAAATGCCCGCAACAATATGCCTTCAGCTATTTGTGGTCGTTGAAAGAAGGTCCGCGCGCCACGCTAAGTTTCGGCAGCGTGATGCACACAACCATCAAGCGCTTCCTGGAACACTTGAAGAAAGGCGCGAGGCTTCCCTTCGCGGAGGTCCAGCACATCTACGAAACCGAATGGAGCAGCGCCGGCTACGAAGACGAATACCAGGAAGCCGAATACAAGAAGGATGGCCTGGAGCAGCTAAAAACATTTTATGAGGCGATGCTGCAATCCCCGCCGCAAATCCTCGAGCAGGAAAAAGGTTTCGAGCTGCCGCTGGCCAACGATGTGATCCTCACCGGCCGCATGGATCAGGTGAACAGCCTGGGGCGCAAAGACGTGGAAATCGTGGATTACAAAACGGGCAAGCCCAAAAAAGACGCGGATGCCCGAAAGGATTTGCAGCTGAGCATCTACGCCCTGGCGGCAAAAGAAATATTTGAATGGAATCCCGTCCGCCTGGCCTTTCATTACCTGCAAAACAATCAGATCCAGGTGACGACGCGCGACGCCAAACAGCTCGACGAAGCCGAGAAGATTGTCCAGGACACCGCCGGCAACATCCGCGCCGGAGAATTCCCCGCCAAGGTCGTCTTCGCGTGCCGCACTTGCGCCTACAAGCCAATCTGCCCCGCCCACGAAGAATCCCTAACCGGCTCCGGCGGTTAACCCGCTTTTCTATTTTCTATTTTCTGTTTTCTGTTTTCTGTTTTCTGTTTTCGCTTGTAGTGTTCGACGCAACGAAGCGCAAGCCCCGCGGCATGAAGTTCAGCAATTGATTTCCCACTATCCCGGTGGTACCTTGGCCAGTAAAGTTCTCCAAGAGATACCTATGAAATCAATTCTTCTCTCTCTCGTATCGTTGTGTCTTGCTCTGCCTGTCGCCGCACAAAACGCCTGCTCGCCCTTGCAAGCGCCGCCTCCCGACCCGCAAATCCTGATTACGCCGAGGCAGGAAATGCAATTGGGAGAGATCCTGCGCCAACAATTGGAAAGTGAATTCCAGGTCATCGATGACGAGCGCCTTACCAGCTATTTGACCAAGGTTGGGAACTCCGTTGCCGCGCAACTTCCGAATGTCGGTTTGCATTACACGTTTTTGGTCTACGACCAGCCGGAAATTCAAGCCTTTGGCATGCCTGGGGGACGCGTTTACGTCTCGCGGAAGATGGCTGCCTTTCTCCGCAGTGAAGACGAACTGGCGGGAGTCTTGGGCCATGAGATGGGACACAAGGTGGCCCGCCAGCAGGCCAGCGACTTGTCCCATCTATTCCGTGACATTCTGGGCTTGAAGAGCCTCCCGGAGGACGCCGACCTGTTCGCGCTTTACAACCAAATGCTCGATAGCGTCCGGCTGAAAAAGCTGCATTCCGGCCCGCCCAACGAGGAAGATCGCAACCAGTTGGTGGCCGATCAACTGGGAATGCAGGCCACCGCCCGCGCCGGATATAACGTCCAAATGTTTCCAGATTTTCTGGATCGCCTGATGCAAACCAAGGGCAAGACGGGAAGTTGGCTCTCCGATCTCTTCGGCGCCACGAATCCAGACTCGAAACGTTTGCGCGTGGCTCTCAAGGATTTTGCCGCTCTGCCAAAGGAATGCGTGGCAAAGCGCGCGTCTTCCGGAAGCGACGAGTTCTCTCAGTGGCAAGCGGCGGTATTGCACTACCGCGGCACGGGCCACTCCGAAAACCTTAAGGGCGTTGCGGACAGGAAAGTTCTGAAGGACCCGCTACGCGGAGACGTCACGCGATTTCAATACAGCGGAGACGGAGTCTATATTCTGGCGCAAGATGAAGGCTGCATCTATGTACTGACGCGCGATCCCCTAAAGTTCGTTTTTCGCATCGATGCCCCGGAAGCGGAAGAAGCGCAGTTCACGCCTGATGGAAAGAATGTCGCGTTTTTTGACACCGCGCTGCGCGTCGAAACGTGGAACATCGAGAAACAGGAACAAGCAAGCATCTCCGACGTACCCACGCTGCAGCCTTGCCGGCAAACCGCGTTGTCCCCCGACGCCAAATTCCTGGCGTGTTTCCAGGAGGACATGGCCCTGACGCTTTTCAACGTAGCCACGGGCGAAACGGTCATCCAGAAGCAGGATTTTTACGACTTCGATCCTGGCTGGAGCAGGTACGGCGGGTGGGACAAATACAGGTATATGCTCACCCATCACGATCTTGTCAACCTGCGATATTCGCCGGATGGCCACTACTTTGCCGCCGGATCCTCTACGGGAGAGTCGTTCGCCGTGGACCTGACCACGAAGCAGAAGGTCGGTCTTTCTTCCTCGCTGCAACATTTGCTCACCTATTCCTTCACCTTCCTGGGTCCTAACAAGCTCGTCGGTGTGGAAACATTCAACCCAAAGAAATCCCCGATT
Organism: Candidatus Acidiferrales bacterium; assembly: GCA_963779395.1. Lineage (GTDB taxonomy): Bacteria > Acidobacteriota > Terriglobia > Acidiferrales > UBA7541 > Acidiferrum. Next base: position 1,918,485 of record CAVZYC010000007.1, read on the forward strand.
GTAGAGTTCCCTTCGGGAAAGACCTTGGATCGCGTGGAACTTGGCGGATCAAAATTGATTGCCGCCACCAATCCGCGGTACGTGCTGCTTCGCCCACTCGGAGATCATCCCGTTGGAGCTCTCGATCTCGAACAAAAAAAGGTCATTTTCGCCAACCGTACCTCCGCCACCGATTTGTGGGGCCAGGAATCGGTGGGTGAACGATTGAATGGCGAGATCGGCATCTACGAAGTGGGAAAATTGACGGCAACCAAGACGCTCCAACTCCCTTTGGGCAAACTGGGCTGGCTGCAGACCGCCGCGGCTTCACCGGATTTGCGCTGGCTGGCTATTTCCACCGGAATGCGCGGTGGTGTGTGGAGCATCGAGAAAAACGAACGGCCGATCTACGTGCGCGGTTTCGATCACGCGTCCTATTCCAGTGCTTCGGCATTCCTGCTGGATTTCCCGGAGTTTGAAAAAGCCAGCCGCCAGATCGCTGTAGTCAGCCCGGAGACGCAACAGGCGCGGGCGCGCGACATCACCAAGGACGACGACGTGCTCTTTTTCGGCGAGACCTGCCTGCGCATCAAACACAATGACAACAAGCGCGAATCGAGTTGGAATGTGGAAGTGCAAGCCTTGGACATGGCCAGCCTGAATCCTCTCTGGTCGCGCAGCTATCCGAAGCAAGGCCCTTTTTTGGGCGGCTCGCCGGATACAGGCCAGTTGCTCATGACTTGGCAAGTGCGCGCAGAAGGCCTTAAGGACGAACTTGCCCGTGACCCGAAATTGCAGGTGCACTGGCCCAAAGACAAACCAGTGGATGGGGATTACTTCTGGGAGGTGTTAAACGCGCGAGACGGAACCACATTGGGGACTGTATACCTGCGCACCGGCAAATACTCCTTCGTTCCTGAATACTGGAATGCCGCCGGCGACTCCGTGGTCATTGCCGACGACGAGCACCGCACTTTGCTTTACTCCATCGCCACCGGCGAACAACGCGCAAAGTGGTTTGGAGACCGCCCCAAGCTATCCAAGCACGGCGACCGGCTTTGCCTCGCGAACGGGCACGCCCATCTCCTCGTCTACGACGTCAAGACGCTGAAGCAAACGAACGAATACTTCTTCGCGGACCCGGTCATGCTAAAGATTTTTTCGGAAGACGGCAAGCGCTTGCTCGTGATGACTAGTGATCAAACGCTCTTCCTGCTGGACCTCGCGCAAGGTGAAACCACGCCTGCCCTCGCGAGCCGCTAAACAGCGTAACCGCCAGTACGCCGAGGCCGCGCTGCGCAAAATAAAAAGCGCCCTGACCAGTCCAGGGCGCTTCGTCAAACTAAACTGAGTCGAACCCCGATTATTTCCCCTTCTTCGCAGTCTTCTTTTCCATCTTCTTCATTTTCTTCATAATCGTCGTTCTCCTTCTATGCTTCGTCACTCAGTCTCGAGTTGGGCAGGGAAAACATATTGCAAGCGATCCTCGCCCCTGCCTTCCGTATACGGACGCGCGCGTCGGGTGTTAGGAGGAAACCAATGCAAAACGAGCAGTAGCTTTTCTTAGGGGGCTTCGCTGGTCGTCCCGCTGTAATAGCCCTTGCGGGTAAGGATGGTCATGCCCTCGCGGCGGACGCGCACTTCCAGGCTATGGTAGTCAACCTTGCGCTCGCCTCTGGGTTCAAACGATAAGGTGTATTGATTGCGGGCCTCTTCCGAGATGCGCGAATAGAACTCCTCGAAGGTGCCGCTTTTCACCCCAAAGTAAACGTCGCCACCGGTATCGTGCGCGTACTCCACCAGGCGATTGAATTTCCGGTCAAAGTAAGCGCTGCCTACAGCCACGCTGTAAACGGCAATGCCCTGGCGAAGGAGCTCTGCGCGAGTATCGTCGTATTTGTGCGTATTGAACTTGATGCCATTCCGCCCATCAGAAATGAGCAGGATGACCTTGCGGCGGTCCCGCGAGGGGCGATCCTGAAGCAACTCAGCGGCGTTGTATACGGCGTCGTCCAGCGCCTTGGTGGGCTGGCCCTTGATGGCGATCAGGGACGGGTCGTTCATGGGGGCGCCCGGAGCCGGTGCATCGTTGATCGTGGGTCCTTCAAACGGGCCACCCACGGGTCCGGTGGAAGAGCGCGCTTTCGAGGACACGTCCTTGCGCTCCAATTCAGTAATGAGTTTGTCCTGATCGCGGGTGAAGCCGTGGCCTGCATGAAAATATTGGTCAAAGGTGCAGATAAAGGCTTCGTCGCTGGTGCTCAACCCCCCCACAATGGCGCGCAGGCTCGGCTCAACCTGGTCGGCGTCCTTTCTCTTCAGGTCGTTGTCAATCAGCACGACAAGGGAAATGGGATAGGCATTGGCGGTAAACGAAGTAATTCTTTGTTCCACGTCGTCGTCGAAAATTCGGAACTCGTCTCTCCGCAGGTCGGCCACAAGAGTACCGCTGCGGTCCTTCACCGTGACCGGGACTACGACAGTAGTGCTGACAACCTTAATCGTGGGAGGCGCCTGCGCCTGTGGGACGGCACTCGGGGCCTGCGTCGTAGCGGGTGGTTTCGCCGGTGCTGTGGCGGCAGGTTGCTGCGCCACAAGAAACGGCGTCAGCAGCAACGGGGATAGTGCCAAGGCGAACTTTCGCGTTTTTCGTGGACAATTCATGGTCATCAGGCCAAACTTTCTTGGGCGAATCCAGCGTTTGACGTTCCGGTGCTATTATACGACGCATCCCCGGGGCAGGCTGGTTGCATCGAATTCTTGTAATGATGCTCGCGGCATTGCGACGCAGCGCCAACCCGGTCTGAGCCACTATGCCAGGCGAACTCACCAATAAGGATACCGGGAAATCTTAAAAATCGAGAAAGAGAATATGCCATTGTGCAACAAAAACTGGAGGCAAGGTCTGGCGCTCTGTGCCGCGCTTGCCTTGGCCGTACCAGCGCTGCCGCAGTCCCAGACGCAAGACCAGAGCCAGACACCGCCGGTAATCAAGTCGGAAGTCACGTTAGTCAACCTGTTTGCCACCGTGCGCGATAAGAATAAGCGGGTCATCACGGATCTGAAACAGGAAGACTTTAAAGTTCTCGAGGATGGCCACGAAGAGAAGATTTCCTTTTTCTCCAAAGAGATGAATCTGCCCATCACTCTCGGGTTGCTCCTGGATACTTCCGGCAGCGAGCAGAACAATTTGCCCACGATTCAGGAGTCGGGTAGCCGCTTCATCCGCCGCGTCCTGCGCAAGGGCGACGAGGCCATGGTGATGTCCTTTGATTCCGACGTGGACCTGCTCTCCGATCTTACCGATGACCGGGGCCAACTGGACCGCGCCATTAACAAGGCGCGCATCAACATTCCCGGGGGCGGCATGATTGCCGGAAATCCCGGGCCCATCGGGGGACAACAAATCACCGGCACGGCGTTATACGACGCCATCTATCTCGCCTGCAGTGACAAGCTAAACGGTGAGGCTGGCCGCAAAGCGCTCGTCATCGTCACCGATGCCGAGGATGAAGGAAGCAAAGTGAGGTTGGAGGAAGCCATCGAGGCGGCTCAGCGCACGGACACAGTGATTCATATTTTGTTGGTCGTTGACCCGCGCTACGGTGGCAATCCCAGCGTGGCCCACAAGCTGGCCGACGACACCGGCGGCCGCATGATTTCCGTGCGTTCCGAAAAAAATATCGAAGAGGCCTTTGACCAGATCTCCGAAGAACTGCGCAGCCAGTACACCCTGGGCTACTATCCCAGCAACAATGCCAAGGACGGAAAGTTCCGCAAGATCAAAGTGGAAATGAACAATAACGAATTAAAAGTGCTGGCCCGCAAAGGCTATTACGCGCCTAGAAGCTGACGCACCGTTACTCGTCCTTTCGGCAATCGGAAAGATTCATTCCGCCCGCGCTCCTGCTAAAGTTAAAATAACTCATCAGCGGACACGCATTGACCGCCGTGCGCGCCTTGGCTAGTATCACAAGGCGCAGCACGACTCCGGATCACTCTTGATGATCAACGAAACAATCGGGCACTATCGCATCCTGCGGCAGTTGGGAAGCGGCGGCATGGGAGTGGTCTATGAAGCCGAGGACACTCGCCTTGGCCGCCACGTCGCCTTGAAGTTCCTTCCGGACACCGGCAAACCCGATCCCGCGGCTATGGAACGCTTCTTGCGTGAAGCCCGTTCCGCCTCCGCCCTGAATCATCCCGGCATTTGCACCATCTATGCCATCGAAGAAGAAGACGGGATGACCTACATCGCCATGGAATTGTTGGAAGGGGAATCGCTGGACCATGCCATGGCTCGCGGGCCGCTGCCCATCCCCAGGGCCATCGAGATCGGAATCCAGGTAGCCGAAGCTCTCGATGCCGCGCACAAAAAGGGCATCGTTCATCGCGATATCAAGCCGGCCAACATTTTCCTCACCGAACGAGGTGCCGCCAAAATTTTGGACTTCGGCCTGGCCAAGTTAATGGAGCCGGAAGGTTCCATGGAAGGCGAAACAGTCGCTCCCTCGAAAGACACCTTCCTCACCACTCCCGGTACCACCGTCGGCACCATTGCCTATATGTCGCCAGAGCAGGCGCGCGGCGAAGTCCTGGATGCGCGCAGCGATTTATTTTCTTTGGGCTCCGTGCTCTATCAGATGGTGACCCACACGCTTCCTTTTCCCGGCGCCACCACTGCCGTCATCTTCGGGCATATCCTTCACAGCGCCCCCGTTTCCCCTATCTCTTTGAATAGCGCGATCCCTCAGGAGCTCGAACGCATCATTAATAAGCTTCTTGAAAAAGACCGCGACCTCCGCTGCCAGGTAGCCGCCGAAGTTCGCGCCGATCTTAAACGCCTACAGCGCGAACTGGATCCCAACCGCATCAGCTCCGATTCATCGGTGACCGCAAGCCGGGCCTCCGCCAACGTGGCGCAAGTGTCAGGGACTGGCCCCGCTTCCGCGACGTTCTCGGGTGCAACGGCTTCCTCGATTAGCGGCTCGATACCCACTCAAGCCGCGCCGAAAAACAAAATCGGCTTAGGTGTAATCCTGTTGGGGATCGTCGTTGCGATTGCTGCCGCGGGCTACGGCTGGTACGCCCTGATGCAAAAAGATCACGCGGCGCTCCCGCTCCTTCAGCAAAAGCCCGTGCTTGCTCCCTTTGAAAAATTCACTATCGAAAACGTCTCCAACAACGGCCACGTCACGCAAGCGGCCATTTCCGCGGATGGCAAGTATCTGTTGCAGGCGATCGAGGAAAGCGGCTCACAGTCTCTGTGGTTGCGGCACATCCCCACCGCGACCATGAAGCAAATTGTGGAGCCCGCCCGCACTCGATATCAGGGGCTCTGCTTTTCACCCGACGGCAACTACATCTATTTCCTGCGCCGCGACGAAGCGAACGAAGAAGAATCGCAGTTGTATAGCGCCAGCGTTCTGGGCGGAGAGCCGCGGGTGATCATCAAGGATGTGGACAGCCCCATCTCGTTTTCTCCCGATGGCCTGCATTTTGTGTTTCTTCGCGAACTCCACGATTCGCCGACCTGGGATTTGTGGATGGCCAAGAGCGACGGCACCATCGAGAAACCTATCTTCACAGGCCGCAATCTGCAAAGCGATAGCTACGTTCCCGCGTGGTCGCCTGACGGCAAAACCATCGTGATTCCTGCTGGACTGCCAACTTCCGACGCCATCGGCGGTTACCTCGCCTTCGACGTCGCCACCGGTCAGGACCACGTATTTGCTCCTTCCGCCGACCGTATTTTTTACGGCCCCGCATGGATGCCCGACGGGAGCGCGCTGATCGTCACCGCCGCGCAGCTCAACGCGGCACACATGCAAGAGCAAATCGGATACCTCAGTTATCCTGGCGGTGAATATCGCGCGCTAACGCAAGACACGAATGACTATGGGAAGCTGGGCATTTCCAGTGACGGCAAAACCATTGTGGCCATCCAAAGCAAAGTTCACTTTTCCCTGAGCATTGCTCCGGCCAGCGACCCGGACGAGTTGCACCCGATTCCTCTGGCTTCCCAAGTCCTCCCCTGGCGCTGGGATTGGATGCCCGATAGCCGCTTGATTTTGCCGCAAGCCGGGAGCCTGAAAGTCGTTGCGCCCAGCGGACAAGAAACCGCTCTGTACACCGATCTGAAGCACACTCCGGATCAGGTTGCCGTCTGCGGCGAGGGGCAGTACATTGTGTATCGCCAACTCGGCAGCAACGGAGGATCATCCGCCAATCTGTGGCGCATGGATCTGGGCGGCGGGAATCAGAAGCAACTCACCAGCGGCAGGAATGAACAGGAGCCATCCTGCGCGAAGACCGGAAACTGGGTCTATTACGTGGACCACAACGACAATCGCTACGTGAAGCGCATACCAGTGGACGGCGGCTCGCCGGATACTGTTATGAAGCACTCCGTTGGCGCTTTCGCTCTTTCACCCACAGGAAATGAAATCGCCTCCCTCGACGTGCGTGAGCTTGATCACAAACTCATGCTGCGCATTGATAATGTGGAAACGCATCAGATGACGTACAGCGATATCGATCAACGCGCCTTACCCGATGAGCTGGCCTACGCGCCGGATGGCAAGGGAATCGTCTACGTGGTGCGTGAAAAAGGTGTGGACAATCTGTGGCTGCAGCCCCTCGACGGCGCCATGCACCGCCAGTTGACTCACTTCAAAAAGGACCACGCCTACCGCTTCGTCTTTTCGCGCGATGGCTCCAAACTCGCCATTGAGTCCGGTGAACAGGAATCCGACGTCGTCCTTTTGCACGACAATCGGCCCTGAGTTCGAACTCCGGCACTTTGCCCAACCCGATAAGCCCCATTTCATTCGAAGAAGCGCGCTTCAACTCCTTGATTCCGCAAGCCATTTCCGCCTTGCAACAAATTCCCCCTTATTCGAATGGCGGTTGCGTATGTCTTTTTCAATATAATGTCGGCGCGCCGACATTTTTGCCGTGTGGTTTTCCTCCCGGGTTTTCCGTTGTAGCGAAGGGAGAGTCCGCGAGCCCTGCGGCTTTTTGCTTAGACTGTTCTCTTGGGTTCTCTTGCTCGTGTAGCGGCCGCCTTCTGAGGCGGGCGCCTTCGCGTATCGATTTCAAGAAGAATCGCTACTTCACCGATCCCGCCGGAATCGCCGCGTTCGTCCGCGCATAATATCCGCGGCGCGCCCGCACCTGGAAGCCCTTGTGGGCCGGCGTATCCACGCGAATCTTGTGGTACCGGCCATCGAGCGCGTGGTTCGTCGGGTTGTACGCGATGGAATACTGATTGCGCAGCTCCTCGCCAATGTCCTGAAAGGACTGATCGAGATCGTCCACGTGATACGGGAAAAAAGCGCGTCCGCCAGTTTCCTCCGCAAGACTCTTCAGGATCTGGTCGCCTTCGGTCAGGTGGTACTTGCGGTTGCCGGATTGTTCTTTGTTGGGTTCCTCGATGGTGACCCACTGCGTGCTGGTGCTGATGGAATAAATCACCACGCTGGTGCGCTGCGCCATCTCAATCGCTTCCGAGCGTGTGTGCATGGACAGATTGTCCTCGCCGTCGCTGATCAGGATCATGACGCGGCGCACCACGTCCGGCTGATCGCCCGGTGGCCGCGGCGGATGGCTCAACTCTTTTTCGCAGGCTTCGTAAACCGCGTCGTACACGGCGGTGCCGCCACCAGACCGCGTGCGGAGAATCTGGTCGCGCAGCGCGCCGGTGTCGTTCGTAAAATTCTGGATAATCTGCGGCTCGTCGTCAAAGGTCATCACGAACGCTTCGTCTTTGCGGGGCCGCAACACGCTGAACAGGAAATTGTTGGCGGCGTCCTGCTCGAATTTCAGGCGGTCGCGAATACTGTTGGATGTGTCCAGCAGCATGCCGATGCGCAGCGGAAGATCGCTTTGTTTGCTGAAGTAGCGGATATCCTGAAGAACGTTGTCGTCGAAAACCTGAAAATCCGGCTTCTCGAGTGTGGCCACAAGTTTATTGCGGCGATCCAGCACGGTAAACAAAACGTCAACAAGGTTGACGGTGATGGGAAACGTTATTCCGCTCTGCTGCGGCTTCTCCTGTTCTTGCGCAGCGGCTGGCGGCGTGGTGAGAGGAGTGGCAGGGGTCTGCTGTTGAGCGAATACGAGCGCGCTGCCCAACAGCACGGCAAACAGGAGTAGTCCAATAGATAGTCGTCGCATGTTCATTGATTATAGGAAGCCTTCCAGCGCAGCGTCAATTCGTTGCGGCAGTTCGCCCGCGGCGGCCACCAACGCATGCAAGTATGCCAGCAAATCCGGCGGCAGGGGCGCCATCAGCTGAATCGGCAGGCCCGTGCGAGGCTGCGCAAACGTGATTTTTGCCGCGTGGAGGAAATTGCGGCCGAGGACGGGCAATGTTGTACGGCCAATGTGCAACTGTCCGGCGGCGCCGTAAAGCGTGTCTCCCACAACAGGATGCCGCAACGCGGAAAAATGCACGCGGATCTGGTGCGTGCGCCCCGTGTGCAATTGCACTTCCACCAGCGTGGTGGAATTGACGCGCGCAAGCACTTGCCAGTCCGTGCGGGCTTCTCGCGCATTGTGCAGCAGCGCGGCGCGCTTCGCCGTCATGCGCGTGCGGCGGTTCGGATCGCGCCCAATGGCCAGCTCAATCCGTCCGCGCTCTTTCTCCAAGACTCCCTGCACCAGCGCGATATATATTTTTTGGACGGTACGCAGGCGAAACGCTTCCGCGAGCCTGGCATGCGCAAAATCATTTTTCGCCACCAGCAAAATGCCGGAAGTTTCCTTGTCCAGGCGGTGCACGATGCCGGGCCGCAACGGATCACCAGACTGCGAGAGAGATTGCCCGCGCCCCAGCAACGCGTTAACCACCGTGCCGTGCGAGTTCCCTGCCCCAGCGTGCACTGTCATGCCTGCCGGTTTGTTGATCGCGATGACGTCTTCATCTTCGTACAGCGTATCCAGAGGAATCGATTCAGCTTCCGCGCGCAAAGCTGGGCGCTCTTCGGGAACAACTTCGATGGCGTCTCCTGCGCGGACCTTGTGCGAATCCTTGGCACTCTTCCCGTTCAGCAGCACCAGCCCGCCCGCAATGAGTTCCTGCACGCGCGTTCGCGAAAGCTGCGGGCAGCGGTTGGCCACTACGCGGTCCAGCCGCAGCCCCGCGTCGTCTGCCTCCACCGCAATCTTCAAATGCTCTGCTTCATTCACAAGGAGAGTCTACCGCGGAACTTCCGCGGCCCGAAGTCAGAGATGAGAGCGAGTCCTTTAGGACTCCTTCTTCAACCGCCAGTCGTACTTAAAAGCTTTGGGTACTCCGATAATGAGCTTCTTGAAATCCAGGTGAAGCGGATTGAGCAGATAATTGTTTTCGTCGGGGATGACCACGCTCGGCACCTGAAGAACGGCTGATCCCCCACTCGTAATCCACTCATCGCCCAGCAGTTGCGTGGATCTGGGAGTTGGATAAGCGCGCCAATTCCTGGGAAGTCTTGAGGCATCCAGCCTGCAAATTAGATTTTCTTCGATCGTGACCGGTATTGCGCTGTAGCTCAACAGCAAATTCTCGGAATCGACATGCACGAGAATTTCAAGAGCTGCCAAAGCCTGGGACTGCGCGGTGTAGATCACCACGTGTCCCGGCGAATTCCAACGGCCCCCGAAGCGTCGCGCACCTTCGCCCTTAAAGGCATCATACGCGAAGAGGGTCTCGACAATTCGCCAGGCAACCAAAGTCACGGAAAAACACCGTGCTCGAGTTGCCCAATCAGATCCTCGACCTGGCGCGCACCCAACTCCGTGCCGGAATAGGCCAGTGGGCTGTTATTCCCAAGTGCGGGACGCCGCGTACGCAGCCAAGCCACTGCTCCACCTATGTTTCCCTTGAAAAGCTCGACGGCAGCTTCAAAGATTCGCGAGAGGCGCAGCAGCCGCTCCGATTCTTCGCGGACAAATCGCCCTTCAACTTTCCGCCGCGCCAGCGTTCGCTGAGGGATGTCCATGGCGGAAGCGATTTCGGCGGCCGGGATACCGCTTTTTGAAGCCAAGGTCTCAAGCGCCCGGAAGGGCAGGCCAGCTTGCACATGTTGGATAAGCTCAGGAATGCTTCCCGTGCGCAGGCCGAGGCTCGACACTTTTGCGGCGTGGCGGGTGGAATCGCGTCGTGTCTGGAATCTGCGTTTGCGAATCAGAGGGCGTGTCATATTGCCAGTTTGGGCTGGTGCTGCCACATTGTCAAGTATTCTATGCCATTTGGCAGTAGATAAAGTGGCAAAAACCAGATTTGCGCGCGGACGCAGCCGGCACTGCCCAAGGCTGCTTGCGCGCTTTATGCCTTCGCGGAAGGCCGGCCATGCTGCTGACCGAAAAAGATATCGAGAATGATCAGCACTGCGCCAACGGTGATGGCGGAATCGGAAACGTTGAAGGCAGGCCAGGGATGGAAAATGCGCAAGGGAATGAACCGCAACCAGACTTCCAGGAAATCGGTAACAGCGCCATGCAGAATGCGGTCGGTTACGTTGCCCGTGGCGCCGGCCAGCAGCAGCGCAAGACCCGCCGCCTGCAGCATCCCCCCGCTGCGGCTGGCCACAAGCATCCATGCAATGAACGCGATGATGACCAGGGAAACCACAGTCAAGAGCACACGAACGGTAGATGCCGGGTACGCCGCCAGAAAACTGAAAGCGATTCCGGGATTCCGCGCAGAAACTAGGTTCACGATATTTGAATTTGTAAAGACCGGATGCGGAAAGTAATTTTCCGGCCGCGATTCAATCCACGCCTTAGTGGCGCGATCCAAAAAGACCACGGCCAGTGTAAGCCAAAGCCAGCGGAGTCGGCGCGGCAGGATCATGTGTGCGTGGCTTCTATTTCCGCAATGGCTTCGCTGCAGCGCTCGCAGATCGTGGGATAGCGCGTGTTCTCGCCGACATGCGTGGAAAAGTTCCAGCAGCGCTCGCACTTTTTGCCGTCAGCGCGCTGCACGGTTACTTCAAGGCCGGGCACGGATTCCGAACGGTACTCGCCCGTTCCCGCGTTCATTAGATCCACTTGGGAAACAATGAAGAGGCCCGGGAGAACGGGCAAATAGTGTTTGAGTTTGGCCTTCAGTTCAAGGTCGGCGTTGAGAAGCACTTTCGCCTCAAGCCCAGCGTTGATCAGTTTCTTTTCGTTGCGCGCCGTTTCCAACGCCTTCAGCACTTCGCCGCGAACCTTGCCCAACATATCCCACGTGTTGGCCTTATCCCCGGGAAAGCCGCTTTGCAAATCGGCATCCTGTGGAAACAACGCCATGTGCACGCTCTCCGGTTCGCCGGCGGTTTTAGGCACATACTTCCAAAGCTCCTCCGCCGTGAAAACGAGAATGGGCGCAGCCATCCGCACCAGTGCGCTGGTAATCTTCCACACCGCTGTTTGCGCGGAGCGGCGCGACTTGCTATTGGGCGCCTTGGTGTACAACCGATCCTTCAGCACGTCGTAATAAAACGCGCTCAGGTCCACGACGCAGTAATCATGTATGGCGTGATACACGCGGTGAAATTCGTACGCCGCATACCATTCGCGGCAGCGTTTGACGAGGTCGGCGGTGCGCTCGAGCATCCAGCGATCCATTTCCTCGAGCTGTTCGTTGGCCAGCGCATCCCGCGAAGGATTGAAATCGTTTAAATTGCCCAAGGCAAACCGGAACGTGTTGCGGATCTTGCGATACGCTTCGCTGAGCTGCGTCATCACACGCTCGCTCATCTTCACGTCCGCCTGATATTCCTGCGAAGCTACCCACAAGCGCAGCAAGTCCGCGCCCCACTTGTCGCAAATCTCTGTGGGCAGCACGACGTTGCCCAGCGACTTGGACATGGGCCTTCCCTGCTCGTCCAAAGTCCAGCCGTGCGTCACCACGCTGCGATACGGCGCCTTATCCCGAATGCCCACCGCGATCAGCAGTGAGCTGTGGAACCATCCACGATATTGGTCGGGGCCCTCGAGGTAAACGTCCGCGGGCCACTCTTTGCCATGTAAAACGGCAAGGTGCGACGATCCGGAGTCGAACCACACGTCCAGAATGTCGTGTTCCTTGCGCCATTTTGCGGCGCCGCATGAGCACTTCGTTCCCGGAGGCAGCAACTCTTCAGGAGTATGCGTGTACCACGCGTCCGCGCCCTCCTTTTCAAACCATTTCACGACATTGCGCAGCGCCGTGAAATCATCGAGCTGCTTTCCGCAGGCATCGCAGAAAAACACGATGATGGGAACTCCCCAGAAGCGTTGGCGGGAAACACACCAGTCTGGGCGCTTCTCGATCATTTCGTAAATGCGTTCTTCGCCCCAGCCGGGAATCCACTTCACATTGTGAATTTCCTGCAGCGCTTCCTGGCGCAATGATTTCTGCGCCCCGTGCGCCACTTGATCCAGCTTGACGAACCATTGCTCCGTGGCGCGAAAGATCACAGGATTGTGGCAACGCCAGCAGTGTGGATAGGAATGTTTGTACGCGTGATGGCCAAGCAGTGCGCCGCGATCGCCAAGCAGTTTCACCACGATAGGATTTGCCGCGAATACATCCTTGCCTTTGTATTCCGGCAGGCCTTCCAGATAGACGCCGCGATCATCCAAGGGCGCGTAAACTTCCAGGCCGTATTTTTGGCCAGAGATAAAGTCATCCGCGCCATGCCCAGGCGCCGTATGCACGATACCGCTGCCTTGATCCAGCGTGACGTAGTCCGCAAGTATGCCGGGCACCTGAATCGGCAGGAAGGGGTGCTGGAATTTCATGCCCTCAAAATCGCGGCCTTTAAAGGTAGCCAGAATGTCAGCTTGCTTGATGTCCGCCTCGGCTTGCAAACCTGCGATGCGATCCACCGCTAGCAACAACTTCCCTTTTTCTGTTTGCACCACGGCGTATTGATAATCCGGGTGAAATGCCAGCGCGCGGTTGTGAGGGATGGTCCACGGCGTAGTGGTCCAGATCACCGCGGAAACATCGGAGCCAATTTTGGCGGCCTCGCCTGTGCCACCACCGACAACTTTGAACGTGACCCAGATCGAAGGGCTGGTGTGGTCCTCGTATTCCACTTCCGCCTCCGCCAGCGCCGTGTTGTCGTAGATGCACCAGTAGACCGGCTTGCGCCCGCGGTAAACGTATCCCTTTTCCATGAATTCCAGGAATGCACCTGCAATGGTGGCCTCGTACGGATGGCTCATGGTGAGGTAGGGGTGATTCCAGCGGCCAAAGACGCCGAGGCGCTTGAAATCGCGCTTGTGCTGTTCCACGTAGCGCGTGGCATATTCGCGACAGCGCTGGCGGAACTCGGCTGGGGAAACTTTGCCCTTTCCGCCTAGTTCCTTTTCCACCTGCGTTTCAATCGGCAGACCGTGACAATCCCAGCCCGGCACGTAAGGAGCATAGTGCCCCGCCATGCTCTTGGATTTCACGATCAGGTCTTTGAGCGTCTTGTTCAGCCCGGTGCCGAGATGTATGGTTCCTGTGGGATACGGCGGGCCATCGTGAAGTACAAACAGGGGCTTGCCCTGGCGAGCTTCCAAAATGCGCTCGTAGAGATGCGCCTCTTCCCAGGCAGCCAGTTGCTTGGGCTCGTTCTGGGGAAGACTTGCCTTCATGGGGAAATCCGTCTTAGGCAAGTTCAGCGTCTTCTTTAGTTCCAATGGTTCAGCCATGGGTGTGGTATGTCGATATCCCTTCTACGCCGCCCTTTTGCGGGTGACCGGAAACGGTCGAAAGCCCTGGGTGCACGGCGGGAAACAACGGAAAGCAGTGTAACAACGTATGTTACAATGAAAGCCAGCAGGTGTCAGCCGTGGGGGTCGCGCAACCTTTCCTGGCCCGCGTGAATCATACCGGCTGTACGCAATCAGGGGTAGACTTACGTCTAACTAAGTTGAGGGAATAAAAGGTGCCGGATTTCATCAACCTTCTTCCAGATGAGCTGAGCAAGCCCAAGCGTACGGGCCCGGAAGAGATTATCCCAGTCTCCAGAGAGGCGATGCCGGACTTTGGCACGCCGTCCCATCTGATGCCGGACGATTTCTGGTCCAACCTGAAACAATTTTTATTTGAAGCACCAGTGAAAGTGATCGAGCGCAAGGATGCGCCGTTCACCAAGAACACTTTTAAGACCGGTGGAGTCGGCGACAATCTGAAGTTTTTCCTTTCCGGGCCCGCAGTGCCGAAGAGGGCCGTTAACAAGCGCCTGGAAGTGGATTGGGGCGGAAATTTTGGCAGCTTCTCTGATCGCCTGAAGGAACTGTTCTTCCCAAAGAAATTGCCGCCGTTGAACGTGACCAGCAAGCCCATTAAGGTGAAGGACATCTGGTCAAAGGATGAGAATTGGAGCTGGACGCAGGCTACGGCTTTTGCGCTGCACATTGGAATTGTGGCGCTGCTGATCGTTCCCTTCGGCTGGAACTTCATGAACAAGAGTATCGAGGCCAAGAACAAGCCGGCCCTGGATGTGACCGGCCTCGATATTTCGCCCTATGTTTCCAAGCTGCCGGCCGGGAACAACAAAGCAGGTGGCGGCGGTGGTGGCGGCGATCGTTCGCCCATACCGGCAACCAAGGGCAGAGCGCCGCGCTTCACGATGACGCAATTCACGCCTCCTACGGCTGTGATCAAGAATCCGGATCCCAAACTCCCGATGGAACCCACATTGCTAGGCCCACCGGATTTGAAGGTGGCGAATCCCGCGCTATCTAATTTTGGCGATCCACTGGCGGCTTCGGTCACTATGTCGAATGGACCGGGAGGCGGCGGAGGCATAGGCTCTGGAGAGGGTGGGGGAATTGGCAGCGGCAACGGCGCTGGACTCGGCCCGGGTGAAGGCGGAGGAACCGGTGGCGGTGTATTCCGCGCGGGAGTGAATGGCGTTGGTTCGCCCTCGTGCTTCTACATGCCTAACCCGCCGTACTCGGAAGAAGCGCGCAAAGCAAAGTATTCTGGCGTCGTGCTGGTTCAGGCGGTTGTGACCGTGGACGGTCGCGTGACCAACCCGCAAGTTCTGAAGAGCCCCGGCCTGGGACTGGATGACACGACGGTGACGACCATGCGGACGTGGCGTTGCAAAGCGGCAACCGGCCCGAACGGCAAGCCCGTGCCAACTCTTGTCTCCTTTGAAGTAAACTTCCGACTGTACTAAGACCTTTTCAATCTACTTTCAACTACAAAGAGGGCATCTGGCCCTCTTTTGCTTTTCTCTCAGCTTTCCTCAACACATCAAGCAATCCGGGCAACCTAATTTGCAAAGTGGAATTCTCACTTAACGATTCGTCCTCCGCATTGCATTAATCCTTCCTGAACAGCTGACTTGCGGGGGATGGCGGAGGTTCCTGTGCTCAGCCCGCTGCGTAACGCGTCCCGTCCAGAATCGTGGTTTCACCGCGTTTTGGAGAATCTGCAGGAACTAGGCACACGAAAAGCCGCCACGGCCGGACCATTGGATGGAGGGCCGCTCCATTTCTGTTTCATAGATCTTTCCGCGCGCAAGGGCAACTCGCAAACATTCTCGGCGATCTTCCACGTGGCCGTGTGCTGCCTGGCCGTACTGTTTCTGACGTCGACTCCCGGTGGAAAGCAACTGCTTCACAAGATCGACATCGGTACGCCGCGAGCGCTATTGCCGTATTTGCCTCCCGTTGATCCGAGTACCACTGGCCAGCCAAGCTTGGGTCGTAATGGCGGTGGGGGCGAAAACGATCCGCGGCCCGCGCGGCGTGGCAATCTGGCGCCCCCTTCATCGATGCCGCTGGCTCCGCCGCGTCTGCCACAAAATCGTGACTTGGAGATGCCGGTTCCGCCGACGGTCTTCGACCCGAACGCTCCCACAAATGTCGCGACGGTCGTGCATCTGGGCTTGCCTTGGATGGATAAGGATACGGATTCCGCGGGCCCCGGCTCGAATCACGGATTCGGCACTGGTAAAGATGGAGGGATGGGCGATCAGAGCGGAGCTGGCGCGGGCGAAGGAGAGGATGGAAACAGTTATGCGAACGTCGTTTCACAACCCGTGTGCAGCTATTGCCCCGATCCGGAGTACACAGACGAGGCGCGCAAAGGAAAGCTGCAAGGCGGCGTGACCGTGCAGGTACTGATTGGCGCCGACGGCACCGCGAAAAGGATACGGATGGTGAAGGGATTGGGGATGGGGCTGGACGAACGCACGATTGAAACGATCGGCCATTGGCACTTTGTGCCTGCGCGCGATGCGCACCAGCGTGGGGTCCCTGTATGGGTCACCATCGAAGCTACGTTCCGCCTGTTTTGATTTGGCGCGGTACCCTGCGTTTACATTTTGTGCGGAATTCGCACTCCCCGCAAAACTTCACCTAAGAATCTAACGCTGCAACCTTCGCCGGGGGTGTAGGCTGAGTGTAACCGCGCAACAAAAAGAAAATTCCTGCGGCTTGGAAGGACAAACTTCCGTGATTACGAGAAGAGGTTTTTTGGGTGCGCTTTCCGCGCTGTCTGCATCGAGCTTGCTACCCGCCCGCGTCATCGCGCAGAAGGAGCGCGAGGCTGCGTCCTCGCCGGCTACGGCCGCGACTGCAGCGAGTGAAGACGTTACGAAATTCGTGAAGATTGCCATCGGTACGGGCGGCCATGGCCACACCTATCCCGGCGCGACAATGCCGTTTGGAATGGTGCAGCTTAGCCCAGACACGTTTGACGAAGGGTGGGACTGGTGCTCGGGGTATCACTATACCGATTCTTCCATCATGGGTTTCAGCCACACACACCTGAGCGGGACGGGCGCTTCCGACATGTTGGACTTCCTGCTGATGCCGGGGACTGGGCCGGCCAAAATAATTCCCGGTGCGCGCGGGAATCCTGGCGAAGGCTACCGTTCACGTTTCCATCACGAAGATGAAGTTGCAGAGCCCGGGTATTACTCGGTTTTGCTGCACGATTACAAAATACGCGCCGAATTGAGCGCCACGGAACGCGTGGGAATTCACCGCTACACCTTCCCTGACAGCGACACCAGCCATTTCATTCTGGATCTGCACCACCGCTCGAGCGGCTACGACATCGCGTGGTCCGAAGTAAAAATCGTGAGTGACGATACGATCGTGGGTGGGCGAAGCGTGAATGGTTGGGCTCCCGGGCGGCGGATTTATTTCGCAGTGAAGTTCGCAAAGCCCTTCGCGTCATCGGAGATTGTTTCGGAAGACAAGAAACTTGACGCGAGCGTTAAAGAAGCGAAGAGCAAATCGTTGAAATGCCTGCTGCACTACAAGACCGGCAAGAGCGAAGTGATACGGGTGAAGGTGGGGATTTCTGGCGTGAGCAGCGAAGGTGCGATGAAGAATTTGGAAGCCGAGATTCCCGGCTGGGATTTTGAGAGGGTGCGTCGCGACGCACACGGGGCGTGGCAGCGCGAACTTTCGCGAATCAAAATCACCACCGGCAATCGGGCGCACAAAGAAATCTTCTACACCAGCCTGTATCACACCAAGGTTGCGCCGACCCTGTTCGATGACGCGGATGGGCAATATCGCGGGATGGATGGCGAGGTTCATCGCCTGCCGCAAGGGCTGCACAACTACAGCACCTTCTCGATTTGGGACACGTTTCGCGCGGCGCATCCCCTATTTACGATTGCGTTGCCGGAACGCGTCCCGGATTTCGTGAATTGCCTGATCCGCATGGCGCAGGAAAGTCCCGCGGGCATGCCGGTGTGGCCGCTGCAGGGGAAAGAGACAGGCTGCATGACCGGCTACCATTCCGCGGCGGTGATCGCGGAGGCTCTGGCGAAAGGCTTTCCGGGCATCGATTTCAAGAAGATCTATCCGGCGATGCGGCAACGCGCCATGGTGGACGATTACCGCGGCCTGGGCTATTACCGCAAACTGGGTTACATCCCGTGCGACAAGGAAGATGAATCCGTCAGCAAGGCCATGGAGTATATCTACGACGATTGGGCCGTGGCTCATGTGGCGCAGGCCGTGGGTGCGGCAGACGACGCCAAGGTGCTGCTGGAACGCTCGAGAAACTATCGCAACCTGTTTGATGCCAAGGTGGGTTTCATCCGGCCGCGGCTGGAAAATGGAGACTGGTCCGAGCCCTTTGACCCCACGGAAATGGGTTACTCGAAAAAGTGGCGCGATTACACGGAATCGAATCCCTGGGAGACAACATTTTCCGTGCAACACGATCCCAAAGGCTACATGCAGTTGTTCGGCGGGCGCGAGGGCTTCATCGAAAAGCTCGACGCTCTTTTCTCGGTTAGCTCGCAACTTCCTCCCGACGCGCCGCCGGACATCGCCGGAATGGTGGGGCAATACGCACATGGAAATGAGCCGTGCCATCACATGGCTTACCTTTATTCGTATGCGGGCGCGGCGTGGAAAACACAGGAGCGTATCCGCAGCTTGCTGGAGATGGAATATGACAATCAGCCTGACGGGCTGGCCGGGAACGAGGATTGCGGGCAGATGTCGGCATGGTATGTGATCAGCGCGCTGGGCTTTTACGCGGTGGACCCCGTCAGCGGGAACTACGTATTTGGCACGCCGCTGTTCGACCGCGCCGAAGTGGCAATGGGCGAGGGCAAACGGCTGATCGTGGAAGCTCGGCGCCATTCGCCAGAAGACAAATACATTCAGTCCGTGACGTTTAACGGCAAGCCTTACGAAAAGGTGTGGTTCCGTCACGCGGATATCGCCAATGGCGCAACCATTGTTTTCACTATGGGCAGCGAGCCCAACAAACAGTTCGGCGCCACTGAAAGTGCCGCACCACCTTCGCTGACCGCCTAGCCGCCGCACGCCGAGGTTTGCACTTAGGTATGCCCGATGGAGTTTGCCGCTGCATCGACATTTTCCTCTGTTAGGATGAGGCCCATGCGAACGAAAATACGTCCCCTTTTTGCGGCTTGTTGTCTGCTCCTGTTGGCACAGTTTTGTAACGGGCAAAGTGCCTCGGGAACACTCGACGTAAGCGTGCACATTACCCCCACGGCCGCCCGGCCAGAGCCTGTGCGTCAATTCACTTTATATGTCCTGTCGAAAAGCTACGGCGATATCTCCAAAGAAGTTGAAGGCGCCGATGTTCTGCCCTCGCGCGACGAATTCATCGACAACTTGAAGTGCACGCCACAACTTAAGAAATGGCTCAAGACCCATGACGTGATGGACCTGACCATGCCCGACTTCGACAAATTGGTCACCCCCATCGATATCATGGAGGTGCCGGAGTTCCTGGCTGCCTATCAGCGATCGAACAGCGGCGGCGTCACCACGGGCATGCCCGTTCCAAAATTCAGAGAGGCAGAGCGCGAAGCCAACCCAGAGAAGTACGCGAAACTGCGGGACGAGTACATCAAGGCTTTAAAGAAGTACGTGGAGACGCATCCCTCGACGGTATCCGGGATGGAATTGGAGCTGGCGGGCGTGAATCCCAATATGGACTGGGACAAGATTCATGCGAACCACAAGAAACGGCTTCTGCAGCTTGCTCCGGACATCGCGCAGACAAAATACCTGGTGGTCAAGGCGGATACGGACATGGACGGGCGAGTCACTTTTTCCGGGTTGGCGCCTGGGACATATTGGGTGAGTTCGCTAAACATGGACGCCGCCTCCGGAGATCGCCGGCTGAACTGGGACGTTGCTGCGAAGGTGCAAGCGGGTCAGACGACGCGGATTGATCTGACCAATGTCAACGGCACCGATGCGTTTGCTTCGCCGTCGCAATAGGGCGACGAGCGGAATTACGTTATCCTGTCTCGCATGGGCACACCGCTCCTGTGGCTGGGCTTCAACTTATTCGTCCTCACCGCCATCGCCCTCGATCTAGGGGTGTTTCACCGCAAAGCGCATAAAGTGGGAGCCCGTGAAGCGGCGCTGTGGACCGTGGTGTGGGTGACCTTGGCGATAGGCTTTGGCTCATTCGTGTGGCACTGGTACGGCGCGCAACGCGGCCTGGAATACTTCACTGGCTACGTGATTGAAAAAGCGCTGAGCGTGGA
Source organism: Candidatus Acidiferrales bacterium (assembly GCA_963779395.1). Lineage (GTDB taxonomy): Bacteria > Acidobacteriota > Terriglobia > Acidiferrales > UBA7541 > Acidiferrum. The sequence goes on from CAVZYC010000007.1 coordinate 1,938,428, forward strand.
TAATCTGTTCGTCTTCCTGGTGATCTTCCGCGGATTTCAGGTGGATGAGCGAGTGCAGCACCGCCTGCTGGAGTGGGGCATCATCGGCGCGCTGGTTATGCGCGGGATTATGATTGTCACCGGGGCGGCGCTGGTGTCGCGCTTCAGTTGGATCCTGCAGGTCTTTGGCGCCTTTCTGATTTATTCCGGGCTGCATATGCTAGCAAAGCGCGAAAAGGCCGTGCACTACGAGCGCAACCCGATTTTTCGTTTTGCCAGCACGCATTTGCGAGTGACCAAAGACTATCGCGGCGGCAATTTTTTTGTGCGTGAAGGCGGAACGCTGTTCGCGACTCCGCTGATCCTGGTGTTGCTGATCGTGGAGATTAGCGATGTGACCTTCGCCGTAGATTCTATCCCAGCGATATTTGGAATCACGCGCGATGCCTTTATCGTTTACAGCTCGAACGTATTCGCGATTCTGGGATTGCGCGCCATGTATTTTCTGCTGGCGGACATTTTGGACTATTTCCGGTACCTGGGGATTGGGCTGGCGCTGGTGCTGCTGTTTATCGGCGCGAAAATGGTTGCGGAACCCTGGTGGCATGTATCGGTGAAGCTCTCGCTGGGTGTGGTGGCGGGGTTGCTGTTGGTGACCATGCTGGTTTCGCTGCTGGCAGGCCCAGGGAAACATGGAACGCCGCAAGCAGCATAAGCTGAGCGGTACGTGCAACTGAGGTACAATACGGGTCATGATAAACGAAGCGTTTTTGCGAGCGATTGAAGGAATGACCTCGGCGGAATCAGAGGTACGTGTGGTGTCGGCTACGGAAATTTATCGCACAGGACGCGCGCAGGCAGACCATGCGGCGTTTCCGTGGTGGGACAACGAAGAGCTTTACAAACTTCTGGAAGGACAGAATCCCCATGTGACTGTGGGTCTGGCGGTTCACCCGGAACGCTTCGTGAAAATCCGCGAAGCCAGCGGGTCGCCAAGGCTCGCGGAAGTTCCGCCGGAGCAGGATGCGCAGGAATTTGAGATTCACCTGCCGGGCGGACTCTCGATGGACATCTTGACTTCGCGGGAGCCGGCGGGAAGCGGCGCAATCGCGAAATATTTGCAGAAATTTGGCGAAGGCGTGCAACAAATTGAATATCGTTGCGCCAATGTGGATCGCGCCACGCAAATTTTGCGCGACAAATTCGGCATTGCCCCGATTTATCCGGCTACGCGCGCGGGAGCCGATGGCACGCGCGTTAACTTTTTCCTTGTGAGCGCGCCCGGCGCCGGCAAAGTGTTGATCGAACTGTACGAGCCCGCCCCGCGGATGGATTAGGGTCTCCTGGCAAAAGAAGGATTCATGTCCAATCCTCCGCTTACACAGAGCCAGATCGAAGAGAAGCTCAGCAATGAGAACCTCGACGAGTTGTTGCACCTATGGTGGGCGGAGCAAGGCGCCGAGAAAAAAAGGGACCTGGAGTTGATGGCAGCGGCGCTTCCTTTTCCGCCTGAACAGGGGCTGCGCGTTCTTGATCTGTGTTGCGGCCCTGGTGATGTTGGACGAACCATTCGGTCCCGTTTTCCCAATTCGCGCATCGATTGCGTTGATCGCGACCTGTTTCTCATTTCGATTTGTAAGAAGGTGAATCTACGGGAAGGCGTAGCGGGGCAGACTTTTGTACGCGACCTCTGGAAGACTGACTGGCACAGCGGTCTTTTTCGCGATTACGACGTAGTGGCAATTGCCAACGCACTGCATTGGTTCGATGCTCAACGGGTAAAGGAGTTGTTCGCGGATGTCTTGCGGCTCCTCCGTTCGGGCGGGATATTTGTTTTCGTGGAACCGGCGTGTGCGGAGAAGGCGTTTGCAAAAGGGTTCGGCGAATGGAAGGCTAAGCAGCCAGCCCGGTACGTTGCGGAGAATTGGGAGCGATTTTGGTCGCGAGCGAACGCGATTCTGGGTTACGACCACACGAAGCTGCTCGGCTCGCGCGATACACCCCGGATCGGCGATGAGATGCCCGTCTCGGGCTGGATGCAGCTCCTGAGAGATGCGGGCTTCGGATCGATCGACGTCCTGCTCTGCGATGGCGACGAAGTCATGCTGGCCGCAATGAAGCCCTGAACTGCGCGGGGCCTCGGTCGGGATGATACTGACCTCGCTTACATCTTGGGCAACTGGGGTCGAGCGATGCTCGACCCCTACATGAGCCCAACAGTTCACGAAGGAGCCCGCGCGGCCTGCATCGAAAGACAGAGAGATTCCTCACTCCGCGGACTCCGTTCGGAATGACGGGAGTTTGTGTGGCGGGTCGGGCGCGGCGGATAGAAAGTGCCAAGCGCGAAAGAGTTCGCCGACGCTCCAGGCTTGCGCGATGCAGCCCGCCGGCGGAAAAGGTGGATCACCGCCAAAGATTTCCGCAATCGTGCCCAAGCCGTAGGAGTGAATTGATTCACCGAGCGGTTCGAGAAAGCTCTGGGCAGCGGCGTGGTCCTTGTATACACGATAGTGCGCCAGCGCGAATGGGCCGAGCAGCCAGCCCCAGACCGTTCCTTGATGATAAGCGGAATCGCGCTCGCGCGGCCCACCTGTGTATTTGCCTTTGTAGGCTGGTTCAGAGGGCGCCAGGCTGCGCAGGCCGTGCGAGGTGAGCAAATCCCGGGCGAGCGTATCCACCACTAACTTTTGCTGCGTTTCGGTCAAAGAGCTTACGGGAAGAGAGACAGCGAAGACCTGGTTGGGGCGCAAGGAGGCGTCGTTTCCTCCGCCGGGCACATCAATCACGTCGAAGCAGCATTCGCGCTCGGCATTCCAGAATTTCTGAAAATTGCGTGTGGCTTTCTCCGCAAGTTTTTCGTAGCCCTGGCCCGGACGGACCAGCAGGCGCGCAAAATCCGCCATCGTGTGCAGAGCGTTGATCCACAGCGCATTGATTTCCACGGGCTTGCCGATGCGCGGCGTCACCACCCAGTCGCCAATCTTGGCATCCATCCAGGTGAGTTGGACATCGGGACTACCCGCAAAAATCAGTGCGTCGGCGGGGTCAAGCTTGATGTTGTAACGCGTGCCGTGCACATGCGCGTCTACAATTTCGACGAGGAGGGGAAAAAGCTTCTGGACAAGCTGCAAATCCTGCGTCGCCTCGTAGTACTGGCGCACGGCCTCGAAATACCAGAGCGTGGCATCCACGGTGTTGTACTGCGGCGAGCCGCCGGAATCCGGGAAATTATTTGGCAGCATTCCTCCATCAACGTAGCGCGCGAAACACTCCAGGATTTTTCGGGCAATCTCTGGGCGTCCAAGAGGCAACGTCAACCCCGGAAGAGCGATCATGGTGTCGCGGCCCCAATCGCCAAACCAGTGATAGCCGGCGATGAGGCTCAGGCCCTGCGAATCTTCAGGCAACGCGCGCTGAACCACAAATTGATCGGCGGCCAAAACGAGCTGCCAGAGCCAGCCGGGCTCATCTTCCGCGGGAAGGGCGCACGTTTTGGCGTGTTGCTGCTGCCACGCCTTGAACAATTTCCACTCGTGATTGGATTGTTCATCGCGCGCTTCCTCTCCATCCAGCGAAGTTCCTTCCTCCGTGGTGAAAACAAGCGTGACGCTTTCCTGAGGCACGAGTTGGAAATGAAACACGGCTGCCAGCAAACGATCTTCGTGATCATCAAGGCCGCGCTCTTTTTCGGCAGGCAAGAAATAGTCGCGATACCACTCGTGGCGCAGCTGAACGGAAGCACCAGCACTTTTCAGATAGAAGGGAGTGGCGCCATCGAACGCCTGGACCCTTAGGCCATTTTCCACTGGCTCGATGCTCATGCTCCAATCACCGGACTGCGTGGTGAGATGAAAGTCGCGGTAGTTCACCAGGACTTTGGCGTCAATCTCCACCGGGACGGTGCCGCGCACCAATGTGTATTGCACATAAGTGGTGTTTTCTCTCTGCTTCATCCACACGCGCTTTTCCAGGAGCGCATCAGCCAGGGCGTAACGCCAGACGGGTTTGCTGCCTTCGAGAAGAAAACTTTCCAGTTGAAGGTAGCCGCTGGGAGAGATGAAGCCGCTCGTCCAGCGATTCGTGGCCAGCGCAAAAGAAGACTCGCGATAGCGCACGCTTTCATCGAGGCCGGTAACCAGCAATGTGCGGCCTGCGGGGGGATGCAGCGCCGCAACCAATAGGCCGTGGTAGCGTCGCGTTGCGGTACCGGCCACCGTGCCCGAAGCGAAGCCGCCTAATCCATTGGTGACCAGCCACTCGCGAACTTCCGCGGCATTCAGGTCACCGCACACTTCCCTGCCGAACTGCACTTCTCCGAGGAGCGACACAAATTATTCTCCGCTTTGTTCGAGAAGCTTGGCGACTAGGCCGGTCCAGCCGGTCTGGTGACTAGCACCAAGGCCCGCACCAATGTCTCCATGAAAGTATTCGTAGAAGAGAATCAGATCACGCCAGTGTGGATCTTTGTTGAATAAATCGGCCGAACCGGCGAACGGACGGCGTCCGTTTTTGTCGCGGAGAAAGATACGCGTCAAACGGCGGGAAATTTCAGAAGCGACCTGCCAGAGATCGACTTCGCGGCGCGAATGCGTGGGACATTCAACCTTGAAATCTTCACCGTAGTAATGGTGGAACTTCTGCAGCGATTCGATCAGCAGATAGTTCGTGGGAAACCACACCGGCCCGCGCCAGTTGGAGTTTCCGCCAAACACCCCGGTGGTAGATTCGGCGGGTTCGTAGTCCACACGGCTGATGTGATCGTTCACCTGCACTTCATAAGGATGCTCGAGGTGATAGCGAGAGAGGGCCCGCACGCCATACGGAGACAGAAACTCCGTTTCATCCAGCATGCGGCAGAGCACGCGTTTGAGTTGTTTGCGGTTCACCAGGGAGAGCAAACGGCGCACGCCGCGCGCGGAGCGTTGCGTCATTTCGATGTGTTCCGGCACGTCGGGATGATTGTCAATGAACCACTGCATGCGTCGCTTAAAGCCGGGGAGACGATCAACGATTTCCGGCTCGAGGGTTTCCACCGCGAACAAAGGAATCAGCCCCACCATGGACCTGATCTTCAGGAAATGCTCTTCGCCATTGGGGAGGTGCAGCACATCGTAATAGAAACCATCTTCCGCATCCCACAGCGAGCGGCCCGCGGCGCCAACGTCGTTCATGGCGTGCGCGATGTTCACGAAATGCTCGAAGAACTTGCTGGCGACATCTTCATACGCCTGGTCATCCTTCGCCAATTCCAGTGCGATGGCCAGCATGTTCAGGCAGTACATACCCATCCAACTGGTGCCATCGGATTGCTCGAGATGGCCGCCGGTGGGAAGCGGAGCAGAACGGTCGAAGACCCCGATGTTGTCCAGGCCCAGGAAGCCGCCCTGGAAGATGTTGCGGCCATGGGGGTCTTTGCGGTTCACCCACCACGTAAAATTCAGCAGGAGTTTGTGGAAGACTCTTTCGAGGAAGCCACGATCCGCCACGCCACGGACGCGACGCTCGATTTTGTAGACTCGCCAGGCAGCCCAGGCATGCACGGGAGGATTCACGTCGCCGAAGGCCCACTCGTAGGCGGGGAGTTGACCGTTGGGATGCATGTACCACTCGCGAAGCAGAAGGATCAGTTGTTCTTTGGCGTAATCGGGGTCAACGATCGCCAGCGGCAGAGTATGGAACGCCAGATCCCATGCCGCGTACCAAGGATATTCCCACTTATCTGGCATGGAGATGACGTCATCGTTGTACAAGTGCGTCCAGTCTTTGTTGCGGCCTTCCCAGCGCTCTGGTGGGGGAACGGGTCCGGCGGGGTCGCCTTCGAGCCAGGTGTGCACGTCGTAGTGGTAAAACTGCTTTGACCACAGCATGCCCGCGTAAGCCTGTCGCATAACCTGCTGGGCGTCGGCGGAAAGTTCCTTTGGCAGGCGAGAACTGTAAAATTCCCCGGCTTCTTTCTGGCGCTGCGCGAACAGTGCATCGAAACCTTTGCCAAAATCATTGGTGCCGGGGACGCCTTCGGCGCGTTCCTGGTGCGCAGGCGATGTGATGGCGCCCACCATGGGTGAGTCGTTGTCCATGCCGCCAAGAGGATCGATGTCCGTCAGGCGGAGTTTGATGGTGAGCGATTCCCCGGGTCCCAATTGGAGCGGGTAATGAGCGGCCATTTTTGTGCCGACGTGTTCCGGGTTTAGCGCGGCGCGATTGCCGTGAATCAACCATTCGTGGAACGCATCTTTTACAAAAGGAGTGCGGCTTCGATAGTTGAAGATTTTGGGGTAGTTGGTTTCATTTTCGGTGAAGAGGAGTTCCGGCTGCCCTGCGCACAACAGCCAGCGCTTGCCATATTGCCAGTGTTGTAATTCCGCGCAGACCGCTCCCGGGGTTTCCGGGGCCAGACGCACAACAGGACGCCGCAAATCTTTTCCCCAGGACCAGGTATTGCGGAACCAAAGTGTGGGGAGCAGGTGAAGAACAGCGGAATCGGGGCCGCGATTGGCAGCCGTAATCTTGATGAGGACATCTTCGACGTCACACTTGGCGTACTCGACGAACACATCAAAATAACGATTCTCCGCAAAGACGCCGGTGTCCAACAATTCAAATTCCGGGGCAGCGCGTCCACGACGGCGATTTTCCCCGAGCAGTTGAGCATAGGGAAACTCTGCCTGGGGATATTTGTAGAGCATGCGCATGTAGCTGTGGGTGGGAGTGGAATCGAGGTAGAAGTAGTATTCCTTCACATCTTCACCGTGATTGCCTTGATTGCCGGTCAAGCCAAACAAGCGCTCTTTGAGGATGGGATCGCGTCCATTCCAGAGTGCCAGGGCGAAGCAGATCATCTGATGGCGGTCAGAGAATCCGCCGATGCCGTCCTCTCCCCAGCGATAGGCTCTTGCATGGGTGTGCTCAAAAGGGAAAGACTCCCAGGCGGTGCCGTCCTTGCTGTAGTCTTCGCGGACGGTACCCCATTGGCGCTCGGCAAGGTACGGCCCCCAGCGCTTCCAATGTCGTTTGCGAAGCCGGGCTTCTTCGAGGCGATGGTCTTCGATGGTTTGAAGTCTAGGCATAAGCGTGGGTTCCTTTGGAAAATCCGGCACCCATAGTCGCATTTTTTGCGGAAATATGGGACTTCTGGAAAGTGAAGGGTGTCGGGTCAATTAAGGCAGCGAAAGGGTGATTGCAATGGAGTCACGCGGAGCACTGAAAAGCGCCTGCTTCCTCTTCAGTCAATAGGAGTTCATAAGCCAGTAAAGAATCGTTTTTCGAGAGGCCCCGCAAATGGCCGCGCCCCTGGAATGTTTATCTATATGCAACGGCTGGCTAATTTGCCACTTTGCTGGGGGGCGAGGATTCGAGTATGTTGCCTGCATACAGAGGCACGTGAGAAGCGGACAACTTTGTTCGGGGTGGGTCCTCGCTCGCTCGCCTATCTCCACGGCCTTTCAACGATTGCCCGACTAGCAAATAGTGTCTCTGGCTATAAGGTCTTCTGTTCTCCCTGCGCTGAGGAGGCGTCATGATGAGAAAGCCTGGCAGTTATGTGATTGGATTTTTATCGCTCTTATGCATTATGTGGTTAGCAGCTTGCGGCACTTCTGGCCCGATTTTGAACGGAATAACTGTTGCGCCGTCATCCGCCCCTGTCAACGTGGGTGGGACGCAGCAGTACACGGCGACAGGTCAATATAGCGATGGAACGTCGAAAGATCTGACCAGCAGTACCAGCATCACCTGGGCATCGGCCAATACATCTATCGCCACGGTCACCTCCGGCGGTTTGGCGACGGGCAAAGGCGCTGGGACAGTAAATATTATTGCGACTTACGGGACGGTGGTAGGGCAGGGCCAACTGATGGTAACCGGCGCCACGAGTCTTGTTGTGACACCCGCGTACTCCATCATTGCTGTTGCTGGAACGCAGCAGTTTACGGCGACCGCGACCATCCTGAATCCTGATGGAACTAGTGCACAGAACACGGATGTCACTGCGCTAGCCAGCTGGACGTCATCGCAGGCCGCGGTTGCGACGATTGACAGCCTGCAGGACGCCACCAATGGACAGGCAACGGGCGTGGCCAACGGCGTGACGCAGGTTTCGGCTTCGTACTTCGGCGCCAACTCCAACATGGTCGAATTGACGGTCGGCGCATCCACGGTTCTGAGCCTGACGATTACGCCAGCGACGGCTACGGTGGCGGCCGGGCAAACGCAGCAATTCGCCGCGACAGAAACTGAAAGTAATGGCACAACGCAGCCTGCGGCGCCCGGCGCGGTGGCTTGGTCGATGGTGTGCAACCCGACTGGTACGGCCAGCATTGGCGCAACATCAGGTCTTGCATCGACGACCGCTTCCGCCGGGGGTGCCTCCTGCACCGTAACCGGGAAGGAAACTCTGACCGGCGAACTTCCAAGCTCGGTTTCCGGGACAGCGTCCCTCAGCGTGTCGGCTGCGGTGGCACGGTTCGCCTACATCGCGAATTCGGCAGGCGGTACGATCTCGGAATATGCCGCGAATCCAGCTGGCGGAGCGTTGGAATTCTTAGCCAAGTTCCCGACGGCGGCTCCTCAGCAGGTGATTGTGCATCCTTCCGGCCTTTTCCTGTACTCGATTGATGGGAACAGCTATGTGCACGTTTATGACGTCAACCCCACGACTGGTGCTTTGACTCCGGGAGTGGACGGGTCCAAGAATGCTCTGCCTCCCTACCTCGCGGGAAGCGGCCAAGCGAACAACAAGGGCGTGGTCGATCCAACTGGAAGCTTCCTTTACGTTGTGGACGGCTTCGCAAACACGGTGACGGGCTTCACCATCACTCAGTCGGATGGAGCTCTGACACCGCTCTCTCCAGTGTCGGTGGGCGCTGGTCCAACCGATATTCTGGTTGATCATACGGGCGCCTACCTCTACACAATCAACGACACCGATGGAGACATCAGCGGCTTTACCATCACGGCGGGAACGGGTGTTCTGGTAGCCAATCCTCCCACACCGGCGGCAGCACCCTACACGGCAGGAAGCGTGGGGAACCCGGACTTTGCCACGATCGATCCAACCAATACGTACGTCTATGTGCCTGATGGAGGAAGCAATGTCTACGGGTTCACCATCGGGAGCACCGGCATATTGACGGCCATAACCGGCTCACCTTTTGCGAATGCGAATGCACTCGGGCTAACCAACATCATTGTTACCCCCAACGACAAATACATCTATGAGTTGGACTTCAGCAACAGCGCTGTTTACTCGTTTAGCGTAGGCACGGGTGGCGCCATTGGCACAGCCATCGCCGCAGCTACGACAAACACTACGGGCACTTCGCCTTTGGGAATAGCCGTCGATCCGACTTCGACGCTGCTGGCCGTTGACAATAACTTCTCGAACACCATTTCCCTATTCCAGATTGGATCGACCGGTGCGCTGACGACACTGACTTCCGCCAGCACCGATCCGACGCCACTCTTTGTGACGTTCTATAACAGCGGCGCTGCCGCGAACGTGACACCAGCGGAGGTCTTGACTGCTGACCCGACGACGGGAGATGTTTCCGCGTTCACCGCCGCCGCGGGCGTGCTAGCAGCCGATACAAATTCTCCCTACGCCGGCGTTGCCGGCAATTCACAGATCGGTACCAGTGTGATTGACAACTTGTTCTTTACGGGCAGCGCTTCCGGCAAACAACTTGCTGGTTTCAGCCTCATCCCCGCAACCACTCCGCCGATCGCGGCGCTGTCAGGCTCACCAGTAACTTTGGCGGGTGCTGCAGGCCCTGTGATTGCTGATCCTTCCGGCCTGTACGTTTATGCGGCCGACACAACGAATAATGTGGTGTACAGCTACGCATACACGAACGTGTCGAATAGTCTGGCGTTGGCATCAACGTCCTCCACGACACCCGCCATTACCGGTCTTCAGGGACTGGTTAGCCATCCGCAGGGCGGCCTGCTTTACGCCCTATCCTCCGCTGGAACCATCACGCCGTTGGTCGAGGCCGGCGGTGTGTTCGTCGCCGGAGCAGTGCCTGAGGCGCTTGCCGGGAACTGGACCGTTGGCGCCGTTGATGGCTCTGGGCAATACTTGTTCGCTGTCGATGGAACGGCAAAGACGCTCTCGTACTTTGTGATCACTCCGGTGAACTCTGGCGGTACGGACGGTGGGTTAACTGCCATCGGCACAGGCACAGCTATTCCCGGGGCGATGCAGCCAGCGGGAATCGTGGTCGATCCGACGGACCGCTTCGTGTTGGTCACCGACGCGACGGCTGACACGATCACGCCGTTTACCTTCAACCCAGGGGCGGGGACTCTAACCGCTGGAACGGCAGTTACCACGCCGTCCGGCGCAGGCCAAGTTACCATCGATCCAACGGGCACGTACGTGTTCGTGGCGTTGGCTGGCGCGGCAGGCGGAACACCCCCTAGCGGCGTCGCGGTGTACACCGTGGCCGTAGCCAAGGGCGTTGTTACCCTGACAGCTACGACCGGCTCGCCGTTCACGACCGATGGAACCGCTGGAAAAGGCGGCACGACCGGCGTCGGCATCATCAACAGCGTGAAGTAAAACCCAGCCGGGCCGCCTACAAGCAGGCGGCCCGGCAAAACCAATTCCAAAAGGGGATGGCTTCGGCCATTCCCTTTTTTTGTGGCGATGAGATTGATTGTTGGTGCTGCTACGGGCAGTAGAGCAACTCATCAAGGGGAAGAGAGATTCCTCGCTGCGCAGACTCCGCTCGAAATGACGGGATTAAAGTATGGATTCGCAAATCATAATTCGGCGACTTGTAGCCGGAATGACGGGAATTTAGAAACGGGACTAAGGAATCGACTGGCGGTTCGTCATTCGCCGTAGGGGACCCAGACGTTTTTCACTTGATAGGCGTGCTCGAGGTACCAGCGGCCTTCGGCGTGTTCCGGGCTGAAGAAATCCAACTCGCGCCCTTCATTGGTCCAGACTTGTTTCAGATTTCCAATGGAAAGAGATTTGGCGGTGGCACACAGCGACGCGTCGCCGTAACACCAGATGGCGTCCAGGTTGTCGTGTTCCGCCAAGACCTTCAGCAACTCCGCCACGCGCCCGGTGACCTGATTCACTGCACCGGCGGGAAGATCGCTGGTCTCGAAAACCTGATATAGATCGCCAGCAATCAGTGGATAGGATTCCGATGGCACCGCGACGACAGTATTCCCCGCGCTGAGCAGCGGCAGCACCAGCGAGAAAAATCCCAGCAGCGGCGCATGGGAGGGACAGATCACGCCGACAGTGCCTATGGGTTCGTTCATGGCGATGGCAATATTGCGAAACGGAGGGTTGTGGACAGCGCCCTCGAACTTGTCCGCCCAGGCCGCGTAGGCGAAGAGGCGCTCGATGCTGAGGCGCACTTCGTCGGCAGCCTGTTTTTTGCCGACAGCGGCGGCAAGGCGGGAGGCAATTTCCTTTCCGCGTTGCGAGAGATTTTCCGCGAGGTAATAGAGCACCTGGGCGCGGTTGTGCGCGGTGGTTTTTGCCCAGGTTTCTGCTTTGCGCGCGGCTTCGACGGCGTTGCGAATGTCTTTGCGATTGCCCAGCGGCGATTCGCCGAGCAGTTCACCGTGCTTGCCGCGAATTTCGAGCGCATAACCCGAATCTGGGCGTGCCTGCTTGCCGCCGATAAATAGCTTCACAGTGCGATCGATCGACGGATTGGCGACTTCGGGGTGGCCGTTCTTTGACGATGCGTTGGCGCGAATCGGCGGAGCTTTGCGAAACCACTGCGGCTCGATGTATTCCAAAAGGCCTTCGCGGCCGCCCTCGCGCCCGTAGCCGCTTTCCCGGTAGCCGCCGAAGCCGCAGGACGCGTCGAAGAGATTGGTGCTGTTCACCCAGACGACGCCAGCTTTGATTTGCGACGCGACTTGCAACGCAACGTTTACGTTTTCGCTCCAGACACTGGCGGCGAGGCCATAGACGGTGTTGTTGCCGAGCTCGACGGCTTCGCGCGGGGTACGAAAGGTCATTGCGGCCAGCACTGGGCCGAAGATTTCCTGTTGCGCGACGATGGAAGTGGGATGCACGTTGCTGAGGAGAGTCGGCTTGTAGAAGAGTCCGCGGGAAGGAAGAACTGCTTCCGGCTGCCAGCATGTCGCGCCCTCCGCGACACCTTGCTTCACGAGACGCTCGATGCGGTCCCACTGGACGCGGGCGACGATGGCGCCGATGTCCACGGCTTTGTCGAACGGCGCGCCGACGCGGAGCGTGCTCATGCGCGCTTGCAATTTTCGAGTGAGTTTTTCCGCGATGCTTTCCTGCATCAGCAGGCGCGAGCCCGCGCAGCAGACTTGGCCTTGGTTGAGCCAGATGCCGTCCACCAGGCCTTCCACGGCGCTATCCAGATCGGCGTCTTCAAAAATGATGAAAGGTGACTTGCCACCAAGCTCGAGCGAGACACGTTTGTGGGAATTTGCGGTGGCTTTGCGAATGGCGCGACCGACTTCGGTCGATCCCGTGAAGGCAATCTTGTCCACGTCGGGATGGTTCACCAGCGCTTCGCCGGTGCGGCCATCTCCCGTAACGATATTGACGACGCCGGCGGGAAGACCGATTTCCATACAGATTTCCGCAAAGGCCAGCGCGGTTAGCGGAGTGTACTCGGCGGGTTTCAACGCCACGGTGTTTCCGGTGGCCAGCGCAGGGGCAATCTTCCACGCCAGCATCAAGAGCGGAAAATTCCACGGGATGATCTGGCCGATAACGCCACAGGGCTGGTAACCCGGGAATTCGCGTTCCCAGAGTTGCGCCCAGCCAGCGTGATAATAAAAATGGCGAGCGACAAGGGGGATATCAATGTCGCGGCTCTCGCGGATGGGTTTGCCATTATCAAGCGTTTCAAGCACGGCCAGGCGGCGAGCGTGTTTTTGTATGTGGCGGGCTAACGCGTAGAGATAACGCGCGCGCATGTGGCCAGAAAGTTTTTGCCAGGCCGGCAATGCCTTGCGTGCGGACTTCACGGCGGCAGCGATGTCCGCGGCGCTGCCTTGCGCCACATCGGCAATTTTTTCGCCGGTCGAAGGATCGCTGGTCTCGAAATAGCTTCCTTCCACGGGGGCTTTCCACGCGCCGCCGATGAAATGGCCGAAACGCCGTTTGTGGCCATCGAGCCACTGCAGGGATTCCTTGGGATCTTCGGGCGCCGGGCCGTATTCCATGGTCTTAAACTTTTCAATTACGCTCATTTGTGCGCTGCTTTCTTCGTGGCTGCATATTGCTCGGACTGCGTGGTGCGCGGATCAGGCCTTTTTCGCTAGTCCCTCGCGCATGGTTTCCAGGCGCTTCAGTACGAATTTCAGCCGGTCGCGGCCCCACTTCGTGTTGTTAATCACCTTTTCGATATCCGCGAAGGCTTCCGGATCGCCAATCTTTTCCCGGAGTTCCGTGAGGAAGGGATGTACCTTGGCAAACATCAAAAACATTTCGCCGCTGAATGCCGGACGCAGAAACAATTCCTCGTTCACCGCACCCTGCAGCACAAGGGCAGCGGCGATCCCCCAATATCCGCCCGCTTGGCGCAGCCAAGTATTTTCCTGAGTGCCCATGGCAGAGGCCACCTTCATGAAATCATCGGCGCTGGCCGGCCAGAATTGCGCCATCCACCAGTCGCGTGCCTTGCGCAGTTCTGGCTCGCGGCGCAGATCGTAAAGATGAAGTATGACTTGCGCTTCTCTTGCACCGGACTTTTTCGCCATGATTTCTCCCCTATTCCGTAAAAGTGGATTGCCAAACTCTTGATTCTCGTTATGCCAAGGGATGGCGGTATTCCGCCGAGTATCTTCCCGTGGCATGGAATTCCAGTTGCCGCTCGATATCGCCGAGCATTCCGCTGGCACCGATGCGGAAGAGGTGCGGCTCCAGCCAGGAGTTGCCAAGCTCTTCTTTCATCAATGAGAGCCACTCGACGGATTGCTTGGCGGTGCGAATTCCGCCAGCGGGCTTGAAGCCTACGGCCATGCCGGTTTCTTCCGCGTATTCACGGATCGCCCGCGTCATGACCAATCCAACGGGCAGAGTGGCATTGACGACTTCTTTTCCTGTAGAAGTTTTGATGAAGTCGGCGCCCGCCATCATGGCCACCAGGCTGGCGCGTGCGACGTTCCGCAGAGTCAGCAAATCACCCGTTCCGAGAATGACTTTCATGTGCGCAGGGCCACAGGCATCCTTGAATGCCAGGATTTCGTCGTAGAGGCGTTGCCACTGCGCGCCGAAGACGTGGGCGCGCGTGATGACGACGTCGATCTCTTGCGCGCCCGCGTCAACGGAGCGGCGAATTTCCGCAATGCGCTCTTCGAGCGGATTCAGGCCGGTGGGAAATCCTGTGGAGACAGCAGCCACGGGAATCTTCGTGCCTTCGAGCGCCTGACGCGCCGCTTCCACAAACACGTGATACACGCAAACCGCGCCCACATGGATCCCCAATTCCGCGATGCCAAGTTTTTCGACAATTTCGTGGCGAATGGGTTGCCGCGCTTTGGCGCAGAGGCGGCGGACGCGCTCGTCGGTGTCATCGCCGCTTAGCGTGGTGAGGTCCATGCAGGTGATGGCGCGCAGCATCCAGGCAATCTGCCAGTCCTTCTTGACGGTGCGGCGAGTTACCAGAGTGGCGGCGCGGCGTTCGACGGCGCTGGTGTTCACGCGAACCTGCTCGAGCCAATCGAGGTTCAGCGAAGTTCCGCGGTTTGCGGCAAGCGTTTGCCCCTGCAGAGTGGCGATCGCGTGTTGTGCTGGACTTGTGTCCAGCGGGTTACCGCGCCGGTCGCGTATTTCCAGCCGTATGGGCTTCCCCTCGTTCATCCGTGCTCTCCTGCCAAGTTGTAGGCGGATTTTACACCATCTGGCGCCGGATGATGTGGGCTGGGGTCGCTTGATGGACTGCCGGACGGGTGCGCGTCAGTTCCCCGTTGCGTTTTTGGCGCCTGGCGTGGGGCGCGAGAGTAATTCGACGTACTCTTTATAGAATTTCGGTTTGTCCAAATCGTCTTGCACTTCCACCAGGGCTTCGCCCATGTTTGGTTGAAGGCCCGGAGGCCAGACCAAAGTGTTTCCGTAACCGGCGCCATGGTCGACGTCAACATCAACGTACAACTTCTTCCATTTTGTGATGATGGAAGGATCGAGCCAAGCCACTGCCGCCAGTTCATCCCACAAATAATTGGCTTCGGCATATTTTGCAACGTATTGCGCGGCGGGCGTAGGGCTTTGGCGCACCTGCGCGATGAGATCTTTCTCCATGCGCGTTTTCACGGAAATGTCGACGGTAGTGAGAGCGATGCGCGGCCAGTGCGCGTGAAGGACGGAGTGGGAGGCCTCAGGGTCCATCCAGAAATTGAATTCGCGCGTTGGGGAAAGCGAAAACTCCGGATCGTCGGTTTGCGGATTGATGCTTCCGGCCATGAGGATGAGCTCTTTGCTGAGTTCGGGGAATTGCGGGTCGAGCGCAATGGCCAACGCCAGATCCGTCATCGGCCCGGCCGCGTAAATCGTGACTTCGTGGGGAAACTGACGGACGGTGCGAACCAGAAAATGGGCGGCATCTTCTTTTGCGGGTTGCAGCGTGGGTTTTCCTTCGGGCATTGGCGGGATGTCATAGGGACCGTGCACCGGATGGCCCTGGGCGTGATTCCATGCGCCTTGATAGACAAGCTTGCCGTGGAGCGTTTCCCATTTGGCGATGTACTCCTTGCTGCTGACCAGCGGGAAAGCGGCGCCGGGCACAACGGGGATGTCCGTACGGCCAATGATCTCCATCAGGCGCAATGTGTGGAGCACTTCTTCATCGCGCCAGGCATCACCCGTGAGCACGGTGATTCCCAGGACATCGGTATCGGGCGAATTGATCAGGGCAAGAATCGCCTGCATGTCTGTGCCACCGGGCCCAGCGGCGTCCTGATCGATAATCACCTTACGTTTGCCTTGTGCTGGCAGCGCAACGGCACAGGCCACGGCAACAATTGCCAGCACACAGATGCGAAACATCGTCTTCATGAAGGTATTCCTCTCGCTGGAACGAACCAAATCACTCTGCAACCTTAATACATAATTGTTTTCGTCAGGTGATGCGGCCACGAGGTGGTGTGGAAATGCGTCCAGAAGCGCGCATCAACCTGGGGGATGATCACCTGCTGGCCGGGGGGGCGGCGATTATTGATTTCTTCGCAAAGCAGAGCGGTAGCGTACAGGCAGTGCGCGCGGATTTCGATCTCCCAGCGGGAATCGCGCGGGATGAGCTGATGGGAGTTGATGGCTTGTTCAAGTTGCGGAGAATAGCTGGTAATGCCGTGAAGGCGCAGGGCCACGGGAACAATATAGTCGGCAAGCGCAGTCATTTTTTCCGGATCATCCAGGCGGAACTTGCCGGAGGGATGTAAGGTGGCGAAGAGCATCCAGATGCCAAGTTGCGCGAGCTTGTAGAACTTGATTTGGTGGCCGTCAAGCAGGCTGACATCGTTGAAACGTGGGAATTCCCTGACGAGGCGTTCGATCAGGCCGTTGCCGTTTTCGTAAAGGCGCGGAGAGCAGGAATTGATGAAATTGTGGAAGCGGCCCGAGTGGCTTTGGCTGAGCACCTTGCCGACTTCGTGCAAGATGGCGAGCTTTTCATCGAGCATGGGGATTGCGATATTGCCAGAAAAGATTTTGTTGAGTTGCGCGCGGGTTATTCTGGCGAGGTAGTTGCCATCGAGGATAGGAATGCCGTCGTCCATGGCGCGCTTGAGGCAGGCAAACTCCGCTTCGGAATCGGACCAGTGCTGGCCGGCGTAATCCACTTGAAATTTCTCGTGGGTGGAAAAATCAGTGAAAGCGGTATCAATGGAGTTCGCCACCATGACGAAATCGATGGCTTGGCTGGCGTCGCCCTGACCCACGCCGAAAGGCAGCGTGAAATTGGGCATGGGCAGCTCTTCATAGGCCATCCATGAAGCCACCTCGACGATTTTGTCGAGATGAGTGAAAACGTCGCGGGAGGATTCGATGGCGTAGACGAGACTCTCCAGGACGGGACTACCAATAGGTTTTGGCCAGCGGCGCATAAGTGCTCAGAAGAAGGCCGCCCCGAGTTGATCAGGGCGGCCGGAAAGAGATTAAAGAAAAGCACCTGGGAAATTGCGCTACCCAAGCGATGGATTAGAAGGTCAGCTTCAATCCAAACTGGAGGACGCGCGGGTTGTTGACGGTTGAAGAAACCGCTCCAAAGCCGGTGCCAGACGCGATGTCCGCATAACCCGATCCTGGAACAGGGAGAGCGAATTGCGGATGATTGAACAGGTTGAAGAATTCCGCACGGAAGCTCAAGCCGACGTTCTCCCAAGGAAGAGAGAACTGCTTGATGGCGGAGAAGTCGGAATTGACAAAGTCCGGGCCGTTAACCGGAGTGCGCGAAGCATTGCCGAGTTCACCCGCGGCTGGAGCTGCAAAGGCGCAAGGGTTAAACCAATTTGCGACCGTGTGCACTTGCGTGGGGGCGGAGCAACCCGGATTGGCGGCCACGGGTCCTGCCTTGTTGGGATCGCCAACGAGGTCGGGCCGGTTAAAGCTGTTGCCATTGTTTTCAAAGTTCACGCCGGTGGCGTTGTCGCTGTCGACGACAAAGACGGGGAAACCGGAGGTGATTTTCTCGATGATGGTTAACTGCCAACCACCGAGGAGAGCGTTCACGGGGCCGTTCCAATCGTGGCCAAACTGCTTGCCTTTGCCGAAGGGCAGATCGTAAATGACGCTGGCGGTGAAATTATTGTTCAGGTTGATTTGTGAGAGCGCCCAATCGAGTTTGGACCAGCCGGGCAAGGGGTAGTAAGTGGCTCCGATGGAACTCCCCAAGCCGTCGGTGAGGCCATTGTCATATGTGCGCGCATACGTGTAGCTGATGAGGGCGTAGATGCCGTAGCGTGAACCTTTCGTCTCCGCCTTGACCTGCAAACCGTTGTAGTGAGAAACGCCCTGATCGGTAACATTGTCGATGGTGGAGTATTGGAACGGAGTATTGAGATAAGGCAAAGTAACGGCCGCTCCGCCGGGTCCGCATCCCAACGTGTATCCGGAGGTGCCGCAAGCGGTGGGACCGCTGACGTTCAAGTTATTTCCGAAGATCAAGAGGTGGTCACTGCGCGAACCCGCGTAGCCGACAGTGAGAACGACTTGGCCGGGTAATTGGCGTTCGACGTTTATGTTGAATTGTTGGACAGTGCCGAGCTTGAAATTGAGGTTTTGGGCCAAAATGGTGCCCGTGAAATCTTCCACCGGAGGTGGCGCGCTGAAGGTCTGGAAACCGGACAACATCGAACCGGAAAGTGCGGTCGAAGAAATCGGCTGAGCCGTGGGCGTCAAGCCATAGGTCGTAGCGCAGGCAGCGTTAACAAAGGTGCAAGCGCCACCAAAGCCAAAGTAGTCGGATTCCGCGTAGGATGGCGGGTTCTGCCACAAGCCCTGCGAGCCCATATTCCAGGAAGAGTCATGGAAGATGGCATAGCCGCCGCGAATTGCGGTGTTGTCTTTGCCAAAGGGCTTCCAAGCCAGCCCGATGCGAGGCTCGAGGGCCGTCTTGTCAAATTGGACGCCTGCCCACTGATTCGTTCCTCCCTGGCCGGCAATCAAGAAGTTCGTTGTGGGGAACTGGAGGTTGGACTGGCGGTTGTCGACTTCAGAGATGGGTGTGGTCAAGTTCCAAGCAAAGCCGAGATTCAAAGTGAGGTTGCGGGTGAGCCGCCAATCGTCTTGAACGAAGGGGCGGAACATCTTCCAGCGGCGGCCGGTGGTGGTGCCGTTGAAGGTTTGATCGTGAATCGCAAGACTCGGCAGCCCCAAGAGGAAGTCCGAGACAGGATTGTCGGTCCAAGCGCCGCTGAAAATCCAGTAGCCATCCTGGAAACCCTCGGTTTGAACATTTAACTGATTGGCGCGGATGCCCATTCCGACTTTGATGTCGTGCTTGCCGCGGATCAGGTCGAGCGTGTCGTTGAAGGCAAAAACGTTGGTGCCACCGATAAAAGGGGCGAAGCCACGGTCGCCGAGAGACCAGAAGTTGCCGTCGAACTGGCTGGAAGTCAAACCGCAACTGATAAAGGGCGCCACACACTGGTTACTGGCGTTGCAGTTCAAATTTGCTCCGGGAATTTGGAGTATTTGAGAATCACAACTTCCCGTGCCCTGCGAAGTGATGTAATCGAAAATGCGGTTGTAGCCGAAATTGGCCTGGTTGACGGTCGTGGGCGAGAAAATGTGTGTCTCCGAAATGGAAACATTCCTGCCGTGGTTGATGATGCCCTGCGTGCTGCCGAAGGGATTGGCCTCTGCAAAACTGGGCAGGCTTGCGCCGCCGGGAACAGCTGAGAAGGCCTGGTCATAACTGAAGCGGGCAGACATGGTGTCGGACAGGGAGATATTATGATCCAGACGGATGTCAAACTTGGTTTCGTTCAAAGACCGGACAGGCTCATTAACGAAGTTGTAGGCACCGTTGTTGGCAAGGCCGGGAGTAGGTAGGGGGAAAAGATTGATCATCTGTGCCGCAATGGGATTGATGAGATTTGAAGGAATCACATTGCAAGGAATTCCGGCGGACTGACTCCCGTTCGCAGTAGCCTGCAAAGCAGTGTTGTTGGGGCCGCATTGGAACTGAGTATTGGGGACATTGGGGTTGATGATGGCCCCGACAGGAAGGGGATTGCCGAAGGGGTCGTCCGTGAAATCGCCACCGCGCTCCGCCACGCTGGGAACCAAGCCTGTAAAAGTGATGCCCTTGCGCTGGTACTTTTGTTCGCCATCAACGAAGAAGAACGTCTTGTTCTTGCGGATAGGTCCACCGACGGAACCGCCGAACTGATTGAGGTTAAACTTTTCCGGCAAGATGGCGAAATAGCTTTTGGCGTCGAGCGAGGTATTGCGGAGAAATTCAAACAGGGAGCCATGAAACTCGTTCGCGCCCGATTTTGTAGTGACCAAAACCGTGGGTCCTCCGCGAGTTCCATATTCGGCGGAGTAGTTGTAGGTGAGAACTTTAAACTCCTGGATGGAATCGATGGAGGAGAGGATGGCGATGCCACCGGCGGTCAATTCGTTGTTGTCGTTGCCATCGAGGAGCCAATCCGTGCTATTGGGTCGGGAACCGCCGACGGAAAGAGAGAAGGAGCCGCGAGCGGAAACTTCGCTGCTGGGTGCGCCGTTGAAGAAGCTAAGGCCGTTGGTTTCTTGCGTAGTGCCGGGAGCAAGAGTGGCGAGTTGCACAAAGTCGCGGCCATTCAAGGGAAGCTGAGTTACCTGTTGCGCCGTGATGACCTGGCCAAGAGAGGGGTTGGCGGTTTCGACGGCGACGGCCTCGGCGGACACTTCTACTTTGGAAGAGACGGTGGAGGGAGAGAGGGTGAAATCGAGTTCGCGGGCCTCGTCCACCTGCAAGCGGAGGTCTTTCGTCTCAGCGGGACGGAATCCCTGGAATTCCACGCGCACGGTATAGAAACCTACCGGAAGCAAAGGGAAAAGATAGTGGCCCGAATCATCGGTTTTCGTTTGGCGGGAAACACCGGTGCCTTGCGAAGTCGCGGTGACCGTGGCGCCAGAGATGGCGGAACCGGAACTGTCCAGGACAGCGCCGGAAAAATTGCCCGTGGCCTGGCCACGAGATGCGGGAGAGAGACAAAGGACCGCGAGACAAACAACCACCGAGAAGAACAATCTACCCCTCATATATTTAAGACTCCTTTCGATAACCCCGGTTACCCCAATCAGAGACACTACCGATTCGATTACTTCCCCTTGATACGAGATACAAACAAATTCAGGAATTTATCGGCATTCACGTCGGTGCAGACTTGGACGTTTGGCGCGACCGGATCCAATCCTTCGATCACATAGCGGTCGCCGTCGGGAAAGTGATGCAACACATTCCGTTCGATGGCGCCACGGCGATTGGCCACCGTTTCGCCGCGCGTGTAAGTACCTACCGTTTCCACATCCACATGCATCGGCTGCGTTTTGACGATGGTGGCGTCGATGGCCGCGCCGACTGCCAACGGGTCATACATCGGCGTGCCCGAATCGCCGAATTTTTCGCCCAACTCAATCAAAAACTTCGTTACACCGTAGATGAAATCGTTTACGGGGCCGTGGGTCTTTCCCAGTTCATCCAGATGCTTCCGCGAAAACAGCGCCTTATCGCCAACGTCGAGCCCCACCATGGTCAGAGGCCACCCAGCTTGAAAGACGATCTGGGCCGCTTCTGGATCGTTGTAAATGTTGGCTTCCGCCGCTGCGTTCACATTGCCGCCGGAAATCGAGCCGCCCATAAGGATGACTTCTTTCACAAGCGGGACGATGGAAGGATCCTTTTGCAAAGCCAGAGCGATGTTGGTGAGCGGCCCAACCGGCACGAGAGTAATTTCATGGGGAGAGGCATGAATCAGTTGGATGATCAGATCCGGCGCCCAGCGCGGGTCGACTTTGCACTTGCCCGGCGGCAATTCGATATTCGCCAAGCCGTTCTTGCCGTGCCAGAACTCCGCCGTGATCAACTTCTGAAACAGGGGATGCTGCGCACCGGACGCGACTGGAATGTCGCAGCGGTTCGCCAAGGATAGCATGCGCAGGGCATTGTCCAAACCCTGTGCCGCAGTAACATTCCCGGGCACAACGGTAACCGCACGAACATCCAGTTCCGGCGAATTCAGGGCGAGCATGATGGCCATGGCATCATCGGTGCCCGGATCAGTATCGATGATCACTTTGCGTGTTGCGGCGACAATTCCGGCGAGGGAGAGAGACAAAACGAGTAGACAGAGAATTCTGGGAGACAAGGAGCGAAATGAGATTAGGGAGCTATGAACTAAACGCAGCACGATAGACCGGGAGATACACGGGCCGAGACCGAAAATAGGAGCACCGTCCTCCATTTCGGGAATTGGAGGTTTTTGCCACTGAATGCCTCTCAGGAGATTCACCCCATGCAAAAATCGAACACAGGTTAGTGTTCCGCTCGGGAAAGTGTCAAGACAAAAGTAGTGATGCAAGCTGTGGAAGAAATTGTTTGATAGATGAAAAAAAGGTGAGTCTATGAAAAATGGAAAGGCGCGGAAATGAAGGAGGCGAGTGGATAATTAGGGAACTATGATGGTTTTCCACAGCGGCGCGCCCATTCCGAATCGAATTCGGTGCGCGTATGGAAAGAGGATTGCGTGCCGATGCGAGTAGTTGAGAGTGCGGCGTAGAGGCTGGCCCGCGCAAGGGCGTCTTTTTCGGCGAACCCCTCGGCAAGAAAAGTGGCAAAGCTGCCGATGAAGGCATCGCCCGCACCGGTGGTATCGATTGGCTCCACGGGAAAGGGCGGGAGAATCTCGCAGCCTTCAGAAGTGGCCAGGAGAGATCCGCGCGCGCCGAGGGTGATGATGACGCGACGGAAACCTTGTTGAAGAAGGGCGCCGGCACACTTTTGCGCTTCTTCGGCGGAATGGATTGGGAGACCTGCGATCAATTCGGCTTCGGTTTCGTTGGGCACGAAATAGTCCGCGGCGTGGAGGCCATCCGATGGGAGAGGTTGCGCGGGCGCGGGATTTACGATGCAACGGATGCCGTGCTTGGCGGCAAAGTGCACGGTGTAGGCAACGGTGTCCAACGGAATTTCAAACTGCAACACAATCGTGTCCACGGCGCGCAAGGAGGAAGCAGCCGCGTCCACGTCGGCCGTCTTCAATGTGTCGTTCGCGCCCTTCACAACGATGATGCGATTCTGGCCGTTGGGTTCAACGAAGATGGGAGCGACGCCGCTGGAGACGCCGTCAACAATGCGCACGTGAGACGCATCAATCCCGATTTTTGTGAAGTTGTCCACGGTGGCCTGGCCGAACAGGTCATTGCCTACATTTGCAATCATCAGCACATCCGCGCCACAAAGGCGGGCCGCTACGGCCTGGTTCGCGCCCTTGCCGCCAAATCCCAGATGGAAGCTTTTGCCAAAAAGAGTTTCGCCAGGACGAGGGAAAATATCACTGAAGGTGGTTAGATCAACATTGGCACTGCCGACGACCGCGATCTTCGACTTTCGCGACATTCATTCTCCCGATGGAGCGCTATGCCGAAAAATATACCAGCAGGGGAAAATGAGCAAGTGCGCGGGGCGCCGGGAGAGACGACGAGTGGAGGGAAGGACTGAGCAGCGTTGACGCGTTGACGGGTATTTCCGCGGGTGTTAGGCTCGCACTTCCTTTAAAAGAGCATGCGCGCCGTCGACCTTATCCGAAAAAAACGCGATTCCGGAGAACATACACCGGAAGAAATCGCGTTCCTCGTTTCAAGTTACACCAAAGGCGATATTCCCGATTACCAGATGGCTGCTTGGTTGATGGCGGCCTGGATTCGCGGGTTGAACCGCGCAGAGCTGACGGCGCTGACGGAGGCGATGCTCTATTCCGGCGAAGTGGTCAGCCACGCGGACATTCCCGGGAAAAAGGTGGACAAGCATTCGACGGGCGGGGTGGGCGATAAAACTTCGCTGATTCTGGCGCCAATTGTGGCGGCGGGAGGGCTGACGGTCCCGATGATCAGCGGACGCGGGCTGGGGCATACCGGCGGGACGCTGGACAAGCTGGAAGCGATTCCGGGATTCAACACGGCATTGACTTTGCAGGAGTTTCGGCGCGTGCTGCGCGAATGCGGGATGGGGTTGATCGGGCAGACCGCGGAAATCGCTCCGGCGGACAAAAAGATTTACGCGCTGCGCGACGTTACCTCCACGGTTGAAAATGTTGGGCTGATTTGCGCCTCGATCATGAGCAAGAAACTGGCGGAAGGCATTGATGCTCTGGTTCTGGATGTGAAAACCGGCTCGGGCGCGTTCATGGCAAAGGAAGCCGACGCAGTACACCTGGCCGAAGTGATGGTGGAAATCGCGCGGCGCATGGGGAAGAAAGCGGTGGCGCTGATTACGGACATGGAGCAGCCGCTGGGGCGCATGGCCGGGCACTCGCTGGAAGTGATCGAGTCGATTGACGTGTTGAAGGGAAAAGGACCGAGCGATTTGCGCGAACTGAGCGTGGAGCTTTCCGCATGGATGTTCTATCTCGGCGAGCGAACGGCATCGGTTGAAGAAGGGCGCGCGTTGGCGGAGAAGATGATCACGACGGGGCAGGCGCTGGCGAGGTTTCGCCAGGGCATCCAGCTGCAAGGAGGAGATGCGCGCGTGATTGATGATAATTCCCTGCTGCCCCAGGCGCGCCATCGCGAGGAAATTGTTAGCCCGAAGGCCGGATATATTCGCGATACGGATTGCCTGCAATTCGGCATTGCATTGGCCATGTTGGGCGGAGGAAGAGAGAAGAAGGAAGATACGATTGACCACGGCGTGGGGCTGGAATTCCACAAGCGCATCGGGGACCGCATTGCAGCAGGAGAAAAGCTAGTCACAATTCATTACAATGCGCAGGAGAAACTGGCGGAGGCTCGGGAAAAGATTGCTTCCAGTTTTGAAATTGGAGAAAGCGCGCCAGCTTCGCGGCCGCTGATTCGCAGAATTTTGGGCGGATCGTGAATTTGAGTTTTGCGTTTAAGGGATTCAGCGCGTAAGGAGACAGAATGGGAAGATTCGTGGGAGTGCTTGGGATGCTGGTGCTGGTGGGCCTGGCATATCTGTTCAGCACGGCGCGCAAAGCCATCCAGTTGAAAACAATCCTGTGGGGGCTGGGGCTGCAATTGGCGTTTGGTGTGTTCGTGCTGAAATTTGAAGTGGGCCGGGCCATCTTTCAGTATTTGGGCGACACGGTGAACAAGCTGCTGAGTTTCGCCTTTGCGGGCTCGGAATTCGTATTCGGCGGACTGGGCATGAAGAGTTCTTCGTTCGGTTTCATCTTCGCCTTCCAGGTATTGCCCGCAATCATTTTTATCGCGGCCGTTTTCGCGTTTCTTTATCACATTGGGGTGATGCAGATATTCATTCGCGCTTTTGCGTGGGTGATGACGCGAGTGATGGGCGCGAGCGGCGCGGAGTCTCTGGACATTGCCGCCAGTATTTTCATGGGACAAACGGAAGCGCCGCTGACGATTCGCCCGTTTTTGAACAAGCTGACAAAATCGGAGTTGATGTGCGTGATGACTTGCGGCATGGCTCACGTGTCCGGCGGAATCATGGCGGCGTACATCGCATCGGGCGTGGAGGCAAAGCATTTGTTGACGGCGGTGATCATGACCGCGCCAGGGACACTGTTGATGGCGAAAATGCTGGTGCCAGAGACGGAAAAGCCGCTGACAGCCGGGCACGTGCAAATGCCCGAAATGGAAAAGGAAGCGAATTTTCTTGGCGCGATTTCCCGAGGAACTTCGGATGGATTGCAACTGGCGATCAATGTTGGCGCCATGCTGATTTCGTTCATTGCCCTGCTGGCGCTGTTGGATTACATGATTGGGGGCGCGCATGGCTGGCTGGCTTATCACCATTTTCCCTGGTTTCCCTCGAGCTTAGGACAGTTCTTCGGGTGGATCTTTGCGCCCATCGCGTGGCTGATCGGGGTGCCGTGGAAAGACGCTCCGCAGATTGGCTATCTGCTGGGAACGCGAATGACGATTAATGAAGTAGTGGCGTTCGCAAAACTTGGGCAATTAAGAGGCACGCTTGATCCGCGTTCGTTTACGATTGCGACGTTTGCGTTGTGCGGCTTCGCCAATTTCAGTTCCATCGGCATTCAGATTGGAGGGATTGGCGCGCTAGCACCAGAGCAGCGCGGGCAATTGGCAAAATTCGGGATACGGGCCATGCTCGCGGGGACGATGGCGAATCTGATGTCCGCGTGCATCGTGGGAATCCTTACATGAGCCTGTTGACCATGGGAAAAAGCGCAAAACCCGGTGAAGAATTTGAGCGGGCCGAAACCGCGGCGCGATTTATTTTGAAGAAATCAAAACTGCGGCCGAAGATTGCGCTGGTGCTGGGTTCCGGATTGGGCGCGTTTGCCGACGAGTTTGTGGAAGCCACGCGTATCCCTTACGCCAAAATTCCTGATTTTCCGCGATCGACGGCCATCGGCCACGCCGGACAACTGGTGATCGGCAAAGTGGATGGCATCGAAGTCGCTGGGATGCAGGGGCGCGTGCATCTTTATGAAGGTTATTCGGTGAAGGATGTCGCGTATCCGATTCGCGTTTTTGCGCGGATGGGAGTGAAGGCCGTCATCCTTACGAATGCTGCCGGTGGAATCAGAAAAGAATTCACGCAGGGACGGCTGGTGGTGATTTCCGATCATATTAATTTGCAAGGCGTGAATCCGCTCTCTGGCCCGAACGACGAACACTTTGGTCCGCGTTTTCCGGACATGAGCACGGCCTATGACAAGCAATTCCGCGAACTGGCGCTGGCCGAGGGGCGTTTGTTGAAAATTGATTTGGGCGTGGGGGTGTATGCCGCGCTGGCCGGACCGAGTTACGAAACGCCGGCGGAGATTCGCTATTTGCGGAGCATTGGAGCGGATCTGGTGGGGATGTCCACGGTGCCGGAAGTGATCGCGGCGCGGCATTCCGGGTTGAGAGTGCTCGGCATATCCTGCGTGACGAACGCGGCGGCGGGGATTCTGGATCAGCCGCTTGATCACGAGGAAGTGCTGGAAACGGCGGAACGGGTGAAGAGCCAGTTCATTGCCCTGCTGCGCAGCGTGATTCCGGATATCGCCTCCGCGTTATGATTGTTTTTCCAGCAAAATAGTCTTGGGGAGGAACCCGTGTCCGAATATGACGTCTTAATCTCCGCCGCGAAGCAGGCGCGTGAAAACGCTCACGCGAAATTTTCCAATTTCAAGGTGGGAGCGGCGCTGCGCACTCCGGCTGGGAAAATATTTGGCGGGTGCAATGTGGAAAATGCCACGTACGGATTGACGGTGTGCGCGGAACGCGTGGCGATCTTCAAAGCGATCAGCGAGGGAGAGAGGCGCTTCGATGCCATCGCGGTTGTGGCGGATACGGATACGCTCACGCCACCATGCGGGGCTTGCCGGCAGTTGATCTGGGAATTTTGCGGCGATGTACCGGTGGTTCTTTCTAATTTGAAAGGCAAGACGGAAACGATTGCGATGCACACGCTGTTTCCGAAGCCCTTCGATTCATCGAATCTCTAACTTCTCTCTAGCACTGGGCTCGAAAGGAATCCGCCATGCAAAATCGCCGATTACAAATCATTCCCTACTTTACGGTTCTCTGCGTGGCGCTTCTCTTTGTCGCCGGTTCGCCGCAAGCCTTCCTTTGTGCGCAGACCGCGGAAAAACAATCGCTAAGTTTTGATCTGCTGGTAACCAACGCCACCATCGTCACCATGGACCCCGCGCGCCGCGTGATCGAAGATGGAGTTATCGGCGTGCGCGGCGATTCGCTCGCGTTCGTGGGTTCGTCCGCCGAGTTCCGGATGCAAACAGCGAAAGGCATCTCGGCCAAGCAGACCATCGATGCCAAGGGGAAACTAATATTGCCAGGATTCATCAACGGGCACACACACGTGCCGATGGTGCTGATGCGCGGGCTGATTGACGATGTGACGCTGGATGATTGGCTGCGCAAATATATTTTCCCGGCAGAAGCGCGCAACGTGACGGAAGACTATGTGCGCTGGGGCACGCGGCTGGCCATGGCAGAGATGATTCGCGGCGGCACCACGACGTTTGCGGACATGTACTACTTCGAGGACGCCGTTGCTGAGGAAACCAAAGCCGCCGGATTGCGAGGTTTCCTGGGCGAAACGTGGATTGACTTCCCTGCCCCAGACAATAAAAACGAAGCGGAGATGGCGGCGTACAGCGAGAAATTCCTGAAGAAGTGGCAAGGCGATCCGCTGATTCACGCGGCTGTGGCGCCGCATTCGATTTACACCTGCTCTGAAAAGACGCTGCGCGATGCGGCCGCGCTGGCCCGGAAGTACAATGCGCCGATCCTGATTCACGTGGCGGAAATGAGAAAGGAATTGATGGACAGCCTGGCGAAAAATGGTGCAACGCCGGTGCAGTACCTGGAGCGTATCGGCTTGCTGGGGCCGGATGTGGTGGCGGCGCACTGCATCTGGGTGGATTACACGGACATGAAGATTCTGGCGGACCATCAAGTGGGCTGCGTGCACAATCCATCGAGCAACATGATGCTGGCCAGCGGCGTGGCTCCCGTGGTGGACGAACGCGCCGCGGGAATGCGCGTCGGGCTTGGGACGGACGGTCCCGCGGGGAGCAACAACGACCTGGACATGATGGAAGAAATGGACCTGGCGGCGAAGTTGCAGAAGACAGTGCGAGTGGATCCCCGCGCGCTGGGCGCGAAGGGCGCGTTGGAAATGGCCACGATTGAAGGAGCACGCGCGTTGCATATGGAGAAAGAAATCGGTTCGCTGGAGGTTGGCAAGAAAGCGGATTTGGTGATTCTGAATTTGAACGTGCCGAATGCCGTGCCCATGTACGACGTGTATTCGCAAGTGGTTTACGCGCTGAAGGCCAGCGAAGTGGAAACGGTTGTGGTTGACGGGAAAACGCTGCTGAAGGATGGAAAACTGCTGACCGTGGATGAAGCGAAGGCCATGGCGAAAGCGAAAGAATACGGCGAGAAAGTGCAATCTTCGCTGAAGCAGTAAATAGAGCGAAGACAGGTCAAATCGACATCGGGTGAATCTTACCCCGGCAGCAAAGAAGAAGTGCGTGTCCGCATTCCTGGGATTTTGCAATCCCAAATGAATAAACAATTATTCGTGTCGGTGAGCAGATCCCCAGTTTGGCAGGGCGTGAACATTCCTATTGAGCCGCCTTGGAGATAAAACGTACTGAATGGTCTACCGCGCAATTGGCGATTAACGCGCCGGTTCTGAATCTCAGCCTCATGGGCCTCGTCATTCCGGGCAGGCCAAGTTAGTGGTTTAATCCCAGCGAATTTTATTCCACGAAGCAAGGCCAGAGGTTGCTTCCCATGGCTTGCCGAACGTATAAAGAGGCTGGACGAATAAGGAATGGTTGCGAGCAAGGACCCGGGCTCGAGGTAGTAACGAAGGCTCGGGCGCGAAAGCTGCGTTTCGTATACAAGCGCCTTTGATTTTTCCGGTGCCGGGCAATTGCCCGCGCAAGGAGGATGTGATGAACGATCGTTGTGCGATTCTGCGATTTAGTTTGCTCGTGCTGATCTTAGCGCCAATCTGCGGTGAATCGTTGGCCCAGAGCGCGTCCCTTGGACCTGCGGCGGCACCGGCAAAGCACAGCGCCTCATTCGCCAGCGTTGACGACATCATAAACGCTGCGATTGCACAGGGAACAATTCCGGGCGGCGTGCTGCTGGTGGGACATGACGGCCACGTTGTGTACCGCAAAGCTTACGGCATGCGTTCGCTGGAACCAGAGAAGGAAGCAATGACGGTGGACACCATCTTCGATCTTGCTTCCATCACCAAATGCGTTGCGACGGCCACGGCCGTCATGCAACTCATGCAGCAAGGCAAGGTTCGGCTGAACGACACGGTTGCCAGCTACTTGCCGGAGTTTGCCAAGAACGGGAAAAAAGACATTACAGTGCGATTGCTGCTGACACACTTTTCCGGATTGACGGAGGACCTTGATCTGCGAACACCGTGGGCGGGACGCGATGTCGCCTACCAGATGACCATGGAGCAAACTCCCGTTTTCCCGCCGGGGTCGCGCTTTTCCTACAGCGACATCAACTATGAAGCGTTGGGATTCATTGTGGAAAAAGTTTCGGGGATGAGCCTGGATGAATACGCTTCAAAAAATATCTTCGTGCCGCTGGGAATGAAGGAAACGCGCTTTCTGCCTCCCGCGGAATGGCGCGCGCGCATCGCGCCCACGGAATGGGATGAAAACCATGAGATGTTGCGCGGCTCCGTGCATGACCCCACGGCGAGGCGCATGGGAGGCGTAGCGGGACACGCGGGGCTGTTCTCGACTGCCGACGACCTGTCGATATTTGCGCAGGAGATGCTGACGGGATCGCGCGTGCTCTCGCGGATGAGCATCGAGAAAATGACTTCCCCGCAACAGCCTCCGACCTCGGCCTCTCTGCGCGGGATTGGCTGGGACATTGATTCGCCGTTTGCGACCAATCGTGGCGAGTTTTTTCCTGTCGGCTCATTCGGACATACCGGTTTCACTGGAACTTCGATTTGGATTGATCCCGTCACGAACACGTATGTAATCCTGCTTGCCAATGCCGTTCATCCCCACGGGCACAACAGCGGAATCGTTTCGCTGCGGTCGCGCGTCGCTTCAGCCGTGGCGCAGGCACTGAAGCTCACCTCGACTCAGGAGCAGAAGCTACGGTTTGCGCGCCTCACCGGCTATAACGAAGCGATGTTTGCTTCTCGCCTGGTAACAACGCGCAATGGAGCGGTGCACACAGGCATTGACGTTTTGGAGAGCCACGATTTTTCGGAACTGCGTGATGCGCGCAAGCCGATTACCAAGGTGGCGCTGGTCACGAACCAGACGGGATTAGATTTCCACGGAAATCGCACGATTGATGTGTTGGCCAAAGCGAGGGACATTCAGCTGACGGCGATCTTTAGCCCGGAGCATGGCGTGGCGGGCAGCGTGGACACCACGGCAATTTCCAATTCTGTCGACCCTCCCACCGGGGTTACGGTGTACAGCGTTTACGGCGATACGAGTGAGAAGCGACATCCCTCACTCGAGGTTCTGAACACGGTTGATGCCATCGTCTACGACATTCAGGACGTTGGCGCGCGCTTTTATACTTACGAAACGACGCTGGGCTATTTTCTGGAAGCGGCGGCACACACGGGAAAACCAATTTTTGTACTTGATCGCCCCAATCCCATCAACGGCGCCTATGTGCAAGGCCCCATCAGCGACAAGGGGCGTGAGACTTTTACGAACTACGGACAGGTGCCCATTCGTCACGGCATGACGATTGGCGAGCTGGCGCGCTTCTACAACGCCGAGCGCGGCATCAATTCGCATTTAACGGTGGTTCCCATGGAGGGTTGGCAGCGAGGCGACTGGCTGGATTCGACGGGTGTCCTTTGGGTGAATCCTTCGCCGAATATGCGCAACCTTACGGAGGCTGCTCTCTATCCGGGCATCGGCATTCTGGAGGCAACAAATCTTTCCGTCGGGCGTGGGACGGATACTCCATTTGAAGTTTTGGGCGCGCCGTGGATTCGGCCGCAGGAACTGGCCTCTTATTTGAATGCGAGGAACATCGGCGGAGTGCGCTTTGTGCCCACTGAATTCACACCAAGCGCTTCTGTGTTCACGCAAAGCAAATGCAGTGGCGTGAATATTGTCGTCACAGACAGAAACGCGTTGGACGGGCCGGAGCTTGGGATCGAGATCGCATCGGCGCTGCACACGCTTTATCCGGATCAGTTTGAGATGAAGAACCTGGACAGCTTGATGTTCAGCGAAGCGACCGCAAAGGCGATCGGGGCCGGGCAGGATCCCAGGCGTGTGTGGACGGATTGGAACGAAGAAATTGAGGCGTTCAAGGCCGTGCGGGCCAAATACCTGCTCTACTAGCGGGTTGCCCTGAAGATACGCCTACACCAAATCCTCAGTTTTGTTGGGGATATATAGCTTTTGAGATTTGGCTGGGAGGCCTGGACTCGAACCAGGATAGCCAGATCCAGAGTCTGGAGTCCTACCAATTGGACGACCTCCCAGCCGAGGGAAGGAACACAGACAGTCCAGGAGGCAAGAACGGCATCCGCAACTGCTGTCCAACCTTTCTAGAGTAGAACGGGAGTCTGCATGGCGTCAACACGCGGATTCGCGCGGGAATTTTGCTCGAATCAGTCCGCAGCTTCGTCGCCGGTGGTTTGCGAGCAAAAAGGTTGCGTGTCCACCAAGGTCGTGATACGTTCGCCGGACGCCTTGCGCCCTCTGTCTGCAAATCGTGAAAACTCATCGGGGAAAGGCGAAAACGGTAGGGGGTTCTTTGTGGGGATTCCCTGACTGGGCGCGCGGGATTCGATAGAAGCCGGGCGACACGAGTATTGCGGCTCAGAGAAATTCGCAAGCACAGTGGGGAGAGTGCAAATCATGAAGAAACGTCAGCCCGCCGTTCCTCTTCTTTTTCCGAACTACGGATGGCTATTGGTGGCGGCCCTTTTGTGCGTGGCGGGAAACGCAACGGCGCAACAGCCGGCAGGAGCAGGGACCAATTCGCAGCGGCTTCCGGATTCACCACAGGCAAAACAGCAGACCACAGCGAATACGCCAGCACAAGAGACGGAAAAGTATGTCGGCTATATGACCAAGCGTTCGCTGTTTTTCCCCGACATTGCGGCGTCACCCAACCCTCTCTCTGCGTGGGGCAAGTTTGAGCTCTTTGCCAATCAAAGCATTTCGCCGGAAACGATCTTGATCTCTGGCGTCAGTGCTGGTTACGACCAGTGGCGGGATGCGGATCCGGGTTATGGACAGGGGGCGGAGGGATACGGCAAACGCTTTGGCGCATCCATGGCAAGGAACTCTTCGAGCAGTTTCTTCGGGACCTTTCTGGCCGCGTCGGTGTTGCGGCAGGATCCCCGTTTTTTTCCACAGAGTCATCCGACGTTCTGGGGATCGGTGAAATACTCGGCGCGCCGCCTGGTGGTGACGCGCAGCGATTCCGGCCACGATGTGTTCAATGCGTCGGGGCTATTCGGGCCGCTTGCGGCGGAAGCTTTGGCCAACGTGTATCTGCCCGTAACGGAGCAGACAGGCGCGAAAACGGGGGAACGGTACGGCATTGACCTGGCCTGGAAGTTCGCGGGGAATATGTTCAAAGATTACTGGCCGACGATCTTCCACGACTTGGGATTGAATCACTTGGGAGTGCTGCCAAAGCCAGTTCAGACCGGCCCGACCGACGAACAGATGAAACAACCGCAGTAGTCGAGGTTCTCTTTCGTCAATCGAACGCGGAGCTCATTCCTTTTCCAACTGCTTGCGGGCCGCTTTCAGGGCGGCGAATTGCGCCTCGTCCAGCTTGGGGAACTTCAAATCCATGCTGTGCAGGGCATCGACGATGGTGGCCACAACCAGCAAGCGGCTGAACCATTTGTTGTCCGCCGG
This sequence comes from Candidatus Acidiferrales bacterium, assembly GCA_963779395.1. Taxonomy (GTDB): domain Bacteria; phylum Acidobacteriota; class Terriglobia; order Acidiferrales; family UBA7541; genus Acidiferrum. The sequence continues at coordinate 1,971,446 of CAVZYC010000007.1, forward strand.
GACCACGATCCACGGCGCATGTTCGGTGGCGGTGTTGCGAATCATTTTTTCGTAGGCATCCTGATAGTCGTTCCAGAACTCGCGTTCTTTCAGGTCGGAGGGGGAGAATTTCCAGTTTTTGTCGGTGTCGTCCAGGCGCTCCATAAAACGCTTTTTTTGCTCTTTCTTGCTGACGTTTAGAAAGAATTTGCGAATGGCGATGCCGTTGCGCGTCAGGTAGCGCTCAAAGGAATTGATGTCCTCGAAGCGGTCGCGCCACAAATGCTTGCCGCACAGGGATCCCGGGATGCGCTGGCGCTCCAGAAACTCCGGATGGACGCGCACGACGAGGACTTCTTCATAGTAAGAGCGGTTGAAGATGCCGATCTTTCCGCGGGGAGGAATGCACATCATGCATCGCCGCAGGAAAGTGTGAGAAAGATCCTCAGAGGATGGCGCCTTGAAGGAATAAACATCGACACCCTGGGGATTCACGCCGCTCATGACGTGCTTAATTGTTCCGTCTTTCCCTGCCGCGTCCATAGCCTGAAAAATCAGCAGAAGCCCCCAATTGCCCTGAGCGTACAGGACGTCCTGCAATTTGCTGAGGTGGGCCACTCCCTGTTCGAGCCATTTTGTGGCTTCGGGCTTGTCCTGCGACTTCAGGCCATGTGTATCGCAGGGGTCGTGATCGTTCAGGCGGAAACCGTCGCCGCTTTCCACCACATAAGGTTTGATGAGCTTGTGGAACTTCAATTCTTTGGGCATGTTGCTCCTGCCATCGGGCTTGCTGATCTCAGATTTTCCGTGATGATCCAGGCGGGCGAGCGAACCACTGGAGCACTTGCATCATGGCACCAATGGAGGAAGGGATTCAAGATGCACAGCGAGGCCCGGTTCCAGGTAGTCGGTTTTTGGATTTGAGGATTAAGTATTTAGCTTAAGAGAAGAAGGAACGGGATGATTCGCCAAGATCGCACCAAGCGCTGCGTCCGGGTCGCGCAATTCCTTTCAAGGCAAGGACAATCGTTAGCGCCGACGGGTGGCTTGAGACAAGGGCTTGGCGCGGTGGCTGAAAGCGTGACATGATGTGAACAAGTAAGAACCCAAGAAAACAGGAATGCGATGACCCCGACCCAGCCGGAGCTGCAGGTTATACCTGAACCGCAAGCCGTATCCAAGAATGAGCAGGACTTCAACGGCAATGCCGCAGGCGGGCGATTGCTCTCTCTCGATTTTTTTCGTGGCCTGACGATTGCCCTGATGATCCTGGTGAATAATGCGGGGAACGACACGCCCTACTGGCCATTGAGCCACGCGAGATGGAACGGGTGGACGCCGACGGACCTGGTTTTCCCATTCTTCCTATTTATTACCGGTGTTTCGCTGGTGTATTCGTTTTCCTCGCGGCTGACGCGCGGGCAATCGCGGGGCGAATTGATGAAGCACGTGGTGCGGCGCTCTGTGATCCTGATTTTGCTGGGGATATTCATTAACGGATTTCCGAACCGCTACAATCTGCACACGCTGCGATTTGAGGGCGTGTTGCAACGGATCGGGTTGTGCTACCTGTTCGCCTCGCTGATTTATTTTTGGATGAAGCCACGGGGACGCGCGGCGGTGATTTTTGCTTGCCTGGTGGGTTATTGGGTGCTGATGCGGTTTGTTCCTGTGCCGGGATTCGGCACGCCCACGCACCAGATTCCGTTGTTGGACCCGGACCGCAACCTGACAGCATGGATGGACCGGCTGCTGTTCTCCGGACATTTGTACGAAGGAACGCGCGACCCAGAAGGACTGATCAGCACGATTCCGGCGATTGCCTCGGTTTTGTTTGGCGTGTTCGCGGGCGAATGGCTGCGTTCGGCACGGGGCAGCGCCAAGAAGGTGTGGGGCATGCTGGTCTGCGGAGCGGCGGGATTTCTTCTGGCGGAAACGTGGAGCATCTGGTTTCCAATCAACAAAAAACTTTGGACCAGTTCATTTGTTCTGCTGACGACGGGGCTGGCGCTAATCGTGTTTGGATTGTGCTACTGGCTGCTGGATGTACGCAAAGTGCGCTGGATTCCCAGCAAGCCGGCCACGGTTTTCGGGATGAACGCGATTGTGGCGTATGTATTTGCGGAATTGCTTGCGCTGGCGCTGGACGTCTTCCGATGGTCTGACGGCCAGCCGCCCGCCAGGAGTTTCCAGGACCGCATTTACGAAGTGGTGTTTGCGCCGCTGGGGAGCGCGGAGTTGAGCTCGCTGGCCTATTCCATCTGCTTCGTGCTGGTGTGCTGGGCGCTGATGTGGGTGCTGTACCGGAAAAAGATTTTTTTCAAGATTTGATGAGCGGCGGAGTGAACAAGGGCGAAAAAACTTAGTGCAGCAAAACGCCGTTTGAGAGCATTACTCCCCTTGCGGACTATTCATTCGCGGAAGGTTTAGCCTGTAGCATCTGACCGTGGTGCAAAACGAATTCCTGGCCGCGCCACATGATACGGTTGGATGTGAAGGCGGCCAACCAAACTGCAAAATAGAGCAGATCGCGGAGCGGAACTAGCCAGAGTTTGCGTCGGAGAACGGCGTCTTGTAGTCCCCAGACGCCCGCGACCCAGGCCATGGCCAGGCGCAGGACAAGATAGGCGGCGAGGTACGCGGCGCTGATCCATGCGGCGGGAGCGACGGCGGCAGCGAGAATTGCGAGCGGGAGGCCGTGCGTGAAGAGCAGGCCGAGAAACGAGACGGGTCGCACATGACGAACTGTGCGCGCCCAGCGGACTTGATGCTCCCAGAAACCGCGCAGAGTTTGCGCCGGGTACATCGTGGAGACGATTTCGCGCGATAGCAAAACCTTGCCGCCAGCTTTATGGACACGATTGCCGATTTCGTAGTCGTCGGCGAGGAGATTCGCCAGGACTTCGTAGCCACCGATTTTCGCGAGCCAGCTTTTGGTGGTGGCGACGGAAGCGCCTAGAGCAAACGTAACGCCCTGCTTGCTATTGGTGAGGATTGCTCCCGCCATGAAATCGCTGGCAGCGCCAACGGCTTCAAGTTGCGCGTAAAGATTCTCCTGCGCGATGCCGCGATAGAGGCAACTGACCACGCCAACCGAGGGATCCTGGAACGGCGCGACGACTTCGCGAAGGTAATTGGGTGAGACGCGCACATCGCCGTCGCTTTGCACAAGAATTTCATGGCGCGCCTGGCGGGCAAGGAGAACCAGGTTGTTGATCTTGCGATTGGAGCCGAGCTCTGGGGCATTGGACAGAATGCGGATCGGGCACTTGGGGAAATCGGCCATGATTTCCTGGATGACGGGGATGGCGGGGTCGGAGAGTTCATTGACGCAAAAAAGGATTTCGTAAGCGGGATAGTCCTGCGCGCAAAAGCTGGCAAAGTTTTCGTAGCTGGCAAAATCCAAACCGTGCACGGGCTTCAAGATGCTGACAGGCGGTGTGAAGTCTGGCAATTTTTTGGCGCGTTCCCGTTTAAAAAAACGCAGAGCGGCAAAGGTTGCGGCGAGGTAATACGCAAAAGGCGCTAGAGCGAGAAGCAGAATTGCGGCGCGCAAAATCTCCGGGTAAGTTTTCATTTCCGTGAGAGCCGTTCAACGCCGGCGGGAGTATGCGTTCGTGTTTGCTGGCACGATTCCCGTGCGGGAGAGATGGCTTCCTCCGAATAGCGTCGGCATTTCCAGGGGCGACCCCATTATGCTACCGATTTTGCGCCGCGCTCTAAAATATTCAGCTGCCTCAATTGGGTATGATGGCAGCGCTTGTGCAATAATTTTAGGGTTGGCGGTTTTACCTCAGTGCGATCGATATCCGCGCCATCGTCAATGAATATCGTCGATTCTTAACGGCCTTTCGTCGCGCCGCGAAAATCAGTGAGGGTTTCTTTTCAGCATGAGTCTCTCGCGAATTCATGAACGGTTTCTCGCTTCGCTGAGTGTGTTGGTATTGCTGTGGCTAGCCGTCTACGGGCCGGGACTTTTTCGGCCGCCGCTGATGGATGATGCGGACTCGTCTCACGCGGAAGCGGCCCGCGAAATCCTGCTGCGGCATGATTGGGTGACGTTATATCAGAACGGTATCCGCTACCTCCAGAAAGCGCCGCTGCCTTATTGGGGAATGGCGCTGGGAATGAAGATATTCGGCGTGTCGGATTGGGCGGCGCGGCTGTGGCTGGGTTTCGGCATGCTGCTTCTGGCGGTGTTTGTTTACCAATTTGGACGGCGATTCCTTACGGCGAAAGCGGGATTTTGGGCGGGAATCGCGCTGCTCGCATCGTGCGGCCCGTACGAATTCACGCGGATCCTGATTCCGGACATGATTGTCGGACTATGGATTGGGCTGAGTTTGTACTTTTTTCTGGACGGCTGGCGATCCAGCAAGCCTTCCGTGTGGTCGTGTTGGGGATTTGCCGCCGCCATCGCGCTGAATGTATTGACGAAAGGTCTGATTGGCATCGTATTTCCCTGCGCGATCATTTTTGTTTTCCTGATGCTGGTTGGCGACCTTCGCCACATTCTGAAGATGCGGATTATTTCGAGCACCGCTGTTTTCCTGGTGATCGCGGCGCCCTGGCATATTTTTGCGGCCATCGCCAATCCGCCAGCGGGGGAAGCCAAGGGATTTCTGTGGTTCTACTTCGTGAACGAACAATTTCTGCGCTATCTCGGCAAGCGCATTCCGATGGATTACGGCACCGTGCCGCTGGTCTTGTTTTATGGCTTGCTCATCGTCTGGCTATTGCCGTGGAGCTTTTTCTTGCCGCAGGCTCTGGCGCAGGTGCGAATTCGCTTGCTGAAGATTTCCGGAGTTCGCGAGTCGCAGGAGGCGGTGCTGCTGTTGCTCTTCTGCTGGGCAGCGGTAGTCATGCTGTTCTTCAGCTTTTCCACACGGCAGGAATATTACCTTGCCCCGGCACTTCCAGCACTGTACCTGATCGTGGGGATTTGGCTGGCTCGCGAATCGGAGGCTCCCATCGGTTCAGGAATCGCGCGAGCGGGGCGCGTTTCGGCCACAGCGCTGTTTGTGGTTGGCGTGGTGATTGCGGGCGTCACCGGAACGCTTGCGGCGATTTCGCACAAACCGCAACCCGGAGTCGAGCTGGCCGACCTGTTGTCGAAGCAATCCGGTCCTTATGTTCTGTCACTTGGGCACTTTCTGGATTTGACGGGCGCGGCGATGAGCGTGTTTCGAGGGCCGTTGCTGGGCACGGCGCTGGCGTTTCTGCTGGGTACCGGATTGAATTGGTGGCTGCGGCGCCGCGGACGGACGCAAGCCGCCAATGCGGCGCTGGTAGTGATGCTGGTGGTGTTTATCGAATGCGCCCATGTGGCGCTGTGCGTTTTTTACCCGGTGCTGGGTTCGCAGCCGCTGGCGGTGGCGATTCAAAAGGTAATCCAACCGGGTGAGCAAATCGTATCGGATGGAGAATATGCGCATACCTGTTCAGTGAATTTTTATACTGGGAAGTCGATGCTGATTCTGAATGGCCGAATCACTGGCCTTTGGCTGGGCTCCCTGTTCCCAGATTCGCCGGACATTTTCCTGGATGATGCACAGTTTGCAAATTTGTGGGCAGGGTCGAGCCGGGTATACTTCGTTACCGGGGACAAAGGGAAACTGGAATCGCTAGCAAGAATCGCTCAAGTGTACGTGCTGGCGAAATCAGGCGGCAAGTTTGTGCTGACGAACCAGCCAACGGCGAATTGATAGAGGTTATGATTGATTGAACAATTTGCTCAGCCGGTGGCGACAACGAGAAGCACACCCACAAAGACCAGGGCCACACCGAGCCAGCGCTTCAGAGTGACGTCTTCTTTCAAGAGATATTTTGCGCCGAGCGCGCCCGCGACGTAGTTGAATGCGGAAGCGGGAATTACCAAGCTGATCGGCGCCCAGGACAACAGGATGAGGAGCGAGTAGAAGGCCACCGCCATTAAAGGGATGGCCAGCCAAACCCATGGCGAACGTATGGCCCGTCCCAGGAATCGCAGAATCAATCGGGGATGGAAACCCTCGAGTTCGCCAACGCGCTTCATGCCAAAAGTCATGGCAATCTCGCCGCCGGTGCTGCAGCAAATCAACACGCCCAGCATCAGGATGACCTTAATCACAAGGGCACCTGCCGCGGATTCGTGGTGTTGGGTTTCGTTTGTCCGACAAGCATTACGCCGAAACAAATTACAAGTACGCCGATCCAGCGTTTCAGCGTGACGGCTTCATGGAGAACCACAATGGCGAGCAGTGTTTGCGTGGCATAGCCGAAAGCACCGGCAGGCATCACGTAGCTGTAGTCCGCCCAGCTGACGGCGCTCATATAGCAGATGGTGAAGCCCAGCAGAAAGAGGATAGCCAGCCAGATGGTGCCGTTCTGTACGGTGGCAAGGAGAGTTTGCTCCAGGCCTTCAACCGAGAGGTGCACGGCGCCGATGCGATTCATACCGCGCTTCAAGAGGAGATCGCCGATGTTGGCGCACACGACCATCGGGAAGACCGTGAACAAGGTCTTAAATCTTAACCTGTGGTCATGCATCATTTTCTGTGGGAACTAATCGTTTCCGCCGGAATGGGAAGCGCCGGGCACGGACACCATCGCCTCTGGCGCATCTCCGCCGCGACGCGCCCACTTGACGCGCTCGGCGCGCAGCTTCAGGAAATCCACGGCTTCGTGGTACAAACGCTTGCGCTCGTTGCTGTCCCAGAGGGCTTCGCGAACGATGCGCCAAGCGACGCGCGGGCGGAAATAATATTCATCATAAAAACGGCCGACTCCGGCCATCATGTCCGCCTTGGAGAGGTGCGGATACTCGATATGGGGAAGTTGGTGACCGCTGTTATCGGCCAAAGCTTCGACGCGCAAGAAACCCTGCTCGGCCATGGTGTCGTGAAGTTCCGTACCGGGCATGGCGTGTGCCAGGGAAACCTGGATGGTTTCGCAATCGAGTTCTTTGGCAAAATCGATGGTCTTCTGGATGGTTTCCTTGGTTTCACCGGGAAGGCCGATGATGAAGTCGCCGTGGACTTTGATGCCGACCTTGCGGCAGTTTTTCATGAAAGTGCGGCCCATTTCGACGGTCGCGCCCTTCTTGATGTTCTTAAGAATTTGCGCATCGCCAGATTCGAAACCGACGATGAAGAGGCGGGCGCCGCCATCGGCCATGGCCTTCAAAGTTTCGTAATCGCTGTGCACGCGAGCCGTGGAAGACCACTGGAACTTCAGTGGCTTGAACTTGGCGCTCAGATCGAGGACGCGGTCCTTGCGAATGTTGAAGGTGTCGTCGTCGAAGAAAATCTCTTTCATCTGCGGAAAGTATTCGAGAGTCTTGGTCACTTCGCGAACGACGTTGTCGGTCGAGCGGGTGCGCCAAGCGTGGCCGGAGATGGTCTGGGGCCACATGCAGAAAGTGCAGAGAGCGGGGCAGCCGCGCGTGGTATAGAAGGAGACGTAAGGGTGCAGAAGGAAAGGGACGTTGTAGCGCTCGATCTGGAGATCGCGTTTGTAAACGTCGCTGGCAAAGGGAAGCGCATCGAGCTCCGCGGTATGCAATTGGGGCTGCGGGGCATTGTGAACAATGCGGCCATCCTTGCGGTAACTGGCGCCAAGGATCTGATCGAGAGGCTTGCCATGGGCATAATCCGCAACGGCGTAATCAAATTCGCCACGCGTGACGAAGTCAATGTCCGCGCTGGAATTCAAAGTTTCATCGGGCTTGATGTGGCCGTGCGGACCGACAAAAGCCACTTTAATGGAGGGATTGGCTTCTTTGATCTTGCGGAGGAGCTTGATGTCGCTGGCGATGCCGACGGTGGAAGTGAAGAGAACCAGGAATTCGTAGTTTTTGCAGATTTCGATGGTCTGGCGCCAATCGATGCCATGGGGCGAAGCGTCCACCAGACGACTACCTGGAATCAATCCGGCAGGATAGGTCAGCCAAACGGGGTACCAGTAGGACTCAATCTCGCGCGTGGCGGGCCAACGCGAACCCGCTCCCCCATCGAAGTTCTCAAAACTTGGCGGGTTCAACAGCACCGTTTTCATGACATCTGGCATTCTGCACCCTCAGCTTCTGGTTGGATTCCGCAATGGGTGAGCAATCGTTAGCTACACCCGTACCGACGAACTCAGCGTCTACCCTAGTGTAGATAATAGTTTAGCCGAGTTGGTTGCATGGTCCCAAGGGATTCTGCCAAAAGGGCGAAAAAGGCATCCAAAAGCTAAATACAGCATTAAGTGGGGGTTGCGGAGCAGTGCGACCCGATCCTTGCTAATAGCCGCTTTTGTGCACCGGGTCAATCCGTCGCCCAAGCTGCAGAGCCTGTAGCTCTACAGCGGTATTACTGCCGAGAAACAAGGGCGCCCATTTTGTGCCGGTCAGCCTCAGAAATGCAGTACCCTCAAACATAAGAACCTCACGCACGCACCCGCACTGGGCCTAGACCGCCTACCTTTCAGCCCTCTGGAGGCAAAACGATGGGTCGGCAGATGAATCTGGTAGTTGTTCTTGGTCTATCCGTGCTCGCCACTTCCTGCAAGCCTCAGGTAGACCCACAAAAATCGGCTCAGGAAGCCGCCGAGCAATTCTACAAGCTGGAAACACAAGGCAGGTGGCTGAGGCCAGATCATTGGGATGAACTGCAAGGATTCCTCACTGACGTTGGACCGTGGTCGCGCCCTCTGTCTGTTTCGGTTCTCAGGAACTACCGGGTGGTTGACTGCGAGATGGGACATAGGTGCGGGGAGAATCAAATTGAGGTGGATTTCTTTGAATGGGGCTCGATCGACTATTTCCTCCACTTTGCAAGAGTCCGAGGGCCACGAGGGGAAACCGCAGCCGCAGGTGAGCCAGTTGAGCAACGAACGTATGAGACTCTTTATCTCTCGGACAGATTCCTAAAGAGGAGTCCGTCCGGACAAGAAGAGGAGAAGAAAGGCGCTCTTGGCTGGAGAATCTCCCTGTTCACGGCGATGAGTGTAGATGTAAACACGGCCCTTCGCTGGGTGACGGAGATGCGCGAGAAATCAGACGACGTGATGATCAAGTATAACGCTGAGAAAACTATTACCATCTTGAAGAGTCTTTCGGCTGGAGGGCCACTGCCTGCGCAGTCTGCCAGGACTGCCAAGGAATCGGCGTCGGAGTTTGCCAAACGATACCTACGGCTGCAGAGCGGCTTGCTGCCCGAGCAGTCGAATCAACTGGTTGGCTTTTTTGTTGAGACTCCCAAACCGCAGTGGAAGGCAATTTATATTGTTGACGTGGTGGGCACCGGTGTCGACACCAACGACGATTCGGCGGAAGTACAGGTCTCCACAAATTCATTAGGCAAGCTCGATGAGTCACTGCGCCTTTGGGACTATCCTTCGGGCAGACTACCGCCCGGTAACTTCGGCGCAAGCGCATGCTATGGCGATGACAGATTCGTATTCAGTCTGTTGTTGTCCGATAAACACTGGCAAATTGCAGCTGACGGGACAGTGAAAGAGCTTGACGGCCCGCTGGCGTGGAGAATTGAAGACACTTCATTCGTACCGTTGATTACGTTGGATACAGCGATCCGTTACGTAAAGCAGGTGGAGACCAGTACGAGCAACCCCGTTGTCAGAAAAAATGCCTCTAGGACTCTAAGCATCTTGAACTACTACAAGCAGAGCAAACCACTTCCCGCCGAGTTGTCTTCCGATGCGAGCAATGGTTGCGGCTAAGCAAACCTTCACCGCATAACCTCCGATAGAGGGGAACTTTGGCAGTGCCAGGCAAGCCAGAGAGGCTTAAGAGGCCAGGCACTCGGTTGTGGCTTCGTCTAAAAGGGTCCAGATACGGTCCAGCCAATCGAGGTGTTCTGGCTTCATCAGGACGGATCTTAAGCAGGTTACCGTGGGATGGCTGTGCTTGGCGTCCTGCCAATGGTCTCCGAAGAAGGCTACGGGAATTTCAGCCACGGCGAGGTGCAGGTTTCTTCGGGCAGCAGCCTCAAAGATCTTCCGGCTGAGGACAGAAGTTTCCTCGACGTTGGCTGCGCGCGGCGCAAACACGATGATGTCCAGTTCGGGAGCGAAAGGTGTGAGGAAGCGGTCATCCTTTGCAAGGTGCTGATGGAACTTCATCGCAGCTTCGCGGCAACGCTGGAGGGAATTCGCGAATTCGCCCTGCTTCTGAAGGGGCAACAAGCGTTGCGTGGCCCAGAGCGCCACGGCCGCCGCCCCCGGGCGCGAGCATTCCAGACTAATCTCGCCAAGATGGAGATCGGTGGAACTGAAGTAGGTGTACGGAGAATCGTGCTTGTAGAGACGCCCGATTGCCGGATCGCGAAACAGGATGCAACCGCAACCGTAGGGTTGCAAGCCGTGTTTGTGAGGATCGATGACGATGGAATCCGCCTGCTGAATGCAGTCGAAATGTTTGCGCGTGTCTTCTGTGAGATTCGTGGCCAAATGGAAATAGCCGCCGTACGCGGCATCGGCGTGAATGCGGAAGCCGAACTTTTCGCGGAGCTGAACGATATCGGACAAAGGATCAACGGAGCCGGTAGCGGTGGTGCCCATCGTGACGACCACGGTCCCTACGTCACCGCGCGCCAAGCGGGTGCGAAGTGCGGAGATGTCCATACGGCCGCGGGCATCAAAGCGAACCGTTTCGCACGGCAACTGCAACACGCTGGAAATACGCTGGTGCGTGTAATGGGCCTGCTCGCTGGCGAGAATTGTTTTTCCGGGAGCAAGGCGGCCAGACACCCAAAGGGCTTCCAGATTGGCCATGGTGCCGCCGGCGCACAAGTGTCCAAGATGGGCATCCCAACCGAACATGGCGGCGATTTCCGCAACGGCTTCCTTTTCCATGGCGGAGGAAGCGCGCCCGCCATCCAGCGCGTGGTTGTTCGGGTTGATCCATAGGGCAAGCGCATAAGCCAGACGGGCCAGCGGATGAGGCGGCTTGAGCATCTGTCCCGCGTACAACGGATGAAAATAGGGGAAATTGTCGTGGAGGCGCTCGGCGGCCGAAGTCAGAATCGCGATCGTTCCTTGCGTGTCCGGCGCTGCGGTATCAAATGCGGGAAGAGAAGTGAAACCGGCGTCGAGCTTCAGTAAAGCATCGTGGAGGATATTGAGCGTGTCTGATTCAAGCATGAGGGCGCGCCGCTCCTTCCGTTACGAACTCACAGTTTTGTGAACTATTGCAGGACTTTGTCGAGTTGGCCGGCGGTGCGCAGGAGCTCCAGTTGAGCCTGCTGCCGCAGGAAGTTGGCATCCAGATAGGCCATCCACTTTTCATTTTCATCCAGGCGTGCGCGTTCTACATCGCGAAGATTCGCTTTGCCTTCGCCGAATTGCGATTGCAGGACGCTGACGTTCTGCTGGGCGAGCTGCAGTTCAAGGCGCGCGACTTCTTTCGCCGCATCGGCTTCCTGAACTTTGCGGGATTTCTGGCGAACCTCGGCGGTCACCTGATTTTTGGTTCCGGCCAGGTTCATTTTCGCGGCGTCCAGATTGGCTTGAGCAAGGGCCACGTTGGCGCGGGTTCTGGCGCTGAAGATGGGGAGCTGGACGTTCACGCCGGCATTGAAGTTGTTGTATTGGAATTTAGTGAAGTAGTTCGCGTAATTGTTGAATTTCGCCAAGACGCTGTAGACAGATACCAACTCCAACGTCGGCAGATTCCCGCGCTTCTCTCCGGCGAGGCGGAATTCTTTCCCCCGTACGTCTGATTCGGCGAAAGCCAGGCTGGGATTATTTTCCGAAGCCATGGCGATGAGGTTGGCGCCCTGTTGCTCGGCAGCTCCCGGCAATTCCTCGGGGGTGACTTCCATGGCTTGATCGGGACCAAGCCCAAGTTGGTTACGCAGGAAAACTTCCAATTCATCCTGGCGCCCCTCGAGTTGCAGGATTCGCTGGACGACTTGTGCGCGGGTAAGCTGGGACTTGGTCACTTCGACGGGCAATTCAAAGCCCTCGCCTTGGCGCTCCTGGGTGATGTCCACAATTTTTTCCGCGCTCTCTTTCTCCTTGCGGAGAAGATCGAGGGCGTGACGCACCTTCACGAGTTCCAGATAACCGCTGGCCACGCGCGCCATGACGGAGTTTCGTGTTTCCTCCAGGAGCACTCGTTGCGCCTTGGCCTGCTCCTGCTGCTCCCTTGCCAAGCCGCGGAGGGGTTCGTTGAAAACCTGCTCGGTATAAGTGACATTGAAGACGGAGGGCGCGCGGCCACCCGGAGTTTCGGGAATGCCATAGGTATAGCCCGCGCCGGAGCCGACAAAGAGATTCGGCCGGAACTCAGACTTGGTCAGATTAGTGGATTGGTCGGCAACACGCGCCTGAATCTTGGCAAGCTGGATGTCCTTGCTATTCTGAAGCGCGAGTTCCACGCTGCGTCTGAGGGTCAGCAGAATGGGGGCGCCCGGGTCGCTGGCAGGTTGCGGTGAGTCCTGAGCCAGCAGGGCCGGAGCACTCGATAACAACGCCGCAATGGCGCAGGTCACAGTTCGCTTCCAGATCGTCATTTCGCCTCCCACATTTTCGTCACTTAAATGATTTCGCTTTCATGGCATTATTCGTAGCGCAAAGATTCGACGGGCTCCATGTTTGCCGCCTGCTTGGCAGGCAGCCATCCAAAAAAGATTCCCGTGGAGCAGGAAACGAGAAACGCCACCACCACGCTGAGCCCGGAAACGGGCACGCGCAGATTGCCGGGGAGCAGTTGCTGCACCAAGACTGGGATGGCCAAGCCAAGCAGGATGCCGATGACGGCGCCACCCCCGCTAAGAAGAAAAGCTTCAACGAGAAATTGCGAGAGGATTTCTTTGGGCGCGGCGCCAACGGCCTTGCGAAGGCCAATCTCCCTCGTGCGCTCCCGCACAGTGACCAGCATGATGTTCATGATGCCGACACCGCTGATGAGCAGCGCAATGAAAGCGACCACGATCAGCAGGATGGTAAGCGCCAAAGAAATGGTATGCGCGGCGCTGAGGATGGAACTCAAGGTGCGCACAATGTATTCCGCCTGGGAGGGATGGCGGCCCTTCAGCAGTATCCCAATCTTCCGCTGCACCACCGGCACCATTTCTGGCGCCGAGGCTTGCGCATAAATCGTGCGGATCACTTCCCTGCCGGTGTAATACTTGATCAGGGTGAAAGGAATGATGACGGATTCTTCTTCGATCTCCGACAAACCATACGTGGGGACACGCTCGCGAAAGATGCCGATGATGGTGAACGTCAACTCTCCCATGTGAAGATTCTGGCCGATGGGATTTTCCAAACCGAAAATGCGTTCGGCAAGCTCGCGGGTGATGAGGCAGACTTTGCTGCGCGCCTCCATGTCGCCAACGTCGAAGTATCTTCCGCGCAGGATGAGCAGGTGCCGAATGGACTGGTATTTTTCGGTCACGCCGATCAAGGTGGCGGGACGCGTCTTTGCGTGGACCACCACGGCCATGGGAATGGCGGAAATTCCCGCTACTTCCACGACGCCGGGGACGGTGGCTTTCACGTCGGCCATATCTTCCAGCGTGAGTTCGTAGTCAAGAGGCTGGGCTTTGTCGGGCGTCTTGACCAGTTCGGCCCACACCAGGTTTGAGCCCACGGCTTCAATCTGCGAAATGACGTATTTCCGGCTGGTCAGCGCGACGGTAACCACCAGGACGATGGAAGCGCTGCCGATGATGACGCCGATGGAGGTGAGAATCGCGCGCAATTTGTTGGCGCGCAAGGCGTCGACGGCCAACGTGATGGATTCCCGCATGCGCATAGATCGTTTCAGTTCCTCAGTGACTTAAGACGCGACTTGTGCCCGGCTCGCCACCGCGCAGCATCACTCTCCCTGGTGTTTTAGGGCTTCCTGCGCTTTCTTGTATTTTGCGTTGAGTTTCAATGCTGTTTGATACTCAGTGCGGGCTGCGGCCGCATTCTTCTGCTTCTCATACAATTGGCCAAGCCAGAAATGAGCCGACCACAGACCAGGATAGGAGGGCCGGTGGGGCACAGCTTGAATGAAGCTGCGCAGATTCTTCTCCGCCTCGGACAGCTTTTCTCCCTTCAGGATCCAGCCTAAAGCGCGGAAAAACGAGGCGCGTGGGTCATCCGGCGCGGCGGCGTGGGCGGCATCGGCGGCTTCCAGAACTCGATCAGGGGCGCTGCGATTGGCAAAGTACGCGGCCATTTCTTGAATGATGTCCACGGACTTGGGCTTGCTCTCGAGTGCCTTGACAAATTCCGCTTCCGCGGCAGGGGCGTCTTTTTTCTGAAGGCGGCAGTTTCCGGCGGCAAAATGGCCTTGCGAGGCATCCAGCGCCAATAGTTTCTGAATCAGCGGCTGAGCCTTCTCTTCTCCTCCTCCGACAATCGAAGGAGCCTGGCAATCGTACTCGACGAGGTTTTGTGCCGCGTCGAAATTATGTTCATCCAGCTGGACAGCCGCGGCAAATTCCTTTTGCGTTTTTTTGGCGAGGGAGGGAGCGCTGAACATCGAAGCGTGATCGGCCTTTTCGCCATAAGCTTGCCCGAGCCAGTTGTGATATTCGGAATTCTTGGGATCGATGGCCACGGCGCGCTCGCCGCTGGCGACGGCGGCGTCGATCTGATCAACGCCGAGGTAGGCCTTGATGAGCAGGAGCTGGATCTCGCCGTTGCCGGGTTCTTTCGCCGCGGCGGCCTTCAACAACTCGATGGCGGTGGAGAACTCTGAATTCTCGTAGGCTTTCCTGCCCGCCTCGAGCGAAGCGTCTTGGGCCCATGCGCCCGTCGCCTGCGCGAGCATCGCCAGGGCCGCAACGGCAACGAGAGCGCTAAAGTTTCGCATCCTTCGAATCCTTTTGATTGGAGGTGTCCATGTTCACGACCTTGACTCTCATTCCGTCATGGAAATCCACATCGCCTGGGAGGGCCACCACTTCGCCTTCCTGCAAACCGCTAATGACCTCATAATCCGTGGCGTCGGCGATGCCTACCTGAATGGGCCGCTTTTCCAGCCGGGTCGGCCCAACACCGTCACTGACCACGAAAACGAAGCGCTCGGAGTTTTCCGTGTCTACCGCACCGCGCGTAATGCCAAGCACATTCAAACGTTCCTTGGAGTTGATGCGAACGTTCACATTGGTATTCGGCAGAAGTTCCAGCTTGTCGTTCTGCACGGAGCACAAAAGTTCCCCGACGCTGCGCGAACCGCGGGCAACCACCTGCTTGGGAACGATTTCTGTTCTACCTTCCCATACGCGATTGGGCAAAGCGTCCCAAGTGATTTTCACGACTTCATCGGGTTCCAGCGAGCCCATTTCGGGTTCGTCGATGAAGGCGCGCACGCGGACTTTGTGGAGGTCGGCCATTTCGGCGAGCAAATCGCCCACTTTGACGAAGTCACCTTGATGAAGAGGCATGGAGTAGAGAGTGCCGTCAATGGAAGCGCGAATGCTTCCTTGCACGACCTTGTCTTCCAGGGCCGCGACATCGCTACGCGCTTGCTGGACGGCGAGGGAAGAGCGCGCCTGGTCGAGATTCGCCTGGCGATCGAATTCTTTCTTGGAGGCTGCCAGCTTGCTAAGGTCCGAGCGCGTTTTTTCCAGCGAGAGTTCATTGGCGGCGAGTTCATCCTTGGTGGCCGCGCCTTGCGACAAGAGGCGTGTTAAGGAATCATGATCGCGTTGCAGGCGGTCAAGCTCGGCTTGTGCCTTGGCCAGATCGCTATTGATGCGCGCGGCTTCATCGGTTCGTCCACCGGCGTTGGCAACTCGCAGGTCGTCTTCGGCGCGCAACAGCCTCACGCGGGCAGCGGCGAGTTGCGAGGACGCATCTTTTACGTTCAACTCGATCAGGAGCTGGCCCTTCTTTACGTTCTGCCCCTCGAGCACGAGCACCTTCGTCACGAAAGTGTCCAACTGGGCACGCACGGTAACCGGGGAAATGGGTTCCACTTTGCCGTTGCTGCTGATGGAGGCAACAATATTGCGGCGGACAAGGGTGGTGGCGGAAATTTTGGCGACAGGCTGGCGCCCGCTCACTGCCACCAGGAAATAAGCCACGATTCCCGCAACGAGCAGGAACACCAAAAGTCTGTTTCGCAGAATCTTATCCATAAATTCCTGAGATCAATCCGTCAATTGCCGCAAGCGCATGTCCAAGCTCCGCCCGCGCTTGCTCCAAGCTGATTGCAACTGGCATCTTTTGCGGGGCTTACTGGCCGATTGCCGGGGCGGTCTATCCCTGCGGTCAAGTCTATCAGGACGGTTGGCCATTTCTCCACACTTCCGTCGCCAACCCGTCATTTTTATTCAGATGCCCGGGGAGGCGAACCGGATGCCGCCACAATGCCCGTGGCCATGCCGTGCTAGAATCTAGCCATGAACACCAGCGAAACGCCCGGCGTTCCCGCAGCGGGCAAAGTGGAGACGGCTGCGACTCCTAAGGTACTCCACCGGGTGTGCATCCAGTGCAACAATGTTTTCCGCGTGCCACCTGAAAAATTTGATGCCAAACAGTGCCCCAACTGCCACAAGGGTTAGGGGCAACCCGTTGGCTTGCCTGGTCTTACGGCGTTCGCGCGGGGTTGACGGAAGCCGCGAAATTTTTCCGTTTCCTTTGCGTAGTAACCTGTGAACGCGGTTTGTCCTGTGCCCCAATTCATTGTGTGAGGATTCTGCCATGATCGAGACTCGTGGTCTGGTCAAAACGTTCAAAGACAAAAAACGCGGCGAAATCCGCGCCGTGGACAACGTGAGTTTCGTCTGCAAGCCGGGGGAGATTTACGGATTGCTGGGCGCAAACGGCGCGGGAAAAACGACAACGCTGCGCATGTTGGCGACGATTCTGGAACCGACCGACGGCACAGCGATCGTCTGCGGACACGATGTGGTGGAAGCCCCGGAAAAAGTGCGGGCGAATGTGGGGTTTCTTTCGACTTCTACGGCCCTTTACCCGCGACTGAGTTCGCAGGAATTTGTGGAGTATTTCGGGCGCTTGAACGGGCTGGACGAGGCAACGTTAAAGAAACGCGTGGACGAGATTTTCAGCCGGCTGGATATGAACTCGTTTCGCGACCGCCGCTGCGACAAGCTTTCCACCGGAATGAAACAGAAAACTTCCATTGCGCGCACGCTGATCCATGATCCACAGGTGATGATTTTTGACGAGCCGACAGCGGGGTTGGACGTCATGACCGCGCGCACGATTATCGAATTCATCCGGGAATGCCGGCAGCGCGGGAAGACGGTGATTTTCTCGACGCACGTGATGAGCGAGGTGGAGAAGTTGTGCGACGTTATCGGCATCATTCAGTCTGGCAAGTTGCTGGCTGAGGGGTCGCTGGCGGAACTGCGTGGGCGTTACAAGGAACAAGACCTGGAAGAAATCTTCGTGAAAGTGGTCGCTCCTCATTACGCCGGGCAGGAGGGAAACTGAAATGTCTGCTCAAAACATCGGGTTCGTCTTCCGCAAGGAACTCACCGAGTGGCTGCGCGACCGGCGGACCATTATTTCCACGGTGGTCATCCCGCTGCTTTTGTTCCCCATACTGACAGTGGGGTTCGGAACGATGGCAACCGTGCTGATCGGCAAAGCAAAGGAGGAGATTCCCAAGGTGATCGTCCTTGGCGGAGAAGACTCGCCGAAGATTCTTGAAGGCGTAAGGAAGCTCGATAAGATCAATATTGTCGAGGCACAGACAAACTGGAAAGACGAAATCATCAACAAGGAAGTGCGGGCGGCGGTAGAAATACCCCCGGGGTTTGAGGCAGATCTGGCCGCGCAGAAGTCCGACGTGGTGAAGATCTATATGTATGAAGGGGAAATCAAATCGTCCTTTGCGGCGGACCGCATCGAGAAATACTTCAAGGATTTAAGCGACAAGGTGGTTACAGAACGCCTGGCGGCCAAGAATTTGCCGGCGTCCATCCTAAAGCCGTTTGAGATCAAACAGGACAACGTCGCGCCTCCGGAAAAAGTCAGCGGGGCGGTGCTCGGCGGGCTCGTCGGCTACATGGTGATTCTGCTTTGCCTGACGGGGGGAATGTATCCCGCCATGGATTTGACGGCCGGAGAAAAAGAGCGCGGCACGATGGAGACGATTCTCTCCAGCCCGATTTCGCGCTATCACCTCGTTCTCGGTAAATTCTTTCTTGTACTCACCGCGGCGCTTACCACGGCGGCGCTGTCGGTCGTCTCGATGGGAGTTTCCTTCGCCGGGCTCAAATTCTTCAGCCATGGCGCAGGCCAGCAAGGCGAGTCCGCTGCGTTGATGCTGAAGCTCGGACCCGCTGCTGTGATTTCCATCTTTGTGATGGCGCTCCCGGTCGCGGTGCTTTTCTCGGCGGCGCTGATGACCATTTCGCTGTTTGCCAAAAGTTACAAAGAGGCGCAAAGCTATGTTTCGCCATTGATGATCCTGGTGATCGTACCGGCCGTGGCCGCCATGTTGCCCGGCGTTGAGCTGACTTCAAAGCTGGCGCTGATTCCGATTCTGAATGTGAGCCTCCTTTGTAAGGAGCTGGTCACCGGCACCTACCATTGGAATTACATCGCGACGATCTTCCTATCGACGTGCGTTTATGCCGGTGCCGCGCTGTTCCTGGCGGTTAAGATGTTTCAGCGGGAGGACGTGCTGTTCCGGTCGTGAATTTTTTCATGCGCTGTTGATCTTGCGGACATGGGGTCCAGCAATGCTGGACCCCTACGAGAAAATTCCTTGCCCGGACTTGCATGCGATGAAAGATCTGCACTTCTTGCGCGAACTTTCCTGACCTCTCTTGCGTCTACATGGGTATGGGAATACGACGGAGACTCCTGCGAATCGTTTTGATCTTGCTTATTTTCCCGCCATTGTTTGCGGGGGTGGCTGGATGGCTGGCGGCTCCGGCATTTCTGCATCCGATGCGGCGGCCGTTGACAACGGACCTTGTTGCGGAGGCCGACGCTTCCTTTGCGGAAGTTCATGCGCAGCGCGAAGAGTTCGACGTGCGCGCACCCGACGGTTCGCTTTTGCGCGGATGGAAAGTGCGTCCCGAAAATCCGAATGGAGCGTGGGTGCTGGTGTATCACGGCGTCGCGGATAATCGCGTTGGAACTCTGGGACAGGCGGAGTTTCTTCTGCGCGCGGGTTATTCCGTCACGATGATGGATGCGCGGGCGCATGGCGAAAGTGGCGGTCCTATGGCCACGTACGGGTGGCTGGAGCGCAACGATAGCCGGGCGATCGTGAATGCGCTAATCGCAAGCGAGCACCCGACGCACATTTTTGCTTTAGGAGAATCCATGGGAGCGGGGATCGCGCTGCAATCCGCGGCAGCGGACTCGCGCATTGAAGCCGTGGTGGCGGAAGCGCCCTTCGCCAGTTTGCGGGAAGCTTCGTACGACTATGCGGGACTGCAGAAGTATCCGCTGCTGGGAAAAACGATTTTTGCGCCGGGCGCACGGATGATGCTGAATCGCGGTCAAAGTCTGGCGGGCTTCCCCTCCGTCGATGTTTCGCCGGAGTTGGCGGTAGCTTCGCGCAGTTTTCCCGTTTTCCTGATCTGTGATACCGCGGACACAACACTTCCCTGCCGCCACGCCGAAATGATTTATCGGGCGGCTCGCGGGCCGAAAACACTCTGGGTGGTTCCGGGAGCGTTTCACACGGCGGCGCTGGGATTCCAGCCACAGGAATTTCGCCGACGGGTATTGCAGTTTTTTGCGGACCCGGCGACGGCACCGTGAGTCCGCGAAATATTTAGTTCGGCGATTGAGAAACTTCGCGGATCATGGCTTCGGAGTGGGCTTCCCATTCGTCGCTGAGCCGCCTGACGGTTTCCCGCATGCGCACAGCGAGGCTGGCGATGGTTTCCAGACGGTGTTCCATCTGCGGCGGCAGCGGCACTTTTTTGCGGCGAATTTCCACGAGCAGGAGTTCGGCGTTGCCAAGAATTCCGGTCAGGGGATTATTCAATTCGTGACGCAGGATCTCGCCAAAATCCCGAACCTCAAAATCCATTGAATCTTCATCCAAGGCAAGGGATCGCGCCGCCCTTGCGCTGGCCTCCCCGTTGTGCCCGTTGTGACGATGCAAGCGGCGCTCCAGCAAGCCCAGCGCGACCGGCAAGCAGCCAAGCGCCTGGGTGACAAAATCAACTGTTCCACCGGCAAGCAACGCTTGCAGACCAGCCTGCTGTTCCGCGCTCCCGACCACCACCGTCGGCGCGTAACCCGCAAATAATGTCACCATCGCGGTTGGCGATTGCGTTATATCGCGCGCCGCCCGGGTGGATGGTGCAGAAGGCCCCTCGGTGAAAAGTATCGCCACCGGGGTGCGTGTTTCGAGCAGTTCGCGCGCGGGATTCCACCCGTCCACAAATTCCAGGCGGACGGGAGCATGGCGTTGCGCCCATTCCTCCTTCACTTGATCGTTGAATTC
Source organism: Candidatus Acidiferrales bacterium (assembly GCA_963779395.1). Lineage (GTDB taxonomy): Bacteria > Acidobacteriota > Terriglobia > Acidiferrales > UBA7541 > Acidiferrum. Next base: position 1,991,793 of record CAVZYC010000007.1, read on the forward strand.
GCGATTCCCGCACACCATCACGAACTTCTCTCCATCCGTTTGTTTGTTGCGCCGCATCGTTTGATCCAACTCTCTAGGCCTGCTTGGCCCGAACGGCAGCCTTGAGGGCTGCAACTTCATTTCTCTTTCCCAACATGGCGTGCACCGCCGCGCTCAATTCCTCCATGCGAAAAGGTTTGGCCACGTGCGGCAAGTTGTAGCGATCCAAAAACTGTTGTGTGCGCGGCGCCAGCAGGTCACCGGTGACGAACAAGACGTGTTCGCGGAGGGGATTCTGCCGCTGCGACAAAAGCTGATAAAATCGCGGGCCATCCATGCGGGGCATTTTCACGTCGCAGATGGCCAGGTCGTAGGATTCGCGTTCGGCTTGCTGAAGCGCGTTGCGGCCGTCGAGCAGAACATCCACGCGCATGCCTTCATCGCGCAAAAGATCCGCGATAAGGTTCGCAACGGTGGGCTCGTCCTCCAAGACGAGAATCCTTGGCGCACTGGCCAGCGGCATCTGTTCAAGCGCGGCCCGCGCTGGGGGCGGAGCGAGTTCAACCGTAGCTTCTGTTGGCTGTTCCTCGCCATCTTGTAGTTCCACTTCTGGCGCCACCGGGAGTTCCACGGTAAAACGCGTACCGCCATGCGGCGGGCACATCAACGAGACCGTACCGCCGTGCTGGCGCACAAATCCAAGCACAATCGCGAGCCCCAGTCCGGTGCCCACGCCGGGTGGTTTGGTGGTGAAAAACGGATCAAAGATGCGCGCCTGGATCGCGCCGGGAATCCCGGGCCCGTCGTCCCAGACTTGCAGACAGACGCGTCCGCCGCCGGCGAGCGCGGTGCGTATGCCGATGAGGCTGCCCGTTCCGCTTTGTTCGACGGCTTGCTGGGCATTCTGAAGCAGATTCATCAAAACCTGCTGCAGCTGTCCGAAATCGCCTTCGATGGGCGGCAGGCGTTGCTGTTTTTCGACGATCAGGCGAACGCGGCCCCCAGAGAGCGCGAGCCTTTGCAGTTCAACGGTGCGATCCACCAATTCATTCAGGGAAACACGCCGGCGCTCCGGGAGCGATTCGCGGGACAGCACAAGCAACTGGCGGAGAATGTTCGTGGCGCGCTCCGACTCTTCCAGGATGTTCTGGGCGAGCGAGGCGCGAGTGCCATCGCCCTCCAGAAAGCGCAGCCGTTGCGCGTTCACCATGATGGTGGTGAGGGGATTGCTCAATTCGTGGACGATGCCGCTGACGCGCTGCCCGGCGGACACCAGTTTTTCTGCTTGCACCATGCGGGATTGGAACAGACGCTGGGCACTCATCTCCCGATACACTTCGACGCGCCCCAGTCTGCGCCCATTGCTTGCGACGATGGCGCGAGTGCAGCGCTCAATCACCTGCGGGAGTGGCCCCTTCATGCTAAGTTCCTGTCGCATTCCCGCTTCGGCGCCTTCGGCAAGGGCTTTCCAATCTGCCGCAAACTTTTCCGGCTCGCTGGCGTTTTTTGCCATGCGGCGAATCAAGTCTTCGAGGGTGAACAAGAGATCGGCATCATCCGCGCCGAGGCCGAGGATTTGAAGAAAGCGCGCATTTTTCGCGCGGATGCGTCCGTTTTCGTCGAAGACCACCACTCCCTCATCCAGCCAATCCAACACTTGCCGCAATTCCGCTTCGACCTCGTGGACTTCTCGCGGGCGGGACAATTCTTCCACCCGCTCCAGGCTTATGGAGGAATACTCCGGATTGGAGATGTCCATGCGCCGCAAACGGATGGCGGCACCGTTTTTCGCACGGGCGACGAAGGAACCGTCTGGAGGTTGTGCTCCCTCGACAAAACCGGAAGTTACCCAGCGATGCACGGCTTCCCACTCCCGCGGCCGGAACAACTCCGCAAAACGAAGGAGAGCCGGAGCGGATTCCATCGTTACGGAGGTTTCCCCGGTGAGTTGCCGGGCCCCGCGGCTCATACCGCTGACGCATCCCTGGAGATCCACGATCACAACGGGTTCTTCACTCGATTCCAACAAGGCACGTTTCTGCGCCTTGTCCGTGCACTCTCGTGCGTCGCGGTTTCGGCGTTCAAAGACATGAGCCGCCAGCAATGCGCGGAGTTCCAACCGCTCCAGCACGGCAAGGGAGCCGCTGCGCCGGGGAAGCCCGGCCAGGAGAACGGCATTGGCATCACCGTCAAATTCCAAGGGAATCGCCACAATCCTGGAGATGTTCCGCGACAAGGGAAGGCGTTCGGCCTCCGCGCCGCAGACGTGGTGGGTTTCCACGGCCTGGCGCCACAGATTCTCCAGCGGGCCATCTTCAAGACTGTGCGCCCACGCGGGGTCTCCGCTCTGAGCGCGGAGAAGCAGGCGATCCGCCTGGCCGGCCGCCGCGGGTGAGTTTATGGGCAAACCACGCCCGCGCTCGGCAATCATCGCGAAGATTGCCCCGGCGCCACTCTTGCCATTTTCACCGGAGCAGCTTTCCGCCAGCTCGCGCAGCAGATTCTCTGAAATTTCAGGCTGCTGGAGTAGTTCCTGCACGCGGCGCCAGAGATTCAAATCTTCCTGGCGTTCACGCGCCAGACGTCGCTCTTCCGCGATTTCCAAAAGTAAGCCGAGTTCCTCGGCGATGCGTTGCACCCGGCGACGCGGCAAGGGGATGGTGCGTTCGCGGCTTCCGGCAAGAATCAGGCCGCCGAGATTGTGGTGGCCATTAATGGGTACCCAGAGGACGCGCTGAAGTTCCATAAGCGGGCCAAGCATGGGAAGGACCGTGGCCCCTTCCAGTTCATATTCCACGCTCTTGGTGCCGTTGAGAACATCCTTGGGCAGCGGCGCTGCCGCGGAAATCTTTCGCCACTCGCGCGGCAGGTTGCCGCCGTTCCGTTCCCAAACCATGCCGCTGAAAATCGCAGTGCCGCTGAAGTCATCTCCATCGACGGCTGGCTCCAGCCAAATCCCAACGCGATCCAGCGCTGCCTCCTGCGCTAACTCCTCTAAGGCAAGCTGGATCCACTCGGCACGAGTGGCACCGGCCCGGGCCACGCGCAACAGGCCGCCAGCGTCCACCGTCTGCAGCGTTTTGGTTTGAGGTCCTCGCGCAAACATGCCAGCCCCCAGAGCGAACTCAGGGATGAGCTATGCATTGGCTGGTCCAAACTTTTGCAACGGGTAGTGATTGAAAAGAAAGGAGATCGGAGCGCGGGGGAGTTGCCAACTCGATACTCGGGGCGAAGCATTCCCAAAGTGAACCTGGCCTCGGACAAAAGCGAGGTTAGGCGTCGGCGCGTTCGATCTGGTATTGCTTCAGCTTCCGGTACAGCGTGGTTTTGCCGATTCCCAGCATGCGCGCGGCGGCTTGCTTATCGCCGCCGGTCTGCCGCAGGGTGCTGAGGATGGCGCGGCGTTCGAGTTCGTCCAAGGGAAGAAGTTCCTCTTTTTCCGGCGCGCGGTCCGTGGTTGGATATTGCAGATTGGAAGGCAGGTCGTGGACACTGACGAGCGGCCCAGAGCTGAGAGCCACGGCGCGTTCGATGGCGTTCTCCAGTTCGCGGACATTGCCGGGCCAGTCGTAAGCCATCAAGCGGCGCATGGCGTCTTCTGTCAGTTCGCGATGAGCCTCGTCGGGATCTGCGAATTTCTCGAGGAACGCCGTTACCAGCAAGGGAATGTCGCCTTTCCTTTCGCGCAGCGGCGGCAACTTGATCTGCACAACATTCAGGCGGAAGTAAAGATCCTGGCGGAACTGCCCGTTCTTGATGGCCATTTCCAGGTCGCGATTGGTTGCGGCCACGATGCGCACGTCAATCGTCCTTCGTTCCGTGGAGCCCACCGGCTTGATCTCCCGCTGTTGCAGCGCACGGAGCAATTTGGCCTGCATCTCCAGGGACATTTCGCCAATTTCATCCAGAAACAAAGTGCCACCGTTGGCCGCTTCCATGAGCCCTTGCTTGGACTGCAACGCTCCCGTGAAGGCTCCCTTGGTGTAGCCGAACAGTTCCGATTCCACAAGAGTGGGAACCAGTGCCGAGCATTCCACGGGGACAAAGGGGCGATCTTTACGGGGACCGAGAAAATGAGTGCTGCGGGCGACAAGCTCTTTGCCTGTTCCACTTTCACCGAGGATTAAAACGGGATGGGTGCGCTGGCTGACCTTTTCGATCAACTTGTAGACCCGCTCCATGCGCGGAGACATGCCGATCAGGCCGCCAAACCCGGGTTTCGTGCGCACCTGTTCGCGCAGCAGCCGGTTTTCCCTCTTTAACTCGACGGAATGGACCACCTGCTCCAGCCGCGCGCGTAGTTCTTCCACACGAAACGGCTTGGTGACGTAGTCGGCGGCGCCCATCCGCGTGGCCTCGACGGCGGAATCAATGGTGCCGTATTGCGTGAGCATGACCACGGCGACATCCGGATGGATTTGCATGACCCGCCGCAACAGTTCCAACCCGCTGGTGCCGGGCAAGCGCAGGTCGGTCAAAAGAATATCCACAGAGGACAACTCCATGACTTCCAGCGCTACTTCCGCGGTGCTGACATCCGTGACCTTCATTCCGCAATCTTCCGCGACACTGCGGCAAACCTCGCGGATATGGTCGTCGTCGTCAACCAGCAGCAGGTGCATGGGAGACGCCGTGCGGTCGACGCGGGGAGAAGCTTGGAAGGGCGCGCTGTCCATCGCATTGCCCACAGAAGTGGCCGAAGGCCGGAAACCTTGCAGGTTCGCCATTTTCGCTCCGTGTGATTCGCGATCTTTGCCTGGGCCCAGGGGACGAATGCTGAAAGGGGAAGGAGGGCGAAATCCATTCCGGGAAAGATCTTGCTTAAGTCACTTCTATGACACTTTTATAGTATTGTCAATCAGTTAATTACCAAAACAGGACGACCCATAACAGTGTACTGAAGTGGAACAGTTTCCAGAAGAATCGGTGGCGGAAAACCAAAGGTGTTCCCTTCCGCTCACCTTGCGTTCGCTTGTGGCCACTAGTTTGCCGGTGGCAGTTCCAATTGGAGCACGCCTTCGCTCTGCGAGCCAATCACTATCACACCCGGGCCCGTTGCGACTAAGCCGGTCACCCTGCCCTTTTCCGCATCCGCGTCAAGTCGTGTCCAGGTTGCGCCGTCGTCCCGGGAAAGATAAATTCCACCTTGCCGCAAAGTGGCCAGCAAGAAGCCGTCGCGCCTGAGCCACTTTTCGACTGGGGCGGCGGGCAAACCATTCTGGTGACGCGCCCAATGAATGCCGCCGTCGAGGGAGGAAAACAGTCCTTGCTGCGTACCCAGGAAGAGAGTCAGCTTTTCCGCGGTGACCCATCCGTCGAGCCATGTCACTTCGGCAACTCCTGCGGGAAGATCGCGCCACACGGCATCCGCGCCTGCATTTGCGGATATTCCCAGTTTTCCACCGGACACCAAGCCGAGGAGTTGGCCGTCTTCCGATGTCCAAATCGTATCGGGGAAGCCGCTGCGTCCGAAGGCTTTCAAGGGCGCGCAAGGAACGCCGGGGGAGCAGCGCACCACGCCATCAGAAACCGCAAGGAAGAGGGCATCCCGCGAAAACGCGATGGCGCGATTCGCCAGCTTGGCATAAGTTGGCAATGCGATCGGATTGTTCTTAGGGATGCCCCGGCCAGTATTTCCGCGGACGGCCACCAGCGCAAGTTTCCACTCTTTCCATTTTCCTTTCGTTTCATCCCAGAGCAAATATCTTCCGTCGTCCAGCCTGGCCAGCCAGCCCCAAGGACTGGCGTAAACCTCATGGAACATTTCAGGAGTAAGAGCTGACGTCTTCGCAAGACCTTCCGCCGCCAGTTGCGTCGGCGCCCAATTCTGACCAGCATCATGGCTTTCCCACACGCGTTCACCACTTTGTTCGGTGATAAGGAGCAAATGCCGTGGGTCCCGCCACGTATCTCCCACAAGTTGCTTGACGATCTGGTGACGGAATCCTTCGTTTGCCGAGGCGAAGTTTTCTCCCGCATCTTCGCTTACGAGGATCCCCTGCGCTTCCGTTCCCAGCACGACTTTTCCAGGCGTATCCGCGTTCCCCGGCTGAATCACTACACTGGTGGCGATCCGATCGCTGGGCGTCGTCCTCTTCCAGTTTTCACCCGCATCGCGTGTGACCCAAAGTCCTTCGGTCGTCGCGGCGTAGAGAGTGTTGGCGTGGAAAGGGTCCTGAACAATCTGGTGCGTTCGGCGCGCGGCGTAGGGAATGCCCTGAAGCTTTGTCCAGGCGTCACCTCCATTTTCACTGCGGTAAATGCCCGAGCAGGCGCTCAAGAAGACGCGCGAGGGATGGGTGGCATCCACGCGCAAACTCATGATGTCTGAATCATCGATGAGCCCGGCGGCAATGGACTTCCACGTTTTTCCGCCGTCGGTGGTTTTCCATGGAAGATGATAGGTGCCAGCATAGATGATGTTGGCGTCAACGGGATCCACGGCGACGGAATCGACATTCTTCAGCTCGGGATCTTCCGCTGGCGAGATGCGCTCCCAGCTCTTCCCTGCGTCCGAAGAACGAAACACGCCACTGCGCGTGCCCGCGATCAAAACTTCGGGCTGACCAGGAGCAAACTCCAACGCGCGAACGGCTTCGTCTGGTAATCCGAGCAGGCTCCACGTTCGGCCGGCATCCTCGCTGCGATAGACCCCACCACTTTGTCCTGGCGATTGAAACCACACTGCCGCGTACAGGCGATTCGATGCAAGGGGGTCGCTGAGCAAGCGGGAGATTACGGCGTCTGTGCGGGAACCAACGCGGCCGCGCAATTCCCAATTTCGCGCTCTATCGTCGCTGGCGAAGACATGGCCATCGGCAGTGCCGAGATACAAGTCTCCATTCGCAGCTCCGGCCAGCGAGACCACCATGCCACCAGCGGGACCGAGGCGCCGCCAGGTCTGGGCGTTTACACATGCTGCAGTGCTCAGAAGGATTAGAAGAGTCGCGCACGCACGAAGCAGAAAGTGCTGCCATGTTTCGGCGCGTTTTGCCATGGATGAAATCATAAAAGAAACCGGGCTCGCCAAAGTCACCTTCGGGGAGCCCGGTCCTGAGTACGGTTGTCAAAACCTGCCGCGAGCGAAAACTTGCCCGCAACAGGCATGGGTTCTTAGTAGGTTGCGCCTTCCGGTACGAAGACGAAGTCAACGCGACGGTTATCCTTCTCCATACCCTTCATGGCGTTGGCCGTGCCGGTACGGGTGCTGATGCGCGAAGCATCAATGCCCTTCTCGCCCAGGTATTTCTTGGCGCCATCCGCACGTGTTTGCGCCAGCTTATCGGGCTTGGGTTCCTTTGGATCCGCATAGCCAACGATCACGAGCTTGGCGTTGGGTTCATTCTTGAGGCGGAGGGCGACGTCATCGCCGACGCGCTTGCAAGCATTGTCAAACCGGCCGGCGCCAACCTTGGTGTAACCGCAATCGCCCACCTTGCTGGCCTGCGGCGGAGGCGCGGGAGCCTGCACGTCCACGTTGGTCTTGGCGCTTGTACGGCCGCCACGGCCATCGTCCGCGGTGCAAGTGATGGCATAGCTGCCGGCTGCCAAGCCAGTGGAATCAAACTGCGCGGTTGCGGTGTTGCCGGAAATCTGGCCGCCCGTGGCCGCGTAGCTGTAGGTGATGGGATCGCCATCCGGATCGGAAGCTTTGGAATTGATGGCCACGCGTTCACCGGCGATGATCGGAGTGCGTTCTGGCGAGCAGGAGATCGTCGGCGGACGATTCGGGCGCGGAGCGATGGCGACATCGGCGGCGCAAGTGGCAGTGCCGCCACGGCCGTCGTCAACCTTGACATTGACGGTGTACGAGCCCAGAGCAAGGCCCGTGGGATTCCAACGCGCATCCGGGCCGGTGCCTTCAACAGTGCCGCCGGTCGCCGTGTAGCTGTAAGTAAGCGGGTCATTATCCGGGTCGCTGGCATTCACGTGAATCGCCACGGCATCCGTTGAACCTTGATAAATGGAGGGGACGGCTGCGGAGCAAGCTGCCACCGGCGGATGATTCGGCTTGGGAGGAGCGGGTGGATAATCCCAACGGACGACAAGGCCGCTGCCAATCCGGAAGTTATTCTGGCGGGCACTGGTGCTCAGCTGCGAACCGTTATAGCTGGTCATCAAGTAATCGGCTTCCATGAAGCGCCAGGTAAAGTCCTTGGTGAGAACGACGTCAATGCCACCACCAATAGCCATGGCGAAGGCAGACTGCGGATTGTCACCGGTGAGTTCAGCGCTGCCGTGGGCGCCACCGAACAGAGCTTCCGCGAAAGGCACAAAATGATCGAAACGGCGCCAGTTCAAGCGCGGGCCAAACAAGTACGTCTGTTGTGTGCCCTTAATGTTGGTAAGAACTTCCTGGGTGGCCCCGGTAGGCAGGGTGTAGATATTGCGCCTGAAGCTGTAGGCGCCAAATTCCCCAACGATGCCAAACCACTTGTTGGCGTTAAGAGCGAAGGAACCCGTTCCGCCCATGTTGTTGAAGTTATTCTCGGCGCCAGGCTCGAAATTGATGTAGCTGAAAAGACCCGCAACTTCAAACTTGGGCGTCAACAGGCCCCAAGCGCCCCGGTTCCAGGGGTTGTTGGCCCAGTCTGAGAAGATGTCCGCAGGTTTCGGAGCCGCGGCCTTTGGCAACGCAAAAAGGGTAGGCGAAGCTGGAGCGATGCTGAAATCGCTCGCGGCCGCCGGGGCCGCGGCGGTTGCCGACGTATCTTTCGATTTGCTCGCTGTGCTGGTATCTTTCTGCTGAGCACAGATCGGCAGGGCGAGGAGCGCGCCGACAGCCAAAGTTGCACACCATATCCGCATAGTATTCCTCCATGAATACATTTCTGAGAAGCCTTTGTAATCCACGCGAATTCCCTTTAAACCGTCGAGTACCTGGGACGGAGGACGCAGGATAATATGCAGCTCACCACTTGTCTCTTCACAATGGGACGGAAAACAAGCTAACTAACTCGTAAAAACAAAGCGGAAAGACACAAGCTGCTGCCCCAAGAGCATAGTCCACAACTTCATTATTCTGCAAGGAATTCCTCGTGGTGGAAACGCGTCCCTGGCTTGCGCAAAAGGTCCAGTCATGGTACGCCCTCAACGTTTTTGTACGATGCTTTTGCGATAAACTATCCCCAGTTATGACACTCGTTACGCCTCTAGATCTGCGCTGGGCCGGTCATCCCCGCTCCATCGCTTCCGCGTTGCTTCGCTGCGGGGATTTCATCGCCCTCGTGGACCCCGGCCCTTCTTCCACGATTCCAAATCTTCGTGAACGGTTGGGAACAAACGGCTTGCGCATTCGCGACCTCAATGCGCTCTTTCTTACGCACATTCACCTGGATCACGCAGGTGCTTGCGGTTCGCTGGTACGCGAGAATCCTCAACTGCAGGTCTATGTACATTCGCGCGGGGCGCCGCACATGACGGATCCCACTCGATTGCTGGACAGCGCCCATCGCCTGTATGGCGACGCCATGCAACGACTCTATGGGGAGTTCGTGGCCGTGCCGCCGTACAATCTTCGCATTCTGGAAGGTGGAGAAACAGTTTCCGCTGGTTCGCGGCAATTCCGTGTTCTGTATACTCCGGGACACGCCTCGCATCACGTTACTTATTTTGACGAAACGGAAGGCATTGCTTTTGTTGGCGATACCGCGGGGATTTGCATCGAGGGCAATCCGTATACATTGCCCGCGACGCCTCCTCCTGACATCAACCTGGAGCTTTGGAACGCTTCCCTCGACGCTATCGCCGCACTTGAGCCCAAGCGGCTATTCCTGACGCACTTCGGCTATTCCGATCATCCGGCGCAACACCTTGCGAATTACAAGGAACGCCTGTCTCGCTGGAGCGATCTCGTCGCGAAGATTCTTTCCAAGGGACGGGCTGAGTCCGAATCCAGCGAGGCTTTCCAGCAGGCAATCGCGGCGGAAGCCACGGAAAAGCTGGCCCCGGAAGAAGTGGATCACTATCTTTTCAATGGAGCGCTGCAGCTTTCCTGGTTGGGGCTGGCGCGGTACCACCGCAAACGTACATCCGCTTCAGCCTGACGTGTTTTTTTCAATCGGGCCGCGACATGTCTCATGATTATTAGGTCTGGGCGCTCGGGGCGCAGGAGTCCTGCGCCCCTACAGTGACTTGTGCGGTGCGCCGAACTTTAGGGTGTGACCTGCGTTGGGAACGCTACCACGCCGGATTGCGTGTACTCGAAACGCAGCAGCCATTCGCTGGGCACGCTTCTGCCATCCAACTCGGGTGAACTGAATACCCATTTCTGGGCGGCCTTTAAAGCCAGGTCCGCAAAATAATGGCTGGGGCCAGGCGACTCCAATTCTGCTTGCGAAACATTTCCCGCTGCGTCCACGTGGGCACGAACAACAACACGCACTACTCCGTGGATGGTGTTCAGCGCTTTGTCGGGAGCCTGCGGCAAGGCCTGATCAAGAACTTCACCACGCGCGGGTGAATCACTGGCGAGCTTCGCCGTTGGCGTTGGGGAGGTGCTCTCTGTGCGCAACTTGGCGGGCTCGGGAGTTATGGGGGAAGCCTTCTCTACCGCGACCCGGGTGGAATCTTTTTCCGCTGATGGAATAGGGGGAGTTTTTTTGGCGGCGTGCTCCATGGGTTTTGCAACTGGCGGCGCGGGCGGCGGAGTGGTAACGACGGTCGGGATGCTGGTTGCCTGCTGCCGGAGAAATTTTGGAAGTGCGAAAAGGGCGCCAATAATACAAATCGCCGCAAGGAGCGGAATGGTGTAATTGGGCAACACAAAAGCCTTATTCGGCGAGGAGTTGGATCTTTGCGATGACGGAACCGCTCTGGGAGGCGGTGCCGTCAATTTGGCCACGGGAATCCCGCGCTCCGTTGAAAGCGGAACGTCCAAAGGTGAAATGGCCGGCACGGCGGGCTTCGGAGGAGGAGCGATGGCCACGGCAGGCGCTTCGCGTTCTACTGGAGGGCCGAGTTTCAGGTGCGCGGCGATGTCGGCTGCGGTCCAACGAGAAGCGGGATCGCGCTTCAGCGTATTTTGTGCGATTTCCAGAAACGGTTGCGGGAGCGAGGCGGGCACTTCCGGGTCGCCCTGTTTATCCCGGGACCCTTTCGGAAGTTGTTGCGTCAGAGCTTCGACGAGTGTGACGCCGAGCGACCACGTGTCGCTGGCGCGGCTGACGGGAGACGCGGGCAACTCTGGCGCATCGTAAGGGTCCACGTCACGCCCGGGGAACAGCGTCCCCCCGATGCTGGTTGCGGTATCGATTGACAGTTTGATCTGATCGGCCGCGGCGTGCACGTTTGAAGGTTTGATGTGACCGTGTGCGAAACCTTGCTCCTGAAGATAAGTAAGAGCGCCGAGAATGGGAGCCATCATCCCGTTGGCTTCTTCCGTCGTCAACGCTCGTTCCGGGAGGATTTGCGCAAGATTCTCTTCCGCATATTCCAACACCACAAAGAGCAGGTCGCGATCTTGCAACCGGCATCGGCCGGAATCCAGCAGTTGCAATAAATTGGGGTGAGAAAGCCGCGCGGCGCGGGCCCAACGCGAAATTTGCTTTTCCGCCGTCGTAGGATTCGCGGGAACGAACTTGATGACGGCCTTCTCCGCCGGCGCGTCGCCTTTGACGGTTACGAAAACGCCGTTGTTTTGCGTCTCTGCGAGAAAATGTTTCAGCGGGTACTTGTGCGCGATCACCTGTCCTTCGCACTGTTTCCAGAAATCGGACATTTCACACCTCCGACCGCGAAGTCGTTTGTCCCGGAGCACCTGGCGGATAGTATGATTCTCTTCCCGCGGAGGGTCCGTGGGCAATCAAATCATTCGACAAATTCATGTGGGCTGGGAGGAGAACGAAAACAAAGCAGACGCCCGCGTCTGATCTACCTCATTCTTGCACGAAAGATGGAGGAAGGGCAGGGCTCGTTCCAATCGATTAAGTCCTGCCTCACAGGCGATTGCTGGTCAGACGCGGGCACGGAGAACTACTTGCTCCTAGCGCGAGACTCGGAAATGGAACCTTCGCATTCGGCGCGGTGTCGAATAGCATGGAAGCGGAATAGCCAGGAGTGTCGTGTTGCTAGCCCTAGATGACTGTTATCTGTGGCAAACAGGTGACTGCGAGTGGGCGATCCTTGACTGGTGGCGCGGTCTGAGCCCGTTTAGGCGTCTCGATGTCTTCGTGCTTGCGCTCATGCTCATCTACGTCGTTGCCGTCGTCATCTACGTTTCCTACCGTTGCTACCTAGCCCGACGTGCGCGAGGCATAGATGGCTCCAGAAGGAGGACACTCGCCGCCGTCCTGAACTTCAAGGTGGGCAATCTCAAATCAATTGCCATCACCGCCCCATACCTCGGACTTGCGGGCACATGCGTCGGCATTCTGAGCGTGTCCGGGACCGGGAAAACGATTGCGATGGGAACAGCCCAAGCACTTATCCCAACCGCCGCGGCGATACCTGTGGCTGTTCTGGCCACATGATCCTATAACTACCTCCGCGCACGCATCGAATTGCTTGAGGGCGGAGTCATTGAAGAGGGGCGGCAAAAGGGCCGACACTTTGGGGGATCCCTCAGGTTTCCGCCAACGAAACTATTCTCGGGATTCCCTGCATTCGGGCTGATCGCAGCGCCGGTACTGGCTATTGCCATAACGGGGTATATGACGTTTGCTTCCTTTCACACGTCGAAGGGCTTCTACGTGGGACTCGCCCCGGTCCATTGCGAATATGGCGGCCACGACCAACACATAGTTCTGCACATAACCGACGCGGGTAAGCTATTTCTCAATGATGAGCCGGAAGACTGGAACGGTCTGGCAGATCGCTTGTCAACGATTTACAGCATCCGAAAGCTGCGCACGCTTTATGTGCTTGCTGACTCCGACGTTCCTTTTCGAACTGTAGCTAATGCGGTTGACATCGTGGAAAACGCCCGGGCTGGGGTGGAGGCTCAGACCGCAGACATGAGGATCGATAAGCTAGGCATCAACGTGCGGTTGGTTACTCCACAGGCGTTGAACGCTGGATGCCCCGAACCTGTCGTGATTGGTGCGGCCGGTCGCGGTTTAAGGTAGTTAGCCTAAAATCGTGACAACAGTCGCATCCGCAGAGACGGCTCACCACCAGGCGGATAGTCGGCAGCACCAAAGTGATCCAAAACTGGTGCGCCAATCTGACCCAGCACGCAGTGCTATCGTCCATCTACTTTCTGGTTTAACAGTATCTCACGCAGTGGCTGAGGGCGTTTCTTCGGGTGCTGCTGCTGGCGCGGGCGGCGCAAGCGCTGCCAGGCGGGCGGAAAGCACGGCGACCAGCATGTCCACAAGCTTTTGCGCTCCCGAGCCATCGGGGTCGCGATCCGGGTTGTACTGCGCGACGTCCAAGCCGAGAAGGTTTTTGTGTTTAACGAATTCCGCGAGCGAGGCTTGCACTTCCGCGAACGAAAGCCCACCGCTGCCCGGAACGTTCACCGCGGGGAATTCCTCCTGAGCGATGACGTCCAGATCGAGATGCAGCATGAATTCGCGCGTATCGGCATGCAACAGGCCGAGCGCATCCTGCGCTGCCTTGGTGATGCCTTTGGCTTGACTATCGGCGGCGAAAACGTGACGCATGGGGGAGTGTGCCAGAAATTCCTGCTCCGCGGGATCCAGACGCACCAATCCATAAATGACGGTGTCCGGTTCGCGAACGAGGGGAGGTTCGCCCCAGAAGCGCACCAACTCTGGCGAGCCTCTACCAACAATGCCTGCCAAAGCCATGCCATCAAGGCGGCCCGAGGGTGTGGAGGCGGGCGTGTTGAGGTCCGCGTCGCGGTCGAACCAGATAAGGTCGAAGTGTTTATAGTAGCGGCGCGCTCCGGCGAGGAGTGCCACGCTTTGCACGCAATCGCCCCCCAGGACGAGGACCAGGCCGCCGGACTTGACGGCCAACTCCGCGCGAGGCTTCAGGTCATTCAGGGAGGCAACGATTTCGGAAATGTTGCGGGCGCGCTTGTGTTCGTCGTCATCGGCGAAAAGACGCGGCGCGCATTCGCCGAAGTCTGTGACTTCATAACCGATGGATTGGAGTTTTTCGACGAGGCCGGCGGCGCGAAGTGCGGCAGGCGCTTTTTCGGTGCCGGGAGCGAAGCCGGCGGCACTCGAGGGCGCACTAATCAATGCAATCTTGTTGGGCTGACGGACGATTTTGACCGCCAAGGTACGCTCCTTTTCTTCTTGCCCTTCGGGTTAAACCGGGCGCCGGAAAAGCTTCCGGCGACTACCCCTGCCCGGTGAAGCGAAACTCGTTTGCGCCGGAGCGCGTCAACTAGCGGCGCGACGCGGTGCGGGCGCAATGGTGGCCAGCTCCGCGGGGAGCGTGAATCGCACATCCTCGCGGATCAAGTCCAGATCGCGCTGGTCGGTGAAACCGAATTGCGCCAGACGCTCGCTGACTTGCTCTACCAATACCTCAGGCGCGGAAGCTCCCGCCGTCAAGCCAACGCGGCGAACACCTTCCAGCCATTGCGGATTAATGTCCGTGGCGGCATCAATGAGCTGCGCTTTTACGTTCAAGCGCTGCGCCAGTTCCACCAAGCGGTTTGAATTCGAGCTGTTCTGCGAACCTACCACCAAAATCAAGTCCACATCCTTGGCAACCTGCTCGACAGCTTCCTGGCGGTTTTGCGTGGCGTAGCAGATGTCGTCGCTGGCCGGGCCAAGAATGTTCGGAAAGCGCTGGCGGAGGCGGGCCACAATTTCCTGGGTATCGTAAAGGCTGAGGGTGGTCTGGGTGAGGAAGGCCAGTTTATCGGGATCTTCCACTTGGAGCGCGTCCACTTCGGCCACGGAATCCACGACCAGCGTGCGGTCTGGAGCTTCGCCGGAAGTGCCTACAATTTCCTGGTGGTCACGGTGACCGATTAAAATAATGGTGCGCTTTTCGCGGGCGAACTTCAGAGCTTCCAGGTGAACCTTGGTCACCAGAGGGCACGTGGCATCAATCACGCGAAGGCTGCGTTCTTTGGCTTCATCGCGCACCGTGGGAGGAACGCCATGGGCGCTGAAGACCAGCACGGCGCCCGACGGCACTTCGCCAATGGTTTCAACGAAGATCGCACCGCGCCGCCTTAACTGCTCGACCACGTAGGTGTTATGGACGATTTCGTGATGCACGTAGACGGGGGCCCCGTAGGCTTCCAGGGCCAGTTCCACGATATCGACTGCCCGAACCACACCCGCGCAGAATCCGCGAGGGCGGACACGCAGCAGGACTTTCGCGTCAGTTTGAGTTGCCATCTTCTTCCTAAGCTGCTGAATTTTCAAAATACTATCATACCAAAGACATCACCTTGGTGCATGGTTAGGGATTTTGGGTTCAAGGAGCAGTTCCCGAGTGAGGCTTGTTCAGGCGCTGGCAGTTTCAGTCGTCCAAGGCGACGCTCGTTAGTCTTCATTGAGAAGACAGGACTGAACAGTGCTCACAATCGACAAGGCGCTTGCAGAGAATTGGCAAGAGCAGAGGGCGGGGAAGAAAAGATCTTTGAAGTTCGTGCTCCAGCCATGGATGGATCCGGGCTTGACCAGGCTGGGAGGGCGGCTTTCGTCCTTGTTGCTCATCACGAGAGAATAGCCGTTCGCTAGGTAAGAAGGGATCTCGCGGTCATCGGCGACTGGAATGTAAGGGCCGTCCTTTCCCAACTGTACGTGGTAGCGGTTGTCTTTGAAGCGATGCGGAACAAGACGGGTTCCTAGTTTCTTGCCGCGAGACACGGCAGCAAAAAGCATCGACAGCCCCCAGAGAAGTAAGATCGCGCCCATTCTACAAACGAGATGTGATGTGAGTAAGAGGTTAGACTGTGGAAAAATGTGCACGAATTTTCGCGGCCATATCGCCGTGAACCGATGGAGTTCTGACCGCGAAGTTTGCGGTGGGTTATACTGGCGGGTTCGGTTGCGGTTTCTGACTCGGAGGGATCATGACTGTGCTGACGCGTCGCGATTTGATTGCTTTGTTGCTGGCGGCGCCGGCGGCCGCGTATGCATTTGGCGACGAATCCGGGGAGTGGATTCCGCTGTTTGACGGGAAGTCGCTGGACGGATGGAAGGCTAACGAGCATGCAGAGGCGTTCAAGGTGGCGGACGGGCAGATTGTGGCGCAAGGCGGGCGATCACACTTGTTCTATGTCGGCCCTGTGAAAAACGCGGATTTCAAGAATTTTGAGTTGAGTGCGGAGGTGATGACGCGGCCGAACGCGAATTCCGGCATTTACTTCCACACGGCGTATCAGCCCACGGGATGGCCTGCGGCGGGATTTGAAGTGCAAGTGTCCAACACGGACGACGGCAAAGGTGGTTACACCGAGCGGAAGAAGACGGGTTCGCTTTATGCCGTGCGCAATGTCTACAAGCAGTTGGTGAACGACAACGAGTGGTTCCGGATGAATATCCTGGTGCGCGGCAAGCAGGTGCAGATCCGCGTGAACAACATGCTTGTGGTGGACTATGTGGAGCCCGAACCGCCATTCCGCGCCGATCTGAATTTCCAGCGTGTCATCAATCACGGCACGTTTGCGCTGCAGGGACACGACCCTGGGAGCACCACGTACTTCAAGAATATTCGCGTTCGCCCGCTGGCCGATAACATCGCGCAAATCTCCAACGAGCGGCCCGAAGTGGACGAGGTCTATCGCGACATCATCCGCCTGGGCACGGAGAACTATCCGCTGGTGGATTATCACGTGCACCTGAAGGGCGGATTGACGATCGAGCAAGCACTGGCGAATTCGCGCCGCCTGGGCATTTACTATGGCGTCGCCATTAATTGCGGGCAGGGATTCCCGGTGCACAGCGACGACAGCGTGCGCGACTACCTGAAAACGATGGAGGGCCAACCGTGCTATGTGGCTCTGCAGGGCGAAGGGCGCGAATGGATGACGCTGACTTCACCCGAATCTGTGGCGCAGTTTGATTATTGCTTCACCGATGCGATGACGTTTACGGACGACAACGGTAAGCGCATGCGCATCTGGATTAACGAGGAGCTTGGAGAGATTAAGGACAAGCAGGCGTTCATGGAGATGTACGTGAAGCGCATTGTGGGCGTGATGCACGAACCCATTGACATCTACGCGAATGCCACGTTTCTGCCGGACCAGATTGCCGGTGACTACGACGCGCTGTGGACGCCGGAACGAATGCAGAAAGTGATTGACGCGGCAGTGAAGAACGACGTGGCCATCGAGATCAACAACCGCTACAAGATTCCGAGTGCCGCGTTTATCAAGGCGGCGAAAGCGGCGGGCGCGAAGTTTTCGTTCGGAACGAACAATGCCGACGCGAATCTGGGGCGGCTGGAATACCCGATCCAGATGGTCAAGCAATGCGGACTGGCATGGCAGGATATTTTTGTGCCGAAGGCGGCGGGGCTGAAACCGATTCAGGTTAAGAAGTACCGCCCGTCTTAGTCGAGGGTGGTTCATGCTCCTAAGACGAAGAGCAAATCTGCGACGAGACTTGACGAGTTAACCGAAGAATACTTCCACGATCTTCTTGATCTGTTCCGGCAAGTTCAAACCCGCATGAGTGAGAAGAATGATTCCGACGGCGCCCATGGTGGTGCGGCGTCGCGCGATTCCGATGCCTTGTAGTGCATAAAGAGCTCTTGCGAGAACGGGCCAGAGGATGCGATGGGCTATGGCCACAAGGGCGAGGAGCACAAAAACCGAAGAGGCCAAGCCATCCACGGTGTTCATGCCAGCAAAAGCGGCTGCGGCGACGGACCAGTTTTCCCGCTGCAACTGTTCTGGCCGGGGGTTCATGAGAGTAGAGCTGGTGTCAGCGTAGTAGAGGGCGGTTGGACCGACGAGGAAAACAACCGCGATGAAGCAATTAAGGAGAATGACCAGCATAACAGGAAGAACGCGTTCCATTTGCGAGCACCAGCGGAGCGTTTGACGAGTCATGGCTATGAACGCGAAGTCGCAAAGGAAACTTGCGGCGATGGCCGCGAGACCCGCGTTTCCGTAATTGATGAAAAACCCGAAGAAGATTGTGAAAACGAGCAATGCAACGAAAAGATGAATGAGGAACCGGAAAAACTTCCGCATCTTCAGCTGGTGCGAGCCATACCAAAATAATCCCGCAGCGAACAGAGGCTGAACCAATAAGGATTTGATGGTGGACCTGCTTAGACCCTCGGTCCTCATGGTGTCGAACGTCATAAACAGCAAGTAGGAGCCGATCGAAAATACCGCCGAGACTTTGAGGGCGTGCCACGAGAAGAGCTTGGGGCCAAAGAGTTTATCGAAGAGTTCGTTCGCCACTCTGGCCACTTCCTGCATAAAAATGGCGTAACGCGAGGCTGCCGTTTTCTGCTTGTCGCTGATTGCAATCCACCACTGTTCCAGCCTGTTTTGAAGCTTCCCTTGCTCATCCTCGTAGAGAAAGGCCGCCGCATAGATGGCCAGCAGCCCGGCAAGGCCAGAAAGAATTCTGAGAAGGATGTGGACCCAATGGATCATAGGAAGTGCGCGCAAGGAGGGCGCGTCGATGGGGGGATAGTCTAGTGGAAGTCGTTTTGGGTGGGAAGAGTCTTAATTTAGTTCACGAACTCACCGTTCGTCTTTCGGCAGCAATCTGGTAAGGTAAGCGTCAGGTTGCTGGAATGGATTGTCACTGGCGCCGCGTGGTTTTCGGGCACTTTGTTCGTTTCGGCGGCGTCTATAGTTGCTGCAGGAATACTGTGATGGAAGTCTGTTCCTTGCGGAGAGTGAATGATTCGGCCGGCGAAGGTTTCGCAATAGGGCGAGCAAGCGCATTTTGAAATAGGCTTCGTTCGAGCGGGCCTACCAGATTGTCAAGAATTGAGCAGTGAACACTTTTCATTCATCCTCGACAAGACCAGCCAAGTGAATAACGCACAAGCGGCACCTACCAGTCTGAGGTCCAAGTTGTTTTATGGACTGGCGATCTTTTCCGCCGCGTTCCTGGTGTTCCAAGTGCAGCCGATTCTTGGAAAAATCGTCCTGCCCTGGTTCGGCGGAGCGGCCGGGGTCTGGATCGTCTGCCTGATGTTTTTCCAAGTGGTGCTGTTACTGGGATATCTTTATGCCCATTTATTGACGCGGATTTTCCGGCCGCGCGTCCAAGGTTGGATTCACGCGGCGCTTCTTGCGGCCAGCCTCTTGCTGCTGCCGATTGTGCCGAAGGACTACTGGAAGAATTCGGCGGCAATGGATCCCGCGCTGCATATCCTTTTGCTCCTGGGAGTCACGATTGGCTTGCCGTATTTTCTTCTGACGGCAACCAGCCCGCTTCTGCAAGCCTGGTACGCCCGGAAACAATCGGGCAGCAATCTCTACCGCTACTACGCGGTCTCCAACGCCGGTTCGATGTTGGCGCTGGTGAGTTACCCCGTATTGGTGGAGCCGTGGTTCGCCACTTCCCATCAAGAAACTGGATGGTCCCTGGCATATGGCGGGGTGGCACTTTTGTGCGTGCTGATTTCACTTTGTGCACGAGGCACGGACACAACGAGTGCACGTGTGGAAAGCCCCGCACCTGGCTGGCGTATGCAAATACTGTGCACTTGCCTGGCCGCATGTGGCTCAGCGCTCTTGTTATCCATCACCAACCACATCACACAAAACATTGCTTCGGTGCCGCTTCTTTGGGTGATTCCACTGGCGCTGTACCTCTTGACGTTCATCCTGTGCTTCGCGGGTCACGCGTGGTACAGACGGGGACTCTTTCTTCGGCTGCTCGCGTTGGCATTGGGGACGATGGCTTATGCAATGAGGCCCGCATTCGCGGGAATACCTTTTGTTGTTTCGATTGTGATTTATTGCTGTGGCCTGTTTGTCTGCTGCATGTTTTGTCACGGAGAACTGGCTCGATTAAAGCCGGACCCGGCGCATCTGACGTCGTTTTACCTGATGTGCGCAGTGGGCGGTGCGATTGGGGCGCTATTTGTCGCCTTGGCGGCGCCACGATTGTTCGCCGGGTATTATGAGTTGCGGATCGCGTTGGGGAGCTGCGCAATCCTGGCGCTGGTAGTGCAGTATCGCGACCCGCAGAGCCCGTTTTATCGAGCGCGCTGGCAACCGGCCTGGTTGGTGATGGTGGGCCTGGCGCTCGCGATTATCGTGGGGCTTTGCGTCACCGGTAGAGAGGAAGACAGAGGCGCGATCGTGATGGTCCGGAATTTCTACGGCGTGCTGCGTGTAGTCGATGAAGTGGCGCCGAGCGCCACGCTTGCGCATGGTGAGGTACCACATCCGCTGCTGGACGAGGAAGATCCTCGCTACAGAAAGTTGATGAACGGCACAATCGATCACGGGGTGCAATTCCTTTCACCGGCTCGCCGTCGTCAGGCCACTTCCTATTACGGTCCAAATTCCGGGATAGGCGTTACGCTGAGGACGCCCGAAGGAAGAGCACCTCGGAAGGTGGGTGTGATCGGGCTGGGAGCCGGCACTCTTGCCGCATATGGCATGCCCGGCGATCGCTTTACGTTTTATGAGATCAACCCGCTGGTTACCCAAATCGCGAATCTGGAATTCAGCTTTTTGCGCGATTCGCAAGCGAGAATCGAAATCGTAATGGGAGACGCGCGGGTTTCACTGGAAAAGGAACAGCCACAAGAGTTCGACGTGCTTGTTGTGGATGCGTTTTCCGGCGACGCGATTCCGGTGCATTTGTTGACTCGCGAAGCTTTCCAATTGTACTTCCGCCACCTGAAGCCCGACGGCATCCTTGCGGTGCACATTTCCAACCAGCATCTGAATCTTGCGCCTGTGGTGGGGAACGCGGCAAATTGGCTGAACAAACTGGCGGTACTGGTTCGCAACGAGACTGACGGGCCCCAACAGATCTATCGGGCAACTTGGATTTTGATAGGAAACCCGGAAGCCTTCTTGGCCAGGCCAGCGATTATGAAGGCTGGAAATCCGCTCATCATTGGGGAACCTCAGATTAAATGGACGGATGACGAGAGCAGCCTGTTCAGGATCCTGAAATAGTGTCCAATGTGTGGTTAAAGAGATGATTGGGCGGCCCACGCAAGCGTGAGAGTTGCCGCAATCTGGGCAATCTGGACCCGCTTACCTCTAGTCTGCGCCTGTCTGCAGGGACAGTCCCCTATCCCCCATGATTCCGGTAAAATGCCAATCTGAGGAAATCCTCATATGCCAGGTGCGGAAAACCGGAGGCGCAGCGAACGGGTCATGCTGAACATGACCGTGGTGGTTCTGGCCGAGGACGTGGAGCGGCGGAAGCTGCAGGAAGAGGCAAAAACGCAGGTAGTGAACGCGCACGGCGGCCTGCTGAAGATGCAATCGGAGCTGCACGTAGGGCAGGCGTTCGTGTTGAAGAACCCCAAAACGGACGTCGAGGAGGCGTGCCGGGTGGTCCGGGTGGAAGATTCCGGGCTGGAACACTACAATGTGGCCTTTGAGTTTGCCCGGCCTGCCCCCAAGTTCTGGCCGATTGTGTTCCCTCCGGCGGATTGGGACGGTTCCGGGAAGAAGAACTGAGACAATTCAGGGGCACCCCGGCCAACTTTTTGCCAGGTTCCGGGTTTCATACAGTGTGGAGGTACGATCCGTGGAATTGGGGAAAAAAGTACAAACTGCAGTTCTTATGAGTGCCGTGCTTTTAGGGGGGCTGGCGCTTGCCGGTTGCAACGATAACGACGTTGAGGTGCAACGCGATCCGGCGATCAAGATTACGAAAGGGATGACTTGGGCGTGGCGACCAATTGCGCCGCCACCCGCCGCGGCTCCTGCTGCAAAGAGTCCAGACGGGCGTGCAGTGCTTTCACGCGACGTGATTGCGCCGGCGCCCCAGCAACACCTGGAGAGCAATCGCGACTGGAACACGGAAGCAAACCGCAACACCATAAAGAACGCCATCGAGCGCGCGATGCGATCGAAGGGGCTTGTGCAAGCCACCGATCCGGCGACAGCCGATTTCCTGGTGGACTATCACGTGGCGGTGAAGACGCAGACCGCGGCCGTGCCGGTGGGTTATCCGGGACCGTATTGCGGCCCCTATGGCTGCTGGGCCGGATGGGGCTGGGGACCTCCGGAGTTCGGATACGAGCGCATCCGCTTTCATGAGGGCACGTTTGTGTTTGATCTGGCGTTGCGCAACCCGAAGACGCTGGCGTACCGCGCCATCAGCCACAAGGAACTCAACCACTACAACATTTCGCCATACCAGGCGGAAAGCGCGATCAATCATTTGTTGAAAGACCTGAAACCGAGGTAAGAGTATCGTGGCAGAAGTTCATGCGGCGAGGGGCGCTTGGCGTCCCTCGTCTTTTTTGTTTGGTCCACCTGACGGGCTAGTGGAATTCGATTTGAGTGAAACCCAGGCCGTTGAGGATGCTTTGCACGGAGTTGCGCGCATTTTCATCGGCTGATTTCAGGATGCCATCTTGCAAGGCAGCCTGCTGCAATTCACGTTCCGCTTCCTGGCGCACTTGTGTTTCGAGATTAGGGTCGGGCGAGGAAAACAGCCCCGTATCGCGCGAGTAGACCCGCGTTTTCTGATTATCGAGGCTGGTCACCAGGATTTCTGCCTTCGGCAAGCGCACGGAGATTTTCCTGTCGACGATAACCACGTCGCTGGCCTGCAGCTTGCCCAGATCCACACCGGCGATGACTTCTCCATGCACAACCAGAAGCAAGCGATCACTCACCAGGAATTTGGGGAAGACCGGATTGTCATGCTCGCCGGAAATGATTTTGTCCATGGTGTAGCTGACGGTTTCCAGGCGCTGTAGTTTTTGGATTTGGCGGACGACCGCGGGCTGCTCCACGTTGATCAGGACATGGCCGTCTTTGACCATGCCCATCAAGCGGAGAAGTCCAATGCCGGTGGTGAACCACACCGCAGCCGCCACCAAAACGAAAGTGATCAGGGCGCCGCCAAGAATCCCCGAAAAGAGACTCAGCGTGATTTTCCCCGGTTGTGGAATCGACTCTTCGTCTGCCATATCGTATGCGGCGAGCATTCGCCTTTCTGGGCAGAATGGTACCCCGATTTCGGCAGGCAGTTCCGCCGCTGCGAGCGTTTTTGTTGAATAGGTAAAGGAGTGTTCTGGGGGGATTCGTGGGCCCAGTAACTTCAACGGGAAAGCAGATTAGAGGCTAGCCCGCCTTCCGCTGGGCGGTGAGTTGAAAATCTTCGTAGGTGCCCTTGAAGTCCTCGATTTTGCCGTTATTAAAATGCCAGATGCGCGTGGCCACTTCGTCGAGCACGTCTTCGTCGTGCGTCACCAGGAGGAGCGTGCCTTCGTATTTTTGCAGCGCGATGTTCAACGCGTTGATGGATTCCAGATCCAGGTTGTTGGTGGGCTCATCGAGAACCAGGAAATTCGGTTTCTGAATCATCAGGCGGCAGAAAATCAGCCGCGCGCACTCGCCGCCAGAGAGCGCCGATGTAGGCTTCAGAGCGTCTTCACCGCTGAAAAGCATCTGGCCTAATGGCGCGCGAATTTCTTCCTGCGGGGCTTGCGGATTGAATTGCCAGAGCCACTGCATGGCCGTCATGCCCTTGCTTTTATCAATGGTGTAGCTGAAATCCTGCGGGAAATAGCCGATGGTGACTTCGTGGCCCCAGCCGACGTGGCCGGAATCGATGTGAAATTCGCGCTCCGCCGGTGCGATGAATTCGCCAGCATTGCGGATCAAGGATTTCAGCATGGTGGTTTTTCCGGCGCCGTTGCGTCCCGTGAGAGCGATTTTTTCACCGCGCGTGATGCTGGCCGAAAAATGCTGGATGACTTTCAGCCCGTCGTAGGATTTCACGAGCTTCTTTACTTCCAGGGGAACACGTCCGGAAGAGCGCACGGTGTCGAAGTGGATGTAGGGACGCTGAATGTTGGAGCGGGCCAGTTCGGAGGTCTGCAGGCGCTCGACTTCCTTTTTGCGGGAGGTAGCTTGCGCGGAACGCGTGCCCGCTGAAAAGCGCGCGATAAACTCATTCAGTTGAGCAATCTTTTTTTCGCGTACGGCATTGTCGGATTCCATGCGCTGACGGATTTGCGTTTTGGCCAGCACCATGTCGTCGTAGCCGCCCGGATACATGATGATGGTTTCGTAGTCGATGTCCGCGGTGTGCGTGCAGACGCTGTTCAGGAAATGGCGATCGTGAGAGATGACGATGAGCACGCCGTGATACTCGGAGAGATATTCCTTGAGCCAATGGACGGAATCGAGGTCGAGGTTGTTGGTGGGCTCGTCGAGCAACAATGCGGACGGATTACCGAACAAGGCTTGTGCCAACAATACGCGTACTTTTTGCCCGCCCTGGAGTTCGCTCATTTTGCGTTCGTGAATCTCCGCTTCGATGCCCAAGCCGTCGAGGAGCACGCCTGCATCGGCTTCCGCGGAGTAGCCGCCCTCTTCGCCGACGATGCCTTCGAGTTCGCCGAGGCGCATGCCATCGTCGTGGGTCAAATCGTCGTGAGGCTTGGCGTAGAGCACCTCGCGTTCTTCGAGGGCTTTCCAAAGCGTGGCGTTGCCCATGATGACGGTGTCAATCACGCGGAATTTGTCGAAGGCGAACTGGTCCTGGCGCAGGACTCCCATTCGCTTGGGGCGGGTGACAGTGCCCTTCGTGGGGTCCTGTTCGCCCGTCAAGATTTTCATGAATGTGGACTTGCCCGCGCCGTTGGGGCCGGAAATGGCGTAGCGGCGCCCAGCCATAAATGTGGTGGTCACATCCTCAAAGAGGATGCGCGAGCCGAAGCGCATGGTGATGTTTTCGACAGCAATCATAGCCCTACAATTTTAGCGTACCTTCGGCTGCCTCCCAAATTTCGCCCCACACCCAAAATGCGGATTTCGGGTAAAGTGGCAGAGGCTGCTGCAGTCGGAATGAATTCGATCTGAACGATAGGACACGCAAATCCATGCTTCTTGAAAACAAAGTGGCTTTAATCACAGGCTCGGGACGCGGGATCGGGCGCGCAATGGCGCAACTTTTCGCGAAAGAGGGCGCTTCCGTTTTTCTGACGGCGCGCACCGAGGCACAACTTGCGGCTACCGCCAAGGAAATTACTGCGGCGGGAGGCAAAGCGGCCTTTATCACCGGCGATTTAACGCGCGCCGCCGATGGCGAAAAGGTAGTGGCGGCGGCGCGCGAAAAATTTGGTCGCGTGGATATTCTGGTGAACAATGCCGGCCACCATGGCCCCGTGGTGCCGGTCGAAGAATATCCTTTGGAGGAGTTCGATAAAGTGATTGCGGTGCACCTGCGCGCTGCATTTTTGTTGAGCAAGCTGGTGCTGCCGGAAATGTATTCCCGCAAATCCGGCGTAATTCTGCATATTTCCAGCATTTCGGCGAAGGCGGCTTACGGTTGGGGCTCGGCGTATGCCGCGGCAAAGGCGGGGATTCTCGGGTTGACGCGGGTGATGGCCGCGGAAGCTTCGCGGCAAGGCGTGCGTGTGAATGCCATCTGCCCCGGACCAGTGACGGAGACGGTGATGTCCAAGGAATTGGGCAATACACTGGCGAAACGATTAGGTGTCAGTCCTGAAGAACAATTGAAAGGGTTCCTGGGTTCGCTGTTGCAAGGGCGCGGCCAGACGGCGACGGAGATCGCGCAAGCGGCGCTCTTTCTCTGCTCGGATTTGTCCAGCGCGATCGTCGGGCAGTCGCTGAACGTGGATGGCGGCGCAGTGTTTTTCTGATACCCGCGTTCACCGCCGCACAGATCAACGCTCTGTTGCAACGTTCTGGTTCCAGCGGTAGTCAGCAAACTGTCTTCCATTGGGCCTCGAGTGCATCCGGAAGCCCCAGTGCCCACTTGGACTGCTAGCACGTTAATCCGGACTCAGCACTCTGGGTGAGGACCCGTGTTTAGAGTTGTCGTATGCTAAGGACTTGGAACAAACATGCGAAAGCTATTGCTTGGAACACTCTATCTGGTTCTAACTGTTTCAGCTTGCATAGAAGTTCAAGCTCAAGAAAATCGATTCGTGGTCTTCAGCCATGGCAAGCATGGCTATATCGACCGGGAAGGCAAGCTCGTCATACCAATCAGTCTTGAGGGGACATATGTATTGCATTTCAGCGAGGGCCTTGTCAGCTATTCGGAACGCGTGAAACCAGAGCCCACAAAGCTTCCTTACAGGGACCAGAAAGGTAAGCTTCGCATCCACCCGCAAGAAAAATGGGGATTCATTGATACGAGTGGAGCTGTTGCTATCAATGCAAAGTTCGATGCAGTCGGAGACTTTTCTGAAGGGCTGGCAGCCGTGGCTTTCGACACTGAAAAGACATTGCACAATTGTGTCGATTGTAGCCTCGACCAACTTTGGGGATTTATCGACAAAACGGGCAGGACGGTGGTCCAGCCTCAATACAGCGCCGTTACATGGTTCTCGGAAGGGCTGGCGGGGGTAAGGAATGAAGACGGCAAGTGGGGATACATAGACACCAAAGGCCAACTTGTCATTCCTTTTACATTTCGGAGTGCCAGTCAATTTAGTGAGGGTCTTGCGCGAGCCTTACTCAATCAGAAGTTTGGGTATATCGACAAAAAGGGCAACTTCGTAATCAAGCCGGAATTTGCGATAGCCGGTAGCCTTTCAGAGGGTCTAGCAGCTGTGCGAAGAGGTGGCAAAACCGATTTCATGATTTTGGGGCCAGCAGGCGGGAAATGGGTATTTATCGGCAAAGACGGAAAGAACAGGATCGTTCTGCCCGCTCATACTGAACATGCAAGCAAGTTCGTGGAGGGACTAGCTGCCATTCAAATTGATGACCGCTGTGGGTACGTGGACAAGTCGGGAGCGCTGGTTATACCCCCTAAATTTTCTTCCTGTGATGATTTCTCAGAGGGCCTGGCTGATGTGGATAGCAACGGAAAGTGGCAGTTCATCGACAATAAGGGCCAGGTAGTTCTTGATGTGCCATACGAAGAAGTGCGCCCATTCAAGAATGGACTAGCGAGTGTCGCTGAAGGGACGTCAGGGCCCGATCAAGAATTCGGGTACATCGGCAAACATGGCGAACAGATCTGGAAGCCTCGGCGCTCTCTGTAGACTGAGGAATGGAATCAAGCCCACTGCGAATTGGCCTCACGGCAAGCCGGACATCTTGATCTTAGTACTCCTGTTCCGTGCTACCCACCGCCCAGCCGCTGTTTGTCGATTTAGACGCGGCGGCTTTGGAGCGCAAACAAGGAAAAGGGCCAGCCGCTCTCTCAGGACGGCTGGCCCCGACTTCCTGTTCTCAGAAGGGAATCACCCTACACTAATAGTGCTTCCTACCTCTGTACTCTGGCTAACACCAAGGAACTGCAAACTCAGTGGGCAGGTTCCGAATCCGGACGACGGATCGGGCGCCGGCCCAAATCTTCCACTGTGGCTACGGCGCGCCTCGCCCCCAGGATCCAGGCATTCTGGCTGGCGGCGACACGGCCGACTCCCGCTTCCCAACTCTTTTGCAGGAAGTAGAAAGTGGCCACACAAAGGCCGATGGCGATAAAGCCCAAGGCGAACAACGCGAAGGCTGCCAGGAGTTCCCGGACAAAGTAAAGCTGGAGCGCGGCAATACCCCCTAGAAACCACCAGATCCATTTGCGAAGGCTGTCTTTGGCTTT
This sequence comes from Candidatus Acidiferrales bacterium, assembly GCA_963779395.1. Classification (GTDB taxonomy): domain Bacteria; phylum Acidobacteriota; class Terriglobia; order Acidiferrales; family UBA7541; genus Acidiferrum. Next base: position 2,019,362 of record CAVZYC010000007.1, read on the forward strand.
CACGATTTCGGTTCCCCTTCCCCCCGTCGGCCAGCCCGGCTGTGGGCTGTAATCCTTGCTTCATTCGGTTAGATGCTCTTACCTGACCTTTAGGCCGATGCATCGTACCTGTCCCATTAGACAGGTTTAAGGAAAGGAAAGCCATGGTACGAAGGTAACAAAATTCGGGGCAAACCATGCTTCTAGTACGCCGAATATCAAAATGAAACTCGCTCTAACTGATTGTAAAAATAGCGGTTACGGAAACTGAGCCAAAACGGGAAAGTTTCGCCGTTTATTCGCGGTACTACCCTGTGGAAAACCTGCCCTTCGGTACAGGTTTTTCAGAGGCCCCTGAGGCGAGTGGCCGCAAGCCGGGTTTACACCTGATATCAGGGGAAAGTGCGGGGAGAATTGGACTGTGACAGTCTAGTTGCCTTTGAGGATATAGCCTGAGTCAAACGGCAGCTTGCCGTCGATGCGCAGGACCTTCACCGCGCTGTTGATCGCGTAGATGTCCACCAGGCCTACCGTGCCGGGTGTGGCTTCCACCAGCCGCAGCAGTTCTTCATCGCTTTCCACTACCCGTATGACGGGCCGAGAGCCGTTGAGTTTGGCGATCAATGGCTTCATCTCGGATGGCGTAACGCCAAACAGCTTCTGGATCGGGACGCGCATCTCCGGGGACTCTGGATCGTGGATTATCAGAGTGAAATTCCTGCCGTCGGGCCAGGTTCTTTGCGTGCCCTTGCAGAATTTGGTCAGCTCCGTCAGGGAAACTCCCTGGAGTTTGCTCCCGGAAACGGTTACCAGCGCCCAGTTTTTGATCCCGGCAAACAAGGGCAGGGCGCAAAGGATAAGCAATCCAGCAAGAGCAAAAGCTCGGGATTTGTGGGGCGGCAGAAGAGCGTTCATGAAGGTCAACAACCTTTCAGGCTGGATATTACCAGTTTTCCGGGTGGTGGGCGGCGAGCACAAGTGCGTCTTCGGAAACATGTGCCTAACCTGACGACGGGCAACGAAAGACGCGCGGCGTAGCTACTGCTTGGTGAATGCGCACACCTGTTCTTCCGGCCAGTATCAAGCGACGCCGTGTGGGCGCTACCTTCGGCTAGTAAGCCGAAAAAACCGGGACGTCAGCATGAGGTTGAACAAGGTTATGAATCGCCTGCCAGCTTTTCGAAATGTGCTTGTTGTTGCCAGCATGCTGGCCGCACCGGCATGGGCGCAGCAAACGGCTCACGTGGAACCAACCAAAGCAAGCTCGGCGAAGCCGGCCATCAAGACCGCAACGGCCTCGCAAAAACTTTTCGGAAGCCTGGCAATCTCGAGCAAGTCCGTGGGCGCGCGTGAGAACCTGGAAATGGCGCTGGACCAATACGAAAACGCGGGATTCGATGAAGCCGTGATGCACGCGCAGATGGCTACGGAAAAAGATCCCAAGTTTGCTCTGGCGTATGCCGTCTGGTCTTTTGCGGCACGCCGCACCGTGGCGGCTCCGGAAGCGCTGCAGAAAGCCAAGGCTCTGAAAAACAAGTGCGCAGGCGACGAATGCCTGCTGGTGCAATTCCTGACGGGAGCGCAGGAAGCGAACTACATTCCGGCGATTGCCGCGATGAACGATCTGCTGGCGCACCGGTCAAAGGACAAGCACATCCTTTATCTGGCGGGTGAATGGCTTTATTTCCAGCAGGATTTCGAGCGCGCCGCAAAACTCTGGTCTGCTGCCTTGGACGTGGACCCGCAATTCCCTCCTGCCTTAAATATGTTGGGCTACGTCTATGTGGAAGCCATCGGTCCGGATCCGAAGAAGGCCGTGGAATACCTGAGAAAATACGCGGACGCACTTCCTGGCCAGCCGAATCCGCAGGATTCCCTGGGCGAAGTGCTGCGTATGACGGGTGACGATGCCGGCTCACTGGCTCACTACGCGGAGGCTCTGCGGATTTCCCCGAGTTACGTCACATCGCAGTACGGCCGCGGCGACACTTACGCAATGATGGGCAATTACGGAGCAGCGCGCTCTGAGTATGAAAAGGCCATGAAGATGGCGAATAATCCGGAAGATATGCTGCACATCGACTTACAGTCCGCGCTGGTGCACTTCTGGGAGGGAGACCTGGGGACAGGCCGAAAGGAAATTACAGAGCTCTCCGCCAAAGCAACCGCAGTGAAAAACGCCGCGGCACAATACGACATTGATTACGCTCGGGCCCTGCTTGCCGCCGACTCCGACAGCGAACATCAGATTCTTCTGGACCTGGAAAAGTCGCTAGCGGTATCCACTTCTGGCATGACAGAGTCGCAAAGAAACGCCGCGCTTGCCACCGTTCTGCGCGAAGAGGTGCGCGTGCACACCGCCGACAACAATTTGGTGGAAGCGCAAGACGACCTGGACAAACTGGCAAAACTCTCCGCCGATTCTCGCGACCTGCTGGTGGAAGATTGCTACGAATCGGGGCAGGGTTACCTGTCGGCGGCCAAGGGAGATTTGGCCACGGCAGCCGGGCAACTTGCGGCGGACTTGTACAGCCCGCTCGTCGCGCGGCAGTTGGTTCTGGTTGAAAGAGAATTGGGCGACACGAAGGCCGCGGATAACGCGCTTCTTCATCTGAAATACGAGCGCACGCCGACAGCGGAATGGTTTGTGGCCACGCAGGCAAATCGCATCAACAAGGAAGGCATCAAGCCGTAAACGAGTTTTCCCCCCGAACAAACAATCGCGCTGCAGCGGCTTCCCCCAGCCACGGCAGCGCGATTTGTTTTTAGTTAGATGACTTCAAGCTTTCTTTAACAGGCGGGTGATCCAGACCAGGATGACCGCACCGATGAAGGCCACGATGAGCGAACCGATGATTCCGCCGCCGGGCCAAATCCCCAGCATGTGGAAAATCCATCCGCCGACGATTCCTCCCAGAATTCCAAGGATGATGTCGACGATGACGCCGTAGCCTCCGCCTTTCATGACCTGTCCTGCCAACCAGCCTGCAATCAGACCGACGATGATCCAATAGAGAAACCCCATACGCACAGCCTCCTTGGCTCCAAGAGGGAGCAGAGAATTGGGCGGGGAAAAACCGGCTATAGTTTGGCCTTACCCCAGGTAACACGCAAGCCCGTCGAGAGCAGGATGTCGTTTCCGAGAAGTCCCGGTGGCGGATAGCTGATGTAGTGGTCGCTGAAGGTGAGATGCCAGCTCAACCAGTTCTTAAGTTGCGTGGCAACAGTGGAATCAAACTGGAAGCGGTAATCGCCGGTGTGCGACAAATTGGGGAAAACGCTAAAGCGCTCGGTTAGTGTGGTGCGTTTATTTATCTTGGAATCAAACTCCTCGCCGACTACCGCTTCCGCGCTGTTCTGCACAATGGCTGCGATGGTATTTAGCGCCGGAGGCGGCGTGGGATTCGTCAGCGTGTATGTTCCGAACGAATCGCGATCGTAGGTGAGGCCACCAAACACATCGAACGTGGAGCGCGCCGTCTTGATGGCGTGGTAACCAAAGCCACCGCCGAATACATTGCGGAGATCGAGGTGCTGCAGCGCATTGGTTTCAAAGTCAGCGGTAGCGAATGCAAAGAACGTGGGTTTGATATTGTAATCGCCGCGAAGCCCGGCGGTCAGGGCATTTGCGGTTACGCGGCTTGGGGGCGTGGAATCATCGTTTCCGTAAATGTACGTGGAGTAGAGGGTGATTTTGTCGCGAGGAGTTTCGCGGATTGCCTTCGCCGAAAGAGTGAAAGTCTCCGTTGAGGAATTGCCTTGCGTTAAGGCGAGACCGGTATCAAACATCCCGCCCCAGAAATAGGTGAACTTGGGGTGAGCCATTTTTTCGGCCTGGGCGTCGAAGGCTTTCTGCTCGACGTCGTTACGCACGGCAACGATGACATCTTTCGTCGCGTTCGCGCCGCTTGGTGGAGTAGCCGCACCTGCTACGACGAACTTCCCGTCCTGAGTGGTCACTTTTCCAGCCAACCGGCTGCCGTCTTTCAAAGTGAGATTCAAATTCTGAGCGGATTCGATGGCGGTGATGGCATCCCACTGAATCGTAACGTCCCCCGCAAACTCCGTTTTCAGCAACAATACCTTGCCATCGCCGGATACGATTGTGCCCGTCAGGCGATCGCCGTTTTTCAGGGTGACCTGATCGGCGGCCGCCACCGCAGCACTTACCAACATCAAAATGACACACAAGAAACTACGACGCATTAGCGTCCTCCTCGATATACCACAATTTGTACTCGACCTTGGCTGGACTTCACACGGGCGGAGGTGAAGCGACCCTGTACGGAACCCCGGAAACAGGATGCAGTATTCTAATGTTTCCGGGAGCGCGCCGCAATTGCTCTGTTACTTTTGGATTTGGACTCCTAATTCGCTTACCTTCCTTTATAATAATAAAGTTCATTTGGAGCGGGGTTGGGGCCGACGATGGCTTCCGGCAATCTAGCCGGCGTTTTCAGGGAACTTGGGAATCCCGGTTCCAATTGAGCGTGCAAGTTGCGCCGCAAATTTCGCGGCACGCAAAAAACAGATCATTTGGGGGACTTGTGAAAAGGCTGAACTGGCTGAGTGTTTCTAAGGCGATCCTCATCGTGGCTCTGGTGATGGTGGGATGTAGCCGCCAGGAGACCGCGCGGAAAGCTGCGGAGGCGGCAGCAGCGGCGACTAACCTGCGCCCAGCCATCGTGTTCATGACGGACTTCGGCACAGCCAACGATGCGGTGGCCATATGCAAAGCCGTGATGCTGGGCATCGCACCGGATGCGCGAATCATGGACATCACTCATCAGGTCACGCCGTTTTCGATTGAAGATGGCGCGCGGTTTCTTGCCGGCGCTTCGCCCTACTATCCCGCGGGCACCGTTTTCGTTGTGGTTATCGATCCGGGGGTCGGCACTTCCCGAAAGGCTGTGGTGGTCAAAACGAAGAAGGGGCAGTACTTCGTTCTGCCTGACAATGGTTTGATCACTCCGGTGATTGAGAGGGATGGATTGGACTCCGCACGCGAAATCACCAACACGGAGTGGATGATCGGGCAGACGGTATCCTCTACCTTCCACGGCCGCGATATTTTCTCTCCTGTGGGGGCGCATCTCGCCGCGGGTTGGGACTACACGATGGTTGGCCCTGAGGTGCAACAACTCGTGCGCCTCACGCCAAGAGTTTCGACTACCACGGACAAGGACATAGACGGAGAGGTAATCGCTCTGGACGATCCTTTCGGCTCGCTGATTAGCGATATTACCGATGACGAGTTCAAGAAACTGGGCTACAACCTGGGCGACAAAATCACTGTGCAATTGAACAAAAAGCCCTTCACGCTACCCTACGTCAAGACTTTCATGGATGTCCCCGTGGGAGAGCCCCTGCTCTATGTGAATTCCCGCGGCCGGATGGCGTTGGCATTGAACGAGCGTAATTTTTCGGAGGCGTACAAGATCACGCCGCCGGTTCCGCTGTCGATTCCGAGGAAGGGCTCGCCGCTCAAGGACAAGTGATGCAAGCGGGGACCCAGATGTTTGGAAGCAAGTTACAGCGATCTCGAGTGTCGCGGCGATGTCGCCGCAGGAATTCCTGATTGGGCTGGCAGTGCCGGCCGAGTGTCGCTCCGATCCCCTTGGGCTTCAACTGCGGCGAGTTGTAACCGCCGCACGGATACCATCAGCGATGGATCCCAGATCAAAAGGATACAGGTCATGAAACTTCGTAGTGTATTTTCCCTGGGAATACGGATTGGCATTACGCTGCTCTTTGTTGTGGCGCTCTCCGGTTCGCGCGCGAACCTGGCGGCGCAGTCGTTCCGCGGAACTATTCGTGGCGCCGTAAGCGATTCCTCGGGGGCCGTGATTCCCGGGGCTAAAGTCACCGCCCGGAATTTGGGAACAAGTGAAACCAGGGAGGTGACATCGCAAGGGGACGGGGAGTATGTATTTTTGGAACTTCCGGCCGGCGAATATGAAGTCTCGGCGATCGCCCCGGGTTTTCAGGAAATTCGCCAGAGAGCAATTGTGGGCGTTGGCGCGGAGACGGTAGTTGATCTGCAAATAGGAAAGGTGGCGGCGAGCCACGAAAGCGCGATTGTGGTGGAAAGCGCTCCCCTGGTGGAAACGGGGAATACCACGCTTTCGCAAATCGTCGATCGCACCCTGGTGCAGGAACTCCCGCTGAACGGGCGCGATTTCGGCAAGCTTGTAGCGCTAACTCCCGGGGTCACCGTGGAAGGCTCGGGCGTGGCGGGCAGCGAAAAGGGTTTTGGACAATTCAATATCAACGGGAATCGCGACCGCTCCAACAATTACAACCTGGATGGCACGGACAACAACGATCCTTTCTTCAACAATTCGGCGCTGAACCAGGTGGGCATCACCGGCGCGCCGGCCACGCTGCTGCCGCTGGATGCGATTCAGGAGTTCAACCTGCAGTCGCAATTTGGGGCGGAATATGGGCGGAATACGGGATCGGTGGTCAACATCATCACGCGCTCCGGTACAAACCTGCTTCACGGGTCGTTGTACGAGTACAACCGTAATTCGGCTTTTGACGCGCGCAATTATTTCAACACGCGTTTTCAAGAGGATGGCACGCCGAATCCGCAGTCGCCTTTCAACAACAATAACTTTGGCGGGTCGCTCGGCGGTCCGATTCTGCGCGATCGCCTGTTTTACTTTTTCGCGTATGAGGGACAACGCGAGCGGGTGGGCTCCGATTTCGATCTGACGGTTCCCTCGACGGCGGAGATTCTAGAAGCGCAAACGATCGCGGTCAACAATCCGTACTCTCCTGTTCCGGCGGTGAATTCCGCGTTGATTAAGATTACCGATCTCTTCCCCACGAGCGACACCAACCAGCTGGCCTACTCCGTGCGCGACAAGAACGACAGCAATAACCTGATTGGCAAGGTGGATTTCAAAATCAACGACAACAATTCCATAAGTGCCCGCTATGCTTTTGGGCAGAGCGACCAGGCATTTCCCCTGGGTTCCCTGGGCGGGTACGGAAGCGGGTCGCGGCTGGCCAGCTTCGAGCAGATTTCTCCGACGCGCGTGCAAGTCGTATCGGTGAACTGGCTGACGAGTTTTTCGTCGTCCAAGGTGAATGAAGTCCGCTTTGGCTACTCGCGATTCCGCACGTCGTTCAATTCCGCCGACGCCACTTCCGGCAATGCCAACTACGTGGATCCCACGGCGCTGGGATTGGACATGGGCACAAACCACGTCGGCCTGCCGGAAATCGATTTCAACGGAGATTTGGAGAACCTGGGCGCCACGTCGTACAGCGTTCCGCGGGGCCGCACCAGCGAAACCTTCCAGGCCCTGGATAATTTCACGATCATCCACGGGCATCACACGATTAAATTCGGCGGCGAATATCATCGCTACGATGTGCAAAGCTTTAACGACAATCTGGAGCGCGGGCTGCTGGACGTGAATACGTGCTATTACATCAGCAGCACTTCTTGCCCGGCGCTTTCAAGTGATCCCATCGTCAATGAGCTAGCCAACTTCTATATCGGGAATATTTATGGCATTGCGGACATGGGAAACACGCAGCGCTTCACGTTCAACAACAACCTGGGTTTTTTTGGCCAGGATGAATTCCGGCTGCGGCCGAATCTGACCGTTACCGCCGGATTGCGCTGGGAATATATCGGGCCTCTTGGCGAAAAACACAATCTGCTTTCCAATTTCGACTCCTCAGGGAATCTTGTGCAAGTTGGTTCGTCCACGTTGCCTACATTGTTCAAGCGCGACCTGAACAACTTCGGCCCGCGCCTGGGCATTTCCTGGAATCCGCGCGCGAATACCGTGGTGAGGGCGGCCTACGGCATCTATTACGACTACACGCCCCAGAACAATTTGATCGCAAACTACACAACTTCCGCCGGGGTGGCCACGAATCCCGTTCCCGCGCTCGCCAACAGTCCGTATTTTGTCGGCGGCATGGATTTCAATTCAGGGGCGTGGAACGGCACGGCAAGCGGCCCGGTCTTCACGCCGACGGTTTACCCGCAATCCATATTCGTTACGGATCCGAATTTGCGCACGCCGTATGTGCAGAATTGGAACCTCAACATTCAGCAGCAATTCTCTACCCGCGGGGCCTTCGAGATCGGTTACGTAGGCAGCAAAGGGACGCGACTGAGCCGGCTGTATGACGCGAATCAGGGCCGCGACCCCGGCTTCAACGATCCCGCGTATCCACAATATGCCGCCGTGGACGTTTTCTCTGACAGCGCGAACTCGACATATAACGGATTGCAGACGACCGTCAGACTGCAGGAATTTCACGGCTTCTCTGGATTCTCGACGTACACTTTTTCCAAGTCGTTGGACGGAGCGTCGGACGGCATCAACTTTAATTTTGCGAACGCCGCGTTTCCGCAGGACTCCACGGATCCCAAGGCGGAAAAGGGGCCTTCGACTTTTGACACGCGGCATCGCTGGACGACTGCTCTTAATTATGCGGTGCCCACGGCGCACTTTTTGCCTCACATGATCGGGGCGGACTGGCAAATGAATTCCATCGTGACGGTGCAATCCGGGCGGCCGATCAACATCATCACCAGCAATCCGGGGGTGAATTCCAACTATGTGCAGCGTCCCGACCTTGTCCCCGGGGTGAATCCGATTCTTCCCAACTGGACACCGGCAACGGGCTACTTGAATCCCGCCGCTTTTGCGAACCCCGCAATCACAGCGGCGGACCCCAACGGCTATTTTGGCGATCTGGGCCGCGACCAGATCTACGGCCCGGGATTTTGGAACTATGATTTTTCGCTGACCAAGAATTTCCCCATCCGCGAACGGTTGCATTTGCAGTTTCGCTCTGAGTTCTTCAACATTTTCAACCATCCCAACTTTGCCTTGCCCTCGAATGTGGTGACAGTGGGGGCGCCAACCGCCGGCCTGATCACGCAAACGCCGGATGTGGCTCAGGGTAATCCTGGCTTGGGTGGCGGAGGGCCTCGCGTGATGCAGTTTGGCTTGCGCCTGCAGTTCTAGCCTAAGCCACACAGCCTAAACACATGGGGGGCGCTGCAATCGGGCGCCCCTTTTTCTTGCCGATTTGCTTTTTTGCGGGAGGGGGCTGACAATCGGGAATATTTCCAAACGCGAGGTTGATTATGCATGAAGCCGTTATCGTTTCATCCGTGCGCACGCCCGTGGGGCGTGGCTATAAAGGATCGCTGCGCACAACGCGCCCCGACGATCTGGCCGCGCTGGTCATTAAAGAGGCCATCACGCGCGTGCCGGGGCTGGATCCCAAGGAAATTGACGATGTGATTCTCGGCTGCGCCATGCCCGAAGGCGAGCAGGGCATGAACGTGGCGCGCATCGCGGCGTTGCGCGCGGGATTGCCGGTGGAAACTTCGGCGATGACCATCAACCGATTTTGCTCGAGCGGTCTGCAGGCCATCGCGCTGGCCGCGGATCGCATTCGCAGCGGCGCGGCGCAGGTGATCGTAGCGGGCGGCACGGAATCCATGTCACTGGTGCCCATGGGCGGCAACAAGATTTCGCCGAATCCCTGGCTGGTGGATCATTACCCAGACGCGTACATCAATATGGGCCTAGGTACGGAGCTGATCGCGAACAAGTTTGGCATTTCGCGAGAGCAAGCGGACCAGTTTGCCGTGGACTCGCACAAAAAAGCGATTGCTGCGCTGGCCGCAGATAAATTCAAGGACGAGACGGTGCCCGTCGAAGTGAAGATCACTTCCCTGGCGAACGGCAATGGCACAAAGCCAAAAGGCCCGGCCAAGCCCGCGACGCAATCCTTCGTGTTTGATAAAGACGAACTGCCTCGCGCGGACACTTCGCTGGAAGTGTTGGCAGGATTGAAGCCGGCTTTCCATGTGAAAGGCACGGTGACCGCGGGAAACAGTTCGCCGATGAGCGATGGCGCCGCGGCGGTGGTGGTCATGTCCGATGCCCGGGCTGCGCAGCTTGGACTGAAACCGCAGGCGCGCTTCATTGCTTTCGCAACGGCGGGATGCCCACCGGAGGAGTTTGGCATTGGCCCCGTTTACGCAATTCCCAAGGCACTGGCGCTGGCAGGGCTGTCGCTGAATGATATTGCGGTAATTGAATTGAACGAAGCGTTTGCGGCGCAGTCGCTGGCCGTGATTCAACAAGCGAATCTGGATGCCGCGCGCGTCAATCCCAATGGCGGCGCGATTGCACTGGGCCACCCGCTGGGCTGCACGGGCGCGAAGCTCACAGCTTCGCTGGTTCGTGAATTGCAGCGCCGCGATGCACGCTACGGTATGGTGACCATGTGCATCGGCGGCGGCATGGGCGCGGCGGGAATATTCGAACGCTTGAGCTAGGGCTTCCGCTTTGCGACCACGGTGACCACCAAGGATTCCGGCTGCCCCGGCATGGTGACGAACTCCTCGACGGTCATCGTGCCCTTCTCGTCCAGGCGCGCCGCGTTTCGCAGAGCCATTTTTGCGCCTCCGGCTTCAAACTCGCCGCGAAACACCAGAGCATCTCCCTCAAAATTTCCGGTGAAGACGAACGCGCCGGGGAAATCATTCCCGAACGCATAATACTTGTAGGCTTTTTCCTTGGGGTCCCAGCTGTAGATCAACAGGCCTTCGAAATCACCCACTGGCCCGTGGGAATGGAAACGGTTCACAAGCGAATTGCCACCGGGCCCCAATTCGCTGGTGTAGATGCCCGTGTTGACTCCGCCGTTCGGCGTGACCGGCGTTTTCGGATAGGTCTCCGTGTAATCCCATGTTCCCAGGTACATTTTCGTAAGGCGCTCCATCTCCGGGGAAACAGCGGGAGCAGCTTGAACTTTTGCCGGAGAAAAACTTGTCCGCCCAACCCAGTATCCCAGGGACAAGAGAACCAAAACCGTGGCACCCAGTACGTATGCCTTCCTTAACTCTCGCATGACGGGATTCTCCTTTTTAGAATTACTCTAGAACCTTCTTTGGACGACTACCCCATGCATCGCGTAACTGTTCCACCCGGCTTTGCGGCAAGCCAAACTTGGAGATGCAGATTTGGGCGTCGATTTTGCCTTCGCTGCCCTCGATCGTCAACCAAAATAAAGCAGCGTTCCATTCTCAGTTTCGCTGGCAAACGCCGTGCGGCTCCAGCATGAATTCCGTCAGCGCGAATGGCATTGCCCAAGCTGGAGGGAAATCGGTGGGACTTCTTGTGCTCGAAATATATACTGCTCGCGTCAGGCCTGCGCTCAAGGTAGCCATGGAGACAAGGAGAAGCTGCGATGATGCAGGCGGAGAGTTGGGTACTCGGTTGGTCAGTCATAATTACTGTAGCCGCTGTGTTATTGCTCCTTCGCAACCGGAAAGTCAGCGAACTGTTTCACCTGCATGTCAAGGATCGTCCAAAGCGCCGGCTCCTTCTGGCAGCCATCGGATTTTTCTTCACGTTCGCCGTGGCGCGCTGCGTTGCTTACGCCGCCTACCGCAACATCGCCCCTTTTCAGTATGTGTACATCGGCGGAACGCACATCCATCATCTGGTGTGGGGAATTTTGCTGCTGCTGGTGGTGGGTTTTTGCTGGTTGATCGAAGTGGGAACAGGGGCCAAATCCTCGTCGCTTATCGCCAGCCGTTTGATGTCGTTGCTCTATGGTGTTGGCGCCGCCCTCACCCTGGACGAGTTCGCGATCTGGTTAAACCTTCAGGAGGGAGTTTATTGGACGCATCGTGACTTTGCCAGCCTGGACGCGGTGATCCTGTTCGGCGCGGTCCTGGTGATCGCCATTTGGGGACGCGATTTCCTGAAAGCCGTTGGCATCGAGATTTGGCACTCGCGCCGCAAGCGCCGGCATCACCGATAATCGGGATGCGGCGACCCAGCGTTCGCTCAGAAGTAACTGCTGATTAAGGATTTTCGTGATGCTGGAAAGAAACGCCTTCGCTTCCCAGTTCCTATTGCGCAAATGTGCCCTCCGGCGTAGAATTCTGAAATTGTTTTTTCAAACGGTCGTTTGAATTTTGCGAACGGCGTACCGCCGGCAAGGAGCAGCATCATGGCCAGTTCGGTTCTTTCCAAACCCGCAGCGAAGGGCGGCAGTTTTCTGCTGGAATCCCCTGCCCCGCAGGACGTGTTTACTCCGGCGGACCTGACGGATGACCAGAAGCTGATTGGGCAGACGGCGGAGGAGTACGTCCTGAAGGAAGTCTTCCCGCACATCAAGGAGTTGGAGGAAAAGAAGCCGGGGTTGATGGCGGAACTGACGCGTAAAGCCGCGGAACTCGGTTTGATGAGCGGCGGCACGCCCGAAGAGTATGGCGGCGCGGGCTTGGATAAGGTGGCCAGCACGGTGCTGACGGAAAAGATTTCGATTTACGGCGGGTTCGCCACAACGCATGGCGCGCATGCGGGCATTGGCACGCTCCCCATCGTGTATTTCGGCACGGAAGAGCAGAAGAAAAAGTACCTGCCGAAACTGGCCAGCGGCGAATTCATTGGCGCGTATTGCCTTTCGGAACCGCAAGCCGGAAGCGACGCGCAGAATTTGCTGACGCGCGCGGAACTTAGCGCCGATGGCAGCCACTACATTTTGAATGGGCAGAAGATGTGGATCACCAACGGCGGCTTTGCCGATCTGTTTATCGTCTTCGCGAAAGTGGCTGGCGAGAAGCTGACTGCATTCATCGTCGAAAAGAATTTCCCCGGCTGCAAGCCCGGTAATGAAGAGCACAAGATGGGCATCCACGGCAGCTCGACCACGCCGGTCTTCCTGGAAAATTGCCAGGTGCCCAAGGAAAACCTGCTGCACGAAATTGGCCGCGGGCACATTGTCGCGTTCAACGTGTTGAATGCCGGGCGCTTTACACTCGGCGCCTCCTGCGTTGGTGGTTCCAAGTACGTGATCATGACCGCGTCGAAATATGCGAAGGAGCGCAAGGCGTTCGGCAAACAAATCGGCGAATTCGGTTTGATGAAGGAAAAGCTCGCGGAAATGGCCGTGCGGATTTTTGCCGTGGATTCCATGATTTACCGCACCGCCGGAAATATTGAAGCGGCCATGATTGCGGCTTCTGGCAGCGGGAACAAGGCGCAGAACACCATGAAAGTGCTGGAGGAATACGCCATCGAAAGTTCGATTGCCAAGGTCTACGGCAGCGAGATGCTGGACTTTGTGGTGGACGAGGCGGTGCAGATATTTGGCGGCTACGGCTTTCATGAGGATTATCCCGTTTGCCGCGCCTACCGCGATTCGCGCATCAACCGCATCTTTGAAGGCACCAACGAGATCAACCGCATGCTGATCATCCAGATGCTGATGAAGCGCGCCACGGGCGGGCAGTTGCCCCTGATTCCCGCGGCCATGAAACTTGCCGACGAGATTCTCGCCGGACCTTCGTTTGAGGAAGCACCCGAGGGCGTGCTAGCGGAAGAAGCGCGCGTCATCGCCAATGCCAAGAAAATGTTTCTGCAGGCGGCGGGCGGCGCGGTCCAAAGGTTCCGCGAAAAACTGGCGGACGAGCAGGAATTAATTGGAGCTCTGGCAAACATGGTCATGGAAATCTACGCGATGGAATCCTGCCTGCTACGCGCTCAGAAGGCGGCGGCCAGCAAGGGTGAAGCCGCGTCGTCCGTGATGACTGATGCCGCGCGGGTATTCATTGCCGACGCCGCCGAACGCGTGGACCACGAAGCCAAGCGCGCCATCGCCGCGGTTCACGAAGGCGACATGCTGATGACGCAAATGGCGGTGCTCAAGCGATTTGGCAAGCGCCCCGCCGTAGATACGATTGCGCTGCGCCGCCGCATCGCTGCCGCCGTCCAGGCGCAAGACCGGTACCCCTTTGAGGGCCGCTGAACGCTGGCAGTAACATTAGACGACTCGCAAATTTGCATTGATTGGGCGGATTAGGACTGCTTCCCCCAAGTCCTATGCACATCATTTCTAGATTCCTGAGCTGGAACCGTGCGATGCAGGTCCGCCTGGGTCCATGACCAGCCGGACACAGGCAGCAGCAGAAACCTCTTCCCAAAACGAAACTCAGCTAAACTACTGCATAGCCCGGTACTAGGACTCTATCCTTGCCTCCAAGACGCCTTCCTCGTTTTCTCTGGCTACTGGCCTTGGCCATCGTGGTGTGTCATGTCTTGACCGTGGTGTTCTTCCGGAACACCCCCGTGTCAGCCCTCCTCGGGAACCTTCTACAGATTTCTTCCAGCATTCTTGCCGCTGTCATGTGCTTTCGAGCCGCGCGGAAACTCACCGGGTTCAGCCAATCGTTCTGGACGCTGATCGCCTTTGGAATGGGCTTATGGGGAGTGGCGGACCTGGGTTGGACTTACTACGAAGTTTTCCTGCATGCGGAACCGCCGCCGGGTTCCATGATCCGCTTCATGTTCCACTCGTACGGAATGTTTTTCGTGATGGCGATATTCCTGAACCAGGAAAAGACTCATGCGCGAGTGGAGTTTGAAGAAGCGCTGGATTTCATCCAGATTGGCATTTTCTTTTTCCTGATCTACTTTGGCATGTATATTCTGCCGGCGCTGAATCTCGGCAGCCATGACGCCTTGGCCCGCGAGATAACCGTGGTTACGTGGGTGGACGCGGGCGTCATCGTTTTGGCGACGGTACAGTGGTGGCGGGGCGTCTCTGCGCAAGCACGTAAACTCTTCGGAGGCCTGGCGGTTTATGCCCTGGTCTACGCCATTGGCGCACACGTGGCAAACCTGTTCCAGACCGGCCAGGAGATTCCGACAGGGAGCTGGTACGATCTGGCATGGACGCTGCCTCTGCTATTTGGAGCCTTGTGGGCGGGGAGTTGGGAGCCGGTTGAAACCTTGCACGAGCACCGGCTTCGCGCTAAATCTCTGCCGGAAATCCTTTTCACGAACTGCCTGTTTGCCTTTCTTCCCCTGGTCATCCTTTTTCTGGCAACCCGATTGGGCCCTGGGTGGAGACTCATCCGCTTCAGTCTTCTGGCGCTTTCGTTCGTGTGCTATGCCTTGCGCATCGCCCTCACGCAGTTCCGCCAACAAAAGACCGCGGAGACCGTTCGCCGGCAAACCCTGGCCATGGATACGTCCGCAGACGGCATGGCCATTCTGAATGAAAAAGGTCTCCACGCATACGCCAACCATTCCTTTGCGCGGATGCTTGGCTTTGAAAGCCCGGATAGCATCATGGGTCAGCCGTGGCGCGTGATCTACGCGCTTCAGGAGATGGACCGCTTGGAACCCGGGATCCGGCGCTCCCTGGCGCAAACGGGCAAATGGTCTTCGCAAATCATGTTGCGGAGGCCCGATGGGAGCAAGCTACCCGTCGAAATGAACATCAACGCGATGCCCGATGGCGGCATCATCAGCGTGTGCCGCGATTTATCGCAGCGAGAAGAGGCGGAGAAAGCGCGAGCGGAAGCGGAAGCCAAGTACAAAATGCTCGTCGAGCAGGTGAATGCGATCACCTACATCGCGGAAATCGGCATTGACGGCCGATGGTTTTATGTCAGCCCTCAAGTGGAAGCTATCCTTGGCTACACCGTTGATGAGTGGATGACCATTTCTCAGCGCTGGGCTGATTTAATCCACCCGGATGATTTGGCCATGGTCACCGCTGCCGAAGAAGCCAGCAAAAACGGTTTGCCGTTTCAAGCCGAATTCCGGGTAAAGCGCAAGGATGGCCGCGAAGTCTGGCTGAGCGATACTGCTGTGGTCGTGCAGGGAAGCAATTCCCACCCGGTGATGGAAGGCATCATCGTTGACATCACGGACCGTAAACTTCTGGAAACGCAGCTGCAGCAATCCCGCAAAATGGAGGCAGTTGGGCGCCTGGCGGGCGGCATCGCACACGACTTCAACAATCTATTAACGATCATTACCGGTTACACCGAACTTGCCCTTGGCCGCCCCACGATTCCTCAGGAAATTCGCTCGGACATCGAACGCATTGAGAACGCCGCCGGCCGAGCCGCGGGCCTGGTGCGGCAATTGCTCGCCTTCAGCCGTCGGCAGGTGCTGCAGCCCAAGACGCTCGACCTCAATGCGATTGTTCTGAACCTGGATAAACTTCTGCGCCGCTTGATGGACGACAACGTCGAAATGGTCACTCAAGTAGTGGCGGATGTGGGGAAGGTGAAGGCCGACCCCGCGCAAATCGAACAGGTGATCATGAACCTGGTGGTGAACGCGCGCGACGCAATGCCCAATGGCGGACGCCTGATTGTGGAAACAGCCAACGCCGAACTGGATGAGACCTACGCCGAAGACCATGTGAGTGTGAAGCCGGGCCGCTATGTAATGCTCGCCGTTTCCGATACCGGCGTCGGTATGGATCGCCAAACCATTGCGCACATCTTCGAGCCGTTTTTTACCACCAAGGAAAGTGGACGCGGCACCGGGCTGGGACTCTCCACGGTTTACGGCATCGTTAAACAAAGCGGCGGATACATCTGGGTGTACAGCGAAGTTGGCAAGGGCAGCACGTTTAAGGTCTACCTGCCCCGCGTGGATGCCCCCGCGGAAGAATCCGCGACGGAACAATCGCGGCCCGCTTCGCAGCGCGGGGTGGAAACGATTCTGCTCGTGGAAGATGAAGAAGCGGTCCGCGACCTGATCCAAACCGTTTTGATCGAGCATGGTTACGACGTCATTCCCGCGCGGGATCCCCAGCATGCACAGCAGCTCGCTTCCAATTACGCGCGCGAAATTCATCTGCTCCTGACGGACGTGGTCATGCCGGGCACCAGCGGACGCGAACTGGCTTCCCGCATCACGCCGATACGCCCCGGCATTCGCGTGCTCTTCATGTCCGGCTACACCGAGAATGTTATTACCACGGGTGGCATGCTGGAGAAGGGGCTGGCGTTCCTGCAAAAGCCATTTTCACCCGCGGTGCTGGTGGAGAAAGTCCGCGAAGTCCTCAGCCGCGCCCCTACGCTCTAGTCGCGAATTCCTGCCCACAAAATTTTAGTGAGGGACGTGCTTCGTTAAGGCTGCGCGGGGTCGGTGGCCGCCGTCTTCGGCTTATTAATTGTGCTGAGCGTTTCCACGTTGAAGCGCTTGTAGTCGGAGTAGCGGTCCGTCACGTTGATCTTGAATCCCTTCACCAAAAGAACGCGCACTCCAACGTGGACCTCGACATAAGTGGGCAGCCACACTTCGTTGTTGATGTAGGCCTGCTCGAAGGCAAAGCTCGTGCCTTTCTGCAGGTTGGCCAGCAACCCTCCGCCAATCTTGACGTCGCCCACAAAATACGCTTCGAGCCGGGCCACGTCGTGCGCCTTCTCGTCTACCCACACAACGCCGGCGAGGTCCTTCGCCACTTTTTCTTCCATGTTTTTGGGCTTGTATTCGGGATTCGGCTCGAAATCGAAGACCAATACATCCTGGCTGCGGAAGCGCTCCCGGCGCGGGTTCACGAACTGGGAGACGCGCAAGAACACTTCGATGCCTGGATCATCGTTGTCCTTCTCTTCTTTTCCTTCTTCCTTGGCCTTCTCTTCCTTGGCTTCCTTTTTCTTTTCCTGTTTTTGGGCCTCTTCGATGTGCTTCTGCGTCTTCTCGTTTTCCTTTTTCTGTTCCTCGTCGCCGAGCGGTTTCCCGTCTTTCTTTACGAGCGTCGAGACTTCTTCGCCGTTCAGATAGAAAAACGTGTATTCCTTGGCTTCTTTTTTCGTTATCTTGCCGGTCTTGTCAAACTCGGTTTGTTCCTCGACATTCGTCCCGGCGTAATTCTCCTTGATTTTGTCAATCTGCTTCTGGTTGGCGTCAATTTCTTCGAACAGTTTCTTTAGGTCTGGCAATTGCACCTGTGACTTCTTCGGAAAATCGAACACCCGCTCGCCCACCGTTTCATTCATCGCGGCCCGCGTCACGTTCACGTTGTACGTATCGCTTCCCCGGTGCAACTCCACCTTGTACGGCAACTTGACCCCGTTCGCATTGCGGTAATCGTCATAATAAATGTCACGAGGAATGCCCGCGATGATGGCTTTTTCTTCCACGATTAGATGGCTTTGTGGATCAAAATAAACTTCCCATTGCACGCCGGTGGGATACGTGAGTCGTACCTCCAGCGCATCACGGCCGTGCACCTGGGCGTGTCCCTGAAAGGAGGCACCGATCTTCTTCTTTGCAAGCGCCTGCAACCGGGTGTTGTAATACTCGGCCGCCGCTTCCATCTCGAGCGCCTGCGGCCCCAGGAGTGTGCCGATCTCGCCAGTTTCGGTCTGGTGCCAGGCGGATTTGCCGTTGTACGACTCGATCAGCGTTTTGCCTTCGCTTTGAATCCCCGTGTAGTAGCGGTTGGGCAGTTTCGCCCGGAAAGTGTATGTGCCGGGCTTCTCCTCTGGCCCCTGGCTGAACGCGCCATCCATCGCAAGCGTTTGAATCCGCGCCATGGCTTTGCTTCCGCCGGCCGCTTTCAAATACTGGTCAATGATCTTGTTGGCGTCTTGCGCAAAGGCATTCCCCGCCAGAGCGAGGCCGAGAGTGAGCGTGAATACAATTCGGGTGAGTGGGCGCATGGTGTCCTTGAGTAGATACGCATGACCACGGAAAAAGTTGCTCGTGGGTTGAACGCTTTGTCCGCCGTTGGAGGTACAACTGGCCAGGCCGCGGGTTGTGTCTGGGCGAAAACTTCTACTTGGCTACGGCAGGCCGCTTCAAGTACTTTTCGTATAAATCCTTTTGGTTGTTATCCGTAGACGTGAGCTGGCCTCTGATGAAGAGATAGCGCACCTCGGTGGTCAGCTCCAAGGGATCCCCATTTGTGACGATCAAGTTGGCGGTCTTCCCGGTTTCCACGGTGCCCAAATCGCCATCCAATCCCAGGATTTGCGCCGGGTACAGGGTAACGGCCTTCAGCGCATCGTCATATGCCAAGCCGTGGGAAACCGCATTCGCCGCCTGCTGCCCCAAGCGCCTGGAAAAACTGTTGTCAAAACTTCCGAAAGCGATCTTCACGCCCGCTGTAACAAGTTCCGCGGGTTGTGTCATCAGGCGGTCATACGCGTCATCTTCTTCTAACGGATAATCCAGAGTCGGCCGCAAGATTACCGGCACGTTTTTCGAGCGCAGCAGGTCTTTCACCTTCCACGCTTCACCGCCACCGGCCAGAATCATCTTCAGTTTCTGTTTCTGGCAAAATTCCACGGCGTTGCGGATGTCACGCGCCCGGTCGGCAAAAACCAGCACGGGCATCTCTCCGTGCACCACGGGAATCATGGCCTCCAGCTTGACGTCGCGATCGTAGAGGGCTCCCTTCGTCTCCGCGACTTGCGCGTAATGGCGCGACTCTTCGAGGTAATCGGCAAGCTGGTTCACAGCCTTGTCGTACTCCTTCTTCGCATCGGCGAAGGGTTTTTCTTTCCTGGAGAATGTGGCGAAATCGAACGATTCCGTTTCGATTGCCGGCCAAACCACCACCATCGCCGCGTTTCTGCGAATCGACATTTCGGTGGCCGTCCAACCCGCCAAGTGAATGGCGGATGCTTGACCGCCAATGATGTTGGAACCTAGAGAGGAATCTATCCCACCGCTGGAAGGCACAGCCAGGACTTCGGTGATGCCCGCTGCGCGCGTCACCGGAATGTGGGCGCTGGACGGCAGAATCGCCGTTGCCGCTACCAGGTCCGGATTGAACATCCCCGTTTCCGTGGTGTCCACTGTTGCGGGTACCGCGCCGATTTCGCGCAATCCCATTTGCGTGATGGGATCGAACAGACCGGGATACACCTGTAGGCCCGCGGCATCAATCACTTTCGCTCCGGGGGGAATGCTTACGCTGGCGCCCACCGCGGCGATTTTTCCATCGTGAATGACGACCGTGCCGTCTTCGATGGGGTTTCCCGCCAGGGTGAAAATTTTGGCGTGAGTGATGACCGTGTCCGTTGCTGCTGGCGTTTGACCCAACACGGTTCCCGCTGCAAGCAAGCAGCCGGCAAAAGCCAGGTAAGCGCACATCTTTGTCTGCCGGGGATTCATCGCGCACCTCCCAAGACAACTTGCTCTTGTGGCGGCTTGGTCTTCTCGTCCGGCTTTTTCTCTTCCGGTTTCTTGTCCTCCGGCTTCTTCCCTTCCGCCTTCTTTTCCTCGGCCTTTTTCTCGGCGCTCTTCTTGGCTTTTTCCAGCAGGTCTTTCTTTTCCTGCTCGAGCGCGACGCGTCCCGCCAAATCCTTATCGCGGTCAAAGTAAACGCGGCCGTCAATCAGCGTTTTCTGAACCACGGCGTACGCGCTCATCGGATCGTGATTGTAGATCACCAGATCCGCATCCTTCCCCGCTTCGATGGACCCGACGCGATTCTCAATGCCAAGTTGAATGGCGGGATTGATGGTTACCATTTTTACCGCTTCGTCGTGCGTCAAGCCGCCATAGCGCATGGACTTCGCGGCTTCCTGATTCAGGTGCGTCGCTTCCGCCGCGTCATCTGAATTCACGGAGACCACGACACCGCGACGCGTCAACAGCGCCGCGTTATACGGGATCGCCTCGTACGCTTCCACCTTATAGGCCCACCAATCCGAGAAGGTTGAAGCGCCCGTCCCCGCCGCGGCGATTTCATCCGCCACCTTGTAGCCTTCCAAGACGTGCTGCAGCGTCTGGACGCGGAACCCAAACTCTTTGGCTACGCGAAGCAGCATCAGGATTTCGTCTTCGCGGTAGCAGTGCGCATGCACATAGCGCTTCCCTTCCAACACCTCGACCAGCGGGTCAAGTTTCAAATCGCGGCGCGGCGGAATCAGGTTCTTTTCTCCGGCCGCCACGCGCTTGTTGTAATCGTCCCAGGTTTTCTTGTAGTCGCGCGCTTCCGTAAACGCGCCGCGAATGGTTTCTTCCACGCCCATGCGCGTCGCCGGATATCGCTCCGGCAAGCCGAGCCCACGGAAGTTCGAGTGCTTCGGGTTTTCTCCCAGGGCAAACTTGATGCCGGGCAGTGCGCCTTCAAACGGAAGCTTGGCCGCCGGTTGTCCCCAGCGCAACTTGATTACGATCGTCTGTCCGCCGATAGGATTCGCGGAACCGTGCAAAACATTCGCCGCTGTGACGCCTCCCGCCAGGTCGCGGTAAATCGCGGGATCATCCGGGTTCAGAACGTCGGCGATATTCACCATCGAAGATACCGAAACGCTTCCTTCGTTCACATCGCCATCGATGGCAATGTGCGAGTGGCAATCGATAATCCCGGGCATCACAAATTGGCCGCGGGCATCCAGCAGCTGGGCGCCCGCCGGCGCCTTCAAACCGCTTCCGACTGCCGCGATTTTGCCATCCTTAATAAGGATGTCGCCATTCTCGATGGTTCCATGGGTCACGGTAAGGATTGTGGCGTTGCGAATCAGGAGTGTCGGCGCTTCAACTGACTCTGCGCTCGGCTTCGCCTCTTTCTCACGGGCCACTGCGAGCGTGCTCATCAAAGAACAGGACACCGTGATCGCTGCGATGGCAAAACTTTTTCCGCGCCGGTTCATCGCGCACCCCCCGCCACCGCGCCAGGTTTCGTTCCGCTAAAATCAAACGTATAGCCCAATGTGCTGATCGAACCCTTCATGGTGTTTCCCTCAAATGTTCCGGAAAACTGCACGTCGGTGGGAATTCCCTCGATTGGAAGATTGATGGTGAAGCTGACTTTTTCTTCGCTTACGTAGCCGCTGAAAATGGTCCCGGTGCCTCGAGCCTCACTGCCTACCGTACCCGTCAAAGTCCCGTCAGAGGCCATTGAGAGGTCCGCGATCATTTCTTCCGTGCCATTCGGCGTGGTCGTCGTCAATTTCCACTTTCCGCTCACGTCGCCTTTGGGCGGCTCGCTGGGCCGCAGCGGTTCTCGCACTTCAAATTTCCGCCCGTCTACAAACACCATTTTCACTTTTGTTTTTTTGTCGAACAGGTCGCCATCGGTCACTACAAGGTTGGCGATCTTTCCTTTCTCAATGGAGCCCAGAACGTCTGCGACGCCGAAAATTTCCGCCGGCGATAGCGTCAGGGCGCGCAAAGCCGCGTCGGCGCTCAAACCCGCATCAATCGATTTTTTTACCGCGGGCAGAATTTCCTTGGCAGTCGGGATTCCGCCGGAATAAAACGCGAACTTCACCCCCGCCTTTTCCAGTGCCGCTGGCGAAGAGGGAGCGCGGTCACGGAATCTTAGCGTCCGCAACGAGGGAACATTCTCCGGGTCGCCATCCTTCGCCGCTTCTGGCCACTTCAAATCCACCAGCACCGGCACTTTCTTTGCTGCGATCTCCGCGGCGACTTCGTAGCTCATCTGCCCGCCGTAAATCACATTGGTTAATTTCCACTCCTCGCCAAGCACTAGCGCGCGTCGAATCTCCAGTGAAGTATTTCCCGGAATCAGCAGCAGCGCGTGCTTCTGAAGAACCTCCCGCAAAGCAGCGGTGCTTCGGTCATAGGGCGGGCGTTCCACACCCCGAGGATTCTTTTCGTAGATGGCATCGGCTTGCGCGCTCCAGTTCGTATCGATCCAAACCTGTCGCGTATAGGCGATCGCCCCCATCAGCGAACCCGGATAACTGCGGAATCCTCCCGTAGCTTGAAGGGAAACAGGAATTCCTACCGGGAATTTCACAACGAGATTTCCCGCGCGATCGCCCGCCAGATCCAATATCGCTGCCTGCCCCGGGAACATGCCCGTTTTAGGAGCAGAGACAGTGGTGGTGAAACCCGCGCTGCGCCAGCCTTCGATTCGCGCATCACCCAAATTGACTTCATCCGCGGCATTGCGCCACGGCGTTGTCGCCGGGCGATCCTCGGGTCCTTTCGATATCGGAGGTCTTGCGTTCCCCTCGCCAGCGCCAGCACCGCCCGCGGGTGCCGCTGCTGCCAATCCGACGTCTGTGAACGCATCCACCAGTCCCGGATATACGATTAATCCTTTTCCTTCGATCACCCACGCGTCCGGTGGGATGGTCACATTCGTTCCCACTGCCGTGATGACGCCGCGCGACACCAGCACCGTTGCGTTGTCCATCGGCGGGCCTGAAACTGGCACGACTTTTGCGCCGCGAATCGCGAAGCTCCGTGGCTCTCCGCCCTGAGCTGCCGCCTGCCCAGCACAGTAAAAACTCACAAGCAATGAGGCGAGCACAATGATTCCGTGGCGCTGGCGAACGCTTCTCAATCTCATACCTGACTCCTTGTAGTTCGTGCGAAGACCCCGATCAATCGCGATTCCCCGCAGGCTTTGAGGCTATTGGGAACCAGCCCGAAGGTCAAGCGCTCCGCTATGCAAATGGGACACGCCCTGCAATATATCTTTATGATTTGACGCTTCAGCAATCAAATCGTGTTACGGCTTCTTCTTGCCGAACAGGCCGCCCAGTTGTTTCGTGACGTCCGATGCGCCTTTTGTGCCGGTCGATCCCGCAAGCCCGGCCAGTTTTCCGACGGAGCCACCAGCGCAAGTCAATTCCGACTTCATTAAGCTGGCAGTCGCGCCGCCGATGTCTGGCGTAAACTTTGGGTCCGCAGTCGTGCCGTGAATTTGCAGCGGCACCTTGACGCCGCCGTCCTTGCAGCTGGCGCCAGCTCCCACCAGTTTTCCGGCCGCGCCGCCCACCGTACCTCCTGCGGCGCCACCGGCTGCGCCCAGCATGGAGCCGTTTACCGTCGCCACCAGTTTGAAGTCCATATTATTTTTGTCGTCCAATGTGCCGCCGCCAACCACCGTCCCCATCGTTGGCACGACCAGATCGAACTTGTCCGCGCGCAAGCCCGTTGGAGACATGTGCACGTCGGTGGTCATCTTGTCAATGTCCAGATCCTGTCCGGTCTTGAGTCCCGAGAGCGAACCGACTCCGGACATTTTCTGTCCCAGGTTGAAGCCGGAGAGCTTTCCGTTGAACAGCCCAACGTTTCCATCGATCACCAGCTTGTCCGTGGGCCCGGTGATATGCAAATTCGTGGTCAACGTCCCTGCGGTCAACTTGGAACCTTGCGGTAGATTGACGGCCACCGCCGGGAGAAAGGATTCCAGGTCCGTGGCCGGCAATCCTTCGCCTGTCATCTTCATATCAACAACGAAGGCATCGCCTTGCGAATTGTAGGTGCCATTCAGATTCCATTTTGCATTGCCGATATTCACCGTCGAAGGATTCAGCACGCCGGCGCTTTTGGCCATATCGTATTTGGTGTCGAACGCCAGCCCCAATGGCACACCGGAAGGCTTTCCGCCCGCCCGCAGAGTTGCGCTCGTGAGTGTCAGATTGCCTTTAATCGCCATTTGTCCGCTTTGGCTGACCAGGTTTGCGTCCACATCCACTTTTCCGCCAACGCCGAGAGACGGATCCAGGAATCCGGTCTGTCCCAAATCCAGCGTGCTGATCGTCAGTTTCACTTCCTGTGGCGTAAACGCCGCGTCCTTGGCGTCCACCGGACCCATTTTCCCGTCGATCTTCATCGTGCCGCCGCCGGGAAGTCCCATGGAGAAAACCACGGGAATCTGGCTGGTCATGGAAACATCGCTGGCCGCCAGGTTCACGGCTGTGTACACATTGCGTTTCTGAGAATTCGTATTGCCCAGCGTGATCTGACCGTCAGTCAATTGCAGTTTCTTGATGGAGAAGGACTGGGCGGCATTGCTGCTGGAAGCGCTGGGCGCCGCTTTCTTGGGCTCCGCGGGTGCATTTCCTCCGATGGATGAAAAATTCCATTTGCCGTTGGGATCCTTCAGCATCATCACTTGCGGCTTTTCGATGATGACCTCCGTCACGTTTACCTGTTTGGAAAAAATCAGCGGCAACAATTCCACCCCGACGCGCACCGACTGCGCCGTCAGGAACGGACCCGAATTGAATTTCGGATCGTCGCTGATAGAAAGATTGTCGATTCCCAACGATCCACGGATCAGAGACAGACTCAGATTCCCCAGTTGCACTTTGCGTCCCAGCGCTGTTGAGGCTTGCTCTTCGATCGTGGGACGGAACTTGTTCACGGGAATCAATAATGGCAGGACAAACAGAATCAGAATTAACGCAGCAAAGGCGATGGTGATCCACTTTAGCTTTTTGTTCATGATTTCCTCCGAAATGGCAGGCGCGAGCGGCCGGATGTAAGCGTCTTGGCCCGCATAATATCACAGTGTTTTCCGATTGCGGCGCAACTCGTTTCAGGGAGCGGGCCGGGCCAGATTTCGTGGGAGATCTCGTCCGGTACATTGGAACTTGCCGCAGAGAAGTTGCGGATTTGCCCGCCGACGGGAGCAAAATCGAGGCAAATAAATCGTGCTAAAATCAAGTTGCGGGGCCGTTGCTTAAATGGATAAAGCACAGGTTTCCTAAACCTGCAATCCCGGTTCAAGTCCGGGCGGTCCCACCAGACTCCGAATTAGGCGCGAGTTGCCTGCGCAAACAAAATGCTCATCAAGACACAGAATTGCGTGGCGGAACTGATGCATTACTTTAAAGTGTTGGTTCGCGAACGTTTATGCAGACAGATTGCGTTGGACGCCGAGCAGGCCGGTATGAGAGCATGACTGCCCAATTGGTTTAAAGTAGGAAAAGCTCCTATCAATATCGATGGAGAAACCAATGCAGCGAAGGATTTTCGCAACGAGCGTATTGATCAGCCTTGCGCTGGCCGTCGTTCTGGCCGCGTCCGGGCAGGCACATGCCCAGGACGCCAAAACGCCGTATCCGAACATGGCTCCGCTTGACCAATACCTGATGGAGCGAGATGCCGAAATCGCGCTGGCGCGCAGCGCAGCCGAGGAATCCATCTCGCGCGATGCTGACGTCATGGTGCTCGGACGGCACGGTTACGAAACCGCGGTCAAGGGCAAGAACGGTTTCGTGTGCATCGTGGAACGATCATGGACCGCCGGGATCGACGCCCCCGAGTTTTGGAATCCCAAAATCCGGGGCGCGATTTGCCTAAACCCGCCTGCCGTGCGGACGTACCTTCCACTCACGATCAAGAAGACCGAGTTGGTTTTGGCCGGACGAACAAGAACGCAAATGGCCGATGGCATCAAGATCGCTTTCGACAAGAAGGAATTGCCGGCGCTGGAATCCGGCGCGATGTGTTACATGTTGTCAAAGCAATCGTATTTGAGCGACAGCGGGGGGCATTGGCATCCCCACCTGATGTTCTTCGTTCCTGAAACGGATGCCGCAACTTGGGGAGCAAATCTACCAGGCTCTCCGATTATGGCGTCAACGGACACTTCGGGCCGGCTGACGGTGTTCATCGTTCCCGTCACCAAGTGGTCGGATGGTACGACTGCGCCTCCGTACAGTCATTGACGTTCACCTCCGCGAATCCTGCCAGGCAGTCCCACCAGTTTCATGACCGATTAGGAAGGCTTGCGCTTGCGCACAGAAATGCGGCGCCGCGACTACTATCTGATTCGCGAGACGGTGAGGATTGCTGCTGGCACGAACGGCGCCAGGAACAATGCGTAGATACCAATGGCAGAAAGCAGGCCTCGCCCTCCGCGGGTTTTGTACAAGTAATAGGGAACGACGAAGGGCCAGGCGAATAGCACAAACGCATCAAATTCGTAAGGTGCACGGAATCCCCGCGGCTGCCTGTCAACGCGAACCCAGGAGGCCAGCATCAGTTGGAATGCGAGCGACCAGAGCTTCCCGGTAGCATTCGCCACGGGCACGCCATGTAGCGCAAGGATAATGCTGCCAACTGAGAAGATCGCGCTCAGCATGATTAGCGGGGTCAAAGACCTGGAAAGGAACATTATGGGTGGCAGTATAACCACAGAAATATTGATTCCTCGCATCCATCTCAAAGTTGAGGCAGCCTCGACAATTCTTCCCACAGTCTCTTTTGCCCATTCCCAAATCCCCCACTAGTGCTACTCTTCCTGTAACACCGTGTCTTCCCCGGTGCCTTGCGCAAACCTCGGGCCTCGCAAGCGCTCCATTCTGAGGTGACCCGTTACAAACTTGGAGGACTCACTTGCCTCGTTCACGTAATCTTCTCTGGTTTCTGCCGTTCTTTTCTCTTTTCCTCGCGCTCTTTGCCTCTCCCGTCAACTCGCAGCAAAGCGCCGCAACTCCCTCGAATCCTCCACTCTATCTGGATCCCAAAGCGCCGGTGGATCGCCGCGTGGACGATCTCGTCTCTCGTATGACGCTGGACGAAAAGGCTTCGCAGGTTGTGCACAAAGCCGCCGCCATCCCGCGTCTGCAAGTCCCCGCTTATAACTGGTGGACCGAAGCGCTTCATGGCGTCCTGACTTCGCCCACTACCGTTTTCCCGGAGCCCATCGGACTTGCCGCTTCATTTGACACGCCACTTGTCCACCAGATGGCTATCGTGATCAGCACCGAGGCGCGCGCCAAGCATCACGAACAGGTGCGTCAAGGCATTTTCCAGGACGTCGGCCTGGACTTCTGGTCTCCCAATGTAAATATTTTCCGCGATCCGCGCTGGGGCCGCGGCCAGGAAACTTATGGTGAAGATCCTTTTCTCACCGCACGCATGGGCGTGGCGTTTGTCTCTGGCATGCAAGGCGATGACCCGAACTATTTCCGCACCATCTCCACACCTAAACACTACGCGGTGCACAGCGGGCCCGAGCCCACACGTCACACGGTTGACGTGAAAGTTTCCAAGCACGATATGGAGGACACGTATCTTCCCGCGTTCCGGGCCGCCGTAACCGAAGCCAAAGCCGGCTCCGTGATGTGCGCGTACAACAGAATCAATGGCGAACCGGGTTGCGCCAATAGTTTCCTTTTGCAAGACCAGTTGCGCGACAAATGGAAGTTCCAGGGCTACGTGGTTTCCGATTGCGACGCCGTTGCCGATATTCAGCGCGGCCATCACTTCGTCAACACGCTTCCAGAAGCCGGCGCAATTTCCATCAAGCGCGGCACGGACCTGGATTGCAACGATACCGGCATTGATTATTCGCGCTATGTCACTGCTATCCAGCAAGGTCTGCTGACCGAGGCGGAATTGGACGTGGCCGTGAAACGGCTGATGAAGGCGCGCATGCTGCTGGGCATGTTCGATCCGCCGGAACTCGTAAAGTATGCGCAGATTCCCTACAGCGAAATGGATACGCCGGAACATCGCGAGCTTTCCTTGCGACTGGCGCGCGAAACCATGGTGTTGCTGAAAAACGATGGCTTGCTTCCCCTGAAGCCGGGAACAAAAAAGATTGCCGTGGTCGGTCCCCTGGCCGACCAGCTTCCCGTGCTCTATGGCAATTACAATGGCTCGCCTTCACGCGCCACCAGCGCCTTGCAGGGCATACAGAAACAATTTGCCGGCAGCGAAATCACCTACGCTGCCGGAACGCGATTTCTGCGCCTTGGCCAAATCATTTCCGCCGACATTCTTTCGACTTCGGAGGGTCAGCCCGGCCTGCACGCCGACTACTTCAAAGGCATAAACTTCGAAGGCGCTCCCGTTCTCACCCGAGTGGACAAAAGCGTGGACTTCACTTTCGCCGCGCCGGATTCCGTCCCCACGGCCGGCAATACGAATTTCTCGACGCGTTGGACGGGATTTCTTACCCCGCAGCAAAGCGGCGCCTATGATATCGGCTTCAATGGCGACGACGGCTTTCGTGTCTGGTTGGACGACAAGCTCCTGGTCGAGGACTGGGGAATGCACGGGGCCTCTCTGAAAACTGCCACCGTTACCCTGGAAAAAGGACACAAGTATGCCATCCGAATCGATTATTTCCAGGGCATGGGCGGAGCGATTGCGCAATTTGTGTGGTTTCCGCCCAGTGCGGATCCGCTGGCGCAGGCTCTCGACGCCGCCAAAAACGCGGATGTAGTCGTCGCTGTCGTGGGGATCACTTCCGCTCTGGAAGGCGAAGAGATGGGCATCAACCTTCCCGGATTCAAAGGCGGGGACCGCACCAGCCTCGATTTGCCGAAAGAAGAAGAGGATCTTCTCAAGGCCGTCAAGGCTACCGGCAAACCTCTCGTTGTCGTGCTGATGAATGGCAGCGCCCTGGCCGTGAATTGGGCGCAAGCCAATGCCAACGCCATTCTGGAGGCCTGGTATCCCGGCGAAGAAGGCGGCACGGCCATCGCCGAAACTTTGGCTGGCGCCAATAATCCCGCGGGGCGCCTGCCGGTTACTTTCTACACCGGCATCGAGCAATTGCCGCCGTTCGAGGACTACGCGATGAGCAATCGCACCTACCGGTATTTCAAAGGCCAGCCGCTATATCCCTTCGGATACGGGTTGAGCTATTCCAAATTCGCGTACAGCAAGGTGAAGCTCTCCAAAACCAAATTGAAGGCGTGCGAACCCCTTACCGTTGAAGCGGCGGTAAAGAACACAGGCGGCCGCGATGGCGATGAGATCGTTCAGGTCTATCTGACGTTTCCGCAACTCCCCGGCGTGCCCATTCGTTCCTTGCGTGGATTCACACGCGTTCATGTGGCCGCAGGCAAAACGGAGCGTGTCCAGTTGAAACTTGACCCGCGCGATCTCAGCTACGTCAATGAAGCCGGTGATCGCCTGGTGGCTGCAGGCAAATACCGCATCAGCGTGGGCGGTGGACAACCCGAAACTTCCACGGCGGTCGTGGAAGTACCGCTGGAAATCAGCGGCGAATACAAATTGCCGGAGTAATTGGCAAAACATCCTGCACGACATTCTGGCAACTCCGCTGGAGTGTCAGACGATATTTCCATTGACGCGGCGCGCGGAGTGGAGTTAGATTCATGTTCGATTGAATCGTTTTAACACTACAAGTTCTCTGCGACTCGCAGTCCGCAAGGCATTTCTCAAGAAAGCTGAGGCCTCTCTCATGAGCAATTCCACCCGGCGTTCGCTTTCCGCAACTCGCCTGGCCCTCGTCGCTACCCTCGCGGCCATCTCGTTTCAATTCGTCGGCATTCCCTCCTTCGCGCAAACCATTGTCGTGGATGCCGCTCCCAGCCATTCCACCAATTCTATTCGGCCCACGGAAGCGCTCGGAGCGGGCATCGACCGCATCGGCTACAGCGACGCGGATAAACTTTACGTCGAGCCCACCATCACCCAGGTTCTTTCCGCGGGCTGGCAAACTGTTACGTACCGCCAGAACACCGAACTCCACATGGAAGCGTGGCACTGGAATCCGCAAGGTACGTGGAGCGATCCTACCGGCAAAGGTTATTTCGTTGGCAACGCCGCTCCCGGCGCGGAACCGATTCGCCATTCCTATGGCTACGGGCTGCCACATCGCGGCGTCACCCGCGACGACGGCACGGATGCCGAAGGCTACTCGCGGCTGACCGATGGCGATCCCGATTCCTACTGGAAGAGCAATCCGTATCTGACCCATGCCTTCACGGGAGAAAGTGATTCCCTGCATCCGCAGTGGGTCATCGTCGATCTCGCAGGCAAACGCGACATCAGCGCCATCCGCATCCACTGGGGCGAGCCCTACGCCACGCATTATCTCGTTCAATACTTCACAGGTGCCGATCCCATCAGAAAGCCGACCGAAGGCATTTGGCAGACTTTTCCAAACGGCGCAATCACAGACGGCAAGGGCGGCAGCGTGGTTTTGCAACTGGTCTCTGCGCCCATTCCCGTGCAGCACATTCGCATCCTGATGACGGCTTCTTCCAACACCTGCGATACGCACGGTTCCGCCGACAAACGCAATTGCCTGGGCTATGCCATTCGCGAGTTGTACATCGGCACAACAACGGCCGGCGGCCAATTCCACGATCTCGTGCGACACACACCCGATCAGGATCAGACGATGACGTACTGCTCTTCTGTCGATCCCTGGCACGAGCCGGATAATCTGGATGAAAAGGCCGGCGATCAAGTGGGCTTCGATCTGTTTTTCACGGGGGGTTACACGCGCGGCCTGCCGGCCATGATTCCCATTGCGGTGATCTACTCCACGCCGGAAGATGCTGTCGCTCAACTGAGTTACCTCGAAAAGCGTGGCTATCCGGTCTCTTACGTGGAGATGGGCGAAGAAGCCGATGGACATTACACGCCGCCGGAAGATTACGCGGAACTCTACCTGCAATTCGCCGCCGCGTTGCACCGATTCGATCCCAAGCTCAGGCTTGGCGGACCCATCTTCACTGGGGTGAATCGCGACATCGAGACCTGGCCCGATGCCAACGGCGAAGCCTCCTGGACGCGCCGCTTCATTGATTACCTGAAAGCGCGCGGCAAGCTCGGCGAGCTGGCGTTCTTCTCCTTCGAGCATTACCCCATGGATCCCGGGAAAATTCAGTGGAGCAACTTGTACGATGAAGCCAATCTCGTCACCGGGATTATGAAAGTGTGGCGCGAAGACGGTGTGCCCGCGAATGTGCCGCTGATGATCACGGAGTCCAACATTTCCTGGCAGGATTCCGAGGCCTTCGTGGATATCTGGGGCGCGCTCTGGCTAGCAGATTACATCGGAGCGTTTCTGGATGGCGGTGGCGCGGCCGTCTACTATTTCCACTATCTGCCGCTCGGCGTACACCGCGGAGCGAATGGTTCGATGGGGACCTTCGGAATGTTTTCCACGGACGCCGACCTGAAGATCAAACAGCCGTTGTCACAGTTTTTCGCCAGCCAGCTCCTGAATCTCGAATGGGTGCAACCCGGAAACGGCGTGCACAAACTGTTCTCCGCCGAATGCGACATTCGTGATGGGGCCAACAATAATCTCGTCACTGCCTACGCCGCCGCGCGTCCCGATGGCACATGGTCGTTGCTGGTCATTAATAAGGACCAGGAAAATGCGCATGCTGTGCATATTTCCTTTGCGAACGCTTCTTCTTCGGGGGCAAGCTCCTTCTCCGGACCCGTCACACTGAAAACCTTCGGCAAAGCGCAATATCAATGGCATCCTTCGCGTACTGGCGGCACCGCTGATCCCGACGGCCCTATTGTTTCTTCCACCGTGAATGCGGATTCCGCGACATCTTACACGCTGCCCGCGGCCTCAATCACCGTGATTCGCGGCAACATCAAGCCGTCTGACCGCGTCCGCTGAGTTCGCAGCTTCTTCTCCGGCCTCATCCGCCAGCCTGATGGCGCCGGACTTTTTTTCGTTCTTCTCTCTTTGCTACCGGCTGTCGCTTCCCCTATAATCCCACCCACTTGGAGTGGTCCACTGACTTGTCCGAATCGGCTGCCAGCCCGGCGCGCTACGCTCTTGCCGTCATCACCGATGACGAAGAAATCTTCCCAGAGATTCGCAAACATCTCGGCAACGAATTCCGCACGACTTTGGCTCCCGACGAAAACAGTATCAGAGAGACCCTGGAGAAGCCCGAGATCCACGCTATTTTGTTCAATCTCGATTGCATCGGAGACGGCCCCATTGACGGCCTTGAGGTCCTGACCGAGATTCGCCGCATTCGCGACGATGTGGTGATCGTGGCCTTCACCGGTTCCAATCAACGCACCATTCCTTTGAAGGCCAGCCAGGCTGGCGCGGACGAATTCTTTTTGTCTCCTTTGCGCTTCGAGGAGTTGAAGATTGTTATCTCGCGGGCCATCGAAAAACGCGCGCTGGAGTTGGAGGGGCGGCGGCTGGTCCAGCAAGTCGAGAACAAAGCGGCCTTTTACGGACTGGTGGGCGGCAGCGATCCCATGCAAAAGGTTTACCAGGCCATCGAAGCCGTGGCGGCCACCAGCGCCTCCGTCGTCCTGCGCGGAGAAAGCGGCGTGGGCAAGGAGCTTGTCGCCAACGCCATCGTGCAATGCGGGAATCGCGCGGATAAACCGTTCGTGTGCCTGAACTGCTCGGCGCTTCCAGAAAGCCTGATGGAGTCCGAACTCTTTGGCTATGAGAAAGGCGCGTTCACCGGCGCTGACTCGGCCAAGCCAGGGCTGGTGGAACTGGCGCACGACGGCACGCTTTTTCTGGACGAGATTACGACGTTGAATCCATCCCTGCAGAGCAAGTTGTTGCGCGTGCTGCAGGAACGTTCCGTGCAGCGGCTCGGTGGACGCAGCGCCCGAAAAATTGATTTTCGCCTGATCACGGCCACGAACGATGATCTGGAAGACTGCGTGCGCAAGGGACGCTTCCGCGAGGACCTTTATTTCCGCATCAATGTGGTGCCCATTCTCCTTCCACCCTTGCGCGATCGCGAAGGCGATATCCCCCTGCTGGTGGACCATTTTCTGGGCATCTATTGCGCCTCGGCAAAGAGGCCTCTAAAGGTACTGCAACCGGAAGTGCTGGAAATCCTGGAGGAGTATCCCTGGCCGGGAAATGTGCGCGAACTCGAGAACCTGGTGCAACGCCTTGCCGTGATGGTTGCAGGCCAGGTGATTACCGCCGAAAACCTTCCGCAGCAACTGTTGCATCACAGCGCTTCGGGTCAGGAAGCCATCTTGATCCCCGAGGCCGGCGTGGATTTCGACGCGGAGATGGAAAAAATCGAGATCACCTACCTGAATGCGGCGTTGCGGCGCACCGGCGGCAAGAAATCAGCGGCGGCGGCGTTGCTGCGGATTGATCCGCAACGGATGAAATACCTGTGCCGGAAGCACGGCATCCAATAGCGGGGCAAGACGGTTAAAATTTAACCTGTGCTCGGTTAATTTTTAACCCAAGGAAGAATAATTCACCGCGAGGGCTTTCGTCCCCACTGGTAGTTTGGTACTAAGCGCTTTCTTTTCAGCGTGCCCTTCTCAAGATTTGCTCCGCCCTGGTTTGGCATAACACCTGCTTCATGGTCAGCCGTCCGCGAGGAAAAAGATTCCAGCGACAAAAATTCAGCTAGGGGAGAATCCAAGACATGTCAATTCAAAAGAAAAGCTTGATCAGCACCCTGAAGACCACCAAGAAAGCGAACGTAGCCAGCGGCGTGGTGAAGGAAGAAGGACAATCAATGCGCACCGGCACGATTGCCAAGCGCACGGGTACTCTGGCAAAGCGCACTGGAACAATTGCCAAGCGTACCGGCACGATCGCCAAGCGCACGGGTACCTTGGCAAAGCGCACTGGCTCCCTAGCCAAGCGCGCGGGGAACATGGACTAATTTCTCCGCCAAGTATTTACGGTCAACCAGAAATCAGGGGAAGGCTGCCAATTGGCAGCCTTCTTCTCTTACTGGCACGGTCTGCTGTCAAGTAGAGCTCCTTCCATCGAACTCTTTGCGCTTCCAAGTTTCCTCACCAAAGTTTGCGTCCCCAGAATTCCGAAACCATGTTCCACCCCAAACCAAGCAGGCTACGGCGCCCGCCATATACACGGGCGAGACCGATCATCCCTGGTTTGAGGGTGAATCCGGGATCTTGCACAAAAAGATCCACAAAATAGAAATGAGGGGGATTCATTCCCTTTAATTCGACGTTTCCCATGAGCTTGGGGTCCATTTCCGTGGGCCCCGGAGCAACGGAAATAATCCGCGCTTGCCATTTTTTCAGGAGACCTTGCACCTCAAGCTTGGCTTGCGCGCTATTCTGAATCATGTGCAGGTCGTATTCGGAGACGTAGATGCGCGCGCGCAGTTGCGACACGTCCGCGACCTGGAGAAGCGGACTACCTTCCGCAACATAACTCCCCGTCAAATCGCCGACTCGCGGCGTAAGGACGATTCCAGAAATGGGGGAGCTGATCTGCAACTCCGCATTTCGACGTGAGAGTTGGAAAGTTTGTGCGGCAAGCTGTTCGCGATCCTTGATCGCGGTGCCATATTCCCCGTAATGAAGAGATGCCGCGTTCGCGCGCTCGCTGGCCATGCTCAAGCGGGCCCGTGCTTCTTCGTATTCCGATTGCATAGGCAGGTTGCGAAGTGTGGCGAGCGGCTGCCCGGCGGAAACGCGCTGCCCTTCCTCGACGAACAGCTGGGTAACCGTGCCGGGAACGCGGGCCCGAATCGTGGCTGTTTGCAAGGGTTCCAGCATGAATCTTCCCGTCACCGAGTCGTGCCACAGGGGCAACAAGAGAAACAAAATCAAGAGGGCAGCGAGCGCCAGCGAGTGTTGGGGACTGAACCAGGCGATGGCTCGATCTTTCTTGTCCAGATAAACGAATTTCATGAAGTTCACCAGTGAGCGAATTCTCGAACGGAAAATCAGCAGGGCCACGGCAATCTCTGGTACGAAACCCCACTCCGGGCTGAAATTGCGCACCACGTTGCCGACAAACCGCGCCACTATATAGAGCACGGTGTAGCTGTAAGCCCCGGATAGCAGGGCATACACGGCAAAACCAGGGCGGCGACGGAGGGGAACATAGGGAACTTCGACGGGAAGGCGCCAGATGTGCTTCTTTACCCAGGCGGAAACAAAGGCCGTGGAGCTTTCCTTCAGGTCCGGGATGCCCACGAGTTCGCACAGCATGTGATATCCGTCCAGCTTCATCAGCGGGTTCCAATTCAAAAGCACGGATACGAAGCCGGTGATCATCATCAGAAAGTACGCGCCGTTGTGGATCGGCGTGTCTGGTGCGGTGCCCCACCAGACAAACGTAGCGATGGCGCAAATCATCAGCTCTGACCAGACCCCGGCGATGGTGACGACGAATCGCTCGTAGGAGGAACTCATCACGTCGGCTTCCGTCGTGTCTGTGTAAAGAGCGGGCGTCAAGTAAACGAGAGCAAAGCCCATGGCCGTCACACGCGAACCATAATGTTTCGAGACATAGGCGTGGGCAAATTCATGGACCACCACAACGGCCAACACCAGCGAATAGAGAATGAAGATATCTCCCCAAGTCTTGTTAGCGAAATTGTAGAACTCTTCCGTGTCGCGTCCGATTTCTCTCCAATGCGTAATCGTGATTCCGGCGGTCAGCGCGAAGGAAATCAGGGTGAGCATGGTGAACCAGGGGGTGTAAATGAACCGCGTGTGACCGTACAGGCGAGTGAGAAACTTGTCCGGATTGAAGGCCGGGAAACTGACCAGGGAAAGATCCGCCCACTGGCTGCGCTGCTGCATTTTCTTTCGGCGCTCTTCAGCCGTCTGCTGCATCAGCAAAATGTTTTTTTCCTGGGTCGTTTTGTACCAGAATTGCACCGCCTCCAGCTCATCGGCGAGTTGCCGCACTGCCTCGGTGTCGTATTCAACGCCCTCTTGTTGCGAATACAGTTGTGCGATCTCCTCGTAGGAACGCACACCGTCGAACATTTGCGTGATCTTCCACTCGAATGGAGGGAACGTAAACATCAAGCCGGAACTGGGCACGTAGACGCGCACAATGGGCTTGCCGTCCACGATGTGTTCGCGGAAAGTTGCCCCTGGGTCCAGACGCGGGTAGTGCTCGGCGATGGTGCGCGCCGGAATTTCCGGCAAGGCCACGTCGAGGGCGCGGGTGAGATTCATGGCGCTTCTAGCGGGAGTTTTCTACGCGTAGGTTTGCCGTCATGCCCGGGCGCAGGGAACCACGCTCGCCAGTCAACTCCACCAGCACTTCAAACGTGCCGCTGGATGGATCGATCACCGGGCTCACTTCCTTCACGCGCGCGGCGTGCTGTTCACCGGGTGCATCGGGCGAGGAAATCTCAAATTGCTGCATGGCGTGGACGTGGCCAAAATACTTTTCCGGCAACGTGAAGCGCATCAGCAGCGGCGCTTCGGCGGTAACCCAGAACAACCGTTCGCCTTTGGCCACGGACTGCCCTTCGCGAACGTAGCGCCGCGCAATCAGCCCATCAAAAGGCGCTGTGATTTTCGTTTTTTCCAGCTCGAGTTCCAGCGAGCGCTCTTCTTCGTGCGCGGTATTCAACGTTTCCTGGACGCGCTTGATATCCCATTGGTCCGACTCCGCTTTGTATTGCGCGTGCTGCAACTGCTCCTGCGAGATCAGTCCCAGATCCCACAGCCTTTGTGCGCGCACATAGTCCGCCTGCAATACTCCCGCCTCTGCTTCCCAGTTCTTCAGGTCGTCCGCAATGCTGCGCGATTTGGCGCGCGCTGCTTCCAGATTCGCGGCGATCTGCCGGTCATCCAATTGGGCCAGCATGGTTCCCGCCTTCACCCTCGCCGGCGCATCAAAATAGATTTTGGCAAGCACACCGTCGCGCTGCGCCGTAAGGTCCACCTGATGTTCGACAATGATCGGCCCAGAGACGATAAGTCCCGTGTCTGCCGTTTCTATCGGCGGCGGTGTCTTTGCAGCAGGGGCAGGCGCTGGAGCCGCCGCGGCATTCGTGACCGCGGGCCCAGAGGTCTTGTCATCGCCGCAACCCACCGCGAGGAGCGCCGCGCCCAGAGCGATTGGCACCATCAAACGTCGCATACGCCTCCTCGGCATCCCTACCAGCCCAGCCAGTACCACACCTTGGAATACGCCCACAAAAACGGCCGCCGGAAAAATACATAGGCCGCTGGATACCACCCGATGCGAACTTTGCCGCGCCCTTCCATCCCCGATCGAATGGCTCCATCCGCGTTGGGCACTCCCACTCGCGCATAAAAGACGGGAGTCTCGTGAAGAATTTCGGCCTTGGGGCTGACGATGATCACATCGCCATGAAATGTTCGCGTGGGGTAGCTGTTCAGCTTGATTACGGCCCTCTGTCCTTCTTTCAGCACGCCCGCATCTGCATCTTCGATTGCCACATCCACCGTCGCTTGCGACGCGTCCACGATTTCGGCAAACGAATCGCCTTGTTGTAGTTTGCGCCCGGCAAAGTTCTCGACGTGCGGCGTGGCTACAACGCCATCAATCGGTGAACGCAATTCCGCTTTCCCCAACAACTCCCGGGCGCGTTCCACTTCTGCCTTCCAATAATCCGCTTGCACGCGGTGGACGCCCGCTTCGGTTCCATCGTTCGCCGCCAGCGCGCGGTTCATCTGCATCATGGCTGATTCATAGCGGGATTGCGCTTCCGCAAGCGCCGAACGGAAATTCCACGCTTCCATCTCCGCCAGCACCTGGCCGCGCTGCACGCTTTCCCCTTCGTGAACCAGGACCTTGCTCACCACTCCTTCGACTTCGGGTTGCACCTGCGCGCGCCGCCCGGGAGCAACTACCGCGTCGCCGTCAACACGCAACGGAAGCGGGCAAGCCACCAGAAAAAATAACGCGACGGCTCCAAGCGCCAGGAACAACGTGCGTCGGCGCTTCTCCATGGCCATGAATTTCCGCTTGCGCACCAGCACCGGTTCCAGAACGGAGATAAACGGAACTTCCTTGTACATCTGGGCATTGCGTAGCGCGACTGTGGCCTGGCCCGCCAACACTTCAAGAATTTCGATGTGCGCCGGTCCCAGAAAATCAGGATCGCTGCTCTCCATGGCATACAATCCTACGCGCCCCGTATCGTCGTTCAGTGGCCTGGCGTAAAACCCACGCACGCCCGAATCCGCAAAGTATTTTCTGAATTTGGCCCGCGTTTCTTCGCGCTCGCTGTCAATTTCTTCGCCGTGCTGGCGAACGTGTATGACTTCTTCGGAGAGTGCCGCCCATTGCAGGATTTCATTCAATGGAGCAATTTCCGGAGCATCGGCGTTCACCTGCGTCAGGCCGGTGACGGCGCTCAGCTTGAAGCGCCCGCCGCGTTCCAGCGCGATGGCGGCGCGTTCGTAGGGAATCACGGCTTGCGGCGCGTTTACGATCGTTTGCAGCATGCGCTCCAGGTTCAGCGTGGAGGTAATCTCGTGGCTGACGGTGTTCAGCGTTTCCAGAATTTCCACTTTGCGTTCAGCCAGCAACAAGCTCGCGTTGTGCAGCGCCGTTGAAGCAGTTTCCGTCAGGTTAGACAGCGTGAACAAGTCGTCATCGTCAAACGCCGTGCCATCCTGCTTGTTTACCGCTTCCACGACACCCACCAGGGCACCGTTGTCCATGATTGGCGCGGCGATCAAGGAATATACCGGCGTTTCCGGTGAAACTTGATTGCGCTGAACCAGGCGTTCGTCCTGCGCGTCGGATAGACACAGGGTTTCGCCATTATCGGAAATCGCTCCGGCAATTCCCTCACCCGGTTTCTGGATCTGCCCCTTGAACACTGTGGAGTCCGTCCCGGCCTGCTGCATCAGTTCGACGGATTCATCCGCGCGGAGCAGCCAGATGTTCACGGCATCGCAGGCCAGAACTTCCGAAAATTTCGTGGCGATCAAAGGCAAAAGTTCGTCCATTTCCAGCGTGGACGAAAACACTTTTTCCAGATCGTAAAGCTGCGTCAGCCGGGTAATTGAACTAAGCGCGCCGTTGCGTTCGTCTTCGTAGGCCTGCGCCGTGGAAATCGCGACGCCCGCAACATTGGCGGCGGGCAACAGCGCTTCGACCGCATCCTGCGAAATCTCCTCTTCAAACGCCAGTATTTCCAGCGCTCCAATCAGATCTTCACCGCGTAAGAGTGGGATGTAGCAGAGCGAGAGCAGAGACTTCCTAGTGTCGACGTGGGCGTAATCCTCGCGCTTCAGGTTGTCCGCCTGCCGCAAGACCGGCGTGGCATCCTCCAGCAAGCCTCCGAGAATTCCCACGCCACCGTGACTCTCCAGCTCGTGAATCGCGGCTTCACCCACCGTTGCTCGCGGAATCCAGAAATTGTTTTCTCCATCTGAGCCCAGCGTGTACACGCTTACCGCGCATTCGCCCAGCAACTCCGCAACGAATTTGGCGAAGAGGCGCGCCCGCGGCACCACCTCCTGCTCAGCCAGCAAGCTGGTGGAAAGGCTGGAAAGATCGAGGATTGATTCCTGTTCCGGGCTTGGCAACTTGCGACCTTCTGTCCGCCGACTCCTCTACGCTGGGAGCCACCACCGGACTTGGTACCTTGCTTTTTCCGCGTAGATTCACTAAGTTGTCCGCGCACTCTAACAAACGCCATCGCTGAGTGTCAATGCGATGAAGGACAGCAGCACACGCCACGAGGGAGATGCACAGGTGGAGATCGAAACGAAGACGCAGGACGGAGTGAAAGTCGTCAAATTAAAGGGGCGCCTTTGCATGGGTCCCCCCCTGGACCGTTTTAGCGCCACCATGACCGAACTTCTAAAGGATGGCCACAACCGCATCATCCTGGATCTCGAAGAAGTCCCAACCATGGATTCCAGCGGCATCGGCATGCTGGTTCGCTTCCTCACCACAACCAAGCAAGGTGGCGGTGCCATTCGCCTGTTGAAACCATCCAAATTTACGGTTCAGACGCTGAAAATGGTGGGGCTGTTGAATCTGTTTTCTACCTTCGAGGATCTTCCGCTGGCGGTGGCCTCGTTTCAATAGCAACGACAGCAAGGTTCTATCACTAGAATTCCTTTTGCAGTTCATAAGCTTGCCGCTGCCTTATTTGCTGTTGGTGCGATTTCTTTTTCAAGCCGGCGCAAAATTCTGGCTGGCTTCCTCTGACGTCGCGAAAAATTTCATAATCCGGTCCACATGAGTCATGTGCAGAATATCCTGGATGATTCCCTTCGCCCCGGAAATGCGCATGCTGCCTCCAGCCTTCTCCAACTTGGCATAACACATCATGATGATTCCAACTCCTGTACTGTCCATCATGTCCAGGCCGCTCAAATCCAGCACGATGCTCTTCACTCCCGCTTTGATCCATTCATCAACAGACCACTCCACTTGCCGGCTGTCGTTCCCCATCAAGAGCCGGCCGCGAAGTTCCAGAATGCCCACGGAAGCTGACGGAGTTTTTTTCTGCACCGCGAGGATCATGGGAACTCCCGTAATAAAGAATGGCGATCTAGCCGAGACTGGCCGCCTTTTGACGCTGCCCTTTTTGCGATCATTACTATTCGTTTACTGTTCCTAATTTGAGTGTCCGATAGTAGGACCGTAAGACGGGGGAGTCAACGGGAAATGGGGCCTGCTAAAGGACTGGATCGGTGCGGCGGAGTTGAAAGAAAAGGGGTTAGCCGAAGCATCCGAAACACCCTCCCAAGTATCCAAGCAGTAGCACCATTCGGCGGGATGGTTGATTCAAGGGGCTTCTGCGTCGAAAATACGAATCAGGGGGCGACATTGAAGGATTGCAAGACGATTAGTCTATTTGCCGCGGCCTTCACATTGATTGTAGTCGCGGGAGGACCGCGGTTATGCGCGCAGGATAGCCCCGCAACTCCGCCAGCGCACGAGCAAGAAAAATCCACCACCGCCAGCGCAACACCAGCCCAGGATCCCTCTGGTCCGCAAACCGGCGACGCACCAACCCCGGCGCCGAAGCCTGACACTCCGCCACCCAAGGTCCAGCCCGCCGATGACTCTGGCCAGCAGACCAAGCGTATCCTGTGGATCATTCCTAATTACCGTTCCGTGAGCGTGGACTCCCACCTGCCTCCGCTCAGCTTTAAGGATAAGTTCTGGCTGGCAACGCAGGATAGCTTCGACTATTCGGCCTTTGCCTATGCGGGCATCTTTGCCGGAGTCGCAATGTCACAAAATTCCGAGCCCGATTTTGGCCAAGGCGCGTCCGGCTACGGAATCTACTTCGCCCACACGTTTGCCGACGACACCGTGGAAAACTACATGGTGGAAGCGCTTGTGCCTGCTGTGACCAAGGAAGACCCGCGCTATTACACGCTGGGTAGAGGCGGAGTCTTTAAGCGCACCGGATATGCCGTCAGCCGCCTGTTTGTCACCAGAACGGATTCGGGGAAAAGAACTATTAATTTGTCCGAAATCGTCGGGGCTGGCGCCGCCGCGGGAATTGGCGATACCTATTACCCTTCGGATCAGAATCCATGGGTGAA
Organism: Candidatus Acidiferrales bacterium; assembly: GCA_963779395.1. Taxonomy (GTDB): domain Bacteria; phylum Acidobacteriota; class Terriglobia; order Acidiferrales; family UBA7541; genus Acidiferrum. Next base: position 2,060,851 of record CAVZYC010000007.1, read on the forward strand.
AACTTATCAGCGCTGGATTAGCCAAGTCGTTCAAGATGGCTTCAGCAACATCGTCAAAGAGTTCTGGCCCGACGTGAATCACGCCCTCTTTCATACGAAGAACTGAAACAGCTGGGGTCTCGCGCCTCATCTCCACAACTCCGCCAGTTTCCAGTTAAAGCATTTACCCGCCGTCGCAAAGATGGGAAAATAGGCTCGCTCATTCCGCTCGGTTGCTTCCTTGCGTATATAAGCTGGCATTTGCTTGAACGCTTTCGTTTCCGGGACTGAGGTGCCTGCATGGGATCCGCTCTTGACGTACACCGCCTGCACTTCGCTTTCACCGTCACCTATCATTACTTATTCCCGCAGCTCACGATGGGCCTGGCGCTGTTGCTGGTTATCCTCAAGACGCTGGCGCTGCGCACTGGTGACGAGCATTACAACCGCGCCGCGCGTTTCTGGGCCAAGATTTTCGGCATCAACTTTGCCCTCGGCGTGGTCACCGGCATCCCCATGGAATTTCAGTTCGGCACGAATTGGGCGGAATTCTCGAAGGCCGCCGGCGGCGTCATCGGGCAAACGCTGGCGATGGAGGGCGTCTTCTCCTTTTTCCTGGAATCGAGTTTTCTCGGACTGTTCCTGTACGGCGAAAAACGTCTTGGCCGCATCGGCCACTGGTTTGCCGCGTTTCTTGTTTTCCTCGGCTCATGGCTTTCCGGCTACTTCATCGTCGCCACGGACGCCTGGATGCAACATCCCACCGGCTATCAACTGACTCCTGGTGGCGGCTTCGAGCTCACCAGCTTCTGGGGCCTGCTGCTCAATCCCTGGGCCATTGCACAGTACGCGCACAATATGCTGGGAGCGGTGCAGACCGGCTGCTTCGTGATGGCCGCAGTCGGCGCGTTTTATCTTTTGGCCAAGCGCGACCTGTTCTATGGCCGCACGTTTGTGCGCATCGGCGTGATCGTCGGCGTGATTGCCGCAATTCTGCAATTAATGCCTACGGGTGACATCCAGGGAAAAATGATTGCGCGCTATCAACCCCCCACCATGGCGGCGATGGAAGGGCTCTTCGTCTCGCAGGAAGGCGCGCCGTTGGCCATTCTAGGCCAGCCCGATGTGGAGAAACGTCAACTCGATAATCCCTTGCAAATTCCGCGCATGTTGAGCTTCCTGACCTACCAACGCTGGGGCGCGCACGTCCACGGCCTAGACGCATTTCCTCAGGACCAGTGGCCCGACAAAATCGAACTCTTGTATTTCAGCTACCACGTCATGGTGGGACTTGGAACCATCTTTATCGCGGTGATGGCCGTCTCCGTTTTCCTCCTGTGGCGCAAGAAACTTTATGAATCGCGCTGGATGCTGTGGATTCTGATGCTCAGCGTGCCGTTGCCGTACATCGCAAACACCGCCGGGTGGATGACCGCCGAGCTGGGCCGCCAGCCCTGGCTGATCTATGGCTTGCTGCGCACCGTGCACGGCGCTTCTCCGCGCGTTGGCGCAGGCAACGCCTGGTTCACTCTTCTCGGATTCATGGGCATGTACTCGTTGCTCTCGATTCTCTGGCTGTTTCTGATCTACCGCGAAATTGAATGCGGGCCGGAGCCCGATAAATCACAGCGCGCGGGCGCAGACGCCCCGGCGGCAGGCTGAGGAGGCGCGATGGGAACGATCTGGTTTTGCCTGGTCGCGGTAATGATCGCCATGTACGTACTCCTCGATGGCTTCGATCTGGGCGTGGGCGCGATTCATTTTCTGGTCGCGCGAACGAATGAAGAACGCCGCCAGGTCATCTCCACCATCGGCCCCGTTTGGGACGGCAACGAAGTATGGCTGCTGGCCGCGGGGGGCACTCTCTATTTCGCTTTTCCTGCGCTATACGCCAGCGGCTTCAGCGGCTTTTATCTTCCGCTGATGATTGTTCTGTGGCTCCTGATTCTGCGCGGCACCGCCGTGGAATTTCGCAACCATATCCAGAGTCCCATCTGGATTCCCTTCTGGGATTTTGTTTTCTTCGCGGCCAGCCTGCTTCTGGCTGTCTTCTTCGGCGCCGCTCTCGCCAACGTCGTGCGTGGCGTGCCGCTCGACGAGTCCGGCTATTTCTTTGAACCGTTATGGACAAATTTTCAACTGGGCGATCGCACCGGTATTCTGGATTGGTTCACGATTCTGGTTGGAGTTCAAGCGCTGCTGGCATTGATGATGCACGGCAGCCTGTGGGTGCAATTGAAGACCCGCGGTGAATTGAACGAGCGCTCCGGGAATGTCGCCGGCCTTGCGTGGTGGGGAGTGGCAGCCATGACGGCCGCGGTCACCGCGCTGACGTTTGGCGTGCAGCCTCAAGTGATCGCGAACTTCCATACCTGGCCATTCGCATATGTTTTGCCAGTAATTGCTATTGCCGGTCTTGCTGGCGTGCAGTTCGAATTGCGCCGCAAGAATGAGCGCAACGCTTTTCTGGCCTCCTGCGCATATCTGCTGGGCATGCTCACTAGCGTCGTCTTCGGCGTCTATCCGATGGTGCTTCCGGCGCGCAATCCGGCCTTCTCGCTGACCATCCGGAATGCCAAGGCCGCGGACTATGGATTGAAAATCGGCTTGATCTGGTGGGTCATTGGCATGGCGCTGGCAACCGTTTATTTTGTTTACGTCTATCGCTCGTTTGCCGGTAAAGTTGCCGAGTCCACCGAATCGCACGGCCACGGCGAATAGCCGCTTCATCCGGCCATCTGACACGAAGCGTATTTGACACCATGCGCCAACCAGCGTAGGGTGCTTTGAGAGTGCTCGAGTCTATGGCCTACGCTTGCAAACTGATCGCCGCAAAGCTGGCAGCAACCATGCTCGTTATCGGTCTGCTCGTCGCTCCGGTCTGCGCCATTCATTGCGCCTCTTACGCCTGCGCTTCCCCGTCGTCCACTGAAAACGGAACGCACTCCTGCCATCACCAAATCGCCAGCCATCCCTCCACTGGCCCTGTGACACAATCTTGTTCTGGTTTCTGCAATCCTCCCGAGCTTGTGCTTGAACTCCCACGCCAGGAAATCCAACTAACAGCTTCACTGGCGCGTCACGCCGTAATGTCAAGTCAACCGGATGTCCTGGTTTTTACTTCCGCAGCAAGCGACACGCTGAACGCCGGGCCTCCCGGCCGGCTCGCTTTTTTGTCAGCGTCAACAAGCTTCGATCCTCAGCCGTCTGCCCCTCTTCGCCTCTGAGAACATCCCCGCTGTATCGTCTTCTAATTTTTACAATTTCTACGTGTCGCATCGCAATGCGTGCGATCTCTTAATTATTTTTTCATCGCAAGGGAGGAATGTATGAATGGCACTCGCAGAACATTTTTCCACCACGCCGCGCTCTTTGGCGCTGGACTCTTTGGTTACAGCGCACGCGCCCGTGCTGAATCGAATTCAGAAACAAATCAGGCCACGAAAAAAAGCTTGGTTGCGCGCTCTTTAACTGGCGCAACCAAATCTCCGCCCATCCCGATGATGACTCCCGACGTCCCCGACCTGCCGTTCAAACTCGACGCCGACGTGAAGGTCTTCCATCTGAAAGCCGAACCGCTGAAACGCAAGATCGCCCCGTTCAAAACCATAGACGTGTGGGGCTATAACGGCTCCTGCCCGGGCCCAACCATCCAAGTCACGCGCGGCGATCGCGTACGCGTCGTGTTTGAAAACGCGTTGCCGGAAAGCACCTCGATGCACTGGCACGGCCTGGAACTCCCTATCGAACAAGATGGCGTGCCTTGGATCAGCCAGAAGCCCGTGCCACCTGGCGGAACCTACGTTTACGAATTCACGGTGCATCAAGACGGCACGTTCTTTTATCACGCGCACAGCGCCATGCAGGAAATGATGGGACTCATCGGCATGTTCATCGCACATCCTCAAGTGGCGGACACGCCGCGCGTGGACCACGATTTCGGGATCGTGTTGCAGGAGTGGGCCGTGCTCCCGGGAAATTCCGTGCCGAACTCCGCCTCGATGGAGTTCAACTGGCTCACCTTCAACGGCCTCTCCGCGCCCGCCACAACGCCGTTGATCGTGCGCCTGGGCAGCCGCGTGCGTTTGCGCTTCGTCAACCTGGGTATGGATCATCACCCCATCCACCTCCATGGACACCAATTCGTCATCACCGGCACGGAAGGCGGGCGCGCGCCGGAATCCACCTGGTATCCCACGAACACCGTGCTCGTCGGAGTCGCGCAAGCAAAAGTCGTCGAGTTCGAGGCCAAATATCCTGGCGCGTGGATGATTCATTGCCACCTGCCGCACCACATGATGAACAGCATGATGGACTTGCTGCGCGACCGCCAGATTCCCACCGCGAACACTACGGATGCCCAGGCGATGCAGCAAATGATGGCGCTCTCCGAATCCGTTGGCGTGGAGCATGTGCCCCACTCCCCGATTGCGGCAAACCCCAACAGCGTTCCCGGCTTTCCCCAGGATGCTTTCATGGAAATGGGCATGGATGAGGCGGTAGCAAAGCCCGAAACTTTCGGTCTGCCCAAAAATTGGAGCGCCGGAATGATGGGAATGATGACTATGGTCCGCGTGCTCCCCGACAAGGAATACGAGGAGATGCAGGTACGCATTCGCGCGAAGACTTCGTAGGGGCCGCCTTCCGAGGCGGGCGCTTTTGGAGTGCGGCGGCTCGCCGCCGCTTTTACGTCGTCAGCAACTGCAGAAGAGTGTCTCTTCAACGAACGGCACTGAAATTTCGCACTGATCAAAAGAGTTTTGCCAAGAAAAAACGAGGAACCGCAATGCAACTGAAATCGAAGTCACTTTTGTTAGTCGCCTTCGGAACAATGGGAGCGCTCGGGTCCTGCCTGGCGCAGCAGCCGATGGACATGTCACAAGATCACATGCAGCATCAGCACGGCGACATGCAGCCTTTGGCTTCCGTTTACCCGCGCATGGGCCGCGCGCAAGAACATCCAACCGGCCCGCTCTTCACTCTGGAAGAAGCGCAGCGCATTGCCGGCGAAGCAAACCCCACGTTGCGCCAGGCCGAAGCGGAGATTCGAGCTGCGAAAGCGCGCCAGCAGCAAGCTCGCCTCTATCCAAATCCCACCGTGGCATATGCTGGCGATGAAATTCGCGGCGGCTTTGTCGGCGGCGGCAAACAGGGCTTTTATCTGCAGCAGAATATTGTGACCGGCGGGAAATTAGCCCGGAGCAGCGAAGTGTATGCGAAGGAAATAAGGCTGGCGGAGATCGAAGCCGAGGAGCAGAAGCTCCGCGTGGAAACCGCCGTCAAGACCGCCTTTATGCGCGTGCTCGCAGCGCAGGAACTGCTGGATGTTCGCCAGGGTCTGGCGCAAATCGCTCAGGACGTTCAAGAAACGCAACGCCGATTGTTCAACACAGGTCAAGCCGACGAGACGGAGGTCCTCGAAGCAGAAGTGGACGCGCAACGCGCGCGCCTCTCTGCTCGCATGCAGGAGAATGCACTGCGCGAAGAGTGGCGTTCGCTGGCCGCCGTGCTTGGCCGCCCCGACCTTCCCCCCACCACCGTCTCCGGCAACCTGGAGCAAAATTGGCCCGAAGTAAACGAAAACCAAATCATGGAAACGATCGCGGCGCAAAGCCCCGCAACGCGAATAGCCGAAACGGACACGCAACGCGCCGAGGCCGAAATTGCCCGCGCCAAACGCGAATCCATTCCGGACCTTCAGCTTCGCGGCGGCCTCGACTACAACAACGAGTTGCTGGGCACCGTGCCTTACGCGAAAGGATGGGAAGGCATTGCCGAAGTGGCCGTGCAGGTTCCGCTCTTCAATCGCAATCAGGGAAATGTGGCAGCGGCCGGCGCGGAACGCGATCGCGCGCAACTCGAAAAACAGCGCGTCGCCCTGATGTTGCGCGAACGCGCTTCCAGCGTCCTCGATCAATATGCCAGCGACAAACTCATGGCCATTGAATATCGCGATGCCATGCTCCCTCGCGCGAAAAAAGCGTATTCGCTGATGCTGGAGAAATACGGCCAGATGTTGGCTTCGTATCCGCGCGTCATCGAAACCCAGCAAAAGCTTTTCGAACTGCAAGCCGAATATATCGGCGCGCTCGAAAGTCTCTGGACCACCGGCATCGCCCTACAAGGTTTTCTCCTCACGGATGGCCTGGAAGCTCCCGCGCGTCCCGGCGAAGTCGATCGCCCCGTCCGCGAAACGAACGTACCCGCGTCTGATCGCACGCTCGTCTCGCCCGTAACAATACCGTTCCGGTAGACCTGTCCGAAAGGACATGTCGAGTGCGTCACACTAGTACTGCCGTAGCGTTGACCCTTTGGAAAGCGGCTCGCTACTGTCGTAATTGGCGAAGGGTGTGTGCGGAAGAGGCGCGAACACATCGCTGTAACAATTTGGATTTGCAACAAAAGCAGCCTTTTCCGTTTTCCCTGGTGAATGAAAATGGGCGGAACACTGCGCCAGGCGTGGTGTTTAAGGGGATAGGCCACGGCAGCGTGGCGACGACAGCATGGCAACGATGGTCAAAGCAGGGCGGTATGAAATCCTCAGCGAACTCGGCCGCGGCGCCATGGGTGTGGTCTATCGCGCGATGGACCCGGTCATCGGACGCACCGTTGCCGTCAAAACGATTCGCTTAAGCGAGGAAGGCACGGGCCTCACGCGGCCAGAACTCTTGACGCGGTTCCAGACGGAAGCGCGCGCCGCAGGTCTTCTTACGCATCCCAACATTGTGGTGGTCTACGACGCGGGAGAAGAGAACGGCTTGTACTTTATCACCATGGAATTGGTGGAGGGCCACAGCCTCCAGGCACTCCTCGATGGCGGCCACGCTTTTCCTGTGCCGCGCGTGCTTCGCATCGTTGAACAGACCTGCAGCGCGCTGCAATTCGCCCACGAACGCAACATCGTTCACCGCGACATCAAGCCCGCCAACCTGATGCTCACCGCCGACGACACCGTCAAGGTCACGGACTTCGGCACCGCCAAAATTCTTCAGTTCGGCACGGTTCAGCAGACCGCTCACGTCATGGGCACGCCCAGCTACATGTCTCCCGAACAAGTCAAAGGGCGCCCTGTTGACGGCCGCAGCGATATTTTCTCTCTTGGCGTCATGCTCTACGAAATGCTGACGGGCGAAAAACCTTTCCCCGGCCAGAGCATCACCACGGTCATCTACAAGATCGTCAACGAAGATCCCGTTCCGCCCAGGCAGATTAATCCTTCTATCCATCCCGGCTTGAACGACATCGTGCTCCGCGCCCTCGCCAAGGAGCCTGAAGTCCGCTACCAGAGCTGCCGCGAAATGCTGGAGGATTTGCGAAACTACCGCGCCCTCGGCGGCAATGAACGCAACCCCGACGCCACCATGATTTCTCCCCGGCTTGGCGCCACTTTGCCTTTGAACATTGAAGCCGCCAATAGGCACGGCGCGCATGCCGATGACTCGATGACCGCCGCGACCGTGCGCTCGCTCCAGAATCGCGCTGGCGGCCCATCGCAGACTCCCCTTGTGCGGCGTACGGGAACGGTGCAGCCCGTCGAACCCCCGAAAAAGCAAAACACTTTTGGAACGATACTCGCCGCTTTGCTCCTGATTGGCGTGATCGTCTATGGCGTCAATCGACTTCGCCCGGAGTTGAAGGCGGCACGCGAGCGCAACAACTCAACGCAACAGGATGCATTAACCGATGCTGCGACCGCACAAGCGCCTTCTGCTTCCCCTGAACAACCCTCCGCCACAGTTACCGCGCCAACAACCATTTCCGTGCCAGAGGTGGCTCCGCCTCAACCGCCTCCGTCAACCGCTGTCTCCACTGCGGAAGCAAAGACCGCGACACTGCAACCCGCCGCCGCGCCCACCGCAAAACCTGTTCCAGTCCCAAAGCCTGCGGTGGAAGCCAAGAAACCCGAGGCTACACTGAACCCCGATGCGCTCGAGTACAAAGGCCACATTGAAGAAGCCATCGCCGACCGCGGCTTGAACGGACGAGTTCAGATTGCCGGAATCGGAAACACGCTGACCCTGAGCGGAAAACTGCGCCCCTCCGAACACGCCTCGCTCCTCGGTTTCATGCACAATGCTCCCGGCGCTGTTCACATCGTCGACGACATTCTTTACGATGACGCGCCTCTTCCGCCAACTGATGCGGGCAACGCCGAAGGACACCCCGTACCATCCAAGGGCCTGGGCGCCGTGCACGTTTTAACGGATGTCATCGGCGCCAAAGCCACTCTCTTTGGGCCCGGCGGACACGCCCTGCACGAGTGCCAGACTCCCTGCAGCTTCAACAATCTTTTCCCGGAGCGCTACAGTTTGCAAATCCAGAAGGACGGTTACCTGCAAGTACAAACAGCGCTCCAGATAAAAGCGAGTCAATCTCAGGATCAGAAGATTCATCTTGAGGCGCTTGCGAAGGGTGCGTACGTCACCAGCAAGCCCGCCGGGGCGGACATTTTCATCAACGGTGCAAAGCAGTCTGGACAAACACCCGCCTCGTTGCCTCTTGCACCTGGCCATTACGATTTAGTCCTCCGCCTCCCGGGCTATGATCCCTACGTGGGCGAAGTTCAGGTAAAGGACAACGTTCAAACTACGCTGGAAGCGGAACTCAAAGAGCACGGCCAGTCTGCTCATGTGGCGTGGGCCCAGGTAACAACCACGCCAGAGGGCGCGGAGATTGTTGTGGATGGCAACTCGACTGGCCAAGTGTCCCCCTCTCGCGTTCAAATTCCCGCGGGCACTCACGTTATCGCGCTGAAACTAAATGGCTTCCAGGTAGTTCGTCGAGGTGTTGAGGCCAGCGAAGGTGGCACCGTCACCATCACCGAGAATTTGAAACGAAAATAAAGGCGCGGAAGTACAGCGAAGAAAAGCGAAAAGAGGCGCAGGAAAAAGCCCCGATCTCCTTCAGAGCAATGTAACTTTTTTACTCCATTATGGTATAGAAGTACTATATCCATCTCCTCCCCCTTCTCTTACCCTATTCATGCGGAACTCGCTCCCTCCGGGGCGCGGATTTCTCACTCTTGCAGCCCATTTGCACTTTGTGGGGTCTCGACTAAGTGCGGTGGACCTAGGACGGCAATTTGGTATTTCGAGCCTCACTTCTGTTCGACGAGAAGAAAGTGGCCAAGTCTGCTTCTCTGCGCGGATTGCGCGCCGAGCCATCTGCGGCTTCGCGCGAGCGCTCGCGTCCGGGCGATCCGCGTCTGGCGGACCTGATGCAAGCCCTGCACGGTTTGCATCTTTTGCTTCGCGCTCGCCGCTTGTATGATTCCGCGCATCCCAGCGTGCTGGACAGTCTGGACACCGCTTATGATTCGCTGAAGCGCACCGCCGCCGATTTTGACGGCCTCGAGATTCGCATCGAACGTGGTGGCCTGGTTGTTCCCAAATTTGCAGAGGGCCATCTGACCGATCCGCGGGGCGAATTTCATGCCCTGGCAAACGATCTGCAACGTGTTGGAATCCAGACTCTCTACTTTGCCGCGAAATTCCATGTGGGCGAATTGGACACGCTCGCACAACTCGTCAAGTCTGCCTTGCTAAAATCGGATGAGCAGGCCAAGCGCCCGGGATCGCTGGGCTGGCCCGCGCAACTCCGGGAGAACCGCGTGCAAGGGATTCACATCAATACGCTGACCGAGCGGAAAGTGGACACTGTCCTCGCCAGCCTGATTGCGGCGCTCGTCGCTTATGGCGGCAACGCACCGCAAGATAACGGCGATGCGCCCATCCGCGCCCCGCAACTTGCGGAAACCCTCGACACGCTCCGCCTCATTGGCCGACTGACTCCGCCGATGGAGGTGGCCAGCGGCCTTTCCGCGGAAGATGCTGCCCGCGCCATTCACTCTTCCATGGAACTCGCCAGCCGCAGCACCGTGCGCATGCTCATGGCGGCTATGACGCATTACACCCCGCAGGAGGGTGAAGCGCCGCAAATTTACCTGCAGCGGCTTTCCGAAAGTCTTGTACTCGAACATCTCAGCACGGAGTTCGCGGCCAGCAACCTCGCCCCCTTCTCCGTACGCACAGTCTTGATGCAACTTGCCGACGCTCTGGTGAGTGCCGGTGAATATCGCGGCCCGCATTCCTCGCAGCATCTTTCCGTGCTGGCCACTGCCTGGGCCAACGAAACCTACCGCGAACAGTTGATCGAGCGTTTCTGGCTGGAGCTTCCTCCTCGCGAAAAGTCCGCCGTCCTGCGTGGCCCGGAAATCTGGTGCGTGCCCATCACCGTCATTCGACACACGCTGGGGCAACTTGTGGAAGCCGGAGCGGACGCTCCGCGCCGCGAAGCCCGCACGATTCTTCTGAACTACGCGCGTCGCCTCGAACATGTGGATCCTTCGTCGCGCCGCATTGTTGCTGCAGGCCTCGGTGAACTCACACCGCTCCTCGAATCCCTGTGGCCCAATCAACTCCCCGAAGAGTTGAGCCGTGGCACAATGAATGCCCTCTCCAGGGAAAACGCCCCGGAAACCGGCGCCCTTCTCGCCGCATTCCTCGAAACCCTTGGCCGCATCGCCGTCACTCGCGGCGATTTTACAAGCTTCGAGAACATCCTGATTGGCTTGGAAAAACTGCCGCGTGACGTCGAGCACGAGCACATGAGCGCACTCGGCAATCGCCTTGTCGCCAACGACCGCTGGATGATGATCGTTGATGCCGCGCTGGCCAATCGTCCACTCGACCCCGCTCTTCCGCGATTGCTGCAACGTGATCCGGAGCGTTTGCTTGACCGGCTTACGTTGTTGCTGACCGACCCGCGTGGGACGGAGATGCTGCCGGCCATGGCTCGCATTTTGCGCGCCATCGGCGTGCCCGCCCTAACTCTCCTGGAAACGCGGCTCTTCGAAGCGCGGCGCCAGCGTGTCAGCGCAGCCATTAAGCTCCTTGCCGCTGCCGATCCCGATCGCTTGCTTCGTGGCCTGACTCGCGCCATGGCCAGCTGGGAATGGAACCTTCAGGATCTGGCCGTCAGCGAATTAGCCCGCCCCACGAATTCGCCTTCCGCGCAGAGCACCGCTTTTGTTTTCTCAGCAATCCTCGCCGACGCGCATCCCCTGGTTGTTCCCATGATGATCGATCAGATCGGCATCGGTCAGGAAGCAACTGCCGTCCCCATGCTGATGGAGATTGCCGCGGGCGAACACGAAGTCCTTCGCGACCAATTCGTGCGCATCAAGGCCATTGAAGCTCTCGGACGCCTCCGCGCCACCGAAGCCAGCGAATTGCTCCACCAGCTTGCAGGCAAACGCGAAGGCCTCACCTATATCGAGCCTGCCGGTTTGCGTGCCGCAGCCGAAGATGCTTTGGGGCTGATGGAGGATAGTCCGGCCTCCGCGCGGGCCCACGCCGCCTTTGAGCCGGCCCCTGCTCCATTTGGAAATTTCATAGTGCCGCGCCGTTATGCGCGCATCCCGTTGGAATCGCCTCTGCGCGCGCAGATGGGCAGCCAGCAGATGATGAGTCCCGTGCGTGTGCGCACGATCAGCCTTGGCGGCGCTTACCTGGAATCTCCCAATCGCTTGAATGTCGGCGATTCCGTCCAATTGGAAGTGCGCTCCGGGCTTCGCAAGATTCATTTCACGGCGGTGGTCCGCAATATCGGCCCTGATGGCGGTGGCGTTGAAATCGTGCACATGAAGGACGAAGACCGCGAGCGGCTTCGCAAGCTCGTCCAGCGTCACATGCACCTCTAATCGCCCGCTGATCCAATCAAACTAAAGCTTTTATTTTCATTGATTTATGCAAATGTCCGCTCTGTCCATTTTTTCGCATTCCCCTCACCAATGCGTCACATCCAAAACGTTAATTTGGGTTGGCACCAGCCACTTGTTAAAATTGCTTATGACTTTGAGTCTTGGTGAACGCAATCTTTTGGATAGCCTCAGCCCCCAGTTCGCCACCAATTATTTAGGAGAAACCACGCAATGACTGCACCCTATTGGGTCGAAATTCTTGGAGCTGTGGCTGGCTTCTGCACCACCTTTGCCTTCGTGCCCCAGCTCGTCAAAATCTACAAGCAGGGCGGCCGCGACCTCTCCTACGGGATGTTGAGCTTCTATTTGGCTGGCGTGCTTATGTGGCTGGTCTATGGATTCCTGATTCATGCACAGGCCGTTGCGCTGACGAACGCCGCCACGGCAATCCTGATCACCGCTGCAACTCTGTTGAAAGCCTGGAAGGAACGCCAGGAATCCACCAAGCCCCTCGTTCCCGAACAACTCACCGAAAGCTGAAGCATCCCCCAAAGCAATCCTTGAGCCCGTATGGTTCCTGGCAACGGGTGTGCCTCCCCTGTTACAGATTGAGCATTGTTGCCGCGCGAATCATTTCCCGCTATAGCCCTCTGCAGATTACAGTTGCAAAGTTTCGGGCTTTGCAGTAAAAGCTCATATCCAACACATCTGTTTTTTGGGGGCGTTAACCGGCGGGCCAACCCATCGCCGCTAGGGGTAGCGGAGGGATTTGCAGGTTCAATGAGGAGGAAGAGTATGCGGTGTAGGCAGTCGTTGTATGCGTGTGTGGTTCTGTGCGTAGTGCTTTTGCTGGGGGCAACAACGACGTTGGCGCAAGTGAACACGGCGACACTAACTGGCCTGGTGACTGACCCGCAAGGATTAGCGGTCCGCGGCGCAAAGGTTACAGCCACCAATCTGGCAACGGGTGCAGCACGCACCACGACGGCCGATGACGGCGGACGTTACGTCATCGTCGGCCTTGTGCCGGGCGAATACAAACTCCATGTGGAGGGAAGCGCCAATTTCGCGCCCTATGAGAATCCTTCCATCCAGGTCACGGTTGGTCAGGAAGCCATCGTGAACGTGAAGCTCGAACTGGGCACGCAAACTCAGGTAGTCACGGTCACTACCGAGTCGGCCCCCATTGAGACCACCCGCTCGGAAAGCGCGCAATCTGTCGAGCAACGCCAGATTGACAATCTCCCCATCAATGGCCGCAACTACATTAATTTCACACTCACCAATTCTCAAACCACGCGCGACAACTCCAACGCCATCGGCCCAGCTCCCAACAGCGGCCTGAACATCAGCGGAGCCCGCGCCCGGTCGAACATGGTCAGCGTGGATGGCGCCGACGCCGTCGACGCTTCCATCGACGGTATCCGCTCCACTGTCTCTCAGGAAGCCGTCCAGGAATTCCAGATGATTCTCAGCAACTACAACGCGGAATACGGCCGCGCCACCGGCGGTGTCGTCAACATCGTAACCAAAAGCGGCTCCAACGACGTTCATGGCGACATCTTCGGATATTTCCGCAATAAGGCTTTCCAGGCTCGCAATCCTTTCTCTTTTCAAGTGGACCCCAGCACCGGCGACCTCGATCCCATTAAGCAGGCCTACACCCGCGTGCAAACCGGCGCCACACTCGGCGGCGCTTTGAAGAAGGACAAGACGTTTTACTTCTTCAGCTATGAATACACGCAACGCGAAGAGACAGGCTTTTCCAGCATCGGCCAGGGTAACTGGGGACTGACCACTGGTCTCGTTCCCTGCATCCCCGTTCCGCTCAGCTTGACCTCCGGCGCGAACGGCCAGCTGGCCTTCTATCAAGCTGCACTGGGGCAACTTACTGGCAATGGAGCGGCTTGCACCAATTCCAATCCTTTGATTCAAGGGCAAATCTCTGGTTTAGAACAGACCGCCGTCGCCACCGGCGCCTCCACCAACGTTGCTGTCAGCGGGGATTTGAACAAGAACGTGGACGGAACCAGCATCCCCATGACTACCCTCCTCTATGGCTCGACGGTCGCCGGCCTTTTGCCAAATTCGCGGTTCTTTCCTGGCACCGTGGCCTGCCCGCTTGGAACGCCCGTCAATAGCGTCATTTGTTTGCCCAATCCTTCCAATCCTGCCGGCGTCGGCACCGGTTTTGTCCCTCTTCCCACTTCCTACGTCGGCCTTAATGCCTTGCGCGGCAATTTCCCAGCAATGGAGAAAACCAGTCTCTGGTCCGCGCGTCTCGATCAGCGCTGGGACAATCGGAACACTTCATTCCTTCGTATCGGCGTATCTCCGTCCCTGGTCACGGGTGTTCAGTCCACCTCTCAGAACCAGGTCTACGGAGAGAACGCTGGTTCACGAGTAGGCGAAACGCAGTACCGCGATTTCAACTCTACTTTTCAAAACGACACCATTCTTAGCGATACCGCTTTCAACGAATTCCGCTTTCAATTCGCCCGCCGCGGTGACCACTTCGGTTACTCCCCGCTCGAGGGCGGATCTGCCATCGGTGTGAATATCCCCGGTTACGCCTACTTCGGCCGCGAACCATACTCCACGGTGGACCGCATCGAACGCCGCTACGAATTTACCGATAATGTCACCATCACGCGTGGCCGCCATACCCTGAAGTTCGGCGGCGACCTCAATCTCCTTCAGTTGCGCTCCAACAAGCCCCAAATTTTCGAACTCGATTTTGGCGGCGACGTTAATTTCGGTGGCATCAGCGTCTTCCCTTCCGGGATTCCCCAGCCCAACGCGCTCCAGGCCTATGGTTTGGGCGTCCCCACCACCTACATTCAGGGCATCGGTTCTTCCAATCAACCCTTTGACGAAATTCCCATCGGCTTCTTTGCGCAGGATTCCTGGCGTATCACCAAGAAACTCACGATCAATTACGGTCTGCGGTACGACCCGGACATTACCCCGCTCTTCGGCGCAGCTACCGCCATCAATGCGGCTGCCGAAAAGGCTCTCGGCGTCCAGGAAGGAATACCGCGCCAATACAAAGACATTGCACCCCGTTTCGGTATCGCTTGGGATCCGACCGGCGATGGCAAGACTGTCGTCCGCGCCGGTTATGGCCTGTTTTACGACCATCCGCTCCTGGCCATAGCCTTTGACTCGACGACTGCCGACGGCGGCCGCTCTGTCCAGTTGATCAGTACCGGCGGTGTCGCCTCCGCTTGCGGTCTGCTCCCCACCGTCTCCGTCTGTAGTAATGGTCTCGATTCACCTACCAACCTCAATGGCTCTTCCATCTTTCAGGGTGTGCTTAACGCGCTTCCCAACATGTACTACGAGCCCAACCAGCAGCGCTTCAATCCACTTCCTTCTGATTCCCTCTTCGCCAATCAGAACTACCTCACCGAAGGCTTCCCGCTTCCCATTCTTCCTTTCATCCTCCCGGTCACCCGAAATTTCCGTGACGGCTACGCCCAACAAGCCAACCTGACTATCGAACGCGTTCTTGCTGGCTCGTGGAAATTCAGCGCCGGTTACCAGTGGACCAAGGGCCTCCACCTTTATCGCCCTGTTGACGTCAACCCCATCAACCCCGCTCTACTCGACTCCAATGACGCCAGCGCTATCGCTGTGGGCATCGCTGCTCCCGGCAGTTCCCCACTTACCGTCGATGTCCCTTCGACCTTTAATGGAGCCTGCGCTGGTGGCATTCCCGCTTACAATGTCCCGGGCGGAGGCAGCATTGCCTTTGCAACTCCCACCGGTCAGCCATTGGCTCCCGGTGCGCTGGGCTTGGGCTATACCGGACAAAACTGCGGGGGTTCTCCTGTTGGATTTGTGGCCACCCCTGCCTTCTTCAATTACTTTCGCAAGTCGGGTCCTAATCCTTCCTTTGGCGGACTAGTTCCTGGTGGTTACAACACGCTTGTCGCCCTCGCGGCCGCGGCCGGCTATCCCACAGGATTCAGCGGCGTGCAAGTTCCTTACTTGAGCGCGGATACTCAAGAGTCGGACGCCTTCTCCACGTACAATGCGCTTACCGTCAACTTGGAAAAACGTTTCTCGAAACACTTCCAGTTTCTCTCCAGCTACACCTGGTCACACTCCATTGATAACGCAACTGACCTCCAGTCCACTCTCGAGCCTGAGGACAGCCGTTTCCCGCAATATGAGAAGGGCAACTCCGTCAACGATCAGCGTCATCGCTGGGTGACCAGTGGCGTTTTCCAAACTTCGCCTCACGCTGCCGGCCAGAGCTTCCGCGACAGTTTCCTTAGCAACTGGACATTCGCCCCACTCATAGAAGTCTCTTCGGGCCGTCCCTTCAATGTCATCACCGGCGATGACACCCTCGGCGATGGTGGCAGTTCCGAAATTCGCCCCTCGGTCGTTCCGGCAGGCACTGCAGGTTCAATCACCTCACCCTACATCAAGGGTTTTGTGTTCGGTCCTCCCACCGTCTGCTGGACGGACAGTGGCCAGTCTTACACCATTGCTGGCGTCACTCCCCCGTATGGCTGTACGGGCAACCTCGGCCGCGATAGATTTACCATGCCCAAGTTCTTCCAGTTTGATATGCGCATTTCCAAGGGCATCAATCTGGGTGAGCGTTTTCGCGTGGACCTTATCGCTGATGCCTTCAACCTCTTCAACCACACCAACATCATTGGTGTTAACGCACTGTGCGACCCGCTCGTTGGTTCCTGCCCAGCGGGACAACCCAGCGCCGCGGCTGACGCCCGACAGTTTCAGTTCGCTCTCAAGCTGAACTGGTAGCGCCGCACACCACCTCGTTGCCATCGTAGGGGTCCAGCACGCTGGACCCCTTCTCGGCATGATCGTCAATTTCACCGCTCCTTCCTAGCTTCTGTGGCGGCCACTTTCCGAGGTGGGCGTTTTTGTAATCTTGTCTCTCTTGCAGAAAATTCGAACCCTACCCATTCCCCCCGCTTCCGGGTAAAGTGGTTTTACCGTTTCCCGTCATTGCATCGGAGAACGCATGAACGCCATCTGGATCTTTGCCGCCATTTTCGGAGTCGTTTTGCTGGGCCTGATCGTCAGGCTCCTCGTGCAAAACACACGCGATCAAAAGAAAAATGAACAGCTGGAATCGCAAATGAGCGAGTTGCGCCGCGACGTTCAAGGCATGTCCACGGCGCACACGCAAAGCAGCACCAAGATTGAAACGCTGGCAGGCACCGTCGCTTCTCGCCTGGAAGCTGTCACCAAAGCCCTTCAGGATGGCGTGAAAGATTCCGCGCAGGTCACCTCTAAAATCACTTCCGATGCGCAAGCCGCCATGTCCACGGAGTTGAAAAACACGCGCGAGCAGATCAACCAGATTCAGCGCCAGTTGGGCGAAGTTCAGCAAGCCGGCAAACAGATGTCCCAGGCGACGCAAACTTTGGAAAGCATTTTGGGCGGCGCAAAATCCCGTGGTTCATTCGGTGAAGTAACTCTCGAACGCCTCCTCGAAGATTCTCTTCCGCCCTCCCAATTCTCCACGCAATACCGTTTCCGCAGCGGAGAGACCGCCGACGCTGTGATTTTCCTGCGCGACAAAAAGATGATGGCCGTCGATTCCAAATTTCCGCTTGATGCCTATCGCCGCATCGCTGCCGAAGGCGACGACGCCCGCAAAGCCTTCGTCTCTTCCATCAAAGGCCACGCCGATTCCATCGCGCGCAAATACATCGTGCCGGATGAAGGCACGCTGGAACTAGCGCTGATGTTCGTGCCCAGCGAAACCGTCTACTACGAACTACTGATGAGCGAGGATTCCAAGGGGCAGGCCGTCGACGCCTATTGCCGCACCCGCAACATCATCGCCGTCTCTCCCAACACGCTTTACGCCCACCTCTGCGTCATCAGCATGGGCCTGAAGGGCATGCAAATCGAGGAAAACGCCAAACGCCTCTCCGAAAATCTGGCGGGCATGCGCAAGCAACTGGATAGCTTCAGCGAGTATTTTGAAAAGATTGGCACGCACCTGAAGAATGCCCAGCAGAATTACACCGAAGCCGATAAACGCCTCGACAAAGCTTCTAACACCCTCGCCTCTCTGCTCACGGCCACGGAAACCGTTTCGCCGGTCATCGAAGACGCGCAAGCCGCGCTGGCTCTGCCTCCCGTTGCCGCAAAAAAGTCCGCCTGAATTTTTTGGAGTGCGGCAGCTTGCTGCCGCTTTTGCGGTCGCGCAACGGCGGGATCTCTTTCAGAGTCGCGGTGCCCCCACCGGCGCCACCAGCCGGATCGATATCATAAAGCTTCCACGCTGTTTCCCGAGCAGCGCAAACCGCGCTACATTCTCCTCGCCTCCCGAAGAAGCCGCGCGCACCGTTGTTCCTCCCAGCAATTCCGCCACCTCGGGCGCAAGGTTTCGCGCTTCCAGGATGACCTTCGCCGTGCTCCCCCGCACGCGCACTTTCAATTCGCGATGTTCTCCCGGAGCCAGCGTCGCGCTACTCGCCTCCAACTCCAAACTGACAAAAAGCACGGAGAACGCAGCCGACTTCCGCGCCCCGCAACTTACTACTACTTGCGCTGGTCCAGCTTCTATCTCCGCCGGTGGCAGCACCACAAGGTACGCCGGCGAAGCTGCCAGCACCAATCCCGGCGCGCCTCCGATGCTCACCTTATTGGCGTCCGCATCGCCGCAAAATCCGTGGCCCGATATCTCAAAGCGATCACTCACCGTCGCAATTCGCGGCGCCAGCGCCACTTCCTGCGTGCCAGCAGGAACTTCACCAGGCGAGAGAATAACGGATGTCAGGCGCCCGGCGCGTCCTTCAATCGACGCAAAAATCACGCCCGGATTCAGCGGCGCCACAAACAGAGCCCGCCCAGTTGCGTCCGTCGTAACCTTGTCACCGTTCGAGAAAACCACCGTTACACCGGGCGTCAATCGCCCGTTTATGTCCAGCACCGCCAGCGTCGAGCGTTCCCCGGTAACGATCTTTCGCGGCAACAGCAATATCCGCGCTCCGGAAGCCGCGGGAGCCTGCTGCTGTGCCCAGCTGAACCCCGCTTCACCACAAAGTATCGCCAATCCAATGATGCCTGTTTGAACCTGCCGCCCAGTTATCCGCACACCGCGATTGTAGTGGACTTTTCTCTTCCACAGAAGTGCCCTCCCTGGGGGATAACTCCCACGCGCACTTCTCCTTATCTCTTTGTCTCTCCCGCACGGTTTAGGTTATCCTTCCCAACTGGCCAACCGGCCAGTGTGGCTAATCGGCGAGTAATCACTTGGATGCAATGCCTTTCCTGACGGCTGAGCCTCTGCTAGCGTGGAGCGTACGGGACTTGCCGGTGTGTCCGCGCAGGGGGTGGTACGCGTGCTCACGGAGAGCTTGGAAGGAGCGGCTGTGCAGATTGTCAGTGACGGCTTGACGGATGTGGGACGCGTGCGCGCCAACAACGAGGATTCCTTCCGCATCCTCGATCCGCTCCACCTCTTTCTTCTTTCTGATGGCATGGGCGGCGAAGCGCACGGCGAAATTGCCAGCTCCATGGCGATTGAAACCATCGCCAAGTTCTGCGCCGAGGATAAGGAAGATTCCAACGCCACACTTGTTGGCGCTCCCAGCGACAATTGGGCCCCGAAAACCAAGCGCTTGCAGAACGCCGTTCACCAGGCCAATCTTAAGATCTTTCAATCCGCGCAAAAAAATCCCGAGCAGCGCGGCATGGGCGCCACTCTTACCGCCGCCTGGTACGATGGGGGACGACTCAGCGTCGCCCACGTCGGTGACAGCCGCGCTTACCTATTGCGCGGCGGCTCACTCCAGCAACTTACCAACGATCATTCCCTTGTCGCCGAACAGGTTCGCCGCGGAATCATCACGCCTCAGGAAGCGGAATCCAGCGATATGCAGAGCGTCCTTCTGCGCGCTCTCGGTGCCCATTCCGACGTCGAAGTGGACGTGGATGAAGTCGCCATTTATCCTCGTGACGTCCTTCTGCTGTGTTCCGACGGCCTCACCCGCATCGTCACCGAACCCGAAATTGCCGGTAGCATGCAGGCAGAGACCAATCCCACCGCCGCAGCCAAAAAACTTATCGAACTGGCCAACGAACGGGGCGGCATTGATAACATTACTGTAATCGTCGCGCGCTTTCAGGAAGAACCCAAGGGTTGGTTTTCCTGGATGCGCCGCGGCTCGGCCAAAAAAGACTAGACCTCCTCAGGAGGATTTGCATGGCGAAGCTCAGCCTGATGTTTGAAAACAAGTTGGTCAAAGAAGTCCCCATTGGCAGCCGTCCGGTCAGCATTGGCCGATCGCCGGATAACGATCTTCCGATCGACAACCTCGCCATCTCCAATTACCACGCTCGCGTCTATTTTGAAGGCGGCCGGCTGGTCGTCGAAGATCTTGATAGTCTCAACGGCACCTTCGTCAACGATCTACGTGTCGAGCGCGCTACTCTCCACGATGGCGATTCCATCTGGATTGGCAAGCATCACATCAAGGTTGACGCTACTGCTGATGCCGCGATTCCCTGGGACACCGGCCGCAAAGCCGCCGCTCCCAAAATTAACGAAACCATGGTCCTCGATACCAAGGCACGCCGCGACATGCTCTCGCAAGCCGCCGCCATGGGCGAACGTTCGCAATTTTCACCCGGCCGCGCGAAGATGCCCACGCTCGTCGTGCTCAGCGGCAAGGTCAACCAGAAAGAATACGTGCTGACCAACAAGCTCACCGTCATCGGCAAATCTCCCATGGCCACCGTCCGTCTGCGGGGGTGGTTCAAACCGCCCATGGCCGCCCAGATCAATCAGCGCGACGACGGCTACTACCTCGGCACCGGCGACAAGGTTCCTACCGTCAATGGCACGCCCATTCCGGGCACGGTGCGCTTGAACGACGGCGACCTCATCGAAGTTTGCGGCGTCCGTCTCAATTTCATTTTCCGGGAGTAGCGTTACTCAACGATGTCCACTCCTTCTGAAGGAGTTCGCTCCGCGCGGCACGTTTTTCGTTTCCGCGAATTGCTCTCCTCCTGGTGGGAGCACCGCGCTTCCTTCTTTATTAGCGTTGCCATCACGCTGGCTGCACTCGCGGTTTACTTCTTCAGCTTTGTCGGCGATCGCAACACGCCACTCTTCGATTTTCTGAAGCGCTTCGAGTACAGCACGCTGGATACGCGCTTCCGCTATCGACCTACCCGTTACACTCCTCCCGATCCGCGCATCGTTGTGGTTGCGATTGACCAGCGCTCTCAGGAAGTGCTCGGCAAGTGGCCCTTCTCCCGCAAATATTTCGGCGAAATGCTGGATGCCCTGCGCGAAGACGGCGCCAAGGTCGTTTCCTTCGACATCACCTTCGATAAACCCGATCAGACTGTCTTACCGATCCGCGCGCTGTGGGCCAAACTCGAAGCTGACAAGAAAGACGGTCATCCTCCCGATCCCAAACTCGAAGCGCAAGTCTTGGAACTTGCTAAGCAATTTGACGCCGACGCTCAATTCGCCGCGGCCCTCCGCCGCTTTGGTCCCGTCGTCCTCGGCAATTTTTATTTGATGCCACAGGAGATTCAGGGCATTGATAGCGCCACGCTGGACAACTATGCGGCCATGGTCCAGTGGTACTCCCTGAATCGCAATGCTATCCGCCCCTCCACAGGCAAATCCGATTTCGCCGCCCTGCTCAACAACTACCAGTTTGAGGGAACTCTCTACTCCGCCACCATCGCCAACATTCCCGAACTCGCTCCTCCCGACAACGACGAGAGGACTGCCATCGGCTTCTTCAACATTTCCTCCGATGCCGATGGTGTCTTGCGCCGCGCTCTGCTCGTTCTGCCCTTCGGCCGCACTGGTAATCCCGACGATCTCGATCTTTACGGCTCCCTTGAAGTGCAAACGCTTCGCCTTTATCTAGGTCTGAAGACCGAGCAAGTCACCGTGAACTACGGCCCCGCCGGCATCAGCACTCTTCAGTTCGGCGACAAGCTCACCGTTCATCCCGATTGGCTTGGCCGCGTCATCGTCAACTATCGCGGCCCTGCGAACACTTATCCTTACCATTCCATCGCGGACGTCGTTCATCGCAAATTCTCGCCCGGCACCTTCAAGGACAAAATCGTCATCGTCGGCGCTTCCGCCACTGGCATCGGTGATCTGCGCACCCCTCCCTACGGCGGTATCAGCTACCCGGGGCTCGAAGTCCACGCCAACGTCATCGACAATATGTTGAACAATTCTTTCCTGATTCGCGGCGTCCATCAGGAACTTCTCGATCTCATCCTTATATTAATATTCGGCATTCCGCTCGGCATTGTCCTCGCGCTCGTCTCTCCGCGATGGATGTGGTTCGGCCTGGCCCTACTGGTTCCCTTCGCCGCGCTTATCTACATCGCTTTCTTGCACGGCTGGTGGCTCAACTTTACGTTGCCTGCCGGCACGCTTACCGCGAACGTCATGCTCGTTTCGCTGTATCGCGCCCTCGTCGAAGAAAAGGAAAAGCGCAAAGTGCGCTCCGCCTTCGGCCAATATCTCAGCCCGGAAGTGATTCGCCGCCTGCTCCTGAATCCGCAACTCGTTGAACCGCGCAAGACCGACATCACCGTGATGTTCAGCGACATCCGCGGCTTCACCACCATTTCCGAAAAACTGGACGCACAGGAACTCGCGCTCTTCCTCAACGGCTATCTCTCCGATATGACGCGCATAGTCTTCGACACACAGGGCACTCTGGACAAGTATATCGGTGACGCCGTCATGGCTTTCTGGGGCGCGCCCTACGAAGATCCCGGCCACGCCGCGCGCGCCTGCACCGCTGCGCTTTCCATGATGCGGCGCGTTCACGAATTACAAAAAAAATGGGAATCGGAAGGCAAGCCGCGCCTCGATATCGGCATCGGCCTCAATTCCGGCGTCGCCAGCGTCGGCAACATGGGCTCGGCTCTGCGCTACGGCTACACCGCTCTCGGTGACGCCGTGAATCTTTCTTCGCGCCTCGAAGGCCTCAACAAGGAATACGGCACGCACATCCTCGCCAACGAATCCACTTACGCCGCCGCTAAAGACGCCGGTTTCCTCTTCCGCGAACTCGACAGTATCCGCGTCAAAGGCAAGCTTCAGCCTGTCACCATCTACGAACTAGTCGGCCAACTTTCTGAACTCGACCGGGACCCCGCCTTTCCCGATTTGCAGCAGTGCTTCGCGCAATTCACCGCGGCCCGCCAACTTTATCTCCAGCGCCACTGGGCCGCCGCCCAGCAAGCCTTCCAATCCATCCTCGATCGCTGGCCCAACGAAGGCCCCTCCCGCATGTACTGGAAGCGCTGCCAGGAATATCTCTTCGACGAACCCTCCGCCTCCTGGGACGGCGTCTTCACCATGACCCACAAGTAAGGGCCCGCGCGCTGACCCGGGCCAAAGTTGGGAGCACCCAGCCATTCAACTTCGCGGTGAATTGCTACAGTGGTATCTTAAGCCAACAATGCGCGCACTCAGCCGCATCGCCGAATCTCCACAGGGCCACCGGCCAAGGTCATTCTCGACCATTTGCATCCTCCTTCTCTTTATACTGGTGTTTACGGAGTGCGAGAGCACCGCAACAAACACAATCCGAGAGGTTGACTTCAAGAATTTCGTCTATCCATGGGACGATCCTGAAGCAGACTCGGACAACCACACCACCTGGTTTTGGACGCAGCTACCTACCGAAACAAGAGTTCGCCTCAGGAACGGCAAGCATCGGTTTACAGTTCCGGAGGGTCCGAGCGTAGCTCCAACACTTAATTATTGGTTTGTCGAATACGGACACTTGGACGGTCATGTCGAAGCAGCGGCGGTGGCACTGAACTACTCGCCCGGCGGTTCCATGAGCTGGGACTATCTCTTTGTCTACGAGATGGCGAGAGGTAGGTTGCAGCTTCTTGCACGACTAAGAAGCGGTTCCAGATCCTCGGGTGGGCTGCTCCGAACTTCCTTTAACCAAGGTGCACTCGTTCTTGATTTTGCCGACGCAGACAAACGAAGTGGTGATTGTTGTTCCGATGGATACATCAGAGTTCGCTATCGTTGGCACGACGGTCATTTCAGCGAAGAAGGACCGCGGGGAAAAGGTGACTTGAACGAGTAGAGCCGGTTTAGAGTATTTAGCCTGGTGCCCCACCCTCGTAGGAAGAGGGTGGGTTAGTCTCGGGGTCTGTTTTCGCTAAGCGGGTGCCAAGCCCTTGCGGCTTTCAAGGGTACGAATTCTGACCTGAATGAATTGTCTCGCTCAAGGTTTTGCTTTTCCGAAAACTGAAAACTTAAAACTGAACACTGACAACTCTTGGCTCACTTGCGCCTACTTCTTCTCTTCCACCTCAATCAAATTGTCTTCCGGCTGGCGGTCAATCAACTTGTTGTACGGATCGATCCCGGCAAACGTCGGCTTTTCGTCCACCACGAATTCCACCGTGGATTTACCCGTACCGAATCGCTGCTTTTCCACGTGCAGCGGCTTCAAGTGTTCCTTCGAGCCGCTGAACACCCCCACTTCCAGCAGGTCGTTCATCGTCATCGGCGTTTCGTTGCCGGAGCCGTCCGCCTGCTTTTTCTCCGTGCTCACGTTCAGCGTCACATGATATTTGTTGCCTGCTTCCGGTTTGGACACCGCCGAAACCGCCCGGTTGTCGTACAGCACGATGGACTCGAACATGTCCGTCACCATGTATTGCAAATCCGGCGGCGTGGCTTCCTTCATCGCCTCCACAAATCCACGCGTGTCCGGGTAAGGCCCTCGGGCATATTTGTTCTTTTCCAGAAATCCTCGCAGGGCCGCATTGAGCTTGTCTTCGCCGATATAGTCGCTCAGCGCATACATCACGAGCGAGCCTTTCCGGTACCACACGTACGGCTCGCGTTGCACCAGCGCCAGCGGCGGCTCGTGCCTCGTTTCTCCCGCGCGTCCCCGCAGGTAGCCGTCCAGTTCATACTTCAGGAATTTGCGCATGTTGTCGTCGCCGTATTTCTTTTCCATCACCCGCAGCGCCGAATATTCCGCCAGCGTCTCGCTCATCATGTTCGAGCCCTGTGTGTCGCTTCCGATCAATTGGTGGCCCCACCATTGGTGCGCCAATTCGTGGGCGTTCACGAAATAGACCAGATCCAGATCGTCCTTCTTTTCCAGGCGCTCGATGAACCCGATGCC
Organism: Candidatus Acidiferrales bacterium; assembly: GCA_963779395.1. Classification (GTDB taxonomy): domain Bacteria; phylum Acidobacteriota; class Terriglobia; order Acidiferrales; family UBA7541; genus Acidiferrum. The sequence goes on from CAVZYC010000007.1 coordinate 2,085,688, forward strand.
TTCCGAAAAAGGCACGGTGTTGGGAAAGGATTGCGCAAAGGCCCGGTAGCGCGGAAATTCCAATACGCGGTATTGCTTGAACTGGTAGGGTCCAAAGTTCGTTTCGTAATAGTCCAGCCCGGCCTTCGCGGCTTCCAGCATTTTGTCCAGGTTGTATTCGTGTCCCGGCTGGTAGTACACCTCCAGCTTCACGTCTTTCCACGCATCCCGCCTCACGGCATAGCGCCCGCTCAAGAACGAAAAGAAGTTGTTCATGCGCGTATCGCCCATGGTGTACTCGAAATAATGCCGCCCGTTCTCCGTCCACTCTTTTTCCAGGTAGCCCGGCGCCATGGCGATCTGCTCAGGTGAAGTGCTGACCACACAATGGAAAGTGACCCACTCCGAGTCCGGAGTGAACAGATTTACATTCGAATAATAAGGATCCCCCGGCAGCGCCATCTCTTCCAGTTCCGGAAGTTTTTCCTCGCGCCGCCTCACGGGTTCGTCCAGTTCCATTGACTGGACGTAGCCGACCTGCGGAAAATAGTCGCGGTCGAAAAACGTTCCGTTGTATGCAAACTCCGCCCGTTCGCCGCCATCCTTATACCCATGCGGCGTGTAGGAAGAGTGGAAATCCATGCGCAGGCTTTCGCCCGGCTGCAGCGGCTGATCCAGCTTGTAAACCTCGTAAAAGTGCTTCTTGTCGCTCAGCGTGTTGTGAAAAGGCCGGTCGAACTTCACCTCATCCACGGATTCGCGAGCTTCCGTAAGGTGGATATCCTCGATGGCCTTGTCCGTGCGATTCACCAGCGTGTAATGGCCCGTCCCTTTGAATGCTCGGCGCTCTGGATACATTTCCACGTTTACATCCACCGCGGTTATCTTCGGCTGTGGCAGCCGTTCGTACTTCTTATAGAGCCGCTCATACTCAGCCTGCAGGTGCCGCCCCATCTTTTCCGTGCGGTACTCGTTCAAAAAATGCGTGTTGTACTCGAACCATCCTCCGGCGATGATTGCCAGCACAAGAAACAGCGCGCCATATCCCGCCGCGCGCGGGAAGCGCTCGCGAAATTGTCGCAAGCGCACAGGCACGTTTACCTCGGTTCCGCGCCGTGCAAACAGGATCGCCACCACTCCCAGCAGTCCGCCGGCCATCAGCCAGTACACCATGATGGAAGCCAGCGCCCGCACAAAATGTCCGTAACCATTCATGTCCGAATATGTGTATGGCGTGATTTCTCCATACAGCACAAGCCGGTTCTCGATGCCGTAGCGGTAGAACACCGGTACGAGGATCAGAAAACCGATCACGATCGCGTGGCCCACAAATTTGTTGCTCACCATCGTGTGCACAAAAAGCGCCAGCAGAATAATCATCACAAACTGCGGCAACGCAATCAGGTACAGCTCCTTGAAATAGTGCAGCAATTCGTAGTGGTAGTAGCCTTTCACCGTCTGCATCATCACGCCTACCACGGCCACGATGCTCAGCAGCAGAAACTCCACAATGCACAACGCGAAAAACTTGCTCAGCCAATCCGTCCAATCGCGCAGCGGCAGTGCATCGTGAATCTGGTCAAAACGTACGTCGCGTTCGCGCCAGATCAATTCGCCCGCATAGAGCACGGCCACAATGTACAAAAACAGGCTGGCCCCGCCCTGCAGCACGTCCAACATCAGGTAGGTGACCGGCCAGACTTTCACCCCGCTGACTTCCCCCGCGAAATATCCATTGATTGCGCAGAATATGACCATCAGCATCGCAATCGCCCAAAACGGTATCTCGCGCAGAATATTCAGCGTGCGCAACCGCGTCATCGAAGCAATCTGCCTCCACCGCGTGCCCGCCGAAAAAGACTGGGAGACCGCGGGTAATTGCGTGACTGCTTTCACTCGCGCCTTCTTCTCCTGCTCTTCGATCTCCGCGGCTTCCTTCGCCTTCCGATTCGCCTTTCGTCCTGTCAACGTCTCCGCCGACATCGGGAAGAGCACATACGTCAAGGCCAGCGCCACGATTCCCACGCCCATCCAAAGCAGCCGGTTGTACAGAAACGCCCCCGACCATTCCAGCAGCCTGCTGTTGCGCTCCACCACCGTCCAGTAGCGCATCAGGCTGTTCATAAATACCATTCCCAGCGGATCTACTACCGAAGGCCAGAATCGGTCCAATCTATTCGTGGCAATCACAGAAATCGCCAGAATCAGATACAACGCCAGCACCGACACGCCTTGCAGGTACACAATCACAATCCGCCGCGACAATGCCGCCACGCAAAAGAAAAGCGAACCCAGGAAAAAAATGTTGATCGCGCTGATCGACGAAAAGATCTCCAGGACCATCCCCAAATGAATTGGCCCCAGCCGCGTCTTATCTGCCCACGGCATGAAAATGCCGACGATGGATCCCCACACCAGCCCGCTGAACACGAAGAGAGTCACAACAAATGACGCCAGCCACTTTCCTCCGAGGTAATCGAACTTCGTCACCGGCTTGGTAAAGATCAACGCGTAGGTGTCTTGCTGGAAATCCCTCAGAATTGCGGGTCCAAAAATAGCGGCGATGAGGATGGCGCCGAAGCCTGTCACCTGCCCAAACCAATTAATCAGCACGAACGGCCCATTCATCAGCAATTTGCCAGCGCCAACTCCAAAATCCTCGACGGACACCACGAAGAACATCATCAGAAATGGTATGAGGAAGAAGACATACGTGGAGATGCTGCGGAATCTTAATTTCAATTCAAACCAGAAGAAGGTCCAGAACATGCCGCGTCTCCCCTTAATTCGCCTTCGCGTTTGTCAGGTTGTAGAAGTACACGTCTTCCAGGTCCGTCTCCGCCAGCGCAAAGCCATCCCCCGGCGCGCCCTCTGAGTACACCCGCACCTCATGCAATCCCCCCAGCAGGTGCGTCGAAATCACGCGGAACGCTTTTTCGATGGCGTCGCGCTCGCCATCCGTCGCCACTACTTTCTTCCAGATTTTCCCCCGCAATTTTTCAATCGTCTGATTGGGCACGCCTTCCAGCAATAATTGCCCCTCGCTGATGATGGCCATCCTCGAGCACAACTCACGCACGTCTTCCACAATGTGCGTGGACAGGATCACCACCACATTCTGCCCAATGCCGCTCAGCAGGTTCAGAAACCGGTTACGTTCGGCCGGATCCAGTCCAGCCGTCGGCTCGTCCACAATGATCAGTTTGGGATTCGCCAGCAGCGCCTGCGCGATCCCGAACCGCTGCTTCATCCCGCCCGAATAACTCCCCAGCGGCTTCTTTCGGCTGTCCCACAGGTTTGTTTGCTGCAACAACGCCTCGACCGCTTCCTTCCGCTCTTTTCTGTTCGTGATCCCCTTCATTACCGCCAGGTGCTCCAGCAGATCTTGCGCCGGCATCTTCGGGTACACGCCAAATTCCTGCGGCAAATACCCCAGTATCTTTCGCGTCTCGTCCTTCTGCTCCACAAGGTTCAGCCCGTTTAGCTGCGCTGTGCCTTCATCCGGCTCCAGCAAGGTCGCCAAAATCTTCATCAGGGTGGATTTCCCCGCCCCGTTCGGGCCCACCAACCCATACATCCCCGTGGGAATTTCCAGCGAGACACCTCGCAGCGCTCGAATCCCCCCGGCATACGTTTTCGACAGGTTTTTGATGGAAAGCACGATAGTTCTCCTGACAAGAATTAAGCGCTGTCTGAATTACGCACACACCTGCTGAAAATTCCGCTCGAAAGCGACTCCAGCTCCCCGGTTCCCCAGAACAAGGGCGCACATCTTACCACTTATCTGCCCCCGTGCCCGTCTATCACATTAGAAATGTTGATGCTTGCCGGGCTATTTTCCGTGGCCCGGTGCCCGCAACCCGCCGTACCCAAAACCGCTTCACTCGTAGTCTAATAGAGGTAAGCAGGCTCACCCTGCAAGGCGGCGTCCTCGTGTGTAGGAATTTGCTCCCGTTCGCCTAGAGGTCACTTTCTCTTTCTATGTGGATAGTCCGATTAGCTCTTGCCAGGCCATACACCTTTATCGTGATGGCCATGGTCATCATCCTCTTGACGTTTGTCGTGGTGCCGCGCACGCCTACCGACATTTTCCCGGACATCAATATTCCGGTGATCGCTCTGGTCTGGAACTACGCCGGACTCCAGCCGCAGGAAATGGAGCAGCGCATCACCTCTGGCGTTGAACGCGGTCTCACCACCCTGGTCAACGACATTGAACATATCGAATCCCAATCGCTGAACGGCATTGCGGTCATCAAGATCTTTTTCCAGCCCAACGCCAATATTCAGACCGCTCTCGCTCAGACCACCGCCATCTCGCAGACTTTTCTTCGTTCCCTTCCCCCAGGCACCACGCCGCCTCTAGTTATCATCTATTCCGCTTCCACCGTTCCCGTTCTTCAGATTGGGCTGACCAGCGACCGCCTGAGCGAGCAACAACTTTTCGACTACGGCAACAATTTTATTCGCGTGCAACTCGCCACCGTTCAGGGCGCCGCTTCGCCCTTCCCCTATGGCGGCAAGCAGCGCCTCATCTCCGTGGACATTGACGCAACCTCTTTACAGGCCAAGGGGCTCTCTGCCGTTGATATCGTCAATGCCGTCAATGCGCAAAACCTTATCCTGCCGACAGGTACGGCAAAGCTCGGCGTCCTGGAATTCAACGTAGAAATGAACGGTAGCCCGCGCACCGTTGCCGAATTGAACGATCTTCCCGTCAAAACAGTGAACGGTTCCACGATCTACCTGCGCGACGTGGCCCACGTTCGCGATGGTTTCTCTCCGCAGACCAACGTCGTCCTGGCCAACGGCCAGCGCGGCGTGTTGATGAGCGTGTACAAAACCGGTAATGCTTCCACGCTCTCCATCGTCGATCGCGTCAAACAAACTCTCCACGATTATGGGCCTTCTCTTCCCCGGGACCTCAAGGTCACCACTTTCTTTGACCAATCCCTTTTCGTGCGCGCTGCAATTCAAGGAGTTCTCCGCGAAGCCCTCATCGCCGCCTGCCTCACGGCCGTCATGATTCTGCTTTTCCTCGGCAATTGGAAGAGCACCTTCATCATCGCCACTTCCATCCCTCTCTCGATTCTCGTCAGCGTACTTTGCCTTAGCGCTCTCGGAGAAACCATTAACATCATGACCCTCGGCGGTCTGGCACTGGCCGTCGGCATCCTGGTTGACGACGCCACCGTCGAAATCGAGAACATCAATCGCCAACTCGCCATGGGCAAGGAAACCGTCCAGGCCATCCTCGACGGCGCTCAGCAAATCGCCGTCCCCGCTTTCGTCTCTACCTTGTGCATCTGCATCGTCTTCATCCCCATGTTCTTCCTCTCCGGCGTCGCTAAATACCTCTTCGTGCCGCTCGCCGAAGCCGTCATCTTCGCCATGCTCGCTTCCTACATGTGGTCGCGCACCATCGTGCCCACCATGGCCATGTATCTTTTGTCCTCTGAAGACGAATACCATGCGGATTTGCATGCTGGGGAGAAAATGGGATTCTTCCGGCGCTACCAGCAGGGATTCGAGCGCGGATTCGAGCGCTTCCGCGCCTCCTACCGCCGCGCTCTTGCGGCTGCTCTACACCACGGCCCGCTTTTCTCCGCGTGTTTCCTGGCTTTCTGTATCCTCTCCGCGGGACTCTTTTTCTTTCTCGGCCGCGATTTCTTCCCCAGCGTTGATGCCGGCCAGATCCGTCTGCACATGCGCGCCCGCACCGGTCTCCGCATTGAAGAAACTGCCCGCCTCGCCGATCAGATTAACGCACTCATTCGCCGCACCATCCCCGACCGCGACCTTACCACCGTCATTGATAACGTCGGTCTGCCTTATTCCGGCATCAACCTCACCTACAGCAACTCGGGCACCATCGGCACCAGCGACGCGGAAATCCTTGTCCAGCTCAAGCCCGAGCGCAGCCGCTCCACCCGCGAATACATCAACGATCTTCGCAAGAGCCTCCCCGCAGAATTCCCCGGCGTCCAGTTTTTCTTCCAACCCGCGGACATCGTCACACAGATTCTCAACTTCGGCACACCCGCACCCGTTGACATCCAGATCATCGGCATGAATCAGCCCGCTGATTATGCACTTGGATTGAAGCTTGCCAACGAAATCCGCCACATTCCCGGCGCCGTGGATGTCCACGTCCAGCAGGCTTTTGATGCCCCCACCCTCTTCATGGACATCAATCGCACGCGCGCCCAATACGTGGGCTTGCAGGCACGCGATGTCGCCCAGAACGTCCTGGTGACCCTCTCCTCCAGCTTCCAGACCTCGCCGAACTTCTGGCTCGATCCCAAAAATGGTGTTAGCTACACCGTTGCTGTGCAGACTCCTCAATACCGCGTGGATAATTATCAGGAAATCCAGAACACGCCAATCAACAGCGGTGTTCCCGGCGCTACTCCGCAAATCCTCGGCAATTTGGTGGACACCTCCACCGTCGCCCGCCCCGCTTCCATCTCTCACTACAATGTCCAGCCAATGATCAATGTGTACGCCGCCGTCGATGGGCGCGATCTCGGCTCCGTGGCCACCGAGGTCACAAAACTTGTGAACAACATCGAGAAGGAACTCCCGCGCGGCAGCCGCATTTTCATTCGCGGCCAGGTCCAGACCATGAACTCCTCGTTTCTGGGCCTCGGCATTGGACTCATTGGCGCCATCGTTCTTGCCTATCTCCTTATCGTCGTCAATTTCCAGTCCTGGCTCGATCCCTTCATCATCATCACCGCTCTCCCCGGCGCCCTCGCCGGCATCTGCTGGATGCTCCTGTTCACGCACACAACTTTGAACGTTCCCTCGCTGACTGGCGCTATCATGTGTATGGGTGTGGCCACATCCAACAGCATCTTGATGATCTCCTTCGCGCGCGAGCAGTTGAACGAAGGACGCAGTGCTGCTGACGCGGCCCTTGAAGCCGGTTTCGTCCGCATTCGCCCCGTCATCATGACCGCACTCGCCATGATGATTGGCATGGTGCCCATGGCCATCGGCCTTGGCGAAGGCGGTGAACAGAACGCGCCTCTCGGCCGCGCCGTCATTGGCGGACTGCTCTTCGCCACGCTGGCAACGCTTTTCTTCGTGCCTTGCGTTTTTTCCATTATTCACGGCTGGCTGGAGCGCCGCCGTCATCGCGCCGTCGCTCTCAGGGCGGCTCAATCATGAAATCCGCTCGACGATTTGGAACCCGGAGCAACTGAATATGACTGACCACACAACTCAGCTCGAAAATGATCCTGGCGCTTCTCCGCCGGGGAAATCCTCATTCTTTCTGGTTCTCTTCCTCATCGTCGTCGTCCTGGTGGTCGTTGGCGCCGTGCTCATGTTCCAGCGCCGCGCGGAGTACAAAGCCCTCGCCGATAACACTGAAGTTCTCTCCGTCCCCACCGTGGCTGTCTTCCATCCCGCGGCTCAGTCGAGCGATGAAGACCTGGTTCTTCCCGGAACGCTGATGGCCTACATCGAATCTCCCATCTACGCCCGCACCAACGGCTACCTGAAAATGTGGTATCGCGACATCGGCAGCCGCGTCAGCAAGGGTGAACTCCTCGCCGAAATTGAGACTCCCGAAGTTGATCAACAACTCTTTCAGGCTCGCGCCGATCTGAACACCGCGCAAGCCAACGTGCACCTTTCCGAAATCACCGCTACCCGCTACTCCGAACTTCTGAAGACCGATGGCGTCTCCAAACAGGAAGTGGACAATGCCCTTGGTGACCTCGCTGCCAAACAAGCGATCGTCCAGTCCGCCGAAGCCAATGTTCGCCGCCTGGAAGAGCTGAAATCCTTCCAGCGCGTGGAAGCTCCCTTCAGTGGCGTCATCACTCGTCGCAATACCGACATCGGCATGCTTATCAACGCCGGCAATGGTGGCACCACGCAGCAACTTTTCTTCCTGGCGCAAACCGACCCCATCCGCGTCTATGTTAACGTGCCCGAAGCCTTCGCCCCTTCCATTCATTCTGGCATTGGCGCTTATCTCGTTCTCACCCAGTTCCCCGGGCAAAAGTTCCAGGGCAAAGTTGTCCGTACCTCCGAAGCTATCGATCTTTCCACGCGCACGCTCCTTACGGAAGTCGATGTCCCCAATAAATCTTCACAACTACTCCCTGGCGGTTACGCCCAAGTTTATCTCCAGGTGAAAGTGAAGGCCCAGCGCCTGCAGGTTCCCGTGAACGCGCTGCTCTTCCGCTCAGAGGGACTCCGCGCCGTGGTCGTTGACGCGAATCACCACACCCACTTGCAACCTCTCACCATTGGCCGCGATTTCGGCACCAGCCTCGAGGTTCTGAATGGCCTCAAGACCGATGACTGGATCGTCCTGAATCCTCCTGACTCTCTCCAAGACAATCAGGAAGTGCATGTTAAGGAAGTGACCAACCCGCTCGCTCCGACCGCCGCGCCTGCCACTACAACGCCGTCCGCACCAGCAAAGCCAGTTGCGTCTGGCGCTTCTCCGGAGAAAAAGCCCTGATGCGTTCCGCCGCAAGTGTGCATTTCTGTTCGCGTAACTCTGAATTTGTGCGTGCGGGTGTGTTTATCGTCGGATTTCTTCTCCTGGCCGGCTGCACCGTCGGCCCGAACTACAAACGCCCCACGGCTCCCGTCCCCGCCAAGTGGGAAATTGCCGAGCCTTGGCGAGAAGCCGTCCCCAAGGATGCTGTGCCAAAAACTTCCTGGTGGACTGTCTTCCACGACGATGGTCTCAATTCTCTCGAAAACGATCTTCTCGCCGCCAACCAGGACCTTAAAGTTGCCCTCGCTCATTACGACCAGGCCCGCGCTTCCGCCGCTGTCCAGAATGCCCAGCTCTTTCCCACGCTTTCAGTCGACCCGGCCGCCAATCGCCAGCGTTTCTCCGGGACGCGCTCCACCGGTTCTTATGCTCCGCTGACCGGCCCTGTCACACAAAACAGTTACACGCTCCCCTTCACGGTGAGTTACGAAGTCGACCTTTTCGGCAAGCGCCGCCGAACTCTTGAAGCCGCGCAAACCTCCCTTCAAGCCAACGCCGCCGATCTCGAGAATGTGCGCCTCGTCCTGATCGCGGAACTCGCCGCTGATTATTTCACCCTTCGTCAGCTCGATACTCAGATCACTCTTCTCCGCCGCACCGTTGACACCCTCCAGAAGGGCCTTGAACTTGTGAATTCTCGCCACAACGGTGGCGTCGCTTCTGGCCTCGATGTCACTCAGGAAGAAACGCTCCTCAACACCACGCGCACACAAGCAACATTGCTCCGCCAGCAGCGCAAACAGTTTGAGGACGCCATAGCCGTGCTCACTGGCAGACCCGCTCCTGATTTCCACGTGGCCGAGAATCCTCTCGCCGCCGAGCCTCCCAATCTGGACACTTCTCTTCCTTCTGATCTTCTCGAGCGCCGCCCCGATATCGCGGAATCCGAACGCGAAATGGCCATTGCCAACACGCAAATCGGGATTTCCAAAGCGGCGTATTATCCTTCGCTGGTCCTTTATGGCCAGGGCGGCTGGAACTCCGAAAACATTTCGCAACTTGTAAACGTCGCCAGCACTTTCTGGGCTGTCGGCGCCAATCTTGCCCAGGATATTTTCACTGGCGGCGCTCGTCGTGCCCAGATGCAATTCTCACAAGCGGGCTACGACGCTTCCGTGGCCACCTATCGCGGCACTGTCCTCAACGCCTTTCGCGAAGTGCAAGACAACATCACTGGGTTGCAAGTGCTCGATTCTGCGCGGCAATCCCAAGCCGATGCCGTTGATTCTTCCCGCCGCCAGCTTGACATCGCCACCTCCCGCTACACCGGCGGGCTCGTCAACTATCTCGACGTTGTGAGCGCTCAGCAAAACCTCCTCGATAACGAGCAGGAGGCCGCCATCATTCACGGCCAGCGCCTCGTCACTTCCGTCCTCCTCGTCAAAGCCCTCGGAGGTGGTTGGGACGCCGCCAGCCTCGCTGCTGTTCAGGTCAAACCGCAACTTCGCGACGCTGTCGCCCCTTAAACGAAACTCTTCATTTCTCTCTTTTCTGCGCCCCGCCGCCTCTGGATGGCCAGCGATTTTTCTGATACTTTTCGTTTCACGATAAAAGGGAGCATGCCATGAACTTTCTTCGTCCCCGTCGCGCCGTCGTTTTCCTCGCCGCGTTTCTTTTCTTCGCTTGCCTCGCCGCCGCGGACTCTTCCGCCTATCGCCAGTCCGTCGAAAAGTGGCGCCACGATTACGAAGCTCAGCTCACTTCCGAAAACGGTTGGCTCACCGTCTCCGGCCTTTTCTGGCTCCATGAAGGCGAGAATCGCTTCGGCTCCGATCCCCTCAATGACGTCGTTCTTCCGGCTTCTGCCCCCGCGCAAGCCGGCACGTTCGATTTCCACGCAGGAAAAACCACTGTCCACATCACACCGGGAGTCACTGCCACCATCGACGGCAAGTCCGTACAATTCGCCGATCTTCGCCCCGATAATCCTCAGGACCGTCTCGTCCTTGGCGATCTCACGCTCTTTGTCCACGCCAGCGGCGATCGTTTCGCCCTTCGCCTCAAAGACAAGCACAGCCCCCTGCTCAAGAGCTTCACTGGCTTGAATTGGTTTCCTGTCGACGATTCCTATAACCTCACCGCTCGCTTCGTTCCCTATGATTCGCCCAAACAATTCGATTCTCAGAATGTTCTTGGCGATCCCATCAAGATGGACATCATCGGCTACGTCCTTTTCACTCTGCACGGCCAGGAATATCGCCTCGAAGCCGAAGCCAATCGTGACGGCAGCCTCTTCATCGTTTTTCGCGATCTCACCAGTGGCAAATTAACCTACCCCGCCTCGCGATTCCTCGATACCGACGCTCCCAAAGACGGCCCCAACGGCAAAACCGTTCAGCTCGATTTCAACAAAGCCTACAATCCTCCCTGCGCCTACAACCCTTACACCACCTGCCCCATTCCCCTCCCCGCCAATCGCCTCCGCGTAGAAATCCCCGCCGGCGAAAAAATCTACAAGCACACTCATCCCTGATTCCTCCGGGGGGCTTTCGCACAGACACGCGACTTTCGCAACCTCAGCGCCCCCACTTCTCACCCTGAGACGCCTTCTGAGAAACTCGACCCTGCCAGTCCAAATTTCAGACACTTTTGATGGCACCCAAATTGCCTACCCTTGCATGTAACATGCCTTCTATCTATGAGTTGGAAGCTCATTTCCCCCTCAGTGCATTTCCTGCACTTTCGTCTTGATATTGCTCAACTCTGGCCTATTCCTTGCATGTTTATTCTTCACATCTAGGGGAGAGGCTCGCGCTCAACCGCCGATTCGCGTGCCCGAAAGAATGACGCTGACGACGATGAAAACTTCTGGCTTCAAACCACTGGCCCTCTTGTTGGCTTTAACATTCCTTTTTCTCTCATGGCCGGCTTCCGTCCATTCACAGGAAAGTAGCCGCAAAGTTGTGAAGCGCGTCGAGGCGCAGTATCCCAGCATCCTCAAAAAGCGCGGGATCGGCGGCGTCGTACGCCTCCGCGTCGTCGTGAAAGCCGATGGCACCGTGAAGGACACCGAAATTCTCGGTGGCAGCGCCATCCTTGCGGACTCCGCCCAAAAGGCCGTCAAGCAATGGGTATTTGCCCCCGGCTCGGCTGAATCAACAATCGAAGTTTCTGTCGTCTTTGATCCAACGCACGACTCTGACAACTAGGGCGTGAATCTCCTACCGCTCAACAGGGTTGTCTCCATCGCAAAGTTCGCCAGATTAATGGACTAGACCGCCTCCAACGGCGTGCCATCTAGCCCGGATCTTCACCCGCTGGCTGGCTCCCCCTCCTCTCTTCTGCCACAATGATTGAACCGCCATGTCCGCCAATCCTGACATCCAACGAGCCGCGGCGATTCTGCGTTCCGGTGGCCTGGTTGTTTTCCCCACGGAAACCGTTTACGGTCTCGGTGCCAACGCCCTCGATCCTGCTGCCATTCGCAAAATCTATGCCCTGAAGGGTCGCCCCGCTACCAGCCCCCTGATCGTCCATGTTGCCAGCGTCGAGCAGGCCCGCGAACTTGCCGCCGATTGGCCGCAGGAAGCAGAACGCCTCGCCCGCGAATACTGGCCCGGCCCGCTCACCCTCGTCGTCCCCAAAAAGTCGCTCATCCCCGATGAAGCGACGGCGGGCCTACCTACCGTGGGCCTGCGAATGCCTCGGCATCCCATGGCTCTCGCGCTTCTTCACGAAACTGGGTTTCCCATTGCCGCTCCAAGCGCCAATCGTTTTACCCAACTCTCTCCCACCACCGCGCAGCATGTCCGCGAAGCTTTTGGCGATGACACGCCATTCCTCCTCGATGGCGGCCCTTGCGAAGTTGGCCTCGAATCCACCGTGATTGCCGTGACTCCCGATGGTTTGGAAGTCCTCCGCCCAGGCATGGCCTTTGTCGAAGACGCTAATGAATACTCTTCAGTTGCGTCGCCACAACTCGCGGACCCTCATCGTTCCCCAGGCCAGCACAAAAAGCACTACAGCCCACGCACCCGTGTGCTCCTCGTCAATCGCGGCCATCTTCCCCGCGAAGGTCGCGGCGCTTATCTTTGGCTTGCCTACAATGCCAGAGCCGCTTTCAAGCAGCGCATGCCGCAAACCACCGGCGAATTCGCCGCGCAGCTCTACGCTACGCTGCATGAATTAGACCGCCAATCCTTCGATTGGATCGCCGTCGAACTTCCTCCCGACACCCCCGAATGGGCTCCCATTCGCGACCGCCTGACCCGCGCCGCCTACGAGTAATATGCGATCCAAGATGTGAGCTACGCCATTCACTTGCTCTCCCTTGCCTGTGCTCATCGTTCTCAATTGCCAGCTGCGGCCGCTGCTCGGAAACGGCCGAGGGCAGATAATTTTCATCGCTATTGCCCTCTCCTCGCCTTCGGAGTACTTTTTCTTCATCATGTATTTTGTGTGACGGAGGTGCCTGTCTTGCCTATTTCCGCCGTTGATGCCATCTCTCCCGCGTTCAATCACACCAAACAGCAACTCCTGCAGCCTTTCCGCTTCTTCCAATGGGTGCGCCTCGCTATCGTCGGTTTTCTCGCAGGAGAACTCGGTTCCGGTGGGGGCGGCGGCTCAAATTTCAACATTCCCACAACCACTCACCAACATGGATCCGAGCATTTTCTTGCCACGGGATTGCCTTCACAAATCGCTGACCACATGGCGCTCCTTGCTTCTTTGATCATCCCTCTGATTGTGTTGGGTCTCGTCTTGTTCGTCCTCTTCCTCTACATCAACAGCATCATGCGCTTCATTCTTTTCGACAGCATCATCGCCAAGGAATGTCACATCCGCCAGGGATGGGTGCGGCGCCGCCACAACGGCCGCCGGTTTTTTGTCTGGCAGCTTGTTTTGATGCTCCTCAGTCTCGCTGCTTTCATGCTACTCGTCGGCATTCCCGTGCTGATTGCCTGGGGCCAGGGTTGGTTCGTTCATCCAGGCGAACACTTGGCGCCGCTCATTCTCGGCGGCCTCCTTCTGCTCTTGCTCGTTGTTGTCCTGGCCGTAGTGTTGGCGATAATCACCGTGATGACCAAGGACTTTGTCGTCCCGCAAATGGCCTTGGAGGACATCAGCGCCGTCGAGGGTTGGCGAAGGCTGTGGTTGCTGCTGAAAGCAGAGACGGGCGGCTATGCCGTCTACATTATCGTGAAAATCGGACTGGCCATCGGCGTGGCCATCGCTCTTGGCATCATCACCATTATCGTGATTCTTGTACTGCTCCTCCCCGTCGGAGGTATCGGCGTCGCTGCCGTTCTGGGTGGTATGGCCGCGGGTTTGACGTGGAACGCTTACACCATTACCCTCGCTGTGATTGTCTGCTGCCTTGTGCTCGCGGCCCTGATCTTTGTGGCTTCCATGATTTCCGTGCCCGCTATCGTCTTCTTCCCCGCGTACTCGATTTATTTTTTCGCCACGCGCTATCCGCCCCTGGCAGCACTGCTCTGGCCACCGCAACCAAACTCTGCTGCGCCCGCTCCGCCACCAACGGAAGCGCCGCCTCTTCCGCCCGAGCCAGCACCTCTCGGCTAGCTAGGAATGGTCGTGATTCGGATCGGCAAGCTAGGGCAAACCCCCGTATTCACGCTACAATGCCTGCACGATTTCCAATCAGGGAGAATCCCATGCGCAAACTTTTCTCAACGCGGTTTCTGCTAGCTTCCGTCCTTCTGATCGCCGCTGCATTCCTTGCTGTCGGCCATTTCGCGAAAGCCAGTGCTCAGATGGCATCCGGCAGCGATAAGCCCTTCGTCATCGAGTACTACTACAAAACCAAGTGGGGCCATGCCGACGAATTCATCGCCCTCTTCCGCAAAAATCACTACCCCGTGTTGAAGAAGCAGGTCGAGATGGGCCGCCTGCTAAAAGTTACCGCCGTCGCTCCCGTGTATCACACCACGGAAGACGGCCGCTGGGACTATCGCGTTACCATCGTCTACAAAAACGCCGCCATCGCCAACGATGGCTACGATTCCGCGCCGCTCCTGAAACAACTCTTCCCCGATCAGGACACCTTCAAAAAAGAAGAACAGCGCCGATTCGAGATCCTCGACGCCCACTGGGATCTCCCCATAAAAGACCTCGACCTCGATGCAAAGTAGCTTGCGCGGAACTCTGGATACGGCGCGACGCTCGGCGGCTGCTTCTAGATCGGTGCTCCGCCTAGAGACACGATGAACTGAATTCCCTCGACATGCTTCGTCTGCAACCGTTCGTCATTTGTGATGAACAGATCGATTTGGCCAGCGGAAGCACACGCAAGTTGAATGGCGTCGGGCGGTCGAATAGTCCGATCACAGCGCACTCGCGCATATTGCATGGCCGCTTTGGCGTCAAACGGGATCAAGACCGCCGATGACGAAAGCGCCCGTTCGTAGCGCTGGCACAAGTCGAGCGCTCCGTTCTCCATGGGCTTCACAAGAAGCTCGCCCAGCGTAAACGTCGAAGTCAGCAACTGATCGCCTCGCTGCAACATTCTTTTGCGGAGTGCTTGGACTCTTTCCGATAACTCGCCGTAGCCTTCAAACAAGTAAATGAATAGATTGGTGTCCCAGAAAATTCGGCTCATTTCCAACCCGCGCGAAGCCGCTCAACGTATCCATCCGCGTGCTCCCCCGCCCATAACTTTCTCCCGGAGCCAGCAAGCGATAGCAGCGCATCAGCCTCGATAGCCCGATTTGCTCCGACAGCGCACCAGTCCTCATACCAACCGAGCAAATCACTGTAGCCTTCGGGCAAATCCTTCATTGCAGGAGTGCTCTTGCCTTCCCGACGGTCCGGGTGCTCGGCATCTCCCTTGCGGAAGAGGCGCCGGCGGCCTTCCTTCGTCTCGTAAAGCATCCGGTATCGGCCAGGATTTGGAGGGCGGTTGGCTACGCAGTGCTGCACTACGTGCACGTATACCCCAGGCCGCAGCGAACCATACAGATTCTCGCGCCGAGCGCGGTCCAAAATCTCTGCAATGGAAAAATCCGGAGAGCCGGGCCGTTCGCGGTGCAGCAGTGCGGCAGCAATCCAAACTTCATCAGCCACTTTTAGCTCGATGCGGGTAGAGACAGTCATCAAACTTCCTTCCTCTATGATTACAATAATACCATGTAATTATGAATCTACAAAGCAGAAACCCACAAGACTTGCAATCATCCAATATCGCCCTAATTTACTCAATCTTCAGAGGTTATCTAGAAAGAACTTCGTCACGCGGTTCCACAGCAGCCGCTGTGCCGGCAGGTCGCTAACTCCGTGTCCGCGCCCAGGAAACGGCATCACCTCCACGTACTTTCCCGCTTTGATCAGCTCATCGATCAACGCCAGCGTGTTGGAAAAATGGACGTTGTCGTCGCCGGTTCCGTGCGCGATCAACAGCTTCCCTTTCAGCTTTTCCGCATTCTTGATCGGCGATGATTCCTGGTAGCTCTCCTCATGCTGCGGTAACAACCCCATGTATCGCTCCGTGTAAATCGTGTCGTAAAAATGCCAGTCTGTCACCGGCCCGCCCGCGAATCCCACCTCAAAAATGTCCGCGGCCTCGAACATCGCGTGCAGTGTCATGTGCCCGCCGTAGCTCCAGCCATGTATCCCAATGCGCTCTCCATCCACGTACGGCTGCGACTTCAGCCATTCCGCACCGTCTCGTTGGTCGGAAAGTTCCTGTGCTCCGAAGTGGTAATGGACGGGCTCCTCGAACACATGACCGCGCCCGCCGGAGCCGCGATTATCCAGCGAAAAAATGATGTAGCCCTTCTGCGCCATCATCTCGTGCCACAAAAATCGGTTGCCCATCCACGCGTTCTCCACCACTTGCGCGTGTGGCCCGCCGTAGGTGTACACAATCACAGGATATTTTTTAACCGGATCGAAATTCGGAGGCTTGATCATCCAACACTTCAGCGTCATTCCGTCTTGCGCCTTGATGGTGAAGAACTCCATCGGCGACAAATGGTATTGCGCCAGTTCCGCCACTTTGTTCTCATTCACCGTGGCCAGTTTCGTTCCGTCCGCTCGGTAAATGTCTTGTCGGGGCGGGGTCCCAGCGTTCGAGTACGTATCCAGATACATCGCCGCATTCGGTGCAAAATTCACGCGGTGCGTACCGTCTTCTTTCGTGATTCGCGTAAACCCGCCGCCATCCAGCCCCACGCGGTACAAATGTTGTTCCAGCGGCGACTTTTCCTTCGCCGTGAAGTACACCACGCCTTTCGCCTCATCCACGCGCTCCACCTGACTAACTTCCCATTCGCCCTTCGTCAATTGCAGCGGCTCCTTCCCCGAAAAATCGTATAAATAAATATGCCGGTAACCGCTGCGTTCGCTGGCCCACAGGAACCGCTGCCCATCCTTCAGAAAATATAGGTCGTCGTTGACATTGATCCAGTAAGGATCGTTCTCCGTCAGAATCGTGGACGTTTTTCCCGTCGCTGCATCAGACAGCAGCACGTCCAGCGTCGTTTGCGTGCGATTCAGCCTTTGAATCGCCAGCCGCTTCGAATCCGGCAACCAATTCACGCGCGGAATGTACATGTCCGCCTCCGCGCCCAGGTCCATCGCGCGCTCCTTGCTGCGCCCCAGCGGAGCAACAAAAACGCGCACTACGGGATTCGTTCCTCCCGGCACGGGATACCGCTGCAACTCCGCCTCGCCGGTATAGGACGCGAAATCCAAAAGCGAAAATTGCGTCACCTTCCGCTCATCCATTTCCAGATAAGCGATTGCCGAAGAGTCCGGCGCCCACCAATACCCCGTGAACAGCTCCAACTCTTCCGGGTACACCCAGTCCAGTTCGCCCTTGCGCACTTCTTCGGTCCCGCCCGTCGTCAGCGCCTTTTCTTTTCCATCCGCCGTACTCACCAGCCACACGTTGTGCTCGCGCACAAAGCTGACGTATTTCCCATCCGGCGAAATCTTCACGTCGCTTAACTCTTCTTTTCCGTTCACCAGCACCCGCGCCACTTGGCTTTTCAAATCAAACCACGCCAAAGCTTGCGGCCCTTCGAGCAACAACGCGTCGCCGCCCGGCGCCCACTGATACTGTGCAGGAGCGCGCCTCCCCGCTCCGGTCGCTTGCGAATTCTTGGTCGGCGCAGCAGGCAACGCCCCTTCCAGTTTTTCCGCGGACACCAGCAGCGCACGTTCTCCAGTCGCCGCATCCATCGTCCAAAGTTCCGGCTTGGCGTCCCTGCCACTGCCCTTCGTCTCGAAATAACTGATGTGCTTGTTGTCCGGCATCCAGGCAATGCCGCGCGTCAATCGCCCGCTCAAGCTCGGCTGCGAATAGATGCGTTCCACCGTCAGTTCGCCCGGCTTGGGGCCAGCTGCCGATTTTTGCTGCGCCAGTACATCGCCCCGCACGCACAGCAGCAAACTCAGCAGCAGCCCCGCAACAACTTCAGCGCGCACCACGGCACGAATACGCATGCATCCTCCTGGGAAATTAAACTTTTGCTCGCCCTTGCTCTATCCCGGCGGCCAGCGAAAATTCCTTCCGCCCAGCAAATGCAGATGGAGGTGAAATACACTCTGCCCCGCCCCGCTTCCGTTATTGAACACGGTGCGGTATCCCCCTAGCAGCCCGCGCTCTTTCGCAATCTTCGCCGCCGCGATCTGCATTTTCCCCAACATGGCCGCATCTTCTTCGTTCGCCTCATGCAGCGATGCAAAATGCTTTCGCGGACACAGCAGGATATGCGTCGGCGCCTGCGGGTTAATGTCTTCAAACGCAAAAAACTCTTCCTCGTCCAGCACCAGCTTCGCCGGAGTTTTCTTCGCACCGATCTTGCAAAACAGGCAATTGGGGTCCATCAGTTTACTCCCGGGCCTGGCGCTTCATCCAGTCGCAGCACCATCGTCGTGAATCCTTCCTTGCTCCGCAGTTGCTCCGCATAATCCTGCGCCGCGCCTTCGCCGGAAATCTTCCCTACGCGCACACGGTAAAACGTTCCATCCGGCGAATCATACTGTTGAATGAAAATCGGCGTGTACGAAACGCTTAGCCGATCCCGTAATCTTTCCGCATTTCCGCGATCCCGGAACGCTCCCACTTGCACCGTGAAATATCCTTCCGTGGGATCCACGTTGCCCAACACTTCCAGCCGCACGCGCACCACGCCCGGCCCGATCGATTCAATCTCTCGCGCCGCCGCTTGCGACAGGTCAATGATGCGGTTCTCCACGAACGGCCCGCGATCGGTGATCCGCACAACCGTGGATTTATTGTTGGTCAGGTTCGTCACCCGCACCATGGTGTCAAACGGCAACGTGCGGTGCGCCGCCGTCAGTTTGTTCATGTCGTAGATTTCGCCGTTCGACGCTCGCCGTCCATGAAACGGATTTCCATACCACGAAGCGTTTCCCTCTTCCGTGTAACCCGCTGGCACAGGCACCGCTGGAGTTTTCCCGTGTTTCGCCGCAGGCGGTGTAGCTGCCCCCGCAGGCGGAACTTCGGTCTCCCGTTTCGCTTTTTCGCTTGCGGCTTCCGGCGTTTCCGCAGGCTGCGTTGGCGCCGGTGGAGTATTTCCCGCGGCCGGTCGCCTTGCGGCACACCCGATGCCGCAGGCACTTGCCACCATCAGCACTGCGCCAAATGAAAGCCGTTTCGCTGTCACGGTTTAGGTTCTTGCGGCGTGCGCGCCGCCACGCGGTCTTCCAGTTTCTTTGCCGCTTCCGAAAGCTTGTCGGAAACTTCGCGCAGGAATTGCGCCGTACGCTTTTCCGTCACCGGAGCCACCTCTTCATCCAGGTATTTCCGCAGCCGCGTGATCTCGTCGTCCAGTTTCCGCCCGAACTCTTCGAATTTGTCCATAGCTCCTCTTCGCCGGATTGCGCGGCGCATTTCCGGTATTATAGGAATGCATTTGCAAGCCCGCAAGGAGGATGCTTGCCCCTTCCCTATCATTGGCAGATGCGCCTCGCGCGCTGGAAGCAAGTCTTTAGCGGCATGTTTGGCGGTTCTGGCGAAAAACGACCGCAACTTTGTCCCGCGTGCGGCGCGCTCGTTGGCATTCACGCCAACCGCTGCCACGAATGCGGCACCAGCCTGCGCTTCTCTCTCGCTGCGTGGAGCAAAGGCCTCTCTGAATTCTTCGGCGGCCATGCCCCTGTCACCGCCGTCGTCCTCATCGTTAACGTCCTCATGTTCGGCGTCAGCTTGATTCGCTCTCTGCATTCCGGTGGAAGTATCGGATTATTTGGCGGCATGAGCGGCATTGAGCTTTACCGTCTTGGGGAGAATCTTCCATTTCATAGCGGTATGTGGGCCTGGTGGCGCCTAATCCTCGCGACCTTCCTTCATGGCGGCTTGCTCCACATCGGATTCAACATGATGGTCTTTATGGATATCGCGCCTGTCGTCGAGGAACTCTACGGCTCCGCGCGCTTCCTTTTTCTGTATGTTGCCTGCGGTGTTGGCGGCTCACTATCCAGCACCATTCTTGGAAGCCATCCCTCCGTTGGCGCCAGCGGCGCCATTATGGGCATCATTGGCTTGCTCCTCGCCGTCACTACACGCCGCGGCGGTGCCAACATTCAAGCCATGCGTTCACGCCTGATCTCCTGGGTCGTTTCGATTTTTGCCATTGGCTTCCTCGTTCCAGGAATTGACAATTGGGGACATTTCGGTGGTCTCGCCACTGGCTTCCTTCTCGGCCGCGTCTTCGCCGATCGCCAACCCGCCCCCGGCTCCGAGCGCACTCGTGCTTATCTTCTCGGCTGGTTAGCCGGCGGCGTAGTCATCGCCGCTTTCGTTTTCATGTTCCTCCAGATCAATAACCCGCTCCCCTAATAATCAGCCACTAACGGACCGTACCCGATTTGATTTCGTAGGGGTCGAGCACTGCTCGACCCCATCTCGGCAAAGCGCAACGCCCTGCCTGTCGCGTTCTTTTGCCTTTTCCCTCCCCTATCAAGAACAGCACAATTTTTTCCACAGGCATGATTCCGCCTTGGCCACACGCGATTCCGCACGCTAAAATGGTTTGTGTAGTTGAAAGGAGAACAGTATGGCTAAGACGAGGGTAAGTGCCTCGCCGCAGCAAAAGAAGTCCCGCTCCAACGGGAGCAAGCCCAAGCCCACTCAGGACGAAATCGCTCTGCGTGCCTATCACATCTATCTCGAGCGTGGCTGCACTCCCGGAGATCCCCTTGGCGATTGGATTCGCGCCGAACGCGAATTGACCGAAACTTCGATCAAGCCGACCCGCAAGCCGGCTCCCAAGACCGTCGCCGCTTAGCCTGCGGCATGCATTCAAGCCTCGCCGTTCCCTCGCGTCCCCCCGAGGTCGCTCTTACTTGTGCCTGTTCTTCTCCGCCCCTTGCTCCAGTCCCTGCTACCTCGCTACACTTTTAGCCCCGGCCTCCGCGGACCATGAACGGCCTCGAGCATTTCCTGTGTTCCACCTCCGTCTGGCGTTACCTCACCCAGCGGCGGGTTCTTCCTTGGGTATTGTCTGGCGCGCGCCTGGGCGATCATCTCCTGGAAATCGGCGCGGGCTACGGCCCCGCCACCCCGCAACTCCTTAAGATCGTCCCCAGCGTCACTTCGCTCGAGTACGACGCCAACACCGCCCGCATTCTGAAAGCTCATCACAATGGCGGGCCCGGCGGCGCGCTTCGTGGTGATGCCACGCAACTTCCTTTCGCCGCGCAGAGCTTCTCCTCCGCCATCGCCATCCTCGTTTTGCATCATCTGCGTTCCCGTGATTTGCAGGACCGCATGTTTGCGGAGGTTTACCGCGTGCTTCGCCCCGGCGGCGTCTTTCTTGCCTTTGAAATTAACGATAGCTGGGTGCACCGCGTCGGCCACATCGGCAGCACCTTCACTCCGGTCTCCGCCGGTTCGGCTTTCGCCCGCCTCACCCACGCGGGCTTCTCTCGTATTTCCGTGGATTTCCGTCGCGGCGCCTTCCGCGTCGGCGCCGTGCGCGAAGCAAACTCTTCCGCCGCTTAAAATAATCGCCTAACCAATATAGATGTATATGCATCTATATGCTTATGAGCGAACCATTCTTTCCAGCTTTGCCTTGTATGTGCGGCAACTTCCGCCGGACGTCTCGAGCGCTCACGCAACTGTACGAAAACGCGATTCGCCCTCTGGGGCTTCGCGCTTCGCAGTTCAGTATCTTGCAGGTGCTCTTTCACGCCGGTGAAGTATCTCAGCAACAACTGGGTGAAATGCTGGCAATGGACAGTACCAGCCTGACGCGAACGCTGGCTATCATGCGTCGGCGGGGCTGGATCTTGGTGCGCTCAGGTGAAGATCGGCGGAAGCGCTTGCTGCGTTTGGCCGATGCCGGCAAGCGCCAACTCAAGGCTGTTCTGCCGGTCTGGGAGAAGACACAATCTCGTCTGCGTCGCCAGTTGGGCGCGAAGACGTGGAACGAACTGCTCCTGCTCACGCATCGGATTGCTCGCTTGGTTACAACTCAGGGAGGCTCGCTATGAAAAATTACGGAAAACTTGTCGCCGGGTTGATCGTCGTGTGGTTTCTTTTTGCACTCTTCGCATCGGCCCTGCAATTCTTTAACAATGGCTCGAACCGTTTCGGAATCGCCATCGCAATCGCGGCGTCGGCTCCGATTCTCCTCTTCTTCCTGTGGTTCAATGCCTCGAAGGGTTTTCGGCAGTTCGCACTCTCGCTCGATCCTGTTCTTTTAACTTCCGCGCAGTTCTGGCGAATTATCGGCTTCAGCTTTGTTCTCTTGCAAGCTCATCGAGCCCTCCCGGCGATCTTCGCCTTGCCGGCGGGGTATGGGGACATGGCCATCGGCGCGACAGCAGCCTTCGCCGCATGGAAACTTTCCAATCCCGCGAACCGCAATGCTTTTATCCTTTGGCAAGTGCTCGGCATAGTGGACCTGGTCACCGCCGTGACCCTGGGCACAACCGCCTTTTTGCTTAGCCCCCATGACGCTTCCATGGTCCCTCTCACGGTGCTGCCCTTGAGCGTTATACCAACTTTTCTAGTTCCGCTATTTCTGATTTTTCACGTAATTTGTATTGCCCAAGCGAGATCTTGGGAATTCACTTCGCGGCGCACCAGCCCAACCGTAGGACCAGCTCAACATGCCGCAATTTAAGCACTCGCCTCGCTAATACGCGATGCTTCATTGCGGGAAGCCCCGGCTGCGGGAGGCGGCTGGGGCATCTTCTGCGCCAACGGCCCGTTTTCTCACCGCCCGGCCATTGCCGCTCCCAACTCGCTCCGCGTCTGAATCACCCGCAATATCGCGTCCCGCGTCACCATCCCCACAATGTGCGCCGACCCTTCTTCTCCGTGCGTCACCACAGGCATTTGATTCACGTCCGCCGCAATCAATCGTTCCAGCAATCGTTGCAACGGCTCCTCCGGCGCGGCCCACAAAATCTTATCCCGTGGCACCATGACCGCCTGCACGGAATTCATGTTCCAGTCTTCCCGTGGCACTTGGCCCAGCGCTCCCACATTCATCAATCCCACAAGACGGTCATCCATCGTCACCAGGTGTACGCGCCGGCCCGTTCGCAGAACTTCCCCGCTGTACTCCTCCAGGCTCATGTTCGCCGGAATCGTCGGCACTTCCTGGTTCATCACATCCGAAGCGCACAATCCCGCTAGCGTCTCCTGAATCGTCACCTGCGCCACGCTCGCTTGCGCCGCATTCAGCAAAAACCACCCCAGGAATCCCGACCACAAGGCGTCAGTCCAATCACTGCGCCACGCACTCCATACCCCGATGGAGATCAATCCAAACGCAATCAGCTTTCCGCTCCCGCCGGCCGTCCTTGTGGCCTTGGCGAAATCTTTCGTCGCTCCCCACACCATGGCTCGGAACACTCGCCCTCCGTCCAGCGGAAAACCCGGCAGCAAGTTGAACAGCGCCAGCATTCCATTCAAGAGGAAGAGTTGGCTGGCTACGGCCCCCGTCATCGTGCTATCCGGAAAAAGCTGCATCACTCCAAAAGACACGCCTGCCAGTAATCCGCTCGCCAACGGTCCGGCTATCGCAATATTGAACTCCTGAATCGCTTGCGAGGGTTCCCGCGCAATCCGCGCCAGCCCTCCAAATAAGAACAACGTGATCGAAAGCACTTTGATCTTGTAATGCTGCGCCACCACGCTGTGCGCCAGTTCATGAAACACCACCGAACTGAAAAACAGGATGCTGGTCACTCCCCCCAGGGTCCAGTGCTGCGTTGCCGTCCAGCGCGGGTGTTGCGCCGCGAAAAAATTGGATTGCGAAAAAGTGATTAGTCCGAAAACCAGGATCCAACTCAAATCCAGATAGATGGGTATTCCTAAAATTCGCCCGATGCGAATTCCCTGCGATGGAAACATGAACGATAGCCTCGCCTTTTCTCTGAATCTAGACTAACCCCGAACCCTCAAGACGCAAAACCCCTTCCCGCCTGTTTTCCCCCGTCCGCGTCCCGCAAAACACGCCGTGTCCCCCAAACCACGAATTCGGCACGCATCCAATTCCATAACTCCTTATAAATCAATGTCGTACGAACGGCATCGCGGGTGCCATTCCCTTCTGCGTAGGGAGAAAGGAATACACAACATGCGGCGGCAACCACAAACAAACCAACCCACTTCACAAGCTCAGGCACGAGCATTCATCGCCCTCTTCACCCTGGCACTCGCTTTCTCCTCCTCGACAGCCGCGCAATCGGCGCCCAGCTCAACCTCTGCCACGAAGCCCGCCCCGGTTCGCCGAATCGTCGTCAGCATCCCCGACCGCCAACTTGCCCTGCTGGAAGATGGCCGCCTCGTCAAGCTCTACTCTGTCGCCGTCGGCGCCCCAGAAAGCCCCAGTCCCACCGGTGAATTTCAAATCGTGCAGCGCCTCGAGAATCCCGGCTACTACAAGCCCGGTGTGGTCGTTGCCCCTGGCGCTGGCAATCCGCTCGGCACGCGCTGGATGGGCCTCAGTGTGAAGGGCTTCGGCATTCACGGCACGAACCGCCCCCATTCCATCGGCAAGAACGCTTCGCACGGTTGTATCCGCATGGGCAAGCGCGACATCGAGGACCTCTTCGCCCGCGTCAGCGTCGGCGATCACGTCACTCTGCTTGGCGAACGAACCGTAGAATTCGCGCAAATTTTTGGCGCTCCGGCGAATGCCCCCGCCACACAGGTCGCGCGTAACGATCAGCCCGAATCCGGCGCAGAGCGCGGCGAGTGACCCGTCAAAAAGTTTCCCAGTCCGGTAAAGGAGATCACCCATGAACACAATGCTCGGCTTCGCAGCAATCACAACCGCCACTGTCCTTGCGGTGCTGGCCGCTTTCGTCCTGGACTGGCTCTTGCTTCGCGGCGTTTTTCTTCTGATGCAGCCTGCAACAGCTAACCGTCGCCCCGCTGAGTGTGCCATCGAGCACGGCACTCGCCTGGCCGCTCAGGCCTATGCCCAGCGCAGGTAATCCACCGTGCCCAACTCCACACAAACTCGCGCCATGCGCTCCAGCGACGATCTTCCCGGCCCTCGCATGCGGTCCGCTGACCCAGTCACAACCGCAGCTAACCCGGGAACACTTAGGAAAGGATCATCTCCATGCTCGCATTGAAGTTCTTGTTTCTGATTCTCGGCCTCGGCTTGTTCAGCGCTGCCGGAATTGTGGTGGCTTATGACGTATACATGGCGGGTCGTCTCCGTTGGCTCCTGGAGCACGCCAGCGCCGATCCCGCTGCTCTCCCGAAGAGGCTGGAATCTTCGCGCCCTTTCGGGCCGGTACGCTGGCGGCTCGCCCGGCAATTGGCTATCGCGGGAATCGTACCGGTGCTGCTGAGTCTGAGTATCGCCGTTGTGCCGGATGGCTCCGCGGGTATTCGCGTCAGCGAGCTCTTCGGCGCGCGCCCCGCTACGTTATATCCCGGCGTCCATCTGCTCACTCCTCTGGTGGACACGCTCGTTCTCTATGACACTCGCGAGCAGGTCTACTCCACCCTCGCCGCCCCTGCGCCCAAATCCGTGACGGAAGTCCTGACCGTGCAAGCCCGCGAAGGCCTTAACCTCGGTTTGGCCGTCAGCATTCGCTATCGCCTGGATCCTTCGCGCCTCGCGAGCATCCACCAGAATCTTCCGCAACCCGTCGGCGAACAGGTCGTTGGCCCGGTGGTTTCCTCGATCTATCGCCAGCTCGCCCCCAACTACCAAACCCGCGAAATCTTCGCTATCAAGCGCGAAGAGTTACGCAGCAAAGCCGCCGACGCCATCAAAACGCGTCTCGCCACAGACGGCATCATCGTTCGCGAAGTGCTTCTCCGCGATATTCAACTCCCCACCGAATACGCCCAGGGCCTCGAAGGTCTCTTGCTGAAAGAGCAGGAGAACGAGCGCCTCGGCACCGAACAGGAAATTAAGGCCAAGCAAGTGCGCATCGCAGAACTCGAAGCCGATGCCCAGAAGGTGCGCGACGTCAAGGAAGCCGAGGGCCAAGCGCAGGTTCGCGTCCTGCAAGCCAAGGCTGAATCCGACGCCATGCAATACACCCTCCCCCTGAAGCAAAAGCAGATTGAACAAACCAAGCTGGAAGCCCTGGCCCGCAAGGAAGCGACCGTGGAAAATGCCGAAGCCGCCGGAGAGGCTAAAGTCATTGACAGCAAAGCCGAAGTCGAGCGCCAGAAGAATCTTTCTGACGCCGAAGCCAATCACATCCGCGTCACCGCCGCCGCTGATGCCGAACGCATGAAATTCGAAGCCACCGTCCTCAAACAGAATCCCATGCTCATCCAGAAAATCATCGCCGAGCGTTTGTCCGACAAGTTGCAGATCATGATGGTTCCCATGGACGGCAAAAACTTTTTCGCCTCGGACGTGATGCGCTCCGCGTTCACCAACGGTAGCGGCAACGCCACCACAAATGGCAAGGACACTGGCAATGGCGGCACCACCGCCTCGCCCGACTCCGATGACGATTCCGGTGATCCCGCGCCGGTCGCCACCGCCCAACACAAGGTTCCAAAACGCCCGTGAGTTCCTGAGAGTTCGGGGAGGCGACGCGAGCCGCCTCCCACGGTCACCGGCCAAAACCCCTGCGGGTGGCTCGGATCGCGTCGCTGGAAGGAGGATTGAACATGAGCACCAAGACAAGCACCGCCGCGCTTGATTCTTTCAGCCACGGTTCATTCCACTTCCGGCGCCGCGCCCCGCGCCACCCGGCCGGCGAATCCATCCGCCTGTCGTCAGGGCACACCTTCAGCCATCCCGCAACGGTTGGTCAGTTGGAGGTTTCTTGTCATCCCGAGCGAAGCGAGGGACCCGCTTTTTCCCTCAGGTCGAGCCGCACCACCAGAAAGCAATCCATTGGCGAAACAGAAATCGTTCAGGCTCAAATCGTCGTTGCCAAGGAGGAACCCATGAACCGCAAAAGCACGAGCCCATCAACCCACATTCCGCACACCTACTTCCCGGTATTCTTGCGCGTCGCTCTAACACTGCTTTTCATCTTTCTGGGCGTCACCGCCGCAACTCCAGCCAACGCACAGACCAATTCGCGCTGCCTCGTTAAGACCTATCCGATCAATCTCGCCAACGCCGAAAACCTCCAGCGCTGGGTCAATGCAGGCCACGACACCTGGTGCCGCGATCCCAAACTCGTCGCCGCCCACGCTCTGGAACAATTCGCTCCGGGCATCGCCGACTCCTCCTACGAATTCGCCTCGCAGCCCGTCGTCCGCAAAATCCCCAACGGCAGCACCGTCACCTACACCTACCATTCCCTCGATGGCCAAACCATCTACCGCGTCACCCTCCGCCGCCCCCAGTGGCTCCGCCCCGCTGCCGGCTCCTCGAACAAAACAATTTGGTTCCCCACCCGCCTGGAAATCCTCACCCTAGCCCGAATCTGAAATGCCCGGTAGGGGTCGAGCACTGCTCGACCCCATCTCGGCAAAATTCTTAGTGCTGGGCCAGGTCACGCTGTTCTAGCGTGGGACCCGCTCCACCACAATCAGTGTTAGCATTTCAATGACCCACTGAGGTGATGCTTGCGGCGAATTTTCTTTACGATTCTTTCCTTTTTCATCATGGCGGTCCTCCCCAGCCCCACCCATCCCCAAACCGCACCCGATGAAAAACCAACCCTCTGCGACTCCCTCCGCGACGCCAAATCCAAGGTCTACGGCTTCCATCCCGCTCAACTCGACGAAGCCCAAATCGATGCCAAGGGCAAGGAGCTTGACTCCTTCTGGAAGCAACTGCAATCCGCCGGACCCGAAGGCGCATCCTGCCTAAAACTCATGCTCGCCGCCGAATCCACCGATCACAATTTCCAATTCGATGCCGGCCAGGTCCTTTATCAGATGGACCCTTCACCCGATTCCCTTAAGGTTGTCCGCGACGCCATCGCCCAGGCCGATTTCCAGGAATCCGATCCCGCTAATTATCTCTCGCTCGCTCTGGCACTCTCGCAAGATGGCGTGGACATCCAGCCTCTCGCCGCTCGCCTTCTCCGCTATCCCAACGCGACCATTCACATCTCCGAATACTCCCTCGATCTCGATGCGGACACCGCCGCACTCTTCCTCTACGGTGGCATGCCCGCTTCCCAGGCCGCCAGCGCCCTCACCGCCGAGTTGCAGGCCCCCGAACTTTTCGTCCGCTCCGCCGCCGCTCATCTCCTCGCTGAACAGCTTACAGAGGACTCCTTCCGCACCCTCAGTCGCTGGGACGGCATCGACAAAATCGAGGAAGAATATCGCCGCAACGATATCCACACGGTCATGAAATACGCGCCGCCCGATCCGAAGGAGCTGGCGCAACCCAAATTTACCCGCGAGCAAGTTTTGAAGGTCATTGCCGTGCTTCCTCACACTCGCAAGGAATTCGACGACACCATGAGCGCCCGTGGCGCCGCCTTCGACAAAAAACTCCACGACGCGAATCTATCGCAGGAGCAAATGACCAAAGCCGTCGCCGAAAGCGAACCCATCTACGGCATTGCCGATCACACCGCCTTTCTTAACAGCGCCGTCGCCACTCTTCTTCCCGAGGACTTCAACACTCTCCAGGATGCCCGCCGCAAATCTCTCTTCAATGTCTCCGACGAAAGCCTCGAGGAATACCTCGCTTTCACTCAGCTTATGATTCGCCTCATCAACAAGCTTGATCTTTACAAGTCCTACCGCGCTCATTGAACATTCCCGCGATGCGCCGCAACTCCTCGTCAGCCACGTGTTATCATCGTTATCGAAACGCCGTGTTGCCAAAATCTAAAAATTATCGCGCTCGCTTTGCCCCCTTCTTTCTCATTCTCTCTTTGTTGTGCTTGTTCATCCTGCCGCGCGCTTTCCCCGCCGATCCCAATTCCCTCGATGACGCCGTGCGTCAACTCGCGGACCGCATCGCCGCCATTCCCAACGTGCATGGCCCTCTTCACCTGGAATTTCACGCCGATGCGAATATCGTCTCCGATTCCACTTGGCAAGACACTCTGCGTCAGGATCTCGAAAAACGCCGCTTGCCCGTCACCGATGAGCCCCGCGCCCCACTCCTGAAAATTGGCCTAGCCGGAACTCCCACTCAGGTTGTGCTCACAGCCAGCACCCGTGTCGGTGATCGCGACGATGTGCGCATTGTCACCTTTTCGCGCGCCGCTCTCTCCGCCCCCGCTCTTGCTGTTGCTCCCATCCGCGTTGCGCGCCAACTGATCTACGAAAGTTCCGATCGTATTCTGGATGCCTCCGCGCTGGGCAACGCCGCAGAAGGTGGCCTCGCCGTCCTTCTTGATCGCAACGCAGAACCCTTCGCAATCCGTCTGGACTCCGCCGGCGTCTTTAAGCAAGCTGTTTCCCTCGCCTCCGCTGCTCTCCCGGTCACGCGCGATCCGCGCGGCCAAATTACCGACAAGGGCGCCACCGCTGAGGTTCTTCTCCCCGGAAAAATCTGCGAATTCCCTTGGGTCGGCGGCGAGGAACCCAAATGCCGCGCAAGAAAAGTGGAAGCGCGCAGCTCCACCGTGCTCACTTCTCCCTGCGACGCCAGTAATTGGAAACTGGAGGCCAAAGGCGACGA
This sequence comes from Candidatus Acidiferrales bacterium, assembly GCA_963779395.1. Lineage (GTDB taxonomy): Bacteria > Acidobacteriota > Terriglobia > Acidiferrales > UBA7541 > Acidiferrum. Next base: position 2,115,169 of record CAVZYC010000007.1, read on the forward strand.
TTGGTCTTCCCCCGACCTCCTTCAAATCGCTCCCGATTCCGCCGCGCGTGCCGGAAGCGCCGCGCTCTTCAACGAATTTCCCGGGCCGATTCTCAGCATTAATGGCGAACTCGATCCAGGCAGCGCGTTGATCGTCGTACACAATCTGCGCACAGGAAATTATGAGGTCTACAAAATCACTCTGCTTTGCGGTAGTTAGCGCCGCATTGCTTCTTTCTCTCGCTGCAACTTCCGCGAGCGCCGCCAAGCGCCCACGCTATGGTGGAGTTCTCCGCGTCGAGTTATTCAGCTCCACTTTCTCTCTCGATCCACGCGAATGGAAACCAGGCTCGTTCTCCGCGCGCGAAGACGAAAAACTTGCCGCCCTAATTTACGATCGTCTGGTCATCCTTGACGATTACGGCCGTTTCCAACCCGCTCTGGCCGTCGAGTGGTCGCATGACGCATCCGCGAAAAATTGGCAATTCAAACTTCGCCCCAATGTGAAGTTTTCCGACGGCACTCCCCTCGCGCCTGCTGACGTCGTCACCGCTTTGCAATCCGTACTCCCCGCAAACTTGCAACTCGCCGCCGCCGAGAATTCCATTTCTATCCGTTCGCCGCATCCCGTTCCGGATCTCCTCGAATTGCTTGCCTCAGGCCCTCATTTCATTTTTCGCGCCCTTCCCGACGACACGCTCCTCGGCACTGGCCCCTTTTACGTCGCCGAAATCGATGCCGCTGCTCCTTATGATGCCAATCCTCTCGCCACCAAACCCGCGCGCCTCCGGTTTCGCGCCAATGAAGAATGCTGGGCCGGCCGCCCTTTCCTCGACGCCATCGAAATCACCCTCGGCGAGCCTCCCTTGCGTCAACTCTTCGATCTCCAGGTCGGCAAAGCCGATGTCGTCGAGGTTGCTCCTGACCTCGTCCGCAAAGCACTCCAGGACAGCCTGCGCATCTGGAGTTCTGCCCCCAACACTCTTCTCGCCCTGCGCTTCGATGATTCACAGCCTGCTACCGCAGACGAACACCTCCGCGAAGCCGTGGCTCTTTCCTTGGACCGCGAGACCATGGCCAACGTGTTGCTTCAAAAGCAAGCCGAACCCTCCGCCGCCCTTTTGCCCAACTGGCTCTCGGGATATGCTTTTCTCTTTGAGAGTCCTATGAATCTGGAACGTGCCAAGGAAATTCGCTCGGCTCTCCCGGCCAACGAAGCCGGAGGTACCGAGCCCTTGCGTCTGCACGTGGACTCCAACGGCGACCTGATGAAATTGCTTGCTGAGCGCGTGGCCGTAAATGCGCGCCAGGCCAATCTTTCCGTGCAGGTCGTGTTGCACCTCGCCTCGGCAACTGGTGGCGCCGCGGCCAGTTCGCCCGCCAATCCTCCCCTGGGCATGCATCTCTTTAGCTGGCACTACGATTCCCTTTCGCCCCGCGTGGAACTCGACGCACTCCTCAAACAGCTTCATCTTGGGCCCCCTCCCGAAAACGCTTTGCCCTTTGTCGAACCCGAGCAACGCTTCGCCGAAGAGCGCCGCCTGCTTGAGGAACGCCGCATTATCCCTCTGGTTCTTCTTCCCGAATACGTTGGCATTGCCTCTCCGGTGCGCAACTGGATGCCCGCACGCTGGGGCGAATGGCGGCTCGCCGATGTTTGGCTCGAAAAGGGAGAAACGGTTCAACCCGCGCCCGCTGGCGGCGCTTCGCCGGATAATTCTGCAGCACCGCATGGCAGGGGAGCTCATCCATGAGTTTTCGCAGCAAAGTCTTCCTCATATTCCTGATCACCATGCTGGCTTCCGTTTCCCTCGTCGCCTACGGCGTCACCTACTACACCCAGAAATCCTTCGAGCAGATGGATCAGCAGCGCACCGAAGCTCTTGTCGCCCAATTTCGCAAGGAATTTGCACAGCGCGGTGATGTTGTCGTCCAGCAAGTCGAAAACATCGCCAACTCCGAAGTCACCCTGCACATGGCCATCGATTTGACCCGCCCCAATGCCGACCCTTCCATCTATCTCCACGACGCCAATGGCGCGGCCCAGGATCATGGCCTCGATTTCGTCGAGTTTGTCGGTTCCGACGGCACCCTGATCTCCTCCGCGCAATATCCCGCGCGCGTCGGCTATAAAAATGACTGGGTCAGCAATGGCAAGGACTGGCGCGCTTCGTCCGCATTCCTGAAAAAAGAAGAATTGCCCGACGGCATCGAGCTCTCTCTGACCGCTGTGCGCAATCTCCCCGTCGGCGACAAAAATCTCTACATTATCGGCGGTCGCCGCATGGACCAGAACTTCCTGGCCTCTCTCGCGCTTCCTGCGGGCACGCGCGCGCTACTCTATCGCAACCTCGAGGCGGCCTTCACTCCTTCAGCGCTGACTGACGCTTCCGGCCCCATCCCTCAGCCCGAATTGTTGCAGCCGCTCATCGAACAGGTGCAGAAAGAACCCGCGGCCTCAACCCTCGTTAAAACCATCGAGTGGACTTCCGACCCCGCTTCCTCCGAAACCTTTCACGCCATGCCCCTCACGGGCCGCAATGGCGAAGTGCTCGGCGTTCTCTTACTCGGCAGCTCCCGCAAGGAGTTGGTCATCCTTCGCCGCCAGATTCTGAACACAGCCGCGCTCGTTGCTTTCGCCGCGATTGTAATCGGCCTTCTTGTTAGCTGGTGGGTCTCTCGCCGTATCACTCGCCCTGTCGAAGAACTTGCCAATGGCGCTCGCGATGTCGCCTCGGGCCGCTGGGAAACGCATATTGACGTCCACGGCAGCGACGAAATCGGCCAACTCGCCACTGCGTTCAACGACATGACTCGAACCCTCGCCTCGCAAAAGGAAAAACTTGTCCAAACCGAGCGCGTCGCTGCCTGGCGCGAACTTGCCCGCCGCCTGGCCCACGAACTTCGCAACCCGCTCTTCCCCTTGCAAATCACCGTCGAAAATCTCCAGCGAGCCCGCCAGCTTGGCCCGCAGCAATTTCAGGAAGTTTTCAACGAGGCCACCGCTACACTCAAAGCCGAACTCGCCAATCTCAACACCATCGTTGGTCGCTTCAGCGATTTCTCTAAAATGCCTGCGCCGCAATTCACTAAGGTCAACGTGAACGAAACGCTGCGCAACGCCGTCCGGCTTTTTGAGCCTCAGTTCACCGCCGTCGGCAAGCCCTCCATCGCCACGGAATTTTTCCTTAGCGAATCGCTGCCCGAAATTGACGCCGACCCCGATCTCCTCCATCGCGCTTTTCAGAATCTCGTTCTCAATGCCCTTGACGCCATGCCTGCCGGAGGCACCATCACGCTAAAGAGCAGCGACGCCGGCGAATCCGTTCGCATTGAAGTTTCCGACACCGGCAAAGGCCTCACCCCCGAAGAGTGCTCGCGCCTCTTCACCCCCTACTACACTACCAAGCAACTCGGCACCGGCCTTGGCCTAGCCATCGTGCAATCTGTCGTCAGCGATCATCACGGCTCCATTTCCGTTTCCAGCGAAGAAGGCCGCGGCGCTACCTTCCGCATCGATTTGCCCAAACGCCAGTCCGGCGTCGTCGTCAAATCCCGGGAAGACTCCGCCTCACCCGAGTCTGAGTCCACCCCAACCGCTGCCTCCGACTAGCTGTTCGGTTTTGTGCCACAGGCATTCTTGCCTGTGCTCTTGGGTTCTCTTGGCATTTGTAGGGGCGTCCGCCTGAGGAGGGCGCCCCATGTCCGCAAGATCTGAATTCTCGCCGGCCATTCTTCGCTCTCCGGCCAAAAGGATCATCGTGCCACGCAAAGCCAATCTCCTCCTGATCGACGACGACGCCAACACGCTCGCCTCTCTCGCGCGTGCCTTTCGCCTTGCCGGCCACGAAGCCACCGTCTGCGATAACGCCCTTCGTGCCGCCGAACTCATTCAAAACCAACGCTTCGATCTCATACTCTCCGACGTGGTCATGCCCGGCAAAAGCGGCCTCCAACTCCTCGAAGAGCTGAAAAAATCCGGCGTGCAAACTCCCATCGTTCTGATCTCTGGCCAGGCCAACATCGAAATGGCTGTCAAAGCCACGCGCCTCGGTGCCCTCGATTTCCTCGAAAAACCGCTCACCACCGATAAGCTTCTCCTCACCGTCGAAAACGCTCTCAAACTCTCGCGTCTCGAAGACGAAAATCGCGAACTCCGCAGCCGCCTCGGCAAACACGAACTCGTCGGCTCCGGCCCTGCCATGACAAAACTCCTCGCGCAAATCGATCGCGTTGCCGCCAGCGAAACTCGCGTCTGTATCTACGGCGAAACTGGAACTGGCAAGGAACTGGTAGCCCGTGCCATTCACGAAAAATCGCCGCGCCATGAAAATGCATTCATCACTCTGAATTGTGCCGCCGTTCCCGCTGAACTCATCGAATCCGAACTCTTTGGCCACGAAAAAGGTTCGTTCACCGGCGCCGCCGCTCGTCACACCGGCAAATTCGAGCAAGCTGAAGGCGGCACGCTCTTCCTCGATGAAATCGGCGATATGCCCCTGGCCATGCAAGCCAAACTTCTTCGCGTCCTCGAAGAAGGTGAAGTCGAACGCGTCGGCGGAGACAAGCCCATCAAGGTGAATGTCCGCGTCATCGTCGCCACCCACCGCAACCTCCATGACCTCGTCAAGAAAAACGAATTCCGCAGCGACCTCTACCACCGCATCTACGTTTTTCCGCTTACGTTGCCCACTCTTCGCGAACGCCCGGAGGATTTTCCCGCTCTCATCGCCCACTTTGCTCGCCAGGTCGCCGCACAAAATGGCTGGAAGGAAAAACTCTTCGCCCCCGAAGCCATCGCCGAATTGCGCCGCTACTCCTGGCCCGGCAATGTCCGCGAGTTGCGCAACATCGTCGAGCGCTTAGTCCTCCTCGCCACCGGAGAAACCGTCAACCCCGACGACGTCCGCCTCACTCTCCCTGCTTCCAGTTCTTCCGCCGTGCCTGTCGCCGTTGACGGCCCCAGCACCGCCCAAGGCACTCTCCTCGAACGCACCGAAGCCTTCGAGCGCGAAACCCTTCTCGCCGAAATCCACCGCCACAATTTCCACATGACCAACGTCGCCCGCGCCCTCGGCCTCGAACGCAGCCACCTCTACAAAAAGTGCCAGCAACTCGGCATCGACCTCCACTCCCTCCGCAAACCCGAGTGAGACGCTGAAATCACATCGCCACTGAGGAGTATAATGCTCAAAGGAAGAGGAGAGTCCCTCGTGGCGACGAAACGCACTAGAAATGTCCGAACTAGGCACATCAATCCATCCGATCAGCGTGAGTTCGTCGCCTCCCCGAAGCAGTGGCAGTCCTTTCTTCAAATCCTCGACCGCCCCGCGCGTAACAAGCCGGAACTCGTTCGTCTCTTCTCCCAGACAGCCTCCTCTGGCCGCAAACCCTGCCAGTGAACAGGGTCCCGCACTAATCCGCGCAACTCAGAACCGCGAAGTTGCGCCGTCACGCCTAGCCGTTTTCTTGGGATTGCTCTCGTCTGACCCATCCAACTGATTGTAAATAAGTAGTTTATGCTACGCGTCCGATTTCTCTTGACAAATTACATATTGCAATATATCTTTTGCATATCGCTATACTGCAAGGAACTCTCACATGACTCTCGGCGACAAACTCCGCTCCCTACGCATCATCGAGGGCTCGCTTCGCGGCCTGAACCGCCCCATGACCCAGTCCGAAGTTGTCGCGGCCATGAAGCACGAAATCGGCCGCGGCCTCAGCCAGGCGTACCTTTCTCAGATTGAAAACGGCACACGCCCGCACATGACCAACACCTCCCGCGAACTGCTTGCGCGTTTCTTCCGCGTCTATCCAGGCTTTCTGGTCGACGATCCCGCCGGCTACTCTCGCGAACTGCAATCCGAATTGCGCACCGCCGATGTCACCGTGGATTCCTGGCTTTACTCCGGCGCCGATCAATTCGCTTCCGATCGTCAACTCGAACGGGCACTTCTCTCCATCGCCGAAGTCCCCGATTCCCGCGCCGCTCTTCTGCTGCTTGGCGAAATTCTTCGCACTCCGGGTCTCGCCGATCGCCTTAGCGAAGTCCTGCACCCAAGTCCGCTGACGGGATCGGGTCATCCTCCCCCATCCTCTTCTCGGAATTAACGCTGTTCCGCTCTTCCCCCGGTTTTGAGCGACGGGGTGTCGCTCCGCGAGGTGAAGTATGTCTTGGTCTGATTTCTATCTCTTCTGCTTCTTGTTCGGCGTCATGTTCAGCGTGCTCTCGTTCCTGGCCGGTGCCATTCATCTTCCTATCCCGGCCAAGTTGCACCCGCATTTCCATTTTCATCTGCCGCATTTCCACGGCAGCGGACACGGTGCTGGTCATGGTGCGGCCCACGGCGGCATGCGCGGTGGCGCGCGTGGCGGCGGAGTCCACGTCTCCTGGTTCAACGCTTCCACCGTTCTCGCCTTCCTGGCGTGGTTTGGCGGGACGGGCTACATGCTCACCAAGTATTCGCACGTCTATATGTTCTTCGTGGTAACCATCGCCTCGTTTGCCGGCCTCACCGCCGGCTGGGTTGTCTTGCGCTTTCTCATCAAGCTAATCGGCCCTTCTGACGAGCCTCTGCGCGAAGAAGATCGCCGCATTATCGGCGCCATCGGCACGGTCAGCATGACCATCCGCGAAAACGGCACCGGCGAAATTATCTTCCCTGTTGGAGGCGCCCGACGCTGCTCTGGCGCGCGCAGTGAAAACGGCCAGCTGATTGAAAGAGGCGCCGAAGTTGTGATCGAGCGCTACGAAAAGGGCATCGCGTACGTAAAGCGCTGGGATGATTTCGTAAAAACTTGAGTTTCTGAACCGGCATACAGGCATACAGGTCGCGCGTTCGCCGCGGTTCGAAAAAAGGGAGGTTGTTATGTTCGGGTTGCCAATGAATGTGGTGGTCATGGCGGGGATTGCGGTCGTGGTCCTGCTGATGATCATGACCGTCATCGCCAGGATGTATCGCAAGGCAGGGCCGCACGAAGCATTGATCGTTTATGGCCTCGGCGGAACCAATGTCTACACCGGAAGGGGCACGATCATTTTCCCCATGGTGCAGACCTGCAAGGATCTCTCGTTGGAGTTGATGTCCTTCGACGTCGCTCCGCAGCAGAATCTCTACAGCAAACAAGGCGTCGCGGTCACTGTTGAAGCCGTGGCGCAAATCAAGGTGAAGAATGATAAGGAATCCATTCTCACTTCCGCCGAACAATTCCTGACCAAAACGCCCGCCGAGCGCGATGGCCTCATCCGCCTGGTGATGGAAGGCCACCTTCGCGGCATCATCGGCCAACTCACGGTCGAGCAGATCGTCAAGGAACCCGAGATGGTTGGCGACCGCATGCGTTCCACTTGTGCTGAAGACATGAACAAGATGGGACTCGAAGTCGTCAGCTTCACCTTGAAAGAAGTTCGCGACAAAAACGAGTACATCACCAACATGGGCCGCCCGGATATCGCCCGCATCAAGCGCGACGCCGAAGTTGCCACCGCCGAAGCCGATCGCGATATTGCCATCAAGCGCGCCGAAGCTTCCCGTGCCTCCGCCATCGCCAAAGCGCAAGCCGATCAGGAACGCGTCGCCGCGGAAACCGCTTCTCAGGCCAAGCAAGCCGAAGCCACCCGCGACCTCGACGTCAAAAAGGCCAACTACCTGGAAATCAGCAAGAAGGCCCAGGCGCAAGCCGACAAGGCCTACGAAATCGAAACCAATCGCCAACAGCAAACCGTCATGCTCGAACAGGTTCGCATTCAACAAGTCGAGCGCGAAGCCCAGATCAAGATTCAGGACGCCGAAATCATTCGCCGTGAACGCGAACTCATCGCCACCGTCCTGAAACAAGCTGAAATCGAACGCCAGCGCATCGAAACGCTCGCCAACGCCGAACGCCAGCGCCTTATCAGCGAAGCTGAAGGCCAGGCCTCCGCGATTCGCGCGCAAGGTGAAGCCGAAGCCGAAATCATCTTCAAGAAGGGCGACGCCGAAGCTCGCGCCATGAACGTCAAAGCCGAAGCCTTCCAGGAATACAACCAGGCCGCCGTCATGGACAAGCTCATCACCGGTCTGCCGGAAGTTGTCCGCGCACTCAGCGAGCCTCTCAGCAAGGTCGACAAGGTCACCATCATTTCCACTGGCAATGGCGATGCCGCCGGAGCTTACAAGCTTACTGGTGACATCACCCGCATCGCCGCGCAAGTTCCTGCGCTTTTTGAAGCACTCAGCGGCATGAAGGTTTCCGATCTATTCGGCAAGGTCCGTCAGATCGGAGACAAAGCGCCCAAGACCGAACCTGCCGATGCGGCCAAATCATAATTCGCGTTCCGCTGGGGCGGGTTCGCCGCCCGCTCCGGCGCTTCGCTCCAAAGGGGGGAAAAGGCCATGAGTTTCACGTTGCAACAAAAGCGCGGTCTCTATTGGGGGTTGGCGATCTTGGCTACGGTCGTTCTCTCTGGCGTAGCCTGGGCCCAAATTGCCCACGCGTTCTCTCAGTGCTTTTCGCCTTTCTAACTCGTGAAGGCGGCCCTGTAGGCGCCGGGCTTTACTTCGGCCAGCACCTGTAGCTCAGGCCTTCAGGCCTGAGGGTTTCCGCAGCGTGTAGCAGGATTTCCGCAGATAAGAAACCCTCACCCCTAAGAGGGGTGAGCTACACAAAAGATTGATTCGGTAATTCAGAAAGGAGCTTCACCATGGGACTTCTAGATCGCGTCAGCACTTTAATTCGGGCCAACCTCAACGACATGATTGATCGCGCCGAGGATCCCGAAAAAATGATCAAGCAGGTCATCCTCGACATGGAAAATCAATACCTCCAGGTCAAAACGCAGGTCGCCGTCTCTATCGCCGACCAGCACATCCTTGAAAAGAAGCAGCGCGAACAGGACGACGCCGCCAAGGACTGGATGCGCAAAGCCGAAATCGCCGTCGACAAAAAGGAAGACGATCTGGCCCGCGCCGCTCTCGATCGCTTCCAAACCGGCCAGCGCCTCGCGCAAAGCTTTCTGGAACAGGTCAACGACCAGAGAGCGCAGGTGGAAACCTTGAAAACCGCTCTCGTCAAGCTCGAGCAAAAGCTCGATGAAGCCAAGTCCAAGCGCGAAGTCCTTCTTGCCCGCCATCGCCGCAGCGTCGCTCTCGATAAAGCCGCCAAAGCCCAAGTGGCCATCGGCGACGACTCCAAAAGCGCCGCCTTCGATCGCATGAAAGAACGCGTCACCCACAAGGAAGCAACCGCCACCGCCGAGGTTGAATTGCTCAGCGACGACGTCGCCGAAAAACTCAATCGCCTCGATCGCGACTCCGAAGTCGAGCGCCTTCTCACCGACCTGAAGTCGAAAAAAGGTCTGCTGACGTAAACGAGCGTGGGGCCACTCAAAACCATCCGTCATTCAGAGGGCGTTTTGTGCCCGAAGAATCCCTCTGTCGCCTGTAGCCGTTCGCACCAATGGTTCCGCTGGGCATGGTTAAGTTCATAAGGAGCGCGTCATGAAACTCGCAAGTGCAGTTCTCGTAGTGATGTTCGCCTGTCTCGCCTGGACGCAAAGCGTCACTTCACAATCCGCTCAGAAGCCCGAAGATCTCGCCCAAGCCTCCGCGCAATCCTGGCTCGCCCTAACCGATTCGGGAAAATACGCGGAGAGTTGGCAGGAAGCCTCCACTGCTTTCAAAACCGCGGTCACGCAATCCAAATGGGTAGAACAATTGACGCCCGTCCGGACACCGCTCGGTAAAGTCCTTTCGCGCAAACTCAAGAGCGCAACCTACATGAAGAACCCTCCCGGCGCGCCCGACGGTGAATACGTCGTGATTCAATACGACACCAGCTTTGAAAACAAGAATGAAGCCGTCGAAACCATCACCCCCATGCTCGATAAAGACGGCAAGTGGCGCGTCTCCGGCTACTTCATCAGGTAGCCTGTTTCAGCGCATCGCCATTTGAGAAAGGGCGTAGTGCTCCGTTCTTTTTTCGCCGATTCACGACTACGCCCTCTCTCACCATCCCGCCAATCCCCCGCTCCTCCACCTATGCTTACTTCCCTATAGCCCCCGCATTTCCATTTCGTTCCTTGCCACGCTCATCCTCTATGGACCACGGCATGCTCTTCACCATTCAGGCCATTTCTGCCTGTCCGACTGTTCCATTCGTGCCCGGTCTGACAGTCGTTGAATCGCAATGGCTTAATTGCGTGGTGTGGAGAAACAAGCAGTGAAGCCTCAAGATTCCATTGGCTCTGGCCAGCCGGAGTTGTCCCATTCGAGTGAAACAACTACCGGCGCGTTCCAATCCGGTGCATCCGCCCACTCGTCCGTTCTTGCCCTCTTCCAGCGGATTATCCTTCCTCCGATCAAGGACCTGTCCGCTTCTTCGTCCCTCTCGCGCCGCACCCTCCTTTTTCGTTGGAGTTTCTTTTGGCTCCTTGCCGCCATGGCGTACATCCTGATAGACCGCACTACCGTTTACCTGCAGATATGGCCCGACATCAGCGCTTGGTACCCACCAGTGGGAATGCTCCTCGCGCTGCTGATTGGGATCGGACCGGAAGCGCTTTTACCAATGATGCTGGGGGGCTACATATCCTCGATCCTTAATTACCATGAGCACTTCCTGAGTCCATATTTTCTTCTCATCAACCCAATGATTCCCGCGATCTATTGCATGGCTGCCTGGCTCCTGCGCAAGTGGCTGCCTTCGGATCGCCGGCTTCATTGCATGCGGGATGTCGTCATCCTCTTGGGTACTTCCTTCGTCAGCGCTTCTCTGTCCGCGTTCACGGGCACAGGCATCTTGGTTCTGGGCGGAGCGATTTCCAGAACCGCTTATCTGAAAGCAAGCTTCAACTGGGCCATTGGCGATGCCGTTGCGCTCTCGAGTGTTACCCCGTTCCTCCTGGAATTCGTCATCCCCCCGCTTCGGCGATATCTTGGGCTCCTTGTCCCGTCCAGAGAATCTCCGTGTCTTCCCCTGGCCAGTTCGGAAGCCGGAAAGCACGGCATCGAGACGGCTGGATTTGTCCTCATCCTGCTCATCTCCCTCTACATCGTATTCGGTATCAATTTCTCTCGCAGCGCCAACCTCTTTTACCTATTCTTCCTTCCTGTTACTTGGATTGCCGTTCGCCGTGGACTTCGCGGCGTCACTGCCGGACTCGTCCTGCTCGATTCCGCTCTGGCTGTCTTGATGCTCCTTGCACCGCCCGAATTGCAGCAACTCGCCCCCATCCAGTTCTTGATGCTGATCCTGGCTATTACCGGCCTCCTCCTCGGCGTGCTGATTACGGAACGCGTTGAAGGTGAGCGCCGCCTCGCCTTGGAAGAAGAACGCATCCGCACGATCCTCGAGTCCACTGCCGAAGGCATCTACGGTCTGGACCAGAACGGAAACTGCAATTTTATCAATGCCGCCGCGCTCCGCATGCTCGGCTACGCTTCTCGCGATGACTTTCTCGGCAAACGCTTCCACACCCTTTGCCACCATACTCACGCTGATGGAACTCCTTTTCCGGTGGAATGCTGTGGCCTGTTTTCCGTTGCGCAGGGCAGAGATTCCTTCCACGACCCCGACGACATTCTGTGGCGCGCGGACGGCACTTCCTTCCCCGTGGAGGTCTGGGCTCACCCCATTCGTTGCGGGCATCACCTCTCCGGAGCCGTTGTCGCCTTTGTGGACCGCACGCTTCGCAAACAGCAAGAAGCGGCTCTCCGCCAAGCCAAGGATGCGGCCGAATCCGCCAATCGCTCCAAGAGCGAATTCCTGGCCAACATGAGCCACGAAATCCGCACACCTATGAACGGCATTCTCGGAATGACCGCGCTGACTCTGGAAACCCCGCTGAATACCGAGCAGCGGGAGTATCTGGGCCTGGTCAAGTCCTCCGGTGAGAATCTCCTCCGGCTTCTCAACGATATTCTCGACTTCTCCAAAATCGAGGCTGGCAAACTCGATCTTGAACTCATCACTTTTTCTCCGGAGGACTGCATCCAGGACGCGCTCGCACTCCTTACCCCTCTCGCTCAGGAAAAGTGCATTGACCTCTGTTGGTCATTCGACAGTCCCATTCCCCGCCATGCTCGTGGCGACCCCACTCGTCTGCACCAGGTTCTGGTGAACTTGACGGGAAACGCCCTGAAGTTCACGCAACAAGGCGAAATCGCCGTCACCGTCGGCTCCGTGCACGATGACCCCGGCGCGTTCACGCTGCAGTTCGCCGTCTCGGACACCGGCATAGGCATCTCTGTCGACCAGCGGCAGCGCATCTTTGAAGCTTTCGCGCAAGCCGACATGTCTACTGGACGCAAATATGGCGGCACCGGCCTCGGTCTTTCCATCTCCGAGAGGCTCGTACGCATGATGGGCGGCAGGATTTGGGTTGAAGCCTCACCCGGCGTTGGCAGCTCTTTTTATTTCCAAGTTCGTCTGTTGCCCGCCGTTCCGGAGAGTTCTCTTGCTTTCCGCGATCTTCCGTTTCTGGCTGGCCGCACTCTCCTTGTTGTTGCCGAAAGAGCAAACGATGTCAGGCTCCTGCGATCTTTCCTGGAAGAATGGGGCGCGGCCGTCACTGTGGCTCGCTCGGCCTTGCAAGCCTCGTGCGGTCTTCGTGAATCTGCGTTCGGCAATCCGGATATGGCGATTCTGGTCCCCGCAGCCGGCGGTTTCGACGCGCAATCCATTGCCGTGGAAATCTGCGAACGGCAGGGGCGCCCCCTGCCATGTCTTCTGCTCGAGCCCGCCTGCAATCTCCATCGGTATTCCGGCGGCGAATTGCCCGGCACGGTGCGCCTAGTGAAGCCGGTTCGCAGGCTCGCCGTTGATCATGCCATCCACGAGCTGCTGGGCATGCCTTATGTCGCTCCTAAACCTCTCCCGCAGCTCCAATCTTCCCGGCAGAAGTTGCGCATCTTGCTTGCCGAGGACAATTCCGTCAATCAGAAGCTCATTATTCGCATGCTCGAAAAAATGGGTCACTTGACAAAACTTGCGGGCGATGGCCAGCAGGCTTTGGACCTTTGGCGTCGCGAATCGTTCGATCTTCTGCTGATGGATTTGCAGATGCCCGTTGTGGATGGCCTGGAGGCCACTAGGAAAATTCGCGAAGCCGAACGTATCACTCATCAGCGTGTCCCCATCGTCGCGCTCACCGCGAACGCCTTCGAAGAGGATCGCCAGGCTTGTCTGCAGGCCGGTATGGATGGCTTTCTCGTCAAACCCGTGAATGCCGCTACCCTTCGCGCCGAACTTGACCGTTTCGCCCCTGCGTCGAATCCGCTTTCGCACGCCGGCACCGAATTGCAGCCAACTTCGGATACTTGAGCGTATCCCAGCCCTTACCATCTGCCCGCCCCTGCCAGTCGCGCGTTATCGCCATTCGCATGCCGCTCTGCACACAAAAAAACACCGTGACGCGATGCGCCACGGTGTCGAATTCAGTCTACAAACTCTACAATCTGCTTACGGGTGCGATTCCACCCAGTGAATGGCTTCCTCCACGTGATGGTGCGCCTTGTCGATGTGACCCAGCGCACGCTCTTGCAGACCCTGCGCGAACCGGTTGTCTTCCTCCTTCGCGATGTCATTGTGCGCCTTGTTCAACAACTCGATCGCGCGGTGCAATCTTCCGGGCCAGTCCAACTGGGAATCAACCGGCGCATGATCGTTCAAGTCCTTCCCGTCATCGATCGCTGCCTTTTTGATCTCTCCGATGGCCGCGTCGATTTCATGGATGGCGTCTTCTTCTTCGTGACGCAGATGGCCTCCGTCTGGCCGTTCCAGATGAGCGCGCGCATGGCGCAAATCCGTCAGCGCGTGCAAATAAGCGGGATGCTGGCCTTGGGCAAATGTGCTGCCGCCGCAAAGGGCGAGGAACAGCGCAAAAACCATGGCCGGAACAAGAATGCGAGCAACTGCTTTCATAGATTGGTTTTCTCCTGGTGATAGTATTTGCGTGCGCAAAAGTGCACCCGTGGAATTTTGGGGGAAGCGAACCACTCCGGGCACCTTGTACCTTCAAACACAGTAACAAACGAAAAGTTCCTGCCCGCTCCCCGGTTCTTCTTATTGCCCAATCGCGCAACCGTCCCATCGGCCAGTCATGCCTCCCATCTGGCGCACGCGTCGCGCAGGTTGCCCCAGGCACGGAGTGTGTGCCTGGGTCTTGGGTTCGCCTTTTTTCACCGAGCCACCAAATCCATGCCCCACATCCGTAGTTCGTGGCAGAATACAACTCATGAATCCCTGGCTCATCGTTCCCCCCGCTCTGGTAGCCGGCGCCGCCGCCATGACCGCTTATGGCGCCGTTTATCCGCCGTCCCAACTTTTCGGCCCCGTTGTCACTCACACCCCTGCCGCCAATCAATTGGCAATCACCTTTGACGACGGCCCCAATCCGGCCATCACTCCAAAACTCTTCGATCTGCTCACGAAATACAACGCCCACGCCACTTTCTTCTTTGTCGGCAAATTCGTCCGTCAGTGTCCCGATCTTGTGAAGGAAGCCGCCGCGCGTGGCCACGTTGTCGGCAATCACACCGACTCTCATCCCAATCTCTTCTTCTGTGGACCGGATGAAACACATGAAGAATTACATCGCTCGATCGCCGCTACCGAGGAAGTTCTCTGGGCCAAGCCTCGTTGGTTTCGACCGCCCTATGGGTTTCGCAGCCCCTGGCTCGGCGAGATTCTGCAGCGCCATGGCTTGACCAATGTCACCTGGTCCCTGATCCCCGGCGACTGGCGCGTCAAGCCTTCCGAGTGGCTCATCAATCGCATGAAGCCTATCGCCGCAAACGCCACTGCCAATCTCCCGAAAGCCAAAACTGGTGCCCGCACTGCCGGCGACATCCTCTGCCTCCACGACGGCTACCACAAGTACCTCAATGGCGACCGCACGCACACCCTTCAGGCCCTCGAGTTCTGGCTCCCCCGCTGGCGTGACCTGGGCCTTGAATTTGTTACAATGAACGAAATAGTGCGGAAGGCGGTCGAGGCCTAATGGACGAACGTGCGTTTTATACGGAAAAAGAAGAGACACGCAAGGTCAAGCTGATCTGCCCGAGTTGTCGCGGCGAATTTGAAGCTCCGGTACGCTGGAAAGTTTCCCGCAAGAAAAGAGAACTCCCCCGCGGCGCCAGCGAAGAAGACCGTCGCAAATTCGCGAAAGCCACTTCCTTCATGGTTCGCCTCGATGACCTCGTTGCCTGTTACAAATGCCGCAAGCGCTTCGAGCTTACCGGCCAATCCACCGTTCTCATCAACGACAATCTCGGCGACCCCAACGAAGATCCCGAAAACTTCGGCAATCGCTGAGGGGCGCAGTCTTTAGTCCCCAGTTTTAGGTTTTAAGTTCAATTCTTCAAGTCTTTGCTGCAGCCCCTGAGAGTTCTCGGCAGCGGAATTGCGTCGTTGCAATGTCGCTTTTGTCTTTGAACTTACAACTTTTCATATCTCCGGATACATCTCAAAAAATGCATTGATCGATTGCCGGAACGTCGCCTCAATCTCCTCCTTCGTTCCCTCAATCAGGTGCATCGCAATCCGCGCCGTCTTACCATTCGTCAACAACACCGTAGCTTCTTTCACTTCGCCCAGGTCATCCACCGGTAACAGCCGCATCCCATAGATCAGCGCCAGTTTTGCCATAAGTTTCCCCTTCTTTAATTCCGAGCCACCAGACTAGCTTCCCCTTCTTCACCGGTCAAATCGTTCGCTGCATCCCCCTAGCCTTCCCCACAAAGACGTGGGAAGCTGTAGGCATCCTCGCTTCCCAACATCGCATCCGAAGGGGCAGAGCACAGGAGGAACAGGTGAAACCCGCTCGCATCTTTCAATTTCTCGCGACACTTTTTATTTTCTCGTTGAGCACCGGCCCGTATACTTTCGCCCAGGCTCCCGATGGGCCGCAGACCGACCCGCCTCCCTCGTCCACGCCCGTCAAGACCCTGACTCCGCGCCCCCCCAGTTCCGGCGTCATGGTCACCGTACCCTCTGGCACGCGCATCGGTGTAGTCCTGGAAAACGGCATCTCCACCGCCACCGCGAAGCCTGGCGACTCCATCTATTTCCGCACCTCATTCCCTATCACCATCAACAATAAGGTCATCGTTCCCGTCGGCTCTTATCTTCGCGGCGAAGTTACCGATTCCAAGCGCGCTGGCCACATCAAGGGCAAAGCCGAATTGCGCCTGCACTTGAACACCCTGGTTTTTCCCAATGGTTATACGGTTGATTTGAACGCCGACCCGCACAGCACCGATTCCGGCAAAGTGAAAACCGATCCCGAAGGAAAAATGACCGGCCCCGGCGGCAAAGGTAAAGATGCGACGACAATTGCCACAACTACTGCAACCGGCGCGGGCATTGGCGCCATCGCGGCCGGTGCTAAAGGTGCTGGCATTGGTGCGGGTATTGGAGGCGTTGCTGGTTTGGCGGCTGTGCTGTTCTCGCGTGGCCCGGAAGCGCAGCTCCCCCGCGGCTCATCCATGGATCTGCAACTCGAACGCGACCTGGAGCTTGACGCCGACCAGATTCACTATTCCAATGTCGGCCAATCCAGCACCGTAATCGTGCAACCCGCCTCACAAGAATAATCCCGCGCCTGTGGCACAGTCATTCCTAACTGTGCTCTTCCTTTCTCCCTCTACAACCCTCGCGTCAACTCCCGCGACAATACCTCAGCCTTCTTCGCCGTAGTTTTCGCTCGTTCCCAATCGCTCTCTTTCATCGCCTCGCGCGCCGCCTCCATAAATCCGCGCACCTTTGACGCCAAATCCCCTTGCGCCGCGTTCAACGTCTTTCCCTTCGTCGACTCCAGATTCTTCTCCGCCACATTCAAGCTGGCTTGCGCATCCGCTTTCGCCGCTTCCGACTCCTCCGCCGAAAGCTCCGGCACAATCATCGGCTCGCGTGGTTTTTCCGCAGAGGGTTGTGTCGCAACTGGCGCCGCAACTTTCGGCCTCAAAGGTGGATTTCGCGGCGCCCCCAACCGTGCGGGCATCGGCGCCACATCCAATCCCAGGTCCGGCGCTTCACCCACCTCATCGTGTCCTGCCGCAGGAATCACCGGATGAGCCAGCGCCAGATTTTCGAAGTGCGCCGCAGGCCGTTTCTTCATCAGGCACCCGCCGCACACCATCAAGCTCAAGCACACCGGCCCCAGCAAAAATCCCCGCACGCGTTTCCGTCGCTCTATGATCTGTGCTTCAGAGTTTCTGCCCATGTTTATGCGGCTAGCGGCAACTCGATCCGGAACGTTGTTCCGTGCCCCACCTCGGATGTGAAATCGATCGAACCGTTGTGCAGCTGCACGATGCGGAAGGTGCTCGCCAATCCAATTCCGCTTCCTCCCGGTCTCGTCGTGAAAAACAATTGAAACACTTTTTGCCGGAGCTCCGGGGGAATTCCCTTCCCCGTATCTCCCACGGTGATTTCCGCCATCTCTCCCCGCCGGCTGAGCGTCAGTTGCAACATGCCGCCCGTAGGCATCGCTTCCACCGCATTCAGCACCAGGTTCAGTATCGCTTGCTTCAGCAGCGCGCGGTCCACGAACACTTCCGGAATTCCTATGGGAATCAATTGCGCCACCTGAACATTCGTCAATTCCAGTTCCGGCCGCGCCACTTCCATCACTTCCTTCAGTAAATCCGCCAGCTGGGTCGGTTCCAGCCGCACTTCCATCGGACGCGAAAAGTCCAGGAACCGTTTCACCACCGCGTCCAGCCGGTCGATTTCCGCGTCCAGCACGTGCACCGCTTGTTGCGCCGCGCCATCCGTTTCCTCCGGCAAGGACTCCTTCAGATTTTCCAGCCACAACCGCATCGAGTTCAGCGGGTTCTTCACCTCGTGCGCCACTCCCGCCGTGATCCGCCCCAACGCCGCCAACCGTTCGCTCACTTGTAATTGCGTGTTGATGCTTTCCAGCGAATCCAGGTCGCGCAGCGTCACCAGCGCGCCCATGCTTTCCCCTTCGCCCTGAATTACCTGCACCGTCACGCCTACCCGCTTCTTCCCTTCTACGGTTTCCACGTCGGTCTCCGAAGCCACTTCGTGTAATTCATCTCCGACCAGCCGCAGGGCTTCGTACAACGGGTGTTCCGGCGGGAAAATATCCGTCACTCGCCTTCCCAGAAAATTCGATGCCGGCGCTCCCAGAAATTTCTCCGCCGCCGGGCTCACCATCACCGCGCGCGCATCACGCGTGAACAGGATCAGCCCGTCCTCCAGCCCCGCCATCACCGAATTCATGTTCTCCCGCAGGGAACTGAAAATCTCGTGCACCCCGCGCAACTGCTGCCCCACCTGCGTGATCTTTCGTCGCACCTGTCCTAACTCATCGGTGCTTTCCACTTTCCCTTTTGTGCTTGGAGTCGGCGTATCGTAAACACCAGCAGAGATGCGCTCCAACTGCGCCAGAATGTCCCGGATAGGCGTCAGTGCCCACCCGCTCACCAGCGCCGCCAGGATCGTCGAGAGCACCAGCGCCAGCGCCACAATCGTCAGCCAACTTCGCACGCTCGGCTTAATGTATTCGAACAGCAAGGGTGTCGAGACCGCGACCCGCACTTCTCCAAACGGCCGCCCTCCCTCGCTGAACGGATAGTCCACTTCGTAAATCCGTTTCCGCTCCGCCAGGATGCGCACTTGCCTCACGAACGGGCTCTGCACCAGTTGCGCCAGCGCTGGCCGCCGCGTCACCACTTTTCCCGGCAACGAATCGTCACTGGAAACGAACGCTACCCCGTCATGATCCACGATGCTTACTTCGTATATGGACGGCAAACCCTTCGCCGTCTGCAGCCGCGCCGCCAGACCGTCGCTGATCTCGAACGCGCGTTGCACGTAGTCGTGTGTTTCCTGCGGATCGCTCGAAGCCGGCAGCACTCCTTGCGCTTTCGCCTCGTCAATCGCGCGCTTTGCCGTCTGGAACACTTCATCCGCCAGATCCTGCGCTCGCTTGTCCGTATCCTGCAGCACCTGCTGCATCAGCAATTGCAAAAATACCAGCGATAGCACCAGCGTTGACAGCAGCACCAGCGCTGTCATCACCATCGTCAATTTGGTGCGCAGCCCCAGCTGCATCGCTGCTTACGCCTCCGTCTCCGCCCGTTCGCTGCCGTATTCCTTCAGCTTGTTGTGCAGCGTCTTCAAGCTCACTCCCAGCAACTCCGCCGCCCGCGTCTTGTTGTTTCCCGTGGCCGCCAGCGTTTGCAGAATCAATTCCTTTTCCATCGCATCCACTGTCGTCCCGATGGGAAACTTTAAGATGGATAGATCGCTCGGGCTCTTCGCCGCCACTCGTCCGAATTCGCCCGGCAGGCTTGCGCGCGAAATCAAGTCCTTTTCGCTCATGATCGCCGCCCGCTCCAGGATGTTCCGCAGCTCGCGAATATTTCCCGGCCACGTGTGGCTCATGAAGATGTCCAGCACTTCCGCGCCAATTCCCCGCACGCTTTTCCCGTGTTTCGCATTGATGTCGCGCAGCATGTGCTCCGTCAGCAGCGGTATGTCTTCCTTGTGTTCGCGCAAAGGCGGCAGGTGAATGTGAAACACGTTCAGCCGGAAATACAGGTCCTGGCGCAATTGGCCATTCGCCACCGCTTGCTCCGGATCTTTGTTCGTCGCCGCAAGCACGCGCACATCCACCGGCGTCTCCACCTTGCTTCCCAATCGGCGCACCTTGCGGTCTTCCAGCACGCGCAGCAATTTCGCCTGAGTTGGTGCGGGCATCTCTCCGATTTCATCCAGCAGCAACGTTCCGCCGTCCGCCAACTCGAAGCAGCCAATCCGCCGCTCCGCCGCTCCCGTGAACGCGCCCCGCTCGTGCCCGAAGATTTCGCTCTCCATCAGCGTTTCGGGAATCGCCGAACAGTTGATGGCCACAAACGGCCCGCCAGCCCGCGGCGAAAGCTTATGAATCGTCCGCGCCACCACTTCCTTCCCCGATCCCGTCTCGCCGGTAATCAGCACCGAAGCCGAACTCGGCGCCGCCATCTCAATCACCCGCATCACGTCCTGCATGGGCTTCGTTGCACCAACCAATTCCCCAAGCCGACCCGCCTCGCGCAACTGCCGCTGCAGCACC
Organism: Candidatus Acidiferrales bacterium; assembly: GCA_963779395.1. Classification (GTDB taxonomy): domain Bacteria; phylum Acidobacteriota; class Terriglobia; order Acidiferrales; family UBA7541; genus Acidiferrum. Next base: position 2,135,216 of record CAVZYC010000007.1, read on the forward strand.
AGCAAGTTTTGTGCGTCGCGCGCCTTGCTCAATGCGCGGTCCAACAGCGCCCGCAGCACCGGCCCCTTCAACGGCTTTTCGATGTACCAGAACGCACCCGATTCAATCGCCGCCACCGCCCGCTCTTCGCTTCCCTTTCCGGTAATAATGATCGCCGGTACATCCTTCAAGTCGTCGCCCAACTGCTTCAGCAAATCCAGCCCGTTCATCCCGGGCAATTCCACATCGGCAATCACCGTATCCGGCTGGAAATTCGAGAATTTCGCCAGCGCCTCTTCCGCGCTCGCCACGCCGAGCACTTCGTAGCCCCATCGTTGCAGCAACTGCTCGTAGCCCTTCCGCGCGTTGTCCTCGTCCTCCACAATCAGCACGCGGTCCTTGCGTTCTCCCGTTTCTACCGTACGTACAGCTCTTGTCTCTTCTGCCATGCGGCTTTGCCTCGTCTGAATAAATATCACGAATGGTGCTACTTGGGGTGGGACTTTCGACTCTAGCAAGCCCCTCCCCCGCATGCAATCCTGTAGCGCAGGGCGACTCCGCGAGCCCTGCGGCTTTTCTCCTGGGTTTGCCTGTAGCCAGTGTAGGGGTCCAGCATTGCTGGACCCCAAGTCCGCACAATCCCTCAATGTTCTAACTCCACGCCGCCCGGCCAAAGCGAACCAGGCATACAATGGTCCCGTTCGATCCAAACAAAAACGATTGCCACAAATAGCACCCGCGCACTCCAAGGAGACCGCATGAAATCGTTCCTGCTCGTTCTCATCGTCGCCGTTCTTCTCGCTGCGATCCTCATCCCCCACGTGCCCGCAACCGCATCCGCTTCTCCCAAAGCCACTGCCGACACGTTGAAACAACTCGAAGCCGAATTCATGATAACTGCAGCCGAAGAGGGCTCCCAAGGATATATGTCCTATCACGCTGACGATTCCGTCGAGCTTCCCAACGGCGCGCCCGCCATCCAGGGAAAGGCCAACATTGCTAAAACCATGAGCTTCCTCGACGACAAAAACAATCATCTCTCCTGGACTCCGGGTGGCGCCGATATTTCCGCCTCTGGCGATCTCGGCTACACCTACGGCACCTTCGAGTTTCGCTCCCAAGACAAAGACGGCAAGCCCATCATCGAACACGGCAAATACACCAGCATCTGGAAGCTCCAGCAAGACGGCACCTGGAAGGTAGTCCTCGACATGGGCAACTCCTCCGCCCCACCGAAGTAGCCCATGGCTCCCGTAGCGGCCGCTTTCTGAAGCGGGCGCCATTTGCCTGCCTTTGCAGAGCCGGGCCATTCCGTCCGCAGTTCTTGGAGTGCTGGAGCTTGCTCCCGCTTTAGCGATGTAGCCCACCTCTCCCAAACAATGCGTAGCAGGCGCTGTATCACCCGCAAAGCGGCGGCGAGCCGCAGCACTCCAAACTGTCGGCGCGCCAACACCTAATATTCCTTTCACAACTGTTGCAGGGAAAAAAATTTCTAGAGCGAAATGCCGACGCAATTCCCGTTCAAGCGATCAGCAGGCCTTTGGGGCTTCATTTGCCGGAAATACCAATGGGTGTAGGATTGCCAATCAGGCCTCGGGGAAAAAGGATGGATGACGATGACAACTGAACAACCGCCTTCGCTGGCGACCAAACCCGCCGTCGCAAATCTCGGTTTAGTGCGCCCACCGTACGTCTATCTTCTCGCTCTTCTGATCGGCATCGGGCTCGATCTCCTTCGGCCGGCGCGCTGGCTTCCCCATGGGCTCGGGGCGTGGATTGGAGTTCCGATCATGCTCGCTGCGCTGGCACTTTTCCTTTCGTCGATAGGCCGCTTCAAGGCCGCGGGCACACCAGTTCCGGGAAACAAGCCCGCGACCGCCATCGTCACATCCGGCCCCTATCGCTTCACGCGCAACCCAATCTACCTCGCGTTTTCTTTGCTGGTGCTCGGCTTCGCCTGCGCGCTCAACACCCTCTGGCTACTCGCCACGCTCGTCGCCGCCGTAAGCGTCATGTCATTCGTGGTAATTCCCAGGGAAGAGCGTTACCTCGAACACCGCTTTGCCGCCGAGTATCTAGCCTACAAAGCCAAAGTAAGGCGCTGGCTTTAGTCCCGGCCGAAATCAACGAACAACTACTGGGTGGCAAGCACTTCGGCAACTAGGGCGAAACTGGTGTCCGACGCGTTTCCCCTTTAGGGCATCACGTAACCAGTCCCGTCATTTCGAACGCAGTCTGCGGAGTGAGAGGCGCTTTTCCATCGCACGCTCTTTGTGCGATGAAATCCCTCTTCCCTCTTCACCAGCCCTCCCGCACAAGCTCACCCACCAACCAATTATTATCTTGACAAGTCCTCCACAATGAACTATACTCTTGCTCGTAAATACTTGCGTCCAACCGCCGGGCCCCCGCCCGGCTATTTCTTTTTCCGGCGGGTAGCAGAGACGTAGGTTGTCCACACTAAACTGGTTGGGCGGGTGGCAAACACGGTGGCAAGAGGCGAATCCTACCAACAGAAGAAAAAAGCAGACGAAATCCGCATTCGTCTTTTCTTCGCCAAGCCCCGCCGCCAACCCCTCCAGAATCAACACTTTCAAAAGTGATAGAAAACACAGGCTTTATCTTCCTTCAGAATCAACACTTACAAAAAACAGGGGGGGAGGGTCAGCGCCCTTCTCCGCCAACTACAAGGCAAAACCTTCCGCAAATGTCCTTGGGCGCACATACAGCACAATCACGCCCGGGACCGGTTACGCTTGCCTCTTCCCACAAACGTTGCCTGCCACCACGCCCTTCGCCATGATCTCTGCGAGCGAATATTTCACCTCATACCCCGTGTGGATGTCACCCTGGTACCGGCAGTCTGCATACCAGTTCGGCGAGAAGCGCAGCTCCCGCGGGACAGCCCCCGTCACGTCCACCACGATTTCTCCCTTCCAATTGGTGCGCGGGTTCACGCCTTCTAGATGGCCCACCCAGATATTGGGGTCTTCCGCCCAAATCGGAAACCCGGTCCTGCCGTCGCGGAGCCGCAACGTGATGGTTTCTCGCGTCGGTTCGTTCTCCTTCTGCGACCCGAACAAAATTTCCGTCGAGACCAGGAAAACCAGCACGGAGAACCCAATCAGCCTCCTAGTTCGTCCGTTCCCCGATGCGGTAGTCATACGGAGCTCCCCGGATTTCGCTCTCGCACTCTTGCACTCTTACACTCTTATACTTCCGGACTCCGAAGCCCGCTTACTCTTTGACCAGATACAGCGCCCGTCCCAACTCCAACTCCAGCTTCGAGCCCTTCGGCAGGTCCAACTCCTGCCCGCGCCCCGCTTCGGCCAGGTACGCCTCCAGCGCGCCCAGCGCCGCCGCTTCCGCTCCCTCTTTCGTGTTCTTGTCCTTCACGCCCTTCATCGCGCCCATCGCCGCGCCTGTTGCCGCTGCCTGCGCCGCGTCTTTCTGTGAACTGCCGCCGTTCGCCTCGATCACTCCCTCTTGCACCGGGCCGGGCTTGATGCTGTGATCCCCCGGCACGCCGGCCACATCCGCCACGATCGGCAGCCTGCCGAACTTCGTCTGGATCTCGTCAAACGTCAGCCAGATCTTCGCGCGCCCCGTCAATCCCGCCGGTTCCACGCGGCTGATGTGTCCCGTGATCACCGCTCCTGCCGGCAGGTAGATTCCCTGCCCCGCCTCGAGCGGCTCCAGCGTGCGCACGCGAAACTCCTGGTTCTTGCGCGCCTCTTTCGTGTTCATCTCCGCTTCCAGCTTCGCCAGGAATCGCGTCCCCGGCACCACGGCAAACACTTCGATCGGCAATCCGTGCCGCTCACCATCCGCAACACGCGACTCAGGCGCGTAGGTGGAGGCTTGCGTCTCCGCTGGCGCCGGCTGCTGCGACTCCGGCGCCTGCCCCCAAATGGGCACGCACAGTCCTCCAGCCATCGCTCCCAGTACCAAACAATTTCTCAGCTCTCGTTTCATAGCAGACTCCCCCTCCCGCGGCGGGCACTGACCTAATTGCAGCTGCAGGACCACCGTGAGTGAGCGGGTAACGTTTCTAAGTTTATGAATCACAAGGAGATATTGGAGCGTGTCAGCCACCTTACTGCACCCGCATGCAAGCTTAAGCCTGCACAAGTGCACGCAAAGACTGGCAGCGCCATTGCCACCACGCACCCGCAAAAAGCCCGTAACCAATTCCCGTTTCTCTCCTCACATTGCAGGTAGCCGGTTTCGCTGGCATCGCAGCCCGCACGCCGCAATCAGCGCAGCGGACTTCCTGCATCCAATTAAGTAGGAGCCGTCGTACCATATTCAGCGGCATCGCTGGCCCGACTGAGCCGTTTGGAGGAGTAGCAGCATCATGCTGATTCGCAAAGCACCCGATTTGACGTACGCCGATGTCACGCCGAAATCGATCTATCTCGACCGGCGCAAATTCCTTCGCGGCATGGGCATCGCCGGAGCTGCCGCGCTTGCGGGCACTCGTCTGTGGAATCTGGCATCCCCCGGCACGAATGCCTTCGCCGGCACAAAATTCGACAATCTGATCAAGAGCCCCTTCAGCACCACGGAGCGGCAAAACTCCTTCAACGACGTCACGCACTACAACAATTTCTACGAATTCGGCGTGGACAAATCCGACCCCGCCAAAAACGCGCAGAAGTTCCGGACCTCTCCGTGGACTGTATCTGTGGAAGGTGAAGTGAAAACGCCCCACAAATTTTCCCTGGACGAAATCATCAAGCTCGCACCGCTCGAGGAACGCATCTATCGCCATCGCTGTGTGGAAGCTTGGTCCATCGTCGTGCCCTGGATCGGTTTTTCGCTCAGCGTGTTGGCCAAGGCCGTAGAACCTACGCCCAAAGCAAAATATGTTGCGTTTGAAAGTTATTACGATCCCGGACAAATGCCCTGGGGCCGGTATGCCGGCATCCAACTCCCGTACGTCGAGGGCCTACGCCTTGATGAGGCCATGAATCCGCTGGCGCTGTTGTGCGTGGGCATGTATGGCGAATCGCTGCCTAATCAGGATGGCGCGCCAATCCGCATTGTTGTTCCCTGGAAATACGGTTACAAAAGCGCTAAATCCCTGGTGAAAATTCGCTTTGTGAAGGGAGAGCCGCCCACCACCTGGAACCTTAGTGCCCCGAACGAGTACGGCTTTTACTCCAACGTAAATCCCAAAGTGGATCACCCGCGCTGGAGCCAGGCGAAAGAACGCCGCCTCGGCGAATTTCTGAAACGCGACACGCTGATGTTTAATGGTTACGGCGATCAGGTTGCCAGCATGTACAACGGCATGGACCTGCGCAAGAATTACTGAGCCCAATCCCGACCATGCGCGCACTCCTCACCAGCAAATGGACTAAGGCTGTCGTTTTTCTTCTGTGCCTCGGGCCGCTCGCCTCTCTCGGCTGGCGCGCCATGCACAATGATCTTTCCGCGAATCCCATCGAGTTCATCACTCACGCCACGGGGGATTGGACCCTCCGATTCCTTCTGATCACCCTGGCAATCACCCCGTTCCGGAAAATATTGCGCTTGCCCGATCTCATCCGCTTTCGCCGCATGCTTGGGCTGTTTGCGTTTTTCTACGCTTGCCTGCATTTCACTACGTACATATGGTTGGATAAGTTTTTTGATCTTGCGGAAATGTGGAAGGACGTCGCCAAGCGCCGTTTCATCACCGTCGGTTTCGCCGCATTTTTACTGCTGATTCCTCTGGCCATCACTTCAACCGCTGGTTGGATCCGCCGGCTGGGTGGCCGCCGCTGGCAGTTACTCCATCGCGCAATCTATATCAGCGCCATCTGTGGCGTGATTCATTATTACTGGCTGGTGAAATCCGCGGTGATTCGCCCTCTCGCCTACGCTGCCATCCTCGCCGTTCTGCTGCTCTGGCGCCTGGCCATTAAATACTGGCCCCAGCCACAACCCGCGGCCGCCGAATTGCCGCCCAAGCCGCAACGCGCGGAAGCTGATTAGGTTTCAACCATGAGCGCTATCCCGCGTCTCTTTCCGCGTTCGTAAGAAACTTCTTGATGTGCTGCAGCACTTTCGCATACATCGCTTCGGTGACGCGCCCTGTCTGCGTGTTCTGCTGGCTGGGATGATAAACGCCAAACAAGCGCGGCAGGCCCGCTGAAATTTCTGCTTCCGCGCCATGAGCAAATTTGTAAGCCGCGCGTGATTTGATCGTCCCATCCAGCTTCAGGATTTCCAGATATGCGTCCCACGCGATTTTCCCTAGCGCCAGCACTGCAGCGGGCCGCAGGACTTCCAGTTCGCGCCGCAAATATTCGCGGCAATTCAAAATTTCGCGTGGCAGCGGTTTGTTTGCCGGAGGCGCGCAACGCACAGCCGCCGCAATGTAAGCACCCCTCAGCCGCAATCCATCTTCGCGATTCAGGGAAGTTGGCTGATTCGCGAATCCCGCTTTGTGCAGCACTTTGTACAAGAAATCGCCGGAGTGATCTCCAGTGAATACGCGCCCAGTGCGATTCGCCCCATGCGCCGCCGGCGCCAGCCCCAAAATAAACAAACACGCGTTGGGATCGCCAAAACCCGGCACCCCGCGTCCCCAATATTCCCATTCGCGGAATGCCCGCCGCTTTTCTCGCGCCACTTTCTCGCGATACTTCACCAGCCGCGGACATTTCCGGCAGGCGCTTACTTCCTCCGCAATGATTCGCAACGCTGCTTCTTGCTTCACCTGCGCCCTTTTAACGCCGCAGCGATCAGCACCGCTTGATTCTGCTTTTCATCGTTGCGGCCGTAAAGCAGGGTCACCTTTCCATGCTCTTTCTCTAACCGTTTTATTTCCGCCAGCAATTCTTCCTTCTTCGCCAACTCACTGTTGTATCGTTTCACGAACTCGTCCCATTTTTCCGGGTCGTGCCCAAACCATTTTCGCAGGGCGTCGCTGGGCGCAATTTCCTTCATCCACAAATCCGCTTTCACGCGCTCTTTCGTCAAACCGCGCGGCCACAAACGATCCACCAGAACGCGAAAGCCATCTTCCTTCGCGGACTTTTCATAAACGCGTTTCATCTGAATCATGGCTCACCTCACATGAAAAGTTTCATCACTTCTTCATGCAGCAGGCCATTCGTGCTGACAAATCTTCCCTTGTAGATGGTGCGTTCGCCGTCCACTGTTGTGGCTCTTCCGCCGGCCTCTTCCACGATGATTCCCAGTGGCGCCAGATCCCACGGCTTCGAGACCCAATCCAGCGCTGCATCCACCGCGCCTTCCGCCACCAGCATGTGTTGCCAGAAGCCGCCAAGCGAGCGGCTGCTGCGTGCCGCATCCGCAAACTTGCGAATTTTGGCGCGAATTTCCGTGTCCTTACTCGGCCCTGTGCCTGTGGTGAATACCATCGCGTCCGCAAGCCGCGCCACCTTGGAAACGTGGATTCGATGGCCGTCGCGATACGCTCCTTCACCGCGATACGCCCACCAGCGCGTGCCGTGGCCAAGCTCCGGCGCGGAAACCAGCCCGGCCACAATTTCGCCATTTTCTTCAATTCCCATCAGCGTGCCGAAGGTGGGAATGCCGCGCGAAAATTCCTCCGTGCCATCGATGGGATCGACAATCATCCGTGCGCGCCCGTTTTGCGCCGGACCTTTCGCATTTTCTCCGCCCATCTCTTCGCCGAGTACATCCAGCGGCAAACCGCTTGCCGCCACTTTCGCGCGCGCCATCGCTTCAACTTCTTTGTCGGCTTGTGTTATCGCCGAGCCGTCCGGTTTGCGTTCTACCCGCATTTCCGCTGCGCGAAAATATTTCACGGCGATCGTGTCCGCTTCCGCCGCAATCGATTCCAACAATGTCTTGTACTTCTCCGCGTATCCCATGACTCAACCCTCTTCCTTTTCCTTGCGGCAGCACGAACCTGCTCTTTGTCAGCGCCCGCTGCTGCGAGTCGCTGCCGCCGACAACTCGCATTTGACACGCTGGCGCGCTCTACCTAGCATACAAACTTATGGCCTTGTCTGCCCATGCCAACACCGGAACCGTGCTGGACCGCATCCTGGAATCCCGCCGCGCCTGGGTGGAACATCGCAAACGCGTCCTGCCCGAAGCCGCTTTGAAATATGGAGTGAATGCGGCTCCGCCGGTGCGTGATTTTCCAGCCGCGCTTTCCCGCGATGCCATCAACATTATTGCTGAATTGAAGCCCGCCTCACCATCACGCGGCGTTTTGCGTGATCCTTTCGATGCGCCCGCCCTCGCGCAAATGTTGGAAGATGGCGGCGCCGCGGCGCTATCCATCCTCACGGAAGAAGAGTTTTTCCATGGCTCGTTAAAGAACTTGCGTGATGCGCGGAGGAGCATTGCGCTGCCGGTGTTACGCAAGGATTTTATCTTCGATCCCTGGCAAGTGTGGGAAGCTCGCGCGAACGACTCTGACTGTTTCCTTCTGATTGTTGCCGCGCTCGGCGATATTCAATTGCAGGAATTGATCGCACTGGGCCGCGAACTCGGGATGGAGCCGCTTGTCGAAGTTCATACACTCGATGAACTCACGCGCGCGTTAACCGCCGGTGCGCGCATCATTGGCGTGAATAACCGCGATCTGAAAACCCTAACGGTGCGCGTGCAGACTTCCTATGAATTGATCCAGCAGATCCCCGACGATTGCCTCGCTGTCAGCGAATCCGGCTTGCGTACCCACGACGATTTGCAGAAGCTTCGCGCAGCAGGCTTCGACGCCTTCCTCATCGGCGAACACCTGATGCTCGCCCCTGATCCCGGAGCCGCGCTCAGGGATCTTCTCGCTCCCTCAGCGTCGTAACGCTAGTTCGCGTACACTGTTTGTTATGGTTCGCGTCAAAATCTGCGGCATTACCAATCCTGCCGATGCGCGACTGGCTACCGAACTTGGCGCCCACGCTTTGGGCTTTAACTTTTATGAGAAGAGTCCGCGGGCGGTTTCTCCGGCTGATGCGTGGGAGATGCGGCGCAAGCTGGCCCCTTTCGTTAGCGCCATAGGCATTTTTGTGGATTGGAAGCCTAGCGCTGTCGTCGCGCTCGCAACGAGTTTGCGTCTGGATGCGGTACAGCTGCACGGCGACGAGTGCGCCCACCACGTCGACGATTGTTCGGCACGCTTGCCTGTCATCAAAGCGCTCCACGTGGGCGCCGAATTCTCGGAGAAAGAGTTCACGCGTTTTCATTCCGCTTCTGCGTTCTTGCTGGACGCCGCTCCCGATGCGGACAAGCCGAAGCAATTTGGCGGCACAGGAAAAACCATTGATTGGTTGCTGGCCCAAAAACTGGCCGTCACTCATCGCATCATTTTGGCTGGTGGGCTGACGCCCGAAAACGTGGCCGAGGCGATTCGCATGGTGCATCCTTATGCCGTGGACGTGGCCAGTGGCGTGGAATCCAGACCCGGCAAAAAAGATCCCGGCAAACTCCGCGCCTTCTTCGATGAAGTTGCGGGCGCCCAACGCGAGATTCCCTGAGGTGTTCGCTGGGACTCCGCGCAAATCCCAACTCGCTGTACAATACTTGCTCAACCTATGAGTAGCCAACTCACCATACCCGCTACCACGCCGGGGCGATTTGGCCCTTACGGCGGCCGCTACGTTCCGGAAACACTGATGGTGCCGCTGTTTGAACTCGAGCGCGTCTACGAACTTGCGAAGAGCGATGCGGCGTTTCAATCGAGGTTCCAGGATTTGCTGAAGAATTTTGCCGGGCGTCCCACGCCGCTGCAATTTGCGGCGCGCCTTACGGCAAAACTCGGCGGCCCGTGCATTTACCTGAAGCGCGAAGACTTGCTGCACACGGGTGCGCACAAAATCAACAACGCGATTGGCCAGGGACTTCTTGCCGTGAAAATGGGCAAGCCGCGCATCATTGCGGAAACGGGAGCGGGGCAGCACGGCGTGGCCTCCGCCACTGTGGGCGCGCATCTTGGCTTGCAGTGCACGGTGTACATGGGCACGGAAGATATGGCGCGGCAGGCGCTGAATGTGGCGCGGATGCGCATGCTTGGCGCGGAAGTGATTGGCGTGGAGTCTGGAAGCCGCACGTTGAAGGACGCGATCAACGAAGCCATGCGCGATTGGGTTACGAATGTGCGCACTTCGCATTATTTGCTGGGCTCAGTTTTGGGAGCGCACCCGTATCCAACGATGGTGCGTGATTTTCAGGCGGTGATTGGGCGTGAAGCGCGCGCGCAAATTTTGGCTGCAGAGAAACGCTTGCCCACACATCTATATGCCTGCGTCGGTGGCGGCTCCAATTCCATCGGGCTGTTCTACGAATTTTTGAAGGACGCCGATGTGAAACTCGTTGGCATTGAAGCGGGCGGTCGCGGCAATGGTCTTGGTGAACATGCCGCGCGCCTTGCCGCGCATCAGGGATTTACGGGCGCGCGGCCGGGCGTGCTGCAGGGCACCTACACTTACGTCCTGCAAAACGAGGATGGACAAATCGCTTCGACGCATTCCATTTCCGCGGGCCTCGATTATCCCGCCATTGGGCCGGAGCACGCCTGGCTTGCCGATCAGCATCGCGCGGAATACGCCGCCGTTTCCGATCAGGCGGCCCTGGATGCCGCGCAGCTTCTTGCGCGCACCGAGGGAATCATCCCCGCGCTGGAATCGGCGCATGCCCTCGCCGGACTGATCGAGCGGTTGCCGCAATTCAAGCCGAGCGATCTGATCATCATGAATCTTTCTGGCCGCGGCGATAAGGACATGGACACTTACACGCGTCTGCTTGGAAAACTCACGTGAAGCTGCATTCAATCGCAATGGAAGAGAATCGCTGAATGACCATCGCTCTCACAAGTCGCATCGCCAAATGCTTCGCGGGCCTCCGTGCTTCCGGCGAACTCGGCATCGTGGCGTACATCACCGCTGGCGATCCTACTTTGGCTGCCACGCGCGACTACGTGTTGGCGCTGGCCGAAGCGGGGGCCGATGTCATTGAGCTTGGCGTGCCCTTCAGTGATCCCCTTGCCGACGGCCCAACGATTCAGCGTGCTTCGGAACGCGCCTTGAAATCCGGTACGACGCTTGCCGGCGTAATCGCGCTCGTGCGGCAGATTCGCCAGTCCAGCCAAGTGCCCTTGATGCTGTTCAGCTACTTCAATCCAATTCTGCAGATGGGGCTGGAGAAATTTGCAGCTGCGGCTGCGGAAGCTGGCGCCGATGGAGTTCTCGTCACCGATCTGACGCCGGAAGAATCGACGGACTATCGCCAAATCATGCACGCACAACATCTCGATACGATTTTCCTGGCGGCGCCAACGTCCACTGACGAACGTCTGGTGAAGATTGCCGCGTGCTCCTCCGGTTTTCTTTATTTAATTTCGCGCACCGGCGTAACGGGCGCAAAGGAAGCGCTGCCGGATGAATTGCCGACTCTGCTACGGCGAGCCCGCAAATTCACACAGCTTCCCATTGCCGTGGGCTTCGGGATTTCGCTGCCTGGCCATGTTTCTGTTCTCGGCGGACTCGCGGACGCCGCTGTTGTGGGTTCGGCCTTGGTCTCGGAGATTGAGAAGGCGGCTTCGCCCGCGGCGGCAGCGGATGCTTTGCGCACGCGCGTTCGCGCACTCAAAGAAGCGGCGAGAAGCGGCCTCTCTCGCCGCGAGGCTACCAAATGAACCTGTCCGACTGGCGGCGCCGCATCGATGAAATTGACAAGAAGCTTGTGGAGTTACTCAACGAGCGTTCGCGCTGCGCTTTGGAGACTGGGCGCATCAAGCAGGAATCGAGCTTGCCACTCTACCAGCCCGACCGCGAAAACGAAGTGCTGGCAAACGTCGAAAGCCACAACAAAGGGCCGCTTACCGACGCCGCGATTCGCCGGCTGTTTGAACGAATCATTGACGAAGCGCGATCCGCCGAGCGGCTGGCGATGCACGGAGATTCATCTTCAGACGGAGATTCCAAGTGACGCCGAGCGAACGATTTTTCTGTTGTCGATCGAGGATTACAGGAACTGAGGCCTGACCAACATGGTTATCATCATGCACGAAGGGGCCACCGACGAGCAGATTCAGCACGTCATTGACCGCGTAATTGCGAGCGGCTTTGACGTGCACCGCTCGACCGGCGCTTCTCACACTGTTCTTGGCGCCGTGGGCGTTCATCGCGACTTCGATCACCGCGATTTTGAACTGCTGGAAGGTGTGCGCGAAGTGGTGCGTATCACTCAGCCGTTCAAACTGGCCAGCCGCCAATTCAAACCGCAAGGCACCATCATCGATCTGGGCCGCGGCGTGAAAATTGGCGGCAGCGAAATCGTGGTTGCGGCCGGCCCGTGTTCCGTGGAGACGCCTGAGCAGATCCACGCAATCGCGGAAGCCGTATCCAAGGCAGGCGCGAAGATATTGCGGGCGGGCGCGTTCAAGCCGCGCACATCGCCGTATGCGTTTCAGGGCCTGGGCGAAAAAGGGCTGAAGATGATGCGCGATGCGGCGGACAAGTTCAACTTGTTCGTCGTCAGCGAAGTAATGGATCCCTCGCAGATCCAGATGATGGGCACGTACGTGGACATTTTCCAGGTTGGCGCGCGCAACATGCAGAACTATTTTCTGCTGCGGGCGCTTGGCGAAGTGCAAAAGCCGGTGCTGCTGAAGCGCGGCATGTCTGCCACCATGGAAGAGTTGCTGTTGAGCGCCGAGTACATCCTGAGCGGCGGAAATTACAATGTAGTATTGTGCGAGCGCGGCATTCGCACGTTTGAAACCGCGACGCGCAACACGCTGGATATCGCTGCAATTCCCGTAATTCAAAAACTTTCGCACCTGCCCATTTTTGCCGATCCTTCGCACGGCACCGGACGCCGCGATAAAGTGCCACCAATGGCCCGCGCCGCCGTTGCCGCCGGAGCGGATGGACTGCTGATCGAAGTGCACAATGATCCCGACCATGCGATTTCCGATGGTGCACAATCGCTGGATCCCGCGCATTTCGCCAAGCTGATGGACGAACTTCGCATTATTGCGCCCGCGGTCGGCCGCACTCTAGCTTGACACACATGGCACCGCACTTGATTCAACGCGTCACTATTCTCGGTACTGGCCTGATTGGCGGCTCGTTCGCCCTGGCGCTACGCAAATATGCGCCAGACATACGAATCGCGGGATGGGATCGCGCAGAGGTGGTGCATCAGGCGCAAAGGAGCGGCGCGCTGAATGAAGGCTTTTCCGATTCGCTGGCGCCCGCCCTGCATGACTCCGATCTCGTTTACATCGCGTTGCCTATCGGCACGACCATGGACTTTCTGCCGGAAATTGCGCGGCATGCCGCGTCACACGCGCTGGTAACGGACGCTTCCAGCACCAAGCAGCGGATCACGCAAGCCGCCGCGGAATTTTTCCCACAGGAGGGCGGGCCGTATTTTCTCGGCGGGCATCCCATGGCCGGGCGCGAACTTTCCGGATTCCAGCACGCCGACGCGGACCTTTTTCGGGGCGCCACGTATGCGTTGACAAGCGAGACGGGGGAAATTCGCGATCCACGCGTCGTTGCGTTCGTAAAAATCCTGGGGAAAATCGGTGCGCGCCCGATGTGGCTTGGCGCGAAGCAGCATGACTACGCTGTGGGACTGGCCTCGCATTTACCGCAACTCGCGGCGGTGGCGATGGCTTCGTTCCTCTACAATCACCTGGATGAAAATGGCTTGCCCATCACGCTGGCGGGACCCGGATTGCGCGATTCGTTGCGGCTTGCGGGCAGCCCGTATGCCACGTGGCGCGACATCGTACTCACGAATCGCGAAGTGCTTTCCGCCGCGCTCGATCTGTATGCCCGACGCCTCGATGATCTTCGCGAGCGCCTTGGCTCGCGCGAACTGGAAGCTGATTTCGACTCCGCCAACGAACTGTACAAACTACTGCGCAGCTTGTAGCTGGCCACCCTTTGATTTGAGTTTTTCGGGCGCTTACACGCCGGTCTTCCTAAGACGCTTGTGGGGATTGAATATCTTTAATTAGGAACAACTAGAGGCAGGGAATCTTATCTTATTCTTCGTGATAACGAATGCGGCCAGGCTCGACAATCCACAATTGTTGGTGGGGCGATCTGTCCGCCATTACCGCAATCATACGGCGGAGTAAGGACAAAATGGTTTGCCGGTCTTGCATGCGCGGGCGAAGCACAGCAATTCCCGCGGAGGAGCCAGGTGGGTAAGCGTGAACATTAGCGAAATCGAGGTCAAGTGTAACAAGTATTCGGCTCTCAGCCTGGCACCGATCGAAGAGTTGTGAATCGGAGACTCCTGAGAGCTTTTCAGAGCCAACCGTTTCCGCATCATAGCCTGCGTCACGAAGGCAGGATGCGCACTCCACGGGCATGTTCTCATCAACTTTAAACTTCAAGCTTTTGTTTCCTGCGGCAGATCGACGGTGCCTTCGCGGGCCAATTCCGCTGCATAAGCTAGAGCTGCTTCAATATCAGGCCGCACGAGTGCTGGATAGCTCAGCAGGATTTCGTCGAGTGGGATTCCCGCAGCCACATTGTCAACGATTGCGGACACAAGGATTCGCGTGCCCTTGATGCAGGCTCGGCCGTGGCAAATTGCAGTATTTACGCTGATTCGTTCGCGCCAGTTGCCCATGCCCTATTCTACTAAGCTCGCCCTATCTCGCAACAGAGGTTAGAATTTTCACGCCTGTGCGCGACGAAACTCGTCCGGAATTCTCGAGCGCTCTCGAGCTAGCGACTGGCTAGTTTGAGTTCGAGTTCGCGGAGCATGAAGACATCTTCGCGATTGTAGGCAAGAAGTTCGTTGCGCAGCTTTTCGTCGCCGGTTTTTATGTAGGCGCGGAAAGTTTCCATGGCCCAGGCGCCTTCGCGATCTGGGAATTTGCGTCGAAGCCCCAATGATCTTTCCACTTTTTTCAGACCGCCATACAAATTGCGTTTCCAGCATTCCGGGCAGAGATCGATGTGCGGGAATTCCTTGTCGAGGACAACGCCCAATTGCGCGGCAATCACCGGGAAGTCGAAGCCGACGCGATGCTTGAGGGTGTCAGGGATGGAGCGGCCGTTGTAGGTCACGATTTTCCCTGCGCCCTCGAGAGCTTTGGTCAAGTTCGCTTTCGTCACGTCTTTGTCGAAAAGCTGCACGAACACGTCGCTATCGTTGTCCAACAACCTTACGCCAAGAACGGTGATTAAGTGATTTTTAGAGTCACGGAAGAATCGATCGTCGTTGCTTGTGAATTGGCCGACGTAGTTTGTTTCGATGTCCAGATAGGCGACTTTCATGGCCGGCTCCTCGGACTTCTGCTTGTTTAGGCCTACGGAGAATTCAGTTGTTTCCGTAGGACCGACGATAGCACTGCGCGGATTGCGGGCTCAAGGCCAGAACATGAGAGCAAGCCACCGCGGATGTCGATTCACTTGCTCGGCAATGACCCTATTCTGTATTTCCTGCGAACAGGAGTAGACTTCTGGCGAAGCCTCCTCTAAATATGGAGAGTGTAGAAAGTGGACAAACGCATCGCATCGCCGGACGACGCCATCGGAAATCTTCGCGATGGCATGACTATTCTGATGGGCGGGTTCGGGCTGTGCGGCATTCCTGAAAACCTGATCGCGGCGGTGCGGCGCAAGGGGACGAAGAACCTCACCATCGTCAGCAACAATGCGGGTGTGGAGGATTTTGGCATTGGACTGTTGCTGCAGAACCGCCAGGTTAAAAAAATGATTTCCACGTATGTGGGCGAAAACAAACTCTTTCAGGAACTGGTCCTAAGTGGCGAATTGGAGTTAGAGATGAATCCGCAAGGCACGCTGGCAGAGAGGTTGCGCGCGGGAGGCGCAGGGATTCCGGCATTTTTTACGGCGACGGGATACGGCACCATCATGGCCGAAGGGAAAGAGACACGCGAATTCGATGGCCGGCAGTGCGTGATGGAGCGGGCGCTGCGCGGCGATTTTGCGTTTGTAAAAGCGTGGAAAGGCGATCGCTGGGGCAACCTGATTTTTCGGAAAACCGCGCGCAACTTCAATCCGATGATGGCCACCGCTGCGGATTATGTGATTGCCGAAGTGGAAGAGTTGGCCGAGCTAGGCGAGTTGCCGCCCGACCAGGTGCACACGCCGGGAATTTACGTGGACGCGATATTCGAGGGTACGAGTTACATGAAACGCATCGAAAAACGCACAATGCGGAAGATCTGAGTTTTTACTGAGAGCTATAGACTGTGGACTGTAAACTGTTTTTATGACCGACGAACAAAAACGGCAACGGATTGCGAAGCGGATTGCGCGAGAATTGCGCGATGGCTACTACGTCAATCTGGGGATCGGCATGCCGACTTTGGTGGCGAACTTTGTGCCTGCGGGCATGGACGTGATTCTGCAATCGGAGAACGGGATGCTTGGAGTGGGGCCTTATCCGCTGGAAAGCGAAGTGGATCCTGACCTGATTAACGCGGGCAAGGAAACCGTTACCGAAATTCCCGGCACGGTTTATTTCTCTTCCGCCGATTCGTTTGCGATGATTCGCGGCGGACACGTGGACCTGACGGTGCTCGGCGCATTGCAAGTGGATGAAAAAGGGACGTTGGCCAATTGGGCGATTCCCGGAAAGATGTTGAAAGGCATGGGCGGCGGGATGGATTTAGTGGCGGGGGCGAAGCGCGTGTTCATTGCCATGGAGCATGCTACGCGCGATGGCAAGCCGAAAATCCTGAAGAAATGCACGCTGCCGCTGACGGGCGTTGAAGTGGTGGACCACATCGTGACGGAGATGGCTTTCATTGACGTTACGCCCGCTGGGCTGGTGCTGCGCGAAATTGCTCCTGACGCTACGATCGAGCAAGTACAGCTGATGACCGAGCCGACGCTGCTCATTCCGCAGGGCGGCCCTGCTGCAATGTCCACCTGATTGCCTTTTATGCGCTCATCCACCACGAAGCCCAGGAAAAAGCCGCGGCAGAGGGCTGGCAAGCAAAGCATTCGCCCAGCTCTGATTCCCATCACTCCAGAGATGCAACACTGGTCGGCGTTGCTGGAAGAGGAGCTAAGAACCTGGCCCGCTGTGACGGCCAAGCGACTTTTCAGTTTCCGTTCTTTCTATCGCGGGAAAACCATTTTTGCGGCGCTCCCGCGTTCACGCTCGTTCAACAGCGCAACTTCTATTATTTTCAAGTTCAATCCCATGCCTGCAGCTCTTATCAAACGCGCACAAGCGGATGCACGCGTCAACTTCGATACGCGCATTTCCGGCACCGGCTGGTTGTCTTTTGAGCTGAAATCGGAAGCGGATCTCCGCGATGCATTATGGTGGCTCAACCGCGCCTATGAATGTGCGCAAGGTAGCGCTCGCTGAACAGGCAGTGACTCGTTCTCGACACTAGCTCCGGTTCTCTCTCCCGCGTGCGAGTACCATGGCGTAAACTGTACTTAGTCATTTTCAAAAGGCGCACATGAAACCCGACTCCATCGTCATCATCAGCCTGCACTCCCCAAAGGAAAAAATCTGGGGCATCCTGATTGACCTGAACACCAGCGGTGTGACCATTCGCGGGATCGATTTGAACTCCTTTGACCATTTCGTCAGCCAGATCAATCAACTGGATGCCGAGCGCGTCGGGTTGCCCACCGTGTTTTTCCCCATGATGCGCATCGAACGCATTTCGCTGGACGAGCCTTCGGGCTCGATACCCTCGATGGCGGAGATTTTTGAACGCAAGATCGGCCGCACGCTGACCGATTATCTCGCCCAGTTTGCCTGATCTGGGATATCCTGACAGCCAATGAAAGTCCGCATCTGGACGGTACCCAATCAGATTACGTTTCTGCGTCTGGGCTTTTTGCCGTTTTTTCTGGTCCTCATTCTCTATGAGGAATACCGGTGGGCGCTTCTGGTGCTGGTGTGCGCGGCGCTGACGGATGCTGTGGATGGCTTGCTGGCGCGGCGGCTGAATCAGAAATCGGCGCTGGGGGCTTATCTTGATCCGATTGCGGATAAATTGCTGCTTTCTTCCTCTTTTGTCGCGCTGGCAATGGAGAAGAAGATTCCATGGTGGCTGGCGATTTTTGTTTTGAGCCGCGATCTTCTAATGCTGGTTGTTGCAGCGGTCATACTGGTGATCCAGGGTTACCGGCCGTTTCCGCCGAGCCTGCTGGGCAAAGCAACTACGTTTTTTGAGATTGCATTGGTGTTTTTCACTGTGCTGAGCGCGGCCTATGCCAATGAGCGGGTGAGCCTGCTCTCGCACTATTTGGGGTACATGGTGGCCGCGTTCGTGATCGCTTCGGGCTTCCATTATTCCGTCGTCGTGGCGCGGCGGTTGCACTTGTCGTAACTGGCCAAGGTTGGTCCCACCGGTCTTGCCAGAGTTTTAATTCAGAGGTACACAATCTTCCGCAAAAGCGGCGGCGAGCCGCCGCACTCCAAATTAATGAAGCAGGGGACGAATGCGTCGCAATGCCGCTGCGAATTGGTCGGCGTTGTAGGAAGAAGGATTTTCGAGTTGCTGGAATAGCGCGTTGATTGCGGCGCGCGCCTCGGGGGCATCGGCGGGATTTGTGTCTTTGCTATAGGCGATGTACAGAGAATCCAGTGCCATGGCGGCCTGCTCCGCGGCGCGTTCATCGGAGATGGCGATATTTTCGGCGTCGTCGGTGATGCGCTGGAGCATTCGCAGCGTGATGGCCTGATCGTACGGCATGGTCGAAAGGCGTTCGGCAATGTGCTGGGCGAGCGGGGCGGCAGCGGCGGCGGCTTCCGCAACGATGTGGCGATCAGGATTCAGCTTGCTCATTTCCGTGGAGACAGTCAGGAGTTGCCGGTCGAGTTCCTGCCCGTTCGCGGAATCGATCTGTTTGGCCAATAGGCGAAAAACTACATAGCGCGAAGCGTTCCACGCGGGATCACCCGGGCGGCGGCCTTCGTAGCCATGCTCCTGACGCCAGCTATCTTTCGCTGCGCCCAGGGAGTGGTGGCAGGCAAAACAGGAAAGCTCCGCATACTCCGGCCAAGGATCTTTTTTGTCGGCGCGTTCGCCGCGTGCGCGCCATGCCAGTCGATCCATCGAAGCGCTGAGCTGAACCGCTTGGCCCGTGCTCCAATCGCGCACACCGGCCCACGCCGCTTCCTCTACGGGCTTGCCGGGCGCGGATTCGCGTGGAACTTTCCAATGGCGAGGCATGACGGCGGAGAAAGAGTCCAGCTCAAAATACAAATCGGGATGGCCGGCGGCGATCATTTCGTGGTCAACAAATTTTTCTTTTGTGCCCAGGTGGCATTCCAGGCATTTTTGCGTGCGGTGAATGACGTTGCGCGTATCCTGCATTCCTTGGGCTACGGATTTTTCGTGAGGCCAATCGCGCGTGGTGTGGGGACCGAGCCATGCCGACGCAGGGCCGTGGCAGGATTCGCAGGAAACGCCCTCGGAAATTTCAAAGGAACGCCCGCGCTGCTCCGGAGTGGTATAGAGCGCGTGGCACGCCAGGCACTTTGGTGCTTCTTCGGCCTTGCTGCCGAGCTTTAAGATGCGCGCCATGCGTTCGCCAACATCGCCAGTAAGCGCCTGATAGGCGCGACTGTGCTTATCCTGCAAAATCCACGTGGAGTATTCGTTTTGAAGGATGCGGCTGCCGGCGATGGGCTTGACGCTGCCGTGGCAACTGGTGGCCGCGCAGGAGCCGGGGCCAATGTACTTGATGGGCTCCGGCGTATCCGTGGGCGCGGAATCCGCAGTGAGCATGCAAAGAAATACTCCTGCGAACAGGAGTGTGAAGCGCGAGAATTCTCTTAGGTAATGAAATCGCATGCGTTGACTGGCGAAATGTCTTTTCGCTTATAGCTTTGGTGCGCCTGCAAGTCAACCGGAAGCGTTAGCTTTTTGGGGGCATTGCGCGAAAAGACAACAGGAGGCGCTTTACTTCCGGCCGCTCTGCCCCTACTATGCGTGAATATTCTGAACCCCGAAGCGCGCCGGGGATTTGGGGACGTGCGGCGCAGTTTCGCGAGAGACTCCATAGTGATTTTTGACGAACTGCGAGCCATCCAATTGCGTTATGGGTACCTGCCGAAGGCAGAGCTGCAGGCACTTTCTGAGCGGACGCAGACACCCCTTTATCAAATTCACAGCGTCGCCAGCTTCTATCCACATTTTCACCTGACCCCACCCGCCAAGGCGGAAATCCACATTTGCGCGGACATGAGTTGCCATCTGAACGGCGCTTGCGAACTGCGCGCCGAATTGCGGAGACGCTTTGCGGGGGCGCGGCCGGAAGATGTTCAGATCAAGGATGTGAGCTGCCTGGGCCGGTGCGATCAGGCGCCCGCGGTGGCCATCAACGAGCAAATCTTCGCGAACATCACGCTGGATCGCGCGGAAGACCTGGTGCGGCGGGCCCTCCTTGAAGACGAGTTGCGCGTTGACCAATTGCACGCAGCTCGCGTGGCATGCGCATCCGATCCCTATGGCGATGGGGAAAAGTACGGCGTGGTGCGACGGTTGATTGCCACAAGAGATTGGGATGGCGCGCTGGCTACGCTGAAGGAAGCGGAATTGCGCGGATTGGGCGGGGCGGGATTTCCGACTTCGATGAAATGGGACCTGGTACGCAAGCAGGCTGAGCCGGTGAAGTACATCGTCTGCAACGCGGATGAAAGCGAGCCAGGGACGATCAAGGACCGCTTCATCCTGAGCAACCTGCCGCACCTGGTGATCGAAGGGATGCTGATTGCCGGGCTGATTACGCGAGCCAAGAAGGGAATTCTGTATATCAGGCACGAATATCCGTTGCAGGAAGAGATTTTTGGCGAGGAGTTGCGGCGCTGCACTAAGGCAGGCCTCCTGGGGAAAAAGATTCTGGGCAGCGAATTCGATTTCGAGCTGGAGATTTTCGTCAGCCCCGGCGGGTACATCTGCGGCGAAGAGAGCGCTTTGATTGAAGCGATTGAAGGGCATCGCGCGGAGCCACGCAACAAACCGCCCTTTCCCGGGCAAGTTGGTTTGTGGCAAAAGCCCACGGTGATTAATAACGTCGAGACGTTTGCGAACGTGCCGCAGATTCTGGCGCGAGGCGTGGAATGGTACAAAGCCGCGGGCGTGGGCGGTTCGCGCGGCTGGAAATTTGTTGGGGTGAGCGGACACGTAACGCGGCCCGGCGTGTTTGAAGTTCCCATGGGCACGCCGATGCGCGAGGTGATTTTCCAGCGCGCGGGCGGGATTCGTGGGGGACGCGCGTTGAAGGCGTTCGCGCCATCGGGGCCATCTTCGGGCTATTTGCCGGCTTCGATGGTGGATGTGCGGCTGGATTTCAAGGCGCTCGCAGAGGCTGGATCGATGCTCGGCTCCGGGGCGATTGTGGTGTGCGACGACACGACATGCATGCTGGACATGGCGCTGACGGCGGTGCGTTTTTATCGCAACGAATCGTGCGGGAAGTGCGTGCCTTGCCGCATGGGTTCGCAAAAGATGGTGGAACTCCTGGTGAGGTGGACGCAGGGTGGCGTGAGTGAGGCGCAGTATCGCGCGGACCTGTCGCTGCTGGAGGAATTGTCGCAGGCCATGAGCCTGACTTCCATTTGCGGGCTGGGACAGATTGTTCCGGCGCCGATTCAATCCGTGTTGAAGCATTTCCGGGCGGAGGTGGATGCGCATGTGTTGAACGGGCAATGCCCCAGCGGGATTTGCTTTTCAGAGAGTGCGCGGATGCCGGAATTGGCGCGGGTGGGAATTCGCCCTTAAGAGAGAAGATTTAACACAGAGGTCACAGAGTTAGGACGCAGAGGTCACGGAGATACTGAGAAGTGGGCTTGAACCGAGAGAGGGCTAAGGTGGTGAAAGCGGCGGCAAGCCGCCGCACTCCAAGATGAGCACATCGATTACAAACGCGGGGTTTGTGGAGTTGACGATCGACGGCAAGTTGGTGCAGGTGCCTGCCGGAACGACTGTCTACGATGCGGCGCGCGTGCATGGTATTGCGATTCCCACGCTTTGCCATTTGCAGAATCAGACGCCGGTGGGCGTTTGCCGGTTGTGCGTGGTGGATACGGGCGCGAGGGTGCTCTCAGCGGCGTGCGTGCGGCCGGTTGAGCCGGGCATGAAGGTGTCCACGAATTCGGAGAAAGTGCTGGCGGCACGACGGACGCTGCTGGAATTGTTGATGGCGGATCACCCCTCGCCATGCGCACGGCAGGAACATTCCGGCGATTGCGAACTGGAAACGCTGGCGAAGGCTGCGGGAGTGGGCACGCCACGCTTTGCGCGCCGGACGATTTCACGCGGTGAGGATGATTCTTCGTTGGCGATTGCGGTGGATCACGACGCCTGTATCCTGTGCGACCGCTGCATTCGCGGGTGCGACGAGATCAAAAACAATTTTGTGCTCGGCCGCATGGGGAAAGGTTATTCCGCGGGAATTGCGTTCGACCTGAATTCGCCGATGGGCGATTCCACCTGCATTTCCTGCGGCGAGTGCATGGTCTCTTGCCCCACCGGCGCGCTGACGAACAAAGGCGTTGCGGGCACGGCGATTGCGGCGGGGAGCGATGCGCAGAGCCTTACGGCGGAGGAACTTCACAAATTGCCGGTGTTCGCGGGAGTTTCAGGCACGTTCCTGGAACTGAATCGCGGGGCGATCGTGAAGCGGCGATTCCGCAAAGGTGAAGTGATTTGCCGCGAAGGCGAATTCGGTTCGACGGCGTTTTACATTTTGGAAGGCAAGGCGCAGGTGGCGATTGCCACGCCAATTGCCCACGTGAAAACGCAAGGCGGCGCGCAGGGATTCTTTAAACGGCTGACCAGCGTGCTGGCGGGGCGCGAGGAGGACAAGCGGGAAGAGGAAGCGCGCGATCGCAGCATCCCGATTGATGCGTCGGTGGATCTTTCGTATGGAAATCCAGTTGCGGAGCTTGGGCCCGGCGATCTTTTTGGCGAAATGACCTGCATGAATTTTTACCCGCGGTCGGCGACGGTGCGCGCGGAAAGCGATGTCGTGGCATACGAAATGTTGCGCAACGTGCTCGACATCATGATGAAGAACAAAACTTTTCGCGCGCAAATCGAGCAAAATTACCGGCGGCGCGCCCTGGAGACGCATCTGCGCGGCGTGCCCATGTTCGCGGACCTTGCGCCGGGCTTTATCGAACACCTGAAGGAGAGCGTCGAACTGGTGCGTTACGCACCAGGACAGGTGATCGCGCGGCAAGGCGAAGCAGCGGACAGCTTCTACCTGGTGCGCATCGGCTTCGTAAAAATATCCGAAGAATATCCCGGCGGTGAGCTGGTGCTGGCGTATCTTTCACGCGGCGATTATTTCGGGGAAATCGGTTTGCTGGGCGGCGGCGTGCGCACGGCGACTTGCACCGCGCTGGACCACGTGGAAGTGGTGAAAATATCCGGCGACGATTTCCGGCAGATGGTGGAGCGGTTTCCGAATGTGCGAGTGGGACTGGAAGCGGTGGCGGCGGAGCGGCGAGCGGCAAATGCGCAACGGATGCAGATGGTTCACAGCGTGCCCATCGAGCAGTTCCTTTCGCAAGGCTTGATGGAAGCGCAAAGCCTGCTGATTCTGGATTTGCAGAAATGCACGCGTTGCGATGCGTGCGTGAATGCCTGCGCCGATGCGCACGACGGAGTGACGCGGCTCGTGCGCGAGGGCTTGCGCTTTGAGAATTTCCTGGTGGCCACGTCTTGCCGGCAGTGCCGCGATCCGCTGTGCATGGTGGGATGCCCGGTGGGTTCGATAAGACGGCGCAATTCGCTTGAAGTGATTATCGAGGATTGGTGCATTGGCTGCGGGCTCTGCGCGCGGAATTGCCCTTACGGGAACATCAACCTACATCCGTTTGAAGTGATGGCCGAGGATCCCGAGAAGGCGGGGCGGCGTAAAGCCGTGGTGCAGCAGAAAGCGACTTCATGCGATTTGTGCACGCACTTGAAAGAACCGAGTTGCGTGTACGCCTGTCCTCACGACGCCGCGCACCGCGTGGACCCGCGCAAATTCTTTGCCGGAATGATGGGGCAGGGACAAAAGCAATGAGGGCAGCGCGATGAGGATGGACGCGACACAACGCGGGTGGGCGTGGTTTTCGTTGGGGATATTTGTGGCGAGCGCGGTTGTGTACGTGTTCTACGTGATGAACGCACCCGCCGGACCGCGTGGCGGAAGCGCGATCGGGCTGACGTTTGGCATCGTCGGGTTTGCGTTCATGATTTTTGCTGCGCTGCTTGGGGCGCGGAAGCGCGTACCGACCTGGAGACTAGGCCGGGCGCAAACATGGATGCGCGGGCACTTGTGGCTGGGACTGCTGAGCCTGCCGCTGATTCTGTTTCATGGTGGGTTTCACTTTGGCGGGATGCTTACGCGGGTGCTGATGTGGCTGCTGATTGTCACCGTAGGGAGCGGTTTGTTTGGCGCGACGCTGCAACATTACGTGCCGAGGATGATGACCACGGATGTTCCGCTGGAAACGATTTACGACGAAATTGCGAATGTGCGCCATTCCCTGCGAGAAGAGGCGGACCGCGCGGTGGAAGCACTCTGCGGCTCGCAAGGGCTTGTGAAGAGTGACGAAGAAGAGGAAATGCGTGCAGGGGGATTCACGGCGCTGCGGCCGATCGCAGCCGGTGCCGTGCCGTTGCGGACTTCGGCGGCTGTGAGTGCGGGGGCGAGCGCAGCGGTGGCCGCTGCTCCGGAGGTGATTTTGCTGAACGCGGAACAGAGCGCGCCGCTTACGCGATTTTATCTGCAAGAGATGCGCGTGTATTTGGAAGAGCCAATGCGACGGGGGCAGCGTCTGGGAGATACGGCAAAAGCGAAGAGCGCTTTCGCAGCATTGCAGAAACTGCTGCCTGCCACGGCGGAGGAGACATTGACAGAATTAGCAGAGATTTGCGACGAGGCGCGGCAGTTGGTGCGGCAGGAAAGGCTACATCACTGGCTGCATGGGTGGCTGCTGGTGCACATTCCGCTTTCGCTGGCGCTGATCTTGCTGGGCGCGGTGCATGCGGTAATGGCGCTGCGGTATTAGAAGCAGTGGCGAGTGGCTAGTGGCGAGTGACGAGTAAGAGGGACAAAAAGCCTACACAGAAATCGAAAGGGAATTGCACAGAGGTCTCAGAGAAGAAGTGGCGAGAACAAGGACAACGAAGAAGTTGGCGCAGCGCATCGACCTCAATTACTTCAAGAGGCCGACGCCCTACAAGCGCGCGAAGTTGTGGCTTTGCGTGCTGGCACCGCTGCTGGCGCTCGCGTGGATTGTCTGGCGCGGGTTCTTCCACGATTCGCGCGTTTATTCCAGCGGGCGGATGAGCGAACCGCACGCCGTGCTGGAAAAACAATGCGGCGCGTGTCACGTGCAGAAGGCCGGGGAGTACTCGGCGAATGCGCTGGACAGTGCGTGTCTTGGCTGCCACGACGGGCCTCCTCATCACCCGTTTGCCGTTGCCGCTCCCGATTGCGCGACTTGCCATTCCGAACATCGTGGTCGTGTCAGCCTTGTCGCCACTAGCGATCTGGTCTGCTCGGTGTGCCATAAGGACCTGAGGAATGACCCACTCTATGCTTCGGGAATCAAAAGTCTACAGGACGGCCACCCCGAATTCGCCGCGTTCCGCAAGAATGGTCCCAATTATGGCCGTGATCTTGGCAGCATCAAACTCAATCACGCAATTCACATGAAGCCGATTCGGCGCGGACCCAATGGCCCCAATGTCCAGCTTGAGTGCACCAACTGTCATCACACATCGGCAGCCTCTCCTGATCTTACTTACTCTGATTCCAGCTATCGAACCGCGACGGTCAGCTACAAAGAAAGCGACGAAGTGCAGCTCATTCCGTTCGGAACGCTGCACCCTGCTCGCCCAGCGAGCGGGCGCGAGATCATGGTACCGGTTCGATTCGCCGATGCTTGCGCCGGGTGTCACTCCTTGCAATTCGACAAGCGTTTTGATTTTGGGGTTCCTCACGACGAACCCAAGGTTGTGCGGGAATTCGTGCAACGGAAATTCCAGGAATACATTGCCGAACATCCTGCCGAATTACGCGTCGCGCGCGACCCCGACCGCGATTTGGCCGGCAAGGGCATCCCTCCGCAGTTTCGCACCTTAACGCCAAACCAATGGGTGGCGGAAGAAACCGCAAAAGCCGAGGAACTCCTATGGCGTAAGACGTGCAGTCAATGCCATACGGTGGGTTACGAGTACATTGATGACCACAGAACTCATGAAGAGATTGCTCAATGGCTTCGATCTGCCCCCGAAAGCAGCACCGAAGTGAGACCACTACCCGTGGTGAAATTCGCACACACGACCGCGAAGTGGCTACCGCACGCCAAGTTTGATCATGATGCGCATCGCAGCTTTAGTTGTACGAGTTGCCACGAAAAGGCACTGACGAGTGCAGAAACTGGCGATGTGCTGGTGCCAGGGATTGAAAATTGCAAGACGTGCCACGCGCCTGGGCCGGAGCGTGCGGAGTCGAGATGTTTTGAGTGTCACACTTATCATGACTGGTCGAAGCGGAAGGAAGTGAAGGCGACGTATACGTTGCCGGGGCTGGCGAAGGGCGGGCGATAGGACTTACATTGTGGCATTGCGCTTCGTGGTGGGTCTGGCGCTAGGGTATCAACTGTAAAAGCGGGGGCGAGCCGCCGCACTCCAAAGGTTAGCGATTGACCAAGGACATCATCACCTCGGGATAGCGCAGGCCGGCGGCGGCTCCCTTGGGGGCTACTTCTTCGATTCGCCGCAAGTCATCGGTGGTCAGCTTTACGTTCAACGCATTTACATTTTCTTCCAGGTATTTGCGACGTTTCGTACCGGGGATGGGAATGATGTCTTCGCCCTGCGCCAAGAGCCAAGCCAGCGCTAGCTGCCCTGCTGTGCAGTGCTTCTCACGCGCTAGCGCTTCGACGCGCGCAACCAGATCCAGATTTTTCTGGAAATTTTCACCCTGGAAGCGAGGAGAGAATCGGCGGTAATCGTCCGCGGCAAAATCCTCGAATTTCTTGAATTGGCCAGTAAGGAAGCCACGACCGAGCGGACTGTAGGCGACGAAGGCGATGCCGAGTTCGCGTGTGGTCTTCAGGACTTCGTCTTCGGGGTCGCGCGTCCAGAGGGAATATTCCGTTTGCAGGGCGGCGAGGGGATGCACGAAGTGTGCGCGGCGAACTGTGGCTGGCGAAGCTTCAGACAGGCCAAGGCAACGCACCTTGCCTTCGTGGACGAGCTGGGCCATGGCGCCAACTGTATCTTCGATGGGAGTTTTGAGATCAACCCGGTGCTGGTAATAAAGATCGATCACATCAACGCCGAGGCGCTTGAGGCTGGCTTCGCAGCAGGCGCGCACATATTCCGGCTTGCCGCTGACGCCGCGCACATGTGGGTTGGAGCGGTCGCGCACGATGGCGAACTTTGTGGCCAGGAAGACTTTTTCGCGGCGATCACGAATGGCCTGGCCGACAAGAATCTCGTTATCGCCG
This sequence comes from Candidatus Acidiferrales bacterium, assembly GCA_963779395.1. Classification (GTDB taxonomy): domain Bacteria; phylum Acidobacteriota; class Terriglobia; order Acidiferrales; family UBA7541; genus Acidiferrum. The sequence continues at coordinate 2,162,618 of CAVZYC010000007.1, forward strand.
TAGCCATAGACGTCGGCAGTATCGAGGAAATTCACGCCGAGTTCGATGGAGCGGTGAATTGTGGCGATGGATTCGGCGTCATTGCGCGAGCCATAGAATTCGGACATGCCCATGCAGCCAAGGCCCAAGGGCGAAACGAGCGGTCCGGTCTTACCAAGTTTGCGAAGCTGCATGCGGGCACCTCATCCTGAATGCACTTTGGTTTTGATAAGTAGCTTCAGTGCACGGATACATGATAGAAGAAACGCGGACACAGGAGAAACAGATGAAGAGCCACATCGGCATGATCCTGACGGCGTTTCTTTCCGCAGTTGCCAGCGGAGCCGTGTTTCTGCTGGCGCTGCATCGCCAATTCGCGGGGGTGGAAGTGGCCGCGAGCCTGGCCACCGGTATCCAAGTGTATTTCCTGAGCTCATCGATTGGGGATCTGCTGGAGAACAAGAATGCGGCCAACCGCTTGCGATTCGTGGCGTCAGTGAGTTTGTTGGTGGGGCTGATGGCTTATTTTTTCGTGACGAAGTGGGTGCAGCGATAGTGCGCATGCGTGAGTCGAGGCTAGCCGGATAGGGCGTCATCTAAAAACCGTGTTGCGTGACCGGTGGAATCCTTGCGTAAAGCGAGAGATAGAAATGCTCGCCGTGGATTTGTAGTGGGACAAGGCGCCCGCTTCGGTTAGCGACCTCTACAAGCACAAAAGTAACGCAGAAACCTACCGCGCGCGGCGGTGCAGGTTCCTGCGGACTACAGAGGACGACAGTTTCTTCGAATGGGTCATGGCGCAAAGGCGGCGGTAAGCTGCCGCACAGCAAGCCTAGCAGATCAGGAAAGATCGCTGGTCATCAGGAAGAGCGGCTTCATCTCGAAGCTTTGATAGACGGGGCGAAGGCGCTCGATATTGTAGTGTTCCTTGACGTTGACGACTTTCTTCGTCGCGGTGACGGTGTCAATGGGCATGTTGTCATAGCGCCCATTCTTGAGGACGACCAAGCGACCATGAATGCGGTTGAGAATCATGTCCAATGCCAGGTTACCGTAGGCCATGGGAACGATGGAGTCGATGGCGTCAGGATCGCCGCAGCGGACCAGGTAGCCGAGCTTCTGGTTGATGCATTCGATTTTCTTGCCACCGTTGAACTTGGCGGAAAGCGAAGTGATTTCTTCGGAAACCAAGTCGCCAATGCCGCCGAGCTTCTTGTGGCCAAAAGCATCGGCAGCATCCCGCTGGAACACCATTTCACCGCCCTCGAACATAGAGCCTTCGGAAACCATCACGATTGAGTAGTGGCTGGGATTGCGCTTACGGTCGTGGACGAGAAGTTCGGTGAGTTGTTCGATGTTGAACTTGTGCTCGGGAATGACGCAGCGATTGGCCGCGCCCGCCATCGTGGGAAGCATGGCAGTGAAGCCCGCGTAGCGCCCAAAAACTTCCATGACGAGGAAGCGCTCGTGAGAGCCGGCCGAGGTACGCAAGGCGTTGGTCATCTGGATACTGCGGGTGACGCAGGTGCTGAAGCCGATGCAGTAATCGGTGCCAGGAACATCGTTGTCCATGGTCTTGGGGATGGCGACAACGCGCATGCCCTCCTGGTAGAGGCGAACGCCATAACTGAGCGTGTCGTCGCCGCCGATGGGAATCATGTAATCGATGTTCAGCCAGGCAAGGTTTTTCAGAATTTCTGGCGTGAGATCGTTTTTCTCCGCGTTGAATTGCCCTTTCAGATGCTCGGGAACACTGCCTTTGCTGACGCGGCCGGGGTTGGTGCGCGAGGAATGGAGGAAGGTGCCGCCAGTCCTGCCAGCACGATTCACGATATCTTCCGTGAGGCGCTGGAAGTTGTCGGAGTTGTCGTGCTTTTCGTCGCGGACCATGTCCACGAGTCCAGCCCAGCCACGACGAATACCAATAACTTCATAACCTTCGCGGAGAGCGCGGAACGTGACGGCACGAATCGCCGGATTAAGGCCGGGGACGTCGCCGCCGCCAGTGAGGATACCAATTACGCCTTTCTTTACATTGATGTTAGCCATAGTGCAAGGATCGCCTTAGTGTGGGATAGAGAACTAATGATTATGTAAGAAGAAACGGAATTAAGAAAGAGTGTAGTGAGAAGTATTTTTGAAGTCACAGAAACTGCGGCGGTTACGGCTCGATGTGCGTGCCCAGCACAGTCAGAAATTTCGCCAGCCAGGCGGGATGAGCGGGCCAGGCGGGAGCGCTGACAAGGTTGCCGTCTACTACCGCGTCCGTCATTGCCAATTCAGCAAACGTGCCACCGGCGCGTGTGACTTCCGGTGAAACGGCAGGGTAACAACTGCACTTCTTACCTTGCAACACGCCGGCGGCGGCAAGCACTTGCGCACCATGGCAGATGGCGGCGATCGGTTTATTTGCACCGGCGAAATGGCGCACGATTTCCAGCACGCGGGGATTCAGCCGAATGTACTCTGGAGCGCGGCCACCGGGTATCACCAGAGCGGCGTAATCCGCAGGCTTGATCTCATCGAAAGTGGCGTTGAGCGAAAAGTTGTGGCCGCGTTTTTCGGAGTAGGTTTGGTCGCCTTCAAAATCGTGTATGGCCGTGCGGACCGATTCCCCGGCTTTTTTGCCGGGACAGACGGCGTGGACTACATGTCCAACCATAAGCAGGGCCTGAAACGGAACCATGACTTCATAGTCTTCGACGAAATCGCCAACCAGCATCAGGATATTTTTGCGTGACACGAAGGCCTCCATGGGAAAACACAGAGCATAACAAACTGGGGAGATAGATGCAGTGGGGAGGCAGGAGGTGAGAAAAGTATCTCAAGTCGAGACCATCTCGTTTCAAAAGGGAGGGATTGAGAAAAATTTGAAGTGTAGAGTGCGATTATGGTTTTTAGACTTGGTATAAGTCATTGTGAATAAGGGATTTGAAGCGTTGGGGAAAAAGGACGAGAGAATAACGAAATGGCAGTGTGGTTGCAACAAATTCGGCGAGGAAGGTGATGTTGTGTGCCAAAATTCGGTTCGCCAAGTCCGACGTGGAATGTGGGTTTTCACTCTTGTTCTCTTGGCTGTTGCTCAGTTGCTAGGTCCTGAGCTTTCTGTGCGCGCGCAATCCGCCGAAGGGGAAGCACCGAGGCGCATCAAGGAAGCGGTGACGCCGGGGTATTCCGATTTGGCCAGGCAGATGAAACTACGGGGAATTGTGAAGGTGGAAGTTGTGATCGCACCCGACGGCAAGGTCAAGAAAGCGCGTGTTATCGGGGGCCACCCAGTGCTGGCGGTCGAGGCCGAAAGAGCAGCGCTGCTGACGAAATTTGAGGCAGGGCCAAAAGAAACAACGCAAGTTCTCCAATACCAATTCGGAGACTGAAGTAAATTCCCTTAGAAATAGTCTCGCGGACGCGTCATGGGGCGCGGTCGTTGCTATGTGATTGCCGCGTTACTGAGGTTGCGCAGGAACGGGCAGGTTGGACTCCTCGATAGTGAGCATATCGGTGCGCATTTTGTCCCACTCGCGCAAAGTCAAACCACGAGTAGCAAAGAAGCGGCGGATTTTCGCGGAATCCCAACGAAGGACTTCCTCCAGGACGGGCACGAGAACGCTCATGGCATTGTCGCTGAGTACGGTGCGGCGCGCGACGCGAGTAATGAACTGTGCTTCGGAGACGGCGATAGTAATGCCGTCGTGCTGATTGACGTGCATCATTACGGGCAGGTCGGAGCTTCCATCGCCCATGTAGATGACACTGTCGTGGCTGATGCCAAGGCTGGCACGCACCTCTTCGAGCGCGGTAATTTTGCCCCAACCGGCGGTTGCGCGAATGATGGATGCGACCTCCCCGGTCGATTCGTTGAAACGGAAACGCGTGCCGATGATATGGTCCGGCGGCACGATGCCCTCGAGCGCTGACTGAATAATTTCCTGCGGGGCTGCGGAAATAACATAGAACGAGAATTTGTAGCCGTCGGAAAGATTATCGAGCGTGCGCGCGAAGAGATCGACGTCGTGTTTCAGGCGGATGCGTTTGCCTGTCTCGACAAGATCGGCGCGCCGCACACGGCGGAAATCCGGGTCGTGAAGGATAAGGTAAGAAAGTTCAGCGCCCTGCTGGACCAGATGAATGTCCGACAAGCCTTTCACCTTGTCGTGAAAACCGTGAAAACCGATGAGTTCGCTGAGGGCGACCCCAGAGTCGTTGAAGCTTAGGGTCTGGTCAAAATCGCTGGCCAGAAGATACTGCTTCACCATGAGAAGTACTCCTTCTTTCTGCCCGCCACCACGGGCGCGAGCCGGACTGGCGGCTCGGAAGCTTGCACCTGGTACCACGTTAACCGCAAAGAGAGGGTTGGCCCCACTCATAATTTTGATGTGTGCTATGCGAGGAAAACGTGAATGATTTATTAGTCGTTGATGAGATGCGGCGAAAGGGTAATCGGTTGCAAGGAAACAGGTTACACGGGGAAGCGGGATTAAAATGAAGAGGTTGCGAGGAAGCAAATGCGGAAAATTGAATCGAAGAAAAAGCGATAAGGCTTGACCCTTCGAGGGGCTGTGGAAATTGATCCTTTTACAACTGTTAGGTACGGATAGAGAAGAATCCGAATAAGTATTTCACAATAAGTCTTGCAGCTTCTCAACGGTGAGATCGGCGTCTCGCAGGATACTTTTCAGTAGTTTGGGATGCAGGACCTTTGCAGTGTGAACAGGAACAGTGACTCTTCTCCCTGCTCCATTTTTGTAAATGGCATGGCTGCCACTTTGGCGAACCAGGATAAAACCTACCTTTTCGATTGCGGTAATGATCTCGCGAGCCGTTAAACGGGGGAGCTTCGGCATTAGACGGCAACTTCGACGGTAGAGAGACTTACAGAGACCTGTTGAGTGATATCTTCGCCATCTGCCAAGCGATCCTCGATATGCAAGCGGATTGCATCCTTGATGTTCTCGACGGCTTCCTCATAGGTTTCGCCCTGGCTGTAACAGCCCTGCAGCGCGGGGCAGGAAACAAAGTAGCCGTCAGAGTCCGCCTCAACGACAATAGGAAGCGTCAGGTTTCTCATAACCAGATTATAGGCTCCAGAGTTGAGTTTCTGCCAGTTGGATTCTGGGTGCGCACAATGTAAGGCAACAACGGAAACTTACGCATGGTAGGTTCGCAGGGTGAAGTCATTCGGTGAAAGATGACGGTGCTGCCGTGGGATGCGGGCGCTCGACGGGCTCGTCGGTGACGGTGTAGAGCTTGCCGTTGCGCAGGTAGAGGCGCTGAGTTTCTTCGTGATTGAGAGGGCGAGCGCCGCGGCGGCCAAAGACGGCCAGTTGATTACCGGATTCGTCAACGGCGCGGTCGCGATCGATGCCCTTGGAGATGGCGAGGGCTGGGCCTTTGGTGCGCGCAGTGGCGATCAGTTTGGGAGTGGGACGCGGACTGAAGCCGGAAAAATGCGCGGGGTCATCCCAAGGCGAGAGAATCTGCAAAACGCGCAAGCCATTTTTTCCGTCAGCGACGAAGGCGAAGGCGCTGCCGGCGACCATGCCGATTTTCACGTCGTTCACATCGTTGAGCTGGCCATCGGCCGTGAAGAACTGGTCCAGCTTGGGAGCTTCGGGCCTTTCCACATCAATCAGCGCCAATCCCTGTTTGCCGGCGGAGACGTAGGCGTAGGTGCGCGCGACGTAAATGTTGCGAGCGTCGGGGAGAGGCACGACGGCGGCAGGGATCGGCTTTGGTTGCGCCAGGTCTGTGACGTCCAAAACTTTCATGCCATCGCGATCCACGACGAAGGCGTAGCGGAACTGAACGGCGATGCCACGAGGATCGCTCAGATAAGGTGAACCCAGCGTCGCGGTAATTTTGGGAGAGAGAGGGTTATCGAGATCCACGACGACCAACGCTTTGTCTGTGAGGATGTAGGCAAACGTGCCGGCAATCGTGATGCGGCGGGCGCCAGTCAGAACGCCATTGGGATTGAAAGCCAGAGCGCGCTTCAGAAAATTATTTGTGGGATTGCCGTCGAGCAGGGTGGCAACGCCGGGGCTTTTGGATTTGAGGTCGGGATTGCCGACGACGACGAGGCCTTCTTCCTTGTCGGCGACGTAGAGGAAACCGTAGAGAAGATGGATGGGCTGCTCCTCATTTTCCTTGAGGCGAGCGCGCAGAGGGTCTACGCCGAGAGTTGTGGGAGACGCGAAGGCGACGGCGTTTTTCGTTAAGAGATAAAATTTCTGGCCGAGCGGGGAGACTGGCGCGGTGGTAATTCGTTCGGAAAAGCCTTTGTTGTCCACGTTGGCGATGTCGTAAATGCGCAAGCCGCTTTTTCCTGTGGCTGCATAGGCATATTCGCCGCGGGCCTGAATGTCCAGGACGGTGCCTTCATGGGTTGCGACGGGGGAGAGTTCGCGGCTATGAGCTACGAACTTCTTGAAATTGTCTGGATAGGCTACGCGCTGCAGGTCGCTGCCGAATATCGCTTCGGGCTCGTCGTGTTCGGCAACGGCGATGGCTTCAAAACCTTTGCTGCCCGTGGCCACGTAAACATAGCGACCCAAGAAATTCATGAAATTGGTGCCCTGGAGAAGGAGTTGAGCCATCCAGGCGTTGTTGTCGTTCGCGGCGCTGACGTGGCAATCGTCGCACTGCTTGGTTTCCTTGGCGCGGACGGTGTGTGGCACAAAAGTGCTGAAGGCCTGTCCGGAAAAACCTTCGGCGGAAATGGTCTGCTGGGTGTAATAGAGCCACTCGCGATTGGCGTTTTGCGAACTGACAAGGACGGCGCAGGAAGAGCGTGCGGGGGCAATGCGATGGCCGGTGACGGTGCCGTCGACACCAAGGAAATAGGCGTCGTCGCGCAGGACCTGGAAGTTGTAACTGGTGTAGTTGCGTGTGGTAAGACCTTCGTTGTGGATCATGGGCCGGCGGACGTTGGCGGTCATCTGAAGATGGCAGCCGAAACAAGTGGGAGTCCAGGAGGTGTGGCAGGCATAGCAAGTCATCGAAGAATTGCCGTGGGCGAGTTGCGAATCGTCGGCGGGAGTGTGCGAGAGAGCGTAGCCATCCTTGTTCATTAACTTCGCGCGATAGGATTTTTTGCTGAAGTGAGGATTGCCGGGAGTGACGGTGTCCATGGTCTGCACGATTTCCCACTCGACATCGGGATCGGTCATGGAGCGCTGAAAGAGCTTGTCGCCGCGCCACTCGAAACGGCGCAAGCCCGATGGCGTGCGAAGCGCTTCCAATTGGCGGCCGCGCGGTTCGCCGGGATGTGCAGGTTCGGGCGCAGCGGGGCCCGAAGTGAGCAGCGTAGCTTTCTGGCGAATCGTGCCGTGGCAATCCACGCAATCGATTTCGACGGCGGCACGAGGTTCGCCATAGATTTTGCTGGTGCCGTGATTGTCCTGGGCAAAGTGGCAATCCACGCACTGCATTCCTTTTTCCAGATGAATGTCCGCGAGATGGACGGCTTTTTGAAAACGCTGCGGATCGTCGAAGGGGATAGTGTGGCCATTATTGTCGAGCCAGTTCCCTTTTCGATCGTGGTTGTAAACGCCGCGGAAAATCCAGCCGTGGCCGTGGAAGTCTGCAAACTGCGTGGTTTTGAGTTGCGCGTTGAATTCAGGGCTACCGGTTCGTTCGAGAAACTTGGAATCGCCCCACAGACCGCGGGCAGCGGCAGCCTCGGGATTTCTAAGGTAGGACTGATATTTTTCTTCTTCCGTGGGATTGTGCTGCCGCGCGGGATACATTTTGTCGGAATCAAGTTCGTTGTCCCACCAAGTGAGACCGAAATAGGTGGTGACCATATTCGTGCCGGGATGGACATGGCAGATCATGCACTGGCTGGAAGGAATGGCGCGAGTGAAGGCGTGGCGGATGGGATGGCCGGACTCGTTCCTTGGAATAGTGGGATCGATGGAGGCGCTTTGGCCAAGATGGCCGAACGACGCGTAAGGGCCCGAATGTAAAGGATCGCGATCGTTAGCATATATAACGTGGCAGGCGGAGCACCCACTGGAGCGGTAATCGCCGGGGTGATCGTTCGTACCGGGAAAAGAGAGAGCGGGATCAAGAAGGCGTGTTTTTTGCAAGCCAAGGAAAACGGGATCGGTGCGCAATTCCGTGCCGAGTCCGCGATTACTGAGTTTGTCGTCGGGCTTGCCGGGATTTTCTTCGCGCGTGGGATTGCCCGTTTCGGCTTTTTCGCCGCCGCCGCGCTCGAAGACTCGCAGAAAGTTGCCCGGCTGCGAAATCTCCCAGCGGTAGAGAGGCGTCAGCTCTGGAATCACGCCTTTGGTGCGGGTTTCTTCCGGGGTTGGAGGCGGAACGGTCTTGAGTGTTTGCGGAATGCCGTCGCGATTGTAGCTTTCGCCGAAGCGGGCATTTTTGTAAGGGATGCCGCCATTATTGTAGAGTGCGGCGCCCCAGAGCAATCCGGAGTGGGTCATTATGTTGGTGGAAACGGCGCGGGTTTCACTGGGATGGCAGCCTGCGCTGCCGCAGGTTTCCGGGGCGACGCGCAAATCGCCGGGATTAACGAACTTCACGTATTCGGCGGGCTCTTGCAGCCATGCCGCGTAGGCACGCTCTGGAATCGTGGAGCGATTCTTGAAGATGGCCTGGCGGGGCTGGACGTGCGCTTTCTCCTTTGCGGCTCTGTACTCAGGCGAATTGGGCGCTGTGCCAACGGCGACGGTGACGGAAACATTTCCGCCGTGGCAATCGGTGCAACCTAGATGCACGCCTTGGGAAGGATGCATGGTGGGCTCGTCGGTGGCGGTGTGACAGGAGATGCAACCGGATGATTTGCGATCGGCGTCTTCCTGCGATTGGCCGCGGATGGGGTTCTGTAGTTCCTGGGCAGAGGCGGATGCAATGCGCGAGTCAGTGTCAAAAGTGGCAAGAAATATGGGAATGGCAGCGACGAATAAAGCAATCAGGGGCGTGCGATATTTGGGCGAAGCGATTTTCGTAAGCAATGACAATCCTGTTGACGCGCGCATGCTGACAATCCTCAAAACGTGAACTTGGCCAAACCAAAGACGGAGAATTGCGTGCGTCCGGTATAGATATCACGAAAACCCTGACCTGGTTGCAACATCGCAGCACCGGCTGTTAAGACAAGATTTTCGGAAAGCGGCGGGCGATATTGCACACCGACGCCAAGGTCTTCCCCAATCGTGTGGCGAATGTCCGCCTGGAAGAGGACATACTCCAGTGGTTCCGTACGCATGAAGCGCAAAAAATTGAAGTTTGCGAAGCCCTTGAGTTTTGGCGTGATATTGAAATCGGCGCCCGCGTTCACCAGAAAGATGCCGGGATTCACGAAATTGGCTTGCCCCTCGTTTTTGCTGGAGCGCATGCTGGGAAGGAGGCTGTCTTCGGTGGTGAGTTCGACACCGGAGCCCGATAGACGAATGGCTTCGCGGTTCCAGAAACTGAAAAGGCCGCCGGCAAAATTGGGCAAGTCGTCGATGGAGTCGAAACCGTTAGCGCGGCCATCGCGGGGATTGCCATCGCCAGAAGCATAAAACGCGGAAATGCGATAGCGAATCCAGTCGCGATCAAAAGAAAGTTCGGCGGCGGCCATCTGCGCGTTCACGGTAACGGGGCGGCCTGCGATGGGGTTGAATGTGTCTTCGCCAACGGCCTGGTAGAAGGCGTGCGTGAGGTTGAGACGTTTGATGTGTCCGCTGCCCAGCCAGCCGAAATAGCCGACGCGAATGCCATGAGGAATGGGACCGACACCTTGATTGACGACGTTGCCGATGGGAGCGGGACGAACCAGGAAGCCGTTGTCGTCGTAATGGATGCTTGGGTCGTCTTTGTTCCACGCTGCCACAAACTCCGCGGTGTATCCGGGAAAGAAGAAATCCTGGAGATAAACATTGCCGAGAACGACTTGCTGATCGCGGCGATTGAAAGTGTTTAAGCCGCTGTTGGTATTCTTCTCCAACAATTGGAAATAAGCGGCGTTGTATTCAATACGATTGCTTTCGAGATTGCCGAAAATTCGCACGGCGGGCTGTTCGTCAACGAATAGAAAGCCGCGAAAATCGGCGTTGAATTCCTGAATACCGGCACGGAGGGAAACGAAATCGTAGTTGGGGCTGAGGTCATGAAGCTTTACTTCCGCGAAGGCTTCCTGAAAGCCGAGGTGCGAATCGAATCGCGTGGTGCCTTCGCGCACATCCGGGCTGACGATGCCCAATTCCTGGACGTCGAGATAGTTGAGGCTCACTTCCGGGGTAACGCGGATGCGCCAATCCACGGGCTTGAAGGAGGCGTCACCGTGGAACAGATCGAAACTGAAGCGCAGGGTCTGATCGAGAAAAAATTGCCCGCCACGGCCGAAGAATTGCGCGCTTCCCGGTTGCGCGGCGCTGACACCGCTGGGAGTAGGTACGCGGCGGCCATTGAGAAAGGTTTCCGCAGAGGCGGAGAAATCGAAGAAAACCTGCTGGCCCAACAGTTCTGGCCAGATTGGTTCATCGCCTTTGAAGCGATTGCGGTTGAAGGGGTCGTACCAGCGCGGCTTGACATAAATGGATTCTTTTTGCGCGGGATAGCGGCGGTAGCCAGGTTGATCGAGCTCCCAACGATCGGGCACCGTGTTGAACACATCGGCGGCGGGGGGCAGGACATCGGGCGCGAGTTCCCGGATGTAGTTAGGATCGGAATCGAGCCGGTGGCGAAATTCGCGATAAGAACCGAGAGAAGCGGGAGACGGAGCCGGTAACGCAGGGCCGAGTTCGGGCTGGCGCGGCAATCGCGAGTTCAATTCCAGAATTGTTGCTGGGACAAGCGTGATTTCCAGCGTGAGCACTTCATTGGCGTTGGCGGCCAGCGAGGCGACGTGAAAGGTGGCGTAGCCCGCGGCCTGCACATCGAGTTCGTAAGCACCGGGAATGACCGGGACGAGACGAAATGCGCCGTCGCCGCCGGCCACGGCAGAATGCGGCTGACCGGTCTGAAGATTTCTCAATTGAATGTGCGCGGCGGCAATGGGGCGAAAGGCACCGGAAGAAACCTGTTCACGAATGACGCCATCGATAGCCGATGAGGTGAGCGCCTGCTGACGCGGAATGCGTTTCGGCGGGCCGGGCTCCTGAGAGACGTTTACGGAAGGTGGAGCGGGGTTGGGCTCTTGCGCGGGAAGACAGAAAGGAAGCGCGACGAAAACAGTGAAGGCGAAGGCAGCGCCCAGCCGGGACGTGTGCGAATTGAGCGGAGAGGCAACGCGCATGCTTTTTGATCGGTTGAGCCAATTAGCTGCTTCCAATATCTGATAACTAAACAGGATTCAGGAGCTTCCAGCAACCCTTTTCCGCGAAGCCTGCGAATAGACGATAACGTCCCGCGAGAATGGTAGGGCGTTAGCAATAGGCACCATCGGCAGGAATGCGCATTGTTGCGCGCGCGGGCGGTATGTTACCAACAAAAAGAACCTTCAATGGAACACATCCTGAGAAAGCCGGTGGAATCGCGGCGCGCGTACGAGCAGCGGCGGAAAACGCTGGCGTTCGGCATGTTGGTGGCGCTTTCGCTGGCATTGGCGCTGGTCTTCCTTCTGATTGGATGCGGCAGCGTGACTTCCACGAGCGGCGGCAGCCAGGCCGTGCCGCCCGTGGTGACGGCGTTGAGCACGACGGACGTGCAAAACATTGTGCAGGCCGCGGCAACGGCGGCGGACACGAACACCATGGTGATCGCAGTGGTGGATCGCGGCGGAGCAGTGCTGGGGGTTTATCGGAAACCCGGCGCGGGCGCGACGGACATTGGAAATTTCGGGGCCGCGGTGAACGTGAATGATGTGGCCGTGGGACTGGCCCGCACGGCTGCGTATTTTAGCAACGATCAGGCACCGCTCTCTTCACGCACGGTGCGCTTTATCAGCGGCATTCATTTTCCGCCGGGTGTGACGGATGCAGCACCCGCGGCAGTTTACGGAATCGAGAATACGAATCGTGGTTGCACGCTGGCGACAAATTATCTGCCGGGGCAAAGTGTTGCCCCATCTATGGCACTTGGCGGCGGCAGCGGCACTGGCATTGTCACGGGGAAAGTGGATTTGCTTGATAGTAATGCGAACGCGGTGAACCCCGGGGGCGTACCGATTTTTCGCGGAGGCGTGTTGGTAGGAGGAGTGGGCGTAGCGGGGGCGACTTCCGATGTGGCCGAGTATGCCGCGTACGTGGCGGCGACTTCAAACGGATTCGGGCCGACTCCAGCAGCGCCCGGAGTTGTGTTCATTAACGGAATTGCATTGCCATTTGTGAATCAGACGACGCAACCCGCGGGCGTGAATGCTGGAACTTTCACGGGGACATTTCTGGTGGGGCCGGTTGCCAGCGCGGGGCAACCGCCGGAGGGTGACTTGGTGGCGCCGGTGGCGGGGCCTCTTGGCGGATTGAGCGTCACGGACGTGCAACAAATTCTTGGCAGCGCGGAAGCCACGGCGGAACAAACGAACGCGCTAATCCGGTTGCCGCTGGGATCGAAGGCGCGCATGGTGATCGCGGTTGCGGACCTGGATGGAACAATCATTGGACTTCGGCGTATGACCGACGCGACGATGTTCAGCATCGATGTGGCCGTGACCAAGGCGCGCAATATGGTGTACTTCAATGGCACTTCGCGCACCGCCGCGGATCTGAATCAGGTGCCCACTGGAACCGCAGTGACGAACAGGACCATCGGATTTGGGGCAGGCCCTTTCTTCCCACCTGGGATTGATGGCACAAACCGCGGGCCGTTTTTCAATTTGTACCGGCAGGATGTGGCGAATCCCTGCACGCAAGGATTTCAAGCGGGTCCGCCGAACACCAATAAAAGCGGAATCGTTTTTTTTCCAGGAAGTGTGGGGCTTTATCGCAATGGCGCGCTGGTGGGAGGATTGGGAGTGAGCGGCGACGGCGTGGATCAGGATGACTATGTTACGGCCGGAGGGGCGGCGGGATTCGAAGCGCCAACACAGATTCGCGCGGACCAGGTTTTGATTGATAGCGTGCGATTGCCTTATTTGAAGTTTCCACAGAACCCGACGGATTGAAGGCAAGGCTAGGAATCATTCTTACATCTCTTTTGCGCGCGAACCCAGGAGCAGAGGGATTCCTCACTTCGCGGACTCCGTTCGGAATGACGGGTTGATATTTTTTCCGCAGGTTGTGAAGCCGTGCCATCCCTACCCCCAGTTGCGAGAAAACTCCTACTGGTTTGAAGAAGGATCCGGCGATGTTGCGAAATCAACCTCGATAATCCAGTGGTGTTGCTTGTCGCCGGGGGCGTAACAATTGCCGTCGGGCGCGAAATTGGCGGGGCACGCGGAGGATTCCGAGCGGCGGGGCGATTGTGCATATTGCCAGATGGTCGCGGCGGGAAAACCGCTCTGCGCAGGGGGCGGCGGGTTGGAAGGAAAAGCGCAACCGGGCGATGGCGGGCAGGCCAGGTTGTAAACCCAATAGACGAGAGTGGGAGCGTTGATGTGCGACTGAATGTCCTGCGCGGTGGTGATGTGCACGCCATGGCCTTCGTCGACGGGAATCGCGGAGCAATAGATACCAGGGCGATAGCCGAGACTTGCAAGGTTGTCACTCCAAGCCTGCAAGTACTGGTGGTAGGGAGTCGGCAGGCGGCCACCCTCTTCAATGTCCAGGAAGATTACGGTGCCTTTGGAGAAGCCTTCCTGTTGGGCTAATTTCGCGGCGTTTTGAGCGTCCTGAGTGCCCTTCTGGCGCGCGTCGGCAGAATTGTGGACGGCGCGGGTCTCGCGAGCATTAAAGAGTACTGCGAAACCAAGACCCTGGGACTGCAGGAGTCCGCGCTTGCCTTGCCACGTGCTGCGCTTCTCTTCAGGGGGTGGGCCGAGCCAGAAGCTGATGAATGAGAATGTTTTGCGAAGAATGGGGAGGGCGTCATCGCCGGGGTATTGGTTGAGGTCGAGACCAAGATAAGCGCCGGAAGATACGTTGGAAGGCGATTGTTTCTGAGCGGCTGGGTAGGAGAGAACAAGCGCGAAAGCCGAAAGCGCCACTGCGAACGAAATTGGGAAAAGCCAGCGCATCCGCTGACTTTACAACAAAGGGCATGAGGCTTCAGCGAAAAATTGCGCCCTGATGCCTCGGGTTGCGACATTGTCGACAGAGAAAGAAAGTGCCCGCGTGAGCGGCGGCCACGCCAGGTTGGCGTTGCTATCCTTCGCGGAGTTTGTGGCCGGCTAGATTGCCGAGGCCGTCGTAGGCGGCGTATTTGTAGGTTTCGCTGAGAGTGGGATAGTTGAAGACCTGTTCGATGAATTCGTCGATGGGGAGACCCTTGTCCAGAACGATCATGCCGATGTGAATCAATTCGGTGGCAGATTCACCGATGAGGCTGATGCCGAGTAGTTTGCGATCTGTGCGCGCGAAGATGAGCTTGAGCATGCCGGAAGTGTCGCCGGTGATGTGGCCGCGGGCGTTGTTCTGATAAAGGGCGCGGCCGACGCAATAGTCGATGCCTTTTTCCTTGCAGGACTCCTCGATTTCGCCGGCAGCGGAAATTTCTGGGATGGTGTAAATGCCCATGGGAAGAAGAGAAGGCACGCGTTCCTTGTATTTGAGGCCGAAGGCGTGGCAGGCGGCCACACGGCCTTGTTCCATGGAAGTGGAAGCGAGGGCGGGAAAACCGATGACGTCTCCGGCGGCGTAGATATGCGGGACGGCGGTGCGATAGTGGTCGTCAACGGTGATGTAGCCCTTGTCGTTGATGGCAAGGCCTACTTTGTCCAAGGCGAGGCCATCGACAGCGGCGCGACGCCCAGCAGCGAATAGCGCCGCTTCTACCTCGAGAGTTTTGCCACTTTTCATGATTAGGCGCGCGGCTGAGGAAGTGTTTTCCACTTTCACGGGGCGTTCGTTGAACCACAAATTCATGCCGAGGGAAATGAAGCGGTCGCGTAGGCGGCTGGCGATTTCCGCGTCAAGAAAAGGCAGCAGACGATCGCGGCCATCCACTAAAGTTACGTGCACGCCGAGCGCCGTGAAGATGGAGGCGTACTCGCAACCGATGACACCGCCGCCGATGACGGCGAGGCTCTTTGGAATGCGATCCATGCGCAGGAAAGTGTCGGAATCGAAGGTGTGCACATCATCGAAGGAAATTTCCGAGGGGCGATGGGGCTTGGAGCCGGTTGAAATCAGGATGACTTCTCCGCGCAAATGCCGCGTGCCCTGCGGACCGCTGACGGCGACGGTGTGAAGATTTTCAAAAGCAGCTTGACCGCGCACCAGTGCGATTTTGTGCTGTTCCAGGTTTTTCAGGATGCGCTGGCGCTCCATTTCAACCACGGTGCGTTCGTGATGCATAAAATCGTGAATGGTGAGATTTTCCTTGAGCGAGTAATCGATGCCGTAGAGGCCGCGCTGCTTGAGGCCGGAAAAGTAGAGAGCCGATTCACGGAGGGTTTTGCTGGGAACGGTGCCGGTATTGATGCAACTGCCGCCGACGGCCTGAGCGCGTTCAATAACGGCAACGCGTTTACCGAAATAGGCGGCCTGGGCAGCGGCCTTTTCGCCGGCAGGGCCACAACCGATGACAATCAAGTCGAATGAATCAGGTGAGGACACAAAACCTCCGGTGGAGCGCTCGCGGCAGGCGAGCCGGAAATTGCGTGACTGCGATTGTAGAGGAATGCGTGGGGGGAGGGGCGGAAAAGTCGGGGGAATGTGTTGAATTGAATCTGGCGGAGGGAGGTTGCTTCGGAAGGCAGGTGCTGACTTGCGCGGAGTGCTCGACTTCTGATGAGATACGAGCATGAACCTGCCGGAGAGCATGCGCTGGGCAACTCGAATCCCCTGGCAATGGAAGGTATTTATCCCGATTATCGGGGTGCTGGCATTGAGCATCGTGGTCGTCACAGGGGTTTTGCAATCGCTGGAAGTTCATAACGCACATTGGATCGTGTTGGCGGCGCTGGGCTTTGCTATTCTTTTGTGCTTTGTGCTTCTGTTCGTGCTGCTGGTGCTGGTGGAACGACCGCTGGAAGAGCTGATGAAAACGATCGAGCGAGTGCGCCACGGCGACCTCTCGACGCGGGTGGAATTCGCGAAGAGGGACGATGACATCGGCCGCCTGGGGCGCCAGTTCAACGAAATGGTGGAGCAGTTGAACGAGAGTCGCCGGAAGCTGGAGGAGTTTCATCAGCGCGAGATGGCGCGGGCCGAGCACTTGGCTACGCTGGGCGAGTTGGCGGCGGGGCTGGCGCATGAGATTCGCAACCCACTTGCGGGAATCGCGGGCGTGGTGGATGTGATGAGCAAGGACCTGCCCGCCAATAGCCCCAGCCGCGCGGTGGTGGGTGATGTACAAAGAGAGATCCGGCATATCCAGGAAATCCTGAATGACCTGCTGTCCTACGCGCGTCCCAGGCCACCGGATTTTCATCCCGCTGATTTGAACGCCACGATTGAGCAAGCCGTGCTGCTGGCGCGGCAGCAGGTTCGCAACAAGGCGATCCAGATTATGTATACGCCGAATTCTTCGCTGCCGGAGGTGGAGCATGATCCGGCGCTGATCCAACAGGTGGTGCTGAATCTGTTGCTGAATGGTATCCAGGCGATTTCTGGAACTGGCAAGGTGGAAGTGACGACCGTTCGCGAGCAGGATCAGGCGATAGTGGAAGTGGCGGACACGGGGAGAGGGATAGCGGCGGAGGCGCTGGCAAAGATTTTCAAGCCGTTTTTCACGACGCGCAGCGAAGGCACCGGGCTAGGATTATCGCTCGCCAACGGAATCGTGCAATCGCATGGAGGAAAGATTGAGGTCAGCAGCGCGCCGGGAAAGGGGTCGCGGTTCCGGGTCGCATTACCCCTGGAACGAGCAAAGAAGCACCGGTCTGAGGCTGGCATGGTGATAAAATAATTCGATGGCCCAAAAGCGGATTCTGATCGTCGACGATGAGAAACTAGTGCGCTGGGCGCTGACGCAGAAGTGTACCGAATACGGCTACCAGAGTGTCGAAGCGGAGTCCGGAGAAGCGGCTTTGCGCGCTTTGCAGGGGGAGAGCGTGGACGCGGTTCTCCTGGATGTGCACCTTCCGGACATGAGCGGGTTGGAAGTCCTGGAAAAGCTGAAACAGGCGGGAGAGACGCGCAGCATCATCATGATGACCGCGGACCCTCAACTGGACGACGTAAAAGCGGCGTTGCGCATGGGCGCGTACGACTTTGTAAGCAAACCCATTAATTTTGAAGAGCTGGGAGTGACGCTGCAGAATGCGCTGGAAGCGGGCGCGCTGCGGACTGAGGTGGAATCGCTGCGCGGAGAAGTGAGGCGGCGAGCGGGTTATCACGAGGTGGTGGGCGTATCGCGGAAGATTACGGAATTGATGAAGTTTGTGTACAAGGTGGCCGCCAGCGAAGCCAGCACGATTTTGATTCAGGGCGAAAGCGGAACGGGCAAAGATCTGGTGGCGAAGGCGATTCACTACCGCAGTAGCAGGTCAGAACGGCCTTTTGTGGCGATCAACTGTTCGGCCATCCCGGAAACGCTGATTGAAGCGGAGTTGTTTGGCCACGAGAAGGGCGCGTTTACCGATGCCAAGGCCATGAAGAAGGGTCTGTTTGAGATGGCTGATGGCGGCACACTGTTTCTGGATGAGATTGGCGAGCTTTCGCCGCTGCTGCAGGCCAAGCTTTTGCGCGTGCTGGAAGATCAGATGGTGCGGCGCGTGGGTGGAGTGCGGGATATTCAGGTGGATGTGCGGGTGATTGCGGCGTCTAACCGGGACCTGGAGAAAGAGGTGCGGGAAGGGCGTTTTCGCCAGGATCTTTATTACCGGCTGGCGATTA
The DNA here is from genome assembly GCA_963779395.1 of Candidatus Acidiferrales bacterium. Classification (GTDB taxonomy): domain Bacteria; phylum Acidobacteriota; class Terriglobia; order Acidiferrales; family UBA7541; genus Acidiferrum. Next base: position 2,180,422 of record CAVZYC010000007.1, read on the forward strand.
TTGCTATTTATTTACCGGCGCTGCGGGAACGCAAGGAAGATATTTTGCCGCTGGTGGAGTTTTTCCTGGGGCACTATAACAAGAAGTTCCGCAAGAACGTGCAGGGCCCGAATGAGGAGACGCGAAGGCTGCTGTTGAACTACGACTGGCCGGGGAATGTGCGCGAGCTGAAGAATGCACTGGAACGCGCGATGATTCTGGAAGAAGGCAACCAGTTGCGGGCGGAAGACCTGCCGTTTTCCGTGGCCAGCGGGAGAGGCGGCACCACAGCGGCGGACACGAAGATGGGCGCGCCGGTGCAGGAAGCGCAGCCCGCGCCGGGGAAGCGTCGTTTGCCGGCGCTGTCGATTCCGGAGGGCGGGACTTCGCTGGAAGATGTGGAGCATGCGTTGGTGGAGTTGGCACTGCAGCAGTCGCACGGGAATCAGATTAAGGCGGCGAAACTGCTGAATATCAGCCGGGATGCGTTGCGGTACAAGATGAAAAAGTTTGGGTTGTCGCACAGCGAAGAGGAAGAGCCCGCGGCGCCGGCGAACAACTGAGGGGACGAACCCTTCATCGTCTCGGCTATCGAATATGCCGGAAAAGAGAATAAGGAACGGCCCACCCCTCCAGAAGAACTGGATGAGCTGGCTGTTCGTAATGATCGCCCTGACTGGATTGGCGGGAGTCGTTGCTCAGGGCTATTTGGCTTGGACCGCGACTCATGCAGGCAAGCCGCCCGAGGACGCGTTTTGGATGAGCCAGCAGCGGGTCTGGAGCGTATTCCTGAATCCCTGGATTTTCGCTGCTTATCTGCTTCTTCTTGCGCTCCTACTCTGGAGCACTATTCGCGAGACAGCGAGAAAGGGTTGGAAAACCATCAATCTCTGATTCTTGGGCGCAATTCTAGTTGCTATCTTTACCCTGATCGCGAAATTCGTACGCTCAAGGTGAAATAGGATTACAACAATCTTTACCGCGGGACGAGCGCAATCATCGGCGGATGGGTGAGTCGCAATGATGTAGACCTTGAAGGGTAGGCCACCCATTTTACTAGTTCTCGTTCCGCTCGAGATGATTTCTGAGGTGGTATCCTGCCGTCGTGGATTCTAAATCCAACCCAAAGGCTGCGCCGCCTGACCAGGGCTTCAAGCGCTGGATCACAGAATATACGGCCCACGAGATACCGGTTGCCGGAAACGTGGTTATCGTCGCAGGAGGCTATTTGGTGGTTGCTGGCGCGGAACTGTTGGCGCATTGGCTGCTGCCTTTCCGCCGGATCTATTTGCTTCAAAGCCCTACCAATGGGGCATCAATGTTCCCCGATTTGCTCCTGCCGGCGTTGTTACTGAGCTGGTGGAATGGTTGGGTAGGTCGGAATTGCACGTCGCGAAGAGCAAGCTGGTTTATTCTGCCGCTGGGGAGTGGGGTGGCGGCTCTGCTGCCTTTGTATGCGATGCAAGTGAGACTGGGAAGCGCGGTTTTTTGGTGGATACGAACACCAGTAGAGACCGTTTTGTTCCTAGCCATAGCACTCTTCTGGGCGGCTTTGTTTGTAATGGTGCCGATGCGGATCTACCACAAGGATTTCCCAATTTAGGTCTGCGCCGACTGGCAATCTGACCTTCGCATCTACCATCGCCGCGCACTTGATTTGAAGACCGCCGCTGGAGGGCATTGCTCGTGACTTGGGCATCGCAAGCGGCGGTGGGTGAGAAAACACGGGAGAGAGTGAAAAGCCACACGAAAAGGCGGGTGGCGGATGTGTGGGGGAGCTGGCGGATGTTGTAAAGGCTGGATTTACAGTGAGTTGATGTGGGTGGTTTGGGGGCGGGGAACGGAACTGAAGATGCAGTACAGAGGGTGCGCGGCATTTAGGCAATGGAGCGATTGTCGAGAGGCTGCGCAGTGGGCGTTCCTTTCAGGGCGTTTCGGTCAGCGAGCAAGTGCAAACAGAAACGTCGTAGAAAGGGGCGCCCACAAAAAGATTTTGGCAGCGGCCAGCACGACTAAACGAAGCGTCGAAGAGTCGACCGCGAACGCCCGAAAGAAGGGCTCATCCATTAGCTGGCCGCTGCCTTTGTTTTTGGACGAGCCGAAAAGCGAAGAGCAGTCCCTACCTTGTTGTTCTTTCCCCACAGGTTTAGGTGATACGGCGCACAAAGTTGCGGAAGTTGGCTCAATTACATAGCAGTAATATTCAAAAGTGACTCAAGCTCTTTCTTTCCAGCGAGTAAGAAGTGCTCGCAGTGGAACGGAACGTGCACACTTTGTTGGGAGAGACATTAATGCCAACGGTACGGGCCAGGGGGGAATTTCAGGAGGAAGTTATGCCGCAAGTTATGGAGCCCAAGGAGAAGAGCAAGACAGATCAGAATAAGAGAGTGTCCCTCACCAAGATCCTCGTCACCACTGATTTTTCGGAAGTCTCCGACCATGCTTTGGACTACGCGATAGCAGTTGCCAAGCGCTACGATGCGCGGATTTACTTGACCCACGTGATTACGCCGGATCCATTCCAGTTCGCGGAGCCGCAGTTGGCTCAGGCGACCTATGAGAAGGTGCGGCAAGCCGCTGAAGAAGGCATCACCGACATTCTGATTTCCGGGAAGCTGCGTGGCGTGCCACACGAAGTGCTGATGGAAGAAGGCAACGTGTGGCCGACGCTGGAGAAGTTGATTGCCGAGCACGAGATTGACCTGGTGGTGGCCGGAACGCATGGCCGGGGCAAGGTCCAGAAGCTCTTGATTGGTTCAGTGGCCGAAGAGATTTTCCGGCAATCGGACTGCCCAGTGCTGACGGTAGGTCCGCTGGTGAAGGATACATCGGCTAAGGAAGTAGAACTGAAGAACATCTTGTTCGCGACCGACTTTGGGCCAGGTGCGGAGAAAGCTGCCGCTTACGCTTTCTCCCTCGCCCAAGAGCACAGCGCGCATTTGACGCTGCTGCATGTGATCGAAAGCGCGGCGGCCTACACGGAAGAGAGTGTAGCCCGGCAGCGGGAAATCAATGTAGTACGCATGAAGCAGCTTATGCCAGCAGGCACGGAGAATTGGTGCAAGCCGGAGTTCCGGGTGACGTTTGGCGCCGCCGTGGAAGAGATGCTGCTGGCGACGCGGGAATCGCACGTGGATTTGATTGTGATGGGCGCCAAGCCGCGCAAGAGTTTGGCGGGCCATGTGCCACTGACGATTGCGTATAACGTGGTGACCAAGGCGCTTTGCCCGGTGCTAACGGTTCGCGGTTGAGTTTCCTCACGGGAGCGGAAACCTGTCACCAGGATCCGCATCCCAAGTAACAAGGCGGTGCTGCTTCCTCCCCCCAGCTGAACAGCACCGCCTTTTGCTTTGCTATCGCAGTATTCCCAAAACGACACATTGCTTGCTCTCGCTGCGCTTTGGCTCGCAGGGGATTGGCACGTCTTGCTACGACGAACCAAGTGTGAGGCTAGCGAGTGGGCATGGGATGGGCGGCTTCGTCAGCGTGGGGAATCAGTTGTTCGTAGGCAGAATGGGGTATGGCTGACTCCCAGTGGCCGGTGACCTTGGCGAAGCCTGCCACACCGAGGAAGAGCGCGGCGATTCCAGCTGCGATGGCCCAAGTCGGGAGGGCAAGAGGCTTTCTGGAGGGGTTCTGGGCGTTCGGCAGGATGGCAGGAAGGCTCAGAGAGAGAGCGTCCTGCGCTGGGCAGACGGCAACGCATTCCAGGCAGGCCGTGCATTCGACAGAACGGACGCTGATCAGTTTGTCCACAGGAAGCGCGGCAGGGCAGGCCTTGGCACACTTGGCGCAATCGATGCACGGCTCGGGATTGCGACGAATACGCACTGGGCTCAACCAGGAAGTCAGGCCGAGCAGAGCCCCGTAGGGACAGAGGAAGCGGCACCAAAAGTTGGGAATGAGGATGGACGCCAGAACGAAAACGCCGAGGACGATTACCCCTGTTTCGCCGATATGGCGAAAGAAGTTGAGCATCTTCACATCGGCAATCAGGCCATAGGGGCTGAACATGAAGTCGCGAATGCCCACAACAGACATGGTGGAGATGGCCCAGACGAAGAATCCCAGAAGGAAATACTTGAGCCCGCGGAGTGGAAGATCCAGCCAGCGCGGCAGGTGAAAATTGCGGCCGAAGAGCTTGTGTCCAGCGCGCCAGAGATATTCAGAAATGGTGCCAATGGGGCAGAGCCAACTGCAGAAAGCTTTGCGAAAAAGGAAAGCCATGGAGAGGAAAGTCAGTAGGAGAAACATCGCCGCGGGATGCACGCGAGGGATCTGGCCGCTAAGGAGCCAATACTTCAAATTCATTAGACCCGCGATGGGAAGCCAGCCCTCGACTCCCGCAGGGCGGGCCAGGCTGCCGGTGAATCTTCCGTCCTCGAATTGGCGAACCCAAAAGTAGAACTTGGCACCAAGAACGAGATTGAGGAGGAGAAAAGCTCCCTGAAAAGATCGGCGGTAAAGCTGGGAATGGTCCTGGCCCGTGCGACGGAGGAGCTTCTTTTTGGGCACGCGACAAGGCGAAGCGGCAGTGTTGATTGCCGGAGGGATGGGAAGCTCGGAACTCTGTGGACGGGTAGCCTGGGTAGACATGGTAAATGGTCTCGAAACCAGAGTAGTGGTGAGGGTCACAAAAGGCTGTGACTTTAGTCACGCGCAGGCGAAGAAGTGCAAGAGTATGTACCAACGCGTACCTCTTTGCCTTCACTTGATTTACGACGCTGGAAGTCATACTGTACCGTCTCTAAGGGACGGCCAAGTCGAATGGAATGCCCACGGTGCCAAACGCCAAACCCGGCCACCGCAAGCCGATGTCTGCGCTGCGACACTCCGTTTGAGGTCGATGCAGGCACGCTGATTGACGCGCCCCAGGATCGGCCTGCGGATCCCAGCCTGACCATTGAAAATTGGTCCTCAGCGGTAACGGCACCTTCCTCAAGCGAAGCACCCACAATCGGAAAAGAGTTGGTACCGGGCAACTTGCTCGCGGGACGCTATGAAATCCTGGAGCGGCTGGGCGGCGGCGGAATGGGCACGGTGTACAAAGCCAAGGATCGAGAAGTGGAGAGGCTAGTAGCGTTGAAAGTGATCCGGGCGGAATTGGCGGGAGATGCAGAGATTTTGTCGCGGTTCAAGCAGGAATTGATCCTGGCGCGCAAGGTCACACACAAAAATGTGATCCGCATTTTCGATCTGGGGCGGGCCAGCGGGATGCGCTTCATCACCATGGAGTACATCGAGGGGCAGGACTTGCGCTCCCTGGTGAAAGAGGAAGGCAAACCAACGCCGCAACGCGCCGTAGAGATTCTCCAGCAGGTTTGCCTGGCGCTGGAAGCGGCACACAGCGAAGGAGTGGTGCATCGCGACCTGAAACCGCAAAACATCATGATCGACAAGCAGGGCAAAGTTTACGTGATGGATTTCGGGATCGCGCGTTCCGTTGGCTCTGAAGGCATGACCATGACCGGGGCGCTGGTAGGCACGCCGGAGTACATGTCACCCGAACAAGTGAAGGGCGAGGACGTAGATGGGCGTTCGGACATTTTCAGCCTGGGGATCATTTTTTACGATTTGCTGACGGGGAAAATGCCGTACCGCGCAGAGACCGTGCAACGCGCGATGTACAAGAGGACCGTGGAGCCGGCGACACCTCCGGCGGTGGAAGATGCGACAGTACCGAATTTCTTGAGCGAAATCGTCAGCAAATGCCTGGAGATTGATCCGGCCAAGCGGTACCAATCCGCGCAGGAGCTTTGGACGGAGTTGGAATCGTGGCGCACGGGCCAAGCGGATGAAGCGGGGACGGTAGTCCAGCGGTGGGTGAAGCGCAAGGCGCGCAGCCGTTGGGTGTGGGGAGTGGTGGGAGCGGCGGCGCTGCTGGTGATTGGCGCGATCGTGTACCGGCACTGGCCCGCCTCGACGACCTCTGCCAAGCCAACCGCTGCCGCGCCCTCGATTGCGCTGGCTGTGTTCCCTTTCCGAAATGCGTCAGGCGATCCAAAGCTGGATTGGCTGGGCACCGGTCTTGGCGACATGCTGACGAATGACATCGGGCAGTCAGCAACACTGCGAACGGTGTCTCAGGGGCGTATTTCGCAAGTTGTTCACGACCTGCGCATCAAGCCGGACACAACCCTGGACGCCGGGACGATCGACCGGCTAAGCGAATTCACCAATGCGGACATCGTTGTCTGGGGCGAGTACGTGAGGATTGGGGAGCAGCTTCGCATTGATGCCACGTTGGCGAACCGGAAGAACGGGCGGCAGGTACCGCTGAAAGCGGACGCGGCGAACGAAAAAGAGATTTTCAAGACAGTGGACCTGTTGGCGAAGGAGATCCGCGACAATCTGGCGCTGTCCAGTTCGGAAGTGCAGGAGTTGCAATCGAGCGCGTTGAAACCTTCGTCGAACTCGATTGAAGCGCTGCGCTCTTATGACCAAGGATTGCAATTGCAGCGTCTGGGCGAATACCAGGGAGCGATGGAAGCGTTCAAGTCTTCCATCGAACAGGACCCGCAGTTTGCGCTGGCTTATTCGCGACTTGCGGACACCTACGAGACGTTGGGGCAGGATGACCAGGCACAGATCTATTCGTTGAAAGCGGTGGACCTCAGCCAGAACTTGACGCAACAGGAACGGTACCTGATTCGAGCGACGCACTCGAAATTGTTGAAGGAATATCCCAAGGCCATCGAAGCGTATGAGGCGCTGGCAAAAGTGTCTCCCGGAAACACGGACATTCTTTTCGCGCTGGCTAGATTGTATGAGGATTCGGGCGACTTGGATAAGGCGCGGAGCTATCTGGAAAAAGTGCAGACGCTGGATCCCAAGTTTACGGAAGCGGTGCTAGCCCGCGGTCGCGTGGAACTTAGCAGCAACAATACGCAAAAGGGGCTGGAGTACCTGAACACGGCGCTGAATCTGGCAATTCAGGTGGGGAATGACGAGCAGAAAGCCAACGTGCTGCAGGCGATTGGGGTTGGTTACGAGGAACTGCACAAGCTGGATGAAGCCCTGCGAAGTTACCAAGATTCGCTGGAGATCAAGCGGCGTCTGGGAATGAAGAACGGGATTGCCGCAAGCCTGGGCGCCATTGCGAACGTGCAGAGCGAACTAGGCAAACCTGAGGAGGCGCTGAAGAACCTGAACGAAGCGCTGAAAGTGAGCCGCGAGATTGGCGACAAAGTGGGCATCAGCGATTCGCTGAATGATCTGGGCAACTTCAGCCTTGATCGAGGCCATCCGGACCAGGCGCTCGCGTACTACAAAGAGTCCTTGCAGATTCAGATTGACCTGGGGAATGAACAAAACCGGGCGCTGCTGCTCAGCAACATCGGGAACATTTATCTGGGCCGGGGCGATTTCCAGGCAGCGCGGACGTACCTGGAACAGGCGCTGCAATTACGAGAGAAGTTCAACGTGCCGGAAGACCTGGCGGACACTTTACACAACCTAGGAGAAACGAACATGGACCTGGGGCTTTATGACCAGGCCATTGATCAGTATCACCGCGCGTTGGACTTGCAGCGCAAAATTGGCAACAAACAAAAAGTGGCAATTGAGAATTCCAGCCTGGGCACTGTTTTTGGCTATCAGGGGCGCTACGGTGCCGCGTTGAGCGCCAAGGAAGAAGCGCTCAAGAGCTATCGCGAACTGGGGGAAAAGAGCTTCTGGATGGCGGACATCCAGGCTGGATATGGAAATGCGCTGGCACAGTTGGGGAAAAAGGACGAGGCGCAGACGAATTTACAGGATGCGCTAGGGCTGGCACGAGATTTGAAGAACCAGGATGAGGCCGCGCACATTCTGAGCTTGCTGGGCGACAATGCGTTTTACAGCGGGGACTTGAAAGTGGCGCGGCAATATTACGTACAGGCAGAACAGTCAGCAACGCGCAGCACGGACCACAACCTGGTGTTGCTGACGAAATTCAACCTGGCGAAGATCGGAGTTGTGGAGGGACACGGGGCAGCATCGATTGGCTCATTAAACTCGATCAAGGACGAAGCGACTACATCCGGATTCAAGTATCTGGCGGTGCAGGCTTCGCTGTACCTGGCGCAGGCTTTCATTGAATCCAAGAATGTATCCAAGGCCAAGGATTTGCTGCAGAGCGCGTTGCTTTTGGCGGACAAACTGGGATTGCTGACGATGAAAGCTCAGGGGCATCTCTTGATGGCGCGGGCGCTGAAGCATGAAGGGAAAACGGCGGAGGCGGACCTGGAGAGTAAGGCGGCAGCGCGCGTGTTTGACGATATTCAAACAGAATCGCATTTTGACTTGCGGACGCGGGGCGATTTTGCTGCGCTGCTGGTCTGAGTGGATGAAAAGACCTTAGTCCGCTTTCTTGCTAGTGGGGAGCGCGCTCGTTTTGGCGGCTGCTTTTGGCTTGGGATAATAGAGAAGCTGCTTGACGATTCTGAGTTCCGCCGCGACGCGTGAGCCGTCAGGATTGAGGATACCGAGATTGTCGTCGCCCTTACTTGCGTATTGCGTGTTCCAGGACATCCAGGCGATGCCCATACCCTGTTGATTGTCTGAAAAGGTCGGCCCGCCCTGAGTTCCCAGCTCTCCATTCAGATATTTAACCAACATCTCCGCCCATTCTTGATCGTCGGGATTTTCCCTAAACCCCGTCCCGCTCTCGCCGTCCCAAACGGGGGCGATATTCTGGGACACCAGGAAGCCAAAGGATTTGTTCATTTCGCTGATGGCGGCGGGGCTGCTGCTGGAGCCGAAAATGCGATTGTAGTCGTCAACGGAATTCGCATAGAGATGGACGTCATAGACCACTTTGTCCATGATGCTCTTTCCGTTCACTTTGAATACGATCGGGAGATTCTTTACACCGGTGCAATCTCCCCAGGGAGCGCTTCCCACCGTGACGCCGTCATAGAGTGTGGTTGGATCGTAAATGGCCAGCGGGCACTCGGCGAAGATCAGCTTGCCGGGGTCTTTGGAAAGTATGGCCGAACCTACTTTTTCATACATGAGATGGATATCGCGGTCGGACCCGCCGCCCCAGAGTGAGTGCCCCTTACTGGCGATGGCTTCGTTCCACAGATCGTATCCGATCACTGTGTCGTTGCGGGCATAGCGGGAAGCGATGGAAACCCAGTCGTTCTGAAAAGACTGTTGCGTAGTGTGTCCAGTGTTCTTGCAACCGTCGGTGCCATCCGTCGCGCCGCCGAGATCGTACCAGAGCCCATTACCTTGCTGACCGGTGCAGGAGACATCGGGAACAGTTCCGCGCACTCCCTCATTGTTATGATCGTCGATGATGACGCGGAGATTTGCCTTGGCGGCAGCGGCAACCAACTGATCCAAGTTTGCAAGGAAATCCGGGGTGCCACTATCGTGCAACGAGATATTGTTGAAATCGACGCGAAGGCAGTTGAAGCCGGTGGCGGCAATCGCGTCGATATTCGCCTGGATTCCTTTGAACGGCGCATTCTGGTTGGCAAACCTGCCGTCCTTGATATTCATTCCCAGCCAGTAAACGCAAGAGAGACGAACAGGAGTTTGGTTTTGGTCGATGATCTGGTTTCCGAACGTGCTGAACATTCCGGGGGGAAGCATTGAAGGCGACTGGCCCGAGGTAACTTGCGCGCGAATTCCGAGGGTGGCGCTTAGGACTGCAAGCATCGCAACACACAAATGACAAAGGGCCTTCATGGGGAGCCTCTTCCCAACAGAGCAAGGAATCGCATTGAGCGGAATCTCCGTTTTGAAAACAGATTACCGCGAATACCACATCCGTTGGGGTAAATTGCACGACCAGCGCAGTAGGTTGAACGGGAAAGCCGGTGATTTAATGGTGCCCGGGGTGGGAGTCGAACCCCTCGGGAGGATTGATAGTGCGTAAGTTATTGATTCTACAAAACGGCAAAGGCGAGAAAAACTGCGAAAACGCCGAACTGAGGTACACGCCGGGTACACGGAATGATGCTAGAGACTCCTCGGTGCGTGGCTTGTCGGCTGACCGCTCGATTCGCTCGGTTACCGTCGGCCCGGACACCTGAACCAGCAACGGTTTCGGCGACTGCCATCTTGATTTAGCCTCCGCCCACGCCAGGTTGTTTTTATCGAACACAGAACCCGCCCACTCACATCTCTTCAGTTCAAGGAACCGATGATTGAACTTTGTCGCACAGATGCGGCGACGGCAACTCTTCGCAAGTGTGACTCAGGCGAACAAATTCCCGATCTGCGGGGAATAACTCTGCCAAATCTCGATAGGCTGCCGAAGCTTCGCAGGGACTTGTGTACCAGACGAGTGTCGTCGGCAAAAGATCGTCGATTTGCTGCCGGGGGCCATTGTATAGACGGTTGTTGTGGGAAGCTGTGATGGGATTCACATGTTCCCACTTCGCAGCCGCCAGACGGAGATTCTGCACGGCCAGGTCTTGCTCTCGGTTCCTTAGGTAATATTCGCCCATTCTCAGATAGGGGCGCGCCAGGGAACCATCAATGAAGCTGGCCTTCTTGTAGCATTCCATCGCTTGGGCAGAATTTCCCTGCGCCATGTGAGCCTCACCCAGATTGAACCAGACCAGAACCAGATTGGGGAGTTGGTTTGCTGCGTCTTGTAAGAATTCCACGGAACGAGCCCAATTCTGAGAATACTGATAGAGCTTGCCCAATCTCGCTTCCAGGATTGGATCTTTCCCTCGCCCAAGCCTGCTCTCCGTCTTGCTAATGCAGTCAGCCACGATCAAATTCGCACCCTCGGGATCGCTTTTCTTGAATCGAACAAAAAAGGGTGAATCCACAATCGAGGGCGATAGCTCAATGGCCGCCTCGTACTGTTCTTTTCCTGCCTGGGCGTTGCCAGTTTCTTCCAGAAACATTCCATAGCTGAGATGGAAAACGGCGTTATCAGGATCAATCTGCGTCGCTTCTCGCCAGTCCCGCTCCGCGGCTGCGTCTTCTCCGAGCAAGTGCTCCAGCCAAGCCAGATCGTGGTAAGCCACAGCGTCCCGGCTGTTCAGTTGCAGCGCATGCCGGTAGTCATCGATGGCCCTGCGAGCCGATTGCTGGTCTGCTCCGCTCATGGCTGAGTTCATTCCGTGAAAACACCGGGGACACTGCGGTGGCAGCTTCTGGCTGGCGCAGTACCCGCTCCAGGTGTAGTACCGCGAGTTCCCTGGCCAGAGCCGGATTGCCTCATAAATGCTCTTCCGAGCGCCGGTAAAGTCGGCCGCAAGAATCTGCCCATAAAATGTCATCTGATTTGAGTCGGCGCGGTCGTAATCACCTACCGCGAGGGAGAGAATCAATACTAGGGCCGCCAGTGCCGATGCTATGGGTTTCATTCTCATGTCAGTTGGCGGGCTCCGGCAGGCACACCAAGGCGCACATTACTGCGACCAAGGCGAGCGTCAGTTGGTGCTCGAACAAGGACGAATAGGTCAGTTCCCGGAACAGAACCGCGACCAGGCCAGCCGCAAAACAGCAAGCCATCGCTTTGCGCACGAAAAGGTCGGCAAGCATCGTCTGATAGTCCTCCGCAGGACTCGATCTATCGCCTTTCTTACGGCCTCCTGAGGGAGCCGCGATGGCTCCTGGCAAGGAATAGCGAATGGTGCGGATAAACTCACGGGCCACGAGGATCAAGAAAGTGCAAAAGAGTAGGAAGCCGACGATTCCTTTTTCGACCAAGACCTGGATTGGTAGGCTGAACGTCCTGCTGGCAAAACCGGTAGTTTCCTCCTGATCCGCGGTCGAGGTGAGGGCCAGTGCGGCATTTCCTGATCCGACTCCCCAGAGTGGGTGGGCCCGTACCACATCCAAGGACCGATTCCAGATCTCGAAGCGACCCTGTGTGCTCCGAACCTGCGACGTGTGCTGGCCTGAATATGCCTTAAGGAGCCCCGGGTAGAAAGCTGTTTCGCAGGCAAGTACCAAGACCAAAGTAGCCAACGTCGTTCCAAACAGAATTCCCCCTGCCCGCAGGGTAAGTAGCCGGCCTGCCAACAGAAAGGCACAAAACAGAAAACAGAATACGACGACGCTCCAGAAAACCGCGCGGGACAAGGATAAGCAGAGGCTTGCGGCAATCAGCGGCGGCAACACTAAAGCAGCCGTTGCAAGCCATTTCCTCTGTCTTTGCCAGAGATACGGGGGAGTGACACAAGCGAAAGGCAGGGCCAGCAGAAGCAAACTGAACCACTCACCCGGAATCCAAGGACTGGGCGGTGTAGAGAGCCTCGACCGGAAGGCCACCAGATTCGTAAGCCCGGCCGCGCCCAGGCGGTTGGCATTTTCGTGGAACTGGCTCAGACCGGAGAGTGCTAGCCAACCTCCGCCTAGTCCGAGCAATCCACAGAAAGTTGCCGCCTGCAAGTTCGATTGAATGCCGAGCCGTACAGCAGAATACGTCAGCACAAAAATCATGGTTGTTACAGTCGCGCGAATGCTATTGGCGCGGTATTGGGAGAATAGGAGCGAAGGAGTCTCAAACGCGGCGATGAGGAGCACGCTCCAGTCCACGGCACGCATCCGAATAGGTTTCGTAGGCAGAAACAGCAGAGCCGCTAGCAAGATCGCGGCAAACCAAAGCGTGATGCCGGCGGCAGTCGAGTACATTCCTGCTAGCAAGCCGGCCAAAATGCCGGCCCAAGCAGTCTCGACGTACAAATTGTGGGCCTTTCGCTCGGCCCTTTGTCCCGGTGACTTCTGGGCGGTAGTCTTGGAGCTTCCCATGTGGTGGAAAGTGTTTCACAAATCGATCTTCTCGCTAGGCTCGCGGAGTTTGCGGTCGCCGAAGAAACTCAGAAACGCGAACTCGCCCTTCAGAAAAAGGCAAAAGCGAAAAAACCTAGGAGAACTGAAAAGTCAAATTCCGCACCCTTTGAAAAACCAAAATCCAAAGGATGCGGCACCCAAAATCGCTCAACCACCAATCCTGTCGGCCACCCGCGACTCTTCGGGCAGATCACCGGATCGGACCGACTGAGGAACTGCTGGCCGGACCTCCCAGGTCGTGGCCCGGCAGATTATGGCCCCGACGACGTTGCAGACGGTCGTACGCCCAAGCGACGAGAAGGCAGAAAGTCGCAACCCCCATCTGCACCGGCAGAGTGACCCGGTGATCCACCGCTCCCCATAAAATACAGGAAGCGTAGATAAGAAACGCAAGACGGTCGACGATGCTTATCTTGCGGGACGTAAAGCTGGGAGAGAGCGCGGTGCTCATGCCAAGAAGAAGCGTGGCAACCGTAGCTTCAAAACGGGGGATTGGGACAGATGCCAAGTTGGTTGCATGCCCCGAAAAGACTGAGACTAGCGCATTGAGAGTCGCGAGGCCCAGAAGTCCTGGCAGGGCTTTCACCCAGCGATGCGCCGTACTGACTAGGATGATCGCATCGATGGCCAGGAGTACCCAGCCAGCAACAGGTGGATACTTGCTTGTGGAGAACGCAATCGCCATCCCTGCAAAGACTAAGCCAAGCCAGCCAAGTCCGAGCAGCCAAGCTCCCGCCGTGCGAAAGCCGTTTTTAACCTGGGCCATGGTGTCAGGCTTACTCATAACATTAGCTCTGAGGGAAGGCGCACCCAATCAGTTCAGCGCCCGTCAGACCGATGTCGATGCCCAGCCGCGTGGCGGTACTGAGGCCGAGATTTAGGGCTTTGCCAACCGTGCTGAAAAACGACTTCGTTGCAAGTCTGCCTCCAGCTTCACTCAAGGCTTTCGGGACTCCGCCATTTCCAGCTAGATTTAGCGCCGCAAGGCCTGTTCCGGTTCTTCTTCCATACGTAGTGACAGCACCCATCCCAGCGTCAATTAAGCCAGGCGCTTGTCCAACGCCCGACAAACCTGCATCTGTAGCACTGCCGAATAGAACGCTATTGATCGAGTTCCCTGTTACAAAGTCGACGGCCCTATTTGATGAGTAGTCCGTGTTAGTTCCGGTGGCAACGTTCGCCGCAAGCTCCAACGCTCCGCCAGCACTGTATGTATGAGCGTTCTGCGCTAGACACTGTTTATAGCTCTGGCCGGGTGCGCGGATGCCGATAGTAAAGCCGCCGCTGGTATTGCCGCTACCACGGCATCCGCCACGACTTTCCAGCAACACTTCCGGTATCCCCAACGCCGTTTTGGAGTTAGCTTCGCTTTTTTCTTGATGCCGTGTGTGATTCGGTCGCTCGGACCCCAGACGCGAGTTTTCGCCTACACCCTCGAACGCGGCTAAAGGAAAAAGCACGCAGGGATCGCTGCACGTCGAGAACAGTTTCTCTTTAGCCGCGAGTAGCATGGCCGAGATTGTAACTTTCCAGAAGAGTGAGAGCTACTCTTTTTCTTCCTCTTCTTCTTCGGCTTCGGCGTCGAGCGTGGTGAACAGTTCCTCGGCCTGTGGAACGATGGCTGGCGCTGGTTCGTGAGGAAGAAGCGGCGCGTTTTTCTTGTCGAGCGACGCTGCCGGATGCGTAGTGCTGTGCACCTGCTTTAGCATGCGGATGGAGACGTGCGTGTAAATCTCCGTGGTGGACAGGCTGGCGTGGCCGAGCATTTGCTGGATGAAGCGGATGTCCGCGCCGCCTTCCAGCATCAGCGTCGCCATGGTGTGGCGGAACAGATGACACGATCCGGTCTTGCCGATCTTGGCGTGGACCACGTACGCGCGCACCGTGGCCGTCAGGTGATCGCGGCTGATCTCCTCCCCCGTGCTGGCGAGGAACAGCGTGCCGTGGTCCGGTTCCACCGTGAGTTTCGGACGCGCTTCCCGGATGTACTTCTGCACCCAGGCCGCCGCGCGATCTCCGATAGGCACAAACGGTCCTTTTTCCCCTTGCCCTGGCGGATCAGGATCGTTCCGCGTTCCAGGTCCAGATCGAACAGTTTCAGGTGCACGAGTTCCATCCGCCGTATTCCCGTCGAGTACAGCACTTCCAGGATGGTGCGGTCGCGCAGCCCCAGCGGATCGGCGAGGTTGGGCTGCCCAAGCACCTGCTCGGCCTCCTGGATGGTCAGCACGTGTTTCGGAAGACGGTGCCCCAAGCGTGGCAGTTCGATCTCCGAAGCCGGGTTGTGCAGGATGCGATTCTGCCGCGTGATCCAGCGGAACCACACGCGCAACCCCACCAGGCGCATGTACTGGCTGCGGAAGCTGAGTGGCTCGCCGTTGCTCTTGCGATAGTGGAACAAGTGCCGCTGGTAGCGTTCCAGCACGGGCCGGGTAATTTCCGTTGGCTCGGTTAGTCCGCGTTCGGCGCACCACTCCAGGAAAACCCGGATGTTCATCTTGCGGCTGCGCACCGTGTTTTCGGAGTAGTCCTTCACGCGCAGCGCGTTCAAGTATTCGGCCAGCAGCGCGGCCAGCGGCGTTATCGCTGGCGGATCGGGTTTGCGCTTTTGAGTGACACGCGCCATCACCGCCCCCCGTTGGCTGCCGGTACGACGCGATTCTCCTTAGCCGCCGGAGTAGTGATTTTTCCGAGATGCAGGGGCAGATCGCCATTTTGCCGCGTCAGCACTGGCGATTCTTCACCCCGCGTGCCCCCCGCTATCCCCCCGCTTTGGGGCCGCGTTGCCCCCGCGAACTGGCCGTTTTGCCCCGCGTTGTTTGCGTCGTAGCTGTAGCCTGTGAGCTTCTCGATCTCGATGAGGCCGGGCAGCATGGGTTTGCCGCTGTCCCCCTGGCGCTCGAACACCAGTTCGTAAACGAAGCTCTGCCCGCGCCCGCCGTGATGCACGAGAAGATATTCGAGTTCTTCGAGTCTCCGCAGATGCACACGCAACTGCGTGTCGCCCCATTTCGTGTGCTGCCGCACGTCGCGGCGGCTAAAGCGAAAGTCCGCGCGCTCGATCTTCTGCCGCTCGCATTCCGCGCTCACCATCTCGTCCACAAGCAAGAGCAAGCGCCGCGTCTGCGGGGGAAGTTCGTCGAGCGAGCGCCCCAGCACTTCATGCGCGAGCCGGTTGGCCGTGGCGATATCGTCGAGCGTCACTTCGATGTATTCGAGCGCCTGGCCGTGGTGCGTGGCGGTTTTCCGCTCCCGCTGATGCTGGTGCAAGAGCGCGATCGCGCGAATGAGCGACAGATATTTCATGTGGTCGCGCCGTGTGCGCGTGCGGCTGTCGAGGAACGTCAGTTCGCGCGCGTAGGGATTGGCGACGAAGAGCGGTTTCAAGAGACGCTGTGCGTTCTGGTGAACTTTCAAAACGTCTTCGCGTTCCTGCCGGGCGAGCAGTCCTTCGAGGGTCTGCGCCTCACGCTGCTTCCGATGGATCGCTTGCGTCTGCGCGCGGTCCTCGTCCACGGTCAACACCAAGCAGCGATTCAGAAGTTCTTCGTCGAGGTCTATCGCGGTCGTGGTGAGGAAGAGCATTACCGGGCCTTCGACGCGATACTGATGCGTGATAAGCCGTCCTGTCGTTGCATCCTTTCCTGTCGAGGCGATGGTCAGCACGCCTTCCGACTGCAAGAGTTTCAGCGCGTAGGCCGCGCGCAACGCGCCTTCCTCTTCCACGATGGCCAGCACTTTGTGCTTGAGGTCGGTTTCGCCCATGTAAAACAACGACTGCCCGGTCATCGCCGAGTACTGCACGCGCTGCTCCTCGGGCAGCAGCGCCAGCACCGCTTCCATGAGCGCCGTTTTTCCTGCGGCGGAACTGGATTGCACCAGGATGGCCAGCGGCGCTTCCAAGAGCCGCGAAGTCACCGCCAGATAGCTCACCAGTTTGTTGGTCTCTTCTCCCACCACGCCGCAGTGCTCGAAGTCCACGAGGATACGGTCGAGCAAGTGCGGATCGCGAAGAAGTTCCAGCGCCGCCGCGCGCTCCTCTTCGCCCAGCGCAACTTCTTCCTGTTTCGGTTCGAGGGCCTTCTTGATCTGCTGCTCTTGCAGCTCCTCGAGCTTCAACAGCACATGCCCCAGATCGCGGCGAATGACTTCTTCCTTCACGCCAAGTTCTTCGCTGGCCTGCTTCATGAATACGGTGCGCTGCCGCGCGGAGTACAGATCAAGTGTGTCCACGTGGAAGCCCGACTCGCCGCGCAGATTCGTGCTCGATTCGTTTTGCTCGCGGTAAACCAGCACGTTTACCTTCAACAGTTCATAGCTCATGTTCTTCGCGAGGCCCCGCACACGGTAGCGCCGGTCGCCCTGCGTGATGACGATCTCCTCGGGCTTGATTTCGGTAGGCACGTCGATGGTCGGCGAGAGCGCCGAAGGGATTGCGGCTTCTTGGATGGGTTCGACAGATTCAGCCGCTAAAGGAAGAACCTCTGCCGTTGTGGTGCTCTCTTGCGTCGTGGCCTGCTCGGGTTCGGAGATTTTTTCTTTAGCCGCTGGTGCCGCTGCTGCTGCCGGGATTTCTTCTTTGGCTGCTGGCTCGATTTTTTCCTCGATGGCTGCTTGCATCTCGGTCAGTGGCTCGCTGACGCTCACTGTGGGCCGCTGGCCTTTGCCGAGCCATGCCGCCTTGTTTAAGAGGATGCCCAGACTCTTCGCGGAGGGCTGCACCTTGAGCGCGTATTCGTTCGCGTCCATGTTTTTCGGGAACTGCACGCGGAAGCACTCGATGCCCATTGCCCGCAGTTCTTCCGCGAGCGACTGCGCCGCTCCCTCGCCGGCGTCGTCGCGGTCGTAAGCGATGTAGATTCTCTCGGTGCCGTACTTTTTGAACGCGGCCCGATGATCGTCGGTGAAGCCGTTGATGCCGTAGCTCGCGGTCACATGGCGATAGCCCGCGCACCAGAACGTCAGCGCGTCGATGAGCGCCTCGCAGAGGATGATTTCCTTCGAGACGGCCAGCGCCTCTTCGTTCCACACGCCGCGATGCGGTCCCGGCAGATAGAGATGAGCCGGTGTTCCGTCCCGCAGTTTGGTAATGCGCGTGGCCTTGCGCCCGTACATCTGCACCACTTCACCAGCGAGATTGAAGATCGGGATCATGATGGAGCCGTTGAAGTGTTCGTGCCCGCTCTCGCGGAAGATGCCGAGTTTCTGCAACCGTCCGCGCATCTCCGCGCCCGCCACGCGATTTTTATCCGGCAGTCCGTAACCGAGCGTGCGGTTGGCGAAGCCCATGCGGAAGTGATCGATCATCTCGGAAGATTTCAGGCCGCGCTCTTCGAGGTATTTCAGAGCGTCCGGCGATTTTTTCAGCGTCTCGTTGTAGTAGCTCACCACCTGCAAGAGCAGCACGCGGTCGTCCGTGTCGCGGCTCACCGGCGCGGGCAGTTTCGGCACTGTGGAGATTTTCACCGGACGGGAAGATGCCGCTAAAGGAAGATGGCCTTCGCGGAGTAGCTCGACGGCATGGCGGAAGCTGACGCCTTCGGCGCGCATCACCCAGTCGATGGGCGAACCTCCCGCGCGGCACGCGCCGAGACAGTTCCAGAGATTTTTCTTCGGGCTGATGACGAGACTCGGTTCGTGGTCGTCGTGGAAGGGACACAGGCCGATGAGGTCCGCGCCATGCCGTTTGAGTTTCACGGCGCGCGCCTCGGCCAGACGTTCGAGAGAGACTTCGCGTTTGAGCCGCTCGATCTCCTCCTCCGGGATTCGCGCCATCGGTTCGCCTCCTTTCGCGAAAACCTGTCAAGTAAAAATCGCGCCTGAAAACAGTTTCCGAACCGATGCGTAAAATACAGTGTTATACTGTTTTCGTCAAGGGAGGAATTTATGCTGACGGAAAACTGCCCCTACACTCTCGCTGCGATGGCTAGAAGATCCAAGCTGAAGCTGCCACCTGTGGACCTGGGCGGTGAGACCCTGGGACAGCGAATCGCCCGGCTCAGGAAAGAGCGCGGCTATACCCAGACCGAACTCGCCGAGCGCATCGGCATCATCCAGGCCTTGGTCTCCGACTACGAGTGTGGCAAGCTGCGCCTCACAGCGGAGATGGCTATTCGGTTTGCCATGGCTCTCGAAGTCACCACCGATGAGCTACTCCGGCCCAACGGCTCGAAGCCCCTGCACCGCAAGCCCAGCCGCCGCGTCCTCCGCCGCATGGAGAAGATTCAGGAACTCCCGCCACGCAGACAGTATTTTGTTCTGAAAGCCCTCGACGCGTTGTTGAGTAGCTCCGCGAAGTAGAAGGGAAGGTTTTCGCGTTGGCGGGATGGCAAGAGGCCTGGCACGTGCCGGTTTTTTTTCCTTTAGCCGCCGCGCTTTGTTCTCAACAAGTTCCCGTATAGGAACCGTGCGGCGCTCTACAGCGCCGGAAGTTTTGTAAGTCTCTGATTTCTGGATGGTTCCTATACAGCAACCAAGGTTGCTGTGCAGCACCCAACTTGGGGTGACGTGTCATTCCCCCCACCCGGTGCCGAAGGCACCGCTCTTTGAAAGCGTGGCGCACACCAGCGATTCGCGCAATCAACCCTGTTCGCCATACTCAAGTTGAAGCTCCTGCAACCACCGCTGAACCTCGGGGATCACCCACGCGCGCTGAAACAGCTCGCGCAGGGCTTCCCATTCCTTCTCGGTGAACTCGATGCCCACATCGCTCTGGCGGAGCCAAAGCGTGAACTTGGCTGGCCCCTTCTCCTTGACCCGCGTCATGAGAAAATGCCTGCCGTTCCAGGAACGCTTCTCAGACCACCCTTCGAGCATGGCGCGAAACTCGGCCAGGTTGGGGTAACGGCCAATCAGATAGCTCATCCGGCGCACCGTGCCGAGGTCGATTTGCACACCCAATTCCGGACAGGCATTGGTCATAAACGAAAGCCTCAGCCCATCGGACTCCAGCAGATCAGGCAGGATAATTCGTGGGCGAAAATCATCCTCGTTGGGGCTTGCGAGTCGTACCGGCTGGCGGTCGTGCCGCACCCAATGGCCTCGGGCAGCAAGGCCCCAGAGAGTCGCCCAATAGGGGGCAAGGATTTGGTCGAGTCTGGTGCTCTCAACTCCTTCATCACGGATCGCGGTCAGGAAGCATCCGCCGACCGTGCCGGGGCTCTGCCATTTCTCGGACGGTTTCAGTAATTCCTTGCGAATCGCAATCTGCTTCAGAACTGCTTGGTGCCTCTGCTCGGCGTCATCATCGGAGAGCCGAACATCCGTGGAGTGGCCGCCGAGGTTTCCGAAGTAATACCAGACATGCTTCGAAGCTGGTTTCTTCCGGTTCTGATAGACAGCCTCGAAGGCATCGAGCAGAGTGAGATAGGACTCTCTGGACGGAATCGCAGGCCAAAGCAGCGGGGGCTCCTGGGCTTCTTCCTCCGCGCCAATCTGTACGTATTGCGCAAGGACATCCCATTCGGCAATGGATAGGGTGTGCTGCGACTCCCACTTCTTGCGAATGTGGTAGAGCGAAGCGGTTGGCGTGCTCAACATTTCATGGCGCGCCGTCTCGCGGTCCATTCCGGCAACGCGCTCCTCAATGACGAGGAAAGCGGCCTCACCCAAAGACACGGAGCGGCCCAACTGGTCGCTGAGGAGCTTCTGGTACCGTTCCAAGAGTTTGAGCCGGTCTTCGCTCAGGCGGATAGAGATGACCTCGTGCCGGGGCTGCTTCTTTAGGATTGACATCATAGTTGACAATGCCTCCTACACTAGCGTACTATGTTTACGTAATCGTAGCTCGCTCGGTGGCGGAATGCAAGAAGAATTTCCTTCAACACTCCCCCGGAAGCCGAGGAGCTATTTTGACAAGGCAGTTGTGAATCTTTCCAAACCCGTAGGAGTCACTAACGCGCAATGGCCGTACCATCCCAAATCGAGACCTCGGTGCACATCGAACGGCACTATGCCGTTACGGAAATCGCCGAAATGTGGAGTCTAAGTGCAGATAAGGTTCGCGAGCTTTTCGAAAACGAGCCGGGTGTGCTTCTAATCGGAGAGAGAAGTCCACGCCACAAGAGGCGGTACGTCACGCTGCGCATTCCTCAAACTGTGCTCGAAAGGGTCCATTCTCGCTTATCATCGAAGTCAGGCGTCCGGTAGGAGTACAACTCAATGCTTACGATCTATCGCCGTCACCGCAAAAGCTGCAAGCAGCGCGCAAAGGGTAGAAAGCACCGCCATTGCCAGTGCCCCATTTGGGTTGATGGGACTCTCGGCGGGACGGAACTGCGTGAGTCACTAAAGGTCCGGGATTGGCAGCGAGCCCAAGAATTGATCCGTGAATGGGAGATCGAAAATCGCCGCACGTCTCAACCGACGAAAAAGCCTCTACTCGAAGCGTGGAATGAATTCCTGGCGGACATTGAGGCCCGCAAACTCAACGACTCCACCGTAAGAAAATACAAATTATTGAAACGGCAAATGGAAGACTTTGCCAAACGAAGCGGCCTGCACCTTTTGGCGGATTTTGACTTGTCCAACGTGAGCCAGTTTCGCTCCGAATGGAAGGACGGTCCTCGTTCGAGCGCAAAGAAGCTAGAGCGATTGCGCGCATTCTTTCGGTTCGGTCTGAAACGCAAGTGGGTCCCTGAGAATCCTGCCCTCGATCTAAAGGCCCCGAAGATTACTCTCTGCCCCACTCTCCCATTCAGCCGTGAAGAGATGGTGCAAATCTTAGCAGCAGCTGACCAATACAAAGAGGAGATGCCCAGTCACGGTGTCGAGAATGGCCGACGTATACGCGGTCTTGTTCTATTGCTGCGCTACAGCGGGATGCGAATTGGGGATGCTGTCAATTGCAGCGCAGAAAGAATCGAGGGCAACCGGCTATTCCTCTACACACAGAAGACTGGAGTTCCCGTGAACACAGTGCTTCCAGGCTTTGTCTTGTCAGCGCTGGAAGCATCGCCAATGGTCACTGAGAAGTTCTTCTTTTGGAGCGGGAAAGGGAAGCTAGAGAGCATCGTGCGGAGTTGGCAAACGCGACTGCGCAAACTCTTCAAACTTGCGAACATTCCCAACGGACATGCCCATCGTTTCCGCGACACGTTTGCGGTCGAATTGCTTCTCGCAGGTGTGCCTATTGAACGAGTCTCGATTCTGCTTGGCCACCAAAGCGTGCGGATCACCGAGAAGCATTACGCACCGTGGGTGCGCTCGCGCCAAGAGCAACTGGAAGCGGATTTGGCTAGCGCCTGGAGCCGCGACCCACTCGTTCTCTTGCATGGTGGGGTACACGGGAGGTACACGGAAAGCAGAGACTCATCAACTCATTCATTTTCAGAAGAAAAGAGTGGTGCCCGGGGTGGGAGTCGAACCCACATGAGGAAAAATCCCCGGAGGATTTTAAGTCCTCAGCGTCTGCCATTCCGCCACCCGGGCAGTGGCAATACAAAGTTAGCGAATCAAAGGAGTTAGTGCAACAGTGCGAATTGCGATGCGGATGGCGGAAAAGATCAGGCGCGACGAGTGGTGGGAATTTAAGATTGGGATGATTGCAGTCCTTTCAACGGTTTATACCAACTAGCGCCCCGCAAGCAGGAGGGAGCTCGATGCGCGCGAGAACTAATGTAACCCGCTGTTCCTGGCCAGAGTAATACCTAATAGAAGACAAAGATTGCGCGCGAAGGCGAAGTGGCGATGAGCTAATACCTGGCGCGGAGGAGATCCTCATGACAAACGGAAAAAATGGAGCACTGGAGGGGAAACATTCTGGAACAGACTGGCTGACGGCTATGGCTTCGCTGGCTGTGGGTGCATGCTTCTTCGCGTTATGGTTTTGGCTGCTGCCGTCATGGCTGGGCTTTCGCGTTGACTTGACTGGTGCGGCGCGTTGGCGCTGGATTGGAGCGGTGCCCTCCGTGCTGGGTTTTGCGGTGGCGCTGCGATGCGTGTGGGATTTCGGGTGGACGGGACACGGAACGCCGGCACCGATCGCTCCTCCGCAGAGGCTAGTGGTCGTGGGATTTTACCGATATGTGCGCAACCCGATGTATGTGGGGTTCATCGCAGGCTGGCTGGGGCTGTGGATGGTTTTTGGCCGTGCGAACCTGGCAGCACTCGTGATAGCGCTAATTGCGATCGTGGGAGTGGCCCTGTTTGTACGATTATACGAAGAGCCGACACTGCGGAAAATGTTCGGTGCGGACTATGACGTGTATTGCAGAAACGTGCGGCGATGGCTGCCGCAGCTGCATGCTTGGGCGAAGTGAAGAACCCTGGGCGAACACTCGATTGAAGAGCGGCATGCGAGTACAAATCAGGGAGCGGCGGAGTAAACCAGCACCTGCATGGCGCCGTTGTCGCTGCTGGGAACGATGAGGTTGCGAGTTCTTGGGTCGTAACCCATGGTTTTGGAACCTGGGTGCGTGGCGATTTCCTGAACCAGGGTGTAGGAATCGGGCGAATCCTGGTGGAAGACGAAAACCTTGCCGTCGCCAGTGGAAACGTAGGCGAGGCGAGTAGAGCTGTCAAATGCGCCGGCATCGACATGATCGCCAATGGGAGCTGTGAAGACAAGCTTACCAGTGTCAGCATTCAGAACAGCGAAATGGTGGCTGCGGCAGCCGACGAAGAGGCGGTGATTCTCCTTGTCGAGGGCCAGGCTGGTGGGTGTGGCGCAGGGAGCGAGCGGCCAGCGGTCCTTGACTTTCAACATAGTGACATCGATGTGCAGAGTTTCATTCTGCTCTTCGAGGTTGACGTAGAGATTGCCGCGGCCATCGGACACGGCGAATTCCGGGCCGCCGCCAAGATCGATGGTTCCGGCCAAGGCGCCGTCGGAGGCATTCAAGGCCGAAATGTTATTGCTGTCGCCGTTCATCACGTAGATACGTTTCGTGAAGGGTTCGTAGATAATCGCGTTGGGCTTTTTGCCTACTTTGATTTCGGGGAGGGGCTTCAGCGTTTTCAAATCAAAGGGGACAACGGCGTCGGCGCGTCCGGCGGAAATGTAGCCGCGCCCAAATTCGGAAGCGACGGCGATACCATGGACGCCCGGAGTATTGGAAATTGTGCCGACCAGCGCAAGAGAATCGGCGTCGAGTACATCCACTTGCGTCGCATGAGAGATGTACACGCGGCGACCGGCTTCATCCACGCTGACGTAATCCCAGCCGCCTGCACCGGGAACAGCCACTTTCTTTGCGAGCGTGTAGTTGAGGGCAGCGCCCAGCGCGGCTACGGCAAGTAATCCAAGAAGAGCGCCCAGCGAAGCAAATCTGGATTTCATGTTTCCTCCGGGAGGTGTGCACGCAGCACAAGACAGAGGCTAGCGTGGTGAAGCGAAACGAGGCCTAATTGCTGAGCAGCAAACATGTTCAGAGCGATGACGCGGGAAATTATCGGGGACTTAGTTCGCGAACCAAAAGCCGGAGCCATGGAGTAAAAGGGTTTCCCTGCGAATTTCCCGGCGGGGCAATGAGAAAGCCCCGCCGGCAATCATAGACGAATCGCTATTTCTCATGCGTTGGCGACCAGCGCATGCCCATGGCCCAGGTTGGGCCGTAGTATTCGCGCTGGACCATATATTGTGGCGAACCGTTGTAAAAACCGAAGACTTGGTTGGTGAGGTTTTGGCCGTAAGCGATCAGCGTGAAACCGTGGTTCAAGCGATAGCTACCCATAACATCGACTTGAAGATGGGAGTAAAAGTAATTGTCGCCGAGCGGCCCGTAGAGACCGCCGCCCGTGCCGTCCGTGAATTGATAGGCATAGATGCTTGCCTGATTGTAGGAAAACCCTGCGCGAATGGAGAAGCGCCCGCGATCAAATGTCGGGCTGATATTAAAAAGGTTCGGCGACTGGCGCTGCAATCTGGGACTATCTGAACGGCTCGGGATGCCAAACGCTTGAGAACCGGTGTGAGTGTAGTTTGCGGAAAGGCCCAACCCGCCGAAGAGGCCCGGCAGAGAGGTGAAGTGCTGCAGGTAGGCAAGCTCGACTCCCGTCATCCAGGCGCTTCCCGCATTGACGAACTGGGATACGACCCACGTGCCAACAGGGTAGGCAGGATTATTCGGATTCGGGGTGTAATTGTCCTTGGTATCTTGAGTTTCCACGATTGGACTATATAACTGCTTGTAAAAAAAACCTGCTTGGATCACTCCAAAAGGTTTCAAGTAATGTTCGACAAGGACGTCGTAATTGTTTGCCGTTTCAGCTTTCAAATCAGCATTGCCAATCGAAGCGGTATTTGGACTGATGGTAACAAGAAGGGCCTGGGCGATATCCTGGGGGTCGGGGCGAGACAATGCGTGGCTATAAACCAAGCGCAGATTCGTATCGTTGCCCAAGTCAAAACGAACTGAGGCACTCGGCATATAGTTGATGTAAGAGCCCTGCTGCCTCAACGAGACACTTCCCTGCTGACTCGCAGTCGTCAAACAGGTGGGATCGCATTGATACGTGTAAGAATCGAGGCCTGTGCCTTCAATGCGCAAACCTGCAACGAATCGAATTCTACCCGTCAGGTCGAGGGTGTCCATTACGTAGCCCGCGGAAACCTGCTCCACGTAATCAAAATTCGCGCCGTTCGCCCCAACCGTTCCGGGCGTCAGCGTGAAGGCGGATGGATTTGCATTCAGATAACCGATCATCTTGCCCCAATCCGTCACCGGTCCGAATTGGTAGTTGCCTTTGTAATAGCCGGGATCTGTAAAAGTGCTGAGGAATCCGGTCAAGGGCACCGAGCCATTTGGCGTGTATGTTGGTTCATAGGAGTCGTCAAACTTGTGAGCGTTGCGGAATTTTCCGCCAATCTCGATGGTCGAGAGATGAGAGCCAAGATGGTAACGCTTTCCGTAAGCGGCGGAGAACTGCAGATTAATTTGAGGGGAATGTCCAACGGAGGTGTTGATGTCGCTCATGTCATAGTTGGCCGGGGCGAAAGCTTCCGTTGTGCAGCTTGGGGTGAACTGGGGGATGTATGGAGTCTTGGTGAGCTGAGGGCTATAAAGGCAAGAACTTCCGTTAGGATACAGGGTGTTGTAGGTGTTGTTGGTCGCGAAGTCCGCGCCTTCATCACCTCCCGAGTTCCCTTGCGCGGAACGAGACACAGATACATCCCATGCGAACCAGGAGGTTGTGAACACGTGTTTACCGCCGATTACCAGGTTGCTGATGATGAAAATCGGAACGCGATTGGAAACACTAAATTGGGGAGTGCCACCGTTGCCGTTCAGAGTAGTGATACCCTGCGTGTTGTCGAAAAGTTTGTACGTCCACTTGTCGCCGAAATCATGAAAGTCCGAGTAAATAAATTTGGCGTAGATGTCCGAGCCTTCGCTCAACTTGTAATCAGCTGAGCCAGTGAAACCCCAGCGTGAACGCTTGTAACGATATTCCCTTAGCTGTTGCTCGACGTACCAGGGTTCAGTTGAATTATCACTAAAAGTAGCGATGTCCGGAGTGGGCTCAATATCGTTAATGCCGCGGCCGTTCCAATCGTAGGAACCACCGAAGAGCAGTCCAAGTTTCTTTTTCGCACCAAAGCGCTCGCCGATCGTGCCGGTGGTTTGCGTCAGGGGCCGGCCGCCTTCGATCTGGTTGAGTCCGCCGCCTGACATCAATGCAACGGTGGGCCGCTCACCCGCCGTCTTGGTGACAATGTTTACGGACCCACCGATACCGTCGGCATCCATGTTGGCTTGTAAGGTTTTGTTGACTTCAACGGATTGGACGAGGTCGCCGGGCATGGCGTCGAATTTGATTTCGCGGACACCAGGCTCGGGTGAAGGCACGTTCACGCCATCAATGGTGGCATTGGTAAGGCGTGGTTCCATGGAGCGCACCTGGATGTATTTGCCTTCGCCTTCATCGCGTTCCAGGGAAACACCGGGCAACCGGCCGACGGCGTCGGCTATGTTGGCGTTAGGGAGCGAATTGATGACATCGTTGGTCACGACCTGGAGAACATTGTCGGCGGTGCGCTGAATGTTGACGGCTTCTGCTTCGCCGGAAACAGCTTGCGCCGTGACAAGGATCTGGTCCTTTTGGGAAGAGACTTCCATCTTGGCGTCAACGGTTGTGGTCTGGCCCGCCGTGATTGTGAAGACCTTTGTGAAAAGGGAGAACCCGACGTAGGTAACAGTGATGGTGTAGGTGCCGGAGGCAAGATTGCTAACGAAGAAGGAGCCCTGCTGGGTTGAGGAGACGATGATGCCGGTGGGTTGCAACTCGATTGCGGCGCCTTGAAGCACGCTGCCGGAGGAGTCTGTCACATGGCCGGTCACGGAACCCTTATCACCCTGCGCGTACACACAGCGCGCGAAGAAAACCATAGCGAGAAAAAGAATTACGCGGAACAGACGGCTAAATCTCTTCATTTCCATTTCTCCTCATAAAAGCAATCACTTTGACTTTTCGAATGAGCAAGCGGTCAATCGGCCGGAAAGGCCGAAAATAAAACTCTGAGCAGTCGCGGCGGGCAGAGCTGGGCCAATGGAAAAGGCTGGAGTAGTGCGCGTTTCTCGTCGCGATACCTGCAAGGTGACACCTGACATAAGTCTCTGGTTTAGGCCGGGAACAACTGAACCATTCAAGGGAACCCCGGACGCTGCTTCTGCTCTACATTTCCTCATGGACCTGTTTAGGAGCGGATAACGAAACCATGAGTAGGCAGTGAAAAGGGAGTGAAAGAACTTTCAGGTACGGGCCCTTTCAGACTGGCGACGTTGCGGTTGTTTTCTGCCAATCAGGCATAAGTGCAACAGAATGTTCCCTATTCAGAAGCGGAAGCCGAACGCGGAACATCGAACCACGGCCGAGTTCGCTAGCGACTTCGATAGCGCCGTTATGGGTTTCCGCGATCCAGCGCGCGATGGCGAGGCCCAAGCCGGAGCCGCGAACTTCACGGGAGCGCGCCTGATCAGCACGGTAAAAGCGGTCGAAAATATGAGGCAGATCGGAATCGGCGATGCCCACGCCGGTGTCCAGGACTTCCACGATCGCCTGGCCTTCGCATGAGAAGGAGCGAAGGGTGATGCCGCCTTCGGGGGTGTACTTGACGGCGTTGTCGAGCAAGGCGAGAAGGAGGCGTTCCACCGCGGAGGCATCCATGGAAATGGGGAGCGGCCCCGCATCGATTTCTTCTGAGAAGGCCAAGCCTTTGGACTGGGCCAAGATGCGCGCGTATTGCGAGACCTTGCACAGCACTGGCGAAAGATCGGCGGCTTCGAAGCGGAGCTGCGCGGCACCTGCGTCGGCGCGCGCTAGGGTGAGGAGGTGCTCGATGAGTTGCGTACTCTCTTCGGCGGCGGCCAGGATTCGCCCGAGCGTTTCGCGATATTCGTCTTCGCGGCGGGGACGACGAAGGGCTAGTTCAGCATTGGTGCGAATCAGCGCAAGCGGGGTGCGAAGATCGTGAGAAGCGTCGGCGGTGAACTGTGTAATGTGAGCAACGCTGGATTCGATGCGGCCCAGCATGGCATTCAGGGTCTCCGTCAAGCGGCGGAGTTCGTCCCTGGCGCGAGGAACATCGAGGCGCCGGGAGAGATTTCGCACGCCGATGCTCGCGGCGGATTCCACAATGCGGTTCACGGGAGCGAGAGCACGACCGCTGAGCCAGTAACCGAGGAGCGAGGCAATGACAACGAGGAGGGGAAGGAAGCGCTTCTCGATCAGGCGGAATCCATCCAGGGCCTGATCAAATGGCTCGGTGGGCACGGCGGCGTCAATCAGGAAGACGTTTCCCGCGATGATCACGCGTTCGCGCGCAATGCGATACTGCAAGGCCTCGAGATTGGTGGTGACAAAAGAGATACCCGAGGCAGGTGCGGCGGGCAAAGCAGTTTGAATCGCCTGGAGCCTGCGGGGACGAAAAATCCACTGGCCATCGGGGCCGGTAACCTCAAAAATAGCGCCGTTCGCCCAGAGTCCTGCAAGTTCGCCGAGTTCCTTCTGGACTTTGGGAAGTCCCCGTGGCAATGAGCCTTCAACGACGCGGCGGACGATCTCCAAGTTGCTGCGCGAAGCGTCATTGACGGTGATTTCAATACTGCGGCGGAAACCGATATCACAAATCCAGAAGAAGGCGATGAAGGATGCGGCCAGAACAATGAAATAGAGAAGCGTGAGGCGAGCGCGAATGGTCAGATGCACGGGCTTTTCACCAAGGCGGCCGAATAGCCGAATCCGCGGTGCGTCTGGATGAGCTTAGTTTGCGCACCCTGATCCACTTTCTTGCGCAGCAGGCGTACAAAGGCGTCCAGAGTGTTTTCCGTCACTTCGCGACCGTGGCCCCAGATACTGCCAAGAATTTCACCTCGGGAAACAATACGGCCAGAATGACGCACGAGAAGTTCGAGGAGCCGAAATTCAGTAAGCGAGAGGCGAATTTCCCGGCCTTGACGGAACGCGCGAAAGCAGGCGGCGTCAAGCACCAAGTCTTCGACTTCCAACACATTTTTCTTGCGAAACTCGTGGCGCCGCACCAGTGCGCGGATGCGAGCCAACAGTTCCTGGAAGGAAAATGGCTTGGTGAGGTAGTCGTCAGCGCCAGCGTCGAGCCCCTTGATGATGTCGGGGAGTGCGTCGCGCGCGGTGAGCATGAGCACGGGAGTCGCCTGTTCGCGAAGGCGTAATTGCTGGGCAACTTCCAGGCCGTTCATGCGGGGAAGCATCACATCGAGCAAAATGATGTCGAAATCATGGGTGGTGGAGAGTTCCAAGGCAGACCGGCCATCACGGGCGTGACTTACCTGGTAGGATTCTTCCTGCAAACCGCGGGCAATCAGCCCGGCCATCTGCGGCTCGTCTTCTACAATCAGGACATGCATGCGGTACCCCGTCCGGAATACTAGCGAGAGCCGTGTGAATGCCCGGTTAATGTGGTGTTACGAATTCGGAGGGATTTGTTTTTGGTGGGCGTTCAGAGGGGCGGGGGAGGCGAGAGCCGCAGGGGGGCCAGCCGGTGGACCCGGACCAACCATTTTGCTGTACAATTTGTGTGCTTTAGCCACGGGTGGAGCATCTAACCCCCTGAACCCACATTGCGGGTATCCCCTGACCCGCAAGGGAGACAATGTGAGCCAGCAACACATCGATCAACTGTGCATCAACACGATCCGGACGCTCTCCATTGATGCCGTGCAACAGGCCAACGCCGGGCACCCCGGAGCACCCATGGGCCTGGCACCGGTGGTGTACTCGCTGTGGCAAAGTTTCTTGCGCTACGACCCGGCGGATCCTTTGTGGCCAAATCGCGATCGCTTCGTGCTCTCCGCGGGGCATGCGTCCATGTTGCTTTACTCCATGCTGCATTTGGCGGGAGTACGACAGGTAAACGCCAAAGGTGAAGTACAGAAAGAACTTTCGATCTCGCTGGACGAAATCAAACGGTTCCGTCAACTGGGCAGCAGGACCCCTGGACATCCGGAATCGCACCTGACGACGGGTGTGGAGACGACCACGGGGCCGTTGGGACAAGGGGTGGGCAACAGCGTGGGAATGGCCATTGCCGGAAAGTGGCTGGCGGCAAATTTTAATCGACCGGGATTCGAGTTATTCAATTTCAGAGTGTATGCCGTGTGCGGTGACGGCGACATTATGGAAGGAGTGGCTGGCGAAGCGGCATCGCTTGCGGGCCACTTGAAACTGGGAAACCTCTGCTGGATCTACGACAACAATCGCGTGACGCTGGACGGCCCGGCAAGCTGGTCATTCAGCGAAGACGTGATGACGAGGTTCGTCGGGTACGGCTGGGACGTTACGCGAGTTGCTGATGCGAATAGTTTGCTGGAGCTATCGCGCGGTTACGAAACATTTTTGAAGACGAATGATCGCCCAACGCTGCTGGTAGTGGACTCGCACATCGGGTACGGCTCGCCGCACAAGCAAGATTCGTATGAAGCGCATGGCGAGCCGCTGGGTGAAGCGGAAGTGAAACTGGTGAAACAAAATTACGGCTGGCCGGAAGACGCGAAATTTCTGGTGCCGGACGGCGTGTACCAGCATTTTGCGGACCATGTGGGAGCGCGCGGCGCAAATGAGCGCGGGAAATGGGAAAAGCTGTTTGGCGATTACTCAAAACAATTTCCAGAATTGGCTGGCCGGCTGAACAAGATGCAGCAACGCGAATTGCCGGCTGGATGGGACAAGAATCTGCCCGTGTTTCCCGCGGACGCAAAGGGCATGGCAACGCGCGAAAGCTCTGGAAAGGTACTTAATGTTTTGGCGCAGAATATTCCGTGGCTGATGGGCGGTTCCGCGGATTTGGCAAAATCGAACAAGACGAATTTGACGTTTGAAGGCGCGGGAGAGTTTTTCCCAGAGGAGTTTGCAGGGCGTAACGTGCACTTTGGCGTTCGCGAACACGGCATGGGCGCATGCGTCAATGGTATGACTCTGAGTGGATTACGAGCGTTTGGGGCGACATTTTTTAATTTTAGCGATTACATGAGGGCCAGCATGCGTCTGGCGGCACTGATGGAAATCCCCGTGCTGTTTATCTTCACGCACGATTCGATTGGAGTTGGCGAAGACGGGCCGACGCATCAACCCATTGAGCAACTCGCTTCGTTGCGGGCTATGCCGAACATGCTGGTGCTGCGTCCGGGCGATGCGAACGAGGTGACAGAAGCCTACAAGGTGGCCATGCAACACACCCACGGGCCGTCAACGATGGTGTTCAGCCGGCAAGCGATGCCGACGCTGGACCGCACGAAATATGCACCTGCTTCCGGCGTGGCGAAGGGCGGCTATGTGGTGGCCGATGCGGAGGGTGGTAAGCCGGAAGTGATCCTGATGGGCACCGGCACAGAATTGCAGTGGTGCGTGGGCGCGTACGAAAAATTGAAGGCGGAGGGCATCAAGGCTCGCGTGGTGAGTTTGCCGTCGTGGGAACTTTTCGAGAAGCAGGATGCCGCGTACAAAGAAAGTGTACTTCCCGCAAGTGTGACCGCGCGTGTTTCTGTGGAAATGGGCTCGGTATTTGGCTGGGAGCGCTACACAGGGTTAAAAGGAAAGATCATCGGGATGCGGAGCTTTGGAGCATCCGCACCACTGAAGGACCTGCTAAAGCACTTTGGCTTTGACGCGGAAACAGTTGTGGCGGCAGCAAAACAACTTTTGGGCAAGTGAGGCAAGGATGAAAATCGTAGTTGGATCAGACCACGCGGGTTTTCAACTGAAGAACCAAATGGCCAGCATGTTGAAGTCATTGGGCCACGACGTGCTCGACGTTGGTGCGTACGACGAAAGGCCTTCCGACTACCCGGACTTTGCTGAGGCGGTGGGGCGCGCGGTGCTCGATGGACGCGCGGAACGAGGCGTGCTGATTTGTGGCAGCGGAGTGGGAGCGAGCGTGGCCGCGAATAAATTGGTGGGCATCCGAGCAGGAATGTGCCATGACACGTATTCCGCGCATCAGGGAGTAGAGCACGACAATATCAATATATTAGTGTTGGGCTCGCGCGTAGTGGGAGAGAAGCTGGCGGAAGACCTGGTGAAAGCCTTCCTGGGCGCGAAATTCACGAACGAAGAGCGCCATGTGAGGCGACTGGCCAAGGTTAGGGCGCTGGAAGAAAAGTACTTAAGAAATTGAAATGCAGGGCGTCCGCAGCCCTCGGCCCATCGTACAATTTAAGATGAGGCCCTCGAATAAAGGAGAAGCATCATGACCACTTCAGCAACGATTCCCAATGTAGGAGGCAAATCCGGCACAAATCCCCTGAAAGGTTTGTTGGATTACGGACAATCGCCCTGGATGGACTACATTCGGCGAGACCTGCTTACCAGCGGTGAGCTGAAGAAGATGATTGAGAACGATGGGTTGCGCGGGATGACGTCCAACCCGGCTATTTTCGAGAAGTCCATTACGGGAAGCACGCTGTACTCCGACATCTTGAATGCGCCGGACGCAAAATCGCTCGATGCCAAGGGGCTTTACGAAAAGATCGCGATGCGCGACGTCCAGGATGCCTGCGACATATTCAAGCCGGTGTACCAGCAGTCCAAACGCCGCGATGGCTACGTGAGCCTGGAAGTTTCGCCCTATCTGGCTAATGACACCAAGGGCACGCTGGAAGAAGCGCGGCGGCTGTGGAAAACGGTGAGCCGCGAAAACCTGATGATCAAGGTGCCCGCCACGCCGGAAGGAATTCCCGCCATTCGACAACTACTGGAAGAAGGACTGAACATCAATATCACGCTGTTGTTTGCGCAATCGGCGTATGAAAAGGTGGCGGAAGCGTTTATCGCCGGACTTGAGGCGCGGGCGATGAAGGGCCTGGACATCAGCCACATCGCCAGCGTGG
Organism: Candidatus Acidiferrales bacterium; assembly: GCA_963779395.1. Taxonomy (GTDB): domain Bacteria; phylum Acidobacteriota; class Terriglobia; order Acidiferrales; family UBA7541; genus Acidiferrum. Next base: position 2,213,451 of record CAVZYC010000007.1, read on the forward strand.
CGAGCTTCTTTGTGAGCCGAATAGATACGCTGGTGGATTCGAAGGTGGAGGAACTTGAGAAGACGGCGAGCGGCGCGGCAAAGAGTTTGCTGGAAAGCGTGCGCGGAAAGATTGCCATCGCCAATGCCAAGCTCACTTACCAGAAGTACGAGGAACTTTTTGGCGGGCCGAGATGGAAAGCGCTGTCGGGAAAAGGGGCACAGACGCAGAGGCTGCTGTGGGCCAGCACGAGCACAAAGAATCCCAAATACCGCGACGTGATTTACGTGGAAGAATTAATTGGCGCGGATACCGTGGACACGATTCCGCCAGCTACGTTTGATGCCTTCCGCGACCACGGCAAATTGCGCAAGAGTTTGACGGAAGACGTGGCCGGCGCCGCAAAAATCATGGAGAACCTGGGCAAGGCCGGGATTTCCATGAAGGACGTTACGGATAAACTGCTGGTGGATGGGGTGAAGCTTTTCGCGGATGCGTTCAAGCAGTTGCTGGACGCCACGGGGAAGAGCGCAGGGGTGCGAGCGTGAGCCTGAACAAAATTAGCTGGCAACTACCCCCGGCGTTGTCCGCGGCAATCGATGCTTCGTTCGCGGATTGGAAAAACAACAACAAGGTTGCGCGTCTGTGGAAGAAAGATGCTTCATTGTGGAGCGGCACGGACGAGAGCAATTGGTTGGGCTGGCTGACGATCACGGAACAACAGTTAGCAAATCTAGCGACATTCAAGAAGCTAGCGCAGGAAGTGAAGAAGGCTAAATTCCGCCATGTGTTGCTGCTGGGCATGGGCGGTTCCAGCCTGTGCCCGGAAGTGCTGCGGCTGACTTTTGGGAAAATCCCCGGGTTTCCGGAATTGCATGTTCTGGATTCCACCGACCCCGGCCAGATTAAGGCGTTGGAGAGGAAGCTTGATCTGCGGAAGACGCTGTGCATCGTGTCCAGCAAATCGGGGAGCACGCTGGAGCCCAACATCTTCAAGCAGTACTTTTTTGAGCGAATAAAAGCCAAGGTGGGGCCGGAAAAAGTGGGCAGTCACTTCATTGCGGTGACTGATCCAGGGTCCAAAATGCAGCAGGTTGCGGATGCGGACCATTTCCGGCACATTTTCGCTGGCGTGCCCAGCATCGGCGGGCGTTACTCGGCGCTATCAAATTTTGGCATTGTGCCGGGTGCGAGCATGGGGCTCGACATTGGGAAATTCCTGAAGTCCACGCAAGAAATGGTGAAGGCTTGCGGATCGGCAAGCGTTGCTGACACAAATCCGGGCGTGATGCTCGGCACGATTCTGGGAGTAGCCGCAAATCACGGGCGCGACAAACTGACCATCATCACGTCGCCGGGAATTTTCGATTTGGGCGCGTGGTTGGAGCAGTTGATCGCCGAATCCACGGGAAAGATCGGCAAAGGCATAATTCCGGTGGACCGTGAAAAGTTGGTGAAGCCCGCGGCATACGGCACGGATCGCGTATTTGCGTATCTGCGACTCAGCAGCGAAGTCAATAAGGCTCAAGATGCCGCGGTGACAGCGCTGGAAAAAGCCGGGCATCCCGTGGTGCGCATTGTACTGGGCAACAAATACGATTTGGGGCAAGAGTTCTTCCGCTGGGAAATTGCCACGGCGGTGGTGGGCTCTATCCTGGGAATCAACGCTTTCAACCAGCCGGATGTGGAAGCCAGCAAAGTGGAAACGCGCAAGCTGACGGAGGAGTACGAGACAAACGGCAAGTTGCCCGCGGAAGCGCCATTTTTTGAATCCGCAGGGATCAAGTTGTTTGCGGACGAGAAGAATACCGCAGCGCTGAAGAATGGTGGGAAACTCGCGGACGTCTTGCGCGCACATTTGTCGCGCATCGGCACGGGCGACTATTTTGCCGTGCTTGGCTATATCACGATGAGCCCTCAGAATGAACGCGCGTTGCAGGGCATTCGCCACCTGGTACGCGATAGCAAGAAAGTGGCGACGTGCCTGGGCTTTGGCCCGCGCTTCCTGCACTCCACTGGGCAGGCATACAAGGGAGGTCCAAACAGCGGCGTGTTTCTGCAGATTACCTGCGAGGATGCGGTGGATCTGGCGGTGCCGGGACAGAAGTATACGTTTGGCGTGGTGAAGGCAGCGCAGGCGCGCGGGGATTTTGCGGTGCTGGCGGAACGAGGGCGGCGAGCGCTTCGCGTGCATCTGGGAAAGAATGTGAAGGGCGATCTGGCCAAACTCGCCAAAGCTGTCGCAGCAAGCGCTATCCTAATTCACCGATCGGCAGGACAAACTTTCGCGGAGGACTCTTCACGATGCAACTTGGAATGATCGGACTCGGAAGAATGGGAGCGAACATGGTGCGCCGGCTGATCAAGGGCGGACACCAATGCGTGGCTTACGATCGCAGCGCCGATGCTGTGAAGCAACTTTCCGCTGATGGTGCCGCGGGCGCCGCTTCGCTGGATGAGTTTCTGGCCAAGCTGCAGAAGCCACGCGCGATCTGGCTGATGGTGCCGGCCGCGGTTGTGGATGCGACCATTGCTGAGTTGCTTCCCAAGCTGAGCAAAGACGACATCCTGATCGACGGTGGAAACTCCTATTATATCGATGACATTCGCCGCGCCAAGGAACTTTCCGCCAAAGGCATTCATTATGTGGATGTGGGCACAAGCGGTGGAGTGTGGGGCCTGGAACGTGGATATTGCCAGATGATTGGCGGCGAGACCGTTATCGTGAAGCACCTAGATCCGATTTTCAAAACGCTAGCGCCAGGCCGCGGGGACGTCGAGCGCACGCCAGGCCGCGAAAAAGCACCGGGGACGGCGGAAGAGGGGTATTTGCACTGCGGCCCTTCTGGCGCGGGCCACTTTGTGAAGATGGTGCACAACGGCATTGAATATGGGTTGATGGCGGCTTATGCGGAAGGCCTGAATATTCTGAAGCATGCCAACGCCGGGAAATCGCATCGCGAAGCCGACGCAGAGACCACGCCACTGCGGAATCCCGAGCATTATCAGTACGATTTCAACCTCGCGGACGTCACAGAACTATGGCGGCGGGGCAGCGTGGTAGCCTCATGGTTGCTCGATTTGACGACTATTTCCCTGCTGGATCAGCCGACACTGGAGCGATTCTCTGGCCGCGTTTCTGATTCCGGCGAGGGGCGGTGGACAGTTCTCGCCGCGATTGAATCAACGGCGCCGGCGCCGGTGCTGACGGCATCGCTTTTCCAGCGCTTTGCTTCCCGTGGCGAAGATGATTTCGCCGGCAAGGTACTTTCCGCCATGCGGTTTCAGTTCGGCGGACATATCGAAAAGAAATCCGGACACTGAGCACCGCCCCAGGCCGCGGGCCCACGGATCGGACAGGACAACTAAAAATGAGCACGAATCAAGTGGACATTGCTTCCGCGCCTGCACCCTGCGTCATGGTTATCTTCGGCGTCACCGGAGACCTGACCAAACGGAAACTGATACCAGCGCTGATTAACCTTGCGAAGGAGAATCTGCTCTCCAAACAATTCGCCATCGTGGGATTCGCGATGAACGATTACACCACAGAATCGTTTCGCAAGTTGCTGGGCGAGGAGGTTCCCAAGTTTACGCCGGACCCCATCGACGCGAAGATGTGGGAGTGGCTTTCCGAGCGAATCTATTACATCAAGGGAGAATTTCAGGACCCGGAAGCGTTCAAGCGCCTGGAACAACAGATCGAGGAAGCGGAAAAGCAACACAACATCGAGGGGAACCGGTTCTTTTATCTAGCCGTCGCGCCGAGGTTCTTTTCACCCGTCGTGCAACAACTGGGAGCCGCTGGGCTCACGAAGGAAGAGAACGGCAACTGGGCGCGGGTCATCGTCGAAAAACCGTTTGGTCATGACCTGGATTCCGCGCGGCAGCTAAACGTGGAGTTGAAGAAGGTCCTCACTGAGAAACAGATTTACCGCATTGATCATTACCTGGGGAAAGAGACCGTGCAAAACGTCATGGTCTTCCGTTTTTCCAATAACATCATCGAGCCGCTATGGAATCGGAATTACGTGGACCACGTGCAGATCACCGCAGCCGAGACTGTGGGCGTGGAACATCGCGGCGCATTTTATGAGACGGCGGGCGCTTTGCGCGACATGGTGCCAAATCACTTATTTCAAATACTGACCATGACCGCGATGGAACCGCCCATTTCTTTCGAAGCCGATGAGGTGCGTAACAAGCAGGCGGAAGTCCTGCACGCCATACAACCGCTAAGCCCCGAGGATGTGCTGACGTGCATGGTGCGCGGACAATATGCGGAGGGGACCGCAGACGGGCAGCGTGTGATCGGTTATCGGAATGAGCCAGATGTGGCGCACGATTCCAACACGGAAACGTTTGTGGCGCTGAAGCTGTTGATTGATAACTGGCGCTGGGCCGGCGTGCCGTTTTACCTTCGAACGGGGAAGCGCCTGGCGATGCGCGCCACCGAGATTGTTATCCAATTCCGGCGCACGCCGTTCGTGCTATTCCGGAATACCGCCGTGCGAAACCTGGAAACGAACCGTCTGGTCCTCCACATCCAACCGGACGAAGGCATCTCGCTCAGTTTCGGCGCGAAAGTGCCGGGTTCCGTGATGCGGCTCGGTCTGGTGAACATGGATTTCGATTACGCAACGTATTTTGGCGCGGAGCACGGCACGGGCTACGAGCGATTGTTGCGGGACTGCATGGCGGGAGACGCCACATTGTTTCAACGAGCGGACATGGTGGAAGCCGGGTGGAACGTGATTCAGCCGATTATTGATGTGTGGCGAGCGCTGCCGGCACGCGGTTTTCCGAATTACGGGGCGGGATCCTGGGGACCGGTCGAAGCGGAGGAATTGTTGCAGCGCGATGGCCGGTCGTGGCGGCGCATCGGCGAGGAAGACCTGGACCTGCACAGCCCGCACGCAATGAACGACAAGGACAAAGTGGGTACGCCTTAATGACAGGACCATCCGAGCGCGAGGTGCGGATACTGCCGGATGCTACGGCAATCGCGCGGCGGGGCGCGGAAATTTTTGTGCAAGCCGCTAACGAGGCGGTGGCGAAGTCGGACTCGTTCACGGTCGCCCTGGCTGGCGGCTCAACGCCAAAGGCCCTGTATTCCCTGCTTGCGGACGATCCGGAGCTGCGCGCACAGCTTCCCTGGGAAAAGATTCACTTCTTCTTCGGCGACGAGCGACACGTGCCCCCCGATCACCCTGATAGCAATTTCCGGATGGCCAACGAATCACTATTTTCGAAGGCGCTGGTGAAAGCCTCGCGGATTACGCGCATCAAAGGGGAATATGCGGACACGGAAAAAGCGGCACTGGAATATGAGCAAGCTCTTCGCACTTACTTTATAATAGAGAGAGGCGGGCTCCCTCGCTTCGATCTGGTGCTGCTCGGCATGGGTGATGAAGGCCACACCCTTTCGCTCTTCCCGGGCACCAAAGCTTTACACGCTCCACCCGATCGCCTTGCGGTTCGCAACTGGATAGGAAAGTTCCTAACGGAGCGCATCACGCTCACCGCTCCCGTTGTCAACCAGGCGAACCAGGTACTTTTTCTGGTCACTCGCGCGGACAAGGCTCCGGCCTTGAAAGCGGTTTTGGAAGGACCCTACGAGCCGGAGCAACTTCCGGCGCAATTGATTCAGCCGGCGCATGGCAAGCTGCTTTGGCTGGTGGACCAGGCCGCAGGAGCAATGCTGGCAACCGGAATTCGCGACTAAATTGAGGAGAGAAACATGGCAACAGCAACTACCAGTGCAATTGAACAACTCTTGGGAGCAAAGGCGGAATCCCTACTGGGATTCAAGTCCCCCAAGATTTCCAAGGAGCGGCTGCATCTTCCCGGGCCGGATTTTATCGACCGTGTGTATGCGGCGTCTGATCGCAATCTGCGAGTGTTGAACAACCTTCACCGCTTGTTCTTCAACGGGCGGCTCAGCGGGACCGGTTACATGTCCATTCTGCCCGTCGATCAGGGGATCGAGCATTCGGGGGGCGCGAGCTTTGCGAAGAACCCGGATTATTTCGATGGCGAAAACATCGTGAAGCTGGCGATCGAGGGCGGCTGCAACGCGGTTGCATCCACATTTGGAGTGCTGGGGTCGGTGGCGCGCAAGTACGCACACAGGATTCCCTTCATCGTGAAGATCAACCACAACGAACTGATGACCTACCCGAACCGGTTCGATCAGGTGCTGTTTGGCACTGTGGAGGAAGCTTACGACATGGGCGCGGCGGCAGTGGGCGCGACAATTTATTTCGGTTCCGACCAGAGCACCCGCCAGATTGTGGAGATCAGCCAGGCGTTCGCCAAGGCGCACGAATTGGGCATGGCCACCGTGCTGTGGTGCTACCTGCGCAACAGCGCGTTCAAGAAGGACAAGGACTATCACGTTTCCGCGGACCTTACCGGACAAGCCAACCACCTGGGCGTCACAATCCAGGCCGACATCATCAAGCAGAAGTTGCCGGAGAATAATGGCGGCTACCAGGCTTTGAACAGCAATGGGGTCAGCTACGGCAAATTTGACAAGCGCATTTATACCGATCTTTCCAGCGATCACCCGATCGATCTGACGCGCTATCAGGTAGCGAATTGCTACATGGGCCGCGCGGGATTGATCAACAGCGGCGGCGCTTCCGGGTCCAACGACTTTGAAGAAGCGGTAGCCACAGCCGTGGTCAACAAACGCGCCGGCGGAACGGGATTGATCAGCGGACGGAAGGCGTTCCAACGTCCAATGGCAGAAGGCGTGAAGCTGCTGAACACGATTCAGGACGTGTACCTGAGCAAGGAAATCACGATTCCTTAAACCGCATACAAACTGTAATTAAGAAGGGGGCGCAGAGTGTTTGCGCCCCTTTTTTATTGTGGGCTCCTTCACCCTGCTTTGGCATTCCACGCTTGGCAATTTACGCAAAACTTGCGTTCAGTGCTGTAACCGGAAAAGCACGTCTTACGTCATATAAATTAGGAGGAGCACCTCATGCGTACCCTTCTCACCGCACTTGCATTCGCTCTTCTGTCCATCGTGGCGCTAGCGCAGACGGACCCGGGCGCACAGGCAGCCCAGCAAGCAGTACAGATGGCGAGTCAGGCTAATCAGCAGGCGATTCAGATGATGCAGCAAAGCCAGCAAGCGGGCCAGACGGCGACGCAGCAAACGATGGACGCGGCAACGTCGCTGCCGATGTGTTGTTACATGGCCAGGAAACCGAAATTCTCGGTGAAGCCGGGAAGCTATTCTTCGCCCACCAAAGTGAAAATCACGGACTCTACTCATGGCGCGATCATTTACTACACTACGGATGGCTGGACGCCGACGGAATCTTCTCAGCGGTACGAGGGGCCCGTCACGGTCGATTCAACCACGACACTGCAAGCTGTTGCGGTGGTGCCGAACATTGCGAGGAGCCTGGTGGCTAAAGCTGAATACAAATTCGAAGCGACAGCTTCGCGAGCCGCGTCCAGCCAAGCGGTTGCCGTGGTATCGCCGAAACCTGGTGTAACATCGCCATCCGAGAAACTTGTGGTAATACAAGGCACACCCGTGCGGCTGAGTTTCGACGCTGATGTGAGTTCCAGGACCGCGTCGGTGGGCGACAAGATACCGTTTACCCTTGCCGACGACATCGTGGTTGACGGTGTTGTTCGGGCAAAGAAGGGCACACCTGCTTCCGGCATTGTCCTCCAGGTCGATAAAACAGGATTGGGGGGACAGCCGGGAGACCTGACGGTTCGTGCGGACTCCCTCGATATAAGTGGAAATTCGGTGAGGCTGCGCGGCACGGTCTACCTGGAAGGCGAAGCGAAACCTCCCAATGCTGAAGTCCTGATTCCCGTTGTTGGAGGCGCCTTCATCTTTAAACACGGCCGAGACGCGGAGATCCAGCGCGGAGCCACGATGACAGCATTTGTTTACGGGGACACTTCGCTGGCCCCGGCGGAGTGATTGGCTCGATTCTTTTTGCTATTTATCCTGCGAGCGGATCATCGTCAGCAGCATCTTAAAAGGCGTCAGCGCTTTCAACGCATGGGGCTGATTGGCAGGCATGAGCACCGCGTGACCCGCTTTGGTCATGATGGGATTTCCGGAGACAGTAATCTCCGCCTCTCCCTCGAGCACGTGTGCCAGGGCATCAAACGGTGCGGTGTGCTCACTCAGGCCCTGGCCTTCGTCAAAGGCAAACAAAGTGAGAGTCGCCGCGGTGCGTTGGATCAACGCGCGGCTGACCACCGCCCCCGGCTGATAATTGACCATATCTGAGAGCAAGACCGACTCCGCTCCCGGCATTTCCCGCTTACCCTGCGATTGTTCAGCCATTTTCGTTCACCGCCCTTCAACGCCCTTCCGGCCCGTCTGTCTTCAGCTGCTCTCACAGAGTACCACCGCGGCAAAGCCGAGGTGTCTGGGGGATGGCGGGCGACGGGGCTTGGGATGCGAAGCAAAAAAGGCTTGGCGGTATCTATGTACCGTGATATATTGGTACCATGCTGTCTGGAGGGAATCATGATCGAGGTTGAACGAGTACAGACCGGTGTTCGCATGGAGAAGCGTTTGCTTAAAGTGCTGAAGGCATTCGCGGAATTGAAGGACCTTACGCTGGGAGATCTACTGGAAGGAATCGTGCTGCATGCGTTTGAAGGCAAGGCGCCATTTGGCAAGGAGTCGCAGGCGCAGATTGGCGAATTGAAAAAGATTTACAGCATGACGCTGCGCGCCAGTGACAGCCACCATCTGAAGGAGAAGGTTTGAGGAAAGATTTGGCCCGGGAGATTCCGTCCTAGGGCCAGCAACCGAGCGCGCAATCGAATGGCGGGGGCAAATGAGCCATGCGGGGATAGCAGTAGGCGAAAACGGCCAAAGCGGGCAAAACGCTCAAGACGCTCAAACGCACGCCACAGATTCGCTCTGGGAACTGACGCAGGGCGAGAGGGATGGCGAGACCGGCAAACATGGCTGCGGGGAAATAATAGTAGTAGAAAAGGCAATGCTGCGGCGTAATGGCCCATTGCAGAAGATTTCCCGCGTATAGCGCAATGAGAAACGTCTCTGGCACGGACCTTCCAAATCTCCGGGCACAGACGAGCAAAGCCGCGAAACCGGCCCACATGACATACCAATTCCCCACCAGGTAAGAAAGGACACGAAGCGGTTGAAACTTGAGCGGCCACTGATACCAGGCCGAGGCGAGAAATACGTTGCCAATCTGCGTGCGATGATAGCGCCAGATGAATATGTTGGTGGAAACGAATTCCCTAAAAGTGAGAGGGTGGAGAAAAGGGATGAACGCGACGGCGTAGGCCAAAAGGGGAACGACTAACAGGCACGCAGCAACCCACGAGAGTCCGGCACGTTGAAGGTGGCGTGCGAGCCGCGCGATTTCCGGGTTGGTGGAACGCCGAGATAGCCAGAGTAAAGCGAGGCAGGCGGCGACGGCGATGGCCAGCGTATCAATGCCATTCCATTTGGTCGCGAAGGCAAAGCCAAACAAGATTCCGCTGAAAAGGATCAAGGCTCTTCGGTAGGCGAGGCTTAGATATTCGAGCTTCACAGCGGCGGTGAGAGCCAGCAATCCCCAAATAAGAAAGGCCACCATGAAGATGTCCATCATGGCGGTACGTGAAAATATGAAGAGAAAATTATTCAAAAGGGTCAGGAAAGCAGCGGTCAGGGCAAGGGAGTAGCTATCAAGAAGCAAGTTTACCCACAAGAAGACGCCGATCAGTGTACAGGAACCAAAAATGGCGCTGGAGACACGCCACCCTAAGGGGTTGTCTCCAAAAGTCTTGATTCCCGCGGCGACTATGAGTTTTCCCAGTGGAGGGGCTTCGGAATTGGTGCTGGGAAAGTGGGCAAGCAACGCGTTGGCGGCCGGAACGAATAGGCTTTCGTCGAGAACGAGATCGCGAGGAGTGCCGATGTGCCAAAGAAAAAAGGCAAAGGACGCAATGCCGAAGGCGACAGCGGTCAGGGTCGTTTTCATCCATTATCCTCGCGAATGGCTTGTGTTCCATCATAGCTGCCTACGCAGTGATACGCGTGCCAGATGCGGCTGGTGCGGTCGAAACGTAACTAGAGCTTGAACTTGAAAATCACGAAGGTGGGAGCAGAATCACAGGAGGTGAACTTCCTTAGTATGCCGCTTCGCATTACTTTTTGAAAGCAGTATGCTTAGTAACGGTGTGCCCGGCCAGAACAATCACGCGCATTCTAGCGAGCCGGGTTTTGCGTTAGTTGGCCTGCAATCCGCCGAGATTCAGCGGCTCCAATCAGAATCGAGGTAAGGACTCGTGATCACGATGAAAAGCTCAAGGTATGTGAAGATTGCTCTCTCAGTATTGCTGGCGGCATTTTGTGCGCTTTCGGTTTCAGCCGAAGTGCGCACGCCCACCATTTTCGCCGATCACATGGTGATTCAGCGTGACCTGCCGGTGCATGTATGGGGCCTCGCCGCTCCGAGCGAAGAAGTGCGCGTCTCGTTTCGCGGCGCATCGCGTACGGTGACTGCCGATCGGCTCGGCCATTGGCAGGTCTACTTGCCGTCGAGCGGACCGGGTGGACCCTTCACATTGGAGATTGCGGGCACGAACAAGCTGAGCTTCGCCGACGTGTTTGTGGGCGATGTGTGGGTCGCCTCGGGTCAATCGAACATGGAGTTTTCCATGAAGGAAGTCGCCAATGCGGAAGCCGAGTTGAAAAACTCCAATCAGCCGGCAATCCGGCTCTTCAAAGTGAAGAATACGCCGGCGGACTATCCGATGAGCGATGTCGCGGCAAAACCATGGGCGCTGGCCACGAGGGAGAGTGTGACGGATTTTTCAGCGGTGGCGTTTTTGTTCGGGCGCGAAATTCATGCCGATCAGAAAGTGGCAATCGGATTGATCGAGTCGAATTGGGGAGGCACTCCCGCGGAGGCATGGACGAGTCTTACTACTTTGGGTGCTGACTCTGCACTGATGCCGGAGTTTGCGGCTTTCGCAAAGTTGACCGAAGTGGAGGGCGATTACCAGATCGAGAAAAAAGATCAGGAGGCCCAAATCGCCAAGGCCAAAGAAGAGGGCAAGCCCGCACCACAGTTTCCCTGGCATGCGGACATGCGTTCCTGGATGCCGTCTGCTCTGTATAACGGGATGATTTCGCCGCTGACGCCATTTCCGATTCGCGGGGTGATCTGGTACCAGGGCGAGAGCAACGCCGGACCAGAGAGGGCGCCGACGTACAACCGCCTGTTTGAAGCAATGATCCGCGATTGGCGAACCCAGTGGAATATTGGGGATTTCCCGTTCTTTTTCGTGCAGCTGGCCAGTTGGAAAGCCGGACCCGAATCGATGTGGCCGACTGTCCGCGATGCGCAGCGCCGCACGTTGGAATTGAAGAATACCGGAATGGCGGTGGCGATCGACATCGGGAACGCGGAAAACATACACCCAACGAATAAGCAGGACGTGGCGCACCGATTGGCGCTTGCCGCCAGAGTGATTGCTTACGGAGAGACGCAGGAGTTCTCAGGGCCGCTCTACCGGCTGAGCATCGTCGAGGGCACGTCGTTGCGCGTGGCCTTCACTCATGGGGTAGGTCTGGTTGCGAAGGGCGGCGACCTTCAAGGTTTTGAAGTTGCCGGTGTGGACCACAAATTCGTCAGCGCGAGCGCCACCATCGATCACGATTCGGTTGTGGTCTCGAGCCCGGCGGTGGCCGTGCCGGTCTATGTTCGATATGGATGGGATAGCAATCCCGATTGCAACCTGTTCAATGGCGCAGGACTGCCGGCTTCGCCGTTCACATCGGAACCCTGAGCGCGCAATGTTTCAATCTGTGCAAGAGATTGCCAGCTGGCTGCGTGGCCTGGGATGTCTTCGCGATTATTCTTTTGATTGACTACTCTTTATTTAGGGCTGATTCTACATATCGCCGGTCATCGTCAAGGGCACTTTTGTTATGCTTGAATTTCATGTTCCACGCCGATTTCGCACGCATAGCTGATTTCCAGTGAGCGATCTTTCTCTCAATCTCGATCCGCCGCCCGACTCACTTCCCGACCCGCGACCAAAGTCATCGTCCCGATGGAAAAAAGCCACCTTAGCGGGTATGTTGAGTTTTCTCTTGCCCGGATCGGGTCAACTCTTCAACCGCCAGCCGCGCAAGGCCTTTGGAGTGGCAGTGGCCACACACCTACTCAGCGTTCTGTTCGTCCACACGCGTCTCCTCCTCTCCTTCCCTACGATGGTGGCAACACTCCTAGTAGTGTGGGTTTGGAAGCTCTTTGTGGTCGCGGAAGCTGCTCATGCCGCCGCTTCCGCGAAAAAACCCGAGGCCACTCTCCCGTTGCCGTGGTTCACTTATTCGCTTATCGCAGTGATTGTGGTTCTGGCGAGTTACTTTCCAACTCTCGATCACATCAAGCATGGGTCAGGGTTCAGTGCCTTTAAGATTCCTTCCAGATCTATGTGCCCCACCGTCTGTGAGGGCGACCGCATCGTCGCGGACATAAATGCATACCGCTCAAAACCACCCGGACGCGGAGACGTGATCCTCCTAAAGCAGCGCACGATGGAAGCCCTGTTGTTGAAGCGGGTCATCGGAGTTGCTGGCGATGTGGTGCAACCTGGTCCGGGTGGAAACGTCCTAGTGAACGGCCAAACATTTCATCCGCCTGCAGCCTGTGGCAGTTCCAATTGGCCGAAACTGGAGACATCTGGCGTCATCATGTCCTTCCAAACCACAAAGGTGGCGGAAGGAACGTTTTTTGTTGTTGGTGATAACTTAGAAAACAGCTTCGATAGCCGCATGCCGGAGTTTGGCGCTGTCACGCCGGACATGGTCCGAGGCAAGCCTCTTTACTTCGTCTGGTCGCCTGTCCATTCTCGCATCGGTTGCTCCATTCGCTGAGCTCTTTGGCGGACCGCCTCGGAGGGCGGCCCCTACAAAGGCAACATCTCTCGTTTGTCCTTAGACAAGCGGCAAGACAACCTGTATCGCCAGGTTTTATGCGCGGGTGAGGGTGGCGGCACGGGCGGCTTCGAGGATTTTGGCAGCGTTGGTGTGGATGTCGCCGTGGGCGAACACGCCGGTGCCGACGACGAGCAGTTCCGCGCCGGCTTTCACGACGTCGGCGACGGTGGTCAAATCGATTCCGCCATCCACTTCGATGCGGAAGTCCAGTTTGCGCTCTGCGCGCATGCGGGCCAAAGCCGCAATTTTGTTCAACGAATTCGGGATGAACTTTTGCCCGCCAAAGCCGGGATTGACGCTCATCACCAAAACGTGATGCACCAGGTCCAGAACTTCCGTTAAAAGTTCAACGGGCGTGGCGGGATTGACCACGACGCCGGGTTTGCAGCCATGCTGCGCGATGAGATGCAAGGTGCGATCGAGATTGGCGCAGGCTTCCTGGTGCACGGAAATCCAATTTGCGCCCGCATCAGCAAACGCGGGGATAAACAGATCCGGCTGTTCAATCATCAAGTGACAATCGAGGGGGACGCTGACCACCTTGCGCAACGACGCCACCAACGGGGGGCCGACGGTGAGGTTGGGAACGAAGCGGCCGTCCATCACGTCCACGTGCAGGGCGGTGGCGCCGCCCTCGATGGCCGCGTGGACGTCGCTGCCAAGTTGCGCAAAGTTGGAGGCCAGAATGGAAGGCAACAGTTCGATTTTCGTCATGAAGATGATTGCGCTCCTTCCCGCAGAAACTTAATTATACGACGTGTGGCTTGTCTCGTGCTCAGCTTCGCGAAACTAGAGCGCTACATTCCGCCACGGGACAACGCAGCGGAGCCTGCTGCTTTCTTGAGCAAGATGCAGGGCCACCATCACGGCAATGACCTGCATCGGGGTCACCAGCAAGTCCGCCTGGCCCAGGATGGCATCGCGGACATTGGAGTAGAATTCGCGCCAATCGCCGTGTGAAGGCACTTTTCGTTTGTGCGTCTGGCCATCGACGGCCGTCGTCAGTACTCCCCAATGCTCTTCGGGATCCAGTACCCAGGATTCACCCTTTGGAATTTCCTCGCGGCGAAGCGCCGGCTCCAGCGCATCCATTTCAGTTTTTACAAATGTGCCCTTCTCGCCGAGAATCACGAAGCGCGGGCGCGGGGTGAGGCAGAGCATCGATTCGTGGAGATGTGCTCGCAGATTGTCGGGATAAAAAAAGCAAATGTCAAAGGCATCGTCGGTGACGAATCCGGTGCGTTCGACGCGAATGTCGGCAGAGATAGATTGGGGCAAGCCAAAGAGGGTGAGTGCGTGATCGATCAGATGGGGTGCAAGGTCCAAAACCACGCCGCTGCCAGGGCCGGGGATCTCGCGCCAAGCATTGGGGCGAGAAGTGGGGCGGTAACGATCGTAATAGGAGTCGAAGCGGACGATGCGGCCAAGTTCACCGCTCGAGACGACGTCACGAACAGCATGAAAATCGGCGTCGAATCGGCGCGTGTGAGACACGGTCAGAAGGCGATCACATTTCCTGGCGATGCGAAAAAGCTCGAGTGTTTCGTGAAGAGTAGGTGTGATGGGCTTGTCCACGACTACGTCGCGACCTGCCTTGAGGCACTGTGTGGCAAAGGGGAAATGCGTCTGATTGGGTGTGACGATTACGACAAGGCGGATGGAATCGATGGCCAGGAGTTCCTCGACGGTACGCACAATGCGAGCGTCGGGATAAAGTTTTGCGGCGGTGTCGCTGTTGCGTTGCACGACGGCCGCGAGCCGCAACCCAGGGACCGCGTGAATCAGCGGGGCATGGAAGTATCGCCCGCCCAGACCAAACCCGATGAGTCCCACGTCAATCATGCGCCGCTCTCCAGGACAGAATTGAAATTTAAATCGTGAGCAGTGTAGCACCGACAGGACGGCAGGCACCGGCGAGATACCGCTGAGGGCATTTGTTCCAGCCGCCGCGACGTTATATCCTTTGCGCGTGGAAAAAAGACTGACGCAACATGGGCCGACGCTGGGGTTGTACCTCGGCTTGATCGTTACGATTCTGGCGGTGCTGGCTTATGCAGGCTATATCACGCGGCAGTTTGCGGGGCTGCGCAAGCTGCAGAGCGAGATGGTAGACCGCGACCGTAGGGATTCCTTGCAACTGCTGCGCATCCAGAACGATTTGAATTCGCTGGGACTGGCGATGCGGGACATGTTGGATGCCAACGAACCATACCCGCTGATCGCCTGGACCGCGCAGTTTGACCGCATACGGAATGACCTAAGCGCGGCATTGCAGAAGGAAGAAGACCTGTCGGAGTCCACCCGCACCAGCGACCAGCGGCGTTACCTGACACAATCGCTGACGCAATTCTGGGGAGCGTGCGACCGCATGTTTACGCTGGCGCAAACGGCGCAGGAGAAGACCGCACGCGAACAGATTCGCGACACACTGCAGCCGCAGCAAGCAGCGCTGAGTTCTGCGGTTTCTCGGCTGCTGGTCCAGAACAATGAAGGGGAAGAACAGGCCGCCCTGCGCATCGCGGATATTTACACGCGAGTGCAGCGCCAACTCTACTATTTCCTGGCTGCGATCCTGCTGGCGATTGTGGTTACCAGCCTCTATTTGATCCGCTACAACCGGCGCATTTTTGCGCATGTGGCGGAATTGTCGCTACAACGCAGCGAACTAGCACAACAGCTCATTTCCACACAGGAATCGACGTTGCGGCACATCTCTCGCGAGCTGCACGATGAATTCGGGCAGGTGCTGACGGCGATTGGTTCGCTGCTGCGCCGCGCCGATAAGGATATGCCCGAAAACTCGGCTTTGCGTGCGGACTTGCAGGAGGTGCGGGAGATTGCGCAGACTACGCTGAACAATATCCGCAGCCTGTCGCAAGCATTGCATCCCGTGTTGCTGGAAGAGGCGGGACTGGAAAGCACGCTAGACTGGTACATCCCCATCGTGGAGCGCCAAACGGGAATCGCTTTGCACTACGAGAAATCCGGCCAAGCCTATGCGCTGGATACGAACGCCAGCGTGCAGCTTTACCGTGTGGTGCAAGAGGCGCTGAACAATGTAGCGCGACACGCGAGCGCGAAAGAAGCGTGGGTGCGTTTGCGTTTTCAGCCGGTCAGCCTGGAACTGGAAGTTGAAGATCGCGGAAAGGGATTCGCGCCTCCTGCAGGCCACACTGGTATCGGATTGGTGGCGATGAGGGAACGCGCGGAGATTCTGGGCGGCACGCTGAAGGTTACAGCGGTGAACGGCGGAGGCACACTGGTGCAAATACAGATCCCGCGCGAAAAGGCGGAAACGCATGGCGAATAAACTCACAGTGCTTCTGGTGGACGATCACGCGCTGGTGCGCCGGGGATTTCGCCGCATGCTGGAGGACGAGCCCACGTTTCAGATCGTGGGAGAGGCGAGCGATGGTCTGGAAGCGGTGAAGATGGCGCAAGAATTGCGGCCAGACGCGATCGTGATGGATTGTGCGCTGCCACAGATGAATGGGATCGAAGCTTCGCGGCAAATCATGGCGAAATTGCCGAACACTGCCATCCTAATGCTGAGCATGCATTCCGAAGACACGCTGGTGAAGCAGGCACTGGAAGCGGGGGCACGCGGGTACATCTTGAAGAATGCGATGGACCTGGATTTGGTAAGCGCGATCAAGAAGGTGGCCGAGGGCAAGACGGTGCTTGATCCGCAGCTTGCACGCAGCGGGGCATTGAAAGGCGAGCGTGACACCGGGTTGACGGCGAGAGAGTTGGAAATACTGCAGCACATCGTTGCCGGGAAATCGAACAAAGAGATTGCGACGGAGTTGAGTTTGAGCGTGAACACGGTGTCAGTCCATCGCGCGAATATCATGGACGCGCTGGGCATTCACAAGACCGCCGAACTGGTGGTGTACGCCATCCGGAATGGGTTGGTGAATCTTCCGTGAATCGGCGCGAGTTTATCCGGAGGACAGTTGGCGCGGGACTGCTGCACGCTACGTTTCCGTACGGGCTGCCCGCCGCCGCGCCGGGATTTCGTTTTGTAGATGTGACGGGCAACGCGGGTTTGCATTTCCAGCACAATAGCGGCGCGTATGGCGGCAAGTTGCTTCCCGAAACGCTGGGTTCGGGCTGCGCATTCCTGGATTACGACGGGGACGGCTGGCAAGATATTTTGCTGATCAACTCGATGGATTGGCCGGGGCACAAGCGGCAGCGCACCACGATGAAGTTGTATCGCAACAATCACAACGGGACATTCACAGACGTGACGCAGGCGGCGGGCCTGGACCTGGAAATGTATGGGATGGGCGTGGCGGTGGGCGATTACAACAACGACGGATTCCCGGACATTTTCATTTCCTGCGTGGGGCAGAGCCGGTTATTCCGCAACACGGGCAAGGGCAAATTTCTCGACGTCACCAAGGCCAGCGGGCTGCTTGGCAAACAGGGGCTGAGCAGTTCGGCGATCTGGTTCGATTATGATCGGGACGGATTCCTCGATCTGTTCGTCTGCAATTACGTTCACTGGACCGCAGAGACGGACGTCTTTTGCAGTCTGGACGGAAAAAACAAATCCTATTGCACCCCCGAAGCATATCGCGGCGACACCTGCTGGCTCTATCACAACCGGGGCAACGAAACGTTTGAGGATGTGACGGCGACGAGCGGCATATTTGACAGCAGCTCCAAATCGCTGGGAGTGGCGATGCTGGATTACGACCAAGATGGCTGGCAGGACCTGCTGGTGGCCAACGATACACAGCCCAACAAGCTCTATCACAATTTGCACAACGGGAAATTCAAGGATGCGGCGGTAGAGGCAGGACTGGCATTCAGCGCGGATGGGAAGGCGCGTGCGGGCATGGGCGTGGACGTCGCCGACTTCGACAATTCCGGCAAACCGGGCGTGATCATCACGAATTTTGACAACGAGATGATTGGGCTCTATCGCGAGGCAGGACAGGCTTACGACGATGTCGCCATGCAAACAGGGCTTGGAGCGGCTTCACGAAACACGCTGGGATTCGGTTGCGTCTTTTTTGACGCGGACCTGGACGGCATGCTGGATATCGCCGTTGCCAACGGGCACATTGACGATACAGTGCGTCACATCCGTGGGAATGTTGGTTACGCGCAACCCGCGCAGCTTTTTCAGAACCTGGGGCACGGCAAGTTCCACGACATCGCCAGCGAAGTTGGAGGCGGCTACGATTCCCCGAAGGTGGGGCGTGGCCTGGCGGTCGGCGATTTCGATCATGATGGCGACCAGGATCTTCTGCTCACCACAAACAACGGGCCGGCATTTCTTTATCGCAATGATCAACTTGCCGGCAATCGCAGCATCCGGTTCCATTTGACGGGCACCAAATCGAATCGCGACGCGATCGGGGCGACCGTGCGAATTTTCTACAATGGACAGGAGGAGTCGCACGTGGTGCGCAGCGGTTCAAGTTATTTATCGCAATCGGAATTGCCGGCGACATTTGGTGTGGGGAAGCAGGATGCGATAGATCGCGTAGTGGTGGATTGGCCGAGCGGACAAAGCCAAGAGCATGTGAAGTTGAAGACGGGGAAGGCCTACCAAATCACTGAAAATAAGGGAATTACAGAACTTTTCCAATACTAATGTTTTCGCAGTATTGTCAACTTCCCTGCCACGCACTATAAACGGTACAACATTGAAATTGCTTCCGAACGAGGCCCTGCCTTCGCCTGATCGGGAAGCACCCCAACAAAGATTGCGGCCGGATCCACGACCATCCGGCCGCATTTTTAGTTGTAGAGCGTGTGGCAAATAAACCAGGTGGGATGGGAGTTGGAATGCAACGTTGGCGTGCGCCTGGCGTGTTTGTTCTGGTCGTAACCGCGATTTACCTGTACGCCTATCCTTCCGCCACATTGTTTTATGCCGGGGCAGTTCTCCTTCACACAGGATTAGGAGTGTTGGTATCGCTGGGGCTGTTGGTCTTTTTTTTCAAAGGGATTGGCAAAGAGCGTTTGTTGGCGCGATTCGGGTGGACGCTTTTTGCAGCGGGCGCGGCGCTGGGCCTGATTTTGATTCGCATTGGAACCGCACATCGCTTCAAGATCTGGCTGTATGCCCACATCGCTCTGTGCGCCCTGGGAGTGATTCTGCTGACGGCTTCGTGGCTCTCTGCAAACGGGCGGTTGGGCGTTGGGGTTGCGAGGCAAGCTGCGGGAATTGCGGGGCTGATGTTAGTGGCCGCCGTTGTTGCGGCGGGTTGCTGGTACGCGCGAGAAATTGCATGGAATGGCCGGTTCACGGTAAAGAACCCGCCGATTTCGCCGGCAACGATGATGCAGGAGGGCGATGGACCGCACGGGAAATTCTTTCCGAGTTCCGCGCAGACGACCGACGGCAAGTACATCCCTGCCGATTATTTTCTGAAATCACAAGCCTGTGAGCGGTGCCACGCGGACATTTACAAGCAATGGGAAAGCTCGATGCACCACTTTTCCTCGTTCAACAACCAGTGGTATCGCAAAAGCATCGAGTACATGCAGGACGTTGCTGGCGTACAACCTTCGAAATGGTGCGCGGGTTGCCACGATCCGGCGTTACTTTTCAGCGGCATGATGGACACGCCCATAAAACAAAACATCGACAAGCCCGAAGCGCGCGCCGGGCTGAGCTGCATGATGTGCCATAGCATCGTGCAGGTGAAGAGCACGATGGGGCAGGGCGATTTCGTGCTGGAGTACCCGAAGCTGCATGAACTAGCTGCGAGCGAGAATCCAATCATACGCGGGCTGCATGATTTCATGGTGCGACTGAATCCGGAGCCGCACCGCCGCGTGTTTCTGAAACCTTTCATGCGCAACCAGGTGCCTGAGTTTTGTTCCGGCTGCCACAAGGTGCACCTTGATCAACCGCTGAATAGCTACCGGTGGATCCGCGGTTTCAACGAATACGACAACTGGCAGTCCAGCGGCGTTTCCGGGCAAGGCGCACGATCTTTCTATTATCCGGCAACGCCGATGATGTGCGCGGATTGCCACATGCCAATGGTGCCATCGAAGGACGACGGCAACATCAATGGCTACGTGCACTCACATCGCTTCCCGGGAGCGAACACGGCGGTGCCGTTTGCGAATGAGGATGCCGCGCAGATGGAAGCGAGCCGCAAGTTCCTGCAGGATAACCAACTGAGCGTGGATATTTTTGCGATTGCGCCGGCGGGAAACAAGGGAGAGCAGAAAGCCGTGGAGGCGCCCAAGCAGGAACTCTCTACGACATTCGCGGTTGGCGAAGAGGCCGATATCTCTTTGCCGAATGGCCCGGCAGGAGAAACACGTGAGCTGACTGCCCCGCTGGGGCGTGTGGATGCAGCGGTGCGCCGGGGTGACGATGAGTTGGTAGAGGTTGTCGTTCGCACGCGGAAGGTCGGGCATTTCTTTCCGGGAGGAACGGTTGATGCGTTTGATGTCTGGGTGGAATTGCAGGCCACGGACGACAAGGGACAGACGATTTTCTGGAGCGGTAAGGTTGAAGATGACGGAAAAGGGCCGGTCGATCCCAGCGCACATTTCTACAAATCGCTTCAGATTGATGCGCACGGAAATCCCATTAACAAGCGCAACGCTTGGGCTAGCCGCGCTACCGTTTATGTTCGGCTAATTCCGCCGGGGGCCGCGGACACGGTGCACTACCGACTGCACGTGCCGGAAAATGCGGGCGAGCACATCACGTTGCACGCCAAGCTGAACTACCGGAAATTCCAGTGGTGGAACACGCAATTTGCCTTTGGGGGCGTGCCTGATCCGCACTCGACGGGAGACGTGACTGCGGACCACGACGACCGCAAGTGGAACTTTAACGGCGACCTTTCGCATGTTTCCAGCAACAGACCGGGTATTCCGGATTTGCCGGTTGTCACCGTGGCGGAGGACAGCAAGAGCCTGCGCGTTCTGCCGAAGTCGGCGGCGGCACCAACGGCCCAAGTGGTCCTGGCAAAAGAGGATTGGACACGCTGGAACGATTACGGGATTGGATTGTTTCTTCAGGGAGACCTGAAGGGGGCGGAGCAAGCGTTCACAACCATCACGAAGATAGACCCGCAGAATCCTGACGGTTGGACGAACGTGGGACGGGTGCGAGCGCAGGAAGGAAACACCGAAGGCGCGCGCGAAGTGTTGTTGAAGGCTCTGGCGCTGAAGCCGGGCCTGGCGCGGGCTAATTTCATCTACGCGCGGATATTGAAAGAAGAAGGGAAATACGACGAGGCGGCGCAAGCATTGCAATCCGTGCTGGCCCAGTTCCCGCGCGACCGCGTGGTTCATAACGAATTGGGGCGCGTGCTCTTCCTGCAGAAGCGCTACGCTGACGCGGTGAAGGAGTTGCAACAAACTCTGGCGATCGACCCGGAAGACCTGCAGGCGAATTACAACTTGATGCTGTGCTACACAGGATTGGGTGACGAAGCGCGCGCCAACGAGCACAAGGAGCGCTATTTGCGCTTCAAAGCGGACGAGGCAGCGCAGGCGCTGACAGGGGAGTATCGCCAGGCGCACCCGGAAGACAACAATGAGCGGCAAGCTATCCACGAACACGTTTCGATCGCGCTTGGTGTTACGCCGGGAAAGCAACCAGGAAAAGCCGGCGCGCTAGCGAAGAACGGTTCGAACAAGAAAGTTGCGGCGGGCGCGGGGCGCTGAGCGTAGATATTTTTTCCACGGATGGGGGCAACGGGAATGACCTGGATCAAGACGGTGAAGATGGAAGACGACGAGCAAGTGCGCAACGCCATGATGGAGCAGCGAAAGCTGTATCCGATGGAATACGCGACGCCAGTGCCGATTGTGGATCATGGCTTTGAGAACGGGATTACCGGATCGCATACACTGATACCCGATGCATTGTTTCATGCGTTCAGCACGTTTGGGGCGCTGATGTCGCCGGAACTTCCATTGCGGCGCGACCAGCACGAGATGATCGCGACGATGGTGTCCGTGACGAACCGATGTTTCTATTGAATCGAATCCCACGCAGAGTTTCTGCGTCGCGTTTCGTTAAACGAAGAGATGGTGGAGGCGTTGCGCAAAGATTTCCGCAGCGCCGCCATCAGTGAGCAGGACAAAGTCATGTTGGAGTATGTGGTGAAGCTGACGAAGGATGCGACGCAGTGCAGTCCCGCGGATCACAAGAAGCTGCGCGCCGTAGGTTTTGATGATCGCGGCATATTGCAGATTACCTTGATCGCCTCGTGGTTCAACTACATCAACCGCGTGGCGGATGCTCTGGGAGTGGGGCGCGAAGGAACGGCGGAGGGCCAGTGAGAGGAGTCTGGGCGGTGATGCTGCTGCTGTCGTGCGTCGGAGGAGTGGGCGCGCAAACGCAGCGAGGTTCTTCAGCAAATGCTGTAACGTTTCGCGATATCACGCAAAAAGCGGGCATTCATTTTGTGCACAACAACGCGGCCTTCGGGAAGAAATATCTGCCGGAGACAATGGGACCAGGTGTAGCGTTTATTGACTATGACAACGATGGGTGGCCGGACATCTTCATCGTGAACGGAATGGACTGGCCAGGGCATGCATCGAAACACAGCACGCCGAAGCTGTATCACAACAATCACGACGGCACCTTTAGCGATGTGACGCACAAGGCCGGGCTGGACATTGAAATGTTCGGAATGGGCGTGGCTGTGGGCGATTACGACAACGACGGCTACGACGATCTTTTTGTGACGGCGCTGGGACAGAATCACCTTTTCCACAACAATGGCAACGGCACATTCACAGACGTGACGAAAAAAGCAGGATTGTGGGGGCCGAACGAGTTCAGCACGAGCGCCGCGTGGGTGGATTACGACCGAGATGGCAGGCTGGACCTGGTGGTGGCGAATTACGTGCAATGGTCGCTTGAAGGCGATCTCTACTGCACGCTGGATGGCAAGAGCAAATCGTACTGCACGCCGGAATCGTACAAAGGGGCTTCGGTGCGGCTGTGGCACAATCGCGGCGACGGCACATTTGAAGATGTGACAAAGAAAGCGGGCGTTTGGGAACCCACATCGAAGACATTGGGAATCGCGATTCTGGATTACGATAACGATGGCTGGCCGGACTTGTTGTTTTCCAATGATACGCAGCCGAACAAGCTCTATCGCAATAATGGCAATGGCACATTCACTGAAAAGGCCGTGGTGGCCGGCATAGCGTTCAGCGAAGACGGCGTGGCGCGCGCGGGGATGGGAGTGGATGCGGCGGATTACGATCGCTCGGGAATGGCAAGCATCCTGATCACAAATTTTTCCAACCAGATGCTTTCGCTCTATCACAACGAGGGCAAGGGTTTATTTGTGGATGAGGCGCCGCGTTCCGAGGTGGGACGCAATTCCCTACTGACACTGGGGTTTGGTTGCTTCTTCTTCGATTACGATCTGGATGGCTGGCCGGACATTCTGATCGCCAACGGCCACATTGACGGCGATATTCAGCGCGTGCAACCCAACGTGAAATACGCCATGCCCCCGCACATTTTCCGTAACCTTGGAAAAGGAAACTTTCAGGAAGTGACGAAGAGCCTGGGAGCAGGTTTTGCCACGCCTCGGGTGGGACGCGGCGCAGCCTACGCGGATATCAACAATGATGGGCGGTTGGACCTACTGCTATCCACGAATGGCGGGCCGGCGTATCTTTTCGAGAACGATTTCGCGGGTGTCGCGGGCACGTCGAACAAAAGCGTGCGCATCAAACTTGTTGGAACTAAATCGAATCGCGACGGTATTGGAACTGTGGTGAAGTTAACGGCGGGCGGCGAAGTGCAAACGGAGATGCTACGCAGCGGTTCCAGCTACCTTTCGGCGAGTGAACTGGTGTTGACCTTTGGCCTGGCGATGCACGATCGAGCGGACACCATCGAAATCTGCTGGCCCAGCGGGCAAGTGGAGAAGCTGACGAATGTAGCGGCAGGCCAGATGATCACGGTAACGGAAGGCAAAGGCATTACGGGCAGCCGGAAATACGGGACACATTAAGAAAGCGCGACATGATTGCGCAGATGGTGTGCAGCAACGACAGCTTGCCCCAGGCTAATGCCGCCGTCGCCGGCGGGGACCTCCGAGTGAAAATAGACTTCAAAATTCTGTTTGCGCAGCGCGCCGAGAAGCAGTTCGAATAACAGAACATTCTGGAAGCAACCGCCAGTAAGGCACACACGATTGAGGTTGTGCGATTCGCGGATTTTCTCCGCGAGACCAACAAACAAAGATGCCATGCCATTGTGAAATCTGCGGCTGATGTCCGCGACGCGCACGCCGTGGCGAATGTCGCGTATTAGCCAATCGAATAAGTGGTGCGTGCCGATCAACCAGGTCTCTCCGGCGAGCTGCAATTCAAAAGGATAAGCACCTGTGTCGCTGGATTCGTGTGCCGCCATTTCGAGTTCAATGGCCGCTTGCGCCTCGTAATTGATGGTGGTACGAAGACCGACCAGGGCTGCCACGGCATCAAAAAGACGTCCGCAACTGGAGGTGAGCGGTGAATTGACACGACGATCGATCATTTGCAAGAGGATATCGAGATTGCGGCGGTCAAGTTCACCTATGAAGGGGATTTGCAGGGCGGTCAGGGATCTCCCAAAATGTTTGGCGAGGTAACTTACAGCGATACGCCAAGGCTCGCGAATCGCAGCCTCGCCGCCGGGCAGAGTCACGTAATCAAAATGAGCGGCACGTTGGACCTGAACGTAGTCGGCGAGGAACACTTCGCCACCCCAGATTGCGCCGTCGGTGCCGAAGCCGGTGCCGTCAAGAGCGATGCCGATCAGTTTTCCGTCGAGGTGATTTTCCGCCATGCACGCGGCGATGTGCGCATGATGGTGCTGCACACCGATGAGGTGAAAATTGGTCCGGGCCAGAGCCCATTTGGAAGAGAAGTAATCCGGGTGAAGATCGAAAGCGATGACCTTGGGCTGCACTTCCAGGACGCGCTGCATGTGGCAGACTGCTTCTTCAAAGAAACGGTAGCTTTCCAGATTTTCGAGGTCACCGATGTGCTGGCTGAGGAAAGCTTCGCTGCCTCGCACGATGCACACTGTGTTCTTCAACTCACTCCCAACGGCCAAAATGGGTTGGGATTCGTTTTCCAGCGCGATGGGCACGGGCACAAAACCGCGGGAACGGCGCAGGTGTTGCGTTTGGCCTGCCGCCGAACGCACCACGGAATCATCGCAACGGCGCACAATGTCGCGATTGTGGACGAGGAAGCCATCCGCGATGCCGCGCAGGCGCTCCACCCCTTCATCATTATCAATGGCGATCGGCTCCTCGCTGAGGTTGCCGCTGGTCATCACAAGCGCATCGCATCGGCCGGCGGACAACAGAAGATGATGGAGGGGCGTGTAAGGCAGAAAGACGCCGAGATAGCGGTTGCGCGGCGCTACGCCTGCGGCAACATGCACTTCAGGGCGTCGCGGCAGCAGAACGATCGGCCGTTCGCGAGAGAGAAGCAATTTGCGAGAGGAATCGTCCACAACGCACAAACGTTCGGCATTTTCGATATTCCTCACCATCACGGCGAATGGCTTTTCAACGCGACGTTTGCGTTCGCGCAAGCGTTCAAGGGTTGCGTCGTTCTCTGCATCACAGGCCAAGTGAAAACCGCCGAGTCCCTTAATGGCCAGAATGGCGCCGCATTCCAGAAGTCGCGCGGCTTCGCGGATGGGGTCAGCGATGTCTAAACGCACCCCCTTATCGTCCAGGAGTTGCACTAGCGGGCCACAATCCCAGCAAGCATTGGGCTGCGCATGAAAGCGGCGGTTCCCGGGGTCGTCGTATTCCGCCTGGCATGCGGCGCACATTTTGAAAGAATCCATGGAAGTGCGCGCGCGATCGTAGGGAATGTCGCGAATGATGGTGAAGCGCGGTCCGCAATTCGTGCAATTGATGAATGGATAGCGAAAACGGCGATCGCGCGGATCGGTCATCTCGCGCAGACATTCCTGACAAACGCATACATCGGGAGAAATCAGAGCCCTGGGGGGTTGATCGAGGAGGCTGGAAATAATACGAAACGCCGTGTCCGGCTGAAGTTCAACATCGCGCGGGACGAGTGAAGTGATCTTTGCGAGTGGCGGAATCTCCAGCGGCAACCTGGTGAGAAACGCAGCCAAAATATCGGGCGGACCCTGCACTTCGATGCTGACGCCTGCCGGTGTGTTCGCGATAAAGCCGGCGAGGTTGCATTCGTTTGCGAGGCGATAGACGAACGGGCGGAAGCCGACGCCTTGGACAATGCCGGTGACGTCGATCGCTTTGCGAAGTACTCCCGTTGGGGACGTTGGCGTCATAGTGAGTACAGACTGAAGCTCAGATAATCGCTGCTGAGGCTTCCGGGCGGAGCTTCTGCTGAAAGGTGGAAAGCCAGGCAAGCCATTTGTCAAAACCTTCTCCGGTGCGGGAAGAGAGCGCCAGGTATTCGATTTCGGGATGAATCTTGCGAGCATTTTCGAGAGCGAGATTGGGATCAAATTCGACGTGAGGAAGGAGATCTGTTTTGGTCAGGATCATCAAGGAAGCACGGTGAAAAATTCCCGGATACTTGAGCGGCTTGTCTTCGCCTTCGGTGACGCTTAACAAAACGATTTTTGCCGCTTCGCCCAAGTCGTAACTGGACGGGCAGACCAAATTACCCACATTTTCCACAAGCAACAGGCCGGGGCCGCGAAAGCCGAGTTCGTCCAAATGACGTTGGACCATGCGGGCGTCCAGGTGGCAGGTACCTCCCGTGACAATTTGCCGCACGGGAAAGCCGTAGCGCATGAGGCGCCGAGCGTCATTATCCGTCTGCAAATCCCCGGTGAGGACGGCAACACGCGTGGCTGGACTGAAGCTGGCCAGTGTTTTTTCGAGCAGTGCGGTTTTTCCGGAGCCGGGGGAACTGATGAAATTCACGCAGAGAATGTTTTGTTCGCGGTAGCGTTGGCGTAACTCCGCCGCAAGGCGATCATTTTCGCTGAGGACTTTCTTCTCTACGATTTCGCGCATGGCTCCTCCAACTCCAGGTAGGTGATATCGAGTTCCGTGCCGCCGATGCAGGTGCCACGAGATGCGCCGCACTTGGGGCATGTCAGTTCCAAGTCTTTCACAACAAATTCTTCGCCGCAGGAGAGGCACTTCTGGCGCCGGGGGCACCATTCGATTTCAATCCGCAAGTGCTCGAGCGAAGTATTTTTGGTCAAGGCTTCAAATGCGAAAGACAGAGCATCGCGATCCACGTTGGAAAGTTCGCCGATGCGCACGCCGACGGCGGTGAAGTGCGCCTCCGGGCGGCGGCTCGCTTCGGCCTCGATCGATTCAATGATGGAAGAGGCGATACCAATTTCGTGCAACGGGCCTCCTTAACAAATGCGCGGTAATTGATCACCGGCCAGCATATCCACGATGCGGGTGGTGCCAAACGGCGTGCGCATCACCACCATGCGAGGATGCTCGGAAGTTACGCGGCCAATGATGCGCGCATCTTTACCAAGCGGATGATTCTGCAACGCGTGCAAAGCCTCTTCGGCTGATTCTGGCGCAACAATGGCCACGAGTTTGCCTTCGTTGGCAACGTAAAGCGGATCGAGCCCCAGCATTTCGCATGCGCCGCGCACCTCTTCGCGAACCGGGATGGAGGTTTCCAAAAGCTCCATCCCAACGGTGGAACTGATGGCGATTTCGTTCAAGGTGCTGGAGAGCCCGCCGCGGGTGGGGTCGCGAAGGCAGCGCACGTCGCGAGTCGCCGTGAGCAAACTCGCCACCAGAGTGTGCAGAGGCGCGGAATCGCTCTGCAACGCGGTTTCAAACTGGATGCCTTCGCGCTCCGCCAAAATCGCGATGCCGTGATCACCGAGCATTCCGCTTACAAGGATGGAGTCGCCGGGGCGCGCTTGTGCGGCAGAAAGAGTGATACCTTCGCGAACCAAACCGATGCCGGTGGTATTGATGAAGATGCCGTCAGCGCTTCCCTTCTCCACGACTTTGGTGTCGCCAGCCACGATTTGCACGCCGGCGTCCGCTGCAGCTTTGCGCATGGAAGCAACGACATAACGCAAAGTTTCGATCGGCAAGCCCTCTTCCAGGATGAAAGCCGCGGTCAACCACAAGGGTTCAGCGCCACCCATGGCCAGATCGTTAATGGTGCCATGCACCGCCAGGGAGCCCACGTCGCCGCCGCGAAAGATCAAAGGCTTCACGACAAATGAATCCGTGGTGATGGCCAAACGCGAGCCATTTAGTGTGACGATCGCTTGGTCTTCCAGACAATTCAGGATAGGATTTCCGATCGCGGGGAGAAAAACGTCTTGCAGCAAGTCCGCGCTGAGTTTGCCGCCGCTTCCATGACCCAAAAGGATGCGCTCGCCCGCGGGAAGCGGGACGGGGCAGGAAAAGGCGGCTAGGTCTTTTGTCTCGTTGTTGGGCACAAGCTCAAAGTGTAACGAGGTGGCGGCGGTATTGGAAATAGGCGGCACACGCACCTTCCGAAGAGACCATCGGTGCTCCCAGCGGTTTTTCCGGCGTGCAATTCATACCAAACGCTGGGCAATCCGTTGGCTTCTTCAACCCCAGCAAAACATCCGCGCTGATGCATTCGCCCGGCTCTTCCGCACAGACATCCGCGATATCAAATCGTTTTTCCGCGTCGAAGGCTGCGAATCTTTCCCTTAGTTGCAAGCCGCTGTCGGGAATCGAGCCAATGCCGCGCCATTTGCGGTCAGAAACCTCGAAGACCAGCGCAACCGCTTTCTGGGCGGGCTGGTTGCCTTCATATTGCACGGAGCGGGAATACTGATTTTCAACCTCCGCGCGGCCTTCTTCGAGTTGCGTCACAAGCATGTGAATGGCTTCCAGCAGATCGATGGGCTCAAAGCCGCCGACGACAATCGGAACGTGGAATTCGCGCACCAATTCTGCGTAGTCGCGCACGCCGACGACGGTGCAAACGTGACCGGGCGCGATGAATCCCTGCACGCGATTTTTCGGCGAACCGAGCAAGGTGCGGATCGCGGGCGGCACCAACACGTGGGAAACGAGCAGGCTGAAATTTGTAAGAGCGAGGCGTTCCGATTGCAACACAGCCATGGCATGGGCCGGTGCGGTCGTTTCAAAGCCAATAGCGAAAAAGACGACATGGCGTCCGGGATGAGTGCGTGCCAACTGCACGGCGTCGGTCGGCGAATACACGACTCGCACATCGCCGCCTTCTGCCTTTACATGGAATAAATCTGTATCAGAGCCGGGCACGCGGAGCATGTCACCGTACGAAACCAAGGACACATCGGGACGGCGCGCCAGAGCAATCGCGCGATCAATCATTTCCAACGGGGTTACGCACACGGGGCATCCCGGCCCATGAACCAGCTGCACGCTATCCCCGAGAAGATCATCAATCCCATACCGCATCAGCGTGTGGGTCTGCCCGCCGCAAATCTCCATAAGCACCCAGGGGCGAGTGGAGCGGCGGCGGATTTCCGCGGCCAGCACGTGAGCGATTTTGACGTCCCGATACTCGTCCAGGTATTTCATGATGGAGTGGATTCCGCGCCGCCTGGGGCAAGCTCATCGGCGAGGACACCCATGGATTCAAGGAGGGCATAGGTGCGTTCGGCTTCGTCTTTGTCCACCACACTGATGGCGAATCCAACGTGAACCATGACGAAGTCGCCGACATTTACCTCCGGGACAAAATCGAGGCAAGCTTGACGGGTGATGCCGCCAAACTGGATGCGCCCGAAGCGCACGCCGTCCTGCACATCAATCTGTGAGACCTTGCCGGGAATCGCCAGGCACATGCAGTTATTCCCCCCACCGGAGAATCGAGAACACTGACTTCATCAGCCTAATGAAAAATGTTCAGTTGCTGCGGACTTCTTTCGCTCGCAGGAACTCGCCAAACGCCACATCTTCAGAGCCGATATGATGAAGCAGCCAATCGCGCAATTGCTGCACCAACTGGAGGCTGGGGGCATTTTCGCCGCGCAAAACGCTATCGCGGATCTCACGGACCTTCTTCATCAGTTGCGTGTGTGCTTCTAGATGCTCTTCATAACCAGGGTAGGCGTGCAGGCGCATGACCAACTGCTCCGAAAGAAAATGCATGTCAGAGAATTCGATGAATTGTTCGAGGATGTAGCGGGCAGGTGAAAAGTCACCGCCCTTCTGCAAGGATTCCGCGAGCGAATCCAGCATCTGCATTTGCAAATCGTGCTCGGTATCAATGGACTTTTCGCCGATCTTCACAGGTACAGAATGCAGGGTTTCATTCATTTCAGTCTCGATAAGAAAGCGAAGATGAGTTTCTGTGCTGCCAGGCAAATCTGGGGGAGCACCTTTGAGCTTATGCCCCAGGACTGGGCCAGGCAAGACCTCTTCGGGCAGAGCAACTGCGGAACCAATGATGATAGGGCAGGCGGATGGCCATTCAGCGCGTTTGGCCAGAAGCCTCGACATAGTAGATAAGAAAAACAGTTAGCAGAGGGCGAAAGATGGCGCAGGGGAGAGAGCCTGGGTGAAGGCACCCACCGACTGTTGAGTTTTTCATCTATCGTGAGCCTTTACCCACAGATACCTTGCTTTCGTGCGGCTGCGGATCGTCGGGCCATTTCTCCGTTCGAGTCAGGTTTCTATTCATTTGATAAGATGTATGATCCATAAACGTGGGCTGGGTGGAGTCGGGAGTTTGCAGGATGCGACCGCGGGTAGGGCTTCCGAGGAAGCCTACACAAGAAGGCAGACTATGCCCCTAAGCTCAAATAAGCGTAGGCTGTTCCCAGAGGGCAACCGCCGGAATATGGCAGACCGTTGGAAGCGAAATGAAAGGCGAAGGGTGTCGTGAATCGCGCACTGATCCTGGCATGTGGCAACTCGCTTCGCGGGGATGATGCGGTCTCACTGCATGTCGCACAGGAACTGCGTGCCGGATTGTGCGAACCGGAAACGGTGATTCAAGCTTCAACGCAATGGGCTCCGGAACTGGCCGAGCCAATCAGCGAGGCAGAGTTGGTTATTTTCGTGGACGCTTCGGCGGTTTTAGCGACCGGGGCAGTGCAAGGCAAGAGAATCGCGCCGAAGCCCGAATCGCCGAGCAGTTTTTCGCACAGTTGCAGCCCTGAAGGACTGCTTGCGCTGGCCAAGCAACTTTACGGTGTTGTGCCCTCAGATGCTTTTCTGATCACCATTGGAGCGCAGTCGTTTGAATTCTCCGAGGAACTCTCCGAAACCGTGAAGCTGGCCATCCCTGTAGCCTTGGCACAAATCAAAGCGATTCTTTCGGGAGTCTCGCTGCCTTCCGAAGAGCCACGAGCGCAGACTTCCTCTTCCTGAGACTGAAGCGGTGCGGTTAGCTACGGATTGGCGTGGATGGTCCGCGCGGCTGCTTCTGCGGGCCACCTTCATTCCGCCCTTACGGTTGGTTGTGTTAAGGTCTCCTTTCTCCCATGTTCTCTGAGCGCACCAGCTGGACACTTACACCCAACCGACACGCAGAAGCCCTGGAAAAACTTCGTGCTGCTGGAACGCCCATTCTTGACCTGACCGCGTCGAATCCGACGAATTGCGGGTTCCACTACGACGCGACCGCTATTCTCGAAGCTTTTCGCAAGCCGGAGGCGCTTAGCTACGATCCACAGCCCCGTGGACTTCTGACCGCGCGCAAAGAAGTATCGCGTTATTACTTGCAGGACCACCACGCAACCGTGAATCCCGAAGCGATTGTCCTGACGACCAGCACAAGCGAGGCGTATTCCTTTGTATTCCGGTTGCTCTGCAATGCCCGCGACGAAATCCTTGTGCCCAAGCCTAGTTATCCCTTGTTCGAATTTCTTGCGGACTTGCAGGATGTCACACTGGTCCCTTATGCGTTGCAATACGCTCATGGGTGGTTCATCGATCTTCGCAGCGTAATGCAAGCGCTGACGCCGCGCACGCGCGCAATCCTGCTAGTCCATCCCAACAATCCCACGGGCTCCTATCTGAAAACCGAAGAAGTAAATCATCTGAACAAACTTTGCCGGGAACGCAGCCTCTCGCTCATCGTAGATGAGGTGTTCCTCGACTACCCATTTGCAGGGGCGCCGCGAGCGACGTTCGCCAGGAATCAGGAGGCGCTGACTTTCACTCTCAGCGGTCTGTCTAAAATCGCCGCGCTGCCGCAGATGAAGGTCGCTTGGGTGGTTACCACCGGCCCGGAGTCGTTTGTGCATCCGGCGCTTGAATGTCTGGACGTCATTGCGGATACCTACTTATCGCTCAATGCCCCAACACAATGGGCCTTCCCGGCCTTGTTAGAACAGCGCCGCTCGATGCAGCCGCAAATTCAGCAGCGAGTGCGGAAGAATCGCGCGCACTTGCAGTGGGTTGTATCGCAGAATCCGCCGTGGGAGCTGCTTGATGCGGATGGCGGATGGTATGCCGTGCTACGGATACCCTCCGGACGGTCTGATGAAGACTTCGCTGTCGAGCTACTGGAGAAACGTCATCTTCTGGTTCATCCGGGGCATTTCTACGATTTTGGAAGCGGCAATTATCTTGTGATCAGCCTAATCACGTCGCCAGACGTGTTCGTTGAAGGAATATCCCGCCTACTGCAGAGCTAGCGGCTGATGAACCTGAAATAAGGGAGCCTACTGGGCAAAAGTGACGGTCATCACTGTGTACTGTGACACTCGTCATGCATGCTTCGTGAGTCTTGCGGTTAAATCATCCCCTGTCGTCACACTATCGCTCGCTCCTAATTAGGCCCATTTGACGTTCTATCCGTACCTCACGGGGATTCGATGCATCGGCACTGTGCCGAGAGCGGCTCGATATTCCGTGGAAAAGCGAATCCACGAGGTGTTTGGGATCCCTGCAACGGAGCGCCGGCATGGCTGAATTCAAAGATTCTGCGCATCTGATTCGACTGGCGGGAGTGTTCCTGCTGGGTTTGGTTCTCTTTCTGGTTATCCGCTCGGCGATGATTCCCAAGAGTTTTGGGAAGTATGGCCCATTCCGAGGTGATGCCCTCGCGGAAATCAGCGCGCGGCCCGTGGTGTTTGCCGGGCATGAGGTCTGCGAGAATTGTCACCCGGATGAAGCTGCGTTGAAAGCGAGCGGTGCTCATAAGACGGTCAACTGCGAGTCGTGCCACGGCCCGTTGGCGAAGCACGCGGAGGATCCAGGGACCGTCCAGCCCGTATTGCCGGAAGTGGCAAAGCTGTGCCTGCGCTGCCATGCAAAGAATATAGCTAAACCAGCAGGATTCCCGCAGACGGCGGCAGACGGCAGTAAGCCCTGCGATACATGTCACAAACCGCACAGTCCGGGATTGCAAGCGGGAGGCAAGAAATGACCTTGAACCGCCGGCAAATTCTTCTGTTGCTTCCCGCTGCTGCCATCGCTTGGGAGTACGTGTTGGCGGGCAGCCCTGACGAGTCCCCCAACTTCAAGACGAGCGAACACTGGTGGGGCATGCTGATGGACATCACCAAGTGCATCGGATGCGGAAATTGCGTGCGTGCCTGCGCCATTGAAAACGATGTTCCGGAAGGCTACTTCCGGACATGGGTCGAGCGCTATCACGTTTCGGACTGGCATATCGAAGCTCCCGAGGTGGATTCACCAAACGGAGGAAAAGATGGGTTTCCGCAGGGCAAGGCGGAAGGCGGTAAAAACTTTTTCGTGCCCAAGATGTGCAACCACTGTGTGGATTCACCCTGTTCCCAAGTGTGTCCCGTGGGCGCCACCTTTCACACGCCCGACGGCGTCGTGCTGGTCGATTACGACTATTGCCTGGGCTGCCGCTATTGCATCCAGGCCTGCCCCTATGGCTGCCGCTTCTTCCATCCCACGAAACACACCGCCGATAAATGCACGCTGTGCTATCACCGAATCTCCAAGGGACTGACCACGGCGTGCTGTGAAGCCTGCCCCACAGGTGCGCGGCAACTGGCGGATTTGAAGAATGCCAACGACCCAATTCATGCGTTCCTGAGAACGCATTCTGTGCAAGTCTTAAAGCCGCATCTCGCGACTGGTTCGAAGCTGTTCTACAACGGCCTCGACGGTTCGGTCCGCTAAGGGAGAAGGCGTTATGGAAGGATTCATGTATCCCAATGAGGTGGAGCTGCAATGGAGCATCCTCATTGTTCTTTACCCTTTTCTGACCGGATTAGTGGCCGGGGCATTCATCCTGGCGTCACTCGAACGCGTCTTTCGCGTGGAAGAAGTGAAACCGACGTACCGGCTGGCTTTGCTGACGGCGCTGGCTTTCCTGATCGTGGCTCCGCTTCCGTTGCAACTCCATCTAGGCCATCCAGAACGGTCGCTGGAGATGTATCTGACACCGCATCGCTCGTCGGCGATGGCTATGTTTGGATTTGTGTACCTTTGGTATCTGATGGCCGTATTGGTGGTGGAGATCTGGCTGGATTACCGCTGCGATATCGTCCGGTTGGCGCAATCGAGCCGCGGCGCGAAACGCCTAATGTACCGCGCATTAACTCTTGGCTCGTACAATATCAGTCCAGCTGCGCTGCGCATTGATGACAGGGTTGGGTGGATTATCACTTTGATTGGTATACCTTCGGCATTTCTTTTGCACGGCTATGTGGGCTTTATTTTTGGTTCGGTGAAGGCAAACCCCTGGTGGTCGACTCCGCTTATGCCGGTGGTCTTTCTGTTTTCCGCGATGGTTTCCGGCATCGCACTGGTACTGCTGATGTACATGGCCACCTGCGCGATGCGCCGCGTGTCCCTGGATATGCGTTGCCTGGACACCATCGCCAAATATCTTTTCTATACGTTTGTCATCGATTTTTCGTTGGAGATGCTGGACCTGATTCACCGAATTTATGAAGCCGATGAATCGTTCCGCAGTCTGGACTTCATGGTGCACACGCGGCTTTTTCTTTCGCAGATTTTGATACAGATTATTCTGGGGACATTGACGCCGCTGGCGCTGCTCAGCCTGACGCAACTTTTCACTTTTTCCGTGGCCGCGCGGCGCCGTATTTACGCGACCTCCGCTGTTCTGACAATCATAGGAATATTTGCCATGCGCTGGAATGTGGTGATCGGTGGACAACTTTTTTCAAAGAGCTTCCTCGGGTACACAACTTACAAAATGGACTTTGTGACGCGTGAGGGGCTGGTACCAGCAGTGGCCCTGATGATTCTGCCGTTTGTCATCCTTTATGTGCTGATCAAGATCCTGCCACCTTGGCATGAAGAAATTGCCATCGTGGCCGAGGCGCATGGCGACGATTGATATTCCGTATCTTAAGTAGGTTTCTTGCCGTAGCGCTTGTTGAGCTCGAAGGACCTTATTTTGCGGCGGAGACTTCCAGAATCTCGACCGGTTCCGCGTCTGGAAAATTCACAGATACACCGCGCACCCAATCTGACTTGGTGAAAGCGCCGAGGTCTTTGCCCGTAATTACCGAGTGTACTTTAAACTTTCCATCAGGCATCAAGGGTAGTTGAACCTCCGCGGCCGTGATCATGGATTTGTTACGGAAGATCACGATTACGCCGTTGCCGGTGTGCTCGAGACGCGCGAAACCGTCCCAGGCGTTCGCCGAAGGCTGCATCCAGTGGCCAAGTGGAAAGAAACTTTCGCTGATCTTCGTAGTGCTCCTTAATTTCTTAAACCAGGCGACCTTTTCGCGATACCACTGCTGATCAGCAACAGTTAAATTGCGAAGATCCCCGAGAAGAAGCGGCGCCGAACCGATTTCGGTGGCGAAGCTTTCCTGAATGGTGGGCAGTTCACAGTGAATATTGCCGATCAGCATGCTTTCGGCCGGCATGGATGCGGCGCGCTGATAAAGCAAGGTGCGAGCTTGGATCGGGCCGGCGGAATTGGGCTGGTTGTCGTCAACGTTGCTCATCCAATCGAGATCTCCGGCCACCAGCAAGCCCGCATCAATCACGTGTTTCTGACCCCAGAGTTCGAAGGTTAAGTCGAGAAGAACGTCGGGATGTTTCTGGTAGATTTTGGCGGTGACGTAGGAAATGCCTTCGTAGATCTGGTTCAGGGATTCGGCCCAGTTCCCGTGGTTGTGGCCTTTTGCCCAACAGCCTGGTGCTTCTCCGTACGCGTTGAAAATGGTCGTCAAATCGAGCTTCACATAATCCAAGTGAAACTTTTCAATGGCCTGATTCACGCGATCTGCCGCCGCGTCACGATACGGGCTCGCCAGACACATCACTACCTTTGGGCCGGCCGCTGTGCCAGTGATTTTCGGCTTTCCCTGCTGATCAAGGGCTGCCCATTCGGGATGGTTGCGATAATCCGCCGTGGTGGTGCCGATGGCAGCAAGTGGAATCCACAATCCAAGGCGCATGCCTTTTGCCTCGATGGCTTCTTGAATCGATTTCAGGCCGCCCGGAAAGGACGCCAGGTTAACTTCGTTCTCGCCATACTCTTGTTGCCAGCCATCGTCGATCGTAAAGATGTCGATCCCAATATTGCTGGCCACATCAAGCAGCTGCAGCACGGTGTCGCGATTGATCCCGCGTTCAAACGGTTCCCAAGTGTTATAGATCCAGGGCGCGCCCTGGGCATCAACACGCCGCATCAATATTTTTGCCGTGTAGGATGGCAGCACCCAGTGAGGATCACGGAAACCGTCACCATTTCGAAAGGTCAGCAGCGAAACGAAGGCGGTCTTGAATTCTTCGCTGGGGGCAAGAGTGCGCTCGAATGGCATTAAATCGGTGTCGTAGAGGACTCCGATTGAGAGATGATCCGGAGCATCCCATCCGCCAATCTCGGTGCGCTTCATATAGCCAGGAACTTCGCTGATGATCGCAAAGCCAATGCCAGTGCGGGCGTTGGCAACGAGGAGGCCTGCATCCTCCGAGCGGCCTGTGTAGAAGATCTCGCGCGGAATTGTTCCGTACTGCGTGTTGAGCGTTGTTTCATTCTCTGGACCGACCGATAGTTCGATAGATTCCAGATTCAAGTGGGAAAGATGCAGCGGCGCGCTGCCGGTATTCCGCAACACCAACTGTTTGCGAATCGCCGGATGTCCGTTATAGACGTTATAGATTACGGAAACTTCCAGAGGGATCGCCTTGCTGCGCATCCGGATGGTAAGCGATTTTCCGTTTGGAAGCAGGGACTCGGCGGCGTTTATGAGCGAGAACTGCCCGCCGGAGCCGCTGTAGCTTTTCCCGTTGCAGTCGAACGAAAACTCCGGAGCTCTGCGGTCGCCGGGTTTTTCCGGCAGGATGTACTCCGCATGAGTTCTCAGATCAGCGAGCGTTTCCGTGAATAGTCCGTACGTCTCGGTGAAGGTTACGGTTCGACTGATTTCTCCGTTGCCGATAGTCCATGTTTGGGGAGCGGCGTGGGAGGCAAACGAAAAGATCAACGCAAAAAGCAGGGAGCAAAATCTCATTGGTGAACTCCGTCTTTGTGTCAAGGTTCCCGATTGTGACTGAGCGATTGGGAATTGTGAGGCATGTGCACTGTGAGAGTTTTATATCACAGCCCAGCGGTGTGAAGTTGGATTTCGCGAGAGTGCACGGCCACAAGCTGTGGTTCGTGCCCCGCCGCGATTTGTTCAATCGCCGCTTGCCTCTGCGAAGTACAACTTCTACCATGAGACGGAACATCCACTGAGGCCAGCCCGGTTGTCATCAGCAAAACGAGGCTCCCATGAGCGAACATCACAAAGGCAAAACATGAAACGAACTTTAATTGTGCCCGCAGTCCTGTTTCTGGCAGCCGCTGCTTTCGCGCAATCGCAACCACCACTACTCTCTCCTGAGGTCCACTCCGATAATCGAGTCACTTTTCGCTTTCGCGCGCCAAACGCCAAAGAAGTATCGGTTTCGATCGAAGGTGCCTCTGCGCCGCTGCCCATGCAGAAAGATGATCAGGGAGTGTGGAGCGTGACCAGCGATCCGCTGTCTCCTGATTATTACGGCTACTCGATCGAGGCTGACGGCGTGACAATGTTCGATCCTTCGAATCACTCCATCAAGCCAAATTTCTTATACCGTGACAGCGAGGTGCATGTCCCCGGGCCGGCGACACTTTCCTGGGAGATTGGCGCCGTCCCTCATGGCGTGATTCATCATCATTTTTATAAATCCGGAGTGGTGGGCGACGACCGCGACTTTTTTGTTTACACTCCACCCGGTTACGATCCTCGCGAAAAACAAGCGTATCCCGTCCTCTATCTTTTGCATGGATTCAGCGACGATGCGAGCGGGTGGACTTCCGTCGGAAGAGCCAATGTGATTCTGGACAATTTAATCGCGCAAGGAAAAGCCAAGCCCATGCTGGTGGTGATGCCGCTTGGTTACGGCGACCCGGAGATTCTGGCACCCACTTCCGGGGGGTTCGACAATTCAGCGCTCAGGCAGCGAAACTTCGATCGATTTCGCCAAGCGCTGCTGACAGAAGTCATCCCGCAAGTGGAAGCGGCCTATTCCGTCAAGAAAGACCGCAACTCGCGCGCTATTGCCGGCCTTTCCATGGGTGGCGCGGAGTCTTTGCTGACGGGGTTGAATAATTTAGACAAGTTTGCGTGGATCGGCGCATTCAGTTCCGGAGGGATGCGCGGGTCGTTCGACGAGAAATTCCCCACACTGGACACGAAGGCCAACCAACAGTTGCATTTGCTGTGGATCGCATGTGGGAAGGATGACGATTTAATTAAATTCAATCGCGAATTCAGAACCTGGCTTGCGTCCAAGGGCATTCAACACGTGGATATCGAAACTCCCGGCATGCACGCGTGGATGGTCTGGCGCCGCAACTTGACCGAGTTTGCTCCGCTGCTATTTCGTTGATGGTTTCGGCGCGGTTTACCCTGCTTGCAGGAATTCGCTACTCCCCGCAGAGGAGTGAGCGTGCTGTAATCCCTGGATGCTTAATTTCGTGTAGCGCAATTTTTGTGCTTCAGCCGTTCGCTCTCTCCGCAACCAGCATGGACTGCAGGATCTGATCGGAGACTTCCTTGACAGCCGCGGGTGAATGAGACAAAAACAGCGTGTTGGTCTTATCGCTCTCGCCAATGGATTTCAGCGTGTCGAAATACTGTGTGACCATCACCAACTGCATGACTTCTTTCGCCGACGCACCTTCCACTACCTTTTGGAACTGTTCGATCGAAGCTTGCAGCCCTTCAATGATCGCCTTCCTTTGATTCGCGATTCCCTGCCCCTGGAGGGCCTTGCTTTCCGCTTCGGCTTCGGCCTTTTTGACCACCAGAATTTTCTCCGCTTCGCCGCGGGCGTTGGCAGCGACCTGTTCGCGCTGGGCTGCGTTGATATCGTTCATGGCCGACTTCACCTTTGCATCGGGGACAATGTCAGTCACCAGCACGTTCACGATTTCGTAGCCGAACAAAGCCATGTCGGCGTCCAGTTCCTGTTTGACTGCCGCGGCAATACTGGATTGCGTGGCGAAGACTTCGTCCAGCGTCATTCCCGGGACATGCCCCAGGATCACCTGTTCGACATAGGATTTGATTTGCGCCACCGGATCCGACAATTTGTAATAAGCGTCGTAAACTTTTTCCGGGCGGACGCGATTTTGCACGGAAATCGGAATGGTAACGAAGACGTTGTCTTTGGTCTTGGTCTCCATGGTCAAAGTGATCTGATTCACGCGTAAACTCACAATGCCTGTCACGGAATCGAAAAACGGCCGCTTCCAGTTCAAACCAGGCTGGGCAACGCGAAGGAACTTGCCAAATCGCGTGATCACGGCGACCTCGGCTGTACGCACCGTGAAAAAGCTAGCCAAAATCAGATAGAGCACGAGGCAAGCCGCGACCACCAACGGAATCCAATAAATTTCAGTCATTTGATTTTCTCCACCACTCCGTCTTGAGAGCAGCTTGATTATACTGTTCTGCCGGAGCTTTGAGTCACATTCATTGAAATAGATTACCGAAGACAATGAGTTG
Organism: Candidatus Acidiferrales bacterium; assembly: GCA_963779395.1. Taxonomy (GTDB): domain Bacteria; phylum Acidobacteriota; class Terriglobia; order Acidiferrales; family UBA7541; genus Acidiferrum. The sequence continues at coordinate 2,253,284 of CAVZYC010000007.1, forward strand.
GCTGTGCGTTTGGCGCAGAAGTTGGTTCCGGGTGTAACGGCCTTAGTGAGGCAAACGTTGACTGAAGTATTTAAACTCGAAAGATTAAGGGGTTGTGTGAATCAACCGTGCGCGTAAAAGCGGGCGCTCGGATATACTGAGAAGCAATGCTCGCTGCTTGTTTTGCTTCAGGCCGCAAAGTTTTATTTCTTGTTCTTTTCCTTATGACGCTGTCGCCGCAATCGCTCCTGGCGACAACATGGCGAGGTGTGTTACGCGACCAAACGGGAAAACCTGTAAGTGGCGCGACCATCACGCTGCGGGCAATTCCCGAGGGGCAGCAATACTCCGCTGATACAGCATCGAATGGCGATTTCCTATTCGCTGAAATCAAAGCGGGAACCTACAAGGTAACAGTTGATTCGGCGGGCAAAACGTATACGGCGGCAAGCCCAATTATTATGAGCGATGCGTCCGCGTTCGCGGCTGATCTTGCATTGTCCACGCAGGGTCAGACACTTGCCATTTTAACGGTCGAGAATGCTGCAGCGGCGAAAGCAAGCGGCGGGGAAAACCTTTCGGCGGAAGAAGTGTCCAGTCTTCCGCTGAATGAGCGCGATTTCAGCAAGCTCCTGCTGCTTGCGGCGGGCACAATGACGGACACAAACGGCGCGGCAAACTTCACACAGCAATTTACCGTTAACGGGCAACGCGGGGTGGCTTCTGTGTTTGCGATGGATGGAGCCGACACTAGCGATCCGGAAATGGGCGGCGCCACGTTCACCAACTTTAATGTTGATGCGATCCAGGAAGTGCAATCGAACTCAGGCGTCATGCCCGCGGAAATCGGGCATGGCGCAGCAGGATTCACGAATGTCGTCACGAAACCGGGTACGGCGATGGTGCATGGCAGCGTTTTTGAGTTTGTTCGCAATGCGGCATTCGACGCGCGTAATTACTTCGATCACACCAGCGAGGTCGATCCCCGGCGCATTCCGCCGTTTGCTCGCAACGAATTTGGCTTTACCAATGGCGGCCCGGTAGTGATTCCAGGAATTTACGATGGCCGCGGAAAGACGTTTTACTTCGGGGAATACCAGGGTTTCCGCCAGGTTCTGGGGACAACGCAGGTATTTGCGGTGCCGACGGCGGCGGAAAGAAAGGGCATCGATACCACGACATACCCCGGCGATACGCTTTATGTTCCGGTAAGCTCCGCGATCGCACCGATACTGGCGCGTTATCCATTGCCGAATGAGCCGAACGGCCCGTACGGGGCGCGCACGTATGCCGCTTCTTCGAAAGTTGTGACACACACGGACCAGTTTTCCGTGCGGGTTGATCACCAGATCTCCGACAAGGCCACGCTTTTTACGCGATTCAGCCTGAATCAAGTGAACGGTCCGACGACGAATCCTGATCAGACGGCGATTGACCCCAGCTTTGCCGTGAATTTCCTCGATCACCAACGCAATGCGGCGTTCACTTACACTCGGACCATCTCGCCGCACTTGAGTTCCAGCACGGCTTTTGGCTACATACGAAGTACGCCGCTGTTTCCGACCACCGACCATACTGATCCCGCGATTGCGTATGGCGACGGCTTGTTCGAGGGATTTAATTCGGCGGACGGCTCAATCACGGGTTCGTATAGCAACTTATACCAATTCCGGCAGGACATGGTTTATGTGCATGGACCGCATACATGGAAATGGGGAGTAGAGATCCGCGCGAATAAAGACAGCACAGTCTTTGGAACCAACCCCAACGGCCTTTATACATTTGGCGGGGGAACCGCTTATGTTCCTGATTCCGTTTACATCACATCGACTAGCGGTCTGCACAATCTTGGGCCCGGCGACGCGCTGCCTGATTCGTTGACGGGCTTGCTGACGGGAACTCCCTACTCGTACACGATTTCGGCTGCATCCAGCTTGACGCCGACGGGTGACCGGTTTGACGAGGCCGCCGCGCGGCGCGAAGCTTACAACTTTTATATTCAAGACGCCTGGAAGGCGACTTCGCGATTGCTGATGAGCTACGGGCTGCGCTATGAATTGAACAGTCGAATCAAAGAAGCCAAGCACCGAAGTTCGACCGGCGTGCCGATCGGCCCCGACGGCAAACCCACATCGTTCCTTACTCCGGGAGCCAAGGAGATTTTTCTCTACAATCCGCAGCCTATTTACGGAATGGATTGGAATGGCTGGGGGCCGCGCTTGGCAGTGGACTACAGCGCACGAAAGCACACGACGCTGCACGCTGGGGGAGCGATTACCACGCTACTGCCGAATTTGTGGCAGGAAAATGCCGTAACTGGAGGAATCCCTTTTATGGTGCAGCCGCTGGTTACGGCGCGACCTGGTGTTCCCGTGGCGTTTCAAAACACCGTGGTGACAATGAATCTTCCTCCGTTCTATACGACGCAGGGACAGCCACTCTTCGCTTCGGGAGACAGTTCCAAAGTGCCTGCGAACACAGAGATCGATTTGCAACGGTTCCAGAATGATTTGGCGGCAATAACGCCCGGCGATGAAGTCCAGTTATTCACCGTAGGGGTAATGGCGCGCAATTTTCGTAACGGTTACATTGGTACGTATACGGCGGGCATTGATCAGGATTTGGGAAACGCGAAACTTACCGTGGCCTATGTGGGAACAGCGGGAATCCACCTGGGAACTATGTTTTCCCCGAACGGGTATGCGGGCGCCGACGCGGCATTTGCTCCTTACACGCAGTTCAACGCCGCGGGACAAGCGACCGGCGGATTCGGGCCGGAAATGGTGATCAGTTCGGGCTCGCATTCCACTTACCACGGACTGCAAACGAGCCTGACCGAAAACGCCGCGCGCATCGGACTTAATTTCCAGGCGAGTTACACATTTTCCAAGTCGATTGACGACACCAGCGCCATTCTGGGTGGCGGGCCAGCCAACGCGGGTGTGCTGATGCAAACGATGCCGCAGAATCCGCTGGATCCTGGGGCAGATAAAGGGCCTTCCACTTTCGATGTGACACATGTCTTTTCCGTCAGCTTGATCCAGGCTTTGCCGCTTGACCGGGTGAGCTTTCTTCGCCCGTTGGGAACGCTGCTTACTAAGGGCTGGCAAATTCTAAATATCACCACACTAACGAGCGGACCTCCTTTTACGGTTTATTCAGGAATTCAACAAACTGGGGCCGGGGAAGGTGGAACGGATCGGCCAGATCTGGTGACGATGCCCAGTTTCTCGACGAGCCGGGCGACGCGTGAGGATTATTTTGGCCGGGGCGCGAACAACAGCTCCTTCTTCTACATACCTATCGACGTTCCCGGTGGGACTGGACCCAACCAGGGGCAATTCGGCACTTTGGGGCGAGACAGTTTTCGGGGGCCCGGCTTTCATAATTACGATATTGCGTTGATCAAGGACACTCCATTTGGGCGCAGAGGAAAGAACGAGTTAGGCATCCTGGAATTTCGCGGAGAGTTCTTCAACGTATTCAATATTGTCAATTTTGGTTTGCCTGCCAATATCGTGCGTGGCAGCGGTTTTGGGTTGATCAGCCGGACCGCGGGGTCGTCGCGCCAAATCCAGTTCTCGCTGAAGCTGGTCTACTAATCTTCCAAAGTGCTTATTGAAATCGATGGAAGCACTTCCCGCTATCAGTGGGTCCTGGGCCATACGGACAGGCGACAGTGGCGTTCCGCAGATTTCACCAGTGGCCGAGTTCATCTTGAGGCCGGGCGGACGATCCAATCCCCGTAACGAGGCTGGGGAACCCTTTGGTTTGGACACAAGAATCAGGGGCGGTGCATAGCCGCCCGTGTTCAGTGAGAAATTCTTACGGCAGCTTGGGAATCACAGAAGGCAGAGGAATGTTGGCGATACCTTGGGGCGCGGGGGTCGCGCCATTCAAGGTAACAGCCGGCTGTTCTAACGGCTGATTCGTCGTCGGCGGTGGCAGGTTGTCCAACAAGACGGCAACATTGCCGTACAACGTCTGGGCAATGAAAATAAGGAAATCAGGTGAGGCCCCTGGCAAAGGTGGAATCGCCACTCCCGCCGCACCAATATTCGCCGGTGGCGGTACTATCGTCGGGTCCGGCAGACCATAGGGTGTGACGCTGCGCAGAGCTGGGGTCGCGGTGTTATCGATTACCATCACATAACTAGTGTCAAGCGTGGAGTCATTCAGAGTGACATAAATCTCGCTCCCGTCGGGGGTGGCTGCGACGCCTACTGGGACGCGGGTGGCCAGCGAGAAAGCGAAGTCATTAACTAGGCTTGATGCCGTGGCGTCTACAATTTCGATTCCGGGATTGCCTGAACCAGCGGCTTGTTTGGCAATGTACACATAGACGTGACCGCCCGGATTCAAGACGGCGGCCAGGCCCAGCGGTTGCGCATTTAGGCTGTTCAGGGCAATGGTTGAGCTTACCGCCGGGATCACCGAATTGGCGATAACGACGAGCCGATTCGCATCGAAGAGACCGACATAGACCTGCGTGGTTTTTCCGGTCGTAGCATCCACCGTAGGACCGATGGCCACTCCCGAGGGTTCATTTCCGGTCGCTAGCTCAGCCACCAATGTTGTGTTGTTCGTCGTGCTGACCACGTCCACGACTCCCCCCGTGCCGCTGCTCGTCGGGCAAGCAAAATAAGCGCGTCCGTCGTTCGTGACCGCCACACCTGCCAGCGATGTGCAGGTCGAGCCTGTCGGCATCGCGAAAGGCGAACCAGTAACTAACCCATTGGTGATCGTGTCGATCACCTCAAACTTATTGTTTGACAAGGTGACGTAAGCTCGAGTCCCGTCCGGACTGACCGCAACTCCGTTGGGATGCGTCGTGGGGGCGACGTGCAGGGATATCCCCGTTCCTACGACCGTTTTAGTCGCCGTATTGATCACATCCACGGCATCTGTGGAAGTCTCAGCCGTATACGCATAAAGGTTCAACACATCGAACACGAACTTATTAGCCACCAGCGGGGCCGGAGCGCCGGGGTTGGGCAAGGCCGCAGTTCGCGGTGTGGCGGCGTTGCCCGTATCAGTCACGCATACCTGGAATGTGTAGCTCCCGTCCGAAGCGCTAACATCAGCGGGGGCAAAACTTGACCCGCCCGTGGAAAACACCTGTGTCGCATCGTTAAATGTCATCGCGGTTTGCCCGGGCAGGGTGGCGGCAGCGGGGGCAGCGCAGGCGCCGACAGATCCGTCCCCTGGCCCAACCCAGCTCACCGATTCGATGCCACCTTGCGATTTTATCGTCACGCCCGGGCCGCTCGGGTAGTACTGGAAGCCAACTAGGCCATTGGGCAGCACCGTATTCAGAATGCTGAGCTGTTGCTGAACTTTGAGGCTCGCCGCCGTGTTATATGCCGCCGTAGAGGGCACAGAGGCGTTGGCTGTATCTTTTACCTGCACGACGGGAAAAGATTCTTCGGGGAAGGGCCCCGGGACACTTATGCCCGCAGTTGCCATGCAGGTCAGGATGGTCCCGTTGGGAGCCGGTGCGCCAGCATTAGATTGGAAGCAGTTCAGATTGGTTGGGAAACCAGAGGTCGAGAACGCATAAGGCGGCAGGCCATCGACGATCGGATTAACGAAGGGAACAGTGTAACTGAGCGGAAGGCAGGCACTATTCGGAGAACAACCAGAGCCGGCAGACCCGTAACTTACGTTGTTTTCACCGTCCGGGTAAGGAGAAGCAGGTGAATTGAGCGCCAATCCGGCGTTTACGGTGAGCGTACCGTTGGACGAGATCACGGTGTTGCTGGGAGTTGCGGCGTTGGGGGTATCGGTGACGGACGTATGCACGGCGTTATAGGTTCCGCTCGCTTCGGTTACACTGCCGGAGGCGCAGTTGCTGGAACTTCCGCCGGAAGTGCACACAAAACCGCCGTTACCACCGTCCACATCAAGGGAAAAAGAGTAACCACCCAAACCGCTGCCCGATTGAATCGTGTAGGTGAGCGGCGCACAAGGGCTGTTTCCAAACGCGCCGCAGTTGCTGCCTTGGCCATAGGCGCGCCCATTTACGGCCGTGCCAAAGGGGCTGGTGGGAGCCGCCGTGAAGTTCATTTCAGGGTTGATGGTCAAAGTTTCGGCGTTATTTGTCTTGCTGTTCCCCGGCGTTGCTCCATTGCCCTTTTCCGATGCCGTCAAACTCAAGGCATTCGAGCCGGACGCAGTAATATTGCCACTGGAGCACAGATATGTGGTGGCGGAAAGCGGACAAGAAAATGTTCCAGCCGTCGTTGTCATGGTCGCCGGCGACACATAATTCCCCAATCCGTTCGAAATCGCATAGCTGATCGTCGTGCAGGCTGAACTCCCACTTGCGCCGCAGGTGTTCCCCTGGCCGTACGTCCGTCCTTGCACGCCGGCCGGCAGCGAGCCGCCGGCGGGTGTAAGTGATAATTCTGAGTGAACTGTCAGCGAGCCGTTGGACGAGGCGATGTTGTTGCTTGGAGTTGAGGCGTTAGCGGTATCGCTCACAGCAGCATGAACACTCGTGTAGGTTCCCGCAGGTTGCGTCACCGACGCCGATGTGCAGTTGCTCGAACTCCCCCCGCCCGTGCAGGCGAATCCGCCATTGCCGGAGTTGAAGACCAGCGCAAACGCGTATCCGCCTAAGCCCGAATTACTCGCGATGGAGTACGTCAGAGGGGTGCAGGCGGCAGTCCCAAGAGCGCCGCAGATGCTGCCCTGCCCGTAGGTGCGGCCGTTCACCGCATCCGCAAAAGGGCTGGTGGGATTTGCGGTGAAGCTAAGTTCAGGATGAACCGTCAGCGATCCATTCGCGGACGCGACGGTATTGTTTGGCACGGACGCATTGGCCGTGTCGGTCACGGAAGTGTGAACGGTGGCGTAGCTGCCGGCCCCGCCCGCTAATGCCGCCGAAGTGCAGTTGCTCGTCGAGTTGCCGCTCGTGCAGGTGAAACCAATGCCAGCAGGGGACAACACGTAACTGTAACCGCCCAATCCGCTCCCACTCTGAATCGTGTAAGTAAGCGGTGAGCATGCTGAGCTTCCAGTCGCGCCGCAGGTGCTGCCCAGCCCATAGGTTCGCGCCGCCACTGCATCTGCGAAGGGGCTGGTGGGCGTCGCCGTAAAATTCATCTCCGGGTTCACGCTCATTGTCTTGGAATCGTCGCTGACGCTGTTTCCCGGCGTTGCGGCATTACCCGTCTCCGCGCCTATAAAGGCCAACGCGGGATTTGTGCCCCCACCGTCGGCTATTGCGATTTTTGAGCAGGAGAAAGTAGGAGAGGCGAGAGCGCACGAGAAAGTGTCCGAGGGCGTGAACAGCGAGCTGCCCGTCAGCGTGTAGTTTCCCAGCCCATTGCTGAGCGTGTACTGCAGCGGTTGACAAGCGCCACCGGAGCAGCCCACCCCCGCGCCATACGCGCGGCCCTGCACTGCCGCAGGGACCACTGCTGGCGGCGTGATTACCATCTCCGCGTTCGTGCTCAAGGCCTTCGAAGTGTCTGTAACACCCTTGCTCGGCGTAGAAGCATTGCCCGTCTCGGCGCCGATGAAGCTCAGCGTTGGATTGCTGCCACCAGCGCCGGCAATCGCTGCTTTGGAGCAGGAAAACGTGGGCGAAGCGAGCGCGCAAGTGAAAACATCCGATGGCGTGCTGAGCGAACTTCCCGTTAGCGTGTAGTTCCCCAGCCCATTGCTGAGCGAGTACTGCAGCGGTTGACAAGCTCCGCCGGAGCAGCCCGTCCCCGTACCAAACGCCCGGCCATGCACGGCCGTCGGTGTACTAGCAGGCGGCGTCACTGTCATCTCGGCTTGGATGATAAGAGTGGTGTTCGGGCTGGATGTTGCCGAGGCGGAGGGCGTCGCCGCGTTCGCTGTATCCGAAACTGTCACATTGAGATTGCTGAGTGTGCCGGCAACGCCTCCGACCGAGGTGGCCGAGCAGTTGCCGTTGTACGAGTTTGTCGCGCACGCAAATCCAGCGGGGAAATTACTCGCTGTAAAAGTGTAGCCTCCCAGGCCCGGTGTCGCGGCGGGCACGGTGTAGGTGAGGGGCGTGCAGTTCCCTCCAGAACACCCTGTACCGGATCCATAGTGGCGCCCTAGGACCGCTGGCAGCACCGTACTGGGTGGCGTCAGGGTCATCTCCGCATATGTGGCCAGCGTCTTACTTGTGTCCGTCGCGCTGCCGCCCGGCGTTGCAGCATTTCCCGTCTCCGCGCCAGTAAAGGTCAACGTCGGATTCGCCCCTCCAGCGCCCGCTATTGCGGACTTGGAACAGTAATAGGTCGACGTTGTGAAGCTGCACGCGAAAGTGTCCGACGGCGTCGCAAGCGAACTGCCCGCAAGCGTGTAATTGCCGAGGCCACCGGTGAGGGAATACAGGAGTGGCAGGCAATTGCCCCCTCCACCTGTGCATCCCGTCCCCGTTCCATAGGCGCGGCCATGCACGGCCGGCTGCACTGTAGCAGACGGCACTACGCTCATCGCCGCGTTTACCACCAGGATCGAGGATGAAGTCGCTGTCCCATTCGGCACCGCAGCGTTGCCCGGATCACTGACGCTCAAGCTTATAGGGTAGGAATTCGCACCAGCGGTTACGGTGTTCGCGGAACACGTATAGGTGCTCGCTGTCGCCGCACACGCAAAGCCTGTGGGATACGTGGATGGAGAAGCAGGAAAACTGTAAGTCCCGGATCCCCCAGAAACGGTGTACGTTGGCGCCGCCCCTATCACTCCGTAACTGCGGTTCGTCACGCCAGGCAACAGATTGGCGGGATTGGAACCTGCGGGGTTTGCTGCCTGCGTCAGTTGGATACTCAGTGCCGGGTTGATTTGAAGCGAGCCCGTGATCGCTGCGGGCGTGGTGCTGGAACCGGAGGCGCTCGGCGTCGTCGCATTCGCTGTGTCGTTCAAGGTGACGCTGAAGCTGTACGCCCCGGCTCCCCCCGTAACCAGTGAAGCCCCGCTGCTGCAAGCCGCCGTCACGCCACTGCCCGCGCATGTTACTCCCGCGGGTACACCGGTGCCCGGGCTTGCCACAGACGACGGCAGCCCAAAGATATAACCTCCCAATCCATGCGCGGCGTCAAATGCCAAATCCTTAAATCCGGCAGCCGTGTTGCCGTAGGTTTTGCCATCCGCGCCCGCAGGTGCCGGGTTAACCGGAAGCGACGCTGCATCCACCGTCAATGCCAGAGCCGCGTCCACCGTGAACGTGTGACTGGTGTGGCCCAACAGGTCGGACGAGATACTGTTTACAGGAGTAGCCGTGTTACCCAGATCCTTTACGGACGTTGCAAACGTCAATGCCCCGGGCGTGCTGGTCACCGCGCCGCCGGCGCAGGTTACGGTTATGTTGGTTGCTGAAACCACCGCTGTTCCTGATGGCGTTTCGGGCGGCGTCCCAGGCGTCAGCGCTGGCGAGGCCGCCGGCGCAACAACACAATCGACGGGCAGTGGGACCGCGCCGCTCCCTGTGATGATCAATCCCTGACTCGCTATCAGCCCTCCTTGCGCGCTCAAAACCAGAGACGACCTGGCTGGCGCCCCGTACGTGCGGCCTTGCACCGCGTCCGGCACTACTCCAACGCTTCCCCCGGATGCGGAATCAAAATTTAGCGAAAACGTGATCTCCGGATTCACCACCAAGGAAAGTACATTGTTGACGGCAAGAGCGGCGGGAACAGCTACTCCAGAAGAAACCGGATCAGGGATACTTGTTTCGGTGGCGCTCACCGTAACTGAATAAGTGCCCGCCGGAGCCAACGAATTACTTGTCAAAACACATTTCGAGCTAGTGGAGTCCAGCGCGACCGAAAGGCCGGGGTTCGCTGGCGTAGCCGACACAGTGCATGCGGTCAAAGGAGCGTTGCCAGCAGTTAATCCACTGACGGTGCTCCCAATATTCGTGTTTTCCGTTTGCGCCAAGGGGCTGACGCCGTAAGTGCGACCCTGTACGCCCTGGGCGAGAGACGTGGTCGAGAAAGTGAATTCAGGGCGAACATTCAGGCTAAAGGTCTGGGAGGCAGTTTTTGCGGGAGTGCTACTATCAGCGGCCTGCAGGGTGAAACTGTATTTCCCGGCGGTCGGGGCGGACGCCATGGTCAGAACGCAGTAGGACGCGGCTCCTGCCACAGTGCCGGATGCAGCGGTCATCCCGGCGGGAGAACTGCCTGCCAATTTGCACGCAGAAACCGGCGAATCCGTTGTAAGGCTTGAAGAAGTCGCGATGTAAGCGGAATAGGAACGGCCCGCAATTGCGTCAGGGATGGTCGCGGTGCTGACAGCAAAAGAGTTAGCGGCGCCGCCACTTCCTTTTCCCGCTGCTGCGCAGCCGCTGAGTCCGAGCGCGCAGATGAGCAAAATCGCCCCGCACTGAATGATCAAAGACATTCCTGTAATGCCTGTACTTGCGGTATGGCAAGACTGCGAGCGATGAATGCACATCGTTGACTCCTACTCGGTTCCATTTGGTCGGAATTGGCTGCCGCCCTGCTCCAGAACTGCGGCGTCCGCGGTTGATAGCTCTATACCCTAAATGAACACACAACGAACTGACGCAGGACATGTAACCCAGTGACGCAGGTCACTCGGGTTATGGCCCTGTTTTGGAGGGTCACTTTGCGGCTTTAGATGCTCTGGCAAAATGACAGAATCCCGTTCGCCCAAAATGCCTCCGCTGAGTATCATTACTGAAAGTTGCTGCTGCACCGTTCTGCGTGGATTTTTCTGCTCACTCCTTCGAGATCCAGATGTGGACCGCTTCGTCTTTGGCTGGAGTTTTGCGGTGACTCGCGTAAGAGGTTTTCGTTTTTTCTGATTCCACAAGGGACCCGAGGGTAATCCTCAGAGTTGAGCCGTCTCTACAAAGATGTTCGTCTAGACATTTTGGACAAGACTGCTACTTATACGTTGCTCTTCTCACATTTTTGAGGGAAGTGGCAACAACGATCACCAAAAGCGGCAGCACTTTGCAGTTCTTATTGGCTTTTCTAAGGTTGGTAGCGATACCGGGATTCGAACCCGGGTTTCCGCCGTGAGAGGGCGGCGTCCTGGACCCCTAGACGATATCGCCATTGTGGCAAACAGTCATTCAGGAAGGCACAGCCACAGCTTTTTATTTTCGCACGCCCTCCATCCCTTCGCAAGCAATCCCCTCGCGCGCGGCCCAATATTTTCAGCCAAATCGATTCAAATCAGAGAGGCGAATCTTGCGGTTCGATTCAATCAGGTCATCTGGAAAATGTTGAAATCGCGGGATGTGCAAAACAGGACACTCGCGGTCACATTGTCGTGGTCATTCGTCACAAAGGCCTTCTGTCTCCACGTGGTATTCTGGCTGTCCAATCATATGAATCCGCAAAATCCGAGCAGTAGCGTGACCCATCCTAAAGGTACGCGTGCGCGCGTGCTTCTAACCTCCGTTTTTGGCCCGTACGCCCAGGACGACGAATTTGGCAGCCGCGCCATCAATCCCATGGAGCTGTACCACAACCAGGTGACCCGCGCGCAAGGGGCCTTTTCTTTGCGAATGTTCCATCGCTCGTGGGGCATCATGATGATTCAGTCCAATATCTCCGCGCCCTGTACGCTTCTGGATTTCCCCACGCGCGAAGCCTTTGCACGGGAGTTGACGTCGCACGAATACGAGATCGTGGGCATTTCCTCGATCATCGTCAATGTCGGCAAGGTCCGTGAAATGTGCCGCATGGTGCGCAAGCTCTCGCCCCACTCGACGATCGTCGTGGGCGGCCACGTCACAGCGATTCCGGGAATTGAGCACATGGTAGACGCCGATCATTGCGTTCGCGGCGAAGGCATCTCCTGGATGCGGCGCTATCTGGGCGAAGACGATTCCGCTCCGATCAAGCATCCCGCCATCGTTTCTGGCATTCAGACACGGGCCATGGGCATGCGTCTGCCAGAACGCCGTGGCTCCACCGCCGCCACGATTATCCCCTCGGTTGGCTGCCCCATGGGATGCAGTTTCTGCACTACCTCTTCCTTCTTCGGGGGCAAAGGTAACTTCTACAACTTCTACGAAACCGGGGACGAGCTGTTTGACATTATGGAAGGATTTGAAACTTCCCTGGGTGTGCAGACCTTTTTCATTATGGACGAGAATTTCCTGCTGCACCGCAAGCGCGCCTTGCAACTCCTGGAACGCATGAAGGCTGGGCACAAGAGCTGGGGCATGGCGGTATTCGCCTCCGCGAATGCTATCAAGAGCTACTCGATGCAGGAACTCGTGGAGCTTGGCATCTCCTGGGTGTGGATGGGGCTGGAGTCGCCGCATTCGGTGTACAGCAAGCTGAAGGGCACGGACACCCGCGAACTGACCCACGAAATGCGCAGCCACGGCATACGCGTGCAAGGTTCGACCATCATTGGTCTGGAGCACCACACGCCGGCCAACATTACCGGTGAGATCGAGCACGCCTGCAGCCACGAAACCGATTTCCACCAGTTCATGCTGTACACGCCGGTGCCAGGCACACCGCTCTACCGCGAAATGAAGGAACAGGGACGCTTGTTGGACGCCGTTGACTTCGCCGACATCCATGGGCAATTCAAATTTAATTTTCAGCACGCTGCTATTTCCCGCGAGGATTCCAAACGGTTTCTTGACTGGGCTTTCTTGCACGACTTTGAGGCCAACGGTCCAAGCCTCTATCGCATGTGCCAGACCATGCTACAAGGCTGGCGCCGTTACCGCGACTATCCTGATCCACGGGTTCGCGAACGGTTTGAACGAGAAATGCAGAAACTCCGCACTGGCTATAACGCCGCGCTATGGGCCATGGAACACCAATTTCGCTCTGTGAATCGCAGTGTCAGCGAAAAGATTCAAGCCCTGCGCAAAGAAGTGGATAGTGAATCAGGCTTCTTCGCACGGCTCAGTGCGCGCGCCGTTGGCCCGCTGCTTCTGTGGACCTCTCGTCGTGAAGAACGCCGCTTGGCCAAAGGCAAAACGTACGAGCCGCCCACTTTCCTGGAACGAACCAATTGGGCAGCCACCTGAGGCTCCAACAATTTTAGCCGCTTGACCTAGCGCCTTATCAACTCAACTGGCATGCGCGCATCATCGCTGCCTCCTCTGCTAGACTGTTTGCGTTTCAATCCATCTGAAATCGCTCCCGGAGGGATGATGATCGAGACTGTTGCTTCCTTTTCCCGTCGCCGTTTTCTCACGCAAGCTTCCTGTTTTGGCGCCTGCTACGCTTTCGCGCACACCGTGCCGCTAACCGTTCTGGCAAGTTCTTTGGCAGACGACCCGCGCATCTCCCAAACGCCGCTGGTGGACGCAGGCTTTGCGGCTGTACGCAAAATCGGCGATGGTTTGTACGCTACGATTTCCGATCCGTCAAAAGGCATCGCCACGATGTGCAATGGTGGATTCCTGATTGGCAAGGATTCCGCACTCTTGCTGGAAGGCTTCGTCACTCCCGCCGGCGCCGCGTTTCAGATGGATGCGCTGCGCAGGGTTTCGGAAGTCCCACCTGCAGGCGCCCTGGACACCCGCTACCACTTTGATCATTCCACGGGCAATTCGTTTTACGGCGCCCATGGAATTAAGCTCTGGGGACATGCGGACGTGGCGAAGCGAATTGCAGAGAGCTACTCGCCACTTCAAGGCGCAGACCGCGCCACTGTCCTCGCACCATTTGAAAAACATGTGAAGGATGCCAAGTCTGATGTTCAGAGAGAACACGCCCAGAGCGACTTGACCGCCCTCGGCCACGTGTTTGACCTTGTGAATGCATCGACACTGACGCTGCCCAATCACCCACTCGATCCCGCGAAGCTACCGCTGAAAATGGACTTGGGGCAAATGGCAATCGTCCTTGAGACCTTTCCCGGACATTCCGGGACCGACGTCATCGTGCGTGTTCCCGACCAAAAGGTCGTGTACACGGGCGACCTGATCTTCAATGGTTCCTTCCCTGTCTGCTTCGACGAGAAGGCCACCATTTCCGGGTGGCGAGCCACGTTAAAGACTTTCGCTTCCTGGGACAAGGACACAATCTTTGTTCCGGGTCACGGCCCAATTTGTGGTCAGGAGGGTGTGCAACGCCTTCGCAATGTATTTGACGACATTTCCGAACAGGCGGAGAAACTTCACAAGTCCGGCGTGCCCATTGAGGAAGCTGCAGACCGTTATATCATCCCGGAGAAATTCAAGGGCTTTGGCATGTTCGCCTGGGGTTTCTGCATCGGCTCGGCAATTACGAAGCTCTATGCCGAGTGGGGCGTAAAGTAGTTCAGCTAACGGTGCTCAATTCATGGCAGGCAGCGGTGGGAAGAGCGCGCGGCATTATCCTTGAACTAGGGAGTGAGGGATCGCGACTCACAGATCCCGGGCGGTGACTGGGCGGATCGCCCGGGTTATCCGTTTAGTTCGCCGCAAGATCCTCGAGCGCCGCGAGGTCTCGCAGCACAAGTGTCGAACCATTTACTTCCACCAGGCGCTGGCGCTTGAATTCGCCTAGCGTACGGCTAACGGTTTCGCGCGAACAACCGATCAATTGCGCCATTTCTTCGTGGGTTAAGGTGAGCTTCACGCGGACCATGCCGCCGCTGGGACGCCCATCGCCAGCCCATTCCACCAGAAAGCGCGCCAGTTTTTCCGCGGCCGAATTGCTCAGCCCGATGGAACGGATGACCTCATAGGCCATTTGGCAATCACGCCCCAAATGTTGCGCCACCTGGAACGAGGCGTCATTGTGTTCCTTCATGAATCTCAAAAACTCCTCGCGCGGAATGAACGCCAGTTGGCAAGGTTGCAGCGTTTCCACCGTAATGTCATACGGCATGCCGGTGAGGATTGGGTTCAGCCCGATTACTTCGCCGGCGTTGGCGATCTTCAGGATGAAGGTCTTGCCATCGCTGTTGGTGGTCAACAGTTTTGCGCGCCCCTGGCAAAGCAGATGCACACCCCGCGCCGCCTCGCCTTCCATGACGATCAGCGCACCCTCCGGATAGGTGCTCACATGCATGATCGGGCGTAAGGCCGCTCGCGAACGTTCCGAAAACCCGCAAAAAAACTGCGTGCTGCGGGATTTGCAAGTCCCGCAATCGTCTTCGATTGGCAAGCCGTACGGCGTTCGTGTTCTGCTCCGCAGTTCTGTCGTCTGACGCAAACTGGAGATTTCCGGTCTTTCCGCAACCATGGAATTGGCCATTTGGTTAGTCCTTCTCCCCACCTGATGTCTTGCTACGGATAGGGGAAAAGGCAAGTGAGAGGCCGAAGTGGACAAATTTGGCCGATTTAATCGCTTCGCGCCACTGTGCTCATAATAAACAACTTGTAGCCATATCGTTTCTGTGTTCGTCGGCGATATTGGCTGTTCATGGGACTTGAAGTGAGTGATTTCCCGCAAAACTGTGTGATCTTTATCACTTTTCGCTGTGACATATAACCGACGCCCTCAGGCCCCACTTTGGTCCCCATCGAACCCGTACGGAAAGGGTCCATGTGGAAATCACTCCCTAGCATCAGATTACTTTAATTTTTACTTATTAATGAGTACTTTTTCGTTTCACGTTCGCCTGACGATTACCCCAGCCCCATCGGCGGAGCCAACAAACGTAGCAAGGAAGATTCGGCGACAGATGTTACAGTGGCGGCATTGGACGCGCGGCGATTTCTGCGGCAAGTTGCAACATCTCCGCATGAATCATCCCGTTCGAGGCCAGGATTGTCTTGCCGCCAATGGTGTATGGCTTTCCCTCGAGATCGCTGATCGTGCCGCCCGCTTCTTCGACCAACACGACGCCCGCGGCGGTGTCCCATGGCTTCAGGCCAAATTCCCAGAAGCCGTCGAAACGCCCGCCGGCGACGTAGGCCAGGTCCAACGCCGCTGAGCCGTCGCGGCGCACGCCATGAGATCGCAACGTGAAATCCCAGTAGTAATAAATATTGGGGTGTGCGTGGCGCTTGTGATTGGGAAAACCGGTGCACAGCAGGCTGTTTTTCAAAGTGTTGATGCGGGAGCAGTGGATCTTCTTCCCGTTAAAGTAGGCACCTTCACCACGCTGCGCTGTGAACAACTCTTCGTACACGGGATTGTAGACAACGCCGAGAACCAACTGATCCTCTCGGGCCAGCGCCATGGAGACGCAGAAACACGGGTAGCCGTGCGCGAAATTGGTTGTTCCGTCAAGAGGATCGACATGCCAGCGGTACTCCGATTCTTTGTCTTTGGCGGTGCCTTCTTCCGCGGCGATGGCGTGCTCGGGAAAAAGCTCCTGCAGACGGCTGACAATCCAGGCCTCTGATCGCCGGTCGGCTTGCGTCACCAAGTCAAAATCCCCTTTGTAGGCGATGTCGGGCGTGTGTTGGAGTTCTTCGCGCAAAATAGCGCCAGCGCCTTTGGCGATTTCCGCGGCGGCTTGGAGAAAATCATTGGTCATAGGGTCAGTTCTAGGTTCCAAGTTCTAAATTTCGGGGTTCGAGTTCCCGCCCCGCGAGCAGTCTTGAAGGGCGCAGCTATACGTTATCAGCTTGTAGTTCGAGATGGGAAATTGCAGCGCGCAGTTCTATTGAGGTCCAGAGAGATAGGTGGTGCGATGCCGCGCTGTATAGCCCGGGAGCACTTTCACTTCGATGGCGCGATAGGTGTTGGCCGCTCCGCGAGGATTTGGGTAGTACGCCAGGCGGTACTGCGTACGCAACTCTTGTTCAATGCGGTCGAAGATCACCGGCAGTTCCTGCGCGGAATCGGGGAAGTACATGGCTCCGCCCGTGGTCTCGGTGATGGTTTGCAGCGCGTGTTCGCCGGCGGTGTTCCGGCCATTCTCGTTCTTCACGGCGCGGATCACGATGGTGTAGAGCAACGCCTCCGCGCGGAGAGCTGCCTTGCGCGCCGCATCGAAATCGGCCCGGCTGGTGGTTTCGCCCGCGTCGGTAACCAGCACAAGGACGCGTCGCCGGTCATTGGGCCGCTTTTCCATAGTTCGCGAGCCGAGCAGGACAGCATCGTAAATGGAAGTTCCTGCGCCATCGGGGATCTTATGCACGGCTTCCTGAAGTACGGCTACGTTGTTGGTAAAGCCAGCCAACTGCGTGACGTTTTCATCGAAGTAGAAAACGCTGATGCGATCCTCGGGCCGCAGAATCTGTTTGATGAACTGCGATGCCGCATCGCGCTCCTGCGGCATTTCTTTGTGCTCGCTGAGGCTGGCATCAATCATCAGCGCCAGATCCAGGGGTTGTTTCGTCTCGGATTCAAAGACGTCGATTTTTTGTTGTACGCCGTCCTCGAAGACCTGAAAGGCGTCCACGGGCAGATCCGGCGCGGGGCGCTTGTGGTCGTCCAGTACGCTGACCAAAACGTTCACCAGGCTGACGTTCACCTTGATAGTGCCCCGCGGAGACGGTGGCTCCGGGTTCTTGTCCGGGATCGGATTGACGGGGGGCTGTGCCTGTCCGGTGCTACCAGGCTGCGCCCAAGGAGGCCGGTCGGGCTTCTCCTGCGCCGCAAGCCCACAGGCAAAGGCGAGGAGAACGGTTCCGGCAACCAGCGCGTGACGCCTGTTCTTGGCCTGGAGGATCATTTGATTGTTAAGATGCAGGTTTCGCCTCAGGTGCCGCCGGAGGAAATTCCCCATCCGCCCAAACAACACTATCCTGGAAATACTCCTTCTTCCAAATGGGTACGGTTCGCTTCAAGGTATCGATGGCGAAGCGGCAGGCGTCGAAGGCAGCGGCGCGGTGAGGTGCGCTGACGGCAATAAAGACGCTAGTTTCGCCGATTTCCAGCCGGCCGAGACGATGCACAATGGCGAGGCGGTGGATGGCAAACTTCTCGTGGATTTCCGCGCCAATTTCTCTCATTTTGGCCAGAGCCATAGGTTCGTAAGCTTCATATTCGAGGTGCATCGTGGCGCGGCCAAGGGACTCGTTGCGCACGAAACCATCGAAGGTGACGATAGCGCCATCCTGCCCAGCGCGGACATGTTGGACCAGCGCCGCGGGATCAATGGCTGCCCTCACAAGTTCGTATAGGTCGGTATCATGCGTCGAGGGCATGGGCGGTGTGGGTCAGCCTCCACTCACGGGTGGCAGAAAGGCGATTTCGTCGCCGTTTGCAATGCGCGTGTCCCACTCGGCGAATTCCTGATTGCGCGTTGCGACCAGTGAGGCGCGAAATCCAGCGAGTTGCGGGTAGCGTCGCATGTACCGCTCCAGCAGGTTGGCAAGCGTTGTTCCCTCCCGTACCTCTACTTCTTCTTCCGTGAGGCCGACAAGTTCACGAACGCGCCCGAAGAAAAGCACTTTCACCCGAATGCTGGAGGAGACGGATGGCATGTGAAAATTGTACTCTGAGCAGGTGCAGCCTTCCAGCGGAAGGCCAGGTGGAGATGCTAACTGGCTACGCCGTTGTGCAACTATGAAAGTCCTCATCACAGGTTCAACAGGATTTGTAGGTACGGCGTTATGCCAGGATTTGCAGCGTGGCGGCCATACAGTTTGCCGATTGGTGCGGCCCGGGACGGCCGCGGAAAAGATACACGGGGCTGATGGCTTCGACGTAAACTGGAATCCCGCAACAGGTGAACTCGGCGGCGCAGCCGTGGGCGCGGATGCGGTAGTGAATCTTGCCGGCGTCTCGATTGCGCACGGTCGCTGGACAAACGCGCGCAAGAAACTCTTGTTGGCCAGCCGTGTGGATACCACGCGCGCCCTGGTTCAGGCCTTGTCCAAGATGGCGGCGCGGCCGCGCGTGCTCGTTTCCGCGTCGGGAATTGGCTACTACGGAAATTGCGGCGATCACGAACTGACAGAGGAAAGTCCGCCTGGCCAGGATTTCCTTAGCCGCCTGGGACAGGAATGGGAGGGCGAGGCGGCCAAGGCTGAGGCGCTGGGCATTCGCATCGTGCGCGCACGATTTGGCGTCATCCTTGCACGACATGGTGGCGCTCTGCCGGTTATGGCGCGCCCGTTCCTGTGGGGCGTCGGCGGCAGGGTCGGGTCTGGCGAGCAGTGGATGAGCTGGATCATGCTTCAGGATGTAGTCGGCGTCGTGCGATTCGCGCTGGAGAACGGCGCGGCGCGCGGGCCGTTGAACGTGGTTTCACCACAACCCGTGCGCAATGTCCAGTTCACTAAAGTGCTGGCGAAAACCTTGCGTCGCCCGGCGCTCTTTCCTGCCCCCGCGTTTGCGCTGCGATTGCTGCTTGGAGAGATGGCGGATGAACTGCTCCTCTCCAGCCAGCTCGTGCTGCCTGTTCAACTCGAGAAGTTGGGCTATCGCTTTCTGCATCCTGATTTGGCAACGGCACTTGCGGTGGTCTGGGATGCGAGTTAGGCACTCGGCGTATATGTCCGGGCAAGTCGGGCGCAGGAGTCCTGCGAGCCTACGTCGGAGTCTCAATAGGAATCGGCGTTGGGGAACGCCGAAAGCTCACTTCACCACGTTCATGGTGACCGTTATCGTCAGGACTCTTCCGCTGAGAGGGTCGGCGGCTTGCGTGGTCTGAATTGTTTGACCGTCACGCATCGTCAAGGTGAGTTCGGTTTTGAATTGCCCAATAATGGGCTCCTTGAACTGTCCGGTGTTCGTGTTAACGGTCGATTCGGACTGTTTTTCCGCAGGAAAGGCCACTCCCCCTTCTACCCAAGAACGTTCGAGGTTCAGCGTTATGTCGAACCGCCCCCCATCGGTAGTTAATCCTCGAGCATCGATGTTGGTTCCAACATCAATGTACTGGAATTGGATCGTACCTTTATCAGTCCCGGTAGCGACTGGGACGCGGTTGCCTATACGAACTTTAGTCCATGGGGAGTTGGGGCCGAGGTCGCCCGCTTTGATGAAAAACGTATAAGGCAAATTCGCCAATTTCTTTTCGCCCTCTTGTTCAGCAAAGGTCACCTGCACTTTAAGAGTGGTGACGGGCGTCTTGCTGTCGGGCTTAGGCTTCTCCTGAGCCGGGGCGTGAAGAGCAACAACTGTGAGAGTCAAGAGTGCGGCCAATGCGAAGCGTGTTCTACTCATGTTTTCCTCCAGAAATATTCGATGTCTGTTGCTTGCTCGAACCACGCGCGAAAACAGCCTTTCCTGCTATTCACTTGGTGTTCCTTCCAAAGGTTTCAATTCCAAGTTGTCGATCCGCATTAATGCAATCTCGACGGGAACGTCCTCCGGCGCTGGGGCGGGCCGAGTCAACGCCAGTGCTACTTCTCTTTCCTCGGGAATCTCCGCGACAAACCTGGCAAATGCTTGGCGCTCCTCGGGAAAAACAATGACCTCGGGGATCGTCTCAGAAGTGGCCGCAGGGGAAACCACGGAGTTTGTCCGCTTGTATTTCCGGTTTGACGAAGCAACCACCGGTTTACGAGGAGCTTGCGCTACTGGCAACGAATCGCCAGTGCTCTGAAAAACCGCCGTTGCAACTTCCCGAGAATTGAGACGGTTAGCCGGCCAGTGCCAGACGTAACCAGCACTTACGGCCACTAACGCAACTGCAGTAACGACGGCAAAACTCCAACGAGAAATCCATCCACGGGCCGCGAGCTGCTCCTGGCTCAACCGGGACTGAACACCGGGGAGCAACGAGGGGGGAATTGCCTCGTTAACCATGGTATGCAGGCCGGCATTCATGGAGCGAAATAAACTGGCTTGCAACTCATGGAAATCCCGGCAGACCCGGCATGCTTGCTGATGGTCCGACACCTCGCGTGGGATTTGAGCCGAACCTGCTGCAAGTAACTCAATGATGCTTTCTTGGCACTGTTTGCAATTCATCGCAATTTCTCCGCTAACCGCTTCCGGGCAAGAAACAATCGAGACTTCACTGTTCCCGTGGGAATGCCCAAAACCGTAGAAACTTCTTCGAGCGTGTAGCCCTGCATGGCCGATAACAACAGCACGAGCCGCAATTTCTCTGGCAATTCTTCCATGGCGCGTTCTAATCGCAACTGGAATTCGCTGGATGAAGCGAGAGCTTCCGCAGTCGGCGGGGAGGGCCGCAAATCCGGCATAGCCCACTGTGTCTCGCGATTCTCTCGCCGTTTGGCAGAGCGACGGCGGTCCAGCGCCATGCGAAACGTGATGCGCACCAGCCAGGCACGAAATTTCTGTGAGTCTCGCAAACGGTGAAAGCTGCGATAGGCTTTGAGAAGCGCCTCTTGCGCAACGTCTTCCGCATCCGGGGCATTGCGCAGGACGCCTTGTGCAATCCGATAGGCCAGTGGGCCACACTCGGCCAGCCGATCCTCAAATTCAGTGCGGGTACCAGCGTGTTCCAGTTCACGCGTGGCTGCCCTTTCGATGGATTCACCGGGTTGGACCAGGACGAACTCCTGCATGCTTCCCCTATGGCGGGATTGCCATCCCCGCTCTGCCCTATATGAACTAGACGCCACGCTGCGCCTTTCGGTTCATCCGTAAATGCGGATGCGCGGTCAGATATTCAACATTCGGAGGAGATCTTCCAGCCGGGAGTCATCCACGAGGAGGTGGAACTCCTGCGCTTCCGAGGCCGTGACTGGCACCTCGCCTTCATCGAACGCCTGGAAGAGCCGCATCTTGGCCACAGCGTACTCCTCGCTGCTGGTCAGCGCGCGGCCATTTATCTCTGCCCAGGCTTCCAGTGCCGCTTGCACGACCACAATGCGCAGTAAAAACGTCGTCTTGCGATCTGCGGAGACAGCGTAAATGAATTCGCCCGCGGGGCAGCCCTCATAAGTGATGCGGTTCACTTCGTAAAAACAATATTGGTAGACGTAGCCGCTCGATGCCGAGTAGCTCTTCACCCGTCGAACTGCTTCAGGGCGCGTCATGGGCGAATTATTAGAGGGTCATTGGGGAATGTCAATGAAGGCGCGGGTAAATTCCCAGTTCGGCATTTTACCGGTGTCCAGCATTTCAGTTCGGCACTGCAGAGCGCTCCGTGGTGGTGCGTGTTCGTTGCTCGTTTCGGCTCGGTCGATCGCGTTAAAAATTCCAAGTCTGTCGATCCAAAGGTGATAGCAGGCATGTTCTGACGATTTCGCAGAATGCGCCAGCAATGCAGCGCCGCCCAATTTCACTGGCACTTCGCCTGCTATTAAAGAAATCATGCGGCCCCTCCCGCAAACCCGAGAAGCGAGAAGTTCTGTGGAGAACTCGGCCCAAACGATGCTTGCCTTTGCTGTACGTCGGCTCGTGTTGGCCTGTGCTCTCCTCGCGATGGGTGCGTGGACTCTGAGCTGCGGTGGGGGAGGCGCAGGCTCCGTAACGCCCCCGTCGTCCCCACCTCCCTCCATTCAAGTCATCATGACTCCCAACTCGGGAACCGTGTTGCTTGGTGAAACACTTCCGTTCACAGCCACCGTCTCCAACTCTACGAACATAAGCGTGACCTGGAGCGTCAACGGCGTCACTGGCGGCTCAATTCAAGCCGGCACGATTTCCGCCGATGGGCTCTATATGGCACCTGCGGATCTCCCCCAGGGCGGGACGGTGCAAGTGACGGCCACAAGCCACGCTGATTCCACGAAGTTCGCTACGGCCAGCGTAACCATTTCGAGTGATATTGCTGTCTCGATTTCGCCGGGGACGGCCAGTGTCGAGCTGGGAGCCTCGCAGAGTTTTCACGCCGCCATTTCCAGCAATGGCAAACCCGATCCTACCATTCGCTGGAGCTTGTCGGGTTCCGCGTGCCCCAGCGCTTGTGGCAGCGTCGACGCCAACGGGAATTACACCTCGCCACAAATTCTGCCGGGCACTGCCAGCATCACCCTGACGGCGACTAGCGCCGCTGATCCTTCCAAACAGAATTCCGCCAGCGTTTTGATCACCAGCAATTTCACTTTGCAGATTAGCGCTCCCACATCCCTGCAATCCGGAGCAACGGCCGGACTGGTTGCCACGCTGACTCCGGTGCCAGGCTCGAATCCCAGCAGTTCCTTATCGTGGTCGCTCTCTGGTACCGGGTGTAGCGGCAGCACCTGCGGAGTCCTGACGGTCACAACCACACAGGCTGCCGGCGGAACTGCGGTCGCCAACACAGCGAATTACACCGCGCCTGTCACCGCGCCGCAACCGGACATGGTGACAGTTACTGTAACCCCGCAAGCCGATCCCACGAAAAGGCAGCAAGCCAACATCACCATCGCCCAGGGCGCCAGCCTCGCGATTTCTCCCGCAACCGCAACGGTCGCCGGCAATAACCGCGTCACTCTCACAGCTTCCTTAAGCGGCGCCACCAGCAATGTCTTGAGTTGGAGCGTGGGCGGCGTTTCGGGTGGCAATACCGCGCTAGGACAAATTTGCGTCGTCGGATCAAATCCCTGCCAAAGCCTTTCGAGCGGCACCTCCACGCAAGCGGACTATTTGGCGCCGGGCTCGATTCCTTCGTCGAATCCTGTGTCCGTAAGGGTAACCAGCGCCAGCAATCCCAGCCTAACGGCCTCCGCGCAAATCACGGTCATCAACCACGTGGTGGTCAGTGTTTTGCCGAACCACGTGACGCTGCCACCGCTTGGCGTACAAGGATTCACCTCTTCGGTGCTTGGCACGGACGATCAGAGCGTCATCTGGCAGATTCAGGGCACCGGCTGCAGTCCAAACAGTTTGTGCGGAACAATTTCACCGTCTGGCACATACACGGCCCCTGCCACCGCACCTACACCCAACACCCTTACGGTCGTCGCCATCAGTGAGGACGATGACACGCAGTCGGGCAGCGCCAACATCACCATTTCCGGCGGACCCAACATACTCTCGTTGCATCCGGCTAGCGTTTACGCTGGCGGCGCCGATGGCTTTACCGTGCTCGTGGAGGGCAGCGGCTTTGTATCGTCTCAACCAGGACCTGGATCGATTCTGCAGATTGGTGGCACCGCCCGTGTCACAACGTGCGAGAGCGTGAATTCCTGTTCCGCGCCAGTCGCCATCACGGATGTGGCCCTGGCCGGAAACCTCGGCGTTCAAATCGTAAATCCCAGCAACAGCGCCTCAAACATTGTGGACCTGGTGATTGTGGCACCCGGCAGTGGCAAAGATGTGATCTCGCTGACCAGCAGTTCTCCCGCAGCCACCGGCAAGGACATCACTGTCGTTGAACCTACCTCGGCCGGGCTGGACAGTTCTGGAAGCAACCTGGACCTCGAAGTAGCGGCCATCGGTGCGTTCACCACTTCATCGAATACCTGCACGCTCGCCGGAAATCCTATTCCCGTGGTGCGGCCTTCCTCTGGCACTTCCGCCGCCGATATTTGTCTTTTCTCGGAAGCGGGTTTCGACACCAGCATGAGCTTCACGGTCTCCGGCTCAGGGGACGTTTCCGTCATCGCCAAGCAGCCTGCGGGCCTCGGCATCATTCACCTTACATTGCAGATTGCGGCGACTGCCGCTCCCGGTCCGCGAACCCTGTTCATTCAAAACGCCAACCTGGATCTCACCGCCGCTACCGGCGCGTTGGAGGTCCAATGACCCACGCGCCGCATCGTCACTCTTCGTGGCTTGCAATCCTGGCGAGCCTGTTCTTGATTTCCGCAGCGGCACGCGCCACAACGCTCGTGCGGCTGCGCTTCCCGGATCTTGTTCATTACGCCTCGGCCATCGCGCGTGTGCGCTGCGTCGGCGCGGACATCCGGGTGGAAAACGGTGAGATCTTCACGGACACGCGGTTCCACGTGCTGGAAACCGAAAAGGGGCAACTCCCGGCGCAGATCGTCGTGCGGCAACCCGGCGGGACATACCAGCACCTGCATTCGCACGTGGAAGGAGCTCCGGAATTCCGAATGGGCGAAGAAGTCTACCTTTTCCTTTGGGGGCGCCCGGGCCGGCAATTCTTTGTGCTGGGTTGGTCGCAGGGTACATTTCGCCTGCATCGCGACGCGCTATCCGGAAAAGAAACCGTCACGCAAGATTCCGCAGAAATTCCCGTCTTCGATCCGCAAGCGAAAGCCTTTACGAAGATGGGTGTGAAGAATCTTCGCCTGGATGTTTTTCAGGAGCGCGTTCGTCGCGAGGTTTTGCGTGCGTTCCCGTAGAAAATTTTCGCGGCGTGCGCAGATTCTTGAAGTTGAATCAGGTCAGAGATCGGCGATTAGCACAGACCACCGGCGGCAAGAAAGGTAGAAGCAGATTATGCGCGAAACAAGGAGGAGACTCAGTGCCATTGGCGTTGCCGCTTTTTTTGTACTCTGGTCCGTGGTCGCGGTTCACGGCTACGCTCTCAACGAAATTGTGCCCGACGTCCGGCAACCCGGCAATCTGTCGGGAGGTTCAGCCTGCCCTGTTCATGCTCACCAACTCACCTATGCTGGCAGCCTTGCTTTCCGATGGAGCACCGCGCTCGGCAGCAATCCCGCAACCATCCTGACCCTGAATCAAACCGCAACCGGAAGCCTCAACGAAATCGAGCAGGTCATCCAGCAATCTCTTGCCGTATGGACGAACGTGACCGGCACGACCTTAACGCCGGCTTCTCTGGCTCCCTTGACGCGCGTCTCTTCCGCGAATGCCTGTGGCACCGATGGCATCAACTCCATCTGCTTTGACCAGCCGGACATGGCCTTCACTCCGGGTGTGTTGGCGTTTACCCGCGTCGTCACCGCCGACACACTCGGGATTCAGCTTGGCAGCGGCCCCGCTTCTACGGAACTTGGCCAGATTCTCGATGCGGATATCTACTTCAATCCCAGTGATTCGTTGACCTCCTTCGCCACTCCCCTGGCGTTGAGCGGAAACCCAGGCTCCTACGACTTGGAATCTATCCTCACCCACGAACTTGGTCACGCATTGGGATTCAGCCACTCCGCTGTTTGGAGCGCGATGATGTTTCCGTTTGCGCCCGCTCCCGGCACGTTTTCAGGACTGCGGCCCACCGCGCAGCAGCCGGACGCGCCACTCGCTGACGATGATCGCACCGGCTTGCGTGTCCTCTATCACGATCCGAATGACACTCTCTATGTGGGCTCGATTCAGGGACACATCCTGCCCGCGAATCCGCTCTCGTTGCCCTCGGCTCCACCCGGAGTCACCGGCGTTTTCGGCGCGCACGTTGTGGCCCTGAATGCCACCAGTGGCGCAGTGATCGCAGGGACGATGGGAGGTTGGAGTTGTACCGCGCCCGGCCCAGTTCAATTCGACGGTAACTATGAAATTGATCAGTTGCCCGTGGGTGAGAGCTATCTGATTTACGCGGAACCTCTCGACGGTGCGGTCGCTCCAGCAGACGTAAGCGATGCCCTCGTTTCGCTCTGCCGCAATTCCACAACCGACCCAGGCTGGCCACCTCTGCAAGGATGCGTAGTGCCACCCGTAAATACATCTTTCACGACGGCGTCGCGTCCGTCGCCATAAGCAGCCTGAAAAACCGCTGCCCGAATCTCAAGCCGTATCCTATTGTTTTGAGTTGATTGGAATTTCGCCTGCCGCTACGCCGGGACCATCCAGCCGCCACCGAACACTAATCCCGGCCCCAACGATGCCACGAAGATTGGCTTGCGCTGATCGGTGGGCTGTTTGGAGGCATGCTGCAACGCCGCATGCAGTGCCGCGCCACAAGTTGAAGCGCCCAAATTGCCGCTGGTGGCGGCGATGGGTGGAAATGCGCTGGCCGGGACCTTCAACTGTTTCGCCAGAAGAGTGACCAGCCGTGGATTGGGCTGGTGCGTGGCAAACGCGCCCGCCTCCTTGCGAGAAAGTCCACTGCGCCGTTCAACTTCATGCAGCACCTTCACCATGCGGTTTACGGCTGCTCGAGAGAGTGCCTCTCCGTCGAATTGCACGTCCAAACGGGCTCCGCCGGTATCGCATATGGAAATCGCTTCGGCGTACTGTGAGGCACACCCAAAAAAGAATTCTCCCAACCTGTAGGCGGGGCGGTTCGCCTCTGGCTTCACGCTCGTCAGCAGAAACGCACTTGCTCCATCGCCGAACAATCCCCCAAATTCACCCGCGGCGCGCCCCGGACGAAGCGCTCGACTGTGCACGTCTCCGCTAGCCACCAGCACGCGCGTCCCCCGACCAGACACCAGCAGGGCCTGGGCAACGGCCAGCGCTTGCACAATTGCCAGACAACCGCTTCCGACGTCGAGCACACTGCAAGTCTCTGGCATGCCAAGCCGCGCATGCAAAATTGCGGAGAGCGAAGGATAAGCGTGGTGCGTCTCACTGGCGGCCACGATCCAATCAATGCCTTGCCCCTTCTCTTTGCTATTCGGCAACAATGGCCCCGCCGCTTGCGCGCCTAATGTGCCCTCATTCTCCTCTTTCGTTGCATAGGCGAGAGAAATGATCCCCGCGCGATGGCGCAATTTGCCAGCAGGCATACCAAAGGCGTGATCCACTTGTTCGGAAGGAACCACTCGCGAGCCAAAGGCGCTATTGGATCCGACGATGAAGACTCTCGATGATCTCAAAACCGGGGCCCCTTCTGTTTCTCAGCGGGTGCAGAACATTGCAGCGAAGGCTGAGGCTGTATCATCAAACGGCCAGAATTCTATCATCCGGCAGACGCGTGGTAATTTCCAGTGCTGATCGCGAATTCACACGCGGGTGCTTCTCTTTAAAAGTATTCGATGGCCTCCGGTGAAGTCCGAAATGCGTATTGTTCAGCCTGCAGGCGCATCGCATCTTCCAGCGCTGCTCCGCGGCCTTGGGCGAATAGCGAGTCGCTAGTGACGTCGGCGAAGCCATGCAATTGCAGGAGCCGATCTTCGGCATCGCGGTGCGTTTCGATGACGCCGCCTCGTCTCAGATGCAACGGCACCGCTCCTTTTTGTACTAGCGCGGGGCAGATGAGCAAAAACCGGTGGCAATGCAGCGGATCCTCTTCCGCGCACAGAATCGCGGTGTTCGCTTCACGGGCGCGAGCCACGGCACGATCCACGGCCTCCAAAAAATCGGGGGCCCGGCGCCGGTTGGCATAATCCACCAGGCCGTTTGGCAGGTAAAAGCGCGGATCCAGGGGACGTCCACCAAGCTGTTCGCCAAAAAACTCGTAGCGTATTTTGGCCGCGGAGAGTCTCGCTTCCAGCGGTTCGCGGTTGAATTGCGGGAATCGAAAGCTGCCCGGCCGGCTGCGCACGTCGCAAAGCACCCTGATTTCGTGGCGCAGAAGCGTCCCCAGCACGTCGGACATCTCCAGGTTTGAATGCCCGAGGGTGAACAGCTTCAATTGCTTGGCGGCCGATGGGGTCATAGGCAAATTCTGATCCTTGGAAGTGTACTGCCTTCTTACAGCCAGTGGTTCTGCCTGACTTCGCGTGTTATCCCGGTGGAGAGAGGTTTGTCACTTCTTGGAGTTCTCTGGTGTTGTCAGAATGATGCTTTGTTGCTGACGGATTCGAGTTCTACGACAACCCGATCGAGTTCGTCAACCAGGGGATTGGTGCCCGCCGCGCGCAAGGCTCGCACCATTTCGCGGTAGTACCACAGCGTCCCCTCTTGCTTCCCACGGAATCGCTCGAAGACCTTGATGCCGTGAACGCGCACATCGTAGAGGATTTCTCGCGCATTGGAAAGTTTGTCAGCGGCAGACACCAGGCGGACGTCGGCGGATTCCCTGGCCACCTTCTCAATGTAAGCGCGCTTGCGTTCCAACCATGGCGGTTTGGGCTCGCCATAGGCGTCTGTGCAGCCATCTACGATTTCTGCCACCCGTTTGCCAAATTTGCGATGAATCTCCCGCAAGCGTGGCAGGCCGCCCTGATCTTCCACGGCGTCATGCAGAAGCGCCGCAATCGCCATCTCTTCATCGCCACCGTATTCGATGACGATGGATGCGACTCCCAGCAGGTGCCCTATATACGGCCGCTCGGTACTCTTGCGGAACTGTTTAGCATGCAGCCCTGCCGCATAGCTCAGAGCTGCAACAAACTCGCGGGATAGAGCAGGTTTCCACCCGGCCGGATTAACGGCTTTCGTCTTTTTGCGTTTCACCGGCGTCGCGTCTTGCTTAGCAGGCGCAGAATCTCCAGATACAACCAGATCAGCGTCACCATCATGGCGAAAGCGCCGTACCATTCCATGTATTTGGGAGCACCCATGCGCGAGCCGGTTTCGATCATGTCGAAATCGAGCACCAGGTTCAGCGCCGCGATGATCACCACAACCACGCTGATGCCGATACCCAGGGGCGAGCTGCTGTAAAGCACAGAGATTCCCGAATGGCCGAACAGCGTCATAATCATGTTGACCGCGTACACCAGCGCGACCGCGCCCGTCGCCGCGATAACACCCAGCTTAAATCCCCGCGTGGCGCGCACCAGCCCGGTCTTGTAGGCCAGCAACAAAACAAAAAGCACGGCAAACGTGAGGCTCACTGCCTGAACCGCAATGCCCGGATAAGACTTCTCGAAAAACGCCGAAATTCCGCCAAGGAACAATCCTTCAAGAAGCGCATAAATGGGAGCGGTGATAGGCGACCACGTGTTCTTGAAGACGGTCAACAAAGCCAGCACGAAGCCTCCGATCGCGCCGCCGATCATCCAGGGAATCGCTACCCCCGGTGTGGGAGAATGGCTCATGCCCCAGGTCCACGCCGCCGCAATCACCAGAAGAAAGAGCAGCAGACCGGTCTTGTTGACCGTGCCCTGAATGGTCATCGTTTCGCCCGCGGCAATCGGCCCGGCGAACAGTTTTTCTTTCAGAACAGGATTATTGGAACGAAACAGCTCTGCCATCGAAATGTCCTCCCGCCCGCAAATCAGGCGTGCCTACTAGGATAACACCACGCCCGCCCGGGCAAAAAATCGCTGGAAATCAAAGGGGATCGGCGAGGTTTGCGCAAACGATAAGGGAGAATCCTGGTAGCGCTAACGGGAATCGAACCCGTATTTCGGCCTTGAAAGGGCCGCGTGCTAACCGTTGCACCATAGCGCCACAATCGGGGGAACTACAACCTTTTAATTATACGAGAAACACGCTTCACGCGCCATGCGAGCGGTTATAAGTTCTCAGCAATCAGTCTTCAGTTTCGGAGGTGGTGCTCTTGAAACCCGCAGCTCGGCGGCAGGATTGGCTGGTTGTCTTTACTTAATACTGAAAACTTACAACTGAAAACTTCTCTCACCCCTGCCTGTCCTGCCACTCCTCGTGCCAAGCCATCTGGATGGCTTCGAGCTTGCTCTCGTTGGATTTCTGCGGATCGCCCGCAAACCCGGGCAATTCCGTGATCCATTTGTGCATGTCGGTAAAGCGCACCGTGAGGGGATCTACGCCTGGATATTTGTCCGTCAATCCAATAGCAATGTCATCGAGGTTGTCCCAATCGAAGGCGTGTGGCATAAAACCGTCTCCTGAAAAACCAAAGGCGCCCGCCTCAGAAGGCGGCCGCTACAAACGAGCGCAGCGGGAGCTGCGCATCGAATTACTGAGAACTGAAAACTTACCACTGAATACTGCCTCAGTGGTCCAGCTCCTTGGCGTAATTCTTATTCCAATCGGGAATTTCAACCACAATGTCCGTGGTGCCATCGGGCACGGTTTGGCAACCCAGCCGTGACTTTGGCGTGATGCCCGGCGCTTCGTCGAGCTCATCGAGTTCCGCATCCGTAGCTTCATTGCAGGATTCCAGCCCTTCCTTCACCATCACATGGCACGTGGAGCAGGCGCAAACGCCCCCGCAGGCGTGGTCCAGCCCCATTTTGAAGCCTTCGGAAATGTCCAGGATGCTGCCCGGCAAACCGTTGTGGCCGTAGGGAAATTTTTCCGGATCGACCTCGACGGTCTTGCCGCTCGGTAGAAAGGTGACCTTGAACTTCTTGGTCGCCTTCTTGTATTTCACTTCCTCGATGTACGGATTGCTGCCGCCCATGTCGCTAAACCTCCGCCAGCTTCTTGCCTTCAAGCGCCGTTTGCACCGCCGTATTCATCAGCAATTCAGCCAAATGTTCGGTGGCACGATTCAATTCATCGATCTGTTGCCGGATCAGCTTGTAATCGCTGCCCTTCACCGCTTCTTGCAGCGCGGTAACGCTAGCATCAACCGCATAACGTTCTTCCGCGGGCAGATGCGCAGATTGTGGATTCGCCAAAGCCTTCGCTGTAGCGGTAAGGATCGATTCCGCTTCTGTACGCGCTTCGATCACTTGACGCTCGGCAAAATCCTGTTCGGCGTACTCGATAGATTCCTCGAGCATACGTTCGATGTCAACATCATTCAGGCCATAGCTGGGCTGCACTTCAATGGTCTGCTGCGTGCCAGTCCGCAAATCCTTCGCGCCCACCTGCAAGATGCCGTTGGCATCGATGAGGAACTTCACTTCGATTCGCGGAAGACCGGCGGGAGCAGGAGGAACACGCAGAGTGAAGCGCGCCAGTGAACGGCAGTCTTTCGCCAACTCCCGTTCACCCTGCAGCACGTGAATATCAATTCCAGTCTGATTGTCCACGCCAGTTGTGTAAAGCTCCTGCGCGCTCGCGGGAATCGTGGAATTGCGCGGGATGACTTTGGCCACGGCTCCTCCGTACGTTTCAATGCCCAGCGAAAGCGGCGTTACATCCAGCAACAACATGTTTTTCACGCCTTGATCCAGGATGTTGGCCTGCACCGCGGCGCCCAGCGCCACCACTTCGTCCGGATTTAGTTCCGTGTGCGGCTTGCGATCGAAAAATTCCTGCACGGTGCGGCGAATCAAAGGAGTGCGTGTTGTGCCGCCAACCAAAACTACCTCATCCATCTCGTTCGGTTTCAGGTGCGCATCGGCCAGAGCCAGTTTCACCGGGACCATTGTGCGGTCAACCACGGGACGAATCAGCGCCTCGAATGCGCCTCGCGTGAATTCATGCACAAAGACTTTGCCATTGGGCAGCGGGAAGCGCAGTGTGGCCGTGGTTGTTTCGGATAGCTGGTGCTTGATGTCAATCAGCACTTTGCGGAGTTCCTGCGCCAATTCGCCATGCGGCGAGAAGTCGAGCTGGTCGTTCTGCAGAATCTGCTCGTGGACAAACGCCTGCAACAGGTTATCAATGTCGTCGCCGCCCAGGTGCGTATCGCCGTTGGTGGAAAGCACCTGATAAATGTCGCCTTCGCCCGTGGAGATCAGCTTCAGCACGGAAATATCGAATGTGCCGCCGCCCAGGTCGTACACCGCAACTTTGCCTCGCTGCTTTTCGTGCAGGCCATAGGCCAGGGCCGCAGCCGTTGGTTCGTTCACCAGTCGCAGCACTTCCAGCCCGGCAAGTTTCCCGGCATCCTTGGTAGCTTGTCTTTGCGCATCGTTGAAATAGGCAGGCACGGTGACCACCGCGCGATCCACAACTTCGCCAAAATAGGACTCCGCCCAATTCTTCAATTCGCGCAAAATAAACGAGGAAATCTCCGGGGGCGTGAAAACTTTATCGCCAAGTTGCACGCGGATCACATTTTTGCTTGCGGGATCGATGCGAAAGGGAAAGAGCTTCAGTTCGCTCTGCACGTCGGAAGGCCCACGGCCCATCAATCGCTTCACGGAATAGATGGAACGCTCAGGCTGAGTCAGCAAGCGACGCCGCGCGGGTTCGCCGACAATGATGCTCCCGTCGGGATCAAGACTCACAATGGATGGGCAAAGCGTGCTTCCCGACGGCCCTGGGATACACTTCGGCTCGCCGGTCTGCGTATCCGCGTACGCCACCAGGCTGTTCGTTGTTCCCAGATCAATGCCGACGATGCGTCCCATGGTTGAGTTATCAGTTCTCAGTAGTCAGTTTTAAGTCAAAATCCTGGCCAAACAAGCGTGTCACAACAATTCCTTCTGAACATTCACCACCAGATTGCGAATGTAAGACCGGCGGTTTAGAAGTTCGTTTAGCTGCGCCATGATCTGCTTGCGAGCCGTTTCCTCGGGGCTTGCGTCGATGGCCGCGTCCCAATCCCGCGCCTTGGATTGCAGCAAGCCATCCACTTCGCTCAACTTGGCTTCAAAATTCTTCTCGGCGTCTTGCAACTTGTGCTTCAGAGAGGCGGTATCGTTTCCTTCGGCCTTGGCTTCGCGGAGTTCGTCGAGCGATTCGTTTAGCTCAAAGACTTCCTCCAGCAATTCCGGAGGCGCCTGTTGCTTGTTCTCCCCGTTTTTCCGCGTGCCCTCAATCGCCAGCAGGTATTCCACCCGGGCAATAGGATCGCGCAACGTACGATAAGCGTCATTCAGCTCTGAACTGCGCTGCAGCGAAATTTCGCGTTCCTGCTCCGTTGCGCCAACAAAGTTATCGGGGTGCAGCTTCCAGCTAAGTTGCAGGAACTTCTGCTCCAGCGCGTCTATTTCAATCCACAGCTTCCGCGGCAGCGCAAACATCGCGAAATAATCACTTCCCTGGGGAAGTTGCAGTAGCTTGCCGCAGCCTGGGCAAAAATGCGTGCCGATGGTGCGCTCGTGGCAATTCCAGCAAACGAGAGGAGGATTCGTGATGTGAAGTGGCGTAGCCATAAATTTTCCCGTACTGCGCTGCACACATAAAAAAAGTGGCTGGCGATTGCGGTGGCCAACCACTGGTCAGACCGAGTCAGGAACCGCCCGGGCACGAACTGAAGTCCGTGCTACCGCTAAGCCGTAAACGAACTGCCGCAGCCGCAGCCCCGCGCGGCATTGGGATTCTGAAAAACGAATCCTTGCCGCATGAGCGTCTCCTCATATTCCAGGGTAGTGCCGTTGAGATACAGCAGGCTTTTCGGATCGACAAATATCCGCGCGCCAAATTCCTCGAAAACCTTGTCGCGATCCCGCGCTTGCGTATCCAGCCGCATGGCATACGACAATCCGGAACAGCCGCCGCCCTGCACGCCCACGCGCAGCCCACCCGTTTCCGGCGATACTCCTTCTTTCGCGAGCAGTCCGATGATTTTCTTCGCGGCATGCTCGGTCATATGAATCACCGGCCCGATCTTGGGAGCAGCCACTGTCTTGACTTCCGTCGGCATAATCTAACCCTTAAAACTCACAAGCAACAAACGATTCGACAGCATCCTCCGACGGCCAATCATCACCGTCGGAAGACGCCACTAACGCCGAGCCGGAAATCAATGCGATGACTTCTCGTGCTCGGGAACTTCCACTCCGTGCTTTTTCTTCCAGTTTCCGATGGCAGCCTTGATGGCATCCTCGGCTAGCACGGAGCAGTGAATCTTGACCGGAGGCAAAGAGAGCTCGCGGACGATGTCCGTGTTCTTGATGGCAAGCGCCTCTTCGACGGTTTTGCCCTTCACCCATTCCGTAGCGAGCGAAGAGCTGGCGATGGCCGAACCGCAGCCGAAGGTCTTGAACTTGGCTTCTTCAATGACCTGCGTCTCCGGATTGATGCGCATCTGCAGCTTCATCACGTCGCCGCATTCCGGTGCACCCACCAGGCCGGTCCCGACATTGGGATCTTCCTTGGGCAGGCTGCCGACGTTGCGCGGGTTATTGTAATGATCTACAACTTTTTCGCTGTATGCCATGAGCCCCTTGCTCCTTCCCCCTCTTCGTCTTTAAACTTCAGCCCTTCGCCACGCTGACGAGCGAGCCAAATCCTGCATTCTTGATCGCCTTTTCCGTCAAGGCGATGTTGGTCAGAAACGCCGAGCGGCCCGCGGTTAGTTCCCGCAGTGCCTCGCGGATGTACTCCGCAGTAAGTCCCAGCACGTGCAGAAACTGCCGCACATCCTGGAGGTGGTAAAACGAACGCTCTGCGGCCGGCGCGGGTTCATCACCATCCTGATACGCCTGAAACGTTACGCGGAACGGCGCCGATGTTCCTGCGATCGAGCGGTGAATCCTGAGTGTTCCTTCACTTGCGATTGCACTTGCCATTTTGTTTTCCTTCTATCTTTCCCTGAATTACGCGGTCTGCCACTTGACCTTGGAGATGTCGATCCCTTCCTTGGCCATTTCATAAAGTGGCGAAAGTTCGCGCAGCTTGGTCACAACCTGCACCATTTTGTCGATCACGTAGTCGACTTCTTCTTCGGTGTTAAAACGCCCCAAGCCGAAGCGAATCGACGTATGAGCCAGGTCCTCGCCCACGCCTAAGGCTTTGAGTACGTAACTGGGCTCCAGGGTTGCCGAGGTGCACGCGGAACCGCTGGAAACCGCAACGTCGTTGATCCCCATCAGGAGCGATTCGCCTTCGACATAGGCGAAACTCATGTTGAGGTTGTTCGGGAGCCGATGCTCCATAGAACCGTTAATAAATGTCTCGTCGAGTTTAGCTTCCAACCCGACCTTCAGCCGCTCGCGCAGCGCCAGCATCTTCTTGGTTTCCTCTGGCATCTCTTGCTGACAAATCTCACAGGCTTTGCCTAGGCCGACGATTCCAGTCACGTTGAGCGTCCCGGAGCGCATCCCGCGTTCGTGCCCGCCGCCATCGATAATGGCCGCAAGTTGCACGCGCGGATTGCGCCGGCGAACATACAACGCGCCAACTCCCTTGGGCCCGTAAATCTTGTGCCCGCTGATCGCCAGCAAGTCGATGTTGTCTTTCTGGACGTCTACGGGAATCTTGCCAACCGCTTGCACTCCATCGACCGCAAGGAAGACGCCGTGCTCTTTCGCGATTTTCCCGATTTCCGCGATCGGATTGATTACGCCAATTTCATTGTTGGCGAACATAACGCTGATAAGGATGGTGCTCGGCCGGATGGCCTTGCGCACTTCCTCGGGATCCACGCGGCCATCCCGCTGCACTGGCAGATAGGTGACCTCGAATCCGTGCTTCTCCAGATTCTTGCAGGTGTCCAGCACAGCCTTGTGCTCGATAGCCTGAGTAATGATGTGATTGCCCTTTTCGCGGTACATTTCCGCGACGCCTTTGAGCATCAAGTTGTCGGATTCCGTTGCGCCGCTTGTGAAGATAATCTCCTTGGGCGTCGCATTAATCAGGGAAGCGATCTGTTGCCGCGCGGTTTCCACCGCTTCTTCGCCGGCCCAACCGAATGCGTGATTGCGGCTTGCGGCGTTCCCGAATTTCTCCGTGAAATAGGGCAACATCGCCTGCAACACACGCGGGTCCATCGGTGTGGTGGCGTGATTGTCCATGTAAATCGGCAGCTTGACGGCCATTTCCCTGTTCTCCTATCCAGATGGGAGGTTACCGCTTAGCCCGTTACCGCCAGGCGGTCCATCCCTTTCAATTCCACGAGCGCCGGAGGCTCCGCGGTGTCTTCGCTTAACTGCGCGATCGTCACCGTGCTCAACACGCTCAAAATGTTTTCATTCACGCGCCGCAATGGTTCTTTGATGGAGCAGCGCTCCGTTGCGTCACAATTTCCGTGCGTCGTAACACAAGAAGTAATCAGCACTGGCCCGTCAATCGCCGTAATCACCTCTAGCGCACTCATCTTCTCTGGCGCCTTCGCCAACTGGTACCCGCCAGTGGAACCGTGCTTCGCCGTAACTAGACTCTGGCGTGCCAGTTTCTGCAGCACTTTAGCCATCAAAGTTCCCGAGATGCCATACTCCTCGGCGATTTCAGTGGCACTGCATGCATGCCGATGGCGATGGTTGGCCAGGTGCTTCATGGCAATTAGGCCGTAGTCGGCCTTCTTGGAGAGTTTGAACATACTGCTTGAGTAGTGCCCCCAAAACGATAAC
This sequence comes from Candidatus Acidiferrales bacterium, assembly GCA_963779395.1. GTDB lineage: Bacteria > Acidobacteriota > Terriglobia > Acidiferrales > UBA7541 > Acidiferrum. Next base: position 2,289,726 of record CAVZYC010000007.1, read on the forward strand.
GCAAATATGCGACTGTTCTAGTCGCATTTTGAATATACCGCCTCGGAGGCCCGATTGTCAACCCACAATCTCTCCTAAGACCTAAGCAAACTGTTAATTTGCTTGAATTTAGAATACGACTGTTTAGGTCGGATATGCAGCATTTTCCGCTAAATGGTTGTTTCTTAGGAGTGAATGGTGCCTGCGCTACCCTCAACAGCGTCTGCAATCTCCAGAATTCGGACCAATCGAGGAGTTTTGCCAATCGCCCGAAGGCCCCACCAAGTTTGTTGCGAATGAGCTAGCTCGAACCACCTCTTACCTCGCGCCTGCGCACCCTCCACCACCCGTGGCAGCGTCGAGCAATTTCTGGAACGCAGGCAGCGCCGGGATTGTCACTTGGGCTTTGTGCGCCTGCAGTTCCAGCGCATTCAGACTGTCCGCTTGCTGCTTCTGGAGCTCCGGCGTGAAGGGCACTCCTTGGCTGATGCGCTCCAAAGCGCCCAAGGCAATTTCCGCGGCCTGGGAAAATGCGGACGACGCCGGGCTTGCTTGCTTCACAAGGAAGGAGCTCTCCTCCAAGGGCTGCAAGCGCGCATCGTTTCCGGCCCACTGCAAAAGCTGCGCGCGCAGTTCGGCGCTCGTCGCGGCGTCTTTGCAAGAACTCGCGAGGTACGCATCCACCTTGCCTGAAAACAGCCGCGATGCCGCGCTTTCGGGATGCACGGCATCGACAAGATGATCCAGCGGCGTCTGACTGGTAGGTTCCGGACCAGTTCCCTCCCGCGAGTAATCCTTCACGGGTTCCAGAGCCTCCACTAGCGACGTGAGCGCGGCGAATTGTTCCGGCGTGGCCGCGCCTGCCATGCGATCAATCATTTTCCGTTGATAGGTTCGGTGAGTCAGCCCTACCCACTCCAGCCGCTCGCTGATGAAGGGAAGACGGGCGTACATCGAAGCTGGGTCGCGCACATCCGCTGGCGACCAGAATCTCTCCGCGATCGCCGCGGTGCGAGGCCAAATCCGCGAATCGATATTCTCGGCATTCACGTATTCCGACCACATGGTCGCCTCGCCACCGAGCACCAACTTCTGCTGTTCCGGTGTGAGGTTTGCCGCCTCTCCGCTCAGGGGTTCCACGGCATAATGCCGTGCCGCGCTCCATCCGAGATCAATGTAGTAACCGTTGGAGAGAATGGTGCGATAGCCCTGTTTCGCCGCAGCGGCCAGCGATTCAGGTCCGCGCCAGGAATGAATAACAATGCTCTTCGGCGCACCCGGCACCAGGATTTCATCCCAGCCCACTGGAATTTTCCCATGCTTCACCACCAAATCTTGCACGCGTTGGCTGAAGTAGGCCTGCAAACCGTTGTTGTCCTTGATACCATGCGCCTTCTTGAATTCCTGAATCGCTGCATTGGCGTCCCACTCTTTTCCGTTCACTTCATCGCCACCGATATGGAAGAACGCGTCTGGAAACAGCTTGGCCATTTCGGCTATGAAATCGTTCAGGAACTTGTACGTCTTCTCGCTGGTAGGATCCATCGCCGGATCAAAAATGCCCCATCTGCGCTCGATCTGGTAAGGTCCGGGGCCGCTGGCCAGTTCCGGGTGTCCCACAAACCAAGCGGTGCTGTGGCCGGGCATATCGAATTCCGGCACCACGCGAATGCCGCGATCTCTGGCATAGGCAATCAAGCCGCGGATTTCATCTTGCGTGTAGAACAATCCGTCGGAGCCCATCTCATGAAGCTTTGGGTATTTGTGGCTTTCGACGCGGAAGCCCTGATTCTCTGAGAGGTGCCAATGGAAGACGTTGAGCTTGACGGCTTCCATGCCGTCCAGATTGAGCTCCAGCACAGCGAGTGGTGTGAAATGACGGCCGGAATCGATCATCAACCCGCGCCACGGGAAGCGGGGTTGGTCCTGAATGTTCACAACCGGCACACCGAATCCATCCGGCGTGACTGTGACTAGTTGCAGAAATGTCTGCAGCCCTCGTAACACTCCCAGGGGATTTGCCGCGTGCAGTTTTGCGCCAGACGCTGTCACATCCAGCGCGTAGGACTCATCTTCACCTACTTCTTGAATGGCCTTGCTCTCATGATCGGTTGTGATCTGCAAAATCGCTTTCGCGGGATCCGCGGTTTCGCGACTCTGCAACACAAGCGAAGTCTGTCGGTGCAGTTGTTCCAGGAAACGCTGGCTCGCCCGCTCCAACCGCGGTTCCTGGTAACCAGCAAGGAAAAGCCGGAAAGTTTCGTCAATCTTCAAGAAACCGGAACCAGCTTGCAGCTTCGCAGGCATGGGCATCAGGTTCATAGCCGTGGGTGACTGCGCGCCCATAGCAAAAACTCCAAACAGCAACAAAAATACCGGAAGCAAAAGCGCGGTTCTGCCAAAAAGTAGATTCCGCATGGGGGAACCTCCAGAAATCCATCGACTGCAACCAAATAACCTATTCGTGACAATGTCAAACACCTCAGCTTGGCATATTTCGTTTCCCAGTGCAAAACGCATTTAAATCGTTTTCATACAGGGTTCCAGGGGGCCGCAAGTTCCTTCCCGCTTTGCCGGATCTTTAGGATAGAATGTGCGGCGGACACCCAAACAATGAAAACTTCCGTCGCCATCTATCCTGGCTCCTTTGATCCTGTTACGAATGGCCATCTGGACCTGATCGAGCGCGGTGGAAAAATGTTCGATCGCTTGATTGTCGCGGTACTGAAGAACCTGGAAAAAGAGCCGCTGTTTTCCGTGGCTGAGCGCGTGGAAATGCTCCGTGAGGTCACAAAGAAATGGGATTGCGTGGAAGTGGAGCCCTTCGAGGGGTTGCTGGTGGATTACGCCCGGCATCGCGGCGCCTCCGTTATTCTCCGCGGAATTCGCGCCATTTCCGACTACGAATACGAACTTCAGATGGCCCTGATGAACCGCAAGCTCGAGCCGCGCATGGAAACCGTCTTCATGCTGCCAAGCGAAGCCTACAGCTACTTGAGCGCCAAGATTGTTCGCGAACTCGCGCAACTCGGCGGGCCACTGACGGGTCTAGTCCCCTCAATCGTAGAACAGCGCCTGCGCACAAAAGTCTCCTGAGTGCCCGCGGCACGCAACACGAGCGTAACCGGGATAGGACCTTTGGTTGCGCGTCACAAGAGCCACGTTGTTTTAACATTCTTCCCAATTGAATTTCTTCCCGTTTTACTGAAAACTGTAGGGCTACCCTTGTTACTTGGCTCGCATTGAGGAGTGACTGTGCAGCTTACCAACCGTATCAACCGTATCCAGGCCTCGCCGACTGCCGCGGTTATCAGCGCCGCGGATCAGCTCAAGGCCAAAGGCGTGGACATCGCCGACTTCGGCCCCGGGGAACCCGACTTCCCCACCCCTGATCACATCAAGAAGGCCGCCATTAAGGCCATCGAGGAGAATCGCTCCAAGTACACGCCCACTGGCGGAATCGTGCCGCTGCGCGAAGCAATTGCGGCCTGGCACAAACGCGAACTAGGCTCTGACTACACGGCGAAGGAATGCGTTGTCAACGTAGGCGGAAAGCACGCCATTTTCAATTCCATCAGCGTCCTGATTCAGCATGGCGACGAAGTGATCCTGCCCGCTCCTTACTGGGTCAGCTTCCCGGACATCATCAAATATGCCGGCGGCACTCCGGTAATCGTGCAAACGCGCCCGGAGGACGGATTCGCGGCCAAAGCCGATGACATTGCGAAGACCATCACGCCGAAAACGAAAATGGTCATCATCAATTCACCGTGCAATCCCACGGGCGGAGTGGTAACTCCACAGGAATACGAACGCATTCTGGCGCTTTGCAAGAAACACAATATCTGGCTGATGGCCGATGAGTGCTATTCGCATTTCGTTTACGAACCGCATAAACCGTTTTCCATCGCCAGCGCCAAGGACTCGAAAGGCAACGTAATCGTGATCGGTTCGGTCTCCAAAACCTTTGCCATGACGGGCTGGCGCATCGGCTATACTTTGGCGCCAGAGCCTTTGATTCAAGCCATCATCAAGGTGCAGAGCCAGTCCACATCAAACCCCACCTCCATCGCGCAGTACGCGGCGCTGGAAGCCATGCGCGGCACCATGGACACAGTTCCCGTGATGCTCGCGGAATATACCGCGCGGCGCAAACGCATTGTTGAAGGCCTTCGCGCTATTCCTGGCGTCACCTGCGAATGGCCAGCCGGCGCCTTCTACGCCTTCCCCAATATTTCCGCTTACCTCGGCGATGGCAAAAACGCTCTTGCCAAGAACTGTACGGAACTGGCGAAGTTGCTGCTGGAGCAAGCGCACGTCGCGCTTGTCCCGGGCGAGGCATTTGGGGCTCCGGGTTTCTTGAGGCTTTCTTATGCAACTTCACTGGAACGCATCGAGGAAGGACTTCGCCGGTTGCGCAAAGCATTCACGAAGGCTGAAGCTGCATCCTGAACAGTGATCGAGCCTCTTCCAGCACGCATCGAACCCTTCTTCAGCCAGCGCCCATGGGGTGCGCGATCGCTGGCTCCTTATTTCCCAGATAAGACCGACCTGAAAGAATTGTTGGGCGAGGCATGGCTCACCAGCATGGACCGGCCTATCGCCAACGGCCATTTCGCCGGAAAATCCCTGGGAGAGAGTTGGCGAGCCATGCCAGCGGACTGGCGTGGCACCAAGCTTGGCCACTATCGAGATTTCCCTTTGCTCGTAAAGTTCATTTTCCCGCGTGACATGCTTTCCATCCAGGTGCATCCGGATGACGCTTATGCCGCCAAGTTTGAGCAAGCCGCTGGTGGACGCGGCAAAACCGAGATGTGGCATATTCTCTCCACGGAACCCGGCGCCGAGTTATTGATCGGCCTGAAGCCCGGGGTCACCAAAGAAGTGTTTCGCGAGAGCATCGCCAAGGGCAGGGTCGAAGAACTCTTCATGCGGCATCCCGTGCGACCTGGGGAAACCTATTTTCTGCCGGCGGGCACGCAACACGCCATTGGGCCCGGCATGGTTCTCTGTGAAATTCAGGAATACTCGGATTTAACCTATCGGGTGTACGATTTTGGCCGTGTTGATGCGGCGGGGAAACCCCGTGAACTTCATATTGAGAAGGCGCTGGAAGTGACGAATTTCGCGGCAACGCGTGGTGGCAGGATTCCTCCGCTAGCATTGCATTCGCCTGATGCGAAGAAACAACTGCTGGCCGCATGCGAATTTTTCGCCACGGAGCGCTGGGACTGCGACAGAACCACATTAATCGAAAGCGACCCCGAGCGCTTCCAGTTGCTCATCATTCTGCAGGGCCACGGCAAGCTCCATGACACAGATATTTCCTTCGATTACAAGACCGGAGAATCGTGGTTCATCCCCGCTTCCCTCCCTGTGACCGCTCTGCAACCCGTAACCCCGACCTCGCTATTGCGTATCTACGTGCCAGAAATCGTCGCGCTTCATAAGCAACTCCGGAGTATGGGTTTTGAGGAAGCAGCCATCTCCCGCGTACTCGTTGAATAGTGTCACATGACCGAACCCTCGCTCAGCACTCACGCCATCATCCTCGCCGGGGGCCGCGGCACGCGCTTCTGGCCTCGCAGCCGAACGCGCACGCCCAAACAGTTGCTGAACATCGTGGGCAAAACCACCATGCTGGAGCAAACCGTCGCGCGGCTCCGGCCTATCCTTGCCGATGATCACATCTGGTCCGTGACCAACACAGAGCAAGCCGTCGCCTTGCGCAAGCAGTTGCCTGTAGCTGCGCGCCGACGCGTCTTGACGGAACCTGTCGGCAGAAACACGACGGCCGCCATTGCGCTGGCCGCCATTCATGTGCGTCATGCGGCGAAAGATGACGCGTTGCTCGCCGTTTTGCCCGCGGATCATTACATCGCGCGGCCCGAACTCTATCGCGAAATTGTCCGCGCCGCGCTTCAGGTCGCGAAGGAACCTGAACGCATGGTGGTGCTGGGTATACCCCCAACTCGTCCGGAAACGGGATTTGGCTATGTCGAACGGATGGGTGAACCGCTACAGGTGACTGGGCATCCCGTGTACGCCGTCCGGCGGTTCACAGAGAAGCCACAACTTGAAATTGCCAAGCAGTACATCGCCTCGGGAAACTACCAGTGGAATGCCGGGATGTTTTTTTGGCGTGTCTCGACGTTCCTGGGGGCGCTGAAGAGATTCCTTCCCAAAACGCACGATGCTCTGGAAACCCTTTCTGCGCACATCGGCAAACGCACATATGACGCCGCGTTAAAGAGAATCTACGGAAAGCTCGAAAATATCTCGGTGGACTTTGCTATTCTGGAGCGCGCCACGCGTGAAGAAGGCGCCAGCAGCGTTTTCGTGATTCCAGCGGAGATTGGTTGGGGCGATATCGGCTCCTGGGCCGCCGTATATGAACTTATCGCAGGGCAAACTGACGAAAACGTCCTTGCCGGCGACGGCCATACACTCGACGCCGCAGGCAATTTCCTTTGGAGTCCCGATAAATTTGTCGCCGCCATCGGCGTGAACAACCTCGTCGTGGTTGAAACGCCGGATGCCTTGCTGATCTGTCCGCGCGAGCGGGCCCAGGACGTCAGCAAAATCGTTAGAGCTCTGGAAGAGAAGAAGCTCAAGAAACTGCTGTAAATGCTTTTCTTCACAGCAGGCCATTGTGGTATTTGGCGCCTCCCGCGCTTCGCGTATACTCACAAGCAATGACCAACATCAAGTTTGGAACCGATGGATGGCGCGGCGTGATCGGCGAGGATTTTACCTCGGAAAACGCGCGAATCGTTTCCTGTGCCATCGCGCGATATGTCATCCGCGGTGAAGACGCCCGCAAAGGCGTGCTCATCGGCTACGATCATCGCCAATTTTCGGATAGCGTGGCTGCTGAAATCGCCGAGGGAATTAGCGCCACGGGGACGCCTGTCTGGCTCGTGGACAAACCTTGCCCGACGCCTGCCATTTCGCTGCTGGTGCGGCAACGCGGCGCGGCAGGGGGACTCATGGTCACCGCCAGCCACAATCCCGCGCAATGGAACGGCATCAAATACAAAGCAAGCTATGGCAGCAGTCCATTGCCGTCCATCGTGTCGCAGATCGAAAAGGACCTTGCTGAGGTGCTGCGCACCGGTGTGCCGCCGCTGCCGCCACGGAAGGATCTGATTCACTCGATTGATTCCCGCGTGCCGTATCTCGATACGGTGGAGAAATTGGTGGATTGGGAAAAGCTCCGTGCGGCGAATTTTCGGTTTGTTGTGGACCCCATGCACGGCTCCGCCACCGGATTGCTCCACGAACTTTTCACCCGCAACGGCGTGAACTGCGACGAAATTCGCGGTACGCGTGACCCGCAATTTGGCGGCGTTCATCCTGAGCCAATCGAGCCGCACATCGAAGCGTTGCGCAAAGCGGTTCTTGCGGGGAAATATGACGCGGGATTCGCCGCGGATGGCGACGGCGACCGTATCGGCGCCATCGATCGCGACGGCAGCTTCGTTAACCCTCACCAGATTTTTGCGCTGATGGTCTGGCATCTCGTCGGAACACGTAATCTTCCCGGCGATATTGCAAAGACTTTTTCGGTCACCAAGCTGATCGATAAGCTCGCCGCCAAATATGGGCGAAAGCTCCACGAAGTTCCTATCGGCTTCAAGTACATTTGCGAACTCATGCTGGAACAGAACATCCTGATCGGCGGAGAAGAAAGCGGCGGCATCGGGACCAGCCTTTATCTCCCTGAGCGAGATGCAACCGTCTCCGCGCTCTTGCTCGCCGAGCTCATGGCCTGGCACCGCAAGTCGCTGGGAGAGTTGATTGCGGTCCTTCACGCCGAGTTTGGCGAATTCCGCTATGGCCGCATCGATCTGGACGTGACCCGCGCGCAGAAGGAAAAAGCTATCGCCTATTTTTCCGATGGCAAATTGCAGCGGCTCCTCGACTGGCCAATCGTGCGCCGCGAGTCCGTGGATGGCATTAAGGTCTATCTCGGCGAAATTGGCTGGGTGATGGTGCGTGCATCCGGCACGGAAAATCTCCTGCGCATCTATTGCGAAACGAATAACGTGAAAACCACGCAGAAGGTCTTGCGCGCTACGGTTTCGGCAATTCAAAGCCTCTAGGGAGAGCACATGGAGACAGTGAATCTCGCCGAAAAATTCAGCAAGTTTCAGGATTACTGCAAGCCTCGGTTGATCGGTGAAGTCAACGACTTTCACGTGAAGGCCGTAAAGTTGAAAGGCGAATTCCTCTGGCATCACCACGAAACGGAAGATGAGCTTTTCCTGGTGGTCAAGGGTACTCTACGCATGAAGTTTCGCGATCACGAAGCAATTGTTTGCGAGGGAGAATTTGTCATCGTGCCTCATGGCGTCGAGCATCTGCCCGTCGCCGAAAGCGAAGTGCACGTTCTTTTGTTTGAGCCCGGCACCACGCTGAACACGGGAAATATCCGCAACGAAAAGACCGTCAGCCAGCTTGAGCGGATTTGAAACTTACGGCCGCTGGTCTGCGTTAGGAACGGAGTAATTATGGATCATCGCTTTTTCACTCTGGACGTTTTCACCACCACACGCTTTCAGGGTAATCCTCTTGCCGTCATCACCGATGGCGACGGGTTCTCTCAGGACCAGATGCTGGCCATTGCCCGCGAGATGAATCTATCCGAAACCGTTTTTGTGCAGAAGCCTTCGGACGATCGCGCCTTGGCCCGTTTGCGCATCTTCACCACTAAAGAAGAGCTCAAGCTGGCGGGCCATCCGGTTATCGGCACTTGGTTTCTCCTTGCCGAACTGGGTGTCGTCCCCGCGCAGGAAGGCGGGGTGCATGTGCTGCAGCAAACGGGCGCGGGCATTCTTCCCGTGGAAATTCGCTTCAAGGATGGGCGGCCACAGCGTGTAACCATGACGCAGAAAGACGCCGCGTTCAAACCCTCGACAATCGATAAGAAGAAACTTGCCGCTGCCCTTGGCTTGAAGCCAAGTGATTTCGACCCGAAATTGCCGCCCGAGTTTGTATCTACCGGCATCTTCAACCTGATGGTTCCTTTACGAAGCCGTGCTGCGCTCGCAAAGATCGAAATGAACATGATCGCGTTGGCCCGGCTGATCGGCAAGCAAGGCGCCCTGGCTTATTGTTTCGCGCTTGGCAATGGCACGTCCGCGTTTGCACGAGGGATGATGCCTTGGGAACTCTACGAAGATGCTGCAACCGGCTCCGCTGCAGGCTCGTTGGGCGCCTATTTGGTGAAGCATGGCAAGTTGGGCGCAGGCCACACGCTCCACGTTTCTCAGGGTGTGGAGATGGGGAGGCCCAGTGAAATTGAAGTGGAAGTTTCGCAAACCAGAAAGAGACTCACGCCTCGCGTCAGTGGCGCGGCGGTGAAAGTGTTTGAGGGCGTGATCCGCACTTGACGCAATACCGCTACGCTTGAGAACGAAAAATGCTCCGGTCTCACCAAGGCCAGAGGTTCCTCGTACTATTTTTCCTTAAATGACTTTCGGCAGGTATCCAGAATCCCGTTCACAAAACCGCCCGCCTCTTCCGACGAAAACTTCTTGGCCAGTTCCACCGCTTCATTGATCACCACCTTTGGCGGTGTGTCCGTCGCGCGCATCTCGTGCAATGCCAGCCGAAGAATGGCGCGGTCTATTACGGAAAGACGTTCCAGACGCCAATTTGCGGCATGTTTTGAAATCAATTCGTCGAGTGCCGTGGAATCGTGCACTGCGCCTTCGAACAATTGATTCGCAAACGTGCGTGTCTGCTGCGCGGCTTTGGCATCTTTCCAGAATCTTGCTTCGAGTTTCGCGGGCTCCTGCTGGCTCATCTCCCATTGAAACAGCATCTGCATGGCAAACTCGCGGGATTTTGTTCGTAGGGACACGTTAGTTTCGCCGGCCTTTGCGCGTTTCCGTGTGCTTCGCCGCACCGCGCAGCTTTCGCGAAAGCTGCGCCATCTCAATGGCTCCCAGCCCCGCTTCATATCCTTTGTTCCCGCCCTTCAGACCCGCGCGATCGATGGCTTGCTCCAGCGTGTCGCAGGTCAGCACGCAAAACAGGATGGGAATCCCGCTGTCCATTTGCGCAAGCTGCAAACCTCGCGCTGTTTCCGAGCAGACATAATCGTAATGCGAAGTCTCCCCACGAATAACGCAGCCAATGGCGATCAGCGCATCGTATTTTCCGCTGGTGGCGAGTTTTTTCGCGGTCAGCGGCAATTCGAACGAGCCCGGCACGTGCACCACGTCAATATCTTTGCTGCCCGCACCCGCACGCTCCAGCGCGTCTATTGCGCCTTGTAGCAGTCGTTCGGTAATAAAGCTGTTGAACCGGCTCACGATGACTGCAAAATGCGAACCTGCCGCGCTCAAGCCACCGTCGATTTTCCCGAATTTTTGGTTCTCCGCCATTTTCAATCCGCCAATCTGAAGCTCTGTTCCTGCACCCCTGCACTGCGTCTTCTATTTCCCTTTGAATGCCGCGGCGCGCTTCTCCAAAAATGCTTTGGTGCCTTCTCGCATGTCTTCTGTCGCGCAACATAACCCAAACAATGTTGCCTCCAGGAAGAGACCCTCGTCCTGGGGCATTTCGATGCCGCGCTCGATCGCCTCCATGCAGTATTTCACGGCTAGCGGCGCTTTCTCGATAATCTTTTTCGCCAAAGCTTCGGCGGCAGGCAACAACTCCGCTGGCTCGTACACGTGATTCACCAGGCCGATCCGTTGCGCTTCATCCGCCGTAATCATTTCCCCGCTAAGGCAAAGCTCATGCGCCATGCCTTTCCCGCAGAGCCGCGCCAATCGTTGCGACCCGCCGTATCCGGGGATAATGCCAAGCTTCACTTCAGGCTGCCCCAGCTTCGCCGTCTTGCTCGCCAGGCGAATCGAGCATGCCAGCGCCAATTCGCAGCCACCACCAAGTGCGAATCCGTTGATCGCGCAGATGGACGGTTTGCCGAGAGTCTCCAGCAAGTGAAACACGCCCTGCCCGAAAATCGAAAACTCCTTGCCATTCACCGGGGTTTGCTGCGCAAGTTCGTTGATGTCCGCGCCGGCAACAAACGCCTTCTCGCCGGAACCGGTGAGGATGAGCACGCGCACAGCCGCATCTTCGCGCGCATCCAGCAAGACCTGCTGCAACTCCTCAATCGTCTTCCTGTTTAGCGCGTTCAACACCTTGGGCCGGTTAAACGTGATGTAGCCGATCCCATCTTTCTTTTCGTACAGCAAGTTTTCGTAAGCCATCGTCCCGTCCCTAGAGCTGCAGCGGTTTCGGATTGTTCGGGTCGCTGTAGTCGTAGAATCCGCGGCCACTTTTCTTGCCGTGCCAGCCCGCCAGGACCATGCGCTTCAATAACGGCGGCGCGGCGAAGCGCTTTTCCTTGAATTCATCGAACATTATCTGACAAATATAATATGTAGTGTCCAGGCCGACAAAATCGAGCAGCGTAAATGGCCCCATCGGGTAGCCACAGCCCAATTTCATCGAGTTATCGATATCAACAACGGAGCCTACGCCCTCTTCCAGCGCGCGAATCGCGTCCAGCAAATACGGCACAAGCAGACGATTGACGATGAATCCCCCGCTATCCTGTGCGCGCACCGGCGTTTTCCCCAACTTAGCGCCAAACGCAACCATTTCCTCATATACTTCCGGATCGGTCGCAATCGTGCGCACCACTTCCACCAGCTTCATAACTGGCACCGGATTGAAGAAATGCAGACCCACGAAGCGCGGTGGACGTTTGGTGGCTGCGGCTATTTCAGTAATGGTTAAGGAAGAAGTATTGCTCGCGAAAATGGTTTGAGCCCCGCAAATTTTATCCAGCGTGGAAAATAGCTCCCGTTTTGCCGGCAGCTGCTCAATGATCGCTTCCACAATAACGTCACAATCTCTTAAGTCGTCGAGTGAAGTAGTACCCTTCAATCGCCCCCGAATTTCATGTTTCGCATCTTCCTTCAGGGTGCCCTTCTCCACCAGCCGCGCTAAATTCTTCTCAATTCCTTTCAACCCTTTTTCAACGAGATCCGCGCTAACTTCCCGCACCACAGTCTGAAACCCAGCGTGCGCGGATACTTGCGCAATCCCCGAGCCCATCAGGCCGCACCCTACGACTCCGACTTTTTGAATCGTCATTCTCATCCCTCACGATTGCGAATTCCGATGCATGCGGTAGGAACAACCACCCCGCAAAAGTGTACCAAAGGTTCCCCCGGAACTCCCGGCGCGTCAATTCCCCAAGGCTTCCACGATCATCGCAATGCCCTGCCCACCACCGATGCATGCCGTAGCCAGTCCGTACCGCAAACCTTTGCGGCGCAATTCGTGCAAAACGGTGATCACCAATCGCGTGCCTGAAGCTGCCAACGGATGGCCAAGCGCGATCGCTCCTCCGTTCACATTTGTTTTATCCCGTTGAAGGCCTAGTTCCTTCTCAACCGCCAAATATTGCGCGGCAAACGCTTCGTTCACCTCGATAAGATCAATCTGTTCCAACTTCAGACCCGCAAGCTGCAATGCCTTGCGCGTCGATGGCACCGGCCCAATCCCCATGATGCTCGGATCTACCCCTGTCACTGCCCAGGACACAATTCTCCCAAGCGGCTTCAGTCCCCGCTCTTTGGCCGTTTTCTCCCGTGTCACGATCACTGCCGCTGCTCCATCCACAATTCCGCTGGCGTTTCCAGCAGTAACGATGCCGTCTTTCTTGAACGATGGCGGCAGTTTCTCCAGCGTTTCCATGGTCGTTTCCGGTCGGCGGTGATCGTCCTCGCTTACTAGCGTCACCTTTTTCCCTTGCTTCACCTCCACCGGCGCAATCTCTTCTTTGTAATAGCCCGCCTTCGCGGCGGCCTCCGCTGCCTGTTGGCTGCGCAACGCGTATGCATCCGAGTCTTTTCGAGTGATCCCCGTCTGTTCCCCCAACTTCTCCGCCGTCAACGCCATCGGTAGTCCGCAAAAAGTGTCCGTCAAGCCAACAAAAAGAAAATCTTCCAACGCGCCGCCGCCAAGTTTCAATCCTGTGCGCGCCCCTCGAATCACAAACGGCGCCTGCGTCATGTTCTCCATGCCGCCCGCCAGCACAAGATTCGCCTCACCCAACAACAATCGCTGCCCCGCCTGCACAATCGCTTCAATCCCCGAACCGCACAGGCGGTTCACAGTCACTGCCGGCGTCTCGATCTTTAGTCCTGCCTTCAACCCAACATGCCGCGCACCATAAATGGCATCCGCGCTCGTCTGCAGAACATTCCCGAAAATAACGTGATCAATCTCGCTTGCATCCACACCCGCACGGTAAATCGCCGCCTTCCCTGCGTGGGCACCAAGTTCGATCGCGGACACTTCTGAGAACATCCCCGTATAGCGGGCCATAGGTGTTCGCGCGCCCGCAACAATCACAACATCGGTTGGAAACATGTCTGCCTCATTTGTGTTGAATTAAAAACTAGATGCCGCTGCCGTCAGGGCCTTGCTTCACGGACGCTGAATCTCCGCCACCACTACAGTGTCTCCCCCGCGTTTTCGTGCTTCATCCACGCTGAATTCCGCGCGGTTGATCAGGTCGGTGACAATATCTTCGCTCTCATACTCTTGCTTCGCTACTGCTTCCACGATTCCCGCGCTCAAGGTGATCTGCGTGGAATCCCAAGGCGGGCGAACGCCCGCAGCAGCGCGGCGCAATTTTTCCACCAGGTTCTGCGCTCCTGAAATCGAAGTGTCGGGCAATATAAACGCCAGCGCCCACGACGTATACTTCACGGCCATGTCGTTCTGCCGCACCATGGGTTGCAGCGAGCGCGCCAGTTGCTCCAGGAATTTTTCCAGTGGTACTTCTCCCTGCTGCCGCAGCATGTCCGCGCCGCGGTCGATCTGCAAAACAGCCAGTGAAAGCGGTGTGCCCTGTGTGCGCGCGCGGTCTGCTTCGTTCAGAAGGCATCCGACGTAAGAACTTCGGCTGAGTAATCCCGTACGCTCGTCGGAAACGCCCATGCGGCGCACCAGCGAGCGCAGCCGCGTGTGGCTTACGCTCATCATCATCTGGTCGCCAATCGCTTGCAGGAAGTAAGTCTCATTCGCTTTCCAACGATGTTCCCCGGCGTGGGCCACAATCAACATTCCCGCGGGAGTTTGCGTTTCCTTATCCGTGATGGTCACGCCCAAAGCCGTTTGCAATCCCAATTCGGTCAGGATCGAGCCCTCGCTGGCGTCCACTACCAACCCGCCCAATTCATCCGGCACGGCTTTTTCCATCTGCGCGAGCACGAACACCACTTGCGCGCCGGGTGCGGGCTTCAATCCCGACGTGCAATATTCAGCGGCCATCTCTGGCGGCCGACCGGGAACGCCGATGACCGCAATCGTCCGCGCGGCTTTCAGGTATGTGCCCACCTCATTGACAGTTGTGTTCAACATGGCACGCGGCGTTTGTTGCCGGAAAATTTTCTGGTTAATCTCAGAAATCTTCGTGAGGTCGCGCAAAGTCTCAGCAGTGTAACTGCCTGTCCGCCCGGTTGGCGGCGTTGGTTGCGCTTCCACCACCGGTGGCGCCGCTGTTCTCCCGGATGGTTCGGACTTCGCCGCCGTCTTTGGCCACCAATTCGCCAGTTGGTACAGATTGTGCAGCCGATCGTTGCGAGCTTCCTCTCCGGGAAACATCGCCGCGATTTTTTGCAGTCGCTCGATCGCCTTGCTCTGCAACGAGTATTGCAGAAAAATCTCCGTCTGCACGATCAGGTCTTCCAGCGCCTGCAGCTTGCGCCCTTCTTCTGTCACGGGAGCCGTTTCCGCAATTTCCTGGCTCGTTGCAGCCTTGGGCGGCGTGGCGGAATTTGCGCTCATCGTCACGCTTTTGGCCATGCGTCCGGCGACGCGGCGCAAGAAAACTTCGTCAACGTGCCCGCGGAGCTGCTCCAATCTCTGTTGATTGCGATAATCGTACGAATCAATGTCCACCAGGCGCTCGAGGATCTCACTGGCCTTCTGAAAACTCCCCGAATTGAAATTCGCGTCAAACAGTTTGATCAGCAATTCGAAGTATTGCGACTCGCGGTTCAGCTCGTTGTACACGCTCGCCCAGAATTCCAGGATGGGCAACGACTCCGGATGTTTAGCGCCTAGCGCCTCCACCTGGGTAACAAATTCGCCGCTCTTTTTGTCCGCGAACATCCGCTTCTTCAAGGTCAGCAAGATCTCCACCGACTTGTTGTCTTGTCCGATGTCGGAATAGGCGTCCGCAAGATCGAACAACCGCAGGATGCCTTCATTCTTTTCGCGCAGAAGCCGTTCCAGAATCGCTCGCGCGCGGTCAAGCTGGCCGGCCTGCCGCAGCGCGTCCGCGAAGGTGTCCAGAAAAGCCACGTCGCTCTCGCTTCCGGCAAACGGCTCCAGCAGCGCTGCCGCCTCCGCTGATTCCCCATTCCGCAGTTTCGCCTCGGCGTAGAGCAGTGCCACGCTGCGCTCTTGCGGCGCTAACCCGTAGGCGCGGCCAAGAAATTTCATTGCCGCTTGCGGATCGCCTCCAGACGTGGCCAATTGCCCTGCGCGCAGAAACGCCCGTGCCGCCAACGCATTCTTTCCCAGTTGCGCCGCGGATTCACCCACTTTCAATTGACGAGTCAAATTGTCTGGTTCGAGTTGCGCCGTGCGCTCCCAGCAAAACAGCGCATCTTCTCCCCGGCCCGCTTCGCTGAAAAGCTCCGCGGCTTTCGTGTACTGCTCGATGGCTTCATCCGAGTGATTTTGTTTTTGCTGCAGGAAGGCGTAACGCGCGATGCGTTCCGGAGATTGCGGCGCCTGGGAATGCCGCAGAAAACGATTGTAGATCGCCAGCGCCTTGGTCTCGTCTTTGGGCTCGACGAGCAGGTCAAACAAGTGGCCGTAATAGACGGCCGCGCGATCCGGCTGATCCACCCGGGTATACAAATCACCCAGCGCCTGCGTTGCCTCCGCGTGCACAGGCGCTTCCTGCAATACCGCCAGGTACGCTTCGATGGCGTCCTCGACGCGGTTCTTCTCTAGAAACTTCTTGGCGCGTTCCAGATGCTTGTTGACGTCTCCGGCCATCTGTCTGATTTGCCTTTGAGTGCTTCTTGGGCTTTGGATACTACACGTCCGCGGCTGGGCACGAAACCCTCATTCACTATATACCCGCTCCCAAAGGCGGCAAAACCGGACTCGCGCCCTGATGGGCAATCCGGCAAGATGGCCCTTCGGGCAGCCCTTTCCCCATCTCTGCGTACCACATCTCGGGCTAAGGTTGGCCAGCATTGCGGGGCGCACTTCGGTAGTGTGAACTGTTTGGAGTCTCCGTGTTCTCCAGCCTCGCCGTTCAAAGTGGGATTAGCTTCTTAACAGTTCTACCCCGCCTTGATTCACCATATTCTTCTTTTGAGAAGAATTTCTTAAGGCACTCAATGTTGGCTTCAAACAGCTGACGAAAGTTTGCCATTCGGTAGTGTATGGTGCCGCCACTATTTGGCTCGGCGTCAGAAGCTAAGGCAAGCGCTTCTCCAAAATCATACCAATCATGTGCTTCATGAGCAGGAGCGAGGTTCACACGGAATTCACTATTGCCCCTTACTAATTGTAGCAACAGGTCGCCAATCGCAAGAGTCGCAACCACGTAGTCGAGCACTTGCCTATATCGCTTTGTGGGAACAATTTGCGCACCATATTTCTCGAAAAGCCAAAAATACTCTTCTTGGATTTCATGCTCGAAGCGGCGTTGGCGCCGTTCAAAAGTCCAATCGTCGAGCCACCACGCAAACAACACATTGTAGACCGACGAGACAAGGGCACCACATAACAGAAGGACTGGTCGAACTAAATATAGAATGAAGAACCTAAGAAGAGCGCGAAGGAAATCGGCGATCATTCTGTACCATCCTGGACAGCGTTAGTTTATCGTCCTGAACTGGCGAACGCCTATCCCAATTTGTTCTATGCCGCGGGCGTATACTTTCCTGTCGTGCCAAATATTCCAAATCAATCCGTGGCGGCGTTCTTGCCGAAAACCGACTCACCGCTTCGACGCTGCATGGGCTGACGTCCCCCTACGTTTGTGGCAAACTAGATGTTCGCACGGCAAGCTTCGAGCAGGGTGAGAGGTGCTCGCCCCAGCGCCTGAGCCCGCCGTCTATCTCACGGGAACACCATCAGGCACAACCCTGGCGGTAACGAAAGCGAATGGACCCAAAGTTCATACGAAATTTCTGCATCATCGCGCACATTGACCACGGCAAATCCACCCTGGCCGATCGCCTCCTCGAATTAACCGGCGCCCTCACGCAGCGCGAGATGCACGAACAGGTCCTCGATTCCATGGACCTGGAGCGCGAGCGCGGCATCACAATCAAAGCGAAAAGCATTCGCCTCCATTACCTGGCTAAGGATGGCAATACCTACCGCCTAAATTTGATTGATACGCCGGGCCACGTGGATTTTTCCTATGAAGTATCCCGCGCGCTTTCCGCGTGCGAAGGCGCTCTCCTGGTGGTGGACGCCAGCCAAGGTGTGGAAGCGCAAACCGTGGCCAACACCTTCCTCGCCGCCGGACACAACCTCACCATCATTCCGGTAATCAACAAGATCGACCTGCCCGCCGCGCAGCCCGATTTCGTCAAGGAACAAATCGAAACCGTGCTGGCCATTCCCGCTGAGGATGCCTTGTTGATCAGCGCCAAAAGCGGAATCGGAGTGGAAGACGTGCTTGAAGCCGTCGTCCAGCGTGTTCCCTCGCCAAAAGGCAGCGTGGATAACCCTCTGCAGGCCCTGATTTTCGATTCCTGGTTTGACCCTTATCGCGGCGCGGTTGTCCTCGTTTGCGTGAAGCAAGGCCGCATCACCCGCCGCATGAAGATCAGATTGTGTGCCAGTGATGAAACCTACGAGGTCGAACAGCTCGGTACCCTTACTCCAAAACCAATCGCGCTGGAGGAACTTGAAACCGGCGACGTTGGCTTCGTCATCGCCAATATCAAGCAAGTGGCCGACGCACGCATGGGTGACACCATCATTGAGGCAGGCAGTAGTGCGCCTCCCCTCCCAGGCTTTGAAGCCATCCAGCCGATGGTCTTCGCCGGGCTTTTCCCGGTCCTGGCCGATGACTATGAGCCGCTACGTGATGCCCTTGGCAAATTGAAATTGAACGATGCCTCGTTCTTCTACGAACCGGAAAACTCCGTCGCTCTTGGTTTTGGCTACCGCTGTGGCTTCCTCGGGCTTTTGCACATGGAGATTGTTCAGGAGCGCCTGGAACGCGAGTTCGGCCTGAACTTGATTACGACGGCACCCAGCGTTCGTTACCGCATCACCCGCGTTGGCAGCGAGGTCATCGAAGTTGACAGCCCGGCAAAATTCCCCAATCCCAGTGACATCAGCAAAATCGAAGAGCCCATCATCAAGGCCATGATTATCACCAGCGATGAATCGGTGGGCAGCATCCTGCGCCTCTGCCAGGAAAAGCGCGGCATCCAGAAAAACTTCGAGTATCTCTCACCCACCCGCGTGATGTTCACCTACGAACTTCCTCTGAACGAAATTGTGATGGATTTCTATGACCGGCTGAAAAGCGTTTCGCGCGGTTACGCCTCACTGGATTACCATCTGGCTGGCTACAAGGAATCCGACCTTGTGAAGCTGGACGTGCTCGTCGGCGGCGAACCTGTGGACGCTCTTGCGCTGATTTGCCACCGCGATCAGTCTTACGAGCGAGGCCGCGAACTCGCCACTCGCCTTCGCAAGCTGATTCCCCGCCAAATGTTTGAGGTGCCCATCCAGGCAGCTATCGGCAGCCGCATCATCGCCCGTGAAACAGTCGCGGCCATGCGCAAGAATGTGCTAGCCAAGTGCTACGGCGGCGACATCACACGCAAACGCAAACTCCTTGAAAAACAAAAAGAAGGCAAGAAGCGCATGAAGCGTGTCGGCCAGGTTGACATTCCTCAGGAGGCCTTCCTCGCCGTTCTTAAGGTTTCTTCCGACGAAGAGGATTAACCCGACATTGAAGGCCGGATTCTTGCTGCCTGCTGCGCACTGGAGTAGACTGTCGCCGTGAGCAAAGCCATAAAAGAAAGCGCCCAATTCCTCGTGAATGAAAAAGGCGAGAAGGTCGCCGTTGTGCTCGGCATCGAGGAGTACGAAAAGCTCCTGGAAGAACTGGAGGAGCTCGAGGACATTCGGGCGTTTGACGAGGCCGAAGCCTCTGCGGAGACCGCTGTACCTTTCGAACAAGCCCTCGCCGAAATAAAGCGCGCGCGAAAGTGAGCTACAAACTTCTCATCCTGCCACGCGCTCAAAAACAGATAGCCGATTTACCTGAACAGCAGGCCAATGCAGCGGAGGTTGCCATTCGTAGCTTAGCTGCTAATCCTAGGCCCACCGGATGCAAAAAACTGGCTGCGCGAGAAGGCTGGCGCATTCGCTTCGGTAGTTACCGCATCCTCTACAAAATTGATGATCTCGGCTGAAGCGTTACCGTTACTGACGTGGGACACCGTCGCGAAATCTACCGCTGATTCCCCCTGGGCTGCGTGACCTGGCTGGACATCCCCCAGGAGGCCTTCCTCGCCGTTCTTAAGGTTTCTTCCGACGAAGAGGATCAGAATTACAGCCTGCAGGGAAAACGGAGGCTGGTATGTCTACTTCACGTCCCTCTAAGCTTTCTATCCGTCTTTTTTCGATTCTAGCCCTGACCGCGCTCTTTTTGGGTTCCGCGACTCCTGCAAACGCGCAAACTCCTGAAGATTCGAGTTCATTGACTGACGCCCAGATTCAGGCAAGAAGCGCGCTGACCCAAGGAGTCAACGCATTCAAGAACGGTCAATTTGCTGAGGCTCAGCAGCTCTTCACACGTGCTAAAGAACTGGATCCCCGCGCCGTCAATGCGCGCCTGTATCTCGCAACAACGTATGCCTCCCAGTACATCCCCGGCGCGCCCAGCGAAGAGAACCTCCGCTTGGGAAAATCGGCGGTAGATGAGTACAAGGAAGTTCTCCAAATCGATCCGCAAAATCTTTCGGCTATCGACGGACTCGCCTCCATCCTTTATCAACGGGCCGGCCAGCCCTTTGATGCCGAAATGTTCGCGGAATCTAAATCCTACCATCAGAAGCACGTTGAGCTTAGGCCCGATGATCCTCAGCCATACTATTCCATCGGCGTCATCGACTGGGCCCTGTCCTATCACGCTAATGTGGAAGTCCGCGCGGGTTTCAATAAATCTGTCTCTGGTGAAGGACTAAAGGACACCGACCCGCTTCCCGAAGCCTCGCGGATTGAGTATGCGCAACAGTGCGGCGCGATCGTGGATGAAGGAATCGCCAGCCTAAATCGAGCCATTGCCTTGAAGCCTGACTATGATGATGCGATGGTCTACTTGAACTTTCTCTACAGGCGAAAAACCGACATGGCTGCTACACCCACCGAGCGGGAACAGTACACAAACCAGGCAAATGATTTGGTGGATCGCGTGAAAGAGATAAAAGAGAAGAGAGCCCAAGCGCCACAATAATGAAGGACTTTCTTCCGGCCTCAGCTCGGCTCTCTCCGGCGCACTTCCCCGATTAATTTCCCTCGGTGCAGTCTAATGCCGAACTCATCTCCAATCTTCACCTGCGCCGCATCGCGCAGCACATTTCCCGCTGCATCCGTGGCGATCGCATACCCGCGCTCCAGCACTTTCAGCGGGCCGCGTTCCTGCAGCTGCAGTGTCAGCCGTTCCCAACGTTCACGTTTCCGGCGCAGCATGTGATCCGCGCGAACGCCCAATTCCTGGCCGCGCCTCTGCAATCGCAAACGCAGCACACCCACTTTCGCTCGAAAATCGAACGAGGCCACGCGCAGGTGCGCCCTCGTAAACCGTTTCCGCGAAAACTCCAGCCGCGCACGCAAGCTCAGCGCCAGCCGCGAAGTCAGTTCATCGGCACGTTGCCGCCGTTGCCGCAGCAAATCCAGCGGCCGCCGGAAGCCGCGCCTCCCTGCTAGTTCGTGGACGCGCCGCGAAAGCTCCAAGATCCGGAAGCGCAGCAGGCTTTCCAGCGTTTCACGTAAATCGGCCACATGCTTGTCGAATTCCCGCCGCGTCTGCACGACCAACTCCGCCGCCGCCGATGGCGTAGACGCCCGTACATCCGCGACAAAATCCGCAATCGTAAAATCGGTTTCATGCCCCACGCCGGAAATCACCGGGATGCCCGAAGCGGCGATAGCCCGCGCCACGATCTCTTCGTTGAAGGCCCACAAATCTTCCATCGAGCCGCCGCCACGCACCAGCAGGACCACGTCCGCCGCGCGCTTCTTATGGAAATACCGCAGCGCTTCTACGATCTCTTCCGCCGCACCGTCTCCTTGCACACGCACCGGATACACCGTCAAATGCACATTCGGAAACCGCCGCGTCAAAATGCGCACTACGTCTCGCACCGCCGCGCCCTTCGGCGAAGTGATCACCCCGATCCGATTGGGAAGTAGCGGCAGTGGCTTCTTGCGCGCCGTGGCGAATAGTCCTTCTTCCTCCAGGCGTTTCTTCAACTGCTCGAATGCCAGTTGCAGCGCCCCGCGCCCCACCGGCTCCAGCGTCTCCACGTAAACCTGATACTCACCTCGCGCTTCATACACGCTCAGCGAGCCGCGCACCGTTACCTGGATTCCATCCTCCGGCCGAAATTTAATGCCGCGCTTTTGTTGCTTGAACAAAACACAACGAATCTGCGCGCGTTCATCCTTCAAGGTAAAATAGAAATGTCCAGACTGCGCCTCGCGGCAGTTGGAAATTTCACCCTGCACCGAAATGTCCGTAAAGTTTTTGGCCAGCAGGTCGCGAATGCGCGCGGTCAGGTCGCTGACCGTAAACACGCGCCGCTCCGGTTGCAGATTCAGTTGCAGTTGGTCCATTGGTCCGCGGGAACAGCCAATCAATCAAAGACGAGAGCAGCATAGCTCCAATCGCCGGTTTATTCCTCTTCTTCGTTTTCGCCCATCTGCATGGTCAGGTAGCGTTCGTAGCCGAGTTCCTTGATCTGGTGCGCCTGCGCCTCAAGCCAGTCCACATGGCCCTCTTCGTCCTTCAACAATTGCACGAACAGGTCGCGCGAACCGTTGTCGTGTTCCGCCACGGCAATCTGAATCGCCGCGTTGTAATCTTTCACCGCGCCAAGCTCCAGGTCCAGGTCGCTCTGCAGCATTTCCTGCACATTTTTCCCGACTGTCAGTTCCAGTGGCTGCATTGAAGGCGATCCGTCCAGGAAGAGGATGCGCTCCATGAGCGCCTCGGCATGCTTCATCTCGCCGATCGATTGCATCTTGATGTACTCCGATAGCTTTTCGTATCCCCAGTTCTCGCACATCTCCGCGTGCAGAAAATACTGGTTGATCGCCGTAAGTTCCTCGCGAAGTGCCTTGTTCAGTTGTTCGATAACCTTTGCCGATCCCTTCATCGCTATCCTCCCCTGATTGTCAAATTCGAGTGCCGTAAACCGATTTGCTGCAACCTTCTTCAGCGTCGCAATCGCGTTAACAGCCAGAGCAGCAACGTCAATCCCGTGCTCAACACGATGCAAGTCACAATCGGAAAATAAAACGTGGTGTGTTCGCCCTTGTGCACGATGTCGCCTGGCAGACGCCCCAGGCGAAACGGCAACCGGCCCCCAAAAAAGAACAGAGCTCCAACAACAACAAGCAGCGATCCCAGGATCAGCAGCGTGCGGCCAAGCTCACGCGAAGGATCCACGGCTTAAGCGACGGCAGCGATCCGGCGAACCGCGTCGTTTTGTTCCGCGATCGATTCCGAACCGATCGTGAAGGCATCCAGCAGGTCCAGGCCGAGCGCGTACTTGAACGCTTCGTCCTGCTTCTTGCGCAAACTTCCCTGCCCCATGATCTTCATTCCGATAACGGCTTTGCCCGCCGCCTTCATTTCGCGGAGCACTGGTATCACCACTTCGGGTTGCGCGTCCATGTAGGCACCAATCGGATTAATACGCGCAAGATCCAATTCAACCCACGGAGTCTTTGCCGAAGTGCGCAGTGCTTCGATCGAATGGCAGGAAACTCCATGCGAGCGGATAATACCCTTTTGTTTTGCTTCAGAGAGCACGTCCATAACGCCCCGGTACCTGGTGCTCCAATCCGCCTCCGTGACGCAGTGAACCAGCACGATGTCAATGTAGTCTGTGCCAAGCTCTTTCCGGAAACGATCCAGATTCGCTCTCACCCCAGCGGGATCCCGTGTGTCCGTCTTCGTCATCACCGTTACCTTGCTGCGGTCTACGTGCTTCAGCGCTTCCGCGACATGCGGATGACTGCCGTAACCATCGGCTGTGTCAAAGAAGCGCAGCCCCTGGTCATATCCGTTCAGCAGCACCGCGGCGCAGCCCTGGAGGCCCAAGGCTGTCTGATTGGAGTGGTGGTATGAACCGTGCGTGCCCGTACCCATGGCCATCCGCGATGTTTGAATACCCGTCTTACCCAACGTGACCGTGTCGTTCGCGTTGAATTTGCTGGCGATCGGCGGCAGCGCCATCAGCCTCCTCGCAAGCGGATGCAAACTGAAAATTGCGCCGGATGCTGCGCGCGCGGTGTAGCTTAGAAATTCGCGACGATGCATTGAAGACATAGGGACCTCCAGGTAGGTTACGCCGACAGAACCCCGCCATTATGCAGCTAAGGCAGGCCCAAGGAAAGGGGAGAAACTGATACGTTGATTTACGCCCCCTGTGAGGTGGCGGGGGCAAACGCGCGGCCTTCGCTTTAGATCAATTCCAACCCAGAAAAAAAATAGCCAATCTCAAATGCCGCTGTTTCGGGCGCGTCGGAGCCATGCACGCAATTGTTGCCGATGCTTGTGCCCAAATCACGGCGGATCGTCCCAGCAGCGGCTTTCTTCGGATCAGTGGCGCCCATGGTGTCACGCCACTTACCAATCGCTCCATCCGCCTCCAGAACCATGGCAAAAATCTTTCCCGAACTCATGAACTCCGTGAGTTCCCCGAAAAAAGGGCGTTCCCGGTGCACAGCATAGAAACCACCGGCCTCTTCCTTCGTCAGCCGCATGGACTTGATCGTGACGATCTTGAATCCCGCTTTATGGATGCGCGCCAGGATTTCTCCCTGCTGGCCGCGTCCAACAGCATCAGGCTTGATGATTGCAAAGGTCCGTTCAATCGCCACAATTTTCTCCTCAAAAATGGAATATTGCCGCAGTGTATGGAAGCAATGAATCCTCTGGTCAGTCAAATCCTTACGAGCACCCGCAACTTCCGTGTGCCGTTACCAGTTCTTTATTTCATTGCTCCAGTGCTTCACTCCAGCGCCGCAGCCACCGTCGTGCCCAAATCCGCCGGCGTCTGCACGGTGCGAATCCCCGCCGCATTCATTGCTGCATACTTGTCTTTCGCAGTGCCCTGGCCGCCGCTGATGATCGCTCCCGCGTGACCCATGCGCCTTCCCGGTGGCGCCGTTTGCCCGGCGATAAAGCCCACCACGGGTTTCTTCACATTCGCCTTGATCCACTCGGAGGCGCGTTCTTCCGCGTTCCCTCCGATTTCGCCAATCAGCACGATCGCATGCGTGTCCGGATCGTCGTTGAACATCTTGATGGCATCCAGGAAAGTTGTGCCGATAATCGGGTCGCCGCCAATCCCGATGCATGTGGATTGGCCAATCCCCAATTGCGTCAATTGGTGCACCGCTTCATACGTCAGCGTGCCGCTGCGGCTCACCACTCCAACGTTTCCCTGTTTGTGAATGCGTCCCGGCATAATTCCGACTTTGCATTTTCCGGGAGAAATGATCCCCGGACAGTTCGGCCCGATTAGCCGCGTCTTCGCTCGGTCCACAACGTTTGCCACTCGCACCATGTCCAGCGCGGGAATCCCCTCGGTAATGCACACCACCAGAGCTACCTGCGCGTCAGCCGCCTCCAGAATCGCGTCGGCTGAATAGGCCGGGGGCACAAAAATCACGGTGGCATCCGCGCCCGTCGCTTTCACTCCCTCGGCAACCGTGTTAAATACGGGGCGTTCCAGATGCTTCGTTCCGCCCTTGCCCGGTGTGACGCCGCCGACGACGTTCGTTCCGTACTCGATCATCTGCTGCGCGTGGAATGTGCCTTCGCGCCCGGTAAAACCCTGCACCAGCAGCCGCGTTTTTTCATTGACCAGGATGCTCATCGCGCACCTCCCGCCAACGCCACCACCTTTTGCGCGCCATCTTTCATTCCTTCGGCAATCGTGAAATTCAAGCCGCTTTCTCGCAGTATTTGCCGTCCTCGTTCCACGTTCGTACCTTCCATCCGCACCACAATTGGTATTTTCACCTGTAAATCCTTTGCCGCTGCCACAACGCCTGTCGCTAACACGTCGCAACGCAATATGCCGCCAAAAATATTAATGAAGACTGCTTTCACTTCGGGATCGCTCAGGAGAATGCGAAACGCATTTTTCACCTGATCGGCGGAAGCTCCTCCTCCAACATCCAGGAAATTTGCCGGCGATCCGCCCGCATACTTGATGATGTCCATGGTGGCCATCGCCAAGCCCGCGCCGTTCACCATGCACGCCACCGTGCCGTCCAGCTTGATGTAGTTCAATCCGTACTTGGAGGCTTCCACCTCGAGTGGGTCTTCCTCATCCAGGTCGCGCAATTCGCGAAGGTCTTTGTGGCGGAACAATCCGTTGTCGTCGAACGTCATCTTCGCGTCAAGCGCGACGATCTTGCCGTCGCCCGTCACCACGCACGGATTGATTTCCACCAGCGAAGCATCCGTATCCATGAACGCCCGGTACAATGCCAACAGGAACGGAACCGCCACCGTCACCTGCTCTCCCGTCATCCCCAATCCAAACGCAATCTTGCGAGCCTGGAAAGCTTGTAGCCCCACGGCTGGATGGATCGGCTCGCGCAGAATTGCCCCGGGATTATTTTTCGCTACTTCCTCAATTTCCATGCCGCCCGCGGAACTCGCCATGAACACCGGCCGCTCATTTTCTCGATCAATCAGCAGTCCCAGATAAAGTTCGCGCTTGATATCCAGGCCTTCTTCGATCAGCAAACGCCGCACTACTCTTCCTTGCGGGCCCGTTTGTGCCGTCACCAGCGTCATTCCCAAAATACGCGAAGCCGTTTCCGCGGCTTCGTCGGCGGAGCGCGTCAGCTTCACGCCGCCACCCTTTCCGCGGCCGCCGGCGTGGATTTGCGCCTTCACCACCACTACGTTGGATTTCAGGCGCTGTGCCGCTTCACGGGCCTCTTCTTTCGTAAACGCCACTTCTCCGCGGGGAGTCGTGACGCCGTAACGCGCAAGGATCGCTTTTGCTTGATATTCGTGGATCTTCATCGGGGGTTCTGCCTTTTACGCAGCCGTGACGCGGCTGCCATGCTGTGCGACGATGGTGCAGTGCACAGGTGTTAGTATTTGAGGTCTCACAAAACACTCAAGTTTACTTGAGACGCGCCCTTCCAGCAAGGCGGGTGTTTTGCCAAAATACGAAAGACATGACGAACAGCGCGACATTGATTGAAAAAACGGAGGCCGGCGTCACCCTCACACGCGCCGAAGCGGAATCCATCATGGAGGAACTGCTCTCCGGCCGCGTGGAAACTCCTGCCATTGTCCGCCTTTTGATCGCCATGAACCTCCGCCCGGTCAGCGTCGCCGAGCTTGCCGGTTTCGCCAGCACCATGCGCCGCCACGCCGCGCCGGTTTTCGCCGCAGGAGAAATTCCTCCAGAAAATTTGGTGGACACCTGTGGTACCGGCGGCGATGCCAGCGGTACCTTCAATATTTCCACGGCGGCTGCGTTCGTCGCCGCTGCTGCCGGGGCGCGTGTCGCCAAGCATGGCAACCGGTCCAGCAGTTCCCGCTGCGGTTCGGCCGACGTCCTGGAAGCGCTCGGCGTTCACATTGATGTGCCCCTCCACCGCGCGGGCCAAGCTATCCGCGAGGTTGGCATCGGTTTCCTATTCGCGCCCGTAGCTCACGCCGCTACTCGGCATGCAGTGCCCGCTCGCAAACATATCGGTCAGCGCACAGTGTTCAATCTGCTCGGCCCGTTGACGAATCCGGCTGGTGCTGACAGGCAGGTGCTGGGAGTTTTTGCCCACGAGGCCGTCGATCTGGTGGCGGCGACTCTTTTGGATCTCGGCGCAAAGCGCGCTTTCGTTGTCCATGGCAGCGGGTTGGACGAAATCTCACTCGCCGGAGAGACGCATATCACTGAGGTGCGCGATCACCAGATCCACAGTTTCAGCGTTACCCCCGAAGAGTTTGGCGTCGTGCGCGCCCCCCTCGAAGCCCTGCGCGGTGGCACCCCTGAGCAAAATGCCCAGCTCATCCTCGAGATTTTTCGGGGACAACCTGGCGCCCCACGCGATGTTGTAGTTGTGAATGCAGCGGCGGCACTGGTTGTGACTGGCATTGCCGAGGATTTCCGTTCCGGTGCACAGTTGGCTGCTCATACCATTGATTCCGGCGCAGCCCTCGCCAAGTTGCAACAATTCAAATCCTTCATGAGCAACGCCGATCCAACTGGCGTCTAGCAATTACGCTGCGATCTGGCTGGCCTACTCGCCTCACGGCTTCGCAGGGCTCTCAATGTATCCCCCGGAATGTACAAATTCGTTGACGCCCCACGCCGTCAACGCTCCACTTGCCGCTCCCACCACAAGATATGAAACCTTGCGTAAGCGGCTCGACTTCCCACCACCCGCCACCGCAAGCCCTTGCGGCTCCCCCGGGGAATCCAGATAAATTCGGTACGTTTCCCCTTCCGGCAGCACCTGGAATTCCTCGCCATAGCGAAAAGCAAGCTCGCCTCGCTGCGCGCGAATCTGAAGAACCCTAGGGCTTAAAATTGTGACTTCAGCCTGCGTAAGTTGATTCTTTTCGGGGCGCAGGAATGCTCCTTCCGCGTGAATCTCCACAATTACGTTTTCGGGCGAACGAAAGGCAACCGTCCCGGCGTTCAGGTCCACGTGAGCGCCCCCTTCGATTCCATGCAGCGTTGCGCTGCTGGACCCCGCCAGCGAAACCGTCGCCTGACCCACCCGAACGCTTAGTCGCCCACCGGCGTCCGTGGAGACGTCCTCGCCTTCAAACAGCGAAAGGCCGGGCGAGGCCGCCGCTTCATTCAGATAAGCCTGATAAGCCTGCGTCAGAATCCCCAAAGGTTCTTTGCCACCTGCAACACAAAGTAAGGGATATGCACAAAGGAAGAGACACGAAACCAGCAGCAACCTGGAACGCAGCAGAATCATGGAGGGCCTCCGAAGCCGGGCGAAACGGAGGGACAACCCGCTGAAAGCCACCCTATTCTATTTTAACTAATTCTTCAATATATTTTATTTCGTAATATCTTTCTTCTATTTTACTTCGCGAGTTACTTAAGCGATACTTCCTTACCGCCTGACCACGCCTTCCCCGGCCAAGGGCACTCGCCCTGTGACACTTCTTCCCGCACCTGTGTTACTTATTGCGCCAGGAAATTTTGCAGGAGTTGTTTGCCCGCTTGGGTAAGCACGGATTCGGGATGAAACTGCACGCCAGCTACCTTGTACCTGCGATGAGTTAAAGCCATGATAATCCCGTCGTTCGTTTCCGCCGTCACTGCCAGCTCGCGGGGCAAGGACTTGCGTTCCACGATCAACGAATGGTAGCGCGTGGCCGTGAATGGGTTCGGCAATTTTGCAAATATGCCCTTCCCGTCGTGCTGTATCTCGCTCGTCTTCCCATGAAACAGTTTTGGCGCGCGAATTACCTTTCCGCCGTACGCCGCCCCGATTGCCTGGTGCCCCAGGCACACCCCGAGAATGGGAATCTTCCCGCCCAGTTTCTGAATCAATTCCACGGAAATCCCCGCATCTTGCGGCGTGCACGGACCCGGTGAAATCACGATGTGTGTCGGTTTTCGTTGTGCGATCTGTTCCACGGAGATTCTGTCGTTGCGGTGTACTTCCACCTGGCATCTCAGTTCACCCAGGTATTGCGCCAGGTTATAGGTGAAGGAATCGTAGTTGTCGAGCAGCAGAATCATGGTTTGCGTCTCGCTTCCGGGGCAACAGCGCCGCCATGCGCGCACTCCAGCGCTCGCAATAGCGCCTTCGATTTGTTCACAGACTCGTGGAACTCCCCTTCCGGCGTTGAATCGGCGACAATCCCTCCGCCCGCTTGCACGTGCGCCACTCTATTCTTGATAACCATGGTCCGCAGCGCGATGCATGAATCCAGGTTCCCAGCAAAATCCAGATACAGGATCCCGCCCGCGTAGATTCCCCGGCGCGTCTTTTCAAACTCCTCGATGATCTCCATGGCGCGCACCTTCGGCGCGCCGGACACGGTCCCCGCCGGAAAGCACGACATCAACGCATCAAAGCAGTCCACATCCTCGCGCAACTTCCCGCGCAGGCTGGACACCAGGTGCATCACATGGGAGTAGCGCTCCACGTTCATCAGTTTTTCTACGTTCACCGAACCGTATTCGCACACCCGCCCCAGATCGTTCCTCCCCAGGTCCACCAGCATGATGTGTTCCGCTCGTTCTTTTTCGCTGGCCAGCATCTCGCGCTCCAGCCGCAAATCTTCCGCCTCATTACTCCCGCGCCAGCGTGTCCCCGCGATAGGCCGGTAAAACACTTCCCTCCCCTGCACTTTCACCAGCATCTCTGGGGAACTTCCCACAACGTGCACGTCGTTCAACTGCAGGTAGAAGAGATAAGGCGAAGGATTCAACGCGCGCAATTCCCGGTAAATATCAAAAGGTGCCGCCTTGGTCTTAGCGGAAAATCTCTGGCTTAGTACTACCTGGAAAATATCGCCCTCGCGAATATATTTCTTCGCCTTCCGCACCGCCTCCAGGTATTCCTTTGGTTTGAAGTTCGAGCTGACTTCCGGCGCCTTCGATTTTCCGGTCTTCTTTGTAGCCGGACGTTCCCCCGTCACCGGTTGTTCCAACAACTGCCGCGTTCGCCGGAGTTCCTTCACTGCTTTGTTGTATTTCCATCGCAGTGTTCCCGGCCCTTCCGTATAAACATTGCGCACGATCCACAAACGGTGCTGCACGTGATCAAACGCGATAATCCCCCGGTAGAACATCAGCATTGCGTCATACAAACCGATGTCGTCTCGCAATCGTTTGGGAAGCCGCTCGATCAGCCTCACCATGTCGTAGCTGAAATACCCGATCGCTCCCGCTACCAGCGGCGGCAGATCCGGCAAGCGCACCGGCCGGAACCGCGCCATATGTTCCCGCAAGAATGAAATCGGGTCCCGCTCCTCCCAGATGATGCGGTCGCGGCTTTCCAGCACGCACGCTCCATTGGAGTACCGAAACACCTCTTCGGGATTGGCGCCGGCAAAGGTATAGCGAGCGATCTTCTCGCCGCCCTCCACGCTCTCCAGCAAAAACGAATACCTCGCGCCTTGCGCCACTCGTAAATACGCGCTCACGGGCGTCAGCAGGTCCGCCGAGAAAACGTCGTACACCGGGATTAAGTTCCCGTGTTGCGCGAGTTTTTGAAATTCCTGAAAGGAAGGCTGCATCATTGCTCTGCGATTACTATTCCAGTTTTAGGGTTGAAAGTCGAAGGTAAACAACGCCAGGACGCCTGCGGGTTTTCTGTTGGACTTGCGTCACCAGCGCTTTTGCTTCCCCGTTTGTAACGCGCGCAGCACCGCGCGCCGCATCGCTGCCTCTGGTGCGCGGCATCCCATCCACAATTCCCACTGCGCGATTCCTTGTGCCAAAAACATTTCCACTCCAGATACCGTCTGAATTCCCTTTGCTGCCGCAATCTGCAGCAATTTCGTCTGCAGTGGGTGATAAATAAAGTCCATTACAACAGAACAGTGTAACTCGCCGGCCTTCAACGGCGAAATTCCGTCCTGCGGGTGCATCCCCACGGGCGTCGTATTCAATATGGCGTCAAACTTTTCTCTGCCCAGCGCGCCGCGCCTGATGACGATGCCACCCACGGCACGCGCCAGTGCCTTCGCCGCTGTTTCCCTCCGCGCGCAAACAAAAACCTCTGCGCCCGCCTGGGCAATCGCGAATGCGGCGGCGCGCGCGGATCCGCCAGCCCCGAAAATCAGCACACGGCTGCCTCGCAGCCGCAGTTTCTTCTCCAGCGCGCGGAGCACCCCCAGATAGTCCGTATTGCTTCCATAGAGCGAGCCGTCTCTCCGCACCGTCACGGTATTCACCGCGCCGATCTGCTGGGCCAGAGGTTCACAATCATCCAGGCGCCTGAAAATAGCCTCTTTGTGCGGCACCGTAACGCAAAAGCCCTCCACACCCAACTCTATCGCTGCCTTCAGGAAATCCTCCAACCGCTCCGCCAGAAATGGCAGCAGCACTGCATCTTTTTTCTCGACCACATGTCCCGTGTTGTGCAACAACGGTGACAACGAATGCCCGATCGGATTCCCGATCACTCCGAACACCCTTGTCTTGCTTGTGATCTGATGCGCACGATACAACTCTTTGAAATCCCGCAGATGTACTTGTCCCGGCGCAGTTGCCACCGCAACGGGTGCGTACGCCAGCGCACTTCCTTCTCGCAGCGCCAACAGCCTCCCCGGCAGTCCGATCTCTCCCATTGGCACCGCCACCACCTGCTGGGATTTGCGCAGCACTTCCAGCAGCCTCACGCTGTCCATGATAGTCCGCGACATCGCCGCCATCTTGATCGCGTCCACTCCTTCCTGCTTCGGCACGCTCAGCTTCTTCGGGAGCTTCGGCGTCCTCCGGAAGTCATGCATGGACAGCATTACCCTCGACGGAATCGCGTATCCTTCCACTGACTTCCCCGGCAGCTCCCGCAAAGTCTCCACTTCCAGATCGCACCACTGGCAACCCGCTTGCCGCGCCTTCATCAGCCAGTACATTTCGGCGGCCGCATCGCCTGCAAACTCTCCACCGCCGACGCGCCGCCTGCAAGTTGCCACGAGGACCGCACCCTTCACATGAAAGCCCTTCAGCCAGGTTAGGAATTTTTCACGTTCCTGGTCGCTCCCAAGCCAGTCCAAACGGAGTTCCACGGTCCGGGTGTAGCGCAGCGCCTGCCGCAGCAAACTCCGCAATTCCGGGGAAGTTGTGGCTGCCGCAACCCCACAGATGCGCCCCAACCCCTCCCCGAATGGTCTCATCACCTTTGACTACCCCCAATCCCTTGAAAACAGGGCTTGTAGCATGCCTTTGCAAAAGTGTAAAGCGTCCCCACCCATTTTGTTGACGTGGGGCGGGGCGCTTGTTAGTTTCAAGGGAGCAAGTCCCCGCACGGCCCTTTCTGGCGTGAGTCGAAGGAGTACGATGATGATGCGCGCAAACGCAGCAACGATGTGTCTTGGTATCTTTTTGGCGGCCGCTGGCGCTTCGGCGCAAAGCAACGCGCCTAACCAGACGGTCTCTTCCACGCAAGCCGTCGGTGCTCAGACCTCGCCTGATTTCTCGGCAGTTTACTGTGCCGGCTTCGTCAACGATGAACAGATGCAAAATGACGCGAGATTGATCTCCGGCGAGCAGTCCAACGTCAAGCTGATCTTCGCCCGCGGCGATTACGTTTACCTCAACAAGGGTTCCAATCAAGGCATCCGTGTCGGCGATCGCTTTTATGCCATTCGCCCGGTAACCGATCTGGTACAAGCTACATGGTTCAAATGGCAAGACAAGCTCATGAAGGCCATGGGCACGGTCTACACGGATACTGGGCAACTCGTCGTTATCAGCGTCACGCCCAACGTTTCTACCGCTCAAGTTACCTTCACCTGCAATTACATGCAGCGCGGCGACTTCTTAAGACCCATGGTGGAGCGCCCCTCACCTCCCTACAAACCCACTGAGAAATTTGATCATTTTGCTCCGGTGAGTGGAAAGCCCGTGGGCATGCTCGTCACTGGCGAAGGGTTTACAAACGCATACGGGCAGAACTCCATCGTTTATGTAAACCTCGGTACCAATCAAGGCGTCAAAGTTGGCGATTATTTCCGTATTTTCCGATATCAGGGATCCCACGCGGACACAGTTGTGTACACTCCTGACTATCAATACAAGATACTCGGCTTCGGCAGTACGCCGCAAAAATATGAGTGGAACGATCTGCCCCGCGAAGTGCTCGGTGAAGGCATTGTGATCTACACGGGCCACAATTCCTCCACCATCTTCGTCACCCACACGAGCATTGATGTCTACGCTGGAGATTACGTCGAAATCGAGTAATCCCTCTTCTGTATTATTCGCCTTCAGGAAGCCCGCGTTGCTTCGGCGCCGCGGGCTTCTTTTTTCAACATCTCTTACTTCGTTTGGCTCACAATCTCGCAGCGAAACCCGTAGATCTTCGTGTCCGAGCTCTTCCAGGCATCCCGTGGCAGCCCGGCCTTCCAGCATGTTTCTTCCAGGAAGCGCTCGCGATCCAGATGGTGCTCCCCAGCCACCTGAGGAAGCAGCAGTCCACGGCGCGCTCCCTGCTCCACCAACAAGCCGTGCGTTCCTACCTCCACCTCCTCGGCACCGATGGGCTCCATCGGGGTCAGCAGCGATATTTCAATCTCCACATCCTCAATTTCCTCGGGCTTCATGCGCGCGAAGCGTGGATCTTCCAGCGCTGCACTCGCTGCGCAGCGTGCCAGACTCTCACCAAGCGGCTCGCGCCCGTCAATCACTCCAATACAACCTCGCAGCTTTCCCTTTACATGTAGCGAAACGAACACGCCGCATCGCCGTTCCAGCACTTCGCATTTTGGGATGGATTGCAACGGTTGCCCGTGACATACAGCTTCCACCACGGCCTGGCGCGCTAAGTCCAGGAGGGTTTTGCGCTCGGCATCAGAGAGGCACAACATCCTGCGAATTTTTTCGCGTTTCCGTCAGACTGAGCTTCCGCCGCTGTTTGATGCGGTCGTCCAGTTGGCTCCAGAATTTCAGGAAATACTGTCCGGCGGAAACCAGCGCACTGATCACCACCAACCACAACAGGATCAGCGCAAAGCGTTTCAGCGATGGGTGCCGCGCGCCCGCGATCAGCACCGCCACCGCACAAACCTGCAGCACCATCTTCGTCTTTCCAAGTGCCGAGGCGGCGATCGTGAATCCTTCCGCCGATGCGATGTTGCGTAAGCCTAGAATCGTGAATTCTCGCCCGACGATGATCACCACCATCCAGGCCGGCACCAAATGCATGTCCACCAGCGAAATGAACGCCGCGGAAATCAGCAGTTTGTCCGCAATGGGGTCCAGCAGTATCCCAAGTGTCGTAATCTGCGCATGACGCCGCGCAATATACCCATCCGCCCAGTCCGTGGCTGCTGCAAACAGCAGAATGAGCACACCCCAGAACTCAAAATGCATGGGGAAGCCCCACAGCTCAACGTTAGGGCTGCGCGTCAGCAAAACCACAATCAGCAGCGGAACGAAGAATATCCGCAGGACCGTCAAGGAGTTTGGAAGGTTCATGGCAACGTGATGGTGCACACTGCCCTTGCCGCGGCTCGCCACCACTCGGCTCACTATAGACTTCGCCCGGAAAGTCGTCAACGCTGCAGGATGGTCGCTGGTGCTCAACCGGGGCTGTACTTTGCGGTTACTACGTCCGGCCCTGTTTGAAGCCGTCAAGGGATACTCTTTCGTAACACCCCTGCTGCAAACCTGTGCAAAATTCCATTTGCCCATTTTAGAGAGAAAGTATCCAGTTCACCCGGGCTGAACCTCCAACAACATTTTAATCGCAATAGAATCAATATGATGCGGACGGAGTCTCGATGCCCCCTATGGGCCGCCTGACTGCGGCTGGCGAAAGCCCCGTAAGCGCTTCCGCAGCTTTCCACATGTTTTTCCACAACGTGACTCCTCCACCTTCCCCGTTCTTCCGGTCTCCGCTAATTGTCACATTTTGTTCACATTGCTCGCCTTCAGGCAGGGTTACCTAAGAGTAATGTCGCCAATTCTCCCCGATCCTGGATTTTCCGTTCGTTCTGAGTTCTTCCGCTATGAAGCTCGTCATCCCTTCAAATCAAGAATGCCGCGCTGCACTTTTTCGGCAGGTATATAGTTTGAGCTACTGATAACAAGGCGCCGAATCCGGCACTGCTTGCCTGAGCCTGCGACTTTCTTACCATCCAAAGGGGGAAATAATTTTATGGATCGCAGAGAATTGCTGAAGTTATTGTCTTCCGCGGCTGGCATGGCACTCGCTTCCTCCAACTTGTCCGCTCTTGCTCTCGAAACTGATCCCGGAAAAAACGTGAGTGCGCCGGCGGATACATCTTTCGCCGGCTATGCGATCGCTCCGGCGTTCGATTGGTTGCGCTTGGGAGATGTGAAGCCGTCTGGCTGGATCAAAGAGCAGATGCTCCGTGATCTCCGCACCGGGTTCGCGGGAAATCTCGCAAAGCTTTGCAAGGAAGCTTCATCGGATATCTTCGTCACAGGCCGCAACACCCTCTCGTCCCAGAACACCACTAACGAACTCGGTGTGAATTGGTGGAATGGGGAAACGGAAGGCAATTGGAGGGCTGGCCACATCATGATGGCTGGCCTTTCAGAAGACCCCCTTTCGGTACACGTTGCCGCTAACTTTGTGCAGCACATCCTGGCTTCCCAGGATGCCGATGGGTATCTGGGAGTGTTTGGCCCGGATACGCGCTTTAAGCATCAGGGAGAATTATGGACTCAGGCCTGCCTTATGCGCGGCTTACTCGCTTATTTTGAACTGACCGGTAACAAGAAAGTCTTGCAGGCTGTTCAGCGCGCCGTGGATCTCACAATCAAAACGTACCGCGTGGACCATCAACCACTGGCCGCCGGCGAATCGCACGATCTGATGTACGCGGATGTACTCGAACGCCTGGATGATTTGACTGGCAACCCCAAATATCGCGAATTTGCTTTGTGGCTTTATGACACTTGGAGTGCCACGGAAATCCATTGGGACGCCACTCTTTCCTCCCTATCCGACCGCAAAAAGGGTTTCTTTGATCATGGCGTGAATACTTACGAGAATATCCGCGTTCCCCTGTGGCTGGCGATGACCACCGGACGGGAAGATCTGGGCCAGGCCTCGCGCAATGCATTCGACAAAATCGCGCGCTACGCGGAAGTCTCGGGTTCTGCCGTCAGCCAGGAATGGATCAACGATGCCGCGCCGGATCCGAACAGGTCGGAATACGAATACTGCGTAACTAAGGAACTGCAATTCACCTTTCTATCCGCTCTTCAAAAACTCGGCGATCCCCATTTTGCCGATCAGGTCGAGTACTTGTGGTTCAATGCCGCTCAGGGCTCGCGCCTTCCCGATGGCAGTGGCATCTCGTACCTGACTTCAGACAACCGCCCGAGTTGTAATCTTCGTGCCGTGAAAGGCGATGCCGTCGAGCAACGCAACAAGTTCTCCCCCACTCATTCCGATGTGGCTGTCTGTTGCAATCCAAACGCGACACAAGTGGCCGCTCTTTATGTCCGCGGCATGTGGATGCGCCCCAAACAGGGCGGCTTGGCGGCTTTGCTCTACGGCCCTTCTTCCTTGCGCACTTCCGTCGCGGATACCCAGGTCGCCATCGAACAGCGCACCAACTATCCCTTCGAGAACACCGTGGAATTTGAGGTCCGCCCGGAACACGACGTTACCTTTCCCATTTTTCTGCGCGATCCTGGCTGGTCTCGTAACTCTGCTGTCGTGTGTGATGGTGCGGAGATCACGCGACGGGGGCGCTATTGGCGTGTGGTAAAGCATTGGAAGACTGGCGATCTTCTCCGGCTTCGTTTCACTCCCGAAATCGAGCCGGTGACCGCCAGCAACTCCGAAGTAGCGCTTCGCTACGGCGCTTTGCTATTTGCACTTCCCATCGCATCCAGAAAGATCACGCTTCGCACCTATCCGCTTCAAGGATTCGAGGACTCCGGCTACGAGCCCGTGGAAATGCCGGTCCCGGCTCTCGGGCTTCCCACCGATGCGCAATGGAACAATTTTGGATTCAGGGCGGAAAACAACGCGAAAGCGACGAATCCGCTGAGACCTTTCGACGATCCACTGCTAATAATTCGTGGACAAATGGTCGCTGGCACGTCTCGTTCTCCGGTTGACGTATCGCTCGTCCCCCTTGGAAGCGCACCGATCCTGCGGCGCGTTACGTTTCCGCTCGTTCCCTAAGCGGGCCTCCCACACCACGGGGCACGTAGTTGACGCCTGACTACAAATCAAAGATTCAAGTTTAGATTGCTCGCGGTCCGCGCAACACCCGTCCCGGGAGGAAAAGGATGGCTCGCAGAAGATCCAGCACTCCACCTACCGCGATTCCCACAATCCGGAAAGGCAACAGCAATAGCCAAATGATGGGGTACAGCACAAGCGCCAGCAGCGCCAGCGGCCAGCAAACAACCAGCAGGAGACACCATAGTATGAAAGTGGCCATCGTTTTCACTCCTACTTATCTATACGCGGTCGAAGACCGCGATGTTCCCTTCACCACAAAATCTTCCAGTTTCAATCGTCGCGCAATCGTCTCGGGAACTTCCGCTTCCAGTTCCATGTGCGTTTCGTTTACTTCGGAATGCAGCACTCTCCCCAGCGCGTGAATGAGCGCCAGCGAACGACCTTCACTCAATGGCATGTGCAGAAATAGCTTCACCACAGGATCCACGGGTAACGCTACATCCATCCGCCTCAACAACTCCTCCAGCCCTTCGCCCGTCAACGCCGATACGAATACAGGCGGTTCTTCTCCGCCATTGTTCCGCCACGCCGCTTCCAACTCTTCGCGCTCCGCTGCCGATAGCCGGTCCACTTTGTTGCATACGCGCAGCCGAGGCCTCCCTGCCATTCCCAGTTCTTCCAGAATCTTTTCCACTTCCACGTCCAGTTCCTCATGCCGCGGATTCGATATATCGCTTACTTGCAGCAGTAGCGCCGCCTCTTGCACTTCTTCCAGCGTGGCGCGAAACGCCGTGATCAGTCCCTTCGGCAATTCTCGAATGAATCCCACCGTATCTGACACCAGGATGCGCCGGTTCGATGGCAGGCGAATCGCCCTAACCGTTGGGTCCAGCGTCGCGAACATCTTTGCGGACACCAGCACTTCCGCGCGGCTCAATGCATTGAACAATGTGGATTTTCCTGCGTTCGTGTACCCCACCAGGGTCACCGTGCCGAGCGGCACCGCATTGCGTGCTTCCCGGCGCAGCGCCCGCTGTTTGCGCACTTCACCGATACTTTTCTGAATCTTGCTTACGCGGTCTCGAATACGCCGCCGGTCTGTCTCCAGTTTCTTCTCGCCAGGCCCGCGCACGCCGATGCGTCCCGCTCCTCCGCCTGTGCCCCCGGATCCCCCGCCGCCGCTTTTGCCTCCCAGCCGCGACATCTCCGTGCCGCGCCCCGTCAACCGTGGCAACAAATAATTGAGTT
Organism: Candidatus Acidiferrales bacterium; assembly: GCA_963779395.1. Lineage (GTDB taxonomy): Bacteria > Acidobacteriota > Terriglobia > Acidiferrales > UBA7541 > Acidiferrum. The sequence continues at coordinate 2,328,075 of CAVZYC010000007.1, forward strand.
GCGCCAACTCCACCTGCAATTGCCCTTCGCGGCTTCGCGCATGTTTCGCAAAAATATCCAGTATCAACTGCGTACGATCGATCACGCGATGCTCAGTGGCTTCTTCGATGTTGCGTTGCTGCATCGGCGTTAGTTCGCTGTCGAAAATAATCAGGGGCGCCCCTCGCGCGTTCGCCTCCGCGCGAATTTCATCCAGTTTTCCGCGTCCCACCAAAGTTGCGGGGTCTGCCGCCTCGCGTACCTGAAACACCGTGCCTGCAATCTCCGCTCCGGCACTCCGCGCCAATTCCTCCAACTCCAGAAGCGACTCGCGCCCCTGCTCTCCGGTCGGCATCCCCGGGAAACGTGCCGCGCGCTTCCATCCCACACCTACCAGGAGGACGCGTTCTGCCGACGATGTTGCGTGTTGTACTTTCACTGTTGGTCGCAACCGGGAGTCAGCGCGCTGAACCAATTCAGCAAGCGTCACCCAGCCTCTTGGCCTTAATTATACGTCCGTTCCATTGCGAACCCGTCACCGCAACCGTTCGCGAACATAATGCAGTGCCTGTTGTTGGATTTCAGGATCATCCCCGAATCCACTCAGCCACCGCACATCCGCATCCCGGCGAAACCAGGTCATCTGTCTTTTGGCATACCGCCGCGTGGCTTGTTGGATCGCCGTCCGCGCCTCTTCCTGCTTCATTTCGCCACGCAGCACCGCCCGTAGTTCGCGGTAGCCGATAAATTCAAACGGCTTTGCATTCTCGGGCAAGCCACTTTCCACCAGCACCCGCACTTCCTCCCTCCAACCGCTGGCAAGCATGGCTTCTGTCCGCATATGTATTCGCTCGTACAAATTTTCGCGTTCCGGCTGCAATCCGATTTTCACCGCGCGCCAACCTTTTAAAGGCGTTCTTCCCTCTTGATGTACTTTCGACAACGGCCTCTTCGCTAGCAGGCACACTTCTATCGCGCGTATCAGCTTCTGCTCGTCCGCCGCCGCAATCTTTTCCGCCGATGTGGGATCGAGCCGTCGTAATGTGCGGTGCAAATGTCCCGGCGCGTGCTCGGCGGCGCTCGCCCGCAATCTCTCTCTCAAGCCTTCCGAGCGCTGCGGCACATCCGCCAATCCCTCTAAAAGTGCGCGCAAATATAGCCCTGTTCCCACTGTGAATATCGGTAACCGTTCCAGCTTGCACAGATCCTCCAGAACCCGGATCGCCCGCTCGCGAAATCCTCCCGCCGTGGCTTCTTCGTTCGGTTCCAGCAAATCCATCAGATGATGCGGCACACCTTGGCGCTCTTCCTTGCTTGGCTTCGCCGTGCCGATGTCAAATCCTCGATACATCTGCGTGGAATCGCAAGCTATCACTTCACCGCCGAGTTGCAGCGCCAGCCACACGGCCAGTTTCGATTTTCCGGATGCGGTGGGTCCAACGATGGCAACGAGAGGCAGTTCGCGGGGTTCGCTCATTTGTGGAACAGCAGCGGCCAGGCTCTGATCAGCAGTACCACCAGCACGATCAGCGCGATCAATACGCTCCCGAGCACCTGTTGTCGGGCAAGTTTCATCCCTCTGCCTCAGCAGAATGGTAACAGATCAGCAAAGAGGGGTCGGAACATCTGTCAATGAAATAGTGCTTGTCAACTTGTGTGACTCGCGCAGCGCCTACTGATTTGGCGGCGTCAAGTTGTAATAGTAGGTAAACCGCAACTCAATATAGGGCGCCTTGAATCCCGAAGGTAGCGGTTGAAAAGGATTGGATCCGCGAATCGAAGAAAACGCAGCGCGATCCAGCGGTTCCTTCCCGGAACTGAACACCTGCACTGGTTCTCCGTCCGGTACCGATCCATCACTCATGATCTTGAACTGCAACGATACCACTCCCTGATCACCTAACTGCACGGATGCCGGCATCACCGCGTACCAGTTCTGCTGCACTTTGATGTACACGCGGTGCAGGTAGTCATTGAAATCAATGCCCTCGGTGTCCGTGAGCATTTGTACTCCCGCTCTCGCGGTGCCGCGTCCTCTCCCGCCGCCACCTCCGCCACCGCCCGGCAATTGTCCGCCTCCACCTATTGGCGCCGGTGTGCTGATTTTGGAATTTCGTTCGGCGTTGCGAATCGCATCCCCTGGCGAAAGCTGTTTCGGCAAGATCAATCCATTCGGCGTCGAGGGCGTGTCTGGCATTTCCAGCCTCAAGGGCGCTTTCGGCGCCTCTGCCTTCGCCACCGGGGCATTCGTCTGCGGCGCGGGTGTGGTCACATTGGGCTGGGGCACAGGCGCGCTTGGCAATTCTCTCTTGGGCGGTTCCGGTTGCGGGACTGGCGCGGGAGGTGGTTGAACAGGTGGCGATATGCGGTTCAAAACCTTTGGATCCACACGAACGGATTCGTGCGGCGCGGGGGCTACTCTTGGCGAGGGTCTCAACGCGTCCAATGCGCCGGGCGGCAACAGCACTGTCATTTGCCGCCGCGCGAGTTCATCTTCCTCGGCAGTCCGCACGTGCGGCCCAAAAATCTTCGGCTCAAAGATCAGCAACAGCAACAGCATAATGTGAATCGCCACGGAAACGATGCGCGTCGTCGCATCGACGACCGAGGTTTGTGACGGCCGCTCAGGCGCCAGGAACGACACTTCGCCTGTCTGCAGTATGTCTGGCTCCATCAGATCTTCTGAAACGCGCGGTAGCGGCGAAAATTCCAGGGGAGCCGCGGCACCTTGCGGCACCGTCACGCGCTCGTCCATGTCTGTCGGCTGCAACGGAAGGTCGGACTCTTCCGGCTTCTGCACCGATTCCACATTAAGGTCTCGCGGCACTACCACGCGCGTGGCGATGGAATCCAGCGGCAAGTTCGTCGGGATACTCGACTGGCCCTCCAGTTTCACGACCGGCAGGTTCGATGGCACCAAAGTCCGTTCCACCAGCGTTGACGGACGTCTCCTTGTCGACGCCACATCTTCCGCGGGCAGGCGCGCACCTAGCGGTACCAATGTTCTGGGTATCATCGTCAAGTTTTTTCCACCCCGGTCAGTGCTACTGGTTGGACGCGCGCCGCATGTTCTCGGATGCTTGCCATCACTGCATTCGCCAACTCCAACGCGGCACGTCCCGCCACTCCGTCCGTCTTTGGCGCTACCCGCGTTTTCACTGCTTCCACGAACGCTTCCAGCTCCGCGCGAAGCGGCTCGCCTCCTGGTGCCGCCAGCTTCTCAAACGCAAATTCAGGTTGCGGTCCGGGCCGCTTCACGCCAATGCGCAGCGCGTCACGCCTCGCATAATCCAGCGAGATGTATTCATTCTTCTGAAAGAAGCGCATCTTTCGCACGCGTTCCGTGGAGACGCGGCTCGCCGTCACATTGGCCACCGCGCCGCCCGCAAACTCCAGCCGTGCATGTGCAATGTCCACTTTGTCCGTTAGCACGGGAATCCCCACCGCCTTCACTTCCGTCACTTTTTGCTTCACCAGCGCCAGCAGAATGTCCAGGTCATGAATCATTAAGTCGTAGATTACGTCCACATCCAGACTGCGTGGCGTGAATACGCCCAATCGATGTACTTCAAAGAACAATGGCCGGCTTACTACCGGTTCCACCGCCAGCACTGCCGGGTTGAACCGCTCCACATGCCCAACCTGCAAAATCCGCGTGTACTTACTGGCTGCCTCCAGCAGAAGGTCCGCCTCCACCAGTGTGCTGGCCATGGGCTTCTCAACCAGAACGTCGATGCCCATCTCCATCAACCGGCAACCCACTTCCGCGTGCGCCACCGTCGGCACAGCCACGGTTGCCGCGTCCACTGCTCCGCGCAACTCCTCCAAACCTTTGAACGCTCGAATCGAGAATTCTTGCGCTGCCGCCGCTGCGCGTGCCGCATCACGGTCAAAGACTCCGGCAAGCTCCACGCCCGCCATCTCGCGATACACCCGCACGTGGTTCCGGCCGAATTCGCCCGTTCCTACTACGGCTACTCGGATTTTCCGCGGATTCTCCGCCTGCACCGTGTTTCCACTCATTCTTTGTTCATTCCCTCGGAACTCTGTTTAAGTTCCACAACCTGAGCAGGTGGAAAGGCTTGGATGGCAATTCCCGTGGTGTCTGCCACTTCGATCAGCTTCGCCCGGTCAAAGAGCAGTGTGCGCGTCGCGTCAATAGCCAGCGCTGTCGCCCCCGTCCGCCTCATGGTTTCGACGGTCGGGAGTCCAACCACGGGTACGTCGAAGCGCATGTCCTGCTTGGGTTTGCTCACTTTCACCACCACCAGCGGCCTTCCATTCGCAAACCGCGCCGCACGTTCCATTGTCTCATCCGTGCCTTCCATCGCTTCCACCGCAATGCACGCGCGGTCCGCAATCACCACTGTCTGTCCTATATCCATTGCGGCAATTTGCCTCGCCACACCCAGTCCATAAGCGATGTCGGCGGCCTCATGCTCGTTGGGTGCGCGCCGCGTCAGCACTCCCGCGTCCGGCAGCAGAGGCTTCAGGAACAAGGTGGAATCCACCAATTGAATCCCTTCGTCTTCCAGCACCTTGGCCACCGCGCCTATCAACGAATCCGTATTTTTCCGTGGCAGCGAAATCAAAAGCTTTGCAAGTTTCCAGTCCGGCCGGATCGCACTGAATATCTTGTTGTGCTTCACTTGCCCCGCCATCACCGCCCGCGTCACTCCCTCGCTCTGCAAAAACTCGATCGCCTTGCTCAATTCTCCCAGGCTCACCCACTGCACCCGCTTTGCTGCTTGCGCCAATTCTGGCGAGGCTTCTTCCTTCAGCGCGAGCACCGCCATCTCAATTCCCTGGCTCCGCGCTCCTTCCAGCACCAGAAACGGAAATCGCCCGTTCCCCGCAATCAGTCCCCAGTTGTTTTTGTTTGCATTCATTCCCAGAACCTGGGCCACGCGCCCCTGCCAGCCCTGCTCCTACTTCACGATCCCGCGCTTCGCCTTTTCCACGAATTCCACCAACTCCTTCACGTCTGCGGAATCACCCCAGGTCTTCTGCAACTCTTCCAGTGCTTGCGAAGTATTCTTCTTGGACCGAACCAGTACGCGGAATGCTCGCTGCAGCGTTTTGATCCGCTCGGCCGAAAATCCATTGCGCTCCAGCCCGATCGTGTTAGGGCCAAAACATTTTGTCTCCCGCTCCGTCACAATCAGCGAAAATGGCAGTACATCCTGCGTGATGACCGTGCATGCCCCGATATAGGCGTAACGCCCCAGCCGGCAGAACTGGTGCACTGGTGAAAACGCTCCGATCGTCACGTAATCCTGCACCGTGACGTGCCCCGCCAGTGTCGCTCCATTCACAAACAGCGTGTTATTTCCCACCTGGCAGTCGTGTCCCACATGTGAATACGCCAGAAAAAAATTATCGTTGCCGATCCGTGTCGTTTCCCCGCCTTTCGTCGTACCGCGGCTGATCGTCACATGCTCGCGAAAAATATTTCCATCGCCCACATGCAGCTCGACGTGCTCACCGCGAAACGTGTAGTCCTGCGGATCGCCACCGATCACCGTAAACGGATGAAACACATTGCGCGCCCCGAATTTGGAAGGGCCTCGTACCACCGCGTGCTCGTGCAGCACGCATCCTTCCCCCAATTCCACTCCCGCTCCCACGATGGCGAATGCCCCAACTCGCACACCTTCGCCCAGTTTCGCTTCCGGCGATACATTCGCTTGCGCGTGGATCTGCCTTTCGCTCATCTTCAGGATTTTGCGGGCTGCTCGCGATCCGCCATCACGCAGAGCATCGTCGCTTCGGTAGCCAGGTTGCCCTCAACAAATGCCTTGGCCTTGATCTTGCACAGATCGCCCTTCCACGTCACGACGTCGACCTCAATTCTCAATTGGTCGCCGGGCACAACGGGCCGGCGAAATTTCACGTCAGACATGGATGCCAGATACAACACCTTGCGGTCGCGGTCGGGAATTTCCAGCAGCAACAGCAATCCTCCGGCTTGCGCCATCGACTCCAGAATCAGCACTCCCGGCATCACCGGCTTCCCCGGGAAATGGCCTTCAAAGAAGGCTTCATTGATCGTGACGCTTTTTATCGCCACGATGCGCTTCAGCCGCTCCACATCCAACACTTTGTCAATCATCAGAAACGGATAGCGGTGCGGTAGATATTTTTGTATTTCGTTGATGTCGAGTTGCATGCATGCTCCTGCGCCGCCACTCCCCTTGCTCTACGGCGCATCCTCTGGTTCCTGCAAACCTATTATTATAAGCGTTCCCCGCGCCCAGCAAAAACTATCTTCTTCGCCCCTCCTTGTCTGCCGCTCCCTTTCCGAGGTTGCTCCGCGTTGCCGTCATTGTTACCATGGCTCCTTCATGACTATCCGTACACTTCCTCAAACTCTTCTCGCACTGCTTCGCCGCAAGCTGCCCAGCATGCTTGACACTCTACGCCAGCTCACCATCCTGGAATCTCCCAGCCTGGACAAAGAGCGCGCCGACCGCTGCTGCGGTTTCATTGCCGACGAATGGCTTCTTCGCGGCACGCTGGTCCAGGTAGTTCGCCAGAAACAGCGCGGCGATCATCTTCGCATCGTCTGGTCGCCCAGTATCGCTCCGCCAAGGGCGCAACTCCTTGTCCTCGGCCACTACGACACTGTCTACCCCACCGGCACCATCGTCAAAATGCCTTATCGCGTGGCGGGTAATAAAGTATTTGGTCCCGGCACATTTGACATGAAGGCGGGAATTGTCCAGGCCCTTTTCGCTCTCGAAGCCTTACAAGAAGCGCAAGCCGCCATTTCCAAGCGCATCGTATTTATGTGGACTTCTGACGAAGAGATTGGCAGCCAGACTTCCCGCGTCCTCATCGAATCGGAAGCCCGCCGTAGTGATGCCGTCTTCGTTCTCGAACCGTCTCTCGGTCCACGTGGTTTGGTAAAAACTTCCCGCAAAGGCGTCGGCGAAGCCGAAATCATCGTTCATGGTCGCTCCTCGCATGCGGGCCTGGCCCCGGAAGAGGGCATTAATGCTGTTCATGAACTCGCCGCACAAATCGCGCGCATCGAAAAGTGGAACGATCACCGCCGCGGTGTAACCATCAATGCGGATGTCATCGAAGGTGGCACCGGTGTCAACGTCATCCCTGAAATGGCTCGGGCTACTTTCGATCTTCGTGCCTGGCACCCCACAGACATGCGTGCCCTCGAAAAGCGTCTCCATGCGTTGAAGCCCATCCATCGTGGCGCAAAGCTCGAAATTCATGGCGGCTTTGATCGCCCCCCGCTCGAACGCAAGCAAAGCGCCGTTCTCTACGCTCGCGCTGCCTCTCTTGCCAAACAACTCGGTCTTTCTCTGGGTGAGGCTGCAGCCGGCGGTAGTTCTGATGGTAATTTCACAGCGGCCCTTGGGATTCCTACGCTCGATGGCTTCGGCGCTGTCGGCGACGGCGCGCATTCCGCTCACGAACATGTGCTCGCCAACACGATGCCTGTTCGCGCGGCGCTCCTCGCCTCTCTTCTGGCCTCTTCGTAATTCATTGCTGGCGCTGCGCGGCTCTACCCCAGCGTTCTCACTGAGTGTAGTTCTTCTTCAAATATTGGGCGGTGCTTTGCATCAAATCCCCATAATCGCTTCGCAGCACTTCATGGATCGCTTCCTCCGTCGAACGCCCCGCCGCGATCCGATCCAGAATTTTCTCGATGTCTCCCATCCCCTCTGTTTGCACGATGTATTCCACGTTCGCCAGCGCCCACGCGTACGAATACCTGACCATATCTTCCGATAGGCCCAGCCATGATCCTTCCAACTTCCCTAGCGGTGCTGCGTGCCCCTGCTCGTACACCTGCACCAGCACGCTTGCGCTTTCGTCGCTTCGTTTTCCTTCCATCCATTGCGCTACGCCTTCCTGCAGCCACGTCGGCGCCCGCCCGTGTGTCTTCTGTTGAATGAAGCTGTGCGTCAATTCGTGCCGCAGCACCCGCGAGAGCTCCGGCGTCACCCCCGTGAGTCCCTGCACCGGCACTCGAATCCTTCCATCATTCAGCGCACCCACCCATCCCGGCGCTTGAGTGATGTCTGCAAATCCCTGTTGCGTGTACAGAACCACCCCAATCGGGTCGGGCGGCGAATAGTTCAGCTCCGCTTCAATTTGCTCGTAATGCCCCTCCAGCGTTCGCAAGACCTCCCGCGCCAGTTCTGGTTCTGCGTCGCCGTTATAGCGCAACTCGAAATGCGCGCTCTCGTTTTCCCGGTAGTTTGCCTCTTCTGCGATGTCGCGCTGCACTTTTTCCAGGGCTGCCTGCACGTCCGCGTCGGGGTGAAGTGACTGTGCTTTTTCCCAATCCTTTTTTGCGGGTTCCAGCCGATTCATCCCGTAGTAAGCCCACCCGGACAACTTGTACACATCGCCATTGTTCGGCGCGAGCCTCTTCGCACGATCCAGGTACTCCAACGATTCCCGGAATTCGTTCCGCTGTAGGTGAATATACGCGACGTTCAACAGGAATACCGGTTGAGCTGGCTGATAAGAAGCCGCCGCGCGCGCATCGCTCAGCGCATGCTCCAAGTCTCCGTGTGAAAGTTCAAACTCAGACGCCGCATGGTGCGCCAATGCCGCTCGCTCATTGGCATTCTCGCTGCCTCCACGGGCCTCAGTCTCAAGGCGCGTAATGTATTCCCGGTCGATCGCTCCGTCGTGCACCGCTCCATGATCGATTTCCGCCGCGCCCGCCGTTGGCTCCATCGCGGGGGGCGCCATATTCAAATTCGCTGCCGCTTCCGCTGGGGACTCCATCACAGGCAGCAAGCCACCTCTTTCGATGTGGTCCACGATGGACTTCGGCAACGTTAATTGCCCCGCGGCTGTCTCGTAGTGCACCTTATCCCCATCTTCCACCACGTTATACGCAATGATTTTCCGCCCATTCTTCAGGACGATCTTATCCGCGCGCGCGACACCCGCAGCCAGAAGTATTCCTGCTAACAGCATCGCGACCCGTGTTGCTTTCCATCCTTGCCGCATCCTTTTATTTTAAGCCGCCGTCGGGCTTGCCCCACCTTGGCCTTGTTCCTCCATGCCGAATATGACTACACTCGTTTGGTGAGATTCTCTGCCGCCTCGCTCCTGCTTCTCCTTTCCTGGCCGGTCACTTGTCTTGCCGCCGACCTCTCGCCCAGGGATGCTCTTGCTACTCTCAATGCACTCCCCCTGGATGCGCAACACGTCTACACCGTTTCTGCGCAGGATCGCATCGAAATTCGTCATGGCGATATTGCCCTCGCGTTCCAGGAAGGGCGCTTCGCCTTCTTCGCTCCTTTCGAGGGACGCATTACCGGCTTCGTTTTCTCTGGGTTGGGCCACGCCCTCTCCCTTCCTCACGATCCTTCGGAAAAACAGCAAATGGCTCGCTTCCTTGGCGCACCCGTCCTGGACCAGCAGTTCGTCTCCGCCTACATCCGCTTCACCGATGACACCGCCAACGATCTTCTTGCCCAATTCCTGCGCGCCAGCCTCCAACCCTCTCCCAGTCCCTCTTTCCTCGCTGCCTGGGGACCCAATATCGAGCGGCTCAATCCCTCGCACTCTTTCCGCATCCTCCTCGAAAAATTCTCTTCCGCTCCACGACACTTTTTCCATGCGGGCATCGATGGCGTAGTCACCGGACCATTTGACATCCTGGCTGATGACATGCGCCCGGAGAATTTCATGCTAGGGCAGCCACGCGCCGTCGGCAAGACCACTTCCTACGACGTTTGGACTTCCCACTCTCTCCCCGGTTTTTCTCCCGCGCCACTGGACTTCACCGCCTTGCGCTACCACATCAACACCACCATCAATTCCGATAACTCCCTCGATGGGTCCACATCCGTGGATTTCCGCTCTCTTGCCGGTGCCTCGCAGTATCTCTTCTTCCAACTTGCGCGCTCCCTTAAGGTTGCCTCCATTTCCATGGATTCCGGCGCTCCTCTCGTCTTCTTCCAGAACGAGGGACTTTCCGGCAAGGAACTCCGTTACCGCGGCGACGATTCACTCTGTGTCTTCCTACCCAATCCTCTCCCGCCTGGTACAACCTTTACTTTGCATTTTCGTTATCGCGGCGATGTCATTGAGAATGCTGGGAACGCCGTCCTCTATGTTGGCGAGCGCGAAAGCTGGTTTCCTCACCACGGTGACACTTCCGAATTCTCCCTTTATGACATGACGCTGCGCTGGCCCAAGCGTCTTCGCCTTGTCGCTACCGGTGAAAAATCGGACGAACATGAAGATGGGGACTTCCGCGTCGCCCGCTGGCAAACCGATCAGCCTGTCACGGAAGCTGGTTTTAATCTCGGTGAATACGCTGTCGCTTCTGTTGCCTCGGAAAATCATTTCATCGACGTCTACGCCAATAAGCAACTCGAGGCGGCTATCCTCTCGCAGTTGACACAACCTTCCATTGTGATCAGGCCCGCTCTCCCATTTCCTGGCGCCGACGCCGCTGGGATCTCTTCTACTCCTCCTCCACCTCCGAGCCCTGCCGACGCCTTGAAGCGCCTGGCCCGCGACCTCGATTCATCTATCCATTTCCTCGAACAGTATTCGGGACCATTCCCTTTCCGCCACCTCGGCGTCTCGCAAATCCCCGGCTCTTTCGGGCAAGGCTGGCCCGGACTCCTTTACATCTCCACCTACTCGTTCCTCTCTCCCGAAGCCCAGCGGCGCGCCGGCCTCAATTCCAATGCTCAGGAACTTTTCTCTCAGATCGTTCCCTTTCACGAAGCCGCTCACCAGTGGTGGGGCAACGTCGTTGGATGGTCCAGCTATCGCGATCAATGGATCAACGAAGCCATCGCCAACTATCTCGCGTTTCTCTTTGCGGACTCCGTCAAGAATCCTAACCACACTCTTCATTCCTGGCTGGAGCGCGATCGCAAGCGCCTTCTCACCAGGGATGAAGGCGATGATCTCCCCCCTGTCGAGACCGGTTCTCTCATCATGGGCCTTCGTCTTTACTCCTCCAAATCGGCTTCCGCCTACGAGGAGGTGATCTACGGCAAGGGTGCTTGGGTCATGCACATGCTTCGCGAAATGCTACGCCAGCCCAATACTCCGAATCCCGATGCCCGCTTCATGGCTTTACTAAAATCCCTGGTCATCAAATATGCGCACAAGCCTCTTTCCACGGAGCAATTCCAGCGCGAAGTGGAAGCCGTCATGACTCCGAAAATGGACATCGAGGGTGGCCGCTCGATGGAGTGGTTCTTTGACGAATATGTCCGGGGAACCGCCATTCCTCATTACCACGTGACCTTCACGACTCGCCGCGTCGAAAAGGGTTTTCAGATCCGCGGCAAACTCATCGCCAGCGGCGTGCCGCACTCCTTTGTCGCCCCCGTACCTCTTTATGTCAGCGGAGGCTCCAGCCATGGCGTTTTCCTTGGCACTGTCATAGCTGGGCCCGATGAGACACACTTTTCCTTCACGGCGCAGACCGAACCGCGCAAACTCCTTATCGATCCCCAGATGACCTTGCTTTGTGTTCCGGAATAATCAGGCCTGACTGGATTCTCTCTGCTGGCGGTCTTCTTGCGCCACGGGAACTACTTGTTCATCAACTTCTCTTCCAGCATTGGGCTATCCAAATTCAATTCGGCTTTGCCGCCTTCCCCCAACACATAGGGATACCCGTCCGGATCGCTCGGTATTCGCGGCAATAACCCTGCTTGCACCAACTCGCTCATCCTCGTCGCTCGCCGCCCTGCGCGTTGTTCATACTCGTCCGCTAGTTGATTTAGTTGCCGCAAGTCCAGGTCAACCTTCACCAGACGCAGGTGCAACTCCGCGTTCTTCTTGATCTGCGGGTCCTGCGTCGTCTGGAAGATGTCCCGCCACAGGAAGTACGATGTTTCCAGCGACTCGCCATCCGCTGCGATCTTTGCCGCCATTACCTTCATCCAGATCGGCGCCTGCGGATTTTTTGCCCCTTCCGCAAAGGCCGCCGACGCTCTTAGGATAATCCTTTTTATCGAAATAATAGACATTCCCCATATCCTGGTAGAAGCGCCAGAATTCCGGGTTGGCCTGCAGTCCGCGTCGCAGCAGTTCCACAGCGTGCTCCGGATCCCCTGCTCCCCGTGGTGGGGCGTCGCTCAAAAATGTCGATCCAAATCTGTAGGCCACGATCAGATTCGGGTCCAGCGTCGTGGTGATGTCCAACAGCGGCCACAATTCTTCCAGGCCCGCCTTATGCAGCCGGTGTTTTTCTCCGTAGTACTGCACCGCCCGCGTCCAGTACATTGCTCCCACCAGCGGCGCGTATTCCAAACTGAGCTGCTTGATCAATTTCGGCGAGCGCAGCACTAGCTCATCCCGCTCTTCGTGCAATTGCCCCCGTTGCGTATCAATCCTCTTTTGTAATTGCCACACACCTGCAAAGCCCAACACCAGCACCAAACCCAGCGCTACTCGCTTCATCACGATTCTCTTCATTTCAGGTTCCGTCGCGAGAAGATCGCTGCCGCACCAGCCAGCACCACCGCCCCATAACAAATTGCGTACAGCGTCGCCTGCCCTACTAGAGCTCCGGGGACTCCACGCCCGTGTGCTACCGCTCCCATCACGTTGAAATTCTCAAAATTCGGCAGCAGGTAGGAAATCCCCTTCATCAAGTTCATCGCTCCTGCATTGATGTCAACGGCCTGCATCGTGCGCAGTGCACCCGCGAACATCCCCGCCACATAAATCCCTGCCGTGAATAGAATCGCTAGAAACGGCGTCGTGAAACAGGAGAACAGCATCGCCACCGCCACAATCAGCGCCAGTTTCAGCAGGATCAGGTACACCGCCACCAGCACCCACGCGTCGCTCTTTTCCAGTGTGTGTTTCACTGTCCACAACGCCAGGTATAATCCCACCGCCATCGCCGCCGTGTTTACCGTGAGCGTCATTACCAAGCCGCAGAACTTCCCCAGCAGAAATTCCCAACGCTCAACCGGCTTTGCCAGCAATGCGTACAGCGTGCGCTTGTCCATCTCTTTCGAGACCAGCCCCACCCCGATAAACACCGCAATGAACAGTCCAATTACCGAGATCGCCGTCAATCCCAGGCTGACGATTACGCTCTCTTCAATCCCGATGGAAATCTGGCCGACCAGGATCGCCGCGCCCATCATCAGTAGCGCGAAAAATACCAGGTTATACAGCACGCGGTCTCGCACTGCTTCTCGAAACGTATTCGCGGCCACCGTCCACACGTTTTTCATTTTCCGCTCACCTCGACGGCATTTGCCTGCGCCCGGTCCGCTTCCACCAGATTCATGAAAAACTCTTCCAGCGTCGGCTTGATCTGCGCCACGGAAAGAATCCGCGCGCCCGCCGCTTTCAGCTGGTCAATGGCGCCATATACTTCTTCTTCTGGGAACTGCACCCGGTAGCACTCGCCCGTTCGCGTGGCCTTGGCCAGCAGCGGCAGATTTTTCCCTTCTGCCACCTCGAAAAGTATTTCCATTCCTTGCGCCTTGATTCCCACCATCTCCCCTGGTGTCCCCACGCCGCGGAGCTTTCCTCCCACGATCACTCCCACCTGGTCGCACAACATTTCCGCGTCGGAAAGGATATGCGTGGAAAAGAGAACCGTCCGTCCGGCCTTCTTTAATTCCAGGATAATGTCACGAACCTCGCGGCGTCCCAGCGGGTCCAGCCCAGACATCGGCTCATCCAGTATCACCACTTGCGGATCGTGCAAGATGGCTTGCGCCAGCCCAACTCTTTGCAGCATGCCCTTCGAATATTTCCGCAATTGGATTTTCTTCGCCGTCTCCAGTCCTACCTTCTTCAGCATGTTCTGCACGCGCGATTGCCTGTCTGTGGCCGTCAAACCGTGAAACCGCGCGAAGTAATCCAGCAACTCTCCCGCCGTCAGGTAATCGTAAAAATACGGCTGCTCAGGCAAATATCCAATCTCCCGGTGCACGGAAACATCGTTGATCGATTTCCCCAGGATTCGCGCTGTTCCGCCGTCCGGGAAAATCAAACGCATCAGTAGCTTGATGGTTGTAGATTTCCCGGCACCATTAGGCCCCAGGAAACCAAACACTTCGCCGCTTGCCACCTGCATGCTCAGGTCTTCCAGCGATTTCTTTTTCTTCAGGTTCAAAAAGCCGTAAGGGTATTCCTTGGATAGGTGTTCTATTTCAATTGCTGGGGTGCTCATGTCTATATCTTTTTCAACCTGGCGCCAATCGTCAACGGCACACCCATCGAATGTGCAAGGATTGCAACTCCACCCATTCGTGATCTCTTTTTTGCCTTGTTATCGAGGTTTTCTTGTAAGCGTGCTCGCCGCACTTCGCGGAATAATCTTCACTTCCCTATCTGTATCAAGTCCACAGGACCCGCTGGCTCCGGCTGCAGCGTCTGCTCTCCCCGCCAGTTATCCAATATTCCCACCTGCTGCACGCAGCTCACCGTACACCTCGGCGCGCATCCCTTATGTGTGTTGTACTCCCGATGCCGCCGTTCCGTTGTATATTCCCGCAGCGGAATCCCCGGATAGCCCCTCTGCTGCGAACACCAGTGCACCAGCCCATTTTCGCAGATGTACAGGTAGCGAGACCCAGCCCGGCATTTCCAGTCGTGCTCTCTACCCCTCGCCACGTTATGTTGAAATTCGTTGAATCGCGAAAACGATCGCTTCCCCAGCTCCATGATCTCTTCAAAAATTTCTTGTTCACGCTTCCCCAGCGGCTTCAATTGTCCGTCGTGGTCGTGGATAATCCCCACTGTGCTCGTAAACCCCAACTCCACCGCGCGATGCGCAATCGTCAGCGCATCTTCCGGATTCTTCACGCCTCCGCCCAGCACGGAGTTGATGTTCACCTGAAATACCGCGAACTCCGAGAGCATCTCCAGCCGTCCATCCAACGTTTTCAGGCTTTTCTTGGACACTTCGTCCGGCACGGCATTATCAATGCTGATCTGCAAGTGTTCCAGCCCCGCTTCATTCAGCTTCTCGATCCGCTCTTTGTTCAAGAAAAATCCGTTCGTAATCAACCCCGCCATCATCCCGCGCTTCCGGATGTGCCGGATGATTTCGTCCAACTCCGGATGCATCAGGGGCTCGCCGCCGCTTATCGTGATAATCGTCGTGCCCATGTCCGCCAGGATGTCCAGCCGCTCTTTCATCTCTTCCAGCGGCACCGGCTTCGATACGTCATCGTATTCATTGCAGTATGTGCAATCCAGGTTGCAGCGCCGCATCGGGATGATGTGCACCAGGATCGGGTGCTTCGTATCCATCAGCGCCTTCGCGATCATCCACACTTCATGCAGACGCGTCTTCGCGAACCGCAAACGCTTCCGCATCCGCGTCTTCGCCGACGCTTTTCCCTTATTTCTCTTTTGTGCCATGTTTCGCAGCAACTTCCCCAGTGCAGCATTATACCTTACCCCTACTTTCCTTCTTGCATGCAAGGGACATCATCTGACTAGCCCCTTGAAGCACACCTTATGCAAGCCTGCGCGGTATCCACGATCCCGTCATTCCGAACGGAGTCTGCGAAGTGAGGAATCCCTCTGCTCCTGGGTTTCGGCGCAATAAGGATTCCCCGCGGGTGAATACTCAATCGGTTCTTCGCTCCCTCTCAAATGGTCCTCGCAATTCCCTATTGCTTTCCCATACGAGTCAGCGTAACTTCTCTATGGCTTTCCCATAGGAGCACCATGTCCGACAAACCCGACGTCTGGCAAGGCACCCTCGCCTTGATGGTCCTGAAAACTCTCGAATCGCTCGGCCCGCTTCACGGCTATGGCATCGCTCGACGCATCGAGCAGACCAGCGGCGATCTCCTCTCCGTCAACTACGGCACTCTCTATCCCGCCCTCCTCAAACTCGAGCAAGAAGGCTACATCGCCTCCGAGTGGGGCGTCTCCGACAACAATCGCAAAGCAAAGTATTACAAGCTCACCCGCGCCGGCCGCAAACAGCTCGATAAAGAGGCCCGCGAATGGGAGCAGACCACCGCCATCCTCGCCCGCTTCCTGACGACCAAGGAGCAGCCCTCGTGAACTGGCTTCGTGCGTCCTGGATTCGCTTGCGCAGCCTGTTCCGCAAAGACCAGCTCGATCGCGATTTGCAAAACGAGCTAGCCACCCACCTCGATATGCACATCGCCGACAATCTCCGCGCTGGCATGTCCCCCGAAGAAGCTCGCCGCAACGCTCTCCTTTCGCTCGGCGGCATTGAGCAGACCAAAGAATCCGTCCGCGACCAGCGTGCCTTCCCGTTCCTCGAATCCCTTATACAGGACATGCGTTTCGCCCTCCGCATGTTCCGCAAATCCCCCTCCTTCACCACCATCGCCGTCTTTACCCTCGCTCTCGGCATCGGTGCCAACACCGCAACCTTCAGCGTCTCCAACACCTTCTTGCGCCATCCGATTTCCTTCCCGGAAGTCGATCGCCTCGCCATGGTCATGAACCAGGCCCCTGGGCAGACGGAAGGGTGGAGTGAAGTGTCCCCTGCCGATTTGCGCGATTGGCAAATGCAGAGCCATTCCTTCGAGTCGATCGGCGCTTACGACTGGGCGGACCTCAATCTCACCGGCGCCGGAGAACCTGTGAAAGTCCAGGGATTTCGCGTTTCCGCGAACTTTTTCGAAGTCCTGCGCGCCACGCCGCTCCTGGGACGGACCTTCTCTAGCGGTGAGGATGAACCTGGCCAGGATCATGTGATGATTTTGTCCGCCGGTCTGTGGCACCGCCAATTTGGCTCCGACCCAGCCATCGCCGGACGCATCGTCCGCCTCGATGGGACTCCCACGCAAATCATCGGCGTCATGAAGGACGACGTGCGCTTTCCCTTCGGAGCCGAACTCTGGATTCCCTTGGCGCTCTCCACGCAGGAAAAAGTTCAACGCAGCTCGCACTATCTCGCGCCTATAGCCCGGTTGAAATCCGGAACCACTCTCGCCCAGGCACAAACTGAATTAAGCACCATTCAGAACCGCCTGCGAACTTCCTTCCCACGGTCAGAGACCGGATGGGGCGTTCTTCTAATACCGCTCGGCGAGTTTGTCGCCGGTCCCGGCCACGGCTACACGATTCTTACCCTCTGCGCGGTTGCTTTTGTCCTCCTCATTGCTTGTACCAACGTGACCAACTTGCTCCTGGCCCGCAGCATTGGGCGGCAAAGCGAGTTTGCCATTCGTGTTGCTCTGGGTGCTAGCCGCTCTCGCTTGGTGCGCCTGGCTTTGGTCGAAAGCACCCTCCTGGCAATGTCCGCCATGGTTTTCGGTTTGCTTATCGGGTCCGTTTGGATTTCCTTGATTCGTGCCAATATGCCGCCAGAAGTCGAGCGATTCATCCCTGGATGGGACCAGGTCCGCTTGGACCGGGGCGTGTTCCTTTATACTTTCGCGGTGGCCTTCGCTGCCGGACTCCTTGCTGGCATTCTCCCCGCTCTCTACGGCTCTGGCCGCGATCCGAATGATGCCCTGAAGGAAACGGGACGTGGACCCGGTGCCGGCGTTTCTCGCGCGCGCCTTCGCAGTGCGTTCGTGGTGGCTGAGGTGGCCCTTTCCCTTGTGTTGCTTGTGGGTGCGGGACTCATGGTCAAGGGCGTTCACACGCTCTTAAGCCTCAATTTCAAGTTTGCGCCCCAGTCGGTTCTCACTTTTCGCGTGGCTCTGCCTGCCTCCCGGTTTGCAACTCCTCCACAGCGGCTGGCCTTCTTTGACGCCCTCACGGAGCAACTCGCTCGCAACGCTGGTGTGCAATCCTCCGCTGCCGCTCTCGAAGTGCCATTTTCCGGCGGCAGCTCCGGCTCGTTCTCTATCGAAGGCCGACCTATGCAACCCGGTGAGTATCAAGTCGCGCAATTCAACCAGGTCACCACCGCGTTTTTCCAACTCCTTCACGTCCCTCTGGTGGAGGGCCGCGAATTTGACCTTCGCGATGCCGCCGATTCCACCCCAGTCGCCATCATCAGCCAATCTCTCGCTAGGCGTTTTTGGCCGGGCAGAAGTCCGCTCGGACATCGCATCAAGTCCGGCGAGGAAAACTCCACCGATTCCTGGGCCACCATCGTTGGCGTTGTCGCCGAAGTCCGTTACGATCCTTGGCGCCACGACGTTCTCTCCTCCATCTACTTCCCGTTCCGCCAGCGCCCCGCGCCAAATGCTTACGTTATGATACGCACCGCCGCCGGCCCCAAGTCTCTTATTCCCGTTGTTCGCACCGCCGTCGCCAACCTCGACCCAGATCAGCCGATTTTCGATGTCCTGCCGCTGGATCGCCTCATCTCCAATCAGATCATCGGCCTTTCCTATGTTGCTGTCTTGATGGGCGTCATTGGCTTTATGGCCCTCGTGCTCTCCGCTGTTGGTGTTTTTGGCGTGATGGCCCTCTCCGTGGCCCAACGCAAGCATGAAACGGGAATCCGCATGGCCCTTGGAGCGCGTCCCCAGGATGTCTTGCGCATGTTTGTGCTCAACGGGCTGAAGCTTCTCGCTTTGGGTCTCATCATCGGCTTTCCCGTCGCTTTTGTCCTGGCGCGCCTGATCTCCAGTTTGTTGTACGGCGTGCGTTCCAACGACTTCGTCAGCTTTTTCGGTGGCGTACTTCTGCTTGCGGGCGTTATGGTTCTGGCTTGTTATATCCCCGCGCGAAGAGCCACGAAGATCGATCCCATGATCGCTCTTCGTTACGAATAAAAAGGAGACATCGTGCAGCCTCTCATCCAGCTTCGCAACATCGAAAAATCCTACCCCGCCGGCGCTCAGAAATTTTATGTCTTGCGCCGCATCTCTCTCGAAATCCAGCCCGGCGAGTTCGTCACCTTCATGGGTCCCTCCGGCGCGGGCAAGTCCACATTGCTCAGCATCCTTGGAATGCTCGATAGCTCCTGGTCCGGTGAATACTTCTTCCTCGATCAGCCCGTCCACAAACTCGGCAACAAGCTGCGCAACGAACTTCACAAGTACAACATCGGTTTCGTCTTTCAGTCCTATCACCTCATCGACGATCTCACCGTCTACGAAAATCTCGAAATCCCTCTCTCCTACAAGAACATCCCGCAAAAAGAGCGCGCCAGCCTGGTCTGCGACGCTCTCGATCGCTTCAATATCGTCGGCAAAAAAGATCTCTTCCCCAGCCAACTCTCCGGCGGCCAGCAGCAACTCGTCGGCGTGGCCCGCGCCGTCATCCAAAATCCCAAACTCATTCTCGCTGACGAACCCACCGGCAATCTCCACTCCAGCCAGGGCGAAGAAATTATGCAGCTCTTCAAGAAGCTCAATGACGCCGGCACCACCATCATTCAAGTCACTCATTCCGAGAAAAACGCTGCGTTCGGCAATCGCATTCTGCAACTCGCCGATGGCTGGCTCCTCCCCGAAAAGCCCGCCGCTTCAGTCCACGGTGCCCCATGATCCTTCTACCCGGCCCCGTCATTCCCAGCGAAGTCCGCGAAGCGAGGGACGGTTTCGCATCGCATGCCTTTCAGGCGATGAATCCCTCTTCCTCTAGGATTACTTTTCGCTTTAGTCTCCCTGACCTTGAGGGTGACCCATCCTCCGCGCCTTTCGTGAAGGATGGGCTCTTACGATCTAACTCCATTGACTCTCGTCTCCCGGTTTCCAAAGAGGCAGAGTCATGAACGCCATTCGCGCTCTCTTCCTCCGTTTTCGAAACCTCTTCCAAAAAACCAAACTCGACCGCGAACTCCGCGACGAATTGGCCACCCATCTAGATATGCACATCGCCGACAACCTCCGCGCCGGCATGTCCCCCCAAGAAGCCCGCCGCAACGCCCTCCTCGCTCTCGGCGGCCTCGAACAAACCAAAGAATCCGTCCGCGACCAGCGCAGCTTCCACTTCCTCGAATCTCTTTTGCAAGACGTGCGCTTCGCCTGCCGCACCATTCTCTCGAAGCCTGGCTTTGCCGCGATCGCGATCATCACTCTAGCTTTGGGAATTGGAGCAAGTACGGCGGTCTTCAGCGTTGTGGACCGCGTGCTAATCCGCAGCCTCCCTTACCCGCATGATGATCGGCTCGTTTCTTTTGGTGTCAGAGCGCCGTTCGAGAGCCTCGAATTCATGCTGGCCCCGGAGTATGCCGTCCTGCGTTCTCAGAACGTCCCATTCGATTCGATCACTTCGCTCACGCCGGGAGGAGCGGATTGCGACATCACGGAACAGAATCCCGTTCGCCTCCGCTGCGCGCTGGTTGAATATACTTTTCTTTCGACTCTTGGAATTCACCCCTTTCTCGGGCGCGATCTTGCCGGCTCAGACGACCTTCCCAATGCGCCTCGCGTCGCTATGCTTTCCTATGGGCTGTGGCGCTCGCGATTTGCTGGCGATTCAAGGGTCGCGGGCAGAATCATGTCGCTCGATGGTAAGCCGATTCAAATCGTAGGGGTGTTGCCGCCCCGATTCGAGATGCCGAACCTGGAGCCCGCCGATCTTCTCTTGCCTCAAACGCTCGATGAATCGGCACTGGACCGCAACCATCCAAGGGTCCTTCTCAGGGCCTTTGCGCGGCTTAAGCCTTCGATGACCACCCAGCAAGCTGCTGCTGCGCTCCAACCTTGGTTTCAGGATTCGTTGCGCTTCGTTCCTCCGCAATTTCGCGCTGAAGTCTCTCTTCACGTGCGCTCTCTGCGTGACATGCAGATGGAAGACTCCCGCACTGGTGCCTGGGTCCTCCTCGGTGCCGTCATTGCAGTTTTACTTCTCGCCTGCACAAATGTGGCGAACTTGCTGCTGGTCAGATCCGTATCCAGGCGCCGCGAACTTGCCGTGCGGGCAGCGCTCGGCGCTGGTCGAGCGCGATTAGCCCGCCAGGCACTTACGGAGAGCCTGCTGCTTGCCTTGCTCGGAGGAATCGTCGGCTATGTGCTGGCCTATGTGTTGCTGCGGCTCTTTATTTCGATCGCGCCAGGGGGCATCTTACATCTGCAGCAAGCCTCGCTGGATTTTCGTGTACTCAGCTTCACTTTGATCACGACGTTGATTTGCGGCGTGTTGTTTGGAGTTGCGCCGGCAGTCATGAAGCCAAATCCTGAGATACTGACCGGAAGAACTCCGGGCACGATTGTTCGCGGACTTTTCCGTTACGCCCTGGTTGCAGGACAAATTGCCGGCTTGGTGATTCTTTTGACTGGTGCCAGTCTGCTCCTGTCCAGTTTGTGGAAGCTACAGAGCGTTCCCCTCGGCCTCGATTCGCATCAAGTCGTCACAGCTGAAATCTCTCTGGCGGAGCACAGCTATCCCGATATGCCGCGCCAACTCGCCTTCTTTCGCGAAACTGAATCACGGCTCAGCGGACTTCCCGGTGCGGGGCTCGTGGCCGTCAGTGACTCACTTCCTCCTTCCGGTCGGATGCAAGCCACATTTTTCGCCTCCATCGAAGTTCCGGGACGACCCCGTCTGGCCCAGGGAACTGGCGGAATGGTCGGCTGGCGCATGGTTACGCCAAATTATTTCCCCGCTCTGGGGATACGCATCGTTCGTGGCCGTCCATTCGTCCAGCAAGACGGCTCGCCTGCGGAGAATCCAGTCATTCTGAGCGAAGCATTGGCTGCAAAATTATTTCCCCAGCAAGATCCCCTTGGACAATCCCTGCGGTTTAGTCAAGGCCCCTGGCGCACGGTAGTTGGCATTGCAGGTGACGTCAAAAACGACGGCCTGATTCCCGATTCGCAGCCTGAATTTTATATTCCATGGAAGGCCGATCCCGAAGGCTATGTGCGGCGAGCCTTTGTGACTTTTCGTACGCCGCTCAACCCCGCGACGCTGGTCCCAATCGCCCGCGCTGCGATTGCCGGCATCGATCCCACTGTCCCGGTAGAATTTGCCGCAATGAATGCGCGCGTCGGGCAACTAACGGAGCGCCCCCGTTTCGATGCCATCCTTTTATCACTTTTCGCCGCCATTGGACTCGCCCTGGCGGCCCTGGGCATTTATGGCGTTGTGAGTTTCTTTGTCTCGCAGCGAACTCAGGAGATTGGTGTGCGTATGGCCCTCGGTGCAACCCCGCCGCGTATTTTGGGCTTGGTGCTTTTGAACGTGGCGGGTTGGTTGGCGGGCGGTGCGGCTGTTGGACTTCTTGGCACGGAACTCTGCGCACGGCTTTTGCAGTCTCTCCTCTTCGGAGTCGAAGCGCACGATCCCAAGCTGCTCGCAGGCTCGTTTTTCATTCTGCTTCTCGTGGCTTTTTTCGCCGCTTGGATACCCGCCCGCCGCGCCACCCGCGTCGATCCCATGATCGCCCTAAGGTACGAGTGAGGAATCCCCATGAAAACTCTACGCACTTTCTTTTTCCGCCTCCGCAACCTCTTCCACAAAGACCAGCTCGATCATGAACTGAACGACGAACTCTCCGCTCATCTCGGGATGCACATCGCAGACAACCTTCGCGCCGGCATGACTCCTGAAGAAGCCCGCCGCCAAGCTCTCCTCGCTCTCGGCGGCCTCGAACAAATCAAAGAATCCGTCCGCGACCAGCGCGGCTTCCCACTCCTCGAATCCCTTTTTCAAGACGTGCGCTTCGCCTTCCGCATGCTACGCAAATCTCCCACCTTCGCCGTCATAGCCATCCTTACCCTGGCCCTCGGCATCGGCGCAACCACTAGCATATTCACCGTCGCCAATGATTTCCTCATCCGTTCACTTCCTTTCAGCAATTCCAATCGCTTGGTGATGGTCAAGCGGTACGACGTCAAGCAATCACAGTCCGGATGGGCCGATCCACCCACCTTCAAATATTGGCAACAGCAAAATCACGTCTTCGAAAATATGGCTGCTTGGAGTGAACCTACGAACCAATTCAATTTGACCGGCCCAGAGGGGCCAGAGCGCGTCTCCGCAAAACAGGTCTCTTCCGATTTCTTCCAGGTACTCGGTGTCAACCCCATTCTCGGCCGTACCTTTTCGGATGCGGAGGATCGGCCCGGCGGCAATCCCGTTGCGATCATTGGTCATTCCCTCTGGAAAACGCGATTCGGCGGAACTTCGGAAATCCTGGGCAAGACCATCACTCTCGACGGCAAGGATTACAGCGTGATTGGCGTCCTGCCCGCCTCTTTTCGTTTCTCTACAACGCCAGAAGATGTCTGGACGCCCCTCGCTGCATTAGTCGATGGAGGAGAGGGCGGGTTCTACCTGAACGTCATTGCGTCTCTAAGGCCGGGCGTAACGCTTTCTGGGGCTCAGGCTGATATGAACGTTGTAACCCGCCAACGGGCTGCCCGGTTTCCAGATTTGTGGAGTAGCGATCAAGGGGTTGCGGTCGAGAGTTTGCGGGACCGCTACTCTCATGGGCTCCGCCCAGCTCTCCTCATGCTTCTCGTTGCTGCCTCCCTTGTACTTCTGATTGCGTGCTTGAACCTCGCCAATCTTTTGCTTGTTCTTGCCACCAGCCGGTACAAAGAAATTGCTGTTCGCCGCGCGCTCGGCGCCAGCCGCCCACGCATGATCCGTCAAATGCTGTCAGAAAGTTCCGTGCTGGCGCTGCTGGGAGGGTCCGGAGGTTTGTTAATTGCCGTGGTAAGCATCCGCGCTTTCTATGCTGCCTTGCCCTCTGGTTGGCAACCCATCTCACGTGGCGGAATCGATGGGTCTGTGCTCGCCTTCGTTCTGATAACCATGCTTCTGACCGTGTTCCTGATCGGCCTGGTGCCGGCATGGAGCGCCACGGGCTTTGATCCCACTAAAGCTCTAAAGGAAGGCTTGCAAAGTCCCCTGGCCAGCATGGCCAGGCCGTCATTTCGCGCGGTGCTGGTGATCGGTGAAGTCGCTCTTGCCGCCATGCTTCTGACCGGCGCGACGCTGGTCATCAAAAGCTTCATCCGGCTTTCCGCAGTGAACCTGGGCTTCGACTCCGAAAACGTCTTGACCCTCAATCTGACTCGAACCAAGGCTGGAGCGGATACCTTCTATAAAGACGTCCTCGATCGCCTCACTGCCCTCCACCAAGTCCGCGCCGTTGGAGCCATCAGCCTCAGACCTTTATCCGGCAGCGAATGGAGCCAGGACATTATTATCGAGGGTCGTCCGCCTCTTCCCCGCGGCGAGCTAATCTGGGCATCTCATCGAGAGGTTAGTCTCGGCTACTTCCGAGCCATGAGTATTCCTCTAATCCAAGGCCGATCATTCAACTCTACCGACCAGGATAAGAGTGTCGCCGTCGTCAGTGAAAGCATGGCCAGAAATTATTGGCCAGGTGAGAATCCAATCGGCAAACGCTTCGGCGTCAACTGCGCTGCAACAACCTGTCATTGGGATTCCATCATCGGCGTGGTTGGAGATGTAAAGGAACTCGGCGCAACCGCCAGTCCCGTCAAAGCAATGTACTTCTTGGGAACGATGAGCGAGATGACGCTCGTCGTTCGTGCCGCGCAAAACTACACGACCCTCATTCCCGATGTTCGCAGCATCATCAGTTCCGTTGACCCCGATCAGCCCGTTGCCGAGATACGCCCCATGGAGAATATTGTTTCGGAGTTCATTGCACCTCGTCGCCTCACGATGCTGATTGCGGGCCTCTTTGCCGCTCTGGCCCTTCTCCTGGCCATCATCGGTCTCTATGGAGTGATTTCGTATTCGGTTGTACAGCGAAGTCACGAGCTCGGCGTACGTCTCGCGCTCGGCGCCACCAAGGACAATATTCTCCACCTCATCATCTCTCAGGGCTTTGCGCTTGCCGGCGCAGGAATCATCCTGGGCATGACAGGAACTTTTGCCTTCAGTCGCGTCCTGGCAAGATTGCTCTTCGGGATTACTCCACGCGATCCGCTGACGTTTGGAACGGTGGCTTTGGTCCTTCTCTGTGTATCGCTGCTGGCCTGTTACATCCCTGCCCGCCGCGCCACCCGCATCGATCCCATGATCGCCCTAAGGTACGAGTGAGGAATCCCCATGAAAACTCTGCGCACTTTCTGTTTCCGTCTCCGAAACCTCTCCCACAAAGGGCAGGTCGATCGCGAACTCAACGACGAGCTTTCTACTCATCTCGAAATGCACATCGCCGATAATCTCCGCGCCGGCATGACTCCCGAACAAGCTCGTCGCCAAGCCCTCCTAAAACTCGGCGGCCTCGAACAAACCAAAGAATCCGTCCGCGATCTCCGCGGCGCAACGGCTGTCGAGTCTTTCTTCCGCAACCTGCGTTTTGGTTTCCGCCTTCTGCGCAAGAGCCCGGCGTTCACCGCCATCGTCGTCCTCACCCTTGCTCTCGGCATCGGCGCCAACACCGCCATTTTCTCTGTTGTTTATGCCACCGTGCTTGCTCCCTTGCCCTACCCGAATCCCGATCAACTCGTCATGGTTTGGTCCAGAGTCAACGGCCACAACAACAGCGTTTCTGCCGGTGATTACCTGGATTGGAAACGTCAGAATTCCGTTTTCCAGGATCTCATCGCCATGAGCGGCGATCGCTTCAACCTTTCTACTTCTGGCCACCCTGAAGTCATGCAAGCCCGAATTACAACGCCCGGGTTCTTCGATATGCAGGGTATACCGCTGGCTCTTGGCCGCGACTTCCTCCCCGAAGAAGCGCAGCCCGGCAATGAGCACGTCGTCATCATGACCCATCACCTCTGGCAAGAGCGCTTCGGCAGCGACCCCCACATCCTCGGCAAACAAATCCGCCTAAACGGCACACCTTACACCGTGGTTGGCGTCGTGGCCGCCGGCATGTCAGACCGTTTTGAATCCCACCTCTTTCTTCCCTTGGCTTTCAAGCCAGAACAGATCAACCACGACTACCACTGGCTTTTGCTGATCGGCCGTCTCAAGCCCGACATCACACTCCAGCAAGCCAACGCCGACATGGACTCCGTCACTCGCCACCTCGCCGAGATTTATCCTCTTTCCAACAAGAACTGGGGCGCCAATGTCGTGCCTCTGCAGAATGCCTTCACTAGTCGCGATACCATCAAGAATCTCTGGCTGCTCCTCGGCGCCGTCGGATTTGTCTTGTTAATCGCTTGCGTCAATGTCGCCAACTTGTTGCTGACTCGCGGTTCCATCCGCCAAAAAGAACTCGCCGTTCGCGCTTCTCTCGGCGCAACGCGCTGGCAACTCTTTTCGCAATTCCTGGCAGAATGCCTTGCTCTCGCATCCATCGGCGGCGCCTTGGGCGTCGCCTTGGCGGCGATTTTTCTCAAGTTTATTCTCGTTCTTCTGCCTCCATTTTCCATCCCCACAGAGGCCGACGTGCGCCTGAATCTGCCCGTCCTGTTTTTCACCGTGCTGGCAACATTTCTCGCCGGCATTCTGTCTGGCCTCGTTCCTGCCTGGCACGGGTCCCGCTCGGATCCGGCTGACGTTCTAAAAGAGGGCGGGCGTTCCGGTTCCGTCTCCGGTCGTCACGGAGTGCGCCGCGCTCTTGTTGTCCTCGAGTTTGCCCTGGCGCTGACTCTGCTTGCTGGCGCGGGTCTCGTCCTCCACAGCTTCTGGAAATTGACTCGCGTCGATCTCGGTTTTCGCCAGGACCATGTCCTCACCTTCGACCTGCCTGTCCCGGACGGCCGTTTTTCTAGCCCCGAGCAGGCTGCCTCCTTCTACCGTCAATTGCTGGACCGGATTGCGGCTGTTCCCGGAATCTCGTCCTCTTCCGCTTCCACCGGCATGCCTCTCGTCGGCGACAGAGACGACATGCCCTTCAGCATTCTTGGTCAACCCGCTGGCGATCCCGCCTCGCATCCCAGCGCTGGATTCAGCATGGTTACTCCCGAATATTTCCAAACCTTTGGCATTCAATTCGCTAAGGGCCACGGCTTCACCGAAGAAGACGTGGCAGGAGGACTTCCCGTCGCCGTTGTGAATGAGACTTTCGCGAAAAAGTATTTCTCCAACTTGGACCCTCTCTCCCAGATCGTCGTCGTGCAACAGTTGATTCCTGGCGCCACCAGTCCCGGCCCGCCCATCCAATGGCATATCGTTGGCATCTATCGCGATGTCCATAATGGTGGCGTTCGCAACGAAGGTTTTCCGGAAATCAACGTCCCTTTTTGGCAAAGCCCTTGGCCCTCGGCCAGCATCGCCGTGCGCACCACCATTGATCCCGCCAACGTCACTTCTGCGGTTACCGCTGCAGTTCAATCTCTCGATTCGGATCTCCCACTCGACCAGGTCCGCACCATGGATCAGCTCGTCGCCGAATCCTTGGCCGATGATCGCTTTGCCACCGTGCTCTTCGCCGCCTTTGCCGGTGTGGCCCTCATCCTCGCGGCCATCGGCATCTACGGCGTCATGTCTTTTGCGGTGGCCCAGCGAACCCACGAAATCGGCTTGCGCATGGCCCTGGGCGCGGATTCCAGACAAGTTCTCTTGATGGTCCTTCAGGAAGGGATGCTGCTTGCTCTTGCCGGATTGCTCTTTGGTCTGGCAGGCACTTACTTCGTCGGACGCACCATGAAGTCTGTCCTGTATGGAGTCACCGCGATTGATCCCGTAGCGATTTCCATAGTTGCAGCCGTGCTTCTTCTAGCCGCACTTCTCGCCACCTACATCCCCGCCCGCCGCGCCACGCGCGTCGATCCCATGATCGCCCTAAGGTATGAGTGATCCTTGCCCATGACTTCATCACCAAGCCACCCTCAATTCCGAATTCGCATTCCGGTCAGCCCATTTTCCCCGTTCACGTTGAACAAATTCTGCTCCGGTACGTATCTTCAAATAGAGGTCAACGAGACTTCAACTTCGTACCCTCTCCGGCACAGAATCCGGGTCTGAGGCAAAAAAGGAAATGGCGCGACAAACGAATAACTCGGAACCGGCAAGGCCAGGGGGAGGCTACGTGAAGTCTATCTGGCACAACATTCGCAACATCTTAACAGTATTAAGCATGCCAGTAGGCTTCACCATCATAACCACCCTCGCTCTCGCATTCATTCAATGCCAATCCGAATTCCTAGGCAGGAAAGCAGCGGCCTCTCTCTTTCCATTGTCAGCTTCCTGTGGCATCCCCACACAAACAATGGTATCTTCATGTGGCCATCACACAGGAGGAATCATGAGTGACTCCAAACTTGACCTTCTGCAAGGCACCCTCGACCTCATGGTCCTGCAAACCCTTGCCGCCCTTGGCCCTCTCCACGGTTACGGTATTGCCCGCCGCATCGAGCAGGTCAGCGGCGATCAAGTCCTCCTCAATCAGGGCACCATCTATGCCTCGCTCGTCCGTCTCCAGCAGCGCGGCTGGATCTCCGCCGAATGGGGCATCTCCGATAACAATCGCAAGGCCAAGTTTTATTCCATCACTAAGCGCGGCCGTAAACAGCTCTCCGAAGACGCCGCTTACTGGCAGAGGCTCTCCATGGTAATGAGCCGCGTCCTCGCCATGCCGGAGGAGGAGACCGAGACATGATCGACCGCCTTCGCCAATTCTTCCTCCGCTTTGCCTCGCTCTTCCGCCAAGCGCATCTCGACCGCGATCTGGATGCCGAGATGGCCTCTCACCTCGCCTTTGCCACGGATGAGAATCTGCAGCATGGCATGCCTCCCCGCGAAGCCCGCCGCCAGGCGCTAATCCATTTCGGCGGCACGCAACAAGCCAGGGAAAACCATCGCGATTCACGCGGCTTTCCCGCCCTCGAAGTCCTCCTCCAGGATCTGCGTTTCGCGCTCCGCATGCTCCGCAAAAACCCTGGCTTCACCGTTATCGCCATTCTCACCCTTGCTCTCGGCATCGGCGCCAACTCCGCGCTGTTCTCCGCTGTCAACGGAGTGCTGCTGAATCCTCTGCCCTACGATCACCCCGAACGCCTGGTAGCGGTTTACGCCCAGACGCCCGACTTTAGATTTTCTTCAATTTCTTATCCGAATTTCTTGGATTGGTGCCGATACAACCATTCTTTCTCCGATCTGGCCGCCTTTCGGATGGATAATTTCAACCTTACCGGGATGGGCGAACCAGAGCGTCTGAAGGCAAACATGGTTTCCGCATCCTTCTTCACGCTCCTCGGAGTGAAGCCAGTCATCGGCCGCTCCTTTGTCGATCAGGAAGATCAGCTAGGTGGCGCTCCCGTCGCGCTCATCAGCGAAGGCTTGTGGAAGCGTAAGTTCAGCTCCTCCCCGGACGTAGTCGGAAAATCCATCACCCTGAATGGAAAGCTCTATACCATCACCGGCGTCATTCCCGCGGGCTTTCACTACCAGAACGGCAATTTCCAAACTGGCAGTGATGTTTACGTCCCAATCGGTCAGTGGAACGAACCCTTGTTCCGTGATCGTCGCACCGGCATGGGCATGGATGCCGTGGGGCGGCTAAAGCCGGGCGTCACCCTCGTACAAGCAAATTCGGATATGAGCGCGGTCGCGGCTCATCTCGCCGAGGTCTATCCCGATATTGATAAGGATTCCGGCATTGCCCTCGCGTCGCTGAAAGAAGATGTGATCGGAGATATTCGGCCGTTCTTGCTGATGCTTCTCGCTGCCGTTGGCTTTGTACTTCTGATCGCTTGCGCCAATGTGGCGAACTTGCTTCTGGCTCGCTCCACCGGAAGAACCAGGGAATTCGCCGTTCGCACCGCACTCGGCGCCAGTTCCGGCCGAGTGGTCCGCCAGCTTCTTACGGAGAGCATCTTGCTCGCCCTGGCAGGCGGCGCGGTGGGCATGTTACTCGCTGCTTGGGGCACCAAAGCGGCACTCAAGATTCTGCCGGAGGCCCTCCCGCGTGCTGACGAAATCCACCTCGACACTCACGTTCTTCTTTTCACCCTCGCTGCTTCCGCACTTGCTGGCATTATGTTTGGCTTGGTCCCGGCATTCAAAGCTTCTCGCACCAATATCCAGGAAACTCTGAAGGAAGGCGGTCGCGGAGGAAGTGGTGCGCGCCACCGCACTCAGAGCGTCTTCGTGGCGACGGAAATGGCGCTGGCCGTTGTCTTGCTCGTGGGCGCTGGATTGATGATTCGCAGCTTGACCCATCTGTGGCGCGTGGATCCTGGATTTGATCCCCGCAACGTCGTGAGCCTTAATCTCGCATCTTCACAGCCACTCGGCTCTACCACTTCCGCTTCTCGCGCTGCATTTCGTCAACTTCACGATGCCATCGGCGCCATTCCCGGGGTGCAATCCGTTTCTCTCACCGTCGGATCCACCCCAATGAAAGGCGATTCGGAACTCCCTCTCTGGCTGGAGGGTGAACCCAAGCCAGCTTCCATGCAGGAGATGAAGGCGTCGCTCTTCTACATTACTCAACCGGATTATTTGGATGTCATGAAAATTCCGTTGAAACGTGGCCGATTCCTCGGTAACTCTGACAATGAAAACTCGTCGCCTGTGGTCGTTATCGATGATCACTTCGCCAAACAGTACTTTGGCGATAGCGACCCCATCGGGAAGCATGTTAATTTCGAAATTCTCAACTTGTCCGCCGAAATCGTCGGAATCGTGGGCCACGTTAAGCAATGGGGCCTCGATTCCGACGGCACCCAACATATCCAGGCACAGTGTTATTTCGCCCTATCCCAGGTTCCCGATTCCCTTTTCTCGCTCATCGATCGTGGCACCGGCGTCATGGTGCGAACCAAAGATGCCCCGATTGCCGTGCTCAGCCCCATCTTTCGCGCCGTGCAGTCCGTTAACGGCCAGATTGTCGTCTATGAAACCGAAACGATGAGCGATGTAATCTCCGATTCCCTCGCATCGCAGCGTTTTGCCATGGTATTGCTCGGCGTTTTTGCCGCCTTAGCCCTATTGCTCTCCTCAATCGGAATTTATGGTGTGATTTCCTATGTCGTCGGCCAGCGTTCCCACGAAATTGGCATTCGCATGGCCCTTGGCGCAGAGCGCATGAACATCTTCAGCCTGGTATTGGGCCAGGCCGGCAAAATGGTACTCTTCGGCGTAGGAATTGGCGTGGCCGCCTCGCTTGCGTTGACGCGCTTGATGGCTAGTATGCTCTTCGGCGTGCGCGCGTCGGATCCCCTCACTCTCATCGTAGTCAGTCTCTTGCTAATGGCTGTGTCATTGCTGGCCTGTTACATCCCCGCGCGCCGCGCCACCCGCCTCGATCCGGTGATCGCCCTGAGGTACGAGTGAGCCATGAACTTAAGATACCTGCCATCAAATTGTCTCCACTCGCTCAACCTAAGGCGGAATCTGTCGCCAGCCCTGCCTAACTTCCCCCAAGGAGAGGAGGCCGAGTCATGATCGCCCTCCTCCGCCATTTTTTCCTCCGCTTCGCCTCGCTCTTCCGCCGCGCGCAGCTCGATCGCGATCTGGATGCCGAGATGGCCTCCCACTTCGATCTCGCCATCGAAGAAAATCTCCGTTCCGGCATGTCTCTCGCCGAAGCCCGTCGCCAAGCCTTAATCCACTTCGGCGGCACGCAACAAGCCAGGGAAAACCATCGCGAATCCCGCGGCATTCCCGCCCTCGAAGTCCTGCTCCAGGATCTGCGCTACACTTTCCGTACGCTTCACAAAGATCGCGCCTTCACCGCCGTCGCCGTGCTTATCCTCGCCCTCGGTATAGGCGCCAACATCGTCGTCTTTAGCGTCGTCAACACGCTCCTCCTCCGCCCTCTGCCTTTTCCACAATCGCAGCAACTTGCATGGCTCGCCGGCAACAACGGCGTGGGCGGCCTTTCAGATGTCACCTACCGCATCGATGTCTTCGAGGAATTCCAGCGCAGTAACCATTCCTTTCAGCAGGTTTCCGCTTTCGTACCCTACTACGCCCTCTCGGAGACCAAGCTGATGACTCGCGGCCAGCCCAGGCCCGTCTCTTTTGTTTGGGTGGACGGGTCCTTTTTCCAAACTTTGGGCGTTCAACCTGCCATTGGCCGCTTCTTTACCCACGAGGAGTGCGTCAAGGGCGGCAAGCCCACGGTGCTTCTCAGTTACTTCTTTTGGCAGCGCCAATTTGCCGGTGATCCCGCGATTGTCGGCCAGGCGATTCAACTCGACGATCTCTCCGCAACTGTCGTCGGCGTCCTTCCCGCTTCCTTCGACTTCGGCGCTGTCTTCGCACCAGGCTCAAATATGGATTTCTTCCGTCCTCTGCCTGTGGATGACTTTCGCACTTGGGGACACATGCTCTCCATCGTTGGTCGCCTTAAACCCGGCGTCACGGTAACCCAGGCGCAAGCGGAAGCGAATATTCTCCTGCCCCAGCTTCCAGGCTCCGGTGACGAGAATTGGAGCACTGATCTCAAAACCACCATCACTGGCCTGCATGACCATGTCACCGGCAAACTTCACCGCTCTCTGTTAGTTCTCTGGGGTGCAGTCGGCCTGATTCTACTCATTGTTTGCGTCAATCTCTCGAATCTGCTTCTCGCGCGTCTCGCTTCCCGCCAGAAGGAGTTCGCGTTGCGCGGCGCTCTCGGTGCCAGCCGCGGCCGCCTCATCCGCCAGCTTCTTACGGAGAGTCTCGTCCTGTCCACATTTGGCGCTCTTCTCGGCGTTGCTTTCGCCTTTACGGTCACTTCATATCTCGCCCATCAAAGTTCCATCGCTCTTCCCCTGCTCAGCGATATTCGTGTGGACAGTGCCGCTCTCGCTTGGACTTTGCTCCTCACTCTCCTCGTCGGCTTGCTATTTGGCCTCGCCCCCGGCTTCACCCTTTCTCGAGGCAACTTGCAGAACGCTCTCAAGGATGCTGGCCGCGGCTCCAGCGAGGGCCGCGAGCACGGCCGCATGCGTTCCGTGCTGGTTGTTTCGGAAGTTGCTCTCGCTTGCGTTCTCCTTGTCAGCGCTGGCCTTTTCCTTCGCAGCTTTCTCCGCTTGCTCGATGTTGACCTGGGATTTGAACCATCTCACGCTTCCGTCATCAAGGTGGATTACGATGATGCCGGTAACGCGGCCCGCCGTAGCGCCATCCTGCAAGACATTTTGCAACGCGTCCGCGCCATCCCGGGCGTCGAGGCTGCCGGGTCCACCGATATGCTTCCCCTCGACCGTAACCGCAGTTGGGACCTCCTGGCCAAGGGCAAGGTTTTTTCCAAAGATGTGAACGACGATGCGTTTGTCTATGTCGTCTCACCCGGTTACCTTACCGCGATGGGTATGCATTTGATCAAAGGCCGCGATTTCACTTGGCAGGATTCCGACACCAGCGAACCCGTCATTATCATCAATGAAGCTGCCGCTCGCCGCGAGTGGCCGGGCGAAGATCCCATCGGGCGTCTTGCTCAAGGTATCGGTGATAAGGATAGTCGCGTCGTCGGTGTCATTGCCGATGTCCGTGAGAGCAGTCTGGAAGATTCCGCCAGCCCTGCGGTCCTGGTGCCTGTCACCCAACAGATCCCCGAAGGAACGGAGCTTATACTGCGCTCGCAACTTCCGCCGGAATCACTCGCTTCCGGTGTCATGAGCACGCTACGCATGTTGAATCCAGAGCAGCCCGCCACGGAACTCCGCCCGGTTCAGCAGCTTGTTGACCACGCCGTCTCCCCGCGCCGCTTCTTCGTCCTGCTCGTCGCCATCTTCGCCGCGCTCGGCCTCCTCCTCGCCGCCCTCGGCATCTACGGCGTCATCTCCTATTCCGTCACCCGCCAAACTCAGGAAATCGGCATTCGTATGGCCCTCGGTGCCACGCCTGGCCGAATCCGATTCGGCGTGCTCGCCAAAACTCTTCGCCTCGCGCTTTTCGGCATTGCCATCGGCGCCTTTGCCTCCTTCGCCGCTTCCAAGCTGATTGCTTCGCTCCTTTTCAAGACGGAGCCGACCGACCCTGCTACTTTCTTGGCAGTTCTCCTTCTCCTGCTGGGCGTGGCCATTCTCGCGGGCTATCTCCCCGCGCTCCGTGCCACGCGCATTGATCCGACAATTGCATTACGATGTGAGTGAGCCAAACGACGACTATGGATATCCAACGCCCATCTAACGCACGCGCCAAAAAGATTCGCCGCATCGTCTACGCGGCCATTGCTATCGTTTCCGTAGCAGGCGTAACCTTCGGCGTCTCGCGCCTTCGCCAGGCTGCTCCTTCCGTCGATAAAGGCACTGTCTATACCGACGAAGTGAAGCGCGGTCCCTTACTAATCGAGGTCCACGGCATCGGCACTCTCGTCCCCGAGGACATTCGGTGGCTTCCCGCGCAAACCGATTCCCGCGTGGACCGCATCATCCTTCATCCCGGCGCTCTCGTTCAGCCCGGCAGCGTCATCCTGGAACTCAGCAATCCTGAATTGCAGCGCGACCTTCTGGACTCTGAATATCAGTTGAAAGCGGCCCAAGCTGACTACGAGAACCTCAAGGTTCAGCTCAACAGCGACCTCCTGAATCAGAAGTCCGCCACCGCTTCCGTTCGCAGCGACTACGAGCAAGCTAAAATCCAGCACGAAGTGGACGAAAAACTCCTCGCTGAAGGCCTCAGCCCAGACGTCACCGCGCAATTATCCAAAGTGAAGGAAGAACAACTCGCGATTCGCCTGCAACTCGAAGAAGATCGCACTACCAACGCGGCTGACACCGCAAAAGCTCGTCTTATGGCGCAACAATCTCACGTCGACCAGCAGCGCGCCCTCTACGACCTCAAACGCAGCGAAGCCGATGCTCTTCACCTCCGCGCCGGCCTTCAAGGTGTTCTGCAGGTCGTCCCCGTCGAAGTCGGCCAGCACGTGACTCCCGGCACCAATCTTGCCCGTGTTGCCGACCCCAAACATCTCAAAGCCGAAATTAAAATTGCCGAAACGCAAGCTAAGGATGTGGTCATCGGCCAGCTCGCTTCCATTGACACCAGAAACGGCATCGTCCAGGGTCGCGTCTCTCGCATCGATCCCTCCGTACAAAATGGCACCGTCACCGTTGACGTACAAATTAGCGACCCGCTCCCCCAAGGCGCGCGGCCAGACCTCAGCGTCGATGGCACCGTCCAGATCGAAAACCTGCGGGACGTGCTCTACGTTGGTCGCCCCGTTCACGGCCAATCAGACAGCACCATCTCCCTTTTCAAGCTGGTCGATGACGGCTCCGAAGCCGTTCGCGTCAACGTCAAGCTCGGCAAGACTTCCGTCAACACTGTCGAAATCCTTCAAGGCCTCAAACCCGGAGACAAGGTCATCCTCTCCGATATGTCCGCCTGGGATGGCTCTTTCGACCGCATTCGCCTGCGCTAGCAGATTTATTCTTGGAGGCTGCTCTCATGTCCACTACAAACGGCACGCTCATCAAAATGCAGGGCGTCAGCAAAATCTTCTTCACCGACGAACTGGAAACCCACGCCTTGGCTAGCATCGATATGGAAATCAAGAAAGGCGAATATCTTGCGATTGCCGGCCCCTCCGGATGCGGCAAATCCACCTTGCTCGCTATTCTGGGGCTTCTGGATTCCCCCACCGAAGGCAATTACCTGCTCAATGGCAATCCTGTTTCCACACTGAAGCTCAGCGACCGCTCGCGGATTCGCAATCGTGAAATCGGCTTTATTTTCCAGGCCTTCAACCTCATTGGCGATCTCACGGTCTACGAAAACGTTGAACTCCCCCTTACCTATCGCGGCATGGCTTCCGCCGAACGTAAGGAAAAAGTGCAATCCGCTTTGCAACGAGTTGAAATGGCCCACCGCGCCAAGCATTACCCCGCGCAACTTTCCGGCGGTCAGCAACAGCGCGTCGCTGTCGCCCGAGCCCTCGTCGGCGACCCCTTGATTCTTCTGGCCGATGAGCCCACGGGAAATCTGGATTCCAAAAACGGTGACGCCGTAATGGATCTACTGAAGGAGCTTCACTCCAACGGCGCAACCATCTGCATGGTCACTCACGACCCGCGGTACGCCCATCATGCTGAACGCACCTTGCATCTCTTCGACGGCCGCATCGTCGCGCAGCCGGTGGAATCCGCCTGACGACTTAATTGCATTTCTATTCAGGGGTGAAGGCTTCAGCGCCTGAAGACTCCGCACTATTTCTTCGTTCTTGCTGGACAATCCTTTAGTGCCGCAGCACCAGGCACCCGGCAATCATGTCGTGCAACGCCTGCTTCTTCTCTGTGAATCCCGCCATGATGTAGCCGATCCACAGCGGAATCAGCCCGGAAATGATTTTCGCAAAAAACCTCCCGGAAGCCCGGCCAAATGACACGCGGTTCGCCGCGCCGTCTGTCACGTACAATCCCAACGCCTGCTTGCCCCAGGTTGCCTGCTTTTCTCCGCTCTCCAGGTACGCAAAGTAAAGCCACTGCAACAACACAGCAATGCCGGCAAACATCAGGATGATCGAGATGATTCCCGCGATTGCCTCGGGACTCGGTGGTTCGCTTGAATTGTGGGCCAACCTCCCCAGCATCGTCGCCAGCCCCGTCAGGAAAATCAACGGAATCACCAGTGCAAAAACGCCAGCCCCGACAATCAGTCCGTCAATTAGATGTGCGACGAACCGCAACCAGAATCCCGCATACGTCACGCTCTGCGTTGTGCTGAACCCCGCAACTCCCACGCTTGCCGGCACGGCAACCCCCGCCGGTCCTGCAATCGCCGTCCGCACCACCGGGGCTCCACACGTCACGCAATATCCTGCATCCGGGCTTAAAATCGCACCGCATCTGGAACAGTACACAGTCACCCTCCTGGACTTCGTCACTCCATCGAATCCTGCTAAACCACCTGGCCTCTAACCGCACTCGCTGCCACACAAATCACTCGCAGCCTTCCCGTGCCAATGCTTCCAATTGCTTTTGCGCTTCTCCGCTTCCCTTTTGCACCGCAGCTGACCACAGTATCCGCGCTTGGTCACAACTCTTCGCTACCCCTTGCCCTCTTTGGTACATCTCCGCAAGGGTCATCTCGGCCCTGACATTCCCTTTCTCCACGGCCGCCCAGAGCAACCGCACCGCCTCCGGAATCTCGCCTTCGCGCTTCTTATCCTTCAAAATCCACGTCGCTTCCCGGTACTCCTGCAGGCCGCCTTCCGTGTCCGCCTCACTGGTACTCACCGTTCCGGGCTCGCGACTTTGTTGCATCGCTGGTTGAAGCGCAGGCGTACTCGGTGTTTTTGTCACGGCAGGTGACAACGCCGGCGTCGTTGGCCTTCCTTCCATCGATCCACTCGCCGCTGCCGCTTCCGGCGCAGCCGAACTCACCGGCCTAGCCGTCACAGGAACTTGCGACGTCGTGTTCGCTGCTGGACTCGTTGGTACAGCGGGTTCGCTCGTCGAAGTGTGCGCTGGCGCCGTTTCTTCATCTCCAGCGATCATCTGTCCCAGCCACACTAACGCGTGGCCTACTTGTCGATGGCCCACCACCGCGCCAGCCATCAGCGTTAACAGCACCATGATCCCAATCGCACGCCCTAGTGTGAAGTGCTTCCAGAGCGGCTCCTCTATCTTTTCGCTGAATTCCGATTCCACTTCCAGTTCCGGCAACGGTTCGAGCCTGCTTTCCACCGGCAGAGGCTCCAGCTCCTCCTCTACCACCATCTTTTCCGGAACTGTCGGCAGCTCGCGTTGTACTTCCACGCTTGGCTCGGCCACGATCTCGGCGGGCGTTTCAACCAATTCCGTGCGCGCCGCTGATCCTACCGAGGCAAGCGATACGCGGGGCAACGTGAAACGTTTTTCCTCCTGCTCTTCGTGTGCAGGCGTCTCTGGAACGGCAATCGAGCTCTTTTCTGCCACTACTTCCGGCTTCGCCTCCACGGGCCTAATCGTCGGCATCGCCATCCGCGGAAGGCTGGAATGGACTTCCTCCAGGTGCACTTCCGGCCGACTTACCCTGGCCTCAGGTATTGGCAAAATCTCCGGCTCACGCGCCGGCGTTATCTCCACTGGCTTGGTCGTTGAAACCGCTGCTTGCGGAGGACTGGAATGCACTTCCTCTCGGCGCTCT
Organism: Candidatus Acidiferrales bacterium; assembly: GCA_963779395.1. Classification (GTDB taxonomy): domain Bacteria; phylum Acidobacteriota; class Terriglobia; order Acidiferrales; family UBA7541; genus Acidiferrum. Next base: position 2,365,782 of record CAVZYC010000007.1, read on the forward strand.
TCCGCCCGATTCACCTTGGCGACAGGCGTCGCCGCAATCTCCGGCTCACGGTGCGGTGCCACCTCAACAGGTTCCGCCTTCGGAGCCGCAACGTGCGCAAGTGACCTGTGTGCTTCCATACGCAATTCTTCCATCGTCGATGCATCAGAATCGCCAAAAGCCGCTGGTTTGTGCTCCTCCCTTCCAGGCAGGTCAATCCTCGCCAGCCATCCGCGAATTTCTTCGCGCGCGCTTTGTGGCAGTCCGCAGAATTCGATCCCTGCGACGCGCCCATCTTCTTTGACCCAGGCAATTCGTCCCTCCCCGCTGATGCGTTTTTTCCCGTCCAGCGAGAACGCAAACTGGGTCTTAGCGCTCGCCTGCAGAGGCATCATCGCCCGTAGCGCAAATCCTTCTTCTGAAAGATCGCGCATCATGCCGCCATTCGCCGATTCCAGCTCAACGTAGACAAGGCTGCGTGGGCGATTGCGGGCTTTTTTGCGGCGCTCGGTCTTAATAGTCATAACGGGTGCAAATGCTTGCATTTTAACCCTTCCCCGCCGGCTTCTCTAGAACTACTCGCCGCAAGGTTCGCTTCGTATACTCAAGGCCTTCGCGCTCCTCTTGCCCTAATCCATCGCTACCGAAATCGTAGTTTCACCTTAAGCACACTCGCGTCAAAGCTCCCTCGTCCGCATCGGATTTGGCCTTAAAGTGGTGGGAAAGCTTTCGTTTCATTCCTATGAAAACACGCATCGGACTGGCGGCAATCCTCGTCTTCGCATTTTTGTACGGCGTCTATTGGTGGTGGCTGAAGCCTGCGCCACTAAGGGAAACCGATTCCTTGTTGCTCGGCGAAATTGTGAACCAGAGCGGCGAACAAGACTTCGATGGCTCTCTGCAAGAGGCTCTCAGCGTCGCTCTAGAGCAATCGCCCCACCTGAATCTCGTCTCCGACGATAAGACTCTCTCCGCTTTGCGTGATATCGGTCAGCCCGGTGTCTTGATCCTCACCAAGTCACTCTGCAGTTCGCTCTGTCGGCGTGTGGGCGCAATAGGTTACATCACGGGGACTCTAACGCATACCGGCGACGGCTACACGATTGGACTCGAGGCGAACAGTTGTCAAGATGGTTCGCGCCTCGCTCGTGAAACTGAACCCGCCGCCCACCCGGATTTGGTGATTCATCATCTCGGGGTTGCCGCAACGCGGCTCCGAAAGAAGCTCGGTGAAAGCGAAGAGTCGCTCCACAAATTTGACGTTCCGCTCGAACGTGCCACCACTCCCACCCCCGCCGCCTTGCGGGCTTACTCTGAAGGCCGGCGCGCCAATCGCGAAAAGGGCGACCTGGAGGCCGTGCCGTTTTACAAAAAAGCCATCGAACTCGACTCACGCTTCGCCCTGGCGCGCTCCAGCCTCGCCGTCTCCTACTACAACTTGAGCCAACTCGCGCAAGCAGCCGAGGAAATTCGCCAGGCCTATGAAGCCGCCGATCGCCAGACCGTCCGGGAACATCTCAACGTTACAACGCTTTATTACGACCTCGGCGTCGGCGATATCGAAAAGGCCATTGATGGTTACAAAGAATATATCCGCACCTATCCCCGCGACGACGTCGCCATGGGCAATCTTTCCAGCGAGTACTTTGTCATCGGCGATTACGAACAAGCAGCAAAGTATTCCCAGGACGCCTTGAAAATCGCTCCAGACTCTGCCGCTTGGTACGAGAATCTGTCCACGGCTCTGCTCGCCTTGTCGCGCGTGGATGAAGCCCAATCGGTTCTCAACGAAGCTTTCTCACGAAAGCTCGATGACGCCGCCTTACACGACAACCTGTATTCCCTCGCCTTTATGAAAGGCGATACCAAGCTCATGCCGGAACAACTAGCCTGGGCCGCCGGGAAATCCAATGGAGAAGATTCTCTCTTGTCTGCACAATCGGATACCGAAGCCTATTATGGGCGCCTAAAGAAAGCCCGGGAATTCACGGAACGCGCCGTGCTCTCGGCTCAAAAAGCGGATTTGCCGGAGTCTGCTGCCACTTGGCAAGTCGAAGCGGGCTTGCGCGAAGCGGTATTCGGCAATTTTGACGAGGCGAGAAAATATGCCGCCGAGGCTCTGAAATCCGCGCCCGATAGCAAGGATGTCCGCGCGCTCGCCGCCGTGATCTATGCGCGTACCGGCGACGACGCAAAAGCCCGCCCAATTACCGACGATCTGCGCGCTTCGTATGTCTCCAACGTAGTGATGCAGAAGGCCTGGCTGCCAATCGTGCAGGCACAGTACGCCATAAACAAAAAACAATATCCTCAAGCCATTGCGCTTCTCGAAGCTGTTATCCCCTACGAAAAGGGCCAGCTCACTGGAAACGTCAGTGATTCCTGCATGATTCCCGCTTATCTTCGCGGCGAAGCCTACATGAAAACACACAGCGGTTCCGAAGCTCTGCGCGAATACCAGAAAATCGACAGCAGTCCCGGCATCATCGGAAATTGTTGGGCCGGCCCGATGGCCAAGCTCGGCATCGCCCGCTCCCAGGCTCTCATGGGCTCCACAGCCGCAGCCAAATCCTCTTATCAGAAGTTTCTTGCATTGTGGAAGGACGCCGATTCAGGCATCCCCATCCTGAAAGAAGCTAAGGCCGAAGCAGCCAAGCTTCGTTGAGGCTCAACGGAACAAATCCCCGCCGCAGTAGAAATTTCTGTTCTATGAAGGTTAGCTCGCGCCATCCGTCTTCCGTGATTTATTGATGGCCGCCTGTACCGCTTTCACTTTCTCCGCATCAATCCAGGAATCCTTCGTGACCAGCGTCGCTTGCGACGGCAGCGCCACCACCGCCCCCGTTTTCTCCAGCGTCTCCATGATCTCCAACAGCAGCGCCTCCTGCGTCGCCAGGTACGCATTGTAGTCGCGGTCCAGAATGTAGCAGTACAGTTCGATATCCAGCGCGTATTCGGCAAACCGCAGAAAGCTCACACGCGCCGACGCATCTTCCACCTTGGCGTTTGCGTTCAATAGTCCGCGAATCTCCCCCAACACATAACGCACGTGCTCCGGCGCAAGGTCATACCGCAATCGGAGAATTTGCTGGCAAAGAAATTTGTCCCGGAAGCGGAAATTTTCAAGCGTGGATGAAGCCATGATCCCGTTCGGAATCGATAGAAGTGTGCGGTCCTGCGTGCGCAATCGCGTGGACCGCAACCCGATGTCTTCCACGACCCCCGTCTGGTTGTTCACCTTGCACGTGTCGCCTATCTGGATCACCTTGTCGAAAAGCACGGACACGCCGCCGAACATGTTCTCAAATGTTTTCTGCGCTCCAAGGCCCAGCGCCAGTGTTCCGATCCCCAACCCCGCCAGCGCCGTGGAAACGTTGAATCCCAGGCTGTGCAGCAGGATCAAGCTTATAAACAGAAAAATGCTCACCTCAATGAATCGCCGGATCAGCGAAACGATCGATCGTTCCGCATACATTCCACGGCTTGTGAGGATTCGCCCGATCCTCGCGGCGAATGCCCGCGTGATTCGCGTCAGCACCCAGTAAAACCCAATCGTCAGCAGTGTCCAGATGACGCGGCGGTAATACAGCCGGTAGAGCAACGAAGTCCCGATGTAGCCCACCAGCGCGTAATGGATCAACACCGCCCACACCAGCGTCCAAGGTCCCGCCCCCAAGAGCGGCGTGCGTGCCACCGGCAGCGGTTTATGCAACTTCCGCCACAGGACTAGCAGCAGTTCTCCGCCTACAGTCAGCAATCGTCCCGCCACCAGCGCAATGGGCAGGAATAGCAATATCGCTATCCATTGCCACAGTGGCATGTACAGAAATCGGTGCTCCACTAGATAGTCTGGTATCTTCTTTTCAACTTCCGGAAACGTCAGCGAATCGTAAACTTTCGGCACCTGCTCTAGCGTCGTCTGCGAAATGTACCAGAGCTTGCGGCCCCGTTCGTTTTCTTGCCGCACCAGCAGCATTGCAAAACTGTCTTTGGTATCGAACGGTCCGCCAATCTTCTCTTGATCCGCTGGCAGGCCATCATCCAGTCGGCCCAGCGGATCACTGCTGATGAAATCGAGCGGCCCCGTATATTTCTGGTTCAGGATGGTCAGCAACTGCGCCGCCAGCTCTTCTTCCTCTTCCGCATCCGGACGATGCCGCCCCGTTGCTGGCTGAAAGTACTGCACTGCCACGCTATAGCGTTCCTCTTGTGCCGCCTTAATAAATCCCAGAACGCATCCGCGCGGGTTTTCGCGCCCTAACGGATCCGCGGGAACGCTGGCCTGCGCAGCCACCGGCGCAGCTGGTGGCGTCACGCCGGGAATCTGTGCGCGCAACGGCACACACAACGCCAGCAACATCATCACAACAGGAAAAATCACTATGCGGCGAGCAGCCATTGTTCGCTCTCCAATAACTCGCTTCATTCTATCTGCTGCAAGCTCCCTGTTGAAGGCAGGACAGCCCCCGACACGCCGATGTGCTCGTGATGCTGGCGTAGCAAAAACTGATCGGTCATCCCGGCAATATAGTCGCACACAATAATATGTCGTGCCGTCGTGTGCGCCAGCTCTTCGTAAAGTTCCGGCATGGAACCCGGTCGCTGCAAGTAATATCCAAACAGTTCCTCAAGACACTGGATGGAACGCTCGCAATCTTCGGTGACCTGCGGGTGATTGTAGATATGCGCAAACAAAAATCCCTTGAGCTGCGCGTTTTCCGCTCGCGCCTGCTCGCTGAACCTCGCCAGCCGCACCGGAGCGCAACGTACGTCCTCCACGCTATGCGCCCGTGAATCCCGCACCATCTGCTCGGTGTTCGCGATCAGGTCGCTGGCCAGGTGATCCAGAACGTGCCTCAACGCTTCGTTGAACTTCAATTTGGCGCGCGCCTCCGGATGTTCGGATTCAACCTTGGCAACAAACGCACCGAAAAACGGCACTTCCTGACAAAGCGCCTCGACATCCAGCAGGTTCGCTTCCAGCGCATCGTCCAGATCCGCAGTGTTGTACGCAATTTCGTCTACCCAATCGATCAACTGTGATTCCAGCGGTGGGCGCAACTCCAGCAAATACTCCGCCAGTTCGGGAAATTCTGCTGCGCTGTAATCGCGAGAGTGTTTCACGATCCCTTCGCGCACCTCAAATGTCAGGTTCAGTCCTTCGAACCCGATGTATCGTTGCTCGAAATGTTCCACGATTCGTAACGCGTGCAGGTTGTGATTGAATCGCCCGCCGTACGCCTTCATCAGCTCATTCAGCTTGTGCTCGCCGGCATGTCCAAAAGGGGGGTGGCCGATATCGTGAACCAGGGCGAGCGATTCCACCAATTCGCCATTCAGCCCAAGAGCCGCCGTCACCGTTCGCGCGATTTGCGAAACTTCCAGCGTGTGCGTCAACCGGTTGCGGAAATGATCGGAAAAGCGCGCCGTGAAAACCTGCGTCTTGGCTTCCAGACGCCGGAATGCGCGTGAATGCACGATGCGGTCGCGGTCTCGTGCGTATTCGCTTCGGTAGGGGTGTGCTGCTTCAGGAACTCGCCGTCCGCGCGATGAAGACGGTTGCATCGCCCAGGGCGCGGCTGGACGCAGTTTGTCGATGGCCGGACCTCCCGGCGAATCCTCAGCGCCGTTCGGCCTCAGGACTTCGGCGTAATTGTGCCCAGGCCGCGGTCCGCTTCGTCCGCCACTGTCGTGTTCGGATAATCTTTCTTGATCTGTTGATACACGCTTGCCGCTTGTTTCGGGTCGCTCTGGCGAAGTACACCCGCCAGTTCCAGCAGCACCAGGGGCTTGGGTACCAGGACAGAGCCTGAGTCGGAAAGCTTGCGCAGAATCTTCACCGCGTCGTCACTCTTCCCCGTGCGTTCCGCGATCAGCGCCTTTTGGTACTCCGCCAGCGCCGATAGTTCCTTGTCCGAACCCGCGTCCAGTTTCTTCAACTCTTCCGACGCCTGATTCAAGCGATCCATATCCATCAGACAAAGAGCGGAGTAATAGCGCGCCAGTTTCCCCGAATCCGTGTGCGGGTACTTGTCGGCCACAACCACCAGTTTGCTCTCCGCTTCCTTTGAGCGCTGCGCCGCGTCCGCGTACGTCAGTTCACCGGGCAGCGCCGGCTGTCCATCCGTCGCAAGCGGTGCGTTAAAGATCTTCATGGCATCGTCAAACACGGTCTGCGCCTGCGCATTTTGCCGGTCGGAGTACAATTTCCAGCCCAGATACCCTGCCGCAATCACAACCACCACCAACAGAGCGATTGAGGCAAGCCGCGTGTGCGTCAGTACGGCTTCCGCACCGTGCTCGAATGTTTCTCGGACTTTGTCCTGTTTCAGCTCTTTTCGCGATATGTGTTCAGACACGTGCGCTCACCTGCCTTATCTTGAATCTTCTATCGTAGCACAATTGCCGCAACGCCCAACCCGGCCTCCGCAGTAACCCTTGCCGCAAGCCGTCTCCGCCCAAATCCTTCGCGCACTGCTCGCCGTGGTAAATTAAATGTATGCAAACGGGTTGTGTACATTGTGGCCAGCAGCACATCTTGAAGGACGATGTCGTGGCCAAGCACGCCAAGGTGCAGTTCCGCTGCACTCGCTGCGGCCAAACCTCCGTCGTGGAAATCAAACGCCGCGTCGACGAAACTGTGGTGATCTCCCCGATGCCCTCTTTCGCGCGCGCCGACGCTTCCACCGCCAAGCTCCGCTTGCCCCCGGTCGACGACAGTCTGCGCCTCCCACCCGATGCCGATGTCGTTCTCACCGTCTCCACCGGCCCATCCAAAGGCAAATCCTTCAAACTCAACACTCCCCGTACCGTCATCGGTCGCAAGGGCGCTGACCTTCCTTTGGATGATCCGGAAATTTCCCGCCACCATTGCGTGCTCGAAGTTCGCGAGCACTCTGTCAACTTGAAGGATCTTGATTCCACCAACGGAACTTTCTTTGAAGATGAGCGCGTCCGCGCCGCATTCTTGCGCGACGGTGCGGAGTTCCGTGTGGGCAGCAGCACCATCCGCTTAAGCTTTCTTCCCAAGGCCGTTTTGAGCCAAACTTAGTCAGGCCAAGTCCATTACCGATGCCTTGCTTCGCTCAAGGGGTAGCGCGTGCGCAACGGCGCGTCGCAGATTCATGAATTCTCTAGCGGTTTGCATCTTCACTCAAAATAGCCAGGGAAATTTGCCTCGGCTCCTTGCCTCTCTCGATGGAATCGCTGACGAAATCCTGGTGTCTGACTCTGGTATTGCAGACCTCGCAGCTTCAAAAGCGACTCTCAGCCAATTCGGCGCAACACTTATCACCTCTGTCTCGCCCGACCCCGCCTCGCAACGGAACCACATGGCCTCCCTGGCCTCCAACGACTGGATCCTGGCACTCGCCTCGAACGAACAGCTTAGTGAGGAGTTGCGTCTCTCTTTGCGAAAATGGAAGGATCTCCCGTCGGAAGCCGACGTCTATCAGATGGCCCTTCTGACCTGCTACCTCGGCGCTTGGATCCATCATTCGCACTCCTATCCCAACTGGCAGTCACGTCTCTATCTACGCACCAATGCCTCCTTTCAGGGTCCCGTTCGTCCCACGCTGCACTCCCCTGGCAATCCCCGCAGGCTGCACGGAAATTTGTTGCATTACGCAGAGCCAACCTTTGCCGAGCACGAGGCCAACTTGGAACGCGATACCTCCGCTATGGCAAAACACCTGTTTGCGCAGGGACACCGCCGTTGGCGCGCCGCTTTGTGGCTCGGCACCCCCTGGACGTGGTTTCGCTACTTTTTCCTCGGCGCCGGGTTTCTGGACGGATACCGCGGCGCCGTCCTCTCACAAATGGCCGCGCGTAGTGTACGCTTACAATCCTCGAAACTGGGTGCCCTGGTGAAAGCTGCTAAGCAATCTCATTCTCGCGGTGAACAATGATTCCTCTGATCGTCGATCTGGAAACCCAGTGGCGCGGTGGGCAGAACCAGGCGTTTCTTCTCCTCCGCGGCTTGTACGAACATGGCCATGCGGCTGAGCTCCTGGCCCCGCGAAGTTCCGTCCTGGCGCATCGTGCGCGCAAAGCTGGTTATTACGTTCACTACGCCTCGCGTGGCCTTCTTCGCCTCCCCGCCGCCCTCGCCATCCGCAAACTCCTCGCCTCTGGAAGAATCGATCTTGTCCATGCCAATGAAGCCCATGCTGTGTCTGCCGCATGGCTTGCTGGCGCGCACTGGAGCGTTCCCTTCCTTGCATCGCGGCGTGTTGGCTTTCCCATTCGCAAAAACTGGATCTCCCAATCCAAGTACCGCGCCACAACCCGCGTCCTGGCCAATTCCCAATGGGTTGCGGATCAGGCCGCCGCTTCTGGCGTGCCCCTGGAAAAACTTCGTGTGGTCTATGAAGGCACCAGAATCCCCGAGCGGTTCACTCCTGCTCAACGCTCTCAAGCGCGTCGCCGTTGGGGCGTTCCCGAAAACGCTCCCATCCTCGGTTGCGTGGGTGTGCTGCTCCCCGATAAGGGCCAGGAATGGCTGATCCGCGCCGTCGCGGATTTGCGCAAGGATTATCCGGAATTACGTCTCTTGCTAGCCGGTGATGGTCCCAGTCGCCCTGCCTTGCAAGACTTGGCCGGTGAATTGGGCGTAGCGCAGGCCGTCATCTTTGCTGGCTTTGTCAAAGACGTGGATTCAGCTTACGCAGCCTTGGACGTTTTCCTGCTTCCCTCGTTTTTTGAAGCCCTGAACAATTCCCTGATGGCCGCCATGGCGCACGAAGTCCCTTCCATCGCCTTTCACCGCGGCGCTTTGACGGAGATCATCGTTGATGGCCAAAGTGGTTTGATTGTCTCCGGTCCCGATGTGCCGGAGATTTGTGCGGCCGTGAAGCGCATCCTGGATGACCGCGCCTTTGCCCAAAGCTTGGGTCAAGCTGGGCGAATCCGCATAGCGGAAAATTTCTCCGCCGACCGCATGGTCGAGAAAACTCTCCTGATCTACGAAGAAGTCCTCACCAAACCGCACCCGGCCCCGTAGGGGCGCAGCATTGCTGCGCCACATGTCCGCAAGGTTTAAGCTTCCCCGCCAACTTGGCGCCGCGACAACTCAATCCGCATACCCTCGCGGATGTTTCTGCCGCCACACCCATGCCGATTGCAAAATCTCTTCAAGCGAAGAGTGCTTCGCCTCCCACCCCAATGCCTTCTTCAACTTTTCATTGCTCGCCACCAGCACTGCTGGATCGCCCGGCCTCCGCGGTGAAAGCTTATGCGCGATCTTCCGCCCCGTAATCTTCTCCGCCGTTTTCACCACTTCTAGATTGCTGAAGCCCCGGCTATTGCCAACGTTAAACGCTTCCCCAGGCACGCGTTCGATCTCCTCCAGTGCTCGTATATGCGAATCGGTGATGTCCAGCACGTGGACGTAGTCCCGCACGCAACTTCCGTCCGGAGTCGGGTAGTCAAAACCGAAAACTTCCATTTCCGGGATGGCGCCCAGCGCTGTGTCCAACACTCTCGGAATCAGGTGCGTTTCCACGCGATGCGCTTCTCCGCGTTCCACGCTGGCCCCTGCCGCATTGAAATACCTCAATGTCACATACTTCAGTCCGGTATACGTCCGGTAATCCCCCAATATCTGCTCAAATGTCAGTTTCGTTTTTCCGTATGGATTGATGGGCGCTTTGCGATGATCTTCGGGAATGGGGACTACTTCCGGTTCGCCGTATGTCGCCGCCGTCGAAGAAAAAATAAATTTATTCACGCCGTGACGCACCATCGCGTCCAGCAAATTCACTCCGCATCCCACATTGGCCGCATAAAATGTGCTCGGCTCGCGCACCGACTTTGCCACCAGTGCTTCCCCGGCAAAGTGCATTACCGCATCGATCTTGTGCGCGGAAAATACCTCTTCGATTTGCGAACGAATCGCCAGGTCCTTCTGGCAGAATATCGCTGCGCTTGGCACGGCGGCGCGGTGCCCCTCCTGCAGATTGTCGAGCGCGATTACCTGATGCCCGCGACTCACTAGTACTTCCGAACAGATACTCCCGATATAGCCGGCCGCGCCAGTCACTAGTATTTTCAACGGAAAAGCCTCCCTCGATGAAAAGAACTCCTGCTAATGCAATAATTTCTGCACCGAGTATACAACCATTCCTTTCCCGCCAAATGTGCCCGATGGAATCCGTTCTGTCTCCCGCGACATTCGCTTACGTTTTTCCCTTCCCCAAAAAGGGAAAGCGCCGAACGGCTCCTTCTCGACCCGTTCGGCGCTCTCTTGCGCTAATAACTTTCTTCCTTAAAGAATATTCCAGCAGTTCCCTCCTATCCGCTCACCTGAAGTTGTCAAGCTAATTTACAGTTTCAACTACCCATCGCCCTTGCGGCTCCAGGAACTCCAACCCAACCACGTATCCTTCTCCGTGGTTTGGCTGGCAGTAGGCTACCCGTGCTGCGGAGCGAAATTCTCCTGTACGCGACGCAAACACCAGCCGGGCATTTCTGTCCCAGCGGCGTATGCTCACCACGCGTGCACCCTTGGCGCTGACGTTTTCCGTAAACGTCGCTTCTGCGCCCGGAATCTGACGATGCCCTTCCAGAATCACTGGTATTTCCATCTGGATCCGGTCTTCCCGGCGCGGGTGGGGATGGATGTGTCTGGGGGCCATGGGTCATCCATCTCACAGGCACGCAGCGATGCGTGCGATCGAATTCATGGCGCTTCCGCGGTGTTTCATGCGATAGAGTGCGCGGTCCGCGGCGCCCAAAAGCTTTTCCGGTGTATCGCCGTCTTCGGGGTATGCGGCGATTCCCGCACTGACCGACAGCGCGGGCTCTTCCGCTTCCGTCGCCAGACGTTCACGAATCCGCGCCGATACCCGCAACGCGATGTCCCGCGGCGCTTCCGGCAGCACCAGTGCGAATTCGTCGCCACCGTAGCGCGCAGCCGTATCAATCGCTCGCGAATGATTCCGCAGAATCTTTGAGAGGCGCACCAGCGAGCGGCTACCCACCAGGTGCCCAAATCGGTCATTAATACTCTTCAGCCCGTCCATATCCATCAGCACGATGCTGAACGCGCGGTGCGAACGGCGAGACCGGTCCAGCTCCGATTCGATTACGGCGATCAAGCGCCGGTAGTTCGCCAGCCCCGTCAGTGGATCGCTTACCGCCAGCGTCCGTACTTGGTCGAACAGGCGTGCCTGGTCAATCAGCGCACCGCACAGCATTACCGAATAGCTTGCCACTTTGCTCAGTTCCGCAAGGAAAAACGGCCCGTCGAACAGGCGTCGAGAAAACATCGCTGCCACATGGCAGCTGGCGTTCAGCAGCGCCACAAGAAATAACGAATAGTCGTACATCGACGACTCGCTATCGTTCTTTTTGCCCACCTGGTATCTGCGATAGAAGAAAATCGCCGCAAGCACGAACAAACCGCCGGGCAACATTTCCCACGGCCGCGAAAAAAGTGCGCCCGCCTTTGCCACCGGCGTTGCCGGCGCGGCTATAAAGGCTGCGCTCGTTACATAAGCAGCAGCGGCCACAACAAACAGTGCTCCCGCCGTTTCGCGGCTGGGCTGCCGTGCTATGGGAATGAACCGCTCCACAGCTAGCGCCGCAAGCAACAACACCGCCAATAACGTCCGCCCAACCATCCAGCCCATCGGCACATGCGAAAGCGCCACCGGACCAAGCCGCAACAAATCGCTCAATCCAAAATAGCCCAGCGTTTCAATCATCCCGGAAAGCACAAACCCGAACGCCAGGATCAGCGCGATGCGATCGTGCGTTCCGCGAAAGCGCACCAGTGCATTCGCCGCATAGCAAAAACACAGCAGCGAACCACCCACTTCTAGGTAAAGGTATGTATTGGGTGAGCCGGACACGTGGGAGTGCCGCGCGTAGAGGACCAGGCCAACAAACAATGCCGACAGGACTCCGTACGCCACAGCAGGCCAGTGCCCCCGCTCCTTACGGAAAAACCCCGTGATATTGGCCCACTCTCCCAAAACAACCCCCAATTGCCAGAGAAAACCGGCAATACCGGAGATTGCACGTCCAGGCCCTTTTGGATTACCTCAGATGGGTTTGTAATTACCTGCAAATGAACAACTTAATGGGACGCTCGGAATGCACCTTTACGCTTGAGACGCAATCCGAGACGCTCTTCCGCGTCTCTGCGTCCCGTTTTGGCTCTTTATCGTGAATGTATCCAGAGAGTTAGCAGGGGTTTAGACATTAAAGCCCCAAATCTGTGCAAAGTCTCATCCTGAGACTGTCTCAACTTGGGATGAGGCACCTTTTCATGGTTTTGCGGGCTCTGGCAGGTCTCTCGCACTCACTACGCTAGCAAAATTCTGCCGTTTGTGTGTTCCGTCGCAAAACGGAGAATTACTCGAATGCCCGCACCGGCAAAGAGAAATAGCCGTCCGCCCACCCAGCCCGAACGCCTTCCCCTCCTGATCCACAATCTCGAAATCCCCTTCAATTCGCAGCGGACCGTTATTGAAGATCGTTACTTTTGTGCCTGCCAAAGTGTCCTCCGTCGGCTAAATCTGAACGAATCTTTAGATGCTTCTCCAACCTAACAATTCCGTTACACAAATTACAAATATTCCTCAGTAGCGTGGCATGCTCGGATCCACTTCCGTGGACCACGACAATATTCCACCGCGTAAATTCAGCACCTTGCGGAATCCCGCCTTGCGCAGGAAATCTACCGCTTCCGCCGAACGCTTTCCGCTCCGGCAATGCGCCACAATTTCGTGTGAAGAGTCCAGTTCATGCACCCGCCGCGGCAATTCGCCCAGCGGAATCAGGTGCCCCTTTAAATTGCAGATCTGGTATTCGTGCGGCTCGCGTACGTCCAATATGTACAACTCGTCGCCCCGGTCCAGCCGCTCTTTTAACTCGTGCGGGGTAATCTCCGGTACGTGCAAATCCAATTCCGGCTCTTCTTCTCCCCTTATGCCGCAAAATTCGTTGTAATCGATGAGCTCATGAATCTTGCGATGCGTTCCGCACATCGGGCAATTCGAATTCTTGCGCAACTTCAACTCACGAAACTTCACCGCCAGCGCATCGAACAGCAGCAGCCTCCCCACCAGCGAATCTCCCCGGCCCAGGATCAGCTTGATCGTTTCCATCGCCTGCAATGACCCGATAATTCCCGGCAGCACTCCCAGAACTCCGCCCTCTGCGCACGAAGGCACCAGCCCCGGCGGGGGTGGCTCCGGGTACAGACAGCGGTAGCACGGGCCATCCGGCATGCCGAACACCGTTACCTGTCCCTCAAACCTGAAAATCGATCCATACACGTTTGGCTTGCCCAGCAGGATGCATGCGTCGTTCACCAGGTACCGCGTCGGGAAATTGTCTGTGCCGTCCGCGATGACATCGTAATCCTTGAACAACTCCAGCGCGTTTTCGCTCGTCAGTTTCGTTTCGTAAGTCGTGATTTCCACGTCTGGATTCAGGTTGCTCAACCGCGCCTTGGCCGCTTCAGTCTTTGCTTTGCCTACGTCGCTCGTCCCAAACGTCACTTGCCGTTGCAGGTTCGTGAAATCCACTACATCAAAATCCACCAACCCGATATGGCCAACTCCCGCCGCCGTTAAGTACAGCCCCAGCGGCGCACCAAGCCCGCCCGTCCCGATCAGCAGAACTTTGGCGCCCTTCAGTTTGAGCTGCCCCTCCATCCCCACTTCCGGCATGATCAAGTGTCGGCTGTAGCGCAGGATTTCTTCATTCGTCAGGCTCGCTGCCGGAGGGTGCCCGGTCAACGGCGGTGTCTTGGTGGCCATGGTATTCCTCTATTGAACATTCTACCTGTGCCGCCCTCTTCGGAGAAGTCCATCATCATCCCCTCAACGCGCGCATCATTTCCCCAGAATGGATTCGCGTTAAATCCTTCTTGGTATACAATCCCCGCAGTCTTGCTCTCAAATATTCATTCCTGGTTGAACCTGATGAATCGACGCAAATTCTTCTCCATTCTTGCCCCGGCCGCATTCCTCGCAACAGCCCTTCTCGCCGCGCCCGCTGTATCCGCGCAATCCACTTCCGATCGCAACGAATTCCTCCGCCGCGTTTTCCTTCAACACGAATTCTCTGCCCGCTACTTCGGTCCCTCACGTTGGTTGAACGACGGTCAGTCCTTTACAACGCTTGAACCCTCCCCATCGATTAAGGGCACCCGCGAACTTGTCCAGTACGATTCCGCTACGGGCCGCCGCCAAGTGCTCGTCTCCGCCACCGATCTCACTCCCTCTGGCGCGAAGCAGCCCCTCACCATCGAGGATTATGATTGGTCCGCAGACCTGAATCGCCTTCTCATCTTCACCAACTCCCAGCGCGTCTGGCGGCGCAACACTCGTGGCGACTTTTGGGTCTTCGATCGCCAGGCAAAATCCCTCACGAAGCTCGGCGCCAACTTTGAACCCTCTTCACTGATGTTCGCGAAGTTTTCCCCTGACGGCAAAAAGGTCGCCTACGTCCATGCCAACAATATCTACGTGCAGGACGTTGCGCGGGGCGCCATCGCGCAACTCACCCGTGATGGCTCGCCCACAATCATCAATGGCACTTCCGACTGGGTCTATGAAGAGGAACTAGACATCCGTGATGCCTTCCGTTGGAGTCCCGATGGAAAGCGCATCGGCTATTGGCAATTCAATACCAGCACGGTTCGCAATTTCCCTCTTCTTTACAACGTGGGCGCGCCCTACGACGTCGTTACCCACATCCCTTATCCGCAATTCGGCGTTTACCCACTCGTCAAAGAAATCCCCTATCCACAACCCGGCACTCCGAATGCCCTGGTTCGCATTGGCATCGTCTCCTCCACCGGTGGCAAGACGAAATGGATGCAGGTCACTGGCGATCCTGAGACCAGCTATATCGCCTGGGTGGAATGGGCGGAAAACTCCGATTCCCTTCTCATCCAGCATTTGAATCGCAGACAAGACACCAACGACGTCCTTCTCGCCGACGCCAGTTCCGGTTCCACCACACTCCTTCTCAGTGAACACGACTCCGCCTGGGTTGACGTTGTCCCCGATCTCGCTTGGCTGCACAACGCCAAAGATTTTCTGTGGCTCAGCGAACGCGATTCCTGGCGCCACGTCTACACCGTTTCACGCGACTCCAAACAGGTCCGCCTCGTCACTCCCGGTGCTTTCGACGTCATCTCCATTGTCCGTTCCGATCCCAACGATGAATGGCTCTACTACATCGCCTCGCCCGATAACGCCACGCAGCGCTTCCTCTACCGCAGCAGGCTCGACGGCACAGGCTCTCCGGAACGCCTCACTCCCACCGCCCAGCCCGGCTCGCACGAGTACGACGTTTCTCCCGACTTCCATTGGGCCCTGCACACCTATTCAAGCTTCGGCAATCCCCCAGTCGTCGAACTCGTTCAGTTTCCCAATCAACATGTGCAGCGAACTCTTGAAGACAACGCCCCACTTCGTGCGCAATTGAAATCCACGTTTTCTCAGCAAGCCCAATTCGTGAAAGTTGATATCGGCGGTGGCGTTGTACTCGATGCCTGGATGCTCAAACCAGACAATTTCGACGCCACCAAAAAATACCCAGTCCTAGTCTATGTTTACGGTGAACCCGCTGGACAAACCGTTCTCGACTCCTGGGGCGGCGACGAAGAACTCTTCCATCGCTACATCGCGCAAGAGGGATACGTCGTCCTCAGCATTGACAACCGCGGAACCCCTGCCCCTCGCGGCCGCGATTGGCGAAAAATCATCTACGGTTCCGTCGGCGTGCTTTCCTCCAAGGAACAAGCCGCCGCTCTTCAGCAACTCCAGCGCACCTATTCTTTCCTCGATTCTTCCCGCGTCGCCGTTTGGGGTTGGAGCGGCGGTGGCACCAACACCCTCAACCTTATGTTTCGCTCTCCCGATTTATACAAAGTCGGTATGAGCGTCGCTCCTGTTGCAGACCAGCGCCTCTATGATTCCATTTACCAGGAGCGCTACATGGGCCTGCCAAAAGACAACGCCGCCGGCTACCAAGCCGCTTCCGCTATCAATTTTGCCGAAGGCCTCCGCGGCAATCTGTTAATTGTCCACAGTCCCGGCGACGATAACGTCCACTTCCAAGGCACCGAGCTGCTCCTAAATCGCCTCGTCGAACTCGGCAAGCCTTTCGATTTCATGGAGTACCCCGGCCGCACCCACTCTCTCTCCGAAGGCCAAGGCACTCACTATCATCTCTACTCCCTGCTCGCCCGCTACCTCCAGGAGCATCTGCCTCCCACTCCTTCACTCACTCCCTGATCCTCTCGCTCTTTACACCAATCGCCAGGAATCGTACTCTGTATCCACCATGTGGAACGTTGACGAGCGTTTTGAAAAGAAATCCATGGACAGCCTCGCCGCCCTCGGCTTCGGCGTTGGCAGCACGCGTGGCGTGGTGCGCGTGGAAAAATACGGTTGTGGCGCGGAGTTCCGTCAGGTTCCCGACGGCCACTTCCAGATGACCATCCTCCCCGCCATCATGCTCCATGGGCAGTTCACCCGGCTCTGGGATGCCGGTTATCAGAAATTCCTGCTCACCGACGATAGCGTCAAGTTCCCCGCTCTCGCCGCGCAACTCGCCAATCTGCGCAAGTTCAACGAAGAACTGCGCACGGCTCTCGGCGTCCCCACCTTTTACAACGAAGCCCTTGGCTCCGTCAGCCAACTCAGTGTCTACGACCGCGTGAAAGGTCGCCGCGGTGACGTCCCAGACGATACGGTCGGCGCCCACAGCCCAACAAAATCCCACTGAAACCGACTCTTGGCTGTGGTCTCGTGTTTAGCTCGTTCGTTGTAGGGGCGCAGGACTCCTGCGCCCTATGTCCGCACGATCCCTAATGTGCCAGCTTCTCTCTCTTTCTGCGGAATCCAGCATCAGCAGCGAAGGCCGAGGCGGTCCGCAAACGATCCAGCCCCACAACCCCCGGTTGCCCCAGGCACGGAGTGTGTGCCTGGGTCTTGGGCTATGTTTCCCATCCGCAGCTCTTGCGCCCTAACCCGGAAATCTCACAAGGAATAAGAACCAAAGGTTAAATAGAAGTGGAAAAAGGCCGCTTTCTCGGGCATAACTGCGTTGTCTAGTCGTAGTTAAAGTCCCAGGAAAAGAGGCCTTTTCAATGACAGAGTGTAGCGAGACTCTCTTCCCATTTGAAGCACATTTTTCACGTCGAGTCGTAGGGCAGTTCGCAGGGGATCGGTTAACCACGGAGGGTGGTTCACTTCTGCTGCGCCAGGCCGAGCGCAAGATCGGTTTGCTGCGGCGTGTAGCGGCTTGCTTCACCGATTACCGACAGCCGGAACGGATCGAGCACCGGCTGGAAGAAATGCTGGCACAGCGCATCTATGGACTGGCGCTCGGCTATGAAGACCTGAACGATCACGAGCAGTTGCGGCAGGATCCACTGTTGGGAGTGCTGGCCGGGAAGAAAGATTTGGCCGAACCGCTGGCCGGCAAGAGCACGCTGAACCGATTGGAACTGACACCAGCTGGTTCCCCTGGCGCGGAACGCTACAACAAGATTAGCTATTCGGCCGAAGCACTGGATACCCTGCTGGTCGATCTATTTCTGGAAGCGCACCCGTGCGCACCGCAGGAGATCGTGCTGGACTTGGACGCCACCGACACGCCACTGCACGGACGGCAGGAAGCACGTTTTTTCCACGGCTACTACGGACACTACTGTTACCTGCCGCTGTATGTGTTCTGCGGAGATTATCTGCTGTGTGCGCGGCTGCGGCCCTCGAACATCGACGCGAGCGCCGGAAGTCTCGAAGAGGTACAGCGCATCGTGCAGCAGATTCGGGCCAGGTGGCCGAAGACCCGGATTATTCTGCGCGCGGACTCCGGCTTCTGTCGCGAGGAGTTGCTGGCTTGGTGCGAAAACAGCGATGTGGACTACGTATTCGGCTTTGCTCGGAACAAGCGCTTGCGACGGATCATCGGACGCGCGATGCAGGAAGCGAAGCAAGAACATCGGCGAACGGGAAAACCGGCACGAGTGTTCTGTGAGTTTACCTATCGCACCAAGAAAAGCTGGTCGCGGGCGCGGCGGGTGATCGCCAAAGCCGAACAGATCGAAGGCAAGGAAAATCCTCGCTACCTGGTCGCGTCTCTGCACGCACAGGACTGGCCGGCGCAGAAACTCTATGAACAGCTTTACTGCGCACGCGGCGAAATGGAGAACCGCATCAAGGAGCAGTTGAGTCTGTTCGCGGACCGGCTCAGTACGGAGACGTTACGGGCCAATCAGTTGCGGCTGTACTTCTCTTCACTGGCCTATGTGCTGGTCGAGGCCTTACGGCGGTTGGGCTTGGCGGGTACGGAATGGGCGGAAGCCCAAATCGATACCATCCGGCTCAAGCTGCTGAAAATCGCTGCGCAAGTGCGCATCACAGCGCGCCGCATCTGGGTCCGCTACAGTTGCGCCTATCCCTGGCAGAACACTTTCGCCGCAGCCTGGACGGCCCTGCGCTGCTGAAAAAAGAACCAAGACGAAACCTTGTCTCGCACCTCCCGAAGCAGTCGAAGTCTGTCTGAAGAACATTTTTAGCAGGGCTGGGGGCGACCGAGAGCCCACAACAGACAGAAAATAACTCAGCCAGAGAAAACTGAGGGATAGAAATCCTGAATCGCTCAGTTAACTTGCTGCTTGTGAGAAAAGGCGGCTAACCACCCTCTCGTTTTTCTCTCTCCTCCATCAACTGTCGCCGAAATTGCTCCCCATCAACGCGATGCTTCGCCGCCTTTCGCGAACCCACAAACACAACCGGAATATCCAATCCATATTGCTCCGTCAGCCCCACATCCCCCTCAATATTCACCTCGCGCAGCTTCGCGCCAAACTCCACAACCAGCGGCTCAATCACCGCTTTCGCTTCCTCACACAGATGACATCCCGGCCGCGTATACAAAGTCACCTCTACTGGCTTCGCCATAGCCAGTCGTTGCTCTTCGGGACGCTTCTTCATAGCGCGCATTGCTCTATCCGCTTCTGCCAGGATTTTTCGGAAAGTGCTTGCATCGCGCTCCTCATCGGGGCACGCTGATTGTATGCCGGTGGGCCACCACGGAAAAGTCCGGCGGGATGCATCGATCACGGGAGGCATACGCATGGGACGCGCCGTTGCCCTAATGGACGATCTCTTCTTCCAGATGAAAATAGCGGAGACTGCTAAACAGTTGGGGGTGGATTTTCAAGTCGCCACGACGGGCGAAGCCCTTCTCAGCCTCCTCGATCCCCCCACTAAACTTGTTATCATTGATCTGAACGCGCGCAGCAGCCCGGTGGCAACCATCGAGCATCTTCGCGCAACTCATCAGGACATGCCCGTAGTCGCCTTCTTGTCTCACGTGCAGACGGAACTTGCGGCCATGGCTCGCGCCGCTGGCTGTACCGATGTCTTGCCGCGTTCTGTATTCACAAAAAATCTTGCTACGCTCTTGGAAATCGCCAGAAATTGAGAGGAACGTCTTGCTTGATCGAAAGTTCGTTCGTTGGTGTCTCTGTCTCTCGCTCCTGGCTTTCTTCCTTTGCGCCGCTTCTTTAAACTCGTTCGCACAGTCGGATCCTTCCTCCGAACCTGCTCTCGCCCTACGCGACGCTTTGATCGCCGCATGCTCTCAGAATTCCTCTGATTTTGCCCACTTCCTCACCGCTCGCAATGTCCAGGCCTTTTCCCGATTGACCCCAGCCACGCGCACTACTTTCCTGAAGCGCTTCGTCCTCCTCGAAAATCCTGGCCAGCCTCGCGCGGAGTTCGATCCCTCTGGCAATCTCAACGTCTTTTGCGCAACTTCCGGTGCCACCACCCAAATGCACATCGGCAAACCCGAACTCCGCGACAACCTCGCCTACGTCTCCCTCGCCATCGGTGATGCCGCCGTTCCGCTTGACCCGGACTCTCATCGCGTCCTTATCACTCTCGTTCGCGAAGCAGGCCAATGGAAACTGCTCTCCCTCGGACTCCTCTTCCTCGATCTGCCCTCCCTCGGTGAGGAGTGGGATCGCGCTGAAATCACCAAGAATGAACAGTCCGCCATCGATTCCATCAAGCAGCTTTCTGACGCCATCGAAACATATCGCAACACCTATACTCGTCTCCCCGAGGCTTTAGCCGTACTCGGCCCTCCCTCTCAGGGTTCGGCCAAAAGTGAAAAGGCGGACCTGATCTCGCGCGAGTTCGCCGATGGCCGCAAAGACGGCTACTCCTTCCGTTATGTCGTCGTCGGCGCTAATACGACCGGTGCTCCCGCAAAATATGAACTTGCCGCTGTCCCTGTCGATTACGGCCGCACCGGGAAACTCTCCTTCTTCCGTGACTCCTCCGGAGTCCTTCACGGCGCGGATCGTCGCGGCGCTGTCGGCAGCGTCACCGATCCAACGGTCAACTAAAGTACTGCCCCAAATTGAAACTTTGCCGTTGACCTTTTCGCCTGAATTGCTTCACCACTCTTGCGACACGTTTCCCCTCGCGCCAGAATGAGGGGGGACCATCCTGCTTCCGGCGAAGCACGCACTAGTGTGCTTTGCGCCTCTCCCGGCAGACAGATCAGCTTCGGCTGGTTTGACAGGAGATGCGAGATGCCGGATGTGACGGTAGAGCGGCGAAGTGCGCCGCGATACCAGATGGTGTTGGCCGCGGATGTGGTGGAACTCCCGCGCGGCGCGCGGCTTAGTGCGCGCACTTCCGACATCAGCCGCACTGGCTGCTACATCGATACCCTCAATCCTGTCCCCCAGGGCTCTCAAGTTCGCCTCCGTGTAACTCATAATGACGAAATCTTCGAAGCCATCGGCCGCGTTGTCTACGTCAGTTACGGTCTGGGTATGGGCGTGGCCTTCGTCGAAGTGTCCGCGGAACAACAAACTCTACTCGATCGTTGGTTGGCGGAATCCGATCAGGAATTTTGACCCTGCTTCCTTTCGCCGCGACCCGGAAGTACGTTACCATTCCCTTTTCGTATATGCGCCCTGCCCTCTTTCGCGGTTTCGCCTTTCTGGCACTCGGCCTTCTTTTCGCCGCCGCCCCACCGTCTTCCTCTCAAGAGGTCGACTCCATCTATGGCCCCTTGCCGGTCTTTGAGTTTCACAGCGGCTTCTGGGTCAATCTCCACCATTTCCTCTATCACGAAGCAAGAGCGCGTGAAGCCCTCAAGGATGCGCACGATTCCACCGCCAAGCCTTCCGGGCCCGTGCTGAAGTTTGCCCCTGGCTCTCAGCCCACTCTCTCCCCTGCCGAACAACGCATCTGGGATCAGGCCGTCTCCTATTACGTTTCGAATTACGCTCCCAAAGATATTCTGATCAACATCGATTTGATCCTCTTGAAAGACCAGCTCGGCGATTTTGAGGATTGCAACGAGCTAACGGGTAAAAAGAATCGCGCTTGTGACGCTGGCCTCCCCGGTAATGTCGGCATCATCCTGGAAGCCGCCGCTCCCATTTATCGCGCTCACTGGTGGCCCGATCACGACCGCGCCAACCGCCGCTGGGTCGTCCGTGTTGCTCCTCTCGTCCGCGAACAGGGCGTCGGCCTCTCTGAACGCCTCGCGGACATTTACCAGTCCAAGTGGCCCAAAGAGAAAATCCGCGTCGAGGTTTGCGCCTTCGCCAACTCCGCTGGCGCTTACACCACGCTCGATCCACTCCGCGTCACCATCGCCAGCACCGATCCTCGCAATCAGGGCCCCGAAGCTCTCGAAGTCCTGTTCCACGAGGCCTCTCACGATATCGCCCGCCCCGTCGAAGATGCCATATCTCGCGAATGCCGCCAGCGCGACAAGCCTATCCCGCGCGACCTCTGGCACGCTCTCATCTTTTTCACCACCAGCGAAGTTCTCCGTCCGGTCCTCCAAGGTGCAAAAGACGATGGGCTGCAAGATGACATACCCGCCCAGCGCAGCTCCGCTTCCACTGTTCCTCCCGGTCTCCGCGAAAAACTCACAGAGCGCGGCTGGCAGGAGTATTCCCGCCTTCTCGTCGTCTATTGGCAGCCCTATCTCGACGGCAAAGTCACCTTCGAGGACGCCATCGCCCACCTCGTCTCCGCCGTCTAACCTCTGCTCCATCCCCTGACGCTGCCAGACTCCTCCAATCTCGTACTCTGCTCCCGCTCGCCCCTCCGGCCCCCAGCCTGTTTATTTGAGCCCCGAGACTATGTTAGGCTCTCTTCGGTAATCGTTAACCCGGCCGAACGCCACTCTCGTCCCAACGTCGCTCGACCCACCTCTTCTTTCTGACTTGAGCGCCGTACAGGTGTCGAGCCCACTCCAGGTGCTTCCCCGGGGCTGAGGAACCTTTATCCCTATGGCTGGAAGACAAACGGCATCCAAGACTGAAAAGGAACCCCGCGAGATCAAGCTCGCCCACTCCCCCGATTCTGATGACGCCTTCATGTTTTATGCCCTGGCCACCCACAAGCTCCCCACGCCCGGGTACAAGTACACTCACGTCCTCTCCGACATTCAGGCCCTCAATGAAGCTGCTCTCAACCAAACCTACGATGTCACCGCCCTCAGCTTCGCCGCCTATCCCTCACTCCGCGACAACTACATCCTTCTCGACACCGGCGCCAGCTTCGGTGAAGGCTACGGCCCCATCGTCGTCTCTACGAATTCTCTGAAGCCTAACGAACTCAAGGGCAGGCGCATTGGCGTTCCGGGTCTGAAAACCTCCGCCTATCTCACCCTGAAACTTTTCGAGCCCGATTTTGAAGCTGTCGTCATGCCTTTCGACAAAATCATCGAAGCCGTCAAGAACGATGTGGTTGAGGCGGGCCTCCTCATTCATGAAGGCCAGCTCTTCTTCCCACAACTCGGTCTGCATCGCGTCATTGACCTCGGCATCTGGTGGCAGGAGCTCACTTCTCTTCCGCTTCCTCTCGGCGGCAACGCTGTCCGCCGCGCTCTCGGCCCCGACCTCGGCCGCCTGATCGCCAAAACTATTCGCGATAGCGTCACCTACGGCCTCGAACATCGCGAAGAAGCCCTCAACTACGCCATGCAATTCGCCCGCGACATGGATCCCGAACTCGCCGACAAATTCGTCGGCATGTATGTCAACAAATGGACCCTGGGCTACGGCGAAAAAGGTAAAAAAGCCGTCCGCGCTCTAATCGAGCGCGGCACCGCCGCCGGCCTCCTTCCCGGCCCTCCCCAAATCGAGTTCCTCGAAGAATAGCCTGTAGCGCAGGGAGAGTCTTCGAGCCCTGCGGCTCTTCTCTTGGGTCTAGTCGAGCCCTAGTAGGGGCGCAGGACTCCTGCGCCCCATGTCCGCAACCACTTAGTTGTCTTGAAGGTTTTTGATCGATCGTGGTCGCGGCCGTCAAAGTCGGCACCTTTCGTCTTTCCCTTCTCCATCCTTCGTTCCCGCCTTGACCCTTCTCCTCGAATCCCTTACTGTTTTCTCGTCATCATGAAACTTCCTCTTCGTTTCCTAGCCTGCACTCTTTTCTCGCTCACTCTTCTACCAACCCCTTCCGCCGCCCAATCCGTCGCCGAATTCCGAGACCACTTCGACATCCCTCCGGACTGGCCGCGCGAACCCGTCCGCGCTTCACACGGCATGGTAGCCACCGATGAGCCGCTCGCCTCTCAAGCGGGCGTGGAAATCCTCAAACGTGGTGGCAACGCCGTTGACGCCGCCGTCGCCACCGCCTTCGCTCTTGCCGTGGTCGAACCCGCCGCCGGAAACATCGGCGGAGGCGGCTTCATGCTTGTCCGCCTCGCGAGCGGCAAATCCACTTTCTTCGATTACCGCGAAACCGCTCCGGCAAAAGCCACCCGCGATATGTACATCAAACCCGATGGCAAGCTCGACGAAACCGCCTCCACCATCGGCTATCGTTCCGTCGCCATTCCCGGCACGGTCGCTGGTCTTGCGCTAGCACTGAGAACCCACGGCACCATGAAGCTCGCCGACGCCATGCAGCCTGCCATTCGCCTCGCCGAGCAAGGCTTTCCCGTGAGCGAAAAACTTGCTCACGAACTCGAAGAGGAACGTCTCGACCTGCAGCGTTTCCCCACCACCAGCCGCATTTTCCTGAACGGCGGCCGCCTCTTCCACGCCGGAGACACGTTCCGCCAGCCCGAACTCGCCTCCACGCTCAAGCGCATCGCCAAGAACGGTCCCACCGACTTTTATAAGGGTAAAACGGCGCGAATGCTCGCCAACGACATGGCCTCATCCGGCGGCCTCATCTCTCTCGACGACCTCGCGCACTATCAACCCAAAACCCGCGAAGTCCTCCACGCCAGCTACACCATCGATTCTCATCGCTGGGAAGTCCTCTCCTCTCCGCCTCCCAGCTCCGGAGGAGTCGCCATCATTGAAGCCCTCAACATGCTTCAGGATGTCCCGCTAAAAGGTTGGAACGATCCCCAAAGCGTCCATCTCGTCGTTGAAGTCATGCGCCGCATCTTCGCCGATCGCGCCGCTTACCTCGCCGACCCCGATTTCTCTAACGTCCCTGTCGCCGGTCTCACCGATCCCTGCTATGCCAAGGAGTTATTCGCCACCATCGATCCCCAGCGCGCCTCCTCCAGCAAACTCGTTCACGCGGGCAATCCGCACGTCTGCAGTCAGGGTCTCAGCGCCACGGCCGTGCCGCACACAATCATCAGCCTCGGCGAAGGCCCCCACACCACGCATTTCTCCGTCGTCGATTCCGCAGGCAACGCCGTCGCCAGCACCACCACGCTCAACAATAGTTACGGCTCGCATGTCACCTCTTCCGCCGGCTTCCTCCTCAACGACGAAATGGACGATTTCACCACCCAGCCCGGCGTTCCCAACGCCCTCTTCGGCTTGATCCAATCCGAAGCCAACGCCATCGGCCCAGGCAAGCGCCCTCTCAGCTCCATGACTCCCACCATTCTTCTGCGCGATGGCCAGCTCAGTTTTGTCACCGGCTCTCCCGGCGGTCCCACCATCATCTCCGTGACGCTACTCAGCATATTGAACTGGATGCGCCTTGGCATGGATGCGCAGTCCGCCATCAACGCCCCGCGTTTTCACCACCAGTGGCTCCCGGATGAAATCGAAATGGAACCGCTCTTTTCCCAGGGAATGGAAGAGCAGATGAAGGACCGAGGCTACGTCGTCAAACGCAAAGGCCACATCGGTCTGGTCAACGCCATCGGCGTCGACCCCAAATCCGGCGATCGTTGCGGCGCCGCCGACCCCCGCGACAACGGCTCCGCCCTCGGCTATTAGCGACTCCTAACCCCACGCCCGTCATTCAGAGCGGAGTCTGCGGAGCGAAGAATCCCTCTTCCTCTTCGCATTTCACGCTAAAATACTTTCGACACCTATGCTCCGCATCCTCTCCACCTATCTCTTCGTCTCCAAAAAATTAACCCCCGAACTCCTCCAACAAATCTCCTCTGCCGGCTTTCAAGCCATCGAAATCTTCGCCACCCGCAGCCACTTCGATTACGCCACTCGCCAGGAAGTCCGCGCCATCGCCCAGGCTCTCTCCGATCAGCGCCTGCAACTTGCTTCCCTCCACGCCCCTACCAGTCGCGACCTCAGCATCAATCGCGAAGGCGGCACTCCCCTCTCCATCTGTGAAGTCGAACGCACACGCCGCATCGAAGCCATGGATGAGTTGAAACGCGTTCTCGACGCCGCCGACGATCTCCGCTTCCCTCGCATGATTTTGCACATGGGCGGCTCCCGCGAAACCGCCGACCCGCGCAAACGCGATGCCGCATTCAGCTCGCTCGAACATCTCACCCTGCACGCCCGCCATGCAGGCGTCACCATCTGTCTCGAAAACACGCCCAGCGAGATGGGCGATCCTACCTACCTTCGCAATTTTGTGGACGAAACCCGCCTCACCGCCGTTCGTTTCAATTTCGATATCGGCCATGCAAATCTTTCCGATGGCCCCGAAGACACCCGCATCTCCAAATCCTTCGACCCTCTCCGCGATCGAGTCGTCAGCGCCCACATCCACGATAACCACGGCGAGAAGGACGAGCACCTCCCACCGTTCGAAGGCACAATCGCGTGGCCCGCCGCCCTAGTCATCTTAAAATCCACTCCTGCCGCCGCCGATCTCCCCCTAACCCTGGAACTTAAAGAAAAATCCGGCACCGATGCCCCATCCTTCTCCGATCAACTCTCCGCGGCCGCCAATTCCTTGTCGCGCGTTGAAGAAGCCTGGTCCGACTCCCACTAAACTTGGTTTTCTTGTTGTCTCCTGTAGCGGCCGCCTTCCGAGGCGCGCGCATTTCTCCTGTTTCTATTCCCGTAGGGGCGCACGACTCCTGCGCCCCAAGTCCGCAAGGTTCCTCCGTCTCCGCTCACTTTGGAGTGCGGCGGCTCGCCGCCGCTTTAACGTCGTAAGCCAAACCCCCGAACCGCCTTCCTCAAAGGGAAGTACGAATGGCCCCTCTCTCGGGAACCCAACGAATCAGAAGTTGATCGCCTGCCAGCTATCTGGCTACTCCCATCTCAGTGCTTTGGCGCTGATGGATGGCTCTGCGGCGCATGTTGTTGCTGGTGCGTTTGCATTTTCTGCTGCTGCGCAGCGTGCTTTTGCTCAAGTTGCTGAGTTTGCTGAGTGTGACGCTGTTCCATTTGCTGTTTTTGCGCGTCACTGGCATTCTTCCGCGCCATTTGCTGGTGTTCTTTTTCCTGCTGTTGTTGCAGCTTCTGGTGCTCCTGATTCTGTTTGGCGGCTAGCTTGTCCTGCTGCTGTTGATACTTTTTGTCCGTTGCAGCATTGCCAGTGCTCGTCGCCGTGTACTGATGAGACTGAACTTCGGTCGCGTGGTTGTAGTTGTTGGTGCGACCTTCGTTGGCATTCGGTGGACGATTTGCGTTTTCCGTATGTTCCGGAGCTTTATACGGAGCCCCAGCTTCTCTGGCAGACACGACGCCGCCATGGAAGTCACCCGGCTTTGACGTTGCAGCGATGGGAGGCCGGCCGTGATTGGCGGAGGCACGCAGCTCAGGGTTGGACCGAGCCTGTTGAGCATGCTCGTTCTGGGCAGCAATTGGGCCTACGTGACGTTCCCGGGCATAGCTTTCCTCTTCTCCGGACGCGCGCGCATTGATACCCCCATTCCCGCCGTTGAAGCTGACGTGGTTTTCCGAAACGTTTTCGAATCGCGTGTTATAGGTATTGTGAATAATGGTTTCGTTCACGTGATTTGCGAAGGTGTTGTAGAAGAAATGATCGTGATCCCAGCGGCCGCCTTCATAGCCGTGACCCCAATACCCAAATCCATAGTTGATGCCCCCATAAAATCCAACGTGCGGGCCCCAATAGCCTTCGTGCCAGAAGAAGGCGGCGCCACCCCAACCCCAATATCCAGGAGTCCAAAGAAAGCCTACCTCGGGAGCCAGAACCCAGGTGCCGGGCACCCAATAATAATCATCTCCATCCCAAGCCCAATATCCGGGGGTCCAGAGGTAACCGTCTCCCGGGCAGATCGGTTGTTCATAAACGGGGAGTGCGGGTGGACCAAAAGAAACGGAAATTCCAATCTGTGCAAATGAAGCGGCGGAAAGACCCATCAATAAAACCGCGAACAGCAATGAACGAATGGCGATCAGATTTCGCATTGTCCCTCCAGCCAGCAGGCTCTTGCCTTTCACCACCCAACTCTTTGTGTGCCGCATTCGCTGCGCCTCCTTGAGCGCCAATTATGCATTCCCCAGCAAAACACTTTTTTCTTTTACAGCGGGCTGAATCCCCGCCGTTCTTGTTCCTGCTCCAAAAAAAATGCAAATTGCCTTCCAGACTGGTCCCGAATTTGTTAAGTGCCTGAAAATCGAGGCGCATAGAACAGTCGTATTGTGCCACAAGCGCTGAAACTTGAAAGGCGAAGTATGTAGAAAATACAGGCAAGAATGCTGAAGATGCTCCCTTTCTGCGTACCGGAACCCATGCCCGCCAAAGCTGTTTTTCCTGCCAAATTCTCAAAAAAACGGGACTTAGCTTCGTTGGCGAACAAAATGCACCAGGACCAACGAGGGGAGAAGAATATGAGCGAGCAGCTCTCTGTCAAAACAATGGTCTGTGGCGAATATCAAAGATTGCTTGAAGAATGTCAGAGTG
Source organism: Candidatus Acidiferrales bacterium (assembly GCA_963779395.1). GTDB lineage: Bacteria > Acidobacteriota > Terriglobia > Acidiferrales > UBA7541 > Acidiferrum. The sequence continues at coordinate 2,393,831 of CAVZYC010000007.1, forward strand.
CATTGGAAATCTGGAATGAGCATCGCGCCGAAATTTGCCAGTCTCGTCCAATCGGAAAGAAAGCGGGCGACGAACTCCTGCGACTGCAAGCAAAGTACGCGCGTGCCTACGCAATATTGCGAAACCACCTGAGCAATTGCCCGCGATGTGAATTAGTATCAAGAATTAAGGACTGTGATTCGGAAAGTATTTCGGACGCAGTTCCCCAGCGCACGCTTTAACGACTACTTTTCAAGCTGCGCCGAAACCTCGGGGAGCACGGCTGTGCTTTCGATTCGCACGGCGTCGAGGGCCTGTGGGTCTAGCCCCAAGGCCTTTATGATCGTGGGGGCCACCTGCATAGTCGTCGTCGCGTTTGAAACCGTTTGCGGCGAGAATCGCGGATTCGCAACCAGCATCATGACGTTGGTATCGTCGTGGCCGAAGCCGCCGTGATCTCCCAAGGCCGAACCAGTGCCAATGTAGGTCATGCCCACGTTGGGCGTCACGATAATATCCGGCGAACGCGGATCGAGTCCCGGCCAAAGATCATCTAGGATTTAGTATAGTGCCAGTGTCGATACCGATTGATTCATTCGTGCTTCGCGGCCGCTGCCGCTGGCCCCTGCGAAGCAACGACTCCCTGCCCTTCCTTCACCTTGTAGAAATGGTCGGCTGCGAGATTGCTCAGCGTTTCCACTTGTCCGTTTGGCCACGTGATTTCGGCTTTCTCGACGCGTTCGTGAACTCCCAGCCCGAAGTGTATGCGAAGATCGTGTTGCGAAAGATAGCTGCCGCCGCTCACCAGTTCGCCGGTCTGAACAAGATCTCCGGCGGTCGCTCTGACTCGCGCATTCAAAGCGAGCCGGTTGCTCTTGGTGCCTTCCAATTGAAAACTGATCCAATGATTCGGCGGGCCGCCTTGCGGCTGCAGAATCACGGGCTCACCCTTTAGCGTTTCAACCACGATTTCCATGCGGCCATCGTTGAATAGATCGCCGCAAACGACTCCCCTGCCGACTCTTGGAACTTGTATCGCCGGCCCCACAAGTTTGCTGATGTTCTTGAACGTGCCGTTTCTCTGATTCTCGAACAGCAGCATGGGTTCCTGGTATTTCGTACCGATATCGGCCGAGTCGACTTGTGGATAGACGTGTCCACTGGTCAAGAACACATCCGGCCAGCCATTATTTTGCCAGTCGATGAACGCATCGCCCCAACTAACGTTTGGAGTTGTGGCGCTGGCGATGCCGGACGCGTAAGACTCATCCGTAAAGTTCATGTCGCCGTCATTGCGATACAGCACGGCGTATTCGTCGCTGAAATGCGTGATGAAGATACTGAATCTTCCGGTATGCAAATAGTCACCCAGAGCTGCTCCCATGTTGGCCTGTTCGATGCCATCCTGGCTGACCGCAACACCAGCTGTATACGCAACGTCCTTGAAATGCCCGGTGCCGTCGTTGCGGTAGAGGTAGTTGGGCTGGCCGTCATTGGTGACAAAAAGATCGAGATGGCCGTCTTGATCAAAATCCGACCAAACCGCCGTCAAACCAAAGAATTTTTGCGGGTCGGAAACGCCTGCGGATTTGGAAACCTCCGTAAAAGTGCCGTCTCCGTTATTGTGATAGAGCGAGTCGGGCAATCCTTTCAGTCCGCGCGGACCGCATTGCACGTCAATTCCGTGATACTGACAGGTCTTGCTGGAACCGAATACTGGAAGGTCTTCCAGGCTGATATCGACGTAGTGGGAGACGAAAAGGTCAGCCCAACCATCCGCGTCATAATCACCAAAAGTCGAGCCGGAAGCCCACCCCTTATCGCCTCCCAGGCCGGCTTGTTGGGTCACGTCAGTGAATGTGCCGTCGCCATTATTTCGGTACAGCACAACTCCGTTAAAGCAGGTGACCAGCAGATCGGGCCAGCCATCATTGTTGTAATCGCCGACGGAGACCCCCATTGCCCAACAGGGATACCCCACGCCAGCCTTCTCTGTGACATCGGTGAACGTGCCGTCGTGGTTGTTGTGATAAAGGGCGCTGCGGGCCTTCTTGCCGCTCCGCGCCATCTCCACGCTTTGCGCATTTGTGAAATAAATATCTGGCCAGCCATCGCGATCGTAATCAATCAGCGCTACTCCGCCGCTCATCGATTCCATGATGTATTTTTGTTCTGGCGTGGAAACATGTTCGAAATGAATGCCGGTGGAGCTCGTGATGTCCACGAGTTGCGGCAACCGTGCAAATTCCGAATCAACTTGATTCGTGCCAACGGGCTGTGCGTGCGGCTTCTCGCCGGGAGTTTGTGCACTACCCATCCCTCCCTGTGCGTGCGTCTTCGGCTCAGCAGGCGACTGCGCGATCAGTGGGCAAAGAACGAGCAGGCTCGCTGCAACTGCCCCGCAGATCGCCTTGATTACTCGCATCGAAACGTTCGCTATCGGATCTGAGAACATGAAATGGGGAACGCGCATTTCGCTTTTAGCGGCCGCCATTGCGCAATTGCACGGCATACAAGGAACTGCGCGCCGCAATGAACAGGGTCTTCTTGTCAGCACCACCAAAAACCAATTGTGAAGGTCGTTCCGGTACATCGATCTTTCCGAGAAGCGCTCCCGCCGGGTTGTAGACGTAGATTTCTCCCGCCGCAATATAGACGTTCCCTGCGGCGTCCTCAGTCACGCTCTCTCCGCCCACATCCGCGAAGAGCTTCAGGTTCGTAAGTGTGCCATTTTCGTCCACGGTCGTTCGATACGTTTTTTCCTCTTCTTCATCGCTAACGTAAAATGTTTCTCCCACGGACACAGGAGCCAATCCGAAGGCATGAAGCACGTCGTGGATTTTCGACCCGTAATAAAGTTCCCCCGTGACAAAATCTTTGCCGGCCGGAATGAACAGTGATCCATCCGGTGAAACATATTGGTAGGGCCTCTTTACTTGCGCGACATTTACAAAGTCGTTTTCGTTGCGCCAATAATCCACGGGGACTGCCGCAGTTATTCCTGGGTGCGCTGCGTTCGGCTCCGGATTCAGAAGGGTAACGTGATCAAAGCCAGTGCCCGGCTTGAACGCGTAGACAGCCCCATTCCCTTCATAGGAAATCACGATTAAATCCCCCGACTTGTCGAAAACAAGGTTCACTGGATCAAGCGGGTTCTCGCGTACCAGCGACAATTTGTGCTGAGACGCTGACCAGCGATAAATCCTCTGCCACTTCGCATCCACAAAATAGAAGTCACCGGCCGCGTCGACAGCTCCCCCTGAAATATTAAAGAAGCCCCCCGCCAGCTTTTCCACTTTCGCGCCACTGGCCAGGAACGGAGCGGGTTCCGATGGCCGCGCTACAGGCGCATCGCCAGAAATATTCAGCCACGCAAATTCTCGCTGCCGAATTTCAACGTTGTGCGTCTGATCGAAAACCGCGTTGTCAAACGAGGCTTTGCTGTCGCTGTAGCAATGCACGTTGCGAAGACGGATGTTCCTCGAGTCAGTAACTTTTATTGCGTAGGGAAATGGCTGATAGCTGCTCACGACGCGGTACATGTGAAGGTTCGCGATGGTGATGTCGCTGGAGTCGCGGATATCCAGCGGCAACGCAAAACCACCCTCCCCCCTTTCCTCTTCTGTTTGCGGCGCGTAAATCTGCCAGTGCGACACTTTGTTCATCACGATTTCGTTCCGCACATGGTGCTCGCTGGATAGTTCATAGACGCGCCCACTGGTCGAAGTATTCGAGATGTACAACCCAGCCTGGGCAAATGTGCTCGGAGTCCAGATATTGACGAAGGTCCCGCCACCTCCGTCGGTCACCCACAGGCTCGGATATTGGGCATCCCAGCGCCGCCTGATGTCCGATTCCGCAGTGTGCGTGTTGTTGTAGATTTGCTCCCAGACCTTACTGCGTTCTTCCGGTGTGGCGTCCGGATCCACTGTGCCGTGGCCACCCAGAAAACGCACATCCATGACCATGGAATGTTCACCGGCCATCCACTTCAGGGCCACCGCGCGTGGATTGATTCCATTCGTGTACAATCCGATTCCGGTAACAATGTTCGTCCCGCCCTTGCTCGCCTCCAGCAGTGGCTTGGGGCCGCCGACTCCCTGAAACGCTGGTGTCCCGTCCGCCAAAAAGATTCGCGTCACGCTAGGATGCAGGCCGATCAAAATCGTGTCTGGATTCAATACGATTGTGTCGGTGACGCGATACTTCCCCGAAGGAAAATAAATCGTCTTGTACGCCGCAATTGCTTCCTTCAGCGCTGAAGTATCGTCCGTTACGCCATCTCCTGAAGCGCCCAGGCTTCGAATATTCGCCCAAGTGTCCATCGGGGGCAGTTTGCGGATATCGGACTCAACGGGCAGCGTCAGCGTTGTCAATGGCAACGTGTCGAATACATCTTGGATCGCAGGGATGCCCCCGATGTCATCGAAATGAAGTCCATGCGAAAAAGTTTTTACGGCGTACATCTCCTGCGGGCCAGCAAGCTGTTTGCCGCTTTCGCGGAAAAGTGCGAAAACCGCGACACCGCGGCAAATCGCGTCTTCCATGTTGATTTCCGTGCGCGGATTCTTTTCGTTGCTGACGACCACGGCGGGCCCGCTGATATTTTCGAAGCGTCCATCCTTGACCCAAAGTTCATCAAAATACGTGGCGTCAATGGAAATTGCTGTCGGAACATTCTTGAATTGCGGCCGGATCAGCGTCAGCCCAGCTTCATGTTCGCGGATCGCTGCTTCGCTTTGGCCCTCAAATGTGCTGTCGATCACGGTGAACTGCCATCCTGGAGAAGGCTTGCGGGTCCATATTCCGTACTTGCCGCCAAAGAAATGCAAATCCTCCGCCACGTTACCTCCATCGTGAATTCCCGCCAGGCCCGAACCAACATGGAAATCCATGTGTGCAAGGAAGCAGTGCTGCGCGTAATGGGCCCGCATCCCCACCGCGCTGGGGTTGCCGTCCTGAATCTCAATGTCCACATTGCTCAACGCGGAATAGAAAGTCCCGGGATTTGCGTCGGGCGGAGCGGTATTTTCTTCCTGCCCGGCACCGCGCAACTTGCTGCCCTTCTCCGGCCGGTCCCCGGCAAAAAAAATCATGTAGGAAAGTCCCTGTTGATAGCCCGGAGTATTGGCTCCCAGGACGAGAACCGGCCGTGTCTTGCCATACCCAATCACACGGATGCCTGGCCAGATGTAGATGGTTCGCGTAATGCGGTAGCGGCCGGAAGGCAGAAAGAGAATGCCCTGTATAGTAGTTTCCTGAACTTTATTAATGGCAGCCTGCAAAGCATCCGAATCGTCGGCAACCCCGTCGGCGTGAACGGGAAATTTATCACGCGTAAGATAGACCGCCCTCGCATCATCCAAACGATCTGTGTAATAAGACGTCGCCAACAGCGAACTCCTCGCGATCAACATAACAGCTAGTGCCAAGAGCGCCTTCTTCATCGAATACCCCCAAAACATTTCTTGCGGATGCCTTGCTTGATTTCTTTCCAGAGAGCTCTTGCGTGCGGGCAGCAAGTGGACACGGCCGATACCTTATTCCTGCGTTCCAACAATCCAGATGCAAAAGGCCAACTCGCCGCTCGCAGGCTACTGCCGCGCGTCTTCTTCCTGTTCTTTCTTGCCCGGTTCCAATCGCATCTGCCGGTAAAGCTCCCGTAGCTTTTCCTTCATATCCTTGTATTTCTGGTATTCCTGGAGTTCGCTCTTCGCATCGGCCGTGCGCCCCATTTTCCGGTAAATGGTGCTCAAGCGAAAATGCGCGACCTCGTTCGTCGGATCCAGTTTGATCGCAAGCTCCAGCAGCGGCATTGCCTTATCCGTCTGATTCAAGGTCATCAACGCTTTTGCCAAGCCGACATTCGCGTCGGGATCGTTTGGCTGCAGCTTCAATGCGCGCTCATAGTGTTCCGCCGCGGCTTTTTCATCGCCTCTCAATCCGGCAAGGTCCCCCAACCGGCACTCGGACTTTTCATCGAATGGATCGACCGCCAGGGCCGCCTCGTACTCCTTCTCGGCCTCCTCTCGCCCGCCGGGAATCGAGGAAGTGTTGAGCATCTCCGCCAGTTCGAAGTGCAGCCCGACGGTTTTCGGATCGATCTTCAAAGCTTCACGATAGTGCGCGATGGCTTCGTCTGTCTTACTCTGTCTGGCCAATTCGTGCGCCATCATCTGGTGCATCCGGGCGGAGTGGGGAGCCTCAACAGACAAGCTGAGTCTGGATTCGTCGGTCAAGTCCGAATAGATTCGGTACGCAGCGTAAGTTATTTCAACGTTTGTCGGGTCCAGTTCCTGCAACGTATTAATGGTCGCGGCGGCTTTGCCCAACTCGCCGGTCGCCGAATAAATTTCAATCAGCTCCATTCCCGTATCAATTCGAATCTTCTGTTCCTTCAGCTTGGGAAACGCTTCTTCCATATCGCTGAGCGCTTGCTTGACGTCGTTCGTCCGCTTCTCGGCCATTCCGAGCAGCGCCTGAATCTTCCAAAGCCCCGGCTGCAACTTCAGCGCCCCGCGCAGCGGCGGAATCGCCTCCGCATACTTTCCCTGGAAGTACAGCACCACGCCAAGATTGCCTTGTGCGTCTGCGTTTTTTGGATCGAGCGCGATAATCGCCTTGAACTCAGCAGCAGCCTGGTCCGGCTTATTCTCGCTCAAGTAAACCTGGGCCTGCTTCAGGTGCGACGCGATTTGCTCCTCGCGGCCCGCGGATGATTGAGGAAACGACGGAAGGGCAAGAAGGCAAAGGGCTCCACAGAGCAAAACAAAGGTTTGTCTTGTCCTCATGTCGCTAGTATACGGCGATTGCAAAGTATTCCGCTCTCTGTCGCTTCCCACAGAAAAAAAGAGAGGACGGCGGGGTGTCACCGTCCTCTCTCGTCGTGTCAGCTGGGTTAGAAACAGAAGATCGTGCTCAGCTGACCGTCCTTTTTTGTTACCCGAGCGCCATTAGAAGGATATCCGGCCGCTCAGTTGGATCGTACGTGAGGCATTCGAGACACCTGTAATGGTGCCCACAGCCGTGCTACTCACGTCGTTGTTCGGTAGCGAGAAGCTCGGATGGTTTAGGGCGTTAATGAAGTCACCGCGAATTGTGAGCCCAAAGCGTTCCTTGTAACGCCACGTCTTCGCCAATGACATGTTGATGTCAGACAGGTGTGGCCCGAAGAGCGTGTTTCTGCTCCCAGTCCCGAACACCCCGTTGCCCTGTACGGTCGGAGTCTCAAAGGCTGCTGGGTTGAACCAGCAGTTCACCGTTCCTACCGCGAAGCCATTGGCGCAGGTTCCGGATTTGGCGGACTGGCCCTTGATGGGGTCGGCGTACACATTGCCCGCCTGCGAATAGTCGTTAACTCCACCGTCCAACACCGTGAACGGAGTGCCGCTCTGCCAGATCCACGTCCCGGCTAAGCGCCATCCGCCAAGCACAGCGTCAGCGATAGCATTGTTGTTCATAAATTGCTTGCCGGTGCCAAACGGCAGTTCGTATGTCGCGGTCCCTTTAAACGCTTGCGGGATGTCGAAGTTCGAGTTGGCGTAGTTCGCGGCGGGATCGTTTCCGAATTGCCAAACCTGTTGTCCGGAAGTGCTGCCCCATCCGGCCGAGTCCTGGTCATCCAGCATGTGCGACCAGGCATAGTTGGCATCGAAGGTTAGACCGTTTGAATAACGCTTCCTCACCAGGAATTGCAACGAATCGTAGTTGGAGATTCCGTTGAAGTTCGAGCCGGAAATGCTTCCAAACGCCGGATATGGACGCGCGCAAGTGCTGGGGTTCGCAGCGATGGATGCGGGTGTTGCCCCGTTGCAGGCCGATACATCGTTTGCGTTCAGCAGGGCCGGGTTGGTGATTTGGTTCAGGTCGGTGAGATATTGCAGATTTGATGCGTGACTCCCGACGTAGGAAGCCTCCACTGCAAAGTCCTTCGCGAACTGATGCTCGGCGGAGAGCGTCCATTCCCAAATTTCGCCAGGCTTCAGGTTATAGGGTTCATAAGGTGGCTGATAGACGGGATTGGTGATGTAGGACGCCGGGTTCCTCGAGCCCTGAATGTAAGGCAGGGCGTTGGCCATCATCGCCGCGCTCGAGCTTAAGTAGAGCGGCGTCGTGTTGCCCGTTCCCGCAATCCAGCCCGTGTCGCCTGCGGCAGCATTCGGGTCGCTGTTGCTGCCCTGAAAGGCAGCGCCGAAGCCCATTTGTCCACCGCCCTCACCACCGTAGAGGTCCATGCTGTAGTTATAGGCGAAGAAACCAATACCGCCTCGGATGACGGTGTTGTTCCTGACCGACCAGGCAAAGCCTGCCCGTGGCAGGAAGATGTTCCAAACCGGCTTCTGCAACGTCGTTCGGTTATCCTGACCGCCGAACCATAGCGAGCCCGCGGTGCCCGCGAAGGGGCCAGTGGCATTGATGAGATTCGGGTCGAAATCGCCAAGGCGATTGTGTTCCTCGCTCATGCCCGTGTTCCCCGTCCAGCGCAAGCCGAGGTTGACGGTGAGATTGGGTTTGAGTTTCCAGTCGTCTTGAACGAAGGCTTGCGGGCTCTTCATCCGCATGCCTGTCAGAGACTGATTCTCGGCCTGCCAGGCATTGAAATTGCCAAGCAGGAAATCCGCGAAGCCCGAGCCCGCGGTTGAGGTATTCAGCGCACAGCTGGTTGTACAGGAAACGCCTGCAGTGTATTGTCCGCTAAAACTGTAGTTGCCGGAGCTGTTGGCGCCCCAAGCCGTGGTGTTGCCCTCGCTCATTAACACTTCAATCCCGAACTTCAGGACGTGCTTGCCGCGAATCAGCGTCACCACATCGGAGGGGTCAAACGAGTTCTCGATGTAAACGGCGTCCGTGGCGGGCGCCAACTGGTTTACGGCGTCCGGGCCGCCGAATCCACCGTAGGGGCTATTCGAGCCGATGATGGGGAATTGGTTAAAATGCGTACCTTGTAGGCCAAATGCCGTTGCGGGATCCAACCCGATGGACTGGGATAGGAACCAGTTGCCTTGCTTGGTGAATCCAAATCTAAATTCATTCACCATCGTCGGACTGATCGTCCAGGTGTCGGTGACCTGCGTGTTGTAACCGTCCACGTCTCCGCTACCGCAATCCAGCGGGCAGGTGAACAGGCCGTTGTCGACTCCAGGATTGTCTTTCTGGCTGATTGACCAGCTGATTCGGTTGTTCTCGCTCTGGACGTAGTCCAACCGCCCAAAATAGCGGTGCACCGGGGCGGGATTGATATGCGAGAGGAACAGGTTATTCGAACACTCGTTTGGGTACAAAGGATTGGTCGAGCATGTTCCTACCCCTGACGGTGCCACGGGCCAGCCATACTTGGAGGCCATAATGGCTGCCGACACGGGGTCCATCCGGCTGGGCGCGCCACCGCAGTTCGTGCCGTTCGGAATCTCGTTGAGGCCGCCGCATTCGCTGGCGAAAGAGGCACGAGTAAGGGTTGCTCCCGACCCGGTTGTGGAGAGCGGGTCATAGATGGGGTACATCCCGGTGAAATTGCCCTGCAACTCGGCAGCCGTGGGAACGGTAACGTAGCCGCTCGACGCGCTGTCATTGATGATCCTGTCTACGTCGAAAAAGAAAAAGAGTTTTCTCTTGAGAATGGGCCCGCCAACAGAGGCGCCATACTGGTCGTATCGCAAATACGGCACTTGATATGCCGGATTAGAAATTTCCGGGCCGGTCGGGTTCAGCGGGTTTGTAATCAAGGGAGGCGCCTGACCGTTGAAATAGCCCTTGGCGTTTAGGAAGTTGTTCGAGAAATACTCATAACCGGACCCATGGTATTCGTTGGTTCCACCCTTGCTGATCTGGTTGAACACGACGCCGCCCATGCCGTATTGCGCAGAGAACGAAGAGGTGTTGACCTGAACCTCCGCGATGGTCTCCAGGATCTCATCGTCGTTGTTGTAGCTCGCCGGCAGTATCGTGCTGGCCCCGTCCTGAAGGAAGTTGCTGAAGTTTGGCAGGTTGCCGTTGATGGAAACTGCGTCGCCGGCATTCCAAGCGCCCTGGCCTAGCGAGTTCCGCCCGTTTGTTGTGCCCCCTGCGCCCGGCAGATAAATGTTGAATGCAGCCCAGTCAGCGCCCGTGATTCCGCCGCCCACCTGGGGCAGATCGATCAGCTTTTCGGATTCAAAAGTGGAATCCTGCTGGCCGCTTTCGGTCTCCAGGAGCGGCACTCCCTCCGCGGTTACGCGCACTTCTTCCGCTATCGTGCCAATTTGCAGCGTGGCGTCTTCGGTTATGGTATCCACCTGCAGTGGAATCGGGCCGACCACCAGCTTCTTGAAGCCCGCCTTCTCGAAGCTCACATTGTATGTTCCAGCACCCGTCGACACGGAATCATAGAATCCGTCGCCGTTGGTGACGAACACCGTCTTCACTCCCGTATTGATATTCTCCAGCGTCACGGTTACGCCCGCCACAACCGCGCCGGATGCGTCCTTCACCGTGCCGCGAATCTCACCGGAATTTCTGTTTTGAGCAGAAGAAAAGCCAGCCGCGAATGCCAGGAGGCATATCGCAACCATGAATCGAACTGCTGTCCTCATTGAATCCCTCCAAGTAACGATCAACAAATTTCGCCGAGCTTTGCACTTCCGATACGACCCTCGACTCGAAAACCGTTACGCCGCACCGATTTACTGGGATGTGAAATTGCACTGCATGAATCCACCCGGATTGCTGGTCCGGCGAAGTCATTAGGCAAACGGTTGTCTGAATTAACCCCTACTATAAGACTACTAACTTGGCGCCATTACAGACCCTTTGTTTCGGCTTGTCAAGAGGAAAATGCGATTTATCTCATTTAGTCAATCGATTGTCTAAATCTTTGGCCCGGAAGGGCCTTTTTGGCCCTCAAGCAGTTTTTCCTTGCTCCCCGGCCTGCAATGCGTTACGGTGGCCCTGAACAATCGTTTGTCTGGAGCCTTCTGTCCATTCGCTCACCTCAAGTGCTCCGCCTCTGTGTTCATGCTAAGGAGAATCCCATGCCTCATAGCACTCGCAGGCACTTTTTAAAACTCGCCGCCGCCGCTTCCCTCGCGGCAAGCTATGCACGTTCTCTTTGGGGTAATCCGCCTTCACGGCTGCAGGGTTGGGTTACTTCAAACGACCGCAAAATGCAGGAGATGGATCTCGCCGGATGGCGCCCCATCCCCAAATCCGCTGCGCCGGGAATCCGCATTGATGCCGGCAAGCGATTTCAGGAAATTCTTGGCTTTGGCGGCGCTTTCACCGATGCCTCGTGTTATTTATTCGCGCAGCTCGACGCGCAAAAACGTCACGCGCTCCTCAGCGAACTCTATGGCCAGGATGGCTTGCGGCTTTCCATTGGACGCACTTGCATCGGCTCCAGCGATTACTCCCGCTTCGCTTATAGCTTTGATGAAAGCCCCGATCCCGACCCCGAATTGCTGCGCTTCACAATTGATCATGATCGCGAAAGCATTTTGCCCGTGCTGCTCGAAACGCTGAAATTGAATCCGGATTTGTACCTCTTCTCTTGTCCCTGGAGCCCACCCAGTTGGATGAAGGCTAACGATTCTCTCCTCGGCGGTTCCATGCGTAAGAAGTATCTCGCTGTCTACGCGCAGTACTTCGTCAAGTTCCTTCAGGCTTATTCGAAAGAAGGAGTGAAGATTCGCGCGGTGACCGTGCAGAACGAAGTCGATACGGATCAGGATGGAAAAATGCCTGCGGCCCTGTGGGGCCAGGAATACGAAGTCGAGTTTGTAAAAAAATTCCTGGGCCCCGCGTTCGAACAATCTTCACTGGACACCAAAATTTGGATCCTGGACCACAATTACAACCTGTGGGGCCGCGTTTTAGACGAACTCAGCGATCCGGACTTTAGCAAATACGTCGAGGGAATTGCCTGGCATGCGTATGCGGGCACACCCGACGCTATGACTCGCGTCCACGACGCCTATCCCGCCAAGAGCACTTACTGGACAGAAGGCGGCTCTACCTTTAACAGCCCGGATTACGCCACCGATTGGGCCAAGTGGTCCCACACGTTCACGGGCATTTTGCACAACTGGGCGCAATGCATCGTTGCGTGGAATTTGCTCCTCGACGAAGTGGGCCACCCAAACATTGGCCCAGCCTTCTGCGGAGGAGTGCTGACCGTGAATTCGCAAACGCACGAGATCACCCGCAGCGGACAATATTGGGCGTTCGCCCACTATTCAAAGTTCGTTCAGCGCGGCGCGCGGGTCATTGCTTCGGAGTCCACTCTTGACGGCATCGACCACGTCGCATTTGAGAATCCCGATGGTAGCCACGTGCTGGTGATTACAAACCAGGGCGCGGAACAGAAAGTGATGTGCCAGTCGGAGAAGCAAGCGCTGGACCTAACACTCGAACCGGGGTCGATTACTACCATCCATTGGTAGTTCCCTGTGCCCAAGCAAGATCTTGCGCCGCCAGTTATTTTGCCAAGTGGATTCCAGTTGCTTGCCAATGGGGCTTCCTCGGATCATTCAATGGTCGGTCGCAGACCGTGAATGGGAAACGCCAGGAGCGAAAAGCGAGATCGATGAAATCAAAATTCGCGTTGAGTTTGTTGATTGCAGTGTTGGTGTTCACTCCTCTTTCGTTGAACGCCCAGAAATCCAAGGCGCAGCTCTGGCTTACCACTGCCGATAGAACCGCCTTGTTCCAAAAGCAAAATCATTTGTTCCGCTTTTCCCCCGCAGCGGAACCGCATCCCACGATTGAGATCCGCGACAAGCAGACCTTTCAGACCATGGATGGTTTCGGATTCGCTCTGACTTGGGGAAGCGCCCAACATCTTTATCATATGGCTTCCGCGAAGCGGAATGCCCTGTTGAAAGAGTTGTTCGCGGCCAACGGCAAAAGCATCGGTATCAGTTACCTCCGCGTGAGCATTGGCGCATCGGATCTCAATGAGTATGTTTATTCCTATGATGACGTGCCCGTTGGTCAGAGCGACCCTGCATTGGCGAAGTTCAGCTTGGATGAGGATCGCAAGTATGTCATACCCATTCTGAAAGCCATCCTCAGAATCAATCCTGACATTAAGATTCTCGGCTCACCCTGGTCTGCGCCTGCTTGGATGAAAACCAACGGCAGCGTCAAAGGCGGAAATCTCAAACCGGAATATTACGACGCTTATGCACAATACTTTGTCAAATACATCCAGGGCATGAAAACGGAAGGCATTCCGATCGATGCCATCACCATCCAGAATGAGCCATTGAACGAAAAAAATACCCCGAGTATGCAACTCTTGGCTCCCGATGAAGCCATTTTTATCAAGGATCATCTCGGCCCCGCATTCAAGTCCGCGGGAATTTCAACCAGGATTCTTCTGTATGACCATAATTGCGATCTCCCTGAATATCCCATTTCAATTCTCAAAGACCCGCTGGCCAATCCGTTTGTGGATGGCACGGCCTTTCATTTGTACGGGGGAGATATCCGCGCCATGTCGCTCGTCCATGACGATTACCCCGGCAAGAATCTGTATTTCACGGAGTACATGGCCGTCGAACACAGCGACTCGCCAACTTTGTTGATTGCCAAGCACGTTTCAGGGACGGTGATTGGCGCTGTCCGAAATTGGAGCCGCAATGTCTTGCTGTGGAATCTGGCTGCAAACTCCAAGTTCGAGCCTCACACCGATAATGGTGGATGCCCGATCTGTCAGGGCGCGCTAACCATCGATGGGAACCAGGTAACGCGAAACCTGGCTTATTACACAATCGCTCATTTTTCAAAATTTGTGAGGCCCGGCTCTGTGCGCATTGGCTCCGATTCAACAAATTCTCTTCCGTCCGTGGCATTCCAGGTTAACGGACACAAAATCGTTCTGGTGGTGGCCAACACAACGGAGTCGCCTCAAATCTTTAATGTGCGATACCACGACCGGCTTTTCACCGCAACTTTACAAGGCGGCGCTGTGGGTACGTTTGTTTGGTAGATCCAGCCAAGGCTTGGCGCGACGGATGAAGAATTCTTACCACGGTGAAAGGCCATGGCATTGGAATGTTTCGTGAGGTTTTACAAAAAGGAGCGTCTTTGCGTTAGGATGAATTCCAACCGAAAACCCGCGGAATGCCAACACGGCTGTGTTTGCATTCCCTGTGCGGCTGATACCCTGTGACGGCTTGCAGTCGCATTCAGGGCATCTCTCCCCGGTTAAGGTGGCAGCGTGAGCAGAGCGCATAAGACGAATAAGCACGTGAAGAAAAAATCGAAAGAACCAAGCGGTCTGAAAAAACTGGCCGAACATCTGGGACTCAATCCAGCTACCGTTTCCGTCGTTCTAAACGACGTCCCCGGCCGTTCCATTCCGCAAGCAACGCGCGATCGCATTAAAGCTGCCGCCAAGAAACTCAACTACCAGCCAAGCCTTCTGGCTCGTTCTCTCCGCAGCCGGCGCACCTTCACCATCGGTATTCTCGTTCCCGAATTGGGTGATGGCTACCACACTCAGGTCATGAGCGGCATCGGCGATCATTTGATGGAAGCGGGCTACTTCTATTTCACTGCTCACCATCGGCACCGCAAAAATCTGATCGAAGAATATAGCCAGATGCTCCTGGGGCGCGGGGCGGAAGCTCTCATTGCCATTGACACCGCACTCGAGCACAATTTCCCTGTTCCCGTTGTCGCTCTTGCCGGTCATCGCCCCATCAGCGGCGTCACCAATGTTGTCCTCGACCACCGCTTTGCCGCTGAACTTACTCTCTCCCATCTCCATTCCCTCGGTCACCGCCGCATTGCTTTCATCCGCGGTCAACCCTTCAGCTCGGATTCTGCGGAACGTTGGAGCAGTATCGTTGCGGTCGCCAAGGAAATCGGCGTGACAATTCGCCCCGAACTCACCGTGCAATTAGATCGGGATATCTCCTCTCCCGAGCTTGGCTATCCCGCCATTCAGCAATTGCTCTCCGCTGGTCAACGTTTTACTGCGCTCGTCGCCTTTAACGATATGTCCGCCATTGGGGCTATCCGCGCGTTGCATGACCTCGGATTAAACGTCCCACGAGACGTCTCCGTAATCGGTTTCGACGATATCAAGATTTCCGCGTTCAACAATCCTAGCCTCACCACCATTCGTCAGCCCCTCACCAATATGGGCAGGATTGCGGCTCAGTGTCTCTTGAACCGCCTCAACGGCTCGGAACCTTTCCGAAAGCAGATTACTGTCGAACCAGAGTTAATGGTGCGTGAATCGACTTGCCTGTTGGAAGGAAAGGATCGCGAGACCAACCGCAAGAAGAAGCTGGTTGTGCCGGGCACCCCGAACGTTTTCCCGGCAATGGATTGAGTTTCTCGCGGGCAACAGAGTGTTCCACAAGTTCCGGCGATTGCCCTTCATGACAGAAAAGCGGCCTGACTCTCAGTTTCTTGTGCGTGATGCAGAGCCAGGCCGCTCCTACGTTTCTAATGTTTCCGATTCCTGATCACTCCAATAAGTACATTTCCCTCACACCTGCAAGCTGCGCAAATACGGCACACTGGCCTTCATCTTTTCCAGGTCCATTTCCACAAAGTAGTTCTTAATCCCGCCAATTTTCGCCGCTGCAAAAATCTTCTTCCAATCCAAGGTGTCTTGCCCCACGGCCATGATCTTCTTCGTCGTCGCGTTCCATCCCTGCACGTGCATCGAAATAAAACGCCCCGGATACTTCGTGAAATACTCAGCGGCGTCGTATCCCTCGCTGATCGTGGATACCTGAAACTGGAATTTTACCAATTTCGGATCTAGCAGCCCCAACAGCAAGTCATACGTCCTCTTCCCATCCACCTTCGACAGCTCAAATCCCTCGTTGTGCAGCCCCTGTTGAATTCCCGCCTTCGCCGCTTCGGCCGCTATCTTGTTGTATTCGTCCGCTGCCTTCTTCACATCGTCCATCGTCGGCTTTTCCGGCCCGCTCAGGCTTGGCACCAGCATTTGCGTCAAGCCCACTTCCTTGGCCCACGCAATCCTCCCCGGCATATTCTTCCGGAGTTCATCCATGCCAAAGTGCGAACTCACGCAGCCCACTCCCGCGTCGCTCAAAATCTTTTTCAGCTCCGCTCCCTTGTATTTGGCCAGCCCCGCGAACCCCGAATCCTCGTAACCAACCGGCGAGCACAACTCAATCATTTGAAATCCCGCCGCAGCCAGTACCTTGATCGTCCCCGGAAAATCCTTCGCAATCATGTCCCGGACAGGCCATGTCTGGCACCCAATCGGCAAGCCCAACGGATTCGCGCGCAATTCCAGCGCGCCTGCGCCCATCAGACCTACCACCGCCGCTTGCGTTGCCACACTCTTGCAAAACTCTCTTCTCGTAATCTCACTCATTGATGTCTCCTTGCCCACCTTCGCTAACAAAGCTCATCTCTGCTCAAGTGGGTGTTCCCAAATCTTTCCTTCCCATCTCCTGCTATTCTGCCAAAATCGCTACAACTCCCACCCGCTCCGCCGCTCCGGCTTTACATACTTCTGCGCCGCCTCGGAATTCGTGATCTTCAAATTCCCGCGGTCCCAAGTGAGCTTTTCTCCCACTTGCGAAGCCAAATTTCCCAGCAGCAATGTTTCCGTAACCTTCCCCGAAAATTCGAAGTTCCCCCCTGGCTTTTCTTTGCCACCCTTGCAGGCGTCCAACCATTCCCGTTCATTGCCTGGTGACCGAGGCAAAGTCTTGGGCGGCTGTTTAAAGCTATCCATCTTCGCTTGCGGAATCAGCTTCGGATTCCCGCCATTGAACGAGCAAAGAATCTTTCCTCGGTCTCCGATGAACAGCAGCCCTTCCTCTTCATCGCCTTCACCCTTCAACGGGCGCCCTTCTTCCAGTTCCTCGGGCCGTTCCGGCTTCAGTCCCCCGTCGTACCACGTGAATTTCACCGGCGGCATGTCGCCACGCGCCGCAAAGTTATATCGTATGATCGAAGCCTGCGGATAAGTCTCCGGGTAGCGTTCCGTGGAACTCGCCTCCACGCTCACCGGCGCTTCCAGCTTCAACACGCGGAAGATCGTGTCATAGCTGTAGCAGCCCATATCGCCCAGCGCACCGCATCCGAAATCAACCCAACCGCGCCAGGAAAACGGCAGGTACACATGGTTGTACGGACGCTCCGGCGCCGGGCCCAGCCACAGGTTCCAATCCAATCCTTCCGGCACCGCCTCCACTTCCTTCGGCCGGTCCACTCCTTGCGCCCAATATGGACGGCTCGACCAGTTCTTTACTTCGCGTACTGGCCCGATCGCTCCGGCCCAAATCCATTCGCAAAGCTGCCGCGTAGCTTCCGATGCCTGGTTCCCTACGGCAATCTGCGTCGCCACGCCGGTCTCGCGTGCGATCTCGGCAATTCGCCGTGCCTCATAAAGCGTGTGCGTCAAAGGCTTCTGGCAGAACACATGCTTGCCCTTCTTCATCGCCGCAGCGGATACCGCCGCGTGCAAATTGTCCGTCGTGCACACCACCACCGCGTCCAGATCCTTCTGCTTCTCCAGCAGTTCTCTGAAATCGTTGTAAGCCGCGCAGCCGCGGGATTCGCCAGAGCGCTTTTGCGTCCCGTTGTACCCGTCCACAATCTTCTGGCAAGGCTCGCGCCCCGCCACGCCGCTCGTCACGTGCAAAGCGTGCGTCAACTCAAGCGGTTGGTCCGGGCTTAGCCATTCCCATCCGCTGTCCACGCCCAGCAACTTCCGCACGGAATCGCGAAACTCGTAATTGCCCCACTGCGGGTAATTCGCTCCGGATTTATTGCAATCGCACACCGCCACGCCCTGCACATCCGGCTCTTTCAAGAAATGCAGCATCACGCGCAAACCCTGCGCCCCCACTCCGATAAACGCAATATTCACTTTGTCGCTCGGCGGAACATATCCCACTCCGCCCAACACGCGTCGCGGCACAATCGTAAATCCCAGCGCCGCTGCCGCCGTCTGTCCAATAAACTTGCGCCTCGATACTCCGGCTTCTTTCACATTGCGAGACTCTTCTCGATTCTTCACTGGCCCTCCCTGACCGCAGCGCACACCAACTCCAACCGCTTCGCTGCTCCCTGCATTTTCCGTTGATTCATCTCCGGCCCGACAACCCATACTCTATTCCAAACGGAAGCCCACGTCTGCAATTCTTTCCATCTCACCCCGTTCTTTGCCTCCCAGAAGCTCAGTGTTAAATCGATGCAATTATCGGAATTCCCACGAATGCATGCGCTATGTAAGACAAGCCGGATTTGACCATTATTTTGACTACGGTAAGATTAATGGACAAAAGGAGGGCCAATGGTTAACATTCCCATCTCCGAATTCAAAGCCAAGTGCCTATCCCTATTGGAACAGGTGCGCCGCACTCGCAAACCCATCCGCATCACTCGCCACGGCAAGCCCGTCGCGGAGGTGGTTCCTCCCGCCGCCGTATTGGACCGGGCCGCATGGATTGAGTCCATGAAGGATACATTCGATATCACCGGCGACATTCTTTCTCCGGCAAACGAGGAAAGCGAGTGGGAGGCGCTTCGCGATTGAAACTTCTGCTCGACACGCACATCTGGCTCTGGCTTTTTCGCGAGCCGAAACGCTTGGGAAAACGTACCCTCCAGATTCTCAACGATCCTAAAAACGAACTTTGGGTCTCCCCCATTAGTACTTGGGAAATTCTTGCGCTGCATCGTAAAGGAAGAATTAAGTTTCACGTTGATGTTGCCGAATGGATCGCAAAAGCTACTGCCGGAACACAAGAAGCACTTTTCACGCATGAAATCGCGCTCGCAGCACGGCAATTACCCATTCATCAGGACCCGGCCGACAGAATCCTCGCCGCTACCGCACAAGTTCTGGATCTGACTTTGGTGACAGCCGACGAAAAGCTATTGGGTTTGCAAACCATTCGAGCCCTGGCCAATCGTTGAGTTTTCCTTGAACGGCTCTCCCCGCAAGTAACATCTTTCAGACTTTGCTAAACTGTTCGTTTGAATTCACAACAGAGAACCTCACCATGACCATAATCACCATCGAACTCGCAGGCCAATACGACACCCAGGAAGTCACCATCCGCGGCTGGCTCTACAATCTCCGCGAATCCGGCAAACTCCTCTTCCCCATCTTTCGCGACGGCACCGGCATCATTCAGGGCGTCTGCTCCCTGAAAGAAAATCCCGAAGCCTTCGAGGCCCTCAAAGGCCTCACTCAGGAATCCAGCGTCATCGTCACCGGCAAAATCCGCGCCGAGCAGCGCGCCCCCAGTGGCTACGAGATCGGCGTCAGCAAAATCCAAATCGTCCAGAGAGTCCCCGAATCCACGCCTTTCCCCATCCAGCTCAAAGAGCATGGAGTCGATTTCCTCCTCGACCAGCGCCATCTCTGGATTCGCACCCCGCGCCAGGCCGCCATCCTCCGCATCCGTGCCGAAGCCGTCCGCTCCGCCCGCGCATTCATGGACTCGCAGGGCTACACCCTTACCGACGCTCCCATGTTCACCCCCGCCGCTTGCGAAGGCACCAGCACGCTCTTTGAAGTGAATTACATCGACGACCAAAAGGCCTACCTCACGCAAAGCGGACAACTCTATATCGAAGCCACCGCCATGGCCCTCGGCAAGGTCTACACCTTCGGCCCCACCTTCCGCGCCGAAAAATCCAAAACTCGCCGCCACCTCACCGAATTCTGGATGCTTGAGCCCGAAGCCGCTTACGCCGAACTTCCCGACATGATGGATCTTGGCGAAGGCCTCGTCTCCGCCATCGTACAAGGCGTCGTCAAAAACAAATCCCGCGAACTCGAAACCCTCAAGCGCGACATCAAGAAGCTCGAAAACATCAAGCCGCCCTTCCCTCGCATCACCTACGAAGATGCTGTTGCCGTTCTGCAAAAGCACGGCAACCCCGCCAAGTTCGGCGACGACTTCGGTGGCGACGAGGAGACCATCATCTCCAACGAGTACGACCGCCCTGTCATGGTCCACCACTATCCCACGGCCATCAAAGCCTTCTACATGCAGCCCGACGCCCAGCGCCCCGACCTCGCTCTCTCCTTTGACATGCTCGCCCCCGAAGGCTATGGCGAAATCATCGGCGGCAGCCAGCGCATCCACGATTACGACCTCCTCGTTAAGCGCCTGAAAGAAAATAACTTACCAATCGAATCCTTCCAGTGGTATTTGGACCTCCGCCGCTATGGCAGCGTCCCTCACGCCGGCTTTGGCCTCGGCCTCGAACGCACCGTCGCCTGGATTACGGGCACCGAGCATATCCGCGAAGTCATCCCCTTCCCGAGAATGCTCTACCGGGTTTATCCTTAATACGGGTAGATACGGCAACTTCCGTAGTTCCTGCATCCCGTGCAGTCCAAAATCCTTGCTGAAGGTCCGGGTGCCTTGGCACTCGGCGGGAACTTCTTCGTTCTCGCCACTTGCCATTTGTCACCCGCCACTTTCGGCGAATAGAGAACCGTTATGCCTCAAAAAATCCGCATCATCGGTGTTCCAATGGACCTCGGCGCCAGCCGCCGCGGCGTTGATATGGGGCCCTCCGCCCTGCGCGTTGCCGGTCTGCAATCCCGCATCAAGCACCTCGGACTTCAAGTCGAAGACATCGGAAACATCATCGTGAAGCAAGCTGAGGAAATGCCCATTGGCGAGAAACGCGCCAAGTACGTCGATGAAATCGCCGACACCTGCAAGGAACTTGGCCACGCCGTACAGAAATCTCTCGATGAAGGCTTCATGCCCCTGGTCCTTGGCGGAGATCACTCCATCGCCGCGGGTTCCACCAGCGGCGTCGCCGCGCATTTCCGCAAAGAAAAAAAGCAGATCGGTTGCATCTGGCTCGATGCTCACAGCGATATGAACACTCCGGAATCTTCGCCCTCCGGCAACGTCCATGGCATGCCCTTGTCCGGAATTCTCGGCTTCGGCGTTCCTGAACTCCACGACCTCTTCGGCTACAAACCGAAAATCGAACCGCAAAACGTTGTTCTGGTGGGTGTTCGCGATCTGGATTCCCACGAAAAAAAGTTCATCAAGAAACTCGGCGTCAGAACTTTCACCATGCGCGACATCGATGAACGCGGCATGCGCGAAGTCATGGCCGATGCCCTCAAATACGCCATGGACGATACCGAAGGCGTCACCGTCAGCCTGGACATGGATTTCCTCGACCCTAGCGACGCCCCCGGTGTCGGCACTCCCGTACGCGGTGGCGTCACCTATCGCGAAGCCCACCTCGCCATGGAAATGATCGCGGACAGCGAAGCCATGGTCTCCATGGAAATTGTCGAAATCAATCCCATCATCGACGAGCACAATCGCACCGCCCTGCTCGGAGTGGAATTAGTCCTCTCCGGCCTAGGCAAAAAAATCCTCTAACTTCCTGGGAACGCCAATCTCCAGATTGGCGGCCGGGTGATGTGGCGTCGGGTGCCCCAGGTAACGTTTCTTTACCTGGGGATTTTGACTTTCCCGCTCCCCATCACTAACCACTCCCTCCTTCTCGTTCCCACTTTCCAGCCGCTGCCCAAATCTGTCTTCCCGACCGGAACGGCCTGATTTTTTCCTTCGCGCCGAATCATGGCGCGTCGCTCCGCGCAGCGGAGGGTTTTCTCTTCAATTTCAGCCCCCTTCAGCCCCACCGCCTTTTCCTGTGTTACACTCTCTCCCGCTAGTTGCACGACTTTACTTCTGTCTACCGAGTTACCGGCCAACCGATGCGCGGAATCATTTCGATACATGGAGGAAATATGTCCTTCCGGAGAAGTTCCCTGTCCGTTCACTTTCTAAAATGCGCTCTGCTGATATTCGCTTTCCTTCTCTGCGTTCCTTTCGCGAACACACAATCCACCAACAAAGCTCTGCTCCTCCACAAACCCACCGTCAGCAGCACTCAAATCGCTTTCAGTTACGGCGGCGACCTTTGGATTGTAGATCGCAGTGGTGGCGACGCCCGCCGTCTCACCAGCGACGTCGGCATCGAATCTGATCCCTACTTCTCCCCCGATGGCTCGCTCATCGCCTTCACCGCCGAATACGATGGCAACATAGACGTCTACGTCATCCCCGCCGTCGGTGGCATGCCCAAGCGCCTCACTTCGCATCCTTACAACGATCAAGTCGTCGGCTGGAGCCGCGATAGCAAGCGCGTTCTCTTTCGCTCCTCGCGCAACAGTCCTGGCAGTTTTAATCGCATTTTCTCTGTCGGCATCGAGGGTGGCTTCCCCGATGAAATTCCTCTCCCCATGGCGGAAGAATTTTCCTACTCTCCTGATAGCTCCCACGCCGCCTATGTTCCCTTCACCAATTTCCGCGAAAACTGGGATTTCCAGCGCGGCTTGAAACATTATCGTGGCGGCACTGCCTCACCCATCTGGATCGCCAATCTCGCCGATTCTTCCATCGAAAAACTTCCTCGCAAAGACTCCAACGACTCCACTCCCATGTGGGTCGGCAACCACATCTACTTCCTTTCGGATCGCAACGGCCCCGTCAATCTCTTCGTCTACGACACTTCCACCAAGCAAGTTTCCGAAGCCATGCCCAGCAACGGTCTGGACATTAAGTCCGCCTCTGCTGGTCCCGACTCCATCGTCTACGAACAGTTCGGCTCACTCCATCTCTTCGACCTCGCCACGGGCAAACAACACGCCGTTGATATCCGCGTCACCGGAGATTTCCCTGCCGTCCGTCGTCATTTCGTCAAAGCCGCCGAGCAGATTCAGAACGCCAACATCTCTCCCACGGGCGCGCGCGCCGTTTTTGAAGCCCGCGGCGAAATCCTCACTGTTCCCGTCGAGCATGGCGACGTCCGCAATCTCACCAATTCTCCCGCAGTCGAGGACCGCGATCCCGCTTGGTCCCCCGATGGCAAGTGGATCGCCTATTTCTCCGATGAATCCGGCGAATACGCTCTGCATTTGCGTTCTCAGGATGGCCTCGGTGATGTTCGCAAGATTTCCCTCGGCACCCCGCCAACCTTTTACTATTCCCCCACCTGGTCGCCAGACAGCAAGAAAATCGCTTACAGCGATAAACGCCTCAACCTCTGGTATCTCAACATTGATGGCGGCTCTCCCGTTCTTGTCGACACCAACACTTACGACGGCGCCAACTTTAATCAAGTCTGGTCTCCCGACAGCCGCTGGCTCGCCTACTCCCGTCAACTGGACTCCGGCATCCATGCCGCGTTCATCTACGGTCTCGATGACAAAACTCCCCACCAGGTCACGGATGGGATGAGCGATGTCGCATTCCCCGCATTCGACGTCAACGGCAAGTATCTCTACTTCACCGCTAGCACAGACATCGGCCCAACCATGGCCAGCAGCATGGGTGCCTACAAGGTTCCCGTCACCCGCGCTGGTTACCTGATTGTTCTTCGCAAGGATTTAAAATCGCCTCTCGCTCCGCAAAGCGACGAGGAAAAAGTCACTTCCCCCAAATCTTCTTCCGGCAAATCCGATGCCGCCGGCAAAGATAAGTCTGCCGTCGACCTTGATGATTGCAAACCGGAAGGCGCGCCGGGCGCCGCGGAACCGTCAAAAGAATCCGCCGCAAAAGACGCTGACAAAGACAAAGATAAGGGCAAAGACAAGGACAAAGGTAAGGATAAAGAGAAGGATGCCAAGGACAAAAAGGACGAAGATAAATCCAAGGAACCTGCTCCTGTAAAGATCGATTTCGACAACATCGATCAACGCATCCTTGCTCTACCTTTCCCCGTCCGCAATTACGGTGCCATGCTCTCCGGAAAGACCCACACGCTCTACCTGCTTGAAGGACCCCAAGTGGCTGACGGCTCCGGTCCCTCCGGCCAAATCGTCCACAAATTCGATGTCTGCACCAAAAAGACGGACAAGCTCCTCGACAATATCGGCAACTTCTTCATCTCTTTCAATAACGAAAAGGCCCTCTACGAACAATTGCCCCCGGGCGCCTCTGCCGGAAACGGCGGCCCTCCCCACGGCGCTTGGTTTATCAAGCCCGTTGACGCCCTCGGCAAACCTGGTGAACCCGGCAAACCCGACGGTGCATTGAACCTCGACGCCATGGAAATTGCCGTCGATCCTCGCGCCGAGTGGAATCAGATGTTCCACGAAACTCTCCGCATCGAACGCGATTTCTTCTACGACCCCAACATGCACGGCGCCGACCTGAAAGCTCTCGCCACCGCCTATCAGCCTTTCGTTGACAACGCCATGAGCCGCACCGATCTGACCTACATCCTCGGTGACATGCTTGGTGAAATCACTGCTCAGCACATCTACATTTCTGGCGGCGATCGCCCTGAAGTAAAACACGTAAGCGGCGGCCTGCTTGGCGCCGACTATAAAATCGAGAATGGCCGCTATCGCATAACCCACATCTACCGCGGCGAAAACTGGAATCCCGGCCTCCGCGCTCCCCTGACCGAACCCGGCGTTGATGTCCACGAAGGCGATTATCTCCTTGCCGTTGATGGCCGCGAACTCCTCGGCACCGACGAAATCTTCAGCTTCTTCCAGGAAACAGCCGGCAAGTCCGTGCAACTCAAAGTCAGCTCGGATCCCTCTGGAAAAGATGCTCGCGCCGTTACCGTCATTCCCATTCCCAGCGAACGCGCTCTCCGCTTGCGCGCCTGGATGGAGGACAATCGCCGCAAGGTTGACCAGCTCAGTAACGGCCGTCTCGCCTACGTCTACTTGCCAGACACCGCCGTCGGTGGCTACACCAATTTCAATCGCTACTACTTCCCGCAGTGGAATAAACAGGGCGCCGTCATTGACGAGCGCTTCAACGGCGGCGGCTGGCTTGCCGACTACATTGTCGATTGGCTCAAGCGTCCCCTCCTCGCCGCGGCCATGACTCGCGAAGGCAAGGACTTCTATCTTCCTGAAACTATCTTCGGTCCGAAAGTGATGCTCATCAATCAATACGCTGGCTCCGGCGGCGATGCTCTGCCCTGGATGTTCAAGCGCCTCGGAACAGGTCCTCTGATCGGCACGCGCACTTGGGGAGGCTTGATCGGCATTGGCGGTTATCCACCGTTGATGGATGGTGGCGGCATCACTGCGCCCCGCTTTGGCCTCTTCAATCCCGACACCGGAGAATTCGATATCGAAAATCACGGCATCTCTCCCGACATCGAAGTTGAATTCGATCCCGCTGCCTGGCGCCAAGGCCACGATCCGCAACTAGAAAAGGCCGTGTCAGTTGCGCTGCAGGATCTAAAGGATCATCCGGTGCCGCCCATCAAGCGCCCCAAATATCCCGTCTACCACTGGTCCACCATGCGCTCCGAGGCCAGCCAACAAAACAAATAACCCGCGTTGTAGCGCAGGGAGAGTCCGCGCCTGCCCGCCGCCTTCTGGCGGGAGCCCCGCGGCTTTCCCCTTGGTTTTCTTGGGTTTCTCTTGGTTCTCTCCTGGGTCTCCCTTGGAACGCCGATCTCCTGATCGGCAATGGCGGGTAACAGACAGATTGATGGGTGCAGCGATTTTGGGTGCCGCATCCTTTGGCCTTTGTTTTTTCAAAGGGTGCGGGTGTTGACTTTTCTTGCTAACCTCGACACGAAATGCTCCGTCATCCCACTTCCCTCGGCACGGTATACAACCGCACGCAGAAGACTTCGACGCTGCCGGGGTATCCGGGCGGGTTGTCGAACCACAACGCGAACGACGAACTGACGACGGATACGTACGACGCGAACGGGAACACCACGTCGTCGATTGGAAAAGGCTATGTGTACGATTTCGAGAATCACCTGATCCAGGCAGGCGGGGTGACGTACACGTACGACGGCGACGGCGACCGCATCAGCAAAACGGTTGCGGGTACGACGACGACGTACCTGCTGGACACGCAGAGTCCGACGGGCTACACGCAAGCGGTGCAGGATTGGGTATCGAGTGGCTGGCCGTCGATCTACACCTACGGGCTGGAGCAGATCAGCATGCACCTTCTGGGCAGCGGGATCGACAAGAAGGTGTATTACGTCCACGACGGCCACGGCTCAGCCCGCGCACTGACCGACGCGACCGGCACGGTGACCGACACCTACGACTGTGGTCTTGGGTTGATCCTTGCCGTCGTTGGGACGCCCGACGCTTTTGGGGTGCAACCCCTGCGAAAGCCTGGAATGCTTTTCGTGCTCTTACCCTGTGACGAAAGTCACAGCAACTTCAACCCTCAGGCGCGATGCTTATAACAGTAGCGAGGAAGGCTTCGACGCCGTCTGTTCACCTTCTTCCAAGCTGAATCTTGGAGAAAGCGTAACTGCCACTAACTGTGGTAGATGGCCCTCGCCAGAATCATGCAGGGCCCTCCGTCTATACAGGCCCACATCGGCAGTTTAAGATATTAGGAATAACGGGGGCATCTGTGCACGTCCGATTCGGCCAAGTCTACTTTGGGACTCTCTTTCGCTCGCTCTTGCGCCACCGCGCCGCCGACCTCATTGGCCTGCTTCTCGCTTCCGCCCTCTGCGCTCTTCTCCCGCTTGGCGCCTCGGTAAACCGCAACGCCGGAAGCAACTCCCATAACGCGCAACCCTCCGCCTCGCTCGCGGCCATCACGGTCGACTACCCCGCCGACCACACCCTTTTTCCCCCTGACATTGCTCCGCCCACCTTCGAGTGGCGCGATGCGGATGCCGCCTCCGTCGCTTGGCGCATCGATGTCACCTTTGGCGAACATTCCTCCAGCCTCCAACTCAAGTCCAATGGTGAGCGCCCGCAGATTGGCGAGATCGACGAGCGCTGTGCAAAGGCTGGTGCCGTTCCTCCCACATTGACTCCGGAAGAGGCCGCCGGTCACACCTGGAAGCCGGACGCTGAAGCTTGGGCGGCCATTCTGAAACACTCCGTCAAACGCCCCGCAACTCTCACCATCACCGGTTTCCGCGATGCGGCGTTGACCCAGCCTTCCTCTCAAGGACACTTCACCCTTCAGACTTCCAAGGATCCTGTTGGCGCACCCATCTTCTTCCGTGATGTTCCCCTGATTTCAGTTCCCGTTGGCGAAAAGGGCGTCATCATGCCCGTTCCTACTGCCGCCATGCCCTTCATCGCCTGGCGCCTTCGCTACGTCGGAGATAGCAAGAGCCGCTTGATGATGGAGGGCCTTCCTACCTGTATCAATTGCCACTCCTTCTCGAAGGATGGAACTTCCTTGGGCATCGACGTCGATGGCCCCGGCAATGACAAGGGCCTCTACGGCATCGTTCCCGTCAAAAAGGAAACTTCCATCAGCAATGAAAATGTATTGCGTTGGAGTTCCTTCGCCGAAGAAAAAGCCAGCAAGCGCTTCGGTTTCATGTCGCAGATTTCTCCCGACGGCCAATTCGTCATCACCTCTATCGAAAATCCCGGCTCTCACATTAAGGATTTCGACTCCCGCTTCTACAACGGTTTCTACCGTGATTATGGTTTCGGTCAGGTCTTCTACCCCACCAAGGGAGTTTTGGCTTGGTACAGCAAAGCCAACGGAAAGCTCCAGCCTCTTCCAGGCGCCGACGATCCCGCTTTCGTTCAGGCCTCCGCTTTCTGGAGTCCCGACGGAAAATATCTGGTTTTCTCCCGTGCCCCTGCGAAGGAGCCTTACCACGAAGGCCAGAACGTCGCGCAATTCGCCAACTCGCCCGACGAAACTCAGATTCAGTACGACCTCTATCGCATCCCCTTCAATGGCGGCAAAGGCGGAACGCCGGAGCGCATCGAGGGCGCCTCGCAGAACGGCATGAGCAACAACTTCCCCAAAGTTTCACCCGACGGCCGCTGGATCGTCTTCGTTCAGAATCGCAACGGCTTGCTCATGCGACCCGATAGCAATCTCTACATCGTGCCCTTCAATGGCGGCAAAGCGCGTAAGCTCGATTGCAACCTGCCTCGCATGAATTCCTGGCACACTTTTTCTCCCAATGGACGTTGGCTCGCTTTCTCTTCCAAAGGCCGCACTCTCTACACGCAGCTTTTCCTCACTCACATTGACGAAGACGGCAAGGATTCTCCCGCCATCCTCATCGAAAACGCTACCGCCGCCAATCGTGGCGTCAACATCCCCGAATTCGTCAACATTCCTCCCGACGGCATGGTTAAGATGGACGCGCCCGCCACGGAGTTTTACCGCCTCACCGATGTTGCCGGCGAATTGGCTCGCAAAGGCGATTACACCGCGGCCGCCACCGAATGGAACAAAGCCGTCGAACTCGATCCCGCTGATGGCAAGGCTCGCTATCATTTCGCTTACGCTCTCGATAAACAGGGCCAGCTCGATCAAGCCATCGCGCAATATCGCAAAGCCATTGAACTGGACGCGACGAATGCCGCTGCTTACTCCAGCCTCTCTGTCGATCTCGCGCGCGCCGGCAAGCTTCCTGACTCTATCGCCGCGGCGAAGCAAGCTCTCGCGCTCAATCCGAAAGACGTGCTGGCCGAAGGCAATCTTGCCGCCAGCTTGTTAGAGACTGGCCAAACCGACGAAGCCGTTGAGCACATCAACAAAGCCCTGGAACTCGATCCAGAGTTTGCGGATGCCCATAACATGTTGGGAATTGTTCTCGCCCGAGCAGGAAAGCTCGATGAAGCCATCGCTCATCTGCAGAAAGCCGTAACGCTTACGCCGGATTCGGTCGAATATCGCTTCAACCTTGGCCGCATTTACGCCGCGCAGCACAGTTTTCCCGAAGCGATTCCGCAATTTGAGAAGGCTGTCGAACTTTCCAACGGGAATGAACCGCAGAGTCTGGAAATGTTGGCGGCAATGTATTCTGAAGTGGGCCGTTTTTCAGAAGCCGCTCGCGTCGCGCGCCGTGCCCTTACAACCCCCGCCGCTCAAAATGATCCCAATCTCTCCGGTGAACTTCGCGCCAGAATCGCTTACTACGCATCGCAACCCGATGGCGCCGCCCCGAATCCCTGATTCCCGTCTACCTGGCCGTTCCGCCAAAATCGTCCGTACAAAAATGTAAGGGTGCCCGCCTTTGGAGGGCACCCCATGTCCGCAAGGTCTCTGGTCCTTGCTTCCGTTCTGTAGTTCAACTTCCGAAAAACTCTTCTCCCTACCGCCAAACCTCTTTAGTCTTCTCTGATTTACAGTGGCTGGTCCGTGCTGCTCGCCGGATTTCCGTAGGCGTAGAAGATTACGTCGTTCTGATCCAGGTAGAAATACCGCACGCCGCTCGAGCTCGACGCCGGATTCGCATTCACCGTGAATGTGCTGATGAATCCGTTCGCATCCGCCGCGCCAGGCGAATAAATAAAGTTGTATCCGCTCTTCTGTCCGTTCGCCAGGTTCTGGTCAATCAGGTCCGCTGCAGCCGGGCTCGGCGTCGTCGAAGGCCCCAGGTTGGCGAGCGCTGGCGGGTAGCCCTGGTCGTACGCGTCCACATACGTCACAAAAGCCTGGTCCAGTGTGCGCACCGCTCCCACTGCCGCTGCTTCATTCGCGGCCGCGCGTGCGCTCATCAGTTGCGGCACCGCCAGCGCAGCGATAATCAGGATGATGGCCACCACGATCAGCAGTTCGATTAACGAAAATCCCTTTTGATGTTTGCGCATTTCCGAAATCTCCTGTCAGCGTTGGCTGGGTGTTTCTCAGTTCGGGGGAGCGTCTCTCCGAATTGGATACACTGTGGACTTGGGGGCGAAAAAACCCTATGGAGCATCTGTTTCAATTTGGCCCCTACCCCTGTCCTACGCCAAATTCCTGTTTTTCCCGTACCCAGGTTATAGTACCCTTGTCCCTCAAGCCACTGTCCCACCCACATTGGCGTTCTCTAATGCGCCTATTTTCTTCAACTTAAAAGGTGGCCGCTGCCCATCGCCCACCTGTCCTTCCCCTCCGTCTCGCTCACCGTAACCTTCTGGATACCTGTCCCTCGCGCCCTTTCCGTTGTAGCGCAGGGAGAGCCTGCGAGCCCTGCGGCTTTCACCGCCGGTAGGGGCGCAGCACGCTGTGCCCCATGTCCGCAAGATCAAGTGAACTTGCCTCCCTCTTGCCTCCCTCCCTCTTTCCTCTCTCTTGCCTACCCTTCGCCGTCATCTCGCCTTGCCGTTGCCCCTCCGCAGGAGTAGTATCCGTTTCACCCCTCAATCTTGCTTGGAGTCCCTGCAAGCAGCGACAAGGAATTGAAACGGTTGCACTCCTTTGCGAATCTCGCGTGGGGTGAACTGTCCCCGGGAGGATCAAATGTGGAGTGACAAGAAAGTCGATACCAAGAGCAACGAACCCACGCGTCCGGCGGAGCCAACTCCTGACCCAACGATGGGCTGGCTCGGAGCAAGTTTGCGCGTCAAAGGCGAAATTACCGGCACCGAAGATCTCTTGATCGACGGCACCGTGGACGGCAGCGTCCAGATTGCAGGCCGCAAGTTGACTGTCGGCAAAGCCGCCAAGGTTAACGCGGACATTGATGCCAAGGACGTTCTGGTCTATGGCTACGTCAAGGGCAATGTCCACGCCAAGGGCCGCGTCGAGATCAAGAAGGACGGCTACATCGTCGGCAACTTGACCACCGCGCAAATCATGATCGAAGATGGCGCCGACTTCAAAGGCACCATTGAAATCGATCGCGGCACGCCCAAGGAAGCCGAGAAGACCGCTCCTCCGCGTGCAGCTGCAGCCGCCGCCGGCGCGAAAACCATTTAACGTTTCAGCTGTCGCGCGCAGCGTTCGCTTCTCTTCGCCGTCATCCCGAGCTTCGAGGGATCCCTCTTCCTCTTTAGGGGGTCGGACATTCATGTCCGACAAAACCCGCATCCCCAAGAAACTCTTTCTTCACCCGGTGATTTCAACCGGTTCGGTTGTGCTCTTCCCCTCGTCACTCGCCACGAACCCCTCGTCACTTTTCATCACCCGTCTATTGCGCTTTTGCCGTGAACCCGGCAATCGTCAGGTAAATGCCGAGAATCCCCGCGACCGCTGCTTTCACTAGAAACGGCACTCCATGCTGCGCTCCGGTAGCAAGCCCGATGAGCCCTTGCCTCGGCAGGAACAGAATGGTCAAGCCTTTCAGTAGCGATAGCCACCCAACCAGGGTGACAACCACCGGCAGCACTCCGCCTTTCCAGATATTGTGTCCCAGCACCATCGCCAATCCCATGGCCAACGCAATGATCCCGGCAACGTACAGCACCGGCGCGGTCTGCACAATCGCCTGAAACGTCTCCATCGTTGCGTGCCTGTGCACCAACATCGCCAGCCCAAGGATGAGGCAGTAGAGCCCAATCAACTTACTCAAAAATATCGTACGTGGTGACATTGTGTCCTCCGTATGAACAAACCTGGATTTTCAGTGATGACTTCTGGCCGTTGCCACCACTCTATCCCTCGCCCCGGCAACATACAATGCTCGCCTCGTCAGGGCACGACTTCAGTCGTGCCGCAAATCGCACAAAGGACATTTCCCTCCAGACTCTCTCTTCCTCTTTAGGGGGTCGGACATTCATGTCCGACATGACTGCCACCCCAAAAAACTCTTTCTCTACCCGGTGATTTCAACCGGCCTGGACGTGCCTTTCCGCCCTCTTTCCCCACCGCTCTTCTGCCCATGCTCTTTGGTTTGCCCATGTAGACGCACGACCTTAGTCGTGAGCCAAGCCCTCAGAATCTCTCGCCTTCTCCTCTCCACCCCCATGTTTTTGCGTATGTACGGGAATAATTGGACTTACGGGGCTCTGTTGACATCCTGTTTTCAGAGTCCCCTACCGCACCGTTGTCATCCCGAATCCCCGCGCTTTTGGCGGGGTGAGGGATCTGCTTTTCGGTTCTGGACGGCCCTCCGCCAAGGTCGTCAACAGAGCCACTTACGGGAGAATTTCTCGCATCTACGGGAATGGTTGGACTTACGAAAGCGGCGGCGAGTGGCGGGTGACTAGTGGCGAGCGTTCCGAGAGCAGCTGCGGGATTTTCCTTTTTCTTGCTTCCTGGGCACTGATATCTGATCGCTGATAACTCTCTGATGCAGCGTCCCCGCAGCATAACAATACAAGATAGCACATTATTTACCGTTTTTCCACTATTATTTATGGGGTACTAGTTTCGAAACTGGTACGAGGAGCGGGGTCGGCCCCCTGACCTGCCACGGTACCTTGAATGGGCGCTCGGATGGTCTTAGGTGCGTGGAGCAAGCGGTTGCACTTGTTTATTTGCAAGCTCAAGCACAAGCTGGGCAGATTCCTGAGCCATATGGTCAGTTAGATAGGGCTGTAAGTGTTTCCTAACAAGCGTCTTCATCTCCGCAGGAAAGCACAAACGCGTCGCGGCAATGGGGGTATTGCGGAGAGAATCGATCAATGGTGAGACCTGTGGATCGGAGAGATTGCACTTTGCTTTTCCGCTCTCCGCCAGCCAGATGTCCTCAGGCACCTTGCCCTTGGTGACAAACCAGGTCATGTCCTTGTAGGGCAAATCTTCCGCCGAGTCCGAGGCAAGGTAGTAGCGTGGATCGAATCCCGCTTGTTTCATGGCCTCCTGTAGGGAGCCAATGGCTGCTGCGTATTTCAGGTGGTCTGAGATTGTTGTTGCATCAATCACTGCAGTCTTGAAAAGGTCTCTCTTCAGGAAGCGTGAGCACAAGTCATTCAGGATCTCGTCGTTTGAGTCATCTTCTGACCAAAGGTTGAAGCATGCGAGCATAAATTCATCGTCCAGCCTTAAGTAGGCCTTAAGACTGAGTGAGTGGGAACTCGAACTCAGCAGCTGGTGGAGCGGGTCGGGACAAAATTGAGGAAATCTCCCGTCTTTGGCGTTTTCGATCAGTCGCTCAAAGATCAGTTTGATCATTCGCTCCGCGGCCCTAATCGTCTTATGAAAATAAACTTGCTGGTACATCAAATATCGACCAATAACGAACTGCTCTGCTGCGTGAAATCCCTTTTTGCGGTTAACAGCTATTCCAAGCCCATTGGTCGGGATTTGGGCCAATTCGATAACCTCGAGCAACCACTCAAGGTCATACCGTCCATAGGTAACACCGGTCATGTAACTGTCGCGCAGTAGGTAGTCCAATCTATCAGCATCAAACTGGCTCGAAATGATATCCGAAGCAAATCGCGGCTGATACGACTTTTGGAAGATCCTTTTTACAGAATCAACCAATCCGTAGCGCTGGAGAATCATATGTACTTGCGTATCCGGATTTTCGATGATTTCAAGGCCCCACGTTTCGTGGTGTTTTTGGCTGAAAGCCCTTTCATACAAATGTGAGAATGGGCCGTGACCAATGTCATGCAGCAATCCTGCAGCAAGAATCACTCTGCGGGTCTCATCGGAATCAAGTCCGCTAGGAAGGCTAGGGTCGTCCTGCAGTCTGTCGAAAATCCGCTTGGCGAGAAATGCCACTCCTAGGGAATGACAGAATCGACTGTGTTCTGCACCTTGGAAGACTAGTTGGGCGGCCCCGAGCTGTTTAATTCTGCGGAGCCTTTGGAATTCGGCAGAATCTATGAGTTCGATTAGAAATCTTTCGCGCTTCCAATCAAACGCGATTGATCCATGAACTGGATCTCGATACACGCGGTCGGACACGATGGCACCTCAGGAAAGCATCTAAGCGAAGAATATTCGAAGGCCTGAAGTTGGTCAAGGATTCAGGGAGAATAATGTTGCGGAATTCCACACAGGGTTGCTCGGGAGAAGGATGGGAGCGCAGCTCTGTGAGCCTCGGCGCTAGCGTTCTTCCTCGTAATTTTTCGCAGCGGCACGCCTCCTGACCATTCCGCCAACAGAAATGAATCCAATTTCGGCCTAGTGCCTCCATGTAGTAGTCGAATTTTGGCTGTGGAGTTTATCCTTTTGGGACTTTTCGGAGGATGTCGCCTACCAATCGTGAAAAACGCAAAGTGTTGGGCAGTAGACCGGGGAAGTTGGCGGAGTTCCAGTTCCTCTTTGTGAGAGTCAGAATCTCACGCATACGGGACGCTTCCCTCGAATATGTGAACAATCAGGCGGTTCACACTAAGGTCGAGGAAAGCGTCCGCGTGTGCATCCTGAGCCCTCGCGCTAACGCGACTAGCGAGAGTATGTTTTGAATCGAACGTGGATAGGTACGCGCTGCTCCTTTCTCGCAACGAATTGAACCTTTTCGCCGTCGCTTTTCCTGAAAGTTACTTTTTGCGGCTTCTTCTTCCATTCGTGTGCATCGAATTCGCGGATTGCCATTTTTGTTGTCTCATCCTTTCTCTAAGGGTTTTGCCGTGGTGCCTTAGCTAGCCAATACACTCCGGAAGGTAGAGAAGATTGTCTTTCAGTGAATGGTCCGGCGTTGTTCGGATGAATATGTGCGCATGGGCGCAGAAGGCGCACTTCCCAAGCCGGACGTCCGCATGGGAACCATCGGACCCATGAACGTAGTAGCGGTCTCCCCAAGGATTCTGCAGTTGCTGGATAACTGTGTTGACCGGCAACTGCTCTAACCAGCCGGTCTCGTTCCCGACACCTACACTGGTAATGTGGGTGTTCGGGTCGAGATTGGTCGGAGCCTTCTTGATGCATACAATTCTCTTTTTGGCCATTTTGTTCTCCAAAGAGCAAAGTCCGGCGACCTTTTCCGTCGTCGGAGAAGGGGACTTCATCACGCCAGCACTTAGGGGTTGGCTTCCCGCCTAATCTTTGGAGTCGTGGGAGTTGCAGCGGTGTCCAAGCTGAATTAAGCTTGGGTCGGTGAATCTGCATTTCGCAATGGCCGTCAGGCTGATTGCCACCAGAGGCCCCAGGCTTCAACCCTGGGGCCTCATGCACGAAGATTAAATTCGATTACAGCAGCTCGTCCCTCCGTTTCTGATAAAGGTCGAGTCGATACCCCGCTGCTTCTAACGACACCCTGAACTGGTTAGCGAGGAGCGAGACAGTTATGGAGTTATGTTCTGCTTCCAGGGCTTGTATTCCCTTCGCCGGCATGAGTAACGCACTGGCGAGCGCGTTGGCCTGCCACTCAGTGTCTTGGCAAAAATCATGGTCTGCGCGTCCACGGTGGAATGCCGCCTGCTGTTCTGTTGGCAGTTGTGCCAGACGGACGAGTTGATCGGTATGTAGCACAGAGTGACTGAGTTCATGTGTGACAAAGTATGCTGCGCGCGGATGCCTCATTTCGAGATGTCTGTAGGTTCTTTCAGATGCGAGAATTTCGATGATGTTCTTGGATTTGTCGTAACGGGTGTAACCCTCGGAGTCTTCTAGGGCGACGACACCACTTTCCAGCGGAATTAACCTTCCGTCGCT
Source organism: Candidatus Acidiferrales bacterium (assembly GCA_963779395.1). Classification (GTDB taxonomy): domain Bacteria; phylum Acidobacteriota; class Terriglobia; order Acidiferrales; family UBA7541; genus Acidiferrum. The sequence goes on from CAVZYC010000007.1 coordinate 2,428,981, forward strand.
CATCTTGATGGCGACCTTGTGTAGGTGTTCGAACAAGTCCAAAGGATTGATGGGCAGATTTGGGTCGTACCCGAGAGTTTTTCGAATCTTCTGGCCCATCTTCTCGAGACTTCGATAGCTGTGTTTATGGTCTGCACGAACTCCGGAAAGTCCTGAACTCATTTGTCGTCCTCGTCCAAAATCCCCTGAATCTGGTTCAGCTTTTCTTTGGTAATTCCACCGCGCGCAAGACCAGTTACCAAGCCGCCGACGACCTTTGCCGCCAACGGGCTCGCGCTCGTTATGTCGTATTCGATCACTCCCTTCTCGTTATCGGCAGCAGCGAGGAGCGGGTCCGGATCTTTGCCGAGGAATTCGGCGATCTTGAGGATGCGTTTACGTGCGAATGGTCTACGGTTACTGCGCTCCACATCCGAAACGTATACCGTGGACACGTCTAGCAATCGGGCGATGTCTCCGAGGGTTTTGTCTGCCTCTCTTCGGTACTGGCGGAGAACCTCTCCAAAACGTCGTGGCATGGGGTACTCCCTTCGAATACGATTGTAAAACAAAAGATATTAAGCGCACAAGCTAAATCTCGGGTCGATGGGGTCAGTGGCTCGGAATGGCGGAGGAGAGGAATCGTCCAAGCCGGTTGAAATCATCGCGCAGGGAGCGGCGCGGGGCCAGCCGGGAGTGGAAAGAGTTTAGGGAGGATTTGTTTTTTGGGTGGATTGCGGCATGACAGAAGTCGTGCCCTGACGTGAGCGTGGGGAGAGACCCCTCCACTGCGCGGCCCGACGCGCCGTAATTCGGCGCGAAAGAGAAAATCGGGCGGCTCCGGTCCCTTCGGCTTCGCTCAGGGCAGGCGGGATGACGGAGGGCAGACATTCACGCCGGTTGAAATCACCGGCTAGGGAGATCAGGGCAAGCCGGGAGCGGGAGGAGTTTTGGGAGGATTTGTTTTTGGGAGGCCCTTATGTCGGACCTGAAGGTCCGACCCCCTAAAGAGGAAGAGGGTGTTCGAACACATTTCCACAGAATTGGTACTTGGAATTTATATAGTAGTTACTTGCCGTAGCGTTACCGTTGCGCTACGTTTTCAGAATGAGCAACCAACGAAACGATCCGAGTTACGAACTTTGCCAATTTCAATTTGCGAACGGGAATCACTGCGCGATGCCCGCGCACCCGAGATTCAACGGACTGTGCCTGAACCACGGCAGCCTGAACCGCCGCGGGTATGAGCGCGAGGACGATCTGATCACCTTTATGGCTATCCCTTCGGGGACGGTGCTGACACAGGAGCAGATTCAGCTGGCGCTGGGGAGATTGTTTGAAGCGCTGGCGGGGAATCGGATTTCGACACGGCGGGCGGCTACGCTGGCTTATATCGGGTTCCTGCTGATGCAAACGTATTCGGGGTTGAAGGCGGAAGCGCGCATGACGGAATTGCAGGGCGCCAGGGACCTGAGCATGCTCCTGAAGATGAAGTACGGGCCGCCGCTGAGGAAAGAGGCGGAACAGCGAATCATGGAACGGCTGGCCAAAACGGAAAGCGACGAGGAACAGCCCGTGAACGGGAACGCCGCGTCTTCCAGTAACCCCAAATCCACCTGACTTCGATGCCTGCGCAAGTGGATTCCCTAACTCCCAATTCTCCGATCCTTCCCTGTCCTGAGCGCGATTGGCGAGGGCTGCGGCCCCTCTATGCCCTCTGCGGTAAACCTGCCTCTTCTTCCGCTTGTTCTTGCCCACCGCCCCTGCCGGGTCGCAACTTGTCGGAGTCTTTTCTTGGCTGTGAACTGTCAGCTGTGAGCTGTAGACTTTCGCTAAGTCTAATCATTCCCGTAGATCCGCGAAATTCGCCCGTAAGTCCAATTATTCCCGTACATACGCAAAAACAGGGGGGTAGGGGTCGCTTTTTAATCCCCACCTGTAGACTGTCGGCTGTCGACTGTAAGCTGTCTTTCTCCCCTAACTCCAATCATCCCCGCACTTGCGCAAATCAGGGGGCTATCCCGTCCAATGGGTCCACAGTTGACTCACTTGTACGTATTACCCATTGTCTACTTGCAACTAAGATACAATATGTCGGCGCGCCGACATATTGCAATTGGCTCGCAACTGGCGCAATCCCAGGAACCGCTCTAAAGACCGGCCACTACACACGCAAACAGCGGCCCGCCTTAGAAGGAACGGCCCTACATGAGAGAGACAAGACAGGACGAACGAACAGGTTGCTGCTTCCGCAACGCGGGGCTTACTCCTTTGCCCCTTTTACGGCGTTTCCATCTATAACTGACAATTGAACCCAAACACCGCAACCAGCCGAGCGGAATAGGAACGACTTGTGACTCCAGAAAAAAAACGACTGCGCGTTGCCGTGCTCTTTGGAGGGCGCTCTGGCGAACACGAAGTTTCCCTGGCTTCCGCCAGCAGCGTGATTCGCGGACTGGACCCGGACAAATACGAGTGCATGCCCATCGGCATTACCAAGGATGGACACTGGCTGATCGGCGAAGGCGCCGCGAAATTGCTGCCGGACATATTGAAAGGCGGGCGGCGCGTGATGCTGACCGCGGATCCCACGGAAGCCGCGCTGGTGCCGCTGGATCGCGGCGCGGGCGCACAACGCTTTGACGTAATCTTTCCCGTGATGCATGGCACGTTTGGCGAAGACGGCACGATTCAGGGCATGCTGGAACTGGCGGGATTGCCTTACGTTGGCGCGGGCGTGCTGGGCTCCGCGGTAGCGATGGACAAGGATGTGGCCAAGCGTCTTTGCGAGGATGCGGGAATTCCCGTGGTGCCGTGGGTGACGGTGCATCGCTGGCGCTGGGAAAAAGAGCCGGAAGCGGTGCGCACGGAAATTGGAGCGAAATTCGAGTATCCCGTGTTTGTGAAGCCGGCGACGCTGGGCTCGTCTGTGGGGATGAGCAAAGTGCATTCGGGTGAAGAGCTGGCTCCGGCGCTGAATCTGGCCGCAGAATTCGGCATGAAGATTCTGGTGGAGAAAGCGGTGACCGCGCGGGAGATCGAAGTGGCTGTGCTGGGCAATCACGAGCCGAAGGCTTCCGTGCCGGGGGAAATCGTGCCGCATCGCGAGTTTTACGACTACACCGCGAAATATCTGGAAGATGGCACGCGGCTGCTGATTCCGGCGGATTTGCGTCCGGCGCAGATTACGAAGATTCAGAAGATGGCGGTGGACGCGTTTCGCGCGCTGGAACTTTGCGGGATGGCGCGCGTGGACTTCTTCGTGGAGAAAAAAGGCGGCAAAGTGTTTTTGAACGAAGCCAACACGATTCCCGGCTTCACGTCGATCAGCATGTATCCGAAATTGTGGGAAGCCAGCGGCATCGGATTCCGCGAACTGATTGATAAGCTGATTGAACTGGCTTTGGAAATGCACCGCGAAAAGGCACGCACAAAATACGCTATCGAACTTCCGGAAGGCCCGGCAGGCGCGCTGGCGGGGTAAAGAGCGAATGGCGATAACGGGAGATTTTCTGAAAACCCGCCGCCAGGGAAACGCATCTTATTAATAGAGACGATGGAAAGAAGAGCTTTGCGGCGAGGCGCGTCTCTTGCTAAAGTTTTCTTGCTGGGACCCGGGCTCGCCGGGGACTGGCACCCTGACGCTCGCAGGCGGGAGACACATGATGTCACTACTCGAACCACCTGCTGAAGAACCGCAAAAATCGCGTGCGTTGACGATCACAGTGATCGTTGTGCTCTTGGTCACGGCGACCGCGCTGTACTTTACGTTCCGCTACTACCCGGAGAAAAAGGCGACGATGCGGTTCTTTGACGCGCTCGTCGTTGGCGATACGGCGAAAGCTTACGCGCTGTGGAAACCATCCTCGAGCTACTCGATGAATGATTTCCTGACCGATTGGGGACCGAGCGGCTACTACGGGCCAGTGAAGAGTTACAAGATTATGGGAGCGAAGTCCGTGCGGAACAGCGCCTCTATCGCCGTGAATGTGGCCATCAGCCCGTACTCACCGATGCCGGACCCGAGCGACGGCGAGAAAAGCCAGAAGACGAAAGTGGTGCCGATCTGGGTGTTGCCGGCGGATAAGTCGCTAAGCTTCCCTGTGCCGTATTGATGTTGCGGACGCGCTGAAGATTTGTGCGCGCTTAAATTCCTGGCGCGGTGAAAATTCCAAATTATTGCTGAATCTCTTCGAGCGCTGCCGCTAATTCTTTCGGACTGACGCTCGCTGTGCCGAGTTTGCCGACGACAACGCCCGCGGCTGTGTTCGCCAAAAACGCCGCATCGGCGAGCGAAGCGCCCGCGGCCATCGCCAAAGCCAATACGCTGAGAACGGTGTCGCCCGCGCCAGTCACGTCAAACACTTGCCGGCCGGTTGAGCCGCGGTCGATTCCCGGCTGACCAACCCGCGCGTAAGTCACTTCAAAGCTGGTCGCGGGAATGTGCACGGTGCGCGGGGAAACCTCCTCGAAGATGCTCATGCCTTTTGAACCACGCGTGATTACGACAGCAGCGCAACCGAAATGAGGCAGAAGTGCGCGACCTGCTTCCTCGATGGATTTCTCGTCGGTAAGCTCTCGCGTAACGTAGAAACCGGCTTCTTTGGTGTTGCAGACGATGACGCGCGCGCCGCGGTAAGCGTAAAGCCGCGAAGCTTTGGGCTTCACGAATACAGGAACATTTCCCTTGTGGCAAGCATTCAGAACGCGGTCGGCGAAGGAGTCAGTGATTAGGCCTTTGTCGTAGTCGGAGAGAACGAGAGCGTTGAGCTGCTTGAGGGAAGCACGGATGAACTGGAAGAGCTTCTCTTCGGTATCGGGCGCGAGCGAGTCGCGGCGTTCATTATCGATGCGCACGATCTGTTGGTGGCGCGCAATGACGCGAGTCTTCACGGTTGTAACGCGATGAGCATCGGCAAGGACGCCACGATCGCCGATATTGGCAGCGCGCAAACAAGCACGCAGCGAGTTGCCTGGTTCGTCGTCGTTTGGCTTTTGGTTGGACTGCTTCTCCGATGACCTTTTGCCGCCGATTACGCCGAAGACTTCGACGTGCGCGCCAAGAGAAGCAAGATTGGCGGCAACGTTTCCGGCCCCTCCCGGAAAGTCTGATTGCGATACGAAATCCACGACCGGAACGGCGGCCTCGGGCGAGAGGCGGCTTGCGGTTCCCCAAAGATAGCGATCGAGCATGAGATCGCCGAGGACACCGATATGGATTCTGCGGAAGCGCGGGAGCAGGCGTTTGAATCGGGGAATCGAGTTGGCGAAATCGGGGGACATGCGCCTCTTTTCTTTGGCGAAGATTATTCCGGGGCGACAGTGGCTTCTTCGGGCAACATCACGGGGATATCGTCGCGAACAGGATAGATGCGCTTGCAGGCTTCGCACTTGAGTCCGGACTGATCCGCAAGAAGATGCACGGGTTTCTTGCACAGCGGACAAACGAGGATGGCGAGAAGTTCAGGGGAGATGCTCATGATTTACTCCAAGTGTTGAATCCAAACTGTAGCAAAGCGAAGCATGGAGCGGCAAGCCGCGCCTGAATTTCGAGAATCAACGCAAGAGATTGCTACACGGTGACGACGATTTTGCCAATCTGCTCGTTTGATTCCATGTAGCGGTGCGCTTCCACGATCTCTGAAAATGGAAAGACACGGTCAATACGAGGCTTGAAGTTGCCTGCCTTGACGTGATCAAAGACATACTTCTCCGCCGTTGCTCGCCGGTCCGGGTCAGAAAGCACTTCGCGAAGTGTGTATCCGCGAATGGATAGGCCTTTGCTCAGCGCAAAGAATAGAGGAAACGGTGTTGGCTCGGGCGCGAGCGCTCCATACTCAAAGATTGTCCCTCCCGGAGCCGCAGCCTGGGCTAACAGCTCGATGCCCTTGCCCGCAATGGGGTCGAAGATCACGCGAGCCCCTTTGGCATCCGTGATTTCTTTCACTCGCGCGACAAAGTCCTCTTCCTGGGTTGCGATGACGTGGGTCGCTCCAACTTCGAGCAGCGTGGCCTTTTTCCGGGATGTACGCGTGGTTGCGATGCTGATGGCGCCTTCCGCTTTGACCATTTCGATGGCGGCGATTCCGACGCTGCTACTGGCTGCGGTGATAATTACGAAATCGCGTTTTGTAATTTGGGCGTGGGAAATCAGCGCTCCATAAGCAGTCAGGTATTGCATCCAAATGGATGTGCCCTCTTCCGGCGTCAGCTTTTCTGGATAAGCCGCCAGGGCACTGGCCGGAACGATGGCTACTTCTCCATACACGCCATACTGCGACATGAGAAATGCGGGAACTGTGCTGGCCTGCTTGCCAAGCCAACTTTTGTCCACGTCTGGTCCGACCGCCGCGACCACTCCGGCCGCTTCGTAACCGAGCTTCGATGGGAGAATGGGGGATTCCAGATATTGGCCCTTGCGGAACATCACCTCTGCGCGGTTTAGTCCAATGGCTTTGACGTTCAGGCGAACTTCGCCTTTCCCTGGTTCGGGGATTGGTTCTTCTTGGATCTTCAAAACTGCAGGTCCACCGAGAGTATGGAAGCGGACAATTTTTGCGGTTTCTTTTGTCACGGCGAACTCCCTTCGCTTGTATGACGCGTCGGAATCAGTAAGATGCGCCAGCCTAATTCACGGGTACCTGAAAAGCAGCGCCGGACACCTTCTAGCGCCTATCCTGCCAGGTAAGCGCTTTTGTCAGACAGATGGAGAATTGGTCAGCCGAGATTGTGAGGACTCGCCACGAACGCGATAAAGGAGGAATGCGGCGACGACGATATTGATCGCGAGCAACAAAACTCTTATCGCCGTTGGATGGCGAAAGATTTCATAAACCTCCACTGGGATAAGCGAGCTGGTGATGATTACGGTGAACCACTCGGCCCAGCGTTTCAGAAGCCACAGACCAATTCCCTCCGTCAGAAAGAGTACCGCGTAGATAAAGCTGCCAAGTTCGAGATCCTTGATCTTGTTCGGAGTGAGCGAAGCTGCCTGCAAAATGAAGCGACCTACGTAGCGGCTGCCAGGACCCAGACCAATCCTGGCAACTGACTCTTCCAGGACTCTTGTGACATCCGCGTGGAGCAACTTCAAGGCACCCACGCCGACGGCGATCAGAAGAACTGCTTTTAGCAGCTTGAAGAAGGCTATCAGCCGGAGGAGTCTGGGATCAGATGATTTCATGTGATGGCTTCATCCTATTCGATTCTGGTGTGCTTTTTTGTCCAGTTTGCCAAAGTCCCACAACTTCCACAGCCTAAGTGTCTACACGCAGTTCAGCAGCGATGGAAACCAGATGGGGAACGGAGTTTGCTGATGGATTTATAAAGTTTTCCGGTAGACGGAGCTGGAACCCGCCTGGCTCATGGAGAATTCCGTTACTTTGCCGGCGGCGTCACGTTTGAAATCGAGGGTCAATCCGTTTTCTGATTTCACGGCGAAGGTATTCCCGCGGACGGGCTCGAGTTCATAGATTTTCTGGTCCGGCATGGTCGCGATGAGAACATTGTCTGAACGGAGGGAAACGACAATCTTGTAATCAGCGATCTGATAGGTTCCGGTGAGAGGCTCGAGGAAGCTGCGCTCGCGCATGCGGCGGTCTGGCTGGTGAGTGAAGACGATGTCTTTGACGCTGGGCTCGAAGGAAGAGGAAAGACTGGAGATATTGCCTTCCCAATCCGTGTTGAACATGACTTCGGTTTCGCTTAGGAGATCGAGTGGGTCGTGGGGGATGCGCCAAACATCGTAATGCCAGTGCTGCGCCGTGGACTGCATGGTGTGGTAGGTGATCTTCAATTCATCGGCCTTGGCGGCTCGTTCGATGAGAATAGTGCCGTAGGCGGGATTTGCGTATTCGCCCAAGTATTCATCGATGGGATGAGAGAACTGGGTGCTTTCGCGGCGAGGAACGTAGTTCTTTTCGCGCGCATCATCCTCGGCCTTTTTGAAGGCAAGGTAACGATCCATCTCGCGTTTGTTCCAGTCGACAGGAGCAAGCCCCAGCAGGCGGTCAGTGATGTTGTAGGCAAGCACTTCGCGCAAACTGCTTCCCTCCATATTAAGCAGGATGACGCAGCCAATATGATCATCGGGAAGAAAAGAGATGAGCAGGGAGAAGCCATCGAGGTTGCCGCCATGTTGGACATACTTGTGGCCGCGATAGGTGGTGACGAATAGGCCCATGCCATAGTGGAGATAGCCGATTTCCGGATCAAGATCGGAAGACTGAAGAATCATCTGAGGACTGGTCATGGCGCGAAAATCGGCGACGGAAATAATCTGTTTATCGCCATGTTTGCCCTGATTCAAATACATCATGAGGTATTGGGTCATGTCAGAAAGATTGGAGACGATAGCGCCGGCGGGGCCGAGGGCCTTGTCGCCGGTGTAAGGAGGCACGTCGTGAACGACTTCCTTGTCGTCTTTGCGATAGGCGTGGGACACGTCTGGAGATGATTTGATGGAAGCGCCGAGGTCGAAACCCGAGCTTTTCATTCCGAGAGGATCAAAGATGCGTTTCTGTACGGCGTCTTCCCAAGCGCCGCCGGCAAGTTTTCCGGCGAGGTATCCCGCGGTCATGAACATCAGGTTGTTGTATTGAAATTCCTGGCGAAGATCGCGATTGGGTTCAAGGTAGCGGAGTCGCGCATAGAGTTCCTCGCGGGAAAGACCGGAACGGTACCAGGTGGCGTCGTGGCGCGGGAGGCCGGTGCGGTGCGTGACCAAGTCGCGAGGGGTGACGCGCGCCGTGAGCACGTCGTCATAGAGGCGAAAATCGGGCAGGTATTCGCGCACAGGTTTGTCCCAATCGAGTTTGCCCTCGCTTGAAAGAGTTGCAAGGGTTGAGACGGTGAAGGATTTGGTGATGGAGGCGATGGGGAAAAGGGTCTGAGGCGTGACGGGAAGATTGTCTTTGACGTCGCGCAGGCCGTAGCCTTTGCTGAGAATTATTTTGCCGTCTTTGACGATGGCGATTGCGGCGCCAGGAACTTTCCACTCCTGCATGACACGCTGAACGTAGGCGTCGAAGTCCGCGAGCGTAGTTGCGCTATCGGGAGGCGCTTGCTCGGACGTTCTTGCTTCCGCGGGAGACGCCAAGGGCTGCGTCGATCGCTCGCCCACGGGACGACTTTGCGCGAGGACACTCGCAGGCAAGCTAACAAACAGAATCAAGAAAAAAACAAAAATGTTCTTTCGCATGGGCGATTCTTCCTCACTTTGTTGCGGCGTCATCTAATCCACAAGAATGGAAAGCGTATCAATCTGAGGCAATTGACACCAAGCATGAGACGCATCAGTCGCTCGCCTTCACGTAGTGTTCCTGAGCGAGTGGCTGGAGCGGAAGACAAGCCTCGATACACGTTCCGCCACCAGGCTGCGATTTGACGGTCAGCTCGCCGCCCATGCTGAGCAAGCGTTCTTGCATGCTGAGCAGACCGAGACCCGTACTGGCAGAAGCAGCGGCAGGATCGAAGCCCGACCCAGTATCGGAAACGCGCAGGCGGAGTTGGCCGGCGTCTTCAGCGAGAGCGACGCGGGCGCTGCGGCAACCGCTGTGTTTCAGCACATTGCGGATGGCTTCCTGAGCGACCATGAAGAGGCAGAGCGCGGCCGCGGGTGATGGCCACGAGGGAAGGTCGGGATGTTCGAAAAGGATTTCCATGTCGCTGCGAGCAGCAAACTCCCTGCAGAAATTGGCCAAGGCTTTCGGAAGCCCGAGCAACTCTACCTGAGAGGGATGGAGTCGCCGAGAGACACTGTGGACATCCGAGGCGATTTCGGAGGCCATTTTCACTAGGGATTCGAGCTGTGGCGCGAGAGAAGGATCGGTCTTGAGCAAAGACTGCTTCAAGCGCTCGAGATCGATATTGAGAAGCGCCAGGCGTTGCCCGGCGTCGTCGTGAAGATCACGGGCAATGCGGGCGCGCTCTTCTTCCTGTGCACGCACGAGACGGCTGCGGAGGAGTTGCAATTTTTCTTCGGAGCGGCGGCGTTCGGTAATGTCCTGATAGAAAGCGAAGGCGCCGACGAAACGAGAGCCAGAATAGAGAGGGACGCCATACAGCTCGACGTCAATCATGGTGCCGTCTTTGCGTTGGCGCTGAGCCGTCGCGTGCACTACAGCACCGCTGCGCGCGTCGCCGGTCAACTGGACGGCGGTCTGCAAGTCATGCGGAGCAATCAGTTCGTCCAGATCTTTTCCCTGCGTTTCGTTCTGGGTGTAGAGAAACATCTTTTCGAACGCCGGATTGCAAAAGCGCACCAGGTGGTTCGCGTCCTTGATAACGATGGCGAGTGGACTATTGGAGATGAGAGTGTCCAGGTACATGGCATGCTCTTTAATTTCCTGTTCGGAGCGCTTGGCATCGGTGATATCAAGGGCGGTCACCAGAATCGCGGGCTTGCCTTGAAACTGTAGGGGGCTGTCCGTGAGTTCCAGCCAGCGCTCTTTGCCATTCCTGGTGATGATTTTGAATTGGAAATTCGCCAGGAGTTTCGCTGATTGAGGAAATGCCCTGGCCCGCTCCAGCAACACGGAACGAAAGTCTGGATGCACGATTTCCCAGGGGTCCATGGCCAGAATTTCTTCTCGTGAATAACCTGACATGACTTCGACCTGGGGGCTGACGTAAACCATGCGGCCCTCCTGGAGGATCCAGATGCCGCAGGAAGCTGTTTCCGCAACCTGGCGGAACTTGGCTTCGCTTTCGCGGAGGGCGGCTTCGGCACACTCGCGTTCCGCAATTTGCGCTTGCAGGGCGACATTGTCCGCCGCGAGGCCCAGATTGTGCTGACGACTTTCCTCTAATTGCCGCTCTGTATGCTGGTATTCCTCGACGAGCACGACGATCATGCCGAGGCAGATTCCGCAAATATCGAAGAGATCGAGGAAGAAGAGCCGGGAACTCATCAAGACCTGGAGATTGGACAGGGGGTGCAAGGACGGAGGGTAGCTCCAACCGAAGCGCGCCATGAGCGCCGAGGCGAAAGCGAGAGAATAAAAGGCTTGATCGAAGGCGTAGAGCCAACAAAAGAATCCAGTGATCAGAGCGGCTCTGGAACGATTACGGCGCCAGTGGCGGAAGAAGACAAAGCCGCAGAAGAGCAGGGACGCGGTCAAAGCAAGAGTGCGAGGCAGATTGCGAATTGCGAAACTGGTGATGGCGTCGCGGCGCCAGAGGTAGCTGAGAGTAAAACAGGCGACGGAAAAGACGAACGTGAGGAGAGCGAATACCTTCAAGGCAGCGCGCGACGGCCTTTTGTTTCTGCGATAGCTTAAGCCACCGAGAACGAGGAGCGTGGGTTGCAGAAACCCGGAGACCAGCAAGACTAAGATCAAGCTGCTTTTCGCGGGAGTCCATTGAGGACCGAGGCGCAGCGAAACCGTACCGATGGCGAGATAAATAGCAAAGGAAGTCCAGGCCCAGGCCCACCAGCGAAAGAATGGAAGGCGGTGGAGGCGAAAATAGAGCGCCCAAAGGAGGACAGCGAGAAAGAGGGTGAGCAGGAGTTGGAACTGAACCGAGATAAGGATGGTTTGCGCGGCGTTATTCATCAATCGTCAGTGTCAGAAAGACTTCTTAAATGCGCTGCTTTAGCGGAAATCGGGGCGTTGAATGCCTACGAGTCTAACCTATTTTGACCTGGACTTCGCTAGCGGGAGGGTTGTGGAGGCTGATGGGTCTGGCGTGAAGCGGGCGCCGAGAAGCGCGACGACAAGGAGCAATGCGAGCACGGGATCGCAAGCGTGACGGTGGCGGAGAGAGGTATGCGCAATGCAGAAAGTGAGCGGAAACACCAAGGGGAAAACCGCGACTGGGAGGAAGAACGGGTTACGCGCCAGCAAAAGACGGAAGAGGCCGACGAGCACGCCAAGCAGGGTGAGAGCGTTCCAAATGAAGATGAAGCGTACGAGGAGAGATTCGGAGCGGAGGAAATCTTGCCAAGGCGATTCCACACCGAGCCAGGTGGCAACAATACGGCGGCCGAATAGCTGCGCGTAGAGAGCGGGATGAGTGCGAATGAATTCGGTGGCCTTTTGCCATTTATCCTGGAGGAAGGCGTTCTCTCCGAGTTTGGCGTAAAGGCGCACCTGTTCGTAGCGGGTGATGCGATTCACGGCGCGAGAATGCTCGTCGAAGATTTCGTTGTTGCCGGACCAGAGTTCGTAGGGGAAGTTGGAGCGAGCAGGAATGAAACGGTGAAACTGCACGGCGTTGCGAATGGTCCAGGGGAGCAAGCAGGTGAGAAGAATGGCGGAAGCGAGCAAGACGGGCGCGAGGCGAAGGGTATGCGCGCGGAATTGGCGGAAAGCAATCCATGCTGCGAGGAAAGGCAAAAGGGAACCAAGAGCAGGATTTGTGAGAAGAGATACTCCCCAGAGCAATCCGTAAAGCGCGAAATTGCGGGCGTGAGGATTGTCTGCGATTTCCAGAGTGGCCCAAAGCAGCACGGCCGCCAAGAGGGCGGAGAGTGAGGGATCCCAAATCCACTCGAACGGCATCATGATGCCGCTGGGAAAAAACGCCCAGAGCCAACAGGCGGCCGCGGCGACCGAGATACCGGCGATGCGTTTGCCTGCGTAAAAGAGAGGGATGCAGGCGAGCGCGGAGAAGAGGCAATTCATCAGAGCGGACGCATAAAAGGCGGCAACAGAAAAACTGCCAAAGAGTTTGAAGATTGCCGCGATCAGGAGGGGATAGACCGGAGCGAGCCAGGCCGTGGGGCCGGTGGGTTGGCGAAACAGACAGCAGAAACCCTGGCCGCGGGCAAGAGAGTCCGCAACGTTGCCAACTTCATTCTGAAAGGGCACGACGCGGAGAGCTTCCGGCGGAACGTGGTGGGCTTGTTGGAATACAAAGGCGCATCTCAGGCTCAGGGCGACAGCGAAAATGAGGAGGACGGAAGTGGCGAGTTGGAGGAACCTGTGTTTCACGAAAGAATAAGGATACCCCGGGACAGCGTGATTCGGAAAGTTTGGAAGAGTGGAATTAGAAAGTAGATCGGCGCGGAGGTACTAGAGAATGTATGTGGCGGGAATTGAGCCGTCTTAAGGCAGACTCGCGTATAGTTTGGAAGGATAGATTGAAAGAAGATTTTGTGCGCGTCCCGAGCGGCGGTCGGCGCAGTTTAGAAAGGACTTGGCGATGTTGCGAAAGATAAATTGGTTTGTAGTGGGAGTCGTGAGTGTTGCGGTGATCCTGGCGGGGTGCAATAGTGCGCAGAAAGAAGCAACGGAAGCGGCCTTGGATGCGGCGCAGACGGCCATAACGACGGTGCAAAGTGAAGCGGCAAAGTACGTGCCGGAACAACTGAAACAAACGCAAGATGCGATGCAAAGCGCTCGAGAGGCGCTGGCGAAAGGCGATTACCAGAGAGCATTGAACGGAGCACAGAATGCAACAAACATGGCGAGGGAGTTGGCCTCGGCTGCGGCTGCGAAGAAGGAAGAGCTGAGCAAGACTTGGGCGGGGTTCAACGAGACGATTCCGAAGTTGTTGGAGGAGGAGAAGCGGAGGCTGGATGCTTACTCGCACGGAGCGAGATTGCCGGAGGGCCTGGAGAAGGAAATGCTGCCGGATGCGAAGGCGCAATACGACCAATTAAGACAGGGATGGAATGATGCAGTCGCTTCGTTCCAACAGGGTAACCTTGCGGATGCTACGAAGAAAGCGGCGGAATTGAAGGACGGGTTGGCGAAGTTGGGGGAGTTGTTGGGGATGAAAACTTAGCGAAATTCAGGAAGGGCTCGCCTCGGAAGGCGGGCCGTACAAAAACTAGAAAACCAAAACGAGAGGGACCCATGAGAAAAGCCGCGGGGCTCGAGGACTCGACGTTGGTTGCACGGGGAAGATCCGAGAGGCGGGATGTTGTTGGGATCTTGCGGACATGTGGCGCAGCGATGCTGCGCCCCTACAAATGCAGGACAAACCAAAGAGCACAGTCAGGAGTGACGGTGGCCCCGAAGGCAAGAGAAAAGCCGCGGGGCACGCGCTCGAAGGCGAGGCGCGCGCGAAACCCAAGAAAAAGCCGCAGGGCTCCAAGGTCGCCCTGCGCTACAGGGACTCGACACGCCAGAGGAGGCGCGCGTTGAAAGAGGTTTGGACGGTGAAATTGGGGCGCCAGACGGCCAGGATTTGCGAGCCTTGATAGACGCGCTCGAAGCCGCCTTCAGATTCGGAAACGGTTTCGATAGGCGCGATCCAGAAGTTTTCGGCATTAGGAGCGTGGAGGTTGACACGAAAGCCCTGCCAGCCATCCTGAATGAGGAGTTGTGGGCCGGGCAGCGTTCCGGAGAATCTGAGATTTCGCGGGCCAGAGGGAGTGACAAAGAAGCGGTCGGACTCCGTGGGAGCCAGGAAATTGATGACAGACTCGAGACCGAACAGGAGCGGCCGGCTGAGGGGGGCGGTCAGCGAGAGGGTGAGGTCGCAGCTGACTTCACATCCTTGCGGCGCTGGGCCGAAGAGAAGATGTTTGGTGACCTTGAGGCGCGGAGGATTCGCGGGATTGGCGGCGAATTCGGGCAGATCCTGTTCGAGGACGAGCACGGCGTAGTTGGCAGAGGAATTCCGCACTTGAAAAGCGCCCGCAGCAATACCGGGCAGCTCGTTGAGTTGCAAGGTTTCGTAATCCGCAGGAGTGCGCCAGGGATCGAAGAGGAGAAGGCGGAAAGAGTGGCGAGCGAAGCGATCATAGCGCAGGAATCGCTCGAGGTTGGGCTCCTTCACGCGGACCTGATCGTGGATGGAGACAGCACCACCTTGCGAAGCGGCGGCCGAGGCGGCTTCGCGAAGGCGTGTGTGATAAGCCTCGCGACGGCGCATGACGGAATTGATGAGAGTGGCGGACGCGGGGCGGAAATCGAAAGCCGCGAGCGTGGCGCCATCGGAAGGCTTCAGCAGAGCTTGGTACTCGGGCGCGGAGAAGAGGAGTTCGGGCGTGCCATCGGCGTCATAATCCAGCAATTCCACACGAGGTTGAGCGCCGTTTGGGGTGAGTTGATCGGCGAGTGATTCCGCGCGAATGAGCCTGCGCCAAAGCTCGGTGCGGAGATGCGGAGCGTAGAGACCGCCGAACACACCGTGCCAATAGGCGTCATTGCCCTGACCACGGAGAAGCAGGTCGCGGGCTTCGTTCAGCTGCGCGGTATGTTCAGCGCTGGAGCGGCGCGGCGGCACAGAAGCGACGCAAGCCGAGACGCGGAGCATTTTCTTGTGCAGTAGATTGGATTCGGGATACTTGCGGAAGAAACCGCGCCAGGAGCCACCGCGAATAAGCGAGAGCAAATCAGGGCGTCCGCTGAATTCCTTCTCGATAGCAAAATAACGCAGGCGTGTGTTGGTGGGGAGCACCCACTCCATCATTTCCGCGTAGGACGCAGAGGGAAGATCGGCACGGCCGAGAGGGAGATTTGAGGCGATGTACTCGGCGGGAGTGGAAGTCTTCAACCATGAATCGTTTTCTTCGAGAGCCAGGAAGAATTTCTCCAGCCAGCCATCTTCATAGCAGTGCACGTAGGTCCCCGGCCAGACACCAAATTTCTCCATGTCGTCGCCAAAAGCGGCGGCGCCACCAGGTTGCTTCTGAGCAGCAGCCTTGAAATAGTCGATGGATTCCTCGACTTTGCGGAAGGGGATGAGGTAGCGCAATTCCTTGAGTCCCGGGAAAAGCCAAACGGACTTGCCGCAATCCTCGGCGACGTAAGGGCCGTAAAGTTCATCGGGCTCGAAACCGGCAGCAAGAAAGGGCAGATCATCCACCAAGGTGTAGCCGACATTGGCTTCGGCGAGCGCGGAGGGCAATTGCGCCTCCCAAACGCGCTCGGCAAGCCATGCTCCCGTGGGACGCTTGCCAAAATGCTTTTCCAGATAGTCCGCAAGGCGGGTAAGTTGTTCCAACTGATCCGCAGCGGGGATGGAGATGAGGATGGGCTCGTAGAAGCCTCCGCCAATCAGTTCGATCTGGCCGGAAGCAACCATACGGCGCAAGCGCTCGAAATATTCGGGATGGTGCTTCTCGATCCAGAGGAGCAGCGGCCCGGAATAGTGCAACGCCGCGCGGATGCGTGGATGTTTTTCGAGGAGGGCGACGAATGCCAAGTAGGAATGCGCGTAGCACTCCTCAAAAACGTGCTCGAAATTGCCGGCTGGCTGGTGCGCGTGGATGATCAGAATCAGGTGAAACGGCGGGTTGGTCGCGGGCATAGTCTTTCGCTTCTATGATACCCCGACACCCCCTGAGAGGTGGGTTGTGGTAGGGCCAGTATGTTTCCTTCCTATGATACCCCGACACACAATGGGGGAGTATGAATGAACGGAGAGGGTTCTCCGTCGATAACCCCTAGGCGATTGTAGCGGGTTCAGGAATGCGCGAGATGCGGCCCAAAAGGAAGATGTAGCTGGCGATGCCCAGAAGCAGGACGAGAGTGGCGATGGCGAAGGCCGCGGCAAAAGAATGTGTCGCGGAGACGATGTAGCCGGTGACGATGGGAGCAAGAATGGCGGACAACTGGCCGCAGAAGTTTGCCAGAGCGCCGACCGTGCCGACACTGCCTTGCGGGGCAATCAGAGACGGGACGGTCCAGGCCACGGGAGCGGCGGCGGCGAGGCCTCCCAGCGCGATGCTGATCCACACGAGGGCGGTGACGGGAGAGTGCGCGTGGGCGGCGCCCCAGATAGCCAAGCCAAGGCTTGTACCAATCAGCAGGACCGTTTGACGCACGCGCGTGCTATTCCGGCCGCGCTGGATGAGGAAATCCACGAGCCAACCGCCAATCGCAAAATCGGTAATTGCGGCGAAAAGCCAAGGCACACTGGTGTAGAAAACAGAGTGGAGAAAATCTACATGGAGTGAAGCAGAAAGATAGGTGGGCAGCCAGGAGAGAAGGAGGAAGAAGGTGTAGTTGTAGGCGCCCCAGCCGATGGCCAGCCCGTGGACCTTAGGCTGTACCAGCAGGTAGAGCAGCGCCGTTCTGCGAGGTTGGCGGGATGAAGGGGAAGCTGGCATGCTTTGGTCGGCGGGTAATGCGGGTTGCTCCACAGGGTCGCGATATACGCGATAGAAAAGCGCAAAGTAAAAGAGGCTGATGAAGCCGGTTGCGGCGAAGCTCCAACGCCAGCCAAAATGAAGTAGCAAGATGCCGATGAGGGGCACGCCGATGGCCGAGGAAAGTTTGGCAGCCGCATCGGTAATGGCGATGGCCAGGCTGCGCTCGCGCTCTGGAAACCACTGGCCAATGGCTTTGGCGTTGGCCGGGAAGGTGGGAGATTCCGCAACGCCCAGAAGTAGCCGTGCGGCAAATAGACCGGTCAGCCCGCGGGAAAGAGCGGCGCAGAATGAGGCAACGCTCCACAAAAGTATGCTCAGCCTGTTGACGCGGCGCACGCCCAGCCAATCCAGAAGCAAGCCAGCAGGTAACTGCATGGCGGCATAACTCCAACTGAAGGCGCTGGAGAGATAGCCGAACGCAATCAGAGTGAGGCCGAACGAGGCGTGAAGCGCTTCCTGGGAAACTGCGAGATTGATGCGGTCGAAGAAATTGACGATGACGCCGAAGGCCAGCAGAAAGGCGATGGGCCATCTTGCATGGAGCGAAGGGGTATCCGCGGCGCTGTTGGGAACAGTGGTCATTCTAACGAGTTATTAGGAGCAATCCGGTGCAATGTTGCGCATAATGGTCCCGAGTTTCCCACAATTTCGGGAGATGCGGCAATGAAGCTTTGGGAAGTGCTGGGCCGCGAGGCAAGAAGGTAGATGGGTTCCAGCCGAGAAGTGCACAGATGATTCAGAGCAAAGCCATAGCGGAGGGAACGCTTTCGGTTGACGAGATACGCGGGTTCCTTTCGCGTGCGCTGGGCGAACTGGGGATCGAACGAAGGCGGAGCCTGATTATCATCCCGGATGGCACGCGCACGATGCCGATGCCACTGCTGTTCGATTTGTTGCAGAAGGAGTTTGCCTGGCGCGGGGCGGTCTGCGACTTCCTGATTGCGTTGGGCACGCACCCGGTAATGAACGACGCGCAATTGTCGCGGCTAGCGGGGCAGCCGGTGATTGATGGGATTTGCGGGGCTTCACGCATCTTCAATCACCGGTGGGATCTTCCAGCAACGTTCGCTGAAATCGGGACAATTTCGGCAGATGAAGTCGCGCAGATCTCGGGCGGGATCCTCAGCGAGCCGATTGTTGTGCGCATCAATCGCCTAATTTACGAGTACGAGCAGGTGCTGATCTGCGGACCGGTGTTCCCGCATGAGGTAATGGGATTTTCCGGCGGCAACAAATATCTTTTCCCGGGGATTAGCGGCAAAGAGATGATTGATCATACGCATTGGCTGGGGGCTCTGCTGGGGAGCCGCAACATCATCGGCACGCAGTGTACTCCGGTTCGCGCGATGATTGATCGGGCGGCGGAATTTGTGCGCGCACCGCTGGCCTGCCTGGCTCTGGTTGTGACGCACCATGGCGTTTCGGGAATGTTCTTTGGCGCGCCGCGGGAGGCGTGGCAAGGTGCGGCGGCGCTCTCCTCTGAGATCCATATCGAGTGGGCAGGCCGACCTTATCGCCGCATTCTTTCTGTGATGCCAGCGATGTATGAGGATTTGTGGACTGCCGCGAAGGGCATGTACAAAGCAGAGCCCGCAATCGCGGATGGTGGAGAGGTAATAATCTACGCGCCGGGCGTGACGCAAATCAGCTATACGCACGGGGCGATCATCGAGAAGATCGGGTACCACTGCCGCGATTATTTCCTGAAGCAATGGGAGCGGTTTAAGGATGTGCCGCACGGCATTTTGGCGCACTCGATTCATGTGCGTGGAGAAGGTACATTCGATGCGGCGAGTGGATGCGAGACTTCACGGATTCAGGTGAAGTTGGCGACAGGGATTCCGGAGGAGATGTGCCGGCGGGTGAATCTGGGTTATGTGAATCCAGAAAGCATCAACATCGCGGAGTGGGAAAGACGAGAGGGTGAGGGAATTAAATTGATACCGCGGGCGGGGGAGATGTTGCAACGGGTTAGAGGAGTGGGGAGGAACGGGTTCAGGGACTGAAGAAGGAACGGCCCCTAAGGAAGCTTGGGCTGGAGTGGGGCTACAGTCTGCGTAGAACTCCACTTTCTATAATTGGCTTACGTTGTGAAAGCGGCGGCAAGCCGCCGCACTCCAAAAATGTTAGTAGCGCAACGACTACAGAGGCTAGGTGGCGCTGTGGTGGAGAAGCCAATCGGAGATGATCTGGAGGGCATCGGGAGAAAAAGTCTCTTCGATGGCAGCGTATTCGGTGGGCGTGCCTGAGTAGGCGTGCTGGAAAAGGTGATTCAGATCCGGAAGCTCGCGGACATCGGCGTCTTTATTGCCAGCATCCTGAAGAGCCTGTTTGAGCAAAGGGAGATTCGCCCTTGAAGGGACTTGCAGATCTTTTTGACCGTAGAGCGCGAGGACGGGAACCTGCAGGGTTTTCAGGTTGGGAAGCGGGTCATAATCAATAAAAAAACGGAACCAGGGCGACTCCATCATGCGCAACTGCGTTTCCAGGAGGGTAGGCGGCATGGCCACGCCCAGACCGGTTTCTTTCACCAGCCCATTGAGTTTTTCGCGGAGCGTTGCGGGATCTTTTTCTGTGCGCACCAGTTCGTAGGCAGCCTGATCGAAGTTGAGGCTGGCTTCGAGTTGCTCGTCGGTAAGATCAGCGGCTTTTCCGATGAGCTCGGACTGATTGAGAAGAGTTTCTTCGCCGAAGGTGGCGGGAGCGGCGAGGAGCACGACCCAGGCAACATCTTTGGTACGCGAAGCGATGAGTGGGGCGATCATGGCGCCTTCGCTGTGACCAATTAAGGCGATCTTTGCGGGATCGATTTCTTTCCGGGTTTTCAAGTAAGCAAGAGCGGCCTGAGCATCGGAGGCGAGGTCCAGGGTGGTCGCTTTGTCCGTTGAGCCGGTGGATTCGCCGATGCCGCGCTTGTCGTAGCGAAGCACGGCAATACCCTTACGAGTGAGATGATCGGCGAGAACGAGAAATGGCCGGTGACTGGCAAGAGCTTCATCGCGGTCATTGGGACCAGAACCGGCGATTAGAAGCGCCGCAGGAAAAGGGCCCGCGCCCCTAGGAAGAGTGAGCGTGCCGGCCAGAGTAACACTGGCCGCGGCATTGGAAAACGAGACCGCCTCCTCGCGATAAGGATAAGGCTTCGAAGGAGTTTGCGGACGGCGCAGTTCCAAGGGCTGATCCGAACGGACAAAGTCGATTTTTTCTTGCGCACCGGTTTGTGACCAGGTGCCAATCAATTTATTTTTCGCGGGATTGAGGGTGCCTTCAAAAACGCCAGCAACCGCGGGAATCTCAAAACGAAAAGCGGCTTCCTTGAATTCCATGCGGACGGCGGGTAGGCCGCTAACTTGCTGATCGAGGCTGTCCAGCGCGCCGACAAGTTGGCCGTCGGTGTCGTGGACCACATGCAATTGGAGACGAAGGCGCATACCATGAGTTTCTAGCGCAGCCTGCCAGAGACCTTCGACGGGGAAAACGGCCCCCGTGGGTTTGCGAGTGGTGCCGGGGATTTCACGGTGAAAGACGAGAGGCAAGGCAGCGTCGCCCTGCGACCACAGGCCGTCGATTGTCTGATGATCGGGGGAGAACTTGCCTTCGAAGTGCGCGCCGACCGAAGTGACTTCAAGATTCAGAGAGACGGTGGTGATTTTGATGGAACTGGCTTCAATGCCGAAGACGCCCTGGTCGAGACTATCGAGCGCCGCGCGGTAGAAACCGGCAGGGGTTTCGGTGAGATGTAGCACGAGGTGGAGTTGCGCTTCACCAGCCTGAAGTGTTCCCGTGTAGTTGCCCTCGAGAGAGGCGGTGTTCTGCGCGGAAAGAAGAACCGGGAAAGAGGCCGCCATTAGAAGGGCGATGAAAATGTGGCGAAGTGTGGAAAGGCGCAAGGAGAACTCCGGCAAAGCCTAGATTGTTTCACAAGATTGGATGTCGAAGAGGGTGAAAAAGCAGCCCGTGGGAAAACCTAAAAGCAACGCGCTCCGAGAGACCGGAGCGCGTTGAGAGCGGATGCGCCAAGGGATGCGGCGCGAATCGTTGGTTATTTCTTTTCGTACCACTCAGCGTTGATCGCGGTGAACTTGGACCACTTCTCTGGCAGATCTTCGAGCGCGAAAATGGCGGTGACAGGGCAGACTGGGACGCAAGCGCCACAATCGATGCATTCGGCGGGGCTGATGTACAGCATCGTTTCGGCCTGGTACGCCGCCTCGTCTTTTCGCGGATGAATGCAATCCACGGGGCAGACATCAACACAAGCGGTGTCCTTGGTGTTGATACAGGGTTCGGCAATCACATAAGCCATGCAGGATCTCCTTAGTTAAAGGCAGCGGGCCGGACCTGGTCAGTGGAACCGGCCGAGGGCGACCAGACTCTGACACTGCCAGGTCACAAGTACCTGTATTTAATTCTACGTGGGTAGTGAAAGATTCTCAACCCGTGCAAACGCGCTAAGATAAGGGCCAGAATCATCGAGGGAGGCGGGGATGCTGGATCTGAAGGGCAACAAGATTACGTACTACGGGCATAGCACATTTGGGCTGACGACGCCGAGCGGACAGATGGCACTGATTGATCCGTGGGTAACGACGAATCCGAAATGCCCGGAATCGCTGAAAAAGCTAGCGAGGCTGGATGCGATTTTCCTGACGCATGCACACACGGATCATATGGGGGATCTGCTGGCGCTGGGCAAACAGTTCAAACCCAAGATTGTGGTGAGTTTTGAGACGTACCTTTATCTCGATGGCAAAGGACTGGGTGGGCAATGCTTGCCGGGGAACAAGGGCGGCACGCAGCAGGTGGGAGACTTTGAAGTGACGATGACGCATGCGTTCCACTCGAATTCCATTGAAGAAGATGGGAAGAGATTTTATGGGGGAGAGCCGGCAGGCTTCATTATTAGACTTCCCGGAGGCGTCACGTTGTATCACGCGGGGGATACGGCGGTGTTCGGAGATATGAAGTTGATCGCGGAGATTTACAAGCCGGAGCTGGCGTTTCTACCGGTTGGGGATGTGTACACGATGGGGCCACGGGAAGCGGCGGTTGCTACACGGCTGCTTGGAGTGAAGCACGTTATCCCGATGCACTACGCGACGTTTCCCGTGTTGACGGGGACGCCGGAGGGATTGCGCGCGGAAACGAAGGATATTGCTGGGCTGGAGATTCACACGATGCAGCCGGGGGAGACGCTAGGGTAAGGTTGAAGCTGAGGAGAGATTCCTCCGCTCCGGGGCAGCAGAAGGCGCCGCCCCTCCGGTCGGAATGACGGTTTTTATTATTGGGGATCAGGAGTGGAAATAGTTGCGGAGGATGAAGCCGATGTTGGCGGGGCGCTCCGCGAGGCGGCGCATGAAGTACGGGAACCATTCGGTGCCGAAGGGCACGTAAATGCGCACGCGGTAACCATCACGGACAAGTTGACGCTGGAGATCGGCGCGCACTCCAAAGAGCATTTGGAATTCAAAATCATCCTTGGAGATTTTCTTTTCCGCGGCCCAGCGAATGGTAGCGGCGACCATGCGCGGATCATGCGTGGCAATGGCGTGATAAAAACCGCTGGAAAGAAGTAAACGCATAAGGCGGGTGTAGTTGCCGTCAACATCGGCCTTTCGCGGATAGGCCACCTCGATGGACTCTTTGTAGGCGCCTTTGCAGAGGCGAATGCGGCAGCCATAGGAGAGAAGATCGTGAATGTCGCTTTCGCTGCGGTAGAGATAGGCCTGGATAACGGCGCCGACGGCGGGAGTTTGCGCGCGAACACGCTTGACGAGTTCCACGGTGCGCTGGGTGTACACGGAGCTTTCCATGTCAATGCGCAGGAAACTGTCGTTGGCAGCGGCCCGTTCGGCAATGGAGAGCACCAGGCCTTCACAAAACTCGACGCTAAGATCGAGGCCGAGCTGCGTTAATTTGCAGGAAACGTTGGCGTTTAGCTTTTCCTGAGCAATGCGGTCATAAATCTTCAGATAGGTGTCGCGGGCCTTCTGGGCGTCGGCGGGAGTGGCAACGTTTTCGCCAAGACAATCCAGAGTGACGGCCATTCCAGCATCGTTGCAGATGCGGGAGGCCATAATGGCTTCATCCAGGGTTTCGCCAGCGACAAAGCGGTGAGAAACGCGCCGAGCCGTGGAGTTGGAAGTGACCCAGTTCGCGAAGCCTTTACTATCGGAAAATTTAAGAAGAATCGAACGGAGCATGTACACCTTGATTATGCCCGTAGTTTTCGGGCGAGGCTAGTGGCCAGCTAGGTTTTGTGCTCTTCAAGGAACTTTTCGGCGTCGATGGCGGCCATGCAGCCAGAACCGGCCGCGGTGACGGCCTGGCGGTAGCGATGGTCCTGAACGTCACCGGCAATAAAAACGCCTGGAACGCTGGTTAAACTGCCGTGGCGGGGGATGAGGTAACCGTTGTTATCCATTTCAAGTTTGCCGCGAAAAGCCATGGAGTTGGGATCGTGTCCAATGGCGACGAAGACGCCGTCAAGCGCGATCTCGCGTTTATCGCCAGATTGCATATGGTGAAGGCGAACGCCGCTGACGAGCCCGGCAGGCGAGAGAATTTCCTCGACGACATAGGGAGTGACGAACTCAACTTTATCATTGGCCCTGGCGCGATCAATCATGATTTTAGAGGCGCGGAATTCATTGCGTCGGTGAATCAAGTAAACCTTGCTGGCATAGCGCGAAAGAAAATTGGACTCTTCCATGGCGGAGTCGCCACCGCCGACGACCGCGATGGGCTTGCCGCGGAAGAAATAGCCGTCGCAGGTGGCGCAAGTGGAGAGGCCTCGGCCAATGAGTTCCTTTTCGCCCTTGAGGCCGAGCAAGCGAGCGGAAGCACCGGCGGCGACAATCAGCGATTGCGCTTCGTAAACTTCATTGCCCACGGTGATTTTGAAGGGGCGGTTGGAGAGATCCACT
This sequence comes from Candidatus Acidiferrales bacterium, assembly GCA_963779395.1. GTDB lineage: Bacteria > Acidobacteriota > Terriglobia > Acidiferrales > UBA7541 > Acidiferrum. The sequence goes on from CAVZYC010000007.1 coordinate 2,452,936, forward strand.
TCGCTGACCGTGCCTGCTTTGAACTGCGCGCCGAATCTTTGCGCCTGTTTGCGCATGTTCTCGATCAATTCGGGTCCGAGAATGCCTTCAGGAAAACCGGGGAAATTTTCGACGTGAGTGGTGAGAGAAAGCTGTCCGCCGGGTTCATGCCCATCCAGAACGAGAGGGCTTAGATTGGCGCGTCCGGCATAGATCGCCGCGGTCAAACCGGCACAACCACTTCCGATGATTACAACCTTGTGCATGCGAATGGCTCCGGAAATTAGATTCGAAACGGGGACCCGGCGGTACAGAGCGAACAATGATTGTAACATCCTCGCCCAAAGAGAGGAGTGCAGACCTGGAAAGTGTGCAAGTCCAGATTATTGACAGTGAATGGGTGCGGGCGTAGGTTTCGATTAAGGTCAATTCCGTCACGAAAAGTCCAGTTTCAGGGGTCCAACGATGGAAAAACGAATCGCGGTGTACAGCTATTGGTTGGGAATCGCAAGCACAGTGCTTACGATTATCCTGCGGGCGCTGGCGGCATTTGGCATATGGCCCGACTTTGTCCCGGCCGACGGTGCCTCCATTTCGTACTACACGTTCTTGCGCGGCGCCATCCTGCTATTCCTCCTTTGCATTGCCTCGCGTCAGATAGGCGAGTGGCGTACCGGAAAATCCTAAAATAAACCTTCGCTGCAGAATCTCACCTACGTTCCTTCCCGCTCTGGCAAGATGCTGCCAATTTGGCAAGACTCCGACCACATATGCCAATGGACGACTCGAGGGCATCTGTCTAGAGTGAAAGCCGATGACCAGGCGGATGGGGAGGGTTTTCCATGGATGCGCGATATCCCGTCGGGAAATTTGAATTGCCAAAGGAAGTAACTCCGGCGGTGCGCCAAGAGGCGATCGAGGAGTTGGACGCCGCACCGTCGAAGGTTCGGGAGGCTGTTGCGGGACTCAACGAAGCGCAACTGGATACTCCGTATCGCGAAGGAGGGTGGACGGTTCGTCAGGTGGTTCATCACCTTGTGGATAGCCACATGAACGCGTACATCCGGCTGCGATTCGCGTTGACGGAAAGCCAGCCGACGATCAAACCATATGACGAAAACGAATGGGCGCACCTGGAGGATGCGCGGAGCGCACCCGCGGAGGTATCGCTGAGGCTTCTGGAACCGCTGCACGAACGGTGGGTGCGATTGCTGCGCTCGATGAAGACGGAGCAATTTGGGCGGACACTGGTGCATCCGGATCACGGCATCAAGAATGTGGACTGGCTTTTGTTCCTGTATTCCTGGCACGGCCGGCATCATACCGCGCACATCACGGAACTGCGAAAACAAAAAGGCTGGTAGAACGCCGCCAGGGTAGCCGAAAGACGAGGGCGTCGTGTACGATGGATGAGTTCACTTTGGTAAAGGAGAAGCGATGGCGCGAGCGGCAGGAACATACGCAATTTTCGAGACTTCACAGGGCAATGTAGTTTGCAAGCTATTTGAGAAGGAAGCTCCCAAGACCGTGGAGAATTTCATCGGGCTGGCCGAGGGCACAAAAGAATTCGTGAATGCCACCAGCGGCAAAAAAGAGAAACGCAATTATTACGACGGCCTGGTGTTTCACCGCGTGATTCCCCAGTTTATGATTCAGGGTGGATGCCCGCGCGGGGATGGCCGGGGGGGGCCAGGATACACATTTCAGGACGAGTTTCATCCGTCGTTGCGGCATTCCAAGGGGGGGAAACTGTCTATGGCGAATGCAGGCCCAGGGACAAATGGCAGCCAATTCTTCATTACGGTTGCGCCCACGCCGCACCTGGATAACCGGCATACGATATTTGGCGAAGTGGTGGAAGGTCAGGATGTGGCCGACAAGATCTCAAATGTTGCGCGCGATGGAAGCGACCGGCCGCGCGTGCCCGTAGTCATTCAGAAATTGCGCATCGAACGCATTCCGTAGGACGCAGATGCTCTCTCCCGCGCGCCTCTCCCAACTGATGGTGGAACTGGTGTTCCTGCTGCTGGGGACACTGGTGGTGTGGTTGGGATTGCAAGGGCGAATTTACTTCGATCGCCGCAGCATTCCGTGGCTGATTATTAGCGTGGCGCTGCTTGCCTGGGGATTTCTGGCGCTGGCAAGATCGGGGCTGTGGTGGGCACGCTGGCAGAAATGGAATCGCGGACTTTCGCTGGTGCTGCTGGGTGGGCTGATGCTGGCCGTAACGCGCGTGCCGTTTCTGATGGTGGGGAAACTGCTGGCGGCTGCGGGGCTGGTGCTGATCGTCCGCGGGGCGCTAGGCGCCATCCTGATTTTGCGACAACCTTAGGAGTTCTTCCGCTATAATGCGTGGCCAGTGAGGTCCTCTCCCGAACCCGGGATTCCGCCCGAGGAAACGAGAAACGGTTTTTGTAATTTTCTTAAGGAGAAGAACTGTGTTCAAAGAATTTAAAGAATTCGCGATGCGCGGAAGCGTGCTGGACTTAGCAGTCGGCGTGATTATCGGCGCGGCGTTTGGAAAGATTGTGGCGTCGCTGGTGGACGATGTACTGATGCCACCTTTGGGGCGCTTGATCGGTCACGTGGATTTTTCCAACCTTTTTATAAGCCTAAGCGACAAGCACTTTGACACTTTGGGTGCGGCCAAAGCGGCGGGCGCGCCAACGCTGAATTACGGAAACTTCATCAATACAATCATCAACTTTTTGATCGTCGCGTTTGCCATTTTCCTGGTGGTGCGCATGGTGAACCGGTGGATGCCAAAGCCGGTGCCGCCTCCGCCACCGGTAACGACGAAGGATTGCCCGCAGTGCGCAATGCCGATACCAGTGGCGGCGAAGAAGTGCGGGCATTGCACCAGCGCGGTTTAGGGTTTTAGCGGATCAGCCTTGCCTAGATGGGGTCCAGCGTGCTGGACCCCTACGAGGAAAACCCAAGAGCACAATCGGGAGTGACAGTGACGAAGATTAGTCGGACGAGGGCTTCTTCTTCACGTTGGCTTCCAGGTGTGCGCGAAGGCGGTTGAGGACTTCCTCTTCGCGACCTTCATCGAGTTCCTTCTGTAGTTCTTCGAGCGAGAAGTGGACCACGTCGTGGTGGTGGAACTCCAGCGGAGCGATGGCTTCGCTGAAGCGCAACCACAAACGGTGGAGCAGATTTACTTCGTTGGCGGTGAGGTTGGGTGCGTGCGGGCCGAGAACTTTATAGACCTTGTCGCCATTGGCATAGTGGATTTCGAGGTTGAACTGCGGCTTGGGGTCGCCCAGCTTTTCCCAGGCATCACCAATCTGGCGGGCCTGCTCTTCCGTTGATTCCTTGGGCGAATGGCCGAGGACAATGGTGCTGGATTGCAGAGAAGTGGCGGCGCGCAAGATGCCGTCCCACAGATTGCTGGCGGCCACCACAGCGAGGCGGATGGTCTTACCGCGTTTTTCGGCGATGGATAGGGCTTGCGAGAACAACTGCTGTTCGATGCTGCCAAAGAGCTGCTCGGCTTCCAAATCATATTCGCCAGAAGCAGAGCGGCGTAACAAGCGTACGTGCAGGACGACAACGTCGCGACGGCCAGGTTTCACGCGTTCAAGCACATTGCCAAGGTGATAAAGGGAATGGATATTGCTGACGGGCACCAGGATGTTGCCCGCGCGGGCGCCGACGGATTCCGGAGTGATCTCACTTTCCATGGCGAGGTGGAACTGGTCCATCTCGACGTGCGCCGCGCTGCCACGGGCGTGACGGGTGTATCTTTCCGAAGCCGTGAAAACGATGAAAAGGAAGATGGAGAACGTGACGCCCGCAACGGTGGCTTCGGGCTTCGTGAAGAGGTTTACGACCGCGATGCCCAGGAGGATGAGAGTGATCAAGCTGAGCCCTACAGGAATTTCCAGGCCAAAGATGCGGAAGTTCAATGGCACGCGGTATTCGCGATCGCCGGGGTGGGTATAGCGGAGAACGAGAACCGCCAGGCCTTTCATGGCGAAACTCCAGATCACACCGAAGGCGTAAAGGTTCGCGAGGAAAGTGACCTGGCCGCGGCTGATGATGATGGTGAGGATCTGCAACGCCGCGATGATGTTGATGATGCGGTAGGAGGTGCCGAATTTGCGATGCGGCTGACGGAACCAATCGGCGAGGACACCGTCTTCGGATACGCGATTGAGGACGCCGTTGGAGCCGACGATGGCTGTGTTGACCGCGCCAGCGAGAATGAGGGTGCCAACAACGACGACGAAACCGTGGAAAACCAGGCGTAAGAGGAACGGGCCTTCAAGGTTCATTGCCAGGCCGCCGATGAGGTTCTCGAGGAAATGCTGACGCTGGCCGTCGGGGATAAGCATGACGGCGAAGAAAGAAACCAGCGAGGTGAAAACGAGGCTGTAGATAAAGATGACGAGGCCGGTTTTTTTCAGGTTGGGGAGCTTGGGATGCTCGATTTCGCGATAGACCTGGGCGAGTGATTCTTCGCCGCTCATGGCGAGGACGGAATGGCCTAAACCTATAAAAATGGCGAGAATGCCGGCGAAGTGGGCGAATTGGACGCCATAGAGCCATCCCATGGCATTGGCGCCCAGCTTGATGTTGTGGGGAGCCGGGAACGGGGGCATGGCCGGGTGACGGACGAGAACGGTATAGACGCACCAGGTGATGAGGATCACGACCATGACGGTGGTGATCTGCATGATGCGCATGGCTTTCTGGCTGGATTCGTGGACGCCCTTGATGTTGTACCACCAGAAATAGACGGTACACATGACCGCGAAACACGCGGCGCCGATACCGGGGGAAATGTGCAGGCCGAGATGGATGTAGTCGGCAGTTTCGTTGAAGAGGCCGACGATGTACTGGCCTGCGGAGACGCCGCTGATGGGGCCGGTGAGGATGTAATCGAACATCAGGGCGGAGACGCTGAATTTGGCCAGCGTGCCGCCCATGGCTTCTTTGACGACGCGATAGACGCCGCCGCGCACGAACATGCTGCAGCTTTCGACGTAGATGGCGCGGACACAATACGAAAACAGCATGATGCCGAGGATGAACCACGGGGCGGCCTTGCCAATGTAGCCTTCGGCTTCGCCACCGGCGTAGTAAGCGGAGGAGGCGAGGTCGTTCAGTACGATAGCTGCGGCGCGCCAGAAGGAGATGAAACTGAGAAGCGCGGTTGTGGCAACCAGAACACGAGGAATGCCGTTGCCCAGGCGGCTCGGGGCTGCCGGGTTTTGGGGAGAGCTGCTCATTACTAAGGGTTATCGACCTGCGAGGTTAATGCTCGCATCTTTTATTGGGCAAGTCTAGCTGGGAAGCTGGAGCGAAGATTTGGTGGAAACGATGTTGCTCTGACGGCTGGATTTCTTGGCGGGTGTGAGTCATGATTTTGCAAGCGATGGGATTCTTCTGCGGCGGCGGATCATGAAAACAGTTCGGACCAGGTGTTGGGCGGTTTGCTTGGTGGTGTTTTTGTTGGCTTGCGGAGCGGCTAAAGGGCAGGAGAGTGCAAATGCCTCGCTTGCCAGTGACACTGACTCCATTGTTGCGAATTACCGGAAGATTATCGTTTTGATGAACGGGGCGGAGGCGCTGGACCCGGGGGTGAAGGAACGCGCGTCCACGGCTGGGAAAGTGCTCTTCCAGAAGAATCAGGAGCGACTTGAGGAGCTGGAGACACAACTGACGCAGGCGCTTGCTGGCGGGCAAACGGCTACGACGGAAGATTTTTTAAGCCGCTTGGAAACGTATGCGGAATACCGGGACGCGGACAAGCTGGCTTTCCGCGATTTGCTGGAAGGGCTTGCGGCGGCACCGGAAACGGTGACGAATGCGAAATTGCAAGGGCGGATTCGCGATGATCTGACGGCGCTGGCGCAAATTCAGGCGCTCTATCAGAAAGAGATCGGAGAAATTCTTGGGAACCTGCAAACGCGCGGGATGGTCGTTCACCGCGAGGCCTGGGAACGGTACGTCAGTTTTCTGCAGCAGAAGTATACGCGCGAGCAGATTCTGAAAGAGATTGAAGGCGCGCTGCCTCCGGCGGAATCGCGCGGTGCTGGTGCGAAGAAAAAGACGTCGAACGGCGAGGTATTTGGGACGGATTTGCCGGCCAAGACACTGGTACTGACTTTTGATGATGGGCCGCATCCACGGTACACGGATCAAATTCTGGATATCTTGAAGAAGTATGGGCTGAAAGCGGTTTTCTTCCAGGTGGGACGCAACCTTGGGCCGGAAACCACGGCGGCGGGCGCGAAACTTACGACGACGGCCGCGGTGAGCACGCGAATTCTGGCGCAAGGATCAACGTTGGGAAATCACAGTTACAGCCATCCGGTGCTGCCGAAAATGGATGAGGCTGGGTACACAAAAGAGATTGAGACGACCAGCGCATTGCTGACGACCATCATGAAGCAGCCGCCGGTGCTCTTCCGGCCGCCGTACGGCGCAATCAACGCGAGCATCCTTTCCAAAGTGCAAGATGAAAAGATGAAGGCGATTTTGTGGAACGTGGATTCGGAGGATTGGGCCGACCCTGTTCCGAATTCGATTGCGCAGCGCGTGGTGCAGGAAGTGGAGAAGCAGAGGCACGGAATCATTCTGTTCCACGACATACACAAAGTGACGCTGGAAGTGCTGCCGAGCTTGATCGAGACGCTGCAGAAGGATGGCTACCAGTTTGCATCGTGGAATGGCAGCGGGTTTGCCGTGGAGGGAACGCGTGGGCTAGAAACGGCGCAGACGCCGCCGGCACCGGCATCGATTTATCGGGACAGCTGGGCGGCTGTAATTGGCGTTGATGCATATCAAACGTGGCCGAAGCTGAGTTATGCGGCAAATGATGCGCAGGCCGTGCGCGATCTGTTGATCAAGAAATACAATTTCAAGCCGGAACACACGTTTTTGCTGCTGGATAAAGAGGCGACGAGGCAAAACATTCTTTCGCTGCTAGGAGACAAGTTGGGAAATCCCGACTTGGTGAAACGCGAGGATCGGGTATTTGTGTTTTTTGCGGGGCATGGCGCCACGCGACACCTGGCGTCGGGAAGAGACCTGGGCTACATCATTCCGGTGGACGCGGACTTGACGAATTACGAAGGCCAGGCGATTTCGATGACGAATTTTCAGGATATTGCGGAGGCGATTCCTGCGAAGCACGTTTTGTTCGTGATGGATTCGTGCTACAGCGGGCTGGCATTGACGCGCGGCGGCGGGACCTTGGGCCTGGGCAATTACCTGCTGGAGATTTCGCGGAGAACGGCGCGGCAGATGTTCACTGCCGGCGGGGTGGACCAGCAAGTGGCGGACAATGGACCGAACGGGCATTCGGTGTTTACATGGACGCTGCTGCAAGCGCTGGATGGGCGCGCGGATTTGAATGGCGATGGCGTGGTGACCGCGACGGAGCTGGCGGCGTACGTTACACCGGCAGTATCGGCACTTTCGCATCAGACGCCGGCTTTTGGAAATTTGCCGGGGAGCGAGGGCGGAGATTTCATTTTCGAGCTGAATCACGAGACAGAGTTTTTGAATGAGAATTCGACGCAATTGGGGGATGAAGGAATCAAGTTGAACACGCAGTTGGAACAGTTGCGCGAGGAGATCCGTAAAGAAGCGGCGCAAAATGCCGAATTGAAGAAGCAGTTGGCAGCTGCGGAAGCGCAAATTCAGGGCGGCCAGGTGGCTGGCAAGAGTGGTGGGATCACTGCTACTGCGGTGGAAGCAGGCGTGACTGGGACGCGAGACGTGGCTGCAGCGACGAACGACGAGGGCATGCGGCTCTATAAGGAGAAGAAATACAGTGACGCGGCGGAGAAATTCAAGCAGGCTGCGCAGATGAAGCCGGAAAGTGCGCTATTCGCGAATAACTCTGGGTTTGCGATGTTTAAGTTGGGACAGTATGGCGACGCGGTGGAGTGGTTCCAGAAGACGGTCACGCTGGACCCGAATCGCGCCATTGCTTACTTGAATTTGGGGGATGCGTATTTGCAATTGGGAAAGAAGAGCGAGGCGAAGCAGGCCTACGAGAAATATTTGGAATTGCAGCCGACTTCGAAGGCGGCACCAGGGGTGCAGGAGAAGTTGAAGAGTTTGGGACCGCCGACCAATTAAGCCAGGCATCTGAAACTTTCGACTTGTCGTTGGCTGCATTTTGGAGAGCGACCAACAAGGACTAGGAATAGAGGAATTCGCAATCTGTCAGCCGCCAGCAGCCGCTTTCACCACTGCCCCTCACTGAAGACAGTCTGAAAATGCTATGATCAGAAACGCAGGGTACCATAAATAAGGATTCTATCCGATGAATCTTGCTGGTATTCTGTGCCAAGAAGTGACCCGGAAGTTTTTCCTTCTTTTCTACTATCGATAATTTTGCGCGCCGTTGTGGCAGGCGTTCTCGCTTTCGTCCAACCAGCACTTACCGGAGCAGAGCGATGCCTTTGCGCTCCAGCCCGGCAGTCAGATTCGCCGCCAGATTTCCGGCAACTTCTGCAAAAGATGGCAGACTTCTCGCCGAACCCATGCGGCGCTCCGCACTGGCGCGAGAAGGACTGGCACTCCGAGAATGTGGAAATCAGTCTGTTTGACCAGGCGCAACAGGTTATCACTCAAGAACTGAACGCATCGGCTGAAAGTTCTCTGCCACTGCGAGCTCGCGCTGAGGAAGCACTTAAGAAACTGGCAGGAATGAGCGCGGAAGTTAACGCCGCTTGGGCCGAGGAGAACCGATTTCATTTCCAGATCCTAGAGTTGCGGCCTGCGCTAGTGGTGAAGATGGGAATCCGGACGCATGAAACGTTCTTCGTCTTCGGTATTCCGGGAGAGGATTCTGGAAAGCCTAATCGACTGTGGCGAGATGTCGGTTCCGGTGATGCGTCTGCCGAGCGGAGCGTTCCGCAATTGTCGCTCGATATTTATCCTCTACATCGAGGCCCTTCAGGAAACGTGAGATTCCTTGCCAGGTTTGACTTAAGCGGCTGCGCGGGCCCTACCGGTGTAGAGTACGATCTCCACGAATGGAATCCGGAGGGTTCCGGATATCTTGAGCAGATCATCAAGCAGGCTGGCTCCTTTGGACTAGATAATGAACCCGGATTCGAACGAATAGGCAAGTTCCGAACCGAAGGTTCGCTCATCACTCTACCATTTTGCTCGTACTCGGCCATCGACACTTGGGATAATCCGAGTCTATGCGCGGTTGATACGTACGACCTCTCGGGTGACAACGTCCACTTTCGTTCCCGAGTTTACAACCGTCCGGACCTCTTGCCCATTGCCAAAGCCGTCGAATACGCTGAAAAGCGAGACTATCCCGCCGTTCGCGCATATTGCGCTTCCGCCTATGTAGCGCATCGCCTGATTCGTGAGAATCCGCCTCATGCCGAAGCCATTCTGCAGACGAAACGAACTGGAAAAGACGGTGAACGCATCGAAATGGGAGAATATTTCTTTGATGTCGAGAAGCGCGCTGGTCGCTGGCTGGTGGTCGCCTTCGGGCTGGAATGACAATTTACGGACGGTGTAGGAAGTTGAAGCATGTAACTTGGAATTGCGCGGGGTGTCAGTTGAGGTCCTTCGAGACGCAAACTGCGCGTCTCTCAGGATGACAGGGTTCTATTTTGTAGTCCGGCCGATAGGCCGCTTTTCTCAAGAAAATCCGAAGAAACCGAAGCTCAAAAGGCCAGACTCTAAGTGGCGGAGGTACGGAATGCTTTGGCGCAATCGGGACAGGGGCACATGGAGCGTAGGTAGTCGTAGCTGAAGATTCCCGTCGAGTGGCCGTCGTTAAAATTAATTTGGATGGCGTAGTTCCCTACTTGCGTGGCGGACTGTGCGCGAGGCTTGGGCTTGAACATGGGCAGCACTGCGGAGGGTGCGGGGACGTTGGGTGCGAAGGCTGCTTTCTTTTCGCGCTCGTCGTTACAGGTGGCGCAGGGGCAATTGTCGCGGAGGTACGGAAAATCGAAATGACTTTCGTGCCCGTCGGCCCAGGTGATGTCCACACCTGCGCCGGTTTTCACGTGGATTTTTACTGAGGTGGGTTTCTTGCGTTGATCGATGGGTAGGGGCATGGGGGAAGAAGTCGACAGCTTACAGTCAACAGTTCACAGCTAACAGTCTACAGCCAGAACATTGCATTTAGAAATGATGCACTCGACGGCGGCAGATTGGAATCATCCTGAAATCTGAGATTGAAGAGGGATTCAGCACGCAGCAATTGCACGTTGGAAGATCGCTGTTCGCCGTTGTGATGTTAGGAGAAATGCGAAAAAAGCTGATTGGGAGACAAGAACAATTGATTTTGCGGACATGGGGCGCAGGAGTCCTGCGCCCCTACCTAGGGAGGAAACCCAAGAGCGGCCCGCCCCAGAAGGACGGGCCCTACAGAGGCAAGATCAGCGGGGGGATTCTTTTTCTTTGTGGTTGCAGCAATCGCCGGGAGGGATGGGATTGCCGTGGGGGCAGGTGGTGGGATGGCCCAGGAAGGAGCAGATGCGCTGGTCGAGTTCGGGGCTGATGATGTGCTCGAACTTGCAGGCCTGAGTGTGAGCTTCGTGATCGTCGATGCGGAAAGTGTCTTTGAAAAGGCGTTCGGCGAGGCGGTGACGGCGGACGACATCGCGGGCACGGCTTTCGCCGCGCTCCGTGAGGCGCACCTGGTGATCTTCGACGCTGACCAGATGAAGATCTTCCATGCGGGCCAAGGTACGGACGGGGTCCACTCCGCCGGGAGTGCGAATGTGGTCGACTTCGGCGATGTTCCCTTCTTCGCCGCAAACCCAGATTTGTTCGAGAAGGTGATCGAAGTGAATGCCGTCGTCCATGGTGACGCGCTGGTCGACGGCGAGGTGGCCGTGAACTAACTCGATGCGGCGGTCGGCCTGCTGGGCGATATCGGGATCGTGAGTGACCATGAGGATGGTGTGGCCCGCGCTGTGCAGTTCGCGGAACAGAGCGATGACGATTTCTTCATTAGCTTCGTCGAGATTTCCCGTGGGCTCATCGGCGAGGATGAGCTTCGGTTGATTGATGAGGGCACGAGCGATAGCGACGCGCTGTTGCTCACCGCCGGAGAGTTGGGATGGGAGGTGCGTGAGGCGATCTCCGAGACCTACGCGCTTCAATGCTTCGGCGGCTTGAGCTTCGTCCGTGATGCTGTGAAAATACTGCGCCAGCATGACGTTTTCGAGGGCGTTGAGGTAGGGCACCAGGTGGAACTGCTGGAAGACGAAGCCAATTTTCTCCGCGCGGTAACGAACCAGATCGCCTTCAGCAAGCTTGGCGAGATCGACGCCGTCAACGATAACGTGGCCGGATGTCAGCGTATCGAGACCACCGAGAATATTGATCAGAGTAGTTTTGCCGGAGCCGGAGGGGCCCATCAGCGCGACCCAGTCTCCGGCTTGAATTTTCACGGAGATGCCGTCGAGAGCGCGCAGCGTGCCGTACTCCTTCACCAAAGAATCGATGACGACCTGGGAGCTCACGCTTCACCTCGAAAGACGGACGCGGGACGAATGCTGGCCAAACGCCGCAACGGAAAGGCGCTGGCAATGGAAACGATCACAGTGATGGCCACAGAAACAGGATACACAATCCATCGAGGCTGCGCAGCCACACCAAACACGGCTTTTCCCAGCCAGATGGAAACGAGCAGGCCAAACGCTGAGCCTACCAAGCCGCCGACAATGCCCATGAGAATGGCTTCGGCGAGGAAAAGACGCACGACGCGACGCACGGAGCCGCCAATGGCCTTCATCAGGCCGACATCGTTTTTGCGTTCGATGGCCACGTTGCTCATGCCCGCCATGACGCAGAGAGAGGTGAGGATGAGCACAAGGATTACAGTGGCGGAAAGCAGGCCGCTGATGCGGTTGTAGATGCGGCCTTCGGCTTCGGCGAGTTGCTTGATGCCGCGAACGTCGACGGTGGGGAGACTATGGCTCAGCTGAGAGATAAAGCGGTTCAGCGAGTCGGGAGTGCCGGTGACGCTGAGTTGGATCAGGCTAATGCGGCCGGGAAGATTGGCGAGAGACTGAGCGGTGGAGAGGCTCGTGAAAATTTGCGTATCTTCCGCGCCACCCGTGGCTACGACAGCGAAGACCTTGCAGGTTGCGGTGCTGCCAGCATTTCGGAGTTGCAGCGAGTCTCCGGCGTGAACCTGAAATTGCGTGGCGGCTTTTGCGCCAATCTCGCATGCATCGGGATCGTTTTCTAACGCGGAGATGTATTCGGTGCGGCGGCCGGGACGAATCTCGGTCAGGCCACGCCCTTGCGTGCCCGCGATTACTGCGGGCTCGAAGTGAAGTCCGCCGGCCTTGGCGATTTCGCCGATCACATAGAGGAAGGCCACGGCCGGGACGGGCTTGCCTTCGTGTTCCGCGGGTAACTGCGCGAGGAGCGAATCGTCGAGCGTTGCGCCATTGCCGTCGGTGCCAGAATCGCGCGGCGCCACGATCACATTTGCACCGAGGGCGCGAAATTCGGTGGTGAGGCGGCGCTTGGCGTCGATCTGGAGATTCAGCAAAGCCGAGGTTACGGCAGCACCCGCTCCCAGTGCGAGCAATATCACGAAGAGGCGGGAATAGTTCGCGGTGAGCAGCCTTCGCACGATGCGCCAAAACATTGCGGTGGTGGGCATCACTCGCCTCGCAAAATGGGCGCGGGATCGTAGCGCGAAGCCCGGCGCAAGGGGAATGCGCTGCCCAAGAGGGTAATGAGTGCCGCAAGCACAAGAATCATCAGCAAGACAAAGAGATTGGGAGTGGGAGTAAATCCGAAAATGCGTTGGCCGAGAATGCGCGCCAACACGATGCCAAAGGCATATCCAATGCCGCCGCCCACAAAGGCAAGAAGCAACTGTTCAGCGGCAAGCAACACGCCAACAAGTGCAGAGCCCGCACCAAGAGCCTTCATCAGACCAATTTCGGTGCGGCGTTCGATGACGGACGCAGCGGCGGAAGCTCCGACAGCCAAGGCGGAGGCCAGAAGGGCTGCAAAGGTGACCAGCCAGAGCAAGGTGCGTACGCGAGTGAGGATGTTGCCTTCGCCTTCGGCCACGCGGCGAATCACATGAACATCCGTGCCCTTCAACTCTTCACTGATCTGGAGGGCGATAGCACTGATGTAGGGCGTGCAGTACCAGGTATCGAATTCCGCGGGCGTCATGGTCTTGGGATCTTTGCGGGCGAATGCATCTTCCGGCTTGGTCAACGCGCTGACATAAAGGCGGCGGTATTGGCCGGGCTGGTTCGCGAGTTGTTGAGCACGCCCAAGCGAAGCGACGATGGCGTTGTCTTCAGGTCCGCCGGTGGTCAGAATTCCGACCACCGTAAGGGCTATTCCGGTGGGCTTTTCGGACGTGGAAACATTCAGCGTATCGCCAGGCTTCAAGGCAAAGCGTTGGGCTAATCCTGCACCTAAGATGCAGTCGGTGGAATTATCTTTGAACCACTTCCCTTCCACATGCCACCAGGGATTGGTTTGCGCAATTCCGGTTCCATAGGAGGTGCCGTCGGGGATGGGAACCTGGCGGTCATACCAAGTTCCGATCAGGGTGGTTTTACCCAGCGCACGATCTGATGAAGATGATGTGGGGCTGACAGCCGATGCGTCCACGGGCACGTCGAGGATGGGCGCGAAGGACATGATGTTAAAGCGCCAGAAAATTGTTTTGAGTTTGCCGAGATCGGCTTCAGGCAGGTAGGCGCCGGCGTTCGCGGGACGATAATCCACACCGCCAATTTCCAGGGGCAAGGAGTCGGCTTGAGGCGTGACTAGAAGATTGGCGCCCAGGCTGCGGAATTCCTGAGCGAGGCGGTCGCCGACGTCCAGAGAGACGCTCAACGCGGCCGTGGCAACGGCCATGCCGAGGGCGAGGGCAGCCATGGTCAAAAGTTTGCGGCGAGGCCGGCGAGTGAAAGAATCCGCTACGAGTCGAAGGAACATGTCACCTGGTTCAAATCTTGTATTCGTTCAGGAATCTTTTCTTGAAGGAAACCCAAGAGAAGAGGGATTCCTCACTCCGCAGACTCCGTTCGGAATGACGGGACTAATCGTAATCAGCAACCTGATAGAGCAAGGTATTCCTCGTTTTGCCTAGTTCGCCTACTTCGGAATCTCTTCGGCGGATTTGGCCAGGGCGGAAACATCGATGACGATTGTGTCGCCGTCCACCAGTGAGGCAAAGCCGATGGGATTGCATCCACCCTTTTGTCCAATCGAAGGAATATAAATGGCCGAAGCGCAACGGCGGCAGATGACGTTTTGTCCTTCCTGGCGATAACCATCGGCGCCGCAAATGAGACAGGCGTCGAGAGCGGTGCCATAGCCGCCGGGCTTCTTGATGACCATAAAGCGGATGGCTTGTCCGTTGACGTTGATGGTGAAGAGATGGAGGTTGCCGTCCTGCACCTCCGCTACGGGAATACGCACAAGATTGTTCACTGCCTCGACGGGTTTGGCCTGAACGGGAGCCGCATTGACGCGCGCATAAATGAAGTCGGCGGTGAGGGCGAGGATAACGCTGAGGCTCATCACAGCAGCGGCGATCATCCAGCGACGCTGGCGGCGGTTCTGCGCTTCCATCAGGCGGCGTTCCGCGTCATTGAGAGCGGCAGTGGCGGCCTTGGCGTGCGAGGCGGATTGCCACTCGCGAAAAACCAGAAGAGCGGCGGCGCCAAAAACGAAAACAAAGAAGAACAATTCATTGGCCACTATGGGCCCAAGCAGCGCCATCTCAGATTTGCTGGAGGGCAGCCAACGCGCTTCACTTAATTCGTGCAAACCGGTGACGGCGAGTTGAATCGAGACCAAGATCAGAATGGCACTGGTAACCGCGAAAAAGCGCTGCAGCGGGACCTTGAGTGTGCCTTTGAAGAAGAAAACGCCAACGGCGACGGCAGCGGCAATGCCGACACCGGTACCGATCCAGGTTTGCAGGCCTTCGGTGGAAAGTTCGACGGCGCGGAGGATGAGGGCGAGTTCCGCACCCTCGCGCAATACCATGAGGAAAACGAAGAGAGCGATGCCCCAGCCAGCGGCTTTGCCGGCACGTTCGGCGTAACTTTCCACCTTTTGCTCGATTTCCTTTTTCAGGTGGCGGGCCACACGATTCATCCATATGATCATGGTGACCACGAAGAAGGCGGCGACGAGGAGGAGGAGCCCTTCAAAACCGTCCTCGCTAATGCGGAAACGCTCCAAAGCGATAGCAGCGGCAAGACTTAGGGCTACGGCGGAGGCCACACCACCCCACACATAGCGGGCCAGATGAGCGCGGCCGGTGCGCGAGAGGTAGACAAGGATGATGCCGACGACGAGGGCGGCTTCTACACCCTCGCGAAGTGCGATGAGGAAAGCAGAGAGCAAGGGATGTCCAGTTGAAAATTACTTGCAACAACACAATGAGTGTAGCGCGCCCATATTCCTACGTCAAGTTCCCCCGTCACTCCCTACCTCACGGTAGAATAGGCATTTGCGTCTAACCATGAGAATGCTGGCTGGCACCTTCCGCGCGACGTTTCTGCTTCTTTTCGCCGGGCTGCTGCTGTGCCCGTTTATGCTGGCGCAATCCGGCGCGCCGCCGGGGAATCCCGAGCAAGATCCGTTTGCTCTGGTGAAACCGAACCCCAAGGTGGCGAAGAAGCTGGCCGCGTATGCGGCCAAAGCCGAGGCGGCGGGAGCCGAGGAAGACGCGTTGGCGGCATACGAACAGGCGGCGCGCTACGCTCCGATGGATGTCACGCTGGTGGGCAAGGCGGCAGCGCTGCGGTCCAAGCTGGTGCGCACCCATGTGGACAATGCGGAACGATTGGCGGTGGAGGGAAATTTTCAGGGCGCGACGCTGGAACTGGCGAGCGCATTGAGTATCGATCCGAAAAACCCGATTGTCGAAGAACGGTTGCGGCAGTTCAAATCGGAAGACGATACAAAAAAGGAATTGCTGCAAGTAGAGTCACCGATCGGGTTGCCGATTCTGCAACCGGAAAAAGTGACGCACAGCTTTAACGTACGGAGCGATGTGCGCAGCGTTTACGAGCAGGTGGCCAGCGCTTACGGGATCAAAGCGAGCTTCGATCCAGACCTGCCGGCCCGAGCCGTACGTTTGCGGCTGGAGAACGCCGATTTCGAAACCGTGATGAAGGTGCTTTCGCTGGAAGCAGGGACATCGTGGCGCGTGCTGGGCCCGAAACTGATGTTTGTGTATGCGGATTCGGCGGAAAAACGCAAAGTGTTCCAGCCAGAAATTGAAGAGACCTTCCGGCTGCCATTTTCCGTGGAACCAGCAGAAATGACGGAACTGTTCCGTGTGTTGCGCGAGTTGACGGGCTCGCAGCATATACAACAATCGACGGCGTCGCGTTCCATCACTATGCGGGACACGGTGCAGAGGGTACGACTGGCGGGAGACATCATCGAGCAGTTGGAACACGAGCGCGGCGAAGTTTTGCTGGAGATCGACCTGCTTGAGGTGGATCGCACGAACGCGACACAATTGGGAATTACACCGCCCGCGAGCACGACCGTCTATGCGATTCCGCCGAATTTGATAGCGGAGGTGAAAGCTGCATCCAGCTTGACCTCTCTGTTGACGTTGCTGGCTGGCGTATTCGGAAGCTCGCTTGGCAGCGGTTCTTCGACAGGGGTTACGAGCCTGGCTTCCGCAATCCCGCCGATCATTGCGATCGGTGGAGGGAAATCCACTTTTCTGTTATCGCTGCCGACAGCCACGGCCAATTTTTCACAAGCGCTATCCTTGGTGCATAGCGGGCAGGAGGTTCTGCTGCGCGCGCAAGATGGGAAACCAGCTACATTTTTTGTGGGTGACCGTTACCCGATCACGCTTTCATTGCTCTCTGGGAGTTTGGGCACATCGAGCTTTACTGGGAATCCCGGCGCAAGCGGCACGACGATACCCACGGAACAATTCACGGTCGGGCAATCGCCCGTCGCATTGGTAACGGCTGATTTTCGAGAGGCGGGGACGCAGGATCTTGCGGTGATCAACCAGGCGGACAATACGATCACCATTTTGCTAAATCAGGGACCCAATGCCGAGACGCAATTCGCCACGGCGACGGGTTCGCCGTTTCTTCTGGCAGGAGGAGCACCCAGTTCATCGCAAGGAGTTACGAGTCCTGCCGTAACCCTCACGGTGACTTCGGCGACCTTGAGTTCCATTGCGGTCACGCCAGCCAATTCTTCCATTGCGAAGGGAGCGACGCTGCAGTTTGCGGCCACGGGAACGTTCAGCGACGGGAGCACGCAGGATATCACACACGCGGTGACGTGGTCTTCTTCCAATGCTACGGTTGCGGCGATCAACTCGGCTTCGGGAATTGCGCTCGGGCAGGTTGCGGGGACGGCAAACATCACGGCAACTCTCGGGACTGTGGTCAGCCCCGCAGTCCCATTGAATATCACAAACGCAACACTGCAAACCATCAGCGTGACGCCGGCAGCGCCTTCGATTGCGTTGAGCACGACCCAGCAATTTACGGCGATAGGAACGTACAGCGACCTTACCTCGGCAGACATAACGAGCGTCGTGACGTGGAGCTCCGCTACGCCGGCGACGGCTTCCATCTCCGCGACCGGAGGACTGGCTCGAGGACTGGCGGCTGGCACGACACAAATCAGCGCCAAGCTTGGCACAATCACCAGCGTCGTTGTGACATTGAAGGTGACTTCCGCAACGCTGAAATCGATTGCCGCTGCTCCCGCAACTCCGAGCATCGGACTGAGCGCGACGCAGCAGTTTATTGCCGTGGGGACTTTCAGCGACAGCAGCACGCAGGACATCACTGGGATTGTGCGCTGGACTTCCTCTGACACGGCCGTGGCAACCATTGACGCGAGCAGCGGGTTGGCGACCGGGGTAAGCGCCGGAAGCGCGCAAATCGCTGCCACGCTGGGAGGCGCAGGCGTCCCGGTAGCGCTGGGGGTGGGCAGTTTCAACTCGAACACGGATTCGTTTCCCGATTTGCTGGTCGTCTCGCAGGTGACGAATTCGGTGAGCGTATTGCTGGGTAATGGAGATGGAACGTTCAGCAACCCGACTACTTCCGCCGCGTACACAATGGGAAGAAAACCGAGCGCGATTGCGGTCGGCGAAATCAACACAAACACGGACAGCAATTTGGGTTTCGTGGTGACCAATTTTGCGGACAATACTTATTCCGTGTTCACGGGTAACGGCGACGGGACGTTCACGCAGGTGAAGGGATCGCCGTTTGCGCTGCCCAACGTTGTAGCCAATTCCGAGCAAGGCCCGATAGCGGTGACGCTGGCGGATTTCAATGGCGACGGAATATTGGATATGGCCATCGTCAACCAGACGAGCAATACGGTGAGCGTCCTCGAGGGCGTTGGGAATGGAACATTCACGGAATTTCCGAAGTCGCCAATCGCGGTGGGTTCGAGTCCCGTGGCGATTGCGACAGGAACTTTAAGCGCGAGCACGGGACCGGCAATGGTGATCGCCAATGAGTCCGATGGAACGATTACGGTGCTGCTGGGAAATGGTGACGGGACGTTCGCCTATTCGACACAATCACCCGTTACCGTGGGCACAACCCCGAGCGCCGTGGCGATCGGGAGTTTCCTGGAAGGCTCGAATGGAATTGCGATCGCAAATGCGGGATCGGGCACCGTTTCAATCTTCGTGGATGAAGGAAGCGGGCTTATCGTTAGCGCTCTGGAGCCAGCAGCAGGCACGAACCCGGTTGCGCTGCTGGCAGGAGATTTCACGAGCGGCACTTTTCCAGACATCGTAGTGGCCAACAATATTCCGCTGGTGTCCGGGCAAGTGACGGATGGCCTGGTGACATTGATCGCGAGCCCAACCAGTCTCATCTCCAATCCGAGCATAAGCCAGCAACCCTACCCAGGGTCGGAATATGAGGACATTGGATTGAAGATAAAAGCCACGCCGACGCTGCATCCAAATAAGGAGGTCACGCTACAACTGGATTTCGACATCAAGGCGCTAGCGGGTTCGAGTATCAATGGGATACCGGTGATCACGAACCGCACGCTGACGCAGGTGGTGAGGTTGAAGGAGGATGAAACCTCTCTGATCACGGGTCTGCTAGACGAAGAAGAAACACGAACGATCACCGGGCTTCCGGGTTTCGCCAAAATTCCCGGTGCCGGATACTTGTTTGGCAATCGGAATAATTCGTTTACCGATTCTGAATTGCTGATTCTGATCACGCCGCGGCGCGTGCGTTTGCCATATCGGGAGAGTCACGATATTTATGCGGGCCGCGGCGACGCGAGCGGGCGAGGCTCGGCAGGGGCAAACGCGCCCCTGGCCCCTCCGCCGGAAACACCTTCGCCAACGCCACCGCCAGAACCTGGGCAGCCTACGCAACCGACGGGAGTGGTACCAACAACTCCGCCGGCGCAGCAACAACCGGAGCCGGTGACAAACCCCCAGGAAACTCCGCAGCAACCTAACCCACGGCAACGGCCGAATATTCCGGAACCGCCACCCACGCCTCCGGAATTCTAGATCGTTAACTGCTTGCCAGTGATACGCTGCAGGATTGCGAGGGGCGAGCGCTGCGGGTCGACAAGTGCGGATTGTGGGATCAAGAACGTCTGTTCAAGAGCGTATTGGCCGGAAAGCACCGCGTGGCTAACGCCATCGGTGAACACCAGCCAAGTGGAATTCGGGGGAAACTCCCAACGATTTTTGGGAGTGGTTTCTTGAAAGGCCGCGTCTTCCTTCATGGCGTTGTGGCAACGGTGCATGAAATCGTCGTATGCGGGACGCCGGGCCCCTGGAAGGCGTAAAGCGCGCGCCAGCGAACGGAATGCGTCCCCAAAAGGATTGGGGGGAGCAGAGAGAAGTCCCGCGGCCCGAGCGAAATGCGGGGCAAATGCTTCGAAAGTTTGCGAAGTCAACCACACGCGATTCTGAAACGGATTGATATTGGTGAAGACGCGAAGGATGCGCGCTCCGTTGGTGGGCCGGGTAGGGAACGAATCGAAATGAAGCAGATCGTTGCGGGCATGCAATCGCGCGGGGCGTCCTTGTTCTTCGATGGGACGGAAGCTGGCGAAATCCATGGTCCATTTCTGGGCGTAGGGAAGCAGAAAAGTGTCGAGGAATTCCGCGGAACGGCGTGAATAGTCGCGGAGATGCCGGCGCAGCTCTTGAGCTTGAGCTTGTTCCGAAGCGTCGAGGCCCGTGACGCGATCCTCCGCCGGGCGATAGGCAATGTTTTTGTGGTACGCGGAGCTGGCCTGCTTCTGCCCGAGGAGCAATTCGCGGTCCTCATCGGGAATGGGTATGGGAGACCGAGGCAGGAACACGATATTCCCCGCTTCCAATTCTGAGCAAAGATCTCTTGTCTGATCCGCGGCAGTATCTGACGGGGGAAGTACTTCCTGAATGGTGATGAGACGGCTGAAGCC
This sequence comes from Candidatus Acidiferrales bacterium, assembly GCA_963779395.1. GTDB lineage: Bacteria > Acidobacteriota > Terriglobia > Acidiferrales > UBA7541 > Acidiferrum. The sequence goes on from CAVZYC010000007.1 coordinate 2,473,327, forward strand.
GGAAGTGCCGGCCGGGCGCGCGGCCTGCGGTAAAGCGGCGGACATCTGAAAAACTCCTCCGCCAAAAATATACCGGGCGTAAATCTGCGATTCAACCAGAATTCAGAAGTCGAAGAGGGGTTCCTCCGCTCCGGAACGGCCAAAAGCGCCGTCTCTCCGGCCGAAATGATGAATTTTCGCGTGATGGGGGGAGGACGCGGTCTCTGCTAGGGTAGCGGGTCGAAGACCACGAGCGGTTGATAGGTGCGAGGCACCAGGGCTTCGGCGATGGCAATTAGCTTATTGTCTTGGCTGAAGACGCGGAGCTTGGGGGAGCTATTGGCGTCGGCATCCAGTTGCGAGGTGGCACCGGGAGGAAGCTCGACGCGGCCAGGCTGAAGTTGCGCAAGCATCACCGTGAACTTTCCGCCGTGACGGACGCGTTTTTCGAGCACGGGTAGGACGTGAGTGCTGGGGAAATTGGGCAGAAGCCCTTCGAGCGGGATGAGGCGGCTCTCCAGCTTGCCAGCGCGGGCATCCTCCGCAAGTTCGTCTATGGGGATGGCCTGCTCCAGGGAAAACTCGCCCACGGCGGTGCGTGTGATTTCGGCAAGGTGCGCGCCGCAGCCAAGTTTCTGGCCCATATCGTGAGCCAGGGAACGGATGTAGGTGCCCGAGGAGCACTCGATGGAAAAGTGGGCGATGGTGCCTTCAATGCGCGTTAAGCGGTATTCATACAACTCTACGGAAGCGGGCTTGAGTTGCACGGGCTCATTTTTGCGTGCCAGTTCATAGGCGGGGCGCCCATGCACTTTCTTGGCGGAGAAGATGGGAGGCATTTGATCAAAGCGGCCGATGGATTCGGCAGCCAGCCGCTCGAGAATTTCGCGGTCGAGAATAGGGGCGGAATCGGAGCCTTGCGCGACTCCCTCTGAATCATAGGTGTTGGTGGCAAAGCCGAAGCGAAAGCCGGCTTCATAACGTTTGCGGCGCCCGGAGTAAAAGCGCACAAGGCGGGTAGCTTTGCCTAGCAAGAGGACGAGGACACCCGTTGCCAAGGGGTCCAGTGTGCCCAGATGACCGATTTGGCGAAAGCCGGCCATGTGGCGGACGGCGTCGACAATGTCGTGAGAAGTTTTGCCCGGTGGTTTGTTGATGACGAGAGCACCGTCAAAGGGAGCAGGCTTGGGCTGGCGTGGCATGGCGAATGAGTGGTCGGTTTCTCGTTTCTGGAGTTTTGAGCATGGCCCCCTGGTGCCAACGAAAAGGGTTACAAGTTGGTTTCAGGTTTGGGTGGCTTCTCGCTTTTTACTTCCTTTAAGAGCCGCTCGATGCGCTCGACATACTCCTGGGAAAAATCCAGAACGAAGTGAAGTTCAGGAACACGGCGCAATTGCAGCCGTTCGACCAATTCATGGCGGATGTAACCCATGGCGTGCTCGAGTGCCTTGATCGCGTCGGTCTGCTCCTTAGGGATGTCGCTGCGAACGCTGACAAAGACGCGCGCGTGTTTCATGTCCGGCTGCACGCGGACTTCGCTGACGGAGGCGCTCAGCTCCAGCCGCGGGTCCTTTAATTCCCCGGCGAGCATGGCGTTGATTTCGTGAGCGATTTCCTCGCCCACGCGTTCGTGACGATGATGGTCAGGGCTCATTTTCGTAACATGCCTGGCTGAACGTAATCTCGCTTCGCTGAACCTGGCTGGCGCCTACGTTACTACCAAACAAGGATTCCCGCGGCACGAATCCGGTTGTACCAGGTCACAATATCTCGACCGCATGGTTGACGACCAGAGGTCCCAATTGGCGGTCCGCTTCGGCCAAGACTTTTTGCAGCATCTCTTCGACATGCTGCTCTTCGTTGGATAGCGTGACGACGCCCACCACGGAGCGCTGCCAGGTATCCATGAAATCGAGTTCCGCCACGGCCACATTAAAGTGCGCCTGCAAGCGGTCCTTCAAACTGCGCAGAATCTGCCGTTTGTCTTTCAAGGATTGGGCTTCGGCGATGTGCAACTCCAAGGTGAGCAATCCAACCGGCATAGGAGGCTCCGAGCTTGCTTCATGCAAGCGCTTTTTGTACGAGAGGGGCGGCTTCCCCTCTTCTGTGTTCATCCTTGTCTGATGATCGCCCGGGTGCGGGGTTGCCCCGGGAATCCCTCGAATTCGATGCGCAAAGTTACCTGCGGCCGGAAGGTCCGCCGCTCTGGCCCGCGGCTTCTGCTGCACTGATCTTCTGGACGTTGAAACACTCGAGGACGTCGCCGACCTTGACGTCGTTGAAATTGGCGATACCGAGGCCGCATTCAAACCCGGCGCGTACTTCGCTGGCGTCATCCTTGAAGCGCTTCAAGGAGTTGAGCTTCGAGGTATAGATGAGCGTGCCGTCCCTGACGACGCGGACTTGCGCATCGCGTTTCATGATGCCATCGAGCACGTAGCAGCCCGCCACAGTGCCGGAACCTTTGATGCGGAAGGTGTTGCGCACTTCGGCGCGGCCCAGGTAGGACTCTTGTATGACTGGCTCGAGGAGGCCTTCCATGGCCTTCTTAATTTCGTCGGAAACTTCGTAAATGATGTTGTGTGTGCGGATGTCCACTTTCTCTTGCTGCGCGAGATCCGAGGCTTTGCGGTCTGGACGCACGCCGAAAGCGATGATGATGGCGCCTGACGCCGATGCCAGGAGTACATCGTTTTCCGTAACAGCGCCGACTCCCTCGCTGATAATTTTCAGCTTCACGCGATCATCGGAAAGCTTTGGCAACATTTCGGCGAGCACTTCGGCGGAACCCTGCACGTCGGCCTTTATGACGATGGGAAGCTCCTTGACTTCGCCGGCTTTCAACTGTTCGTGGAGTTGATCCAGTGTGATCCTGCTGCCCGCACTGGCGCGCAACGCCGCATCTCTCTGTTTGGATTGGCGGTATTCAACAACGTGGCGGGCTTTGGCTTCGTCTGTCACCTGGAAGTGATCGCCGGCTTCGGGAACGCCCTGCAAGCCGAGCACTTCGACGGGGGTGGAAGGCGGAGCGGTTTTCACGGGGCGGCCGCGTTCATCAAACATGGCGCGCACTTTGCCGAAGACCGAGCCAACAATGAAGAAGTCGCTGTTGTTCAAGGTGCCGTTTTGCACGAGAACCGTGGCAACTGGGCCGCGGCCCTTATCCACACGAGATTCGAGGACGGTACCGTTGGCCGGCGCGTCGGGATTGGCTTTTAATTCGCGCAAATCGGCCACGAGCAAAATAATTTCCAGGAGCTTTTCGAGGTTCTGGCGTTTTTTTGCGGAGACTTCGACGAACTCCGTGTCGCCACCCCATTCCGAAGGCATGAGACCGAGGTCGGAGAGTTGGCGCTTGACGCGCTCTGGTTGGGCTTCCGGCTTATCAATCTTGTTTACCGCAACAATGATGGGCACGCCAGCGGCTTTGGCATGATCAATGGCTTCACGCGTCTGGGGCATGACACCGTCATCCGCGGCTACAACGAGCACGACGATATCCGTGACCTTTGCGCCACGCGCGCGCATGCGGGTGAAAGCTTCGTGACCCGGTGTATCCACAAACACGACGGCCTTGCCTTGCACTTGCACTTTGTAGGCACCGATGTGCTGGGTGATTCCGCCGGCTTCTCCACCGGCAACGTCCGCTTCGCGGATGGCGTCGAGCAAACTGGTTTTGCCGTGGTCCACATGGCCCATGACGGTAACGACGGGAGGACGCGGCCTGAGATTTTCCTTGGTTTCTTCCTTGGCGACTTCCAGGACCATCTCTTCTTCAAAAGAGACAACGCTGACCACGCCGTTGAAAGATTGCGCGAGGTCCGTAGCCGTCGGCACATCGAGAGCCTGATTGATGCTGGCGAAGACGCCGCGATCGAGCAGAGTCTTGAGCAAGTCTTTAGCGCGAATGTCGAGTTTTTCGGCGAGTTCGCGGATAGTGATGCCTTCGGTCAAGGTAACTTCGCGCGGTGCGCGGGGTTCTGGAGGAGCAATCGTCGCCGCAGCCACACCTCGACCGCCCGCACCTTGGCGTTGCCGGGTGGGATGAAGCTTGCGCTCGCCCTCCATCTCCCGCTTGTCCACCATAGGACGCTGGCGTTGCGTGGGTTTGCGCGCGTAGAGAGGCTTGCCGGGCTCCGCTTTAACCGGCATTTTTTCCGGAAATGGCGGCAGCATCGCGGGACGGCCGGGAGTGCGCGGTCCGGGACGAGAACCTGTGGGGACTGCGCCGGGCCTTTGACCAAAGGGACGGCTCTGACCGCCGGGACCACCAGGACCGTTGCCCGAACGCTGCGAATATGGACGCCCGCCCTGCCCAGATTGTTGCGGGCGCATAGGCTGGCCTGGCCGTGGTCCGCTGGGACGCTGGCCGCTGCCGGGCATGGTGCCGGGAAGAGGTCCGCGATTGCCAGTGGGCATCGGTGGCCGTGGAGAAACTGGTGTTCGTGCAGCAGCACCGGGCGCGGCAGCTGCGGGGCGCGCGGAAGCGGGATGCGAGCCGGGCTGGGCGGGCCGACCTGCCGGAGGAACTCCTGGACGCGATGCAGAGGGCTGCGCCGCTGGGGAACCGGGTCTCGTGGGATGCGTTGGAACGGACTTTGAAGGAGGAGAGGGAGGCGCGGGAGCAACCGCAGGCACAGCGGGCTTCGCCGCCAATGGAGAAGCTGGCGCGGGGATGGGTATTACAGGTGCCGCGGGACGCGCAACAGGTGCAGCAGGAGCGAGAGCAGCAGGAGCTGCGACAGGAATTGGTTTCGGGGCAGCAGGGGCCGCGGCAGGGTGGACTGCCAGGGGATGCGCTGCAGTTGGATGAACCGCCGCAGGAGCGTGGGCTGCCGGGGGAAGTGCGACAGGCGCGTGTGCCACCGGAGCGGCGGTTGCGGGAATACCAGGTTTTGCGGGAGCTGCGACTGGATGATGCAGTACGGGTCGCCGTAACGCGGCTTTGGCTGCCGCTTCCTTCGCCGCGCGTTCCGCGTCGGCGGCCGCTTCTGCGTCTGCGACACCCTTCAAATGGTGGCGGACTTGTTCGGCAACTTCAACGGTGATCGAACTGGAGTGGGTCTTTTTCTCGGTTACGCCAAATCCCGCAAGGAGGTCAATAATAGCCTTTGCTTTGACCTCGAGTTCGCGGGCAAGCTCATTGATGCGTACTTGGGATGCGTCACTCATGCTTCGTTAGGAACTTTTCTCTTCCTGCTGCTCGGCGGAAGTGTGGGCTTCCGAAGATGCAGCGGCCGCGGAGGTAGCCTCGGCGGCAGGTTCTTCAGTGTCGGATTTGGTTTCGGCGGAAGGCTCGGGTGAGGGAGTTTCCGCCTTGGCCTCGCTGGGTTCGCTGGACGATTCGGCAGCGGCTTCCGCGGGTTCGGCAGGAGCAGCTTCGGCGCCTTCCGCAGGAGTTTCCGCAGCAGGCGCAGCGCCGGTGTCGCCACTTTCGTAGAAGCGATTCACCGCCTGATAAATTTTGTCGACCATCTTTTCGCCGATGCCCGGAATTTCCATGAGCTGCTCGGGGGTCATGCCGGCGAGTTTTTCAAGCGAGGTGATGCCGGCGGCTTCGATTTTTTCGATGGTTTTAGGCCCGACACCCGCGAGCACCGTTAGCGGGGTTGTGGCGGTGGTTAGAGCGTTCATTTGCTCTTCGATTTCGCGGCGCTTCTCTTCTTCGCTCTTTATGTCAATGTCCCAGCCAATTAGCTTGCTGGCGAGGCGGACGTTCTGGCCTTTTTTGCCGATGGCCAGGGAAAGCTGCGAATCTTCCACGATGACTTCCAGCTTTTTGGTTTCCGGATCAACGATTTGGACGCGTGTGACTTTGGCAGGGCTAAGAGCCTTCTGCGCGAAAGCAATAGTTTCTTCGCTGTAAGGGATGATGTCTATTTTTTCGCCGCGTAATTCACGGATGATGGATTGCACGCGCATGCCCTTCATGCCCACGCAAGCGCCGACGGGATCGACGTCCTTGTCGCGGCTGGCCACGGCGACTTTGGTGCGTTCGCCGGCTTCACGTGCTGCCGCGCGGATCTGCACGGTACCGTCATAAATTTCCGGCACTTCCATTTCAAACAGACGCTGAACCAAAGCGGCATCCGCGCGCGAGACGATCACTTGCGGACCCTTTGCTGCACGGTCCACTGTGCGAATGACAACGCGGAGACGTTCGCCAATGTTGTAGGTCTCCAGTTTGGACTGCTCGCGCTTCGGCAAACGCGCTTCTGTGCGACCCATGTCTACGATGAGGTCCGGCCCCTCCGCACGCTTCACGATAACGGTGACAAGTTCGCCGGCGCGGGTGTGATACTCGTTGTAGATGGTGTCGCGTTCGGCTTCGCGAACCTTTTGGAGGATTACCTGTTTGGCGGTTTGCGCGGCAATACGACCGAGCACGTCGGTGGGTTTGTTGGTGGTGATTTCGTTGCCAACTTCGGCGTTGGGATTCTTTTTCTTGGCATCCGCAAGGCTGATTTCGCGCTTAGGGTCGGCCACTTCCTCGACCACAGTGAGCACGGAAAACACGTCAACCTGGCCAGATTCCGCGTTGAACTTACCGCGGAGATCTTCCTCGGACTTGTAAAACTTGCGAGCCGCAACAACCATGGCGTCTTCGATGGCGGCAATCACCACCTCGGGCTCGATATGCTTTTCCCGGCTGAGCATTTCAATTTGTTGGTAGAGCAGATTCGCCATTTCTCTTTCCTAGAATTCGATGACCAAATTGGCTTTTCGAATCATATCCAAGGGTATTTCCACGACCCGAGCTTCCTTGCCTTTCAACTGCATGCGGACTTTACCATCCGCAAATCCTTGCAAGCGCCCTTCAAAAAACTTGGCCTCGGCGACCGGTTCGGCGGTCGTAATCTTGGCCAGGCGTCCGGTGAAGCGCTCGAAATCTCCGGCCTTTTTGAGCGCGCGATCCATCCCCGGTGAACTAATTTCGAGGATGTAGCCCGGGCCGGGAACTAATTCTTCCACGTCCAGGATCACGCTCAATTGCTGACTCACGCGCTCGCAATCCGCGTGACTGATCTTGGCGAAAGGGTCCGGCGGAGTTCCGCCATCGGCAACATCCGCAGGCCTCGGCGGGGGCACGCGATCGATATACACCCGCAGAAAACGCTGCTTGCCAATCTTCCATTCGACATCCACGACTTCCAAACCCTCTGAACGAGCGACGCGTTCAGCGGCTTCGCGGACCTTTTCCAAATTCACGCGGAGACTCCCCGACCAAGGCCGGTTAAAAGCTCGTCCCTACCGGCGGCAACAAAAAAGTGGGCTTGCGCCCACTCTATGGTGCGACCCGTTTCAGAGCGAAGTGTCAGTATATTCCGGCAGCAAGGTAAAAGCAAGGTACCCGGGTTGTAACCCGGGTGGTGGCTGACACCTGCAGGGCAGCAGGATGAGTAGATTAGCCAGTACTGCTCGCCTCTTATCTTGCTCACGGCGTCACCAAGCAGCGTGATGCGCCCCCTTGACCGAACATACGCAGATGCTTAACCTTAGGCGTTCTCTCGAGAGAAGGGAGCGACACAATATGGGTGGTGTGGCTGTGTCCTCGCGGACGCTGGGGCGATCCGCAACGTTGTGGTGTGCTCTAATTTTTTTGACGTCTGCGGTATGGGGTCAGCGTGGTGGCGGGGCGCCTACAAACACTGGTCCCGCCAATATTGCTTCGGTTGAGAACAACCCCGCGTTTAATCTGGAGATTTCCGTGCGTGACCAGCACGGAAATGCGATCGATTCTGAGGCCATCGTCCACCTCACATCCCCGCTGGTGAATTTCGACACGATCGCGACGACGCAAGGCTCAACCGGGGCCCAATTCAATAATCTGTCGCCAGGGGAATACACGGTGGTCGTAGACTGCCCGGGATATCATAAGGTAACCGAGAATATCAGTCTGGTTTTCGGCCACGCGAGCCTCCCCGTTTTCATCTACCTCATCCCGGAATCCATGGCGACCGGGACGGGAGGCGCTTCTCCCGCTTACATTCTGACGATGCAACTTCGGGTGGACATGCAGAAGGGCATGGATGCACTAAACAAAACTCACTATGATGCCGCGAAGAAGATCTTTGCCAAAGTGTCGCAGAAAGCTCCCGGCAATCCAGACGCCTACTATTATCTGGGCGTCGCGGAACTCGGGCTACAAAATCTGGATGCGGCCCGCGAGGATTTCAAGCACACACTATCTCTGGATCCGAATCACGAGCTGGCGTTAGTTTCCCTGGGGCATCTACAACTAGCGAGCGGGGCGCCAGCAGACGCAGTGATTTCATTGGAAAAAGCGGTGTCGCTGGGCCGTGCGGGTTGGAGAGCCAACTATGAACTTGCCTTTGCCTACGTGAAGGTAAATCGTCTGAGCGATGGTGAGGCGGAGGCCACGCGAGCCATTCATCTGGCCAAGGATAAGGCCGCGGGGCCGATGTATTTGTTGGCAGAGATTCAGGCCGCCGAGGGCAAGCGTTCTGACGCAAAGCTGACATTGGAAGCTCTTCTAAAGACATATCCGAATGATCCTGGGGTCGCCGAGGCCAAGAAATTGCTGGCGCACGTGGAAAGCGAAGGTGCAGGGGATAGCGCGGCCTCCGATGCAAGTCTTCCGCTTCCCGCGGCTCCGAGCACCAGTTTCGTGAAGGTTGTCGAACACCCGTGGGCTCCGCCGGATACGGATAGCGCGGTGTATGATGTTGCGCCGAATGCGAATTGCAAGACGGAGGCAATCCTGGATTCCGCGCTGCACCGGCTGAATTCGGATTTGGCGAATTTTGAAAAGTTTTCGGCGACGGAGCACATCGAGCGCCAAGAGGTCGACCATTACGGCTGGCCCGGGCCGGTAAAAACGCACGACTATCCGTACATCGTCTTTGTTTATCCGCTCGGGGGCACTTCCTTCTACGTGAGGGAATTTCGCAATGACGTGGATGACAGCCCCAGTTCATCCGAGACCATTACCTCCACCAACCTGAACAGCATGGGAATAAATGTGCTGCAACCATATTATCGGCAACGCTTCGATTACTCGTGTGAAGGGCTGACGAACGTGCGAGGGCAAGCGGCGTGGCAAATCCATTTTGTAGAGAAGCAGAACGCGAAGGGCGAGGGAGTGCGCACGTGGCAATTAAATTACGAAACCTTCACGGTTCCAGTGAAGGGGCGCATCTGGATCTCCAGTGTGAGCTTTGCGGTGCTACGCGTGGAAACCGACGTGAGGGAACCCGTTAAGGGGAAACTCGAGCTCACAAAGGACCATCTCCTTGTGGATTATGGCCCGGTCAATTTTCTGGCTGGGAATAAGCAGCTGTGGCTACCGTGGAGCGCCGACCATTACATGGAGCGGGGTGGCAAGCGATATCACCACAGGCACCTGTTGAGCAACTATATGCTCTTTAATGTGGACACCACGCACAAGGTCGCTGGGCCGAGCCAGAGTGCGCCGCCGCATACTGGGCCATCCCTTTAAGGCGCGTCAAGGAACAATTACAAAAACACAAAAGGGTTGCGACCTGATACGGCCGCAACCCTTTTACTGTGCTTAATTTCGTGCTGAAGCGAATTACGGCTTGGCGGCTGGAGCGGACCTGGGAGCAGGCTTGGGGGTGGTCGCCGGTGCGGCGGCGGCCTTCACAGGGTAAGCCTGATCGTAGAGTTTGATGATGTCCTGGGTGATGTCGATATTGGAAGAGGCATAGAGAATGGGGGAATTCTGCGCGGAGGAATCAAGGACCGCGACGAAACCATTCTCGCGGGCATAACGGTCAAGGACGTCCATCATCTTGCGGCCGATGCGATCCACGACCTCGGCTTGGGCGGCGTTGACGTCTTCTTGCAATTCATTGTTCTTGCGCTCGAGTTGCGCCGCTAGTCTTTGCCCCTGATTTTGCGCCTTGGCCTTCTGATCGTCGCTCCAGGTGGTCTGGTTGGCGGCAAGTTGTTGGCGAAGATCGTTGACTTGCTTGTTGAGGTTCTCCAACTCGTTCTGCCGCGGCGCAAACTGCGACTGCAATTCTGCGGAAGCCTGCTTGCCTTCGGCGGTGGACACAATGGCCTGCCGCACACTGATTACGCCGACTTTGTTGCCGCTGGCGGAACCCGCCATGGTGGTACCTTGCGCCCAAAGAGCCGCCGTTGCCAGCAGGCATGCCAGACTGAGCACAGTCATTCGAATCATCATTCTGGAATTCACTGTATTCTCCTTATCAAACTGCGGGCCGCTCATCCAATTCCGCGGTTGGGCGGCGTGGAAAGTCAACCCTTTGCGATCTGAACTTATCTCCGGCCGAAAACTGAATTACATCCAACGGAGCGAGGACAGCATAGCTCTCTGTGAATTCTACCGGAAGTCTTGCTGCGCGACGGGGTCCCAGCGAGTCCCAAGGATCCCAACAACCGCAGTACAAACATAAGAGTATAGCGGACTTGGCAAGACACCCGCAATGACAATGGCCTGCCGACTGCTTTACCGCAACCGAATGTGCGCGCCCTCAAGAACGGCGGAAACCTATTTAGGCAGGGCCAGGAAGAGCACACGATTATTGTTCTGGTCAGCAATCACAGCGGTGTTGAACCAGTTGTCGACGGCCACGGCGAACTGGGACTGGCTGCTGATGCCGAGAGTCTGTGTGCTCTTGAGGTTCTGCGAATCAACTATCGAACTTGTGTTGGAGGTCGAGTTGATGGTCAGCAGAGTGCCCGTCTGATAGTTGAAACCTAAAGAGTAGGGGTTGATGCCAACCCTGTAAGTGGTCGTGGATCCGGCAACCGGATCGAACATATAGATGGCGTTCTGCTGCGTGGAAGTCGCGTAGAACACGCGATCCGAGGGCGTGGGATTGAACGCGGGCGTGGGATCGAAGACAAGCCCGGTGAGACTGGCGGTGAGCGAAGAGACGGATGCAGTAGTGCTCTTCACTGGTGGACTGGTATTGAGAGTGACGACATCCAATCCCGCCGAAGTGCTAGACGTGCCGGAGTTCTGCAAATTCGTCACCACCGCGAGGGCTTGATCGTTGTCGACGGCAACTGCAGTGGGTGGACCGCTGAGAGCAATGGTGGTAGCCACAGGCACGGTGGTGGTGACGGCACCCGGCAAGATCACGGTGAGATCAATCGAAGAGAGCGTGTTGGAACCAGAATTGGCCACGAGAGCCAAGGCGCGGTCCTGATCGAAAGCGACGCCCACCGGGGCGAGACCGACGGCCACGGTATTGCTTGTGGTCGAGGTAGTGACGCCGCTCGTTGTAGTGGTCGTTGTAAAGGAGAGAACCTGGGCGGTGTCCGGGGTATAGCTGTGACTATAGTCAATGACGGAGGCCGTTCCGGTGGGTGTATCACCATTGTTGGCCACAACGGCGTATCCCAAGCGTGGGATCACATCGACACCAATAGGATTATTGCCGACTTTGAGAGTGTTGATGACGGAGCCGTAGGGCGCGACAGTACCGCCCTTTGTAGTGAAGCCAGCGGGGTTAATGGTGATGATCGAAACGCTGTTACAAGCATAGTTGGTGACGAAGGCAATGTGGAGGGTATCGTCAATTGCCACGCCCTCTGGGCCTTGCGGGAATGATGACGTGGTTGCGCACACCGGCGTCATATCCAGAACTCCGACGGCATAGAGATCCATAGAGTTCGAGGTCACGCCACCCGCGACCACATCGAGCGCATAGTCATGGGCGACAGTGAGTACTGAAGCATTAACAGTAAAATCGACCTCACCATTTGTAGCGGTCAAGATGGTCACACCATTGGAACTGCCGTCGAGCCGCACAACAGGATTGGCCGATCCGGCCCCGCCAGGAAGGAAGCCCCCACCGAGAACACGCAATGTGGCGGTCTGGTTGAGTTGCACCGCTTGCGGCATGCAAGGATTGTTGGGGTCGATTGGATTACAAGTGGTGGAGGCTGGGCTACCGAGCGCCGGTTGGCCACTGGGGACGGCCCAGGCAGGATTTGTTGACTGCCCGGGGGCAGGTATTACTTGCAAGGTGTCGATATGAATCGGCTTGAATTGGTTCGACGGATCCAGGTTCAGATAACTGAGGGTGTTACTTCCAGCGTTGCCCACCAAGACAAATTTTGATTTGGGGTCGTAAATCATTGGGCCATTGACTGTAACGGGCGTTGTTTGTCCCGTTGGAGTGTAAGTGCCTGAGCCAACCTGTCCCGTTGGGATCGCCGCGATGATTCGATAGGCTGCCGAATAGCCCCCGCTGGCAGTGGTCGTGCCGGGGTTAATCAACGAGATGGCATTACCCGGAAAAGAAGGAGTGGCGGGATTTGTGCTCGGATCGTAAGCCACCAGCACATCCGTGTAAGGATCAAAGGAAACGGAGTTGAAACCGAGTTCCGGGGCCCCACTCGGATTCGGCTGGCAAGTATAGCAACTACCGGCCGTGAGGGTAAGTGAAGAGACGGTCTGATCAAATGTGCTGATGAAACCAATCTGACCAGTGCTGGCGTTCGGATCGGCAAAAGCAAACATGCGCGTGGTGGGATTGATGGCCGCGCCGGTCGCCGTGCTGGTGGTATTGAAGGAGTAGTAGGACGTTCCATACTGCACCGAACCGAGGGGGCTTCCAGAAGCACCTGTATTGGTCTCAAGTTCAGTACCGGTTGGAGTCCCTGGTTGCGCGTATTGGAATGTGTACGGGCTTGTAACGCTGCCCGCAAGAACCTGATAGGTTCCATTTAGATCCGCAGGCAGCAGACCAGAGATGATAACCGTACCGCCGGAGGAGGGATTAATGCCGTGGGGCGTAGTGGTGATGATGGTGACGACGCCATTGACGCGGTAGGCACCGCTGGTGGTAGTGGAGGTTCCCGCGGGCGCAATCTGCGAGGAGGTACCTTGTTGAAGCAAATTTACGACCGAAGTGGTTCCCTGGCCGCCTGGGGTGACATAGGCCAGAGGAGCGCCGGGTTGCATGACGACTTGAGGTGTGGCTCCCGTCACCATGGATACCAATGCGATGGCACATGGAGGTATCTGAGCCTTGGAGTTGGCGAAGCAGGTGTGGACCTTAGTATCACTGCCGTCCAAATTGGGGTTCACATCCACAATGAATCCGACATTGGCGAACTGATTGGTGCTTGAGTAGGCCAAAGCCGCCAAGTGCGTCTCAGGATCAACGCCCACCGAAAAAGGAGTTGGCACGCCTGTTCCCGAAGCGAGGATAAGGGACTGAAGGTCGACGGGAATAGATCCGATCTGTGTGATGGAAGTGCGGGAGATGGCATAAAGGTAGAGCTTGCTATCGGCACTGCTGACCACAACAGCCAAGTCCTGGCCGCTATAGCCTGGAATACTGAGTTGGGTATCCAGAGCCACGCTAGTAGGCGCTCCGCCGGACGTCATGGTATAGCTGGGGCCGAGGACGGGAACAGATCCGGTAAGGTCAATGATCTGCAGCATGTTAGTTCCCTGCTCCGTCATCACCGCGAATCCATTTGCCGAATCCAAGGCAAAGCTGCTGGGTGCAGGATTGCCGGCTCCGAGAGATAGGGTTGTGGGAATGGAATTCAGAGTGGCGAAGGTAGGTTGAACGGCCACATTGGTGGTAGCCGTTGGGAAGAGTGGCTGGGATCCCAGCGGGGCATTGCTTTGAACGGAGACCTCGTACAAACCGGGATTCTGCAAACTGGTTCCCTGTTGAGTGCCCACGAATTGCCGCGGACCAGAGGAGGAGACGGTGTTCAACGACCCATCCAGCAGCAACTTCACGATGGGGGTGTTGGTTCCGCCGAAATATCCACCATTCACGGCAATCAGGGAATTTGAGCCCTGGGGAATATTGTCAGGCGTGGCGGAAACGACCGCCGGACTGGCGTAAGCGATGTTCAGAGGACACGAGATGTTGCTGGTGGTAGTTGAGCCATCCGAATTGGGGATGTTTGTACACGGCAGGGGGGCCGTCTGGTTTCCCGGCAAGCCATCAATTTCGATGTGGGCGATTCCCGGAATCGCAAGTTGGCTCTGTGTTAATTCAATGCGCGACATCAGGGAAGCATTGCAAGTGACCACCGGGGTCACGCCGCTGGCGCTGGCGGTGCAATACTCACCGGAAATGGGAATGGTGTAGATATTGGCCAGGGCAATGGGGGACCCGGAGGTGGCGCCCGGAGGAATGAAGTAGATGTTGGTGGTGTTGAGTAGGTTTCCAGCGTTTAGATAAACGCTAGCCAAGGCGCTGCCCGCAGGAACCGTGGGAGGGAAGAGTCCAGTGAAGTTAATGGAATTATTCGTTGCGCTGACCAAAGTGATGGTTGAAACGGCGTAGTGCGTGGAATCCGAGGCGGACCAGACCACCACGTAGACAGTGGTGGGGCTTGTGGAGGTGCTGCCGGATGGAGTGGTCGCCGTAGGAAGTGCCGCGGGCGCGGTAAAGATACCGTTGGTATCGATGGAACCGCATGTGGGACTGCAAGTGACCGCGGCGGGGTTGGCCGTTTCGTTGGTAACCGTCGAAGAACCCGCGTTTGGCTGAGTTACCAACCACACGAGATTCGTTAGTCCCGAATTCTGGGAGGCAGGTTGGAAGGCCACTGCCGCTGCCGGAGTAATCCCGACGGGAACTGTTACGGTTGTCGGAGTAATGGAAAGACGAATGCCTGAATCAAGGCTGATCGTGGCGGTGGCGGTTTTCTTAGAGTCCGCGTCGGCGGTAGCCGTAAAGGTGAGAGTAGGCGCCGGACTGGGGAAATTGGCCAGGGTCGGGGCAGTGTAGGTGAGGACGTTTGATCCGTTGGTGGTGGTGATCACCCAAGAGCCGACACTGCCGATATTCGCGATTTTCTGCCCGCTGGTGCAGTCGCCTGTAACTGCCTTGGGGTTCGGTGTAGAGGCTGTCGGCAAGGGGGTATAGGAATAGGTGCACGGCCATTTCGCTACCGTGGTGGTGGTGGTGCCGGAGACGGTGGCTGTGAAGGTCGCGACCTGACCGGCAATCACGATGTCCGACGTAGGACTAACCGTTATCGTAATCACGTTGACGGCTCCGCTGCTGCATCCGACAACTAACCAGGCAGCAAACGCGAAAGCCAGTACCAGCACTGCCAAACTTCCGAACTTACGCGACTTCATAACGCACTTCTCCCCCGTAAAGGTGCGGCGGGAATCCCCCGCGCACGGTGTATCTGAAACTCGATTGCTGAATCTGGTCATTGTGTAATCGTCTCTAACGTACTGCGTAATTCTCTCCAGAGGTTCTATTTCCAAGCTGGCTCACTATCGGCCTGTTTTCCTACATCTTGAATTCTCGCGCCCACCCCGAAACAATTTCCATGACCAACAACCAGTTAGAACGTGCGACTTACTGTGAACCGGAACGTGTTGTTAGCCTCAAAATAATTCAAGCGTCCCGGATTCACGATATAAGGCGAAACGGCAGTCAGAACGATAGGATCGCAACTATGGGGATGTAGCGGATCGAGCAGCCCCAGGGCGCGGCACTGCAGATACAGGTTGTCCGAGTTGAACTGATCGAAAGGCGCGACGATGGTTTGGTGCATGCGCAAGGGGTTATAGGCCCAGTAGATGCGGAAGGGCGCCTGCACGATCGGGATATTGACATTGAACTCGATGCCCGTGGAGACACGCGGGAAGAAGTTGGTGTTGGGCGCGAGTTGCAACTGCGCCTGCTGGTTCACCAGTGGGAATTGCGAGTTGATGTTGGTGATTCCCGTGGGGTCCAGTTTCAGCGCGCTCTTGTTCACGATTCCCGTGGTACCGCCGTCAATAAAGAGCGTCATGCCGACCGGCCCGACAAGCGGGATGCGGTATTCGATATTTCCGACGCCTTGCAAATCGCCGCCCGGGAAGGTGATGGTGTTGATGACAAGCGGGACGGCAAGGCTACCGATTCCACCGTGATACGGGAATTGCACGGTAGTGGGCACCACGCTGGGGATATAAGCGACCGGAGAGATGCCGCGAATATCGAAGCCGCGAATGTCGTTTTCGCCACCCATATAGAAGCGGCTGTAGGGCGGGACTTCCTTGCCCGCATACCCGGTGGTGTAGGCGCCAAGGAACCTGATACCAATCGCATTGCGGCGCTTGTTGATAGGATGGAAGTATTTATACTCGCCGGTGTTCGTAATGGTGTTGACGTTGCCACCCAAGGGACCGCCGGTGAAAGCGAAGGAATAGAAGTAGCTTTTTCCGGTGGTCGCGTTAATGGGGTTATTGATGGTGTTGTGGGTGATGGTTCCGGTGATGGTACTTGAGAGAATACCGTTCAAAGCGCTGGGCCCGGAGATGCTTTGATACTGCAGCTGCGTAAAAAGAAGAGTCGAGGCCTGATTATAAGCAGTGATGTTAGTGCGGGTGAGGCCATAGGTCAAACCGACGCGAGTAAACGCGTGCTTGCGCAAAGGATAGCTGGCGTAAACGGTGAAGCCCGTGCTGTTCTGGTTGTAATTCTGAATGTATTGGGGGTTGACGCTGACGGCTTCCCCGGTCAGCAAAGCGATCTGGTGCGCATAGTCATACTTGTAAAGGGAGGAGAAGACGGTGAAACCGCTGGCAATGGGGCGGTCAAACAGGTAGGGCTCAGAAAATCCAAACATCAAGTTGCGCTGGTATTGCCCAACCTGTGCGGAAAGTGTCAGAGTCTCGCCCAGACCGAGGAAGTTGTTTGTCTGATAAGTGAGGCCAACGAATCCGCCGGAAAGCCCGCTGACACCGCCGTTCAAGCCGATAGACTGCTTGCCCTTTTCTTTTAGTTTGAGGAGCAGGTCGACGGTACCATCTTTTTGGTTGCGCTTGATCTCCGCGGCTTTATCGGCTTCGAGTTTGTCGAAATAGTTGAGCTGGTTAAGGCGCAAAATACTGATTTCCCAAAGGTGCTGGTTGAAGAGTTGGCCTTCGTCAATCAGTAATTCACGGCGAATGACCTTGTCACGCGTGGTGGTGTTACCGGTGAAATCGATGCGGCGCACGTAATACTGCTTGCCTTCCTCGAACTTCATGGTGACATCAATGCGTTTGGCCTCTTCATCAATGTCGGTTTCCGGAGTAGGCACGAAGTCAATAAAGCCGTAGGTTCCGTAGATCGAGGTGTAATCCTTCAGAGCTTTACGTACTTTGGCGGTAGAGAAAATGTCTCCCTGTTTAAGGGGGAACACGTTTTTCAAGGCATCGACTTTGAGGGAGAGTGCCTTGTCAGGATCGGTGCTCGCGATTTTGATGGTGCCCATGCGGTAACGCTCACCCTCATCGATCGGGATGGTGATGTTGACCGCTTTGCCTTGCGTTCTTCCTGTTAGGGGAATTCCGAGTTTCCAGCCTTCGGTATCCACATTTTCGATGATGGGGTCCTTAACCAGAACCTTGTAATAGCCGCTGTCTTGATACAAACCCTGGACGCCAACCTGGATATCCTCGATCAACTTGTCGTGGTCGTAGGTCTTGGAGAGCACATTGATTTCGGTAATGTAGAGGGGAATAGAGTAGGGCCGGTCATTGTGCATGGCCCGGATCAATTTTCTGCGGCTGAAGGCTTTGTTGCCCGTAAACAGAATCTTGCCGACTTTGACTTTCGGTCCTTCATTGACCTTGAAAACGAGAATAACGGCATTGCTGGAAGCAATGCGCTCGTACTGTGGGGTTACGGTCGCATATTGTTTGCCGTGCTCAGCGAGGAGATCCTTCAGGACGACTTCGGCTTTTTTGATGCGGGTAGGATCGAATTGACTTTCCACCGTCAAGCCGACTTTTTTGTCCTTAAAACGATCGAGGATGTCGGACTCTGAGACGGACTTAATACCATCGTAGCGGATGCGGCGAATGACGGGCCGCTCAACGACAATGAAAGTAATAATCTTGCCGCCGGGCTTGTCTGGAGAATCTTCCACGCGAAGTTTGACGTCTTCAAAGAACTGAGTATTCCAGAGGGCCTGAAAATCGCGGCGCAAAGTGTCTTCGTTATAAGGATCACCCGCACGGGTGAAGATGCGCGCCTGCAAAGTGTCTCGGCGAATCCGACGGTTGCCTTCCCAATCGATACGCTCGACAAATTCCTGCGTCTGCCCCTGATCGTTTTTCGCTTGATCCTGTGCGCCCGGGAAAGCTTCGATTTTTTCTTCCAGAGTTTCCTCGTTGAGGGAGGCGTGCAAGAGGTAGTAGGTTTTATTGTGGGAGGGAAGTTGGTCGGAGGAGAGAGGAGAAAAGGAGGAAGCGGACAAACTGGACCCACCGCAGATGGAAAGAGCAAGCGCCAATACAATTACACGGCCACGAAATGTACGCTGGGCGTCCATCCCGGAGATAAAACAGACTATCCTTCGAGCGGCCATTGATCGGCTCAAGGCCGCGCCCCCAAATCCAAGATGTTATTCTCCCGCCAGACCCGGCGTGGGCTGGCCATACGTGTGACACGTAGCGAATCCCAACAGGGCAAATCGCGTCGCGATTACACGTTGTTGCGTCAGATTCGCTAGTGGACGACCGGGGTTGCCTCGACAACAGACCGGAATGCGAGGCCTTCCCCCGCAACATAAATCTGCAACGTCGCAGGCCTCTGAATTCCCCCCTGGATCAAAGCCTCGGAGAGCGGATCTTCGACATATTTCTGAAGAGCCCGCCGCAGCGGCCGCGCACCATAGTTGCGGTCCGCACACGTTTTCTCGAGGATCCACTGGCGTGCTTCCGGTGACAAGACAACCTGCACCTGGCGGTGAATCAGCGTATCGTTCAGCTGACCGACAAGTAGATCGATGATCCTGAGCAGGTCCTCATCGCCCAAAGGATTGAAAAGGATAACTTCGTCCAGCCGGTTCAAAAACTCCGGATTGAACGCACGCTTCACTTCTCCCAGCACCAAATCTTCCATGCTCTTCAGACTGGCCTCATCGACGCCGGTCTGAAAACCGATCGAGGTGCGCTTCTGCAAATGCCGCGCGCCCAGATTCGAAGTCATGATGATGATGGTGTTTCGGAAATCTACCGTGTTGCCGAGACCATCCGTTAACTGCCCATCTTCAAAAACCTGAAGCAGGATATTAAAGAGGTCGGGATGCGCCTTTTCAATCTCGTCCAATAGGATAACCGAATATGGCGTGCGACGCACGCGTTCTGTCATCTGGCCACCTTCTTCGTAGCCCACGTAGCCTGGAGGCGCGCCGATGAGTTTCGAGACTGAGTGCTTTTCCATGAATTCGGACATGTCGAAGCGGATAAGAGATTTTTCGGAACCAAAGAGGAATTCCGCGAGCCGCCGGGCCACTTCCGTTTTGCCAACGCCGGTCGGTCCGAGGAAGAAGAAGCAGCCAACAGGACGCGAAGGGGATTTCAAACCTGCGCGACTGCGGCGGATGGCTCGAGCGAGGGCGGTGATGGCCTTGTCCTGGCTGATGACGCGTTTGTGGAGTTCGGGTTCAATGCGCAGAAGTTTCTGCTGTTCGTCTTCCTTGATGGAAGTAACGGCGACGCCGGTCCAGCGCGAAACAACTTCTTCGATGTCTTCGCGAGTCACAATGCCCGTGGACGCGTCATCCAATTTGAAACGTTCCCGCAAGCCGCGAAGGTTTTCCTTCTCTTTGCGTTCCTCTTCCGAGTAGAAACGCGCTTTCTCGAATTCATGAGCGGCGATGGCCGATTCCATGCGATGAGTAATGAATTTGACGCGTTTTTGGACTTCACCGACTTCATCGGGCACGGAAGCCTGGCGAAGTTTCACGCGCGCGCCCGCTTCGTCGATCAGGTCGATGGCCTTGTCGGGAAGGAAGCGGTCGGGGATGTAGCGGTTGGAAAGGTAGACGGCGTAGCGCAGCGCTTCGTCCGTGTAGCTAACGGCGTGGAATTTTTCGTAGCGCTCGCGAACGCCGCTGATCACCTGAATGGCTTCATCCTCGCTGGGCGCCGGGACTTTGACGGCCTGGAATCGGCGTTCCAAGGAGCGGTCTTTTTCAACAGATTTGCGGTATTCGCCGGGGGTGGTGGCGCCGATGCACTGAATCTCTCCACGGGAAAGAGCCGGTTTAAGGATATTGGCGGCATCAAGTGAACCTTCCGCGGAACCCGCGCCGACCAGGGTGTGCAGCTCATCAATGAAGACGATGGCGTTCTGGCTCTCCATCAATTCCTTCATGATGGTCTTGAGGCGCTCTTCAAATTGCCCGCGATACTTGGTGCCCGCGACGATCAAAGAGAGGTCCAGGGAAAGAATGCGTTTGTCAGAGAGGAATGGCGGCACATCGCCATCGGAAATGCGCTGTGCGAGTCCCTCAACGATGGCCGTTTTGCCCACGCCGGGTTCACCGATCAGTACGGGATTATTTTTCGTGCGCCGGCAAAGAATCTGAATGACACGCTCGACTTCATTTTCGCGTCCGACGAGCGGGTCGAGTGCGCCTTCAGAGGCCGATTGTGTCAGGTCGCGGCTGAACTCCGCTAAAAGCGATGTTTCTTTTGGCCGTGCCGCTGCTGTTTTTTCCCCGGTCGTGCGCGCAAGTTCCTCGCGCAGCGCGGAGAGGCGCAAGCCGCGCTCCATCAAAATTTCCGCGCCAAAACACTTTTCTTCCCGCAGGATACCCAGGAGCAAGTGCTCCGTACCTACGTGCTTGTGGCCGAGGCGTTCCGCTTCTTCCGCGGCCATATTCAGGATGCGCTTGCACTCTGCGCTCAAGGGCACCTCGACGGAAGTGGAGATGCGCTCGCGAATGGTGATGCGCGCTTCGATCTCTTTGCGAATGGATTCGATGGAGCCCTGCTGACGCAGGAATCGGTTGGCGAGCGCCTTGTCTTCGCGCATAAGACCGAGCAAGAGGTGCTCCGTCTCGATATAGGGGCTACCGTACTGGCTGGCCTCGTATCTGGCGAAAAATATGACGCGTCGCGCTTTCTCTGTATATCGTTCGAACACGATTAGCTCGCTTCTCCCCCGGGGGTTTCCCTCGCCGCGGTTTTCACCGAGCGAGTCCGCAGAATGCCGTGTTCCAGCCCGACGATGCGGTCGCATCGCGCGGCCAACGCCAGATTATGCGTCGCAATCAGCGACGTCAGGCGATGCGTCCGATGCAACCGCTCCAACAGCCCAAACACGGCCCAAGCATTCTGCTCGTCCAGATCTCCGGTCGGTTCATCCGCCAGCAGCACTTTTGGCCCGGTGACGAGCGCCCGGGCAATCGCAACACGCTGCTGTTCCCCGCCCGAAAGTTCTCCCGCGAGGTGAGCGGCCCGCTCCTGCAGACCGACTTCCGCGAGCCACTTGTGCGCTTCCGTCAGCGCAAATTCCTGTGGCTCTCCCCGCACTAGCAGCGGCATCGCTACATTTTCGAGTGCCGAAAAATCCGGCAACAATTGATGCCTCTGCCAGAGAAACCCCACGGCACGATTGCGGTAAAGCGCAAGGGCCGCGTCTTGCTTCGTTTCAATCGCTTTATTTTCAAAGTATACTGTACCGCTTGTTGGAGTGTCTAGCGCGGCTAGCAAGTGCAATAAAGTACTCTTTCCAGCGCCGGATGGAGCAACCACCGCCACCATTTCTCCTTCGCGTAATTCCAGGTTGACGTCCACCAAAACTTCCAGGTTTTTTTCGCGCATCCCGTAGGACTTCTTCAGACCGCGGGCTTCCAGCACGCATGTCGCGCTCGGCAATCCCTCGTTGATGTGCCCGGAATCCATTGTTACCGTATTTGCGACTCCTTGGTGTTGCGCTAATTTAATGGCCCGAAGTTCTCGCCAGAAATCTATTGGTACCTTACTGTTTAGATGCCTGCCCCCGCAAGGAAGCCAGTCACGTGACCCAACAAGCCCCTGCTTGTAGTGGTAGACCCACTGCTTTTCCCATTTCCGTCCCTCCCTTGCCTACGCCGATTGGGAGGTAAAACCACCTCTTTTGGGACGCCGCTAAACGATTTACTTTCATCTCTTTAGCGGTGACTATGGGAGCCACAGTTGGGCTCGCCGATTTCGGATCCCACTTCCATCCGTCTTTAAGTCTATTAGGAGCAAATCAGGCACCAAATACCCCCACCTTCACCCCTGCAGGCATGGCCTTGAACTTCTATTCAAATCTAAGAATCTCCACTGGCAGCAGACGCGAAGCTTCTTTTGCCGGCAGCAACGTGGCCACGAAGGCAATTCCCATGGCGGCGATGGCAATCCACATCCCATCGAGAAAACTGGCGTGAAAGGGCACGAAGGGTACGGCATAAACCTGAGGATCAAGCGGTATCAGGTGAAAGTTCCCAGCAACCCAACTGAAACCGTAACCGACAACGAGTCCAATTAAAATTCCGGTGGCACCAATGGCGATTCCCTGGTAAAGAAAAATTCGCCGGATCTGTTCGCGGCGCGCTCCCATGGAGAGCAACACGGCAATATCCTTTGCGCGATCTGTTACGGTCATGGAAAGCACCACAAGAATGTTCAGGCCAGCCACAAAGGTGATGAGGCCCATGAAAATGGCGGTGACGAGTTTTTCCAGGCGGAGGGCGCGGAAGAGCGCACGGTTCTCGTCCATCCAGGTGGTCGCCGAAAATCCCTGGCCCGCGGCATGCTCCACCGTGCGAGCAATCTCGCCAGCTTTTTCCGGATTGGTGAGACGAAATTCTAGAACATTCACGATGTCTCCGGAGCCGGCGAGAGATTGCGCGGCGGGCAGAGTTACGAAACACCAGTTCTCGTCGTAATCGTAGAATCCCGAATCGAACACGCCGGTCACGCGGAATCTGCGAGTGCGCGGCATCAATCCAAAGGGAGTCAATCTACCTTGCGGGCTGGTGAGGGTGACGTAATCGCCGGGCTGCATTTTCCACTCATCGGCGAGTTGCTTGCCGATCAGGAGCCCGTCGATGTCCTCAGCATCGGGCGAGAAATCCAGGCGCCCCGCAGAGAGCTTCTGAAGGGCTTCATCGGATTTTTCCTCGAGGGCGACATCGATGCCTTTTGTCACCATGCCGCGGGCTTCGCCGCCAAAGGAAAGAAGGACCGTCTGGTAGATGGCCGGAGTGACAGAGCGCACGCCTTGAATTTCCGAGAGTTGCTGGGCCAACGCCTGATAATTGGGAATGCCACCGGAGCCTGGCCGCGTGAGAGAAATATGCGCGGTTACGCCGAGGAGGCGGTCCTGAAGCGTTTCGCGGAAACCGGTATTCATGGCAAGGGCAATGACCAGAGTGGCTACACCAGCAGCCACTCCGAGCACGGAGAACAAGGTGATCAAGCGAAGGACAGTGGGGCGATTGGGGGATTTGAGGTAGCGGCGCGCCACCATCCATTCGAATCGCATCGCGCGGCCGGCCCCTAAGCCTTGTGGCCCTGCGGAGGGGCCTGCTGCTCAGGATTCGATTCGGGGCGGAGTAGTGGGAAGAGAATCACGTCGCGAATGGAGTGGGAATCGGTGAGGAGCATGGTCAAGCGGTCAATGCCGATGCCTTCCCCTGCCGTTGGGGGCATACCGTGGCAGAGCGCACGGATGTAGTCCAGATCGAGTTGCTTGGGAACCTCGTCTCCGCCACGAGCGATCTGCGCAAGGAATCTGCGCTCCTGCTCCGCGGGATCGTTGAGTTCGGAAAAGCCGTTGGCAATTTCCATGCCTGCCACATAAAGTTCGAAACGCTCGGCGAGGGACGGGTCGTCCGGCTTTTGTTTGGAGAGCGGAGAGATGTCCGTGGGGAAATCGTAAAGGATCGTAGGCTGAATCAGCTTGTCTTCAGCAATGGTCTCGAAAAGCAGACCAGTCCATTCCCCATCTGAAAGCTGACCCTTTGCCTGGGCGTATTCGGAGTGGTTCGCCTTGGCCCAGATGTTGTACTTATCCGTGGCTTGTTTAGCACCGCCAGGTGCGGCCAATTCGTCGAGTGTTGGCGGCGTCCCAGCGTCCGGTGGCCAGTACTTGACGATGGCTTCACGCATGGTGAGACGCGTGATTCTCCCGAAGTCCAGTTCGTGCTCGCCGTAGCGCACCACCGCGGAGCCGGTGATGTTGACGGCTATTTGTGCGAACAACTGCTCGTTGAGATCCATCAAGTCGCGGTAATTGCTGTAGGCCTGATAAAACTCGAGCATAGTGAATTCCGGATTATGCTGGGTGGAAATGCCCTCGTTCCGGAAATTGCGGTTGATTTCATAGACGCGGTCGAAGCCGCCGACCGTCAAGCGCTTCAGATAGAGCTCTGGGGCAATACGGAGGTAAAGATCGATGTCCAGGGTGTTGTGGTGAGTGATGAACGGCCGAGCCGTTGCTCCGCCAGCAATGGGATGCATCATGGGCGTTTCCACTTCGATGTAGCCTCGGCCATCGAAGAATTGGCGGAGTTCCCGGATGATGCGCGCGCGCGTCTGGTACACTTCGCGGGACTTCTCACTGACGATAAGGTCCAGATAGCGCTGGCGGTAGCGAAGTTCGATGTCGGAAAGGCCATGCCATTTTTCCGGTAAAGGAAGAAGAGCCTTGGAGAGAAAGAACAGTTCGTCGACGCGAATGGTCAGTTCACCAGTCTTTGTGCGGAACAAATGGCCGCGAACGCCGATGTGGTCGCCAAGGTCAAGCAAGTGAAACAGCTGGAAGCCCTGGTCCCCCACTACATCTTTTCTGACATAGATCTGAATGCGCTTTCCGGCGCCCTGAAGGTGAGCAAAGCCGGCCTTTCCCATCAGGCGGTAGGAGACGATTCTTCCGGCTACGCGCACATCCTTGGGGTTAGCCTCCAGCTCTGGCCCCTGGACAGCCGCATAGTCCTTGACCAAATCCGCGGGGCTCTCTGTCCAGCGAAATTCCCTTGGAAATGCTTCATGGCCAAGGGCTTGTATCTGGTCTAGTTTCTTCAGACGTTGCTCGAATTGATCACGGGGCTCGAATTCCAAGTGTGCGTCTTCCCTTTCCAAACGGTCGTATTGGGAGTATAAAGGCGGTGCTTGAGGAGGGCAAGGAATCCTCTCCCATTTTGGAATGCCCGAATCGGAGTGAGGCGAGGGATGAGAAAACGTAGGTGTGCAAAATTGAACAGGCAAGAATTGTTACTATTCTCTAACCAATTTGGTACACTCGTTACAATCGCTCCTCGGAGGTTCTCTGTGCGGCCCCAGCTTTCTAATTCGCGCAACGGTTCCGTGTCTCAAGATTGGAGAACCCCGCTCTCCAAAGATAAGTCGCATGCGTACGTACGAATACTTCACCGGCTTGAAACATCGTACGCCATGTTCAGTATCAATTTGGATGAAGCGCTCGGCCTGCGAACAGATGGCCGGATCGCCAAGGCACAACAAGTATTGAGCGTGTCTTCGGCGCTGTGCCAGAGATTGAGCGCACCTTTGGTCAGTCTGCTTCGGGCGATGCTACGGCACGCAAGGCATTCGAGCACGGCGCCAAATCTGGCTTCGCTGGATCCGCAGAATTTTCAGAATTCGCGAAGCCAACGAGTCGCGCGGTTCAACAATGTGTTCAGCAAGGTGCTGCTAACGCGGCGGTCGCAATTCCTACATAAAATTTCAACACTGACGGAGCTGGTAGAGGAACTGACCGACAAATTCGAGGCTTCTTCCGAGGAGATTTTTGAGGGTGACCCAGTGCACCCGGATGGCGATTGGGAAGTCCTCGATGGCTGCCATTACGATCTGAATACGTGCTTGCGAGAAACGATCGTATTGTTCAAGTCGTTCTTGCATGCCCTGCCGGAAAACCAACTTCAGGAGTTCCTCTCCACCGTTCAGGAGCAAACCGCGTCCACAGAAGGACGCACACCTGCCAGGGCCCACTATCTTGTCCATAGACGGATGGCTGCGATCAAGGGACAATAGGCTCGACCTGCAGACGTGGCCGCGCCTGATGCAACCCGGGGCTGGCTTTCGGCCTCCTACTCGTGCATATGTGCGCAACCACCGTCATACCAGGTACAACTCTTGGAGGGATTCGGCGCATCCGAAGGGGTAGAAGCGCCGCTATTGCACAGTTGGCCCGACAACGACCAACCGAGCCGGTAGCGTGGACCGAGGCGGAGGCCATCCGCCGCGCGCAATCCGGAGATGCAGCTGCTTTTGAGTTTCTGTACCAAATGCATAGCCGCAGGGTGTATGCCCTGTGCTTGCGGATGGTCAGTAACCCGGCGGATGCGGAAGATCTTGCGCAAGAGGCCTTTTTGCAGCTCTTTCGGAAGATCAGCACGTTTCGAGGTGAATCGGCCTTTTCGACGTGGTTGCATCGCATGACGGTAAACGTGGTGCTGATGCGGCTGCGGAAGAAGACACTGCCGACCGATTCTCTGGAAGAAACGGTAGATCCGGACGCCGAAAACAGCGGGCCAAGACGGGATGTCGGAGCGGCCGATTTGCGGTTGTCCGGCGCAGTGGACAGGGTGAACCTCGAACGCTCGATTGAGAAGCTACCTCCAGGGTACAAGACCGTGTTCGTTCTTCACGATGTCCAGGGCTTCGAGCACAATGAGATCGCGAGTATCATGGGATGCTCCGTAGGTAATTCCAAGTCGCAGTTGCACAAAGCGCGAACGCGGCTTCGTGAGTTACTCCAAGAAGAGGTCCGAGCGCAGGCCCGGGAGGAACGGCAGGCAGCGAAATCCCATACGGGCTCAGAAGGTTGAGCTAGGATTGAAGATACTCTGGAAGTTCGGGCGCGCTGCGAATTCGAGCAAGGGGTTTTCAGGAAGGGGCTTGCGAGGCCTTTCCCAGCGGGGTTGGAAGTATGCAGTGTAAAGAATTAGAAACAGTTCTGGAACAAGAAGGGCTGGGGCCGTTGCCGTCGGCGGCGCGCGCACACCTGGCGGAATGTATGGCCTGCCAAGGGCTATTTGCGGATCTCACCACAATTCAATCACTGGCTCATGAACTGCCTGCGGAAGTGAATCCTCCGGAGCGTTTGTGGGTTTCTTTGCGGGCACAACTCACGGCCGAGGGAGTGATCAAGGAAGAATCCAAGTTGGCTCCGGCAGCGCCGTGGTGGCAAGACATTACAGCGTGGCTCAGGCCGCGCACTCTGGCGACAGCGGCAGCAGGTATCGTGTTACTGGTCACGGGTGTATTTTTGTCACAGAGGCCGATGAACCAGCCGGTTGCCGTGATTTCCACTCCGCGCACGGTGTCACCGGTGGCGCCTCCTGCGGCCTCCCGAGTGGTCGCGGGCACACAGAGTTCTGTGGTGACGCCTCGCCCTTCTCCGACCGAGCTGGCAATGGCGAATGGCGGTTTGGTTCTCAATCAGACGGAACTCGCAATGCCCAACATGCAGCTTGCGGGAAACTCCACGGTGGACGCATCGTTGCGGGACAATCTGCGGACCGTGAACGAATTCATTGCTGAATGCCAGCAGCACTTGAAGCAGCATCCCGAGGACGAGTTGGCCCGGGAATATCTGGAAAGTGCCTATCAGCAAAAAGCAGAATTGTTGGCCGCTATGATGGATAGCGGAGGGAGCGAGCACTAATATGCAGCCGCAAGGAATCGGACGCATGGCGTTTTCAGCATTGAGCGTAGGACTGCTGGTTTGCGTGGCCGCGCCCGTTTGGGGCGGCGGTCCTGAGCACCAGGAACGGCATTTTGCCGTAAAGGATCACCCGTTTGTGGTGCTGCAGAACATCGTGAACGGGCGCATCGAGGTGAAGTCCTGGAAAAATTCCGAAGTTGTGGTGAGCAGCACATCGGCACCCGGGAAAGTCAGCATCGATGTGGAGCAGGTGGGTGATCGCATTGAAATCAACGCCAATTCCCTGGATCCAAGTTCAGATCCCAACGATGCCGAAGCAAATTTTCAGCTGACGGTTCCCGAGAAAACCGAATTGCAGCTGCGCACGCAGACAGGACTGATTTACGTGGAGCAGGTGAGCGGCGACATGAAGCTGCAGAGCGTCGCGGGCGACGTTCATCTGAAGGAAGTCTCCGGCTACATCATCGTGAAGACGACCGGAGGCACGCTCATCTGCACGCAATGCGCCGGGAAGCTGGAATTCACATCGATCAGCGGCAATGCGCAAATTCTGCAACCGGCCCTGACAAGCCTGAATGCGATGACCACAACCGGCAACATCTTGTACGACGGTGATTTCATGCACACCGGGATGTACAGCATGAACAGCGGGCGGGGGCTTGTGGAAGTTCGCTTCTCAGGCAATGATTCCTTCGATCTGAAAGCGCAAACACTTCTGGGTAACGTCGACAATCAAGCCGCGGCATTCCTGAAGCCGGACACGCACGGCAGCCACCACACCGGCGGGAGGTTCAGCCATGCATTGTTTGGTACGGTGGGTCTAGGGCTGGCCAAGGTCGAACTCTCATCCTACAGTGGTACAATTCGAATTCTGAAGCGCGATTAGTTTGCGCTTTCCGGAATTGTGAATTCACCTTCAATCGTTCGCAGTGTGCCTTCGCGCGCTCCAATTCTTTGCCTCGCCGGGTTCATGGGCTCGGGCAAGAGCACGGTAGGTTCCCGCCTGGCAAAACAACTCGGCTGGCGATTCGTGGATCTGGACGAAAGAATCGAAGAAGGGGCCGGGATAACGATACCGGAGTTTTTCGAACGCCACGGAGAGCCCGCATTTCGCCAATTGGAAGCCGAGCAACTGCGAAGCGCGCTGGGCCGGGCCACCGAACGGATGGAGCCCACGATTGTGGCGCTTGGCGGCGGCACCTATGCGCAAGCGGGAGCGCCGGAATTCCTGCGCAACTCCGGCATCCCGGTGATCTGGCTCGATACTCCGATCGAAGTTTTATTGTCGCGCTGCATGACAATGACGGGACGTCCGCTTTTCCGAGACGAAGCCAGTTTCCGCGCCCTCTATGCCCAGCGCCTGCCTTCTTACCAGCTTGCTGATTATCGTGTCGAGAGTTCTGGTGACCCTGCCGCCGTGGTCGGAGAAATTTTGCGCCGCGGTATTGGCGGAGTCACTGAGCAGCTTCCGGATGAGCATAAAGCCGTTGAGGGCCCGGTGGAGTCCTGAGGGGGGAACCATGCGAACAAATTCAGTTTGGCGGAAAGCTCCTGCCATTTGCGCTGCGCTGCTTCTTTCGTTTTTTGCATTGGGCGTGGGAGCGTATGGGGCACAGAAAAAGGGGCCCGCAGGATCCGTGTTCGCACCGGACAAAGGGAAACTTAACATTTTGCTGGATGGCAAATCCGTGGGGCGCGAAGAGTTTGAGATTGCGTCGTCTGGCGGGGGCTGGACCGCCAAAGGAACGACCAAAATCAGTCCGCCAGAAGGCGCGTCGTCCACGGTGACCGGAACGCTAATCCTGCAGCCCAGCGGGGCTCCCGTCAGCTATGACTGGTCCGCCCAAGCGGAAAAGAATAATGCCGCGCACATCGTATTCGCGAATGGAGTCGCCAAAATCACTCTGCAGATGCAGGGCGCACGTCCTTTTGAACAGGACCTCTCCTTCGCTTCACCGCTGATTGCGGTGTTGGACAACAATCTTTATTACCAGTATGCCGTGCTCGCGCGGCTTTACGATTGGTCGCGGCACGATTCGCAGACGTATTCGGTGTTGATACCCCAGGAAATGACACCCGGAACGATTACCGTGGATTGGGCCGGCGCAGTAAACGCCGATGGAAAGAGCTACGAGGGGCTGAAGGTAAAAACTTCGGACCTGGAGATCCTGCTGTACCTTGATAGCAATCACCGGCTGATGCGATTGGAAGTGCCTTCCGCGAAGGTTGTGGTCGTCCGCGAGTAAGCCGCGGCGGTTTGCTGCACGCAATACAAAAACGGCGCCCCGTTTCGTCGGGAGCGCCGTCTTTGTCAAATACCACTTGCGAGATTTTTCTTAGCGAGCCAAGGGGCGTTGAAATACCGGCATTCCCGGACGCCGCAGCGGATAACCCTGGGGCTGACCATGGGTTTGCGCGGGAACTAGGCCATTCGAATGGCTGGCGTGTCCAATGTGTCCGAGCTGCCCGTTGCCATTCGCCGGCGCGGGTTGTGGTAGCCGTGCCGGATTACCGATAGGGCGGAGAGTGATCGGTGCGGCATTCACGTGATCGCTGATGGCCTGCAAACGCTTGAGGATGGACTGCCATTGTTCCCAATCCAATTGGCGCAGGAACGGACGCAATCCCTGAATGAAGGGATCTTCCAGCAGCGCCTCGCCGTCGGACTCCGGGATAAAGAACCGGTTGAGTCCCACATTGAGCGCTTCAGAGATTTTTTCGAGTGTGCCGAGGCTGGGGGTCATCTGCCCGCTCTCGATGCGAGAAAGATACGAGCGGCTGACCTTGGAGCGGGCTTGTAACTGACTTTGCGTCATGGCTCGCGATTCCCGGAGTTGACGAATCCGCTGGCCGATATTCTCGACCGTCTCTTGATTCGGGAACTTCGGGGTGAGGACCTCCGCAGTTTCCTGCTCCTGCGGCGCCTCTTGCGGAATGAGATATTCCATCCGCTGAGGCAGCGCGCGCACACAGCGACGGCAGTTGCCAGTGCGCGTCCGGTATTGGACCAGTCCACACGTTTTGCAGCGTATGACTTCGCGATCCATTTCCAATGAATTCAACGTCGCTTCTTTTTCCATATGTGCCGACACCGGAACTCCTCGTTTGACTTGTTTTCTTCCGGCGTGCGGATAGGGAGAGGAACGTCGGAACGTTCTTGGGGGGAAGGCAGTTACTGGCGCGATGGGAGTGTGGCTTGAATTGCGGTGCGGTGTCAAGAGTATTCTTCAAAAATAATGTGGGGAACAGCCGAAATCGCCGGTGTTTACGCCATGTTTTCGCCTGTACTGTCGGACATGCAGTGGAAGAATCCTCAGCCCATTGGGCTCGGAGTAGAGAGACACAACTATATGTAGTGCTTCGCATTCTTTTCGGCACTACTTTTCAATTCGGCACTTTTCGGACCTTTTTCGGTATGCTATCCCTTCCCTTGGAGGTTTGCCCCTGATGCCGTCCCGCGAAGAAGCCTGGAAATTGCTATGCGAGTACACACAATCGGAAAGTTTGCGAAAACATATGCTGGCAGTGGAAGCTTGCGTATGCGCGTACGCCAAAAAGCATAACGCCGACCAGGATCTGTGGGGTATGACGGCGCTGCTGCACGATTTTGATTATGAGCGATGGCCCAATAGCGAGCATGCAGCGGATCGCGAACATCCATCGGAGGGCACCAAAATCCTCCGCGAGCATCATTATCCGGAAGAGATGATTCGCGCCATTCTTTCGCACGCGGATTACACGGGCGTGGGACGCGAGTCGCTGCTAGAACACACCCTGTTTGCTTGCGACGAACTGGCGGGTTTTCTGACTGCGTGCACGTACGTTCGCCCGTCGAAAAGCATCCTTGATCTGGAAGTGAGTTCGGTGAAGAAGCGCATGAAGGACAAGGCGTTTGCGCGAGGAGTCAGCCGCGAGGACGTCATCAGAGGCGCGGCCGAGCTTGGTGTTCCGCTGGAGGAGCACATCGGCTTTTGCATACAGGCGCTGAGAGAACACGCGGACGCCCTCGGCCTGCGCGGGTCGCTATAGCAATCCGCCCTGTGCTTGGCCGAGGGCATCCCTTGCTCGTCTCAGTTCCCAGGAGGGATCGTTTACTGTCCTCTATTTAAAGCGCTGCGCCACAGCGGTGACGCAAGCCGGCGCGGGACTCGGCGCGTAAGGTGCCCCGGTGGAATCGTCAAATTGTACTGTGGCGTTGCTGGTCCATTCGTCAGGGGTACCGTTGAACACGATAGTCTGCGCGATGGTTTGCGTACCCATCTTGAAGAAAGGAATTGGAGCTGGCCCGGTTGGTGGTGTAGGAGTGTCAAAGTTGATGAACGCGATGCTTTTTGCGGTGTAGGCCCGGTGACCTGTGTACTGCCAAGTCCCCTGCCCGGCACTTCGCTGTCCGGTTGCAAATGCGCGGTTGGTGGTGTCCTCGGCCATCGTTCCGCCATCCGCAAAAGTCAGAATCGATTGAAACTTCCCCATGGTAGCCCCTGTGCTGCAGTTTGCTTGAGTAACAGTAACGCGCCAAGTTCCAATAAGCTCGTAGTCGTCCGGCCGGGACCATGCGGGCGCGCTCCAACCAGCAGAGAGCACCAGCATCGCTACCAGCGTCAATCCAAGAATAAGTTTCCAGCTCCCGAGTTTCATAATCAATCCTCCTTATGGGTTTATTCCAAGTGCTCCGGCCCACTGGGCGCGGCCTAGCAATACTCTTCCCAAGGTGGGGGAAAGTCTTTAAAATCGGTCTGAAAACTTCTGAAAAGAACTGAAATAGCGGCCGTTATGAGCGCAAAAGAGCCATCCATCTACGAATTCGGGAGCTTCCGGCTGGAGGCGGTCAATCGCCTGCTCCTGCGCAAAGGCGCGCCAGTGCCCCTTACCCCAAAAGTGTTCGACACGCTGCTACACCTGGTGCGTCACCAAGGGAAGCTGGTGGCGAAAAATGAATTGATGCGAGCTGTGTGGCCGGATACGGTGGTGGAAGAAAACAATCTGAACCAGAATATCTCCACTTTACGGCGGATCCTGGGAGAGACGCGCGGAGACAACGTCTACATCGCGACCATCCCGGGGAAGGGGTACCAATTCATTCCCGCGGTCGAGATCATCCCCGATTCCGCTGCGGAAACCTCGCGCCCCGTGACGCTCGCGGTTCTGCCGTTTGAGAACCTGAGCGCGGATAGTGAACGTGAGTATGTCGCCGATGGCCTGACGGAGGAGGTCATTGCATCGCTCGGTCTGATCGACCCCGAACATTTGCGGGTGATCGGCCGCACAACGATGATGGCCTACAAGCGCACTCAGAAGACGCTCTCACAGATCGCGGACGAACTGCAGGCTACATACATCATAGAAAGTTCCATGCGCACGGAAGGCCAACGCTTGCGCATTACCAGCAAGTTGATCCATGTGGGCGATCACATCCAACTTTGGTCCATGTCCTATGACAGCCGGCCCGGCAGCATCCTGGAATTCCAGCAGGAGATGAGCCGCACCATCGGGGAACAAATCCGCTTGCGGCTTTCTCCGGAACGGTTGACGGTGCTGGCCCGCCGCCAGTCGCGTAACGCGGAAGCCTACGACCTTTATTTGCGTGGCAGGTATTTCTGGAACCAGCTCACTCCCGCAACCACGAAGCGTGCCAGCTCTTTTTTTTTGCAGGCCACACAACTTGATCCTCAGTATGCCCTCGCGTGGTCGGGTTTGGCAGACAGCTACACAGGCAGCCCTATCAATGGTGATGCGCCTCCACTTACGGTGGGACCACTAGCAGGCGATGCTGCCGCACACGCCATCGCCGCGGATCCAGGCCTTGCAGAGGCCCAGACTTCTCTGGGGTTCGTGAACTTCTGGATCGAATGGGATTGGCCCTCCGCGGAATCGGCATTTCGCAAAGCGACACTTCTTGACGCCAACTATTCGTTGGCTTTCCGTTTATTGGGAATTGTGCTTTCGCACATGCAACGGCCCGCCGAAGCGTTGAAAGCCATTGGCCGCGCACGTCAACTCGATCCGCTTCTCGCCGGGCATCATGCGCTCTCCGCCCAGATCGCCTTTGCCGGCAGAGATTTTACGGCAGCCGAGCGATTCGCGCGTCAATCGATCACCATCGATCCGGAATTCTGGATTGGCCATATGCAATTGGGGCAGGCGCTTGAACAAGTGGGTAAGGACGAGTTGGCACTTGACGCACTGAACTCCGCGGCACGCCTTTCCGGTGGCAACAGCAAAACCATCGCACTTCGTGGCTACATTCTAGCAAAGCTCGGGCGGACCAAGGACGCTGAGGAAGTGGTGCGTCTGCTGGAAACGCTGGCAAAGGAGCGCTACATTCCGCCCTACGCTAAAGCACTGGTTTGCGCCGGGCTCGGCGAACACTCCCAAGCCCTGGACGCGCTAGAACACGCACTGGAGGTACACGACGTCCATCTCGCTTTTCTGCCTATCGACCCCAAATGGGATCTTTCCCGCGACGAACCGCGTTTCCGCTCACTGCTCAAGGCTTGCAGCTTTGTCGGCGCTTGAACCGCGAGACGCTTTCCTAGCCGAAATCTCCGGAGACGAGTTTCAGCTTTCCAACCAACTGCCGATGTGGTCCGCTGGTGGGAATCACAAGTCGGCGGGTTGCCCCGATGTCCCATGCGCGCAATCTCCCGCGCCGTCCCCTGCGCGTTGGGATGGCCGCAGCTCAACTTGAAGCGTTGATAACGAAATCGACTCCCAGTCAATATTCTGCGGATTCTATTTTTTCTTCGCGGCGGCCTTCTTGATTAGCGCGCTGGCCTTAATCGCATCAGCGTCGTTCTCGAAGCCGATGACCGCGGCATACTTTCTGCCGATAACTTGCGCCACCAGGAAGTCCATGTTGACGCCCGCTTCGGCCATGGCTTGCGCGATTCCGTGTCCCAGTCCTGGCCGGTCATCGCCTTCAATGACAAGAACAGGAATCGTTGAAGCTAACAGCCCGGCAGACTGTGCGGCCTGCGTCGCTTTCTTGCTTCCAATTGGATAGAGCTCCACCGCCGCTTTTGTGCTCTCCCCCGGATAGCGGTACCCCATGACTAGCTGCAAATCCGCTCCTGTCTTGGCTAGCGGCTCCAGAGTTCCGGCCAGGGTTCCGGTTTTGTTCTCCAGTTCTTTCCGCCACAATGTGATGCGTTTCACTTTTAAGGCCATCGTCGTTCCCTCCCGGCAATCCGCAATGGGCTCAACGAGACGCATCCTAACTCTCCACGGCGCGCTGCTCAATGCTGAATTCGCGCTTGAGAGGGAATCAGAACTGCAGCACGTGCGAAGTAACAAGCCGCAGAGGCCTGAAGCAAGTGCTAACATGGAGGCAGTCAACGAAGAACCACCAGGCCGAACGAAGGAACGGTTTCCTCCCTTGCAGACACTCAACGAGATTTCGATAGACGCGGCGTACGAGGCGGCTCAGCAGAAGATTGGGCATCCGTTGAAGATGGAGTTGGCGTTCACACGCGCTTATCGCGAGTGCGTTGCGACGGATCCGTTTGCGCGGGAATTGAAGTGTCTGGAAGTGCAGTTTCCGGGCATTCTTCTGCCAATAAAGCCGAGCGACTTGTTGGCGGGACGGATTCGCTATCCGTTGGTGGGGTTCAGCGCGGAAGCGATGGGGTTGGGTTATTACTGCCGGGAAGATGAGATTCGAGAGGTCATGCGGCTGGCGGAATTGCCGCGGGAGAAATCACGCGAAGTTGAGGAGATGCTGGAGTTCTGGAGGAGCGAGAACACGCAGGCCAAAACGCGGGCTGCCTATCCAACTGCGGTCCAGAAAGCACTGCCGAGCGACAACTGGACGGTTGAGAGTGGCATCGCTTTCCCGTTGTACCGAATGGCTGGAACTGTCCCGGATTATGGCAAGCTGCTGCGATTGGGAATCCCGGGACTGCACAGGGAGTTGGAGCAAAGGATAGCTGGTTTGCGGCCGGGAACGGAGGAGTTGCGGTTGCTCCAGCATTTGCAAGGCGCAGTACGTATTCTGGAGAACGCTTGCCGGCACTACGCTGGCCAGGCGGAATTGCAGGCATCACTCGCCACTGATGCCGCGGCTAAGAAACAACTTCAAAGCCTGTCGCAGTGCCTTGCCGGATTGTCGCTGCATCCGCCAGCAACTTTTCGTGAGGCGTTGCAACTCTTCTGGCTCTACGCCTTAGTTTCGGGGAGTTGGAATTATGGCCGCATGGATGTGTACATGGGGCGCTTTCTCGCGCGGGATTTGGATGCGCGGATTTTGAGTGAAGTCGAAGCGCTGGAACTGTTGAAGTCGCTGTGGCAACTCATGAATGGCTACTCCAACCAGTTCAACAACCGGGTGTTCATCGGTGGAATGGGCCGCGAGAATCCGGAAGAGGCTGACCGGTTTGCGCTGCTGGCACTGGAGGCGAGCCGGACTCTGCTGTTGAATCAACCGCAACTTTCGCTGCGATTTTATGCGGGACAAAATCCAGAATTAATGACTCGCGCGATCACGAGCCTTGGCGAGGGCCGCACCTTTCCACTGCTGTACAACGACGATGTGAACGTCCCAGCGGTCGCTGAGGCGTTTCAGGTTAGTCACGAAGAAGCGCTGCAATACGTGTCATTTGGTTGTGGCGAATACGTTTTGGACCATCGCGGCGTGGGCACTCCCAACGGCTTGATCAACTTGATGAAATGCCTGGAAGTGACATTGCATGGTGGCATTGATCCAGTTACCGGAAGCGCGATGGGAATTGCCGAGGGGGAGACGCAGGGGTTCCAAACATTTGATGAGTTGTGGGGCGCGTACTGTCGCCAAGTGGAATATCACGTGGGTGCTTTGGCGCGGCAGGAAAAGATCGAATACGAGGTGGTGGGAGAAGCGAGCCCGTTCCTGATGCTGAGTCTGCTTTACGATGATTGCCTGGAGCGCGGGCGGCCCATATTCAAGGGCGGAACGCGCTACCTGGGAGGAACGCTGGAAGCTTATGGCAACATCAACGCGGCGGACAGCCTGGTGGCTCTGAAGAAATGGGTGTACGAGGAGAGGCGATACACGCTTCAGGAAGTTGTGGCGGCTTGCGATGCTAACTTTGTGGGCTATGAAGGGCTTCGCGCGGATATGCAGGGCGCAGCGAAATTTGGAAACGATGATGACGAAGCCGACGACATGGCGCAAAAGGTTCACCAGCATGTTTGCCATGCGGCGATGGAGCGAGCCAGAAAAGTTGGGTTGGATTCTTACCTGGTCGTGATCATTAACAATTGGGTGAACGCGCTGTTCGGAATGACGACAGCTGCTTCACCCGATGGCCGCCATGCCGGCGAGACGCTGGCCAATGCCATCAATCCATCGCCGGGGATGGATCGTAACGGGATCACGGCTTTCTTGAATTCACTGGCGAAGCTGGACCCAAACATCCATGCGGGCGCCGTCCAGAACATGAAATTCTCCAAGTCGTTGTTCACGCGGCACCGCGCAAAACTGGAAGCTTTGCTTGCAGGATACTTCCGCCAAGGTGGGACGCAGGCGATGGTTACGGTGGTCAGCCGTGGAGACTTGGAAGCGGCGATGCGCGAACCGGAAAAGTGGGGCCACCTGATGGTACGGGTAGGAGGCTTCAGCGCGCGATTTATTGATCTACCCCACGAAGCGCAACTCGATGTATTGCATCGCACGCTGTATGAATAGCTGAAGCTTCGCTCCTTTTATAGCGAGGCTGGCGACAAATCCTATGGCTGATAGTCCAACGGGGATCGTATTCGATATTCAGCGGGCCGCACTGCACGACGGGCCGGGAGTGCGCACCGTTGTATTCCTCAAGGGATGTTACTTGCGGTGCCAGTGGTGCCATAACCCGGAATCGTGGAACTTAGAGCCGCAAGTGGCCGCGAAACCCGACGCTACCGGGCAATACCGCACATTTGGGCGGACTATGTCGGTCGATGAAGTGATGCAGGTTGTTTTGCGCGACAGAGTCTATTACGAGACTTCCGGAGGCGGCATCACTTTGAGCGGAGGCGAGCCAACGCTGCAGTTTGATTTCTGCAAGGCACTGCTGGGCGCCGCACGAGAACACGGCATTGCAACGTGTTTGGACACTTCCGGCCATGACAAGCAGGAGGATTTTGCAGAGTTGCTACCTTTGGTGGATTTGTTTCTTTACGACTACAAACTTACATCTTCGGAATTGCATATGCGTTGGACTGGCGCGGGGAATGAACGCATTCTGAGCAATCTGGAATTCCTCTATGAGTCCGGCGCCGCGATTCTTCTGCGGTGCCCGATTCTTACTGGGATCAATGACGCACAGGAGCATTTCGAGGGCATTGCAGCGCTAAGCCGGAAATACCCGCGACTGCGCGGCGTTGAACTCCTGCCATACCATGACATCGGACTTTACAAGTTTGGACTGCTGGGTGTGGATCCGCCACCGGTGCACACGTCAGTCCCAACGGAGGAAGAGCAACTACGCTACAGGAATTGCCTCGCAGGGCTCGGAGTTAAGACCATTACGTAGATTCCTGTCTCGCCAGAAGGCGTAGGTTAACAACGGAGGAGATACGCCTGTGGAAGCGAATGCGTTCATTGGAAAGACGAAGAAACCGACTGAGGGCGAATTGAGCAAAGCGCTAGGACCGGCCAAGCTGGTTTGGGACCAGTTCATCGCTGAGTTGACCACGGAAAATGGAGCGGACGGAGGCGAGTGGAGCAGTTACTCGGCGAAGGCTGGATGGGCGCTACGATTGAAGAAGAAAAAACGGACGATTGTGTGGCTGAGTCCCTGTGAAAAATGTTTTCGCGCGGCGTTCATTCTGGGAGATAGGGCCATGAAGGCGACGAAGGAAATCGCACTTCCGGCACGGGTGAAGGAACTCCTTGAGGAAGCACCAAAGTATGCGGAAGGAACTGGAGTGCGGATCAGCGTCACAGAGTGAAGGACATTGTAGCGTTGAAGAAATTGACGGCGATCAAGCTGGCGAATTGAAGGTGGGTAGACGAAAGAGCGGGAGTGCGGGCTCAAGAACAGGAGATCATGCGGACATGGGGCGCAGGAGTCCTGCGCCCCTACCTGGGCAAACCGAGAGCAGGACACAAATGCGGGTGGGCTGGTAAAATGAAAGGATATGTTGAACCAGATTTCGGGCTTTGATGCGAATGCATTGCGGCACCCGCGCCGGAAGACTTATGGCGTGAAGGTGGGGCGCGTCACGGTGGGCGGCGGCGCGCCTATCGTGGTGCAGTCCATGACGAATACGGATACGGCGGACGTGAAGACCACGCTACAGCAGACGCTGGAATTGGCCGAAGCGGGCAGTGAGCTGGTGCGGTGGACCGTCAACGTGCCGGAAGCGGCGGCGGCGGTGCCGGAGATCAAGAAGCGTCTGCTGGATGCCGGGTGCAACGTGCCCATCATCGGTGACTTCCATTACAACGGCCACGTACTGCTCACGAAGTATCCGGAGTGTGCGGCGGCGCTGGACAAGTACCGCATCAATCCCGGAAACGTTGGCGCGGGCCAGCGGCGCGACGAGCAGTTTTCGACGATCTGCAAGGTGGCGGTGGACCATGGCAAACCGGTGCGCATCGGCGTGAATGGCGGCTCCCTGAACCAGGAACTGGTGATGCGGAAGATGCAGGAAAACACGGACAAGAACCTGGGAAAAGAGAGCGAGGAAATCATCAACGATTGCATGGTGCTCTCGGCTTTGGAGTCCACAGAGTTGGCGCTGGAAAGCGGGCTACGCACCGACCAAATCATTATTTCGTGCAAGACTTCGCGGCCGCGCGACTTGATCACCGTGTACCGCGATCTCTCGGCGAAGACACAGCAGCCGCTGCACTTGGGTTTGACGGAAGCGGGGATGGGGATGAAGGGCCTGGTGTGGTCATCGGCATCGCTGGGGGTGCTGCTGTACGAAGGGATTGGGGATACGATTCGGATTTCGCTGACGCCGCGACCAGGCGGCGACCGGCGCGAGGAAGTGTACGCATGTTGCGAGTTGCTGCAGGCGCTGGGGATGCGGTCGTTTGCGCCGAGCGTGACGGCTTGCCCGGGGTGCGGACGGACCACCAGCACCACGTTTCAGGAATTGGCGGAAAGCGTTCAGGGCTATATCCGCGACATGATGCCGGTATGGAAGACGCAGTATGAAGGCGTGGAGACGATGACGCTGGCGGTGATGGGCTGCATCGTGAACGGTCCCGGCGAATCGAAAGCCGCGAATATCGGTATCAGCCTGCCAGGAACGGGGGAGGCGCCGCGCTGCCCGGTCTATATTGATGGGCAGAAGGACGTGACGCTGGAAGGGACATACGAAGAGTTGGCGGTGGCTTTTCAGAAGCTCGTGGACAACTATGTGAGCACGAAATATCCTCGGAAGACAGCTGAGGTTTCTGGTGCTTCCAAATAGAAGTAATTGAGAGATAGCCATCTGATGCGGAAGAGAGTCGTGATTTACGTGCTGTGTTTTTTCGTTGCAATGGTTGTTCTTCTCGCGTATTTCTGGCTGGAGGAACGACAGATTAGGGCGGAGACGGCCAGAGATTTGAAAGCTTTTTTCGCCGATGAACTGGCTCAAAAAAATGCCTTGGAATCGTTGGGTGATATAGACCTAAATCCTTCTGACCTGAGCCTTGGAAAATTAGAAGAGAAGCTTCACCAACCATCTAGAAGAAAGCCCGGATCACAAACTACAACAAGGCTCGGGTGGGCCTGTGGACAGGAGCAATGCTCGATCTGGGCATCATTCCCTGTACCTTACGGCCAGGAAATCTCTCCGGACCTGGTTCCGGCTGCCTTGGTAGTGATGAGCCCCTCGTTCGGGGACTTCCACAACGTGTCGTTTGGAGGGGTTCGGCTTGGTGCTAAAGTTGAGGAATTGAAAGAGAGTTGCCGAAAGCGTGGGTACGGACGACAGATTGGCTCCAACCGGATTAGCTGGAACAAGGACTGGAATGTCGTTTGGGGAGAAGTGCATGGTAAAGTGTTTCTCCTGACCTTTTATAATGAGAAGTTGATGGACAACTATGTAGGCACGAAATATCCTCGCAAGACAGCAGAGGTGGAAACCAAGTGAAAATTTCCCGGGAAGATGTGTTGCGGGTGGCGGATTTGGCCTACCTGGATTTGGGCGAGGCGGAGCTGGAGACGTACCGCGCGCAGATTGACGAAATCCTGGAGTACATCGGAAAGCTGAACGAGCTGGATACCAGCAAAGTTGAGCCGATGGCGCAGGTGCTGGCTGACGACCAGACGGCAGACGCGACCCTGCGAGAAGACCTCGTGGTGCCGTGCGCGGTTGCTGATGACGTGTTGGAGCATGCACCGGACACGGAGGCTCCATACTTCCTGGTGC
Organism: Candidatus Acidiferrales bacterium; assembly: GCA_963779395.1. Classification (GTDB taxonomy): domain Bacteria; phylum Acidobacteriota; class Terriglobia; order Acidiferrales; family UBA7541; genus Acidiferrum. Next base: position 2,514,012 of record CAVZYC010000007.1, read on the forward strand.
CGAAGGTGATTGAAAGATGAAGTGCTCTTGGCCAGTTGATTCAAGAGGGATTCCTCACTCCGCAGACTCCGTTCGGAATGACGGGGCATTTTTATGACAACCATAAGGACAATTGCAGAGGTGAGAGAGGCAGTTGCGACGAAGAAGGCCTCGGCGCGGGAGATTGCCGCTGAGTATTACAAGCGGATTGCGGCGAGAAATCCGGAGCTGAATGCGTTTTTGACGCTTTGCGAAAAGCGCGCGTTCGCCCAAGCGGATCGCGTGGACGCGATGGTTGCGGCGGGCAAACCACTGCCGCCGCTGGCGGGCGTACCGATTGCTATTAAGGATACGATCAGCACTCGAGGCCTGCGCACTACTTGTGGCTCCAAGATCCTGGACAACTACATTCCACCTTATGACGCAACGGCTGTGGTACGGCTGGAAGCAGCAGGCGCGGTGATTCTGGGCAAGACCAATTGCGACGAGTTCGCGATGGGCAGTTCGACGGAGAATTCGGCGTATGGCCCGGTGAAGAATCCCGTGGCTATGGATCGCGTTCCGGGCGGGTCGAGCGGAGGCTCGGCGACAGCGGTAGCGGCGGACTTGGCGGTGGTAGCATTGGGCACGGATACGGGCGGGTCGATACGGCAACCGGGCTCGTTCTGCGGGTTACCAGCGATGATGGGGAGCTATGGCCGGGTGTCGAGGTATGGGCTGATTGCGTTTGCGTCTTCGCTGGATCGCATTGGACCATTCGCGCACAACGTGGCCGATGTGGCGCAGGTGCTGCAGATTATCGCGGGGCGCGACCCGAACGACTCCACCTCAACCACCGCGCCGGTGGAAGATTATGCGGCGGGGCTCGGGAAACCTGTCAAAGGAATGAAAATCGGTATCCCAAAAGAGTACTTTGGTGCAGGTATGGATGCTGGAGTACGGGAAAAGGTGGTGGCGGGGATTGCTCTGCTGCGGAAGATGGGGTGTGAGTTGATGGACATCCACCTGCCGCACACGGATTACGCGATCGCAACCTACTACATCATTGCAACGGCAGAGGCGAGTTCAAACCTGGCGCGATACGACGGGGTGCGGTTTGGACCGCGGCTGGACGGAGATTCGCTGATCGCGATGTACCGCAAGACGCGAGGCGCGGGGTTTGGGCCAGAGGTAAAGCGCCGGATCGTACTGGGAACGTATGTGCTTTCGGCGGGCTACTATGACGCCTACTACTTGAAGGGGCAGAAGGTGCGAGCGCTGATTGCGCAAGATTTCCGCGAGGCGTTTCAGAAAGTAGATGTGATCGTAACCCCAACTTCGCCGGTGCCAGCATTTAAGCTCGGGGAACGCGTGAACGACCCCCTGCAAATGTATCTTGCTGATATATATACAGTTACGGGGTCGCTGGCGGGGCTGCCGGGAATCAGCGTGCCGTGCGGAAAGATCGGCGGCAAATTGCCCGTGGGGTTACAAGTGTTTGGGCCGGCGTTTGGAGAGAGCAAAGTGTTGCGGCTGGCTCACGCCTTTGAACAAGCAGGCGGGGCTGCGCTGTAGAGTTCCTGATAGAGTGGTTTCGTGCACTCGATTCAACCGATCGTAGAGAAGCTGGCGCGAGCACAAACGATTTTCTTTAGTGCCGCCGACGCGATTCCCGCCGAGAAGTGGAACAGCAAAAGAGTGGCTGAAGAGTGGTCAGCGGCGGAAATCGTGGCGCATCTGATAATGGTGGAGCGCGCCGTTGTGGGCGGAGCGGATCGCATCACACAGAAAACTCCGAAAGAGATTCCCCTCCTCAAGCGGTTTCACATGCCAATGTGGCTGGTGGAAACGCGATTGGTACGGAGGAAGTCGCCGTTGCCGCTCGATCCGGGCTTATTGGGAGGCAAGGAAGAGATGCTGGCGGAATTGCGGGGTGCTCGGGAGCGCACGCTGGCATTTCTGGAGGAAACGCAGCAACGGGATTTGGGCGTCTACCGGTGGGCACACGCATTTCTGGGGATGCTGAATGTATATGAATGGTTTGAAATGATCGCCTCGCACGAATTGCGGCACGCCAAACAAATCAAAGAGTTAGCCGGGTACATCCCAAAAGCTGTAGAGAATACCCAAAAATAGTACGTTTTTGCATACCTGCAGAGGTGCGGAGGGGCGCTCCGCCTAACTCGTTTAGTGTGAGGAAAAACGAGAAAAAGCAGGGTTTTAAAGGCAGTTGTGAAAAAGTACTAGAGAATTCGTTTTGGGTTAATAAAACGGAACTACTATTGCTGGAGGAATTAGCATCTCGTAAGCTCGCCGAAGCATCTCACCAGGTGAACGATTACGAGGTTGACGGAGAAATCGAGAGGATAGCCGTGGTAAAGGTCAAGTCGAGTCAGAAAATCTTTACGGAGGCGGAAGTTGCCAGCCTCACGGGAATTTGTGTAGAACACCTGCACAATTTCGCGCGAAGCCGGCATTTGGGATTCATAGCGAGGGCGGCGGAAGCAGCCGGAGCCCGCGCGGACCAATGGCTTTTTACGCTTTCGGATTTGATGGTATTGGTGACGTTGTTCCCGCGTTGCACGCACTAAGCGGCAGCGGTTTGGATTCGAGAATCGCTCCTATCGAGGCAGCCGTTGGAGTATTCCCAGCCCACGGCTGAGATCGAGAAGAAGACGATTCGTTACAGACAGACGCAATTCCCGCCCCTTGAAGTTCCCCCAGCAAAACACAAAATGGCGTGGCAGCGATCTATGCGGCGAGCGCGCGGTGTGCCTTTAAGCGCTGGCTGATTGAAACGCCGGCCCGGGCAGGATTTGAAATCTGCAGGTGCGCAGGCAGGCGCAGAAGTGTATCCTCCCGAATCCATAGGACATCCGTATCGAATAGCGGCTGAGGGGAGGAGATCATGATTCTAGGAATGACGACTCTTACTTTCGTGCATGTGCTCTTGAGCTTGTTGGGGATTGCATCGGGATTGGTAGTCGTGGTGGGGCTTCTTGGCGGAAAACGGCTGAGCGGTTGGACCACGGTATTCCTTGCAAGTACGGTACTGACGAGCGTAACAGGCTTCTTCTTTCCGTTCCATAAACTGCTGCCGGGGCATGTTCTGGGAGTTCTCTCGTTGCTGGCACTGGGGTTGGCGATTATGGCGTTGTATGGGCTGAGGCTTGCCGGGGTGTGGCGGCGAGTCTACGTGATTAGCGCAGTGATCGCGCTGTACTTCAACGTGTTTGTGCTGATTGCCCAATTGTTCGACAAAGTGCCAGAATTGAAGGCGCTGGCGCCAACAAAATCCTCCCCTTTATTCCTGGTCGTACAACTTTTTGTGATGCTGACTTTTGTCGCGATTGGAGCGCTGGCAACGCAGCGATTCCGAACGGAGGCGGTCAGCGCGGACTAAGGGAGCGGCGCCCCCTTTATTGAGAGAGACCTTTCACCGAGGAAAGGCCAGAGCGAGGCTGCAGAGACCGGCCCAAGAGAACGGCCGCAGGGCTCGAAGACTCTCCCTGCGCTACAAAATGGCGGAGCTACTTTTTGGGATGGGGTTTGAGGAAGTTGCCTTGGTCAAGTTCCTGAAAGGCTTGGCGGAGCTCGTCTTGAGTGTTCATGACGATGGGGCCGTACCAGGCAACGGGCTCTTCCAGAGGCTTGCCCGAGACTAGCAGAAAGCGGATGCCGTCATCCCCTGCCTGGACCATGAGTTCATCGCCGCGATCAAAGAGTACAAGCGAGCGATTATCGGCGGCAGAGGGAGGAGAAGTATCCGCCCAAGAGACGGGTTCGGTAGGGACGGCGAGAGGATCGGAAGCGTTGCAGAATTTTCCGGAGCCAGCGAAAACGTAGGCGAAGGCATGGCGAGTGGTTTCGACGGGCAGAGTTTTACGGTGCCCGGGCGGGACTGAGATATCGAGGTACATGGGGTCGGCGGCGATGCCATCCACGGGACCCGTGGCGCCCCAGAATTTTCCGCAGATGACGCGAACGTGAGTGCCATCGTCATCGGTAACCTGAACAACGTCTGGAGCTTTGACTTCCTGATAACGCGGCGGCGTCATCTTGAGGGAGGAAGGTAAGTTGGCCCAAAGTTGGAAACCGTGCATGCGGCCAGCTTCGTCGCCCTTGGGCATTTCCTGGTGGATGATGCCGCTGCCTGCAGTCATCCATTGGACGTCCCCTGCGGAGATGGCGCCGCGGTTGCCGATACTGTCGCCGTGTTCGACGGTTCCAGCTAGGACGTACGTGATGGTTTCAATACCGCGGTGAGGGTGCCAAGGGAAGCCGGCGAGATAGTCCTCTGGAACGTCGTTACGAAAATCATCAAGAAGAAGGAAGGGATCGAAATCGGAGGTATTGCCGAAGCCGAAGGCACGCCGGAGGTGCACACCGGCACCTTCCAAGGTGGGTTTTGCGCGGACAAGCCGTTTGACGGGGCGGATGGACATGAGACCTCCATGGAGTGGAAAGGAGCTGTTTTTTTGGATGCAACACGAGCCGTGGAGAGATACATCGAAAGAAAGTGGGGCTGCAAATTGGGCGAGTTGCGGGGGTTGTGAGGGCGCGCTATGCTGCCATTCAGGGCGCGCGTACTGTTCTTTCCATCGTGGCAAGCGCCCACCGGAGTTTTCTGATGGCTGGTCCACGTTTATTTACCTGCTGGTTGTGCCTGATCATCCTCGGGCCGCCGCTTGGTGTTGCCACCGTTACGGGTCTTGCTTTGACGGGTTCTACTCAGGATACAAAAACCGGACAAGATGCTGCGTCGGCAGCCAGATTGCCGCGCGGAAAGAAGCTTGTGTTGAAGGACGGCACGTACCAAATCATCCGTGAGTACCAGCGAGAAGGCGATCGAGTGAGGTATTACAGCCTGGAGCGGGGAGATTGGGAGGAGTTACCGGCGTCGATGGTGGATTGGGAAGCAACGGTGAAGGCGGATGCGGAGGAAGCGAAATCGTCGTCCGCGATAATCGCGAAGGTTCACCAGCAGGATGAAGCGGCGCGCATGGACAATGTGGCGGACATAGATGCGAGCCTGCCAGTGGGAGACGGAGCGTTTCTGCCATCAGGCGAAGGGATGTTTGTGGTGGAAGGAAAGTCCGTGCGGGTCCTGGACCAGGTGAGTGCAGGCGCGAAAACAGATGCGAAACAGACCCTCAAGCAAATCCTATCGCCGATTCCCATCGTGCCGGGGAAAAGGCACGTGATCATTGCCGGAACTCGGGCGACCGTACGGCTGAAGACGATGCGACCAGAATTCTATTTGCGCGAGGCAGCGCCTGATCCGGACCGGGTTTCCGCAGTGGAAATGAGCAGCCGTCCGGGAGAATCGGGGCCGGACGTGGAATTGATCAGGGCGAAGGTTGCACACAATGAGAGACAACTGGAGACAGTTCGATCACTGTTTGGAGAACAGATCGACGAACAACGGACCACGATATCGGTGCAACGCTGGGAAATCGCCAAAGATGTGTACCGGTTCACGCTGAGCGCGCCACTGCCGCCGGGCGAATATGTGCTGGCAGAAATACTGCCGGACGGACTGAACCTGTTCGTATGGGATTTTGGCGTGGACGCCATCGCGGACAACGCGAAAAAATAGCGGGCTGCGGCCTAGGATTTCCCCGGTGATGGCGGGGGCTGGCAGACGACGTCCATTAAAACACTCAAGACATCCGAAATACGGAAAGGTTTTTGAAGGGCGCGCTCTTTCTTCTCCCCACTTTGGCCGCCTTGTTCGCCGATCACGTCACCGGACATGAAGATGATTTCGATATGGTTGGAGCCTGCGGCGACGCGGAGACGTTGGGCTACGCCGTAGCCGTCGGCGTTGGGGCCCGAGCCCGCCAATTTTAAATCACAAAGAATGGCGTCGTATTTGTTGCCAAGAACGAGGTTAAGAGCCTGCTCGGCCGAAGCAGCGCAGTCGACTCGGAGACCGTGAGCCGCGAGGCCCTCGGAGAGGAGCATGCGGATGCTTTCTTCGTCGTCGAGGACCAGGACGGCACGGTCGTGCAAGACGGAGAGGGACTTCATTTTGATTTCACCGATGCCGGCACTGGAATCAAGGTCGTGGGGAGCGACAGCGGCGGACCCTTGCAACGTAGGTGGCAGAGAAATCGTGAAAGCAGCGCCACCGGCAGGAAGGCTTTCGACTTCGATGTTGCCGCCGTGTTCGCGGATGATGGACATGCAGATACTGAGACCCAGACCGGTGCCGCCGCCGGGCCGCTTGGTGGTAAAGAAAGGATCGAAAAGTTTCGCCAAAGCCTCTGGCTTAATGCCAATGCCGTCATCCTGGACAGTTGCAAAGACGCGATTGGTAGACTGGCCGAGGCGAATCTGGATGCGGCCGGACTGACGAACCTCGCGAATGGCCTGCTCGGCATTGCTGATGAGATTGAGAAAGACCTGGATGAGCTGGTTGGCATCGCCAGTGATAGGCGGCAAACCGGGGAGAGGCCGGAAGTCCACTTCGATGTTGTTGCGACGGAGGGAATGCTCGTGGAGTTGAATGGTGCGATCGATGATGTTGTTGAGGTCGAGCAGCTTTTTCTGGGGAGAGGCGGGGCGCGAGAATTCCAGGAGGTTCTGAACGATGCGAGCGGCGCGGCGAGCCTGACGGTGAGTCATTTCGAGCTGGCGCTTGGTGCTTTCGTCGACGCCCGGACGATCGCGAAGCAACTCGCTGACGCCGAGAATGGCGGTAAGGGGATTGTTAAGTTCGTGAGCGACGCCAGCGAGCATCTGGCCCATAGCGGCGAGCTTTTCGGCTTGAATGAGCTGCTCTTCAAGGCGCTTGACTTCGGTTACATCGCGGCCAGAAATGACAATTCCCTCGATCTTGCCATTTTCGTCAAATAAAGGGCTGAAGTGACAGCGAAGGCGGCGCCATTCACCTTGCTTGTGACGCACCTGCACTTCGATGGAAGCAAAGCTGCGGCGACCGGCGATCATGTCGTCAAAAGCAGCGATGAGGGCAGCGCGCTCATCCTGATGGGTGCGCTCGCCGAAAGTAATCCCAATGGTCTCGGTGTCTTCGTAGCCCAGAACTTCCTTGACCCGGGGACTGGCAAACGTGTAGCGCTTGTTGGAGTCCACAACGAAAATCAGGTCGGGGAAGCTGTCAACGAGGCGGCGAGCGAATTCCTGTTCTTTGTGAAGGCGCTTTTCGATGGCGCGGCGCTCTGTGATATCAACGAGGGCTCCCTGATAACGGAGGACGTGACCGGCGGTATTGCGGACGACGGTGGCGGTATTCAAGCAAAGGAGAGGCTGGCCATCTTTGCGGCGCAGAGTGATTTCATGGCCCTGAGGATGTGGCTGGCGATGAATTTCGTGAGCAAGCTTGTTGCGCTGCTCGTCGTCAACAAAAATCTGTGTGACATGCTTGCCGAGTAGCTCTTCCTTGGAGTCGTAGCCTAGCATGCGAACCAAAGCGGGATTGACCTCGAGGATCTGATCCTCGGGAGTAACGATGTAGATGCCTTCCTGAAGTGATTCGAAGAGTTCGGTGAAGCGGGCCTCGCTGCGGCGAATGGCGGTAATATCGCGAGCGAGAATGGTGAGGCCGTGGACCTGATCGTCGCGGAGCATGGCGTGAGCGACGCAATCAAAGAAGTACGTGGTGTTGGTGCGCTTGACACGAACCTGAACCACGCCGGTCCAATGGCGGCGTTCTAGGAAGCGAGCTATCCCGGTGGCTACGGATTCCTGCGAGGTCTGGTTCATGTCCTCGAAGAAGTCGCTAAGACGGCGGCCGATGATTTCCTGGAAAGGGTGGCCGACGATATCGGCGAAGCTGCGGTTGACAGCGCGGATTTCGCCTTCGAGGCTGATGGCCAGGAGCAGATCGTCAAAGGAATCGATGAGATCGCGAAATCCCTGCTGGGATTTGGAGATCATCGCAAAGAGCTGTTCCATCTGGCGGTCGCTGGGAAGGACGGAGTCTTTCTGGTCCAGGCCGCGCACGAGGCCTTTCAACTCCGCAATTTCCTGAGTCTTCTTCCAGATGTAAGCCCCAAAGAGGATAACGAGAACGACCAGACCGACCGTGTAGGCCAATGCTTCCCAATGGGATTTCTCGGCACGCAGGGTGCCCCAGGAGAGCCAGGCAAAAACGACGGTGACAATCAGAAGGAGAAAAAAGGTGAGGCGCCAGAGTTCGGTCTGGCGTTTTTCAAAGGATTCCAAACGCGCCCCAGCAGGATCACGGGGTCCTTTTTCAGGAGAGACCTTGGGCGCGTCGCCAGGAGTAAGTGGGGCGTGCATAGGCGTTTACGAATCGCAAGGGACTGGCATGGCGATGTCAAACATCTGGAACCATCTTAAGAAGGCAGGTGGAAGGGCAGCAAGGAGATACGGGGGGAGTGGTACCTGATGTTCACCTGTACCAAGGAACGGCAGCTAAGTGGTAACGGAGGCGCCGCGTCGCTGACGGGTAGAAAAGAAAACGGCGCCTCGGATAAAACCGAGACGCCGTGATTGAGTTTTCTAATGTGGGGAGAAAACCCGCCGCTATCGGATCAGTCCTGGCCTTCAGTGGCGGCGTCGGCTTCGGGATCGGCTTCCTTCGTACCACCGAGGAAGTCGAGGCCAGCGGCTTCGTCCGCAGCAGCGAATTCAGCCGCCTCGGGAAGTTCTTCAACAGGAGCAGGCGCAGGCATTTCTGTGAGCAGCTGAATGCTGCGGTAGTGTTCGAGACCGGTGCCGGCGGGAATGAGCCGGCCCATGATGACGTTTTCCTTGAGGCCGCGGAGGTAGTCCACCTTGCCGGCAACAGCGGCTTCAGTGAGGACGCGCGTGGTCTCTTGGAAGCTTGCGGCGGAGATGAAGGAATCGGTGGAGAGCGACGCCTTGGTGATACCGAGGAGCAATGGACGCCCAGTAGCGGGACGGCCACCCTCGGCAATCACGCGGTCGTTCTCTTCGCGGAAGCGGAACTTGTCCACCTGCTCCTCGAGGAGGAAGGTGGTATCGCCAACGTCTTCCACTTTGACCCAGCGCATCATCTGCCGGGAGATGGTCTCGATGTGCTTGTCGTTGATGTTGACACCCTGCAGGCGGTAGACCTCCTGAATCGCGTTGACGAGGTAGGCCTGGGTGTATTTTTCGCCGAGAACCGCAAGCAGGTCGTGAAGGTTAAGCGGGCCGTCGATTAGGGCTTCACCGGCACGAACGTGCTCGCCTTCCTGAACGTTGATGTGAACGCCGCGCGGGATGGCGTACTCCTTGGTGGTCTTGCCATCTTCGGCTTCGACGTAGATTTTGCGCATGCCCTTGCTGATTTCGCCGTAGCGGACGTTGCCGTCAATTTCGCTGATGACGGCGGGATCCTTGGGCTTGCGGGTTTCAAAGAGTTCGACGACGCGTGGGAGACCGCCGGTGATGTCCTTGGTCTTGGTGGTTTCACGCGGGATCTTGGCAAGGACGTCACCCGCCTGAACTTCATCGCCGTCCTGGACCATCAAGTGGGCACGGGAAGGCATGAGGTACTTTTTGCGGACCTTGCCGGAAGAATCGCGGATCAAGATAGCGGGCTGATGCTTTTCATCGCCCGGCGGCAGAGTGACAACCAATTGCGAGAGGCCGGTAACTTCGTCCACCTGCTCTTCGATGGTGAGACCGGGGCGGAGATCGTCAAACTTCACGGAGCCCGCGGTTTCAGTCAGGATCGAGAAAGTGAACGGATCCCATTCGGCAAGGATCTGGCCATGGTTGACGGTTTCACCGTCGGCCACGCGGAGGCGCGCGCCATAGACAACGTGGTAGCGCTCCTTTTCGCGATTCTTTTCATCGACGATGACGATCAAGCCGGAACGGTTCATGGCGATGAGGTTGCCACCGCGGCCTTGAACGTGGCGCAGGTCCACGAAGCGGACAACGCCGGTGTTCTTAGCTTCGAGAGTGGAACGCTCGCTGACGCGGGTAGCCGCTCCACCAATGTGGAAGGTACGCATGGTTAGCTGGGTGCCGGGTTCGCCGATGGACTGCGCGGCAATGACGCCGACGGCTTCGCCAAGTTCAACCATGCGGCCCGTGGCCAGGTTACGCCCATAACAGAGAGCGCAAACACCACGGCGGGATTCGCAGGTGAGCACGGAGCGGATGCGGACGCGCTCGATACCGGCGGCTTGAATGGCGTTGGCAAGTTCCTCGGTGATTTCCTGATTGATTTCGACGATGACGCTGCCTTCGAAGTCCTTGATTCTTTCGAGGGAGACGCGGCCAACGACGCGATCGCGGAGAGGCTCGACTTCGACGCCGGCTTCGATGATGGGCTCGACGTAAATGCCGTCGCTAGTGCCGCAGTCGCGCTCGTTGATGATGACGTCTTGCGCAACATCGACGAGGCGGCGGGTCAGGTAGCCAGAGTCCGCGGTCTTGAGGGCGGTATCGGCGAGACCTTTACGCGCTCCGTGCGTGGAGATGAAGTATTGCAGCACGGTAAGGCCTTCGCGGAAGTTGGAAGTGATGGGGGTCTCGATGACTTCGCCCGAGGGCTTGGCCATCAGACCGCGCATACCGGAAAGCTGGCGAATCTGCTGTTTGGAACCGCGGGCGCCGGAGTCCGCCATGATGTAGACGGGGTTGATGTTGCCTTCGCGATCCTGGCCTTCGAGGGCCTTGAACATTTCATCGGCAACTTTTTCCGTGACGTCGCCCCAAATGGCGATGACCTTGTTATAGCGTTCGCCGTTGGTGATGGCGCCATCGAGGTATTGCTGTTGGACCTTGACGACTTCCTTTTCGGCGTTCTCTACCAAGCGGTATTTGTCGCTGGGGATGAGCATGTCGTCAATGCCGATGGAGATGCCGGACTTGGTGGCATAGGCGAAGCCGAGAGCCTTCAAGTGATCGAGCAATTCGACAGTGGATTCGAGGCCGAAGCGCAGATAAGCGTAATAGACCATCTGCTGAACGCCCTTCTTCTTGAGAAGGCCGTTGAGGTAAGGCATCTGCTTGGGCAGATGCGAATTGAAGATGACGCGGCCCACGGTGGTCTGGATGAACTGGCGTTCCATGCGCACGGGCTCGGTGTGCGTAACGTCCTGATTGTCGAACGCCGTGGTGAGGTCAATGACTTCACCGGTATAACGAAGGCGCATGGGAGTCAGGAGTTCGACTTCACCAGCCTCGAGTGCGAGGACAACATCTTCGGCGGAACCGAAAACGCGGCCTTCGCCCTTGGCGCCGGGCTTGGCCTTGGTCAGATAGTAAAGGCCGAGAACCATGTCCTGCGACGGAACGGCGAGAGGCAATCCATGCGCGGGAGAAAGGATGTTGCGCGAGCTGAGCATGAGCACAGAGGCTTCGACCTGGGATTCGGGTGAAAGCGGGATGTGCACGGCCATCTGGTCGCCGTCAAAGTCCGCGTTGAAGGCGGTGCAGACGAGCGGGTGAATGCGGATGGCCTTGCCTTCGACGAGGGTTGGCTCGAAAGCCTGAATGCCGAGACGGTGAAGCGTGGGAGCGCGATTGAGAAGCACGGGATGTTCGCGGATGACATCCTCGAGGATGTCCCACACGACCGGTTCCTGCTGCTCGACCATTTCCTTGGCCTGCTTGATGGTGGTGCAGTGCCCCTGGGCTTCGAGCTTGTGATAGATGAAGGGCTTGAAAAGCTCGAGGGCCATCTTCTTGGGTAGACCGCACTGATTGAGCTTGAGCTCAGGGCCGACGACGATCACGGAGCGACCGGAATAATCCACGCGCTTGCCGAGAAGGTTCTGGCGGAAGCGACCCTGCTTGCCCTTGAGAGTGTCGCTGAGGGACTTGAGCGGGCGATTGTTAGTGCCGCGAAGAACGCGGCCACGACGGCCGTTATCGAACAGCGCGTCAACGGCTTCCTGAAGCATGCGCTTTTCGTTGCGGACGATGACGTCCGGGGCGCGGAGCTCCATGAGCTTCTTCAAGCGGTTGTTGCGGTTGATGACGCGGCGATAGAGGTCGTTGAGATCGGAAGTGGCAAAGCGGCCGCCATCGAGAGGCACAAGAGGACGCAGCTCAGGCGGGAGCACAGGGATGACGTCGAGAATCATCCACTCCGGCTTGTTACCGCTCTTACGGAAAGCTTCGAGAACCTTGAGGCGCTTAGCGTACTTGATGCGCTTCTGGAGCGAAGGATCAGCCTTCATTTTTTCGCGCAGATCGTCGGCGAGCTTATCGACTTCGACGCGGCGAAGTAGTTCCTTGATGGCTTCGGCGCCCATCTTGGCAACGAACTGGCCAGGATATTCGCTGGAGAGCTTGCGGTATTCCTCTTCCTGAAGGACCTGACGCTCCTTGAGGATGGCGACTTCGCCAGTGTCCACAACGACGAAGGCTTCGAAGTAGAGAATGCGCTCGAGATCGCGCATGGAGATATCAAGGAGGTAGCCGATGCGGCTGGGAAGGCCTTTGAAGAACCAGACGTGGGAGCAGGGCGAAGCCAGTTCAATGTGGCCGAGGCGTTCGCGGCGAACCTTGCTGAGAGTGACTTCGACGCCGCACTTGTCGCAGATGACACCACGGTGCTTCATCCGCTTGTACTTGCCGCACAAACATTCCCAATCGGTGACGGGGCCGAAGATTTTTGCGCAAAACAGGCCATCCCGCTCGGGTTTAAAGGTGCGGTAGTTAATGGTCTCGGGCTTGGTGACTTCACCATGGGACCAGGAACGGATTTTTTCCGGACTGGCGAGGCTGATCCGGATGGAATCGAAATCCGCAATCAAACTCGCGCGATCATAAGGGCTGCTGCGATACAAGGTCGTTTCCTCCCTCCCCAGCTTTCACCGGGGACGCGGTCCGATGGTGCAGGACCGGCTGAAAACCCAACTACGAAATCCTTCTACTGCCAAGCGGTACGCGCCGAGGGACGCAGAGGACTGCGTCCCCAGGGCTGAAATCAGTCGGCCGCTTTTTCGGCGGGCGGCTTCTGACGCTTCATCAACTCGACATCGAGGCAGAGTGACTGCAACTCGCGGACGAGCACGTTGAACGATTCGGGAACCCCGGGTTCGATACCGGGCTCGCCCTTGACGATAGCCTCGTAAATTTTGGCGCGGCCATAAACGTCGTCGGACTTTGCCGTAAGGAGTTCCTGCAGAATGTGCGCGGCGCCATAGGCTTCCAGAGCCCAAACTTCCATTTCACCGAAGCGCTGTCCGCCGAATTGCGCCTTGCCGCCAAGAGGCTGCTGCGTAATCAGCGAGTAGGGACCAATGGAGCGCGCGTGGATCTTGTCGTCAACGAGGTGCGACAGCTTGAGCATGTAGATGTAGCCGACGGTGACAGGCTGATCGAACTGGTCGCCACTCATGCCGTCGAAGAGGTTGATCTTGCCGGCATGCGGGAGGCCCGCAACTTCCAGCAGGTGACGGATTTCGGCTTCGCGCGCGCCATCGAATACCGGCGTGGCGAACGGAATGCCTTCGCGGAAGCCTTCGGCGTAATCAAGCAGTTCCTCATCGGACATCTTGGAAAGCGACTTCCAGATGGCGGTGTCGCTGAAAACTTCACGGAACCAGCGGCGGAGCGCTTCTGCCTTGACTTCCTTGCTGAGGAGGCGCTTGAGGCTGTTGCCGAGTTCCTTGGAGGCCCAGCCGAGGTGCGTTTCCAGAATTTGTCCGACGTTCATACGGGAAGGAACGCCGAGCGGATTGAGCACGATTTCGACGGGCGTGCCATCGGGAAGGTACGGCATGTCTTCCTCAGGCACGACGCGTGCGATGACGCCCTTGTTCCCGTGGCGGCCAGCCATTTTGTCGCCGATGGAGAGCTTGCGCTTCATGGCGATATAAACCTTGGCCAGCTTGATGACGCCGGGAGGCAGTTCGTCGCCCTTCTTGAGCTTTTCCTTGCGCTCCTCGGTGATCTTGCGGAGAACGTCAATTTGCCGCGAGGTCATTTCCTCGATTTCCTCGATCTTTTCGATCAGGAGAGGATCCTTTTCGTTGAGCTTCAAGCGCTTGAGGTTGCGCGTGGAGATCTTTTCGATAAGGTCGCGGGTCAGTTCGGTGCCCTTGATGAGCAAACGCTTGTTGGTCTTTTCGTCGTGCAGGTCGGCTTGCAGAATCTTGCCGCCAAGCAAATCGCCGAGGCGCTTGAGGCGCTCATCGGTGAGAATGCGGATTTCGTCGGCCAGGTTCTTTTCAAGTTTAAAGACCTGAGAAGCTTCGATGGCCTTGTGGCGTTCGTCCTTTTCACCACCCTTGCGGGTGAAGATCTTGACATCCACGATGGTGCCTTCGATGCCCGGCGGGCAGTAGAGAGAAGCGTCGCGGACATCGCCGGCTTTTTCACCGAAGATGGCGCGGAGCAGTTTCTCTTCCGGAGTCAGCGTGGTTTCGCCCTTAGGTGTCACCTTTCCGACGAGGATGTCGCCGGGCTTGACGACGGCGCCGATGCGAATGACGCCGCTTTCATCGAGGTTGCGCAGGAACGATTCGCTGATGTTGGGAATGTCTCGCGTCACTTCCTCGGGACCGAGCTTGGTGTCGCGCGCTTCGATTTCGTACTCCTCGATGTGGATGGAGGTGTAGTAATCGTCCTTGACCAGCTTTTCGCTGACCAGGATGGCGTCTTCAAAGTTGTAGCCGCGCCAGGGCAGGAAGGCGACAAGAACGTTGCGTCCAAGGCCGAGTTCGCCGCGGTCAGTGCAAGGGCCGTCAGCAAGAACCTGAGCAGTCTTGACGCGATCGCCAACGCGAACGACGGGCTTCTGGTTGATGCAAGTGTTCTGGTTCGAGCGCTTGAACTTCGTGAGCGTGTAGATGTCGGCGCCCACTTCGCGGCTGAGCACGCCCGAGTGGTCGCTTTCAACGCGGACAATGATGCGCTCCGAGTCCACCTGATCGACGATGCCGTCGCGTTTGCAGAGGACCACGGCGCCGGAATCGCGGGCGGTAACGCGTTCCATGCCGGTGCCGACGAGCGGCGCTTCGCCACGGATGAGGGGCACGGCCTGGCGCTGCATGTTGGAACCCATCAGGGCGCGGTTGGCGTCGTCGTTCTCGAGGAACGGAATCAAGCTGGCGGCGACGGAGACAAGCTGCTTGGGCGAGACGTCGACGTAGTCGACTTCATCGCGATGCTTGAGGACGAAGTTGCCGGCCTGACGGCAGTTAACGAGTTCAGTGGTGATGCGCAAGCGTTCGTCGAGCGTAACGTTAGCCTGAGCGACAACGTACTTGTCTTCTTCCCAGGCGGACAGATAGAAGCAGTAGGGTTCGTAGACGACTTTGCGGCGCTTGAGTTCGTCGTTGAGTTCTTCGACGCGGTCGCGTTCCACGATGTCTCCGGCTTTGAATTCACTGTCACCGGCATTGACGATCTGGACGAAGTCAATGATGCGGCCGCCCTTGACGCGGCGATATGGCGACTCGATGAAGCCGTAATCATTGATGCGCGCGAAGCAACTGAGCGAGCTGATGAGGCCGATGTTCGGACCTTCCGGCGTTTCAATAGGGCAGATGCGGCCATAGTGTGTCGGGTGAACGTCGCGGACTTCGAATCCGGCGCGTTCCCGGGACAAGCCGCCGGGGCCAAGAGCGGAGAGACGCCGCTTGTGGGTAATTTCGCTAAGCGGGTTGGTCTGGTCCATGAACTGGCTCAACTGCGAACTGCCGAAGAACTCGCGGATGGCCGCCATGACCGGCTTGGCGTTGACGAGGTCGTGCGGCATGGCCGTGGACATTTCCTGGTACACGCTCATCTTTTCCTTGATGGCGCGTTCCATGCGGACCAGGCCGATGCGGAACTGGTTTTCGAGAAGTTCGCCAACCGCGCGGACGCGGCGATTGCCGAGATGGTCGATATCGTCAACCACGCCGATGTTCTTGCGCAGCTTGAAGAGGTATTTAATGGCCGCAACGAAATCGGTGGTGTCCAGCGTGCGATTATCCAGGGGCGTATCGAGGCCCATCTTGATGTTGAACTTCAAGCGGCCGACGCGGCTGAAATCGTACTTGCGCGGGTCGAAGAACATGCCGCGGAAAAGATTCGTGGCCGTTTCGAGCGTCGGAGGATCGCCGGGGCGCAATTTGCGATAAATCTCGATGAGCGCTTCCTTGGAGGAGCGGATGGAGTCCTTATCAAGGGTGCGTGAAAGAACCAGGCCGATTTCATCGCGTTCCGGGAAGAAGACATCGACTTCAGTGATGCCGGATTCGGCAAAAGCCTGCCAGAGATCGGCGGTCAGCGGCTTGTTGGCTTCGAGCAGAACTTCGCCCGTTTCGCGGTTGACGACATCGGCGACGCTGTAAGCGCCTTCGACGTCGGCAAGTGCCGCGCGAACCTGGGAGATGCGCGCTTTGATGAGTTCCTTGAAGAGGGTTTCCGTGATGCGCTTGTGCGCGCCAACGATAATCTCTTCGGATTTCGGATTGCGGATTTCGTGCGTCAGCTTGCGATCCACGATGCCGGGCGAAACGTTCCAGAGGAGTTCCTTTTCGCGCAGGGAGATGCGCTCGACCTGATAGAAGGTGCGGAGGATTTCCTCATTGGACTTCATGCCCAGGGCGCGAAGGAAGATAGAGCCGAGGAACTTGCGCTTGCGATCGATGCGCACATAGAGAATGTTCTTGGTGTCGTACTCGAACTCCACCCAGGAGCCGCGGTACGGAATAATCTTGCCCAGGAAGTACGTGCGGTTGTTGGCGCTTTCGAAAAAGACGCCGGGAGAGCGGTGCAACTGGCTGACGATGACGCGTTCGGTGCCGTTGATGATGAAAGTGCCGTTATCGGTCATCAGCGGGATATCGCCGTAGAAAACTTCCTGTTCCTTGATGTCGCGAATGGTCTTGGCGCCGGTATCGGGGTCCTTATCGTAAATGGTAAGGCGAATGGTGACCTTGAGGGGCGCGGAATAAGTCATGCCGCGTTCCTGGCACTCGTTGACGTCGTACTTCAGTTGCATGGCCACGGGGTCGCCGCACTTGTTGCAGAAGGTCGGCGTGTTCTTGTTAAAGGTGCCGCATTTCTGGCAGATGACGTCGCCAGTCTGATAAGGATTGGTGACGACGGAAGCGCCGCAATTGCGGCAGGTGGCGCGCAGGTGATGCAGACCCTTCAGGTTGCCGCACTTGCACTCCCAATTTCCGATCGCGTAGTCCACGAATTCGAGTTGCGACATTTCGCGGAAATCGCGGATGGGGAAGACCGAGGTAAACACGGATTGCAGGCCGGCATCCTCGCGCTCGCTAGGCAGCAAATCCATCTGCAGAAAGCGCTGATAGGACTTTTTCTGGACCTCGATCAGGTTAGGGATCTGGATGGATCCCTGAATCTTGGCGAAATCCAGGCGCTGGCGTTCCCGAACGTGCTGGTTACTAGTGGACATGCCTGATGTACCTCATTCCCTTTCGGGCAGCGTGCGAAAAAACTGAAGAAGACACTTAGCCGTGATGCCGGGAGGCATGCCCGATGCCGCCCCGCACACGGTGAGTGAGGGTCCGCCGAGGACCCAAAGGATTGTTGAGACGTCCGGCCGTAGCTTGCGTACTGAATTCCCCTGGCGCAGTTGTGCACCAAATGAACCGCGCCGAACCCGAAGCCCCGAACCATGGAGAGCCGGCCAAGGAACGGCCGGCGAACCATTACTTGATTTCGACCTTGGCGCCCGCATCCTCGAACTTCTTCTTGATGGTGGCGGCTTCGTCTTTGCTGACGCCTTCCTTGACGGTCTTGGGCGCGCCGTCCACCAGGTCCTTGGCTTCTTTCAAGCCCAGGCTGGTGACTTCGCGAACCGCCTTGATGACGTTGATCTTGTTGCCGCCGATATCGGTGAGGACGACGGTGAATTCCGTCTTCTCTTCCGCCGGAGCAGCAGCCGCAGCCCCACCGCCGCCAGCCGCGACCACAGTGGCCGCCGCGGCGGAAACGCCGAAGGCTTCTTCCATTTTTTTCACGAGGTCAGACGCTTCAAGAAGCGTCAGGCCCTTGATTTCTTCCAGGATCGTTTCGACTTTCGACATGACTGCGATTTCTCCTCTCAATTTTCTGAATCAAAATTTCCGGAACCGCGGCGGGCGGGGCCCGCTTAGCCCCAACCCCTACGAACTAAACTTGTTGGCCTTAACCGCTTCGCTGACCGTCACCGCGAGGTTGCGCGGCAGCGCATTGAGCGCCGACGCGATTCGCTGAGCCGGAGCGTTCAGGAGGAACATGATCTTACTGATCAGTTCTTCCTTCGACGGCATGTTGGCGAGTTGCTGGATCTCGGCGATGGAGATCACTCTGCCTTCCACGACGCCGGACTTGAACTGGAATGCCGGAACATCCTTGGCAACCTTGGTAAGAGCCTTGGCCAGTGCCACCGGGTCGGCACTGGTATACGCGATCGAGTTGGTGCCCTTCAGGTTCTTGAGCACGCCCTCGGCGGGAGTGCCGGTACCGGCGCGCTCCGCAAGGGTGTTCTTAACGACCTGATACTTGCCGCCCGCAGCCTGCACGGCGCGGCGGAGCTTGGTGTCGGCTTCGACGGTGATGCCCTGGAAGGTGGTGAGAATGACGGTGGACACCTTCGCGAGCTCGGTTTTCAGTTTGTCCAGATCCTGCTGCTTTTCACTTTTCTTCTTCATGATTCCGGGTCTCCGCTAATCTCTCTCCGCGCTACGCGGCGGTTGCCAGGGCTTCGGACTCAGCAATATCCACAAGGATGCCGGGGCCCATGGTCGATGTCAGAGTAATCTTCTTGACGTACTTCCCTTTTGCCGCGGCGGGCTTGGCCTTCAGGACAGCAGCAATCACGGCGTGGGCATTTTCCGCGAGTTTGGAAGCATCAAAATTAATTTTGCCGACGGGACAGTGGACGATACCCGCTTTGTCCACGCGAAATTCCACTTTGCCGGCTTTCGTTTCCTTGACAGCCTTGGTGACGTCCGCCGTGACAGTGCCGGTTTTCGGATTTGGCATAAGACCGCGAGGGCCCAGCACCTTACCGAGTTTACCCGCGGAGCGCATCATGTCTGGCGTGGCGATGACGGCATCGAAATCGGTCCAGCCTTCCATGATTTTCTGAACCATATCGTCGCCACCCACGAATTCCGCTCCCGCTTCTTGTGCTTCACGCTGTTTATCACCGCCCGCAAGAACCAGGACGCGAACGGATTTGCCGAGGCCGTTGGGCAGCACAACGGTGCCGCGCACAACCTGATCGGAGTGTTTCGGATCCACACCCAGATTGATGGCCAGTTCGACGGTTTCGTTGAACTTGGTGTGGTGCGTCTTCTTAATCAGCTCGGCGGCTTCGGCGAGCTTGTACGGATGCGCTTCCACCTTCTTGCGTGCATTCTCCACATGTTTTCCAGACTTCTTGGTCATTTCTACCTCTGCGATCTCCTGGCGCCTGTGACTCCCTAGGCTTCCACGACTTCCAGACCCATATTGCGAGCCGTACCCATGACGGTACGGACCGCGGAGTCCAGATTTGTGGTATTGAGATCGACAAGCTTGATCTTGGCGATTTCGACGACTTGCTTCTTTGTGACTTTACCTACCTTGTTGCGATTCGGTTCCGGTGAGCCCTTGGCGATTCCCGCAGCGCGAAGGAGCAGGATGGAAGCGGGCGGCGTCTTCAACACGAACGTGAAAGAACGGTCCGTGTAGATAGTGACGAGGACGGGGAAAATCATTCCGTCGGCTTCTTTCTGCGTTTTGGCGTTGAACTGCTTGCAGAAATCCATGATGTTGACGCCGTGTGGGCCGAGGGCGGTGCCCACGGGGGGCGCCGGAGTAGCCTTGCCGGCCGGCAATTGCAGCTTGATGGTTGTCTGAACCTTCTTTGGTGGCATCTTTCCTTTACCTCAATCTCAAAAATGTTGCGGCGGCAGCGGGCCGCCAGAATTCATCCCAGCTTTTCCACGCTGGCGAAATCGAGTTCGACAGGAGTGGAGCGGCCGAAAATCGTAACGGAAACTTTGAGACGGCTGTGATCGTTATCAATCTCCTCGACAGTGCCGTTGAAGTTGGCGAAAGGACCGTCAACGATACGAACCTGTTCGTTGCGCTCGAATACCACCTTCGGTTTCGGGCGATCCTGCGGCGTGTGCACGCGATTGATAATGGCGTCCACTTCGGCTTCGGAGAGCGCCGGAGGAGCCGTGGCCGAACCAACGAAACCCGTGACGCGTGGCGTGTTGCGAACGATGTGCCAGGTGTTCTCGTCCAAATCCATTTCAACGAGGACGTAGCCCGGGTAGGACATGCGTGACGCAACAATCTTCTTGCCACCGCGCATTTCAACGACATCTTCGGTGGGGATCAACACCCGTCCGATCTTGTCTTGAAGGCTGAATGCGGCCACACGGCTTTCCAGGCTTTCTTTGACCTTCTTCTCGAAGCCCGAATAGGTGTGAATGATGTACCACTGCATCGACATAGGACGTTCCGCCCTTTAAACCTTGAAATAATCAAACAGCCGTTGGACTCCGTGCTGCACGAGCCAGTCGACAACCGCGAGAAACACTCCAAAAAACGCCACCGTTACAATCACGACCATGGTGGTGGAGGTAACGTCCTCGCGATTCGGCCAGGTCACCTGCTTCATTTCCACACGGACGTCGTGGAGAAACTCACGGGTGCCCTGAATCGATCCGGAAACTTTTTCGCCTACACCGGCAGCTGCTCCGGCAATTGCGTTTGTTTGAGACTCTTCATTCTTCACTTTAACCGCCTGCGTTCCCATAAATCCGTTTCACCTGCACAAGCCTTGCGGCCTGTGTCCTTCAAAATCCTGGCAGGGGAGGAGGGATTCGAACCCCCATACCCGGTTTTGGAGACCGGAGTCCTGACCGTTGGACGACTCCCCTAAAACCAAAACCGCCGTGCGCTCCCAAGTCCGAAACGAAAACTTACTTCACTTCCTTGTGCGGCGTATGCTTGCGGCACGTGTTGCAAAACTTCTTCGTCTCCAATCGGTCGGAGTGCTTCTTCTTGTTTTTTGTGGTGGTGTAATTCCGGTTCTTGCAGTCACCACATTGCAAAGTAATGATTTCCCGCATTTCTTGAATTCCTTTTCACTGGTGTGCGGGCCAGCATGGCCAGCCCGCTCCCGACTTGTACTTCCAAAGTTATTCGATGATCTCCGTAACGGCGCCGGCGCCCACGGTGTGACCGCCTTCGCGAATGGCGAAGCGCAAGCCCTTTTCCAGAGCGACGGGAGTGATCAGCGTGACTTCACAGCTCACATTGTCGCCCGGCATCACCATCTCAACGCCAGCCGGCAATTTCATGTCGCCGGTAACGTCGGTGGTGCGGAAGTAGAACTGCGGGCGGTAGCCAGTAAAGAACGGCGTGTGCCGTCCGCCTTCTTCCTTCGTTAACACGTACGCTTCAGCCTTGAACTTGGTGTGAGGCGTAATCGAGCCGGGCTTGCATACAACCTGCCCGCGCTCGACATCGTCTTTTTCCGTGCCGCGCAAGAGCAATCCGACGTTGTCGCCCGCGAGGCCTTCGTCGAGCAACTTACGGAACATTTCAACGCCCGTGACCACTTTCTTTTGCGTCGCGCGGAAACCAACGATTTCGACTTCCTCGCCGACTTTGACCTTGCCGCGTTCGACACGGCCAGTAACCACGGTGCCGCGGCCAGAGATGGAGAAAATGTCTTCGATGGGCATCGCGAACGGCCTGTCAATATCGCGCACCGGCAGCGGTACATTGGCGTCCACCGCGGCCATAAGCTCGAGAATTTTCGCTTCCCACTTTTCTTCGCCGTTCAATGCCAACAATGCCGAACCTTTAATCACGGGAACGCTGTCGCCGGGAAACTGGTAGCTCTTCAGGAGCTCGCGTACTTCAAGTTCGACGAGTTCGAGAAGTTCGGGATCCTCGACCATATCGCACTTGTTCAAAAAGACGACGATGTAGGGCACACCGACCTGGCGTGCGAGCAGGATATGCTCGCGCGTCTGCGGCATGGGTCCGTCGGTGGCGGCGACGACAAGAATCGCGCCGTCCATTTGCGCCGCGCCGGTAATCATGTTCTTGATGTAATCGGCGTGGCCGGGGCAATCCATGTGCGCGT
Source organism: Candidatus Acidiferrales bacterium (assembly GCA_963779395.1). GTDB lineage: Bacteria > Acidobacteriota > Terriglobia > Acidiferrales > UBA7541 > Acidiferrum. Next base: position 2,535,976 of record CAVZYC010000007.1, read on the forward strand.
AGTGACGATTCGCGGTTTCGTACTCGACGTGAGAGACCGCAATCGTGATACCGCGCTCGCGCTCTTCCGGAGCGTTGTCAATGGTGTCAAACGCGCGGAAGGTCACTTTGGGATTGTTCTTGCTCAACACCTTGGTGATGGCCGCGGTCAACGTGGTCTTGCCATGATCGATGTGACCAATGGTGCCGATGTTGACGTGCGGCTTACTGCGCTCAAATTTCTCCTTCGCCATATGCCCTCATCCTTTGCGCAAACCGTCTTTCCTGCAAACCACGGCTGGCGCCGAACTTCCCACGCTGCCCTTCAAGCAGCCCCGGTTAACTTGGAGCGGGGGACGGGATTTGAACCCGCAACCATCACCTTGGAAGAGTGAGACTCTACCGTTGAGTTACCCCCGCCCATCTTCTCCGGAAACTTCTGATTACCCTCCCGAGTCTCCTTGCGGAAACCCAGCGGATACTGGAGCCTGGGACCGGGATTGAACCGGTGACCTCGTCCTTACCAAGGACGCGCTCTACCAACTGAGCTACCCAGGCCAAACGCGTTCCCTGAAAAAAACCTGAGCATCGCGGCGCACTTTTTCTTACCGGCTGACTCGCCGCGATTTTTACCGCTTTCGAACATCGCGTGTGCGATTTTCCTGCGGTGTTATTACGCTTGCCCGCCGAACCTGATCACCCGGCGAATTGCGATTCCGGCCTTCTCCCGCGGAACTCGAATCCTGGTGGACGGGGAAGGATTCGAACCTTCGTAGCCCGCAAGGAGCGGCAGATTTACAGTCTGCTGGTTTTAACCACTCACCCACCCGTCCCGAGAAAAATCCTCGGACCCAAACTCAAGGTGTCCACAGTTTCCGCCCGCGTCGTCAATGGAGGAGAAACAAGCGAATACACAAAACGGACTCGTGTCAAGAGACACCAGCCCGTCGAATTAGTGTTCAGGGATTCGCTTCGCCTCACTCCCCTGCTTAAATCTGGTGGAGCTGGCGGAGGGAATTGAACCCCCGACCCTCTGATTACAAATCAGATGCTCTACCAGCTGAGCTACGCCAGCGCTGCTCAAACCGTACAAGAATAGCAGAATGGGCACACAAATTGCAAGGGCGGGTCGGCGGAATGAAGAGCACTTGAGTCGCCAAAACTGTGGAAAAACAGCCACAGGGCGTTCATTAGTCACGATAACATAAAGGCAGTATTTTCAATTCGTTACCATGCATAAAGGAACTCGGAGCGTTCCGTCTATCCACAGTCTCGCCGAGCAACCCCCGAAAATTTGAGTCGTTCAAGCAAACTTCTGTTGCTTGTCGAGGATTGGATGCGAGAATGACAAGAAGAGTCAATTAGCGCGCATCGTTTTGACTGTACCATGTCCAATCGTAAATGGCTGAGCAGCTTGCTCCTCGTGGTGGCGATTTCACTGGCCGCTGCGTTTTTCTACATTCACTCTAAATCAAATGATCCGCTGGCGGCGCGCAATGAAATGCTCGCGCGGATGCCTGCGAATGGCGACGTCGTAATCTTCTTGGACCTGGCGGTATTGCGCTCGTCCCCGTTTTTGGCGCAGTTGTTTTCCTGGGCCCCGGTCCCCGCGCCAGACGCTGATTACACGCAGTTCGTGCAGGCAACAGGTTTCAATTACGAAAGGGATCTGGATCGCGTGGCGATTGGAATTACCCGCGCGGCCGATCATTCCCGCATTCTCGTGATCGCCGACGGACGATTCGACCGCCAGAAAATATCGGCCTACTTGCAACGCTCCAGCAAGTCTGAATCGATGAACGGTGCGACGATTTATGCGATAGCCCCAGCAGGGCCAACAAGCGCATCGTTTCTCACTTTTTTACGTGCAGATCGGATTGCCTGGACCAACGACGCATCGGCAGCGTCGCTTTTTGCCCAACCGGATCCTTCCGCGGCGGAGTGGCGCGAACGTTTTGCGCGCCTGGCGGGAACACCGGTGTTCGCCGTGATCCGGCAGGATGCAGGGATAGCGGCAGCCCTGGCGCAGCAAGCTCCGGGAGGATTCCGTTCGCCGCAACTGGCGGCTTTGCTGGCGCAACTACAATGGATTTCAATTGGCGCGAAGCCGGACGGCAATTTGTTGCGAGTGGTGGCCGATGGCGAGTGTGCGTCTGAAACCACGATGCGGCAACTCAGCGAATTCTTGAACGGGATACTCCTGCTGGCACAGGGCGGACTGAACGGCGCCGACATGCGCAAGAAGCTGGACCCACAACTCCGGGACGGTTACCTGGAGTTGCTGCGATCGGCGGATGTGCAAACTTTGGATCGGGGAACCAGCAAATCGGTGCGTGCGGTGTTTGATGTGACGCCAAAACTGCTGCAGGCCATGCGAGCAGCGGAATCGCCTATGGGACCAGCCACGCCCGCACCGACGGGGCATGTGGTCAGCCACTAGGCCGGAATCCTCGCACAGATTGTCAAAGACCCCCACGTTGACAAACTTGCCGTCGCAACATAATTCACAATCGGTTTTTCTTGGAGGAAGGGCTTAATCCGCGGAGGGCGCGGTGGACTTCATGTAACGCCAAGGATTGACGGGGGCGTTGTTCATGCGCACTTCGTAATGGACGTGCGGTCCCGTGGAGCGGCCGCTGATTCCCGTATAGCCAATTACTTCTCCGCGCTTGACGCGAGTTCCGGGGACAACAGCGTAAGACGAGAGATGCGCATACCAGGTGGTGATACCAAAACCGTGATCCACGATGACGACGCGGCCATAGCCAGAGTGCTGTCCTGCATCGAGCACCATACCGTCGGCGGTGACGTGCACTGGCGCGCCGTAGTCCGCGCCAACATCAACGCCAGTGTGGAACGCACCCTCACCGGAGAAGGGATCGAGGCGCTCGCCAAAACCATCGGTGATACGGCCAAGTACAGGCCAAATCGAGGGAGTATACGAAGAATCCGCAAACGCACTTGCGGGCATCAGGCGGAGTCCGCCAGCGGAAACCGCAATAGCAGCCGCGTTCCGTTTGAGGAAGGAGTACTGCTCGACGGAACGGTCAAAGGCGTCTTCGGGAGTTGCAGCTGAGTCCATCTGATCAAAGGCGGCGGGGTGATAGCGCATCACGCCGTAAGTCATAGCGACTTCAGTGGCCAGGGACTGCAGAGAGTCCAGTCGCTGGTTGGTATCCTTCACAGTCGTTTGCAGCTCGCGATACTGTTTCTTGAGGCTTTCCTGATCGTGGCGGAGGGCGTTGTAGTTCCCAACCTTCCACAACATGCGGCTGTACGATCCAATGGCACCAGCAACGGTGATGACACCAATAATGGCCAGAATCGCCAGACCGTGAAGCAGATAGGCGGGTACGACGAGCTTCCGGAGTTGACCCGGCGTCGAAGCAATGTAGAACGTGTAGTTCTTCCCGCTAATCACTGAGCGGCTCCCTCAGCCTTCTTACTTTCTATTAAAGTGCGGTAGAGCATTCCCTGGGTTCCGCACCGTACCGTGAATGTCAAGCTCAGTCTGAACCGTGAGCCATGGGTCGTTCTAGGTAGATATTAGTTTTTGTAGGTTGCCCGCGTCAACCCTGTACTTGGAATTTTTTGGGACAGTCATGGAAAAACTGTCCACTGTCCGAAAGGACAGCCCTAGCCAATGAGCAAAATCCAGCTGGCAAATGCTGAGTCCGGGGTCAGTGGGAATCGATTTGGTAGAGAAAGCCGCTTGGGGCGATATACAATGCGCCACGGAGCGCGAGATTGCCAGGGTGAAGGATATGGACGCCAAGCCAAACCGAAAACGATCCGCGCCTTGCGGAGCGGCGAATCAAAGACTTGCAAGGGACAAGTCTAACATTGATGAATGAAGAGCAGGTTTTGCAGCGGATTGCTTCAGGGTCGAACCCAGCGCGCCTAGCGGCGGCAGGAGTCCATCTGGGGATCGGAGATGACGCGGCGTTGTTCAAGCCGCGCGCCGGACAACAGATGATTCTGACGTGCGACTGGTCTTTAGAAGGGACGCACTTCCTGCGGGATAAACATCCGGCGGACGCGGTGGGCTGGAAAAGCCTGGCGCGGGCTGTGAGCGACATTGCCGCGATGGGCGGAAGACCTCGCTGCTACCTGCTGAGCCTGGCTCTGCCCTCCTCACATACAGGGTGGTGGTTGACGGAGTTTCTCGGAGGGCTGCACCGCGCCGCACGCACGTTTCACTGCGAACTGGCGGGCGGCGACACCACTCGCTGCGAGCAGATCCTGATCAACATCACCGTGGTGGGGGAAATCGCCCCGAACCTGGCATTGCGGCGAGAGGGGGCGCGGCCTGGGGATCTGGTTTGTGTCAGCGGGAAGTTAGGAGAGGCGGATCGCGGCTGGGAGCGCCTTCAGAAGTTGCGCGGGAAGGTGAATAAGAACGACTGGCTGTTGCGCAAACATTTGTATCCGGAGCCGCGGCTGGAGCTGGGTGAATGGCTGTCAAGAAACAGGCTGGCGACGGCGGCGATGGATGTTTCGGATGGATTGTCGATCGACTTGTTGAGGCTATGCACGGCGAACGGGGTGGGGGCACGGGTAGAAGTGGCATCCCTGCCGATGCTGGAGGATGTAGAGAGAGAAAAGGCGGTGCGATTGGCGCTGCACGGCGGCGATGATTACGAATTGTTATTTACTGTGGCGCCGCGAAAAATTCGCCGGATCCCAGGCAGTTTCCGGGGATTGCCACTGACGCAAATTGGCAAGATTACGCGGGGAAATAAGTTGGAAGTGCGCGCGCAGGATGGCAGCGTGCACCGACTTCAACCCGGCGGTTGGGATCCCTTTCGCAAATAATCCGGAAATCAGTACTGCCTACGGGGTTTGAGGAGGGGTCGTCGGCGGCGAACTTGTAGGCGGAGGATTTGTTGGCGGCTTTTCTTTCGGTAGGCTGGGGGCTTCATCTTCGGGCGCGGTGTCTGGCACATCCACATTAACGTGATGTTCCAAAGCTTGTTGTTCGAGCGGAATTACGTTTGCAAATCCCAGTACCGGCATACCCGCCATGCCGTGTTCGATAAACTCCATCCAGATCGGCAGCGCCGCTTGCGCGCCTGTTTCCCTCTTGCCGAGTGAAATCTGTTTGTCGTCGAAACCGACCCAGACGCCGGCGGTAATTTGCGGCGTGAAACCGATAAACCAGGCATCGGTGAAATCTTGCGTCGTTCCTGTTTTGCCTCCCGCAGGGCGCCCAACGGACCGGGCTTTAATGGCGGTGCCAAATTGCACGACATCCATGAGCATGGCGGTCATGGTCCGGGCCACTTCCGGCGAGATCACGTCGTGCACTTCAGGATGGGCTTCCTCAAGAAGCGCGCCATCGTAGCTGGTGACACGGCGAATCATGTGCGGATCAATGCGGATACCGTCGTTGGGGAAAACAGTGAATGCGGAAACGTGCTCGCTAAGTTTCATATCCGCCGCGCCGAGGGCGAGCGGCAGGTACGGGGGCAGCGGCGTGGTAATGCCGAAACGTTTCGCCATGTCCACGACGGAGTTGATGCCGATTTTTTCGGTCAGCTTGACGGCGGGAACGTTTCGCGAGCCGGCGAGGGCGCGGCGAAGAGTGATCGTGCCTTCATATTTTTCATCGTAATTGTGCGGGGAGTAGACCTGGCCACCGCTCATGGTGGTGAAGGGAGCGTCAACGATGGTGTCGAAGGGTGTAGAACCCCTTTCGATGGCGGCCGAATAAACGTAAGGCTTGAAGGAGCTGCCGACCTGGCGGAAGGCCTGCGTGGCGCGATTGAATTTGGAATCCTCAAAACTGTAGCCGCCAACCATGGCTTTGATTTCGCCGGTAGGGTTGTCGATGGCGATCATGGCGGCTTGCGGGGCGGGTTGCTGTTCGAGTTGCACGCGAGCGGTGGTTTCGCGCAAATCCTGGATGGAGACCTGGATGAGATCGCCGACGGCAAGAATTTCGTTGGGCCGTTTGTGGCCGGTCCAGGCGATGTCTGCGGGAGATAGCAACGCGCGATAGGTGCCGATTTTGACGGTGGCGCTTTTGTCGTCGACGGTTAGGACCAAGCCGGTGACGTAGCTTCCCTTTTCGATGGCGTGGCGCCAGTCATCGTCCTCATAAGTATCCAGCTTGCCGAGATTGTCTTTCAGGACGTTGGGGAGCTTGCCGCGCCAGCCGTGGCGGCGGTCGTAAGTGTGGAGGCCGTCGCGAATGGATTGATTGGCGGCTTTCTGCATCTGAATGTTGAGCGTGGTATAGACGCGGAGGCCGCGCTCGTGGACAGCTTCTGTGCCGTAGGTGGATTCCAGGTATTTGCGAATTTCTTCAAAGAAATAGGGCGCGAGATCGTTGCGCGGATATTGCAGGTGCAGGCCGAGTGGTGTCTTCTTCGCGGCTTCTTCTTCGGCGGCGGTGATCTTGCCCTCCTCGCGCATTTGATGAAGGACGAGGTTGCGGCGAGACAGAGCGCGCGCGGGATCGACAAGTGGCGAATAGATGGGTCCGCGAATCATGCCAGCAAGGAGCGCCGCTTCCTGCAACTTGAGATCGCTGACGGGCTTGCCGAAATAAAATTGCGAGGCGGCGGCGAATCCGTAGTTGCCATGAGCGAGGTAGACCTGGTTGGCGTACATGGTGAAGATCTGCGGCTTGGTGTAGCGGCGTTCTATTTGCAGGCCGAGGAGAATTTCCTGGGCTTTGCGGCGGAAGCTGCGGTCGCTGCGGTCGAGGAAAAGATTGCCGGCCAGTTGCATGGTGATGGTGCTGGCGCCCTCTGCCTTGCGGCGTTTGATCAGGTTGCGATAAGCAGCACCGGCCACGCGGGGAAAATCGACGCCCCAATGATCCTCAAAGTGCTGGTCTTCGATGGCGGTGACGGCGTTGTAGAGAACTTTGGGGATTTGCTCCCAGGTCATGAGGATGCGGCGCTGCAGGGCGAAGCTGCCGACAAGCTGGCCATCGTCGGCATAGATTTCGGTGACGACGTTGGGGCGGTACGTCTCCAACGCGTGAATTTCGGGGAGGTCGCTTTCGTAGACGAAGAGCAAGCCAGCGGCGGCGCCGAGAGCGATGGCGCAGAGAAGGAGGAACGCAAGGGCAACGCGGTCAATCAGCTTCCAGCCGCGTAGGCGAAGAGTGATAGGAGGGAGGCTCAGCATTGAAAGAGAATTCTAAATCAGAAACGCAAGGATTGCAGCGGAGCAAACAACGAAATGTTCCAGACGACAGGAGCCGGGACTGAGTGTTTACTCTCGCTATTCAGGCGTGGGAGCGGACCACGGGTGAGGGCGGCGCGATTCCTGGAAAGCAAAAATGGTCATGAGGATGGCAAGGACGGCCATTGTGCTGTCTTCGAGAATCTTCTTGAGGCTTACCGGTTCAGGGGTAGCAAAACAGCCGCAATTGATATTCATGTGGAGAAGATAGGCGCGGGTCACGCCTCCGATGAATCCCAGCAGCAATAGGGTTACGAGCGTGGCCCAGATGTGCAGGCGCCAACCGATGAAGAGCAGCAGGCCCAGAATGATTTCGGCAAAAGGCAGAGTGTACGTGACAAAAGTAACGCCCGCGGCTGGGAGCAGTTTGTACGATTCAACCTGGATACCGAAATTCGCGAGGTTGGTGCTAACCGAAAACTTCAGCATGAAAAACGGCCACCACATGTGATTGGGGAAAAAGAGCTTCGAAATGCCCGCGTAAATGAAGATCGCACCAAGAACGATACGGCCAATCCAAATGATGATGCGGCGGTAGTTGAACGGGGCGGATTGCATCATGAGCTTCCTGCCTATTTCTGAGCGACGAGTTGATCGAGAAACGATTTCAGGACGTCGTAGCTGACGAAGCCGACGACCGGGAAAGTTTGGCCGGACTTTGTGTGCAGCACGGAGTAGGGAGTCTGGTTCACGGGAATCATCATGCCGATTTGCTTGTCCCTTTCAATGAGGGGGTCGTAGGTCTTGGCGTCCACGAGGGCTTGCACTTTTTTCATCTCGGCGGGGTTGAGAGCGGCAGCAACGGTGCCCACCACATTGCCCGTCATTTCCCACTTTTCCTGATCCCGAAAGAGGGCCTGTTCAACTTCGTCGCACTTGCCGATGTGTGCGGCGGCGCGAGAGTAGCTGGCCGCTATCCGGGAATAGGCATGCATGGGCAAGGGAAAATCGCGATGGATGAGGAAAACCTTGCCGGTGTTGACGTAATTGTCCATGATCTTCTGCGTGGTGGTGGTAAAGAGCGTTTTGCAGGCGGGGCACTGGAAGTCGCTGTAGATTTCCATGACAACGGGAGCGCTTTTGGAACCGAAAGCCTTGGCGGGGTCGATGTCGTTCACACCATCGACGGAAATCGTGCCCTGAGAGGGAGCTGGAGCAGCCTTGGCGACGGTGATCACCGGAGGAATCACAGAGAGAGCAGGGGGCGGCGCCGGCGTGGTGTTCGCGGTTTCAGCCGGGCTCGACTGCGGAATCAGTTGCGGCTGTTCCACCTGCTGACTTGGAGTTTCACCGGGCTTGTGGAGAGAGGGAATCAACAAAACAGCTGCCACGATCAAGCCCACACCCAAAAGAGCGACCAGAATTCGCCGACGATTCACAGAAACCTCCGAGAAAGATTCAGGGAAATCATGGCCAGAGTATCACAGCTTTCGACAATGCAGACTGCGCGCGGAGAGCCGAAAGGCGAAACGGGCATGTGGATGGGATGCAGCCAGGATTGGTGAAGGATGGAGAAGGGTGAAGAAGGGTTCGAGAAGAGTGCCAAGGTAGGCGAAACTGCTATATGGGTGCATGAGGCAGGGGGAATAGGGGTAGGCAGCGGAAGTTAGCGAATAGGGAGTCGGATGCGGCTGTAATGGATTGGTCCAAATACACTTATTGTCTATATCAAACAACTTGACAATGCAACACTCAACTTGTATAGTGGGGCAGGTTCAGGGAGGAATTGACCTCCTCAAAGAAGTAAGAGGTTAGATGACGACGGGCCCGCGAGAAATTCAAAAGCGGGGCGGAATGCCGCGCCACAGAACTGGAGATTGTCTGGCGCGCCGAAACGATTGAGAGTTTAAGAAAGCTAAGTAAGGAGAAGCGAGGACATGAGTAAGACCATTGGAATTGACCTGGGGACGACAAATTCGGTAGTAGCCGTGATGCAAGGCGGCGAGCCGGTAGTGATCCCGAACCAGGAAGGCGGCCGGACTACGCCTTCGGTGGTGGCGATCACGAAAACCGGGGAGCGCCTGGTGGGCCAGGTGGCCAAACGGCAAGCGGTGACGAATCCCGAAAACACGGTGTATTCGATCAAGCGCTTCATGGGGCGGCGTTACGACGAAGTGAGCGAAGAGATGAAGCGCGTGCCCTACAAAGTTGTAAAGGGCAACCACGACGACGCGCGCGTGGAAGTGGCGGGGAAGGTGTACAGCCCGCCGGAGATTTCCGCGATGATTTTGACGAAGTTGAAGAACGCCGCGGAAGATTTTCTTGGTGAGAAGGTGACGAAGGCGGTCATCACGGTGCCGGCCTATTTTAATGACTCGCAACGGCAAGCGACCAAGCAAGCAGGAGAGATCGCGGGACTGGAAGTGCTGCGCATCATTAATGAACCGACGGCAGCGGCGCTCGCCTATGGCCTGGAGAAGAAGAGCGACGAAACGATTGCGGTGTACGACCTGGGCGGAGGCACGTTTGATATTTCCGTGCTGGAAGTCGGCGCGGGCGTGGTGGAAGTGAAGTCCACGAATGGCGATACGCACCTGGGCGGCGACGATGTAGACCAGAAGATCGTGGATTGGCTAATCGACGAGTTCAAGAAGGAACACGGCATCGACCTCGGCAAAGACAAGATGGCGCTGCAACGGCTGAAGGAAGCGGCGGAGAAGGCCAAGATCGAGCTTTCGCAGATGATGGAAACCGAGATCAATTTGCCCTTTATCACAGCGGGGGCAAGCGGGCCGATCCACATGCAGCAGAAGCTGACGCGGACACGGCTGGAAGATTTGATGAGAGATCTGCTGGAACGGTCGATGAGACCGGTGAAACAGGCTTTGGAAGACGCGAAGATGTCGCCGAGCGATATCCAGGAAGTGGTTCTGGTGGGCGGATCAACGCGTATTCCAAAGGTACAATCGCTGGTAAGCACGTTCTTCAACGGGAAAGAATTGCACAAGGGCGTGAATCCAGACGAAGTGGTTGCGGTGGGCGCGGCGATTCAAGGCGCAGTGCTGGCGGGAGAGGTGAAGGACATCCTCCTGCTGGACGTGACGCCGTTGTCGCTGGGCGTGGAGACGTTGGGCGGCGTAATGACCGTGCAAATCGCGCGGAACACGACGATCCCGACGCGCAAGGTGGAGACGTATTCGACGGCTTCCGACAACCAGCCGGGCGTGGAAATCCACGTACTGCAAGGTGAACGAAAGTTTGCGAAGGACAATCGCTCTTTGGCGACGTTCAAGCTGGACGGAATTCCGCCGGCACCACGCGGCATACCGCAAATTGAGGTAACGTTTGACATCGACGCCAACGGCATCCTGAACGTGAGCGCAAAGGACAAGGCCACGAACAAGGAGCAGAAGATCACCATCACGGCTTCCACGGGCTTGAGCAAGGAAGAAGCGGAAAAAATGCGGACCGAGGCGGAATCACACGCCGAAGACGACCGCAAGCGCATGGAAGAAGTAGAAGCGCGGAACCGGCTGGACGGAATCGTGTACCAGGCGGAGAAGACGATCCGCGAGAATCGCGACAAGTTGGCGGAAGACGACGTAAAGCAAGCCGAAGAAGCACTGGAAGATGCAAAGAAAGCCATGAACGAAGGCAGTGTGGCGCGGTTGCGGTCGGCAACAGAGAACGTCGAAAAGACACTGCACAAGATGGCGGAAGAGCTGTACAAGAAGGCGCAAACGGCAAGCGGCGCAGCGCAAGCCGGCGCGGCCAGTGCGGGTGCGTCATCCGGATCCACAGACAGCGGTGGCGCGCAAGGCGGACATAAGCCTGGCGACGTAATCGATGCGGAGTATGTGGACGTGGACGAAAATAAGAAGCCGAATTGAGCAGGCGAACTGGTTGATAGCGAGTTGTCAGTAAACGGTTATCAGATATCAGTGACCAGAAACCTAGTCACCTCGCGGGCTTCTGATAACGCGAATCAATAGTTTGGAGATTGCGCGCAGGGGCCCGGGCTGGCCGGGCCCCTGCGCGCGAAACAGAAGAGACGGAAGCGGCCAGGTTTGTAGACCGGCCACAACGCAAAGAGATTCATGGCGACAGGGACAAAACAGGACTACTACGAACTGCTGGGAGTGCCGCGGAAAGCGACGGCGAAGGATATTCGCACGGCGTTTCGCAAGCTGGCGCGGAAGTACCACCCCGATTTGAATCCGGGCGACAAATCAGCGGAAGAAAAATTCAAACAATTGCAGGAAGCGTACGACGTGCTATCCGACACGAAGAAGCGCGAAATGTACGACCAGTACGGCTTCTACAGCGAAAATGCACCACCGCCAGGTTATAGCGGCGGAGCCGATGCTGGTCCGGGAAACGTAAACTTCGATTTTGGCGGATTCGATTTTGGCGGACAGCCGCAGGGTGGTGGCAACTCGAGCTTCCGGGATATGTTCGGCCAGTTTTTTGGGGGGCACCGTGGCGCAACAGCGATGGAGCCGGAACACGAAGCCGGCGGCGACCTGGAATACCAGATCGAAATTGACTTCTGGGACTCGGTGCGCGGCGCGGTGAAGAAGCTGCAGATCACGCGAATGGATGCCTGTGAGACTTGCCACGGCACCGGTGCCGTGGGATCGCCGCAAATTTGCCCGACTTGCGATGGAAAAGGCTCGATTCAACAGACCGCCGGGAAGATGCGCTTCAATGTGCCGTGCAACCGGTGCGGCGGCACGGGGAAGCTGCGGACGCCGTGCCGGACGTGCGGCGGCGAGGGGCGCGTGCGGCGTACGGAGACGATTGATATTCGCATACCGCCCGGAGTGGCGAATGGAGGTCGAGTGCGCGTGCCGGGTAAGGGCAATGCAGGAACGATGGGCGCACCGGCCGGTGATTTGTATCTGCAGGTGATGGTCAAGCCGCACGCCTATTTCGAACGGCGTGGGAATGATTTGTACACGAAGGTGCCGGTGACTGTGCCGGAAGCGTCGCTGGGCGCAAAGATTGAAGTGCCGACGATTGATGGCAGATCGCTGGTGAGGATTCCTCCCGCCACGAATAGCGGAAAGACGCTGCGGCTGAAGGATAAAGGCGTGCCACATGGAAAGAGCGGAGCGCGTGGGGATCAGTACGTGGAGATTCAGGTGATCGTGCCGGAGCCGACCGACGAGCGAGTGCGGAACCTGATGAAGGAGCTGGAAGGAATTGAACCGGCGGATCCGCGCAAGGATTTGTTTGCGAAAGCGGGGGTATGAGTAGTCGTAAGTAATAAGTTTTAAGTTCTAAGTAATGCTTCGGCCGGATGCTTTACTTAGAACTGAGAACTTATAACTAAGATCTCGATACGCACATGCCAGTCAAAACACGAAAACGGGCGAAGGCCGGATACATGATCAGTGCGGTGGCGGAGCTGTACAAGTTGCACCCGCAGACGTTGCGTCTGTACGAGCGCGTGGGATTGCTGAAACCGTCACGATCGCAAGGGAATACGCGGCTGTATACGGACTCTGATCTGGAGCGATTGGACGTGATCCTGACGCTGGCGCGAGACATGGGCGTGAATTTGGCGGGGATCGAGATCATCCTGAATATGCGGGAAAAGATGATCGAGATGGAACGACAGATGGGCGAGTTTGCGCATGTGGTGCAGCAGGAGTTGACGCGAATGGCGCGGACGGAAGAAAAACCTTCGAGGACGGCGATTGTGAAGGCGGTACCGCGAGCGGGGAAGTAGGAACAGTTCCAAGTTTTCATTTTGATTTGTAAGGCGTGCCCCGAACTGATCGGGGCGTTTTTGTTTTTGTGCACAGATTTCCGCAGGGCAAGCGGATTGTGACGTGACGCACGGGGACGTATGATGACGATTGACGAAGATGGATTGTCTGGATGATTGGTTGAATCCGTAAAAGCGGAAGCAAGCTCCCGCACTCCAAAGGAAGATCATGGCACGGGAAGATTGTGCGGTATGTCGAGGAACAGGATGGAAGCTGGTAGCGCGGAAGGATGGCGCGCCAGGCAGCGTGGCGGTGGCGTGCGAGTGCGGGATGGAGGAGCGCGCAGGGCTGGTGATGGAACGGGCGCGGATCCCGAAGCGATATGAGCATTGCGATTTTGAGAGCTACGCGACGGATTTGGCCGATGGAAAGACCTGGACTTCGGAGCACGAGCAATCGATCAAACAAGCCAAACTCCTGATGCAAGGATTCGTGCGCGAATATCCGGCGTCGGAAAAAGGATTTCTGCTGATGGGGCCGTCGGGCGTGGGGAAGACGCATCTGGCGGTGGCGGGGCTGAAAGAGTTAATCCGGCGCGGGCACGGCGGCTTGTTTTGCGATTACCGGGAATTGTTGAAAGAGATTCAGGCCAGCTACAACCCGGCCAGCGAATCGACGGAGATGGGCGTGCTGGAGCCTGTGCGCACGGCAGAAATCCTGGTGTTGGACGATCTGGGTGCCAGCAAGCCTTCGGCGTGGGTGCTGGACATCATCGGATTGGTGCTGAACACGCGCTACAACGAGCGGCGCATGACGATCTTGACGACGAACTACGCTGACGAAACGGTAGGGCAAGCGGAGGGCGCGCCATTGCCGGGAGGACGCCGCGTGGTGGTAAAAGAAGATACGCTGGCAGACCGCATTGGAGCACGGATGCGATCGCGTCTATACGAGATGTGCCGGACGGTGACGGTGAGCGCTCCGGATTTTCGGCGAGAGACGCGACAGGCAGGGCGAGCGCGGGCATAGTGACAATATGAAGTTCAAACCATTCATTTTGCTGGCGGTGGGTTTCTCCTGGCTGGCGGCTGATCTCAACTTGATTGTGGGACCCACAGTTTTGAGAGAAACGCGTCTTGGGATCATCGCCAGGCTCTTGGACAAGTTACCACCCACAATTGCCAATACTGTGGATGGTCTTTTGTGGATTGTTCTGCTGCTTGGATGGACCGCCCCACTAACGTGGGGCCTCAGGTCACTGATGCAGGCGAAGCGCAAAGCCTAGGCCATGCTCCAAATTCCCATTGATTGACAGGGGTTTAGGGGGCAGGTATCCTTTGTAGATACGAGGGGTGCGGCGTTCAGCCATGTTCGCGGCATCCAAGTGAAAGTTAACGAGTTACTGCGAAGCAGTTCAATGTTCTGCACTGCCCCGTTGTAACCCTCCTTGCATCACCCCGGTAGGGACCAAGCAAGGATTGACTCGACAAAAACAGGGATACAAATCCCGGAGGCGATTGACATGTCATCAGACCACGATAACCCCGTATCTTCAGCAACAGGAACCGCAGCAGTCCAGGCAAACGAAACCACCCCGAAAGAAGAAGCAAAGCCCAGCATTGAGACGCCCGCAATTGAACCGCAAGCGGCAGAAGTTGCCGCAGCGAGCGAAACGCCGGCTACATCTGCGCCCGTTGAACACGTGAAGCCCGAAGAGGCTCACGCAACAGCGGAAGCGCACGCGCAAGCCGCGGTTGTGGATGCGGAAGCAGCGGCGGCGGCAGAAGAGGCCGCTGGCGCGGAAGAGATGAGCAAGCTGATCGAGCAGTACAGCGAGCCCATGGAAGCCGCGTCGCAAAACGAAATTATCGAAGTCAAGGTGGTGGCGTTCACGGAACACGGTGTGGTAGTCAGCCTCGGTGGAAAAACCGAGGGCCTGGTTCCGGCGGTGGAGTTCACAGAGACGGACATTCCGCGGCCTGACCCGGACCAGACGATTGAAGTGCAGCGCACGGGCGAGCACAAGGACGGGTTCGTCATTTTGTCTTACCAGAAGGTGCTGCGCCGCAGGATGTGGGAAAGAATCGATGCGCAGTACAAAGCCAAGGAAACGATCACGGCGAAGGTAGTGGACCGCATCAAGGGCGGATTGGTTGTGGATGTGGGCGGGGTGCGCGCGTTCCTGCCGGGTTCGCAATATGACCTGCGGCCAACAGCGAATCTGGACGGGCTGATGGGGCAGGAAGTGCAAGTGCGCATCACCAAGCTGAACCGGCGGCGGGGAAACGTGGTCGTGAGCCGGCGAGCGTTGCTGGAAGAAGAGTTGCACGCCAAGCGCGCGGAGTTGATGGAGAAGCTAAGCGAAGGGCAAGTGGTACACGGCACGGTGAAGAACGTGACGGATTACGGTGCCTTCGTGGACTTGGGCGGCATTGACGGGTTGCTGCACCTGACAGACCTGAGCTGGGGACGCGTTCGTCATCCCAGCGACGTGGTGAAGCCGGAGCAGGAACTCGACGTGATGATCTTGAAGTTTGACAAGGATAAGCAGCGCGTGTCGCTGGGCCTGAAGCAGCTGGCTAAGGACCCGTGGGTGGATGCGGCGGAGCGTTATCCCGCGGGCGGCAAGTATAAGGGCAAGGTTGTAGGCGTGGTGGATTACGGCGCCTTCGTCGAGTTGGAACAGGGCATCGAAGGACTGGTGCACGTGACGGAGATGAGCTGGTCGAAGAAGCCAACGCACCCGTCAAAGGTGGTGAAGGCGGGCGAAGAAGTGGACGTAGTGGTGCTGGACATTAAGCCGAGCGACCGTCGCGTATCGCTGGGAATGAAGCAGGCCCAGGCCGATCCCTGGTTGCTGGTGGCCGAGAAGTATCCGGTAGGCACGGTGGTGACCGGCAAGGTCCGGAACATCGCGGAGTTCGGCGCGTTCATCGAAATCGAGGACGGATTCGACGGGTTGGTGCACGTCGGCGATGTGAGCTGGACCGGCCGCGTGAAGAACCCGCACGAAGTATTCAAGAAGGGCGAGCCGATTACCGCGAAGGTGTTGCGAATCGATCCGGAGAACCGCCGGGTGTCGCTGGGCATGAAGCAAGTGAACGACATTTGGGGCGATTGGTTCAAACAGCACCGCGTGGGAGAAATCGTGAGGGGGAAGGTTTCCCGGATTGCCACGTTCGGTGCTTTCGTGGAGCTGGGCGACAATATCGAAGGCCTTTGCCACAACACGGAAATCGAAGAGCGCAAGCGGCGTGACGATAGCGCGTCGAGTTTCCGGCCGAGCACCGGGCCGCTCAAGAGCGCTGGTCCGTTGGAGCCCGGCAAGGAATATGATTTCAAGATCATCAAGATCAGCTCGGATACACGGCGCATCGGCTTGAGCTATCGCGCTGCCGTGCGACAGATTGAACGCAAGGAGATCGAGCAGTACAAGTCGACCACGAAGTCCTCGGCGACGGCAACCATCGGGGATGCCATGAAACAGAAGTTGGCGTCCCGATAGAGTCGAAAACAAAATTCCCCTGACCCAGGGGTCAGGCAGGAAAAGTCGTTTACCTGAGGGTCATTTTAATGATAGGAAGAGGGTCAGCCAGTGAGGCGAAGCCCCTCTAAGTCGCCTCACACCAGATAGTTGTGCGGGCCGGGCTTGGAAACGAAGCAAGAGGCGGGGACGATGACAAAACAACCGACGTTGACGAAGGCCGACTTGATCGAGGAAGTGCTAAAGGTTACGGAACTTCCACGCAAGGAGTCGGAAACGATCGTCGAGACGATTTTTGAAAGCATCATCGACGCGCTGCAAAAGGGCGACAAAATTGAGATCCGGGGTTTCGGGAGCTTCCGCACGCGCCAGCGGCGAGGCCGCGTAGGGCGCAACCCAAAGACCGGTGAGAAAGTGGAAGTACCGGCAAAGAAGATTCCGTTTTTCAAGCCCAGCAAGGAATTGAAGGACTTCGTAAACACGTCGGAGCCGGCGCAGAGCGAAGCGGCACCTTCGTAGACAATGCGTTTTACAAACAGAGATGCACGGCGCCCCGGCGAGTTCGGGGCGTTTTTTTTTGCTGCGAGCAAGCCATGATTCACGATAAGAATTTTGGGTTATGCTGAGTGCGCGAAAACGCGAGTGAGGATTGCAAACGATGGACTACCTTTGGTCGCCATGGCGATTCAAGTATATGGAAGAAGCTGCGCAGGGGAAGCAGACCGATTGCTTCTTTTGTGACGCGGTGAAGAATACTCGGGACGAAGAAACACTGATCGTCTACCGAGGGAAAAAGATGTTCGCGATCTTGAACCGGTATCCGTACACCACAGGGCACCTGATGATCGTGCCGTATGCGCACGTGGCGGAATTGCATCTGTGCGATGCGGAGGCGTTGAAGGAAATGATGGAACTGGCGCAGCGGGTGGAAAATGCGTTCCGCACGATTTACAAGCCCGACGGAATGAACCTGGGGATGAACCTGGGAAAAGCGGCTGGCGCGGGCGTTGCCGGGCACCTGCACATGCATGTGCTGCCACGCTGGTTTGGCGATACGAATTTCATGACGGTGACGGGAGAGACGCGGGTGCACCCGGAGGATTTGAAGACAAC
This sequence comes from Candidatus Acidiferrales bacterium, assembly GCA_963779395.1. GTDB lineage: Bacteria > Acidobacteriota > Terriglobia > Acidiferrales > UBA7541 > Acidiferrum. The sequence goes on from CAVZYC010000007.1 coordinate 2,553,402, forward strand.
GTATCAGAAATTGCGGACAGCACTGGCCTGAAGAAGACATGATGGAATTCTCTTTGGGGGAATTGCCATGAATCTGGAACTTACGGAAGAACAGAAACTGCTGCAGAAAAGCGTACGGGAATTCGCGGAGATGGAAGTGCGTCCACTGGCCAAAGAACTGGACGAGACAGGACATTTTCCGCGCGAGTTGTTCAAGAAAGCAGCGGAATTAGGGCTGACCGGCGTGGCATTTCCGGAAGAGGAGGGCGGGGCGGGATTCGACCACCTGGCGTACACCATCGTGATCGAAGAGATTTCGCGCTGCTGCGCTTCCACGGGCGTGATCCTGAGCGTACAGAATTCGTTGTTCTGCGATCCCATTCATCGCTATGGGACTGAAGAGCAGAAGAAGAGGTTTCTGCTGCCGTTCACGCGCGGAGAAAAAATCGGGTGTTATGCGCTGACTGAACCGCAGGCTGGCTCGAATGCAGCAGCATTGCAGACAAAAGCGGAGAAAAAGGGCGACGCCTATGTGATCAATGGCACGAAAGCGTGGATCACGAACGGCGGTGTGGCGGATGCGGCCATCGCTTATGTGAATACGGACCCGGCAAAAGGCGAGCGCGGAATCACCGCGATCGTGGTGGAAAAAGGAACGCCTGGCTTCAAGGTGGGAAAAGAAGAGAAGAAACTGGGGATCAACGCAACGGCGTGCAGCGAATTGATTTTTACGGATTGCGTGGTGCCGGTGGCGAACCGGATTGGCAATGAAGGCGAAGGGTACAAGGTGGCGCTCTCCACGCTGGACGGCGGGCGCATCGGGATTGCCGCGCAAGCGACAGGCATCGCGCAAGGCGCGTTTGAAGCGGCGTTGAAGTGGGCTCAGGAGCGCATGGCTTTTGGGCATCCGATCGCGCAGTTCCAGGCAATACAGTTCATGCTGGCGGATATGGCCACGGAAATTGACGCGGCACGCCTGCTGGTAAGGAAAGCCGCGTGGAAACAGGATAGCGGTGGACGATTCAGCCAGGAAGCGGCGACCGCCAAACTGTTTGCCAGCGAAATGGCGACGCGGGTTACACACAAAGCGATTCAGATTCATGGCGGGTATGGCTACAGCAAGGAGTATCCCGTGGAACGCGCCTACCGCGACGCCCGGATCACCGAGATTTATGAGGGAACAAGCGAGATTCAGAGACTGGTAATTGCGGGATGGGTGTTGAAGACATAAAGCTGTCTATTGAGCACAGTCAGCCCTGCTTCGTAACAAACAGAAAAAAACAGCGGCCTTCCGTTCCAAAATGGAACTGCCTCGCGCCCCCGAGGTCTGGCCGCGGCACACGATCTGTTGCACTTTTCTATACGTATGTTACTATGAAACCGCATTAACGAACTAAATACCTTCGAAGGATAAATCCCACCCCTATGGAATGGTTCCTGAATAATGGAAATAGGACTCAGACAAACTTCAGGGAGGCATCGCGGCGCTCTCGCGATCGCAAACTATGTACGAACATCTGTTGCGAGATGCGGCTATACTCCTCGGATCGGCGCACCTGATTGTGCCGCTGGCCGTGCGCAGTGGCTTCCGCTTTACAGCTCACTGTAAGCCAGTGGAAGTTCCGGTGGAAGACCTACCGGCGGAGATAGCGGAGTACGTTCTGCCGCGGATCCCACAGTTGCAGACGTTAGGATTCGATCTTGTGGGTTGCTATGACTGTGGTGTGCTGGCAAGCAACACAAAAAGCTTCATCGCGTATTTCTGTAACCGCACGACTAACGATTTTGCCAACGTTTCCGTGGCCGTCTCGCCCCAGAAATTAGCGGGCTACTTCGAGTTCTCGACGCGGTTTGCAAATGGCGTGGCCATCGAAACAAACAGCAACAATATTTTGCCTCTAACTCCGGATAACCCGGAGGTTCGCGTGTTTCGGTTCCCAGAGATCAATGAGCCACGCGAGCTATATCAACTGCATAAAAGCTTGATCGAAAAGTACGCCAACGGTCAGTGGGCCCAGGGTGAGTTGAAAGGCCAAGAGATTCAGCGACTGGTGCGCGTGTTGGAGAATTATGGTCCGCGGCTCGAAAAGATCGGGTACATGTACCTGGCACCTGACGGGGGAACGTACCGCTTAACGTGGAAGGGCGCGATTCTGATGACGTGGCGAGGATTGTGGCCTGCTTCACTACTCCGCAGGGCAATTCACAAATTCGAGATGCGGGCAGAGTTGCATTCGCTTCACGTAAGGGGAGTACCGGCGCTGAAGAAGGCGTAAGAAAATGCTTCGCTCATCGTTTGAGCTACGAAGTCCTGCCTGTTGGAATAACCACAACTGGAATCAAGAAGAGCATGGTGGAAAGATTCTCACGCTTTCGTGAAGTCTCGCCGCAGGGCTCGCAGACTCTTCCTGCCCTACAGGTCGGAGTCGAGATTTAGTATTCTGACGGGGTGCTGGAACTCGACACCGAGCTTGCATTCCATACAGAGGAAGACGCGGAGTTCTTCTCGCTGCTCCCGGCAGGATCGGCAGTCTGCCTGATTGAGCCGCGGGAAGAAAACGCCGAACCTTATTTGATCAGGACGGCGGATCTGCATCGGCGCCTGCTTCGTTTGCTGGGGCCACCTGATCCCACGAGCAAACGACTAAACCTGCGCGAATATGCGCGCGCGGTGCGATACAGAGAGACGGGGTCGCCATTCGAACAGTCACTGTCATACTATCGTCACGCAAGACAGTTCTTTCCAAAGCGCTACCGGGACATGATGCGCTTGCGGCCGCCCTCGGTTCTAAAAGTGAATTTGCGTAATGCTTACCCACGGTGCTACGTGACGCGGCGCATCGCCGTGAACGAACAGGGAGCACCTACGGGCGGAGCGTACTACGGGCCGTTCGCATCGCGTCGTGCGGCACAGGCGTTCGCAGAGAAGATGCTGGACTTTTTCAAGGTGCGGCGCTGCCAGATCAAAATCCGTCGCGACCCGGCATTTCCCGGATGCCTGTATTCGGAAATGAAGATGTGCCTGGCTCCGTGTTTTGCCGGTTGCACAAAGGAAGAGTACGACGTGGAGGTCAACCGACTGGTATCGTTTCTGGAGACAAGCGGAGGGTCGCTACACGGAGGATTTGAAGAGGAGCGCGAGAAGGCCAGTGAGGAGTTGGATTTCGAGCGCGCGGCCGCGATTCACAAGAAGGTAGAGAAACTGGAAGACGTTCTGCGCGGACGACCAGACTTGGCGCGTAGGATTCAGGACCTGGACGCCGTGATCCTACAACGCACCGCAAATCAGCAAGCGATCGGAGTATACGCGCTAAAGGGCGGTCGGCTGTCGGAGCCTTTTGAATTGCGCTTTGGCGATACCAGCGAGCCAAGGTCAGCGGAAGAGACGGTTCGAGAATATCTTGAGGGCGTGATGAGCGGTGCGGTGCCAGTTCTGTCCGCGGGGCAGCCCGTTGCAGGAAATATCAGGCAGAGTGCGGCGGAATTGGGAGAACACCTGAGCCTCGTGGCGCGGTGGTTCTTCAGCAACCCGCGGGACGGCGAGATTTTCTTTCGAGATAAGGACTGGCCTTATCGACGGATTCTGCGAGCCTGCGCGAGATTGCTGGCTCCTAAGAAGGAAGTGTCGGACATTCCAGAGGGAAATGCGAAGAGCGAGGAGCCGAAATGAGCCGGGGAGCAACGCCAGACGGAACTAAGAAATATGCAGCTAAGTTTGCGGGCGACGCGGCAGAGGGACACTTCCGCGAAGCACAGGGGTTGACGATGTCCTCGCTGGGAGCGGGAACTTACCTGGGCCAGCCAACCGAGAACATTGACGCCGGATACGCAGCGGCGCTGGTGGCAGCCGTCGAGAATGGAATCAACGTCATCGACTCCGCAATCAATTACCGATTTCAGCGCAGCGAGCGGAGTGTCGGCACAGCCATCAAGGTCCTGGGGAATAAAGGATTCGGTCGCGAGGAAGTGGTCGTCTGCACCAAGGGAGGTTATTTGACGCCGGATGGAACCATGCCCGCGGACCCCAACCGCTATTTTTTCGAGGAGTACATCCAGAAAGGCATTTTCACGGCGAAGGATATCGCCGGGGGCAGCCACTGCTTGACACCGAGGTTTCTGGAAAACCAGTTAGTGCGCAGCCTGAAAAACCTGGGCCTGGAGTGCGTGGATATCTATTACCTGCACAACCCGGAGACCCAGTTAAGCGAGATTCCGAGAGCAGATTTTCTGAAGCGCTTACGGGAGGCGTTCGTATTTCTGGAATCGGCGGCGGCGCGCGGACGGATTCAGTACTACGGCATGGCCACCTGGAATGGATTCCGGCAGAAAGCGAGCGCGGGTGATGCCATGCAGTTGGCGGAAATCGTGGGTTTGGCGAAAGAGATTGCAGGGGAGCAGCACCGATTCCGGTTTGTGCAACTCCCCTACAACCTGGCGATGACAGAGGCGCTGACGCTGGGAAATCAAACCGTAGGCGGCAACATAAGAACGATGATGGAGGCGGCCAGTGAACTGGGCATCACGTTGATTGCGAGCGCATCTCTGCTGCAAGGACAAGTGGCACAGAATTTACCGGGATTCGTGGCGGAAGCCCTGGGGCTGGAAAACGACGTGGAACGGGCGTTGCAATTTGCGCGATCGTCACCGGGAATTTCTACGGCGCTGGTAGGGATGTCGCGAGTGGCCCACGTGGAAGCGAATACGCAGTTGGTGCGGGTGGCGCCGGCAGGGATCGAGCAGTTCAACAAATTGTTTTCGCAGGGTGAGGGAGTGTAAGCAAGGAATCAGGAGTGCGCAAGAGCAGGGTGGCGGCGAAGCAGCCAATTGGTGATGGCCTGATCGAGTTGGTGGAGATGGCCAGCAAAGAAATGGTCGGCGTGATCGATGATGACCAACTCGTTTTCGCCGGGCAGCGCGGCAACGAGTTCAGCAACCTTAGTTACCGCACCATGCTCGTCATCGGCGCCATGGACAAAGAGTTTGGGCTTCGTGCAGCTCCATAGATAAGTGAAATCGGTGTTGTCGACGGGAACGCCGAGGCCAATCAGTTCGGTCACGCGAGGATCGGCACAGCCGACTCGAAGGCCAACCCAGCTTCCGAAACTGAAACCGGCAAGAAGCACTGGAGTGCCAGGAAATTTTGTCGCAAGAAAATCGATGGCGGCTTGGACATCACCTTGCTCACCTTGACCGCGGTCGTGTGTGCCAGCGCTTAAACCCGCGCCACGAAAATTGAATCGCAGAACAGGAATGCCCAGGGCATCCAGCGACTTGGCAGCCTGGTACACGACCTTGTTGTGGAGTGTGCCACCGTAAAGAGGGTGCGGGTGGCAAACCACCGCTGTGAGAGAGGGAGAGGTAGCTTGCGTTGGCGTCCAGAGAATGGCTTCCAATCGGCCGACAGGGCCATCCAGGAAGAAATTGCGTGAGCCGTGAGAAATGCGCATAAAAGGCCAGGAAAAGTGTACCTGAAAGGAGAGAGCGTGCGAAAAACGGATCGGGCACGTATCAGGATGCAATACTAGAGGGAAGCGCTCTAGTTAGCGAAGCGGGATAGGGGAGTTCTATACCTCCCACTACGCGAGTTTGTCGTACTAGAGCTAAAATGTCGGAATTTCGGATTGCAGTTTACGGCGGCGGATGTTACTTTCGCCCCCGGTCGAGCTCCAGGGGGCAAAAATGGCTGATTTGTCGGACAGGCGCGAAGCGCGACGATTTGTCATGACCCTGCCGGTTCGGGTGATGGCACACGATGCGAGCAGCCCGGAACTGAAAGCGCACACGCGTGACGTAAGCTATCGAGGCCTTTACTTTCTGACCGAAGCAGCATTTGAGAGTGGAAACGAAATTGATTTTGTTCTGACCCTGCCGAAGCAGGTGATTTCCGCCGGCGACGTACACATCCGCTGCCACGGGAAAGTCGTGAGAGTCGAAACCACGGACAATGGCAAAACGGGGATTGCCGCGCGCATCGAGCGTTATGAATTTATTCCCGTGAGGGCTTCCGCCGCGTAAGCAGCCCCCCAGGACGTCCCACCAGATTGCACCTCGTCAATCGACATTTTGCGTAGAATAGTCGGTGGAGAGTCTTGCGCGTGTGGTTAGGCGAGAACTCTCGGGGGGACGTGCATGTACCACTACAATCCAAATCTGGCGTTGGAGGAATTGCGTGAGGATGGCCTGCTGCCGCATCCGGTAAAGCTGCGCGACATGATTCTGCGCAATCAGTTGGGGCCGCAAGATGCGCAACTGCTAAATCAGGAATTCCAGGAGTACCTGACGCGGTTCGGAGAACTGCAGAAGCTGGGCGGCGTGATCCTGGAGAAGCTTTCGACGGGCAAGAGGAAGAGCGCCTAGGCGCTGGCGCAGGATGAGCGAAGCCCCGCTATTGAATCGCAAGCCGCGTGTGTTGCTGCTTTCGGCGGCTTCTGGTGCGGGCCATGTGCGAGCCGCGCAGGCGCTGGAGAAGGCGTTTCGCGCGCGGGGCGGCTGCAGCGTGGTGCATGTCGACGCCCTCGACTACGTCAGCAAATTGTTTCAAAGAATGTACGACAAGACGTACATCAACATGGTGCAGCGCGCACCAGACTTGATGGGTCTGCTCTATGACCGGACGGACCAGCCGTGGCGCCACCCGCGGCAGAGACTGGCGCTGGACCGCCTGAACACGCAACCGATGATCCGGATGTTGAAGCACGAGCAACCGGATTTGTGCATCGCGACACATTTCCTGCCGGGAGAGATTCTGGCGTGGTTGATCGCCAAAAAGAAGCTGGTAGCGCGGAACGCCATCGTCGTGACGGATTATGACGTGCACGCGTTGTGGTTATGCCGGACCGTAGACCGATACTATGTGGCGATGCCGGAGTCCGCGGAGTATCTGGCAGGTATCGGCGTCGCGCGGGAAAAATTGCGGGTGACCGGAATTCCTATAGATCCGATATTCGCGAAGGCGGTGAGCCAAAGCGAGGCGCGGCGAAAACTTGGATTGGATGAGGAATCGCGTGTGCTGCTGGTTGCCGCGGGAGGCTATGGAATTGGACCCGTCGAGCAGCTTGTGAAGGACTTGCTGGAACTGGGGCGCCCGTGGCAAATCGTGGCGATCGCTGGAAGAGCAGAGAAGTTAAGGAGAAGGCTCGAAGAATTGGCAAAGGATGCAGGAAAACTGGCTGGCGGACACCCGCGGCTGGTGACGGTGGGCTTCACAACTGAAATGGACGAATACATGGCCACGGCGGATCTGCTGATCGGCAAGGCGGGAGGGCTGACTACATCCGAAGCGCTCGCTCGAGGTTTGCCGATGGCGTTGGTGGAACCGATACCCGGACAAGAAGCGCGCAACGCAGACCATTTGCTGGAGGCAGGAGCCGCCATTCGCTGCAACAACCTGCCGGCAGCAGCTTGGAAGATCGCATCGCTGCTGGATCAGCCCGAAAAGCTTGCGGGTATGAAGCGCGCCGCGAGCGCGATGGCACGGCCGGAGGCGGCCAGCCGAATCGTCGAAGATGCGCTGGGGCTGCTACACTAATCCCTGTCCCCTGGGAATCGTTGGAAGAACTGCTGTCCAAAGGGACTTCATCGCAAAACCATGAAGCGACACACACTGCTGATCGATGCAGACGACACACTCTGGGAAAATAATGTTTTCTTCGAGAAGCTGATCGAAGATTTCATCAGTATGGTCGAGCCCTGCGGGTACAGCCGGGCGTACATTCGGCACATCCTCAACGAAACGGAACGCAAGAATATACGCCAGTACGGCTACGGGGTGAGGAGTTTTGGCAGGTCACTGGAAGAAACGTACCTGAAGTTGGCGGACCAGATGGCGCAGCGCGAGGTGCTGGCCCAGGTGCACAATCGCGTGATGGAGCTTGAGCGGACACCGCCAAAGATTCTGGACGGAGTGCCAGACACGCTGGCGTACCTTACGGCAAGGCACCGCCTGATCCTGTTTACTAAAGGCGAGCCGGCGGAACAAGCGGCGAAGGTGGAACGCTCTGGCCTGCAGGGATTCTTTGAAGCGATTGAGATTGTTTCGGAGAAAGATGCGAAAACATATGGCGCGTTGGTTCACAAACATAAGATTGTGAAGACCTATGGCTGGATGATCGGAAATAGCCCCCGCAGCGACATCAACCCGGCAATGGAAGCGGGCCTGAATGCCGTGTACATCCCTCATGTGAACACGTGGCAATTGGAGCAGGAAGCTGTGTTGGCAGGATCGGGGAAACTGGTAATCCTTCCAGCATTCCGCGAACTCCGCAATCACTTTTAGACCCCTCCCATTTTGGACCTTGCGGGAGTCCCACTGCGTCCCAAGAATGGAACGGACTTCTTCCGGGAGGGTTCCATGGCAAGAGCGACGAGCCGGCCTGTGGAGTGGCAACAGGCGTGGTATGCGAATGACGAAGTGACTTATCTGAACGCAGCTGGGCAGGCGCCAATGCCGCGGGTTTCGTTGGAAGCCGTGCAAGCCGCCCTGGATTGGAAAACATTTCCTCAAAGATTAGCCGACCACCAGGAACGCGATCTATCCAAGAGTGTTCGCACTTCGCTTGCGAATCTGATTGGCGCCCAACCAGAGGAAATCGCCTTGACGACAGGTGCGAGCAACGGTCTAATCGCGCTCGCTTACGGTTTGCCTTGGCAACGAGGAGATGAAATCCTCACGGCCTGCCGCGAATTTCCAGTGCAGTATACGACTTGGAAGCCCATGGAAGCGCGAGAGGGCGTTCAGCTTAAGCTGGTTGCGCCAGGCGGACGGTGGATTGCGGCGGAAGACTTCATCGCTGCGCTTACGCCGCGAACTCGATTGGTTTCCGTAAGTATGGTGCGCTTCGATGATGGTTCCATGATGGACACAGCAAAGCTTGGCGCGGCGTGCCATGCGCAAGGGGCTCTACTTGCGCTGGATGTAAGCCAATGTTGCGGAGCGATTCCCATAAATGTCCATACGCTGGGCGCGGACCTTATCACGTGTTCCGGCTATAAGTGGTTGCTTGGTCCGTACGGTTCTGGATTCTGGTGGGGGAAGAGCGAACTAATGGCGAACTTCCGGCCCGTCCCATTTTATTGGCAGGGGATTGCCGGTCTGAACCATTATGGTGATTTGATTTTTGAGAATCCTACAGCCGCTCCCGGCGCGCGGGGCTGGGATGCTTCGGAAACCGCAAGCCATTTCAACCTTGCAGGATGGGAAGCCTCGCTGCACTTTTTGCAGGACGTGGGAGTGGAGACAGTTGCCGCTCACAATCAGGAACTGATGACGCACCTGTACGAAGTTCTTCCCCGGGATCGATTCGTAAAGACAAGCCCCCTTGAAGTAGAACGCCGGGGACCCTATGCCTGTTTTGCGGCGCACACATTGGAGCAAACTCAACAGATTTCTGCGAGGCTGAAAGACAAGAAAGTAATTGCCAGTTTGCGCGAAGGCAACATCCGGGTTTCCACGCATCTCTACAACACGATTCAGGATATCGATAAAGTGGTCGAGGTGATCAGCGGATGAATGAGGCAATCGGTTGGCCGAAAATCGCCGTGATCGGCGCGGGTGCCGTTGGGGGTTACTTTGGCGGGATGCTGGCGCGTGCCGGTGCGCCCGTTACGATGATCGGACGTCAGGCGTTCGCGGACGCGTTGAAGAAATCCGGACTGGAATTGGATACGGTGCAATTTCGAGAAACGGTACACCCAGAGGCATCCACGGAAATCGCCGCCGCCGCAGGGGCAGAGGTGGTTTTATTCTGCGTAAAGACGACGGACACGGCGAGCACCGCAAAGAATCTAGCGCAACATCTGTCTCCCGGGGCGATCGTGATCAGCCTGCAAAACGGCGTGAACAACGCCGAAGAGATTCGGATGGCTGCAGGAATTGACGCGCTGCCGGCGGTAGTGTACGTGGCCGCGGCTATGTCTCCGCCGGGGCATGTGAAACATCTGGGTCGTGGAGATCTAGTGATCGGACCGGAGAATGCCAGGACAGAACGAGTTGCAAAACTGCTTGCGCAAGCAAAAATCCCTTGCCGGATTTCGGAGAATATCGAAGGGGAACTCTGGACGAAATTAATCTGGAACTGTGCGTTGAACGCCATTTCGGCGCTGGGCCGCGCAACGTATGGAGAGATTTTCGCGAGCGCCGACGCTCGACGCATCATAGCAAGTCTGGTCGATGAGGTACTGGCCGTAGCCCACGCCAGGGAAATCCACCCGCCGGGTTTGGATGATCCCAAAGCAGCGCTCGCTGGCGCTTTGAAGATTGCCGAGCAGATGAGCGGGACGCGATCGTCCACGGCACAAGACATGGCGCGGGGGAAGCGAACAGAGATTGATTCGTTGAATGGTTATGTGGCGCGACTAGGCGAACAGTTGGGTGTGGCGACACCAGTGAATCACGCGCTGTACACGCTTGTGAAATTGCAAGAAGCCGGCTTCTGACCTGATGTGAAAAGCCTAACCGAAAACAATTCTCAAAGCTGATGGAAATGGCGGAGCGTTCGTCTCTCACAACCGGGCCGCAGTAATAAAATCAGCGGCGAGATGGACCACGGAAGGGGATGTAGACGATGGCCTCGAGATCGACAGGCTGCCCTTCCCTGCTGCCAGGTTGAAATTTCCATTGCTTGAAAGCCTCGATGGCATTTGCGTCGAGTTGCTCGTCAAATCCGCGGACCAACTGAACGCTGTCGACTGTGCCGTCATGGCGAATCACGCCGTAGAGAATCACTTCCCCCTCCACATGATCCAGGACCATCGCCTGCGGATATTTGGGATCAAGCTTGCGCAACGCGACTGGAGCGCTTATCTCGCCAGCGCGATGCGGGGAATTACCGGAAGGCAATTCGGAGAAATGGATGATCCAACTGCCCGTGGCGCTGTTCAGATTGGGCATGTTGATATTCATGGAGTAGACGCGCCGCGAAATGAAAAGCTGCTCCGGCTTCGCGCCGGGAGGCAGCGCGGCGAAATTCGGCGGACCAGTTCGCTCGGGCGGGTCCGCCAGTTCGCCGATCGCATCGGGGTGCTTAAGGCCTAATTGGTTCTTCGGCAGGATCAACTTTCCTGCGCCGCCAAGACCCGAGGAATTCGCGTTTGGTTTCGGAGAGCCGCCGCTGATGCTGATGCCGATGTCACTCTTCCCTGCTCCACCTGATCCATTTCCATTCGACGAACCGTTTCCCGCTTTTCCGGAAGCAGGCAAATTGCCGGGCGCGCCGGGTTTGCCTTCGGGAGAGATGGAGACACGCGCCGCAAGATTGCCCTGAGGAACAGGGACCACGGGAGCGGCAGGCGCAGGATTTGCGGAAAGCGCGATGAGCGTGCTGGGCGCCCCGCCACCCACCTCCGAAGGTACCACCGGCGCTTCGGGCGAGGCGGCGTCGCCAGTTTGTTTTCGAGAGGCGACGCGCGGAGCTGAGCCGGCATTGATTTCGAGTTTAGGTCTGGCGGGCCCTGTGGGAGTGGCCGCCAAACTGATTTCAGCGGGGCGCTGCTCGAGATTGGGCATGTCGGGCGAAGGCGCGTCCGTGGTCGCCACGGCTTTCGCCTGATGCGGATGAAGCTTGGCCAAAGATTGTTCGTTGATCTCCACGCGCGGTCGTGCCGGTGCCGCTCTGGCGGCCAATTGGACGATGTTCGGCATTTGGGGAAGAAATTTTGGGGCTTCCGCTGGCGCGGCGGGATTGATCAGCGTTTGACGCGCATGCGTTGGGTGAGCAGGATCGGTGTATATGCGCTGGCGCGGATGATAGGCGTCCACACTTTCCTTCGCGGGCGGCGGGTCCGGATCTGATTTCGAGCGGGCGGCCCGTTTTGCGCGAGGTACGTCGAGAAGAGGCAGGTCTTCGATGCGGCCAGACCAAGTGAGTTCCGCGTTGTCAAATGCGGGATTGCGCCTGGGGGCGACGGGGAGATCCGGCCAGGGGAAAATCACAAAGGCAATGTGCAGGAGAGCAGCCGCGAGAATGGCGCGGCTGGGCACGCTTCTTTCAACTCGACAATCCCGAAAGACGAGGCTGAGCGGAGCCGCCTTTGAAAGATGCGTGCGTGTGAAAAACGCGGCCACGCTGCTGAGAAAATTCTGGTGATAGCTGCCCCAGGCGATTTCTAACTTCGGCTGGACCTCGCCAGGAAGGATGATGTGGGGCGGATAGAGTTCCGCCTGACCGAGAAGGTCGAAGGGATCAGCATGGAGAGATTGCCTGGACATAAAGTTTAATTATATCGCGCTCTGCCTGAGACCTGGAGCGGGGGAATCGCCCATTCAGGGAGTCAAGATTATAGATGAGTCTCGGGTAGGATTGGGTTGACCGCACCGCGAACGCGGAAAAACGAAAGGCTGGCATCACCTTGACGCAACAACCGGACACGTTCGAGAAGATCGAACGCCTCCGGAAGGTCGAACGAACGACGATGCTCCGCGATAACGAGGGAGCCGGGCGCGAGGAACGGAGCGGAGCCGAGGAATGCGAGGACGCGGCCGTATTCCTCAGCAGCGGCATAAGGAGGATCGAGGAAGACGATATCGAAAGAAGGGCTGGCGGGAGTGTGTTCCGCAGCCAGGCGCAGCAAGCCGCGAAGGGCGTCGAGCCTCAGGATTCGTGTGCCGCTGTGAATGTCGAGGGAATCGAGGTTTTTCTGGATGAGGGCGGCTGCTGGTGGATGATTTTCAATAAACACGACTTCGGCGGCGCCGCGGCTCAGCGCTTCGATGCCGACCGCTCCCGTCCCCGAAAAGAGATCGAGGAAATGGCAGCCGGGGATGCGTTCGGCGAGAACGTTGAAGAGAGTCTCACGCAAGCGATCGCTGGTAGGGCGAAGCGCGAGGCCCTTGAGGCTCTTGAGTTGGCGGCTGCGAAATCTTCCGGCGATGATGCGCATAGTCCTGTGTATTTCCCTTAACCGACGTGTGCCAGGTGATAGCGGCGCTGCCACTCTCCAGGCAGGAGGCGGAGCACGCGTTGAAGGGCATCCTTCTGGGCAGGCTCTTCGGCAAGGGCGAACGCCTCCTTGCGCGCCAATTCCAGGAGTTCGCGGTCGCGGAGCGGGTTCGCCACCTGAAAACCGAGTTGACCGGATTGCCGGGTGCCGAAAAACTCGCCGGGGCCGCGAAGTTGCAGATCGGTTTCGGCGATTTCAAAACCATTGGCGGTACGAACCATGGTTTCCAGGCGCGCCCGGGCGTCGTCGGTCATGCGGCCCGGCGCGACGAGGATGCAATGGGATTGCTGCGCTCCCCGGCCGATGCGCCCGCGAAGCTGATGAAGCTGTGCAAGTCCAAAGCGCTCCGCGTGCTCGATGATCATGACGGTAGCATTGGGGACGTCCACACCGACTTCAACAACGGTGGTGGCCACGAGAATCTGAATCTCGTTGCGCCGGAATTTCTGCATGACGTCTTCTTTTTCTTCGCTGGAGAGGCGGCCGTGCAGCAGACCAACCTTCAGTTTGGGGAAGACTGTTCTTGAGAGGCGCTCGTATTCTTCCATGGCGGCCTTAAGTTCGAGTTTGGACTCCTCGATCACTGGATAAACCACATAGCCCTGATGGCCGGCCGTGACTTCGCGACGAAGAAATTCCCACACGCCGGGAAGATGCTGCTCGTCAGTGGTGCGTGTTTCGATGGGCGTGCGGCCGGGGGGAAGTTCATCGAGGACGGAGACGTCGAGGTCGCCGTAGAGTGTGAGCGAGAGCGTGCGAGGAATAGGAGTGGCCGTCAAGACAAGTACATGCGGCGCATTGCCGTGACGAGCGGCTTTGTCGATCAGGCGTTTGCGCTGAAGGACACCGAAGCGGTGCTGCTCGTCGATGGCGACAAAGCCAAGGCGATGAAACTCGACTTCATCTTCGATGAGGGCGTGCGTACCGATGACAAGTTGCGCTTCACCGGAGCGGATGCGATCACGCGCGGCGGACTTTTCGGAGGCTTTGAGGCCGCTGATGAAGAGTTCCACTTTGTATCCGCCGGGAGCAAGGATGCGCCGGGCGGAAAGGAAATGCTGAACAGCGAGAATTTCAGTGGGAGCCATGAGCGCGGTCTGGCATCCGTTTTCGATAGCAATGACCGCAGCCTGAAGAGCAACAATCGTTTTGCCGCTGCCAACATCACCCTGCAGAAGACGATTCATGGGCGCGGGTTTTTCGAGATCGGTGGCAATTTCGGCAAGGACGCGTTTCTGCGCGTTGGTCGGCTTGAACGGGAGAATGCGTTTCAGGGCTTCGCGGACTTTGTCTTCACGAACGCGAAAAGCGATGGCGTTTTCTTTGCGCACGGCCTTGCGCCCCAGGGCCAGGCTCAACTGGTACAGGAAAAACTCCTCGAAGATGAGGCGTAATTGCGCGGGAGAACGAAAGAGGTTAAGCTCTTCAAGAAACTCGCCCGCATCGGGGAAATGCGTGTGGATCAAGGCGTCGCGGCGTGAAGGATACTGAAGCCGTTGAAGTAGCGACTGCGGCAGGACGTCAGGAATATTGGGATCGAGATTCTGCAGCGTGGCGTAAATCGCGCGACGAATCTGCCGCGTGCCAAATGTGCCAACAGCTTCGTAAATGGGCACGATGCGGCCCATCTCCACGGAATCCACTTCCTCGCCCTCGCTTGTCAACACTTCAATCTGGGGATTCACCATTTCTCGCCGCGCGGGGCGCAGCTTATCGATTTCGACCTTGCCATGCAGGATAAGCTGCTGGCCGGGCTTTAAGCGTCCTTCAAGATAACCACCGTGAAAGAATTTGCACGGCAACGATCCGGAATCGTCCTGAACTAGCAAGTGGTAAATGGCATCGCGGCCGTACATCCCACGAATCGCCTGGCCGCTCATGACCCGGGCGCGAAGGGTATAAACACCGTTGGGCTGGACATCCTTGATTTTAGAAAAATGGATGCGGTCTTCGTAGCGAAACGGCAAATAGTTGAGCAAATCTTCGAGTGTGGAGATGCCGCGCTTGGCGAGCAACTCCGCTCGCTGTGGCCCCACGCCTTTCACCATGCGCACATCGGTCTGGAGAGAGATAGGCATCGCTACCTCTTTATACCACTCCCGGGTTAAAGTCCGCTTTTCGTGAAACTTGCGTAGCGGGCCTGCGTATCGGTAGAGTGGGCGTTCGGGGCTGGCCATGCCCGTGGGAGGTTGCCTTGGCGGACACGCGATTAACCGGATCAGACAAACGCACGCTGCTGCTGTGGATCGTCTTCGGCGTTTTGGGGGCGCTGTTCGCTCACAAATATTTTTTCCGCGCGTTTCCCGAAGCCTCGGTGGACTTCAAAGTTTCGCGAGGCGAAGCGCAGAACCGCGCCAAGCAGTTCGTGGAAGGGCTCGGCGAGAACCTGAACGGTTATCAGTCCACCATCGTGTTCGACGTGGACGAAAACGCGAAAACCTACCTGGAACGAGAACTGGGCTTGCAGCAGGCCAACCAGTTGATGTCCAGCGAGTTGAACATCTGGTATTGGGAAGTGCGCTTCTTCCGCCCGCAGCAAGAAGAAGAGTTTCAGGTGCGGATCAGTCCAGCAGGGAAAGTCGTTAACTACGAACATAAAATCGCCGAGGCGCAGGCGGCCAAATCGTTGGCTCGCGAGCAGGCGCAGGCAGCAGCGCAGAGTTTTCTGCTGAGCAAGCTGAACACGGACTTGAACAACTGGAATTTCCTGCCGGAAGAGGCCAATTCCCAAACGCGGCCGAACCGCGTGGACTGGTCGTTCACTTGGGAACGCAAGAATTTCAAGGCCAAGGATGCGCCGTATAGGCTGGTGGTGGGGCTGCAAGGCGAACAGATTGGGAACGAGCAGGAATTCCTGCAGGTGCCAGAGGCATGGTCGCGCGATTACCAGAAGTTGCGCTCAACAAACATTCTCTATAACCAGATCGCGCTGATTCCCTACGCATTTCTGCTCGGTGGAGCGTTATGGCTAGGGATTTCGCTGACGCGCCAGGGAAAAACATCGTGGAGCTTGGCGCTGAAGATCGGTGCAGTGGTCGCCATTCTGTATTTCCTGATGCAGATCAATGGATGGGAACAGGTAAGAGCGGGCTACGACACACACGAAGCTTATGCGAGTTTTGTGACCAAAAGCCTGGTGTGGATGCTCTTAGGGGCCGTAGCAACGGCGCTGATGGTGACCCTGGTGTTACCCGGCGGAGAGCCGCTCTATCGTGCAGCGCAACCGGACAGGCTACGGCTCTCGGGAGCATTCAGCCTGCGCGGGCTGCGCTCGAAAGAATTCTTTTCTTCCGCGGTGGTGGGACTTTCGCTGGCCGCGGCACACATCGGATTCATCGTAGCGTTTTACATGGTGGGGCGAAAATTTGGCGTTTGGGCGCCGCAAGATCTGAATTACTCGGATGCGGTAAATACCTCGTTTCCCTGGATTGCCGGCGTGGCGATTGGTGTGATGGCGGCAACCAGCGAGGAGTTTCTGTTTCGTCTGTTTGCCATTCCCTTTTTGAAAAGGATCACAGGCTCGCGGGTTCTGGCAGTAATTCTGCCGGCATTCTTTTGGAGCTTTCTGCACAGTGCGTATCCTCAGGAACCCGGTTACATTCGCGGAATTGAGGTTGGAATCATTGGGATCGTCGCAGGAATTGTGATGCTCCGATGGGGCATCCTGGCCACTCTAATCTGGCATTACACCGTGGATGCATCCCTGGTGGGATTGCTGCTGATCCGTTCCGATAATCTCTATTTCAAAATTTCCGGCGTGATCGTGGGGCTAGCGGCGGTAGCCCCGCTGGCGTGGTCCGGTATCAGTTATCTGCTGCGCGGAAGCTTTGAGGCGGTGGAAGATCTCCTGAATGGGTCGGAGCCGCCGCCGGAAATCAACCTGTCGCGTCAGCCCGCAACTGAAGAAGCAGAAGTGTCAGCCCGCCGGTATAACGGACTGACTGCGGGGGCGATTGGTTTTCTGGCGCTATGCGTTCTGGTTGGCGGCTTACTGGCCTGGCGCGCGAAGCGAGAGACGATCGGGGACTATCTAAAGCTTTCGACCGACAATCGCGCGGCGACCGTGAAAGCGGACGCGGTGCTTCGTGAACATGGCCTGGATCCAAATAGTTTTCACAAAGCGGCACTGTTCGTGGATACAACGAACCCTGTCACCAACGAATACCTGCGACGCAGGATTTCCATCTCGGCGATCAACAAGATCTACGCGGAGCAGGTGCCTGGCGCGTTGTGGCGGGTGCGTTACTTCCGCGATTCGCAGGCGGAAGAATATGCCGTCACGCTGAAGCCCGATGGTTCGTTGCACGGGTTCTGGCACACTTTGGCGGAAGAGGCGAAGGGAGTAACTCTTACCAAAGAAGAGGCGGTGACGATCGCAGAAAATTACCTTCGCGATAAGAAGCAGATCGACTTGAGCAGTTGGGAACTGAAGGAATCGAGTTCCGAGAAGCGGCCGAACAGGACCGATCACACACTGACGTGGCAGCATAAGATGCCACTGGATTCGCAAATTGTCTCCGGTACTGATGCCGCGGATCACGCGTATGTGCGCATGGATTTGCACGTTCTGGGGAATGAGCCTGCCGACTACCGGACATACATCAAGGTCCCGGAGGAGTTCTTCCGGAAACAGGAAGAGGAAACCCTGCCGCGTACGCTGTTTGGTATTGGCCGGTATGGCTTGGCCATCGGGCTGGTGGTTGGCGTGCTGATTTTTTACTTCATGAAGATGCGCGTTGCGCCACTTGTGAACGTGCCCTGGCGGCGCATGTTGTTATGGGGGCTAGTGGGTTTCGCGGCCGTGGCAACAAGCGCCGTGCTTGGACGGGCCATTCCGGCTGTTCTGCAGCAGTACACAACGGCAATGCCCTTGCGTATTTTCATCTCCCTGATTGCGGTGGTTGCCTTCATCATGGGAGTTCTCACCTGGGGTTTGATCGTGCTGCTCTTTGGACTGGCGTGGCACTTCGCGGCCCGGGCGTTTGGCGAGGAGCACGTGCCCACATGGCTGGGCATGCCGGGAGAATATTACCGGGATGCTTTCTGCATAGGATTGGGAGGATCGGCACTGCTGCTTGGCCTCCTACGGCTTATGAGCTCCGCATCCTTCTGGTGGCCAACCTTGCAACGGGGCCTGCCGAGCAGCTTCGGGACTTCGTTTGACGCACTGTGGCCAGCAGCAGGCCTGATTGGCGGAACGGTTTTCCGGGGACTGCTTTATACGGGCGTGCTCGCGCTGGCCACTGCGTTTGTGGCGGCAGAGTTGCGGGTGCGCTGGCTAAGGCTGCTGCTGTTCATTGGCGTGGCTGCCACAATGGTGTGGGACTGGGGCTCCCCAGCGGATTTCCTGAAGCACTTTCTGGCGAGTTTGATTTTGTTGGGGTTCGTGGTGTTTGGGATACGCTGGGTGGCGCGCTTCAACCTCTTGGGATGGTTCCTGGTGATTGTATGCACGGGCCTTTTGGGGTCCGGTTTGGATCTGACAGGGCAGCCTGACGCCTTCTACCGGAGTCAGGGGTACATCGTGCTGACCGCCTTGGTGCTTCTGCTGTTCTTGCCGCTAGCATTGTGGCGGCTGAGCCCAGCAGAAAAGCAGGTGGCGACGTAACCGGTCAGGGGACTGCTGGCCGGTTGCCCGCATCCAAAGTTGCAGGCGACGCGTGATTGGGTGGGTGGTAGCAGCCTATTTGCTCACGTATTGGGATAGAGTGCGTCCAAATTGGTTATCGGTGGTGTGAACTTGTCTGCGGACAGGCATGAAGAGGTAAGCTCTTTCCACAGAAAGAACTACACCGAATTAGGCAAAGAGAAAGCGAATATGCCTCTACCCCAATGGGCCTTGGCTTTTGCTAACAGTGCCGGCAGGACCAGCAATTCTGTCGCTGCCTTGGCGACGGTGACCTCTTTGGCCAGCCTCGACGAGCGCACCCTGGTACAGGAAGCGCAAGTGGGTAATCGCGCTGCTTTCGAGGAACTGGTTCGCCGCTACGATCGGGACGTTTTGCGGCTGGCATTGAACCTGATGAAGCGCACGGAAGATGCTCGTGACGTCTACCAGGAAGCCTTCCTGAAAGTTTACAAAAACCTGCACCGCTTCCGCTTTGAATGCTGTTTCTACACCTGGTTGTATCGCATCGTGACCAATGTGTGCCTGGATCAACTGCGCCGGCGGCAAGCGAGGCCCGAGGATCAGGCGCCCGAAGTGCGCGCGGGACAATATGAGGAAGGTACGACGGACTTTTTCGAGCGGCAGCGGGAACACCGGCCGGGGCTCGACCCAGAGAAGCATTTGTTTGGGCAGGAAATTCGCAGCAAACTTGCCGCTGCGATGACCTTGCTCTCACCCCGGGAACGCATCGTCTTCGAGATGAAACATTACCAGGGACTGAAACTGAGAGCGATTGGCGACGCCCTAGGCACCAGCGAAGAGACCGTGAAGAACTCGCTATTCCGGGCAACACGCAAACTCCGCAACGAACTGGGAGAACTGCGATGAGCGCCGCGGGTCATCTGAAAACTTGCGTCGAGGTCGCGCCCTTGCTGGTGTTCTATGCCTGCAATGAAGTGAGCGCTGCGGAACGCTCTGCCATTGATGCGCATTTGCTGATCTGCCACGATTGCCGCGAGCAACTTTCCGAGGAGAAGGCCTTCCAGGAAGCGGTGGCGGCCATGCCGCAGGCTGCGGAAAACCTGGACAGTGCCAGTGTGCTGCTGGCGCAATTTCGCAGTGAACTCTCCGAAAAGTTGGACGATCTGGCAGCCCCTCCGATCAAGGAGAAGGCGCCCGCGTTTCTTTGGTTGCGGCGGTGGATGGCGTTACATCCTGCCTGGAGTGGCGCGCTCATGGTGCTGTTCGGGCTGATGATGGGAGTGGAGACAACGCAATTCCTCTCTGGTCGCAATGACGCAAGCGCCGTGGACCATGTGGTGAATGTGCGGCCGGAGCCGCGGCTGACGGATGATCAGCTCTCCAAGATGGTCGTAGCTGGCGTGAACTTGAGCCCCACGGTGGGATCAGAAGTACAAAACGTGCGCCTGCAGTTGAGCGCGGAACAACCGGTGGTTCTAAGCGGGAGCCTGGATGATACGGATGTGCGGCAAGTGCTCACCTACGTCGTTGAAAACGGTGACCGATTTGATTCGGATGTGCGGCTGGATTGCCTGGATGCGTTGAAGTTGCGCGCGAAAGACTTGCAAGTGCGCGGTGCCATATTGGCCGCGGCGCGCAGGGACCGCAACCCTGCCGTGCGGCTGAAAGCTCTGGAATCGCTGCGCGACGCGACGTCTGATCAGACGGTGCGCGAAACGCTTCTGCAAGCTCTGCAGCAGGATTCCAACCCAGGCGTGCGGGTCGAAGCCGTGAATTTACTGGTGCGCTCACTCGACGTAGTAACGCCACAGATCGCGCAGATTCCAGCTCGTGGTAATACGCCTACTCCACAGAACGAGCTCAGGACTCCCGGCCTTCCCCCGGATGAATCGCTGGCGAACGTGATTCGCGCTCTGGAAGATCTGCAGCGCAAAGACCCGAGCCGATATGTACGGCTGCGGAGTTCGGCGGCGTTGCGCGAAATCAGCGAGCGCGGCGAACAGTGAGTGTTCAGCGTGTAATTGCTAATCGGGCTTACAGCATGTGCATGGATTCGCAAATTTCGCTTGGCCCCTGGTGCTACCGGTCAAAACTCCCGATCTTCCTCAGTCTCTTTCTAGTTTTCTGCGCGTCGGCCGTTGTGAGTCCAGTTTACGCGGGCGAAAATGTACCGCCGCATGCGTCAGCGGATCGCTCGGGTGACGTGGCCACAAACGATCGAGGGACACTGACGCTCTCCGCCGACCTGGGTTCCGTGCGCATTCAGACGCTGCCCGCGAGCGCGCCACCCGTCGTCCACTACACCGTGCATATTGAAACGGATGCGACGGAACCTCTTGCCCACGTGTTGCTCCAGAAGTACATTTTGACGACGAAAGAAACTCCGAACGGTGTTTCCATTACCGGGGCGCTTCCAAGATTGCGTCCGGTTCTCAGCCATAATGCGCAGTACTGGGTTCAATTCCAGATTAGTATCCCGGCAAATTTCGGCGTGGAAGTAAGCACTGGTGCTGGTGATATAGAGACATCCGATTTGACTGGGCGCGTGCTGCTGGAAACACAGGGCGGCAACATCCGTACGGGGCGCCTGGGATTCTCCCCATACCAGACCATTGCCGCGGAGCATTACGCTGCCAAACTAGAGACTCAGGGCGGCCATATCACCGTATCCGATGTTGCGGGGGACTTGGACGCGTTTACAGCCGGCGGCCACATTCTGGCAGGCAATATCGCTGGCAGCGCCAAACTGCGCTCCGGAGGCGGTCACATTCGTGCCGGGCACATCGGTGGCGAAGCACATCTGGAGACCGAGGGTGGAAACATTGCCGTTGGCGAAGCGGGTTCCTTCGTCAGCGTGCGGACAGGCGGAGGGCAAATCGATTTTGGCGAAGTTCACGGTTCGGTTCATGCGCAAACGGCCGGCGGCGGAATTCGCGTGATGTATGTATCCGGACCGATGGAAGTGGAGACGAGCGGCGGTAGCATTTGCTTGACGCACGTCGCGAACACACTTCACGCGGCAACAGGAAACGGAACGATCACGGCGTGGATCGCTCCCGATATAACGGACCCTAGCCATACCGTGCGTCTTTCAGGCGCTTCGCAACTTTCTTCCAGCACTGGCGACATCGTCGTATTCTTGCCACGCAATATCATGGCCACCATCGACGCAACGATTGACAACGGTGGCGCGCGGCGCATTGAGGCGGACCCCTCTTTTCCTTTGAATCTGCAGACTCGGCCGGAAGGATCGTTGCATGCCATCGGGGAATTAAACGGTGGTGGAGCGGTGCTGAAACTGCACACCATGGCAGGCAAGATCCGCTTGCAATACCTGGACACGGAAACCTCGCTACGGCAATCCATGGTGGAACAGGAGAAACAGCGCCTGATCAATGCCGGGTATTCCAGGGAAGACGCGCAAAAAGAACCCGAGGCAATCACTGCTGCGACACCGGAAGTCAAAATCGATTGGATCGACCAGTGGATTGACCGGCTGGAGAGCATGTTTCTGGGAGGCGTGCGGGAAGATGCGGATGAGTTCAAGAAGCGCTTGATCACTTCGCCCGCACCAGAGTATCCGGAATTGGCGCAGAAGGCAGGCTTGCAAGGCAGGGTGCGCATGCAGGTCCGCGTGAAGTCTGACGGCAGCCTGAGCGTGGACAAAATCCTCGAAGGAGAACCGGCGCTGGCGGATGCCGCCTGTTCGGCAATCCGGCAGTGGCGGGCGAGGCCAGGGCAGTTGGGTGATAAAAAGGTTGACATCATCACAACGGTAGCGTTTGATTTTAATCTTCGGTGAGATACTGTCCGGACAGTGGCGCGTGCGAGCGCCGGATTTGTTGTTGCCCTGGGGGAAGTGAACGGGTTGAGGTTCGCGAAGGAGGGTTTACCATGCATCGCTCCGTATTTCGTCCCGCTAACTTGGTTCTTTTGGTCATCACGGCTTTCCTTTCACAGCAGTGCTTCGGCGTAACGCGTGAATTCGCGCAAACTTATCCCTTGCGTTCCGGGGGATCGCTGGAACTCAACAACGTGAACGGCACGGTGCGCATTGAGGCCTGGGATAAGGATGTGGTGGAAGTACGGGCGGTGAAGACAACTTCCGAGAAAGAATCCAACCTGGATCGCGTTTCCATTGATGTTGACTCCAAGCCCGACGGAGGGCTATCCATTTCCACGCGGTACCCGCAGGAAGAGGGAGCAGAAGTGGCCGTGGACTATACGGTGCACGTGCCGCGGAGCGCTTTGGTTACCCATGTCAATACGGTGAATGGTTCGCTGCGCGTGACGGATCTGGAGTCAGTGGGTGATCTGCACACCGTGAACGGAAACATCGAGGTGTTCGAGGGCAGCGGCAACGTACATGCCCACACGACCAATGGAGATGTTTATCTGGAACTGAAGCGTCCAGCGGATTCCAAGGGCGCGCTTGCGGAAACAACCAATGGTTCGGTGCTACTAGCGGTTCCAGCCGACTTGCCTGCAAATCTCGAAGCTCATTGCATGAACGGGAGTTTCTCCTCGGAGCTACCTGTGGTGATGCGCGGAGCAGCCCAACCCCGGGTGTTGCACGGCAAGCTGGGAGCGGGTGGCTCTCCGATACGTCTGGGAACAGTTAACGGAGCTATTCGCGTGGTCGCACTTCGGTCGACGGTTTAGCATTTCGTCCGTCTAAGTAACCGAAGGAGCTGATCAACACTATGAACAATCGAAATTTTTGGACCGTGCTCGGCTTGGCGGCCTTGAGCATTACTCTGCTTGCGCTGCCAGGATCTTCCGCCAGGAAACAGTCGCCAGGTAACACTCCCCAGCAACAATCACAAGCCACCGTTAATCAGGGACAACCAGAGGAGCTACTGGACGCCGTTTCGGGTGACCTGATCGACGTCGAGGGGCTCCCTGAGGATGACGACGTCCAGGTGCTTTTGGGCACCAGGGGAAGTTGGCTCGGCGTGGGCGTAGCCGAAGTGACCCCAGAAAAAGTAAAAGAGCTCAGGCTTCCGGCGGAGCGCGGGGCGCTGCTCGGAAAAATCGTGCCCGATAGTCCTGCGGCGAAGTCTGGCCTGAAAGAGAACGACGTGGTGACCGAGATCAACGGGCAACGCGTGGAAGGCTCGGAACAGTTCCGGCGGATGATTCGCGAGATTCCCGCGGGGAGAACAGCGCAGTTAACCGTGTGGCGCGACGGACGCCAACAGAATGTCGCGGTGACGCTGGGAAAGCCGGATGCTGGGCACGCCCGCGCGATGGTTGCTCCGGCACCGGGAACCTTTGCATTTCATATGCCCGATTTGCCGGATATGTCTGTGCTTGACGGCCTGCGCAATTTCAATATTTCTATTCCGGGCCGCACGCGGCTTGGAATTGACGCTGAGGATCTAGACGGTGATTTCGGAAACTACTTTGGCGCGCCAGATGGCGAAGGAGTTCTGGTGCGAAACGTATTTGAAAATTCGCCCGCTGCCAAAGCAGGGCTGAAATCCGGCGACGTGATTACCAGCTTGGACGGCGACCGCATTCGCAATGCCAGTGAACTGCGCGAAAAGCTGCTGGCAAAGAAGGATGCGAAAGCCGTGAAGCTGGGCCTGCTGCGCAACAAAAATGAGATATCGTTGACTGTTGAGTTTCCAACACCGCAACAGCAAGAGCGCCACCATGTCTCGGAACGCACAAATATTTAGTTGAATGTTCGCTTGCAATTGGACCCGGTTGGCAAAGATTGCTGGCCGGGTTCTTTTTTGTGGCACATGGGCCTGGGAAGGGCCCCTGCTGCTTAAACATTTTGCGGAGACATTGATGATCAACTCATTCGCGAGGGCCGTACTTGCGCAGCAACCTCAGCGGCCGCCGCACGGCATCCCGGAACCAGGAAACGCGCGCTTCGGCGCCTTCCACCCAATCCTCTTCCGTGGGAGAAAAAGACAAGCGGAAAAGGTATTGCACGCCAGCAAATCCGCCACCGGCCATCCGTATACGAAATAATGCACGTTCCAAGAGCGAAGGAGGGACAAACCCGGCTTGCGGCAGCCAACGGAGTACATGGGAGCAGAGACGCAGCGCAGTTGCATCCTGAGCGAGTTCACGGGCCATTTCTCGCGGGGGTTGAACGCCAAAGACAGATGTGCCGAGTTGCAGCCCCACCGTCAGCATACATTCTGCTCCCACATCCTTGGCTGCTTGGCGAGCCTTGGACCAATCCAGTTCAGGATGACGCACAGCCATAGCGGCGATATCCGCAACCCAAACCAACCGCTCCCAGAAATGCTTTGCGCCATGAATGCAGTTCGATACCAACTCATCTTCGAGGCTCAGCACCGGCACATCGCGGCCGTCGATTGGCACGCGCGCGTGGCGGGCGTAAAGGTCTTCGATGGGCATAAATCGCGGATAGTAGCGCAGGGTGCGCTCGGTATGGAGTTCAATGAGGCACTGTGTGCCGGGTCGTCTGAAGACATACTCGCCTGGCACTTTCCCAGCCAATATTGCACTTTCTGGGACTTTTGCAGTGAATCCTAACGCGATCATGCAACGCGTTGCGGACAGAATATCGCGGTCACGCACGATCAGGTCGATATCCACATAGCTGCGGACGGCGGGATCTCCATAAGCCAGGACTGAAATCAGTGGACCTTTGACGAGCAGCGCCTCGATACCCGCGCGTTCGAAATCTTCCAGAGTGCGAAACAGTTCCGCGGTCATGCTCAATGTGAACAGGTGCTGTGCGCGGAGGCGCGTTTGCAATCTCTCGCGAACAATCGCAGGCACGTCATCGTAGCCGTGTTCAAGCAAGCGCGCGGCCAGGATGCCAAGTACACCGTGCTCCGCGCCCAATTCCAACAGCGAATCCCACTGCAAACCGCTTTGGAGGCAATCAACAATCCGTTTGCGATCGTTGGCGGGCGATACGCAAGCGCAAAGAAAGCTCCATTCCCTTTCCAGGGAACCTGAACCAATTGGAGGTGTGGAAGACAGAGATCGCTCCGATATCGTTTGGCCAGTTTACACCGTTGAGAAAAGATATGACGGAAGAAGCTGATCTTGAGAGGCGAGCTTTACAAGGCGTTCATTTGCCCGGATTCAGAAACTGCGTCGCATCCGCCTTGATCAGTGCGCACAGGGCAGCGATGCGGCTTGGGTCGCTGTGGGGGACAATGCGCCGCACGGGCACCTGTTGTACCAGGCGTGATAACGAATCGAACTCAATTGCGCGTTGTTCGCGATCCAAGAGCCAATTCATGTACGTGTTCTGCACAAGAGTGAGGAGGGCTTCCCGGCAAGACATCTCTTCCACGATAGGGGCCCTGTCTTCCGTCGAACGCGGAGCAAGCAAATAAATGATTCCCAAGGGCAGTGGCTCTGGCGAAAACTGGGCGCGATTGCCATCGAGGGGGAGATAGCGCTTCTCCCAAACGGGCGTCAATTGGGGCAGGGCCTCGGGCGAACCCAGAAGATAGTTCACTGAATCTGACCACAAGCACACCCGCGGGTAACCAGGGAGGACTTGAAAGCGCCCCGCAATTTCCCGCAATGGGGCAACGTCCTCGCTAAGAACGGGAACACCGCGCAACGCCAACGCCGCAGCAGTGGTGGATTTGCCGAAGCCACCTTCGCCCGAAAGAGCAATGGCGTGGCCCAAGATTTCCACAGCACTGGCGTGTAGTGAAGTAATGTGGCGGCGACGCAAAATAAATCCCAGCACGGGGCCCAAAAAATATGTTGCGAGGTCCGCATCGGTAAGCGGGGCGCGAACTGTCCCCCAGACGCGGCGAGCTGGCGTGTCGACGACAAAGCTGGCTTCGTCAGAGTAGAGAAGCTCGAAACAGTCTGCCGGACCGTGTTCGATCAATTGGAAAATGGGGTCGGCAACATCTTCGGATTCTGGGCGGCGAGAAATTACGCGGCTGGGAAGTGTGGTGGAGCGCTCAACCCAACTGGGCTTTATACCCGATTCGAGACACACATCAGGTACAAGGGCTTTGCCGTGAAGCTCGTCCAACCCCACAATTCTCGATGTCGAGTGAATCGTGAGACCGTAAGCGCGGTAGCAATAGCTCACGAGATTTCGTTTTTTTCGGTTTCGAACTGAGACCGGGGGCAGGGTTCAGTCGCTTGTTCCGCTAGCCACCACCGGACCGCTGAAAGGAAGGTCTCTTCCCACCATCGGGACGGCCGCGGTTGCCATTACTTTTCGTCATCTGGGTCAGGTCACCATAAACGAGCAGCTTCGGTGATTGGTATGGTTTTTTCGCGATCTTGTCTGACGGCTGCCTCATTCACGCCCCTCTCGACACACTTTACTGAATCCCTCACTCATTTTCAACGTCTTTCAGCCAACGAGCGAGGGCCATCGGACAGAGAATCTCCCAGCTAGAAGAACCCTTAAGTTGTTCCAATGTTTCGATATATTTCTGCCAATTTACGTACGGCAGGATGCCTGTGGAAATGAGGGAAGTGTCAGGAGTCCAACTGTGTCTTTCTTGACAGGCTTCGAGCGGATCCCTTAATAGGACGGTTTTAGGCCTGCGAAGAACGGGATCGGGCAAGCGTCCGTTCATGGCTTGCCGCAGGAGCTCTTTATTTACGCACCAGGGCACGGGGGGCAGGCGCAGAAGAAACCTCAGAATGCGCAAATCAAGGAGTGGTGCCCGGGTTTCCAGCAGTATCCCACTGGAGGCGGCGTCTTCGCTCTCCAAAACTCTCGCCCAGAAGGTGCCATGGAACCCTGTATAAGCCTTCGGGTGGACAGGATGTTCATAGACGGGAGCGATCCTCCGTTGGCGCCAACGGTCTTTCAATTGCACTCGGCGCCCGAAGTCCTCGTCAACCCACGCTGGATATCCCTCCCATTCGTCGGACGTTCTAAAGAAATGCCGGAGGCGCACCCGAAAACCGCCCTGCAAGGGAGGAATCTTCCAATGCGTGAAGAGGAAGCCTCCAAAGGTTCGCGCGATTTCCGCCCAGTTGCCTCGCTTCTTCAGGTAGAGGAAGTAAGGCCAGGCTTGACCAGTCAAGACGTTGTCTCCACCATCCCCGGAAAGGACAACGCGGGCATGCTGAGCGACCTTTTGTGATAGCCTCCCGGCTCTGGCGAGGAAGACTTCGGAGTCTGGTTCGGGAGTCGGGGCCGCCGACGTTGAAGAGGCTTCGAAGGGAACAAAAGTTGCATCTTCCAAAACTTCGTGCGCCAGTCCAAGATGCTTCGCCGCAAGGGCCGCAAAATCGGGTTCGGGATCGTCAAAGAGGGGGCGCCAGCTGAAAGTAAAAGCCTTCAATTGTGCGCGCTGACCGCGCAACGATGCCAAATGCATCGCCGTGGCACAAACGGAACCGGAATCTAGCCCGCCGCTCAAGTAGAGCGAAACAGGAGCGTCAGGCATACGATCACGCACAGCCCGTTCCAGCAGTTCGCGATAGGCCTCAACGTATTCCCCAGGCTGGCGAAACTGTAGCGGCTCCTCGATGGGCAGTCGCAGAAAGCGCTCTACTGCGACACGGCCGCCCTCGAATTTCAGGAGGTGTCCGGGCGCCAGTCGGTGAATATCGCGATAGACCGTGCGTTCAAAATCAGCAGACTGACCGTCCAGGAGGAAATCCGCTAGAAAGATTTCGTCGAATTCCCTTGAGACATCCGGAACCTCGTGGAGAATTTTGAGAGTATTGCTGAAACAAAACATACCGGCCACATACGCATAAAAGAATGGATGGGCCCCGATGAAATCACGCGCGCACCATAGGCGCTTTTCCATCGTATCCCACAAAGCAAATGAAAAATCGCCGAGCAAATGTTGCAGGCAGCCTTCGCCCCATTGTTGCCACGTGAGGAGGAGCAATTCCTCGTCCGTGGCGTCGTGATCGAGTGCACCAAGCTTTTCGGATAGATTGCGATGCAAATCGTCGCGGGCATCCAGCCGCACGTGGCCAAGCAGGAAGAAACGGCCGTCGAGGGTGACTGGTTGTCGCCCAGCTTGCCTGCGCGGACCCGTCTGCATAAACGCAAAACTGCAACCACAACCATCCTGTGTCCAGATGTTCGTTGCATCCGGACCGCGGAATCTGAGCTTTGCGGCCAGATGAGAGAGCCAGCGCTGGTCAATCGCTGCCCCGTCAGACCGCAGAATGCCAAAGAAGCCGCTCACGATTTCGCCTTCGGCGGGCCAGGAAGCTCGCTGTCAAAAGGAATGTAATGGCTAAGTGGCTCCTCCAACTGATTCAAAGCTAAACCTTCGTATTCCACCCAGGCGTGCGCTTCAAATGGCCTTGTCTGCTTCGGAATCCCGATGCGCACTCTGGCGGAAACTCCCTGAACGCCCAACAGATACCAGAGGGTCAGAGATTGCTCGAGGCAGCCCGCAATGGGCATGGCGAAGTGGACAGCGGAGCGAACCATGCGGCAAGCTTTCTCCACAATCAATTTGCTGGTATCAGAGGCGGCCGGGACTGGGTGGTCTCGTTGCAAGCGCCCTCGCAACCAATCCTGGGTTTTCCCAAAACCGCGCAGGCGAAGTGAAACCTTGACGAGAAGGAGTAACATTGCGGCGCGCCGAAACAGTCTGCGTGCTTCGGGATCCAGCGCCCTATATCGCTGGAATGGTTCCCACATTGTCCGTGGCAAGACTGAGCAAGCCATTTTCCAGGAGGCGGTTCAACAATTCCGTGAGATGTGTGCGCAGAAGTTCAGGCTCAACCTCGAACTCTTCCAGAAGCTGAGCGTACGCCGCGTCAACCGTGGGTGCAGCTGTAACCAGCTGCCACATGCGTGTCCCCGTGGCGTCCAAACCAAAATATTTCTCCGTCTCGAGGTTCAGCAGAACAGACTCCCCCTCGAGATGGCGAATGAGAACGTGTTTGGGTACGATCACGCGATTTGCGAATTGCAACATCCGTTGTTGCTCCTGGTCCCGCAATTTCAGGGACAGCCGGGCGCCTCTGGTTCGCCGAAAAGCTCCGCGAGTATCTTACCGGGGAATGGCCGCGCAAGCCATGCGTAGGCCAACGAAAATCGCCCGCAGCGCATTGTCTAATTTCTCCAGACAGGCTATAAAATCAAGCGTGTCCGCTCCAGCCATTTTAATTGATTCACTTGAAAAGTGGTTCCCGCCGGCGTACAGCGGCTGGCGTGCGTTTATGCAGCCGTTCGCGGCGCCCACCTCCCCGGCGCTGCGAGGGCTTTCGTTGGAAGTTAAGCAAGGCGAAGCGGTTGCACTTCTGGGAGCGAATGGCGCGGGGAAGACGACGCTTTTGCGGATTGTGGCAACCTTGCTGATACCGACGCGCGGCACGGCGCAGATCGCCGGCCATGATGCGCAACGTGAGCCATCGGCTGTGCGCCGCCACCTTGGATACCACGCAGGGAGCGATCTTGGGTTCTATTCGCGGTTGACCGGCCGCCAAAACTTGCGTTTCTTTGGCCGCCTCAACCATCTTTCTGACGCCATCATCGCCGAGCGCACCCGCGCCCTTGGCGAAAGGTTTCAGCTTGGGGAGGCGCTGGACCGTCAGACGCGCACACTCTCTTCCGGCACGATTCAACGGCTCAGTCTATTGCGCGCATTGCTTCACCAGCCGAAAGTTCTTTTGCTCGATGAACCCACCCGGAGCCTTGACGCGATTGGCGCGGCGGAATTTCGACGCTTCCTGAAAACTGAAGTCCTCGCGCGGCAAGACACTTCCCTTCTATTCGCCTCGCACTCGCTGCCAGAAATCGAATTTCTTGCTGATCGCATTGCGATTCTGCAGGAAGGCACATTGCTCGCGTTTGATACCCTTGCCAAGCTCAAGGCAAAGACAGGGACGTCATCCCTCGAGCAGATCTTCTTCCGACTCACGGGCCGCGCTGTACCTCCCGACCTGGAGGCCCACACGGCATGATGCGCGCCCTACGCGATGTCTTCCTTTTTCTTAAACGCGATCTTCGGATCGCCAGCACCTACCGAACTCCTTTTATTCTCGAGGCAATTGAGGCGCTTTTTGGCGCCGCGTTGTTTTACTACGTGGCAGTTTTCGTGGATTCGCCGGAGTTGCGCCAGGCGCTGCCTCATGGAAATACCTATTTTGCCTATTCGCTGGTGGGTTTCGTTTTTTTTGACTATCTGAACGCGGCTTTGGACAGTTTCGATCGCAGCCTGGAGGAAGCGCGGAACACGGGAACCCTGGAACCCTTGCTGGTGACACAGGTTTCTCTGCCAGTGATTCTGGTCGGGTCCGCCATTTATCCTTTTGCCGCCACGACACTGCGCATCGCCGTTTATCTCGGCTGGAGCGCCGCGCTTTTCCATTTCCCCTTGGGAGGGGCGAACTGGATCGGCGTGCTTGCGGTCTTGCTGGCAACGCTCCTGGCCTTTTCTGGTCTGGGGATCTTCTCCGCGGCTCACCTGCTGCTGTTCAAACGCGGCAATCCGGCGAAATGGTTTCTGCTGGGTATATCCAGCGTGGTGGGCGGCATGCTCTTCCCCGTGAGTATCCTTCCCGACTGGCTGCAATTTATTGCCAAGCTAAACCCGATCACGTATGCCTTGGATGCCATGCGAGGCGTATTGCTGGATGGCGCAAGCCTGATGGGGATTGGCCGGCCGCTGCTCGTGCTGCTCCTGTTCGGAGCCGTCCTCCTACCCAGTTCTATGATTGCCTTTTCCTGGGCACTCCGCCGGACGAAAATCACCGGAACTCTGACTCATAGCTGAGCAATAGGCCAAACGAGGAGCTGACAAAGCACACTAGCCGTAGGTCTCTCTGCTCCGAAGAGTGAAACGTCGGTCCTTAGATCTCTAAAAACATTCACATTCTCTGCTGCGCGAAGCCAAAAAGAAACCGGCCCTGCAGGCGCAGAGCCGGTCGTCTTAACGCAATTTAGTTGGCGAAATTGTTAATTCTTTCTCTTCCCGCCGACTTTGGTCTGGATGCCGCCGGTGAGTTGGTTCACTTGCACCAACCCATCCTTGGCTTGCTTGCCCCAAGGTCCATTCGGATCGAGGTCGATGGCCTTCTGGTAGGCTTCCACGGTTCCCGGCTTCAAAGTGACCTCGTATTTGTCGCCCACCTGTTTGTAATCGGCAGAGGCCACTAAGCACGCACCCAGCAGATACCAGGCTTGTGCATTCTTGGGATCCACCTCAGTCGCCTTCTTAAACGGCTCGACAGCTTCTTGCATGCGTTGCGCCTGGTACAAGCTGATTCCGAAATTGCGCCAGGCGAGCCCGGCGTTGGGTGGATCGAGCTCGGCACTCTTGGTATAGGCGGCCCGTGCATCATCGATTTTGCCGGCGCGCGCTAGCACGTTGCCAAGGTTGTTGTAGTAACCAGCATTGTCCGGCTTGGCCGCAACGGCCTGCTGGTAGGCGTTGATAGCTTCATCATTCTGTCCCGCCAAATCGTAGGCTTCACCCATGCGCGCCCAGAAGAGATGATGGTTTGGATCCTTATCCGGAGCCGCTTTCTGGGCTTCCTGAAACTCGGCAACCGCCTTATTGGAGAGATCAAGGACATTCTGCTTCGCCGCATCGCGCTGGTCGAGGGGAAGTTTGGCAAGAGCCGCCTTTGCGGTGCGTTCCTGGTCGAGGATGGCGTTTCCAGCCTCGTAGTGCTGCTTCATGGCTCCGGTTTTCTGCTGCTCTTCCTTCTGTTTTTTCAATTCGGCGGCGGCGCCAGGGTTCTGCTTCTCGAGAAGTTCCTTGAAGTTAACATTCACGTCAGCGGGTGCCCCGCTCTGGACCATCGTCGGCACTTCATACGGTTTTGCCATCTGTGGAACAACGATCGTGACCGTATACTTGCCGGTTCTGATAGCGCTGAAAACGAACTTGCCGTTTGTGTCCGTCTTCGTTTCCTGCGTGTTACCCTGTTCGCCCTTGATTTTGACGGTGAGGTCGGCGTAAGGCTTGCCGTCAAAATCGATAATGGCTCCTTGAATCCTTCCGTCGTACTGCGCGGTGGCCCGCGGTGCGAAGAAGCTGGTGAGCGCAAGCGTCAGCAGCGCGGCGAGCGTGTAGGCTTTCACTGATTTCAACATGCTCCATTCTCCTTTTGTCTCTGAGGAGCGCCAGCCCCGGTTCTCTGGCTGGTTTCCCCTATTATCACTCATCCGCAGCCGATTCCAATGACCAGCATCACAATTCCGTGGTTTTCGCCGTAGCCACACGGCTATAGGGAATGGCGTCAGGTAAGCCGACTTCCTCAAAAGCGCGAAGCCGCAGCAGGCAACTGTCGCAGAGGCCACAGGCCAACTCCTCCCCCTGATAACAGGACCACGTCAGGTGTAACGGCGCCCCCAGCTCCATACCGCGCCGAATGATCTGGCTCTTTTTCATATTGATCACCGGAGTGAGCATTACAATGTGGGTTTCTGGGCGCGTGCCGACGCGTATCAACTCTTGAAACACGCGGTAGTATTCCGCCCGGCAATCGGGGTAGCCAGAGCTGTCTTCCGCGACCGCACCGATGTAAATGGCTTTAGCGCCCATAGCTTCCGCCCAGCTCACCGCGACGCTCAAGAAATGGGCATTGCGAAATGGCACATAAGTCACGGGAATCTCACTTCCGCCTGGACCTCGAGCGCCCAACCCATTTTGCGGGATGGCGATTTTCTGGTCCGTCAGCGCAGACCCGCCAATGGCGCGAAAATGGTCCAGCTGAACGGTTAGCCGTTCGCTTATGCCATAGAAATCCGCAATTTCTTCGAATGCTCGCCGCTCTCGCTTCTGCGTTCTTTGGCCGTAGCCGGCATGCAGCAAAGCGACATTCCCGGCGCCGTGCTCCTCCCGAGCGATAGCCGCGCACACGCAAGAGTCCATGCCGCCGCTCAGGAGCACGATGGCCTTGGCGCGATTCGTCATGCTCTCACCTGGCACGGCATTCCCTTAGACTCCCCTCATTGCCGGGTCCCACACAATTTTGTGCAACTGCAAGCCCAAGCGGACGGGCAAGCCGTCTGCCAGGATCCATTCGACGAGTTGCCGTGGCTGTAATCCCTGCCACTTTCCCAGTGGGTCCTCGTTTACTGGGGAAAAGACGACCTGATGCACGCGCTCCGCGAGCCGGTGCGTCTGCGTGAATTCCCTTGCAAATTCGTAATCCCGCCGACTGGAAATCACGAACTTTATTTCGTCCTTTGGAAGCAATTCATCCAGGTTACGCGCATCGAATGTACCGGGCTCGCCCGAATCAGGACATTTGACGTCGACAATTTTGATGACTTCCTTGGGTAGCCGGCCGATGAATCGCTCGCCACTTGTCTCAATCATGACTTCGTACCCTGCCGCAAGAAGTCCTTCGGCTAGCGGATAAATGTCCTCTTGCAGCAGCGGTTCGCCTCCTGTGAGTTCCACCAGCGGAATGGACGCCTTTCCGACGGAGGCACGGCCGCTGAGAGCATCAACGCGAGCCAGCACTTCTTCCACGTTCATTTTCTGGCCGCCGTGAAAGGCATAAGCCGTGTCGCACCAGGTGCAGCGCAGATTGCAACCCGTCAAGCGAACGAAAATGCAGGGAAGCCCGGCGCGTGTCCCTTCGCCCTGAATCGACTTAAAAATTTCCGTAATGTGCATAAGGCGCTGAAAAACCGATGAGAGAACGCTACTGTCCGGCGGTCTTGGCTTTCTTTCCCGAACGCCGCGAAAGCCAGTAGATGCCGCCGAAGAACAACACCATGGCGATGACCAGACGCGGGTAACCCGGAGCAATTCCCATAAGATGAAGCACAAGAATGTATCCAGCAGCCACCAGCAGAGCGGGAATGAGGATGATGAAGAGTGAGCGGTTCATGAGTTCCCTCGGACGTTGCGAACTTCAGACGCCTGGCCGGTAGCGCGCGCTGGCCGTGTCTGTCTCCCAAATAACAATGTCGGTCACGCGGGCGCCGCCGGGCAAACTCGTCAATTGACGGGTGACTTCCTCGTAAAAATACTTCGCCATGTTTTCCGCGGAGGGATTCACGATCGTGAAGGGCTCCAGATCATTGATGAATTGATGATCCAGCCGCTGAACGACGTTGCGGATCACGCGCTTCAATTCCGTGAAATCAATCAGCAGGCCGATGGAATCGAGTTGCGGCCCTTCCAGAGTGACCTGCACACGGTAGTTGTGCCCGTGAGGGTTTTCGCACTTGCCCTTATAACCGCGCAGGGCGTGCCCCGACGAAAATGTCTCTTCCACGCTGACTTCAAACATGAGCTTGCTTTCTTCCCTCTGCGTCGAAACGTCCGACCTGGCTTCAATCTGCCTGTTTCACGCCCTTCGATTTGTGGGCTGGATTTGCCTGGGATAAGAACCGCCCGACCTCCGTCAGATCGTGCGTCCTCCGGTAAGGCGGCAACGAGTCCAGGAAAATTTTACCATAGGGCATACGCTGGATGCGGGTGTCCAGTAGCGCCAGGACGCCGCGGTCTGTCTTGGCGCGAATCAACCTGCCAAAGCCCTGTTTAAGAGAGAGAACGGCCTGGGGCACCTGGAACTCCGAGAAGGGATTGCGCCCCTCTTCCTGTAATGCACTGACGCGAGCGGCAACGATGGGATCACTGGGGACTGCGAACGGCAAGCGGTCAACGATAACGCAAGAAAGCTGCTCGCCGGGAACATCCACCCCCTGCCAGAAGCTGGAGGTTGCAAAAAGTACGGCGTTCGGAGTGTTCTTAAACCGTTCGAGAAGAACCGAACGCGGTGCCGTTCCTTGCAGCAGCAGCGGAAAATTGAGCCGTTCGCGCAGCCGCTCAAATAGGTCGTTCATTTGCGCGTAACTGGTAAACAGGCAGAAGGCGCGGCCTTGGCTGAGTTCCAGCAATTTCGCGAGTTCATCCGCGGCCTTAGGGGCAAAGCCAGGATCACGCACGTCGGGCATTTTCTGCGGGAGATACAGCAGCGCCTGTTCTTCATAGTGGAATTCAGGAGGCAGGCCACTTTCCTTGACGTGGTCCACCCCGAGGCGCTGCCGAATGAATGCGAATCGCCCGCCTACAGTAAGCGTCGCGGAAGTAAGAATTACAGTGTCGAAAGGTTCAAACAGTCGCTCGCGCAAAATCTGACTGACGTCAATCGGGGTGGCCGCAAGAAACACCGCCTTGTTCCTGCGCTCATACCAGTAAACGTAATTCTTTTCATTGGACTCGAAGAGAAATGCCAGCTCCTGGCGGACTTCAAAACTGCGGCGCGCGATGCGCAGCAATTCTTCGGGTTTCTGGGTGAGCGCGGCGAATTCAGTTTCCATGCCCTTCGAGGCGTTCATCAGTTCGTCGTAGGCTTCGCGGTTCTGTTCGATGAAAGCCTCTCGCTCCTGACGGGAAAAGGGAAAGCGGCCATCGCGCGGCGGAAAGGCATCGAAGAAGTTTCGGCTCTTCTCTCGGATGCGCTGAGTGCGGCGAAGGAGCGTAGGTGTTCCCTGATGCGTCAGCCGCATCGCGTGATCGGCGTCGCGTGCCAATTCTTCAAAGCGGAAATTGGAGATCTGTTGGCCAAAGTAATCGCTGGCGACGTCCTCCATTTCGTGCGCTTCGTCAAATACGACCGCGGAATATTCCGGAAGGATGCTGCCGAAATCGTCCTTTTTCAGGGCCAGGTCCGCGAAGAAAAGGTGATGGTTGACGATAATCAAGTCCGCGTCTTTCGCGCGTGCGTGCATTGCGGTCAGGAAACACTGCTGAAATTCGGGGCACTTCTGGCCAGTGCAGGTATCGCGTCGCGCGTCAATTCGCGTCCAAAGTTCAGAATCGTCTGGCAAAAATGTGAGTTCCGCGCGGTCGCCCGTTTCTGTCAAGCGGGCCCAATCCTTGATTTGCCGGAAGGCATCTACCTCTTCCATGCCTCGCAAAACGGGTTGGTCTGCCATGGCGTGCATCTTTGCCAGGCAAAGAAAATTGGAGCGGCCTTTCATCACAGCAACTTTCAGCTGCGGTGCAAAGTGCCTTTGCAGGAATGGGACGTCTTTCTGATAGAGCTGTTCCTGAAGCGATTTCGTGGCCGTGGAGATCACGACGCGGCGTCCACTGCATATTGCCGGTAATAAATACGCCAGGGTCTTACCAGTGCCGGTGCCCGCCTCCACGATGGCGTGGTGATGTTTCTCGAATGCATCGTGCACAGCTTCCGCCATTTCCAGTTGCGCGGGGCGGTGCTCGTAGCCGCCAATCATGGATTTTTCCAGGAAGCCGCCGGGACCGAAGATCGCGGCCATCGTGGGTTGCGTTCCCTGCCCCGTCGCTTCAGGGGAGGGTGCTCCCGAAACTTCGTCCGGTAGCGGTTGCCTGAACTCGCTTGGTTTGGCGACTAAATGGTCATCGGCGTCGTGTGCGCGTGTCTCGTCTTCCAGCGGCACGTACACGCGTTCAGCAACCGCTCCTTTGCGTTTCTTGTCTGCCTTCAGGAAAACCGACTTGGAAGTGCGTTTTGCCAGAGAGCCTGCCCAATCCCTGTGAATCAAAGCTTGAATTTGTAACGATAACACATCCCGCGCAGGCATTCCCCCGGCGGGATGACGCGCTACACGAATCTGGTGTAACTGGCCGCGCCGCCACGACGTCAAGCTTACAGGTGAATATGAGCCGGATTCGTTCTCCCCACGGGACGCGGTTTATCAGGCTCCTCGCCACCACTTTGGCATTGCTGCTGGCGGTTCCTGCCTTTGCGTATGACTTCCCGCTTTCACCCGAGGCCATCCGCGACGCGTATTTCCTGGGCAGGAGAGAAAGTGGCCTCGGAACGGACTTCCTGGCAAAATACAGCCGTTCAATTCCTGAACTCAAAGTGGATCCGTACATTTCCAGGGTCCGAATTGAGACGCCATTTTTCCAGATGGGAGAGCATGCAGGCCGGACCCTTACCTACAGTGCCCAGGATGCAGTGAAGGATTTCTACGGCAAGCCTGCGGTTCTCCGTATGTATCTTGAAATCTGTTACGAAGCTGACGCGCCCCTTCCGAATTCGGTGAGAATCAGCATAATCCAGAAGAACAAGCCTATTGCCGCCCTTTCGGAAAAGCGCTCCGCCTTTTTCCCGCCCTCCGACGCCTACACGCGTGTCCCGAATTTAGGAGAAAAGGTCACGCTCGAATTCGATCCTGCGAGACTCGACTCTTCAACGCTCACAATTTTGATCGACACGCCGGATGGCCAGCACGCCGAGAGCACAATCGATATGCAATCGATCCGTTAGCCCTTCGAGGGCATATCAACAGCGTTGCCTGTGCCTGCCCCTTTAACAGTTGGGCACGAAGGAGGATTCGATTGCGGCCCTAGGGGGTCCCGGAAGCTAAAATTCTGTTCGGGGATTCCCCAGCCTGTTGTCTTTCCGATGCGGTGCTTAATTTTAGCGTGGGGTGTTTGCATGATTTCAAAGCGTACCCTCTTATTCCTTGTGATCTCTACGGTTTTGTCCTTTTCTTCCTGCAGCGGCGTGAAAACCGCCTGCACGGTGAATTGCGGCGGAGGCGGTGGCACTGGAAACGCTACGCTGACGATAACCCTGCGCGCGACTCCCCTTACGCCTCCGGCGAGCACAAATCTCCTCTCTTTTGTCACGCAAATCACGGGAATGTACCTCACTCCATCTTCCGGCGACAACGTGAGCATCACCGGCACCCCCACAATGGATTTCGTCCACTTGCAGGATAGTTCTTTCCTCGTGGGCACTGTGACCGCTCCCGCCGGCACTTACACCGGCATCACAATTAACTTCTCTGCTCCCACTGTCACGTATTGCACGCAAACCACTGGCGTTGCCGGATGCGCTTCGGGAAGCATCAAAACCCTTACCAACACAGTTGTGAGTTTGCCCGTGATACCCGTAACTTTTAGCCTGTCTGAAAACCAGCAGACCGGCCTGGAAATCAATCTCAACTTGAATGAAGCCCTGACCATCACCTCGAACACTCAGGTGGTCACCGCTGCCAACCTTGGGAACGCCAGCGCTTACAGCGTGAGCGCGCTGCCGCCAACCAGTTCTAGCCTGGCTTCCGGCCAACTCGACTTCTTCGAGAACATTCTTGGCGAAGTTACTGCGATTTCGGGTCAAGCCATCACGGTTAAGACCGGGGCCAACGGCTCTTACACCGCTACAGGCTCTAGCTCCACATACTATTTGCCCGATTGTCTTATGGACGGCTCAGTTTGCTCACCAACGGTGGGTCAACTGGTGAGTATCGATACGGCGGTAAACGCCAACGGGTCCCTGGCTTTACTTGTCTACGATCCCCTCAGCTCCACCGCAATCGGCTGGGTCGACGGCATAGTCACCGCTCCGGCAACTTCTTCGACGCAATTCCAAATGATCGCTGGCAAGCAAATCACATCCACTGGCGGCAGCTACAGCCTTCCTGGCGGCAGCCTCGTGAACGTTACCCTCACCAATCCTTTGGCAACTACTTTCCTCATCGACGCTAAAGGCCTGACCATTCCCGATAACAGTTTCGAGGGCGCGACCGACTCCGCGGCTCTCATCCCCGGAATGACCGTGGGTCTGCGAGTAACGCAATTTACCGCTGCCTCTGGCACAACACCCGCGGCTATCACTGCGGACATAGTGACGCTGCGGTTCTCTTCCGTCTCTGGGACGATTGCTGGCACGGTTGCTCCCGTATCATTCACAATGCAGTCGTTGCCTACGTTCTTCGGCCCCACGACCAACAGCGTTGTGCAGCTCAATCAGCTCACGCCGGCGACCAATTATGATGGCGCCACCGGCTCATCTGAGCTCAACGTTACAGATACTGTGGCCATCCGCGCCCTTTATCTCGGTTCCACTTCTGCCACCAACACGCCTTTCATTGCCGCCAAGGTTCGCCAGTTCTAAAGAGTTTTACCCGCCTCCGCAAAAGGCGACGGGCCCCGGGAGTTCCGGGGCCCGTTTTCTATTCTAAGTTCTCGCGTTAACCGCCCGATTACATCCCGCCGACCGTGGTATTTGGCGGAAGCGGGCTAGTTAGCGGCGCCGTCGGCACCGACGGAATATTGGGAGCCACGACGGGCTGCAAACGGCGGTAAACCGCCAGCGAAATTGCGCCCATGCCCCAAAGAACAACCGCCAGCTTCGCCCAGAATCCAATGAAGGGAATGCTGGTGACGATGCGCACCAGGAGCACGCCCAGCGCCATGCGGCCTGTCAGCGGCCAGAATTCGGTCGTGCGTCCCAGTATCCACTGACCCACAATAGTCCCCACTACGATCTCGGCACAAAGAAGGACAAATACGTACAGGAACAACGTAGAAATACCTAACAACAGTCCGACGATCGTAAAACAGGCAATGATCGCGGCAATCGGCAATCCAAACGTGACCAGGACACCCAAGCCGAAAGATGCGCCGTACTGTTCGCCGGCTTCCACGGTGTCAACCGCGAAGCGTGGGAATAACCCGTAAAGCACCAATCCAAGCAGCATGAACGCCGCAGTCCAGATTAACCGCCAAATATAATAGCCAACACCACGCTCGCGACCGCTGTGGTGTTCGAGCTTTTTGAATTCCATCGGTGAGGCCAGCTTGGCGTCACTGGAAACCGCGGCGGGCTTGTCGCCTTCGAAGCTGGCTTTCCCGCCGATCATCGCTCCGGAATTGATGTTCAGCGATTCACCCTTGCCCCGCATGCTACCTTCAATCGCTCCGGAAATGCTGGCTTGCTGGAAAAAGGCGAGAAAATCACGTCCGATTTTTCCGTCGAGTGTCACGGTTTGGCCAAACATGGTGAGACTGCGCCCGATGGAGCCGCTCGTATCTAGATTGAAAACCTGGTTGAAGGTTAGAACGTTTCGTGTGACGGTCCCATTGATGGTCAGGTTGTTTGCGAACGCCCGAACATTGCCGTCCACCTGGCCGCTGATGCGAACCGTCTGGGCGAATGGGATCACATCGCCCGTTACGTGCCCCGAGATATCCACCTGCTGACCAAAGGCGAAAACA
The DNA here is from genome assembly GCA_963779395.1 of Candidatus Acidiferrales bacterium. Classification (GTDB taxonomy): domain Bacteria; phylum Acidobacteriota; class Terriglobia; order Acidiferrales; family UBA7541; genus Acidiferrum. The sequence goes on from CAVZYC010000007.1 coordinate 2,593,782, forward strand.
TCGCCATCCACATTGCCCTCCACGCGGACGTGGTTGCCGGTCAGGAAAATGTCACCTTTGATATTCTCGTCTTTCGCCACCGTCACGGTATCGCCTTTGCGAAATTCCGTAGCGGAGGCAGCCGGCACGGCCGCCAGCATCAGTCCCAAGCTGGCAAACACCATCGCCAGCGCTGATCCCCTTCGGATATATTTGCGGAAGGCAAAGGCCACAGAACCTGCCAGAACGGCGAGAGCGAGAACCTCAAACAGTGTGAACATCGATTGCCATCCTTTCCAAAAGGCGCCTTGGAAAACTAATAAACTGAGAAGATTAGTGCTGCCAAACCCTGCTTGTTCCAATTGCTGTTCCCAAGGCTCGATATAACCTGCATAAAGGGCATAGACGCCAAGCACCGCCAAGCCAAACACCAGGCCCCAGATCCACTGCATCGACCGCTTCACGGCTCCCCGAAACGCCGCCAGCCGCGCTGGAAACGGCTCCTCCTGCTCCAGCATCGCGCGCGTCAGCAACCGCGATTCGCGGTCCAGCGCGCGCAGCAGTGTCAGGCAGCGCGTGCAAGTCTGCGTGTGCAGAGACACTTCCTGCGCGCGCTCCCGATCCAGTTGCCGCTCGACATACAACAGCAGCGTCATCTCATCCAGATGCTTGTTTGGGCCCATCTCGGTTTCGCTCAACGTGTCCCTCCCACGGCTACCGCGCTGTTTTCTCCCAACGCCTGCCGGAGTTCGTGTCTGGCGCGCAGCAAGACTACACCAACAAACGCTCGCCGCACGCCAAGGGCGTCTGCAATTTCGTCGTAGGACATATCTGAGTAATAACGCATGACCAGTGCCATGCGGGCGCGCATACCAAGTCTACCCAGCGCACTCCGGACCTCTTCGTTACTGCGCTCTTCGATCAAGCGTTCCAGTTGATTGGGGTCAGGATGCTGCAAGGGGACGCTGTCAACGTCCTCGGTCTCTTTGTCCTGTCGGCCTTTGCGGCGGCGCAGCATGTCCCAGCAATGATTCGCGGCAACTTTATAGAGCCAAGCGGTGAACGACCGGTTGGGGTCATATTGTCCAAGTTTCCCGCGTAACTTCATGAAAATCTCCATCGTGGCATCTTCCGCATCTTCGTGAGTGGGCATTGCTCGCCGGCAGAAACGGAAAATCGCCGGGCCAAATTCCCGGTACAAATCGCCCCAAGCGTCGGCATCTCCGGTGCGAGCCCGGACGATCACATCCGTGGGTTCCGTTTTTCCCGGCGCGCTCATTCGCCCTGGTCTCAGTGGTTCCATAACTTAATACGCTGTGAATGGCATAAAACTATCACGAATTGCAATGCTGCAGCGGAGGATGAAGAAGACAACGAAGGCCGCAATCAGGGGTTGCATCCAAGCGCAGCAGTCAAGTCAAAGAAAATAAAAGGGTTGTTTGAATACAAAAAACGGCCCCAAGCTACTCGCCCAGGGCCGCTTTTGGCTGCGCAAAAGAAAGCGATCGTTAGAAGGTGAATTTGGCCGCAAGCTGGATGCTGCGCGGACCTCCTCCGCCAAGGAACGGATAACCCGGGCCCACGTCCGCGGTTGTCGTGATGGGGAGGTACCCGGTTAAGCGGCCATTCGGCGCAAAGGAATTAGTGAGTGTTGGATCCGAGAGGAAATTGGGCCACAGGGGATTGGCAAAATTCGGATGGTTGAAGAGGTTGTAAAACTCAAATCGCAACTCCAACTTCACGCGCTCTGTAATGTTTGTGTTCTTAAAAACGGAGAAATCCAGTTGACGAAAAGGAGGGCCGACCAGGGAGTTCCTTCCCTCGTTGCCGAAGTGCCGCGTACCCGGTTCGCAACCTGAGGGGCCATAAGCAGCACCTGTAAACCCGGGAAGGGGCGTGCACGGGACCGCGAAGGAACTAAGGAGAAGGAACTGTGTCGGGTCGCTGTAATTGTATTTGATGGGACCGACAACGTCCGGCTTTGAAAAATCAGTTCCGGCACCATCGTAATCATCAGCCTCGAGAATCATGTGGAAGGGCTCTCCGTCCTGAACAGTCAAGATGCTGTTGAGGCCCCAGCCGTTGGTCAGACGCTGCAAGCTACCCTTGCGATTCGGGAGCTGGTAGATGAAATTCCAGGTGAGCCGTTTGCGAACATCGAAGTTGGAGTTGCCGCGATTCAACTGAGGTTCAGTGCTGTCGGTTGGCTGAGCAGCGTTGGGAACGTAGTCGTCGCCGTCGCTGGCCGTATCGATGGAGTGAGACCAGGCGAAGTTGACGGCGCTTGTGAAGCCGTGCCAATCATCGATACGGTAAGTCGCCTGCAAAGAGTTGTAATCAGACTTGGCGCCACTTCCCTCGTAATAAATGTAGCTGAAATTGTTCCCGGTAAGACGGCGTGGCACGCCGAAGTCTTGAATGCTTCCGCCGGGACATGGCTGGCCCACGGCCGGAAGCGGAGTGACGCCTGCGCAATCAGCAGCCCAGATTTGCGCGGCGGAAGGCTGATTGATGTCGAGGAAATCCCACAACTTGCTGCCGTGAGAACCCACGTAGCCCAACTGTACAACCATTTTCCGGGTCAATTGCTGCTGCAAGTTTAGATTGTAGTTTTGCAGGTAGGGCGTCCGAATGTGCGGATCGATGCCGAACGCGTCCGGCATGGGCGAGAAGCCTGAAAAGACGGGCGTGCAGGTAGTTGAGGTGCTGCTGGAACAGTATTGGAATGGTGTGGCCGAGGCTGTTGCGAACGAAATCTGTCCAACGCCTGGGAGTCCGGAGTACGCCATGCCGGGGTCAAAGCTGCTGCTGAACGGGAAGTGTCCTATAAACATGTCTTGTGAGGGCGCATCGTAAAAGATGCCATACCCGGCGCGGAGAATCGTGCGCTGGTGGCCCGTTACATCCCAGGCGACGCTGACACGCGGAGCCCAGTTTTTGTAATCCGGTTGATAAAGCCTCCCCCCGCCCACACTGAACACCTCACCGGTTGTCGGATCGACGTTGTCGAACAGGCCATGCTTCTCCTGGACGATCCCGAAATAGTCGTATCGCAGACCCAAATTGACTGTGAATGTGCGCGCAACGCGGTAACTGTCTTGCGCGTAGAATGCGTTCGAATTCTCGAAGGTATTCCGATTGGTGTTCCCGGCACCCTGCGTACCGCCATCTGGAACTCCCGCCAGGAAATCAGCGAGGCTATCGAACTCCAGTCTGCCGCGGAACGAGCGATTAAGAACCTGTGAAATTGAGGTGCGGCGGAACTCATAACCAAACTTGATATCGTGTTTTCCTGATTTCCATGAAATGTTATCGATGTAATGCCAATTGCTGTCGACGCGCTGGCGGGGATCGCCTTTGTCAGACCCGATTTGAGGGAGGCCACTTACATTGAACACGGGCATACCGAAGTTATATGGGTTGTTGTTGTTCGGGGTATTTGGGCCAACGGTGTCCAGACCAATCGACAGGGGATTGACACTGCGGTCCTCGGGGTAAAACCCTTCGGCGAAGCGGTTCCAGCCTAGGCGTGCCTCATTGACCATGGAAGGCGAAAGCACGGACACGTAAGAGATGGAGATAAGTTGCACTCGGGTGGGCACAAAGGTGTTGTAGTTCGGAAGCAGCCCGCCGCCGGTTAATGCCAGCGGAAAAAGCTGGCTGCTATCGCCAATGTAGTAGCGGCCAGTGAGCAGATTGTCTTTGTTGAAGTTGTGATCGATCTTGACGATTCCGTTGTCGACGCGATTCGAGAAGGGCGTATTCAGGGTGACGTTGGAACTGCCGTTGTCACTGGCGTAGCAATCCGTCGAACTGGTCGGCTGAGGCCAAGGATTCAACGCGAGCAACTTTTGAATGACGGGGTTGATGCTGCTAAGATCGCCGGGAATCGGTGCATTGGTAGAAATATCCGCAGCTGTTGGGACACACCCAGGGCTGCTCTCGGCGCCACTCTCGCGCACTCCTTCGTAGTCAACGAAGAAAAAGGTTTTGTTGTGGACGATTGGACCGCCAAGGGCACCGCCGAACTGGTTCAAGTGAAAGGGCTGCTGAGGACCACCGTTGGGCTGGTCAGGCGTAGGATTGAAGTAGTTGCGGGCATTGAGGTCCGTGTTGCGAAGGAAATCAAACCCCGTGCCATGCAAATCGTTGGTGCCGCTTTTGGTGACGATGTTTATCGCGGAACCGGCGCTGCGGCCATATTCAGCCTCGAAGTTTGAGGCGATGTGCAGTTCGGCGATGGCCTCAATCGGAAGAATCGTGGCTGGCGTGCTGAATACGCCGCCTTCGTTGATGGCCGGATCGTTGCGGTAGCCGTCGTTCATATCCGTGCCGTCGAGAAGGTAGTTGTTTGAACGGCCACGGGCCCCGTTGACGGAAACTGTGCCGTACGATCCGGCTGAATCCGTAATGGCATCCGGACCGGCGGCAGCGCCCGGAACCAACAAGATCAATTTTTGATAATCGCGGCCATTTACGGGAAGGTTTGTGACGACTTTCGATTCGACAATCCCACCAAGCGTATTGGAAGTGGAATCCACCATGGGAAGGGCTTCACTCTGTACTTCCACTGTCTGCGAGAGTTGGCCTGGCTGCAAAGTCACATCGGCGCGACGCTCCGTGGAGACCTCCACTCTGACGCCCGCGACAACTCCCGATTTAAAACCCGCCTTTTCCACCGTGATGCTGTAATTGCCGATCGGAAGCTCCGGTGCGGAGTAGCTGCCGTCTTCGGATGTAGTCACCGTGCGGACTAGTCCCGTATCTACGTTCTTGATGGTCACCGTTGCGCCTAAAATTGACGCTCCCGATGAGTCCGTGACGCTTCCCAAGATGGTGCCGCGGAAGGTCTGGGCCGTGGCGTTTCCAACGACGATAACCAGCAGAGCGAGCAGAAGACAGCCGAGTAGGTGCAGGCTACGGATAGACCTCTTCATCATGAGCTCCTTCGAATGTTCAAATGTTTTCTCGATCCCCCGAGAATTGGAGTGCTCCCCCCGAGAAGCACCCCGGGACACCATGAATTTGGGTTAATGAAACATACCCATCTCGGTTCAGATAATCAAGGAATTCGGCATCAAATATTTCCATTGAAGTGATACACAAGGCCGCTGCTTCCAAGAGCCATTTTTGGCAATGAAATACTGCTTTCTGCGGGGTCCATCGCGGCTCGCTAGTTCTGCGCCGATGCGCTACATTGGATGATTGCAAGACGTGGCAACATGCGTTCCGTGCGTGCAAACATTCCCATGGCAGAAAAACTTCCATCGCTGGTAATCGTTGGGCGCCCCAATGTGGGCAAGTCCACGCTCTTCAATCGCCTGACGGGCACGCGGCGCGCCATCGTTACCGACGAGCCTGGAATCACGCGCGATCGCATGTACGGCAAGTCCGAATGGCGCGGCCGCACCGTGGAAGTGGTGGACACGGGAGGAATTGTTCCGGACGACAAAGCCCTGATCCCGACGGAAATCTTGCGCCAGGCGCGCGTCGCCTTTGATAACGCAGCTCTGCTCGTTCTAGTGGTGGATAGCCAGGATGGACTGACTCCGCTCGATCAGGAATTGGCGCGTCTTCTGCGCAGCACCGGAAAGCCTTTTGTGGTGGCGGTCAACAAGGTCGATTCTCAGATGCAGGAGCCGCTCGCGGGGACCTTTCATTCGCTGGGCGTTCCCGTGTTCCCGATCGCGGCGGAACACGGCACCGGCGTGGATGATCTCCTGGATGCCGCTTTGGATCAATTTTATGGAAAGGGAGCGGATGCCTCGCCGCTGCCTTCGGATGATTCTGACGCCACGTCGGAAAAAGAGGCCAAGCCCATTGAAATTGCCATCATCGGCCGCCCCAACGTTGGCAAATCAACACTCTTGAATCAGTTGGCCGGCGAGGAGCGTTCTATCGTTTCGCCGATCCCCGGCACCACGATGGACAACGTGGACACCGATGTGCTTCGGAATGGGCGCACTTACCGCTTTGTGGACACCGCTGGAATTCGCCGCAAGGGCAAGACCAAGCTCGTCGCGGAAAAATTGAGCGTGGTGATGGCGCGACGAGGCTTGGGGCGCGCGGACGTCGCCATTCTGGTGATTGATGGCGAGCATGGGGTGACGCAAGGCGATGCCACAATCGCCAGCTATGCGGAGCAGTCGGGGCGTTCCGTCATCATCGTGGTAAACAAATGGGATCTGGCCGTGGAGGCTGCGCAACGCGCCGCGGATGAGTCCGCGAAGTCTTCGCGAGGCAAAGCAAAACGGGCCGAAGGCACTGCCCCGCCCCGCATCGTGGATAAAGGCAAATTGCTGGTGGAATATGAAGAGATGGTGCAGGAAAAATTCAAATTCCTCAGCTACGCTCCCATTGTGTTTCTCTCCGCAAAAACCGGCGAGCGCATTCAAAAACTCTTCCCGCTAATTGATCACGTCGCCGCGTCGCGCATACGCAAAGTCTCCACCGGCGAATTGAACCGCTGGTTGAAAGAGGACGTGGATTTGCAGCGCGCCACGAATCCAAAGGCTCGGCCGGTGCGCATCTATTACATGACGCAAGCCAAAGTGGCGCCGCCCGTATTTCTTCTGTTCACCAACCAGAAGAAGCCATTGCATTTCAACTTCGAGCGTTTTCTGGAGAATCAGTTGCGCGCGAAGTGGGATTTCCTGGGGACGCCCGTGCGCTTCGTGCAACGGCTGCGCAAGCGCGGAGATCGCTCCGCACCGCCAAGCGAAGAATGAGCCGCCCGCCGCAGCCAGCCCCTGTAGATGAGCACTATCCCTTCTGGTAGACTCACACCGTAAACGCGGGAAACATTCCCGCACACTGAAATGAACGGCATTTCAACTACCGTCAGCGAGGAAACGCGCCTCTACCGCATCGGTGAAGTTAGCCGAATCGCGGAGTTGAAGCCATTCGTTCTGCGCTACTGGGAGACGGAATTTCCCATGCTGCAACCGGTGAAGAGCCCACGCGGACACCGAATGTACCGCCAGGAAGATGTAGATCTAGTTTTGAAGATCAAACGCCTGCTGTACGACGAAGGATTCACAATTGCCGGAGCCCGCCGCCACTTGCGCGATTTCGCGGGAAATGGCGCGCACGGTGAGATTGCCGCACTCGATAATGCATCGCGTAACTCAGTGGCATTGCCTTCCGCGCACCTGAATCGCAAGGTGCTGCTGGACCTGCGGGATACACTGCGCAGTTTCTTGACGCTGCTCGAAGGCAAGTGATACCGTTTAGATAGATGTACGCGGCAGAAATCCTTGGCCGCAGCGGTCGGGGCGTAGCGCAGTCTGGTAGCGCGCACGCTTGGGGTGCGTGAGGTCCCCGGTTCAAATCCGGGCGCCCCGACCATTTTTCTCTAGGTCTCAACGCCGCTTTTCTCACCTTTCGTACACAGAAGCATTTCAAGCACCCGTTGTCTCAGGTTTTCTGGGGGGAATTTGCTACCGCACGGATGCTGGCTTCTTTGAACCGCCTCAGCGCATTCACTTGCCGGCTTCGGTTGCAGCGTGTAGATTGTTCTCAAAAGTAGTTCGAGACAAGCTCGTAAAAGACTGTCCGAAGTGTAAGTTGGTGAACCCAGACACCGCTGAACGATGCGATTGCGGCTATGACTTTCCTAGCGGCACCATGCAGTCGTCCTACCTCACTGCTAAAGACCGCAAGCGAGCAGGCGGTGCCGTTGGAGGAGTGATTGCGTTCCTTTTGCTACTGCGATTCATCGCCCTATCCGAAGGTGTTAGGCGCGGGACGGGGCCATTGATCTGGGCAATCGGCCTGCTTGTTCTGTTTATAGCTGCAGTCATTTATTGGGGAAAGTACTCTTCGCGTGACCACTCTGACTGAGAACCCTTCGTAAAGCAGTCGCCTGGATCAAAATCGGCGGGAGTAGCCGACCATTTTTCACCCCACAAGCGATTCCACAATACGGTACCCACGCAGCCGAAATTTGGAGTTTGCTTTTCTTCGGAATTGCTGCTAGCCTTCTAACTAGTCAGACTGGTCAGACGGAACACCATGACAAAACCACGCTCATCGGGCCGAAGAAAAGTTGGGGCTGAAACAGCAGCCGCGCCAAACAAGAGATGGCAACTCCAAACCGCCAAAGCTCGCTTCAGCGAGTTGTTTCGCCGGGCGCACACAGAAGGACCGCAATGGATTACGCGCCAGGGGAAAGAGGCGGTTGTGATGCTCCCAGCGGAGGATTTCGAAGCCCTTACTGCGCGCGCCAGGCAGCCCAAGAGCTTTATGCAGTTCTTGGCGGAATCTCCTTTTGTTGGCTCCGGAATTGACCTGGAGCGTGAAGAGGATTATGGGCGGGAAGTGGACCTTTGAGCGGCTACTTGCTGGACACGAACGTACTTTCCGAGGGCGTCAAATTGCGACCCGATGTCAAAGTCAAGGCATGGGTGGAAGCTACTGACGAACAGCTTTTTCATATTAGTGTCTTAACACTGGGAGAGATTCGCAAAGGAATCGAATCCCTGCCCTCGTCCTCCCGCCGCGCAGCTCTGGAATCCTGGCTCATGCACGACCTAGTCGTGCGGTTGGCGGGACGTATTTTGCAAGTGGATCAAGAAGTAGCCGATCGATGGGGACGCCTTGCAGGTAAGGCCAGAGCCGAGAATCGGCCGCTACCCGTCGTGGACGGTTTGTTGGCAGCCACGGCCTTGCATCATAACTTGACACTCGTGACGCGCAACACACGCGATGTCCTTCCGACTGGGGTGCCGGTATTCAATCCCTGGGAAACCTGAAAACTCCGCGCTTCGACCTCGATACCAAATACCGATTACAATGATAGGGATGGAGAATGTGTGCGAACGTGAAAAAACCTAGTGTGTTGTTGACGAACGATGACGGATACCAGGCGGCAGGCTTGCGCGCGTTGGCGGAGGAATTGAAGGACTTTGCTCACGTCAGTATCGTGGCGCCCAGTTGGGAGCGCAGCGGTGCGGCTCAATCGTTGACGTTGCGGCAACCCATCGTTTGCCACAGAATTGCCGAGCACGAGTGGGCCGTTGACGGCACTCCCGCGGATTGCGTCATCGTCGCTCTGCATAAATTGCTACCGGAGCAGCCACAACTCGTCATCTCCGGCATCAATCATGGCGCGAATCTGGGCGAAAACGTGTATTACTCCGGAACCGTTGGCGCCGCTCGCGAAGCGGTAATCCATCATGTACCCGGTCTGGCTGTATCGCTTTGCTCCAAGAAGTTGAACGCGGATTTTGCACCCACTGCCCGCATCGCAAAACAAACGGCAAAACTTATCCTCAGCGAAGGATTGCCGGAACAGGTGCTACTGAATATCAATGTGCCTGACGCCTGGAAGGGCGCGGTCCGTTTCACGCGGCAATCCAGGAAGATCACGCGCACGGTGTTGCGCGAAGGTGAAGATCCCAGAGGACTCCCGTATTTCTGGCTGAGCGAGCAGCGCCTCGACCGCGACATGGAACTGGATGCGGATTCGGATTACGCCGCGATCTTCTCGGGCGATGCGTCTGTAACCCCTCTTCACCTGGACCCGACGCATGCGGAATCGTTGAACCACCTGTCGCATTGGGCGGCAAAACTAGGCAAATCGTAAGCAACCAAGTACTTTGCCCGCTGGCTAGGATTGGTTAGGATGGCCCTACGATGACAACCTCCACGACTTACGATGTTGTGGTTGTCGGCGCGGGCGTTTTCGGAGTGTGGACCGCCTGGCACCTCGCCAACAGAAAACAGCGTGTGCTGATTGTTGATTCCTACGGCGTAGCACATTCGCGCGCAAGTTCCGGCGGCGAGAGCCGTATCATTCGCATGGGCTACGGAGCAGACGAGATTTACACGCGCTGGTCGCAACGCTCGTTGGCCCAATGGAAAGAATTATCCGCGGCAAGCGGCCCGCCGCTTTTTCATCCGACCGGCGTGCTCTGGCTGGCAGGGGAAGATGACACGCGTTTGCGTGAATCCGCGGCTACGTTGAAGCGCTGCGGCATCCGCCACGATCTTTTGGAGCACAGCGTACTCGAAGCACGCTTTCCGCAGATGAATTTCGCCGGCGTCACGCGGGGTCTATTCGAGCCCGAAAGCGGCGTTTTGCTGGCAAGGCGCGCGGTTGCCAGCGCCCTGGAAGAAGCAACATGGCGTAGAGCGCAATTCATGATTGCGCATATCCTTGCCCCCAGTGGGAATAAGCCAGTTCATTACGTCGAAGCCGCCAATGGCGAACGCTTCTCCGCCGGACAATTCGTCTTTGCCTGTGGCCCGTGGCTCGGTAAGGTTTTCCCCGAACTCCTTGGACCGCGCATTTTCCCAACTCGCCAGGAAGTCTTTTTCTTCGCTTCCCCTCCGGGAGACGCCCGCTTTGCGCCTCCCACTCTGCCCACGTGGTTCTTCCAGGCCGACGATGTATACGGCATGCCTGACATCGAGGCGCGTGGCCTGAAGCTCGCTTGCGACACGCACGGCGAACAGGTCGATCCCGATACGCAATCGCGGCTGGCAAGTCCGGAAGGCGCCCTCAAAGCTCGCGAATATGTTGCGCACCGTTTTCCCGCCTTGAAGGATGCTCCGATTGTCGAAACACGCGTCTGCCAGTATGAGAACACCTCGAACGGCGACTTTTTGATTGACTGTCACCCCGACATTCCCAACGTGTGGCTTGCGGGAGGCGGCTCAGGCCACGGCTTCAAACATGGCCCCGCTTTTGGCGAGTATCTGGCTGGACGACTCTGCGGCGAGTTGCCGGAGGAGCCCCGATTCTCCCTGGCCAGCAAGGCTACGCAACAGAATCGCACGGTATACTAGGAAGCCTGTCAATTCCCGTGAAACTTTCCCGCGTGGGATGCGTCATTCACATTAGTAAGGGATGACACTCGAAGTTTGTCCGCAGCGTTTTTGTACCTGTCTGGCAAGGAGGAATTATGCAAGGAAATCAAAGGGGAGCCGCCTGCACCGTGCTGTCGCTGCTCCTGCTCGCTCTGGTCGCTGCCGTGCCACCGCGCGCGGCCGCTGCACCCGATGAGTTCCACGTTCCGGTCGAGTATTACAAGTTGCCGAATGGCCTGCGCGTCGTTCTTTCGCCGGACCATACGGCCCCAACGGTCTGCGTCGGCGTTTACTACCACATCGGTTTCCGGATTGAGCCGCGGGATCGCACCGGCTTTGCTCACCTTTTCGAACACATGATGTTCCAGGGCTCGCAGAATCTCGGCAAGATGGAGTTCATCAAACTGGTGCAATCAAACGGCGGCATCCTGAATGGCTCCACGCGATTCGATTTCACCAATTATTTTGAAGTGATGCCCTCCAATAAACTGGAAACCGTCTTATGGGCGGAATCCGATCGCATGAACGGCCTCGCGGTGACGGATGACAACCTGAAAAATCAGCAGGGCGTGGTCGGCAACGAAGTAAAAGTTGCCGTCTTGAACGCCCCCTACGGCGGCTTCCCCTGGATTGATCTGCCGATGGCTGCGAACACTAACTGGTACAACGCTCACAATTTCTATGGCGACCTTTCCGATATCGAAGCCGCAAAACTCCCGGAAGTGAAGAAGTTCTTTGACACTTACTACGCGCCAAACAATGCCGTGCTGGCCATCGTTGGCGATTTCGATCCCGCCGAAGCGAAAAGATTTGTGGAAAAATATTTTGGCCCGATCAAGGCTTCACAACTTCCGCCGCAACCCGATTTGACGGAACCGCGCCAGGAAAAAGAGAAACAGGTAAACCGCAAAGATCCGCTGGCGCCGCGTCCCGCCATCGCCGTGGGTTACCACATGCCCGAACGCAATACGCCCGAATACTACGCCATGGGTTTGTTGGCACAGATGTTGATCCAGGGCGACGACGGAATGTTTCGCCAGGAATTGGTCCAGAAACGCGGACTGACGGATAGCGTCGATGGTGGGATCAATCTTCTTGGCAATATGTTGGATTATCAGGGGCCGATGTTGTTATCGGCGAACCTCCAGTTCGATACCACAACGAAGCCAGAGACGATTCTGTCCGCGATGGATGCGGTGGTTGAGCCGTTGCGCAGCAAGCCCGTGGACCAAAAGACCCTCGACCGCGCCATGGTCAAACTGCGATCTGATCTCTACGACACCATGGGAGAATTCAGCGGTTTTGGCCTGATGGACCTCTTGGCCAGTTTTGCTTTATTCGACGACGATCCCGGGCGCGTGAATTCACTGGTTCCCGAATTCCGCAAGGTCACTCCCGAAATCCTCCAAAAAACCGCGCAGGAATACCTGCGGCCCACCAACCGCACCGTTGTGCTGCTCGAGCCAGGGCAAACCGCCGCCGCTGGAACGCCGGCAAAGAGCCAGTAGGAAAGGAGAACACACATGAAGAAAACATTTCTGCAATTAAGCGTGCTGGTTCTGGCGGGAACTATCGTTGGGATATCACCGGCGTCGGCGCAGAAACAAATGCCGCCAGAGGGCGCCCCGGCAAAGTCCTTCAATCTGCCGGCGAGCGAAACTTATGCGTTGCCGAATGGCATGAAGGTCACACTGGTTCCCTACGGCATCATTCCCAAGGCTGCGGTGAGCATTGCCGTCGATGCCGGAAGCCTGAATGAACGCGGGGATCGCATCGGTGTTTCCGATCTCGCGGGCGACCTATTTAAGGAGGGCACGGCATCGCTGAGTTCGCAACAACTCGCGGAGAACGCGGCTCGTATGGGAAGCACGTTGCAAGTCAGCATCGGTTCCGATCAAAGCGAATTCAGCATGGATGTGCTGCAGGAGTTTGCGCCGGACGCCGTGCAACTTTTGGGAGATGTTCTGCAACATCCGCGTTTCCCCGAATCCGAAGTGACGCGCCTGAAGAACGACCTTCAGCGGCGCATTGCCACGGAACTCGCCGAGCCACAGACCGTTGCCGAGATCCGTTTCCGAAAGCTGCTGTATGGTAACCATCCCTATGGCACCATTCTTCCCACCGACGATGATGCAAAAAAGTTGACGCTGCAGGATGTACAGGAGTTTTACGATGCGAACTTCGGCGCTCAGCGCGCCCACATCTATGTTGCCGGCAAATTTGATACAGCAGCGGTAAAGAAAGCCATCGCTGAGACCTTTGGAAACTGGGTCAAAGGGCCTGCAAAATTGGAGAACGTGCCCTCACCCAAACCGAATCACGTGCTGGATTTAACGGACCGTCCCGGCGCGCCGCAATCTACCTTGGTCCTGGGCTTGCCCGTCACGCCGCCAGGCACTCCCGACGCGATTCCTCTGGGGGTCATGAATGCGCTTCTTGGCGGCTCGTTCAATTCACGCATCACCGCCAACATTCGCGAGCAGAAGGGCTATACCTATTCGCCATACAGCGAAATTGCGCGGCACTATCACACGGCGTATTGGGCGCAGCATGCCGACGTCACCACGCAATTCACCGGACCTTCGCTGAAAGAAATTTTTGGCGAAGTGGAACGTTTGCAGAAGGAACCTCCCTCCGCACTCGAGTTGAAGGGCATTCAGAGTTACCTCTCCGGAGTTTTCGTGATTCAGAATTCCGGACGCGATGCTCTGATTGGCCAACTGCAATACGTCGATTTCCAGGGGCTGGGCGCCGATTACCTGAAAAATTATGTGCCCAAGGTAAATGCGGTGACCACTGCCGACGTTCAGAATATGGCTGCGAAATATATCAAGCCGGCAGAAATGACCATCGTTGTGGTGGGGGATAAAGCGAAAATATCAGACCAGCTCGCGCCCTTCACTCCCCCCAAATAGCGGCGGAGCTTAACCCTTCTTCAATCGGCGGCGGGAACTGTCGGCGGGTTTGCTGACGGCTTTCCGCCGCGCTTTTTCTTCATATAGATCCTGATCTGCTTCCGCCAGCAATCGTTCCACGCGCTCGCCTTCTCCATGATAAATGGAGATGCCGATGCTCGCGGAAATAGGCGGCTGCTCTTGATCAGAAGCCAGGGTTTCGCGAATGCGCTGAGCAACGCGCTGCGCCTCTTCATCGCGCGCTTCCGGCAGCACCACGGCGAATTCGTCGCCACCATAACGCGCGGCAGTGTCGATCGCGCGGCAATAGAAACGCAGGATATCCGCAATCCGGCAAAGGGCCCGGCTGCCAACCAGATGCCCGTAAGTGTCATTAATTTTTTTCAGACCATCCAGGTCCAGCAGGAGCACCGCAAAAGGGCGCCCTGTACGCAGAGTGCGCTCCGTTTCCGTGTCGAGGACGTCCAGAAGTTTGCGGTAATTTGCCAGGCCCGTCAACGGATCGCTGGCGGCCAGGTGGCGAACTTTTTCAAAGACGTGGGCGCTGTCGAGGAGCGCACCTCCCAGAAGAATCGTATAACTGGCCACGTACAAGCCCTGTGCGAAGACGAAGGGCCCGTCCAACAGTTTTTCCGATTGGCACGCGGCAAGCTGCGCGGCAAGATTGAGCCAGACCGCGCGAAAGATCGAGCGGTCAAACGCGGAGTCCACCAGGTATTGCCGCCGGCTGTAACCCAGAAGTGCCACAAGAAAAATGAGGGCAGGCAAAATCTGCAATGGATTCGGGACCATGGCATTCGGGTGGTGCGATGCGTCCGGCGGCAGCTTCCGCAACGCCGCCGTTATCAGGTAGGTTAGTGCCAGGACACCAAACAAGGATCCCGCAATTTCCATGCGCGGATGCCGCGAACGAGGCAGGAAGTGTTCCACGACAAGCGCTGCTACGAATAAAAGCGCCAGCAACAGACGGCTGATCCACCACGCCGCAGGCGCCCAGCTGTACCATTGCTGCGACTCGTGCATCAATTGGAAGAAGAGAATGCTAGATGCGGTCAGCGTCGCGCCAGAGAGAAGGAAACCCGACCCCAGAATCAGTGAAATGCGATCCTGCGTGCCTTGAAAACGCACCAGCGTTACGGCCGCAAAAACAAACGCAAAGAGTCCCGTGGTGATTTGCAGGTAGCCCTGGAGGGTTGGATCGGGCGAAACAGGGACCAGACGCAGCCAATACGATGCCACGAATATCAGCAGGAAGCCGCCGATGTGCAGCATCAGCCGTTGCAATTGCCTATGATCGAAATTTAGGGCAAGGTCGCCCATTCTGCGTTCCTTCGGACTACGGCGAAACGGTAAAGCCCCGCAATTCTACTCTTAATTAGAAGCGATTCTGGCACCAACCGTTGCGCTTGAAAACCCTTACTGTGAGCCAAAAGATACCGGCTGTGGATAGCGCTGGAACTGTACCAGAGGACAGGGTCGCCCGGCATCACTTCGTGCATCGCCAAAGGCGCGGTCGTGGGGATGGGAAGGAGTTCCGCTGGCGGCACGAATCAGTATGCGCATAAGCGAGTGCTGCCAAGGCGGGCCACCAAAATAGAGCTTGCGCCTGGCGCCATCCTTACGCAGAATAGCTTTTATTGAATCGTTTGAATGCTCGAGGTTCGTTTGCCTATCCGCGCCACAGAAGCAAAGGCAAGGGACCTCGAGCGTCAAGCCTCTCCGGTGGCGGATGCCCTTGCCAAGATTCTTTTTCGGAAGGATGGCAATTTGCCCTTCGAACTAGCACTGGACGACCCGGAGTTTGCACGTTACCCTGTCAGCGCCATCCCACTGCATATCTTGGGCACAGCAGCTGGCCTGCGCAAAGGGTTCAACCCTGACATGCCAAAAAATCTCACACCTGCCGCGGTCCTTTCTTCCAGGGAGAACCCTCCGGCAAAAAGGAGCGCTGCTTGAGCACGGAGGCCAGCGCAGCAACCGCGGGACCTCGCCTGCGGCGCACTCTAACTCTTCAAGACTTAATCCTTTACGGCGTCATCGTGATCCAACCCGTCGCGCCGATGTCCGTCTTCGGCGTGCTGAGTAACCGCGGGCACGGGCACGTTGTCACCGCCATTCTGATCGCCATGGTGGCCATGCTCTTCACCGGCATCAGCTATGGCCGCATGGCGCGCGCCTACCCCAGCGCCGGCTCCGCCTTCACCTATGTGGCCCAGGAGGTCAATCCTTTTTGGGGCTACGTCACCGGATGGAGCATGGTCATGGACTACATGCTGAACCCGCTGATCTGCACCATCTGGTGTGCGGAACAGACGCACCAGTTCGCGCCTGGTATCCCCTTGTGGGGCTGGAAGATTTTCTTCGCCGTGGTTTTTACACTTCTGAATATTCAGGGGATCAAGACTTCGGCGCGTATCAATACCATCATGGCGATCTTTATGGGCGCGGTGGTCGCGGTGATTTTCGCGGCCGCGGCGCGTTATATCCTCGGCCACCCGCATACCGACGCAGGCTTTTTCACCCGGCCCTTCTACGATCCCCGAACGTTCAGTCGTGGGGCCCTGTTTGGCTGCACCTCCATTGCGGTGCTCACCTATATTGGATTCGACGGCATTTCCACGCTCTCGGAAGAGGCGGAGAATCCGCGACGAAATATTTTGCTGGCGACGGTGTTGACTTGTGTGGTGATCGGGTTGCTCTCCGCCGTGGAAGTGTACGTCGCTCAGCTCATCTGGCCCGCCGTGGAGAAATTCCCCGACCTGGATACGGCCTACGTCTATGTGGCCGCGCGCGCCTGGGCGCCATTGTTCCCCATTGTCGGCTTTACGCTGCTGCTGGCCAATTTCGGTTCCGGCATGGGCGCGCAAATTGGCGCGGCAAGGCTGCTCTATGGCATGGGGCGAAGCAACGCCCTTCCCAAGTCCTTTTTTGGAATGATAGACGAACGGCACCGCGTTCCCCGCAACAATGTGCTTTTCGTTGGCGGTGTCGCCCTCCTCGGCGCATTTCTCCTTTCCTACGAGCGTGGCGCAGAAATGCTCAACTTCGGCGCGCTGATTGCCTTCATGGGCGTTAATGTCGCGGCGTTTCTTCGCTACTACGTCCGCGCTCAAGAAAAGAAGCTCACCTTTCTTGTGCCGCCCGTCCTGGGCTTTGTAATCTGTTTTGCGCTCTGGTTGAATCTCAGCTGGCCTGCCAAACTCTACGGTTCAATCTGGATGGTCGCGGGTATACTTTTTGGTATCTGGAAAACCAGAGCATTCCGGGAACAGCTTTCCTTTGAGCTGCCTCCCGAGGAATGATCCAGGGCAACAGGGAAGATCCAGTCGAGTGAGGGACCACTGTGAAACGTACTCAGGGGAAACCCCGCCTCATCACCATGCGAGATGTTGCCAAAGCCAGTGGCTTTTCTCCCGCCACCGTTTCCATCGTCCTCAACAACGCCCCGCTGGCACGCTACATCGCCGCCACAACCCGCAAGCGCATTGAGGAAACCGCCAAGCGCCTTGGGTACCGCCCCAACGTTATGGCACGTTTCCTGCGCAGCAAGCGCAGCCAGAGCATTGGCGTGATGTTGTTCGACGTTACCGACCCATTCTGCACTCCAATCTTGCGCGGAATCGAAAATGGTCTCTATCCACTGGGCTACCTGCCGATTTTTGCAGATGCCCATAACCAGCGCGATCGCTTCGAGCGCTACCTAGAGATGCTGCTCGAGCGTCACGTGGACGGCCTGATCGTGGTCGCCAATTGGCTGCTGGTCGACATTCACGTCCTGGCAGATCTCAACAAGCGTGAGATTCCAGCTGCCACCATCGGGTGGGAACTCCCCACCAACCACGTCAGCTCGGTGATGGTGGACAACGAGGCGGGCGGCCGGTTGGCGTTGGAGCATCTCTACCAACTGGGTCACCGGCGCATTGCCGTGATCCGCGGACCTAAACGCTTGATTGACTCGGCTCCGCGCTGGCGCGGCATTCAGAAATTTGCGCAGTCCGTAAAGCTCAAACTCGATTCCAGCCTTGAGCTCCAGCTACCCGACGTTTTCGAACCCAACGCGAGTTTCGAGCACGGCTTTCGTCTGACGGAAGAATTGCTGCGCGACAAGAAAAAGTTTACGGCGATCCTGGCATTCGACGACATCACAGCGCTCGGCGCCATCCGCGCGCTGGCCAAGGCTGGGATTCGCGTCCCGGAAGATTGCTCAGTGACGGGTTTTGACGATGTCGCTATTGCCGGGCTTTCCGCGCCTTCACTCACCACTGTGCGCCAGCCGCTGGAAACGATGGGCAGCGTTGCCGTCAACATCGTGATGGAAGCCATCAAAGCTGGCCACGAAAACCGCGACTGGTCGGTCGTCTCCCAGAAGCTGCATCCCGAATTGGTGATGCGCGAATCGACTCGGTCCATTTAAATGTAAGACGGCTGCGCGTCAGTGGATTGTCAGCGCGTCGACGTTGAATCCATCAACGATAAGTTCGGGTTTCCCTTCGCCAATGTCGCTTTTCCGTGCGCGCACGGACACTTCCCTTTTCTCTCCAGGTAATAGACAGAGGTAGTTGTCTTCCCAGAAGACAGGCAGAATCTCCGCGCCATCTTTTGCCCTAACCAAACGCAGACGAACCAAAAACGCCAGCCCGGTTCCCGGATTCTCAACGGTCACGTGAGCGACAAATTCTTCGCCGCTTTCCTGCCGCTTGATGGAAGCCTTCACCGTGGCCTTCGGCAGTGTCTGTAGCCCGCTCAGGTCGGCATAGGAACTCAGCGGCGTGGTGTACCACTCCCCTTTATCAAAATCCAGCACGTCCGGCTTTGTGGAGAGCCAATAGAAATTCCGGCTGAGCAACTTGCCCGAAGAACCGAAGAGCTGCGCGTTCAAGAAGTAGGTGACGTTGCCGGCAGGCGGTTCCGGCACCGCAAACACCTTCGTCACCCCATCTGCCGCCACGTCAACGGTCCCTTCCTTGCTGAACAGTTCTTTCATCGAAAGGTCGTACAGCTTTGTGACAACCTTCAGGCCCTTCTCGGCTTCCTGGGTGCCGTTCACGATTGTGATGCTGCGATCATCGTAAGAAAACTGCACGTGCACGGGTTCCAGCGCCTTCTTCGTTCCGAAGTATCCGCCCGCCGGTCGCAGCGAGTAATCGTACAAATGCCAGATCAGCCCCGGCCACGCGTTGTTCAGCATCCACTGGATCACGCCCGTGGCCTTGTACTTGTTCTGGCCAAAGGCTTCAAACATCGCCCGTTCGCCTTCATACGTCGTGGCTTGTGATTTCCATGCATAATCGCTGGCATCCTTCGCCTTGCCGTAGCGCCCTTCCAGCGCGTTCGTGAATCTCTGAATGTTCTTGAATTCGCCGCCGCCTGCGTGGAAATCCCAAACTTCGTTGATCGGCCAAAGTTTGTCTGCCGGCAGAAAACTCTTGAGACCTTCCAGTGGCGGCACCGCAGGTCCCGGACTCGTTTCTGTGTTGAATCCGAAAGCTCCGCCTGCCTTCTTATCCAATAACCAGTAGTTGGGCGAAACGTAGTCATATGGCCCAGTCATCTTCACGCCTGTATCGCCAGAGACATCGGTCTTCTTTGCCGTTGCCGACGAAATCACGGGTTTCGGCCAATTTGTGGCCTTCTCCACTTCCAGATAAGCTTGCTCGCGCTCGGTTGGCGGCGGATTGTCGCTTCCGTTTAGCCATACAAATACGCTGGGATGGTTGCGAAGGCGCAGCATCTGGTCGCGCAGCGCTTCCACCGAAACATGCCTGTTCTCATCGCCCCACTTATTCCATTTTTCCCAGGCATCGCAGCAGCACCAACCCGCCATCACCAAGACGCCTTCGCGGTCGGCACGTTCAAAGAACGAATCGTCTTCGAGTTTGCCTTCCAGCCGAATGGTGTTCAGTCCCATCTCTTTCACATAGCGGAACTCTGTCTCGCGCCTCGTCTGGTCCACGCGCAACATCATGTCTGGCGTCCAGCCTCCCCCGCGAATCAGGACGGGCTTGCCATTGACCTTGAACAAACGCGATCCATCCGCGGTTATCTCTGAATCCATCTGGACAATGCCGAAGGGCAAATCCACGACGTCGGACACGCCTTCGTGTTCCACGGAATATTCCAGTGATAGCTTGTGGAGGAACGGCTCGCCCATCTGATAGGGCCACCAAAGCTTTGGGTGTGTCACGCGCAACGCCGCAACGTTCTCCGCGGAAACCACAACCTCCCTGGTTTCCTTGGCGGCCAGCTCCACGGATTGCGAGAATTCAATAGGCGAAGATTCGCCGGTGATCTTTCCTCGAAGCGTTCCTTTTACCGGAGCATCCGTGGCATTTTGAAGCTCCGCGCGCACCGTCAGGCGTGCCTCATCCGCCGCTGGAAGATTCAGCTTGGAGTCCACGAACGGGTACCGAACGGCCACCGGACCTCTCTCCCTCAGCACGACTTCCTGCCACAGCCCCATGTCCTTGTCGGGCGGCGCGGGATTCCAATCCACGAAAGTGATTCCCAGTTCTCCCGCTTTGGGCGCGGAAATCGCCAGCGCGATCACGTTTTTGCCACCCGGATGAACGAATGATGTCACGTCAAAATGGAATCGCCGGAATGCTCCCACCACTTCGTCTGATCCTGCCAACTTCTTGCCGTTGATCCATATTTCTGCGCGGTAGTTAATGCCGTGAAATCCCATCCACAGCGTGCGTCCCTTCAAATGTTTCGGAACTTCAAATTCCTTGCGGTACCACCAGGGCACGGCATACGGACTGTTCGCTGGCATTTCCAGATTGGAAAACTCCCCGCCAATCGGGTATTCCACGCCGGGCACTTCGCGCAGGTTCATCCCAAAGAAAGGATCTTTGTATACGCCATTTTCCACGAGCACGGCGAAAACTGTTTTTGGCGCTGATGTCTTGTACCATCCCGCGGTATCGAATCCCTCTGTGGAAACCTTTTCCCCTCCGCCACTCACTTTCGCCGAGGACTGCACCATCCAGCCATCGCGCAACGCGACTTCTTCCGCCCCGCGTGCCGCAGGCAGGCAAACCGCCGCCAGTGCCAGAATCACAACAACGCGCGCCAGCGTATTGACGCACAACCGTTCAAAAAGAGAAGTCCGCATGAGTGCCTCCGCCTTCTTCATACTTTCCTTGGGTCGACAATTTCCCTTATTTAAATCGTTTGATGAACAGGCCTCCGCGAAAGAGCGCCTTTTCCGTTGCAGTCTAGCCCCTGGCGCCCGTTCAGGCAAGTGTGCACGCAAAAAAAAGGCGCCCCGCCTAAATCGGGGCGCCCGTTGCCTCGCTATGACTATCTTTCATGTGCCCGGGGGGATGTACGCCGCCGCCGGGACCAAAAACTCCACGCCGGGAAGTTCTGACTTCACTTTCACGTTCTGGTACTTCCCTTTCTTCCCGCCCGATCCGGCAAAGGTCAGCAGATACTGGTTGTTGAGGTGCTGAGCGAGTTCGTCGAAATAAGGTCTCAAGGTAACCGGCGTTCCGTTCATCAGGTAAAAGGATTCCGCGCCCGTATCATCCGAGAGTTTCCCCAGATTGTTTTCGGAATAAAACGTGTAATAAAAACCCCTGCCGACGTGTCCCGCGCTTGGATAGTAAATCGTCCAAATGTTGGTGTTCTGCCGTTGGGCTCGGTCAATCACGCTGTCCAGGTCCGGATAGTACGGGCCATTGTGTCGTCCGCGGAAGAAATCAATCCCCGAAGAGATTAGGAGGATGGAGCGCCGCGGGCCCGTCTGTGGCCAACGCTTAAGCATGTCCAGAGTTCCCAGGTACGGGCTGGAACCGATCTCGCCGATACCAATGGGAATCCGCAGAGCCTTAGCGGCCAGTTCATGATCGGTGGTGAAATCCTGCGCAAGTTGCGTTCCGCTCTCGCGAATGTACCCCAACGCGATGTGCGTGGTGGCTGGCTGGCTCATGATAAACGCTTTCAAGTCATCCCACTGCGCAGCCGCTTGAGTTTCAATCGAGTCATCGATCAGAATCGCCAGATACAAGTTGTCATCCTTCCTCCAGTCGACGATTTGCTTTCGTTCCCTGCCCGTAGAAAACTGCACATCATCCTTGGCAATTTGCGGCGTTCCTTCTTTCTTTCCAACCGCTGTCACCGTAAATGTGGCAGTGCCGGACGCGGCCGCCATAGTCTGAGCATTCGCGAACCCAACACCTACAAACAGGAGTGCCCCGAGGAACACCCCCAACTTTCCTATTGTACCTTGGTGTCTCATACTCGTTCTCCTTCTCCGAACCTTTCTGTCTTTCGTGCCCTGATGATTTGATGCAATCCGCCGTTAAACGCATATATCACAGCGGTAATAAAAAGCTCGGTCTTGCTCGTTCTGGCTGCGTTTCCCGGGCATCCCCCGTAACCAATTCCGCATCATTTTTCTACCTGATCTTCTTGGCTTCCCGCAGCTTACGCTAACCTCGTACTAGATGCCTTCGACAACCTCATTTCCAACTCCCGCAGTCGGCGGAGACTCCGCTGCTGCCACCCCGTCCAACGGTTTGTGGATTTACAAACCGTGGCTCGATCTGCTGGTCGGCTGCGGCGCCTGGTCTGCTCCGCTCCTTTTGCTGACGGCGCATGTCGCCAATTCGCGGACCGCCGCATGGTCCTTCGCCTTTTATCTGCTCGCCCTGCTCTTCAACTATCCGCATTTCATGGCCACTATTTATCGCGCTTATCACTCCTACGATGAGTTCACCAAATACCGTTTTTTCACGGTGCACGTCGCGTTGCTCCTTGCGCTCACCGGCTTGATCGCTCATCTCTGGTATCCGCTTCTGCCCTGGATCTTCACCCTTTACATCTGCTGGAGTCCCTGGCATTACACCGGGCAAAACTTCGGCCTGCTGATGATGTTCACTCGCCGCGCAGGGTTATCTCCCACAGACGGTGAACGGCACGCCTTGCATCTATCTTTCATTGCCTCTTACCTCCTTCTCCTCTTCAGCTTCAACACCGGCCCTTCCGGGGATCCACTAATCCTTTCAATGAACCTCCCCGCGCCGTTCACATTGCCTGTCAGGGCGATGCTGGCTCTCTTTTTCGTGGCCGCCAGCGGGTGGGCCCTCTATTCGCTTTCCCGCCGCGGTTCCTGGAAGAGCCTTCTCCCCTCGGTCATGCTTGTCGTCACGCAATTCCTCTGGTTCCTTATGCCAGCAATCAGAGAATTGCTCAGCGGCAAGGAAGTACCGCAGACCCGCTATTCCAGCGGCATCCTGGCCATCCTGCATTCCGCGCAATATCTTTGGATCACCAGCTACTACCAGGGAAAGGAAGCTCGCGCTGCCGGGAAAACTTCCTGGAGCTTCCCACGCTACTTATTGATGCTGGTTGCGGGGGGAATCGCTCTTTTCATTCCCGGGCCATGGATTGTCAGCCGCCTATTCCACGCCGATTTTGCCGCCAGCTTTCTCACCTTTACGGCACTCATCAATTTGCACCATTTCATCCTCGATGGCGCCCTCTGGAAGCTTCGCGATTCGCGTATCGCTTCGCTTCTTCTGAATGAACGCAGTTCTGGCAAAGAAGTTGCGCCCAGTTTGCACAATCCCGTTGTCCGCGCATTTCACTGGCTCGCGGGTACTAGCCCACTCGCGCGCGCCCTGCGCACTGCCACGGTCCTCCTGCTGCTTCTTTGGGGCGGCGTCGACCGCCTCCATTATTATTGGGCCTACGTTTCCGCGAACTTCTCTTCGCTGCGGCGCGCTGCCGCGCTCAATCCCAACGACAGTTCCTTGCAATCACACCTCGCACAGGCCGCCGAAGCCGCGGGAAATCGTGATGCTGCCCTGGCCGCGCTGAAGGATGCGGCGAGTGTGAGTCCGCGCAACCTTTCCCTGCAAGAAGCGTACGCACGCGAGCTGATTGTTGCCGGCCGCGATGCGGAGGCCTATGCCTTTTACAGGCAACTGCTGGCGCGCTCACCCGATAACGTGGATGCGCTGGTGAACTATGGTCTTCTGGCTCATCGTCTGGGTCATGATGCGGAGGCCATGGACAGCTGGCAGCGCGCTGTCGAGGTTGACCCTGCGCGTACCAACGCCCAACTCTATCTTGCGCAATTTCTTACTCAGCAGGGCGAGTTGCAAGCCGCAGCCCGCCACTACCGCACCTATCTAGAGGTTGTCTCCAAGCACCCCGAGGAACATGCCAGCGAAAGACCCGCCGTGATTTCGGCACTAATCAATGTCGCGGACGCGGACGTCGCTGCCAGGAAATATGGCGATGCGATTCAAGGCTATCAAGCCGCCTCTCGGTTTGCCGCGAAGATCGGCGATACTTCCCTGCAAAGCCTTGCGCTTGCGCATGCAGCCGAAGCCCAGGAAAACGCGGGCGCAATCGCGGACGCCGCAAGTTTATTCCAGCAAGCCCTGCGCATCGATCAATCTTCTGGTGAAGCGCTCGGAACGGCGGCCGACTGGTTTAATTACGGCAAATTCCTGCAGCGCCAGAAGCAACGGGAACAACTTGTTTTCACTTGCTTCCAGATGGCGGAGGAATTGCTCCGAACTACGCCCGGCGAAGAGCTTTCTGCCGTCGTGAAAGCACGGCAGGAAAGTGAAGCGCGACTTGGCCTGGAAGCACAAGCTGCGCGCGCCCGATTTGTGCCACTCTTAGCGGAAGCTCTATCGCCCTCCATTCCACGCTCTCCCGCTCCATAATCGCGGATTTTTCTCTCACCAACATGCCGCATCCCGCGAATCTGGTCTAGAATGGGGCCGCGGACCCTTTCCTGCCGCTTTCGCTCCCCAACGGAGGCTGAGAAGGCTCATGGCGCTGATGCGCTCGATGCTGCTCGCCGCTTCGCAAAATGTCTGGCTTCGCGAACATGCGGTGAATTATCCGTTCGTTCGCCGCAGCGTTTCCCGCTTCATGCCCGGCGAATCCCTGGAGGCTGCGCTTGCCGCCGCGCAGGTTTTGCACCAGAAAAACATCGACGCAATGTTCACGCATCTCGGCGAGAACGTGAACAATCGCGATGAAGCGCTCAATGTCACCCAACAATGCGTTGAACTCCTCTTCCGTATCCGCCAATCGAACCTTCGCGCCGAAGTTTCACTAAAACTCACACAGCTCGGCCTGGATCTCTCTCCCGATTTCTGTTGCGATAATTTACTGCGCATCGTTCAGAGCCAACCGGATTCCGCCACCATCTGGGTGGACATGGAAGCCAGCCGCTACGTTGACGCAACACTCGATATCTACAAGCGTGCGTTGAAGAATCACCCCAATGTCGGGATTTGCTTGCAGTCTTATCTTCGGCGCACACCAAAGGACCTGGCCGATCTGCTTCCCTTGCACCCTGTTATCCGGCTGGTCAAAGGGGCCTACAGGGAGCCTTCGGATATCGCCTTTCCCAAAAAGTTGGACGTTGACAAGAATTTCTTCCTTCTCGCGCAAGAGATGCTCCGCGCGCAATCAGCAGGAGAATGCGCCCGGGCCGCTTTCGGCACCCACGATCTCAACCTGATTCGGCAGATATTGGATTTCGCCGCCCGGCAGGGTTACGCAAAATCCAGCATTGAAGTGCAGATGCTCTATGGCATCCAGCGCGCCGAGCAGGAACGCTTGGCGCTCGAAGGCTACCGCTCGCTTGTTCTCGTGGTCTACGGTTCCTATTGGTATTCCTGGTTTGTCCGGCGATTAGCCGAACGGCCAGCCAATTTGTGGTTCATGCTTCGCAATATATTTTCTTCGTAGCACCTCGAAAGGAGATGTGCATGCGTAAATTCATTGCTTTGCTTGTGGTGCTCGTCGCGGTGTTTCTGGTTGCCGCGCGCGCGCCAGATCCACTGTGGAAACCATTGTTCAATGGAAAGGATCTGACGGGGTGGAAACACGTCGGCCCCGGCCACATGACCGTCGAGAACGGATTGATTCAAACACATGGAGGGATGGGCCTGTTGTACTGGACCGGTGGAAAAGTGGGCCACTCGCGGATTCGGGTTGTCTACAAAATGCGCGACACCAATGACAATTCCGGCGTTTTTATCCGCATCCCCATTGAGCCCCGTGAGGAATGGATGCCGGTTCACTACGGCTACGAAGTCCAGATCGACAACCACCCCGAAACCTCCAACGAGGATGAGTACCATATCACTGCAACGCTCTACTCCCTCACCAAACCCCTTGCCAAACCTGGTAAACCCGGCCCCGAGTGGAATACCATGCTTATTACCATCGACGGCCCGCACACCATCGTCGAACTTAACGGCGTGAAAGTCACCGATTATACTGAAGGCCAACCTGTGCCCGAACGCAAATTCGATTTCGAACCGCAGCGTGGACGCCGCCCCGACGAAGGTTACATTGGCCTGCAAAACCACAGCGATAACGACATCGTCTTTTTCAAGGAAGTCAGTCTGCAATCTTTGCCGTAGATTCAACAGTCTTTCGGTTCGTTTCTAATTTTTCAGGAGAAAACTATGAGCAAGAATTCGATTTCCCGCCGTCAGTTTCTGCAAACCAGCGCCGTGACAACCGGCGCCTTGATGACCACCCGCCGCATCGCTCTCGACCCGGCTCGCATTCCCTCTTCTTGGGAAGTGCCTCCCAGCGATCGCTTGCGTTTTGGCATTATTGGCGTTGGCATGCAGGGCAGCGGTTTGCTTGCCACCGCCGTAACCCTTCCCGGTGTTGAATGCATTGCTGCCAGCGATCTCTACGATGGCCGCCACGCCTTGGCCCAAGAGATTGCCGGCCCCAAAATCACCACAACACGCCGTTATAAGGAGTTGCTCGACAATAAAGAAATTGATTGCCTCATCGCCGCCGTTCCCGATCACTGGCACAAGCAAATCTTCGTGGACGCAGTCAATGCAGGCAAGGATATCTACTGCGAAAAGCCGATGTCCCACAGCGTCGCCGATGGCGTCGAAATGGTGAACGCCGCGAAAAAAACTGGTCGCATCACTCAGATTGGCTCGCAGCGTGTCAGTTCCGTCATCTGTGCTAAAGCCAAGGAACTCCTCGCGGGTGGCATCATCGGCGACTTGAATCTTGTCGAAGGCTCGCTGGGCCGCAACGATCCCACCGGCGCTTGGGAATATCCGGTCCCGCCAGACCTCTCAACGAAAACTCTCGATTGGGATACCTGGCAGGGCACTGTCCCGAAGCGCCCCTTCGATGGCAAGCTCTTTGCCCGTTGGCGCTGCTGGAAGGAATATGGCACTGGCGTTTCCGGTGATCTTCTAGTGCACCTTGTCAGCGGCATGAATTACATGCTCGGTTGGAACGAGCCGCCCTCGCGCGTCATGTCCTTCGGCGCCATTCTTCGCTTCAACGATGGACGCAACATGCCCGACGTACAACCCGTCCTGTATCAATATGGCAAGATCCCTGTGTACCTCCGCCTGAACTTGGGTTGCGAGACGCCGGAGATTTACCGTTTCCAGGGTTCCAAGGGAATCTTGGAAGTGACGGAATTCACCATCACCTACTATCCGCAGACGGGAGAAGACTCAGCGCCCAGTTATTACGCCAGCAGTTTCCCGCACGATCTGCGCGAAGCCTATTTCAAGGAGTGGCACGAGAAGCATGATCCTGCGCCAGGGAAAGAACCCGTTCTCGAGGGCTATAGCTTCAAGGGCGATTCATGGGACGATGTGCGGCCGCACCTCTGGAATTTCTTCCAGGCCGTGCGCAGCCGGAAACCCGTGACCGAAGACTACTTCTTCGGGCACAATGCGGCTATTGCCTGCCATATGTCCAATGAATCGTATTTCCGCAACAGTGCGGTGATGTGGGACGCTGCTTCTGGCCAGATCAAGAGCTAATCCTGGTCCGGATTTGCAGAATGGATTTGTGAAGGAGGGGGCTGATGCTCAGCCCCTTTCTTTATTTAGCGCGATGAAATTCGACGTAATCGCGGCCTTTATGGAGACGATATTTTCCGCCGTCGGCGTTCGCAACCACTTGCAGCGGCACAGGGTGCTTCATCTCGGAATCCTTAATCGAAGTGACCTGCAACACATCATTCGCGCCTATATCCATGACCACGAACTTGTTCCCTTCGAGAAAGCCGAAACCGTACGCGCCGGGCTTCAACGTCTGCCCGCCAACTTCGATTGGGACTTCGTTGATAAGATAACCTTGATATTTTTCACGCAAGCCAGTCGAGTACCCGGAACTATCCACTAGCCCCGCAAGAACATAGAACCCATCGGCGTACCGCACGCCACCGGTGTTGCGCATTTGCGTCGTGGCAGTCTGTCCGCGGAAGAAAACTCTTTCCGGAAATATCTTGGAAGTGATGTCAGCCGCCTTCAATGCGGCTTCTTTGGCCGGTGGTGCGGCTTCCGCGGCCTTCTGATCCTGTGCAATTGCCATACCGCATATAAACAGCGGCAAGCTGGCAAACAACGCTACGGCGAGACGTACTCTCATCGGACTCTCCTTCAGTAACCACTCGATTGGTGGAACAGAGGGATTGTACCCCGTTTTGGGACATGTAGGCGCAATACGATGGAGTGGAGATCGCGGAACAGGCTGTGCTGTATCCGCGATCATTCGCGCTCAGGAGCCAGCAAGCTAGAGAACGCTCTCGCCTCGTTCTTCGTTGCGGATGCGGATGGCTTCGTCAATCGTTGAAATAAAGATTTTTCCGTCTCCAATCTTCCCCGTCTTCGCGGCCTTCAGAATCGTATCGACAGCATTGTTCACAAGCGCATCGGCGAGGACCAGCTCGAGCTTAACCTTTGGCAATAAGTCCAGCGTGTATTCTCGGCCGCGATAAACCTCGGTGTGACCTTTCTGCCGGCCGTGGCCTCGCACTTCCGTCACCGTCATTCCGTCAATCCCGATGGCCAACAGCGCATCTTTCACGGACTCAAACCGCGACGGCTGTATGATGGCTTCCACTTTCTTCATGTAATCGCCCCTCCAGATTCAGTAGCCACGTGGCCCTCTCCAGCCCAGAAAAATCTCAGGTACGTGCACCGCGTGCAATTTTCCGCCAGGTGAAGAGCGCTGCCAGCAGGCATCCAGCCGCAACCGGCAGGATCGGCGCGCCTCTGGTAATCAGCCAGTACGCCGAAAAGAAAACGGCCGCGAGAAAATAGTGCCACCGGTATTTCATTTCACGACCAAATAAGCGCAGGAAACCAGAAACAGGAGAATCGCAAATCCGACCGCCGGAACTTTCAGCGAATGCATCCAGCCTCCGCGCACGAGTCCTTCGCGCTTGAGCCGGCGAATCTCCGAAAGTTGCCGCCGCGCAACGGAAAGTTCCCAAGGCGTGGAAGCAAGCTCCAATGCGTGGCGTGTTTCTTCCTCCGCGCGCTCAATCACGCGAAGCCGGAATAGCAACTCCGAATACTTCAGCTGCGCAAGAAAGTTAGCTGGGTCAATGCGCCTTGCTTCTTCCAACGCGTCCATGGAGAAGTACACGTCGTAGTTCATGGCATACGCCATGCCAAGGCAGGTCCGCAGTCTGACGCTAAAGGGATTTTGATGGCAAGCTTCTTTCAAGGAGGCGATGAGATCCGCGAGTTGTTCCGGTTCAACGGACTGAAGATCGCGCCATGCAACCTCTGGCAAATGGCGCTTCGCCAGAGCTGGAGAAATTTGCGCCACTTGTGGTGAAAGCTCATTGTTCAAGGTTTCCGTCATCCGCATTCTCCTTACATCTCCGCTTTCAATTCAAACTCCGGATAGGCAACCGCGCCCATTTCCGGCAAATCGAGGCCCTGCAATTCCGATTTTGCGGAAACGCGCTGCCCGACGATCAGGTCGATGACAAAACCGAACACAAAGCTCAACACGAACACGAAACCGAGCAGCGTGGCCACGCCGAGCAATTGAGCCACGAGTTGGCTTGCGTCTCCATAGAACAGTCCCGTAACCGAACCATTCACGCCATTCCACGATCCGCCATAGTTGCTCTTTCCATCGGCAAATAGTCCGACGGAAATGACGCCCCAGATGCCGCAAACTCCGTGCACCGACACTGCTCCGACAGGATCGTCGATCTTCAGCACACGTTCCACGAAACTAACGGAAATGCACACAAGCACTCCAGCCAGTAAGCCAATCAGCACTGCGCCCACTGGATTGACGAATGCGCACGGCGCGGTTATCGCCACCAGCCCCGCAAGGAATCCGTTGCCAGTCATAGAGGCATCCGGCTTGCGGTAAACGAGCCACATATAAAGCATGGCAGCCAGTAGACCACTGGCACTGGCGAGCATCGTGTTAGCCGCAATGGAGCCGATACGAAGTCCTCCATTTCCGGAAGCGCCGAGCGTGGAACCGGGATTAAATCCAAACCAGCCAAACGCCAGAATCAGGCAGCCCGTAAGAACAATGACGATATCGTGCGCCAGAATGGCTTGTGGACGGCCGTTTCGCGTGAACTTGCCGATGCGTGGCCCCAATATCATCGCGATCGCCAACGCGCTTAAGCCGCCCACGGCATGCACGACTCCCGAGCCTGCGAAATCAACGTACCCCTTTCCAAGTCCAAAATTCGCTCCGAGATTAGAGAGCCATCCGCCGCCCCAAGCCCAATTTGCGAAAAGCGGATAAGTAAACGCTGCGAAAAGAAATGAGGTAACAATAAATGCGGAGAACTTCCAACGTTCCGCCGCTGCCCCCGTGGGAATAGTCGCGCCGGTATCCATGAAGACCATCTGAAAAAGAAACAGCACCATCACGCTGACGTCATAAGTCCCACGGTGCATCAGGAAAAGTCCGTGCTGGCCGAACAGTCCAAACGGTTTGCCGAAGAGCGTAATGACGTATTCCGCATTCAAAGGAGGCGTGCCGCCCAGATTCGCAATGGCGCCAACTCCACCCATCTGAATCGAAAACCCGATCAGCCAGTAAGCCAGCATGCCAACGCCATAGACAACCAGGTTCATCATCATCGTATGATTGGCATTTTTCGCGCGAGCCAAGCCAGATTCGAGCAGCGCAAAACCCAATTGCATGAACATCACCAGGAAACCCGTAATCAGTGTCCATACAAAGTTGATGGCAATCTTGTTTTGCCCCACCTGGTTGGCTAGGTCGCCAATCGTAATTCCCTTCTTCGCGTCGCTGACGGTAATGTCGCTAGCGGTTCCCGTCTGGCTTCCATCTGGATCGCCTTTCGTGCGCGCATCTGGGGTTGGCACCGGCGCGTTTGCAAGATCACTCTCGGCTATTGCTTTTGGAGCAGCAGCCGGTGCAGCAGGAGCGGAAGCAACGGTTGGCGCGGCAGTTTGCGAACATGCCAGCGGCGCCAAGCAACACGCGATGACAAGCCCGAGCAGCAGTCTGTTGAACGTTTTCATCCTCAATTTACCCCTTCTTCCAAATGGCATTTTTTATGTATTGCTTGTTAAGCAAACCAATGATGCCGAAGAGACTGACGCACATCCCCAGAACGACGAGCGCCAGACGGCCGCCCACAGAGCTTGTCAGGGTCAAACTCAACAGACTGATCAGGAACCCGAGCAACGTCACTAGAACACCGATAAGAATTAGCATTGGCTTGTCTCACTCCTCCACTTCTTCCAGCGGCTTGCACTTCAAAAAGACGACAAACGAGGCTACTAGAAGTGCGGCAGCCAACAGATAGAGAACGACTCCCCCGCCGGCAATCCCGCCGGCAAGCGATGTAAACGCCAATAAAAATGCGACCACACCCATAGCCTGTTTTGGATTAGCGCCCATAGACACCCGTCCTTTCCTACTGCGTGGAATATCATGAAACATCCCACAATTTGCATCGAAATTTATGCTTCATCGCATCGGAAGAAGGCGTCGCTTGCTGTTTCTCCGGCCGCCCTCTGTTCGACAAGTTGAACAAATAGTTCCAACTGTGCTTGTATCGAGCTTTTCTTGGTACTCTGGAACCGGGTGCCTCGTTATCGGTCTTGGCAGGAGCAACTGCTTTGGGAGCGTCGAGGCTTCGTCCACCCGGTACAACATCGAACTGGGATGTTGCGCATCCGATGCACGACATCCCAGAACAGAATGGTGTGCCCCCTTGGTTTGAGACTCAGTAGGTATTTACACAATCGATATAATCCGGCCCGTCCATTTCGCTGATCGTGCAGGCGAAAATGGGCCAGGTGGCGCTGTTGATGGGATCCCAGGGCAGCGCCGTGGCGCTGGATTCATAGTAATTGGTGTATGCGTTTTCCTGAGCCTGGTTCCCGGCCAACAGCGGGTACAACTGTTGTAAAGAAGAGTTGAGTGATCCTTGTGCACTATAGGCGGCAGAAAACTGATAAAGACTAGCGAACTGCGTCGGCAATGGGACACTGTTCAGATTAAAATAGTAGGATTGGTAGTCTGTGGCCGCGAGCGTCTCCTGACCAATCGTTAGAACCTTGAATGCGGGGTTATTGCCAAAACACGGGCTAATAGAAGGCAATTGTTCCAGAACGTTCCCCGCCGACAGAATCCGGTACTCGTCCATGTGCGTATGACCTGCAAGCATCAGCGTTACCACGCCGGGATAATTTTCCAGCGTTTGCAGGAAGGTTTCCTGGATCCCGGGATCCCACATCATCTCCGTAATTTGCTCGCTCACCTCGCTCGGCGTGCCGGCCTTGACTGCATTCTGCGCCGTGCTTTGCGAGTTTGCCCCCGGGGGCACATGCATCAAGATCCATACCTTCTGCCCGGCAGCTTGTGCCGCGGCGAGTTGGAAATTCAGCCAATCGAGTTCCGCATTCGCATCGGTGCTGGTGGGCCCCCCGTCCACAAAAGAATTGGTGTTCAATCCGATGACCATCAGATTTGATCCTAGCGGCTGCGCGGAATAGTAGCCGCCACTCGTGAACGTGGTCGTGAATGTCTGTTCGTTCACACTGTTACTGAGGAACTGGGTATAGAACGTCTTCGCGCTATTCATGAGGAAAATGCTACCCGGTCCCTGAGCCGCCTGATCGTAGGTATCGATGTTTCCCACCGCGAACATCACGGGCGCATTGCCCGCCGCGGCCCGAATTTGCAGGGCCACAAACGCCACGGTCTTGTCGATGAATTGCTGCATCGCCGCGGACGCCGTTGGGTCGAGCGCAGGACAATTCGTCGGGGGCACCGCGGGCGGCACATTGTAGTACGCGCAGGAAAAATTCTGCGGTATGTAGTGCCCGAGCATGTCTCCGGTGAAGAGAACCACCGGACTGGTGCCCATGTGCTTGTTCATCTCGTTCAATGTGAGCGTCAGCAAGGGATAGTTAGTGTCGGCTCCCGCCATACTGGGCGCCTTTTTGGCGGAACTCTGAAATATGCCGAGCCATTGTGTGGCCGGATCGCCAGCCACCAACTGTGAATACAGGCTGGCGTCGTAGAGCGGATTGAAGTGTAGATCGGAGACGGTCACCACCTGATACACACTCGATGTGGGAGTCGGAGTAGGAGCAGGAGCAGGAGTATTCGAGCCGCCGCATCCTAACATTGGCAAAGCGATACACAATATGAAAACCAACCACAAGCATCGCGAATTCTTGGCCATAAGCTCTCTTTTGTCTGATGGGGCCGCGACAATCTCCGTGCCTCGAAAACGGCGGCGGGCCAGAGGAGTCGAAATGCGATAAACAGCGTGCTCCCCATCCATCTTTCAATTGCAATTGCGAAGCCGAATTTAGATGCCTCCCCTGTGAACGTACAGGTCTACCGTTCCCAGCCGGAAATGCTGAGCGTGCGCGACTTCGCGGACTGCCGTCGCCGGGTGAGGCTCTGCAATCTTCAACCGATCTCGAACGGAGGAAGTTTCGGAATGAGCCTGGTGTCCTGAAGTGAAACGCAAATACGGGCATGTAGCGCCAACGGGCGCCGCTTCGAAAGATGCCTTCAGGCTCAACCATGACGTGTCCCTGGTCCAGTGTCCGCAAATCTGCGTATTGATTCTAGTTACCGCAAGGAGCAAATGTCGCGCCGCCCACATTTTCAGGCGCGCCGTCAATATCGACTTTGGCTAACCATCTGCTCATCTTTTTGAGGGCTTCAGACGCGCAGAGGCCCCATACACCAATCTGCCGAGCAATCGGGATACGATTGCCTCGCTCCAGCACGGCCAACGGCCGCGCAAGGACATGGCGGCGATAACAATTCAACTGGAGCGCTTCGATGCGATCGACACAATGGACGTCTCTCTTTCTGATGACCGTGTTTCTTTCGATGTACGGATGCGGTAGAGGCAGCACCCCGGCCCCAACACCCACGCCGCAGCCACCGTCGGGCCTGAGGTACAGCACACCTGCGGCGAAGTACCAAGTAGGAACACCCATCACCGCAAATAGCCCAACGAGTAGCGGCGGCGCGGTCACCTCGTACGGCGTGAATCCAACTCTCCCCGCAGGGTTGAGCCTCGGCAGCAGCACGGGCGTGATCAGCGGAACGCCGACGCAAGCGAGCTCCGCGAACAACTATGTCGTGACCGCATCGAACGCAACGGGCAGCGTAAACGCAACTCTGTCCATAACCGTGAATGCCGCCCCTCCTGTCGGCTTGGCGTACTCCACGAATCCGGCAGTCTACAACTTGGGCGCGCCCATCACGGCGAACACGCCTACGAGCACGGGCGGCGCTGCCACCTCGTACACCGTGATTCCCACGCTTCCTTGGGGTCTTAGCCTGGACAGCACCACGGGAGTGATCACCGGAACACCCGCAGTCGACACCGCACAAACGAACTACACGGTTACCGCTTACTACTCCGGCGGCAGCGTCACCACCACACTGACGATCACTGTGGCTAACGGCGCGCCCTCCAATCTCACCTACAGCAGTAATCCCGCAATTTACACCGCCACGGAAGCCATTCTGGGAAATATCCCGAGCAACACCGGCGGTCAGCCTACCTCATACGTGAGTCCAAGTTTTCCTTCGTGGCTGACGCTGAACGCGGCCACGGGAGTCATCACTGGGACTCCGCCAGCTGCCGCAGCGGCTTCCACATACACAATCACTGCCAGTAATGCGTTTGGCAGCACTTCGGCGAACGTCACCATCACCGTGGATGCTCTGGCGGCAACATTAACCTACGCACCAAGCACCGTGGTGTACATCCTGGGTCAAACCATAACACCGCTGCAACTCAGCAATGCTGTGGCGGGTTCTTATTCGGTGAGCCCGCCATTGCCGACGGGCCTCAGCCTGGACAGCGGTTCGGGAACCATCACTGGAACGGCGTTACTGATGAACCCGACCGCGACCTATACGGTTACTGCCTCGACAGCGAACGGCAATGCTGTGGCAAACGTGAGCATCACGGTTGAACCCGCCGCGCCCTGGTCCCAGTTCATTCCCAACATGGACCAAACGATTACGCCGCTCGCCCCGTCCGGATCGCAATTCCAGCAACTCAACCCCGACCTCCCCGACAATCCTGCCTGGCTGGCCTCGCAGGCCGCCACGACTGTGGTAAGTCCCGATGGCAACACACTGCTGGTGATGACCACAGGCTACAACCGGGTATTTAACGACAGCAGCAACTCACTCACCTCGTTCTACAAGCCGGATTCCAACGAATATGTTTTCGTTTACGACATTTCCAGCGGCGCTCCGATTAAAAAGCAAGTGCTTGCAGTGCCCGTGACGTATTTCGGGATCGCCTGGGATCCGACCAGCAACGGCACAGCGGCTCATTTTTATGTGCCGAGTTGCAGCGCGGACGAAGTCTTCATCTTCTCCTACAGCGCCTCCGCACAGCTCTGGTTGTTGGACATCCACAACACCCCGAACCTGGGGAAGCCGGGGCAAACGCCGCCGAGTCCAGCGGCACCGCTGTGGCTCGGCCATACCCTCGGAATCGGTCTGGACGTTGTGCCGCCTGTCGATACCGTGCCAGTTAATGCGCAGGTTGCGGTTTACCCCTGCGCGGCTGGCATTGCACTCTCGAATTCCGGACAGACCATGGTGGTGGCGAACTACTACAACGATTCCATTTCGATCCTTACCGGGGGGTATGGCGCTTGGTCGTATAACGGGGGCACCGCGGGAACTGCCAATGTAGATTTGCGTCCCGGTAAGAGCCTGATCACGGCGGCAAGCGGAACACCAGGCGGTGAATATCCGTTTTGGGTCCAGATAGCTGGCAGCGAGCCGAATGCCGTCGCCTACGTTTCCAGCATTCGCGACCGCGAAATCGATGTGGTGCAACTGAGTCCGACGATGACCTCGACCGGACAGAATGGCCCTTACGCCGTGTCAGCGCGAATCGCCGTGAAGGGTCAGCCGAACAAGATGGTCATGAACAAGGCGCAGACGCTCTTGTATGTCGCTGAAGATCAATCCGACACGGTCGACGTAATCGACATCAATCCCGATCCAATGCATTTCCAGACCGTGAATACGGTTATTGAGACCATTCCGGTCATAGCTCCCGCGGGGCTGTTTCCCTCTTCGTTCTATTCGTCGAATTCCGGCACTGCGAACGCCAACCCTGTATATGCCGGGTCGAATACAAACAGTCTTACCCTTTCAAACGACGAGACTCAGCTCTATGTGACCAATGGGAACCTCAACAACGTTGCCGTCGTTCAACTTACTGGGACAAACTCGGGCGATAACGTTGTCGCTCTGATTCCGACAGGCTGGTATCCCAACTCCGTCAGCGTCGGCCGCTCAGGATGGATGTACGTGGCGAATGCCAAATCGCCTACGGGGCCAAATCCCGATTGGTGTTATGGCTATGGGCCGACGATCTTCCAACCGAATTGCTTTCCGGCCAATCAATATAATCCGCAGCGCACCAAGGCCGGGCTGCAGAGTTTCCCCATTCCGAGCGCCGGCCAACTGCCGCAATTGACGGCGCAGGTGGCCACCAATAATCGCTTCTCGTCGACAGAAAGTAATAGCGACGCGCAGATCATGGCGGCTGTGAGTAGCGGGGTTAAACACGTCATCTATATTCTCAAGGAGAATCGAACCTACGATCAGGTCCTCGGCGATCTGGTCGATACTAACGGTATGCCCATCGGCGATCAGGACCCCAGCCTGGTGCAATGGGGGCAGGTCATTACTCCGAACGAACATAGTCTGGCGCGCACATTCGTAACTCTCGACCATTTTTATGCCACTTCGGAAGTCAGCTACGACGGATGGCTTTGGAGCACATCGGCGCAAAGTCCTGACGTCGTCGAGCACCAATTCCCCGTAGTTTACGGGTTTCGCGCCCTCAGCCTGGATTCGGAAGGACTCAATCGCAGCGTAAATACGGGTCTTCCCACTCTCGCCGAGCGCATTGCCGCTAATCCCTTAACGCCCGGCGATCCGGATGTGCTACCTGGCCAAACCGCTGTAAGCGCTCCCGATGGACCCAACAACGAAATCAACACCGGCTACATATGGAATGCCGTGTTACGGGCGGGCCTCACTGTGCGCAACTATGGCTTTTTCATCGACACCACGTGCTATAACCAGCCAGGCTGTTTCATTCCCGAGGTACATTACCCCGCTTCGTCAAACACCGTCGTCGCCACTGCCACCAATGCCGCACTGGCGCCCTACACCGACCCCTATTACCGCGGTTTCGACAACAACTTTCCCGATTATTATCGCTACAAAGAGTGGGAGCGCGAGTTCGATGCGAACTACGCCAGCGGCGGACTTCCTGCGCTCAGTCTCGTCCGGCTCATGCACGATCACACCGGGAGTTTCGGTACCGCCATCGACATGGTCAACACTCCGGAGTTGATGCAAGCCGATAATGACTATGCCGTTGGATTGCTGGTTCAGAAAATCGCCAACAGCATCTATGCACAAAACACGTTGATCTTCGTGGTCGAAGACGATGCGCAGGATGGCGCTGACCACGTCGATTCGCACCGCACCATCGCGTTTATCGCCGGCGCCTACGTGAAACAAGGCGCAGTGGTCTCCACCTCGTACAACACCATTGATTTCATCCGCACGATGGAAGAGGTTCTGGGCTTGAAGCAGTTTCTGAACTTGAACGACGCCCTCGGCCACCCCATGACGGACATCTTCACAACTACGCCGCAGCCGTGGAGCTTCACCGCTTCACCTTCCGCTTACCTCTACGCTACGCAGCTTCCTCTGCCTGCTGCTCCCGTTGGCATGAAAATCCAGAAGTCTACGCACAACGCCACCTATTGGGCGCGTGTCACCAAGGGCCTCGATTTCTCCGACGCCGACCGCGTCGATTCCCTTGTCTACAATCGCATTCTCTGGGAAGGAATGATGCACAACAAGCCGCTCCCTCCGTCGCTCAGAAAGGCGCATTCCGACGTTGACGACGATGATCGGCCACGCAAGAGTCCGCTGCCGGCCAGCTAATGAGCGCGCGGCCGGAAAAAGGAGATCGCACGCTGCGATAAGCGGCTGCATCGCCAGGAATTTGCAATCCAGCTAAGCCGGGATGATTCGTGACCTCACATGACCGACGATTTCCGTCAACGCCGTGGAAATCTTGAACCAGATGGCCAGTAGCGTCGCGATGAGCGCCAGACCAACCCAGACGGAAACCACTACCCACGCGTTACCCATGGCCTACCTCGTTTCGGTTGTTTGGGACTTTTGCCGGTAGACATGACTCCGCGACAAAAATCCTTGTCAGGAGCCATCATCTGTCCCGGCAAACGGTGGGACAGCGGTTACGGGCGAACTCCTTCGCCTAAATTTATCTTATCAACTCCGATGACCAAGTCAATCTGACTCTCGAGTCAATTTGCCGGAGCATAAATGAATCATCTCGAGAAATTTAGCTCAGTCGTTGACACGCTCATCCCCACATCAGGCTAATCCTCTCGTTCGAGGCAATTCTCGGACATAAGCCTCTTCGCGGTGGATCACAAATCAGGCCGCGACCAATTTAGTGTGTTGTTAAGAAGCTGCGTCCACGCGGTCCTCTAAGAACCGGAACTCGCCCGCAAATGATTTTGAAGAGTGGTCGGGGCGAGTGGATTTGAACCACCGACCTCCTGGTCCCGAACCAGGCGCTCTAGCCAGGCTGAGCCACGCCCCGACAAATCGCCCGGAGCCACAAAGGCGCTCCGGGCTGAACCTTTAGGTTAGCACAGCTGGTGCGCACGGTGCTATGACAGGGCTCTCGTGCGTCCGTACGTGCACCATTCGCGAGAAGCTTATACTTTCCGACACGCCCGCAGCGATCCCTTGCAAACCGCTAGAATTCGTAGCGCAGCGCGAACTGCATCACGCGTGGGTTAGTCAGCAGGCCCGAATAGTTCCCGAAGGAGTTGCCAACGTCCAGGTACTCATTCCCTTGCTGCACGTCAAAGCGGACGGAATTTGTGATGTTGAATACTTCCCACCGGAATTGCAACGTCTGATGCTCACTCCAAGGCATGGTCCAGCGCTTGGCAAGTCCCATGTCAATTCCAAAATAACCCGGCCCGCGGATGACATTCCGCTGGCCCACTTGTCCCGGGAGCGGAACACCGAAGGAGCTGACGGCCGCCGGTCCATTGGCGAAGACGTTCACCGCGCCCGCATCCGGATTTGGCAAACCATCCGGATATGTGGCCGGGACGGTGTAAGTACCGGTTTTCACCGGGCTAGTGAGAAATGCGTTCGGCGACAAATCCCAGTCGGTGATATAACGTGCTCCCGCCGATACGTTTACAGGGAAGCCGCTGGTCATCCGGAATAACCCGGATAGCTGCCAGCCTCCGACTACGGCGTTCAGCGCTCCGTGGGCATCAGAGGCGATCCACCGGCCCTTGCCGAAGGGAAGTTCCCAAATCCAGTTGGCGTTGAACTGATGGGTCGTGTCGAAGTCTGAGATCGCGCGATTCAGACTAGGGTCCCACGCGTTATAAACCTGGCCTCCCAGACCTCCGAATACACCTGCGCGCTCAGCGTCAGAAGACATATCAATTGACTTTGAAAACGTGTAATTGAAGTCAAACTGCAGGCCATGCGACAATTTGCGGCGCAACGTCACGTCCAGCCCGTGATAGTTGGCAGCTCCAATCGATCTCCACGCATACAGCGAAGCAAACTGGGGATTCAAGAAGGAATACGCGCCGCCGGTTGGCAGATAGCTCTGTCCGGGAATATTCGCGTCTGAAATTCCGTTTGTGTCCCAGGATTGCAGGGCGGAAGTTTCCTGGTAGTTGTATCCGCAGAACAAATCGTAAATCGCGACGACCGGAATGGTCGTCGACGTCATGCCTAGATTGGGATTCGTGCAATTGCCCACCGCATACGCTCCCCCACTAGCCAGCGGCTGAAGCATGTCGGCAAAATATTGCTGTACGTTCGCGGGCACGTTCCCCGCAACCTGGTCGGTGTATTCTCCAGAGCGATAAAGCTTGCCGAGCGCGTCTATCGCCTTGAAATAATCCAGCCCGCTTTTCTTGTCGTACAAGTCCATCGGCATTGCCAAATCAACGGGAGTGAGCAGTCGATGTGACAAACGTCCTACATACGCCGTTTCCAGCGTAAAGCCGCCCTTCAGTTCCCGGCTGAACGATAGATCGATCGTATAGGAGTATGGGGTCTTGAGGTTTTGATCGATCCCGGTTTGCACGGCAAAATAACCTGACGGGAACGGTGCGGGAAAAATCGCTGCGGGGGCGGCAGGCAGAATCGGGGTTACCCCGTCTGCAGCTACCGTGGGGATCGTATTGATGTTCGTAAGACGTGGCGCAGTCGAGGGATCCAGTAACCCCTCCTGGGTGCTCAGAGTGGTCGAAAGCCCGAACGAACCGCCAGTATTAAATTCGTCTACCAGCGACTCACCGGCGCGGTCATACACAATTCCAAAACCCGCTCGAATGCTGCTTTGCCCTTTTCCCCCGAAAAGTGCCCCGAGCAATCCTTCATCGGCGTTGGGGGAATACGCCAAGGCCACGCGTGGGCCAAAGTTGTGGTAATCCCAGTTATAGTAGCCGGGACGTCCGCCGTTCGCCGGGCCGGAAAGATTATACGAAATCGGAGCATCCTGATTGGAGGGGATGCCTTGCATCATGTCTGCGCTGCGTTGCGCAAACCAGTTCCCCAGGTTGATGGTCGGAGTCACTTCAAGACCGTTTGTTTCCCATGGCGGCGAAAATAGAGAATAGCGCAGGCCCAGAGTGACCGTGAAGTTTGGCTTTACTTTCCAAACATCCTGCGCGTACATCTCGTAAGAATCCTCCGCAAAGTTGCGCACCACCGGAGTGCCTGGCGCCTGCACCGATCCGTTCTTCATATAGTTGTAGTAAGCGTCGACCTCCGAAACTGCACCGTATATCGCCATTACCGGGTAGTCATAGGAGTTCGCGAAACTCGGGTCCACGGCAGGAAAGCCTGCAGTAGGCGGATCGAATCCATTCCCCGAACCCGCGATGTAGCCCGTATCCAACCACGAGGAGTTCGTTACACCGTCGTTGTACGAATTGTTGTAGTTGGATTCGGCGTCGCGCAGAATTGAGATTTGCGTGCCAAATTGCCACGTGTGTTTCCCATGCGTCCAGGAAACGTCATCATAAAAATTATGCGTTGGGCGCTGGAACGCGGAAGAACGGGTGATTGCCCCGCTCGCATCGTTAAGGCCACGGAGATACACCCAGGTCTGGTTCGAATTGCCGATCTGTCCAACGCTCTCTCGCACATAGCCGTAACGGAAATTGTTAATCAGGTTTTGCGTAATCACAGCGCTATAGTTCGCGATGATTCCTTTGTTGAAATTCACCAAGGTATATTGTGGCGCTTCGCCTGGAAGATATTGGGCTTCCGCATTCGACTCGTTCGCCAGTGCACCCGAAACAGATAGACGCTGCTTGGCGTTTGATGTCAGATTGTAATCGAGCTTCGCGATGTACCAGTTCTTGGTGTCGGAAATCGGTGACGCAAACCGGTATCCCATATAGTTGTAGCCGTCGCCGTTGCCTATCGTATTCGCGGTCGGAAAGGTCTTCAGGTAACTGATGATTGCGGGATCGTATCCGATTCCCTGAGGATCCATCTGCTTCAGCTGGGTCGGACCGAGTCCATAATTGCCTGGTATCACCGGGAAAGACTTCCCATCGATTCCTTGAACCGACCCTCCCGGGCAGAGCGTCGTATTCGCCGTGCCGTCAGCATTGCGTTGGCATTCGTACATGATGATGCCATCCTTCATCGAGTCCGATGGCACTGTCGATAGTTGGCTGGCCGCTTCCGACCGTCGAGCCGCTTCAAAATTTAGGAAAAAATAGAGGCGGTTCTTAATGATCGGTCCGCCCACCGAACCGCCAAAAATGTTCCGAATCAGTTTCGGTGCTTGATTGCAACTCTTGTCACTAAGCGGCGTGCCATTCTGTTCGCAAGTTTGGATTTGGGCTGTCTTCACGAAAAAGTCGTTTGCGCTGGTCGCGGTATTTCGGTTGTATTCATATAGAGAACCGTGGAAATTGTCCGTGCCACCCTTTGTTACCAGCGCCACCTGGGCGCCCCCGGAAACACCTTCATCGGCGTCGCCTCCCAAGGTCGTAACTCGAAACTCCTCGACTGAATCCAACGTCACCGGCAGCACGGAGTTAAACGCATATCCTCCTTTCGGGTTCACCGGAATGCCATCCAGCGTCACATTGGTCTGGTCGCTCCGCGCGCCGTTCACCGAACCGCTCCGCGTGTCTGTGTCCAGGTCCACATCCGACCGGTTCCCGGTGTACACCACTCCCGGCTGCAAACTCAGCAAGTCCGGTACATTCCGCCCTTCCAGAGGCAGTTCCTTCACTTGATTCTCACCGAAGGCCACGCCCAATGATGCATCCGTCGTATTCAAGGTCACTGCTTGCGCGTTCACCTCCACTGTTTCCGTGGTCGCGCCGACGTCAAGCTTCACATTGACTGTCGCCGGATTGTTCACCAGCAACTGCAAATCGTGTTGCTCGTATTTCCGGAATCCCGCGGATTCCACGGTCAGCGCGTACGTCCCGGGGGGCAGCGCCAGAAACTCATACGCGCCTGTATCGTTTGTGGATGCTTGACGCACGAACGATTGCTCCTGGCTTCGCAGTATCACAGTAGCGGCTACAATCGCTCCGCCGCTCTTATCCACCACTGTCCCTCGCAACGACGTCGTGCCGGTTTGTGCAACTCCACTGGTGAGGCAGAACAACAGCATGAAACTCAGGCAAATTAGCGAATAAATGCGCTTCATAGAACTTCACCCTTTCCCCCGACCACCTGAGCGGTCAGTGGCTCCATCGAGAGTCGGATCGTACAATTCCCCTTGTCCAGCTAAGCGCAACTCTACCCCGGGCAACCACGCCGTCAGATCACCTTGCGGATGAAAAAGTAATCCTGTAGATGTCGCCCCTGTGATTCACGGCACTGCCCGGCGCAAATCAACTGTACTTTGTTCTGCGGCCCAGCTTCACCGCACCACAAACTGCCGGCTCAAGAACACGGACTCGCACTGTCAGCGGCTATCCGCCCTCCAGCAGCATCCTTTCCCAAGCAAGATCTTGTCCGCGATGTATTAAGTAAAAGAGGCGCGGGCTCTCCGGGAATTCACTCCCGCGTGAGTACTTCCGCCGACAGGAGAGGAATCACGAGTCCTGAAACACCCGGACAACCTCGTTCCACCACGGGCTTGCCTTTGAGTTGTCAGATTCTTTGCCAAATTGTGCCTGGTGTCAAGAAAAGTTCCGCAAATCGCTCGTAACGGATTTGCAAATCGTTGGGCTGCCCGGCGTCGTGGCTCGTTCGGTGAATCGCACGCGCGCATTCCTTGGAGAACGCACAAAAAAACTGCCGGGAGCATCTCGCCCCCGGCAGTCCGTATTGTTTCCACCTATGGTGTCCTAGAAGCTGTACCGCAGCGCGAATTCCATCACGCGTGGTTTGGTTAATGTGGACGAATACAGTCCAATCGTGCTGGGATTCGTGAACGCGCTGTTGTTGGTCAACGACGCCGGGTCGAATCTTACCGAGTTCGTCAGGTTATAGGCGTACGCACTGAAGCGCAGACTATGTCTTTCGGTGATGTGGAAGTTTTTGTTAACTCCCGCATCAATCCCGAAAAACCCTTGG
Source organism: Candidatus Acidiferrales bacterium (assembly GCA_963779395.1). Classification (GTDB taxonomy): domain Bacteria; phylum Acidobacteriota; class Terriglobia; order Acidiferrales; family UBA7541; genus Acidiferrum. The sequence goes on from CAVZYC010000007.1 coordinate 2,637,437, forward strand.
CCGCGGAAATTATTCCTCTGGCCGGATTCACCCGGATACGGCAGCCGCAGAACCGAATTCCAATAGGTACTGGGGTCAGCCTCTCCCGCGGCGCCGATATTAAATGCGTACGGCAGTCCGCCAACGTAAGTCAGACCGCGCATTCACGGGGGCGGTTTGCACGGCCTTCCCTTCCAATTGGAAGTTCGTGTTGTAGGTGCCACCCGCATCAATGCTGAACGGAAACCCGCTCGTCCAGCGGTAGATGCCGGAAATCTCCCAACCTCCCAGCAGCGTGTCCGCGAAGTGGTTCCAATCGTGCCCGAACCGCATCCCTCGGCCAAACGGCAGATCGTAAACCCAGTTGGAATTGATCTGGTGCGTCGTGTCGAAATCGGAAACTCCCCGCATTTGCGAGGGATCCCACGTGTTGATGACGGCGCTCAAGCCGCCAAAGGTTGTTGCCCGTTCCGCGTCCGATCCTTCATCAATGGATTTCGAGTAGACATAGTTGAAGTCAAATTGCAGTCCATGCATCTGGCGGCTCTTCAGCATGAACTGGCCACCGTTGTATGCGCTGTTGCCGATGCTGGACCACGCGTACAGCGCCGAAAACTCCGTATTGTAAAAAGCATACGGAGTGTCCACCCCGCTGATATTGGCGCAAGCGGGGAAGCAGTAGGAATCGAGGATGTTCACGAAGTTGGATGCCCCAAACGTAGACGGCCCCCAATTGCAATAGAAGAGTTCATACATTGCCTGCGTTGCCGTCGGAGTTTAGCAATCCCGGAGGGCCATACGAGAGCGTTGTTGCGGCATGCAATGAATCCGCAGGTATGTTTGAGACACCTGCCGCGTTCGGAAACAGGTCCTGCCAGTACGGCATATTTGGCAACTTGTGAGGTCGGTGTCCCTGCATTCACGAGCTTCGCAAACGCCGTTGCTGCCGCAAAGTAATCCACTCCAGCTCTTAGGGTCCTTCAAATCCAGCGGCATGGCCAAGTCGCGCTGCTGCAGCAATCGATGGCCAAACCGTCCAACATAAGCGGCTTCGAAGGTAAACCCTCCCGCCAGTTCGCGCGTGATGGAAAAGTCCACCGTCTCGGAGTAGGGTGTTTTCAGTTTATCGTCAAAGCCCCAGGTAATTTGCTGCAATGGGTTCCTCAGGGTGCTGAGGGGCGGTAGCGTAAGGAAACGGCGCCCGTTGGGGGCAGGATTCAGAAGGGTGTTTCCTACGGCGTCGGTTGTCGGAATCTGATTCAGCGCGGTGAATCGCGCACTCCCATCAATCGTTTCCACGGAAGCGGGATTGCTCACCACGGTGTTCAGGCCGAATGCCCCGTTCTGATCAAAGTATCCACAAGCCCGGTTCCGAAATGGTCGTAAACAATTCCGAACCCGCCGCGGATCGAAGTCTTGCCGGCGCCACCGAAGAGTGCTTTGAGTAGGCCCTCGGACGATGGATTCGGGGAATAGGCAAAAGCGAGCCGGGGCCCCAGATCCTTATAGTCCCACGGCCAGAAGGGCTTCTTGCCGTTGCCCTGGCCGCAGGGGCTGTACGTAATGGTTTCGTCATATGTTTCGCCCTGTTGCATGGCGGCCGCGCGATTGGTCACGAATTGGTTCAGGCTTTGGTCCGGACAGACCTGATTGCCATTCGTTTCATACACCGGTTGCAGGAGCGAGTAACGCAACCCCGCCGTAATCGTTAGGTTCGGAGTCGTTTTCCAGGAATCCTGAACATAAAAATCGGACTCCCAGGAACGGAAATTCTTGGGCACCAGCGTGTCCTTGCGGAATCTGCGCGCCCTTGGCTGTCCGATTGTACTGGGCCGTAACGTCGGTAATCAGTCCAAGAATATTCCCGATTGCATAGTTGTACGGAGTTCGCGTTGTTGGGATCAACCGCGGGGAAGTCCAAGTGCAAACCGCGGGTGGCTCGCTCGATCCTGCCACTGGAGCCGCTGCCGAGCCCCTGGCGGCTCGGCACAGATAGTTTGGATTTGTGCTCGCAATGTTGATATTGGCGATGTCCGAAGCTCGCGTATTCGTGATGCGGCGAACATTCGTCCCGAATTGCAGCGTGTGCTTTCCCTTCGTCCACGAGAGATCGTCAAGCCAGTTGTAAACCGGGATGTGGAACTTCGTCGTAAAGGAAGTGGATGGGTTCCACCGAACCAACGCCAGGATGCAAGATCGTCGTAGTATCGGAAAGTGACCAGCGGCCCATTTTCGATTCCCAGATTGTCCTGGCTTTGCCGCGTCAGCCCAAAACGCAGGCTATTCGTAACTGTAGTTCGAAAATGTCGCCGCCTAGCCGGCGGCAATCGCCCGGCTAGTATCTCGAAGTATGTTGTTCGGCGGGTCGCCGGGGAATTGGGGCGGCTGGTCGGTTTTGTCCGTCTGATAATTGCCACGCACGAACAGGCGCTGCGTTCCCGTATGGTTGATGTTGTAATCCAATTTCGCGATAGTGGTGTTCAGTCGCGTGGGATTCGGCGCGGAGAAACTGTAACAACTGATATTAAATCCGTCAGCATTCGAGCACGCCGAGGAGTTCGCCGTCGGGTACTGCTGGAAAACTCCCGTTCCCTGGGCGTTGGCGACAAACTTGATTCACCCCGGCCCGTTCGGGCACGATCCGATGCCCCTGCAATTCGGATCCATCTGTGACAATCTGAGTTGGCCCAACACCGCTTACGCCCGGCGCAAAGGAGTGCGTATTTCCGCTGAGTCTTTCACGATCGGGACCGTTGTCCCCGGGTGAATTGACCGGGTCGCAACACGTTTCGGTTCGCATCGAGGGTCGGTGCGCACGGATAAAAAACCACTCCGTCCTGCATATTTGGCGACGGTACGTTTCGTTGCACTTGCTGATTCTCGGCTTGCCGTTGTCCCTCGTAAGTGCCGAAGAAGAAAAGCCGGTCCTTGATGATCGGCCCTCCCAGCGAGCCGCCAAACGTATTGCGAATCAGCTTTGCCCGGAACATTGGGCAAGCCGTCCGACAACTCCGTCTGCTTATTGAACCAATCATTTGCGGCGGTGATCGTGGGACGGTTCTGCTCATATAACGAGCCATGAAACGTGTTCGTGCCGCTCTTAGTCACGAGCGTGATTTGCCCGCCCGAAGAGCTGCCCTGATCGGCGTTGTCTCCCATTGTGGTCACGCGAAATTCTTCAATGGAATCGAGCGTCGAACGTACGGCGCCTTGAAATGCCGTTCCCGTTGCCTGCGTGTTGTCGTCCACGCCATCCAGCGTGATGTTGGCCTGATCGCTGCGCCCGCCGTTCAACGCGCCGTTGCGCGTATCAACGTTATCGGTGGGACTAGCGCTGGCAATAAACGTTACACCGGGCTGCAAGCTCAGCACGCCCGCTGCGTCGCGCCCCTCGAAGGGCAGCGCCAGAATCTGTTTCGATTCAAACGTGTTGCCCATCGTGGCATCTTGCGTGTTTATCGTTTGCGAGGCGGCTTCCACCTCCACGGTCGTAATCCCTGAAGCAATCTGCATTTTGATGTCGTTCGTAGCAGGCATCGAGACCAGCAGCACCAGTCCGTTCTGCTTGAACGTCGCAAAGCCCGTTGCGCTCACTGTCAATACATAAGTGGCCGGTCGTACATCCTGGAACTGGTAAAAGCCGTTCTTGTCCGTCTGCGTGCTCAGACTTACGCCGATCTCCTGACTCGTCAACGTCACCTGCGCCGCGGGGATTACAGCGCCGTTCGGGTCGAGAACCGTTCCCCTCAACGACGTCGATCCTGTCTGCGCAAATCCCGAAACTGCACAAAACAACAGAATAAAGGCCAGGCAATACACCGAATAAACGCGCTTCATAGAACTTCACCCTTTCCCCCGACCACTTGAGCAGTCAGTGGTTCCATCGAGAGTCGGATCCCACAATCCCCATGTTCACTCACTCGCAGTCTTACCCTCTGGCCACCACGCCGTAAAACCGGGATGCGGGTGAATATACGATCCTGAAAACACTGATCCCGAGCTTTTCGGCACTACCCCAGAAATTGCAGCCACTCCTCAAGGTATTGCGGGGAACCCTCGCGCCTTCCACGATCGGCCAAAATAGAAACCGGCACCAGTGGCAGCGATACCTCTCCCACTAGCACCCGCTCTTGCACCGTTTTGGTCCGTGATGCAATTCTGAAGAGGCAGGAACCCTAACGTTCCTCCTCAAGATTTGGCGGGCCGAAAGGAAACACCCTTCGAATCTGCAAACTTCCCCGGTAACCACGCCACACCACGGATATCCCTTAGAGTTTTCAGATTCTTAGACAAATTGAGGCTGCTGTCAAGAAAAGTTCCTTGAATGGCCAGCAACTAAATTACGAATAGTTGGACCGCCCCCCATGTCTCTCAAGTTGCGAAGGTTAGCCGCATTTTCGCGCACTCGTTCCATGCCCTGCTGCCTTTGGCTGCTCCCGCCGCTCAGGATTTCCCGAAATACAGCAAGCGCGCCTGGGTGATTGCGGTGTTCGCCAGAATCGGCTCCAGAATTGAGCCCGTCACATCCCCATCCAGCCGCACCAAGGACACAGCTTCCGCACCCCGTGAAGCCTCGCGGCGTCCCAGCGCAAAAGTGGCAATGTTCACGCCATGCTTCCCCAGCGTCGTCCCGATATAGCCGATTACCCCGGGTTCGTCATTATTCCGAAGGTAAAGCACCGTGCCCTCCAATTGGGCTTCCAGCGCAATGCCATCAATGTTGATCGCGCGCGGAGAGCCATCGTGCAACACCGTGCCTTCCGCGCTGAAACCCGTCTGTCCCTCTTTTTCCGGCACCGCGGACACTTCCAGCGTGTGGGGAAAACCATGCTCCCGCCGTCTCGTTTCTTCTTCGACGGTCAAGCCGCGCGCCGCCGCAATCGCGGGCGCATTCACCACGTTCACTTTCTGATCGAGCACGGCGTTCAACAGCCCCGCAAGCACGGCGCTCCGTAGGAGGTGCGTCCCCACTTCCGCAAGCTCGCCCGCATAGCGAATCCGTATGCGCGCTGGCCGCGTCAACGCCGCCTGTGAAACCAGCGACCCCAGCCGTTCAGCCAACGTCAGGTATGGCCGTACCCGCCGGTATTGCTCCGGTGAAAGCGCCGGCAGGTTCACTGCGTTCCGGATCACTCCTTCCGCCAGGTAGTCCCGCACCTGCACTGCCACCTGAATCCCCAATTCCTCCTGCGCTTCGGCGGTCGACCCAGCCACGTGCGGTGTGCAAATCACGTTTGGCAAACCGATCAAGGGTGAATTCTTCGGCGGCTCTTCTGTGAACACATCCAGCGCCGCTCCCGCCACATGTCCGCTCTTAAGCGCCGCCGCCAGGTCCGCTTCGTTGATCAGCTCGCCTCGAGCCGCGTTCACGATCCTGACGCCCTTCTTCATCTGCGCAATCGTGGCCGCATTAATCATGTTCTGCGTTTGCGGACTTACCGCCGTATGCAGCGAAATGAAATCGCTCTCCGCCAGCAATTTCTCTAGCGGCATCAATTCCACGGACATTTCCTTTGCAGCAGCCTCGCTGATGTACGGGTCGAATGCCACGATGCGCATGTCAAACGCCACCGCGCGCGCGGCTACTTCGCTCCCAATGCGTCCCAAACCAATTAACCCCAATGTTTTCCCACGCACCTCTGCGCCAGAGGACGACTTCTCCCATTTTCCTTCACGCATCGCCGCATCAAACTTCGGCACTTGCCGCACCATCGCCAATAGCAGCGCAAACGTGTGTTCGGCCACGCTCACCGAACTCCCCCCCGGCGTGCTCATCACCAGGACGCCGCGCTTCGTGGCCTCGTCCAAATCAATATTGTCCACGCCAACTCCCGCTCGCCCCACCACGCGCAGATGCGGCGCCTTGTCCATCAAGTCTGGCGTTACCTTCGTGGCGCTGCGAACGATCAGCGCCTCGGCATCCCCCAGTTCGCCCTGCAGCGTCTCCTTCGTGGTCTGCACGATGTTCCAGCCGGTTTTCTTCAGCAGTTCTACTCCGCGCTCGCTGATCTTGTCCGCGACAATAACTTTCATGAGTCCTCGTTTCGAGTAGGAGCTGCCTCGATCTCACTGGCGGTCTCCTCCCAGTATGGAAAACTAATCAAGGTACTGTGCGGCTCGCGCTGTGTCAATTGAAGTAGCTAGCAGAAAACTAAATGTGCGGTATTCGTGTCTGTTATAGTTCTCCGAAGGAGTTGCCATGAGCTTTTCCGAAAAAATCCAGAAAGATATTGTCACGGCCATGAAGGCCAAGGACGAGTTGCGCCTCAGCGTGCTGCGCATGGTCAAATCCGCCATGCAGCTTAAGGAAGTGGAAAAATTGCGCGCGCTGGATGATGCCGAATCCATTCAGTTGCTCCAGACACTCGTCAAGCAGCGCAAGGAATCCATTGATCAGTTCACCAAAGGCGGCCGCATGGACCTTGTCGAGAAAGAAACCAAGGAACTGGCCATCATCGAAACCTATCTGCCCGCCGGCGCTTCCGAGGCCGAAATGGATGCGGCCGTCGCGCAAGCCATTGTCGATACCAAAGCAGCTTCGATCAAGCAGATGGGCGCCGTCGTCAAGGCCGCCAAAGAAATTCTGACCGGAAAGGCGGTTGATGGCAAAGCGTTGAGTGACCGCGTCCGCGACCGCCTCTCCAAGCTTGGTTGATTGTTTCGCGCCCGTGCGCGGCTGGATCTTCACCATGTCTCTCCCGGAATCCATTTCCGTCCGCTATTCCGAAGAAGACGCAGGCTACGTCAGCGTGCGTCCAGTAGTGAAACAGGTTTTTCGCCTTCATGAACTAGCGGACATGGTCGTCAGCATCGCCGGCAAGGACCCCGTCCGTGTGCAGCAGATTCTCCGCAGCGGCACCGCGGGATACAACGGCTACCGCTATTGGTGGGAAAGCATCGTAGCGGAACCTTCCGAAATCGCAGCGCTCCTCGCCCCCTTTCCTGACAATGATCCCACCCGCCCGTTCGAGCCGGACAAAGCCATCGCCGTACTTCTGGAGTTTGGTGGGGGCACGCAACGCCACATGGTTGAAATCACTCGCAAGGATGCCACCTCGAAAAAATTCCTGGCAAAGTTGTCGCCTTGGCAAGTCCTGCTGCAAAACATCGCCAGTCATCCGGCCCGTTATGAGAAATATTCCCACTCGCGCCGTGCCGATTTTTTCCGTATTTCTCTGCCTTTTGACGACGCTCAAAAATTGCTCGCGGCCATCCTCGCTCTCGCCCCTCGCAACCTTCGCCACCGCTGGAGCAACCTTAAGCCTCCAACCGCAATCACCTTTGTGATTCCTCGCTAGATTCGTAGGTCCCGCGAAAGCTTAAACTCCCTTCGGCTTCAGTTCCGCGATTCTCCGCTCGTCCACCGCGGGGAATCTGTTGTCCTTCAGGCAAAACTCGCCGACCATAATGTGAGTCGACGCCTTCCAATGAACAATTCTCCTTTTTAGTCCGCCTTCGATGGACTAATGTTCTCTTGGCACTTCATCGCGAGATTCGCGAATTCTTATGATTTTGGTGGAACAGTCCTCTGGGGACAGCCCGCGCTTCTTCCCAGCTTGGAAAGGAATTTATGAAAATGATTGGCCTGCAGTTTGTGCTCCTGTTATTCATCGTTGGTTTCTATGCTCACGCTAACGTTCCCAAGGCATACAAGGGCAAACCCTTTCAAGATTCCAATTATTCGGCGGGCCCGCAGAAGATTCCCGGCCGCCTCCAAGCCGCACTATACGATCTGGGGGGAGAGGGGATCGCTTATCACGACGTTGACCCGATCAATCATGGCAGCGGCGAATTGAACTACAAACCAGGCCACTGCGAGCCAGGAGTGCCCGCTTACGTCTGCCACTTTCGCGAAAACGAGGGAGTGGACTTGTCCTACGTCAAGAAGCAGGCAGACCTGAACCACGCCAATGGGGTCGCGCCGGAATGGCAACAGTTGTACATCGGCTGGACGGAAGATGGCGAGTGGACCAACTACACGGTGCAAGTGGAGAAGGCCGGCACTTACAGAATCATCGCCATGTATTCCAATCTCTCGCAAACGATTCAATTTTCACTGAACAATAACCACGCCGCGGATTGCACCCTTCCGGTCGAGACATCGAAGCAATTTCCTGTCCCGAACTCTCCAGATTGGATCGTCTGGCACATCTGGAATAAGGCGGATTGCGGAAAAATTACTTTCCCTCAGGCCGGGCGGCAACTCCTCACCCTGCATTACAGGCAGGGAAACAACTTGGCGTATTTTGATTTCGTTCCGGAAAGCGGGAAAGACTGAATCGCAACCTATGCGAGGCTCGTTGGCGCAGCTCAGCAAAGCTAGTAGCGCGCGCTCATGAACCGTTCAGCTCCCCTTCGGCTTCAGCACCGCGGTACTCCGCTCGTCCGAGGCAATGATGCGGTAAAACTTCTTCAGCTGGTCTAGCTTGTCCACCGGCACACTCAACTCCTTCAACTCAAGCGTCCGTGTGTACACTAGCGCGCCATCCTTCACTTCGCACTTGCTGTGATAATTTCCGAAAGAGTATTCCGCATCCACGGCCAGGGGCAGTTCATCCACCTCATATCCAGAAGGCATCTTGATTTCAACGGTATCCGTATTTTTCATCGGCCCGCGAAACTCCACCGGATACTTGCGGGGCTCCTTCTTCTCCAGAATGTCACTCGACCAGTTCCCGACCACCCGCGGACGCACCAACAGTAGATTACCGGCGCTTTTCGCGTAATTTATCGCCGCGAACGAATAAAAATATTCGAACGGCTGGTCGTGGACTTCTAGATTTCCCACCCTCGCTGAAGTGATCTGAAACATCCCTAACGAACGGGACAGCAGTGACTCCAGGTGCTTGATGCGGTCCGCGTCCTTGGTCGCAAAGCGCAGCTCATAGCGCTGGTCATCCGCCCAGTCTCCCCGCAAAATTTCCGTCACATCGCCGGTCAATGTCCCTTCTGGCGTCAGCTGCAGCTTCGCGAATCGCCGTTCTCCGCTCCAGGAAGTCGCAAGCTGTGGCACTCGTATCAGTTCCCCACCGTCTTCGGTTACAAGCAACCCATAATTGTCCTGGAGATCTCCCTCCAGCTGGCCGAAGGGCGTGACTTCACTAGTCGGATCGAAGATCAGAATCCTTCCCAGTTTCGGGTGATTATAGATGGCCATCAACGACGGATCGCTCACATTGTCCGGCAGACGAATTCCCAGGATTGCGTGATCAAACCAGAACACAAACGGTAGTGTAGTTGATGTCACCGCGCCGCGATTCGTGTTGATGATGAGCAGATACGAATCGACGCCAATCTCCTTTAGCATCGCGCTCATCAGCGTCGCCTTGTCTTTGCAGTCCCCGTAGCGGTGTGAATAGACTTCCCGAGCCGCATGAGGCTGCCACCCGCCGATTCCCAGTTTGATCGCTACATAGCGAATGTCCTTCTGCATGAATGCGGCAATGGCCTGCATCTTTGCCAGAGTCGTGGGTGCCGAGGATGTCAACTCCCCAACTTTCTGCTTTATCTCGAACGACGGATCGCGTCTCCCTTGAAGAAGGTCGCCTTCCCATCGGCCCATGTCTGCCCAGCTCTCAAATCCTTTCTTCCCTGACCCTCCTGGCGCGAAAAACGATACGATCATCTGCCCCGCAAAACCTTCTGGCGGAGGCATTTTGTCCTCTTCACGGATTGCCGGCACGTCTGTCACCACCCACTGCCATTGATTCGCTCCCGCCGTCGTTGGCTGAATCTCCGCATGGTTTGCCCAGGATGCCTTGTACTCCCAGTCGGCGGGAAGCTGCAGCGAATATCGTGCTTCCCTGACCGGTATTTCTCTCTGGAAAAACCATCGCGCTTGTAGAATATAGGGACGCTCTTCCTTTACGACTTCGTAGCCGACTACATTTCCCGGTTCGGCCGCGGGAATTTTTAGCACCCGCTCCTTGACGTCACTGGCCAACTCCATATATCCCAGTCCGGCGTACGACCTGTCAGTTGCCTCGTTCTCCCTCACCTCATAGTCTTTACCCTGCGCCGGGATGCACCACCCTCGTATCCCGGTGATCTTCGAGTTTGAATCGAAATACGCTCGCGCTTCACCGTATGCTTTACCGCCCGGTCGCAATATCTTGTACGCCCGCCGCTCAATGCTCTTTATCCTTCCCTCCGATTCGATAATCTTGATGGTTTCGGAGTACAGCTCAACCGCGTCGGTTTTTTCGTCGTAGGGCGGAAGCGGCGCCGTGGCGGCCGTGTGCATCCACACCGGCGCTTCCCAGTTTGGTGGGTCTCCGCCAGTTGCATTCGAGGGATATACCGTTGCAAGGCACACCAACATAACCGCCAGCACAAACCATTTTGATGGTGCCCTGCTGCGCTTACTTGCCGGCCGAAGCGCCGCCAGGCTGAAGCACGATTTGTTTATCATCCTCGGTCCTCATCATCTGATAAAAACCCCGCAAAGCCGCGTAGCTCTCTTTGGGCACAACGAGCAAATCTATGCGAAACTCCCGCCGGATCTGCAAATCGCCTTTTAGATCCTCGGCACTTAGTTTGTATTCCGCGACTTTCACATCCTCGTCGATCGGTTGTGGCAGAGTGGCAATCTTAAAATCAAGCGGCAAATTAATTCTGATGTCATCTACCTTCTTAAACGGATACGAATAGTAGACCGGGTAAACGCGGTCCGCATGCTCAAACACGTGCTTCTCTTCCGCTGAAAACAGGCTTGCCGGGAGCAGTGCTTTTCGTCCTGCCGAGGTGGCGAATCCTGGCACCTTCAACGTGAACTCCGCCTTCAGCGGTTGATCCTGGTTCTTCCAGTCGGGGGTGCTGGTAAGTTCCAGTTCGCTGCCTCCTCCGATCGAATCCTTCACCTCGTCTTCAAGAAACTTCTTCCGGCTGGTTTCATCTTCGTTCCGTTTATCCAATCTCCGCGACATCCCTGCCAGGCCTGTCCACGTCACGGTCAGCTTGCCTTCCAGGGAACCGTCGTCCCGCAGCTTCAACTCGCCCTTGCGCGCGATCCGAGACTCGTCGCTGGAGGGCACAACCGTAGTAATCCATTTCCCACCATCCTTGTCGAGCTTCAGGCCGAGTACGCCGGTTTCTTCCCAAGGCAGCAATCCAAAAGGCGTGAACGCCGCGCCTGGATCAAAATACAAATCCTTTCCCTCCAATTTCACAAGAACCACATTTGCGTTCAGTTCCTGACTGTTCAGGCGTCCCTTATTGAAAAAATATTTGTCGCGGGAAGAGACGACGCACGGAGTGCCGATGAACCCCGCTGCCCGTACCAGCCCCATAAACAGCCAGGTGATCTGCCCTTTGCTGCCATACTGGTTTTTCCAGAGCTCTTCCACGTTGCTCGCGGAGTTCAGCTTATCCCGCTTCTGTTCTTCTTCCGTCCTGCTCTCTTCATAAGTTGTATTGCGGAGTTGTTGTGTGCGCGAGTAGATTTTCTGCAGCTTGACCATCGGAGCGTCGTTCGGCGACACGATTTGTCCCACCGCCTGCTCCATGGCTCTCCGCTTGTTCACGAACTCCTCGGCATGTCCGTTTTCTTTCTTCCCGACGCCGGCCCAGTATTTATCGGGGTTAAAATCCATGGCGCCCTCGTAGTAGATGAAGTTGACCCTCATTTTCAACTCATCTTCCGGCGGCATGTAATCTTCCGGTTGGAAAGCTGGGATGTTGTTGGTCTCCATTCGAATTACGTTGTTTGCGCCTTCTTCTGGTGGCTTGGTTCCCGCCGGCAAGCCGGCCGGCCAAACCCACCGGACGTTCCACTCTGGCGCATTGTATTGCTTCTCTACGTAGCGCTTGAGGCTGAATTTTGCATGCTTGGTGAACAGCAGTTCACTCAAAATCCACCGCGAATCAAAAATATAATAGTCGGAGTAATCGTAGTAAAACTGGTATTCAACTATGCTTCCCACCGTCACTTCCGGCATCGAAAATGTCTTCGCTAAATATTTAGCCTTCTTTGATTTTTCGATCGTGTTCTCATAAACTTTCCCATCAAAATTCACGATCGAGCCATCCGGGTGAACCGTTCTGGCTCGGATGCGGCTAACCGTGTAGCGCCCTTTTGCGAACGGTATCTCGATATTCCCGAATTCACGTCCTGCTTCGCTCAGGATTTTGATGCGCAGGTAGTTATATTCAGTGCTCGCCGTCAATTTATCTTCCCGGTCCACCTGCCGGTAGAGATAAATAGCCGGCGCTCCCGGTGCCAGCGGTTCACCGGTCATCTTCAGCTCCGCCGGATCAATCGGCAGCCATTCGTCACCGGCTCGCGCACTCGAACTAAACAGCATCGAAAGGAGCAGGATCACAACGGAAGGAATGTACCTTCGTAGCGTTGACAAAGCGGGCCTCCTCGGGTCACACACCACTGAAGTTAGCTGTTAGAAGTCGCCCTTAGTTTCTTCGAGTTTTGGACCAGGCTCCGCCGCTCGCTACCTGTTCACCAGCTAACTAGCGTATTAAGCGAACACTATCTATCGATACCACCCATGTCAAGTACACAGCGCACATGAATCGGCTTAAAAGAAGTCGTTTGATACACATCCCGAAAAAAAATTGGGCCAAGCAAACACTACCGATTGGTCCAAGAAAACTCCCCCTCTCTGAGCTTTTTTCTTACTTTCTGGCTGAATCCCCGCCGGGCATCAGCACGATTTGTTGATCATCCTGAGCCCTCACCACCTGAAAAAATCCGCGCAACGCTGGATAGCTTTCCTTTGGCACCAAAGTCAAATCCATGCGAAGTTCACGTCGGAGGTGCAGCGCGCCCTTTTCATCCTCCGCGGAGAGTTTGTATTCCGCCGCCTTGGAATCCTTGTCAAACGGTTTGGGTAACGTGGTCGTCTTCCATTCCAGCGGCAAGTCCATCGTAATGTCGTCCGTCTTTTTCAGGGGATACTTGAAATAGATGTCGTACACCCGCCCCGCGTGCTCAAACATGTGCTGTTCGCCTCCAGAAAACAGGCTCAGCGGAAGCAACATCTTGCGTCCCGCTGAAGACACATATCCCGGAACTTTCACCCTGAATTCCGCCTTTAGCGGCTCGTCGGCACTCTTCCAGTCCGGCTGGCTGGTTAGCTCCACTTCGCTGCCCATCACGATCGAAGCCTTAAGGTCGTCTTCTAAATACTTCTTCCGGCTGGTTTCATCCTGGTTCCTCTGCTCCGCGCGACGCAACGTCCCTTCCAAGCCTGTCCAAGTCACGGTCACCTTGCCTTCCAGCGAACCGTCCTCCAACAACTTCAAATCAGCCTTGCGCTCGATCCGCGTGGTCTCACTGCCGGGCAGGCTCGTCGTAATCCATTTTCCGCCTTCCTTATCCAGTTTCAGGCCGGGCACTCCGCTTTCCTCCCAGGGCAGCATCCCAAAAGGCGCGAATGCCGCACCGGGATCGAAGTACACTTCCTTCCCGTCCAATTTGACCAGCACTACGCTCACTTTCAGCTCGTTGCCGTTCAGCCGGTCTCGGTGAAAGAAATACTCGTTGCGGCGCGAAACCTTGCATGGTTCCGCCTCGATTCCCGCCGCGCGTACTAATCCCAGGAACAGCCACGAGATGTCCTCTGCCTTGCCGTACTGGTTTTTCCACACTACTTCCGCATTCGTCGCTGATTTCAGATCCTCCCGTTTTTGTTCCTCTTCCATCTTGTGCTCTTCCAGATCCAGGTTCCGTATCTGCAGCGTGCGCGTATAAATTTTCTGCAGCTTAACCATCGGAGCGTCGTTCGGTGACACGATTTGTGCCACCGCCTGCTCCAGTGCCTTGCGCTTGTTCACAAACTCCTCGGCTCGCCCGTTTTCTTTTTTCCCGAAGCCGGCCCAGTATTTGTCCTCATTCATTTCCGGCACTTCTTTCGTGTAAATGAATCTAACCCAGAATCTGAACTCGTTCGCTGGCGGCATGTACTCTTCGGTTTGAAATGCGGGGAGATTCTTGGCCTCCATGTGGAGAATATGCTGCTCGTCCTCCGTCACCGGGGTGGCTTCGTTGGGCACGCCGGCCGGCCAGCTCCACACCACTCTCCAGGCAAACTCCCTGAAGGGCCTGAGGGAAAATTTTGCGTCCTTTGTGAACAGCTCTTCGCTCAGAATCCAGCGTGATTCGACCAGCGTGAATTGCCTATAAGCGTAGTTGAAGCTGTATTCGATAACGCTCCCCACCGTTACATCCGGCATCGTAAACGTCTTTGCCAGATACTTTTCCGTCTGCGATTTGACGATCGTGTTCTCGTAGACTTTCCCGTCAAAATTCACGATCGAGCCGTCCGGGTGGATTGTCCGAGCGCGTATCGCATTCACTCGAAACAGCGCTTTATCAAACGGAATCTCGATATTTCCGTATTTCCTCCCCTCTTCCGTCAAAATCTTGATGCGCTCGTAGTTATAATCCGTCGGGTTCATCACCTTGTCGGTCCGGTCCACCTGCCGGTACAAAATGATTGCCGGCGCTCCCGGCGCCATCGGCTCGCTGGTCATCTTCAGTTCCGCCGGGTCGATAGGCGGCCATTCGTCACCGGCGCGCGCTTTGCCGGCAAACGCTGAGGAGAGAAGCAAAATCAGGAGAGAACAGAAGTACGTCCGTCGCATGGCCAAGGCGGGCCTCCACCGGGGGGATGCATCTCACACACGCACCCTCATCAGCTGTCAGAATTCACTCTTAATTCTTCGAGTTTTGGACCAGGTTCCGCCGCTCGTTACGTGTTCATCAGTCAACAAGACTATTACCCTAAACACTATCCACCAGTCTTACCCAAGTCAATAGCCCGAGCACGGCAACTTGCGTAAGATGGAAAACGAACAGGGTGTGTGTATCGAACGGATTGCCCACCCGCGCTCTACATGATCGCTGTTGGCGGCGCGGGCTCGTCAGGCCGTCCCGCATTCGACAGCGGCACCAGGATCATCACTGCCACCAGCATCGCTAATGCAATCAGAGGAGTAATCGGCGAGTCTCCGATCGAGAGATGCGCCAACGACGTGTTTGCATGCGGATCATGCGCAAGCCTTCTCGCAATGACGGCGGCCACGCCGAGTCCGCACAGCGCCTCTCCGGCAATCAATCCCGATGCGGTCAGGATCCCGGCGTTGTCCACGCGCGCTTTTTGCGCGTCATTCAGGTTGCGCTTGTCGCGCAGGCGATCGGTAGCCCACCGAATCAGGCCGCCCACGAACATCGCGGAGGTGGTTCCCAGCGGCAAATACATGCCAATCGAAAACAGCATCACGCTCTTCACCTGGATCAGGATCATCACGATGCCGAGCACCATCCCCACAATGATCAACGGCCAGGCCATGTCCCCGCCGACAATCCCTTTCGATAGCATCGCCATCAGCCCCGCCTGGGGCGCTGGTAGAGCTGGGCTTCCGAAGTGATAAACCTTATCCAGCACGGATAAGGGAAAGAACAACACCAGCGAGGCCACCACAATCCCCAGCAGATCGCCAACCTGCATCTTGGAGGGCGTGCCACCCAGAATATGTCCCACCTTTAGGTCCTGTAGCATCTCGCCGGCAACGGCCGAGGAGACGCAAACCACTGCGGCCACTCCCAGCACCGCGGCGACTCCACCTGCGCCAGAAACTCCAAGAACCACCATCAGAAGCGCGGCGATCACCAGGGTACATAGAGTAAGTCCGGACACTGGATTATTCGATGAGCCGATCATTCCCACCAGATTCCCCGAAACGGCCGCGAAAAAGAATCCGACGACCAGCATGACTCCGGCCGCAACCAGCGCTCCCGTTAACACCTTGGAACTAGAGAAACTCCCTGCGCTGCCAATAAAGTAGTGATACAGCAGAACCATCGCCACGAACACAACGCCGATTCCCGCGAAGATTCCCTTGGCTGGCAGATCGCGCTCCGTGCGATCCGTCGCTGCATGCGCCGCGGCGGACTTTTTCAGATCGCTGATGGCCCTGGCCATTCCCAGAGCCAGTTGCTTGCGCATCTTGAACAGGGTATAAGTCGCTCCCACCAGCATTCCGCCCACCGCGATCGGGCGCACGATCGAGTAGTAAATCGCTCCGGCCAGCAACGGCCAGGAGAGCATCTGTCCAGCCGGTTGCGCCGCCTGAATGTAGGGACCCACCGTGAAAGTCAGCAGAGGAACCAGCAAACCCCATGCCAGCACTCCGCCGGCGAAATTCAACGCAGCTAGTCGCGGGCCGATGATGTAGCCCACACCCAGATACGCGGGGCTGATGTCCGGAACGGAGAAGAACGTGGCGCCGCCGGTCACCGTGGTGGCCACGCTTGGGTTTGTGCTCGTCCGCAAAAGCAGTTTCTTGCCCAACGCACTGATATTCGCGTGGAACGTGTTATTCGGTGAGAACAGATTCACCGCGCCTAGCAGGAACATAAGGGCGCCAAAACCCATATTAGCGAAAAGAATCTTTGCTGCTTTAGCCCCTTGCTGCCCTGCCTTGTGTATCTCGGACGCCGCTACCGATTCGGGGTACGGAAGTTCCGGGTCTTCAACCATCACGCGCCGCAGCAGCGTCACGAACAGAATCCCCAAGGTCCCGCCGATCATCATCAGCGCGACCGCTTTCCAGTACTGCCCGCCCGTGAGTCCCGGCCACAATCCCGCGATTACAAACGCCGGAATCGTGAACACCGCGCCTGCGGCAACCGACTCCCCGATCGACCCAATCGTTCGCGCAATGTTTTCTTCCAGCAGCGAGCCCTTCATCAAACGCAGCAGGGCCATGCTGATCACCGCTGCGGGATAGGTTGCTGCAATCGTCATTCCGGCCTTCAGTCCCAGATAGGCGTTTGCCGCGCCGAGTACCGCTGTCAGGACCAGCCCGATGAAGATGGCGCGGGCCGTGAATTCTCTCATTTCCATGTTGGCGGGAACGTAAGGCTGGTGCTTCTTGGGGCCTGTTGAATCGGGGGATTGCGTGTTCATGCTTGAACCTCGCAACTGCGTGTTGTGGCTTGTATTTCTGGAAGACATCGAACGTTAGCACGCCCCTCGCGGCAACTGCAAGTACGCATGCCCGATGTCCATCCGCCCTTCCTGTGATTCTTGTTCCGTCGCGCCGCGAACCCCCGGGATGGATGTACAATGGGGCTGCTTTCAAGTTCGATAGCGAAATCCCGCCTCTTTTCAACGGAGCTACCCATGATTCCTGCACTCACAAATTTGGAACCGCAACGCGTTTGGAAGTACTTCGACAAGATCGCCACTATTCCTCGCGGCTCAACAAAAGAAGCTGCCGTCCGGGAATTTGTCCGCAGCGTAGCCGCTAAGCTCGGTCTGCAAGCAACTCAAGATCATGTCGGCAATCTCGTTGTCCGCAAGCCCGCGCACTCCGGCCGCGAGAAAGCGCCGATGACCCTCCTGCAAGGCCACCTCGACATGGTCTGCGAGAAGAACGAGGGCACGGCTCACGACTTTGACAAAGATCCCATCAAAATCGTTCGCGATGGCGACTGGCTCAAGGCCGATGGAACGACCCTGGGCGCCGACAACGGCGTCGGCGTGGCCGCCGCTCTAGCTGTCATGGAAAGCACCGACATCGCCCACGGCCCTCTCGAGTTCGCTTTCACCATTGACGAGGAGACCGGCCTCACCGGCGCCTCTGAATTCCCACCCGGCGTGCTGAAGTCCAAGTACTTCCTCAATCTGGATACCGAAGAAATTGGCACGCTCTGCATCGGTTGTGCGGGCGGCGTGAACACAACCGCTCGACGCAAGGTCAAGCTGGTTCCCGCAAGCGCTGGCTCGGCTTGGCGCGTCAAGGTCTCTGGCCTGCGCGGCGGACACTCTGGTGTGGATATCCATCTGGGCCGCGGCAATGCCCTGCGCGTTATGGGCGGGACTCTTCAGGAATTACTGGATCGCCTTTCGGTCGAACTCGCAGAGGTCAACGGCGGCAGCGCTCACAACGCCATTCCCCGCGAAGCCGTGGCCGTAGTCGTTGTCGCACCCTCTAAAGAGAGCGAACTGAAATCGCTGATTGCTGCTTCTCAAGCTGCCTACAAAGCCGAACTCGGTTCATTCGATCCCGATCTTCAGATTACCGCCGAGAAGACCGAGCGTCCGGGAATGGTCCTGGATGCGACGGACGCGAAGAATACCATCTCTCTCCTCGCCAGCATGCCGCACGGGATTCTGGCCATGAGCCCGGATGTTCCAGGCCTTGTCCAAACCTCCACGAACCTGGCGACCGTCAAGACGAAGGGCGACTTGGTCGAGATGGTGACCAGTCAGCGCAGCCCCATTGTCACCAGCAAAGATGCGGCTGCCCGCATGGTGTCCACGATCTGCCGGCTCGCGGGCTTTGAAGCCGAGCAAGGTGGCAGCTACCCTGGCTGGAAACCCGAGCCCAACAACGAACTGGTGCGCACACTTCAAGACGTGCACAAAAAAGCTTTCGGCAAACCCGCGGAGCTCATCGCCATGCACGCTGGCCTCGAGTGTGGCGTCATCGGCGAAAAATATCCCGGCATGCAATTGATCTCTTTCGGCCCGACAATTGTGAATCCGCACAGCCCCAACGAGAAGGTGCAGATCTCCACTGTGGAAAGTTTCTGGAAGTTCCTCAAGATGGCTCTGGAGACTCTGTAGGCCAGGGCTCAAGCAACGTCGCCGACAAAGCATGGTGCGGGAATAATCCTGCCGCGGGCCTCGTGCATCTTGCAACGCGCCCAATTCTCCACGCACTCTGCAACTAAAACGTAAACACTGGTCCGAACTCTGTCCGGTGATCTTGCCATTCATTGCTCGGGCTTCCGGCAATGGAATAGTCAATGCCGGCGAGCCGGCTGGCATAGATTGATTGCTCGAAGGCAAAAGTGCACCACGGGTTGACCCTGTAATACAGCGTTGCAGCAACCATTTTCCCCATCACTACCGGCAATGCTCCGCCAAAGTCGTTGGGGTTAGTCAGGTCTCGATGCACCACTTGGTCTTTGCCCGTGTGCAGATAAAGTTGCCAGCCTCCGTTGTGCCCTTTCGGATTCGCGTTGAACCACCGTGAGAGCGGCAGGCCGAGATTCACGAATCCACCAAACGAACGTACCGGCCGTTCCGGTGCTATCACCACGGAACTGGTGGGGCAGGCTGTTAATGGGGAGGTAAAAGGAACACTACAAGCCAGAGTCGATGGGCCTGCTGCGCCAAGTGGACCTCCATCAAGACTGGCGAACGTGACCGGATTGTACAGCCCGCCTGTGTCCGTGTAGAACGTATTGAGCTGTCCGCCAAAGAAGAAACGCAAGTCACCACCGCGATATCCGCTCACCACCAGCGTCGCCCAACGCGTGGGTAATTGGGCAATCAGTTGATTCCCGTACATGTGGCTGGAAACGGCAAAGCCATTTGGATAGGCCGCCTGATAAGCGGCGCAATCCGCCGCGTCCGCTGTACAAGATGGTTGAACGCCACCAGTGTAATTGGTGTTGCTGGTGATGGAGGTGCGCGTGCCATAAAACCCGCTCCAGATCAGTTGTGCCGGCGCAACCGCCGTTGCCTGGTCGAGCTGGAACTGCAAGGCCAGTCTGGCTTCCACCTCGGGTTTGCCGGAATCAGCACCCTCGCGCTCACCTTGTCCGATCTGTCCCTGCAATCCCAATGTCCCCAGCTTCTCGATTTGACCGCTGCTCGGCATCATCATGGCGAACGCAGGGGAAATCTTGAAGTTGCGATCACCTCCCAGCTTTCGGACGGCTCCGAATATCATTTGTGGCGAGCGCTCATAAATAGTGCCGTAATAAGCGCCAAGAAAAGTGGTTTCAAGAATGTTAGGCAGGGCGCTGGAACCAAACAGCGTCCAATCTTGTCCACCTTCAAAATAAAGGTCTGTCTTGTCGCTGGCGGCAAAATCCACGCGCACGTAAGCCAGGCGCAATTGGAAGGAATTGCTTCGAATGGACGAAACGTCGCGGTTGTCCACTTCGCTGAAGTTGCCTTCATAATCGCCTTCGACCCGGCCCGTAAAAGTCAGGCTCGGCGAAGCATCCGGCCACTCGAAGTTCGCTCCAAAACGAGTCGAACGCGCTTTCAGATGGAATTCCGGGTCGGCCGTGGGACCAGTGTTTAGAGTCGTCGTCGAACTTAGAAACAGTCCTACAAATGGGAAATCGTCGCCATTGGGTGAACTGGAATCACGTGTCGCTGTCGCTTTGATAAATCCATACGGCGTCATCTTCACTGCGCCGAGCTTGATGGCTCCGAGCAAGCCTTCCTTGGCCGGCGGGTCCAGGGGAAGTACACGGACTGGCGCAATGCCCGCCACCACGGTTGGTGATGCGGCGGGCTTAGCCTCTTGTACTGCTGGCGGCGAAAATCCCTCTTGCGTCTTTGTATGCCCTGTGCGCGCGGCGTCCGGAACCACCGCCGCACCTGTCATGGTGGCTGCGGGTTGTGCTCCCGGCATCATGATTGCCGCCAATTCCTCAGCGTTCAGTAATCCCTTGCCGCTAAGAGTTTCCAGCAAAAGCCGCAACTCGCCTTCTGGCGGTGCGCTACAAATCGCATTTGCCTCCGCGCTCGTGATCACTCCTTTCGTCATCAACACTCCGAGCAACGCCGTGACATTCACGTTGCCGAGGGCAGGCGTAGGAATCGAAGGGGTGTTTGAATCTCCATGTGAGCCATTCGATGCACTGGTGATCGAGGCGTTCGCGGCGGTGGCAGTAGGGCTGCTCCCCCTCTCCGTACCATCACCTTTTTGTGCAAACGCCGGCGCGGCCAGAAAAGTTGCCAGGAGTGAAATGTTCAGCAATTTCTTCAATTTCATAATTCACGTCTCTCCTGATCCCGCGCCCTTCTTGAAGACCGGTTCTTCGCGAATGTTGTGAAGCAGTCCAGCAGGACCAAAACATCTGTCGCGTGCAATGGCTGGGTCGTTTGCGTCGTCACGGAAACAACTTCACATGCCAGAGGGGGAGTCTTTTCCCGATCTTGCCCAATGCTCACAAGCAACTAAGCAGGTCGCGTTAGAGAATGGGCGCCATGCCCGTTCTTCGTGACCTTGAACCGCAGCACCAACTCCTGAAGCTTCGTGGACATTTCCGCCAATTGTGCCGCGGCTTTCAGTGAGTCGGTTGCCCCTTGTGACGTGCTTTGCGCCGCCTGGGCCACTCCCTGGATATTCTTCGCCACGTCCCCGGAACCCTTTGCTGCTTCCGAAACGTTTCGCGACATTTCGCTGGTCGTCGCCGATTGCTCTTCGACAGCCGTCGCTATCGTTCCGGAGATATTGTTTACTTGCCCGATCACTTCGCTGATGGAAGCAATGGCCTTCACTGCGCTCTTTGCGTCCGCCTGGATGGTCTCGATTTTCCGGCTGATATCCTCGGTTGCCGTTGCTGTTTGTTTCGCCAGTTCCTTCACTTCGTTCGCAACCACCGCGAAACCTGCTCCCACTTCTCCGGCGCGCGCCGCCTCCACGGTGGCATTCAGTGCCAATAGGTCCGTCTTTTGCGCGATCGACGTAATCACTTTGATTACCTGGCCAATTTCAGCGCTGGACTCGCCAAGTTTTGCCACGATCGCATTCGTCTCCGTTGCGGTTTTCATCGCGTTTTCCGCTACCTTCGCCGCCTCCGTGGCATTCTTGGCGATCTCCTGGATGCTCGCGCTCATCTCTTCCGTGGCGCTGGCCACCGTCTGCAGTCCGCGATTTACTTCTTCCGTCGCCGCTGATACAGTATTCGCCTGCGCCGATGTCTCCTCGGAATTCGCGCTGATCTGCTGGCTTACCGCGGAAAACTCCTCGCTCGCGCTCGCCACATTTTGTGCATTTTCGGAAATCGATTGAATCAAACCACTCAGGCTCGTCTGCATCCGGTTGATCGCACCCGTCAAATCGCCCAGTTCATCCTGGCTCGTCACTTTTCCTTCATCTCCCGTCAAATCGCCCGAGGCAATCGCTTCCGCCTGGTGCAGTACGGATATCGTCGTGCCCGAAATCTTGCGGCTTAGAAATATCGCGACAGTTATTCCGATTGCGAGTCCAAGCAACGTGGTAACCAGCATCGTCAATACCATCGCATCTGTGTCTGCTTTCAGCTGCTCTTCGTCGCTCTTTAGCATTTTTCCCTGCGAACCAACCATCTCTTCCAGAATAGTTTTGATCGCGGTGTTCTCTTTGATCGCCTTCTCATCAATCACGGCGCCGCCTTTTTCCATACTGTCCTTGCCACCGCTACTTGCCACATTCATCCCTTCCTCAAAGTCCTGCAACAGTCCGGGGACGAGTTCTTTGATCCGCGCCAACCGGTCACGGTTCTCTTGCAACGACCATCGGGGAGCGAGCCCGTCCAACTGTGCAAGGTCCTTCTTGACGAGTTCGGCTTGCTCGAAATACATGCCCTGCGCGATTTTGAATCTATCCTTGCTGCTCGCGGCCAGAATTGCCTGCCGCGCTTTGCTACCCGTTTGATTCAGCTCTCTTTGCAATTCCTTCGACGCGATAATGGTCGGCGTGCGCATGCTTGCGATGCGATCCTGCACCACCTGTACTTCCGCGGCTTTCTGATACGCCAGCAATGTACTGATCACCATCAGCAGCAGTAACGCGCCAAATCCTAGCCCTAATTTCGTTCCGACTTTCAGCTTCATTTTTCCTTCTCCTTTACCTTCGGAACCCTTGGTTAATTTCTCTCCCTCACAAAGAGGGCGCCTTTTCCTGCTGTTCTGCTGAATTCGGCTTGCCGGCCATAACAATCTCTTCCGATAGTTGTATGACCCTTTCCGTGTCCAGCACCAAAAGCAGATGTTTCTCCAGCTTGCAGACATGCGAGGTCACCGCTCGCACCGTCGCTTTCAGCGTTTCGGTCGGCCTCTCGAACAAATCCGGGTCCACGTCCAGCACTCCACCGATCTTGTCAACCAGCAAGTTGATGGGGCCTTCGCTGGTGCGCACCACCACCATCATCTGTTGCCCGCCGGCTTCATCCGCCGATAGCTCCAGCCGTGTTTTCAAATCGATGGTCGTCAGAATCTGGCCCCTCAAATTGATGATTCCCGGCAGCACCACGGATGAAAGCGGAATCGGCGTGATCCGTTGGTACTCCAGCACCTCTTGCACCTTCTCAATCGGCACGCCAAAACAAATCCCATTCAGATAAAACGTCGCGTATCTCTGCGGCACCGCCATGTCAGCTTCCCAATCCAGCCCCCGCAAGGGCTTCCGGCGCGTCCATCAGCTTGGGTACTCTCGCCAGCAGCGTCTCCAGGTTCAGCAATTCCGTTACTTTGTCCTGCACCACCAGCGATCCTCGTATTCCCTCTCGCGTCGGCGGTGTAAGTCGCTCGAATTCCACTTTCACAATCCCCAGGATCTGGTGAACTTCCAGGATGATGTGCTCGGCATTGCTGGAGCGCACTACCACCGCGCTGAACTTTCCTCGTTGTTCCGCCGCGTGCCTTCCCTGTTCCGTGCGCGGCACCGCGCGTCTTTCCTCCAGCAAATCTTGCAGATGCACCAGCCGCAGAATGTCGCCGCGATACTGCACCACGTCCTGTCCACCCATCCGCTCCACCGCACCCGCCTCAAACTCCTCCAGTCGCTGTACCGAATCCAGCGGCATGGCCATGCGCTCGCCGTCCGGCCCTCCCAGCAGTAGAAGCGTCAACTTTTCCTTCCTCCGCTCCTCCACAGCCGCTTCGTTTTGCAACTGCTGGTTTGCAACCACCCCGGCTCTTCGCGCCAGTGCGGGGACATCGAGAATCAGCGCCACTCGTCCATCGCCCAGCACGGCGGCACCGGAATACAGCGCAATGCTCTTGAATCTCTTGTCCAGGGGCTTAATCACAATTTCTTCGGTATTCCGGATGTCGTCCACGCGCAAGGCAAGCTGCCGCCCTTCCGTGCGCACCACCACCAGCTTCACGATCGCCGCGCCATTCGCCGGAACGTCGTGCAACTTCAATTCATCCCGCAAACACATCAGCGGCAAAACCGTGCCTCGGAACCGGAACACCGATACTTTGTCGATGCACTCGATATACTTCTGGGATTCCGACTCGTCGATGGCGATCATTTCCACCAGTGCGGCCTGCGGGATGGCAAAAACCGATTTGCCGCTCACCACCGTTAGCGCCGGAATCGTCGCCAGTGTCAGCGGGATTTCCAGCCATACCGTTGTGCCCTTGTTCTCCACGCTCTCGATTTTGGCGGTTCCCCCGATCCGCTCGATGTTCGTCTTCACCACGTCCATTCCCACGCCGCGTCCCGAAACGTTCGTCACCTTCTCCGCCGTCGATAGCCCCGGCTGGAATACCAGGTTCAGAATCTCCCGCTGGCTCATCTTTTCCGCTTGCGCCGGATTGATCAGCCCTTTACCCAGCGCCTTCTGCTTTACGCGCTCCGCGTTGATCCCCGCGCCATCGTCCGCGATCTCCAGATGAAAATTGCCGCCTTCATGAAACGCGCGCACGCGCACCGTGCCTTCTTCGGGTTTTCCCCGTTTCTTCCGCTCTTCGGGATTTTCAATTCCGTGATCCAGCGAATTGCGAAGAATGTGCGTGACCGGGTCCTTAATCGCCTCCAGAAGTGTCTTGTCGAGTTCCGTTTCTCCGCCGTGGGTTTCCAGTTTCACCTTCTTGCCCAGATCCTTCGAGACATCCCGCACAATTCTTGGCAGCTTGTCAAAGAGCTGGCTTACCGGCTGCATGCGCGTCTTCATCACGTTCTTCCGCAACTCAGATGTGATGTAGTTCAGCCCGTGCACCGAGGCATTCAGGTTTCGTTCATTCGAGTCGGCCGCAATTTGCAGCAAGCGGTTTCGCAACAGCACCAACTCGCTCACCAGGTTCATCTGCTTTTCCAACAGATTTACATCCACCCGGATACTTCCCTCTTGTTTTTCGGCCACAGGCTTGGCCGCCAGCGCTTCCTCGATATCGCGCTCCGTCATCTTGCCGAGCGAGACAAGTATGTCGCCCAGTCTCCGCCGGTCTCCGCCCTCTTGCATTTCCAGCGCGAGAAACACATCCTCGGCGCGCACTCGTCCCCGGTTTACCAGCGCCCCGCCAATCCGCCCCGCGATCACTTCGTGTTTCTTACGTTTGCCTGTTGGAATCTTTACTGGGGCCGCCGCGGCGGGCTCCGGAAGGCTTGGCGCCGTTGTCCCCTGTTCGTTCGCTTGGATCGGCTTTTCAGCCTCGCTCTTCTGCTCTTTCGACTTTGTCTTTTCCGTTTTGCCAACTGCCTCGGTCGGACCCGGCGCCGCCGCTTGCCGCTGTTGTTGCAGTTGCTTCAGTTTCTCTATGAGTTCCGGGTATTCTTCGCTTCCTTCCGCGCCTGTTTCCTCAATGTTCTTTAGGATCACGCGAACGGCATCCACCATCTCCAGCAAGCCATCGGCGATCTCTGGACTCAGCTCTATTTCGCCGGCACGCAGCATGGCCAGCAGGTTCTCCCCGGCATGCGTGAGCATCTCCAGCTTCCCAAACCCTAGAAACCCGCAGGTTCCCTTGATCGTATGAATCGCCCGGAAAATACTGCCCAGAAGTTCCGCGTTCTTTGGATCCTTCTCCAGGCATACGAAATCGTGGTCCAACCGGTTCAGGTTTTCCGTGCACTCTTGCAGGAATTCGTTGATTAGAGAATCCATAGTTTCGCGCCCGCGTTGCGCCACGCAGAAATCTTGCAATTCCTGAGCCAACGAACCCCTTCACTGCTTTACTGGGGAATTCCGCGAATTTTCGAGCCAAACCTCGTGCGACAACCCTTCCTGATGTTTCAACCTCGAGCAATCTGTTCCACCTTGGCCGGCTCCGTGGATCGCGGTTCTTCGAAGCAAGCTTCTTTTTGCCCTACTGCACTCTCGGATTGAGGTGGGTTTTCAGTGTGGCTTCTCTGGATCTTCTAACCCTGGCTCGGGCTTCCTTTGCGTCCGGGGTGGGGAACGGCGCAAGTCGCGAGGTTTTGCCCGGGTGCATTAAAGGTGATTCACCGATGAACGAAACTGTACTTTGACGGACGCGGTTCCCCACCGTACACTGAGCTTTATGGGCTCACGACCCGGCATGAAGAGCTACGAGTTTCGTTTCAACTTCTTTATCACTCCGGGTGTGCAAGCCCTGCTCATCGCTAATTTCGCCGTCTTTTTCTTCCAGGTACTCTATCGCGAATTCAGCGGCGTCCTTGCCCACCAAAAACTCCTATTTTGGTTTGGGCTTGTTCCCGCCGGGGTAATCCCCGGCATGCGCATCTGGCAGCCATTTACCTATCTTTTTCTGCACGATCCCAGCACCATTTGGCACATCCTCACGAATATGTTCGTTCTCTGGATGTTCGGCCGCGAACTAGAGTTGGTCTGGGGAAAAAACCGCTTCCTGAAATATTATTTCATCACGGGAGTCGGGGCGGGCATCATCAACGTTCTGGTCAAGACTGTCCCCGCTTTGTTCGGCCGCGGATTTTCTTATGTGCCGACCATCGGAGCTTCCGGCGCAATTTTCGGAGTGCTCATCGCCTGCGCGATTCTGTTTCCCGATCGCCAGGTTATGCTTCTCCCCATTCCTATAAGACTTCGCATGCGCACCATCGTCACTGTGATGGTGGTTCTGACGTTTCTCGGCACCTTCGGATTTGGCGACGACAAGGTGAGTCATCTCTGCCACCTCGGGGGCTTGCTGGTAGGTTGGCTCTATCTTCGCCGTGGCTCTTTTCTTTACAGCGTTCGCAATTCCGTATCTGACTGGCAATACCGCCGCAATCGCAAGCGCTTCGAGGTCTTCGTGAAGAAACACAAGAACGAGCCGCCCTCGCAGCCCGATCACTGGGTTAATTAATTTCTGTGTATGGAGTTGCCCTGCTTGCGGCGCATTCCGCAATCCTGCGTTATTCCTGGCCTTCTTTGTTCTTTCCTCGCTCTACGCTGCGCCGCCAATCACGTGGAATTTCATGAAGTTTGTTGTCCCGCGTATCCCCATCGGCGTTCCTGCAACAATTCCTATCACATCTCCCTTGCGCACCAACCGTTCTTCCACTAGCCGCTTCTCCGCTATCACTGCCAATCCATCGATCTTATTGATGTCTGGGATTTGACGCGACGTCACTCCCCACAGCAACGCCATCCGCCTCCGTGTATGCGCATCCGGAGAAAACGCCACGATCGGCACCAGCGGACGGTACCGCGATATCAGCCGCGCCGTAAACCCACTGTGGGTGAACACCGCAATCAGTTTCATGTGCAGTTCGCGTGAAGCGTGGCACACCAGCTCTGCAACGGTTTCCGGCACTTTCAACTGCTCCTGCTGCACCGGCCGCGGGTACTCATGAATGCTCGCTTCCGCCTCCTCGATAATCCTGGCCATCATCTCCACAGTTTCCACCGGATACTTCCCCGTTGCCGTTTCCGCCGACAGCATCACGGCGTCCGTTCCATCGAATATGGCGTTGGCCACGTCTGAAGCCTCCGCGCGCGTCGGCCGCGGATTTTCTGTCATGGACTCCAGCATCTGCGTGGCTGTAATCACCGGACGCCGGAATTCGCGCGCCCGCGCGATTATGTTTTTCTGCACCACGGGCACGCGCTCCGGACTCATCTCCACTCCCAGGTCCCCGCGCGCCACCATTACTCCTCCGGACACGCGCAGAATCGCCTCCAGGTTTTCGATGGCCTCGGGCTTCTCGAGCTTTGCGATCACCGGCGTGCTTTTCTTTGCCCGGCGAATCAGCGAGTTCGCCAGCACCACATCCTCCGGCCGCCGCACGAAACTCACCGCGATGTAATCCGCTCCATGTAGAAGCGCAAACCGCAGGTCCTTGCGGTCCTTTGCCGTCAACGCCGGAACGCGTAACTTCACTCCCGGCAGATTGATCCCCTTGTGTTCCCCCAGCACTCCCCCATTCACCACCTGGCAAATCACTTCCTGCTTGCGAGTTCCTTCCACACGCAGCTCGATCAATCCGTCGGAAAGCAATATACGATCTCCGCGCTTCACCTCATGCGGCAAAGGGTGAAAGATCGTGCTCACACGCGTGGAATCCCCCAAAATCTTCGCAGTGGTAATCACGAATTTCTGCCCCGCGCGCAACGTCACCGTTCCGCCGCCTGCCAGCGCTCCCGTACGAATCTTCGGTCCTTGCAGGTCCGCCAGGATCGCGATGGGCCGTTCGCATTCAATCGCCGCTTCGCGCAGCATCGCAAAACTCTGCGCATGTTCGGCGTGCGTCCCATGGGAAAAATTCAGTCGCGCCACGTCCATGCCTGCCTCGAGCAGCTTGCGAATCATTCGGGGAGATCGCGTTGCGGGACCGATCGTGCACACAATTTTGGAATGGCGGGAATTCATACGCTCCCTCTCATCTGTCTACCTATCAGGGATATTACTACTTCGTGACGCAAAACTCCGCCACAATTCGCGTCATCAGGTCAACGCCTTTCGCAAACGCTGCTAGAGGGAGGCGTTCGTCGTCCCCGTGCATGCGGCGGTCATCCTCGTCCGTGAGGGGAAATGGCCTCAGGCCGTAAGCTTGTACACTATGCAACCGGAGTTGTGCCGAATCGGTTGCCCCTGTCGACATAAATGGCAAAACTGGCGCACCACCGAACTCCCGCGCGCTCACTTTGACTATGGTCGCGTAGAAATCTGTCTCAATCGATGAATTGGGCGCCGCCAGCCCCGCATCCGCTTGCACCTCAAAGCTGACCAGCGGGTCATCGACTAGCTTCGTCAGTTCGTTAATCAGCGCGCTCACCGTATCCCCCGGCAGCAACCGTATGTTCAAATTGGCACGCGCTTCCGAAGGAATTACGTTGACGCGCACCCCGGCCTGCAACATCGTTGCCGCAATCGAATCCCTCATCATCGAATTCCACAGGGGGTTCGCATCGGAAAGCACTCGCTGGGCATGCTCACCGCGGTCCGGCGTATCTACCACCCGCATCCACTTCCCAGTTTCCTCATCTTCAACGGGTGCCAGCCCTTCAAAGTACCGCCGCGTAATGGAAGTCAAGTGAACCGGTGCCGTATAAGTCCCGATCTTGGCCACCGCCGCCGCCAGGTGCACCACGGGATTATCTTTTGTGGGGATGGAAGCGTGACCGGCTGTTCCTTTTGCAATCACAGTAACGTTCACAGGCACTTTTTCATCGGCTTGAACAGCCACATATTGCACTTTGCCGTCTTTCACCACCACTTTGCCGCCTTCGTTGATGGCAAAACCCGCCGCAAATTTATCCCAATACTTCGCGATTAACGTCTTCACACTGGCATCGCCAAACTGCTCTTCATCCGTCGTCGCCAGAAAAATAACGTCGCGATTCAGGTGCACGTTGGAACGCTTCAGCGCGATGAACGCCGCCAGATTCGCTGCCAGCATGCCTTTGTCATCGTTCGAGCCGCGCCCGTACAGATAACCATCCTTAATTACTCCGCCGAACGGATCCACCGTCCACTTGCTGCGGTCCACTCCCACCACATCCATATGGGCAACCAACAGTAGCGCCTTGGAAGGATCAGCCACCGCGCTGCTCTGCAGCCTCGCCACCACTGCGCTTCGCCCAGGAGACACGCCCAACATCTCCGCCGTGATGCCTTCCTTGGAAAGTATCCCGGCGATGTATTCTGCCGCTGGCTGCTCGTTTCCGGGCGGATTCGTCGTGTTAATTTTGACCAGCGCTACGAGCCAGTCTTGCGCCTCGCGGGCCAGCCCGGATGTGTCCCCCACCAGCGATGGGGCAACCGGTATCCCATATGGAGGCGGTCCTTGCCTGACCTGGGCGAGCAGCAAGCTGCCATCGCCCACCAGCAGGGCTAACACAACCACTATGAAGAAGCTCACGCGCTTCCAAATCACGACTTTACCCCCAGTTTGAATCTGTTAGGCACCAGGTAAAAAACATACTAACATGCGAAACTGTATGCTCTGGCAGGGGTCTCTCGTTGCCGTTGCCTAAGTTGCACCGTTCTTCGCACATTCGCCTGAAACGACGCCGGGGCGCATAATTGCATCATAGAAATTATAGTCTGGGGGGTATGTATGATCAGTTGGAATTCGAGGATTGGCAGATTTATTGTCATCGGCGCTGCGCTGCTGCTCTTGGGCTCCGGCTTGGCCGCTCAAGCCCCAGAGGGGCCGCAGTCCTCTGCGCCCGCCCAGGCCAACCCCACGCCGCCGGCTCCCAAACCCGTCACGCCTCAGGAAAAACCGCAAGAGGGCGGCGTCACGATTGCCGTCGAAGTCCCCGTTGTCACTCTGGACGTGGTTGCAACCACCTCCAACGGTGACCTGATTCCCGGTCTGAAAAAAGAAAATTTCCGCATCCTCGAGGATGGCCAGCCTCAAACCATCACCAACTTTGGCACCGGCGATGCCGCCATCACCATGGTCATCTTGATGGAGTTCAGCGCCCGCTTTGGTGGGTTTTATTCTTACGAGGCCAAATACTGGACCACCGGTTTGTTCCCCAATCTCAATCAGAAAGATTGGGTGGCGCTCGTTACCTTTGACATGAAGCCTCACATGGAAGCTGATTTCACGCAAAATAAAGACGAAGTTCTCAACGCCGTCTACCACCTCTACTTCCCCGGCTTCAGCGAATCCAATCTCTTTGACGCTATTCTCGACACTGCTGACCGTTTGAAGGACGTCAAGGGCAAGAAGTCCATGCTCGTCCTGGCCAGCGGCATCGACACCTTTTCCAAACACACACTCGATGAAACCCTCAAACAGCTCCGCCAGACCGACGTCACCATTTTTGCCGTGGGCGTGGACAGACCAATCTCCAACTGGCTCCAGATGCAAGGCAGGCTTGGAGGTATGCGCGAAATCAACTTCCTCCAGGCTGAGAACCAGTTGAAAACTTTTGCGACCATGACGGGCGGCATGGCCTGGTTTCCGCAGTTCGATGGCGAAATTCCCGGCGTAATGCACACCGTGGCGGACTTTCTCCGTCACCAGTACAGCATCACCTACTCACCGACAAATCATGCCGCCGACGGAAAATATCGCAAGGTTAAGGTCCAACTGGTCGCGCCGGATGGTGGCCCGCTAACAGTGCTCGATCAAAAGGGCAAGAAACAGAAGGTCGTCGTCTACGCTCGCGAAGGCTATCAAGCTCCCAAGGGTGGCGTTGGAGACTGAGCCCGTTCCCCGCAACTCAATAGCCGCGCGCAAAATCCACGCGATTCGTTAACTCGCGCCCGTCAAACCAGCGTTCCAGAAGCTCTATCAGCAGTGCGGTCTCGCGTTCCCAAAGCCGCTCGCTGATGGCGCTGGTGTGCGGCGTGATCAGAAGGTTCGGCGTCTTCCACAACGAGCTTTCCGGCGGAAGCGGTTCCGTGGCCGTTACGTCGAGCGCCGCGCCGCCCAACTTTCCTTCCTTCAGCGCACGCGCCAACGCCGCTTCGTCCAGCAGCGAACCGCGCGCCACGTTGATCAGTCTTGCTCCCGGCTTCATCTGCGCAATCTCTTCCTGTCCGATCAGGTGCCGTGTCTCGGTCGTTTCTGGCGCCGAAATAACCACGAAATCCGCTTGTGGCAGCGCGCTCCGCAATTCGCTGGCCGTCAATATCTTTTCTGCGAGCGCCGTGTCGCCTTTCCCGGAACGCGTAACGCCCCAAATCCGCATACCGAAAGCCAGCGCGCGCCTCGCGATCTCTTTTCCAATTGACCCGAATCCGACAATCAACAGCACTCGGCCATTCAGCTCCGTCAGATGTTGCGGCAGATCCCACAATGCCTGTTGAGCCCAGTGCGCGCGGTCCTGCTGCCGCACAGTATCGGGGAGATTCCTGGCCAGCGCCAGCATCATCCCAATTGTGTGCTCCGCCATTGGCACCGAAAAAATCCCCCGTGGATTGGTCACCACGATGCCCGCGTCGCGCAACTCCGGATACATCAATTGCGCTACTCCCGCCGCCGTCGAATGAATCCACTTCAGCCGCTTGGCATCCTTCAACTGTTCGGGCCGCAGCGAGTAACCGATGAAAATATCCGTGTCCGGCAATTCTTCCGCCAGCCGCGTGTAGTCCGGCAAATGCAACACGCGCATCTCTGGCCACCGCGTACGAATGGCTCTGGCCATGCCCGGCTTCGGCCGCCATTCCGTGAACGGGTGCCAAACGCAAATCGTCAATTTGGTCTTATCCGGTTGCGTCCGATCCATAATTTGGGAACCAGGTTCAACGAATCTCCCTGCTCTTACAGAATGCAGGAGAATAGCTCAACTGTCATCCCGAGCAAAGCGAGCGATCCGCTTCTCTCGAGCATCGCGGCATAACCTTAACGTTTTGCAAGAACTCGCAAATCGCGCCCAGTCATGTCGGAAGGCGCAGGCTCCCCCAGAATTCGCAACAGTGTCGGTGCAATGTCTCGCAATGCCCCTCCGGGCGTAAGGCTAAGCCCCGTGTCTTCTGATACGCAGATCAGCGGAACAGGGTTTGTCGTGTGATAAGTATGCGGCCCACCCGTTGTTGGATCGATCATCGTCTCCGCATTTCCGTGATCGGCGGTGATGATCCAAGCGCCGCCTCGTGGCTTCATCGCCTGGTAAATGCGTCCGAGCCCCGCGTCAACTGCTTCCACGGCTTTAATGGCTGCTTCCAGCTTGCCCGAATGCCCCACCATGTCAGCGTTGGCATAGTTCATGATGATGGCGTCGAATTCTCCCTTCTCGATCGCGTTCACCACCGTATTCGTAATTCCCTCCGCGGACATTTCCGGCTTCAGGTCATACGTCGCCACCTTGGGCGAAGGCACCAGGATGCGCTCTTCCCCGCCAAACGGTTTTTCCACCCCGCCATTGAAGAAGTACGTCACGTGCGCATATTTCTCCGTCTCCGCGCATCGCAAATTCTTGTACTGCAATTCCTGGAATACCTGCGCCAGGATATGCTCCAATTTTTCCGGCTGGATTACGCACTTCAACCAGTCCCACTTCTTGTCGTATTTGGTCATGCCCACAAAAAACAGATTCTTCGGGCGTTTCGCATCAACGAACTTGTCGAAATCCGGCGCCTCCAGCGCAAACGTCATTTGTCGCGCACGATCCGCCCGGAAATTGAAGAAAATCACTGCATCGTCATCGTGAATCGGGCCAACGGGAGGAGCCGTTGGGCCTTCGCCACGCGTAATTACCACCGGTTTCACGAACTCGTCTGTCACTCCTTGCTCATAGCTGTGCTGCAGCGCCGCTACCGGATCGCTGCTCTTCGTTTCCGCCTCGCCATGCGCCAGCGCCCGGTAAGCCAGTTCAACGCGCTCCCAGCGGTTGTCCCGGTCCATCGCATAGTAGCGCCCTACCACCGTGGCGATTTCCCCTACGCCCAGTTCACGCATTTTCTGCTGCAATTGGCGAACAAAATCCCGCCCGCTGTTCGGCGGCGTGTCGCGTCCATCCATGAAGCAATGGACGAACACCTTCTCCACCTGGTATCGTTTGGCCATTTCCAGCAGCGCAAACAGGTGGTTGATGTGCGAGTGCACGCCGCCGTCGCTCAGCAGTCCGAGGAAGTGCAGTTGCCGTTGCCGTCCGCGTTCCATGGCTTGCTGGAACAGAGGCACCTGTTCGAGTTGCTTGTTGGCGATCAGCAAATCGATGCGCGTGATGTCCATGTGCACAACGCGCCCAGCACCAAGATTCATGTGCCCGACTTCGCTGTTCCCCATCTGCCCTTCGGGGAGTCCCACGGCGGGTCCCGACGTCTGGATCAGCGTATTCGGAAACTTTCGCACCAGTTCGTCATACGTAGGTTTGCGCGCCAGAGCGATGGCGTTGCCCTTCGTTTCGGCTCGGTAGCCCCATCCATCTAATACGGTGAGTACAACGGGTTTTGGTCGTTTGGTCATAACTTGATAGGATACACGGCTTCTCTCGCCGCTGTCAGTACTTGCTGAACAAGAAGAATTCTTATATTTCCGGTTGGATTTACCTTACGCGACAAACTCCTTCAGCGCCGCCAGCAGCCTCTCCACTTCTTCCATCGTGTTGTAATGCACCAATCCGATACGCAGCATCCCGCCGAGTGCCTCAACTCCCAACCGCTCCGTCAAATTCAACGCGTAGTAATTCCCATCCCACGTGAAAATCCCGCGCTCGCCCAGATATTTGGCAATCGCCGTCGGATGATGATTCCCGATGCGCAGGGAAATCGTCGAGCATCGTTCCGCCGCCCGTTTCGCATCCGTGATGCCGTAGATGTGCACTCCCGAAATCGCTTGCAACCCTTCAATCAGCCGCCAAACTAGCCGCGTCTCATGTGTCACCGTAGTCCGGTACGCCGAAATCAAAGCCTCCCGCCGCGTTTTCACGCCCGGATCGCTGTGCCGCCCAAGCTCCGCAATGTATTCTACCGCCGCACCGATTCCTGCGATCAATTCGTGCACTTGCGTCCCCGATTCCCACCGCTCCGGTACCTGCTCCGTGCAGGGACGTACCTTGTACGGCCGGAATCGCTGCAAGTGCTCGCGCTTGCCGTAAAGCGTCCCCATATGCGGGCCAAAAAACTTGTAAGGCGAACAAACCAGAAAATCGCAATCCAGCGCCTTCACATCGATTGACCCGTGCGGCGCATAGTGCACTGCATCGATATACACCAGCGCCCCTGCGCCATGTGCCAGCCGGGTGATCTCCGCCACGGGATTGATCGTTCCGACGGCATTGGACGCGTAGCCCACCGCAACCAGTTTCGTTTTCTCGTTCAGCTTCCGTTTCAAATCTTCCAGATCGAGCGTGCAGTCCGCCTCGTGAATTTCCACCGTCCGGACAACCACGCCCTTTTCTTCCAGTGCCTTCCATGGTGAAAAGTTGGCGTCGTGATCCAGCGTGGTCAAAACAATTTCGTCCCCGGCCTTCAATTCGCGCGCAATGGCTCGGGAAATGCCCAGCGTGATCGTGGTCATGTTTTGCCCAAACACGACCTCGTCTTTATCGCAGTGGAAAAAATCGGCCATCGCCGCTCGCGTCCCGCTGATGATCTCGTCGCTGCGCCGGCTGGTAAGGAACGCGCCGCCCGTATTCGCATTCGCGCTCATCAGGTAATTTTGAATCGCGTGCATCACCTGCGTGGGTACCTGCGTTCCCGCCGGACCGTCCAGAAACGCCGCGGGTTGTCCATTCACCTTCGTTTGCAGCGAAGGAAATTGCGCTCGCACCCAGGCCGTGTCCAGTGCCGCGGGTGTTGCGGGATTAATTCCGGGTGTGCTCATGGTTCCTGCTCTGTTCTCTTAGGTAGATTCATCCTCAAGAGGTGTAGTTTCTCATACCGGCGCCGAGGCGTGTTAGCATGCTTGGGTCGTTCCCCACTCATGCCGCGGTGGCGCCGGCTATCAACTCTGCGCCGCGTTTCTCAAACGAGGTCTCCTTTGTCCAACTCCTTTCCCTCTTTAGATCGTACCCGCGTTGTCCGCGAGGCCCATCGCGCCGTCTACGATCGCGAAACCATCTATAAGATCCTCGACGAAGCCTTTGTCTGTCACGTCGGATTTGCTCAAGATTCCCAGCCTTTCGTGATTCCCACGATGTTCGCGCGCATCGCCGATGCCCTCTATTTTCACGGTTCCGCGGCAAGTCGGATGCTCCGCGGATTAAGCGGGGGCCTTCCCGTCTGCATCACCGTCACGCTTACCGATGGCCTCATCCTCGCCCGCTCGGTTTTCAATCATTCCATGAATTATCGTTCCGTGGTCGCGCTCGGCAACGCCACACCGATTGACGACCCGCCCGAAAAGTTATCTGCGCTGCAGGCGTTCACCGAAAAACTGCTTCCCGGCCGCTGGAATGATGCCCGCCAACCAAACGAAAAAGAGCTGAAGGCCACGAGTATCCTAAAACTCCCCCTGACCGAAGTTTCCGCAAAGGTCCGCACCGGTGATGTCGAAGACGATGCCGACGACTACACGCTCCCCGTCTGGGCCGGTGTAATTCCATTTCGTCTTGTCGCCGATCCCCCAATCCGTGATGCGCACTGCGATGCTTCGCTTCCCACACCGGGCTACGCGGCGCACTTCCGCAGGTGAACCATGAGCGAATTCAAACCCGTACCGGTAAAACCACTCATCGCCTTCTCCGTATTCGAAGCCCTGGACATCCGCGTCGGCACCATTCAAAAAGTTGACGAAGTCGCGCGCTCCGAAAAACTCATGAAACTCACGGTCAACTTTGGTGATCACACGCGCATCATCCTTGCAGGTATCAAACAGGAGCGCAGCAATCCCAGGGAGATCGAAGGCCGCCAGGCTCTCTTCGTCGTGAACCTCGAGCCTCGTAAAATGGCCGGAGAAGTTTCTGAAGGTATGCTCTTTGACATCGGCTATGCCGACGGCATCACGCCCGTACTCGCCGTGCCCGAACGTAACGTTCCCGACGGCACGCGTGCAGGATAGGCCCCGCAACAAAAAAATCTAAGCCTGCGCCACGCGCAGAAAATCTGCCAGCAAACCGTAGCCCGTCGCGTCCACGCTCGGATTGTGCTCCACAACCGACAATCCAAATGCATCCAGATCGAATCGTATCGCGGAACTCGTCCCTTCCAGCCCCGCCATCGCATCGGACAGCAACAGGAG
The DNA here is from genome assembly GCA_963779395.1 of Candidatus Acidiferrales bacterium. Lineage (GTDB taxonomy): Bacteria > Acidobacteriota > Terriglobia > Acidiferrales > UBA7541 > Acidiferrum. The sequence continues at coordinate 2,673,908 of CAVZYC010000007.1, forward strand.
TTCCGGGCTCACTCGGCATTCCACGCCCTCGCCCCGCCGTTCGGCCCGGCACACCAGTTTGTAGCGCATCCCCGCCGCGCGCACCGAACGAATCTTCTCCTCGCTCAGTTCGCGAATTCCCGTGCGTTGAACCTGCTCAATCCGCGTCGGTATGCCCATCAGCACCGTTGCAAGCGCCGCGACTTTCACAGCGGCGTCCCAGCCATCCACGTCTTGAGCGGGATCGGTTTCCGCAATTCCCAACGTTTGTGCGCGCTTCACGCCTTCCTCAAACGATCTTCCCTTCTCAATTTCCGTTAGCACCACGTTGCTGGTCGAATTCAGCACGCCGGAAAATCCTCGCAACTCCGTCGCCGGTAACCCCAGCGGAAACAACGAAAATATCGGCACGCCATCCATTACCGTGGACTCGAACAGGAACTTGCGGCCCTTCTCTTTCGCCAGCGCCGTTAGTTCACGGTACGCATGCACCAGCGGTCCCTTGTTCGCGCTGATGGCATGTGCGCCCGCTTCCAGCGCCGCTACGATATGTTCAATCGCAGGTTGCCCGTTTTCGGCATTCAACGAACTCGCCTCAAACAGCACATCCGCCTTCGCACGCTCCAGCCATTCCCGCACATTGCGTGCAACTTGTACCTGGCTTGGGAAATGATTGTTCAGTGCGGCGATCGGATTCAATCCCTCAGGTTCTGAGATCCAGCCAATGCGCCGGGATGCAATGCCGGTCAGCCGCCAGCGCACGTCGTATTTCCGCCGCATTTCGGTCTCTTTGGAGATTAATTGTCGAAGCAGGGCTCGCCCCACGTGGCCGAAACCCACAATCGCAAGGTTATAGGAAGGAATAAGTGAGCTCCCGCATTACGTAATATCGGGAAATGCCCGAAGCGCATTCCCCGGCGTTTTTATTCTAATGCAGTGCCGACAATTTCGCGGCGGCCGCGGTAATGTATGCCGCCTCACCTTGTAATACTTTGGCGACGACTACCACCGCGTCCTCGGCGTCCTTCCAACGTTTCAATTCCAGCGCTTCGCGAACCGCCGGCAGCGTCTTGGCTTCGTATCCCGTGTACTGTCCGGGGGCGTAAATCTCGTGCTTGAACCATGGCCGCCCAGGAAGCCCCTCCTCGCGCAGAAGCTGTTGTTCGTTTTGTGCCAGCAAAAGGTTGAGTGTCCCTGCGGACGCTTTGCCGAAATCCACCTTCGCGCTCGCCTGCTCGTACGCCTTCTTGTACGCCTCGGCGCTTTTTGCAAGTTCCGCCACGGCGTTGTCCAGCGGCGCGAAGTTCAGGAAGGGCGGCGCGCTTTCTGTTCTTGGCGCAATCGTCGGGTGGCGCGGATCATTGACGGCCTCGAATACTCCTTCTTCGATCTCCCGGTTGCGTTCCCCGATCTCCTCCTGTTGATCTCTTAGCAGCTTCTTAAGCTGCTTCACGTAGGTTTGCACGGTATCCGCTAAATCTGTGAACTCGAACGGCAGAATATCCGCATCGGCCAGCCGCATTACCATCGTGCTCCCGGTCTGCGCCAAAGCGCGTCCGTACACGAAATCCATGTCGCTGAAATGCGTGTACCAGTAAAAATCATCATAAATCGAGTGATAGATGCCGCCGCCATCTTCGCCGCCATAACCGATGTTCACGCTGGCGATGCCCGCATGCTGCAGAAACGCTCCATAGTCTGACCCGGAGCCGAGCGCGCCGATCCGCAAATCGCTGCGGCCACGCAGTTCCTGCCGCTCTTCCGCTGTGTTTGCTCCCGCGATCTCGGCAAGTTGCTCGCGCTTCCATACCGACAACTTCGTTTCCGGATCTTGCACGTCATGCGCGACATCATTCACCATCTTCTCCAAAGTGTGCGATCCTTCGGCCCCCAAATACCCTCGGGCGTTGCTGTCAGAGTTGATATAAGCAACTGCATGCAGGCGCAATTCCTCGCCGTGCTCTTCCACCCACTCCGTCGAACCAATCAGCCCCGGCTCTTCCGCATCCCACGCGCAATAAATGATCGTCCGCTTCGGCTTCCATCCCTGTTTCACCATTTCGCCGAACGACCGCGCTTCTTCCATCAGCGCCACTTGCCCGGAAATGGGATCCTCGGCTCCGTTTACCCAGGCATCGTGATGATTGCCGCGAATTACCCACTGGTCTTCATCCGAAGTTCCGGCGATTTTCCCAATCACGTCGTAAATGGGCTTCAAATCCCAATTGAACTTCACCTTCAGGTGTACCTTCATCGTGCTCGGCCCCACTCGATACGTAAGCGGCAAGTTTCCCCGCCAACCTGCCGGAGGCACCGGTCCCGCCAGCGATGCCAACAGCGGCTGCGCATCTCCGTAAGAAATCGGAAGCACGGGAATTTTTGTGATTACCGGAACGTCCTTCAGTTCCAGCCGCTTGGCATTCTTCGTGGCCGCCACACCGGGCGTCAATGGATCGCCGGGATAGATGGGCTCATCCGCGACGCTCCCTCGCTGCGCTCCATCCTTTGGGCGGAACGGCCCGCCGGGAAATGTCTCGCCGCGGAAATATCCGTCTTCATGTGGATCGGAGTAGATCAGGCAGCCGATCGCCCCGTGCTCTGCGGCCACCTTCGGCTTGATGCCGCGCCAGGAATGTCCGTAGCGGGATATCACGATGGCTCCCTTCACGGATACGCCGAGCTTTTCCAGTTGCTCGTAATCCTCCGGAATTCCGTAATTCACATATACGAGCGGCGCCGTTACATCTCCATCCCTCGAATACGCGTTAAAAGTTGGCAGTTGCTCGGACTTCTGGTTGGAAGTGGGATCCTCCGGCAAACTTGGCTCTTCCAGCTTCGCCGTGAACTTCGTCTGGCAATCACTTCCGTTTGCGCCTCGGCAATCCAGCAACTCCACTTGCCGCTCCCTCGGCGTGGGAAACAGCACATCGTAGGATTCAATGTGCGTATCGAGGCCGAATTCCTTGAACTTTGCCGCGATCCATTCGGCATTCTCCTTATCGCGCGCGGAACCCACGTGATGCGGCTTCGCGGAAAGATGTTCCATGTAAGCGCGCAGATTCTCCGGACTCGGTATGGCTCGCAGCTTTTCTTCCCACTGCCGCTCGCTCCGTGAAGTCTCCGGAGAATAGCCGTACAACGGCTTATCATCCGCGGCAACATGCGCTCGAAATGGCGCCAGGGAAATCCCTGCCAGCAGAATTCCAGACACGATCCACGGACGATAAGTCATTCTCATTTTTTGTCCTTTGCTCATAAACAGGTCCCGATTCGCTCGGATGCGTAAACAACCATATTGTCTTTCACGGGCAAAAATCAACTTCTCGCTGTGGCTCCGGCGTGTTTTGGAAAGACTGCTAGGTTCACTTATGTTTCCACATCCTTTTCGCTGTAGCAAAAGAGGCAAACGCTCTTACGCAAAGATCCGTCAAAGGAATATTCCGCCATTGTGCTCCGCAACGCGTCGGTTGTTTTGCGCCTCCAATTCGAGCAGCGCTGTTGACGAGACTCTCGTTTGCTCCTACGATGCCCTTTATACAGTCCATCCAATTACTAAGGCAATGAAATGACCTATGGTCTAGCGATAATAGAATCAGCTGCTTTGGATTTCGTCTCACTCGGTGGGCTCGTTCATCGGCTTGATCCTGGCGTCATTCCTTTTCGCAAAGCTCATGAGTGCCAAATTTACGTGAGCGGCGGCGAATTCAACGTTGCCGCCAACCTGGCCGACTGCTTCGGTCTCCAAACGGGAATCGTTAGTGCGATGGTGAAATACCCCATCGGTGACCTCGTGGCTGAACGTGTGCGCGCCGTGGGCGTCAAACCCTTCTACAAGTTGTTCCAGCACAACGGTGTGACCGGGCCAAATATTGCGACCGTCTACAGTGACCGCGCCTGTGGGATGCGCCCACCAATCGTTTTTTATAACCGCGCGAATGAAGCTGCGGCGCAGCTCAAGCCTGGCGATTTCGACTGGAAAGCTATATTCAGCGGTGGCGTTCGCTGGTTTCACAGCGGCGGAATTTTCGCTGCTCTTTCGGAGTCCACACCGGAATTGATCATTGAAGGCATGCGTGCGGCAAAAAACTCGGGCGCGGTTGTGTCCTTCGATCTGAATTTCCGCGAAAAACTATGGAATTTGTCCGGTGGCCAGGAAAGGGCGCGGCAAGTCGTTGATCGAATCGTCAAAAACGTCGATGTTCTCGTTGGCAACGAGGAGGACCTGCAGAAAGGTCTGGGAATAAAAGGCCCCGATGCGAGTGCGGTATCGAAGCTCGATCCCACCACCTTTCTTTCTACTATTGAGAAGGTGGTAGAACGCTACCCTCATATCAAAATCATTGCTACCACGCTGCGCGAAGTCCATTCGACCAATCGTCACACCTGGGGCGCGGTGGCCTGGATCAACGGTAAGAGTTATGTATCCCCGCAGTGTCAACTTGATGTGTACGACAGGATTGGCGGTGGTGATGGGTTTTCCTCTGGCTTCTTCTACGGAGTCCTCGCGGGGGAACCTGCCGAAGAAGCTGTGAAACTGGGCTGGGCGCATGGAGCGCTGCTCACAACGTTTCCTGGCGATACGACGATGGCCACATTGGACCAAGTTCGGGCATTTGCACATGGTGGATCAGCCCGCGTTCAACGTTGAGCAAGCGAGTTTAGTGTTGCAACAAAAAGGAAGGAATGTCGGCTACTGCAGAACTCACAGGAAAGTAACTTCGCGCCTAGGCCCGCCGCAGCACAATGTGCGAAATCTCCGGCGGCACTCCCAGCCGTACCGGAGCCCCCACCGTTCCCAGCCCGCGGTTGACGTACAACGCCGCCAGTCCCTTCGGCGCGTTCGGCATCAGCTTGATCGTTTCGCCCATGCGCTTCGGTGTATCCGGCATCAGCAGCGGCCGTTGATACAGTCCGGCAATATAATCGGTAATGAATCGCGCCGGGCTAAGGCTCACATCCAGAATCTCCACCTTCACCTGCCCGCCGTGCGTATGCCCAGCCAGTGAAAGCTCAATCCCTAATTCCGCCGCGCGATTGAATGAATTGGGATTGTGCGAAAGCAACACGTTTGGCATGTCGCGCCGCACCAACGGCTCCAGATTGTCCAGCATCTGGACCTTGCGTCCACTCGGCATGCGTTCTCGTTGATAATCCACACCAATCAAGTTCAACTGCGCGCCTTTGTAGCTAATCACCGCATTTTCACGCCGCAGGAGTTTCATCCCCGCCTGCTGGTACAGCCGTTGTGCCAGATCCTCGACACGCGCGTAAATCTCGTGGTTGCCGTTGCATCCGTACACGCCCAACGGCGCTCTCAGGTGCCGCACTTCCTCCACACATTCCTCGATGGAATCATGCATACCCGTGATCAGGTCGCCCGTAACCACCGCCAAGTCCGCGCCAACGCCATTCGCCATGTCCACTGCCCGGCGCACCGATTCGCGCGTCATGTAGCCACTAAGATGTATGTCGCTGATTTGTACGATTTCCAGACCATCCAGCTCCGTAGGCAGATTCACCATCGGAATTTCGATGCGCCGCAGTTCGTATCGCAGACGCTCCGCCGCAAATCCGTACATCACGCTGAGGAACGGCGCTGCTCCTGCCACCACGCTGGCTGTCTTGAAAAAGGTGCGTCGTGAAGGATCGGGCACAAAATCGTCCTTCATCTCAGCCTGCGTCAACGTTGAAGGCGCGACAACTGGCGCCGGCTTGTGCACGCGATGCCATACCCATTCCAGGGCATGCACTGCCTTCACGCCGATATACGCCAGCAGCGCGCTGAAAAACCACAGCCCCGCAAAAGCCGCCACCGGTGAATGATTTGGCAGAATGCGTCCGTGATCCTGCCGAATACCATCCGCAATCGAGAGGATGATCAGCAGAAGCCCGGTGAGATACACCAGCCGCACGCCCACGCGCATCCACACGCGGCCCCAGTTGGAGGTCACCCGCCAAATGGCCTTGTACCAAAAGCGCTGCGACAAAAACAGCGTGGCCATAATCCCCAGCCCCACCGCGCTTCGCAATAGAATCCAACCCCAGTTCAACGCTAGTTCTCCCTCAGTCGTAAAATATTAGGATACCATGCTGGCGAGCCATTTCCGGGCAGCTGTAACGTACTGCACATCGCTAATAAGCCTTCTCCTTTCAACTTGTTGCGGCCGTTTTCGACTCTTTCAGCACTTCTTCACAACCTGCAAGTCGCCACATTCTCGCTTTTTCCGGCCCAAACGGCTTCCCATCTCCTCCTGCGTCTGATATAACGACCCACACCCGGGAAATCTAAAGGAGAGAAAATATGAGAAGAATGCCTCTGTTCGCCGCACTTTTTTTTGCCCTCTGCCTTGTCGCCATCCCTCTTCGGGCGCAGGACATGAGCTCCAAGAAGCCAGAACCGAAACCCGCTCTCAGCCCATCGGATACCGTGTTGGAACAGTGGAACGATATCGGTCGTAAACTCATCGCCATGGCTGAGGATTTCCCCGAAGACAAATATTCGTACAAGCCCGCACCGGAATCCCGCACCTTCGGTGCAATGCTCCTGCACGTCGCGGGCTCCATGTATTACTTCACGGATCTTGCGGAGGGAAAGAAACCCCGGTATCCAGACGATCCCAAGCAGAATGATTTGAAAACCAAATCTCAGATCGTGGCCTTCGTGAAACAGTGCGTTGCTGATGGCGCTGCTGAAATCAAGAAGAAAGGTGACATGGGGCTCAATGAAGCAGTCAACGATGGCGGCCCGCATCTCGATCGTCTCTATGATCTCGCCTACGGACTCATCGAGCATTCCGGCGAACACTACGGCGCGCTCGTCGTCTACTACCGTAACAACGGTATGGTTCCGCCCGAATCCCGCCCCAAAAAGTAACTCGCCTCATCACGGGATTTCCGCGTAGGGGTCGAGCATTGCTCGACCCCATCTCGGCCAGATAAATCAGACCCCGTCATCTCCAGCCATGTAGCGCAGGGAGGGTCTGCGAGCCCTGCGGCCTTTCTCTTCTCCTACTCTTTCTCTTTGATTTTCCCTTCCCCTACGCCTCGGTTCTCTCCTCAAGGCACATTCAATTCAATCCGCCGACCCCGCCACCGTACCCGCGATCCCCTTCTCTAAAACTCGTTTCAACTCCTCTGCATCTACAATCGGCGCCAGGCATGTCGTGCCCGCACAAACAATCGCTAGCGGTTTGTCCTTCGGCAGATGCGACAATGTCAGCCGTAAGGCCGCCGGCAACTTCTCAATCGATGTTTCCGGCGTCACCCGCAAAACCGCCTTGCCCAATCGAAAAACACCGTTTGCGGATTCCGCAAGCTTTAGCGCCGCCTCATCACCAGAAGCCCCCGTAATCACCACCTGTGTCGGGTGCTCGGCGAACAAAGTTGCCGCCAATCCATACGTCGCCGCAAACAATCCATATTGCGGCGCAACTCCCGCGAAAGCTTCCAGCGTTTTCTTCGCCCATTCGTAATATCGTTGCTCGTCCGTGTACGCATGCAACCGCATCAGCGCAATCGCCGCAACGGAGTTCGCGCTCGGCGTCGGCGAATCCTGGAAGGGCTTGCGCCGCACCTCCAGCCCGCCCATCGGCGGCGCATCCGAAGCCCGATCGAAAAATCCTCCGCCCTCCGCATCTCCATACTTTTCGATAGTCAGTTCCATCGTGCGTTGTGCGCACTGAAAATATCGCGGCTCCAACGTAGCCTCATACGCATCCAGCAGTGCAATCACACCAAACACTTGATCGTCCAGCGACCCGCGCAACGCCGCCCCGCCAATCCGATGCGCAAATCCCTGCTCCTCGCTCCACGCCTCCTGCAACATTCGCCCAAGCGTCTCCACCGCAAATTCCTTGCAGTCCTTCCCCACTACGTCAGGAATAATTCGCGCAGCCTCAAAATAAGCGGAGACAAACATTGCATTCCAGCTCACATACATCGTTTCGTCGACAAAAGGCGTAGGCCGCGACAACCTGGCCTGCAACATTTTTCTTTTTGCTCCTGCAATTACCAGCCCCACTTGCGCCTCGTCCCGCCCCAGCGTTTTCCCGATCTCGCTCGCCTCGCGCGCGATCCACAACACATTTTTCGATGGGTTATGGTGCATCTCTCCGTGCGGCTCCACGTCATAATGAAGTTCCATGGTTCGCGACTCATCCGCGGAAAGCGCGCCACGCAGTTCTTCCACCGTCCATGTGAAATAATCGCCGTCGTCCTCCAGCGAATAGTCCGCGTCCTGGCTCGCGTAGAAACCGCCCTTCTCCTGATCAGACAAAACCTCGTTCACCCACCCGATAATGCCTCCTGCCGTATCGCGCAAAAGGGGATTGTTCGTCACTTGCCAGCCGTGCAGGTAATTCTTCAGCAGTTCCGAATTGTCGTAGCTCATCTTCTCGAAATGCGGCACCAGCCAGCGTTCATCCACCGAGTACCTGTGGAATCCCCCCGCCAACTGGTCGTACACTCCGCCCCTCGCCATCTTCTCCAGCGTCGTTTCTGCCATCGCCAGCAGGTGTTTCTCGCCCGTCTGCCGGTAGCGTTCCAGCACCAAATCCATCGCCGAAGCGTGCGGAAATTTTGGCGCTTGCCCGAATCCCCCGTTCCGAATATCGAATAACTGAGTGATCGAGCTCATCTGCGCATCCACGATGCCCAAATCGAATTCCGCGCGCGCTCCCGAAAAAACCTCCGCCTTCGCCACCGCTTCCGCCAGCGCGTCCGCCGTACGCAACAAATCCCCGCGCTTTTGCTTATACGCATCGGCAACCGCCAGCAACACTCGCCGGAATCCTGGCCGTCCCATCTGATCCTCTGGCGGAAAATACGTGCCCCCGAAAAATGGTTTCCCATCAGGCATCAGGAATCCCGTCAACGGCCACCCGCCCTGTCCGCTGACCGCGCTGATTGCGGCCTGGTAGCGCGAATCCACGTCCGGCCGCTCGTCGCGATCCACCTTCACGGCCACAAAATGTTCATTAATGATCTTGGAAATCTCCGGGTTCTCGTAGCTCTCCCGGTCAATCACGTGGCACCAGTGGCACCACACCGCGCCGATATCCAGCAGAATCGGCTTGTCCTCGCTCTTCGCGCGCGCAAAGGCGCTCTCTCCCCATTCGTGCCAGTCAATCGGCTGGTGCGCCGCCGAACGCAGATAAGGGCTCGCAGAATCCTTTAATCGATTTTCATTCACATGCAACTCCGTCAGGGCGTCTCTTCAAAGCTTGCGGAAAAAGTGTCGCCCCGTCATTCCGAACGGAGTCTGCGAAGTGAGGGACGGTTTTGCATCGCACGTCGTTCGTGCGATGAATCCCTCTTTTCTTGGATTTCCGCCAAGGAGAGATTCCAATGGTCTTCGCCGCTCGAAATCGTTGGTCGTGCCTACTGGACTTTGTCGCCCGGTCCCAGGTCCCGCGGATCAAGTGGTTTCCTTCCAGAGAACCCTTCATTCTGCCGGTGGTAATAGCGGATGCGGTCTTCCCCCAATTTCCAGCACAAATAAACTTCCTCGTTCCCGATCACCGAAGGGAAATCCAGCAAGCCCACGTCCAGGTCCTTTATCAGGCAGCCCGTCGAAAGAATTTTCTCCAGGTTTGTCTTCAGAATATCCGTCAGCGCCTGGTGTTCCAGACGCTTCGTCGCCAGTTTTGCGTACGGCACCAGTATTCCGCCCATCATCAATATCCGCGTGGATACCAGGTTGAGTTCCTCTTCCAGCCCGCTCAACTTCTTGCGCGCATCAATCGCCTCGATCAAAAAAGGCTCCAGCTCGCGCCGCGTGCGTTCCGCTTCCGTCAACGTGAATAACCGCTGCGGCTCTTCGGGGACTTCATCCTGGTCTTCGTCGTGTTCCGCCATGCCTTCTCCGTCGTTCTTCTGTGTCTCCGCACAGCGCTGTTGTTAACACAACTTCAGCATACGGTCCAATGCCACTTTTGCAAAATGCCGCGTGCGCTCATCCACCGTTATCCGGTTCACCACTTTTCCCGACCCCAGATTCTCCAGCGCCCACAACAGGTGCTGCGGCGTGATGCGAAACATTGTCGTGCACACGCACACGTTGGGATCCAGCGAAATCACAAGCCGGTCCTTCAACTCTTTCGCCATTCGGTTTACCAGGTGTATCTCCGTCCCCACGGCCCACTCGCTTCCCGCGGGCGCCGCCTGGATCACCTTCAAGATCCCTTCCGTTGACCCAACTTCATCCGCGGCCTGCGCCACTTCAAACCGGCATTCCGGGTGGACCATCACACGAATCCCCGGATGCTTCCCTCTTACGCGCGCCACATGCTCCGCCGTGAACCGTTGGTGCACCGAGCAGTAGCCCTTCCACAAAATAATCTTTGCCCTCTTCAAAACTTCTGGTGAGTTCCCGCCCAATTCCTCGAACGGATCCCACACCACCATTTCATCCAGCGGAATCCCCAGCCGGTATCCCGTGTTGCGTCCCAAATGCTCGTCCGGTAGAAACAAAACCTTCTCGCCGCGCGCCAGCGCCCACTCCATCACAGCCGCCGCGTTGGAACTTGTGCACACCGCCCCGCCACGCTCGCCGGTAAACGATTTAATTGCTGCCGTCGAATTCATGTACGTAACCGGCACAATCTTCTTCGTACTCAACACTGTTTCCAATTCGCTCCAGCAAGCCTCCACCTGCCCGATGTCCGCCATATCCGCCATGGAACAGCCTGCGTTCAAATCCGGCAGCACCACAACTTGCTGCTCGCGCCGCAATATGTCCGCGCTCTCCGCCATAAAATGTACGCCGCAGAACACAATGTACTTCCCGTCGGTCTGTGCCGCCTGCTGCGATAGCTTCAGCGAATCCCCGCGAAAATCTGCGAACTTGATGACTTCGTCCCGCTGGTAGTGGTGCCCCAGGATTACTACGTCTTTCCCAAGCTTGTCTTTCGCCGCGGCAATCCGCTCGTCCAAGGTCGTGTCCGGCACCAGTAAGTACGAATCAAAATCGCACCCAACGCCTTTCTCGATTTCGGGCGCCCGTACCGTGCTGGGCTGCTCCACCCCCGCCAGCGAATCCTTTGATTGAGAGACAATCGTTCCCATGGCTTTTGCGGCTTTCTACTATTCCTTTGCCCTTTTTGTTAGATGAATTCTTGCGCCTTTTGGTCAGATTTGCCAGCGTCGTTATCTTTACTAAGGCGGCAACCCATTCCGCCACCCCTTGCCAGCTATCCCCCGATAAACACCATCGTTCGTGAAGGCGGCACGAACCCCGGCTCATTAATCCGGTGCCCTTCCTCTTTCTCCATCACCATCGCTTTCACCCACTCTGCAATTTCCTCGTCCGCCGCCTTCGCACGCAACAATCCGCGCAGGTCTCGGTCATCCTTGCTGAACAGGCACGTCCGCATCTTACCGTCCGCCGTCAGCCGTATCCGCGAACAATGTCCGCAAAACGCTTGCGTCACTGGCGCAATCAGCCCGATTTGTCCTGGCGCACCGTCAGCAAATCGGTATTTCCTCGCGGTCTCGCTTTTTTCATGCGGGATCTGCTCCAGGGGCCACCGCGTGTGGATTCGCTGGTAAACCTCCGCCGCGGGCACCATCAGCTCGCGAGACCAGTGCCGGTCCGCGTCCAGCGGCATAAACTCGATGAACCGCATAATCACGCCGCGCTCGCGTGCGAACTCTGCAAACGCCTCCACTTCGTCGTCATTGAGCCCGCGCACGAGCACCGCATTCACCTTCGCCGGCGCCAGCCGCGACTTCTGCACCGCCTCAATCCCCTCCAGCACATTCCCGTAAGACCGCGTCCGCGTGATTCGTTCAAACTTGCCCGGCTCCAGCGAATCCAGGCTGATGTTGATGCGCTGCAATCCCGCGGCAATCAATCGTTCGCAACGCTCCGCAAGCAGGTGCCCGTTCGTGGTGATCGACAGATCCTCCACACCCAGTACCTTCAAAAACGCGATGTAGTCTTCCACTCCCTCGCGCACCAGCGGCTCTCCGCCCGTAATCCGTATCTTGCGAATTCCCAGCCTCACAAAGATCCGCGCCAGCCGTTTCAACTCCGCCCAGGACAAGATCTCGTCGTGATCCCGGTGATTTTCCGGGACGGCTGACCGGCAATACACGCACCGGAAATTGCACCGGTCCGTCACGGAGATCCGCAGGTCCGTAATCTGCCGTCCAAATTTGTCGAATAGGCTCATCGTCTGTCCCATCCATAAACAAAAACCCGATTCGCTTATGGAATCGGGTGCCCGCCGAAAATCTATACATTTCCGGCTTGCGGGCTCCTTTCCAAACGCAGTGACTCTCTCACCGCAGGGAGGCCCAGGCGTTTCCACCCGAACCCTCGGCAAGCCATTCCTGGCCGCCTCGCCCCACCGCCCTGGGTTGTCTCTCCCGTAGGCCGGAGGGATCGGAGTTATTCGGCTCAGTTTACGCCCCTTCATTTCCTAGTTCAATTCCCGCTATTTCCCATGCCTTCCGCCCGCCGCTTTCCTCGGCCCTGTGATACAGTTTGCTAAAATCATGCGTATCTTCATTCTGGGAGCAGGGGCCACCGGTTCGCTCCTCGCACAATTGCTGGATCGCCAGGGCCACGATGTTTGGTGTGGCGATCGCGATCCCGTCCGCGCTCGCCGCTTTCTCGGCAAAAGATCCACCATCGCCGTCACTCCCGTAAACGCTCGCAACCTCCGCGCCATCGTGCGCGCCGCAGCGGGCTGCCAGTTGATCGTTAACGCCTCCGCCTCCGTCTTCAACGAAATCGTTCTCCGCGCCGCCCTCCGCCTTCGCGCCCACTACGTCGATCTCAGCTCTCACCTCACGCGCAATCCCTTCAAACCCGAGCAATTTCGCTATGCCAAAAAATTCCAGGTGAAGCGCCGCACCGCCGTGATTAACGCTGGCGCAGCTCCCGGCCTCACCAATCTCCTTGCCATTCGCGCCGCCGAACTCCTCAGCGAAGTGCAATCCGTTCAGATCCGCCTCTACGAAAGCTCGGAGAGCGATGACCCCATCTCTCAGTGGTCTCCCGAAGTTTCCTTCGACGAGGCGATTTCCCAGCCCCGCATTTATCGCCACAAGAAATTCCATCTCGCCAAACGCTTCTCTGAACTCGAGAAGTTTCGCTTCCCTGATCCCATCGGCCCCGCCAACGTCGTCCTTGCCGCCCAGGATGAAGTCGCCACGCTTCCTTACTCCATCCCTATGCAGGATCTCGACGTGAAAATCGGCGGCAACGAATTTGACCGCCTGCGCCGCTGGCACAAGCAGGGTAAACTCTCCAAATCCCGCGGCATCCCGCGTCTGCGCTTCCCGCAAACTTCCTCGCCGCGCAAAATCGCCGCCCTCATCCGCCAGGGCATTCTGCAAAATGCGCGTTTTGCCGCCTCCGTGCTCGTCCGCGGCCTCAAGCATTCTCCCAAGGACGACCAGCATCTCCTCATTCGCAGCGACGCCGCATTCCCCACCCTCTACCAGATTCGACGACAGGGCCGCTTCACCACGCCCGTCGCCTATGCCACCGCTCACCTCGCCGCTCTCTTTATCAAGTTCTTCCCCCGGGAATCCCCCGGCGTCTTCGCCCCGGAAACGCTCCCCGTCGAAACGCGCCGCGCCATTCTCTCCGGCATCCGCAAGCAAGGCGTCAAACTAACCTACAAAATCTCCCCGCTAAAATTCCACGAAGACCTAGAAGATCTCTAATCTTTCTACCGCGGGCATCTGTGGCACAGTCACTCCCAACTGCGCGCTTGGGTCCCTCTTCTCTTCGTAGGGGTCGAGCATCGCTCGACCCCATCTCGGCAAGCGGTAAGAAGTTGTCATCCCGACCGGAGGCCTGCGCCTCTTGCAGGCCGCAGTGGAGGGATCACGGCAAGATCGCTCGCCCACACCACACACAGCCTTCAAGGTCGACTCAACAACACCGGCTCGGCCGCGAATACTTCCGCTTCAACTCCTCCACATAAAACTCCCCCGCCGAGAGCGGCTCTCCTCCGCCAACGCGCCTCACGCACCTCAAATACTTCTCATACGCCGCATCCCCGCTCCATTCGCGCAATCCCAGCCACGCGCGTCGCAACCATCTCCAAATCTCATCCCAAGCCCGCCTCATCAATCCCCCTCCGCCCATTGCGTGGCCACGTACGGCGTCTCGCGCAACACCGGCACTTTCCGCCGGCTCAATATCGCATACCACTGAAATACCGCCTCGATCACCAGCACCAGAATCATCCCCGCAAGCACTGCCGTCACCACCGCATCCAGCCGCTGATTAAAAATCACGCGCTGCGTTTCTCCGACCTTCGCCAAGGGAATCTTCCCCAACGCAATCTGCCCACTCAGGAAATGGGCAAATGCCAAAAACCCGATCCGCGGATTCACGCTGAAGATCTTCTGGTAGCTCGCCGTCATCGTGATGATCACCAGCCACACCGTCGGCAGCAGCGTCACCCATATCCATCTCAGTCGCCCCATCTTCAGCAGAATCGTCGTGGCCACCACCAGCGCCACCGCCGCCAGCAACTGGTTCGCAATCCCAAAAAGTGGCCAGAGCGAATTGATTCCTCCCAACGGATCCACCACTCCCTGGTACAAAAAATATCCCCACGCCGCTACGATCAGCGCACTCGAAAGCAAAATCGCAGCCATCCAGTTCATCCGCCCCAGCGGCTTCCACACCCTCCCGCCCAGTTCCTGCACCATAAACCTGCCAACCCGCGTCCCGGCATCCAGCACCGTCAAAATAAACAGCGCTTCAAACATAATCGCGAAGTGGTACCAGATGCTTAGCAGCTTCTCTCCACCAATTGTGTTTGAAAAAATCTGCGCCATGCCCACGGCCAGCGAGGGCGCGCCTCCAGCTCGATTCAACAGCGTCTGCTCGCCCACCGAGTGCGCCAAGCGCGTCATCGTCTCCGCTGTCAAAGGGTAGCCCCAGCTTGAAATAGTCCGCGCGGCCGCTTCCGGTGAGGCGCCCACAATCGTTGCCGGGCTGTTAATCGCAAAATACACGCCCGGTGTCATCGCGCAGGCCGCAACCATCGCCATCACTCCCACAAACGATTCCATCAGCATCGCGCCGTAGCCGATCAGCCGCGCCTGCCCTTCCCGCTGAATCATTTTCGGTGTCGTTCCACTAGAAATCAGCGAGTGAAATCCGCTGATGGCCCCGCAAGCAATCGTGATAAAGCAAAATGGGAAGATCTTTCCGGCAAATACTGGCCCCGAGCCGTCCACAAACCGCGTCAGTGGCGGCATCAACACCTGTGGCCGCACCAGCAGGATTCCTGCTGCCAACGAAAAAATCGCACCGGCCTTGATAAACGAACTCAAGTAATCTCGCGGCGCCAGCAGCAGCCATACCGGCAGTGACGACGCCGCAAATCCATACGCGATGATCGCGAACGCCAGCCCTACTCCGCTCATCGTGAACAGTTTCGCCCACGCCGCCGAGTTCGCCACCCACTGTCCCGCCACCACCACAAACAGCACCAATGCCACGCCCATCACGGAAGCTTCCAGCACGCGCCCTGGCCGTACAAAACGCAAATAAATTCCTAGCAACAGCCCGATGGGGATGGTCATCGCCAGCGTAAACGTGGCCCATGGCGAACTCTTCAGCGCATTCACCACCACCAGCGCCACCACGCCCAAAAGAATGATCATGATCGCCAGCACGGCCAGTTGTGCGATGAACCCGCCGCGCACACTTACTTCCTCACGTGCCATTTCTCCCAAAGTCTTGCCGTCCCGCCGGATCGAGCAAAACAGAATTACGAAATCCTGCACGCACCCCGCGAGCGCCGCCCCCGCGATCAGCCACAAGGTTCCCGGCAAGTATCCGAATTGTGCGGCAAGTGTCGGCCCAACCAGAGGTCCCGGCCCGGCGATCGCGGCAAAATGGTGGCCAAACAAAACCCACTTGTTTGTGGGCACAAAGTCGCGTCCATCCTCGCGGCGTTCGGCGGGTGTTGCGCGCGTATTATCTAAGGCCAGTAATTTCGCGGCGATAAATGCGGAGTAAAACCGGTACGCCACCGTGTAGAAGCAAACCGCCGCCAGCACAAACCACGTTGCGCTGATCGGTTCTCCGCGATGCAGCGCGATCGTCCCCAGCGCCACGCCGCCCACAACCGCTACGATTGTCCAGGCAAAAACGCCGAGAACCTTCTTCATTTAGGGGTGCTCGACTGAATGAACTGCGACAAGTCCTGCTTTAGTTTCACCAGCGATGGCCGGTGTACGTACATCATGTGGCCCGCTTCGTAATAGCCGCCCGATAGGTGGCTCCGCAGCGTCGGGTCCAGCCCCAAATGATCAAACGTATATTCCGCCGCAAAAAAGGGCGTGGCCAAATCGTAGTAGCCCTTCCCAACAAATACCTTCAAATAGGGATTCTGCGTCATCGCATCGCGCAATGTGTCTCCCACGTTGACGTAACGGTTTTCATACGGCTCGAAGCTCCACGGGTTCACACGCGAGGTCAGGAATTCGTAAAACAAATCGCTTTCAAATTTCAGGTCTCCGCGCACGTAGTCGTTGAATGCCGCTGTGTACGGCCCCACAATCGCCGCCAGGCTGGGATCGTAATCCGGATTCGCGCCCACCGCGTCTTCGTCGATTCCCGTGAATCGTCCATCCAGACGCCCCACGGTACGCCGTTCGCTTCGCAGCAATTCCTTGTCAAACGCGAAGATTTTCACCCTCAGGTTGGCGCGATCCACAAAATCCTCGGAGAGGCCCGACAGCCGCGACAACTTCTGCGCAATTTGCGCCCGCCGCTCCACGGACAAATCGCCGCCCGCCATCAGTGCATCCGCATATTCGCCCGCCGCAAACTTTCGCGACTCATCGATGGCTTTCTGGAGGTCCGCCTGCAAATCCGGCGCTAGCTTTTTGTGGTACCAAGCGATCGCCGTGTATGTCGGCAGATACAGGACGTACGGCAAATCGTTCCCGCGATCGAATCGCGCCGTCTGAAAATTCAAGATCGACGAAAGCAGCATGATCCCGTTCAGATACATTCCGTATCGCTCTTGCAGGTATCCCGAAAGTCCAGCGGCGCGCGTCGTTCCGTAACTCTCACCCGCAAGAAACTTTGGTGAACTCCACCGCCGGTTGCGCGTTGTGTACAACCGTATGAAATCTCCCACCGATTCCAGGTCTTCTTGAATTCCGTGGAATTGTTTCGGCGCTTCCCCCGGCACCGCGCGACTAAATCCCGTCGACACTGGATCGATAAAAACCAGATCGGTCACGTCCAGCAGCGAGTATTCGTTCTCCACCACCTTATATGGCGGCGGCAGCAGTGCCCCCACATCCCCCATTTCCACGCGCCGCGGTCCCAGCGCCCCCATGTGCAGCCAGAGCGACCCCGCTCCCGGTCCTCCATTAAACGCATACGTCACCGGCCGCTTCGCCAGGTCGCTCACATCATCTCGCGTGTACGCCACGTAGAACACACTCGCCTTTGGCGTTCCGTCCTCCAGCTTCAGCAGAATCGTTCCCGCCGTCGCTGTGTAGTGAATCTCCTGTCCTCCAATCCGCACCGTGTGTTTAGAAACCACGCTCTTCTCTTCCGGCGGCGCAGGCGTCTTCTTCTCCTCTTTCGGTTTCTCTTGCGGTTTCTCCCCAGCCTTTTCCGTCCCGGCTTCAGCCGCCGCCGGAGGCTTTTGCGCCACAACAAGCCCCGCCGAAAGCAGCGCCACCACGAAAGTGAAAATCCAACGCCCGATTTTGTTCATGATTTTTCCACCCCCACCGAAAAACACCACCAAACGCAAGGCGGCATCCTATGCGACCCAGTGCGACACGTCAATCCGTCAGGCTCGTGAATTTCACCAGTGGGTAGACATCCTTGAACACTTTGGCCACTTCTTTTGTAAAACCAGATCGAGTCGCCTCGCCCGGTTTCATCTTCTTCCGCACGATCCACGCTTGAATCTTCTTCCAGCTCTCCGGCTCCGTGGGCCAGCCCTCGTGCTTCGTCCATTCCCCCTTTTCCGTCGTGTACCAGTAGCTGTCGTATTTCCTGCCTAAACGCTTCTTCTGCTGCGTGACCCACCGGGGATTCGCCAGGACGCGTGGCTCTGCGATCAGCGCCAGCGTCGACTCCTTCCGTTTCCCTCCCGCATAAATCCGAAACCCCGCGGTCACCACATCCGTGGAAACACCCACATAGAGTTGCCCGTTCTCCCGGTCTCCCGGCGTCGGTGTCGAAAACTTCAAATACATTTGCGTTTTGTATGGCGTCTTGTCCTTCGCAAATCGTATATCGCGGTTGATCCGGGAGAAATTCGGCCCTGTCCGCCCGCTCACATCAAACTCGTTGTTTATCGCCAGCACCGGACTGCTGAGTTCTTCCAAAAGTTTTCGGAACGGTTGCACAATCGTCTGCTGGTATCTCTCCCGGTTCTCATCCATCCATGTTTTTCGGTTGTTTTTTCCCAACTCCCGGAAGAACCGAAACGTCTCTTTGCTGAATACGGGTTTCACGGCAGCCATCGCTTCACCTCTCCTTGGGCAATCACTCAGGCTACACGATTCCCATTCCCCGTCAATTGGACTATCCTCTTTTCGCGCTCCTGCAATCATCTCTGTGAACAGGTGAACCCCATGCCTCGCAAACTCTTCGCCCTTCTCGCCTTTGCACTTTGTTCCCTTTCCTGGGCCGTTCTCTCCTCGGCCGACGACACTAAGCCTCCCGCCAAGATCGAGCCGTGGAAACCCGAAGACATCATCTACGCGGAAAGTGCCTCGCAGTTCCGTATTTCTCCTGACGCCAAGCGGCTGGCTTGGATCAAAAGTGCGGGCGACAAGGAGAAGGACGCGATCGTCTCCAATCTTTTCCTCTCTAGCCTCACGGAACAGCGTGAGGTCCAGCTCACTCGTGGCGCTGATCGCAACTCATCGCCGCGTTGGTCCCCGGATGGCGAGTGGATTGCCTTCCTCAGTTCCCGGGCTCGCCCGGACGCCAAACCAGACACCGCCCCGGTGCAAATATGGCTGATCAGTCCGCGCGGCGGCGAACCGTACGCTCTCACGGAACTTTCCCGCGCCCCCAGTCAGATCGATTGGCTGGACAAGGACACGATGATCTTCAGCGCGGAAGAAGATCCCAGCGCCTACGAACAAGCTGAAAAAAAGAAGAAAGACGACTCGGAAGTCGTGGACGATGCGGATCACGCCCCGCCCGTCCGCCTTTTCAAGATCAGCGTCAAGGACAAGAAAATCACCCGTCTCACCTTTAACACGGACTGGATCGAAAACTGGGCCGTCTCAAAAGATGGAAAATTCGTCGCCGCCACTCATGCCAAGAGCCTTCACTACACTTTTGATCAGAAGGTTCCGCCCATCACCGTTCTTCACAATCTTGCCGATGGCTCCGAAAAACAAATCTTTACCGAAGGCCGCCTTCGCCCCGAGGCCTTGGTTTGGGCGCCGGACAATTCTGGCTTCTACGCCGCCGTTCCCTTTTCCAACGATCCAAAATTCCTCACGGCCAGCATTGAGTTGCTCTATTTCTACGACCTCGCTGCCAGCAATGCCAAACAGGTGCCGCTCGACTGGGAAAATGGTTTAGGCGGGGATTTTGCCGCAACGAAAGATGGTTTCTTGGCGCTCATGGCGGCTGGTTCGCATTACGAAACCATGCGTTACGCCCGCGAAAAATCCGCTGATTCCTGGAACTGGAAGCGCGCCTCCCTTGAAGGCAACCACGTCAGAAACATCAGCTCTCTTGAAGCCAGCGAAGACGGCAAGACTATTGTCTACAACCACTCCACCGCCAGCAAAATGCCCCAGCTTTTTGCTGCACAGCTTGAAGGCAACAAGCTTGTCTCCCCGCGCCAAATTACCAAGCTCAATGAAAACTTGATTACGTCGCGCACCTTCGTGAAAACCGAGGTCATCCGCTGGAAGGGCTCCAACTACGAAGATGTCGAAGGCCTGCTCTACTACCCTGCAAATTACGAACCCGGGAAAAAGTATCCCCTCATCACTGCCATCCATGGCGGCCCCATGGGTGCCGACAAAGATTTGTGGAGTAATTCTTGGGCTTATCCTCTCAGTTTAATTACCCAGCGCGGCGCGTTCGTTCTTCGCCCCAATTATCACGGCAGCAACGACTACGGTCTTAAATGGGCCGAGTCGATTTGCTGCGGCAAGTATTACGACCTCGAAACGCCAGACATCAACATGGGCGTGGATTATCTGGTCGGTAAGGACCTCGTCGATCCCGATAAAATCGCCACCATGGGCTGGTCCAACGGCTCGATTCTCTCCATCAGCCTGATCACCACGTATCCCGCGCGCTACAAGGTAGCCAGCGTCGGCGCCGGCGATGTCGAATGGATCAGTGACTGGGGCAACGTCATGTTTGGTGATTCCTTCGATTCCTACTACTTCGGCAAATCGCCTATGGAAGATCCCGACCTGTATATCCGCAAATCTCCCTTCTTTAAGATGGACAAAGTCCAGGCGCCCGTTTTGATTTTCCACGGCACCGCCGATACCAATGTTCCCCCCGCGCAAAGTTGGTCCTTCTTCCGCGCTTTGCAGTTCTACAACAAAGTCCCCGTCAAGTTCGTGGTCTTTCCCGGCGAACCCCACGGCCCGCGCAAACTCACGCATCAGATGCGCAAAGTGGAAGAAGAACTCGCTTGGTTCGATAAATATTTCTTTAAGACGACTCCTCCCTTGAATGAAGCGCTCAAGTCCGGCTCTCCTCTCGACGCCGCATTCAAAACCAAGAACGTAGCCCGCTCGGGCGGAGATTACGGCTTCGCCTTTCGGGGCTACGGCAAAAACGTGCTCATCCCCGAAGTTGTCAAACGCGATGCTCTCGAAATCGGCCGCTTTGAAGTAACCCGCGCACAGTTCGCCGTGTTTGACCCTACTTTTAAAATCGAACCAGGCACGGAAAATTTCCCTGTCAGCGGTATCACCTTCGAGCAAGCCAAAGCCTACGCTGACTGGCTCTCTAAATTGACCAAGCAGACGTGGCGCGTGCCCAATGAAGATGAAGTCGCCTCCTTTTCCGCCAAGAAAGACGGCGAAAACACTCTCGATTACTGGGCCGGCTATGCTCCCAATCCCGACGACACCAAGCGTCTCCACGAAAAGATCAAGGAGCTAAGCGGCAACGCGCCTCTACTAAAACCCGTTGGCAGTTTCCCTGGCCAGGGCGCCGAAAACGAAGATCTGCTCTTTGATTTTGGCGGCAACGTGGCGGAATGGGTCGCCCTGCCTGATGGCAAGAGCAAACTCCTCGGCGGCAGCGCGGATTGTCCCGCCGACCCTCGCTCCATTTGCTATCCCGGGCCCGATTATTGGGGATTCCGCGTGGTGCGCGGCGCCGCAAAAGCGCCTTCCGCGAAGGAATAACATGCCTCGCACGCAATCGTTCCTCCGCGCGAGCGTGTTGTCTCTTTTCGTGTTTCTTCTCGCGCAAATCGCAATCCCGGCTAACCTCACGCAGGACGACATCGATTTCCGCAAGGAAGTCTATGTCAACAAACAGGGCGCCAAGATGCCTTACCGCCTTTTCGTGCCCTTAGGCTACGACTCCGCGAAAAGCTATCCTTTGCTTCTGTGGTTGCATGGAGGAACCGGCCGCGGCGACGACAACATCAAGCAGATCACCCGCCAAAACCAACAAGGTACGCACTTCTGGATTAAGAGCGACGTGCAGGCGCAATTCCCTGTCTTTGTGCTGGCTCCGCAATGCCCTTCCAACCAAATCTGGGCCGACCCGGAAATCAACCAGCCATCGAAAGCGTTGGAAATGACACTGGAGGTCCTCGGCAAAGTGGAAGGCGAATTCGCCATCGATCCCGACCGCGTCTACATCGCCGGGCAATCCATGGGAGGTTCTGGCGTGTGGTCTATGTTACAGATGCACCCAGAGAAATGGGCCGCGGCTCTGTTGCTGTCCGCCTTCGACAACTTCACCAATGTTCCGGCCATCACTCGAGTGCCGCTGTGGGTCTTTCAAGGCGATGCCGATCAAAGCGTACCCGTGGATTTGGTCCGCCAGATGATGAAGCAACTCAACAAGGCTCACGCAAACGTGCGCTACACCGAATACCGTAAAACCGACCATGAAGTATGGAACCACGCATTCACCGAACCTGACCTGATTCCCTGGCTAGTCGCGCAGAAGCGCGGCGCACCTGCGAAAGGCCAACTTGGCACTGGCGCGCTGCCCGTCAAACGGTAAAATACCTAGATGAGCGAATTCACTCCTACGGAACGCACGCAGGTAAAGCGCCTGCCCAAACGCGGCAAGTACGACCACGAAACGGTTTACTCAATCCTGGATTCCGGCTTCGTCTGTCACGTTGGCTTCAACGCCGATGGTCAACCTTACGTAATCCCCACGAATTATGGCCGTTCTGGCGACACGCTTTATCTCCATGGAAGCGCGGCGAGCCGAATGCTTCGCACGCTCAGCGAAGGCGTTCCGGTTTGCGTTACGGTGACGCACGTTGATGGATTGGTGCTGGCGCGCTCTGCGTTTCACCACTCCGTGAATTATCGTTCAGTGGTGATTCTTGGAACGGCGCGATTGGTGGAAGATCCCGCGGAAAAAACGGAAGCGCTACGGATTTTCACGGAACATGTGATGAAGGGCCGCTGGGAGGATGTTCGCTGGCCCACGGAGCAGGAGTTGAAGGGCACCACGGTACTTGCTCTGCCCCTTGAAGAAGTTTCCGCCAAAGTGCGCACCGGTGGCCCGATTGACGACGAACCCGATTACGCTCTGCCCGTTTGGGCCGGCGTCCTGCCGCTTGAGACAGTCGCCAAAACTCCACTGCCTGATGCGCGATTGAAGAGCGACACGCCGCTCCCCGCGTACATCAAAAACTATTCCCGCTAACAATTACTCTACGGCTTAGTTGGCTCTTTCGCCGGAGTCGCTGCCGGTTTTTCCGCTGGGGCTGCTTCGCCTCTCTTGTACACGATCTTCTTCGTTCCGCCGCCGCACGTGCCGACAACTTTTCCTTCCGTCGCCGTGTCGTCCTTGGCTACGATTTCCAGCGTGTAGGACTTCACGCCCTTGGCATCCAGCTTCGCCGCGATTTCCGTCTTCAAATCTTCACAAGTTTTCGCCGCTTGTGCGTGCGCGCACACCGGCACAACTAGCAGTACGCCCGCTGCAACCAGTAGTCTCATTGTGTGTTCTCCGATGTTCCGTTACCACTTCTAAAACGCAGCATATCACGTACGAGCCCAGCGAAGCTTCGCGTCGCATTCCGCTATCACCCTAAAAGGCACGGCCCGCGCCGCTTAACTTTCTGTTCACGCTGTTCCGCGTTGCCTAAGCTCCCGCGTCCTTCAAATCCTCGCTGGCTTGCTTTTCCGCATTCTTGGATTCGTTCTTGGCATCCGCGCCCGGCTTCAGCAACTCGATCGTTCGGCTCAAGCTCGCGCCCTTGTCGCCTTTCGGCATTTTGCATGCCGACAGATCCGCTGTGGTCTGCACTCCCGTCATGCCGGTTTTGACGCAGTTGAAATCCAGCGCCAGGCTGTGGCTTGCGTGCAATCCCGCCAGGCAATCGCCCAGCACTCTGTAGGAGGCGCATGCATCCGCAACGTTGGTGTTGGCAGCCAGCACGCCCGCTCCTTGCAGCTTCGCCGTCAAATTCTTGTCCAGCGGACTGTTGGCGTCATGCCAATCGCTGCTAGGCTTCGAGTCTTTCTTCACCCACTTGATGGGATTGTAGGAGTGCGGTGCGTGCACGGTCGGCTGCGCCGCTGCCGTTGAACCTACTCCCGCGGGCCCTTGCGCCGCCGCTCGCCCCGCCCCGCCCCGATCGACAGAATCACCACCGCTAGGGCCACAAGCAACCATGGTTTCTTCATCATTCGCTCCCCGGAGGCACGCCTTTGCCCCTCACCCTAGTACGCCTTGCTTCGTGGCACGCGTCGAGCACTCCGTGGGACGGTACTCCCCCATTCCGTAACGCTGGCCCTGCGAACAGGGCGGCATCCCGTTCTGTACCGGCTTCATGAGTTGACCGCCTTGTTGCTGCCCATTGCCACCATGTACCACATTGTGGTACTATCACATTGTGGAATTCATCGAGTCCCGGGCATTCACGGTGAAGCTGCAACGCCTCGCCGGCAACGCTGCCGATGATCTGCTTCGCGTGATTCAGGCCGACCTGGCGCGGAGCCCTGAGCGAGGAGCCATGGTTCCCGGCCTGGGTGGCATACGCAAGGCCCGTGCGGGAAATCCCAGCCGAGGAAAGGGCAAGCGCGGCGGTTTCCGCTACCTCTATCTTTATCTGGAGAAGAGACAGCACATTCATCTGTTACTTCTCCTCGACAAGGACGAGCAGGAAGATGCCACCGAAGAACAGCGCAAACTAATGCGGCAGTGGGTCGTCCAGATTAAGAAAGACTCGGGAGGTTGAACATGGCAAAGAGAATCAACGTGAATATCTTTGACGACATGAAGGAAGCGCTTCGGGACGCAGCCGCCTATGAGCGTGGCGAAGCCGTCAATCTGCGCGTCACGCGCATCCCTGCCCGCCCCAGGCAAATCTCGCCCAAGGAAGTTCGCCGAATCCGCATGACCCTCAACGCCAGCCAGGCGCTCTTCGCCACCTTCCTGAACGTAAGCCCCAACGCCGTGCGCAGTTGGGAGCAAGGCACTCGTCGCCCCCGCCAAGCCGCACTCAAGCTCCTGGTGATCGCCAAAAAGAACCCCAAAGCCCTGCTCACTAGCTGACAAGAATCGACGCATCACACCCGTCCCTCCACTCTTCGTCAAACCCGTCCTTTTTGTCGGGAGCAGCGAAGGGCTGAGGCGGGCGGCTCTTGAGGGTGCGTGCGCCAGTTGTTAGGCATTTGCAATATGTCGGCGCGCCGACAATATTATTAACCATATAGTTTAATATATGGTATCTATGGCGGGGGAATACAAAGGAGTTGGGGAGAAAGAGAGCTTACAGTCGACAGCCGACAGTCTGCAGCTGGAAGCTAAGAAACAGGCCCCACCCCCCTGTTTTTGCGTATGTACGGGAATGATTGAACTTACGGGTGAATTTCGTGGATCTACGGGAATGATTAGACTTAGGGGAGAAAAGCAGTCTACAGCCGACAGCTTACAGTCCACAGCCAAACAAGAAGAGAGGGGGACGGCGCCACGGAGATCAGCTGTTGTGAAAAGCGGTCTGGGCAAAGGCCTAGGGCGTTCCGAAATGGTACAAGAGCCGCGTCCCCTCAGCATGACGGAGGAAGCTTAGCACATTATTTACCGTTTGTCTACTATTATTTAGTGGGTACTACGTTCGAAACTGGTACTGATACGGAATCGGAAGGTTATCAGCGATCCGATATCAGCGATCAGGAAGCAGAAACTTAAAGATAACGCAGAGACGTAGAGGACGCTGAGATTCGCAGAGGGAAGAAACCCCAAGACCCAGGTTCCCAAGCCGAACCTGGGGCACCCTTCGCGCCTCATCACTTCCACGATATTTGTCGAAGTGGGAGTCTTTTCGCGGTTTCCGTGGCAAGAAAAAGCAACGAGATGGAATCGGGCCACCCGCCACCCTTCGCGACTCATCACTTCCGCGATATTTGTCCAGGTGAGAGCCTTTTCGCGATTTCCGTGGCAGGAAAATTCAACGAGGTGGAATCGGGCCACCCGCCCTGGTACTCGGGATAGTAGCTGTCGATTTTCGGTCTCCCGAACGACTATCTGATAGCAGAACGATGAGCTACGGCTCTCTGAGTTACAGGAAAGAAGGAGTCACAGGAAATAAGGAAGAACCGATGAAATACATCTGTTTGGGATACCTCGAGCCAGGAAAATTCGAAGGGATGACCGAGGACGAGCGAAACGCAGTGCTCGACGAATGCTTCGAGCACAACGACCATCTGCGCGCCAACGGACATCTCGTTGCCGAAGTACCTCTTCAGCCTCCGGACACCGCGTTGACCCTGTACTGGAAAAACGGTAAAATCGCGACGACCGACGGCCCCTATGCGGAAACCAAGGAACAGTTTGGCGGCCTGCGAATCCTTGAGGCGCGAGATCTCAAGCACGCCGTTCAGCTTGTCTCACAGCTTCCAGGCTTTAAGTATGGACTGGGACCGCTTGAAATACGGCCGCTTGCGGATTTGACCGAAATGATGAAGCAGAGCGAGCAGCGGCGGCGAAAGGAGACCTCGCGATGAGGCCGGCCATGAGGGAAAGAATGATCCGTATCATCTCCTTGGTGCTGGTAATCAGTATCGGTTCGTTTGTGCCGAAGGCGGCGGCACAATCGGATAAATATCCGAAAATGGCGCCTGTCGACCAATACTTGATGGAAAGGAATGCTGAAATTCTGCTGGCGCGGAGCGCCGCTCCCGATTCCATATCCAGCGACGCGACGATCCTGGTCTTGGGACGGCAAGGCTATGAAACAGCGGTTGAAGGCAGGAACGGATGGGTCTGCATGGTGGAAAGAGGTTGGATGGGAATGTTTGACTGGCCCGAGTTCTGGAACACGAAGGTGCGGGCCGCCGATTGTCTGAACCCCCAAGCGGCACGTTCGATAGTGCCGATCGCTGAGCTGCGCGCCAGGATGGTGATGGCCGGTCGTTCCAAGGCGGAGATCGTGTCGGCAATCAAAGTGGCGTTCCAGAATAAACAACTGCCGAACCTCGAGAGCGGCGCTATGGCATACATGATGTCGAAATCGGCGTACCTGACTGACGAAGGGGACCACAGCGTACCTCATCTAATGTTCTTTACTCCCGTCAAGGACAGTAAAGATTGGGGTTCTGGCGCAGTGGGCTCGCCGGTTATGTCCAGTCCCTATTGGTTCATCTCACCGGAAGGACAATCCCAAATGAAGGGGTTGCCACCGATTCTTGTGTTCCTGGTCGTGGTTGCAAATTGGTCCGACGGAACGGCCGCACCCAGGCATCAAGAGTAGACGGACCACTACGCAATCGAGACATTCACTGAGCTCCAGCATGGCAACCCGAGTGGTCTGCCCAGCGAATTGTCGGCAATCCGGAAGTTATCCTCGCCCCGCTTGGCGGCGGTCATTTGGACGTGCAGTCGCGTAATCTCGGAAACTGACCCACTAGCGATTCCACGAAGAACTTCCCGTGATTTACTAGAGCAGTAAATCATCAGGCGTCGCCCTTCGCTTTTCGCGCCTGCCATTGTCCCTGCTTGCCGATGAGCGCTTCGAGTTCGGCGGCGTGGATTTCCGCGCGCTCGTACAACCGCGCGTTTTGGATGGCGACGGCGGCGGAGATCGCGAGCGATTGCGCGACGCGGAAGTGTTCCGTCGTAAAGGCACAGGGACGGGAATGGCCGACCGAGAGCAGGCCCAGAACGCGTTCTGTTGACGGACGCTCCGTTGAGGCCACGAGCGGCACACAAATCCACGACCGCACGCCTTGGAGGACGCCCGCATCCTCCCAATCCGGCTCTTCGGACGTGTCAGGAACGAAGACGCTCTTCCGCGCCACCCGAACGCGTTCGAGGAATGTATTCCGCTGGCCCTCGAGCATCTGCACGGTCTTCGCCGATGTACGGGCCACATAGAGACAGTCGCCTTCGGTCAAGATGACGCTCGCGGCCTCGTATGGGACGACTTCGAGCAGGCAGGCCAGGAGCGTATCGAGCACCGTGTCCATGCTCAGGTTCTTCGTGAGCGTGAGGGTCGAGAGCCGCAACGCTTCGGCTTCGGCGCGGGCCGCCTCGGCCGCCGCGAGGTGCTTGGCGATGTCCAGCTGCGCCTGCTTGCGCTCGGTAATATCTTGTGCGATGCCGACAAGGCGCGGAGGGACTTCGCCGGCGTGACCGGCTGCCGTCCCCTTACTCCAGCATTCGGGAAATGATCGAACATTTTCAACAGAGCGGAGAAGTTGGCGTCCTTATCGAAAAGGAAGTGGAGGGTGTCGAGAGAGCCGGCGTGTGCGGCGGCAGAGACTTGGATACCGCCATACGAACCGGTGAGGCCCGCTGCCTGCAATAGGTTGCGAACCGAAAGACGGGTAGTCGAGTAAGGACCTAGAGGCAATTGTTGCTTGCTCTCCCTGCCAGTGGAGTCGTAAAGGGACAAGGCAAGAGAGAGAGCGGTGTTGCCCTGGTTTGTGAGAATCAGGTACTCGTTGGTTGTTTCTTTCGGCAGCCACCAGATGCCTTCGCGGCTGCCAGCTTGGACCTCTGTCAATTGGGGACTCGCGTCGATGTGGAAAGCAATGGCGTGACCGGTGTCGTGTATCATCTAGGCGGCGTATAGGGATCGAAAGGCCGGAGCACGAAAACGAAGGACGGCGGAGCCATAGGTTCCGACGAGTTGTGGGGCGTTTGCAGCAGAGATCGCGGCTTCCAGATCAACGGATTTTACTTCGTCAGATTTAATGGTGACAGCAGCGAGGCTAGTTTCCGCTCCGTAGGCCAAGCGGAGGACCGGCGTTACAATCAAGTCGTGGCCCACGGCGTTATTGCGTAATTGCAACTCGCTACGCCATCCTGTCTCGGTGGTCCAGTAGGGAATTATCAGTTCTTGGTCTACGACTGGCAGACTCGAGTGCTCGTTGGCCGTCGGCTGAGCTTTGGTTTCCTGGGCACGGGAAGCCACGCAGAAGAGCACAGCAACCAGCGAAATAGAGGCGGTCCGAACTGCGGAGCGAAGAACGGGCCTTAGCGACATGTACGGCCTCCACAAAGGGCAAAGGAATGGGTAAGGTTTTTATCGGATTATACGCCAGGAGTTAAGTGCCCACTTATAATCAGTACTGCGCGGGCATCTTATATCGCTAGAACTAGAATTTCTTGCTACGTTAGGAGGTCTGAGAAATTTCATGTTTGTGTAAAACCATAAGTGGGCGACCAAGAGATCGGAACTGGGTGCCGCACCCTTTGTGTTTGCTTTCTGAATGGCGCGGGTCTTGGGTTTTCACTTTTTGGACATCGCCCCGAGTACCAGTTTCGAAACTAGTACCCACTAAATAATAGTAGACAAACGGTAAATACTGTGCTATCCTGTCTGGGTTATGCTGAGGGGACGATACGCTTGTGCCGTATCGGAACGCCCCACCTTCTCGCCTTTCGTCTCTCCTTCGCTCTCCTCCCCGCTAACTCTTTTATTTCCCCTTGATACAAGCCATTCTCCCGTAAGTCCTTTGTTTCCCCTTGATACGAGAAAACAGGGGGTACACCCCCCCCTAGCATGACCACCCGTCCCATTTCGGAATTTTCCCCGCGCTTCTCTACTACGCCTTCACATGAAATTGCCGGACCGGCGAGACCTCCATGCCGGTTGAAATCACCGGGAAGAGAGGGGGTTTTGAGGGGCGCCGGGTACCCAGCGCTTACCTTTCGACTCCGCTCTGAATGACGTGAGGAGGAGGGCGGAATCGTCCAGGCGCGTGGAGAAGGCGGTGGCGAGAAAGAGCAAAGGGGATAGAGAAAGATTGAGGAGTTATTGTTTTTGAGGGTGGGGATGCGATTGGAGGAAGGCAAAGGCGCCAATCGGGAGATTGGCGTTCCCAGCGGACCGGAGGAAGGCAAAGGCGCCAATCGGGAGATTGGCGTTCCCAGCGGACCGGAGGAAGGCAAAGGCGCCAATCGGGAGATTGACGTTCCCAGCGGACCGGAGGAAGGCAAAGGCGCCAATCGGGAGATTGGCGTTCCCGGGATGGGCACTGCTCCAAGGCCATGCTTCCGGCGAGGTTACCAGGCCTGCCTTTACTGGATTTTGGTGGATGTATTCAACTGCTTGAGCCAGGTGGGTTTTGTCGCGCATAAAGCGGTCCCAATACTCACGGTGCCAGACGGGATTGAGTGGTTGCTCGTCGAGATTCTTAAGATGAGCGCAAATCTTGCGGGCAGTGAACTTCTTCCAAGAGGCAACAATCTTCGCGACGGTCCAAGGATTGATAGGCCGGAAAAGAACGTGAACGTGATTCGACATTACGACCCACGCCAGCAGATGATAATGCCGAGAGTCAAAGTTCAACAATGAGGCCTGCAGCATGTCCGCGATGTTCGGGTTTCGCAATATGCATGAGCCATGGCCTGCATCTATGCACGCGTCTACACACTCGCGTCGTTGTGCTCCCTGTTTTCCGATTGGTAAGGCCTTCAGATCGGACTCCAGTTGTTGCAGGGCGGATTGAGGAAGACTGTCCGCCAAGTGAAAGGTGACATGCTGGGTGGCTTCGGAACTTTCAAAGTGTGGAAGGTAGCCGCGGCCATGCCAAGGTGTGGCGGGAAGTGCGTTCTGACGAGAAGATATTGGAACGCCATTCTCCTGAATGGCGGCTTTGGCGTCTTTTACAACGTCAATCGGGAGATTGGCGTTCCCGGGAGCTTGATTACAGTTGCTCGTACATGCCTTTAGTAACTTAGATGATAAGGGACGCTATGCACATAATATTACTACTGATGGGGAGAATACCAGGGCGATTGTGAGGGCTGAAACGCAGCCCTCCTGAATGGGAGAGGGGCGCGGAGTCTTGCAAGCAAAAGTCTTTCCCCGTGACGCGCTAGTCGTCGCTGCCGGGAGTGATTACCGAGGCTTGTTGGATATCGCTTTCGGCCTGGGCCACTTCGTCTTGCTGGGCTTTCAGGTCGGCTTCGACGGTCAAATCCGGCTGCGCTTGGCCGCTGGGATTGGGTTTGGAAGCAGCGGGAGGACCGGTGGGAATGCCGTTCTTGCCTTCGTTCTCCGCGAGAGTTCCGAGGCCTTCGCTGAGCTTGGCGCGGAAGTCGTTGTGCATGTCTTGCAGATCGGTGACGGCGACGGCAACCTGCGTGCCAGCGGCGCAATCGTTGTGCTGGCTGCTGGCGACGACGACTTTGACGTTCAGGCTGGAGTCCGGAGTGTCCTGAACGCGCGTGAGGATGTCGCCGGGGCTGAGGGAACATTGCGTGCCATCGGCCATGGATTCGCTGAGCGGCATGGAGACGAGGAAGGTTTTGAGATTGGGATCGAGAGCGGCGGGAACCACGTCGGGACCGTTCTGTGAAGCAGGAGGCGGCGTGTTGCTGACGGGAGCGTCGGGCTCGGCGTTCGCGGGCGCAGATTCTTCTTCTTGCTGTTCGGATTGGATTTGCGCTGCGACTTCGTCGGCGATTTGTTGCTTCATTTCAGGAGTGATGGTGGCTTGGCCGTCAGCCGGCGCCGCGTCGGAAGAATAACCGCCAGCGCTGGCTTGTGTGCGCGAATCGTATTCGGCCTGGAGATTTGCGGCTAACAGATAGTCCGTCAACCAGAGAGCGGCGGAGTTGTAGACCGGAGAAGCAGCAAAGTAGTAGCCAGAAGAGCGGTACCAGGGAGCAGCGTTCCAGCCCCAGGCATACGCAACGGGCGCTCCCCAAGGAGTGCGTGCCCAGCCGTAGTAGGCGGAAGCGTAGTAACGGGGCGGGACATAGCCGTAATAAGGATGCCCGTGCCAGTAGTAGCCACGATAGGCGTAGGCAAAACGGTGGCCGTTATAAATATAAGTGCGGCGCATAAAGGGATGGCCGCCGCGAGAATAAACGTGTTCGGCAAAGCCGCGGCCACGGCCGAAGCCGACAATCCTGGCACCATCAGCGCGGCGGGTTTCGTAGCGGCGTTCACCGTGAGAGCCGTGGTTGATGGTCATGCCGCTTTTGGTATGAATGGTGCGAATGTAGCCTTTCTGATCGTAACCGGCTTTGGTGCCGCTCCTGGTTTCAAACGTGGTCTTTTTGCCCGCGGGATTGTATTCGGTGGAGTGGCCAGCGGAGTTGGTGGAAACCTTGCCGCCGCCAGGGCGAGCGACAACGACGGGCGGCTGGTAAACGCGCTCTGCTTCGGCGGCTTTGGCTGCTGCTGCAGCGCTATTCGCTTTGGTGCCGTTGGTTCTGGTTCCATTCGCGTTGCCGGTGCGTGGCTGGACGGACGTGCCCGGCCTGGCTGCGCCGGAGGGATTCGTGCGTGGCGCTGCGCTTGGACGGGGTGTCGCGCTCGTAGCCGGCTTGGGCGCGGGCTTGGGAGCTTCGGCGGGCTTAGGAGTTTCGGCCGGTTTGGAAGCTGGCGCGGGTTTGGTAGCCTCAGCAGGTTTGGCGGGTGCGGCTGCGGGAGGCTTTTTCTGTTGCGCCGCGGCGCAAGCCGGTATGGCACAAAGCAGTAAGGAAAGCAGCAAACCTCGCACTACATTAATTCGGTGTTGGCTCCAAATCATGGTTGTACTCCTCGGAAGAACCGATTCGATTTCGACCGTCAAGAGCTTTTCCGATAGGAATCCGCGAAGAACCCGGACCGCGGAGAAGAGTAGCGGGCCGGGAAGCTCGACCTCAGTAAGGAATCCGCCTCAAAGAAAACTGCGAAGGAAGTTTTACTGATCCCATTTTACAACGGCAGGTCGCGGCTCAAGCCAGCACTGGCGATTGCGCGTTTCCAAAATGCCATCAATGAGACAAGGGTGCGTTGGATTGCTTGCGGCCGCGCTTCATGATGAACATGAGCGGGATCATGGCGAGGCAGACGATGCCGAGAAGCCAGTAAACATCAACGAAAGAGAGCATGGCGGATTGGCGCTGCAATTCGCCGTACAACATGAGCTGGGCCTGCTGCGCAGCGTTGGCTGTGCTGGCGCCGCGGATGTGCAGTAAAGCGGCGAGTCCATGGAGCGCGGCGCGATAGCGAGCGTCGTACGGAGTCATATGGCTGACGAGCATGCTCTGGTGGCGCTGCGCGAGGCGCGCCTGCATCGTGATGACGAGGGAAATGCCGACACTGCCGCCCAGGTTGCGCGCCAGGTTGATCAGGCCCGTGGCGTTGTTCATGCGCTCCTTGGGCACATAGGAAAATGCCATGACGTTGATGGGCACAAACATGAAGGGCATGCCGCCACGGGAAATGGACCACACGAACACAAACGTCCAGAAGCTGGTGTAGAGATTGAGTTCGGAGAGCTGGAACATCCCGAAGGAGAGAATGAGCAGCCCGGCGACCACGAGCCAACGCGGATCGTACTTCACCAGCAAACGCCCCACCACCGGGAGCA
The DNA here is from genome assembly GCA_963779395.1 of Candidatus Acidiferrales bacterium. Lineage (GTDB taxonomy): Bacteria > Acidobacteriota > Terriglobia > Acidiferrales > UBA7541 > Acidiferrum. The sequence continues at coordinate 2,706,857 of CAVZYC010000007.1, forward strand.
TGATCAACGTGAGGAAGCCGCCGGGAGAAAGCACCAGGCCGCTGAGCTGCGCGGTATAGCCGCTGAGGGTTTGCAGCATGACAGGAAGAAGCACGGTGGTGCCATACAAGACGATGCCAAGCGCGAACATAAAGAAGGTGGCGGTGGCGTAGTTGCGGTCCTTGAAGAGATGAAGCTCGATGACGGGATCTTCCTGGCGAAGTTCCCAGAAGATGGTGCCGATCAGGCAAACGGCGGCGATCACGGCGCACCAGACCATGAAATGGGAATCAAACCAATTGTCGCGCTGGCCCTTATCGAGCAAAACCTGGAGAAAACCGAGGCCGACGCTGAGGAGACCGAGGCCGATGTAATCAATCTTGATGCGCTTGCCATCGCTTTTACCGGAGACGTGGGGGGGATCGATGATGAGGGCGGCGGTGAGAATCAGGGAAAGAAGCCCAATGGGAATATTGATGAAGAAGATCCAGCGCCAGGAATAGTTGTCGGTGAGCCAACCGCCGAAGGTTGGGCCAATGATGGGGGCGACGACCACGCCCATGCCGTAGATGGCCATGGCCATGCCTTGCTTTTCGCGCGGGAAGCTTTCGACGAGGATGGCCTGAGATGTGGGTTGCAAGCCGCCGCCGCCCGCACCTTGTAACACGCGGAAGAAAATGAGCAAGGGAAGGGTGGGAGCGAGTCCGCACATGAGCGAACTGACGATGAAAATGATGACGCAGCTCATGTAGAAGCGCTTGCGGCCAAAGAGGCGGGAGAACCATCCGGTAAGCGGAAGAACGATAGCGTTGGAAACGAGGTAGGAAGTGAGAACCCAGGTGCTTTCGTCAATGCCGGCGGATAGACTGCCGGCGATATGAGGGAGGGCGACGTTGGCGATGCTGGTGTCCAGCACCTCCATGAAGGTGGAGAGCATTACGGTGAAGGCAATCACCCACGGATTGATGTGAGGATGCCATTCATCGTGGACGGCGAGTTCGGCTTGAGCGATGCTGCTCATACGCGAATTCCAGCCTAATCGAAAGCAGGTGTGCGGCGATGGCCCGTCTCCGCGGGAGGCTGAAGGTCAAACAGGAGCGAATGTGGAAAACAGGAACGGACCGCGGAGAAGCTACCCAAAAAGTATAGCGCAGGGGCGGAAATATGGATTGTGGCGTGTGTCACAAGCACGGAGGAGCCAAAAATCAGGAAATTACGGAGTGCGGCTTAGGAGTTTGACGGGGGAAAGAGCTTCTTGAATTCGGGATCATCGTGAAGGACTCTGAGGTCGGGATCCTGGCGCGGCCAATCGAAATTGGCATAACCGGCGGCGAAACACTTGCGAAGCATCTCGAGAGCTTCTTCGCGCTTGGCCAGGATGCCGTAGGTACAGGCGACATTATAGAGAATGTTTGCGTCATTGGGGCGGAGCGCGGCGGCCATCTGGAGTTGGCGGACAGCGTCTTCGACGCGGCCGAGATTGGCGTAATCGGCGGCGAGGAGGCTGCGGGCACGCACATCTTCGGGAACCAGTTCGAGCTGGCGTTCGAGGATGAGCATTTCCATTTCGCGGTAGTGCTTGTTTTCTTTTTCGCGGCCAAGGCGCTGGAGCGCGTTGGTGTAAGGAATGTAGACGTTGTAATCGTCACCATTCGCAGCGATGGCCTGCTCGATCAGATCGGCGGCTTCCGCGAAACGTCCGGAAGCGAAATAGGCGCGGCCAAGGACGTTGTAGGAACCTTCACAATCGGGTTTGCGGGCAATAGCGCGACGAGCCAAATCGATGGCTTCCTGGTGGTTATGCTGGGAGTAAGAGAGGCGGGCGCGCGCCACCAGGGCTTCGGCAAGTTGCGGATCGAGTTCGAGAGCGCGATTGCAGGCGGCCTGGCCACGTTCGAGCCATTTGGGATCCTGGTCGCGGAATTCCAGGGTCATACCGCAGAGGTAAGCAATGCCGGCGTGGGCTAGAGCAAAGTTGGGGTCGAGCTTAATGGCCTGTTCGTACATCTGAAGAGCGAAATCGAGGCTTTCGCGGCGGGCATAACTGCGGCCGCGCAGAAAGAAATCATACGCCAGGGAGTTTTCGGTGGGCTTCTGCGCGATCCTTCTTTCTTCCTGAGGCGTGAGGTTGATGCGGAAAGCTTGCGCGATGCTGCGGGCAATCTCGTCCTGGACTTCAAAGACGTCGGCCATTTCGCGATCGTAGCGCTGCGCCCAAACGGTATGGCCCGATTGCGATTCGACGAGTTGGGCGGTAATGCGCAGGCGATTGCCGGCGCGGCGAAGAGTGCCGCTGAGAACAAAGGATGCGCGCAATTCGTGGCCAACTTGGGGAGCGGTGACGGACTTGTCGCGGTAAGGAAGGATGGCGGGGCGCGGAAAAACTTTCAGATTCTTGATGTTGGCAAGCTCGGTGATGATGTCTTCGGTCATGCCATCGCGAAGGTATTCGTCTTCTTTAGCGGAGCTGAGGTTTTCAAAATAGAGGACGGCGACGGATTTTGTGGAAGGATCGGAAGGCTCTTCGGGAGCCGGAGGATTGTAGGAGCGCGTGGCAGCGGGACGCTTGCCGGACTCGATGTCGCGCTTCATGCGTTTAAGGTCGGCGCGGAGCTCGGCGGCGGATTGGAAGCGAAGGTCGCGGTCTTTTTCGAGGGATTTGGAGATGATATTGTCCAGCGCCTCAGGGATTTCGGGATTGCGGCTACGAGCAGATTCGGGAGTGCTATTGAAGATGGCGTTGAAAATAACGGCGGGAGTGGAACCGGTGAAGGCCTGCTTGGCCGTAGCCATTTCATAGAGGACGGCGCCAAAAGAAAAAAGATCGGAGCGGGGATCGAGTTCATCGGCGCGAGCCTGCTCGGGCGACATGTAGGAAACAGTGCCCATGGAAGTGCCGGGAGTGGTGAGACCGGGATTGAGGACGGTGCTTTCCTTTCCACCGTCTTCAACCGAGGAAAGAGAGCTTGTTTCTTCGGAGACGATGGTGGCGGCAGTGAGCTTGGCAAGGCCGAAATCGAGGACTTTGGCCTGGCCCGAAGTGGTGATGAAGATGTTGGCGGGCTTGATATCGCGATGGGTGATGCCGCGCGCGTGGGCGTGCTCCAAGGCATCGGCAACCTGGATGGAAATGTCCAGGATGCGGTCGAGGCGAAGCGGTTTGGCGCCAATCAAGCGGCGAAGGGTTTCGCCTTCCAGGAGTTCCATGACGATGAAAGGTTTTTCTTCACTCGCGTCGCTAATTTCATGAATGGTGCAGATGTTGGGATGGTTGAGAGCGGCGGCGGCGCGAGCTTCGCGCAGGAAACGGTCGAGACTGAATTTATCAAAGAGGGCGTTGGTGGGCAGGAACTTGAGAGCAACGGTGCGATCGAGAATGGTGTCGCGCGCGGAATAGACAACACCCATTCCACCACCGCCCAACTTATCAAGGATGCGGTAATGAGAAATTGTCTGGCCAATCATGCTGAAACCGACCCACCTGAACCGGGATTGATGATAGGAGGAATCGGAGGGGGTGTCAAAGAGAAGGGAGAGGAGGGAGTTCCGAAATGGGCATATGCACAGGATTTGTTGCGATTGTGAATAACTATCCAGTGAATTAGCGGGATTAAGCTTGACTTAAGGCGAATAGAAAGCGAACATAAAACCGCCTTCGGAAGTGCGCACAACACGAGGGTGGCGCGCGGGAGACGGCCATGAATGGAGCAGGCACTGAGGAGATGCATTGCGGCGACGGCGACCCGTTTTTCGGAGCGCTGAAGCAGTATTGGGGCTACGAGGGATTCCGGCCGAGGCAGGAAGAGGTGGTACGGAGCCTGGCGGCGGGCCGCGATGTATGCGTGGTGATGCCGACCGGGGGAGGCAAGTCGCTTTGCTATCAGTTGCCGGCGGTGCTGGAGGAGAAAAGAACGGCGGTGGTGATTTCGCCATTGATTGCGCTGATGCAAGACCAGGTGGCGCAACTCCGGCAAATGGGGATTGCGGCGGTGTTTCTGAACAGCGCGGTGGTGGAAGCGGATCGCAGCGAAATCAAACGCAGAGCTGCTGCGGGGGAGTATCGCTTGATGTACGTTTCGCCCGAACGCGCCGTGATGGAGGGAACGGCAGCGTGGCTGAAGAACGTGCCGGTGTCGTTTTTTGCGATTGATGAGGCGCACTGCATTTCCGAATGGGGGCACGAGTTCCGTCCGGAATACCGGCAGCTGAGCAGGCTGCGCGACCTCTTTGGCGACCGGCCGATTGCCGCGTTTACGGCCAGCGCGACGCAGCAGGTGCGTCACGACATCGTGGAGCAGTTGCGGCTGCGCGATCCCCTGAAGTCCGTGTCCAGCTTTCGACGGGAGAATCTGCGCTACATCGTGAAGAAGTGCGAACGGGGGATGCAAGACCAGTATGTGGTGGAGGCGGTGAAGCAAGCGAAAGAAGGCAATGTAATTGTGTATGCGCCGACCGTGGCGCGGGTGGGCGAAGTGATTGATCTCCTGGAGGAGAGCGGCATTGCGGCGGTGGGTTACCACGGCCAGATGGATAGCGCTGCACGGCGCGAGAATCAGGAAAAATGGATGAGCGAAGAGGTGCGGGTGCTAGTAGGCACCATTGCGTTTGGGCTGGGAATTAACAAACCAAACGTGCGAGCCGTGGTGCGACTGGGATTGCCGGACAGTATCGAGCAGCTGTATCAGGAGATGGGGCGAGCGGGTCGCGATGGGTTGCCAGCAGAGTGCTGTTTATTTTGGGAGAAGAAAGACAATTCGCTGCGGTCGTACTTCATCAACCAGATTCACGATGAGAAGGAAAAAGAGCGCGCGTGGCACCGCTATGACCAGATGCAGGAATTCGTTGCTTCCACGAACTGCCGGCAGAAAGCGATTTGTGCGCATTTTGGGGAAGTAACGAAGTGGCAGAAGTGCGGGGTGTGCGACGTTTGTGCCGGATTGCCGAAATGGCTGGCGGAGTGGAAAAACAGGCCGCAACAAATCGCGATGATGGCACCGAGTCCCAACCGAGCTTTGGAAGGCGCGCGATTTGAGATGAATCCGACGGTGCTGGTGAATGAGGAGTTGAGGGATTTTGTACGGGAATGGCGGAGGAATGCGGCGCGGCAAAAGATGATCGCGGCGTTTATCGTGATGCACGATACCACGCTGGATGCGCTGTGCCAGGCAAAGCCCAGGACTATCGCGGAACTGCGGCGCATTTCGGGCATTGGGGAGAAGAAGTGCGAGATGTACGGGGAAGAGATATTGGAAGTGTTCCGGCGATTTGCGAAGGGAGAGCGGGCGAGCAAGGACTGGCATGCGCGGCCATCGACTCCCTCGCTGGAGACGAAGGATTTGTTGGAAAAGGGGCACAGTTTTGAAGAGATCGCGCAGATCCGCGGAAGGAAAGTGTGGTCCGTAAAGGCGATGGTTGCGGACTTGATTGAGAAAGGCGAAACAAAGTTCCAGTCGCAATGGGTCGATGCTGAGCGGTGCGAACAGATTCGGGAAGCCAGTAAGAGATTAGGATTGGATCTGGTGAAACCCATCGTTGATGCCGTGCAAGGGGGAGTCAGTTACGAGGACGTTCGATTGGTGGTGGCGGACCTGAGGCGGAGTCAAAAAGCACGAACAAGCGCGGCCTAGTCTCTGGAGCGCCGCTCAACGATTGTTGAGTCTTCGGATTCCTTCCAGCTACCCTGGTTTTCTGAGAGGAGGCAGAGGTCCTGCCTTATTGCGGGCGGGACAACTGGACGGAGACGATGCGGACTTCGCTGGAGAATGCGCCGGTGGAACGCGAGTAGCTGACAAAGATGGTCTGGCCGCCATTGAGGTTGTACTCGGGATGGGAAATGGCATCGTAAACGTTGCCGCCGCCCACAGGTTGCTGGGCGTTGAAAGCGGTGATTTCGCCAGACCACGGACCCTCCGGGTTGAGAGAAGTCCGCATATTCACGTTTTGCGAGAAGGGAGGACTATAAACCGCAACGTAGCGTTGCAGGTAGTCATTCCATGAGACGCTTGTGATACTTCCACCATTGAAGACAGAGACCGCGTCGGCGATGTTTGAAGACCAATTACCCGAGGCAGTGTAAAACACCCACGTGCCGCGGTCTTGCGCACTGGATGGAGGAACTTTAGCGATGCGGCAACCTTTATCTCCGCCATTCGTGGGAGTGCCGCAACCGTAGACGAAGAGTGTTCCATCGCGAATGAACGCTGCCGTGCCGAAATTGGCCTCGTTCTGGTTGAAGAGCAGATCCGGATGGTCCGCGACAATCGGGGGGTTCAGCATAAGGCGTTGTGGCTGGCTTTGAAAATTTTGCCAAGTTGCGACCGAATTGCCGACCGTCCGGAAATTGAAGTTTCCGGGCTGGGCACTGACTAACATGTAAAAGATCAAAGCCTGATTGGCAGAAGTGTCCACGACGATGGCGCTAGGCCAAAGTGCCCAGCGCGCGCCGCAAGGCTGCTGCTGGCAGGGATTGCCCATGTGGGCGGCGTTGAAGAACTGTTCGGCAGCAGTTTCAGGGAGAATCATGGTGGGAGCACTGGTGGAGTCGAGGCGTTCATGGAAGGCGGTGGCATTTCCAAGTGAGTTGAGATCCGAGGTGAAGGACCATGAGTCACTGATCAGCGTGCGACCTTCGGCGTCTGGAGCAGAAAGAAAAGTGTCGCCATAGAGCCAAACCGAGTAGCCCTGGAAGAGCGCGCTGTAGCCTCCATCGCGGCCGAGGATGCGAGGATTTGTTGCGATGGTGCCGAGGTCCATGGCTTTGGTGACGGCGAGATCGGGTGGAGGTCCTGAGGAACCAAGATTACACGCCGTGAGTAAAAGGAGCAGAGATAAAGCAACCAAAGAGGCGAAAACGGTGCCTAGAAAGCTGGCGCGGCGAGGCGAGACAACGTCAGGAGGGCAGTCTTTTGGAGTGTGGACGAGAAGAGAGGAAGGCATCGCTGGACCTCGCGGTCTTCACATTACGGATGGCTCGAAAGTTGCGCCGAACAGGAAGCGGACTGCCTAGACTGAATTAGACACACCCGTTCAGCCTTTGTGATGGATTTGGCAGGGCAATGGGTTGCCCGATCAGCAATATGTGTCGAGCTATAAGAGCGGGGCTTTGCCGGAACCGATGAGCAGGACTAGATTCGGCTGGCGGTGGCGGAGCTGTGGTACCGAAACGGCCAGAATGAGAAAAAAGCAAAAGGCTAAAGAGGCGTGTGGAAGGGCTTAGTGGTTGGGGCTTGGGGAATGGACAACAACCAGTGGCGTTCACCATGAGATGAGTTGTTGTGAGGCCTTGCCATGATCCCTCCACCGCGCAACGGAAAAGCGCTGTTGCTGCGGTGGGGATGACAGTTCGTAAAAGGCGGCCGAGAGTACAGTTGACAACTCTATATCTACATATGTAGAGTTATGAGCATGGTGGGTTTTATACGGATGTCGCGACAAACGGTTCGACTGCTGGAGGCGCTACTGTCCTCGACAGCCTCCTGGCACTATGGCTACGACCTTAGCCGAGGGACGGGACTGAAATCGGGGACGCTGTATCCGATCCTGATGCGGCTCAGCGAGAGGGGCTGGCTGGAGGCACGATGGGAAAGCGCTGAACCTGGACGTCCGCCCCGGCACATGTACCGTCTTACGGGAGCGGGGGTGAAAGCGGCGCGGGAGCAGATGAACGCGAAACGCTCGTGGTCTACAACGAAGGCCGCGACGAGTCAGGAAGCAAGCCAATGAGGTGCGCGCTGGTTTGGTTGACACGCAGAGTGTTGCGAGCCGCGGCTGCTATTGGCCCGGAAGAGAAGAGCGATTGGATTGAGGCGGTGATTGCGGAAAGCGAATCCATCAAGGGAGCGTGGGAGGGTTTGTGGTGGGCGTGGGGCGCGTTTTTCTTTGCGTGCCGCTGCCGGATTCTGGTTGGGCTGGGTATTGTGCGGGAGAACATCATGATGAGCAGAGGATCGGTTGCTTACATCGTCGTTTTTCTTGTGGTTGTGGGACTGCTGATTGCGACCCCGAGTTTTCGCGATGCGGCGGCCATGGGCCCGACAATGTTCAAGATCGCTTCTGGGCAGAGCAGCATGAGCAAGGGCCAATTGCAGCGGATGGCGGCCAAAGCAGAGCAGCGCGGCGATGCGTCCACCATGGCATTTGTAGCGATGAATTTGGAGGATTCCGAGCGGGGCATGCAGTTAGGGGAAAAAGCTATTGCGCTGAATCCTTCACTCGTTTGGATTAAGTATTTCATCATTAAGAGAGACTGGCGCACCGACACGAGGCGGGCCACGTTTGGGCAGGAAGTGCATGAAGTGATCGCGGCGGACCCCGACAATGCGCTGGGTTACATGCTTTTGGCGAGTTGGTTGCGCCGGACGGACCCGTCGCTCGCAGCAAGGCGAGCGGAATGGGAAGCTGCGATGGAGAAGGCGTTTTCCGCACCGACCTACGACGATTATCTGAACCGCAGATTACAACTTGAACGCGAAGTGGCCCGCGAGCGCAAGCTGTCTCCATTCGAGACCGCGTGGTCCATGCTGTACTGGCCAATTCCTGAGGTTTCGGAGGTGAGGAGTTATAAAGACCAATTGATGGCCTCGGGCGATATACAAGAGTACGCCCGGGTCGCTCGGTTCGGCGCGATGATGGAAAGCGGGCAATCGCGCTTTGATAGGGTTTATGGGCAAGACCTCCGCGAAAGTGCGCTTGGCGCGCTCGAGAAGAAGCTGGACTTGTCGCTGGTTGCGCCGAAAACGCTGCCGCCGGGCCCCGAAGATTGGCTGTACAGTGAGGCGCTTTTGCATTTTGTGCTAGCAGACGGGATTGCCGTGCAGGCGTCAATCTTGATCGGCAGCCTGGCGGGATTGCTGGTGGCCGTTTGCGGAGTGACGCTGTTTGTGGGCGGCCGCAAATCCGCGATGCTGGAACGCGTTTTGCGCAATGCAGCCATCACGAGCGTGGCCGCCGCGCTTGCCGCGTTTCTGGCCTATCTGCCCTTCGCGTTTGCTTATTCCTCAATCCTGCACGCACAAACGGCGCGCGAAGCGTACGCCGCCGGCAGGTCGATCATTGTTTTCTATTCTCTTTCCTTTGAGCTGTACGGTTTTTTTAGGACGCAGGGAGATGTGTATTTGTGGTCGCTGGTCATCCTGTTGGGTGTCGCTCTCGTGCTTTGGCGTCTCGTGGTCTTCGCGCAACGGGTCAGGATGAAACCGGCGTAATTGCTGTGCGCAAGGCCTGTGGGCAATCGACAAAATTGATGCAAGGGATATCTCTACACTCGTTTGTGTCTTGGAGGCAATGCGAAAAGCAGATCCATCGCTACACTCGGGATGACAAATACAGAATAGGAAAACTCAAGTAGAGGTTGATCTGAAGTTCAGTTGCTACGTTCTGCGGCGAACCGAACCATTGTAGAGTGGTTTAGTGCGTAAGAGCGGCGGCAATCAGCCGCACTCCATAGTAGGGTTGTAAATGACGACGGCGGTAGGCGCGCAAAACAAAATCGGCAGAGAGAAATTTGGGAGCGGTTGCGGGTTGATGTTGCGGACATGGGGTCCAGCAGTGCTGGACCCCTACGGGCGGGTCATCCGCCAAGGTGCCGACTCATGGAAAATAGAACTAGAGAAGAGGGGCTTTGCCGTTGAAGCGGGCGGCGTGGCCTAGTTCCTCTTCGATGCGGAGGAGTTGGTTGTATTTGCTGATGCGATCGGTGCGGGAAGCGGAGCCCGTCTTGATCTGGCCAGCGGCGGTGGCGACGGCGAAGTCCGCGATGAAGGTGTCTTCGGTTTCACCTGAGCGGTGAGAGATTACGGATTTGTAGCCGGCCTTGCGGGCGAGTTCGATGGCGTCAATGGTTTCGGTGACGCTGCCAATCTGATTGAGTTTTATGAGGATGGCGTTGGCGATGCCTTCGTTGATGCCACGAGAGAGGCGCTCTGTGTTGGTGACGAAGATATCGTCGCCGACAAGCTGAATCTTCTTCTTGGAGTCCTTGCTGCCCAGCACCTTGGTGTGTTCTTTCCATCCGGCCCAATCATCCTCGGCGAGACCGTCTTCGAGAGAGACGATGGGATACTTCTCGATCCACTTCTGATAGTAGGCGGTCATTTCGGAAGAGGTGTGCGCGGACTTGTCGGACTTCTTGAAAATATATTTGCCGGAAGCCTTGTCGTAGAACTCGCTGGCTGCGGGATCGAGAGCGATGGCGACCTGTTCGCCGGGTTTGTAACCGGCGGCGGAGATCGCTTCGATAATGATCTGGATGGCTTCTTCGTTGGATTTGCAGCTTGGGGCGAAACCGCCTTCATCGCCGACGGCGGTGGAATAGCCGTGCTTTTTCAGGGCAGCCTTGAGGGAATGGAAAACTTCAACGCCCCAACGGAGAGCTTCGCTGAAGGTGGGCGCGCCGACGGGCATGGCCATGAATTCCTGAAAATCGACGGAACTGTCGGCATGAGCGCCACCATTGAGGATATTCATCATGGGAACGGGAATGAGATTGCCGGAGTGGTCGGTGGAATACCGTGCGAGGTATTTGTAAAGCGGCTCTTTTGCGGCGACAGCAGCGGCGCGAGCAGCGGCCATGGAGACGGCGAGGATGGCGTTGGCACCGAGGCGAGATTTTGTGGGCGTGCCATCGAGAGTGATTAAATTGTGATCGAGAGCGCGCTGGTCGCCTGCGTCGGATCCGGTGACCGATTTGGCAATTTCGGAATTGACATTGGCAACGGCTTTGAGGACGCCTTTGCCGAGATATTTGGATTTGTCGCCATCGCGAAGTTCGAGGGCTTCGTGTTCGCCGGTGGACGCGCCGGAAGGAACAATGGCGCGGCCAAATGCGCCGGAATCGAGCAGGACATCAGCTTCGACGGTGGGATTGCCGCGCGAGTCTAGGACTTGGCGGGCGTGAATGCGGGTGATTTTCGTGGACATATAGATAGTGTCTCCTGAGAGATTTGCAACAGAAGATTGTAACAGAGGGAGGGTGGAGGAGGAGTGACGGAGGACACGTGGCCCGTGACTTGTGATTTGTGGCTCAGCTTTCGCTAGCGGACGGATTGGACGAAGCGGTGGGCGGAGTCGAGGCGGGCGAGGGCCGCCTGAACCGCCGGGGCGCCAGCGGATTGAGCGGCACGGGCGCGGGCCAATGCTCGATCCGCGGTGGCTGAAGCTTCTCGCAGGACGCTCTTTATCTCGGCTTCCAGATTCTTGCGGCTTTCCCGCAGGCGCTCGTCGACGTCACTTTGAACCCGGGAACTGTTCACTTCGAAAAGTTGGTCGAGGAATTCACTGGCGTCGCGGGTAATCATGACGCGCAATCCCACCGTACCAAGCAAAAGATCGGCGATAAATAACAGAGGAGAAGCAGGGGCGGCAACGCGTTCAATCACATGGAAGTGGAATTGCGACCTGGCCGTGAGCCCGTGCTCAGTTACAAGGTCTTCGGGGAGTTCATCCAGTCCCGGCATATCAGTTTCTCCCAAGCGATGAAGGAATTCGTTGGCAAGAACAATGAAACGCTGGGCGGTCTTGCGAAATTCGTCACCTGCGAATGCCGCTTCGTGTTCCAGCCAAGGCGCGAGTTGTGCGCGCGCGATGTCCTGCGCCAAATGGTTTAAAGTTCGACGATACCGCGGGCCATTGTGGCGGGGAGTGAGTGAGAGTGACCGTTGCGTCAACTCCGTCTGTGCTTTGGGTACTGCCTGGTTCAGAAAAGCCTCTCTTCGTTGGCCACAAATTCCGGACAAACGTTGCTGCTCGGCAGTGAGCAGAACCGCCAAATCCCGCATGCGGACTTCTGACTCGTCAAGAGTCTTCCGAAGCAGAGCAATGTGTTGTTCCGAATCAGCCAGAGGACGCTCGAGAGCATCCCGCTCTTCCTTGATCACAGCGAGCAATTGGTTGGCAGCTCGCCGGATGCCTCGTTCCGTTGCTTTGCGGACGAGCGAGCGGCCAGAGTGCTGCACCAGAGCCTCAAAGGACTGGAGTAATTTCTGCCAATCGCGTTCGGGGCCACGCTGCTCGAGTCGATCGAGAGAGCTGACTTCAAAGATCGCGGGAAGCGCGCGATTCAGACGCGACTCCAAGACACGACGGGCAAAATCGAGAGCAGCCGAGCGCTCGTCCGCGCTTGCGCGGTCTGCCTTGTTCAAAACAAACACAAGATCGTGAACCTCTTGAGAGACAGTTTCCACGAGTTCGAGTTCATCCGCCGAGAGCGGGGGATCGGTCCCGATCACAACGATGGCGGCATCAATATGGGGCACAAATGCCTCTGTAGCCGCGGTGTTTCCAGCAAACACCGATCCGAGGCCCGGTGTATCCACCAGACACATTCCAGTTTCCAGTAGCGGGCTTGGGACAAATATCTCCACACCCGCCACACCCTTGGCATTTTCTGGATTCTTTGCTTCCGAGACGTACTCTTCGACACTGCTTACAGGAACGTCTGCCCACGCGGCGTTCCGGAGGCGGACCCTCGCTGAGAGATGCTCACCATAGCGAAGAATCGTGGGGACGGCAGTGACAGGGACCACGGCAGTGGGGAGAACCCGAAGGCCGATCAGCGCATTCAGAAGAGTTGATTTGCCCCGTTTAAACTGACCGATGCAGGCCACATAGAAACGCCCTTCGGAAATTCTTTCGGCGATGGTGCGAGCGGTGGAAGCAATATGCACGGCTCCAAACTCCGCAGCTAGTTCAGCGAGTTGGATGAGTTTGGCCTCGCCGGAGAGTGGAATTTCGCGGAGTAGACCTTGCGGATTTTTGGAAGCCTTATTGTTGGGATTGGGTTGGGAGTCGGACATTGCAGTGGCGTTTTTGTTTATGTGACTTAGAAGGGGCCTGCCAGTGCCGAGAACGACGATTGCGCAGGGCTATTGGGCTTCGGGCTCTTCGATTAGGGATTCCTGGCGGACGACGACGACGATGCCGGAGGGGGTGACGTGGAAGCGGCGGCGATCGGCTTCGAGGTCAAAACCAATTTCAGTTTTTTCGGGGAGGCTGACGTGGCGGTCGATGATGGCGCGGCGAATGCGGGAGTGGCGGCCGACGTTGACGTGGTTATAGAGGATGGAATCGGCGACTTCGCAATAGCTATTGACGCGGACATCGTAACCGACGACGCAGTTCTGGACCTTGCCTCCGGAGAGGATGGAGCCGCCAGCGACGATGGAGTCAACGGCAACGCCCATGCGGTCGGAATCGGCGAAAACGAATTTGGCGGGGGGATACTGGTGCTGCCAGCCGCGCAAAGGCCAATGCTTGTCGTACAGGTTGAAAACAGGGGAAACGCTAACGAGGTCCATGTTGGCTTCGTAGTAGGCGTCGAGTGTGCCGACATCGCGCCAGTAGAGAGTTTCGCGGCTGTTTTCGTCGACGAAGTTATAGGCGTAGACGCGATGCTTGGAAATGATGCGGGGAAGAATGTCTTTGCCGAAATCGTGGGAGGACTTGGGATCCTCCGAATCGGCAAGGAGGATAGGAATGAGAAGTTGCGTATTGAAAATGTAGATGCCCATGGAGGCATTGCAGTGGGCGGCTTTGTGAGGAGATTGCTTGGGCTTGGGGGGCTTTTCCTCGAAGCCGACGATGCGCCAATCCTTGTCGGTCTCGATGACGCCGAACTGCTTGGCGGCCTCCCCGACGGGAACTTCGATGGTGGCGACAGTGACATCGGCGGCGGAATCGATGTGCTGCTGGAGCATGCGAGAGTAGTTCATCTTGTAGATGTGATCGCCGGAAAGGATGAAGACGAACTTGGAACGCTCGCTGCCGATGGAGTAGATGTTCTGATAGACGGCGTCCGCGGTGCCCTGATACCACTGCTGAGAGACGCGCATTTGCGGAGGAAGCACTTCGATGAACTCGCCCAAGCCCATGAGATGCGACCAGCCGGCGCGAATGTGACGATTGAGGCTGAGGGCTTTGTATTGTGTAAGGACAAAAACACGGCGAAGCGAGGAATTGATGCAATTGGAGAGAGTAACGTCAATGATGCGATAGAGAGCACCAAATGGGACGGCAGGCTTGGCACGATCTCTGGTGAGCGGCCAGAGACGTTCACCCTGGCCACCGGCAAGGAGAACTCCAAGGGCATCGCGCATGTCAGGCATGAGTGTCGGCTCCCGAGGCAGGACTCTGAAGCAGCTTAGTGTAACAGCAGAGGCAAGGGGGACGCACGATGAGAAAAGGAAGATGAAGAGAGTTGGCAGCAGAGTGAGGGGTGACTAGAAAGGCAGCCGCGGACGGAAAGGGAGCGGGAAGAAGGAAAGAAAGCTTGACTTGTATGGCTGGAATTGACTACAAGAAGTCAGTACCCACGTGAGATAATGTACCAGGTGCAGCGGCTGAAGCTGTTGACAGGCTCTGCAAGTGTCCAATCCGAACCGGAATTGGGGTGAAGACCATTGGCAGAAGTAGTGATTCAAGAGAGCGAGTCTCTTGAGAATGCACTGCGCCGCTTTAAGCGCAAGGTGCAGCAAGAAGACATCATTAAGGAAATAAAGAAGCACAGCTTCTATATGAAGCCCGGTGAGAAGCGCCGGGCCAAAGAAGCGCTTTCGCGGAAGCGACTGCGCAAGAAGCAGCGTCGCGAACAGGATTAAGGAACTGAGCGAGACGCGGCTTAAGCGCCGCACTTCCGGGATCAGGCCCCTACCAGGCAGAGACGTATTGGGTGTTTGTACATTAACTGCGCCCGCAGGCCCCAGGGATCCGTGCCCGGCATTCCCGGACTACAGGTCTATTTTCACAAACAGGCCATGGTGCAAAATGAGCCCGTCCCCGCTGCCCGTTGGGGGTCCCAGGGGAGCGGCTCATGGAATACCACGATCGAGTCCTGAAGTGTTCAGAGTGTAGCGCGGAGTTCGTGTTCACTGCCGGCGAACAGATGTTTTTCGCCGACAAGGGATTTAAGAACGAACCGAAACGCTGCAAGGCGTGCAAAGCAAAACGAGCGGAGGGAGGCGGAGGAGGCGGCGGGTCAACGCAAGCGCGGGCAGAAACAAAAACGACATGCTCGCAGTGCGGAAAAGAGACCACGGTTCCCTTCCGACCGACGCAGGGGCGCCCGGTATTTTGCCGGGAATGCTTCCAAGCAAGAAGGTCCATGGGCGCGGCTTAAACCAACCCTAATAAACGAGACTGAGGAAGAGGGCCATCGAAATTGGTGGCCCTTTTCTTTATTTTGTGGCCTAGGCATGAGACAAGACTGGTGGACGGCCGTCGTCTGGTTGATTCATTTGTAGTTGGTGAGCCAGGATTCGAGATGAGCGAGGGATTCGGGCATGTTGCGGCGGCCGTAGCCGAAGCGAATATGTCGGGGCTCGTCGTAGACGGTGCCGGGGAGGAGAAGGACACCCGCTTCGCGGACGAGGCGTTCGCAGAAAGCTTGCGCGTCCTCGGCAGGTTTGAAGCGGGCAAAACCGATCGTGGAGGCGTTGGGAGGAGTCCATTCAAAGAGATTGGAGTGACGCGAGAAGAAAGCGGTGAGTTGGGGAAGATTGTTCAGAACAATCTGGAGGTTGCGATCGATGAACTTCTGGCGGTGGCGGAAAGCGACAGCAGTAAGGAATTCGCTGGGGGCGCTAGAGCAGATGGTGGTGTAGTGCTTGAAGGAGATGACTTTTTGAAGGATGGAGGAGTCGCGGCTGGCAAGCCAGCCAAGACGAAGGCCAGGGAGGCCATAAGTCTTGCTAACGGAAGAAAGGCTGAGGGCACGTTCGTAGAGATCGCAAGCGGCGGGAAGACGAGTGGCGGGATCGTGCTCGAGTTCGCGGTAGACCTCGTCGGAGAAAACGTAGATACCTTGACGGGCTGCGAGTTCCAGGACACGGTGGAAAACTTCCGGAGGCATGAGCAGCCCGGTGGGATTGTGTGGGGAATTAATGTAGATGGCGCGGGTGCGAGGGCGAATGAGAGATTCGAGGGCGGAGAGATCGTGGGCCCAAGCGTTTGCAGGACGACGGGGCCATTCGGAAACAGAGGCGCCGGTGCTTTTGGGAACGGTGAGAGCGCTTTCGTAGCAGGGCGTTTCAACAATGGCGTGATCCTGCGGAGTGAGCAGGGCGTGATAGAAGACGAAGATGGCTTCTTCGGCGGCAGAAAGAACAACGAGTTGATCGGGATGAATTTGGGAATACATGGTGGCGAGAACTTCGCGAAGCCAGGGAGCACCGGGCGATTCGGTGTAGCCGCACCAGTGACGGAGAAAGGCATCGTGAGCGCCGGGTTCGAGGGAGAGAATTTCCTGGATGGTTTGGGACTCGGCGTCAGAGGATGAGAGCAGGTACTTGGCGGCGAATTCGTGCTTGCCCATGTACTCTTCAATGCGGAAGGGAGAGATTTGCATGAGGGTGAGTGTGCCAAGGGGAAAGGCGGGGAGTCTAGGACCAAATTGTGCGGAGGGAGGGCCTTTAACAGTTGGCTTCTGTGAATTTTGGCAAGGCCGAGGGGTTTGGTAGCTCCCTCGGAAAGTAAACGATCTAAGGGTAGAGAGAGCGGCGTAGGATGACAAGCAGGGGGATTACATGCGAGTGAAGAGCGCCGTTTCGTTCATCATTATTATTGCGGTCTGTGTCTCATTCTTCGGCTGCGGTCCGACGACAACTTGGTCGACAGAAGCCCCATCTCCAGATGGGTCCTGGCTTGCGGTCGCTCGCTCTGAGCAGTGGAGCGGTCCCGGAAATGCTTATGATGCAACCACTGTGACCCTAAAATGGCTTAAGGGTTCCAAGCCTCCGATTCAAGTGCTGGGATTCTCTCACCAGTACCCCACGATGAATCTGAAGATGGAATGGGTAACTCCAGCGCACCTTAACGTGACGTATGGGGAGAACACCGGACCAGGGGACCAGGTAAGTCTCGACTTCCAAGTTGTCAAGTGTGCTGGAATAGACATCTCAGTGCAGCACGTCTCCGTCGATGCGACCGGCGGTCAAAAGTCAAAGTAGCCACGTCAAGGCCTTGGCGATGGGTGCAATTTGGATGGGTGAGGGGGTATGATACTGGCTCCGAAGTCCCCATAAAGACGAACGATCCGGAGGGCCAAGAGATGGCTCACCGCTTCACCCTCGGTGTCGAAGAAGAATTCCAGATCATTGATCCAGAGACGCTGGAACTGCGCTCGCACGTGGTGCAATTGCTGTCGGCGGCGGCGCGGGGACTGGGCGACCAAGTCAAAGGCGAGATGCACCAGTCCATCGTGGAGACGGGGACAAAGATCTGCGAAAACGTAGGCGAACTGCGGCGGGAGATTCAGCGCACGCGCGGCGAACTGGTGGCTGCGGCAGAGAGCACAGGGTTGCGCGTGGCAGCCGCGGGAACGCACCCGTTTTCGAGCTGGATCGATCAGGTGATATCGCCGGGAGAGCGATACCAGAATATCGTGGAAGAGATGGGGCAACTGGCGAGGTCGCTGCTCATTTTCGGGATGCACATTCACGTGGCCATGCCGGACAAACAATCGACCATCGACATGATGAACATGGCGCGCTATTTTCTGCCGCACCTGCTGGCGCTTTCAACGAGTTCTCCTTTCTGGATGGGGCGGAACACAGGGCTGAAATCGTTCCGGACGACGGTGTTCCGGAGGTTCCCGCGAACGGGAGTGCCGGAAACGTTTGAGTCGTGGAGCGCATATGAGAATTTCGTGAACCTACTGGTGAAATTGAACAGCATCGACAATGGAAAGAAGATCTGGTGGGACGTGCGGCCGCACCCAACGTTTGGAACGCTGGAGTTCCGGATGTGCGATGTGGCCACGAAGGTGGAAGAAGCGGTGGCCATCGCGGCTTTGACGCAGGCAATTGTGGTAAAGATCCACCGGCTGTATACCGGGAACATGGGCTGGCGGCTGTACCGGCGGGCATTGATTGAAGAGAACAAGTGGCGCGCGGCGCGATATGGAATTGAAGGGAAGCTGATTGATTTCGGGAAGGAAGAGGAAGTGCCGATGCGGCAGCTGGTCCCGGAGCTGCTGGAATTTGTGGATGATGTGCTGGATGATCTGGGAAGCCGGAGCGCGGTGGAGTACGTGTACACGATCATGAATGAAGGCACGAGCGCGGACCGGCAGTTGCGGGTATTCCAGCAAACAGGAGACCTGAAAGATGTAGTGCGGCACCTGGTGATGGAAACGCGAGAGAGCACGGCGGATGGGATGTCCACAGCAGCGGGTTAATCAACCAGGACTGGGCTCCGGGGCTGATACAGGACACGGAATCTTTACAAGGAAATCCAAGCAAACAGTTTGCGGAGGCGGGCGATGATGAAAGTGGGCTTGCTGTGCGGGCGGGAGTACAGTTTCCCTCCAGCGTTTCTGGCGCGGGTAAATGAGCTGGGGAAAAAAGATGGAGTGACGGCGGAGTTTGTGAAACTGGGCGGAACGCGGATGGAAGAGCCGGCGGAATATCGCGTGATTGTGGACCGGATTTCGCATGAGGTGGAATATTACCGGGGCTATTTGAAGCATGCGGTGCTGCAGGGGACATACGTTATCAACAACCCGTTCTGGTGGACGGCGGACGACAAATTTTTCAATTATAGCGTTGCTGCAAAACTGGGCATCGCGATACCGAAGACGATTCTGCTGCCGCAGAAGGGCTATCCCGCGGATGTAGACATTACTTCCGAATCGCTGCGCAACTTGAAATATCCGATGGACTGGGTGGGGCTGCTGGATTCCGTTGGGCGGCCGGCGATTTTAAAACCGTATTCAGGCGGCGGATGGAAGCACGTGTACAAGGTGAATAATGAGGAGGAGCTGCTGGAGGCGTTTGACAGGACTTCACCGTATTGCATGACGCTGCAGGAGTTCATCGATTTCGAGCAATACGTGCGGTGCTTCACATTTGGGAAGTCGGACATATTGCCGGTGGCGTATGACCCAAAGGAACGCAAGTATCTGGTGGAGCACAAGTATTTGTCGGATGAGCTGGGAGCGCGGGTGGTGAAGGACGCGCAAACGATCAACCTGGCGCTGGGCTACGAAATGAACACGATTGAGTTTGCGGTGAAGGATGGCGTGCCGTACGCGATCGATTTTCTGAATCCCGCGCCGGATTTTGAGAAAGAGCGGATCACGGAGTTCTACTTCACACATGTGGTGGAGAAGATGGCGCGGCTGGTGATCGATCGCGCGCTGACGGGAAACACGGCGAACACCTGGCCACGCTGGGAAGAGATGTTGGGACTCGGGGCGGCGGGGGGATTCACGGGAGCGCCGCGAGTGGCGCAGGCGGCGCAGACTGCCCCGACTGGAACTGCCGCGCGATGAAAACCAGAAAGCCTGAAAGAAAAGAGTCCAATCCGGCGGAGCACTGGAACGAATTATTGCGGGCGGAGGTGAAGAAGTCGCCCGGGCTGGCCAAGAAGTTTTTAGCGGATGTGAGGGCGGCGAAATTGACGTTTGGGCGGCGAGTGCACTGCCCGTTTTTGCGGCCCTATTTCCTGTCGCCTGGCGATGAGCAGCGCGTGCGGCGCGTTTCCGAAGCGATTGCGGCGGTTGCGGAACGAGTAACGGCGGCGGCGCTGAATGACACTTCCCTTTTCGCGCAGTTTCATTTGCGGCCAGAAGAAGAGCGGCTAGTCCGATTAGCGACGGTGCCGGGACCGGCGAGCACCGCTTCGCGGCTGGATGCATTTCTTTTGCCGGACTCACTGAAGTTCACGGAATACAACGGAGAATCACCGGCAGGCGCCGGCTATTCGGAAACACTTTCCGACATATTCCAGAAATTGCCGGTGATGGATGAATTTGCGAAGCGGTTTGAAGTGCACAGCTACCCGCTGAGCGCGAAGCTGCTGGATGCACTGATAGCAACTTACGTGGAGTGGGGCGGAACGAGTTCGCGACCGCAGATGGCGATTGTGGATTGGAAGGAAGTGCCGACGTGGAGCGAGTTTGATATTTTACAGGAACGCTTTGAGGCGATGGGCATACCGGTGGTTTTGGCGGACCCGAGAGAGCTGGAGTTTGACGGGAAACAACTGGCAACGAAGGGAAAAAAGATTGAACTGGTATACCGGCGAGTGTTGATTAATGACATTGTGGCGAGAGCGGCGGAGTGCGGTGCGCTGGTGAAGGCGTACGAGGCAGGCGCGGCGTGCGTGGCGAATAATTTTCGCTGCAAGATTCCGCACGTGAAGGCGTTTTTCGCGGTGCTGACGGACGGGAAGAATGCGGAACTGTTTTCCGCGGAGGAGCGCCAAGTAATTCGGCGGCATGTGCCGTGGACGCGAGTCGTGGAGGACGTGAAAAGCGATTACTACGGCAAGCCGATTGAATTATTGAAATACATAAGCAAACGGCGGGAGGAACTGGTACTGAAACCCAGCGATGAGTACGGAGGGATGGGAGTGACGCTGGGATGGGAGACGGACGCGAAGCAGTGGGAGCGCGCGATCGAACAAGCCCTGCCGGGTGGAGAGAAAGCAAAAGCACACGGATGCTGGATTGTGCAGGAGCGCATCCCGGTGAGCCGGGACGTGTTTCCACATATTGGTAAGGAGAACAAGGTGGACTTCCGGAACATGCTGGTGGACTTTGCGCCGTACTTGTTCCGCGGGAAGGTGGCCGGGTTTTTGACGCGATTGAGTGCGACTGGACTGGCGAATGTGACAAGCGGTGGTGGGCAGATTCCGTCGTTTCGGGTGGAGCCTAGAAAAGCTAGAGCGGCGGCAGGCTCGGCGTCGTAACCAGTTCAATTACTTTTGAAGAGTTTTAGCGGGAACCTGGAGAGGGATTTCTACCGAGCCGATGCCGCCGGAGGAAAGATCGTGGACGGCGAGGCGAAGATAGACTTCCCCTGGAGGAATATCGATTTCCTGGTGGAGCGGCAGACCGGACTGCATGATTTGGGCATACTGTGCCGGCTGCAAATTTAGATTGAAGGCGCGGGTGGCGACGTTGAGGGCCTTGCCGTCATGGTCGTAGGCGATGGCAACGAATTCAATGGAGAGATGATGAAGGCCGTCGGAGCCCGCGAACCGGGCAACCGGGTGCATGTCCGCAGCGTAATCAATCCAATAGCGTTTTACGGGACCGGACAATTTGTTGGCTAAGAGTCCGGCGGGACCAGCCTGAGATTCCAAGCCTTTAAGCGCGGGATCATCCGAAGGCAGGACACGCACCTTAAATAAAATTTGTGAAGAGGAAGGTGCGCCACGTTGAATGGGATTGGCGGCGAGAGTCAGCGGGACGTTCGAGCTATGTGCATCGGGAGGGTCCGCGATATACCCCTGGCGATAAGCGAGGTGGTGAGACTGACCGGGGAGTGTGACCTGAATTTTGCGGAATTTGCCGTCAAAGTTTGTGTCGGCCGGGACGTAGGCCAGGGTGTAGTAGTTTTCGCCATTTTCGATGGCGTTGGAAATGGCAGCTTTGATGGCGTTGCTGTCGAAGAAGGCTTGCCCTCCCGTTTCTTCGGCGATTTGGAGCATTGTGGCGTGCTCTTCAGCGGTTGTCTGGACAAATTTGGAGCTGTCGCTGGCGAATGAATTTGGATTGCTCCTGGGTCCCATGCCTGGAGTTCTGGCGTGAGCGCCACCTCCGAAGCGACCGCCCGCCGAATTCGACGCGCTGGCGGTTCCATGAGAAGCGCCGGAGTAATTCGTGTTGGGGTTCGCGGCGTTGAACATTGAGGCAGTAAACAGGCCGCGTGCATCCACGGGATAGACGGAGACGCGGCTGGCCGTCAGCAATTCGCTGGTCTGTTTGAGTTGTTCACTGTATTCACGCGCGACGGAGAATTCGCCACCGGAAGTAGTCCTGGATGAGCCACCGCGAGCTCCTGAGAGGGAGGAGTTGTCGTTGAGAGAAAGATCGGGATCCAGATTCAGGGGAAAAGAGCCGGAGAACCAGATGAGATTCTTGCGTCCGGGAATTCCGCCCAAATATTCGGCCAATTGCTGCAAGGCATCCATGGTCATCTGAACGCGCAGATCGATCTGGAACGCGGCTTGATCGGCTTGAAATTCCTTGAGACTGGCGAGCGCTTGCGCCGTGGCACCAAGGTCTTGCATGCCGTTGACGGGGTTTGTGAGAGTGGCGTCGTTGGGATCAGAGAGCAAAGGAGATTCGCCCGGGGCATTTCGCTTATCGTTCAGGGCGGCAAGCAAGGGCGCGCGATCGGAGGTAAAGCCCTGCACAATGCGCAGTCTTGAGGCCAAAGTGAAAATGGCGATGCGGGTGCCGTCGGGGACGGTCTTCAGGTACTCGATCATCTGCTGGCGAAGGTAGGCTTGGTCCTTCAGGGGAGTATTGAGGGCGTCCAGCAGGAGGACGTTGGCCGCGGTCGTCACGGTGGACTCGGGGAAGTTACTGTAGGTATTTGGCGGCAGCGGGGGCATGCGTTGGATCTGGGAGGCGTTGGCGGAATTGTGTTCCTCGAAAATCTTGATGGCTTGTTCGTGGCCGTCCTCGGAAACCTGGAATGCCTGCTTCTGCAAACCTTTTACGGGCTTGCCGTCGTCGGTCACGATCACATCAACCACAACCAGGCTTGAGGCGCTTCGAATGGTGGGGCCCGCGGTTTGCGGGGATGCAGTCTTCGTTTCAGAAGTTGGGGCATGGACCGGAGGGGCCGAAGAGGGGCTATTCTGAGCGGACAAATTGCTGGCAAAAATGATGAGAGGTCCTACTGTCAGCAGTGAGGTCAGGAGCGAATGTCTCATGCGTCAAGCACCTCCCGTGAAGAATGGAAGGACGAAACGGTCAAAGGCAGGCGTCCATCATACGCCAAAGATGTTTTCAGTTTCGCCCTTTCCAGTGAACGAACCAAATGCACTGGGCGCTCTGGAACTCTTCTTAGACGGCGTTACCCACCCGTTCGTTTTGGGAAGTCCGGTGTGCGAAGCCTCGCATGGCGTGGACTTTCGTAGCCGAGTGGGAGTTTGCAAACAAGGTTACGACTGGCTGCCAGGGAATTGGCAGAGGAGCCAGTTCGGGTAAAATAGTAAGAATGTCCTTTGGAATAGCATCGAATGAGCTGATGCCAGGCGCGAAAAATGCCGTGGACGTGTGCCTGGGTGTGCGCGCGAAGGAACGCGTGACGCTGATTGCAGATGAAGCGAGCCGGGAGGTAGCCGCGAGCCTGGAAGAAGCACTACAGGAAAGAGGAGCGGAAATCACCGGGCTGTTGCTGGAGGATTTTGGGCCGCGGCCGATCAGTAGCGCGCCAGCGGCGGTGCTGGAGGAGCTGGAGAAGGCGGACGTGGGGATATTGTGCATGACGCCGCAGCCGGGCGAATTGAGCGCGCGGATGGCGATTGTGAGGGTGGTGGAGCGGAGGCAGATCCGCTATGCGCACATGATCGGCGTGACGCCGGAGATCATGCAGCAGGGCATGCGCACGGACTACCGGTTGGTGGACCGATTGAGCGACCAGCTGAGAGAGTGGATGCTGCGTGCGGAAACACTGAGGGTGAAGACGGAAGCGGGGACTTCGTTCAGCGCGCATTTTGACCGCAGGCTGGATTGGGTGAAGACCAGCGGACTGATCAGCCCGAGATACTGGTCGAACCTGCCGGCAGGGGAAGTGTTTACGACTCCGGCGACAGTGGATGGCACGTTCGTCTGCGACGCAACGGCGGGCGATTACTTCAACGGGAAATACGGGGATTTGCAAGCGACGCCGCTGGTGTTGGAAATCGCCGGGGGTAGATTGCAGCGCGCGGAATGCGGACGAAAAGATTTGGAAGAAGAGTTCTGGGCGTATTGCCACACGGATGAGAACAGTGACCGCGTGGGCGAGTTGGCGTTTGGAACAAATTTGGGATTATCGCGGATGATCGGCATCCTGCTGCAAGACGAGAAATTTCCGGGAGTGCATATCGCGTTTGGCGATCCATATGGAAGCCAGACACATGCGAATTGGAAGTCGCGGACACATGTGGACGTGTTGACGCGGAATTGCGACGTGTGGATCGATGAGGATCAGGTGATTACGAAGGGGCGGTATCAGCTGGAACATTTGGGGCTGGGCTGAGGGGAGCTAGTTCACAGTTTACAGTTGACAGTTGACAGTTTCGAAGTAAGAGAAGAGAAACGGTAACAGGGAGGTCGCAAAGGCTCGAGAAAAGAACCCCAAGACCCAGGTAAAAAACCGTTACCTGGGGCACCCGATCCCGACCTAGATAGTAAGAGCGTCATTCAGATGACAATTAAAACAATTTAGAGATGTATTCGCGCATCTGGTGTTTCCAGAAGGGCCAATCGTGGCCTCCTTCGGGGCCCCAATTGTCAACGGAGTGGCGAATGCCTTTGCTGGAGAGGACTTCGGAGAGGCGATAGGTGGGGGCGCTGTTCTCCCACGGGCCGGTGCCGGTGATGAGGTGGATGTCGCAGGAATTGAACTGCTCGTAAAACCAGCCATCGGAAAGGCTGGAAAGATAATCGACGGGATTATTGAAATAAAAGTTGTTGTCGTACAGGCCGTCCATGAAATTCCTGAGATCGTAGACGCCGGACATGGCGAAACATCGTTTGAATACGTCGGGATGTTTGAAAAGGGTGTTGGCGGCATGATACGCACCGAAGGAGGCACCCATGGTGGAAATGGCGATTTGTGATTGGCAATTATCCCAAATGAAAGGAACGACTTCTTCGCGGAGGTAGGAATCGAAAACAGATTGGACGTAGCTGCGGTGAAAGGGGTGAGCGGCTTTGTTGTAAAAGCTGAGACCGTTGATGGAATTGACGGAATAAAATTTAATGCGACCTGCATCGATGAAATCGGCGAGGGCGCCAATCATGCCCTGGCCCTCGAGTTCAAATTCATCGCCAGCACTGGTGGGAAAACCGAGGAGCGGTGGGCCCCAATGTCCGTAAGCGACGACACCGAGATTCAGGCCAAGGCGGGGAGAGTACCAGCGGTGGTATTCACGTTTCATGCGAGAGACCTTTCATCATGCGGGAAGAGAAGTATGCCAGCGGAAGGAAAGATGAGCAAGGCGATGCGGAAGTGGCGGAAGAACGGGATGGCGATCAGTACGGCTTTTTGGAGGAGGAGGAGAGCCAGGCCTGGAACGGGCGCAGCGCTTCAGGATGGGAAACATGAGTGATAAAGAGGCGACGAGTGTTGGGTGCGCGGCGGAGTTCATCGTAGATGAAAGCATCATCGAAACCAGCGGCAGCAGCATCTGCGGCGGTGGCCGCGTAGTAGACACGGTCTGGGCGCGCCCAATAAATTGCACCGAGACACATGGGGCAGGGTTCACAGGAAGAGTAGAGATCGCATCCGGACAATTGGAAATTGGCGAGGACACGACACGCGTTGCGAATGGCTTCGATTTCGGCGTGAGCGGTGGGGTCGTTGGAAGATGTGACACGGTTGACGGCTTCGGCGATGATTTTGCCGTCTTTCACGATTAGAGCGGCGAAGGGACCACCTTGGCCGGAGTTTACATTTTCGAGGGCCAGAGTGATGGCGCGTTGCAGAAATGAATCGGACATAGAGGAGAGTTCCTTGCCCTCCAGAGTGCCGCGAGAGTGGAGGAATCACAATGCGGATTCGGAGAGAAGGAGAGGAAAAGTGCACTAGCTGGGGGCAATGATTCGTACGGAAGCCCCTATACGGAGCGAGCCTGCTGAAATGGGGTTCAGCGTGCTGGACCCCTACGTTGGAGAGCGCGATTGGTGGATGAGATGGGGTTGCAAGGAACGAGAATGCGGGTAGGATAGAGGGCTATGTTCGACGATTTTTCAGCGATTTTCGTCGAGAGAAGACCAGGTGAGGACATGATGCGAATCGAAAACGTGAGCCGCCGCGGCTTTTTGAAAGGGATGCTGGGGACGGGGGCGCTGGTGTTAAGCGTGCAGATTTTTCCGGAACGCCTGGTCGGCGCCGGAGTAATTGCGAGCGAAGACCCGATGACCGGTGCGGCGCTGCGGCCGAATGCGTACCTGGCGATTGCGACGGATGGAACGGTGTACATCGTGGCGCACCGGGCGGAGATGGGAAGCGGGAACCGGACGGCGCTTCCACGAATCGTCGCTGACGAGCTGGATGCGGACTGGACGAAAGTAAAAGTGGAATCGGCGACGGGGGATGAAAAGTATGGCGACCAGGACACGGATGGGTCGCACTCGGTGAAGAGTTTTTTTGAGACGCTGCGCGAGGCGGGAGCGAGTGCGCGGCTGATGTTGGTGCGGGCAGCAGCGCAGAGTTGGGGCGTGCCGGAGAAGGAATGCGCGACGGAATTAAATACGGTGGTGCACAAGCCGAGCGGAAAGAAAATTGGGTATGGAGAACTGGCATCCGCAGCGGCAAAACTGCCCGTACCGAAAAAAGAAGAGCTGAAATTGAAGCCGCGGAGCCAATGGCGTTACATCGGGAAGGCGGCATCCGGGTACGACTTGCGAGATATGGCGACGGGGAAGGCGGAATATGGGCAGGACGTGCAAATGGAGGGGATGCTGTACGCGTCGGTGGTGCATCCACCGGTGTTTGGAAGCGCGGTGAAGAGTGTGGATGATACGGCGACGCTGCACGTAAAGGGAGTGAGGCAAACAGCGACGCTCGAAGCATTTAAACCGCCAGTGATGATGCAGGCGCTGGGCGGTGTGGCAGTGATTGCGGATAACACGTGGGCGGCATTTCAAGGCAAGAAGAAATTGAAGATTGAGTGGGAAAAGAGCGAGCACAGCGCGTGGAACTCCGACGAGTTCCGGAAAGAATTGGAAAGCACGGCGCGGAAGCCCTGCAAAGTGGTGCGGGAAAACGGGGATGTGGAGAAGGTGTTCGCGAAGGGCGGGAAAATTGTCGAGGCCGAGTATTACGCGCCAATGCTGGCGCATGCATCCATGGAACCGCCGGCAGCGCTGGCAGTGTACCGCGACGGAAAGGTGGAAGCATGGGCACCAACACAAAACCCACAGGGGGCGCGGGATGCCGTTGCCGCAGCGGTGGGAGTGAAGAAGGAAGATGTTACGGTGCACATGACGCTGCTGGGAGGCGCGTTTGGAAGGAAATCTTTCCCGGATTTTATTGTGGAAGCGGCGGTGCTTTCGAAGAAGACGGGGAAGCCAGTGAAGGTGGTCTGGAGCCGCGAAGACGACATCAAGTTTGATACGTACCACTCCGTGGCGGCGATGTATTTCAAAGCGTCACTGGGAGCGGATGGGAAGCCTGCGGCGTGGCTACAACGGAGCGTGTTTCCGCCGATTGCTTCGACGTTTGATCCGAATGGATTGTATGCGGACGCGGGGGAGATTGGATTGGGGTTCAGCGATGTACCGTTTGCAATTCCGAATCACCGGGCGGAAAACGGGCCGGCGAAGGCGCACACGCGAATCGGGTGGCTGCGATCCGTGGCGAACATTTATCACGCGTTTGGAGTGCACTCGTTTGTGGGAGAACTGGCTAATGCGGCGGGCAGGGATCCATTGGATTATGTGCTGGCGCTGCTGGGGCCGGATCGCATCATGCCGAAAGAGGAGTTGCCAAAGGATTATACGAATTACGACGGAGAGTACGCGGATTACCCGATTGATATTGCGCGATTCCGTCGTGTGGTGCAGTTGGCGGCGGAGAAATCTGGGTGGGGCAAACAAACGTTGGGGAAAGGATTCGGGATGGGCCTCGCAGTACACCGGAGCTTTTTGACGTACGTGGCGACAGTGGTGCAGGCGGAGGTGAAAGACGGGCAGGTGAATATCGTGAAGGTGGACACGGCACTGGACGCGGGAACGATCGTGAATCCAACGACGGTGAAGCAACAGTTTGAAGGCGCGGCGGTGATGGGCACGAGCATCGCGTTTTATGGGGAGATCACGGCGACGAATGGAGTGATTGACCAATCGAACTTTGATGGATTCCAGATTGCGCGAATGAATGTTTCGCCGCGGGAAACGAATGTACACATTGTGGAGAGCGATGCGCCGCCGGCGGGAGTTGGGGAACCGGGATTGCCGCCGATGGCGCCGGCGATTTACAACGCGGTGTTTGCGGCTACGGGGAAGCGGGTGCGGGAGATGCCTTTGACGAAGGTAGGGCTGGCGTGAGGAAGCGCGTTGCGCGGTTATAAGTTTTAAGTTTTCGGTTTTCAGTAAAGAAAGATCTGCATTCGAGGTGATTGAGGCGCAGCGAGGGGGGTAGCGGGATATCCGATGTCGGATATCAGCGATCAGATATCAGGAGGCCCAAGGGATAGCAGCTTAATTTTTTGTGGGGCAGATGGGCTGGGTTGCTGGGGCGCAGCGATGCTGCGCCCCTACTTGTTTTGGAATAGTATGCGTGTGAGTGGAGGTTGCGTTGAAAAGGACCTTGGGCGTTGTTTGTGTTGCGTTGACGTGGATGGCGATTCCGGCAGGCGCGCAACGGCAGCCGGTGCTGCCGCAGATCGATGAGCCGCATCCTTATTATTATCGCGAACTCTATTTGCCGCAGTTGACGAACGGGCCGAGTAGTTTGAGCTGGGGGCCGGACTCGAAGGAACTGATTTACTCGATGGCGGGATCGTTGTGGCGGCAGAAGTTGGATTCCAAAGAGGCAACGCAGCTAACGGATGGACCGGGATACGACTACCAACCGGATTGGTCGCCGGATGGAAAGAGCATCGTGTACGTGTCCTATCAGAAGGAGACGATGGAATTGTGGCTGCTGGATTTGGGGAGTTGGAAGACGAGGCAGTTGACGAATGGCGGAGCGGTGAATGTGGAGCCGCGATGGTCACCGGATGGAAAACGGATTGTGTGGGTTTCGACGCAGTACAACAAGCGATTTCACGTTTTTGCGGCCGATGTTGCGAATGGAGAATTAAAAAACGTGGCGAGATTGACGGGGGAAACGAAGAGTTCCCTGCCCCGGTATTACTACAGCGCCTACGACATGGAGATCAATCCTGTGTGGACGCGAGATGGGAAAGAGATTCTGTTTGTATCGAACCGCGGGCACATTTATGGAACAGGCGGATTTTGGCGGATGAAAGCAGAGCCGGGCGCGGAGGCGCGAGAAATTCATTACGAGGAGACGAGTTGGAAGGCGCGGCCTGACTTTTCGCCGGATGGATCGCGAATGGTGTACAGCTCCTATCTGGGAAGGCAGTGGCACAACTTGTGGCTGATGCCAGCGAATGGTGGAGATGCGTTTCCGCTCACGTATAGGGACTGGGATGAGACGAACGTGCGGTGGTCGCCAGACGGAAGCGCTCTCGCTTCCATATCGAACAGAAAAGGATCGACAGTCATCCACTGGCAGCAATTCGGGGGAGAAGCCGGCAGGGATCTCGAAATTCAAGGTCGAAAATATCGGCAGCCCCGATACCGAGTGGTTGTCGGCATCGCAAATAAGGAAGGGCAACCCGATTCTGGCCGCGTTTCGGTTACGGATGCGGCTGGGCAATTCTATTGCCCGGACGACGCCTGGATTCATGCGGATGACGGATACGACCCGACAAAACAACCATTCGAGAATCATTATTTCTACACCGATGAAAGCGGAACGGCCCACCTGGACTTGCCTTCGGGAAAATATACGATCGAAGTCATGAGCGGATTTGAATTCAGGCCATATCGAAAGCAGGTGGAAATACTGGCGGGACAGATTGCAACGGTGGAGGCAGTGTTGGAACCGCTGGACTTTAATAATGGGGAAGGCGCGTGGGTGGCCTCTGATCTCCACGTACACATGAATTACGCCGGGACTTATAGAGACGACCCCGGACATCTTGTGGAACAAGGAGCAGGTGAAGGTCTGAAGGTTATTCACGAACTTACGGTGAACAAGGAGCAAAGATTTCCTGATATTCCGTTCGTGAAATTTGGACCAGGAAACGATGCGGCCGCTGACCCAGACGTGATGGTGGTGCAAGGACAGGAATTCCATACAAGCTACTGGGGACATCGAGGAGTTTTGCGGTTGAAGGAACATTTATTATTGCCGGGATATGCGGGGTATCCAAACACGGCGGCGGCGAGTTTGTATCCCATGAACGCGGATGTGTATGACATGGCGCATGCGCAGGGAGCGTTGGTGGGTGCGGTGCATCCGTTTGACGAAGTGCCGGATCCCTTTGCGAAGCCGGCGCAAAAGATTACGGATGAATTGCCGGTGGATGTTGCGCTGGGAAAGCTCGATTACATGGAGATTGTGGGATTCAGCGATCACAAATCCACCGCGGCGGTGTGGTACAAACTGCTGAACTTGGGATTCAAGCTCCCCGCAGGCGGGGGAACGGATGCGACCGCGGATTACGCGGCGCCTATTCGCGGGCAAGTGGGATTCGATCGCGCGTATGTGTGGACGCCCGGCTGGCCAACGAACTTTGAAAAGTGGATGGATAATTTGAAGGCGGGGCGGACGTTTGCGACGAATGGGCCGCTGGTTGAGTTCAAGCTGGGCGGTGAGATGGTGGGCGGCGAATTGAAGTTTGATGCGGCACAAGCGGCAGTTCCCTTCACCGCGAAATTACGTTCGTTTGTGCCGGTGGACCATCTGGAGGTGGTGTGCAACGGGAAGGTGGCGCAGGAATTGAAATTGAACGAAGCGCGGGACACGGCGGATGTGGCGGGAATGATTCCACTGAGCCAGAGCGGGTGGTGCGTATTGCGAGCCTGGAGCAATAAGGCGGAGTATCCGGTGATGGATAACTACGCGTATGCGACGACGAGCGCGGTGTATGTGACGATTGGCCGGAAGCGGGCGTATTCGCGGGAAGATGCGGAGTATTTCAAGGCGTGGATTGACCGGACGATCGAGGTGACGGAGAACTATCCGGACTGGAATTCGGCGGCGGAGAAGGAATTGGTGATGAAGAGGTTGCGGAACGCGCGAGGAGTGTACGAAGGGATGAAGTAGCGAAGGGTGCGCGCCTTGTCAGTGCGCGGTGGTTGGCGATAGAATTCGTCGGTCAAATCGGACTGTGGAGATGACGCAGGACATGTAAGTAGCATGGCTGCGTACCGCCTGTTGAACGAGGGGCCTCGCTCCACCCTCGAATCCGGACGAGCATCCACGAAGGGACGCGGCTGCCGCAAGCGGCACGGCAGGAGACTGCATTGAAATTGAAGAAATCGCGGCGAAGGAAGGAGGGTACATGATCGTTGGTGTGCCCCGAGAAGGATATCCGGGAGAGCGGCGCGTGGCGATGGTGCCAGCGATGGTTCCCAATTTGAAGAAGGCTGGGCTGGACGTTTTGGTACAAGCGGGTGCGGGCGAGGGAGCGGGTTACCGAGACGGCGAGTACGTGGAAAAGGGCGCGAAACTGGCGACGAGCCGCGAAGAGGTGTTCGCGACCGCGGACATCATTGTGCAATTCTTGTGTCACGGAGCGAATGACAAAACTGGCAGCGCGGACTTGCCGCTGTTGCGCAAGGGCCAGGCGGTGGTGGGGTTCTTAAGGCCGCTGGGCACGGTGAAGACGGTACAGGAAGTTGCGGAGCGCGGAGTGACATCGTTTTCCGTGGAGCTGATGCCGCGCATCACTCGGGCACAGAGCATGGACGCGCTCTCATCGATGGCGACGATTTGCGGGTACAAAGCAGTGCTGCTGGCCGCCGACACGCTTCCAAGAATGTGCCCGATGTTGACGACAGCGGCGGGAACGATTGCGCCGGCGCGCGTATTGATCATCGGCGCGGGCGTGGCAGGGTTGCAGGCTATCGCTACGGCACGGCGACTTGGGGCGGTGGCTTCGGCTTATGACATGCGCCCAGCGTCAAAAGAGCAGGTGTTGAGCCTGGGTGGGCGATTCGTGGAGTTGGCGGTGGAAGCGAAGGACGCGCAAGACGCGAGCGGTTACGCAAAGGCGCAGGACGAAAGCTTTTATCAGAAGCAGCGGGAATTGCTGGGGAAAGTGGTGGCGGAAAGCGACGTGGTGATCACGGCCGCGGTGATTCCGGGGAAAAAGTCGCCGGTGCTGGTGACGAAGGAGATGGTCGAGCGAATGTCGCTGGGTTCTGTAATCGTAGACCTGGCTGCCGAGCGCGGCGGAAATTGCGAGTTGACGAAGCCGGACGAGACGGCGGTGATTCACGGCGTGACGATCATCGGCGAATACAACCTGGCGGCGACAGTGCCGTATCACGCAAGCCAGATGTACGCGCGCAACTTGACATCGTTTCTGGTGCACCTGACAAAAGAAGGCAAGCTGCAACTGAACTTGAAGGATGAGATCACGCGGGAAACACTGCTGACGCATGAGGGAGAGATCGTGAATGCGAGGGTGCGGGAGTTTTTCAAGTTGCCGGCCTTGCAGACGGCACCGGAAGGAGGCGCCTGATGAAACTGGATCTGGTGACCAGTTTGTACGTATTCATGCTGGCGGCATTTATCGGATTTGAAGTGATCCGGCGGGTATCTCCATTGCTGCACACGCCGCTGATGTCATTGACGAATGCTTTGGATGCGATCGCAGTGGTGGGAGCGATCATTCTGGTGGGAGAAGGAAAGAGCACGCTGGCGACAATCCTGGGAACGATTGCGATTGTGGCAGCGACCAGCAACATCGTAGGCGGCTTTATGATCACGGACCGCATGCTGAAGATGTTCAAGGCCAGCGGGCCCAGGAAGCCGTGACGAACATGCTCACGACAGATCTCCTTCTGGAAATTGCGTATCTTGTCGCGACAGCGCTGTTTGTGCTTTCGTTGAAATGGCTGAGTTCGCCAGTGACGGCGAGGCGCGGCGTTTGGGCCGGTGAAGCGGGGATGCTATTGGCCATCGTGGGGACGCTGCTGCATGGCGGAATCGTCAGTTATCGATGGATCGCGATCGGCCTGGTGCTCGGAACGATGATCGGGGTACCGCTGGGGCGCGTGGCAATGACGGCGGTTCCGCAGCGGACGGCACTGAGCCACGCATTTGGGGCGTTGTGCGTGACGTTGGTGGGCACGTCGGAGTTTTACCTGAGAGCGCCGAATGTTCCGGGATTCATGATGGGCGTGCTGTCGCTGGAAGTGATTTTGGGAGCGCTGACGTTTACGGGAAGCTTAATGGCCGCGGGGAAGTTGCAGGAGGTGCTGCCGCAGAGGCCGATTACGTACAAAGGCCAGAACATTGTGAACCTGGGCTTGCTGGCGATTGCGATCGGGATTGGTGCAACGCTGGTGCTGCATCCCGAGAAAATGTATTTGTTTCCGTTCATGATCGGGATACCGCTGGTGTTCGGCGTGATGATGATTATTCCGATCGGCGGGGCGGACATGCCGACGGTAATCTCGCTGTTGAATTCGTACGCGGGATTATCGGCGGCCGCGATGGGATTTGTGCTGCAGAGCAAACTGCTGATTATCGCGGGAGCTTTGGATGGCGCATCGGGCTTCATCCTGTCGGTGAACATGTCGAAAGCGATGAATCGTTCGTTCACGAACGTGCTGTTTGGCGCGTTTGGGCAGGAACAAGCGGCCGTGGCAGGTGTGAAGGAAGCGCGGCCGGTGCGCAGCGCGTCTCCTGAAGAAGCGGCGGGGATATTGACCGCGGCGAGCAAAGTGGTGATCGTGCCCGGGTATGGGATGGCGGTGGCGCAGGCACAGCACAAGGTGCGTGAATTGTATGATGCGCTGAC
The DNA here is from genome assembly GCA_963779395.1 of Candidatus Acidiferrales bacterium. Lineage (GTDB taxonomy): Bacteria > Acidobacteriota > Terriglobia > Acidiferrales > UBA7541 > Acidiferrum. The sequence goes on from CAVZYC010000007.1 coordinate 2,740,325, forward strand.
GAAGCGCGGTGTGGACGTGAAGTTCGGCATACACCCAGTGGCAGGGCGCATGCCCGGCCACATGAACGTGTTGTTGGCGGAAGCGGATATTCCTTACGACAAGCTGCTGGAAATGGACGAGATCAACGGCGATTTTCCGCAGACCGACGTGGCGCTGATTATTGGCGCGAACGATGTGACCAATCCGGCGGCCCGGGAAGATACGACGAGCCCAATTTATGGGATGCCGATATTGGATGTGGACAAGGCGCACACGGTGATGGTGATCAAGCGGGGAATGGGTGCGGGGTTCGCCGGCATCGAGAACCCGCTGTATTACATGGACAAGACGCTGATGCTGTTTGGCGACGCGAAGAATTTCGTGGGATCGATCGTGCGGGAGATTTCGGGCGGACATAATTGAAGACACGGTTGATCTAAAGCGCCCGAGCGAATTATTAGCACGCTAGAAGTGATGCGGCCTCCAGATCGGAAGAGGGATCCCTCACTTCGCGGACTCCGTTCGGGATGACGGAGAATTGTGGGGATTGCCGAGATGGGGTCGAGCAGTGCTCGACCCCTACGAAGAGAGAATCTGGGAATTAATGACTACGGGCGAGAAGGACTTTCGACAGCCTTGGCTACGCCCCATGTGACAAGGCCGGCGGTGACACCTGCGGCTACATAGATGAAGCGGCTCTGGCCGGGAGCGATGGGAAGTTTCCCCTTCGCCATATCCAACGGAGCGCAAGGGCTATGTTCGTGATAACGGTGGTAATCACTCGCATCAGGTGAAAGATATTCGCGGTAAGTGATTTCGTTTACCGCATGAACACGATAAGCTTTGCCTTCTTCGACAAGGCGTGATTCCGAACCCACCTGAACATTAACCTGGCCGCGCTGACTAGAAACAGTGATATTGCACGGGTCATCCATCGTGACACGGCCCAGATCAGCAAGCGATAGATCCGGAGTGACGCGGACGTCAGAGACTACGACGACGATGTTCTCGCGGCCGCCGGGAGTAGTGTAAATGACCGTGCCATGATTCAGCTCGACAACTGCACCGTAAGGAGCGCGATAGATGTGCGCATTGGAGGAGGATTGCAGTTCGAGAGAAAGCGCGCCGACACGAACGAGCAAGGAGCCGTTATCCCCGGTAGAGAGGTAGTCACCGGAATAGACCGTGGCTCCTTCTGCGGCAGCGGCATTTCCGATATTGGCGTTGGCGGATCGGGCGACGAGACCCAGGGCGAGATTTGATGGCGCTGGTGTCTGTGCAAGCGCAGGCAGAGATACGCACGAGAAGATGAAAAAGGCGGCCACGAAAAACCGGCAAGTGGTACTCATTGTCGTTGTTTCTCCTTCGAACAAGCAGAATTAGCGATACAGGGGCGATTGCTGACGGGAGTTGCTACAGGGTGTTGGCTGGGTGCGGACTTCAGCGCGCCAGAAACCGCAGGCACAAACTGGAATTTCATTGCGGGATCGCCAAAAAGGATCCAGGTGCGGCGGACATCAGTGTCGGTGGTGCCGGCCTTTGCTTGAAGGATGAGGCGGCCAATCGGGAGGCTGGGATTGGCGGTGAACGCGTTCAGAAACGCCTGATTCATGGACGATTGCGGTGACTGCTCCGTGAATCCGGAAGAGGCCCAGACAGCGACCGCGCCGCCATTGGGAGCGAGAATGAGCGAGTCGGCGAGGCTGATGGCGGAAGGATCCTGGAAGAACCCATTGAGGCAATCCATGAGGAGGTAGATGGGGAGGCGTCCACCGTTGGAAAGCGCAGCAGCATCGTTGATGTCGAAGAGATCGGAGAACGACCACTGCTGTTGTGCACCGTGGCCGCTGTAATCCACGAGGAGAGAACCGTTATTGAGCGCGGCGAGAATCTGAGAACGAGCGGTAGCGGCATCGAGAGTATCCGCGAGGATCTCCGAAGTATTCAGAGTAGTGGGTAAAGTGGCGGCGGCCGAAGTTGCGGCAGAAGTGAAATTGGAGTCGACGTTCTGATCGGCAACCAGCAATCCTTGTGAATTCCAGGCTCCGGCAGAGCTGCCATTTTCGTAGCCGATGATTTTGGAAACGACGAGATCGGCATCGGCGATGGATTGCACGGGCAAGCGCCCGGTGGGAATGGTGGCAAAGCCATTCTGGGTGAAGTCCGTGAACCAATCGTCGGAAGCGGTTTTAAAGGCGGCGGTTTCGATCATGCGCGTGGGGACGAAATCGAGATAGCCGTATCCCAGATAGTTGCGCGGATCGAGCGAGGCGTCGCCGACAAGCAGGATGGACTGCGGCTTGCGCTGCCAAGCGGAGGCGGCTTCCTGGAGGAAGCTGCGGATAGCAAAGGGGCTGCGTTCACCGTAATTAAACTCGTCGAAGATTTGGTCGGTGGTGACGAGCGAGACGTGATGCCCCTGGGATTCGCGCAGGCTCACAAGCGGCGCAAGGGTGGGGACAAAATCAGGATAAGAGATGATGACGATGTCAGCGCCAACACGCTGGTCGTCGAGGAAACTGGGGACATGCGGGGAGAGAGAAACGGGCACGGAAATGGCGTCCTCGGCAAAGGCAAGAATAGTGCGAACAGCGGGCCCGCCAGTGGAAAGCGCAAGAGCCGCGGAGTAAGCGTTCGAGTCGATTGAGACCTTAGCAGAGAGCTCCGAGATATTGAGGGGATCGGTGATGTCAAACACGTGGATGCGCCGATTGGTGAACCCGGTGATGAGAAGTTGCGAGCCGGAGGAGGCAGTGGCGCGGAGCCAATTGGAGTCGACAGCATAAGTGTGGGCGTAATGGAGAGCGATGGATTGCACGACGCTGACGTCGTTGTCGCCATTCAGAGCGGTGAGGGTAACCGTGTTGGTGCCGTCCTGGAGTAGCGAGGCCTCGACGGGGAAAGATTGCTGCGCGAGGATCATGCCGTAGAAGTCCATCTCGCCGATGGTGGCGCCATTGAATTGGATCGAGATGCGATGCTCTTGTCCATCGGTGGCACCTTGCAGGGCAAGGTCCACGGAAATCGGCAAAGGCGAAGTTGGATCGAGGTGCGCGACAGCAAGAGTTTGATCAGTGGGATCCGAGGTGATGATAGCGCCAAAGAAATTATCGTTGTTTTCACCGTTGAGTAGCGCGGCGAAGTAGGTGTAGCGGTCTTCACGAAGAGCGGTGAACGGGAAACTTGCCGGAGCAGCGCTTCCGGAAGAAGGCGAGGAAACAGGGAGAATGCGCTTGGGCGACTGATTTTCGCTGATCAACCAATAGATACGGTCAGCCGAGAATGGCGTGTCAATGCCGGTACCGTAGAATTCGATGTCGGGGCCAAGAGATGGAGCAGAGGTGGTGTCAGCCGTGAGGAGTAGCGGTTGCTCCACTCCTTCGGCGAAGAGATGGAGGGTGCGCGGGTCAATGCGTGGATCGAGGCCCGCGGCATGAAGTTGAGCAAGAGAAACGCGGTACCAACCTTCGTGATCAATCGCGATCTTGACTCCCTTTTGATCGGCAACGCTAAGGCTCGACAGGCCTGGAGGATAAACGGGGAGAACGGGTCGCGGAGCCTGGAGCAAGACCATGGGAGTGCTCGTCGAGAAGGAACGAGGTGAAGCTTGGAGTTCACGCAGAAGAGGGGATGACTGAGACCGCTCGGGAGAAGCGGGCGACTCAGCTGTGGCCGGTTCTGGATAGGCCGGGCCATGGAGGCTGCGCGTGCCATTGACGTCCACATCTTCAATCCAGTAAGCGGCATCGCGAGAAGGCTGGCGGTCGATCCAACTGTATGTCTTGGCGGCGTGCTGGGGCCGGCCACCACGAAGACGAAGAGCAGACCCCGCGATGATGGAAGGATCAATGCGCGTGCGGCCGGAAGCATCTTCACGATAAACATGGAAACCGAGATTGCGGGACTCCTCGTTGGTATGCCATTCGAGGACGACGGAACCATCGGACCGAGAGAAGGCATGGAAGGAGGAGATGTCGACGGCGGTAGGAGATTGGATAGAGGAGATGGAAGTGGCGATGAGCGGGTAGGGGATGTAGGCAGAACCCGAACCTAACGCGGTTTCGAGACCAGGATTGGCTGCCAGATTAACTGTGATCACTGCCGTGTTTGTAGTGGTGTTGGTGGTAATCGACTGGATGGCCAGATTCGAGACGTTATAGCCGGCAGGAGTAAAACCAGTGGTTGTGAGTGTTGAAGAGGTTGTCAGACTGGCGGGCAGAGGTAGGGGGAATGTAAACGAAGCGACGCCGCCAGCCCAGGTTGCGGCGGTGATAGGTCCCAGGGACGTGGGTGCGTTGGGAACTGTTGTTGTGGTGGTGAGGGTGGCGGTGTTGGTGGAGAGGCTAGCAGCGCTAAAGGTTGTGGCGGTGACGTTGATGTTGATAACGACAGTGGTGCCGACGGGGAGTCCATTCGGGATAGTGCAGATCACCGTGGTTGTGCCCGAGCAGGAGCCGCCGGTTGCGGATGTAGAGTACGAGTTGGCGATATAGGTTACTTCGGGAGGGAGGATGTCGGTGACGGTGAAGGTACCGGTGGCGGCAGCGGGACCGCCGTTGGAGACGGTGATGGTGTAGGTGAGAACGAGACCCTGGTTGACCGGTTCGGGGGACGCGTTCTTGGAAATGGTGACGCTGGATTGTGTGGGCAAACCGACGACGGTGGAAGCTGTGGCGGAATTGTTGGAAAGATTCGGGTCGCCAACGGTGCTGCTGACAGAAGGGGTAACGGAGATGACGGTGCCGGAAGCAACGCCAGCATTTACTTTAACGATGAGAGGGAAATTGGCGGAGGCGCCCGCGGCAAGAGTCCCAGTGAGGTTGCAGGTGAAAGTGGTAGTGCCGCTGCAGCTCCAGCCGGAAGGCGGAGGAGTGAAAGAAACGAGTGTGGTATTGGCAGGGATGGTGACCGTAAACGTGGCGTTGGTTTCGGCGGCGGGGCCGTTGTTGGTGACGGTTTCCGTGAAGGTGACATTGTTGGCCTGAGTGACGGGATTGGGCGAAGCGGAAGCGGTGACGGCGAGATCGGCCTGGCTAGAGTTGGCGGCAACCGTGAAGGAAGCCGAGGCGGAATTGTTGGAATAGTTAGGATCGGGAGTGGAAGAAGAAACAAAATCGGTGGAGGTAATCAGGGAGCCGACTGGGTCGGTGCCAAGAACGTTTAAGACGACGGTGATCGCGGGGCTAGACGAACCGGAAGCGAGAGGAGAGGAGTCCAAGCAGCTAATGGTGCCGATAAAACCGCTCTGCGAGCCAGCTGGTGGGTAGGTGGTCCAGCCGGAGGGACAGGTGAGGGAAGCGAGGGTGGTACCGGACGGAGAAGGAATGGTCTCAGTGAACTGCGCATTGGCGGAAGCGGATGGGCCTTGATTGCTGATGACGGCCGTGAGGGTAGCGGTCGATCCAGCGACGACAGTGGGGACCGTGGGAGCGGTAAGAACGTTGGTGATGGCAAGATCGGCGTTTCCCGCAGCGGCGACAGTGTTCAATGCGATGGCCGTGTTGTTGGCTAGGTTGGGATCGTTGGTGCTCGAGGTGATGTTGGCGACATCCACGACTTCCGTGCCGCCGGAAGTGGCTGCGGCGACCTGGACAACGGGGCTGAACGTGGAAGAAGCAAGTGCCGCGACATCAGGATTGGTGCAGGTGAGCGTGCCAGCGGAACCGACCGCGATGGTGTTGCAGGTCCAGCCAGCAGGCGGAACGAAAGCTTGGAAGAGCGTTGTGTTGACTGGCAGAGTCTCTGTGAAAATGGCGTTGACGGCGTCGAGTGGGCCGTTATTGGTGACGACCTGCGTGTAGGTGATGTTGCCGCCAGGAGCGACAACAGAGGGAGCGCCTACGTTTGTGACGGAAAGATCGGCGGAACCACAATAGGCGCCGGACTGCGTGCCGGGCGTTTCAGTGATGACGTGGGTGGTTTGGATTATGCCGGGCAGCCCGGGAGTGGCGCCGTAGGAATCCTGTATCGTGTCTGTATTGCCGTTGATGCCACCGGCGATGCTGGAACTGGCTGGCGCTGCGGACAGGAAAATGACGCCGCCACCTCCGCCACCGCCGGGGCCATGGCGCTGGCCGGGGAAACCGCCGGGAGCCTCGATAGGCCAGGCATTACCAGCGCTGCCGCCGCTGGCGATGACGGTGAGACCGCTCAGGCTGCCAGAGTTTGCGAAAACGAGAATTGAGCCGCCTGCACCACCGCCGCCTGTGCTGTCCTGCCCAGTGCTTTGCGTGCCCTGTCCGTTGGCGGTGATGGTTCCGGTTCCGGAGACTATTCCTGCGTGTATGATCGCGATCCCGCCGCCTGCACCGCCGCTGCTGAAAATACCGTTGCCACCAGTATTCGTCGTGCCGCCGGAATAGTAACTGCCGTCGTTCGTAGTGCCAGCTCCACCACCCCCACCCATGACGAGGGAACTGGTGGAAGCGGGGAAAGCTAGACCGCCGAAGCCACCGTCAGTGGAATTTGTGGCAGCGAGGCTGTTCCAACCATAACCGCCCTGACCACCGGTGCCGCCATTGCCGCCCGCACCGCCGCCGGAATTCTCACTATTCCCGACGGGGTCTCCGTCGGTGCCGCCGCCGCCGGCGTTACCGGGAGCACCGCGCGCATAGCTGCCGCCGGGGAGAGTGTCCGAGGGAGTGCCGCCGGTAATGTCAATCGGGACAGCGGTTGTGTTAATCGTGAAGGGGGCGATATAGCGGGGCGTACCGGCAACACCTTCGCCTTTGGAAGCGTTGGCAAGATTCGTTGCGGAGGTAACATAATCGGTAACCTTGCCGGTGCCATTGCCAGCGAGTTTGCGTCCGGCGCCGCCACGAAAACCGAGAGCGTCGAGAGCGACCGTGCCACCGAGAGTGAGTTGCGAAGAAGCGTCGATAGCCAAGACGCCGCCGAGGGAACCGTTCCAGGCGAGCGGAGCAAGAGTGGAAGTGAGAGTTGCAGAGGTGTACTGGGGAACGCGAATGACCTGATAGGTTTGCTGGCCGCCGGTGGTAGCTGAACCGGTTCCTTTCGTGGTGACTGTGCCGGGGTTAGCTGTACCTGTTCCGCGGACAGTTGAGGCGCCCGGGTTTGCCGCAAGAGCAACGGTGATTATGCCTGTCGTTGTGTTAACTGAAGTGATGGTGACATTCGTGAGATTGTAGGCAGCAGGAGTAAAACCTGTTGTCGTCAACAAAGCGCCCGTTACAGCATTCGCAGGCAATGGGGTGGGGAATGTAAACGAAGCTACATTGGCTAGCCAGGACGCAGCCGTGGCCGCCCCAAGTGACTGGCCTGGGAGGGCAACGGTGATCACTCCAGTCGCGGTGTTAGCGGAAACGATGGTTGCGTTGGTGACGTTGTAGATGGCGGGTGTAAATCCAGTCGTTGCCAGTTGAGAATTAACCACTATGCTTGCAGGCAACGGGGTCGGAAATGTAAACGTTGCGACATTGGCAGCCCACGTTGCAGCAGTGGCCGCGCCCAGTGAGGTGGAAGGGGCAACGACGTAGGAATAGTTGTTTAGTAGGCCGCCTGTGGGGCCGGTGCCGGTGAATGTGAGAGTGCCACCGGTGACAGGGACTGCGCTGGTGGCAGTTACAAATTCAAAGAGGCCGGAGTTGCCAAGGCTGGTCGAACCGGAGGCCGGATCGCCGGGAACGCCATCGCCATAAGAACCTGCGTTGGCATCGTTGATAGTTGCGCCCTGCATTTGAATGATGAGGAGAAGATCGCCTGCAGCGATGGCTTTCTGAGCCCCGGCTGCAGCGGCCGCGCCCAGAGTGACGGAATTGGAAGCAGAAGCGAGAGTGCCCGTATTGGAAGGCGGGTAATAGGCGTTAACAATGCCAGTGAGATTGCCGACTGCACCATCACGGCCAGGGGTAGCACAAGCAAGCGGCTGAACGACAGTGTAGACAGTAGCGGAATTGTTGGCCGAGTTCGGATCGCCGGCGAGAGCGGTGGTTGCGGTGTTAGTGAGAGTGGTGGCACTGGAAGGAGCGGTGACAGTGATGGTAATCGTCGCCGTGGAATACGGGGCCATGGCAGTGGTGATGTTGCAAGAGATGGTTGTGGTGCCAGAGCAGGACCAGCCCGCAGAAGCAGTAGAAGAGACATAGGTGACGCCGGTGGGAAGAGTATCGGTCAGCACGCCAGTGCTGACGGGAGCGATGGCCTGGCCGAGATTCTGAACCGTTATGGTGTAAGTGAGATTGGAAGAGACGAAGACGGGTGTGGGGGCGACGGACATAGAGACGGACAGGTCAGATGTGGTTGTGGGCTCAACGATAATGGAGCTGACGCTGGTGTTGTTGGAAGGAGTGCCGTCCACGAAGGTGGAATTCGTAACGGTCGCGGAATTCTGGATGGTGGTGCCAGAGGCAGTGCCAGCGGTGATCAAAAAGTTGATGGTAAGTGTATTGGCCGTTGCGCCGGTAGCTAACGTTGTGTTGAAGGTGCAAATGACGGGTCCGGCGGCGCCGACAGCGGGAGTGGTACAAGTCCAATTTGTGCCCGCATAAGCTTGATAGGTGGTGTTGGGCGGTGTTTGCATGTAGACGGTAATCGAGCCCGTCGTAACAGTGGCGCTGGAAGTGTTGTTCTTGACGACCTCGGTGTAGGTGAGCGTGGAACCTGCGGCGAAGGCGGTGGCGGAAGTAGTCTGGGTGAGTTGCAAGTCTGCGGTCTGAGCATGAACCATAGGCGCAAGAAACGTGGCGCAGAAAATGGAGAGGGTGAGAAATCGGGAGAGGAGCAGGGCGGCGCGACGAAGGCGAAGAATCGCGGCGGCGCGCAGGCGACGGAGTATGGCACGCAGTGGATGAACGAAACGAGTCTGGAAAGGAGTGAGAGATTGTTCGCGGGAGTTTTGGTGCAGAACAAGCACTTTTCCGAACACCTGGGAGACGGCTGGATCCGAATCGATGGCGGAATCGCTGCGGGTAACGATAGTGCTTGAGGAAGAGTTGAAGGATGAGACCCGGTGAACACGCAGGCCATCTGAGTTTTCGACGAAGGCGATGTCGCCAGAATGCAGATCGCGGATTGCCGCAGGGGCGACGAGGACCGCATCACCATCGAGGATATTGGGGCGCATGCTCTGGCCGTGTACGCGGAATTGGACGCTGTGGCCGTGGCGGAGGAGCGTCGAGCAGAGTTGCGCGAAGAGCCGAGAATCCTTGCGGTGCTGAACCTCACGCACGGGCATGGCGAATGGCCTCCACCGCGCTTCCCGTCGGAGCAAAACGGAAAATTGAACACGGAATCGAACGAGCGAGTTCATCGAGGAAATTCAAACTGAACTGAATGCCATCGCGGAGGTAATGCGGAACAAAGGAGCGGGCAAAGAGTTCCGCGGCGGCCTGCGCCGGGGCCATGGGCAACAACTGATTGTCCGGTGCCTGTTCGAGGAGAAAGATTGCGGAGAGCGCGACTTTGCCTTGAGAGGAAACACCGGCGTCGCCGTGCCAGGGCGTTCCGTGCATCCAAAATGTATTGTCCTGCTTGCGGATGATGATGCGATCGTCGCTGAGAAGTTTTGCGCCTGACTGCTCCATCCAAAGCCGCGCCGTGGTGCTCTTTCCAGCGCCAGAGTGGCCGAGGAACAGATAGCCGCTGCCATCTTCGTCGGCGAGGCCCAGGGCGTGAAGTTCCACGCCTTCGCCTAGAGCGAGACGATGCATCATGACCAATTCATCGATGGGATATTCCAGCGGAAACACCGGGGAATCGGAATCATAAACTGCGCGCTTGAGAACAATATGACCGCGCTGAAACTTTGGATCGAACCAAGCGGCTTTGTAGGGGGAAGCGCCAAGCGTGGGACTGGTGAAATAAAAGGTTGTGCCGAAGGGACCGGTGAAGGCCGACCAGAGTCCACCGGATACAAAGGAAGGGGTGGCGCTGGGAGCTTCCAGAGAATTCGCAAAATAGGATTCGAGTTCAATTTCACAGGGAGCGTAGGAGCGGGAAGGAAGAAGGAACGGATTATGCTCTTTGTCGATGGCAACGCGCATGCCGGGTTCGCACCACATGCCAAACGACAGACCACCAATTTCGAGGGCGACGCGAGTGGCCGCGGAAAGTGCGGGTTGGGAATTTTCGAGTAGTGTAGGCACTTTGCGATCTCCGGTCTCTAGACAGCTCACGATCCCTGGCTCCGGCATGAAACGACGCTCTTGCATCCGCCGTGCGCCGGTCCTGCTGAGCCGCTGGTTTTGCAATGGCCAAGAACAGCTTCTTCCGGGCGAAGAGACACCCGCACAACCCGCGGGGGTTGGTACGGGGTCTTCGCGAGATTTGCTGATTTGAGCGATTCGTTCATGTCCGCGTCTGGCCTCTTTCGCGATTTTTACCTTTCGTGCGTCCCGCAGGAGGAACATCCACCGGAAGAACAGCCTCCCCTTTGGCCGAGAACGGGGAGCGGTGTGTTCGGAGGAAAAAGCGGAACGAGATTTTCAAACTTTGGCGATTCCTGTTGGAGCCGTTGGGCAGAATCCTTCAAGCGCTGAGTGTGGAGACCGCCGGAACAACACGGGCAATCGCCATGTGCGGGGACTTCGATCCCCAGCGTGTAGGCGCGCAAGTGAGCCACCTGGCAGAGAAACTCAACGGGAGTTTCCGCGTCACCGCTTTCGAGTTCGCCGTTCGCGGGACACATGCTGCAGAGAGATTGCAGGCGGCAATGCGTGCAGATGGTTTGCCGCTCACGCTTGGACTCCCGAATCTGCTGAAGCTTACCGTTCCAGCCTTCCGCAAAGGTTCCCTGGCGGAGGTTGTAGCCATCGCGATGAGAAATGACGCAAATGGTCAATTGACCTTGCGGATCAACGGCGCAACCATTCTGTCCACCGCCGCAGGTGTACTTTTCCGGGCCATGGGGTTGCGGGACAGCGGCTTGTTCGGCTTCCGCCATTTTCTTGTATTCGGCTTTGCGGACGGGGTCGCGAAAATCGAGAGCGACCACCTGCTCCGGAGAGAGACGCACAGCCAGCGGGCTTTGCGAACAATCGGTTCGCGGATTGACGAGGGGATCGAATTTGAACTCGACGCCCAAGTCCTGCTCGGCAAAGCGTTTCATCTCGTACACTTCGTGAAAATTGATGGTGGTGGGAACGGTTTTGAGTTTAAGAGGAAGATTGCGTTCGCGGAGGAGACGAATGCCCCTCATGCAGCGATCATAGGAACCGGGAATCTGTGTGAGGGCTTCGTAGGTTTCACGGGTGGCACCGTAGAGGGTGATCTCCACGGCAAAGGGGCGATATTCGACAAGATGATCGGCGATGCGGGGCGTGATCATCGTTCCGTTGGTGAAAAGAGTGATCAGGAAACCGCGTTTCTTTGCTTCGGTGTAGATGTCTAGAAAATCCTTGCGCGCAAAAATCTCTCCCCCGGTGTAGAGGATCCAAAGGCAGCCCATTTCGACGAGTTCATCGAGAAGGCGGATGTGCTCCTCGAAGGTCATTTCCAAGCGCCGGGCCTGGGGATCGTGCATGGGGAGATTGTTGTAGCAGTGCTGGCACTCGAGGGGGCAACGGTGCGTAACTTCAATCGACACTTCCACGGGAGCGCGGCGACCCATTTGGCGCTTGTGAATCTGCGTGGAAAATTCACCGTATGTAGCTGTCTGCAACACCCGAGTACCTCTTCATTCAAAACCAAGAAATCTGTTCGTATGCGGCGGGCAATTCCTTACGGAAAGCCCGCGGAGCCTCAAGCCACTTTCTGGATCAGCTTTTCTTCCAACAACGAATCAAGAAAATCGCTGATGTCGTTTTGCGCCTGAGCCGTGGAAACATCGAATTCCTCACAGATGCGACCGACCATTTCCGGAACCGTGTGTCCTTCCATCATGAAATCCCAAAGAACGGAGCCGACGGGATTCAGGGTATAGAGGGAGTTCAAATCACCAACTCCGTGGCGAATTGGAACAATAATGAGTTCGCCCTCGATCTGGCGGGAGACGACCTCGCGATTGCGGATAAAGCGGACGTTATCGGGCAGCATAGAAAATTGACAAACCTCCACGAGGGCGTGTGCCGGAAACAGGAATGCCCTTTTCAAAAGTGTCCAGTACTGGGAGTGGGGTGTCATGGGCTGAAAGTTTGGGTGTACCGTAAAGGTACTCAGTAATAGTTAGGGCATCTTTCCCAGGGGTAACGATATCGAAGAGGCTGATATTCAAGGAGGTTGTTGGTCAGGGGGAAGCGGGGGCAAGGGCAGCCGTTTGGCCGGCGAGTGAAAATCTGAGATGGATAGGGCGAGCCTGTGGAAAAACAAGAAACTAGGCAGGAAACAACCGGAAATCCAATATAATCAGGGGCGTACGGAGGATTCAGAAGGCGCCCAAGTGCGAATTAATTGAATTAATATCCACAGCACGATTGTGGGAGCGTTGGGCGGATTGATGTTCGGATTTGACACAGCGGTTTTGGGCACTGAAGTCACACTTTCGGATCGCTCTACACACTCATGAATATTCGCGTCTTTTTCTGGTCGCTGACGTCCGCATTCGCCGGGTTTCTTTTCGGATTTGACACGGTTGTGATTTCGGGTGCGGAGAAAACCATTCAATCGCTTTGGGCGCTGAGCCCTGGTCTTCACGGGATTGCCATGGCATCCGCACTTTATGGGACTGTTGTGGGTTCGCTGATCGGAGGCTGGCCCGCAGACCGATTCGGGCGCAAAGCAACGCTGCTGTGGATCGGCGTATTTTACTTTGTGGGGGCGGTGGGATCGGGATTGGCGTCGAATGTTTGGTTATTCGTCGCGGCGCGCATCATTGGGGGTTTGGGAATTGGCATCTCCACGGTGGCGGCCCCGTTATATATCTCCGAGATTGCGCCGCCTAAGCACCGGGGACGGCTTGCGGGCATGTTTCAGTTCAACATTGTATTTGGCATCTTGATAGCCTTCGTATCCAATGCGCTTCTTGCAGGCATTGGGGTGAATGCCTGGCGCTGGATGTTGGGCGTTGCTGCTTTCCCCTCGCTGCTGTACGCGCTGCTCTGCTTTGGACTTCCGGAGAGCCCGCGATGGCTTCTGGCAAAGAGGGGCGATCGCGAAGGCGGATTGAAGGTGCTGCAACGGATCGAGCCGGAAGCATCGCGCGACAAGATCGAGGCGGAAGCAAACGAGATTGCGGCCGGGCCTTCGACGAGGGCGTCCGCGGGGCAATTCTGGACGCTGCGACTTCGCAAGCCGATCCTGCTCGCCGTTCTTATTGCCTTCTTCAACCAACTCTCGGGGATCAATGCGGTGCTTTACTATGCTCCGCGTATTTTTGAGCTGACCGGATTGGGAGCGAAAGCTGCGTTGCTGCAATCCGTGGGCATCGGGATCACTAATCTGGTTTTCACTTTTGTGGGCCTTTGGCTCATTGACCGGCTGGGCAGGCGCACCCTTCTGTTTATAGGCTCATTCGGTTACATCGGTTCGCTCGGTCTGGTAGCCTGGGCTTTCTTCACGCAGCACTACGCGATCGTCCCAGTTTGTATCTTTTCCTTCATCGCCGCACACGCGGTTGGCCAGGGAGCGGTGATCTGGGTTTTCATCTCCGAGATATTTCCCAACCGTCAGCGCGCCGAAGGGCAGGCGCTGGGCAGCTTCACTCACTGGATTTTCGCAGCGTTGCTGACGACATTTTTCCCCAGGATGGTCTCAGCCTTCCCACCTGGATACGTGTTCTCGTTCTTTGCTTGCATGATGGTTCTTCAACTGATTTGGGTGAAAACGATGGTTCCAGAAACGAAGGGCGTACCGCTGGAACAGATGGAGAAGAACCTGGGAATCGCGTAATTGGGGGATACCCAAGGGTTCTTGCAATGAACATACATGGCGCTTTGCAAACGAGATGGAAGCTCATCAATGGATAATTGACTGGGGCGCAACTGATTGACAACAAAAGTGAAAGGGCAAATGGGAGAGGTGCAGTAGAGGCAAGGGCGTTATATACTGGCGGCCGGAGGGATCTGGAACGGGGGATTGTTTCCCGCTATTGGTGTGATTGGACCCACATTAACTGATGGACGACCAGAAACCCAAGCCGGGTCGTAGCCAAGACTCGGGTCCCGGTGGACCCGGAGGGCTTCGTGCGCCCGCAAAGGGTGACAGCACGCCAAGCCAGGCACCGCTCGATGGTGCCACGTTCATCGAACAGCCCAAGAAGACGCCTGTTGACCCAGGGGCAACCGTACTTGGGAATCAGCCTCCGCAAGGGAGTATCGCCTCGCGATTTTCCGTTGGCCCGCAAACCTATGGCGGACTGTATCGGGATGTGGTGCTGCAACCCGGGGATTTGTTTGGGGGCCGCTATGAAATCCTCCAGTTGCTTGGCGAAGGGGGGATGGGTTCGGTTTATAAGGCGGCGGACCGCGAAGTCGAGCGGACGGTGGCGCTGAAATTAATCCGGCCGGACCTGGCGAGCAACCCCGCCATCCTTGCACGATTCAAGCAGGAACTTCTTACCGCTCATCAAGTTACACATAAGAACGTAATCCGCATTTATGACATGGCGGAAGCGGAGGGCGTGAAGTTCATCACCATGGAGTATGTGGAAGGCACGGACTTGCGCCGGGTGCTTCTGGACCATGGGAAATTGGCTCCAGAACAAGCCGTGGAGATTATCCGGCAGGTATGCCTGGCGCTGGACGCGGCGCACTCGGCGGGAATCATTCACCGCGACCTGAAACCTCAGAACATCATGCAGGACAAGAATGGGCGAATCCTGGTGATGGATTTCGGGCTGGCGCGTTCGGTGGAATCGGGAGGAATGACGCAAACGGGCGCGTTGCTGGGAACGATCGAATACATGTCTCCCGAACAGTCCATGGGGAAGAACCTGGATCAGCGCTCCGACCTGTTTGCCGTGGGGCTGATCTTCTATGAATTACTGAGTGGGAAAACGCCGTACAAGGCGGAAACGGCGATGGCGAGCTTGCTCTTGCGAAACCAGGAGCGGGCGGTGCCAGTGCGGGAGTTGGACGACTCGATACCTCCGGGGTTGAGCGACATTGTAAGCAAATGCCTGGAGCGTGACCTGACGCTGCGTTACCAGAGTGCCGCAGAAATTTTGACCGATCTGGACGCGTGGCAGGGGAAACGTCCGGTGTCCGCATCGATGATTGCCGCTCCGCCCAACGTGGTGATCGCGGGACAGCGGGGTGTGCCGTGGAAATGGATTGCGCCGGGCGTGATTGTGGTTGTTCTGGGGATAGGCGGATGGATGTATCGCGGGAGAGTGAATTCGGCGCCGGAGAGCAAAGAGGCCAGCGGGCCGGAAGTATCACTGGCGATTTTGCCGCTGCACAATGCCACGACAGATGTATCGAGCGACTGGATCGGATCCTACTTGTCGGACATGCTGAGCACGGATGTGGGGCAATCGTCACACATGCGGATCGTGTCGTCCGACAGGTTGCGCCAAGTGATGAAAGACCTGCGAATTCCGCCGAACGCAAGCCTCGACCCAGACATGTTGCGGCGAGTCGCGGAGTTGAGTAATGCGGATACCGTAGTGACGGGACAGTACGCAAAGCTTGGCGACCAGATTCAGATTGACGCCGTGCTGCAGGATCTGAAACACAATCGACGCGAACCCCTGAAAATACAGGCAGCGAGTGAGAAGGAAATTCAGGGAACGGTGGATGGTTTGGCAGAGCTCATACGGAGCAAGCTGACGCTTTCCTCGGACGTGCTGAAGGAACTGAAAGCGAGTTCGTTCCAGCCAACGTCGAAGTCAGCGCCGGCGTTGCGGGGATACAACGAGGGCGTGCAATTGCTGCGTGATGGAAAGACTTTGGAGGCAGTGAAAGCGCTGCAAGGGGCGGTGCAGGATGATTCGGAGTTTGCGCTGGCGTACGCGCGGCTGGCGGAAGCCAATTCGGCGCTGAGGCAAGACGATGACGCGGAACGGTACTCGAGGCGGGCAGTCGATTTAAGCCAGGATCTGCCGCTATCGGAGCGATACCTGATCGAAGCGATTCACGCGCGAATCGTGAAAGACACGAAGAAAGCCATCGAATCGTACGAGAACCTGGCGAAGACGCAGCCTGACAATACAGACGTGAACTACGCGCTGGGGGAGTTGTACCTGACGCAAGGCGATTATGACAAGGCGCGGCAGCATTATGACAATGTGTTGAAAAGCGATCCGAAGAACCTGAACGCACTGCTTTACCGGGGATGGGTGGATGTGCAAGCGGGCAATCCGCAGGCGGGGCTTGATCCACTGAACCGCGCGCTGAATCTGGCCATTGAAGTGGACAACCAGGAAGAGAAGGGACAGATCCTGCAGGCGATTGGCGTGGCGTATGAAGGATTGAATAAACCGGATGAAGCGTTGCGCAATCTGGAACAGGCCAGGGATATCAACAAGACGATTGGGAACAAAGGCGGAGTGGCGAACAGTCTGGTGGAGATTGCCGGAGTGGAAGCCTCGCTGGGCAAGAGCAACGAAGCGCTGGCCGAATACAACGAAGCCATTTCAATTGACAAGGAGATCGGCGCAAAGAAAAGCATCGCGGACGCGATGGTGAACATGGGAGTGCTGCTGCAGGACAAGGGGCAGTTCGACAAAGCATTGGGCCTGTACAAGGAATCTCTGCAGATGCAAAGAGACCTGGGAGATGAATCCAACCAAGCCGTGTGCTTGAACAATATTGGTGGCGTGTATTTAGCGCAGGGCAAGAGCGACGATGCGCTGACGTATTACCAGCAGGCTCTGCAATTGCGCGAGAAACTGGGCGCCCCGGCGGACATTGCGGAAACGCTGCACAATCTGGGCGAAGGCTACACCAAGACCGCTCAGTACGATAGCGCCATGACGAATTACATGCGGGCGCTGGAGTTATACCGGAAGGCGGGTGATTCACATGGAGCGGCCCAGGAGTCTTATGGAACGGGAATGGTGTTCCTTTACCAAGGGCGATATGGAGCGGCCGTGAGCTCGATCCAGGAAGCAGTGAACGGTTTGACGGCGTTGAAAGATCGCAGTGCGTCGATGGCGCAGATTCAAAACGGATACGCGCAAGCATTGGTGCTGGCGGGAAGAGGAAGCGAAGCGGCCAAACCGCTGGCGGACGCGGAGAGCCTGGCGCGAGAACTGAAAAACGACAGTTTGCTGGCGGAAATCCTGAATACAGAGGGAAACGTGCGTCTTTACAGCGGTGATCTGAATGGAGCGAAGAGTCTGTACCAACAAAGCATGCAGACCGCAACACGCGCGAAGGATCAGGAGAAGACGCTGAACGCAAAACTGGATTTGGCAAAGGTAATGATCGCGCAGGGTCAGGCACAGGCCGCGATCGGCACACTGCGTCAGATTAATGGACAGGCTGACGCAATGGGGCTGAAGTATTTGTCGATCGAGGCTTCGGTGAGCACAGCGCAAGCCATGATCGCGGCAAAAGATTACGCGCACGCACGGCAGGAACTTGAGCAACTTCTGGGCAAGACAGAGAAACTGACTCTGCGGATGCAAACGGCGAGAATTGAGTTCCTTCTGGGCGAGACGCTGCGCCTGAGCGGAAATGCCAGCGAGGCGAGCAGCCATTATCGGCAAGCTGTTTCTGAACTGGATGAATTAAAGAAAGAGCCGGGCGCGGAGAAATTGCTGGAATGCGCGGACCTGAAGGCGATGTACGAAGAAGCCGGACGGGGCGCAGGAATCGCAAAGAACTGAAAGGCTCCCCCAAAAACACAGAGAAGTAATGCTGGCTGCCAAGCGCTGCCTCTGCTAGTTAGTACGCCGCCCACGTCAATTCATTCTTGAGATCTTGCGAACAGTGTCCTCAGTTAGCGGGTTCGTTCTGCGTCAAAATATGCCGCCAGTCATTCTGGTCGAGTAAAGCAAAAGTCGGTGGCGCCAATGATGCACGCCACCGACTTGGTTGTAAGGCAATTCGTAAATCAGAAGTTCAGGCTACTCTCGTCATGAGAGTGGCCTTAGGGTTCAGTTACTTGATCTTGCCGCTGAGCGGCACAGTTTGTGGGCTGCCCGGCGCGTTGTCCGTGATGACCAGCTTGCCGGTCACACCGTTACCGTCGTCTCTGTCCGAGTGATAGCTGACGACGATGTTGCAACTTGCGCCTGCCGCCAGGGAAGATCCGCAGTTGTTTGTAGTTGAGAACTCGTCGCTGTCAGATGACGCACCTAATTTGATGCTGTTTATGGTCATCGTCCCAGTCCCCGTGTTCTTCAGAGTGACATTCTGAGAGACGACGGTACCGGACTTGACGGTGCCGAAGTTCACGCTCGACGGCGAGACACTGGCTGCTGGCTGGGTTATCACGAACGTACCGCTGGCCGTGCCAGAGTAGTTGGGATTGGTGACCGTGGCTGTCACCGCGTAGGAACCTGCGTTGGTATCCGGCGCTCCGGTCAACGTGTGGCTTAAGCCGGACGGGGTTGTTGTCACTGTAGGTGACAGCGCACTACCCGTGTAGGCCTGCGTCAGGTTGCTGAAGGTCACCGTGGCCGCTGCTCGGGCGATGACGAACGTGCCGCTGGCCGTACCCGTGTAATTGGGGTTGGTGATCGTAGCGGAGACGGCGTACGAACCCGAGTTCGTATCTGGTGCTCCAGTCAGCGTGTAGCTTAAGCCGGACGGAGTTGTGGTCACCGTGGGCGACAATGCACCGCCGGTATAGATTTGTGCCAAGTTACTGAATGCGATCGTGCCTGCGGCTGGAGAGATAACCAGCGTACCGCTGGCGGTACCGGTGTAGTTCGGGTTGGTAATCGTAGCTACGACAGCGTAACTGCCAGCGTTGGTCGGCGGCGTAGATGAACCGTTGTATGTGAAGCTCACGGCGAGGCTCGCAGGGTTAGTTGTCGCGGTAGCGACCAGCGGACTGCCTGTGTAGATCTGCGCCAGGCCACTGAGGGACACCGTGGCCGCGGCCGGGGAGATGACGAAGGTGCCGCTGGCCGAACCGGTGTAGTTGGGATCGGTAATGTTAGCAGTCACAGGGTAGGAACCCGCGTTTGTTTGCGGTGCCCCGGAGAGCGTGAAGGACAAACCAGAGGGTGTTGTCGTTAGAGTTGGCGACAATGCAGCACCTGTATAGGTCTGCGTGAGGCTGCTGAATACGGCCGTTGCAGGCGCTTGGGCAACCGTGTAGGGCAGCGAACTGGTTGTGACATTGCCCGCAAGATCGGTTGCGGTGACTGTGAAAGTCTTCGGGCCTGCGGAAGACGTATCGACGTTACCGGAAACCCCGGATGCCTGAGAGTTGGGTCCGCCGACGCAGCCGTTTGTGGGATTGATTCCGGAAGCTGGCGCTCCATTCGCAGCCGTAGGATCGGTGCAAGTAAAAGTAGCGGTAGAGGGCTGGCCGTACACGGCGGACGGACTGATCGTGATGGTGCTGATTGCCGGCGGTGTGGAGTCAACATTCAGCTGAGTCTGGAAAAGCGCTGTCTGGTAGCACGGAGCGGGAAAAGCCGTGCCTCCCGTCGGATTGGGACAGGTTCCGGTAGTGATCAATTGGATGTTCTGCTCCTGAATGCCCACGTTGTCGGCGGCGCTCCACTGGAGGAAATACTGACCGTCGGGCAAAGAGAACTGGTTGGAAGATCCTGGGAACGAAATGGGCTGAACAGTAAGTGTGCTGAAGCCGGAGGCTGGGACGGCTTGGGCGGGAGCAGGGTTGCCCGGAGTTGGGTAAACCAAGTTGCCGGAGAGGTCAGTCACTTGATAGGTCTCGGCAGCAACGGGTGCAGGAGAGAAATAGTTGTAATTCGCCGGGGTCGATAGAGTGCAGGGCCAAGTCGGCGGATTCAAGGGACAAGCCGGGTTTACGGTGAAACTCAGGCTGAGCGGAGTGTTGAACCAAAGGGCGGAGGCGAACCCGTTGTTGTTGGCGGGCGGAGTGTTCACCGCTGTGTTGTTGACGCTGACGGAGGACAAGGGCATGGGGACGTTGTAGATCATGGCGAAGGTACCCTTGTTCTTGGTCTTTCCGCTTGAAGTGGGGTCGCCGTAGAAGGATTGCTGGATGTCCAGGACATCGCAAGTTTGCGGAGAATTACTGTTGGCAGTTCCGGTGGTGACGGAACACGCGGGATTCGGAGTGCCGTTAATGGTGCTGGGCGCCCAGGTGGTTGTACTGGTTGTGTTGGGCTCGTAGTGAGCGAGAGCGGTTGTCATTCCCGTGTTGGCCGGATTATTGACCGGTGGATTTGAACTCAGCTCGGCAGCGATCTGAATTCCGAGCAGGAAGCTGGTAGCACTGGAAGCGTAGGGGCAATTCGTATCCAGGGGGATCGCGGCGTTTCCGGTTAACGTTGGATCGAAACAAAGATCGACAAAGAGTGAACCGTTCGACCCGCTGCCGCTGGGATTGTCGTCTATCAACGGGAAGAGTATCGAAGTGGCAAGGGGTCCGCCGGTCACATACTCAGGCCAAGTGTTGGGATCGACGCTTGTGTTCGTGCTCTGAATCTGAATCGTGGTTGGATCATTATTCGGGTAGGTCAAATTACTGTTGTCGGCAGCCTGGCTGAAATCGACGGTGTGGGTCAGCGTCGGAGCGAACGGAAAAGTCGTAGGGGCAGTCGCTGAAACCGGAGCGACGATGGTCTGGGCAGAGTAGCTCCAACTGAGGAGATCCTGGTCCTCAAAACCACCACCGGTAGATGCCGTGAAACCAAGGTAGGCGTCGTCGTTGGAGTCGAGTCCAAGCGCAGAAAGGTCAAAAGAAAACTGAAGAGCGGGATTCCCATCGAGCGTGACGGTGACATTTTGGCAGCCCGGACAAGGCGTACCATAAACGATTGTGATGGTGTGCGGTTTGCCATCGAGAACGTTCGTTGCAAGAGCGGAGTTAATCGCAATCGTCGGATCAGAGCCTTGCTTGGGGCCGTTGGCACACTTACTGCCATGGTGTGAAGAGTTATAGCCTGTAAAGCAGCTCATGGCCGCGATGTGGGGCGTTGCAGGGTCCCAAACGTTACGAAAGGTATCGATTTCGATGGCCAAGCTATTGGAGATTCCCAAACTTGGGAATAGGTTCAGGTCATCGTCGCCATACCCAATTCCACCGCCACTGAATCCCATGGCAGCGTCCGTCGCCGGCGCATTTTGAATGATGAAAGTAAGGCCATCGGCGGGGCCGGCACCATTTGGAGATACCTGTGGGAACTGAAAGCTGAATTTAGTCGTGAATCCAGATGATAGTGACAAAGGGGTCGCATAATAGACGCTGCCATCCTGAAAAAGGGTGGCCGGTGCGACGCGTAAGACAATCGCCGAGCCGTTGCTTACAGCGGCAGCGCTGCCATTCAGGCGCAACCCGGCCGTGGAGGAAAAATCATTATAAGAAAATTGCGACTGAGCACAGGTGAGGGTGGCACCGAGAAGCAAGACCAACAAAAAAAGACCAAAAAACCGAGCTGGGTGGTAAAACGTGTTCATTAGATCCTCTCTGAATCGACAGTTCTCTATCGAAGAATGGCCGGCCATTCACTTGCGGTACCTATAAAAACAGGGTTTGGGACAGGGACACCGTCTGGAACAGGGCAAAACAGGGGTCATTCTGTCTGGGGAGGGAGGGCAAGTCAAGGGAATTTCCAGATAAAATGGACCTATTACTGCTGGAATGAAGTACTGGCGATTCAGGGAAGATGGGGTGTGGGTGTTATAGGACCATTGGTACCGATTTTAGAGCTCTAATTGTGTGTCCGTCAGGTCATATCGCCTCATCCAAAAGGCTCCACTTTAGGGCAGAACTATGGATAGGTGACTGTTTGCAGCGGGAAGCTCGGCTGAAGGAGTAAATCGGTTGTCGGTCGAGAATTGACCTCATCCCCTTTCGCAAAACCACAGACACTTTCCCGAGGATTGAGAGGAGCGGGTCAGGCGCAAAAATATTACGTATGTCTTAGGAACGTTTTGAGAAGGAACTCTCCGGGCTGCACATTGATGGGTGGTGGGCTCGCCAGGATTTGAACCTGGGACCAACGGATTATGAGTTCTGAACATGACGATGATGACTGAGTGCGATAGTTTGTTATCGTGTTGATTCGCCGCACCAGTACTGGTGATCTGCTTCCCTGCCCTACCACTACCGTCTGCTATCGTTTTTGATCTAGGGTGGGCACAGAATAGGGCACAGTCTCATGTCCATGGACCGCCCGACGGTCGTTCCTCCACCCTTGAGTAAAGCGCAGCCGATTAGAGACGCCTCGGAGTTGTCCACAAAACAGATGTTTTGTGATTTTAACGCCGCCGCTCACCGCAATGGTTCTACAAGTCTGGTGGGTCTGACGCTCAGGCCGTGCGCTAGCTTCACGATGTTAACAAGGCTGACGTTTCTCTCGCCGCGCTCGACGCCGCCCACATAGTTGCGATGCAGGTCAGCCAATTCTGCTAGCTTCTCCTGAGAGAAACCGCGTTCAAGTCTAAGCTGGCGTACTCTTCTCCCGAAGATGATGCGCGGATCGGCAGGCACGTCGCTATCATCGGAAGCATGACCACGATGAGTCTACACACGATGAGTGTGATAGAGTCTTTCGCCAGTACGCTTACAGCAACCCAAGATGCAGTCCGGCCATTCCCCGCCTCCCATTGGAAGTATTCTGTCTACAGTGTGAGGTGCCACGATGCGAAGAAACATTTCGATTGTATCGGCGGTCTGCATTCTCAGTTTTCCCTCCTTCGCTGTAGCCAAAACTAAGCACGCGCCGCTTCCCGCCCAGGTCCTCCAGGCAAAGACTGTTTACCTCGTGAATCAGACTCAAATTGCAAGTCTCGGTGACAAGGCATTCGATGAATTGACGAAATGGGGTCGCTTCAAGATCGTTCAGAAGCCAGAGGAAGCGGACTTGGTTCTCGTACTGTCAGCTACGTCCAAAGTCACCGGGTTTGATACCGACACGAGCGGAAATACGACAGGCACAGTGGACGATAACGGAAACGTGCAACTTTCAGGCCAGAGCACCAGCCGCTCGCAGGCCAGGACGGTGAGCTACACATATCTAACTGCGATTGACCCAAAGACCGGAACTCATCTTTGGTCGGATGTTAAGCAATGGGGAAGCCTCTTCTATCCTGTCAGTGCAACACGGTCCCTTGTGAAAGAACTCCGCGAGAGGATCGAAGAACAGGAATCCGATGTAAAAGGCAAGAGTAAGTAGGCCGTCATTTGCCAGATTAGGTCGCTGCCTGCTCATCAGCGGCGCTCTCTGCGTCCCCGCGTGGGCTTTTGAGGCCTGATCCGCTTCGCTCTGGCCCGCCAATCCGAGGAATGATCATGAAAAAACCCGGATATAGAATCGAAGGATTGCTGCAAGTCGCTCGTCCTGACGGTAACACCTTCGAGCGCTGGAAGTGGCGTCATCGCTATTTCATCTGGACTTGGAGTCTTTCCGGCGCTGCCATCTGCTTGGTTCGCTCTGCTCTGAATCCCGCTCATCCCGAGTGGCACCTCCTGTCTTGGTTCACTCTGTCGTCTTATCTCTTGGCGCTTCCGGTAGCAGTAATTCTCGGGGCGATCATCTCTCTCGTCCTTTGGTTTCTTCACCGTGACTGGACGACGGTATCCGGTCTTGGCTATAAAGGCTTCACTGTTTTTGCTTGGACTCTTTCCATCCTAGCCCTGCTCTTTGTTGCAGCCCTCCTGGTTCGAGTCTTTCTTCGTTACTGATCCCAACAGTTCGGACGACTCCTCCAATCCCCGCGGGAACGCACAGGAACGCATCCTCACGGCTGCATCGGAAGTCGCTGCACCCAATCCCCGCCTGCAGACTTCCGACGCTGCTCAGTGCTCCTCAGCGATTTTCCCGCGCTGCGTCTGTGACCCAGCCAGCCGAGCAAAGCCAGCATCGGCGGCATCCAGGGGAGATGCGAACACGTACGGAAGCCACGGCTTAGGGCGCGGAGAGAGCATATCGGGAATCGGCCGCCCCAGGAGCCGGGAGATTGGTCCCCCACGCATCACAAGTGCGCCGCCTTCGGAGGAATAGCGTAGCATGCTGCATTTCCGGCATGCCCAGTCTGAGGGTACTGCGCTGTGAGTGTACTGACCGCCTGGCTCCCATCCGTATAGCCCCCGGCGCGGAATGCTGCAATAGGGGCAAATCAGAAGCCGGACTCTTCCGCCGTTTCTCGGCAGTGGGCGCAGAAGGGTGCGAATGAAATTGCGCGATCCGTCATGGCGCTTAATCTCAAACGCGCCCGTCCAATCAAGCCCGCCCAGGCCAGCCCTCTCGTAATGCGGCGCGACGCGAGCGGCTTCTCTGATTCCGCCATCATGCGGACTTCTCCAAACCAACAGGTACGAAATCTTTCTCGGGTCGTCCAGAACCTCGCGCACGACATAGGCCGGAAGCATGGGAACTTGCTCGCAGTTCACTCTGCGCCCAAAAAAGCGCCCAGCATTCCTCCCAATCTGCCTTTTAGCCTGTTCCACCATCTAATCCCCGTCGTTGCGCTTTCCAGCAAAATCCCACTCAGAGGGTGCGTTTTCAAAGAAAGCGTCAAGGTCTGCACGCCTAAATCTCCATCGTCCGCCGATGATGCGCCCCTCGATCTCGCCTCGCTGCACGTATTCCCGCAGCGTGCGCGTGCTCAGACGCAACACGTCTGCCGCTTCGCACAGCGTGAGCAAGCGATCTCCAATCTGAGGGGCTGCTCGTTTCTGTTTCCTTTTCGCGCTCATTGAATTCCCTCTACTCTCGAAACAGGTAGGTGGCTCGTACATCTGCCGCGAGAAATGTGGGCCCGCCAGCCCGCCACGGTCCCAAAATGCCCGTCACAAGAACGGCAGGTGCAGCCCGGCCCTTCGCTATCAGGGGTGTACTCCCCAGGCTTCGCCCGTCCGTTTCTGGCTGTGCTTCCCTGTGTATTTGCCGAGCCACCTGCCTCGAAGGTGTCCACCTTTGCCGAAGGTGTCCACATCTCAGGGCTGGACACCTTCGAGAGTTGTTGGACACCTTGCGGGACCAGCAATTGCCAACGCCATCCCCCCTTGAATCCTTCTTTTTCAGACATTATGCCGAGCGAGTCCTTTGCGCGGCGCACCGTCCTCCATGCGATGCCCGCAGCCTTGGCATCTCCTTTAATCTCCCTCTGAGAAACGGGTCCTTCAGCGAGCCGCTCGCGCAGCCAATCCATCGCTTCGAGCCTTTCTGACTTCTCCTCCACCGCTTCCGGCTGCAAGACCGCATCCGCCGACAATCGGACAGCCTCGCCCCAAACAACAGCTACAACTCGTGCCCTTTCCTCTTTCAGTGTGTAGCTCAATCCCGTCTGGTCCGGCGCTAGGTTCATCTTTCCCGGAAGCATCAAACGTTGCCCCGGATCGTCAGGGTTTTTTGCAAAGAGCCACACGGCCCGAGCCGCAGCGACAAAGGCGATGGAGCCTGTAGCGCGGTACAGTGCAGAGGAAGTGTTCTTGTTTAGGTGCGTCACCGCCAGTACTGCCACGCGCAACCCAGAAGCGAGTTCAGCCAGTGGGCTGAGTAAGCTTCTTACTTTCGCGTTGACGTGCGAATCTGAGTTGCCGAGGTAAGCCGAGATAGGGTCAATCACGACAAGCCGCACGTCACCGAGCGAACTGACTGCATCTTGAAGAGAAACTAAGTCAGTTTCGAGACTGAAGTGTTCGAGCCTTGATTCCCCGTTTGGCTTGATGCGCCGCACGGCCTGGAGTATGTGTACTTTGGTCACATCCGCGCCAGCAGCTTCCAGACGCGGACGAATCGTATCAGCCGGGTCATCCTCCGCGCTCAAGACAATGACGCTGCCCGGTCCACCATTGCACTGCTCATCATCGGGCCACTTCTCGCCGCGTGTCACTCGTGCTGCGATATCAAGCGCAACAAAACTCTTTCCCAGCCCCGGATCACCAGCAAAAAGCGTCAGTTTTCCTAGAGGGATTCTCCCAGGCCATAGCCATTGTAGTTCTTGTGCTGGGATATCTGAGACCCTGCGAAGCACAGCGCCCGGAGCGTGCGGCTCCGTGTATTCAGCAAAAATCCTGGCGTAATCCACGTTCATCTATTCGCCCCCACTACGACGCATGCGAGCCAGAAAGCGACCTGCTCCTGAGTCACGCGCGAGTGCGTGTGCGCGAGTTCGAGGATCAGCGAAGCAACAAAATCCAGCAAACGTTGCTCTGCCTCGCTCATCGCCGCTCTTCCCGCGCCCGCGTCACCGGCCATTGCGCCGATCCCGCGCCGGAACCGTGCCCTCGACGATAAGTCTTTCCAGGGCCTCGCGCGGGATGCGCACCGCTCTCGCGCCAACCCGAACGTGCGGGAGCTTACGGCGCAACACCCAGGCGCGAATCGTAGACGCCTTCAGGTTGAGAAATGCGGCCGCTTCTTCGACGCGAAGCAATTCCGTGGTTGCGTGTGTCTTTTCCATGTCGCCTCCGTAACTGTCGTTCGCACGCAGTATTAACCCGGATGCATTTCGGCGGAAGGTACACGGACGGACATTTTTGTGGTGGTGATGTACCGCTTTCTGTGAGGAGGGCCGCGCCTACGCGAGCCCTCGCTTTCTGCGATCTCGCTTGCGCAGACTTTCCGCCTCGACCGCGGGAACACCGGCCATCGGACTTATGACGCGAAGAATGGCAGCAACCTTCTCCCGGTACATTCCCCCGGTCAGGCTGCGCATGTATTCGAGGAGATCCGTGACCATCCGATGCTGGATGTTTCCTTCGCGGCGGTCCCGCCTGCGAGAGTGGAACTCGGGCGCAACCTTGTGTCGGAGGCTCTTCGCGTACATTTCCAGAGTGCGAGGCAGATTCTCAAAGGCTCTTTTTGTTTCCTCGAAGGCGCGGGGCTTCGCGCGCTGCACCCAAACGATTCCGGTGATTCTCTCTCTCTGCGTGTCGTCTTCTTGAAAAACCGCTGTGTGGGGGCATTCCGGTTGCCAGTACCGTTGACCATTTAATTTGCGGATTGTCTCCGCAGTCTCAAATAGGCTAGCTGCGAAGTTGAGAAGTTCTTCCGGTTCAGAATCCCCAGGACGCCGCCCTCCCAGGCCAGTCCGAAGCACTTCGCCCCCCCACACAGCCATGACAAAATTTCTAATCAAATGTTCTTCCGTGCGCCTTGCTTTCTTGGCTAGAAACCGGAGCGCCGGGCCCGCTTCTATATCCTCTCGAACCGCCGCCAGACACTTCTTTTCGCGGTCCGTCAGGTCACCAAGTCCGCTGAAAAGCCTCTTCATCGCCACAAGCCGGGCGTTGCGAATGCCTCTAGCCTGTTCCGCTTTCAGGGTACGGGGCGTCCGCTTCGCCATACGACCTCCCGCGTGGCATCCCGGTTTTCGAGTGCGCACGGCAGGCAGGACGGGATGTACCCGCTCTTCCGGAGCGACCCTAGCCGCGTTTGCCATATTAACGCTTGACAACCTAGCAGGCAAGTATTAACCTAGCAGCTAGGTTATGAAAAACGATCAAGACAAAATCATCCGCGAATTTCTGGCAAAGGTCGGTCGCAAGGGCGGCAAAGCGCGGGCCGCGAAGCATGACAAGGCGACTTTGAGCAAGTGGGGGAAAAAGGGCGGCAGGCCGCCAAAGAAAGGAGATAGCGAGTGAGCCTCTACAAGCGCGGGGATGTGTGGTGGTACAAGTTTTGGTTCAACGGGCAACTAATCCGCGAATCCTCAAAGAGCGATAGCAAAACCGTAGCGAAGGATGCGGAGCACGCTCGTCGGCGCGAACTGGAGCAAGCTTACAACCATATCCCGAAGCGCCAGCGAATGCCGCTGTTCTCCCACGCGGCTGAATTGTGGCTTGCGAGCAAAGCGGGCTTGGCAGAAAAGAGTCGTGAACGATACGAGCAATGCGCGGGGCACCTCAAGGGAGAGTTTGGCAAAAGGCTTGTTTGCGATGTGGACGCAAACGATGTCGCGGAGTACAGGCGCAAGCGCCTAGCGTCTGGCGTCAGCAATCGCACTGTGAACTATGAAACAGGGACGCTGCGCGGCATCCTGCGGCAGTTGGGCCTTTGGGGGCCAATAGCAGACCGTGTGAGGGCTCTTCCTGAGCGCCACGACGTAGGGCGTGCCATTCCACCCGAAGTGGAAACGAAGCTTCTCGCCTCTGCGAGCCAGAGCCGATCCCCGGCGCTCCTACCCCTCGTTATGCTCTCACTCGACACGGGGATGCGTATGGGAGAAACGCAGGCCCTCCAACGCAAAGATTTGTCGCTCGCATGGAAGGACGGGATGATTCAGCGCGGAGAAATAACTGTGCCGAAGAGCAAGACAGCGGCAGGCACGGGCCGCTTGATTCCGCTATCCCGCCGCGTGTGCGCTTCCCTGTCGCTATGGCTCGAACGCTTCCCCGAGGCCGGGCCGGAAAGTTTCCTCTTCCCCTACCACAAGGTAGGCTTGGCCGGAAACTCGCGCCTTCCCGTCCTCTACAACGTTGATCTCACCCGCCCGATGGGTTCTTGGCGCAAGGCGTGGCGACTTGCCTGCAAAGCGGCTGGCGTGCGCTACAGGCCGCACGATATGCGCCACACCTTCATCTCGCGGCTCGCGGAGAATCCGAAGGTGAGTGAGCAGACGATCAAGGCCCTTGCAGGCCACGTCAGCCGCCAAATGCTCGAACGGTACAGCCACATCCGTTCGCAAGCAAAGCAGGCCGCGATTCAGACGCTCGAACAGCCGCTAATCGAGCCTATTTTGCAGGCGACAGGGCACAAAACTGGGCACACTGCCGCGAACGACTACGAGCAGGAACAATCTAACTGATTGAAAAGAAATGGTGGGCTCGCCAGGATTTGAACCTGGGACCAACGGATTATGAGTCCGCTGCTCTAACCGCTGAGCTACGAGCCCTTTCAATTACTTAGGGAAAGATTGTACCGCGACTTGAGTCATTCCTGCGTTGGAAACTCTCTGGGCAGCGCGGCGCACCGGTCCCGCGAGAGAAATGCGGATGCAAAACTAGCGCCGTTTCGTGGCCAGTTCGCGGGGGCGACTGGGTTGGCTGGAAGGATTTCCAGTCGCGAGTGAAGGTGCTGCTGGCCGGGCCATCACGGAATTACGGATCTTGAGTTCAGTCTCCAGCACGATGCGCTTGGCTTTGTTTCGCAAACCGCTGATTCGTTCCAGCAGCAACCCCGCCGCAGTGGCTCCCAGTTGGTAGTCGGGTTGAAAAACAGAACTGAGGGCGGGACTGGTGTACTGACAGAATTCGAGATTGTCGAATCCCACAAGCGAAAGATCTTCGGGGCAGCGAAATCCCAGTTCGTGCACGGCGTGAAGTACGCCAAGCGCCATGAGGTCGTTGCAGGCAAAGATGGCGGTGGGGCGCGGCAACATGCGAAGCAGCCGTCTTGCGGCCTGGAATCCGCTACGGGTATCGAAGTTGGCCTCTTGAATAAACTCCGGGGCTAGCGGCAAGCGCGCTTCGCGCAAGGCTTTCTTGAAACCGTTCAAGCGTTCGACGGCGTTGGCAAGGAGAGCTGGCCCCGTAATTACCGCAATGTGACGATGCCCTGATTGAATGAGATATTTTGTGGCTCGATAGGCGCCCAATTCGTTGGCGACAACAACGGCGTCGCCGGCCCAGCCTTCCGGGCAACGGTCAATGCAAACGGCGGGAGGCATGCCCGGTGCGCCAGCGAGGAGTTCCGAGGTGAGAGTGCTGCCAGCGGCGGGAATGATTAAGAAACCGGCGGCGCGAAGAGAGCGAAGTTCCGCAAAGTAAGAAGCCTCTTTTGCGGGATCGTTATCGGTGTTGCAGAGAATGAGGCGATGTGAGTGTTTGAAGGCAACGTCTTCGGCGCCGCGGACGACACCAGGAAAGAAAGGGTTGGTGACGTCAGGAATAATCATGCCGAGGATCCTGGTGCGATTCAGGCGCAGACCTTGAGCGAGGGCGCTGGGCTGGAAGCCGAGGGCACGGATCGCTTCCAAAACGCGAACGCGGAGCTTGGGTCGAACCGGCGCCGTATTGTTGATGACGTGAGAGACAGTGCCAATGGAGACTTGAGCACGCTCTGCAATCTGCCGCATTGTAACGTTGGCGCCCATCAGTGCAATCGGTGTTCAGTAAAGTTTAAAAGCAGCTATTCAAGGTTGTAGTGCTTTATGGCTGGTCCCATCTTACTGTGCGTCCTGTACAAAGCGGAATCCGGCTGCCCCTGAATGATGAATACTCACTACTATCATAAGTAGTCTACCGCGCCCGGCACGCTTATATGCTTGCGGAAAATACCGGATCGAGCGCTGCGGTGCGTAGTAGCTACCCCTGCGCAGAACACCGGCTTGCGGGTCTTCCATGGATACCAAGTGACTGGCTTGTTGTCGCAGCTTCCAGGATAGGCGCTGTTCTTACAGTCTCGCAGGAAGTTCAATTCATCCTGGGGCACGGGATGAAATCTGCTGAGTACGATCATTCCGCAGGTTGGAGGAGATTCGTAAATCTTAATTTAGTTTGCTTGACGGCACACGCGGCTTGTCACGGCGCAATCTGGCTGATGCTTGAGAAGGCAGCTTTTAGCGAGATTGCCACCAAGCAATAAATCGCACGCGCCATTCTGATTGCGTTCGAGTATTCCCGAGTCGCCGGACGAGACAGTTATTTTGTTACCGTCAGCGTGAGGGACACCGAGGTGCTGAAGTTCCCAGCCGTTACAGCGGTTTTCATTGTATAGGTGTTCAGTGGAGTTCCAGTGCCACCGCCACCACCGCCCCCACCAACACTGTTTGCGCTGGTGCAGCCAGATATACCGGACAACAGAAGAGCGACCAGGAGGCCGGCAGCATAGAGGAGTCTTGGCCGCGCGCGATTCTGTCGGCTCAACTGAAGTGCCATCAAAATTGCAAAAAGTACGCCGATGAAGAAGCGTAGCAGCGGCCAAGGCTCGGTCCAGGGCCGGGGGGTCGGAAGCGGAACAACGCTCCCCGAACCGCCGAGCATGATGGTGACGACCACCTTGTAAACTCCCGGACTGACCTGTGTGACAGTGGCGCTACATTGCGCATCTGGCGGACAGCCGGTGACTACAGCCCCGGGCGCGGCCGCGATATCGGTGGCGAGACAGGTCGAAAATGTGAAAGTTACCGTTGTTCCTTGGGCTGAGGTCTGTGCCGTGGGAAGGATTCCGCAGGCCGTGATTTGGACAATGCTTTCCGTGAGTGGACTGGAAGTGCTGGAGAGAAGACCGCTGGAAGCCGCATCCGGAGAGTAGATCGCGGTGAGCTGCGTGCTCCCAGAACTCAACTGCGCAATCGTCAAGTTGCAGGAGCCTGTGCCGGCATTCAGCATTCCAGGTTGCGAGCAAGAATCAGCAGGAGTGAAGCTGTCGGAAACTGCTACGGTTCCGGAGGGAGTGGTGCTGCCGGAAGCGGGTTGAACTTTGAAGTTGACAGTGATGGGATTGCCCACCACCGCGAGGTTTGCCGGCAGAGCAAGGCCCTGATAGGTGGAACTGGTCGAAGTGATGGTGGTGATAGTGCTGCCAGCCACGGGGGCATTCAGTGTCAACGAGAGGCTGGCGCTAGCCGAGCATCCATTCTGATCGGTGACAGTGACGGTGAAATTGAAATTGCCTGCTGAACCTGTAGGCGTGCCGGAAAGCAGACCGGTACCCGGAGTCAAAGTCAACCCTGTCGGCAATAAGCCTTTGCTAATTGTCCAGGTGAGGGTGCCGGTTTCGGAGGCCGTGAATTGCTGGGAATAGGGAGTACCGATCGTCGCTGGCTGTACGGTGGATGGAGAAATTGTAAACGCGGTGCAGGCTGTGACCATGACCGTATCCTTCACAGTGATTGGTTCGTTGTCCACGATGTCGGGGAATATGGGGGTATCGGTGACGGTGATGATTTCGTTGTCCGTGACGACAGCCGGGCCGGTAGTGGCCGTAATGACCGGGACAGAAACGTTCACCGTGTCATAGATGGGATCAGGATCGACGGTGGTCTCGTTCAGAAAGAAAGTAGCGTTGAAACTTGAACTGACCTCTTCGGGGGTGACGACGAAAGTGATCGTAGCGGAGGCGTTGACAGCAAGAGAATTCAGGCTGCAGATTGCGTAAGGACCAGCGGTGCCGGGCGGCGAGCAAGTAAATTGGCTGGACGTGATGCTTGTAAACGCGCCATGCGGGGCTTGAGTTTGGGCGTTGAGATTGATCGTGATGCCCTGTGCCGTGGCAGGGCCGGCATTGGTCAGAGTTAGTAGATACGTCAGAGGAGAATTGAGAAGAGCGGGATTGGGCGAGGGCACAGCGGTCAGAATCAGATGCGCTTGCGTTGTGGTTGCTGCGGTTCCGCTGAGAGGAAACGACTGCGCGGTTTCGCCGCTGGATTGGCTTGGGATGATGGCGATATTGCTTGTTTGCGCGTTGTCGACGAAAGTGAGGAGGCCCGAGGCCGCTCCCGTAGCGGAAGGAGTGAAGGAAAGTGTAACGATGCAACTGGCGCCAGGTGCGAGGAGATTCGGGAAATCCGGGCTGGTGAGGGATGAAAGGTTTGCAGGACACTGACTTACGTCTGCGCCAAAGGGAGCCGTGACCGAATAGGGCAAGAACTCGAGTGGTGCTGTGCCTGCGGGGGCCGTGCCCACGTTTGCAATCTGAGTTTGGAGAGTGGCCGTGGTTCCAGTCTGGATGGTGCCGAAGTTGGCGCTCGTAATGGGATTGCCGTTCATGTCTTCGAAGACAATTGCGGACTCTCCGCCCCATCCTGTTAGATGAACGTCGGTGGAGGCGAGGCTGGTGGCACTGTAAGCGAGCGAGGAAATCTCTTGTCCAATGGCCGACGGAGCGAATTGGACCTGGGTAATGCAACTCTGCAAGGGCAAGAGTTGCGTAATGGTCTGGCAGTTCGTTGAACCGGAGCCCGGGGTCACATAAGAAAAGCCGTTGTTCAGCGTGGCTGGCAAGACTGTGAAACCAGTCACCGTGGAAAAGGGGCTCGAATTGGTCACGGTGATTGTCTGGGTTGCGCTGATGGCCGGGGGAAGGACGTTGCCGAAATCGATGGCGGTTGGAGAAACCTGAAGAGCGGGGCCAGTGGCGCCGGCGAAGCCTGAGCCGAGACCAAGATACACGCCCCCGGGCATAGGTGCGGGGTTCTGAGTCGTCGCGGCATCCCCATTGGTGCCAAAAGATACAAACTGACCAGTTGGATCGGTGGAAGCAAAATCGCTTCCGTTGGTGAACGCGGTGCCGCTGGAATCCACAGAGACGACGTGCAGTCCAGTATTGCAATTGGTTACGGGTGCGTCGTTGCTCGTGCAAGTGTCGTAGGCATAGATTGCCTGGCCAGCGACATTGGCGAGGAGTGGAGTATAAGAGGTGAACATCGCCAGCCGGCCATCCGCGGTAATGGTGGGAGGCCCAACAGTTGAGCTCAGGAAACTGTCTGGCAATCCGTTCTGGTTCACGGAAATAATTTTGGGGGGTGCGACCGTACATGACGGCACCGCGACTCCGTTATAACTGCAGGTGTCAGCCAGATACATTTCTTCCGGCGACGAGCCCGTGCATCCGCCCGGCAGTAAGCTGCAGGCGAAGGACCCGAAAATAATGTAGCGGCCGCCGCTGGCGACTGCAGCGCCTTCATCGCCGGATACGGCCTGGCCAGTCGAGTCGACGGAAATGGCGGTCGTTTTGGGAGTGCAGCTGCCCGTTGCACCGTTGCAAGTATCGCGGAGATAAAGGACCACGGCACCTGATGCGAAGCTCTTCGGTGGAGTAGTGGGTAAGTTTTGATCCGAAGAAGAGAATACAACGTAGCGGCCATCCGAGCTGATGGAGGGCTGTTCGGTGGTTGTTCCCAAAGGCGTGGGATTGCCATTGGTTTCCTGTGAAATCAGCGTAGTCGGCGTGCACGTTGTTGCGGGAGGAGTGCAATGGGCGTCGCGCAAGAAAATCTGGCCGATGAAATTGTTGGGCAATCCCGCCACGTTTGACGAGGAACTGGAGTACGCAAAGTATCGCGCGTTGGCGCTCATGGAATACGCGCTCATGCCGTTGTTGAGGGGGTTCCCGCTGTCGTCCAACGAAATCAAGGTAGTGCTATTCACAGCCACATTTCGAAGATAAATCTGGATTTCGGGAGTGGCATTGAGAACTGGCACGCAGGAATCCGAGCGGAAGGCCACGAACTGTCCGGTAGTGTCAATGGCTGGCTGGACAGTGCCGAGATAACCAGTACCGAAGCATGGTGCTCCGTAATTGTCATTTGGCCCCGACGACGGGGCGTAGGAAATGTAGTTGGTAATTGGAGTGCACCCGGTCAGTGGTGGCAGGCAAATCGTACGCAAGTAAATGCCCGCGCCGGGCCCTGGAAGATTCGTGGCGGTGGACTCGAAGGCCACGAACTGTCCGCCGGAGCTTACGGCAGAATGAGCGGCACCGATAGGCACGCCGGGGGAGATACTGGCCGGAATTGGGGGCACCGAGTTGTCGACGGATGCCAGCACGGGCAGAGCGGTGGGTGGCGCCTGAGTGCCGCTGGTGCCAATGAGAGCAACTGTCTGCGGTGTATCCGGAGCATTGTCCGGAATGACGAGCGCGAGAGCATCTTGGGTTCCCGTGGCGCTGAAAGGCCTAAACAACAAATTAATCTGGCAGAGGTCGTAAAGCGTAAGAGTTGCACCGGTGCAGGTGTCTCCCAATATGGTGATGTCGCTGCCGCTACCGCCGAACGCAACGACGGAGATGTTGCCAATGACGAGAGCTGCCGTGCCGCTGTTCTGGGCCTGAATGGTAATAGTCGAGCTGGAGGCGTCTTGCTGGATGGTTCCGAAGTGGACAGTGTCGTTGAAGTTGGTGCTTGAGGTGCCGTTTTGGAAGAGGGTAAGCGCAATTTCCGGGAATGGCGCGATGCCTGAGCCCGTGAGACGCTCGGTTTGGATGCTGCTTGATGCGTTGTCTGCCAACTCGAGAGTTGCGCCGTAAGATCCGATTGCGCTGGGGGTGAAGGTAACATTGATAATGCAGGTTGCCGAAATAGCGATACTTCTGCCCTGGCAATTATCGGATTCCGTGAAGGTGCTCGTGGGCGTGCCGGAATCCGGCACGATTGCAAGTGCATACACAGTGAGCGCAGCCGTCCCGGTGTTCTGTACGGTAATTTGTCCCGCGCCGCTGCCGGTGAGCCCCACGTTGCTAAAATTGAGTCCATTTGCTGGGGAAAGCGAGACGATGGGGAACGTTGAAGGGGGCGTGATTTCGGTTCCGATGATTTCTGCCCAGCCTTTGTTGCCTGCCGATAAACTGTCAAAAGAATTGACATAGAGCGTTTGCGCGGATGGGGCGATGTAAAAATTGCCAGAAGTCTCCTGCCCCGCAATGTACGCATTTCCCGAAGAGTCCAGGGCAACGGCGTTGGCAAAATCGTTCACGACTGTAGAGCCGGTGGGTTGATAGGTGACGTTTCCGACCGTGCAGTCATTAAGAGGGAAACAAGCGCCCTGCCCACTCCCCCCCAAATAAGTGGAATAGAGAATGTTGTTCAAGCCGGAGGGCAGAACGGCAAGGAAAACGCTTTGGATCGGCTGGGCGATGCCACCAGCGGAGGCCGGCAATACATTCTGGATGGCATTGGTGCTAATCGCGAAGTTCGGTAGGGGAAAATCGAGCGAATTTGTGCCGCCCGCTACAAACACGTTGCCTGCCGCATCGACAGCGATGGCGTTCGGGGAAGTAAGCACGCCGTTCACGCCGCCCAGATAAGTCGAAGCGACCAGCGAGGTGGAACCCGTAGCGTTGGTATTGATTTCGGATACAAAACCGCCTGGACAACTACTGCCGCCGCTCAGGGGAGTACATGAAGATTGCGAAGTGCCGATGGCACCGGGCGTGGTCGGAAAAAACAAGCCGCCGTTATTGTTGTTAGCCCCGTTGAGCTGATTCCCAGTTGTCCCCGTGAGGTAGGCATACCCGGAGCCGTCCTTTGCCACAGCCACGGCGTTGCCAAGATATTGTACGGGCCCGCCCGTGTTCGGCAAGCCTAGGGTAGTTGAATAAAGCAGACCGTTGGCTCCGGCAGTGGGGTCGAGCTTGGCGAGAAATGCCAGCGAGCAAGTTTCGGTGGTGAGGCAAGTTGTTTGGCTAAACCCGGCCAGCTTGGAGTTCACAGGAAAATCGGTCGTGGAGGTCGTCCCAGTGATGTACACCAAGCCCTGGTTGTCCACAGCGATACCGTTGATGAAATCGCCGGGTGAACCGCTCGTTCCTCCAAAGAATGTCGCGTAGAGCACGCAATCTTGCGTGACCGACGAACCCGCACAAGCAGTCGTACCGGTTCCCAATTCGGCGACAAAGCCAGTGGTAAGGTTGGTGTTCGCGGCCGGGCCAGATTGCTGAAAGGCATTGACGGGCGTGAACCCATTCGGGGTGTTGGGAGTCAGGGCATTGCCTGCCAACGTGCCGCCAACAAAAATGTGCGGCGGACTTGCGGAATCCAGAGCCAGGCCTGTTATTTGGGAGCCGAGGCCTGCAAGCATTGTGGAGAAAATAATATTCCCGGCGGGGTCCAATTCCGCGACGAAACTATCGCCAGAGCAACCCTGGCACGGATTCACTGTGCCAAAATCTCCTGACGTTGTCTTGCCTGCAACGTAGGCGTTTCCCTGCGAATCCACGGCAAGTGCGTTGCCGATATCGCCGTTTGGGGGCACGGTACGGCCTACAATCTGCACAAAGAAGAAATTAAAATAGGCCAACTGTGGAGTGCTGCCGGCCGCTCCGATCGAACTGATTTTGAAGACAAAGACGGCCCCCGCCGCACAATCGAGATTATTCTGGCAGCCTTCCGCCACTTGATATGGCGGAAATTCAATGTCGGATGTCGTCTGGCCGGTGACGTACATGTTGCCTTGCTGATCGACGGCGACGGCTCGAATCACATCATTGCCATCTCCGGAGAAATAGCTGAAGAACGACATGGCGGGATCGATCACCAGCGGCCGCGCGCGGTCGTAGGCTCCAATCGCAAAACCCACACGATTGGGGCCTCGGAGCACAAAACTTCCTTGGACTTCCGAACGCTGCGTTGCCGCACCGGACGAGGGCTGATACAGCACTGGCTTCAGCAATCGCATTTCGCCACTGTGCGTGGTCAAGATCAAGTTGCCACGAGCATCCAGATGGAGGTGGCGCGCGCCGCGAATTTCTAAGGCGATCGCGCTGGGATCGGCGCCGGGAGCAACGAGAAAGTCGGACTCCAGTTGATTCTGATTGCCGTAATAGACCTGGTCCACGCCGGGATAGACATTTGAATATTTCACGCGCGAATAGTTCGGGACGCGGGTGTGCCAGTTCTTGGGATCGTTGCCATTAAAATAGTTCGAGACGCTCTTCTGTGCGTCCTGGCCGGTAATTTCAGCGGCGGGATCGGCTCCCACCAGGCGCATGGTAAGGACATCAGGGCGCACGTGGGCACCGGCTTTGGAGTGATTGACATCGATGTTCGGAGTCCCTGCTCCTGAATGATAAGCAGCACGTTCAGCCTGGGAAATCGCATGTTTCGTTTGCCGCGATGCGTTGGTTTTTGAGGAGTGCGCCGGGAGCGAAAGGACGGCTTCGTTGCGCGTCAAAAAGAGGGTGTAGCCTGCGCCGCGAGAAAGAAACTTCACGCGGGGATCGGTTTGGCCGTTGTTGGCTTCGAATAATATTGGCAACCCCGCGAATACTTTCATGGCTTGCGCCGCGGTTACCGGCAACACGGCTGAAGAAGAGATTGGAGCGATTTGTTTGGTCGAAGCTAAAGATTGGGGAGCGGACGCCGAGTTTGCAGAATCCGGAATCCTAATTGTTGCTGGGGTGTGCCCAGGTGCGATTGGAAGCAAAGGCCGCGCGGAGCGAGGGCTCGAAGCCAAAGCTGTCTCAGGAGGCGTCGGGGCAACTGCTTTAATGGGGTGGCGCCAGTGACTTCCCACTGCCAGAGCGGGCAGAAGAATTGCGCCACATACTATTCCAACCGCCCATTTCCAAAAGTCACTTTTTCTTTTGCCGCCACTCATTTTCCAGCCTCCTACGCTCTCACGCTGTCTTCGAGATCCAGGCGATTCAGCCGGGGATCTATTGGAAGCTGATGTTTACAGTGACGGAGATAATCTGGTTGGTTCTGACTGTGACGGGCGACCCGGCGAAGTTGGTGGCGCTGGTGAATAGACCGCTTGCTGTCACAAACTGCGGTCCTGAGGTGAAGCAGGTGTTGGGGTCAATTGGGGAGAGCCCCACGCCATTGTTGGCGCAAGTGTACAAGGCCGTTTCTACGAAACCAATCTGGCTGTTCGCGGTTGCAGTGGCCGAACCAGTGAGCTGTATCACGTTTGGAGTGGTTCCAAGAGCAGCTGGCGCGAATCCGACTTGAAGATTCGCAAAACAGCCAAGACCAGTCGAACAGTTCGCGAGTCCGACGGGTGCAAGGAAGCTTCCAGATTGCGCCAGCGTGCACAAGTTAGTGCCCGAAGTACCGCATGGACCCGCAGTGCTATCCGTGGTGCCCAAGCCGACCTCCCAAGTGCCAGCCGTAGTCCTCCCCGTCAGGACATTCGCAAGGATGGCTTCGGGGGGATTTAGAGCATTCTCAAATTCCGTGTGGGAAACAAGTTTGCCGTCGGGGTTGCGGACCTCAATCGTCCAGTGACCGTGAATCTTGATGCCTTCGGATTGGCCTTTTGGCGCGGAAGATTTGTCCGAAAGATTCTGCGCCACTTCTTGCTTGGCAACAGGGGCGGCACCAAAGGGAGCAGTGCCGGGCGAGGTTGCTGGCGCTGACGCGATGGGACGTTCGGCGGTAGGTTCTGATTGTGCCGGCTGCGATTGCGCCTGGACTGCCGCGGCGCAAAGCAGCGCGAGGATGGCCAGTCCGACGAAGCCTAGAACTTCTTTGACTGCGCGCAGGATATTTCCTTCATTGAGTCTTGCGTTCATCTGGCGTCTCCTTGCCTTACGTTTTGGTTTGTCCTTCGCGGATCTGGTGTGGATAGCGATTCGTCCGAATTCGATTGCGCGCGCATCTGGGCTAATTGAGCGACCCAATACGCCGAAAGCAGCTCTTTGAATTCCTTCTCCGCCTGTTCAGCCTGAACTTTGTCCATTCGCTCGCACCCTCCGACGAACAGTGCGTGCCACTGTGTGGGAAAGGCGGTTTGCAGGTCAATGGACAGAAGCCGGTCTATTTCCGAACTAATTCTGAACAGGCAAGCCAAAGGAAATCAGGACGTTATGGCCAATTTGAGGTGGCAATGAACCGGGGAAGCGGCAGTGGTATAATCGCGGACCTTAGTCCCCGGTTGCAGGACTGTGGGGTTTCTGACGGGTATGCCTCCGACAACTCATGCTGCTACGCGCTTCGGACCATTCGAATGGCAACCCGAATCGGCGGAACTGCGCCGTGCAGGCGTGCACGTACGCATTCAGAAACAACCCCTGCAGTTGCTGGGAGTTTTGTTGGAGCACCCGGGGCGAATGGTGAGCCGGCAGGAACTGCAGAAGCGGTTGTGGCCGGGCGACACCTTTGTGGACTTTGAAGATGGCTTGAACACCGCTGTAAGAAAGTTGCGCGAGGCGTTGGGCGACGAACGAGAGAGCCCGCGTTTTGTGGAGACCGTCCCGCGGCAGGGATACCGCTTCATCGCTCCAGTAGAAATAGTGAATGTTGCCGGTGCGAAGGGTGTTGCGGAAGCGGCACGGGGAGCTCGTGAACAATCAATTGGAGTTGCGGAGATTCCCGCGAAGGCGCACAGCCGCCGGAATTTGTGGATTGTCCTGGGATTAGTTCTGGTGAGCGCGGCTGGACTGGCACTGTGGCTGATGCATGGCCGGCCAGCTTTTTCGTTTGCGCCGCGTGATTGGGTGCTGGTTTCCGATTTTGAAAATGGAACCGGTGAGCCTCAGCTCGACGACGCTCTGCGAACGGCGTTCACCGTGAGCCTCGAACAGTCGCAGCACTTTAATGTGTTTCCACACGCCCGCATCGCTTCCGTGCTGCAACTTATGGGCAAGCCCGCCGATGCGCGGATTACGCCGGCGCTGGGCCGGGAGATTTGTCAGCGAGAGAATATACGGGGATTACTTACCTGCAGCATCGCGCGCACGGGGCAGGAGTATGCGCTTTCGGCGGAATTGATTGATCCGCAAAGCGGGGCGACGGTTCGCTCTTACAGTCAGCGAGTACATGGAGAAGATCGTGTTCTTGAGGCGCTGGACAAGATTTCGGGCGAGGCGCGCGCGGACCTTGGGGAATCGCTGTATCAGATCCATAACGCGAATAGGCCGCTGCCCGAAGTAACAACCTCATCGCTTGTTGCGCTGAAGGATTATTCAGAGGGAATGAGTCTGTGGCACCAGGGCAAGTATGGAGATGCCACAGCGCGAATGCGCGCTGCGGTGGAAGCTGACGCGGATTTTGCCATGGCTCACGCGGGCTTAGGGGACATCAATTTCAGTTACATCGTGAATGATCAGCCCACCGGCCAGAAAGAATACGAGAAGGCACTGGCCCTTTCGGCACGAACTACGGAGCGCGAGCGCATGCTGATGCAGGCGGAATATGCGGCCGACCTGGATCATGTTGATGCGGCAGACGCTTACTATCGTCTGTACCTGGAACATTACCCGGACGATTGGCAAGCCCTTTCGGACTACGCGCGCTTGCTGCGCATGCATCAGCGTCAAGAAGAAGCAATCACGCGCTACCAGGAAATCCTGCGCGTGGCGCCTGATGACGCCACGACGTATGTGGAAATGGCCACCGCCTATAAGACGCTGGGAAAACTTCCGGAAGCGCTACACGCATACTCAGAGGCGTTCAGACTGCGCCCGCAATGGCTGACGACGGGCAACACCAATCGGGAATATGGCTTTGCGCTTGTTGCAAACGGTGAAGATGAGAAGGCGCAAGAGGTGTTTTCCGCTCTGCTCGGCGACCCGAAGACGAAAGAGAGCGGCTTGCGTTCACTGGCTTTGCTGGACCTTTATCACGGGCGGTACGCGAGCGCGCGACGTAGATTTCAGGACGCGCTTCTGTTGGACGAAAGCCCCCCGGCAGTGCTCAGCATCGCGCGCGTACATTTGTGGCTGGGCATCCTCGCGGAAGGCCAAGGAAATACGAGAGAAGAGTTACAACAACTCGATGCCGCGGCCGCTCAAATCAAAAGTTTGGGACCCAAGGTGGTGTTCGGCACGTTCGTTGGGCTGGAGTATGCGCGCGCCAAAGAAACGGCGAAGGCAGAGGGAGTCGAAACTCTGATTGCGCCACTTGTAGATGCGAAGAGCGCCGAGCAAACAGGATATTTGCACCTGCTGCAAGGAGAGATTGCGTTGGCAGAGGGGCACTCCGATAAGGCGATTGAACTCCTCACGCTGGCGGATCACAACAACAGCAATGCCTTTACAGTTGAGGCGCTGGCGCATGCATACCAGCAATCGGGGGCGCTGGACCAGGCGATTTCATGGTACGAGAAACTTGTAAGTGAGCCAGTCCGCTCGCTTTCCTGGGAACCTCAGCAACGTTGGGTGGCGGCGCACTACACATTGGCAGAAGATTATCAGGCGCGCGGCGAACGAGACAAAGCCGGCAAAATGCTCGCGAGTCTGCTGGCAATCTGGAAAGATGCGGACCCGGATCTCTCGCTGCACAAACAGGCTTTGGAATTGTCCGGGCGGATTTCGAAATCTTGAAACAACGCTAAGCCAGTTGAGCAGCAAATTGCGCTAGAACTTGTGTCGAATTCCTTTTAGTGCCGGGTACAGTTTGCGATACTCCGCGTACTGCGAATTCATTAGCAACACGGTTTGCGGATCGGGCTTGACAGTTTTTGCCACGCGGACAACTGATTCGCAAGCTAATTCGACAGAAGGCCACGCGCCAACACCGACACCGGCAAGCAGTGCGGCTCCGTAAGCTCCACCTTCTTCAGCCTCGATCAATTCCACCGGCATGCCATAAATATCGGATTGGATTTTTTGCCACAGAGCCGAGCGCGCGCCGCCGCCGCCCAAACGGATGGATTCGATGGGTACGCCAATTTCTTTGAAGAGCGTCAAGGAGTCGCGAAGACTGAAGGCCACACCTTCGAGGATGGCGCGAATGATGTGCGCACGAGAATGTTGCGCTGTAATGCCAACGAGCGCGCCGCGAGCATTAGGATCGAGGTGGGGCGTTCGTTCACCCATCAAGTAAGGCGCCCAGAGAAGGCCTTCCGCACCCGGCGGAGTTTTCGCCGCCTCCTCCATCAGGTGATCGTAAGGGTCGCGGCCATCGTCCATCCCGGCGCCAAATTGATCGCGGAACCAGCGCAAAGAGAGTCCGGCGCCTTGGGTTACCCCCATCACATGCCAGCGATTGGGAATCGCATGACAAAATGTGTGGATGCGCCCTTGTGGCTCCAGCAGTGGTTTAGCGGTTGCAGCGAAAACGACGCCGGAAGTGCCGATCGTCGCACTGACCGCGCCGGGCTTGACGATGCCCATGCCAACAGCGCCCGCCGCTTGATCTCCCGCGCCAGCGACGACGGGAATTCCTGCGCGAAGGCTAGCCGCGCGCGCGCCTGCTTCGGAGGTATGCCCGGTGATTTCGGGCGATTCGTAAACCTTGGGGAGCAAACCTTCATCCAACTGCGAAATTTCCAGGATGGGCTGAGACCACTTGCGGTTGACGACATCCAGCATCAGCGTGCCGGAAGCGTCGGCCACATCGATTGCGCGCACGCCTGTCAGACGAAACCGCACATAGTCCTTCGGCAAAAGAATGGAGCGAACGCGCGCCCAGATTTGTGGTTCATGTTTGCGCACCCACCAGATTTTCGGGAGGGTGAAACCGGTCAGCGCGGGGTTGGCAGTGAGTTCGATCAAGCGGCGGGCGCCGACTTGCTCGGTAATTTCGCGACATTCTTCCCCGGTACGTTGGTCGCACCAGATAATCGACGGACGCAGCACGTTATCGCTTTCGTCCAGAAGCACGAGGCCATGCATCTGACCGGTGAGGCCGATCGAGTCGATTTCGCCGGGTTGCACCTTTCCTTTTGCGAGACATTCGGCGATGGCGCGGCACGCCGCTCGCCACCAATCCTGCGGATCTTGCTCCGCCCAGCCAATTTGCGGGGAGCTCATGGGAGCATGCTCCGCCGTGGCGCTGCAAAGAACGCGCCCGGACTGATCAATCAACACGGCACGCGTCCCGCCGGTTCCAACGTCAATTCCTAGAAGTTTCATTTCTATTGTGCCCGCCATTCGGTTTGAATTGCTTTCGCGAGTGCTGCGAACTTCACGTAACTATCATTTTATGACTGAGCGGAAGCACAGACAACCGCAGAAACAGGAACTGGCTTCAGTCCTTCTCTGAGGCCCGCAAAGTGGCCCGGTGAAAATCTCGTTGTCTGCTGCAAGGGTATACTGGTGGGTTAAATTCGATCTGGAAGAGACCTTATGAAATTGACTGATTGTATTCGGGGGTCGCTGACCCTCGCTGATGGCGCCTGGGGCACGGAGTTGCAAAAGCTGGGTGCGCCATTAGGAGCTTGTCTGGACGAATGGAATCTGATCAAGCCGGAAATGGTTCGACAGGTTGCGGAGAGTTATGTCCAGGCCGGCAGCAAGATAATTCTGACAAATACCTTTCGCGCGAATCCCATCAGTTTGGGACCGCACGGGCTGGACGGGCAGTGCGAAACGATCAATCGCGCCGGGGTAAAGATATCGCGAGAAGCAGCGGGCGGTAGAGCGATGGTGTTTGCATCGATGGGCCCGAGCGGAAAGATGCTGGTGGCGAAAGAGGTTACACCCGAGCAACTTCGTGACGCGTTCTCGGCGCAGGCGCGCGCACTGGCGGAGGAAAACCCTGACGCCATTCTGATCGAAACGATGATTGATGTTGCAGAAGCCAAAATTGCAGCAGCAGCAGCTCTTGAGACCGGTTTGCACGTGATTGTTTCGTTCGTTTATGATTCCGGGAAAAATCGCGACCGGACGATTATGGGAGCGACACCGGAGCAGGTGGCAGCGGCGATTGTCAGCGAAGGTGTGCACGGAATCGGGGCGAATTGCGGGGTTGGCGCGAGAGAATACATCGCGATCTGCGAACGCCTGGTGGCTGCGTGTACTTTGCCGGTGTGGATGAAGCCGAACGCAGGGCTTCCCGAGATCGTGGAAGGAGTTGCAAAATATAGAACGACGCCAGAGGAATTCGCCGGGGCGGCAAAGGAACTTGCGAACGCTGGCGCGACCTTTATTGGAGGTTGCTGCGGAACGAGTCCGGAATTCATTCGCAAGCTGGGGCAGGAGTTTACGTTGCGAGCCGGCAGAGCATTGATCTGAACTTCAGAAAAACAAACTCTGGGCAAATTTATCCTGGAAATGTGGGTGATTTGCCAGTTCGACGTATTCGACTTGTTTGGCGAGCGATTCGCCAAAGTGACGTTTAGCGTTGGAAACCAGCATCTGCCTTGCGCCAATCCCCGCGGCATTGCCCACCTGACGGAATTTGTTGAGAGGAATGCTCGGGAACATCCCAATGCGCACGGCACTCTGAACATCGAGATAGCTGCCGAAGGCTCCGGCAATAATAAATTGATCCAGCGCCGAGGCGTTCACG
The DNA here is from genome assembly GCA_963779395.1 of Candidatus Acidiferrales bacterium. GTDB lineage: Bacteria > Acidobacteriota > Terriglobia > Acidiferrales > UBA7541 > Acidiferrum. Next base: position 2,784,812 of record CAVZYC010000007.1, read on the forward strand.
CCACTGACTTCGAGGAGAATCTCAATTCCGGCGCGAATCGCGGCCTTGGCAAACTGAATCTCGCTAATGTCCTGCCGCGTCAAAACGATTTCGCTGCCGCTTCCGGAGTTTGGCGCGTTGACTAAAATGAACTCTCCGCCATTGCCGTTTTGCCGCACGTGCTCCGCGCCTTTGCGGAAATTGCCGCGCGATTCCAGGACACCGGCTTGGAGCAGAGCGGCAATCGCATCAAGAATTCCAGAGCCGCAGATACCAACGGGGAGACGTCTTTCGATTGTGTAGATCTGGATGTTGCCTCGCTCGAAAAGGACGCGTTCGATGGCGCCGGGGGCAGCTCGCATGCCGTGGCGGATGTGCGCGCCTTCAAAGGCGGGCCCGGATGCGCAGGAGCAAGTCAGCAGACGGCCGTCCACGCTGAGAGTGAGTTCGGTGTTAGTGCCGATGTCGATGGCCAGGAATGGTGGACCCGACTTGAGGGAGCCGGCGTCGATTCCGACAAGCATGGCCACGTGATCTCCTCCGACATAACCGGCGATGTTGGGTGGAGTGTAGATGGTTGCAGCAGAGGCAATCTGCAAGCCAAGATCGCGCGCGAGGAGATGAAGAGGCTCGGTGGTCGCAGGCAGGTAGGGCGCTTGGCCCAACTGTTGAGTAGGCAGCGCGGCGAAGAAGTGATGCATGGCGGTGTTGCCGGCGACGACCATCTCCACGATCTGTTTGGGCGAGATATTCAAATCGCTGCAAAACTCGCGCAGCATTTGATTCAGGGTTTCGATGACCCTGTGTTGCAACCTGTGTGCGGTGCCGCTACCTTGACTCGCATAAGAAATGCGGCTGATGACATCTTCGCCGTAGGCAATCTGAGGGTTCATTAATCCGCGTTGGGCGACTGTTTTGCCGGTCTCCAAATCCACGAGGTAGCAGGCTAGTTTCGTTGTTCCCAGATCAACCGCCAAACCAAAGATGGGGCTCTTTTCTGGAAGCACGCTGACCAGCGTTGGTGGTGACGATTCCCTGCTGACTGCGACGCGGAAATGACCTGCGGAATGATTGGCCGTTTCGATTAGATCTTTGAGGTTACCTTCGGAAAAGTTTAAATCCGGACCAACGGTTTGGAGGATGGCTTGCTGAAGTTTTGTTGGCTCCGCAGTATCAACCGCCATATCAAATGGCAGCACTAGCGGATCAAGCGCAATGGCAACTTCGCGGCCGTCGATTTGAACGCGTTGCGAAGAGGTGAGCGATTCCGGCGGAATTTCTACCGTGACGTGGCTTTCCGGGATCGCCTGGCAGGCGAGACGGTAGCCGGTGGCGAGAAGTTCCGGCCCGAGTTTTTCCGTTTCCTGCGACGTGGCAACAGAGAGCAACCCTTCTATGAGGCGCACTTTGCACTGGCCACATGTTCCTACTCCGCCACAGACAGCTTGCAACTCCACGCCAACGGATTGCGCAGCGGACAGCAAGGTCTCTCCTGGCGTAATTTCCACGCGCCTTCCAATGGGTTGTAGCTCAATGAGCAGGTTCTTATCGTGGTTGGCCATGGAACAATTCAATGGTCGTCCGGCTTGTGGCGACATTTCGCGGAGACGCTGCATTCGTCGCAGAGATGAACAGGAGGCTGCGCCTGGGTGCCGAAGCCAACGGCGATAGAAAGAGACTTGCGCGGCACCATCAGAAAAGAGGCATTGAGAGAAACGCCGATGGAGGGCGCGTCAACAAGAGCGAAAATCTGCGTCTGACCTTCCGCAAGAGACCAGCCGCGCATGCCGGGATAAGACTGATTCGTGGCGCGCAGACCTTCCTTAGCAGTCATTTCAGCAATGTACCGGCAGATCGTGTTGGAAAGAAGACCAACGGCCGCGGTGCCGAATCCATCCAGTGCGAACTCCCACGGCACATTTGTTTGCGCCGCTTTGCTCATTTCCTCTTCCAGTTCTTTTCCGAGAGTCGCAACGGCAAGAAACACGCCGCGACATCCAGCCAGTTTGCGGGCGATTCCAAAACCTTCCAGTTCACTGCCACCCTTGAGCGTTACACTCGACCTGGAAATTCCGCAAATATCGATACGGCGAAAGGCCGCCTGCGGATGGATTAGTCGGGGTCCCTCGGCGATGGCGCGTTCCGCCAAAGCAACGAGTTGGGGCTGACGAGCGCGAATCTTTTGAGGATCCGCGCCCTGGCCGCGCAAGACCATGTCCACGGTGATGTCCAACTGCCAGTCACTGCGAAACTGCGTTTCTTCGTTCAACATCAACTTTTCATTCATGAGATCAGCTTTCGATTCGTTCGTTATCGAATTCCGGGCAATTCGGTCATGCCAGCGCGTTTTGAATGTTCGGTCATTACGGCGCGTAAATCGTTTTCGACCTGGGGCGAGATCGCGGGGCGTTTATAAGCAGCCACGAGTTCTTTAACCTGCTCACGGGCACGGGCAAACGAATCCCTTTTTCCAGACTGTTCCCAAGAATGCAGCGAACCGCGATCAATCACTTTTGCAGAAAGATGCTGCTCGAGGCGAAAGTATTTTCGTGTTTCCGGGATCTTCAGGAAATCGCCTTGCGCGCCGGCTTTTGCGAACATTTCCAGGGCTAAGGATTCTGTTCGAGGTTGGATCCCTTGCAGGAGTCGCTGCGCCATGGCGATGGACTCCGCATCCAGGACGAGCTTTTCCGCACTGTGACATGCCAGCGAATCCAGCATACCTGCTCCGGAAATCATGTTGATCCCGCCAAGAGCGCCCAGGATAGCGGCAACGCCACTTTCCTGGCCTGCTTGCGCATCCAGGAGCTTCGCGTCGCTGCCGATCAAATAGCCATGCGTGGGCAAGCCAAATGACTTAGCCGCTTGCGCAGAGGCGACATTCAACATTGCGGTTTCCACGGCGCCCATCGGCGTGATGCCGCTGCGCATATCAAAGATGGCAGGAGCACCACCCCAGACTACAGGCGCGCCCGGTTGCGCCAATTGATGAATGGTGATGGCGCTAATGCATTCTGCGGCATGCTGAACAACCGTGCCAGCCAAAGTGACGGGGGCTGCCGCGCCAGATAGAGGCATTGAAATGATTTCGGCAGGAACCCATGCGCGAGCAAGGTCGATCAGATTCTGCGCCGCAAATTCAGACATGTGCAAAGGCGGCGATGGGCACACATCGAAAATGGCGCGGGGCTTTTGCCGCAGAGCGGCGCGACTGCCGCTGTCCGCGACGAGCAAATCGATCATGGCGGGTGCGGTGTGCGGCGAAAACGCGCCGGTGACGATGGGCTTGTTTGAATACCACAGCACCAGGAACAGCCGGTATATGTCCCCGATCTCTTTGGGAACTTCGTTGCAAACCACGGCGGTAGATTGCGCGGCATATTGCGGGAGCATCTCCGCGACCTGCACCAGGCGTACCAGATCGGCTGCCAGGGTGAGGCGATGCTGCAAAGTTTCCGGGTCCAGAATGTGGACGCAAGAGGATCCTGGGTCGAACTGGACGCTGTCGCCGCCGTACTTTACGACGGGTTCACCCGCGCGATCGTACAGATGAAATTCCCGAGGAACACTTTCGATAGACCGGCGGGCCAACGATTCCGGGATGTGGACGATTCCATCCTCTGCTCGCGCGCCAGCGGAGGCGAGCAAGCCAACTGCTTCGGGAGCCTGCACAACTACACCGCGCTGCCAGATCAGAGTAAAGGCTTCAGAGAGGATTCGCTTGAGGAGTTCGTCATCGAGTAATCGGAAGTTTGGCGACATTGGCATTGAGCCCCGATGGTGCTTAACTGATTTGCGCAACTGCCGGCTTCTTAAGGAGATTGCGGGCCAGCGCAACGGATGCCAGCGCGTCTTTCCCGAAACCATCCGCGCCAATTTCATCGGCCCAACTTTGTGTGACGGGAGCACCGCCCACAATGATTTTCACGCGGGGGCGAAGTCCGTGGCGCTCGACGGCCTGGATTACATTTTTCTGTCCGGTCATCGTGGTGGTCAATAAAGCAGAAACACCGATAATGTCTGCGTGAACTTCGCTGGCTTTGAGGGCAAAGGTTTCAAACGGGACATCGACGCCAAGATCGAACACTTCAAATCCATTCGCGGTGAGCATGGTGCCGACGAGGGTTTTCCCGATTTCGTGTATGTCGCCCTTCACTGTTCCCAGCACGACTTTGCCGAGCGATTCGCGTTCTGCGCCGGTTCTTTGAATCTCAGGCTCCAGGGCAGAGGTTGCGGCCTTCATGGCTTCGCCAGCTAGCACCAAATCCGGAAGGAACATTTCTCCTTCCTCGAACTGCTGCCCGACGAAGTTAAGTCCTGGGACGAAACCATAATGAATCGCATCCAGCGGAGAAATGGCCCGCGCAATCGCTGTTTGGCTGAGTTCCCGGGCGCGATCCGGATCGCCGTCAATAATGGACTGCTTCATCTGCTGGAAGAGTTCATCCTGCATGAAGTCCTCGTGTCATCAGGAAAGAGTTGCGCTGAAGCGCCAAATTCCAAATGAACTCGAAACGAAGTTGGGTTGATGCTGCTGAGTGGCAGAAGAGAGCTCTGTCTCCCCTCCCCATTCGGGCCGCAAAATGCGCGGAATCAAGAGACCCGGGAGCGTGACTCAATCATATGTGCGAGGTTTGCTGGTGTCCACACGAGGGTGCATTTTTCAGACAAGGAGAAGGGAGAGAGAATGGAGTCTGGTCCAGCACCGGGCATTTGTACGCTTCACGCGTCAGTTTTTCTTTGCAGCAACATTGGGGCGGATCTTTTCCGCCGGCACGATTCCTTCGCCTTCGAGGACACTGTAAAACTTGTCCGCCTCCAAATCCTTGATTGTATCGACTTTTCCGGACGGCCAACGGACCTCCAAGCTGTCGATTCGGGTGGCCTTGTCCAAACCAAAGTGAACGCGCAAATCGTGCTGGGAAAGGTAGCTTCCGCCGCTGTGAATCTCGCTGGTTTGCGTCATTCCACCGGCGACGAGTTTCAATCGCGCACCAATCGCCAAGCGGTTGCTCTTTGTCCCGGCCAGTTCGAAGCTGACCCAGTGTTTGCCCGGAAGCCCATGATTTCGCAGGATCATGGGAGAACCGACAAGGTCCTCGACGACAAGATCCATGTTGCCGTCGTTGAAAAGATCGCCAACGGCCAAGCCACGTGAAACGCGCGGCTCCTGGATTGCGGGGCCCGCCTGATCGCTGGCATCGCAAAATGTCCCGTCTCCCTGATTGAATTGGAGGAGCTTTGGCTCGTGATATTTCGCACCGGATGCGAAGTTATCCGCCTGGGGATAGACGTGACCGGTCACGGTAAACAAGTCCAGCCAGCCATCATTATCCAGATCCGCAAAGGCAATTCCCCACTTCACCAAAGGGACTGAAGGAAGACCAATGCCGGAGGGATAGGAAACGTCCTGAAAATCCCACTTGCCGTCGTTGCGATACAGCGCCGTGTCATCCATGGCGAAATCCGTCACCGCCAGGGAAGGGCGCCCTGTGTGGAGATAATCACCGGCCGCTACCCCCATGCCGGCTTGTTCGTGACCATCCTCGCCCAAAGCTGTGCCGGACTCCAGACCAACATCCGTGAATTTGCCGTTGCCATCATTGCGGTAGAGAAATGCCGCCGTGGAGTCGTTCGCGACGTAGATATCCTGCCTGCCGGTGTTGTTGAAATCCGCCCAGATGGTGGTCAGTCCGTAATAGCCATTGGGATCATCCACACCCGCCTTCTTTGATACATCTGTGAATGTGCCGTCGCCATTGTTGTGAAAGAGAGAATCACCGGCGCCCGGCAGGCCGCGAGGGCCACACTGCACATCCACCCCCATAAACCTGCAGGTGGAGCCGCTGCCAAATACAGGTGGGTGATGAAGATCGAAATCGACGTAGTTGGTCACCATGAGGTCAACGAACCCATCATTGTCATAATCGCCGAAGGCAGCGCCGGTCGACCAGCGTCCATCAGCGACCCCTGCCTGCTTGGTGACATCAGTGAAAGTGCCGTCTCCGTTGTTGCGATAGAGAACGTTTCCGCCATAGCAGGTGACATAGATGTCTGGCCAGCCGTCATTGTTGTAATCCGCAACGGCACCGCCCATGGCATAGCAAGGCGTTCCGATGCCTGCCTTATCCGTGACATCCGTGAATGTGCCATCGTGATTGTTGTGATAGAGCGCTCCGTGGGCCTTTTCACCTTTGAGAGCCATTGCGACCGTGGGCGCGTTGGTGAAGTAGATGTCCAGCCAGCCGTCGCGATCGTAGTCGAGCAACAAAACACCCGCGCCCATAGATTCGATGATGTAACGAGCTTCTGGTGCGGAATTGTGCGAAAAGTGAATGCCAGCCCTTTCCGTGACATCTTCGAGTTGTGGGATTGGTCGGTCCTTGCACTTGGTGGTCTTCGCCGTCGCTGGCGGCGCCACGCCCTGACTCATTCCCTGACCGAGTACGTGGATAGGCAGAAGGAAAGCGCTGAGGATGAGGAAACACAGGGAGCTTGGCACACGAGTCATCAGGACCCTCGGCGATATGGAATTATCACTTATAGTTTAGCGCACAGAAGAAGGGGCAGGGTTGGGTCATCGCGTGCCGACGACATGGGCATCCACGAGGGATCGCTTCTGGGCATCCAAGGTTTTTGCGTGCAACTCACTCACGCGCTGCAAGGCTTTTTTGGCTTCTTCGTCACGGCCCAACGCGCGGAGCCCTTTCGATAATAAATAAAACAGAGAATCTTCATCTGGATTGAGTTCGGCGGCTTGCTGCAGATAGGTGACCGCAGTCGCGGGGTCACCCAGCTTCATTTTGGCTTTCCCTAGATAATAAAGCGCTGCCCAGGAATCCGGAGTCATTTTGTGGGCGCGCTCCAGGTATGGCAGACCCTTCGCTTCCTCGCCGGTTAGGACATACAGGCCGCCTAGAAAATAAATGGCATTGGCATCGTTGGGATCTTCCTGCAAGGCGGCTTGAAGTTCCACTTCCGCATCCGCATTGCGGCGCAGGCTGATATAAACCTTGCCCAACTCCCTGTGCACGCCACTCAAGTGCGGATCTGACGCCAGAGCTTCCTTGAATGCTTGCTCGGCCTCTTCAAAACGATCCGAATCGTAATACGCCTTGCCCAACAGGAAACTGGCCTGTGCTTTCGTCGATTCGTTGGCCATCAACTTCTCAAAAACTTGTTGTCCCGCCTCTTTTTGTCCGGCACGCGTGTAGGCAACACCCAATAGGTAAACCGCGGCGGGATCCGGATTTTTGTCCACGACAGGTTTCAGAATTTCGAGCGCTTCGGTGGCCTTGCCCACGTAAACCAAGCAAGTGGAAAGAAGATTTGCGCCCTGCAAGTCCGCGGGTTCAAGGGCATGGAATCGGCGGAAATACGGCAAGGCGCGGGAGTAATCATCCTGCTTCAGATAGACGAGGCCGAGATTCAGGAGGATGCCCGGCTCGTGGGGACTGATAACCAGTGCACGCTTGTAGATCTCAATCGCTTTGGAATAACGCAGAGTCCGCGAGTAGACCACGCCCAAGTTCCCCATGGCACTGACATTTTTGGGTTCGGCGTGCAGAACTTTGCGAAAACCCGATTCGGCAGCGGCGTAGTCGCCTGTTCGGAGGGATTCCGAAGCTTGTGCGAAAGCCTTTTCGATGCGCTCGTCCGCGCGAGTGAAACCAAAGGACAGTGCAGCGACGAGGAAAACAGCCGTTGCGAATTTTCTGCGGTTCATCATCGCAATTCGGATTCGCTCGTCGAGTCTAGCACTGAAAAGCGAAAGCCGCGCCCCCCTTGCGGTGAGCGCGGCTTCGCCGGGGTGGTCGATCAGAAGTAGAACTTGGCGCCGAGCTGCATGCTGCGCATATCGCGGAAGCCGTTAATCTGGCCTTGGCTGTACTGCCCACTGCTGCTGATACTGTAGTTAGGCAGAGCGCCTGGTGAGTTGCCACTTGCTGCGGTGAAGCCCACATTGACGCTGTTGGGCTGCGGGTGATTGAAGATGTTGTAGACTTCCAAGCGGAGTTGAAGGTACATGTGCTCGGTAAAGTTGAAGTTCTTGAAGAGCGACATGTCCCAGTTGTTTACTCCAGGCCCGGTGAAGGCGTTGCGCCCGATGTCGCCAACCGAACCAGGCGCAGGTTCCGCAAACGCCGCTGGATTGAACCAATTTAGTCGGGTGCCATGGCTGAGGTAAATGGGCACACCCTTAACGAGATCCGGCCGGACAACGCCGATAAAGTTACCCGCTTCACCAGTCATGGTCACGTCGAGAGGTACACCGCTCCACCACTTCCAGAGAGTGCCCCATTGCCAGCCTTGGGTGGCATAGCGGAGCAAACCCTTACTGTGAGTGAAATCGGGGACGGCGTAGATGGAGTTAAGGTCAAAAGTGAACTTGCGGTCAAAACCCGCACGCGCCCAGTCGCTCTTGGGATTGTACGGATCGGTCAGATTGTTGCCACCGCCGTTGGTGGCGTTGATGTTGCCATTGTCATCGTCCTCTAAATCCATGGCCTTGCTCCAGACGAAACTGGATGACAAGGTTAGGTCCTTGCCGAACCGGCGGACGGCCTTTGCTTGCAGCGAGTTGTAGCTGCTGTTGGCCGCAAATTGAGTGTAATTAATCGTGCTGTAGCCCGGGTAGGGAACGTAGAAGGTGGTCGGCTTGCTCGGTCCACAGGAGGTACTGGCATCAAAAAGAGGATCGCAGCCGATCGGCAGAGAATTCAGGTTGTACCAGAAGAGCAGATGCCTGCCCATGTTACCGACATAGGAGACGTCCAGTCCGATCTGGAACGGCAGTTCCCGCTGAACGCCGAGGCTGTAGCCGTAGATTGTGGGGATGTGCCCGTCTTCTTCGAAGGCGTTCACGCTTGAAGGGCTGAGAACGCCGGTGATGTCCTGCGGTCCCAAGTCATCGAGTTTGCCGTTGAACACGGTGGCGGTGTAGCTAAGCGGCGGGTTTCCGAGGGCGTCAAAGCTGTTATTGTTTTGACGGATGCGTTCGTAGAAGATGCCAGCGCCTCCGCGGATCGCCGTCTTGCCATCGCCGAACACGTCGTAGGCGAAGCCAAAGCGCGGTCCGAAGTTGTCCCAACGGTGCTTGACGCCACCAAGAGGAAGGCCGTGACCTTCTTCGGTGATGCCGTTAAAGGGGTTGCCGAAGTTGGTCACCCCTGGGCACTGTCCGCCAGGTAACGCCTGCAAAGCTGCGCTGCAGATGTCTCCGAAGTAGTTGCCTCCCGTAGTGTTCAAGGTGACCGCTTCCGCGGGGTTGTAATTCTGCGGGTCGAAATAGTTCTGGAAGAAGGGCTTCACCGTGTAGGTTGGTCCCATGTATCCCCAACGCAGGCCAAGATCGAGGGTCAGTCTCCGGGTCACTTTCCAGGTGTCCTCGCCAAAGCCTTCCACCTGGTGAAAGCGGAAAGCGCCGAAGAAGACTCCATTGGTTTGTTGTGCTTGCGTGAAATTTCCAAACAGCACGTTGGCTATGTAGTTGTTCGAGTCATTCGGGTTGCTACTTCCGGTGTTGAACTGGAGGTACGGGGCATCCTCCCACACGGGCTGCTGGCCCGCTTGATTGTAGTCGAAGAACACTCCAAATTTGAACGTGTGAGGACCGTGAATCTGGGTAACGTTGTCAGTCCAGGTAAACGTGCGCGCTTCGCTGGCCCAGCTAGGGTGGAAGGAACCGCCAGTAAACGTACCGTTGCAGCAGTTGTTCAGCACTGGGGCCCGATCGTCCACGTTGGAACCTGGGTAGAGTTGCTGGAAGGTGAAGCCAAGTTGCGAGAAGCCATACGTCGAGGTCGACGTGCCAGGAGTAATGTCTACCACCTGGGTCAGGTGGTTATAGCTGAAGATGAATTCGTTTGTGGTGGTAGGCGAAATCGTGCTCACGAGGTTCCAAGACCAACTGGAGCCGGGCTTTTTCCGGTATTCCGGCAGGATTGGATAGTCAGCGTAGTCGAAGAGGTTGTGATAAAACTCCGTCTGCGCGTCGTCCACCCAACGGAAGAAGAAGTTGTTCTTCGGGCTGATGTTCCAATCGTAGCGAATAACGAGTTGGCGCTTGTTAAGCGTGTACCTCTCGTTATAAAGATTGAAGACGTTGCCGTCCAGCGCCCCTGCGGGATTATTGTTTGTGGATGACGGGTCAGGTACATAACCTGTTAGGTAATGTGGTATCCAGTAATTGCGCCATGCTTGCATCTGGTTGCTGAGGTATGTTGAGTTTGCCGGAATGACGTTGCAGGGGGCGGTGGGTGTGCCGCAAATCGGAGTTCCAGCGATAATGTTTCCATTGGGGGCGAACTGGACAGTGCCCGGGACAAAGATTTGCCCTACTTGGTAGCCAGTGCCACCGGGTATTATTTCCGGATTTCCTGTAGTCCCTGGCAAACAATTAGCGTTAGTAGAAGTAGTCGCGCCAGGGGGGCAGAATTGGTAGGCCGAAGTGAAGTCAAAGGCCGTCGGAGTTGCTCCGAGACCACCGATCTCCGCTGGATTGGGCAAATCGTAGCCTTGACCGACTCCGGGCAAGACCTTGTTGGCAAACTGCGTGTTGCCAGGACGAATGCCTCTTGTTCCCTCATAGTTAAAGAAGAAGAACATCTTCTTCTCTCTCCGTGGGGAGAGTTTGGGCACAATGATCGGGCCGCCAAGGTTGCCACCGTATTGGTTGAAGCGCAGGAAAGCGGTGGTTGATTGGCCATAAGGATTAGCGCCAAAGCCGTCTTCGCGATTGAACTCGTAGAGGGTGCCGTGATATTGCTGGCCCCCGCTCTTGGTGTCAATGGCGATCAGGACGCCGGGGTTGCGGCCATACTCGGCGGCGAAATTGGAGGTCTGCACCTTAAATTCGCCGACCGCATCCATGCTGAGCTGGGTGTACTGGCCGTCGTTGGCGCCGACGTCGGTATTGATGGCTCCGTCAAGGAACACGTTGTTGTCGCTGCCGCGCATACCGTTGATATGCATCTGGTCCGTGTTGTTGAATTGGAGCTGGAAATCGGAACCGTTGTTGGAGACGACACCGGGGAGGGTCTTCATCAACGACTGAAAGTCTCTGCCGTTAAGAAGAGTTTCCTCCACCTGCTTTTGGTCAAGGACGTTGGAGTGATCTGAAGTGGCAGTCTCGACCAAGGGGGTTATAGCTTCCACGGTGACAGATTCCGTGGTGGCGCCAAGAGTCATGGTCAAAGTACCGACACCAAGGACTTGCCGCTGATCCAGCACGAGGCCCTTGTTCTCCAATTCCTTCATGCCAGGGGCGTTGACCCTGACAGTGTAGGTTCCGGGTTGCAACGGTTGGAGGGTGAAGAAGCCCTCAGCCGTTGTTTTCGTTTCGGAAGCGATCAGCCCCTTGCTTTCATCAATGGCCTTTACTGATGCGCCCGCGATGGACCCACCCTTCTGATCCACCACGGTTCCGGTAATGGAACCAGAGTTCTGTGCAGATACCGCAACTGCAAACAGCAGAGAAAACACTGCGCCAAGCAAAAACGTACGTCTCATAAGCACCCCTTTTCCACACTGCAACCGCAACTTTTGAACTGCATGCATTGAAATAGGCCCGTCATCCGCGGTGAGCACCCCATGCACGCGCCGCTGATTTACCCGCTGGCGGCACAACACTTAGAGCAGGTGTTGTGCAAAACCTGCGAATGCGCCGATTCTCATCAAGAAAACAAATGGTGTCAAGCTAAAAATGAACGATATTCTAAATAGGATAAACGCTTATCCCAAAATCAGTATTGTTCACCGTAAGTGCTTCCGATGTACAAAATACATAGATATCATGCAAAATGGCGATTTTCAGTAGTTTACGGAAAGAATGGCTCGGAAAAGGGAGGGGAACTTCCGTAAGCGTTTACGAGGAATTCTGTGCCATTTTCCTCTATTGAAACTTTTCCGGTCGCTTCTTTCTGTGATACCCTCCGGCCATGACCGTCACTATGGCAGACATTGCAAAGGACTTGAACGTCTCCGTCGTGACGGTATCAAAAGCGCTGCGCAACCACCGGAAGATAAGCGAAAGAACGCGGCGGCGCGTATTAAGACGCGCCCACGAACTGAACTATCGCCCCAATCTGCTAGCCAGGGGACTGGCCACGCGGCACACATTCACGATTGGGCTGCTGCTGCCGGACTTTACCCACCCTTTCTTCGGGCAAATCGCCAAGAGCATTTCGCAGATCGTGCGAGCGCATGGATATCATCTGCTGATGTCCTCATTCGAAGAGGATCCCGAACTCGAAATCAGCGAGTCTCAAGGACTGTTGGCCAGACATGTGGATGGGATGATCGTGACCACGTCGCAAGACTCCCGTGCCGCGGAGATGTTCGAGGGGCTCCGCAAGCGGAAGGTACCCTTCATCATGATTGACCGACCGATGAAAGGCGTTCGTGCCACATTTGTTGGAGCTGATCACAAGGAGATCGGGAAACTCGCCACGCAGCACATGATCGAACAGGGTTGCCGTTCGATTGCGCACCTGCGTGGACCGCAAATCCCGATCGCCGACGATCGCTGTGCCGGATACCGCGCTGCGTTGGAAGAAAACGGGTATAGCGTTAAACCTCAGCTTATTCTGGAAGCGGGATTTCAGCGGGAGACCGGCTTTGACCAGATGCGAAAACTGCTGGCAACAGGAATAAGTGTGGACGGTGTGTTTTGCTTCAATGACCTGATCGCGATTGGAGCAATGAAAGCCATTCTTGATGCAGGATTGCGGATTCCACAGGACATCGCGGTGGTGGGCTCTGGGAACACACCGAACAGCGATGCGATGCTGGTGCCGTTAACCAGCGTCGACCAGGATGCCAGCACAACTGGGTACTGCGCAGCGGAGAATCTCCTGATCCAGATTGAGGAGAAGCGACCGCTGAGGGCCAGGAATATCTTGCTACCGTGCCGACTGGTGGTGCGTGCATCGTCACTGAGACGCACCAAGGCAATAGCAGGCAAGAAAAAGCAGACGCGCTAATCCTGGGCACCAAGTTTCATTGCGCTGGGCTATAGATTTAATGCGCCAGCCATTGATAGCTGACGAAGGCCAGTTTCTTGCTATCTGGCGACCAGGAAGGCACGTTGATGGTTCCCTGCCCTCCGAAAAGTTTGGCCAGCACGGTGATCTTTTTGTCAGAGAGCGACATCAAGCGCAACATCACGTCTTTATCTTCGGGGTGGCCCTTCACACTTCGGTCGTAGGAAAGAAACACCATCCACTTTCCATCGGGTGAAATGTGGGGAAACCAATTGTTGTGGTCATCGAAGGTAACCTGCTCCTGGTCACTGCCGTCGGCGCGCATGCGCCATATTTGCATTTGGCCGGTGCGCTCGGAATTGAAGTAGATGTACAGGCCGTCTGGAGTGTAATCGGGGCCATCGTCAAGGCCCGGAGCAGTGGTGAGGCGTTTTTCTTCGCCGCCTGTGACCGGGATGGTGTAAATATCGAAATTGCCGTTGCGCTCACCGACGAAGGCGAGCGTCTTGCCATCGGGAGACCAGCCGTGCCAATAAGAGGGGGAATTCTGCGTCAGACGCTTGGGTGTGCCGCCGGTAATCGGCAGAACATAAACGAGCGAACGATGCTCCTCCTGCGATGAATCGCTGATGGCAAGGAGGCGGCCGTCCGGTGAAATGCCGTGATCGTTGTTGCAACGGTTTGCGAATCCCGTATCAATCGTTTCGGGCGTGCCACCGGTTACGGGGATTTTTTCAATGTAGCCATTGCGATTGAAGAGTAGTGACGCGCCATCGGGCATCCAGTTGGGTGCCTCAAAGCGACCCTGGGCAACATAAACGACGCGGCGATCCGTGGACTCGATGGGAACTGTCTCGAGGGTGCTGTACAGAGAGGGCTGACCGGAAGACGCCGCTGGCACCTGCAATTGAACGTTGGTGAATACCGCCTTTTCAATCAGATCCTTTTCATGGGAGCAGACGCCGATGCCCACATAGTATTCGCCGTGAATCGGAACGCGAATGGAACCACCGGCAGCCTGCGTTGCGTCTTTGCCATTTCCGAGCAGCATATAAAGGTAATCGCCGCGTTTTTCCAGTTGGATACGGCGGGGCGCGGAGAGATTAGCCTGAATCTCGTGAGTGGTGGCCCCCTTTTCGTCGCGATATTGCAATGACGTCAGGCCTTCGCCGTGCAGGGCAACGTCGGCATACGCGGAATCGGCGTCGAGAGTCTGGCGAACCATCACTACAGCTTTGCGATGAGGATTCTTGCCTGCGCCAATAAAGCTCAGATCGGCGGCAATGGAAACATCGCCGGAAACTTTCTTCCAAACGAACTGGAAAGCATCCGCGGTAAACCACATGTTCTCTCCGCTGCCGGCCAGGGTATAGCTCTGCTTGGCAGCGTCGTAGTTCACGGACCCGGAATGGAGAACCGTGCCTACGTCTCCGTGCCCTTCGAAAATACCGACTGGCTCGGTTCCTGGTGTTGCGCCGAGTTCTGATGCGATACCGCATATCACTAATACGCCTGCCAGCAGAAGAATCGATCGCGACATAATTGGCCTCCGCTCTCTAAACCTATTGGACTCCCTTTTCGCTCAGCTTCCGTAATCTCTCGGTGACGTTCAGCAAGGCTCGGCCATCGTGGTAGGCCGCCTTCCAGATTTCGCCCTTATCGGTGTGGACGGGCTTGCCGTTCGGCAGGATGGTCCCATAGTCGCCGTGAAATTCCGGATCGATCTGGAATCGATTGATGAATTGCCACTGGAGCTGGAAGGCCTTCCAGTAGCGCTCGTCGGTGCGACCGTACTTTTGGTGCATCATCAAAAGCGCGTTCAGCCCTTCAAACTCGACCCACCAATCCTTCGTCTTGATTTCCGGCTTGCCGTAGGTCGTACCTTCTCCGAAAAAACCGCCATTGGTGGAATCCCAACCATAGGCCAAGGCATGGTCCACGAGCATTTTGGCCATGCGTTCCGTTTTTGGATCGTGACCTTGCCCTAAGACGTCTTCCGCTTCGAGCATCAAGTAGGCTGTCTCGACATCGTGCCCATAGGAATCGTGATCGGGAAACGCCTGCCATTCATTGGTGAAGTAAAGATCCATGGCGCCAGGAGCAACGCACACTTTATCGCGAACAATGGCCAGCAATTCGTGTAAACGGCTACGCAGTGTGTCGTCTTTCCAAACTTCATAGAGTTGCGCATAGGCTTCGAGCAGGTGGATGTGGGTATTCATGGACTTGTAGCCAATGGGAAAGCCCGCAACCGGGGCAAATTCGATCAACCCGGATTCCGGATGTCCGGCAATGGGCTTTCCTTCGCGAGTAAGCCATTCAAAGTAGCCGCCATTTTGGGCATCGTGCGCGTGCTCATCAATCCAATGGAAGGCGCGTTGGCATAATTCCAGTGCTTGCGGATCGCGCGTGGCTTGATACTCGGCGGCGGCTCCGTAAAGGGCAAAGCTGATTCCGTAGAGGTGTTTGCCATCCGTGTAGAACGGCGAAATCTTGCCGTCGTCTTGAAGTCCCCAGTAAAATCCGCCACCGTCTTTGTCCCACAGTACATTTCTGAGGTAATCCAATCCATGGCGGGCGATGGGGAGGTATTCGTCTTTCAACTCCGGGCGGCGGATAGAGATTGTAGAAGCCACCCAAGTCATGCGTCCCTGAAAAACGGAAAACTTTCCCGTGCTGGGCTCGGTCTTCCAGTCGCGCGAGAAATTTGAGCGGAAACCGCCGTTTTCGTTGTCCACGGTTCGCGGGAACCACACGCCGAGAACATCCCGACGCAACATGGTTTCCGCTTCGTCCTGGAATTTCAGATAGGTCTCGTGGTTTGCAGGGGCGTAAGTGATTTTTGCGGGTGGTGCCGGTTTGTCCCTTTCGGGTTCTTGCCCTCTGACAACAAATGGGATTAACAAAGCCAGACCGAATAAAGCAGTTGCCGTCCGTTTACTGAGTTTGTGCCACATGAGATCCTCACTTCGCGAGTTTCGTTCACCTCGCAGTCCCTTGGAATCGACAATTCCTGTCTAACTTTTCGCCTATGGCGTACCACGCGCGGTTAGTGTTTCTCTGGCAACAGATTGCCAAACAATGTGAATCCGTTCTTAGCGGCAAAGGCCTGCTTGGCTCCGCGCAAATCATTTTCCGAGAAGAGTCCTTCTCCTGTGAGATCCGTTCCGGAGATGAAAACAGAAGTACCCGCCGCGGCCTTGCTATTCCGGATGGTCACATCCTGCCCGCGACGGAGAGCAATCGCCTCCTTGACCGCGGTATTCGGGGCCTGGCGTCCGTAAAAGCCATCCACATCGAGGCGTTTGATATCCTCGCATTCAATGGCGTTCGAGAAATAGGCGGGAACATCATCGGCCCACTCGATGGTCAGGCCGCGAATATCGAAGCCATCAATGTAGCGCGCGTAGAGCCCGGGAATATCGTGCTTGAATACGGCATTGGCTTTCTCCGTGGCGGTCCAGCGAAAATCGAAATTGCCGCCAGCTAATTCGCTGACTTTCGGGCGAGGCGCGCGGATTCTAAACTTCACCTGATCGAAACCGATATCGTGAACCCAGGCATGGGGGTCGCCGTAAGCGACAATGCCCCCTTCGGCCTCGCCGGTAATATTGGTAAAACGCACGTCACGCACTTCTGGTTTGGCACCCGAAGCGGTTGGCGGGCCGACAGCAATGAAGATGGGTTCGGCCTTGCCCCACCAATGTCCAGTCAGAAGTCTTGTGTCGATTACGATCGAGGAAAAGAGCACGTGCTCGGTGGTTCCACTGCGTTCAAAGATGCCGATGCCGCGGTTGGAATGAATGGTGAGATTGCTGAACGTGGCGTTGCGGGTGCTCTCCATGCGAATCGAGGCGGAACGGGATTCCAAAGAGGAATTTGTGACGCCCACGTTTTCGCTGCCATAAAAAGCAAAATCATCGTCTCCGGCGTGGATATCGCAATCGGAAAAATGCGCGTCCCTGCAAGAGAGACAGTCAATCCCGTCGTTATTGGGGAGCAACAAGTCGTTCAGGATATGCACTCCAGTGACTACGATGGCTTGCGAATGATCGAGATGAAACGTCCAGTTGGGGGCGTTGCGGAAAGTGATGTCGCGCACCAGGATGTTGCGAGATTCCGCCAAGACAATCATTGTGCCCGGCCGACCTGACGGTTTGGTCTCCACGGGACCGTCGCCCAATTCCAGAATACCTTTCATGAAGTCCGCGCCTTGCCGCGTGTACTTTGGGTCGAAATCCATTCCATTGTGGGGCACGTTGAAATCGAAGAAGTCGTCGCCGCTGCCATCGATCACGCCTTGCCCGATAATGGCGATGTTTTGGACCTTCCGCGCCACGATGATGCCGAGCAGGTTGCCTTCGCCGGTGCTGTTCGTTCCGTACGTTTTTCCAAAACCATACTGGTTGATGGAAGCGTAGTCTGCGACATTTTTGCTTCCCTGAATGACAGCGCCTGCTTGCACATCGAGTGTCACATTGCTCAACAGCTCAAAGGTCCCCGTCAAGTAGACTCCGGGCGGGAAAATCACGCGGCCACCTCCGGTCGCGTTGGCCGCGCGGATGGCTTTCGTTATGGCCGCAGTGTCTAGCGTTTTGCCGTCGCCCGTTGCGCCAAAGTCCTTCACGTCAAAATCTCGTTGTGCTGGCGAGGCCATCGTCTTGCTGCCAGAAGGGTTAAAGAGTGCGCACACTACAAGGAATCCCGCGAAGACCACCCGCACCGCCGTGAATTTCATCCGCTGCCTCGCTTTTATTTCTGATCGCTCAAGACCTGGTCGGCCGCCAACACCAGGAACATGTAGTTTGACGATCCGCCACCCAGCACATATTCCATCTGCTGCCACAAGTATGGAAAATCCTTTAGCTCAGGAAAATCGGGGCGTATTAGAGCTGTTCCGGAAGCGACGCCACCCGGGATGTAGGTCCAATCGGCGCGATTAAAACCGTAGGCCACGGTGGTCGAACGCGCTCCAATGCCGGAGGCAAACGATGCGGTGTTTTCGCCAGGATGCACACCCAGCACGAAATTCAGCGCGTTCAACATGTAGTCGGCGCTGACGATGTCTGGAAAAGCCCGGTGAAGATAATATTGCTCGCGGCCAAAGTGTTGAATATCCCAGCCCGCGCCCCAAATGTAGGGGCGGTAAGGAACGCCAAAGGGCGTTGCGGCCTGCTTCTCGACGGTCTGGGCGAAATTCGTTCGCACTGCATCGCGGATTTCGTCGACAAAAGTCTTGTCATGGATCATTCCCACGACGCGGGCAACCGACCAACCCGTACGGTCGATCTGGGCGACGATCTCTTTGCGGTGGTCCAAAAGAAACTTTTCGTACTCGGGCTTCTTTGTGGTTAGCCAGAGCTCAGTGTCAGCGGCAACCCTCTCTGGAAATCCCTTGTTGGTGATGCGTTCCTGCTTCCAGGACTCCTCTGCCGCGGCAGTGCATTCCTGCGCCAGCTTGGGATTCATCTCCTTCAAAACCCTACCCGCTGCGGCGAGCGCGGCAATGGCCTTGTATTCGTGAGCCGCGTTTTCTTCCGTAAAGACCCAGCGATCATCGGTAAGCGCCGAGTGAGTTCCCGTTTTTTCTCCCGCGTGGAGTGCCGGATCATAGAAAAGGTTGTCGGTGGCGTTGTCGGTGTCTCCCAGCATGGTGTACTGGTGCAGATTCGAGCTGATGATGCCGCGATAGAAACGGCCCATGGAATTGTAGCTGCCCAGAACAGTCAGAACTCCATGTTCGACCTGTTGGAGCACGTCAGGCTTGCCATCCGGTTCGTGAATTCTTACCAGGTGCTTGGCTTCATCAATGGTCGTATCGTCATAATTCAATCCGAATGACTCGTACGCCGAAGCGAGGATGGAAACTTCATCGGCTTGCGATTCGATGCGCAGATCGTCGTCTCCCGCGTCGTGCCATCCGCCTATATTCAAACCGGGCACCGTTTCGCCGGGCTGGTATTTCGTCAGCGTGGAAGGGCCCTGCAAATAACCATCGAAGTGGTTGTGATCCGTGGGCGCCATGCGCGCGTCATCCAGGTGACATGCTCCGTGCCAGACGCGGTACTGCTCCTCCACCCGCATGTGGCACATCTGGATAGGGAGGAAATGCTCGATCACCGGTTGCCACACGCCGCGCTTGAAGACATCGGGCGAAATCTGAAACGCTTCGGTGCGAAAATTCGCGTATTCGAGAACGTACATCCCAGGTTTGGTCACCGGCGTGAAATCGAACTGTTTGTAGTTGTAGCGAAGAAACTTTCCCCACGGCGTTGCCTTGCCGGAAAGCACTTCCTGGTAACCACCATCTTCGGCGATGCGCTTGACTACTACGCGGTCATCACTGCTATCCGAGGCGTCGAATTCGAGAATGGCGGTCTTCTTCTGATTGGGGTGATAGCCCACCTGAGAAACGTGCACCACTGGTCCGTAGTGCCAGCTTGGAATTGCATGCGGCTGGACAATCCACTCGATAGCGCCTTTCGTTGCGCCGGCGGCCACGAGGGAACGCACGACAAACCAGCCATTGTTGTGTTTGTTGCGCCCATCGTAGAGGCGCAGGTCTCCCGTGCGACTTTCGATGAGAAGGCGCTGCGCTTCGATTTCCGGAGCAATGGAGAGCCGCCGTCCGCTGGCAAGCGGCACGGGTTGCACTTCGCCATCTTTGTCCATTTGATCCGGGCCATTTCCCTGGCGCGGGAAGATCCCGGAGTGATCATCCAGGTACCAGGTTTTGCCAAAGAGAGAGCCCGGATAAAGCTCCAGATTGAAGCCCACTTTGCCAACGAAGGCTGCGGGAAGGGGTTGATCGAGATCCACGACGATGCGGAAACCCTGACCTTCGCCGAGCACGTGCACC
This sequence comes from Candidatus Acidiferrales bacterium, assembly GCA_963779395.1. Lineage (GTDB taxonomy): Bacteria > Acidobacteriota > Terriglobia > Acidiferrales > UBA7541 > Acidiferrum. Next base: position 2,804,633 of record CAVZYC010000007.1, read on the forward strand.
TGATAAGAAAAATTCAGGTCCGGATAATCGATCGGATTGTAGCCTTTGCGATTGCGGGCGGGATCGGGATACGAGAGCCAGGTGATAATTTCATTCGTTTCCTTTTGAACGACGCGCTTGTCCTGTTTGGGCATGGGTTGCCATTGGCCAGGCGTGGGATCCAGCCGGATATCGCCATTCGTTGCCACGCGAACACCGTTCTGAATAATGCTGACTCCCGCCTGATGCCCCTCGGGATAAATGTCCTGAAAGGCCATGACGTTCATCCCTGGCAACTCAAAATATTCCTTATCGTTAAGGCGCAGCATCGGTCCCTGCCCTTCCTGTGCTTTCAGGACGCACACCACCAGAATGGCCAGGAGCGAGACACTCACCACTCGAATTGTCCGCATTGTTTCTCCTCAGTGGGCGCGCAGGAGTTCCAGCATTTCGCGATCGAGTTTGTGGCCCTTGAAGTCTTCGTATTTTACATCGCTGCGATCGCTGTCCAGTACCCCGAATGATCCCCGCAAATTCCACAGTGCGAATCCCCAGCCCGCCTCTTTCCATAGCGAGAGGCAATCGCTCATCCATGCCAGAGTGACCGGGTGTGGCGTCTTATTGAAGCAACCCCATTCGCCAACGTGAATCTGCACCTTTCGGTCAACGAGAGGCTGGTACAAGTCGATGTATTCCTTCTTCAAGCGTTCGCGATCCCAGATGGCGCCACTGTCATCTTTCAGGGGCCAAGTGGGCGCATTCATGGTTTCGAATTCGTCGCGAGGCACCCAAGTTGCTGTGTAGTGGCTTACGGCTTTGGGTTTATAGCCGCGCGTGCTCTGGACCAATCCCAGGTCTACGATTCCAAGCACAGGGGCCTGTCCGATGTTGATGCCATCGGCAAAAATCAGACGGTTCGGATCCTCTTCACGGATGCCCGCCACCAACGCCTTGACGATCTCTACATAGCGCTCCTCCAGATACCCTTCATAGGAACGCATTTTGGGAGGCTCGTTGATCAGGTCAAAACTCAATTGGCGGTTGGGAATCCCTTTGTAACGCCGGGCAAACGTCTTCCAATGAAATACCGCGGCCTGCAGTGCTTTATCTCGCTGCGCAGCCGTGCCGGTGAAAAGATCGGCGGGTTCCAGTTCGCGTTGATTAATGCAGTATCCCGGAATCCGGTGGAAATTCAGGTTGACGTGGACCCCGTACTGTTTGCCAAGTTCCACGCCGCGGTCAATCTGTTTCAGAGGTTCTTCGCGAATCAGCGACCAATCGTCGCGGCTTCCCCAAATCCAGTAAGAGAGGGGAAACCGGGCAAAATCAAAACCCCATTCCTGCATCGTGGAAAAGTCGAACTCATCGAAAGCGGGACCGGAATAGGGATGGCCCGGCCATCCGAAGCGCGCCTGCAAATTGAATCCTCGCCAGCGAGGGATGTGCGCAGCTGTGATGTCTTCTTGAGCGGATGGCGCAGCGGAAACATTCTTCGCCAACGTGAGCGCTCCGGCAGCCGTCACGGTGCTCAGTACGGTCAGTTCCTTCACAAAGATTCTGCGGTTCATGGCCGCCCCCGCGCGATTATAAGCCACACAACTTGAAAACGAATTAGAAAATCGTTTATCTTTCTGGGGAAGGATGGCGGCCAGCCTGGGACACTCGACGATGTGGCATTGCGGTATGGCCCTTCGCGAGAAGTTCAAGCCTTCCAACGACTACGACTCGTTCTTTAGTTAGATTTGTTATGTCGCGCAGCACGACATTGTATTGCCTCCTCTTCTGTGCCTTCCACTACATCTTTTTTACGCAGATTGGGCTAGAATGGGGGCACGCATCAGGTGCTGGCTCGCGCTGGTGGCGAGTCTGTAACTACTTGGACCTGTCCCGGTTCTTCGAGGAGATTCCTCAAACGAGGATCTGAACCCGCTATGAAATCGACGAAATTAGCACGTCCACGCAAATCCGGCGCGGTAACGCTGCGCGCTGTGGCAGATCATTTGGGGCTTACGGCCGGCACGGTTTCCGCCGTTTTGAACGATTCGCCGGCAGCGCGTTCCATTCCACCCCACACGCGCGCCCGGGTGATGGATGCCGCCCGTAAATTGAATTACCGGCCGAATTTCTTTGCGCGATCGTTGCGTGTGCAACGCAGCTTAACCGTGGGGGTGATTGCGGAAGAGATTGGAGACGTGTATGGCGGGATGGTTTGCAGCGGGATCGAAGCCTATCTCCGGGAGAACAACTACTTCTTCCTGACGGTCGCCCATCGTCACGATGCTGAACTTCTACGGAGCTACTCGCAGATGCTGATGTCACGCGGGGTCGAGGGAATCATCACCATCGATACCTCGATTGGCAACCAGCCCGTGCTGCCTACGGTTGCCGTTGCAGGCCACCAAAAAGTGGAGAACGTCACGAATATTGTTCTGGATCATCACCGCGCGGCGGAATTAGCACTCGGTCATTTGAAACAATTGGGGCATCGGGATATCGCTTTCTTGCGGGGGAGTTTGCAAAGCTCGGACACCATTTCGCGATGGGATGCCATCCAGGAAGTTTCCCAAGAACTCGGTATTTCCATCCGCCCCGAATTGATCGTTCAGTTGGAGGGATTGGAATCGACGCCCTTGCTGGGTTATCCGTCAGGCAAAGCACTTCTTGCGCGGAATGTACCGTTCACGGCGCTATTCGCCTATAACGATATTTCTGCTCTCGGCGTCATGCGCGCATTTCAGGAAGCGGGGCTGCGCGTTCCCGAGGATGTTTCTGTTGTGGGATTCGACGACATCGCGCTGGCGACCTATTCCATTCCCCCGATTACAACGGTGCGGCAGCCGCTTTCCAAGATGGGGCGGATTGCGGCGCAAACGCTGCTTGACCGAATCGAGGACCGCGCGCCCTTCGTTGAGGAGATCGCCATCGAGCCGGAGTTGATTGTGCGCGCCTCCAGCGGGCCGCCGCGCGGGTAAGTTCTATCCTGCACTTGATATCAGGAAAATTGTCGCCGCCGGTTCGTCGGCGCTTACTCCACACCAACCGGGCGCGAGCCGCGCAGTCCATAAAAAGCTATATAGAGGTAGCAAATCACTGGAAGCAGAAACGCGTGATGTATGCCGATTTTATCCGCAATGGCTCCCTGCGCGACGGGGATAATCGCTCCACCCACGATTGACATGATCAGCAAACCCGAACCGTCGCCCGTGCGCGGACCTAGTTTGGCGATTCCCAGGGTGAAGATGCTGGGGAACATGATGGAGTTGAAGAAGCCGACGAGGATAATGCTCCACATGGCCACATGGCCGGTGGTGAGCATGGAAGTCAATACCAGCGCGCATGCAAAGAACGCCGCTACCCCGACGACGATTCCCGTTTTCACCTTCTGGAGAATAGCCGAACCGACAAAACGGCCGACCATCGCGCCTCCCCAGTAGTAGGCCACGAACTTCGCTCCGATAATCTCCGGCAGGTTTCCGATTTCAGGCTCTTTGAAATAGTTGATCAGGAAGCTTCCAATCGAAACCTCAGCGCCGACGTAGACAAATATCGCGACGCAGCCGAGGATCAGGTGGCGGTACTTCCACATTGTGCCGTCGTGACGTCCGTCGGCATTTCTCTCCACTTCAGGGATGGCGGGAAGCTTGAACAATCCGATGAGCACCGCAAAGGCGAGCAGGGCAAGTCCGATCACGATGTAGGGCAGTTTGACGGTGCCAGCCTGCTGCAGGCGCATGGCGTGCAGCGCCGAGGCCGACATATTTGCGATGGCGTCTTTGTTTTCGACCACGGTGCCGAGGATGAATAATCCCCCAATATAAGGACCCACCGTCGTGCCCAGCGAATTGAAGGCTTGCGCTAGATTCAAGCGGCTGGAGGCAGTCTCTGAAGGTCCAAGGACGGCGACGTAGGCATTGGCTGCAACCTGCAGTGCGGTCATACCTGCAGCCAGCACCATTAAGGCCCCAAGAAAAAGGGGATAAGAGAGCGCACTGGCCGCCGGCAAAAACAGAAACGCGCCAAGGGCCATGGTGATGAGACCCACGACCATTGTTCTTTTGTAGCCAATGGCATCGACAACCTTCGACGCGGGGATGGAAAAAATGAAATAAGCCAGGAAGAAAGCAAACTGAATCAGCATTATCTTCGTATAATTCAAACTAAATACGGACTTCAGGTGGGGTACAAGAATGTCGTTCAATACGGTTACAAAACCCCAAAAGAAGAACAGCACCGTCACCATTGACAACGCGGCGGGATATCTTTCACTTCCGCCCGTCGAGGCTGTTCGTTGCGCATTCCCCGTGCTGACCATGGCCATGGTTATCGAGTTCCGTTTCTCCGCAATATCGCGGGACCTGAGGAGTTCATCTTGACACACCCATGGACCACAGCAACATCTTTGTAAACTATCCGTGCACATCTCGGAATCGTGGCCAATCGAAGAATCGGGGGTTTAGGCGTGGGAGACAATCGTTTGTTTTGTCTCGACGATGTGCGTTAGGCCTGCTTCCAGCACGTCCAGGCCTTCTTCGAATTGCTCATCAGTGACGACCAGCGGCACGAGGATGCGCATGACGTTGCCCAGCGTTCCTGCTGTAATCGTGATGAGGCCGTGCTCGTAGGCGTACTTCGCCAGTTCCCGAGTCTCTGCGCTGGCAGGTTCTTTGGTTTCGCGATCTCGGACGAGTTCGAACGCGCACATACCGCCGAGCGCGCGAACGTCGCCGATGAGCGGCCATTTCTTCTGCCAGCCTTTTACGCGCTCCTCGAATCGTTTGCCTAGGGCTGTGGAGCGCGCCAGTAAACCGTCCTTTTCGATGGCTTCGATGGAAGCAAGGGCTGCCACGCACGCAGCAGGGTTCCCGGCGAAGGTGCTGCCAAGCCCTCCGGGAATCGCGGCGTCCATAATTTCCGCGCGACCAGTTACGCCTCCGAGCGGCAAACCGCCGCCGACAGATTTCGCTGTGGTAATCAGGTCTGGCTCAATGCCGTAGTGTTCGATGGCGAAGAATTTGCCAGTACGGCCAACACCGCTCTGCACTTCGTCTGCAATCAGGACAATGCCGTATTTGGTGCAGATTTCGCGCAGGATGGAGAAGAATTCCTTTGGTGGGGCGACGAACCCGCCTTCGCCCAAAACCGTCTCCGCGATGATGGCAGCGACGGAATTGGCTTCCACCACGCGGCGGAATGTGTCTTCCAGATGCTGCGCGCAAAATGTATCGCAGGAGGGATATGTTTTGCTGTACGAGCAACGATAGCAATACGCGTAGGGAATGCGATAGACCTCGGGAGCAAAGGGGGCGAAGCCAACCTTATACGGATTGATTTTGCTTGTCAGCGTCATGGTCAGCAGGGTGCGCCCGTGAAAGGCATCCTCAAAGGCAATCACGGCCGGGCGTTTTGTATAGGCACGCGCGATCTTCACCGCATTTTCCACGGCTTCTGCGCCGGAGTTGATGAACATCGTTTTCTTGGGGCCGCTGATGGGAGCCAAGGCATTCAACTTTTCGGCAAGAGCGATACAGGACTCGTAGGGAGTCACGCCAAAACAGAGATGCAGGAACTTGTCCACCTGATCGTGAAGGGCCTTGGTGACCAGCGGATGGCGATGGCCAACGTTCAGGCAGCCAATGCCGCCGGCGAAGTCGAGGTAGCGATTCCCGTCCACATCTTCGATCCACGCACCTTCGGCTTTCGCCGCACAGATGGGGGTTACCAGGGCCGGCCCTCGCGGGATGGCAGCATCACGGCGCGCTACCAACGCGCGCGACCTGGGACCGGGAATTTCCGTGCGAATCTGAATCGTTTTCATGGTTCCTTATTCCTTTGTGCAGATTTCAGGCGATCTCTTGCAAATGCTCAGTACCAGCCAATCGGCGCTTCATCGAGATTGACGAAAACTTGTTTGGTCTCCAGATATTCCTCGAGACCCCACGGCCCGAGCTCACGCCCGAACCCGGATTGTTTGTAGCCGCCCCAAGGCGCTTCCACATAAGTGGGCTGCATGTGATTCACCCAGACGATACCCGCGCGAATGGATTTCACCACGCGAAATGCTTTGTAGATATCGCGCGTCCACACCGCCGCCGCCAAGCCATATGGCGTGTCGTTAGAGATGCGGATAGCTTCCGCTTCGTTTTCGAATGGAATCACACTGGCTACGGGGCCAAAGATTTCCTCGCGGGCGATGCGCGCGGAATTCTGCACATCGTAAAAAATGGTCGGCTCGACGTAGTAGCCTTTGGCGAATGCTTTTGCCCGGCCGCCGCCAATCGCGGTCTTGGCTTCTTTTTTGCCGACTTCGAGATACGAAGTAACGCGGTCGTACTGCTCCTTGCTGACCAGCGGCCCCATTTTTGTTGCGCGGTCAAGCGGCGGCCCAAGCTTGATACGCTTGGCCTTTTCCGTCATGGCTTCCACGAACTTGGAATAGATTTTTTTCTCTACAAGAACACGGCTGCCCGCGGAACAGACTTCACCCTGGTTGATGAACACGCCAAACAGCGCGCCGTCCACGGCCGCTTCCCAATCCGCGTCGGCAAAAAATACATTTGGCGATTTGCCGCCAAGCTCCAGGGTGACGCGCTTCAGCGTGTCGGCGGCGCTCTTCACAATGATCTTTCCGACCGCAGCGCTGCCAGTAAAAGCCACCTTGTCCACGCCGGGATGGGCCACCAATGCGGCGCCAGTTACTTCGCCCACGCCGTTCACCACGTTTACTACGCCCGGCGGCAGGCCGACTTCCTCGAACCAGTCCGCCAGTTCCATCGCCGTCAGCGGCGTCTGCTCCGCTGGCTTTAGCACACACGTGCAGCCCGCGGCGATTGCCGGCGCCAGTTTCCAAGCCGCCATCAGCAGCGGAAAATTCCACGGGATGACTTGCGCAGCGACGCCCACGGGTTCTCGCATGGTGAAACTGAGCGCGTTGGCAGGTACGGGATTCACGTGGCCCGTTACCTTATTCGCAAGACCGCCGTAGTATTCAAAACAGGTGGCCACATCGGCGAGGTCATATTCGGCTTCCACGATGGGCTTGCCGCAGTTACGCGCTTCGAGTTCCGCCAGCATCGCAGTGTTCTGGCGAATCTTGTCGGCGATTTTGAAAAGAATGCGTCCGCGATCCTGGGCCGTGGTTTGCGGCCATGGACCGGAGTCAAAAGCAGAGCGCGCGGCCTTTACAGCCTTGTCTACGTCTGCGGCGTTTGCCGAATCTACGTGAGCGATCACCTCTTCGGTCGATGGGTCATAAACGGGAAAAGTCTCACCAGAAGAACTGGCGAGCCATTGCCCGTTGATATAATTGTGGTAGGTTTTCACCGTTGGCTTTGCCGTGGTCGACATACACCGCCTCCCAAATACGTTTCACTAAACTGCCGGAGAACTCTCCGCCAGCTTCCGCGCCGCTTTCCTGCTTCCGTAAACATAGAAGAAAAATGCTGCCAGACCGATGAACAAGAGAGTTCCGCCTACCATCCAGATTTCATATGAGAGCAGCGAAGTGATCTGTTGCGCCGGGAAATAGGCCAGCGCAATGCCCAGGATGGTTGTGACCAAGCCGCTGACCCCGGCGAATATGAGTGTTCCTTTGCCGTAATGGCCGCGCACGAACTTCCGATCCATAGCGATCTTCAGTAGCGCGACAAAAATGTAGAGGAACGGAATCAGTTGCAGCACCACGGCAAGCGACAGCAGGCGCTGGAACGATTCCTGCACGCCTCCCGTGGCCAAAAAATTTGCAATCACGAGAATCAAAGAAACGCTGGCGTGCACGATCAGGGCAGCATAGGGCGTGGCGTATTTCGGATGAATCTTTCCGAGCCACGAGGGCAGGTACGAATCCAGTCCTGCTACAAACGGAATGCGCGCCGACCCGCCGAGCCATGCGGAACCAATCCCCGCGATGGACAAGCTAAGCAGAAAAGCGAACGGAGCGACAATCCAGACTACGCCGACCTGTGAAGCCATATGGCTGACAGCCTGCACGATGCCCTGAAGCACGCTAATGCTGTTCTTGTCCACGGCTACCAGCAGCGTCAGAGTTGCGCCAATGTAAAGGAAGCCAGAGAGCACGCCGCCCCAGGCCACCGCGCCAGGCAAAGTCTTGCGGGGGTTTTCGATTTCGTCGCCCATGACGGAGGCCAGTTCCAAACCCACAAGACCGAAGCAGATAACGCCGAAAGAATTCAAAACGAATCGCGGATTGGCGGGTACCTGGAAATCCGCCCAACGGATGTTGGTGCCAAATTTCAGACAAACGATGACGCCGAGACCCATCAACAAAAACGCGGCAACAAACGTGCCAATCCCGCCAAGATTGTTGATCCACTTGCCCACGCCAAGTCCCAAAATGTTCAAGACAACAAGGAGGCTGAGGAGCACGACGGAAGCGATCAAGGCGAACGTGCGGTTGTCCGCGAGACCGGCATGGCTGGGGCCCAGCACAAACACAGAAACGCCGACGAAATAAAGCATCACGGTAGGCACGTACATCATGTTGTTCGTCCAATAGCACCAGCCGGACAGAAACCCGTGGAAGTCTCCGAACTGCTTTTTGGCCCAAAGATAGACGCCGCCCTCGCCGGGGTAGCGATGCGCCAATTCGATGACGGCAATTCCTTGCGGCCAGAAGAAAAGTATCAGAGAGATCAGCCAGAGCCAGATAGTGACTCCGCCGTTGGCCGCAATGGAGGGCAATACATTGAGGTTAAAGACGGCTACGACAAAAAGGAGAATGAGGTCACGCCGGCCGAGTACGCGCTTTAAATGCGGTTGTTCCGCTTCCGGAGATGACAATGCAGCTTTCGCTATCGTGACCTCGTCGCTCAAACTCGCTGCTCCTTAGTGTCCCGCGACGCCGACGAATTGCGTGCCGCGTTCCTGTTGCGTCTTGGCCAATCCCGCCGCGACTTCTTCAAACACGGCGAGGTGCTTATCGATGTCAGCGTCGGTGTGCTGCACAGAGATGGTCCACTGTTCATCCCACCAGTACGGCATTGCCAAGACGCCGCGATTCACCATGCCGAACCAGAATTGGCGCCACAGGTCCACGTCAATTTTGATCCAGTCGCGATAGTTGTGGATCTCCTGCGGATACAACATCAACGCGCCATTGACTCCTGCCTGGGCCACATACGCTTTCACACCGGTGGACTTCAGAACTGCACGGTAGCCTTCCGCGAGTTTCTTGCCGAGTTTATCCACGTACGCATAGTTTTCCCGGGTGAGCACCTCGCGGAAGACAGCAAGGCCCGCCGCCATCGCGAAACGATTCGTATTGTACGTGCCGCCGTGAAAGACCTTGTGCTGGACGATCAAGTCCATCACCTGGCGCCCAGCACCAAACGCCGCCAGCGGTACGCCGCCGCCGATGGACTTTGCCAAAGTGATGATGTCGGGCTTCACGCCGAAGTATTCGCTGGCCCCGCCCCAGCACAGCTTTGCGCCGGTTTTCACTTCATCGAAGATCAGCAGCGCGCCATTCTTGTTGCAGATTTCACGCAATCCTTCAAGGAAGCCCGGTTGTGGCATGCAGATGCCGACGTTCATCATGATGGGTTCCAGGATGATCGCGGCGATCTGACCGGGGAATTGCTTAAAGCGGTGTTCGACAGTGGGCAGACTGTTGAAGGTGGCCACTGTCACGTTATCGAGAACCGGTTTGATCACGCCCAAACCGCCGGGGACGGAATTCGGCGCGTTGATGTCACCAAAGTCCTCTTCCTTGGGCTTCACGCTGACTAGCGCGGTGTCGTGCAACCCGTGATAGCAACCTTCGAAGCGCAGAATGATGTTGCGGCCGGTGGCGGCGCGGGCGATACGGCAGGCGTGCATGGTTGCTTCGGTGCCACTGGAACCGAACCGCACCATCTCGACGGGGTAGCGTGCGCAAATCTCTTCGGCCAATTCCGCTTCCATGCCGTGGGGCATGCCAAACGTGGTGCCATTCTGCAGCGCCCATTGCACGGCCTTCACGACCGCGGGATGCCCGTGTCCGGCCATCAGCGTGCCAAAGCACAGGTTGTGGTCGATGTATTCATTGCCATCGACGTCCACGAGTTTGCTGCCATGACCTTCGGCCACGAATATCGGATAGGGATCGTAGGCACGGTAATTGCTGGCCACGCCGAGGGGAATGCGTTTCTCCGCCTTTTTATGAGCTGCCGCGGATTTCGGCGTGCGCTTCTCGTACAGAGCGAGTTCCTTCTGTAATGCTTCTTGCATTGGCGTACTCCATCCAGGCTGGCCTTCCTAAGCGGTCACCTGTGGCAGGTCTGTTCCCTGCGGTCAGTTTCGGCGAGGTAAACTTCGCGGTAAGTGGGACGTACTGCGAATCTATCTTACGCCTTCCTTTGAGACTGAAGCCAAGCGGAGGAGCGGTTCCGGGTGGCTTCGCATTTCCATTCGCACGAAGGCGCCCCAGCAATGCCAGGGCGCTTTCCGCGAGTTCCACTCGACCTGGAGACTTCTAGAACATCAGCTTCAGGGCAAATTGCATGACGCGGGGATCCCGCGTTTTCAACACCTGTCCAAATGTCGAATCGCTGAAATTCCCGTCGGGGTTAGTAAACTCCGTGTGATTCCAGGCGTTGTAGAACTCCGCGCGGAATTCCGTGCTCAGGCGTTCGCTAATGGGAGTTCTCTTGGCAATCACCAGGTCTGTGTTGCTCAACGCGGGGCCGCAGCACAAAGAGTGCGGCAGATTGCCGAAAGTACCAAGAACAGGGTCGCTGATATTGCTGGTATTAAACCAGAAGTTTCCATTTGGGGTAGATACCTTGGGGTTCACAAACTGAACTGAGCCGGTCGCATACGGCGTGTTTGCGTCTTCGAAGAAATAACTGCTCTGGAGTTCCGCATCATCTTGCGTCTGCATGCGAATGGGGAAGCCGCTCTGGTAGGTGATGATGGCGGACACCTGCCAGCCGTTGGCGACCTTACCAGCCATTCCTTCTTTCTTTGGAATGGGAAGTTCCCAAACCGGACTGAACACGAAGCGGTTTTTCGCATCCAGCAAGGATAATCCGCGCGTAGCACTGGGATTGATCGGGTTGAGTTCGTTTTCGAATGAGGCGCCCTGGTCAATCGCCTTGCTGAATGTGTACGAGGCCTGGAACAATAATCCGTGTGAAAAATTCTTTTCCAGAGAGATTTGCAGGCCGTTGTAGTTTGAGTTGGCCACGGTATCTTCCGCAAAGATATTGCTGAATACCGGCACACCGTCGGAGGGACACCCGGTGTTTGCGATGGGGTCGCAGTTGGGCGAGGAATACGGTCGGAGGCCAACCAGATTGATGGGAATGCCAACATTGTTGCTGGCCGGATTTGTGATGGTGCACCCGGAAGGATTGTTCGGGTTTGCATAGGGACAGGGAATATTTGGCCCATTCGCCACTGGCCCGGGGATGTAAGGCATGTGGATGGTCTGGCCTGGCAACAACGTGAAGGAGTACGGCGCATCCGCGCCAAAGGGTCCGCAGGTACCCTGACCCACGTCCGTATTCAGGTCCAAGCACGTCTGAGTGTTCCCATAGTTGAGGTCGTGAATGGAGAGCAGACGGTGCGCCTGCGTGCCCACATAGGCTACGCGTAGTAGCATATCGGAAGTCAATTGCCGCTCGATTGTAAAATTGTACTGTTCCGCATATTGTGAACGCAGATGCGGTTGGAATTCACCGTAGAGCAGCAGCGGCCGGAAAAGCTGCCAATCCACACAGCCGCTGGGTCCGGCAGGATCAAAACAAGGAGTGCTCGGAGTCTGGTGGATAATCGCTCCGCCGTTATTGGGGGATTGCACGCCATTCTGGCCCATGAACGGGGTATTGAAGAGCGGACTTGAGAGCAAAGCACTCACGCCGAACGGGGGCTCGGCGCTGAACTGTTCCATGACCAATTGCTCGATGGGGTTGTAAAAGATACCATAGCCCCCGCGAATCGTGGATTTCCCAGGACCGCCGGTGAGTTTTGCCAAAGGACCGTCGGTCCAGCTGGGGCTGTAGGCCAGGCCGATTCTTGGGGCAAAAGCCTTGTAATAAGTCGAAGTGAGACCTTGCGGAACACCTGGGTCGCCGGGGAATACCAACCCGGTGGGGAAGTAAGCATTGTTCGCCGATGTTGGCCCGCAATCCCCTGGAGTAGTGCCCAAGGTTGTGGCACTGGTAGCGGACATCCAGCAGGGATACTTAGTCGTATCCTGGCCAGGCCGAAACGTTTGCAGGCGATTCCCGCTGTCTACGTAAGGTGTATTCAGCTCCCACCGCAGACCGTAGTTCAAGGTGAGGTTGGGTTTGATTTTCCAACTGTCTTGCGCGAACAAGTACAGGCCGTAGTTCGTCAAGTCTTCGGCCTGAGCAGCGCCTTGCGTATAGGATGTCGGCACCCCGAGGAAATAATCAGGATAGGCATCGGCCGTAGGGGAAGCTGGAATCAGCGAATTCGCGGACCCGCCGTTTTGAAACGTAAAGTCTCCGTTGATGTCGTAATAGAGGAACTGGTCGAATTTTTGAATGCGGACGTCCACGCCGAATTTCAGGCTATGCGTCCCCTTCACCTTGCTGTAGTTGTCCGAAATCTGGTACGTATTCCCTTTTTGCGGGAGTTCCCCCTCAAAGTTGTTTCCGATTGAAAATCCGCCAAGAACCTGCACGAACGGTACGCCCTCGTGACCCGGGATGTTCGTGGTGATGCCGGAGGAGGGATTATTGGGATCGGCAAAGCAATTCGCTGCTGGGACAAGCGACCCGCAGGCGTCATGTAGGCCATTCGTGCCGGTAAGCAAGTTCACGGGATGATTCAGGTTTCCCTGGCCCTCCCGGAAGTAGTTGAACCGCAGTTCATTTACGGCAGTGGAGCCAATTGTGGAAGTCTGGCTCACGTTCAGCTGCTGGACACGGGTCTTGAATATGCCCCCAAAGCCCGGCACGTTTGCACCGGCGGCCTGAAAGTCGGAAAAGGGATCCACGCGATCATCATCATCAAAATAATAGTAGGCGGTAAAGTGCTGTGTGGTGGAGAAGTTGTGGTCGAACCGGAGGGTGAATTGATCCTCGCGATCATCGCGGTCCGGGGCATAGGACACGGTGCCTGTCCCTGCTGAAGCGACATAATTCTGATAAAGCGCGTTGGCGGTGGGGTCAAAACAAGCGGTTGGAATAACCCCGTTCGGGAAAATTGAGTCGTATGGAACTGGCACTATCTGGGGGGAACCTTCCGGCAGACTCGCGAGAGTTGCCAGTGCCCCCGCTCCCGGAGAAGCAGCGATTGCATTCGCGCACCCTGGACGGCCGGGCTGGCTGGGTTGTCCAGGTACGCCGATCAGTTGTTGCGCAAACGTTGGGTTGCTAACCGTTCCTGTAAACGGCCCCTCCGCGGAAAAATCTCCGCCGGCTTCCGCCGATGTTGGCAGAAAAACTTGTCCGGAAGAGATGCCTTGGCGCAAGCGATCTCCTTCGTAAGAACCAAAGATGAATGTCCTGTCCTTCTTGATTGGGCCGCCCAGCGTGGCGCCGAACTGGTTTTGTTTGTAGTCCGGAACGGTGGTGTCGAAAAATCCCTTGGTATTCAAAATCTTGTTCCGGAAAAATTCATAGACGTCGCCGTGCAAGGAGTTGGTTCCGGACTTGGTAACCACGTTGACCACCGAACCCGAGTTGCGGCCATACTCGGCGTCAAACGTGTTGGTCAGAACGCGAAATTCCTCGATGGCGTCTGGAGACGGCTGAATCGCCGGACCGTTCACGAAGATGTCGTTGCCGTCGCCACCGTTCACCATGTAGTTGTTGGACCGGCCGCGGCCGCCGTTCACCGAAACGACACCCGGGTTGCTGCTGCCGTAGAACAAGTCGGCCCCTAACTGGGATTGCACGCCGGGCTGCAACTGCAGCAACTGATAGGTATTGCGGGTATTCAAAGGCAATTCGCGGACCGACTGATCGGTCATGACGGCGCCAAGCTGTGTCGTGGTGGTGTCAATCACCGGCGGCGCGCCAGTCACTTCAACAGTGTCCACGTTGGAACCAACCTGGAGGGTAATGTCGACGGAGGCGATTTCGTTCAAGACAAGGACGATTCCCTTGCGAGAATATTTCTTGAACCCTTGCTGGTTGATGTCCACCGTGTACGTGCCGACCGGTACTTCCAGGAAGAGGTACTCACCGGTGCCGGAAGTCAGGACTTCGCGCGAGGCATTGGTGCCTTCATTGATCAAGGTCACTTTGGCGCCGGCGATGGCCCCGCCGCTTTCATCGATTACCGTGCCGCGTATGCGGCCGCCCGTGCTCTGCGCGCCGGCGAACGGGACACAAAGCACAAACATCACGGAAAAGAGTGTCACGAGGAAGATACTCCGGCAGCAGACAGACTTGAATTGCGCAAGGCGTGGTGCTTGATTCATCTAAAATCACTCCTAAATTTGGCGAGAACCGCGACCCATTTTTTTGCGATTCTTCGAGGTTGCTAGGTGCCCGGGAACCTTACTATAATCCAGCAAACTTAGAGAAAGCTGGGAGCCGTGTCAAGCAGAAAGAATTTCTCCAAGCCATCGGATTCTTTGGGCGGGCCGGGGCGCTTGCGCATCTCGGAGGTCGCGGAGCGCCTGGGCATTTCCTCCTCCGCGCTGCGTTCGTGGGAGGCGCTAGGATTGATTTCGCCGCAACGCACCAAGAGCCGCTATCGCATGTATACGGAATCGGATGTGCGCTTGTTGCAACGCGCCATGTTTCTGAGGCGCGCCCGCGGCCTGAATCCGCCCGCCATCGTTCACGTCCTGAAAAAACAGGGGCGCGTCAGCAGTCCCGCCGACGCGCCGCAGCATCCCGGCCAGCGATTCCGGCGTTTGCGCCTGCGCCGCGGACTTTCGCTCGCGCAGGTAGCCCGTGCCACGAAGGTCTCCGTTGGTTTTCTGAGCGCGCTGGAACGCGGCCAGATGCGTTCCTCGGTTGCAACGCTGCGCCGCATTGCGCGCTTCTACAGAACCAGCATCATGTCGCTGTTTGATACCAACGGCGAAACCCAGCACCTCGTCCGCCCCAAGCAGCGAAAGATCCTCGAGACATCTCCTGGCGTTCGCATGGAACTTCTTGCCTGGGGCAACACGGCAATGGAGCCCCACATCTTCCGCATCAAACCGGGCGGGGGCAGCGGCGAATCTTACGCTCATGAAGGCGAAGAGTTCCTTTACGTTTTGCGGGGCGAATTCGAAATCTGGCTGGACAAGCAGGAGCATTATGTCCTGAAAGCGGGCGACAGCCTCTATTTCGAGAGTTCCACACCGCATCGCTGGAAAAACTCGGGGAGTTCCGAGACCTGGCTGTTGTGGGTAAATACTCCGCCGACTTTCTGAACTTTTATGCATTACGGAGCGGCCGCCCAGCGGCCTTCCGATTGCGAGGTGCCGGTGAGACTTCTCTATCGAATGCTGTTGCTGATCGCGCTCGTCCTTTTCTTCGGCTCTTGCCAAAAGAAAGAAGAATCACTGAGCCTGCTTGTGTGGGAAGGCTATGCCGAACCTTCCTGGATACACGATTTTGAGGTGGCGCATCACTGCAAAGTAACGGCGTCTTACATGGGATCGAGTGACGACCTGGTAGCCAAACTGCGCGGCGGCAGCGCGTCCAATTATGATGTCATCTCTCCGTCCAGCGACGTGGCCGCCTCGATTGCCCGTACAAACCTCGTGGAACCGCTCGACCTCACGCGAATTCCGACCTACTCACAGCTTTCGCCGCGAATTCGCGACCTCCCGCTTGTCAAAACGAATGGCCAGACCTTTGGCGTTCCTTTCATGTGGGGCCCGAATCCTTTGTTGTACGACACGACGGTCTTCGCGAAACCACCCGATTCCTGGGCGGTTTTCTGGGATGCGAAATACAAGGGGAAGATCTCTGTTTGGGATGACCTTTCGACTTTGTATATGGCGGCGCAACTTCTTGGCTACGATAAACCCGATCCCGCACAACTCTATATCCTCTCCGACGAGCAACTGGCCGCGGTGAAACAGAAGCTTCTGGCGCTGAAGCCCAACATCCGCAAGATCTGGTCCACGGGCGGAGAGCTCACTAATCTGTTCCAGAATCACGAAATCGTAGCCGCGATGGGCTGGCCGTTGATGACCAACCAACTTCGCCAAGCCAACTTTCCTATCGGAGAAGTGATCCCCAAGGAAAACACCACGGGATGGATCGATCATCTGATGATTACCAAGGCCAGCTCTCACAAGGATCTTGCGTATGCCTTCCTCGAATACATGGTTGAAGCGCAAACGCAAAAGAAAGTTTCGGATTTCACGCATTACACTCCGGCCAATCCTGCGTCCGCGCAAACCATGAGCGACGCGGAGAAAAAGGGCCTGCACCTGGACGATCCCGATGCGTATATGCAGCGCATCTATTTCTGGCAAGACGTTCCGCGACGCGCAAAGTACATCGAAATTTGGAACGAGGTGAAAGCCACGCAGTGAATTTCGCTCTGCCCAATTCGCTCCAATCGGGCGCCGCAGAGGCTTCCACTATTGCCGGTCTGCTGCTGGAAGTGCGGCAAGTCGCTAAGCGATTCGGCGCGCGCGAAGTCCTCAAGAACATTTCGCTGCAAATTGCTGCTGGTGAATTCCTGACGCTCCTTGGGGAAAGCGGTTCCGGCAAGACCACGTTGTTGCGTCTGATTGCGGGTTTTGAGCAGCCCACGGCCGGCCAAATCTGGATGAGCGGCACGCGCCTGGATACGCTCCCTCCGCACCGTCGCCGGGTCAACACCGTTTTCCAGAATTACGCGCTCTTCCCACATTTGAGCGTGCACGAAAACATCGCGTATGGCCTGCGCGTCACGAGAGTGCCCAAGGCGGAAATCCCGTCCCGTGTCACACAAGCGCTCCGCATGGTCAAGATGGAAGATTACGCGGCGGCGCGTCCCGCCAAGCTGAGTGGCGGGCAGCAGCAACGAGTAGCACTGGCTCGCGCGCTGGTGAATCGCCCGCAACTACTTCTCCTCGACGAGCCGCTCTCCGCTCTTGACGCCAATCTGCGAAAACAAATGCAGAGCGAGCTGAAATCGTTGCAGCGCGAAATCGGCATCACATTTCTTTTTGTGACCCACGATCAGGAAGAAGCCATGGCGCTCTCTGATCGCATTGCGCTTCTTAAGGATGGCGCCCTGGAACAAGTCGCAACGCCCCGGGAGATTTATACGCGTCCAGCAACTTCGTACACAGCCCAGTTCATTGGCCAAACCAATTTATTGCGCGTTGAAATCCATGCGGGAGTCGCTACCTGCGGCCCGTTACGCTGGCCAACATATGCGACTGGCGGCGGCCCGGCGCTGTTCTCGCTTCGCCCGGAAGCCATCCGCCTTGTGGGTGAAACTCCTCTCCCGCCTGAAGCGGTGCGTTTTCGCGCGACTGTTCAGCAACAGATTTTCTCCGGCTCCAGCGAACATCTGGAGGTGGATTGCGCCGGCCAGTTACTGCGTGTCCGTATTCAGACACAAGGCGCCCTCTCCGGTGAACAAGAATTTGCGTTTTCGCCGGCAGATCCCGTGCCAGTGAAGGAGTCGCAGGCATGATGAAGCCCGCTTGCGTTTTCCAATTCCTGGCCGGCAGCGAATTGAGAGGGCAGAGTAGGTCACAGGAATTCATTCTCTGATCGCTCCCATGTACTCACGCGCTTACAAGTCGCTTGTTTCTATTCCGCCGATTCTATGGGTGGGCGTGTTCCTTCTGTTGCCCTACGCCCTGATGTTCACGCACAGTTTCTGGCTTGTGCGCGATGGCTTCATCGTTCACCACTGGAACCTTCAGAATTATGCGAAGCTTTTCCACAACCCGGTCTACCTTGAAGTACTGTTTCGCACCATACGCATCGCCGCCAGCGTGACTCTTCTGTCTCTCGCCCTTGGTTATCCCCTGGCTTACTACATGTCCTTCCACGCGGGCGTTCGCAAGGAACTGCTCTACCAGTTGGTTATCGTTCCGCTTTGGGTCAGCTACCTTGTACGCGGTTACGCTTGGAAAACGATTCTCGGTTCTGACGGCGTTCTCAACGGCTTGCTTCAGTATCTGCACTTCACCAAGGAGCCGGTCGCGTACTTCCTCTACAGTCCCTTCGCCGTCGTACTGGTGCTCACGCACATTTATACGCCCTTCGTCTTTCTCCCCTTATACGCTTCGCTAGAACACATCCCACGTAACCTCATCGAAGCTTCGCACGACCTTGGTGCCAGCCCACCCGCCACTTTTTTTCGGGTTGTTTTGCCACTTTCGATTCCCGGGCTTCTGGCCGGAGCCACTTTTGCCTTTGTTCTCTCTCTTGGCGATTTCCTCGCGCCTCTTCTTGTTGGCGGCCCTTCAAGCATCATGATCGCGAATATTGTCCAGAGCCTGTTTGGTACTGCTTACGACTGGCCTCTCGGAGCCGCTATTTCTGTTTGTATTCTCTCCATTACCGTCGGGCTTCTCTTCCTCGCTGAACGCCTGGAAAAAAGGTGGGCCTTTCGATGAGCCGCGCGGCCAATCCCTCTCCCCGCGCGCCGATACTCGGAATCTACTCGGTGCTGGTCTTCGCATTCCTCTATCTGCCCATCGTCGTTCTTGTCGGCTATTCATTTAATAGCGATGGCGTCGGAGGCTTCCCGCCGAGGCATTTCACATTAGCCTGGTACCAGCAACTTTTTGCCGATGGGGCAATTTGGGATTCCGTGCTGAACAGTATTCTGGTTGCAGCCGGCGCCGTGGTTCTCTCTCTGACACTTGGATTACTTGCGGCGCTAGCACTGGATCGCGCCGATTTCCCGGGCAAGGCGATATTTCGGCGTCTTGTGCTTCTCCCGCTTATTCTTCCCGGGATCATCACCGGCCTTTCGCTGCTCATGTTTGCTGTTTTCGCCGGCCTGCAATTGAGCCTTCTTACCGTGTTTCTCGGCCATGGCACCGCGCTCATCTCCGTTGCCACGACGGAACTCTTTGCCGGACTGCAGAAAATGGACCGCGCGCAGGAAGAAGCTTCACTTGATCTTGGCGCGACGCCTTTCGAGACATTCTGGCGCGTTACGTTTCCCAATCTGAAGCTCTCGATCGTCGCTGCCGCCCTGCTGATCTTCACGCTCTCGATGGACGAAATCGCCGTCACCTTTTTCTTGATTGGACGCGATAACACTCTGCCTCTGGAAATCTGGGCGCGCCTTCGCCGCGGGATCACTCCAGAAATCAACGCGATTTCCACACTGATCTTCGGCGTATCCGTGATTTTGATCTTGATCTGGTATCAGATCCGCACACGCACGATTGGCAGGGAAGCTCGGGAACTTTTGGAAAGATCTTAGGAGGACTGAATCGCATGGCTCATACACGGCGTGACTTCATCAAATATGTTGTAGCCGGTTCCATCGCTTCCGGATGTCCCATCAACGAAGCACTGGTGGCCGCGCCGTCAGATCCTGCAACTTCTCCACTCGTCGAGGGCGAACATTTCGCCACGTGCCACCAGGTGCGCGATGGCCACTCCTTCCCCAAGCCCGACGTTACGCGAAAGGTGGATGTCGCCATCATCGGTGGAGGCGTCGCCGGCCTTTCCGCTGCTTATTTTCTCCGCGGCAAGGCTTGGCTGCTGCTGGAAAAGGAGGATCATTTCGGTGGGAATGCATACCAGGAAGAGTACGAGGGCCAAGTGTTTGCCACCGGAGCTGCTTACGGCTACCGCGACGATGACGGCGACAAACTGGCTAAGGAAATTGGCTTGAACTTGCCGCTGGTGGCCATGCCAGATCCGCTTCTCGACAACGGCAAGTATGCTCCCGACATTTGGCGCTCGGGCCTCAGCGATCTCCCTTATGCCAAGGAAGTAGTGGCCAGCTTCCGTAAATTCCGCGACGATATGATGAAGATTGATGCACAGAACCATATGTTGCAGCTCGACCAGGAGCCCTTCTCAAAATACACCAGCGGCTACGCTCCCGAAGTCGGCAAATTGTGGGATGCGTACGGCCCATCCAATTGGGGCGCGGTCTCCGAAGACACTTCGGCGTTCATCGGCATTATGGATGCGCGCTACTTGATTGAAGGCCTGGACGATCAGCGAGTGATTCTGCCGGGAGGACTCGGTTGCATCACCCATAAGCTTGTCGAAGTCTTGAAGCCGCAGTATGCGGAGCGATTGCTGAGTGACGCCACGGTTGTCGCCGTCGTTCCCGACAAGGATGAAGTTCGCATCACCTACGTGCATGGAGACAAGGTCACCACAGTGGCCGCAAAGGTCGTTGTGATGTGCGCTGCCAAATACATCGCCGGACGTATCGTTGCAGGACTCCCCAGCGAGCAGAAGCAGGCGATGCGCCGCATGCGATATGCCCCCTACCCGATGATCAACATGATTTTTGACAAGCCGGTTTATCGCAAAGGCTACGACAACTGGTGCCCTGGCAAAACGTTCACCGATTTCATCGTTGCCGATTGGACCATCCGCAACAATCCCGGCTACCACCCGAAATACGATATCCTCACCTTTTATACGCCACTCAGGGAATCCGATCGCGCCATTCTGTTGGACGAAGAAGACTGCAAGACGCTCGCTGGCAAGGTGCTCAAGGATTTTCAGGGTGTTCTCCCCGAGTTCAACGTCGATCCCATCGAAATCCGCATCTATCGCCGCGGACATCCCATGTTCATGGCTGTTCCCGGCCAATACACCCGGAATCGTTTTATCGCTTCCCGCCCGATGGAGCGCATATTCTTTGGCAATTCCGATTCCGGCGGACCCGAATCGCTTACCAGCGAAGCGGTTCGACTCTCGCGTGCCGCGGCCGAATGGGCTGAGCTAGTCCTTGCCGGCAAACCGGGCGCCAACGAACTGGCCCACAAGGCTTTAACCGACGTGGTTCTCTAGCGGATTTTTGCTGGGGAATACAAACCGCCAGTTGGTTAGCATTCTTCAGGCCCTTCGAGGCCATCCGAAGCCTAGGTTTTCTCTCTCGAAACTTACCTGCGGAGTTCACTGCGGTAAGGTAGAATAGGCGTCGTACCGGCCCATGAGCACGACTCCCACAGCGATCGCTTCGACCAGCGACGACAACCTGTTTCACCGCGCTAAAGCCTTTTTTGGTGTCGCTCTTTTCTTGATCATTCACCGGTCGCCCCGGTTGCTGCAGCTTCACCGCAATGAAAAATCCTGGACGTTGTTTCGCATCGCCCTGGCCTGCTTTGGGGCAGCGCTTGTTGTCCTTCCGCTGGGTTTGTGGAATGGGTGGATCACCGCCATTTTCGGGTTGCTCCTGTTTGTTGTGGCCATCTTGCTTCCACCAGCCGAACTGGAATCCGGCACCGATCGCAAAGCGCGCGAACTTGGCGCCCAGACCGTGGTGAGCGGGGGAGAGTACCAGGCCGCGAACACCCCGGCCGCGGAAGTGCGCCTGTTCGTCTCTTCGACGCAAATCTGGGCCTTGGACGCACAGTTCGTCCAGCTTATTGCGATACCCACCCCGAATATTTCCAGTTTGCGCGTTGAAGGGCGAGACCCGCGCTGGCTTCTGCAAGTTCGCTGGGCCGATCAGAAAGCAGATTTCGTTTACTCCGGCTTCTTCGCCGAGCGACTTGCACGCCTGGCCGAACAATCCATCCGCGCCGCTTTACCGCCAGAACTGGCGACAACCCCGAAACGCCGTGCGGTCAGCGCGGGATGACCCCAGGAAATTCTTCACAGCAATCTCCTTGGGACCTCGAATTATGTGTCAAAATAGGGGTATGGCACGTGGTTGGGAAAGTAAAGACATTGAATCCCAGGTGGAAGCGAAAAAATCTGTGACAGACTCCCAAGGTAGAGGCCCGAAGAGCGCCGAGCAAATCCGTCGCGAGCAGGAACGCCGGGACTTGCAGCTCTCACGCACGCGCATCACCAACGATCTCCAGACTGCAACGAATCCAAATCACCGCAAGTCTCTGGAAGCTGCTCTCGCCTTCCTGGACAAGAAGATCGCCGATCTCGGTTAACTAGTTGTTGGGAAGTTGCACTATTACCCGCGCTTGTCGCTGCGGGCAGACTCAGTCTGTAAAGACGACGCCGACGGCCGTGGTTCCGCGTTCCACACCCTCTTCCAGTCGCACCACGTAGCCTCGCAGGCGCATTTCCTGAACCCCTTCGGCTCCGGGCGTTTCCATCGTGACTTGGAGTTCGGACTGGATGCGCGGGCTGTGCTTCAGCGAAATCAGCGCGCCTTGTAGAGAAAGATCCCGCACGATCGTTTCTTCCTCGAATTTCTGGCCATCCGCGGTCACGCCGCTAACGCAGGCACGGAATTGCGCTTCCCTGCGCAAAGCCGTACGCGAACCCGGCATGTGCGCCTGCACGGGTTCACCCGCCGCTCCCAGCGTGATCACCATACCTTCGCTCGCCGCAAAGACAGAGTCGAATTCGCCGCGCGCATCGCGGAGAATCTCGTCGACAACGCGGTCCGTGGAATCCGGGTCATGGTGAAACAACACCAGCGTCTTGGCATTCGCTTGGCGCGCCACGTTCACACCCTCGCGCCATGAAGAATGTCCCCATCCCTTGCGCGTGCTGTCCAATTGCGTTGGGGTGAATTGGGCATCATTAATCAAGATGTCGGCATCCGCGGCGAGCTCAAGCAAGCTCTTATCCAACGCCTTGTCGCCAGGCTCGTTGTCGGTGGCATAGGCCACAATTCCCGCCGGCGTTTCGATGCGGAATCCCAGGCAGCCCTGAGGATGGTTCAACCACCGAGCGGTGACTTTATTCTTTCCGACTTTAAAGCTTTCTCCGCCGTCCACTTCGCGGAACTTCCGGCGAGCGCTCATTGCCGAAAAATCCACGGGGAAATATGGCAAGGCCATCTGCGCTTCGAAAACCTGCTTCAAGGAATCCCGGCCAAGGAACTTCGAGCGGAAACTGTAGAATTGGAATTCGTTTTTCTCCACGTAGAGCGGAGCAAAAAAGGGCAAGCCCTGGATATGGTCCCAATGGTAGTGCGTGACAAAGATGTGTGTTTCCGCGGAAGCCGCGTCTTTCCCAGCCGCCCAGCGGCTCCCCAGCATGCGCAGTCCGGTCCCGCAATCCAGAATGAATTGCGTGCCGTCCGGCGCAACCAGCTCAAGACAAGGCGTATTGCCACCGTAGCGCCACGTTGCCGGATCGACGGTCGGCGTGGAACCCCGCACACCCCAAAAACTCAATTTGGCGATAGGACTGGTCATCTCCACCGGTGCTCTCGCCCGGTGCCCCTGTCTTGAATTGCTCGTTGCCGCTGGTTCCCTGTCATTTCTGATAGTGGCAGTCAAGGCTAGGGGCGTCAACGAAATCGCAGATGTGAGTTGTCATACTTCCCAATAACGGGGTCTCCTCAGGGGCTGCACTTCGCTTGAGAAGCTCGTAGAATAAAGGAGATGCACGTCCACGAAGCGCACCACTCGCATGAACATGGTCACGAGCACGGCCATGCTCATAGCCATGACCACGCCCATCCTCCCATGCGGCCTTCCGTCTTGGCCTGGGCCATGGTGGCTACTCTTGGCCTCGTCGTTGCCGAAGTCTTCGGCGGAATCCTGGGACACTCCGTCGCACTACTGAACGACGCGGTCCACAATCTCTCTGATGTACCCGCACTGGGAATATCCTGGCTGGCTATGCGCTGGGCGGAGCGCCCCGCCGATTCGGAAAGAACCTACGGTTATCACCGCGCCGGAACACTTGCCGCATTTACCAACGCCGTTATCCTCGTCCTGGTTTCCTTGTGGTTGGGCTACGAAGCAATCCAACGCTTGCGGGCTCCTGTAGAGGTTGTCGAGAGCTGGATGATTTGGACCTCGCTCGCGGCTCTGCTGGTGAACGGCGGCATCACCCTGGCGCTGGTCCGCGGCCACACGGACCTGAATCTACGCACCATCCTGGTGCACAACTTTGGCGATGCTCTATCCAACATCGCCATCATCATTGGTGCGGTCATCATGGGCTACACGAACGCCCCATGGATCGATCCCCTGCTGGGCCTCGCCATCGGCCTGCTCGTGCTCTACTCCTCTTTGGGCATCTTGCGCGAGTCTGCGCACATTCTTCTGGAAGGTCGGCCACGCGAAACGCGCATCGAAGAGGTCGCACGCGCCATACTGACCGTGGAACTAGTGCAGGAAGTCCACGATGTGCACATCTGGTCGCTGGGCGGCGGCCACAATGCCATGAGCTGCCATGCGCGCATCCCAGACATGCACATGGACAAATGTGAAAAGATACTCGCCGCCATCCAGAAGAAAGTCGCGGAAGAGTTCGCGATCGAGCACACCACGGTTCAACTGGAACGCGCGGGATTGCCCGCGGTTTCAGGTTATGTAATGCCGCAACCTTTGCGCAGAGGATGACACCGAGCGGGTCGGCCCGGATACATTTCAAAAAAGGTTCAGGTAGGCAGACGCGGAGACAATCCGCGCTGAGCGTTAAACTGTTGGGTCGCCACTAAATCGAGGCTGGCCAAGGGTACGCTTTTCCGGAAGCCATCCTGAGTGACATAGCGAAGATCCGTGTTATCGAAAGTGAACGCGATGGCAAAGAAAACCGTGCCGTCGCGCCGCACAAAAACATACTCGGAATCGGGCTCCGTTGGCACATCCGAATGCGCGTGTGACCACAGCGGCGTTGTCTCTGGAGGCGCAACAGCATCTTCTAGTGGTTGTTCGACCTCCGCCGGTGCGCTTTCCGCTGCGGGTTCCGATGCTTCACCGTTGTCCAGATAAACCGGGTACGGAACAAAAATGCCCCCACCTACAAAGGGCACCGAGCCTCCACCAAAGAGATGTCGACCGGCATTCGGGTGCACCGCCGCATAGTGCGCGTAATCAAAACCCAGCCCAGGTGCATCCTGGTCATCATCGGCAACGGACGTGCCAGCAAGAATGGGACTCGATGCAGTGGGCTGCGGCTTCACTCCGGACTTCGACGAAGCAGCTGAGCGGATTGCTCCACGCGAAGAGGAGGAAAGAGCTTTCTGACTGCCTGTGGCTGGACGCGAACTTGTATGGGCGCTCACCACGGCCTCCACCGGAGCCGCATGCGAAGTGGGAGCAGCGGCAGCAGCCGCAACTGGGTGTGCTGCCATCGGCGGCATTGTTGGAGTTCCTGCATGTTGGGCGTGAACGAATAAGGGTGCGAAGAAAAGTATCAGGACCAAAGGAAGTGATTGGCGCATGGTGTCACCCTGAATTCCCGGTGCCTTACCTCTACACCATATTAGACGCATGCTTGATTTACAATGTTACCCGAGATTATCGGGCATCCTCTGGGTGCCCGCTGCGCTTTCCCCCAAACAGGGGTTGTGCTATAACCGGAAGGCCGTGAAGGATACCGGGAAGCAAGTGGCAGCTCCGTCGGATGTGCGGGGCGAAGTGGTTGAAGCGTCCGCAAAGAAGATAGTTCCTGCGGCCGAAGCAACCGCAAGTTCCTGGGAAGATGCCTCGCGGTATTGCCCGATATGCTCGCAGCGGCTGGAATCGCGGCGTTGTAAGTTGGTTTGCAATGTTTGCGGTTACTATATGTCCTGCGCGGATTACTATTGATCGCAGTGTGGTCTGTCCGGAAAAGACCACTTTGCGAAATACTTTGAAGCAGTTATGCTTTGCGGTTCCGGCCCGGGTTGCCGCCGGATCCATTGATGGACGAGGAGGAAAGTAAAGTGGCCTTAAAGTTGACGACTCGCGAAGTGGACGGCGTAACAGTTGTAGCGCTGGATGGCCGGATCGTTCTGGGCGAAGAGAGTAACGCTCTGCGCGAGAAGGTGAAATCACTGGTAGCCGAGGGAAAAAAGAAGATCGTGCTGAACATGGACAATATCACGTTCATTGACAGCGCCGGCCTTGGCACTCTGGTTGCCTCTCATCACAGTGCAAAAGGACAGGGGGCAACGCTCAAGCTTTGCCATCTGGGCACCAAATTCACGGAAGTTCTGCAGATTACGAAGCTGATGACCATCTTCGACGTCTGTGGCACGGAAGCCGAGGCTGTTGCCAGCTTCTCGAAGTAAGCTCGCAGAAGCACCTCGGACAGTTTGCATTCTCCAATAAGGACAGGTTAACCCCTGTCCTTATTGCTTTTTATTCCCCCACGCGATACATGGCGATCCCGCTCAGAAGCTTCGGATAAAAATCCGTGGATTTCTGCGGCATAACTTCCCCATCGGTTGCCACGCGCATCACCAGGTCCACATCCACGGGATTCAGCAGAAGGGCAAGTTGTGCTTCTCCGCGATCCACCGCGGCAAGTGCCGCTGGCGCTTCGCGTTCGTAGGTCAGGTTGGCTTCGGCTGCCACAGCATGCGCCGTGATTCCCAGCGCGGATTCCAGAATTCCCCGGTGCAGGAGCACCACGTCCAGTTGCCGTTGAAGCGGCGATGTTCCAGGAAGGAGTTGCGCAAGATCCGCTTCGGGCCGGAGAGTCAGAACATAAAAAGCCCGGTTTGCGCCATCCGCCGCGGGGTACGCGCCAATGGCGTGCCGCGGTTTCGCCGACGCCAGATGCGCCAGGAACTTCTGCTCTGCCTCCGGTCTTTGCCCGTCCGTCGCGAGTGGGAACACTTCGGTGGCAAACCAGGGCTCCAGAAACCGCCGCACTGCGCTCCAAGAGAATTCCCGCATGCGGGAAACCACACGATGGGTGGGCAGGATCGTCAGTCCCTCGTTATGCGTATTGACGAACGTCATCATCGAAAATTCGTACGGCGCATCGATGGTCGTTTTTCCGGCATGCGTCCGCATCTCGTTCCGGAAATTCAGCGAAGTTTCGTAGCGATGATGGCCATCGGCGATCACCAGTTTTTGCTCCGCCATCGCTTGCTGAATGGCCGCGATTTTCTGCGGTTCCGAAATCAGCCACAAGCGGTGAATCACGCCATATTCGTCGGCCAATTGCGTTACCGGCGATTGGCCTTTTTCCATCTCTTCTAGAACCGCATCTACTTGCCGCAGTGGATCGGCGTACAGCATGAAAAGTTGTCCGGTGTGCATGTGCGTATGCCGCAACAAATCCAAGCGGTCCGCCTTTGGCCCGGAAAGCGTGTGCTCGTGCCGGAAGATCGCTCCGGCTGAGTAGTCTTCCAGTTTTCCCGCTCCGATAAAGCCCCGCCTCGTCCGCCGCAGCGAAGTGCCCGGTACCGTGTACTCCTGCGTGTACGCATAAAATGCCGGCGCATCATCCTGTACGACTGCCCTCTCGGCGATCCAATGATTCAGCGTGTCTGCCGCCCGTGTGTACACATTGTGTTCCGGCGTGTCGCCTTCCAGCGTCCGGCCTTTTTCGATACTGATCAGGTTGTGTGGATCGGCGGAATAATACTTCTCCTGCATCGCGGGCGAGATCTTGTCGTAAGGCTGTGTCAGCACACGATCGTACGCGACGACACTCGGATTGTAACGATACGCGCGAAACGGATAAACCGAAGCCATGGAAACTCCCAAGAAGAGTATTGCCGTGCGGGCAGCCAATTAGTTTACGTGAAGTAGAGCCGTTTTAGAAAACGCTACGTTTTAGCACGCTTCGCCGGCGGTCCATTTGTCCACTACTTCCTTTCACAGATTTAACGTGAGACGTGGAACCTAACGGGCACTGCTTCTAGCTCGGACATGGGAGGATCAGAGCCCTCGTATTACAATGATCGTTCACTCATGAGCCAAACATCTCCCGTACTTCGCGCGTTCCTCTTCGATCTTGATGGCACGCTGATTGATTCCAAGCTGGACCTGGTCAACTCCGTCAACGCCATGCTTCGCCAAATGGGCCGCGCGGAACTTCCCACGGAGCTCGTTGCAACCTTCATTGGGCACGGTGCGCAGCAACTGATTGCGAGCGCTCTTGGCCCCGGCGCCGACGACGATCAGCGCCGCAACGGCCTCTCTCTTTTCATGACTCACTATCAGGAGCACAAACTCGACGCCTCACGCCCCTATACAGGCGTCGTCGAGGCCCTCGATTCGCTCGCCGGGTTCCCCATGTCGGTCCTGACCAACAAGCCTTCCGCCATGAGTATCGAAATACTCCAGGGTCTCGGGCTGGCCAAATATTTCCGGTCGATCTATGGCGGGGACAGTTTTGACAAAAAGAAACCCGATCCCGGTGGGGCATTGACCATCCTTGAAGAACTTACAGTGCCTCCCGCGCAAGCCGCGATGATTGGTGATTCCGAAGTGGATGTGCAAACCGCGTGCAATGCCGGAATGTTCGCGGTAGCCGTGAACTACGGCTTCGGCGTGCACGACCGCACCGCGCATCCCGCCGACCTGTATATCGACTCCCTGCGCGATCTTGTGCGCCTCACGCCAGACCACCGTCTCTGAATCATCGAAGGAATCTTCCGCTACACAAGCCCTTGCATTCGCCCACGCGGTTTTGTCAGACTCACCGCGTGCTCATCGGACTCTTTCCCGAACTCGATGCTCCCGGCGGCATCCAGCGAGCCAGCCGCCACCTGGCGTTCGTTCTCAGCGAATTTGCCGCTGCAAGGCAAATGGAATACCGCATGCTCAGCTTGAACGACACGCAGGAACTGCACCGCATGCGTGTGGGCGACCGCGAATTTGTCTTTACGGGGGCGGCGCGGGGCAAAGCGCGATTCGCCGCAAGCGCCTTGCGAGCGGTCAGGCGCCATCCGAAGCTAGTGTTGGCGGCCCACGTGAATCTTGGGCCGATCGTGCGCGCCATGCGTGTGGTGGCGCCGCGGATGAAAAGCATTGTGTGTACCCACGGCATCGAAGTGTGGGAGCCTCTTTCCGTAGTTCGTCGTCGCGCTTTGCGCCACGCCTCTTTGGTGCTTGCTCCCAGCCGCGCCACTGCGGACTATGTGATTAACCTGCAGGGGGTCCGTCCAGAGAGAGTTCGCGTTCTGCCTTGGGGACTTGATCCCGACTTTGACTCGAAAATAGCTGGTGAACCGGCTGCCACTTTGCCGCCGGAATTTCCTTCGGGGCGCGTTGTCCTGACCGTCGGAAGATGGCTCGCCACCGAGCGCTACAAGGGAATGGACACGCTGATGACCGCGCTGCCACGCCTGCTGCTGCGCTGGCCGGAATTGCAACTGGTACTCGTTGGCTCTGGGGATGACCGCCCATGGCTGGAAGCAATTGCGCGAGAGAGTGGGGTCCAACGACATGTTCATTTCCTCTCCGATTTGAGCTATGGCGAGCTCTCCGCCTGTTACGCAGCAGCTGAGATCTTTGCCTTGCCCAGCCGTGGTGAGGGTTTTGGCTTCGTTTATCTGGAAGCAATGGCTCGCGGCAAGCCGGTGATTGGCGGTGCGCATGGTGGCGCGCCCGAAGTGATTCAGGATGGCGTGACGGGCTATCTGGTACCACATGGCGATCCGGTGCATCTTGCCACGGCGATTGATTCGCTGCTTTCCGATCCCGAACTTGCCGGGCAGATGGGAGCGCGAGGCCGGGAACGCGTGCAAAACGAGTTTCGGTTTAGCGTTTTTGCCAAAGCTTTCAAGAAAATTCTCCGCGAACTATGCGAATCCTGAATGTCACACAGACCTACGACCCGTTCTTCGAATTCGGAGGTCCGCCCGTAAAGGTCCGCGCGCTGTCCGAGGGCCTCGCCTCACGCGGCCACGCGATCACCGTGCTCACGGCTGACTGGGGGCTGGACCGCCTCCTCAGACGATTCCCAAACGCACAACGAGCCGAAGTAAACCCCTTTGGCCGGGAGCGCACCTCCGGTGGCGTCACCGCAATTTATTTGGCCAATTGGCTGCACTACCGCGCCACAAGCTGGAATCCGGGCCTAGCCGGATTTTTGCGCGCGAGGTTGCGGGAATTCGATGTCGCTCACATTTTTGGGCTGTACGATTTGCTAGGCCCGCGTCTTGCTGCTGCGTGTCGCGAAGCGAAAATCCCTTATGTCGTCGAGCCAATCGGGATGTTTGTGCCACTGGTACGGAGTTTCTGGCTAAAGCGCATGTACCACCGCGTTTACGGAAGTGAAATGCTTTTCGGAGCCAGTGCGATCATCGCCACCGCCGAACAGGAACAACGCGAGCTAATCGCTGGCGGCATCCCCAGAGAAAAGATCGTTCTGAGGCGCAATGGCGTGGATGGCCCTGCGGTGATGCCAGAGCGCGGCCGCTTTCGCGAAAGACTGGGCATTCCCGCAGAAGTGAAACTTCTCCTGTTCCTCGGACGTCTTTCGGAAAAGAAGAGTCCGCAACTCCTCCTGCAAGCTTTCGCAAAAGTTGTCGCCTCCGAAACTTCAGGCCTGCCTCCCGCGCATCTCGCCTATGTGGGTCCGGATGAAGCCGGCATGCTCGGCAGATTGCAGAAGCTGGCGGCTTCAACAACTCCTGCACGGCGCGTCCATTTTTCTCGGCCGCTTGCCGAGGTAGCAAAATGGCAAGCCTATCGCGACGCGGATATTTTCGTTTTGCCCTCGCAGAACGAGAATTTCGGCAATACCGCCGCCGAGGCCGTCGCAGTCGGCACACCGGTGATTGTCACGGATTGCTGCGGCATTGCTCCTCTGCTCGACGGCATTGCAGGCTTGGTCGTAAAACATGACGAAAGCTCTCTGAGGGAAGGCATTCAGGCGCTTCTCCACAATCAATCTCTTTACGCCGAATTGCAGGCGGGCTGTACCTCCGCCGCCAGCGCCTTAAGTTGGAATCAGCCAATTGAACAAATGCATACTATCTACGAGGGTCTTGCGAGACGACCCAACTCGTAGGACAATTTGCTCCTTAGCCCGAGGGGACGATTTGTGAACCGCCACCGAATCTTTCGTTCCACCTGGTGGATATGCAATCTCCTGCTTGCAGCAGCGATGGTTGCCACCGCGTGGACGGGTGTGTGGGAATATTCCGTCCGTCAATACTTGAAGGGCTTCTCTGACGCCATCATTCCGGAAGCGGCGACTCAGCAGGAAAAGGCGGAGGCCATACTTGCATGGATGCTCTATGGACCGCCGCGCCATCAGGCTACCCCGTCCGTGCAACTCTCTCCACGCGATCCGCAAGACACGCTGAATTACCGCCAACTTCTCGACGTGTGCGGCACGGCCACGAACGCGTTCTTGAATCTAACGCGTAGCGCCGGAGTCGAGTCGCGCCGTTTGCTGCTGCTTACGCCGCAGCGGACCGCCAAGCATGTGGTCGCCGAAGTGTACATCGATGGCCGCTGGGTGGTGGCGGACGCCACGTACCGCACTTTCCTGAAGGACGCTCACGGTAATCTGTTGACTCTCCGCGACCTTCAGAACCCCGTGATTTATCGTGAGGCGGCCAGCCTCATTCCTTTGTACGGGCCTGATTACACCTTCGAACGGACCGCGCACGTGCGTATCGCGGCGTTGCCGTTTCACGGTCTATACCTGCGTGAAATTCTGGATCGAGTGATTCCGGGTTGGGACGAATCCGTGGATTGGAGCCTTCTGCTCGAGCGCCGATCTTTCGCGTATTTGTTTTCCTCCGTTATCTCCTTGATCTTCTTGCTTGTTGTTCGCTCGGTTCTTGCGTGGATGGCCGATCATCGTTTGCGGGTGCCTCGTTTCCATCTGCGTGCGAACCTCAGCCGGGCCACTGCCGCTTTTTTTACTAGTCCGGAGATAAAATAGCCGCGTGTGCGGAATCTGTGGTTTTGCTTACGCTCCCAACAGCAGAGAGGCTGAGACTCGTGTGCGACGCATGGCGACAGCCATGCATCACCGCGGCCCCGATGACGATGGCTTTCTTGTCAATCATCCGCGCGCTCCCGGCCTCGCTCTCGGCATGCGCCGACTCAGCATCATTGACCTCGCTGGCGGCCACCAGCCTCTGTGGAATGAATCCGCAAATATAGCCGTCGTCTTCAACGGTGAGTTGTACAACTATCGTGAATTACGCGAGCGCCTGGTCCTTGCAGGGCATCACTTCAAAACCCAGTCTGATACCGAGATTCTCGTGCACGGCTGGGAGGAATGGGGCGAGGATCTCCTCAGCGAACTGCGCGGGATGTTTGCCTTTGCCCTTCTCGATCTGCGAAACCACTTCGCCACCGTGCCGGTACTTTTTCTCGCTCGGGACCCCCTCGGCATAAAGCCGCTGTATTATACGCAATCGTCCGAAGGATTTGCCTTCGCCTCGGAATTGCGCGCTTTGCTCGCCGCAGGAACGCTGGCACGCCAGATTTCTCCCGATGCCCTGACGTCTTATCTTCTATTCGGAAGCGTTTCTGAACCTGTCACCTTGATTGAGAATGCGTTTTCGTTGCCGCCAGGTCATCGCCTGCTACTCCATTTACCCGACCGCCGCAAAGTGCCGCGAGCGCGCCCCTGGTGGGATCCGGTTCAGAGTTCCGCAGCGCGTGATCCCAAGCGCCCTCGCGATTTCGCTTCTGCCGTTCCCCGCGTGCGCGCGCTCCTTGAAGATTCGATCCGCGGACATCTCCTGGCCGACGTTCCCGTGGGCCTCTTTCTTTCCAGTGGTCTGGATTCCGGGGCCATCGCCGCGATCGCCGCACGGCAACAGCCCGGCATCCGCAGCTTTACGCTCACCTTTCCGGATTCGGCCTACGACGAAGGGCCTCTCGCCGCCGCCGTAGCCCGGCACACGGGCACTCAACACACTGAGGTTCCCTTGCAGGGCTCCGATATGCTTCTTCGACTCGAGGAAGCCGTTGCGGCTCTCGATCAGCCCTCCATGGATGGCATCAACACTTATTTTGTTTCCTGGGCGGCGCGGCAAGTAGGTCTGAAAGTGGCTCTCTCTGGCCTTGGTGGGGATGAACTTTTTGCTGGCTATCAGAGCTTTGCGGATACTCCCCAGTTGATGCGTCTCGACGCCCTCGCTCGATACGTTCCGGGAGCCTTCCGCCGCATCAGTTCTCCTCTCGTGAATACATTTCTTGGCCACCGTAGTTCGGCCGACGCGGTTCGCAAAGTCGCCGACGCCTGGCTCATGCCTGATGTACTTCCTCACCCTTATTTCTTCACGCGGCTCCTTTTTCCTCCTTCCGAGTTGCGGCGCCTCGCCGATCCTCGTTTTCGCAGCAGCAATGTTTCTGCTGATGGCGTCACTCTTGATCCCACGTGGCTGGCATGGCTCGAGCGAGTCGCCGACCAGGCGCGTTCCCTCGAGCCCGTTGCCTCCATCTCCTGGCTCGAATTGCGAACCTATATGGCCAGTGTTCTTCTCCACGACACCGATTCAGTGAGTATGGACCGTTCGCTGGAAGTGCGCGTTCCATTGCTGGATACGGCGCTGGTCGAATTCATGTGCGCCCTGCCCGATGAAGCGCGCGTGCAGCCAGGGCGCCACAAGGCCCTGCTTGTCGCCGCTGTACAGGACCTTCTCCCACAGGAAATTCTGCAACAGAAAAAGCGTACATTCACCTTGCCCTGGGAAGACTGGCTGCGCGGCGCGTTGCGTCCCCGCATTGAAGCGAGTTTCGCCAACCTGGCGCCTGCTCTCGAACCTCATTTGCGTCCAGCAGGCCTCGGCGTGGTGTGGGATAATTTTCTGCGCGGTCAGACAACATGGTCCCGCCCGTGGTCGCTCTATGTGCTGAATGAATGGTGCCGGCGGCACTTATCCTAGGCGAAGAATTCCGCTCTTTGTCGTCACCGTGGCAAACGTTGCGCCTTCAACAGAGGTAAACTGGCAACTCTGGTTATGAACATACTCGGAATCAATGCGTACCACGGGAACGCGTCAGCGGCATTGGTTTGCGATGGCCGGCTCATCGCGGCGGTTGAGGAAGAACGCTTCAATCGCGTCAAATATGCTGCGGGCTTTCCCGCGGCGGCGATTCGTTATTGCCTGAAAGAAGCGGGCCTCACCCTTGCTGATATCGACCACGTGGCTGTCCCTCGCAATCCGTTTGCGCGTCTTGCCACCAAGCTTTTCTATGCGCTGCGCATGCCTTCCTTTGCTCGCGAACGCGTCAGGGTAATTTCCAAGTTCACGGGTATTCCCGCGGCGCTTGCCTGGGCTTTTGATAGCGATCCCGCGAAAATCAAAGCCACCTTTCATCGTGTCGAGCACCACCAGGCCCACCTCGCCAGCACCTATTTCGTTTCTCCGTTTGAGCACGCCGCGCTGCTTTCCGCCGACGGCCTTGGCGATTTTGCCAGTTCCATGTGGGGCACCGGTCAGGCAAATCGGATGCACATCGACGGGGCCATCGCCTTCCCACACTCGCTCGGCCTCTACTACAGCGCCGTCACACAATATCTCGGCTTCCTGAAATTCGGCGACGAATATAAGGTGATGGGCCTGGCTGCCTATGGCCAGCCGCAATTTCTCGACGCTTTTCGCGATATTGTCCGCTTCAACCCCAACGGCGGTGAATTTGGTTTCCGCCTCGGCCTCGACTATTTCACGCATCACAAAACCGGCCCGGAAATGTCCTGGGCGGATTCAGACAAGACTCCGGTCCTCGGCAAGATGTTTTCCGATGCCATGCCAAAGAAACTGGGTGGTGCGACACGCCATCCGGAAGAGCCGCTCGAACAGCGACACCGCGATCTGGCTGCTTCTCTGCAAGCGCGCCTCGAGGAAGTCTACCTGGGCATGCTGAAAAAGCTGGCGGCGCAAACCGGAGCAAAAGCCGTATGTCTTGCGGGCGGGGTTGCATTCAATTGCGTGGCCAATGGAAAAATCTTTGATGCCACTCCTTTCGAACAGGTTTACGTTCATCCCGCTGCAGGCGATGCTGGGCTCGCCGTCGGCGCTGCGTACTATGTGTGGCACCAGCTACTCGGCCAGCCTCGCTCTTTTGTGATGGACCATGCCTACTGGGGACCGAGTTACACACCAGGGGAAATCCGCGCCGCGATTCGAGGCAGCGCCGTCTCTCAGGGCGGCTACACGCTTGCTGAACTCCCTGAGCCCGAGTTGCTGAGCCGCACGGCTGCCATCATCGCCGAAGGGAAGATTCTTGGCTGGTATCAGGGGCGCGCGGAATGGGGCCCTCGCGCTCTGGGCAATCGCAGCATCGTTGCCGATCCGCGCCGCGCGGAAATGAAGGAAATCCTGAATCAACGCATCAAGCACCGCGAAATCTTCCGCCCCTTCGCGCCTTCAATCCTGGCGGAAAGAACCGGCGAGTGGTTCACAAAATCCTACCCATCCCCCTTCATGAACCTGGCCTACTCCGTGCACCCGGATAAGCGTGACAAGATTCCCGCGCCCACTCACGTAGATGGCACTGGTCGCCTGCAAACCGTAGCCCGCGAAGCAAATCCCCGCTACCACGCCCTCATCAGCGAATTCGAACGCCAGACCGGCGTGCCCGTGGTTTTGAACACTTCCTTCAATGACAACGAACCCATCGTTTGCCGCCCGGAAGAAGCTTTGGATTGTTTTCTGCGGACACAGATGGATGCGCTCGTCCTTGGCGACATCCTCATCACGCGATCATGAAGCATGCGACCTGCGCGAGGGTTTAGCCCCGAGTTTTGCGCGAGTTGCTCCGCAAGATGCTCACCGGTTGAAGCTCACTTCTGCGCAACTACGGGCCCTTCCACTCTTAAGGTGATTTTTGGCGGGTGCAGCAGTGTGTTATGCACCAGGCAGTGTTCCACTTCCTGTTCCACGCCTTTGCGATGATCCTTCGTCAATTCGACCGGCGTATCCACTTCGATCACGAAATTGGTCATCCGCACCACCGGGTCCTTCACCTTTTCACAGCTCACGCGGATTCGCGTACCTTCCGTCGCCAGTTTGTTCTTGCGGAGATATTGTGCCGCGTAGTACCCCGCGCACGAGCCCAGCGATGCCAGTAGCAGCTCCGGCGGCGTCATGCCTTCATCGAATCCGCCGTTTTCCTGGGGCTGATCGCTGACGATCACGTGGCCACGCGTCTTGATCTCGAACTGCATCGAACCAAGATGTTCTACAGTGATTTCCATGGTTGACTCCGTTGTGGAGCGAACCCGGGCGTGTAGTGGAGGTGTAGAAAAATGCGCTCGGGCAAAGACCTATTGCCTACGTATAGCAGACTGCGTTGTAGCCGCAAAGTGCGGTTGAACAGTGGCGAATACCATCCGTCACAAGCGAGGCAGGCCGCCGAGCCCTTATTTACGGTTCTTGCCTTTTTCATAGTTATCAAAGGCTTCGCGCAATCCGTCAAGGAGATGTCCGTTTTTCACTTTTCCGCCTTCCGTCTTGCGCAGGTCAGACCAAAGCGTTGCTCCCGTTTTCGGATTAAGTAAGGCCACGCGT
The DNA here is from genome assembly GCA_963779395.1 of Candidatus Acidiferrales bacterium. GTDB lineage: Bacteria > Acidobacteriota > Terriglobia > Acidiferrales > UBA7541 > Acidiferrum. The sequence goes on from CAVZYC010000007.1 coordinate 2,840,771, forward strand.
GTGTGCCCCTTGGGCACCTCGTCCTCGGCAAACGCATTCAGCCCTGTAGGCCGAGGGTACTCTCCGTCTGGAAGCGTCCGCACATGGGTCCCTGTGCTTAATGAAAGCACCAAGTCGGCTTTTTCGCGGCTTTCCGCAATCTCAAAATGTCCCCATTTAGTGAGTTCCAGGATCGCTGTGTACTGCATTTCCGTAAATCCGGTGTCATTCACAAGGAAGATTGTGTGAGCAGTGATTACGGCTTCCGGTAAAGCTCGCGGCTGGGCCGTCAAGCGCAAGGCGCAAGCACAAAAGAAAATCACTAACAGAAGAATCACGTACTTGGAGCGATTGTTCTCCTGCATTCTGTCCTCCCGGTATGGGTTAGTCTCTGCCCGAACATTGCCATTAAAAAGCGTGTTCCTCTCACACACTTTCTCGCCAGGCCGATTCTGGATGCTGACACGGTAGTGGGAAGGAGAGTTCCGAGGAACTGTCCCAAAGAACGGTAATGGTCCAACTGTTCTCTTTTCTCCAAAGCCGGTTGCGCTTTCTGCGTCTTCAACCTCTTCCCTTCTGCTTGTACAATCGTTGCGTGCGCGTTCTGCTCTTGAATCTCTACTATCCGCCAGACACTTCGGCCACCGCGAAAATGGCGCAAACCGTTGTCCAGGCTCTCGCTGAGCAAGATGATGTTACGGTTCTCTGTGGGCGCCCTTCCTACGATCCTTCTGAACGCCGCCCTTGGCGCTTGTACCAGTCCGAAAGATCTGGGCGCGTTAGAGTGATTCGCGCCGGTTCCACGGATTACCCTCGCCTTCAAATGAAGAAACGCCTCTTTAATTACCTGAGCTACGTTTTTTTGTCGGTGCCGCGAGCCTTTTTTATTCCGTGCGACGTGATTCTCGCGATGACTGACCCGCCTTTCGAAGGCATCGTCGGAGCCTTTGTCGCCATGCTCAAAGGGAAGCCCTACGTTTACAACATTCGCGACTTGTATCCCGACATGGCTCTGGGAGGCTCCCTCGTTTCCCCCGGCCTTCTCGCACGCCTCTGGGAGAGGCTGCATCGCTGGTCACTGCGCCGTGCCACTCGCGTGGTGGTGCTCGGCGACGATATGCGCCGCCGCATTCTCTCCAAGGGCGTAGACCCCGCGCGCGTTTCCGTGGTTCGGGACGGCGCGGAGATTCCGCTGAAGGGCGCCGCCCTGCCCCTCGACTCGCAAGTCATTCAGGCTATTCGCGGCGATTCCCGCTTCGTTCTCTTGCATGCCGGCAATCTCGGCTTCTACGGGGCTTGGGACACTCTGCTTAAGGCCGCGAAGCAGGTTGCTCAAGATGGTGTCGCGATGGTCTTTGTGGGTGATGGCGCTGAGCGGGAGCGTCTGCAGTCCACCGCCGCCGGACTAGCAAATGTTCGCTTCCTTCCCTTTTTTCTCAGCGGCAAAATTCCATCCGTCATGGCGGCCGCTGACGTTCATATCGTCACCGTGAAGCGTGGGCTCGAGGGTGTTGTCGTGCCCAGCAAACTTTACGGCATCCTTGCCGCGGGAAAACCCGTTGTGGCCGTAGCTCCAAGTGAATGCGACGTAGTCTCCATCGGCGCACGGCAAGGTTTTTCGATTGCCGCCGATCCCGATGATGCTGCCAGTTTGGTACAAGCCATTAGGGGCCTCGCTTTCAACGCGGAGCTTCTCCGAAGCATGGGCGCAGCAGCGGCAGCGGCCGCGCCGGAATACGAAAGGAGCAAGGAACTCGCCAAGTTGGTCGGCCTCATCCACGCCGCCCTGCCGTGATGGGGTCGCGTTCGCAGGGGCGGCAGATTCCAGGTCATTTAGAACGGGCGGCATATCAGCAAGTCATATGAGTCATATTACTGCCTAATAATTTTCTAATAGTTTAAAGATGAATTAACTCACCCGGACGCGCTAATCTTCTGGTATTCGTGCATGTTTCGCGTTATCTTGGACGGGCTGCGTGGGGCAGCAACGGGGGTTTTTCTCTGCCGCCGTCCTAGCAACGACTTGGGAGCCGGACCCAAAACCGGTATCGTCTCTGTGAACCTCTGGCCGCCTCGCCCGGGCTAGTTTCGCCAGAACGAGTAACGAGGGTACATGAGTGCGGGCCTGCTGGCCTTTTTGATCGCACTGTCAGCGTCGCTGGTGCTAACGGTGCCGGTGCGTGCCTTGGCTATTCGAGTGGGGATGGTGGATTTGCCGGGCCCACGTAAAGTTCATCTGAAACCGATTCCCCTGTTGGGTGGTTTGGCCATGTATGGCGGCGTGATGTTAGCCATAGTGATCGCGTTTGATGGCCCCGCCCGGTCGCAGAGTTTCGGCATCGTCACCGGAGCCACACTAGTTGCCATCGTTGGGTTTTTGGATGACCGCGGCTGGCTTCATCATCAGGTTAAACTTTTCATCGGCATGCCTCTGGCCGCCGGAATTCTTCTCGCAAGTGGCATCCACGCTCAAGTCTTCAGCGTTTTGCTCGGCGGCAATGTTGGCCAATGGCTGGATGCGGCACTTACGATTCTCTGGGTCGTTGGCATTACTGCTTCCTTCAGCATCCTCGATCACATGGATGGCTTGTGCGCCGGTGTCGCCGCCATGGCCTCTGTCTTCTTCGCGCTTATCGCGTACCTGAACGGCCAGACACTGGTGACCACGCTTGCCGCTGCGGTCCTGGGCGCTGCCGCTGGATTCCTTCGCTGGAATTTCAAGCCCGCCAAGATTTTCATGGGTGATGGCGGCGCGATGTTCCTGGGATTTCTGATGGCCACACTGGCCCTGAAACTCCGGCTTGAACATGCCAACGTTGCCGCCAGTTGGCTGGCTCCTGTCCTCATCCTTTGCGCTACAATTTTTGACACCACGCTCGTCACTATCTCCCGCTCGCGTCGCGGATTGCTGCCATTTGCCACCCCAGGCAAGGACCACTCCGCACACCGCTTGGCCAATCTTGGATTGGGACAGCGCGGTGCAGTTCTTGCCATGTACTTGGCCGGTGCGATGTGTGGCTGCGCGGCGGTCCTGGTCACCTATTTGTCCACCTTCGGTGCAATCCTCGTCGGCGGTCTGGTCATGGTTTCCATGCTGCCCGCGGTCTTTTGGCTGGAACGAGCCCCTTACGAACGTCAATTGAATAAGACTGCCGCCTGATAGCCTTCACAATCGCCCCCAACGGAAGGGTTTCCGGCTCGTCCGTCACGTTTGGCCCAGGACTCAGGATTCGTTATACTTTCTGACGCAGTCCGCCCGCCGGTAGATATTGCCGCTTGGGGGGTGGTGCGGAGCTGGGGCAGGACGCGCAACGGCGCATTCCTTCGACAGGGTGAAGCACAGACGGTGCCTAAGGTAGAAAACGAGTCTCGGCCGAACCGGGACGCCGGTGAAGTTGTCGTCGTTGGCGGCTCTGCGGCGGGTTTCTATACCGCTACGCACGTAGCGCGCGGCGGCCTTAGTGTGCGAGTCCTGGAATCTCAGCCGACTTCAGACCCCACATCGCGCACGCTGATCGTTACCGACCATTTTAAGAATCAACTCGGTCCCACTGCGCGAGCCAGCATCCTGAACGAAATTCATCGCTTCGAGCTATTCACCGACGGGCGGTCTGCCATCGTTCCCCTGAATCGGCCAGACCTGATCATCGAGCGTTCACGGCTTATTCCGGCTCTTGCCCAAGAGGCCCGTTCCGCCGGCGCCGTCATAGACTACGACACCCGCTTTCTGGGGCTCTCCACGAATGGTTGCGGGTTGCGCGTTGAAATCGATTGCGGGGGTCAACACCAGGAGTTGCACGCGACAAGTGTTGTAGGTGCGGATGGCGCCGTCAGCCGTGTCGCCAAGGCAGCTGGATGGCCTCCCGTAGAAACCGTCCCGCTCATGCAAGCAGTTGTGAAGCTTCCCAAGGACTGTCCGCCTGACACCACGCGCGTATGGTTCATTCCCGATGACACGCCTTATTTTTACTGGTTGATCCCGGAATCGTCTGAACGCGCCGCCGTGGGTGTCATCGGCGAGCACGGTCAATCTACAAAGCGCCACTTTGATCGCTTCCTGGAAAAGAAGGGCCTTGAGCCACTCGAGTGGCAAGGCGCACGCATCCCCGTTTATAAACGCTGGATTCCCGTGCAGCGCCGGGTCGGCGGCGGAGACGTCTACCTGGTCGGTGACGCGGCCGCGCAAGTTAAGGTCTCAACGGTAGGTGGCATTGTCACGGGATTTCGCGGCGCACGCGGCGTCGCTGATGCTATCTTGCAAAAGGGCGGCAACGAATTGCGCGACTTGCGGCGTGAATTGCGGACCCATTGGCTTATCCGGCGGACCCTTCATTATTTCCAGCAGGAAGATTATTCGCGCCTGGTTGATTTGCTCAGCGCTTCCACGCGGGAATCGCTTGGCAAGATCAATCGCGATGAGTCCACGCGGCTTCTTTGGAACGTGGTTCGCCGCCAGCCGCGGCTTGTTCTTTTGGGACTTCGCGGTCTTCTCCTCGGAAGGAGATAGGTGCCTGCGCCGTGGTGGAGAGTCTGTTGGGTAATCCTCATCATGTTGTAACGATGCTGTGGGAGTGTTGTTTACCGCCTTATATATCGCCGTTCCTGACAAAGGAGCAATCACAGTGCGTCTTACGGTAATCGGTTGTGGCTACGTAGGCCTTGTCACCGGCGCTTGCCTTGCAGCGGCGGGCCATGAAGTCTTCTGCACCGACGTCGACGAAAAACGCATCGACCAGCTCAAGGCGGGCAAAGTCCCCATCTACGAACAGCATCTCGATGAAGTGCTCAAGCACGCCGTGGCCGAAAAGAAAATTTCCTATACCTCGAATGCCGGCGAGGCTATCCGCACCGGTGAAGTGATCTTTATTTGTGTTGGTACGCCTCCGAAAGAGAGCGGCGAGGCCGACCTCTCCGCCATCGACCACGTTGCCCGCCAGGTCGCCACGGAGGCGCGCTCTCCAAAGTTAGTCGTCGAGAAAAGCACCGTTCCGGCCCTTACCGGTGTGCAGCTTCAGAAAGCTCTTGCGGCCTACTCCCCCGCCGGCGGGCCGAAATTCCACGTGGCTTCAAATCCCGAGTTTCTCCGCGAAGGCACAGCTGTTGTTGACTTCTTCCATCCTGACCGCATCGTCGTCGGCGTGGAAGACGAGGCCTCTGCCACCAAGTTGCGCGAAATCTACCAGCCCATTCTTGACAGGAAATTCCACTGCCCAGTCCACCCGAACGGCTGCCCGAAGGAACCCACCGGAGAGTTGCTTGTCACCACTATCAACAGCGCCGAGCTGATCAAGCACGCTTCGAACTCTTTCCTGGCACTGAAAATCAGCTACGCCAATGTCATTTCTGATCTTTGTGAGCGGATTGGGGCCGATGTTGAGGAAGTCACGCACGCTATGGGGCTTGATCCTCGGATCGGAACGCAATTCCTGAAAGCCGGTCTTGGTTTTGGCGGCTTTTGTTTCCCGAAAGACATTCAGGCCTTCATTCACCTGTCCTCCACGGTCGGCATCAACTTCGACATGTTGAAGGCCGCTGAGCGCGTGAATAAGGAGAGAATTGAGCGGTTTTTCGAGAAGATTCACAACGCATTGTGGGTCGTCAAAGGTAAACGCGTTGCCGTGCTCGGACTCGCTTTTAAGGCGAATACCGATGACATTCGCTTCGCCCCCGCTTTGGAAATAATTCGCAGACTCCTGGACGAAGGCGCCGTCGTCCACGCTACCGACCCGGAAGCCATTGCCCGCACCAGGCCTATCTTCCCGCAGGTCGTCTATCATGAAGATCCTTACGACGCCCTGAAGCAGGCCGATGCCGCGCTCGTCTGCACCGACTGGAAAATTTTCCGCAATCTTGATTGGGAACGCGCGGGGCAAGTGATGGCCCGCCGTCTGGTGATCGACGGCCGCAATCTCTATTCACCAAAGAAAATGCAGGAATTGGGATTCGACTACCACTCGTTTGGACGAGCCTGACGCGCCAAGGCAGGCCCTGTTGACAACTTCACTACTTCGCGGTCATTTTGCCGAATTGTACTTTGAAGTACTCCAGCGTCAGGCGCAAGCCTTCCGCCAAGCTCACCTCTGGTTCCCATCCAAGCAACTTTCTCGCCTTCGTAATGTCCGGGCAGCGTTGCTTTGGATCATCTTCCGGCAGAGGTTTGTAGACAATGGCCGGAGCGTGCGGGAATTGCGCGCGAATGCGTTCTGCGAATTCGTAAATCGTCAACTCCGCCGGATTCCCCATGTTCGTAGGGTAATGTTCTTCAGATTGGCTCAGCCGGTAGATTCCTTCGATCAGGTCTGAAACATAACAGAAACTACGGGTTTGCTTGCCGTCGCCGTACACCGTCAGCCTCTGCCCGCTGAGCGCCTGGAACACAAAGTTTGGCAGCGCCCGGCCATCGTTCAAACGCATCCTTGGTCCATAAGTATTGAAAATTCGCACGATGTGCGTATCCAGGCCGTGGTAGCGGTGATACGCCATGGTAGTCGCTTCCGCAAATCGCTTCGCCTCGTCGTAGACGCTCCTTGGTCCCACCGGATTTACGTGGCCCCAGTAGCTCTCGCTTTGCGGCGAAACTTCCGGGTCTCCATAGCACTCGCTCGTGGAAGCCAAGAGGTACTTCGCCTTCTTGGACAACGCCAGATCCAGCGTGCGCATCGTGGCGATCGAGCCCACCTTCAACGTCTCAATCGGGTGCTTCAGGTAATCGGGAGGACTCGCGGGAGATGCAAAATGGAATACGTACCCTACTTCCCCGTCCACCAGGAACGGTTCGTTCACGTTGTGGCGGTCCAACCGAAAATTCCGATTGCCATCTAAATGCGCCAGGTTCCCGGCATTTCCCGTTACCAGATTGTCCAGCGCCAGCACTTCCCAGCCTTCTGCCAGCAATCGATCGCAAAAGTGCGATCCCAGGAATCCCGCACCCCCCGTCACCACGGCTCGCATGCATCCTCCCGACGATTCTGAGTTCTCAAGTCTAACGCCTGACTGTTAAAATTGCGCAACGATTCACTAATCGATTCCACTACGATATGCGTTTGACCCTGGGGTTTCCGCACGCTACGATGCGCTGCCATGGGGACTCTTCAGATCGCCACGCTGGTCCCAACACAACCCGCTCGCAAGGCCCGCCTTTGGCCATTCCTGATCCTCGCATTGATCATCGCTATACTTTTCTCCTTCTTCCACCTCGGCCACTGGCTCATCGCCGAAGATCCCTTGCAAGGCGCCGCAGCCATCGCAGTTCTGAGCGGCCGCATGCCCAGCCGCGCCATCGAAGCGGCCAGGGTTTACAAACAAGGCTACGCGCCGCAGGTTTGGTTGACCCATTCCACGGAGCCCGGTGCCACGCTCTCGCAACTTTCTGTGATTTATCAGGGGGAAGACGTCTACGACAAGCAGATACTCATCCACGAGGGTGTCCCCGAATCCGCCATTCACGTCCTGGATCCACCCATCGTAAATACAGCCGATGAGATGGCTACCATCGGGCGGGCGCTATCGCACGCCTATCCGCGCCGCGTGATCCTGGTGACCTCCAAAGTACACACGCGTCGCACTCGCACCCTGTGGAAGCAACTCAACGGCGCCACTGGTGAGGCCATCGTTCATGGCGTCTCCGATGATCCTTTCGATGGCGATCATTGGTGGCGGAATACCAGCGATGCTCTTGATGTTGTGAGAGAAGTGCTTGGCCTTCTGAACGCCTGGGCTGGGTTGCCCCTGCGGCCCGCTGCATAATTTCGCAGTGTCTCTTAGATAAGCCCTCAGAAGAAGATAAACCGTTTGCGTTTGGCCCGCGGTGGTTCAGTGGAGATTTCCGGAACGTATGGGAGTGGCCTCCCTTCAAACGCCGCCAGTGGATTCTCCACCAGCAGCGCCCTCGCCCTTTCTTCTCCGAATTGTTCCGCAAGCGCATCGTATGCAAATTTCAACTTCAGCGGCCGGCGCGCTGTATTGTGAGCGTCGCTCGCAATAAAGTGCACCAGCCCGCGTGCGATCCACGTCCACGCATCTTCCCTGGCGCCTGGACCAAACACTCCCGATAACGATCCGGCCGTGATTTGCGCGTAACAGCCCAAGCTCACCCAACGCCGCAGGCGATCCGGTTGCGCCCGCAGGATTCCGTTGCGTTCCGGATGCGTGATCACCGGGCGCAGACCGGCGAGTTGCAATTCGTGTAGCGTCTGGTCCATCGAGGGAGGGATGGAAAACTCGTTGAACTCGACCAGCAAATAATCTTTCTGGTTGATGCAATAAGGGGCAGCATCCACTCGAATGGCCGCCAGATTTTCCGGGTTCAGATGGAAATCACAGCCCGTCGCCAGGGTGAGCCGCCCCGCGAGCTTTTCGTTCACCGCATCCCGCGCCTCTCGTACCTTTGCGAAATCGAAAGCGTAATTCGAACTCGCATGCGGAGTCCCCACCACGTGCGTGATTCCATCGGCGATGGCATCTTCCGCCATAGCCACCGCCTCTTCGATGGATTTTGCGCCGTCATCGAGTCCGGGAAGTATATGCGAATGTAAGTCGACCATGACCCTCTAGTATGCGTTACCCACGCCGCGCGGAGAAGACTTGCCATACGCCTAGCACGAACATCAACGCTGCAAACACTTGACGCATCCGCCCGGCATTCAGCTGCCGCGCCAGCTTTCCTCCAAGTATCGCGCCCACAAAAACTCCCGGAATCAGCAATAATCCGGTGTCCCACCGCACGTAACCCGCTTTTGCGTACTCCATAAATGCCAATATCCCGGTTGGCGGGATCAGCGCCACCAGGCTTGTTCCTTGCGCTTTATGCTGGCTGAAGCCAAACAGTAATCCCAGCAACGGCACCAGCAACACACCGCCCCCGATTCCCACCATACCCGCGGCCACTCCGCAAAGCGCCGCGATTGCAAAAATCCCAAAACTTCTCAACTGACCCTGCGAGATTTCGTTGTTTGCTTGGCTCGCAGGCGTTATTGCTCCCTTCGTCTTCCTCCAAAGGAGCACCGCTGACAACATCAGGAAAAACCCGAATATCCCCTGCAGATACCGCGAGGGCATGGGCACGGCAACGAGCCCTCCTCCATACCCACCCAGCAGAAAACCAATCGCGCAATAAATCCCCGCGCGCAGGTCCACCTGGCCATTTTTCCAATACTGCAGCAGCCCACCTAGCCCAATCGGAGGGAGCAGAATGAACAGAGACGTGCCCTGCGCGAGGTGCTGGTCGTAGTGCAGCAGGTACACCATCGCCGGCACGAGCACCACGCCTCCACCAATGCCCAGCAGTCCCACAAGCACTCCGACCACGAGCCCCAGCAGGAGGACCACGAGGATCATGGCAAGGGGGCGGCGGACCCGCCAAATCGAAAGTTGTCAGTCATTTTCGATGCGTTTATCTTCGCCCCGCAACCGCGGAAAGGCAATGACCTTCCCGAATACTCTTTCGATCCAGACTGTGAATTATTCGCAACATTTCCAGACTTCCGTTCGAGCCCACTCGCCAAAACTGCTATAGTTTCTATGTTGTTTATCTCCTTGGCCTTAGGCCCAGCACTGCGCACAACATCCAATAGGAGCATCTTTCCCTCATGGCAACTGATCGAAAACCGGAATTCTTCAAAGGCGCCACCCTCAAAGTGGCCATTATTGGCTGCGGTTATGTTGGTCTTCCCCTTGCGCTGCGGTTCGCGGAGGCTGGCCATAAAGTGACTGGCTTCGATACCGATCCCGAAAAAATAAGACTTCTGAACGCGGGCAAGTCCTATATCGAGCACATCCAGCAAACCAAGATTCAGCAGTATGTGAATAGCCGTCATTTTCACGCCACCAATGATTTCAGCAAGCTCAAGGAAGCCGACGCCATCATCATCTGTGTGCCCACTCCCTTGAACGAATACCGCGAACCCGATCTGAGCTACGTGGAAACCACCGCGAAATCCATTGCACCGCATCTGCAAAAGGGTCAGCTCGTGGTTCTCGAATCCACCACATACCCGGGCACAACCGAAGAATTGGTTCTGCCCATCCTTGAGAAAAGCAGCTTACGTTGCCCCATCGCCGCTGGCCCCGAAAACGAAAACGTGCCGGGCGACTTCTTCCTGGCGTTCTCGCCGGAACGTGAAGATCCCGGAAACAAACAATATGGCCTGGCGCAGATTCCCAAAGTCGTTGGCGGCGTGAATCCGCCCAGCGGCCGCGCGGCCCAGGCTCTTTACGGCCAGGTTGTGGCCAAGGTTATTCCCGTCAGTTCGACCCGCGCTGCGGAAATGGCCAAGCTCCTGGAAAATATCTTTCGCTGCGTCAACATTGCGCTTGTCAACGAACTGAAGATGCTTTGCTTGCGCATGGGTGTGGACGTCTGGGAGGTGATTGAGGCCGCTTCCTCGAAGCCTTTCGGTTTCATGCCTTTCTACCCGGGACCTGGCTTGGGTGGGCATTGCATTCCCGTGGATCCGTTTTATCTGTCGTGGAAAGCCCGCGAATACGATTTTTCGACGCGTTTCATCGAGTTGGCCGGCGAAGTCAACACGGCCATGCCTTATCATGTTGTGGAATCCGTTGTCGCCGCCTTGAACGATCACAACAAGAGTCTCAAGGGAGCGAAACTCCTGATCCTGGGCGTGGCTTACAAGAAGGATGTGGACGATCTGCGCGAATCTCCCACCCTCAAGATCATGGAGATACTCCAGAAGCGTGGCGCGACATTCGATTACAACGACCCGTACTTCCCGCATCTTCACAAAATGCGTCACTACGACTACTCGCATATGAAGTCCGTGCCGCTCAACCCCCAGACGCTAGGCAGCTACGATGCCGTCATCATCGCCACGGACCACACGAGCTACGATTACGCCGCTATCGTGGACTCCTCTAAACTCGTCGTGGATACACGCAACGCCACGCGCCGCGTCGTTCGTAACCGCGAACGCATCGTTCCCTGCTAGCGAGTCTCCCGCTCTTCACTAACTTGCTTTGGTAAGTTCCACACGCGCTGTGGCTATAGGCAAGACCGCCTCCAGCAGCACGGGGATCCGCGCAGCGTTGTTGGAGAGATACAACAGGAAGTGCGCATCCTTCATTTCCGTTCCGTTGTCGTACACGTGGATTTCGATCTTGGTCGCCCTGTAATTTCCCGCCGGCACATTCACCGGTTCGCTTTTGCTTAGGAGCACGGCGCGCGCCTCATAAAACTTGTGCCCGTCGTACACTGAGCTTTTGATCTCCGGCGTTTTGCTCCAATCTACTCCGCGCAGGTATTGCAGCAATCCCAAGGGATCACGGGTGCCGACTGGGACTCGCGCCGCGGTCGCATCAACGGGCGCAGGATCTTTTGGTGAAGACACCATCCGCTGCACCGAGTCCACTTTTTGTCCCCGTTCGCTCAGGTGCATCTCGTATTGTTGGCTGGCAAAATCTCCTGTTTCGCTGTAAGAGTCAAACTGGTCGTCCAGTTCGAACACCATCCTGTAGGGATTTTCGGTGTGCGCAAATGCCTGCAGATGCCAACTGCTCTTGCCAAAGAAATTCCTCTTTTCGGCAACCGTGATCCTCAGGCTCGCCACTGTGCTGTTTAGCTTGGTTAGATTTGCCGCAAACTCCAGAGACTCGCCCTGGCGCAGCGTAAATCCGGGCTCCCCAGGCGTGCTTCCCTTCTTTTCACTGGTTTCTACCTCAGGCGTTGAGGGAACTGCTACGGTTTCCCCGCTTGCCGCCGCGTGCTGCGGGCTTGTAGCCGCCGGCTTCTCTGGATTTCTCTCCCGGACACTGGCTCTTTCCCCTCGGTGCTCCGCCTTCCAATACAGCAGCCCCACCGCAACCAGCAGCAATGCCATAATCGCCAGAACCAGCGCTAACTTTTTGCCCATGCTCTTTGTGTGACGCTTCCGTCAATCCTCTCGCTTCATTTGCTTCCAACCATCGTACAATAAGTTAGCTTTGCCAGCGGGAGGCGGAGATATATGCGCTACCTGGTTACGGGGGGCGCCGGATTCATCGGCTCAAACACGGTGGATGAACTTGTCCGGCGAGGTCATGGAGTCGTCGTCCTTGACGATCTCTCATCCGGCAAAGAGGAAAATCTCGCCGAAATCCGCAACAAGATTACCTTCATGAAAGGCTCCATCACTGATTTGGAGACCGTCCAGAAGGCCATGGTGCAAGCCGAGTTTGTGATTCACCTCGCCGCTCGCACTTCTGTTCCGCGATCCGTCAAGGACCCTCTCGACACCAACCGCATCAACGTTGACGGCACCTTAAACGTCCTTTTGGCTGCGCGCGACAACAAAGTCAAGCGCGTTGTCTTTGCCGCTTCCTCTTCCGCTTACGGAGAGACCCCCACTCTTCCCAAGACGGAAGACATGCAGCCTTCGCCGATCTCTCCCTACGGCGTCTCTAAATTTGTTGGCGAACTTTACGCCCAGGCTTTTTTGCGCTGTTATGGACTCGAGTGCGTTTGTCTCCGCTACTTCAATATCTTTGGCCCACGCCAAGATCCCGATTCTCCCTACTCCGGCGTCCTCTCTCGCTTTTCCACGGCTTTCCTTGAGGACGGGCAGCCTCTCGTCTATGGCGACGGAGAGCAAACACGTGACTTCACCTTCGTTGAAAATGCCGTCCAAGCCAATCTACTTGCTTGCGAAGCCCTGGGTGCCAGCGGCAAAGTTTTCAACATCGGTACCGGTTCCCGCATTTCGCTGAACCATACTCTCGAATTGCTCCGGAAAATTTCCGGCAAGAATATTCAGGCCAAGTACGAACCGTCGCGCGATGGCGATATTCGCGACTCTCAGGCCGAAATTCGCAGTGCGCGAGACGTTCTCGGCTACGAACCCACGGTTCAGTTCGAAGAAGGCTTGCAGCGCACTTATGAGTGGTACCGCACTCACCACACCAAGGAAGTTCAAAAGTAACTCATTACCGGGCAACCGGTCGGACCCCGTTCTCATCTTCTTTCCACATGCCTTCCCATCCCGGCCTCGAGCTTCACTACAATTCTGACGGGGCGCGTGCTAGGCTAATTCTGCGATTCCTTGAATTCATTCGCCGCGTGAATATTTATCGCCCAATCTTCGTTTCGCTCTCCCCGCGCTTGCCCTGCTTTCTTTTTCTTTTATTCTTGGCTGCCTTCAGCCCTTGTTATGCTCAGCAGGTCCGCCTGCCCACCGCTTCCGGCGGCACGGCAGAAATCTCCTCCAGCGGCCCACAGCAAAAGCAGGGCGACCTCTTCATCGCCGATGGTGCTGTCGACATCGCATACTCCGACATGCGCCTCCGCGCCGATCACGCTGAATACAATAATGACAGTTCCGAGGCCTCGGTTCGCGGACATGTTCTGTTCGACTTTGAAAATCAGCATCTCGAAGCCGACGATGGCATCCTGAACATTGCTTCCGGTCGAGGCACTTTCCACAACGTCCACGGCACCATCAAACTCGAGCGCAGCCCCAATCCTACATTGCTGATCACACAGAATCCCCTCTACTTCGAAGCTCGCGAAGTCGAGCGCCTTTCCCCCGATGTTTACATCATCCGGCACGCGTGGATCACCGTTTGTGAGCCCGCGCATCCCACTTGGCAGTTCTACGCCCCCGAAGCCAAAGTAACCCTTCAAAAGAGCGTTGCTCTCGTCAATTCCAATTTCCGTCTTTTCCGCGTTCCGCTTCTCTGGCTGCCTTATTCCACCGCCCCGGCCGGCGACCACGTCCGGCAGACCGGCTTTCTTTTGCCTGTCGTCGGTAACAGCAACACCAAAGGCTTTGTTCTAGGCGATGCTTTTTACTGGGCTCCGAAAACCTGGCTGGATGCGGGGCTTGGCCTGGAATACTTCAGCCGCCGCGGCTGGGCCGAGCGTGGCGACTTTCGCGCCCGCCCGTTCGAGAACACTTCCATCAAGTACAGCTACTACGGAGTCATTGATCGCGGCATTGCTGGGGCAGACGGCACAATCGTGAAACAGGGTGGCCACCAGCAGCAGCTTGAAGTGCAGTCTCTCTGGAAGGATGGCTGGCGGTTCGTTGCCGACGTGAACCAGCTCACTTCGCTCACTTTCCGCCTGGCCTTTTCGGACACTTATGGCGACGCCATTAATTCTGATATCCGCAGCTCGGTCTTTCTCACCAACAATTTCCGCGGCTTCAGTTTCAATATTGCCAGCCTGAGTGATCGCAGCTTCCTCCAGCTTAGCCCTCCTCAAAGCGTCCTCCTGCGCAGCGCTCCGGAGGCTCACTTCAGTTCCGTCGAGCAAGCCCCTTGGCAGCAACTCCCCATTTATTTCTCGTTCGATTCCTTCGTAGGATCTGTGCACCGCGATGATGAGTTCCTGATCACCCCCAGCTTCGTCGCGCGTACCGAAATCGCACCCAAGGTCACTATTCCTTTTCATTTTGGAGATTGGCTTGGTGTTACGACTTCCGCCACCTTCCGTACCACCTACTACGGCGATTCCCTGAGTTCAGCCACTACGCTCAGCGGCAATGCGGTCAACCGCAACACTGGCGAGTTTTCAGTGGAACTCCGTCCACCCACGCTTGAGCGCTTCTTCGACCGTCCGCGAACCCACCGCCGCTACAAGCACACCATCGAGCCCTTCCTTACCTATAACTACGTCACTGGGGTGAACGACTTTGCTGATTTCATTCGCTTCGACAGCAATGCCACCATTACCGATACCAACGAAATTGAATATGGATTTACGCAGCACATGTATGTCAAAGATGGTGACGACCAGCCCGTTGATTTCCTTTCCTGGAGCCTAGTCCAGAAACACTATTTTGATCCCACCTTTGGAGGCGCGCTCGTCACCGGTCAGCGCAACGTCTTTGAGGCCCTCGACTCCATCACTCCTTTTGCTTTCGCTGCTTCACCCCGTAATTGGTCGCCCATCGTCAGCGATCTGCGGCTTACGCCCGGTGGCCGTTACGACGTCGAGCAGATCCTCGAGTACGACCCGCAACTCAGCAAGGTAACCACTATCGGCTCGCTCCTTAAGATCAAGCCTTACAGCGAGTTTTTCTTCACCGTCGCCGATTTTCGCTTGCAGGGTGACCCCGTTGTCC
Organism: Candidatus Acidiferrales bacterium; assembly: GCA_963779395.1. Classification (GTDB taxonomy): domain Bacteria; phylum Acidobacteriota; class Terriglobia; order Acidiferrales; family UBA7541; genus Acidiferrum. Next base: position 2,855,803 of record CAVZYC010000007.1, read on the forward strand.
AGCCTCCTTCAAACCAGATCCGCACCATCATCGGCTACGGCGACCTCACGCGAAAGGGCCTCAACGTTTCCGCCGGCCTGAGCTACGATTTCGTCGCTGGTACGCTGCAGAATCAATTTGTGCAGGTGAACTACAACGGCGGCTGCTGCGGATTGGCACTGGAATATCGCCGCCTTGAACTTGGCACGGTTCGCACTGAAAACCAGTTCCGCGCTGCTTTTGTCATCGCCAATATTGGCACTTTTGGCAATTTGCGCCGCCAGGAAAAAATATTCTGATGCCTCCCGATGCAGACCTGGCCTTTGCTTCCATTGCCGAAATTGGCGCGCTCTTTCGCCGGCGCAAACTCTCGCCCCTCGAACTCACGCACTTCCTTCTCGATCGCATCGCCCGGCTGAATCCTCGTCTTAATGCCTACTTGACCGTCTGTGAAGAACAGGCTCTCCAGCAGGCCGCTCGTGCGGAATCCGCTTTTGTCCGTAAACGCAACGGTAAGAATCCCCGCGACCTATCCCCTCTTCTTGGCATCCCCATCTCTCTCAAAGACAACATCTATACAGCGGGTATCCGTACCACCGCCGGTTCCAAAATCCTTCGCGATTTTGTCCCCCTCCACGACGCTCCTGTCGTTTCCGCTCTAAAAAGAGCTGGCGCCAGCATTCTCGGCAAAACCAACATGCACGAATTCGCGTATGGCGTCACGAGTAACAACCCCCACTTCGGTCCGGTGCGCAATCCGTGGGATGAAACGCGCATTGCCGGCGGTTCCAGCGGTGGATCCGCAGCCGCGCTTGCGGCCGGTCTTTGCTATGGAAGCATCGGCACGGATACCGGCGGCTCCATTCGCATTCCCTCTTCACTCTGCGGCGTTGTCGGACTGAAGCCGGGTTTGGGCCGCGTCAACACACAAGACGTCGTGCCTCTGTCTCCCACCCTCGATGTTGTAGGCCCACTCGCTCGTTCTGCTGAAGACGCATCGCTTCTATTCGATGCGATTCTGTCGCGTGAAGCTGATGAACGAACTGTGATCGATCGCACTGCCTCTTCTTCTCGCGCCCGCCATGCAAAATTGGGCATTCCGAGGGAGTTTTTTTTTGATTTGGTCAGCCCGGAAGTCCAGCGCGCCTTTGACAGTGCCCTTCGTATCCTCAAGAAGTCCGGCGCCTCCATCAAGGAGATCTCGCTTCCACTCTTGCCGGAAACTGAGGACTCCGGTAATCAGATTGCCTGGCCCGAAGCCACCATCTATCATCAACAGGCCGGTTGGTTTCCTGATCGTTCCGCGGACTATGGAGAAGATGTGCGTCCCCGGCTTGAAATGGGTGCGCAGGTTTCTGCAGTTTCTTATTTGAAGGCCTTACAAATGCGCGAAAAATTCATCGTGGCATTTCATCTCGCTCTGAAAGACACTCACGTTGACGCCCTGGTAGTCCCCACAACTCCCATCGCTGCGCCGCCCATTGGGGAAGAATCCACCTCGATTAATGGATCGCTTCATCGCACGCGTGCTCTTCTTTTGCGCCTGAACCGCCCCGCGAATCTTGCCGGCGTCCCCGCCATTTCCGTTCCTTGCGGCCTTACTTCAAGCGGCTTGCCCATCGGCTTGCAATTCATTGCAGGTATTACCGGCGAACTGCTCCTCCTAGAACTTGCACGCAAGTTTCAGCAAGCTTCTCCGCTGCACGCTCGGCCTAATTTCCGCTAACACTCCGCCAATCTCGCCTTCGTCTTTCGCGGCAGCGTTGCCACCGCGCCCTTCCACCTCATGATCCGTCCGCCGATCACAAATCCCAATGTCCCAGTCGTCATTCCACCAAAAATGTCGGCGACATAGTGATACCGCCCCCAGATCGTTGACACGCACATCAAAATAAAAAACGGTACCATCACCCAGAACAGCCATCGCCGGAATTTCCATGCGCCCCACAACGCCGCCGTTGCTCCGGCCACATGTTCCGAAGGAAACGCGGCGCCTCTCACTCTTCCGAAGTGTTCGATGAAATTGATCGTGGCCGTGAACGGCCCGCCGACCAACGGCGCGTTCCATGCCCCTGCCAACGCAAACCACGGGCTCTCGATCGGGAATGACATGGCGATCAAATACCCGATTGAGTATCCCACCATCGAGTAGGTCATCACCGACCAGTACGCCTTCCACTCCTGCCGGTAGTACAGAATGCCGCCAAGAATTAGCAGGTACGTGAAGTACGTAAGATAAAAGAACTGCATGCCGTCATTGCGCAGTGGTGTAGCAAACTGTTCAAGCCAAATCGTTGGCTGAACGCCAGTCAACCAGTGATCGAAAGCCAATAAATTTGCGTCTTGCCATTGCGGCGTGACCAGCGTCATCAGGTGGGCCAATTCCTCAAAACAAAATAGGAAAAACAGGTGTGGATACCAATGTCGCCAGAAATGCCACCACTGCGTGCTGAAGGATGCGCCAAACTGCGTTTCTTTCTCCGCCGCTCGCGCTCCCAGCCAGCACAGCGCCATCACCACCAGCGCTACTCCCGCCTGCACGCCCAGCAGCCGCAGCGGGTGTTCAAGATTTTTTGCGAAGTATGCGATCAGCGTGCTTGAAATACCCAAGTAGCTCAGCGCCACGCGTTCATACGCGCCGGTCCCCGCCCAAGCAACCCTTGCTTCCGATCGCAACCACTTCCGCGCTCTCCCTAAAACGGATTCCGCGCCTTCCAGGAACACATCTCTGTCTGCCGTTCGTCCCGGCCCCTGCCATGTTGCAGCCACGGCCGTCGGCTCCATTCCCTCTGCTTTCTTCGCGCTCATGCCCGGCTCTCTCCGTTTCGCACCAGTGTGTTGGCCAACGGCATCCCCACGCCCGCGCATTTTTCTACCTGCCAATGCCAAATCCCCCAGTCAAACTCGTTTGCCACCGCTGCAAGTTCTCTTCCAGGATTCACAACATGCGCGTGCCCCACTTCCGCAAGCATCGGCCGGTCGAGCAGCGTATTCCCATAGGCATGTGAGCTTCGCAGATCAATATGCCGCTCTTTGCTGACGCGCTTCACCACGCGAGACTTTTCTTCTCCGTACATCGCTTCACCCAGCAGACGACCCGTCCACCTTCCCTCTCGTTCTTCCATCCGCGTCGCGCAAATTAGCGGTTCGCTGCCCCTCCCCTGTGCCTTCAATTCACTCTCCAAGGCTCTCGCCACCACCTGCGCGAGCGTTTCCGGCATCCCAGTGACTAGCACAATCCAGTGTCCTTGCCGCGCATGCCATGCCGCCCGCTCGATCCCTTCCTCGAAAAAAACGATCGGCTCCATTTGTTGCGAAGCCTCATCGCAACGCACTCCGCTCCAATGCCGTTTGTTTCCGTTCACCACCGTTGCTATTCCGTGCGGCAACAAACGCAGCGTCTCTTGGGCCCAACGGAGAAAATTGCCCAACGGAATCGCACCGCTCTTCCGCATCGCGCGGGAAAAACGCCTCTCCAGCGATGGTTCCGGCGTAAGCGTTCCATCCACGTCGAAGAATGCTGCGATACTCTGCTTCTCCCCGTTCATGCCACATTTCCTCGCGTCACTCTTCTGGCGTTCGCTCCTGCTAGGCTCCCGGCAAAGAATTTCCAGACCTCCAGCAGCACCGGAAGTCCGCGTACGACGCAAAACGCTCCCGTCGCCCACGCCAGCACGTGCGCGCCAGTGCGAATCGCCGCGTGCGCATCCACCGTCATCGGCCCCAACAGCAGCACGGGGCCGCGCGTCAATGCCAATTCCAATCCCAGGTAGCAGAAGCACGCACACTTCAGCGCCGCGTATAATCCGCGGCTCCATCGGGACCCCACCAGCGCGCGTCCCCACCACGTCTTCAACATGGCGTTCGCGCCCCACCCCGAATGACCTGCCTTCATCGCTAGCCCGCGAAGAAAATCCGTCACTGCTCCGCGCGCAAAAAACAGCATGGGCAGCCACAAGGACACCATTCCCACCACCGCAAAATACGTGAAGTACATGTTCTCGATGACGCGGTCTCCCAAGATGTCGATTTGCGCGCCCACCGGCGTGGCCATCTTCCTAGTCCTCGCCAGATGGCCGTCCAACGCATCCAGGGCAATCGAAGTCACCGTCAGCACCACCGCCAGCAGATTCATCCACGCCCCGTGGCCAAATAAACTCACCGCCGCAAATCCCACTAGCACTCGTAACAGCGTCACTTTGTTTGGCGTCCAGACCATATTTACCTGTCCGAAACTTCTCACGCTGGTAGGAAGGGCAAGCCCCGTGCCAACCACGCCATCAGTAACTCCTTGTTTTCTAATGTGTTGCAAGCCGTTCAAGATTCGGAAAACCGTTCGCCTGCCAGCCTTTTACGCCAGTTGTCTTTCTTTCCCTGCCGTGTGCCTCTCGCGCATCCCGCCGCGTCTAATCCACCTGCTGCTGCGGAGCAACGTCCCAATCGTTGTTTTGTGCGAGAATAGTCTTCGGGGCCGCAAGCATTTCCCCACCATGCGCGAGCGATTGCAGCAGCCTGTCTCTGAAATCTCAATGTGGCGGGCAGTCAGGACTTCTAGGAAATGACTGATGTCTCGTTAGCCGGTGCTTTTCTCGCTGGATTGATTTCTTTTCTCTCGCCCTGCGTCCTCCCTTTGGTCCCCGGCTACATCTCCATGCTCTCCGGAATCGGCGTCGAGCAATTGCGCCAGGGCGAGCAGCCAAAAGGCGGACTTCTCTCTTCAGCGCTTTCCTTTGTTGTGGGATTTTCTGTTGTTTTTATCGGCTTCGGTGCATCCGCCAGTGCCGTGGGTGGTTTCCTGCTACAACACAAGCATCTGCTCACGCCCGTCGCCGGGGCCTTGATCCTTCTCTTCGGCCTCCATCTATTGGGCGGACTCATCAAGATGAACGTGCGGGCCGGCATCATTCTCGGCACAATCTTCGTTGTATTGGGCGTTGCCTCCCTCGTTCATGGACGCGGGCCGCTATTTGCCGGGCTCGGCGCCGTCCATTTCTTTTCGCTCTCGATCATCGGATTCTTTGGCCCTCTGCTGGCACGGTGGTTGAATCAGGACGTGCGCATTCGCAACACAGACACCAAACCCGGCATGCTGAGTGGTTTCCTCCTTGGCTTCGCCTTTGCCTTCGGATGGACGCCTTGCATCGGGCCGATTCTTTCCGCTGTGCTTGTGCTTGCTGCCGCAAGCAATACGGTCGCCCTCGGCGTGCTTCTCCTCGCCGTTTATTCCGCGGGACTCGCTGTGCCCTTTTTGTTGACCGCGCTCCTATTCAGTCAGTTCATGCGTTTCTACAAGAATTTCCGCAAGCATCTTCACGCTGTCGAGTTGTTCAGCGGAGCCCTTCTGCTTTTCATTGGTTTCCTCATCTTCTTCAACAAGCTGACCTGGCTCTCGAGCAAGTTTGCGTTCTTGAACCGCTTCCAAAAATTCATGTAGGTGGATGGAATCGCTATGAAAAAAACGCTGATCATTGTTGGTACCGTCGTAGCCCTCATCTTCGTCGTCCGAGGGTTCCTCATCTTCCTTACCTACGAGGCGGATAAGACCACACGATCTCAGGTTCAACTTGCTTCCAATCCTGCTCTGAGCATTGCAGGAAGGCCCGAGCCAGATCTCAGTCTCAAGGACCTCGACGGCAAGCCGGTCTCCCTCGCCGATTACAAAGGTAAGATCGTCTTCCTGAATTTCTGGGCCACCTGGTGCGATCCCTGCCGCGTGGAAATTCCCTGGCTGATCGATATGCAAGCGAAATACGCCTCGCGCGGATTTACTGTTGTCGGAGTGGCGATGGACGAGGAAGGCAAGAGTGTCGTCGCTCCCTTCATCTCCAAGGAGCGGTTCGACGTCAATGGTCAGCAGCTTCCTATGGGCTACCCCATTCTTCTTGGCACCGACGAAGCCGCGGACAAGTTTGGCGGTATTCTGGGCTATCCCACCAGTTTTCTGATTTCGCGCGATGGTAAGATCGTTGAAAAGTTCCAGGGCCTGAAAAGCAACGATGAGCTGATCAAAGCTGTCGAAGGGCAGCTCTGATCGAATCCACTATGCTTGCTGAACACGATTTCCAAAAAAAAGCCGACGCCCTCTTCGAGGATCTGAAGAAACGAATGCTGAATCTTGGCGATGAACATGATTTCGATGTTGAAGGCGAAAGCGGCAAGCTGGAAGTCATCTTCGAGGAGCCCGAACCCGCCCGATTCGTCATCTCTCCGAACACTCCGATCCGCGAGATTTGGGTTTCCGCACTTTCTACGAGTTTCAAGCTGGCCTGGTCGGAGGGCCGCAACGCTTTTATCCTCGAAAAAACCGGCGAAGATCTCTACGGCGTGATGAGCCGCGTGATCTCGCAACAACTCGGAACTCAGGTGACCCTGTGAAACATTTATTTACTGCTCTGCTGGGCGCGCTTTTCTTTTTTTTACCCGCTGCTTTCTCGCAAGTGCCTTCGCCTAAGGACGTCGTGGCGCCTACCGCCTTCGCCTCTTACGATCCTGTCGGCCGTGGAATGGCTCTCCAAGCCGCTATCGTTTTGAAAATCCGCCCTGGCTTTCACGTCAACGCGCGCGAAGTCACCTTTGACTATCTGATCCCCACGGATTTGCGCGTGGATGTCCCCACTGGCTTCAAAACTGAAAACGTGATTTATCCCAAGGGAACCCTGGAGACTTTCACCTTCGCAAAAGACAAGCCGTTGAACGTTTACTCTGGCACGATAATTCTGCGTTTGCCGCTCACCGTTTTGAAGGATGCGCCCCTCGGTCCACAACATCTCGCGATGAAGCTGCGTTACCAGGCCTGCAGCACCGAAATCTGTCTGCCACCGGTCACCAAGGAAGTCGCGCTGACTCTGAATGTCGTAGCCGCTTCAGCCGCCGCGAAATCCGCGAATTCCGATCTCTTCCCGCTCTCGCGCTGATTGCATCGCAGCCGTGTTTTCGAACGAATGAAGGAGCCATGTCCCCCATTCCTCGCGGTAAACGTCTCTGGTATTGTCTTGCGTCTATCGTTGCCATTATGGTCGTCGCGTCCATCCTGTTTGTCACCACGCGAAGGCGAAGCTTAGAGGATCATCTCCGTGTCGCACTTATGCAAGACCTTAGCCGCCGCTTCGATAGCCAAGTCGAACTTGGTGCTTTGACCCTTCGTTTCTGGCCGCGCCTCCACGTCACCGGTGAACACCTTACTGTTCACTTCCATAATCGGTTGGATGTGCCTCCCCTCATCTCCATCGAGCGATTTTCTTCCTACCCTGGCATTGTTGGACTTTTCCGTGAACCTCACCACGTCTCCAAGGTCGTCGTGGACAAGATGGTCATCACCATCTCGCACGGCAAACCCGGGCAGCCCGACGAAGTGCCTGTTTCGCAATCTCCTTCCCCGCTGCTCATGGTCTTCGATGAGGTACTGTGCAAGAATGCCAGCCTAATCGTCATCCCGAAAAAAGCAGGCAAGGATCCTCTCGATTTCGAGATTCACGACCTGTTTCTGCAGCACGTCTCGACCGAAGAACCTCTCACATTTCGCGGCAATCTCACCAGCGCAAAACCCAAGGGCGAGATCGGCACCAGCGGGAGTTTCGGCCCCTGGAATATCCGCGAGCCTGGTGATACTCCGGTCTCCGGCTCCTACACATTCAAGGACGCAGATCTTGGCCCTTTACCCGGTATTGCGGGCATCCTCTCTTCCACCGGGAAATACGAGGGCGAACTCGACAAGATGGAAGTTCAGGGCGAAACCGATACGCCGGCGTTCTCCCTCGATTTTGTCGGACGAGGCATACCCCTGCGCACCACTTTCTCCGCCACTGTGGACGGCACCAATGGCGAAACCTATCTTCATCCTGTGCGCGCCGTTCTCGGCCAATCGCTCTTCATCGCCAACGGCAGTGTCGTTCACTCTACCGAGAAGCAGGGGAACCTCATCACCATGAATGTCATCGCGCCGCAAGCTCGCGTGCAAGACGTCCTCGAGCTCGCCGTTAAATCTCAAAAGCCTCTCATGGTTGGCACCCTCAAACTAAAGACCAGCCTCATCGTTCCGCCCGGCAACGCGAAAGCCATCGACAAGCTTCTCCTCGACGGCGATTTTGGTGTTGAGGATGCCAGCTTCAGCGATCCCGAGATAAGTTCCCAGCTTGCATCCCTCAGCCGCCACGGCCTTGGCGAACCCAAACAGGAAGACGCCGGCAGCGCGGTGACTGATCTGAAAGGCCACTACCACTTAGAGAATGGCGTCGCCACGTTTACTCAGCTCCAGTTTAGTGTGGAAGGCGCCACCATCCTCCTCGACGGTTCCTACGACTTGAAGGGAGGCCAACTCGACTTTCACGGTCAGCTTCGTTTGAATGCGGAACTCTCGCAGACGGTCGGCGGCGTCAAGTCGATCTTCCTGAAGCCGTTCGACTCGTTCTTCAAAAAACAAGGTGCTGGCACAGTTGTCCCCATCGCCATTACCGGAACTCGCGAAAACCCGGTCTTCAGCGTTTCCGTTTTTCACAAGACAATCAAAAAGCAACCAGGGGAAAATTCATCCGGGAAGGAAAAGAAATAGCTCTTCTTAATAGTGGACGCAGACCAACGCGGCTATTTGGGGAATCCGCTCACCGCCTCGCGCAGCCTTCGCACCACCCGCTCTTGACCCAGCACCACCATGGTGTCAAACAGCGGCGGCGCCACTGCTTGCCCCACAATCGCCACACGCGTTGCGTTGATCAGCAGTCCCGCCTTCACTCCAGCTTCTTCCGTCACTTTCCGCGAAGCGTGATCGCATGCGTCGTGATTCCATTCCGTGAGCGCGGCCAGCGCCTCCGCCAGTTTTGCCAGCAGACTTGGCACTTTTTCGTCTTTCCAGAATTTCGCTTTTGCGGCCGGATCAATCGTGAATTCATCGCTGAAAAACGCACGCGACCAACTGCTAAAATCCGGCAGCAGCCGAATCCGCGGCCGCAACAAATCCACCGTCTTCGAAAACCATTCGTGGCCTGCTCCCGCCTTCCATTCCTCCTTCCACAGCCCATCCTGCTTCAGTTGCTCTTCCACTTCCGGCAGCAGTTCCTCAATCGGCAGTTTTTGCAGATACTGCGTGTTGAACCATTCCAGTTTCGCCCGGTCGAATACTCCATTCGTCCGGCTGACCCCTTCCAGTGAAAATCTCTCGATCAAGTCCTTCGTCCGCAGAAACTCCTCATCACCGCCCGCCGACCAGCCCAGCAGAACCAGGAAATTCCGGAACGCTTCTGGCAAGAATCCTTCTCTGCGATAGATATTTACGTCCGTCGCCCCGTGCCTTTTCGAGAGCCGCCTCTTGTCCGCGCCCAAAATCAGCGGCACATGTGCGAAAACCGGCGGCTCCACTCCAAGCGCCCGGTACAAAAGAATCTGTTTTGGCGTGTTAGAGATGTGGTCCGCGCCGCGAATCACGTGGGTGATGCGCATATCGATGTCGTCGGCCACCACGCTCATCTGATACATGGCCTGCCCAAACTCTTCGCCGTCTTTCCCGGAGCGCAGCAACACGAAATCTTCGATGTCGTCGTTGGCAAACTCCGTCTCGCCGAATACCGCGTCAAGAAACTTCGTCGTTCCTCCCGTGGGCACCTTGAATCGCAGCGCTGGCTTCGTGTCCGGTGAAGACGGTTTCCCGTCCCTGCACGTGCATCGCACCACTTTGCGGACTTTCACGCCTTCCGCGCCCTCTTCCGCGTGGTCCCCGCCTGCGTACCGCTCCGGCGGACAATAGCACAGGAACGCATTGCCGCTCGCCAGGCATTTCTTGGCCATCTCTCGGTACAACGCCGTTCGTTGCGACTGGTAATACGGTCCCTCGTCCCAATCCACTCCCAGCCATTTCAGCCCGTCGACAATTCCCGTTACCAACTCCGGCTTATTCCGCTCTACATCTGTGTCCTCGATCCGCAGGATCATCGTCCCGCGCTCCTTGCGCGCAAACAGCCAGTTAAACAGCGCCGTTCGCGCTCCACCCACGTGCAAATATCCCGTCGGTGAAGGCGCAAACCGCACCCGCACATTCCCTTTTGTAGTTCCGCTCGCGTCTGTCATGGTAGGTAGCTTCTCGCTCTCTTTGTGCAAGAATCCAGTGTAGCGAACCCTCCCCGACGTCGTCCAACACGTCTCTTCTCATCCTTCGCCCATGATCTACACCTGCCGCGAATTGCCCCCTACACTTGCATGAGCCAAGCCGTCCGTAGTTTGCAATGAGTCTGGTGCATTCAGTCCCCGGCGCGCACGCCCTCTCATCGGGGGCGGTCCACGTTCGCCTCCCTCTGCCAATCAGCCTGAACAAGACCGTATAAGACTGGACAGTAGTTCCCTTTCATATTCTCTAAACTGTACGGACAGACGCAGAGGAACTGCGAAATTGGCTCAAGGGCAGGGCGAACTCAATGGAGAACTTCAACTCCCACCCGTTGCCTTAATCCACGTCACCGATTTCGTGACTCCCCTGCGAACGGCGCGAAGTTGAGTTGCATTCTGACTGTACCACTATAGTAAAGTTAGAATGCGCCAACTGCGAGAAACTTGACAAATGTAGTGAATTGGCTCACAATGGAGTTGGTTCAAGGGTCCCTTCAGGTCTTCCAGACCGAGAGCGGCACCCTGAATTTCTCCCTTGGCCAAGAAATCTGGGAGACTCTCATGTTTGTCCGTAAAGTAACCACGCTTCTGAAGCCCGACAGCATTTCCAAATTCAGTCTGCTGATGGAACACGAAATCATCCCCTTACTTCGCCAGCAGCCGGGATTCCAAGACGTACTCACCTTCTTCGCTCCCACTGAGGACGCTGTCACATCCATCAGCCTCTGGGATAAGGCATCGGACGCAGACACCTATCACGAAAAGACTTATCCGGATGTCCTTAAAGAACTCGCTGCACTCCTCGAAGGGAATCCTAAGGTCGACACCTACGACGTTTTGAACTCGACTTATCACAAGATCGCCACCGCCCTCGCCGCCTGACAGTCGACATCGTTGTTTTTTGCACTTGGGTCCAAGTCCAGTCTGCCTGAGTGTTTGCAAACTGACTGAGTAAAGAGGAATGCATGTATTTATTCGCATGGATTTTTATCGGGATTCTCGTTGGCTGGGGAGCGGGAAGGCTTTTGGAAGGCAATGGCTATGGCCCCTTCGTGGATGTCGCGATGGGAATCGGGGGCGCTGTTGCCGGTGGCTTATTGATGCGTGCCGCTGGCTTCGAGGGATTTGCTGGAACGATCATTACGGTTTTTGTTGCTGTGATTGGCGCCGTTCTACTGACGATGCTCGTCGCATTCGCAAACGGACGGAAGGCATTCGCTCGCCAGCGTTCCTAGGCGTAGTCGCCACCCGGATTCAGTCGGCAAGAAAGGAGCGTAGTGAATAATATGAAGCAGCCGAAGACCAGTCCGCCGGGAAAAGATCCCGAGCTTGTCGATATCCTCTTCGCCCACACGGAGATTGCCTTTCCTGTGTGCGAAGAAGTGCTTATCCTCGACCCGCCTCTCACTCCGCCGATTGTCGAAGAGAGGATTGTGCCTCTATGGCCCATCCATCCACGGCCCATGTTGCCGAGCAGGATCGCCGTCATCGGCAACTATCTTCCCCGTCGTTGCGGTATCGCCACCTTTACCACGGATTTGTGCGATGCGATTCACGCCGAGTATGAAACCACCGAACTTCTGGCCTTGCCTGTTAACGATACGGAGGAAGGCTATGACTACCCTGCTCGCATTCGCTTTGAACTTTCCCAGGATGAACTGGCTTCCTTTCGCCAGGCCGCTGATTTCCTGAATTTCAGCAACATTGATCTTGTTTGCCTGCAACACGAATACGGCATTTTTGGCGGTTCAGCTGGCGCTCACATTCTGGAGCTCTTGCGCCACCTTCATATGCCAATTGTCACCACCTTGCACACCGTGCTGCGTGAGCCCGATACAGATCAGCGCATGGTGATGGAGGAAATTGCCGCCTTATCAGACCGCTTGATCGTCATGAGCCTGCAAGCCGCGGAAATCCTCCAGGAAGTCTTTCACGTTCCACTGTCCAAGATCGATCTGATTCCCCACGGCATTCCGGATTTGCCTTTCACGGATCCCAACTTCTACAAGGACAACTTCGGGACGGAAGGAAAAGATGTCCTGCTCACGTTTGGGTTGCTCTCGCCGAACAAAGGCATCGAAAACGTCATTCAAGCTCTCCCGGCCATTTTGTCGAAGCATCCCAATGTCGTTTACATGATTTCCGGTGTTACACATCCACACATTCTTCGCCACGAGGGCGACTCTTACCGCTTCTACTTGCAGAATCTGGCCAAGCAACTTGGCGTGGAGGCCAACGTTATCTTTCGCAATCGTTTTGTCTCTCCACAAGAACTGGTGGAACTGATCGGCGCCGCTGACATTTACATCACGCCCTATAAGCACAAGGGCCAGGTCGTTTCCGGGACGCTCGCTTACGCCCTAAGCGCTGGTAAGGCCATCATCTCCACTCCCTATCTTCATGCCATAGAACTCCTGGATGAAGGCCGCGGCGTCCTTGTTCCTTTCGATGATCCTGCGGCTATCGCGGCCAAAACGATTGAGTTGCTCGATAACGGCACCGCCCGCCACGCCATGCGCAAACGCGCTTACCTATATACTCGCGATATGGTTTGGAACCGTGTCGCCCAGCAATACATGGGCAGCTTCGAGCGCGTCTACAACGAGCGCTTGCGCAATCCCCGCGCCACTTTTTCCGCCCAGAACACTGAAAAAGTCCTCGATCGACTCCCGGCCATAAAACTCGATCATTTGTTTCGCATGACCGACCATACGGGAATCATCGAGCACGCCGTCTTCGTAGTCCCGAATTACCCCGAAGGCTACACCACCGATGACAATGCCCGCGCCTTGATCGTCGCCATTCTTCTGGAAGAAACTGCCATTTGCACTCCCGTCCGCCCCCCGGATCTTGCTTCCCGCTATCTTGCCTTCTTGTGGCTGGCCTTCGACCCCATTACCAGGCGCTTCAGGAATTGTCTTAGTTATGATCGCCAGTGGCAGGAGCCAGAAGGCTCGGAAGACAGCCATGGTCGCGCGTTGTGGGGCCTGGGCACGGTTCTCGGGCGCACCAAGGATGCCGGCCTGCGCGGCGCCGCCGGGCGCCTGTTTGAGTTGGCCGTTCCTGCTGCCGTCGAGTTCAAAAGCCCGCGCGCTTGTGCCTTCGCTTTGCTCGGCATCCTCGAATACCTCGAGTCCTTTCCTGGTGATCGTGCTGCTTTGAATGCCGCAGATACGCTAGCCAACCGCCTGTTGGATTCCTACCGGGCCCACTCTTCCGCTGACTGGAAATGGTTTGAAAACGTACTTTCCTACTCGAACGCCCGTCTGCCTCAGGCGCTTATACGCGCCGGAAGACGCAGCTCAAACGACGGCATGGTTTCCGCTGGGCTAGAAGCCTTGGAGTGGCTGTCATCCATCCAGCGTTGCGAGAGCAAGGGCCATTTCGTTCCTATCGGGTCACACGGTTTCTACTCGAAAAAAACGGAGAAAGCACGCTTCGATCAGCAACCCGTCGAGGCCTGTGCCTCCGTTTCCGCCTTCCTGCAGGCCTATCGCACCACGGGAAAAGGACGTTGGCGCAAAGATGCCTGGACCGCATTCAATTGGTTCCTCGGGGATAATGATCTGCAGGTGGCTCTCTACGACACCAACACCGGCGGGTGCCGCGACGGCCTGCATCCCGACCGCGCCAACGAAAATCAGGGAGCGGAATCGACCTTATCGTTCCTAATGGCTCTGCTCGAAATGCGCAGTTTGGAAGAAACGGACACCACCGATAATAGGCCCTGACCAGTCCGCAATCCCCTATTCCCCGGCCCGTCTTTCCGAGACCGTCTCGTTATCGTTGTCAGATTATCCTGGAGAGTGATGATGCTTGAGCACGCCACATTGTTTCGACGCCACGCCGCCAATCCCATCCTAAGCGCTAAGGATTGGCCCTATTCCATGAACAGCGTTTTTAATGCTGGCGCCACACTGCTGCCCGACGGTTCCACTCTTCTCCTCTGCCGTGTGGAAGATCGCCGCGGTCTCTCTCATTTGTGCTCCGCTCGTTCCGCAAATGGTGTCGATCAGTGGAAGATCGAAGACAAACCTACTCTCCTGCCAGAACCCGATCGCTTTCCTGAAGAATTGTGGGGCATCGAAGATCCCCGCATCACCTATGTCCACGAGCTGGAGAAATACGCGATTGCTTATACCTCCTATTCCCGCGGTGGCCCAGGAGTCTCACTCGCTCTCACAAAAGATTTCCATGCTTTTGAAAAACTCGGCGTCATCATGCCCCCGGATGACAAAGACGCCGCACTTCTGCCCAGAAAAATAAAAGGACGCTGGGCCTTGATTCATCGCCCAATGACACCCTTGGGATCGCACATCTGGATTTCTTATTCACCGGATTTGCAGCATTGGGGCTCTCACAAACTTATGTTGCAAGCGCGGCGCGGCGCTTGGTGGGACGCCGACAAAATTGGCATGTCCCCACCTCCCATTGAAACTCCTCGAGGATGGCTGATGATCTATCACGGCATCCGCAGGACTCCGTCGAGTTCCATCTATCGCCTGGGCCTCGCACTTTTTGATCTCGAACAGCCCGAAAAGTGTCTGCTGCGCGGCGATTCCTGGATGTTTGCCCCTGAAACTGAGTATGAACGTCATGGCGATGTACAAGACGTTGTCTTTCCTTGCGGTTTTACGATTGCTCCCGACGGCGATACGATCAATCTCTACTACGGAGCCGCGGATTCCAGCATCGCCTTGGCCCACGGCAGCATTTGCGGTCTCCTCGCTTGGCTGGACGTCAACGGCCACCCGCTTTGATCAGCTGACGCTTCTGCGACGAAATCATCACGGCCTCGAAGCTTTGCCGGCCAACTTCAAGAACCATCCTCAAAGGTTTAACAGGAACCACCTCATATTCGATGCTCGCCTTTCCACGAGGTATGCGGCAATCGGTCACTTCCGAGCTCAATCAAGTTCCCCCTCCGTGCCCCACCCCCTACTACCTCTTTCGCCACCAGTACCTCCGTACCCTCCCTGCTCCTTTTCCCTCTGCCTCATAATCGCAAGTGATTCGTTTTGTGTGCAGTTGGGCTCATCGGTGACGGCCAGCAGGGGTGTTTGCCGGGGATGTACTTTGTTCTTGGTGACTTCCGGCGCAAGCCCCTGATTCTTCGCTGATTCCGTACGCCTTTGCTGTCCTCGCACAACAGGTGGCGCCTTTAGGCTTGTTGATGATTCAAAGCATCATTGCGCTTAGTTTCCTCATCGGAACTCTCCTCGTTGGAGTGTTCTTCGCCTACGTCTATACCCTCAAGCGCCAGCAGTATCTTCTCTATTGGACTGCTGCCTGGGTCTTCTACGGTCTCCACTATCTTTGGCCGGGTCTCACTCCCTGGATTGGTGAACACACTCTTCTCACCTCGCTCAATCACGCGCTCTTCGGATTTGCCGGCATCTGCTTCTTCCTCGGCACGCAACTCTATACACGCAAGAAGATATGGACTATTCCCTCCATCGTCGCCGCCGTCATCCTCGCGGTCTGGTCCTCCGCCGATGCGATGCAGCTTTTGCCCGTCTCCGCTTATGTGCCCGGTTCGCTGATCTATGTCTACGTCGGTTTCCTTTTCTGGCGCGAAAGCCAGCATCACGAAACTCTTGTGGATCGCCTTCTTGGCGTTTCCTTCACCGCATGGGGCCTTGTCTTTTTAGCCTTTCACATTTTGCATTTCACTCCCGAATTTGCGGGCCAGGCCGTGCGCTCAATCTCCGCCGCACCCACTGCTCTTGTTTCCATGCTCCTGATCATGGCTGTGTACGAGGAAGAGAAACGGCGTGTCGAGCGCAATATGCTCGCCCTCTCCAATCTCAATCTCGCCACCTCCAGCTTCGTCGGCGGCGAAATTCAGCGCATGCTCGCGCAGGCCCTCGATCGCGTTCTCGGCGTTGTCCGCCTCCCTGCCGGCGCACTTTTCCTGCATCACGGCGACCCCAACGGCCCCACCTCCGTCGTCGCCGCGGGCATTCCCGATGAATTCTGCCGCGTTGCTCAGGAACAGGGGCTCGACGATTATCTCGTCGGTCTGGTCTCTCGTCTCGGCGGTCTACTCGGCTTTCGCGATCTTCGGGACGACAACCTCACTGCCCTCGAGAAAGACGAGCCAATCCGCAATTTCCGCGAACTCGCTCTCAAGCACGGGTTGCGCAGCATCGTCGTCATCAGCCTGCAAGCCAAGGAACAGGCATTCGGCCTTCTGCTTCTTGGCACGCCCGACAATCGCCGCTTCACCTCCGCCGAATTGCGCTTGCTTCTGGCTCTCGGCCATCAGATTGGCATGGCCGTCGAAAACAGCTTCCTCATCCAACAGACTTCGCGGCGTTCCGAAGAACTCCACGTTTTGAATGAAATCGGCCGCGCCCTCAGTTCCACCCTCAATCAGGAGGATCTCCTTCGCAAAATCTGGGAAGAGCTTCGCCGCCTCTTTGATGTGGACAATCTCTATCTCGCAACTCCCGATACCCTGCGCGACGCCATTCAGTTTGAGTTGGAAATGATTGAAGGCGTGCGCATGCCCAAGCGCTCGCGTCCCGCTGGCAATCACATCACCGAATACATCCTGCGTACACGCCAGCCTGTTTTGATCCGCGAGAATTTCGTCACCGAAGTCCGAAAACTTGGCGTCGACCCACTGCGCACCGCCGGCTCGTTCTGTGGCGTCCCTCTCGTCGCCTACGATCACGCGATTGGTGCTCTCTGTATCTTCTCCGATCAGGACCGTGCTTTCGACGAAGGCCACCTGGAGCTTCTCCGAGTCCTCGCCAGCGAAGCCAGTATCGCCATTGAGAACGCCCGCCTCTTCCAGGAAGAACGCACCAAGGCGCGCCATCTGAATCTTCTGAATCTTATTTCGCGCGACGCCATCGCCACGCTGAATCCCGATGAAGTGCTGGCCAAGATTACCGAACAACTCGAAAACGGCCTCACTTACGATCACATGGGAATCGCCATCCTCGACTACACCACACGGGAGCTTCACATTCAGGCCGAAGGCGGCAAACGCCGTGGCGCCTTGGGACTTCGCCTTCCCCTCGACACCGGCCTCATTGGCCAGGTCGCACGCACTGGAAAAATTGCGACATTCCGCTCTTTACCGAGTTCACAGAACGGCCCCAAGCCCGTCCTCGCCGATACTCTGACCTCGATGGCGCTGCCCATCTTTTATGCCGATCATCTTCACGGCGTCCTTTATGTCGAAACCGTTGACCGCGTCGATTTTTCGGAGGAAGAATCACTTCTTCTCAGCACGCTTGCCGACTTGATCTCCGGTGCGCTTCACAACGCCTTTACCTTCCAGAAGGCGCAGGAACAGGCCATCACCGACGGTCTTACCGGCGTCAAAACTCATCGTTTCTTTATGGAAGCTCTTTCCTCCGAATGGAAACGCTCCTCTCGCGCCGGACGTTCCTTCGCCCTTGTCCTCATGGACCTCGACCGCTTTAAATTCGTTAATGATTTTTACGGTCACCTGGAAGGCGACCTCGTTCTCCAGCGTGTTGGCCAAATCCTGGAAAGCAACTGCCGCCGCTCCGACGTCGTGGCTCGTTACGGTGGCGATGAATTCGTCATCCTCATGCCGGAAACCACCATGGAGCAGGCTCGCCAGCTTGCCTCCAAATTGCGTGGCTGGGTTTCCGCCGATCCTCTTTTGCGCGAGAAGAACATCACTGCCAGCTTCGGTATCGCCTGCTATCCGCTGCACGGCTCCACGCCTCAGGAACTCATCCAGGTCGCTGATGCCTCCATGTATCTTTCCAAGCACCAAGGCGGCAACACGGTTTCCACCGCCGATCACGTTGACCCCAAGGAAGCGCGCCGCTGGAAGCGCGATGTTCTTGAAGCCTATCTCGGCGTCACCCTCAAGCGTCTTTTCGCCACCGGCCCCGATTCTTTCAACGAAATCTACCAGCGCCTTCGCCAGTTCACCGAATCCTTGCCGCCCTCCGAGTCTTCTACTGCTTCAGTCGCGGACGGCCCTACATCCCTGCCGCAATCCATTCTCGATACGGTCACGTCCCTCGCTTACGCCATTGATGCCAAGGATCAATACACTCAGGGTCACTCGCAAAAAGTTTCGGCTTACGCCGCCCTGCTTGCCGAATCGCTCGGCATGTCCGAAGCCGAAGTCGAAGAGATGCGTCTTGCCGCTATACTTCACGACGTCGGAAAAGTCGGCATCCCGGAAGCCATCCTCAACAAGAGTGGTCCGCTGAATCCCGAAGAATGGGAAACTATGAAGACCCACGTGAATTTCGGCGCGAAATTGCTCGAACCTCTGGCTCCCCTCGCGCGCATTCGCCTCATGGTTCTGCATCACCATGAGTTTTTCGATGGGTCCGGCTATCCCAACGGACTCTCTGGTGAGAGCATCCCCATTGGGGCGCGTATTCTGACCATCGCCGATTCGTACGACACCATTACCAGCGACCGCAGCTACAAAAAGGGCCGCACGGCCGAGGAAGCCCTTTCCGAACTCGAACGCTGCGCCGGAACGCAGTTCGATCCCCACCTCATCGCTGCTTTTGTTCGCGCCATGCGCCTGCTCCCCAATCCAATCATCGAAGCCGCCTCGCTCCTTTCCCGCAATCCGTGACCTGCCAATTAAGCCCAGGACGAGTTCCCGAAGTCCTCGATTGGATACAGCTACGACATGGTGCGGATCGCCAGCGCGAACTGCGGCAGTGTAGCTGGTCAAACGTTTACGTACGACCCATTCGGTAACATCGACAAGTCGGGCAGTCCCAACAGCTTCTCACCGGTTTACACCAACACGAGGAACCGCATTTACACCGTTGGAACCACTACGGCCCAGTACGACAACAACGGCAACGTGTTGAATGACGGGGTGCACAATTACACTTGGGACGCGGACGGGAATTCCATCACTGTTGATACCGTGGGCGCAACCTTTGACGCGCTAGATCGCATGGTGGAGCAGAATCGCTCCAGCGTGTACACAGAGATCGTTTATGCCCCCACAGGTGCTAAGCTTGCACTCATGAGCGGGACGACCGGTCAGACACTTCAGAACGCCTTCATCAATCTTCCAGGGAAGGCTACGGCCGTTTACACGAGCAGTGGGTTGGATCACTACAGGCATTCCGACTGGCTGGGCAGCGCGCGGTTGACTTCCTCCCCGTCGAGGACAGTTCTTTCGACCACGGCGTACGCACCCTTTGGCGAAACCTACGCAACCTACCCTAACCCATCCGCCTCAGCCGATCCCTCTTTCACCGGGCAGAATTCGGACACCGTGTCGGGAGAGTATGATTTTCTTGCTCGCGAATACAGTACACAAGGCCGCTGGCCCTCGCCGGACAAGGCAGGAATGGCCGCCGCGAATCCCAATGCCCCGCAGTCTTGGAATCGCTACGCGTATGTAAATAACAACCCGCTTGGATACACGGACCCGTTGGGGCTTTATTGCCAGTGGGACGATGGATCCAGCGACGAAACTGGGGACCCAGACAGTGGTAGGCAGGACCAATGTGAAGGCGCCGGGGGAACTTGGATTCCGGATAACAATACCTTTCACGAGTGGACTCCTCTCAACTATGCCCAACAAATGATTGCGATGGAGCATGATTACCAGCTTGCCTTGTTGATTTTGCAATTCTCAGGGCAGCGACTTGACAACGGCTGGGAAACAAGCAGCTTTCTGTCCGCAGAATCAGTGATTAATTGGGCGGAAGGCAAAGTCGGAATGTCGCAGAGTTTCGACGTGACGCTACAGGAATGTTATGGTCAGTCGGCGGAACTTGCTTCCATTCTGAACGAATTAAGCGCCGGCGACGGGTACCCGAACTATACCTTTGCTACGTTGGCCGTTGATTTTCTGCCTGTGCTTGGTCTATATGCTCACACTATTGTCGAAGGATGGGTCGCAAATAGTAGCAGCAGCCCGTTTGTATTCATGGATCCGTGGAATGGCTCTCCTATGACGGCTGGTGGCTACACTTCGTTCAGTGGGTTGGGGGGATGGGTGAGTCGTACTGTTCCAGCCCTCTAAGAATGTAAGAGGTCTCCAGAAGCAGGCAGGGGCTTGCTCATGCAGAGTTTGCTACGAAAAAACTGATCTCGTTTGGGAGACAACACTAATGGCAGTGAATGGGAGCAAAGTAATCCGCTGGGTGTCGGTTGGATTGTTTTTACTTATCTTCTGTCTGCCCATTATCTTATTTGGACTTATGTATGTCGATTGGTGGCGGATGAGTAGGCATGGCCAATACTATTACGAATTTCCTTACCTCGGCATGGCCTGCCTCTACCTTCTGGCAGCTTTCGTAGCGACTACCGCCGTTCTGTACCGAGGACTTCGACATGGCCACAATCTGCTGCTTTCCATACCCGTTCTAATATTTCTCGCCGCCGTAGTTTTTTTTTCAAAGTTACAGCCAGCTGCAACTGGCGCAGGTGATTACAACTACCTGGTGACAGTCGCATTCGACCTCGACGAGTGGTCCGGAACACACCATCGATACCCTTTGGATGAAAGAGAAGTACAGGAGGCGCTTAGGTCAACTACGCGAATGGACGGGTATACCCGGAGTACCGGACTCCACCTCCAGCAAGAAAGTCATTACCGACTTCGCGGAGTTGCGATCCCCTACCAGGTTGTTCTGCTGACGAACTCGACAGGGCCACGCCTTACCGCTGTAGATTCACGCCCTGGTATTGTCTACTACGCTGTCTCACCACGCGCTGACGAGTACTGGCTCACGATGACCGCTCTAAAGGACAGCTCTCCCGGCTCAGCGGACGTTTTCAGAGTAGGCCGTCAAAGCTACATTGTCCATAAAGTTTTCAGGGACGGTTTTTCCAGGACTGGGGACCGATACTGACTTTTCTGGTTTCCTAGCTTCTTCCTTCTTGCCTTTTTTGGAGTACGAGTTCGCGCTTTTGGAACTGCGCGGTAGCCGCAGACTCCGCGAGCTTTCGAAGAAATTGATTTGGGAAGCCGTCTCCACGATATGGGAAGCCCCACAATCTCCTCTCAGAAACCGTTGGGGCAAAAGGCTGAACCCCTTGCCCACAACCTGTACATTGAATTTGCCTGGGCGTGCATCTTAGCCGGTTTGCTAGCAGGGCTGTACTCCACAGCCAATCGGCGCCACTCTTTGGATTGGCGCGATCTTGCTAGCGGCTCTGCTGTTCCTGCCTACGAAATCGTATTCGGATGCGTGCGGTGGACTGGAGCGTGCTCCTCCTCGCCGCGTTTGAAATTCCTTCGCTCCTATTCTCCCAATATCGCGCCAACAGCATTCGCACGACCGTGGCCATCGCCATTTTCGCACTAGTCTATATTGCAACTCGGCTCGCGATTCGATCGAACCTGCAAGTTGCGGTTTTCACTGGCCTGCTCGGACTAGGTGGAGGCTAGCTAGCACTCATCCGACCTGAGCCAGTTCCACGAAAACGCGAGCCGCCTGGACGCAGCAGGCCTTGAGAATCTAGTGGCCTTCCGCTCCTGCTCAACGCGCTCTCTCTGAGAGCCCCAAGGAAGTTAACGAACTCCTGACTCAACTCTGTTAATGCTCGCTGATCCCTATTGCATAAGCGGGGCTGCTTCTCGAAGAAAACTGTTTCTCGTTCTTAAGAATGCATTGAACAAAAAACAAGGCAGGCGACAAGCCTGCCTTGCGAGAAAATATCCGCAATTCCGCCGAATTAGACCGAGACACTCAGCGGGTTGCTGGCCGATGTCAAGTTGGAAGAGCCTGAGGACGAACTGCCAGTCGCGCCGCTCAGTTGCGTCAAGTCCTGTTGCAGCGATGCGTAGGCCGTTTGCGCGCTGGAAAGATTGCCGCCTTGCAAGGCCTGCCCTAGTTGCGCGAAGAGCTGGCTCAGGGTGTTCTGCGTGCTCGAGGAATCCTGCGAGCCCCCGGAATGGTGGTGGTGATGGTGGGAATGCTCGGAAGCGCCACTCGAGGCCTGCTGCTGGAAATCCTGCTGAATGGTGCTGAAATCCTGCTGTGCCGCCGACAGGTTGCCCGACTTCAGGTCTTGTGACAGTTGCTGGAACGCTGTCGCAATCGGACTGGATGAAGTTTGCGTGGTGCTGGCGGTGGCGGAAGTCCCGTTGCTCGATTGCAGTGTTGCAAAATCAGATTGCGCCTGCGCAAGATTGCCGGACTCCAAGTCCTGACCGAGCTGTTGAAATTCCTGTTGGAACTTCTGGTACGGCGATTGTGTGGACTGCGAACTTAATAGTTGGAAAATGCTGCTGCTGGCGATTCCTGCGATTGACATTGAGCGTTACCCTCCTCGAATCTCGGCAAGGTGGTTGCTTGGCTCACCGTGCGCCCTATTTCAGTTCCATCATCGGCCGCTGCACGTAAAACTTTAGCGCGCTTCGACCGAAGACAACTTGCATAGAGGGCAATCCCGGGGCCACGACAGCCTCGCATTCCTCCCAACTGCACACTGAAAACGCACGCCTTATCAGAACCATCCGCCACATTAGAAAATCCTTGCTTCCAATCCCTGCACAACCTGCAGCCGCAGCAGGCAATCTTTGCCGGGCTCCACTTCTTCTCTTCCCCTGTAGCATCGAAATGCTATTCTCATCCCAGCCGCCATGTCCTCCAACTCTAATTCTCTCCCTCCGCAGTTTCATTTCGATTGCATCTTCCACTACGTCTCTGACATGGAAGCCGCCATCCGTTTTTATCGCGATGTGCTCGGCTTCTCGCTTACTTCGCGCGACGTCGTGGCGCGTTTCGATATTGACGGCGTTCTTTTTGAACTTGTGCCCACTCCATCCAATAAAAATCGCCGTACTCCAGGCAATGCACGTCTCTGCCTTCGAGTGGAAAATGTTCAGCAGGCGCTGAACGATCTGCGTGCTAAAGGGGTGCGCACCGGCTCGGCCGTGGATAAAGGCACTGGTGTGCTCGGCTCACTGGAAGATCCCGACGGCAACGAAATCTGTCTCTGGCAATATCACTCGAAGCCGTAAGGGCACGATATATCTCGCGCCACTCTTCTCTTGCTCAAGCCTCGCGAGTGTGACCTGAACTTACGAGTGGCGTCCACGCAGGCTGTAGCTGGTCCAAAGTTGGAAACGACACGGGCTCCGCCAGCGTGAGCGGTTTCGCCGGCACACCCTCCTGTAACTCTCTGGCAAGCACCTCGATCGCTAGCGCCGAAAGGGGTGGGCAAACGATCGTCGCATCCAACAGACCTCCGCAGGTCCACCTGCGTCCATGATCTTCCAAACCGTCGCACCCAATGTACCGGACCTTCTCCGCGCCTCCCTGCGACGCTCGGCCGGCGACACTCTGGAACGCCTTGCGCGCGCCCATGGCCATGAAGTCATTCTGCGCTGCCACCACGCGTGGGCACGATTCGCGCGAGGCGGGCACCTTCAGCCACGAAGCCATCACCTCGGTGGCAACGGACTCCTGCCATTGCCCGTGCAAAGGCCGAATCTTGATCTGCGGGTTCTTGGTTGCCAGCATCCCTTCCTTGCGCGCTTGCACTACCGGATGGCCGCTGGGCCCTTCCAGGTACACAACTGTGCCGCCGTTCGGAAGCAATGCATTCAATTGCTTCCCTTGGATGCGCCCTGATTCCATGTGGTCGGTGGTGACGGCGAACATCGGCGCGCGAGACGAAGCGCGCAGTTCCGCGATGTAGGCCACTTCGCGATTCAGTACGATCCATCCGACACCAGCTTTCGCCGCCTCTTGCGCAACGCGCACCATGCTCGTACCGATTGGCTCCAGTATGATGACGTCTGGGCGTGCTTCCTCGGTCGCATAAATGAGCTTCAGCAATTGTTCGCTTTGCGTCACGGCATCGCCTTCGGCGAAAATCACGTTCACTTGGTATCCGTGGCGCTGCCCGGCCACCTGCGCGGCCCGTGCTTCCGCCCGTTGATAGACGCTACTCGCGACGTGCAAAGAGACGACGATCTTGAGTGCGGCGGAAGTCATGTGGATTCCTTGTCTCCAATTAGTCTTGATCCCGTGACCGACATACAGCTGGGTGCCTTACTATATTTACTAAGCTGCTAGCTCCGCAGTGATGTCGGTCATGGTTGTACGTGACTCAGCGTGGACGGCCATGCTTTATAAATTTGATTTGAACGTATCGTTAATTTTGATGCAGCGATTTATGAACGATGTGTGAACGCGGTGCGCTGAATGTTCTCATTTCCCCCTCTGCAGCAAAGCGTCGGGCCAGCATGCGGGGTTCAAACTGTCGCTCAAGTGCGAGGCTGGACTTGCCGGGAATTCCAACGTAAGATTCCGCGCATGAAAAAAGCCATCCGCGCTCCGAAGACCGTGGACGAATACCTGGCCGGCATCCCCGAACCCGCACACAGCACTCTGCAAAGGGTTCGTGCTGCCGTTCGCTCCGCAGCTCCTCCAGAGGCCACAGAAGGTATCAGCTACGGTATTCCCATGTTCAAGCACAAAGGAGTATTGGTGTGGTTCGCCGCATTTGCAAAACATTGCAGCTTCTTTCCCACTGCGGCTGTGATCGCGCAATTCCAAAACGAGCTTAAGTCCTTTCCCACATCCAAAGGCACCATAAAATTCCCTGTGGACAAGCCTCTCCCAACCGCTCTCGTGAAGAAAATGGTAAAGGCGCGCCTCTCCCGGATCGAAAACAAGAAACGCGGCTGACCGCCGACATTATCGAGAGCGCGGCCTGATTGTGTGTTTTACGTGTGCGGGGAATCCCCAAATCGCGTGATTTCTTAATTCGCCTCGAAGTCCACTTCGATCGGTTCGATCAACGGCATCAGCCAGCTCAGCAATTTTTGGTGCGCCGGATGCGCACCGTAACTTTCCAGGGCGGCTTTGTTCGCGAACTTCATCACGCCCCCAAGCTCATATCCCTGCCCTCGCGGAGAAAGGTTCATCCCCACAACTGTCTCCACTAAGCCGGGTATCTGCCCTTGTAGCCCGCGTATAGCTTCCACCACGCGCTTCTTCTGCTCCTGCGTCACTCCCGGCTTCCATCGAAATGCAAACATGTGAATGTACATCGTTGGTCCAGCTCTCCCATCGCCTTCAATATGTGTTCGACCTAATAATGCGCCTCGGTTGGTTTAGCCATCTTCTCACGGCCGCTGTTTCCCCAGGAATTGATTTCCAATTCCAGTGCGCTTTAGGCTCCTCACAAGGGAACTCAGCCCATTGCAAAGACTGGTTCCTGTCGTAACCATAGGCAATGTGGACTTGCTTCCTTGAATCTCTACCTTCGGGTGTGACTTTACAACGAGCTATTAATGTAGAATGCGGACGAACCCGCGACGTGCAACTCAGCGCGACCGCAACGGAGGTGGGACCATGCGGCATATCAGATTCAGTATCGTAGGAATCGCGGCCAGCTGCTCTCTGTTCTTCTGTTTAGCACCTCGGGCAGTTGCGCAATGCTCGATGGGTTCCGATTTCAACGGGATCGCTTTGCGCACCGGCAGCCCGTTTCAAGCCGAGAAAACGACTACCTTCACACATGAAACGCAAGCCCAGCTCGCTCCGCCGGAGCATCCGCCGGAATTAGTGGCCCGGGATAGCCAGGGGCGTGTCCGGATCGAGATGACCGGTGGAAAATTCAAGGTGGAAGAAGGCGAGGGAGCGGGAACGGAAGATGTCCGGCGCATCGTTACACTCTGCGATCCGGTGAGCGGGAAGCTCGTGCACCTGGACACCATCAGCAAGACGGCGACAATCGAGACGCGAGGGCCACTGTCGCAGCGAGTTCCATCCCAATCGCAAGTTGCAACGCAGATGCAGCGCCCATTCTGCCCCACGTTTGCGCCCGTGCAGAGTGTTGGCAATGTCCAGCGAGAGGATCTGGGGCACCAATCTATCGAAGGTTTCGACGCGCAGGGAGTTCGCACGACGAGGCCCCAGCACGCTCTACTCAATGGCGAAGGGACGGCTTCTTCGTTCATCACAGAAGCATGGTGTTCAGAGGAGTTGGGCGTAATGCTAACGAAAATAACCCAGGCTGGCGGATCGTCCCAGACAAGGACCGAACAGAAATTGACCAAGATTGTTCCTGGTGAGCCGCATCCTGCCCTGTTTCAGATTCCCCCGGATTACCGCATTGTCGAGCGCGTCCCCGAGGAACACAAACCCGGCCAGATGAGGACGCTTGGGTCTGTCTCGACCGCCCCACTTCCCACACCGGCGGAAGCCTCTCCCCAATAGAACAATCGAAGGCTCGCGACGAGCAGTGCCTGAGCCTCGCCGGTTCTGCTACATTGGACGGGCACATTCTTCTCCAAGGGACGCCCATGCAAACCGCAACCGTGCAATGGATTGGCGAACAGCGATTTTTGGCCACTAGCCCTTCGGGGCACGGCGCGCTCATCGATTCCGACCGCGAATCGAACAAAGCCCCTGGCCCGATGGAACTCGTGTTGATGGCCCTGGGGGCATGCACCGCTACGGACATTGTGATCATCCTGGGAAAGAAACGGCAGAAGCTGGAATCGCTGGAAGTAGTCTGCTCCGGCGAGCGCGCCAGCGATCCACCCACCGTCTGGAAGAAACTGGAGATTGTTTATCGTCTGCGCGGCGCGCTGGACGAGGGCGCGGTAAAGCACGCCATTGCTTTGAGCGAGGAGAAATACTGCTCCGTGGCCGCCATGCTTCAGAAAACCGCGAAAGTCACCTGGCGCTACGAACTGCTTCCCGCAAAGTAAACAGCGGTCAGCGTGCGCGGTCGCCTGAAAATCTGTTCCGCAACGCTTGTTTCCAGCAAAGTTCATCGCATACAATCATAATTCTTTGCACTGCATCTGGAATCAACAAGGAGCCTCATGTCTCGCCTCGCCGCAAAAATCACGGGTGTAGCAGGCTATGTGCCACCCCGCGTGCTGACCAACGCCGACTTGGAAAAAATGGTGGATACGACGAACGATTGGATCATGGAACGCGTGGGCATTCGCGAACGCCATCTCGCCGACAAAGGAGTGGCCGCAAGCGACTTGGCCGTGGCAGCGGTGAAGAAACTCCAGGCAGAGCATCCTTTTGATCTGCAATCGGTCGAGCTGATCGTGGTGGGCACGGTGACGCCGGACATGATGTATCCCTCCACGGCATGTCTGGTTCAGCACAAGCTGGGCATTGTGAATACCTGGGGCTTCGACGTTTCCGCTGGTTGTTCGGGCTTTCTGTATGCGCTGAATGCGGGGACGAAGTTCATCGAATCGGGGCAATACAAGAAGGTCCTGGTGATTGGCTCGGACGTGAACTCTTCCATGACCGATTACACCGATCGCGCCGTGTGCATCATTTTTGGCGATGGTGCCGGCACGGTGATGCTGGAGCCCGCACAGGAAGGCGAAGACGGCATCATTGACCACGTCGCTCAGATCGAGGGCATGGGCGGACAATTCCTGTGCATGCCTGGGGGCGGCAGCCTGAACCCCGCTTCGCACAAGACGGTGGACGATAAGATGCACTATATCCATCAGGATGGAAAAAACGTGTTTAAGTACGCCGTGAAGAAAATGGCGGAGATGACGGAACGCGTGCTGGCCAAGAATCATTTGACCGGCAAAGATGTGGACTGCTTCATCGCCCACCAAGCTAATCGCCGCATCATCACGGCAACTGCCGAACGCCTGGGAATGCCGCTGGAAAAGGTGATTATCAACATCGAGCAGTTCGGCAACACCACGGCCGGCACGATTCCCCTGGCCATGCAGACGGCTCTGGAACAAAAGAAGTTGAAGAAAGGCGACATCGTTCTGCTGGCGGCCGTGGGTGCGGGATTCACTTCTGGCGCCACGCTGCTCCGTTGGGCCTATTAGCTTACGAGAAAAAAACGCCGCCAGACTCGGCGTGTCTCACACCGATAGCGATTGAGTAGCGACAGTCCAGGAAAAACCTAGCAGGAGCGGATAGAAGCAGCTTGCTCGAGGTTTGCTTGCAGACGGCGCTCGATTTGCACGGCGGCATAACGCGCGCAGAGAGTCATCTCTTCTTCACCCCAATTGGCAAATGCGGGGGAAAGCCGTGTAAGGATCGACTGCAACCGATGGATGGCGCCATAGTAAGCGCGCACCATTCCAAGGCCGCTGTGATCGCTCTGAAGTTCGGGGGTGAGTTCGTGCAAGCCGGCCAGGCGCTCGAAGTCGTCACCACAGAGTTTTGGCTCCTCAACCTGCGCGGCTTCCAGTACGCGATTGGAAACTGCTTGGGATGCCACACCTGTCAGCACCGCGCGCCAGTAATACAGCGCGAACTGAAAGAGCGCAACTATCGCGATCGCAAATAGCATGATGGCGAACATCCCTCAGCCTCCACGTGAAGTATCCTGAAAATGGCTGTGTGGTCCAATAGCTCGCTGGTACCAGCTGGGGTAGTCCTTTGAGGAGGCATTACTGAGGATCGCATATCCGTGCTTGCCCCGGCGCAGCTGACTGGAAGTCCTTGTATAGAAAGGACTTCCGGCGTAAGCTGCGGGCAGTCTTGACAAAGAGAGGAGAAGACTATGAATAGGAAAACCCTCGCGCTGGTATTCACGGTGTCTGTGCTCGTTGGGCTATTTCTTAGTCGCGAACTCCGCAGCACTGACCGCGGTAACGCAGCAGCGGAGCCCGACCGCGCCGCAATCACGAATATTTTGATGGAACAGCAAACTGCATGGAATCGCGGTGATGTCAACGCCTTCATGCGCGGGTATTGGAATTCTCCGGAACTCACATTTGCGGGGACTAGCGGAATTTCCCGGGGCTGGGAGGCCGTGCAGGCTCGCTATAAGCAGGTGTATCCCGATCAGGCGGCGATGGGGCAACTCGACTTCTCCAATTTTGAATTCCGATTCCTGGGTAACGACGCGGCGCTGGTGCTGGGACAGTGGCACCTCCATAGGACATCCGGCGATGCTGGTGGAGTCTTCAGCTTGGTGTTCCAGCGACAACCCGAGGGCTGGAGAATCGTGCACGACCACACCAGCCGGGTGAACCCTCAAGCGGAGCAGCGCTAGTCGGGGCAACATGTCCCAGGCCTTTGACCTGGCGAAAATTCGCGATTTTCTGGTTTTGCAGCATTTTATACATGCGGCTGTAATACGCATGACGTATTCTTGTTTGGTTGCCGCATCCGCTCAATTCCCCCGCCCCGGCAAACGAGGAAACGAAGGAAGCAGTGAATTGCAGAATTCATTGTGAGTTTCTTCAACTCTTCGCGCTGAATCGCCAAAAGCGTGTTGTCAGATTACTTCGCCAGAAGGCCGCATGAAAGAAAGCTTCATCTATCGCCGGTTGATTCGCCCGATCCTCGATCTGCTCCGGCAAGGTGTCACACCGGAAAAACTGGCGTTGAGCATCGCACTTGGCTTGGCCCTCAGTGTGTTCCCAGCCGTGGGTTGGACCACGACGCTTTGCGCACTCGCCGCATTGCTTTTCCGCCTGAATCTCCCCGCCATCCAACTCATCAATTACTTCATGTATCCGGCGCAGATTGCGCTCTTGCTTCCTTTCTTTCGCCTGGGAGAGATCATCTTCAGGGCGCCGCATTTGCCCATTTCGATTGCCGGCATCTACAGAATGGCTCACACAAACTTGTGGGGAACCATCCGTTTTCTTTGGGCCACCACTTGGCATGCCATCGTAGTTTGGGCTGTTCTAGCCCCGCTGTTTACCGCGCTGATCTACTTCGTTCTGATTCCGCTATTTCGTCGCGTGGCAAACAGTATCAGAGACTCGCAGCAACTCGTGGCGGCAAAGGCGGCGTAACGACGCGACGTTGAGGTCTCGCTATTTAGTCCGCCGTTAAGAATTAGATTTCTGGGGCAGTTTGGGGCAAGTTCTGCAGACTGCGGATGGAGTGAGCGAGCCGTTTTGGCTGAAGCGCGGCACAGACGGCGAGAGCAGCACAGTTGGCGAGCCGTGCCAACCAGAACAAGCGCAAAAAAAGTTTCCTGCGTTTCAGGAAGCGGAGCAGTTGCCGGAGATTGAAGCCGACGGCGGCCAACAACGCGTTCGAGCGATCACCCGCGCGGCCTCCCAACCAGTTGCGTCCGAGCAGTCCGTCGTTTTTTGCATGACCGATGACCGGTTCCACGACCGCGCGGCGTTTCAGCCATTGTTGGATCTTGTCCGTCACGCCACGTCTCTGTCCGGTGATGTAAACCACGGTGTACGGCAGCGCAACGCGATGCCCCTTATATCCTTGATCGACGGCCACGCGTTGCGGCGCGCGCCCCACGATCTTGCGAATGTCTTCCAGTGCCGCCGCCAGGGTGTGGCCGTCGTAGGGATTCCCGTGCAGCGCTTGCGCATGGAGAATAAAGTGCCCACCCTTGGCCGGATGCAGATTCGTGGCCAGGGAAACTTTGCAGCCGAACTCGTACGGCGCACGCGCTTTGCCCTTGCTGATGCATTCCACTTCCGTGGCATGCCAGGAATAGAGGTAACCCGGATCGCCGCGCCGCTGCTGCGCGATACGCCAAGCCTTGGCCAGCGCGATCTCCAGTCGCTTGACTTGCTTTTCCGCTAGGCCAGAAGCTGCCGTCATCTTGCGCCGTATGTCACGCTGCAAACGCCGCAAACGCACGCGCAGGAATTTCAACTGCTTCTTCGCGCGCTTTTTTTGCTGCGCGTGCAAGTAACGCCCCGTCTTCATCGCCGCACGCCGTGCCACCCGCACGTAGGACTGACGCAAACGCAATCCGCTTTTCTTCGCTTGTGCACCCAACTGCTCGATGGCCGTCAGCAGCAACCCGTGTTCGGTCGGATGGGCAATCGCTTTCTCCTGCACCGTGGTGTCCACCGCCACCGCTTCTGTTGCTTTCACGCTCAGCGCCCCACCGCGGTGCGCCGCTGCCAGCGTTTCCTGCAGCAAAGTTTCCAGTGCCGGCTCGCCCACCCGATGACGAAAGTGCGTCATGCCGGAACGCTCCAGCGGAAACGAATGCTGAAAATATTCCTCACCGCAAAAATATTGCATGTACGGATCGCGCTCCCAGCGCTCGCACACCGCTTCATCCGACAACCCCTCGATATGCTTCAGCAGATGTAACCCCACAACCAGCCGGATCGGCAACCCCGGCCGCCCGGCCTCGCTGTAGTACGGTGCAAAATGCGCTTCCAGCCGTGCCCAATCGATCAAATCACCGAGCCGCACCAGTTCATGCCGCAGGTTGATGATGTTTTTCAGCTTGGCACGAAACAGTTCTTCCACCCCACTGTCCTGCGGTTTTACTCTCGGTTTCATCCGTTCCCCCCAAAATAAAATTGCAAGATTTCAGCGCTCTTCACGCCAAAACCTTGCAATTTCTCTTCTGGAAAATCAAATGAATTCACTATCAACTACGCGTTGTTTCTCTTTTTTAACGGGGGACTATTTACAACGCAGGAACGCAGCGCCCCCCTTGTATTAAAGTATCTCGAGAATTTCTTCGTAGCGTTTGAAGGGCGGAATCAAGTAAGCCCCCGCCAGTTCTGTGCGCGCCCAGGCGAGCATTTCCCGAGCAACTTCAAAGCCGCGGTCGCGCGCGGCTGCGCCTGCGGCTTCCATGGATTTCAAGAGCGGCTCCGGAATCATTATGCCGGGTACTTCATTGTTCAGGCGCAGCGCCTGCTTGTAGCTGTTCAGAGGCCAGACACCGATCAGCACGGGGATAGCTGGCTTACCTTCCAATTTCTTCAAAAAAGTGTGCCAGTGTTCGGGATCAAAGAGCGGCTGCGTCATCGCAAAGTGGGCGCCGGCTTCGACCTTGGCATGAAAGCGTGCGATTTCGCCGTCCAAGTCGTCGGCAACGGGATTCAACGCCACGCCGATCGTGAAATTAGTTTGTCCGCCAAGAGTTTTGCCCGCCCAGTCCGTGCCCTGATTCAGGCGATTTAAAATTTTTACAAGGCCGACAGAATCCACTTCATACACGCCGCTCGTCTCCGGATAATCGCCGACCGAAGGCGGATCGCCAGTAATCGCAAGAACGTTTCGAACCCCACCGACAGTCCAAGCGCCGAGCAGCATGGCTTGCAGCCCGATGATGTTCTGATCCCGCGTGGTGAGGTGCGGCACAGTTTCAACGCCCCGGGCTTCCAGAGCCCCGGCGACAATCAGCGCGTCCATGCCGACGCGGGCCATCGCGCCGCTATTGATGTCAATGGCGTCCACTTTTTGGGAGGCCATGACTTTATCCACCTGCTCGTAGATGCGGTCAAGCGCGAGCCCTTTGGGGGGGTCAATCTCCACGCAAACGGTGAATTCTTTTTTCTGCAGCTTTCTCCAGAACTTGCTTTCCGGTTCTCGTAGTTGGGGAGGCGCCGCACGTTCCGCGGTTTGAACGACCGAAACCGCCGCATGCGCCTTTGCCGGCCGCAGCGATTTCACAGCCTCCGACATAGCGCGAATATGCGCGGGCGTGGTACCACAGCAACCGCCCAGAATGCGAACCCCAAGTTCGGCAGCTTCTCGAGCAAAAAGCGCAAAATATTCCGGTGAAGATTTCGGGTACACGATGCGGTCACCCTCTCGCTTCGGGAAACCGGCGTTGGGCATGCCGCTGACGCGGATGTCTCCAGCGTTGCTCAGTTCCTGAAGGATGGGTAGGAGCGATTGCGGGCCCAGTGTGCAGTTAGCGCCGATCACTTGAACGTTTTTGTCCTTCAACATGGCGGCGGCAAGGAAGGGCCGTACGTCCCCGTAAGTAGTGCCCTCTTCGGAGTAAGTGAGTTGCGCCACGATGGGTAGGCCTGAGAATGAGCGGATAGCATCGATCGCCAGCAAAAGCTCTTCGATATAAGAAAAAGTTTCGAGGACGAAGAAATCGACACCGCGCTCCTCAAGCGCGAGCGCTTGCTCATGAAAAATGGAGAGGATCTGGTCAGGTTCGGGATGCCGCGCTTGCACACCAATTCCGAGAGGTCCGATGGAGCCGGCGATGAGCACATCTCGAGCTGCGGCTTCCCTCGCCTCGCGGGCGATCTTCACGCCTCGGCTGTTCAGGCGCTGTACTTCATCGCCTAAGCCGAGCGGAGCGAGCTTGAAGCGGTTCGCGCCAAAAGTATTTGTCTCAATAATCTGCGCGCCCGCCTCAATGTAAGCCTGGTGAACGCGAAACACGGCTTCGGGTTCAGTGGCATTGAGTTCGTCGAAACAGCGCACCGAACCGACGACCTCATGAAGCATGGAGCCCATCGCGCCATCCGCGATGAGGATGGCATCCTTCAGTCGTTCGTTGAAATCCTGAATTTTCATGGGTCGATTGTCCTGTTGACAGCACTTGCGGCGCAGTCAGGCCGGCTAACGTTTCTGTTCCATCAAGCTTGCGACGGTACTCATCAAATCATACTTGGTCAGAATCTCGAACTTGGATTCATCCATCTCCACAAAGATCGCGGGGTTTTCGTGGCTCAACATGTAGGTGATGCGCTCGACGGGCGCTGTCTTGGGAACCAGCGGCAAAGGTGTGCTCATAACTTCGCGCACCACGAGTTTGCGCAGATCCTTGCCCTGCAGCGCAAGCGTGAGGATCTGATCCTCGTACACAGTGCCAATGGGCTGGTTTTCCTCGAAAACGGGAATTTGCGAAATGTCCTGCTCCTGCATGGTTTTCAGTGCGTGGAAGACAGTTTGATATGGTCGCGCAATCACAAGTTCCCGCACTTTACCGGCTTGCCGTTTGGCGTTCACGATTTCCGCCGCGGTGATCGCCGCGGTCGCTTCAAAGTAACCCCGCTCGCGCATCCATTCGTCGTTGAAGACTTTGCTCAGGTAACGCATCCCTGTATCCGGAAGTAGCGCGACGACAAAATCCTCCGAGCCGAGGTCCTTGGCGAGCCGCAACGTCGCGGAAAGGCAGCCCCCGCCAGAGCCGCCGGTGAACAGTCCTTCGAGTTTGGCCAGGCGCCGCGCCACAACGAAGCACTCTTCGTCGTTCACCTGGATCACGTCATCCAAAATATTCATGTCCATCGTCGAGGGAAAGAAATCCTCGCCGATTCCTTCCACGACGTAAGTTCGTGCCTTGGTGATTTTCCCGGTCTGGTGGAAGTCGTAGTAGAGCGAGCCTTCCGGATCGACACCGATAATCTTGACGCTGGGGTTCTTCTCTTTCAGGAATTTGCCGACGCCGCTGATCGTTCCACCCGTGCCCATCCCGCAAACGAAATGCGTGATTTTGCCTTCACTGTCTTCCCAGATTTCCGGGCCCGTTGTGCGGTAATGCGCTTCAGGGTTGCTGGGGTTGTCGTACTGATTGGGGTAATACGAATTGGGGATTTCGCGCGCCAGTTTTTTCGCCACACTGTAGTAGCTGCGGGGATCTTCCGGCTCAACGGCGGTGGGGCAAACAATCACTTCGGCGCCGAGTGCCTTCAACAGGTCCACTTTTTCCTTGGATTGCTTATCCGTAGTTGTGAAGACGCACTTGTAGCCGCGCACCGCCGCAACCAGCACCAAGCCCATACCCGTGTTGCCGGAAGTTCCTTCGATGATGGTGCCGCCGGGTTTCAGCAATCCCTTTTTCTCGGCATCGTCAATCATGGTGATTCCGATGCGGTCCTTCACCGACCCGCCTGGATTTAGCATCTCTGCCTTCACCCAGATCTGCGGTTTCAGGTCCTTGGCAATGCGGTTGAGCCGTATGAGCGGGGTGCTTCCCACCGCTTCCAGAATATTGTTGCAGCGCATGCAGTCGTCCTGTTGGCGGCAAAGACACTTCGTCGCGCCTGTGCCATACTTCTTTCCAGTTTAACATGCGCCCCAGTGTTGCAAGGGCGTGCGCCTGTCTCTGGTTATTCATGGAGGAATCACCATGCCAAGGCAAAACATCTCCAGCGGAACGCCCTGGGAGCCCATCGTCGGCTATTCACGGGCAGTGCGCATTGGCAATCACATCAGCGTATCGGGCACGACGGCAACTGGTCCCGATGGGAAGCTCGTCGGCGTGGGCGATGCCTATGCACAAACGGTTCAGACGCTGCGTAACATTGCTGCGGCACTGGAGCGCGCGGGCGCCAGCTTGGCCGATGTTGTGCGCACGCGGATGTTTGTGACCAATATTGCGGAGTGGGAGAAAATTGGCCGCGCTCACGGTGAGTTCTTCAAGGACATCCGGCCGGCGACGAGCATGGTCGAAGTGAGCAAGCTGATTTCGCCAGAGATGCTAGTGGAAATTGAGGCGGACGCCATCGTTCAGGGCTGAAGTTGCTGCACGCCCGGAATGTATTCGCACTCCCTGAAGGCGGCTGTTACTGAGCCGCAGGGCCACTACCACTTGGCGCGGATGCGGTACTTCAACACCGATTCACCATTGGCTTTTACTGGAACATCGAATTGCGCCGCCCAAGCTGAGGTCTTCGTGTATTTGTAGGAAGAGGTCAGCATATCCCAATCACCGCCGATGGGTTCGTTCACTTGGACGGTTACCGGCGTGTCCTTGTGATTGCGCAAGGTGATTTCAAACTCCATTTCCCAAACATGGCTGGCAATGCTCTTGAAGTCCGTCTGCTTGCGCTCGCACACCACATCGAATGCGTTGCCGATCTTCACCGTGATGAATTCAGCTTTGGGCGTGTGGTCAATGTGATCTTCGCCGATAAAGAGCACACCGCCCTTGGAATCCTTCTGATAGACGCGCAGGTTGCCCGCTGGCAGCGGAATGCCCAGCCCTGCCTTCTCTTCATTCTTAAATTTGTAGAAGACCTGGACGGGATCCTTCAGGGGCGCGCCGGGAGCCTGGGCGTTGTGATAATAGAAATTCTGGCCATTCACGACGAAGAGTTTTTCAACCGGAACGCCGCTACCCTGCAGTAGGCTGATCTGCTTGGTCTCCTTATCCTCAACCGACGTTCGGCGGCCCAGTGAATACAGGTGATACTCGCTGAAGCTTTCCTGCTGGAATTGTGGCGCAGCGGCGACCTTCATTGCCTTGGCGTATTCCATATTTGCCTCACGCGCGCCGGCTTGAGGGAGCCGGTTCAAATCGCCGGCAACTAATTGCAGCTTGGCATTGTGGAAGGCCGTGCCGGAATTGTTGACGAGGGTGACCCAACCATCCAGATCGGCAGCCTTGTCGTCGCGCCCAACGGTCAGCACATAGTCGGCGTTCCAGGACAGATTGTTGGCCAGGTAGGAGGCTTCGATGCTCTGCTTGTGTGTGCCAGAGTTTTCCAGCGACATCAGCAGGGTTGGCCGGTCGTAAAGATTCGCGGGCACTTCGGGGAAACGATAGCTCTCCGCGAAGACTCCCGTCACAATGTCATTGCCAATGCGCCAGACAGGCCCGTTGTTGTTGGCGAGCAAGGTGGCCTTGATTTCTTCGTGCTTCGTCGTGTTGTTGTCCATATACGTCCGCACCAAAGTCACTTCTTTACCGACGTATTTGTTCAGCAGCTTGGCAGGCTCCAGCAAATCGTATTCGTAATTCTGCTCGATGACGCTGAGCTTTTCCGGATCAGTCAGGGACCGGAAATGGACAGTGGCGGGATTCACCGTCGCAGCGATGTCCATGAACTTCAAGCGAAAGTCGCCCGAGGGCAATTGCAATTGGCGCACATCCCGGATCAGGGCGATGTTCGAGTTATAAACGGTGACAGCCAGCTCCGTTTGGTCGTTCAACGTGGTAGTCTGCTCGGTTGCCGCGGCACGGCTCGCCTCTTTCTCCTGCGGTTCTGCCCTTTTCCCTGCGAAGTAGGCAGGCACCAGCACGGCGGCGCTTGCCAGAACTATAGCCACACCGGTGACTACCCAGCGGGAAGAAATGGCTTGCGAACCTGGACGAATCTTCATGAGTGCACCTCGATTTGAATTTTCCTTCCCTCTTTGAACGGCGGCACAGGAATTTCTTGCACCCGGCTCTACTGATTAGCAATTTGCTCCCAGGTAACCCCGCCGTCCCTGGTCTGGAAGCGATTGTGATTTGAAGTATCCCAAACGGAGGCATTTTGCGCGTCCGCGGCGTTTATCCCGCCGATATCTCCCGAGATAGGGGAAGCAATCTGCTTCCAGTGTTTGCCGCCGTCCGTGGTCAAAAGCAAAACTCCTTTTCTACCCGCAATCCAGCAGACCCTCTTAGTGGGGGCGGAACCCGAGAGTAGATCTACGGTCATTCCGCTCATTTGCTTGTTCCAAGTTTTGCCCATGTCCGTGGAATATTCGATGCTCCCGCCGGGGCCAATGCGCCAGAGATGCTTCCGATCTGGCGAGAAAATAATGCTGACACCCTGCAACGATGAGGCGATTACCGCTTTGCCATTCACGGAGGCCTTGGCGAGAGAATCGGTTGTGAGTGTGGGCGCTGCCGAAGTCACCTCGACTGTCTCGGTTACAGCGCCGGCAGAGACTGTCTCATTCGTTTGTGTTATTTCCTTTCGCACGTTTTTCTTATCTTCCGTGACAGGCTGTTTCTCGGCTTCCACCGTGACTTTTTCCGAAGCTTGGCCCAATGGTTGCTTTGCGGGCGGTGTCACGACCTGATTTGAGTTTTGATATGCATTTTGGTTTTGCATCTGATTCTGTGCCTGATTCGGGATCAATGGACCCCCGGCTCGGCCAGCCGCAACCTTGGGCGCGGCTGGAGCTGCAGACCCGGTCCGTCTGCCTCCGACGATGCCCTCCGCATCTTTGGCGCGGAATTCATTCGCGGAATTATTTTTATCCAACCGTGCGAGATTGTTTTGTTCAGATTTTGCCAATTCCTGTGGAGCAGGAGCCGGCGCCACCATGCCGGTCGCGGGTATTGGCTTGCCTACCGGCCCAGGGGTCGTGGCCGTCGCTGCGGGCACGCGCTCTTTCGGGCTGTATGACTGGAGAGCTGCAGACCCTTCGTCGCGAGCCTCGGCTTCTTTGGATTTTGGAATTGTTTTCAATTCGGGATGCAAGGCTTCGTGGTTTTCCGCAACCTGAACGCTGAATCTTCCATGCCGCGCAAACTGCGCATTCTCGTGCACAGCCACCCAAACCAGTAGACTCGCCGCCAATGCTCCCGCAGGAACGACGATTCTCCAAGGCACGCGGCGGCGCGTCTTCACAACAGCTTTGGCCGCGCTGGGCACGGAAAAGGGAACTGCAGCTGCGCCAGCCGCCAATCTCTGCGGGGCGCTGTCTTCTTTTCTGATGTCCTTAGCACCTGTCAATGCTTCTGGCACTTCCTGCTCGTCCCAGTTATTCGCGACAACCGAATCCGTCTGTTCAAGCAATGCCAGCGTTTCCTGGCAGCGCGAGCAGGAAGCAATGTGTGTCTTCCAGTGCGCCATCTCTTCATGTGAGAGCGAGCGTTCGTGATACGCAGCGAGGATTTCGGCGTCGGGGCAAGCTGGGTCCGTAGAGGCGCCGCGCAGGTGGCGCTCCAAGGCGCGGTCGAGTTGCTGATCGCGATCGTCAGACGGCATAGCCCTCTCCCTTCTTAGAACGTCGCGCGAAGCGTTTCTTGCAGGACATCACGACGGTTCCTTTCTGCCAAACCCGGGCTTCCCGCGCTGCTTTTCTGGAAATAGATTGCGAAAATCAATGGGAGCATCTTCAGCGGCGTATTGAAAACATAACGCGATTTCCGCTGGGCTTAAGGCCGGTTCGACACTCAAGTGTGCCTCAATGAGCGCGCGCAGTTCACCCCGTATGCGCTCCAGATTGCGCGAAACACTGGATTCGTGCTCGCCAATCTGACGGCCGATTTCCGCCAGAGTCTTCTGCCGCGCGTAATACAACTCCACGCGCTGGCGATCACTGCCATCGATCGATGCAAGGGACGATTGCAAAGCGGCAACGAACCGTTGCAAGTAGCGTTCACGATGCGGGTCGAGCGAAGGAGGAGCTGCACGCAATTCCGATAGCTGTTTGGGCTCTTCGCCATCTTCTTGATCGAACGATTCCCAGCGGCGGCTTTCGCGAAGGCGATCCACATGGCGCTGTGCCAATATGGCACGCAACCACGTTTTTAGTGCACTCCTTCCATGAAAATAACGGAACAACGACCGCTCGCCACGTTTGCCATCCACCAAACCGTAGAGTTCCGCGAAGAGCGAATCCGCAAGCTCCTCGGCATTAGCACCGGCCATGCTGCCCTTCGTTATGGCACCAGCGGAGGCGCGCAGTGCGGCGCGATACTCGCGCACAAAGCATTCCCAGGCCGATTCCGATCCTTCCAGGCAGGCGGCAGCTAAAGCCAAGTCCCGGAGGTAAAGTGACTGCAAATACTCGACACAGCGAATGTCTGTCAAAGGAACGTCAGCGAAGCGCTTGGTCAGGCTGCGGTTCAGGGCCGCTGCAAATTGCGGCAGCGTGAGGCCCCACTCTGCGGCACAGGATTCAGCGTATAGGGAATCCAGGATATCTTTCGATACCCCAAGGAGTTGCGCAGGTTCGCGGTGCTCCGGGGCCGGACGGTCATGGGGACGTTGGGGCACAAAACTCCAGCATTGCACCTAACCACCCTATTTCTATACCCTAGGATGCCTAGGATACAACCAACGGACAGCCCCGACGATGCATCCTAGACAGTACCCCCGAGAGGAACCGGTGCAGAATTCAACGATAGCCAGGGCCTCTGGATGCGGTATTCTATGGAGTGTTGCGAACCCCGCCCGCAACGAATTCAGCCTCGGCGGGTTTAACCCGGCAAAGAAGGCGTGTGGAAAGTGCACTCGCGAAGACATTAGCGAGTACGCGACGATAGTACGAAAGTCCTATTCGGAGGACTCAGGCCACCAAAGTACTCTCGTACCGGTACAACACACGTCCCGATCTTAACCACCTCGGTCCTTTTGGGACAGAGGTGTCGGGATAAACATCTGTACGAGGCGGCCAAGCGGATGACCACAATGATCGCAGATCCACCACGCAGAACCTCGATGGGCGTCGGGCTTGACGTATACCACGGACGAGCCGCGGGCGCCGAAGCCTGGAAGCAGCACATGGGCAGCAGGCCGATCCCCGCTCGCCTTGCCCTCTTACCGGACGCAAAGCCAAATTGGAACCGACTTGGATTTAGCGCGTTCGCGCAGCTTGTTATTTTGGCATTTCTGCTGGCGGTGCCTCTGCTCTATCCAGAGCAGATGAAGACTGCCTTGAATTACACCAGCGTGGAGATTGCCCAGCCACTCACCGAGATCCCCGTTGCACCAGAACCCCCGCCACCACCGAAGGCGAAAGCTATAGCGCCGAAAGTGGAGGAGCCTAAGCCGGTTCCCGTCGAGCCAGTGAAATTGAACCCCACGCAACCTCACATTTTCGCGAATCTGGCCAAACCCAAGGCGGTGGTCCCCAAGGTCGAAAAGGCCGACGTGAAAGCACCCGAGGTGGTGCCCACGTTCGAAGCAGCCAAAATTGATGTGAAAGAGAATGGTCCGAAGCGTCCGAAGGAAGAAGTAAAGGTTGGCAACTTGGGCTCGGGTAGTGCGGCCGTGGCGACAGTGGTTGCGCCCGTCAACAAAGTGCAGACCGGCGGATTCGGAGACCCCAACGGCCTACCCGGAAAGGGCAATCCGAATAAAGGCACGAATGTGAACCGTTTGGGTTCTCCGGCACTTCCCGGTGGCGAAGGCTACGGGAATGGCACCGGAGGAAAAGAAGGGATTCGCGGAACGGTGGCGAGCACGGGCTTTGGGAATGGAACAGCCATTCCACCTACTGGCGGTGGCGGGAAGAAAGCGACCGTAGTTGCCGGCGGTTTTACCGATGTCGCCGCCGAAACTGCCGATGCGCCAAAGAAGAAGGCGTTGGCAAGCGGACCGGCGGATAACACCCCTAACATATTGGACAAGCCCCGTCCGGAGTACACCGCGGAAGGGCGTAATCTTAAGATTGAAGGCGACGTTGTAATTGACGTGGTATTTCTAGCAAACGCGACTATCCAGATCAATCGAGTCGTAAGCGGCCTGGGGCACGGCCTCGACGAGGCGGCGGTGCGAGCGGCACAACAAATCAAGTTCAAACCCGCGATGCGTCAAAGTGAACCCGTGGATTATCCGGCCCGCGTACGGATTGAGTTCCGGCTGGCCTACTGAGGGAGAGATGATCATGAGAAAGCTGTCGATGGAAATCCTCGTGCTCGCGCTTTGCGCTTGCACTGTTGTGCCGGCGATCGCCGCGCCCGCTCCGGCGGCCGATCAGCCTCGCACGCCGGACCAGGTGATCGATCGTGTGGTCAGCAACGAGCAGCGGCTGCTTGCGCAGATGCGCAACTACTCCCCGCTCGTGGAAACCTACATTCAGAACCTGAAGACGGACAAGGACCTGGGGCAGGTGCCAGCCGGTGACAAATATTTCCTGGGACGCGCGAATTTCCAAAAGGGTGTGAGCCTGGTGCCGTTGAACGAAACGGCGGGCAAAGGCAGGAAGGTATTCGGCTCGATCGGAAACTTCTTCAGCTTTGCGATGCAGTTCCTGCCCGACGGCTTCCTGCAGATGATTTTTATCGATACGAATGGCTTCGACAAATCGCACTACAAGTTTGATTATGTGCGCCGCGAATTTCTTGGCGAAGTGCGCTGCCTCGTATTTGATGTAACCCCAACCGAGAAGAACAACAAGGGGCGCTTCATGGGACGCATTTGGGTGGAAGATCAAGACTTCCATATCGTGCGCTTCAATGGCTCCTACAACGGCAACGGCCACTCCAGTTGGTACTTCCATTTCGATAGCTGGCGGACCAATGTACAGCCGGGCCTCTGGCTGCCCACGTTCGTCTACAGCGAAGAAAAGGATCTGCACTACGCCATCAGCAAGAAACTGGATTTCAAAGCACAGACCCGCCTGTGGGGGTACAACTTGGGCGGCGCCAGCCAGGAACAGGAACTGAGCAAGATTCTTGTGGAAACTCCGATGCAGGACGACAGCAAAACCGCGAACGATGTCTCGCCCATTCAGGCGCAGCGCTCGTGGGATCGCCAGGCGGAAGACAACGTTACCGACCGGTTGGAGCGCATTGGCTTGATGGCGCCCAAAGGCGAAGTGGACAAAGTTCTGGAAACGGTGATCAACAACCTGGAAGTGACCAACAACATCGACCTCGACCCCGAAGTCCGTTGCCGCATCCTGATGACTTCAACGCTGGAATCCTTCACGATCGGCCACACGATTGTTCTCAGCCGTGGCCTGGTGGACGTGCTGCCGGATGAGGCCAGTCTGGCGACCATGCTGGCGCACGAGCTGAGCCACGTGGTTCTTGGCCACCGCGTCGATTCGCAATATGCCTTCTTCGATAATTTGATGGTCGAGGACAAGGACACTTTCCGGCACTTCGGTTTCGCACGCACCCCCGATGAAGAACGCCAAGCCAACGAAAAAGCGATTCAGCTCCTTAATAATTCGCCTTACAAAAATCAGCTGGGCAATGCTGGACTTTTCCTGCAGGCGCTGGACGCCCGCGAAAAAGAGATTCCTAACCTGATCAGCGGCCACTTGGGCAATCGCGTGCCTCAGATCAGCGACCTGAAATCCACCACCCCAGTTGATCCCAAGCAGAATCCGCAGAAGATCGCGGCCCTGCCACTGGGCGGACGCGTCAAGATCGATCCCTGGACCGATCAGCTAAATCTGATCAAGAGCAAGCCGGTTGGAACGGTGGCGGAACGCGAGAAGATGCCGTTTGAAGTGACGCCGTTTATGCCTTATCTGACCAGGTACGGCAACGAAGCCACCAAGCCAGTCGCCGCAAGCGCGGTGGCGCCCTCCGAGGGAAAACCCGGAGATGCACCTGACCCTTCAAAACCCTGACCTTCTTTTGCTTTGAAAGCAGAACGACCCCCGGAAATTTCGGGGGCCTTCGCTTTTTGGGCAGTGGATCACCGTCCTGGATTTAAAGAAATTACTTGGCAGTCGCAAGCTCTTTCATAAACCGATACGTGAACTCCACCCCATCGTAGAAATCCTTTACGACCAAGCGTTCGTCCTTGCCGTGAGAGCGGTCATCCTCCGAATCGAAGAACATGCAGGCTATGCCGTAGGTGGGTATCCCGGCAATCCGCAAATACTTGCCATCCGTCGCGCCCGTGGACATCGATGGAACTACGGGAAGCCCTGGCCACATGGTGGCCAAAGTGTTTTCCAAGGCCGCTTTCAGATCTGGCAAAAGCGGAGATGGAGGAACCGCAAC
Organism: Candidatus Acidiferrales bacterium; assembly: GCA_963779395.1. Taxonomy (GTDB): domain Bacteria; phylum Acidobacteriota; class Terriglobia; order Acidiferrales; family UBA7541; genus Acidiferrum. The sequence goes on from CAVZYC010000007.1 coordinate 2,898,889, forward strand.
GTTGGGGGCAAGCTTTCCGTCCGAGGTTTTGTCTTGCACAACAGTGATGCTCAGTTTGGGATCCGCCACCACGCGCTCTAAAGTCTTGTGCACCTCTTCCGGATCTTCGCCTGGAAAGATGCGGCAATTCACGTTCGCGCGGGCCGTTTGCGGAAGAGCGTTGGGGGCATGGCCGCCAGAGAGCATCGTGGCAACGCACGTGGTGTGCAGCAGCGAGTTGTAATAGGGATTCGTGGAAAGGCGTTTGATCGCCTCCGGGTCGGGCGGATCTTTTGTAACTCCACGAAGATCAGCGGCGAGCGAGCCGGACGTGAGAAGCGCCGTCTGTACAAAGTAGTTGCGCGTGATTTCGTTGATTTTCACCGGAAACGAAAAGCCCTGGAGTTTCGTCAGCGCCGCGGCTAATTCATAGATGGCGTTGTCGGGTCCGGGAACCGAGCTATGGCCGCCGGAGTTGGTCGCTTCAAACTGAAAATCAACATAGACCTTTTCACTGGCTTGCAGCCCCGCTAACAGTCGTTTTCCCTTTGTTCTTTCAAACTCACCGCCGTCGAGATTGATGCAGTACTCGGCGTCGATCCAGTCTTTGTGCTCTTTGATCAACCAGTCAACACCATTGAAACTGCCGCCTTCCTCGTCGGCTGTGAGAGCGACAATCAGGTCTCGGTCTGGTACAAATCCTTCGCGCTTCAGGCGAATGAAGGTCGTTACCAGCAGGGCGTCGCCTTCTTTCATGTCTTGTGTGCCGCGGCCGTAGAAGTAGCCGTCCTGCTCGATAAATTGAAATGGATCGGTGGTCCAATCTTCCCGGCGCGCCTCGACAACATCCAGGTGGCCAATGAAGAGAATGGGCTTTTTCTGCCCTGTGCCGTGGAAGCGCACCACTAGATTCTTCTTGCGTTCGTTGGGGCCGGCGATGCGAACGTCTTGCTGAGAAAAGCCCGCGGCAAGGAGACGCTGGGCCATTGCCTCAGAGGCCTTTGTAACATTGCCAACCGAATCAGTCGTGTTGATCTCGATGAGTTGTTTGAAAATCGCTCGTGCTTCCTGGTTCACGGCCTCGCGATTCTGGGCGCGCGCAAATTGCCCCAGAAACAAACTGGCACACAAACCCATGACGCACCCGAATATTCGCAGCATGCGTGTCTCCTTGTGAATTTTCAGAGTAATCGCAGCGACGAGCGGCGTCAAATCCCGCGGAGTTGCCCGTCCACTACTCTTCTCGGAGGATGCCGTATTTGCGTCGCAAAAATGAATCAAGAATGGTATCCGGCAGGATCCGGCGGCCGAATGACGCCCATTTCGCCAGTGTCGTGACGGGATAACGCGCCTTAGGATGCGGCGACTCGATGGCTTCCAAAATCACCCGCGCGCAGTCCTCGGGTGTAGTCTTGGATTCGCCGCGAGCTTTACTCGCCCCATTCCATGATCCGGAGTAGATTTTCGCGTAGGGCCCTGCTTTTGCTGCTTCAATGTACGGCTCGGCCAGCGCCTTGGACGTTTGTTGGAAATTGGTAACGATGTAGCCCGGTTCGATCAGGATCACTTCAATGTTGAACGGGAACATCTCCAGGCGCAAGGCGTTGGAGAGCGCTTCCAGCGCATGCTTGCTGCTGCTGTAAGCGCCGTAGGTTGGCGGCGTAAGAAGGCCGGCAAGGCTGCTCATCATCAGGATGCGGCCCCTGCGGCGTTCACGCATGTGCGGCAGCACCGCCTGCGTTACGCGCAACACACCAAACACATTCGTCTCGAACTGGCGGTGCAGGTCGTCGAGGCGCAAGTCTTCAATCACCGCCATGTAGCCGACGCCGGCATTGTTGATGAGTACATCGATGGCGCCTACTTTCTCCAGGATAATTTGCACGAGCCGCCGGACGGACGCCTCATCGCAGACATCGAGTTCTAGCGTCTCGATGGGCAGCTTCTTTTCTGCGGCCAGACGGGCCATGACGTTGCGCTTGTCCGCCGATCGCCCACAAGCGAACACGCGATATCCACGTTCCGCAAGTAGGACGGCTGCGGCCTTGCCAAGCCCGTCCGTACCGCCCGTAATCAGAACTGTCTGTGCTTTTTCGCTCATAGTCCTTTTCCGTAAGTCGGGGTCATTGTACGCAGGTCAGCGGCAGGATGCCAGCACCTCAACGGCCTTGCAACAAAAGCTAGCAACCTCGGAGCCGCAATTTTGATATCGTGAGTATTGCGTACTACAAATTCGTTAATAGCTTCGAATTTGGGAAAAGTGTGACAGCCGGAGAGGAGTATTTCATCGTGCCATCCACTACGAGTTTTATGGCCGCGTTCCGTAGCTTCCGCCGTTTCGGCGTGGTTGCTCTTGTGGGCCTCGTGGTCTCTCCCGCAACTTGGCCGGGCAATTCCCTACTTGCCGCCGGATCCGAGCCCGTCGTTAAGATCACAACCGGAGAGTTGCGAGGCGTATTGAAGCCGTCAGGCGCTGCGGAATTCCTGGGGATTCCTTATGCGCAGCCTCCCGTGGGGAATCTGCGCTGGCATGAACCGCTGCTGGCCAAAGAGTGGAGCGGGATGCGCGATGCGAAAGAGTTTGGAGCACCCTGCGCGCAGGTTGTGCTCGGCGACTGGAACAAGCACGATGCCGAGACCAGCAACGAAGATTGTCTGTACTTGAACGTGATGACACCGCAGTGGCCCCCGAAAGAGCCCCTTCCGGTGATGTTCTGGATCCACGGCGGAGGAAACAACGGCGGTACCGCCTCCAGCCCGCTTTATAAGGATGGCACGTTATATGGGCACGGAGTTGTGCTGGTGACCGTGAACTATCGCCTGGGCATTTTCGGTTTTTTCAGCCATGCGGATTTGACGCGGGAATCCGCGCATCATAGTTCCGGGAACTATGGGCTGCTGGATCAAATCGCGGCGCTGCACTGGGTTCAGGACAACATTGCGAAGTTTGGCGGCGACCCGAAAAACGTCACAGTGTTCGGACAGTCCGCCGGTGCCATGGATGCGGGGATGCTCATGACTTCATCTCTGGGAAAAGGCCTCTTTCAGAGGGTAATTGCACAGAGCGGCTCTGCGCCTGTTGGATTGCCATTGCTGGACGAACTCGAAAAGTCTAGCGAGAAATGGATTCAGAGTTTGAAGCCACCTGCGGGTCAAGATGGCATCAAGTATTTGCGGGGGCTTTCAACAAGCGAGATTTTCAAGGCCTTGGGAGGCCCGGATTCTCCGCCCGACTCGCAAGCACCAATCTCACCGGTGGTCGATGGTTGGGTCCTGACGCGTGAGCCGGCCACTGTATTTGCAGCGGGTCAGGAAGCCGATATTCCCATGATCATCGGCACAACCACGCGAGAATTCTCGATGACGCTCTCGGCCGAGAAATTGCGGGCGATTATCCAGAAAAACTATGGGGAAGTTGCGCCAAAGATGATTCAGGCTTATGGCATTGCTGGCAACGCGGAAGGAACGAATGACACGTTGTTTGGCCCGCCGTCAGCTCAATGGTCCGCCGATACGCAGTTCCGCTGCCCGGCAACAACGCAAGCCATCTGGCACAACGCAGCGCATCAGCCTGTTTACGAATATCAGCTCGAGCGCGCCATCCCCGGCCATGAATCGGAAGGGGCCGTGCATTCGGGCGACTTGGTCTATGTGTTTGGTTTCTATCCGAAAACGGGAAACATTGGAGGCGTGTTTGGAGAGCCCGATCATAAGCTGGCTGATTTGATGGAACAATATTGGACGAATTTTGCGAAAACCGGAAACCCGAACGCAAAAGGCTTGCCGCAATGGCCGGAGTTTGACGGTTCGCAGTCTTACATCAAGTTCACACAGGATGTGCAGGTGGAAGTAAAGACGAGATTGCGGCGAGAGCAATGCGATGTGTACCGTGAATACCTGAAAAAGAGGACAACACAATAAAGACGCTGGCAGACTTCCTGGTTTAGTTCTCGTTTAACTTTCAGCTGATGGAGCGCTCATCAATGCGAAACGCTTCGTCTGCTCGGCCAGGATGTTCAACACCAACAGGAACAAAGTGAATGTAATGGCATGCCTCAGAAACAGACCTTGCGCGGTCTTCAGCAGTTCCCCGTTCTCAGCCACCAATACGCAGACAATATACAAAATGCCCCACGTCCTGCGTTTGCGGCTCCTTATGAATTCAACGGCCATAGGCAGCGTCGGTATCAGAAAAATCAGCCTGTAATCCCAGTTCGAACCGATCGCGAAGGTGAAGGCGTAGACCGCTCCAAACACGAAGAACAAATCGCCTTCCCGTGATTCAGGAACAAAGTCCTGCAATTTAGCTTTTTTCCATGCGTTGACTACTACCAGCAATCCCACAGCCCAGCAGTAGGCGACTGTTAGCGTCGAAGCTAGAACGATCGTCGGATTTTTTAGAACGCCCGTTCTGACAAGCAGAATCCAGAAATAATCCTTCAGCGTTAACACTCCATAGGACAGATTTGCAGCCATCGGCGTCGCTTTCCGAATTGCGCTCAGGTCTCGCCACTGCCAGGCAAAGATCACCATCGTCACGACGGCTAACACGACCGCCAGGATTCTCTGCTTGCGCGGGCCCCGAATGCCGGAGGCAATCAGCGCCGCGAAGGGATAAATCTTGAGTATCGAAGCAACGAAAAGCGCGAACGGCCTTCCGGTTCGCGGTCTCATCGCACATCCCAGGAAAACGAGAAAAAAAATAGATAGGTCTGTGTTTCCCCGCTCCATTGCTAATAACCCTGCGATGGACAAGCTTGCTGCAAGCATAAGCAGTGCTTCCCAGTTATCCTTGCTTTGCAGGATCAGACACGAGCCGACGGCCAAATATAGTCCACAGAACAGCAGCCCCACGATAATTATGTTTTGATCATTCAATCCAGCAAACTTGAATAATCTCAGCCATATTCGGGGGTAATTGAGGGGGCGCTTAGACGGGTCAAGCGGATTCGCAACAAGCGGATCACCTCCCTGCTGCTCCACTTTCAATCCCGTTGTGAGCCCGCGCAGATCCAGAAAGGGAGGAGACATGGAGCTTACCCCTACGGACTTCCACACCGGCTCCCAGCCTCGTGAAAATGCGAACGCGAACAAGGTCGCAGGCACAATCCACAAACACGCTACAAGCGTCCACCGGGTGATCCTGCGCATTTCACCTCCGCGCCGAAATCCGCGTTATTTCGATTATTTCTTACATGCTACCCGTTGAATGAACAGATTCACACGCGAGGATGTGGCAGTTTCCAGAATTGTTGATGTTCGCGAAAGGAAGCGCGCACTGAATCACTTCTCGTGAATCTGGCGCAGCGTAGGCTTCCATTTCCAGAAGCAGCGGTGTCTGCTGAACTAAACGTGGACCAGCACGTAATTGAGCATTTTCTCTTATAATTTCGGGCCGGCCGCCGCTGGCAGAATAGGAATCGTGATTCACCTGCCCGCAACCCGGCCATCCTTGGTTTTCTTCACTACGCCCACCTTGATGCGCAGAAGCCCGATCCAGGTCATTTTCAACAGTTGCAGCCCGTGCCGGAAACGCCGGATGTTAGTTTCGCCGTAGGTGCGCGCCTGATAGCGGATGGGGATGTCCACAATTCCCAGTCCCAGAATCGCGGCTGGATAGAGCAACTCAAAATCGCCGAATGGATCGAAATCGCCAAAATCGCGCCGCCACGCCTCCATTCGACGGTAATCCGCCCGTGTCATCAGTTTCGTTCCGCAGAGCGAATCGCCTATGCGCACATCCAGAATTGTGCTCAGCATTTTCGCAAAACAAATATTCCCCAGCCGATTGAGAAAACGCATGGCGTCGCCTTCCATCGGATAAACCAGCCGTGAGCCGTTGACAAAATCACCGAAGCCATGGCAATAGGCTTCGTAGAAATACCGAAGCATTTCGGGAGGCATGGTCAAATCAGCATCCAGAATAACAAGCAGCGGTTGCGTCGCATGGGCAAAACCGAGCCTCACAGCGTTTGCCTTGCCTTTTCCTGTTTGCTGCATCGTTTGAACGTGGTAGCGGTCCCCATTGATTGCGGCCACGCGTTGGATTTCCTCCCACGTTCCGTCGGTCGAATGTCCCTCCACAAAAATAATTTCGGTTGGGCAACCCAGATCTGGAAAACGCTTCAACGCATTTTCAATGTTGCCTCGTTCGTTGCGCGCCGGGATGACGCATGAGATTCCGGGCCGAGTTTGCCTGCTTGTCGGACGCAAAACCACGATGTACGTCAAGCTCAGCCACCGGATCAGGGGCACGAGCGGTAGAATTCGGTTGATGGCGCTGCCTAGCCCAAGCATCTTCCATGGACAATAGACCGCCAACCGGGTCCGGACAATTTCAAAACCCGCCAGTTTGACGATGTTCCGAAGATCCACTTGAGTCAGAAACGTGCTTGGAAGCTCACCTTCTCGAATTCGCAAACGGTTTGCCAAGCTGTACAACGAGCGCAGGTACGGATTGTAAAGGACGGCGATAACGCGTGACGTCCGCGATAGCTTCGGTTTCAGTTGGGACAGTAATCCCTGAATATCGAATTCATGATTGAACGAGCCGTTGACCAATATCGCCGTACGCTGATCGCTCTCATCAGTGAGGTCCGGAAATTCTTCGTCTCTGCCCACTCTTGCTTTGACGGGAGCATCCATCTCGGCGAGCAACCCACCATTGTCAGTCTCGCGAGGCAGCCATTGAATCAAGCGATCGTAGTATCTTGTGAGGGTGGACAACTCATCCGCAAGAAATGTGTTTACGTAGTTCTTCCAGCGTGGCAAGGCGGTAACGGCCAGTTTTGCGTCCTTTTCTGGTGCTCCCGGCGACATCGGCCCTTTTGTTTCAACGGTCGTAGTTATGGCCAGCCTCAATTCTTTTTTTTGACTCTCAGGCTACTGCCCCGTCAAATACACTTTTCAGGTGCGCTTTGTATGCATTGCATCACTTTCGAACCACCGGATTGTTTCCCGCAGTCCTTCGCTTAAGAACTTTCTTGCACGCCATCCAAACTCCTCGAAAGCGCGCGATGTATCGAGACAGCGGCGAGGCTGACCATCGGGCTTCGTGGCGTCCCATCGCAACTCGCCTTCGTAACCAACTAGAGAACGGATATGCCCAAGCAGTTCGTGAATGCTGATCTCCTCGCCGGAACCAAGATTCACCGGATCAGCTTTCGCATATTTCTCCGCTGCCAGGATTATGGCTTCCGCTGCATCCTCGACGTACAGAAATTCGCGTGTTGCGTTACCATTTCCCCAGGCCAGAACTTCGGCGGCGCCTGAACGCTTCGCTTCCCAACATTTGCGTATCAGGGCAGGAATGACGTGGGATGTTTCAAGGTCGAAATTATCCCGCGGGCCGTAGAGATTTACGGGAACGAGGTAGATGCCGTTCATCCCATACTGCTGACGGTACGCTTCCAACTGAACAAGCAGCATTTTCTTTGCGAGACCGTAGGGCGCATTGGTTTCTTCTGGGTACCCGTCCCAGAAATTCTCCTCCCGAAAAGGCACCGACGCAAACTTCGGGTAGGAACAGACGGTCCCGGCACAAACGAACTTCTCAATTCCCGCCGTGCGTGCCGCCTCGATCGCGTGCAAACCCATCGCAGCGTTGTCGTAGAAGAACCGCCCGGGATTGGAGCGGTTGGCGCCGATACCGCCGACGATAGCGGCGAGGTGAATGAAAATATCCGGCCGCGCTTCCTTATAGAGCCGCAGTGCATCGCACTTTTCACGTAAGTCGTAGTCGCGGCTCCGCGGAACGGTGATTTCCGCGCAGCCCGCGGCACGCAGCTTTTCCACCACGAACGAGCCAAGGAAGCCACTGCCCCCGCTGACAACCACACGCCGACTGCTCCAAAAACTCATCGTGCCTCTTCAGTGCTGCGAAGCCTTTCCGTTGTCGGCCTGGACCACACGAGTAACGGAATTGTGCCAGCGGTTCCACTGGCCGATTTTTTCTTCCAGAATGGCTTTGCCTTGTCCGCGCGGCTTTAGCCCAGCGGCTTCCACGTCGGCGTCGACCATAATAGCGACCAGATCGCGGAACCCGATCCGTGGATGCCAGCCCAGTTTTGTTCGCGCTTTGCTTGAATCCGCGATGAGCAAATCCACCTCGAGTGGACGGAAATATCTTTCGGATATCTTGACATGCTTCTGCCAATCCAAACCCGCGTAGGTGAATGCTTCCTGAACGAATTCACGAACCGAATGCTTTTCACCCGTGCCGATGACGAAGTCGTCGGCTGCGTCCTGTTGAAGAATCTGCCACATCGCTTCCACGTACTCCGGCGCGTAACCCCAGTCGCGGTAAGCGTCAAGATTCCCCAGGTAAAGCGAATCCTCGCGTCCCGCCAGAATGGCGGCGACAGCGCGCGTGATCTTTCGCGTTACGAAAGTCTCGCCCCGCCGCGGGCTCTCGTGATTAAACAAGATGCCGTTGGCGGCGTAGAGGTGATAGCCTTCGCGATAAATTTGCGTCATCCAATGTGCGTAAACCTTTGCTGCCGCGTAAGGACTGCGCGGCTGAAAGATGCTTGTTTCGCTTTGCGGCGCAGGCGCGGAGCCAAACATCTCCGAACTCGACGCCTGGTAGAAACGGCTCTTCGCACCGCTGCGCCGAACCGCTTCGAGCAGCCGAATGGTGCCAAGTCCGGTGATGTCCCCGGTGTATTCCGGGATCTCAAAACTGACTTTGACGTGGCTCTGTGCGGCGAGGTGGTAAATCTCGTCAGGTACGAGACTGTAAATCAGGTTCAAAATCCATTCGGTGCTGGCGAGGTCCCCGTAGTGCAAGAAGAGTTTCGTCCCAGGCTGATTGGGATCCTGATAGATGTGGTCGATCCGCGAGGTATTAAAGGTGCTGGCGCGGCGAATGATACCGTGAACCTCGTATCCCTTGGAAAGTAACAACTCTGCGAGATAGGAGCCATCTTGTCCGGTGATCCCGGTGACGAAGGCGCGCTTCATTCTTTTGGTCCTTTAAGAATCGCACAAAGCGTTTGGATGACTCTCCGCCTGCGGTCGATCATCGGATTTCCCTTTCAGGTGACGGTAGGGGATTGCTCCTGCCCCACAGCGCAGGTGCTCCTAAATATGGATAATGGGGGACTATCTCCGGATCGTCCTTAGCCCGCTCGTTGGTGATTACGCGTATAAAGATACTATAGAGGATTTGGTTTAACATGGTGAGTTCCAGCCAATCATGGTTTTTCACGGGCGAACCCTTCTGGCCGGATAGTTGACGGGCGAAGTTCGTCGTTTCGTTCCCACACGAATGCGTTCCATTCCGAAATCCTAAAGTAATCGGGTGCTAACATATACGCTCGGTGATAGTGGGTTCTCAGGTAGTTGCCCATCGTCTGATCGAAGTCGGTTCCAAAGCTGGCAACACCGTACTCGGGGAAAAGGCGATTGGACCAGACGAGATATCGGACCGGTTTTTGCTCAATCTGCCGAATGGTATCCTCGGTCATTTTTCCTGGGACAAGCACACCAGGGGTGAATGCGAGAACCCTGGTCGGGCAATGCGTCTCCGAGAAGAAGTACAAACTGACATCCTCTGGGATGGAGAGAACGGCTTCGCCTTTGGCGCCCTTCTCCTGCATAAATCGGACGGCGGCCCGGTATTGCTCAACTTGAACCGGTCGGGCAAAAATCGTTCCGCGTTCCGTCGTCAAGGGCACCCAGCCCGTCGATATCTTCACGATCCTTCTCGTGTACAGTGCCGGCACGGCCACGCACCCGAGACAGATCAGCAGCTCTGCAAGGAAAACAGCGCGGCGGTCCGTGCCCTGCTGAGGAATCAGTGGACGCAAAAGGAGCAAAAAAGAGAGCACCACCGGTCCGTTGTAATAGATTGCATACTGCCAGGGAGTTACGTCCAATAAAATTCGAAAGGCCAGCAGACTGGAAAAGATCGACAAGAGGATTAATCCAGAAGCGCCCTGGGAATCACGCTGCCGCCAGTGAAACAAGAAATACAATAACGAGGCTACGGCCCCAGCCATAACGTACAGAAGCATATCCTGGGGAAAGAAGATCGGGCGCAAGAAATCGTCCCCCGGAACGGAAATTAAGAAATAACCGACAGCAACGAAGAAGAATACCGCTCTCGCAAGGATCCAGCGCCAATTTTCACGCCTCCAGGTAAGCAGTAAATGCAATCCCTGCCAGAACCCGAGAAAAATGAATGTAAACCTCGCAGCTCCGCGAAATGCGGGAACCGACAGGTCGAAGCCTGTTTGTGCGAGCCAGAATTTGCCGTAGATTTTCATGAAGTAGGACGTTGGCCAGCTCATGAAGTTTTCCTGAAGGATGAAATCGACCCCGGCGATTGAAATCATCCATCGGATGACCGCGGCACAAGCGACAACTCCGGGCAAAATGGCGACAACATCTCTGGCAATACACCTCCAAGAACGCTGCTGAAGACCGCGCACAACGATCAGGAGCCCCAACGTCGCGTAGCATGCTGTTCCGAACTCCAATTTGATCAACAGAGCAGCGGCGGCAGCCATCCCCGCCGCAACCATCCAACCCCATCCCTTGAAAGTGCATGCCGAAACCATCAGCCAGATAAATAAACAGGCGGTCAGGCATCCGTAAACTGAGTTGTAACTGTACGGCAAGGGAAAGCAGAAAATTGTGGGATGAAAGGCCTCGAAAAGCAGCACGGCTCCCGCACTCCAACCTGCCAGCCAGGAATTCAAGCGCATCCCTGCAAGATATAGAAAGATGGCTGATCCTAAAGCCGCTAGCGACCCGGACCAATAAAGTACGCTTAAGTGCACGCCGAAGAGGCGAAAAAGGAGACCATTCAAGTAGGGCGCAAGAGGACCATACATGAACCAAACGTCCCGGTAGAGCATCTTCCCTTCCGAGAGCACTGTCGGAACATACATCTCATGGCCGGAGTCGACTGTAAGGCTGCCCCATTTGGCCCAGGTCACGTGCAGTGAAACGCCCCAGATGATGATCAGCGCAAGAAGGGCACAGACCGTTGTTAGTTTCCAGCGCGCGGGCGAACCGGAAGTCAGACGCGAAAAATAATCGTCCAATGGCCCGGGCAGACTGATAGGTGAGGAGTCCGACGCAGCGGGTACCGGTAAGGTCATTGGGGGCACGTGTCTAACATCCAGAATACCAACCGTGTGGTTATTGATTTGGGCGAGATCGAGCTAAAGTGCCTTAGGTAGCACGTCCCCACGCACTTTTCCGTGCGTTCGTCACCGATTCAGGGATCTGTTCCTCCACGGGAGGCGGCTCACATAAGAGAACAGAGTTGGTTCTGGCCGGATGCAGGCTGATACGACCTTTTATTTGTGTCGACATGCGTATGGTCCGAAACTCGCTTCGGTTTGCCCACTTCTCTATCTAGGTGTTCTATCCGTTCGATTGGATTCAGTCTTTGGCAGATTCCGATGCTTTCCAGTTATATTGAGTGGCTCACAACCTCGGCTGCCCGCAAATAATGATTGATGGCCCGCTCGATCCCCGTGCGAAATTTGATTTTGGCTGCAAAGCCGAGCTGCTTTTGCTTCGTCGTGTCTCCCCCCCTGGCATGCACGCCGGATGGTTTGTCGGTTGTTCCGCTCACTTCGCCGTCGTAACCCAGGATTTCGCAGGCGGTCCGGGCGAATTCGAGGAAACTAGTGAATATACCTGTCGAGAGATTCACCGCTGCCCCGTCATTGATCTTGTCGATCATGGTGAGCACGCCGTCCACGCAATCTTCGATGTGAATAAAATCCCGCATTTGCTGGCCGGTTCCCCACACCTGAAACTTTCTGGCCGCGCGGTTCGCGATCGCTCGTTGGCAAATACTGGGAAAAGGATAAGCATTGTCTTGGTCTTCGCCGTAACCAGAGAATGGGCGGTAACAGATGGACTCTAGCCCATGCTTCTCATAGGCTAACTTAGCCAGGTATTCGCAGGTGAGTTTCGCCCAGCCGTAGCTCATATCGGGCATTCCTATATCCGAATCAAAGGAAATCATGTCCTCCCGCAAAAGTACGTAGGAACCTTCTTGTTGCAAGTTGATCGGATAAGCCGCGCTGGAACTGAAACAGGCAGTCTTCTTGGGTCGCGCCACCCTTGCCCATTGCCAATACGATGAGTCAATCGACAAATCGTCTGCCACGGCCAAGGGATTACTTTCAATCATCAAGCGCCCACCCACCATGGCTGCCAGATGAAAGGCGTAGTCAAAATCCGTATCTTGCCTTCGACTAAACCACTGCCGACAGTCCTCTCGGTAAAATTGAAATTTCCCATAATCCTGCGGGTTGAACAACGGCCACCCTCTTGCCGGATCAATTCCACCGGTATGCTCGGCCAGGCAATCCACCGCATGCACTTCATCCCCCGCTTCAAGCAACCTCTTTACAACATGCCGGCCGACAAATCCTGCGCCGCCAGTCACTAGAATCTTACGCATGGCGGAAATGCCTTTTATAAAGTGCCAAAGCTTCTCGTGACCTCTCCGGAAGATAACCGGCGATGGATTCAGAGTCGCGAGCTAGGTCTTGGACTAGCTTCAAGTTGTTCTCATAGCCCAGGTACTCCTGTTTCATGTCCTTGATCAGGTCATGGGCGTTTCGCTGTTGGTACACTGAAGGCCCATTCCACGCCACCCGGTGTCCCAGGGCTTGTAGATAGAAGCCTGCCCAAATGTCGTCCATCCGTCCCACATGTGGAAATAGAAAATAATTCGGCAAACACTCTGCTAGCAGAAACGTGTTTTGTGAGTTGAAGGGGCCCATCTTGTTGGCAGATACAGGAAATGCTGAGCGTTGGAATTCACACTCGGGTGCGTGCTCCATCCGACAAACCGCATCGATATCGGGGTCGCCGTTCCAGAAATCGGCTTGCACATCAATGTGCAAGGTCTTCCGAGCTTTTCTTGAATAGTCTCTTTTAGAAACCAGTTGCAAAGGAAATCCACGATGCCAGAGATGTGGATGATTCGTAAGCCCAATCGGGTCAAACGCCGGCAGATCGGTCTCATAATAATCAACTTCAACCTCTCGGCCGACTAGAAGGTTCTTTCCCCAACCCTCAAGCGGAATGTTGTCATCATCCACCACCGCGACAATATCCGCTTCCATCTCTTGCGCCCACAGAAGCCCCATCACTCTCCGCTGGATGCAATTCCAGCCGATCGCTTCCGAGAGCGCCGGATCATATTCCTCCTGTTTTTCCGGAGGCACATAAATTCCTCGTTCCAGCTTGTAGTCCAAAGGAGTCTTCTTGTCTCCTATCACGACAAGTTCCCACTCCTCCATGGACTGGAATCGCCGGATGGCCTCGGTGGGTGGATTAATGGTTGTTGTGACTATAACTTTTTTCATTTGGAGAGGTTGGCAATCATCCGCGCTACATGCGAGCTCTGCTCATCAGGTTTACGTCAACTCTTGTGTTTCAGGTCCCTTGCTTCCTGAAAACAATACTCGAAATGCCAAACGCACATACCGGAAGTTCCGAAGAAATGTATTGACGCTGCGGCCTTCTCTTCTTCCAGTCCACACAGAAGGTATCTGTTCGATGTAATAACCCGCTTTGATCGGCTTTATCGTCGTTTCGATATAAATCTCGTGCAACGTCCCTTCCCACCGGATCGAGCGGACAATTTCGCGTTTCAGTATCTTGTAGCCGTAGGTCAAGTCACCAATTTTCGTCCAAAACAAGACTTTGAACGCTTTCTGGAAGATCCAGTTCAGAACGTATTTCAGGGGGTCATAGTTGACGAATCCGCCGCCGGGCAACCAGCGGTTCGCAATCACCCCGTCGCACTGCGTCTCCACGATCTTCTCCACCATGCGGTCCACGGCCGCCGGTTCCGTCTCCAGATCCGCAGCCATCAAAGCGACGTAGTTCCCAGTAGCCGCCTCCATGCCTTCACGGTACGCCCATCCAACTCCCGGATTGTTCTTCTGCACCACAATGCGGACTCGAGGGTCCTGCTTTTCGTAGAGACGGCAAACCGCAAAGGAAACTTCCGAAGCGCGCGGCGAAATCAGCAGAAGAATCTCGTGGATATACCCGCGATCATTGGCGAGGAGTGTGTCCAGCGTTTCGCGGATGGAAAAAGTCTCCGTGAAAACCGTTACGACGATGGAAAGACGGATCTCCTTCAAACGCGATTCGCGAAGAGCCGCAACGCGGTCTTGGAGTGCGGTCTGTCGACTGAAGGTAGTAACCATAAGCTTGAAGCGCTTTCGCGGCTATTTTAAGTCTACTCGGCGGCAACCGAGAAGCAAGGATGCTGCGGTGGCCTGTTGCCAGAATAGAATTGCACGATAGGAAACGGGGTATTTGAGGCAGTGCCAAAAAGAAAAAGGCCCCGATCCGAAGAACGGGGCCTTCTCTAAAATAATCCCGGCGGCGACCTACGTTCCCACACAGTTACCCGTGCAGTATCATCGGCCCGGCGAGGCTTAACTTCCGTGTTCGGGATGGGAACGGGTGTGACCCTCGCGGTATGACCACCGGAAAATCGATAAATTCGTTCCACCAACGGTGGAGGAATCCTGACAACAGTGGCTGGCATTTACAAGTTCGACCCGCCGTCGAACATACTGTGTTTCACAAGGCTTGCTTGTGATGCCTACCCTGCGCTGTTGGCGATTGCCAACGACGCCTTGGGTAAGTTTTATGATTAAGCCGAACGGGCGATTAGTACTGGTCAGCTTAACGCATTACTGCGCTTACACCTCCAGCCTATCAAAGTCGTAGTCTGCGACTGCCCTTCTTATCCCGCCGAAGCGGGATTGGGAAACCTTATCTTGAGGCGAGCTTCTTGCTTAGATGCATTCAGCAATTATCTCTTCCAGACTTCGCTACCGAGCGGTGCCACTGGCGTGACAGCTCGTACACAAGGGGTCTGTTCATCCCGGTCCTCTCGTACTAGGGACAACTCCTCGCAAGTTTCCTGCGCCCACACCAGATAGGGACCGAACTGTCTCGCGACGTTCTGAACCCAGCTCACGTACCGCTTTAATAGGCGAACAGCCTAACCCTTGGGACCTTCTACAGCCCCAGGATGCGATGAGCCGACATCGAGGTGCCAAACCTAAGCGTCGATGTGAACTCTTGGCTTAGATCAGCCTGTTATCCCCGGCGTACCTTTTATCCGTTGAGCGATGGCCCTTCCACGCGGGACCACCGGATCACTAGATCCAACTTTCGTTCCTGCTCGACTTGTAAGTCTCACAGTCAAACCGGCTTATGCTCTTGCACTCCACAGTGGGTTTCCAATCCACCTGAGCCGATCTTTGAGCGCCTCCGTTACAATTTAGGAGGCGACCGCCCCAGTCAAACTACCCGTCTGGCCGTGTCTCCCCACCCGTCACGGGTGGTAGGTTAGAGCGACAGTTCAATCAGGGTAGTATTTCACTGTTGCCTCCCTCCCAGCCGAAACCAGAAGTTCACAGGCTCCTACCTATGCTACGCAGATCGGACCGTTACTCATGACCAGAGTGCAGTTAAGGTGCACGGGGTCTTTCCGTCTAGATGCGGGCATCCGGCGTCTTCACCGGAACCACAAATTCGCCGAGCCGCTTGCCAAGACAGTCGCTCTATCATTCCACCATTCGTGCAGGTCGGAACTTACCCGACAAGGAATTTCGCTACCTTAGGACCGTTATAGTTACGGCCGCCGTTCACCGGGGCTTCAGTTCAGGCCTTCGCCTTGCGGCTAAGCCCTTGCTTTAACCTTCCGGCACCGGGCAGGTGTCACCCCCTATACGTCGTATTCGACTTTGCAGAGAGCTGTGTTTTTGTTAAACAGTTGCAGAGCGCGATTCACTGCGACCGCTTCGGGCTATAAACCCTACAGCGGCGTCCCTTCTCCCGAAGTTACGGGACTAATGTGCCTAGTTCCTGAGCAAGCGTTCTCTCGAGCGCCTGTGGATATTCACCTCGTCTACCTGTGTCGGTTTGTGGTACGGGCACCTGGTTGACTCCTTAGAGGTTTTTCCTGGCAGCGTGAAATCAGAAACTTTGTGACCTAACGGTCTCGTCCCCAGTCTCACCGTTAATGCCCCCGCGGATTTGCCTGCGGGAACCGGCTTTCACTGAGCAACCACCATCCATCAGGTGGCTTCCTTATCCTTCTGCGTCACCCCATCGTCAAACGTCACCAGGCGGGACAGGAATGTTGACCTGTTGTCCATCAGCTACGCCTTTCGGCCTCACCTTAGGACCCGCCTAACCCTGAGCGGATTAACCTTCCTCAGGAAACCTTAGACTTTCGGCGACACGAGTTCTCATCGTGTTTATCGCTACTTATGCCGGCAGGGTCTCTTGTGTGGCGTTCAGTAGTCCTCTCGGTCTACCTTTACACCCCACGCAATGCTCCCCTACCAAGTACACTTTCATGTAATTTCGCAGCTTCGGTCATGTGCTTGAGCCCCGTTGGATTGTTGGTGCATATCCGCTTGACCAGTGAGCTGTTACGCTTTCTTTAAAGGATGGCTGCTTCTAAGCCAACCTCCTGGCTGTCCGAGCGAATACACTTCCTTTACCACTTAGCACATAGTTAGGGACCTTAGCTGGCGATCTGGGCTGTTTCCCTTTTGACCACGAAGCTTATCCCTCGTAGTCTCACTCCCGCATAGTTGTCCACGGCATTCGTAGTTTGATTGGATTCGGTAACCTGAGTTGGTCCCTAGTCCATTCAGAGCTCTACCACCGTGGCAATTCATGCAAGGCTGTCCCTAAAGACATTTCGGGGAGAACGAGCTATCACGGAATTTGATTAGCCTTTCACCCCTACCCTCAGCTCATCAGAGCGATTTTCAACTCACACCTGTTCGGTCCTCCAGTCGCGGTTAAGCGACCTTCAACCTGGCCAAGGGTAGATCATCCCGCTTCGCGTCTAATACCACGTACTTGTCGCCCTATTCGGACTCGCTTTCGCTACGGCTCGCTTGCGCTTAACCTTGCACGTGACATTAACTAGCCGGCTCATTAAGCAAGAGGCACGCCGTCAGGCTTTCACAGACCGAAGTCTATGCATGGCCCTCCGACTGCTTGTAAGCATACGGTTTCAGGTTCTATTTCACTCCCCTCGCAGGGGTGCTTTTCGCCTTTCCCTCACGGTACTGGTTCACTATCGGTCGCTAGAGAGTATTTAGCCTTGGAGAGTGGTCTCCCCAGTTTCCCACGAGATTTCTCGTGTCTCGTGGTACTCAGGATGCCGCTTCGAGTCCGGTACACTTTCCGCTACGTGACTGTCACACTCTTTGGTCCCGCTTTCCTTCGGGTTCGCGTAGTGTCCGGTTTGGTAACTCTACTTATGCGGTCCTACAACCCCCATGTGTAAACACATGGGTTTGGGCTTTTCCGATTTCGCTCGCCGCTACTTTCGGAATCTCTGTGATTTATTTTCCTTCAGGTACTGAGATGGTTCACTTCCCTGAGTTAGCTCACACCAGCCTATGTATTCAGCCGGCTGTAACGGGAGTTCATCCCGCTGGGTTTCCCCATTCGGAAATCCCCGGATCAAAGCCTGCTTGCGGCTCCCCGAGGCTTATCGCAGCTTGCCACGTCCTTCATCGCCTTCTAGCGCCAAGGCATCCACCGTACGCCCTTAGTAGCTTAATCATAAAACTCACCCAATTCGTCGTCTGCCAAGGTGCAACAATTCGCTTTCGCTCCTTGCCGCTCATTGCGGTGGCTAAACCGCAACTTTCCTTCGGCTCGTTCGCCCTGTTTCCCGCAGATCCATTATTCCGTGGTCCGATTGCTCGGCTCCGGGACTTTCGACTCCGCAGTTCCCCAGGTGCTTGGATAAGCTCGCCTTGTAATCCACAGCACTGCTCAACATACTCGAGCAGAACTTGTAATAATCCACGCCATCACTCCCCCAGCGAACCGTAATTCGCCCGAGGTTATCGGCGTGAACTTGCCAGCCTTTCTGTTGTCAAAGAGCTTTGTCCCCGATCCCTTCGGGGGCCTCGATTCTCATCAAGGCATCCTCCTTGCGGAGGACCGGGCTTTTTTCAGCAACAACTGCCGCCAAAAATCACCCATAAAATACAAAACCCGGCGTCGAGCGCCGGGCATAGCCGCCATGTATCTTAGCGGCTTCGCGCGAAGCTCAACTCAGACTATCCCGTGCTAATAAGGCGCCTCACTATAGGATCTGTTCCTTGGATTACTTCAGACCCGACTGTGAATCCCCTGCACGACCCGACACTTTTAGGGAGCGTCGAGCCATTTGTAATCTTACCAAACACTCGAAATATGTCAAGTCCCCAGGAAAACTTTTTTTCCTGGCTTTCCACACCCCTGTGGAAGCTGTGCAAAACCCTGCTTTCACCCGCAAAAAGTGAGTATCCCGGCACCCCCATCCCGGCCTCAGGATCCTCCATGGAAAATGCACTTTCGCTTCACGAGCTTTCTCGCGAATTTACCCGCCAATTGGACTTATTCCGAAGTTGCTTTCGGATTCTTCTTCATCGCTTCCGCAGTCCATGGCGGCATCACCCCGTTTGTGCGCGCATAAGCAATCGATTGCCCCAGATGCTCGTGATTGTGCACAACCAAAAGATACACGACGTCTCCCGCATTCGCATCCGGACCCAGTTTCTTCTCTGGCTTTGCAAAATCCGCGTTGGACATTTGCTCCACGGCGCTGATCGCAAACGCAAACGACTTGTTCAACTGTTCGATGACCTTGCTCTTCTCCGTCGTGGACCTCTCAAACCCATCTTTTTCAATTCCTGCTGCAGGAGTTGCGCCCATCATCGTCGGAATGTTGTAGTTCGCCAGCGCTACATGCAAGTAGAGTTCGCTGACAGAGCGCACACCTTGTGCCGGCCGCCAGGTGAATTTATCCGCGGGCATCGCCTCTGCTAAACCCACAAATTTCTTCTGCAGGTCCTGCAGATCCAGAATCGCCTGAGGCTTCATGTCGTAACTCGGCGGAGTTTTATCTTCACCTGTTGCCGGGTTTGCGGCTTTCTTGGCGTAAACAGGACCGCCTGCAATTCCCACCACCAAAAGCAAAACCGCCGGAAGCAATTTCCCTCTCTTCATTTTCGCTCTCCTTTGCAAACAAAATTCCCACGCCCATTCGGCTGGGATATTTCGCCCCAGTCCTCCACCTCCGGACTCGGGCGCACGCCACTGGGTATTCCGTTTTAGACGCAGACACCGCCAGTTCGCTTCTCTTCCGAATGCATCGGTGCGAGGTTCGCGCAGACCTGATCGGTTTTCGATGGGAGTTTTTGATACCTACTGGCTGGAGCGTTTCCCCGCCATTCCCGGCATGGTTGTCTTGCCTTTGAGTCGCGCCGCTTGGCGCAGCAATTCCTGCAATCCTTTTTGTTTCAAATCTTCAACCGCAAACAGTTTCACGTGCCGGAGATTTTTGCCCGTGCCTTCCAGGAGTTTGCCGGGATCCCGCAGCGAGGTTCCATAATGAAAGCAACATGTCACGTGATGCTTGCCAATCATGTAAGCGCAAAACGGCTGGTCTTTCTCAAAAGTCGCGAGTCCCCAAGAATTTACAGTTTCCGCTGTGCCCGGCACCACTTTCTTCACCAGGCTCCGCAGACCACGAACGATTAATTCCAGTTCAGGCTTACCTTGCCGCGCAGAGGCGCTCTTTCCCCTACCGCGAGTTGCTGTACGTTTCTTCATCGACTTCTCCGTCCGTCTTCATCCAGAATTCGAATTCCGAATGCATAGCCCGATGCGAGATAGGATGGCACAACCGCTCGCCTGTTTACAAAAAAAGAGAGACAGGAGCTTACGCCTCTGCCTCTCGAATCTTCAAACCGTGCGCGCTTTACTTTGCCTGGAGCGTCTCGATGTATCCTACCAGGTTGCTGATCCGCTGCTGAACGACGGAGTCGTGATACTTGTCCAGCGACTGAAACAACGGACCCCAAACCGGCATGTCGGCCGAGCCATGGGATGCCGGGCCGTTCCCAAATTTCAAAACGGATGCGACGGAATTCGCGGGGAATTTTCCATCATGCTTTCGGGCAAGCTGCGTCAGGTCGGTGGGCATCGCTTTCATTGATGATGCTGCGGGACCTCCACCCTTGCCGTCGGTTCCGTGACATGGCGCGCAGTACTGGCTGTACATGTCTTTCCCGGACGCCGCATTCGTTTGCTTAATCGGAGTTTTCTTAACTACAGGAGCTTGGTCTGTCTTCTCCTGTGCCATACAGAGGCTCGTTGCCACGAGCAAACTTCCTAGCAGGATCATGGTCTTTTTCAACATGTGACCCTCCTTTCGATTGGGGATAGATCTTAGGTGAGAGAACAGCTTGTTCTATCCGGTGTGATGCTGGGGCGAATATAGCACGGCCTTTAGCAGAAAGCTGTGATCTGTGCACACTCCATTACCCCCGTAAAATGTGGCCAATTTGGCACTCTACTTGAATTATGTAAGGATAGGATGGTCCAGTACTTGCCTAGAAATGAAACACGATTCCAGCAGACCCCTGATAATCGTTCTGATGCTGGCTGAAAAAAGTGCTGAACACGTAGTCGCCTTCTGCTCGCAGTGACAACCGCGCATGCAGCCGGAAATCCACCCCTCCACCCGCCTGCACCGTAAACGCGTCCTTGCTGGCCCCAGCCGTCTGCGGTTGCAAGTGTCCGCCGCCCGCCAGCACATGTCCCCAAGGTTCCCAGCGCGCCCGTCGCGATCCGATCCGTATCCCACCGCCTCCGCCAAAATACTTCACGTGCTCATGATCGTAAATCTCCGGCGCAAATCCTGTCACCAAATTCCCTTCCACCGCAAACCAGTCGTTTGTGAAGTACGTCACCGTTGTCTCCACGCCCACCAGACTCGCGTCAATCCTTGAGGACTGAAACCGGAAAAACTCTGCCCCCAATCCCAACTGCCACCGGTAATCATCCCGGTCTCCAAACACAAACCGTGGCCGTGGCGCAGCTGCCGCAGGTTCCGCTGCCGCCTCACTCGTCATCGCCGTCGACCCTGCCGTTAGCGAAAAATCCCCGCTGCCCTCACTCGGCGTATACAAATTCACTTGCGCCGCTGAACTCGCCGCAAAATCCCCCGCCACATTCGTAGCGCCCTTCGTCGCCCCAACTCCCTGGCTCGTTTCCTGCGCCCCAACGGCCCACGCCCCCAACATCACCACCAGCACTCCCAGCAATCCCTTTCTCATGCACATTCCCCTCTGCCTCTTCGGCCGACTGCCCCGCGGCTATCCGGCGCAAATCTTTCGCGCAGCCCAGGCACCGCACAGTTTAGCGTGAGGATGCTGAGAAACGGTTGCGAAAATTTGCGGCGTCAACCTTCTCGACAAATCCATGAATGAAACACTTGGCCCCGTTCACCTTGACACGTGTCTGAACGGGGCCTAAACTATGTAGTTTTTAGGTGTTCCCCGGGAGCCATCTGGGGGAGGACAACATGGATAAGAAGCGTTTGGAGTACTACAAAAAGAAATTACTGAGCCGGCGCGATGAGCTGGTGAAGACGATTGTGCGCACTGAAGAGGAAGGCCGCCAGGCCGACGACGACCCCACCGTGGACCTGGCAGACAAGGCCGCAAACTCCTACACCAAGGAATTCCTCTTTGGCCAGACCAACACCGATCGCACAGTCCTGAACATGATTGACGAAGCTTTGAAGCGCATCCGCAACAATGAGTACGGCACTTGCGCTAATTGTCAGGAAGAGATGCAACAAAAACGTCTCGACGCCGTACCTTGGGCCAAACACTGCATTTCCTGCCAGGAGAAAAAGGAACAGGGCGCCCTGTAGTTCCTCACTGCGTTCCCATTACCGAATCAACACCTAACTGAAGTAGAATAAACCCAGCGAGAACGGGTGTCGATCTACTATGTACCCTACTGAATCGCGAATTCCGATAATGCGTTGGCTTGCAGATTTTACCGGTGCACTTGCTAGCGTGGTGTTTCCTGCGGGCTGCCGCTTATGTAAGGCGCCCCTTCTTCATGCCCGGCGTCTACCCATCTGCGAACCGTGCCTCGATTCCTTTCAAACGATTCTGCCGCCTATGTGCAGCCTCTGCGGCCAGGTCCTGCCTGTCGCCGTTCATGCGAGTGAACCCCCTGCGCAGTGCCGCGATTGCACAGAGGGCAAGTTCGGGTTTCAGGCGGCCCGCAGCTTCGGCGTATACGAGGGGGCGCTGGCCCACGCCATCATCCTCCTCAAGCACGAACGCCTGGAACCGCTCGGAACCTATTTCGCTCGGCAGCTCTTTCAACTGGTCGGGGATGACGCGCGGTTTTTGCCCTTGGACGTCCTTGTCCCGGTCCCACTTCATCGCCGCAAGCACAAGGATCGTGGATTTAACCAAGTGGACCTCTTCGGGCGCCCCCTTGCTCGACGTCTTCAACTCCTATATCGTCCCGCCCTCCTGATGCGTGCGCGCCCTCGTCCAGAGAAACACCTCCTGACTCAGGAGGAACGCTGGGAGGCGGTACGTGGCGCCTTTGCCACAGGACATGGGGGCCGGGTTGACAATTTGCGGGTCTTGTTGCTAGATGATGTAATGACGACGGGAGCGACGCTTGACGCGTGTGCTCGCGCGTTACGCGAAGCCGGAGCCCGTTCGGTACTGGGCCTCACTATTGCCCGCGCCGCTCGGCCCGCTTTTCCCGTCAGTGGAGCGTAGTACCCTGAAGGGTGCGCGATGAGCGCAAGAAGGCCAGAAGCGATCGATCTCCGAGGGCGACTTCCCCTTGAAGCGGGCGGTTCGCTTGTGCCCAACACTTCAGCGAACCCTTCCAACCGTCTCCTCTCTCCGATTCCTGGCAGGCGTGCTTCCATGATGCAGGAACCCGTGCTGGTGCTGAACGCCACCTACGAGCCCATTAACGTTACTGCCGTGCGACGCGCGATGGTTCTGCTCCTGAAGGGTGTGGCGCAGGCCGAAGAGGTACACACTTCCGAAGTACACTCTGCCGCGCACGCGCATAAGGTGCCTTCGGTGATTCGCCTGCTCGCCTATCGCCACATTCCACAACAGAGCCGCGCGCTTTCTCGGAAAAATATCTTGTTGCGCGATCGCAACACTTGCCAGTTCTGTGGCCGTATCTTCCCAAGTTCTGAATTGACGCTGGATCACGTCATGCCGCGTTCCCGTGGCGGGCGCTCTTCGTGGGAGAATCTGGTGGCGTGCTGCTACCACTGCAACAACACCAAGGGCGACCGCACGCCAGAGGAAGCGGGATTGAAACTCGCCAGGCGTCCGCGACCCTTCACTCTCCATACTTCGCGGCAGCTTATGCGCTTGATTGGACACCGCGACGAACGTTGGCGTAAGTATCTGTTTTATTGAGACTTATTTTTGATCTGCACGGCCCTCATCGGCCGCACCGCTCCTGCTGCAGATTTGGGAAACCTTTTAGCCCCTAGCGCATCTAAATCAGTAATACCACTTCGAGGACACACCCCGGGAAGCAGTTAGGGCAACCCCCTAGCTGCTTCTCTTCCTTTTAGCCCACTTTATTTGCGAATGGCCCTGTAGCCGGGGAACTGCTGCTCTTGGCTCGCCTTAGCGCTTGCGCAAATCGGGAAAGCTCTCCAGCGCAGACGCTTCATCGGGAAATTCAGGAAAGACCTGGTAGAGTTGCGTGACCTTCAGGATTTCCTCGACCTTTGGCGCTAGCCCAATCACTTTCATGGCTCCGCCTTTTTTGATGACAGACATGTAATTCCGCACTAGTTCGCCGATCCCGGAACTGTCCAGGTAATCGAGATTCTTCAGGTTCAGAACAATATTCTTATGGCCGCGCTTCAATAGCCCCAGAATGGCTTCGCGAAATGCACCGCCTTCAAACGAAGTTAGCCTTCCACTTACGTCCACAAGAGACACGGCATCAAGTTGTCGGATGGTTACGGCGAAGCTCACGCGATCCTCTCCCGGGCGGTGGTGCGCTAGATTGTATCGCGAGTTCGCGGGATGGCAAGGGCTCGGCGCAAGTCTGGTGAGTTCGGGTTCCTGCGGCCTATTGCCTCATCACTACCCGCAGGCCACGCCTCCAACTCTCCACCAGTCCTACGCGGATTACTTCGATCTCTGGTTTAAGAAAGCGTAGCAGAGTGTCCGTGCTTGGGTGATAGCGCAACGCGGGCGCCACCAGGTAAACCAGAGGCGGATCCGAATTCAACTCTAGCCCCTGAAAGTATCCGTACCGCGCCAAGTCACCTTGCAACTGTAGATGCCGTATTCGAGACCAGTAATCTCCAGCCTGCATTGGCAGGTCCGGATTTTCTACTGCCTTCAATTCGACAATCGCCAGCCGCTTCGTCCGCGTAACGCACAGCAAGTCCAGTATCCCGTGCTGTCCGGCGGACTGTGCGAACACCTGCTCGTACACGTGCGCCGGGTCGAGCGCCAGATCGATCTGGCTGGCATCGCTGAGCACCATGGTCTGCATCCATCGTTCGGCTTGTGCGCGGTAAAGCGGGTGGCGCGTATCGCTTGCCAGGGGGTTGCGAAAATTCTCCAGATTCAATACAAGTTGCTTCAGCGCAACCTCGTTGTCCGCCTTGAGTTCCTCCCAGTGCCCGTCCATGCCGAATGTGATCTGTCCATCAACCCAGCGCGCAAATGGCAAACCTCGGAAGCGTAGGACCACTTCTTGCAACTGGGGCGAAGCGTGCGCGCGAATGGCGTCCGGCGCCAACGCCACCACCGGCGCAATCGCGGCAGTTGCTCGGTCCAGCAGCAATTGAGATTCACGGCGTGGAACCAGCCAAGCATTGATGTTCCCGTTCGCGCAGGGATCGATGTGCTCCAGCGTTTCGCGTTGCGCGTCACGTTCATACACCTGAACAGGCAGACGCGTATCAATGGCACTTAGCCGCGCCGCAAGAGAGGCAGCCTTGCCCTTTGGCAGAATCAACCGCAACCCGGAGAAGTTGCCGTGCCCGTTGCTCTGGCGTGCGCGATCCAGCCACAACAAAGCGTAGGTGATGCTGCTTTCGAGAGCATCCGGAGTTTCCTCGTCGGGAACCGCAAGGAACGCGTACTTCAGCATTCCCTTGCGGGAGATCCCCCGCGCGTAGATGCGCGAGAGAGAGTGTTCCAGGTCCGCCGCGATGGAAAGTTTTTCGAGCGTCTCGTCGGGAAAGCGCTCCGCCAGAATACGCCGCAATTGTTCGCAAAACTCTTCTCGAGATAGTCCTTTAGCGTCCCGTTGGTAGTCCAGCCTGACTATCTCCAGCCGTTGCGGTTTAACGCGGCCAAAACATTCCACGGCAAGCAGCAGGCGTTTGTCGGATTGGTCGGTTATCGCCAATACGCGCCGTGTCACGTTGCAGTTCTCTGACCACATGTGCAGCAGCGGTTTCGCCGGCGCCCCGCGAACTTCCCATGCCAGCGGTGTGCTCGAACTGATTCGTCCCCCATTTTCCCGAATTTCAATCACGGCGCCCTTCGACAACTCCAGCAAGCGGCCGCGCAGCTCTTCGCAGAGGTCCATTCCGCTATATTAATCTAACTATGTGGTTAACGACCAACTATTTCACGGTAGATAGTTGTAGATAGGTGGCACGTACGTATGGCTGTTGCATGTTCCAGGTGGCGGGCACGTGGTCAAACGAAATTTCAATGGGGCACCGTTCTCCCGGCGCGAGTGTGGCTGCCGGTGCTCCTAAAACGCTGCGCGTTTCACGCAGTGCAATTTGATCCATGGAATCGGCGAACTCCACGGTAAGCGACAACATCACAACTTTAGACGGGCCATCGTTCACCACTTCTCCCGAAAGCGTCGTCACTTCCTGGTGAATGAAGTTCTCCGCGCGGCTCAATGCAATTTTCTCGATCTTTACATTCTTAAGGTAGGCCTGCTCCGCTGGCGTCATCTTCAGCGGAACTGTTCCCTGAAACAGAAGCGGTTTCTGCCCTGGCACTTGGAAGAGAAACCACAAGCTGATGCCGATCGCCAGCGCCACCACGACGCCGATGATCACGGTCATCCAGCTGCCCGCTTCCTTTTTCTCCACTTTTTCGGGTTCTTGCAATGAGTTATGCATGACTACTTCTCTCAAATTCTCCGCGAGTGTCTGCGCGGCTTCAGCGGCCGATGCTCAAGCGATGCACCAGCGGTTCCGGCAGGTGCGCAGTTCGCATGCGCTCCTGGACCTTTTCGATTTCGTAGGGGACACGCCAGAACTCTACCACCTGGTGCTCTAAATCCGCGATGGCAAATCCTGCGCGCGGATCAGAATCGCGCGGCTGCCCGATTGACCCGGGATTCAGCAAGTAACGCTTTCCGGCTTCCACGCGCAGCACACTGCGAATCTCGTTGATGCGCGGGTGCAGCTGCAAAACCTCCAGTTGCGAATCCTGATATGCAAAACCTCCCTGGTGATGCGTGTGCCCGTAAAACGTGACCGGCAGCGAGGAATCCAGCAGTCCTTCCAACGCCTGCGTGGGCGTAAACACGTATTCATCTTCATCCTGAAACGCGCCATGTACCAGTACAACTCCTTCGGCTTCCAGCGGGCCCTGCGGCAATGCCGCGAGCCAGTCCATGTTTTCGTTGGAGAGTTGCGAACGCGTCCAATTTACAGCCATTTTGGCCACGGGATTGAAATCTTCGGTTGACATCAGATCGGCAACTGCTTTGTCGTGGTTGCCGCGAATCGTGGCCGCGCCTAATTCTCGAATCCGCGTGGTGACCTCGTTCGGATCCGGCCCGTAACCTACCACATCTCCCAAACACACGACTCGCTCCCAACTTCCCTTCGCCGCGTTCAGGGAGGCTTCTAGGGCTGTCAAATTGGCATGGAGATCGCTGAGGACTAAGAGTCGCATCCGGCCTGTCCGAACCGTGCCCAAGAGTATAGATGAAGCCGGGGGGCAAAGCGCAAGGCAATGTGAACATTCAGCAACACGTGCATGTCTCCCGCTGTGGCTAGAAACGTAACAGGAAAATATCACCTGCCGCGAAACATTCCACCCGCGATACTCGTCTATACGGGTGCGGCCGATGTTCGGGCTGTTCGGAACAAAAAGAGATTAGTAAAGAAACCCCGCGGTGGCAGCCGCGGGGCCATTGACACACAGTTTTTCCGGATCGTGACCAGGAAGAAGAGGTGTCTTCATCGCGAGGCTACCTTTTCTCCCTCCTGCGTGTCAACTCTCTCGTTCTGCAACGCCAGTTCGGCTGACTCGCTCCTTGAAAGGAAATGACACGCATGAGTAACAATTCCATCATTCGCAGCTTGGTTCTGGTTTCGGCTCTCGCCATTTCGGTTCCCGCGTTCGCCAAGCCCATGGTCAAGGATCTACCCATCACGCATCCCATGCATGTGGGGCAGACCAGCATTCAATCCGGCGATTACCGCATCCTGATCGACGGCAACCACCTCACCATCCAAAAAGGCAAGAACGTCGTGGCACAAGCGGAAGGCCGCTGGGAAGATCGCGACTCAAAACCGCCCTATGACGAAATCGTTTCCGACGGCGACGGCAAAATGCTTGAACTGCGTTTTTCTGGCAAAAAGAGCGTTTTCGTTTTGGCGCAGTAGGGTCCAATCCCGTGATCTCTACACTCGATTTAACGGGGAAGCTGTTTCCATCCGCAGCTTCCCTCCTCTTCTTGGCCACTCGGAAATTCCTGAAGTGGCAGACACCTGCGGTTGCCGCCTGTGAAGTCCTCTCAGCATTCGCGCTCATGCTATGTGCGCGCTTTTCCCGCGCAGCATTGCAGCGCTCCCCACGCTAACGTATCAACATGCAGTCTCCATAACTGTAAAAACGGTAGCGTTCTGCTACAGCATGCTGGTAGGCCGCAAGGATTTCTTCGCGCCCCGCAAACGCTGAGACTAGCGCCAGCAGCGTCGATTTCGGCAAGTGAAAATTCGTCAGAAGGCCGTCTACAACTCGGAAGATGTGCCCTGGAAAAATGAACAGCTTGGCTTCGCCTATTCCTGGACCAATGATTTTCCCGTTGCCCGACTCGGCCGCTTTTGCCGCCGCATCTTCCAGCGCGCGCACTACCGTCGTACCCACTGCAATCACGGGGCGTTTTTCTGACTTGGCGCGTTGGATTTTCTCCGTCACTTCCTCGGAAATTTCGTAAGACTCGGAATGAATCTTGTGCTCCTCGAGTATTTCCGTGTGAATGGGCTGAAACGTCCCTAACCCCACGTGCAACGTGAGTTCGCACGTTTCACAACCGCGGTTTCGTATTTTCTTTAGAATCTCTCGCGTGAAGTGCAATCCTGCCGTCGGCGCGGCCACTGCCCCGGGCTTCTGCGCGTACACAGTCTGGTACCGTTCGCGATCGGATGATTCGTCGGGGCGGTCAATATAGGGTGGCAGTGGCACATGTCCCAATTGCTCGATGTTCTGCTCAACGCTTTGCCCGTTGTGAGACCGAAAACGGATCGCGCGCAATCCCAATTCGCCGCGTGCCAGGATTTCCCCTTCCAACTCACCCCCGCCGAAGAGTACCCGCTCTCCAACAGCCATCTTTCGACCCGGACGCACCAGTGATTCCCATATGTCCACGTCCACTTTTCGTGTAAGGAAAACTTCCACTGTACCCGTTAAGTGTTCTCTCGCTGTTTTCCGTGATGGCGATTGCGAATGAACGCCGGCGCGTTTGCCAAACAGGCGAGCAGGCAGCACGCGAGCATTGTTCAGCACCACCAGCTCATCACCGCGCAGCAATTCCGGCAATTCGTCGAATGTGCGATCCTCGCAAGCACCGCTGCGCCGATCGAGGAGCATCATCCTAGACGCATCGCGGAAGGTTGCAGGCCGCTGCGCAATCAACTCTACCGGCAACTGGTAATCAAAGGCGTCAACTCGCATCAATCCGAACTATAACAAAACCCACAAGATGCGGCTGCATCAAGTCTCTTGATCTGGAACCTACTTGGCCGGGCAGAAGAAGGGGGGATCTGCTAGCAACATGCTATCTAGCTGTAAATACAATACTTAGATACGGAATGCAATCGCCGAAAATAATACTTGACAGCAATACGCTAAGATTATATCATGGCGCGCACATCAGCACTGGAGGGATTTAACATGAGAGCTACTCTTACCCGTTTTGAACCGTTCCGCGGGGGTTCCACCCTGCAGGACCACATCAACCGTCTCTTGAACGAGGCTTTTGATCGCACTTCGAGCGAGGCCAACTTGACGGCTTGGGCGCCTGCGGTCGACATCTACGAAACTGAGCGGGAACTCGTCGTCAAGGCGGATATTCCGGACATTCAGCCGGATGAACTCGACATCCGTGTCGAGAACAACATCCTCACCATCCGCGGTGAGCGCAAGTTCGAGAAGAAAGTCAGCGAAGACAACTATCTGCGCGTGGAGCGTTCTTACGGCTCCTTCAGCCGCAGCTTCTCTCTTGCCAACACCGTGAATGCCGAAGCGATCAAAGCCGACTACAAGAACGGCGTGCTGACGCTGAGCATTCCCAAGCGCGAGGAAGCCAAGCCGAAGCAGATCAAGGTCAACGTGGAAGCGCCCGCTGCGGCCGCTGCCGCGGCGCGCTAAAGCGCGAATCGTTCAATCGGGAACCCACGTGGGTTAGCATAGGGGCTGGCAAACGTGCCGGCCCCTTTTCTACACCAGGCCAGGGAAGTGAGGAAATATGCTGCGTTTTGACAAAATGACCGTGAAAGCCCAGGAGGCGCTGCAAGCCGCTGAAGGCGTCGCTGCTCGCCACGAAAACCAATCCATCGAGCCGCTGCATCTTCTTGAAGCGTTGATCCAGCAGCCCGACGGCGTTGTGCCGCCGCTTCTTGCGCGTCTCGGCATCCGCGTGGAAGTACTCACTCAGGACCTCGAACGCGAAATCGGCCGCCTGCCAAAGGTTCACGGCTTCGCCCAACAAACGATGGGCCGCCCGCTCAACGATGTTCTGGAACGCGCTTTCAACGAAGCCGACAAATTTAAGGACGAATACGTTTCCACCGAGCATTTCTTCCTGGCCATCGCCGGGCAGGACCGCGATCCCGCCGGCCAGTTGCTTAAGAAAAACGGCGCGTCTTACGAAGCCATCCTGCAGGCCCTCGCGGGTGTGCGTGGCAGCCAGCGTGTAACTTCGCAGAATCCGGAAGCGACCTACGCGGCCCTCGAAAAATACGCGCGCGACCTCACCGAACTGGCCCGCCGCTCCAAGCTCGACCCCGTCATTGGCCGCGACGAAGAAATTCGCCGCGTCATGCAGATTCTGGCGCGCCGTACAAAGAACAATCCCGTGCTGATCGGCGAACCCGGCGTCGGCAAGACCGCCATCGTCGAAGGCCTGGCGCAGCGCATCGTTTCCGGCGATGTTCCCGACGTTCTGAAAACCAAGCGACTCGTGGCGCTGGACCTTGCAGCCATGGTTGCGGGTGCAAAGTACCGCGGCGAATTTGAAGATCGCTTGAAAGCGGTTCTCAAGGAAATCTCCGAAGCCGAGGGTCAGATCATTCTGTTCATCGACGAACTGCATAGCCTTGTTGGCGCCGGCGCCGCCGAAGGAGCCATGGACGCTTCCAACATGTTGAAGCCGGCCTTGGCGCGCGGTGAATTGCGCGCGATTGGCGCCACCACCATCAACGAATACAAGAAATACATCGAGAAGGACCCTGCGCTCGAGCGCCGCTTCCAACCGGTTCTGGTTTCCGAGCCCACCGTCGAAGACACCATCGCGATTCTGCGCGGACTCAAAGACCGTTACGAGGTCCATCACGGCGTGCGCATCAAGGATGCCGCCATTCTTGCTGCCGCCACCCTTTCGCACCGCTACATCTCCGATCGCTTTCTCCCGGACAAGGCCATCGATCTGATCGATGAAGCCGCCGCCAGCCTGCGCATGCAAATTGATTCCCTGCCAACCGAAATCGACGAGATCGAACGCCGCATTCTGCAGCTTGAAATCGAACGTCAGGCGCTGCTGAAAGAAACCGATGCGCATTCGGTGGAGCGCCGTGCACAAATCGAAAAGGAACTGGCGAAGTTGCGCGAGGATTCCAGCGGGCGCAAGGCTCGTTGGCAGGCTGAGAAGGCCTCCATTGCGAAAATCCGCAAGTTGAAAGAGCAAATTGATCAGCTCAAGGCCGAAGAGCAGCGTTTCGAGCGTGCGGGCGAACTCGCCAAAGTCGCTGAAATCCGTTACGGCAAGATCGCGCAGGCGGAACGGGAATTGAAACTTGCCCAAACCGATTTTGACTCAGTCCAAAAAAACACGCGCATGCTCAAGGAAGAAGTCGATGAAGAAGATATCGCCAAGCTCGTCAGCAAGTGGACTGGCATTCCCGTTGGCCGCTTGCTTGAAGGCGAAGCCCAGAAGCTCGTGCACATGGAAGAGCGCCTCCGTCAACGCGTTGTCGGCCAGGAAGATGCCCTTTCCCGTGTTGCCAATGCTGTGCGCCGCAGCCGTGCCGGGCTGTCCGACGCCAAACGCCCTATTGGTTCGTTTATTTTCCTCGGGCCGACTGGCGTAGGCAAAACCGAGTTGGCCCGCGCTCTCGCAGAATTCCTTTTTGATGATGAAAAGTTGATGATTCGCATCGACATGTCCGAGTACATGGAAAAGCACACCGTTTCACGCTTGATTGGCGCTCCACCGGGCTACGTAGGCTACGAAGAGGGCGGGCAACTCACCGAACAGGTCCGCCGCCATCCTTATTCCGTCATCCTGTTCGACGAAATCGAGAAGGCGCACCCAGACGTCTTTAACGTGCTCCTGCAAATCCTGGAGGACGGGCGCCTGACCGACGGCAAAGGCCGCACCGTGGATTTCCGCAATACCGTTCTGGTCATGACCAGCAACGTGGGCTCCACGGCCATCTTTGAACTTGCCGGTAAGGACCCCGAGCGTGCTCGCAAGGAAGCCATGGAAGCTTTGCGCGCAGCCTTCCGTCCGGAGTTCATTAACCGCATCGATGAGATCGTGATCTTCAATCCGCTCGGCAAGGAGCAACTCGAACGCATCGTTGTTCTGCTGCTCAAGAATGTCGAAAAACTCCTCGCGGAACGCCGGATTACTCTCGAACTGACGCGACCAGCCATCGACTTGCTCTTGCGCGAAGGCTTCGATCCGGCGTACGGTGCGCGGCCGCTGCGCCGCACCATCCAGCGTCTCGTTCAGGATCCCCTGGCAATGCAGATTCTGGAGGGAGCGGTGCTTCCCGGCGATCATGTTCGCGTTGATCGCGACGCCAAAAAGGACTCCATGCGCTTCGAGCGAACTCCTGACAAGCCCGCCGCCGTTGCGGCCAGGAAATGATTGAGGAGTGAACTCTGCGCCCGGAGCGCGCGGCGGCTTGACGCTCTATTGAACGGGCTCTAGACTATTTTTTCTGCCGGTCAAATTTGGATTTCGCCAGGAAGGCTAATCACATGAAAGTTCTGCGAACCGGTGCGCTTCTGATTGTTCTGAGTGTATTGTTGGTTGTTGTTGGCGGCGCCCTTGGCGGGCGCGGCGGCATGCAGATCGCCCTGGTCATTGCAATCGCAATCAACGGCATCTCCTACTTTTTCTCGGATAAGATTGCCCTGAAATCCAGCGGTGCCCAACCGGTGAGCCGCGAGCAATTGCCCCGGCTGTACCAGGTGATGGAACGCCTCGCTGCCAAAGCGAACATTCCCGTGCCGAAACTCTATGTCGTTCCCGACGCGGCGCCCAATGCCTTCGCCACGGGCCGGAGTCCGAGTCACGCCTCCGTCGCTGTCACTGAAGGTCTACTGCAAATCATGAACGACGATGAACTCGAAGGCGTCATCGCTCATGAACTTTCTCACGTTCGGAATTACGACATCCTGACCAGCTCCATCGCGGCCACAATCGCCGGCGCGGTCACCTACATGGCCCAGATGAGCAGGTGGGCGATGCTCTTCGGCGGTTACGGTGGCAACCGCGATGACGACCGGGGTGGGGGCGGGTTCTCGGCTCTGCTCATGATCTTTCTCGCGCCCTTTGCCGCGCTTCTACTGCAGCTCTTTTTGTCGCGCACGCGCGAATACGCCGCCGACGAGACCGGGGCCCGTATGGTCGGCCAGCCCTACGGCCTGATCAGCGCCCTCGAGAAGTTGGGAACCTACAACCGCCGCATCCCCACTTCAGCCATCTCCCCCAGCACCTCATCACTCTGCATCGTCAAGCCAATGTTCGGCGGAGGCACGCTTTCGTCGCTCTTTAGCACCCATCCCCCCTTGGAGGAACGCATAGCAGCGCTTCGTCAAATGGTGAACACGCCGCTGCGGTGATTCATGTCAGGTGCAACACAAGTGCATCCTGGGGTAAAGATTTCCGCTTACCGGGATCGACCAGTGACCTTCGCGTTGCCACTCTTCCACTAACTCACTTATTTTAAATGAGTTAGTCGAACCTTCAGATCTAGCCCTATTTGGCTCCTCAAATGCACTTACTTGCCACGCCAGCCGCAGGCTTCTACGCATTACTTGAGGGATACAGGTCATGAGCTGTCGAGACACTATTCACCTGATTTGTATGTATTTAGAGGGAAAACTTTCTCCTGGCGTCCAGGTCGAAATCGAACGTCATCTGCATTCCTGTCCGGACTGTCGGCTGGTATTAGACGCTGCGACGACCACCTTGGATCGTTATTTTGGGCCTTCCAAGCTTACTTCCAATTCCCAGGCCGCCTGAAAAGTTCTCACTAACGTTCTTATTCCTAACTACTTATCGCTCTAAGCTCGTTGCAATAGTCTGCTTTCTTCGCTTATCCCCATTTTGCATTCCCTCTGATTTATGCTCTATGAAAAAGCTGCAAAATTTACGTTGGTGTGGGTCCACAGGTAATCTTTACTAGTACTAGTACTATTTATTTTGCCTCCTCTCTTGCCTCTTTCCTCCATTAACCCTTTCACTTTTATGGTCTTAGAAGTACCACTACTGGCTGCCCCACTTTGGCTTCGCGAGTGCCCGTTTTCATGGCACAAGGCGACAACGCCAAAAGGAGATTATGGCAATGAGCGAGTTTCAGGAAACGAACATCCAGAGCACAACAGGCACTCCCCGGTGGGTGGGTCTTGCCATCGCGGCCCTTGGTGGACTTTCCCTAATCGGCATCGGTGTAGGCTGGAGCGCCTATAATCACGCAAATTCCGTTGAGCAGTCTACCCAGGCTTCGTTGAAGCAGCAAAACGATGCGCTTGGGCAGCGCCTGGCCAAGGCTGACGACCAGAACCAGCAATTGCAGAGCGACCTGAAAGTTGTTACGGACAAACTGAACGTCACGCAGGACGAGTTGATCAACGCGCGCAAGCAGTCCAAGCTCGCCATCGCCACGTATGATAAGAAGTTGACTGGCCTCGCCTCCAACGTCAATACGCAGCTTGCCACCAAGGCCAGCACCGATGACGTGAACAAACTCAACGGCGACGTGACTGGCGTCAAGAGTGACCTCGATGCCACCAAGGCCAATCTGGAGCGCTCCATGGGCGACATGAACGTGATGAGCGGCTTGATTGCCCGCAATCATGACGACCTGGAAGAACTCCGGCGCCGCGGCGACCGCAATTACTTTGAATTCACCCTGACCAAGGCCAAGACCCCGCAGCGCGTCGGCCCTGTGTCGATGTCCCTGAACAGGACCGATTCGAAAAAGTCCAAGTACACCATGACCGTGCTTGCGGATGACAAGTCCATCGAGAAAAAGGACAAAACCGCCGGCGAACCCGTGCAGTTCTACGTTAAGGGCAGCGCCCACATGTCTCCTTACGAGATCGTTGTATTCGATGTGGGCAAGAACCAGGTCACCGGTTATCTGTCCACACCCAAGTCCGCAGCGTCAGCTACGGCTGCCAGCAATACACCGGCACAATAACCAACTTCGGCTTGCAGTATCCACGCAAGTCCATTTCCTTGAGAGCGATACGAAAAGGGAGGATCCAGAGAATCCTCCCTTTTCTTTTGCCTGCTTAAACCGGCTGATGTCCGCCGCGTCAAAAAATCAACTGCCTCTAGACAGCTTTCCGGCGCTGTGCCAATCTAAAGGCCTTCGGATGGAAATCATTTGAAGCAACATCCTATGAGGGGGAGGAAAGATGAAAACGAAATCCATTGCAG
This sequence comes from Candidatus Acidiferrales bacterium, assembly GCA_963779395.1. GTDB lineage: Bacteria > Acidobacteriota > Terriglobia > Acidiferrales > UBA7541 > Acidiferrum. Next base: position 2,933,878 of record CAVZYC010000007.1, read on the forward strand.
GCTTGGTGCTCGCTCTTTTTGCGGCAGGACTGTTGTACGCCGCCACTGGGACTTGGACCGGCTATATTTCTGACAGCATGTGCGGGGCAAAAGGTGCCAGCGAAAAGCACGCCGATTGCGCCGCCAAGTGCGTGAAGGAGCATGGCGCGAAGTATGTCTTCGTCAACGATGCGGACAAGAAGGTGTACGCCATCGATGACCAGGACAAGGTTGCCGCTCATGCTGGCCATCACGTCACGGTCAAGGGCTCGGTCGATGGTGACAATCTGAAGCTCACCTCCATCGAAATGGCCAAGTAAGGCTCTATCCAATCATTCTTTTTGGACAGGCAGGAGTTCGCTCCTGCCTGTTTTCTTTTGGCACCGCCTCAAAATTCCGTTACGATGAGTCTTCACCCATGTCCGCAATCCTTCTTCACGTTGGCCGCGCCTTCACTCCCTTAACAGAACTCCTCGACGTTGGCATCTTGATTCGAGACGGCGTGATTGAAGTTGTTGCCCCGCGCAGCGCCATTTCTCTTCCTGCCGGTGCAAACGAGGTCATCGCCACTGGCAAAATCGCGGCTCCCGGCTTTGTCGACGTACATATTCACGGTGCTGGCGGTCACGATGTCATGGAAGGGACTTCGGACGCGCTTCAGTCTGTTTCCAAGACCCTTGCGGCTCACGGCACAACCTCGTATGTGGCCACGACTGTCACCGCCAATCCCATAGACATTTGCAAGGCTTCAGAGGGTATTTCCCGTTACATCGATTCGCAATATCAGTCAGGAGACAGTCGCGCCGAAATTCTCGGTATCCACTTTGAAGGACCGTTCATCAGCCCTGCGCGCCGCGGCGTTCATCCTGTGGAATGGCTAAAGTTGCCCTCGGCGGATTTGCTGGCGCAGTTTGTCGCCGCGGCCGGGGGTCATGCCCGCATACTCACTATCGCGCCAGAGCTTCTTGGAGCCGTGCCCTGCATTGATGCGGCGCACAAATCCGGAATGGTCGTGGGGATTGGCCATACCGATGCTACCTGCATGCAGGCGCAGGTCGCCTTCCATCACGGCGCGCATCACGCCATTCACATGTACAACGCCATGCGCCCGTTTTCTCACCGCGATTCTGGTGTTATCGGCGCGGTCCTCACTACGCCTGGCGTCACGGCGGAACTCATCGCCGATGGCGTGCACGTCGAGGAAACGGCCATGCGCCTGCTCCTCCAGACAAAGGGTGCAGGGGGCGTCATCCTGATCAGCGACGGCATTTCCGCCACGGGCATGCCGGACGGTACGTACATGCTGGGATCATTTCAGGTTACTGTGAGCGGCGGAATCTGCCGCAATGCAGAGGGCAAGCTGGCGGGAAGCACCCTGACGCTCGATCGCGCCTTGCGCAACATCGTAGCTCTGGGCGCCCCACTCAACGATGCCCTCCGCATGCTCACCCTAAATCCCGCAACGCTGCTCGGCATTGAGTCCAAGAAGGGATCGCTCCGCGCAGGAGCCGACGCCGATATCCTCCTCCTCGACGACGCGCTAAACGTCACGCAGGTCTGGACGCGCGGGCGCTCCAATTAATCCGACCCGACTCTCAATAGCTATCGGAAAGATAAATATTCTCCAGCTGCGAGGGTGGTCTGTCTGTGACTTCCAGGCGCTTCTCTGGGGATGATTGCGAGCAGCAGCACGAGCAATCTAGGAATTCAGCGGAATCTTTAATTCATCGGCAAGCTGTTGTGCATTGAACGGGCTGCAAGCGAAATAGCGCTCACCCACTTTCAGCGTCGGTACTTTGCGCTTTCCGTTATTCGCGTGCATCACGATCTCTTCAGCCTCGGGATCCTCTTCAATATTCACTTCCACGAAGGCAACGCCGCGCTCTTTCAGAAAACTCTTCGTGCGCCAGCAATCCGGACACCAGCGGCTCGTGTACATTGTAATCGGTTCCATGATGATTTCCTCGGTACATTGGATTACCCCCGAGGTGCAAGGTTACGGCGACGTAAAACCTCCGCGATTTCGCGCTCTAGTCCGAAGCCACAGGTGCGCCGCGATATTTCCGGACAATCTGAATACGGATCACCGCTCTCTGCAAAGCCACGATGGCGCGATCCCAATCGATGTTCGTATCGTTGGAAGCCAGCCGCTTCTCCGCCCGCGCTCGCGCTGCTTCGGCGCGATTCACATCAATCTCTTCAGCGCGTTCCGCAGTTTCCGCCAGCACCGTGACGCGGTCTGGCAGCACTTCCGCAAAACCACGGACCACCGCCAGCGAGGTCGGCTGGGTTGAGGTAGCTTTGCGGTAGGTCAATTCCCCTATCCCGAGTTCCGTCATCAGCGGCGCGTGCCCAGGCAATACCCCCAGCGCGCCTTCCTGCCCGGGGACAGTTACTTCGACCACAGTTTCCCGCAGCAGTTGCCGCTCCGGCGTTACCACGACCAGTTCTATGGAATCAGGCAGCATCTTCTTCTTTCCTAAACGCCCGCCTTCATCTTCTCCGCCTTCTCCAGCACTTCCTCGATCGTGCCCACCATATAGAATGCCTGCTCGGGGATATCGTCATACTTGCCTTCAACGATCTCCTTGAAGCTCCGCACCGTGTCCTCGATCTTCACGTACTTCCCTTCAAGGCCCGTGAACTGCGCGGCAACATACATGGGCTGCGAGAGGAACTTCTCGATTCTCCTGGCGCGCGCCACGGAGCGCTTGTCTTCATCAGAAAGTTCCTCGATGCCCAGGATCGCGATGATGTCTTGCAAATCCTTATAGCGCTGCAGCACCGACTTCACCGAGCGCGCCACGCTGTAATGTTCTTGGCCAACCACGCGCGGGTCCAGAATGCGCGAACTGCTGGCCAATGGATCGACCGCGGGATAAATGCCGCGTTCCACAATTTGCCGGCTCAGATTCGTCGTCGCATCCAGGTGCGTGAACGTGGCTGCCGGCGCCGGATCTGTATAGTCATCCGCGGGCACATAGATGGCCTGCACAGAGGTGATGGAGCCCGTCTTCGTGGACGTGATCCGTTCCTGCAACTCGCCGATTTCGGTGTTCAGGTTTGGCTGGTATCCCACTGCGGAAGGCATGCGGCCCAGCAGTGCGGAAACTTCCGAGCCTGCTTGCACAAATCGGAAAATATTGTCGATGAAGAGCAGCACGTCCAGGTGTTCTTCGTCGCGGAAGAATTCCGCCACCGTCAGTCCCGTCAGGCCAACGCGCAGGCGCGCTCCAGGGGGTTCCGTCATCTGCCCGTAAATCAGCGCGGCGCGGGATTTTTCCGCATTGCCCGGCACCACAACGCCGGATTCCTGGAATTCCAGGTACAGGTCGTTGCCTTCGCGCGTCCGTTCGCCTACGCCGGCGAACACAGACACACCGCCGTGTTTCATCGCAACGTTATGAATCAATTCCTGAATCAGAACGGTTTTCCCGACGCCGGCGCCACCAAACAATCCGATTTTGCCGCCCTTCAAGAACGGCTGGATCAGATCCACCACCTTGATCCCGGTCTCAAACATTTCCAGCGTTGTGGACTGGTCTTCCAGCGAGGGTGATGGCCGGTGAATGGGGTAGAACTTTTCCGCTGTCACTGGTCCCAGATTGTCCACGGGCTTGCCCAGCACGTTCAGCACTCGCCCCAGCGTCGCCCGCCCCACGGGCACTTCGATGGGTTTCCCCGTGTCGTAAGCCTTCATGCCGCGCACCATGCCCTCGGTTGGCTCCATGGCCACCGCGCGCACGCGTCCTTCGCCCAGGTGCTGTTGCACTTCCGCTGTCACGTCCATTGGCGTGGGAACGTTGAAGCCCTCGCTGGTGATGCGCACCGCGTTGTAGATGGCCGGCAGGTGCCCGGCTTCATACTGAATGTCCAGCACAGGCCCGATGACCTGCACCACATGTCCCACCGCTGCGTATTGCTCAGCCATCCTCGGCTCCTCTAATTTCGTAACGTGACTCGTGATCCGTGACTCCTCGCGAGTCCCCACTTACTGCCCTGCACTGGACGCGCCGCTCACAATCTCAATAATCTCTTTTGTGATGGCCGCTTGCCGCACCTTGTTCATGTAAAGCGTCAGCGCGTCAATCACGTCGCCTGCATTCTTGGTTGCCGCTTCCATCGCCGTCATCCGCGCCGCATGTTCCGCGGCAGAGGATTCCAGCATCGAGCGCAACACTTGTGTCTCCACGTACCTTGGCAATAGGCGATCCAGTATTTGCTCTTCCGGCTGCTCGTAGATGTAGTCGATTTGTGCGCATTCCGTTTCTGCCGGGGTCTCTTCACCACTCTCGATTGCTTCCACTGGCAGGAGTTTGTCCACCGTGAGACGCGGGGCCAGCACGTTCTTAAACTCGCTGAACACTATGTACACGGCATCTACCGATTCTCTCGCGTACAAGTCCGTCACCAGGCTGGCAATCTCTCGCGCAATTCCAAAATCCACGCGCGCCAGCACGTTCACATATTCACCGGCAAATTCCATCCCGGCCTTCCGCAGCGTGTCGCGCCCTTTCTTCCCAATCGGAATGGTCACGATTTTCTTGCCCTTTTTGCTGCGAATGAATTCCGCGGCCACCTTCAGGATGTTTGCGTTGAATGCCCCCGCCAGCCCGCGTTCGCCCGCCAGCACCAGCACAAGGATGCGTTCTTCTGGACGCTTTGCCAGCAGCGGATGTTGCGGCGATTCGATCCGCGCCATCGTGGACCGCAACACGCGGACCAATTCTTTAGCATAGGGCCGCGCTGCCAGTGCCGATTCCTGCGCCCGCCGCAACCGTGCCGCGGACACGAACTTCATCGCGCGGGTAATCTGCTGGGTGTTCTTCACCGAGCGGATGCGTCGCCGGAAATCGAGAAGTGTAGGCATGATCTATCGCCGGTCCGCTTAATGCGCTCCCGCCGCGATTGCCGCCGTGAAGCGTTCCTTAAATGCATCGATGGCAGGCTTCAGTGCGGCCTTGATGCCGTCATCCAGCGCTTTCTTCGTGGCAATTTCCTTCAATACGCCGGCGTAGTTCGTCTCTGCGAATTGCAGGAACTCACGCTCAAACCGCCGCACTTCGCCAATGGGAATCGTATCCAGCACGCCAGTCGTGGCAATGTAGATCGCCACTACTTGTTTTGACACGGAAAGTGGCACGTACTGATCCTGCTTCAAAACTTCCGTCAATCTCTGCCCGCGCGCCAACTGGGCTTGCGTCACTTTATCCAGTTGGTCGGAACCAAACTGGGCGAATGCCGCCAATTCGCGGAACTGCGCCATGTCTAAACGCAGCGTCCCGGCCACTTGCCGCATGGCTTTGATCTGTGCGTTGCCGCCGACGCGGCTCACGGAAATCCCTACGTTGATCGCAGGGCGTATTCCCGCATTGAACAGGTCCGACTCCAGGTAGATTTGCCCGTCGGTAATCGAGATCACGTTCGTGGGAATGTACGCTGAAACGTCGCCTGCCTGTGTTTCAATCACCGGCAGCGAAGTCAACGACCCGCCACCTAGCTTGTCGTTCAATTTCGCCGCGCGTTCCAGCAAACGTGAGTGCAGATAAAATACGTCGCCGGGAAACGCTTCGCGTCCCGGTGGCCGCCGCAGCAACAGAGAAATCTCGCGGTAAGCTTGCGCGTGTTTCGAAAGGTCGTCGTAGAAGGTGACCGCGTGCATCTTGTTGTCGCGAAAGTATTCCCCCATCGCGCAAGCAGCATACGGCGCGATGTACTGTAGCGAAGCAGGTTCCGCCGCGGAGGACGCCACCACAATCGTGTAATCCATCGCACCCGCATCCGTCAGCACTTTCACCACCTGCGCAATCGTCGAGCGTTTTTGCCCGATCGCGCAGTAAATGCAGATCATGTCGTTCCCCTTCTGATTGATGATGGTGTCCAGAATGATGGCGGTCTTTCCCGTTTGCCGGTCGCCAATGATCAGTTCGCGCTGCCCGCGCCCGATCGGAATCATCGAGTCAATGGCCTTGATGCCCGTCTGCAGCGGTTCGCGCACTGGTTGCCGGTCCAGCACGCCCGGTGCGATGCGTTCCAAGGGGATCCGCAGCTTCGTTGTGATAGGTCCCTTGTCGTCCTCGGGCTGTCCCAGCGGATTCACCACGCGGCCGATCATTTCTGGCCCGACGGGAGCCGACATGATCGTGTTCGTGCGGCGCACCACGTCGCCTTCCTTCAGTTCTGAAGATTCGCCCAGCAGAACCGCGCCCACTTCTTCCTCTTCCAGGTTCAACGCGAGTCCGAAGATGTTGTGCGGAAACGCGAGCATCTCGCCGGACATGGCCTTCTCCAGGCCGTGAATGCGCGCGATTCCGTCGCCCACGCTGATCACGGAGCCGACTTCGTCCACCGATACGCTCTGCTCGTAGTTCGCGATCTGCTCTCGCAGGATCTTGCTGATTTCGTCTGCCTTGATGTTCGCCATGCCCGCTCCGTTCCCGAATTCCTATTCTGCCGTCAACCGCGCGCGCAATTCATTCAAGCGGCTGCGCAAAGACCCGTCGTAGATCGTGTCTCCGATTCGCACCACGGCGCCGCCGAGCAACTCCGGCTCCAGTTCATAGGTCGCCTGAATTTTCTTGCCCGTCAAGCGTTCCAGCGTCCCCAGCAGTTTCGTTTTCTGCGCGTCGTTCAAGTTCGCTGCCGAGGAAACTGCCGCTTGCGCGACACCTTGCCTCTGCCGGATTTCTTCTTGGAATGCCGCTAGAATATCCGGCAGCAATGACGTGCGCTGGTTGTCCACCATAACAAACAAGAAGTTGCGAATGATTTTGCTCGCCCCGATGCGCGCTGCCAGCTTTTCGATTACGCCGCGCTTATCTTCGTGCGTTACCCCCGGATTCGCCAGAAACGTCCGCAATTCCGCCGATTCGGCATATGCCGCGCCAAATTCACCCAGCTGTTTCAAGACGGGCTCTGCCGCGCCCTGTTCCAGCGCTATATCCGCTAGCGCGTTCGCGTATTGCAGGCTTGCCGACCTCAATTCGGCCTCCCCTGCAAACTTTGCACAAATTGATTGATCAAGGCTTCCTGCACACTTGGCGTCATCTGTTTGGCTACCAGCGATTCCGCCCCATCCACCGCCAGCTTCGCCGCCAGCGCTTTCAATTCCACCCGGGCCGCCCGCTCCACCGCTTCAATTTCCATTTTCGCCGCTACGCCGATTTTTTCCACGTCGCTCTTCGTGATGATGCGCAGTCGTTCGATTTCCGCGCCCGATTCCCGCTGCGCAATAGCGCGGAATTTCGCAATTTCCTTTTCCAGACTCGCTAGCTTCGCTGCCGCATCCTGCAGCTTCTGCTCGGCTTCCATTCTTGCCGCCGTGGCTTTGCTGATCGCCGCGGTGATGTTGTCTGCATTTCGTCGGAATACCGGCGGCAGTAACTTCGCGAAAACCCAGTAGCCCAGGCCCGCCAGAATCACAAAGTGAATCCACTTGAAGGCGGTTCCCACCGGCTGCTCCGCCGCGTTGCCACCCTCTTCCGCCGCGCGTGCTGCTACCGTCGTCAGAAGCAACATGCCGGCCGTCAGCAGCGCGCGCGTGTATCCTTTACTTCTCATCGTGCCTCTTTCGCTGGGCTGCTCGGTGCTGGCGGCGTCTGCATTACACGCCGGGCGATCTCCACGGAAAGCTGTGCCACGGTTGCTTCAATCTCTTTCCTCGCTGCCGCCAATTCTCCCGCCACGCGTTCTTTCGCCACGCCCACTTCGCCGCTGGCCTTTGTCCGTGCCTCTTTCAAGAACGCGGCGCTCTCGTCCAGCAATTTCTTCCGCTCCGCTTCCTGTTCCGCGTAAACCTTGGCGCGCGCCTGTTTCAGCGCGTCGTCGTATTGCTTCACTTTTTCTGCCGCGGCCGCTTGCGCCGCTTCAGCGGCTTTTTGCGCACCCAGAGTGCGCGCATCGCGCTCAGCCATCACTTTCAGAAGAGGTTGGAAGAATACGGATCGCAGGATGAAATAGAAAATGAGGACGATTAGGGCTACAGGCACAGCCCGAAGAAACAGTTCCCCTATTTGGTGAACCAAGTCGGTCATTAGGTTGTTTCGCCTATGCCTTCAGGTAGGCAGCCACTCCGTGCCCAAGACCCGGTAGGAGCATACGGTGACCTGCGCGCCGCCTCACAGAACCCCTATTTATAACATTCGCCACAACCGCTCGTCAACGAATCGCCGTATCAACAATGTGCCATTAATCGGTGTCTGAAGCTACTCAGAATCTCCTCTCGCAACTCCTCACGGCCACAAGCTAACCCGCCATTCGCCGGTTCTCGCCCGCCGTTCGCCGAAAACAGCAAGACAGCCGGCCTTCTCCCTTCTAGCCTCACGATATGGAACGCAGCACATACCTGGCAGGAGATGAGAGTATGACTAACACAAATCGGCAGCCGCTCCTTTCTTCATCCGTAACAGATAGAATGTTGATAAGCGGAGGCGCGGGGCTTCTGATCCTGGTGGGGCTTGTGTTCCAATTGGGAACGCTCGGCTTCGGCCACGTTCAGCCTGGCAATCTATGGATCGCCTCAACCGTCGTCCAAGGTGTTTGGAGTATGCTCATCTTGCAACTGGACTCACCAGGAGTCCACGCAATCGCTACATTCTGGCCGTCACTTCTTATCGGGGTGGGTCTGGCAATTCTGCTCGTGGCGCGGCGCGAAATCACCCAGCAGGTGCTGTCATTCTCTCGGGGAGAACACAATCATGATCGATGATTCACGTCGTTTCCCCTCAGGCCTTTCTTGGGGACTTGTGATCATGGCGGTTGGCTGCATCTTCCTGCTGGATCAGATGGGCATCGTCTCCGCACACCATATTTTTCAGTATTTCTGGCCGGCCTTTCTTATTTTTTTTGGAGTCGAAGGCCTTATTTTCTCCAGCGGCCCCGGGAGGTTTTGGGGCTCATTCCTCACGCTTGCAGGGATTGTGCTCATCTTGAGTAATTTCGGATATCTTCACGTGCGCTGGAGCATGTTCTGGCCGTTGGCCATCATTCTTTGGGGGCTCTGGGTTCTTTCCCGCTCGCTGGGCGGCGGCTCATCCTGGGGACCAAAGTGGATAAGACCGCTGAAGATCAGCCTTGAACGCGGATTCGTTTCCGACTCCCCTGACATGAACGCGGACGTTGTTTTCAGCACCACCCAGCGCCGGATTAATTCCAAGAATTTCCGGGGTGGAAAAGTTGCAGCGGTTTTCGGCGAACTCAAGATTGATTTAACCGAAGCTGAAATCGATGGTGACGAAGCCGTGATTCATCTCGATGCCGTCTTCGGGGCCGTTGAAATCCGCGTCCCCAGCACTTGGGTTGTTGCCAGTCGCGGCGCGGCTGTCTTTGGGGAATATTCTGACCGAACCGTTCACTCACAACCGCCGGGTCCGGGCGCCAAGCGTTTGGTCGTCAAAGGTGGCGCTGTTTTTGGAAGCGTTGTGATCAAGAACTGATGCCCTCATGCACCCTATCCTCAGCCGCCTGAGCCGTCTCGCGTTATACCTCCTCGCCTGGATTCCCATCGCCGCGTTGCTGGCTTATCTTATGGCCGCCACGGGAGGGCTTACCAGACGTGAAGCGATATCCATGTCACTCCCCCTTTGCTTCCTTTACGCTTTCGTCTGCCTCTCTGCCTGGTATTCCTGCCGCGCTATCCCCTCCGGCCGTTCCACTATCGGAAAGCTTCTGGAGGTCCACATCGCAGCCGCGCTTGTGGCCAGTTGCCTGTGGATTCTGTGTGCCGAACTTCTCGCTTATTTCTTCACTGGGATGTCCTTTTATCCTGGGCTCTCCACTCGGCTTTCTCGGACTATCCCCATTCTTCTTGGAACGGGAGTAATCCTCTATCTTTTCTCCGTCAGTTTTTACTACCTTCTTCTCGCTCTTGAAGCCTCACAAACAGCGGAAGCTCAGGCGATGGAAGCGCGCGTTCTCGCCCGCGATGCAGAACTGCGCGCCCTGAAAGCGCAGGTCAATCCGCACTTTCTTTTTAACAGCCTCAATTCCATCAGTGCGCTAACCACCTCGGATGCGGCAAAAGCCCGCGAAATGTGTGTTCTATTGGGCGATTTCCTGCGGCGCACTCTGGGCCTCGGAGAAAAATCCACAATCCCTCTCGCCGAAGAAATGTCCCTGATCCACGCTTTCCTCGCGGTAGAGAAAATCCGTTTCGGCTCCAGATTTCGCATGGAAGAAAATATTGCCGAGGAAGCTCTAAACAAGAATGTCCCGCCACTGCTCTTGCAGCCACTAGTGGAAAACGCGTTCACTCACGGAATCTCCAATCTTGTCGAAGGTGGGTGGGTCCGGCTCGACGCGCGATGCCAGAATGGCGCGTTGTCCATCCTCGTTGAAAATACCTTCGACCCCGATGCTCCACCTCGGCGCCAGAAGAATGGCATGGGTCTCCTCAATGTGCGCCAGCGGCTTGAAGCTCGCTACGGTGATCACGCGACCTTTACTGTCAGGACTGACGGAAATCGCTTTACTGTCTCCCTCACACTCCCAGCCGAAAGCGAGGGCCGCGCAACGTGAACTCCCCGAAGGATACGAAAATCCGCGCGGTCATCGTGGATGATGAAGAACTGGCACGTCAGGTAATCCGCGAACTGCTTGCTCCGCACCCAGAGATCGATGTCATCGGCGAGTGCTCCAACGGTTTCGAGGCCGTCAAATTGGTGACCGAACAGAAGCCCGACTTGATCTTCCTCGACATCCAGATGCCCAAGCTCGATGGCTTTGAAGTGCTCGAACTCATCGGCTCCGCCAGCCCCGTCGTTTTCGTTACTGCTCACGACACTTATGCCATTCGCGCCTTTGAAGTCCACGCTGTGGACTATCTCCTGAAACCCTTTGGCGCCGAGCGTTTCGAAGCGGCCCTGAAACGCGCGAAAGAGCGGCTGCAAAGCAGCTCACCTTCCGCAACTGTTCCCGCCACTGAACTCGCGGCATCGGCGCGCCCTCCGGCGCAGTACCTGGAGCGCATTCCCGTGCGCGATGGCGCGCAAGTGTTCATCATTCCGGTTTCCAGGCTGGATTTCGCCGAGGCGCAAGACGATTACGTTGCGCTCTGCGCCGAAGGCAAGAAGCATCTGAAGCAGCAGCCCATCTCAAGCCTCGAAGCGGCTCTCGATCCCTCGCGCTTTCTCCGCATTCACCGCTCCTACATCGTCAACCTCGAACGCGTCGTGAAGGTCGAGCCCTACGGCAAAGACAGTCATGTGGCCGTACTCAGGAACGGCGTCCAGCTACCCGTGAGCCGCGCCGGCTATGCCCGCCTCCGCGCCTTCCTCGACCGCTGATCTCCTGCGGAGGTTTAGATCCTGATTGTTCGAGCGCAATGGCTTGACAACAAATATCTGACCCGATATATTCAACCTATAGGTTGAATATGCGGCGCGCCTCTTCTCTCTCTCAATCCACCTGGATCGCTCTCGCCGACCCCACCCGCCGCTCCATCCTCGAACGCCTTTCCCGCGGCGAAGCTCGCGTCACTGAACTCGCCCGCCCTTATTCCATGTCCCTTAACGCAGTTTCTAAACACATCCGCGTTCTCGAACGCGCGCGCCTCATTCGACGCCGCCGCGCTGGCCGCGAGCATTTCCTATCCTTCAACCCCGACCCCCTCACAAGCGCCGCCGCGTGGATTGAAGAACAACGCTCCCTCTGGATGAGCCGCCTCGATACTCTTGACGCGCTGCTGCAAGCCCAGGATGTCGCAGCCGCAAAAACCCACAAACGAAAGGACAAGTCCCGATGAATCCTCCACCGCAAAAAGCCACCGTGCAGGTCACTCGAAAATTCAGCGCCTCCGCTGAACGCGTCTTCGACGCCTGGCTCGATCCAAAAACCGTTGGCAAGTGGCTCTTCGCCACTCCGACCGGAAAAATGGTGAAAATCAAAATCGACGCGCGCGTGGGAGGTTCCTACACCAGCGTGGAGCAAAGAGACGGCGTCGACGTCGAGCACACGGGTGAATATCTTGAAATTGACCGTCCCCGTCGACTCGTTTTCACACTCAAAGTCCCCAAATACTCCCAGGAGAACACCAAGCTCACCATTGAAATTCGCTCGCTCGAATTCGGCTGCGAACTCACTCTCACCCATGAAGGTGTCCTGCCGGACTACGTCGCTCGCACCACCTCCGGCTGGAACATGATCCTGGATCAGCTTGCTGGCACGCTGTAGTTTCCGGCGGCACAGCCAACAGCCAATCCAAACAGAATAATTCCCGCTATACTGGAACAAACCCACTGAACCGCGGGTTATCGTTCCATGACCAAAAGCTGGAAGACCAAACTCATTCATTCCGACGCGAAAATCCCTGAGGGCTACCGCTCCCTTGCCACCCCTGTTTATCGCGGCTCAACCACAGTGTTCCCCTCCGCCGCCGCCGTTCGCGACACTTGGGACCAGTTCCGCGTTGGCTACACCTACGGCCTTTACGGTACGCCCACAGCTTTGGAACTCGCCGCCCGCGTCTGTGAACTGGAATCCGGCACTCACACCATCCTCGCTCCCGGTGGACAAGCCGCCATCTCTCTCATCAATTTCGCGTTGCTCAAGGCAGGCGATCACATTCTGCTCCCCACCAGCGTCTATTTCCCCAACCGCAAGCTCACCACGCACCTGCTTGCACGCTTCGGCGTTACCGCCACCTTTTATGAGCCCACCATCGGCGCAGGCATCGCTCCGCTCATCCAGGAAAACACGCGCCTTGTTTGGACGGAGAGCCCCGGCTCCATCACCATGGAAGTGCAGGATCTCCCTGCTATTGTTGCCGCCGCTCATGCCCGAAATGTCTTAGTGGTCCTGGACAACACTTGGTCCGCCGGCGTACTCCTAGATGCTTTTGCCCACGGCGTGGACATCACCATGCAAGCCCTCACCAAGTACATCGGCGGCCACAGCGATTTATTGCTCGGCTCCGTCACCGTGCGCGATCCCGCTCTCTACCAACGCCTGGGTGCCGCGCAACAGATCATCGGTTGCGCTGTCTCCCCTGACGATTGCAGCCTCGCTTTGCGCGGTCTGCAAACTCTCGCCGTGCGCCTCTCCGCCATCGAAACTTCCGCACTCGCTGTCGCCAAATGGCTCGCAGCGCGCCGCGAAGTGGAAAGCGTTTTGCATCCCGCGCTTCCGTCTTGCCCAGGCCACGAATTTTGGAAACGTGATTTCCTCGGCTCTTCCGGCGTTTTTTCGATTGTGTTGAAGCCGGGTCCATCGCAAGAGCAGGTTTTCGCCTTCATCGACGCGCTCAAGCTTTTCAAGGTTGGTTATAGTTGGGGTGGTGCTACAAGTCTCGCCGTCGCCTATGATATCGGCCGCATCCCCGGCCGCCCGCCCTACGATCACCGCATCGTGCGCCTCAGCATCGGCCTCGAGTCCACCGACGATCTCCTCGCAGACCTAACCCAAGCCCTCCCCAAACTTCGCTCCTGACATCCTTATATTTGTGTATCTATGGAATTCATCTCCGATTCATTTGGGAGGGCACAGCTTCAGCTCCGCCGAGAATTGCTACTCCTATGAAGTAGTTGTGGCCGCCTGCTGACGCGCTAGATGCTCGAGCCGGACCAACTTCAGGGGAAACATGCCGCAGGCTCAGAGAAGCTCCCTGACCGCTCCAAGCAAGGAGGTTGCTGGCACCGGGACCTACGCCGCTGGTCACATGAACCCAGCGGACACTGCTTTCCAGCCAGTATGAATTTCCCAACCGGAAGCCTGTGCCTACGCCTCCAAGCAGAAAGCCGTTATATCCAACACCTCCTGTCGGTATAAAGAAGGCGGGGCTTCCAGTTTGCAGAACATGCAAACCTCCGTCCGTAAACAGGCGCCAATGGCGGTGATCGATGAAATTCCAGCGCAGCAGCGGACCGAAACCCGCGACCTCCTGCGGCTGCCGGTCGGTTGCTCGCGCCATGATTCTCAGCTGGAACTCAAGCCGGTCGGGGAAGTGCCAGGCACGGCTGATAGTAATCGTCTTTATGTCGTCCTCAACCTTGCCATTCTCGCGATTCAGATCGGGCAACGGGAGGTAGTCTTCCACTCCTGTCTCCCATGCGTTCTCATCCGCGTTGCGGAAGAGAACGTGCGATCTGCCAGATGCTTCCGGCTCATGCACGAAGCTGCGCCGTACTGCGATCGAGATTGCGTCACCCTGCCAGGTTGGGTTTTCGGAGCAAAAGCATTGCCCGTTCGAGATGTGGCCCAAATGAAACGCCGGCTCAATCCAATAGGATTGACTTACCCGGATTGCGACACCACCTCCGCCGCGCAGGAAGAAGTCGTAGACCGTGCCCTGATTCGGAAATGGTCGATCGGCCAGGATGACGTCAGCCTGAGCCTCGACAAAAATTCGATAGCGGCTAGACTGCAGAAAGTTCCAACGGATTTGGGGTCCTGCCCCTAAGGCCAAAGCATTACTCGGCACCTGCCGCGGATTGCTTGCGCTCGTATTTTGAGTGCTCGTCCCGTGGGTGCGAAGCGCTATCCCCTCGAACTGAAACTCCCACCCCGAACGGTAGTGCGCCGCCAGCGCCAGGCGAGCCACTTGCACATCAATATCGCGGTTCAACCTGTCAAAGCCAGGCTGCGGAGCATAGTATTCAAAGCCGCCCTGAATCGCGAACTCGTCCGCGCCTCCGAAGACCGGTATATGCTTCTGTTGATCCTGCTGGCGCGCAGGATCTTCCGCGCGAGCAACCTGTCCTGCCTCATTTTGCTCTTGCCCGAACCCCTTCGAACAAAGAACAAGAAAGGCACACAGCAGCAGAGAGATCTGTTTTAGCATTGTAGAATCTCCGGCCAGGGTCACCAGTCTAACGGGATCTTATCCGCTTCGACCAAATTGTGCCGCGCGGAGATCCGAATCATCATCAGCGTTCTTCTTTGGCACATTGCGATTCGGCGATGAGAAAGCTAATAAGCAGGCGCGCAGATATCTCCGTTTGTGCGTTCACAGCCTCTAGGTCTCGATTGCCAGCTATCCGGAACCCTCGATTCAAACTGACCGACTATGGCATTTCGGGTTTCTTGACTTCCCAACGAAAACAATAACAGCGGCCAGTACATTCTTTTCTCTCTCCTAACAAGCGCCGGACTCGCAACATCTGCGCCAACATTTTTCTTGAGGGTGCGGCACTCCTGCAATTTCGACCTCTTTGCAAAATGTCATTGGAACCTGACAGATTCTAATTCTCCCCCCCAGCCACGGCGTCATACACAAATCGGAATCTTGAAGGATTCTTGTCCTTCCCAATCACCATCTCCACTTCTTCCCACAACTGCAGCCCGTCCGGCGACACCTCATATGTACGTTTCGCCGTTCCGCCCTTCGGCAAGGACACATCATTACTCACGAGCTTTACTCCGTCCCAATTTGCCGCCACCACTTCTGTGCCCACGCCCGCGGGCGCGTCCGGTTTATTCCCATCAGTGTAAAAAACCGTCTTCCGTCCCTGATCTCCCATCATCTCGACGATGGAGTTCTTGTCAGTCCTCTTCTCCACGTCCAGCCTCTCCGATGGGTCCAGCAATTCCTGATAACGCGCCTTTTCTTCCGGCGTGCCCCCTTTGGGTGAGCTGCTTTGCGACCCGCCTTGCGGCCCGCCATTCCCCTGACGTCCCCCGCCTCCCATCCCGCCGCCGGGCCAGCCAGTGCGCGGTCCTCCATACCCGCCGGGATTGCTGTTGGGATTGTTCGTCACACGTTGGTTCGACTTTTGATGCGGATCATCGCTTTCGTCGTGGTTCAGTTTCCACGTTCCCATGATGCTCTTCCTGGGTTCAATCCGCTTCACGGGTGGAGGCGGCGCCGAGGAAGATGCCACCGAAGGAGCGGGTGGCATGGGTCCCGGAGGCGCTTGAGCGCGCAGGCTCTGCGCAACACAGAAACTCAATCCAATCGCGGCAAGGCATATTGTCTTTTTTTTCATTTTTGGCTTCCAAAAGTGGCGAACCCATTTAAGGGTTCCTCCAAATTCCCGTCAAAGTTCCCGCGCCGTTCCCGAGAAGGCTCATCACTAGGATTCAGCCGGGCTGCCCTGGGGCTGCCTGGCGAACTTACTCCAACCAGCGATCCAGGTCCCGCGCCCGTTCCAGCAACCTCAGCGCTCCCAGCTTTTGAAACTCCTTCGCGCGCTGCCGGTACTCAAAAGCCGCCTTCGGCAAGATCCCCATGAACGGCACGCCTGCTGCTCTTGCCGCCAGCGCATCGTCAATGTTGTCGCCTAAATAAAGCGCGCTCTTCGGATCGCGTCCCGCCAGAATAATCCGCAATCCCTCTGGATCAGGCTTCTTTTCGGCGTCATCCATCGTTATCACCGTCCGAAAGCACTTCGCCGACCCCCAGCGCTCGAAAGTATACGTGAATTCCTGCCGCGTGCGCCCGGTGAACAGGTTCAGCTCCCTCCGTTTAGCCCACTTCTCGATCAATCGCGGCGTCACCACCAGCTTTTCCTTCAACACATTTCCCGCCCGCCCGTCACTTCCCCAGTAATAAGGTTGAAATGCCGCGCGCGCCTGCTCATATGTCGTTGGCACGCCCAACGCTGTTGCCCACCGCGATACCATCCGCCAGTCATCGTTGTTCCCGGGTTTGCGTTTCCATTCGTAAAACTCCGCCCACGTCGGCTTTTTCCCTGTCAACTGATGAATCGTCTGCAGCCCCGACCGCCAGTAAGTCTCTCGAACATCCACCAGCACCCCATCCACGTCAAATATCAGTATCGCGGGATCCACTTTTCCTTGCGTCTTCGCCTTGCTTTTCTTCGTCACGTATCCCGGTTCCTTTCCGTTCTCTCACAGTGTACCTGTTCTCCGCGCACTCTTTCAGGGCTGAACAGATGAATGCCTTGCGCTGCCTCTTGGACCACTCCAGCAGAACGACTGGGCGGCTTACCCCGGCCCATTTCTGTCCCTCGGAACAGGTTGCCGTGCTACCTTCGGCCCTCTAATCTGTGTGTTTCCAGGGATTCACCCCAGCCTCAATCGCCCCAGGGAGTTGCCCTATGCCATTCGGCTTCCCGATCAAACGCTGCTCCTCAACCCTATTCCCGCTCCTGCTTGCTCTTGTCTTGGTCGGCTGTGGCTCGGCTTCCTCCACTGGCGGTGGTGGCGGTGGTGGAACCCAAGTTCCGGCCATTCCTACCGGACTGCAAGCTACCGCTGGTAACGCGCAAGTCAGCCTTACCTGGAATGCAAGCTCGAGTGCCACGAGCTACAACGTAAAGCGCTCTACCACCAGCGGCGGCCCGTACACAAAAGTCGCTTCGCCCACGGCAACCAGCTACACCGACACTGGTCTCACCAACAACACGCCTTACTACTACGTCGTCACCGCCGTGAATTCCGCTGGCGAGAGCGCCGCGTCTTCCCAAGCTACTGCCACTCCTTCCGCGCCCGTCACGGTCCCAGCCGTACCCACAAATCTCCAAGCCACGGCGGGCAACACGCAAATCAGTCTCACTTGGACCGCCAGCACCGGCGCCACAAGTTATAACGTTAAGCGCTCCACCACCAGTGGCGGCCCATACACAAAAATTGCTTCCCCCACTTCTCCCAGTTACACAGACACTGGCTTAACCAACGGCACGCCCTACTATTATGTTGTCACGGCCGTGAACTCCTCCGGCGAGAGCGCCGCGTCTTCCCAAGCCACAGCCACGCCTTCCGCGCCCGCCACGGTTCCAGCCGTACCCACAAACCTGCAAGCGACTGCGGGCAACACGCAAATTAGTCTCACGTGGACCGCGAGCACCGGCGCCACAAGTTACAACGTGAAACGTTCCACCACCAGCGGCGGACCGTATACAAAAGTCTCTTCTCCCACTTCACCCAGCTACATCGACACCGGCCTCACCAACGGCACGCCCTACTACTACGTTGTCACCGCCGTGAACTCTGTTGGCGAAAGCAATCCATCATCGCAAGCCACCGCCACTCCTGCAGGCACGCAGCCTGACGTGACGATCACCATCAATCCCTCTAGTACTCACCCCATCTCGCCCTACATCTATGGCCTCAACTTTTATTCTGGCGTCACGGGCGCGCCGCCTAATCTCACCTTTGACCGCGACGGCGGCAATCGTTGGACTGCCTACAACTGGGAGACCAACGCCTCCAATGCTGGCAGCGACTATAACTACGAAAACGACGACTACCTCAGCAGCAGCACCGTCCCCGCCGAAGCCGTCCGCAGCTTCATCGCTGGCGATCAGGCCAACAACATGGCCAGCCTGATCACTTTCCAGATGCAGGGTTTGGTTGCCGGCGACGAAAATGGCCAAGTGAGCGTCACCAATCCTCCTCCCCCCGATCTCACGCGCTTTAAACAAGTGGTATTCCAGAAGAGCACGCAGTCGGCTGCCCCGTTCACGCTCACTCCTCCCACCACCGACGATTACGTCTACATGGACGAATTCATCTGGGCTCTCGATCAAAAATTCTCCGGCCAGTCCATCTTCGGCACCAATCCCACCTCGCAGCACACCTTTGTGCAGCTCGACAACGAGCCCGAACTTTGGAACTCCACGCACCTCGAAGTGCAAGGCCCCAATGCCATCACTTCCGATGCCTACATCGCCAAAACTCTCTCCCTCACGCAAGCTCTCAAGAACCAGTTCCCCGATGTCCTCATCTTTGGTCCCGTCCACTATGGCTTTGAAGGCATCTACAACTGGCAGGGCGAACTCAGCGCCACTCCCACCGGCAACAATTGGTTCCCCGACAAATATCTTCCCGCCATCAAGACGGCTTCCGCCGCTTACGGCAAGCCTCTCGTGGACGTTTACGACTTTCACTGGTATTCCGAAGCCACAGACGGCAGCGGTAATCGCGTTATCAATCTTCCTGGCCCTACGCTTACAGACGCACAGGTTCAAGCCATCGTCCAAAGTCCGCGCAGCCTCTGGGACACGACCTTCACAGAAAATTCCTGGATCACCACAGATGTGCTCAATGGGCCCATTTACATTCTTGGCCGCTTGCAATCCCGCATCGCCACCGAAAATCCCGGCATGAAAATTTCCATCACCGAATACAACAATGGTGGCGGCCAACACATTGCGGGCACCATCGCGCAAGCCGATAACCTCGGCATCTTTGGCGCACAGGAACTATTCGCCGCCAGCCTTTGGCCCTTAAGCGATACCGAGCCCTATACCCTCGCGGCCTTCCGCGCTTTCCGCGATTTCGATGGCGCCAGTTCCAACTTTGGCGATACCTCCGTGCAAGCCACTTCCAGCAACGTACAAAATGTCATGGTCTACGCCAGCACAGACACCACCTCGCCCGGCCGTGTCGTCTTCGTCGCCATCAACCGCTCCACATCGTCGCAAGTCACCGCTATCAATGGCCTCACGCTCTCCGGCACCGCGCACATCTACCAAATGACCGCGACGTCCGCCCAAAACCAGAACCCAATCGCCCCCGTCGCCGCAGGCACCATGCCCACCAGCGGCGCCTCCCTCACCATCAGTCTCCCCGCTCTCAGCGTCACCACTATCGACATCCAATAGCTCTCGCCGCGCTTCACCCAATTAATCTGGTCACGTGAAAAAGCATGGCTTGCTGCTTCATAGCAGTGCAGTTTTCGGTCAAAGCTTGATTCGTACGGGCAAACTACTTCCGAATGGCCCGTTATCGGCCGCTTTGCTATCCGCGGTGTACCAATGCCTGTCTTTGCTCAGCACACCAAACGCCTAAGTCTCGTCACGACGTTCGATGTACTCTGAGCTTGGAACAGCCCACGGTCAGCGATACTTCAGGCCGATAAGGCACTGCGCCGAGAACCGGCAATAAAGGAAAGGCTGGCCAAGATTCCTGGCCAGCCGTAACCGTGAACAAAAAATATTTGTCCCCCCAAGCTCGTCGGCGAGGTATGCCTCACTGATCCAAAAGGTACAACTTCGGGCTAGTGGATTGCGTATTTATGAGGGCCGCCTGTATCGGCGAAATAATATAGAAGAGCATTTGGCATGTTGGTGGTGTCACGGAAATCGAACAACCTGACGGGATCATGCCCAAGCCGGTGGAATCGACTGAGTACGTGAGACTCTGCGTATGATCCAGCCCGGGAGTGCCGCCAGTCTGGTTCCCATCGTAAATGATGCTCAAGTCGTCTGTGGCAGGCGTAAATGTGGCCACGCCCGATGTGTCAGCGCCATTGGGATTCTCGGGATCGATAGAGCCGTAGGCGTAAGTTCCGGTCGCGGTAGAATCGGAGAAGGGGCTACCACTTTGCGACTGGAAGAAGCCTGAGTTTACGCCGGCGTTGGCGATCAGGGAGAATGCCTGGTTGGTGTTCACCAGGTAGTAGACCGTCGGCCCTCCTGAGGTAGGTGTGTAGATCATGCGCCCAGTGGTGCTGACGCTATAGGTGCCGGTGAAGAGGTTCGTAGTGAAAGTGCCGCTGTCGTTCCTCTGTTGAGTGAAGTTGAGCGCGTTGCTGCCCAAGGTCAAGGGTCCGGCAACGGAGATGTCAGTCCTTCCCGCGCCTGTGCTTCCGAGTCCCGAATTGTGGCCAACGTATGTTCCCGACAACGGGTTGGCTGCAAACGGTGTTCCGGATTGCTGCATGGCCTCTCCCGCAAAAATGTTGTTGCCCGTGGTGTTGGTTTGCGAGTCGCTGCTCATCACGAGGAGATCCGTGGCGGATACCACATAAATAATCGAGTTGATCGGGCTGGCACCGGAGACGGCCAGCGTAAATACGAGGGTTCCGCGCCCCGTTGTGGAAGAGATGGAGTAAGAACTGCCGCTGCTGACAGGAATTGGGCTGCCGGGCCAGATAGTATTCGTCGGAGTGGCATCTAATTCGCCGTTGAAGTTGAAGTCGATTTCGCCTCCCATGACGGCCCCCGTGGCGAAATTGAGAACGCCGACAACCCCAAACTTGCCGCCGCAAACATTGCTGTGATTGCACTGGGCGCTGTTTTGCGGAGAGGAGACGCCGAAGACGTAGTTGCCGGTGACTTGCGAAGTGGTGAAGGCGGATGCCGTTTGCTTGCGTAGGATGCCCGTAGTGAACGGACCGCCTTGATCGAAGCCAATTACGTGCGCCGTCGACGCCACACCGCCGGAAATATCGCCAAGGGCCAATCGATAGTTCTGCGTCCCCGCCGAAGTCGTAATCACCATGCAGCCACGCTGATCCGAACCGACTCCGTAAGAACCGGAAGTCACGGCGAGATCCAACTGAACGCCAGAGTTCAAGTTCATGTCGATTGCGCCGCCGGTGATCAATCCATTGCTGTCAGTGCCATTGAAAGTAAGCACGCCGCCGATTAAGGCGGGATTGTTGGAACTGTCGAACCCTTTCAGCAGGATCGCGTAGGATCCATTCAACAGCGACTCGCTGCCGCCAGAGGCGCAGGTGATCGACGAAGTGACCGTGAGTGTCGCTGCGGAACTGGTGATTCCCTGCGCCGAGGCCATAATCTGCGACGTGCCCGCGCTGAGGCCGGTGGCGAGGCCATCGCTGCTGATCGCGGCGATGCTCGTCGCGCTGCTTGTCCATGCGAACGTAACGCCGCTGATGGTGTTGCCGCTGCTGTCCTTGGCCGTTGCCGTGAACTGTTGTGTACCGCCCGTTCCAATGGAAGCCGAGGAAGGCGAAACCGAAATTGTTGCAATTGTCGGAGTGCTGATGGTTGTCGAGTCGTTTGTTGACACTGAATTGACAATGCCGCCGCCGGATACGCTGACTTGGTTCACTTGAGGTGAGGTGGCTGTTGCGGAGACGTTCACCGTCACTGTCAGCGCAGGATAGCTTTCGCCTGTAGCCAGTGCGTCGCTGCGGTCACAGGTGTTCGCTCCCCCAGCCCCTGGGCAGGTCCAGCCACTCCCCGACATAGAGGCCAACGTCTCGCCCGAAGGCACTGTTTCCGACACCGTCACCTTCGCGTTGGTTGCTCCCGCGATACCTCCGTTGCTCACAGTCACCGAGTAAGTAGCGCCTTGCTGACCCGGGTTGAAGTTGCCGCTGTGCGTCTTGGCTATAGTAAGAAAGGGGGCTGTCACGGTGACCGACGGGGTGCTGTTTACGGGTACTGAGATTCCTCCCCCCGATACGCTCAGAGCGATGCTTACCGGGGTGCCGTTCGCCGATGTTACGTTTCCTGTTACGGTGATTGGCGGGAATGCCTGCCCGGCGGCCACGGAGTTAGCGTAAGTGCAAGTCGTAGTCGCTAGCGTACACGTCCAGTTTGTTCCCGATATGGCATTGACAGTGAACCCCGTGGGAGGATCTGCTACCGTAACTGTGCCGCTCGTCGCCCCTGTTCCGCTGTTGGTCACCTGGATCGTGTAAGTCGCGTTCTGTTGGCCGCTGCTGAAATTTCCCTGAGTCGTAACTGAGGCCGTTAAGGCCGGTGTGCCAGCGTTGCCTCCTTTGCCACTAACACTGCTGCTGCCGCATGCGGCTAGAAGCAGAGGAAGCAGGCAAGCCAATGCGAGTACCCATGAAGGCAGTCTCTTCTTCGGTTGTGCAAGGCCCTTTGCCAGCATCGAATCGTTGGAAATCATTCTCAGCCTCTCCTGGACCGCAAAATCAAACTGCCATCGGTGCACTTTTTTACGAGTGACTTTGAAACACGTCAAAGGATTAATTTCTAGACTGCATCTGGACTGGTAATCCCAAGCAAAGACAAGGCCTTGGCATAACTTCTGAACTCCCGTGCTATAATCCGCGACAATTTTGGAGGCTCCGAAGATGGACCGGCACTCACCTAAGCGGAGGATGGTGAGTTTTGGCTTGTTCCAAGCGGATTGCGAGCAACGCATCCTCACCAAGGGGGGCCTGCGGATCAAGCTGCAGGACCAGCCCTTTCAAGTTCTCGTGATGCTTCTGGACCGCCCGGGTGAAGTGGTAACGCGGGAAGAGATCCGCGAACGGCTGTGGACAGCCGACACCTTCGTAGTATTTGACGACGGCCTCAACACGGCCATCAAGAAGCTTCGCGCGGCGCTTAATGATTCCGCTGACAACCCGCGCTTCATTGAAACGATCCCCCGCCGGGGCTATCGTTTTTTGGCTCCAGTCACAACCCCAGTTGCTATTCGTGGGATAGAAACCGCCGAACGCAAAGAAACTTCACTACCCGGGATTGAGAGCCGCGTCGCAACCCAGGAAATCGCGCCCACAACAACGAGTTCCGAGATTTCGTCGAACCGCGCTCGAAAGGCACGGCCTTGGGCACGAACTCGGCCGATCATCGCGGTTCTTTCTCTGGCGCTTTGTATTGCTGTTTTGTTTGGCTTCCTGTTCAAGGGCCGGATGCTCTCGCGACGTCTATTCGCGAGCGAAAAAGCTACACTCATTGTCATACCTCTCGATAATTTGAGCGGCGACCCTCAGCAGGACTACTTTAGCGACGGTTTCACGGAAGAAATCAGCACGCAACTTGCGCTGCTAGCCCCCGATCGCTTGGGGGTGATCGGGCGCCTGACCGCGCTGAAGTACAAACACAGCGGCAAAGACATAGCGCAAATTGCGCGGGAAATACCAGTTCAGTACGTCCTGGAAGGGAGCGTACGGCGCGATCAGAAGCGATGCCGCGTCACGGTCCAACTCATTGAAGTGGCACACCAGACACATGTCTGGGCCGAGGAATACGACCGCGATTTGGGAGATACGCTGGGGCTCCAACGCGAGATTGCCACGGCCGTTGCCAGGCAGATCAAGCTTAAGCTCACGCCCGAAGAAGAACGCAAGCTTATTGCGGGTTTGCCAATGAGCGCGGAGGCTCATGATGCCTATCTGAAAGGCCTTTATGAATGGAACAAAAGGACCGAAAAGGGCTTCCGCAGCGCGATCAAGTACTTTGAAGAGGTTCTGCGGATTCAGCCAGGCTATGCCCCGGCTTATGCCGGCCTCGCCAATTCGTACAACCTCATGGGACAGTACGGATTCGCTCGACAAGCCGAGGTCTATCCGAAAGCGAAGGATTATGCCCAGAGGGCTGTTGAACTCGATGGCACGCTGGCGGAGGCCTACACGGCACTTGCCGATGTGGAGATCAAGTACGATCAAGACTGGCGCAGTGGTGAGCGCGACTTTGTGCGGGCCATCCAGTTAAATGCAAACTACGCCACGGCGCACCTTTGGTATGCAGAGGACTACCTGACCTTCGCAGGCAAAACCGAGGAAGCGGTCGCGGAGGTGAAGAAAGCGCAAGAGATTGAACCGTTGTCTCCTGTTGTCGGTACCATCGTCGCGGAAACCTATTTTGTCGCGCGGAACTACGACGAGACCATTCGCGAAGCCAAGCGCGTCTTGGAAATGGAACCGACGTTTGTTCCCGCACTGGCGCAACTGGGAATGGCTTACGAGCAGAAAGGCATGTTTCCCGAGGCAATCGCTGCATTCCAAAAGGGGATCGAAATTTCAAATAGTTCGTTCGCGTACGGGTTGAAGGTTAATCTGGCGCACGCTTATGCCCTGTCCGGGCGGAAGTCGGAAGCTCGAAATATCCTTTCCGAGATGCTCGCGGAATCTCGCAAGCACTACTTCCCGCCCTGCGGGATTGCGCTCGTCTATACGGGACTCGGCGAAAAGGACTCGGCTCTGGAGTGGTTGGAACGATGCGGCCAAGTGGAGAATCTACCCAATCTTCGCGTTGACCCGAGATTTGACTCGCTGCGGACGGATAGAAGGTTTCAGGAACTCCTTCGAAAAGCCGGGCCAAGCTGAAGCGCGGTGCGATAGGGCGTCGGACATCTTGAAAATCGAAACGGCCGTAGAAAGCGGGTGGCCTGATCCGCGCTTTGTCCTTCTCGGCCAGCGAGTGCCTGTTGCTCAGTAGGAAGAAACACTAGACAAGACGAGCATTGTGTCGCCTTCGATAATTTCAGCGGGGCGATAACTCCATGCCGCTTGAAAATGCTGGCTTCGCAACACTGTCCCTGGCACCTTCACCCTGTGCTGGCCTAAGGCTCGAACCCGATCCGGTGCCACTGGCCTGCCGTCGGCAACCTCGAGCTTACTATCGAAGCCGATTCACCCAGACCCGCCAGCGGCTCCTCCCTCACGATCAGTCTCCCCGCTCTCAGCGTAACGACCATCGACGTTCAATAACTCTCGCCGCGCTTCACCCACTTAATCTGGTCACGTGGAAAGGCATGGCTTGCTGCTTCATGGGAATTCGGCTTTCGGTCGAAGCGTGATTCGCCCAGGCGAACTACTTCCGAATGCCCCGTGATCCAGGCACCCTCGCCAAAGCAAAGCCGCGAATCTCGTACCTGGTTTGCAGACAATGCCTCCATGTGGCCACACATGGGGTGTCTTAGCAGTCGTTGGCAAAGCAGAGTTTATTTCGAGTTTGAAAGCAGAAAACGGATAGAACCTGATCACATGTTCGCCACACACTAAGTGTTATCGAGGGCAGGCACTGCTCTGAACTCGAAAAAAACGAGAGGACAGCTAATGGAACAGATTCGTATTGCAGCAATTCCGACAAAAGTGGTCGAACTGGTCCGCGCGACTATGCTCGCGCCCGTGTATGGATTCCCGGCTCACAGCGAATTGGGAACTGATCTTGCCCCTTGCAGACACTGCCTGCGTTTAATCAGGCCCGGCGTAGACCGTAGAGTTCTATTCACATACGATCGCTTCGCGGGGGTGGAGTCGCTGCCGTTGCCTGGTCCCGTGTTTATTCACGCCGAGGCTTGTGAACGTTACCCGGAGAATCTCGGATTCCCCGATGAACTTCGTAACAGTCCGCGCACGCTTGAGGGCTACGCTCGCGGGAGACGTCTTCTGGCACAGGAATATGTCACGAACGGAAAAATGGAAAGAGTCATCGAGAACATTTTCGCCTGCTCCGATGTGGACTATATCCACGTGAACTCTACAGCGGCGGGTTGTTACACTTTCCGCATTGAACGCCAGGGCCGCCCGATGACGGAAAATTCCGAAAGCCAATAATCCTAGTCATGACGACCCGGCTCGACGCGCTTCTCTGACAAGGAGTGGCGCGATTTTCTACATCCAGATAACTTTTTCAAGTGCTGCTGTGGGGTGTCAGCACAAACACCCTTCCGTCACGCCCTCCAGCCGCCGGTGAAGCCGCAATTGTGTGCAACCCAAATTTGGCTGTTCATCGGTGCGCAGCGGATCCGGAGATTCAGGACGAATGGTCGGCTACACGGAACTTATCATCGGAGCCGATCCACTCAGGGCCGCGATCAGACGCTAAGGGCAAAACTTGACCGTCGCTGAAACCGTGCTCGGCTGACCATCCGACTCGCTTCCTTGCCGCACCCCCTCCCCTTTGTTACTCTGACTCTTCGGAGCCTCTCATGCCATCCTTCCCCGGCGTTGATTTCATCGAATTCGATTCCCTGCTCAACGACGAAGAAAGACTCGTCCGCCAAACCGCGCGCCAGTTTGTTGACAACGAAATCCTCCCCATCATCGAAAAACACAATCGCGAAGCCACTTTCCCGATGCACCTCGTCCCGCAACTAGGCGAGCTCGGCTTCTTTGGCGCAAACCTCCAGGGCTATGGTTGCGCCGGCATGTCCAATGTCGCCTACGGCCTGATGAATCAGGAACTCGAGCGCGGCGATTCCGGCTTGCGCAGTTTCGTCTCTGTTCAATCCGGCCTCGTGATGTACCCCATCCTCTCCTATGGCAGCGACTCCCAAAAAGACAAATGGCTTCCGCTTCTCCAGGAAGGCAAAGCCATCGGCTGCTTCGGGCTTACCGAACCGCAGTTCGGCTCTAACCCCGGCGGTATGCTCACCCGCGCCGTGAAAAAGGGCAACAAGTACATCCTCAACGGCGAAAAAATGTGGATCACCAATGGCTCCCTCGCCGACGTTTCCGTGGTCTGGGCCAAATGTGAGAATGAAAAAGTCCGCGGCTTCCTGGTCGAGAAGGGCACTCCCGGCTTCAAAGCGTGGGATGTGCACGGCAAATGGTCTTTGCGCGCCTCCATAACCTCCGGCCTCTCCTTCTCCGATTGCGAAATCCCCGAAGCAAATCTTCTCCCCGGCGTCACAGGCCTGCGCGGCCCTCTGAGTTGCTTGAATCAAGCCCGCTACGGCATCGGCTGGGGCGCGTTGGGCGCCGCCATGGCTTGCTACGACACCGCGCTGCAATACGCCAAAACGCGCAAACAATTCGCCAACAAGCCCATCGCCTCTCATCAGCTTGTTCAGGAAAAGCTCGCCTGGATGATCACCGAAATCACCAAGGGCCAGTTGCTTGCCCTCCAAGTCGGCCGCCTGAAGGATAAGGGCAAATCCGACGTCGCCCACATCTCCATGCTCAAAATGAACAATGTCGCCATCGCGCTGGAAACCGCCCGCAAAGCCCGCGACATCCTTGGCGCCAACGGCATCGTCGACGACTACTGCGTCATGCGCCACATGAACAACCTCGAGAGCGTCTACACCTACGAAGGCACCAACGACATCCATAAACTCATCATCGGAGAAAAAATCACCGGCATCGCCGCGTTCGTATAAAACTTATGTCGCTCCAAACATGCAATCTTCGCTCCGTCGTTATTTCCATTCTCCTTTTATGCCTCGCCGCGTTTCCTTCCGCCGCGCCGCAAATGCCCGAAGGTCCTCCGAAACCCAAAGTCCGCGCCATCACCGCGTTCGTCAATCTGGAGCGGGGCCGCTACCAAATCCAAATCTCCGAAGCCGTGCAATTCCTCAAATACGCGCGGACCGTTTTCGAGTCCCGCGGCTATACCGTGCAAACCATCCGCATCGCCACCCAGCCTTTTCCCGAATACACCAAATCCATTTCGCACGATGAGGCCATGCAGTTTTTCAACAATCTCGACGGCCTCGCCCAGCAAGATCACGTCATCATTTCCATCGGCCCCGCCTATCTCTCCGGCGAAGATGGCGCTGCACAAGCCGCCCTCCTGGCAGAAATCTTGCAAAACACCAAATCCATCAATGGCACCGTCTTCGTCACCAATGATGCAGGCGTCAACTGGCCCGCCGTCAAAGCTGCCGCCACTGTCATCAAGAAGCTCGCAGACTCCACTCCCCACAGCGAAGGCAACTTCCGTTTCGCCGCCCTCGCCAGTGTCCCGCCTTACTCCCCATTCTTTCCCGCCGCCTATCACACCGGCAGCGGCCACCAGTTCACCATCGGCCTGGAGTCCGCCAACACCGTCGCCACCGCTTTCCAGAATTCTCCCGATGTCCCCACGGCCCGCCGCCGCTTGCTCGATCTCTTCATCCAGCAGTCTTTCGATGTCCAGGAGCTTGCAAGCCGCGCCGACCGCGAACAAGGTTGGACCTATCTCGGCCTTGACCTCTCTCCCGCTCCCGCAAAGGACGCTTCCATCGTCGCTGCCATCGAAGCGCTCTCTCACCAACCCTTCGGCGGCAGCGGCACTCTCACTGCTGTCGCCACCATCACTTCCACATTCAAAGACATCGGCGCGCGCAAAGTCGGCTACTCCGGCGTTATGCTACCCGTCCTCGAAGATTCGCGCCTCGCCGAACGCTGGAACGCTGGCCTGGTTTCCCTCGACACCCTTCTCAGCGCCTCCTCCGTCTGTGGCACCGGCCTCGACTCCATTCCCCTCCCCGGAGACACCAGCCTCGACGCTCTCACCCGCATCATCGGCGATGTAGCTTCACTCTCCGTCAAATGGAACAAGCCGCTCTCCGCCCGCCTTCTCCCCGTGTCCGGAAAGCGCGCCGGCGATTTGACCGAATTCACCAACCCCGATCTAATCAACGTCACGATTCAACCGTTGGGCCAGCAGCAACAATAATCTTCGGCGGTTCTGCGATTTGTATTTCGGAAGTAGTGGGCGAGACCCGCTCAGCGGTGTGCGCCGATGTGATTTGGCTTCGTTTCTATCTTAACCAGCTTGAACAAGCCGTCCGCCCATCGAAATGTCAGGTCATCAAATGCGGAGATGCTGCCGTGAGAGTCTCCGGGAAGGTAATGCGATGCTCGGACCGTCAGCATTCCGGATTGTTTTTTGAAAACATAAACCGGTTTCTCATCACCAAAATGAGTATTGAATTGAATCTGCTGTACGATCGTCAACTTCTTGTCCTGCAAGCGCAATACCTGAGCGTACCCGTCACCGTCCGAACTGCCACTTGCACCCCACTCATCGAACACGACAAGAACATATTCGGGGAGCGCTGATTCACTGTGGAGGGGAAACGATCGTCTCCATTTAAGCGTTTCCCAAGTGTGGCCATCATCCACAATCGCTTCCCAGTATCCCCAGTTCAGCTGTCCGCAAATGAAGTGCCTGCCCTTTTCATCGAAGGTGTGCAAGATAAAATTCTTATAGTCGATATCTTGAAGCTCCTGATATTCACTGCGATACGTGAAATTTGGCTGCGCGATTGAGTATTCAGGCCCTTCATGATCGGGATTGCCGTAAGGCTGAGGATTAACGATTTGTACTTTCTGGCTTGCAAGTGAGAGGCAAAAGGCGAGAAGAGCGATCATTTTATTCATCGAAGTGTGTTTCTGCGGGCATACGCAGTAGTGCCCCGTCGCGCGGACGTATTTGCAACATTGTAATGCGCCGCTCGACTATAAGCGGAACTTTACCCTAAGATAAGCCGTCTCGGAGGGCATTCCCCATGGAAGAACAACTCAGCCTGGAATTTCTGCGCGTCGTCGAAAATGCTGCCATCGCTTCCGCCCGCACTATGGGTTTTGGCGATCCCCACAAAGCTGACGAAGCAGCCGTAGAAGCCATGCGCAAGACCATGGATCAGGTGCAGATGGACGGCACCATCGTCATCGGCGAAGGCGAACGCGACCAAGCTCCCATGCTCTACATCGGTGAAAAGGTCGGCCTCGCCACTCACGCTCCCAAAGCCCTTTTCCCCGCCGTGGATATCGCCGTTGACCCCCTTGAGGGCACCAACCTCTGCGCCACAGGCGCACCCAACGCAATCGTCGTTCTTGCCGCCAGCGAAAAGGGCGGCCTGCTTCACGCGCCTGATTTGTACATGGAAAAAATCGTGGTTGGCCCGGCCTGCAAAGGCGCCGTGGATCTCGATGCCCCCGTTGCCGATAATCTCGGCGCAGTAGCCAAGCGTCTCGACCGCGACGTTGAAGATCTCGTGGTCATCGTTCTCGATCGTCCTCGTCACGAAAAATTAATCGAGGAAATCCGCGCGGCCGGCGCCCGCATCCGCTTGATTGGTGACGGCGACCTCTCCGCCGGCATTTCCGCCGCTGTCGTCGGCACCGGCGTACACATGGTAATGGGCACAGGCGGCGCTCCCGAAGGCGTGCTCACCGCCGCAGCGCTTCGTTGCCTCAATGGCCAGATTCTCGCTCGCCTCGTCGTCAGCAAGCCCGAGCATCACGAACGTCTCGCGCGCATGGGCGTGAAAGATCCGCACCGCATCTACTCCACTGAAGACCTCGCGCCCGGCAAAAAAATAATTTTCGCCTGCTCTGGAGTCACCGACGGCAATTTACTCAAAGGCGTGCGCTTTTTCGGTGAAGGCGTGCGCACCTCTTCCATGATTCTCACCCTCGATGACCGTCAGGTGCGTTTTATCGAATCCGTGCACCTGGAAAAGCGCCCAGATATCAAAGTCCGCTTCAACTAATGGCGCTCTCACAAATAGATAGCCGGGAGGGCACGGCTTCACAATTTTGTTAGAAAGTATCGTCCCGTCATTCCGAACGGAGTCCGCGAAGTGAGGAATCCCTCTTTACTTGCGATCCTGCGCTGGATTGTTGGCTCAGGACAACTGAGGGCTACACGTGGAAGTGCACAACGACCAATCCGCCGCGCACTCGATACTCTTATTACTTTGGATCCTGAGGCAGTGCTAAAAATACCTGATCGTCCACTGGCACAGTGGACGTAAACACCGTCGCGCTCTTCCCATCCGCCAATGCCACTTGTTTTGCCAGACCACTCAATGCCGGTCCCACCGGCTTGTCTGAATTCGTAGGCGTATCTCCGGGCGAAAGAGAGATGCGCGTCGTCTTGGGCGTGCAGCTTGTCACACCCAGGCAAGTATCCCTCAGGAATACCTGGCGCAGCCCACTGTTTGGTGAACTCGAAACCGCCCCTGTTGCCGGCAATTTACCCTGCGCCGTCTCCTGGCTTGGTGTAATCGCCAGAAACACCACGTAGCGTCCCGATGAACTGATCGAAGGGAAGATGCTCTCCGTACCAAGCAGCGCCCCGCCCGGATCGGTGGAGACCAGCGTGGTTGTCGGCTTGCAACCCGCCGCCGCTCCCGCGCATGTGTCCCGCATGTAAACCTGGCGCCCAGCCGGCGCACTTTCCAGCAAATTCGTCGCCGCCGAACTGAACGCAACGTACCGTCCATCCGCGCTGATCACCGGAGTATGGCTGTCCGCGTTGCCCGGCGAATTATCCGCAGCCACCGAAATCACCTTAGTGCTTGCCGTGCATCCGCTTGGCGCAGCCAGGCAGGTATCTCGCAGCATGATCTGTGTGATCTGGTTCTCTTGTGCGGAAAACGCCACATAGCGTCCATCCTGGCTCAGCGCCGGCGTCTCTTCCACCGCCGCAGCTCCGCCTGTTACCATAAACGGCAGATTACTCGTTCCACCGCCCAGCACCGGACAGTACACGATGCAGACACCACTCGGGGGATTCGTGACAGTGATCTGTGCGCTGGGATCCGCAACCATCAGCATGGTTCCTGGGATCTGCGCGACAATCTGGGTAGCGCTGATGCTGGTGGTGTTGATCGTCGTCGGCACCCCGCTCGTACCCTGGCCAGTGTACTGCACTGTGGAAGCTCCGTTGGTGGAGGTAGTCAGAAAATCGGAGCCAGCGATTGTGATCTTCACGGAAGTACTTGAACAATTGCTGCTGCATATCGAAGTCGTGCTCGGTGTCACGGACGTGGCTGTTGGAGCGGGATTCGGTGCGCCGTAAATCAAGAACGCTATCGAGTTCGATAGTCCGTTCAGCCCCGTCCCTGATTGCGGCGTATACGTATTCACATATGCCGTTCCCACCTTCGCCACCAGGCTGGCCGGGACCACCGCCGTTATTGTCTGAGTGTCCACGACGGAAGAAACAAGTTTCGTCCCATTCCATTCCACTACCGTGTTGGTCTGGAAACCATTGACGCTCGATGCGTTCACCGTCAGCGTAAAACTGGCGCCGCCGAAGACCACTCCCGAGGGTGCCAGGTTTACAATCGATGCTCCCGTGGGGCTCTGGATAGAGGTGTTGTAATCGTCGCACCCGGCCGCTAATCCCATCACGAACAGCGCAATGCCAAGTGCTCTCCAAGACTGCCTCATGAACTCTCCTCCACCCGAAGACAAGTGTGCTGCGCCAACTTCCTCCACGATGTCAGGAAGAAAAAGCCTTAGGCGCTTCTGATTGGGTTGAGATGCAAATACAGCCGCCCGCGTTGACCCGCCCCCGGGGATCCAGAAGGACGCGGTGCCGGAACACAAATCTACCCTTCCCTATTATTGCTCACCACGGCCCTGAGGGAAAGTCCTTCAATCCCCCGGCAAGGCCGCTCCACTCAGTGCCGTTAGCGAGGCATGCACCAGGGATTGCACCCTTTTGTGGCATTCCGGATCAGGCAAGCTCGGCGATGCAGCAGCCGCGCGGTAAGCCTCCAACGCCTGCGTCTTCCTGCCCAGTTTCGCGTACACATCCCCAATCGCCAGTTGGAAAAGAGGATTCTGCGAATACTCATCCACCAGCGGCCGCAACACCTGCAGCGCCTCTTCATACCGCTGATCGTAATTGTGCAGGTTAATTGCCAGATAGAAGCGCGCCACTGGCGGAGTCAACTGCCCATACAACATCGCCAGGTGCAGTTGCCGAATCCCCTCTTCCTTTGAACCCCCAGGAATGCCCATGAAGTATCGCAGGATGCGCGCCATCGTCGAAAGCGTATCCACGTAGTAGTTGTAAAGTCCCAACCCCAGGTAAGCGTCCGCCAACGATGGATCGAGCGCCAACGCGCGCTGGTAATGTTCTCGCGCTCGCACGCCGGCCCGCGCTGTCGCCCGAGTTTCCCCGCGCAGCCCGTAAAGCCGCGCCTGCAGCGAGTCCGCCATCGCGGCATACAAATGCATCTCGCCCGTTTCGTGCTGTTTCAACTGCGCTTCGGCAAGCACATAAGCCTTCGTCGCCAGATTCAAATACGCCTGGTCTGAGGCTCGCTTCTCCCGATGCCGCGCCATCGTCATCCCATATTTAAATTCGGCCGACGTGCACCAGATCCCCCACCACAACGATTCCGCTTCCAGCAAATAGCCCAGTGGATGATTGGGTTGCTCTTGTTGAAGTTGCCGCGCTTCCGGTATCGCCAGGTCTGGCCGTCCCGAATAAATGTGCTCCAGTATTTTCGTCGTTTTGGGCGGCAGGGATAGTCCGCCCATGCTCGCGGACGGCAGCGCCGCACAGGGAAAAGTCAGCGTCGCGAAAATGAGTATTGCAGCAAGCCAGCGCACCATTTGTCCATCCAAAAGCCGGCTGGGGCTTTCAGCACTTCCGATGGATGAGTTTAAGCTGTTCCAGCAAAGTTGCAAAACGAAATGGTTTTTGCAAGAAGGTAGCGTCTGAAGGAATCTGTGCCTCAGGCAATCCTGCAGCGTAACCGGACATGTACATGACTTGAATGTCTGGAAAAATCTCCATCACTTGTTGCGCCAGATCCGTGCCGCGAAGTTCCGGCATCACGATGTCCGTCAGCAGCACGTCAATGTTGCCTTTGTGCCGACGGGCCATTTCCAGCACGTCCAGTGCGTTGTGAGAGTCCATCACGTGATGTCCGGCAATTCGCAGGTATTCCGCCAGTGCCTGCCGTAAGCCCGATTCGTCATCTGCAAGCAGTATTGTCAGCGACTGTCTTTCGGCCGCGACGCTCCCCTCGACCGGGGCCACCGGACTCGATTCCTCTCTCGCGGCAGCCTCGCACACCGGAAAGAACAATTGGAAACTGGTGCCCACGCCAGCCTGCGATTCAACCTGAATGTGCCCATCGAACTGGCGCACGATGCCATACACCGTGGAAAGCCCCAGCCCGCTCCCTTTGCCCACGTCCTTCGTCGTGAAAAATGGCTCAAAAATGTGGTTCCGCGTCTGCTCATCCATCCCGCACCCGGTGTCCTTCACTTCCAAAACCAGCCAGCCGCCTGAAGGCGCACCGCTGCGTTCCAAGCGAGCGTCTGGAGGCAGGCTCTTGCTGTTGTGCGTTGATATCGTTAGCTTTCCGCCACCTGGCATCGCGTCGCGCGCATTGATGGCCAGATTGGCGATTACCTGCTCCAATTGCGTCGCATCCGCGCGCAACCACGAATTCGCCGCTTCGTGTCGAAAGGTGAGTTCCACATCCGACCCCAACAGGCGCGGCAACATAAACTCGCTGTCCGTCAACGCTTCGTGAAGATCCGTGGGCCGCACATCCATCACTTGCTTTCGGCTGAAGGCCAACAACTGCTTCGTGATGGCTGCGGCGCGTTCCGTGGTCCTTTGGATCTGCTCCAGGTATCGTCTGCCCGGAGAATGCGCCGCCAGGTTGCTCTCCAGCAATTCGCAGGAAACCGTCACCACCATCAACATGTTGTTGAAGTCATGCGCGACCCCGCCCGCTAACTGACCTAGAACCTCCATTTTCTGCGCCTGGCGAAATTCCGATTCCAGGTTCGCGTGCTGTTGCTCCAGTTTCGTTTTCTGCAAGTTTTGCCGGTAATTATCGTAGAGCACTCCCGTGGCTTGCGACATCGTTTCCAGCGAGTGCAACTCTTCACCGCTGTAGCCCCCGGGCCGATTGGCCACGGCAATCAGTCCTACGATCTCCGCTCCCTTGAAAATCGGGACGCCGAGAATCGCATGTAGTGGCGGATGGCCCCCCGGTACGCCTTTCGAGCGTGGATCGGCGGAAGGCTCGTTGCACACTATCGTTCTGCCCTTGCGGATCACTTCTCCCAGCAGGTTTTGTTCATTGGCGATTTCGAAGTACCCAGCGTTTACATAATCCGCCATTTTGCTTTCGTAAAGCTCGCGCGAACTCCCCATTTCCCAGCCCACGCCCTCGTGCGCCAGAACTCGCAAAACCGGCCCCTCCAGCACTACTCCCAGAAATCCGCATTCGCTCCCCGTTTGTTTCAGCGCAAATGAAAGTAATTGCTGGCTCGCGGTGCCCCAATCTCCGCTTTCCAGGAACGTGTTCAGTGAGCCCGTGACTCCCGCGAGTGTCGCTGACTTTTCCCGCAATTCCCGCTCAATGCGCTTTCGTTCGCGAATGTCCTCCTGGGTGACCATGATCCCCGTCAGCTTGCCTCGTTCATCGTAAATCGGCGCTGTTGATATGCTGACGGGCAAGCGCTCTCCGTCACGCGTCATTCGTACGCTTTCCAGTCCCGTGGTCACTTGTCCGTCCACTGTGCGCGCAAGTAAATTGAATACTTCCTCCTTTTTCTCGGGCGGCACGCTTTTTGCGAATGCTCCAAGAGCTTCCTCTTTCTTCCAGCCAAAAATCCGTTCTGCCGCTGGGTTCCAGGAAGTGACTTTCCCCTCACAATCGGCGCCAATCACCGCCATCGGCGCCGCCTCCACCAACGCGCGAAACCTTTCGTTTCCACGCAGCAGGGCAGTGTCGCTTTTCTCCTGTATGAAATTCAGAATGGCGCGCGCATGAAAAATCAGCACGATGCAGGTTCCTGTGGACGCCAACCCTGTAAGCACTTTGCTGACTGCCGAAAGCCAATACAGCGGCGTCCACAACGTCACGACCTCTAAAAAATGTGTTGCACCACAACTCGTAATAAACGCTCCGAATGCCCAGATGATCCCGGGAAACGGGAGTTTTCCTTTTGCCTGCCGAAGCAACCACAAAATGGCTCCAGAAATCACCAGGTACGATATGCCAATCGTCGTGTCGGCGATCGCGTTCGTCCACAGCAACAAGCGATTACCCGCCAGGCAATATTGGTGCGGCAGGAAATCACTCGCAAAAAAGCTGCGTGAAAACATCCAGAGTATTGCACTCGCGCAAAACGTCAGTGCCGCAACCGCATAGACTCTCCGAGCAGAGTGACTCGCTTCATCATGCTCGTTCCTGTGCGCCAGAGTCGACATTGCAATCCGTATCCGCCACTGAGGCAGGGTCTCAGCGGCCTGGCAACTTGCCGGTTGATTTTTCAGAAGGGAAAACTGACGGCTATGGCTAAATTCCCGTACCGGAAGCGCCGTCAAACCCGCGAGAGAGGATCGCGGATGGTCAAGCCAATCTTAATCCCGGACGCACGTGCACGGTAGCATGCAAGCCCGCGGTTGCTTAAACACACAACCTGCCACATGTTCACTTCCCGCGTCATCGCACAATCTTCGTCAGACCCGTTGGGGCTCTCCCGCGTATTTGTTATTCTCGCAACGCATACTTATCCCGGCAGGTCACTTGAACACCCTCTCTTCACAGCCCGCCTTGGAGCGCGGCCTTGGACTCAAAGAAGCCGTCGCTCTCAACATGATTGAGATCGTCGGCATCGGCCCCTTCGTCGTCAGTTCCCTTGTCATCAAAGCCATGGGCGGGCCGCAAGCCTTGATCGCCTGGCTGGCCGGCGCTCTCCTCGCCACGCTCGACGGTTTTGTCTGGTCGGAACTCGGCGCGGCCATGCCCAAGGCCGGTGGCACCTACGTCTTTTTGCATCAGGCCTACGGTCCCGCGCGATGGGGCCGCCTGATGTCCTTTTTGTTTGTGTGGCAGGTCTTCGTTGCCGCTCCGCTTTCCGTCGCTTCTGCATCCATCGGTTTTGCCCACTATGTGGGCTATCTTCATGCACTGACGAAATGGGAGGCAAAAGCCGTTTCCGGCGGCCTCGTCATCTTTTTGGTTGTGCTCCTTTACAGGCGCATCCAGACCATCGGCAAAATTTCCGTGCTGCTCTGGATCGGCGTCGTCGGTACAATGCTGTGGCTCATCTGGGGCGGTATCCGTAATTTCAATCCCAGGCTCGCCTTCGATTTTCCTCCCGGCGCATTTCATCTGAATTCCCTGTGGTTCGCGGCACTCGGCGCCGCCATGGTCAACACCGTTTACAGCTATTGGGGCTACTACAATATTTGCAACTTGGGCGGCGAAATCCGCGATCCGCAAAAAAATATTCCGCGCGGCATTTTTCTTTCGATCCTCGGCATTACCGTTTTGTATCTCGCTCTGCAATCCAGCCTTCTCGGCGTCATTCCCTGGCGCGAGGCCCAGAATTCGCCCTTCATCGCCAGCCTTTTTGTCGAAAAACTGTACGGTTCCGGCGCCGCCCATATCGTCACTTGGATGGTCTTGTGGATCGCTCTTGCTTCCGTCTTTTCCTTGTTATTGGGGTACTCGCGCGTTCCTTACTCCGCGGCGCTCGACGGCAACTTCTTCCCCATCTTCGCCAGAGTCCATCCAACCAAACATTTCCCCCACGTCTCTCTGCTGGCTCTCGGCGCTCTGGCCTTCATTTTCAGCATCGCGCTGAATTTGGAAACGGCCATAACCGGTATCCTGGCGATGCGCCTCATCATCCAATTCATCGGCCAGTCCGTTGGCGTCATGCTGCTGCGCCGCCACTACGGTTCAGACAAGCTGCCGTTCAAGATGTGGCTCTACCCGCTTCCGGCCTTGCTCA
Organism: Candidatus Acidiferrales bacterium; assembly: GCA_963779395.1. Taxonomy (GTDB): domain Bacteria; phylum Acidobacteriota; class Terriglobia; order Acidiferrales; family UBA7541; genus Acidiferrum. The sequence goes on from CAVZYC010000007.1 coordinate 2,971,433, forward strand.
CCATGCTCTGTTATGCGTGGCTCTTCTGGCAGACGGGAGCCGCACGCAAGTGGGGCCTGCTGGAAATTGGCCTGGGCATTTCCGCATTTCTCGTTTGGTCCAGCGTAATGCGACAATGGCCTTTCGCGCCTGCAGCGGCACTTGCCGATAATTCCGAAGGCCATCTAGGTAAAAGGGTCCTCGGCAGGACACGGTTTCAAAAGTTGCGGTAGAAGTAACACCCGTCATTCCGAACGGAGTCGGCGAAGTGAGGAATCTCTCTTTTCTTCGGTTTTCTTCTCGGTCAGACTTCTCACTCAGCTCGGACTGACAAACCTAGTCACCTTAGCGTGGAGGCCCTTTGCGTTTCCTAAAATCATTTGCGCTCCTAATTCTCCTCGGTCTTCTCCGCGTTCCCTTCGCCACCGCCCAATTCCCTCCTGCGCCAGGAACCGGCCCAGGCCTCCCCGGAACCATCGAGGCCATTGACAGCGCCCGCGTCACCACTCGCATCCTCTATATCACCGCGCATCCCGACGACGAAAGTGCCGCCGTCCTTACCTATCTCGCTCGCGGGCTCCACGCCGATGTAGCTCTCCTCTCCATCACCCGTGGCGAAGGTGGCCAGAACGCCCTCGGCCCCGAACAAGCCCCCCAACTCGGCCTAATCCGCACTCAGGAACTCCTCGCTGCGACGCGCGGTTATGGCGTGAAACTCTACTTCACCCGCGCCCGCGATTTCGGCTTCTCCAAGACTCCCGAAGAAACCGAAAAAATCTGGGGCGATCAAGTCCTTGAAGACATGGTCCGCGTCATCCGCGAATTCCGCCCCAACATCGTCATCAACCACTGGGGTGGCGTCCACGGCGGTCACGGTCACCACCAAGTCTCCGGCCTCTGGACCCCCAAAGCCGTAGCCCTCGCCGCCGACCCGTCGGCCTACCCCGAACTCTCTAAAGAGAATCTAGCTCCTTGGAACGGGGGTTCCGAACCTATGCTAATCCTCGACCTCGAACGCGGCACCGATAATCCCAAAGGCTACGTCCTACCGCTCGATGAAGTCTCTCCTCTCTACGGCAAATCTTGGCGCGAAATCGGCTTGGATGCGTTCGTAAATCACCACACTCAAGGCATCGCTGGTTTCCTGAATTCTCCCTTCCTGAGGCGCCCGATTGCTTTCGTGCGGGAAGATGGGAAAAACTTTGATCCGTCCACTCTCGCTGTCCCTTTGAGCGAATTGTTTGGCAAGAGAGACGGAAAGACTTGCGCAACGCACCCGGACTGGTGCGACACCCTGAAACGCGCAGATCAAGCGTTGGCCCAGGCCCGCACCGCAGCTTTGGCGCTCGATGATTCAGCCGCAACCAATCTGTTGTTAAATGCCCAGAAGCAGTTGGCAACAATTCTTCCAGCTGATGTGGTCTCTTCCCATGGAAAGGGCCCAAACCTATTCCAAGTTGGTTCCCAGCTGGAGCAGGTGACGCGGGCACTTCGTTTGGCCTCTGGCTTCGTTTTTGAAGCAGAGGCAGACAGAAATAACGTCGTCGTTGGCGAGCCCTTTTCTTTGAACGTGACCTACCATTGCCGTCCAAGTGTGCACTGCCCGTTTCAGGGCGCACTGATAGTAACCGCAGGCAGACAATTTCAGCCCGTGGGAGGCGACCCGGAACGTGGCCTGAAATTCGAGATAACACTTGACTCTGATCCGCTGGCACCTCTCGCGTACGAGCAGCTCAAGGCAGATCCTTGGCCCGTGATCTTTGTGTCGATTACGGAGCAAATCGATTCGGAACACTCGATCTACGCGCCGAGTGGTGTGTTTTACACATTCGCCTCATCCACTAGTGTGACCAGAGTGCCCCTCCGCGTCGTCCCCGCCTACACCCTCGCGGTCGAGCCTTCGCAGACCATCGAAGTTCTCAACTCCACGCACAAGCCCTTCGACGTCTTCCTCCGCGTCCATTCCTATTCCACCAAATCCGCCAAAATCTCCGTCGGCCTCAACGTCCCCGATGGCCTGCAATCCACCTCCCCCGTCGATCTCTCCTTCGACGGCATCGGCGACCAATACGCCAAGTTCACCGTAACTCCTCCCGCCAATCTCGCTCCGGGTAATTTCACAATCACCGCCTACGCCAAGCGTGGCGATGAAACTTTCTCCACCTCCCTCGATCCCCTTCCCTCCATGCCCAGCATCCTCTGGAGCGAACCCGCCCAATGCGTCGTCCACGCCTTCGATATCAATGTCCCGCCTAATCTCAGTGTCGGCTACATCTCCGCCGAAGGCGAGCCCATCCCCGAAGCCCTGAAGCGCCTCGGCATCACCGTGGAATTGCTCGACGCCACCGCGCTCAATTTCGGCGATCTCTCCAAGTACGATGCTATCGTAGTCGGCGTTCGCGCCTACGAACTCCGTCCCGAACTCCCCGGCGCTAACAAGCGCCTCCTGGATTACGTCTCCAACGGTGGCACTCTCGTCGTCCAGTACAACCGCGATTCCGTCTGGGACAAACTTCAACCCGCTCCCTATCCCGCGAAAATAGGCAGTCCTACTCCCCGCACCACCGATGAAAACGCCGAAGTGAAACTCCTCCAGCCCAATGACCCTATCCTCAATTCCCCCAACAAAATCACCTCCGCCGATTTCGACAATTGGGTCCAGGAGCGCGGCCTCTATTACTGGAGCAACTTCGACTCTCACTACACTCCGCTCCTCGCCATGCACGACCCCGGCGAAACTGATCTGAACGGCAGTCTCGTCTACACGCACTATGGCCAAGGCACCTACATCTACACCGGCCTTTCTTTCTTCCGCCAACTGCCCGAAGGGAATTCCGGCGCCTATCGTCTCTTCGTCAATCTCATCAGCGCTTCGCACACCTTCAAGGCAGGCGCCACCCACTAGACCAACTAGACACACTCCCCTGCCCGTTCCATTCCAGTGCGTTATGCTCATCCTGCCCAGTTCTAGCAACAATCATACTGATTAGCCGCGTCGCATCTTCCTTGTGAACATCCGGCGCGACGCATTGTCCAGGAGCAATCAAGCATGAAACGCACGTCCATGAGTTCCCGCGCCGGCCGGATCCTTTCTCACGGCCTTTCTCTGTTTCTCATCCTCGGCCTCAGTCTTACTCTGGCCTCCGCGGTGTTCGCTCAAAAGAAAAAAAAGGATGACACCCAGCCAGCTCCACCTCCCACATCCGATGCCAACAAGATGGGTCTTCCCGATGAGCAAAAGATTGACTATCTGATCTCCGAAATGTTGGGCGCCTGGCAGGTGGGTGACACGGAGAAACTTCACAAGTGCATTGCCGACGACATCAGCGTTGTCAACGGCCTTTGGGCCCCGCCCGTCATCGGCTGGGAAAATTATCTGGCGGAATACAAGGCGCAACGCGCTCGCACACAACAGGTGCGCCTCGACCGCACAAACACACTTGTTCGCTTGGCTGGAAATTTTGCCTGGGCTTGCTATCAGTGGGATTTTTCAGCGGTAGTGGATGGTCAGCCTGGCACCGCCCAGGGCCAGACCACACTCGTCTTTGAAAAACGCAACAACAATTGGGTGGTGGTCCACAATCACACCTCCCTCGTCGCGGCTACTCAGCCGGTCACTCCTGCGAGCACAACTCCTCTGCCTCCCTCACCCGCAAAGCCCTGAGTCGTTCTTCCGGCTTCACGCTCCTCCACGCGCGCTTAGAAATTCTTCAGGCCGTGGTAAACAAAGATTCCGGCGATCAACAGCAGCAATACGCCGGAAGTGATTCCGCTCGTCAGAATGGGCTTCGAGAGCGAGTTGATCTTGCTGACCAATTCTTTCTGTTCCTTCGCCATCAACTCTTCCGAGGAATCCAGGAAGATTTGATCGTCTTCGTGGCTGGTGAGCACGCTCCGCCACGCAATCAATACCAGAAAGACGGCGGTAACGATTCCCCACGCGATCAGAAGATACAGGAATGGTCCCTGCAGCACAGATTCGACGGATTCCATAGGAACCTCCGATTGGAACCAGTACGCGGTGCCCCGATTAGGTTCGAGGCGGCCCGACCTTATTCTGCGCGCAGTATAGCACTCTGTTTGGGGATTACTAGGGGGTACTACGTGCCAACTGCTCGTTCAACCCATTCGGACAAAACCGGTCTAGAATACCAATCATTTCTATTGCCTATCAATAACACATTCGGTGCTGCAAACCCCTGCCTACGATAACCGCTCAGTACCTATTGCCTTCTTACGCCTGTATTTTGTGCGACTTACGGAATGCTCGCTCACTCTCAACTGGCCTTCCCGATCCTCCTCCTTGATTCCCACGGAGCGGAAACTCTGGCAATCCTCTCGTGCGCCGCCCTTTCGCACAGGTCGCAACCTGAGTAGCCGCTCAGGTCTCTGTCTCCCCCCGCTTGCATCGAAGGGGAAACCCACCACGTTACCTCTTGTTTTCTTCCCGCTCTGTTTGTCTGATCTCAATTTCTCAACGCCCCGCTATCTCTCGGCATCAGAAAGTCATTGCCTGGCAAAGGGTGCGCGATTTTTTCGTATTGCGTCGTATCATAGGAGGATATTTGCAGTTCCGTGAAAGTCTTGCACCAGGCAGGGTTGCTTCATGATTTCTACAACGACCAACAGTGGCCTTCATGATTTCGTCGGACAAAATGTCCTCGCCCTGATTGCCCGCCCGGGGCTGAAGGCCGCCGATCTCGGTTCAGGCCCGGGCGCCATGGCCGCGCGGTTGGCAGGAATGGGCTGCGATGTTGTTGCCGCGGATATCAGCAAAAATGGTTTTGCGGCTAATCTTCCTCATGTCACCGTCGATTTTAATCAGCCCGACTTCGCATCCACTTTGGGCCCCCGGCAATTCGGCCTGGTCACTGCTATCGAAGTAATTGAGCACGTGGAGAGTCCCATCGGATTCCTCCGGAATATTGCGCGGCTGCTCGCACCCGCGGGAGTAGCGGTTCTCACCACACCCAATGTGGATTCGCTGCCAGCCCGCTTCAAGTTCTTCCTCTCCGGTAAAATCCGTACTATGGATGAGCATGGAGAACCCACGCACATTTCCCCTATTTTCTTTGATCTGCTCCAGCGGCAATTCCTCCCGCTGGCGGGCCTGCGCCTTCGTCAGCACCTCGTTTTTCCGCCCCGCGGCTTCCAACTCAGCCGCAAATCCGTTGCCCTGACGATGCGCGTGATGGCCCAGGCTTTTTCCCGTGAATCCATCCTCGGCGATAACCACATTTTCGTCCTCCAGGCTGCAATTTGATTGCGTCGCCAGCTGAGTATTCCGCCAATTCCCGTCTACTCCCCCGCTTCGTTGACAAACCTATCCGCGAGCCTCAAAATTGACTCTGCCTCGTTATCTCACTTGTGCCCAAGTGGCGGAACTGGCAGACGCGCTAGCTTCAGGAGCTAGTGGCCGCAAGGTCGTGGAGGTTCGAGTCCTCTCTTGGGCACCATCTTCCTTCTTTTCGCAGTTCCCGCCCCAACCATTCCTTTACCGCACCCGCGCGCCGAATTTCATTCAGCCGCCATGTAGATATATCGCAGCACAAACACAAACGTCAGAATCCACAGTAGCAAGCCTACTTCGCGGAATTTTCCCGCGGCCACTTTGGATACTGTGTATGAAATCACGCCCAAGCTCAGCCCCGTCGCAATGCTAAACGTCAGGGGTGTAGCCACCAGCGTCACAAACGCCGGAAACGCTTCGGTGAAATCCTTCCAGTCTACTTGCGCCATGGATTCGGTCATCAGCGCCCCCACCAGGATCAAGGCAGGGGCCGTCGCGAATCCTGGAATTGCCGCGGCTATCGGCGAAAAAAACATTGCCACCAGGAACAGCCCTGCCACCATTACGTTGCTCAGCCCCGTGCGCGCACCCGCGGCAACTCCCGCCGCGCTCTCGATATAACTGGTCACTGTTGAAGTTCCTGTCAGCGCCCCGAACATCGTGCCCACGCCATCCGCCAGCAGCGCGCGGCCTACCCTCGGAATCTTTCCATTCTTGATGAAACCGCCCTGTTCGCACACGCCAACAAGGGTGCCCACGTTATCGAACAAATCGACGAACAGAAAAATGAAAATAATTTCCGCCAGCCCCAGGTGCAGGGCGCCCCGCAAGTCCAGTTTCAGAAACGTTGCCGAAGGGTGCGGCATCGCCAGCACCGCCGAAGGCCAGTGCGCCAGGCCACGGAATATTCCAAACAGCGTCGTTCCAAGAATCCCCAGCAGGATCGCCCCGTTCACTCGACGCACCATCAGCACCAGCGTCAACACAATCCCCAGGCAAGCCGCTTGCACTTCACGGTCGGAGAAATTGCCCAGGCTGACAAACGTCGCCGGATTCGCCACCACCAGCTTCGCGCTGCGCAATCCCACGAACGCGATGAACATCCCGATGCCGCCTGCCGTCGCATGCTTTAATCCGTGCGGGATGCTGTTCACGATCTGCTCGCGCACGCGCGTCACCGTCAGCAGCACAAATAGCACACCCGAAAAAAACACCGCCCCCAGCGCCGTTGGCCACGGTACATGCATCCCCAGGCACACTGAATACGTGAAATACGCATTCAAGGACATTCCCGGTGCCATGGCAATCGGATAATTCGCGTAGAAACCCATCACCAAGGTCGCCACCGCTGCTGCTAAGCACGTTGCGAAAACCACGCCGTCCGCCGGCATGCCCGTTTGCGACAAAATTTGCGGATTCACCACCACGATGTACGCCATTGTGACAAACGTGGTCACGCCGCCCAGCAACTCACGCCGCACAGTGGTCTGGTTTTCCTGTAAACGAAAAATTCGCTCGATCAAAAGGGGTACCTGTCGCCTGTGGCCATCATTTGTGGTTTCGCCGCCACTTTATGGTTCTCTGCTCCGCCTGTCAATCTTAGTTTCCCCCTCACGTTGCAGTTTCTTCTGCTATGCGGACGTTGCCGTAGCAGCCCCTACCTTCAAAATGCTCAAACCTCATGAGCTGATTCTCCTTTACCTCCTCTACCTCCTCCATTTCCGTCCTTTCTTCACTTCCGAAACTCTCCCCAGCCAATCCGCACTTGAATCGTGTTGATCCCCGGGTTCGGACTGGAAATCCCGGCATTCGAGATATGCATGAATCGCACTTCCGCGGTCCAATTGTGCTTTTCGCCAAGGATATGCGCTCCCAACGCGCCGCTAGAAGTGAAGTTCACGTGTGAAGTCCCTTCAGGCACCTTCGTGTTCGTGAACAGCGTCCCTCCCTCAATCTCGAAATAGGGCTTCACCTTTTTCGGTGTGGTCAGGATCCACTTGAACGCAAACGGATTCACACCCGCTCCGTACGCTGTGTTCGTGCTCTGCACGATCGCCCACGCAGGAACCGCATCCAGCGCATATTCCAATTGCCCACGCAGGAATCCCGGCCCGTGCGGCGAAGTGATCACGATGCCGTAGCGCAATCCCAGGTTCCACACGCCCGTGCCAGACTGGCTCCCGTTAATCCCATGTCCCCCGCCCGTCCACACCTGCCATTCGCTGCTCGCCCCCTCTGGCCCTGCTTGCGCGCAACTTTTCCCCGCGCAAATCAGCAGACTCACAACGCACAGCGCCACAATCCTTCCGCTCTTCTTCACGCGATCTCTCCAAACTACTCGATTCCGCACAATATCCGAAATCATCCCGTTCCCGCAATCGCGGAAGAATGCACTGGCATCCGCGTTGCCGGCTGGGACGCGCCTGCAATTCTACTTCCCCGCCTCGGCCCCCGAATCCTGCGTAAAATGGGGCAGCCCAAATATAGTAAGGTATAAAATCGGAGATTCGCATTCGGATGGAGTGATCGTGGTGCAGGCAAAGGAATGATCCGCAATCTTATCAGTTACACGCTGAACAACCGATTCATCGTGCTAGCGCTCGCTGTCCTGCTCCTTATATGGGGCGCAGTTTCGTTCCACAACTTGCCCGTCGAAGCCTATCCAGACGTAGCGAATAACTACGTTCAAATCATTACGCAGTGGCCGGGGCGTGCCGCCGAAGAAGTCGAGCAGCAACTTACTATCCCGATTGAAATTCAGATGAATGGGATTCCTCACCTCGAGCACTTGCGTTCCGTGTCGCTCTTCGGTCTTTCCAGCGTGATGCTGATCTTCGACGATCACTCAGAAAACGATTGGAACCGTCAGAAAGTCCTGGAAAGACTTGCTCAGGTCACCCTTCCTAGTGGTCTACAGCCACAGATGGGGACGGACTGGAGCCCTGTAGGTCAGATCTACTGGTATTCCTTGAGAAGCACGAATCCGGGATACGACTTGATGGAATTGAAATCCATTGAGGACTGGACCCTCGAGAAGCAGTTTAAATCGGTCCCCAATGTTGTGGATGTGGTGAGCTTTGGGGGCATCACCCGCGAATACCAGGTGCAAGTTGATCCCGACAAACTGGTGGCCTATGGACTGAGTATCGGCCAGGTCGAGCAGCAACTCAGCATCAACAACACAAACGCTGGTGGAAGCTTCATTAAGGCAGGCCTGCAACAGGTCAACGTGCGCGTAGTGGGCCTTTACAAGACCGTCCAGGATATCGAGCAGACAGTGATCGCGACCAAGAACGGCACGCCGCTTCGCGTGAAGGACATTGCAACCGTCACTCAGGGCCCCAAAATCCGGCTGGGACAAATCGGAAAGGCCATTCATCGCGAAGACGGCACGGTCCTCGATAATGAAGATGCGATAGAAGGCATCGTCCTGCTTCGTAAGGGAGCGGACGCGGACGAAGCGCTCGCGCTCATCCACGATAAAGTCAAAGAACTGAACGAGCATATCCTGCCGCCAGGCGTTAAGATCGTCCCCTTTCTTGACCGCAGCGACCTGGTGCATTTGACGACGCACACCGTGCTTCACAACCTGACCGAAGGCGTGCTCCTCGTTTCGATCATTCTCTTCTTTTTTCTCGGCAATGTCCGCGGGGCAATCATCGTTGCCCTGACGATTCCGTTTTCGCTGCTATTTGCTTCTATATGCCTGGACCTGAATAAAATTCCCGCCAATCTCCTCTCTTTGGGCGCCCTGGACTTCGGCATGGTTGTAGACGGAACGGTGGTCATCATTGAGAATATCGTTCGCCATTTCGGACTCGAGAGCAGCTTGGACAAAACACCGTGGGAGTGTATTCGCGATGCGGTCAGCGAGGTGCTCCGGCCCGTGTTTTACGCCCGCGCAATCATCATCACCGCATACCTGCCGATTTTCACACTGCAAAGCGTGGAGGGGCGCCTCTTCAAGCCGATGGCATGGACGGTTTCCTTTGCATTGTTAGGCGCGCTGATCTTCTCGATCGCCATCGCCCCGGTCCTGGCGCTTCTCCAGTTCCGTCACGGAATGCAGGAATGGCGAAACCCGGTGATGGAGGAGCTAAGGATGAGGTATCGCAAGGCCGTGCGCTGGGCGATCCGGCATCACGGTGTCACTGTGGGCACCGGGGCCGCTGCCTTTGGTCTGGCAGTTTTCCTCCTTGTGAGTGGCGTGATCGGGTCGGAGTTTCTGCCCCATCTTGACGAGGGCGCCATCTGGGCGCGCGGAACTCTGGCGCCAAGCACCGGTCCCGACGAAGGTACCCGTGTGATGAACAAAGCGCGGCTCATCCTGGCCTCCTTTCCCGAAGTCACTCAAGTAGTGTCACAGGTGGGCCGGCCGGACGATGGGACAGATACGACGGGGTTCTTCAACACGGAGTATTTCGTTGACTTGAAGCCGAAGAACAAGTGGCGCCCCGTATTCCATGAAAACAAGGATGAACTCATTGCGGCGATGGATCGCGAGCTGAGCCAGATCCCCGGAGTGCTCTGGAATTTCTCGCAGCCCATCGCGGACAACATGGAAGAAGCAGTCAGCGGAGTCAAAGGAGAATTGGCGATAAAAATGTACGGCGAAGATCTACGGGTGCTCGAAGAAAAGGGCGATGAAGTGGTCAACGTCATGCGCGGTATTCCAGGCATTGAAGACCTCGGCCTGTTTCGCGTGCTCGGCCAGCCTAATCTGAATATCACCGTCGATCGCCTGGAAGCGGCGCGTCACGGCATCAATGTAGCGGACGTGCAGGGCGCCGTGGAAACCGCGGTGGGAGGAAAAGCAGTCAGCCAGGTCTTGCAGGGCGAACAACGATACGATCTTGTGGCGCGTTACAAAGCTCCTTATCGCGAAACCGAAGAAGCTATTCAGAAGATCCGCTTGCTCTCTCCCACGGGCGAGCGCGTCTCCCTGGCACAGTTGGCCCAAGTAGACTCCCGCGACGGAGCCTCAGAAATCTATCGCGAGGAAAATTCTCGCTACGTGGCCATTAAATACAGCGTGCGCGGGCGCGATCTGGGCAGCGCCGTGGAAGAGGCCATGAAACTGGTGGGACAGCGTGTGAAGTTGCCCGTGGGGTATCACATCAATTGGGCCGGAGAATATGAAAGTCAAAAGAGATCACAAAAACGCCTGATGATTGTTGTGCCGATCACTCTCATCGCCATCTTCGTGATTCTCTACACCATGTTCTCTTCGCCTAAATGGGCCACCCTGATCCTGGCCAACGTGGCCATCGCTCCCATCGGAGGCTTGCTTGCTCTCCTGTTGACCGCAACTCATTTCAGCGTCTCCACGGGGGTGGGTTTTCTTGCGCTGTTCGGGGTGTCCGTGGAAACGGGCGTCATCATGCTCGAGTACATCAACCAACTTCGTGCCGCAGGTCACTCCATCGAAAGCGCTGCCATCGAAGGCGCGGTGCTACGGTTGCGGCCCATCATGATGACGATGTTGGTGGCGAGTCTCGGCCTGCTGCCCGCTGCGCTCTCACGCGGTATTGGCTCGGATTCGCAACGGCCTTTCGCGATCGTGATCGTTGGCGGCTTGATGGGCGCACTGCTATTCAGCATATTCCTGCTTCCTGCCCTATATGTTTGGGTAGCACGAGACGGTGACAAGTTGCCGACTCCAGAAGGGAAGTTTGACGAAGGCATCTAAATAAGGCGGATTATCCGGTCTGAAGCTGCACCTTCCCCGCAATTGCCTCGGAACTCAGCGTGGCGCCAGTTCCAGAGTGATGCATTTCGCTGCCCTACGACATGGCATTTCTGCTGATTTAGCCACTTACTCCCACTGATTCCTTGCATCCTATTTGTGTTGTAGACTGCGCTGCACATTCAGGCGGACTAACGCCCGAATTCGGAGATGCGTCTCCGGTTGGGAGAATTCCGATGCCACTTAGCGCAATAGATGATTCGGGAAATCCGGTGGATTGGTGGTTCATGTATAAAGTCGCCGGCAAATCCACCAGCGGCAGTGCGATAAAAGTTACGGGGACGGAATACGTATACTTCGACGCAAATGCTCCGTCGGACGCAAAGCTCGCGCTTTCCACCCATCATGTGGATCAGGATGGCGCGCTTCCAAATACCTTGAAGCAAGTGTACGTTTCCCAGGGGGCATCCACCCAGCATATCGGCTGGTTCTTCTACAACGACGAAAATCCCATCAATGGCCAGGTCGTCGGTTCACGTGGCCATACCAAAGGTGTCCTGGCGTTCGACTTGGGAACGAACTCGGCGTTCTGGCTGATTCAGTCCACCCCAAAATTCCCCCCGGCGGGCAGCTATAGTTTCCCCAACTCCGGCATACCTAACGCGCAAACCCTCCTTTGCATCACGCTTCACGACGCCACCGTCGCACAAACTCTGGCAAAGCAAATGTATGCCGTGCAGCAACCCAATGTGTACTTGGCTTCGCGAGTTCCAGTGGACTTGACCACTCAGACAAACGATCCTCGCGTGCTCTTGATGCAAGACCAGGTGGCCTCGGGCAACACACCTTTGAGCGCGGTGATTCCGTTCCTCTCCAAGGGCGGAACCAAATTCATGTGCATGGCGAAAAACGCCACCTGGGGCCTTGATTTCTACAATGACTTAGTCGGGCCCGCGCTCCACGATAACCTGGACGTGGAAACCTGGGAGCACGATCCCACTCCGCCTCCCTTGGACAGCGACAAGATTCATACTGTGGTAGACATGAAGGGAATCAACCTTCAACCGCTGGGAATCGACATTGCCTGGCCGGAGCCTGACGACCACGCCAAACTCGCCATCTCCGCCAGAAGCGAGCTGACTCACTTCATCTGCGTCGGCGACATCAACTTCACCATCGCCCAACGCAAGCGCGGCGGAGGCACCGTGGCATTCCAGTGCGAAGCCCTTTGGAGCAGCATCTCCCAAATCCTGGTGGGCGTCACCACGCACCTGAAACCCGGCTCCCGCGCGGCGAAAATTCAGGCGGCCTTCAAGTCGCATAAATCGCCACGAACGAAACCGTCTAAATAGGCAGACAAATGCGCTTTAGTGACCCTTGATCGATGGATCTTTGCCCCAATCCAGATCCCATGCGCCGCTAATAGTCCATCCAGCAAGGCGCAGACTGCTCTGCAGTCATGCGAAACAAGCGCGTCGTTGTGCCTGTTTGCGGCCAGGATTGCCAATTCCCCCACGCACGGGCCTTGGGGAGTCCCATGATGCTCGCAAGGACTACCTTTCCTGCGCCTTGCGCTCTTCAAACAATGCGTTGTACACCAGACCGGCGACGGCTCCACCAATCAGTGGTGCCAGCCAGAACAGCCACAGTTGCTGGACAGCCCAGCCTCCCACGAAAAGAGCCGGCCCCGTGCTTCGCGCAGGGTTCACAGACGTATTCGTAACAGGAATCCCTACCAAGTGAATCAATGTCAGCGTCAGACCAATCGCAATCCCCGCAAATCCGGCTGGCGCCCGCCGGTCCGTTGCCCCATGGATGATCAGCACAAAAAAGAACGTGAGCACGAGTTCGGCAACAAAACAGGCCAGCAGCGAGTAGCCCCCGGGCGAATGTAGGCCATATCCATTGGATGCAAACCCACCGCTTAATTGGAATCCTTCCTTACCACTGGCGATCGTATACAACACTGTGCTGGCCAGGAGCGCGCCGAACACCTGGGCGATAATGTAGGGGATGACCTCGGAGAACGGAAAGCGCTTGCCCACAGCCAGTCCTAAGGTAATCGCTGGATTCAGATGACAACCGGAAATGTGGCCAATGGCATAGACCATGGTCAGTACCGTTAGGCCGAATGCGAAGGCAACTCCCAAAAAACCGATCCCCAGTTGCGGAAACGCCGCATCCAGGACAGCGGCGCCGCATCCACCAAAGACCAGCCAAAAAGTTCCAATGAATTCCGCTGCAAGTTTTTTCGATAGAGGCATAATCAGTTTCCTTTCGAGATTGACATTAATACCAAGGGTGGAAAAAACCGGAAGAACGGAACTGCACTTTTGGTGGGTGGATTCTACCGAATGCCAGGATTCAAGACAAGCTTCCAAAAAGATAGGTATCGCCAGCAACAAAGGCAAAACTTGCGTAATCGTCGTTCGACCGGAGGCTGACTCACGGTCCGGTGACCCCTGAACGAACCTTCACAACTAGCATGGTCGCATTCTTGGATTGTTCGCGGAAAGTAACGATTAAGGATAAGGGAGGCAGGCCAGGTCTTCCCGCCTCCCTCTTATTCCCCTTTCGGGGAATCCAACCAGCCTGACGGAGGGCGGCTAGTTGGTCGTGTGTTGGCCTGTCTTATTAAACCTCAGTCACCCGAAAAAGGTTTCAACTATTTTAATAATTTTGACTAGAATTGGACTGTACCTGCTTCGCTCCTAGAAAGGGCCGTGCTATGCCTCGCCCCTCTCACCTGAATCTCGACGATATCCTTCGTTTTCTTCAACTTAGAAATGACCCTGTCTCCATCGAGGACATTTCTCGCGGTCTCCACGTCAAGAAAAGTAACCGCCGCCCCCTCTTACAGATGCTCGCCAAACTGCAATCTCGCGGCCTCATCGAGGAACTTTCCCATGGACGCTTCCTGCTCCGACGCTCGCGGCGCGACCCTGCCCCTGCTCCCGAACGCCAACCCGAAAAAATCGCGCAACAGAAGGCGGCGTCTCGCGATGAAATCAAGGGCCGCCTTGTTCTTCATCAGGATGGCTACGGCTTTGTTGTACCGGATGTTGCTCTGCCCAATGTGGACGGCGATATCTTTATTCCACGCGACTCCGTTGAAGACGCCATGCATGGCGATCACGTCGTCGCAAAGATTGCCCGCCTCAGCGGCCACACCGGCGCTCGCCGCGCCGAAGGACGCATCGTTCGTATCGTCGGCCGCGCGCATCCTTCCATCGTTGGCCAGTTCCACTACACCTCTCGTGGCAGCGTCGTCTCACCTTACGATCCGCGTGTCCAGCATGACATCGAGCTCACCCCCGGTGAGGAACTCTCGCCCGCTCTCCGCGAGCAGCTCTTGCCTTCGTCCAAAGGCCAGGCCGCGCGCAACAAGCGTCTTCCGCATATCCCCAAACTCGACGGCGCTGTCGTCAATGTCGAACTCCTTCGCTATCCCCGCGGCGGCGCTTCTCCCACCGGCCGCGTCATCGAGATTCTCGGCCGCCCTGGAGATCTCGGCGTGGATACCGAAATCATCATTCGCAAGCATCATCTCCCACACACTTTTCCTGCCGAAGTTTTGCAGGAGTCCGAGCGCCTCGCCCTGCCCGTCTCCGAAAACGACCGCGTCGGCCGCGAAGATTTCCGCGAACTTCCGATCGTTACTATTGACGGGGAAACTGCGCGCGATTTCGACGACGCCGTTTACGTCGAGCGCCGCGACGATGGCGGCTGGCTCCTGCAAGTTCACATCGCCGACGTCGCTCATTACGTCCGCCCCGAATCACCTCTCGATCGCGAGGCTCGACTGCGCGGTAATTCCGTCTACTTCATTGACCGCGCCGTTCCTATGCTTCCCGAAGCGCTTTCCAACGGCATGTGTTCGCTGAATCCTCGCGAAGAACGCCTCGTCCTCAGCGCCATCATGCACTTCGATGCCGCCGGTCGCATGCTCAACTCGTGGATGGTCCCCGGCGTCATTCGCTCCATCGAGCGCATGACTTACGCCAATGTCAATAAGGTCCTCGAAGGCGATCCGGAGATGACCGCGCGCTACTCGCAGCTAAATCACCATTTCCGCGCCATGAAAGGTCTTGCTCTGCTTTTGAATGCGCGCCGCGCGGAAAACGGTTCCGTGGATTTCGATCTCCCTGAACCCGTCATCTCCTTCGACGAGCAACAACAGATGACCGGCGTTTCCCGCAGCGAGCGTAATATCGCCCATCGCATCATCGAGGAATTCATGCTCGCCGCCAATCGCGCTGTGGCTCACCAGCTCAATTCCCGCGGCATCAAATCGCTGCATCGCGTTCACGAAAAGCCCGATGCCCGCAAGGTATTGGAATTCGAGGAACTCGCCCGCGCCTTCGGCTATTCTCTTGGCGTCGAGGATCTTCACCAGCGCGAAGTCGCTGTGCGTCATGGCCGCGTTCCCGCCCCCGCAAAGGCAGGTCGCCCGGATTCCTTCGGCAAGGGGCGCGAACGCCAACAGCGCGTTGCTTTACCCGCCGCTGATCTTCGCATTACTCCTCAGCATTACCAGCGTCTGGTGCAGAAACTTTCTGGCAAGCCGGAAGAACGTATCCTTTCCTACCTCATGCTGCGTTCGCTGAAACAGGCGCGCTACTCGGCCGATTCGCTCGGCCACTTTGCTCTTGGCTTCGAGGAGTACACGCACTTCACTTCGCCTATTCGCCGTTATCCCGACCTCATCGTCCATCGCATCCTCAAATGGGCCATCGCGCATCCCGATGCTGCGCCGCCTTCGCTCATCAAGCCTGTCGTCGGGGCTGAAGCCACGCTCTATTCTGAAAATCATCTTGGGGAAATTGCCGCGGAAGCTTCAGAGACCGAGCGACGCGCCGCTTCCGCTGAGCGCGAACTTATCAACTGGAAAACCGCGCAGTATATGGAACAGCGCCTCGGCGACGAATTCGACGGACTAATTATCTCCGTTCAGAAATACGGTTGCTTCGTCGAGCTTTTCGATCTCTTTATTGAGGGTCTTCTGCCCATCGGTGCGCTCGAGGAAGCCGCCGGCGCTCGTTGCGTTTTTCGCGAGAGCGATCACGCCATCATCGCCATGGGAGAATCCGGAGGCGCGCGCCGCAGCCGTCCCAGCCGACGCAAGTCCACCACTCCCCTGATCTGGAAACTTGGCGATCGCATCCGCGTCCGCGCTGAACGCATAGATCCCATGCGCCGCCGCGTCGAATTCGCCCTCGTCTCGCCCGCGTAACTCAGGCCGTGGGATTTACACCGGCTTGGTGCTGGCGTTGACCAGACTGACTTCTTGCAGCGAGTTGTTCGCCGGCTCGCTTAATTGCGGCTTCAAGCAGAGCTCCACGGCTTCGGTCATGCTCTGTGATTCTTGCTGTTTCAACGTCAACCAGCTGCCAAACGTGGCTTTTTCTCGCGCAATTCCATCCAGGTTACGACGCAGCCGCTCTCCATAGCGCGCTTTAACTCGCTCCAGCTCGGCCTGAATCTGCACGTTCTCTTCCGCCTTTTGGGCCAGCAACGCTTCAAACTGTTTCCGTTGTTGCGCTTCGTAAGTGTCGATCGCTTCCTGACGCACCTTGGCGTCCTGCAGCACTTCGTCTACAGAGATGTCCGCGGCGTCCAATGCCATCAGCACGGAAGCGCGTTTCACCTCTTTGGATGTTCCGCGGATGTGCTCGCTGTGAAGCATGTCGATCACCTTATTGATGCTGTAGCCCTTTCGCGGATTGATGATTCCCGCCGCGCGGTAAATGTCTTCCATGGCCAACAGCTCAATCTGCGAGCTCGCGGCATTCTCCTCCACAGGCTTCGCGACGGCCGGCGCTGGGCGAGGCGCTGCTGCGGGCGCGCGAGTAACGGTTTCACTCTTGCCCGTTCCGTTCCCATCGCCGTTCCCTTGGAAACTGTCCTGGTTTTCGTCTTTGTGTCCCATCTCGAACCATTTGCGCGGCATACGTTTCCTTTCCTTGCCAACTTCCTTTTGCGGAGGAGGCTGCTTCTCTGGTGTTTGTGGATTTGGAAGAGCTTTGATCTCTTGGAGCTGCGGGATGCGCGGGGTCTCTTTGATTAGCGTTTCATTAGAAATTCGCCGAGGAGGAATCGCCGCGGAAGAGCTGGCGATCGGCAATCTTGGAACACTTTCCAGCTTCAACTTCGTTAGTTGCGGTAAGTTCGGCTTTATTTCTTCGCGCGGCGCAACAACTGGTTGCACAATTGGAACAGTCTTTTCGCTGCTTGCCTTCGATTCCGCTGCTCGCTGAAGACCTACAAGAAAGTCGCGTCCTTCGCTGCGGCAATACTTGGCGATGCCGGTGAACTTCTCCCAACGCCACTGAATGTTCAGTTTCGTACCAACTTTAATCTGCGACCTGAGGCGGATGCACGCTCCCGAAACAGACCTGTTCTCCATGCGCGCACGCGCGGTTTGCAAAGCTCCACTTTGGTCTTCCCAGGTTGCTTCGACCACGATCATTACGGGGATTCGTGGTTCGGGCGTGACTGCGTTCATACTCCCTCAATCGGCAAAAAGCCGAATGAAGAGAGGAGCAATTGCGTAGCCAGTCTGCGAAGCGATGCGCGATTTGCGTATTTTGCTGAGCGCTGGGATTTTTCTCTTTGCTGCTGCGGCTTGCGATGGCGTTTCGGTGGCGAGGCGAAAATGTCGGCGCGCCGACATTTTCATTTTGCGTTGTCGTTGACAGGCACGGGGAGAATTCCGAAATGGAACGGTTGGTCATGTCAGGGCAGAGAAAAAGTTGAAAGTTAAAAGTTGAAAGTTCAAAAATACGGACCCCACCCCCCTGCTTTTGCGTATGTACGGGAATAGTTGGGCTTACGGGTGAATTTCGTGGATGTACGGGAATGATTGGAGTTACGGGGAAGGGACGGTTTGAAGTTGAAAGTTGGAAGTTTTGGAGCACCCCCTACCCCCCACGTTTTCTCGTATCAAGGGGAAACAAAGGAGTTACGGGAGAATGGCTTGCATCAAGGGGAAAGAAAGGATTTAAGGGGCGCGAAGGCGAAGAGAAAACAAAGAGAGGGAGAAAATCGGTAAGGGGAGCAGGCGAGGGAGGGTCTTGCAGGGGAACGCGGGCGTGGTGGTGCCGATCAGTCACAACCCATGATACTACAATATTTACTAGATGTCAATCAGTATTTACAAGGTACTAGATTCGAAACTGGTACGAGGAGGAAAGAAGGCGGAACCCAAGACCCAGGTACCAAAACCGGAATCTGGGGCACCCTCCGCGTCTCTATCTTTCCAAGGAAATTATTCAAGCGATGTCCTCTGCGCGCATCCCAAATCAAGTGACTCCGCAGCCTTAATCTCGGGCCACCCGCCGCTCAGGCGGAATCGCGCTGGCCAACGCTTGCCGCACCATGCGCCGATGGGTGTTCAACTTCTTCGCCACTCCCTGGATCGTGCCCACTCCAAACCGATACTCCCGACGTATCTCCTCGAACAGTTCCACTTTGCGTCTCCTGTCCATCGGCCCCCCGTCGTTCCTGCTGACAGGTTAGGCCGTCCGTGATGTACAGGGTGGGCCAAATCAAATGCGCGAAGTGGGCCAGCTCAGAGTAGCGAAATCAAAATCCTAATGGAAACTCTTTGGATGGCCCTCCTGGGGGCTGCATAACCTCATCCTGTGAGCCCACCAATTCATCGGGACAATTTACCGATCCTTATGTCGGAGTTACAATGGATGATACTAGTCTGAGTGCCAATATGACGCAAAACGTATCATTAACCTATCAAGGAACGACATACAGTTCACAAACGTTCCAATGGAACATAACCTCATATCCATTACAGACTCCATTGAGTAATGGCTACACTGCGATAGTTGGCTCGAATGGGGCAAACGCATCTGGTTTTTCTGGAATTCCATGAGACCAGTCAAGGAGTTTTGAATGCGGATTACAACCTGCTTGGTTCCTGCGGTCCTGGCCACTTCAGTTTTCGCGGTGCAACTAAAGGCTCCGGATGATCCCTGTCTGGCGCAAATCGATCCATATCATACGACTTATGTTAGGTCTGCCTTTGAATCCTTTAAGGAGTCGGAAAAACACGGAACCTATACATCATTTCAGCTCAAGTACTTTACCAATAATTCTCCGTCGCTCACCCAACTGGGAGACAGTGCTTCAATTGCAGCCTTGAAGCTATTCACCTTGGACGAGCTGACCATTCCTGAGAATACACGGCCGTATCTTACTATTGTTTCGCTTAGTTTTTCAGATAGTCAAAGAGTTTTGGTGGAAACAGACCGTAGACCGCGGGTGACATCACTTGTGCTCGATTACCTCCATCAAAAAGTTCCTGACCCGCGAACAAGAAAGATAATTGACGCTTTGAAGATGTGTACTGGCACATGCTCGTGTCCAAAGACCCCCAACTTCTAATTTGGTGGACTCCGCATGCAAACTGGAAAGACATCCAATGTTTAGATTTATATAGGCGGGTGGCCCGGATTGGGCGTCTCGATTGGTGTTGACATGCGAATCCTGGAGAGTATATCAGTTCAGCAAGTCTCGCAGAAGTAGGGAGACGCGGAGGGTGCCCCAGGTTCGGATTGGGAACCTGGGTCTTGGGCTGGCATTTCTTGCTTTGGGGTTTCCGATGCCTTCTGGGCTAAAGCGAGACTACGGCAAAGCGGATTTGCATTTCATCACCTTCAGTTGTTACCGGCGGTTGCCATTATTGAAAACAGCGCGCGCACGTGACCTGTTTGTGCGGGAGTTGGGAAAAGTGCGCGACGAGATGGGATTTCGCCTGGTCGGTTACGTGGTGATGCCGGAGCATGTGCACTTGCTGATCAGCGAGCCCAAACGGGGAACGCCTTCCACCGCGCTGCACAAACTGAAACTGCAGGTGTCGCGCAAGATGCGCAAGCGGAGAAGGCGTCGCTCAGCAGAGCAATTGCGACTGCCGTTTGAGGAGGGGACCGAGCAGCCACGGGCGTTTTGGCAAGCGCGCTTTTATGATTTTAATGTGTACAGCACTGGGAAGATGAAGGAGAAGTTGAATTACATGCACGCAAACCCGGTGATTCGCAAACTGGTAAAACATCCCCGCGAGTGGCCATGGAGCAGTTGGTCGTTTTACGGGAAGGGAGAAGCGGGGCTGGTGCGCATTGATGTCAAAGAGTGAAGAGAAAGAAAGAAAGAAACCGCAACCCCAAGACCCAGGTACCAAAAACTGGAACCTGGGGCACCCTCCGTGTCTCAGTGCTTCCATGGAAATTGTTCAAGCGATGTCCTCTGCGCGCCACCCAAAACAAGAAACTCCGCAGCGTTGGTCTCGGGCCACCCGCCGGTCGGGATGACAGTGGACGGAGGGGCGGGATGGATCGAAGAGAGGATTAAACCACAGAGGGATTCATCGCACAAAAGGCTTGCGATGGAAAACCGTACCTCACTGCGCAGACTCCGTTCGGAATGACGGTTGGTCCGGGGGTCAGGTGAGGATTAGGAGATGGGGGAGGGGACGATGGTTAGGTGGGGATGGGCGGAGTTGCGTTCGAGGAGATGTTTTTGGCGGAGGTGGCGCTGGACGCGGCGTCCCCACGAGCGGACGAAGGTGTAGTTGAGGACGCCGCCGATGGCGGAGCTGGCGAGGGGAACCAGGCGTCCCACCCACTTTTCGGCGCTTTCTTCACCGATGCGGACAGCGAGGCGGCCAGCGAGGCGAGGGGCGAGCTTCTCTACCATTTGTTTTTCGGCGAGGTCTTTGCTGAAATCGATTCCGGCAGCGGCAGCGGCGGCGAGCCACAACTCGATGCGCTGGTCGGGCCCCTTTTGTTCAAAGCCATAGAGAAGGCAAAGGCGCTGAATCAGCCGCAAAGTAATGACGGTGAGGAGGCTGGCGTCTGGCAGAAGAGTGAGCATGCCGCCGAGGCCGAAGCCTGCTCCTTGAGCGAGGGCGAGGCGCTGCGCGTCGTGGATGAGGCGGTCGGCGATGGCGTCCAGCTTGTCCAAGGGGACATCTTTCATGCGGCCGAAGTGAGGCACCCAGAGCGAGTGCTTCTGGGACAAGTACTTGCGGAAGTCTTCGGGATTGATCTCGACGGAGCGGAGACCGCGGAGCATGCCAAAGCGCATGAAGCGGCCCACGGTATTGCCAGCGAGCGACTTGGGTAACCGTGCCATGAGCTAAAGCATCCTATGCCGATTAGAGCGGGTCAAGGTGGGATAAAGTTGCATGCCGGGGAACAGGGAGTATTGACGGGCAAGCGGCATCAGGACTGAGGTCCTACTTGACGCGGGACGCGATTTAGGTAAACTGCGTTTTTCTGTATGGCGACACTCGCACCAGTCATGCCGGTTGAAATCACTACGGACCTGGCTTTTCCGCAGCGGGAGGCGGCGTTTTTCTACGGACTGTTTTTGCGCGGACATTCCGCGGAACGGCTGCGGCAGGATATCGAAGTGCCTCCGGCGGTGCTGGCGAAATGGCACCGTGAAGTGGAGCGTGAGCCGCATTTGCGGGATGTGTTGAGCCGTATGGTGGAATACCGGCGGCACGTGTTGGCGATCTTCGATTCGTTGATTGGCTCGGAAGTGCAGAATCGGCGGCTGCAGTAGGAAATCAAGCAAAACCTCGTACTAGTCCTCAGAGACGATCCCACGCACAGATTCACAGCGACAAACTGACTGCGGCAGGCAACTAGCAGGCAACTTCGGCACGTCTAATAAGAATCGGGGCCAAGTCTCTTCGAATGAGCGAGATTACTGAATTGACGTGGCTAAATCGTAGGATTAGAATCCAGAGGTCGTAAGGGTGTCTCAATGCTAAAGAAATATCAAACTATCTCTACGTATCTTATCGCGTTTGCCTTTCTTGCCTTGCCGGTCTCCGCACAACAAGTGCAACCTCAGGATCCCAACGCGCAAATTCCCATCCCCGCTGAGAATCAAAAGCTGACCAAAGAGCAGAAGCAGAAGATGAAGAAGACCCTGAAGGAATTGGAGGGCCCGTATAAGAGTTGGCTGAACGAAGACGTGATTTACATCATTTCGCCGGAAGAGCGCACGGCATTTTTGCAGTTGGAGACGAACGAAGAGCGCGAGCAGTTCATCGAGCAGTTCTGGCTGCGGCGAAGCAGCAATCCGGACTTGCCGGACAACGACTTCAAGGAAGAGCATTACCGGCGCATTGCATATGCCAATGAGCATTACGCTTCCGGCATACCCGGTTGGAAGACGGATCGTGGGCGCATTTACATCATGTGGGGCCCACCGGATGAAATCCAATCGCACCCCACGGGCGGCACCTGGAATCGTCCTGAGGAGATGGGCGGCGGCTCGACGACGACGTATCCATGGGAAACCTGGCGTTACCGGTATTTGGAAGGGATTCAGGAAAACGTGGAGCTGGAATTTGTGGATCCCAGCGGGTCTGGCGAGTATCACCTGACGATGGACCCAACGGAGAAGGACGCATTGCTATACGTTCCGGGCGCAGGATTGAGCGACCTGGAAGCGATGGGTTTGGCGTCCAAGACAGACCGGTTCACGCGCTCGGATGGAACGCACTTGCCGACGACGATGGGTGGAGAACCCGCGAGCTTGAATGAGTTCACGCGGCTGGAACTTTACGCGAAGATCCAGAAACCGCCGGAAGTTAAATATAAGGACCTGGAAGCGCTGGTGACCACGCGCATGGTCCGCGATCAAGTCCACTTCAGTTACCGCACCGACTTCATGAAGGTAACGAGCGACACGGTGCTGGTGCCGGTTACGGTGCAGATTCCCAACCACCAACTGCAATTCAAGGCCAAGGAAGGCGTGCACTCCGCGTCGATCAACATATTTGGACGAGTGAGCACATTGACGGGGCGCACGGTGCAAACATTTGAAGATTCGGTGAGCAAGGACTTTCCGGATTCACTGTTTGCGCAGTCCGTGAAGCAATCTTCGATCTATCAAAAGGCGTTGCCGTTGCGTCCGGGGCTGTACCGTCTGGACCTGGTGATCAAGGACGTGGAGAGCGGAAACGTCGGGGTGGTGAATACACGGCTGGCGGTGCCGCGCTACGAGGATGTAAAGCTGGACGCGAGCACGCTGATTTTGGCGGACCAGATTGAGCATGTCCCTGCCAAGCAGATTGGAACGGGGCAATTTGTGCTCGGGTCATCGAAGGTTCGCCCGCGGCTGGACGGGGATTTCACGACGAACGACAAACTGGGCATTTATCTTCAGGTGTACAACCTGAAACCGGACGACAAGACGCACAAGTCCAACGCGACATTTGTGTACACAGTGAAAAAGGGCGACCAGCAGATCATGCAGTTCAAGGAAACCTCTGAGGAGATGAAGCAGACCGGAGAACAGGTGACGATCGAGCGGCTGTTGCCGCTGGCAACGCTGGCGCCTGGTAAGTATACTCTGGAGGTTAGCGCGACGGATACGCTGTCGCAGAGCAGCATCTCGCGCAGCGCAGATTTTTCGATCAAGAATCCAGTGGAACCCAAGACTGCGGCGAACGCAACACCGGGGAGGTAAAGCGAATTGAAGCCCGGCCCGCTCCTTAGCTTCGGAGTGTTGTTGGCGTGCGCTATGGGTGTGGGCTGGGGAGTTGCACCGGCGAGCGCGCAAACCGCTGCGAAGCCTTCCGTAGGAACACTTTCAGGAGTGGTGCGTGACTCCGCAGGGATTCCGCAGTTGGGCGCGACGGTGGAGGTTTTTTCAGAGACGCCCGGAGTACTGGCGGTGCGCCAGTTCCTGACGAATACGCAGGGAATTTTCAAAGGCGACAAGCTGGAGCCAGGTTTTTACACCGTGCGCGTGACGCTGGCGGGATTCCTGCCTGATCTAGAGAAGCACGTCCGCATCTCCTCAAACTTGACGACCCTCGTACGCGTACAGATGGAAACCATGTTCGCGTCGATCGAGCAACTCCGACGGCCTCCGACAAGCGGCACGGCGGAGCCTGACGATTGGAAATGGGTATTGCGGTCGGCATCGGGCTTACGGCCAGTTCTGCAATGGGGAGAGGACGACACAGCGCCAGTTTCTACCATTGTTCCGGAGGGCACAGGATTCAGTCCGCGTGGGCGGGTCGATCTGACGAACGGCGCGAGGCGTCCAGGCTCCGTGTCCAGTGTGGACGCAGCGCCGGGGACTGAATTCGCTTACGATCAGCCCATTGATCGTTTCAACCACGTGGTCATCGCAGGGCAAGTGAGCTACGACGAAGACTCTCCCGCTGGCGGGATTGCGGCCGTATGGCTACCGAATGGCTCGTTTACGAACGGAGCGCAAAGTACGGTTGTGCTGCGTGAGGCAAAGATTGGCCCGGAAGGACCGACGTTCCGAGGATTGCGGCTGGATCAAGCAAAGTCGGTGACGCTGGGCGATCGATTTTTACTGCGCGTTGGCGGCGAATACGTGCTTATGGGCATCGGGTCTTCCGCATGGAGCGTGCGCCCACGCATGAAATTGGAAACGCGGATTGCGCCCAAATGGTACGCGGACATGATTTACGCGGCACTGCCGAATAGCGCCCTGCCGAATGATTCCCTGGTCTCCGATCTAATCGGTGCGCCGGCTACCGGAAATCTGACGAACGCGATCAATCAATTGGACGCGTTCCCCTCGTTGCTGCTGCGCGACGGGCGGCCGGTGTTGGAAAATGGCCAGCACGAAGAAGTGGCCATGGAGCGCAAGGTAGGCAGCCACGGCATCCTGCAAGTTGCCGCGTTCCATGATGACAATCGTCACGTGGCGTTGTACGGGCGCGGTGACGATCTGCCTTCGTCTGAATATATTCAGGATTTTTATTCAAAGGGATTTGCGTACGACGGGGGATCTTCTTCGAGTTGGGGGACACGACTGGCACTGCGGCAAAGAATCACGGACGACGTGGAGATCACGGCTGTTTATGCGTTCGCCGGCGCGCTTGCGCCTACGGCTACGGATGCCGTGGACGGCGAGTTGCGCGACGAGTTGCGCACCATGCCGCGGCAGTCATTGGCTGGCAAGGTGACCGGGAAGATTCCGCGCACGGGCACAAGCATCAGCGCAGGATACAAATGGGTGAGCGGGGTGAGTGTTTCGCGAGTGGATCCGTATGGTGAGAACATTTATCAGGTGAATCCCTATGTGAACATCGGCATTCGCCAACCGCTGCCGAGGTTTGCACTGGGGCGTTGGGAAGCGAACGCAGAATGCGACAACCTGTTTGCGCAAGGGTATGTGTCGATGGGCACGCCGGATGGACCGCTGTTTCTGGTGCCCGCCTTCCGCAGCTTCCGTGGGGGTCTGAGCGTGCAGTTTTAGAAGTTCCTCAGCTTGTGGAAAGTTGTATTCGTCCTACCAGAAAGTGGAAGTCGAGTTGATAGAGCCCGCCAAGAATCCGGAAGTGCATGAATTGTAAGCACTTGACAGGGGAGCAACCTACCAAAGATTGGAAGGCGAGTTGCACGTTAAATTAGAGACGGGGTGTATTTGACGGCTTAAGCCATGAAGGAGAATCTACGAGTCAGAGTCGGGGCAGTAGTTCTGGCGCTAGCAACGCTGGTTGCGGTGACCTTTGCCTGGCTCAATTTCGTACAGCGCTCGCAGTTCGACCTTGCTGATGATGGTGTGGCGTGGTCCGACAGTGCCGCCGGAATCGAAGCGTGGCGCGTGGCTCCGGATTCCCCTGCGGCGGGAGCTGGGATTCGCCCCGGGGACATCCTGCTGACGATCAACGATGTGCAGGTTCCCAGCGCGGCGCAAGTGGCGCGGCGTTTGTTCCGAGCGGGCCTTTGGACGCAACTGCGTTACAAACTGACGCGGAACGGCGAGGAGTTTGAAACACGGCTGATCACGACACCGGCGCACAAGCCCCTCACGGTCGAGAACTACTTACGCGTTGTGGGTCTGCTGTATCTCTTCATCGGACTTTTTATTTTCATTCGGCGGTGGAATGCGCCGCGCGCCGTGCATTTTTATGTTTTCTGCCTGGTCTCGTTCATTCTGTATTCCTTCCAATACAGCGGGAAGCTGGACACGTTTGACCTGGAAGTCTATTGGGCCAGTGTGGGCGCACGGCTGCTGGCGCCGGCGTTGCTGCTGCATTTTGCGCTGGTGTTTCCAAAACGGAGCGAATCGGCCGGCAAGTCGCTCCTGAAATTCGCGGCTGTATATTCGCCGCCGCTAGGCCTCCTGCTGATTCACATTCTTGCGGCCGTGAATGCTCTGGGCTTTGTGCCCACGACGCGTTCCCGGATCCTTCTGGAAGAATGGGAATTGAGTTTCCTGGGCGGTTGTTTCCTGATCGCCGGGCTGGTCTTCTATTTCAGCTATCGCCACTCGCGTTCGGGCGTACTTCGCCAGCAGACGAAATGGTTGACGGCGGGGACGCTGGCGGGAAGCTTGCCGTTCACGGTGCTGTACATCATTCCGTACGATTTTGACGCCGCGACATTGCCTTGGGAGCAATTCACCGCGCTGAGCCTGGTGTTGATCCCGCTGTGTTTTGGGTACGCCATCATCCGCTACCGGTTGATGGACGTGGATATCATTTTCAAGCGCGGCTTGGCCTACACGGCGGCGACGGCAGGGGTCGCAGCAATTTACTTTTTCTTTGTGGCCTTGATTGGAGTGATCTTCCCAACGAGGACCAGCGGACCGGTTACCGGGATGATCGCCATCGTGATCGCCGCGTTTCTGTTTCAACCGTTCCGCGAAGGCATCCAAGCGCGGCTGGACCGCTTTTTCTACCGGGATCGTCTGGACTACCGGCGCACGTTGATTGAATTCGGGCGAACGTTGACGAACGAAGTCCGCCTGGAGCCCATGCTGGGCTCGGTGATGGACCGAGTATCGCAGACGCTGCTTGTCGACCGGCTGGCGATTTTTGTGGAAGATCCGCAACGGCCGGGGGAGATGCGGCTGGCCCGCTCGATGGGCGTACGATTGACGGAATCGCTGGACCTGAGCTTTATCGCGCCGACGCGCGAGGAATTCCAACGCGGCCCCATTTTCTATGAGTCCTCGCGCAGCGCCCGGGAAGTGAGCGACACGGTTCGCCGCACGCTGGAACAACTTGATTTGAATTACTTCATTCCCTGCCGCATCCGCGAACATGCGGTCGCTGTCCTCGGATTGGGCAAGACAGTTGACGGGGATTTCCTTTCGAGCGACGACGTCGAACTGGTGCAGACGATCGCCGGCTACGTGGCCATCGCGCTGGACAATTCGCAGTTGTACAGCTCGCTGGAACAAAAGGCTTCCGAAATTGCACGCCTGAAGGACTTCAGCGAAAACATCGTGGAATCTTTGAATGTCGGCGTGCTGGCCGTGGACCTTCAGGGAACTGTGGAAGCCTGGAATAGCCGGATGGAGCAGGTTTTTGGCGTACCGCGGGATGCAGCGGTCGGCCAACCCTTGAGCAGTCTGTTACCGCGGGAACTGGCTTCGGAAATCGCTTCCCGCGACGATTTGGAACAGATCAGTGGAATCTACAAGCACCGGCTGCAGCGCGAGGGGATTTCACTGGTGGTGAACGTATCGATTACACCGCTGGTGGGCAAGTCTGGAGAGCGCATTGGCCGATTGTTGCTGTTCGACGATGTGACGCAGCGCGAGCGCATGGAAGAGCAGATGAGCCAGACGGAGAAACTCACTTCGCTGGGACTGCTGGCAGCGGGAGTGGCGCATGAAGTGAATACGCCTCTGGCGGTCATCTCCAATTACATCCAGATGCTGGCCAAGCAGATGCCGGAGGATGACCCGCGGCACTCAATTATCGAAAAGATCGTGAAGCAGACGTTTCGTGCGAGTGAGATCGTGAACAACCTGCTGAATTTTTCGCGCACGGGAGCGGGCGAACTGGCGGACGTAGACCTGAATCGCGTCGTGGAAGAGACGCTGTCGCTAGTGGCGCATCCGCTGAAGACATCGCAGATACGCATCGTGAAACAGCTCGGCGAGGGGTTACCGGCGGTGCGCGGCTCCGCGAACAAACTGCAGCAGGTCTTCTTGAACCTGTTCCTGAATGCGCGTGATGCTATGCCCACCGGCGGAATGCTGGAAGTGCGCACCGCTTCGCACAACGGAAGCGTGGAAGTGGAAGTGGTGGACACGGGCAACGGGATTCCCCGCGAGCACATCAACAAGATATTCGATCCTTTTTTCACCACCAAGGCGACGGGGCGAGGCACAGGGCTCGGCCTGTCTGTGACCTACGGGATCATCAAAGAACACGCGGGAAGAATTGATGTGCGATCGACGCCGGGTCGTGGAACCGCATTCCATGTCGAGTTGCCGGCTGTCAGGAAAGTAGTCCATGTCTAAAGGCTCCATTCTTGTAGTTGACGATGAATCCGAAATCCGCGAGGGCCTTGAGCTGCTCTTGAAGACGGAAGGGTATCAAGTCTCCAGTGCGGGAACCGGGCAGTTGGGACTCACCTGTCTGGAAGAACGTCCGTTCGACTTGCTGTTGCTCG
Source organism: Candidatus Acidiferrales bacterium (assembly GCA_963779395.1). Taxonomy (GTDB): domain Bacteria; phylum Acidobacteriota; class Terriglobia; order Acidiferrales; family UBA7541; genus Acidiferrum. The sequence continues at coordinate 2,999,820 of CAVZYC010000007.1, forward strand.
ATGTCAGCCTTCCTGACCGCAACGGCATCGACATGCTGAAGGAAATTCATCGCCAGGACCCACATCTTCCGATCCTCCTGATAACGGCATACGGCTCCATCGAAATGGCGAGGGCGGCATTCAAGAGCGGCGCCATGGACTACATCACAAAACCATGGTCCAACGATGAGTTGCTGGCACAGGTGGCCCAGGCAGTGGAGGCGCGGCGCCTTCGTGATGAAAACCTCCACCTGAAGCGCGCGCTGAAGCAGCGTTTCAATTTCCCTAACATTATTGGGAAAAGCGACAAAATGTTGACGCTGTTCGACCTGGTTGCGCAGGTTGGGCCTTCGCGCTCCACCATTCTGATCAGTGGAGAAAGCGGAACGGGCAAAGAGCTGATCGCCAAGGCCATACACTCCGCATCACCGCGTGCGGACAAGGCGTTTGTCCCCGTGAATACCGGCTCGATTCCCGTTGACCTGTTGGAATCGCAACTGTTCGGGCATGTGAAAGGCGCGTTTACGAGCGCCGTGGCCTCCAAGAAGGGCCTTTTCGAGGTAGCCGATCAAGGCACGATCTTCTTCGACGAAATCGCCACCGTAAGCCCGGAAACTCAGGCGAAGCTTCTGCGCGTAATTCAGGAGCGCGAATTCATGCGGCTGGGCGGAACGGAGCAGATCAAGGTGGACGTGCGCATCGTGGCGGCTTCCAATATTGATCTACTGTCGCTCGTCAAGGAAGGGCGCTTTCGCGAGGACCTGTACCACCGGTTGAACGTGATTCATCTCCGTTTGCCGCCCTTGCGCGATCGCCGCGAAGACATTCCGTTGCTGTTGATTCATTTCATGGAACGCTTCTGCCTGGAAAACACGAAGCCTTTGCGGCAATTCACTCCGGCAGCGATGAAGCTGCTGATGGATTACGACTGGCCGGGGAACGTGCGTGAACTGGAGAACGTGGTGGAACGCGCCGTGGTTCTTTCGACGCAAGAACGCGTGGACGTTGACCTGTTGCCGGATTCTATTCGCAGCAAGGAGATTGTCCGCGGTGTGCGTTTGCAGCTTTCAGAGTTTTTCCCACCCCTGCCGGGGGAAGCGGGGGCGCGAACAGCAGCCGACAATCCCAATCCCTCACTATTCCAGATTATCGATGAAGTGGAGCGGCGCATTATTGTGGATATGCTGGAGCGCACGGGCTGGAATCAGACGGAAGCCGCGGAACGCTTCCTGATTCCGCTCTCGACGCTGAATCAGAAGATTAAGAGGCTAGGTATAGATGTGCGTCGGCGGGGACGGATAGACGAGGGGCAAGTAGCGTCGTTGGGGAAATAGGGCACGTGTTCCAAACTGGAGCAGCATTGTTCGCGATTGTTCTTCTTTTACTTTATTCTTGCATCTGCTATTTCGACTAGGCACAGTAATCTTCAGATGATCCTTCGCCTTTCTGATTCCCTTTCGCGGGGTCTATTGGTTGTAGCGGCCATTGTGGTCGCCGTGGTGGTGTCTTTTTTTGCAATACGGATGGCTCTTGCGGCGCGGGCTGCCGATGGCACAACCGCCAAAGATTTTGAGACCGCCGCGCGGCTGGAGCCGCGCAATCCGGAGTATTGGTACCGGCTGGGACACTATGAGCAGTACAGCCTGGAAGATCCGGATCCAGCCCAGGCCATGGAACACCTGCATCGCGCCATCGCGCTAGATCCGAACTACACAGAGGCTTGGCTGGACCTGGCAACCGCTTATGAATTGGAAGGGAAGGCGGAGGCGACGCGCGATGCCTACCAGCACGCCAAGCAAAGCTATCCAGTTTCCGCGGAAGTTGCCTGGCGTTATGGAAATTACTTGTTGCGGGCGGGCGACTTACCACATGCATTTGAGGAAATACACCGGGCGCTGCTGGCGGACCCGGGCCGGGCGGCGGCAGCCTTTTCCCGCGTCTACCGAGCGGACCCGAACTTCGACGAGATACTGGCCAAAGTGCTGCCGCCCGAACCGGGCGTGTACATCGATGTTATCGGGGATGCGACAAGCGCGCGGCAACTGGGCGTGGCCATGGAAGTCTGGACGCAATTGCTCGGATTGCATCCCAAACTTCAGTTACGCGATTTCACTGGGCTGGTAGGCGCACTTCTGGCAGCCGGGTCGGACGCCGATGCGCGGCGCATCTGGGAACAGGGAATGGCCACTCTGAATCTTCCGCCCCTGCTGCAGCCTCGCGGATCCGTCTTATGGGATCCTAGTTTCGAATCCGGGATCAGTAATGCGCCATTTTCGTGGCAATTCCAGCCGATTACGCAAGGAGTGCGCACGACATTCGAAGGGACGCAAAAACTTTCAGGGACGCAGTCGCTGCGGATTTCGTTTGACGGGAAGGAAAACCCGAACCTGGACGTGGCCTGCACTTTAGGGCTCGTCGAGCCGGGCGGGCATTACCTGTTTTCCGGCTGGATCAAAACGAAAGAACTGACAACGAATCAGGGGTTATCGTTTCGTTTGCGGAGTTTTGGCAAGGAGTATATTACCCCGGTTGAAACGCAGGAGGTGCACGGCACGACTCCGTGGACAGCGATCGAGGTTCCGTGGACGGCCGGGCCAGACGTCCACCGGGTAGAGGTATGCGTGCGGCGGGATCCCAGTGACGATCCGGATGTACGCATATCGGGGAACGCCTGGATCGATGACGTAACGCTGGTGCCGCAAACGCCGGAGAAGCCGCAGCCATGAGATTCTTCCGCGTGGTCATTTGTGGACTGGTGGCGTTCAGCGTACTTGCTTATGGCGGAGTGGAGGAGTGGTCGCAGACGGTGGTGGAAATCGGGCTGGTGTGGCTTGTAGTGCTGTGGGCACTGCGCCTGTACCAGCGGCAATCCGAGCAAGTTCAGCTTTCACCCTTGTTCATGCCGATGGTCAGCCTGGCGCTGCTGGTGTTCACACAGATGGTGTTTCACACTACTGCCTCGCAGTATTACACGCGGGTGGAGTTGCTGCTGCTGATCGCCAATGCGAGTCTGTTATTGCTGTTGACGCAGGCGTTCTACCGCTCGAGCCACATGAGAGCGCTAGTGTGGTTTCTGATGTGCTTGGCCTTTTTCGTTTCGATCTTCGGTATCCTGCAACACCTGACGTTCAACGGCAAACTCTACTGGTTTCGCGTCATGAGATATGGTGGCCTGCCGTTTGGGCCATATGTGAACCGCAACCACTTTGCGGGGTTCGCGGAACTCCTGATCCCGGTGGCCTTGGTACCACTGTTCCTCGGAAAAGTGCGTCGGGAGCGGCTATTCCTGGTATCGCTTTTTGCAGTTGTCCCGATCGTGGCATTGCTGCTTTCGGCTTCACGCGGAGGCATCATCAGCCTGATGGTCGAAATGGTCATCCTGATTCTTCTGTTGTTGGTACGGCGAGTACAAGGCAGACACATGCTGGTGGGGGGAATGGCGGTGTTGTGCGCGGTCCTGGCGGTTTCCTGGATTGGTGTGCACCAGGTGCTGCAGCGGTTCGCCAACCTGCAATCCCTGGAGGTAACAGCGGGCAAGCGGGCGTCTATGCGCTTGGATACGTGGCACATCTTTCTGGACCACCCGCTGATGGGGACGGGGCTGGGCACTCTCCAAATGGTCTTTCCACCGTATGACACTTTGTATGACGGCAAGATCGTGAATCACAGCCACAACGACTATCTTGAGGCACTGGCGGAGATGGGGGTTCTGGGGGGCCTGTGTTGCGCCTGGTTTCTTGGAGTTCTCTTACTTGAGTCGCTGCGCGGACTGGCAGAGCTTGGCAGCTCGTTCGGGGCTTCCGTGAACTTGTCCGGGTTGGTCGGTTGCAGTGGGCTGCTGGTCCACAGTTTGGTAGACTTTAATCTGCACATCCCAGCCAACGCCATGCTCTTTATGGTGGCCGCGTTTCTGGCGACGGTCCGCCTTCAACCCTCCACGCCCGGGCAAACCGCAGGCAATCCCGCCAGTCAAGTTGGAGCGAAAACAAGACGCAGTTCTCGGGCTACAAACGGTATAATGCCGCAAGGGGGGCAGACATCTTGATGTTCGAAGTACGAGGCAGCAATCGGACGTTATACGTGTGCCTAAGCTTTCTGGTCGTAGTGCTGATGCTTGGTGCGGGGACTCTTGCGCAGGAGCCACCAGCTCTGGAAACACCGCAACAAACGAACGACCGGATTCGGAGTCTTTCCACCGAGGCCAAATCTGGCCCGCATGATTACGTGATTGGAAACGGCGACCTGCTAGATATATCCGTGTTCGATGTGCCGGAGTTGTCGCGTGAGCTGCGGGTCAGCCAGTCAGGCACCATTGGAATTCCCCTTGTGCCGGTTCGTCTGCAAGTTGTGGGACTGACGGAACTCCAGGCAGAGCAGAAAATCGCGGAAGTTTTGGAAGCGAATGGTCTGGTGAGCCATCCAGAAGTAGGCGTGATGGTGAAAGAGCATCGCAGCCGGCCAATCACCATCGTTGGGGCGGTGCAGCATCCCATGGTCTATGAAGCGGAGCGCAGTGTGACGTTGCTGGAAGTTCTGGCCGAAGCTGGCGGTATCGCCCCTGATGCGGGAGATACGATTATAGTATCCCGCGCACACAGCGCGACATTCATTGAAGTGAAAGAACCCGCGGCGATGAACAATCAAGGCGCGCCTGGTGCGGGTTCGGGATCGAGCCCGGGCACTTGCGAGCCTCCGGAAATCGATGTGACAACAGGCACGACGGCGGCCAGTGAAGCGGCAAAGCCCTCTGCACCGGCTGTTTCCGCGTTTCCTTCCGCGACGGAAATGGCGCAGAAAACGACGACACCAGCGGCGGCGGGGGGAATTCCGGCGGCGGATCAACACCCATCGTCGGCAAGCACAATTACGATTAACTTGAATGAGTTACTGGAAGCAGGGGACCTGCACAATAACATTCCCCTGCTGGGCGGGGATGTGGTAACCGTTCCGCACGCGGGGATTGTGTATGTTCTTGGGGCGGTCAGCCATCCGGGTGGTTTTGTTGTCTCAAATGATCGCACGCAACTGACTACCCTGAAGGTTCTCTCTCTTGCCGGGGGCTTGACGAATATTGCGAAGACGGATCATGCCGTGATCATTCGTAAGGACGATCAAGGCAAACAGACGGAAACGCAAGTAGACCTCAAGAAAGTGCTTCACCGCGAATCCGAAGACCTGCAGATGCGCCCGAGCGATATTCTTTACATTCCGGATAGCCGGAGCAAGCAACTGCTGATCAGCGCAGTGGCATTGGGAGTTGCAGTTGGCAGCGCTGTAGCGATTTACCGGGTCGCGTACCACTGAGATGCCTGAAATGAACGACGACACAAAAATAATGCCCCGGGACCCCGGGTCAAATGGAAGCGTCAATGTGTACAGTTCGTCGGCGCGGTTTCCGCACATCGACCTGTCGCCGCGCGAACCGCATTTGTACGACTACCTGCTCATCTTGCGGAAGCATCAGTGGCTGATCCTGTCCTTCCTGCTGCTGGTTGTGACCATTGTGAGCATTGCCACCTTCCGGACGCGCCCGGTGTACGTGGCCACTGCGAAAATAGAAATCGACCGTGAAAACCCCAATGTTCTGCCATTCCAGGGCGCGGATTCTTACGATTTGATGATGGAAGATGAAAACTATATCGAGACGCAATCGAAGATCCTGACCAGCGAGACCCTGGCGCTGCAGACGATTCGCAACAGCGGCGTAGCGACACATCCGGACTTCGCGAGCGAGAATGGCCCATCCGAAGCAATCGCCACCGGGAGCCTGGCCAACCAGAAACGTCCGCCGGAGATCAGCGCGTTTTTGGGGAGCCTGGGAGTAAAACGGATTCCGAACAGTAACTTGATGGAAGTGAGTTTCGAGTCGACGGATCCGCAGCTTGCGGCGCGCATGGTGAATGCGCATCTGGAAAACTACATCGAGCAGAATTACCGGAGCAAATACGAAGCCACAACACAGGCATCACGCTGGCTGGCCGGGCAACTTGACGAGCTGAAGGTCAAGGTCGAGCGCTCTGAAAACGCGCGCATCGAGTACGAACGGCAGAATCAGATCTGGACCGTGGATGACAAGCAGACGATGACGACGCAGCGCCTGGGCGATTTGAACAAGGAACTGACCGATGCGCAAAGCGATCGCATCAAGAAGCAGGCGCTCTACGAATTCGCCAAGTCCGGAGAACTGGAAGCGGTTCCGCAGTTGCGTGATAACAGTGTGCTGCAAGATTTGCAGAAAAGGCGTTCGGACCTGTCGGTTCAGTATACGGAAGCAGTGAACCAATACGGTCCGAGCTTTCCGAAAGTCCAGCGCATTCAGGCAGAAATTAAGGATGTGGACGAACAGATTACCCATCAGAGCAAAAGTGTTGTCGTGGAATTGGAGAACGACTACAAAGCCGCGCTGCAACTGGAAGAGCTTCGCACGAAGGCGCTGGACCAGCAAAAAGCCGACACCAACGTGATGTCGGAAAAAATGGTGCAGTACAACATATTGCGGCGCGAGGCGGAAGCCAACAAAGCCCTCTATGAAGGACTGCTGACCAAGCTGAAGGAAGCGGGCATTTCCGCGGGTTTGCGGTCCTCGAACATTCACGTTGTGGATCCGGCGATGATCCCATCGTACCCTTCACGTCCCGCGAAAGCGCGCAACATTGCACTGGCGTTTCTGGTGGGCTTGATCGGGGGAATCGGACTGGCGTTGCTGCGCGAGTATTTGGATAACACGGTGAAGACCCCTGATGATATCGAAACGCTTGCGCGCCTGCCTTCTCTTGCCGTGGTTCCTGCTTTTGGAGACGGAGCGACGACAAGTAGACGAAGCGGGCTTTTGCGAGGAGCGTCCGCAAACGGTAATGAGAAGCGCATTGAACTTGTGGCGCAACACTTGCCGAAATCGCAAGTCTCAGAGGCATTTAGGGCTTTGCGCACAGCGCTACTGCTCTCCCAGCCGGATCGTCCGCCGCAGGTCATCCTGGTAACGAGTGCACTTCCGCGCGAAGGGAAAACCACGGCGGCCGCGAATCTCGCCGTCACCCTGGCGCAGTTGGGCGATAAGACCGTAATCGTGGATGGGGACTTGCGCAAGCCAGGAATCACCCGCTTGTTAAATTTGGGGACAGGCAAATATGCCGGGTTGAGCTCTTACCTTGCGGGCGTGTCGACTTTGGATCTGGTCACTGTTCCGCATCCCGCGATTCCCAATCTCGCTGCCATACCGACCGGGCCGCTGCCTCCGAATCCCGCGGACTTATTGTCTTCGCACCGATTGACGGATGCGATCGCGGAATTGCGCACTAAATACAAGTTTATTGTGATTGACTCGCCTCCGATCATGGCCGCGACCGACGCGGTAATTCTGTCCGTTCAGGCTGATGGCGTGTTGCTTGTGGTGCGCAGCGGTGAAACTCCCAAGGAAGCCTTCACGCGTACGCGCGACCTGCTGACGAGCGTAAAGAGCCACATCCTAGGAGTCGTCCTGAACGCTGTGGATGCCAGCGCCCCGGATTATTACTACTCTTACCGCTACTATCCCTATTCGTATGGCTATGGTCCTCAGGAAGCCCTGGATCCGCTCAGTGAAGGGTCTACCTCCCACGCCTCCGTTCATTCCTCGGACCTCGACGATTCTGACAAGCTGTGAGGAGGCTACGTGCGATATCTCATCACCGGGGGTGCCGGATTTATCGGCTCGCACCTGACGGAAAGGCTGCTGGAGCAAGGCGAACGCGTGGTGCTGCTGGATAATCTGTCCACCGGCAGCATGGAGAATATCCGGCATCTCAAGGGCTCTAAGGGGCTGGAGTATCACCTGGACGGGATCGAAAATCGGCAGCTCCTTGCCGAGCTTGTGGATGATGCGGATGTAATCATCCACCTGGCGGCAGCGGTGGGCGTGAAACTGATCGTGGAGAGCCCGGTACGCACAATAGAAACCAACGTTAATGGGACGCAGCTTATCCTGGAAGCGGCCTGCAAGAAGAAGAAACTGGTGCTTATTGCGTCTACTTCCGAGGTCTACGGCAAGAATACCCAAGTGCCTTTTCACGAGGACGCCGATCTTGTTCTTGGCCCCACGACCAAGGGGCGCTGGAGCTATGCCGCTTCCAAGGCGCTGGACGAATTTCTCGCGCTGTCATACTGGAAGGAAAAGAAGCAGCCCGTCATTGTTGCGCGGTTTTTCAACACCGTCGGTCCGCGTCAGACGGGGCGCTATGGCATGGTGCTCCCGAATTTTGTGAAGCGCGCGCTGGACCAGACACCTATTGAAGTGTACGGCGATGGAACGCAATCGCGGTGTTTCTGCGATGTGCGCGACACCGTTGAGGCCCTGTTGCGCTTGATACCGCTGGAACGAGCGCTGGGGGAAGTGGTGAATATCGGGAACACCGAAGAAGTCACCATCGAGAATCTGGCCAAAATCGTAAAACAGCGCACGAGCAGTTCTTCCGCGATCCAGTTCGTCCCTTATGACAAGGCCTACGAACCTGGCTTCGAGGACATGATGCGCCGCGTGCCGTGCATCGATAAACTTGTCTCCCTGACGGGCTTTCGCCCGCAGACGTCACTGGCGCAGATCATTGATCGGGTTGCCACTTATTTTCGACAAAAAGATGGGGTTCAGTCCGCTCCCGTCACGCCAAAAAGCTCCGTCGCCTGAGCCGATCGTTCTGACTTGCGCCGTTGAAGTTCCTTGCTGCACATAAAACCATCGCGACAGCTTCCCTTCACATTTCCGTGAGTTTCTCATTGCTTTGGGTGCCCGACACATTTTGGCAGTGTCAGGCTTTCCGGGGAGACCTTTTCGCGTTGCCATTAGGGTGACAAATTCATGTTGCCACAACTGGGGCATACTTGGACTGTCAGGAAATGTGGGAATACGCTACAATATTGCAAGAAGTTCGCCGCGGAGAGGTGGCCGAGAGGCTGAAGGCGGCGGTTTGCTAAACCGTTGTACGGGCTAAAACCTGTACCGGGGGTTCGAATCCCCCCCTCTCCGCCAGATTCAAAATTCCCAAGAAAAACGCAAGGTGTTGCCACTTTTGGCTGCGTGCGTTGCCACTTTTGAAATTTCCCCGTGAAGCAAATTCGAAATGCTCAGTTCTAGATTTGAGTGGAAAGAGACAGGGACATGGCGGCACCAGCAATCTATCAACGGCTTCGCACCACAGACTAGGAAAGATTGCGGGTGCAGGCCTCACACCGAAAGCCGTCTGGCACATCGTGAAAACAGGCGCGGAACGCGCCGACATCAAGAATCCCGCTCCGTATGACTTGCGTCGCACCTGCGCAAGGCTATGCCACCTGGCCGTGAACTTGTTCGGAGTGACCATTCTCATCCAGCCAAGTCAACAGAGCGCGTATGCTGCCGTGCGTCAGGGCGATGCTTAAAGGCCAATCCTTTGCGTTCAGGATGGGATTGACGGCCTAGCGGTGGAATAGAATCCCGTGTTGGATCGTCATCTCTCTCAGGGCCACTTTGAATGCGAGTGTCCGGTCGTTTTGGCGAAACGCCAAAAAAGACTGCGGTTGGTAAGGATTTACTGTCCGTTGTATCCGCTACCTCCAACTTGCGCATCTTCAGAAGTGCCATCGGGAACGACAGCGTTGATTCCGCGCCCTGATTTTCGTCAGCGCAATCAGGATCCGGGCCGTCGCGGCATCCACCCGCGGTGGGATCGCAAAGGGCAATATGCAGATCATCGTCTCCGAGGAAGCAATTGAAAGCGGCGGACGCGGACTTTGCGCCATTTTGTGCCCCGCGATTTTAGGAGGAATCAGCGACAAACTGAGCAAAACTTCTTTTAGGCAATCGGGGGGGCGATAAGAATTTCCCGTTCGCGCGTTCGTTTCAATGAATTGGAAGGTAGCGTCACGCCTGAAATATTGAAAGGCAAAGGAGAAGCTCAGCTGCATGCCGTGCTTCACGCACCGGCGTGTTCCACTCAAAAAGCAGCGGTCTTACAGCGTCCGGCGGGGTGCTTATGCCAACCACTGGATCAGCGTGGTACACAGACGGTCCAGCGTGACGGGTTCGGTCTGGTGCCACAGCGTAAATTCCGGCGGCGCCACAACGTAGGCTTCGGATAAGCTCTCGGCGATGCACAGGCACACTGTATTTCGCAGGTATTCGTCATAGCGGCTCGCGGCAAGCCACACGTACAAGGCCAGCATCTGCGCGTCCAGGGCGCTACCCGGCAAGTCGTCCACCGCCGGAAGCGGGTTCACCTCATCCGGATTCTCGAAGACAGCCACGCTGGTGAACGGCTTCGGCATGCTGCGCACACCGAATTGCGCCATCACGAAACTAGGCCGCGCCCGGCGAAACGCTTCGGAGGCGCTCCATTCGACAAAGGAATTGGAAAAGATAAGCGCTCCGTTCCCGCTGAGGTAAAGCGACCGGAGGAACTCCCGAATCACTGGTACGGAGGCCACTTCCGGAGGACACCACGCTGTGATGTCCGCTTTGCGCAGACGATCGTACACCGCGTCGGCATCGGCCAGGTCTTTGCGCATGGTGTTCACTTCGCGCGAGAAGTTCTGGCGCAGTTTGTTGAGCCGCTCATTGCTGAGCAGCATGGCCGTTGGAGCGATTGCGCCGGAGCGCGTTTGTCCTATCGCGCAGTCCACCAGACTTGCACCGGCGTCCAGAACCCAGGTATCCGCAGCCGAAGCGTTGGGCCGGTGTGACATCACTTCCAACAGCCCTCCCCTTTCTCCCGCGCTGCCTGCGCTCAAAAGCGCTTCCGCGGCACTGTGTGTCTCGCGGGACATCGCCAGGTCCAGCCGCACGGGTCGCCCGACCCCTTGCCATTTCTCCCAGACCTTTGTGCGCTCTAGCGGCAGAACTCGCGGCAGGATCATCAGGATGAGCCGGTTGCCAACCGCGCCGGCGCTCTTCTCACTCTGGCCATGCTGCTCGGCTGCATCGAAGACCTTCTGCACCGCTTTGCGCCAATCTTGGTAGTAACGCGAGCGCGCTAGTTGCGATGCATCCAGAATAGTCTGCTCCTCGGCGGAGAATTGCCAGCTGCGCACCCCCATCTTCTCCTCGAGTTGCACAACCTCGCGAAAAAGTTCCGCGAACTGCTGTTCGTTTAGATCCGCCAGATAGAGGAGCAACCGCACAATTGACTGGCGTTCGTAGGGAAAGAGCACGTCCCATTCCCGCAGTTGCTGGTGGGTAACAGGCTGGAACGTGATGGGAAGGCGTTTCAGCAAGCCTTTGTTCAAAGCCTGCTGAAGTTTTTCGGGCAATTCATCGTGGACTGGCCTGGTCACGCCACAACCTCTTCCCGTACTCCTCGGACGTTGCTATTAAACTCGCAATTCGCTCAATCTCACGCCTTGTGTATCCATGGGCGGGCAGCCAAGCAGGCCTGCGAGCGAGGCACAGACATCCACATGACGAATGGGCCGTTCAATAATCCGCGGCTTATCAACCGCCGCGCCCAGCGCCATCATCCACGTGTTCCGAGTGGATTCGGTGTCACCGCGATGGTTAAAGAAGCCGTTGGTTGATGAGCCGTCGGGATCGCGCCCGAACTCCGGCAGAATCACCAGCGTGGTCTTGTCCTTATAGTCAGCGTTGGCCTGAATTTCCTGCCACATCTGATAGCAGAGCCGGTCGCCGGTCCGTATGCCGCCGAGGTGCATTGCGTAGGAGCCGAAGTGCGCCGCTTCCACATCCGAAAGGATAACCACCAAGAGGCGCGGCGAAAATTTCCGCATGACCTCGCGGCTCACCAGAAACGTAAGTTCGTCGCCCGAAGTGGGTCCGCCGCCGCGCGCAAAGGTCGCGATGGCCTCCGTGATGGTCTCGCGCACGCGCGGATCCAGCCGCTCGGTCCCGTCGAAGACGCTCCAGCCCAACCCTTCGTAGTTGCCCGCTTCCAACATGCTTTGCAGTTCTGCTTCGACTTTTTCTCGATTCGCCATGTTGCGGCTGTGGCCCGTTCGCAGGGCATTCACCACAGCCGCTATCATGAGCTGCTTTGGAAATATCACGTTGGCGCCGTAGGCCGCGCCGTATTCCGTCGCCGAGCTTGCGCCAATCAAGCTTGTGAGCGCCTTGTTGCTGGCCACAACCCAGGTGTCGCTCTGCGCCGCGCCCAGTCCTTTGCGAAACTGCTCGAACAGCGTTGGCGTGGTAGGAGCCAGCTTGCCCCAATCATCCACGCGTTGCCAGTTGCCGGTGAGGATGCTGGAGACGGCATTGAAATGCGCGGTCACGCCTTCGTTGCGGGCCTCGCGATAAAACAACGATTGAGAAAGCAAATCTCCCGACAAATGCGGAATGTTCACCAATCCTTGGGGCGAAAAAGTTTCGGCGCGGCGCACCCCGCCAAAAATCACCATCACCACGCGCTGCCCGGAGCCACCCACACCATGTCGGCCTCCTCCGGCCAGCGTGGTCTTGGGCAAATTCAAGCCGGCGAGCAAAGCTAAAGCAGCGCGCAGGAAGTCCCGTTTAGATCGGTCTATGGTGGCATTAGGACCGGCCGGAATAATGCGCACGGTGCTATCCCCTGTCGGTTTGCTTTGTGGAGAAGAATACATCGCCAGATTGTAACTCAGCGACGGAGCCTCAGTCGTCAGGATTCGCTTGCCCTGTCCCAGGCGAGGTCTTTGCTCATTCCGTCCCAGTGGCACATTAACTCGTAGCCGCGCGTTTGGCTTTGGCCGCTCACCAAAGTGAGTGAAAACGCATGAACAGCCACGCGCGCCTTTCCAACGTCCGGGCAGTATCTCGAGCGGTCACTGTGGTTGCCGCCAGTCTCTTGCTCACGGCCCCGTCCATCCGGTGGGGTGACGTCCCAGCCCACTTTTCGACGAAAATTCCGATGGTTACGATTAGTTTCGTTTCTGCTTGCATATACCCTTTATCCTTCCTCGTTACTATCCGTATTATCTATCGCTGCTTACCCCCGGCGGTTCCCCCCTCGACGCAAAGCGATGCGTTTCGTTGCCACAACGGCTCTAATGCCCTATCTCACGCGAGAGCCTCGGTTCGCAGCGGCAAGTTTTTGCTTGACAAACCAATCGCCCTGGAATAGGGTTCACTTCAATCGAAATGAAACGAAACAATTCAAAACAAAACGAAATATGCCGATGGCAGAGTATCGATCGAAACGCGGAGTCATTTAATTCCTGGGACCGTTGCAAGCCTAGCGAAAGGATGGAACATAGTCACAATGTTTAACGCCATTTCGTGCCGCAAATTCCCTTGTATTCTCGCACTTCTCTTGCTGGCGCTCGTCCTGCCCTCCAGAGTCCTCTGTCAGGTGGATGCGGGTTCCATTTCCGGGACCGTGAAAGACACCAGCGGGAGTGTCATACCGGGCGCTACCGTAACGCTTACAAATGAAGGTACCGGGCAATCCATCTCGACAACGAGCGGATCTGTCGGCGAGTATACCTTCTCGCCGGTAAAGATCGGGCATTACGCAGTCTCGGCGGAATTCAAGGGATTCCAAAAGGTGCGGCAAAACAACGTCACCGTGGACGTGCAACAGAAAGTGGTTGTAGACCTTTCTTTGCCGGTTGGTCTATCCGTTGAGACCGTAATTGTTGATACAGCTCCGCCGGCGTTGCAAACACAAGAGGCTTCTGTGGGACAGGTGGTCGAGGCGGAAGCGATCAACGCGCTGCCTTTGAACGGACGCAACTTTACTTTTCTGGCGCAACTCTCGGTCGGGGTTACGCAGGGCCAACAGGACACGCGCGGCTTGGGTGCGAGCGGGAGTTTTTCCGCGAACGGCATGCGTCCTGCCCAGAACAACTATCTGCTCGACGGCATGGATAACAACACCAACCTCGTCGATTTTTTGAACGGCACCGCTTATGTCGTGCGTCCACCCGTGGACGCGATTCAGGAATTCAAGGTCGAAACCGACGACTATAGCGCTGAGACGGGGCGCTCGGGCGGTGCGGTCCTGAATGCCACCATCAAGTCTGGAACGAATGAATTCCACGGGTCGGCATGGGAGTTTCTCCGCAATGACCTGTTCGACGCCGCGAATTTCTTTGAAAATGCAGGCGGCATTCCCAAGGGTGAATACCGGCAAAACCAGTTTGGATTTACCATCGGCGGCCCGATCCGGCGGGGAAAAACTTTCTTCTTCGCGGATTACGAAGGCACGCGCATCCGTCAGGCGATTACTTCCACGAACACGGTTCCCACTGCGCTCGAACGCAGCAGTGGTTACACCAATCTCTCGGAGCTTCTCAGCGAGCAACAAGGCAGCTACGCTCCCGACGCTTTAGGGCGAGTCTATCCTCTCGGGCAGGTGTTCGATCCTTCCACCACGCGTGCAGTGGACTGCGGAGTCGCGGACCCCGTGACAGGTATTACCGTGCCTTGTGGTGCGGGCACAGCGACAGGCACGCAACTCGGATTTGTGCGCGAGCCTTTCAATGGCAACTTGATTCCGGCAAATCGCCTTGACGCCAATGCCATTAAGCTTCTCAATCTCTATCCTGCGCCGACCAATTCCAGTCTATTCAACAATTATGCGGCAGACCCAATTTCCCGCAATAACACGGACCAATTTGACGTGCGCGTGGACCATACCTTCAGTGAAAAGGACAGCCTATTCGGCAGGTTCAGTTGGGTGGATAACCCTTCATTTCTTCCCGGTCCCTTCGGCGGCATTGCCGATGGCGGTTCGTTTTCTGACGGTACCCAAACTTCGAAAAGTCTGAACGCCGTAGCCAGCGAAACACATGTCTTTTCACCAACACTGGTGAATGAACTCCGCGCAGGTTACAGCAGGCTGGCGGCCACTCGGTTGCAACCCAATGCCACTACTTCCGGTATCCCGGCGCAGTTTGGGATTCCCGGAGTTCCTCAGGTTGCTGATAACGGGGGATTGGGATCCCTCATCATTGCCGGCCTGACGACGCTCGGCAGCAATGGTTTCCTCCCTTCCATTGAGCTCAGCACCAACAGTCAGATTATTGACAATCTGACTAAAACGGCTGGCCGGCAATCTTTCAAGATGGGATTCACCTACCAGCGTCTGGGATTCGCTATCACACAGCCTTATGCAGGGCGCGGACAGTGGAGCTTCAGCGGCGATTACACCGAAGTGCCGTCGCAACTGGGCGGCAACACCGGCCTGGCGCAAATGTTATTGACACCGATTCCGGGGACGGTTGCGGGTGCCTCAGATTACGTTGGCGGTGCGGATGACGTCTATGTCTCCAACTTTGCCAACACTTCCATGAAACACAATTACTACGGAGCGTATTTTCAGGATGATATTAAGGTCACACCAAGACTGACTCTCAACTTAGGACTGCGTTGGGAATACTTCGGTGAACTCATCGAAAATTATGGGGGACAGTCCAACTTCCTGCCGTCTGGGACCAATGGCAGTTCCACGTTTCTGCTGACGCAGAAGCGCTGCGATACCCCTCTTTCACCGGACTTTTACGCGGCGGCCACGGCGGACAATATCAACGTCGTGTGTTCCAGCCAGCCCGGTCTCGGCGTACCGCAAAAATTCAATTTTTCACCTCGCCTAGGTTTTGCGTACCAACTGGGGCGAAAGTTCGTTATTCGCGGCGGGTACGGCATTTTCTATGGTGGCTTTGAGAACTCCGTCGTCGAAACGTACAATGATTTTCCATTCCAGTTCTACCTGGATTATCCCAATCTGACGCCCAATGCCCCGGTCACCTTCAGCAACGGCTCAATCGGCACCCTTTCGACGGGCCTGACCGGCATCCCGCTCGCAACTTCGGCAGTCGAGCCGGGCGGCGTCGTGTTTCTGGGTGAGGACTACAAAAATAAGACCCCGTATACCCAGGGCTACAACTTGACCGCACAATATCAACTCACGCGAAGCGATACCATCCAGCTTGGTTATGTCGGGAATACGGTTCGTCACCTCGGTGTGTACGTTAATCCCAATACCCCGAGAGAGATTCTGCCCCCTGGCTTGGACCCATACGCCTACTCTCCTTACCCCGATTTCCCAAGCTACCAGAACTACACAAGTTTTGCCGGGGACAGCAACTACAACAGTCTGCAGGCGAATTATGAACGAAGATTGGGCGGCGGCCTGAGCGTTCTGGGGAATTTTACCTGGTCAAAGTGCCTTACGAATGCGGTTGACGTTTTGAATGCCACTGCGGTGTCTGAGTACCGCGCACCCTTCTTGCCAGGATTTGGCATTCACAAAGACTTCGGAGAATGTGATTTTGACGTGCAAAAAGTATTCCACCTGAGCGGCACCTATGAAGTGCCGGTTGGCCACGGAAGACACTTCCTGAAGGATTCAGGCCGCCTTGTGGACACCTTTGTCGGAGGTTGGAACACGAACTGGATTTTGACCCTGCAGGACGGGCAGCCGGGTACGATTCCTTGCATTAGCCCCACGACCTCCGGGTTTGGTTGCAATGCTCTTCGCGTTCCCGGTGAAAACCTGTACGCGGGTCCTCACGATGTGAATGACTGGCTCAATGCCGCGGCATTTGCCAGTCCTCCCATAGCCACCACCATCGGCCAATCCGACTACAGCCCGCTCGGCGGAGGGCCTAGCCAGTTCCGGGGCCCGGGTTTCCATCGCCTCGATTTCTCCCTCTTCAAGGAATTTCGCACCACGGAGCGTACACACCTCGAACTTCGCGCCGAGTTTTTCAACCTCACCAACCATCCCAATTTCTCGATTCCCGGCTTCTCCGGTAACGGCGTGGTGGCTGCTCCGGGCTCGCTGGACTATACCAGCCCCAGCACCTTCGGAACGATTTCTTCGACCAGAGACGGTTCAAATGATCAGCGCGAGATTCAATTTGCGCTTAAGTTTTACTTTTGAGAACAGAAAGCGAGTTGCAACGAAAGCGGCGAAGGAAGATCCGCTTCACCGCCAACTTCGATACGGAAAGAACAACCGAGAGCACGACAGTCGCATGGTGGCCACAATTGACGCAGGCAGAGACATTGCGCCCTCGCCTGGATAGTCCGCCGAAAATGGGTCGCTCGTGAAGACTGGAATATCGGCGATGTGCGCAACTCGTAGAAAGGCATGACTTCTCGTGAATAAAGGCTTCGAGCTTTGTTCCGGCGCCAGCCAGCAGCGCGGGGCGCTGACTCTCGCCGAAATTCGTCAGCAACCGGAACTTTGGCCCACATCCCTCGCATGCGTTGCCGCTTGTAACCTCAAATCGGTGGTGGCGGAACGAGCGGCAATTATCTGCGGCGCCGGCACCTCCGCCCATGCGGCGTCCGCTGTGGCTGCAGGCTGGGCAAATTCCTTGGCGATTCCAACCACCGATCTGCTCCTTTATTCAAAGCAGGAAGTAGCGCGCCTGGCACCCGATTTTGCCGCCAATGGCATACTTGTTTCCCTGGCGCGTTCCGGTGACAGCCCTGAAAGCACTGCTGTAATCGCGCGCACACAAAAGATGTTTCCCAACGCGGAGCATCTTGCCATTACTTGCAATCAGGATGGCCAACTTGCCCGGTTGCCTCGCGTCAAGTCTATCGTTCTTGACCCCCGCACCAATGACCGGAGCCTGGCGATGACGAGCTCCTTCTCAAACCTTGTTCTGGCGGGACTCGGAATTGCCGAGGGCGAGATTTTGGCTGAACATCTGCCGCACATTATAGACAAAATCAAGATGGCGCTTGCCGGCCTTGAAATGGCGGCACAACACTTGGCCTCGCAAAAACCCACTCGGGTGATGGTTCTCACCTCGGCAGCTTTGACGCCCCTCGCACGGGAGGCCTGCCTCAAAGTTATTGAGATGACGGCTGGACGCGTTACAGCTTTGCCAGAAACTTTCCTGGGTCTTCGTCACGGCCCGATGAGTTTTCTGCGGCCGGATTCATTAGTGCTGTGTGTGTTGTCGTCGGATATGGACCGGCGTCGTTACGAAGAGGATTTACTGCGCGAACTGAGGCAGAAAAATCTTGGCCACGCGATCGTCGTCGGATCACCCACGTCCGCCAACGACTTGGCCCACGACTTCATTCTTGCCGTGGCGCCGGACATTCCGGACCATTTGCGCGTACCCTTCGAAATTGTCTTCCCTCAACTTCTGGCCTATCACCTCAGCCTCGCTTCGGATCTAGATCCGGATAATCCTAGCCCGGATGGTGTGATTACCAGAGTAGTGCAACGATTTCAGTTGCACGAAGGTAGCGATATTCTCTGATTTTCGACGCGGTTGCCGAAGCCATCGGTACCTGGCAGGAAAACAATATGCCGTCGCAATCCCTCATGCCACACGCACCCATTGACGTTCGTGTGGAGGAGTTTTACTCAGGGGCGGATCGCAGTGACCTGGCGGGTGGGGAAAAGGACCCAAGCCAGACTAGCGGGTACCAGTTGCAATGGAGGCCCACGGAAAAGCATGTTTTGATCCTGGAAGGCGGAAGGAAAGCCTGTCATGTGGGACTGGTGAAGCATACCGTCGCGGTTGAGGGTCAACCGGTTCCAGTCGCCGGGATTGGAGGAGTGCTGACACGGCCTGAGTGCAGAGGGCGTGGATACGCCCGTATCGCGATGATGGCGGCGGAAGCGTATGCGTTGAGCCAGATCGGCGTGGATTTCATGCTCCTTTTTTGCAGGCCTATGCTGCAAGGTTGGTACGAAGGCCTGGGGTGGGTGAAAGTTTCGGGCGCCGTGTGGATTGAGCAGCAGCAGGGGACGATCGTCCAACCGCTTGTTTCGATGGTGAAGCGTCTTGGTCCGAAGCAATGGCCGCAGGGTGAGGTTCGGTTGGGGTGCCTTCCCTGGTGAGTCAGGGGGTCGCGTCTTGCGTCCGAGGTCATTGTGATCTCCAACGAAATCAAGGGTCATCTTACGAAAAACGAAATTGGATCGCCTGAGAGGGGTCGAATGAGCATGTTCAAGCTTATCGTTTCGTTGTTGGTGTCGTTGGGTGCGGGCGTCCTCCCGTCTTTCGCTGCCGCGGACTCACCTCAAATTATTGAGTTGGCCAAAGACTGGAAACTTACCTCTGCAAAGGATTTGCAAAGTGGTGGAGCGGCCATCTCCCGCCCCGACTACAAGGACACAGGCTGGTATGCGATCCATCGCATGCCCGCAACCGTTTTGGAAACGCTGGAAGAGGATGGCGTTTACCCCAATCTCTACTTTGGCAAGAACCTGCTCGAGAGCGTTCCGCAAGATCTTTACAAGCAGGATTGGTGGTATCGCGCCACCTTCGAAGCGCCGGATGGCCATGCGGTTTATCTGCTGGATTTTCCGGGAATCAACTATCGGGCGGAGATTTGGCTGAACGGCCAAATGGTGGCTGACAACAAGCGCGTCGTGGGCATGTACAGCGCGCACGAATTCGATGTATCGAAATGGATCAAGCGCGGAGAATTGAATACGTTGGCGGTGAAAGTTACGCCGGAACAGGCACTGCAAGATGTGAATGGCGTCGAGTTGGCGGATAGCTGGTTCGATTGGATCAACTGGAAGTACTTGGGTTATCAAGGTCCGCGAAAGAATTCTGAGAACGGAATTTCATTTGTCGCGGATCGCAATGCCGGGATCTGGAAGCCGGTCTACTTGAAGGTTTCGGGTGAGGTCACAATCGAACATGCGTTGGTCAATTCTGAGCTTCCGCTGCCGAAAATTACCATCGCGCGGCTAACCGTTTTCTCTGACCTCCATAATTTTTCGAGCAGGCAAGTCAGTGGGATTCTCCGGGGGACTATCTCGCGCCCAGGCAAACCGTCTGTACGGTTCAAGCAATCGGTGAACCTCTCACCAGGCGAGGAGCGGCAGGCAAGCTTCTCACCCGATAGTTATCCGCAACTCGTCGTAGAGAATCCTGATCTTTGGTGGCCCTATACGATGGGAACGCCAAACCTCTACGATCTGCGCCTCGAGTTTCTCGAGAAAGATCAGCTTTCTGATGCTACGCAAGTCCGTTTCGGGATCCGCAGCATTACCCAACATCGCGATCAGGATTCCGAGTTCCCCGACCTCGGCAAGGGCGGCAACTTCTATCTGCAGGTCAATGGCAGAGACTTCCTGGTGCGTGGAGCGGTCTACACGCCGGATTTGTTATACCGTTACGACCCAGACCGGGAGGCCGCGGTGCTCCGCTACGTCAAGGACCTGGGCCTCAACATGCTCCGGTGGGAATCGAAGATCTCCAGTGAGCACATCGTGGAGTTGGCGGACGAGCAGGGCATCCCGCTCATGTTCGGCTGGATGTGCTGCAATCAGTGGGAGAAGTGGGGCCAATGGGACGAAGAGGATCATCGCGTTGCGGCCGAAAGCCTTCGCTCGCAAATCTTAATGCTGCGTCCCCATGCTGCAGTCTGGATTTGGGCCAACGGGAGCGACGGCCTGCCGCCGAAAGCCATGCTCAGCGTGTACCACGGGATCTTGTCAGACTTGCACTGGCAGAACGCCACGGTTGACACCGTCTCATCGTTCGCCAAGGACGATCGAGGCGAGCGCTTGTGGGACGGCATCCATATGGCAGGGCCCTATAGTTGGCGGCCGCCCACCTATTGGTTCAGCGGACGGTACGAACCCTCGCGTGGCTCCTGCGCGGAGCAGGGCGACAATGAACATATCCCCCCTTACGCGAGCCTGAAGAAGTTCATTCCTAGCGACAAGCTCTGGCCCATTAATGACGCGTGGTACTTCCATGCCGGCTCGAACCCGGGAAACAGTACGCTGATCAATATTCAGCGCGCCGTGGACCGCCGCTACGGGCCTTCCAACAGTGCGGAGGAGTTTGCGCGGAAGGCGCAACTTGCCCACTACGAAGCTACCCGGGCGCAATTCGAGGCGTTTGCCGCCAACGGTTGGGCGAATCACAAAATGACCATTTATTGGATGCTGAACAGCCACTGGCCTTCTTTCTTTGGAAATATTTTTGACTATTACTTGCGCCCGGGCGGAGCTTATTACGGCGCCAAGAAAGGTTTGCGGCCCCTCTCTGTGGTCTTTGATTCCTACGCCACCGGTGATCGCAACCAAGCGAAGGTGACAGTAGTGAATCAGACGCTCACGGAACAGCAAGGGCTGCATGTGCGCGTGCGCATCTACAGCCTGCAAGGCAAGGTGCTGGACGACCGCAACGCGGCAAACATCCGGGTCGCTTCCGGCGGGGCGGTCCAGGCCATGACGCTGCCGCGGTTTCCGCAAGACTCCCCCGTCTTCTTTGTGCGCTGCCAATTGTTTAATAAATCTGGCGAGGTCCTTGCCGAAAACACTTACTGGCAGTCGCAAAAGGACGATGATCTTGGCGATCGCAAGAACGATGGTGCCTTTGCATTACAACAGGAAAGTTGGGCCGACATGACGGCGCTGAACTCCATGCCGCAGGCCCCATTAGACCTGAGTGCCAAACAAACGTCGGCGGCCGGGGCGAATCGCATCACGATTCGACTGCACAATGCGACGGAACATGTCGCGTTCTTCGAGCGAGCGGAGATCACGTCCGAGCAGGATGGCGACGAGATTCTTCCGATCGAGTACGACGATAATTACGTCACAGTTTTCCCGGGCGAAACAGCCGAGATTCACGGTGTCGTTTCGCAATCAGACAAAACACCCGCCTGGGTTCGCCTCGAAGGTTACAACACGCCGCGAATCGCGGTGGCCATAAAGTAACGCCATAGACATTCTGATGTGAAGGGAGAAACACACAGTGTTCAAAGCGAATTGTGGATGGCTCTGCGGTGCGGGAATCGCGATAATCGCTGTTGCGTTAATCGTTATCGCGCCCTGTGCGGCTCAGCAATTAACGAACGACAAGCTGTCGCTTAGCGTCAACGCCAACGTAGGAACATACCAACTTGCGGTTCGCGGCGGGCAACCCATCTTTACGAGCTCTGTGGCGGCTCAGGTCGATCATGGGTGGCTGCGTTCAACGGATTATCCTCGTCACCAAGCGTCCGAATCCACCTTCAGGGATGAACTCGGCTCTGGCCGCGCAATCACCGTCACGAGCTCGGGACTCCCAGGGAAAGCAGACCTCATTTATGTCGTCCAACTTTACGACCAAAATCCTTACGCGACTCTCCAGGTGACAGTCCGAAACAGCACTGAAAAGGAAGTGACGGTGCAGGCCATCCGGGGTATCGAGGCGCTTGGGGAGCCGTTGCTCAATCTGGGTGGTCCTGCCTCTGCCGATCGTATTCTTTCCGACAGTTTCAGCGAAGATTGGCCCCAGTTGCGGCTCTATGACCTGGGGAAAGCACCGGACAGAATGCATCGCGGGGTCGGAAGTCAACTCGTCTATAACCGCGAGAGCAAAGAAAGTCTCTTCATTGGCGCGCTGACCGCGGACCGCTTGTTGACTGTTCTGCATCTGCAGGCTGCGGGCGAAGGTGCGGGAACGAAGATTGCGTCGTATAGCGTCGACTTCACGGGAACCACGGAAATACAAAAGGCTTTCGATATGAAGGATGCTCTCCCGGAAAACCTGGTCGAACTAAGCCTGCCTGTCTCGCCCGGCTCAGAGATGGCCTCGGAACGATTGATGCTCCAGGCCGGACTGGATTACCACAATCAGTTGTTGGCTTACGGCGATGCGATCCGACGGCTGCACCACACCCGCCTCTCCATCGAGAATCCTATCGGTTGGTGGAGTTGGACGGCTTATTATGGCGCCATCAACGAAGGCGAGACCCTGGCCAACGCGGATTGGCAAGCTGAACATTTGAAGGCGCTCGGCTACAAGTACTTACAAATTGACGAAGGCTACCAGTACGCCCGCGGAGAGTACGTAACAGCCAATGCCACGCAGTTTCCCGATGGCATGCGTGTTGTGGGACACCACATAACCGGAGATGGCTTGACGTTTGGCGTTTGGACGGCTCCTTTTGAGGTGACCGCCCGGGCTTGGGTTTACGAACACCATAAGGATTGGCTGGTCCACAACGCCAAGGGCGAACCCATCCCGGGTCGCAAGGTCTGGAATCAAGATTCGGATGTGCTCTTCACGCTGGACACAACGCATCCAGGAGCGCAGGACTATCTGCGCCAGACCTACACCACTCTGGTGCGTGAATGGGGAGTCCGCTTCATCAAGCTCGACTTTATGGACACCACCGCCATCGAAGGCTACCGCTATCGGCCCAACACGACCGCTCTGGAAGCGCAGCGGATCGGCTTACAAATCATTCGCGATTCGGTGGGTGAGGAAGTGGTTCTGGATAAGGACGGAAGTCCCATGCTCACCCCGGTAGGGCTGGTGGACACGGGCCGAGTCTCCGCGGACACGGCGCATTCTTTCCAAGGAACCAAGCATGCTGCGCCGGGGATTGCTGCCCGCTTCTACATGCATCGCAATTATTTTCTGAACGATCCGGACGCCTTCAACACCACGGATCAACCCTTCGACGAATTTACAGACAGGCCGCAGTTCCTAACGCTGCCCGCGGCGCAGGCTTCCATTGCTCTCTCGGCCGTGTCCGGAGGAATGTATGAAATTGGCGACGACATGCTCGTCTTGGGCTCTGAGAAGGATCGCTTAGCTCTTGTTGAGAACAGAGACCTGCTCAATATGGCGAAACTCGGCCGCGCTTCCACGCCTCTAGATCTGATGACCTATGAGCCCGGAGATGAGCAACCCAGCATCTTCTTTCTGCGCGAAAGCCCGCACCAGTCCATCTTGACCATTTTTAATTGGACCAAAACCCCGCGGTCTCATGCGCTGAAACTCGCGGATCTCGGGTTGCCCGCGGACCACACCTTCATGGCGGTGGACGTACTCAACCAGAACGCGCCGGTCGCACTGGAGGGTGGCAACGTGCAAATCGAAGATCAACCTCCCGAGTCCGTGAAAATGATCAAGATTGTCGACAGCAATGTTGTGCCAGCCGCACCAGGCGTCACCGCAACAGTGCCCTCGGCCGCCAATTCCGGTGAAACCGTTTGGTTTTCGGCGCAAACATTTGCTACTGGTGCGCCTGCGATTGCGTATCACTGGGAGTTTGGCGATGGCACCAGCGCGAACGGCCCGAAGACTTCTCACGCCTACACAAGTGCTGGGGATTTCACCATGCGGCTTACAGTGGACGGGTCAGACGGCGTCTCAACCGTTAAGAACTTTTCGATCTTGGTGACCGGCAAATTGCGGGCTTTTGTAAAACTGCTCGACAACCGGCGCTTCCGGGAACCCACGGATCGTTGAAGCGTTTTCGAGACACTGCAACTATCTTTTGGATAGCGGAAGTTGCGGCCGTCGTAAAGTCTCTGCACTCAAGAGCCCACTGGCACATTACATGCTGATCCGTTCGTTCGGGATGCCCGACGACCAGGAGCCGACAGATCTTAGTCGCGGTGGTTTTGCAATTCCTAGCGCACTAGCGAGACGTTTCCTTCCGCTCATGACGAGATTATCTTGCGTCCTTCTCTGCCGCGTGACGGCATTTAGGGCCACCGCAATATCTCCCGGCATTTCTCGAAATAGTCCTGAAGTATAATTAGCGACGACCAGTGGAAGGCGGCGCAATAGGGCAGCGCGACAAGCGCGTTCCCTTGACGGGAGCCTATGAGGCGCATATCCTTTGCGCCACAGGTGGAATGAATGTTTTTCAGGGCCCGTTCTAGAATTTGGGTAGAGTGTTCTACGTCCTTCGCGGCAATCCTGGTGTCGCTGCTCGGTTTGACTTATGTGTTTGTTGTATTTTCCACGAATCTGCTCGCGGCAGCCCAAACAAGCGTCGGCGCAAAAAACAATTTATCCGCCGGGGATGTGCTTAAGCCGATCATCGTCGATTATCCCGATGAAAGATCGATCTTTCCACCGGACATGGCGCCGCCCACTTTTCTCTGGCGAGACACCGCGGAAGACACAACAGCATGGCAAGTTGACATTGCGTTTGCCGATGGTTCCCCGGAAGTGCACGTGACCTCCCGAGGCGAGCACTTCCAAATCGGCGAGATCGACGAGCGCTGTGTGGCACCGTCAAACGAACGGCCCGCTCTGACTCCACAATTAGCCGCTTCCAGAACGTGGATTCCTGATGAAGAAACGTGGGAATCGCTAAAGAGCCATGCTGTGGAATATCCGGCGACCATAACGTTCACTGGTTTCCGGGAAAAACAGCCGGTGTCCGGAGGCAAAGTCAGCATTCAGATATCCAAGGATCCGGTGGGCGCGCCGGTCTTCTATCGCGATGTGCCACTGATGCCCACGGAAGGGGATAAGAATGCGATCAAGCCTCTGGACCCCAATGCGGTCCCTTTGATCGCGTGGCGACTGCGCTATGTGGGCGAGACGCGCAGCCGGTTGCTGCTCACAGGTATGCACACCTGCGCCAACTGTCATTCATTTTCAAATGACGGCAAGACGCTGGGCATGGATATGGACGGCCCTGGGAACGATAAGGGATTATACGCACTGGCCAAGGTTCAGCCGGAGATGACGATCCGGCGCAAAGACTTGATCTCATGGAATGGCGACTGGCAGTTGGGCCTGACCAGAGTGGGTTTTATGTCGCAAGTTTCACCCGATGGACAGTATGTTCTGACAACATTCACGGGACCCGGACTGGACGTGCAAGGCTCCTACTACTTGAACAATTTTAAGGACTATCGGTTTCTCCAGGTATTTTTCCCAACGCGGGGGATTCTGACTTGGTACAGTCGCGCCAAAAGAGAGCGACAACCCTTGCCGGGTGCCGGTGATTTGAATTATGTGCAGACCGATGGAGTGTGGAGTCCCGACAGTAGCTACATCGTTTTTGCGAGGGCCAAGGAAAAGGAACCTTATGGAATGTTCCAGATTCCAGCAAAGTATGCCAACGACCCGAATGAGACGCAGATCAAATATGACCTCTATCGCGTTCCATTTAATGGAGGCAAAGGGGGCCAGGCGGTAGCGATCGCAGGTGCGTCCGGGAACGGCATGAGCAATAGCTTCCCCAAAGTGTCACCAGATGGCCGGTGGATCGTATTTGTCCAGAGCCGCAATGGTCAGTTAATGCGGCCCGACAGCCAGTTGTACATCGTTCCTGCCAAAGGTGGAGTGGCGCGGCGCATGCGTTGCAATACCCGGTTGATGAATTCATGGCACAGCTTCTCGCCCAATGGGCGCTGGCTGGTGTTTTCTTCAAAGGTGCGGTCACCTTACACGCAGATGTATCTGACGCACATCGATGCGAACGGCGATGATAGTCCCGCGATTCTGATTGAAAACGCCACGGCGGCAAACCGGGCCGTCAACATTCCCGAATTCGTCAACATCCCCAAAGGTGGTTTGCTGAAGATCGACGCACCCGCAGCCGACTCTGTCCAGATCTGTGATCATGCTGCCGAACTGGCAAAGAACGGAAAACTCGCAGAGGCGCTAGCAGAGTGGAAGAGAGCGGTGGAAACAGATCCAGAAGATGAAGCGGCGCGTAACGGACTGGCCCTCAGCCTGGCCAAAAACGGAAATTTTGAAGAAGCAGTGATGAACTTTCGTAAAGCGACTGAGCTGAATCCGAGATTCGTGGATGCCTACTACAACTGGGGAGAACTGCTGGGGCAGATGGGAAAGCGCGACGAGGCGATTGCGGAATGGCAAAAGGCAGTGGAGGTGACGCCGGGTTACGCCAAGGCGCAATTCAGCTTGGGAGACGCCTACTACAAAATGGGAATGATTCGCGAAGCGCTAGCCCATTGGCAGAAGGGGATCAGCCTGGAGGCAAATCATTTGGCGGTTTTGAATCAGGTAGCCTGGCTGTTGGCAACCAGCCCTGATAGCTCCATTCGCGACGGAGGGGAGGCAGTGGCTTACGCCGAACGTGCAACTTCGATAGCGGGCGGAGACAAACCAGAAATTCTCGATACGCTGGCTGCGGCGTATGCAGAAGCAGGCAGGTTTTCTTCGGCTGCACGCACCGCACGACATGCCCTGGCTCTTGCGACACAGCAAAACAAGCAGGAATTAGCGGAAGGGCTGAAGGCGAGGGTGGTGCTTTACGACGCAGGCAAAGCGTTCCGCGACGAATCGCAAAGCACAACGAGACAAATGCGGATGCAAAACTAGCGCCGTTTCGTGGCCAGTTCGCGGGGGCGACTGGGTTGGCTGGAAGGATTTCCAGTCGCGAGTGAAGGTGCTGCTGGCCGGGCCATCACGGAATTACGGATCTTGAGTTCAGTCTCCAGCACGATGCGCTTGGCTTTGTTTCGCAAACCGCTGATTCGTTCCAGCAGCAACCCCGCCGCAGTGGCTCCCAGTTGGTAGTCGGGTTGAAAAACAGAACTGAGGGCGGGACTGGTGTACTGACAGAATTCGAGATTGTCGAATCCCACAAGCGAAAGATCTTCGGGGCAGCGAAATCCCAGTTCGTGCACGGCGTGAAGTACGCCAAGCGCCATGAGGTCGTTGCAGGCAAAGATGGCGGTGGGGCGCGGCAACATGCGAAGCAGCCGTCTTGCGGCCTGGAATCCGCTACGGGTATCGAAGTTGGCCTCTTGAATAAACTCCGGGGCTAGCGGCAAGCGCGCTTCGCGCAAGGCTTTCTTGAAACCGTTCAAGCGTTCGACGGCGTTGGCAAGGAGAGCTGGCCCCGTAATTACCGCAATGTGACGATGCCCTGATTGAATGAGATATTTTGTGGCTCGATAGGCGCCCAATTCGTTGGCGACAACAACGGCGTCGCCGGCCCAGCCTTCCGGGCAACGGTCAATGCAAACGGCGGGAGGCATGCCCGGTGCGCCAGCGAGGAGTTCCGAGGTGAGAGTGCTGCCAGCGGCGGGAATGATCAAGAATCCCGCAGCGCGAAGAGAGCGAAGTTCCGCAAAGTAAGAAGCCTCTTTTGCGGGATCGTTATCGGTGTTGCAGAGAATGAGGCGATGTGAGTGTTTGAAGGCAACGTCTTCGGCGCCGCGGACGACACCAGGAAAGAAAGGGTTGGTGACGTCAGGAATAATCATGCCGAGGATCCTGGTGCGATTCAGGCGCAGACCTTGAGCGAGGGCGCTGGGCTGGAAGCCGAGGGCACGGATCGCTTCCAAAACGCGAACGCGGAGCTTGGGTCGAACCGGCGCCGTATTGTTGATGACGTGAGAGACAGTGCCAATGGAGACTTGAGCACGCTCTGCAATCTGCCGCATTGTAACGTTGGCGCCCATCAGTGCAATCGGTGTTCAGTAAAGTTTAGTAGCGCCTTCTGAGATACGTAATGCCTGACTGTCGAATTGCTGGTCCCCTCTTACCGTGCGTCCTGTACTAACCGGAATCCCAATGCCCCTGAACGATCCATGCTCGGTGCCATCATAAGTAGTTTGCCGTGCTCGGTAAGCTTATATGCTTGCGGAAAATACCAGATCGAGCCCTGCGGTGCGTAGTAGCTACCCCCGCGTAAAATTCCGCCGCGCGTGTGCTCCTCGGTGAACTGTTCGGTCCACTGCCAGACATTTCCGACGAGGTCCATCACACCGAACGGACTCGCTCCCTTGGGATGGGCGTCCACAGCATCCGGACCACGCATGGTCCGTGACTTGTCCGGAGATGGGACTGCAGACGGATCCCACGCGTTGCCCCACGGATACAGTCGCTCGTCGGTTCCTTGTGCGGCATATTGCCATTCCCATTCGTGGGGCAGACGCTTGCCGGCCCATGCTGCGTAAGCTTGCGCGTCTTCCAAGGATACCCAGGTAACCGGCTTGTTGTCCCAACCTGCAGGATAGGAGCCGTTTTTCCAGTCTCGCAGGAAATTCAAGTCATCCTGGGGGTGATAGTGAGTAACGTCTAGGAATTTCTTGTATTCCGCGTTGGTGACGGGGAACTTATCAATCCAAAAGGAATTCACATGAAGCGTATGGTCGTGATACCGGCGAGGCGAATCTTCCCAAGGGTATTGAACGTCGACGCCCATGTCGTTGAAACCTTCAATTTCAACACCATTCACCTGGAACCGGAATTCACCCGCAGAAATCTTAACCATTCCTGACGGCGCGCCCATCGGTGGCTTTGTAGAGGCGATTTGCACCAGTTGCTGAGGTAAAACGGTCCACTTGTCGGGAAGACTGGCAAGAGGCGTAGAGGTGAGCGACTTCATTTGCGCCATGAGATTCTGGTAGGCGGTTGAGAGCGGCTGCTTTGTAGCTAAGACTGCGCCGTAATCTTTTGCGTCCAGCCTAAAGGCTAGCACCGACTTGCCCCCTTGGCGCTCCGGGGTTAGCTCCACACCGTGGTACAAGTCGTAGTAATGCACACCTTCCTGAGAAGGGACTTCGAGTTGAGGACCGACGATGTTGTATTCGTTTCGGTTGATGATAGTCCAAACGGTTTCGTCACCGAGCGGCCAGCGACTGGCAAATACGCCAAAATGCAGCATAGGAAAGAACGGTTCCCAGTCCTGTGAAATGAGAAATGGGGCAATGGCGCGCTCGATTGTAGCCACTCGGCGAGTCGCTTCACTGTCATGGGGGTTGATGCCGTTCCAGATCCCCCAGATATTTTCCCAGGTTTCCCATCCAATGCCGTTGAAGAAGGCGAATTGCAGATCGTCGGTCTTGGCGCGATTCCAACGGTCGGAAATGTTCACCATGTGCCGTGGCTCAAGCCATTTGTAGCGGTCCACCCGGGGCACAAGGGGAAACTTGTACTGGCCCCAGGTGAGTACGTCGTAAGCCACCGCTTCGTCTTGTGGGCCACCTTCTGGCTGGAAGGCGAGGGGATGACCAACGCGGTCGGCGGCTTCGGAGAACGCGCGCGGCACACCGTCCTGGGTGTCTCCATTAATTCCATCAGCGCCGATTTCTTTCATGAGATCGGCAATCTCTTCGGGCCAGGACTTGTCGGGCTTGCGTGTGCCCTGATCCCACATCATCATCGGAAACAACACGCGCACCCCGCGTTTGTGAAAATCGGCAACCATCTGCCGGACACCCGCCACGCCGCCCGGCATGCAGCGAATCATGTCGTGCTGATTACGATTGTCGATACCCATGTTTGGATAGGTGGGCCAGATCAGCACCGCATCGATTCCGCCATAGCGCTTCTGCAGGTCATCCAGGTAACGGTCCACGGTGTACTTGCCTGAGATCGGATCGTAGAAGTAGCGATCCTGGACCATCATTTGTGGCTGCATGAAACTCGATTGTGTCCATTTCAGCTCTGGCAGGTCATAACGCGAGCCGTTATAGCCGATACGAATGCGCCGTTCAAAGCGCCAGTGGGTCAAATCCGCCAGCCATTCCTCGTGCTGCTGAGGTGTGCATGCTTCGGAGCCGCCTTCCCACGCTCCCCTCATCTCGAGGCATTTCGGGCCCGGAATCTGTTGCCATTCCGGATCCCATGCGGAGGAGCCTCCGGGGACGTTTGCGGTGTCCTGGGCAAGAAGCGGGATAGCACAAAGCACCAGTAGAAGAACAAAGATGGGGCGGAGCAAGTGGGAGTTCACATCATCCTCCAGGAAGCACGTGTTTTTTGGAAGGCAGCAACAGAACACACCAATCAACAATGGCCTGCATGCGATTCTCGCCCGTTTGCGACACAGCAAGATAGCGAATACAGGTTGAAAGAGAAGGAGGACCATCCCATCGAGCCACGCGCCGGCCGATGGGATGGTCCGCTTCCCGGGGCTAGAAGGTAAGGTGTAGCCCGAACTGGGCGGAACGTGTCAGGTTCTGAGAAGTCGACAGCCCGAATTGCGAACTCGAGAGGTCGCTGACCGGTGCTAGGAGATTCACGCGGTTAAAGATGTTGAATAGGTCCGCGCGGAACTCCAGGGCGTAACGTTCCCACTTAAATTCCTTGGCGAATTGGATGTTAACGTTGGCCAGACCAGGCCCAAAGTAGGTGTTCCGTCCCAAGTTCCCTTGAGCTCCGAGAGCGGGGACGGGGAACGCGGACGCTGCGGCGAATCCGTTAATAAAGTCACTTCGATTGCCGGTTTTCACGGTGCCAGCCGGCGGGCGATTGGGCGTGTCATAACCATAGCCGTCGGCGTTGTAGTCGCCTCCGGCGTTGCTGGTGATTACGCTGCCGGGAATGAAAACGTTATTGGCGTCGTAACAATCACCTGCCGGCAGTTGTCCCACCGCTGGATTTGCGGCGCAGACAGGCGAGAAGGGAGCGCTCGTGTAGACGGTGAAAGGCAATCCACTCTGCAGTACCAGAATGGTCGAGAATCGCCACCCACCCAATATAGTGTTCCCTACTCCCTCGTGGAATGGTGAGGGAAGCATCACGAGGCTGTCCAAGGTAAATCGTTTGGAGACATCGTAATCGGAAAGACCATGCTGAAGGGGGATATCGAGCGGATTGAATACGGCCTCGCTTGTGTTTGAGTACGAACCGTTGTCGTTGCTACTTATGTCGTCGGTCGC
The DNA here is from genome assembly GCA_963779395.1 of Candidatus Acidiferrales bacterium. Taxonomy (GTDB): domain Bacteria; phylum Acidobacteriota; class Terriglobia; order Acidiferrales; family UBA7541; genus Acidiferrum. The sequence goes on from CAVZYC010000007.1 coordinate 3,031,058, forward strand.
TTTGCCGAACGTGTAAATACCGCGGAGCTGCCACGAATGGCTCATGCGTTTGGTGATCATTAAGCTTCCATAGTTACCATCCGCAATGCCGATGGTCCGACCAAAAAGAATCGGGCCGAAGTCAGGATTGAGGCGTGTCTGAATGCCATCGTTGAGGATCAAATCCCCGGGGAACCGGTTGACATCGGTTTGTACATATAGGTGATCGCTGTGTGAGCCGTTGTAGTCCGCCTCAACAGTAACGTTGTGTCCCAAGTCCTTCTGAATCGAAAGCATCCACACGTGCGTCCGTGGCTGATCCACATTCGGCTGCACGCCGGAAGCCACCACAGGAATACCTGCGATTCCGCCATTGGGAGTGGTTTGGAACGAGATTGCCGGAATAGCCCAGCCAAGCCCTGCGGAATTTCCTAAGCCATAACTGAAAGGATGAGAAGTGTTGTTCAGGCCAAAGGACGGCGTGGCCCAAACGGGCGGATTGGCGCGGTTTGGAAACGACCAGGAGCCGTCCGCGACGTTGTTATAGTAGAGACCGTAGCCGCCTCGCACGGACATTTTACCGTTTCCGAAGACGTCCCATCCGAAGCCGAGGCGTGGTGAAACGCCTTGCGGACGGTTCGTTGTGACGAATGCATTATTGCCGTCATGAACTTCCATGGTCCCATTGGTGACCTGCTCTGCGAAATCGCTACCGGTTCCAGGAGTAAAGAGGGGGAAGTCAGTCGTGGAGTTGTGGAAATTGCCCCAATGGCCGAAGTAGTCGTAACGGAGTCCGAGGTTAACTGTGAATCGCCGGGATACTTTCCAGTCATCCTGGACGTACATTCCCATATAGACCCAGCGAAGGACTTGATACAGATTGTCCGCGAGTCCACCGGTCGCCACATCCACCGTCGGTCCAGACTGCGAATAGACGCCGTCTTGTGCAAAGTCGACGAGGTTGGCAAAGTTGAAGGAAGGCCGGATGATAGGCGATGTAAAGTTGTCGTCATCGTGGTGCCGGTCGAAGTCAAACCCCGCGGAAACCGTGTGCTTGCCATGAGTCCAGGTGAGCACATCGTGCCAGTTGAAGTTCTCGTGAACCCAGCCAGCGGGGCCCCATTGCGAATAATAACCTGCTCCCGTTATATAGGCGTTGGGAAGCTCTTGATGACCGACTGCGGAAGGATTGCTCCCGATGGCCCTGTGTACCGTAAATCCGGCCTCATTCAGGAGGTTAGGAGCAAAAGTATGTGTCCAATCGATCTTGGCGTAAAAGCCATAGTTAGGAATCAGGACCTGATAAATTGGACGCGGGTCCTCCGTTTGTGAGTTCGAAAAAGTCCGGAACATGCTGAAGAACAAGCGATCTTTGCTGGTGAGGTTGTAGTCAACCCGGAAATGCCACTGGTAGGCATTGTGGGCCAAGCTCTGCGAAAAATTGCCTATTCCAACCGCCGGCAAGTCTGCCGGAAACGCAGTGCTGGGATAGAAACCGGGATTGGCAGCTTCCACCTGGGAGACGGTCAGAATGTCGGTTAGTGGCGGAGTGCTTCCCACAGGCGCAGCCTTGAAGAAATACGTTGAAAGGTTGTTTGGAAAGTTCTGCTCCACAAACTGGACGAACTGGGGCGTCTCAACCGATGTGACGTCCGTAACGGCATTTGAAGAAATCAAGCCAAAGGCACTGACGAAAAAGAACAACTTGTTCTTCAGAACAGGCCCACCAAAAGTGCCTCCGAACTCGTTGCGCCGGAACACTGGAAAATAACGACAACCGATGTCGCCCGGTATGCACGAGGATTGGAAAATCGTGCGGGAGGTCAAGACGTTGTCGGTATGATATTCCGATAAATTGCCGTGATATTCGTTTGATCCTGGTTTGGTGAAAACCTGCACCCAGGCGCCGCTGTAGCGGCCCTTGGAAGCGTCAAAAGTAGCCCCTGAGACACGAATGGACTCAATCGTGTCGGGTTCCGGCGCCAGGTTGACAACCCCGTCGCGCGACGCGCTGTTCATCGATGTGCCATCAACGTCGTACTCGTTGCTGTCCTGCCGCTGACCGGCAGCGTTGATCTCGTAGGCTTGTTCCTGTTCAAAACTGTCGTTGTTGTTCGAGCCGGAGCCTGTCGCACCACCGCTGGGCAAGCCTGAACCGGTAATACCAGGCGCCAACTGAATCATGCTGGTGTACACGTTTCTTCCCAGCAATGGGGCAGTCGCGATAGTGGATTCCTCTAATTCGCGTGAGGTATCGCTCTTATCGGTCTCGACCGCAGCGATGCTTCCGCTCACTTCAACCACTTCCGTCTGCGTCGGCAAGGCTAGAGTCGGATATATCGTTTTCATTTCATTGGCTTCAAGATGGACGTCCTTCTGGCTCCAGAGCTTGAATCCCTTTGCTTCGACTTCAATCGTGAAGAGACCTTCCGGCAAGGATAGGATCCGGAAGCTGCCACTGTCGGAGCTGAGGGAATACTGCCCCACGTGGGTGGCTTGATTAGTCACCGTGATTTTGGCGCCGGGAATTACAGCTCCGGATTGCTCCACCACTACCCCTGTGAACCCGCTGTTAAACTGGGCAAAGGCCGGAGCGGCAAAGCCACAAAAGACTACAAGCAGGACGACGCTGAAGAGCATTGCGGATCGTAATCGTGCAGAAACAATCATTACTGCCTCCTTTGACCTAGAAACTTACCTGGGGGTCGATTCAATTCTTGGCTTCTCCATGTCCTTGGATTTAGCGGCCTGGCGTAGCCCGTCAAACCGATCAATCAACACTTGAGCTTCTGCTTGCCTTCCGGTGCTGAGATATAAGCGGGCGAGCTTGTATTCCGCCGCGGCATGATTGGGATCGACGCGGAGACAGGCCACAAGATTTTGTTCCTCAAGTTTGGGAGATTCGTCGGAGTAAAGCTTTGCCAACTGGTAATACGAGTCTGCAAAAGCAGGATTCAGGCGAATTGCTTCCCGAAAGGCGTGCTTGGCCTTGCTCAGGAGTTCGGGATTGGGCGCTATTCCACCCTGAATTTCCACGAGGACGATGCCAAGGTGGTAATGCATGTAGTAGTTGTCGGGGAATTGGCGCAGGGCCGACGTCAAAGTGGCTTCCGCTTCGTGCAACTTCGCCGCATGAGTTTGCACAATCGCAAGGCAGAGTAAGGCAATGCTATTGTCTTTTTGTTGTTCGCCTGCCTTGCGCAAGGTGTCTTCCGCTTCGCCCAGGCGGCCGAGACTTTCAAGGACCACGGCCTTCTGTACGAGCAAGCGATAGGAGTTGGGTATATTTTGCAGACCGACCTCAGCGGCATCGAGGGCCAACTGGTTATTCCCGTAGTCGGAGCAGAAGGTGCTGAAATCCAGGTAATTTTCTTCTTTTTCCGGGGCGAGTTTGGCGGCCTGCCGCAAGGAATCAAGGGCCAGAGCGAACTCGTTATTCTCACGGGCGACATGAGACAGCAGATTAAGAGTATCGGCGTCGGGTTTTTTGCTCGCGGCATCTTTCAGGATCTCCAGTGCCTCACGCGACCTTCCTACGTGGTCAAGCGCGAGTGCATTCTGATATTCCAACCCTTCGATGCCGCTGTCCTCTTCCTTGGCCTTTTCCACTTCCGCCAGGGCTAGATCGTCTTTTCCAATCTGAGAGTAAAGTTGGCTCACCTTCAGGTGTTGCGGAGCAGTCAAGCCGGGAGTATCGCTTAGGGCTTCGAGGGCCGCTTCTGCTTTCTCCAGGTGCTTGAGTTGGCATTCCGCGTTTGCGAATGAAAGCAGAGCTTCCGGGTACTGATGGAGAAGGGCACCCGAGCGCTCGAGAGAGGAAACCGCGCTGGCGAATTGACCCTTCTTTTCGCTGATCATGCCGAAGAAGAGATTTGCAATTTGCTGCGTGGGGCCAGGGGTCTTTGCGAGTTTTTGAAACTCGGCGGTGGCCAAGTCATATTGGCCGGAGTCAAAATAGGCGATTGCTAAATTCTTACGAGCGGGAATAAACCCGGGACTTAAGCGAAGACACGCTAGCAAGTACTTTGGGGCTTCCTGCAAGTCGCCCTTCAACATATAGGCCGCCCCCGTCGCATCGAGCATCACCGGATCCTGCGGATCGCGAGTCAGACCCTCCTGGAACACGCGAATAGCGTCATCAACATGTCCCTGACGTACAAGTTGCATTCCTTCGAAGTAGTAGGCTTGCCCCTCGGGCTTAATCTTCGGGCTGCTCGTGGGGGGAGTCTGCGAGCGCGAGGTGCCTGTGAGGCAGAGGAACAACAACAGAAGACTGATCGAAGAAATGACGGAACGGGTCAGGGAGGGGGCGCGTGAAGCGTGAAATGCAGAGGGATCGAGACGGCAGTTTTCCGCCGCAAACAACATGGCCACACCACCCCCAGGCTAACAACCCCGAAAAGCCCGACCGGGCGCAACTTTTGAAGCGTTTCACCTGTTCAAAGGCAGCCCGGCGAAAAACCCGCAATAATCTGATGAAACAGGGACTGAAATGTTCCCGGTGAAATTAAAACGTTTCAAAATATTTGTCAAGTGCTTTTTATTCTGTCATGATGTGCATGTTTTTTGACACGCTGATGCCCGCGCGGCGCTTCCCCGGCTGTTCTTTTCTTCGCTCCCCGGAAGATTGGGATCCGGCTGAGAGATGATGTGCGGGGTGCCGTGGTTGGGATTGCCGCTGTTGCGGTTGCACCCGTGATTTTCCAATGAACAGGAACGCTTTTTCTCAAAAAACGTTCGGAATCGGACGACAAAGCCAGGACTCGAGGGCAGCATGATAAGACGCCTCTTGGTAGTCGGCAGCATTAACATGGATATGGTTGTGATGGCCGCGAAGATCCCCCACGCCGGTGAAACCATTTCAGGAATGAGCTTCAACACTTTCCCCGGTGGGAAAGGAGCCAACCAGGCGTACGCAGCCGCACGCCTGGGAACGCCTGTAAGCATGATTGGGAAACTGGGGAATGATGCCTTTGGCGCCGAGTTGCGAGCAAATTTGGAGTCGGTCGGCGTGGATACCAGGGCCGTGGAAGTAGCTGCTTCCTCTTCAGGAATCGCTCAGATTACGACAGCAGCAAACGGCGAGAACGTGATCGTCGTGGTCGCCGGGGCAAATGGTCATGTTTCTCCGGCAGATCTGGACAGGCATTTGGATGTGATTCGCAACTCCTCGATCATTCTTGCGCAGTTGGAGATTCCTTTGGAAACAGTGGTCCACTTGGCAAGACTGGCGGAGCGACAAGGGATTCCTCTTATGCTCGATCCAGCTCCCGTACAGCCACTGCCGGTGTCCTTGTTGCGTTCCGTTGGGTGGCTCACACCCAACGAGACGGAAGCTTGCGCTTTATTGGGCTTGTCCGCAAAAGAATTGACCTTGGACAAATTGGAAGGATCGTCGGAGTTGTTGCTACGAACTGGCTGCGGGAACGTGATTCTTAAACTAGGTCATCGAGGCTGCTACCTGGCACTTGCGAATGGAACAAGGGTGCTCGTGCCGGGCTACAAAGTGAAAGCTGTGGACACTACCGCGGCGGGAGACGCCTTCAACGGCGCATTTGCTTCATCATTGATACAGGGGAACGATCCGGTCAGTAGCGCGCGCTGGGCGTGCGCGGTTGCTGCAGTTTCCGTCACGCGGCACGGTGCGCAACCTTCCATGCCTACGCGAGCGGAAGTCCAGGAATTCCTGGACACAAAAAAGGATACGGAGACCACTGACCAACTTGCGGGAAGGTAAGCACGGGAAAAGCCTCGCCGATGACACTTGGACCATCGTAGAGCGCTCGAGGCGCTCTTATTTCCCTGAAGGCTCCTTGACCTTAAGGGGGCGGTCGCCCTCCACATCTTGCAGTGTTTGCACTGTTCCGGATGGCCAGCGTATCTCTACAAGTTTGGCTTTGGGATCATTGGCAAGACCAAAATGCACCGGACCATGACTTGAAGAGGCATATCCGACGCTGGTGGTCATGTGATTGTATTGAGGGCCCGCCGAGGTTACGACTTTTACCACCGCGCCAATTCCGTCACGATTGCTCTTTGTGCCCTCAAGCGAAACATCCAGCCAATGTCCCGAGCCTTCGGTGCGATTCATCCAAATTTCCGCCTCTTTGCCGAGGGCTGTGACTACCACGTCGACCCGCCCGTCTCCATCAAAATCTCCGAACGCAAGGCCGCGATGCCTGGCAGGGGGAGCCACATCCAAGCCAGCCTCCGCTGTGAGCGCTTGCCAATGCCCACTGGCGCCCAGATTACGGAACACCGTGTTGTGTTGTTCGATCTCCATGCCCGGCTTTGGAATTCGTTCGACGTGGGCCCGCGAGATGAACAAATCTTTCCAACCGTCGTTGTCAAAGTCGTAGAAGCCCGCGCCATACCCGCCCATTTGGCGGCTCATCTGGCGCATGCCGCTAGAGTAGGTGACTTCCTCGAAGCCCTTGCCGCCTTTATTTCGATAGATGGGGAACGTCTGGTTATTCAAGGCCACGAGAACGATATCCGGGTAGCCGTCGTTGTTGTAGTCGCGGAAATCGAGACCCATGCCGGAAATGAATTCGCCGTCTTCCACCAGCGCGACCCCTTCCGCAAACGCTACCTCTTCGAACTTCTCTCCCGTGTTATGCAGCAAATAGTTGTAATAAGCATCGTTGGTCACGAATAAATCGGGGCGGCCGTCCAGATCGTAATCGGCAACTCCAACTCCCATGCCCTTACCAATCAGGCCACGAAGTCCCCACTTCTCGGAAACGTCCTCAAAAGTACCGTCGCCTCGATTGAGGAATAATTGATCCGGTTGGCCCTCGTATCGTTTTGGACTGCAGTAATCGTAGGCACCCGAAGGACCGCAGAGCGGCTCTTTTTTGATGTCCCATTGCAAGTAATTCACGATGAACAAATCCAGTAGCCCATCGCCGTTGACATCAACCCAGGCAGCCGCATTGGACCACAACGGTCCATACTTGGGGTCAACGCAGTGATCAAGTCCCGCTTTCGCGGTCACATTTGTGAACGTGCCGTCTCCATTGTTATGAAAGAGGGAGTGGCCATGCACGCCGGCAACAAAAAGATCAGGGAACCCGTCGTTATCATAATCGCCAATCGCCACACCCATGTCATAGCCTGTTCCCGCCAAGCCAGCTTCAATAGTGACGTCGGTAAAGACACCGTTTCCCTCATTGCGAAATAGCCGATTAGAGTATTTGGCGTCGTCTTTTCTTAACGTTTCAATATTTGCGCCATTCGCGAAGAAAATATCCGGTCTGCCGTCTTTATTGTAGTCAAAAACACCAACGCCACCCGCCATGGTTGCCGGCGCATGTGGGAACTCCGGAGTCTCGTTCGTTTCGACGCGGAACGGAAGATTGTTCAGGGCGAACTTGATCGGGCCCGCCGGCGTGCCGCCCTTTGCAAGACCGAACGCAGGCAACAGGCAGGCCGATCCCAGAGAACCGCTGAACATCGAAAGGAGTGTGCGCCGGCTAATCTGGGTTGCAACTCTTTCGCGGTACCGGAAGCTCTTCCTCACGGGATAAACTCTCCTGGAATATGATTATTCCGCAAGTTGGAGGAGATTCGCCAATCTGGAATTAGTTCGCCAAATGAGAAAGAGTCTACGTCACATTTTCAAGAATGTGAAGAAGAGCTGGGCATGGCGGTGAAAAGATACATACCGGAGCAGATCATTGCGCTGCTACGGCAGATTGCAGTGGAAATGGCAAACGGGAAGACTGCTCCCTGAGCCTGCAGAGTAGCCGAGAGCACCGTACAGACCTTCTACCGTTGGAGGAAAGAGTTGGTGGTCTGAAGCCGCAGCAAGCTAAGCGTTGAGGCTCGCCGACTTCCTGCAAAAAAATTCTGCCATGAATCAGCTCTGTTTTGTAAAGACTGTTTGACTGAAAACAAAAACCCCGCTGACGCCAGTTTCGACGTCAGCGGGGAAAGCACAGCTTCCCGGGGGGTGGCCGGGTTAGCCGTTCAGAACACCAATTTGGCGCCAAACTGGAAGATACGGGGATCGTAGGCCGAGGTGACTTTGCCGAAATTTGGATCCCCAACGGTGACGTCGACCGCATTCATTTGCGGGTGATTGAAGGTGTTGTAGCTTTCAGCGCGCAGCTCAAGATGGAGCCGTTCGCCAAAAGCGAATGTCTTGAACAAAGCGATGTTCCAGTTGTCACGACCGGGGCCCCAGACTCCGTCTTGCTTGAGGTTACCGAAGGTCGCCACCGGCAGGCCTGGAAGGTCATTGGCGGCAAATGACGTGGGGTTGAACCACTGCATGGTTCCCAAACCACTCGTCAAGGTTGTCGCGGTCTTAGGATAGGAAATCGGTCCAGTCAAGTTCGGGCGAACGAAGCAGTTGCCCGATATTGCGGCGCATACGCTGGTACCGTTGACGGTCAAATTCAGCGGGATGCCTGATTCCATGGTGACAACACCAGAAACCTGCCATCCCGCGACGACATCCCTCAAGAGGCGATTTTCGCTCTTCCTCAAGAAAGGAATGTCATAGATGAAGTTGACAAACGCGATGTTCTGCCGGTTATATTGCGACGGTCCCTCGTCGTATTTCCATCCAACATAGGGGTTGCTCACATAATCCAAGTCGCCGCCGTCTTGCGTGTTAAGGGCGGGATCTTCAGCATGTGAGTAGGTGTAGGCCGCCTGCAAAGTGAGATCACGGATCTGCGACCGCAGCGACACCTGTAGCGAGTTGTAACTCGAGTTGGCGTCGTTCTGATCCACCTTAATGCTGGAGTACCCGAGGTACGGCCGGTATAGATTCTCCGTGCCAGAGTTCCCACCAGTAGAGTTGAAGAAAGACGGGAGCATGCTTTGCGCCGGCATGTCGATTTCCGTGGCTTCACTCTCGTGGCGGCCTTGGTTGCCCACATAGGCGACCGAAAGCACAGTCTTGCCAGCGAGCTGCTGCTCAACACCTACGCTGTACTGGTAGCTGGTCGGGATTTTGTAGTTATTGGAGTTCAGCATGGTGATGGAGTTCACCGTAACCGGGAGGGTGGCGGTGCTGATGACTGAGTTGGTTTGATCGACGCCAATGTGCGGGTCTGACAAAGAAACGTTAGAGATGGTGGGATTACCGCCAAACAAATTGTTGGCGCCAGCCTGATACATATCGTTGCCCTGAATGCGCTCGTAGAAAATGCCGAATCCCGCACGCACGATGGTTTTGCCTTTGCCGGTTACATCGTAGGCAAAACCGAGACGCGGGCCGAACGTGTCCCAGTGGTTGGCGACCAGCCCATCGCTAATTCCAGGGGTTTTCCCTGGAACTCCGAGGCCATTGTCATAGGACAAGAGGCCGTTCAGTGCAGGGTTAGGGCCGGAAGCTAAGTATGGATTGGCGCCTGTACAGACGGGGGTTGGAATACCAACACCAGAACAGATCTGGGTCCCGTTGGCGAGTGCGAAACCCGTGCCGCCGATGGTGGGAACACCGTTGACAACGCCAAACGCCGCTGCCGCTCCGGACGCGTCCCACAAATTGGGATAGAAATTGGACATTTGGCCGTTGACTTCCGCAGTGTGCGGAATGCCGTCCCAGCGCAACCCAAGGTTGAGGGTCAAACGCCGGGTCACGCGCCAATCGTCCTGCACGTACGTCTCCCAGGAAACACTGTTCCAATGTCGGGTGTCCTTGAGGGGCGCTTCGGAGTAGCTGTTGGAAAGGCCGAGCAGATAATCGGCAAAGTCATAACCGGTAAAAGAGCCATTAAAATTGAAACTGCCTTGCGGGCTGTCCTGCAAGGGCTGGGCTTTGCGGAAGTTGAGCCAACCGCCACCGAACTTAAACTGATGCGCCCCTTTGCTCCAGGAAATATCATCGCGGATCTGGTAGCTATTGGCGGTGTTGAGCCAGGGACTCCAGTTTTGGTTGAAGTTCGCTCCCGTTTGTCCGGCGAGTGAAATGGACGGGATAATGGTGTTCGGTCCGCTGAAGAGGCGATTTTGTTGGAAGCCGGCTGTTGATGCATCGTAGATGCCCAATGGCTCGATATTGATGCGGTTCCCACCGTAGTTGAAAGCAATCTCATTCACAAGCGTGGGGCTGATGGTTTCTGCCAAGTGCACCACGGCTTGGTAGGAAGGATTCCCAAACGTATCGCTGGAAGTCGGCAGGTTGGCAGAAGACCAGCGGGCCGGCACATCGGTCTGCAAAACTTCTGATTCATCGATAAAGTGTCCGAAAATCGACCAGTGGCTGTTGAACGTATGATCGATCCGCACAATTTCTTCCCTGACATCGGTGGGGGCATTGGCGCCGCCGATGAATTGATCTCCAGAAGTGACCGCCGGGAAGATACCAGCCTTGACCAAGGCCGCGGCGTTGGGATTGATCAATGCCGGATTGATCACATTGGTTTGACCGTTGTACACAAACGGAACAGGAGTACCGGGTGTCGTACCGTTGCAGGGGCTCAACGCTTGGCCGGCAGCCTGAAACTCCGCAATGACAGCATTGGACACCTGGCATTGGAAAGGAGCTTGGATACCAGTGAAGCCCTTGGTCAACAACGCGCCGTTATCAAAGTTGGCGGCGGCGTTCAAGTCCGCTCCAGAGGATGTCGGATATGAGCTTGGAAACGGGACGGCCTGGTGAATTGCGGCACCCGATACCAAGCGCCGCCATTCCATGTTGTAGAAGAAGAAAGTCTTTGGGGTCGAGCTCTTTCTGAATTTCACTGGCCCGCCTACGTTGAAGCCCCAAAGATTAAAGCGCAACTCGGTCACCGTCTCCGGAGGAGGATTGTAGAAGTTGCGGGCATCAAATGCGTTATTACGTCCAAACCACCACGCCGAAGCGTGCAGCTGATCGGAGCCAGACTTGACCACGGTGCTGATGGTGGCGCCGGAAACAAGCCCGTACTCAGATGAGTAGTTCGAGGTCATGACACGGAATTCAGATAACGAGTCGATCGAAGGCATCACAATGGCGCCAGAACCACCGCGGTCCGCAGCTTCGCCGCCGTCAATGGTGTAAAGAGCGTGCGAGATGCGCTGGCCGTTAAAGCTGATGGTCTGGTCACCGCCCATCGGAGTTGGTGTCTGAAAATCAACCTGATCGCTGCTGGCTCCCGGAACCAGGTTCGCCAGTTCGTACAGGCTGCGGCCGTTTGTTTCAAGCTGGCTGATTTGCGTGCCAGTGATTACCGTGCTGATGTCGTTGGAGTCCGTTTGCACCGCGACAGGAGCCGTTTCACCTTCGACGGTAACTACAGACGTCGCGGTGCCCACTTCGAGTTGAAAGTCCACTCTTTTGCGGTCGCCGACTTGCAACACGACCCCTCTCTGCTCGGTGGTCTTGAAGTTGGGGCTTTCCGCCCGGACGCTGTAGTGACCAATGCGCAGATCCGGAACGACGTATTGACCAACATCATTCGTCTTGAAATGACTGGCGATATTGGTATCGGTATTGGTAATGGTGATGGATACGTTGGGAATGGCGCTGCCCGATGGATCGGTAACGGTACCGAGAATAGTACCGTCCTGGGCGGCCACCAGAAGCGGCAGCGCCAAAAGCACAACGGCAAAGATAAGCCCGCGAAACAGCCACTTTTTCGGCCACTTCGCAAGGAAAACAAGAACGCTCGGAGAAGAATGGAACATTTATGCCTCCACGCACAAACAGAATGTGGCGCAACCCCCTCGACGATTGGGAATCGCCGTTAACGTACACGCAGCTTCGCGCCGCACTGTAATATTGTCAAGCGTTTTTTTTATGACATGGATTTGTTCTGCGAATAAGGCATTCGGCGGAGGGAAATTCGGGGCGAGCCGCTGTCAGAGTAGCAGTTCAATCGCCCTTGTTCGCAGTGATGGTTGAGTGTCCGAATCCCTTGCTGAGTGTCTCAATGAGCTTGGACTCGGTCAGCCGGATCTCTCTGAAGAGATGAAGGTTAGATGACATGACGACGCCGGGGCTTAGACGCACCGCCGGAGGAAAACTGATCTTGGAGACGAGATGATCCGCCATGACGCGGACGGCGATCTGGCCTTGGCGGTGCGGTTGCTGATAAATTGAGGCGGCGATTGTGCCTTTCTTGAAGTAGGGGGACATTTCGGGGAACAGGTCGGTTGTAATCAGCTTGATTTTTCCCCCAAGGCCGCGTGCACCGAGAGCGCGACAGACCGGCAGACAATTTACTGTGTTGACGTATATTCCCGCCAGCGCGGGAATGCGGCGGAGCAAATCGAAAGTTTTTTGGAAGCTTTCGTCTTCGTCTTCGTGACCTTCGATCACCGCGGCAATTTTGCCGCCAGGACAGTGCTTGGGAAACGTTTCTGAAAAGCCCTCGGATTTGCGGCGATGGTCTTCGGCCATCAACATTCCCGCTACAACAGCGACTTTTGAGCCCGGGGAAACAAACTTGCCCATCAACTCGCCTGCCAGGCATCCGTTCAGATACGGTTCGACATTGACCACGCTGGAGCGGTGGCTTTCCGGAGCATCGGTCGAGACACAAACAACGTGAATGCCTTTCGCTTCGGCCTCGTCGATCAATGGTTTCAGATTCTTGGGATTGCCCGCGGTCAGGATAATCCCGTGAACACCGCTGGCAATCAGCTCTTTGAATGCTTCGCTGTCGCCTTCGCCAAGGTTTTGCACGGGGCGATTCACGAATTCAACGCCGAACTGCGAAGCGCGCTCGGCCTCCTCCAACACGCCGCTCCAAAGCTGATCGTAGAAGAAGCGGATTTCACGCGGTATGCAAACACCGATTTTGGCACTGGCTTTTGCGACGGAAAGGGCGCGCGCGGCGAGATTCGGCTTGTACCCGATCTGCCGGGCAATTTCCAGGATGCGTTGGCGGGTCTCATCCTTGATCCCACCGCGGCCGTGCAAAGCCCGGTCGACCGTGCCGATCGATACTTCCGCGATCTCCGCGATTAAATGGACGCCGCGTCTCTGCTTTGTCATGTCCACACCCGCAACCATTTTATGCCAGTTGGGCGAAGCGGTGAAGAAGAACAAGGGGGCTGCTTCGGCAGGCGCGCAAAGCTCCTACGTGTACGTAAACGTTTTTCTAAAGGCTTTTCGCGCACTTGCAAACGATTCTCACCTCTGCCAACGGCAAAGAATCCTGAGCTTTGCAAGGGGATGGCGATGCCGCTCATGAACCTACCTCACGCACGACGCTACTTCGCGGGTTGGCCAGCAGACGCCCGGATGACCGCATCGAAGGCGGCTTTAGGCTGGCCACTGCGATCAAACAGCAGCGGGTAGCTTGTTCTGCCTTTTACAGGCCAATTGTTCAGCCAGGAGTCCTCGTCAGTCACACCCCAGAATGTTACGCGCGTCAGGGCGCCGCGATGTTTTAGGAAAACGCCAAACAAGCCAGCGTAACGCTGCGCCAGTGCCTGCTGAACCGCATCCGGCAAACCCTTGGGATAAGGATTCAACTTAGGTTGGAGTTCCGCTGAGAGAGTCACGTCTGCTCCAATGTATTGCATCGCGAGGGGCAAGACGTCCACATCTAATTCCGTAATCATGACTTTCAGGCCTAGCTTGCTGAAGGCGGTGATCGCGGCGTCCACCTGCTCATTGGAGGGCGAGTCCATGTGGTAGTGTCCTTGAATTCCTACCCCCGTGATGGGAACACCCTGAGCCTGAAGCCTTCGTAGCAATTCGAGCGCGCCCTTGAGCTTGGCTTCGTTCTCCAAGTTGTAGTCGTTGTAATAGAGTTCTGCCCGAGGGTCGGCCTCGTGCGCAAATTGAAAAGCTTTCGCGAGATAATCTTCGCCGATGATTTTCAGCCATGGCGTTTGGCGCAGCGAACCGTCTTCCGCAAGAGCTTCGTTGACGACGTCCCAGCCGTTGATGCGGCCTTTGTAGCGGCCCACAACGGTCTGAATGTGATCGTGCAAGCGATTCAACAATGCTTCGCGATCCAGGGGATTACCCTTGTCATCCTGAAAAACCCATGCGGGCGTCTGGTTATGCCACACAAGGTTATGACCGACGATAAACATGTGATTCTTTTCCCCGAAGGCAACGTAGCGATCGGGCAATTCAAAACTGTATCTACCCGGCTGGGGGTGGATGAGTCCCCACTTCAAGACGTTTTCCGGAGTGATGGTGTTGAACTGCGCTTTGATGAGGGCGCCAGTGTGCGTGTCCGGCTCCGTGAACTCGGTTGAATTGAGTGCAGCGCCAACCAGGAACGACCCTTTGAAAACGTCCTTGAGAGAAGGCTCCTGGGCACCGACAGGCAGACCCGCGATCAGCAGAAATGCCAGACACGAGAATCCAGAGAATAAGGAGCGATGAGGCTGCGTTGAGAAGCGGCAGGCCGTGGTCTTCATGATGCGTAGCCTTTCCGGCGTTCGATCAACTCGTTGGCAATCGATTGGTTCTTCTCGCGTGTTAGCGGATAGAAAAACAGGCACGCCGCGGCGGCGAAGAAGCAGAGGCTCGCGTAGAGACTCGCCGTCAAGAGAATCCCTGACTGCGTCCTCGCAGTCTGTGTGGCAGCCTCGGACACCAGGCCGTAGGCCGACAGCAGCCATCCAGCGATGGCTCCGCCGAGGGCCAAACCCGCCCACAGTGCGAACACCACGGCCGCAGTGACCGTGCCGCTGGCGCGGCGTCCGGTTTTCCATTCGCCGTAATCGGCAACATCGCCCATCATCGCCCATAGAATCGGGCCAGATAGTCCGAACGAAAACTGACGAAGCACTTCTGCGGCGATGATGACGTAAATGCCGTGCGGCGGGATCACGTAAAGCGCCGCGTTGAAGAGTCCCGTCAGGATCATGCTTGCGATGAAGAGTTCACGCTTGCCCACGCGGACAGACACGGTTGTGGAGCAGGCGACGCCCACGAGTAACGAAGCGAGGCCAAAACCGTTGAACCATGCGAAGAGGTTGACATTGCCTGCGACAAATCTGAAGTAGGGCAGCATCACATTGCCGCGCACCAGAATCGCCGTGAAGTAGAACAAAGTGACCAGAAACAGCGCGACCCAGGGCCTATTGCTGAAGAGGTCCACGAGATCCTGGCCGAGCGAGGTTTTCTGCTGCGGATTGGGCTGGATGCGCTCTTTCGTTGTGAAGAAGGCGACAATGAAAAAAATCATACTGAGGACCGACAGCAGCCCCATGGTGAACTGATAGCCGAGCGCGTCATTGCCTCTGCCGAAGAATTTGACCATGGGGATGGCCAGGCTCGCGATGATAAAACCGGCGCTGTTGGCGGCGATTTGGCGATACGAAGAAATGCTGGTGCGCTCGTCGGGGTCCTCGGTCATGACCGCCGTCAGCGAAGCGTACGGCACGTTGTTCACTGTGTAGATCAAGCGCAGAAGAATGTAAGTGGTCCAGGCATAGATGATTTTGGCGCCCAGGCTGAGGTGAGGAGTGGTAAAAGTCAGGACGCTGATGATGCAAAATGGCACGGATGTCCAGAGCAACCACGGCCGGAATTTGCCCCACCGTGTAGTGGTACGATCCGCGATCATGCCCATCACGGGATTGAAACAAGCGACGCCCAGCCCCACGACGAGGAAGAGGGTTCCTGCTTGAGCTGCGGTCAGGCCGAAGGTGTTGGTATAGAAATCCAGTTGCAGAGCCAGCATGGCCTGGAAAATGAAGTTAGCAGCCATGTCGCCAAGGCTGTAGCCAACCTTCTCTCTTACAGAGAGTCTTGCAGAAGCTTCCGTCATATGAATCCTCGCTTCTCAGCTTCTTAAGCGTTCAATTCTTGACCTGTAAAATCACTTTTTGTAAATCAGTGTCGCGGGAGGAATTTCCAACCATGATGGCGAACTCGCCGGGCTCGACCACGTGACGCATGTTGACATCGTAAAACGCGAGGAGGTCCGGGGTGATGTCCAATGCGACGTTCTTCGTTTCACCCGGGCGTAAGGAAACCTTTTGGAAACCCTTCAGCTCCTTAATCGGGCGCGTCACCGAACTCACTAAATCGCGGATGTACATCTGCACAACTTCAGTGCCCTCGCGCTGGCCGCTGTTCGTAACGTCGACCAGGACTTGCGTGGATTCGTTGCGTCGAATGGTCTTCTTTTTCAGACGAACATTTTTGATGGCAAACGTCGTGTAGCTCAACCCGTAACCGAAGGCATAGAGCGGTGTGACGTCGTCGAACAAGTAGCCGCGGCGCGCGGAGGGTTTGAAATTGTAAAAAACCGGCAGATGGCCCGCCGAGCGTGGGAAGCTGATCGGCAATTTTCCGCCCGGATTGTAGTCGCCGAACAGGACGTCCGCTATGGCGCGGCCCGTTTCCTGGCCGAGGTACCAACACTCGAAGATGGCCGGAACATTTTGGCTGACGTAATTGATTGAGAGTGGCCTGCCATTGAACAGAAAAACCACGACGGGCTTGCCGAGGGCCACGATGGCTTTGACGAGTTCTTCTTGCCGTCCAATCAGGTCGAGGCTCGTGCGGTCGCCCATGTGGTTCAAGCCCCACGCTTCGCGCGATGTCTGTTCGTTGCCGCCGATGGCCAGAACGATTACGTCCGCTTGTTTGGCGACCCCTACGGCTTCCGCGATCTGCTTGCTGTCTTCCTCTGGATCGCTGGGCACAACCGCATCCTGGTTCCAGTTGCCGCCGATGGTAATCTTGCAGCCTTCGCTGTAGAGAACCTTCGCCCGGTTGCCCACCTTCTCTCGAATCCCATCGAGCACCGTTACATTGTGCTTCGGGACGCCGCTGTAGCCGCCCAGCAGGCCGCGATTCGCATTGGGGCCGATAACGGCGACCGTCTTGAAGCGGTCCACATCAAGCGGCACGGTGTTGCCTTCATTCCGGAGCAGGGTGATGGCTTCACGCGCGGCTCGGAGAGCGAGTTCGCGATTGCCTTCGGAGCCCACTACACGCTCAGCCTCGTCCGGGTTCACGTAGGGATCGTCAAAGAGGCCCATTTCGAATTTCCAGAAAAGCATGGGGGCAACGAGTGCGTCGAGTTGGGATTCCTTCAGCACGCGTTTGCGGACCAGTTCGACGAGATGCAAGTAGCAGTCCGGATCCGGCAGTTCGATATTGACGCCGGCCTGAACCGCCAGGGCGCACGATTCCTTTTTGTCTTTGGCGACGAAATGGCCGTGTGTATCGGGACGATATCCGAGTTCCCAAATTGCAAAGTAGTCGGAGACAATGAAGCCTTTGAAGCCCCATTCCTTACGTAGAACGTCCTGAAGAAGCCACTTATTGGCGTGAGACGGCACGCCGTCAAGTTCGTTATAGGAAGCCATGACGCTGATGGCTCCGCCCTTCTTCAGCGCCTCCTTGAATGTATAAAGGAAAGTCTCGCGAAGCACGCGCAGCGAAACATTCGCCGGGGCGCAATTCATGCCCGACTCGGGCTGGCCGTGTCCTACAAGATGTTTCAGGGTAGCAATCAGATGCTTCTTGTCGCGAAATTTGGCGTCGCCTTGAAATCCGCGCACTGCGGCGATCCCCATCCGAGAGACCAAATAGGGATCTTCGCCGTAGGTCTCTTCGACGCGGCCCCAACGTGGCTCGCGCGCAACGTCGACCACCGGCGTGAGCGCCTGATGTGTCCCGCGCGATCGCGCTTCTTCAGCGGTCATCGTGAAAAGCGACTCCACCAATTCCGGATCGAAAGTGCCTCCCAGTGCGATGGGCTGTGGAAAGCTGGTGCCGCCGGGCGCAGCGTGTCCGTGCAAACACTCTTCGTGAAAGATTACGGGGATTCCCAAGCGGCTGTTCTCAATGAAGAATTTCTGAATCGCATTGGTGAGTTCCGCCATGCCGCGCGCGTCTTTGCCTTTTCCCGCATCGCTGGGCCGGCCGACCTGGCCAAGTCCATGGCCTTTCTTGAAGGCGGCCTGAGCTTTTTGAAGATCGAAATTGCCGTCGGCATCCACCAGCGTCTGCGCTTTCTGCATCCAAATGCAGAGCATCTGTGCGGCCTTCTCTTCGAGCGTCATCCGTGACAAGAGGTCTTTGACTCTTCGTGCGGAAGGCAGGCTCGCGTTCTTGTACACTAGCGCCGCATTGCGGCTGCGCGACGCGAGTGCGGTTTGCTTCTTCATGCGAACCACTCCTCTGTGTTGCAGGCTTGCATTACCGCAACACGAAAACATACCGCTTTTGGTGCGAAACACGGCGCATGCGATCGAGAGGAGCAGTTGAGACGAGGGCGCGTGCGAGCAGAGCGGCTCGGCCGGGCAAGCTCCACGAGGTGCTCCTTGCGAGAATGCAAAGTTTGAATTCTTGCAATGCGCGTGACACATGATACTATACTCGGGTCGGTAACGTACACGTTCAAACTTAGCTGTACTTGCTCGAGAGGTTCGTCGAGGAGCCGTCTCATGCATTCAGGTGGTTCGCTCTTTTTGTCGCGACCCTTCCCTGCTTCGCCAATAGGGCCAGGCCATCCTCTAACCTCCGACGCTTGTGGAGCATCCTTGCTCCACTCATATGCCAACGCGATCGATCGCTCCAATCGGCGCCCGTCGGATCGAGCTTGATCAGACAGTCCTGGTAAGGGCAAGTTCCCGACTTCTGACAGTTCACCACGGCCAAGGGAGACAACCATGAGTAATAATGGAACGTATCACCCAAAACCAGAGCACAAGTTTTCCTTCGGGCTTTGGACGATTGCAAATCGCGGCCGTGATCCCTTTGGAGACTGTGTCCGTCCCGTAATATCTCCCGTGGAAATCGTGCGCCTGCTTTCCGAGGTTGGGGCATGGGGCGTAAACCTGCACGACAATGACCTGGTGCCCATCGATGCAACGCCCGCCGAGCGCGATGCAATCGTGCGTGAGTTTCAAAAGGCCTGTCAGCAATCCGGTATTGTGGTTCCCATGGCGACGGTTTCTTTGTTCTTCCACCCGATATTTCGAGACGGTGCCTTCACGGCGAATGATCCCGAAGTCAGAGCCTATTCGCTGCAAAAAACTCTGCGCGCCATGGATCTGGGGGCAGAGCTGGGCGCGAAGTTATTTGTTTTGTGGGGCGGTCGCGAGGGCGTGGAGACCGACGCATGCCGGCGTCCTGACGAAGCTATTAAGCGCCTGCGCGAGGCAGTCAATTATCTCTGCGAATACAATCTGGACCGTGGCTACGGATTCCGGTTCGCACTTGAAGCTAAGCCGAACGAGCCGCGCGGGGATCTTTATATGGCCACCACGGGGCACTATCTGGGGTTTATCTCCACTCTCGATCATCCGGAGATGGTGGGGGTAAATCCGGAGATGGCACACGAACAGATGGCAGGCCTGAATTTTGTTCACGGAGTGGCACAAGCTTGGGAATCAGGCAAACTTTTTCACATCGATTTGAACGATCAGATGCCCGGGCGATTCGATCAGGATTTGCGCTTCGGCTCCGCCAACCTTAAAGCAACGTTCTGGCTGGTGAAGTTCCTGGAAGATGTCGGTTATCAAGGACCGCGCCATTTTGATGCCCACGCCTATCGCACCGAGGACTGCTGTGGGGTTAAGGACTTCGCGCGCGGATGCATGCGCACCTATTTGATCCTCAAGGACAAGGCAGAGCGTTGGAACGCGGACAAGGAGATCCAGGCGATTCTCCATGAAATATCTCATGACGGAAAGCGCACTCCCCCAACCGGAAAGTATTCCAAAAAGGGGGCGGAAGATTTGCTGGCCCATTCTTTTGATAAAGATGCGATCCTGCGCAAGCGCCTGCCTTACGAGCGATTGGACCAGCTCACCGTGGAAGTTCTAGCAGGGGTTCGCTGAAGAGTAAGCAGTGCATCCATTGCGGTTTTTCGCTTCCGCAACGGACTGCGTACGCGAGACGAGCTTTATCTCTGCGCCTAAGTAGGTTAAAAAGTTTCAATGAGCAACTGGAAATGGAGAGCGGTTACAAGGGTTCTCTTGTTTGCTTTGCTGCTCTCCTCTGTATTGAACGCTCAAACCAGTCATCCCTCTCCCGCGGATGCCACCGCGCTGGCAGAACAAGGCAAACTCTCGGAAGCTGCGCAGGCTTGGAGCACGATTATTCAACGAAACCCCAAGGATGCCGGAGCGTATGCCAGCCTAGGTTTCGTGCTGTCGCGCGAGCAGAAGTATTCCGAAGCAGCGGTGGCGTATCGCAAGGCCATTGCACTGAATCCGAAACTGCCGGGTGTCCAACTGAATTTGGGCCTGGCAGAATTCAAGCAGGGCCATTTTGAAGCTGCCATCCCCTCCTTGCGTGCGGCACTTGCCGCCGACCCGAAAAGCATACAGTCAATCACGCTGCTCGGTCTGAGCTACTACGGTACAAAGCATTTTGAAGAAGCGGCGAAGTTCTTGAAGATGGCCGTAGCCACTGACCCGAGCAACAAGGAATTGCTTCAGACACTGGCACAGAGCTGCCTTTTGGCGAAGAATTATCCTTGTGCCCTGGAGGAGTTCGGAAAGCTTGAGCAAATGGATCCGAATTCCTCCGCTGTTCACTTGTTCACCGCTCAGGCGTTGGAGGGTGATGGCAAAACGGAAGAAGCAATCAATGAGGCTCAGACGGCGCTGAAACTCTCTCCGCAAGAACCAAACTTGAATTTTGTGTTAGGGCATTTGTACTGGCAGGCGGAGAGATACGACGAGGCAGCCGCCGCGTTCGAGGCAGAGCTGCTCGTTGTTCCGGGAAACGCCAAGGCTATCGCGTATCTTGGCGACATCGCGATGAAGCAGGGGGACAACGAAAGGGCCCTGCGATTATTGCGAAAGGCTGCCCAACTCCAAGACAACGTGAGGTTGGCATTTATGGACATCGGCGCGATTCTTGTTGACCAAAAACAATATGCGGAAGCTCTTTCAGCTTTGCGGCAAGCGGTGAAACTAGACCCGACGCAACCGGACGCCCATTTCCGCCTGGGGCATGTGTATCAACTGATGGGAAACACCGCTGCAACAGATAAAGAGTTCGCGAAAGTCCGGGAGCTGAAAGCGAAACAGAACCGGGCGATCGCTTCAAAACTCGGCCAGAACCCGACGCAATAGGTTTCAGCACGAAAGGACAGCGTCCTCTCTGGAAGACGCGCCTCGCAAGGCGAATTGAATGCCAGCGTCTTGCCTCTCGTATTGGATACCAGGCTACTTCGTGGCTGTCTCTTTAACTTTAAGAACACGATCGGCGGCGACATCCCGAAGTGTCTGTACGATTCCAGACGGCCAATGGATTTCGATCAGTTTGGCTTTGGCATCCGCACCGAGACCGAAGTGGACTGGGCCATAACTCGAAGAAGCGTAGCACACGCTGGAAGTCATGTGATTGTATTGAGCCCCTGCTGATGTCACGACTTTTATCCGCGCGCCAATGCCGTCGCGGTTGCTTTTCACGCCTTCCAAGGCGATATCCAGCCAGTGGCCGGAGTTTTCCGTGCGATTCATCCATAATTCCGCATTTGCGCCCAAGGCGGTAACAATAATGTCCATTCGTCCGTCGCCATCGAAATCCCCGAAGGCGCAACCGCGATGCCGGGCGGGAGGTGATGCCGTGAATCCAGCCTCCTCGGTTAAAGCTCGCCACTTTCCAGAAGCGCCGGGATTCCGGAATACGGTATTGTATTGCGCAACGGTATAGCCAGGCGCGGCGATCGATTCCACATGGCCGCGAGAGACGAATAAGTCCTTCCAGCCGTCATTGTCAAAATCGAAGAACCCAGGTCCGTAACCAGACATGGAATGCGATAGCTGGCGCATCCCGGTAGGAAGCGTAACTTCTTCAAAGCCCTTTCCCGCTTTGTTCATAAACAGAGGAAACGTTTGATCGTTCAATGCCACGAAAACAATATCCGGATATCCGTCATTGTTGTAATCGCGGAAATCCAATCCCATCCCGGAGACAAATCCTCCGTCTTCTGGAAGTGCCACACCCTGCTGAAAAGCCACTTCCTCGAATTTGTGTCCGGTGTTGTGAAACAAAAAGTTGTACGAAGTGTCGTTGGTAACGAAAACATCCTGGCGGCCATCGAGATCGTAGTCGGCGATCCCGACTCCCATGCCTTTTCCGACGTGCGCGCGAAGTCCCCATTTTTCAGAGACATCTTCAAATGTTCCGTCGCCACGATTCAGGAACAGCTGATTCGGTTGACCCTGATAGCGTTCCGGGCTGCAATAATCCACACTTCCTGCGAACGGGCAGAGTGTCTCCGTTTTTATATCCCAGCGCAGATAGTTGATGACAACGACATCCAGAAGGCCATCGTTGTTGACGTCCACCCACGCGGCGGCTGCGGTCCACAGGGGCCCGTATTGCGGATCCACGGAATGGTTTAGACCGGCTTTGACGGTGACATCCGTAAAGGTGCCGTCTCCATTGTTGTGATACAGCTTGTTGCCGTGAACGCCTCCGACAAACAAGTCGGGATATCCATCGTTGTCATAGTCACCAGCGGCCACGCAGATGTCATACCCGGTTCCCGCCAGGCCCGCCTCTCTGGTGACGTCGGTAAAGACGCCGTTGCCGTCGTTGCGATAAAGACGGCTGGAGAACTTCGGCGCATCTTTCTTGAGGGTTTCAATATTGGCGCCGTTGGTAAAGAAAATATCGGGCCGGCCATCGCGGTTGTAATCGAACACGGCCACGCCACCAGCCATGGTCGCGGGAGCGTGGGGAAACTTCGGAGTTTCGTCGGAATCGAGGCGGAAAGGAAGAGTTTGCAGTGAGAACTTAATTTTGGTTTCCGAATCATTTGTCCGTGGCCGGCTTTCGGAACTGACAAAGGCAGTTAAAGCAAGAAACACCGCAAGCAAGGGCAATGCGCGAGCAGGTTGTAGTTCACGAAGAATCAAAATCAAACCTCTGCAATCCCGCCGCGTCGCTGCCACGATACCCGTTTATCGAGACGAAACAGCACAGCAGCCGAGACTCGATTCTATATGATGCACAGCGTAAGAGTTGATTTTCCCCGATACGGTTACGTTAACGTTGAACTTGGTATAGAATCGACGCTGCCGTGCTGGTAGGTGTGTCCCGCGCTGTCACAAGCACCACAGTCCTCAGCCGAGACTTCTATCCCCACTCACCTCTGGTGGACGGCCGCGCCTTGATCAACTGAATACTCAGGGCCTGGACTCGTCGGAGAATATCCATGCTTATCCCGCCCGCGATTCGTTCGTCATCTTATCTGTTCTTGTTTGTTCTAACTCTTGGATTCTTGCGCGACACTAATCCGCCACCGGTCCACCTTACGGCCGATCAAGACCATCAGCGATTGTTGGACCTTTTGCATATCAGCTCACTTCGACGAGGTCCGGATGGCGACCCAAAATCACCCAACGCCTCCAATTTTGATGAATCCAAGGTTTCTCCCAATCTGAATCTGCCCGACCCATTGATCTTGAAGAACGGCAAGAAGGTGACCACCGAAGAAGCCTGGTGGAAGCAACGGCGGCCCGAAATCGTGGAAGACTTCGACCTCGAAATCTACGGGCGGGTTCCGAAAGATACTCCGAAAGTGAAGTGGGAGGTCATCAGCACGACTCCGGAAGAAAATAATGGCGTGCCAGTCATCACGAAAAAGTTGGTTGGTCGCGTAGACAATTCCTCGTACCCGCCCATCACCGTGGATATCCAATTGACGCTGACGACGCCGGCGAAAGCCAGTGGCCCCGTGCCGGTCATGATGGAATTCGGTTTAAGCCCCGAAGTTCTGGAGGCCCTCAAGAAACGCTTTACGGAAGCTCAGTGGGCGGCGTTTGCGGGCAGTGGCCCTACATGGCAGCAACAGGTTCTTGCGATGGGCTGGGGTTACGCGGTCCTTATTCCCACTTCCGTTCAAGCCGACAACGGCGCTGGCCTCACCGAAGGAATCATAGGGCTCGTCAACAAGGGCCAGCCGCGAAAGTTGGACGACTGGGGAGCACTACGCGCGTGGGCCTGGGGCGCGAGCCGTGCGCTGGACTATTTTGAAACGGATAAGGCCGTCGACGCAAAACAGGTTGGTATCGAGGGACTTTCCCGCTACGGAAAGGCAGCGCTGGTCACCATGGCTTATGACTCTCGCTTCGCCATTGGTTTCATCGGCTCTTCAGGCGCAGGCGGCGCCAAGATTCTGCGCCGCAATTTTGGCGAGCAAGTGGAGAACCTGGCCTCCACTGGAGGCTATCACTGGTTCGCGGGCAATTTCCTCAAGTACGCGGGTCCGCTGACCGTCAACGACATGCCGGTGGACGCTCACGAACTTGTCGCTCTGTGTGCGCCACGCCCCGTGTTCATCAGTAGCGGTTCACAACAGGTGGAAGGCGGATGGGTGGATGCCAAAGGAATGTTTTTGGGAGCCGCCGGAGCCGGGCCGGTCTACAAGCTTCTCGGCAAGAAGGATCTGGGCACCACGGAATTTCCGCCGATCGAAACCACGTTAATCGACGGCGATGTCGCGTTTCGTCAGCATACCGGAGGGCACACCACCGGCCCCAACTGGCCGTTCTTCCTCACCTTCGCAAGCCGCTACATCAAAGCGCCGCCTGGTGCTGCGGCGGCGGCGAGCACGCGGGAAGTAGCGCTGACATTTGATGACCTGCCAGTGCATGGCCCACTTCCGCAGGGCATGACACGCGTTGACATCGCCAACAGCATCATTCGTGCTCTCCAAGCCGCGCATGCTCCAGCGACCTATGGGCTTGTCAACGCGAAAGGCATCGAGCGGGAGCCTTCCAGCGCTCCCGTACTGCAGCTCTGGCACGCCGCCGGATTTCCTTTAGGAAATCACACCTTTTCGCACATGGATCTCAACGCGAATTCCGTGGAGGCTTTCGAACAGGACATCATCGCGAACGAAGGGACTTTGCAAAAATATGCAGGCAACGACGATTGGCACTGGCTACGTTTCCCGTTCCTGCACGAAGGCGACACTCCGGAAAAGCATCGCGCGATTGAAGCGTTTCTTACCGCGCATGGATACCGCGTTGCGGAGGTCACGCTCAGTTTTGGGGATTACGCTTATAACGCTCCCTACGCCCGGTGCCTCGCCAAGAATGATCAGGCAGGCATCGAGCAGCTCAAACAAAGCTATCTGGAGGGCGCGTCGCAGTCTCTCGAACAAGGCAAAACGCTTTCAAATCTGGTTTTTGGGCGCGATATCAAGCACGTCATGCTTCTGCACATCGGCAGCTTCGAAACGGTTATGCTTCCTCAATTGCTTGAACTGCTGAAACAGCGTGGCTTTATTCTCGTTACTTTGCCTGAAGCTGAGAGCGATCCCGCTTATTCTCTGCATCCAGACCTTCCATCGAAGTGGGAGGGCACTTTTCTGGATCAGATGATTGCCGCCAGGCACCTCTCACCACCGAAAAACGCAGGCGACGGTTTGGCTAAACTCGATGGCCTGTGCCAATAACAAAGTTCTGCTTCGCTCATGTAGGAGCTGTGCCGTTTGACGGTGCATCGGGCGGGGCGCGAGGCCAATTTTGAAGGTGTGAACGACGATCGGCACATGCACCCGCGCTTGCGACCCCAATTCTGTCGCGAACGAAATCATCGCGGCTACCGGCAGATCATTCGGCGCTCCCACTCCTACAACATCCGCGCGTATAGCGCCACGATCACGCCTCGAGGCGGTTACCAGGGAATCTATCGAAAACACTGATCGCTGGAGACCATGCGGACAGCGACTTTTCGGTGTACTATCACCCGCCATCGGCCCAGGTTTGGCCTTTCGCCTTGACGGGGAAGAGAGGAACTTCAAATGTGGCGCCGTTTACTTTTGTTTTTGCTTTTCGCCGCCATTCCCGCCCATGCTCAAATCTCCGCTAACCCGGGAAACCGGTCTGTCTGTATTCTGCGCGTCGACGTTGCTTTGACTACCGGTGGACGGGCCTCGTCTGGTCTGCGCGTCCAGCTTCTGCAGGGCTTGGCCAACGCCGCGCCCATCGAAGTAGAAATGACCAATTCCTCCGGTACCGCGGAGTTTCCCAATTTACCGCCAGGAGATTATCGCGTGGAGGTATCCGGCGCCGGCATTGAGCCCACACAAAGCGCCATCGTCCATCTGGATGGAACGCAAGTTTTTGAAAGTCAACTGGTCGCGGTTCGAAAAGCAGCAGCTGCCTCTGGTGAAACGAATGGAGTGTTGGGAAACACGGTCACCGTCGCCGAGCTGAATGTCCCCAAAG
This sequence comes from Candidatus Acidiferrales bacterium, assembly GCA_963779395.1. GTDB lineage: Bacteria > Acidobacteriota > Terriglobia > Acidiferrales > UBA7541 > Acidiferrum. The sequence continues at coordinate 3,057,110 of CAVZYC010000007.1, forward strand.
AAGCCTCCGTAGAACTGGCACGCGGCGATGCCGAAATGGAGCACAAACATTGGAAAAAAGCGGTCGAGCATTTCAATAAAGCCACATCTATTTATCCAAACTACGCTTCCGCCTACTACAACCTTTCCGCCGCCTATTCCCATCTCGGAAAATCCGATGCACAACGCGATGCTTTGCAAAAAGCCTTAAAGGTAAATGATAGTTTCGTTCCGGCGCTTGTGAGCCTTGCGCATTTAGACGTGGCCGATCATAAGCAAGAACAAGCCAGAACATTATTGGATAAGGCGGTGTCCACCGACCCAACCAATGTGGAAGCGCTCGCCCTCCGCGTCCGCGTGGATTTCATGCAGGGCCAGGATCGTCAAGCCATCGCCGATGCCCAGAAAGTCCACGATATGCCTCACCAGGGTTACGCAACGGTGCACTACACGGCGGCGGCTGCCTACCAGCGCTTGAATCGCATTCCGGAAATGCTCGCGCAATTGCAATTGTTCTTACAAGAGGATCCTAGCAACCCGAGCGCCAGCTATGTTCGCAAAACCATTGCAGCGCTACAGGGCCAAGCTCATTAACTGCTGGGAAATTAAATAACCTGAAGTCGTTCCGCTTGCCATTTATTTTTCTGAAGTCGCTTCAGTGATGGTCGCGCTGTGCGGCACGCCTGGCGCGCTCGGCCGCAAATTGGGCGTTGATTTTGTCCATCGTAGGTTTTAGCTGGTTCGGATCCCGGATACAGTTCAAGAAAATCAAACGGGCATCGGGAAAGCCGGGCATCGACATGCCAAATGTGTGGAAATCGGATTCAATCGGCGGACCACCAGGAGTCCCCGCTGCGGGAAGCACATCCGGCAACCGGAAGGCATACATGCTGCCGCCCGCAAGCGCCTCGTGATGAAAATTCAAGAGCCATACGCAATTGTGCGCGTCCTCGATCATGTCAGCAGACACAAAGGCCCAGCGGCCCGCATCGGACGGTTGGGGTTGCTGGCAGTTCCAAAATCGTGCTTGCGGCACGTAAACCGTGGGGTCGTTGTATCCATACTCGTCAACAAGCACGTCGGTGAGTCCATATCGCTCAGCGAAGTTGTTGACTTCAGGAAGGGACTGGTTCCAGTCGAGATTGGAATCGTTGAGCATCGCGTAGGCGGGGCGGCCAAAACTCAAGCTGTTAAGAAATGGGAAGAAGTAAGGGTAAGCGCGAATCACGGTCAACAGCGAGAAAAGCGACAGTAGCACGTAGACAAGTGCAACCGAGCGGCCAGCCCACCGGCGATGCTCACCGAGCCTGGCGATCGCGCGAGGCAGTGGCGCCAACAAGAGAATCAGCAGCAGAATCGGAATGGTGAAGTGCCGGATGCTGATGGTCATTCGGCTCAGCAAGCTGAAACCAGTAATCACGATCAGGAAAACCCACACGGCACGCCAGTGAAATCGCCTCTCTTCCGGCACCAAAGAACTGTCCCCTGGCAGCCGCCGCGCAACCAGGGCTACGGGCACGGCAACAAGGAGCATCAAGAGAAAGGCGAGCGTCGATTTCAGTACAAACATCACCGGGAAATAGAACCACACGCCATGCGTATACGAGTGGCCCAGAAGAAAAGTGGGCCGCGAAGAAGTGAGAATAACGAAGAAAAGTCCGCGAAAATAATCCCACGGAGGCATCAGCAGCCGCCGCAGGAGTAGCGCTGCTGTGCCATGGCCCAGAAATTCCAACGTGTCGGTGGGTTGCCGCCACGACAGAATGAAATAAACGACATAGACAGTCAGAGCGGCGAGGAAGATTCCCTTCCAGAGATAACGTCCCCGAAGACGACGCCAGGCACGCAACTCTTCCCGGTCCTTAGGCGTTCCAGGAATTGGCGCCGCGCGAAGACTTAACCGAAACATAGGGAAGCAAAAAAGCAGCAGGCCGGCCGAAAACTTCGTAAGAAATGCCGCGCCAAGAAGCAGCCCGAAAACAATGGCGGCGCGACGACTGGGAACCCGCCACAGCGAAGCGAAACTCCATAGCGTAAGCAGTGAAACAAATGTGACTGCCAGATCCGTAAGCACGAGCGGACCGAAAACCAAAAATGCCGGAGTAGTGACAAATGCCGCCAGGCAAAGCAGTCCACCCCACGAACCACCTAATTCGGAAGCATTGCGGTACACAAAAACGCCACAGAGCAGCGTGAGCAACAGCATCGGAAAGCGCGCCCAACGAACCGTAGAGCGTGGATTATTCCAGCGAAGCGCGAGGGCATGGCCCCACGACCATTCGCCGAGAATGCTTCCGAAGCTCTGATTGCTGAATGACCAGGAAATGTCCGCATAGTCCGCGTGGACCCCGCGCAGAACAAGTGGAAGAGCCGCAAGAATCTTGGCCAGCGGCGGATGCTCCAGATTCATGCGCATGTCCAGCTCTTGGAGATAGCTGACGCCCGCACCGATGTGCGCGACTTCATCTACCGTGATGGATTCTCGAAGTGCGGCGCCGCCCGCAAGAATTCCCATCAAGACCAGAAGGAGCGTCGCGAGCACGACAGGAATATGTTTGACCATGTCCGTCTGCGAGTTCACGGGTTGAATTTCCAGATGCAGCAACTCTAGCGAGCGGGAGCCATCAACAAAAAAACGTTATTGAACTGCTCCACAATGCAGCCAGAAGCGATCAGATTGCTAGGACTCTAGCACGATGTGAGCGCGGAGAAAATTAACACAAGGAAGTGCGGAATGAACGTCGATTGGATTTATGCGCTCGCGCTGCATCCCGGGGTTTACCTGGTCTGTAGGGAGACGCTTGTCCCGTTTCGAATTGAATCTGTTGCATTCGCAACAACTACATCCCCAAGCTGCACACCGCCAAAGATTTCGGTTTTTCCGTTCACCGTTACGCCAGTCTTGACATCAACCCATTCGGCCTTTCCATGACGCACGCAAATCACGAAGGTGCGTTGCAAGTCCGTGGTCACGGCCGATACGGGGACGAACAGGGTTGCATAATTACGTTGAATTGGCCAATCGACATTTGCAAATGAACCAGGATTTATCGGGGCGTCCATGTTATGCAAATCTAGTTCGACCTGCATCGTCCGCGTGTTTTGACTGATCTCGTGAGAGATGCGCGCGATGGGAGCGTGAAAGGACCGTCCCGGATAGGCAGGTACGGTGAACACCACCTGCTGGCCCTCTTGAACTGCAGCCGCATACGCTTCCGGCACAGGAACGACCACACGTAAACGATCCAAGGTTTCGATTCGGACGATTGGCTGGGCTCCAGCCTGCCCCGATGTGGGACCCACAAGAGCGCCAGGATGCAGGTTGCGTTGCGTTACCACACCGTCAAACGGAGCGCGTATCTCAAGATAGGATTCGAGTTGCGCCACAGCACGGACGGCATCGCGAGCGGCCTGCACGTTGTTCGATGCGGCATCCACCTGGCTGTTGTCGGCTGCCGCCGTTTGTTCTGCAACGAGTAGATCATTCCCTGAAACAACTCCGGGCGTTTTTGCTGCGGCTGCTAAATGCAGGTAGGTTCCGTGGTCCGAGGCGAGTTTCGCTTGTGCAGCAGCAAGCTGGGCTTCGGCACTGTGTAAAGCAGCCTCCGCTTGCGAGCGATGAGCGGTCAACTCTGGCGCCGAGAGCCGGATGATGGGCTGACCAGCACGAACGTGGGATCCGCGATCAACTAAGATGGACTCAATAAATCCAGTCACCTTTGGATAGACATCCAAGGACTCATAAGGCGAGATTTGAGCAGGTAGATTCAGAGTTGTGTCCAGTTTCTGAGATTCAACGGAAGCAACGGCTACTTGTTGTGCGGACCCGGCATTGACGGTCTGATTGGACTGCGATTTCTGAAGGGCTGAACCGCTACAACCATCAAGAATTGCGCAAACTGCGAAAACTGCGCAAAGACGTTTCATTGTGAAGCCTCCGACTTTGTTGCATACGGACTATCCGGGTCATCAGGATCGAGCGAAGGCGAGACGAGAGAAGCATGTTTCTGCACCAATCCGAAAACCGTTGGCAGAACGAGCAGTGTAGCCGCAGTTGCAGCGATCAATCCCCCAATGACAGCTCGACCAAGCGGCGCAGTCTCTTCGCTACCGCGTCCAATTGCGAGGGCCATTGGAATCATGCCAGTGATCATTGCCAGACTGGTCATCAATACGGGGCGGAGGCGTTCGCCAGCGGCATTTCGTGCAGCGGATGCCGCGTTCGCGCCGTTCTTTCTATTCTTTTCAGCAAATGTCACCAATAGGATCGCATTAGCGACAGCAACGCCTATGGCCATGATTGCGCCCATGAAGCTCTCGAGGTTCAAACTTGTTCCTGTGACAAGTAGCATGAGCACGACGCCCGTGAGCACAGCAGGAATCGTGGACAAGACAATCAGGGACAAACGGATGGACTCGAAATTCGCGGCGAGCAGCAACAGTATGACAAAGATGGCCAGTGCAAGCCCTATTCCCAAATTGCCGAAAATCTGACGCATGGCGCTTACCTGACCTCGTACCTGAACGTTCACACCGCGTGGCGGGCTACCGGCGCGGGCGATTGCGCGATCAATGTCAACTGCTGCTCGACCCAAGTCACTCTTCCCGAGATTGGCGGAAAGCCCGATCATCCAAAGACCGTTCTGACGGTCGAGTTCGCCAGGCACGCTGCCTGTGCGCACCGAAGCGACATCGCTGAGAAGCGGATCGGCCCCGGTTGTGCTTGAGACCGGGATTGTCTCGACATCTTTCACGGAAGTCATTTGGGCCTGTGGGATTTGCACTTGAACCTGGTAACTGACACCGGACTTCGGGTCACGCCAATAATTCGGAGAGACGAAGCGGCTTGAAGCCGTAGCGGCTACGACGGCTTGGCCCACATGATCCGCAGTCACACCCAGCTGCCCGGCCAGCACACGGTTCACGTGGACCTCCACGGAGGGATAGTGAAGAGGCTCCTCATATCCGAGATCGCGGAGTTCCGCAATTTGCGATAGTTCCTGCTTCACTTTTCCAGCAAAGCTCAGAACATCGGCATATTGTGGACCGGTGGTCGTCACCTCAATCACCGAAGGCGTGCCGAAATTCAGGATTTGACTGATGAGATCACCCGGATCGAAGGAGAAATGAGATCCCGGGAATTCATGGGGCAAGATATTGCGAAGCTTTTCTTGAAGCTCGCCGAGAGAAATTGACGCTCCAGGGCGAAGCGCAACGTTCATGATGGCTTGTTGAGGCCCGCTGGTCCACAGGAATACGGCGTTGATCGGATACGAAGATCCTTGCGTGCCTACATAACTAAGAGTGATAGCGACGTTGTCAGCGCCAGCCTCGCGATTGATCGTGTCGAGCACTCTGCGAGCCAACTCCTCTGTCACGGGCACGCGAGTGCCGTCAGGAGCATCGAAACGCAAGCGAAATTGATTTGCAGCCGCCGAAGGAAAAATCTCAATGGGGAGCCATGACCCAATGAGGAGCAGTATGCCAATAGCCACGACCGAATAAGCGCTTAGTAACAAAGTGCGGCGGGCCATCAAGCGATCAAGCCACACGTAGAATCTCTGCCGGAACCTGTCGAACTGAGCTTCGGCAGGGCTATCGGCATGAATGTTCTCAACCCTGAGTAGCCAATTGGAAAGGACCGGGACCAGAGAGCTGGAGAGAAGATAGGAGGCTCCCATCGAGAATCCAACCGCGAGCGAGAGAGGAACAAAGAGCGAGTGGGCCGGACCAACCATAAAAAAGGATGGCAGGAAGACAGCGAGCACGCAGAGCATCGCTAGAAGACGCGGGATCGCGACCTCGCGGCTCGCTTCTAAAATGGCACGCGGCTTCGTCTCCCCTTGTGCCAGATGCACGTGGATGTTTTCCAGGAGCACCGTGCCTTCGTCCACAAGCACGCCAACGGCGAGAGCAAGTCCGCCAAGGGTCATGATATTAATCGTTTGACCCAGCGCCCATAGCGCCACCACGGCCATGAGCAGCGCGAACGGAATGGTGATGACGACGATTAACGAACTGCGCCAATCGCGCAGGAAGAAAAGCAAAGTGAGCCCGGTAAGGAGTGCGCCCAGAAGTCCTTCACGCAGCACTGAAAGGAGCGCATCACGGACATACTGCGATTGATCCAATTCGTAGGTGATCTTGATGTCTTCAGGAATCAGGGACTGAAATCGCGGAAGGCTCTCGCGAACTTCGTTGACGACGGTGATTGTCGAAGCATCGGGGCGCTTTGTGACTGGGATGTACACGGTTCTCTTGCCGTTCAGCAACGCGTAGCCCGCAAGGATGTCCGAGGAATCGGAAACAGTTCCCACGTCACGTAGGTAAACCGAAGGACCTGGACCAGCGCGCAAAGGAATGTCGAGCAGATCTGAGATCTGCCCAACGGTCGAATCCGTGGTAACGAGGACCTGCGAGTCTCCGATGCTGGCATTCCCTGCTGGCTCGATGCTGTTTCCAGAAACGAGGGCCTGAACGACATTTTGAGGAGAGAGCTTATAGTCGTGCAATTTGCCTGGGTCAACGCTGATCACAATGGTGCGTTGGTTTCCGCCGAAGGGTGGTGGTGAAGAAACTCCCGGAAGTGTGGCAAAGACGGGCCTGACGCGATTTAAGGCGAGATCCTGGATTTCGCCGAGCGTGCGCGTTGGGCTGGAAAAGACGAGGTAGCCGACCGGCAGCGTACCAGCGTCATATCGAATGACAAAGGGAGAGACGGTGCCAGGAGGCATGAAGGCTCGAGCGCGGTTTACATAGGAGATGGTCTGGGCCAATGCCTGGCTCATGTCCGTGCCGGGATGAAAAGTCAGCCGGAGCAGCGCCGTTCCCTGGATGGATTTCGCTTCCACGTTTTCGATCCCGTTGACGTACAGGAAGTGATATTCGTAGTAGTACGCGATAAATCCTTCCATCTGTTGTGGACTCATACCGCCATAGGGTTGGGCGACGTAAATCACAGGCAGATCCAAACCAGGGAAGATATCGATTCGGGTTCGTGCCAGGGCCAGGATGGACGAGAGGCCCAAGGCAACCACGATGACGAGAATCGTGATCGGGCGGCGCAATGCTGCACGAATCAGCCACATGACTACTGGCCTCCCGGCAATGGGCCATGCAAGATCTTCAGAAACTTCTGCAGGTCTCCCTGAGCGCATGCGACGCCGAAAAGTTCTCGCCACACGCTCAGTCGGGCAATGGCATCATCCATTTCTGCTTGAGCAAGCAAATTCTCAGCTTCGGCTACCTCCGCCAGCGTTGCCAAACTTGATTGATAACGGGCCTGCGACTGCGTTTCTGACTGCCGCGCTGCCGCCAATTCCGTTGGCGTTTCCTGAGCCACAAGCTCCGCACCCTTCAGTTGATCGCGAGATGCTCTGATCTGCCCAGTCAGGTCTTGTATGGCTTGATCGTAATGAGCCTGTTGCGTGCGTTCGTTGGCTTTCGAGATTTGTTCTTCCGTGCTGCGCGCCTTGAACGCAAATACGTCCGGGAAGAGTATCGTTATCCCGGTCACCCAATTTCCCCGGGCAGGCGCGGCGCCATTCCAGTTGCCTACAATTGAACCACTGCTGGGAACTTCACTGCCGCGGCCAAAAGCTTCGGCTTGTAAGAACAGGCGAGGATAATTACTGCGTTGCAGGATTTTATCCTCAGCTTGAATCTGCCGCACAGAAGCCAACTGATCGCGCACCAAAGGATGTTCGGAGACAGGGGAATCGAGCAACAGCGCCTCGTGCGGCATATCCAGCAAGCGGTCGCCATCTAATTTGAGTTCCGTCCCTGCAGCTCCTATGAGGGAGGCGAGCGTGTCCAGGGCCGCGCGTGCTGCTTGCTGAGCTTGATAGAGACGAGCTTTCGCCCTCGCCAGTTCCGCATCGGCGCGCGAGGCATCCGCTCCAGGCCGCAATTCGTTATCGACCAGCACATGAATGGATTTGTTGAAGACCTGCCAGCGTTCGACGTTGGCCTGTGCCGCCTGGACTGCTTGTTGGTTCGCCACTGCCAGCAGAAAGTAACTTCCGACCGACGACGCCACCTGAAGTTGCGTCAAAGCAAGGTCGGCTCGCGACTTTTCTTCCACGGACTGCGCTTGCCCGACCTTTGCTGCGCGCAACCCGAAGTCCAGCGGTTCCCATGAAAACAAGGCTGCCGCCTGACTTCCCCAATAGCTCTGTCCACTCGAGGGACCGAGCGGCCCCTCCACGGTCGGAGTGATAGGAGTCGGCAGCCAGATACCAAGCACCTGATTCTGAGTCGCGCGGCTTACTTCGTATGCGCCGTTCAATTGCGGAAGGTATTGTGTGCGAGCCAGAACGACCGCAGCCCGCGAGGCGGACACTTGCTCCAAAGAGGCGCGAACAGCCGGATAGTGCTGAAGAGCATAGTTCAACGCGTCTTCCAGAGTCAGAACTTTGGACGAAGCATTTTCCGTTTGCGCCTCGATGCGGAATGGGGAAAGGATGAAAACAACTGACACCGCAATGATCGTGCCGAGACGTTTCCAAGAGTTCCAAGTCACGTTCCCCGCCCTCCCCTATACCGATGGCACTCAGGCTTGCACATCACCCGGCTATCTTTCCCGCGACTCTTGGCGAGCTCACTCCAACAGCTCACCCAGGAGCAACTTCAGTTTTGCCTTCGCACGAACGAGGGCCTTCCGCCCGGAGGCGGTTGCCCGGTAAACTCTGCGACCTCTTCTTCCTAAGCGAACTTTCTTTGAACGCAGCAACCCTCGCGATTCAAGTCCATGAAGCATCGGATAGAGGGTGCCTGCGCTCATCTTGTAACCGTGGCGCTGCAATTCCTCCATCATGCCAAGCCCAAAGACAGGTTCCTTGCAAGCATGGTAGAGAATGTGGATCCGGATTAGTCCCGACAACAGTTCCTGATCCCTGAGGTGCTCGATCTTAATCAGTTTCATCGTCACATTATCGAGTATGGATATCGAAAAGCGATAGTGTTTATACCCGCGTGCACTTTTCGTGTCAAGCGCTTAATGCGCAGAGTTTTTGCCCAATTGGAGAATGGGAGATCGTCCGATAAGTCGTGCTCGCGAGAAATCCGAAGAAAATCCGAAAATCAAACGGATCAGGGGTTAGGCGTCGTGGCGAAGGCCAGCGTGATGAGCGTCTTCTGTTCCAGGTCGTGGGCCTTTGCGGAGCCGGTGGCGGGGCTGGCGCTGGCCGAACGCTTGACGGTGCGCACACGCAGATTCTTGGCCTGAGCGATGCGTTCAAGGCGCGGCAGAACGTAGAACAGCGCTCCCATGTTGGCGGGTTCTTCCTGGACCCAAACGATTTCGCGTGCATTGGGGTGCGCATCAATCGCGGCGGCGATTTCGGCTTTGGGCAGTGGATAGAGCTGATCGAGGAAAAAGACGGCGGTGGAATTGTCGTTGCGGCGGCGGCGCTCGGCGCGAAGTTCGTGGCCCACCTTGCCGCTGGCAATGAGGATGCTCTGCGCGTCGGTGACTTCACGATCCGGAACGAGGGTGAGGAAGCGCGGGCGGGAAAATTCCTCGAGGGTGGAAGAAGCGTCCGGATGCCGGAGCATGCTTTTGGGAGTGAAAACGACAAGCGGCTTGCGCCAGAGCCGGCGAGCCTGGCGGCGCAGCAGGTGAAAATACTGCGCGGCGGTGGAAGGCTGACAGATGTTCATGTTGCCTTCCGCGGCGAGCTGCATGAAGCGTTCAATGCGCGCGCTGGAATGTTCGGGGCCCTGACCCTCGTAGCCGTGAGGAAGAAGCAGCACAAGGCCGGTGGGGAGACCCCATTTGTCCTCGCTGGCGCTGATGAACTGATCGATGATAACCTGCGCGCCGTTCACGAAATCCCCAAACTGCGCTTCCCATAGCACGAGGCCTTCGGGGTAATCGCGGGAAAAGCCATATTCAAAGCCCAGGCAGCCCGCTTCGGAAAGCGAAGAATTGTGAACTTCGCAAAAGGCTTGCGTCGGTGAAAGGTGGGCGAGGGGGAGATACTCCTGCTCGGTTTGCGTATCGATTAAAACAGCGTGCCGCTGATTGAAAGTACCGCGCTGCGAATCCTGGCCGGTAAGGCGGACGGGATTGCCTTCCAGCACGAGCGAACCGTAGGCAAGAAGCTCCGCGAAGCCGTAATCAATGGGACGTTTGCCGTGGCCCATTTCCGAGCGTTGCTCGAGGAGCTTCACGATTTTGGGATGGACATGAAAGCCCGCCGGAGGACGCACAAGTCCGTCGGTAATCTCCGCGATGCGCTCGGCGGCGAGGCCAGTGTCCACTTCAAAGGCCGGATTATATTTGCCGTAGTTGTAGGGCGACCAGTAATCGGGGAGCTGGCGAAGCCGCGGAATCTTGGTGAGCTTGCCCGCTTTGCGCTGCTCCTCCGCAAATTCTTTCTTCACAGACTCCGCGATGGGAGCGGCGTCAATACCGATGCGTTGCGCGTAGATTTTCCAAAGCGCTGGATGCTCTTTGATGCGCGCGTAAAGCAGCGGCTGAGTGATAGTGGGATCGTCCACTTCACTGTGGCCGTGACGGCGATAGCCAATTAGGTCGATGACCACGTCAGAGCTGAATTCGGCCCGGTATTCGGCGGCCAGACGGCCAATACGCACGACGGCGTCGGGATCTTCGGCGTTGACGTGAAAAATGGGAACGCTTTGGCGGCGAGCGATGCTGGCAGCGTACCGCGAAGAGTGTTCCTGCGCGGGGCGCGTGGTGAAGCCGATCAAGTTGTTGACGATGATGTGGACGCTGCCGCCGACGGAATAGGCGGCCAGGTCGGCAAGATTCAGTGTTTCCGCCCAGATGCCCTGGCCGGCGAATGCCGCATCGCCATGCATCACAATCGCCCAAACTTTGTTTAGCGTTTCACGGGAGCGATCGATTTGCGCGCCGCTGACACCGTGGCGCGTCAGTTTGGCGCGGGCGCGGCCCATAGCAACGGGATCAACAGCCTCCAGGTGGCTGGGATTCGAAACGAGGTGAACGTTGAGCTTTTTCCCAGTGGTCGTGGTGTATGCACCGGTGGCGCCGACATGATATTTCACGTCGCCCGCACCGAGCACGCTCCGGGGATCGACGTCCTCAAAGCCAGCAACGACCTGGTGCATGGGCTTGCACGCAATGTGCGTCATCACATTCAGTCGGCCACGGTGGCTCATGGCCATGATGGAATCGACGCCGCCAAATTCGCCCGCCGCATCCATGATGGAATCAAGCAGAGGGATGAGTGAAGTGTTGCCTTCCAGAGAGAAACGCTTGCTGCCAAGATAGCGGCTCTGGAGCATTTGCTCGAAAAGGTCGGCGCGCACCAAGCGGTCGAGGATTTTGGCTTGATTGACCTCGAACTCTGGGCCTTCCATGCGCTCGGCGATCCAGCAACGGCGCTCGAGTTCCGGGATGTGCAGAAATTCCACGCCGATATTGCCGCAATAGTAGCGGCGGGCTTCTTCGGCAAATTCTCCGGAGAGTCCATCGAGATCGGGGCATTTCAACGGAGTAAAGAAATTCAGCGGATCGAGGTTGGCTTCATAGAAGCCCCAGCGGCGAAATAGATAGAAGATGCGTTCGCGCTCGGAATGGCCAATACCATTGGGCGGAGGAGATTTCTTGGCCGATTTGGCGGACTTTGTGGGAGCGAGAGTCACAGGGTTAGCCATGTTTGTTGTCTACAGACCCTCTATTTTGCCATAAGAGCCAGAATTCGGTTTAGCAAGGTATTTGATTATTGAGCGAACTTATTCTGGGTGATATAAACTTGTAGATTATGGAGACGAGGGTAGACAACGAGCGGCCAAGGCAGGAGCGGCGAGTAGCGGCATGGATCTACGTGGTCATAAACCCCATTATCGACTCGCTTGAGCGGGAGCTTGGTCTCTTAGAGAACGGGAGGCTGAGCTGGAGATCAAACACAAGTCGGTGCGAGTATATCCGAACTATTCAAGAATACGTCGACTCGAGGCAGTGGCCAAACTACAAGGACTTTCTTCACGAAAAGGAGAATGAGGTCTTTCTGAAAGCGTTCAGCATGCATGACGCCGACCTAGAGAAGGTCAATGCCGAAGCTGAGAGGCTCTACAAATGGCTTTTGTCTTGGGACGAATTCTCCAGGGGGATTACAGTTTCATTGGATCGTTACGAGCAGCATAGAACTGCGCAACCGGGGTGGCCCTCCTTCAATTCTGTACGTAAAGACCTTGATCAGGTTGTGGCGGAAAATCTCATCAATAATGTGCAGTCTTTGCCAAGGCACTACGTGTATTCTTTTTACTGGAATTTTGTGGCAACTGAGCAGCTGGGGATTAGACGTCGTTCCGAGTTTGGACCGTTACTGGAAGCTCAAGCCGAACTTCGCGAAATCTCTTCAAAGCTCAAGGCGGGGCTTGAAGACCATCGACTGAATCTTTCTCGGAAGTACGATATCCCTGCAGCACCTGTTCCAGGCCTTCCAGTCGATTACTGACCGAGGCACAGCCCCTAATGGCTGAATCCAGAATCCTCCTCTTAGACACCGGCCCGCTACGAGAACTGATTCTCTATTCCGCTGTGGAGAATCTGGGATTCGTTAGCTTGAAGTCAGAGATTCAATTTCTACAATCGATAAACCGGTACGAAAACCTGGCTGGATTCATTTCCAATTTCAGAAGGAGGACGACCACTCCACATGTCGTCTCTGAAATGAGCTCATGGATACTGCGGACATTCGACTCTGGCCGCGCGAACATCTGGAGACTTGTGTTCGACGAGTTCACGAGGATGCAGATGGATGAAGAAACGATTGACCTGCTGACAATGCCCCGCGAATCAGTCATAAAGCTCGGGGCGACCGATATCAGCCTTCTGGAAGCAGGTTCTGAACTTGGCTCACGACTTACAACCGTTCTCTCGATAGACCATGCCCTCATTGCAGAATGCAGAGGTGCAGGGTTACAAGCTTTGCATCTTCGAGATGTTGTCGAAGCCGATGCTGTCTGATCCCACCTGGACTACAACTCACGGATAATAGTCTGAAGGCTGTAGGCGATTTCGGCGGGAGGTGTGTCGGGCGGGAAGGTGACAGGAGCGCCGAATTGGACGGTGAGTTCGCCGAACTGGGCCAGGCGGCGATGCTGCTGCTTCATTTGCCAGACGCCATCGAGGCGGATGGGAACGATGGGGAGGCGGAGATTTTGGGCGAGCAATCCGATACCAGGTTGGAAGGGGACCATGTCCGGGGTGTCGCGGTCGTTGACGATGCCTTCGGGAAAGACCAGGAGACTATAGCCACGATCGGCGGATTCGCCGGCGAATCGGAAGCTTTCGCGAAAGCCGGAAAGCTGCGGAAGCGGAAAAACGTTGAAAAGCGAAACGACCAGGAAATAGCTGAGTTGCCAGAGCCAGCGCTTGGCAAAGAACCATTCCTTTGGTGGATGGCGGAACTCACGCAGATTTTCGCCGCCCATGGCGGTGGCGAGGCGATGGCGGAAACGCGCGGGTAGTGAGTACAGGATGAGGCCGATATCGGCGCGGCGCGTGGTGTGATTGGCGACGAAGAGCACTGGGCCTTTGAGATTCGCGAGATGCTCGCGGCCGCGAATGCGCGGATGGCCCAGGAAAAGCGTGGCGGGCCAGGTGAGCGTGTAATAGATGAGCAGGCGGAAGAGCCGCACGGGGAACCGTTGAGTCCAGCGAGGGTAGACGTAGTCGGAGCGGCGGGCGGAAGGTTGCGCGAGAAGTTTCTGAATATCGGCGAAGGACTGCGCGTTAGCGAACTGTGTTTCGTTGAGTTCGACATTGTAGCGGTGCTCGAGGGAGGAGAGGAGCTCGACGCGGTCCAAAGAAGACAAATCTTTGAGCGAGGAGGGGAAGGATTCGGAAGAGGAAAGCAGATCCCTCGCTTCGCTCCCTTCGGCTCCGCTCAGCGCAGGCGGTGAGACAACTTCTGTATTGGCTGCCAGGAGTTCGACGGCGCGGGCGGCAAGGAGAGCAAGGCGGGGCTTTCCCGTGGGAGTGCGTGGGAAGTCCAGATCGCGCCAGACGAGCCAGCGGCGGATGCGCTGGTAATCGGCGAGGGTAGAGTTGGCGGCGTCAATGACGGCGCCAATGGTGGCGGTGCCCAACGAGCCAAAGGGATCGGTTAGGCGATGTTCTTGGGATGCACATGCGGACGCAGCGGTGGCACGGTCTCTCGACTCCCCGCCACCAACAACCGCTGGCGCTTCGCTCGGGATGTCATTTGGTTGAAGGAGCAGGATAGCGCAGGGCTCGGCGTTGGCTCCGATTTGCAAGGGGATGACGACGGCATCGCGGATGACGGATTGGCGGCGGAGGGCGGCTTCCAGATCTTCAGGATAGATATTCAAACCAGCCGGGGTAACGATGACGTTTTTCTTCCGGCCGCGAAAGCGGAGATTGCCTTGAGCATCGAGTTCGCCAAGATCGCCTGTGCGCAGCCAGCCATCATTTTCGCTGGTTTCATGTTGCAGCGCGCCTTTCTCCCAATAACCCGTGGAGACATTTTCGCCGCGCACGAGGATTTCACCATCTTCCGCAAGGCGGAATTCGCGACCAGGAAGGATTTTGCCGACGGAGCCCTGAGCGGCGCGGAAGGGGTGATTCAGGCTGATTAAGGAGGCGGTTTCCGTCATGCCGTAGCCTTGCACAACGGCATAGCCGATGCGCTTGAAGAACTCCTCGGTTTCGGGCGAAAGCGCCGCACCGCCGGAGATGAACGCCCAGAATTTCCAGCCGAGGCGCCGGTGAAGGCGTCGAAAGCGCCAAACGCGGCGGAGGAAGGGTTCGTTGGAAGCAGCGGCGTAGGCGGGAGTAAACCAGGCGCGCCAGCCGCAGGCGTCAATCTCCCGCTCAATTTCCGTGCGTAAAGCGTCGAGCATGCGAGGAACGGCGATAAGGGCAGTGGCGCGTTCGCGTTTGATGGTGCGGAGAATTTCGCCGGGTTGCTGGGAATTCTCGAAGACAACCGCGGCGCCCAGGAGCGGTGGCACGAAGAGAGTCATGAACTGGCCGAAGACGTGGCTCAACGGAACCACGGACACGAAGCGGAGCGGGTGAAACCAACGCTCGTACTTGCGATATTCGGCGATGCCCTTTTCCAGCGGCTCGAGATTCGCCAGGAAATTGCCGTGAGTCAGAACGACTCCGCGTGGTTCGCTGGTGGTGCCAGAAGTGAAGAGGATCTCTGCGATATGGTCGCGAGGTATGGTTTCGTAGCTCGAAGTGGAAGCGAACACGTGAAGTTTGACATTTGTGGTGCCGTCAGCCGGTGGGCTGACCACTTCTGGAGAAGTGATGGGAAAATCCTCCAAAGGGAATGTGTGGATGGCAGGAGAGGGAGGAACTTTTGAACTCGAGAGGATGGCGAATTTGATGTTGGCATCCGCAGCGACGCGGTTAGCAAATTCAGGCGTCGAGGAATCGTCAAGAGGGACAGCGATAGCGCCGCGATAGAGGCATCCCCAAAAGGCCGCCATCCATCGGGCGGAGTTTGGGCCCCAGAGGAGGACGCGATCCCCTTTTTCGACGCCAGCCAGTTTCAATTGCATTGCGCGGCCGAGAGCCTGCTTAGCGAGTTTTTCGTAATTCCAGGTTTCGCGGCGATAACCGTGCTGCTGGACGAAGGCGATGTCGCGGCGATAGCGAGCGAAGTCTTCAATCAGGGAAAGAAGGTTTTGGCGGGACATGGTTAGAGGGGCTCCGCGTATCGCGGTTTCATCATACGCCGGATGTAACCGTGAGAGGGGAGTGCCATTCAGTGACCAAGGGAGCACGTCGGGTGCCACCTAAGCACCTTTCCCTGCATCAAAATAGGGTATTCCAGAGAAGGTCCGTAGAATCTATGGTGTCCGGGAAGGGCGCTTCTCGGGTAAAATAGATGATTCAGGGCCTGGAGTAGCGCGCAAACCTGGCAACGTACGCCGTTGAGGCGAGAGAAGTCCTTTCGTTCAGCGAAGCGTCTGGCAGGACTTGAATCGTAGAAAAAGAGATAACTGGGGAGCGAATGCCTGTACCTATATCCCAAGCATGGACGGTGGCAAGTTACGTCCTGAAGCAGAAATTCAGCGGGCGGAAGCAGTATCCGCTGGTGCTGATGCTGGAGCCGCTGTATCGGTGCAATCTGGCCTGCGCGGGCTGCGGAAAAATTCAATATCCGGCGCACGTGCTGAAGCGCGAGCTTTCTCCGGAAGAATGTTTTAAGGCCGTGGATGAGTGCGGCGCGCCGATGGTGTCCATCCCTGGCGGCGAACCGCTGATGCATTCGCAGATTGAAAAGATCGTAGAAGGGCTGGTAGCCCGGAAGAAGTACATCTACCTCTGCACGAATGCATTGTTGCTGAAGGAAAAACTGCATTTGTTTCAGCCCAGCAAATACCTGACATTTTCTGTGCATTTGGACGGGCAAAAAGAACACCACGATTTTTCAGTGTGCCGCGAAGGCGGTTATGAGTTAGCGGTGGATGGCATCAAGGCCGCCCTGGCACGCGGGTTCCGTGTAACCACGAATACGACCCTGTTTGACGGCGCCGACCCGAAGAGTGTGCGTGCATTCTTTGATGAGACGATGGAACTCGGTGTGGAAGGCATGATGCTTTCGCCCGGCTATTCCTACGACAAAGCGCCGGATCAGAAGCATTTTCTTGGCCGGGCGCGAACCCGGCGGGTATTCCGCGCCATGCTGGCGAACCGCAAGAAGACCTGGCAGTTCAACCAATCGCCGCTATTTTTGGAATTCCTGATGGGCAAACAGGAGTTCAAGTGCACTCCCTGGGGCATGCCAACGTATTCGATCTTTGGCTGGCAGAAACCTTGCTATTTGCTGCAGGACGGCTACGCCGAGACGTTTGCGGAGTTGATGGCGGAGACGGAGTGGGCCAACTACGGTACGGAGTCGGGAAATCCGGAGTGCGCGAACTGCATGGTGCACAGCGGATACGAGGCTTCGGCGGTGGACTACACATTCAGTTCACTCAAAGGCTTTCTGGCGACGGTGAAAGCAACGTTTTCATCCCAGTATGAAGATCCCGGCGCCTTGGAATTGTTGAACGAAGAAGTGAAACCAGTGCACTCCTACAACCCGCTGGTGAAAATTGACACCAAGCCCACCAAGCTTGAGGAGACGCGGGCGTGACCGGGCCGCGGCATGCCGATCGACCGGAGCACACGGTGCGTCCAGACGAACTCGAAGTAGCGCCGGGAATCGAGCGCGAGACGTTGCAGGGCTGGATCCCGAATTTGGCTTCAGACGAAGAACTGCGCGAAGCGCTGGAAAAAGCATTCGATTATCGCGGGGATGTGAGCATAACGCTGAAAGATGGCGCGAAGTTTGAGGGCTACATCTTTGATCGTGTCAGCGGAAAGAACCTGGAGAGCTCTTTCGTCCGCCTGCTGCCCAGAGATTCCAATCAACGGCTGAAAATCGGTTATGCGGAAATTGCCGCACTCGCCTTTTCGGGCCGGGATACCGCAGCTGGCAAGAGCTGGGAGGCCTGGGTGAAGAAATATTGGGAAAAGAAGGCTTCCGGTGGGGAAAATCTGAGCCTGCAGCCAGAGTCGCTGGAAGAGTAGGGCAGGCGTGTCAAAACGGGCAGAAAATCGTTAAATATCTGATTTTAAATAATTTACAATTTTTGGAAGACAGAAGAAGGACCACAGAGTACTGTGGACAATAAGCCCTTTCCTGTGATAGTGTTAGATATAGCGTTTGTTGCTCTTGTATTACCTTTTGACTCGTTCAGGGGGCTGCGAGAACAAACTCGCAGCCCTTTTTTTCGGGCTGGAGGCAATCTCGGAGGCTGGGAAACCAACGGCCGGGACCAAGAGAGGCAAAGCAATTTCAATATCGAGGTTCAGCAGTGAAGGAACAAGGAACAGTGAAGTGGTTCAATGCTTCGAAGGGCTATGGGTTCATCCAACGTCAGACCGGGGAAGATGTATTCGTACACTTTTCCGCCATTCAGATGGACGGTTATAAGTCCCTGAATGAAGGCCAGGCGGTGGAATTTGAGGTAAAAAAGGGCCCAAAGGGCCTTCAGGCTGAGAACGTCACAAGCCTCTAGCCTTTATATTTGGGGAGGTCCCCGAGGGGTCGGGGACCTTACCCAAAAAGGGAGTGGAAGAAAGATAAGAATCCGCTGATGTGAAGCCAAGGAGGAAGTTGTGCAAGTAATGCAGGAAGGACAAACCATCAAGCATGGGATTTACGGCCTGGGTATTGTCACGGCCTCCGATCCGGAACGCACAGCCATCGATTTTGATGATCATGGGCAAAAACTCTTTGTAACCAGTATGTTCACGGCTGAAATCATCGGTGAACCGCCCGCTACCCCACCGAAGACGAAGCGCCGGCGCAAGGCCTCAACTGTGGCGAAAGCCAGCAAGAAAGCTGCGGCAGCCGCGAAGTAAAGTAAGGAAATCCCCCCTGAAGTACCCCCCGAACAATGCGCCAGAAATGGCGCAGGGGTGTGTCTAAATCATTACGAAAAATTATGGAACGGCGGACGACTGTGCTCTTTATCGAATTGCGGATTCAGCCTGATCAAAAGCGTGGTAAGAAGAGCGCACTAGCGGCCCGGCTTCCACGTGCTTGAATCCCATCTGCTCGCCCAGCCGCTTGTACTCGGCGAATTCACCGGGATGAACGAAACGAATTACCGGGAGATGCTCGCGCGTCGGTTGCAGGTATTGGCCCAATGTGAAAATATTCGTGCCTTGGGCGGCAAGCTCGCGCATGGTTTCCAGAACCTCTTCCTGCTGCTCGCCTAATCCCAGCATCATGCCGGTTTTCGTGGGTACATCAGGATGCGTTGCCTTTGCGCGGCGCAACAATTCCAGGGAGCGTTCATAGAGCGCGCCCTTGCGTACCTGGCGATAAAGGCGCGGCACAGTTTCTGTGTTGTGATTGAGAATATCTGGCTTAACGGCGAGGACGGTGTCGAGAGCATCCCAGTCGCCGCGAAAATCAGGGATGAGCACTTCGACTTTGCAGCCGGGAACGCGACTGCGAATCTCCTGAATGGTGCGAGCGAAAATGCGGGCGCCGCCATCAGGTTGATCGTCGCGATTGACACTGGTGACCACGGCATAGCGCAATCCCATGCGCGCCGCGGCTTCGGCTACACGCAATGGCTCGTCTTCGTCCGGAGGGCCGGCAGGTTTGCCGGATGGCACAGCGCAGAATCCACAGGCGCGCGTGCAAATGTCGCCAAGAATCATGAAGGTGGCTGTTCCATGTTCCCAGCATTCGCCCATGTTAGGGCAGCGCGCGGATTCGCAAACGGTGTGAAGGTCCAGCGTTCGCATGATGCGCTTGAGGTCGTGGTAGCGATCGCCACCGAAAAACTTCACGCGCAACCAGTCTGGGCGCGGATGGACGTCTGGGGCAGGTGCGGATGGCACGTTGCCGTTAGCGATGATGTTGAAGGGTGAGGCCATTGTTCCCAGCGCTGCTGGACATTCCTATTTTACGCAGGAAACGAAAGTTCGACAAACGCGGCGAAGAATCCCAGAGATTACACCGGCTGGCGGGATGAGCGGACAAAATCGCGGAGGACGGTGACGTTGGGGCCATAGGCTCCAATTCGGCCGGCGTCTACGGGAAGGCCGAGGCGCTCGGCGAGTTCGAGATCCACGCCGGCATCATCAAGTTCGGAAAGGCTGAATCCCGCCGCGGGCTGCACGCGATTGAGGCCGGTGGGATAAACGGGACGTGGCGGGCGATGACGCTGCCAAGGGCGCCGCGCCAGCTCGTAAAACTGCTTCCAATCGCGTTTGTGCCAGGTATTCATCGGCTGCTCAAATCCATTGCCCTACGTTGGATGCGAACACAATCGGGAAGGTTCGCTCCACTAGCAAACGGCCTCGCACTCCGCGCTCTCGCGCAAGACTTAGCACAAGTCGTTCTCTTCATATACTCCAAGCGAACAGGAGCGAAAGAAAAACTTCGCCTGGTGTATCAAACACGTAACCCTGCGTGAAGTTTCGGCCACAGAATGTAAGCGGTGAGCGCCGCACCGAAACACAGAACCGGAGGGAAAAGGCCCCACAGGCAGAGGCCGCCGGTTTGACCGCGCCGATAGTACATTGGAAATACGGGGATGGGAAGACAAAAGTAGCTCGGCTGTGAATAAGAGAATCGGCACAGGTGGGAGTGCAGGCGCGAGCCCGGCACGAATCCGGAGAAAACGCGACAAAAAGGAAAACGTGCTTCGGGCGCAAGTGTGCACCCGAAGCAGTTATCGCATAAAAAGAGAGAAGGAGAAACTACCAGCGATTGCCACGGTCCCCGCGATCACCACCGCGGTCGCCGCCACGGCCCCCGCCCCGGCCGCCACGATCACCACCCCGGCCGCCGCCACCACCTCCGCCCCCGTAACCACCCCGCCCACCACCGCCACCGGAGCGTTCAGTTTGCGGACGCGCTTCGTTAACAACCAGGTTCCGGCCTCCAAAATTCTGACCATTGAGACTCGTGACAGCGCGATCGGCGTCTTCATCGTTGGCGATCTCGATGAAGGCGAAGCCACGCGACTGTCCCGTAAAACGATCTCGAATGAGACTGATTGCGGAGGGATTCACACCAACTTGTCCAAACCATTCTTGCAACTGTTCTTCCGAAGCGTTGAACGGAAGATTACCCACGTAAAGCTTCTTCACCAGCGGACTCCTTCTGCCCGGAACCTAACCACGATTGCGGAGCGCACCGAAGAATCGAAACCGCCCACGCAGCAGACCGTATGGTTTGCCGAGGCGGGCGGGAAGGACCTTCAGTGTGGTCCCGTGCATGGTCTCGAAAATTGACTTGTTTTGCAACAATAAATCGCTGGGGAGGGGTCGCCGGGAAGTACTGGAACAGGATGGGGCGCCCAATTGGCGCAGGACCAACCGGAACCTCGTGAAAGGCATTTTGAATCTGCGTAAAAGGCGTGCTGCGGATTTCAGGTGCGGTACGAAGCGTTGATGCGCACGTACTCCGCCGTGAAGTCACAAGTCCAAAAGCGCGTGGATTCGCGCCCGGCATGGAAATCAATGATGATCTGAACCTGCTTTTCCAACAGGCGGTTGCTCGCGGCGCGCTCGTTGAAATCAAGAGGCAGGCCGCGACGCAGCACGGGTATCCCAGCCATATGAATGTCCACGCAAGTAGGATCAAACTTGACGCCCGAGCGCCCGGCTGCGGCGAAGATGCGTCCCCAGTTGGGATCGCCACCGGCAAAGGCCGTCTTGACGAGCGGCGAAGTAGCGATGGTTTGCGCGATGCGGCGGGCGTCCGCCTCCGTTTTGGCGTGACGCACTTCGATTTCGATGACGCGCTGAGATCCTTCGCCATCGGCAACGATCTGCAAGGCCAGCGAGTGGCAAACTTCCTCGAGGGCCTTTGCGAAGGCGCGGTAAGCAGAAGTTCCGGATTGAATAGAAGGCGCGCCCGCCTGGCCGTTGGCAAGGACGAGGAGCGTGTCATTCGTGGAAGTGTCTCCGTCAATGCTGATGGAGTTGAAAGTGCGCCCGGCAATATCGCGAAGCGTTTTCTGAAGCAGCGAGGGCGAAATCGCGGCGTCCGTGGCAACAAACGCCAGGGTCGTAGCGAGATTGGGATGGATCATTCCCGCGCCCTTGGCGCAGCCGATGAAATGAATTCGTTTGCCCGCCATGTTGAAGGAGGCGGTGGCTGTCTTGGCGCGAGTGTCAGTGGTGCAAATAGCAAGAGAGAATTCGGCGAACGAGCGCGCGGAAGGGCGGCGATTGCGGGCGATGCCGCTGAGGGCGCGAAGAATTTTCTCCAGCGGCAGAGGCACACCGATCACTCCGGTGGAACAGACCAGAACTTCGTGGGGATGGCAGACGAGGCGGCGCGCTGTTTCTTCCACCGTCTTCAATGAGGCAGCGCGGCCCACCGGCCCGGTGGCGCAATTAGCATTTCCTGCATTAACGATGACGGCGCGCATGCGGCCTTTCGAGGCGCGCAAATTCTCTTGAGAAACCACAACCGGTGGAGCAACGACGAGGTTTTGCGTGAAGACGGCCGCGGCTGAGGCCGGAACGTCACTGGAGAGCAGCGCCAAGTCCAGCGCGCCCGTCTTCTTCAAGCCACAGGCGGTGGCCGAGAAACGGAATCCACGAGGGAGAGCGGCTTCGGAGAGGACAGACTTCATGACAGGAGATTCCGAGAGGCGGGGATGACGCTCACGGAAGGGACCTCCGATCCTCCGTACGATGCGATGCGGCTTCAAAAATACTGAATGCTGAACTGAGGCTCATGGCGTGTTCTCCAGTGATTTGAGTTTTTGTTCGAGCTGCGAAATCGCGGCGCGAACAGAATCTTCGGCGGTGCCTCCTGGAACGTTCTTGGAGTGAAGAGCGGCGGCGAGCTGCATGGCGCCGGTAACATCCGCGTCAAATGCGGGTGAAATCCCGCGGAAGTCCTCAAGCGACAACTGGGTCCAGGGCTTCGCCTGGCGCTCCGCCTCTCGAAGAAGTTTCCCGACGAGATCGTGGGCCTGGCGGAAGGGGACGCCCTTTTTGACGAGGTAATCGGCGGCTTCGGTAGCAAGAAGGGCGGGATTTGCCGAAGCGGCCGCCAGGTTGCTCTCGTTAAAACCCATGGCAGAGACCGCCCCTGCCGCAACGTGGAGCATCGAGGCGATTTGGTCGTGCGCGGCGAAGAGAGCTTCCTTGTCTTCCTGAAGATCGCGTTGATAGCTGGAAGGAAGCCCTTTCAGCGTGGTGAGAAGTGTGAAAAGAGCACCGGTAATGCGGCCAGTTTTGCCGCGTAAAAGCTCCCACGCATCGGGATTCTTTTTTTGGGGCATGAGGCTGCTGCCGGTCGAGAACTCGTCGGGGAGAATGGCATAGGAGAATTCCTGGGAGGCGAAGAGAACGAAATCTTCGGCAAGGCGGGAAAGATGCGTGGCGATTCCTGCGAGTGCAAAAAGATAGTCCAGCGCGAAATCGCGATCGCTGACGGCATCAAGGCTATTGGCGGTGATGCGAGTGAAACCTAGTTCTCGGGCGATAGCATGGCGATCGATGGCGAACGAACAGCCTGCAAGGGCGCCGGAACCCATCGGACAAGAATCGGCGCTTGCGGTGGCATGTTGCAGGCGGATAAGGTCGCGCGCGAAAGCCTCTGCGTGTGCCATCAGGAAATGGGACAAGAGAATGGGCTGGGCATGTTGCATGTGAGTCATGCCAGCCATGGGAACTTTGAGGTGGGCCTTGGCTTGATCGAGGAAAGCGTGGATGAGCAGGATCAGGCCGGAGCGGGATTCGGTTACGGCGTTGCGAACAAAAAGACGGAAATCCGTGGCAACAAGTTCGTTGCGGCTGCGGCCAGTGTGGAGTTTCCAACCGAGCGGCCCAAGCAGCTCGGCCAAGGCTTTCTCGACGAAGTGATGGACGTCTTCCGCAGATGAGGAATCGAGCCACGCGGGGTCACTCTTGGCGCGCTCCGCAATGTGGTCCAGAGCGGCGTGCGTTTGGCGGACTTCCGCATCGTTGAGAATGCCTGCGTGGAGCAAAGCGCTGGCCCAAGCGCGGTCCACGGCAAGCTCATAGGGGAGCAGGCGGCGGTCAAACGCAAAGGAGCGCTGGAACGCGTCGAACTCTTCGTTCGGCGGGCGCTCGAAGCGGCCACCCCACAGGCGATCGTCTTTGCGTTCGGTCATAGAAAAACCAAGCCGTGCTTTCCCTGCAACATCAAGAAACATTGCTTCAGAATCAGAACTATCGCGCAGCGCTGGCAACTTGCGCCATTAACAGTTGCAAGTGCCACGATGAAAGGAGGCGTGGAGGTCAGAAACTCTCCCGAGACCTAGCCACGCCCTGGCGAAAATCCTCAAGAATGCTGGCTTTCGGCTTTGGCCTTGGGGCGCACGGTAACCGGCAAAGCAAAAAGATTTATGAACCCCTCGGCGTCCTTGGGATTGTAGCGGCCCATTGTGAAGCTGGCGAGGTCGGCACGATAAAGCGAGAAGGGAGAGAGACGTTGGGTGACGTTGAGTGTGCCCTTCCAAAGTTTCAGGCCGACAGTACCCGTGACGCGCTGCTGGGCCACGTTGAAGAATCCATCGAGAGATTCCCGAAGAGGCGAGAACCACAATCCGTAATAGACGAGTTCGGCGTAACGACCCGAAAGGGCCTGCTGAAAGTGCGCAGTTTCCCGATCGAGAGTCAGGCGCTCGAGCTCGCGGTGCGCGGTAACCAGGAGGGTTCCACCAGGAGTTTCATAAGCGCCGCGCGACTTCATGCCAACCAGGCGATTCTCGACGAGGTCAGTGCGACCGACGCCGTGCTTTGCGGCAATTTCGTTCAGTGTAGTGAGGAGATCGAGAGGAGCAAGATTCTTGCCGTTGACGGAAACGGGAGTGCCTGCTTCAAAACCAAGCACCACCTCTTCAGGCTTGTCTTGAGCCTTATCCGGCGAAACAATCCATTGCCACATCGCTTCGCTGGGTGCGTTCGCGAGATCTTCCAGGTCGCCGCCTTCGTGGCTTAAGTGCCAGATATTGCGGTCGCGGCTATAAATGTTTGCGCGGCTCTGCTCGACCGGGATTTTGTGTTTTTGCGCATAGGCAATCGCGTCTTCGCGCGAATCAATGGCCCACTCGCGCCAGGGAGCGATGATGGGGAGGTGTGGAGCGATAGCCTTGTAGGCCAACTCAAAGCGCACCTGATCATTGCCCTTGCCGGTGCAGCCATGAGAGAGACCGTCGGCGCCAAGTTGCAGGGCGAGCTCAGCTTGACGCTTGGCCAGGACGGGCCGCGCCATGGACGTGCCGAGCAAGTAGGTATGCTCGTAGACCGCGCCGGCGCGTAGCGTGGGCCAGATGTAATCGCGAACGAATTCTTCGCGAAGATCTTCGACATAGACGGAGGATGCGCCAGTAGCGAGAGCTTTCTTGCGGGCGGCCTCGAGATCTTCCTGTTGGCCAACATCGCCGATCATGGCAATCACTTCACAGCCGTAATTTTCACGCAGCCATGGAATGATGATGGACGTATCCAGGCCACCGGAATAAGCAAGTACGACTTTCTTGGGTTTCACAGGTTGCGGCGTCAACGAATTTTCTCCTAAGCGGGCCAATAAATTTCAAGAAAACAGCGCGTGCAGGATGGCCTTCTGCACGTACATACGGTTTTCAGACTGGTTGAGCACGATAGATGTGGGGCCGTCGAGAACTTCGTCGGTCACTTCCGCGCCGCGATGCGCCGGCAGGCAATGCATGAAAAACGCGCCGGGCGCGGCTTGCTCCATAAGCTTGCGATTGACCTGGTAAGACTTGAAGACATTGCGGCGAATCTTTTCTTCCGATTCAAAACCCATGCTGGTCCAGGAATCGGTGTAGACGGCTTGCGCGCCGGCGACCGCCTCGGAAGGATTGGTGAACAACTCGATGCGCGCGCGTGTATCCTTGGCGACGCGCTTGGAATCCGCAACCACGTCCGGTGCGGGAGCGTAATTTGCCGGCGTGGCGATCCTCAGATTCACGCCGAGGCGCGCGGCGAGAAACATAAGCGAATGGCAGACATTGTTGCCGTCGCCAACGTAGGCAATTTTCAGATTCTTCAAAGAGCCAAATTTTTCTTCGAGAGTGAAATAGTCCGCGAGCGCCTGGCACGGGTGGAACTTGTCGGAAAGCGCGTTGACCACAGGAATCTTGATGCTGGCCGCCATTTCTTCCAGCACACGCTGTTCGTAGACGCGAGCGACGATGCCTTGCACCCAGCACTCCAGGTTGCGGGCCACATCCGGAATGGATTCGCGTTCACCCAGCCGCGCTTGCGTGTGATCCAGGAAAACCACATCGCCGCCCATGCTCTGGATGCCAACCTCAAAAGTGACGCGCGTGCGAAGCGAAGGCTTCTCAAAGATAAGAGCGATGTGCTTGCCGCGCAGGACGGAGGCGAACTTCGACGGACGCGACTTGATCTCCGCGGTGCGCTGCAGAAGATCGCGCGTGTCCGCAGGCGACCATTCGGCACCGGTGAGCAGGTCCTTGGCGATGGATACGGGGATTGTGAGCGAAGCGTTCATTCGTTATTCTCCACAAAAATTAGATTTTCAGACCGATGCTCCGGCCGAGTATTCCGCGGAAGAGAAACCGCGGAGCACCCGGGTTCCGGGAACAGCAGAAAACGTGGCGCGGCCGGCGACAGGCGCGAACAAAGCGGGAGCGAGAGCAGCGGCGGCGGAATGGCCGCCGACGATGTGAACTTCGCGAACCCCACCCTCGAGGGCGCGCTTGGCCGCTTCCAATTTCAAAATCATGCCGCCGGAAACGACGCGGGATTGCACGAGGTGGTCAATCTGTTCGCAAGAGATGGCGGAGAGGACCTTATCGCCGTCCAGGACGCCGGCGACATCGGTAAGGTAAACGAGATGGTCCGCAGCAACGAATTCGGCACAAGCGGCAGCCATATGATCGGCATTGATATTGTAGAGTTCACTGTCGGCGCCAAGGCCAAGGCAGGGTGCAACCGGAATGAGCTTTTCCCGCCAAAGTGATTCGAGGAAGCGGACATTAACGCTGGTGAGATAGCCAACGTAGCCGAGGCTGCCTTCGACGTCGTTGTGGAAAAGGGGAGAGGCCGAAAAGCAAGACGCATCGGCTGCGGAGATGCCGACGGCGGCTTGACCCTCGGCAGAAATGGCAGCAGCGAGCCGTTTATTCAGCAAGCCGGCAAAAACCATTACCGCAACATCGCGTGTTTCGCGGTCCGTAACCCGCAACCCCGAGACAAACTTGCTTTCAATGCCGAGACGCTTGAGGGTTGCGGTAAATAGACGGCCGCCGCCATGAACCACAAGGATTTCGTGGCCGTGGCGAGCGAGCGTGGCAACGTGCCGGGAGAGTTGCTGCACGGTGGCTGCGTCTTCAAGCAAAGCACCCGCGAATTTAATGACGATTCTCATAGAAGTCCGATTTGCTCCTCAAGGCCAAGGGTGAGATTCATGTTCTGGACAGCCTGACCAGCAGCGCCCTTCCCGAGGTTGTCGAGGCAGGAAACGATGATGAGGCGCTTGCCATCGGTATCCAAGACGAAGCCGATATCGCAGAAATTGGTTTTGGTGACATGTTGCAATTCGGGCAGGGAACCCGCGGGAGAGATGCGCACCATGGTGCGGCCCGCGTAAAACTTTTTGTAGAGTTCCTCGATTGCCTGTGGCGTGTGAGGGGTGGACAGGGTTACGTAGATCGTGGACAAGATGCCACGGGCAACAGGAAGAAGGTGCGTGGAGAAAACCACTTGGGATTCGGGCAGGCCAGTGTGCTCCACAATTTCTGGCGTGTGGCGGTGCGAGAAGAGGTTGTATGCGCGGAAATTCTCACCCACTTCAACAAAATGGAGATCGCGCCGGGGTTCCTTGCCCGCGCCGCTGGCGCCAGACTTGCAATCGCAGATGACGTTCTGGACTGGCGAGACAATGCCAGCCTGCGTGAGCGGGCGAAGCGCAAGAATCACGCTGGTGGCGTAGCAGCCGGGATTGGCGACGAGCTTCGCCCCAGGAATGTTTTCACCGTAGATTTCCGGCAGGCCGTAGACGGCATCGCTGAGGCGCGCTTCATGAGGAGCGGGAAGCTTGTACCAGGAAGAGAAAGTTTCGGCGGAGGAGAAGCGGAACGCTCCACTCAAATCAATCACACGCAGACCCGCATCGAGCAACTTGGGACCGATTTCGGCAGAGACTTCATGAGGTGTGGCGAGAAAGGCGGTACCGGCAGAGTTTGCGGCAATCGCTTCGATGGAAAGCGGTTTTAATGGCGCTTCGCCCCAACTGCGCAGTTGAGGGAAAAGTTCGGAGAGACAGTTCGCGCCCTTGGTATCGCGAACGTAGAAAGTCGGCCGGGAGATCACGGGATGGCGCAGAAGAAGGGTAGCCAGCTCATAACCCGTATAGCCAGTGACACCAATGACAGCGATGTGCCGGGGATCTCTCATTTCACCTGCAATTCGAGTTTTCTCTGAAGAGATTCCCGGGTTTTGCGGCTGGGGGTAATGATAAGAACGGTGTCGTCGCCAGCAATGGTGCCCGCGATTTCGGGAAATTTTGCGCCATCGACGGCCGCCGCGAGGGGCTGAGCGCCGCTGGGTGGAGTCTTGAGGACGAGAAGGTTTTCAGCGGGACGAATGTCCAGAAGGAATTCACGAAGGGCGCGGGTAAGGGGAGGAACAGCGGCGGCTTCCTCAGGCAGGCCGGAGCCAGACTTGTACCCCTCGTTTGTCTTGACGAGGCGTAATTCCTGCAAATCGCGGGACAGAGTAGCCTGGGTGACGCGAAGCTTCTGCTGGGCGAGGCGGCGGCGGAGATCCTCCTGGTTGGCGATGTGGCCGCCGGAGACCAGGCGAAGGATCTGTCCATGGCGAAATGTTTTAGTGGCGCTCATCGAAATAAGTTTATACAGCGTACTGTATATTTATACAAGAGCAAAGGCGAAGGTGTCAACAACGGTGTACCGTCAGATTGTGCTTTTCTGTGTGCCTTGCGTCACCGTCCGGGGAGGGCGATTGGACTATGATGGGGTTCTCCACGAACGCACTCGCGCGGGGATTTTTCAAGAGCGCGGGGATCCCGCCGGAGAAGGAGCCAGCCATGGCCGATGAACGCAAACCAAAAAAACCGCGCGAGCAATACCGCATGCGCACGCGTCTGATCCACGGGAGCTTTGCCACTGGGCGATGGGATTACGATCACCACGTGGTGCCGCCACAATCAAGCTCGGCCACGTACCGGCTTTCGTCGGTGCACCGAGGAGCGCAAGGATTCATCGAATTTGCGACGCCAGAATCGCGGCGCGCACCCATTTATATTTACGACCGGTTGGACGAGCCCAGCAGAGGAATGCTGGAGGAAAACCTGGCGGCAGCCGAAGGTGGCGGGGTTGCGGTCACCTTTGCAACAGGAATGGCAGCGGTAAGCGGAGCGTTGGGAATACTGACGGCCAGTGGCGACCAGATTGTCGCTCACCATGTGCTCTACGGTTGCACGCACAGCCTGCTGACGAGTTGGCTGCCACGCTACAAAATCCGCACGGATTTTTGCGACCTTTGCAAACCGGAAACGCTAGCGAGCGTGGCCACGAAGGACTGCCGCGTCGTCTATTTCGAGACACCGGTGAATCCAACGATGGAGTTGATCGATATGCAGGCGGTGAGGCACGTTGTGGATCGCTTGAACACGGGGCGAACGGAAGCGGAGAAAATACGCATCGTGGTGGATAACACGTTCTCCACGCCATACTGCCAGAGGCCGCTGGAACACGGCGTGGATCTGGTGGTGCACAGTTTGACGAAGGATATCGGAGGATTTGGGACGCAGATGGGCGGGGCAGTGATTGGCGCGAATGAGTATTTTAATCTGCTCATGCTATACCGCAAGGATTTTGGGGGCGTCCTTTCGCCCACAAATGCGTGGCCCATCCTGGTGTATGGTTTGCCGACAATGGCCACGCGCATGGTGAACCAGCAGAAGAGCGCGATGCATGTGGCGGAGTTCCTGCAAAGGCAGCCGAAAGTTGCGCGTGTACTCTATCCGGGTCTGCCAAACTATCCGCAACGCGAACTGGCAAGGCGGCAAATGACGACACCCGATGGGGCTTTTGCGCCAGGCTGTATGCTGTACTTTGAATTAAAGGGAAAAGACAACACAGCAAGGAGCGCGGCCGAAGCGGCGGAGCGATTCGTTGACTATGTCGCGGAGAAGTCGTACACGGTGACGCTGGCGGTGAGCCTGGGGCAGATCAAGACGCTGATTGAGAATCCCTTTTCCATGACGCACGCGGCAATTCCAGAGGAAGAGAAACTCCGCTGTGGATTGCAGCCGGGGGGCATTCGACTATCCCTGGGTTTAGAGGATTGGCACGACATTATTGCCGACCTGGAGGACGCACTGGAAGCGGTCTGACCGAAAGGACAGGTTTGGGACGGCTACACGATTCGCGGCATTCCCAAGATGAGTGCTGGATTTTTTGCTCTGGGAATGTTACGAATCGGTCATCGCCTTTTTGCACCGATGACTGAACTCTGCCATATCGGGGGATGCAAGCACGACGTGCCGGCCGCCCTGGCCGATGACAAGCTTTGCATTCTTCATTTCACGCTCTCGCTGGAATCGAGTTGCGCGGAGATGCGGCGAGAGACGGCACTTGGCAACACGCCGCATGATCGGCAGCGCGAAATCATGCGGTTCATTACCGAGCACGGTGAACGGCTGGCACGGGTGGCGACCAGCGGCTTGCACCTGACAGATGATTTAAAAGCTCGTGTGCTGAGCACTTTTCTGACGCTGATGAACCTGCGCGAGAACCTGGATCGCGCCGCGATGCGCACGCCGACTGGACGCGGCGGATTTGCGCGCTAAGTCAATCGAAGCAAACTCCCATGGACGCGGGATAGGGTTGCAGCCTTGCTACGGAACAACGCGGCATTTCCTCAAGCCGGTCATTCCTGAGGCACGTACGCTTAAAAGAGGCTGCCCTACTCCGGCGAGAATACCCTTGCGAAGCAGCGGCCAGGAGAATTTCTCACGAAGCGGTTAGCTCACGTAATATAGAGTTCCAGCCTTGGAACCGCCTTTCTCGACAGCTCCAAAGGCATACGGAGAGGCAACGCCCCTGTGCCAGGCTTCGTCTGAGTGAAGAAACACATGCACGCACGTTGGGTCAACAGGCTGCGAGGTTTAGCGCTCCTGGTCCTGTTTCTGGGAGGGAGGGCCGCGTCTGCCCAGACGCGCGAAGAAGCATCGAAAGAGAATGTACCAGCCGCGAACGTGGTATCGGTGCGCATTGTGCGCGAAGACGGTAAAGTTTTGAGCGCGAACCCCGCTGGTCTGGAGGTACAAATCGGAAAGCCCCTGCGACGCGACCAGGTGGCGGCAAGTCTCCGGACCCTTTACAAAACGGGAGACTACGCGGATCTACGGGCAGAGGTAACGATCCAAGAAGGCGGCGTGCGGCTCGATTTCGTAGTCCGGGAAAATCTGTTCGTCAATCAAGTGATCATCGAAGGGCTGAAAGCGCCGCCAACCGAAACGTCCGCGGTGGCGGCGATGCAATTGTCGCTGGGTCAGACATATCGGACAGCCGATATCGAAGATGCCATCAGCCGGCTGAAAGATGCGTTAAAGGAAGAGGGGCTGTACCAGGCAAAGGCAACAGCAGAGCCACGGCCCCACCCGGAGACGCATCAAGTGGACATCATTGTGCACGTGGATTCCGGACCGCGGGTACGGCTTCGCAAGGTCGAACTGCTGAATCACACGCATTACCGCGATGCAGACGTGTTGAGGTTGTTCAAGCTCAAGCCTGGCAGCGAACTGACCGTTGCCCGCGCACAACAGGGGACCGAGCGCATCAGGAAATACCTGGAAAAGCGGGGCCACTTGAGTGCGCGCGTTTCGGTTAGGCGCGGGGAGTATGACGCGCAACAGAATAAGTTGCCGTTGACGGTAGAAGTAACGGAAGGGCCGCGAGTGTTGGTTGAGGTGGTAGGCGCAAAATTTTCCAAGGGCACCTTGAAAAGACTCATTCCGGTCTATCAGGAAGGCTCCGTGGACACGGATCTGTTGGAAGAGGGTAAACGCAACCTGCAGGAGCGACTGGAACGAGACGGATATTTCGACGCGACCGTGGATTACGGGACGTCGGAACGCGAAGTGAAAGCAAAGAAGTCTGACTGGAAAGGATCCGAAGAAGTCATCACATATAAAGTGAATCGGGGCGACCGGCACAGTTTGCTGCGGATCGAGTTCGAGGGGAACCACTATTTCAGCACATCGCTACTGCGGAGCCGCTTGAGCATCGCGCCTAGTTCGTTCGCGGTGCGGCCGCGATTCAGCCGGCGGCTGTTGGACGGGGATGTGTTGTCAATGAAGAGCCTTTATGCGTCCAACGGATTTCTGTCCACGAATGTGGAAGGAAAAATTCAGGATGACTTTGCGGGGAAGATCGGTGACCTGGTAATTCGTTTTGTAATCCAGGAAGGAAAACAGACTTTGGTATCGAATCTTTCCGTGGAAGGTATGAAGGCGCTGACGGAGGAAGAGATTCGAGGTGTTATCGGGTCGCTGCCGGGCCAGCCCTATTCAGATATAAACGTGGCCACGGATCGCGACAATATCCTGGCGCTTTACTTCAACCAGGGTTTTCCCAACGCGCAATTTTCCTGGACGGCGGAGCCAGACAACTCACAAAACAACGCGGGGAAGTCCGCAAAGGAAAATACCGGAAAGAAGCTTGCCGTGGAGACGCAAGCCGGCAAAGAGGAATACCACATTGAGCGCGCGGAGCCCATGCGCCTGGTCTACAAGATCGACGAAGGTGCGCAGATTCGCGTGCGGCGCGTGTTCCTGACGGGGTACAACCATACCCGGCCTTACGTGATTCAGCGCCACGTCAAAATACAGCCGGATCAACCGTTGCGCGAGGGAGACGTGGTGGAATCGCAACAGAGACTATATAACCTGGGGATCTTCAACCGCGTCACCATCGAGCCGCAAAACTCAGCGGGCACGGACCCCGAAAAAGATGTGGTGGTCCAAGTGGAGGAAGCCAAGCGTTACACCATCGCTTACGGCGGTGGTTTTGAAGTGCAGCGCCTGGCCAGCACGAACAATCCCACGGGGGGAGAGTTGGAAGCTTCCCCGCGCGGGATCCTGGAAATTTCAAAGCAAGACCTGACCGGGCGTGCCGATTCCTTGAGTCTGAAACTGCGGGGCAGCACGATTGAGGGCCGAGCGCTGTTAGCGTATTCCGTGCCGGATACATTTGACGATCCGAATTTCAGCCTTCAGGTCACTGCTTACGCGGAGAAATCGCAGGACATTAACACCTTCTCGCAGACACGGTATGAAGGCAACTTGCAGCTTACGGACCAGCTCTCCTCGCGTTCATCGATACTGTATCGTTATGCGTTCCGCAAGGTGACAGTGAGCCATCTGAACATTCCATCGCAGGAAGTCCCGCTGTTTAACCAGCCGACGCTGGTGTCGCAATTCGGAGTCACGTGGTTTCGGGATACGCGGGATAATCCCGCCGATGCGACAAAGGGAAGCTTTAACAGCGCTGACATAAGCCTTGCGGATACCAAGATTGGATCAAGCGCGAGCTTTGCGCGGTTCTTCTTTCAGAACTCGACGTATACACCGATCAAACGAGGTTGGAGCTTTGCGCGCTCCACTCGCATGGGCATCCTCACACCTTATCGCGATACCGTCTCGCTGACTTTTCCTGCCCCAGACAAGGCGCCGTTTCCTACCGTCATTCCTTTGCCAGAGCGCTTCTTTGCGGGCGGCGGCACCTCGTTGCGAGGATTTGCCCTGAATCAGGCGGGGCCGCGCGATTCAGAC
Organism: Candidatus Acidiferrales bacterium; assembly: GCA_963779395.1. Classification (GTDB taxonomy): domain Bacteria; phylum Acidobacteriota; class Terriglobia; order Acidiferrales; family UBA7541; genus Acidiferrum. The sequence goes on from CAVZYC010000007.1 coordinate 3,090,411, forward strand.
ACGGGCTTTCCCGTAGGCGGCCAGGCAGTCATGATTTTCAACCAGGAATTGCGGTTTCCGCTCAAACTGCCGTTTGTAGGCAGCGGCCTGGGCGGCACGTTATTTTACGACGGTGGAAACACGTATAGCCGACTGTCGCGCATTACCTTTCGCTGGTCTCCGCCCGATCCCGTTTTCAAGACGACGTATCCGGACCATCCCGCGGGTGAGTTCAACCCCACACAATGCATACAGAACTGCAGCAATGAATTGAACTACTTCTCGCACACGGTCGGCGTAGGGTTGCGCTATGCAACGCCGATCGGGCCCATCCGAGTTGATTTGGGCTACGCATTAAACCGGCCGCAATTCGTTATTCCCTGCAAAAACGGCGCGGTATTCTGTCAGGAAGGGACGCACTTGCCGAGCATCCAGATCTTCTTCAACCTGGGGTCGAGCTTCTAATGCGACGATGCGAACTGATTCTCGCCGCAATTCTGGCCCTGCTGATGAGCAGCGGTGGCGTTCTGGGACAGGAGGTAATTGACCGTGTCGCGGCGCGCGTGGAGAACGACGTCATCCTGACCAGCGATATCCGTGAGCTGGCGCGTTACCAAACGCTGATGGAGGGCAAGCCTGAAAGTGACACGCAGATATTGGACCGGCTGATTGACCAGTGGATCGTGCGCAACGAAGCCACCGTTTCGCGTTACCCGCAGCCCTCGGAAGAAGAGGTGCAACGCAGCCTGGCGCGGATTACGCGGACGTTTACTTCTCCCGCTGAATTTGAGGAACGGCGGCAACAAAGCGGGCTGAGCAGTGAAGAACTACTGGCAATGGTGAAGTCGGAACTCTACCTGAGGAATTATTTGGACTCGAGATTCCGGCCCGCCATCCAGATCGAAGAAAAAGATGTGGACGATTTCTACAAAACAAGGGTGGTGCCAAGGGCAGAAGCGCGTGGTCAGGCGCCGCCAAGCTTCGAGTCCGCTCGGGAATTCATTCAGGAAGCGCTGGTGCAACAGGCGATCGATGAGCAAGCCGACCGGTGGCTGAAAGAAAGCAGGTCGCGCATTAAGGTGGAAAACCTGTTGGACGAGGGTAAACCATGACCAAAGAATCGCGTTGGCGAAAGATTCTTTGGGTGGAGCACGCCCTGTGGGTCTTGGGGACGTGGACGCTGCTGGGAATCGCGCTGGCGATTATTGCGCTGGGGAGCGGATTGGCCAACCCGTTGCTCCGCCGCGCACTGATTCACCGCATGGAGACGCTGACGGGAGCGCGGGTGGAAATTCGCACCGTCGCAGTGGAATGGTTCTCGCTAAATGCCACGGTGAATGGCGTGGTGGTGCGTGGCACGGAACCGGCGAGCACGGAACCACTGTTCAGCGCGGAGCAGGCCCGCGTGGGATTGCGCATCGATTCGTTCTGGGGACGTCGAGTTGGCTTGAATGAACTACTGCTGCAATCGCCCAAACTGCATCTGCGGGTGGAAAAAGACGGCAGCAATAATCTGCCAACGATGAAGCAGACGAGTGCTTCACGGAAGACAGTGCAGGAGACCCTGCTGGATTTGCACGTGCAACGGGTGGAAATCAAGGATGGCTGGCTTCTATACAACGACATTAAGAAATTAGTGGCCGTGGAAGGTGGTGACCTGCAGTTCCAGTTGACGCGTGGCGGCCAAACGGATCACGGATTGTACATCGGCACATTGCAGTGGGAGTCCATTGAATTGGCGAGACGCCGCGACGTGCCGGTGCCGGCAAACGTTTCCGCGAAATTCTCGTTGGGTCCCGATGGCTTCAATTTGGAGCAGGGCGTTATGGACCTTGGGCGCTCTCACGTTGACATGCAAGCGCACGCAAAGGACCTGAGCGGTGGGGAGTGGACGTACCGCTATCGCGGATGGTTGGACCTTTTGGATTTGCGGGAAGCTTTCCGCACGCCGGAAATTCCTTTGGGGCGCATCGATTTGCGCGGAGAAGGAGAGTTGGCGGGCGGCAAGCTGACGGGCAAAGGCAGCTTCGCCGCGGACAATATCAAGTTAAGCTTCGAAGATTTCCACTCGGCGAACCTGAGCAGCCGTTCGAGCTACGTATTGGATCCGGAAGGGGTGGTGCTGCCGGATTTTGCCGCCTACGCGCTGGGTGGGAGCGTAAAAGGGCGCATCAACATGCGTTTCGAGGGGGTGAAATTCCGCGCTGAAACGAAGCTGCAGGATATTCGCCTCTCTGCCGTCTCCTCGGCGATTGATCATGAGGGCTTTCCCGTAGACACGCTGCACTGGGATGCCCTGATTTCGGCGGACACCGTGGAAACCTGGCACGACAATTTCCGCGATTTCGATATAAGTGCGCGCATGCATTGGGACGAACCGGACGAATTGGCTGCGGGGCACGTTCCCGTTACGGGCGACTGGAAGCTGCGCTACCGCTACGAGCCGGACATTTTTAGTCTGGAACAATTGGATTTTGAGACGCCGTCTTCGCGCGGTTCGATTACTGGCGTGCTGGATCCCAAGAATTCCGCGCTCGATGTACGGCTGGACCTGGGCTCGCTGGATCCGTGGAACGATTTCATCCACGCCATTGCGGGTGACAAACCCGGAACACCCGAAGCGGCGGTGCGCACCGGCGGTTCCTTGCAATGGATTGGGAAAATCACGGGCCCCGGCGGCGGGCCGCAATTCCAGGGACACTTTCACGGGGAGCACTTCCGCTATGACAATGTTGCGCTGGATTCGCTGGACGGCGACCTGACGTATTCGCCCAAAGAACTGGTGATCAATACCGGGCGCGCGCGACGCGGCGTGATGGAAGCGGAAATCGATGGTCGGTTGCAGCTGACCGATTGGGATTTTCTGCCAGACAGCGAATGGAGCAGCGACATCAACCTTGAGAAAGTGCCCATGGATGGGCTGGAGCAATTGGCAGGCTGGAAATATCCACTGAAGGGATTGGTAACGGGAGAATTCCACGGACGCGGCACGAAAGCGGAACCGGCGTTAACCGGATTGCTGGATGTGGCCGATGGAGATGCCTACGGCGTGACGTTCAACCGCCTGCGCGGCCAATTGAGCGTCATGCCGGATGAGGTTCGGCTGGCCAATGCGGAGTTGCGATTCTTTGCCCCCGGTACGGAAAAGACGGGAGGAGCAGGTATCGTGACGGGGACGGCGGCGTACCGTTTTGCTGACCGGTCGTTGACCACCGATCTCGTTGGCGCTTCGCTCCCGCTGGCCAACTTCGGGAAGATTCAATCTGAAAGCCTTCCACTCGGCGGGCAAATCACGTTTCGCATGAAATCGAGCGGCCCGGTCGCGCAGCCGGTTGCGGAAGGTTCTTTCCGCGTGGTGAATCTGCAGGTTGGCACGGAAGTGATTGGTAGTTTTGAAGGAGAACTCCATTCGGACGGGAAAGAAGCGAACCTGAAAATTGGATCTGCGATGAGCGAAGGAGCAATTTCTGGTGGAATCAAGCTGGGGCTGGCCGATCCACTTCCGCTGGATGGGAAGATCACGATCCGCAACATCAATCTGGATCCTTACCTGCTTGCCGTTCTTCACCTGAATAAATTCACCGGCCACGGCACAGCGGACGGGGACATTACTGTGAGCGGCGAGGCGCAGCATCCTGAAACTCTGGTAGTGGACGGAAATTTCACGCGGCTCCTGCTGACTTATGGTGGCGTGCAGCTGGAAAATGAGAGCCCGATCCACCTGACTTCGACTCGAGACAGCCTGAAAATTGTAAGCGCTTCGCTGAAGGGAACGGATACGAACGCGGACTTGAGCGGGTCGATTCAATTCACCGGGCGGCGAACGTTGGCGATGAAGATGAATGGAACCGTGGACCTGCGCTTATTGAGCGCTTCGATTCCGGATTTCAATGTGGCCGGTCATGCGGATATTAATGCGTCGTTTGAGGGCACGGTGGATCGCCCGAGAATCATCGGGCGCGTAAAGCTCATAAATGCTTCGGCGCGCACGGCGGACTTCCCGACCGGGTTGAGCAACGTGAAAGGCGATCTGGTGTTCGATGCGAACAGATTGTTCTTTGATAATGTCACGGGCGACTCCGGAGGCGGCATTCTGGCGCTTTCAGGGAGCGTGAATTATTCGGAGAAACCGTTGCGCTACGACATCACCGCGAAAACCGAGCGCATCCGGATTCGTTATCCGGAGGGGATCAGCTGGTTGGCGGGCGGATCGCTGCGGCTTTCCGGCACGCTGGATGGCGGAGTACTTTCCGGCAAGATTGCCATGCAGCGCGTGAACCTGAGCGAGGGCCTGGAATCGGCGGGAATTCTGGTTTCCAGCACGGGCGGAAGCACTCCCAACACTTCGAGCTTCCTACGCAACTTGCAGCTTGATGTGGAAGCAAGTTCCACCCCGGATGCGCGTATGGAATGGCCGGGAGCGCAACTGGAAGCGGACGCCAATCTGCGGATTCGAGGCACGGCGGAACATCCCATTCTGTTGGGCCACATCCACGTGCTCAGCGGGGATTTATTTCTGCGAGACAATCATTATCACGTGTCGCGAGGGGATTTAAATTTTGCGAACCCGTTCCGGCTGAATCCCGTAATCAATGTCGAAGCCACAACCACGATTCAGCAATATGAGATCACGCTGAACTTTACGGGCGAGGCCAGCAAGTTGAGCTTGTCTTACCGTTCAGACCCGCCGCTGCCCGCAAATGACATTATCACGCTGCTGGCGTTGGGCCAGACCAGCTCGGAATCCACAATCCGCACGGGCGGCACGACGCAGAGCAGCAACAACTCCGGCGCCACGGCACTTCTTTCTGAAGCCATTTCGAGCCAATTGGGCGGACGCGTGGAGAAGCTTTTTGGCATAACAAGGTTTCGGGTTGATCCGGGATTGACGGGAGTGGGGGCGAGCAGCTCCGGTCAAAACGCCGCGGCGCGCGTGACTGTGGAGCAGCAGGTGACCCACAACTTGACCGTCCTATATGAAACGAACGTGACTTCCACGCAACAGCAGGTAATTCAAATCGAGTACAACGTGAACCGCAATATTTCCGTGGTGGGCCTGCGGGATCAGAACGGCACCTTCGGTATGGACATCAAATTCAAGAAGCGCTTGCCATAATAAATCTGCGCTAAGAAAACCATCGAATGCTTTTGAGAGTGAGACGCAAACTCAGGGCTGTGTTTGCTGCGCGGCCTGATCAGTCGCGTCTTGCTGCGCACGATGCTGCTGCTGCCAACGGCGCGGGGGAGGATTGTAGATCCGGGCGTTCTGTCCCGTGGCGGGATCCTGCTCTTTGGCCGCTTGCAGAGCGTCCCGGACGGCCTTGAGGGCCGTGGCGCGCGTGGTCTCCTGGACTTCACGGGAGATTTTTGGGCTTTCAGCAGCGAATTTTTGCCCGAGCGGCGAACCATAGAATTGCAGGAGGCTTTTGATCTCGTCATCGGTGTAATGCTTGTCGTACGCAGAGACCATCGCTTGGGACACCTGGTCCACATCGAAATTCTTTTCGTAGTTTGAAATCACACCATTGACGAAGACTTGGCCTTTTTCATTGTTGGGTACGGTGGCCAGAAGCTTTTCACGATATTGCTCGGCAATTAGATTGACGTTTTCCTGAACCTGATCGCGGAAACCGATCAATTCAAGCAGTGAGCGGATGTCCGCGTCTTTTGCGGGATCGATGGCATTAGCGGGTGAAGCACTCTGCTTGCCGGTGGCGGATTGCGACGCGGCCTGAACCGCGGTCGAGGAACCGCCATGGATGGCAACAAGGAATGTCCCCACATAAATCAGAATTAATGCAATCGCCGCTTTCATGTCATCCTCCGCGCCGCACGGTTCGCGCCCAAAATCAATTCTAGGGAAGCGCGAGACGAGGCGCGCCTGCACTGGGGTGCAGGTTTGCTTTGCGGGTACTGGCCATCGGTGCAGTGAGAGGAAAACACGCATCCAGAGAAAGCGAACGGGCAGGGTCGAGCCGCGACTCTCTTTTACCACTGGGGCGACAGTGGATTATGCTGGGTAATCAAGACGGGTCGAAGTGCCTGCGCAGTTGGAACGCAAGACGGCCCGATGCAAGGTTGACGGGTACCCACGCCATGAGTGCAATTCGACCACTGAGCGAAGAAGGCTACGCGGAATTGCGCCGCGCCATGGTGGAAACGCAAATCCGCAAACGCGGCATCAGAGTTGAGCGGGTGTTGCAGGCAATGCAAAACGTGCCGCGGCACGAATTCGTCGCCTGTGACTGGAAGAATCATGCTTATGCGGATGAGGCGTTACCGATCGGTGAGGGACAGACCATTTCTCAGCCTTACATCGTTGCCCTGATGTGCGCCGCGCTTCAATTGAAAGGCGACGAAAAAGTGCTGGAGATCGGAACGGGTTGCGGATACGAGGCGGCGGTGCTTTCCTGCCTGGCGCATGAGGTACACACGGTCGAATGCCGCACGGAATTGGCGAGCGTAGCCGCCGAGCGGTTGCGGATTCTAGGATGCGGGAACGTGCATGTGCACCGGGCAGACGGCTCGCTGGGCTTGGCGGCCTACGCGCCTTATCATGGCATTGTCGTGGCCGCGGCTGCGCCGCAAGTGCCGGAACCACTGACGCAGCAATTGGCGGGAGGCGGGCGCATGATCGTGCCGGTCGGCGAGGCAGAGCACCAGGTGTTGATGTTGCTGACAAGACGCGGCGAAAACTTTTATTGCGAACGAAGAGACCGCTGCCGGTTTGTGCCCCTCGTGGGCCGTTACGGCTGGAAGGACGAATGGATTTGATGAGCGACTCCACCCCCGAGCTTTCGATTGTAATACCGGCGTTCAACGAAGAATTGCGGCTGCCCGCTACGTTGGAAAAGATCGTTCGCTACATCGAACGGGAGCAGAAAAAGATCGAGGTGATCGTGGTCGACGATGGTTCGGCCGATCGCACGGCGGAAGTGGCCGAATCCTTCCGCGGCAAAATCGCGGATCTACGCGTGCTGGCAAACGGGGTGAACCGCGGCAAGGGCTTCAGCGTACGTCATGGTTCGCTGGAGGCGCGCGGCGAAATCGCCCTATTCACCGATGCCGACCTCTCTGCCCCCATTGAAGAAGCGAATAAACTCCTAGCGGCGCTGAAGGATCACGATGTGGCCATCGGTTCGCGCGCCGTGGATCGCAGCTTGATTGAAGTGCACGAATCGGTTTTTCGGGAATTTGCCGGCATTATCTTCAACAGAATCGTGCGCCTCATTTTGCGGCTGCCGTTTGTAGATACCCAGTGCGGGTTCAAGGCGTTTCGTCGAGAACCATGCCGGGTGATTTTCGAGCAACAAACAATCGAGCGCTTTGGCTTCGACCCGGAATTGCTCTACCTGGCGCGGCATCATGGCCTGTCCACGGTGGAGGTGCCCGTGCGCTGGGCGCATTCGCCCGCCACTAAGGTGAGCATGATGAGGGACAGCGTGCAGATGTTTCTGGACGTGGTGATCATCCGGTGGAACGCGATCCGGGGGAAATATCGCAAGGCAAAGTGAGCCTCACTTTGTAATATAAAGTACTTGACAGCGCTTCGTCTCGGCGCTATCCTTCCTTTCGTGCCATCCACCAGCCCCATCCGCACTCCGGCCCGCGAGCCCATTCCCATTGATGCTCGCGCCGCCGACCATCTCCGCTATATTCGCGAAACCATGGAGCGCGCCGCTGAGTTCACCGCCGTCCCCGGCTGGGGCGGCGTGGCCATGGGCTTGACGGCTTTGGCTGCGGCAGTGCTGGCCTCGCGCCAGAGCACTCCACCAGGTTGGGTTGCAGTGTGGTTAGTCGAAGCTTTTGTTGCCGTGGCAATCGCGGCACCGGCAGCAGCAACAAAGGCACGGCGCGCGAATTCCACCTTGTTTAGTGGGCCGGGGCGCAAGTTTTTATTAAGCTTTGCGCCGCCAATTGTGGTGGGGGGGCTTTTGACGGTTGTGCTTTTCCAGGCGGGAGCATTCGCGTTTCTACCAGGGATGTGGATGCTGCTGTATGGAACGGCGATTGTCACCGGCGGAGCATTTTCCGTGCGTGCGGTGCCGATCATGGGGCTTTGCTTGATGGGGCTTGGCGCGGCGGCGCTGTTTGCACCGGCACACTGGGGAAACTTATTCATGGCCGCGGGTTTCGGAGCGGTGCAGATCGGCTTCGGTCTATGGATCGCACTGCGGCACGGCGGTTGAACGGAGTTCGGAGAATCTAAGAGCTATGGCAAGATCATCGACAGCCCGGCAGATACGCCCACAAAAAGAGGAAGGACCCGCCGCGGTCCCTGGCCAGAAGCGCGAAGCTGTCCCGGCGAATCTGGACCGGCTGATTCATGAGCGAATCCGGCTAGGAATTGTCAGCGCCCTGGCCGTGAATCGTTCCCTAACCTTTAACGAGTTGAAAGCCCTGCTGAAAACGACGGACGGCAACCTGAGCGTCCACGCCCGGAAGTTGGAAGAGGCGGACTACATCGTGTGCACGAAATCGTTTGACGGGCGCCTGCCGAAAACGGAATACCGGTTGACGGCCGGGGGGCGACGCGCGCTTGAGCGCTATCTGAACCATATGGAAGCGTTGATTCGGGCGACACGGGAAGGCTAAAAAATTTGCCTTTGTACTTTGCAATACAAAGTACATTGCAGCAGAAGCGGCGGAGAAGGCAGCATGCTCATGGAAAACGCGGTGATCGATCAGATGCACGCGGTGATGGCGGGGACGGCGCTGAAAATTCATGTAGCCATCATCTGTGATGGAAACGGACGCTGGGCAACATCGCGCGGCTTGCCGCGCTCAGCGGGACACCGCGCCGGGGCGGAAGCTGGCCGGCGCATCATCCGCTGCGCGCCGCACTTGGGAATTCACACGCTGACGCTGTTCGCACTTTCCTCGGCGAACTGGCAACGCCCTCCCGCTGAAGTGGACGCTATCCTGGATTTGCTTCAGCAATACCTCAAAGAGGAAACATTGCATTGCCTTGAAGAGGGCATCCGCCTGAGCATCATCGGACGCAGGGATCGCCTGCCCGTGGATTTACGCGCGGCGATTACAGAGGCCGAAGCGCTGACAGCGAACGGGAAGGCGCTGCACCTGCGGCTGGAGATCGACTATTCCGCGAGGCACTCGATTTATCAGGCCGCCAGCAAGTTCTACAAAGTGACCAGCCTCTCCAGCGAGGCGTTTGGCGATCTGCTGGCCGAAGTGCAGCGTGGCGGCTCGACGGAAGTGGACATGTTGATTCGCACCGGTGGAGAGCAACGGCTTTCCGATTTTCTACTGTGGGAATGCGCCTTCGCGGAATTCGTTTTCTTGCCCAAGCGATGGCCAGACTTTTCGCCCAAAGACTTGCGCAACGCCGTGCTGGAATTCGAGCAGCGAGAACGCACAAGAGGCGCGCTGCCGCAGGAATGCACGATTTAGCGCCACGCTCAAAATGGCGGGCCGCAAAAGAAAACCTCCCAAAGATTGGAACTGTAGCGCGCCATTGTGCCGTTAATGCCCTCGTAAAACGTTCATTTCACAAGTGTTATGAGCATCCCAAGGCCTAGGGTGCGCCTTCTGACGATTCCCCATTCCCGGTCGTCTATTACGCAGGAGAAAGTGATGGGATCCTTTGCAGTCACGCTGCCGTGGGAAGATAGAATCCCAGCGGTGGCACGCGAGGGGATATCCAGAGTGGAACTTTCCGAAGGCGGATCACAAGCGAATCCTGCAGGGGCGAATCCAGAGGATGCCTCGCTGGCTGTAGCATGCCTGGCGGGTGATCTGCGCGCGTACGAACGGCTTTACCAATGGCAGGGCGCGCGGATGAGGAATCTTGCGCGAAACCTGCTGGGCACCAGGAGCGACGCCGAAGACGCCGTGCAGGAAACCTTTCTGAAGGTGCAGCGGAGAATCTCCAGCTTCCGTGGGCAATCGTCGTTCGTCACCTGGATCTTTCGCATCTTGGTAAACACTTGCCACGATGCACGACGCAGCCGGGTGCGTCGGAAAGAAAATGTGGCCGAAGAAAGAGAAGAAGGAGCTATGCCGGTCGAGCCGCGGGCTCCCGGAGCGCATCCCACGTTGAAATTGGCCCTGGAGCGCGCGATTGGGCAATTGACACAACACCAGCGCGACGTTTTCCTTTTGTATGAAGTGGAAGGGTTCCGCCACGGGGAGATTGCGGAATTACTGGAGATTTCGGAAACGGCTTCGAAGAACACGCTGTTTCAAGCAAAGAAGAGTCTGCGGCAGATGCTGGAGGCTCCCCGGAGCAGTCAGGCGGGAGGAGCATAATGCAGGTCACATGTAACGATCGCGAGCGGATTTTTCTGGATGGTGACGCCGAAGAATGGGCGGCGCTGGAACTGCATGCCGAGTCGTGCGCCGATTGCGCGGACGAGGTTCAGGCTTGGAAAGCTCTAAGCACGACGGCCGAGGAATTGCGGGATTACCGGGAAAGCCCCGGGTTGTGGCCCAGGATTGCAACGGCACTTACCCAACAATCGAAAACTGGAAAGTCGCAGACGACCTGGGTGGAACGCCTGGCTTTCTGGCGGAACCTTCCCATCGGATGGCAGGCGGCGATGGCCGGAGCCCTGGTGCTGCTGATGACGGCTACGGCCGGGTATGTGTATCTGAAATCCGGTCCAATCAAGGACGATCAGAACAACCCCCTGCTGAAGGATCGCGCGCTTGCGGAAGTGGAACGCACGGAACGCGACTACATGAAAGCTATCGATAAGCTGGCTTCCGAGGCCAATCCTCAACTGGAAACAGCCACCACTCCGCTAATGGCCAACTACCGCGAAAAATTGCTGGTGCTCGATAGCGCCATCGACGACCTGCGCGTGCAGGCGGGGCAGAACCCTTCGAATGCGCATTTGCGATATGAGCTCCTGGCCATGTACCAGGAAAAACAGGCCACGTTGCAGGAACTATTGGAGAAAAAACTATGAAGCCCGCCTTCTGTTCTACGCCGCTAAGAGGCATCGCTGCATCTGCGTTGGCGCTAAGTCTGTTTGGCCTGCCCGTGTGGGGGTCGTATCCCGGTCAGCATACGGCCACTCGGGATTTTGAGAAGACACTGACGCTGGGAGCCGACCAGACGTTTGCGATGGAACACAAGTTCGGCGAAGTTCGCATCCACGGTGAAAATGGGCGAGAGGTAAAAATCTCCGCGACGATCCGTGTGCAAGCTTCGTCGCAGGACGAAGCCGATCGCAATGTGGAACAAATCAAGATTGAAGTTTCGCAAGATGCAGGCGGTATCAAGGTACGGACGTTTTATCCAGATCAGCATAGCTGGTACATCCGGGTGGGCAAGGTGCCGTCCTACTCCGTGGATTACGACATTGCGGTTCCAAGCGACGCCAAGCTTTGGCTTCGCAACAATTTTGGAAACGTGGAGATCCGCAACGTGCGTGGCTGGGCCGATGTCGAGAACGGACATGGCAAGCTGGAGGCACGAGATATCGGGACGGCCAAACTTACTAATTCCTTTGGGCAGGTGGAAGCGAGCGGGGCGGAGGGAAACGTAACTGTCGCGGATAACAATGGAGAAGTGAGCGTGTCGGCGGTGAAAGGCGCAGTGGACGTCAAAGACCGTTTTGCAAGCATCACGATCAGCAACGTTCAAGGTGCGGTCAGCGTCTCCGGTGGAAACGGCGCCGTGGAGGTCACCGATACCGGAGCTGCAACGGTGAGCAATTCCTTTGGGAGCGTGAATGCGCGCAACATCCACGGCGATCTGACGGTGAACAACAACAATGGCTCGATCGATGTGAATACCGTGAACGGTGGCGCAACGCTGAACGGGGAATTCGGCTCAATCACGTTCAGCAACGTGAACGGCCGCGTGAAATGCACGTCCGCCAACGGCAAAGTGAAGGGCGGACCGGCAGGCGAGGACGTTTATGTGAAGACGACATTTGGAGAGGTGCAACTGGAGCAGATTGGCGGCTCCATCGAGGTGGAAGATTCTAACGGAACGATCAACGCAAAGCAGGTGAATGGACACGCAACGATGCATACGTCGTTCGGCGGAATCGACGCGGACAGCATTCGCAAAGGCGTCCAAGCCGTCACGGGGAACGGCAGAATATCCCTAAGTGAGATCAGCGGCGACACTTTTGCAAAGACCAGCTTTGGCGCCGTCAGCGTGCATCATGTCACCGGGACCCTCACGATCGACAATTCCAACGGACTGGTAACGGCAAGCTCGGTGAGTGGCGATGTAACCGCAAAAACGAGCTTTGGCCCGGCGACGCTGGATGACATTGGAGGCTCGGTCACCGTGGATAACCAGAATGGCACCGTGGTGCTTTCCGCCGCGCGCCAATCAACGGCTTGCAAGGATATCAGGATCAAGACATCCTTCTCTCCGATCCAGGTGCATCTGCCGGAAGGCGCCGGCTACAACGTAAGCGCGCGTACTTCGTTCGGACGGATCAACAGTGAACTTTCCATCACGACCAGCGGCCAAATTGGCGGCGATTCCCTGAACGGAAAAATTGGCAATGGCGGTTGCACACTTTCGCTGACTAATTCCAACGGAAGCATCGACATTTTGAAGCTTTCAAAATAGCCAGGGAGGCCGCGGGCTGAGACGGCGAGAGCGTTACGTGATTCCGCGGCGTTGGCGATCCATGGCAAAGGCTTTGAGCAGGATGCGCGTGGCTGTTTCGGTCAGCTGATAGCGAGGAAGTTCGTCTTTAGCGGCAAAGACGAGGTCCGTGACGTCGCTGGCTGCCCGGGCCTCTCCCGCAATCCGCTCGCAAAGATAATCGATAATCACATAGTGGAATCGCGGTCGGTTCGGTGTACCACCGCCTCCATCGGTTTGCTCCGTGTAAATACGATCGAAAGCCTCGATCATCTCCAGAACACGGACTTGCAAGCCGGTTTCTTCGAGCAGTTCCCGCGCGACGCCTTCCTGCAGGGACTCACCAAGTTCCAACGTCCCTCCCGGGATGGACCACTGCCCGCGCAGCGGTTCACTGCCGCGACGGATCAGCAGAGCGCGTCCGTCCTCGATGACAACGCCACCGACTCCGACCACAGGCCGTTCTGGATATTCGCGAGCCAAGAGGGGCTTTTCTTTCGTCTGGACTGTTGGGTTACACTGAACAACAGGGGAAGAGTCATTGAATTGACTTCTTCCGCTGGGGTATATAATACGCCGGAAGGTGAGAGCCGCGCTTGCGGCGTCGCCAGAGGAAGATCAACACGGAGGATGGAGACGTGCTCCGCTGCCCAGAATGTAGCGCAGAAATTGATGTGGACGAAGACGAAGTGGAAGAAGGGGAGATCCTCAGCTGCCCGGAATGCGAGTGCGAGTGCGAGGTGTCTCAAGTCCACCCGGTCGTGCTGAATCCCATTTCAGACGACATGGACGAAGAAGAAGAGGACGAAGAGGACATCGAAGAAGACGATGACGAGTTCGACGAAGATGGCGACCTTCCGGATGACGACGAGGATGACGAAGAGGACGATGACGAAGACGAATGACTTCACCTCGCGTCCAGTTGGGGCATCCTGCAGCCCTCTGTGCATCGTCTAACCCAAGGTGACCTTATTGCGGGGCAACGTCTCTCCCATGCGAAAACCAACGCCAGCCTACCTGGGACTTCTGCTCTGCTTGGCCTGCCCGATTGCGGCTCAACAACCGGCGGAACCCGCGGCGTCTGCGGCACCTGCGCCACCGGCAAAAGCAAGCCCCGAAGCCTCGCGCGCAAGTTCGTCTTCCACGGGAAAGAAGAAGCCGCTACCGGTCTATTTAATCACCGGCACGGTTTTTGACGAGAAGGCGCTTTCGTTTCCAGATGTGAGAGTGCGCATTCGCCTGACAAGCGAGAAAAAGTTTCGCTGGGATACCTACACGAATTCCCGCGGCGAATTCGCCGTGCGCGTTCCAGAGGGCAATGAATACGAGGTGCTGGTGCAGGTGAAGAAATTCAAGGAGCAAACGCAGACGGTGAAGGCGGATGCGGGCACGGTTCAACAGCGGTTGTCTTTCCGCCTGGAAACCGCAACACAAGGAAAGACGGGAGACAAGAAATGAGCACACCGCGTAAGCAGGTCTGGATTTGGCTTGTGGCGCTGATGTTCGCGTTCGTGTTGGCCGCTGGCGCCCAGGATTCCAAAAAGGAATCGCGGCTTAGGACCGTGCGCGGGATCGTCAGCGACAAAGCCGAAAACCCGCTTGCGAACAGCATCGTGTTTCTAAAAAACCTGCGTACCAACGCCGTGCGCAGCAGCTTCGCCGACCCGGATGGCAGCTACAAGTTCAGCGGTTTGGATCCCAATGTGGATTACGAAGTTCATGCGGAATTGGATGGCGAGAAATCCTCGGTCAAGACGGTGTCGTCGTTTGACAACCGCAAGGAGATCACGCTGAATCTGAGAATTGACCGCAAGAAGAGCTAGCGACTTAGAAACCGGACTGACCGGCTTTATTACGGATTGCACGGTGAATCAAGTAAACTGCGTTTCCCCCATTGGGGTTCTTGAAGCCACTCTCGAGGACTAAGGGCATGGAGGAAGATGGCCTGCGGCAGAATATATTTGTCTTTCGGAAAAGCCTTGTGTGTGCTGGCCCTGTCGGGCCTATCTCTGTTCGCCAACGAAAAGCCAGACAGCCCTGAGCCCAAGTTCCAGGTTCCTTCACAAAGCCCCACTCCACCGGCGGCTTCCCAAACAGGCACGCAGGCTGACACAAAAGACGGTCACGCCAAAGATGAAGTCCCCAAGCGTATCTTCTGGATCATTCCCAATTTCATGACCACGAATGACCAACCGGAAAACCAGGGGCCGTTGACGCCAAAGCAAAAGTTCAATATCGCGTGGCACCAGTTCTTTGACGAAAGCGCGCATTTCGGCAATCTTCTGCAGGCGGGGATTTCTCAGGCGGCGGACGGGATTCCGCATTATGGAGAAGGCTGGGGTGCCTTCGGAGAAAGATACCTGGCTCAGGAGGGCGATCAATTCACGGGAAGCTACTTGATTTATGGAATTCTGCCGACCGTGCTGCACGATGATCCACGCTACTTCCGGAAAGGGCGGGGATCCGCCATCTCGCGCATCGCATACGCGGCTTCACGAGTACTGATTGCGCGTACCGATGCCGGCAACAACACTTTCAATGTCTCTCAGGTTTTCGGGCAACTGGGACAGGCAGGCATTTCCCTGTCGTATTACGCCAAGCAGGATCGCGATGTGCATGGTCTACTTGTGGGATGGGCTGTCAATCAGACGTATAACGTTGGCTGGAACCAACTGAAAGAATTTACGCCGGACCTGAATGCACTGATCCGGCGGCACTCCAAGAAAAAGCACCAGCCGCCTGCGGACCCTCGTGCGACGCCTGCTGCTACGGGTACAAATTAGCGCAGTGTATGAATGTTGCGCGGGCGGAGAATCCGCACCGCGTTGGGTACCACTTCCACTTCGACCGGAGTATTCCCCAGAATCTCGCCATCACCGTGGAAGAGACATGGCTTGTGAGTCTCGATGCGCACTCGCTCCACGCGAAAACGCTGGACGCGCGCGGTTCGTAGTTCGCCGCGATGAGCCAGGGCAGGAATGAGCGCAAGCACTTGCAGAAAGCTCAGATCTTCAAGCAGCACCAGGTCGAGTATCCCATCGTCCGTTTGCGCTTCCGGGGCAATACGCAAACCAGCGCCATAACTGGGCGTATTGAGTACGCCTAAAAGAAGCACGCTGGCATTGATTTCCATTGGGGAGTCGCCCGCGATTATTGCGCGAACGCGAATGGGATGAAAACGGAGGAAGGCGCGAATCGCGGAAAGAAGATAACGTAGTCGGCCGCGCAAGTTGCGATAAACGCCTCCTGCGTAACGCGCAGCTTCGGCATCGAGGCCCACTCCGCCGCCACCAGTATAGAGGCGTTCCTTGCCGTCAGAAGTGCGCACCAAAGCTGCGTCCAGAAAGCCGGGCTCGCCATCCAGAAGAAGTGCCGCAGCTAACAGTGGATCGCCTGGCAGGCCCAGAGCCGCGGCCAAATCATTCCCCCCACCAGCCGGAATCACTCCCAGAACTACCCCAGGAACTCCAGCCAGCGCGTTCAAGAGCACTTGGAAGGTTCCATCGCCGCCCAGCACGAAAATGCGTGTGCGCCCTCCGGCAGCCTCTTCTCGCGCCTGTGTTGCGAGTTCCTGCGAACTGCGGGTCACACTAAATTCGACCAGCCAGCCTCGCCGATCTGCAAACTGCTTGAGCGCGGCGAGTACGTCGCCGGCAAAGCCACCTCCAGCGGCAGGATTCACCAGGACTAAATCTGGCATGGGTTGCGGAGGCGCAGAGAGGTTGGGCACAGGTCGATTCTGCTCTGGGTAACTCGATCCGAATCCTGCAAGGCTCCGGGGAATCCGCACAAAATGGTGCCGGCGGGGGGAATCGAACCCACGGCCTAGGGATTATGAGACCCTCGCTCTACCACTGAGCTACGCCGGCAAAACGCAATTCCTCATGCTACGAAGTAACTGCTCGAAGTGTCAAGCACATGCAGATGAGCGAGCAGAAGGAGCCCCGCGCAAACCTGTGGCACAGAGGGGGCCGAAAGCCGCGGCCCCACTGGTACTTTAGTACTACGCAGTTTGGGAAACTCGTACCGTTGCCGCGCAGAGGATTCGGCGCGTATCGTCGGCGAAGCAGGAAAGAGCCTATCGAGGCGCCATACGAATAAATGGCGAAAAGGCTAGGCGCTTAACCTGTGACGCTTATCACACATAGGCGTGGTGTGCCCGACTTGACACTATCCTGTTAAAGGATAGAGTGTCTCCGTACGTCCTTACCAGTTCCACGGAGGCACCATGTCACGCAAATTGGGCGCACTAGTTCTCGCTTTAGGTATACTTGTGGGAGCGATGGGCATCAAGACCGCTCTCTCCAGCAACTCGAGCGGAACGGTGTTGATGGCGAACGGGCCGGATCCAGTTCCGATACCGCCGCCGAAACAAACGCCGCCGCCGAAGTTCAACTAACTCGATCGAAGTGCTCCGGCACTGAGAGAGAGCGGTTGAGCTAGGCGGATTGGGAGTCTATGCCTGGCTCGACAGAGCTGACTATTTGGTTTCTTGGAACAGCCTTTGCGCTGCTGTTTGTGGTGTGTTCACTCGCTAGAGATTCCTTCCTCCGCTATTTTTTCTTAAATCTCTATCTCCTGATTTCACTCGCTGCGAGTGTCGGGCGGTTCTTTACCTTGCGGAATTACGGTCAGAGTTCCAGCGAGTACATGCATTTTTACTATTACAGCGATGCTCTGCTCACCCTGACTCTCTTCTGCGCATTGATCAGTCTCTATTCGCGGGTGTTCAGCGAACTTCGCGCCGGCGAATATGTGAAGTGGGGAGCGGTGTTTTTGTTGTTGGGAACCGCGGGATTCTCTTATGCGGTGGTCGCGCAATCGTCAGAGCGCCTTGCGACCAGCTTTGCATACGAACTTTCCCAAAATCTCTACTTTGTTGGGTTGGTATTGACTTACATCCTCTGGGGCGCGGTGCTGAAGCTGCGCGAAACACGAACGCGGTTGGTGCAAATCATCCTGTCCCTCGGCCTGTACTTCAGCGGTTATGCTGCAAGTTACGCGTTAATGAACTTCTCCGGGAAATTCATCATAATCAAGTATATCTGCCCCGTGCTCGGATGTTTCTTGCCTCTCTCCTGGTCGTTAACGATGATGCGCAATAGCGAAGAAGCGCGACTGGTGCCCGCGCAGCTTGTGGCGGTGCCCCGATGATGGCTGTGCTGATTTTTGTGGCCTCCCTGGCCACGTTGGGCATGTTCTTTGTCTCTTACTGCCGTTCGCTCGTGGCTTCCTCTTCGCGGCATCCTTTGTCGGCCGAGGTGCGGGACGTAACAGGGATCGGCACCGCGGCAAAAGCGGCAGACTATGTGCGCGTGGTCCAGTTACTTCGCTTGTGCCCGGAGCGCCAGGAAGACCGTGCGGGGCTGCAGGCAGTCGATATCTACTATTCGTGGCTGACCATGACTCGACGAATGCTGGCCTGGATCGCGCCCTCGATGCGCTCCTGGACTGAACATGAGCAGGCCTGCTGCGCTTACTTCGCCGCCGTTGCACTGGACCGGCGAATCGCCCACAGCCGCGAAATGCTGGCGCGCGAAGCCGATCTTTAGGCTGCACCCCAACTACTACCTTTTTGGTGACTCCCTTTTACTCCCTGCTGGTTGACTCCCCCGGCGCGTGGTAATCTGAAAAGGCTCCTCCTCACCGGAGTGAGAGCGTCCGCAGCGCAAAACGCACCGGTGAATAAAATCTGCTTGCAATGTGGCGCAGTGCTCGCTAAGGGCGCGCGCGCCTGTGTATTTTGTGATTCTCCAGAGTCCGACCCCGTGGGGGAGGACTCTCATTCCACTCAAGGAAACCTGGCACTACGCGCAAAGGCCGATAAGGAATGGCGCGGGGAACTGAACCAGCGCCTGCAGGCCTATCGTGCGCGCCGAAGGAAAGTGGTTGTCGGCGAGGGGCAGAGCGAATTGCCCTTTGGAAGCCCGGACGCTAATGGGCCAGAAAACGTCGCAGTCGAGGTGTTTCCGCAAACTGAGGAAGCGGTTCAGGAAGGCGACGACTTCGCGTTTACGGTGGCCATCGGGCGGCCTCCGCGCAAACAGGAAGCCGTGGAAACGCGGTTATTGATTGACGTGAGCTTGCCGCCAGAGCGCCCGGAAGAAGACGTAGAGCTACCCGAGCTGCCGGCCGAGAGCGGGATACGAACTTCCTCGGCGATGTTTCCCGTGGCTTCGATCGAGGAGCGGCGTGCAGCAGCACTTGTGGATACTGCCTGCCTGGCTTTCGCGTACGGCGGATTTTTGGCGCTGTTTGGCTCGCTGGGCGGCCATTTCACGTTCAGCAAACTCAGCGCCGCGGTATGTTTCTTCACCTTCGCGTTCGTTTATATCCAATATTTCGGGCTATTCACGATCTTCGGCGGGACGACGCCGGGGATGATGGTGCGCGGCTTGCAAGTCTCCAGCTTTTCGGGAGAGAGTCCGTCGGGGAAGCAATATCTACTCCGAGCGCTGGGGTACATGCTGTCCGCCGGCACGCTATTTCTCGGGTTCCTTTGGGCTATCTGGGACGAGGATGGACTTACCTGGCATGACCGGCTTTCGCGGACCTACCTGGCTTCTCCGGAAATTTTAGGAGAGTCTGACGCAACGCAGGCAACAGCCACGCGATAGCAGCAATTTCGTTGTTTGTGAAACATTTCCTGGCGGGGCAATCGAACTGCCTAAACGACTCCGTTCAGTCGGTCTCTGCTTTTTTCTTGGCGACTTTCTCGTCAGAGAAGATCTTTCCGTCGCGAATGAATATGACGCGATGAGCATGCTGGGCGATGTCCATTTCGTGCGTCACCAGAATGATCGTGTTGCCCTGATGATGTAAATTTTCAAACAGGTTCATGATCTCTTCGCCCGTTTTGGAGTCGAGATTCCCCGTGGGCTCGTCGGCAAGCACGATTGAGGGATTGTTGACAAGCGCGCGCGCGATGGCCACGCGCTGGCGCTGACCTCCAGAAAGTTCGTTGGGCTTGTGATTCATGCGGGGAATCAGGTCCACGCGTTCCAGCGCCTTCTTGGCACGCTCCACGCGCTCTTCGGCAGGCGTTCCGTTATAGATGAGCGGCAACTCCACATTGTGCAGAGCCGTGGCACGAGGCAACAAGTTAAAGGTCTGGAAGACGAAGCCAATTTCCTTGTTGCGGATGTACGCCAGTTCGTCATCGTCCAGATCACTCACAAGGCGCCCGGCCAGCCAATAGCGCCCCGCGCTCGGTGAATCCAGGCAACCGATCAGGTTCATCAGCGTGGATTTGCCGGAGCCCGAGGGCCCCATGATGGCTACGTATTCACCCTTGCGGATATCAACGTCCACGCCACTCAGCGCATGCACTTGTTCCGCGCCCATCTCGTAGACCTTCGTCAATTCTTCAGTACGGATCACCACGCCGCTATCCACCAGATCCTGGCGGAAGGAATCTACAGTAGGTGTCTCGATGGGCATTTCACTCTCCCTGTTGCTACTGGTTATTGCTCGTCTTCTGTCTTCTTGGGGGCGGAGTTATCCACCTTGACGCTGGCTTCCGGCTTCAACGTGCGCAGAGCCTTGTAGCTGCCCACCACGATTTCATCGCCAGCCTGCAAACCCTTGGTGATCTCGATATCAGTCACCCCAGAGATGCCCGTTTCGACGGGGCGGAAGGCCGCTTTCTTGCCGTTCACAACGAACACGCCTTGAACTTCGTCTTTCTTCGGGTCGCCGGCAGCGGTCGGAGGAGGCGCTGCCAAAGTAACGTTGCCGGATTTCTTGGCACCCTTCGCCGCCTCATCCAGATCTTTGCGAGACCTGACGGCCAGTGCCTGGATGGGAATGGCAATCACATTCTTTTTTTCAGCCGTCTTGATTTTCGCCGTTGTCGAGAGACCCGGGCGCAAATTTTCGGGCGGACTATCGAGCGTAACCACGACCTTAAAGTCCTTCGCTTCCTGATTACTTGTGGTTGTCTGAGTGGTGGCCAGTCCCGAACTGCGAAGAACGGCCTGCGACCCGATTTCCGTGACCTTTCCCTTGAAAGATCTTCCCGGGAACCGCATCGATCGTGACGTCGGCGTCCTGCCCTATCTTCACGTTCACGATATCCGTTTCGTCCACTTTCACTTCCGATGTCACCACGGACATGTCGGAGAGCGTCATCAGAAAGCTTCCGTTGGCATTTTGAATTCCAGGGACAACGTATTCACCCAACCGCACGGGGAGATAGCTGACGATTCCGTTGATTGGCGATACATAGGTCGTCTTGGAAAGAATGTCCCTCGTGTGCACCAGCACAGCCTTACTTTGGTCGAGTTGCGAACGCACCTGATCGAGCTGCGCCTTCTGCGCCTGCATGCGCGCTCTCGACGCCTCCACCGTCGCCACCGCGGCGTCGTATGTCGTCTTACGCTGATCAAAATCCTGCTTTGGGATCAGGCCATCCTGGTACAATCCCTTCCCGCGTTCGTAGTCCAGATTCGCCTTTTCCAGATTGGCCTCTTGCATCACCAAATCCGATTGTGTGGCCTTAAAACTGGCATCCGCAGCCTGCACTCCCGATTGTGTGGAATTGATTGAGGCGGCTTGCGCTTGAACGTCGGCATTGGCCTGCACGTTGTCCTGCAGAAGCAGCTTATCGCCCTTCTTGATGTGGTCGCCTTCTCTGACCAGGATTTCTGTGATGCGCCCGAATCCCTGGGCGGTAATGTTGGTATAAGTGGTCGGCTTGATTTCCCCCGAGGCCGTTACCACGGATACAAGGTCATCCTGCTTGGCCACTTTTGCGGTTTGTACGGTCACGACGCCTTTGTTGGCTTGATTGATGCTGAACCATACGATTCCGCCGAGCACAACTGCCACACCGAGCCCAATGCCGACCTTCTGCCACGTCTTCATGCCATTCCTTTCGATCATCCGCCACGGACCACCCGTGCGGGGAAAACTCGGAGCAAGGAGTTTTAGGTTTGCGCCTACAATGAATACGGCTTAACGGGGGCAAATGTTTCGCCAGAGGGTCAAAACCCTCCCGGAGTGGCACCACTACCGCCGGCCAACGAACTCAGTGCAGGTCTTTATCGAATCAAGTACCGCCTTAATCCTCTTTATTGTAGGTCCAAACCACAGGGAAGAAAAGATTTGCGACATTCAGACAGGGCAGCCCGAGCGCCGCGAGACTACGTGTTACTTAGACGCAATTTCCTACGATTTGGTCATCTCGCATCTTGAAGATGGCTTAGGAAGCTGCCTGGGCTGGGCTTCCCGGCAAGGGCTGATGGCTGAGCACTGGGATATTTGGCCTCTGCGGTCGCAGGTTCAGGACTTTGCTTGTCCTTTTGGTCCTGAGCGGTTTTCCGTTTGACGATCCTCGAATTGCATTACGCCCGGAAAACGGGCGCACGAGCAGCGCGAATCCGACGCGCTTGCTTTTCCGGCTCACCAGCCAAACTGACGAAGATGGACTTCAAGCCCGGCCGGGCGAGGCATTTTCCTTTTCGGACTTCTCCCACAAATTCGCAATTTCTTCCAGGGAACGGCCACGGGTCTCCGGCAACAAGAAAACGAAACCGCACAGGACCGCGCACATCACCGCGTAAAAAAGGAATGCGCCGGATGGAGTCAGCAGGCGGACCGCGGTGAGAAACGTATTCGTGACGAGAATACAGGCGCCCCAGAGCGCGGCAGTTGCCACGGACATCGCCCGCCCACGAAGCGCGGTGGGAAAAAGCTCCGCAATGTAAACCCAAACGCCTGGCCCAACGCCCGTTGCAAATGCCGCCACGTAAACGAGAATGGAGCCAATCACAAGGGGAAAAGGCGCGGGGACCATGCGGAACCCGAAGCACAACACAATCAGCGCAAGAGCCATGATGCCCGCCGAGGTCGCAAGCAGGGTGTGGCGCCTCACCCGATCAACGATGGCCATCGCTACGAGGGTAAAAGTGAA
Source organism: Candidatus Acidiferrales bacterium (assembly GCA_963779395.1). Classification (GTDB taxonomy): domain Bacteria; phylum Acidobacteriota; class Terriglobia; order Acidiferrales; family UBA7541; genus Acidiferrum. The sequence continues at coordinate 3,112,880 of CAVZYC010000007.1, forward strand.
ATTGACAGCTCCGATCAATACGTTGGCGCCAACCGCGCTCTGGCTGCTGACCCCCGTGTGTTCCTTGAACAACAGCGCCCCATAATAGAGGACCGTGTTGATGCCGCTGATTTGTTGCAATACGGCAAGGCAGATGGCGAGCATCATTGGCTTGCGAATCCGTCGCAGCAGATCGCCCCAGCCCATTTTTGTCGTTCCGGCAGACTCAGAAATCTCGTGGATCTCTTTTTCGGCAACCGCAGCGCCATGCAAATCCTGCAGGATGCTTCGTGCTTCCGGTTCTCGCCCCTTGTCAAATAGCCAGCGGGGACTTTCCGGAATTGTGAGGACAGCCAGCGCGAAAATAGCAGCCGGCAACGCGGCCGACCCGAACATCCATCGCCAACTGGAATCCCCCAAAAACGAGAACGCCCAACTTGCCAGATAGGCGACCAGTATTCCGGACACGATCGCGAGTTGATTCACAGTGACCACGCGTCCCCGGTGTTCGGAAGGCGCAAGTTCGGCCAAGTATACCGGGGCAAGCGTCGAGGCCATCCCGATGCCAATCCCGCCAGCTCCCCGCGCGAACAGGAAGAATGCGAAGGTGCGTGGCAGCGCTGCGCCCAGCGCCGAAAGGAAAAAAAGGATTCCGCTAAAGAGCAGCAACTTCTTGCGTCCATAGCGGTCGCCAAGCGGCCCGGAGAGCAAAGCTCCTGCCAGACATCCCCATAACAGGCTGCTGGCGGCAAATTCTGTCTGGCCTTCGGAAAGCTGGAAGGCGCTTCGCAAAAATACAAGCGCGCCATTTATGACCGCGGTGTCATAGCCAAAAAGGAGGCCGGCGGCTCCAGCAACTGCGACGATGAGATAGATCGAACGGGAAGAGGCTTGGGGATCGGAATCTTTCAAAGAGAATTCGTCCTTCCAGAAGAGCAGAAATGTCTGGCAAACAGCCACTCTCTCACAAAAGAGCTCGCGACTGTTCAACTATTGCCGGTAAGCCTGGTTTTGTTGCGATTCTCACGGCTGTCCGCTACTCTGGTCGCAATATGAGCACAACACAGGAGCCGCACTCCGAGCGCGATCTCTTCACAACTTACGTGGACTGGCAGACCGGGATACTGAGCGGCAGCGGAGTACAGCAGTCCATCAAACATATTGGCGAAATGGCGGGAGTTTTTCAGGATGCTGCAAGCTGGGCAAAATTGGATCCTGCCACCCCTGTCTACCGAGTGCAATACTGGAAGCCGGTGGCCGATGGCACTTCTGGCGGATTATTCTGGGGAAACTCGGAAATTCTTCCCGGCAAAGTCGGCAACGAATACTTCATGACCAAGGGGCACCTGCACGCACAGATTGATCGTGCCGAGTACTACGCAACTGTCTGTGGTGAGGGCTTTCTGCTGCTGATGGATTTACAGCGAAAGACGATTTGTCTTGAAATGGCTCCCGGAAGAGTTCACTACATTCCCGGTGCCACCGTGCATCGCGTCGTCAATACCGGGAAGACGCCGCTTCGCTTCCTCGCCTGTTGGGGTAGCGATGCAGGTTACAACTACCAACCGGTCGAAGAACATGGGTTCAGCGTTCGCATTCTCGAAGTGAATAACAAACCTGCCATCGTTCTCCAGCCATGAGCAAGTTTGCCGTCGCGGTTGACATCGGCGGATCGCACATCACGTGCGCATTGCTTCGCGAACGCAAGATTCTTTCGTCCCGCTCGATCGAACCGAACAATGAACCTCTCAGCGGCGTATTGAAACGCCTGGAAGTTGAGATTCAATCACTGCTCGTGTCTGCTCAAGTTAATTCGGAGAACTGTCTTGGACTGGCAATGGGCTTTTGCGGAATCGTCGATCCGGATAGCGATACCGTGATTGCGACCAATGGAAAGTTCCCGGATGCCGAGGGCTTTGACTTCCGCGGTTGGGCGAGTCGCTCGCTCGGCATGCGTTTGCGCTTGGAGAATGACGCGCGGCTGGCGCTGCTTGGCGAAAATTTCCATGGCGCGGCCCGAAACTGCAGCGATGTTGTGATGATCACCCTTGGCACGGGAATCGGTGGCGTGGCCATGCTGAATGGCAAGCTATTGCGCAGCCACAATGGAAGGGCTGGCGTGATCGGCGGACACCTTCCGGTAGTCTTGAATGGGCGACGATGCACTTGCGGGAATATCGGATGTGCGGAGGCTGAGGCTTCCACATGGTCTTTGCCGATGGTTTGCAGGGAATGGCCTGGCTTTGCCGAAAGTTCCCTTGCTCGCGTAACGCCGTTGGATTTTCAACATTTGTTTGCAGCTGTGGATTCCGGTGATCCCGTCGCGAGGCAGGTTCTCGATCATTGCCTGCAAGTATGGTCTATGCTGACTGTAGCGCTGATTCACGCCTACGATCCGCAAGTGGTGGTATTTGGCGGCAAAGTGCTTCGCCGCGCCGCTGATATCCTGCCTCAAATTCGGAAGCACGTGGAAAAACACGCGTGGATTCCGAAAGGGTCAGTGGTTATTGTCGAAGCGCAGCTTTCGTCCCATGCGGCGCTATACGGGGCGATTCCCCTGCTCAGCGAACCCAGGCAAAAATGAAAACAAATTACGATAAATCTCCCGTGGTCCCGGTCTCGAGCCGGGAAGACGACTGTGCGGTCGGGTGGTCGGAGGTTGTCGCGAAACTTCGCCCTGTTCTGCAGGCACGCGCCCGCTGCGTGCTTGTCATCGAGTGTTATCCTGGCGCGGATGTTGAAGAGTTGCGAAAAGAACTGGTTGCTCCCTTAAATCCGCAAAGATGCATCCTTGCGGAAAATGCGTTCAAAGATCCCGCAGAGTTGGAACGCCAGTTTGCCGCGTGTCTCGGTCACGATCCCGTGTTCGGCAGAATGCAGCCCTGGAGCATCACAGACTTCCTCCTGCCTGAACGAGTGCATTCGGCACCGCGTCTGCCAGACGATGGGCTGACCGTTGTGCTGGGTACCGGAGCAATCGCGATCGCGAAACATTGCGACGTGCTGGTGTATGCAGACCTGGCGCGCTGGGAGATTCAGAGGAGGCAAAGGCAGCACCAGGTGGGAAATCTTGGGGCGCAGAATTCCTCCGCCCCCGCCAGCCAGCTTTACAAACGCGCTTACTTCATTGACTGGCGCGTTGCGGATAACATTCGCCACGATATTTTCCAACAAATTGACTTCCTCCTGGACACAAACCTGCCGAACGATCCGCGCATGATCAGTGGTGACTCTTACCGTTCGGCACTTGAACAGGTTTGCCGGCAACCTTTCCGCGTGGTGCCGTTCTTTGATCCGGGCCCGTGGGGAGGAGAGTGGATGCGCACTCACTTCGACTTGCCTACGCAGCCGCCCAACTTCGCATGGTGCTTCGACTGCGTGCCGGAAGAGAATAGCTTGCGGTTGGGCTTTGGAGCTCGTTCCGTGGAGGTGCCCGCGCTTACCCTGGTGCACCAGCATCCGCACCAGTTGCTCGGCGAGTCGATCTGCCGCCGATTTGGCGCCGAGTTTCCCATCCGCTTCGATCTACTCGATACCGTTGGCGGAGGAAATTTATCGTTGCAGGTGCACCCGCTACTTTCCTATATCAAAAATCAGTTTGGCATGCCGTATACGCAGGACGAAAGCTACTACCTTTTGGACGCTGAACCAGACGCAACCGTCTACCTTGGCTTTCAGACGGGCGCAGATCGCAAGGAGTTCGAACGGGAACTTCGGTTGGCACAGGCCGGTGGAGCGCCTTTTCCGGCAGAGCGCTACGTGAACAAGTGGCCAGTCCAGAAACACTCTCATCTCTCAATTCCTGCTGGTACGATTCACTGTTCAGGCCGAAATTCCCTGGTCCTCGAGATTAGCGCCACGCCTTACATTTTCACTTTCAAGCTTTGGGATTGGGACCGCCTGGATCTTTCTGGGAAACCGCGCCCCATTCATCTCGACCACGGGTTGGCCAATCTGCAGTGGAATCGTACAACGGAATGGGTGCGCGAAAATCTGCTCGACCTCAAAACACCGATCACAAGTGGCCCGGGATGGCGTGAAGAATCAACCGGCCTGCACGCCCTGGAATTCATCGAGACACGGCGGCATTGGTTTACGGTACCGGTCGAACATGACGCGCACGGAACCCTCAACGTGTTGAACCTGGTGGAGGGTGAAGAAGCAATTGTGGAGAGTCCCACCGGTGCCTTCGCTCCTTTTCACGTGCACTATGCCGAAACGTTTATCGTTCCAGCGTGTGTGGGGGCGTATCGCATCCGGCCGGTCGGCGAGCCGCGTTCGCCGCTGGCCACGATCAAAGCCTATGTGCGCGAGGTTGATCATGGACTTTGATCCGGGATTTGATTTGAAGGTGAAAGAGGACAGCCTGGGTTTTGCGTACGGTAGGAGTGTTTTCGGCCCCGAACCCGAGTTTCGCTCGCTCAATTCGATACGTCCCAGCCTCAAGGATCCGAATTGTGATGGGCCTGATCCCGTCTATGGAATCGTGATGGACGTTGGCGAAGACGTGGACCGCGCGGACCTGGAACATCGCATGCTGCTTTTTGGCGCGGTCGCCTATGCGGCGGGCAGGCTGGGAGAAGAACCTGTCCGCAGCCAAGGGCATGTGCACCATGTGTCGCCTCATTGTGGGTGGTCAACACCGGAGATCTTCGAGATTTGGGACGGCCGGGCTATTATTTACATGCAGGAATCCACAGCGGATGATCCCGGCCGCTCCTTCGCGATCTCTGCCGGGAAAGGCGAAGTGGTTGTTGTGCCTCCCGGTTGGGCTCATGCGGTGATCAACGCCGATCCAGAAAAACGCATGGTCTTTGGCGCGTGGTGCGATAGACAGTACGGCTTCGTTTATGACGGAGTCCGAGCGCATCACGGACTCGCCCATTTTCCAGTCCTCGGGAAGAACAACGAACTAACCTGGGAAGCGAATCTGCGTTACTGCGAACACGAACTGCGCGTGCGATCCACACGCCCCTATCCAGAGCTTGGAATCATTCGAGGCGTGCCCATCTATCGCCAGTATAAGAATGATCCTGAGCGATTAAATTGGGTCAGCGATCCAGGCCGCTTCGCAGAATTATGGAAAAGCTTTGAACCGTAGTTGATCGCGCCTTTGCGGGATCAGAAAGGAACCACAATGTTCCTTCGCTTAGCACGTAATTTCGTTCCGTCGTTCTCGGCCCGGCTTTTTGCTTGCGCGTCGATTGCTGTCGTCCTGTTGTCACCCTGCGCGGTTCAGGCTCAACGCGTAACCCTATCGCTCAACGGGTCGTGGGAGATTGCAGACAGCGTTTCGCCCGATGCGCAACCAACGGCGTATACGCACCACGTTCCAGTGCCGGGCCTGGCGCACTCCGCGACTCCGGCATTCAAGAATGTCGACGAATTCCAGAGCCGTGAACTCCTTTCCAATTTGATGGAGCAGGGCCGCTACAGCAAATCGGACTATGAGAAGTTGGGAGATGCCCCAGGCATTTCTCACCAGGAACGCAACTACTTCTGGTACCGCAGAAGTTTCCAGGCTCCTGCAAACCATGCCGTGGCGCTGTTGAAAATCAGCAAAGCGCAGTTTGGAATTGCCGTCTATCTGAACGGGCAAAAGTTGGGTGAGCACCTCCCCTGCTTTACAGCAGCCTACTTTGACGCCAGCAAGGCGATTCACTGGAACGGCCAGAACGAGCTATCCGTTCGTGTCGGAGCCCATCCCGGCGTGCTGCCACGAAACATCTCTTCTGGAACAGATTTCGAGAAGAACCGCTGGACGCCAGGAATTTATGATGACGTCAGCCTGATGGCATTCGATGGCCCAGGCATCGCGAATGTACAAGCAGCGCCAAGAATCGAGTCATCGGAAGTTTTGGTGCAGACAGAGTTGCGCAACTTCAGCGCGGAACCTGAAAGTACGATCCTGCAGCAAAATGTAACGGAGTGGAAAACGGGGCACTCGGCTGGCTCTTCACCGGCGATTACCGTCACACTCGCGCCCGGCGAAACCCGCCTGGTTCAGCAAACCGTGAGCATCCCCGGCCAGCATCTGTGGTCGCCAGAGGATCCGTTCCTCTACCTTGTGGAGACTCATACTTCAGGCGACTCAACGACAACGCGATTTGGCATGCGCGACTTTCATTTCGATACTGTGACGCAGCGAGCCTATCTGAATGGCAAACCTTATTTTCTTCGCGGGTCCAACATCACCTTGCACCGCTTTTTTGAGGATCCCGATTCCGGAACTCTGCCCTGGGATGAGGCTTGGTTGCACAAACTTTTAGTTCAGATTCCCAAGCAGATGCATTGGAATAGCTTCCGTTTTTGCATAGGTCCCGTGCCGGATCGCTGGCTGGCAATTGCGGACGAAGCGGGCTTGCTGATTCAAAACGAATATATGGTATGGATCGGCCACCCCGATTGGGCAGGTGTATATCGCGAAAAATTGAATCCCGATGAACTGACAGTCGAGTTCAAAGAATGGATGCGTGACAATTGGAATCACCCCAGCGTGGCAATTTGGGACGCCAACAACGAAACCTGGGCGCCTGAATTTGGGGAAAAGATCATCCCAGCGGTTCGCGACCTCGACTTGTCTCATCGTCCCTGGGAGAACAGCTACAATCCGCCGGCTGGCAGCAACGATCCTGTGGAGGACCATCCCTATCTTTTCTATGGAACAGCGACGACGGGAAAGTGGCAGTTTCGCATGACCGACCTGGAATCCATGCAGGGAATGCCCAAAGATTCCTATGCCACCATGACGGCCCACGCGTTGATTCTCAACGAATACGGATGGCTGTGGTTGAATCGCGATGGCTCTCCAACCCTACTTACCGAGAAACTTTATCCCTTGCTTCTCGGAAGAGACAATACGGCCGAACGGCGCTTTGCGATGCAGGCCTACCTGCTTGCGGGCGAAACGGAGTTCTGGCGCGCGCACCGGCGTTATGCGGGCGTGCTTCACTTTGTCTATCTCACCACGAGCGCGCCGAATGCCTTCACGTCTGATCATTTCACCGATGTGAAGTCGCTCACCCTCGAGCCTCATTTCGCGGATTACATGACCCAGGCTTTCAAGCCACTGGGTGTGTACATCAATTTCTGGCACGAAGAGTTGGCGCCCAATGAGACGGAAATTCTTACGGTGATGATGGTGAACGATCTGGACCAGCCGCGAGCGGGAGTATTGCGGCTTCAATTTCTGGATGATCGCGGCAAATCTGCCAGCAGCGTTCAAATGCCGTTCCACCTTGAAGCTCTCGGAGCGGACTCTTACAACGTCACCGTGCGAACTCCAGCCGAAGCGGGCAAGTACACGCTCACGGCCACGGCGACTGCTTCTGATGCCGAGTCCGATCCGACCGTGAGCCGGCGTTGGCTGACCATCAAGCCGCCAGCAGTAACAGACACCAATGCTCATCCACAATGAGACCGTCCGCGACGATTCGGTCCCTTGCGTCGAACAACAGGATTTCGCTTACACGATTGCGCTTTATTCGGCGATAAGCCGCTGAAGTTGTTCGAGGTCAGAAGCCGTAGTGTCAGCGACGGCGAAGAATTCCATCCCGCCCTTGCGCCAATCGATCCATTGATAGCCTTGGCTCGAACCTGTGCGCGGCGCCGTGTCATGTTCGACTGTGGGCCAGATGAAAACGTTCACGAAATGCTTCCTGCGTCCATAGACCAGCGCCGCGATAGCACGGCCGCGAATGATGTCAAGGCGCCCTCCCTGTAGAGAGAACCCCTGCTCGGCAAAATCCTTTACCGGCGGAGAGAAATCCAGCTTGCCGTCGAACCACGGCTTGACCGTGTGCTGATCGGTAGAGATGACATCCGTTAGATGTCCGGGCTGCAATGATCGCAGATGAGCATCGACAAGCTCCGCGTCCAGAACCGCATTCTTGTTCTCACTGCGGTTTACAGAAACGACCTGCCAGCCGATGGAGACAATCAGAAGAACGGTGGCGGCAATCGCCAGCCATTGCCAGGCAGCGCGAGACGGTGTGTGCGCGATCGTACCCGCAGGACTTACTTCAGCAAGAATTCTCTTGCGAAGCGAGGCTGGCGCTCGCTCATAAATCTGGGCCCCGCTCATGGATGTACGCAAAGATTTCAGGGCCGCAAGGGCGTCTGCGCACTCCTTACAGTTTTCAAGATGGCGTTCGAATTCGTTTGCGCTCAAAGCATCAAGCTCATTGTCGAAGTAGGCGTGGAGAACAGTGTCATCACGTTCACAACTCATGGCTGGCCTCCATGCGAGTTGGATCAGCAAGCGCCGATTGAAGTTGCCGGCGGGCGCGGGAGAGCGTGGACATGACCGTACCAATGGGAATCGAAGTAATCGCGGCAATTTCCTTGTAGGAACATCCTTCCAGTTCGCGGAGCACAATGACCTCTCGATAGCGAGGTGGCAAAGACTCAAGCGCGCGGGTAAGGCGCTCGCGATTGTCACCCGCGATGGCGAGCCCCTCGGGCGTTGGGCCCGGGACACCGTGCAACTCTTCGTCGAATTCGGTCATGTCGTCCACGCGGCGATTCTTCTCCAGGCACGTGTAACAGGTGTTCCGAACGATTTGCAGCAGCCAGGCGCGCACATCCCCGCCATGAAAGCCGGGGAAGAAACGATAGGCGCGCAGCAATGATTCCTGCGTGGCGTCTTCAGCATCGGCGGCGCCGCGCAAGAGCCAGCGGGCAAGATTGAAAGCGGCGTCGAAATGCGGCAGAACAAGCATCTCGAAGCGCGACTGTTCCTGCGGGTCCAGCACGTCCGAACCTTTCTTCTGGACAGGGTTGCTCAATAGTAAGGACTGCTCCCACCGCAATTTTATTCCAATTCGCCTGCGTTTTCTTTGACGAATACAACAGGCTTTTCGCGAGCTGTGCGGGAATAAAGAGCCAGGTGCTGCGGTCTATATGGATGAAACACGTCCGGGAGTGGCGCGGGCTCTCTTTGAACCAGTAAGTCGCGTGCCACTCCTAAGAGTGATTCCAAGCGGGCCAAACCAGCACGCCGTGAGAAACGGCCAATGTTCGAGGAGAAATCATGCGGAAGAAGGCACAGGATGAGCTCTTGCACGATCACAACAACGACGGAATCGACCGGCGGGGATTCTTGAAATGCATGGCGTGGGCTGGGACGGGAGCGCTCTGCGTGATGCAAGGCGGCGTGCTGAAGTCCTACAGCCTAAGCCAGATGGCGCAAATGAAAGACAAGCCAGCCTCGGGCGAACTCAGCTTCGTGCAAATCAGTGATAGCCACATGGGATTTAACAAAGCGGCAAACCCGGATGTTGTAGGAACGCTGAAAGCAGCGGTGGACAAGATGAATGGTTTGACGACCCCGCCGGAGTTCCTGCTGCATACGGGTGACATCAGCCATCTCTCAAAGCCGGAGGAGTTCGATACCGTCGATCAGATTCTGAAGGGTGCAACTCCGAAAGACGTGTTTTTTGTTCCAGGCGAACACGACATGCTGAACGACGACGGCAAACAGTACCTCGAGCGCTACGGGAGAAACTCAAAAGGCGCCGGCTGGTACAGCTTCGATAAAAAAGGCGTTCATTTTATTGGGCTGGTGAATGTGCTGAACCTGAAGGCTGGCGGCTTGGGCACTCTGGGCGCCGAACAACTGGAATGGATGAAGAACGACGTCAAGCATTTGAAGCACAGCACTCCCATCGTAGTTTTCGCGCACATTCCTCTGTGGTCGGTTTATCCGGATTGGGGCTGGGGCACCGAGGACAGCGGGCAGGCGTTGGCGTATTTAAGGCAGTTCGGCTCCGTCACCGTGCTGAATGGTCATATTCACCAGACCATGCAGAAGGTGGAGGGTAATGTGACATTTCACACCGCGGCGTCAACGGCGTTTCCGCAGCCACAGCCAGGGAAAGCCGATTCACCAGGGCCGATGAAAGTGCCGGCGGAGCAATTGAAAGGCCTCCTGGGAATTACGAACGTGAATTACGTGCGGGGCCAGCATGCGCTGGCGGTGGTTGACTCCAACCTTGGTTAGATCGATTGAGCGTGGCCCGAAGGAAAGAAGCGATTCGTACAAAAGTCAGAAAGGTAAAAGCATGAATAAAAGATGCATGCTCATTGGAGGTTTAGCGTGGGGAATCGTTTTCGTTCTGGTGCTCATGTCAGGGACGCTCAGAGTTTCGGCACGTGCTCAACAAACTGCTCCGGCGGCCGCGGAAGTGAAGGTAGACAATTTTAGCTTTGCCCCGGGGACTCTCACGGTGGCTGCGGGCACAAAGGTTACCTGGACCAACCACGATGATATTCCTCATACGATTGTCAGCACGGATGGCGTCTTCAAGTCCAAGGTGCTCGACACCGATGATAAGTTCTCGTTCGTGTTTACCAAGGCGGGAACCTATCCCTACTTCTGTTCCCTGCATTCCAAGATGACCGGCAAAATCGTAGTGCAATAAGCGGACATTGCCACATCGTTGCTACACACCAGTCCGATAAAACACAACGCAATGTTGCTATGTCCCCGTTCACTCGGCTAGCCCCGGTGTAACTCTCTTAAATCATTCTGGGTCGCCGTTGGCGATGGTGCACGAATGCCCATTGCTCCGATCCCCTTGCCGCCTCGCCCACCGGGAGCGCCTCCCCTGCTCAACTGGTGGTATCTTGCTATAACCTGCTGAGAGGGGGTGGAACGGGAACTTTCGCCCTGCTTCTCTGGAATTACCAGGGGGATGCAGAGCTCATTTCCCATCCCCGGCGCAGCTAGATTCGGTAACTATCGTGCCCGGCCCCGCGTCTTTAAGAGTGAGCAGGTCAACCAAGGAAAGAAGCCTTATGTATAAAAAGCACTTCTGTATGTCCAGTTTCCTGTTTTTGGTCCTGGCAACCTCGATCTGGGCGCAAACCCCGGATGCGGCTCCCCAAGGTCAGGATGAGGGTGCATCACCCCGCAGTGGCCGGGGACAGGGGCGTGGCGGGCCCATGCAGGGTCATGGCGTAGCGGGAAAGATCACCGCCATTGCCAATGGCTCGATGCAACTGACCCGGCCAGACGGAACCTCCGTAACCGTAAAGCTCACGGATGCAACGGAATTCCGCAAAGATCGCCAGCCTGCAAAAATGGCCGACTTCAAAGTGGGCGACATGGTTTTCGTGCGTGGCGAAGAGAATGCCGACCACACGTACACGGCTCAAGTGATTGGGGCGCGCTCTGGTAACGGCCCCGGCGGAGGCGGTTTTGGTGGAGGTGGAGGTGGCTTCGGCGAAATGGGGAAAGACTATGTCGCCGGCGAGGTGAAATCTGTTGATGCGCCAAACATGACCGTCCTGCGCACGGACAATGTCTCGCAAACTCTCGAACTCAACGAAGATACTTCTCTTCGCAAGGGCCGGGACAGCATCACCATGGCCGACATTCATCCCGGCGATCACGTGGTGATCCGCGGCGCATCGCAAAATAACGTCTTCGTCCCCAAAAACGTAATGGTTCTTTCCCCTGAGCAGTGGGAGCGCATGCAGCAAATGGTCAATGGCCGGGGGGCTTCCCCAAGTGCGCCCGCTATGGCTCCTGCGAACAATCCACCGAAACAGTAACTTAGTGAGGGAGTGCAGTTTGAAGGCGATTCATTGCGGCGTACCTATACTTGTCTTGTTCGCGGCTCTCTCTGCTCTGCCTTTGCGGGCACAAGAGAGCGCACCCGCCACGCCGCCAACAGCTCCGATAAACGCTGCTCCACCCAGCGCTGTTTCTCCCACTTATGAAATCACTGGGACCGCGCGCACGGGCAAAACTCCGCTGCCGGGCGCGACAGTCTCCGCCGCCAACACGCTCACTGGCAAGAAGTATGCCGCCGTGACCGACAGCGAAGGGAAGTTCTCTTTCTCCGGGATCGTGCGCGGCCGCTACGTTCTGCGCATCGAATTCATGGGTTTTGCTCTTTTTACGCAGGAACTCGTGCTTAATCCGCAAAATCCCGCGGCGAAAGTGGAAGCGGAATTGTTGCTTGCTTCTCGACAACAACAACAATCCAATAACTCTGCCGCGAGTTTCGCTGCCGCTGCCCGCGGCTTTCAGAGCCTCGCGGTGGATAACACCCTCTCTTCTTTGGGTGGAGAAAATTCCGGCTTCGGCGCAACGGGCGCATCCGGCGGCGCACAGAACAACAATGATTTTTCAAGTCTGCCGATGAATGGCGCGGGCGTGGATGCTCCCACGGAATCGGTCAGCATCAGTGGCGCGCAGGGGCGCACACAAGATTTCGGCGGAGGCAGCGAAGATGAACTGCAACAGCGCATCCAGGAGTTTCGCGACCGCGTGCAAAGCGGCGGCGGTCCTTTCGGTGGAGGCCCCGGTTTCGGCGGTCCCGGCGGGGGACCAGGCGGTGGAGGCATCGCAATCGGCAGGATAGGTGGCCGCGGTTTCAATATTAATCAGCCTCATGGCTTGCTCTATTTTTCGGACAACTATTCCGCGCTCGATGCCACTTCCTATGCGCTGAACGGCACTCCCGCCATAAAGCCGCAATACAACCAGTCTCACTTTGGCGCGAATGTCGGCGGCCCTTTGAAAATTCCCAAGCTTTTCGACGCCGGCAGCAAATGGTTTTTCTTTGCGGGGTGGAACGGCACGCGCGGCAGTACGCCAATTGATGCTTTTTCTCGCGTGCCAACCGCCGACGAGCGCGATGGCAATTTTTCTGAGACCGCTTACAACAATGGAATGCCGGTTCAGCTCTTCAATCCTGTTACCGGTGAGCAGTACACATACAATGGCGTACCTAACGTCATCGACCCTTCCTTGATTAGTCCCTCCGCCAAGGCTCTGCTCCAGTACATTCCCATGCCCAACATGCCCACGACCGCTGGCGGTCAGAATTTCCAGTACCTTACTTCGGCCCAAAGCGACTCCGACGCCGTGACCTTCCGCCTGATTCATAATTTCGGCCCCGCGCCCAGCCCCACGGGACGCGGTGGAGGTGGTGGAGGCAGGGGTGGCGGCCGGCGGCAACAAAACAACATCAATTTTGGGCTGAATTGGGCTCGCACTAACTCCAACACCGTGGGCGCTTTTCCATCACTGAATGGCGGCACGGGGACGCAAGGCTTGAACGCCACTGCCGGCTGGACCTACGGCAAGAATCGCGTGAACAATATTTTCCGCGTGGGTTACAACCACAATCACACTTCCACCACAAATCTCTATTCCGAGATCCTCGACGTTGCTGGCCCCGGGGGCGCCGGTATCGGTGGGATTTCAAACACTCCCTTTAATTGGGGGTTGCCCGGAATCAGTTTTAGTTCCTTTGGCGGGCTGAGCGATCCTACTCCGCGCCGCGAACTGGACCAGACTTACACCATTTCCGATACCGTCTCCTGGAATCATGGCAAACACAATTTGCGCTTTGGCGGAGATTACCGCCGCATTCTCCAGAGCTTCCAATCCGCCAGAAACGCCGAGGGAAGCTTTGTCTTTACCGGCTTTGCCACCTCGGACTACGCCCCGGGAAGCACGCAGCCCACGCCCAACACCGGCTTCGATTTCGCGGATTTCTTGCTGGGCTATCCTCAGCAAACTTCCCTGCAGTACGGCGCCAACTCTTACAATTTTCGCGGCAACTCTTCCGACGTGTTCTTCCAGGATGACTGGCGCATTTTTGCAAAGCTCTCGCTGAATCTCGGCGGTCGCTACGAGTACATCAGCCCTTATACCGAGGCCCAGGACCGAATCACTAATTTGGAAGTTGGCCCTGGATTCTCCTCTGCGGTGCCCGTCGTCCCGGCCGGAGCTGTGATACCACCGGGCTCGGGGACCTACGGTGTTTCCTTTAATCCGGCTCTTCTAAATCCTGACCATCACGATTTCGCACCGCGCATGGGCATCGCGTGGCGACCCCTGCAGAAAACGGTTGTTCGCCTCGGCTACGGCATCAACTACAACCTTGCCCAGTACAGCACCATGGTTCAGAACTTCGCGTTTCAACCACCCTTTGCCAACGCGGCCACCAACGCAACTACGGTGGCCAGCCTTGTCGGTGCGGCACCGCTTACCCTTACGAGCGGTTTTCCAACGGTGACGCAAGGCACTGTCTCCAACAATTTCGCGGTCAATCCGAATTACGGCCTCGGTTACGTGCAGATTTGGAATCTCGACCTGCAACGGGAAGTGGCCGGCAATGTGGTCCTCAACATTGGCTACAACGGCTCGAAAGGCACGCGCCTGGACACGGAGCGAGCTCTGGTTGTGGGCGACAATCAGCCTTTCATCTACGAGTCATCCGAGGGGAATTCCATTCTGCACGCTGCTTCCGTTCGTGCTCGCAGGCGCATGTCCAAGGGCCTCGGCATTGGCGCACAATACGTATTCTCCAAATCCATTGATGATGCTTCTTCTATTGGCGGCGGTGGCGTCGTCGTTGCTCAGAATCCTTTCGATATCTCGGCGGATCGCGGGCTTTCCAGTTTCAATCAAACGCATAAGTTCACCGGCAACTGGATGTACGACCTTCCCTTTGGGGAAAACCATCGCCTTGCCCAGAAAGGCGCCATCTCCCACATCCTTTCCAATTGGCAGTGGAGCGGCGACTGGACTATTGCTTCTGGCCTCTATTTCACTCCAAGCGTGCTGGGAGCCGGTCTAGACATCGCTCGCGGCGTCAGTGGCTCGCTTCGCGCCAACCTTGTCCCCGGGCAGTCGAGTTCGCTTCCCAATCCAAGCGTGCGGGAATGGTTCAACACCGCCGCGTTTTGCGACCCTGGAGCAATCTGCACCAATCCCAGCAACTCGCCTTATGGAGACGCCACGCGAAATTCCATCGAAGGGCCGGGCATGGTGACCATGGACATGACCATCAATCGCACGATTCCCATCAAGGACACCCGCTCTCTCGATTTGCGCTTCACGGCCAGCAACGTCTTCAATCACGTGAACTACACTTCCATCAGCACCACCGTGAACGCCCCGACCTTTGGTGAAGTAATTGCCGCGGGCAGCATGCGCCGTATCACCATGCAAGTCCGCTTTCGTTTCTGAGAGTTAACGCCTATGCGATGCACAAGAACAATACTTTCGCTTTTGGCCGCCGCGGCTCTTCTTTCGCCCGGCGCAGCGCTCATCGCTCAGAATAGCTCGCGTCCAACCAGCAGTCAGAGCGTGATTCAAGTCACTACTGAACTCGTGCTCGTGAACGTCGTCGCCCGCGATAAAAAAGGAAATGTAATCAAGGATCTGAAAAAAGAAGACTTTACTCTCTACGAAGACGGCAAGAAGCAGCAGATCTCCAGCTTCGATTTTGAAGATGTTGATCAATTGGCGTCCACGGCTGGCCCAACGATTACTGGCGCGGCCGCCGCAACACCCGGAACTCTCCTGCACTCCAGCAAGAAGGCGCCGCCCACCCTGGATGCTCGCGATCGCCGCCTGATTCTCCTTTTTTTCGATTTTTCCGCAATGCAGCCCGAAGATATTGACCGCTCCGTGGACGCGGCAAAGAAATTCGTTCACGACAAGATGCAGCCCGCGGATCTCATCGCCATCGTCTCGCTGGCCACCAACATGCACGTGGATTGCGACTTCACCGACGACCAGAAAAAACTCGCCGCTGTTCTAGACGCCTACAGCGGCGGCGAAGGCCAAGGCTTCGACAATGGCACGACCGGAAGTGCCGAAGGGGCCGCGGAAACTGGCGGGTCTTTCACGGAAGATGATACTGATCTGAATACGTTCAATGCGGATTTCAAGCTTCTCGCCATTCAATCACTTATGAACTCGCTTGGAAAACTTCCGCAAAAGAAAAGCGTCATTTATTTCAGCAATGGCATCACGCAATCTGGCGTGGATAACCAGGCTGCCTTGCACGCCGCCACGGCCGCCGCTGTTAAGGCCAACGCCTCCATTTATTCTCTCGACGTTCGCGGCTTGCAAGCCTTCCCTCCGGGCGGCGAAGCGCAGAACGCCAGCCTGCACGGGCAATCCGCCTACACGGGCGCATCCATTCTTAACGATTTGAACGGCAACGCTGCTTCACAAGACACCCTGGCCACGCTCTCCGCCGACACTGGTGGCAAAGCCTTCTTCGATTCCAACGATTTCAGCGGCGTCTTTTCCCAGGTTCAGAAAGACAGTTCCGTTTATTACGTGCTGGGTTTCACCAGCAACAATCCCGCGAAGGATGGCCGCTTCCGCCATCTGAAGGTCACAGTCAATCGTCCCGACCTGAAACTTGATTTCCGCTCCGGCTATTATGCGGGTCGCGACTTCGAGCACTTGAACAAGGCCGACCGCGAACAGCAGCTTGAAGACGAGATGGCTGCGCAGTTGCCTCGCGTGGATGTGCCTGTTTATGCGGGCGCCTCATATTTCCGCAAGGACGATTCCCACTACTATCTCGCCGTGTCTCTCATCATCCCGGGCTCCCAGATTCCGTTTGTTACCGAAAAGGAAAAAGATAGCGCAACCATTGATGTCATCGGGGAAGCGCTGGAAAGCGGCAAATTCCCAGTTGGCCGTCTTCGCGATACCGTAAAACTCGCCGTCGATAGCACTCGCGAGGTTCGCCGCAAAAACGTCCAGTACAACACCGGCTTCCTGCTCGCTCCTGGCAGCTACCACCTTAAGTTCGTGGTCCGCGAGAACCGAACGGGACGCATGGGCTCGTTTGAAACTGATGTGCGCATCCCAGACCTGCGCAAAACTCCGCTAAAGATGAGTTCCGTGGTGTTGAGCAGCCAGCGCGTCCCCGCTACCGGCAAGAACGCGGCCAGCAACCCGTTGGTCCGCGATCAGATGGAGTTGGTACCCAATATCACACACGTTTTCACACCCGATCAGCATCTCTATCTGCAGTACGAGGTCTATGAGCCGGCAAAGGGCAAGAATGTCGAGCAAACGGCGCAGGCTCCTGCCGCTTCTGCCCAGCAGGGTGCTTCCCCGCCAGCCCCGACCGCAAAATCCTCGCGTGAATCCGTCCGCGTCCTCACCAGCATTGAGTTCATTCAAGGGTCTGCGAAGGTCTATGAATCCAAGCCGATTGTGGCTAACGAAGTCACTGCGCCCGATCGCAAAGCTGTGATCTTCCAGATGGACTTGCCGTTGCAATCCTTGAAGCCCGGTCTCTATCTCTGCCAAGTCAACATCATCGACGATGTTGCGGGCAGCTTCTCTTTCCCGCGTTTTCCCGTGCTGATCCGCGAGCCCGCTCCTCATCCCGTCCAGCCCGCTGCAACTGGCAGCGATTAACCATCTAAGCCGTCAATCTGCCGCGCTCGCGGCAATTCAAATCAATAGGGCCCTGTACCATAGAGGACCTGAGAGTGGTATCCCCCGTTTCGTTCTCGCACTTACCTGCGTGGTTTTCTTCCTTCAAGTGCACCATTTCGGCATCGGGTGACTTCAATCACATTCAACGGTATTAGCTGTCACTGCAGCACTTCTCCATTCGTAGTCCACTGAGGCGCGGTAATTGGACCAGTGTGGTCCATTTTGGAATGCAGATCACTCGCGCCACTGATTACGCTGTCCGGGTCATGGTTCAACTCGCCGCCCTTCCCAAAGGGGAGAAGGCGCAATTAACCGCGCTGGGAAGCGCCACAGGGGTCAGCGTCAGCTTTCTGTCAAAAGTGTTGCAACGCTTGGTTCATGGTGGACTCGTCACCTCTCATCGAGGCACGGGTGGGGGATTCTGCCTGCGGCCGCACGGTGAAAAAACCACTCTTCTCCAGGTAATTGAGGTCATGGAAGGTCCAACGCTGCTGAACCAGTGTTTGATCAGCGGACTCTCCTGTGATCGCAAACCCTGGTGCGGTGTCCACCCGGTCTGGCAAAAGGCGCAAGCGGCCCTTGTTGGTGTTCTGGGCAGCGTTTCCGTGGCTGAACTGGCGAGGGATACCCAGGCTGGCCTCGCCCGGCAATCAGAATCGCAGGGTAGCGCAGAGGACGTGGTTCGTTTGGGCTGAAGCCGGGCTGTACTGCGGCAAGGCCCCAAAAAGTGTGCTTTCGATGGATTTTACGTGGATCGCGATCCTGGCAAGTTTGGCGATGGGCATTGGCACTGCCCTGATTTTTGTATTTGCGGTGAAAGGGAACCACTTTCAAAACTGCGAGGACGCCAAATACCAGGTGTTTTGGTCCGATCTCGAAGAGCCCGTGGATATGCCCATGAAGGAGGGGACCGATGGCGAAAGAGCCAAGAACTCCGGAACAGCCGGAGAGCGGAGAAGCGATCACTAGAAGGAAACTGCTGGGCTGGCTAACGGGCATGGGTGTGTTCGGCTCGGTGCTGGTCACGGCCTTCTCCAATTTCATCTTCATCAAGCCCCGCGCGACCTACGGCCAGCCCAATCGCTTTTCTATCGGCAAGCCGGAGGATTATCCCTCTGGCTCGCGCATGACCCTTGATACCCGCCGCATCTGCGTGGTGCGCGACGGCGATCGCATGGCTGCTATCTCTACCACCTGCACTCATCTCGGGTGCATCGTGGCTACCTCGGAGACTGGTTTTGCCTGCCCCTGCCATGGCTCGCACTACGACCAGGACGGCAATGTGACCGGCGGGCCCGCGCCGAAGCATCTCGCCTGGTATCAGGTCAGCCTCGCTCCCAACGGTGAGATCGAAGTGGATAAGGACGTCGAAATCGCGCCGGGGACTTATTTCAGCGTATGAGCAACCACACTAAAGCAGGTCCACTCAGTTTCTTCATCGAGCTTCCCGCCAACATCTGGCACTCCATCTTCCGGAATCCTCTGCCGGATTCCGATCTCGGCCGCTCTTCCACCAGCTTCACTAACTTCTTCCTGCATATCCAGCCCGTCAAAGTCCATCGCCACAGCCTGAAGCTCACCTACACCTGGGGGTTGGGGCTGATCTCGCTCTTCTTGTTCCTGATTCTCGGGGTCACCGGCGTACTCCTGATGTTCTATTACGTGCCCTCTACCACGCAGGCCTACGACCGCATGCTCGACCTTCGCGGCACCGTCGCCTTTGGCATCTTCCTGCGCAATATGCACCGCTGGGCGGCTCACGGCATGGTTGCCGTCGTCTTTCTGCACATGTGTCGCGTCTTCCTTACCGGAGCTTATAAGCGGCCACGCGAATTCAATTGGATCGTGGGCGTCGGCCTGTTCCTGCTGACCATGTTCTCCAGCTTTACCGGCTATCTGTTGCCCTGGGATCAACTCGCTTTTTGGGCCATCACCGTCGGAACGTCCATCGCTAGCTACGCGCCATTTGTCGGCAATGACGTCAAGTTCATCCTGCTTGGCGATTCCAGCGTCGGCCAGGAAGCACTCTTGCGTTTCTACGTTTTGCACGTTGCCGTGCTTCCCTTGTTAGTGACTCTGCTCATCGCCGTGCATTTCTGGCGCGTTCGCAAGGATGGCGGCCTTTCGCGTCCCCCGGAAGAAGATGAAGCGTTTCCGGCCGCGACGCCCGAACCAGTTGCCATGGCCGCTGCGGCAACATCCGCGGTGGTTGCTGTTCCCGCTCCCGCAGTAAAGCTCGGCGTGAAAGCGCAGCTCGAGAAGAAACTTTATGGCATTCAGGGCATTGTGCGTGGCCCGTTCACCAAAATCGGGAATGTGCCAGATCGCAGTGTGTTCAGCTGGCCCAACCTTGTCAGCCTGGAACTTTTGGTCTTTCTGATCACTGTCGCCGGCGTGCTTATCGTTTCCCTCTATTTCAATGCGCCGCTGGAACAGCCCGTCAACATCATGCATCCGCCGAATCCGGCCAAAGCGCCGTGGTACTTCCTGGGATTGCAGGAAATGGTCAGCTACTCCGCTTTCTGGGGCGGCGTCGGCATTCCCACTTTCGAAGTGCTGCTCCTATTGCTTGTGCCTTTCCTCGATCGCAAGCCCGGCGGCGTTGGCAAATGGTTCGCCCGCGAACGCCTGTTGGCCAATTCCCTGTTCATGACCTTTGTGGTTCTGAACATCGTTCTCATGATCATCGGCATTTTCTTCCGCGGGCCCAATTGGGAGTTTGTTTCGCCATGGTGAGGAGACCCTCGTGAATACCCGTGTAGCACTGGCGATTGTGGCTTTACTCGTCCTGGTTGTTCATGGATTTGTTTTCTACCAGCAATTCTTCAACAACTGGGAAAAGCATCAAGCGGCTTACTTCGAACAGGCGCGCAGTTTGGCCAAGACTCCCGCGGAGCGCACCGCTGTTGAAGGCCGTAGCCCCCGCATCGAGCAGAATATCGTCACACAATTCGGCGACTCTCGCGTGGACCGCTGCCTCACCTGTCATCTTGCCGCGGATGATCCGCGCTTCGAAAAATACGCTCAGCCACTCCAGACGCATCCTTATTCCGCCGCGCTAGGTGATTTTCAGCGTAATGGCCGTTGGGAGCGCCGTCATAAATTCTCGGATTTCGGCTGCACCGTTTGCCACGACGGTCAAGGCCGCGGGTTGGAAACGTTCTACGCGCACGGCGAAGATCCCTTCTGGCCGGATCCTATGCTCGGCTATGTGACCCAGGCCGATTGGCACAGCGAATACAAACCTAAGCTGCTCGGCAAAGAATATATGCAAGCCAACTGCGCCCAGTGCCACACCGAAGAGAATTTCCCGGGCACTCCCTTGGTTTCCCAGGGCCGCCAGCTCTTCTTCGAAAAAGGCTGCTACGGCTGTCACCGCATCGAAGGGCTATCCAGCGGCACGCTCGGCCCGGATCTTTCCGAAGCCGGCCATAAATTCAAGATCAACTATCTTTGGGAACACACTGTTGACCCGCGTTCTTTTAGCCCCACATCGTTCATGCCGAAGTTTGATCTCGCCGACGATCAGATCAAGGCCATTGTGGTATTCCTGAAGAGCCGTCGCGGCATGAACTTTGCCGAAACCTCGATGGAGAAGTACGAGGCCAAGCTCCACGAAACCAAGCCACTTTCTTCTGGCTCCGGCCAACAAGCTCCCACCGCCAGCCTCGGCGAAACGCTGATCAATCAGCGCTCTTGCGCCGCCTGTCACAAACTTGGCGATAAGGATGGCCATATCGCGCCGGACCTATCCTACGAAGGCTTGGTTCGCAACGATGACTGGCTCCTGGCCCACTTCAAGAATCCGCGCTCGCGTGTTCCGGATTCCATCATGCCGTCCTTCGGCTTCGCGGAATCGGATTTCACCGCACTCACCACCTATCTTGTGACCCGTAAGACGCCACCAACCTTCAGAACAGGCGAAGAAACTTTCAAAGGCATCTGCGCACGCTGTCACGGCGAAAAGGGAGATGGCAAGGGCATAGCTTACCTGTATCTCGATCCCGCGCCCCGCGACCTTACCAAAGTCGGCTTCATGAACAGCAAGCCGCTCGAACGCTTCCAGACCTCTCTGAAACAAGGCGTGCCGGGAACCTCCATGCCGCCGCTCGAGCATGTGCTCACCGACCAAAAGCGCCAACAGGTGTTGGACTACGTTTTTGCCACATTCGTGAAAGAACCCCGCAAGGAAATCAAGGAACGCAAAGTTCCCCAGCAGAATCCCGTAGCCATGAGCCAGGAATCCGCCGATCGTGGCGAAAAAATATTCCTTGATCGTTGCACCGGCTGCCACGGCCGCAAAGCCGACGGCAAGGGCCCCAATTCGCTCGACATCAGCCCGCGCCCGCGCAATCTCCGCAACTACGCTTTTGTCCAGAACGTCAGCGACCATCGCCTCCTGGACTCCATCCTCTACGGAGTTCAAGGCACGGCCATGCCGTCCTGGATTGATTACGGGCTATCCCAGAACGACGCAGGAGATTTGATCAACTTCATCCGCAGTCTAAATCACCCGTCGAGTCCGTCCGCTCCGGCCGACAAATCAGCATCGCTCACGCAACCGTGATCGAGGAGGCACCATGGCAGAAGCTGTTCAACCAGGCAGCACCGGAGGCAAAGCCAGCGAAACATTGCGGCCCGCGGAGTCCATTCATCACGACACCACGGCCAAATGGTTCTTGCTCAGCTCCATCTCTTATTTCTTTGTAGTGGGAATCGTCGCGCTCACCATCGCCGCCAAGTTTGTCTGGCCGCAACTCCTGGGCAGCGTCCAATACCTCACTTACGGTAGGCTTCGCCCGTTGCATGTCAACGGCATGCTCTTCGGCTGGCTACTGCCGGCGGACATGGGGCTGGCTTACTACCTGGTGCCGCGCTTGTGCGGCGTGAAGCTATGGAATGAAAAACTCGGTGTCGCCACAGCCATCCTCTGGAACATCATCGTGCTCGGCGCCGTGGTCATGCTTCCGCTGGGCATGAACAAGGGTTGGGAATACGCCGAACTCCCCTTGCCACTGGTCGCCCTGGTGGTCGTCGCTTGGGTCATGTTCGGGATCAATATTTTTGCCACCATCGGCCGGCGAAAATACGAGCAGATGTATGTCTCGCTGTGGTACATCATGGGCTGCATCCTGTGGACCGCGTTTGTCTATGTCACTGGCAATGTCGCCGTCTACTTCACCACCGGAACGAATCAAGCCAACCTCAACTGGATGTACGTGCACAATGCCGTCGGCCTGATCTTTACTCCCATCGGCTTGGCAATCGCCTACTACTTCATCCCGCGCGCTTCCGGCGCGCCGCTCTACAGCCACAAACTCTCGATGGTCGGCTTCTGGTCGCTCGCCTTCGTCTATGTCTGGACAGGCGCGCATCACATGCTCCACGGGCCCATTTCCCAGTGGCTGCAGACCATCGCCATCACGTTCTCTCTCATGCTTCTCATCCCGGTCTGGACCGTGGTCTACAACTTCTTTGCCACCATGAAAGGCCAGTGGCACCTGCTCGGCAACAATGTCCCCTTGAAGTTCACCATGTCCGGCGTCGTCTTCTACCTTCTCACCTGCTTCCAGGGGCCCATGCACAGCTTGCGTACCGTGAACGCCATCGTCTCCAAGACCGACTGGATTCCGGGCCATGCCCACATGGCACTGCTGGGGTGCTTCTCGTTCTTCGCCATCGCCGGCGCTCACTACGTCATTCCGCGCATGTTCCACACGGAACTCCATTCCGAGGCCTTGGCAAATTGGTGCTTCTGGCTGTTCATGATCGGCGGCCTGGGTTTCTTCGTCACACTGTGGCTCGGCGGCTTTTGGCAGGGCTGGCAGTGGAACAATCCCTCGATTCCGTTCATTGACACGGTCGTTGCCTTGAAGCCGGTTTGGACGGTGCGCTTCTTCTCCGGTGTGATGATGTTCGGCGGGATCACCACTTTCCTTTACAACATGATGGCCACTGTGCTGGGCAGCCCGAAAGCCAGCACCGCAAAGGCGGCCGCATAAGCGGCACGAAGGAGAACACATGCTAGGCAAAACCGATAAAAGCGCAATTGGCTTCGTAGTCGCCGCACTCATCTTCTTCTTCATCGGCGGCTTGCTCACCACCGTGGTTCCTCCGATGGTGGATAAGAGTTGGTCCAAACCGTTCGAGAATAACGACCCGAGCAAAGGCCCCACGGGCAAGCTTCGGCCGTATACCGCACTCGAACTCAAGGGCCGCGCCATCTACGTCAAGGAAGGCTGCTGGTATTGCCACACGCAGCAGACTCGCACCATCTATGCGGATACCATCCGCTATGGCTGGAAAGGCGTGCCTTCGCCCATCTCGACTCCGGACGAGTTTGTTTACGACTCCCCCCACATGTTCGGCACAAAACGCACGGGCCCTGATCTCTCTCGCGTCGGCGGCAAGTACGACACGCAGTGGCATCACACCCACTTCCGCAATCCACGCGACCTCGTGAAAGGTTCCGTGATGCCCCCGTTCCCCTGGATCGTGGACAATCCCGACGATTTCACCGCGTTGGTTGCTTATATCCAGACTCTCGGACGCGCCAAGAACTGGCGCCCCGATAACGACTACGAGAAGTAAGGAGAAACGCGTATGCATGGCGACTACGTCTATCCCAGCATTTTCTTATCCTACTTGCTCTTCTTCCTCTTCCTTGCGGGCGGCATTTTCTTCTTTGTCCGCTCTCTCCGCGATGGCTATTGGGGAGAACACGGTGAGGATATCAAGTACACCGTGCTCGACGATGAAGAAGGGCAATCCACCCGGAACCTGGAACTGAATCGAGGAGATGATCATGCCAGATCCTAAGAAACCGGAAGAGCTGAAGGAACTTGCTGGCGGCTGGATTACTGAACGCAAGAACACGCAGATTCCCACGTTCCTGAAGTTTGCTTACATCTTTATTGCTGGCGGCGCCTTTGCTTACTTCTTTCTCTATATGAATGGCGACGTCAACCACTCCACCCGCGGGCCGTTGGTGCGCCAGATGAACCAGAGCACGCAATCCTCCAACGGGTTCATGTATTTTGTCGCGGCACTCATCCTGATCTTTGCGATCACCGCGATTGTCTTTGCGTTCAAGAAAACTCACGAAGACTGAAGCTCCCATGACGAATCTGCGGCCACTATTCGAAACGATCGAAGGCGCTGACTACTGGATCAAGATGGTCAAATGCCAGCACGCGTGCCCCGTGCACACGAACGCCTGCGGCTACGTGACCGCCATCGCCGAAGGGCGTTACGCTGATGCTTACCGCATTGCTCGTGCAACCAATCCGTTCGCGTCCATCTGCGGCCGTATCTGCGGCGCTCCTTGCGAAGTCAATTGCCGCCGTGGGGATCTGGATGCGCCCATCACCATCCGGGCGCTCAAACGCTTCGCTACCGATCGTTTCGGGCCAGAGGCCGGCGACCCCAGCCACTACCGCGATGCCTGCGATCAGCGCATGCTTCCACCCAATCGCGGCGATTATGAACGCATCGCCATCGTCGGGGCCGGCGTGTCCGGGCTCACCGTTGCGCACGACCTCGTTCAGATCGGCTACAAGGTCACTGTTTTTGAGGCCAATGCGGAACCCGGCGGCATGTTGACGGTTGGTGTTCCCATCTTTCGTCTTCCTCGCGATCTCGTCAAACGTGAAATTGAAGCTGTTCTGTCGCTCGGCGTCGAACTGAAATGCAACATGCGCCTCGGCCGCGAATTTTCCATCAGCAGCCTGCGCCGCGACGGCTTTAAATCCATCTTTCTCGGCATTGGCTTGCCCAAGGGCAGAAAGCTTTCGTTGCCAGGCGCCGAACGCCCCATGGTCTACGATGGCATGGACTTCCTCCGTGCCTTCAATGAAGGCAAGCCCATGCCGCTCGGCAAACGCGTTCTTGTTATTGGAGGCGGCAACGTGGCCTACGATGTGGCGCGCTCCGCCGTGCGCCCCTTTGAGTCCATGAGTTCTTCGGAAGCCATGTCTGATATGGAGCGCGGCGAGCAAGTCGCCTACGACGTGGCGCGTTCTGCCTTGCGCTTGAGCAGCGACAAGGAAGTTCACGTTGTCTGCCTGGAAAAACGCGAGCAGATGCCCGCCGACGAAACGGAAGTTCACGAAGGCGAGGAAGAGGGCATCCACCTTCACAATGCCCGCGGCCCTAAGGTGATTCTCGGTTCCAACGGCACCGTCACTGGCTTGCGCACCGTCAGGTGCCTCGACGTCTTCGACACGAATGGCCGATTCAATCCCACCTTTGACGAAACGGACGTGATTGACATTCCGGCCGACACGGTGATCTTTGCCATCGGCCAGTCCTCCGACCTTTCATTTCTAAATCCAGAGGATGGCGTCGAGAGCGACCGTGGCTTGATTAAAGTCGACCGCTCCACCTATCAAACGACCGCGCCGGATGTCTTTGCCTGCGGCGATATCGCCCACGGGCCACGCCTTTTTATCGACGCTATCGAATCCGCGCATATCGCCGCGCGGTCCATGCACGATTTTCTTCGAGGGACGCGCACCGACATCGTCGTGCGCAGCCAGTGGCTTCCCGCTGCGTACACCATGGCCGAGGGCTGGGAACGATTCCCACGCAGCAATCCGCCCGTGCTCGATCCCTCCGCGCGTGCCGGCTCTCTTGAGGTCACCGAGGAATCTTTCCCGGAAGAATTGGCGCGCCGCCAAGCCGCCCGCTGCCTGCGCTGCAACATCAACACAGTATTCGATACTTCAACGTGCATCGCCTGCAACGGCTGTGTTGACGTTTGCCCGGAAAATCTCATTCGCCTCGTTGGCCTAAGCGCGCTCTGCTCGGATGAAACCTGGGCAAGCTATTTCGCCAAATCTCTGGACATGAGTGTTGAGCAACTACGTGCGCTCGGTCACTGCGAACTGGATGCCATTGGTGGTGTGATGTTGAAGGACGAGAAGACGTGTATTCGCTGTTCGCTCTGTGCTACGCGTTGTCCTACTCATGCCATCACCATGAAAAAGTTTGAGTTTTATCGCGAATGCGTCACCGTGCCCGCTCCGAATCCCAAGCTGCGCTATCCGGGCAACGGGCAGCCGGCCAGCCTCTGATTCGCCGCGCTGCAATGCACTTGAGGAACGATGGATTTATGGCTGATGTTCGCTCTCGGTCTTGTCAGTAGCCTGCACTGCCTTCAAATGTGCGGGCCCATTGTCCTTTCTTATTCCGCCGCGGCTGGCTTCACTCCCCTCCCTCTTAATTCCTCTCCCTCCGCCGCTCGTTTTGCTCTTCTCCCGCCTCACCTCGCCTATAACGCCGGACGCATCCTCACATACACGGCACTCGGAACCCTGGCGGGACTACTCGGGCGCAGTGTTGACCTGGTTGGCCGACTCGCCGGTATTACCAGCGCCGCCATGATCGTCAGCGGCGCCTTAATGATCCTTGCGGGAATTTTGATGTTCGGCTCGTTTCGCGCGACCACCAAACTGGGCAACGCTTCCATTCAGTGGACTTCGCGCCTGCTTCGTCCCCTGCGCAATTTGCTTTCCTCCCGCAAGACCGCCGACCGCTTCTATCTTGGACTCGCGCTCGGCTTTCTCCCTTGTGGTCTTGTCTATATGGCCCTTCTGAAATCCGTCGCGGCGGGAACCCCTTGGATTGGCGCCTTGTCCATGACGGCGTTTGGTCTGGGCACCGCGGGCGCTCTTCTGGTTTTGGGCGTATTTTCTTCTGCCCTGAAACTTCGCCTCAATCGTTTCGGAACACGCATCGCCGCCGTCAGCGTGACGGCTCTTGGGCTCTTTGTTCTGTTGCGCAGCACTTTTGCTCTCCATGTTTCAGCCGCTATCCAGGGGTGTCATGTCCACCACTGAAAAACCCGCTGCGCCCAATCCGCGCATCATAAATTCCGAGAGGCCGCTGCCGGATTGCGCCCGCCCCAACGTAGCCCCGCCACATTCCAACCTGTATCATCGCTTTCGCAAAGTCATTCATCTCTTCTGTGTCCTGGTTTTCTTTACTCTGCCGCTTTCCAACCTGATGCGCTTTGATATCCCTCACCAGCGCTTTTATTTTTTCGGCCAGGAACTTTGGATCAGCGAATTTGCCACCATTTTCTTCACCTTAATGTTCTTGCTTTTCGTGATTATCGCCATGTCCATGCTCTATGGCCGTGTCTATTGCGGCTATCTCTGCCCGCAGATGATTTTCAGCGAAGCCTCCCTGGCCGCTGAAAGCAAAATCAAGCGGCTGGTTACGAAATATGTGGACTGGTCTCCCCGCAACCGCAACCTGCTCTCCCGCGCACTGTTCTATTTTGTCGTTACTCTCGCTTCCATCGTTCTTGCCTTCGTTTTCATCTCCTATTTTGTCGAGCCGCGCGACCTCTTTCACCGCTTGCTCTCCGCTGACGTGAAAACCGCCGGTGGCATTGCCGGCGCCACCACCACGTTGCTCACGCTCATCGATTTCCTGTTCCTCCGACAGCGTTTCTGCACCACCGTCTGTCCTTACGGATACCTTCAGGGCATGCTCGCCGACGGCGACACCCTGATCGTGCAGTATCGCGACGATCCCAAGGAATGCATCGAGTGCAAGAAGTGCGTCCGCGTCTGCCACATGGGCATTGATATTCGCACTTCTCCTTACCAGATCGAGTGCATCCACTGCGGCGAATGTATTGACGCCTGCGTGGATGTCCTCGGCCGCCTTGGCAAGCAGGGACTTATCCACTATGTCTGGGGCGAAAAAGGTGAAACCCTCGGCAATACGGACAAGTCGAAGAGCTTTCTTTATCGCGTTGGTTTTCGCAATGGCAAGCGCATTGCCGTCTCGCTTGTGGTTCTTATTTATGGCGCCGCGATTTTCACCGCCTTTGCTGTGCGCCGCAACGTTTTGATTCAAATCTATCCGGACCGCTCCGTGCTCTTCCGTCGTGAAAAGGACGGCAGCGTATCCAACACGTTCCGGCTGCAAATCGCCAATCGTACACTCGAACAGGCCACCGTCGTCGTTGCTATGGAAGATCTGCCTGGCACGCACTTTGCCTCTTTTGAAAATGCCGTTGTCGTGGCACCCGAAGAGAGCAAGCAGGTGAATTTTGACATTGTTGCGCCGCCCGGCGCGCCTCTGATCGCCGGCGTAAATCAATTTCGTCTCGTAACCCGTGCGGGCAATGAAAAGACCGAGTTTGATGAAACGTTTATTACTCCAACGGAGAATCCGAAGTAAGCGGACTTCTCCGCGGAGACACAGGAGCATCCAATGAGCAGCATGTCTGCGCCATCGCAAGTCGTCGGCAAGAAGAGCACGCCCTTTGCCTATTTTCTTGGCTTCGTCTTTGTCCTGTTCATCGCCATTCTGATCGTCTGTTACATCATCACCAAGCGCGCCAATCCCATTCTGCTCGATCAGCATGGCAAACCGGTTGCCGCCGCCCCGGCCCGCGCTTCTTCCGAAAAGGGGAACTGGATGCGCGTATGAGTTCGATGAGCTGCCATCTCTGCGGGCTTCCCTGCGGAAAGCATCCTCTCTCGACTTCCCTCGAGGACGTCGAGCATTTCTTTTGCTGTCTCGGCTGCATGAATGTTTACGTCATTCTTTCCGAAAGCGGCGTGATCGCCAGTGGACAGGATCTTCGCGAAACCGAACTTTACAAACGCGGCCTGCAACTTGGTTTGATTTCGCAGGGCGCAGGCGAAGAACAGGAAGGCAGGGTCGTCCCAGTCGAAGAAACTCCCCCTGCCGACGCCAACCTCTGCGAACTCGTGCTGCTCGTCGGTGGGATGTGGTGCAATTCGTGCGCCTGGCTGATTGAGCATGCGGTAAGTTCACTCCCCGGTGTCATAAGCGCTGAAGCTTCTTTTGCCACGGACCTCGTTAGAGTTCAGTTCCAGCCGCAACTTCTTCCGCCAGACCGCGTCATTCAGCGCATCAACAATCTCGGGTACAAAGCTTCTCCGTTTACTCCGGGCACAGAACGTGATGCCGCCGAGCATCGCGACCTCCTTCTGCGTTTCGGCCTCGCCGCCTTCTTCTGGCTGAACATCATGACGTTCAGCCTCGCCATCTACGTCAGCTATTTCGAGCAAATCACCGACAGTGTTCGCCATTACATGCCTTTTGTTCTCATGGGGCTGGCGACGCCTGTGGTCTTCTACTGCGGCTATCCCATTCATCGTTTGGCCGCGCTGGGTCTGCGCAATCGCACGCTGCGAATGGAATCGCTGCTCAGTCTCGGCGTACTCACCGCGTATTTCTTTAGCGTGGTTCAGGCATTTCGCGGCGCTTCGCATGTCTATTTCGATACGGCCAGCGTCATCGTTACGTTCCTCCTGGCGGGAAAATTGATCGAGCGCGGTGCCAAAGCCCGCACTTCACAATGGATTACCCTGCTCCACCGCATGGCCCCCAACAAGGTTCGCCTGCTCGCCGATGGCCGTGAGCATTTTGTCAGTGCGGATGCCCTCGAGCCTGGCCAGTCCTTCGTCGTCAAGGCGGGCGAACGCTTCCCCACGGACGGAACCGTGGAAACCGGCAATTCCCACGCCGACGAGTCGCTTCTCACTGGAGAAGCTACGCCCGTCGTCAAGCAACCTGGTGCTGCGGTCATCGCCGGCAGTGTGAATCTGGACGGCGTGCTCCACGTTCAGGCCACGCACCGCGCTTCGCAGTCCACTCTTTCCCATATCATCAAGCTGGTCGAAAACGCCCTGGGCAATCGCTCGCCATTGGAACGAGCTGTGGATCGCGTCTCCCGCTTCTTCGTGCCCTCCGTTGTAGTTGTCGCGGCACTCACTTTCGCCATTTGCTGGCTCGCGGGCTTCACCACTTTTGGTAACGCCCTGATGCGGGGCATCACCGTGTTGGTGATTGCCTGTCCCTGTGCGCTCGGCCTCGCTACTCCGCTGGCGATCACTGCCGCCCTCGGGGCCGCTTCTCGTCGCGGCATCCTCATCAGCGACACGCGCATTCTGGAAACGCTCGGCCGTGTTAATCACATTGTCCTGGATAAAACCGGCACGATGACCGAGGGCCATTTTCAGCTTCTCGGCTGTGAACTCATTCCGGACTTCTGCTCTTCCCCTGCCTGGATGCAGGCCAATGCCGCCAACTCCGATCAAGATTCCTTGCCCGCCGATTTTCCTTTTGACCTCAGCTCACCCTCCTATGAGCACACTTTCGCCCTGCTCGCTTCCCTCGAGCAATACTCCGAGCACCCCCTCGGCAAAGCCATCGTCGCCTTTGCGCGCGAACGCGATATTGCCCTTGGCGAAGCCGCCTGCGTCGAAATCCACAAAGGTCTCGGCATCACCGGTATGGTTGACGGCAAAAGCCTTTTTCTCGGCGGACGCCGCCTCACCGAACAAATGGCCATTCCAATTGATGCGCGCTCCGAGCTTGTGGCCCGCCGATGGGAATGCGAAGGCCGTACCGTCACCTTTTTTGGCTGGGATGGCGGATTACAGGGCTGTCTCGCCTTTGGCGACACTCCGCGCAGCCATGCCTTCGCCATGATTGCGGAGTTGCGCAACCGCGGCATCGAGCCGCATCTCATTTCCGGCGATTCTCGCGTCACCACGGAAGCTGTCGCCCGGCAACTTGGTGTGGAGAGTTTTCGTCCCGATGTGATGCCGGAACAAAAAGCCGAAGGTGTTCGCAATTGGAAGAAGGGCGGCGCTGTAGTAGCGATGCTCGGTGACGGCATCAATGACGCTCCTGCGTTGGCCGAAGCCGATCTGGGCATCGCCATGGGCTCCGGCACGGACATCGCCATGCGCGCTGCTTCCGTTGTTTTGATAGATAACGATCTGCGCAAAATTCCCGAAATCTTCGACCTCGCCCGCAAGGCCCTGCGCATCGTTCGTCAGAATCTTTTTTGGGCTCTCTTCTTCAATACTGTAGGCATCTATCTCGCTATCACCGGCGTACTCAGCCCCATCTTTGCCGCCGTCGCCATGCTCCTATCCAGCCTAGCCGTCGTCGGCAATTCCCTCCGTATCTCCCATGCTTCTCGGCCATCATGACATGTGCAACATCCCAGTTGCAGACGTGGAATATTAGTTTTGCACACGCAGAGAGAAGCGACGATCACGGCACAGGTAGTTTGTTGGTAGTTGCCAGCTGAAGAAAATGAGTTTCGCCCAGGGTATTGCCGGCCGAATCGAACACGATAGTTCCGCTCAAACCCTCAAAGCGGTTGCCCGCCGCCAGGTAATCCCGTAAACGCGTGCGATTCGTGCCCGTGACGCGCAGCGATTTTGCCACCAGGCGAACTGCATCGTACATCTGCATCGCCGCCAGACTCGGCCACACGCCCGTCTGCGCACGATAGTGTTCCGCGAATCCATGCACTTCGCTGTTTGTCGCGTCCATCACAGAAGCCGTGACCCAGATTTCCAACGGATTCTGATTTCGCGCCCGCGCTTCGGTTTCGGCGGCAGCAAACCCATTCGCAAGAAACGAAGCCGCCGCTTTTCGGCATAAATAAACGGGGATTGCTGAATTGTTCTGGCGCAGCAGCGGAATAAGTCGTTCCGCCACCGGCGCACTCGTCCAAAGCACAATCGCATCAGGTGCGCTCGCCTTTATCTGCGTCGCAATCGATTTCAGTTGCAATTCGGATGAAGAAATCTCCAATCGTTCCGGCGGAGTTCCTTGCAGATGTTTAGCGGCCTTCTCGAACTCCTCCGCGCCGACCCTGCCGTCATGGTCCGTTTCCACAAGCAATAAAACCTTCTTTGGAATTCCCGGATAATAAAGCTGCGAGGCGATGGCGCGCGCTTGGTCTTCATCGCTAGGTCCCAAACGGAAGATCCACGGAATGTTGATTCTGGTGGTTGTCGCGTCGCTGGCCAGCGTCACGATCGGGATTCCAATCTTATTGGCGATCTGCTCGGCTTGGTGCGCGATAGTTCCGTCCGAAGAGGTGATCAGTGCCGCAACCTGCTCTTCGGAAATCAACCGGGCCATTTCGCTACTCGCCTGCCCCCATTGTTCCGCCTCGTTGCGCACCGCGAGCTCCATGTGACGCCCGTCGGCAAGCGGCCCGGCAGCTTCCTCGTCCGCCAGCGCCAACTTCGCGGCCTCCAGCAAAAGTAGCCCCTCCGCCGCGCGCGTGCCTTGGAGAGGAACCAGCATGCCGATTTTCACGGTCGCGCCTGAAAGATCTGCAGCAGCCTCTCTTCCAGCCCCGCGATACGCAACGGCGCTGCGGTCCATAGCCGCATAGGGAGTCTGCGGGGTCTGATCGCTCTGCGCTAAAACAATATTTGGAAAATTAACCGTGCAAAGGAATAGTAAAAAAGCCCAGCACCCAAGGCGGCCACCTTTGCGCCTCACGAAAGAGCAGCAAATTCGTCTGGAGCGGCCAGATGATTCAGCCGCCTTCATCAGGGCGCCCCGGCCCCGGAATGAGCAGCACCGGACTCGCGGCGTTGCGCCGGCAAATAAACGAATTTCCCGCCTTCCACTTTAACCAGCGCCAAGGGCGCGATGTTGTTCAGCGTGTAGTCAAATTCCTCGCGCTCCGCCACGCCGTCATAAGGTTTCCCGTAGTACTCGCGAAGGCCATCCATGATCTTCCCGCGGTTGAGTCCATGCTTTTCGATCGCACCGATCAGGATGTTCATCCCATCATAGGCGTACGCCGCATACGCATCAGGCTCCTCATTGAATTTCGCTTGATACTTTTTGCGGAATTCCAGCCACCGTGGATTCGTGCGCGTCGGATCCAGCGGCGCTGAAGTAACCACGCCTTCCGCGGCACTCCCCGCGATCTCCAGCAGCGCCGGATAGGCCATGCGGCTCGAACCAAATACGGGTTGCTTCATCCCCATCTCGCGCATCTGCTTAAGAATAAGCGCGGCATCCGGCGCTTCGCCCCAGATTACCAGCCCCTCGATGTGCGCGTTCTGCAACATGCGCAATTGCGTCGAGAAATCCTGATCACCGCGGTTGAATTTCACTTCAAGCGGAGGCACTCGCCCCATGCGTTTCGCTTCGTCAAAGAATTTTTCCACTCCGATGCGCGCGTACCGGGTTTGCGTGCGTAGCACTCCGATTCTCTTTAATTTCAGTTTCTTGAAAACATAATCCGCCAGCGTATATCCCTGTTGCCGGTCGTCGGGAAACGTGTGCATCAACCAGGGGATGCGCGTTTCCGTGACCGTTGGATCGGTGGTTCCCGTATCCATGATGGGAAATTCCAGCTTCAGCGACGTGCGCAACATGATGTGCGTGGAGGCGCCATCCACGCTTCCCAGCACGGCAACCACATGCTCGTCGAACAGCATTTTCACCGCTTCCGTGGATGAAGCGCCCCACTGCGCCGAGTCGTTATGAACTTTCAACGCGTAAGGCTTGCCGCTCGAACTTCCGCTGGCTCCATAACCGCCGCGCGCGTTCGCTTCCTCCACCGCCATCTGCGCTCCGTGCAGCATGGCCTGCCCGTATTGCGCTTCATAATTGTTCTCCAGCGGGCCAAGAAATCCGATGTTCACCGTGTTTGAAGCGTCGATCTCTTTCACAACTCGCTCGCGCGCCGCTCCGAAATAATCCAGCGTATCTTTGTCGATGTACCATTCCTTGTAGGGCTTGGTAAATTTTCCATAGGGAATTGCTTCGTCTGGCATGTTCGCGTAGCGCGGCGCCGGTGGAGTTTCGCTTGCTGGATTCTGTGTCTCCGGCGTTTGCGCCAAGGCCGGCAATGCCAACGCGAGGAACAAGGGAACTCCCGCGAGCGCCATTCTTCGCGCGGCGTTCCTGGCCACTTCAAACAGCATGGGCGCGCTCCCGCAAAGGCTCTTCGCTGTGCGCAGCCACGAATTCCACAATTCTGGCCAACGTCGCCGGGCTGATCGCTTGCGCTGCATCGCATTTGGGCTTGGCTGCCCCCGGTCGGTCACTCGCTACCTCGATCATCAATCCGTGGCATCCAAACTCCACCGCGGCGCGGCTGGCCGGCTCGACCATGGCGGAAACTCCGGTTGCGTGGCTCGGATCCACGATCACGGGCAGAAATGTGTGTTCCTGCACGGCCGGTATGACGCTTAAGTCCAGAACATAGCGTGAGTATTCGCCAGCCGGATACGCTTTGATTCCTCGCTCGCACAGGACAATTTCAAAGTTTCCTTCCTTGGCGATATATTCCGCCGCACCCAGCCATTCGCAAAGGCTTGCCGCCATTCCGCGCTTCAGCAGCACCGGCTTGCCGCTGCGCCCGGCTTCCACCAGCAGCGTGTAGTTCTGCATGTTTCGCGAACCAATTTGCAGCATGTCCGCGTGTTCTGCCACTTGTTCGATTTGCCGCGCGTCCATCACTTCGGTGACCACCGGCAGCCCCGTCTCCCGGGAAACTTCGCGCAGAATCTGCAATCCTTCCAGGCCAAGTCCCTGAAAATCGTGTGGCGAAGTTCGCGGCTTGAATGCGCCGCCGCGAAGCATGTCCGCGCCCGCCGCTTTCACCGCCAGCGCCACTTCAAGCGTCTGCTCGTAGCTCTCAACCGAGCACGGTCCTGCAATCACCACGCGCCGCGGCCCGCCGAAACAAACTCGCCCGACGTGAACCATTCGCGTCACCGAGTTCTCGCCGTCGAAATCATCTTTTTTGCGGCCAATCAACGGGCAGAGCCTATAAATGTCTTCCAGCCGAGTAATTCCAGCGATCTTCATCGCAATCTACCTTTCCTTCACTGCTCGTTCACCCTGAACAGGCGTGCTCTTGAGGATTCGGCCCGCCTGTTTGGTCCGTGGCCCGGGGTTGCCACGCGCGATACTCCTTCAATCGGTCCGTTACTTTTTGCTCGCGTCGAATATGGCCATTGCTTCCATCTCGACAAGCAAATCCGGCCGGCAAAGAATGGCTTGAATACCCGTGGACGCCGGCAACGGATCCAATCCCTGCTCCTTGAAAAATTGCGTGCGGACTTCGTTGAAGGCGGCGTAGTCGCGCTCGATGTCGCGCAGGTAGCAGGTTGTGCGGACCACGTCT
The DNA here is from genome assembly GCA_963779395.1 of Candidatus Acidiferrales bacterium. GTDB lineage: Bacteria > Acidobacteriota > Terriglobia > Acidiferrales > UBA7541 > Acidiferrum. The sequence continues at coordinate 3,148,033 of CAVZYC010000007.1, forward strand.
TTCCAGGTGGCGCCTTCCGATGCCAGCAGCGCCGTAATATTCTGGTAGGTTCGCCAGGTTTGCGCCCGGAAATCGCCTTCATGAACGGTTCTGCCTTGCTCATCGATGCTGGCGGTGCCGGAGATCATGAGGATGGTGACCCCCTTAATGTCCAGCCGCAGCCCGCGCGAGAATGAAGACGGTTTCGCATAATCGAAGGCCTCATTCAACACGGAGTGGTTGGTGATGGCCTTCTTTGTCACTACATCCGTATCCTTCTCGGATGGTTCAACGGCTAGCTGTCGTGTGCTCATGGACTTTCCCTTCTTTGTTGGATTCACGAGTAGTTTCGCGGATTCCGTGGCTCAGACCCGTCGCTGTGGCCACCCAAATGTCGTCGCCCTGGAAATCCATATTCAGGATGTAGTTGTGAGCGAGGGTTGTGGGCGTCTCCCTCGTCGTCACCTTCTTGTCCGGCGTGGTAATGATGATTTCCCCGCGGCCGGTTTTTGCATTGGGCCGGTAAGTGACCCAGATATTTGTCTTGAAATTCAGATAACTCAGGCCTTTGTCCGTGCAAGCCCAGACGTCATCGCCGCGAGACTTGGGCGCATTCACGAAATCAGAAGCCAAACCACTGTCCATCGAAAGGTAGTTATGCCAGTTGCGGCCGTCGTACCCGCTGAGTCCAAAGTAGGTTGATGCCCAAAACATTTGCGTGTCTTTGTTCCAGGCGATGTTGCTCACGATCATGTGAATCAATCCCTGGTTCTTGAACAGTACGATTTCCATTTCGCCGTCGGGGTCTGTGTAGGGTTTCCAATAGCTACCGGCAATGTCGTACTCCAGAATTCCGCCACCCCAAATGGCCACATACACTTTCTTCTCGGCGACAGCGATTCCATAGGACCAGGGCTCTTGGATCGGAGCGTTCTTCTCGCTGAAAATGGCCCATTCACCGGTATGTGTATTAAAGCGGTTGGTGCCAGCCGTCGTCGCCACCCATACGTACTCGTCCTGAACGGCAACGCCATAAACGATATCGTTCGCCAGCCCACTGGTCAGATTCGTGTAATTGTGGAAATGCCCTCCGGAGAGACGACTCAGCCCGCCGAATGTCGAAATCCAAACATCGCCCGAAGCCGGGTCAACCGCGATTCCCGTCACCACTCGATTCACTAGCCCGTCTTCCGGCTTGTAGACTTTCTGAATCTTGCCCTTCTCGATCAGTACCAATCCATTTTCCGTGCCGGCCCACACGCGCTCGCCATCCACTGCCACGCTCAACACCTTTTCATCCGGCATTCCATTCGCCGTCGTGTAGTTCTCCCACTTCGTGTACAACGGGAGCTCTTGCGCGCATGCCGGCGCCAGCAGAGCCATACAACCTGCGGCTCCCAGCAACCAGCGCCGTATCTGTTTGTTCTTCATGCTCGCTCCCTACAGCGACTTCAAAAACTCGATCAAATCGTTCAGATCTTCCTTGGACATGTCCGAAGTGACCCCATGCCGGTCCTGCGGATTATAAATTGTCCAAAGTTCTTCCAGGGACAATGCTTCGCCGCTATGCAGGTATGGTGGCCGTTGCACGATGCGGTCCAGCTGCGGCACGTCAAAAAGTCCACTTGTGTCGTACTTTGTGGCCGTCCCAACGTCAAAGCTGGTCCTCGCAGTGTAATGTGTGGCTGGCGTATGGCAGTTATCGCAGGACTTCTGGAAGAAGATTGCGCGCCCGTGCTCCTGCGCCGGAGTCAGTTGGCCATCCGCCGCTAGATGTCGATTTGGCGGCAGCGGAATGGCTTTAATGAAAGCAACCAGGTCCGACAGTTGTGCGGCGTTGAACCCTTCGGAGTGAAACAGGAACTTGGCGATGCGGGGCCCGCACTGCGTCTCCAGGTCGGGATTGTGGCCGTTCCATTTGTAAGGCGCTGTCTCTGCAATCCCGCGCAAGGTGCGGTTCGCCACGCGGTCGCGCCCTAATTGCGGTGTTTCCAGGTTCCACGCGACCCCATCGATATGGTTGTCGGGATGGCAGGTCGAGCAAGCGAACTGTCCTTGGAAGCAGAAGCGCGCGGCGTGGAACATCTGCTCGCCCCGGCGCAATTTGCTCAACTCTTTTGGCCCGCCGAGATCAATTGTCCCGCGCACCTGCTGGCGCGCAATGTCTACCACCGTCAAGCTATCACCCAGACGATTCACAACGTAGGCAGACCGCCCATCACGCGAAATCGCGATGCCCGTGGGATTCGCCCCCGTTTCCAGCCGTCGCGCGACGATTTCCTTCGCTGAGTCCAGCCGGTTCGCCAATTCCTCAGCCGGCACCTCGCGCAACCGGCGTTCCAGTTTCGCCGTATCGATCGCGGACACCGTGTCAGCCTCTGAAGACGTCACCAGCGCAAGCCGCCCGTCCGGGGTGAACGCGACTCCATTCGTTCCCGCAAAATATTGGTCCACATCATCCAGCAGAATTTGCGTGACGCTGGACTTCTCCGGCGTTACTCCATCCGTCCCGCCAACCTTCACCACCACCATCCCGTGCGTCAATATCCACCCGCCCGCCACCTGAATCAGCGGGTTCAAATTCTTCGGACGCATGACTGGCACAAGCAGATATCCACCCTTGGTTCCCGGCGCTTCGGCGATATGCCGCAACTCCAGGACTCCGGGGATTTGGATGCGCTCCGAGACTCGCTGTTTCTCAGTATCAATCACCGTCAATTCAGAAACGGGCGGCTCATTCGGCGAGCCCAGGTGGCCCAATATGTTTGCAACGTAGACGCGACGGCCATCGCGAGACAGCAGCAAGTTGTGGGGCGAGCGCCACGACGCCAGGCGCTTCAATTCCACTCCGGCGGTCAAATCCAGCACCGACACGTCATTCCCCACGCTATTCGCAACGTAAAGTACCTTGCCAGTGCGATCTGTTGTCACCCCCACGGGGCCCCAGCCGGTTGGCAGCGTTCGGCGCACTGAAAAGCTCGCGGCATCAATCTCGCTGACCGTATCGTCCCACTCATTTGTCACGTACAACGTTTTGCCGTCCGGCGAAGTGGCAATATCTTTCGGCTTGTGTCCCACTTTTACTTTTGCAAGCACATGCTGCGCCCGCACATCAACGGCAAGCAGAGAATCGTCGTCTTCGCAAACCACATAAAGTTTCGAACCATCCGGCGAGAATTTCAGTTCCACCGGCGTCAGATAATTGTCCTGCGAAGCATTCTGCGCCGATTCCGTTTTCACCTGGACCGCAGGCACTTGGGCAGCATCGCAGGTGGCTGCAATGGCACAGAGAAGAACAACGGAGCCCGCTAGAGCGCCAAGCCTCAGTAGCCGATTTGTGAGCTCCACACTCACCGCTTGGAACCTCCGGGGGTTGCCCGTTGCCTTTCGCCCGGCTCGGTAACTGCAAGTATCTGATCGGCCTTCACATGTTCCAGTGTTTGCACGGTTCCACTTGGCCAGTGGATTGTCAGTAGGTCCGCTTCCGTGTGCGAACCCAAACCAAAATGCGGCCGCGGATCGTTTTGCGATAGGTAGCCCGATTGCGGCACATTCTCAACCATCTGGTGAAGTTCGCCAGCCACCGCTTCAATGCGCGCACCAAAGCCGTCGCGGTTGCTCTTCGTTCCTGTCAACTTCAGTGTCAGCCAGTGGTTTCGCGCGCTGCCCGCCGGAGGATTGGCGTGCAGCAAAATCCCCTTGCCGCCCAGAACCACAATAAATGCGTCGATATAGCCGTCGTTGTCGTAGTCCGCAAAACATGCGCCCCGTCCGACTTTCTTCGTCCGGAAGTAACTTCCGGCCTCATCGGAAACGTCGGTGAACGTTCCATTGCCGTTATTGCGCAGCAGCGAATCTTCCATCGGTATAAGCCAGTGCAATCCGCCATTGACGATGAACAGGTCCTTCCAGCCATCATTATCGAAATCAAATATGCCGTCGCCCCAGCCCACGTATTGGCCGGCGACCCGCGCGATGCCCGCCTCCGCTGTCGTGTCAACGAAGAACCCTTCCTTTGGTGAATTGCGGAACAGGCGGTGATAGCGCATGTCAGAGACAAACAGGTCCAGCGCACCGTGATTGTCGTAGTCCGCGAAGATCGGCCCCATCGCCGAAGGCGTGTCGCCGTTCGTGCCATACGCCACATTCTGCTCGATGGCCACGTTCGTGAACGTGCCGTCATGATTGTTGCGGTAGAGATAGCTCTCCATCTGGTCGTTCGCTACATAAATGTCCGGCCAGCCGTCGTTATTAAAATCGCCCACGGTAACGCCCATTGCTCTTCCGGGAGGATTCGCGATTCCCGCTCGCTCAGAAACATCCGTGAACGTGCCATCACCGTTGTTGTGGAATAGGCGATTGGAATCCCCTTCGTAGTCCAGCGGTCCCGCAAATGCATCAGCGGTGTAATAAGGTTTCTTCACGTGGGGATCAAATTCCAGGTAGTTGCCGACGAACAGGTCCAGCTTGCCGTCACGGTCGTAATCCACAAATGCGGCACCGATGCCCCAGCGGTTGTTCTGCACACCCGCTTTTTCCGTTACATCCGTAAACGTGCCGTCGCCGTTGTTGTGGTAAAGGATCGCGGAGTTCCAGTTGGTAACATAAATGTCTTCGTAGCCATCGTTATCGTAATCGCCGACGGTCACGCCCATCGCAAAGCCCTTGCCCGCCACGCCCGCTTCTTTCGTTACGTCAGTAAACGTTCCATCGCCATTGTTGCGATAGAGATGGTTGGTAGCGTCCTTGCCATCAGCCTTGGAGTGGTCGGTGACCCCGTCCAGATAGCGGCCGCTCAACACATACAGGTCCATCAAGCCGTCGTTGTTGTAATCAAACCACGCGCAGCCTTGTCCCGCCGATTCCAGAACCGAACTCAGCTTCTGTTCACCGAAGGAATTCACAAATTTCAGGTTCGCCTTGTCCGTTACGTCTTCATAGATGGGATATTTCGAAGAAGAACTGGCAGGAGTAGTTGCCGGGGCGCCCGTCTTTTGCGCCAGCGCCATTGTGCCAATGGCCAGTCCCGCAACCACCGCGACGCTAAGCCAGAGAACGCGGCGTGAGAGCTTAATTCGTGTGTGCTGTTTCTGCCGCATTTTCCTTCTCCAGAAGGGCTGTCGGTGTATCAAAACGCCTCAATGTAAGGGGCCACCGATTTTCCGGCGCCAGCGCCTTGTCTCCGTGGCAACCGTGGCAACCGTGCTGCTCGCCGGGGCGCGTCCAAATCCAACTGCGCTCGGCCACAATCGTTTGCCCTTTGTCATCCAAAAGTTCGAAGCGCACCGGTTGGTTCGCCAGCACTTCCACGTAGAATGAGCCGTCCTTTTCCACCGGTGCTTCGCCCAGGCTGCGCTCCTTGCCGTCGCTTCTCATCGAAATAACGCGTACCCGCGCGATCTCTGCCACAAGTCTTCCCCTAACGCCTTCCAGCGAATCGTAACTGTTCAGCGAAATAAAGTAGCCAGACTTGGCATCCGGGTTCAGCGTGCTCCAGAAATGCTTCGGCACGGGATTGGCAATGAGCGGCACTGCCTGGATGCTGGAAAGTTTTGCATCGCTATAAATCAACTCGCCGTTCACCTGCTTCGTCAGATCAAAAGAGTACAGATTGAATTTCGCCGGCGAACTGCCTTGGGTCGCAACAGCTCGCGAAACCACAAGCCTGTCTCCGGACAACCACCGAGGTGAAAGATATTTTCCCGCACTGTGGCTCAGAGGAGTTTCACCAGGATCGCCGCGGCGTACTTCCGCCATCCCGCCCGCCGCATCGCGCGTATTGCCCCGCTTTACAAAAACAACGGAGCCGTCTTCGAGTTCCGCGGCGTCGCCCCTTTTCACCGATGGCTGATGATCGCAACGGAAGGATTCCAGCGCCGCGCCATCCGGCCGCAATGTGTAGAGCAGCCGCGTTTTCCCGGCCGCTTCGTTTTCTTGTAAAGGGGAAGACGCGGAGGCGAGCACGCGCCCATCTCGCAGAACGGTCTCCAACCAGAAATTGCCCGGCCCGAAAGTGATGGGATGCATTTGCGAGCCGTCTATTTTGCTTACCGCCAGATACGTTTGCTGGCTCCCCTTGTTCAGCTTGGCCACGGTAAAAATGATCTCTTCGGCCGGCAGATATGCGGGACGCACGCAATCTTCGGTACAGCTAGTGATTTGCCGTTTGTTCGAGCCATCGGCGTTCATTTCCCAGATCTGCCATTTCTCGCCAGCAATTCTTTGCGCCGAAAAGAGCACCTTCGCGCCCGTGAAATCAACTTGAGGGTCCGCTGCCGCAAAGAACTCAGGTGTCAGGTCAACAGGTTGTTTGGAATCGGAGGCCAAACGCGCGATTCGGCTGCCACTTGGAAAACGCTGCGCTGTGTAAACGTCGAGAACCACTGCTGCTTGCACGAAAAGTAGCTCAGGTCTGGCTTTCGCCCCAGCGACCCTCTGCGGGCGCAATTCCTTCTCGGTGGATCCGGAAACCAGGGTCACCAAAAACAGGCAAATCACAATCGCAATCGCGATTGGAAGACGGGTCAAAAACTTCCCTTGGCACACCCCTCGAAACACCGAGCCACCCCGAATCTGAATTCTCCTCGACCGCTTTCTAATGTGAGTCCACAATCTTGTGGATGCGCCGGCTGTTAAATTCCCTGACCTGATCCTGTTGCGGCGCGATGTTCGTTACTACCACTTAACGCTACCGGCCTGACCGGAACAATAATGGAAAAGCACTAAAACCAATGATATGTGGCAGTTGTCACATCATGCTGTGATTCGCGTCACACATCCACTCCGGTTTCCCTCCGATCCAGCCCCTTTTTCTCGCCGATCTCCCTTCTCTTTCGACCGCTTTTGCAGTTCTTCGATGTGCCGTCGCAACAGCCACGTATTCTGGTCCCATCTGGTGACCTCTGTCGTTGCAATGGGTGGCGGGAAGGAGTATAGAAAGTTCAGGTAATGATGAAGTGAAGTTGTAAGTGCGCCGGACCTCGCTCCAGCCCGGAGCAGTAGGGAGCGGGTATGACTCCCAAGGGTCCTCGTTTCAGCAGTTCCTCACTTGTGTCTCCGGCGCAACTGGACCAATTGCTCCAGCTCCTGATTAAGCGAGATTACGAAGTTTTGGGCCCGACCGTTCGCGAAGGCGCCGTTACCTATGATCACATTTCTTCAACCAAGGATCTCCCCGCCGGTAGGACCGACGAACAGACCGGCGGCAAATATCGCCTGAAGCGTCGCGAAGACGGAGCATTTTTTGGATTCGTTGTCGGACCGCAATCCTGGAAGAAGTTCCTGTTTCCCCCTGTCTCGCGACTTTGGCAGGCGCATCGTTCCAACGGCCTTTTTGAAATTGTTCCAGAGGTTCGCAAGCCCACGAAGTTTGCCTTTATCGGTGCCCGTGCTTGTGAACTCCATGCTTTGAGCATTCAGGACAAAGTTTTTCTCCAGGGTCCATTCGTTGATCCTCTTTATAAACTGCATCGCGAAAATGTGTTCATCGTTGCCGTCGATTGTGTTCAGGCTGGTGGTACCTGCTTCTGCACGTCCATGAAGACGGGCCCCAAAGCCGCCGCGGGATTCGATTTGGCGCTAACCGAAATTATTCAGGAGGGTCGCCACAATTTTGTCGTGCGTATTGGCACGAAAGCCGGCGCCGATGTTCTCTCCCAGGTTCCCCATGAAGAAGCGTCTCCGGCGGATGTGGACCTCGTTGAAAACCTGGTGGCCGAAGCCGCCAAGCACATGGGGCGGACCCTTGACGTAAATGGAATTAAGGAAATGCTCTACCGCAATACGGAGCATGCGCGCTGGGACCAGGTCGCGGACCGCTGTCTGAGCTGTTCCAATTGCACCATGGTGTGCCCCACGTGCTTTTGTTCCAACATCGAGGATCTTACCGATCTATCCGGCCAGCAGGCGGAACGCTGGCGCAAATGGGATTCCTGTTTTACTACCGATTTTTCCTATATCCATGGCAGCAGCGTTCGCTCGACGCCTCGATCCAAATATCGCCAGTGGATGATGCACAAGCTGGCCTATTGGTTCGACCAGTTTGGCACTTCGGGGTGCGTGGGATGCGGACGTTGCATCACTTGGTGCCCCGTCGGGATTGATATCACCGAAGAAGCGCGCGTAATTCGCGAGAGTGAAACTTTTGCAAGCGCTGCCGGTTGAGGAGGGGTGCTAATGATTCACACGCTCGAGTCCGTCATCAGGGAACATCCGTTCTTTCATGAATTCCCTGAAAAGCATTTGCCGTTCATTACCGGCTGTGCGAAGAACGTCCAATTCCCCGAAAAGCATTTTATTTTTCTGGAGGGGGATCCCGCCAATGAGTTTTATTTCATTCGTGGCGGCTCGGTTTCCATCGAGCTGGTGATTCCCCATCTGGGCCCGACCACGGTCCAGACCGTTGGCGAAGGCGATATTCTTGGTTGGTCCTGGGTTTCCCCGCCGTATCGCTGGCATTTCAACGCCAAGACTCTGAAGCGCACCCGCGCTTTGGTCTTCGACGCCAAGTGTCTGCGGGCCAAGTGCGAGGAAGACCACGACCTCGGGTTCGAGATGTTAAAGCGGTTTGCCAACATAATCACGGCGCGGCTGGATGCCACACGTTTACAACTACTGGATATTTATGGCCACGATGATTGAAAACGACGTCCCTCAAGGGCTCAGCCTCGATCCCATGATCCCGCAGCTTTATCGCATCGACCGGGTGCGGGATGAAACGGACGATACTTTCACGTTGAGCCTTGTCCCGGAAAATGGAGATACCAAGATCTCGTTCCTTCCCGGACAGTTCAACATGCTCTATGTCTTTGGAACGGGTGAGGTTCCCATTTCCATCAGCGGGAGTCCCGCGGTTACTTCCGTCCTGGAACACACCACCCGCAGCGTCGGCATTGTCACCAAAGCCATGGGCCTGTTGAAACCTGGAGACCGCATCGGCGTGCGCGGGCCTTTTGGCAGCCACTGGCCCCTGAACGAAGAGAACGGCCGCGATTTTGTCATCATCTCTGGAGGCATCGGGCTCGCGCCGTTGCGCCCCGTGCTCTATTACTTGATGGCTCAACGCGAAAAATATCGCAAGATCGTTTTGCTTTACGGCGCCCGCACCCCGGAAGACATTCTCTTTAGGAAAGAGCTGGAGCGGTGGCGCGGCAAGTTTGATCTGGAGGTACAGGTCACCGTGGATCGCGCCGCCAGCGGTTGGCGCGGCAACGTCGGTGTGGTCACGCCCCTCGTCGCCCGTGCGCCCTTCGATCCATCCAACACCGTTGCTCTGCTTTGCGGACCGGAAGTGATGATGCGCTTCGCCATCATGGAGCTCCAGAAGCGCGGCGTTCCACACGACCGCATGTATCTTTCCATGGAGCGCAACATGAAGTGTGCGCTGGGCTTTTGCGGTCATTGCCAATACGGCCCCGGCTTTGTTTGTAAAGATGGACCTGTCTACCGTTTTGACCAGATTGCCTCGGTATTCGGCAAGTCGGAGGTCTGACATGGCGCCCGCGCGCAAACCTAAGATTGCTATTTGGAAGTTCGCTTCCTGCGACGGTTGCCAGTTAAGCCTGCTGGACTGCGAAGACGAGTTGCTTTCCGTTGTTGACGCCGTTGAAATTGCCTACTTCCCCGAAGCCTCCCGCTCTGTCGCCAAGGGCCCCTATGATATTTCGATTGTCGAAGGCTCCATCACCACGCCCCACGACGAAGAGCGCATTCACACCATCCGGCGTTCTTCCAAGTTGCTGATCACCATCGGGGCCTGCGCCACGGCTGGCGGCATTCAGGCTTTGCGAAATTTCAAGAATGTCGCCGATTTCATTCCCGTGGTTTATGCCAAGCCCGAATATATCGAGACATTGAGCAAATCCACGCCCATCAACGACCACGTCTTTGTTGATTTTCAATTGCGCGGATGCCCCATCAACAAACTCCAGCTCATCGAAGTTCTGAACGCTTTCCTGAACCGCAGAAAACCCGTGACCCCGGCGCACGGCGTTTGCATGGAGTGCAAGCGGCGCGGCACCGTTTGCGTTATGGTTGCGAACGGCGTTCCGTGCCTCGGGCCCGTCACCCTCGCCGGATGTGGCGCCCTGTGTCCCGCTTATGATCGCGGCTGCTACGGCTGCTTCGGGCCGAAAGAAACGCCCAACACTGTTGCGATGAGCGCGGGCTGGACCGCTCTGGGTGTCACCGAGCCCGAGCTCATGCGGGCCTTTCGTTCCTTCAATGCCTACGCTGAAGCGTTCCGGAAAGAGAGCGAAGCCCATGAACGCTAAGACCATCAAGGTCGATGTCCTGGCACGCGTCGAAGGCGAAGGCGGCCTTTTCGTCCGTGTTCGCGATCAGCGTGTCACGGAAGTAAAGCTCAACATTTTCGAGCCACCGCGCTTCTTTGAAGCTTTCCTCCGCGGCCGCAAATTCAGCGAAGCCCCCGATATCACTGCGCGTATTTGCGGTATCTGCCCTGTCGCTTATCAGATGAGCTCCTGCCACGCCGCCGAAGATGCATTCGGGGTCCACATCGAAGGCCCCATTCGCGATCTGCGTCGCCTTCTCTATTGCGGCGAGTGGATTGAAAGCCACGCGTTGCACATCTATATGCTCCATGCCCCGGATTTTCTTGGCTACGAAGACGTCATCCAGATGGCTAAGGACCATCCGGACGCCGTGCAACGTGGTTTGCGTCTGAAGAAAATCGGCAATCAGATCATGACCGTGGTCGGTGGCCGCGAGATCCATCCCATCAACGTCCGCGTTGGCGGTTTTTACAAGGCCCCGTCCAAGCAGCAACTCAATGGCCTCATCGAAGATCTGAAATGGGCGCGAGACGCTGCCGTGGAAACTTGCCGCTGGGTTTCCACATTCACGTTTCCCGATTTTCAGCGCGATTATGAATTCGTCGCCCTCCGCCACCCGGATGAATATCCCCTGAACGAAGGGCGCCTCGTTTCCAGCAAGGGGCTCGACATCTCCATCAATGATTACGAGCAGCACTTCGCCGAAGAGCATCACGAGCATTCCTACGCCTTGCATTCCGCTTTGCTCGAGCGCGGCTCCTACTTCGTCGGGCCCCTGGCCCGCTACAACTTGAATTTCGATAAACTCACGCCGTTGGCTCAGAAAGCAGCGCGCACCGCCGGTCTTGGCACCTCTTGCCGCAACCCTTTTCAGGGAATTCTGGTTCGCGCGGTGGAAACGGTTTATGCCTGCGAGGAAGCCCTGCGCATCATCGCCAATTACGAAGTCCCGGATAAACCTTTTGTCGAGGTCACTCCCCGCGTCTCCATCGGACACGGTTGCACCGAAGCGCCTCGCGGCATTCTCTTTCACCGTTATCGTTACGACGAGCGCGGCATTATCTTGAACGCCAAAATCGTTCCTCCCACTTCCCAAAACTTAAAGGTCATCGAGGAAGACCTCTCCGAATTTGTCAGCGCGCGTCTTCACCTCCCCAACGACCGCCTGCAATGGCAATGTGAACAAGCGATACGAAATTACGATCCCTGCATCTCCTGCGCCACGCACTTCGTGAAAATTCAGGTGGAACGCCAATGACCGCCCTTTGCAAAACCGCATTGCTGATCGGCGTTGGCAACCCCTTCCGTGGCGACGATGGTGTCGGTAGTCTCGTCATTCGCCGCCTCCGCAGCCAAACCCTCCCCGGCTTTACCATCATGGAGGAAACCGGCGACGGCGCCGAATTGTTGGAAGCCTGGAAAGGCGCTTCCGCAGTCATCCTGGTTGATGCCGTGCAATCTGGCACCGCCCCGGGCACCATCCACCGCATCGACGCCACCACTGAAAAACTTCCCAAGTGGTTTTCTCATTGTTCCACGCATACCTTTGGAGTAGCCGAAGCCATCGAACTCGCGCGCACCATGGGCGAATTGCCTCCTTCATTGGTGATCTACGGCATTGAGGGCCTCGATTTCTCCGCGGGCACTTCGTTGTCCCCCGAAGTCGCCGCCAGCGTCCCAGGTGTTGTCTCCAGCATCCTTGCGGAAATTCGTGGCCTTGCCGGCCTCAAAACCGCTCACATTGCCTGATTCCATAATTTTCCTGCTTTCACACAGACCATGACACCGTCTCAATTCCGCGGATCAAGCATGCTAAATTCTTTGTAGCGCTCCACATGCCAAAACTAAACCTCTCCTCCGTCGATCGTGTTTTTGTCCTCACCGGTGCCGGCATCAGCGCCGAAAGTGGGATTCCCACATTTCGCGGTGTTGGAGGGCTGTGGCGCAATTACCGAATTGAAGAAGTCGCCTCGCCTGTTGCCTGGCGGCGCGATCCTCACCTCGTTTGGGATTTCTACTCCATGCGTCGCAAAGTTGCCTCCGCTGCCAAGCCCAATGCCGGCCATTTTGCTCTTGCCTCACTCGAGCAGTCGCTGCAGGACGGCTTCTTCCTTTGCACCCAGAACGTTGACAACCTCCACGAACTCGCAGGTGCGCAACGCGTCCTCCACATGCACGGAGAACTCTTCAAGAGCCGCTGCGATTCCTGTTCCCGCCCGCCTTTCCCCGACACTTCGCTCCATGAATCTCCTGCCGAGTTACCCTTCTGCCCGTGCGGCGGCAAAATACGCCCCCACATCTGTTGGTTTGGCGAGGTACCTTTTCATCTGGAACAAATCTTCGCGGCACTTGATGTCTGCTCCATCTTTATGGCCATTGGCACTTCCGGCACCGTCGAGCCTGCCGCCAGTTTCGCCGCCCACGTCGCTGGCCGCGCACGAACTATCTATGTCGGTCCCGAATCGCCCGTTAATCATTCCGCGTTTGACGAGTGCTTCCTAGGCAAGGCAGGTGAGCTTCTCCCCGTCCTTTTCCCTCATTGATGTTGCTTCCTGGTGCTCTCAGCCTGGTGCACGGCGCGTGCCTTCCATTCACGGAATTGATTACAATAGTGTCTCACCCGCGGGGATCTCTTCGATGAATGAAGCCTCCGTGGGCCAATCTTCCGGCAGGTGCTCCATGAATCCTGACCCGCAGATCCCTCGCAAATCCACCTTCAAGAACCCCCTCCTCTACTCCTCCATCGGCATCGTTATCGTTGCTGCTTATATTGTCCTTGTCTTTCTTTCTCGTTATGACTCGAAGCGCCAGATTGAGCGCAGCAACGCGCAACGTCAGGCCGAGCAACGCCGCGAGGAAGATCGCAAAGAGATTGAAATACTTGGAGGCTCGGACCTGGCCATCCGCGCCTTCTACATTTCCCCCGCCATCATCCGCCACGGCGAGTCCGCGGAGGTTTGCTACGACGTCGCCAACGCCAAGACCGTCACTCTCGATCCTCCCGAAGCCGAAGTTTGGCCTTCACACTCGCGCTGCTTCCACGTCTCCCCCAAGCACACCACCACCTATGTCCTCACCATCTCTGACGCCACCGGCAAAACGGTAAACCAATCCGTGGAGCTGACCGTGCGCTGACCTCGCCTGCATCCGCATAAGCCTTGTGCAATCAACTAGTTAAATGACTCGTGCTGACTAACATAGCACTCTCTTGAATCGCCAAGCCTCATTCCTCCGCTTCCCCCTTGTTCTTCCTTTTCTCTCCCATCTATAATGTCGGTAGCGGAGTTCGGCCAAGCCGAGCTCCGCATCGTTTTTCTTAAGGCCGAAAAGTTATGTCTGATCCTCTTGCAAAAGTTAAGACCAAGCTCCAGAACGAAATTGACAAGCTCGAGCACGAGTTGAACGTCGAACTCCCCAAGGAGATCTCCATCGCTCGCGCGCACGGAGACCTCTCCGAAAACGCCGAATATAAATTCGCGAAAGAGCGGCAGGGGTACGTCAACGCCAAGATTCACCAGCTTAAAAAGCGCATGGGCGACCTGGGCATGCTCAACCTGACAAACATTCCCAAGGACCGCTCCGGCTATGGCTCGCGCGTCGTGGTTATGGATGTGCAACGCAGCGTCGAGGTTGAGTACAAGCTTGTAAGCACCGAAGAAGCTGACGTCGAGAAGGGGCTTATCTCCACCACGTCGCCGATCGGCCGCGCGCTCTTGAATCGCAGAGTTGGCGATGAAGTTCAGGTGGCCACGCCAGCCGGCAAAAAGGAATTTGAAATTGTCCGCCTCGTCACGATTCACGAGGAGGAGTGATTCTCTCCGCCTGGCCTGCGGTCATTTCCTGATCTCTGCGGTCCGATGCGCAACTTCGGCTCTCTCCAACTAGACAAACTTCCGCTCCTCTGCAATCCTCACTTCTTATGCCTCCTTCTCTCATCGTTCACGGCGGCGCCTGGGACATTCCAGACGACGCTGTCGAAGCCTGCAAGATTGGTTGCCGCCACGCTCTCGAGGCCGGTTGGGCCGTTCTATCACACGGCGGCCACGCCCTCGACGCCATCGAAGCCGCCATTGTGACTCTCGAAGACGATTCCGTGTTTGACGCCGGCTACGGCTCGCACCTCAACTTGGATGGCCAGGTGGAATGCGATGCCATCGTGATGGACGCCGCCACTCTTCGCGCCGGTTCCGTCGCTGGCCTTCACCGCGTCAGAAATCCCATCCGCCTGGCGCGCGCCGTTCTAGAAAAGTGCCCGCACATGATGCTCATCGCCGATGGCGCCGAACGCTTTGCGGCACAGCATGGCATTACCCTTTGTGACCCGGAAGACCTCGTCTCCCCCGCTGAGCGTGAAGCGTGGCTCCAGTGCAGCAAAGACACTCATGCGGCGGAGCATCACCGAGGCCATGAGCAAGGCACTGTTGGAGCCGTCGCCCTGGATGCCCACGGCCGCCTCATTGCCGCCACCTCCACGGGTGGCACCTGTTGCAAACTCCCGGGCCGCGTCGGCGATTCCCCTCTCATAGGGTGTGGCTGCTATGCTGACTCGGAAACTGGCGGCGTCTCCTCGACCGGGTACGGCGAGGCCATCATGAAAGTGGTCCTGGCGAAAACAGCGTGTGATTTTTTGCGCCCTGCCGCTTCCACCCCGGAACGCGCCGCGCAAGCCGCTGTGCAACTCCTCGCCAAACGTGGCAAAGGCACCGGCGGCGTAATTCTCCTCGACAAACACGGCAAGCCCGGTTTTGCCTTCAACACTCCGCGCATGGCTTATGGCTATGTCGCTGCCGACGCCAACTTCATCACTGGCGTTTGATGCAGCTCGATCTTTGCCGTCTGAACATCCGTTAAGGCGCAAGTTGTGGCGCACACAAAGCCGCCCTGCGTGTTGACCCCCCGTAATTCTGCATCTAACATTCTTCTGATGCTGCGTCCCCGCCACGCCGCCCAGATCGAGCCCTTTATGCGCAAACTTGCCTTTTTCCTCTGCTCTCTGCTCCTGGCACTCCCCGCAGCGGCGCAATCCGTTGACGACATACTCTCCAAATACCTCGCCGTTCGCGGCGGTGTCGACAAAATCAAAGCCGTGCAATCCGAACGCGTCACCGGGACCATTTCCTTCGGCCCGGGAGAAGAAGGGCCCTTCTTCGTCGAACGTGCCCGGCCCATGAAAATGCACATGGAACTGAATCTGAATGGCCAGCCGCTCATTCGGGTCTATGACGGCAAGTCCGTGGGCTGGACCTACAACCCGTTCATGCCCAATCCAACCGTGCAGCCCATGACAAAAGCCGATTTGCTTAATATTTTTGATGAAGCCGATTTCGACGGCCCTTTTGTCGACTACAAGTCCAAGGGCAATAAGATTGATTTCGTCGGCAAAGAGGATGTCGAGGAAAAGTCCACGTACAAACTCAAACTCACCAACCGGAACAACGAAGTCACCTATTTCTTTTTCGACGCCTCTACCTATTTTCTTTTGAAGAGCCAGGGAAGTCGCAAACAGGACAACAAAGACATTCCCTGGGTCACTTTCTATCGTGACTACCGCGAAGTAGCCGGCCTGAAATACCCTTTCCTGATTGAGTACGATGAGCTGGGCACAGACAATTCCCACAAGATTATCGCCGACAAAATCGAATTGAATGTTTCCATCAGCGAAACACGCTTTGGCAAGCCCAATCCGCCGCCTCCACCGCCGCCCCCGGCCGACGCTACTCCCCCCGGCACTCCCAAGCCGAACTGATTTTCTTTACATGCGTGGCCAGGCTCCCCACGGAGCCTTATCCTGCGGTATCTTTCCTCAATGCCTTCTCCAGCCAACGCGAATTCCCTCGGCCTATGCGCCAATTGCCTCCACGCGCGCCCGGTCGAGTCCGCCAAGGGCTCTCAGTTTCTGCTTTGCCAGCTTTCCCAGTCTGACCCTCGTTTCCCGAAATATCCGCGCCTTCCCGTCCTGAACTGTTCCGGCTACAAACAGAAACCTTCCACCTGAGCCCATCGCATCGGCAGTGGCGAAGGTGCATCCTGTACTTCCCGGCCTTCCCTAATATATTACTGTTGTTAGTATTACCCCGTGGTATACTCCCAACACGGAGCCTCCCATGGCCCATCTCCCACTTCACCGCTTTTTTGTCATTGCTTCCCTACTTCTTTGCTTCGTTGCGCCCTCTTCTGCGGAGTCCCTCAAAATCACCAGCAATCCGCCCGGTGCCAGCGTTGAACTCGATGGCGTCCTGCTTGGGACCACGCCTCTCGAAAAATCATTTCCTGGCGGATATTTTCATCGCACTCACACGGTGCTTGGCCAGCGTCTGGAGCATCCCTTGATCGCGCGCGTTTCTCTCCCTGGCTATTCCACCCGCGAAATCCCTCTCACCGATGGACCCATGGAGTGGGTCGACCTCCACGGCCACAGTCACGGCCAGTATTGGCTCTTCAAATCCGACCAGTTCCACGCCGATCTCGATCCCGTTGCCTCCACGTTCACGGGTAGTGTTGCTGCTCCGGGCTCCGCTGCACCCGCATCGCTCCGTCCGGAACTTTCCATGGAAGAAACAGTTCGCCGCGTCAAGCCAGCCGTAGTCTGTCTGAAAACTCTGGATAGTCTTGGTTCAGGCTTCTTCGTCACGGAAACCGGCATCGTGGCCACAAACGCTCATGTCGCTCGTAGCGGCGGCTCGCTTCTTGCTCTTCTCCCCAATGGCGTCCAGTTGCAAGCAAAGGTTGTCTACATTGACCCCGACCTCGACATCGCTCTCGTCAAGGTCACTCCGCCTTCTACAGACTTCGTCTTTCCCCTTCTTCCCCTCGCCGATCTTTCCACCGTTCGCCAGGGAGACACCGCTCTCGCCATCGGCAGCCCCGGCGACGCCATGTTGTTCAGCGTCACCAAAGGAATCGTCAGTGCCGTGGGCAAGTTTGCCACCGCCGGGCCCGGAACCTGGATCCAGACCGACGCTCCCATCAACCCGGGCAATTCCGGCGGCCCGCTCTTGAATTCCCGTGGCGAAGTCATCGGCCTCAACACTCTGAAACTCATCAAGAAAAACGTCACCGGCATCGGCTTTGCTCTCAGCTCGGCGGACCTGCTCGCCGTTCTGCGGCGCTTCTATCCCGCTATTTCCGCTCCCGCCGTCACTACCGCGGATTCATCCAGCCACTCTTCCGATTCTCCGGTGGGCACGAACTCCTCGTCCCCTGACACCACAATAGCTTCAGAATCCACGACCTCCTTTCCGACCGCTACTCCTGCCTCCGAGGGCTTTGGCCAACTCACCATTACTTCCTATCCCGATGCCGCCGAAATCTTCGTCGACGGCAAGTTTGTCGGCAACACGCCAGCAACCCTGAAACTTTCAGCCGGGACGCACGCCGTCCTGATGAAATCTCCCGGCAAGCCCGATTATTCCCGCACCCTCGAAGTGCCCAAATCCTCGAAGCTAACTCTGAAAGCCCTCTTCGAGCCCGAGCCGGAATCCTGAAGCAGGGGGGCGTTGGCATATCGAGTGTCAGTGATCTCGCCGTGGCTGGACAGGGTAGTAGGTCAGTTTCCCATTGCCTTGATCAGGTATGTAGCTCTCCATGCATCTTTCTTCCATATAATGGACGTCTAAAAAGGCGGTTCGATGAATAGGTGAAAACCACTATGAAAACAATGAACTTCGTTGCCTCGGCATTCCTGGTTCTGTCTTGCGCCGCACAAGCTTTTGCTCAGAGATGTGAGGTTGATTCGGGTTTTCGAGGGGATTATTTCCGAGTCGGCTACGAACAGCGTGAACTGGTAAAGCTGTTTAGGAGCCTGGATGAAATCCCAGAAGAAGTGAGGAACCGGCTTAACGAGCATCTTCGGGAAAAGCTCGGAGATACATTTGCGCAGAACCTGAAATTCGAGGAGGGTCAGTGGCTCGATCTGAAGAATCTCCGCAAACAGTTCCCGTCCGTTTATGAGGAAAATGCAAAGCTCGGTTCCTATCACCTGTTGTTTTCCTTCTCGGACCCTTACAAAGGGCTCAAAGCCTTCTTCACAAAAATGGTGCTCAACGACGACGGATCGGTCAACCGGGAAATAGGACTTCCCGATATCGCATCCAATCCCGCCAAAGCCGAAATCATTTCTTGCTGGGACGCTTACTCAATAGCAGCAAAGAATGGCTTCCCAATCGAAGTTTGCTCTGCCAGGTTCGAGTATTCCGAGGAGAGGAAGATTTTTGTTTGGATCATCACAGACACAAGAGAAACGGAGCCTGACGATCCCCTCATGCCTCGTTTTAAGGGAACCTACCGACACATCGAAATAAACGCGAATACAGGTGCCGTTGTCCGGATCTACAAAGAAACGATTGTCCTCTAGCAGTACTTCCTGACCGGATAAGTCTCACCCGGCTTCTAACTTCTGGTAATTGGAAACTGACTGACCTGCTACCGCCGTTCCGTTGCCCCTTCCAGTCTCATGTGCTAGCATCGCCTCGTTAAGAAGAGCGGACCAGGGATTTACTGTTTCTCCTTCGCCCCGCTTACCGGGACCCAGGTAGGGCCTCGCTCTCCTTCAAACCAACAACTTCGCCAGGCGCAGGCCCGCGCCTGCTGTATCTTCGGCGGACCGTCGCCCGGTGACCTCTGTTGGCCACACCTACGCGGAGGACTGTCATGAAAATTTATCCCACCAAGGACATCAGAAATGTTGGCATTGTAGGCCACGGCGGCACCGGCAAGACGCAACTGGTGTCGTCGTTGCTCTTCACCGCCGGAGCGACCCAGCGCTTTGGCAAAGTTGCGGATGGCAGCACCACCACGGACTGGGACGAAGAAGAAATCGCGCGCAAAATCTCCATCCAACCTGGCCTCGCCAACGCCGAATGGGCTTGCACTCTTTGCGCCGGCAATACCGTCAAACTAAATTTTATCGATCTCCCCGGCTATTCCACCTTCATCACGGAAACGAAAGCTGCTCTTATCGCCGCGGATGCCGCGCTCATCACCGTGGACGCGCACGTCGGCGCTCAAGTTACCACCGAAAAAGTCTGGGATTATTGCGCCGAGTACGATATTCCCCGCGCTTTCGTTCTCACCTGGATGGATCGCGAACTTTCCAGCTTCGAGCGCTGCATGGAATCCCTCGTCGAGCTGTTCGGCCGCACCGTTGTCGCTCTGCAGATGCCCATCGGCTCGGAAAAAGGTTTTCGCGGCGTGATTGATCTGGTCGCCATGAAGGCCCACATCTATACGCCGGATGGCGATGGCAAAGCCAGCATCGAAAATATTCCCGACGCGCTCCTCGATGAAGCGAAGGAAGCCCACGAAAAGCTCGTCGAAATGATTGCCGAAGGCGACGACGAAATGATGGAGGAGTTCTTCCGCGAAGGCACCATTCCCGTTCAGGACCTCATCCCCGCGGTCCGCAAAGCCATCGTCGCGGAAAAAATCGTGCCCGTTCTGATGATCTCGTCCACGCGCAACATCGGCAACTCCAGCCTGCTCACTTTCCTCGCTGATGCCTTCCCCCATCCCGACGAGCACGCGCAAGTTGGTTTCACGGAGCCGAGTGGCAAGGGCGAACGCGTCGAACGCAAGTACGATGACTCGCAACCTCTCTCCGTGTTTGTGTTCAAGACCCTTGCGGACCCCTTCGCCGGCCGCATCAACTATTTCAAAGTGAAGAGCGGCATCCTCAAAAACGACGCCGCGCTCCAGAATTTCAATCGCAATGTCCCCGAGCGATTCCAGCACACAATGTACGTTCAGGGGAAACAGCTCACCGAAATTCAGGAACTCCACTCGGGCGATATCGGCGCCATCGCCAAGCTGAAGGAAACCATCACCGGCGATACGCTTGGCGATAAAAACGCTCCCATCTACTATCAGCCCGCGCAGTTGCCGGAGCCTTCCATCACCTTCGCCGTCGAACCTAAGTCGCGCGCCGATGAAGACAAGATCGGCGTAGCCATTCACAAAATCATGGAGGAAGATGCCGCGCTGCGCTTCTCCCGCGATCCGCAAACCAAGGAATTCCTCCTTGCGGGCAACGGCCAGCAGCACGTGGAAGTCGTTGTGGCCAAGTTGCAGAAACGCTACAACGTCAATCTCACTCTCAAGCCGCCCAAGGTTCCTTATCGTGAAACCATCCGCGGCAAAGCCGACGCCGAAGGCAAGCACAAGAAGCAGTCCGGCGGACACGGCCAGTTTGGCGTCTGCCGCGTCAAGTTCGAACCTACCGAGCGCAATAAGGGCATCGAATTCGTTGACGATGTTTTCGGCGGCGCGATTCCCAACAACTGGATTCCTTCCGTCGAACGCGGCATCCGCGAAGCCGCTGCGCGCGGCTATCTGGCTGGTTTCCCCGTCACGGATTTTCGCGCCACTCTGTACGATGGCAAATACCACGACGTCGATTCCTCCGACATGGCGTTCAGAATCGCTGGCTCTCTGGCCTTCAAGGAAGCCATGAAGCAGGCCCGGCCCTCTCTTCTGGAACCCATCATGCACGTGGAAGTTTACGCGCCGGATCAGTATTCCGGCGATTTGATGGGCGACCTTAGCTCGCGCCGCGGCCGCATTGAAGGCAGCGAATCGCGCGGCCATAATGTGATCGTCAAAGCCATGGTGCCCTTCGCGGAAATGCTCTCATACGCGACGGGCCTCACGTCCATGACGCAGGGCCGCGGCTCCTATTCCATGGAGTTTTCTCACTACGACTTTGTGCCCGCGGAATTGGCCGACAAAGTCATCGCCGCCCACAAAGCCGCACACGGCGAAGCCCTCGTCGAAGAAGAAGCCTAGCCCGGCTGGCATGCTGTTTCAGAGGCTCGGCGAACAGTTTGCGAGGCGCCCCGTCATTCGGAAGCGCGTAATTTCACGGTGGCGGCCAATCGTGACTCGTCTTTTCGCGACAATTTGTGTTGTTCTTTCTGCGCTGCTCGCAGTGTGTTGTAGCAGGGCACCAGATTTGACTGAGGGCCACAGAGTCGAGGCTTACATCCCTGACTCAGGGTCAGTTGGCTTTGACATTGTGTCTGTTCAAGGCAACAACGGTTCAAGCCAATGGCTTGCAAATTACACTTCGCAAGGCAAAACGGCGAAATTCAGAATTGAGTTCGGCACTCCGAAAGCTTCGGACTCCAAGGATGCTAAGGACTTCCCTATGAGTTTCGGGGCCGGACGAATCATCGCAGAGCCGGAGTCAGATCCCAGTGTCCTGCTCGCTGACCTAAAGAATGCTCTCGAGGCTAAACAACTGCCAAGAAAAGTGCGAAGGACGAATAGCCTTCAGTTTACATACGCAGATATTGGCACAAATATGTCGCAAGCACCTGGCGGTGGATTTTTTGCAAAACCCCCTGGAAATTGGACTGCCACAAAAATCTTCATCGGAGAAGGTGATCAGGAAGGTGAGTTTTTCTTGAATGTCAATTCCGCGCTTAAAAAGGGACAATTTTCAATCAAAGATGCCGATTACGGCGACATCGTGCTTTCCCAACTGGCAAGGGTGCTCTAGTCTTTGGGATTGTTTTCCTTTCTTTCCTAATCCAAAGATGACCAACGCCGATTGTCAGTCCCATCACGTTAGTCGTGGGAAAAACATCCCTGTGCGCCGGGCGTGCTCCTCAAATCCTTCGCCAAATTCCTGCCGCAGGAACCCTTCTTCGCGCCTGGCCTTGAAATAAAACGCCGCCAGCACAATTAGGAATCCCAACCAGCCACGCAGGTGCCCTCTGATCAATGCCGTCCCGATCATGGCCAGCAGGATTCCCGTATAAATCGGGTGGCGTATCCAACGGTAAAGGCCTTTGCTTATCAATTCGTGGTTATCCTTCAAAGTCACTGTGCCGCTCCAATTCGTCCCCAGGCTCACTCGTGCCCAGATGCTGATCGCCACGCCGATTGCCGTCAGAACCAGTCCAAGTCCCGGCATCGATGGAATATCAGGCAGCAGCCGCGCGTTTGGTACAGCCCAATTCTTCCCGAGTAACAGCCAGAATCCAATGAACAAGGGTATTAAATGTTGCAGTCTCTGACGAGAAGTCTCGCGCTGCTTTGCTCTTTTGATGCGGAGCCCCATCACCACCCAGACGACCATGAACAGCGTCCAAAACCAGATCGCCCATTGCAATGCTCCTTCCGCATTCATGTTCACCAAATTCATCTCCCACCTCATCCCCGTTCTACAATCTCACAATTCAACTCGCGCCGAATAACGTTGTACGCATCTGCTTTCAAAATGATGGTTGCCGTGATGCTCTTCGAAGGCCAATAATCGCGGTTATGAAGAAAAACAAGCCCGCCTCCTTCCAATCCTCTACCTCCGCCATTCATTCCGGTGAACCTCTGCGTCACGGCGTCGACACCCCCGTCGCACCGGAGATTGTGCGTTCCTCCACGTTCACTTTTTCGTCGAGTAAGGAAATGAAGCTTTGGGCGGAGGGCAAGAGCAAAGCTTACTGTTACACGCGCTACGCCAATCCCACGCTGGCTATCGCCGAACGCAAGATTGCAGCCCTCGAAGGCGCCGAAGCTGCCATCGTCACCTCTTCTGGCATGGCCGCGATCTCTCACTCGCTCCTCAGCGTGCTACAGCATGGAGATGAACTCATCTCCACCGCGCAGCTCTATGGCGGCACGTTCCGGCTGATGCGCGATATCTTTCCCCGCATGGGCATCACCGTGCGTCGCGCTGAAACTTCACTGCAAGGCATCGAGTCCCTCGTCACGCCAAAGAGCAAGTGCCTCTACATCGAGACGCCCACAAACCCCACCTTGCAAATCGTCGATCTTCACAGAGCCATTGCCTTTGCAAAGAAACACAAGCTCGTGAGCATTATTGACTGCACTTTTGCCACACCCCTTCTCCAGAAACCCCTCGCCCTTGGTTTTGACATGGTCCTGCATAGCGTCACCAAATATCTTGCCGGCCATTCCGATCTAATCGGCGGCGTTGCTGCGGGAAGCGCCAAGCGCATTGAACCCGTGCGCCAGATGGTGATTTATCTCGGGGGTTGCATGGATCCAGAGGTGGCGTTCCTGCTGATCCGGGGTATGAAGACTCTCGGTGTGCGCGTCGTCCGCCAGTGTGAAACAGCCATGCGCGTTGCGAAATTCCTGGAAAAACATCCGAAAGTCGAGCGCGTGCATTATCCGGGTCTGAAATCACACCGCGATTACGCTCTTGCGAAAAAACAGATGCAGGGATTTGGCGGGATGCTGGCGTTTGATTTGAAGGGCGGATTGCCCGCGGCGCGCAAATTCTGCGATCGCGTAAAGCTATTCTTGCTGGCGGTAAGCCTTGGCGGTACGGAGTCGCTGGTATCGCTCCCCATTTACAGTTCGCACTATCGCATGAGTGAAACGGAATTGCGGGTCTCCGGAGTTAAGCCTGGCACTGTGCGCGTTTCGATCGGCCTCGAAGATGCCGCCGATCTCATCCAGGACCTGCAGCAGGCCCTGCGCTAATTTTGAGATTGGATCTGCGCCTTCGCGCACTTCATTTGGCAGGTGCTTCTTCGGGAGCTTGCCAGTCCTGATTCTCCGGCAGCATCGATTTCACAATGTCTTCAAGCTCGTGCGAGCTTTGCACGTCGCCCGGATAATTGTGCGCGGAAAGGTCAAACGTAAAGCCGTACTTCGCTCGCGTCCCTTGCAGCTCTTCCTGCAGCCGCAGCGCCACGCGCTTGGCGTTCAGCGTGTCAGTTTCGGGTAGCACAATGCCGAAAAGATCTTCAGACAAGTGATAGATGGAATCCGTGGGGCGCAATCGCTTGGATATGGCTTTCGCCGCATCACTCAACGCCGCTTTTTGATCGTTTAACGAAGCACGCGCTCCCGGCTTGGCCTTCACCAGCACCAACGATAAATTCTTCTGCATGCTCATGGCGCGCCGGAATTCCATTGTCAGGCGATCCCAGAAGTAGTTCTGGTCCGGCATGGAATGCAGCAGATCGGTGCTCGCCTGGACTTGCAGTTCGACGTTGCGTTCCAGCTCGCCAAGTAAGTGCTGTTTCAGTTTGTTGAACGTGCGCTGCCGATCGAAAAGATATCCGACAAAAAGCAATGTCAGCGCGCAGAAACCGAAAAACGCCACGCGCATTGTCCACTTGTTGCCTTCAGGATGCACAAACACCAGGGGGTACATGAATATAGCCAACCCGCTTGCGAGCACGATGACAAACACAGCGGAGAGAATCGTTAGCTGCATGCCGCGCCGCTCAAGGCGGTCCAGTTCTTGACGATCGATTGTCGCCATAGTCACACCTATATGAGGCAACTTCCCCCTTGGGAACCTGGAGTTGCCGGGATACCTACAGGGTCCGTTTTGCCTCCGTGGATAGCAATAGGAGCGGTGTACTTCTGTGGCCCAAGAGGAAACACTCCCGGGCAAGACAAAGCACCTTTGGGTGGCCTAAGCGCCGCCGATTCGGTCTGGGACGTTAGGCCGCCTGCCCAAGTATTGGCAGGGTATCGTGTGTTAGCATTTAGACTTGCGCTAGGAATTGAGAACGCGGTCCTGCCCGATTGAGGAGCCTGCCCGAATGTCTGTCACGATGAAAGCGCTGCGCAAAACCCAAGCGGGAAAAGGGTTGCAAATGCAAGTGGTGCCAGTGCCGTCGATTGGCCCCACCGATGTGCTGGTCCGTGTCAAAGCTACCTCGATCTGCGGCACAGACCTGCACATTTACGGCTGGGATCACTGGTCCCAAGCCCGCATCAAGCCCCCGGTCACCCTGGGCCACGAATTCTGCGGCGTCGTGGAGCGCGCGGGAGATGAAGTCACCGCCGTGAAGCCGGGCGATTTCGTAAGCGCGGAAATGCACGTGAACTGCGGCCACTGCCACCAATGTCGCTTGGGCGAAGCACACATCTGCCAGAACGTTCGAGTGATTGGCATCGACCAGGATGGTGCGTTCGCCGAGTTTGTGAAAATTCCCGCCACCAATATCTGGAAGCTCGATCCTGCCATCCCTGAGCATTACGGCGCAATCCTCGATCCGCTGGGCAATGCCGTGCACACGGTGCTGGCCGGGCCGATCGCCGGACAGACAGCGCTCGTGACCGGTTGTGGTCCCATCGGCCTGATGTCCATTGCCGTGGCCAAGTCGTGTGGCAGTTCCTTCATCTTTGCGACGGAAACGAACGATCATCGCCGCTCTATGGCCAAGCAGATGGGCGCCGACATCGTCCTGAATCCCACGGAGGGAGACCCCGTAAAGAAAATTCTGGATGCTACAGGCGGCACGGGCGTGGATGTCCTCCTGGAAATGAGCGGAAACGCCACGGCAATCCAACAGGGTTTCAAAGCATTACGCGCGGGAGGGCGGGCCTCACTGCTTGGAATTCCCACGGAAAACGTGCCGCTGGATCTGGTCAACGATGTCATTTTCAAGGGCTCGACCGTGCAGGGCATTTACGGCCGCCGCATGTACCAGACCTGGGTTCAGATGACCGCATTATTGAAAGCCGGGCGCGTGAATCTGGATCCTCTTTTTGGAGAGCGCGTAGCCCTGGAAAAATTTGAAGAGGCCTTTGCAAAATTGCAGAGCGGCTTGGCGGGAAAAATTCTGATGTATCCGAATGGGCTGCCCAAGTAAAACTGTGGACTTCTACTGAGTCAGGCGAATCAGGGAGCATCATCATGAGTGAAATAGGATCGCAGGCACCGCGAACGAATCCGCTTCTTTATGTAAACGACGCGCTACGAGACTTGCGCGCCAGAGGCGTGGCGCCGAAGCTTCGCGTTCTGGAGGGGGAACAGAAGCCACTTTGCATTTTCGATGGGCGCGAAGTGATCAACTTGGCGTCCAACAATTATCTGGGGCTCACTTCCCACAAGGCGCTTCGCAAGGCATCTCTGGAAGCGGTGAAGAAACTCGGCGTCGGTGCGGGAGCGGTGCGCACCATCGCTGGCACCATGAAGCTGCACATGGAGTTGGAAGAGCAGATCGCCAAATTCAAGCAGGTGGAAGCTTGCGTGGTGTTCCAGTCGGGTTTCGCGGCTAACGCGGGAACGGTTTCAGCCGTCCTGGGCAAAGAAGATCTGATCGTTTCGGATGAACTGAATCACGCCTCCATCATCGACGGTGCGCGCCTTTCCAAAGCCACCATTAAGGTCTTCCAGCACAAGAATATCGAAGATTGCGAACGCATCCTGAAAGAAACGGTAAACTGGAACGGCCACAAGCTGATCATTACAGACGGCGTGTTCTCCATGGATGGTGATATCGCGCCGCTGCCTCAGCTTTGCGATCTCGCGGAAAAATATGGCTGCATCATGATGGTGGACGACGCCCACGCCAGCGGCGTCCTCGGGCGCGCCGGACGCGGCACCGTCGATCACCTCAATTGCCACGGGCGCGTGCACATTCAAGTTGGCACCCTCAGCAAAGCCATCGGATCCATGGGCGGCTATGTGTGCGGCTCCCGCGATCTGATTGACTTTTTGTATTTACGCGCGCGGCCATTCTTGTTCTCCACTTCGCATCCTCCCGCAACCGCCGCCGCGTGCCAGGCCGCATTTTCACTGTTGGATTCGCCGGAAGGCGAAAAACTCGTCAAGAAGCTCTGGGCCAACACGAAATTCTTCAAACGTGAATTGAAGAGGCGCGGTTTTCACTTCAAGACCAGCGAGACTCCAATTATTCCGATTCATGTCGGCGAAGCCGCGAAAGCATTTGAATTTTCGCGCAAACTATTCGATGCGGGCGTTTTCGCACCGGCGGTCGGTTATCCGACCGTGGCCGAAGGCAAGGCGCGTTTGCGCGCCATCATCAGCGCCGCACACAAACGCGAGCATCTTCTGAAAGCCGCGGATATTCTGGCGGAAGTTGGCAAATCCCTTGGAATTGTAAATTGAAGAAGATCGGCTGATATTAAGCAGCTGCGGCTAGTGTGCTGGAATCCCAACAGCCGCACGGCGAAACAACTCCTGTTATACTCGCGCGATGCCGCCGAAAAACGAAATCTCGAAAAAGCTCTTCCTGGTCGATGCCATGGCGCACATCTACCGCGCCTTCTATGCCCCCATGGTGCGCATGAATGCGCCGAGCGGCATTCCCACCAAACTTCCGTTCCTCTTCGCCAATATCCTGCGGCGCCTGATCAAGGACTACCAGCCCGAATACCTGGGAATTGTATTCGACACCAGCAAGCCCACTTTCCGCGACAAACTTTTTGAAGCCTACAAAGCGCAGCGCCCGCCCATGCCGGACGAAATGAAGGTGCAATTGCCCTATGTGCGCCGGCTCTGCGAGGCGATGCGCCTCCCTATCCTGGAACTCGATGGCTACGAAGCCGACGACGTCATTGGCACCATGGCAAAAAAGGGCGTCGAGAAAAAGCTGCAAGTGCTGGTCATCTCGAATGACAAGGACATGATGCAGCTCGTTAGTCCCGGCGTGCGAATTCTCCGCACAGGATCGGGCGGCGCAAAAGCCGACAGCATCGTTGACGAGCAGAAGGTCCAGGAAATTCTTGGCGTGCCTCCAGGGAAAGTGATTGACCTGATGGCTTTGCTCGGCGATACCGTGGACAACATTCCCGGCGCTAAAGGTATTGGCGAAAAAGGGGCTACCGAGCTGATTCAGAAATATGGCAGCGTGGAAAGCGCGCTCGATCATGCAGACGAAGTAACCAACAAGCGCTATCGCGAGGCTCTCCAGCAACAACGCGATCAAGTCATGATGAGCAAGCAATTGGCTACGATCGAGACCAGCGTGCCCCTCGACCTGGACCTTAGCAATTTGCTCGTGCGCGATCCCGACCCCGCCGCTCTGGCAGTCCTTTATCGTGAACTCGGATTCAACTCGCTCTTAAAGGAGTTGTTGGCCAGCGGCGCCGCAGAACCCGCCGGCGAGGCTGCGTCAGCCCAGGGCGCAACGACAGGCGCGAGCGGCGATCCTGCAAAAGACTACGCGCAATTCGCGAGCGCAGAAGAATTTCGCGAATACTTGAAGAATTTGCCGGCGAAGCGATCTCTCGCAGTTTGGCTGAACCTGGAGACCGGCGAGCGCGAAGCGGAAGGTTTTGGAACGCATATTAGCGGAATCGAAGTCTCTTCAAAGCCCGGCGAGGGCCGCGCCGTATGGATTGACGAAAAAGGTGAAGCAGTCAAAGCCTTGGAATCCGTTCTGCGCGATGCCAAGCGCCCTAAGATCGTGCACGATCCCAAGCTTTTTCAATTGTTGGCCGCCAAATCAGAGAATATCGTCCATGCCACACAAATCTATTCGTATCTTTTGAGGCCAACCACCGCCAAGCATGATTTTGCGGAAGTCGTCTTTCGCCAATTCAATGTTCCTCTCGGCGGTGGCGCTGGTGAACGCGCCGATTATCTTCAGCGCATCGCTCCGCTTCTTCGCGAACAGGTGGACGCCCAACAACTCACCGAAGTCTACGAAAAGATCGATCTGCCGCTGGCCGCGGTTCTCGCCGAGATGGAGCGCGCCGGCGTTCGCGTCGATCCCAAAGCCCTCGACGTGATGTCCAAGTCCATGGAAAAGGAAGTCCGCCGCCTGGAAAAAGAAATCTGGAAACTTGCGGGCAGCGAATTTAATGTGAATTCGCCCACTCAGCTTGCGGAGATTCTCTTCGACAAGCTGCATCTCCAGCCCCCCTCCCGCCGCGGGAAAGGTAAAGTGCGTTCCACCGCTGCGGACATCCTGGAAGAAATGGCTGACCAGCATGAGCTGCCCGGCAAGGTGATCGAATACCGCGAAATCGCCAAATTGAAATCCACCTACGTGGATGCTCTGCCAAAGTTGATTCATCCAGAGACGGGACGCCTGCACACCAGCTTTTCTCAGACCGGCACCGCGACGGGACGCCTCAGTTCCAGTGACCCCAATCTGCAAAACATTCCGGTCCGCAGCGAGTTGGGGCGCGAAATTCGTGCCGCTTTCGTGGCGGAAAAGGGCAAAATCCTTCTTTCCGCCGACTATTCTCAGATCGAACTCCGCATCATGGCACATTTTTCCCAGGATCCGGTGTTGTTGCAGGCTTTTCGCCACGGCGAGGACATCCACGCCCGCACCGCGCAGGAAGTGTTTGGCGTCGGCCCACTGGCGCAGACTGCCGAGCACCGCCGCGCCGCAAAAGCCATCAATTTCGGCATCATTTATGGCCTTTCGGCTTTCGGTCTGGCCCAGCAATTGGGAATCGAGCAGAAGGAAGCCGCGCAATTCATCAACGCTTACTTCACGCGTTATCGCGGCGTCAAACAGTATCTCGACAATGTCCTCGTCGAAACGCGCAAAACCAGTTTCGCCAAAACTCTTTTTGGTAGAATACGCCCCATCCCAGAAATCAATGCGCCCCAGATGCAACTCCGCAATTTTGCGGAGCGTACCGCACTGAATTCACCCCTTCAGGGAACCGCGGCGGATTTGATCAAGTTGGCCATGATCGCCATCGATGAGCGGCTCCGCAAACAGAAACTCGCCGCCCGCATGATCCTTCAAGTTCACGACGAGCTGTTATTCGAAGCCCCGGCAAAAGAGCGCGAGCCACTGGAAGCCCTGGTAAAGGAAGAGATGGAAGGCGTGCACAAACTCGCCGTGCCACTGGTCGTGGAAATCGGAGTCGGCCCTAACTGGCGCGACTTGGACTGAACCGCGGCAAAAGCCCCTAACTTAGATTCATCTCGAGCCGCCCTTGCAAAAAGAGTTTCTCGCCCGTATAAGGCACTATCGCCTCAGCCATCGCTCAACCTCAAACCTGTCCTCAGGTACAGGAACTACATACGGCACGCCACCTGCCGTGCTTTCCCGGCCGCAGTTTCGTGCGTGCTACGCTGGCCAAGCGTGGTGTATTGGGGAGAGTTTATGCGCCGAATGTGCGAAATCCTGTTTGTTTCCTTACTGGCCGTGTGCTTTGCCAGTTGCAGTGGATTATCGGATATTAAGAGCAGTGGTGGCGGCAGCACTGGCCAAGCCACCGGCGTCACGGTCAAACCCGCAACCATTACGCTGGACCCCTTCACGACGCAATCATTCACTGCCGCTGTTCAGGGAAGCAGCAATCAAGCCGTCACCTGGCAGGTGAACGGCGTCACTGGCGGCAATGCGACCACTGGAATTATCTCCACTGCTGGGCTCTACACTGCACCACAATCCATTTCTTCCAGCATGGTTCCCGCCACCAACGCTCCAATTCAGGTAACGGTCACCGCCGTTTCTCAGGCCAGTTCAGCAGCCACGGGCACCGCCCTGGTCACCTTAAGTACGCAGCAGCAGCAATCTCAAACCGGCGCGATCACGCTGGGCACTTCCGGTGGCAACATCAACGACATAAGTTCAACCTCCTGCTGCTCCGGTACTTTGGGTTCGCTCGTGCTCCGCAGCGGCACCTACTACATCCTGAGCAACAATCACGTCATGGCTCTCAGCGACGGCGGACACGCCAGCACCGGTAACGCGGGTGACGCCATCACGCAGCCTGGGCTGATCGAGTCCAAATGTGTCGCTTCTTCCACCCGCACAGTCGCAAATCTTTCGGATTTCTTTAATCTGGAGACCGGGCCAAATCCCAAAATCGATGCCGCCATCGCGCAAATAGCCAGCGGCGCAGTGAATACCAGCGGCGACATCCTGCTTCTGGGCAGTGCGCTCACTAATGGCGTTCCAAATCCCGGCCAGGTCGGTGTGTCGTCCATTTCCGCGGCTGGCCTTACTCCAACTCAGGCGCTCGCTTCCCCTCACAATGGCGCAGTCGCAAAAAGCGGCAGGACCACAGGTTTGACGTGCTCTACGATCATCGGCACCAACGTCGCCAACACCGTCAGCTATTACGCGCACTGTGGAGACAGTACCCCGGCCTTCAACGTCGGTTATACCGACCTGATTGCTGTTTCGGGCGGCGATTTCAGCGATTCCGGTGATTCCGGTTCCCTCATCGTCACGCAAGACACGGCTGAAGCCGTCGGGCTCCTTTTTGCCGGCTCGGATACGGACACTGTTGGCAATCCCATCACCGATGTGCTCCCTTATTTTGTGGGCGCGGGTAACGCTACGCCAACATTCGGCACTCCCGCATCCAATCCTACTCACCAGGTCATCGGCTGCACCTTGCCGGCGCTCAAAGCAATCACCGTTCTTCCACAGGTCCAGGCCGCTTCCGAATCCATTCAGCAGGCAAGTATGGCTCGAGATTTGCACGCTCCGGTTCTCCTGACTATCCCGGCAGTCAAAGCCGTGAGTGTTGGTGGGAGCTACGATCAGCCCGGCACAGCCGCCATCCTGCTTTTTGTAAGCAGCGGCGAATCGTTCGACAGCATTCCCCGAACGCTCGACGGCGTCCGCACGCGCCTCATCGTTGGAACGGAGTGGGCCCATCAGGGTCTCCTGAGCAGTGAAGAGACCGCGGATTTGCTGAGCGCAGCGGACCAGCCGCAGATCATGTATCCCTTGCAGCCGGGCGAATATTTGCGCGCCAAGACCGTTCACTCCGCCCACGTCAAGGATCTGCTGAAGCAGCCAGGAATCCTTGGCGTCGGCATCACTTCCAGTGTGGATTCCCCCGGCGAGGCCGCACTCCTGATTTACTTGAACCACGGAGCCTCGCAGGAAAACATTCCTGCCGAAATCGATGGCCTGCGCACTCGCGTTCGTGAAACGAGCCGGTTCACCACGGGACACCGCGGCAATGAGCCTGTCCGAAGCTGCAAAATGCCCGTGGCCAGTAGCCCGCTTGCACCAGCGAAACTTTCACTCCCATAAAACGGTTTGTACAAAGTGACTCTTCGTTTGTAGTGACGTTGCCGTCACATTTCCCGGCGGCGCTTTCTTTGTGCGCGGCGCGGTTGTAGAATCGCCCTAGACGGTGTCGAACTTGCTCCCTCGGCACTTCCTTCCAATCAGGGGGTCTATATGCGGCGAAATACGATTTTGTTCGGTACTGCTCTGCTTCTTGGTCTGGGCGTCGTCGGTCTAGCTCAACAGAAAGACGCCACGCAAGCTCCTGAAGCGGCCCCACCACCCATTTCCGCGGATGACGCAGCGAAGAAGAATCCCGTGAAACCCACGCCGGAAGGCCTTGCCGAAGCCAAGCGCCTTTACGGCTATCACTGCGCGATGTGCCACGGGAAAGATGGCGACGGCAAGGGCGATTTGGCTGGTTCCATGAATTTAAAGTTGAACGATTGGCGCGATGCCAGCACCATCGCCAAATTCTCCGATGGCGAGCTGTTCTATATCATCACCAATGGCCGTGGAAAAATGGTGGGCGGTGAAGGTGATCGCACCAAGGCAGAAATGCGCTGGAATCTGGTCAACTATGTGCGAGCGTTCGCCAAGAAGAGCGAACAGTAAATAGCACGCCAGCCGAAAATTCATCTCATTCGCATAGCTCACGGGCGCTCTCAGAATTTTGGGGGCGCTCTCTTTTTTGTAGAACCTCGGAGCGTGGTAGGCTTTTGAGGCAGATCGAATGCAAGGAGGATGCCATGGCGCACGCAGCAAACTTTTTGGCTCTGGTCAACGAAGCAAAAAAACACGTGAAGGAAACCAACGTAGCCGACGTCCAACGCCGCATGGATGCCGGCGAAAAATTCATTCTGGTGGATGTCCGCGAGGAAAGCGAATGGGCAGCCGGGCACCTGCCGGGTGCCGTGCATTTGGGAAAAGGCATCATCGAACGCGATATCGAGCAGCGCGTGCCGGACACCAACACCAAGCTAATCCTGTATTGCGGTGGAGGCTTCCGGTCCGCCCTCAGCGCCGATAATCTGCAAAAGATGGGCTATACCAACGTGGAATCGATGGACGGCGGTTGGAAAGGCTGGCTGGCAGCAGGCCTTCCCATCCAGAAAGGCTGACATCCGCCGCACGCATAAGCCTGCAAAGCAAGAACCTGTATTTGAGGAGAATTGGCTGGGGCGGAAGGATTCGAACCTTCACCGTCCTCATTAACAGTGAGGTGTCCTACCAGTTGGACCACGCCCCAGCGGCGTTTTCGGCTGCCCGGGAAGAGCCGGAGCCGTTGCTTTCCGCCGTGGAAACGGCGAGAAGTAAAGAATAGCACGCTGTCCGCCATCAGCAAGAGTCGAATGTGTTTCC
The DNA here is from genome assembly GCA_963779395.1 of Candidatus Acidiferrales bacterium. Lineage (GTDB taxonomy): Bacteria > Acidobacteriota > Terriglobia > Acidiferrales > UBA7541 > Acidiferrum. The sequence continues at coordinate 3,181,340 of CAVZYC010000007.1, forward strand.
GGCGTGCATAAGTATTGTTAATAACGCGCGCTTCATCTGTCGCGTGTGCTTCCCCGCAAACTTAATCTGATTTGCATTTATCTGAAGCAATCTCTTCGTTCCGGCGCAGCTCCAAACTTTTTTTGAATTGTTCGAACCGTGCAAGACCTTTGAATCATCTAAAATTGGATGTCCACTCGACGGAGCTTTGGGCTTTCAAGTTGCATTCCGGAAGATTTTGGTGGAAACTATCGGGTCGTTTCGGCCTGGCCCTGCGCTGTCCGGCAAAAGAGTGGAAGATTCCCCCGAGAGTTGTAGCCCTTCCGGAGAATCCATTCACCCAAGCGCAACGCTGACATGGCACAGATCTTTCACCGTAGTGCGAATTTTCTTGCGAGATTTAGTCTGCTCGGAACGGTTATTCTGAGCGGATTGGCACTGACTGCGGTATTGGTCCTGGCCCGTTCCCCCTATATCACCAACGAACGCGTTTCCCGCGATCAACCTGTACAGTTCAGCCACAAGCACCATGTTGGAGACGACGGCATCGACTGCCGCTACTGTCATACCAGCGTGGAAAGTTCCGGCTATGCGGGCATTCCTCCCACCAAGACCTGCATGAATTGCCATTCCGTCCTCTTCAACAATGTCGGCTATCTCGAACCTGTTCGCGAAAGCTTTCGTACTGACCAGTCGATTCAGTGGGTCAAGGTCCACCGCCTGGCCGATTACGTCTACTTCAATCACAGCATTCACATCAACAAGGGCATCGGCTGCTCCTCTTGTCACGGTTCCATCAACCAGATGCCGCTCGTTTTCCAGGCTTCTCCTTTGAATATGAGTTGGTGCCTGGATTGCCATCGCAATCCTCAACCGAATCTTCGTCCCAAAGACCAGATTTTCAATATGGATTGGAAAGCACCCGCGAATCAGGAAGAAGTCGGATCCAAACTCGCGGCGCAATACAAACTTCGGACCACGGCCGAGCTGACCAGTTGCTCGACCTGTCATCGTTAATGGATGCTATGAACGAGCACGCAAACGACAAAGAATTGCGCGTACTGCAAGGCGCACCGCAGAATGCGGCTGTACCGGATCGCGCTCACGAGCATGAAGAGCACACCGAAGACGACACTCTGCGCGAATACAAACTGGATCTCGCCGCCGTCCGCGAAAAATTAAAGAACAAGTCCGGCAAACAATACTGGCGCACGATGGAAGAGCTTGCCGACGACCCGCATTTCCAGGATTTGCTGCACCGCGAATTCCCGCGTCAAGCTTCGGAGTGGGATGACGCCGTCGATCGCCGCGATTTCCTCAAATTGATGGGTGCTTCGCTGGCATTTGCGGGCCTCGCGGGCTGTGGCCGTCCCGATGAAACGCACATTGTGCCATACGTGAAGCAACCAGACGGCATCGTGCTTGGCAAACCGAATTTCTACGCCACTGCCTTTTCGTTTGGGGCCGATGCAGTTGGCGTTCTTGTGGAAAGCCACGAGGGGCGCCCCACTAAAATTGAAGGAAATCCCGACCACCCCTCCAGCCTCGGTTCCACCGATGCTCTTGTGCAGGCTTCGATCCTGAATCTCTATGATCCCGATCGCGCACAAACAGTTTTGGAAAATGGCGAAATCCGCTCGTGGTCCTCGTTCCTGGACGCCGCCCAGGGCCTTGCTACCTCCGTCAAAGCGCAAAATGGCGAAGGCTTCCGCATTCTGACGGGCACAGTCACCTCACCCACGCTGGCCGGGCAACTCCGGAAACTTCTTGCGCAGTATCCCCTGGCAAAGTGGCACCAGTGGGAACCTGCTGCCGGCGAAGGCGCGCGGGAAGGCGCGAAATTGGCCTTTGGCCGCATCGTCAACACGGTCTACGTGCCGGGAAAAGCGAACGTGATCCTCTCGCTCGATGCCGATTTTCTTGGCAGCGGTCCTGGTCACATCGTCTACGCCAAACAATTCGCGCGCCGGCGAAAGCTTGACGGTCCTAATGACACGATGAATCGCCTCTACGTTGTCGAGCCCACGCCAACCGTCACGGGCTCTTCGGCGGATCACCGCATGCCCCTGAAGGCTGCGGACATTGAGCTCTTTGCGCGCGCTCTCGCTGGAAAGCTCGGCCTCAGCAGCCCCGTACCTCTCTCCGGTGAAGCGGCAACTTGGCTGGATGCGGTCGCCAAAGATCTTCAGAAAGAGCATGGCGCGTCTCTCGTGGTTGCAGGCGAATATCAACCCGCCCCCGTTCATGCGCTCGCTCACGCCATCAACGCCGCTCTCGGCAATGTCGGCACGACTCTTTACCACACGGAATCCGTCGAAGCTGAACCGACAAGTAACATCGAATCACTTCGCGACCTTTGCGCGGATATGAGTGCAGGCAAAGTCGATCTGCTCCTCATTCTCGGCGGCAATCCCGTCTACGACGCTCCCCACGATTTCGATTTCACTTCCAAGCTGCAACGCGTTCCCACTGCGATTCACCTTAGCCCCTATTACGACGAGACTTCCTACTACTGCCATTGGCACGTCTCCGAATCGCATTACCTGGAAACCTGGAGCGACGCGCGCGCTTACGATGGCACTGCCACTATCATTCAGCCGTTGATCGCCCCGCTCTATTACACACATTCGGCGCACGATGTCGTCGGTGCCTTCAGTGACAAGCCCGGAATGCCCGCATACGATGCCGTGCGCGCCTTTTGGACGGAAGCTTCCACACATCTCGATGCTTCCATCGACGTCGGCTGGCGCAAGTGGTTGAATGACGGCGTTGTCCACGGCACAAAATTCGCGCCCATCACTCCCGAACTCAAGTTCAGCGCCACCAGTCTCCCCATATTCAAGCCAGCCCCCGCGGATCAGATCGAATTCATTTTCCGCCCCGACCCCAACGTGCATGACGGCCGCTTCGCCAATAACGGCTGGTTGCAGGAGTTGGCAAGGCCCGTAACGAAATTGACGTGGGACAACGCCCTGCTCGTTAGTCCCAAGCTCGCGCAAAAGTTGGAAGTGGCCTACAAAATCGCTTCCCGCGGTGGCGAGCACGGCCAGGTTCGCTCCACGGTTGTGGACATCGCGCTGAATGGCAGCAAAGTGACTGCGGCAACTTGGACATTGCCAGGACAGGCGCAAAATTCAGTGGTGTTGCCACTCGGCTATGGCCGCACGCGCGCCGGATACACCGGCTCGAACAAAGGCTTCAACGCCTACGTTGTGCGTTCTTCAAACGCTTTGTGGACCGCTGTCGACGGCACCATCACACCCACGGGCGACGACTATCCGCTCGCCTGTACCCAGTATCACTTCAATATGGAAGGCCGCCAGATCCTGACCACCGGCACGCTTGCGGAATATCAGAAAAATCCCGCCTTTGCCCACGAAGGCGTGGAACTTCCCGCGAAAGACAATTCCCTCTACAAAGAATTCGAATACAAAGGCTACGCCTGGGGCATGTCCATCGATCTGAACAAATGCAACGGCTGCAATGCCTGCGTGGTCGCCTGTCAGGCCGAAAATAATATTCCCGTCGTCGGCAAGGATCAGGTGATGCGCGGCCGCGAAATGCACTGGATCCGCATCGATCGCTATTATACGAACGCGGATTCGGCTACCAGCGGCAAGGCGACCGGCGATCCTTCTGAATACAATTCCGCTCTCGACAATCCGCAGACCTTCTTCCAGCCCGTACCCTGCCAGCAATGCGAAAACGCCCCGTGCGAGCAAGTCTGCCCCGTCGGCGCAACGGTCCACAGCGCCGAGGGCCTGAACGACATGGTTTATAACCGTTGTGTCGGAACGCGCTACTGCTCCAACAACTGTCCCTACAAAGTGCGCCGTTTTAATTTCCTGCGCTTCCAGGATTGGGATACCCCGCAACTCAAGCTCCTGCGTAATCCGGAAGTCACCGTGCGCAGCCGTGGTGTGATGGAAAAGTGCACCTACTGCGTGCAGCGCATCAACAATGGCCGTATCGAAGCCGAAAAACAGAATCGGCCTATCCGCGACGGTGAAATCGTGACCGCGTGCGAATCCGCCTGCCCAACCGAAGCAATCATTTTTGGCAATGCCAACGACCCCAACAGCCGCGTGGCCAAATTAAAAGCGCAACAAAGGAATTATTCGATTTTGGGTGAACTGAATTCCCGGCCGCGCACCACCTATCTCGCGGCTGTGCGCAATCCGAATTCCGAGTTGGAGAAGGCATGAGCGCGAATCAGCCTCCTTTGAGCGCACCTGAAATTCGCCGGCTAGACCCGGTGATCGGCCCTGGGCACACCTACGCTTCGGTCACCGACAAAATTGCAGCTGTCGTACTCACTCGTCCACTGGGCATCGGTTGGCTCGCCGGCTTTGCTCTCACCTTCACCTTAACGATGGTCCTGTTCATTTCTATCGCCTGGCTAATCATCAAGGGCGTCGGAATCTGGGGCATCAACATTCCCATTGGCTGGGGATTTGCCATCGTCAATTTCGTTTGGTGGATTGGTATTGGCCACGCCGGCACGCTCATCTCCGCCATTCTCTTCCTGCTCAATCAAAAGTGGCGCACTTCCATCAATCGTTTTGCGGAAGCCATGACCCTCTTCGCCGTCGCCTGCGCCGGCATCTTTCCCTTGATTCATACCGGCCGTCCCTGGATGGCTTACTACATGTTCCCGTATCCAAGCACCATGGGCATCTGGCCGCAATTCCGCAGCCCGCTCATCTGGGACGTCTTCGCGGTCTCCACCTACGGCACGGTCTCGCTGATCTTCTGGTACATCGGCTTGCTGCCTGATCTAGCCACGCTACGTGATCGCGCCAAGACCCGCATCCAGCAGCTGATTTATGGCGCGCTTTCCATGGGCTGGCGCGGTTCCGTTCACCATTGGCACCGCTACCAGTCCGCATATCTCTTGCTGGCAGGCCTTGCAACGCCGCTAGTCCTTTCCGTACATACCGTCGTGAGCTTTGATTTCGCTGTCGCCATCGTGCCCGGCTGGCACACTACGATTTTCCCTCCCTATTTCGTTGCGGGCGCCATCTATTCCGGCTTCGCCATGGTTCTCACCATTGCGATTCCCTTGCGCAAAGCCTATGGCTTGGAAGATTTCATCACCATGCGCCATCTGGACAATATGGCCAAGGTGATGCTCGCCACCGGCTTGATCGTCGCTTACGGCTATTTCACTGAATTTTTCATGGCTTTCTACAGCGGCAACAAATTCGACGTGTTCCTCGCGCAACAGCGCCTCCATGGGCCCTACTCCCACTATTACTACGCGCTCATCCTCTGCAACATCCTCACTCCTCAATTGCTCTGGTTTGAAAAGGTGCGCCGCAATGTTGCCGCGCTCTTTGTTATGTCCCTTGTCATCAATACTGGCATGTGGCTCGAGCGTTTCGTCATCATCGTTATTTCGCTGACCCGCGACTTCGTGCCCTCTGCTTGGGGCCGCTATCAGCCCACTTTCTGGGATTTCAGCACGTTACTCGGCACCCTCGGCCTTTTCGCCATGCTCTTGTTCCTGTTTGTTCGCGGGTTACCGGCCATCGCCATTGCGGAAATGCGAGAGCTTGTTCACGAATCGCATCCCGGGCGGGATCACAAATGAAGGAACACCGCTCACAACTTTTTGGCGTGATGGGCGAATTCTCGTCGCCCGAACAGATTCTGACTGCCGCGAATCAGGCGCGCGAGGCCGGCTACAAGCACATTACCGCCTACACACCTTTCCCCGTGGAAGGCCTCGCCGAAGCCATCGGCTTTCGCTGGACTGCGGTGCCCTTGCTCACCCTGATCGGCGGCATCGGCGGTGGATTGACCGGTTTCGGCCTCCAGTATTGGGTAGCCGCAATCACTTATCCGATGAATATTGGTGGACGGCCGTTGAATAGTTGGCCCGCCTTCATTCCCGTCACTTTTGAACTTACCGTGCTCGGCGCATCCATCTTCGCCGCCGTCGGCATGCTGGCCTTGAACAAACTGCCGCAGCCGTATCACCCGGTCTTCAACGTTGAACGCTTTTCACGGGCGTCCACGGATCGCTTCTTCCTTTGCATCGAAGCCCGCGATCCGAAATTCAATCTGGCGGAAACCGCGCGGTTTTTGCAAAGTGTGGCCGCGGAACATGTCAGCGAGGTGAAGGATGATGACTAACTCCTCGCTTCGCCCGGCGCTGCTCGTTTTTTCATTGGCGATTGCCTTGGCTGGCTGCGATAACACCCTGCGCCAGGATATGGCCAACCAACCGCGTCAGAATACGCTATCGCCCTCCAGTGTTTTCGCCGATGGCCGTTCAGAGCGCCAGTTGCTCGATAACACTGTTCCGCGCGGTTCCGTGGAAGACGATTCGCTCTTCGTGCCCAAGGATTCCAACGCGTTTCCTCTCCCCATCACACAGCAACTGCTCGAGCGCGGCCAGGAGCGCTACAATATTTTCTGCACTCCCTGCCACGGTATCCAAGGCGACGGTTTGGGCATGGTGGCCATGCGCGGAATGAAGCATCCTCCTAGTTATCACCAGGATCGCCTTCGCCAGGTTCCTAACGGCTACCTCTACGACGTGATTACCAACGGTTTTGGCGCCATGTACGGCTATTCCGCGCAGATTCCACCGCGCGATCGCTGGGCCATCGTTGCCTACGTGCGCGCGTTGCAGTTGAGCAGAAACGCTCATGTAGCGGATTTGCCCGCCGATGTTCGGGAGAAACTCATGGCTCAAGGAGCCGCGAAGTGAACGTGCAAGAATACAAGGCGCCCGATAGCGTTGGTCGCGTGCAGATTGCTGGGCTGGCCATTGGTGGCGCCGCTTTAGTCGCAACTATTTTTGCCGCAATCTCCTCACCAGAAAAATTTTATCAGTCCTACCTTTTCAGCTACCTCCTCGTCCTCGGACTCACTTTGGGCTCACTTGGTCTGCTCATGCTGCAGCATTTGACGGGCGGACATTGGGGCATCATCATTCGCCGTCCGCTCGAGGCCGCTTCCCGGAATTTCTGGCTCATCCTGTTGATGTTTGTGCCCATCGTATTCGGCATGAAGTCGCTCTATCGCGCATGGCTCGATCCAGAAAAGCTTAAGGCCGAGCCACTTTCCGCCTATCAGCAAACTTACTTGACGACCGGCGGCTTCCTGGGCCGCGCCGTCCTCTATTTCGCTATCTGGGGCGCACTGGTTTGGGTCTTTAATAGCTGGTCGCGCGAGCAAGATCAAAACCGCGAAGATCGCGCCCTCCGGCGCCGTTTCAAACTTCTGGCGGGCCCAGGAATCATCCTCTATATCCTGGCCATGACATTCGCCGCAATCGATTGGGTGATGTCTCTCTCGCCCCACTGGGCCTCCACAATCTATGGTTTCATCTTTGTCGGCGCGCAAGCCATCACCGCGATGTCGTTTATGATTATCGTCGTCGCAGCTCTCGCGGGAACGGACGCCTACTCCGAAATCATTCAGAAGCGTCATCTCCACGATCTGGGCAAACTGCTCTTCGCTTTCAACATGCTCTGGGCTTATTTCGATTTCTCTCAACTGCTGATCATCTGGTCCGGCAATCAGCCCGAAGAGATTTCCTTCTACCGCACGCGCTTGTATGGCGGCTGGGGCGTCGTCGCAGTGATCGTTTTGCTCTTCAGCTTCGCGCTGCCTTTTCTGGTTTTGCTGTCGCGCGACGTCAAGCGCAGCGCTGGCTTGATCACCAAGGTCGCTATCTGGATGATCGTATTCCGCCTCGTCGATCTCTTCTGGATGACGCGGCCGGAATTTACTTCCAGCGCCCTTCCTAATTGGCGAGACTTTGTTGTTCCCATCGCCCTGATTGGCTTGTGGGTGGGCTTCTTCGCTTTCAATCTGAAGCAGCAGCCACTCCTACCGTTGGGCGATCCTAAACTTGCGGAGGCCATTGCACATCATGAGCACTGAGCCCCAGAAAAACATCCACGGCCAGGCAGGCAGGCCGCGGCACGATGACGTTTCCTTTGAACCGCGCGACGTCCAAACCAGCGTCATCCTCAAATTCCTGGTCTATCTCGGCATAACCATCATCCTATCCTACGGCTTGACCTTGGTGATTTATCGCGGCCTTACGCACTACTGGCGAAGCACTTACACTCCTCCTCCACCTTCTCGCGGAAACGCTGCCGCCACCATGCCGCCAGAGCCGCGCATGCAGGGTATGCCCGGCCACTTGACCGATCCGCAGACTGATATGCGCGATAAAGTCAAAGCCGATACCGACGCCAACAATCAACTCCTCTGGATCGATAAGAATAGCGGCATCGCCCAGATTCCGGTCAGCGAGGCCATGAAGATCATTGCAGTTAAGGGATTGCCGGCAGTGCCCGTGGCTCCGGCAGAAAAGAAGAAGTAGAAAAATGAAAGCACTTCGTTATTTTTTGGCTACACTGGCGCTGCTCTTGAGCGTCTCGGCTTGCCGCCCCCAGATGATTCCAGACAACGTTGGCCAGTCCTCCAATGGCCTCCCTCCTGCCCTTGTGAACGTAGGTTTTGATCCCCAACTCAACGCGCAGATTCCTCTCGACGCCGCGTTTACCGACGAGATGGGCACTCCTGTCAGGCTCCGCGATTATTCCGGCAAGAAGCCCATCGTCCTCGTCTTTGTCTATTTCAACTGCCCCATGCTCTGCAGCCAGGTGGAACAGGCCGTTGTCGGTACCTTGAAAATGATTTCCTTCAGTCCCGGCACGGACTACCAGGTGGTGTTCCTCAGTTTCGATCCATCAGACACTCCCGATGCCGCTCTCGTGAAAAAGCATGAAGCGATGTCGCGGTTTGCGCGTCCAGCCACTCAGGCGGGCTGGCATTTCCTCACTGGCAGCAAAGAATCAATCGATGCGGTAACGAAGGCGGCTAACTTCCGCTTCAGCTACGACGAGAAGACCAAAGTCTTCGCTCACGCCAGCGGCATCCTCTTGTTGACTCCCGATGGCCGCATCTCCCGCTACTTCTTTGGCGTCGAATATCCGCCCAGCAACGTCCGTTTGGGACTCGTGGATGCCTCCGCGGGCAAAATCGGCTCGCCCGTCGATCATTTCCTGCTGTTCTGTTACCAGTATGACCCCACGAAAGCCCGCTACAGCGCCACTGTTCTCACCGTCATTCGCATGGGCGCGGTCGCGACGCTGCTTTGCATCGCCATCGGTTTCGTGATTTTCCGCCGGCGAGATCTTCACGCCGGCGCGGTTGCCAACTCAGCCCAGAATTTGCCGAAGCAAGGAGCACATTAGAGCCGTGCAGTCACCGTTACCATTTTTCCCAGAGCAGGCGTCCAATTTCGCCGGACATGTGGATGCCCTCTTCTCCTATATCCTCGTCACTTCGATCTTCTTCACGGTGCTGGTGACCTTGGTTATCATTTTCATGGCGTTCCGCTTCCGCCGCAAACGCGACAGCGAGATTGGCGCTGAAATCGAAGGCAATACCGCTCTGGAAATCGGCTGGACCCTCATCCCTCTTATTCTGGCTCTCGGTATGTTCGCCTGGGGCGCCGTCATTTACGTCCATTACCGCACCGCTCCGAAAGATACTTTGGACATTTACGTTGTCGGCAAGCAGTGGATGTGGAAGCTGCAGCAGCCTAACGGCCGCAAGGAAATCAACGAGTTGCACATCCCCGTCAATCGCGATATCAAGCTCATCCTCGGCAGCGAAGATGTGATTCACAATTTCTACGTCCCCGCCTTCCGCGTCAAGATGGACGTCGTTCCGGGACGCTATAACACCATGTGGTTTCGCCCCACCAAAGTCGGCAAGTACCATTTCTTCTGCTCGCAGTATTGCGGCACAAATCACGCCGTGATGGGTGGCTGGGTTACCGTGATGGATCCTGCTGAATACGCTGCCTGGCTCGCGGACGAAGGCGGCGACGTCAATCCGGTTTCCGCCGGCGAGAAACTCTTTATTCAACTCGCCTGCACCACCTGTCACGTGGCCAACGGCACCGGCCGCGGCCCCTCCCTCAATGGCGTTTTTGGCAACAAGGTGCTCCTCGCTGATGGTTCCACCGTCACTGCCGACGAAGCATACATCCGTGAATCCATTCTCGAGCCGAAAGCTAAAATTGTGGCCGGGTATCAGCCCGTCATGCCCACCTTCCAGGGCTTGGTTACCGAAGAGCAGATTCTCAACCTCACGGCCTACATCAAGTCCCTGCAGTCGCAGCCCGTGCCTGCCAAGGGCGCCGGCGTTGCGCCAGCATCAATGGGGAAGAAATAGTTATGAGTACCTCTGCGGCAGTACCGGCCAAGACTCTGCCGGAACATCACTATCTGAACGCCACCTACGGCATCCGCTCGTGGCTGCTCACCGTTGACCACAAGCGCATTGCCTTGCTCTATCTCGTCTCCGTCACATTTTTCTTCTTCATCGGCGGCTTCTTCGCCATGATGATTCGCCTGCACCTCTTGACTCCCAGCGGCTACCTCCTCAGCGCGGACACCTACAACCGCATGTTCACGATGCATGGCGTGGCCATGATCTTCTTCTTCCTCATTCCCTCCATCCCCGCCGTCTTGGGCAATTTCTTTATCCCTTTGATGATCGGCGCGAAAGATCTTGCCTTCCCGAAAATCAATCTCTTGAGCTGGTACATCTACGTTGTCGGCGCCTGCTTTACTCTCTATTCCATGATCTCGGGCGGCTTGGACACCGGCTGGACCTTCTACACTCCCCTAAGCACGGTCTATTCAAACTCGGCGGTCGCGCCCGCGGTCATCGGCGTCTTCATCACTGGTTTCTCGTCGATCCTCACCGGCTTGAACTTCCTCGTCACCATTCACACCATGCGCGCCCCGGGCATGACCTGGTTCCGCCTCCCGCTTTTCGTCTGGGCTCATTACGCCACTTCCATCGTAATGATCCTCGGCACTCCGGTTATCGCCATCACCCTCGCTCTCGCCGGCATGGAGCGCATCTTCGGCCTGGGATTCTTCAATCCCGCGATGGGTGGCGACCCCATACTTTTCCAGCACCTCTTCTGGTTTTATTCGCATCCTGCCGTTTACATCATGATTCTTCCCGCGATGGGTGTGATTAGCGAACTCATCCCTACTTTCGCACGCAAGAAACTTTTCGGGTATCACTTCGTCGCTGCCGCCAGCCTGGCGATCGCCATCATCGGCTTCCTGGTCTGGGCTCACCACATGTTCGTCACCGGCCAGTCCACTTATGCTGCGCTGGCGTTTTCTTTCCTGACCTTTCTCGTTGCCATACCTTCTGCAGTAAAGGTCTTTAACTGGGCGGCTACTCTCTACGGCGGCTCGATTTCCTTCGACACGCCGATGCTTTACGCCTTCGGTTTTCTCGGACTCTTCCTCATCGGCGGCCTCACTGGACTCTTCCTCGGCTGCCTGGGCACAGACATTCATATCCACGATACCTACTTCGTCGTCGCTCATTTCCACTACATCATGGTCGGCGGAGCCATCATGGGTTATCTGGGTGGTTTGCACTTCTGGTGGCCGAAAATGACCGGCCGCATGTATCCGGAATGGCTGGCGCGCATTGCCGCGCTGATTCTCTTTGTCGGCTTTAACCTGACCTTCTTCCCGCAATTCCTGCTCGGCTATCTTGGCATGCCGCGCCGCTATCACGTCTATCCCCCGGAATTTCAGGTTTACAACGTGATGTCCACTGCCGGCGCCTCCATTCTCGCCATCGGTTATCTGATGCCCATGATCTATCTCACCTGGGCCGCCTTTTATGGCGAGGTTGCGGGTGACAATCCCTGGCCCGCCACCGGTCTGGAATGGAAAACTCCATCTCCGCCTCCCACGGAGAATTTCCCCGTCACTCCCGTGGTCACCTGGGAGGCTTACGACTTTCATAATCGCCCGGATTTGGGGCTTGACCCTGTTTCTACTCACGATATTTTGCCGGCTCATGGAGATGACTGACAGAACGGCCGCGGGGTTTCAACCCTGCGCCAGGCGCGCTCTTGGCGCCTGAAACTTACAGATAGAGGAGTGCGGAGTGCATCGCACCGGAGAACTGTACGGACAATTTAAGACTCTCGAGCAGCAGAAGGAATCTGCTTCGCTCGGGATGTGGATCTTCCTCATCACCGAAGTCATGTTCTTCGGCGGCATCATGCTCGCCTACACTCTCAATCGCCACGTCTACTTCCCGGCCTTTGCCGCTGGCAGCAACACTCTCAGCTTGAAACTCGGCACCATCAACACCGGCGTTCTCCTTGCCAGCAGCTTCACAATGGTGATGGCCGTGTGGGCCGCTCAAGTTGGCAGAAAAACCCTCATCACCGTTTTCTTGTTGTTGACCATCGGCCTTGGCTTCGTCTTTCTAGGCATTAAATACGTCGAGTACAGCCAGAAATTCGAGCATCATCTTGTCCCTGGCAAGAAGTTCGACATCTTCTTCTGTGTCAACAATCCCTCCAGTTGCCCCGATGTGGCTCCCGACGAACTCATGGAAGAGAGCAAGCTTCTCGACGAAGCCAAAGCCGCCGACCCGGACCTCCAATCTCACGCCCAGTTGTACTATTCCGCCTATTTCGGCATGACCGGTCTGCACGCGCTCCACATGATCATCGGCGCTGGCTTGCTCTTCTGGCTGCTCAAGAACTCCCTGGCTGGTAAATTCACGCCGCAGTGGAATACGCCCGTGGATATTGTGGGTTTGTACTGGCACTTCGTCGATATCGTGTGGATCTATCTGTTCCCGTTGTTATATCTGATCGACCGCCATAAGTAGGGAGCGAAGCGTGTCTGAACAAGAACATCAAGAACATTCCGAGCACATCGTACCGCCAACAACTTACCTGGCGATCATTCTGACGTTGCTCTTCCTGACCGCCACCACGGTCTGGGCCGCCTTCGTGAATCTCGGCCGCTTCAACATCGTCGTCGCCCTCGTCATCGCCACCATGAAGGCCTCTCTCGTCGTCCTCTTCTTCATGCACGCCAAGTACAGCCCCAAGCGCACCAAGCTCATCATCCTCGCCGGCATCTTCTGGCTAGCCCTCCTGCTCTTCATGACCCTAAGCGATTACATCTCTCGCGTAGACTATCGCGGCGTCCGCTTCCCCATGACGCAAGTCACGCACCAACTCCCCGCGCAGCGCGCCTGATCTTCACGCCGCTCTCAATCACAAAAGTCAAAACCCGTACCATTGAAAATGACAAGAGTACGGCATCCAGCTCTACAGTCGGTGCCATTGAAGAACCGTACATGAGTGATATACTCGCCCTGTGTGCCATGATCCAAGAATTGTTCAGATTCTCTGACCCACCCGCCAGCTCATAATGGCGATTGCCACTAAATCCGAAAGGCGCAAACCAACTACCATGGCGCAACACCAAGTGCGCTCTCACCGCGTCAGGGATTTCTTGCTCTATATCGCGATTGGTATGTTGCTCGCCGTTTTGGCCATTACACTTGGAGTGCATCAAGCCAAGACGGGGCAGAAGCCTGAAGCTCTGCTCAAGTGGATCGGCTTTGGAGTCATGACCTTGCTCGTTTTTTGGTGGGCGATTCGCGCGTACCGACCCTTCTGGACGAACACCAGATTTTGGAGACTTCTCGCTGTTTTCGCAGTTATACACGCTGTCTTGGGGGTGAGCCTGCTCCTGCGGACACCTCTGGTGTCCCTTTTTCTTTTTGTGGTAATCACACCGCTAGAATATTTCCTTCTGTCCACGTATCTCTCACTCTTGGTTGGTAGGGCTGGCGGTTAGCGGGGAGCAGGACGGATGGCCCGGAGTTGACGATTTGGAATTGGTTGACAGGCGCACGATGAGAAGACATCACTCCGAGAATCCGCGTAGAAGTATAGAGAGACGGAGGGTGCCCCAGGTTCGCCTTGGAACCTGGGTCTTGGGGTTGCATTTCTCCGCTGGAGCAATGTAGGAATCCTCGCCTCGCCTCCCCCACAATTCTTCAAATGCAGCCCGCTGACCCGCCTTCAGCGTGATGTACTACATGATCCACAATGTAGGCCACACTGGATATCGACTTACGTTCAGCCAACTGGTATACTATTCTCGAATCCCACGCCCTGGAGTTCGCATGAAGACAGAAATCTCCACCGTCACCACCAAAGGCCAACTGGTCATTCCTTCCAAGCTTCGCCGCAAGTATGCGATCAAAGAGGGAACGCAAGTGGCCTTTCTGGAGCAAAAGAACCGCCTGGTGCTCCAGCCCCTCACGCCGGAGTTCATCCGCAGCCTTCGCGGCTCCCTCAAGGGCGAGCCGTCCGCTCTGAAAGCTCTACTGGAAGACCGCAAACGGGATCGCGAACTATGAAGCGTGTCGTGCTCGACGCCAGCGCGCTCATGACTTTTTTTGAAGATCGGCCCGGGGCTGCCAAGGTCGAGGAGTTGATTCGCTTGGGCCTCGAAGGGAAACGCCAGTTGCTGATGTCCGTGGTGAATTGGGGCGAAGTCTACTACTCCACGTGGCGTGCCAAGGGGCCCGGCGTTGCGCGAAAATTCCTGGAGGACATTGCACAACTCCCGCTGGAAATCGTGGACGCCGACCTCGAATTAACACGCGCCGCAGCCGAACTCCGCGCCGAACACAAAGTGCCTTATGCCGATTGTTTTGCCGCCGCCCTCGCCGCCAGTCGCAAAGCCTCTCTCGCCACCAGCGACAAAGACTTTGCTGGCCTCGGGAAAAAGCTGGATATCCTCTGGACGATCGGGCCGTGAACAAACGAAGGCCCTTGCCAAACACGAAAATGTGATTCGCTCGGTATCTCTGCCGGGTGGCCGACGCGCTTCTACCACCTGGTGAGGTGCTAAACGATAGTTTGTAGCGGAGGTGTGATTCTAGGAGTACAAAAATCGCAGCACGACAGAAGTGAGGGGAAGAACGAACCGGCCCAGCCCTCAATCCCCTAAAGGGATCCTCGGCTCGCCTCCCCCACGACTTTTGGGGGTGCACGCTTCTCGCCAATATAACCATCTTATTTTCAACGCATTAAAGTCGAGCCCCGGGTAAAAACGCACTACCCCCGGGGAAAAATTTACGCTGCCACTCCAACGGAAATTCCTTTCCGCTGGATTTTCTCCCCCTCTTCGCCCATTCCAACTGCCCTGCCTTGACCGCTACGTGCGCGAATTGCTATGGTGAATGATTATGCTGGGCCCAGTCTACCCACTAGGCGCTGGCATCTCCTGTGGGGGGAGCACTCTCGGATTATGGGACTTACGAAGCTGGTTGTGCGTGGCGCTCGCCAGCACAACTTGAAGAACATCAACATCGAAATCCCGCGCAACACCCTCACCGTGATCACCGGTCTTTCCGGCTCCGGCAAATCTTCCCTCGCCTTTGACACAATCTATGCGGAAGGCCAGCGCCGCTATGTCGAATCTCTTTCCGCCTACGCCCGCCAATTTCTCGATCAGATGGAACGTCCCGATGTGGATGTCATTGAAGGCCTATCTCCCTCCATCGCCATCGAACAGAAAACCACTACTCGTTCGCCGCGTTCCACCGTCGGCACCATCACGGAAATTTACGACTACCTCCGCGTTGTTTACAGTTCCGTCGGCGTCCCCCATTGCCCCAATTGTGGCAAGCCCATCACTCGGCAATCCAGCGAGCAGATTGTTCAGGCCATCCTCCAGGGAGAACTCTGCAAGCCCGACGATCGCATCATGATCCTCGCTCCAATCGTGCGTGGCAGGAAAGGCGCCTACCGCAAGGAACTCGAGAAACTGTCCCAGGACGGCTTCGTTCGCGTGCGCATCAACGGCGAACTGCTCCCGCTGGACGAAACGCCCGTCCTCGACAAGCGCAAGAATCACACCATCGAAGTCGTGATTGACCGCCTCCTCGTCAAACAAGGCATCGCCTCGCGACTCGAACAGTCCATCGCCACCGCCCTCAAGTTGGCCCAAGGGTTGGTCACCGTCGCGATCGTCGGTGGAAAAGAACACGTCTTCTCCGAAAAACTGGCTTGCCCGGATTGCGGCTTATCCGTGCCGCAACTCGAACCCCGCTCCTTCAGCTTTAATTCACCCTATGGTGCCTGCCCCGCGTGCAACGGCCTCGGTTCCAAATATGATTTCGACCCTTCCAAAGTAATCGTGGATTGGACGCGGCCCCTGTTTGATGGCGGCCTGGGCACCGGGTCCGGCTCCGCCATCCTGAAACGCATGCTCGAACTAGCTGCTTACGCGCACGGTTTTCATCTGGACACTCCTTTCGATAAGCAACCGCCCCGCGTGCAAAATCTCCTCCTCTATGGTTATCCGCTGTCAGAGGCCAAGCGCACCGGAGCATCTAAAGCCGCGCGTTCGGAAAGCCATGAAAAAGGCTACCGTTTCCAGGGCATCCTGCGATTCCTCGAACGCAATTTCCAGGAGTCCAACTCCGATTCCTACCGCGAGTGGATGACTCAGTACATGTCCGCAACGCAATGCACCGCCTGCCACGGCAAGCGTTTGCGCCCGGAATCCTTGGCCGTAAAGCTGGCCGGTTGCTCTATCTCGGATTTCACCGCCCTGGCCCTCAGCGACGCACGGCCCGCCGTTGACAAGATCCTCTCCCAACTGACACCTCGCCAGAAGGAAGTTGCAGGAAGGCCGCTCGAGGAAATTGCCGAGCGCATTGATTTCCTCCTCGCCGTCGGACTCGGCTATCTCAGCCTCGAGCGTTCCGCCGCAACTCTTTCCGGCGGCGAAGCTCAGCGCATCCGCCTGGCAACTCAAATCGGTTCGCGCCTTCGCGGCGTCCTCTACGTCCTGGATGAGCCTTCGATCGGCCTCCACGCGCGCGATAACAATCGTCTCCTGCATTCGCTCGAGCAACTCCGCAATCTCGGCAACACTGTTCTCGTCGTCGAACATGACGAAGACACCATCCGCCGCGCCGATTTCGTCGTTGATCTTGGTCCCGGCGCGGGTAATGCCGGTGGCTATCTCGTCGCCAAAGGAAAGCCGGAAGAAATTTGCGCCTCTCCCGATTCGCTTACGGGACGCTATCTTACCGGCGCCGCAAAAATTCCCGTTCCCACCAAGCGCCGCAGTCCCAACGGGAAGATGATTCAGGTGCTTGGCGCTCACGCCAACAACTTGAAGGACTTCGACGTCTCCTTCCCGCTCGGTTTGTTCACCGTCGTCACTGGCGTTTCCGGCTCCGGAAAATCCACGCTCGTCAACGACATCCTCTATCGCGTCCTCGCTCAGAAACTCTACCGCTCCTCGGAGCCGCCTGGCGCCCATCGCATGCTTCT
Organism: Candidatus Acidiferrales bacterium; assembly: GCA_963779395.1. Classification (GTDB taxonomy): domain Bacteria; phylum Acidobacteriota; class Terriglobia; order Acidiferrales; family UBA7541; genus Acidiferrum. The sequence continues at coordinate 3,198,510 of CAVZYC010000007.1, forward strand.
CGGTATCGAGCACATCGACAAAGTCATCGAGATCGATCAGGCGCCCATTGGCCGCACGCCGCGCTCGAATCCTGCCACCTACACCGGCGTCTTCACTCCCATTCGCGAACTTTTCTCCATGCTCCCGGAATCCCGCCAGCGCGGTTACCGCCCCGGGCGCTTTAGCTTCAACGTCAAAGGTGGGCGTTGCGAAACCTGCCAGGGTGAAGGTCTCCGCCGCATCGAAATGAATTTTCTCCCGGACGTGTATGTCACCTGCGAAGTCTGCCGCGGCCGCCGCTACAATTCGGAAACGCTTGCCGTCCGCTACAAGGGACACAGCGTCAACGACATCCTGAATCTTCCTTCCAGCGACGCTTTGAAGCTTCTCGAAAACATTCCCCAAATTCAGCAAAAGCTTTCCACCATGGTCGAGGTCGGTCTCGGCTACGTGCAACTCGGCCAATCCGCCACCACGCTTTCTGGTGGCGAAGCCCAGCGCATCAAGCTCGCTCGCGAACTCTCCAAGCGCCAGACCGGCCGAACCGTCTACATCCTTGATGAACCCACCACCGGCCTCCACTTCGATGATGTCCGCAAATTGCTTGACGTTCTCCAGCGCCTCGTCGACCTCGGCAACACTGTTCTCATCATCGAGCACAACCTCGACGTCATCAAACAAGCCGATTGGGTCATTGACCTCGGCCCGGAAGGCGGCCAAGGCGGTGGTCGCATCGTGGCGCAGGGAACTCCTGAGCAGGTCGCCCGCGTCAAAAAGTCCTACACCGGTCAGGTCCTCGCGCGCACCTTAGGCTTCACAGCCTCCTCGAACGGCAATGCCGTCACTGGGGGCAAAGAGGCTTCCGGGTGACCTTGCCACCTTCCTCCATCTGCCACTTGCGCCTCTTTGGGCTTCCTCGTACAGTGAGGAGAACCCAATGAGTGTCTACTCTATCCAGCCTCTGACGTTTGGCGGCGTACACACCTACCCGTTGGCCTCCCGCAAAAGCAAAGTCAATCTTGGCAATTTTGCGCGTGCCGTGGACCGCAAGGTTTCGCTCGCAAAATTCCTCGACTCCCTGCCAAAGATCCTCGCGGCCCAGGATTTGCGCGAACTGCTTTCCTCCATTCATCGCGCGCGTAAGCAGAAGAAAGCCATTCTTTGGGGCCTCGGCGGCCATGTAATCAAGGTGGGCCTCGGCCCTGTCCTCATTGACCTCATGCGGCGTGGATTTATTTCCGGCATCGCTATGAACGGCGCCGCCATGATCCACGATTTCGAAATCGCCATGGCGGGAAATACCTCCGAAGATGTCGAGGCCGCCCTCGGCGAAGGTCAGTTCGGCATGGCCGAAGAAACCGGCACCTACATAAACGAAATCGCCAAGCTGGCCTACCGCATCCGCATCGGCTACGGCGAGGCTGCCGGGCAGTACTTGACCGGCGGCATCCTTTCACCCAAACATCCGGAATCCAGCGTCTTGATCGAAGCTTACAAGTGCAGAATCCCCGTCACCGTTCATCTCGCCATTGGCACGGACATCTCCCACATGCACCCCTCAGCCGACGGTGTCGCTCTCGGCTCCGCCACTTTCTCCGACTTCCGCCTCTTCTGCTCCATGGTGCAACAAATGGATTCCGGCGGCGTGTTTCTCAATTGGGGCTCAGCCGTAGTTCTCCCCGAAATTTTCCTGAAAGCGGTTTCCGTCGTGCGCAATCTGGGAGTTCCTCTCCAACCCATCACCACGGCTAATTTTGATTTCATTCAGCATTACCGCCCGGTCCAGAATGTAGTCCGGCGTCCCACCGCCCCGATCGGCAATAAGAAAGGCAGCAGTTCCCGGGGATTCGCCATTACAGGTCACCACGAACTTCTCTTGCCGCTGGTGGCAGCTGCCTTGGCTTCCGGTTGGCCCACTTCGGAGAAACACTCCAAATCATGAACCTTTTTGACGATTCCCCTTCCTCGCCACCACAACCGCCTTCAGGCAGCGACTCTCCTTCGCCTGCCCCCGATCCTGTCGCTCCCGCGCCTGCACCTCTGGGCGGCGATCCCATGCTTTCCGTGGCATCTCCCTCAACCACGTTCCTGCCTTCTTCCCCGCAAGTGCCCGAAGATCTGCAAATCACCTGGTCTTGGCCTCATTTCATCATCTTTGTCATTTTTGGACTCGTAAGCCTCATTTTGGTGCAGGGCATTCTGGGCGTTTACTATTTGCCCCACGGCCACCGGCTCACCACAAAGCAGATGGAGCAGTACTTGCTCTCCAAACCGCAATTTGCCATTGGCAGCATGCTCATCTGGTATGCGGCCATCTTCTTCTTCCTCTACATTACGCTGTCGGTTCTGCGCGGCCACGCTTTCTGGAAGTGCCTCGGTTGGCGCAAAATCAATTCGCGCAATCGGGAGCAGCCCAGGAATCCACTCGTCTATTTCTTTACCGGCTGTGGACTCTCTCTTTTCGTCGCGCTTCTCACGGCTAGCATGAAACAACCCGAAGACATTCCTATGGAGGAACTCTTCAAGCATCGCCAGACCGCCCTGCTTTTCGTCGCCATGGCCGTGCTCGTTGCTCCGCTTGTCGAAGAAACTCTCTTCCGTGGCTACCTCTATCCCCTTTTCGCGCGCTCCTTTGGAATTGCACCCGGCATTCTCTTGACCGGCATCCTGTTCGGCCTGATGCACGGCGCGCAGTTGGGATGGACTTGGAGCCTCGTCTCCCTGCTCATCCTCGTTGGCATTATCTTCACCCTCGTACGCGCTCGCACCGGCAGTGTGTTTGCCAGCTTCCTGATGCATCTCGGCTACAATTCCTTGATTGCAGTCGTAGCGGTCTTGAGTACGCATGGTTTCACCAAAATTCCCACGGGCCAGTGAACAATTCGTTCGCAGCCGCCCTTCATTCACACTTCTTTAGAGAGGACGCACCTACGAATGTACGTAGCGCAGCCGATTGAGTGGACAGAACGCGGCGTAATCATGCTGGACCAGCGCCGCCTCCCCGCCGAAGAAATCCATTACACCTATACCGACTACCGCGAAGTGGCCAAAGCCATTCGCGAAATGGTGATTCGCGGCGCACCAGCTATCGGCGTGGCCGCCGCAATGGGCATTGCCCTCGGCGTGCTCCACTCCCACGCCACTTCGGTTGATCAGTTGAAAATGGAATTCGCGGAGATCTCTCGCACTTTGGCAGAGACGCGCCCCACGGCCGTGGATCTCTTCTGGGCCCTGCATCGCATGAAAACGCGTTTCAACGAATTGCTCGCTTCCTCCGCCAGCCTCCCTGAAATCCGCAAAGCCCTCGTCGCCGAAGCTCAGGCCGTCCACCTTGAAAAAAAGGCCACCGACGAAGCCATAGGCCGCTTCGGCGCCGAATTCATGCCCCAGGACGGCCAAGTCATGACGCAATGCAACGCCGGCGCTCTGGCCACCGGCGGAATCGGCACTGCCCTTGGCGTGATTCGCGTCGCGTTTCAGCAGGGCCACAAGCTCCATGTTCTGGTTCCGGAGACCCGCCCCTACCTACAAGGCGCGCGCCTAACCGCCTGGGAGCTCCACCGCGGCGGCATTCCCCTCACCTTGATCACAGACAACATGGTCGGCCACTTCCTAAAGACCGGTAAAGTCGGCGCCATCGTCACCGGCGCGGACCGCATCGCCGCCAATGGCGACACCGCCAATAAAATCGGCACCTATCAGATTGCCGTGCTGGCAAAGGAAAACAACGTCCCCTTCTACATAGCCGCCCCGGTTTCCACGTTCGATCTTTCAATTCCCGATGGCGACCACATCCCCATCGAAGAGCGCTCCGCCGCCGAAGTCACCCACATTCAGGGGATACGGATCGCGCCCGATGTTCCCGCAGCCCATCCCGCATTCGACGTCACGCCCAACCGTTACATTCGCGCCATCTTCACGGAACGCGGCGTCGCCCAAGCCCCTTACACAGAGTCTCTTAAGAACCTGGCCTCCGCCCCGGCCATTGCCCCCGCTCGTTAAGCACTTTTCGGGACTTCCAACAATTTGCGGAATTGAGAGCAATCCGTCATTCCGAACGAAGTCTGCGGAGTGAGGGACGGTTTTGCATCGCACGTCGTTTGTGCGATGAATCCCTCTTTTCGTCGGTTCACGCCAAAGGGAGATTCCTCGCTTCGTTCGGTATGACGTGGCAAGTCGCTTTTTCCGCAGCCTGTCCGGCAAAAAAAAGAGGGAGCCAATAAACTGGCTCCCTCGGAACTTACCTCTATTGTTTAGGTTAGAAGATCAAGCGCAGGGAGAACTGCATGAACCTGCGTTCGTCGTTATCGCCGCCCGTCGCCTCGCTCCCGATTCCGCCCTTTTCCAATATGATCTGAGAGCTGTTGGTTACGCTGAATGGAGCAAGGTAGTAGTTGTGATGGTTGAGGATGTCGAAGCCCTCCATACGGAATTGCAAGCCAAAACGCTCCGTGAGTTTGAAGTCCTTCTGCACGGCCGCGTCGAGGTTCCACGCGCCAGGCCCGCGGAATGCGTTGCGCGAGGTCATGTTCGACGGGAACGGACCAAAGTCGTCGATGCCCAAAGTTGGATTCAGAGGACCAGTCTGCCCAGAGGCCGGAACATTTAGCCCGACAAACTGATTTACTTTACCTGGGACTTGGGCAGGCGACCCCGACACGCTGTACTGCGTAATGGGCGTCGCTGGGATTAGGCGCGGAATCAAGTAGTAGTTCAGGATGTAGGGGCTAATGTTGTAAATGGAAAAAGGAATTCCAGTGTGCGCAGTGTAGATCCCTGAAACATTCCAGCCGCCGAGTGCTTGCGTCAAGAATCCCTTCCCGCTCTTGAACCATGGCGTTTGCCATACTGGAGAGATCACCACGCGGTGCCGCTCATCAAAGTCGGAGCTGCCATAGTCCAACTGTGGATGTAGCGGATCGAGGTAACCGAGCGAGTCCGACGTTAGACTTCCAGAGAACGTATCGCTCAAGTCATCGAACGAATGCGACCACGTATAATTAACGATCAGGGTGAGGCCCGTGTGGTGCAAGTTCGAGCTCTGGAATTTCACGTTCAGGCCATCGTAAGCGCCCACACCGTTGCTGCCGCGGACATTGATGTTGGAATACTGTTGATTCAGCCGCGTATAGCAGGTCGGGACGCCAGTGACCAGGTTCTGATAGGGGCACGTTTCAGTTCCGTCAGGGCTTGAACCCGTTACTTGGGGAGCGCCCGCCCAAGCCTGGGCGCTGCCAGGAAGGTTCATGTTGGCAAGATCATAGAGATGCACGCTATGAGCACCGCTATAAGAGAGCGCCACCATGGTGTTTGCCGTCAGTTGATGCTCCAGACCCAAACTCCAGAATTGCGTCTGTGCAACGTTAATATTGGTTGCATTGTCGCGGAGCTCAGTGGGAGGAAGCGGCGACGGACCAGTAGTCGAAAGGCCCAGAGGTCCAAGGTCGTTGTTGGTTATGAAGCTATTGCAAGTTTGCTGAGCTCCGCCGGGAATGACTCCATTAACCGCGCTGCAATTTGCGGTTACCACGGCGCTGGCCGGGGGATTGAAACTGGCATTGTAGGTCACGTTGCCGAAGTTACGCTCGTAGCTGATGCCGAAACCGCCGCGCAGGGCAGTCTTCCCGTTACCAAACACATCGTAAGCAAAACCGACACGGGGCGCTGGAGTGCCCCACCGAGGAGCCCACATCTGGCCAATAGAGCTCGTAGGTGAAACCTCGACCTGTCCAGTCTCAATGTTGCATGGGAATGGGCAGTTCGCAAAAACGAAGTTGGAATCCAAGTTTTGCTTATTGTTGTGCTGGACGCCGTAGTGCTCGTACCGCAGACCGTAATTGATTGTCAGCCGGCGCGTAATCTTGAAACTGTCTTGCGCATAAGCTGCCCAGTCCTTGTAACGGTAGCTGCGCGCGGGATTGGCCTGCCCAAGCGGCGGAGTCACCGTGCAAGCCGGAGTCTGAATCAGATTTCCGTAGGTATCCGCGACACAGGGCAGCACGCCACCATTGACTCGAGCGTCAAATTCCACCATGGGGCTGGCAAAAGCGCCGGAACTGGGATCGATAACGCCACCGGCGTTCATCATGCTGTTCATGGAATCTGCCAAGTCTCCGCCGTACGCTTCCACAGCCTGCTGATACGCGCCGTAGGCATAATCCAACTGAATGTATGTAAACTCGCCGCCGAACCGCATTGTGTGCCGGCCCTTCGTCCAAGCCAGGTCTTCTTCGATCTGCACCGTGTTCTGCGGTCCGCCAAAGGGCAAACCACCATTGCCATCCGTGCTGTTCTGCAGTCCGGGCAACTGGATAATATTACCCGAGGCAGGGTTGGCCGATTGTGGCTGTTCACCATTTTGCAAAAACAAATTGGGAGTGTTGGTCAGTGCCGCATTAAATGCGCTTGAAGTATTGAAGCGCGTGTAACTCAACTTGAGGTTATTCAGCAAGTTCTCCCGGATGGCGTAGTTGACCGAAAGCAAGGCGCTATCGTCCACGTTGGCACCACCAACATCGTATTGCGGGTACGGGCTGTAGCCGTCGGATCCCGGAAAATCGCTTTCATTGTAGCGCGCAAAACGGAAAAACATTTGCGTCTTCGCGTTCATGTTGTAATCCAGGCGGCCCACTAGGTCATTTGCGTTTTGCGGAACGCCACCTCCAGAGTTGAACGGTGCATTGAAGTGGACGGTATCGAACATGGCTGTTGTAGCCGGGACAACCGTGGTGCCGTTCACCAGCGGGATCGGATTCGGTATGCACACGGGGGGAGTCGCAGTCGTATAGGTGCCCCCAAAACCGCAGTTCGTCTGAAACTGCCCCACAGTGGTCGTGCCGGTGGAGGGCAGCACGCCCGTACCATACTTCGAAAAATAGGCCTGGTCGTTGGCCGGCAGCAGCGCGATAAAAGCCGGATCAAACACATCTTCCGTCACAGAAGCGGCGCTGCGCACGCGAACAAATTCCTGCGAGAAAAAACCGAAGAGTTTGTTCTTGAGGATCGGTCCGCCGACGTTGAATCCAAACTGATTGCGCGTGTAAGTACCCTTGGGAGCCACTATGGAGGGCCCCCCCGCAGCGACGCTTGCTGCGTTTGCTGAGTCATTCGCGAACGTGTTCGCGGTCAACGCGGAAACACGATTGTATTCAAAGAGTGAGCCGTGATAGTCGTTCGTGCCGGACTTGGTATCCACGTTCACGACACCTCCGGACGCCCGCCCGAATTCCGGTCCAAAGTTGTTCGTGATGATGCTGAATTCCTGAATCGAATCCACGGGGATCGTCTGGCCGGCAACAACCGTGAACACGCCAATGTTCTCCACGCCGTCCAGCAGGATTTCCGTGCTCGCCTCGCGCTGTCCGTTAATGGCGTAGCCCACGCCGCGGGACGACAAATTCTGCGAGCTATCCATACTCGCGTTCGTATTGTCCCCGTTGCTCACGTTCCCGGAAAGGACAACGAAGTCGTAGGGATTTCGATTCAAGCTGGGCAATGAGGCCAACTGCTGCGTATCCACCAACTGCGAAAGCTCTTGTGTTTGCGTGTTTACTTCTGTCCCGCCCGCCGCCGTCACCTCAACCACCGTCGTCGAGGACCCTACTTCCAGTTGCGGGTTGAATGTCACGGGCGAACCGACCGTAACTTCCAAGCTCGCTTCGAGCGTCTTAAAACTCGCGTTCGTGACCTTCACCTTATAATTGCCAGGAGGGAGACCTTGCAGAGTAAATTGCCCGATGCTACTGCTCACGGCGCTATGTTGCTCGGACGTCGCCACATTCGTAGCCGTGACGGTCGCGCCAACGATCGCTGCCCCCGAACTGTCATGCACGGTCCCGGAGATCGACCCCGTATTCACCTGGGCGTTAACGGTGCCGGAGAAAACCAGCGCCAATACCGCCAAGCCAAACAAAAACTGCATCATCCTCTTATTCACATTACCCTCCTGAATTTACTGCCGACCACCATCTCGAGAGTTGAAACCCGACGAATCCCTGTAGACGGCCCGTGGCTTTCTTGCGCGAACGCACTGCCCACAAAATCGAACAGTGCAAATCTTGCACGAGCATCGGCGGGATAAGTCTCCGCTCCCTATGTACCCGAATCCTTCTGGATTCGGTAAGTTAACGGCAAAAATGACTTGTACGTAAGGCGGAGCGAGCTTACTGGTACTATTACCACTATCCCAGACCGACCATTGCAACCAAACCGATGTACCAGAGGTATGCACGCTGGTTTCCAAATTTGTGCTTGGATAAACCTAATGAATTCAGTTTGTTAGCGTGTAATGTGAGGCTCTTCGCCAGACTTGCCTACCGTTTTCAGTATACGACTATGGATTCTGAGAATGCTCTCGCCGATTCGGCCACTATTCTCCACCACTCCATTCCGCTTCTATGACATGTGCCTCAGCCGTTCCGCCAGCGCTCGTGCCCTCTGCCGCGCTATCTCCAGGAACCGCGAATCCCCTGCGATCTGGTCCAGCAATGGCAAGGCTCGCTGCGGCTCCGGCATCACTCCCTTGCTCATGTCCGCCTCGAATTGCAGCAGCGCATCATTCACTCCCAGCCGGTCATACTTGATCCGCCTTTGCAGCAGATCGATCAATTCCTGCTGGCGAGCCAAACCTTCGCAAATCTGCAGCAACTGCGTCGCCTGTGCGTTCAGCGTGTAATTGAATTTCACTTCATACGATTCGCCCGGCGCGTCCCAACGAAATGTCTTTTCCCCCAGGTTTGCAATTTTCCTGTGTACATCCAGATCCAGCCCCCTGAAGTGGTTCAGTTGTCCGGCCAACCCGAATATCTTGGTGCGCAATCCCGCCCCCACTTCGAACGGACTCGAGCCCGCTTCTTCTTCCAATTGCCGGATCTCATAACTGGCCTTGTCGGAATTCTCCGGAATCTTGATCTCGATGAATTCTGGCGTGCTTGATTTAAATACCCGCCGGTAAGTGAACACCCCGCCCGTCGGCCCCGCCATCGCTGGCATCGCCGTTGCCCATAAACACAACACCAGCAGAAAAATCACTGAAAGGCGCAAGTGAAAGCTCATGGGTTTGTAAGTATGCCGGCCGCGCGGCGGCGTGTTGCTTGACCCGCCATCGCACCCGGCGCTTTGATTTTTGCTTCAGTGGAAGCCGCCCGCGGCAATCCGAACCGCCGGTGCAACTCTTCCGCCTGAATGTGACATAGCGCAATGGCCAATGCGTCAGCCGCGTCGGAAGGCTCCGGCGTTTCGTTCATTGCCAGCAAAGCTCGCACCATCGCTTGCATCTGTTTTTTATCAGCTTGTCCGTGCCCCGCAACACAAGCCTTCACTTGCCGCGGCGCGTAACTGAAAACTTCCAGCCCGTGTTGTTCCGCTGCCAGCAGCACCACGCCGCGTACTTCCGCCAGTCGCAACGCCGTTCTCATATTCAATGCGGTGAATACCGATTCCACCGCCATCGCCTGGGGCGCAAACTCCTCGATCAGTTTACAAAGCAGTTCGTGCACGTCCTGCAGCACCGCTCCCGTTGACGATTTCTGCCTTTTCGCTGCCACATGCAGCGCTCCATAGTGCAGCGCCCGGCACTTCCTGCCGTCGCTCTCCACGACCCCGTATCCCGTAGGTCCCGCCGCCGCGGGATCCACTCCCAGCACGCGAAACATCATCGTTTCCCCGCTGCCAATCGGTTGCTCGCTCACTTTGCCTAGTCTACGGCGAACCTCAAACCTCTTCCACCACATTCTCGCCACATCACCCGTAAAACGAAAAACGGCCACCGAGGTTCGCTCGATGGCCGCTCCTGAAAAATATAATTTAGTTTGCGCCGACCGCAGCCTGTATCTCCGATTCGTCGATGTCGAAGTTCGCATACACGTGCTGCACATCATCGTGATCTTCCAGCGCTTCCACCAGCCGCAACATCTGTATGGCCTGCTGTCCTGTTAGCTTGATGTAGTTTTGCGGCACCATCGCCATCTCCGCAGAAGCCGGCGTAATCCCCGCCTTCACCAGTGCCTCTTTCACCGCTTCCAGCGATTCCGGCGGCGTTACGATGTACCACACCGAACCATCGTCCTTCATATCTTCCGCGCCTGCTTCAAGCACTATGTCTAGAAGCTTGTCTTCGCTCGCTGCTTCCTTGGGCACGTTGATTTCGCCTTTGCGATGGAACATCCAACCCACCGCACCTGCTTCCGCCATGTTCCCGCCATTCTTGCTAATCAGATGGCGAAACTCCCCAACGATCCGGTTGCGATTCGTCGTCACCACCTGAATCAGCATTCCCACGCCGCCCGGCCCGTATCCTTCAAACATCGCTTCTTCATACTGCTCGCCTTCCAGTTGTCCTGTACCGCGCATCACGGCCCGCTCGATGTTTTCGTTGGGCATGTTTTCGTTCTTCCCGGCCAGGATTGCCGTTCGTAAGCGTGGGTTCGTGTTAGGATCGCCGCCGCCGATGCGCGCAGCGATGGTGATTTCACGGATGAGTCGCGTGAATATGCGGCCGCGCTTTGCGTCGGTGGCCGCTTTTTTGTGCTTGATTGTCGCCCACTTTGAATGCCCAGACATAACAATTCCTCTTTTTCGTGACTCGTGGCCGTGTTCAGGCCATGCAATTTTTGGCTTGGCCGCGGGCCCCTCTCGCGGCACACCCAGTCGCGGGGATTCTTCCTGCGGAAACCTGCGAGCCGAGTGCCAGCGGTGCTTGATTGGCCCGCCAGTAACTACACCCTGAATCAACGGCCTGTCAGGCGCTAGGAGTCCAAACCACGTCAGTCTAGCACACCCGCGCCTGCTCCGAAACCCGCTATAATTGACGCAAACTGACATGACCGCTAACTCCCCGAGCCAACTCGCATCGCCCGCAAAGCCCGGCGCGCCGCCCCGCTACAAACTCCTGATCCTGGCCAGCCATGTTGTTCCCTACGGATCTTCCGGCTTTCGCCTCCTCGCGCAAGATCCACGTTTGGACATTCTGGTCGCCTACTGCAGCATGCAGGGAGCTGAGCGCGGCCTTGACCCTGAATTCGAGCGCGAGATTCAGTGGGATGAGCCACTCCTTGAGGGCTTCGCTTGGACGCATGTCCCAAATAAGTCGCTGCACCCGGGTCTGGCCCGTTTCTTCGGGCTCTGGAACCCAGGTTTGTGGCGCATGATTCGCAATGGCGGTTTCGACGCCATCCTGATCTACACCGGGTACATGTATGCCAGTTTCTGGCTCAGCGTGATGGCGGCCAAAAGCAAACGCGTCCCTATCCTCATTTCCTCTGACTCCACTACCACGCAGCCCCGCGATGGGTCGCGCTGGAAGAAATGGATTAAACCTTTTATCCTGGGGCGCGTCTACCGAACGATTGATGTCCTCATGGCGGGATCACCTGCCGTCGAGGAATTGGCCATCAAGCTCGGCATGCCTAAGGAGCGTATTGTCATCATCCCTTCGGGGATGAACAAGGACGAATGGCTCGCCCGGGCGGCGAAGTTTGATCGTCACGTGGTGCGCGAGGCGTGGAGGATTCCCGCGGATGCCCCGGTTGTTTTTTATTGCGCCAAACTGCAGCCATGGAAGCGCCCCCTGGATCTACTTCACGCCTTTGCAAAGGCCAATGTGCCTGGCGCGTACCTCGTGATTGCCGGAGATGGACCGCAACGCATCGAACTCGAACGCGAAACACGCGACCTCGGGTTGGCTGAACGTGTCCGCATTCTTGGCTTCGTGAACGTGTCTCAGTTGCCTGGAATGTACAAAGCTTCTGACCTGTTTGTCCTTTCTTCGGAATACGATCCATGCCCGTTGGTCGTACCCGAAGCTATGCTCAGCGGCCTTCCAGTGATTCTCAGTGACGCGGTTCTCGGTCGCTTGGGCATGATTGATCCAGGAATAAGCGGTTACACCTACCCCTGTGGCGATTCGAACCGCTTGGCCGTGATTCTGAAAAAAGTGCTGACTGACCCCAGCCTGCTGCACTCTCTGAAGGAAGGCGTTCGCCACCAGATGGAATCCTGGCGTTCCTCCGACTTATTGGATGCTTCCGTTCTTGCAATCGAAAAGGCTTCGCAGAGAGTCAGAGCGTCCAAAGGCAGGAATAACTGATGTGCCGTCTACTCGCCAATTCCTGCAGTTCTTACATTTTCGCGCGCCTCTCCATGGGCTTCCCGACTGATCCAACCGCCAACTCATCCGTGCCACTGGCGCCTCGATTAGGGCCGCGCGCATGAAGATCCTGATGTATTCCCACTTTTTTGCCCCCAGCATCGGAGGCGTGGAAACCGTGGTGATGTCTTTGGCGAAGGAACTGTCTCAATTCTCTTTCCCCGATTCAAAGATCAAGTTTGCGATTACCCTTGTGACACAGACACCGCGCGGTTCTTTCGACGATTCCTCGCTCCCCTTTCCAATAGTCCGTCAACCCAATTTCAATTCTCTCCGCAAACTTATTTCTTCCGCGGATGTGATCCACGTGGCTGGTGCCGCTATTCCCCCCATTCTGCTCGGTCTCCTATCGCGGAAACCGGTCGTCGTCGAACATCATGGTTTTCAGACCATTTGTCCAACTGGCCAGTTATTCCAGGAGCCTGAGAACATCCCTTGCTCTGGCCACTTCATGGCGGAAAGCTATATCCATTGCCTCGCTTGCAGCCCCACACCAACCCGTTTGGCCTCCTTCCGCCTCTGGCTGCTTACATTCTTCCGCCGTTTTCTTTGCCAACATGTCGCCGTGAACATTACTCCCACCGACTGGCTAGCCGGCATGCTCCAATTGTCTCGAACCGAGACCGTTCCTCACGGCATTGCATTTGCGCCACCATTGGTGCGGCTCCCCTCTACCAACTCGACTCCCTTGCTCGTTTTTCTGGGCCGCGTTGTCACTACCAAAGGAGTTCGCTTGCTGCTGGAAGCGGTTCGTTTGCTGCAAAAGCAGAATCACCCCTTTCAGCTGAAAATCATTGGTGATGGCCCAGAGCACGCACCTCTCGAAAAGCTCGCGCAAGAATATAAACTCGGTGCTAACGTCAGCTTCCTCGGTCGCCTGCTCAACTCTCAAATCGAAGAGCTTCTTGCCCATGCCGACCTCCTGATCGTTCCCTCACTCGGCGGTGAAGTTTTTGGCATGGTCATTGCCGAAAACATGCTTCGCGGAATCCCGATTCTTGCGTCCGATCTCGGCGCCTTTGTCGAACTTCTTGACAATTCCGGCCGCACCTTCAAAACCGGTGATTCCGCGGACCTCGCGCGTCAGATCCGGCGGCTTCTGGACGATCCTTCCGCTCTCCAGCACCTTGCCGTCGCCGCACACCAAAGGGTGCGTGATTTCTTCGCTTTGCGTCGTATGATAGAAGGCCACGCCCAAATCTATAGGCGTCTTGCGCAGCACAGTACGGATTGATGATGCAAACAATGACCGCCGCTCGTCTTGATCATTCCGCCGAACAGATTCTTTTCTCTTCGTTCGTCCTCATGGGTCTCAGAGTTGCCGCATTGCCCGCCGCAACGGATCGCGGCGATAACCACTTTCTTGTGCTGCTGGTTTCCCCATGAGCCTCAGCTCTTCAGCTCCACCCGCGACACGCGCACAATCCCGCTCCCACTGGCTGGAAGGAGCTGTCTGCCTTTGGATGATCGCTTCTCAAGTCTGGTATTACCTCCAATTTAGGGAACAACTCCGCGCGGTTTTGGTCCCTATCATTCATAAGTTATGGCACTAGTCAGCTCGGCCGCTGCGCTGCTCTTGCTTCTCGTTATTACGTTGGCTATGGCTGCGTTTGGCCATCGGCTCTTGCGACTCGCTGGTCTTTCCCTTTCCTCGGATAGCGAACGATTGCTTTGCTCTATCGCTGTCGCTGTCATCCTCTTCACCGTCTTCTTGTTTTTGGCCGAAATCCTGGAACACGTTCAGCTTGGCGTAATCGTAATCCTCGCTCTCATGACCCTTGCCGGCTCGGGCGATGTTGTTTCAGTTTTGCACGCTGTCGCGAGGATAGCGGCACGGGTTCGCACGGGCTCACGAATGGAAAAGCTGTTGGTTGGACTTACAGCCCTGGTTCTAACTTTGGAGGCGTTAGCTTCCATGGCGCCCTTAACCGGCTCCGATGCCCTCCATTATCATTTCACCGTACCGCTCAATGTCCTGCGCTTTGGTTTTCACCCTGATTTCTCCCTCTCTCACAGTTTCCTCACCGGTCAAAGCCATCTTTTGATTCTGGCGGGCTTGGCATTAGGCAGCGAAAAGCTAGCTATGGGCTTTCTCTTCTTGGGAGGTGTGTTATCCGCCGGCGCTGCGGCCTGTCTCGCCCGCTGCTGGATGCCGCGTCCTTGGGCTTGGACTGTCGCCCTGACCTTCCTCCTTACTCCCATCGTGTTTTGGCAAATTTCTTCCGCTGGTGCCCCGGATATATGGATGGCCTTTTTTGCCACGATGGGTGTCATCGTCATCGCGAACTCGCGCGACATGCCGATGTTGCCCGGTGCGATACTTGCTGGTGCTCTGGCGGGAGCTGTTGCTGGCACGAAGTACACCGGTTGCTTCGTAGCGGCAAGTATGGCCATAGCCTATCTCTGGGAGAATCGCTCTCTGCTTCGAATCTCCTGGTTTCTATTCGCCTCGCTTTTGGCAGGGGTCTGGCCATACGCGCGCAATTTTTTGTGGAGCGGCGATCCCATGTTCCCCTTCTTGCTGCATTGGCTGGCCCCAAGCAAAGTTAATGCTTATACACTCGCCATCGATCTTGCCGACACGGGCGCGAGTGCGCCGCATAGCCTGCAGCGTTGGATGGAATTCCCCTTCTTTGTCGGGATCGACCCCCTGCATTTCGGTTTTTGGCAGTTTTTCGGACCCCTCACTTTCGCGTTTCTTCCTTTGCTCATTTTGGCGGTGCGCGACACTCCTCTCTGGCGCGCATCTTTCATCGTTTGGATATTGACTGCGATTGGAATCGGCGCTTCTTCCGGCATGACTCGCTTTCTTCTCCCGGTTTTGCCCATTGGCCTTGCAGTCGCATTCGCGGGTGCCGCCGCTCTCGAAACCAGCCACTGGCGATGGGCGTATCGCATTTCAATCGCTACGATCTGTAGCTTGCTTTTACTTGGCGGAGCAGGCCTGCTCGTCTACGAGCGCCCCGCTCTCTCCGCCGCCCTCGGGTTCACATCTCGCGATACCTATCTGCGCCAGCGTGTCCAAGAGTATGAAAAAATCCAGTTCATTAACTCGACTCTCGCGAACGAACGGAACAACGGCACCACACTCGTTTTTATCAGGCATCTTTACTATCTTCGCGTCCCCTATCTGGACGGAAGCCCCGATTCGAACTGGACGGTGGATCCGGCAAAGATGCAGTCCGAACAGGACTGGTTGGCGTTCTTTCGTCAGCACCAAATTCGATGGATCGTGCGTTCACCGGCTTACCCCCGACCCATTGCTGCGCCACTCACTTCCCTCGAAGCGGAAGGTTATCTCATTCCGTTCGCTCAAACTGACGTTTCGGATTTTAAGGGAGTTAGAAGCTCTGGAGTGCGCCAATCCATTCCCGTATTCATTCTTCGCGTCAAAGAATGATGGTCGTGGGGGCTCGACGAGCCATTGCCTTCGTCGTGGCTCGCCCATCCAGAGTATGATGTTAGAGATTCGACTTTGTTGCGCACACAAAATGCCCAATACGACGATCTACCGCCAGATGCACGAATTCCTTGGCAATCGTCTGCCTTCCCCCAACCAGCGTTTCGGCGGGGCGGCCGTCTCGAACTGTAAGCTCACGCCCCCTGCCCTCTGGGAATATGCGCTTCTCCCCAAGAGCCATTCTCCCTATTCTGAGGTCACATCGTGAGGCTTGCTGATCAAATCTTGCCTGGCCAGTTTCGTAAGACTCCCATAGCGCTCCTTTTGGCGCTGCTTCTCTTTTTCTGGCTCGCCTATGAACTCGCCCAGTACGTCATCGCCGGTGATATGGTCGGCCTTGCTTATGTCGGTTTAGGGTCGATTGTCTTCGCCAGCTTTGTTGCCATGCTTGGCCGCTGGCGTACCGGCCTCTATCTTTTTCTTGGCTGGGTGTTCTTTGAAGATCTTGCCAGAAAATACCTTGGCAACAACATGGCCATCTACTTCGGCAAGGACGTTCTCGTTGCCATGGTTTATCTTTCCTTCTATCTTGCCCGCCGTAAGGGTGAAGTACACACCTTCAAGCTTCCTTTCCGTCTTCCACTCCTCCTTCTCCTCTGGTTTGGCGTCATCCAGGTCTTTAATCCCGCCTCGACCAGTATTTTTTATGGCATCTTGGGCATGAAATTGTATTTTTACTACATTCCCCTGATTTTTATCGGCTACGCTTTGATTAATAAAGAAAGCGATCTCCAGAAGTTTTTCCCCTATCTCTTGGGACTATCCTTTGTGGTTGCTCTGCTTGGCATCGCTCAATCGATTCTGGGCCATACGTTTCTGAATCCCACGATTATCGCGGACGACATCCGGGATTTGAGCACCAACTACCGTACATCCCCCATCTCTGGCGTGGTCGTCTACCGTCCAACCTCCGTGTTTGTGAGCGCCGGACGCTTCGCTTTTTTTCTTGTCCCTGTCTGGCTTTTTGCCTTTGGGTATGGTGTCTATCTCATTTTACGCACCCGCAAGGGCCGCCTCTTTACTCTACTCAGCCTCGGGGTCATCACCGCCGCGATCGTCATGGCCGCTTCCCGCGGTTCGATCATGTGGACGATGGGAAGCGCCATTGTCTGCGTCATTGCCTTCTTATGGGGCTGCCCGTGGCAGCGTGGACAGCTTGTCCGCATCCTGCGCTCCTTTCAGCGTGCCCTCCTTATTGGGCTTTTCTGCGTGGGCATTGTCATCTTCCTTTACCCAACCGAGGTCTCAAATCGTTTCAAGTTTTACTGGGAGACTCTCTCCCCAAGCAGCCCCGATAGCGAATTGCTGTTCCGCACCGCCGTCTATCCCACGGAAAATTTCATGTATGCCTTCGATTCTCCGCGCTGGCCCTACGGCTATGGGATTGGCACTTCTTCTCTCGGCAGGCAGTATGTGGCCCGCATCTTCCACGTACCTTACACTGGCTTCAACGTGGAGAGCGGCTACGGCACTCTCGTCGTTGAATTCGGCATTCTCGGTTTGTTTCTTTGGATTATCATGACTTCCGCGATCGTCATTTCTGCTTGGAGAGTTGTCCGCAAAGTGAAAGGAACGGTGTGGTTTCCCATCGCCTTTGCCATTTTCTGGTACGTCGCTCTGCTTTTGTTCCCTTATACCTTCGAGGGCTTACCCGAATATCAGGATTTTATTCTCAACTCTTTGTTGTGGATATCTCTGGGAATTCTCTATCGCTTGCCGAGTCTCGCAGCTAATGTCCGGGCAGATTCCCTCGCTGCTGAATCATCGCCCGCCCTAAGGATAATCTGACTTGCGCATCGCTGTCCTTTCTCCTTTTGTCGACCGCCGCCATGGCACGGAACGCTCTCTCGTCGAAATCCTCCAAGGGCTGGCAGAGCGTCACGGCCACGAGATTCATCTCTATTCACAACATGTCGCGGACCTGCCAGTAATGCCCTTCAACAATCGGACGACGGTTTCCCACCACTGTATCTTCTGGCACCGCGTTCCGCGCCTACCTGGTCCTCATGTGCTGGCTTTTGTATTCTGGATTATTGCCAACTCGCTGTGCCGGTTCCGTGACCGTTGGCTTCATCATCTTCACTTCGACGCCGTCTTCTCCCCCGGCATCAACGCCACTGACGCCGATCTCGTCCTCGTCCACGCCGTCTTTCATCGGCTTAAGGAACTTCAGCAGGATCGCCCTTCGATGGGACTACGCGGTCTCCACCGCACGCTTTACTACCGACTCCTCTGCTTCCTGGAACACCGTTGCTACCGCCGCAAATCCCTCCGCCTCGCTGCGGTTTCCCCTCACACTGCTCGGCAACTCGCCCAATACTTTGGCCGTAACGATGCCGTCATTGTGCCCAACGGCGTGGACGCCTCCCTGTTTTCTCCGGCCGCCCGTCAATCTTTGCGGAATTCGGCTCGCCTGAAACTCGGTTACTCTCCTTCTGACATCGTTTTGCTTTTGGTCGGTAATGATTGGCGCAATAAGGGGCTTCCCGTGCTTCTCGAGGTTATGTCCCGCCTCCCTCATCTCCCCTTCTACCTCTGCGTCGTCGGCAACGACACCACTGCTGAATTCTTGCCCCAAATTAATTCGCTTCATCTATCGCATCGCGTCCAGTTCTTCGCGGAAAGCTCTGATATTCTTCCCTTTTACTCCGCTGCGGATATTTATGCCGCCCCTTCTTTGGAAGATTCTTTCAATTTGCCGGTTCTGGAAGCCATGGCCTGTGGTTTGCCCATCGTCGTCAGCCGCCAGGCAGGTATCAGCGATTACATCGCCGACGGTGTGGACGGAATTCTTCTTGACGCACCGGAGGATTCGCGCGCCCTCGCCGGCTCTCTTTCCTTATTGCTCCAACAGCCGGAGCTTCGCCATTCCATAGGAGAAAACGCTGCCCGCAAGGCTATGAAATTCTCCTGGGACAGCCAGGTGGATGCCATCCACCACCTTCTTGCGCGCTCAGAACCTCTGCATTGAAAGCCTGATTCCCCGCAAATGCAACCAAACCCACTGAGTATTTCCGAGTTTAATCCGGCATAAGTACTTGGGTTGACGGAAGTATTAGGTAGGAAGACCTCGCGAACGCCTGAGATCAGCAGGGGCGCTTCGGGACCAAATTCATGTTGGTCGCCCCAGGAGAGTAGCGTAATTCGGCGCTTCCAGAACAAGGGCGGGCCCTGCTGAACAAAAGCACGGCAACCATTTCGGCCAGGACTTAAGAAGGATGTGCGGCGATTTCGTCCTTACTTTTTCCTCCTTCCCAGCACTCCTCGCCGCGTCGCTCCCATCGTAAATTCCAGTGATTCCTTCGGGATGCCCGTCACAAATGGCTCGATCATCCACGCCAATCCTGACGGAATGTCCCGCGTCAAACTCACTACTTCATTCTCAACGTACACTCCTCCGTCCCGCTCCTCCATCCGCCACCACGTCTCCAGCCGCCACATGAAACCACTGTCTTCGCCTGGAGGTTTTTCTTTTTCTTGCGGCGTTCCTGCATTTTCCACTTCCGCGATGCGCGTCGCCGTGCTCCGGCTGTGAGCCCGCGTCCGCGAATCGCGGTAGTACGTGATCTCCTGCTCCGTGTTCAGCACCACGGTGATGATCTTTTTCCTGTGAAACCGCATGAACACTCGATAATGATCGCCATCGTGCTCTTCAATCTTGGACCGCTCCACATCCGGCGCATAATCCGTCGCGCGGCTGTCATAGTCCTTCAGGAAATCCAGTACTTCATCCAACTTCACGCCCGGTATGAATACCATTCCCTGCCAGTCGTGGATCATCCCTCCGGGAATTGTGTTTCCCCCCGCGCCTTGTTCTCCACTGACGCGTCGCAGTTCCACCTTTCCATTTTTCAATCGCTCGTAGGTTTCCTTGCGCTGTTGCGGCGGCAGTTCGTCAATCCAGAAAAAATCCGTTTGCCCCAAGCTTTTTCCTAAGCGCGCTTCCGTTGCCGCCACATAATTTTCAAACGCGCGAATCGTAGCTGGCTGTAGCGAAGATCCCGGATCTCCCGCCACAACAGCGCGGCTCGCACTCAAAAGAGCGACCGCCATCACCGCAAACCCCCTCAATCGCCACCTGTCAGTCAATCCGTGCACCTGTCCTCGTTTCGTGTCACTTCAACCCGCACGAAGTCCCTTAACCCTCGCTCTTACACCACACTATCTTGAACGATGCAAAAGCCCTGCTACAAGTGGCATCGCTAAGTTGGAATTGTGAACGGAAAAATTTGCTGGAAGGTTTTCTGGCGGGTTGGGTAGCTCGCACACGGCCCCTTGCGGAACCGCTGTCCCCGCGCGGCCCCCAACCCGTCATAATCCATGTTAGAAAAGGCCACCGTGCGGCTCAATGGGCCGCAAGCCTCAATTATCCGGGTACCCGCGTCTTAGTACCGGGAGGTCGTTAAACAGCCCCAATATCGGTCCGTTATCTATAACAAAATACACACGTTATATAAGGATTTGGGCCGGGAGATTCGGGCCATTTACTCCACTAGTACTCGCTCTTTTTATGTATTTTCGCTACGGCTTACTCGGCCCACTGCTTCCCGGTGTCGCATCGCTGTTCACCAGCTTAATGGTAACTTCCTTCGTCAGCCCATTCCGAACCACGATGTTCTTATCCCAGTCCGAATAATTTCCATTCGCGGTGGCCCGCAAATCGTAATTGTCCTGTCGCAGTCCTGTTATCGTGAATCTTCCGTTCGCCTCTGTATACACCACTCGTGGCGAGCTCCCTCCCGACGATTGGCAGACGACTGCGGCGTGATCCACCGGCTTGCCATTCTGGCCGAGCACAATCCCCGAAAGTACTCCACCTTTTTTTGTCGTCTGCGCTCTCGATCCCGGCAACCACAGCCCTGCACAAGCCGCGATCAGCACGAGAAACAACCCACGTTTCATTCCTGCCTCGCTCCTTTTCGATGCCTCCAGTCTAGCCTTGCTCCCCGCGTGTGTGTTGATTCCGTGCAAGCCCTGTGCCTGAGCTAAAACCTGCCACGCCGAACAGGTTTGCTCGTTCCCTTGTTTGGATCTCAAGGTCCTCCTGTCTAATTACAAAACGGGTGAAAACACTTTTTTGCGGGAACATTCAGGTTACTGCCAGGATTCTGCCTCGCCGTCTACGGCAACCTCAAATCCACCGAATAAACATCCACATCACCGTGGTCCACCGTAACGTACACCGATCCATCCGGACTGAGCCCCGTAAAGATGCACCGCGCCGCCCCTGAACTCAGCAGGTCTCCCAATCGTGTCACGCGCTCCACCTCCCGCGTGGCCATGGGCACGCGAAACACAGATTCTTCCACTTCGTCCGTGTCCTGGAAATAGAGTGCATCTCCTCCAGGCGACCACCGTAATGCAGAAGGAAAATTCGCATCCGCCAGCACTGACCATGTCAGTCGTTTGCAGTCGTACAGCCACACCTGCTTCTTCTTGGGATTCAACGCCGCAATGTACCTGCCATCCGCGGACCATCGTGGTTCCAGCAGTCCCTCGGAGCCCGCTAACTCTGTCAACTGATTGCTCTCCAGATCCAAAATCCGTATGTTCGGCTCTTTTCCAGACTGCGTGTCTTGTACATCCAGCACGATCTGTCGTCCGTCGGTCCTCCAGTCTCCCGATACCGACGACCATTTATTATTCGAGGGCAGCACATTTTTCGGCGCCCCGCCGCTCGCCGCCACTACATACAACCTCGGCTGCTTATCCAACAGGAATCCCGTGAACAAAATCTGTTTTTGGTCTGGTGACCAGTGTGGCGCAAATGCTCCTGAACCTCCCGCTGTCAATTGCACGCGGTTGCTCCCATCGATCCGGCTCTTCCACAGCGTCCCATTTTCGCGCGCCGCGTACACTACCCACTGCCCGTCCAGTGAAAAATCCATGTCGGTCGCGCCGGATTCCGCCAGCATCGCCGTTTTCACAGAGGTCTTCGGATCGATCCGCAACAACTGGTATTCATTGTGCGATCCAATCACGAAGATTCGCGAGCCGTCCGCCACGGCCGTGGGATGGTCAAAGGCAATCGGCCCTTTTGTCAATTGCACCGGATCACCACTAAGATTGCGGAACCACCCGTGTTTTTCCTCCATCAACCAGAGATTGGCTTGCGAATCCACTGCCAGACTCGCCCGCAGATCAACGCCGGACGAAAATGCGAAGTACCGCCCGCCCGCCAGCCATGTCCCACTTCCTTCGTGTGGTGCGCGTTGTCCCTCCGGAAGCACGCGGCGCAGCGCGCTTCCATCTACCCCAATCTCCCACATCGAATCCGTTCCTTCTTTCAAGTCCGTCTGAATGAATCGCATTCGGCTTCCGTCTGGCGACCACGCCAGTGAGTGCGGCGCCGGATGAAATCGTGCCACTTCCCGCACTCGATTCCCGTCCGTGTCCGCGATCTGAATACTGTCTCCCGCTACAAATCCAATTAGCCCTCCCTTGGGCGACCACACCGCCTCCTTCGCACTCAGGTCCCCCACTCGCCTCGGCGCTCCACCTTGCACCGGCCAACGCCACAGCGGCGTTTCTTCCCCGCGATGCGTTAGTTGTCCAATCAAAAACTCCGAGTGGTCCGATGAAAGATCAAAGATCCGGGTGTTGTCAAACGGCGTCGGCGTTCTCTGGATGTTTCCGCCTTCCACCGAAGTCTGCATCAGGTTCCACCCAGTCACGTCTCTCACAACAAAATAAATTCTGCTCCCGTCTGTCACCAGCTTTCCCCACGGATCAACTTGCCCGGAACGCGTAAGCTGCCGCACCTCCATAACACGCGCTTGCGATTCCGGCCACATCGCATACACGATGAGCGCTGCAACTCCAACAAGAACCGCCACCGCTTGCCACCACTGCAGTGTCACTTCCCTCCTACGTTTCTTCTCTCCTCCCTGGCGCGTCCCCGCTTGAGGCTCTCCCGCACCGAGCGGCACTTCCAACCCATCCAATTCCGCTTCATCGCTTTCAATCCGGATCGCCGTCGTCACTCCCGGCGTCTCCACTTTGGCAATCTCCACAGGCGCAATAAAGCGGTAACCCTTGCGCGGCACCGTCTCGATGAACACCGGGTTTTCTGGATTGTCGTTCAACGCCGCCCGCAATTTCATCAGCGCCGTGTTCATGCATCCATCAAATTCCACATACGTTCCTTCAGGCCAAATCTTCCTCCGCACATCCTCCCTCGTTAAGATTTCTCCCGGAGCTTCCAGCATCAGCGCTAGAATCCGAAACGGCTGCTCCTGCAGCTTCACAGGGATTCCCTGCCGCGTTAACGTCCCTTGCTCCGCGTCCGCTTCATATAGCCCGAAACGATACACGCGACGGCTGGATGGTAATGTCGTGTTCATTTGGACCGCTAAACTCCTATATCCGAAACCCCAGCATCCTACTCCAAAACTCCTGTTGATAAAAGACCATAACTCTCAGGTAAAGCTAGATTTAATGGTTCATAGAAGAAACATATCCAGTTCGTTTGACGATTCCCCTCCACTTTCCCATCATCGCTTCTAAGTTGTATTCGGCTCTGATCTGGTCCCCCAAGTACCTGATCTAGAGCGATCCCTCAAGTGGCGGCTCACTCCAGTTTTTGGATGTTAGCCTCACTCTGAACCAACGGGCATGTCCGCGTCCTGTGTCCTCCGTCAGCTGTTCCGGACACGGACGCGGAGATCCCACTCCAATCGTCTCCCTATCGTTCTCTAAACGCCTCTTCTGCACGTCCCTTTCATTTCCGGGCACCTCTTTCTACGCGATGCTCCTCTCTTCCCCACCCCTTGTGGCCATGTTCCTTCTGTGAGTTAACTGCGTGGTGCCTGCGCAAATCTTCTCGTACCAGTACGCTCTCGCAGCCCGTCTTTGCCGCTCCACCCCTACGCTATCTTGCTATTCCATCAGCAGCTTACGCCCCTATACCCACTCACTCCTTTTTTGGCGCGCCGCGTGCCTCCTCCCCCACTCACCCAGTCGAAATCCAAATGGAGGATGTCCCATTATGCGATTCCGTACTGTGTTGTTCCTTAGTTCTCTCTATTTGCTCTGCTTCACTGTTGCTGCTTGGTCCTCCACGCTCGCTGATCAGCACTCTTCTTCTGTTTCGGCCGCCGTGGACACTAAATCCATCTCCGGCAAGATCGCAGCTGTCGGTGATTCGGAGTTCTCTCTGGAAGTTCCAATGGCTGAGAAGCCCGCCACGCTCCATATCCAGATCGATAACGACACCAAACTCGAAGGCACCTTGGCCGTCGGCGCTCAAGCCACCGTGGACTACCATACTGTTGAGGGCAAAATGATTGCTACTCATGTTGTCGTCACTCCCGCTTCGGGGGTTAACCCTCACTAATCCATTTCACTCTTTCCGTCCCAGCCCCTCTATTTCTCTTGTCCCAACCGGTCGCTAGCTTATCGCTACTTCCGCAAGACCTACGGTTCGGGGCTGGCACGTTGTCAGAGATCCTCTCGTCCCGCTCGGAGGCCTCGGCATGCGCACGACCCTCAAACTTGTGCTTCCCCTCGCCGTCAGCGTTATTTGTGTCTCTCTGCTCTATGCCGCCTACCAGGTCCGCACGGAACGCCGCAATCTCCGCAATGACCTCGCGCGCCGCGCGGCCACTCTCGCTGAAAGCTTCCAGGAAAGTCTCGAAGCTCTTTCCGGTCGCTCCAACGACAAAAATCTTCAGCGTATCGTCGAGCGTTTTGGCCAGCGTGAACATCTCCTCGGTGTTGCCATCTACGACCGCTTCGGCACCCCGCTCGCCATCACTCCCGGCCTTCCGGATAAATTCAACTCGCGGCCCGAAGCTGCCGATCGCGCCAACTCCCTTGATATGGGTTCAGGCGAATTCTTTGATCTCGCGGGTGACTCCTTCTACACCTTCGCCCTCCCGCTGCATCGCGATGGCGAATCCTCCGGCTCTCTTGTCGTTATCTACGACACTTCGTACATCGAGCAACGCATTTCTCTCTCCCTTCGCGATTCGCTCCTCACTGCTCTTTTGCAGGCGCTTCTCATCACTTCACTCGCATTCGTCCTGGTCCGCTGGAATTTCACGGCGCCCTTGGCCTCGACGGTGAAATGGCTGCACACGCTGCGCGCCGGCTCTTCGCAGGAATCTTCCAATCTCCCGCATGGAGAACTTTTCGACGAAATTCACACCGAGGTGAAACACCTCGCCCATGCCCTGGACACGGCCCGCGCCGCCGCTCAGGAAGAAGCGCAACTCCGCGAAACCCAGTCCTCCGTATGGACAGCCGAACGTCTTCGCGTCAGTCTGGCGAACAAATTAGGCGACAAACCGCTCTTCCTCGTCTCCAATCGCGAGCCCTATATGCACGTTTTTCAGGAAAAAAACGCCTCCATCGAAGCCATCGTGCCTGCCAGCGGCCTCGTCACCGCCCTCGAACCCGTCCTGCAAGCTTGCCACGGCACTTGGATTGCCAATGGTTCCGGCAACGCCGACCGCGAAGTGGTCGACGCTTTGGACCATCTTCAGGTCCCTCCTGATCGCCCAACTTACACCTTGCGCCGCGTCTGGCTCACCGATGAAGAAGACCGCGGCTACTACGAAGGTTTTTCCAACGAAGGCCTTTGGCCTCTTTGCCACATTGCTCACACCCGTCCCATCTTTCGTCTTGAAGACTGGCTGCAATATCAAAAAATCAATCGCCGCTTTGCCGATGCCGTCCTTCAGGAAATGGCCGGAACGCAATCCCCCATCCTTCTTGCCCAGGATTATCATTTCGCTCTTCTCCCGCGCATGGTCAAGGAAGCGCGGCCCGACGCTGCCGTCGCTATTTTCTGGCATATTCCCTGGCCCAATCCGGAAGTCTTTGGCATCTGTCCCTGGCAGCGCGAACTCGTCGACGGTCTTCTCGGCGCAGACCTCATCGGTTTTCACATCCAGACTCATTGCAACAATTTCCTGGAAACGGTGGACCGCGCCCTGGAAGCTCTCACCGAATGGGACCGCTTCGCCGTTAACCGCAAAGGCCACACCACTCGCGTTCGCCCTTATCCCATCAGTGTTGCTTTCTCTGCCAACGGATATCACCTTCGCAATTTCCAAACTTCCGGCGAAGAACGCGCCGCCCTTTGCGCCGAACTCGGCACGGAAGCTTCTCTTCTCGGCGTCGGTGTGGATCGCGTGGACTACACCAAGGGCATCCTCGAACGTTTTCGCGCCATCGAGCTTTTTCTCGAACTCTACCCCGCCTTTCAGCAGCGCTTTTCCTTCGTCCAGATCGCCGCTCCCAGCCGCACGGATATTCCTCGTTACCAGCAGTTTCTTGAGGAAGTTTCCGCCGAAGCTGACCGCATCAACGCCCGTTTTCCCTCGCCGCATTGGAAGCCCATTGTGCTCCTCAAGCGGCATCACTCCCACGACGAGATCCTCCGCTTCTATCGCGCTGCTTCCGTCTGCCTTGTCACCTCTCTGCATGACGGTATGAACCTTGTCGCCAAGGAATTCATCGCCGCCCGCGACGATGAACGCGGCGCACTCATACTCAGCACCTTTGCCGGAGCCGCAAATGAACTTCCCGATGCATTGCTCATTAACCCTTACGATGTTCAGCAACTCGCCGCCGCCATTTATCAGGCCCTCGAAATGACCGAGGAAAATCAGGCGCTCCGCATGGCTCGCATGCGCAAGACCATTCATGAGCACAACGTCTATCGCTGGGCCGCCAACCTTCTCTCTGATCTCACCGAAATTCGCATTACCCCGCCCGAAACCGATGGTGCTTCGTTTCCATCATGATATTCACTGCCTACCTTCCGAAAAACGGCCAATCCGTCATTCCGAACGGAGTCTGCGAAGTGAGGAATCTCTCTTTTCTCAATTTAGTCGCAGCGGAGAAACGTTTCGCTGCGCCCAGTGTGACATGCGCATGTTCTTTTCAAATTGCTTCCAAGGAGATCCGCTCATGGAACTGAATGGAGCTCGCTTTGAATTCTTCACCGTTGCCTATCTCACGCGTATCGGCAATCTCTCGGCCGGAACTCTTGCCGAACTCCTTGCCGGACTCGAACAGTGCAGCGACGCTTCCATCTTTCACCACACCTTTCAGACTCTCAGCAGCCATCATTTTCTTACGGAAGGCTTTTCCAACGATTTTGCCCAGTGGGTACTTGCCGACGCCAACCGCGATGCCCTTGCTGAGCAACTCGCTGCCCTCGACATTCGCGATTACCCTTCGATCGCCGCTCTTCGCGAAGATCTTTGCCGCGTCGTCCGCGCCTTCTGTGAAGAACATCCGGAGTTTGCCAGTCAGTCCACGCTCGAACGCTTCTATTTCTGCGAAAGCATCGAGGTTACTGTCCCCTTCGGTTTCGCCGCCGGCAATCTCGACGAATTTCGCGAAGGCATCACTCGTCTCAGCCACGCCAGCTTCTTCTTTCACTTCATCTCCTCGCGCTTGCGCCTCCAACTCCGCACCAATGATTTTTCCCATTGGCTCGCCAACGGCCTCGGCTTGATGCCCCTTGCGGACAACATCAATCACATCGACATTTACACCAACACGCTCGATAGTGCGCGCGCCAAGCTGCTTCGCCTTTTGGATCGCGAGAGGAGAAAACATGAACCCAGTGCAGATCGCTAGCCGCATTCCGCTCGATGATTACGCTGCTGTCATCGGCGCCGGCGAACTCGATGAATTGCGCGCTTTTGCTATGCCTCTCCAGGGCCGCTCCGTCGAAATGGTCAATTCCACTGCCGTTGGCGGCGGTGTTGCCGAAATATTGAACCGCTTCGTGCCCCTCGCCGAAGAACTCGGCCTGCGCATTCGCTGGGACGTCATGACCGGCGGCGAGGATTTCTTCGACGTCACCAAGACGTTTCATAACGCTCTTCATGGTTCGCCCTACCACCCGGATCCTCGCGATTTCGATGTCTTCCGCGCTTACACCGACCTGAACCTTCGCCGCATATCACTCGATTCGGAATTCGTGGTCATCCATGATCCGCAACCCGCTGGCCTCATCGCCGCCCGCAAGGATTCGCGAGCTCATTGGATCTGGCGATGCCACATCGATCTTTCTCATCCCGATCGCGCTGTTTGGGAATTCCTCGAGCCTTTTGTCTCTAAATATGACGGTGCAATCTTTTCTTCTCCTGAATTCGCCCGCCAGCTTGCGATTCCTCAATATCTTTTTCATCCAGCGATTGATCCTCTTGCCGAAAAAAATCGCGAACTTGATCCCGACTTTATTGCCGGTGTGCTTTCCCGCTATCAGATCGATCCACTGCGCCCCATTCTCACGCAAATCTCCCGTTTCGACCGTCTTAAGGATCCCGTCGGCGTCATCCGCGCCTATCGCATCGTAAAACGCTACTTCGATTGTCAATTGGTTCTCGCTGGTGGAAGCGCTTCCGATGATCCTGAAGGCGCGGAAGTTTTGAAAGAAGTTCAGCATGCCGCCGCGGGCGATCCAGACATCAAAGTTTTGGAACTTCCCGCGTGGGCTCCCTTGGAAGTCAACGCCCTTCAGCGTGCATCCACAATCGTCATTCAGAAAAGTCTGCGCGAAGGTTTCGGCCTCACCGTTTCGGAAGCGCTTTGGAAGAAGAAGCCCGTGGTGGCTTCCGCTGTTGGTGGCATCCCCACTCAGGTGATTCACAAACACACCGGGATGCTCGCTCATTCCGTCGAAGGCACCGCTTATCAGATTCGCTTCCTCCTTTCGCACCCAGAAATCGCGGCCCGGCTCGGAGAGCGCGGGCATTCCCATGTTAAGGAGAACTTCCTCATCACCCAAAGCCTTAAGCGGTATCTCACTCTGTTTCTTTCACTTGCTGGGAAGGCGGGAGGATAGCGAGCCATCTTTGCTCAGCTATGTCCTGCCATCCCCCGCTCTTTGTGGGATATGTGAGGTTATTCCTAGCCAATTGGACTGTCTTAGGTTAGAATCGTCACCTTTGTGGCACCTCGCCAAGGATCGGCAATGACGCAAGCAAATCAAAACTTGTTGGGCCGATTCGCCCGTGCCTGGCACTGGCTCAAAGATCAGTGGGTTCGCGAAGTCCCGCCAGATTTGGCCCTCTGCGAGTTCGACTGTCGCAAACTCCAGTGTATGGAAGGTGAATGGGCTTCTTGTGAACGCCGCCTCTCCCATGCCAACGGCGAATTGATGCCCGGTCCTCTTCATTCCGAATTCCACTCCAAATCGTAGTTGCTCTCGCCGCTGCGCTTAACAATCTCCCTTGCCATCCGACTTTGCACTCAGTCGGCCCACGTGTTGTTTGCCTTCGCCTACTAAAAATATCGACCAGGTTCATTTGATTCTTCTCAGAAACCCTAAAGTTTTTCGTTCGCTCGCCGATAGACTGGTTGAGGTCAACCATGTCCATCCAAGCGACTCACGGCAATCCTGCGGTACAACCTGTTCAATCGAATCATCAGCCCTTGGCTGCCTTACGCCAGCAGTCTTCGTCTTCCGCTCTTCCTCAAGACAAGGTCACTATCAGCCCAGAAGCCAAAGCAAAAGCTGCCAGTGAGCCCAGCGAAAATGCCGGTCACAGCAAATAGCTTAGCCACGTAGTTTGCGGTTACGCTTCACCCTTCTTCATAAAGGCTGGCGCCGTGTCCTCCGGCGTCGCCCCAAGGGCAGTTTCATTTAACTCGAATGGGTTTCTTGCCAGGTCTCGAAATCCTGGCTCCTAGCGGAGCTTGCCGGGATCGATGCCATTCTTTCGCGCTTCGCTTTCCACGTCCTCGATTTGTCCCTCGAGCTTCTTCTTTTTCGCTTCCAGTTGCTTGATTTGGTCCTCTACCGGCACCATGTCGTATGCCTGGTTCATATTGACTCCGCCCGTGGGACTGCTGTTCTCCCCTTTGAAATCCTTCAATTGCGCGATGCGTTGGTCTGCGGCGTCAATCTGGCTGCGCAGATCGCTGATCTGTTGGCGGTAATTGTCGATCTGCATTTGCTGGCTGTCTCCTCCGCCAGATGACGAGCCGCGTCCAGATGTTCGCCTCGACTCCAATCCGGGGTTCGCCTCGCCTACAACGGAAATTTCTCCCGGCAACGTCGCTGCCTCGTCGTTCGTCCACACTTTCTTGGGCTTCTTCTTGTCCGGTGTCGCTTGGGCGTCTTGCTTCGGTGCGCTCTTATCCGTTGGCGCGGCGGCGGGCTTGGCGTCTGCCGGGTCTTTCTTCGGGGTGTCTTGCGTCTGCGCGCAACAAATGAAGCCGCAGCCCAACAGCAGAACTCCCAGACCTGCAATCTTGTTTTTCATTACCTTACTCCGTTGGCCGCAAAAGCCCGGGGTCAATCCCCTTTTTCCTCGCCTCTTCGTACAACGCGTCGATCTGCGTTTCCAGGTCTTTCTTCTTCTTTTCCAGCGCCAGCATCTGCTGTTCTACCGGTATCCGGCTGAATCCCTTGTTCACATCGTAATTGTCCGTGGACACCGGCTCGCCCTTCAGAAAGTCCTTGTAAAGGGCCATTTGCTTATCGATATCGTCCACTTGCCCTTCGAGTTTTTGCAGGCTCTTGCGAATCCGATCCACTGTCGCCGGGTCCGGCGCCTTGCTAAGCGGGTATTTTTGGCTGTCTTTATCGTGCGCCGCGGAGGTTTTCCCTTTCGCACCACCAAGGTCGTCGTTCGTCCACACTTTTTTCGGTGTCGTTGGAGCAGGATTGCTCGCGGTTTCTGGCGGCGCCGCTGTGCTGGGGCTTTGCCCAGGCGTATTCGCGCCACTCGTTTGTGCGCCGCACGGCAGCACCAGGCTCACTTGCAATAGAAATAGGGTTACAAGCCAGCGTTTCATGGCTCCTCCTTGTCGGCAGGAGTGGTTCTAGTACTATCTAACCCATTCTATCGCATTATGTTTCATTGCCCGGCCGTCTCCCCTCCCGTTTTGCCCAATTCGCCACGCACCACTTCCAGTGCCTCTTTTGGCGGCCCTACTCGATGGTAATTCTTATAAGTTGTCCGCTCGTGAATTGAAAATGGGATAAGGAATTTCCGCCCATCGAAATCATATTGCTCGTAGGTTGGCAGCCAGACTCCCGGCTCAATTTCGTAACGCTCCTGCATGAAGTGGCTGCCCTTGTAAACCTTCGCCAGAAATAACGCCAGTGAGATGTCCTCGCTCACTTCTCCTTCCACCTTGGCCAACTCCTTCGCCTGCTCGTCAATCCACACGTAACCTTTCACCCTTGTCAGCAAAGTAGCATTTCGCGAAGTGGGCTTGTATTTCGGGTTCGGCACCATGCTGTACTTCGCCAGGCTGTGCTCGCCCCGCATTTCGTGTCCCACCAACGTAAAAATGAACGCCGCATGCGTTGCTTCGATCAGGTCGTCGCGTTCTTTCCGCTTGCGCGCCATCTTTGCCAGCGCCTCATCTTGCGCGGACCCATTCTGTGTAGCCCAAACCAGCAATTTCTCGAGCTTTTGCAATTCCACCCGGTAACTTTCCACATTGATGGGTTTGCCTTCCGCGGAAAGTGGAATCTTGTCATTGCTCACGCTGGCGGGAAAAATGCGCCACACTTTCACTTCTCCCGGCCTATCATCGCTCCCCGTTTTCCGCGTTTCCAGGCGCTCGATCCGCTCGTAAAGATCCAGTTCCTGATCCGTGCGCTTCTGGTTGGACACCACCTTCTCGAACAAATCGCTCTTCTCCGCAGAGGACGCAGTCTCCCCGGGGGTCTGCCCATCAGCCTGCCCTGCCACCTCTTGGCCCAGAAACAAGCTGCCGACCAGACAAACTACTCCGCCCATCACTCCCCAACCTCTCCACCAGCGCCACTGCCCTCGTCTGCAACTCATAGATAACTCAGCTTCCTATTCACCTTTCCGCCGCTCTCCATTCCCTCTCTGCCTCCAACAGAGTAAACTATACGTTGAGTCGAGATTATACGCGGGTTTAGCGAAAGAAAAGTCGCCTCACCAACGTCTAACTATGTTGGGTTGTGGAACGATTCCGCTCCCTCCTTCGTATCCCTAGAGTAGGAGCTCACTTGGGCGTTGCCTCCTTGGACGGTCTGACCCGTGTCCCGCCGCTGGACGGCCTCGCCGGGGTGTCTGCGCGCGCCAAGGGCTTCCGTGCCGCCTGGGTCACTTTCAGCGAAACCCTCAAACTCGCTCTCAGCGCACTTCGCGCTCACAAACTCCGCAGCTTCCTCACGCTCCTCGGTGTCATTCTTGCCGTGCTCACCTTGGTCTTCGTCATGAGCGTCATCGCCGGCCTGAACATGTACGTTGCCGATCGCATCGCCAATCTTGGCGCTAACGTCTTTATTGTTCACCGCTTCGGCATCATCACCAGCGAAGACGCGTGGATTAAAGCCCAGAAGCGCCCGATGATCACCTACGAGGACTACGAGCGTCTTCGCGACAACATGAAGCTCACCTCTGCAGTGGCAGCCGAAGAAGATCACAACGTCATGGTGCAAAGCGGCAATCTAACCATGGAAGACGTCAACTTGATTGGCGCCACTGCCAACTTTGCCGACGTGCGCAATCTCTCTGTTGCGCAAGGCCGCTTCGTCACCCAAGCCGACGATGATCACCGCTCCGAAATCGTCTTCATTGGCGCAGACTTGGCCAATAAATTCTTCCCCAATGTGGACCCCATTGGAAAAACGCTTCGTGTTCAGACGCACACTTACGAAGTTGTGGGAGTTGCCGAAGCTCTGGGCAGCGCTTTCGGCCAATCGCAAGACAATTTCATGGTCATCCCGCTCAACACCTGGCGCAAAGGTTGGCACACCAGCCAGGATTACGTCACCATTTTCGTCCAGGCACCCAACCAGGAATTAATGGCGGCCAGCCAGGACGAAGCGCGCATGCTCTTCCGCGCCTGGCGCCATCTCCCTTACGACGCGCCTGATAATTTCGGCATTATCGGTTCCGATTCCATCATGGGTTTGTGGCACGACCTGACCAAGAACATTGCTTTCGTGGCCATCGCGCTCGTCAGCATTTTCCTCGTCGTCGGCGGCATCGTCATCATGAATATCATGCTCGCCAGCGTCACCGAACGCACGCGAGAGATTGGCCTGCGCCGCTCACTGGGCGCGAGGAAAAAGCACATCCTCCTGCAATTCATGACCGAGTCCGCAGTTCTCGCTGCCACTGGTGGACTGATCGGCATCATCGCCGCTTACGCCGCGGTCTTCTTCGTCAGGCACGTTTTTTCGTTCCCTATGGAAACGCCGCTGAGCGCCGTGATTCTTTCCTTGTGCATCTCGACCGCGGTCGGCCTTTTCTTTGGAATTTTTCCCGCGATGCGCGCCGCGAATCTCGATCCCATTGAAGCGTTGCGGTCAGAGGGCTGAGGACATCTATGGCACAGGCTTACGGCGAAAATCTTCGGCAAGCGATGGACACCTTGCGCTCTCACAAATTGCGCAGCGCCCTCACTGTGTTCGGCGTCGTTCTGGGCGTCAGCGTCATTATGTTGGTTGCCGCCCTGCTCACTGGCTTCGACGAGCGAATCCAGGAAAGCGTGAATCAATACGGAGCCGACACCGCCTTCATCACCAAATGGAGTGAAGGACGCCACGGTGGTCAGGCTCCGATGGAAGAGCAGCAGCGCAAGCCTCTGACGATTGATGATGCCAAGGCCATTGAGGAGCGCTGCCCGGCCGTCAAGCAGGTCACCGTTTTCCTGGAAACGAATTGGAGCCACAACCACATTATTCGGACCAAAGCCGGCGATGTCACCGCCATTGATTTCCGCGGCGTCCAGCCCAACTTCGGTGAAGTTTACGCGAACGCTTCGACACTAGAAGGCCGTTTCATCAGCGAAGGCGACGATCTTCACAAGGAAAAAGTCGTCATGCTTGGCGAAAACGTCGCTCCTGTTTTGTTCCCCGAAGGCCATCCCATTGGCAAAGACGTGATGATTGACGGCTCTCCCTTTCAAGTCATTGGCGTTGTCGAAAAGCCCAAGGGCGGCTTCGGCCTCGGCGATGAAGACCGCCGCGTCCTAATCCCCTTCAGCACGTTCCGGAAAACTTATCCCGATGCCGACGAAGTCCAGATGCGCGCTCAGGCTTATCCCAAAATGCTGGATTCCGCCGTGGACCAGATTCGCGAAGTGCTCGAGCGCCGTAGAAACGTTCCGTTCGGTGGCAAGGATAATTTCTCGATCGACACGGCCCAGGAAACCGTCACGGAATTCCACAACATCATGCTCAAGGTCTATCTGGCCATGATCGTCCTCAGCGCTATCGGTCTTCTCATCGGCGGCGTGGGCGTGATGAATATCATGCTCGTCAGCGTCACTGAACGTACCCGCGAAATCGGTTTGCGCAAAGCCATCGGGGCCAAGAGCAATGACATCACCTGGCAATTCCTCCTGGAAGCCATGACGCTTACCGGCTTGGGTGGTCTGATCGCGCTGATCATTGTCTTTGTCCTGGTGTTCCTTATCCGCGTTCTGCTGAACTGGCCCGGCGTGGTGCCTTTCTGGGCCGCCGCCACGGGAATCGCCGTCAGCGTTAGCATCGGCCTCATTTTTGGAGTCTGGCCCGCCACCAAAGCCGCGAAACTCGACCCTGTCGACGCGCTGCGCTACGAATAACGATTCCTGCGAATTCTCCCAACCTTTGTAGATGCTGGGCTTCAGCCCAGCGCTGTGGCACATTCCCTCTGACTGGGTTCTTGGGTTTCTCCGTTCTTGTAGCGCAGGGAGAGTCTTCGCTAGTCCGCCGCCTTCTGGCGGGAGCCCTGCGGCTTGTCTCTTTTGCGGAGCGAGGAAGCGACCAGAACAACAATGTCGGCGCGCCGACATTTTGCATCTGAGTTGCATGTAGCATACAGTAACATAACGCATACGTTATCGAGGCAGGCATTTGGCCATGTGCGGAAAAATGGCCCCCACCCCCCTGTTTTTGCGTATGTACGGGAATGATTGGGGTTACGGGTGAATGTCGCGGATCTACGGGAATGATTGGACTTAGGGGAGAAAAGCAGCCTACAGCCGACAGCTTACAGTCCACAGCCAAAGAAGAGGAAAGAGGGACAGCAACAAGGCGATCAGCCTTCGCGAAAAGCGGTCTGGGTAGAGGTGTAGGGCGTTCCGAAATGGCACACGAACCGCATCCCCTCAGCATAACAAATCAAGATAGCACAGTATTTACCGTTTGTCTACTATTATTTAGTGGGTACTACGTTCGAAACTGGTACTTGCCAGGGAAAAAGAGGATATCAGCGATCAGATATCAGCGATCGGGAAGAAAGAAGAGGCTTACGCAGAGGTCGCAGAGTCGCAGAGTTCGCAGAGGGAGGATAACCCAAGACCCAGGTAGGAAATCGAACCTGGGGCACCCGGCATCTGGAGGCCGCGAAGTGAAAATGACGGCCCGCTGATGAGTTCAATAGAAAGTAAGGAGCAATTTGATAGAGTAACGAATGCGCGGAACGGCGATGAAGAAACAGGCAAAGGTCTTGAGCAGGGGGCGGGTTACGATTCCGGTTGCAATTCGGCGGAGCTTAAGACTGCGTGCGGGAGACTGGTTGGCGTTTGAAGAAGATGAAGCGGGAATGCGTGTGACGAGGGTACGAAGAGAGAGTCCATTTGAGAAGTACAGAGGAATCGGCAATCCCGGGATTGGAAAAGGGAGGAAGGGCATCCAAAAGTGGCTGCGGGAGTTGCGTGGTGAATAAGGCTAAAAGTTGGGCGGTACGACCGGTTGCTTGGCGGCAATCTATGTACGAGAATGAAGTTCTGCTGGCGCAAAGTGGTATAAAGTAGCGATGAAGGACTGGGGATAGCATGAGATGAGCACGCGAACCAAAGACACCGAGTTGTATCAGGAGCCCGCTTATGGCGTGTCCGAGGCTGCCGCATATCTGAAGGTGCCATACAACACGCTGCGGTACTGGCTGACGGGATTCAAGCGAATGCCGCCCGTGGTTGTGCCCGTTCAAGCGGACCCCGTGCGTCTTTCATTTTTGAATTTGTTGGAATGCCACGCCCTTGCGGGAATGAGAAAACTGTACGACCTGAAGCTGCCGAAGGTGAGGGCGGCGCTGACGCAAGTGAACGGAAAGCTGGGCAAACCCCACCCGCTGATCACGCAAGTATTTCTGACCGATCGAAAGGACCTATTCATTGAAAAACTGGGCGAGATTATCAATGTCTCCCGGCCGGAACAGCAGATGGGTTTTGATTTCTACAAGATGTTTCTGGAGAGAGTGGAAGCAAGCCCGCAAGGGAGGCTGAAGTTTTTTCCATTTGTGATGGAGCCGAACGAGAAAGAGCCGAAGACCATCGAGATTAACCCGTTCGTCGGGTTTGGGAAGCCGGTAATCTCCGGGACGGGTATCTCGACTGCTATAATCGCCTCGCGTTTTAACGCCCGTGAGTCCGTGACGGACCTCGCTGAAGAATATGGGTGCACGCCGGGACAAATCGAGGAAGCGATCCGCTGGGAGCGGCCATTCCTTATGGCCGCCTGACGAGTTCGTTCTCTATAAGGGTGCGGCACCCACAGTTCGATTTACCTGCGCGCCATCAACCGAGTAATTGAAAATGTGGATATACTGAATCTAGGTGAGACGGTAGGAGCCTCCCCCGAGGAACTCGAGCAGGCCGTGGTCGCGTAGGACTTGGAGTTGCTGGCGGATTTTGTCGCGAACATGGTAGTTCTTCGGATAAAGTTTACGCAGTGACTGCTCGAAGGCGTACATTTCGGCTAAGTCAAATTCCTTTTTTCCTAGAGTGCCAATGGCGTTCAAAACGTCGAGAGTCCAGCCGCGTGTTTCGAGTTTCAGAGAAGCGAGTGGCTTGAGACGGTTGTAGGCGCGGCGGACTTCTGATGGCCGGGCGGGGAGATTTTCTTTCACGATGGAAATTCGGGCGTCGGAAGGAATGCGGTCTAACAGAATGTTGCACCCTACCCACCCGGCGCGGCGTGCTGTGGCTGCGAGAGGATTTCTCTTTTCCAGTGCCGACTCGGTGATGACGAAATCGGGGATGCAGAGGAGGTTTTGCACCCGCATGGAATCCAACGCGTAAGAGAGCAGGAAGAAATGCGGTGTGTCGTTGTGAAGAATGGCGTAACGCATTTTTGAGTAGGCGCCATCAAGCAGTCTGCGACCGAATGGTTTTGTGCTGCATTTGAGTTGGAAGCCGGTATCGCATTGGGGGCAGCGGTAATCGATGGCTGGCGTGTTGCTGGCTAATTGCGACAGGTGGTTGGAATCGCAGCAGGGACAGTAGAGATTTTGTGTGCCCCAGGATTCGCTGCAGATGCGGGCGCGTTGGGAAGCGCTTTTGTAATTGGCCAGACCTTCCGTGGGCAGGCGCAGGTCCATGTGAGGGATTAGATCACGGAGTCCTCAGGGGCTGAAGCCCAATTCTTGTCGGGCGTTATGTTCGGCTCCCACAAAGACGAAACCCAAGAGTGGCCCGCCTCAGAAGGACGGGCCCTACACAGGAAAGAGGAAGGCAAGAACCGACCTCAAGGTCGGCCACTACAAAACAGGGAGAAAAACCGCAGGGCTCGAAGACTCTCCCTGCGCTACACGTGCCGGACTGAAGTCCGGCACCTACATAAGAAAGAGAAAGGCGCCCGCCTCAGAAGGCGGCCGCTACGAAGGCGGAACAATCAGGCCAGGAAAATTTGGGTTTCAGTTTTGATGATGAAGAGGGCGTCGGAATCGGAATGGCCTTGGGAACGAAATTGTTGGAGGGCGTCGTCTAAGGTGGGAGCCAGGACGGAGAAGATTACCGCGCGGTTGTTGCGGCCGATGAAATGGAAGCGGCACTCCTGCTGGACGAGTTGTAAAGATGCGGACATTTGCGAATGAGCGCCGTCCTGGCAAGCGGGCGGCCGGACAGCCATTGCTGAGTAAGAGAGATTCCTCGCTGCGCTCGGAATGACGGCACTTGAATGCGCGCATTTAGATCGATCCACAGGATCGCGAACGGGATCAAGAGAAAAGTGAATGGTGGAGAGAGAAAGTGCGACATGCACTAGCTCGGAGGAGAGACGTTGCGTGGTGAGCGAGAGAAAGTCATAAGAAAGTTCTAATCCAACGACCGTGCGATTGGTGCGAAGAGCGGCTAACACGGTGGTGCCGGAACCGGAGAAAGGGTCGAGGACCAAATCGCCTTCATTAGAGGAGGCGAGAAGGATGCGTTCGAGCAGGGCGACAGGTTTTTGGGTGGGATGTTTGCCGAATTTCTTTTCCCAATTTTCGGGAGGCTTGATTTCCCAGACGGATTTCATCTGTTTGCCGCGATTGGTTTCCTTCATCAGCTTGTAATTGAAGGTGTGGCGGGATTTTTTGTCGCGGGCGGCCCAGATGATGGTTTCGGTGGCGTGGGTGAAATAGCGGCATGAGAGATTGGGAGGCGGGTTGGGCTTAACCCAGGAGATGTCGTTGAGGAGCTTGAAGCCGAGCTGCTGCATGGCGAAGCCGACGGAATGGATGACGTGGGCAGTGCCGGAAACCCAGATGGAGCCGTTGGGTTTAAGGATGCGCTGGCAGGCAGCGAGCCAGGCGCGATTGAAATCGTGATTGGCTTCCGGTCCTTGGGATTTGTCCCAAGCGCCTTTGTTGACGCTGACCATGCGTCCGGCGTGGCAGGTGATGCCGCCGTTGGAGAGGAAGTAGGGCGGGTCGGCGAAGACGAGGTCGACGGAGGATTCGGGGATTTGCTTGAGGAGTTCGAGGCAATCGCCCTGGTAGAGGCGGATGTGGTGCTTCTCGTCGTTGAAGACGGGAGGAGGGAGTTTGATGGGGGATTTGGTCATGGGAGGATGATCGATCAGGATCGTTGATCAGGTGGGTAACGGTGTCAAGGAGGGAAGGGGGGATGAGGTAAAGAAGCAAGGAAGCAAGGAAGTGGAAGGGTGGAGGCGCGTGGCGGGCTGGGTTGCGTGGAAGTTGTGCCACGATCCCTCCGTTGCGTGCCGCAACCGGCGCGGCACTCCGGTCGGGATGACAACGGAAGAGGGAGACGTCGCTCGGAAGAGTGCGGCTAGTCGCTGACCGTTGATGTGCGAAGAACACTGCAGTGATATGGTTACGACTAAAGGGATTCAGTTAAGTCACGGAGGACAGGTCATGCCTAGAAACAGAATCAGAATCGTGCAGCACACTTCCGCGGGGACGCTATGGTGCGCCGCGTGGCTCTTTACCATCGGGTTTCTGCATCTCGGATTTTGGAAAGGAGTGCTCGCCCTGGTGTTGTGGGGTTACTACCTGGGCGTGCATTTCAGCGCGCTGCCGCGCTAATCACTAAGGCGCGCTGTCTGTAGCCAACTTCGTTTCCTCTCATCCAGCTTGGCATGAACCTCGCTGGAATCGATCAACTCCCCGCGCTGCGCGGATGCATAACCGCGCTCTATTTTTGTCCTGATGTCGCTACCGTGCTCGGCAAGCCAGGCTTCTTGCTCATGCAGCAAGGAAACCGCGTGCTCCACAAACTCATCCACGTTCTTGTAAGGCCCTCGCTGAACATCTTGCTGAATCAGCGCTTCCAGCTCCGGCCTCAGTTCGATTTTCATGGACACAGTTTACCTTAACCTTCCGTCGCTGAGTAACCCCAAGCGCCCGATGGCCCAGCCTCAATCGTTTGGATGGAGATGGCCTACCCTGTTCGCCTGCGCGCAACGAGCCAGCGCCACAGCGTGAACAATCCGCCAGCCACAAATAACGCTCCAAAGAGGCTCTGGTTGTGCCGCGCCAGCCACTCCGGGAGATAAATATCGAAGTTGGCCGCCCGGTCCTGTGTGTAGCGCGCGGCCAGGCCGGTCAACGGACAGCGAAAGTGATTCACTGCCAGGACCGCGCATTCGACCAGGACCAAGGCGCTAAGGCCGGCGGCCCAACCGAAACGCTTTCGCCAGCCCGCAATCGGCAAGGCTACGATGCAGCTGGCGAAAAACAGCCAGATGATCGTGTGCAGAAGTTTGATGCAAACGAGGATTGTCGCCTCCTTGGCCCAGGTTCCATTCTAAGTTCTCTGGAGTTGCTAAACAGGATGATTTGCGACTTAAGCGCCCGAGCACGTTCTTCGCATCTGGGAGGCGGTATCTTGAAGTTTCTGTTTCCTGATCACCGGTATCGGATCGCTGATGGCCTTGCCGAATGTGGCCGTATAATCGTTATTCGAGAGGCACCGCGTGGGCTCAGGCACTCCAGTTCGGAGTTTTTTGATTTATTTTGCTGCACTGTTACTTCTCACGCCCTGTGGCCCTCTTCCCGGCGCGGGCCAGGAGCAGGAGGAAACGCGCGGCGCTCCCGCGGAGCCCGCGGATGCTGCTGACATCCGCGGGCAGATTACTTTGGCCGAAAGTCTCCTTGGAAAAACCGTGGATCGCGGCGCCATTCTTTATTTCATGGCTGCGTCCAACGCTTCGCTTCGCGAGACGCTTCCCGCACTCGATTTGCTGAAGAAATGTCTCGAGCTCAAGGAAGGTTTTGATCCTTCCGGGGACGCGGCCTTTGCCGTGCTGAAAACTTCTCCCGACTTTCGCAAGTTGGTGGAACAGGTTCACAAGGATTTTCCGCCCGTCACTCGCTCGCATGTCGCCATCACAACCACGGCGAAGGATTTGTTCCCCGAAGGACTCGCCTACGATCCCGCCAGCGATTCCTTTTTTCTGAGCAGCATCCTCCACCGGAAAATTGTTTTGCTTCCGCGCGAAGGCAGAGAAGTGGATTTTGTTCCCGGTGATCGTTACAACCTGTTGCCCGTGCAGGGAATTCGTCTGGCTCCCGTGGATGGCACAATCTGGAGCGCTTCGGCAAACGAAGATGCCGGAACGTCGGAGCTTCTGCACTTTGACCGCAATGGCGTGTTGCTGGGGCGTTACTCGCCCACGGAAAAGGGCAAGCACGGCTTTAATGATCTGGTGGTGCTGCGCGGCGGCGACGTGATTCTGACGGACACGTTGGCGAACGAGGTCTATCGCTTCGACGGCAGATCTCATGCCTTCACGCCACTGCGCGTCGCCAGGCCATTGCTCTTTCCCAACGGCATAACGCTTACCGACGATGAACAAGTTTTGTATGTCGCTGACCAACTCGGCGTCTTGCGAGTGGACTTGCAATCAGGGGCGAGCGCTGAAGTCGATCCCGGGCCACGCAATACGCTGGCAGGCGTGGACGGATTGTATTGGCACAAAGGCAGCCTGGTGGCCGTCCAGAACGGTATCGGCACGCCGCGCGTCGCGGTCTTCCGGCTATCCGCGGATGGATTGCATGCCGGCAAGGCAACGGTGCTGGAGAGTCCGTTGAAGACGCCGACGACGGGCGCGCTTCATGACGACGATTTCTATTTCATCGTGAACACGGAAATCGACAACCTGAATGGCGAACACATTCTGGATCTCACGAGACTTGCGCCGGTGCGCATCGCCGTTGTCCACCTGCCGTGAAGCAGCCCCGGTGCTGGATGCGGCACGCAACTGGAAATTCGCAGCGAGGCCACGTAGAGTGAAAAGATGAAGAGTCAGGCAGAAAGAGGGTCCCTATGAGACATTTTGGCAAAATTCTCACGATGAGCATGCTTCTGGTGGCGGCCGCGGCACTGATGTTGAGCCCGCAATTTGCTGCTTCACAATCGCAGCAAATGCCGGGAATGCAGCACCCCGCCGGCGATGAGCCTGTCCCAGCGTTCCACGCGCAAGCCGCTACGGGCGAGTTGCCGCCAACGATGGAACCTTCACTCTTCACGGACAAACTGATCTTCAATGCTTACATGGTCGCGGGACGCGTGGAAAAAGTGCTCTACCAGCAACCTTGCTATTGCCATTGCGACCGCAGCCAGGGCCACGGCAGTCTGTTGGATTGTTTTGTCAGCAGGCACGGATCAGGCTGCAACATCTGCATGAAAGAAGCGTTTTATTCCTACGAACAGACCCGCCGCGGCAAGAAGCCGGAACAGATTCGCGAAGGCATTATGCGCGGCGATTGGCAAAAAGTGGACCTCGCGAAATATCAAAAGGAATATCTTCCTCCGGTCAGCAAGTAAGAATTCCGTTGCCGCTCTGCTGATGAGAGCTCTCGGACTGCGGCCAGGGTTCGCGCGATCAGGCGTCGATACTAAAGGAAGACTCTTCAGAGAATGCCATTCCTTCTTGACGGTTTGCGCGAAACCCGCTATCAAAGCAGGCGAATCATAAGGACATTCATGACTCGCCGAATCCTTTGTTCGTGTATTTTCTTCTTCATCTCCCTTTTGTTTGCGAACACCGCGAACGCCAAATGGAAATACTTCCGGACCGGCAACGAAGCGGACAAAATCATTCAGCCGCGCGGCGGATTTGCGCTGATGGGCGGCGGTAGCAAGCTGGAGCCTGCGTTTCGATTCTTGTGCGAGCGCGCGAATGGCGGAGATTTCCTGATTCTCCGCGCGGATACGGAAGACGATTACGCGCGCAAAGTGAACGGAGAAATTGCCGCGCTCTGCCCGCTGAATTCCGTCGGCACGATCGTATTTTCCGAACGCGAAGATTCCGACGACAAGAAAGTGGTGGACATCATCGAGAAGGCGGAAGTCATCTTCTTTGCCGGGGGCGATCAATCGAACTACGTGCGTTTCTGGCAAGACACGCCCGTGCAGGACGCGCTCAATCGCCATATCGCCGCGGGAAAGCCTATCGGTGGGTCCAGCGCGGGGCTGGCGATTCTGGGGGAGTTTTCTTTCGCCTCGATAATTGACACGATTCACTCGCCGGAAGCGCTTGCGGATCCCTACGGGAACAAAGTCACACTGTCGCGCGATTTCCTGCGTATTCCGTTGCTCGCGGGAACGATAACCGATACGCATTTCGTCAAGCGTGACCGTTTGGGGCGCTTGCTGGTCTTCCTGGCGCGCATCCTGCAGGACGGCTGGGCGGACCAGGTGCGAGCGATTGCCGTCGATGAAGACGCTGCAGTGCTGATTGAGCCGGATGGAAAATCGAAAGTGATTGGCGGGGCAGCCTATTTTCTGGAAGCCAAGAATCGTCCTGAGACTTGCCAGAGAAAAACGCCGCTGCAGTTCAAGGGGATCGCGGCACACCGCGCGACGAAGGGAATGTCGTTCGATGTGGCGAAGTGGAAGGGTGAGGGCGACAACTACACTTTATCTGTGGTTGATGGAAAAGTTGTCGCCGCAGGATCGAACCACGGGGTCTATTGAAACCTAGCGGCTGCCACGCAGGTAACCGTCTGACTTGCTGAGCCAATCTTCGCGCGGCGGCGTGAACACATCCAAATCCAGCGTGTCTTCCACAGCCCATGCTTCGTGGGGCATGTTGGAAGGAATGCAGAGCACTTCGCCGGCTTTCACGACAATTTCTTTGCCATCAATCGCAAACTTCAACGCGCCTTCAAGGATGTAGGTAACCTGCTCGTTGTGATGCTTGTGCTCCGGCACATGCGCACCTTTTTTCATGAACACGCGCGCGAGCATCAGCTTTTCGCCATGGACCATTTCGCGCTCGATGGTGTCGTTGAGGCGTTCGCGCTCGACCTGGCTCCAGGGAATGTGCTTCAGTCCGGAAGGTTGCGTCATAAGAGTGTATCTCCGTAGTTCAGGGAAATAGGCTCAGAACGGACAACGTCAAGGCCCGCACCCTTTATAAACCAAACGCAAGGGGTGCGCCACTCGCCGGGAAAAGTTTTTAGTTTTCAGTTGTAAGTTTCAGAGAAGAGAAGCCCAAGACCCAGGTACCGAAGACCGGAACCTGGGGCACCCTGCGTGGCTCAGTGCTTCCTCGGAAATTATTCAGGCGAGGTCCTCTGCGCGCCTCCTGAAACAAGGAACTCTGCAGCGTTAATCTCGGGCCATCCGCCCTAGATATCGAAGACCAACTCGCGGCGATTCTCCCGGCTAAGGACGAAGAGGATTCCGAGTGAAAGGGCCAGCGTTGTTTTTTTCTTTAGCTGCTGCTGTTTGTTTTCAACAAGTTCCCGTATAGGAACCGTGCGGCGCTCCACAGCGCCGCAGATTTTGTAAGTCTCTGATTTCTTAGTGGTTCCTATACAGCAACCAAAGTTGCTGTACAGCACCCATTCTGGGGTGACGTGTCATACCCCATCCCCATGCCGAAGGCATGGCTCTTCCAGCGCTCTAGGGCGCTCGGCCTATGCAGCTTTCTTTGGTAAGCCTCTTGCTTTCGCCTTCCCTGAATCCGCCGGTCTGATGGGGGGAATACGTGGTCGCCTGCGGCCAAACCAGTTTGTGTCCTTGGCGAAATGGATGACGTCAAAATATCGATACAGAAACTCGTGGTCGGTCGCTTGTTCGTATTTTCCTTCGTCGTTGACAAGCCAGACGCAATCTAGGCCATCTTTTCGGCTGTAATACCCGACTCGAAACGTGCGCCCTCGTTGCTTCCGCCAAGACGGTGTCGTACGATCCGCTCGAACCAGTCGGACAACCGACTGCGGTGCAATTGGGATTGGCCGGGTCGCATTTGTGGTCGCGTCGCTTCTCACATTTTCCTCCTCGCGAAGAGCTAGACAGGAATCGGTATGGGTTCAGGCATTGGCAGAGGAATCTCTGGCATGGGCACTTGTGGGAAGAACGGTAGATAAATCGGCGGTGTCTCTGGTTGGACTGGGGTCATCTTCTGGTTCGGATTGTTTGCCGGTGAACCCTGCTCGTTGGCTTTCCTAACTCTTTCTTTGTACTCCTTCAATTTGTCTGATGCGCTGCCAAACCTCTTCTTGTCCGACTTCGGAATTCGCGGTGGTTTCTTCCCTTTGAACTCTATCGGATTCCCATTTTCATCGTATCTGCCAACCAGTTTTCCATGGTCGTCGACGCGATCGATGTGAGGTCCTCCGTGGCTAAACTTGTCAACAGTATAGTCATCAGCGACAACCACGGGCTCTTGCTTCTGCCCTTGATTCTGGTTCGTCTCTTGCGCCGCGTTTGCCGTGGCATTTTGAGTTGCGTTGGCGGTGGTGGCGCCTTTTGCCTTTTCTTGGGTTCCTTGCTGGACAGCGGTATTCTCCCCTTCGCTTCCGACGCACCAATCGCCAGTATACCCGCAAGGGTTTGGCAAGTGTCCGTCGAGGTCGGCGAAGGATTCGGGGTCGTCGGCGACCATGGAGTAGAGGTTGAGGGTTTGCGGGTTGGTGAGATTGGCGTAAGGGACGGGAACGGGGACGTTGGACCAATCGGCGCTGAGCCAGCGGCCGAAGCGGTTGGAATAGTAGCGGGCGCCGAAGTCATCGTTGCCGGTTTCCGTGTCGCGCTCCTTGCCCTCGAATTTGTAGACATTGCCGGAGGAGGAGAGATAGGGGCGTTCGCCGCCGTAGCGGTACCCAGTTTCTGCCTAAGGACGGATGGTGCGCCACCCGCCCCTATCTCCACAGTTTTTCGATTCTTTCCCAAAGTCC
This sequence comes from Candidatus Acidiferrales bacterium, assembly GCA_963779395.1. Taxonomy (GTDB): domain Bacteria; phylum Acidobacteriota; class Terriglobia; order Acidiferrales; family UBA7541; genus Acidiferrum. The sequence continues at coordinate 3,243,398 of CAVZYC010000007.1, forward strand.
GTAGCATACAAACGCGAGGGCCGTTAGTGCGATCCAGATCGGTTTGTTTATATTGACGAGGCCATGATCGCCCGCCACGACAATTCCGGTTAGGACACATCCGGCAAAGATCACGACCGCAGGTTGGGGGGTAACAATGATTGCTCTGCGAACCAGCAAAATCCCCATGACGGCCGCCAACATCGGTCCCGGGTCACTCTCTCTAGGAGCAAGGACCGTTTCAAGGAAACACAACAACGCTGCGATACCAAGCACGACACTCTGCGGTCGAATCTTCACTTATTTGTTTCCATTTCCCAAAGCAGATGCCAGGCGGCGAAGGCCGCTTCTCCAGTAGCCTTAACGCTCTCGTACGCCAAATAAGATTCCGGGAGAGGAGTGAAAAGCAAGCCGACCTCAGCCACAGCGAAAACATACTTTCCTGGGTGCTTTGCAATGTCATGGCCAACTTCTCGCATGAAATAGCCGTCCGCATGTGGCCCCGCCAAGCGGATGGCGAGGTCGACCACGGCAGCTCCAATTATCGATCTGGCTCTTCCGTAATCAATGGAGGCGGTAACTGTTGTGTCGGACACGAGGTTGCCCTTGCTGTCCACCACAATAGTGTTGGTGGTCTGGGTCGAGGAAAGAAGTTTGTCTTCTTCACCATATTTCGAAGAAAAAGCCAAGAGGGTTGAGGTCGTGGTAGTAGTCGTGCTGCCATCTTTGCCATGGGTCACGGTTTGAGTGGTAGAGCCCACGCCGACTGTATTATCGACCCAGTTCTCACCGATGCCCCCCCACGTTTGCGTGGTGGTGGCATTTCTGGCCTTTTCCTGGGCAGCAGCTGCCACTGCTTGCCCAGCACATATTTCGCCATTATACCCGCAAGGGTCTGGGAGATGGCCGTCGAGGTCGGCGAAGGATTCCGGGTCATCGGCGACCATGGAGTAGAGATTTAGGGTTTGCGGATTGGTGAGATTGGCGTAGGGGACGGGAACGGGGACGTTGGACCAATCGGCGCTGAGCCAGCGGCCGAAGCGGTTGGAATAGTAGCGCGCGCCGAAGTCATCGTTGCCGGTCTCGGTGTCGCGCTCCTTGTGGATGTCAGGGTTTGCAAGTACAGACCCTGAAACCCGGCCCTCGAATTTGTAGTTGTTCTGGGTGCAGGTGTCGGTGTAGGGCCGCTCGCCGCCGTAGGGGTAGAAATCGGCGTCGTAGCAGACGACTCCGGTGTTGGTGGTGACGACGCGGGAAGAGCCGAGAGAGTCTTCGACATAGTACTGCGCCGTGCTTCCGGCGGGCAGCAGACCGATACGCTTGCCGCCGAAGAAGACGTATTCGTTAAGCGTGTTGCCGGAGCCATCAGTTTCGGCCAGGATTTCGCCGCCCGAGCCGTACCAGTAGAGTTCTCCGCCTTGGGCAACGTCTAGCACAATGTTGACTCTAAACCCGCACCCTTTATAAACCAAACGCAAGGGGTGCGCCACTCGCCGGGAAAAGTTTTTAGTTTTCAGTTGTAAGTTTCAGAGAAGAGAAGCCCAAGACCCAGGTACCGAAGACCGGAACCTGGGGCACCCTGCGTGGCTCGGTGCTTCCATGGAAATTGTTCAAGCGATGTTCTCTGCGCGTCACCCAAAACAAGAAACTCCGCAGCGCTGGTCTCGGGCCACCCGCCGGGCTCCGATGCCGGTGGCGAACGCGCCGCCGCCATCTACAGTCTGATCGGTACTGCCAAATTGAACGGTATCGATCCCGAAGCGTACTTGCGCGACGTGCTCTCCCGCATCGCCGATCACCCCATCAACCGCATCGAAGAACTCCTGCCTTGGAACCTCGCCCCCGCCACAGAAACTACTTCGTGAACGTAATCCGCCCGTCAAGACGGCCAACTTCGGACGCTTACGAAAAAGCGAAGGAAAAACAAAGAGAGATGGGGAGGTGGTCCAGAGGCCAGACCGGGGAGGGTTTTGCTGGGGGACACAGACGAGCTGGCGCCAACAGTTCACAAAGCATCATACCACACTAGTTATCAACTGTCAATAGGTATTCATGAGGTACCGGTTTCGAAACTGGTGCGACGGGAGGTGGAGGGAGTAAGAGCATCCAAGCACAAGTTCAAGTCAAAATCCCCACACGTAAAAAGAAGCTGTGAAATAACTCGCACTCTAAAACGCCCGCAAAACCTTTTGTCAATTACAAGCCCTACGAGCGATTATTCGTGCATCTGCATACATTTTGTACCACCCGAAAAAGCCTCAAAAACATTAGCAAAGGGGTTTTTTCACAGCTTCAAACGACGTATGGGGCACCCGATTCATCCTACGGCCATTGCGACCGGGCCACCCGCCAAGGTAATTGGCGATTCGACTCTTCTGGATGCTGAAGACGCATACAGCCTATCCGGAGATCGTTCGTAACGAGAGCAGCTCGCGGGTGCCCCTGGTCGTCCGCCACGGCGGATAGATCGTAGAGTTGATTGGGCGCTCTCGCCCCGGTGCAGATCGGGGTTCGGATAAAAGAATCATGGTCGCAATGGCAGATCGAATCGATGGATGGTGGAGCGATTCCACAGCAAGATGATTCACCGAGAGAGTTCCAGGGCTTCGGTCCTCAACCAACCTGGCATTCCGGCGGTGAAAAACACTGCAGGGGAGTTATATGCCTTGACAACGCCTTCGCTCTTATCGAGGGGCACCCAGATTCCACTTCCCATCCAGCGTCCGGGCCACCCGCCGAACAAAGTGCCCGAAAATCCCCGTCTCCTTTTTCCGTGCCCCGGTTTCAGGGGTCCGGTGGACCTACCGGGGTCCCGAGGCCGGACCCTGGTCCTCCAACAGCTACCAAGTCTACTCGGGAATAGGAGCCGACGCAATCATCCAATCAGCCACCCGCGAGCCGACGGCGTCATCTAATCAGCCCCCATTATTCTATACAGTCCACTTTGGAAGATGGCAATGGCGGCAGTGGCCAAAAGGCACTCCGTAAACCTCCCCACATCGCGGGCATGACCAAGTTATAAGCCGCCACCCAGAAAAGGCTGCCGCCGCCATCGCTGCAACGGCGAACACGAGGCCCGGTGTTGTCGAACCGATAATCCGGACCGAGGCAAAAGCAATGACAGGGGACACGAAGAAGAACACTAGTACCCAGGTTAGTGCACGGTTCCGAGCACGTTTGTAGTCTTCCCACGCGCCGGGAGCGGGCTGGTTGTTCATCGGAATCTCCACCATTCCTGCCATATCAGAACGGCCCCTATAAGCAGCAATATCCCAGCGACTCGCAGAAAGAGTTCCCGCATTGGAGCCTTCTGGCTCTTGGGTCCTCCTAGATGGCGCACAAGGGTTCCGGGCGAGACCAGCGCTATCACAGCGGTAGCCGCGAGCGGGATCAGAATGATGGCAAACAAAGTGATTTGAGATGGGGGGGTCACTCGCATCCGGCGCACCCCGCTGCAGTGTTCGTTGTCACGGCCCAACCGGAAACACCTATTCCTGGCCCGATTGTAACCTGAAGAACAAGTGTCCCGCTGTGATCGAACGAGAGAGATCCCGAGAGCCCCTGTCCGCCTCCGATGTTCGCAGATATGGTCTCAAAAGGTCCGCTTAAACCCTTTGAAGATGCTGTGTTAGCGACGATAAGTGTGCCGCCTACACCGGCGTAGGCTCCGGCCACCAAGGGCGTCGGGTCTTGCTTGGGAGCCGCGGCCACATGATCGCCAGCGTATGCGACAGCCGCGCCGCTGGCAGCTGCTCCCACGGACACGTTCCCGCTGGAAGAGACGGAACCTGTAATTACACCAGTGCCGTTAATTTCTGCGCCTGCCTTCACGGCCCCTACATCGGCATTTCCCGCTACTCCTACTCCCACGGTTAGTCCACGTTGCGGAGCCGGCTGCGATTTTGGAGTCGGCGGGTCGGTGTGCACTTTGGCCGGATCGGGCGGTGGCGGAGGCGGCGGTGCTGGGTTGCAAGTGGTGCCGACTCCAAAAACACACCAGTGGCCGTCGAGGTCGGCGAAGGATTCGGGGTCATCGGCGACCATGGAGTAGAGATTTAGGGTTTGCGGATTGGTGAGATTGGCGTAGGGGACGGGAACGGGGACGTTGGACCAATCGGCGCTGAGCCAGCGTCCGAAGCGGTTGGAATAGTAGCGGGCGCCGAAGTCGTCGTTGCCGGTTTCGGTGTCGCGCTCTTTGCCTTCGAATTTGTAGTTGTTCTGGGTGCAGGTGTCGGTGTAGGGTCGCTCGCCGCCGTAGGGGTAGAAATCGGCGTCGTAGCAGACGACTCCGGTGTTGGTGGTGACGACGCGGGAAGTGCCGAGAGAGTCTTCGACATAGTACTGCGCCGTGCTTCCGGCGGGCAGCAGACCGATACGCTTGCCGCCGAAGAAGACGTATTCGTTAAGCGTGTTGCCGGAGCCATCAGTTTCGGCCAGGATTTCGCCGCCCGAGCCGTACCAGTAGAGTTCTCCGCCTTGGGCAACGTCTAGCACAATGTTGACTCTAAACCCGCACCTTTCAAAAACCAAACCCGAAAGATGCGCCACTCACCGGGAAAAGTTCCTAGTTTTTAGTTTTCAGTTGTAAGTTTCAGAGAAGAGAAGCCCAAGACCCAGGTACCGAAGACCGGAACCTGGGGCACCCTGCGTGGTTGATCGGTTTGAGAAAATGGACTGCCCCCCGCCGAGCGCGGGATTGCTTCTTAATGCGCTGCACCTGTTTTTGCGCGCCAGTGCATTGAAACGCGTTGTATGCGCTCCAGTGCTTCTTCCAATAGATGCGTGGCGCTGACCAGCGAAAACCTGAGGTAGTTCTTGCCTTCGGCGCCAAAGGCCGCACCGGCGATACCCGCGACGCGGGCCTCTTCCAACAGAATCTTCTGCACATCTTCCGCAGCCATTCCGGTTTCCTCGATGTTGACCCAGGCATAAAAAGCGCCATCGGGGATTTGGCAATGGAAACCCGGAATCTTATTCAATTTTTCGACGAAGATGTCGCGGCGCTTGCGATATTCCGCAACCATCGCGGGAACGGCGTGCGTGGAGTCGTCAAGCGCTTCGATTGCGGCGACCTGAGAAAATTCCGCGGTGCACGTGAAGGTATTGAGCACAAGCATGTCCAGGGCATCAATCACGTGCTTTTGCGCAACGGCATAACCGAGGCGCCATCCCGTCATGGCAAAGGTTTTTGAAAAGCCGTCGATGATCACAGTGCGTTCCGCCATTCCGGGAAGCGTCCAGATGGATTTGTATTCACCGCCGAAGAGAATGCGCGCATAAACTTCATCGGCAATCACCCAGAGGTCATGCTTCCTGGCCAGGGCGGCGATTTGTTCGAGTGCCGCATCACTGAAGACGGTTCCGGTGGGATTATTTGGCGAGTTGAAAATAATTACGCGCGTTTTTGGGGTGATTTTGGCGGCGATTTCCGTGACGTTCGGCTGAAACCGATTTTTCTCGAGCAACGAATAGAAGAGGGCGCACGCGCCAAGACCTCGCGCGAACGACGGGTAGATCGGAAAGCTGGGATCCGGGTAGAGGACTTCATCGCCCGGCTCAATCAAGGCCATCATCGCCAGCGCCAACGCCATTTTGCAGCCCGGTGCGACAAGAACTTGTTCCGATACAACGTCGAGTTTCCGCGTGCGCCCGAGGTAATCCGCGATGGCGGCGCGCAACTCTGGAAGTCCCCGCGTCGAGACGTAGCGATCGCGCCCGGATGCGACAGCCGCCCTGAGAGCGTCCACAACGGGAGCAGCAGCGTGAAAATCGGGCTCGCCAAGTTCCAGGTGAATGATGGAGCGGCCTTCTTTTTCCAATTCTTTGGCGCGGGAGAAGACGGCCAGGGCACCTTCGCCCGTCAACTGAGAAACGCGTGTAGCGATTTTTGGCATAGCGGCAGAATGATAGCAGATTGCTGAAAAGGGTTGTGAAACGACACTTAACGTACTTATAGACAATGGGTTAGCAGTGGGGATGGGATTGGCTTGGCGGGCCATTCAGGGCGATAGGAGGCCATGCCAGCCTTGGTTCGAGACTATTCGTAACAACTGGGAAATCGGACCGCAGGAGTCCTTAAGTAACCTGTCCCTTATTCTTTAACGCAACGCGCTGGATTGCGCTATCGTCTAATAGGCAGAGGGATGGTCCCCCCAGCGAGGTTTCCCATGAAACGCTTACTCTTCTCGATTGGCCTGGTGCTTTTGGCCGTTACCGTGGTGATGCCCGCGACCACTCTTGCGGACGGGAGTCACGTGCGCATTGTCCGCTTAAGCTTGATGCAAGGCGATGTGCGATATGCGCAGAGTTTCCACGACGATCCGCTAATTGAGGGGAATGCGACTTGGGAGCGGGCGGCGCTGAATTTGCCGCTGCGCGAAGGTTACGTTCTGGCCACCGGAAGCGGGCGCGCCGAAGTGGAATTTGAGAACGGCGCGATGGCCTTCTTAAGCGAGAACACGGTGGTGGAGTTCTACGATCTGTCTCTGCATGACGGCGGGCGAATTACACGGTTGGTACTGAGGCAGGGGGGCGCATCGTTTTATGTGAACCCTGTGACCGGGGACTACTTCAGCGTGACCGGCGGGGACTTCACGGTGGAAGCCATCAGCCGAACGACTTTCCGCCTGGACAATTTTGACGATGGCAGCACGGTGAAGGTGGAACGCGGCGACGTGACTGTAGTGCGCAACGAGGAATCCACGCCGCTAGGGAAGGGCCAGTCTCTTTCTGTGCACGCGGGAACCCCGAACGACATGGTGGTTGGACGCGCCGCGGATAACGATGATTTTGATCACTGGGTTTCCGGGCGCATTGATAACGAAGTTGCCGCCTTGAATTCTTCCAGCCAGTATGTGAATTCGCCGGACTATACCGCGGGATTTGGTGATCTGTTCACCTATGGTTCCTGGTTTTCCGTGGGCGGATACGGCAACTGCTGGCGGCCGTTTGGAATGGGGCTGGGATGGTCGCCGTTTTCCTTTGGCGATTGGTATTACGATCCGATGTTTGGATGGAGCTTCATGGGCTCCGCGCCATGGGGCTGGCTGCCCTATCACTATGGTGGGTGGATCTTTTCGCCGATGTACGGCTGGGTTTGGAATCCCTCGGGTTTTGGTTTTGGGGGGCGCCCGGTGTACTGGCGACCCGTGACGGCTGCGTTTGTGCACTCGGGCACAACGATGGGCATCGTGCCGCTTCATCCGCTGGATAAAAGCGGAAAAACGCCGGTGAATATCGGCCAGGGCGTGTTTCCGATACAGGGACACGAGATTGCGAAGTCGGTGATGTCGCAGGGCGCGGAAGCCTGGTCGGTGGTAAAACAGGCGCCGCGGGAAACGTTCACAAGCAACTCCATGGTTAGTGCCGCGCCGCCGCGGGTCTCGCGGACGATGTTTGCCAGCAACGGGACGGGCCGCGGTGCATCGGCGGTTGGATCAACGATCGCGTACGATCCTCAAGAACATCGTTTTGTGAACGCAAACAATCTGCCAAGAACTGCGCTTATTCCAGAGGGCATGAAAACGCCAACGGGACCGGCGGGAAAAGAAGCGCCGACGAATGCGACACCGGCTCGGCCAGCGAACGCTCCGTCTGCGGCCACTGCTACGCGGGGAACAACGCCACCGCGACCAGCAATCACGCCCGCGCCTGCACGCAGCTCGGAAAGTAGTGGCTCGTCGCGGGCTTCTGGTGGTTCCTCTGGAGCGTCCTGGGGTGGAAGCCGCGGCTCCAGCAGTCCCGCAAGTTCACCTAGTCCCAGCGGCTCCTCCCATCCATCTGGTGGAGGGGGCGGCGGGGGAGCGCATCCGCACTAAGAGCATCAAGGCCGCCTAAAATCAGGCGAAAGCGTTGGCGCTTTCTAAGACATTCACTGCAATTCTATCGATAGAGCAGATTTATTTTTCGGGAATCAGGCAAACGTCATTCCCGCGTATCCCACCACAGCATCACGATCACCCGAAACGTCTCCGGAAGTGGCGTAGCGCACGAGGTCCGCTTTTGTGGCGCCCAAGCATTGCATCGCCGTGAGCATGGCCACAGCGGGCCCCAAGCCGCACATGGAGATTTCTTCGTCCCGGCAGACCTGGTAGAGCCCCTTGGCATCCAGTTGCAGCATGCGATCGATGGCTTTGTGGTCTTTGCGGCGCGTGGTTTCGTCATCTTCGTAGTGGTTCATGTCCGAGGAGGTCACGATGAGGATTTCTTCCTTCTCTTCACTCAAGAGACGGGCAATTCCTTCGCCCACTTCCACGAGTTGATCGAAGCGAATCGTGCCGAGCACCACGGGGACGAAGGAGAATCCAGAGTCGAGTTGTTGCAGGAAGGGAAGCTGTACCTCGAGCGAATGTTCCTGGCCGTGCGCCACAGTGTCTTCGCGTAGCGCCGGGCAAGCAGCGCGTAAACGCTCCGCAAGGGGAGAGTCGATGGGGGCGTCTCCCAGCGGCGTCCGCCAGGAACCTTCGGAAAGAATGGCTAATGAAGCTCCGCGCGGATAGTGGCGCACGCCCAAAAGCAAAATTTTCTTTGGCAGAAAAATGCTGGAGAACACGGCGCCCGCCACCATTCCGGAATAGACGTAACCCGCGTGAGGCACCAGGCAGGCACGCACATGCGGCGGCTCGAACGCAGAATTTTTCTGAGTGAACTGTGCAACCAGGGAGGAGAGTTCCTTGGGATCGGCAGGATAAAACTTACCTGCAACAGCAGGAAAGCGCAGCATAGCTCGCTTCCTTTAGAGAGGCGGGGACGGTTTACCCTTGAACTTCATGACCTTCAGAGACGTTGGGTCGTAATAGACAGTAATCTTGTCGCCGTACTGATAGCCGCCCTTATCAATGATTTGCTGCATTTTCGCGGAGGCTCTATCGCTTAACGGAAAGGTTTGCATTGAGAGGTCGTTGCCGGCGGCTCGCACGGTTACCTGGGCTCGATTCGCGTTGAGCACGAACCCTTCGTATTTCATCAGCCCCGTTGCCTTAGGCTTAGGTTTGATCTCGTTCACGATGATGGGCACGGCGGTATCCACAATGATTGGAGCAACCGTCGTGATAGGCGTCTGCGCCGCAGCTCTGGACGCGCCAAACGTGCCGCTGACAAGAAATGCCAGTGCTCCGAAGCCAGCGAAGTGATGAAATCGTTTCATTCGATGTCGTCCGTGGCGATGCGCAAAGATTTCAAAAAGCGAACGTCCTGGGGAGTCATGGTAAGCCGCGCGGCAGGGCGCTTTTCGGGTTCCTGCTCCATGGAATCCTGGTCCACCTGTATGCGCAAGGATTCGAGGAAGCGGCGGTCCTGGGTGCTCAATGGCACGCCTTCCGGGGTGCTGCCATCGCGTTTTGCCAGGCCGATGGTTGCGTCGAGCTTCAAGACGATGTCGTAGCCATGAGCACGCACTCCGGCGATCGCGCCGGTGATGCGGTCGGATTCCGAGACCGTGTCATTGATAGCATGGCCAAGCTCGCGCAGAAGATTCTTGAGATGATCGTCAAGTTGCAAGGGTGGCTCCCCAGTACTCCTGAGGTGATTTTAGGCTTACACCGTGTTCGATACAAGATGGGCTTTGGGCGTTGTCTTCAAAGCATTCACAGGCAGGGGCCTGTACTTTGGGACGGGGTGGCGTCGCTCTGCGGGGGTTACGGTAGGAATATGCGCTAAGATGGCAAGCATGACGACAGCTGGGCAACGAATCACGCGCGGGGAGGAGCCACGCGGATTCCGCCGGTTATGGCGGGTTTTCCGGCAATTGTTTCATGAAATGATCGCCGCGTGTTTTGCGATATTGGCGCTGGCCTGGCTGATGTCGGCATTACGCGCCTGGACTCGCGACGTGGCCCCGTGGCTGGTTGTCGTTTCGGTGGGGGTCGCCGCGATATTCATCGCCTTTGCCGTCAGCTCCTTTTGGCGCGCCCGGCAGTTGTGAACGGGCGTGAAAGTGTTTCCGCGAAGGGTGCCGCATGTTTGAGATTTTGCTAATTCGAGTCATTCGGCTACCTCAATCTAACGGATCCGATGATCGCATGAACCCAGAGGCTGTTTGGGCACTCGTGCTGTAGTATTCTTCACGCTAGGCGAGTTTCATGAAACTTATTCTTGCGTCTGCTTCGCCACGGCGCGCGGAAATTCTGCGTGATGCGGGCTTGTCCTTCGCGGTGGTTTCCTCCGCCGTGGACGAAACACCTTATCCGGGAGAAACGCCGCAAATACTGGTGCAACGCTTGGCCGATGCCAAAGCGGACTTGGTGGCCGCGCGCGCGGTGGGCATGGCGATCGTGATTGCCGCGGACACGGTGGTAGCCCTGGATGGACAGCTTCTGGGGAAACCGCGTTCCACCGATGATGCACGCCGCATGCTTGAGCAGCTCTCCGCGCGCACGCACTCTGTACACACGGGCGTTTCCTTGATCCGGTTGCCGGATGCGGAGCGACTGCACTTTGTGGAAACCACGCTGGTAACCTTTTCCAAGCTTACTGCTGACGACATTTCGCAATATCTTGGCACCGAAGAGCCTTATGACAAGGCCGGCTCCTATGCGATTCAGGGCCGCGCAGGGCGCTACATCCCGCGGATTGAGGGCTGCTATTACAACGTCGTGGGATTGCCCTTGTCACATCTGCTTGCGGCGCTGAAGGAATTAGGCTGGACCGAGGGCCAGGAAATGTAGGGCAGGGAGAGGCCGCGAGCCCCGCGGTTTTTCCGCTCTCACAGCAACAAAAAAAGGCGCCCTGATTTCTCAGAGCGCCTTTTTTACTGGATAGTTTCGCGCTTACTTCTTTTTTGCGCCGGGCTGCGTGGCAGCGTTGTGCTTCTTGTCATAGATGTTCTTGGAAGCGCCGTTCTGTTCCTTGTTGACCTGTTTCTTTTCGCCGTTGGTCAGCTTGCCGCCGTTCGCGGAACGATCCGCTTTGACTTGCTGGTTGATGCCCTTCTGCTGGTTTTCGGTCTTGGCGGCTTCTCCGGCAGTCATTTGCCCGCTCTTAATACCCTGAGCGATGCGAGCCTGCTGGTTCTGGCGCCGCTGCCCCACTTCATTGTTGCCGTAGTGTGCGGTGTTGGCGTTGTGCTTATCCTGATAAATCTGCTTGGACATCTGGTTCTGTTGCTTATTAACCTGCTGCTTTTCCGCGCCCGTCAGTTTTCCACCATTGGCGGCGCGGTCGGCGCGGGTTTCGCCGTTGATCGCGGCTTCCTTCGTTTCGATCTTGGAAGTTTCACCGGCGGTCAGCTGGCCGCTCTTCACGCCTTGCGCAACGCGGTCCTGCTGGTTTTCCTTGCGATCCGCAACCGTGGGCTTCTGCGCCGGTGTCGTGCTCGGCGTGCTGGAACCCTGAGAAGCAGAACTCCCGGAACCGCTGCTCGGCGCGCTGGAAGAAGGATCCTGTGCCAGCGCCACCGTGCCCAGCAGCAGCACCGCTGCAGGCAGAATCGTCCACTTCGAGAATTGTATGCTCATGACCTAATCTCCTTTTTTCTTTGCACCGAAAGGCTTGGTTACCTGGTAATACACGAGTGTGGAGAAAAAGTTGCGGAGCGGCTACTGGCCCGAGGGTCAGCTTTGCCAGAGAAGGAACGCCGGAAGTTTACTTTATAGGCACAAACCCAGCGGCAGCTTAAATCTGGTTTTCAGCTAAAACTGCGATTCATTTTTTCGCAGGGTTCTTTGCAGGAACCAAAACTATGCCAATGTCGTGGTCACTTCAACGGAATTGGCGCTCTCGCCTTGAGGGCTGGTGGCGGAGATCACGTAATAGTATGTTCCGTTCGCCAAACCTTCATCGGAGTGATTGATGGCCGCCGTCGAGGCGATTAGCGCGTAAGGTCCCCCGCTCGTTCCAGAACGCTTCACGTTGTATGTAGTTGCCCCCGCACTCACATTCCAATTGATAGCTACCTGTCCGTGGCCGGGCTTAACGGTGATTCCTGTGGGAGCCACAGCCTGGCCGGGCTGCGCCTGTGCAGCCTGCATGGCGCCAGACATACCATCCTTGAAGCTGCGAATACCCTCGCCCAATCCCTTCATGACTTCCGGGATGCGCCGTCCACCAAAGAAAATCAGGACGATCGCCAGTACCACGAGCCAGTGAAAAATACTGAATTCACCCATATTCTATCTCCGCTCCGACGTTGACCCTTCGGTTGCTTCGCAACCGGTAAAGTATTGGTTTTCTTGAGGCAATGATTCCGGTCAGTCCCCTACAGGATAACACGCTCATCCCCTGCGCGTCGTGTGAAGCGCTGGCGATCGAGGTATTCGAGCAGCGGAATGGCGTATTTACGGGTGATTCCGGTGAGTTCCTTGAAGGCGGGAACACCAATTCGCTCGCCCTTCGCCTTTTTGTACTGCTGGAGAAGCCCGGACAAACGATCCAGCGCCGCGGCGTGAAAGATCAGTTCCGGTGAGATGCGAACCAGCGTTTTCTCTCGCAACAGGATTTGCAGCAGCTTTTCCGCGCGCGCTTGTTCGACGGTCATCTGCGCGAAAACTTCTTTCGCGGAAGGCACCGCCAGTCCAGCTTTAGCGAAAGCCTGTTCAATCTTTTGTTTGGCAAGCAATTCTTCCGCCGTGAGCGTGATTTCCGCGCCCGGCTTCTTAACCAATTCCGCCTGCAACTGCAGTTTCTTTTGTTGGACTAGCGCCTCGAGCGCTGTGCGAAACGATTCCGGGCGCACGCGTCTGCCGAGGCTGGTTCGCAGGTCTTCGCGCGCGATGCCGGGCAGAAGGGGATTCTCCTTATGGAAGCGCTCGACACGCGCCAACATTCTTTCGCAGATCTCGACGAATGTCTTTTCAGAGAGCACAACCAGCGGCTCAAGCGATACGATGCGAAGCTGTTTATTATCCGCCAGCGAATCCGCTTCGGCGCGCACTTCGCTCTCAAGCCATCCGGTTCGCGCGACGAGCTCCCGCAAGGGAACTCCCAGAATGTTTCGTTCGGCGAGCGCCACTAGAATTTCACCGCGCTTGCCCTTTTCTAAGGTCTCGAGATACGCGACGCGGCCGGTGTCCTTGCGCGCGGGGCGTCTGGCCAGCGGATCAAGAATCGCGCCGCCGCCGATAGTCACTACGGGCGAGAACTGGCGAATGATGAAGCGGTCTCCACGACCCAGCACGATTTCTTCCTGCAGTTTGAAAAGGGCGAGAGCGCTTGTTCCCGGCAGAAGGGGGGCGCCTTCGTGCAAATAAACCTCGGCGATGGTTTCAGCAGTTCCGGCGTGGAAATGAACGTGTGCACGGTGTTTCAGGGGTGGTGCGGTCGGCAACAATTCCAGTCGAACATCCGCGCGGCGTGTTGCGCCGAAGCGTCCCGGGGCTGCGATGACCATGCCTCTTTGGATGGCCGTGTGCTCAATTCCAGCGAGGTTCACCGCGCTGCGCTGGCCCGCTTGCACACGCTCGACGGACTTCCCGCCGGAGTGTAATCCTCGCACGCGTAGAGTCTGGTGCAGAGGCAGCAGTTCAACGTCCTGTCCCACTTCGGCGTGGCCCGAAACCGCCGTACCCGTCACCACCGTGCCAAATCCCTTGACGGGGAACGAGCGGTCAATCGGCAAACGGAAGTAGCGCGTCATGTCACGTTCACCTGTTGCGCGCGCCGCGTGGACGAGAGCCACTTTCAACTCCACAATCCCGACGCCGGTTTTTGCGCTGACGGGCAGAATTGGAGCATTCGCAAGAAACGTCCCTTTAACGAATTCCTCAACGTCCAGTCGCACAAGCCCCAGCGTATCCGCATCCACCAGATCACTTTTTGTCAGGGCAATCGCGCCACGCTGCACGCCGAGCAGACGGCAAATTTCGAAATGCTCGCGGGTTTGCGGGCGAATGGCTTCATCGGCAGCAATCACCAGAAGAATCAGATCGATTCCCGAAGCGCCCGCAAGCATGTTTTTCACAAAGCGCTCGTGCCCGGGCACATCCACAAAGCCAAAACGCACACCACTTTCTTCGAGAAACGCAAAGCCGAGATCAATGGTGATGCCGCGGCGTTTTTCTTCTTCCAAGCGGTCCGGATGAGTGCCAGTCAACGCTTCGATGAGAGTGGATTTGCCGTGATCAATGTGGCCGGCAGTGCCGACGATGACGCTCTTGAGCGGTGAGTTGAGAGAAAGATTCACAACGGTTTGTCTAACGCGCGCTGGCGATCTCGTCCACAATCAACTGGGTCGCCGCGCGTGGATCGGGGGCCGCAAGGATCGGCCGCCCCACAACAATAAAGTCAGCGCCGGCGCGAATCGCGTCGCGAGCAGTCGCCGTGCGCGCCTGATCGTCATTCCTCGGGCTGGCTGCGGAATCCTTGGGGCGAACGCCGGGTGTGACAATCAGGAAATCCCTGCCGCAAGCCTTGCGAATGGCCTTGGCTTCTTGCACAGAAGCCACCACGCCATCCACACCAGCCTTCTGCGCGAGTTGCGCGAGCTTCACAACGCGCGTTGCCGGAGGTCCGCCAATCCCAACTTCACGCAGCGCTTTGTGATCCATGCTGGTCAGGATGGTGACGGCGAGCAATCGCGGCCGGTCCGCGCCCATCGGCACACCCGCGCTGATGGCTTGAACCGCGGCGCGCAACATGGCGTTGCCGCCAAGCGCGTGGACATTCACAAACTGCACGCCAGGCATGCCCGCGGAGGCAAGCACCGCGCCCGCTACGGTGTTGGGAATATCGTGGAATTTCAGGTCGAGAAAAATGTCCGCACCCAATTGCGCCACTTGGCGTACTGCTTCTGGGCCGGCGGAGGTGAAGAGTTGGCTGCCAATCTTGAACATGCCGACAAGATCAGCGATCTGTTTGGCGAATTTGAGCGCCGTGGAAAGAGAATCGAAATCGAGAGCTACGATTAAACTGCTGCGTGGATGAGCGTCAAAGGTCACGGTTCGGGGCGAGCCCGAAACGCTTACTGTTGGCTTTCGTCGGCTCGGTCGCGTTTAGGCGGCAGCTGCATCAGTTCCAGCCGCACCTGGCTTACTCCCGAGTGGATCAGGCCAATCTTTCGGGCTACCCGATAGGATACATCAATTTCGCGACCCTCTTGGTAGGGACCTCGGTCATTAATGCGTACTACTTCAAACTTGCCATTGCGCGGGTTGACGATGCGCACCCAGGAATTGAAGGGTAGATTGGGGTGCGCGGCGGTTAAACCTTCGGCACTGAAGGTCTCCCCGTTCGCGGTGTGCTTCCCATTAAACTCTGGGCCATACCAACTGGCATTGCCTACCCAGACCTTCATGGGTTTGACAGGCTCACTCAAGTGAGCGACAAGCGGAGCTTCCATTCCGGGTGCGAATAGGAACATTAGAGGCACCCAACGAATAGCAGCCCAAGTAACAAAGAGTGGTCGTCTCATAGTGTGTTCTTTTAACTACAAATGCTCAGAAAGTGTAGTAGGAAAACAGCATTATGTCAACCTAATTCCGCCCTGAATCTGTCTCTTAAATCATTGATATTATTGCAGTTAATCGTTCGTACTAGGGTCCTTAAACTCGTTAAAATTGCCTCACTGGCCCTCGGGTCAGCAAAACTGGCCGTCCCTACCTGTACGGCCGACGCGCCTACACACAGATAATCGAGCACGTCCCCGGCCGTCTCGACCCCTCCCAGCCCAACAATCGGGATCTTCACCGCCTTGTGAGCCTCCCAAACTAGCCGCAGCGTGATGGGCTTGATGGCTGGTCCAGAGAGCCCGCCAGTGGGGTTGCCAAGCCGCGATCGGCCCGACCTAAAATCAATGGCCATAGCAGGATAGGTATTGGCGATGGTCAACGCATCGGCCCCGGAAGATTCGGCCCTCCTCGCAATGAGGGCGATGTCTGTAACCAACGGCATCAGCTTTACCCAGAGGGGCCGCTGCTTCGCGGCTTGCCGGGCTGCCGAAACGACATCTACGACCAAATCGGGATTACTTCCGAACTGCATGCCCCCCTTTTTTACGTTGGGGCAGGAAATATTGAGCTCATAGGCGGCAATTCCGGGGGCATCCTCGAGCCTCTGGATGACCGATACGTACTCTTCGATGGCATAGCCGAAGACGTTGACAATCACCTTCGTGTTGTATTTTTGCAACAGGGGAAGCTTGTCTTTTATGAAGGAAGCGACTCCCACGTTCTGCAGACCCACGGCGTTCAGCATTCCGGAAGGGGTCTCGCAGAGCCGGGGAGAGGGAGCGCCCTCGATGGGCTCCAATGAAATACCCTTTGTGACGAAGCCGCCGAGGCAATTCAAGTCAACCAGGTGAGCGAATTCCAGTCCATAGCCGAAGGTGCCGCTAGCAGCGATGACGGGATTAGTAAGGCGCAGAGCGCCAACCTGCACTTGGAGGTCAACGCGTTCCGAGGAACTCACGTTGGGGATGAGGATAGCACGAAGCGTGGCGTGCGACTGAAAAATCCTGCAACGACTGTGGAATTATTTGTCGGCAGGCTTATGGAGCGCTTCCGCAAGAACGTGTCCATCGCGCGTGGCTAGAGTGATGCCGCATAGCGCGGCGAACGTGGGAGCAATGTCAGCGGGTGTGACCGCGTCAAAATACTCGCCGTGCTGAATCCCATATCCCAGCAAGAGCAGCGGCACATGCTGGTCATAATTGTAGGGAGTTCCGTGGCCGGTGCCGTAACTGCGCTTCTGACCAACTGGGGTAGCGTCTTCCAACCAATAGGGCTTGGGGACGAAAAACAGATCGCCGCTGCGGCTGGGAGAATAGCTGAGCGTCAAGGCGGTGCGGATTTCAGAGCTGCTGGAAATTGCTCCATTCAAATCTTCCGCGCAATACACAGCGGCTACCCCCGGCTGAGTGAGCGCCGCATCCATCAGCGCATGCAAAGCAGCAGGATCCTGCTTCAGCCGGGCGTAAATCCCCTGAGAGAAATAAACATTGCCTTCGGTCATGCGCGCGATGGCCGGCTTGGTGTAGTTGAACGGCTCAAGGGACTTTTCCATGCGTTCCTGCAGCTCGGGAATGCTCAAGACGCCCGCGTCCACGCCTGTTGTGGCCATGTCTTCGGGCACGGGGACAACGCCGTGATCCGCGCTAAAAGCCAGGATGTAATTGCCGCGCCCCACCTTTTGATCGAGGTGCGCGAGCAATTCGCCGAGGTCCTTGTCTAGACGCACCAGAATGTCCTGAATCTCCCAACTGCGCGGGCCGAAGGAATGTCCGACATAATCCGTCGAGGAATAGCTGACGCCAAGATAATCGATGCCTGCCGCTTTGCCCAGGCCAAGCGAATCGATGGCTGCTTCGGCTAGATGCGTCAGGTAGGTATCCGTGAAGGGGCTGTGCGCCCACTGGTCAAGGAAAACCTCGTCGGCGGAAGTGCTCCCATCCTTCCCCCGCAGCGGATGCGGAAAACTGAGAGCCCAGCCGCCCGGCGCCACGGCACCGGTTGCCTGCTCGTTGTAGAGATAAGCGCTTTTCGGCAGCGAGAGCGCCCAAGTCTTGCCGTAGTCCTCAGAAATCGGGTGTCTTTTCGCGTACGCTTCCACGAACGGCATCACACTATAGGCTGACGAAGTGACCCAGGCACCTGAACTACCATCCAGCCAGGTTGCCGCGTCACCTTTGTGACCCGCCATGGTGATGGCAGCGCGCGCCTTAAGCGAGAATGTGACCACGCGCGTACCCCCGCCCGCTTGAAACTTGAGTTCCTCGGCAAATGAGGGCATCTGCATCCTGGCGGCGGAATCGCCTCCCTTTGTGCTGCCGCCAGCGTAAGCTACATTCTTCACAGTGGGATCGCCGGTGCAGGTAACCAATTTCTGCTGGTCGCGGTCCCACCAGGAATTCGCGATCATGCCATGGCTTGCCGGGAAAGCCCCGGTCGAAATCGTAGAATGTCCCACGCAGGTCTCCGTCGCCGCGTAAGGGTAAGCCGCTTCGTGGAACCACGCGCCTTCGTCAACCAATCGCTTGAGGCCGCCAGTCCACTGGCCACGGAACTTGTCCACATAGTCCCCGCGCATCTGATCAACAACGATCATCACCACGAGCTTGGGGTGGGAGGGATGCAGCGTGCCTTTGGTGGCGGTCTTCTTGGGTACTTGGGCCGCGAAAGCCGTGACAGTGAGCAGCGCCATCGCAAACGACACAACCAAAGTTCTTCTTAGGATGTAGACAACCCCCTGCCTGCGCATTTTCATGGACTCCCTTTCTTTTCCAGCAGAAGTCTAGCATGGCCGCACGAAGGGCCCGTACGCCGACACGCTGTTTTGTGCCGGGCGTCACGCCATTTCTGGGTGTCACTTGTGCTAGGATTACACAACTATGCGACTCGTCGAAAAAAATCAGTTGATGTCCGCGGCGGAAATTGACCGAACACTCCAGCGCCTGGCTCACCAGATCGTAGAGAAAAGTGGCGGCACGCGCCATCTGGCGTTGATTGGAATCCGGCGGCGCGGCGTGCCCCTGGCGCAGCGTATCGCACAAGCCATGCGCGGAATCGATGGCGTAGAGGTTCCGGTGGGCACGCTGGACATCACGTTGTACCGCGATGATCTCTCAAAAGTGGCACCCCAGGCCGTGCTGCAGTCTTCGCATATTTCTTTTCCGGTGGACAGCCTGGATCTGGTTCTTGTGGACGACGTCCTCTACACCGGACGCACGATTCGCGCGGCCATGAATGGCCTGTTCGATCTGGGCCGCCCCAAACGGGTTTCCCTGTGCGTGCTGATCGACCGCGGTCATCGCGAAATGCCGATTGAGGCGCAGTACGTGGGCCGCAATATCCAGACCAGCGACAGCGAAATTATTGAGGTGCGCTTGCGCGAGATTGACGACGAAGAACGCGTCGTCCTGGTGGACCGCGTCGAACCGTAGCGACGGACAGCGATTCTTTTGCGTCGTGACGCGGCTGCGCGTAGAATGACTTTCAGGAAGGGGCGGAGATTTCCTCGACGCTCCGAGGCCCGCCGCGTGACCCACACTGAGTGCAAATGTGACCTATCGTTTTCGTGACCTGCTCGCCCTTGAACCGCTTTCCGCGGACGAACTTACTTTCATTCTTGACCAGGCGCAACCGTTCCAGGAAATCCAGCGCCATTCTTTGAAGAAACTCGCCACGTTGCGCGGGAAGACCGTGGTTCTCGCTTTTTTCGAGAATTCCACGCGCACACGGCTAAGTTTTGGTACGGCGGCTTCGCGGCTTGGCGCGGATACCATGAACCTGCAAGCCGAGGCATCCAGCCTGAAAAAGGGCGAAACCCTGTTGGATACGGCCAACAACCTGAACGCCATGAAGCCGGATTGCTTTGTGATGCGGCATTCCTCGTCGGGCGCGGCGGATTTCGTTGCGCGCCACCTGGAAATTCCCGTGGTGAATGCGGGGGATGGCACGCATGAACATCCTTCGCAGGGCTTGCTGGATGCGCTGACAATTCGCGACCGTAAAGGCACGCTGAAGGATTTGAATGTGACCATCCTCGGCGATATCGCGCACTCGCGCGTGGCTCGTTCCAACATTCACCTGCTGGGAAAATTTGGCTGCCGCTTCACTCTTTGCGGGCCAGCCATGTGGGTGCCGCGTGAACTGGAGAAGATTGGGCCGCCGGGAACGCCAATTCGTTGCGTTTATCGCGTGGAAGAAGCATTGGAAGACGCGGACGTGATCATCGTCTTGCGCGTGCAGACCGAACGCTTACACGAGCCGTCGCTTGCACAAAACGATTACATTCTGCTCTACCAGTTGAATGAGGAGCGCATGCGCTTGGCCAAGAAGGACGCGCTGATTCTGCACCCGGGCCCCATCAATCGCGGCACCGAAATTACTCCGGAAGTCGCCGACGGGCCGCGCTCTGCCGTCCTTGAGCAAGTAACCAACGGCGTCGCGGTGCGCATGGCCATTTTGTACCTGCTGATGGTGGGAGCCACAGAAGGCATGCATCCCGCACTTGAAGCACGCGGCGAAGTGAAATCCAAGGAATCTGCAAATGCTTCTGATTAAGAACGGGCGCGTTCTGGATCCCACGTCAAAGACAGACGCGATGCGGGATATTCTGCTGGACGGCGAGCGCATCGCGGAAATCGCCCCCACGGGAAAAATCTCTCTGGCCAATGGAGCGGAAGTGTTTGACGCAACTGGACTGATCGTTGCGCCGGGCTTCATTGACATGCACGTGCACCTGCGCGAACCGGGACAGGAAAATTCCGAAACTATCGAGACCGGGACGCTTGCGGCGGCGCGCGGCGGCTTTACAGCCGTTTGTTGCATGCCGAACACCAAGCCGGTGAATGACAACGCATCGATTACGCGGTTCATCGTCGATCGCGCGAAAGCTCATGGCCATGTGCGCGTGTGGCCCATTGGCGCGGCTAGCATCGGCAGCAAAGGCGAAGCCATCGCCGAGATTGGCGCAATGCGTGAAGCCGGCATTGTGGCGGTTTCCGATGATGGCAAGCCCATTGCCACGGCCAAACTGGCGCGGCAAATCATGGATTACTGCCGCACGCTCGATCTCCCCGTGATCGAGCACTCCGAAGATGTTTCGTTGGCCGCGGGCGCGGTCATGCGCGAAGGAGTTGCTTCCACACGGCTCGGGTTGCCCGGGATGCCGGCGGCTGCGGAATCGGTTTGCGTGGCACGAGATGTTCAGATCGCAGAGCTCACCGGCGCGCGGCTGCACATCGCGCATCTTTCGGCGAAGGCCTCGCTCGACCAGGTGCGCTATGCCAAGCAAAATGGCCTGCGCGTCACGTGTGAAATCACCCCGCACCACTTCACGTTGATCGACGAAGATGTCACCTACGATTCCCGGTACAAGATGAATCCGCCACTGGCGGCGCGCGCGGACCGGGAAGCGCTCTGGCAGGGTCTTGCCGACGGAACCGTGGACGCCATCGCCACCGACCACGCGCCGCACGAGCCGGCCATTAAGGATGTGGAGTTCGACAAGTCGCCGTTCGGCATCCTGGGTTTTGAAACGGCCGTAGGCCTGGCGCTAGAGCAACTGGTGCACACCGGGAAGCTGCCGCTGATGCGCATGGTGGAACTCTTCACGACCGGGCCAGCGCGCGTGTTAGGAAAAGAGCGGAAGCTCGCGGTCAGCGAGCCCGCCGATGTCACCATTTTTTCTTTGGATAGGGCGTGGACGTACAACGTGAAAGCATCCGCGAGCAAATCGCGCAATTCGCCGTTTGACGGAAGAACTTTCAAGGGCGGCCCGGTGGCCACGATTGTTGCCGGCAAAATCGTTTTCAAAAACTAGAAGCTTCGCTCCGGTTCACACCCCGAGCGGCGGAGAAAGCGCTTGTCTCTTCACCAGCATGCGCAGAATCCAGAAGCCCGCTCCCGCGGCCGCCAGATGCTTGAGCGTGTGCCCGCTTACGAAATGGCCAAGCGAAAAGATGGGCTGGTCTGCCATCTCCAGGATTTTCGCAAGCACATAAAACGCGCCAACAATCGCAAGATCGTAGGTGCGCGTATACCGTGGCGGCATTACCAGCGCAAGGACCACGATCAGAACGGCATACAACTGCACGGCAGCGTAGAAGCGCAAGTCACCCTGACCGCGCGCCTCGCTCATGTACCAGTGCACCACGCTGAAGGCGCCCACGATCAGCAGAATCGGCAGCAGTACGAGTCCCGCCTTCACGTTCACTCTTTCCATGATGATCGCCGCCACCAGGGACATAAACACAATCGTCATCGGCAAGCGGTCCCAGACCAACCGCGTATTGCCGGGAGCCAGATGGTAGTAGCTGGAACCCCATGCGGTGAGGAGCAAACCCACAAATAAAATGAAATACGGCCACTTCTCGCGCGCTTCCATAAATTGCATGCGACAAGGTTTCCAGAGCAAAAGGACGATCCCCCAAATCCCCGCCACGGCAAATGGCAAGTTGGAAGCAACATTTCCGAAGTTCGCAATTCCTAGCCAGGCGCGTTGATCGGCGAAATGGTGATAGGACTGCGGCTGCGCAATGCGTGGAGCCAAGACTGCGGCCAACGCCACGGCGGCTGTCAGCACGAGCAGTAATCCCGCACTTCGACGCGGCGTCAACATGTATCGCTCCTTGCTTGCCCAGCACAGAACAAAATGTCGCTGCGTTTTTGCATCTTCAGCAAGCGTATCTTTTTTGCCTGGTGAAAACACCCAGCTGCACGAAACAGTGGCGAGTTGTCAATTAACCACCTCGATGCACGCGGCAACACTTCTCACCGGGAGCCGTTATCCTTGTTCTAGCGACGGTTACCCATGCACAACTGCAAACTACTTCGTGCGTTCCTTCTGTGCACTGCTCTGCTCTCTTTCTCTCGCGCGGGCTTCGCGCAGACCGAAGACATCCTCGATTACCACAGTGACGTCGCACTTCAGGACGACTCCACTCTCCAAGTCACGGAGACTATCACCGTGCTTGCCGGGGGCGATCAAATTCGGCACGGCATATTTCGCGAATTCCCCACTCATTATAGGGACCCTTATAACAACCGTTATGTGGTTGGATTCCAGATGCTGGCCGCCACGTGCGATTCCGCGCAAGAGAAATTCCGAGTGGAGAACTACTCCAATGGAGTGCGGATTTATCTTGGCGATCCCAATTCCCTCGTGTCGGGCGGACGTCACGTCTATTCGCTGACGTACACGACGCACCGGCAGTTGGGTTTCTACAAGGATCACGACGAACTTTTCTGGAACGTCACGGGATCAGGCTGGCTTTTCAGCATCGAGCATGCGAGTGCCACCGTGCATTTGCCGCCCGCCATTCCCGCCGAGCAGGTGACACTTGCAGGATATACCGGGCCGCAGGGCTCCCGGCGAGCCGATTTGACCACTTCGCAAGAGGATGGCGCATTCCAATTCGTGGTCACGCGTCCGCTAGACCCCCAGGAAGGGCTGAGCATTCTGCTGAAGTGGCCGAAGGGATATATAGCGCCGCCCACCTTCTCGCAAAAGGCCGAATACTTTCTCCACGATAATCAAGATGCACTTCTTCTGGGTACCGGCCTGCTGGTGCTGCTGCTGTATTACCTGATTGCCTGGGCGGAAGTAGGACGCGACCCGCGTCCCGGCATCATCATGCCAATTTACGAACCGCCCGCCTCGCTTTCTCCGGCAGGGATGCGTTATTTAGTGCGCATGGGGTTCGACGATAGAACGTTTGCGGCTGCCATTCTGGATATGGCGGCGCGTGGTTATTTGAAGATTACAGAAAAGGCAGGATCTTATGCGGTTGCCCGCTCGGACAAAGACGAGCGCGTACTCGCACCGGACGAGAAGCAGATCGCTGGAACTCTGTTCGACGGGCGAAAGGAAGTGTGGCTGCACCAGGAAAATCATGTGCTCATCCAGGCGGCTATGAATGCGCTGAAGAAGTGGTTGAAGACCGCCGAATACAAAGTTTATTTCGTCACCAATTCGCGCTTTCTTTTGCCACCAGTCCTTCTTTCACTGGCGATTGTGGTTGTGGACTTGTTGGCTCAGGGCGGCCCGCGGGTTTTCATGGCCGGCTTTGTGTGTGTCTGGCTGACGTTCTGGTCGATTGGCTTGGCAGCATTGATGAGGAGAATCGTCCAGGGGTGGCGCGCCGCATTGGCGGGCGGACAAGTATCCACTGTGAATGTGTTAGGAGCGCTATTCCTTACGTTGTTTTGCGTTCCGTTTGTTGGGGGAGAATTGCTGGGACTCGGCTTCCTGGTGGGCACTTCTTCCCTGGCTCTGGCTGCTTTCATGGTTGCGAGCGCCGTACTTCACGTCCTGTTTCTCTATTTATTGAAAGCACCAACGAAGGCCGGGCGACGCCTGCTGGACCAGGTGGAAGGCTTCAAGATGTTCCTTGGGAAAGTGGATGGCGACCGCATGAACCGCGCCACGCCACCTGAGCAAACCCCGGCGACTTATGAAAAGTTGTTACCGTATGCGCTGGCCCTCGACGTAGAGCAAGATTGGGCTGAGAAGTTCTCTGGGATGCTGGCTGCGGCAAGCATAGTCCCCGGCGGGTCCAGCACGATCTATGCAACATCGTTCCCCATCGGATCTTCCTTGGGCGGATTCGGAGGCGCAAACTTTGCTTCGTCGTTCAGCAGCTCATTCGTCGGGGCAATTTCTTCTTCCGCTTCGGCTCCGGGTTCAAGCGGAGGCGGAGGTAGCTCGGGCGGGTCAGGCGGAGGGGGTGGTGGTGGCGGAGGCGGCTGGTGAAGTGAAGTTGTGCGGGCCGCCCAACAGAGCGAGAAAGAGCGGGAGGGAAACCAGAGGAAAGAGAGAGCGGAAAGGCGTCTAGCGCGTGGCGATGCGCTGCACGTTGAATTTGTCGCCTTTGGGCCACATCACTTTGTTTTTGGTTTTACAATAGGGGCAGAGAACTACGCGTTCGACCTCTTTCCCCAATCCAGTCGATCCGACTACACGCATACCTCGTTGGCACTTCTCACATCGGAAGATTTTCTGCACATGCCCTCCATATCGAGCTGGGAGGAACCTGCCAGCGAAATTCTTCGTCAGTGCGTCGCGGGTTCAGCCGCAGGGTGTAACCCGTGCTGCGGCACCTCATGAGTACCCCGCGTGAGCGGTTCAATCTTCATGCGGTAAAAGTGGTCGAGCGGTAACCGCCCCTTTCCTACAGGATAAGCTCGTTCAATGGCCTTCATGACGTAGGCCTTGGCCAGCGTGGTGGCCTCCAGCAGCGACCTTCCAGCGGCCAATTGCGCGGCGATCGCGGAAGCAAAGGTGCAGCCCGTTCCGTGCGTGTGCTCCAGCTTCACCCTTTCGCCGCTCAGCAGGTGGAGTTCGCTCCCATCAAATAGGATGTCCACGGCCTTTTCGAGGTGGCCTCCCTTAACGATAACGGCATGCGCGCCCATTTCCACCAACTTGTGCGCTGCGGCTGCCATGTCTCCCACTTCCTTGATTGTTAGGCCGGTCAAGAGTTCCGCCTCCTGAATGTTCGGGGTGATGACGCTGGAGCGTTTCAGGAGTTCCGTGGCCAGATATTTTATGCCGACTGCGTCCAGCAACTCGGAATCACTGGAAGAGCGCATGACCGGATCAAGCACCACATGAGTGAACTTGTTTGTGTCGAGAAATTCCGCCACGACCGCGGCATTCCCGCGATTCCCCAGCATGCCTATTTTCACCGCGGCGATGCTGCAATCTTTCGTGAGAACTTCCAGTTGCTCGCGCAATTCCGCGCTGGGCGTGTTGTGGACGCCCTCTACGCTCTGGGTGTTCTGAACTGTCATCGAAGTGATAGCGGCCACACCGTAACAGCCGTAGGCCGCAAAGGTCTTGAGATCCGCAACGACTCCGCCGGCACAACTGGGATCAAATCCCCCTATCGTTAAGAGAATGGGCGGGGCGGCGATAGCTTGTACATGAAGATGGCTCATGATGGTCGAGGTGCGCTCGCGTTCCGTCAAGAAAATAGCCGGTCACGTTTGACCAGGAACACGGAGGCTTTACCGCAACCCAGAAAACGCCCGGCACTTGCGAATGTACGCGCACTAATATGTCACTGCAAGGAGTTTTTCACACACAGGGAAGTTCTCTTGGCATGCCTGGCGGATTTGGCGGGTTAGAGAACGGAGAAATCGCGCGCGTGAAGAATTAGCACGGCGGAGGATTAGTTGAACTTCACGGAAACAGGCCGCGGACCAGCGTGGCTTCGGCGACGCGGCCGACGGCAAGCACCATGGCGCCCGCGCGGGGCGGAACGTGGTGCTTGCGCATGGCTTCCACCATGTCGTGGAACGCGCGCACAATGACTTTTTGCAGGCGCAGGTTCACTTCATCGACATCCCAGAACAGGCCTTCCTGGTTCTGCACCCACTCGAAGTAGCTGACGGTGACGCCACCGGCATTTGCCAGGATGTCCGGCAAAATCGTGATGCCGCGCCGCGCCAAAATCTCGTCGGCGTGGGGCGTGGTTGGGCCGTTGGCCGCTTCGGCGACGATGCGCGCTTTCACGGCTTCCGCGTTTTGCAGGGTAATGACATTTTCGAGCGCGGCGGGCACCAAGATGTCGCACTTCATCGTCAACAGGTCGTCATTGGAAATACGCGATGCTCCGGGCATGCCAACCACCGTGCCGGAACGCTCTTTATAGCGGATAGCCTTGATGGGATCGATGCCGCGGGAATTGGTGACACCGCCGCGCGTATCGCTGAGCGCGATGATTTTCGCTTTTCTGTCCGCCAAGAGCCGCGCGGCAGTGGCGCCAGCATTGCCAAAGCCCTGAATCGCCACGGTGGCGCCACGCAACGAGATTTTCTTCATCTTGCAGGCTTCTTCGACGACGTATACCAGGCCCTGCGC
Source organism: Candidatus Acidiferrales bacterium (assembly GCA_963779395.1). Taxonomy (GTDB): domain Bacteria; phylum Acidobacteriota; class Terriglobia; order Acidiferrales; family UBA7541; genus Acidiferrum. The sequence goes on from CAVZYC010000007.1 coordinate 3,269,612, forward strand.
CGTCGCTTCCGCGCGTCCCACCGAGCCGCCAATCGACAGCGGCTTCCCTGTGACTACACCCGGCACGGTGTGGCCCACCATCATGGAATACGTGTCCATGATCCAGGCCATCGTCTGCGCATCGGTGTAAACGTCGGGCGCGGGAATATCCTTGTCCGGACCAATCACGGGAAGAATCTCGCTGGCAAAGCGGCGCGTCAGCCGCTCGAGTTCGCTTTTGGACATGCGCTTGGGGTCGCAGATGACGCCGCCCTTCGCGCCGCCGAAGGGCACATTCACCACCGCCGTCTTCCAGGTCATCCACGCCGCCAGCGCCTTCACTTCATCCAGCGTCACGTTGGGATGGAAGCGGATGCCGCCTTTGCCGGGACCACGTGCGATGTTGTGCTGTACGCGGAAACCAGTCAGGACTTTTACCTGCCCGTTGTCCATTTTGGTGGGCAGCGACACTTCCAGAATGCGCTTGGGCGTGCGCAGCACCTGGCGAAGTCCGGGATCGAGTTTCAGAACTTCGGCCGCCATATCAAATTGAATTTGCGCGATGCGGAAGGGATTCAGTTCTTCACGCGGCGCGATCCGCGGCACCATCGGGGGAGCACCCGTTGGGCGGGTTGGGACTTGGGGTTTTGCGACCGTGGCCATCAGCTTCGGTCCTTTCCGTTACGCTGGATTTCTTATGTGGCTTACTACTGCATCAAACTGCTTTTCTTTCTACAAAGTCTTTGGCGTTAGCCGTTCGCGGCCATTTTCCGCGTTTCGATCAGGTACTTGTCCCGGCAGGCGGCGGAGCAAAAGTGCACCAGTTCGCCATCCTGCCGCAGCGGCAGCGCCAACACTTCGGCGATATGCATGCCGCACACGGGATCTCGCACGAGTTTCCGAGCCTGCGTATCCGCTGGAACATTCAACGGCTGCCTGCGATTGTGCCGTACTTTTCCCCATGCGGCGCACCAAACGACGAAGTAAGGCTACGCTCCAGGAAAGTACAACTACCCAGAATAGAAACCGTAACATGCGGACAATAAATGTCATCTCATCTAATTATGAGTGTGGCCGCCGGCGCACTCAACCTTTCTATCCCTTTGGACGGCGTTGAGGCGAGTGTATGCAGGGCATCACAGGGAGTCAAACAAAAAGCTGTACTTTCAAGGGGTTGCGCGGCGAAAGGGTTTCGCCAGAGAGACCCGGATCAGGGGCAATATGTGGCATAAGTTATTGTAAATAAAACGGTTATAGACTACGCCACCCGAAAAGCCCCCGAGTGCCCCCTCGATTACTTTGCTGCCGGAATTCGCTCGATGCCCATATACGGGCGAAGCACTTCCGGAATCACAATCGAACCGTCGGCCTGCTGATAATTCTCCACCACAGCGATCCATGTGCGGCCCACGGCCAGACCTGAGCCGTTCATGGTGTGCACAAATTCACTCTTGCCACCGGCCTTTGGTTTGAAGCGGATGCCGGCGCGGCGCGCCTGAAACGATTCGCAGTTCGAGCAAGAAGATATCTCGCGGAATTCCTTGCTCGAGGGCAGCCAAACTTCCAAATCGTAAGTCTTCGCGGAAGCAAAACCCATGTCTCCGGAACAGAGCAGCATGGTGCGGTAGTGCAAACCAAGCTTTTGCAGGATTGTTTCCGCATTGCGCGTTAAAGCTTCGTGTTCTTCGTAGCTCTTTTCGGGATGCGTGAACTTGAATAGTTCCACTTTCTGAAATTGGTGCTGGCGAAGGATGCCGCGCGTGTCTTTGCCCGCAGCGCCGGCTTCAGAGCGGAAGCAGGAAGTCCATGCGGTGACGAGAATGGGCAACTGATCTTCGGTGAGCGTCGCGTCGCGATAGAGGTTGTGCAGTTCGACTTCAGATGTGGGAGTCAGCCAGAAATCGCTGTTCTGCAATTTGAAAAGGTCATCGGCAAACTTTGGCAGTTGGCCCGCAGCCATCAGCGAAGCGGTGTTCACCAGGAATGGTGGAAGTATTTCGGTATAGCCGTGTTCGCGCGTGTGCACATCCAGAAAGAAATTCGCCAAGGCGCGCTCGAGCCGCGCTCCCCAGCCCTTGTACACGGCAAAACGCGCTCCGGTGATGCGCGTAGCGGCTTCGAGGTCCAGAATGCCCGCGCGCTCGCCGACTTCCCAGTGCGGTTTGGGCTGAAAATCAAATTGCGGCGGCGTACCCCAGCGGCGGATTTCCTGGTTGTCTTCAGCGCCACGGCCGGATGGAACGCTGGAGTGCGGAAGGTTGGGAATAATGAGCAGCAGGTCGCGCTGTTTGGCGTCCAGTTCCGCGATGCGCTCGTCGGCTTGTTTGATGCGTTCGGAAAGCTGCTTCATTTCGGCGAGAATCGTATCCGCGCTCTGCTTTGCTTTCTTGAGGCGCGCGATTTCATCGCTGGCCTTGTTGCGTTGCGCTTTGCGATGCTCATTTTCTGTGATCAATTCGCGCCGCTCTTTATCCAGCGCGCCAAATCCCTCAAGGTCAAGCGTGATATTGCGACGTTTCGCCATTTCAGCGAAAACGTCCAAGTGTTCCCGGAAGTAACTAAGATCATGCATGGTGTTATGAGCATAGCGTAGCCGGAAGCCGAGAGAAAGCAGGTGATTTAGGAAGTGGCACTGTCGGAAGGGAACGCCGAGGTTGCGGAAGCCGGAAAAAGTTCCAGCAAAGCTGAGTGGAATTTCGGCCGGAACACACTGGTAGAGGAGTACCAATGGGAGCCTCCAAAGGTCCCGGGGCGAAGTACCGGTGGGAATGAACCGTGCGGACTAGTGACGCATTTCCTTGCGTCGGTCATTCTTACGGACGTGATCGGGAGTTAGGTTCTGCTTCTGGAGCGGGTGGAATGATCGTAGGGATCTTAATCCTGAGCGTCGTTCTGCTGCTGGCGAGCGCAGTAGAACGGCCAGCCCCTCCGGAGCGATAAAGGAGACGAACCGAACTTCAGGCACATTTACCCTCTATCCCCCACGCCAGAGCGGCCGGCACCCCCACCGGCCGCTCATTTTTTTGCTGTGGAGGTTTTCAACCTTCGGCTAAGGTGGGGAGTTCAACCACTGATTTGACAAGAAGGAGTCGTGCAGACAAAAAATAAAGGGGGCTGGTGCAAGCCCCCTTCTTTAATCGATTCGACCCCCCAATAACCGGGATACTCAGTCGAGGTTGAGTACCGGCCACCCCGGGAAGCCAATCTCATGAATTGTTTTGATACGATGCACGCGCTTTGCCAAGTCTACCGCAGTATGAGAAAAGTCACTTTCTCTATTGAAACAAAGCACTTAGTGAAGAAAAACCATCCTGGCCGTGCTTCCCGTTCCTGGCAATCTACAAAATCCCACAGACTCGACCCTGTTTTCCTACAGTCTTTGGGAAGAAGGCATGTGCCTAATCCGCAAATCCGGGTCAAACGCTGCGCGCCGGTGCGTCTGCCTGAACCTCCGCTGGTCCCCAACGCCGCCATGCCATCCTGGCAGGCAAATACAGAATCACGAGCCAGAGGAGAAAGGCAGGTCCGCGGCTGACGATGAACAAGAGCAAGCCGGAGAGGCTTGCTACTGCCTCTGAAAGCCCGGCAAGAGATGCGTTGCGGAATTGTGCGGCGAGGGTTTCCGTGGGCGGAGTGATCTCTTCTCGCATGGCAAAGAGCACGTTCGCGAAGACCACGCGATGTTCGGACGCGATGCGGTCCTGTTCCAGGCGACTGATGTCAGCATTGGCGTTGGCCACTTGGCGCTGTAGTTCCAGAACATTATGGTCGGGATAGGATTGTTGCTTCAGGAGTTCCTGCAGGTGACGGAGCGTGCTTTGTGCGTTCGTCAAACGAGCTTCCAGGTCCGCGCGTTGCTGGGTGACTTCATCGGCAGCTTCTTCTTCGCGCTCGACTTGGCCAAGTGTTTTGAGTTCAACAAGCGTGGCACTGTACTCCGAGGAGGGAATGCGCAGTGTGGCAGAGAGAGTGCTGGCCGTCGGCTTGCCGACCATGCGAAGCCTTGCTACATAGCCGCGATGATGGTCGAGGATCTCCTCCATCGAGGAGCGCGATTTGGCGAACTCTTTGGTGGCCACGGCTAGTTCAGCGGTATGCGCAATCATGGGCTCACTCAGAGGCATCGTCATAGCCACTCTGTCATTGGGAAGGCCGCCATAATCGACTGGGCCTGGCATGGACAGTTTTTTGTTGAGATCCTTCAATTCTGCCCTCGCGCGGCTCTCTTCCGTTTGAAGTTCGGGCGCGGCAACTTCCGTTTCCGGAACGGTGACCACAGTCCTGGCATGTTGCATCGTTGGTTGCGGGCTTATGCGAGCAAAGATAAGCAGGCCAACGAAGATGGCCAGGACCACGATTAGACCGCGTCGAACAGGGGATAGCGCGCGGAACTGAGTCAGGAGCGAGACAAGAGCGTTTCTCATGGGATAGCCTCCTATGGCATCTCCCTTAGAACGGCGAAGGCTAGATTTCTTGCAGAGGGACGTGGCGGCTTAGGCGCCGATGGTCGAGCGCAAGGCGTTGGCGATGGACTCCGAGTATTTGGTTACTTCCGCGTGATGTTCGGCTTCGACCATGACGCGCGCCAGAGGTTCAGTGCCGGAATAGCGCAGTACGATCCGGCCATTGTCTCCCAGCGCCGCTTCCGCTTCAGCAAGTGCGCGCGCAACTTCGGGCAGGGAATCGAGAGGCGGCTTCGTTTTCACTTTCACATTGACAATCTTCTGCGGGTAATCCTTCAGACCCTCGACCAGAGTGCTTAACGATCCCCGCAGAGCCACCAGGCAGGCGACCTTGACAGCCGTCAGCAAGCCATCTCCCGCGGGACTGTCATCAAGGAAGATGATGTGTCCGGACTGTTCACCGCCCAGGTTATTTCCAGACTTCAGCATCTCTTCCAAAACGTAGCGATCGCCCACCGCAGCACGCGCCAGCGAAATGCCTTCACGAGCCAGGGCTCGCTCCAACCCGAGATTGGACATGGAGGTTGCCACGACGCGCTGATTCTTGAGCGACTGATGCGTCTTCAAATAACGCGCCACGGCCAGCAACACCCCATCGCCATTGACGACGTTTCCGGATTCACTGACGAACAGTGCGCGGTCCGCATCGCCGTCAAACGCCACTCCCAACTGGGCATGTTCTGCCACCACTCGCTTCTGCAAACCTTCCAGGTGGAGCGAGCCGCAGCCTGCATTGATATTGCGGCCGTCCGGATCCACACCTGTGGCGACTACGTCTGCCTTCAAGGACCGGAAGAGCTCCGGACCCAATTGGTAAGCGGCTCCATTCGCGCAATCCAGAACGATTCGCAGGCTGGAAAGATCGCTGCTGTCGATCATGCGGCTGCGCAGAAAATCGATGTATTCCACATGCCGGGCGTCATTCGCTACCAGCGCGGGGCGTTCGCCGGAAACGGGTTCAGGACGCAAACGAAGGATTTCCGCTTCCAACGTCTCTTCCTCCGCATCCGGAAACTTCATGCCAGCATGCGAAAACAACTTCACGCCGTTGTCGTGGTAGGGATTGTGGGAGGCGGAAATAACGACACCGGCCTGAAAGTCATTCTGGCGCACCAGACAGGCAATCCCGGGTGTGGTGATAATGCCGGCAAATTCGGCGCTGGCACCGGCCTTCGCCAATCCTGCAGCCAGCACCGCGGCGATATGCGGACCGGATTCCCGCGTGTCCATACCGATCAGGACATGAGCCGCGCCATGTTCGCGGCGCAAAAACGCGCCGAGCGCGCGGCCCGTTGCAAAGAGGGTCTGGTCATCCAGCGGCGGTACGCCGGGAACACCGCGAATTCCGTCTGTGCCGAAGAGTTCTTTTGCCATGTGTGCGTGAGATTTCGAGCAGGTGCAGCCAAGTGGCAGTTTAACATAGGGCCGAATTTGCTCTTTGCGCTTTCACCAAATGGCTTTCCAAATTGTTCACCCGGAGAGACACCGGGCACTAACATTGTGTGAATGGCGTGTGACTTTGCGTTTGCGTTTGCGAAGCACCCTGAAAGGGTCTGAGTATGTTACCGTGTTGGGCGAAAGGGGCCGCTGGTGTCCACGCCAGAAACACCGCCGACGATCTATCGCGCTTCAGGATCGAATTTCAGCCTGCGTATTGTCGCAGCCGCGATCATCCTGCTCTTCTTCTATTATGCCGCGGGTGTCGTCATTACCCTGCTGTTGTCCGTCCTGCTGGCTTACTTCCTTGATCCGGCGGTGGAGTTGCTTGAACGCCTGCATCTGCCGCGAACAATCGGCTCGTTGATCATGGTTCTCCTGCTGATTACCGTGATTTTCTCGGTGGGCTACGGGTTGTGGACGCGCTCAGCGGATTTTGCCGCGGATTGGCCGAAATATCGGGGAATCCTCCAGGAAGCCACAGGTTCGGTGGAGGGAAAGTTGCGCGGCATTGAAGGAGGCGTAACGGAACTGACCACGCCGGCCGGCACCCCAAAACCCGTCGAATCCAGCACCGACAGTGCGGCGATTCACAATTTACTGGTTCGTGGGATTGGTTCGCTGTACGCCCTGGTGCTGGAAGCAACGTTCGTACCTTTCCTGGTCTTTTTCATGTTGGCGGGGAAACGTGAGGCCTGGCATAGCACTTTGCAGTTGTTCCCGGTGGCGCAACGCACACAAGTGAAGGAGACGCTGGAGGACTTGAGGAACGTCTTGCGCGATTACCTGGTGGGCATGACGGTGGTTTCCGTGGTGGTGATCGCCTTCAGCAGCATTTTCTTTCTCGCGCTGGGACTGGATTATCCCGTGCTCACGGGCATCGTTTCCGGCTTGTTCAACATGGTGCCGTATATTGGAGCGGTGCTGGCGTGGCTTCCTGCGTTTCTGCTAGCCCTTGTGAAGTGGAAGTCGATCAGCCATTTTGCATTGATCGCCATTGTGCTGACGGGAATCCACATTGTGGCGCAGAACTTGATTGCGCCGCAGTTGGTGGGGCGTCAAGTGCGCCTGAACGCTGTAGCCATCACTATCTCCTTACTTTTCTGGGGTTGGGTGTGGGGCGGAATGGGACTTATCCTGGCGATCCCCATTACCGCGGCTTTACGCGTCATCTGCGAACATACGGAGTCGGCGAAACCCGTGGCGCGGTGGCTCGGCGCTTAACCTCTAATTCATCTGGGTGGAAACCATGAAAATTGAAATCCGACCCGCTCGAGTCCTTGCCAGTGCCGCTCTCCTTGCCCTTTTCAGCTTGTTTGCGGGACCTCAAGCCACCCAGGCCTGGGGGTGCAAGGGCCATCAAACCGTGGCGCTGATCGCCGAAAAGTACCTTACGCCAGAGGCGCAACAATTCGTGTCTAAATTACTTTCTGAGAATCCCGTCGATCCGGATGTCAAACGCTATTGCGGCTTCGCTTATCGTGATTTGATGGCGGACGCTTCTACCTGGGCGGACGACGTTCGCGGTGAACGCAAGAATGGCCCGTGGCATTACATTGACATCCCGCGCGGCGCTCCGCACCATGCACTCGATGAATACTGCGGCGCGCAAGGCTGCGTCACCAAGGCGATCGCCGAACAGTTGGCCATTCTGAAAGACGTCCATGCCGAGCCTCGCAAGCGCGCTGAAGCTTTGCGTTATGTGATCCACTTTGTCGGCGACCTCCACATGCCCTTGCATGCCACCACCAACAATGATGAAGGCGGCAACTGCGTGCCGCTGCAATATTTCCGGCGTCGGCCTCATGAAGCGCACGACTACTTTTCGCCCAATCTCCACGGAATTTGGGATACCACAATTCTGGAGCGCGATATGGAAGGCGCTGATCCCCCGGAATTCGCGGAGCACCTCGAACAAATCTTCAGCGCAGAAGTGGAACAATGGAGGAAGGCTGGAGTGCATGTCGAAGATTGGGCTTGGGAGAGCCACGACGCGGCGGAATCCGTGGCTTACGGCGAATTGACACCCAAGGTTCCGGTGGAGGCGCCTGCTGCGGTACATTCCTGCGCCGATGACAATCACGTCGGCGAGCGGTTGATGCAGTTGCATCTGACAGCGGGACAGGGTTATCAGGATGCTGCCGCAGCCGTTGTCGAGAAGCGTTTGGCGCAAGCGGGTGTGCGTTTGGCACTACTCCTCAATGCCGCGGCGAGTCCCGCGTCTGCGGCGAATTAGGCCTTCACTGACGGATTCCTTTCCGGAAACTTTTCTTGATTACAGCGTGCCAGCGGCTGCGCCACGCTCAGATCCTGCCCAGTAGGCATGAAAATCCGATCCGCCACGCTGTGTTCCAAAAGTGGAGAGGTATCTAACCTCCCAGCTACCCGGCTCTCCCAAATTGTGGTCGTCTGGCACAGTCTGAGGGTTTTCCTGCGAATGGCTCGATACAGAGAAGGCAGAGATGGCCAAGTTACAGGGAAGAAGCAGGGTAAAGCGCAGGGTGAAGAAAAAGAAAGGGTTAATGGGTAGAGGACACATAAAATCAGCCAAACAAGAGTCCACAGATGATGCAAAATGTTTGCAACTACGTGAGAATTGCGTTTCTTGCACAGGCCAATTTCTCTTTCCCCTCCTTTCCCCGAGTTCGGTGCTATTCTTGCTCCTACTTTCTTGCTGTTTGCTTGCTTTCGCGCCGCCTGTAGGGCTTACCCCTCTCGCCCCAGGATTTTCTGCTGCTAACTGCAACTCCCCCCGGTTGCGTTTACGTGTATATTTCTAGTTACGAGTTCAACGGGATGAACCATGTGCACCTCGCTGCCCTCTGAATCGCTACTCGAGCACCTCCTCGCCGGATCTGACGAAGCCCTTGTTGGCTTCCAGACGGACGGCACCATCGTCTTGTGGAACCGCGCCGCCCAGGATCTTTACGGCTACACGGAGCCAGAGGTGCTGGGAAAATCCATTACCCAGCTCTTGCCTCTTTATGAAATGCCCGCCCTTGAGGAGTTGCTGCAAAGCCCACTGCGCATTGATTCCAGCGAGGGAGAAGCTACCGAGAGGCTTCACAAAGAAGGCATGCGTGTGCCGGTTCATCTGCAGAGGTCGCTGATCCGAACAGCCAGCGGGGAAATCCTTGGCGTCCTTGAAAGAACCCGGACGCTTTCCACTGCCACCGCGGGTTCACCTTCGCAATCTCACTTCCGGCTTATGGTGCAGCAGATGCCCGTGGTTTTCTGGACCACCGACCAGCGCTTGCGCATCACTTCGCATTGGGGCCCTACACTAGGTCTGCACCGGCGGATGCGTCCCAAGACCATCGGTCAAACGATTCATGAATTCCTGCGCTGCCAGCAGGACGACGAAGCTCCCGTAAAACAACATCTTGCGGCCCTGAACGGAATCCCTTCGCGGTTCGAGTATAAACGCCGCAATCATGTGTTCGACATCAGCCTGGAACCCCTGCGCAATTCCGATGGCGCGATTCTTGGATGCATTGGCGTGGCTCTGGACATTACCGAGCGGAAGAAGACGGAAGAGGAAATCCGCTACCAGGCTACTCATGACGGCCTGACGGGCCTGGCCAACTATCGTGAGTTCTACTGCAGCCTGGAAAAGGAAGTGCACCGAGCCGAGCGCAGCCATCACTCCTTCGGCTTGCTTCTTCTGGACCTGGACGACCTGAAAGGCATCAATGACCGGCTGGGCCATCTGGCAGGGGACCGCGCTTTGCGGCGGCTGGCTCGCGTTATGAAAGAGAATTGTCGCGTCACCGATGTGGCCGCGCGTTACGGCGGAGATGAATTCGCTATCCTCTTGATCGACGCGGACGCGGAGCGGGTTTTGCAAATCGCGCAGCGCATCACCCGTCACCTTTACGAGCAACCTGGCGATCCTCGCTTGTCCGCCAGCATCGGTTCGGCTGTCTATCCGGCGGACGGCCAATCGCCCCAGGAACTTCTGGAAGCCGCGGATCGTCTTTTGTACCGCAACAAGAAAGCGCTGCGCTGGCAGACCGCTCACGCGGATTGAACTCTGGCCTGACATCCTCTAAGACTTCGCTCGAATTCCGGTTCCTCCGCTTAAACTGCATGGACAAATGTGTAGAATAATGACCGCGGATTTATGCCCGGACGAGTCTCGTTCTTTACAAGAAGGAAATGAAGGCATTTGAGGAGGCACGCATGGACAAAAATGAGCTGATCATGACGTTGCTTGCGCAAGGCTACGAACGATCGGCATGGCACGGACCAAATCTGCGGCAAGCACTGAAAGGTGTAAGCGCGAAACAAGCGGCTTGGCGGCCCGCTGCCGGGCGTCACAATATTTGGGAGCTCGCGGTGCACTCTGCGTATTGGAAATATGCGGTGCGCCGCAAACTGGAGGGCGGTAAGCGCGGATCCTTTGCCTTGAAGGGAAGCAATTTCTTTACACGTCCCGAAAAAGGGAAGTTTACGGAAGCAGCGTGGCGCGCCGACCTTGCGCTGCTGGAAAAGGAACATCGAGCGTTAGAGCAGAGCGTGCGGCGCTGTTTGAAAACCAACCCTTCAAGCAAAGCGCTCCGCTCGCTCTACGGCGTAGCCTTCCACGATATTTATCACGCGGGCCAAATCCGGCTGCTTCGCTGTTTGATGGAGCGCTGAAACCGATTTGAGTTAAACCTTCGGCGAAAGACAACACGGCTTACGCCGGGCAACGCCACACAGGCTTGGATCAAGAATCAGTTCGCGGCGGGACTGGCGCAGGCGCTGAATTGAACATGCCAAAGGCTACCAGGATGTCCAGCACGCCGATGCCGGTGACAAGACCGCGCGTCGATGGATGCAGAAGGATGGGCATCAGCCAGGGAAAGCGGTGCAAGAAGAAGTTCTGCTCCCAGAAAGAAGACCATGGCAGGTACAGCAGCAGCGCACCCATTTCAAACAACAACACAACGGTCATGGCGCGCAAGATGCGATTCATCGAAGGATGCAGGACCCCTGGCTAAGTTTGGACCTGTGGTCAGCGAGCAGGTTTCTGAAGCGCACTAATACGTTCGGCAACGTCGCGATAGTCGATATTTACCGCGTAGACCTGGGAAAAGCTCTTGAGTGCCGAATCCAGCTCGCCGGCCGACTCCTGGGCCACTCCCAAATCATACCGCAAGGCGAGCTTACTTTCCGTGTCGATCCCGGGGGTCAGCAGGGCGCGTTCGTACCAGATGGCGGCGATGCTGGGCTGGCCCTTTTCCATGAAGGCCAGGCCGAGCAGGGTGCAGCACTGCATGGCGTAACGGAAGGCTTTGCCGCGGTCGTTGGCTTTGGCCACCTTCTGAAATTCGCCGATAGCTTCTTCCAACAGCCCCATTTCGCGGAAGGCGATGCCGAGATTGTAATGGGTTTCCAGATCTTCATCTTCCGCGCCCATTTCGCCAAGCTCCGCGCGGAATTCCTCAAACACTTCCTTCAGCGGAGAAGATTCTCCGTTAGCTCCCGCGGGCTCCGTGACCAACTCTTCCTTGCTCGCAACAGGTGCAGCGGGCTGTGGTTCCGCGGCGGGCGTCTGCGGAGGAGTGTCCAAACCCAGTTGATCGATTTCTTTCGCCAGATCCGACAGGAAATCTTCGGAAGAGAATACGTTGCCATTTGATGGCGCACCGCCGGGCACTTTTTCCTTCAGTGCCGGCTTTTGCGGAGGCGCGCTCGCGGCAGGCTCTTCCTTCTTGTGAACTGTTGGCACTTGACCCAGCATCTCGTGGGCAGGCACAACGGGCTCGGGCTCGATTACCAACTCGAAATCCTGGTCCAGCTCAAACTCGGGTTCCGGAGGCAGAGGCCGAGGCAAGGCGGCTTGCGGCAATTCCAGAGCAGGTTCCGGCCCTTCGGCGGCCACTTCGCCATGTTCCGGCAGCGGCAAAGCGGTTAACTCCTCGTCGGGCAGAAGCTCGTGATGTTGAACAGCAAATTCCTCGACTGGCGGCGTGCTTGGCGTCACGGGAGCATTCACCGGGGGCGCACTTGACGCCACGGGAGCGCTCACCGGCGGCGCCGGCGTTTCCGCGGAGACGTCCGCTACCGGGGTCTCCCAGCCTTCCGGATCATCGGCATCGACAGGCACGGCGATTGCCGGCTTTCCAATATCCTCAGTTGCTGGCACCAGAGTTTCGTGCGGCAACAACTCATCCGGAATTTGGGCAGCGGTTTCATCCTCCAGCACCAAATCCTGCAGTTCGACCTCCTCCACGTGAGAAGGTTTCCCGGCTTTTGGCGTGTGCGCAGCGACTTGTGGCTTGGCTTCCGGCTCTTTCGTCTCCTCCAGCAGCGAAGCCCACTCGGAAGAAAGATCAACTTCTTCGCTGGCTGCGGCGACTCCTTCTGGTACTGGTTCGACGATCTCAATTTCAGGTTCTTCTTCCTTGGTGCCCGCAGTCGAGCCCTGTGCAACCGGGCTGGCTTCCACGGGCGCAACTGGCGCTCCCGCGACAGGGGCAGCGCCTGCTTCGATGGGAAACTCTTCCACACCTTCCGCCGAAACTTTGGCAGTCGGCTCCTCAACAGGGACGCTTTCCACGGGCTGCGGCATGGCTGCAGCCACGGCCGCGGCAATTTCTTCATCCGTCAATCCGGCAGCGCGCTGGAATCTGCGGCGGAGTTCGCCAAAGCGTTCGCTACTGCGAATATCGCCACGGAGGGCATGAATGTGCTCGAGCTGCGCGGCAAGTTCCGCAGTGCGGCGGTCGTCGCCGGCTCCCAGGACGAAGTCCAGAAGTTTTTCGAGTGTCGGCGTATGCGTTGGAGCGCGACGCAGAATCGCTTCGAGCAAGCCGATGGCTTTCTGCGTCAACCCGTAGCTGGCGAAAAGATCGACGTCCGTCAGGGATTGCGCGATGAACTTCTGGGTTTCTTCATCAAGTTCCGATTCACCCGGTACAGACGAAGCCGTCTGCGCCGCCACTTCCGGAGTGCTGGAATCCATGTCGGGACGAAGCTTGGGTGCGGGAGCTTGTGGCAATTCGGCCTGCAGATTTTCGGGCAGTTCCACTTGTGTAACGGCAGGCTCGGCCACCGGTTCACCCGGTAATTCGCCCAGTTTGCGAAGAACGTCGTTCAGTTTGCGTTTGGGCGAATCGCTTTCCGGTTCGCGGTCCACCAACTGCTGGAAGATTTCTTTGGCGCGCGGCAGCTTTCCCGCGGCGACCAGCGCATCGCCAAATTGCGCCAAGGCATCAGGCAGGCGAAACGAATCGCTGGTCCGGCCGAATGTATCCACCAGCCATTCCAACGGCTCCAACCGGCCGGGCAGCCGTGTCGCCAGTTCCGTGAGCAGATGGACTACGCCTTCGTGCTCGCCCGCGTCAATCATGGGGATGCGGATGCGGGAGAGCACGGACATGGCGCGTTCACCCTGTCCGGATTCCAGAAGCGCTTCGGTCACTTTCTGGGTTGCCGTGAAGTTCTTTTGATCGGAGGAGAAAATTTTCAATGCCAGGGCGGTGGCTTCGTCCCACTTGGCATTCTTCAGGTACAAATCCATCAGCAATTCAGCCGGCTCGCCGCCCTTTTCCAAATCAGGCACGCGCTCCAGAATCTCGGCCGCCTGGGTGATGTTCCCATTGGTCGTGAGTACTCTGGCCTTGATGATCAAAGAATCGAGGTTTTTCGGGTTGAGGTGCAGCGCCTTATCCGCCAGCTTTTCGCATTCCTGCATTTCGCCGCGGGCCAGGGCACGCTGCGCCGCGGAAACATATGTTTCCAGGGCCTCACCCGATTGCCCCATGGCTTGATACAAATCGGCCAGACGAACCTGGATCCGCAAGTTGTCTGGTTCCGCCAGCAAAAGTTTTTTCAGCAGCGCCACCGCTTCCGGCTGCTTGTTGTTCTTCAGGTGGAGTTCGGCAAGTTGCAGGAAGAGCGGGCGCGCCTCGCTCATGACCCCTTGTTGCACGTACAAATCCGCAAGTTTTTCGAGTGGACGAATTTCTTCGGGGGCGAGTTTTGCAATGCGCTTGTAAACGGCAATGGCTTTCGTCAGGAAACCATCGCTGACGAAAAGTTGCGCCAACCGCTCGAAGTAATCGATAGCCTGGAACGTTTCGCCCTGCCGGATATACAACTCTCCGACGGTCATCAGGGTGACTTGATCCCTCGGCTCGTACTTCAGGATCTGCTGATACTCGGCAATGGCTTGCGTCACCTTGCCTTGATTCAGCAGTTTCTGTGCGGCTTCAACGAATTTGCTCTTGTTGTAGGCCATGCCCTATAAGGGACAGCTTCCCCGCGAAAGCCGTCCTCGACTTTCTCCCTGATGGCGTTGCAAATACTGGGAGTTCTGCAACGCTACATTTTCACGCTACAGGCCATCGCGGAAGCCGTCAATCAAAGCGCGTCAGGTTGTTAGCAGGCAGTTATCCCCGTGGCAGATACGCCAACTCTGGGGAACAAATAGCGAAAGGGATGTCAGCTTCCTGGAGGCCAGATTCCCAGCGGAAGCGCTTCTTGGACGGCTCCGGCGGCCCAGCACCCCGCATCCCTGACCGGCGCGAAGGAATGACGGTGCAGCGGCGTCGGTCCATGCAACCGGAGTGCTTCCAGGTGGTCCGCTGTCGCGTAGCCCTTATGCTTTGCGAGGCCGTATTGCGGGTAGACGGCGTCCCACTCTTCCATGCGGGCATCGCGGTGCGTTTTTGCCAGGATGGAGGCCGCGGCTATCGAAATACTGCGCGCGTCACCCTTGATCAGCGACTTCTGCTCCAGCAATAGATCCAATTCCATGGCGTCAATCAAGAGGTAGTCAGGCTGTATGGCCAGTTGTAGAACCGCGGCGGTCATGGCTTGGCGGCTGGCCTGATAGATATTCCAGGCGTCGATGCGCTGGGCGTCCACTTCTGCCACAGCCCAGGCGATGGCGTGCTCGTGGATGCGTTCGGCCAGCTCCATGCGGCGCTCGGCGGTGAGTTTCTTGGAGTCATCCAGACCAACGATCCTGCGTTTGGGGTTGAGAATAACGGCGGCAGCGACGACAGGTCCAAACAGCGCGCCGCGCCCGGCTTCATCGAGCCCCGCAATGCGGGTCCAGCCGAGCTTTCGCGCCGCTCGCTCGAAACGGGAAGAGCAGAGTCGCGCCATAGTGAGAAGGATTTGCGCCCAAATCTTACCACGCCGCAGAAAAAGATCGCGTGGTTTCCGGTTCGCAGTAGTTCATCGCTCGCTCCGAAACTAGCGCCTGAGAATGGCATTCAAATCGCAAGATTACTCGATGGATGCGGGAGGTAGAATGACCTGCAGCGGCGAAATGAATTTGGGAATCACACAGAAATGCTTTTCTTTTAGTTGCTTTGCGGGAATGCGGATGGCAATGCGCCGATTTGCGGCGACATTAATTGTCGGCAGCTGTGTCCTCGCCGGGCCACAACTGTTGCCCGCTCAACACGTCGGGTCCGCCGGCTCTAAGGCGCTAGAACAATCGAATTCTAGTTATGAGCCGGGGCTTCATCCAACGCAGCAGCCGGTCAAACTATCGGAATCGAAACTCGATAAACTCAAAAACGAACATAAAAGTGTCACCTCGCAACTCCAGAAGCATATCGTTGATAACTGGTGGATCGATGATGACCCCGAGTCTCCCAAACTATTGGCTCGGCAATGGTCCCTGATCGGTGAATGGGTTGCCGCTTGGCTTGAAGTGCATTCAACTGCCGGGCCGGAGAGCGTGAAGTCGGCGCTCGACGACCTTCTCGAACAGGACGGTGAGCAGGAATGTCTGCAACTGAGCGAAGGCACCTTTCTCGTCAATCCGCATGCTTCTATCGGGAACGTTTTTATAGTCTCAAAGTCCGACGGACACTATCACCTCGCGTGGAGCACCTCCCAAGTCCAGCGCGCCAATGGTGATCAAGCGAAGATCCTGGCCGCGTGGCGACCTGAACATGCCCTGAACGGCGGTCGCGGCCCCTACTGGGCGGCGTCCGGTAGCGCCGGGTCGGTTTCCGGTAAGATCGGAAGGCTCCCGAGCGACGCGAATGGTCATCCACGCTTTTATGTTGACGCCATATATGCCCAGAGTGCTGGCGGCACTGTTGGAGCACAAATCAGTGTCTGGTCCTGGGACGGAGTGATGGCACGACCACTAATTGCACGGGACTACACTTTCATGATCGACCAGGCGGTCGGGACCAGGGTGGAGGGTGATCTGCTCAAGGTCCAGCAGAAGAAGTTCTTTCGGACATTCTACTCGTGCGGGAGTTGTGAAGAACGCCAGATGGACTGGATCGTCCGCCTGACTCCCGAGGGCATCCAGGACCTCGGAGAAAAGAGTGCGGTTCCCGAACTCGACGCGGTCGATGAACTTCTTTATCGTACGATCCATCACAAGTCTGCAGCGAACATGGCGGCTCCCAGCGTATTGAAGATTGCAGAGCAGATTATAAGAGACGCCCGAGTTCAAGCTTCTGCGAAGGACTGGAAGGAATTCCCGACACTCGGGATGATGATGGGTTGGAGGATTCAGGACGATTCAGGCAGCAGGATTCTCTGTCTCTCCCTTGACAATGGCGGCACAAACCTTTTCACCTTGAAACCAGCAGGCGGTACGTTCTTCATCGCAGATGCAAAACCAACCAAGGAATCTTGCGACCAGCGCTGAAGTTGTTAAGCGGGGGATTCGTTCGATAGGTAGAATCCTGAGCTTTCCGTAGGGCAGATCCGAGGTTTTGCAACAAAAAAGGGACAGGCGCTGGCCTGTCCCCGATAAATTCAATTTGATAAAGGTGCTTAGGCCTTGGCTGTTTCGGCAGGTTCAGGAGCGACTTCCTCGCGGGCGGCGCGCTTGATGCGAGCGGCTTTGCCACGCAGATCGCGCAGATAGTAAAGGCGGGCGCGACGCACACTGCCCTTACCGACCACGTCAATCGAGGCAATCGATGGCGAGTGCAGCGGAAAAATGCGCTCAACGCCGGTACCGAAACTGACGCGGCGCACGGTAAACGTGGCGCTGCTGGCCCGGCCCTTCTTGGAGATCACCACGCCTTCAAACGACTGAATGCGTTCCTTGACCTTTTCGCCTTCACCTTCCAGCAGGCGGACGTTTACCCGCACGGTATCGCCAGGGCGAAACTCGGGGAGGTCTTTACGCAATTGCGCTTCGTGCAACTTACGAATTACCGGATTCATTTTCGTTGTTCCCTGCAGACCCACTCAGGCGGGGCCAGCACTTCCAAGGCAAACTACTATTATAAACAGGATGTGACGGAAATCCTAGTCGTTATACGGGTGTAAGGATGGCAGTCAGAGGTCCGGCCGGTTTCGCCGTGTCTTCTCTATGGCTTGCTGGCGGCGCCATTTGGCCACTTCGGCATGATTTCCGCCGATCAGGACGTCGGGCACTTTCCAGCCACGGTATTCTGCGGGGCGTGTGTAGTGGGGGAAATCGAGAAGCAGCTTCGCTTGGCGTGATATCGGAGAAGCAACAAAGGTTGCTGGTTGCAGGGGCTCCAGTTCGCTGAAGGATTCGTTTTCCGTGGAGGCTTCGTTGCCCAGCGCTCCTGGCAGGAGTCGCGTTACCGCGTCCACCACAATGGCGGCAGGCAACTCTCCGCCGCTCAGAACATAATCGCCGACCGAGATCTCGTCGGTGGCCAGGTATTCAGCGACGCGCTCGTCCACGCCTTCATAGCGCCCGCAAATCACGATTAGCCGCTCCAACTTCGCGTAACGCCGCGCGGTTTCCTGGGTAAACAAACGTCCTGCCGCGGACATCAATACGACCGCGGTGCCCGCTTGTGGCGGCACGCGTTTTTCCGAGTCGCCCACGCCGTGATCCAACAAACTCTCGACCGCTTCAAACAGCGGCTCCGGCTTCAGCACCATCCCTTCGCCACCGCCAAACGGGCGGTCGTCCACGGTGCGATGGCGGTCCTTGGTGAATTCGCGCAAGTCCTGCACATGAATCTCCGCGATTTTGGCTTCGCGCGCGCGCCGCACAATGCCGTAGTCCAGCGGCCCGTCAAAGAATTCGGGAAAAATTGAGATGAGGTCAAAGCGCATTGCAGGCCAGTCTAACAGAGGCTCGGTCAGCGGGAAGGATGAAACCCGCCATCCCTATGTCGCATCAAGATCGGCTAACCCCTCTGGCAGGCGAACTTCGATGCGACGAGCGGCCACGTCGATCTTCACGCAGATATCCGCTGCAAGAGGGATCAACATTTCGCCAGCGGAAGTTTCCACTTGAAGCAACGGCGTGCCGGCAACACCTTCTCCGGGGAAGAAAACATCGCGGACCGTGCCCAGCACGCGCGGCGCTTCTTCCGCAGCGCAAGCGGGCGATGCCAATTTCGTCATGCCTTCGGGCAGCTCAAACACGGTGCAGCCCATCAAATCGCTGATGAAATAATTGCCGGCAGGAAGCTCGACGCGGTCCGCCAAGGGGATCAGCACGTCCATTCCACGCAGTTTTTCCGCGGCGTCAATGGAGGAGCATCCCGCAAAGTGAAAAACCCCATTTTCAGGATGATTGCGATCCACCCAGAAATGAGCCAAGCCAGTGGGCTGAGGCTGGGCCTGTCCACTGCGCAAGTAAATCTGTTTGAAGGAAGAAAGGCGCTGCGGAAAATCCGTGTACAGTTCTGCCAGGACTTCCCCTTTATTGCCGCGTGGACGAACGATGCGCGCGACCAACACCCAACCTTGCGTTTCGAGAGGAGAATTCAATCTTCGAGTATCTCGAGTGTAAAGCGTTTGTGGAGTTTCATGCCCGCCGCTCCAAGGAGCGTGCGAATGGCCTTGGCCGTGCGTCCCTGACGGCCGATCACTTTACCCAAATCTTCCTGATGAACGCGCAACTCCAGGACGGTAACTTGGGAACCTTCCACGGCTTTTACTTGGACGCCTTCAGGGTGATCAACAAGCGCGCGAGCAATTTCTTCAACGAGTTCCTTCATGGGGTCCTCCGCATGAGCGTCTGACTACTCTAGCGAATGCAAGCGACCCCTCCCTGAATCCGTCAGAGGGCGCGGTAAACACCTAGCACCACCTGACCCGGCTAGCTAGGCAATCTTCTGCAACTTGATAAAACTCCTGACCGTATCGCTGGGCTGGGCCCCCTTGCCCAACCAGTACTTGATTCGATCAGAATCCAACTTGATCTCCGCGGGCTTCTTTAGTGGGTCATACGTCCCCACCGCTTCCCGTACGCGTCCGTCACGCGCGCGGGTCCGCTCGATAACGACCACGCGGTAAAACGGCTTCTTTTTCTTGCCAATTCTGGCCAAACGAATCGTTAGCACTAAAGTACGTCCTCCTAAAGAGCTTCTATTCTAGCGTGAGTTCGCACTCCCCGGCAAACATTCCTGCCCAAAATTTGGGCTTTCGCCGGGCTCAGTCGGTGATGGCAGCGTAGGCCAGTTCTTGCACCTGGCGGTCGAGGGTCAAGTCACCGGCGGGATGGAGCTGCCCCATGAAGATAATGATGAGATCTTCCTTGGGATCGACAGAGAAGCCCGTGTAGAAGAATCCCCCCCAATTGTACGAACCGGGCGTGCCCAGTTCCTCCAAAGGCGTTTTTACTCCAGATATACCGAATCCCAGCCCAAAAGCCTGCTCGGGCCCAATCTTGCCCAACTGATCGTGGGTCATCAGTTCCACAGTCTTGCGGCTTAACAACCTGGTGTTCCCCCACTTCCCGTCATTGAGCATCATCTGGCAGAAACGCGCATAATCCTCGGCCGTGGACGTCAGGCCTGCGCCGCCAGCGAAAAGCTTCTTTGGGCCTTTGGAAGGATAATCCGCGGAATAGCTGAACGATCCTTCGGTGATAGGGGTGTCTGGAAAGCGGTTCAGGCCTTTTCCGTCATAGTAAGTGTAGGCCGTGGTCAGCCGGTCCAGCTTATTGTCTGGCGGGAAAAAGAAAGTGTCTTTCATGCCTAATGGCTCGAAGATGCGGGTGCGGAGGAATTCATCGAACGGTTTGCCGGACAGGACTTCCACAAGGCGGCCAAGTACGTCGAGGCTCAGGCTGTATTCAAAACGCTCGCCAGGATTGAAGAGCAAGGGTAGAGGCGCCAGGCGTTTCACGTTGTCAGCAATTGTGCCATCGTAAGGCATCAGGCCCGCTGCAACATTTGCTTTTTGGTACAGCGGCCCCAAGTCTTCGTTCCAGTTATACGTAAGCCCGGAAGTGTGGCGAAGCAGATCGCGGATGGTAATTTCGCGAGTTGCGGGAATTGTGTAGGACGGCCCGTTCGCGGGCTTGACCAATACTTTCGGATTCTTGAACTCGGGAAGATACTTCGAGATGGGATCATCCAAGAGGAATTTGCCTTCTTCGTAGAGCATCATCACGGCCGTGCTGGTGATCGGCTTGCTCATCGAGCAGATCCGGAAAATTGAATCGGGACGCATGGGCTTGCCAGCTTCGCGATCGCTCATGCCCTGCGCCTTGAACCACACTACATGCCCGTGGCGCGCCACCAACGTCACCGCTCCCGCGATCCGTTTGTCGTCGATACTCTGCTGGACGGCTTTCGAGATGCGCTCCAGCCGTTCGGTTGACATGCCCGCCGCTTCGGGCTTTTCCGTTGGGAATTCCTGCGCAACGCCGCGTGCGGCCAGCCCCAATAAACAAATCAGCAGCGCCAGCCTGAAGCGCCATGCAAACCGGTTCCGTGGCTTCATTGTCTGAGTTCCGTCCTCTCTTTATGTCTGTGATTTGAGCGTGGCCTGATTCTATAACGGTGGTGTGTGGCCTGCGCTAAAAAGAATTCCTCGTAAATTTTGCTGGCTCTTCAATTTTTCCCCCAGTTGGCTACCAATCCTTTCCGCCTCATTGCCCCAGCCGTTCCCAGTGACTATCATGCAGAATCAGGAACGGCCATCTTTAGGAGACTCCTTTGCTACCCACGCGCTGGTTCCATGCATCAGTTCTTATTGTTGCCTTCACACTTCTTGCTCTGGGTGCGCCCGCCCAGGAGCAGCCCGCGAAACTCACCATCCACTGGGATAAAGTTGAACGAGTTTCAAAGACGACGCCGACGCTTCAGGTGGTTGTCAATCCACCTCTGCGCCGAGGGACTCCTGTCCATGACAATGCTTTCGGCGCTCTGCACGATTTGCGTGCCGACTACGTTCGCTTTGTTCCCTGGCTGCCCTATCCAAAGCTTGGCGTTGCCGAACTCGAGCCGCCGCAGCAGGGCAAGACTTTCTGGGATTTCTCGCTGATCGATCCTCTGGTCATCGATTTTCTGGACGCTACCAAAGGCCATCCCGTGGTGCTTAACTTCAGCACCATTCCACAGTGGATGTTCAAAACCGAAAAGCCCGTGCCTTATCCCGCGGATGCAAATCAAGTGGTGTGGAATTACGAGCAGGGCCAGGAATTGCGCGATGCCAACCCCCAACTCGTCGCCGAGTATTACGCGCGCTTGTTGGCGTGGTACACGCAAGGCGGTTTCACCGACGAATCAGGCAAACGCCTGGAATCCGGCCACCACTTTACGATTCCCATCTGGGAAGTCCTGAACGAGGTGGAAGCGGAGCACCAAATGTCTCCCGAGTTTTACACGCTGATTTACGACGCAGTGGCCACGGCCATGCTCCGCGTGCAGCCGCAAACGAAATTTGTGGGATTGGCTCTGGCTTATCCAGGAGGAAACCCGCGCTTCTTTGAATATTTCCTGGATCACCGGAATCATCAGGCAGGCGTTCCGCTTGATTACATCTCTTACCATTTTTACGCTTCACCGACGGCTGGAGAGAGCCCGGAAGTCCAGCAATATACTTTCTTCGCGCAGGCTGACGGCTTCTTGAACGTGGTGCGCTACGTCGAATCGATTCGCCAACGCCTCTCGCCCGACACGCGGACCATGATTAACGAGGTCGGCTCGATCCGCGACAACGATAACGATTCATCGCCTACCGCTCATGGGCCCAGGCAAATCCCCGCTTCCTACTGGCATCTCTCTGGAGCGTTGTACGGCTATCTTTATGCCGAGCTCACACGCTTGGGAATTGATGTGGTAGGCGAATCGCAACTGGTTGGCTATCCGACGCAATTTCCCAGCGTTTCGATGGTGGATTGGGAAACGGGAAAACCCAACCCGCGTTTTTGGGTTTTGCAGCTGATTCATGACAACTTTGGGCCGGGCGACAGGATTATTGAATCAGATGTCTCTGATGCGTACGTAGAAGCGCTGGCGGTAGTGACCCCCGCTGGCCAACATCGCTTGCTGCTCATCAACAAACGCGAACAACCTGTGGAGTTGCCGTTGGCAGGCGCAGTCAATGCTCAGGAACAGTTTGTGGATATGAGCACCGGTTCTGAGCCGCCAGTTTCCCGAAAACTCGCCTCGGACAAGATAACCCTTGGTGGATTTTCTGTTGCCGTGATTACGATGCCTTGAAATTGGATGGTGTAGCCGAGTCAGCCCAGCCGGTTCAGCCCGTTGAACGCCGCCGCTTTGTAGCACTCTGCCAGCGTGGGGTAATTGAAGACCGTATTAATGAAATAGGTGATTTTGCCCTTCAACAGGAAAACCGCCTGACCGATGTGCAGAAGCTCCGTGGCGTCTTCCCCGAAGATATGGACGCCAAGCAGCTCCAGAGTCTGGCGATGGAACAGCAACTTTAACCGCCCATCCGTGTGCCCGCTGATCTGGCCGCGCGCAATTTCCCGGTAATACGCCACACCCACTTCGTACGGTACGTCCTCTTCGGTCAGTTGCTCTTCCGTTTTTCCAATGAAAGAAATCTGCGGAATCGTGTAAATCCCGTACGGATATCCAGCGGGATCGGATTCCACGTGCAAGCCAAAAGCCCTGGCGGCCGCAATGCGCCCCTGCTCCATGGAGACGGACGCCAGACTGGGAAATCCGATTACATCGCCCACGGCAAAGATGTGCGGCTGCTTGGTGCGATACTCCGCATCCACCTTAATGCGCCCGCGGTCATCGGCTTCGATTCCAGCGACGGCAAGATTCAAGCGATCCACATTGCCTTTGCGGCCCACCGCATAGAGCAACGCGTCGCCCACGATGCGTTTGTTGCTGACCAGATTTGCGGCCACCTTGCCGTCTGGCAGCTCTTCGACGCTGTCCACTTCTTCATTCAGGCGCATTGTCGCGCGCCGGTCGCGCATGTGGTAGCTGAGCGCTTCCACCACTTCGGCATCAGCAAATTCCAATAAACGGGGCCGCTTTTCCACGATGATCACGCGCACGCCCAGCGTGGCGAACATGCAGGCATACTCCACGCCAATCACGCCGCCACCAACCACAATAAGCGTCTTGGGAATCGTGGGGATATTCAGTATCTGGTCGCTGTTGACGATGTTTCGCCCGTTGATGGGCACCTTGGGATTCGTTGCCGGTACGGTCCCGGTGGCAATCACGAAAAATGCGCCTTCCAGTTCGCTGTAGCCCGTGGTGTTTTCCACGCGAACGTGGTGCGCGTCCATGAATCCACCCACGCCGTGAAAAAGATCCACGTTATTCCGCGCCAACTGATCTTTCAGAACCGCGGCTTCGTTCTCAATCACGCGATTCACGCGGAAATTGAGATCGCTCATGGTGATGTTTTCTTTGGCGTGATAGCTGGAGCCGAAATAAGCCTGGTCGCTGAACCCGGAAAGGTGCAGCACCGCTTCCCGCATGGTCTTGCTGGGAATTGTGCCGGTATTGATGCACACCCCTCCGACCATGGTTTGCTTTTCTACCACCGCAACATGTTTTCCGGATTTTGCAGCTTGAATCGCGGCGCGCAGTCCGCCCGGCCCCGACCCGATCACCACCAGATCATACGGTTGCATTTGAGGAGTCCTCGGCTTCCATTTCGGGTGTTACCGCGGGTTCCAGGGGGGCGGCCACTTCCTGACTCCTAGTATAGGCGTTCTTCGCTTGCCGTTCTTTGGACGGCGCTGAACCGTTAACCCCGCCGAGAGCCTGACTCATCAGATGATCTTGCACAGAGAAGCCCTTTCCGTTACGACTCCGCCGGGAATGCGTGTATAACCCCTCTGGTCCCAGCAAACGCGCCTTGCGATTATCCGACAAATAGGCCGGCAAAATCTCGCTGCAGATGCGTTCCCGGAGTTGCGCGTCTTTCACGGGGAAAAGCACCTCGACACGCTCGTAGAGATTCCGTGGCATCCAATCCGCGCTGCCCAGATAGACATCGGGTTCCCCGCCATTTTCAAATTGGAAAATGCGGCTATGCTCGAGAAATCGTCCAACAATGCTGCGCACACGAATGCGGCTGCTGACACCGCGCAGGCCGGGTACCAGTGTGCATTGGCCACGGACAATCAGGTCAATCTCCACCCCCGCCTGCGATGCGCGATAGAGGGCGCGAATCACCGGTGGATCGACAACCGCGTTGCACTTGGCGATGATGCGCGCAGGGCGGCCTCTTCGCGCGTGCCGGGCTTCGCGTTCAATCAGCGCGATGCAAGTCTTGGCCATGTCTCGCGGGGCCACGAGCAGCGGTTTATAGTGCGCCTTCTCGGCGTAAGCGGTGAGGTAGTTGAACACGTCGTGCACCGCCGCGGTGATCGCGTCGTCGCTGGTCAACAAGCTTAAGTCGGTGTAGAAGCGCGCGGTTGATGGGTTGTAATTTCCCGTGCCGAGGTGCACGTAGCGGCGAATCTTGCCGTCCGGATCCTTGCGAACGATGAGCGCCAGCTTCGCATGCGTTTTCAAGCCAACCAGTCCGTGAAACACTTGTACACCGGCATCCTCAAAACTGCGCGCCCAGTGGATGTTGCTGGCTTCGTCGAAGCTGGCCTTCAGCTCGACCACCACGGTCACCTCTTTTTTGCCGGCGGCTTCTAAAAGGGACTTCGCGATCGGGGAATCCGAACTGGTGCGATACAGCGTTTGTTTGATCGAGAGAACGCGGGGATCATGCGCCGCGGTTTGCAGGAAATTCACCACGGAATCGTAAGAGTCGTACGGATGGTGAAGCAGAATGTCCTGATGGCGCAGCGTATCAAACAGCGAATCGGCGTCGTGGCCGATATGCACCTGGCGCGGGACGAATTTCGCAAACTTCAGATCCGGCCGCGGCGTTTCTTCGTAAAGCTGAAACAGCCGCTGAAGATTCACCGGCCCGGCCGCCCGGAATACCAGCGATTCATCCAATTCAAATGTGGAGACCAGACGTTCCACGATCTCGGGGTGCGCCCCGGCCTCGATCTCCAGACGAACCGCGTGACCCTTGCGACGCTGTGCCACTTGTGAGTCCACTGCTTCGAGCAGGGTGCGGGCCTCTTCTTCTTCCAGGTACAGGTTGCTGTTGCGCGTGACGCGGAAAGGAGCGGAAGCGAGAATTTCATAGCCGCGATACAGTTTCTCGGCATACGCGGAAATGATGTCCTGCAGGAAAACGTAGTGAATGCCTCCGTTGCCGGTGGGCACACGTAGAACGCGCGGCAAAGCGCGCGGAACAGTGACGACTCCAAAATACGGCTTCTCGCTGGCGTGCCTGCGCCTTCGCAACAGGAATGCAATGCACAGCGCCTTGTTCAGGACATGCGGGAACGGATGAGAAGGATCGACCGTCACCGGAGTCAGCATCGGATAAACCTGGCGTTCGTAAAAGTTCTTCGCCAGTTTGGCGGCTTTGTCATCCAATTGTTCGACACTCAAGACGTGAATCCCGTGGCGCGCCAGAAGTGGCAGCAATTCGTCGTTCCAGCATTTGTATTGCTCGCGCACGAAGATGTGCATCGCCCTCGATACGACCTGCAGCTCTTCGATGGGGGTTAGACCGTCGGGACTTACATCCCGGGAACCGTGCTCGATTTTCTGAAGGAAACCGGAAACTCGGATTTCAACAAACTCATCAAGGTTGTTGGCGGTTATGGCGAGAAACTTGACGCGTTCCAGAAGCGGATTGCTGGGGTCGCGCGCCTCTTCCAGCACACGCTGGTTGAACGCCATCCATTGCAGATGGCGGTTGAGATAGAAGCGCGGATCATCGAGCGAGATGCGTGACATACCATTTCCTGAAGCGGTCCAACACCGTATCTCAGCCGTGTTACGGCCAGATGAATGGCGGATGAGATGCTACAATGCGCGCGAGGCAGGGCACCATGCGGATATATCGGCGAACCCTGATTGCGTTCCTGCTATTGGCGGGACTCACGCCTTTTTTGACGGCCCGTGCCGCGAATGATGACTTGGAGCAAAAAGTTGACGCCATCTTCACGGGAGTCACACGGCCAAATGATCCCGGTCTCGCCGTACTTGTGCTGAAGGATGGCCATACGGAATTCGCAAAGGGATACGGCGTCGCCGAACTTCGCACGCGCGCCAAAATCGATACCAAAACGAATTTTCGCCTCGCCTCCTTCACCAAACAATTCACCGCCATGGCTATCATGATGCTTGTGCACGATGGAAAGTTGCGCTACGACCAAACGCTCACCGACATTTTCCCCGACTTTCCTCCCTACGGAAAAACCATCACCATCCGGAATCTTCTGACACATACCTCCGGCTTGCGGGACTATGAAGAATTAATGGAAGCAGTCGAAAAAGTGAAAGGACCGACTTGGACGCTGGAAAAACAGATTCAGGATAACGAAGTGTTGGAACTGCTGAAAAAAGAGAAAACCGGCAAGTTCGCGCCGGGAACGAGTTGGGAGTACAGCAATTCCGGCTACGTCGTGCTCGGCGTAATCGTCGCAAAAGTTTCCGGGGCATCGTATGGTGAGTTTCTTCAACAAAGAATTTTTGCGCCACTGAAGATGGACCATACTCTCGCCTTTCAAAACGGGAAGAATGAAGTGGCGAATCGCGCGATGGGACACACAAAAGAGAATAATAAGTTCAAGAAAACCGATCAGAGCGCGACCTCGGCAACGCTTGGGGATGGCGGCATCTACTCGAATGTCGAAGACCTCGCCAAATGGGACGCTGCCCTGAGGGAACATACGCTGCTGAGCGAAAGCGAGATGCAGCCCGCCCTCACGCCTGTCAGGCTAAATGATGGCTCACAGGCTTACTGGCCGAAAGAGCCGGACGACGATGCAAGAGCGGTCCCGCGCCCCGTGGCGTACGGTTTCGGATGGTTCCTGGATTCTTATCGTGGACACAAACGCAGCTACCACGACGGCGAGAGCATCGGCTTCCGCACCACCATACAACGCTTTGCCGAAGGCCAGTGGACCATCGTGGTGCTCAGCAACCGCACGGACCTCGATCCCGACGCGCTCTCCCTAAAAGTTGCCGATGTGGTCTTGCCGAGGTAAGCCCTAATCGCAGAGACCGGAAAGTCCATTAACAGAAATTCGAAGGCAGAAGACTCTCGAATGGAGGGCGATCCTCTTCGCGCCCACACCTGTGTAGCTGCAGAGAGGTCGTGAAGTTCGGCTCAACCCATGCCTGCCAGTTTCCCCAGGCCTTTCATCTTCGCGCGCGCGGCCATTGCGCCATATTGCTTCATCATCGTTCTCATCTGCATGTATTGCTTGATGACCTGATTCACTTCCTGCACGGAGGTGCCGCTGCCCTTGGCGATGCGCTTGCGCCGCTTGCCGTCGATGACGTTATGGTCGCGGCGTTCCTCATTCGTCATAGAGTTGATGATCGCCTCGACTTGCTTCAATTTCTTCTCGTCCACGGAAGCGTTCTTCGGCAAATTCTGCAGCGGCCCGACCTTTGGCAGCATGTCCACCAACTGGTCCAGCGGACCCATTTTTCGGATTTGCCGCAATTGGTCGCGGAAATCTTCCAGCGTGAACTCTTCCTTGCGGAGCTTGCGCTCCAATTCCATGGCCGCTTTCTTGTCAAAAGAAGATTCGGCGCGCTCGATCAGCGAAAGAATGTCGCCCATGCCCAGCACGCGCGAAACGATGCGCTCTGGGTAAAAACCTTCCAACGCGTCATATTTTTCGCCCAAGCCGACAAATTTTACCGGTGCTCCGGAAACCTTGCTGATGGAAAGCGCCGCGCCACCGCGCGCATCGCCGTCCAACTTCGTCAGGATCACGCCGGTCAAACCCAGGCGCTTGTGGAATTCTCCCGCGGAGCGCACCGCGTCCTGGCCAATCATGGCGTCGGCGATGAAAAGCATCTCCGTGGGCTGAAGTTCTTTCTTCAACACGGAAAGTTCGTTCATCAACTCGTCGTCAATGTGCAAACGGCCCGCGGTGTCCACCAGGATTACATCGCTCGCGGAAAGTTTCGCTTCACGGATCGCGCCGCGTACGATTTCGACCGGCTTGTCCGTGCCCGTTCCCGGCCAAACCGGGACGCTGATGGCCTTGGCGACTTGCGCGAGTTGTTCGCGGGCGGCGGGACGATACACGTCGGTGGAAACCACGATGGGGCGATGCCCGTGTAGCGAAAGCCATTTCGCCAGCTTGCCCGTGGTGGTCGTTTTGCCCGAGCCCTGCAATCCCACGATCATCCACACGGAAGGCGGTCGCGACGCAAAGAGCGGCTTGGCGTGCTTGCCCAGCAACGCGAGCAATTCGTCGCGCACAATCTTGACCACTTGTTGATCCGGTGAAAGCTGCAGCATTACTTCCGTGCCCAGCGCCTTCGCGCGAATGTTCGCCAGCAATTCGTCGGCGACACCCACGTTGACGTCGCCTTCGAGCAGCGCTTCGCGGATTTCGCCGATAGCTATGTCCAGGTGCTCCTCGGTGAGCTTTCCCTGGCCACGCAGGTTCTTGAAGGTTCGTTGCAGCCGGTCTGTCAGGTTCTCAAACATGGTTTCTCGTGCTCTTTAGGCGTCCATCTCTATTGTACAGGGTGAAATGCGAAGGTACACCTGGGCGCGGCTAAAACGTGAGTTTGATACCCAATTGGGCGGCGAACGGTATTCCTACTGTTGTGCCGGGGCCGAAGAAATCGCCCAATGCTCCGGCGGGGACGCGCAACTGGTTCAAGTTTGTGATTGGCTGCGTCTGCGTGCAGGCGGGATTCAGACAAAACGCGGTGGCATTGGCAAGATTGTTCACGGGCGTGGGCAGCGATGCAATGTTCGTCACGAAGAACGCGCCGGGATTGTTGCGGTTGAACAAGTTGAAAAATTCGGCGAAGGGCGTAAGCGACCAGCGCTCGCGAATCTGGATCGGGCGGCTGACGCGGAGGTCCGTCTGGATGTAGGGCGAGCCGCGAAATTCGTCGAGTGTGGTTTCCACGCCATTAATCACAGCGCGGTTGCCCACCGGTGTGGTCATGGTAAATGGGCGCGCGCTTTCCGCCTGACCCAGCAGAGAAATCAGGAAGCCACGCGGCGCCTGAAACGTCCCCGCGAGCACGAAGCGGTGCCGTACATCTTCGCCGGACGGGCCGTAGTCACCCGGCGCGAAAGCATTGTTGGGATTGCACACGCCATTTACGTAATCGAAAAGCTCGCCCAGAACGCAGCCCCAAGTCTGCGCTTTGGCCAGCGTGTAATGTGAGGTGAGGTGCACGCGCCGTCCAACATTGCCCTGCACGCGCACCGAAAACCCGTTGTAGCTCGAGCGATTGTCCGAGCGAAACACGAACGCCGATGGATAGTCATAGCTGCGATAGCCATGCATTCCGGTTTCGTGGGTAAAGTCAGCGCCAATGATCCAGTTGGTTGAAAGCGCATGCTGAACTCCCGCGGTGGCGTGCAGCGCGTACGGCGTATGGTAATTCGGATCGATCAGCGCTGGCGTCCTCGGGCCATTCAGCAGGCTTCCGGGATCGACGGATTGCAACGCCGTCACCCAGCCGTTCTGCGCCAGATCGTTGTAGTAAAGTCCAACGCCAGCGCGCAAAACAATTCGACGCGATGCACCCAGCGCCTGCGCAATTCCCAAGCGTGGCGCAAACGCTTTGCGATAATCGTGCGGGATGCCCTCCACCAGCCCTATGCTGAGCGCCGGATTGAAACTTTGGTCGCGGCCTGAAGCAATGAACAATCCAAACGTCGTGTCGTAGCGCAACCCGTAATTCACGGTCAGTCCCGAATTCACCCGCCACGAATCTTCCGCATAAAATCCCAGGCGCTGCACATTCTGCGAAAAGCTGCCATCACCCGCGGGGGTAAAGGAACTGCCGGCCGCATAGTCGACAGGGAATTGCGTGGGATTCGCCAAATAGTAGATTGGGTCCTGGGGAAAAGTGACCAGCGTTTCCGCCGTCCCCGTCAGGGCTCCACTCAAAACGGGTTCATGAATGAAATTCACACCAAAGCGCGGCGCATGGCTCCCCTTGACGTGCGTGACGTCGTAGCGCACCTGATATTTTTCCTGATTTCGCAATACCGGGAAGTTGGCGATGCCCGTAACGAACTGGTTGTCGCCGTAGGTTTCAAATCCGGTGATGGCGCTGGACGTTGTGGTGAAGGGAAACGCCAGCGCAAAGCCCAACTGAACGTTGCGCGTTTGCGTCAAATGCAGCGCGCTGGCATCCAGCACCAGCGAACCGAACCACGAAGGCGAAAATGTGAACTGCTGGCCCAGCACCAGGTTGAAATAATTGTTGTGAGAGGTTGTGCCCGTCGAAGGCAACGCCCCTTGTTGCACCAGCGCATTGTGCATGGTGTAAGAATCGACGGCGGCGCGCAGAAACCAACGCGAGCGCTCCGACTGGGCCCAATCCACGCGAAACGTCGCCAGATTATCGCGAAACGGTACCGGCACGTTGCTTGGCACGGGAATGGAACTTACGCCGGGAATCAGCCCCTGGGAGGCGAGCTGCGCCAGCGCATCAAATTGTTCCGTGCTGGCCGGGCTATAAGCGATGCTGGCGTTTTCGTGAACGTACTCGAGCGAGCTGAAGAACCACAAACGATCCTTAATTATGGGTCCGCCCAGTGTCCCCACATAATTCTGCCGGGAAAAAGGCTGCTTCGGATTGGGCGCGGGATTATCGATCGGGAATCGCGCGTTCAGTTCCGCGGCACGTTCGTAAAAGGCCAGATCGCTATGCCACGTGTTGCTTCCGCTGCGCGTCGTGATGACCACTGACCCAGCCGTGGTGCGCCCCGTGTCGGCATCCGCCTGCGCCGTGCGAAATGCAAATTCCTGGATCGCGTCGGGCGAAAAATTCTGCAGAAAGCCGCCGATGTAGTCGTCGGAATTATCGCCGCCGTCCACGGAGATTTCGTTGTTCAGCCCGGAACTCCCGGCGGTCGAAACCGCGGTGATGCGAGCTTTGGTGGGGTCGGAAGGCTCGACCGGTTCGGTGCCCGGCGCCAGATAAGCGATATTCGCGAAGCTGCGCGCGGGAAGCGGAATATCTTCCAGATCCTGGCGGTAGGCCACCGCTTGATGCACGGCGCTCGCTGTGTCTAATGGTTCGGTGGTGATGGATTGCAAACCGGCATTTACGAATACTTTTTCCGCAACGCCCTTGGGTTGCAACGTAACACTGATTTCGCGCACCGAGCTTACGGCGACAACGATTCTTGATGCTGCCTCCAGGAACCCGTTCGCGTTCACGGTGACGCGGTACTCTCCCGGCGGCAATTCCTCCAGCCGGAATTCGCCCCGGGCATCGGCTTGTATTTTGCGCGTCAAGGAGATTTCCGCGTTCGTTGCGGTGATTGACGCCGCAGCCACACGCGCGCCCGACGAATCCTGCACCGTGCCCAGAAGAGTGCCATGGGGATTCTGGGCGAAGGCGGGTGCAAGGAGAACGAGCCCGAAGAATGTTAGACAGCCCGCGCGAATTGCGAAGACGTACCCCATAAGCGGGTTCCTTTACCCGATTTCAGGCAACGAGTATAGCGCGGCAAATGAGATTGTGAATCGCGCCACATGACTCGGCCCAGTTGCACTCGATTCCCACTTTTGAGCATCATAAAACTCCTGAGGCGGCGAAGCATCTCGACTACGGACATTCTGCCGGCCTCAACAGGGAGACACGATGACTCAGGAAGTTTGGACGGCCGTTGACAAGTACATCACCGATTTGCTGCATCCTCCTGATCCCGTTTTGGAAGCCGCTCTAAAGGCCGCCGCAGCCGCAGGCTTGCCCTCGATTCAAGTCTCCCCGTCGCAGGGAATGCTTCTGCATCTTCTGGCGCGAGCCTGCAACGCCCGCAAAATACTCGAAATTGGCACGCTTGGCGGTTACAGCACGATCTGGCTGGCGCGGGCGCTACCCCCTGGCGGCCGCTTGATCACTTTGGAAGCGAATCCGAAACACGCCGAGATTTCCCGCTCGAATTTTGCGCAGGCCGGATTGTCCAGCGTGATCGAATTGCGGCTGGGGCCCGCTCTGGAAAGTTTGCCGAAGCTTGCCGCCGAAGGCTGCGGCCCGTTTGACTTGATCTTCATTGACGCCAACAAATCCAGCATGTCCGAGTATCTCGATTGGTCGTTGAAGCTGGCCCATCCCGGAAGCGTCATCATCGCCGACAATGTGATCCGCGACGGTGGCGTGCTGGACGCAAACAGCACCGACGTGGACATTCAAGGCGTGCGCCGCTTCAATGAACGGCTCTCCGCCGAGAAGCGCGTCTCCGCCACCGAAATCCAAACCGTCGGCAGCAAAGGTTACGACGGCTTCGCCCTGGTGGTGGTCAATTCCAATTCGTAGCGCCTGCTTCGAATCTGGCTACTTTGTTGATCAGAAAAGGTGCCAGGGGGCAGAGGTAACATAAACGTCTTACGCGAACTTAAAGCAGAAACTATTGTGAGGGCACCATTTTTATGGAGACGCGAAAACGTTGGTAATCCGTGTAGTGGTGGTCATTTCGATATTCGACTTGCGTGGTTTTGCCACGCTTGGCATCAACCTGTTTGAATATCTGGTGGACCTTCACCTCGCTAGGCAGCCACAAAGGACCAGCAACGTCGCGAAGCTCCATTTTGCTGAAAGTTACCTCTGTGGTCTGGGTATCCAAGGCTATTTGCTCAATAGGCGCCAGAAGATCCGTGCGCATTCGGATAATTTGGAAATCACTCTTGTCCACCCACGCAACTCCTTGCTGCAGATAACGGACCGTCGCGTCGTCTCGGTCTGACGTTGTCAGCGTCGCATAGTAGGTGGCATGGCCCGGCTTCTGGGCGAACGCCACAACATACGTATCGTGCGGGCCTATCTTCTGCTGTCCCAGGTAGCGAAACGTGGACTCTTGTTGCAGTATGGGTGCGAAAAAGACGCAGCTCAACGCGAATCCCGACGTGACCAGGAAGCCGTTGTTCAGCCCCGCTTGTTCCATGCGATTGCCCTGGGCATCCGTGCGGTATTCACCGAGCACCACTTTATTCCCCTCGCTGTGATGGACAATCAAGTAGTTGTCTTGCACCTTTTCTTTCGCTTTGAATCCGTTGTTGTTCACTCTCTCCTGCGTGATCCTCTCATGCGCGGTCAGGTCCACCATTTGCGCCAGAAAGTCCTCCACGGCATTCCCGGTCTTCTTCAGGATTGCGGGCAATTGCTGCAAATCATCGGGAGGCTGGATGTTGCGCAATTCTGGTATGCGATGGGCCAACTTCTCCGGGGATTCTTCGACGTAGGGATGGGCATTCGCGTAGTAAAGCTGCTCGCTGTTGTCCTCCTCAACCCGCAAGTCGCCCGGGGCGGGTTGCTTCGGCACATCAGGCACCATCTTCACGGACACTCGGTAGGTCTTGTAGTCGGAATAGCGATGCTCGTTGCGGAAGTTCTGTTCGGTGTAACCAAGTTGATCGTTGGGCAATGAAAAGTTGGCGTTCACCAGCACTTCGCTGGGAAGCCACAACGGAGTTGGCACGTCGGCAAGGTGGACTTCACCGAACGTCTCCAGCGTTGTTTCCGAAGCGAGCCCAATCTCCTGCCGCGGCGCCAGAAGATCGGTCCTCAAGCGGACGATTTGGAAATTGCTCTTGTCCACCCACGCGATTCCTTGCTCGAGCATCGTTACTCGAACAATGGCGCGGCGCGCTTGTTGCACTTCCATCCCTACGGTAATGGTGGCCTGGCCGGGTTTTTGGGCGAATGCCACCACGTAGGTATCCCGCGGGCCGATCTTTTCGTCTCCCAGGTAGCGGAATTTGCACTCTTGCTGGAACGCGGTCGCGAAGTAATTTTGGTTCAGGGCAAAGCCGGAAGTGACGAAATATCCGTGGCTGAGGCCAGCTACTTCCAGACGATTTCCGCTCGAGTCCACTCGGTATTCCTCGAGTGTTCCGGACAGGGCATTGCCGTGGCGGAGGATCAGATAGCCGTCTTCCGCCTCAAATGATGCTGTAGCCCGTCCTTGCTTTCCCAGTTTCGCTTCCCGGATCACCTCATGCGCGGAGACATCAACAATGTTTCGGAAGAATTCGTCTACCTGCTTGCCTGTCTTTTCGAGAATTGTGGGTAGCTCGTCCTGATTGGCCGCGGGTTGTATGGTATCCAATTCTGGAATCTGTTTGACCAACTGCTCGAGGGATTCTTCGAGGTACGGATGCGCATTCTTGTAATAATCCTGCTCGCTCTTGTCCTCTTGCTGAGCCAAGTGCTCTGCTGTTTCGCCGACTAGTGGCGAACAGCCGTAACTCGCTAGCACTACACAAAGAAAAGCAATCCTTAAAAGAGGCCTTCGCCGGGAGCAAACGCCAGGCAGCTCAGATTTGGTGGTCAAGGCTCTGGTATCGGAGGTCATAACGCTTGTCCGCTGCGGGCGATTCTTCGCGGTAACTCTGGAACAGCGCGTGCCAGATTCATTTCTGAAAACGGCAACGAAGAATAACCCGGATTACTCCGAACAATAGCACCAGAAAGTGGGTCATGGGACCAGTATGCCGCGATGGAGCTACGTCTCTATCCCTGATACGATTCGGGGTAACCAGGAGAACTCACCATGTCAAAATCGACGCGCCGTGAATTCATGCTCCAGAGTGCGACTACCGCCGCAGGTCTGGGCCTCTTCCTAAATGGCTCTCCAATCGCTTTCGCTGCAACGCCGCTTCCCAAGCCCGCAAGCCCTAACGATCAGGTGAACCTCGGCTTCATCGGCTTCGGAATTCGCGGCAACATTCTGCTCGAGGCGGCCAAGGAAACCGCCCAGGCTAACTTCGTGGAAGTTTGCGATTGCTATCAGGGACACCTGGACCGGGCAAAAGAGCGCACCGATGGCAAGATCGCCACAAACTTCGCGCAGTACAAGAAATTGCTCGACCGCAAAGATATTGACGCCGTGGTGATCGCCACTCCCGACCACTGGCACCTGCCCATCGTTCTCGACGCGCTCAGCGCCGGCAAGGACGTCTACATCGAAAAGCCCATGACGCAGAAGATTGAAGATGGCCCCAAAATTATCCAGGCAGCGCTTCGCGGCAATCGCATCGTTCAGGTGGGCAGCCAATGGCCTTCGAGTGACCAGCACAAAAAGGCGCGCGAAATTATCGCTTCCGGAAAACTTGGCAAAGTCACCAAGGTCACTGCCTCTTACAACCGCAACAGCTCCACGGGCGCGTGGAACTATCCCATTCCGCTCGATCTCCAGGAAGGCGTCAATTTCAATTGGACGGAATGGCTTGGTTCTGCGCCCAAGGTCCCCTATAGCCCCGAGCGCGTCTTCCGCTATCGCAAGTATTGGGATTATTCCGGCGGCATCTCCACCGATCTTTTTGTGCACATCATCACGTCCATCCACTTCCTTATGGGCGCGGAGATGCCGCAAAGTGTCATCGCTTCTGGCGGGATTCTCTTCCGCAAGGATGGCCGCGAAGTCCCCGATACCCTCGACGCGCTTTTCGATTACGGCACGTTCTGCGTCAACATGGCCTCCACGTTCAACAGCGCTTCCACTGCAGCGCAGGGAATCCAATTCCTGGGCACGGACGGTTCGCTCTCCATCCTCCTCGGCGGAGCGATGACCGAACTTGCCGAGTACAAAGCGGAAGGCTACGACTACTCGATCGACAGTTGGCCAAAAGCCATGCAGGATGCCTTCATGAATCAAGGCAACCATCGTCAGGAATCGCAGGGAACCGGTACGAAGCCCACGCCGCAGAACATTGCTTTTGAGGATAAGCCTGACGCTACCGTCCTGCACCTCGCCAACTTCTTTGATTCCATTCGCACGCGCCAGCCAGGCTATGAAACAGCCGTGGTCGGTGATCACGCCGCCGCTGCCGGACACATGGTCAACCTCTCTTACCGCAGCGGGAAGCGAATGATTTGGGACTCCACGTCCGGCACGGCCCGGGAAGGCTAGCGCCTTCTCGCTGCCAATTCCTTCGCACGATCGTGAGCAGCTCGTGCGGAGGGGAGAGGGGGTCTCCGCTACGAAGCCCGTGATTTCTTGGCGGGATTGAACGACGCTCGGTATACCGAATGATACGCGACCAAGGTCGGATCGCATATCATTCGCAAATTCAGTCGATTGATATACCCTTGCTGCTTCAGCCGTTTGCCAGAATTAGACGCCTGTCACAGAATCTAGATGAACAGATGAGCAATCTAAGCCCCGAATAAGCCCTCATTTTTCGAATCACCCATGTTGCAAATTTGCCGTGGATCCTCCAGAACGGTCTTCACTCTAGCAACAGCGGTTATTCCGACGCGAATTACGTTCAGATCGGAAATGCGGAACTTATTGCACGTCGACGAACGCGAGATGTGCCCGTTCATCCGAAAGGGAGTCTGAGTGACTACATTCCATTTTATTTCACGCCCTATTCCCCAATGCTCTACAACATCAAAACAGGCTACGGCGGTGTCACGAAGCGCCCGATGGATGAAATCGCCATACTCGTATCGACGTTACGCGAAGTACACAAGCAGGGGATTCAATTTGTATTCACCGACCGCCACGCGTATCTTCAAGCTGCGGAGTTCTACAATGACCTTGACGAGCTTGACCAAATCGACTGGCAGAGGCTTCGGGCTCGCGACTTCCGCCGAGATCCGGACGACCCCGGAAAAGTTGAACGGTACCAAGCTGAAGCATTGATCTACCAGCACCTGCCGCTGGCCGCAGTTCTCGGGATTATTTGTTATCGAGATGAAGAGCGAAGAAAAATCGAAGCAGATTGTGGTAAACTGAATCTTACGAAACAGGTTCTCTGTAAACCGGGTTGGTACCTCTGATGATCAAATACGTCCAAGGCAACCTACTCCAGGCCCCTGCGGAAGCGTTGGTCAACACCGTCAACGAAGTCGGAGTTATGGGAAAGGGCATCGCGCTGATGTTCAGCGAGGCTTTCCCCGAGAACACGAAAGCCTATAAAGATGCTTGCGAGAATAAGTTGGTCCACGTTGAACATATGTTTGTCACAGAGAATAAGGGATTGGTCCAACCGCGGTGGATCATCAATTTCCCCACGAAGAAACATTGGCGGGGCGACTCACGCATCGAATGGATACACAAGGGTCTCCACGATCTCTTGCGAGTCATCAAAGAAAAGAGGATTCGCTCTATAGCACTACCGCCCCTAGGATGTGGCAACGGTGGTTTGGATTGGGCTGATGTTCGTCGCGAGATTGAGTCAGCATTGGCACAACTGCAGGACGTGGAAGTTTTGGTGTACACACCTACCCGGACGTATCAGAACGTCTCGAAAACCGAAGGAATCGAGAAACTAACGCCGGCCCGGGCACTGATTGCTGAACTCTGCCGACGCTACGGAGTGCTCGGCTTGGAATGCACGAATCTTGAGATCCAGAAGCTCGCGTGGTTCCTTCAGTCCTCCATATTGGCCATGGGGCTCAGAGACCCTCTGGATCTTCGCTTCGCACCTAACAAATACGGTCCCTATGCGGAGCGACTGCGCCACTTGCTCAACGGCTTGGACGGAAGTTATCTGCATTCTGAGAAGCGACTGAGCGATGCGAGCCCCTTCGATCTGATTTGGTTCGATGATTCGCGTCGCGTGAAGGTGGATGAATACTTGCATAGTGAGCAGGCTAGAGCCTACCTTCGGCCGCTTGAGGCAACTACCAGACTCATTGACGGGTATGAATCGCCGCTCGGGATGGAACTTCTCTCGACCGTTCATTGGCTCTTGGCTAAGGATGGATACGAAGCCAACTTGTCCTCAATTCGTGAAGGCATCGCGAGATGGCCTGGGGGAAAGGGGGCAGCCCAACGTAAGCAAAAGCTCTTCGACAACCGCCTATTGGAGTTAGCCCTCGAACGGCTGAAGATGGCACCCACGATTCGCGAGAATGCACCTCTGACGGCTTAGCCTCTTCTGGATGATTCCATAGTTTCCGCACCGGCCAACGCGACGAACAGCTGTCCCTTCCAATACTGTGCCCCTACAGTTTACTGTGCGCTAGTTCTCCTGGTGCCTCGCGCGGGGCACCTGTTTCACTTTTCCCTGCTCTATACCTGCCGCGCGTTTTCTTGACCCTGCACTCGCCGCGCAAGTACACTAGTAAATTCGGAAAGCTGCCTGCTTTCAGACAGTCCGGCTTGACGAACACGACCCCAAGGCCATCCTGGTTCGCTGTTTGATCGGGCGGCAAAACGCCGCCAACGGATGAAACTTGCGGAGTTCGCGGGCCGTATCCATTAAGGGGGATTGCTTTGCCAAAGCGTACATTTCAACCGCGGAAGCGCCGCCGCGCCAAGACGCACGGATTCCGTTCGCGCATGAAGACCGTGGGTGGCCGCAAAGTGCTTGCGGCTCGCCGCAAGAAGGGACGTCATCGCCTTACTCCCGAGTAATGGGGGGGGGACCCCGCCGGTGCGAGCGGCGAAGCGCGGCCAGACGTTTCCGCGCGAGGCACGATTGCTCCGCAAAAGTGATTTTGACGCGGTCTACGCCTCTGGCAAGCGCCGCTCTAACGCTCACTTCACCGTGTTCGTTCGCGCCAATACACTGCCACTGAGCCGCTTCGGTTTCAGCATCAAGAAGGCACTCGGCGGGGCCGTGGTTCGCAATCGCATGCGCCGCAGGATGCGCGAGATCGTGCGCGTCCATCGCAAGGAGTTACCAGCAGGATGGGACATCGTGATTCACCCGAAGCGTTCCGTTGCGAAAGCGCCCTTTGCGGCGCTGACGGCGGAGTTCCTTCGCCTGTTGCAGAGCCTGTGAACTCCGTGGCAAATGAAGCGCAGCATGCTGCGCCGCTACAGGATGAGGCGCGGCAAACGCGAAAGTCAGCGGGCGTGCGCGCCGCACTTTTTGCGCTTAATTTTTACAAAGCTTATCTGTCCGCGCTATTCGCGGGCACGTGCCGTTACGAGCCCACGTGTTCTCGTTACGCTTACGAAGCCATTGAACGATTTGGCGTGTGGCGCGGCATCTGGCTCGGCACAAAGCGCCTGCTGCGCTGCCATCCGTTGTCCCGCAGATTTGGATACGACCCGGTTCCGGAGAAATGGGAAGAGATGCCAACGAATTCCACGATGAGAACTGAAGCGCGCGAGGTTCGCCCGTGAGCAACCCGCCAGTGAATCCATTCCCGCCGATCGGGCCGAAGAAAGATAAGTTCACGCCAGAGTTGCGCATCCTTGTCGCTTCTCTGCTTTCCATGGCGATCATTATTCTGTGGTCCAAATATTTTGGGCCGAAGCCTCCCGAACATTTGCCGCAGCGGAATCAGCCTGAGGTGAGTGCTCCCGCGACTCCTGGAACTACCGCCCCCGCTCCCGCAGCGACGCAGCCAGCACCCGCTGCAACACCTGCGACAGTCTCCGCGGCAGCTCCTGTCACGCCTCCAGTAGCCGATACGCAAGAACGCACCATCGTCGTAGAAAACGAGTTGTACCGCGTGGAATTTTCGAATCGCGGCGCGGTCGTCAAAAGCTGGCAGTTGAAGAAATACAAGGATGACTCGAAGCCGCAGAAGATATTAGACCTGGTCCACCCAAAGGCGGCCGCGGATACTGGCGGCTGGCCCTTCTCCATGGTCATGGACGATCCGCAACTGGAAAAAGCAGCCAACAGCGGGCTGTACAAAGTATCCGGCGATTCCACTTCCCTGACCGCGCCCACCGATCTCGTCTTTACCTGGAGCGATGGCCACCTGGAAGTGACCAAGAAATTCCATTTCATTCACTCGTACGTTCTTAGCGTCGAAACTTCAGTGACTGACAACGGAACGCGGGTGCTTGGCGGCTTGGCCTGGCGCGGCGGTTTTGGCGACCTTACAGTAACCAATCCCATCCCCGTGGAAACGGTGACCACGTTCTACAGTGAAAACGGCAAGCTCACCACCTTCGCTCACAAGAAGCTCGACTCCCCGGAAAAATGGGGCAATGTCTGGTTGGGTGGAAAGACGTTTGCCGGTATCGCCGATCGTTATTTTAACGTAGCGTTTTTGCCGCCGAGCGATTCACCCTCCACGCTGCTGGAAACGCGCTACTGGAAGGTGTCCCACGGCATCCAGGTAGACGGCAAGGATCAATCGGAAGACGTGCCGGAAGTGGCCGTCGCCACGAATTCCCAACCGATGGCGTTGCGCATTTATGTGGGCCCCAAAGACTACGACGACCTGAAGGCCATTCACCCGCCCTTGAATTCACTGGTGCAATTTGGATGGCTGGAGATTATCGCCGACCCGTTGTTCCATGGCTTGAAGTGGCTGCACACTTACGTTCCCAACTGGGGCTGGGCCATCGTCGTCCTCACCCTGGTCATCAATATGGTCTTGTTCCCGCTGCGCATCTCCAGTTACAAAACCACCATCAAGATGCAGCGCGTTGGGCCTGAAATTAAGCAGATTCATGAGAAGTACAAAAAGTACAAGATGAACGACCCGCGCAAAGCGGAAATGAACAAGGAAGTAATGGCGATTTACAGCCGCGAAGGCATCAATCCAATCGGCGGCTGCCTGCCGATGGTTTTGCAATTCCCCATCTGGTTTGGGCTGAATCGCGCGTTGAGCTACGCCATCGAGTTGCGCCATGCCAACTGGCTCTGGGTGCGCGATCTCGCCTCGAAAGATCCTTACTATATTTTGCCGGTGACCGTGGGGCTTTCCATGTATTTCGTCTCTAAAATGACGCCCATGACGGTTACGGATCCGCAACAAGCGCAGATGATGAAGTTGATGCCCATCAGCATGGCGGTGATGTTTGTAGTTTTCCCGTTTTCCAGCGGCCTGGCGTTGTATATTCTCACCAGCAGCCTGGTGGGCATATTGCAGCAGTGGTACTTGAACCGGACGCACCCGCTTCCCGCCCCGGTTAAGCCTGTCCGCGCCAAGAAATAAGTAGGGTGCATTAGCGCAGGCGGTGGGGTTCAGCCAGGAATTGTCGAGAATCCAATGACCAAGGAATTTGTACGCGATGGCAAACTGGACCGTGCGGCGGCCGCCGATGCCCTGCGCGACTTCCTGCAGAAAATTGTGCGCGCCGGTGGCTTGGAGCTATCCGTAAATGTGCGTGCGGCCGAACCCGGCGCATCCGCCGAGGAAGGCGCGGCGGAGATTTTCGCTGACCTTGACGGCCGCGACAAAGAAATCCTGATGGCGCGCGGCGGAGAAGTTTTGAAGGCCCTCGAGCATCTGGCCTTTCGCGCCCTCAACCTGGAACCCACGTTCCACGAAAAGATTCATCTGGATTGCGGTGGCTTCCGCGCCCTGCGCTTCGAGGAGTTACGCATGACCGCGCGCGTGGCTGCCGAGCGAGTGCAGACTTCTCACCAACCGTTCCGCCTCAACCCCATGTCCTCGCGAGAACGCCGCATTGTGCATCTCACCTTGAAAGATATGCCGGGCGTGCGTACGGAAAGTGTGGGCACGGGCGAAGAGCGCCAAGTGGTGATTCATCCGGCAAAACCATAACGCGGGACCTGCCTTACCGTCCCATCCAACCCTTTGCGATGACTG
This sequence comes from Candidatus Acidiferrales bacterium, assembly GCA_963779395.1. GTDB lineage: Bacteria > Acidobacteriota > Terriglobia > Acidiferrales > UBA7541 > Acidiferrum. The sequence goes on from CAVZYC010000007.1 coordinate 3,311,142, forward strand.
TTCCGCTGCTTGAAAACCGGACGCGATACGTAAAGGAAGGGGCCTGATTGGGCCGCAAGTGCGTAAAGCGCAGATCCGTAAACTCCACTACGGCTTCATCGCCTTCCATATGAAATCGGGTTACAGGAAATCGCGCGAACCACAAAAATTTTTGTACTTCCGGTATTTGACGCGCCTGCTCAATCCACGGATTTGGAAACGCGTCAGGATAATAAGTGCGCTCGATCACCTTTGGGCCGGATTGGCGGTTATCCCCCTTGATCCGCTGGAGTAACCCCTCGCTTAAATCCATCCGCATTTCGTAAACACCCCGCGGCGCGCGCACCAAGCCATCCCAATGCCACAGGGATGGTGGCAAAGGCAACGCGCCAATGGCTTCCACCTGCAGATTCAATCCTGCCGCAAAATCCTCTACGCGCCCGTAGGCCACCTGGTGTGCATAGGTGGCTGCGACAAGGTAGCCCACTGCCACCACGAGACCAGCGCGATTCCAATTGACGTAACCGATGCGCAACCCGCCGCCGCGTATCGCCGGCAACAAAATCAAGGCCGTAAGCAACACAACAGCCGTAATCGTAGTTGCGTCAGAAATCGGCGCGCCGACATTTCGCCCGATTTTCGCGACCAGGAACGGCGCCGGCAAGAATACCAGCCAGAGCAGAAGCGCGCGCCATTTGATCTGTTTCGGCTCCTCGTAAATCCACGCGAGAAGCTGCGGGATCAGTACGATGGCCGTGAAGCTGAAATCAATGATGAAAAGAATGTCCCAGGCAGGCCGCGACCACTCCAGCGGCGACCAGATCATCGTTCCAAACGTGGTCAACAAATCCAGGAAGATGTGGCTGAGAATCCCAATCGCCCAGATGCCGCATAGTTCAATGAACGAGGGCGATTCCCATTTCCGCCACTTCACCACTATCCGCGTCAGTCCCGCCAGGAGCACCGCCCAGATCGGCAAGCAGAGCAACGAATGCGTGATGCTGCGATGCCAGGTGAGCATCAACAATGGATTGTGCGAGAAGAATTCACGGACCACGTCGCTGTCGGGAAATATGGCGCCCAGCATCAGCGCCCAGGTGATGATTCGCTTGCGGCTCATGGCGCCCGGCGAGATCAGGTCTCGCCCGCCGAAAGCGGCTTTGCTGATCAGTGCGCCGGCAATTCCGTGTGTGATTGTGTCCAATGTATGCCCGCGCCTCTGACCCTAGACCACTAGCAACAATTTGGATGTTTCCGGCACAACTCGGCCGATTCGTTTGGCGCTCACTCCATGCCGCTCCAGAATCACTAGCGCTGATTTTTCCTGCTCCGGGGCGAGCGCGATTAATAGGCCGCCGGAGGTCTGGGGATCAAAGAGCAAAGCGCGGTTCTCTTCGTTTACGTTGGAAGCAAAATCAACGCAATCGCCAAGAAACTCACGATTATTCTTCAAACCGCCCGAAATCATGCCCTGGCGCGCTGCATCGAGCGCACCGGGCAACAAAGGCACATCCGCGGCGACAATTTCGAGTGCTGCGCTCGGAATTCCTGAGGCGGCGTCTCCCAACGCCATTTCCCGCGCGTGTCCCAGCAGTCCGAATCCCGTAACATCCGTCACCGCGTGCACGCTGCGCTTCCCTGCCTGCGTTTCCAATTCGTGCAAAGCCTCGGCCGCCGCGCGATTCAATTGCGTCATCGAAGCGATCGCCGCTTCCAATGAACCTTTTTCGGCCCGATCACCTTTCAGCGCCGTGGAAATTACGCCGGTGCCCAATGCTTTCGTCAAAAGCAATACGTCATTTGTCTGCGCGCCGACATTTCGCCAAACTTGCAGCGGATTAATCACGCCGGTAACAGCATAACCAAACTGAATGTCGTCGTTGCGAATGGAATGCCCGCCAATCACGCTGCATTTCGCTTCGCCCATTTTGTCCAGCCCACCGCGCAATATCTTCTCTAGTATCGCCGGGTCGCCTTTATCGGGAAATCCCACGATCGAGAGCGCGGATACCGGCCGCCCGCCCATGGCGTAGACGTCGCTCAACGAATTGGCCGCGGCAATCTGGCCGAACGTGAATGGGTCGTCCACAATCGGCGTAAAAAAATCCACCGTCTGCACCAGCGCCAATCCTTCCGCGAGCAGATACACCCCTGCGTCGTCGTTGGTGTTGAACCCAACGAGCACGTTTGGATCAGTTGGCAGTGGCAGGCGCCGTAGTATTGAGTCCAGCGTCCCGGGACTCAGCTTGGCCGCTCAACCCGCTGCCTTGACCATCGCCGTTAGCTTCACGGAATCGGTCAAGCCACACCTCGCTGTACTGCGCTTCGATTATAGCCATGCTGCGAAATTCTTGCTTGCCCGCTCCGCATAGAAACCTGGTACTCGCGGCATCTTGCAAGAATTGCCTGGAAAGTGTTCTCATCAGCCGATGCCTTGGGACTTCTGGCTGATCTTTCTTTTTCTTGGAATTGTCGTGCCTTGGCGCGGCGCGGTGCGGTTAAAGAAACTCCTCGCACTTCCTGGCGTCAGCAGCAAAGAAAAACTTGTTCTTTATGGTTCGACGATTGCCGCACAGTGGGTCATCACAGTTTTTGTCGCATGGCGCGCTTTGGCGCGTGGTCTTTCTGCTAGCGCTTTGGGTTTGGCCAATCATGGCGGCGCGCGCACCATCCTGGAGGGCGCAGGTCTGGCTGTTTTGCTCGGGTCCTTGCACTGGCTGAATCTTCGACGCGTCGGCAAGTCTTCCGCGGCGGCGCCGGAACGGATGCGCACGCTGGCGCACCGAATTCTTCCGGCAAATGCCGTGGAAATGCCGCCGTACTTTGCGCTCGCGGTAACCGCCGGTGTTTGCGAGGAATTTCTCTATCGCGGTTTCGCCATGGGAGCGCTCGGTCGCTTGGGTATTCCTGGATGGGCGCTGGTGATTCTGACGGCCGTCCTGTTTGGTTTGGCCCACGCCTATCAGGGACGCGGCGGAATTCTGGGCACCTTTGTGATGGGTGTGCTTTTCGGAATTGTGCGCTTGGCCTACGATACGTTAGTTCCGGTGATGATGATGCACGCGGCGGTGGACCTGGTCGCCGGGATTGCGGGCCGGCGTTACCTGCTGGCAAAGTTCGTTGAAGAGCCGAAGCAAAGCGAAATCAGCGTTTGACGGGATGATTACTATTATGTCAACAGAAGTTAAGAAGCCTGTTTCCGAAGAGACGATCCGGCGCGCACTGGGCGAATTCCAGGTCACCTTGAATGACGAGCAAGTCATTTGTATTCAACAATATATAAAAATTCTGCGGCACTGGAACGAAAAGCTGAATCTGACCGCCATCCGCGATCCCCTCGAGATACTATATCGTCATTTTTGCGAATCCATGTTTGCCGCTGTCGCCGTTCCGGTGGAGAACGGTCGGCTCGCCGACATCGGCTCCGGCCCCGGTTTTCCGGGCATCCCTCTGAAGATACTTCGCCCGGAGTTGGAGATTTCGCTGGTGGAATCGAACATCAAAAAGGGCACTTTCCTCGCGGAGGTGATTCGCGAGTTGGGACTTTCAAACTCCCGGGTGTTGATCAACCGCTATGAAGAATTGGGAGAGGAACTCGCTCCGATGGATTTTGTGTGTTCACGGGCTCTCGGCGAGTTCGGCACATTCCTCGAGTGGGCCGCTTCGGACTGCGTGGCCGCTTCCCGCGTGATTTTGTGGGTCGGGGGCCGCGATCTCGACGAGATTCGCAAGTCCGATCGATGGGAATGGCAAGAACCGATCGCGGTGCCGCAATCTCTGCGGCGTTTTCTCCTGGTGGGTCAAAAAAAGGTCGCAAATGTCGGCGTAACGACTTCATAACAAAAGACTTTCAACTATTTCTGACTTGTTGTTTTTTTTCGAGCCTCATTTCGTTCGAGCTGTTCCACGTGGAACAGTTCCGCCGATTCTGAATCCGCGTTTCAGCCGTTCCACGTGGAACACATATCATTTTGGAATTCACTATCCCATAGAATGCCCCACTTTGACACGCTCGTTTCCAGAAGCGTTCCACGTGGAACACAGATCGTTGCGGGACTTGGGGTCCTCCGGCAAGACTCGGTGTCACTGTTGTAGGGTCTACTTGTTCCACGTGGAACCAACGATCGAGCTTGCAAACCGTCGCGTCAGCCAGAAACCACACCGTCCTCTGCAGCCGCGTCGGCTGAACCATGTTCCACGTGAAACAATTCCACACTCCAACAAAATTTCCTCAGGCCACTTTCTGTTCCACGTGAAACATCTTGCGTCTTCCAAGCGCCTCTGCTATTTTCGCTAGGTTCGGGAGATCATCTTGGCCCGGGTCATAGCGGTTGCAAATCAAAAAGGTGGCGTAGGTAAGACCACGACGGCTGTCAACCTCGCCGCCTGCCTCGCTGCCGCCGAACAGTCCACCCTCTTAATCGACTGCGATTCCCAAGCCAACGCCACGGCTGCCATTGGCTTCGCCAAAGATCCTTCCCGTCGCACCGTCTATCACGCCCTGATCTTGAATGAACCCTTCGAAAAGCTAGTCCAGAAATCGCAAGTTGAGGGCTTGGATGTAGTTCCTGCCGACAAGAATCTCGCAGGAGCTGCTGTAGAACTCGTCCTGGCCGAGAGTCGCGAATACAAGCTGCAGGCCTTTCTGAAAGACATTCGCCCCAATTACAAGTTTATTGTGCTGGATTGTCCGCCTGCCCTTGATCTGCTTACCCTAAACGCGTTGGTTGCCGCAGACGCCGTCATGATTCCCATCCAGTGCGAGTACCTAGCCTTAGAAGGCGTTTCTGAGCTGCTGGACACGCTAATGCGCATTCGCCGTACCCTGAACCCCAGCCTGGAGATTGAGGGTATCCTGCTGACGATGTACGATGAGCGCACGACTCTCTCCAGGCAGGTTGCCACGGATTTGCGCAGTTTCTTCGGTACGCAGGTCTTCCAGGCCCTGATTCCGCGCAACGTCCGGCTTGCCGAAGCGCCAAGTTTTGGTAAGCCTATTATTTTCTATGATATACACAGCAAGGGCGCTGAGGGGTATTCACAGTTAGCCCAGGAGGTTATTGGCAATGCCGAGAAACGCATTGGGGCGGGGGCTCGGAGCGCTCATTCGGGAGCCTGAGCCGCACGCTCCAGCAACGCCCGCTGAACACACAACTCCGCATGCAACTCCGGTTGCGCACACTTCGGGAGGTGCTGCGGCTGCGGCAGCCCCTGCTCTCAGTCCCACTCCATCGGGCCCGCTGCAGATTGACATCGACCTGATCGATCCCAGCCCGTATCAGCCGCGCACAAGATTCCGCGAAGAGGCTCTCGACGAATTGGCGCGCTCGATTCAGACCAGCGGCATCATCCAGCCACTGGTTGTACGATCCATCGGCTCGCGGTTCCAGCTAATCGCCGGTGAACGCCGCTGGCGCGCAGCGCAGCGTGCGGGTCTCACGAAAGCCTCCGCCATCGTTCGCCAGGTTTCCGACGAGCTTGCGTTGGAGATGACGCTGGTGGAAAACATCCAGCGCGAAGACTTGAACGCCATGGAACAGGCGCGCGCGTTCGAGCGGTTGATGGATGAGTTTCAACTCACACAAGAATCCGTCGCCGAGCGCACCGGCAAAGACCGCGCCACGGTGGCGAACGCGATTCGCTTGCTGAAATTGGAGTCCACCATTCAGGAATGGATCGAAGAAGGGAAGTTGAGTGCAGGGCATGGTCGCGCTCTACTGGCGGTCCCCGAGCCACAGCTCCGCATGCGTTACGCGCAACGCGCCGCACGTGGCGGCTTGACGGTTCGTCAGATTGAAAGACTGGCATCGCGGCACGCGCGTGGAGCGAAGCACCCCACGGAGATCCACCTGGATCCGAACATCCGCGAGGCGGTCGAAGAATTGCAGCGGCATCTTGGCACCAAAGTCCTCTTGCGTCAGAAAACAAAATTGCGCCCGGGCCAGCTAGTTCTGGAGTTTTACGACGACGCACAGCTCATGGGAATCTACGACCGGCTGATGAAGTAACGCAGCGCCGCGGCGCCACCTTGCCACTGCACCATCGTTCAGGCGGTGCATTCGACACTTCGCTTCATATCGCGCGTTGACTTCTCGCCGCGTCACGCTACATTGGAATGTGTAAGCACAGGGAGAATACCCATGGCATGGAAGTGGCCCGGCACATCAAACGATGCTGCCAGTGAAGAATGGACCGGCTTTATCGATCAAGGCGTCTCGCTCGAAGGCACGCTGACGCTCACGGGAACGTTTCGCGTCGACGGTCACATTAAGGGGAACATCATCTCTGAACAGACTGTGATCCTCGGAGAAAACGCAAAAGTCGAAGGTCAGATTGAAGGGAATCGCGTAGTGATCGCTGGACGCTTCGATGGCGTCATCTTCGCCAGAGGCCGCGTGGAAATTCAGCCGAAGGGCGTTGTCACGGGAGAAGTTCATTCGCCGTGTATGGTGATTGATCCCGGCGGAATCTTCGATGGACGCTGCCACATGTTGGCGTCATCGGAGGCAGCAGCCGGCGTGACGATCCCCATCCGAGCGGTTAGCCAAGCATAGAGCAACGCTGGGTGCGCAGGGAAAGAGCGGCGCGCAACTAACCGTTAAATTAACTTAAAGCAGTTAGTAGATTACGCTGTTTAATAATGCGCTGTCCCCGCAGGTGTCGGTGCCAGTACTCGCTCCGCATCCTGAATCCCTGCCTGAATATTCGCTTCCCAATCCAAATGAGGGACCTTGGAAGCAGCCGCCGTCTTATAGAACTTCAATGCATCTGCAGGTCGATTCAACCTCTTCAAACACAGGCGCCCGGCGGCCAAGAGCGCAAGGATGGACTGCTTTTCCGTGGGATAAGTTTCGGCAAGGTTCGCGTATTCAGAAATGGCGCGATCAAAATGCTGCTGGCCTTCGATGCAGCGGATAATTTCCAGCCAGGCCACGGCAGGCATATTATCACCACCGGCGTTGTAGTATTCCTCAAAGGCGCGCAAAGCGCCGTCCTGGTCTCGATTCTTCAGGTACACCTGGCACAGTTGAATGGTGACGTCTCTGTAAGCCGGCATGTCGTTGCGGCGCCATTGCGCTTGTTGCAGAAGATTCAGAGCGTCCGCGGAATTGGGGTTGGCGGTCACATGCTTCTGAAGAATGCTGGCCGCCTCGTCGAGTTTGCCTTGCTCCATGGCTTCCGAAGCTCGCACGACTTCCGGATCGCTACTCCAACTTATTTTCGATTCGATGGCGTCATTGGCCTTCTGTTCCAGGCCAGACTGTTGCAGCGCGAAAGCTCCAGCCATGCCGAACAGGAATCCGCCAACGTGCGCCCAGTGGGCTACTGGTGAAGTAGTACCCAGTGCTGAGCCGTAGAAGAATTCCATGGCCAGCCACAGTGGAAGTAGCCAGTAAGCAGGAGCTTTGAAGCGTATCCGGAAAATAATCAAGAAAAGCATCATCTCGATTTTCATTTTCGGGAAGCGAACAAGGAAGGCGCCCATCAGCGCCGCTACCGCCCCAGAAGCCCCGATCAGCGGCATATAGCTTCCGTGTGCGCACCACCCATAGAACTGCAGCGCCGCGGCTCCCGCAACCAGGTAAAACAGCGGATAGATCACGCGTCCCCAGTTATCTTCCAGGATGAAACCCGCCAGCCACAAAAACCACATGTTACCGATCAGGTGAATCCAGCCGCCATGCAGGAAGTTCGCGGTGATATAGGAAATCGCCCGTGGATGAGCGGGTACGTACGCGTATTTCGTCAAGATGGAGCCCTGCTCCACGGTTTCAAATTCCTGGCACAGGTTGTCCATGTCCTCCTGGAGGACGATGGGATCCTGAATCTGGCGAATCTCGGCGTCCCAGGGATCTTCCACTTGCCGCGAGGGCGATGCGATGGACTCCCACCGATCGCCCAGGGTGTCCTTCACGCTGGAAATGAAAAACGTGGCAGGACCATTGGTTTTGAGTTCGGGATGCAGGGCCGCAAGAATAACCAGGTGGACACGGACTTCCGCGCGTTGCGGCGTCTGCTCTTGGATGGCGCCGTGGGTGAACAGGAAGATCAAAATGTTCAAGCCGATCAGGACAAAAGTAATGATCGGCCATCGCCGGCCGCGCATGCTCTCGTGACGCAAAGGGATCAACATCGTGTACTCCCGAAGACCGTGCCGTCGTTCTCAAGCGGGAAATCTGTCTTTTCAGATTAGTTGTGCCGGAGACGAAGCGCCGAAAGTCGAAGTACAGGTGACGCTAAGTAGTTAGCTTGACATATTCGTAACGAGGGAGTCGCGAGGGAAGAGGTGTGGCGAATGAAAATTCTGAAGTGGGACACCGAGTGACAATTTGAGGCCGATTGACACACTTTGACCGGCGGACTATCGTTCAAAAGAAGTGCCTGTGAGGCGGATTTCATGAAAGTTTTGGTGATTGGCGGCGGCGGACGCGAACATGCTCTGGTGTGGAAACTCAAGCAGAGCGCGGGTGTCGAGAAGGTCTGGTGCGCGCCAGGTAATGGCGGAATTTCAACTGAGGCGGAACGCGTGGCCGTCGATGCGGGTGATGTTTCGGCGATGTTGGCACTGGCGGATAAACTTTCTCCGGATCTCACTGTCGTTGGCCCAGAGCTGCCCCTGGTCAATGGCTTAACGGATGCCTTCCGGCAACGCAACCGCGCCGTAGTGGGCCCTTCGCAACAAGCCGCGCAACTTGAGGGCAGCAAGATTTTTGCGAAGGAGTTTCTGTTACGGCATAGCATTCCCACCGCGGAAATGGTGGGCTCTTTCGATTCGCCGGGGGCGGCGTATTCGGCGCTCTGCTCTGTGGATTGGCCCGTGGTCATCAAGGCCGACGGCCTCTGCGCAGGGAAAGGCGTGTTCCTGGCGGACGATCCCGATGCCGCAACGGGATTCATCGAGCGCGTGATGGAGAAGAACGAATTGGGCGCGGGCGGCAAGCGCATCCTGCTGGAAGAAACTCTGCAAGGCGATGAACTCTCGTTTATCCTTCTGACGGATGGCGAGCATTCCGCAACGCTTGTGCCCACGCGAGACCACAAGCGCGCCTTCGACAATAATCAGGGGCCGAATACCGGCGGAATGGGAGCCTATTCTTCCGACGAACTTCTCCCGCAAGCTTTGCGCCAGACCATTCAAACCACTATCGTGGAGCCGACGCTGCAGGGCCTCGCCAAAGACGGCTTGCACTACCAGGGATTTCTTTATGTTGGCCTTATGCTGACGAAACAAGGGCCGAAGGTGCTCGAGTTCAATTGCCGCCTGGGCGATCCCGAAACGCAAGCCATTGCCGCACGCATGGATTTTGATTTGGCCGAAGTTCTTGCAGACGTTGCGGCGGGGAAACTGAATCCTGCTAAGCTGCAATGGATGCGCGGCGCCAGTGCCTGCGTCGTGCTCGCTTCCGGCGGGTACCCGGGAAAGTTTGAATCTGGCAAAGAGATCAAGGGGCTAGCCGAGGCCTCGCAAATCCCCGACGTAAAGGTGCTGCACGCAGGAACGCAACGGAAGGGCGATGCCATCGTCACAAGCGGCGGGCGAGTTCTGGGTGTCACTGCCACCGGCGATACGCTGGCGGGAGCCCTTCAGATAGCCTACCGCGCCACTGCGAAGATACATTTTGACGGCATGCACTACCGATCGGACATTGGCCGACACCACCAACAAACTTCGGCCGCGGGAGATTAAAGACGTTGGCCAAAGTACTGCATCTGTTCCGTGCGCCAAAACGCCGCGCCCCGATGGAGGAGCTTTCCTCGGCCCGCGTCATCGAAAACTCCGACCTGGAAGGCTGTGCCCACGCCCGCCCGGGAGGAAAACGCCAGGTGCTCCTTGTCGATGTGGAAACACTTCGCATCCTGAATCTGGCGCCGGGAATCACCCGCGAAAACATCACCACGGAGGGTCTGGACGTAAACGCATTGCAGGTGGGGCAAGAGCTACTGGTTGGCAGTGTGCTCCTTCAGGTCAGCACCGTCTGCGAGCCATGTGGTCTGTTGGAGACCATCCGCCACGGTTTGCAGCGGCAACTGGAAGGCCGTCGTGGAATGCTCTGCAGGGTGTTGCGCGGCGGCACCTTGCAGCCTGGGGATACCATCGTAGTGCAAGCGTCTCCGGAAGAGCCCCTCTCCCACACGAATTCCTAGGAAATCGGTTTGCGCTGCAGCGTCGGTGCTTCCGGCGGCCGGTTCTTATCCTCTGCCTTCTTCTCGACGGGTTCTTCCGGCGGCACGATCCACTCGAGCCGGCTGCTCTCACCCAACGTTCCCTCGAAAAAGTTTGCTTTGCCCGCCAACAGCGGCAATAGGGCGCGCATGAAATCAGCTGAATCTTTGGGATCTGCCTTTTGCGCCTGGCCGCGCTCAATCAAATCCACCACTTTGGCAAAACGCGGCTCCGAGGACTTCAAGCGAGCGATGCGGGGATCGCTCTGTTGAATCAGCCCCAAAAGTGGCACCTCTTGCGAATCGTTCGGGAAATGCACTTCTACCAGTGTGTGCGCTTCGTGCTTTTCGGGTGGATAGAGCTGCGTAAATCGGGGGCGCAACGGCCGCGTTTGCAGGTAATCCGCCTGAGAGCTGATGGCCTCCTGCTCCACGCGATACTCAACCAGCCAGACTTCCGGTCCGTAGCCACCTGGCGCGTAACCAATCAGCACGATTTCCAGGAGTGGCTCATCGGGCTTCAATTCAATCTTGTGGTGTAGCTGAGAAACCAGCGGCCGCAACTTTTCCAGAAAAATCACGCCGAGTTGTTCCAGATCGCTTTCGCCGCTGCCAGCCGGCGGCACGTAGTGTGGGTCGGGCTTCCCAATCTGCTGGATGTCGCGGTCCAGGCGGATGGGCCGTGGCTGCGCGGGCACTTGCCATTCCTCGGCGCCAAAGAATATCCCGACGTGCTCTGCGTCCATCGCGGCCACGCGGGGAGGCACGCTTTTGGCTTCCTGTGGCTGGCTGATCGCCCCAAATATGATGGCGTCGCGCGCCACTTGGACAATGACGCGTCCGCCCGACAGATTGGCGACAATCTCATCCACCTGCGCCCGGGCAGGCACGGCCGCCACAAACATCGCGCCAACGAGCAACAGCCTTCGCATCAGTTTCCTTCCTTTTGCAGTCTGGGCGCCTGCTATCCCTAGCATACTCCGAGGTAAGTCCGGGTGTTCAAGCCAACCGTAAGGAGGGGCGACGGCGTTTCCTGCGGGACGCTCCTTCCGGTAAAATACAGCCATACTCATCCAACGAGAGAAAACACGAAACTATGGGACTTCGCAAACTCAAAAGCATTAAGCACAACGGCAAGAGCGTGGCAACCATCCTGGAGGCGCACGAGCGCTTCTTCACAGGGAAGGAGGGTGGAGCACGCGCTGACCTCACCGGGGCGGATCTTTCCCGCGCGGATTTTGCAAAGATCAATCTGGCAGGCGCCATCTTGCGCAACGCCAATCTCGAAGGCAGCGACCTTCGCGGCGCGCGGTTGCCGGGCGCGGACCTTAGCGGGGCGCGTCTGCGCAAAGCCGATTTGCGCAATACGGACATGACCGAGGCGGTTCTTCCGGGTGCCGACCTGACGGAAGCCCAGGCCAGCGGCGTGGAATTCTTCCGCTGCGATATGACCGGCGCCAATTTCCAAAACGCGCTTCTGCGCAACGCCAATTTCCGCGACGCTCGCATCGACGGCGCAAAATTTGCCGGCGCGGACATGGGCATTACCATCCTGCGCGAAACGGATTTAAGCAAGGTGGATTTAAGCGGCGTCGATCTGTCCACAACACTGCTGCCACCGGGCTACGCGGCGAAGTCCCGCGGAGCGTAAGCGCCGTAAGGGCTCGCGAGTTCGTTCTACGCTCGGAACGATACCCGCGGAGATGGCAAATCGCCGAAGTGCGTGTTAGCCTCTCGCGAAGCCCTCTTTTCAGGGGAAATCTTGGCAACATCCTCCACACAATTGGACCTGCCGGGCGTACGCAAACGCGTGCTGGAAATCGTTCGCGCCCTGCTGGAAGAACTCGGCAGCCACGGCGCCCTTTCGGAACTCTCAATCACCTCCAACCTCGACCGCGATTTGGGGCTTGGCAGCCTGGAACGCGTGGAACTCCTTACACGCCTGGAAGACGCCTTTGCCGTGCGCCTGCCGGATACGCTTGCGGCGGAAGCAAGCACCCCGGAAGAGTTGATCCGCGCCATTCTGACGGCTCCTGGGGCACCTACGAATGTAGAAGATGAATCTTCAACGTTGCGCGTTTCCGAGACAGAACAAAAACCAGAGCCGGAAGCCGCGGAATCCATCGTCGAAACCGCAGAAACGCTGATCGACTTCATTCGCTACCGTGGAACTCACGATGCCACACGCGCGCATCTCCTGATTACAGAGGACGACGAACATGGCGAGCATCACTTCACGCTGACCTTTGGAGACCTTTTCACCGCCGCGCAAAAGTGCGCCGAAGAATTGGCGCGGCGCGGCGTTCCCGCGGGAGGCCGTGTCTCCCTGATGCTGCCCACCTCGCGCGAGTTCTTCATCTGCTATACGGGTATTTTGCTGGCTGGCGCGATTCCTGTGCCCATTTATCCGCCGTTTCGCGCGGATCGCATCGAGGAGTACGCGGAGCGGCAATCCGCCATCTTGAACAACGCGGGAGTTTGCTTGCTCTTGACGTTTCGCCGCGCGGAGGCCGTCGCCCATCTATTGAAGCCGCGCGTGAAATCGCTGCTTGGCGTGGTGGACGCGCAGAAATTGCTGGAGGCCGCCGAAAAAGAGCCGCCCCCTGCGCCCGGAGCGTTGCCCGCGTTCCTCACGGGCAGCCGCATGCGCAAGCCCGGCGACATCGCCCTGCTGCAGTACACCTCTGGTTCAACGGGCGATCCGAAAGGCGTTGTACTGACACACGCAAATCTTCTGGCGAACATGCGCGCGCTGGCACAGGCCGTGCAACTCGGCCCCAAAGATGTCGGTGTGACGTGGCTGCCGCTTTATCACGACATGGGCCTGATTGGCGCGTGGCTCACGTTGTATCTACACGGCATTCCGGTTGTGGTTCTGTCGCCGCTGGCATTTCTGACCCGCCCCGAGCGCTGGCTTCAGGCGTTCAGCAAACATAAAGGCACCGTCGCCGCCGCACCTAATTTTGCTTACGAACTTTGCGTGCGCAAAGTCTCCGATAAAACGATGGAAGGAGTGGATCTCAGCTCGTGGCGAAAAGCGCTGAATGGAGCGGAGCCCGTCAACCCAGAAACGCTCGAGCGATTTGCGCAGCGCTTCGCAAAGTTTGGCTTTCGCCGCGAATCTCTATTGCCGGTCTATGGCCTCGCTGAGGCGTCATTGGGCGTAACTGTGCCGCCCCTCGATCGCGGGCCGCTTGTGGATTGCGTTCAGCGCGATGCTTTCACAATTCAGGGGCGCGCCGCTCCGGCATCTGCTGGCGACGAAGGCAGCATCTCCTTCGTCTCCTCCGGCAAGCCTCTGGCAGGCCATGAAGTGTTGATTGTGGACGCCGAGGGCAATGAAGTACCTGATCGCGTGGAAGGTTTCCTGTGGTTCCGCGGACCTTCGGCCACGAGCGGGTATTACAACAATCCAGAAGCGACGGCGCAGCTCTTTCCCCGAGGCCCGGCGATACCCCCCGATGAATATCCCTGGCTGAATTCGGGTGATCGCGCCTATCGCGCCGATGGAGAAATTTACGTCACCGGCCGCGTGAAGGACATCATCATCAAAGGCGGGCGCAATCTTTATCCGCACGAAGTGGAAGGGTTGGCATCGAGCGTCGAGGGAATCCGCAAAGGCTGCGTGGTGGCGTTTGGATTGAAGGATGAAGACAGCGGCACGGAAAAGCTCGTCATTGTCGCCGAATCACGCGAAACACAAACCGCCAGACGCGCCGCAATTGCGGCGAAGATTACCGACCAGGTCTCGCGCGGCTTGGGCCTTCCCCCCGATCGTGTCGAGCTGATTCCTCCCGGCAGCATCCCGAAAACGTCCAGCGGCAAATTGCGTCGCGACGAAACCAAGCAACTCTATTTGGCGGGCACACTCACAGCTCCAAAACCGCCGGCGTGGTTGCAAATCGCGCGGCTCGGCTTGGTGTCTTCCGTGATAGGGGCGTTGCGCACGATTTGGGGCGGACTGCGAACTGCTTTTGAGAAGGTCTACGGTGTGTACTTCATCGTCGTGTTCATTCTGTGGATTGTGCCCACGTGGATGATCGTGAAGCAGTTCAAGGATCACAAAGCAGCGGGACGGTTCACTTCCGCCGCATTGAAAGTTCTGTTTTTCCTGGTGGCCATTCGCGTGAAGATCGTTGGGAAAGAGTACATGGATACTCCGGGCGCGAAGGTCTACGCCTCCAATCACGCCAGTTATTTCGATGTGTTGCCGCTGATGATGGGCTTGGGCGTCAGCTATCGCTTCGTGGCCAAAGGCGAAGTGAACGCGATGCCTTTCATCGGAACTTTCCTTAACAAGATGGGGCATCTCTCCTTCGATCGCCATGATGCCGGCTCGCGGCTTCGCCAGGTGCACGAAATCGAGCACTACTTGCAGCAAGGTGACTCTGTTTTTGTTTTTCCCGAGGGCACATTCGTACCTGAGGAAGGTGTTCGGCCCTTTCAGTTGGGCGCGTTTCGCGGTGCCGTCGCCACAGGCGCGCCGGTTGTGCCAGTGTCGCTGGCGGGTACACGCCGGTTTCTGCGCGATCGAACGTTTCTACCGCGTCCCACAAGCGTGACGATTACCTTGTCGCCTCCGATTTATCCTTCGGAAGCGATGCCCGAGGGTGGACCTCGCCACTTGCCAGAGATTGTGCGGTTGCGCGATCTTTCGCGCGAAGCCATCGCCCGCTACTCTGGCGAACCGATTACTTGAGCCGCGCCTCACGACGGCCTCGACATCTTCATTTGATCCAATAACAAAAAAATGTCATTCCGAGTCCCATTCGCCTTTCGAATGGGCGAGGAACCTGCTTCTGCTGAGCTGTTGTGCGAAAAGCAGGTCCCTCGCGCTGCTCGGGATGACATTGAAAAGAAGTTAATCCACAGTGCACCATGCTCTGTTCAGAGCAGCGTTACTCACTGATTCAGCGAATAGATCACAGTGATGTAGGTATCGATCTCCACGGCCTGCCCGTCCAGAATCGTTGGCCGGTACTGCCACTCACGAACTGCGGCAAGCGCTGAGGCATAGAACAGCGGATTGCCAGAGACAGCATGCAGCATCTGGATGGACCCGTCCGTCGCAATGATGGCATGCAGTTCAACACGGCCTTCCTGGTGCAACTGCAATGGGATCGCTGGATAGACCGGCTCCACGCGATGGACCAGCAAGGCTGGCTGAATGTGGCCAACGCTGATGCGAGCCCGATGTGGAGGTGGGGGCGGTGGCGGCGGTGGCGGAATGATATTGTCATGCCCGTCCGAGAACTGAGTGCCCGGAATATTGTCTCCCTCTTGTGTACCGGGAATATCCGAGCCGCCGGACCCAACATTGTTGGCAACGGGCACATCGCGGTCCACGGTCACGATATGGTTCGGGATACTCGGCGGTTGGCAAAACCGGCATGCGGGCGTGGGTTTCGGGGCATGAGGATGTTGATCGCCTTTGGTGGCATTGCCAACGTGATGCGAATACGGAACCGTCATTGTAAAGACGGTGAGCGGCAGTCGCTCGCCGTGGCTCAACATTGGATACAGCACCAACGCGGCGACGACTAAAATCTGCACAATGATAGACGTGAGGATGGCGCGGCGCCGCACTTTGCGCGCGTTCTTTTCTTCCTCCGCGCTGCCTTCCAGAAAACAGCTCCGCAGAGAAACCAGGCCCTCTTCGGCGACACTTTTTCGCTCGAATCTCATCACACACCTCCGTAGATTGGCCCGCAAGCCGCCAGAAAGTTTTGCGGCACCAGCCTCCTGTGGTTGCCTACAGGAGGCCGGCACCGCGCTCGCAGGGATGTGAGGTTCGCGCGTCCTCTGTTGCATTGGACACCGTCGCGCGCGACAAGTTCCCGGGGCCCCCGCCCAGCTTCTCCCCGCCACGTGCATCTACAGCAACGCACCGGGCATCTAATCGGTTGGACGTGGATCAAAGGAGGTCAAACCCAATGGAAAGGCGTATCCCAGAGGCAATTGGCGTGCGCCGCACCGGCTGGGCGGCTCTGGACCGCGATCCGCAGTTGGACGTCATCGAATTCGTATGTCCCCATTGCGGCGCGGAGAGCCAGAAAAAGGCACGGCGCGAGCGCACCGAGTATCGCTTCACGGATGGTTTCATGCAGGATCTACAGGGCGAAGGTGTGCAGTGTCACCACTGCCGGCAGTCGTTGCGGGTTGTGCCGGTGGTGCTGCTGCACGATCAGGAAGAGGTCAAGCGGTTTGAGGCCATGCGCGCGGAGGAGCACGTACCGGCGCACTAATTCGCTCGAAAAAAAAGAGGGCGTCCTGTTTATTCCAGGGCGCCCTTTTTTATATTGTGCTTGTCATTACCGCGGGCCAGTGTTGCCGCGCTGACGCAACAAGACATAGTCTGCGTTTTAGCAAGAACAGGATTCAGTAGGCTTGCAAAACAGGATCTGCGGGCAGGTTCAACTTTTCCAGGCTGTTGCGTACCGTTGCGAAGGCCTCGTCCACCGTATCCGCATAACGCAATTGCTCGAACTCGTTCTGGTTGATAGTTCCCCAACGCACCATGGCCTTCAAATTCAACACGTCATTCCAGTACTTTCGCCCGTAGATCAGGATCAGCGTGTTCTTGTGCATTTTCCCGGTTTGCAAAAGCGTCATCATTTCCCACATTTCATCCATTGTGCCGAACCCGCCAGGAAAAACGATCAGCGCTTTGGCTGTCTGCGCAAACCACAATTTGCGCATAAAGAAATAATGGAAATTCATGCTCAATTCCGGGCTGATGTATGGGTTCGCAAACTGCTCGTGCGGAAGCTCGATGGATAATCCGATCGATTTCCCTCCCGCTTCATAGGCTCCCCGATTGGCCGCTTCCATGATGCCTGGGCCGCCGCCGGAACAAACCACAAAGCGCCGCGGCTTTGGCCCCAGGGAAAGCGCCCATGTGGTGATCTTGTGCGAAAGCTGCCGTGCTTCCTCGTAGTAGCGAGACATCTCCAGTGCGCTCTTCGCTTCGCGCAAGGCCGCTCGATGATTCTTCAATCTCTTCTCACTGAAGTTGCCCGTCTTCTCGCGTTTCAGGCGCGTGTATCGCGCCGAAGCCGTTTCGTGCGAGTCGATTCGCGCGGAGCCGAACATCACGATGGTGTCGCCAATCCCTTCCTTCTTGAGCTGCGCCAGCGGATAAATGTATTCCCCAAGGATGCGGAGGGGCCGCGCGGGCGTGCTGGCCATGAATCTGCGATCTTCGTGCGGGGCTTTCGGGGCGTGTTGCGGCTTCAGACGTTTACCGTCGGACATGAGCGGTTCTCCAATTCAGACGAACTTTGATTGTAGGCAGTGCGCATGGCCTGCGGCAACGTCTTTGGCTCCGTGTGCGTCGAATCAAGTACGCGGCGAGTCTCGATGGGAAGCCATCTGCATACGCGTTTTCCAGCCGGACTGTGCTAGCGTGAACCCAACTATGGGAAAATTACGGCACTCCTTAGGGCTTCTTCTTTTTCCTGCATTGAGCTTGTGCGCCACAGCCCTTCACGCCCAGGCTCCCGAAGGCCCCATGATTCCTGTCCCGGGAGTCACTATCCAGCAAGCGCCGACGCCGCCTAAATTCAAGGTGCAAACCATTCTGGTAAATGTTCCAGTAACCGTTCGTGACGTGAACGGTGAAATGGTCCATAGCCTGGAAATTAAGGATTTCCGCGTCACGGATAACGGCGCCGAACAGCGCATCACGCATTTTGAGGTGGGCGGTGAACCCATTTCGCTCGCAGTCGTGGTCGAAACAAGTTCGCGAATTTCGCCGCTTCTGCCGCAAATTCGTAAGATGGGAATCCTGGTTTCGCAGCAGGTGACCGGGCCTACGGGCGAAACGGCCATCGTGGGATTTGACGACACGGTGCAAACGTTGCTGGATTTTACAAACAATTCGGACGACGTCGAGCGCACCATGAACCGACTGAAAGAAGGCTATTCCGGCTCGAAATTATTCGACGCAATGTCCAAAGGCGTGGAACTACTGACAAACCGCGCGGCGCCGAAGGCGGGCGAACCGCTGAGGCGGCACGTGATGCTGGTGCTCTCCGAGGCCCACGACGCGGGAAGCGAGGCGAAGTTGGGCGAAGTGTTGCGCCGCGCGCAACTGGCCAACATAACGATTTACACCGTGGGGCTGTCATCAACCCGCGCCGATTTACAAAGAAAACCTGATTATCATGCGCCGATCAGCGCCACTCCAGACGGCACATTTGGCATGCCCGGCCCCCCAGGAACGGTGCAGACACCAACAACAGTTGCACAGAACAGCGAGGGTGTGGACTTGCTCGCGCTGGCGGTTTGGGCCGTGCAGCACGCGAAAGACCAGGTGACGTCGCACGAGTTGGAAATTGCGGCCGTGGCGACGGGCGGCGATCACGTCAGCACTTGGAAAAACCGCACCATCGAAAAAGTGATCGACGAAATTGGCGGAGAACTCCATTCGCAGTATTCCCTGTCGTATGCGCCCAGCGACACCGAAGAGAGCGGCTATCACGAAATCAAAGTGGATGTGGATCGCCCGGAATTGAAAGTGCGCGCCCGCCCGGGGTATTACTTGGCGGGCCCGGAGAGCTGAGGAGGAACTACGTCAGGTGGCTCGCGTCGTTGCTGATTTCGCCATCTGAGTTGAAGCTGATAAAAGTAAACTAAAGTATAGAAAAGCCAAACCGCGATGACTACATATCTGCCTCTATAATCGTGGCTCCAAATTAATGCGGAAACCCAAAATAGAAAAAAGAGGGCAAGAAAAATCGAAAGCCCAACGTACTTAGCCTTCGAAAGGGGCCTATTTAACTGCTCCATTCGCCGCTCATGTACTCGCTCGGAGGCAGGTTTTCCCGTGCGGGTGGTATACCGGAGGTCCACTATCCACAGACATAGCGCTCCGAGACCAAAGGCGCTTACCAAAATAATGGTGGTGAGCAGCATGTGATTCATCTTAGTAACCAGTACTTTATATTAACACCAGCGGAATGTAGTGACGGATTCTACGCGATTTGCTGCCAGAAAGTAGCTTCGCGCGCGGCCAATAGCGAATCTTTGCGCGCATTCCAGCGGAGAAAATGCGACGTTCGCGTGTGCGCGGTGTGGTGTTCTCGCGTTTCCCAAACTTCGTGCAGGAAAAACTGGCTCGCTAACTCCGTCGAACGGTGCAGATCGTATTGCAGACACCCTTCTTCGCGCCGCGTCGGCGCCACCAGCGCGCGCAATTCCGCCTCCAGCAGCGGTTCTTGCCCTTCCTTGGCGCGCAGAATCACCACCAGCGTCACTGCATGCTTGGGCAGCTTCACGACTTTCGCGCGCTTGGCTCTTTTCCGGGTGGTATGGCGCCGCGCGCGCTTCTTCGCTTTTCGTTTGGCCATATCGGCGGGGATTGTATCCCATCCAGCGCCAAGAGCAAGGTGATTCCTGCGGGCTTTGCAGCACACCTGTCCCGCATGGCTCTCCGGACTCTCCCTGCGCTACATGTTTGGCAGGAACGCCAGGCAGACTGGCGAAGGCACACCGTCGGTCTTGGAGACTTGCGCGAGCGCTCCTGTCGCGGGGTCGATGCGAAGGACCACGATGGAATTCGAGTTTTGGTTTTCGGCAAGCAAAAAGCGCCCCGTGGGGTCAATGGCGAAGTGGCGAGGTTCCTTGCCGCCCGTGGGATATTCGCCGGCGGGGCGAAGCATTCCGCTCGAGGGATCGACCGCGAACACGGCGATGGTGTCGTGGCCGCGGTTAGAAGCGAAGAGCCATTTGCCGCTCGGATGAAGGGCGATTTCGGCGTCATCATTCCGGCCCTTGAAATCTTTCGGCAGCGTGGACACAACCTGAAAATCCTTCAGTGTCCCGTTCCCGGAATCATAAGCAAACGCGGTGACCGTGGAATTCAGCTCACTCACAACGTAGAAGAACTTGCCGTTCTGTGAAAACACGCCGTGGCGCGGTCCAGAAGCGGCAGCAAGTTTGGCGAACGGTGGATCATTCGGCGCGAGTGTGCCCTTGGCGGCGTCGAAGCGGTAGCTGACTATTTCGTCCAGCCCCAGGTCCGCCACCAGCACGAACTTGTTGTCTGGCGAAGATTCAATCCAGTGCGCGTGCGGCCCTTCCTGGCGCTTTTTGTTGGGTCCGGAGCCGTGGTGTTGAACCGCGGAAGTGTGCTCTCCAAGCCGGCCGTCGGCAAGAATGGGAAACACGGCGATGCTACCGGAGGAGTAGTTCGCCACGAACAGGTACTTGCCGGTTTTATCTAGCGACAGGTAGCAAGGGCTCTCGCCAAGCTCGGGAAGCTGATTTAGCTGCGTCAGCTTGGCGGCTTTGGCGTCAACAGCGAAGGACGTGACCATACTTTTTTTCTCGCCTTCGTTCGCCGCGTAGGCGTATTTCCCATTGGGATGCACGAGAACGAAAGACGGGTCGGGCGTTTCCGCTGCGACGCCCTTCAGCGAAAGCTTCCCCGTCTCCGCATCAAATTCGTAAGCGTAGATTCCCTTGCTATCCGTTTTGTTGGTGTAGGTGCCAACAAACGCGAGATAGGTGTGGCTGGGGGCAGGCCTGCTGGCGGCACCGGCAAGCGCGAGAACAGCCAGAGAGGTAGTGAACGCAAGGAATAGGAAAAAACGGCGTGTGGTTTTCATGATGCAGGTAGTGTAACGCACGCGGCAACAAAAAAGGGGCACGATGGAGCATGCCCCCATTCTGGTTTGATCGGAATTGCCGGCACCGCAAAAGCGGCAGCAAGCTGCCGCACTCCGAAAGTTACTTCTTCTCTTCCGCTTCCTCTTCCTGCAGGACCGCGGCGGCGGCAACTGAATCGTCATCATCGAGCCGCAGCAATCGCACGCCTTGCGTCGAGCGCCCCGCTTCGCGAATTTCGTTCGCGTGTACGCGGATCACCTTGCCATGTTCCGTGATGATCATCACGTCAGACTCTTCCGTAACCTGCAGTGTCGCTACGACCGAACCGTTGCGGTCGGTGGTTTTCATGTTCACCACGCCCTTGCCGCCGCGCGAGGTGATGCGGTACTCGGCCAAAGCCGTGCGCTTGCCGTAACCCTTTTCGGCAACGGTAAGCATCAGCGTTGTGAGTGAATCCTTGATGTGCTCGTTATCGAGCTCTTCCAGATTCTGCGTCGTTTGGTTGTGTTCCTTGGCGATGATGTCGAAGTGCGGCTGGACGGCGTCCATGCTGACGACGTAATCGCCCTTGTCCAGGTCCATGCCATTCACGCCGCCGGCGTTGCGGCCCATGGGGCGCACTTCCGTTTCGCGGAACAGGATGGCCTGGCCTTCATGGCTGGCCAGGAAGATCATCTGTTTGCTGTCGGTGAGCTTCGCGCCGATCAGCTCGTCCTTATCTTCCAGGTTGATGGCGATAATGCCGGTCGAGCGCGGGTTGGAAAACTCCGTAATCGCCGACTTTTTCACCGTTCCGTATTTCGTGGCCATGAAGACAAAGCGGCCTTCTTCTTCCAGATTCGTAGCCGCCACCAGCGCCGTCAGTTTTTCGTCTTCTTGGAACTTCACCAGGCTGGCGATCGCCTTGCCGCGCGTGGCTGCCGCCGCTTCTGGCAATTCGTACACTTTCAGCCAGTAGACGCGGCCCTTCGAGGTGAACAGCAATATGTAGCTGTGCGCCGAAGCGATGAACAGATACTCGACGAAATCCTCTTCCTTGGTGCGCGCACCGATGCGCCCCTTGCCGCCTCGCGATTGATGGCGGTAGACCTCCACGGGCGTGCGTTTGATATAGCCCGCGTGGCTCACGGTGATGAGCATGTCGGTGTCCGCGATCAGGTCTTCCAGCTTGATCTCGTCCACCTTGTCCACGATCTGCGTGCGCCGGTCGTCGCCGTACGCTTTATGAACTTCGCGCAATTCCGCGGTGATTACCTGCTTCAGCTTTTTGTCGCTGGCCAGGATCTCGCGCAACTCCGCAATGAGTTCGCGGATGGACTTCAATTCCTTCAGAATTTCGTCAATCGAGAGTTGCGTCAGACGGTGCAGTTGCAACTCGAGGATGGCATCAATCTGCGCGTAGCTGAGGCCAAGCCCCGTGGCGCCGCGGCCAGCCGCTTCGATTTCCGGAGCGCCCGCAAATCGATATTTGCGCCCGTCGAGCTTCACGCCCTCGAGTTTCTTGGACTTGCCGTTCTCGGTGATGGTGACGTCCTGCTCGGTGAAATACTTGAACAGGTTTTCTTTGGCTTCGGCGCGGCTGCTGCTTCCACGAATCACGCGGATCACATTGTCCAGGTGGTCCAAAGCAATCTGGTAGCCTACCAAAATGTGTTCGCGCTCTTCGGCCTTGCGCAGCTCGAAAATCGTGCGCCGCCGCACTACTTCCATGCGGTGCTCGATGAATAGCTTGATCATCGGAATCAAGCCGAGCTCGCGCGGCTGTCCGGCAACGATGGAGAGCAGGATCATGCCAAACGATTCCTGCATCTGCGTGTGCTTGAACAGATTGTTCAGGATAAGCTGGGATTCCTCGCCGCGCTTCAGTTCCACGACGACGCGCATGCCTTCGCGGGAAGATTCGTCGCGCACATCCGCGATGCCTTCGATCTTCTTAGTTTGCACCAGCTCCGCGATGCGCTCGATCATCTTGGCTTTATTTACTTGATAAGGAATTTCCGTGATGACGATGTTTTCGCGTTCCTTGCCCACTTCTTCGATGGCGGCTTTGGCGCGCATGATAAAGCTGCCGCGCCCCGTGCGATACGCCGCTTCAATGCCTTCCCTGCCCGCGATGTACGCGCCTGTCGGAAAATCCGGGCCCGGAACGATCTTCATCACTTCCTTCAGCGAAGTGTCGGGCTTCTCGATCAAAAGTATCGCGGCATCCACGATTTCGCGCAGGTTGTGCGGCGGAATGTTTGTGGCCATGCCAACGGCAATGCCGCTGGCGCCGTTCACCAGGAGATTCGGAATCCGCGAAGGCAGCACCACCGGCTCTTCGCGGGTTTGATCGAAGTTCGGAATGAAGTCGACGGTCTCTTTTTCGAGGTCGGCGAGAATATCTTCCGAAATCTTGGCCAGCCGCGCTTCCGTGTACCGCATCGCCGCCGGTGGATCGCCGTCCACCGAGCCGAAGTTTCCCTGACCATCAATCAACGGATAGCGCATGTTGAAGTCTTGCGCGAGCCGCACCAGCGCGGGATAGATGACGGCTTCTCCGTGCGGGTGATAATTTCCGGAGGTGTCGCCGCAGATCTTCGCGCACTTGCGGTAGCCTTTGTTCGAGGCCAGGCCCAGATCGTTCATGGCCACAAGGATGCGCCGTTGCACGGGCTTCAATCCGTCGCGTACGTCGGGAAGCGCGCGCGCGATGATCACGCTCATCGCGTAATCGAGATACGACTTGCGCATCTCCGCTTCAATATCAATGGGAAGAAGTACCGATGTGTTGTGTTCGTCTGCCATGTGTCCTCGTATTTCTTGTGCTCGTTACGTCTTTGGTTTTAGTTGCTGAGCTCTTCTGATGGCCTGAGCATCGGCGAGGTCTTGCTCCCGCCCGCTTGCGACTTTCGCGGCAACCAAATCCTCCGCCGAAATGAAATTCGCGGTAAGAACGCTTTCATTGTCTAGAGATACCTCAACGCGGTTCGGCCAGCATGTTTCGAATTGAAGGCCGGGAATCTCCGGAAAAATATCTACTTGGCATGGGGGCGTGCCAATACGGAAGAATGTCCCGGGCTCCAAGAATCGACCTTTATCCGAGGTTTTCAGCGGCGCTCCAAACCCGATCAACGCTTCGTACAGGGCCACAATATTGTCTGGCTCCGGACTTACAAAAATGTCCAGGTCCTTCGTCGCGCGAGGTTGGGCATGAATGCTCACGGCCCAGCCTCCAATAATCAGATACCTAACGCGGTGAGCGCGGAAGGCAGCCAGGAGATCGCAGAAATTGCTGTCTAACTTTAGCTTCATTACCGCGCTCCTCGAAGAAAGCAAAACTCAACTCCTGCATGGTCACCAACCGCTCGACCGGCGACTGGCTCTGCCAATAGGCATACTCCTCGTCCTTCGACTGCAGCAGAGTAGCCTCGTCGCGTCTGAGGATGCGAACGGACACCTCGTTTCCACCACTCATCAAACTCACCCTCCATGGCCCGTTGCGCCATATTCCAGCACGTAGGTTTTCACCGTATCGAACGCGTCGGCACCGTTGCTAAATCGCCGCGCCGCGAACTCCGCTTCCATCAGCTGCAAAAACGAATCGCGCTCGGCTTCATCAGCGAAATCTGCCGCTACGCCCTTTTCGTTGTCCGGCGCATCCGTCGGCGTGGCGCGAAACTCGCTCACGCTCAGCCCGCGCAACCCCGGCAACGTCGTCCAACCCAACTGGTAGATCATGCGATCAAGCTCATAGGAGCGCAGCACGCAGCGCCCCGGTCATTTACAAACCTAAATATCCAGGTTGACCACTTCCAGCGCGTTCTCCTCGATAAATTTCCTCCGCGCTTCCACGTTTTCCCCCATCAGGGTCGTGAAAATATCTTCCGCGGCAACGGCATCCTCGAGTTTCACTTGCAGCAGCGTCCGCGTATCCGCGTTCATCGTGGTTTCCCACAATTGCTCCGCGTTCATTTCACCCAAGCCCTTGAATCGCGTGATGGTGAAATCCTTCTTGGCGTCTTCCATCACGTAGTTCAAAACGTCGGTGGCCTTTTCCTTGGTGACCTTCGTTCCATTCCGCGCCACCGTGAACGGCGGCTGATTAAACTCCTCGATCTGCTTGGCCAACGCGCGCAGCCGTTTGTATTCGGCCGTGGAGGCCACCGCCCAACTGATTTTCTGGTTGTGTGGCGCGCCAAACTGGATTTCGTACAGGCTGTGTTCTTCGTCGAAATTGATCTTGCCTTCCAGCTTGAGCTTGCTCTTCTCGACTTCCTTCAGAAGTTTTTCCAGCGGTTTCTTCTCTTCAAAGTCGGTCTTCTTTTCCAGACCGCTCTCCGCGAGCAATTCCACCAGGCCCGGCTCGCGCAGACGCCGGCCCAGTTTTGCGGCGGCAGCTTCGTATTCCTGCACATTCAGCAGGAAAGTTGTCAGGCGTGCTCCTTCAAGGTTCACGCCCTCCTTGGCCTTCACGATATGGTCCTCGGTGGCGCGCTTCATCAGTTCGCGGGCAAAGTCGCGCTCGTCGCGGATGTAGCGCTCGCTCTTGCCTCTCTTCACGCGATAGAGCGGTGGTTGCGCGATGTACACGTGGCCTCGTTCAATCAATTCCTTCATGTGGCGGAAGAAAAACGTGAGCAGAAGTGTGCGGATGTGCGAACCGTCCACGTCCGCATCGGTCATCAGAATAATTTTGTGATAGCGCAGTTTCCCCGCGTCGAAATCGTCCTTGCCAATGCCGGTGCCCAGCGCCGTGATGATGGCGCGAATTTCTTCGTGGCCCAGCATCTTGTCGTAGCGCGCCTTTTCCACGTTCAGGATCTTGCCTTTCAGCGGCAGGATCGCCTGATACTTGCGGTCGCGCCCCATCTTTGCGGAGCCGCCGGCAGACTCGCCCTCGACCACAAACAACTCGCAACGCGAGGGGTCACGTTCCTGACAGTCCGCCAGCTTTCCCGGCAATCCGCTGGAATCCATCGCGGATTTGCGGCGTGTCAGTTCCCGGGCCTTGCGTGCAGCTTCACGCGCGCGCGCCGCGTCAATGCACTTGCCGATGATGCGCCGGGCCACCGTCGAATGTTTGTCAAACCATTCGCCCAGCTTCTCGTTAACCAGTTGCTCGACATCTCCTTTAATGTCGCTGTTCAGCTTGCCTTTGGTCTGCCCCTCGAATTGCGGTTGCGGCAGGCGCACGCTGACCACGGCCACAAGTCCTTCGCGCACATCGTCCCCGGAAATGCTCACTTCGTCCTTCTGCTCTTTCAACATTCCGGCCGCTGAAGCGAAATTGTTGATCGAACGCGTCAGCGCCGAGCGGAAACCGGAAAGATGCGTGCCGCCATCCACGGTGTTGATAGTGTTGGCGAACGCGAAAACGTTTTCGCCGTAAGTGTCGTTGTACTGCAGGGCAATTTCGATCTCCACACTGCCTCGTTTACCCTCCATGTAAATCGGCGAATCGTGCAGCGTGGTCTTGCCGCGGTTCAAATGTTTCACGAATTCCGCGATGCCGCCGGTGAAGCGGAATTCCGCGCTCTTTTCCGTGCGCTCATCATTCAGCGTGATTTTCAGGCCCTTGTTCAGAAAGGCATATTCGCGCAGACGCGTGGCCAGCGTGTCATAGCTGAACACGGTCTTCTCGAAAATCGAAGGATCTGGGTGAAACTTCACTTTTGTGCCGGTTTTACGCGTTTTTCCCGTTTGCTTCAGTTTGGTTACGGGCTTGCCTTTTTCGTAGCTCTGCTCCCACACCGCGCCATCGCGCTGAATCTCGATTTCCAGAAAATCAGACAGCGCATTTACGACGGAGACGCCCACGCCGTGCAACCCGCCGGACACCTTGTAAGTCTCGCTGTCGAATTTTCCCCCCGCGTGCAATACCGTAAGCACTACTTCCGCCGCTGGTCGTTTTTCCGTGGCGTGCATGTCCACGGGAATGCCGCGGCCGTTATCCACCACGGTCACCGAATTGTCCGCGTGCACGGTCACATTCACTTCGTCCGCGAAGCCCGCCATCGCTTCGTCCACGGAGTTGTCCACGACTTCCCACACCAGGTGGTGTAAGCCCATCTCGCCGGTCGAGCCGATATACATGGCCGGACGCAGCCGCACGGCCTCCAGGCCTCCCAGCACCTTGATGGACTTCGCATCGTACTGGTGGCCGACTTTTCCCGTCACCGTTTCCTTGTCGCCCATTGCATCTCCTGATGTGCGTGCCTACGGCAAACCACTCGCGCGGAAATTTGTCCGGCGCACAACCGGATTTCCGATGGCAATGCTGCAAAACCTATATTGGTGAAGCTAGGAAAGGCGTGAAGTTTGCATTCCCCGTTCGTCGCCTGACCCTTTGATCCCGATACAGCGTGGGACTCGTAGGGCTCCTGCTTCATCCCATCCCGCAATCCGGGACGTGGCGAAGACTTATGTTCTCCAGAACCGCTGGCCTGCTCCTGGCGCAGAGCATTGGTAGCCAAACCATTCTGGCGGACGTGCCGATTAGGAGGAAAAACCGCGAACCGGCAACCCTTAAATTTTACTGGAAATGGGGGCTTTTCTCAAGCGGGAGAATTGTGGTTGTGGATAAATAACTGTTTTATTTACAAATAGTTATCGCTGACGATAACGTACGCTATTTTTCGCACATTTGAAGAGGAGTAGGTCTGGTTGGTAAAACAGAGGGCCTGAGGAAGGCCCGAGAGGAGGGGCGATGGAGCCCACCAACCAGGGAGAAGTGCCGAAGTTGAGCCAGGTGATCCAGATCGATGAGGGGAAGATCCAGGAGCACCTGGAAGAAGTGGTCCGCAGCACGGTGGAAGAGACGTTGAACGCCATGCTGGACGCCGAAGCCGACCGTCTTTGCCGAGCCGAGCGGTACGAACGGACCGAGGCACGGAAAGATACACGTGCAGGTTCCTACCAGCGGCACCTCCAGACGAAAGCAGGCGAAGTCACGCTAAAAGTGCCGAAGCTGCGCAACCTGCCGTTTGAGACGGCCATCATCGAACGCTACCGGCGGCGGGAAAGTTCGGTGGAAGAAGCGCTGGTGGAGATGTATCTTGCGGGAGTGAGCGTACGGCGAGTCGAAGACATTACCGAAGCCCTATGGGGCACGCGGGTCAGCCCGAGCACGGTGAGCGAGCTGAACCAGAAGATCTACGCGCAGATCGAGACTTGGCGGAACCGGCCGATCGAAGGCCACCATCCGTATGTGTTTCTGGACGGCTTGTGGCTGAAGCGGAGCTGGGGCGGCGAAGTGCGCAACGTATCGCTGCTGGTGGCGATTGGCGTGAATGAAGAGGGCTTTCGGGAAGTGCTGGCAGTAGCGGAAGGGTCCAAAGAGGACAAGGCCAGCTGGACGGCATTTTTGCGGCACCTGAAAGAGCGCGGGTTGAAAGGCGTGCGGCTATTCGTTTCGGACAAGTGTTTGGGGCTGGTAGAGAACCTTGGAGAGTTTTATCCGGAAGCGCTGTGGCAGCGGTGCGCGGTGCATTTTTATCGGAATGTGTGGACAGCCGTGCCGACCAGCAAAGTGAAAGAAGTGGCGGCAATGCTGAAGGCCATTCACGCGCAGGAAGATCGCGCGGCGGCACGACAGAAGGCCGAACAGGTGGCAGTGAAACTGAAAGAGATGAAGCTGGCGGATGCTGCAGCGATCGTAGTGGCCGGGATCGAGGAGACGCTGTATTACTACGTGTTCCCGCGCGAACACTGGCGGAGCCTGCGGACGAACAACCCCCTGGAGAGGTTGCTTCGCGAAGTACGACGAAGAACGCGAGCGGTAGGAGCGTTTCCCGATGGCAAGTCGGCGTTGATGCTGGCCGCGGCAAGGCTGCGTCACGTGGCCGGCACGAACTGGGGCATGCGGCGGTATCTGGACATGAACCGCCTGGCAGAAGCGAGCGAAGCGGCATGAACGCACCCGCAAAAACTTTCGGCTCCCCCTCGGGGGAGCCGAGCACCACCAGACCTAGGCTTCAACAAATGTGCGAAAAACTCTGGACACTACCTCGCTGACCGCCAGAATCACTTCTTGTGTCTTTCACAATCCGGGCCCGAGTGGAATCCGATCGCTCTTCTCACCGGTATGGGAGACTCCAACATCAGCTTAATTGTGGTGAAAACTGTTTGAAATCTGGTACGGAAGGGCTCTGCGTGCCGCCCCCCCAACTTGAAGTCACAGTCTGTGACTTCAAGCTAATCGCTTCTTCCCGGTTTAGTTGGAATAGGAAGTCTTCAGGGAATCGTGTTTGATTGCGCTTCACCGCTTGCGACAAATCAAATGCGCATCGGCATGATGACGTAGCGATAGCGGTAGCTCTCATCGGCCAGCGGACGCATTTGCCCGGCGGATTGTTCATCCTTCAATTCGATGCTAATCGGCCCTTCCGCCGCGGCGGCAAGAAAATCCAGCATGTAAGTGGAATTGAATCCGATGGCGATGGGATCGCCCTTGTATTCTTTCTCGATGGTCTCTTTCGCTTCGCCGTATTCAGGGCTGGAAGCGGAGATTTCCACGCCTTCCGTCGAGACAGAGAGTTTCACGGCATGCGAGCGCTGGTCGGCAAGTTGCGAGACGCGCCGCACCGCATCGCTCAATTCCGTGCGTTCCAGCGCGACAGTCTTGTTGTTATCGCGCGGCAATACCGCTTCGTAATTCGGGAATTGACCCGTAAGAATGCGCGAAATCAGCAATCGGTGGTCAACCTGGAAGAATAGATGGCTTTCGTCCTTCGCAAACTCCATCTGGGCATCGGAGCCCGCGACGTTGGAGAGCTTTTCCACTTCATCCATGGCCTTCTTGGGGATCAGCACACGGACTTCGCCGTTCAGTCCTGCCAACTTCTGATCCGTCTCCGCAAGCGCCAGGCGATGGCCATCCGTCGCCACCATTGCTAGCGTGTCCGGCTTCAGGATCAGCAAACCACCATTCAGCGTATAGCGCGACTCTTCCATTGAAATCGCGAATTTGGTCTTGCCGATCAAGTTCTCCAAGACGACCGCGGGAATCTTCACCAGCGTATGCGGCATTGCGGGGAGGGCGGGGAAATTCTCCTTGGCCATACCAACTAATTTGTATTTCTTCTTCTCGCTGACAATCTCCACCCAGTGGTTATCAAGGAGTTTGAACTTGATCTCACCCTCGGGAAGCAAGCGCACCAGTTCCAAGAGTTTCTTCGCAGGGATTGTGCCCGCGCCTTCCTTTTTGATTTTGGCTTCGCAAGACGTGCGGACGCTGAGCTCCAGGTCCGTCGCCGTGATCGTCAGGCGGCTCCCTTTCGCCTCCACCAGAAGGTTAGAGAGGATGGGGATGGTGGTCTTGCGTTCCACCACTCCTTGAGTCGTTGTAAGTTCATTGAGCAACGCCGATTTCGTTACGCTGAATTCCATTGCTTGGCTTTCCTCGCGTGCGGTTCCCGGTGCGGTCATCGCTTTCCCCTGTCTGGTTCACCCGCTAGCGTACTCTACTCGTTTTTTCGCAAAGTATAAAGGCCACTACTTGCGGATTCTCTGTGGAAATAGTGGTGATTGAGAAAAGATATGTGCCACGTTGAATCACAGCATGATTCATCACAATCGCTCTTTTCTCACAACCATCACTTCTTTCACAATCCACCATTCAAAAAATTTACTTCTATAGCTTGTGATGATGATGACTGCTGTGGATTCGTGGAAAAGCGTCCGCCGTGCAGTCCCGCTTACGATTTATTCGTGATGTGTGAAGTGAATTTCTCCGCGCTTCGTTGGATAACTCCGCGGGTCCGCGCTTGACCGCGATTCCCCGCACATCCCTCAACAGCTTATCCGCACCTTTCCCACGCTTACTTCACAGCTTCTTCTTCCTCACTATTCGTGACAAACTGTTGCGCGAAGCATCAAACAATTTGCGCTTGAATCCCGTTATCCAACGCATGTCCACAGCTTTTGCGAACCTGTAAATCACTTCCGGTGGGAGTTAAGGAGATCAACAGCATGCCCACAATCCTTATCACGGGCGCCAACCGCGGCTTGGGTCTCGAATTTGTTCGTCAGTATTCCGCCGATAGCTGGGAAGTTCACGCAGCATCTCGCCAGCCAGACAAGGGCGCCGAACTCAAACAACTTGCCGCGCAACATCCTTCAATCGCTCTCCATCGCCTGGACGTTACGAATAAGAGCTCCGTGAAGGATCTTGCCGATAAATTATCCGGCAAGCCCATTGATGTGCTGCTGCACTGTTCGGGCATTTATCCGCGCAAAGGACAAAACATCGGCGAGCTCGATTACGAGGGCTGGCGCGAGGCTTTCGAGACCAATCTTTTCGGTGTCATGCGCGTTACGGAGGCGCTTCTGGAAAACGTCGCGGCCAGCCAGCGCAAGCAGGTTGCTGCCATCTCCACATCGCTTAGCATTCTGCGCGGCGTACAGAGCGGTTCCGTAGCGCAGGCTGGCACTTCCTACCAATACCGCACCAGCAAGACGGCCCTCAACATGGCCCTGTCCATTCTTGCAAAAGAACTCGAGCCGCGCGGCATCAGCGTCGTGCTCCTCGATCCCGGCTGGGTGAAGACAGACATGGGCGGTCCCCACGCGCCCCTCACTCCGCATGAGAGCATTGCAGGCATGCGCAAAGTGCTTGCCAGCGATCCCCTGGAGATTTCCGGGAAGTTTCTGGGACACGACGGCGCGCCACGTCCCTGGTAACACACAGAGCTCGCCACGACAGACAGTTCGCCCAGCCGCAGCCGCAGGACTGGGTACAAAAGAAAAGACCCATGGCTGCCCATGGGCCTTTTCCTTAAGAGTGAGAGGGAAGCAGCGCTCTTATTGCAGCGCGTCCATCAATCGCGTAATGGTGCGGTTCAAATCCTTATCCGAGCGGCGCAACTCCTCGATCTTGTTGATGGAATGAAGCACCGTTGTGTGATGCTTGCCGCCAAACTGCCGGCCAATTTCCGGAAGCGAAGCCGTGGTCAACTGCTTCACGATGTACATGGCCACCTGGCGGGGAAAAGCAATCGCCCGCGTATTGCTCCGCACCTTCAAATCTTGCTCCCGCAGGTTGAAATGTTCGCTGACGCGCTTCTGAATCAAGTCGATCGTAACCCGCTTTTCCTGCGAAGCGATGATGTTCCGCAATACTTGCTGGGCCGTGGCCAGCGAGACCACCGTGCCGGTCAATGAAGCGTAGGCCATCAGGCGCGTCAACGCCCCCTCCAACTCGCGTACGTTAGACTTGATCGCTCGCGCAATATACTCCGCCACCTCATCCGGCAGATTGAAGCGCTCGTTCTCTGCTTTCTTCTGGAGGATGGCAATCTTTGTTTCCAGGTCCGGCGGTTGAATGTCGGCAATCAATCCCCATTCGAACCGCGAGCGCAGCCGCTCTTCAATGGAATTGATGTCCTTCGGCAAGCAATCGGAGGAAATCACAATCTGCTTCTGCTGCTCGTAGAGGGCGTTGAACGTATGGAAAAACTCTTCCTGGGTGCGTTCCTTGCCCGCAATGAACTGGATGTCGTCCACCAGCAACACATCAACGGTGTGGAACCTGTCACGGAAACTGATCATGCGATCAAAGCGCAGCGAGTTAATCACCTCGATGGTGAACTTCTCCGCGCTTACGTAACTCAACCGCATGGCCGGGTTACGCTTCTTGATTAGGTGACCGATCGCATGCATCAAGTGGGTCTTGCCCATGCCCACGCCGCCATACAGGAACAGCGGGTTGTAAGCCTTGGATGGCTGCTCGGCCACCGCGCGCGAAGCCGCATGCGCAAACTCGTTGGACTTCCCCACCACGAAGGTGTCAAAGGTATAGCGCAGGTTTAACTGGTGATCGCTGCTCTCGAAGTCCAGCTTGGACTGCTTTGCTCCAATTGCCGCAGGTGAAGCTTGCACCGGCTCTTCCTCAGTGCAAACGTATTGCACCTTGATGTTGGGCGTGCCCATCTGGTGAAACACGGCTTTAACAATTTCGCCGTAGGTGCGTGTCAGCACCTGGCGGAATACCGTGCTGGGGATCTGCACGAAGAGCGTTTCCCCGTCCATGCGGTTCAGCCGGGTAGGTTGGAACCAGGTGGTGTAAGTGTTGATGCTGACCCGGGACTTGCTCAACTCTAGAAATTTGTCCCAGACATTCAGTGTTTCGCGTTCTCGACCGATTTGCGTTGCGGTAGTCATCGTGATGGAAAATACCAAATCCTAAGCTATTTCCACAGGTGTGAATAAGCTGTGGAAAGCATTTTTGTGCCCTAAAGCTTCACGCTTTGGAGTTCGTGCTCACGCTGGAACGATTAGTACGTACCCCGTGGATTCCCGCGTGGCCCTTTCAGAGTAGCCCCGACCACGTGCCACTTGCTTCTTGACTGGGTTGGATTCTCGCGCACTGTCCGTAATCGAGCAAGCGAAAAGTGTACGAAAGGCTGCACCGCCGTTCACATGGCATTCACAACTTTTCCACAAGCACCAGTTTTGTGCAAGCACCAATATTTCCCCACTTTTTCCGAGCATTTCTTTATTTATTTTTTCGCATCACTCGCTGCTGCACTGATTTTGTGCAAGCAGGGCTGAGGAAATCTTTCGCTATCTTTCACTGTTTTCGGTCTGGCCTCTCGAAATCGAACACCCCTTGCGGGTCTTCGCCGATCAACAGCCGGTCTTCTTCCACCAGAATCGCATTCGCTTCCAACCGCCCACCCTCCGGCGTGTAGATGCGATACTCAGACCGCCGATTCCCGTCCTTGTCAAAATGCAGCAGCGTGTTGTGCAAAGCCATCCAAAGGTCTCCGTTCAGCGGGTCCACGGCAAATGCCGTCAGGATCGCCGTGAAGTACGGAGGAGTCTGTTTCTTTTCCTGTTTTTCGATTTCTTTCCGCGCGGCTTGCGCTTCCGGATAAGCATCCAGCCCGGTGAATTCGAAATCCAGACCGGCGTAACCCACTCGGTCGTATTGCCGCACCAGCGGTTCCGGCCGGTAGTTATAGCTGTAGTACAACCTCCCTCGTCCATCCGTTCCCAAGCGGCCCACGCTGATCGCCCGGTTGATTTCCGGCCGAAATGAAAGATCCTCCGGCTCGCCAAACTCCCGCACAATTTTTCCGTTTGGCCCGAAGACAGTCACCAGATGCTCCCCGCGTAGCGTGCTGACCGCCACTTCCCCCTCGGCCAACGCCGCCACGGATACCGGCGCGTTCACGGAGATAGCGCGAAGTTGCTTGCCGTCGGGAGAAAACTCCGTAACCTGGTTGTAGCCGCGATCCACCACGTACACATTTCCCTGCTCATCCACGTCGCAGTCTTCGCCAAAGTCGATCGCCGCCCGCCCAGCTTTATCGGCGACTGCGGCGGGGAGTGGAGCTCCGATCACCCGCAACTGTTTTTCCTGCTCGTCAAAAATCACCACGCCCACGCCCGGCGACGCCAGAATGTAGTACTTGCCATCCAAGCCGCGTTTGATGGCTCGCAGCCCCGGCCCCAGCGGTTTAAACACGCGCTTGCGGGCCGTCAGGTCGTCATCCACCTGCGAAGCGACCGCGCCCAGCACTCCCGCCAGACACAATCCCGCCACCGCCGCCGCTATTTTTCTCCTGATTCTTCGCATGGTCTCTCAGATTGCAACCGGAGCGACCTGGTTGCCTCTCCCTGTTCCAACTAGTCAATGCGCAATCGCACTCTCTCAATTGAACTCGCCCGCAGGCGCCCCGCATCGTTGCGCGGCCCGGCATCATCCGTTTCGATCAACACCGCGTTCATCTGGACGTCGCCCGTCGCCACTTCAAACCGCGCCGGCATGCCATCCAAAAATTTCTTCAGAATTCCCGTCCGCTCCATTCCGATCACTCCGTCGTGCGGACCGGTCATACCCACGTCGGTGATGTAAGCCGTGCCATTCGGCAAAACGCGTTCATCGGCGGTCGCTACGTGTGTGTGCGTGCCCACCACCGTGGTCACTCGGCCGTCCAGAAACCACCCCAGAGCCACTTTCTCGCTGGTTGTTTCCGCGTGAATATCCACCAGGATAAAGGCCACGTCCGCCGGAATCTTCGCCAACTCGCACTCCGCCTTGCGAAAAGGGTCATCAAACGCCGGAAGAAAAATTCGCCCTTGCAGGTTCAGCACCGCGAACTTCACCCCGTTTTTCGCCGCGCCTACATAGAGCCCCGTTCCCGGATTCCCTTCCGGAAAATTCGCCGGCCTCAGCAAACGCGGCTGGTGCGGCATGTACTCCATGATTTCCCTGCGGTCCCAGCTATGGTTCCCGCCCGTCAGCACTTCAATGCCGCTCTGGAGCAACCCGTCCGCCAGCCGCGGCGTAATCCCGAATCCCGACGCGGAGTTCTCCCCGTTCGCAATCACCAGGTCGATCTGGCGCTGCTCCACAAGGTCTGCCAGCCGGTCGTGGACAATCTGCCGCCCCGGCGACCCCACGATGTCCCCTATAAAAAGAATGCGCATGTGAAAAGGATTCCGCTCTCAATTCAAGTGCTTGCGTCCAGCAGGCCGAATCGCGTGCCACCCCGGCAAAAAGGCGAACTTCAACCGCTCCATGTTTTTTCTTTACTGAAAACTAAAAACGAACCATTGGCTCCAAATTAGCTATCTTGAAGTTTCTTTCTTTACTGAAAACTAAAAACTACCCACTTAAAACTAAAAAAGAGCGGACTGCTCAGCCGTGGGCAGCTAGGCCGTGAACCTCTGAAATAAGTGGGCGCCACGAGCCAACCATTAGGCTTTCCTGCCCCGCTTGCGGGTTCCCTCAGAAACCCGCCAACGGGACAGGCCGTGCACACAGGCTGTCTATCCGCAGCACCCCAGAGATTCGTTACGGTTCAAACGGCGGTCGCGTCCTCACCTGCCTCGAAGTACCGCTCCACTCCGTATTATCCTCTCACTCCCCGCGCACGTCCAACCCGCCCCGGGGAACGCCATTCTCCCGAATGGCACCTTCAGCCGTTCCGCTACTGGGTTCCTTCTTGTTTTTGTAGGGGCACAGGACTCCTGTGCCCCATGTCCGCACGATCACGTGATATCGCCCGGCCCCTCCGCTCCTGAATTCCCCCCATGTAACGCAAGGCGAGTCCGCGAGCCCTGCGGTTTTTCTCCTAAGTCTTTCTCCTGGGTTGCGGGTGCCCCATCCTTGCGCATTTGCTTCACGCAAGGGTGGGTCTTGATCTTTCGCTTCCGTACTGCCCAACCTTCCGCCCGCTTCCCGGGTTTTCCAGCCTTCCCTCCCTATCTGTCATCCCGACCGGAGCGTCCCGATTTTTTCATGCGCGCCGAATTGTGGCGCGTCGGGCCGCGCAGTGGAGGGATCTCTCTTCAATCTTCCGTCAGGGCACGATTTCAATCGTGCCGCACCTCGCCTGAAAAACAAAAGGACTCCCCAATCTCCTTCTCCCTCTTCAGCAGGCCGAGGCTTCAGCCCCAGCGTAAACCCTCCTCAGTACTCTCTCTCCTCCCGGCTCACCCCGGCCTGCCTTTCCCATTCTCGCCACTAGCCTGCCCTGAGCGGAGCCGAAGGGCCACTACTCACTCGCCACTGCCCTTCTCCAACCGCCCTGGACGACTCCGCCCCGTCATTCAGCCTGCCCGCCGAAGCAGGGAGCCGGACGCTCTTGCCTCTTTAGGGGGTCGGACATTCATGTCCGACATACCCCGCTCCCGCAAAATATTTCTTTCCCCGGTGATTTCAACCGGCCTGGACAACGCTCTCTGCTTTTCTCCCATCCAGCACCACTCACCCCTCCGCTCTTGTCACTCCCAAGTTATTTTCTACAGTGGTATACTCCGCATGAGCAACCCGCGCTTGGAACGGGCGATGCATTTCTCCCCTTCCAGAGTCGAGAAAGTGTGCCGTGAAAGCAGGAAACCCGAAGAACCTGCCTCGCCAAAGTAAGCTAGGCGCCGCCGAACGCTTCTAAGCAACCGAAGAATAGTGGATAATAGGCCAAC
Organism: Candidatus Acidiferrales bacterium; assembly: GCA_963779395.1. Classification (GTDB taxonomy): domain Bacteria; phylum Acidobacteriota; class Terriglobia; order Acidiferrales; family UBA7541; genus Acidiferrum. The sequence continues at coordinate 3,347,808 of CAVZYC010000007.1, forward strand.
CGAATGCACGTAGCCGCCAAACGCAAGCTCTTAGACGACCAGGCAGCGCTTGAATATGCTGACCTTTCCCGCTATGTCCCGGAAAAGCTCGCAAAGCTAGATGATCCCCAGACTGCTATCCCCCGCATTGCAAAGGACGCCGAAGCAATCAATCTTATCGAGAGGGCGATTCGTCAGATTCCTACGTCGCATTCGATCTGTCACGGGGATGCTCGCGTCATGTCGGGTTTGTCACCTCAAAGTGTTCACCTCATCCTGACCTCTCCTCCTTATTGGACGCTCAAGGAGTATCGGGACTCTGAGGGACAACTCGGCCATGTCGAGGACTACGACCAGTTTCTTCAAGAATTGGATAAAGTTTGGAAGCAGTGTTTTCAACTGCTAGTCCCCGGCGGCAGACTGATCTGCGTCGTTGGCGACGTCTGCCTATCAAGAAGAGAGAACGGAGGGCGACACACAGTCGTCCCGCTGCACTCTTCGATTCAAGAACACTGTCGAAAGCTGGGATTCGACAATCTTGCACCGATCATTTGGCACAAGATTTCCAATGCGGCTTATGAGGTCGAGGGCGGATCAACTTTTCTCGGCAAGCCCTACGAACCAAATTCCGTCATAAAAAATGATATCGAGTTCATTCTGATGCAGCGAAAACCGGGTGGGTATCGCTCTCCCGATATTTCAACGAAAGTTCTCAGCGTGATTTCGGCGGAAAACCATAAGAAATGGTTCCAGCAGATTTGGAGTGGCGTGACGGGCGCATCCACGAAGCAACACCCTGCTCCATACCCCATCGAACTTGCCGAGCGGCTCGTGCGCATGTTCAGTTTTGTCGGTGATACGGTTCTCGATCCCTTTATGGGCACTGGCACGACCACCGTCGCAGCCGCAAAGTGGGGAAGAAACAGCGTCGGTTTTGAAATCGACCGCCACTATTACGAGCTGGCGCAAAAGCGTATCTCCGAGGAAACTTCCTCTTTATTCAGCACGGCCACCATAAACTCCATCGACTCGCTTTAGCGGAACATATGGCTCTTCACCCCGAAATTGATAAGAAGCTTCGCAGGGCCATAAAACATTTCTGGTCGACCCGCGACTCACAAGCCAGAAAACAGGGGTCGAAGTCCGGCACCCGCGACGCCGGTTCGAGGACTGCCGTCACGGGCGGGCACCAGATGGACGGATTTGTTAACCTGGTCCGGGAGTATTTGTGCGCCAGAGGTCTTCCCAAGACACAGGTTTTCTGCAACAAAGGGGTCGAGCTGCCGGGCTGGTATCGCGCGGAAAACCAGTGGGATTTGCTGGTCGTTGCCGATAGCGAATTGCTGGCCGGAATCGAGTTCAAATCGCAGGTCGGTTCCTTCGGAAATAACTTCAATAACCGCACCGAAGAGGCTATCGGAAGCGCCACTGACATCTGGGCGGCCTACCGCGAAGGAGCATTCAAGCCGTCTTCCCGTCCGTGGCTAGGCTACATGATGCTTTTAGAAGAAGCTCCAGGCTCGATGCGCCCCGTAAAGGCGAGTGAACCACACTTCAAAGTTTTCCCGGAATTCAAAGATGCTTCGTACGAGAAACGCTACGAGATTCTCCTCACAAAACTGGTGAGGGAACGCCTATACGATTCGGCGTGTTTCTTGCTTTCCGATCCCAAGCGCGGCGCCAAAGGCGAATATCGCGAGCCAGCTCCCGAACTTACGTTCGAGAAATTCCTGGCATCCCTCTTGGCACGCGCCACCGCGTTCGCAAGAACTCGGAAACCGGGCTAGTTACCCATGACAGCGGCACGCGACGATCTGTTCTCAGAACTCCGACAGGGTGCAGCGAGGCGCAGATTCTGAAATCGGGGAACTTCTCGTCCGTTCTCATCCGCTCTGAAGAATCACCTCCGCCCAAGCTCGTCGCCTCCAACTAACCGCATCCCCCTACTCGTCATCCCGCCCTGTACTGCTTGTGCAGGGCCCGTCATTCAGCCAGCCCGCCGACGTAGTTGCGAGCATCCAGTCCAACTCCACGCGTTTTCAAACGCGTACCTTAGCCCAATTTTCGTCCCTAATTATCTTACCGATCTGGTATATATGAATAACTTGCATGCCAGCTTACTGCAAAAAGCGCTCGGAGCTTTTCACCATCTCCGTATTCCTCGGAAGCGCTGTCTCTGCGGTCGTCTTTAGGTATCATGCCGACGAAATTTCGCGATATTTCAGTTTATCTGCACTCCACCGATACATAAATGTTTCTCTTATTCTCACTTACCTGCTTCCTTCTCTGGTTTTCTACTTAGGAGTCTATTCGCTAAATTATTTTCTCGTTCGTTTGTTCGCCAAGGGCGAATTGTACGAACAAAGAAAGGCAATTCTAAGAAGACTTCTTGTCGCTACTTTGTCGAATCAGGTCGTGAACGCAAATCCAGGCGACCTCGTCGAGGAAGTGGCTTGGGAGTCTCTGAAGAAATACTGGAGGCCAAATTGAGGCTTCTGCCGCGAAAAGTGATTCCTTCAAAGACGCTGCTTGACGAGGTCAAGGACGGAATTCTGGCTGAGCAGCACACTGAACTGGAAAACTTGAGACGAGAAGTAAGTACTCTTCGTCCCATGCAGGAGAACCAGATCGGGAGTCTGGCAAAACTGCTGATTCAAGTTTGGGTGAGCCCGAACTCGAGGAAGGCGGAGAAGCTCTTCTTCGATGACCCTGTCTGGGGCCAGATGTGCATGGACGAGGAGCTAAGTGACCTTTATTTCCATCCGCTCCTGCAAAGACTAAATCACATAAAGCAACTTTCTTTTGCATACCTGCGCTTCCCCAATTCTACTCACTCTAGGCTTGCTCATACACTCGGGACCTGCAGAAACATGGAAGCTTCTCTTTCCACCATGTTTCGCAACAATTGGTTATACACGAGCACTGGCAGAGAAAGCATTCCCCTCGACCCAATTGCAAGGCGCAACTTGGTCCTCATGGCGAAGGCGGCAGCGCTGCTCCACGATGTAGGCCATGCCCCTTTCGGGCACACGTTGGACAAGTTCATTGGTTATTTCGATCCGGCGCACCCCCTTATTTCCCCCGACAAGCATTATTCCCGAAAGTACTTCAACGAATTCTTTCGTGCTCATCTACCGGATTCGATCGATGGTGAGAATTTAGCTGGAATTCTGGCCCCTAATCAGGCCCGCGTCGGTTGGAACACACTTGTTGCTGACTTACTTGACTCAGCTCTTGACGCCGACCGCATGGATTTCCTAGTTCGGGACGCCCACATGACCGGCCTCCTGATGGGCGTAACAAGCACGGAGGCGCTGATCGAGAGAATGTGTCCGTTTCAAGAAGAAGATCAAGTGTTTCTCACGTTCGAGAAGTCCTGCCTTCCCTACGTTGAAGATTTCTTAATCGCCAGAGAAAAAATGTATGCCTTCTGCTATGAGTATCCACCCAAGCTTGCCGCCGAGAGGATTTTCACTCGCTTGGTTGAAAACCTCCTACGGGAACACAATCTCGGGTTAAACACCGTCATGCTGCTCACAGATGAGCAGATACTTGCTCTCCTCGGGCTTGCTGCTGTAACTTCCGTTGAGAGCTCGCAGCTGTTATCTGCGCTATTGCAGAACGTCAAGTACGAAACAGTTCTCGAAGTTGACCTGACCAGCCCTAACGCTCTCATTTCGAAGTGGAACAGGGACCGACTCTCGGGTCGTATGGGCCGCTTGGTATATGTGGATTGGCCAAGCGAAAAGGAAAGAGCGATTGCAATTGCGGCGGGACTAGGACAACGCGACGCGTGGCGAGTGCTCGTGGCAATTCCCGACCAACGGACGGGTGTTCCACACGCAATTAACGCGAAGATTCTTGAGCACACAACATCTGGATATGCCGTGAAGAAGCTTCTTGACATCGATTCAGGAATAAACAAGAGGTTAGAAGATGCGAACAAAGCTCGAGAAAAAATCAGAGTTTTCGCGGATTCGCGCTTGGATTTCCAACAAATAGCAGAAATTGAGCGTGCCGCTAAGGAACTGCTCGAGTCCCACTAGATAGCGAGACTCCCCAGCACTGCTTCTATCCGTTCAATGGCGCTCCGATTCTCACTCCGCTCTTCAGAGATTATGTTCGATAACACTTGTTTGCCCTGGTCGGTCAATTTCACAGGGCTGAGGTGTGTGGCATACCCTGCAGCCAAGTAGTGGCCGAGAAGCGTTTCGATATCTTCTGAATAAAAACCACCAGGAACCCTACGCAAGGATATTTCGCCGAGATCGATGCTGTTCTTCTTAAGCCGAAATAGAAGGGAGGAAATGTCCTCGATACTCGGAGGGTGCTCTGAGCCCGGTTTAGCAGATGCTGCAGTTATAGCAGCGGCTAACAATACTTCTTGCCGGATGGTAGTCGTTCCTGTTTCTTCCATGGTAGAAATCTCCTTCCGGTCGAGAAAACGGTGGGAGCAATATGCTACTCCCAGGGATTACCGGATCAAAGAGAAATTAGTACATCTCCAACTAGCAACCGGCGTTCCACAGGGCAGTTAAGAAATACCATCTGATGTAGTTTTCCAAAATCAACCCTCTACATCCAGTAGTGCCCTTGCATATAGTCAAATATTATTTGACTAAAGTCAATTAAATTCTGCCTATGGTAAAATTCAAAAATGGTAACACCTGCGTCGATGCCGCTTGGGGAAAGGCTGCGCCGCTCCCGCGACGCCAAGGACCTAACTCTTGAGCAGTTGGCTGATACGACAGGACTTAACATAGCTACTATCTCGCGACTTGAGCGCGAACCAAGAGATCCTAGGACAAGCTCTCTCTTCAAGTTAGCTGACGCCCTTGAGGTTTGCCCTGCCTTCCTCATGTCGGCGGAAGATCAGGACCTGGAGTTTCCCGTTGCCCTTAGACGTCAGGCGCTCAAGCGGTTTCTGGCATCAAACCCCGCCTCCGATGAGCAGAAAAAGCACTTCGAACAGCTTTGCTTTTTTGACTCCGCGCCGAACTCCGTCCGAGGCTGGCAGGATCTCATGCAGAACGCCAATTTTCTCTTTGCGCAGAAGGCAATAGAGTAGCTTGCGTTGCTCTTTCTTCCCCCCTCGTACCAGTTTCGAACGTAGTACCCACTAAATAATAGTGGACAAACGGTAAATAATGTGTTAAGCTTCCTGCGTCATGCTGAGGGGATGCTCTTCTTGTGCCATTTCGGAACGCCCTGCCCCTTTACCCAGACCCCTTTTCGCGAAGGCTGATCTCTATTTTGTCGTCCCTCTGTCTTCTTCTTTGGCTGCGGACTGTAAGCTGTCGGCTGTAGACTGCCTTTCTCCCCTAAGTCCAATCATTCCCGTAGATCCGAGGAATCCTCCCGTAAGTCCAATTATTCCCGTACATACGCAAAAACAGGGGGTACACCCCTCCTCTAATAGGACCATGCGTTCCATTTCGGGACTCTCCCCGGCACGTTTCTTCTCCGAGGCTGATCTCTATGTCGCCGTCCCTCTTTCTTCTTCTTTGGCTGTGAACTGTCAACTGTCGGCTGTCGGCTGCTTTTCTCCCCTAAGTCCAATCATTCCCGTACATACGCAAAAACAGGGGGGTGGGGGTCATTTTTCCACACACGGCCAAATACCAGCATCGATAACTTATGAATTATATTACTGTATGCTACATGCAACTCAGATGCAAAATGTCGGCGCGCCGACATTCCGACTAGCCCGAAGTTCTGCATACTATCAAGGAGAAAAATTCAGCTGCCCCAGCAAACGCACAAGGATAGAATGGCCTCCGCCAAAAAGGGGGGGAACGCTATGCTTCAAGGACGCTTAATCGGAATCGCTCTAATCCTGACTCTTGCGGCTCTGCCGCGGATTCCCGCAACTGCGGCAGAGACCGCCCCAAGCGGCGCAGCGCAGAATCATCTGGGAACTGTAAATTTTCCTAACAGTTGCTCGGCGGAGGTGCAGGCAGAGATTGAAAAGGGCGTGGCGCTGTTGCATTCCTTCCAATACGAAGAAGCGCGGCAGACTTTCGCGGAAGTGGAAACGCGCGATGCTAAGTGCGCGATTGCTCATTGGGGCCAGGCCATGGCGCTCTATCACCAACTCTGGGATTTTCCTGAAGAGAAGCAACTCCAGGAAGGCCACAAGGAAATCGCGCAGGCCAGCAAGTTGCACCCCAAAACTCCGCGTGAACAGGGTTTTGTGAATGCCGCCGCCGCTTTTTATCAAGAAAATGACAAGCTCAGCCACGTCGAGCGCAGGCAAGCCTACACGGCGGCCCTCGAGAAGCTCCGGGAGCAGGTGCCGGGCGACGTGGAAATCGAATCGTTTTACGCGCTATCGCTGGTAGCACTGGCGAATGATGATGTGGATACCATGGCGAATTTGCAGAAGGCCATCGCCATCCTGCAGCCGTTGTTTGAAAAATATCCTGATCATCCCGGCGTGGCTCACTACCTGATTCACGCGACAGACAGGCCGGAACTTGCCGAGCAGGGATTGGCGGCCGCTCGCCGTTACGCGGCGATTGCGCCGGATTCCTCGCACGCTCTGCACATGCCTTCGCATATTTTTGTCCGTTTAGGGTTGTGGCAGGAGTCCATCAACTCCAACATCGCGGCCATCGCCGCAGGCGCGCGCGCCGCGGAACTCCACCAAGCAGAGTCGCATTACCAGACGCACGCTATGGGCTTCCTGAACTATTCCTATTTGCAAAGCGGCCAGGAGACCAAGGCGCGTGAATTGATCGCGCACACCGATCACGTTGTGGGCGCGAGTGAAGAGGACAAGGCGGATCACCGGGCGTATCTCGCGGCGTACACCGCGCTGGAATTGCACCGCTGGAACGAAGCTGCGAATTTGCCTGTACCGGCGATTCGCAAGGAATGGCTGGACACCACGTTCTGGGCGCGCGCGATTGGTGCGGCGCGAAGCGACGACGCTTCAGCCGCGGAAGTGGCCGTAAAGGATCTGACCAAGAGCGTCGAGGAGCGCCAGTCCAAAGCGCGAAAGATCGGCTATCCCGTTGACACGGAGAAAGCCACGGATCTTCGCGAAGCGGAAGCGTGGCTGGCCTTTGCGCAGGGAAAAACGGAAGACGCGCTGCAGGAGTTGCGCGCCGCCGCCGATCGCCAGGATAAAAGTGGCGCCGACTCCGTGATCATTCCCGCGCGCGAAATGCTTGCGGACATGTTGCTGGAAGCGAAGCGTCCTTCCGAGGCCCTCACCGAGTACAAGACCGCTCTCAAGAATGCTCCCAATCGTTTTGACGCCTTGCTGGGAGCGGGGCGCTCTGCGCAAGCCTCCGGAGATACGAACAGCGCACAAACATTCTATGCAAAACTCACGGAAGTATGCCCGCCAGGCGCCGACCGCCCGGAACTAGCGGAAGCAAAAACAGTCTTAGCGCAAAAATAAGCGAGCGCCGGTCACCTCTCTTCTCCGCTACAATGTCTTTCGGACGGACTGGAGACCCCATGAAATACCGCCGCTTTGGCCGCACCGGATGGCAGGTCAGTGAAATTGGCTATGGTATGTGGGGCTTGGCCGGGTGGAGCGGTTCCGACGATGCGGAGACGCTGGCTTCATTGCACCGCGCCACCGAGCTTGGCTGCAATTTCTTTGATACCGCGTGGGCTTATGGCGATGGCAAGAGCGAACAGATCCTCGCCAAGATTCTGGCGCACTACAAGAACAGTTCCAGTGTTGGCGGGCCAGACAAACATCTCTACGTAGCGACGAAGATCCCGCCGAAGAATCGCAAATGGCCCAGCCGCCGGGAATTCACGCTCGATGATTGCTATCCGCCGGAATACGTTGAAGAGTACATCGAGAAAAGTCTCGAGAATCTTGGCGTTGAAACGATCGACTTGATGCAGTTTCACACTTGGGAAGATCGCTGGCTGAACGACGAGCGCCTCCCGCATTCCATCGAAAACATGAAAAAGAGCGGCAAGGTGCGCGCCTGCGGAATCAGCGCCAATCGCTGGGAGCCGTGCAACGCGATTCGCGCCGTTCTGGAAGGGTACGCCGATGCGGTGCAGACGATCTACAACATCTTTGACCAGAATCCGGAAGACGCGCTCTTTCCCATTTGCCGGATGAAGAATGCCGCGGTGATCGCGCGCGTGCCGCTCGATGAAGGCGCTTTGACGGGCACGCTTTCGCTGGAATCCAAATGGCCCGCCGGTGACTGGCGCAACGGCTATTTTGTTCCAGAAAATTTGAAATCCAGCGTGGCCCATGCAGAGGCGCTTCGCCCGCTGATTCCCGCGGGTTCCACGATGGCGCAACTCGCGTTACGATTCATCCTGACGAATCCGGATGTGAGCACCATGATTCCCGGAATGCGCAAACTGAAAAATGTGGAAGCCAATTGCGCGGCAAGCAGTGCAGGAGCACTGCCCCCCGATTTGCTCAAGAAACTTCGCACACACCGCTGGGATCGCAACCCGACTTCGTGGTCGCAGTAGAATAGACCAGACATGAGCCGAGGCGTCAAAGTTCAGATTTACGGGCAGAGCTACACGATCATGGGCGACCTGGATGAAGCCTACGTGCAGGAACTCGCGGCCTACGTGGACGCGAAGATGCAGGCCATCACCGGGATGACCTCGACGGTGGACACGCAGAAAGCGGCTGTGCTTGCCGCGCTGGCCATCGCTGACGAACTGCACAGCAGCCGCAAGGAAAAGAGCGAGCGCGAGGACTTGCTGAAGGAACAGGCCGAGCGCTGCCTGACTTTAGTGGAACGCGCCCTGAAACAAACGGGATAGATTTGTTGCGGCTAGATGGCCCGCAGAGAGGCGCCCAGAGTTTTTTCCAGCGCGCTCACTATACGCGCCGAGTATTCCGTGATCTGTACTTCGGCTAAAGTTGCTTCACGGCTTTGGAACGTGACGCGCACCAGAAGCGAATATTTCCCCGCCGGTACATTTTTTCCGCGGAACAAATCGGCGGCAACGATGGAAGTAATTTCCGGGAAGTCCAAAGCTTCTATTGTCTGCTTCACTTCGGCGAAGGATTTTCCATCATCGAGGAACAACGAAAAATCGCGCTCGACGCCGGGAAACCGCGGCAACGGTTCGTAGCGCCGATTATTTTTCACGCCGTAAAACATGCAATAGACCGGGCCCAAATCAAGTTCGGCAAGAAACACATCCTGGCGGAATTTGAATTTTTCGGCAACGCGTTTTGCCAGCAACCCCGCGGCGCCAATTGCTGGATTGCCTTCCTGGCCCAGTCGCAGCGTGCCGCGTTTCGCAGGGTTCAGCCATTCGGGACCGCCATCGTCCCAGCGGAAGCCGCCCGAAAGCGCGCCAATGGAATCGAGATCACCTTTCAAGTCGGCGAAATTGTATTCGCGCGCGGGATCGTACAATCCTTGTTCGCGTGCGGCGCCCGTCGCGCCAACGGTGAGAACGCGCGTCTCCACCGGCTTGCCATCTGTCAGGCGATATTGCCGGCCAATCTCGAACAATCGCACGTTGCGCTGCCCGTGATTCAAATTCCATTCGATGGCGCCGGCCATGGTGACGAGGCCGGTGGACTTCAGCACGCCCGCTTCCTCTGATAACGGATTCGCAAGTTTGGCTACCTGGACTTCAGGAGTGCGGAACAGATCGTTGCGATCCTCCGCCACATGGGGAATCGTAACGGTTTCGAGATAACCGAGGCCAATCAGGCGCTCGCGAAGACGGGTTTCCGCTTCGTGATACGGCAAACGAGCCGCCGCGATACGGGCAGTGGGCAAACGAGGGGGGAAATTATCCAATCCGTGGATACGCGCGACCTCTTCCACCAAGTCAATCTCGCGCTCGACGTCCGCGCGCCAGGAAGGCCGCGTGCATTCCCAAGCTGCCAGAAGCGAATTCGCCGCGCCGCGATTGTCATCCACGCGGATTGGCGCGAAGCCAAGCGCGCCGAGGATCGCCTCAATCTCCTTGTCGGCAACGTCCGCGCCCATAACGCGAAGGAATTCCGCGCGCGTGAGCGTGATTTTCTTCGCCGCGCGCTTTCCTGGATAGACGTCGACGACACCGGCAAGCAACTCGCCGCCGGCAAGCTGCAGGACCAATTCCGCGCAACGTCGCGAAGCCGTCTCCGCCATTTCTGGATCGGCGCCCCGGCCAAAACGCGTACTCGCTTCGGTGTGGAGTTTCAGGAAGCGTGCCGCGCGCCGAATCGAGACGGGCTCAAACCAGGCGCACTCGATCAAGACGTTTTTCGTGGAAAAGTAAATTTCCGTTTCAGAGCCGCCCATCACGCCGCTGCCGATGGCCCGCGATCCATCGCCATCGCAAACGAGGGGCATGTTGGGCTCCAACTGACGTTCGATGCCGTCCAAGGTGGTCATTTTCTCGCCGGGCCGGGTGCGGCGGACAACGATTTTGTGTTCGCGGACTTTGTCGTAGTCAAAAGCGTGAATGGGATTGCCGAGCTCGAGCATCACGAAGTTGGTGATGTCCACGACATTGTTGATGCTGGAAGTGCCGGCGGCGGCGAGGCGGTCTTTCAGCCAGGCAGGAGACGGTTGAATCTTAACGTTGCGAATTACCCTTGCCGTGTAGCGGCCGCAGAGTTCCGGAGAATCGATGCGAACGCCAATCGCATCACTCACCTTGGGTCCAGACTCGGACAGCTTCGGCTGAGCGAATTTCAATGGCAGCCGATATATCGCGGAAAGTTCGCGCGCGATTCCGAGCATGGCCAGACAGTCAGGGCGGTTGGATGTGACTTCCGCATCAATCACGGCACCGTGCGCGCCTGTTTCGATGCTCGCGATGTTGGTCCCCGCCAGCGCCAGGCGCGAGGCAATTTCTTCCGCCGGGGCAGGCACGTCCACAAATTCTTTCAACCAGTTGTAAGCGACTTTCATGCGCTAGTTCCTGTCGAATTGCCCGAAATAAACTCGTGTGAAATAGTCCATGCGAATCTGGCCATCCTGCTGATTGGCGGAGAACAGGCGGTGCAACTCCGCCATCATGGGCGCGAAATTGGGGTGGCCTTCTTTTGGCGCATAGGAACTGCTCCACAAGCGCCCGCAGAGCCCTTGCCAATCGAAAATCTGGTGATTGGGCAAATCGCGCGAGCCCACACTGCCATCGTTTAGGAAATCCCGAATCGTCTGAGCTTCCGGGTAGGCACCGCGCACGCTGGTGTAGTCCGTGCCAAAACGCCGCAGCAGGTTCTCGTATTCGCGCGCGAACGGCGTTTCGTCCAACCGGCGGTCATTCCAGGCAATCAGAATCCAGCCGCCGGGTTTCAAAATGCGCTGGAATTCGGCGCGAGCGGCGGCAGGTTTGAACCAGTGAAACGCCTGGCCTGCGGCAATGAAATCAACGCTCTGTGCCGTTAGAGTTGTGCCTTCCGCGGCTCCGTTTACGCTTTCAAAATGCGCGTATTGTTGCAGGAACAATTCTCCGGCAGCGCGCATTTCGGAATTGGGTTCCACGCCAAACACGCGATTGCCGTAATCGAGGAAAAGTTTGGTGAGCAAACCGGTGCCAGAACCGATGTCCGCGATAACGTGCTCTGGGCGCAGACCGCACTCCTCGCGAAGCAACTGCACCACGCCGGAGGGGTAGCTCGGGCGGTAGCGCGCATAGTCCGCGACGCGATTCGAGAAGCGCTGTTTGGCGTCTTCAAACGTCATGATCGCTGCGGTCCTCATGGAAACTGGCGCAGAAAGCGCACATCGTTCTGGAAGAAGGCTTGAATGTCGTCGATACCGTACTTGAGCATGGCCAGGCGGTCGATGCCAATGCCAAACGCAAAACCGCTCACCTTTTTGGGGTCGTAGTTCACGAAGCCGTACACAGCGGGATCTACCATGCCCGCGCCAAAAAGTTCGATCCAGCCGGAGCCTTTGCATTTGCTGCACGTGCCACCGGATTTGGCGGTGCCACTGCCGCCGCAAAACACGCAGGAAACATCGAATTCCACGGAAGGCTCGGTGAACGGAAAATAGCTGGGCCGGAAACGCGTCTTCACAGTTTCGCCGAAGAACTGCTTTACAAAATAATCGATGGTGCCCGTGAAATCGCAGAACGTGATGTCCGCATCCACCGCCAACCCTTCAATCTGGTGAAACATGAAGGAGTGCGTCGCGTCGGGATTATCGCGGCGATAGACCTTGCCAGGGACGATCACGCGCACGGGAGGCTGACGCTTTTCCATCGTGCGAATCTGCACTGGCGATGTGTGCGTGCGCAGGAGCAGCGGAGTGGCCGCGCCTTTGGGCAGGTCAAGATAGAAGGTGTCCATGTCGTCGCGCACCGGATGGAATTCCGGAATGTTGAGCGCCTCGAAATTGTAGTAAGGCGTTTCTATCTCCGGACCTTCAACGACGGAAAAGCCGATGGAAACGAAAATGTCTTCAATTTCCTGGAAGACCTGGCGAATCAGGTGATGCGTGCCGACGGGGCGAATCACACCGGGAAGGGAGAGATCGACGCGATCCTTGGCGCTTGCTGCGTTGTCCGCAAGAGACTCCGCGTCGCGTTTGCGGGATTCAAGAGCCGACTCCACATGGGCTTTCAGCTTGTTGAGTTCCTGGCCCACGGCTCGCTTGAGCTCGGGGGTTGCCGGCTTCAGCCAATTTTCCGTGATCAGAGTGAGGACGCCGGATTTTCTACCTGTCCAGGCCTGCTTGAGGATTTCCCAATTTGCGGGATCGAGTGGCTTCGCAGCCTGTTCGTCGAAACGCGCGCGCACTTCCGCGAAGAGCCGCGCCACTTCATCTGGTGAAGCCGCGCCAAGTTCAGCGAGAGTCTTACCTGTAGGATTGTCGAGAGTTGGCATGTTCGCCAGATAGATTACACCGTAGAGGCACAATAGTTTGTGCCCCTGCGGAAGAAAATTCAGCGCCGCCGAAAACGGGAGCCAAGACGCCGGTAAAACAGAAGAGAGATTCCTCACTCCGCAGACTCCGTTCGGAATGACGTATTACCTTGTCGCTACCATCTTGCCGGGATGGGGCGCAGCTTGCTGCGCCCCTACACAAACAGGAACGGCGCGCTATGCTTTTTTCGCGGCGGGCTTGGGCGCAAACGCCTTGGCCTTTTCCACCAACTGTGTGAAACCCGCGGCGTCCTTCACGGCGATATCGGCCAGAACCTTACGGTCCAGCGTAACACCTGCGGCTTTCAAACCGTGGATGAGCTGGCCGTAGGTGATGCCATTGAGCCGGGCAGCCGCGCCGACGCGCTGAATCCACAAGCGGCGATACTGCCGCTTCTTTACGCGGCGATCGCGCTTGGCATAACGATCGGCGCGATTGGCCGCTTCCTGAGCGGATTGGTAGAGCTTGCCCTTGGTCAGGAAGAAGCCCTTGGTCCTCCGGAGGTATTTCTTACGCCGAGCCCGGCGCTTTGTGCCGCGTTTTACGCGTGGCATGGGTTTTCTCCTTCATTTCTTTTGCAGCTTACGCCTTCAGGGACGAGGATTTTCGCATGTTGCCCGGAAAACCCTCAGGCCTGAAGGCCTGAGCTACAGATTTTAATGGAAGCAAAACAGGTTGCGGCAAAACGCGTTGAAGCGTTTCACGCAACGGGTTTGTTTCCAGTGGGATTCGTTAGCCGGGCGAACCCGGTAACGATCAGCGCCGGTCTTTACGATCGGCACCACGACCCCGCAGTGCGGGATCAAACGGCCGGCAGGCACCCGTGTAGCGCTGCCTGGCACGTTGTTGCGAAACGTCAGCTTCGCAATTTCTTTGTGATTGGCGCAGTGTGCCGCGCCATCACGAAACTTATGCCCCGTAGGGCAACATCTGCCGCACGGCGGCGACGTCCGTTTTGTGGACTTGCGCAAGCTTCTTGAGTTTGCGCATGCGCTTGGCCGCTTTGGTGCCCAGCAAGTGGCGTTTGCCGGAATGCATACGGAGAATTTTGCCGTTGGCGGTAATTTTGAAACGCTTGTGGGCGCCGCGGTGCGTCTTCAATTTCTTCTTGGGCTTCAGTGAATTGCGTGGCATTGCTTTGAATCCTCTCCCTACGTGGATGCGGGCCGCGAAAAACCAGCCTGTGCATCCAGAATTTCCTGCCGAAATGCTTTCGGCGAAAACAACGAATCCCGTGGAAAACCGTTAAGCGTTTTGCTGAGCCGGCGCGGCGCTACGCGTTGGAACGCTCGCACCCTTTTTCGGCGCCAGCAACGCCACCAAAACGTTGCCCTCCATACGCGGCATCGTTTCGATCTGGCAGTACTCGCCGATTTCGCCGAGGAGCCGGTTCATCTTGGCGCGGCCTACTTCCTGGTGAGCCATTTCGCGGCCACGATGAAAGATCATGGCGCGAACTTTGTGGCCTTCACCGAGGAAGCGGATAATCTGATTCTTGCGCACCTGGTAGTCGTGTTCCGCGGTTGCCGGACGAAACTTCACTTCCTTCAACTGCGAGCCGCGGCTACTCTTGCGCTGCTCGTGGGCCTTTTTGCTCTGCTGGTAGAGGAATTTGCCGTAATCCGTGATCTTACAGACTGGCGGATCCGCGGTGGGCGAAATTTCCACCAGGTCCAATCCACGTTCGCGGGCCATTTTCACGGCCTCGAACGGTTGCATTACCCCGAGCTGAGCTCCTTCTTCGTCAATCACTCGGACTTCGCGCGCCCGGATCCGCTCGTTTATGCGGATGCGGTCGGCTTGCCGGAAATTCCGTTCAGCGATAAATCCCCCTTGGCAGACTAAAGGCGCCCGGCGAACCGGTGCACACCCCGTTTTGACACCCTATCCCCTATGGCCTCAGCCAGTTCAGGGCAGGTTGTACAGTATATCACGTCAAGCAGGGCGTTCAAGATAGGAATGCCTCGGGCGCACGCTACTGGATAGTTCTAGTTTCAATCTCCTGCTGCAAGGCGGCGACGAGGTCGGCGATGGGCCGCGGGCCAAGATCGCCCTTGCTGCGATGGCGGACGCTGACGCTGCCGGCCTCAGCTTCCTTGGGACCGACGATCAACATGTAGGGAATCTTCTGCATCTGGGCATCGCGAATCTTCGCGGGCAGTTTTTCGTTACGGTCGTCCAGATGCACGCGGATGCCGCTGTTTTTCAGGGTTTCGTTGACTTGCTTGGCGTAGTCCTGCACCTTTTCGCTGACCGGGCAGATTTCCACCTGCACGGGCGCGAGCCAGAGTGGAAATGCTCCGGCGTAATGCTCGATGAGGATGCCGAAGAAGCGCTCGACTGAGCCGAGCAGTGCGCGATGCACCATCAAGGGTTGGTGACGCGCGCCGTCTTCGCCGACGAATTCGAGGCCGAAGCGCGCGGGCAGGTTGAAATCGAATTGCACGGTAGTGAGCTGCCAGGAACGCCCGATGGCGTCAATTAATTTCACGTCAATCTTCGGGCCGTAGAATGCCGCTTCGCCTTCCATGCGTTTGTAGGGAATCTTCATGCGCGACATGGTGCTGGCAAGAGCGCTGGTGGCGCGTCCCCAGTCTTCCGGCTTGCCCGCATAATTCTCGGGATGCTTGGGGTCCCAATCGGAAAGTTCCACCTCGAATTTATCGAAGCCGAAATTCTTCATCACCGCGAACGCGAAATCCACGCAGGCTTCCACTTCGGCTTCAATCTGCGGCGGCGTGCAGAAGATGTGCGCATCATCCTGGGTGAAGCCGCGCACGCGAAGCAGGCCGTGCAAAACGCCGCTGCGCTCGTAACGATAAACGGTGCCAAGTTCCGCCAGGCGCACGGGCAAATCGCGATAGCTGCGCAGCTTTGATTTGTAGATCAGGATGTGCCCGGGGCAATTCATGGGCTTCAACTGGTAGTCAGTCTTTTCGACTTCCATCTGGCCGAACATGCTGTCTTTGTAAAAATTGGCGTGGCCGGAAGTCTTCCACAGATCAAAGCGCATGATGTGCGGAGTGAACACGAGATCGTAGCCGCGCTTCAGCAACTCTTCGCGCAGCCAGTTTTCGATCAGTGTGCGGATCAGGCCGCCCTTGGGATGCCAGAAGATCAGTCCCGGCCCGGCTTCTTCCTGAATGCTGAAGAGTTCGAGCTCCGTGCCGAGTTTCCGGTGATCGCGGCGCTTGGCCTCTTCGAGCCGGTGCAGGTACTCCTCCAATTCTTTCTGTGTGTAGAATGCTGCTGCATAGATGCGCTGCAGTTGCGGATTCCCTTCCTGGCCTTTCCAGTAGGCGCCAGCAACGCTCATTAGCTTGAAAGCCTGAATCCGCTTGGTAGAGGGGATATGCGGGCCCCGGCAGAAATCGATGAATTTGCCGGTGGTGTAGAAAGAGACCAGCGGCTCGTCGGCTTTTTCCTGAATCAATTCACATTTGAAGAGCTGCTTGGAATCCTGATAAAGCTTCAGCGCTTCGTCCTTGGGCAGCAGCTTGCGTTCATTTTGCAGATCCTGGGAGGCAAGCTGGTGCATCTTCTTTTCGATTTTCTCCAAGTCTTCGGGTGTGAAAGGCTGTTCGCGCAGGAATTCGTAGAAGAAGCCGGTGTCCACTGGAGGACCGATGCCCAGCTTGACGTCCGGGTAGAGATCCGTCACCGCGGCTGCGAGCAGGTGCGCCGCCGAATGGCGAAAGACGTAGAGAGCTTCAGGGTTCTTATCGGTGAGGATCTGGAGCTTCACGTCTTGCTCGATCGGGCGGCGCAGATCGAAGAGCAAACTGCCGTCTTCCGCGGGATCCACGGAGTTGGAAAAGATGCCGGTCTTTTCCATTGCGCCATTGCCAGCGGTTGCGTAGACCTTGGCCACCAGCGCGGCATCCGCCAGCCGGGGCGAAATGGACTTAGCGATATCGATCGGGGTGGTGCCCTTGGGAACTTCTTTGACGCTGCCGTCGGGAAGGGTTACGTGAATCTGTTCCATGTCGAGTCGTCCTAACCTGCAGAAAATCTGCCCGGAATGTAAATAACAAGAGTATCGGCGGGTGAAGGCCGGGTCAAGCCGTTGCGGCGGGAACTAAACCAAGGTTACGCCGGGCAAATTAGCGAAGTGCGAGTCCGAAGTGATCAATTGAGCCCGATGATGCCGGGCCGTGGCATAGATGATTGCGTCAGCCATGGGTAATCGGGTCTCTAGACTTGTCTGCGAGGCCAGAATCGAGAGTTCCAGAGTGAGATCGATTAACCTGTCTCGAAAACTAAACGCCTGTGACAAAAAGATTCCTGCTATGTGCGCGCCTTGCTCGCGAACGAGTTTTTTGTGGACTTCGTAGACGATGATGGAAGGAAGAAGGAGTTTCTCCGGGGATTCCAGATAAGGGGCAAAAGAGCCCGCCTTTGCCCCATTGCCCATATAGTCGACCCAACCGGAGGAATCGACTACGATCCAACTAGAAGCGCTCGGAGTGGTCACGGTCCTCTTCCTTCCAAACCATCCCTTTGGCGATGCCGCGGAGCGATTTAATCGAGCGTGGACGGTGGAGGCGTACGGATTCATCCAGGAGATAGATCTGTAGCTCCTCGCCGGGCTTCAGTTCCATGGCTTCCCGTATCTCTTTTGGGATTACTACTTGGAATTTGGGAGAAACTCTGACGGTTGCCATTGCCAGCCTCCGCCTACAATCATATCGAACGGCGTATCGTATGTCAATATCATGTTCGATTGTAGTGCTGTAATACCAGCGTATGACGGGCTTTTATTAATGCCTTCAGAATCAGGAAAACCGGCAGGGCATGCTTGCCATTCGAGGGAGTGGCGGCGAACCAAGTGCGCATCGATTTGCGGGGCAGGCGGGTTACAATCAGCTCTTCATTTTCGGGAATTCAGACAATTCAAGGGAGACGCATGAGGTCCTTTTCATTTTTTCTGACTGCCTTACTACTTGTCAGTTCACCTTCCCGGCTTCCGGCGCAAGGAAATCAGGTGGTGCGCGGGGCGGACGAACGCTACAAGGTAGATATTCTGGTGGTCGTGGCGCATCCGGACGACGAAGCTTTTTTCACGCCATATCTGGCTCGGGCGATCAACGACATGCACAAGCGGGTTGCGGTTATCTTCAGCACGCGGGGCGGAAGCGGCGCAAATCATGAAGCCAGGGAGCGCGGGCCGGCGCTGGCCAATGAACGGGAGATTGAAGCGCGCGAAGCCTGTGCGAGGCTAGGCATCACTTTGGTATGGTTTTTGGACGGCAAGGACACCGCCTCGCAAAATGTGATGGATTCGCTGGCTAACTGGGGTCACGGCGCAAACTTGGAGCGGCTTGTGGGTTTGATTCGACTGACGCGGCCGGAGGTGGTGTTCACGCATTTGCCCGGCGTATTCATCGGCGAAAATCATGGGGATCATCAAGCCACGGCCGTGCTCGTCACCGAAGCATTCGATCTGGCTGCTAATCCCGTCGTCTTCCCCTCGCAACTGGCGGAAGGCATGGACCAGCACGAAACCTATCTGTCGAATCTGCAGACCTGGCAGCCGAAGAAGATTTATTTCGGCAGCGACGCGGATGATTTCAAACAATTTGCGGGATCTGGGCCGTCGTATTCCGTTTTCGAGGTATCACCGGCACGGAAGAAGCCGTATTGGCGACTGGCTTTGGATTCCGCGATGACCCATCGGACGCAATTCCCCGACGAGATTGAGCGTATTTCCAAATTGACCGATGAACAGATCGAGAAGCTTATGAGCGATCCCAATACGGGGTGGTGGTCCGAACCCTTGACGCTGATCTTCGGGAAATCCGTTGTTGGCGGCGCAGCAACGGACGACGTATTCGCAAACATCAAGACTGGAGAGCTGATTCGGCGAGCGCCTGCAAGCAGGCAAAATGAACGAGATGCCAGGCAGCAGACCGAACTTATCCTGGGAGGGCCGTGGCAATTCTATGCGGATTTTCGCGCGGCCCACGGGCTTGAGAATTTGCTGCAGGAGCGCACGCCGGAGATCGGAGTGAAAGCGGGCTCGACGCTGATCGTACCGCTGGTGATCCGTCACACCGATGCTGACCGCGCGATGAAAGTGAATTTGAAGATTGCAGCGCCGAGCGGATGGAAAGTCGTTTCTGGGCAAGGCGATTTCGCGCTGCCCGCAGAGAATTCGACCGCGTTGCGGGTGGAGATCGAAACGCCAAATCTTAGCGCCAGCGATTTGAAAGAAGCCAAGCCGCAGGAAGTAAAGATCAGCGCCGAAGGTGAGGGGCTTTCGATTGGCGAGGTGAGGTTACGCGTACTGTTGCGCTCGCATGCGCTGCCGGAGTGAAGTAAGTTGACGCGCGGCAAAGGCAGCCTGGATTTCGCTGTGCGCTTGCCGAAACAAATCGCGCCGCCATTGTTCGTTATTTCTTTGGGCGGGCGGATTCGAGTTGTTCCCAGGCGGCATCGGGAATCATTGCCAGATCGTTGAATTCGCCGGCGCCTCGCAGCCACTGCCCACCATCAATCACCACGCATTCGCCATTGATGTATTCGGCCATGTCGCTGATGAGGAAGACCGCAAGGTTGGTGAGTTCCTCGTGTTTTCCGAAGCGTTTCATAGGGTGTTTCTTGAGGGCGTATTCCTCGAATTGCTGCGAAGGCATCAGGCGTGACCAGGCGCCTTCGGTGGGAAAAGGTCCGGGAGCGATGGCATTGACGCGGATGTGGTACTTGGCCCATTCCACGGCAAGCGATGTGGTCAGGGCGAGAACACCGGCCTTGGCGCAGGCTGAGGGCACCACGTAACCTGAGCCAGAATTCGCCGCGGCATAGGTGGTGGAAATGTTCAGGATATTGCCGCCAAGTTTTTTTGCGATGCGGCGTTTGGCGAAGGCGAGCGTGCAGTGAAATGTGCCGTTGAGGACGATGCCGACAACCGCCTGGAACGCGTTGGGCGATAATTTTTCGGTGCGCGCCATGAAATTTCCGGCGGCATTGTTCACAAGCGTATCGATTTCACCCCAGTGATTTTCAGCGGTGGCTATGGCGGAATCGACGGCATCGTAGTCGCGGACGTCGCATGTGGCATAAGCGGCGGCGCCGCCGTCGCGGTGAATCTCTTCGCACGTTTTCTTGAGGGGCTCTTCGCGGCGCCCGATGAGAAACAGGCGCGCGCCAAGTTTGGCGAAATGCAGCGCCATGGAACGACCGAGGCCGGTGCCGCCGCCGGTCAGGAAAATGGCGCGGTCTTTCAAGAGAGTTAGCTGGAACATGGGGCACCGCCTTTCGGGAGGAAATTGTAACAGGCTGCTGAACAGCCAGAGGAGGACCCCAGGCGGCGGGGCCCTGCGACTGATGATAAACCAGAAAAAGGAGAGGCGGGGTGGGGACCTGGTCCCACCCCGCCTTCGGGTGCGGTAGCGGTCTCCCGCTATCCGCGAAAACGCCGTGAACTAAACCACTCGCTGGTCGCTTCCCGCTTTGCAGCCAGGACGGCACGACCCGCGGTCATGCACCTGATCGCTGATTCCATCTTCGAGAGATGGCCCAGTCCGGCTAACCCTGTTTCCAGATGACCCTCGACGGCGTCATGCGCGTGCGGCGGATGAGGACGCACGCTTCAGGGAAGCGCAGCCAGGAGCGTATCCACGGCGTGAATCAAATCCTTCCAGGCCATTTCCACGGCCTCTTGAAATCGATCGAGTTGTGCGTCGTCGGCGTATTCCAAGTCCTCGATGCGGCGCTTGAATTCCGCAAAGCTATTGCGCACATACTCGAGTTCCCAATAGTGCTCAAGCTTGACGCTCACCTTTTGCTGGGCAAAACGCCCCTTCAACAAGGCTACGCGGGCGGATAAATCCTCGACTTCGCCAACCACCTGGTCCAAATACGCTTCCTTCAGCAGCATGACCGCCTCTCCGTCAAAGGGAACAGGTCACAAAGACAAAACTCCCTTGCGAGTAAGAAAGCAGTTGATACGCCAAAGGAGGGTAGAGCTAACAGATTGAAAACACACCGGATAAAGACTTCTCAGAGCGAGAAGAGAGTTTGCGCGTGGGTGGAAAAACGCAAAGCCCGCCTAGGATGGCTGAAAATCACTCAGTTTATTTTGGGGAGTCAGGGGTTTTCCGAGGAGAAAACCGGTGGTGCTTCCGCAAGTCGGGCGCGGATGCGGGGCCAGGAGTGTTGATTTTCTTTACAGCTTGTATGCGTGAATTCACTGAGAGGGAGATGTTACGGGTTAGGGCCGATCAGGGCGGGAATCGGGTGGCCGAGAGATTTTTCATACTCGGTGTTGTACACAGAATTGCCGGGGAATTCCTCGGTAAGGTCTTTCAGGAGCTTCTGAGCAAGGGCATTTTGTTTTTCGCGGCGCGCGGAGAGGGCCAGAAGGATTTGCGCGAAGGGCTTCAGGTATCGGCCGCCATCCACGGTTTTCTGCACTTGCTGCATGCCGAGCTGCTTATCGCCATGAATGCCGCCAAACCAAAGCATAAAGCGAGCGGAACCGGGCAGCGAGCCGATGATGTAGTTGGCGCAGCCAAGGGCGACATAAGCGTCGTTAGCATCAGGGCGTTCCTGAAGAAGCAATTCCGCGTTGACGTTGGCTTCTTTCAGGTGCTTCAAGGCGTCCAAATGTTTTTTCAAGAGCATGCTGCTGGCGTCTGATTCCATACCAGCCGCCAGCGTGAGGGTGTACAGACCTTCAGGATCGCGGGGACTATTCTTGAGGCGCTGGAATGCCAGTCTGCGGGCATCTGAGGCGGCAGTTTCAAAGCCATGGATGCGGTCAGGGTCAGGAGTGCCGACAATGCCGCCGAGGAAACGCTTGTCATTGAGGAAATAATCGCTGGTGAGAACGTGCTGAAGGTAAAACTCCTCGAAGAGATAGCTGGCGGCGATGGCAACCTGGCCGAACGGTTCATCGGGATGATCGTTGGCCCATTTCTGAAAAATTTCGCGCGCTTCGGGGAATTTCTGGATGTAAAGATCGTGGAAGCCTTCTTCGAGTTCGGGAACAGAGGAAAATGCGGGCGTATCGGCTGGCGGGGCGGCAGCGGCTTGCGCAGAGGAAGAGGGAACGAAGAGAAGGAAAGTTAATCCGGTGGCGGTGACGATTGCGTTGAGGCAGTGCATCATCGGAAACCCCTCAGAACAATCCTGGCAAAAAACGAGGTTTGTGAGACATGGCCGCGCGGTACTGCTCATCCGCGAAGAGCACGCGCTCCTCTGTGGAGAGGCGTTGAGAAAGAACAAGAATGTGAGCGAGCGAGCCGGCCAGCGCGGTGATCCACGCGGTGTGAATCAGCGGAAGGACCAGCATTTCCACGAAGACCGCGGCGTAATTGGGGTGGCGAACGTAACGAAACGGGCCAGTGGTGATCACGCCGAGACTGGTGGAGTTGACCACCTGAACGTTCCAATGATCGCCGAGCGTGCGGATGACCCACCAGCGGACAGCATTGGCAGCAAGGAAAATCACGAAGCAGACTGCGCCGAGAACGGGATAGAAAGGACGATGGATGAAGACCACTTCAACCGCGGCGCCGATCAAGACAGCCGCGTGCACCAGGACCATCCAGCGAAAGCGGGGATCGTCTACTTTGGCGGCGCCGCGAGCAACCATTTCCCGTTGATGGCGCTGAGAAATGCGCAGCTCCACGAGGCGCAGGGCAGCGACAGCGCCGAGGAGAACAAGAAATGCAATTACGCTCAGTTCCATTGCAGGAGCAGGAATTCGGCGCTAAAGCCCGGACCAAAGGCGCCGGCCAATGCATATTCACCGGCTTTGAGGGGGCGCTTCTCGAGCCACTCTTGAAGAATGAAAAGAATGGTGGCGCTGGAGAGGTTGCCGACATTCTTGAGGATGTCCCAGGAAGGCTGGGTATCGCACTTGCAGAGGCCAAGTTCTTTTTCGATGTTGCCGAGAAGACGCGCGCCGCCGGGATGGAGAATCCAACCCTTGATGTCGCTCTGCACTCTGCCACAACGCGCCAGGAATTCATGGACGAGGTTCTGGATCTTTGCGCCGATCATCTCCGGCACGTCCTTGGCAAGAAGAATGTGGAAGCCAGAATCACGAAGATCGAAGCCCATGGCGCCCAGGGAATCCGGAAACGTGTAGGTTTCGGAAGCGAGGATGCGCGGGCCGGGCTTCTGCTGGCCAGTGACGATGACCGCAGCGGCGCCATCGCCGAAAAGGATCGAAGAGATGAGGTTGGCTTGCGAAATATCCTTGCGCTGAAAGGTGAGCGAGGGCAATTCCACGGCGATGATCAGGACGTTGGCGCCGGGATGAGCGCGAAGATAATCGGCGGAGCGGGAAAGAGCCATAGCTCCAGCGGCGCAGCCCAGTTCGGTGAAGGGCATGCGGCAGACATTGGAGCGGAAGCCCATCAGATTGATGAGGTGGGCGTCGAGGGAAGGAATCATGAAGCCGGTGCAAGAAACAGTGATGATGAGGTCGATATCGGAGGGCTGCAGGCCGGCGCGTTGGAGGCATTTTTCGGCGGCCTCGCGACCAAGCTTCACGGCGTGATCGATGTACTCGTTGTTCGTTTGTGCCAGTGGCCGTGGCTCAATGGTGTAATCAATGGGGAATATGGCGTTGCGATGATGTACCTGAGCATTGTCCACGATGGACATCATGGCTTCCAGGCGGCGTTCGGGGATATCAAAAACGCGGCCCATATAATATTTCACGTCGTCGCGGGTGATGGAAAAAGGCGGGACAGCGGTGGCGGTCGCGGCGATGGTGGCATACGGAGAGTTGCCGTTCGATGAACCGGGATTCAGTTGACTCACATGCACCATCCACTAGGTAATAGGAGTAGACGCAATCATTCACGACCCAGCATCAATAAAAGGTACCTGTACAGGGCGGAATATTCGAGGGGCATACTGTACATCAAAAAGGACCGCAGAGGAAATGCCACAAGACACACTCGGTTGTGAAGAGGACACAACTGGAAAACGAAGGGGAAAGAGATGAGAAGTCGGACAACGATTGCACCACTGGGTGTGGTGGTCCTGATTTTGACGAATCAGGCGATTTTAGCGATTACGCGGTGGCTGCGCGGGCGATCGGGCGTTCCTGCTCGCGGACTCCAAGTTTGCGCAGAGTGATTTCGAGCAGGCCGTCGTGCACTGTGGTTTTTATGGCAGCGGAGTCGATCTCAGACGGTAAATCCAAGACGCGGAAGATGCGTTTGCAGTGCCGCTGGGCGGCAGCACTTGTCTCTGGCGTCTCTTCGGATGCTTCTTCGTGTTCGCCCAGAATGCAGAGGCAGCGGGGTGCGACTTCGACTTTGAGATCGTTTTCGCCGAAGCCCGGAACATTGGCGCGAACGACAAATTCGCTTTCCGCCTCTGTGATTTCCAGTTGCACGTCCAGCAGGACTTCGGACTCCGCTCTCAGCCAGTCTTCATGGTCATGGCCGTGGGCAAAACCCCGGGCCTCAAACAGTTCGTAGGCACGCCGCGCAATCGCGTCTTTGATTTCCGCGGCAAAATCGAGAAGGAATTCACCGGAAGCTTTGAGGGGTGTGGTGGGAACGGAAGTTTTAGAAGCTGAAGTCGAGTCAAGTTGCGTTTGCCGCACAATGGAATCGATACTCACGTTCGCCAATGCCTGGCGCGCGATTTCGCCGGTGATGGTGAGGCTTCTCCTTGCGGCGCCAAGAGTCAGCGCATCGAAGCAGAGATTGTTGATCTCTCGTGGGATGCCCCGGGAGCGTTCGTGGATCAGCGCCAAAGCCTCCGGCTCGAATAACCGTCTGCCGGAATAGCCGGATACCTTCAGCCGATGCGCGATATAACTTGATGTTTCATCAGCACTCAAGGGCTCCAGGCAGCGGACGACGGCGATACGCTGCTTCAATTGTGAGAGCGCAGGCTTGGCCAGTTTTTCGGCCAAAAGCGGCTGCCCCGACAGAATGATCCCCAACAGCTTGGCATGGGGAGTTTCAAAATCAGAGAGCAGCCGAATCGTTTCCAGGACGGGTTCTTCAATATCCTGCGCTTCGTCAACGATCAAGATAAAACGTCTGCCCGCCAGCATTTCGCCGAACAGGGCCTCGCTCAACTTATTGTGCATGGCGACGAGGTTCATTCGCACGGTCGTGATGCCCAGTTCGCTGAGGATGTAGCGGAAAAACTCGCGAGAATCGCATTGCGTCTGAAAAAGAAACACACTTCGCGCGGTATTGCGGAATTCCTCCAGAAGGCGGTAGAGCAACGTGGTTTTTCCCAAGCCTGGCTCGGCGATGAGGGCCATAAATCCACGGTCGGCTTGGATGCCGTCCACGAGAGCGCCCAAGGCTTCGCGGTGAGTGCGACCGAGATAGAGGTAGTTGGGATCTGGGGTAACGCCGAAGGGCTGTTCACGGAGACCGTAAAAGTCTAGAAACATTCGAAGGGCCTCCCCTCTGTTGTTTTAGACGTCAATCGCTAGTGAAAAAGCACACTCCCGTGGGCTAGATTTTCCGGGCGCAAATCGATCTTCGAGCAAACCATACGTCCATAAGTGTTGCGCGTCAACCTCAAAGCAAGAGAAAGCAAAACATAAGAGTTCATCACAGAGAGCACAGAGGGGCCGCAGAGTTAACGGAGAGTTGTTTGCGTATGCTAAGCGCGGAGTGGAACTTTCAGGGGAGAGATTTGTGGCGGGCGGAGCGAAGGATGGTGTGGAACTGGACGAAGACGTGATCGTCATCGGCATGCTGATCGTGGCAGGAAAAACACATGGGCGCGGGGAGGGCTTTGGCGGTTTCGGCGAGGTCGCCGCCGTTGCCGAACGTGAAGTAGGCCCAACCTTCCTTGAAGCGAGTCGAATCCTTGACGCTGACAACGAGACCGGTCATTTCGCCTTCAAAATAGCCGCCTTTATTGATGCTGGCCTTCTGGGCGGGCTGATAGACGACGAGGAGGAATGTGGTTTTTTCGGGGAATTTACCGGTGGTGCGATAGGTGTCGAAGGCTTCGGGCTGCGTGTAAACGTTGTGAAATTCGCCGGGGCCTTGCTGGTGGTCGTCGGAATAGGTCATGCCGATGTTGGAGCCGACGAAGAGCCAGTGGTCGAAGTTCTTGGGGCGGAGGAGGGCGCCGGAAGAGTCGAACTGCGGGAGCGGCATGGACGTGGAGTCTGGCGCTGAGGAGAAACGGGATTCGACGAAGGGCAGAGTGGCCAGAAGAGCGGCGATGGGGAGAAGCAGGAAAGCGCGCATGGAAGCACCTCTTGACGGGGAGATTGTGCGATGAAATGGGTGAGGACGCAAGAAGCAGGAAAATGCTTACGACCGAGGTAGCAGAGGGGCTGTAGGGCGAACGGAGACGCTGAATTGCGATGGCGCGGCGATTCCTCCACTCCGGGCCGCAAAAGACACAGCCCTTCGGTCCCTCCGGCTATGCTCGAGGCGGGCGGAATGACAATGCTAAGAATTGCGCTACGAACTAGTGGCTTCCTGGGAGGCGCGGATTTCCTGCCAGCGGCGGGGACGCTTATTGTATTGCAAAACTTTTTTGCGGAGGCGGATGGATTTGGGCGTGATTTCGACGAACTCGTCATCGGCAATGAACTCGATGGCTTGTTCGAGACTGAGCTGGCGATGGGGAATGAGGCGAATGGCTTCATCGGCGGAAGAAGAACGCATGTTGGTGAGCTTCTTTTCCTTGGTGACGTTCACTTCCATGTCCTGCTCGCGGGAATTTTCACCGACGACCATGCCTTCGTAAACTTCGACGACCGGGCCGATGAAGAGTTCGCCGCGTTCCTGGAGACCCCAGAGCGCATAAGCAGTAGAAACGCCGCCGCGATCGGCGACGAGCGCGCCGGTGGGACGAAGTGCCATCTCGCCGCCGTATTCGGTCCAGCCTTCAAAAATGGAGTGGATGAGCGCGGTGCCGCGGGTGTCGGTGAGGAGCTGGCTGCGCAGGCCAATCAAGCCGCGCGAGGGGATTTTGAAATCGAGGCGGACGCGGCCGGAGCCGTGATTGCTCATTTTGAGCATTTCGCCGCGGCGGCTGCCGATGGTTTCCATGATGATGCCAATGAAGCTTTCAGGAATATCAATGACAAGACGCTCGACGGGTTCTAGCTTTTTGCCGTTTTCGTTGCGCACCACGATTTCGGGCTTGCCGACCATGAGTTCAAAGCCTTCGCGGCGCATGGTTTCGATCAGGATGGCGAGCTGCAGTTCACCACGGCCGAGAACGCGGAAAGATTCGGGCGTGTCGGTGTCTTCCACGCGGATGGAAACGTTGGTGAGCAGTTCTTTGGCGAGGCGATCGCGAAGATCGCGCGAGGTGAGGTAGCTGCCTTCGCGGCCAGAGAGAGGGCCGGAATTGACGCTGAAAATCATGGCCAGAGTGGGCTCATCAATGATGAGCGGCTCGAGAGGAGCAGGATTATCGAGATTGGTGAGGGTTTCGCCGATCTGGATGCCCTCGACTCCCGCAATGGCGACGATGTCACCGGCAACGACGGTGTCGGCTTCATCGCGGTCGAGGCCGCGGAACGTGAAGAGTTTGGTGATGCGCGTGGACTGCAGGCTGCCGTCGAGTTTGCTGACGCCAACTTCCTCGCCACGATTCAATGTGCCATTGAAGACGCGGCAGATGGCCAGGCGTCCCAGGAAATCGGAGTAATCCAGATTGGTGACCTGGAGTTGGAGAACGCCAGCGGGATCGCCGGTGGGAGCCGGGATTTTGGAGACGATTGCCTCGAAGAGCGGAAGGAGATCGCGGGAATCATCGCCGATTTTGCGATGAGCGACGCCGGCGCGGGCGTTGGTGTAGACGATGGGAAAATCGAGTTGGTCTTCGGTGGCGTCGAGGTCGATGAAAAGATCGTAGATTTCGTTGAGGACTTCTTCGGGGCGCGCGTCGGGGCGGTCGATTTTGTTGAGCACGACGACGGGAGGAAGCTTGGCGGCGAGGGCCTTCTGCAGGACGTAGCGAGTTTGCGGAAGCGGACCTTCACTGGCGTCGACAAGGAGAACGACGCCATCCACCATGCGCAGGGCGCGTTCGACTTCACCGCCGAAATCGCTGTGGCCGGGCGTGTCCACGATGTTGATCTTGGTGTCGTGGAAAAAGAGAGCGGTGTTTTTGGCGAGGATGGTGATGCCGCGCTCGCGCTCGAGGTCGTTGGAATCCATGACGCGCTCAATGACGGCTTCATTGGCGCGAAAGATGCCGGATTGGCGAAGCATGGTGTCCACCAGCGTGGTCTTGCCGTGGTCCACGTGGGCGATAATTGCGATATTGCGAATTTCTTTAGTCATGTGCGTAAAAGCGTCTTAAGACAAAAATAGCTGCTGAGACAACCAGCAGCCCGGACGAACCCTTTCTTCATCGGATGCAGGTGCGGTTACAAACTACTATTTTAGCAGAGGCGAGGGGGCGGGCCAATGACGGATTTGAGGCGTGGTTCTGCGAGTTTTTGAATGGGTGGCTTGTCTGCTAAGGCAGGAATCGGCGCAGTTTTAGCGGACGAAGGGATAGATTTCGTCAACGATCCAGTAATTGGCCAGGAGGATGGCGAAGAGCGTTCCCAGCAGCCAGAGCGCCCAGCGCCAACGCTTCCAGGCGACGCCGAGGGCGGAGTGCTGCATGGGAATATCGACGAAATAGGCGGCGCAGTAGCAGGCGTTCGCCAGTAATCCCAGGATGACGAGGAGGAGTAAAGATTGGAGCGTGAAAGCCGGGCGAAAGTGGGGCCAAGTGAGTGCGAGCCAGGCGAGAACGACGAGGGAGAGGACAAGATTGTAGAAGATGCGGCGGAACTCCCAGAAGCGGGCGGCGTCGGCGAGGAGGGAGCGCAAGGGGGCAGCCTGGGGCTGGGGAAGAGTTGGCATGAGGGAAGGATATGCCGCTGCTTGTTATTGTCAAGTACTTTGTAAGATAAAGACAGCTCATGAGGCTGCAACCGATTCTTGGATGCTTCGTCGGGGGTGGGCCTCGCGGGAATGTAACAGCTTCAAGCGGGGTTACAAGGCCATTCGGTTGCTGCTATCCTGAGGGTCCAATGCCAAAAAAGCAGGCCAACCTTGATGCTGCGGTCGCGAGGGTAGCTGAAATTATCCAAAGTCATCTTAGGACTTTGGCACCGTCCGAAGCCAAAACCATGCTGAACGAGATTCGGGTTCTGGCGGTAAAGTCACGCCGGTCACTACAACCGTCAAAAATGGCCATCGGTGGTCGTGTCAAAGAGCGACTTATCCTCCATTAGTGGTAACCAACCACAAGATCGACCTTTTTTCGAAAGTTGTCGTAGACCAAATCGTAGGCGTCAGAGTTCTCTGAGCGGACAGAAAAGAAAATCAGTTCGGAACTTCCGTCGTTATCGTAGTCACCGGCGTCAAGGAGTTCGTCGAAGCCTCCAATTCTACGTACACTTCGGTCCGGGGCAACAAAGAACCACTGGTAGACGAACGAATCCAATGGGTTGTCTGGCTCTCCGCCCCAGCCACAGTCGCCGGCGTTCAGGCTTGTGGCGACGAGGAATGAACCTTTGTTGGAGGCATACGCTGTGACCAACACAAGCGCTCCGTCGGGGTATTTCCAGTCGTGTTCTGCGATTTCCTCATCTTTGCAACGGTCAACATGGGGAAACTGTCTGCGAAACCCTTTCCGCACAAGCCGAACGATGTCGCCTGACACTTGCGTCCGCTGCCAATGGTCGGGGTCCCTATAAAAGGGTTTTGAAACTAGGACCAGTGGCCGCCGGACCGGGGCCAGACCCGAGAAATCCGATACTCCGCCGAACTTACGCGACGGCATCCCGATGGTAGGGACGCCCGCGACGGGCGTCATGAGGACTTGTTTTGCCCGGGAATAATCCGAGTTAATCTGATCGCCATTACCTTCGGGGGATGTTGCTTGGCTTTCTACATTTCCAGGGTTCCTGCCATCAAACGCGACTGTCCAGGTCATTCGCAGAGGCAAAAAGTGGGTGACACTCCGCCATCCGGAATCGCTCTTCTCAAATGCGGGCATTACAATCCTGCGTTCGATTGGGCCAGTCTTCCCGTTCCAGATATCTTCGCGAGCGTCGTCCAGAATTCCCACGTAGAGCTTATCTTCGGTGGGAGGACTGACCACCTGTGCTCGAGATGAGAGAATTGCAGCAATCGCTGAGACCAACACCACCGGCAATAGAAGCTTATGAATCATACCCGCCAAGAAAATTATAGTTCTGCGCAAGGTAGCAGCTTCATTTACTTGCCACGATGGTCGCTCAAGCGACACAGGTATAGCGAGGTTCGATAAGGCAGAAAGTTTGTTGTGGTATGCTCACGGCGAAAATCTGTGGGCGTCTGAAAATGTGAGGGCCATGGTGAGGATGCGGATGAACCGATTGCGGGAAACGATTTGGGTGCTGGCGGCGGTGGTGGTGCTGACGACGGGGGCTGGGGCGCGGGCGCAGGATTCAGAGCGGCCCGACCTGGCGAAGTTATTTGAGAAGCGCGAAGTGATGATCCCGGTGCGGGATGGCGCGAAGCTGCACACGGAGATTTACACGCCGCGGGACGGAAATGGGCCATGGCCGATCATCATGATGCGGACTCCTTATGGAATTTCAGCAGGAGACAACCGCTACAGCCGAATGCTGTATGAAAACGCGGACTTCTTTGCGGACGGATACATTTTCGTTTTTCAGGACATTCGGGGGCGATTTGGGAGCGAGGGAACGTTTGAGATGAACCGGCCACTGCACGACGCGAAGGATGCCAAGGGCGTGGACGAAAGCACGGACACGTACGACACGATCGAGTGGCTGGTGAAGAACGTGGCGAAGAACAACGGGCGCGTGGGGATATGGGGGATTTCGTACGACGGATTCCTGACGACGATGGCGATGGTGAACCCGCACCCGGCATTGAAGGCGGTGTCTGAGCAAGCGTGCATGGGGGACACGTGGATGGGGGACGACTTCTTTCACAATGGAGCGTTCCGGCTTAGTTACGGGTTTGAATACGCGGCGCTGATGGAGTCGTCGAAAGAAAATGCCAGGTTCGAGTTCGACAGCTTCGATCTGTTTGACTGGTACTTGCGGCTGGGAGCGCTTTCACACGCGAACGAAAAGTATCTGCACGGGAAGATCCCGACTTGGAACAACTTTGTTGCGCATCCGGCGTATGACGAGTTCTGGAAGGCTCACGCCATGGAAGCAGGACTGAAAGAGGCAAAGGTGCCCGACCTGAACGTGGCGGGCTGGTGGGATCAGGAAGACTTTTATGGGCCGATGCGGACGTACGCAAACCTGGAGAAAAATGACGCGAAGCATCTGAACTACCTGGTAGTAGGGCCGTGGAATCACGGCGGATGGGGCGGTGGGCCGGGGAATTCTCTGGGAGATATTCCGTTCGGGTCGGACACAGGAGTGTATTTCCGGCAAAAGGTGGAAGCGCCATGGTTTGCGTACTGGCTGCACGATAAGGGAAGTTTGCCGCTGAAAGAGGCACTGCTGTTTCAAACGGGGAGCGACACGTGGACGAGTTTTGACGCATGGCCGCCGCGGGAGGCGAAGACGAAGAGTTTGTATTTTGGCGAGAATGGAAAACTTTCGTTTGATGCGCCGAAGACGGAATCGCAGGAGGCGTTTGACGCGTATGTAAGCGATCCGGCGCATCCCGTGCCTTACCGTCACAGGCCGGTGGATATGACCTATCCGGAGGATCATCCGGGAAGCTGGTACACATGGCTGGTGCAGGATCAGCGATTTGTAGATAACCGGCCGGACGTGGCGACTTGGGAGACAGAAGAGTTGAAAGAGGATGTGACGGTTGCGGGGCAGGTGACGGCGAAGCTGTACGCTTCAACGACGGGGACGGACAGCGACTGGGTGGTGAAACTGATTGATGTGTATCCGCAGAACGTGGAGAGCGATTGGAAGCTATCGGGGTTTGAGTTGATGATCGCGGACGAAATTTTCCGCGGACGCTACCGGAAATCGTATGAAAAGCCGGAAGCGATTGTAGCGGGGGAAGTGACGCCGTACACGATCGATTTGCACACGGCGGACCATGTGTTTCTGAAGGGGCACCGGATCATGGTGCAAGTGCAAAGCACGTGGTTTCCGCTATACGACCGGAACCCGCAGAAGTTTGTGGCGAACATTTTTGAGGCGAAGGAATCGGATTATCAGAAGGCGACGCAACGGATTTGCCGGACGAAGGAGTATCCGTCGCGTGTGGAGATTGGGGTGGTGCCAGAAGGTGCGGGGAAATAGGTGCTTGGAGATGAATCGAAGAGGGATTCATCGCACAAAAAAACATGCGATGCAAAACCGTTTCTCACTCCGCAGACTATGTTCGGAATGACGATGTGGCTTAGTGAGTAGGAGAACCAAAATTTATTGGGGTGGTCGTAAGCGTAGAAGCGGGGGCTAGCCGCCGCACTCGAGACTATTGGGAGACAAGAGCAGAAGAGGGAGTGGAATCAGGAACGAGACGGCTATCGGGACGGAGGTTGAGGACGACCTGGAACCACCAGTTGGGTTGATAACGGATTTGGACGGGAACGCCGCGAAGATTTCCTTGGGTGCCGACAAAGAGGGAGAAGGAAGAAGTTTTGCCGTCGTCTTTGTGGGTCGAGACAAAGTCGAGCTGGAGCAAGTTGGCGTAGGAAGTGTCAAGAAGCACCACGCTTTTCGGGCCATGGAGTAGTACAGGGAAGTTGCTGACAGGGGTGACGGCCTGAAGGGCGAGCGAGTTTTCCTGGGCATCGTGGATGTAGCAACGCGTTAACGGGGCAGCTTGGCCAGCAAGGGCCGCATTCATAAGATCCGCAACGGAAGCAAGGAAATCGGCGGAGCGGGAGCAACGCGACGAAGCCTCGAAAGCGCGCACAGGGCTGTCGGAAGCGGCGATACGGTCGAGCATGATGGGTTGAGCGAGGCCATACTGGTGCAAGTTGAAATCCGTGTCGGACATCAAGGGAACAATGGTGGAAAGCGCGCGCGAAGGATCGACGCGGCTGAGAATGCCGGTGAAGGAATGCTGACCTTGCTCCTTCTCCTTTTTTAATTCGCTCTGCATCTCGCCGACAGATTTGCCGCGAGACGACTTCATAAAGCCCAAAAAGGCGCTGGAGATGACATCGTCCTCGCGAATTGGCAGCGAGACGGGATCCTTGTGCCAGGCAACTTCGGTGCCAGCGCCCCATCGATTGATGGCACGGGGAGCCTTTTGCGGATCACTGCCGAAGAGCACCTGGAGGAACTCCGCGTGAGGGTCCTCTTGGGAAATGCCGCGACGGATGTAGCCCCCGCCGACGTCGTCCTTGCCCACCCAGAAGAAAATGAGGCGTACACGGGCAGTCATGAAGTAGTCGTACTCGACGCTATTGCGGATGGGAGAACGCACCCATTGAAGAGCTTCAAGAATGGGTTGGCGGTCAGAGAAGCTGGCGGTGGAAGCGATGGCAAGAAGTAAGGGCAGGAGGAGGAGTAAGCCGCGGTGAAGAGTGGCCCTCATGAAGAGCGGGTCCTTGGATCGCGAAAAGGTTCGCAGAAATGAAGCATGCGTCGATGATACGGCAGGAGGTGTTACGCTTAGTTAACGAAAAATTAAACGAATCCGCATGCGGAGCCAATGTGCTGAAAAAGGTAACGGAAGGGTGAATCTTGAACCCAGAGTCATGCATGAGTAACACGGAGTTTCTACGCTGGAAGAAATTACACCCTGGCACAAAGTGAGCCAGACAGGGAAGGGAGCGAACCATGGAGGGCGGCCCCACTCTCGTTCACAGGTTTGATCCGCGAGGGCGGGTTTCGCGGAACTACCGCACTGGGATTTCCTTACACAGTCATACGATGCATTCAAAAGAATATCTGGGGAGACTGCCCAGCTATATCGCGAAGTTTCCGATCGGATCGTACATTCTGGAGCGGGAAATCGGCCGGCTACATTTGTACGAAGGGCGGGTTTTCAACTTCAAGAATTACTACTGGACGCCGCCACTTTCGCCCCGCGAAGCGCACGAACTGGAACGCAAGCAAATCGAAGAGAAACTGGGACTACGGGCGGAAGTATCGCTTTCTGACCACGACAACATAAAAGCGGGCATGCATTTGCGAATGCTGGAGGGAACGGCACAGGCGCCAATTTCTCTGGAATGGAGCGTGCCGTACGGCGAAACGGTGTTTCATCTGGGCGTGCACAATCTGCCGGGGACACGGGCAACGGCATGGATGAAGGAGTTCGGGGCATACACGGCAAATCCGAACCCCAATCGCTTGCGGGAATTGCTGGAATGCCTGAACGCGGAGCGCGAGGTATTGATTGTACTGAATCACCCGTTCTGGGACGCGGAGAGTCTGGGCTCCGAAGATCACCGGGCGGTATTGAGCAGTTTTCTGTCGGTTTACCTGCCGATGATTCACGCGCTGGAATTGAACGGGATGCGTTCGCGGAAAGAGAACCGGAAGGTGGTGAAACTCGGGGAAGGCTTAAACGTACCGGTGATTTCCGGGGGAGACCGGCACGGGTGCGAGGCGAACGCGGTTTTGAATGTGACGAATGCGGGAAGCTTCGAGGAGTTTGTGCAAGAGGTGCGCGAGGACGGACGGAGCGAGGTGATGTTGATGCCGCAGTTTTTCGATGCCCTGCCCTTGCGACTGGTAGAGAATGCCTGGCACGCGCTCTCCGATGCGCCGGGAGAGTTTGGGCGGCGTCACTGGATGACAAGGGTCTTCATTGAAGAAGAGGGAAAGGCGCTGCCACTTTCGCAGTTTACGGGAACGCGATTCCACCGGGTGATCGATCAGTTTCGTTGGGTGATCGGACTGGTGGCCAACCCGATGCTGCGGCCAGCGCTGCGATTGCCGTTCCTGGGAAATGAAGAAGGCGGGTTATGAGTGCCACGCCGCGAGTGGCGCTCTTCTGCGAGACGTTCCACGAGATCAATGGAGTGGCGCTGACGGCGCGACAACTGGGGGCGTATGCACAGAGGCACGAATTGCCGCTGCTGGTGATTCACGGCGGGAAGCGGAAATCGCACCAGCAGGAAGGCAGCGTGACGCGGGTGGAGTTGACACGCGGGTGGGCGAGCGTCCGCATAGAAAGCGACTTGCACTACGATTTCGCGTTCTGGAGATACGTGAACACAATCCGGAAGGAATTGGAGGCGTTCCGGCCGGACGTCATTCACATCACGAGTCCGGGAGAGTTAGGGCAGTTGGGCGTGTATCTCTCGAGGAAATTGAAGATACCGCTGGTGGCGTCGTGGCACACGAATTTCCACCAGTTTGTGGCACGGCGTTTGCAAAAGCTGATCGGGTGGATGCCAGAAGGGATATCGCGGCCAGCGGTGGCGTGGTCGCAGAAGGATGGGCTGCGCTTTCTTCTTTGGTTCTATGGATTGGCGAACGTAACGCTCGCGCCTACGCTGGAGCAAGTGGCTTGGCTGGAGACGGAATTGAAGCGGCCATCTTTTCTGATGCCTCGCGGCGTGGATAGCGAACAATTCAATCCGCGGCACCGCACCGTGACGGACGCCACGCTGCGATTGGGATTCGTGGGGCGGGTGACTCCGGAAAAGGGTGTCCGGCTGTTGGCAGACATTGAACGAGCGTTGGAGGGGATCGGGCAAAAGGATTTCCGCATCGTGGTTGTGGGCGATGGGAGTGAAGTGACGTGGCTGAAGCGCGCGTTGAAGCACGGCGAATTTATGGGAGTGCTGCGCGGAGAAGAATTGGCGCGAGCCTACGCGAACATGGACCTGCTTGTATTTCCGTCGCGCACGGACACGTTTGGCAACGTAATCCAAGAAGCGGCGGCGTCCAGCGTGGGAGCAGTGGTGACGAACGAAGGAGGGCCGAGGCACCTGGTACTGCCGGGTATTACGGGGCGGATCGCCAGAACAAATGAAGAATTCGTGGCCGCAGTGGTGGAAGTGACGAAGAATCGGGATGAGCTGAGGCGAATGGGGACAGCGGCGAGGGAAAACGTGGCGGGGACTTCGTGGGATGCGGCGTTTGGGATGACCTATGCCGCGTACAGGTATTGCCTGACGAAGACGAGAACGCAATTTGTGCGTGAAAAAAAAGTGGCGCTGAGTGATGGGGACATGCGACGAATCACAGGGCCGAGGTTTCCGGCGTAAGGAGAGGCGGCCCTCCGTAGCTCAGGGTAAACAAGCCGGCGCGCGGCAAATCGGAAAGAACTATTTTGCGGGGGCGCTGGTTTCGCCGGAGTGGAATTCGGTCCACGGACCAGCTTTCAGGTCGCGGAGGTAGGGTGCTTCCCAGGCGTACTCCGGGTGAGCGGCGAGGAAAGGCGCAGCGAGGAAATCCTCACCGCAAGGGTGACCGAGGCGCGCGACGAGGCGCATATCCTTGGTCATGGACGAATCGGTGGCTTTGCCCTGAACGGCGCCGCCGGGATAGTAAGGTTCCCAGCCCCAAACGGAAATGCCGCGCGCGTTGGAATCGATGTGGCCGCAGAGGGTGCGGTCGTCTGGCTCAATCTTTTTCTCGAACGAATCGACGTGGTCGGCGAGCATCTGCTGAGCCAGCGAGACATCGATTTTGCCTTTGTTTTCGTTGAGGAGCTGTTCCCAACGAACGCGGCGGGCATTGGGAGAAGAAGCCAAATCGTTGGGGTTGAATTCGGGGGTGTCTTCCTTGAGGACCTTGGGATCGCGAGCCCAGTTCGAACCGGCAAAGACGCCGTCTTTGGTGCGCCAGAGTTTGTAAGCTTTCAAGCCAAGTTCGAGTTGCGCGATTTCGCCGGTTTTGCGATCGCCGAGCAGCCAATCGTTGGCGTAGCCGCCATTGTTTCCATCGAGCATGATTTTGGTGTAGGCATCGATGGAATTGCCGTACTGCAAGGCTTTGCGAGCGCGGAAGAATTCGGGCTTGCCGTTGGGATCCCAACCTTCAAATTGCGTGATGGTGGTTTCCGTGACCATGAGGCCATCGGAATTGATGGCGAAATCGTCGTCGCTGGCGATGACACCGGGGAAGCCGTCCATCAACATGCGATAGCCATTGGTGGGCTGAATATCAAAGATGATGCGCCAACGTTCGCCATTCATGTAGCTGGTCCAATTGTTGTGGGCGATGACGATCTGATGATCCTTGGTCCAACTGCCGGTGGCGACGAAAGCGCTGCAGTTGCCGGGGCTTTTCAAGTTGGGCGCATTGGCGACTTTTTCTCTCTTGTTGAGCCAGGGAACGTAATAGTCAGGAACTTCCTCGAAGGAATTGAGAGCGACGATATCGTACACATCAAGCTGGGAGCCGGTGCGGGCGTGCAGACCTTCGGCGATGCCCTGTAGCTCTTCTTGATATTCGGGATCGATTTTGGGCCAGAGCATCTCGCGGGCAACCTGGCGAAAAAAGGGCCAGTCGCGTTGAGTGGAGCGCAAGATGGCGGCCTGGACAGCGGGAAACGCATCTTCTATTTCATTGGCGAGCAGAAAGCCGTGCTGGAAGCCGATGGTGGAAGGGTCACCTTCGAGATGAACGTAAACCCAGCCGCCGCGCTCGAAAGTGGAGCTGCCCTTGAGGCGGGGATCGTTGGAGGCGGCGTGCTCGCGCGCGTAGGCGACCGTGGAATCAAGTTCGTTCTTGGCGGCTTCGGCGCCATGAGAATGCAAACCCGCCACCCACAACAGGGCCGCGCCAATCAAGAGGATGAAGATGGCGGCGAAGCGACGAATTCCGTCGGACATGGAGGAAGCTCCTTGGCGTGAATTAGGCAGGAGATAGTGTACTACTGACTCGGGTGGAAGAAATATTGCCGAGAAGACGCGCCGGATTGGCGGCGGGATGCACGACGAATCCTTGCGATTTGTTTGGGGCTGTGGTTGTAAAAGCGGCGGCAAGCCGCCGCAGGCCAAAATTACTTTGCGGCGGTGGTGGGAGTGGGGGGAAGCGCCAGATCGGCAGGTGGGCCGATGTTTTCGGGGAGCTTGCCGTTGAGGGAGTCAAGGAACTGGAGGAGATCGTCTCGTTCGTCGAAGGTGAGGACATCGAGGGAGTGGATTTCCTTGTCGAGATGGGCATTCCAGTTGCCGCCGCCGATGTAATGGGCGAGGGCGTCCTTGACGGTGGGAAATGTGCCGTCGTGCATATAAGGGCCGCGTCCCGCGAGATTACGAAGCGTGGGCGTTTTGAAGGCGCCCATATCGGCATCGTTTTTTGTCACTGAGAAACGGCCAACATCATTCAGATTACCGCGCGTGTCGGCGCCGACACCCAGGTTGTGGAATTTATCGTCGGTGAAAAGCGAATAGTCTTTTCCAAGCGTATGGCAGACGGCGCAGTTGCCCTTCTTGGGACTCATGAAAATTCTCAGGCCGCGCTGAGCTTCTAGCGGAATAGCCTTGGAATCATGGCCATAGTAGAAACGGTCGAAGGGCGAATCGCCAGCGATGACAGTGCGCTCGAATGACGCAATGGACTTCGCGACGAGGTCGATGGTGATCTGATCGGTGCCCCAGGCATTCTTGAAAAGATCGGGATATTTTGCATCGGATTGCAGACGCTGGACGACGCCATCAAGGGTATGAGCCATCTCCACGGGATTGGTCATGGGCCCTGTGGCCTGTTCTTCAAGACTGGAAGCGCGGCCATCCCAGAACTGCAGGGAGAAGTAGGCAGAGTTAATAACGGTGGGAGAGTGGCGAGTTCCGAGTTTGCCGCCAACCCCGGCGGAGAAAGGGCGCTTATCCGAAAAAGAGAATTGCGGGGCGTGACAAGCAGCGCAGGAAATGGAGCCGTCGAGCGAGAGTTGCGGGTCGTAATACAAACGACGTCCGAGGGCGATGGTTTCTTCGGTGGGGGGATTGTCCGCGGGAATGGGAACAGGGGGCAATCCCAAAGGCGTTTTGATCTGAACGGTTTTCCCGATGGGCATGATGGCGGAGGATGAAGCGGCAGATTGTGCCTTAGCGGGAACGTAGAAGAGAGCGGCGATCACGAAGAGTCCGAGAATTGCGGCAAGGAAGAGAGAGAATGTCGTGGTGGGTTTCATGAGGGCACACCTCGACGCGAGGATAGCGTTTGGGATGACAAGGGGCCGTGACGGTGGTCACAGGAATGTACAGGACGGGGCAAGCGTGGCCCCGTCCCGAGTGAATTCAGCATCAATTGCGGTTGGTTATTGTTGCCAGAAAAATCAGCAGTAACTGCAGGCTTCGTCGGCCATGCCGTTGCCGCCGCTCATACCGTCCTTCATGTGGCGGAGACGCCGGCCAAGGCGGTCAGCGAGTTGATGACGAGCGCGCCATAGGCGAGCTTTCAGGGTGTTTTCTGTGACTCCAAGCTTCCTGGCCGCTTCGCCGGTGGAGTAACCCTCGACTTCGCGCAAGAGGAAGGCAGTGCGAAGAAGAGGCGAGAGGTCGTCGAGATTCTCGTTGATCATTTCGCGGATTTCCGTGCCTGCATAGACCTGCTCGGGGTTGGGCCCATCATCAGCGAAGCGCTCGGCGATGGGCAGTTCGTCTTCGTGCTGGGTATCGTCAAGGGAAACCGCAGGGCGTGCTTTGGCGCTGCGTCGCTTCATCAGGGCGGCGTTGATCACGATGCGCGTGAGCCAAGTAGAGAATTGAGAGCGGCCCTCGAAACGTTTGAGGTTGCGGTAAGCGGAAAGCAGACCGTCCTGCAAAGCGTCTTCGGCGTCCTCGGCGTTCCCCAGGACGCGTAGAGCCGTTTGGAACAGTTGGCGCTGGTAGCGGCGAAATAAGGTTTCAATCGCCTGGGCGTCGCCACGCTGGCCGGCGCGAATCAACTTCTGTTCGCTCAGCTTTGGATCGCTAAGTTGCGGATTAGTCATCACTTGCGTTGCCATTTGCTCCCCCCATATAGCTTACTAAGAGTCGTTGAGAACATAAAGGTTACAAATTGACTGCAGCCCTAGTGCACAGGTATCCCCCCATGTGTCTTGGGCCTCTTCATGAACAGCAAGATTGGGATGATGGCGAAAAAGACGACGCCAAGCATCTTGAAATTGTCGAGGAAGGCAAGCATGGTGGCCTGCCGCTGGACGAGGAAGTAGACCATGCCCTGAGCGCGATTTGCCGCGCTGGGACCGGAAGAGCCTCCGGCCACAAAGCCGCCCGAAAGGCTGACGAGAGTTTTGTGGTAGGCGGGGCTGTAGGGGTTGACGTGCTCGATCAAGTGAGCCATGTGGAATTGCGTGCGTCGCTCGAGCATGGTGGTAACAGTGGCGATACCGACGCTGGCGCCAATGTTGCGGGCAAGATTGATGATGCCGGTGCCCATGTTGGTTTTTTCTTTGGGAACGGAGGCGAAGGCGGCGACGTTGATAGGGATGAACAAGAAGGCCAGGCCGAAGGCTTGCAACATGCGTCCGAGAACGGCGTGGCGGAAGTCGAGACTTAAGCTCCAGCCAGCCATGACGAACAAGGCGGAAGCGGAGATGGTGCAGCCAAAGGTGATGAGGTAGCGCGGGTCCACGCGAGAGACGAGGAAGCCGACGACCGGCATGCAGAACATGATAAGAAGGCCGCCAGGAGAGAGGGCCAGACCGGCGAGCTCGGCCGAATAGCCGAACAGCTCCTGGAGCATGGTGGGGATCAGCATGGTGCTGGCATACAGCACAAAGCCGAGGAAGAACATGGCTGTTGTGGCGATGGCGAAATTGCGGTTTTTCAACATGCGGAAATCGACCACCGGGTCTTTGGCGCGGAGTTCCCACAAGACACCAGCAACGACGCCAGTGATCATGAGGGCGAGGAAGACGCGGATGAATCCGGAAGAGAGCCAGTCGTCGCGCTGACCTTTGTCGAGGACGATCTGGAGACTGCCCAAGCCCAAGCTGATGAGGCCGAGGCCGATGTAATCGATGCGGAAGCCCTGCGAGAGCTTGACGCGCTTCATATGCGGCGGATCGGAAACGAGCAAGTAAGTGAGGATGAGAGAAATGATGCCGACGGGAATATTGATGTAGAAGATCCAACGCCATGAATAACTATCTGTGATCCATCCGCCGAGCCAAGGGCCGATGGTGGGCGCCACAACCACGGCGATACCGTAAACAGCGAAAGCCATGCCGCGTTTGCTGAGCGGGAAAGTGTCCGCCAGGATAGCCTGCTCACTGGGTTGCAAACCGCCGCCGCCCGCACCTTGCATGATGCGGAATAGGACGAGCATGCCGAGACTGGGAGCCAAGCCGCAAAGGAATGAACTCACCGTGAATAAAGCGACGCAGCTCATGTAGAAGCGTTTGCGGCCGAGGATGGAGGAAAGCCAACCAGAAAGCGGCAGCACGATGGCGTTGGAAACAAGATAGGAAGTGAGAACCCAGGTGGATTCATCCGCACCAGCGGAGAGGTTTCCGGAGATGTGCGGGAGCGCGACGTTGGCGATGGAGGTGTCCAGCACCTCCATGAAGGTGGCCAGCGTAACGGTAATGGCGATCACCCAAGGGTTGACCGAGCCGTCCGGCATACGCAGTTTCGATATGAGTCTCTGCAGCATAGCTAGCAAGTTTTAAAACTTCGTTTAGTCGGTGATTACGGTTGCTTCGACGTTCATGCCCGGGCGGAGCACAGCCACATCCGGGGAAATCGGGTCCAGGACAATCTTTACGGGGATACGCTGAACGACCTTGACGTAGTTGCCCGTGGCATTCTCCGGAGGGAGCATGCTGAGCACGGCACCGGTGGCGCCGGAGATGGAATCGATGTGACCGGTGAAGGTTTTGTCATAAGTATCCACCTGCACGTAGGCCTTCTGGCCCGGTTTCATTTTTTGGAGCTGGGTTTCCTTGAAGTTGGCGGTGACCCAAACGTCGCGGAGGGGAACAACGACAAGCAGACCCTGGCCGGGTTGGACGATTTGACCGGGTTCCACTTGTTTGTGTGTGGCGACGCCATCAACGGGTGCGACGATATTGCAGTAGCTAAGATTGAGGAGTGCGGCATCGAGTGCGGCGCGCGACTGCTCCACCTTTGCGAGCTTGGCTTGGGCATCGGCGGAACGCATGGCCACACGGCGTTGGTCGGCATGAGCGGAGCTGACGCCGGCCTGGGCCTGTTCGACCCTGGCTTTGGCGGCTTCGAGCATGGCGCGAGTGATGTCGACGTTGCGCTTGGCTTGGGCGAAGCGCTGTTCGTCGGCGGTGAGGGCGCTGAGGCTGGCATCAGCGTTGGCTTTGGCGGCGTCGAATTGCTGTTTGGAGATTTCACCCTTTTCCATCAAAGGCGTGTAGCGTTCGAGGTCGGACTTGGCGAGTTGGGAATTGGCGCGACTGCGGTCCACGTTGGCCTGGGCAACGGCGAGATCCGAAGTTTGCGCTTGTTCATAGGAAGATTGGGCTCGGAGCAGGTCGGCTTGCGCACCAGCAAGTTGCGCATCGGCACTGGATTGCCCGCTGGCGACGGTTTCGCTGGTGCGCGGAATATCCACACCAGCCGAACGCGCTTCACCTTCCGCCAGAGCCAGAGCACCCTTCGCCTGATCGACCGCAGCCTGATAGTCTCCGGGATCAATTTGAGCTAGGATCTGGCCGGCCTTTACGGACTGATTGTCATCCACAAGAACTTTTGCGATGCGGCCGGAAATTTTTGCGGCGATGGGAGTGATGTGACCGTCAACCTGAGCATCGTCGGTGCTTTCGCGATTGTGGAAGTAGAAGAAGAGGCCGAGGGAAAGGGCCAGCAGCACCACGCCGCCAATGGTGAGCAGACGGCGCATTTTGGGGCTGATCAGGCCCTCGGGGGTCAAATTCAGTTTGCGCGGTTCGGCGGGCGGAACTTTTACGTTTGCCGCGTTTTCCAGTCCAACTTCAATTTCAACACTCATCGGGTCCTCATCCTCATTTCGAGTAAGTCTTTTCCATTTGGCCAACCGACCGCGCGAAGTCCGCGCGTGCCTGGTTGAAGCGGTAGAGCGCCTCGA
Organism: Candidatus Acidiferrales bacterium; assembly: GCA_963779395.1. Classification (GTDB taxonomy): domain Bacteria; phylum Acidobacteriota; class Terriglobia; order Acidiferrales; family UBA7541; genus Acidiferrum. The sequence goes on from CAVZYC010000007.1 coordinate 3,390,465, forward strand.
TCTGGTTATCGTTGGCGCGTGCCAGGGAATCTTGTGCAGAAATCACTTCGATATTGTTGGCGACACCGGCCCTGAAACGGTCGCGAGCCTGGCTGACTTCCTCTTTTGCCAGGTCGACGCCGAGATTGGCCACTTGAACTTCGCTGCGGGCTGAATCGAGATTGAGGAGGGCAGTCTTTACATCGAGAGCAATCTGATTGCGCAAATCGGCTTTCTGCTGCTGCAATTTTTGCACTTCCAGATTGGCCTTGACGACCTCTGCGCGAATCTTGCCGCTGGTGAAGAGCGGGAAATCCACACTGGCCTGATACTGGTAAGTCGGAATGCCATTGCTGACGGAGGTGCCCAGGTAGGCCCAGTCACCGTCGAAACGCAAAGATGGCAGCCAGGTGAACTGTGCCGCTTGCTTTTCGTAGTGAACTACCTTTTCCTCGGCGAGGAGCGCTTTCCATTCCTGGCGTCCGGCGAGAGCAGTGTCGATGCTAGCTTCGACGTCGGGTTGTGGCGTTTCAAAAAAGCTCAGCGAATCGGCGAGCGCAATTTTCTGACGCGGATCGAGGTTCAGAAGTTTGCTCAGACCGAATAGAGAAGCATCGCGATCGTTTTCCGCTTCAATTAAACGTTGCTTCTCGTTTTGCAACTCGACGTTGGCGCGCAAGGTGTCAATGCCTGTGCCCACGCCTTCTTTTTGCAAGTCGGCGGCTTGATCGTAAAGTGCCTGCGCAAGATCGACGCGGGATTTGGAAGCTTCCACGTTGGCGACGGCGCGCAATGTGCCGATGTACTGCGAAACGACGAGCAAGATGACTTGCTCGCGAGTGGAGAGGCTGCTGGCCTGGCTGGCGTCAACGTTGCTGCGCGCGGCCTGATATTTTTTCCAAAGAGAAAGATCCAGCAGGGAAGTGCCGAAACTTGGGCCAGCGGAGAAGATCTGATATGGCCCAATGTGCCCTGGGAAGCTGAAGCCCGGGACAAGAGGCTTCCCGCCAAATTCCGACTGAAGATTGAGGCGATTGGCAGAGTCCGCCACTCTCATATTTGCCTGAGGCAGCAGGTCCACGCGAGCGAGGTTTTTGTCCTGGAGGCTTTCCGCGGCGGTGAGGACGGCGATCTGCTGCGTGGGATTCTGCTTGAGAGCCAAGGCGACGGACTGCTGCAAAGTGAGGCGCAGGGTGTCGCTGGGAGCATTCGCTGGGGCCGGTGGAGCAGCGCCTTGCGCGAGTAATCCTGCGGGAAGAAGCAAGAGGCTGAAAAGGACAGAATAGAAAATGATGGGTGACTTCTTGCGAGAGTTGGGGTCTTTTGCGCCGTTGCCATCGCGCTTCTCGTCGGATTCGACGATTTCATTGACGATGGCCTGGTTGAGGCAGCCTTCGGCGATGAGTTCGCCGCCAAGGCGGTGCATCTCCCGCAGAAGGACCTTTCCGGCGTTGTCAATGAAGCTCACACCGCACAAATTGATGCTGAACTTCTGACCGGGTGAAGCGGCCTGGAGCTCTCGCCAGCACTGCTCGAGGGCGCCGACCCAGGGTCCGGCAAGGCGGCCCTCGACACTCAGGGTGAGGCGTCCTCGTTTGGTTTCCGTCGTAATTCGTAGCATGTCGGGTATCTCTTCTGGAGGAGAAAGGAGCAAGGAACAGGCCAAAGAGTGTGAAATCTTGGTTTGTCTAATAGGCTTGTTTTTCATAACGTTGTCGCGAATCGGGAGCAGAGATTGTAACATTGTTTGCCATTATTGCGTCATATGCCCATACTTAGTCACATCAATTATGCCCAAATATGGTCGTCTATTCGGAGCTCAAATTCACCTCACAGGAGGGGATACGAGGGAAGAGGGCAAAAAGTAACAACGCTATTTGCATAAACGATGTTAAGTTTGCATAAAAAAATATTTGTCCGCTGAACCTGTCATGCCGCCACCCCTGCGACCAGCGTATCCACCGTGAAACGAATGAGTTGATCTTTCTTGACCCAGGGGAACATCTTCGCAGTGATCAAGAGCGCAGTGACGCCATGGATTCCGCACCACAAGGACTGGCTGATGAGTTCCGCGTCAGTGGTTCGCAATTTACCCGCGGAGATGCAATCGAAGACACAGCGACGGAGAGAATCGAAGGCTTGCATGCCGGGAGAGTCGGGGTGAACGTGTTTGATTTTGACGGAACTTTCCGAATGGAGGGTCATGAAAACGACGCGATAATGCTGGGGATTTTCAAGGCCGAACTCGATGTAAGCCACCAAGCCTCGCTTCAGGCGTTCCAGGGGATCTCCGGGTTGCTCCAGGATATGATTCAGATGTTGGACCAAGCGCGAAAAAGTTTCCTGGCAGATCTGATCGAGCAATTCGGCTTTGTCTTTGAAATACAGATAAATGGTCGTGGGGGAATATTCGATTTTTTCGGCGATACGGCGCATGGAGACCTGCTCGTATCCTTCCTTGATGAAGAGGTCGCTGGCGGCATCGAGGATTTCCTGGCGGAGGAAACGTTTTTGGCGAGCTTTACGTTCGAGAAGTCCCACGGATTAACTCCAAAGATTAACTTAACAATGTTAAGTCGGCTCCCTCATTTTGTCAAGAAGTTCTTTGTCAGAGACTAGCGGCGAACGGCGATGGCTTGCATTTCAAAGTGTCCACCGCGAAGAAGGGAGCCCGCGCCGATGAACGCGCGAGCGGGGAAATCCTTTGTGAAGTAGGACTTATAGGCAGTGTTGAACTTGTCGTAGTAGGCGAGGTCGGAGCAGAAGACCTGCACGTAGACGAGGTCGTCCATGGTCATCCCCGCGGCGGCCAGCGTGGTCTTGTAGCCATCAAGCAAGAGTTTGATCTCGTCCTCGATCTTGTCGGGAGCTTTGCCCGTTTTAGGATCAAGTCCGATGCTTCCCGCGAGGTAGAGGGTGTCGCCCGCGAGGATGGCATTGCTGAAAGGGGCCTGGATGGGCTTGTCAGGAAGATTGATAGCGCGACGAGTGGAGTGCGGGGAGGGTTTGGAGAGGGCTCCATGAACGGTGAAGAAAGCGGAAACGGCAAGAACACTGAGCAGAAGAAGGACACGGCGATTCATGCGAAACCTCCAGGGGACGTTGTGCTACGAGCTTGTTGCGGCGGGAGTGTAGTCCGGTTTAGCGAAGAAGGGCAAGGGGAAATGGAATGCAGCGAGTCCTGGCCAGGGAAGAGGACGGCCCTTTCGTGCACAGACTAAGGCTTTGGTGAATCGGGAGGCGCAGGAGTAGCCACGGGAGTGGGGGCAGGCGTTTCAGCTTTGGTCTTTTGGCCCGCAGCGAAGATCTCTTCGACGATTGCGGCGGCACGATCCTTGCTGAGCCCACACGCGGGATCGTTGATGCGGCACTGGGCGAGAGTGAGTTGGCAGCCGCAGCCGCACGCTTCGGCATTGAATTTGTGCAGGGCGACAATGCGCTGCTCGGGGCTCAATTTAGTGGTGTTGACCCCGGGAAGCATCGTGGCGCGGTCGGCGTGGCTGAGAAAGATCTCGCCAGTATCCTGAAAAGTCTCGACCTGTACGGTGATGGGGAGATCGAGTAAGGCGCGGACTTCGGTTTCATAGAGACCGGGATTGTAGAGCCCCACATGTTTCTGGACGACCTTTCCTTCCGAATTGATGACAAACATGGTGGGAAGAGCGGGGATGCCGCCATAGACATAACGAATCTCGTTGGTGGCCAGGGCGACGGGATAGTTGATTCCCGTGGAATCGGCAACCTGTTTCACGGCGTCTTCGTCATCGTCGTCCACCACGAGGCCGATGATCTGCAAGTGATCCTTGTAACGATTCTGAATCTCAATGAGGCTGGGGATTTCCGCTCGGCACGGGCCGCACCAGGTGGCCCAGAAATTAAGGAGAATGACTTTTCCTTTTGCGGATGCCAGCGAAAGATCCTTGCCCGCCAAATCCTTTAGATGGAAATCGGGAGCGGGATCGGGATCGCGCACAAAACGGATCACGCCCCGTTGGGGAGAAGCTAAGAGAGGGAGCAAAAGGCCAAAGAAAACCATGGCGACGAGGCAAAGGGAAAATAGCCTTAGAGAATGGCCGGGATTTGATGGCGTCAGGTTCATATGCGGGGCCCTAATAATAATGGGACCAGAGTGCGTGGGAAAAAGCAAAGCGCAATACACATAGCCAGCCGGAAGGTAACTATGCATCGTGAACGAGGCAGCGAAAAATGGCGGCGGTTAATTGGGAAGCTTGCCTGCGGTGAAGACGTAGAGCAAGGGATCGCCCGTGTCTGGGATAGCAAAGATGAGTGTTCCGTTGGTCACAAACGGAAAAGTGCCGTTGTTCAGACTGCCTGATCCATCCGAATTGATAGTGATGGAACCAGTGGCCGGCAGATTGGGGACAGAGCCGGTGGATTTCTGAGCGCCGAAATATTGACCAGTGCGCAAGGAGGAGTAGGCGCCAAGGGACGCTCCATTCAAGCCGTCCACATCTTCTTGCGTACTCGCAGCATAATTAGCGGAAAAAATGTTGAGAGTATAGGAAGGAGTGCTGGTGGATTCGCGAACGAGAAGCCCAGAACTCGCATGAGTATCTGAGCCAACCAGGAAGCCGGCAATTTGATTGTCGGAAGAGCCTGGCGCGGTGAGATAGAGAACCGGGGGTATTGCGGTGAGCCCGGCAATAGAGACTCGCCCCGAAGCGGCATCCAGCGTGTAGCTGGCATGTGAATAAGGAGTGCGGGAGTAGGTTCCCGCATCATTGGCGTAGATGATTGCGGAGGGGATGGCACCGGCGCGAGTGGCGTTCAAAGTGCCGATTTGCGCAAGATTTGCGACGGTGTTCCCGTTTCGTTCCAGGCCTTGCGAGGCCAACAGGTAATCGCCGTTTAGAGCGCCTGCGACAGATGCCGCGTTGGAAGCCAGGACGCGACCGGAAAGCAGCGGGGCAGAGCCTATCGTGATAGGTGAATCGGTGGAGAGCAAAATGAAATCCGATTTGCTCAAGATGTAGAACGCATAATCGAACGTGAGGTTTCCACTGGTGGTCGGAATCGTAAAACTACCCGTCCCGCGACCTGTGGTTGCGTCGATCGTGGAATTCAGCGTTCCCTTGCCTCCGCTCAGCTCGCCAGACGGCAGACCACCCGCATTCAGGTCCGCATGCCCCGAGGAAAGCGTTCCAGAAGAATTCGTAAAGGAGCCAGCGATAGCAGTGCGGAAATAACCAGTGGAATCAGCCGTCCATCCATCCAAGCCAAAGGCATAGTCAGGTTGCAGGGAAGCGAGCGAAAAGGCGCCGGGGACCTGCACATGGATGATGCCGGAGGCGTTCGGAGCACCGCCTGTGTCTCCGGAGGCAATGATGCTTCCCGCGTGATAAATGGCGCCATCAAATCCGCCGAGACTGAAGACGAACCGCACGCCGGAAATCGCCGTGGTAGAAATAGTGGAAGTCGTGCTGTTCTTCGTACGAACCACAGCGGGATGCGCAGAGTTGGGTGATGTTCCCACATGCTTTGCGCTAGTGGCGTCCGCAACGACACCGGAAAAGGCCAGTGATAAACAGCCCAGGGTGGAAGAAGCGAACGAATAAGAACTTGCCGCCAGATTCACTTGCAAGTGTTCGGGACCGCGGGAGAATCCGTTGTAATCCACGGAAGCGTTGGAGATGCCACCGCTGCCGTTGGGCGTGAAACTGCCGGCGATATTGACGGGGCTACCGCTGCCGTCAGTACCCTTGAGCAGGAACGCATAGGGAGCAGCAGACGTTAATGCGGCTTCGTTGCCAGTTGGTGAGCAAGCCGCGGCCACCACTGCCGAGCCGCTGTTAACCGTGATGCTCATACTTGTTGATGAAGCGGTGGCGCTGGCGGAATCCGTCACCTCGAAAACATATGGGCCAAAGGTGCCGGCCTTCGTCGGCGTTCCGTTGAAAACGCCGGAACTACCGAGGGAAACGCCGTCTGGCATGTCGCCGCCGGAGGTTTGCGACCAGGTGTAGCCAGGGGTTCCGCCCGTTGCCGTCAGTTCCGCAACGTAGGGTTCTCCGATGACGCCGTTGGGGAGAGAAGTAGTGGTGACCTTGAGGCGAGTGCTGGTGCTGTGATGGCAGGCCGTCGTTTGAATGCAGGCGAACAGCAAAGCAAGAATGAAGACACAACGGTAACCACGATGCATGGAGTCTCCCCTGAAGTCTGAATTGACCCGTGCCGCTCTTCCGCCACTTCGACGATTCGTGATCTACTTTTTCGGAATCGACAGCGCGATACGTGAGGCGACGCTCGCGTACGGCACCCCTATAGAATACAGCTGTTTGGCCAATTGGTATTCCTGTGAGAAGGCCGGAAAGTTCCCGGCGCGTTTCAGACGGGATTCAACGAATTTGATGTGCGCCTGGCAGGCCAGGGTTGTAGGTGCTTCAGATGGGGCGGCGTATGCCCAGTTTTTGCATGCGCGCTTGGAGTGTGGTGCGCTTCATGCCGAGGAGATTGGCGGCACCCTGAGGACCAGCGATGCGCCACTGGGTCTGCCGAAGAGCGCGGAGGATATGCTGGCGCTCAGCTTCCTCCAAGGTGGCTATGGATGCTGACGACGGCGGCGTGTTGGAAACGGGCGAGGCATAGCGCGGAGACTCGGTTGGCGTTGAGGTGGGGAAAGCGGGGTGAGAAGGATCGCGCAACTCGGCGAGCGGGACACGCAACTCTTTGCCGGGTGAGAGGAGAACCGCGCGCTCAACGAGGTTTTCGAGTTCGCGGATGTTGCCCGGCCAGGGATAGTTTACGAGGGCTTCCATCACATCGGAGGGAATGTACTCGACGGTTTTGTTCTGGCGGCGACTGAATTTCTGGACGAAATAGCGCACGAGGAGGGGCACATCCTCTGGCCGCTCACGCAACGAGGGGATATTGATGGGGAAGACGTTGAGGCGGTAGTAAAGGTCGTTGCGGAATTTGCGTTCAGCGACAAGTTGCGCGAGGTCGGCGTTGGTGGCGGCGACAACGCGCACATCCACGCGCTGAGTGCGGTTGCTGCCCAGGCGCTCGAACTCCTGCTCCTGCAAAACGCGCAACAATTTGGGCTGCAGTTCGAGGGGGAGATCGGCGACTTCGTCCAGAAAGAGGGTGCCGCGATCGGCGAATTCAAAGCGGCCGATTTTTTGCGTAAGGGCGCCCGTGAATGCGCCGCGTTCATGACCGAAGAGTTCGGCTTCAAGAAGGCCAGCGGGAATAGAAGCGCAATTGACCTTGACGAAGGTGCGTTCGCGCCGCGGACTGAGGTTGTGGATGGCGCGTGCGATGAGTTCCTTGCCGGTTCCCGTTTCGCCGAGGATGAGGACAGTTGTGCCCGCCGGCGCGGCGAGTTCCACCTGAGAAAGGGTACGGCGCAAGGCGGCGCTATCGCCGATGATTTCCTCGAAATTAAGTTCGGTGCGAATCTCTTCCTCGAGATAGAGCTTTTCGACGGCAAGCTTGTCCTTGAGGGCGTCAATTTCCTTGAACGCCAGTGCGTTTTCAAGCGCGATGGCTACCTGCGCGGCAACTTGCTGAAGTAATTCCACGTCGGGAGTGGAGAAGGCTTGCGGATTGCGGCTGGCCAGATTGATGGTGCCAAAGGTGCGGCTGTGAGTGGTTAGCGGCACGCAACAAATTACCTGGACACCCTGTTCACGCAAGAAATGGATGACTTGCGGATGAAAACGATCGATTTCCGGGCCGCGTGCAATGAGAACGTGTCCGCTGGAGATGGCCTGGCCCGCGGGAGAATCTTCAATGCCAATGGTGAACTCGGCTTTGTGGAGCGAAGATTGCACGGGCAAATCGAGAGCGTGAATTTTCAGGAGGCCGGTGGCGGAATCGAGAAGAGCAAGGCTGGTGTAATCGTGCTGGAGCACGGGCTTGAGAGAAGAGACGATGCCGTTGAAGAGAGTGGCAACATCGCGAGTGCTGACGAGGAGATTGTTGATGGAAAGAAGGGCCTGGAGACGGTCGCGCTCGCGGGCTAGTTGCTGCTGATAGGCTTGCGCCGCCTGGAAGTTGATGGCGTTGTCCACGGCCACGGCGACCTGAGCGGCCACGCGCTTCATGAAGGCAATTTCCACGTCGGTAATGGCTTGCGGGACGTACCGGCCGAAACCCATGGCGCCCAGGCGATGCTGTGCGGTGGTGAGAGGAACGATGGCAATGGAATAGACGCCGTTGTCCTGCACGCGCTGCATGAAGAAAGGGTATCGGGCGTCCTTGGAGGTATCGAGAGAGACGAAAGGCTGTTGGTTTTCCCAGACCCAACCGGCGGGAGAGTCGTCCATCGCAAGCTCGTTAGATTCCGGCGACTCGGCATGCTCGCGGGTTTCGAGGATGTGGAGGCGCATGGTGTTTTTCGCGGGATCGTGCAGGACCAGGCCAAGGAAATCAAACTGCAAAACGGAATGGAGACGCTCGGCGAGTTCGTGGAAAAGCGCCTTGAGGTCGTGCTGCTGGGCAATCGCTTCGCTGACTTCCAGAAGGGCTTCGAATTGCCGCCGGGAAGAATCGAGTGGCGAGGGAGGACGAGCTTCAGGCGCAGGATTTTGCGATTCCGCCATGAAAACGAGAATAGCACCCGGTTCGGCGCGGTCACAAGAAAGCGTGGCGTTGTGTCACCCATCAATCTGAACTTGGGCAGAGGTGGAACGACGTGCGGCCTGGCGGGAGAGTTGCGTATACTCAATGCTCGTCTGGAGCGGATGGGCCGGATGATTATGATGTGCTGACCGCGTATCCGGAGGCGCGCGAATGAAGGATCAAAGAAAAGGCGGCGCGTTTGTGCCGGCGAATTATCCGGTGTTGCGGGAGTCCTTACCGGGATACCTGCACGAAGATTTTCAAGAGATTTCAGGGACGGCGGCGGAGGCCATGGAGGCGTTTTTGCTTGAGGCCGATGGGGACGAGGTGCAGCAGGTGCGCGACGAGTGGCAACGCTTGCGCGCGCATTTTGCGGGGCGCCCGTTCGGGGAATTGCAGACAGGGTTGGTGCGTTTGGGAATCGCCTGGCGGCCGGCAACAGAAGAGGAGCTGCAGGTGATTGACGAAATTCTCAGGCGCGGCAAGGCGTGATATTCTGGAGGGGCTGTAGGCCCGTAGCTCAGTTGGTTAGAGCGCTTCCTTGACACGGAAGAGGTCAGAGGTTCGAGTCCTCCCGGGCCTACCATTTTTTCAATCGCTTAAAGCAAACCACCAGAAAACTTCACCTGTAATTCTTTGCCGGTAGACTGGGCTGGTGATTGTGCATTCCATTCACTTTTAGTTCGAGACAGTTCGCCCTGATAAGTTTGCTTCAGAGGGCTCTTGAATTTGGCAAGATGAGCCGAACTTAGTGAACTTCCCACTTGCCGGATTAGATTCCTCGGCGCTGTAACCAATTGAAACCTCTCACCCTGCTGGGCATCCGTCTGGCTAGCAACTAGGGATGCCTGCAGCACATCACAGGTATAAGATGGAGATTGGGAGGCCTGGGAGAAAACACAGTTCTTCAAGGGCTTCACGGGACATGGAATAGAGGTAAATAAAATGAAGAAAGCCACCTTGCTTCGAGTGCTTTGGATGACCCTGCTGATGATTGCGTTTGGCTGCCTGCCAGGAACGGTTTTTGCCCAACGTGGTGGCGGTGGTCACGGCGGCGGGGGCGGTGGATTTCATGGTGGTGGAGGCGGGGGCTTCCACGGAGGTGGAGGAGGATTTCACGGTGGTGGCGGAAGTTTCCGTAGCGGAGGTGGAAGGGTCTACGGTGGCGGAGGCCGATCATTCAATGGTGGAGGGCGCAACTACGGCGGTTACCGTGGCGGGTTAGGTTACGGGGGCCGCGGCGGCTATTGGGGCAATCGCGGCTGGCGCGGAGGATACGGGGGCTATCCAGGGTACGGATGGGGATTTGGCTTTGGTTGGCCTTATGGATGGGGATATCCGTACGGATACTACAGCCCCTGGTGGGATTATTCCTCCCCTTACTCTTACCCGTATTCCTGTGCTCCGGGCTACGCATGCCCTTACTATGGCGACGATGATCCTCCACCGCCGGACCCTGGACCAGGACCGAGCGCGAACGATCCGGCGAACTCAGGGAGAGCTCCCGCGCCGGGGAATTATACGAACGACGCGGCGAGTGGTGCCAGAGACTATGCGCAGGGCCGCCGGGTACTTTCCGTTGACCGGATAACTGACACGCCGAGTAACAATGCAGTTCCGCAACCCAACCCGCAACAAGATCCGCAGCCTGGCCCAGGAGTGCAGAGCGCGATGAGAGCTTTGCACGAAATGCCACCATTTGCCCGGCAGCGTGAAATCGAAACAGGCCGTTACAGTCACTTTTCGCCTCAGGATAAGGAACTTCTGAAGAGTGTGAATTAGGGAGTTGCGACCCGGCGAGATCGGTAACAGAAAGTACAGACCGCACAGGCAAGAACTTCGGGAGTCGTAACCCGCGGGCAAAGTTATTGGCGGCTGCCTTGTTTCAGGTGATGGGGAGAATCTTTCCAGGGGCTCCGCACTGAATAGCGTGGCGTTGCGGTGGCATTTTCCTTGTTGGCGACGAGCAATTTCCTTCGAAGCAGCCAGCTCACGGCGGCCTGCGCCGAACTCTTTGAGAGTCCCACCGACTCTGCCAATTCCTGATAGCTGATTTGAATGGGTGCCTTCCTGCGCGATTGCTCAGCGGCGAGCCACAAATAGATGAGGAAGCTGGCGGGTTTGCGATCATGCCCGACCAGATCGCGCATCAGCACGTCGAAGATGTAGTCATCCAGGTTTGGCATTGCTATATCAACAGATAATATAGCAAAGACTGGCAGATTGCATCGCCGGATGCACCTCGCTATGCTCCGCAACTCAAGGGAGGAGTTGACATGATTCGAGGAATAAAGTTCATCAGCATTCCGGTCCGTAATCAAGACGTTTCACTGAAGTTCTACACCGAGGCGATGGGGTTGAAGGTGGTCACCGACCAGCCTTTTACGGAAACGCAACGCTGGATTGAACTTTTGATCCCAGGGGCGGAGACCGGCTTGGCGCTTTTCACGCCAGAGGGCCACGAGAAGCGCATTGGCGAATTCCAATCCATATCGTTCTGGTGCGACGACGTGTTCGCTACAGCCAAAGTGCTTAAATCCAAAGGCGTGAAGTTTGCTCAAGAACCGAAGAATGAGCCATGGGGATCGATTGCCGTGTTCAAGGATCCGGATGGGAATCAGTTCGCGCTTTCGAGCAAAGGCAAACCGAAATGAGTAGGGGGCGGAAGGGCCGCGGAGCCAATTGTAGGCAGGGCGGCGTGCGAGCTTAAGATTTCAATACTGGTCTTGCTTTCTGTCACGATTTACGGATGTCAGTAGGTGGCGACCGAAACGCGCAGCACTACGGGCTCTCCGCCGAAGTCGAGACCCCAGTCGGTCTCGTCTCCATTCCAGAGGCGGGAGGGCTTGAAGACGCCATCATCGTAGGCGCCTTCTTCGACACGAAGGAATTGCCGGTGCTGCCATTTGCCGTCAATCAGCGCCGAGGGATTCTGCTCGGATCCCACGACGATGCGCTGGGACTTTCGTTGCTGCTCGGTGCCGGCTGGGCGGAAATCGACGCGGCAAAAGTATCCGGTCACGAGAAACTGGTTGTCTTTCAACTGAGCGACCAGGGCGCGCCCCGCCGGCTTCGGATTCCCCGCGCCGCGATTGTTGCGGGCCGCTCCAAAAGAAATTACTGCGTCCCAGGTGCCGAACGACAGAGTCTGGGTAGCCTTGCCCTGCTCTTCGGCAACGGCCTGGAGCTTGCCTTCAAAATTGAGCCGGGCGATCTCTCGTTGCATTGGACCAATCAATCGGTAATTCATTGCCCAAGGAGTCAGGAAATCATCTTGCGGTTTGGAATCATCCGCGTGATTTGTGGAGCGATCTGCCGCTCTGCGGGTGTAATCCAATCCGAAGGGCGAGAAGCCAATGGTCTGAAGACCAAGGGCCGAGAAGAAGAAGCGGGCATTGTCCGGGCCGCCGGTTTCTGGCACAAACAGCGGATTGTCGTCGCGGTGATACAGTTCCAAGACCTGTAAATACGTAGCGGGATCATTCTGGTAAATGTCTGGCGCGAGAATATCCAGCGCGGATGCGGCGGTTTTCCAGATGACGAGCACATTGTCCGTAGGCCCACCACTCTCGTAATTGCCGGGAGCGCCAGGCTGACCGGCTGAGCCGGGATGGAATGGGTCGCGCAAAGCCGCGTTGGCGTACAGGGGCAAGGGATATACAGCCTTCCCTGCGGCGGCAACTTGACCGATATATTTTGCGACGGACCATGCGTTGAAGTATTCATCCGCATCGGGACCGAAAGCTTGCTGCCATTTTGGTGAAGCCGAAGCGGCCTTGACGTGCATGGCGCTGAGGAGTTCAGGAGGTACGGGCGAGTCGAAAAGTTTCTGCGCGACCGGCGAGAAATCACGGACGCTACCCCAGGCGCCGGCTTCATTTTCGACCTGAACCATAAGAACGGTACGCTGCGAGTCGGTTTCCTTAAGGTGTCGCATAAAAGCGGTGAAGGCATTCTTGTCGGCTTCGAGAGATGCGGCGGAATGGGGAGAAGGTGAATCCACAGCCTGGCCGTCCCTGCCAAGCATGTGCGGATATCGGACGGGGTCCAGCTTCATCCATTCGGGCATGTAGTGCTGGCTGCCATTTTTCCAAGTGGCGAACCAAAGCAGAACGAGATGGACTTGGTGCTGGCGAGCCTCGGTCAGGAGCGAATCGACTAAGGTGTAGTCGTAGTGTCCGGGCTGCGGTTCGAACTGCTCCCAGTAAACCGGCATTTCAACCGTGTTGACATGCAGATATTCCATCGCGGGCCATACTTTTGGAAGAGCGGACGGCCACGAGCTGGAGTTATGCACCTGCGCACCGAGCATCAGATATGGCGCATCGTCCACGAAGAGAGCGAAGCGGCCGTCTTTCTTCACAATGTGGGGAATTGGATGCGGTTCGGTCTGGGCCTGAAGCGGGGCGGCTACGAGTGTGGCTGCAAGAGCAGCTAAAACTGCGAAGATCATTTTCATCTTTGTCACTCCTACTCTGTATCGCGCAAGATTGCCCAATCAGTCGAAATGCTCATTGCCACCCGTGAACCGGCCGCTGGCAGGAGCGAGACTACCAGCGTGCTGAGGAATTAGACGGGCGCGCCATCATGCGAGCGCATCGGAATTGGCATTCGCTACGGCTTCAATCGTGGTGGATAGTCTTTCAGTAGTTTCTCAACTGCGTTATCCATGTGCTTCTGTTTCTTGTCTGGTTTGGCGTCGGCGTCAATTGCATGGGCCACGAAGCCGCGCCATACCAACTGTTGTTTTGCGGCATCATACATGTCCAGAACCAACTCCCCGGAATGGACGAAGGTTTTCGCCGTCCCAGCCGAGCCTGCGGTTGCTCCCGCTGCCGACCCACCTGAAGCACCAAATTTGAAGAAGCTCAAGCCCTGGCCCTTACCGCCGGCGATCTGAAAACCGATATAGAGATCCACCTTATCCGATTGCGCCTTTGTCAGGCCCTTCTTGGCAAGTTCCACTTCGATTGTGCCCATAAGCTGGTCGGTGGTGAGATCATCAAGGTGTTGCGCGCTCTCGACGCTGACCCACTTGAACGTTTTGAATTTAGAGAAATCAGCAGCGGCGTCAAAACTGGGGTTCGCGGTTTGCGCGTTCCCACGGCCCGCTGCCAGAATCAAAAGCACACAGGCAAAAAGCAAACACTTCCTCATTGGAGATTCGTCCTCCAGGGCGAGAATTCGGATGGCTCGCCGACCCTTTGAATATACCTGCGAGCGTGACGCACCGCCATAATTACATCGGACGCTCGAGAAGCTCTCTTCGGATACCCAGGTTCAATTCCTTACGGGAAGGCATCGGAGGTTCCGGAAGTGCTTTTCCGTTATTAGCGCGAATCCTGCTGAGCAGAGTCGAGCGCAATTTTTCCATTCTCGATAAGTGATTTAAGTTGTGTCAATTCCGTAGTTTCGAAATGCGCGGTAATCTTGCTGCATGTGCCGCTGGAAACGGCAAGATGGATTCCGGTTGCGGTGCCATAAGTGGCTACGGAGAAATCACCCTTGGTTTTGTAATTCGCAACAAAGTTTGCCAGACGGGTGATGTTATGGTCCGCCCCAGAGATGTACTCAATGGCTTTCAGGAGAGAATCAATCTCGTCGTAGTCCACAAACGAAATCTTTTCTTTCGCAGAGGGCTCCGCTTCCTTCACGGTGAAACTCAGGCCAGTGACCCTCAATTTCGCGTTGTTGGCATCTCTGATCTCGATTGCGGCAACCGTGACCAAGCCTCTTCCCCGGATTGAACCAATTCTGGAAAAACCACGAATGAGGACACTTCCAGTTTGGTTCGAAAAAAGTTCCAGTTTTGTTGCGGGCGGAGCAGGGATGCAATCCTCTTGCTCTTGTGCCCGCAGACTGCACATTGAAACGAAGAGAAAGACTCCCGACAGACAAATGCCGCGGACAATAGAACATCTCATCAAGATTCTCCTTCTAGAGTTGAGATCGTTGCCGGCGAACTCGTTTGCAGCGGCTCTCGTCGTCTTGGACGTTACGCCACGCCTAAGTATGGAGTCAACGACGGTATGTTTCGCGAGCGATCTAGCAATGATTTGCGGAAAAACGTTTTGGCGCAGTAAGATTCGATGGAATTGGACGTGGCACCGGATAGGACGGGGACATGAACACAACAATGTTTTCAAGACGATGCTTTCTGGCGTTTACGGCGGTGATGCCGTGGGCTTGGCGGGCGAGCGCGGCAAAAGCGATTCCCATGGGCATCGAGATGTACTCGGTGCGGGAAGAACTGCAGAAAGATCCGCAGGGAACGGTGCGGGCGATTGCGGGAATGGGCTACCAGGGACTGGAGTTCTACGCGCCGTATTTTGAATGGAGCGAGGCGCAAGCGAAAGAGATGAAGAAGTTGCTGGACGATTTGGGAATACGTTGTTTTTCGACTCACAACAGCGCGGATTATTTCAAAAAAGAGAATATTCATAAGGCGATCGACTTGAACCTGATTCTGGGAAGCAAATATGTGGTGATGGCGAGTTCACAGCCTAAGCCGGGGCTGGATGGCTGGAAAGAGGTCGCGGATGCACTGAATTCCGCCGCGGAAACACTGCAACCGGCAGGATTGAAGACGGGTTATCACAATCACCAGCTTGAGTTCACCCCGGTGGATGGCGTGCGGCCGATGGAGATTATCGCGAAAAATACCAAGCCGTCGGTGATGCTGCAGCTCGATGTAGGCACTTGCGTGGAAGTGGGATCAGATCCCGTGGCTTGGATACGCGCGAATCCAGGAAGGATCCACTCCGTGCATTGCAAGGATTGGTCGCCGGACGCAGGCAAAGGGTATTCGGTGCTGTTTGGCGAAGGCAAAGCAGATTGGAAAGGGATTTTTGCGGCGGCATCGAGCGTAGGCGGCGCGGAGTACTACCTGATCGAACAAGAAGGAAGCCGCTATCCGGAGTTGGAAACGGCGAAGAAGTGCCTGGAGGCATACCGGGCGAAGGGCTTTTAGAAGGAATACGCTGCTTGTGGCGAGAATCCGACTGATCGCGATTGGGTTGGAGCCCATGCGGTCCTATTGGGCAATCACCAAATCTGAGAAAGTGATTGTTTGCGCAAAGGCGCGTTGGCTAGACACTTCTCGCCGTGGTTCTTTGCTAGCCTATAGATAAGAAACGACATCCGCTGGACCAGTATCTCTTTAAGGCGATTTGGTTTGGGCGGAACACCTTGACATGGGTATCGCCGCAGGGGCGGCACGGGAATTCCATCGCCAAAAACGGCGAGCAGGGGGACAAATTGAAAATCGCGTCGTTATCACTTGCGCTGACGGGGATGCTCGGCATGTGGGCTGCTTCCACGCACGGCCAGGCGCCGCCGGCCGTGCCCGCCAGTCCCGTGCAAAATGTTTCGCGGACGACGAAAGCTGTGAACTACCGCCGAACGGGGGGTTCCACCAAGATCGACTTTCAAGGCACGGAATTGATGTCCACGGCGAATGGCGAAGCGAAAGTGCAGAACAAAGGCAATCGCATCGAGATTGAAGCAAAATTCGCGAGCTTGGATGAGGCCACGAAATTTGGCTTGGAATATCTGACATACGTTTTGTGGGCCGTTTCGCCGGAGGGACGCGCGGTGAACCTGGGCGAAATCGTGCTGAAAAATGGCAGCGGCGAAGTAAAAGCCATCACCGAAATGCAGACTTTTGGCATGATCGTGACAGCGGAGCCGTATTTCGCGGTGACACAGCCGGGGAATACCGTGGTGCTGGAAAATGTATTTGGTCCGGCGACGCTCGGCAAAGTGGAAAACATCGATGCCAGCTACGAACTGCTGGGACGCGGCATTTACTCTTCCTCGAACACAAAGATCGAGAACGCCATATTCGGGATCGACCGCAAGACGCCGCTGGAACTTTTCGAAGCGCGCAATGCGGTGAGGATCGCGCACGTCGCGCTGGCTGACAAATATGCGGCCGCCACCCTTGCGAAAGCCGAGCAGCAACTGCGCGACGCCGAGGGCGTTTACGCGCACAAGGGCGATAAGAAAGCCGTCGAAGCCGCGGCACGCGAGGTGGTGGGAACCGCCGAAGAAGCACGCGTCATGGCCGTGAAGCAAAAGGCAGAGGAAGACGCGCAAGCCAAGATTGCCGCGGACAAAAAAGCCGCGGAGGATCGCGAAGCCAAGGCCCGCGCCGATGCCGCCACCGAAACGCAGCGACGCGTGGAAGCGGAGGAAGCGCGTAAACAGGCTGAAGCAGCGCAAGCAGAAGCTTTGCGCATGAAGCAGGAAGCCGAGCAGGCCGCGCAGGAAGCAGCACGCCAGAAAGCAGAAGCGGAGCAAGCCAGCGCTGCCGCGCTTGCACAACAGCAAGCCGCGCAAGCCGTAGCGGAACAAGCTGCCCGCGATCGCGCAGCCGCACAAGCGGACGCGGAGAAAGCGCGTCAGGCCGCCGCACAGGCGGAAGCCGAGAAGGGGCAACTGCGCGCGCAGCTTCTGGCACAACTGAATTCGATTTTGCAGACGCGGGATTCCGCACGAGGGTTGATCGTCAACATGTCCGACGTGCTGTTCGATACGGGAAGTTCCACGCTGAAACCGGGGGCGCGGGAAAAACTGGCGAAGATTTCCGGGATTCTGCTGGCGCATCCGGGGCTTACGCTGCAAATCGAAGGGCATACCGACAGCGTTGGCAGCGACGAATTTAATCAACAGCTCTCCGAACGCCGCGCCGACACGGTGCGCGATTTTCTTGCGGAGCAGGGCGTTCCCGCGTCCTCCATTTCCGCTCGCGGGTTTGGAAAAACGCAACCCGTGGCCACGAATGACACTGCCGAAGGGCGCCAGCGGAACCGGCGCGTGGAACTGGTGGTGAACGGCGACGCCATCGGCAAGGCCGCGGACGTTTCATCAACCACTATTCCTCAGCAATAATTTTTTTCAATTGCCCTGCTAACATAGCCCCGCGGCTTGCGGTTGGCTGCATTTTGTCTTGACAAGCCAGTCTGGCCAGCATCCACTACACATAAATGCAAAAAACCAATCGTCGTGGATTCCTAAGAGATTCATTGCTTGCAAGCAGCGCAGTGGCCACCGCCGGGATCCTGCCGAAGGAGATGGGTGCTGCGACAAATCCCACTCAAGTCACACGCGTCGAAGAACAGCCTGGAAGCGCGAGCACGCCTGTCGATTTTCGCTTTGCGCCACGAGTGCGGCAAACGGCATTTTGTTTTCCTGACGATCCCGACAAGAGTTTGACCGACGAAACCGGCACGCTGCTGTACGGTTATGACAGTAAACATGGCATCGATCGCTTTCCGCTGAAGGTGAGCTTCGGGCTGAATGGGATGAAGCCGGCAAGCAGTGTTGCGCAGAAGCTGGAAGAGCCGGGGATTCCGATTCTGACGACAGTATCCAAATGGGATGATGTGACGCTGACGCTGACAACGTTTGCGACAAATCGCCCCGGGGAAGGCCGCTACGACAACGTGGTCATTCAGGTTCGCGGGCATTCCGACAAGGAAGTGGAAGTCGAGCCCGTGATTTCCGTAAATCCACTGGACAAGTGGAAGTTGGAACTGAAGGAAGACATTGCCTGTGTAACCCGCGAAGGGACGCAAGAAGTTTTGCTGTATGCGCGGATTAATAACGGTGGTTCCGAAGGTGGAACACAGAAGACAAAGAAACTCTTTTCTCTGAGTGACGATGATGTCACTCACGTGTTACTGCACGCGGGGCCCGTCTCGAGGACCAAGACGTACGAGGCATTTGTGCGCTTGCCACAAGCGGGAAATTCGAGTGGAGTGGCGCGTGACATGCAACACCCGGAAATTTGCCTTGGGGCGGCGCGGGGCTTCTGGAAAGAATGGCGGGCGTGTCACGAGCCTGTGATTTGGAAACTGGGCGGCAGAGAGGGCGAATTCCTGACGGCGTGTGCGCGGAACATTTTGCAAGCGCGCGAGGTGCAAGAGGGCAAACTCACTTTTCAGGTGGGGCCGACGTGTTACCGAGGTCTTTGGATTGTGGATGGCAACTTCATCCTCGAAGCAGCACGTTACTTGGGATATGACAAGGACGCGCTGGAAGGGCTGCGAACGACCTGGAGCAAGCAGCAGGAGAATGGACAACTTCTGGCCGGAGGGGGAGCGGAGCACTGGAAGGATACGGCGATCGCGATGTTCACGCTGGTGCGCCAGTGTGAGCTAAGCCAGGACTGGTCTGTAGCACGAGAGCTCGAGGGGCAAGTGGTGCGCGCCATCGAGTTTATTGACGGCCTGCGAGCGCGAGCGCGAACCGAGGGGAGTGTTTTGGGACGTTATGGATTGTTGGCACGAGGCTTTGCCGACGGAGGAATTGACGGAGCGCGCGAGGAATTGACGAACACGGTCTGGACGCTGGCAGGTTTGAAAGCCGTGAACGAATGTGGAGTGAAGAGCGGCATCGCCAGCTTTGCGAAGGCCGGCCGGATCTACGCGGAGCTTCACGACGCTTTCATGACAGCGGCGCGGGAACAAATGCGCGTCTATCCCGAAGGCAAGTTCAGTTATCTTCCGATGCTGCTGAAAGAAGATACGGCGTGGAGCGTTCCCGATGAGTGGGAACGGCCGCGGCCACAGAGTGCGCAATGGGCGCTGTCTCACGCCATTTTTCCCGGCCGGGTTTTTGAGGCAACGGATCCCATTGTCAAGGGCCACGCGGCGCTGATGCAGGCCGTGACCCAGGAAGATATTCCCGTCGAAACGGGGTGGATTCACCACGGGGGAGCTTGGAACTACAATGCCCCGTTCGTTGCGGAGGTTTATCTCTGGATGGGGCTAGCGCAGGCCGCCCGAAAAACGTTTATTGGTTTCCTGAATCATGCCAGCCCGCAGTATTGCTGGCGGGAGGAGCAACCGCTGCAAGACTCGCATGTTTCTAGCTACATCGGAGACATGCCGCACAATTGGGCGAGCGCCGAATGTATCCGGTATCTAAGGCACATGATGGCGCTGGAAGATGGGGACAGGTTGCGTCTGTTGGAAGGCATCGCCCCAGTAGATTTAGGCGCGCAGGCTGCGATCCAACTCAAGGGGACACCGACGCGTTTTGGGAGGGTTGACCTCGCGCTCGAGCCGCTCGATCCAAGAGCAGGGTGGCGGCTTGATTTCAGCCGTGCGCAAGGTGAAGCGCCGGAGCGAATCACGTTGCCGGCGCGGCTTGGGGGGACCGTGGATTTTACGAAGGTGGAAGGGGCAGAAGTGCGCCGGGAAGGCGAGAGTGTCATTGTCAATCCGCAAACTCAGCGCTGGAGCGCTTTCTGGAAACGATAGACGGATATTCGAGCCACAAAATAGAAACGCCATGCGGTGAAGATGCCGCGTTGCACTAAGCCGAATCAGAAATATTGCCCGCGCTGCCGAAGGCGCAAGGAGAAAATCGCAATGTTTGAAAGAAACTTGCGCGAGTTCAGCGCCAATTTGCTGGCTTGCCTCGGTGGGCTGCGAAGCGCTGTTGCGATCTTCGCGGCGCTGATACTGCTGACTTCTTTTGCGCCGGGAATGTACGGCCAGGGGCGCGAGCGCTCGAAGGACTACGAAGCAGTACAGAAGCGGCTGGCCACGGGCTGGAATACCTGGGACGTGCATAGCGTAACGACGCAGGTGTTGTTGCCAGAGGGGTTGGCGATTCGCGTGGGCGTGCAATACAACTCGACACTGAATGGCGATGGATATCTAGGGGACGTGCTGATCGGCGGCTCCGGCCGGAACTCGGAACAGGTGTTCCCCGGGCCGCATGCGTGGGACGGCAGCTACACCGACGTGCGAGTTGCGTGGAGAGAATTGGATTTGCGGATTCAAAGCGCGCACGCTGGCGAAGACCTGGTGCTCCTGCTAACGCCGACAGACAAGAACAAACCTGGGAACCTTCCCGCCAACGTTGTTTTTTCCGCGGCGTATTTGTGGAACAGGCCCGGCACCGTGGGGAAGCTTGCAAACAAGATCGAAGCCCATGGTCCATCGGGAACGGTCGCGATTTATGTTGCTGGAGCTGAAGCGCCCTTCAGCCTCCTCCCAATTTCGGGACCCTATCTGTCCTGTGAGATAAAGGGACCCGTTGGCTTGAGCACGGGCAAGCGACGCAGCTTGGAAGAGATCCAGAAAATCGTCGAGGAGAAGCATCAAGCCTACGAACAAACTCTGGGGACACCCAAATCCGCGGCGGAGGATGCCATTCAGACCACGCTGGGCTGGGACACGATTTATGAACCAGAGGGCGGCCGTGTCATCTCTCCGGTGAGCCGGGGATGGAGCGTGGGCTGGGGTGGATTCGTTTTGTTTGATTGGGATAGTTTTTTTGCGGCGACGCTGGCGGCCATCGGAGATCGCGATCTTGCCTACGCCAATGCCATCGAGACATTGCGTGAATCCACGGCCGCGGGATTTGTGGGGAACTACGCGCGGGCAGGAGGGTGGAAAAGCTCTGACCGTTCGGAACCTCCCGTTGGGGCCATCACCGTGCTAGGTCTCTACAAGAAATTTCACGAGCGGTGGTTGCTGGAGGAAACATTTGCGCCGCTGCTCAGTTGGAATCGCTGGTGGCAGGAAAAACGCAGCGCCGGAATGTATCTTGAATACGGCAGCGATGGGAAGAATCAGCCGGAAAACCTGGATGACAACTCGCGAGGAACGCGACAGGGAGCGATTTTCGAATCGGGGCTGGATAACAGTCCCATGTACGATGAAAGCGTGTTCAATGAGAAGGCCCAGCGATTGGAAATTGCCGATGTGGGATTGATGGGCCTGTATGTTGCGGACTGCCAGGCATTGGCGGAGATCGCGGCGGTGCTGGACAAGGCGCCAGAGGAAAAGGAACTTCGAGGAAGAGCCAAGCACTACCAGGAATCGCTGGCTTCTTTGTGGGATGAGAAAACCGGAATGTTTCTTAATAAGGACCTGCATACGGGGCAACTGAGTCCCAGGATTTCTCCAACAAATTTTTACCCGTTGCTGGCTCGCGCGGCGACGCCACAACAGGCACAACGCATGATTCAGGAACACCTGTTGAACGCGCAGGAATTCTGGGGAGATTGGGTGATTCCGGCAACGCCGAGGAATGATGCGGCTTTCAAGGATCAAAATTATTGGCGCGGGCGGATCTGGGGACCGATGAATTACCTGGTGTACCTGGGCTTGCGCAATTACGATCAGCCGCAAGTGCGCGAGGAACTGGCGCGAAAATCCCTGAAACTTTTCGACGGAGAGTGGAACGCGAAACATCACGTTCATGAAAACTACAATTCCATGACGGGCGCGGGCGACGACGTTACTTCGAGCGATCCGTTTTACCACTGGGGCGCGTTACTGGCGCTGATTGAATATGCGGAGACGAACGAGAAGCCATTGCCGAGCGGGTACGCGAAGTGAATTCGATTTAGATGGATGGAACGGACGGCGTGCGCGAATCGATTTGTACAGGAAGGATCAGGGTTTGGGAAGGGCGAGCTCAGGAGCATCATTCAGTGCGGGAAGTTTAGCGTACAAGTTCAACAAATCGTCAAGCTCCTGAGGCCGGATGGGTTTGCTGAGATAGCCATCCATACCGGCAGCCAGGCAACGTTCGCGATCGCCTTTCATGGCATGCGCGGTGAGAGCGATAACCGGCAGATGCGATCCGTCGGCGGCTTCTTTTGCGCGTAGTGCGGCAGTGGCTTCAAAGCCATCCAGTTCGGGCATCTGCACGTCCATCAGCACTAAATCGAAGGTATTTATCGCGATTGCTTCCAGTGCTTCTCGACCGTTGGAGGCGACGACGACCTGGTGTCCTCTTTTCTCGAGGAGCCGGCGCGCCAGGCGTTGGTTGACGGCATTGTCTTCGGCCACCAGAACGCGCAAGCTGGCGGCGGGGCCGCGTTCTGCTTCCCCTGAATTTCCACCAGGCACTCGGGCGTGGCTCGGATGCTCCGTTGCTCCTAATACTTTTGTGAGGGCCTCGCACAATTCCGATTGCCGGATCGGCTTCAGCAGATAGGCTGAAACGCCAAGTTCGCGGCAACGATCAGCGCTCCCGCGAAAGCCCGTGGAAGTAAGCATGAGAATGGTGGCGGTCGAGATTTCGGGAGTTTGCCGGATGCGCTCGATGAGCTCGAAGCCATCCATATTCGGCATGTGCATGTCCGTCAGGATCAAAGCGTAGGGGGAACCGGCCTTTGCCGCCGCAAGAAGATGAACAAGCGCTTCTTCACCGCCTTCCACAAGTGTGGGCTTGATTTCCCAGTGCTGGAGCATGGTCCCCAGGATTTGCCGGTTGGTCACATTGTCATCCACCACGAGAGCTTTGACACCTCGCAGAAGTTCGGGTGGAAGTAGAGTTTCCGTCCCGGCGGCGACACTGTCCCCGATCGGCAAACACATAGTGAAGTGAAACTGGGTTCCCAGGCCAACGCGGCTGCGAACCCAAATTTGCCCGCCCATCATGGAAACCAGCCGTGAAGAAATAGTAAGACCGAGCCCGGTGCCGCCGTATTTGCGAGTAGTGGAAGAGTCTGCCTGTGCGAAAGGATCAAAGATCAATTTCAGTTTGTCTTCAGGAATGCCAATGCCCGTGTCAGCGACTTCAAAATGGAGGACGTGGTAGAGGCCGTCCCGAGCGTCCACGCGAACCTTCAGCGCCACTTCACCGCGCTCCGTGAACTTGATGGCATTGCCGACGAGGTTGAGGACGATCTGGCGGAGGCGGCCGGAATCACCGCGCAAGGCTTCCGGCACTTCCGGAGAGATATCACAGAGGAGTTCGAGTCCCTTTTCGTCGGCGCGAATGGCGAGAGTCTTCAGCGCGGCTTCCAGAGTATCGCGGACACAAAAATCCATGATTTCCAGGTCGATTTTCCCGGCCTCAATTTTGGAAAAGTCGAGAACATCATTAATGACCGTGAGCAGGGAATCGGCGGATAGCTTTACGGTTTGCAGATAATCGCGCTGCTCGGGGGTCAAGGAGGTATCGAGAGCAAGATCCGTCATGCCCAGGATGCCGTTGAGCGGAGTGCGGATTTCATGGCTCATGTTGGCTAGGAATTCGCTCTTGGTGCGACTGGCCAACTCCGCCGCTTCCTTGGCCTTGCGCATTTCGAGTTCGGCAAGCCTGCGGGCTGTAATGTCGCGCCCGGTTCCCACGATTCCCGTGACGCGGCCGCTCTTGTCGCGCAATGGAACTTTAGTCGTCAAAAGCCAAATTGTCTCGCCTTGGGCACTCTTGCATTCCTCCTCGCGGTTGTAGAGCGCTTTTGTGGTGCGAACTATTTGCTGTTCATCTTCGAAATAGGCTCGAGCGAACTGTTGCGGGAAAAAATCGAAGTCGGTTTTACCGAGGAGTTCGTCAGCCGAGTTTAGACCTAGGGAACGCGCCAAGGCGATGTTGGCCGCGATAAAACGGCTCTCCGTGTCCTTTGCGTACATGAAATCGGGTACATTATCAATCAATAGGCGGAGCAGCGCGCGTTCCTGGGATAGCGCTTCTTCGGTGCGAACGCGTTCGATCACCTCCCTTTGAAGGGTCTGATTCGCGTTTGCCAATTCGGAGGTACGAGTTTGCACGGAATGTTCCAGGATTTGGGTGTGTGCACGTAATTGACGGCTATAAAATCGCTGGCCCTTATATAAGGCGAGGATTCCCAGCACCACGCACAGAAAATGAAATAAGAAAGTTTCGTAAAAGTGAGGTTCCCTGTAGAAACTCAGGGAAGCGCCGGCCTCGTTCCACACGCCATCATCGTTGCAAGCGGTGACCCGGAAGCGGTACTTACCCGGAGGCAGATTGGTGTAGTAAGCGACACGACGCGTGCCAGCATCGACCCAATCGCGGTCGTAACCCTCGAGTTTGAACTTGAACTGCACACGCGAAGGGGACAAAAAGCTCAAGCTCGTGTAGTGAATTTCGATTCTGCCAGTACCGGCCGCGACGCTTGCCTCTGGTTCCCGGGGCAGTGCTACCCCATCTGCCCGCACTTCCTCAATCACCACTGGCGGCACCAGAATGTTGTGTGCGATGTGCTCCGGATCGATGATGACGAGGCCGCCCTTCGTCCCGAACCACAACTTTCCATCGCGAGTCCGTAATCCAGCGGGCTGATTCACATAGCTGGTGGCCTCGCTTGTCTTCATGCCGTCGGGAACGCCGTAGTGAACCGTCGAAACCGTGGAAATGCGGCCATCCGCGAAATCATCCAGATCCTTGCGCGCCACCTCGTAAATGCCACTCGTGGTGCTCATCCAGAAATTGCCGTTACGATCAGTGAGGACGCTCGTCAATGGACTGTCAAAGAGCCCATCCTTTTTCGCATATTGCGTGACGCGGCTGGTTTTGAGGTCAAACCGATGAAGCCCCGGTACCCTGCCACCGAGCCATAAGGTCCCAAGTCCATCATCAAAGATTAAGGTCACCGGGAATTGGATCTGTTTCTGCTGCGCTGTTTCCGGGGATTGTCCCTTTGCGAAACGAAACAAACCCTGCACAGTGCCAAACCAAAGAGTTCCAGCGGGATCGCGATAAATCGTAAAAGTGTAATTTCCCGCCTTGGAAAGTGGCGTCATTGCCCCTTGGAAAGTAAACGGCTCCGATTTGCCATTCTTGATTCGGAAGGCGAGCGTCTCCGAAGTGGCAACAATCAGGCTTTCTTCATCCTCGTTGATCGCGGATACCCAGTATTGGGAGATTCTGCCGTTCTGGCGTTGCAGAAACTTTCCGTCTTTAAATTGCGTCAACCCCATGCCGCCTATCCACAGGCTGCCATCTTTGCTCTCGAAGAGGCCATTACCCCACACACTGGGTAACCCATCCTTTTGCGTGATTTGTGCCACGATGCCGTCTTTAATTCGTGCAAGTCCACCACCGTCGCAGAAAGCATACAAACTTCCGTCCCGGGTTTGTTTCAGCATGTCGCAGTTGTTGGAGGGAAGGTTTTCGCGAGTAGTCAGGGTCGTAAACTTGGTGTCCCGGAATCGGTCCAACCCGCTGGCGGTGCCGACCCACAGACTTCCTTCGCGATCTTCATACAGAGACAGTACATTGCGATCGCTGAGGCCATCCACCGATGTGAAGGCCGCGGCTTGACCCCCTCTAATGCAAATCAGACCGGTCGAAGATTTGCCCATCCATAAATTGCCATCGCGATCTCGGAGGAGTGCCGTAACTTCATCGGAATTATTATCAAGTGTGACACGCTGGGCAGCCGGAGCGCCGTAATTCATGAGGTACAGGCCGCCCTGCGTGCCTATGTAGAAGCTCTGCGCGGTGTTGGGCAGCAAGGCAGTTGGCGCGATATTGTTCAGGCTGTGCGCGAACGACGATAGTTTGCCGTCATGATATACGAGCAAATCCCTCCACGCAGCTACCCACACCTCATGATCGCCCTTTGGAAGGAAACTACGAATCCAGCTCGTCCCTTGGCGAATCATCTTCGGAGCACCGCCCTGTATCGAGTACAAGAAATCGTCGGCGCCAATTAAAACCTCGTGCTCTTTTGTCTCAAAAATCAGACGCGTTTCGCCGTCAGGAAGAGGAGCAGATGGGCGGTAGTCTGTAAAGACGCCGTTTTTGTAAATGAGTGTACGAGAGATGGTCCTGACCAACAGATCGCCGTCGGCACCCAAACACACGGCCTTGACCGGTTCGTTGACAGCCTTGCCACCAACCGTAAGATCCATCACAACAAAGCGCACGCCATCGAACCGCACCAATCCCACCGAAGTTCTCAGCCACAAATAGCCATCGGGCGTTTGCAGAATCTGATAGACGGCTTCGCCGGGAAGACCGTTCTGTGAAGTCCAGGATTCGTGACCGTATTGATCGATATTCTTCGTGCGATCCAGAGCCCCAACAGAATTGGCCAACATGGCCGATGCGCAGGCGAACATCACGCAAGATAGAAGTTTGTGGCGCGCGGGTAACTGACGCGAGATAGACGAGCGCAAAGCGCGTGGATCGGCTGCTCCCGAAACCGAGAATTGCCTTAGCATTCTTTGCCTTAGACTTCCCGAAGGCATAGTTGCTCGTATGCCCAGGGGAAGACTATGCGGGGAAGATGAGCAAGCCAGGAGCCGAAAGCGTTGCCTGAATAGACGTTTAAGTGATGAGAAGGACAGAACTTACAGAATCACGGCGGAAGTAGATTCTAGCCTGGAGCGCAAGATGCGCCGTGCTGGACAGGCTGTTCCAAACTGGGAAGACGATGCGGTCGCAATGTGCTCGTCCGATCACTCGCTCGCCAGCGGTGTTCACTTATGTTTTTTGCGTCCCGTGTTCTTCGTTCTTCGGATCGGTTTTGCCTGGGCACCCTTCTTCCGGCCCGATCTTGCGTTCTTCTCCAGCCGCAATTTCCATGCGGTATGTAATGCTCCGGCCAACACATCTTCGTCCGCGCCCGCCAGCCGTACATGAGTAGCTCCCATGCGTCCCCAACCGCCGGCGACGGGGAGGAAGAGGTTGGGAAGTTCTGCCACGAAGGCGTTTTGCTGCTCGAGTGTGAGCATCAGATTGCCGTAACCCTGTTTCGCGGAAGCGAGCGTGGCGAAGATCCTGCCGCCGACTCGAAAGTCTGGGTTGCCCATGTGCGAACTCTCTTCGGCGCCTGGGAGACTCAGGGCAATCCGCCGGAAGTCACTTGTGTTCATTGACGTTTCTCCTTTCCCGCGTGCGCTTGATAAAAGCTGGAGGGTGAGTAGAAAGATGGGAGTCGGAAATGGAATGGCAGAGCATGGGTCCAGGCATGCATCACTTGGAGGATTTATTCTTTGGCGAGTGCTTGTTCAAAGTGGCGACAAGCTGCTTGGCGCTGGGCGGCACAGGGACGGCACTGCCCAGGACGATGTCTTTGGCCGGGAAAGCCTTGCCGTACAAATTCCTGTTGGCGTCATTATCTGGGCGGAGGGTGGAGCCATCCAGAGAAACTCCTGCAAACAAACCGCGTGAACGCGAGTAGCTGAGAATTTCCGCGCGCATAGTAGGATCGGTTGCCGCGGTAGCGTCGCGTCCCATGGGGCCCGCTGCGGCGGAGGCATCGGCGCCGAGCTTCACTTTGCTGCTGAGAACAGCTTCGGCGCTGCGAGAGTTCATTAGCAAGAGGACAAAATCGGTGGCCTGCCCACCGAGCTGGAACCCGAGGCTGCCACCCTCCAGCGCAATCATGGTGGGCGCGCCCCAAGGCCCATTGAATTTCTGGCCGCCGCGGCAGGTCATAACACCGCGGCCATAGCTGCCGCCAATCCCGATCGCGAACTTCAACACGGACGGCAGCACGACGACGCAGTCGGCTCTGTCGAGAAGGTCCGCGGGGACGTCGTCGGGAATACTAAGGATTTCCGCGATCACCGTTCCGGAATCCTTCACGCGTTCCACTTCCTTCTTATCGTCCGCAAAGGAGGCGGAGGCCAGAAAGGCAACGGCCACGATTGCAATCCAGGTCTTTCTCATGGCGCGACTCCTCCAAGGAACCAATAAACACCTATTGCACCGACCAAGGTAGCGGTCCGAGGAAATAGAGCGTGGATTATAGGACAGAAGGGAAAGAGAGAGAAGGAGCGGGAGGAGCGGGGGTGCGGGAAGAGAGTGCGTGTGAGGAAGATGGAGCGAAGAAGAGGCAAGGGCATTCCATTTAAGACCAATTGGAACTATTATGATTATAATCAGGAACCGACGGAGGTCCCACCCTACCCCGGAATTTTCGAGGCACTGTGGCCCCACTTTCGATACGATATGCACTCTAGGAAGGCAGCGCGGAGGTTGACGACTTCACTGCGCGCTCAAATCAAATCAGGGAGCAAAATATGAAGACAATGAGCAAGAACCTCGGAACAGCGACGCTGGTGGCGGCGCTGCTGGCGGGCACATGCCTGATCAGCACGCCGGCGAGTGCAGACGTTGCGACGGGCGGGGCGACCTACAAGGCGAAGTGTGCGATGTGTCATGGAGTGGATGGCAAAGGGAAACCGTCCATGGCGAACAGCGACCTCACTGCCGCAGATGTACAGAAGATGAGCGATGCGGACCTGAGCGGCGCGATCACCAACGGCAAGCCGCCGAAAATGCCAGCGTCCAAATCCTTGACTCCGGATCAGGTAAAAGATCTGGTGTCCTACATTCGCACGTTGAAGAAGTAAGCCGCGAAGTTGCAAGACTGGAATTCGACACGAGGCGCGTTCGCTCCAACGCGTTTAGTGCAATCTGAACGAAACTATGGAGGAAATGATGAAGAAAATTTTGACAGGAATCGCAACGGTTGCAATTTTATGTTTGGTAGGATCCGTCTCTCGCGCTCAGGATCCTGCCAACGGCGAGAAGACTTACAAGGCCAAGTGCGCGATGTGCCACGGTCCCGACGCCGCCGGCAAGCCCGCGATGAAGTCGCCCTCGATCAAGGGCAAGACTGCCGACGAGATCCAGAAAGAAATCTCTACTTCGCCAAAGCACGCTACCTTAAAGACCCTCACTGCGGACCAGGTGAAGGAACTCGCCGCTTATCTGGCCACCTTGAAGTAGCCGCAAATTTTGCTGGCGGTTTCACTGCTGCCGGATGGAGACGGGCTTTGCCGGGAGTAACTTGCTGGGTGTGCCTGGCAGAATCACCGAGATGGGCAGGAACAGGGTGTTGTCTTAGGATGAGAGGATCATCTACGGCGACGTCGAGGCCGTCATCACGTACATGCTGAATTTGTGTAGGTAAGAGCGCCGGTGAGCCCGCGACGGCAGGCATAAGAAAATTCAGAACGTCTCCGGGCCTCGGCGGATCCTTCGCTGAGGCTCTTTTTATAGTGGCGCGCCTGGAAGCGCGTGAAGCAGGCGATGTGGGAGCATCCACCTCATGAGTCCGAAGAATACTGTTCGGAATTGGGCAAGACTTCTTTATTTTTTGAGCCAGAACGTCATCAGCTTGATTGGAGTGGTTCTGACGACGAGCACGGCAATCACCATGATTGCCTTCTGGATTTACGATTTCATGCTGCAGGGGCCCCCGCACCCGTACGTCGGCATATTGATCTTCCTCATCCTTCCGGGACTGTTCGTTCTGGGATTGCTTTTGATTCCGGTGGGAATTCTGTTGCGGCGAAGAAAACTGACAGGCGCGGGCGAATTACCTCTGGCGTACCCGGAGATCGATCTTCGGGTGCCCATGGTCCGGAGTGGGCTTTTGTTCATCGGCGTTGCGACAGTCCTGAACATACTGATTTTCACGTTTGCTTCGTACCAGGGCGTGTCGTACATGGATACGACCACGTTCTGCGGTCAGACGTGTCATACGGTGATGGCGCCGGAGTTTTCGGCGTATCAAAACTCACCGCACGCGAGAGTGAACTGCGTGGAGTGCCATATCGGGCCGGGCGCAGGTTGGTTCGTGAAATCGAAATTGTCGGGCGTGCGCCAGGTATTTGCAGTGACGTTTAAAACATACTCGCGGCCGATCCCCTCGCCGGTGAAGTACCTTCGCCCTGCACGTGAAACGTGCGAGCAGTGCCATTGGCCTCAACGATTTTCGGGTGACAAGTTCATCGTGAAGACAAGCTACAGGGATGACGAGAAAAACACGGCGCAAACCACGGCGTTAGTCGTGAAAATCGGTGGGAGAACGTGGCAGGGTTCCGTGGGAATCCACGGGCGTCACCTGGATGAAGGGTCGCGAATCCGCTACATCTCGACGGACGAACACCGGCAAGTGATTCCGGTGGTGTATTACACGGACGACAAAGGAAAGACGGTGGAGTACGTTTCGACGGACATCAAGGTGAGCAAAGAGGATTTGGCAAAGAGCGAAAAGCGCGTGATGGATTGCATCGATTGCCACAACCGCCCGACGCACGAGTTCGAGCTCCCGGAAAACGCGATGGATAATCGCATTTGGCTAGGGCGAGTCAGCGCGGAGCTGCCGTTCATCAAGAAAAAAGGTGTGGAGCTGCTGAAGGCGGATTATCCGGACCGCGAGACGGCGCAGAAGAAGATCGTGGACGGGATAACGAGCTACTACCGCAGCAACTACCCGGATATTTACAATACGAAACGCGCGCTGGTAGAACAATCCGCGAATAATGTAGCCGAAATCTACATGCGGAATATTTTCCCTGACATGAAGGTGACCTGGGGCGTGCATCCCAACAATCTGGGCCACAATGACTATCCGGGCTGTTTCCGCTGTCACGATGGGTCGCACACAAGCGCGGACGGCCAAACCATTACCAATGATTGCAGCGCGTGCCACAACCTGTTGGCGATACAAGAGGTAAACCCAAAGATCCTGAGCGATCTGCAAGCAAAGTAAGGATTATGCGTGGGCCTGCAAGGCCCGGAGGTAGCGCCTGATGAGCACGGGACGACGCGAACGGCACGGCCGCGATTTAATGCTATGCAGCGTGCTGATCGCATTGGCGTGGATCATTCTTCCCACTTGCGCCAGGGCGAAGGCCAGAAAACCAGCGCCCTTGAAGCAGGATGAAGCATGCCTGGCGTGCCATGGCACGGCGGGAATGAAGTCCGACAAAGGCAAAAGCATTTACGTGGATCCCGCCAAACATGCGGCGAGCGCGCATGCCGTTCTGGGCTGCACCGATTGCCACACCAGCATCAAGGATTTCCCGCACCCCGCCAAAATTGTCAAAGTGCAATGCGCGACGTGCCATGAAGACGAAGTGAAAGCCTACGCCGGCAGCGTACACGCCATTCTGGGCGAAACGGCGTGCTCGACGTGTCACGGCAGCGTGCATGAACTGACCACCGCCGCAACTTTATTGCCCGGAAAATGCACGGAGTGCCACGCGGACGAAGTGAAGACTCTTGCGGAAAGCATTCACGGGCAAGCGGGGAAAAGGGGCGATGCTGATGCCCCAAACTGCGAATCATGCCACGGTTCCATGCACGCGATTAAGGCAGCAAGCGAGCCGGATTCCCAGGTGGCTCATGCCAGGCTCGCGGATACGTGCGCGAAGTGCCATAGCGACGCGGGATTTCTTTCGCGCCATCAAATCCCCGTTGCACATCCTGTGGAAGGCTACCGGCAGAGCGTGCACGGGCGCGCGGTGGCCGGCGGAAACGAAAAAGCAGCGACCTGCAACAACTGTCACGGCACCCACAATATCTATCCGGCGCGGGACGAGCGTTCGCGGGTGAATCACTGGAAAGTTGCGGACACGTGCGGCGAATGCCACACGGAGATTGCCCGGCAATTTAACGACAGTGTTCATGGGAAGGCGGCCAAAGCCGGCGACCACGACGCACCCGTTTGCACGGACTGCCACGGCGAGCACTTGATCATGGATCCCAGCAACCCGGGATCGCCCTTAAATGCCGCGAATATTTCCGAGGAGACGTGCGGGCGTTGCCACAACGATCCCCGGTTGGCACTTCGCAATAATTTGCCAATGAATCGCGTCCCTTCGTATGCGGACAGTTACCACGGACTGGCGGTGAAGAGTGGAAAACTGACCGCGGCAAATTGCGCTTCGTGCCATGGAGTGCATTACATCCTCCCAGCGAGCGATCCTCGCTCAACTATCAACGCCGCAAATTTGGCGCAAACCTGCGGGCAATGCCACAAAGGGGTAACGGGATCCAAGTTTGCAATTGGCTCGGTTCATGTTGAAACGAATGCCGGGCCCAATCATCCGGTGGTGACTTTTATTCGCTGGACGTACTGGGTGCTGATCCCATTCACGCTGGGATTCATGCTGCTGCACAACCTGCTGGACCTGCTGGCGAAATTGATCCGGCGCCAGCCGCGGCAGGAAAACAGCGAAGTCGCGGTGCGCATGAACTTGAGGTTCCGGATCGCGCACTGGGGAGTGATGATCAGTTTTCCGACGCTAGTGGTAACTGGGTTCGCGTTGAAGTACCCGGATAGTTGGTGGGCCCACCCGCTGATGATGTGGGAATCAAACGCGGGATTGCGCGGAGGATTGCATCGCACGGCGGCAATCGTGCTGATTGCGTCGACGCTGTTTCATTTCATCCACCTGGCGATGAAGAAGCGCGACCGGACGTTTATCAGCGCGATGATTCCGACGATCAAGGATGCTACCGACATCATCGAAGTTTTCCGCTACAACCTGGGATTGAGCAAAGAACAGCCGACATTCTCTAAGTTCAACTACGCGGAGAAAATGGAGTATTGGGCATTCCTGTGGGGCACTGGAGTGATGGCGCTCACCGGTTTTCTGCTTTGGTTCAACAACTTCACGCTGCGTCATTTTCCGAAGTGGGTGGCGGACGCGGCGACCGCTGTGCATTGGTACGAAGCGCTGCTGGCGACGTTTTCCATTTTGATTTGGCACTTCTACCTGGTGATTTTCGATCCCGCGGTCTATCCCATGGACACAGCATGGCTCAATGGAAGAATACCGGCGGATCATTACCGGCACACGCGGCCCGGCTACTACCGTGAACTGGGACGGGCGGGATTGCTGGAAACTCCGGAGGAGCCGGAGACATCCGAGAGCCAACCGGAAGAGCCTCGCGGGGAAGAGCCAGTCTGAAGATCGGTTGCTGCGAGCTCAAAACAAAAGCGCCCGCTTCAGAAACCGGACGCCACAAAATCACAGCGCACATTTTAATTGGACGAACTGCGATTAACGGCGGGCGCGGTCTTTGCGGACGGCTTCGTCAATCAGGGCGTCAAGTTCACCGCGTGTGAGGGTGACTTCGTCGGCGTTTGATTCACCAGTGTCGCAGGTCTCTGGCAATTCCGCGCCGCCGCCCGGTGGGGGAGTGACGAAATACTTGGCGCGCGCCGCCATAAGCTTGGCGACTTCGCGTGTGGACAGGAGTTGGGGCTCCCCGGCGAGTTTGGCGGAAAGGGTTATTTTTGCGAAGTGTTCGACCGTTTCCATGCGGAAAAAGGCGGTGAGCAAATCGGGCCCGCAAGTGGTGACGCCATGGTTCGCAAGCAGTAGAGCGTCGTAGTGCGGTACGTAGGGCTCGAGAACCGCGCAGAGATCCGGCGTGCCTGGAGTGGCATAGCGAACAAGAGGAACTTTGCCGAGGCCCACGATCACTTCGGGAAGCAGCGCTTGATCGAGGCCAAGTCCTGCAGCGGCAAAACCCGTGGCAGTGGGCGGGTGGCCGTGGCAAATCGCGTTGACATCGGGACGCATGCGATAGAAGAGCAAATGCATGCCGGCTTCCGAGGAGATTTTGCGGTCGCCGTGGAGATGGGTGCCTTCCATGTCCATGATGACGAGATCCTCTGGCCCCATCATGCCTTTATTAACGCATGTGGGAGTGGTGAGGATACGTTCAGCGTCCAAGCGAATGGAGAGATTGCCTTCGCCGGCGACAATGAAGCCGCGTTCATGCATCCAACGGCCGACGCGGCAAATCTCGCGGCGATATTGATCTTCCAAGCGTGGAAGATGTTCAGGCGACGAGTCCGAGGGCACGGTACGGACTCCTTCCTCGACCAAAAAACGGTCCGAATCAGTCTAAAGCATGTCGCGGCGCGCGCCAACTGTCTCAAACAGCACACTGCGTCGCGGGAAAATTCAAAAACAATCAGGCATAGATGCCGCGCAGCTTCAGAGCGGAAGCCACGCGGTCAATCGCCAGCATATAAGCGGCGATGCGGTTGTTGACGCGGTGAAGTTCCGCATAGCGGACGACCTCGTCAAAAGAGCGTTCCATCACGTCGAGGAGGCGTTCGTTGACTTCACTTTCGCGCCAGAAAAAGCCCTGGCGGTCCTGAACCCACTCGAAGTAACTCACGGTGACGCCGCCGGCGTTGCCGAGAATATCGGGGATGGTGAAAATGCCCTTGGCGTCTATGACGGCGTCAGCTTGCCAGGTGGTGGGGCCGTTGGCGCCTTCGCAGAGGACCTTGGCTTGAACTTGATGAGCATTCTGCTCGGTGATTTGGTTTTCGATGGCGGCAGGGATGAGGACATCGCAAGGCTGAAAAAGAACGTCGCGGGAACTCATCTTGGCGCCGCCGCCGGGAAATTCCTGCAAAGGTTTTTTCTGCTTGTAGACCCATTCGATGACTTTGGGGACGTCGAACCCTTTTTCGTTGTACAAGCCGCCACCGATGTCAGCGAGGCCAATGATTTGGTAGCCGGCCTTCTGCATTAATTCCGCGGCAAGCGAGCCCACATTGCCAAAGCCTTGAATAATGACGCGGGTGGTTTCCTTTTTCATGCCGAGCTTGGCCATGGCCTTATCCACGCAAATCATCACGCCACGGCCGGTGGCTTCACGGCGGCCACGCGAACCGCCCAGTTCGATGGGCTTGCCGGTAACGACGGCGTTGGTGGCCTGGCGGGCGTGCATCGCGTAGGTGTCCATCACCCAAGCCATGGTCTGTTCGTTGGTGCCGACGTCTGGAGCGGGGACGTCGCGCTCTGGGCCCAACCAATCCGAAAGCTCCGCGGTGTAACGGCGGGTGAGGCGCTCAAGTTCACCACGAGACAATTTGCGCGGATCACAGATGATGCCGCCTTTGGCGCCGCCAAAAGGGATGTCCACCACCGCGCATTTCCAGGTCATCCAAGCAGAAAGGGCGCGGACTTCGTCGAGGCTGACGTCGGGAGCAAAACGGATGCCGCCCTTGCCGGGACCGCGAACGGTGGAATGAAGGACGCGATAGCCAATAAAAACTTCAAGCTGGCCGTTGTCCATGCCGACGGGGATGTACAGTGTAATTTCCTTGTCGGGATATTTCAGGTAACGATAGACACCTTGTTCGAGGCCCAGTTTGTTCGCGGCCACTTCAAAACGCGCTTCGGCGTTTTGGTAAACATTCATTTCCTCAGGCACAAGCGTTTGGGGCATGCAAAAGTCTCCTCTGCTCCGTTGAACCGCCCTGGCGCCAACGGGGCTGCGAAATTCGGCCTGTGAGAGACGCGCAGGCGCGAAAAGTAGGGCCAAATGGTTTGCGTGGCGGCGGGCTACCCTCCCGCCGGACCTGCCAGAAGGCCGGGTGGCCAGTATACGAAGGGGAATGAGCAATCGCAAGGCAGAGCAGCACACTTGAAGTAGAAAAGTACAATGCTGCCCGAATTGGATTAGAAGAGCGTGAAGCGGAGCACGCGAGCAAAATTAGTAGCGCAGTTTTGAATGGGTTACTAGGTGCTAACGCGTGTCCCCTGGCGAATCCAGAAGAGATTAGGTCGCGCTATGGAGAATGCCGTGACGCGTTACTGGCTGCGGAATTGAACGCTGACCGTAAGATGCACGGCGGTAGCTTTGCCGTCCAGTTGTGCCGGCTCGTACTTCCATTGCTTGACCGCTTCCAGCGCCGCCTGGTGGAGCAATCCCGGACCAGAAATAATTTTCACGGTACTGACATTGCCGGTGGCATCAATGAGAGCGTCGATCTTAACGACTCCCGAAATGTGCTCCGAGCGGGCCGTTGCAGGATAGATAGGAGGAACTGATTTGAGCAAACGAGCTTGCTTCACGTCTCCGCCGATGGGAGGAGGAGCGGTGGGTTCCTTGCCATGGCCGACTGCCAGGCCGCCCAGAGGATCTGCGTTGGAAGGTTGATTGGAATCGATCGAGGGCGCAGCATCGTTGGCTGTTTGAGAATCACCAGCACGATTGAGTACGGGCGTGGCAAGGCGGACTTCGCCGATTGCTGGCTTCTTGGGCAACTCGACAGGAGTAGGAGGAGGATTATGGGCAGCGACGCTGGAATTCCTGGTGGCGGGCGCAGGTGCTGGCGCGCGCACAGGTGCTGGCGTCGCGATGATTTTCTCCGTGGGCACACTGGGTGCCGCGGTAGAGCTTGCGGGAGCGGGGACTGGCGTAGCGGCGCTGGGAGAAACGGGAGCGGAAGGCCGCTTGGTGGCTGCGGGTGAGTTTGCACGGGAGAG
This sequence comes from Candidatus Acidiferrales bacterium, assembly GCA_963779395.1. GTDB lineage: Bacteria > Acidobacteriota > Terriglobia > Acidiferrales > UBA7541 > Acidiferrum. The sequence continues at coordinate 3,426,800 of CAVZYC010000007.1, forward strand.
ATTTGCGGTCTGAACCGACGCGGATTTCGCAGCGAGCAAGCTGGAGATCAGATTGTCTGGCTGGCGCGAGTACCAATACGCACCGCCAGCAAGAAGAAGAAGCGTTGCCGCAATGCCGATGAAGAGGCCTTTCTTCGAACCCGAAGCGGGAGCCGGAGTTGCAGCGGCGGATTCGCCAAGCAACTGCCCGCCAAAAACGGCGCTGTGCGAGCGGTGATGAGGCTCAGGAAGCGTTTCCGTGAGAACTCCTCCGGACGAGGCCGAAGAAGCGAGCGATGAATCGGGGAGTGCGGGAAGTTCGGGGGCGGCCTCGGCGGTGGTGGATTCGGACTCACGCGCCAACGGAGCAAGCCATGATGGAATCTTGACTTCTTCGACCGCCATAGAGGAAGGCGCGACATTGCGAATTGCAGCAGGCGGCTTGAATTCGGGCGGTGCAGCAGGCTTCACATCGGATTGCGCGAGCTGCAGGAGTTTATCGGCCACCTCCGGCAAAGGAATCGATGGTTTCGGAGTGGACGGTGGAGCCGAAACAGGGGGCCGGGCTGCGGGAGTTTCCGCGAAGAGAAGAGAGCCCAACTGTTCCTGAAGACGAGCGGTTTGCTGCTTCAGCTGATCGCTGGAAGGTTCGCCGGGCGTAGTGGCATCTGCGTTCTTGGGAGGTTCCGCGGGTGCTGGCTTGACTGCGGGAACCGCCGGGGTATCAAACAGCGAAGAAATGGCGGCGGCGAAATCGGGCGCGGGGCTCAAGGGATTTATGGGGCTTTTGATAACGGATTCCAACGTTGGGGACACGGGTGACGGAGCCGGGGCCACATTATGCGCAGGCGCGTGAGAAACCGGGGCAGCGTGCTGAGGCGGCGGAATGATTGGGGCGACGGCAACAGGTGGCGGCGCCACAACGGCGGGCTTCGGCGGCACAGGAATGGGAGCCGGAGGAATAACAGGAGCGACAGGGATCGCCGTTTTTGCGATAGCCGGAGGAGCGGAAGGCGGCGGCGGGACAGCCTTGGGCGGAGCGGAGACGATCGGGGCGGCGGCATGCGGTACGGGCGGCGCGACGGAGGGAGCAGACGCGGCCGGAGCAGAGTGCGCGATGCGATCAGAGGGGAAGCGCATGCCCCAGAAACCGAGGGCCGGCTCGGTGAATTCGAGTTCCACGTATCCGGTCACGCTACGATAATTTTTTGATTTGACGACCTGGCAGACGACTTCCTTCTTGGTTTTTTCGTTGGTGAGAAAAACGAGCTGGCCGGGGGCCAGAGAAGAAGCCAGTCGAATTACAGCGCCGTGGACGAATACCAGGACAGTTTTCGTGTTTTCGGAAAAAGGTTCGCGCTTGTCGGAGCCCTCGACCGTGCGGGCGCCGTTGACGGTTACCGGAATTTCCAGCGCAACGGGCTGCGGGCGCGCTGGGGATTCCTCCTTGGTCTTCGCGACGGTAGTGGCCGGAGCGGCAGAGGTTGGCGTTGCGACCGCAATTTCGGAGTCTTTCACAATCGGTGGCATAGCATGCTCGCTCTAAACAGAATTTTGGGATGGCAGCCCTGTGAAGACAGGACTCCCCTGATCTACTTCTTAATGGTGGGGTCGCTGGGAAGGGGGGCCTATAGTACTTGGGTACTACGATGGAAACAATGACGAGTTAGGGACGATGTGGGCCGCGGAAGGCAGCCTCTGCCAGCGCGCGAGAATGCGGCGCGGCATATTGGTTCGGCCTCACGGAGGCGATTGCGGGTTCTGTGGTAGTGTCTCGAAGAGGAGTTCACCTCAGCCATGGCAATCCGCACCATCATTGAACCATTCCGCATTAAAAGCGTTGAACCGATCCGCGAAACATCCCGGGAAGAACGGCAAAAACTGATCGAAGCGGCGGGCTATAACTTGTTTCTGGTCGCTTCCGAAGCCATCCTGATTGATTTGCTGACAGATTCCGGTACATCGGCCATGTCTACGGAGCAGTGGGCGGCGATGATGCGCGGCGACGAATCGTACGCCGGTTCGCCGAGCTTTACGAGGTTCCGCGAATCGGTGCAATCGATTTTTGGATTTCGCCACGTAATTCCGACGCACCAGGGCCGCGCTGCGGAGCGCATCCTGTTCAACGTGATGTGCAAAAAAGGCGACATCGTGCCGAACAACACACACTTCGACACGACGCGCGCGAATTGCGAATTTGTGGGAGCAACGGCCCTGGATATCCCCATTCCCGAAGCGAAGGAGCCGAGCCATCTGCACCCGTTCAAAGGAAACATGGACGTGGCGCGCCTGGCAGAACTAATTGCGCGGGAAGGACCAAACAAGATTCCGCTGGTGATGCTGACGATCACCAACAATTCTGGCGGTGGCCAACCGGTGTCGATGGCGAACATCAAGGAAGTGAAACAGGTGTGCCGCAAGAATGGCATTCCGTTGTACATCGATGCTTGCCGCTTCGCGGAGAATGCCTACTTCATCAAGCTGCGCGAAGAGGGCTATGCGGATAAATCGCCGCGCAACATAGCGCGCGAAATGTTTGCGCACGCCGATGGCTGCACAATGTCCGCTAAAAAGGATGGCCTGGCAAATATCGGCGGCTTCCTATGCACCAATGAGGACACTCTGGCGCAACAAGAAAAAGATCTGCTCATTCTGACCGAAGGATTTCCGACGTACGGTGGACTTGCGGGGCGCGATCTGGAAGCAATTGCGGTGGGATTGAACGAAGCGTTGGAGGAGGAGTACCTGAAATACCGCATTGCTTCTACGGCATTTTTGGGTAACCACATCGCCAGCGAAGGCGTGCCGATTGTGCAGCCTCCCGGAGGTCACGCGATCTACCTGGACGCGCGGGCGTTTCTGCCGCACATTCCCACTTCACAATTTCCGGGCGTGGCGCTGGCGGTGGAGTTGTACCTGGAAGGTGGTATCCGTTCCGTGGAGATTGGCTCGCTGATGTTCGGGGAGCACGCGCAGATGGACCTGGTGCGGCTGGCGATACCGCGGCGGGTGTACACGCAAAGCCACATCGAATACGTGGTGGAAGTGATTCTGGATGTGTGGCGGAGGCGGGAAAAGATTCCGGGTTATGAATTGGTGCAGCAAGCGCCATTTTTGCGGCACTTCACGGCGAAGCTGAAGCCGATTGGACGGTAAATTAGCCCAGCGCGCTCAATCTATACTCATACACATAATTCACGAAAAGTGGTGTATAGTAAAATAATGGGCAGAACAAATATCGAGCTTGACGACAAATTGGTTCAAAAAGCGCGCAAACTCACGCGTCTTAAGACAAAACGGGAAATTGTCGGGAAAGCCCTGGAATTATTGGTGCGCTCGGAAGACCGCAAGAACATCCTCCGATACTACGCAAGCGGGATTTGGGAGGGCGACCTCAGGAAAATGCGCAGGAATCGCACTTGATCCTGGTTGACAGTTCCGTGTGGATCGATTTTTTCAGCTCCTCGCCTGGCCGCGCGGGGAATGAACTGCGACGAATGATTGAGGACGCCGAGCCCTTCGCGCTAACTGGAGTAGTAGTTACGGAAGTTCTTCAAGGGCTCACCCGCGATGAAGGCCGAATTGAAGAGTATCTGGCGATGTGGGAGATGCATGAGCCAAGTGGGTTTGCGACCTATCGCAAGGCAGCGGCAATTTTCCGGCTGGCGCGCTCCAAGGGTCTCAGTCTCACAACCATCGACACGTTGATTGCGGCAATTGCAATTGAGCGTAAAGCCAGCCTCTTCAGTCTTGACAAGGATTTTTTGCGCATCGCGCGCATTACCCCACTTCGCTTGTATTGGCCGAACGAACAAACGCCCTGAGGGGCGACGGTCTTGTGAACCTGAGGAAAAGGTACCTTGAATTGAGCGCTCTCCAAATGGGCTGTACGAAGAAACTCGTCGCGGTAGTTGTGGGAACGATTTTCATTTGTTTTTGCGACCACGCGCACGGCCAATCACCGGCGAAAGCTGCCGAGGGCGCGCAACAGTACGCGACGCTTGGCGAGTTCAAGTTGCAGAATGGCGCGGTGGTGCACGATTTTTGGCTTGGGTATCGTACACTCGGCAAGTTGAATGCCGGCAAAACCAACGCGGTGCTCTGGCCCACGTGGCTGGGTGGCAAGAGCGAGGACTTGCTGGAGTTCATCGGCCCGCGAAAAGTGGTGGATAGCGGGAAATACTTCGTCATTTTGGTGGATGCAATCGGAGATGGAATTTCCACTTCGCCCTCCAACAGCGCGTCGCAGCCGCGATTGATGTTCCCGAAATTCACGATTCGCGACATGGTGGAATCCGAGCATCGGCTGGTGACCGAGGCGCTGCGCTTGACGCACCTCCACGCCGTGATGGGGCTTTCGATGGGAGGCATGCAAACGTTTGAATGGGCCGTTGCGTATCCGGATTTCATGGACGTGGCGATTCCGATGGAGGGTTCGCCGCAATCCACCTCGTACGACAAACTGCTGTGGACTTCAGAGATTGATGCGATCGAGTTGGACCCGGCGTGGAACAACGGAAATCCCACTGGGCCGCTCACGCGCGGGATTGCAGTTGAAGAAGAAATCGATTCCATGAATTTGACTTCGCCCGCGTATCGCGTTGCGCAGACAAAGACCGGAAACTTCACGGATTTCATCGCCGAGATGCGCAAGAACAGCAAGAGCGACGGCGGCGCGGTGAGCGATCAAATACGGCAGCGCGAAGCCATCATGGAATTGGATATTCCCAGGGAATTCGGAGTGAGCCTGGAGCAAGCCGCGAAAAAGATTCACTCCCGGATGCTGGTGATCGTTTCTGCTGAGGATCACATGGTGAATCCAGTTCCCGCGGTGGAATTCGCCAAGGCCATCGGCGCGCCAATTCTGACGCTTGACTCACCCTGCGGTCACCTGAGCCTTTCGTGCATTTCGGTGGGTCCCGTCGTGGCGCAATTCCTTGCCGATCCTGCCTCCGTGCGGAGTCAGACGCTGAAGGACCCATCGAATCGTTGAATTTGCACCGGGATGCCGCGTTCTGTGCAGGCGGCTTTTGAGGGGAGTATGCTTGACCGAGATGATTACTCTGACCATTGATCCTGCGTTGAAAGCGAAATGTCCACGCGTGGTGCTGGGGTGCGTCGTGGGCAACGTGGAAGCTGTGGAAACGCCCGCGGCGCTGCTCGCGGAGATGAAAGCGTGCGAGGCGAAAATTCTTGGTTTGCCGGAACCACGAGCTGTGCTGGAAGGGCCACAAGTTATGGCGACTCGGGCGGGATATAAAGCGCTAGGTAAAGATCCGGCACGCTATCGCGGCTCGGCAGAAGCGCTGCTACGCCGCATCCTCAGCGGGAAAAGCTTCCCACAGATCGGGGCGGTGGTGGACGTGATCAACCTGGTCTCGGTCGAGAGCCGGTTGCCCATCGGACTCTACGATCTGGCTAACGTGCAAGGTGATATCTTATTTCGCGCGGGCCGCGCCGGAGAAACCTACAAAGGCATCGGGAAATACGACCTGAATCTGGAGGGGCTGCCGGTGTTCTGCGACACGCTGGGGCCGCACGGGAGTCCTACGAGCGATTCGGAGCGCACCATGGTTACGCCAGCGACGAAACGCATTGCTGCGATTTTCGTGGCGTTTGGTGGCAGTGATACGCTGGAACGCTGGGGCCAGCGCATGACGACGCTGCTGCAAGAGTATGCGCAGGGGCGCGACTTGGAGACGGCCATCGTTTCCTGACGCAGATGGATTTAAGACCGCAGGACGCTTACGATTTTTCCGCAGCGACGCCGTGCTTTACTGACGCCTAGCGAGTAGGATGGGTGCAAGTCCCATGCCTGGCATGTACGGAATCAAGCCTCAATTCGATAGTTTGCCGCAACCGTTGTGCAGCTACCACACACACGCGCGCGGAGCGCTGCTGGAACCGCGAGGGCGCACATTCTGATGAATGGCGGAGTCCATCCGATTGCAAGCCTGCTGGCGGCGGTTGCCCGCGGAATCACCGGAGTGCAAGTGCAATGGGCAGGTTGCGAGCCCGACGAAAAGCAGCGCATTTATTTCGCCAATCACACCAGCCATCTGGACTTCGTCGTGCTGTGGTCCGCGCTGCCGTCCGATTTGCGCGCACATACTCGGCCGGTGGCCGCGCAGGACTATTGGGAGAGCTCGGCGCTGCGGCGTTATGTGGTGTTAAACGTGTTCAACGCCGTTCTGGTGCAGCGCGGGGCGATGGCACAGGCAAAGACTCCCGAAGAAGTACGATTCGCAGCGCGCGCCTTGATCGAGCAGATGGCTGCGGCATTGGGCACGGAATATTCGCTGATCCTTTTTCCGGAGGGAACGCGGGGTAACGGCGAACAAGTTGGCGAATTTCGCGCGGGGCTATATTACCTGGCCTTGCGGCGGCCGGATGTCGAACTCGTCCCGGCCTATCTTGAGAACATGAACCGCATTTTGCCCAAGGGAGAGTTTTTGCCCGTGCCCATGCTGAGCCTTCTGACTTTTGGCAAACCAATACATGTAGAGCAGGGCGAAGAGAAGGAAGCCTTCCTGGAACGCGCGCGCGAAGCCGTCAGTAGCTTGCGGCGGATTGGAAACGCCTGATGCCGCCAGCGCTTCATGATGTGAAGTTGCTGTGGCTGTTTGGCGATGTGGTGGTTCTGTTGTATATCGCCACCTTAATCGGCCGCTGGGTGAAACGTCGCCGCAGGAGTGAAGCAAGCCGCGCGGCCGTGGACAATGTGATTGCGCGCATCCGTGCATGGTGGAAGATGTGCGGGGTCTTTGCCGCGGCTATCCTGTTGGGCCGCGTCGGCGCGCTGGTCTTGTTCGGCATCATTTCGTTTTTGGCGCTGCGCGAGTACATGACGCTGGTGCCAACGCGGCGGGGAGATCACCGTACGCTCTTCTGGAGCTTCTTCGTGATCATGCCGCTGCAGTATTGCCTGATCGGTTTCCAGTGGTACGGCTTTTTCGCCCTGATGATCCCGTTGCTGGCGGTCGTATTTGTTCCCACCAGCATCGCCATCGCGGGAGATACGGAGAGCTTCCTGGAGCGTTCCGCGAAGATTCAGTTCGGGATCATGGTGTGCGCGTACTGCCTGAGCTTCGCGCCGGCTTTGTTGTTGCTGAAAATCCCGGGGTACGAAGGGCAGAATGCGCGGTTGCTGCTGTACCTGGTGATCGTGGATCAAATGAGTGGTGTGCTGCAATTCGTTTGGGACAAATTGATTGGGAAAAACAAGATTGCCTGGCGCGTGAGCCCCAACAAAACGTGGGAAGGCTCCTTGGGCGGGGTGCTGAGCGCGACGGCGCTGGGCACGGCGATGTGGTGGGCCACGCCGTTCACGCCGCTGCAATCCGCGGGAATCTCGTTCACGATTTGCGTATTCGGATTTTGCGGGAGCCTGGTGATGAGCGCCATCAAACGCGACATTGGCATCAAAGATTTTGGCCTGGTGATCGAGAGACGCGGCGGAATTCTGGATCGCATCGATTCGTTGTGCTTCGCCGCTCCAGTTTTCTTCCAACTGGTGCGGTACTACTTTGTTCCGTAGGTAATTTCCGAAAAAACAGAGCGGACGGCCATTTCGATTGTGTGGTGGTCCAGCACTGCTGGACCCCGGATAGCAAGATTATTGCGACTTGAGAGCACTTCGAAGGTTTTGCGAGGTTTCGGCACGAAGGACTGGCGGTCTTGTCCAAGTGGGGCGCAGCGGTGCTGCGCCCTTACGGGACGACGATCAGCGTGAGACCGGCTCGGCGTTGTGATCGCGCGAGGCGCTGCGCGACTTCAGGTAGCCTTGAGCGGCGAGAAGTTCGGCGTTGAGCAACGCAGCACCGGCCGCGCCGCGGACCAGGTTGTGCGAGAGCAGGGTGAGCTTCACGTCGAACAGCGGGCATTCCCGAATGCGTCCGACGACCGCGGCCATGCCGTGACCCGTGTTGGCATCCTTGCGAGGCTGCGGGCGATCGGGTTCGTCCAGCACGACCACGGGATGCTTCAGCGCGGTGGGCAGAGCGGCCAGTTCGTCGGAAACCTGGTAGGAGCACAGTGTTTCGCGAACCTCGTCGAGCGTTGCGGTCTTTTTTAAGCGCAAAGAAACGCATTCCAGGTGGCCATCCACTACCGGTACGCGGTTGCAGTGGGCGCTGATGCCGAGCCCCGCACCGATGAAGCGATTGCCATCCCATTTGCCGAGCAATTTCTGCGGCTCCGCCTCCATTTTTTCTTCTTCACCGCTGATGAACGGAACCACGTTGCCCTGGATGTCCAACGCAGGGACGCCGGGATAACCCGCACCGGAGATGGCTTGCAAGGTGACGACGAAAACTTTCTCGAGGCCAAAAGCATCCGCCAGAGGTTTCAGCACGACGACGAGCCCGGCCGTGGAGCAATTGGGATTCGTGACGATGAACCCCGTATCGTAACCGCGGTTCTTTTGCTGAACTGGAATGGCGCTGAGGTGAGCCGCGTTGACTTCCGGAATGAGCAGTGGGACATCGGGGTCCTGGCGATGATTGCGGGAATTGCTGACGACGGGATAGCCGCGGCGCGCGTAGTCTTCTTCCGCCGAGCCCGCTACCGAAGAATCGAGCGCCGAAAAAAGGAAATCACAATCCAGGTTGGGCTCAAGTTCTTTTACAACAAGGCCGCGCGCAACTTCTGGCACGGGGCCTTCGAGATGCCAACGCACCGCTTCGGCGTAGGCTTTGCCGGAGGAACGCTCCGACGCCGCAACCTCCGTCAAAGTGAACCACGGATGATCCGCAAGGAGCTTTACCAGCCGCTGTCCGACCACGCCGGTTGCGCCCAGAACGCCGACGCGCCATTTTTTTCCATTTGCCAAAGCGTTCATGCTGCACCCCCGTTTTGCGCCAGCCCAATGCGCGTTCCGCGCAAGTGCGGCTTGAAAGTATTCCTGACCCACACGGTCATTTCGTGTTCCGCGGCGAGTGGCAACACCCGCGGGTGGAGCACCTTTGCGCCGCTGGCGGCCAAAGCGTGGGCTTCATCGTAACTCAAATCGTGGAGGAGTTTAGCCTCCGCGGATTCGCGCGGACAAGCGGTGAAGACGCCGTCCACGTCGGTCCAGATGACGAGCTCCTTCGCGTCCACGACGTGAGCGACAAGCGCGCCCGAAAAGTCGGAACTGTTGCGGCCCAGCGTGGTGATGCGGCCATCACGGGTCGCGCCGATAAAACCCGTGACCACCGGCACGATACCCGATTGCAGCAGCGGCAAGAGGACATCACGGCCGCGCTGGCGAGTATGCGCGAGATGGGGAACGGCGTGACGGAAGGTATCGCAAGTGACGACAAAGTCCGAGGACGTGACGGGAACAGCGACGCTGCCGAGCTTGTTCAGGGCCGCCGCAAACAAGCGTGCGCTGAAGCGTTCGCCAAAGGAAGCCAGTCGATCATAGAGAGCGGGATCCACAGTTACGGGCCCGCGCTGCGGCGTTTCATGAAGCAGGTCGCGGCCAAGAAGTTTCAATTCGTGGAGGAGTTGCGCGCGATCCTGCTCAGGAAGCTGCAAGCCGTCAAGCACGTCCAGATGAAGTGCGAGGACACCTTCCGCTCCTTCGCGAGCCTTTGCGAACTCCTTGTGCTCGAGCTTATGGACGACTTCCAGAAGCTTGTCCGTGACACCCTTCATCGCGGAAACAACCACCGTCACCGGGGTGGCCACGACCGCTTCGCGCACCAGCGCGGCGGCGTGCAACATGCGATCGGCTCCAAGCAAGGAGGAACCGCCGAACTTGAAAGCGATGCCGCGTGTTGGGAAACGCGTCGCCGTTGCGGCGCTCCCATTCCGCACTGCGTGCGTGGATAAGTGAACTTCTGCTGCGGGGGCTGCTTCCTGCTGTTCCGGGCACATGGTAAATGCTCCTTGGTTGTGTACCGCGGAAGCGATTCTGGGGGAGGGTAGAAACTAAAAAACCCACCGCCCGGTTCGCTTCAGGCGGTGGGTTGGAAACTTTTTGGCGGCTAGCCGTTTCTCCCGTCACCTGAAGCGGTGGTAGTGGACATAATCATGGTAATCGTCGTAGTCGAAATGATCGACCGCGTGATCCGGGAGAAGCTTCGCTTCGTGAGGTTAGCCGACATCGCTAGGAGAATAACATACCAGCTGGGAATCCCTATCGAAATTTAAGATTGGGTGAATCGATATTTGTTATCGCACATGGAGGATACCCAACTGGGGTGCGTTTTCGCAGGCCTATTCCGGGGCATCGAATAGCAGGCTGGAACACGTCAAACCCGATTCCGCTTTCTGCAGTTCGCCAATTTCGATGGAAAGCACTCGAAAGCCTTTAGCTTCGATGCGCTCTCTGGTGCGCAGAAACGACGCGGGAAAAACCACCGAATCGGCGATAGCCAGCGCGTTCGCGGCGTGTGGCTCGGAGGGATCAACGTCAATCCAGTCAAATCCGTTAAGTCGTGCCCACTGAAACCACGCGCGATTGCCCAGCAAGGTGTCGCGGCCCAGGAAGCTGACTGCTGATTTCAAGTGAAGGCAGCCTGACACGGGCACAGCCGTAACGTCGTAACCATATTGCGCTGCGATGACGGCGAGTTGCCGGATGCCTTCCGCATTGCTGCGCTTCGTGATGCCTACGAATATTTTCTTTTCGATCCGCAAGACATCGCCGCCCTCCAACAGTCCTGGCAATTTCACAAAGGCCAGTTTGCGGTATTTATCCAAGGCCGTTGCCAGGGAAGCTGATTCTTTCCGGCGCGATTCCGTGCCCATGGGGCAGATCACCGCCAATTCATCGAGTACGATGGCGGGGTCTTCAACGAACATGGAGTCCGGCAGGTCCGGCTGTTCAGGCAAAGAAATCACGCGAGCGCCCAGTGTGCGCAAGAGTTCCTGGTAGGCGTGATGCTGAGCGCGAGCCTTCGCCAGATCGATGGGCTGGCGGAGAATAAAACTCAACTCGCAATTTGCGAAGGAAGAGCAGACCTCGCGGGTGATGGCCGTCAACATGGAGCGAATGTAGCAGAGAATCGCGAAAGAATGAATTTTCCGGTGGGCCGGAAGCAACAGGAAGGGGTCACCGACGAGCGGGAGTGAAGCGGCCCAGAACGCGCAATTCACTGGTGGCTTGGCGAGCCTCATTCAGCGCGCTCTCTAGAGCATTTTGGCGAGCAGCTTCCACATCCAGATAGAACTGATACTCGAAAGGCTTGCCATGGATGGGGCGGCTCTCGATTTTCAGTAGATTGACGCCATGTTTTGCGAAGGGCTCAAGGGAAGCAAGAAGCGCGCCAGGCTTGTGGGCCAGGCGCATGGCCAAGGCGACCTTGCTGGCATCAGGTTGCCGGTACCGGCTGGCCAGGTCGGGGGGTAGAAGCAGTACAAAGCGCGTGAAGTTTTCAGCGTTGTCTTCGATGCCTTCGCGCAAAATGACCGCGCCATAGTGTACGGCGGCGCGGCGGCCGGCAATGGCGGCGAAAGATTTGTCGTCGCGCGCCATCATTTCGCGGACGCTGCCGGCGGTGTCTTCGGCAGGCACTCGCTTCAGGTGCGGATGCGATTCAAAGAAACGCTCGCATTGGGCCAGAGCCATGGGATGAGAAGCGACGGAGCGAAGCGCATCAAAGGACGAGCCGGGACGAGCGATAAGGTGATGCTCGATAGGGAGAATGGTCTCGCCGCAGATTTCCAAAGGGCTTTCAAGCAAGAGGTCATAGACGCGCACGACGGACCCGGCCAAGGTGTTTTCAAGCGGCAAGAGCAAGGCATCGGCGGCGTCCTCGGCTATGGCACGAAATGTGGAATCGAAGGTTGCGCGAGGAACCGTGTGGATGGATTCGCCAAGCAATTGCAGGGCGGCAGCTTCGCTGAAGGCGCCGTGCTCGCCCTGAAAGGCAACGCGCATGGTGTTGAAATTCAATTCGGGCATATGGACTTCCAAACGTTCCAGAGATGCCCCGTCGCGGCTTTGCCAGCTATAATTGGCACTCTGCCGTTGCTTTGGAGGCAAAAACATCATGACACAGAATCGTCCGCAAGCGAGCGAATACGCGCCATTTTATGAGCGATACATTGCGATGGTACCCGACGGCGAGATCGCGGAAACGTTGGAAACGCAACGGAAAGAGACGAAGCTGCTGCTCGGTGGCTTGAGCGAGAATGAGGCGGAGTTTCGCTATGCGGAAGGAAAATGGTCCGTCAAAGAAGTGCTGGGACATATCAGCGATACGGAGCGTATTTTTGCTTATCGCATGTTGCGGATTGCACGCGGCGACCAGACTCCGCTGGCTGGCTTCGAGCAGGATGATTATGTGAAGTCAGGAAGTTTCCAAGCGCGGACACTCGCGGATCTCCTGGAAGAGTTCATGGTGGTGCGGCAAGCGAGCAATGTGCTGATACGGTCGTTCGATGCGGCCGCGTGGTTGCGCCGCGGGGTGGCCAATCAGAAGGAAATCAGCGTGCGCGCCCTGGCGTACATTCTTGCGGGCCACGAGCGGCACCATCGCCAGGTTCTGCAGGAGCGGTACTTGCCGGCCATGCCGCGAGGTTAAGGAACGTCTACATGGGGCCGGGCAGATCCCGCTTTTCCAAAAGGGCGTGTGCGGTTTCCCGGCGAGCCTCTGCAGAGCCATCGTCAACGGCGAAGGGCAAAGCCTCAACGGAATCCGAGGATCGACGGCGTGCGTCGGGTCTCATCAAGGCTTCATGGCGATGCGGGCGAACCATGTAAAAGAGCAAGACGCCGGCCAGGGCCAGCATCAGACTGGCGCTAAGAATGGAAACCTGATCGGCTTCCAGAGGCTTGAGGCTAGCCTCCGCAAGCAGATAGATTCCGCAGGAGAGGAGACCGAGTTCGGCAAAAGCGCCGAGACCCCAAAAAGTGCGGGGCAGGCTGGCGCGAACCACCAGAGGTGTACTGTAACGAGTTGAGGCTGAGTCAATTCGTAGAACGTGCATGAACGACTATTCCTTTCGGGTTTGCCCGTGTTTCTCTGACGATTGTTCCATGTGGAGAAATTCGAGATAAGGTGAAGCGAGTTGCGGATTGACGCGTCTCAGGGGCCAACCACAGACACAGCGCGGAGTGGTTTCTTCCCTGTCGGACACGGACAAGGTCACGGACCAGCCGCAACCCCGATTCTCGCAAAACCAGTTGGTTTCCATTACTTTGTTCATCAGGAGCCTCGCGCTTATTAAAGAGTTTACTGGAGGCCTTAATACCCTTTGGACACTAACGCTTATTTAAATATACCTTTGGAGTAATATGTGCAAGAAGAAAAACAAAAATAATGAGGTGGTGGAAGAAAATAATTTTCCAATTTGGGAAAGTTGCGGGGTTTCCCATTTACTTCGCTGGGCATCCGGAAAAAAGACAGAACAGAGACCCAATTCGGTACGCGGAAGCGATTCTTGGCGCAGTGCTAAGCGGGCTAGTAGTACCGTAGACCCGCTAACTTGGGGCAAGTTGCGAACCTTTGCAACGCGCTGCTACACTGCAGAATTGCCGGTGGCCTTTCGACGTGACTTACGCTGAATTCTGGCGGCGTCCGGCCGGTATTCCTGCATGACTTTCCGCTGCCGTGACGCGACTCCGGTGGCAGCGGCATTCGGCCCGGCCCTCTAAACATAACTGGCCCGGCCCTTCAGATGGGAGAATGCGCGTGGCTAAGTACGACATCGCAATTATTGGCAGCGGACCGGGCGGGTATGTGGCGGCAATCCGCGCGGGCGAACTCGGATTGAAAACCATTGTCGTGGAGAAAGACCCGTTCCTTGGAGGAACGTGCCTGCATGTGGGGTGTATTCCGACGAAAGTGTTGCTGTATCACGCCGAAGTCTACGACCACATGAAAAATGCGGCGGAGTTGGGATTTGAAGTCAGCGGATTAAAGATCGATTGGGCTAAGGTGCTGGCGCGCAAATCGAAGATCGTGACGAAGCACTCCAAGGGCATCGAATTTCTCTTCAAGAAGAACAAGGTGGAGTGGGTGCAGGGCTGGGGAAGATACGAAGGCCCCGGTAAGGTGAGCGTCGAGAAAGATGGTAAGAAATCGACGATTGAGGCCAGCAACATCCTGATGGTGAGCGGTTCGGAAGCGAAAACGCTGCCGGGAATCGAGCCGGACCACAAGACGATCGTGACAAACCGCTCCATCCTGGAGCTTCCCGAAATTCCCAAAACGCTGATCGTGATTGGAGCGGGGGCAGTGGGCGTGGAATTTGCCTCCATCTACAATTCCTTTGGCACGGAAGTGACGATCCTGGAAGCGTTACCGCGGGTTGTGCCGGTGGAAGACGAAGAGATTTCGGCGGAGTTGGACAAGACTTATCGGAAGAGAGGCATCAACATCCAGACCGGATGCATGGTGGACGGCGTGAAGAAAGACGCTAAGGGCGTGACGGTCTCTTTCAAGGATAAGGATGGAAAGCCGCAGACGCTGCAGGCGGAAAAGCTGCTGCTGGCCGTGGGGCGCAAGCCGATGACGGAGAATTGCGGGCTGGAAAAATCCAAGGCCAAGCTCGATCGCGGCTTTGTACTTGTGAACGACTTCATGGAAACCGCTGAGCCGAATTTGTATGCCATCGGCGACATCGTGGCGGGTCTGCCGCAACTGGCGCACGCCGCAATGATGGAAGGGATTGTGGCGGTCACGCACATCGCGGGAAAGCCTACGCACAAGATCCTGAGAACGCGCATTCCCAACGCGACCTATTGCGAGCCGCAGATTGGTTCCATCGGGCTGACGGAAAAGCAGGCGCGCGACGCGGGCTATAAGGTTAAAACCGGGAAGTTTCCATTCGTGGGCAATAGCAAAGCAACTATCCTGGGGAACCACGGCGGCTTCGTTAAAGTGGTTTCTGACGAGACGTACGGCGAAGTGCTGGGGATTCACATCATCGGACCGCTGGCCACGGAAATTCTCGCGGAAGCGGCAGCGGTGCTGCATCTCGAAGGCACTATCGACGACATGATGAACATGATCCATGCCCACCCCACGGTTTGGGAATCGATGGGCGATGCGTTCGCGTCCGTTCGCGGCCTGCAAATTAACGTGTAGTCTTCAATAGTCAGTTTTCGGTTCTCAGTTGAAGCAAGAAGCTCCGTGGACAACTGCGAAAGACCGTTACGAGCGATTTGTTCTTGGCTTACTGAAAACTGAGAACTAAAAACCTAGTACCTAGAACCGCCTTTTCCAATGAATTCCCTGCTCATCACCGACCTGGGTCTTATCTCCTACATCGAAGCCTATGCTCTGCAGCAACGCCTGGTGGCGGCTCGGAAGTCTGCTGCGATTGAGGACGTGCTACTGCTCTGCGAACACCCGCATGTGATCACGCTGGGGCGGAACGCGAAGAGCGAGAACCTTTTGGTGTCAGAACAAGTGCTGAGGCAGAAGGGCGTCGAATTGCACGCGACCAATCGCGGCGGAGATATCACTTACCACGGGCCGGGGCAAATTGTGGGCTACCCGGTCCTGAATCTCGGAGCTATCAAGCGCGATGTGGGTTGGTATGTGCGCACACTGGAAGAAGTGATGATCCGCACCACCGCTGATTTTGGACTGACCGCTTTCCGCGTCCCGGGGAAAACGGGCATTTGGGTTCACCCAGTGACGGACCCTGGGGTCGCCGAGAAAAAGCTCGCCGCCATTGGCGTACACCTCAGCCGCTGGGTCACTTCTCATGGCTTTGCCTACAACGTTTCCACGGATCTGCGCTATTTCGATTTGATTGTGCCGTGCGGCATCGCGAATCGCAAAGCGACATCGCTTGAAAAGCTGCTGTCGCGCAACGTCGGATTGGAAGAAGTGAAGCCTCGACTCGGAGACCACTTCGCTGAACTCTTCTCTTTCGCGCCACGCCTCGTCTCGCGCGTAGAACTGGAGTCGCAACTCTCCGGATTCAAGGAGAAGGCTCTCTCATCTCCGTAAGAAGATTGCAGGATGCTAGTGCGCTGACGCAAAGCGGAAGTGATATGCTCGCGCCAGGAACACGACCCTACGAACCGACGATAGCGGATGCGGCGAATTCTTTGCCGTAACCTGCGAGGAGGAAAACGTGGGCCCTAACCTTGGTGCATATCTGATTTTGCTGGTACTTTCGCTCGCCGTGCCAACCATCTTGTTTCTTTTGCTGCGCGATAGCCTTCGAGAGTTGCTGGAACACACCGTCAAACTGCCCGGAGGCGTGACCTTTTATCTCCGATCGTTCCTTCTAATCCTATTTCTCTCCGCGCTTGCCGCAGCGGTGGGAGTTTCCTACGAACTTCCGGCTGGTTCTCGTCCCATACAGTTTGTTTGGAATGTAGCCGGGGGCGTGTCATCCAGCATGGAATCGGCGCTCCTGACGCTGGGCGTTTACGTCGTGGTGGTCACCATCCTGATTGCCACCCTGAAGATCAAAGATGACAAATGAGCAATACCTGATCGTCTCTTATTTCGCGGTCGCAGGCGTCGCCATCGTGCTCGGCACGCTCGTGTATTTCTATCTGCGGGGCTCCTTTAGCGATTTCGTAGAGACTGCCGCTGGGAAGCATTTCCCATCCATCCTGAAGAAGCTTTTCCCCTGCGGGCTGATATTTCCGGCTTTAATGGGATTCATTTCCGTTTCCTATTCAAGCTGCAATCACGACGCCTACGAAAAAATTGTGCAGAACCGACAATACCTTGTGGAGAAGAATCACGAACAACTTTCTTCGATACTGCTCTACCTCCTCATTGCCATCTTGGTTTGGAATGTGGTTCTCATTCTCGCTCAGAAGTATGCCAAAGGTGACGAGAGGAACTCCTGACCGGATTGATCTAGACGCAACCTGTTCAACAAACTAACGGAAGGCCGCCCGCCGTGTTATCCTCGCTACCCTTATTAAGGGGCAAGCATTCATTAGCGAACAGGCCAAGCCATTGAGAAACGCCGAAGCCTGGCTCTCGCAATATCACGTTTTCTGGGAAGGGACTTTCGGCTCTATCGAACGCTATATCAGCCAGCACAAAAAGAAGGAGCACCAGCAATGGCAACGCCGCAATCGCAACCGGAAAACTCGCTCCAGATAATACGTACTTTCGCCGCCCCGCGCGAGAGAGTGTTTCGCGCGTGGACCGATGCCAGAGAGTTCGCTCTCTGGTTCCATTGCACCGCCGAGTACACCACCATCATCTCCGAACTGAATCTGAAAGTTGGTGGCACGTACAACCTGGAAATGCGCCACAAGGGCGGAAGCGTGGACCGCTTGAGCGGCACCTACCGGCGTATCAAGCCGCCCGAAAAGCTGGAATTTACGTGGCGCTGGGACACCGATCCTCCTGGCCAAGAATCGCTGGTGAGTCTGGAGTTTGTGGACTTGGGCAATGCTACGGAGGTCGTTCTCTCGCATGGCCAATTCCCCAATGCCGAGATACGCGTGAAGCACAATGAAGGTTGGAACGGCACTCTCGACCAATTAGTTGCTTACTTGAAGCAATAAAGTTGCAGAATTCTCTTGATGCGTTGTGCGCGTGAACAACTGGGAGGGGCGGGCTGATTCGCGGAAGCTTGCGCGTTGTAACAGTCCGTTCCTCCAGGTATTCCGGCTCCCTACATTAGGCGGTGCGCGGCTTCCGATTTATGATAGGTGACCGGACTACCATCCGGAGAACTGCCGACCATGCCTGCCATTGCATCGCGCCGCAAAAGCGAACTCACGCCGCAACAATATCTGGACCTTTACTACTATATGCGCTTGAACCGCGAGGTCGAAGAAACCATGACGCGGCTCTTCCGGCAAAACAAAATTGTCGGCGGGCTGTATTCGAGCTTGGGCCAGGAAGCTATTTCCGTGGGGACGTCGTACGCGCTGGAAAAGCGCGACTGGCTTGCGCCGATGATCCGCAATATCGGGGCGCTGCTGGTGAAAGGCGTGCCGCCGCGCGATATTTTCACGCAGCACATGGCGAAATTCACTTCGCCGACTAAAGGCAGGGACGGCACAAGCCACTTTGGCGACCTGGAAGATCTGCATATCGTCTCGCCAATCTCCATGCTGGGCGATTTGATCCCTGTAATGACAGGCGTGGCCATCGCCGGAAGATACCTGGGGCAAAAGATTGTGGCCATGACGTGGATTGGGGACGGCGGCAGCTCCACGGGAGTCTTCCACGAAGGGCTGAATTTTGCGGCATCGCAGCGCGCGCCCTTTGTGCTGATTCTGGAGAACAACCAGTGGGCCTACTCGACGCCCGTGCGGCAGCAGGTACGACTGGTGAATCTGGCGGACCGAGCGAAGGCTTACGGCATCGCGAGTTACATTGTGGATGGCAACGACGTTGTGGAGGTGTACACCACGGCGAAAGAAGCAGTGGAACGCGCGAGGGCCGGCGAAGGGCCAATCCTGATTGAGGCGAAGACATTTCGGCGGCGCGGACATGCGCAGCACGATCCGGCGGAATACGTCCCCAAAGAACAGCGCGAATTCTGGGAGAAGCGCGACCCGATTGCGTTATATGAAGCTTTCTTGCTGAAGGAAAAACTGCTGGATGCGAAGAGTAAGAAAGCGATAGAGGAGAAGCTGACCAGCCTGCTGGAAAAGGACCGCGAGTTTGCGGAGAATTCGCCGATGCCACCGGCAGAAAGCGTCAACGGAGGAGTCTATTGTACCGGGGATGACTGTCACAAGATTCGCGCGAAGTGGGAGCGTCCGATTGCAGAGGTGATGCCGCCGAAGAGCAGCGTCGAACCGGTTTGGATGGTGGAAGGATTCGGGCATGGGAAGAGCTCCTCCGGCAAAAATGCGCCGATTCATTTCGGCGATGTGGCGCAAGAACAAAAGGCAGAGGAACCGCCGGGGCCGGCCGGGAAAAAGGCTGGCAAGAAACCCGCCGCGAAGCGCGCGAAGAAAGGCGGGCGCTGACCATGGCGGCAATTACATTTCTGGAAGCGATCAAGCAGGCCATGTTTGAGGAGATGGCCGCGGACCCGACGGTGGTGCTGATCGGGGAAGATGTTGGAGTGTATGGCGGCGCGTTTAAGACCAGCGAGGGATTGCTGGAGAAATTTGGCTGGGAGCGCGTGATTGATACGCCCATCAGCGAAAGCGCGATCATCGGCGCGGCTTGCGGCATGAGCTACCTGGGGCTGCGGCCGATCGCGGAAATGCAGTTCATCGATTTCATCGTGTGCGCGTTCAACCAAATCACGAATTTCGTGGCCAAAGGACATTATTTGTGGAACGCGCCTGCGCCAATCGTGATTCGCGGCCCGTCCGGTGGTGGCGTGCATGGCGGGCCATTTCATTCGGCGAATCCAGAGATGTACTTCGTGCACACGCCGGGGCTGAAGATTGTATATCCCTCGACGCCCTACGATGCCAAGGGACTGCTGAAGGCCAGCATTCGCGATAACAATCCGGTGCTTTTTTTCGAGCACAAGTTTCTGTATCGCCGCATCAAGGAAGAAATTCCCGCCGGAGATTACACCGTGCCGCTGGGAAAGGCTGTCGTGCGGCGCGAAGGGAAACACCTGACGATCCTTTCCTACGCGGCGATGATGCACACTTCGCTGGAAGCCGCGGCGGCACTGGCGAAGGAAGGCATCGAGGCGGAGGTTATCGACCTGCGCACTCTGCTACCGCTGGACGAAGAGACGATTCTGCAGTCCGTGAAGAAGACAAATAAATGCCTGGTTGTTCACGAGGACACGAAGACGGGCGGGATCGCCGGGGAAATTGCCGCCATCCTCTTCGAAAAAGCCTTCCACGATCTCGATGGCCCGCTCGTCCGCGTCGCCTCGCTGGATATGCCTGTGCCTTACGCGCCGACGCTGGAAGAGGCGTTTCTGCCTAACGCGCAAAAGGTGTTTGCAGCGGCCAAAGAATTAGCCAAGTTTTAGTTACGGAAAAGGGGTAGCGATGCGGAAGCTAATGATAGGTGCCATCGTGATGTTGAGCGTGGCGATAAGTTGCCCGGCGCAAACGCCGCGGTGGAGCGAGCAGCGCGCACAGGAGTGGTACGCGAAGCAGCCCTGGCTTGTGGGCAGCGATTACATTCCCGCGAACGCCATCAACGAACTGGAAATGTGGCAGGCGGATACGTTTGATCCACAGCGCATCGATCTGGAATTGGGCTGGGCGGAATCGTTGGGATTCAACACCATGCGTGTGTTCCTCCATGACTTGCTTTGGCAACAAGACCCCGAGGGTTTCAAGAAGCGCATGGACACGTTTCTGACTATCGCGCAGAAGCACCACATCCGGCCGCTGTTTGTTCTGTTCGATTCGTGCTGGGATCCTCAACCGAAACTGGGAAAACAGCATGCACCGGTGCCCGGCGTACACAATTCCGGCTGGGTACAAAGCCCGGGGGCGGCGGCGTTGAAGGACCCGAAGCAATATCCACGGCTGGAAGCGTATGTGAAGGGAGTGGTCGGAGCGTTTGCGCGCGACGAGCGCGTGTTGGGCTGGGACATCTGGAATGAGCCGGGCAGCACGAATGAAGACAGCTACGGAAAGACAGAGTTGCCGAACAAGGAGGAGTTGGTCGCGGCACTGATGCCCAAGGCGTTTGCCTGGGCGCGAGCCGCGGGACCAACACAACCCCTCACGAGTGGACTATGGGAAGACTGGTCGTCGCCGGAGAAGCTGGGAGCGATTCAGAAGATCCAAGTGGAGCTGTCCGACGTGATTTCGTTTCACAGTTACGATAATCCGGAAGAGTTTGAGAAGCGCGTGAAATGGCTGCAGCCGTACCACAGGCCGCTCCTCTGCACGGAGTACATGGCGCGCGGGAACGGCAGCACGTTCCAGGGAATATTGCCGCTGGCGAAAAAATATCATGTAGCGGCGTACAACTGGGGTCTGGTGGCAGGGAAAACGCAAACGTATTTTCCGTGGGATTCCTGGCAGAAGCCGTACACGGATCGCACGCTCCCGCAGTGGCACCACGATATTTTTCAAACAGATGGCAAGCCATACAGGGTGGAAGAGACAAATTTCATCAAGTCCATCGTGAAGGGGCAGGGATCGCATTAACGACTTCCAGCCCTTTCAATCGGGCGTCACGTAATTGGAAAACGGAAGAAGGGTCACGCGCGCGGTTTCGCGCTGCCTCTCTCCATTGACTTTCCTTCGCCTTCACTCCTAACATGCACCGCGAAAGGATCCCACCGTGTTCCAAAAACTTCGCTCCCGCGCTGCTTTAACTGTTTTCGTTCTGCTATTCCCACTTGGCGCCATGCCGCAGCAAATTGCCGACCGGCTGGAACCCATGGACGTTTTTCGCGTCCAGGTCGCTTCCGATCCGCAAATCTCTCCCGACGGCAAACGCATCGTGTACGTGCGCCAGTCAGCGGACATTAGCTCGGACCGGCGCGTCGCAAACCTATGGATTGTGAATTTTGAGGGCACCGAGCACCGTCCTCTCACCACGGGCACGTACGGCGACTCGTCGCCACGCTGGTCGCCCGATGGCACGCGACTCGCCTACATCTCTGATCGCGAGGGAAAGCCGCAGCTCTATGTTCGCTGGATGGATTCCGGGGAAAGCGCCAAGCTTACCGACCTCGAAAATCCGCCCTCCGGTATTTCCTGGTCTCCCGATGGAAAGCAGATTGCCTTCAGCTCGCTGGTCTCTGCCGCTCCCCCGAAAATCGCCACGCTTCCGGCAGCGCCAGAGGGCGCCAAATGGGCGGATGCACCCAAA
Source organism: Candidatus Acidiferrales bacterium (assembly GCA_963779395.1). Classification (GTDB taxonomy): domain Bacteria; phylum Acidobacteriota; class Terriglobia; order Acidiferrales; family UBA7541; genus Acidiferrum. Next base: position 3,448,414 of record CAVZYC010000007.1, read on the forward strand.
GTTTTTGAGGACCTGATCTACCGCTTTAATGGGCCGGGCTACTTGAAGCCTGGCTATTCACAGATATTCGTTGTTGCCGCCGATGGTGGCGCACCTCGCCAGCTCACCAGCGGGAAATTTCCTCACGGTCCGGGTGCTGGAGGTTTAGGGGGCTCCTATCCATTTTGGGCGCCGGGTGGAAAGTCGCTCATCTTTTCGATGAACGGCACCGCCAATTATGAATACGAACCGCTGCACACGGAACTGTTCGAGTTGCGCATCGCGGACGGTAGCCTCACTCAACTTAGCCACCGCAACGGCCCGAATGAATCACCGGAGATCTCGCCGGACGGAAAGCTGATCGCCTACACGGGTTTCGATGATCGCTATCAGGGCCACCAGACCACCTATCTTTATGTGGCCAACCGCGATGGAAGCAATCCGCACGCCATCACTCTCAAACTCGATCGCGACGCGTCGGCTCCCCACTGGGCCGGCGACGGAAAGGGCATTTTCTTCAGCTACACGGATCAAGGCGATACCAAACTCGCGTATTCTTCGCTTGACGGCTCGACCAAGGTTCTCGTCGACCACCTCAACATGGGCGCCAGTTTCAGTGTTGCCCGCAACGGTGCGTTCGCCTTCCAATACGACACGCCGAGCGATCCTGGCGATGTTTCGGCCGCGTCACTCGCCAATCCCAAAGCGATCGTCCTCACTGCTCTCAACCGCGAATTGTTCACTTCCAAGAAACTCGGCGCCGTCGAAGAGCTGTGGTACGAATCCTCGTTTGATAAACGCAAGGTGGAAGGCTGGATCATCAAACCGCCGGACTTCGATCCTGCAAAAAAGTATCCGCTGATTCTGCAGATTCACGGCGGTCCCTTCTCTAATTTCGGGGATCGCTTCGACTTGAACGCGCAAATTTGGGCCGCCAAGGGCTACGTGATCCTGTACACCAACCCGCGCGGCAGCACCAGCTACGGCGAGGAATTCGCCAACCTGATTCATCACGCCTATCCCGGCAACGATTTTCAGGACCTCAATTCCGGCGTGGACGCCTTGCTGGCCAAGGGCTACATCGATTCGGACAACCTGTTCGTCACCGGCGGATCCGGCGGTGGCGTGCTGACCTGCTGGATGATTGATCACACCGATCGCTTCCGCGCGGCCGCCAGCCTCTATCCGGTCATCAACTGGTACAGCTGGGTGCTCACTTCGGATCTGCCCGCATTCGGCACGAAATACTGGTTTTCCGGCAACCCCTGGGATTACACCGACGATTACATGAAGCGCTCCGTCATTTCCCTTGTGAAAAATGTAAAGACGCCCACGCTGCTGATGACCGGCGAGGAAGACTTCCGCACGCCCATCTCCGAAGCCGAGCAGTTCTACGCGGCGCTCAAATTGCTGAAAGTGGAATCCGCACTGGTGCGCTTCCCCGGCGAGCCACACGGGCTCAGCCGCCGCCCCAGCCACCAGGTTGCCAAGGTCGTGTACACCCTCAATTGGTTCGACGAGCACCGCAAGAAACCATAATGTGCGGATGCCCAATCCCCTGGCCGCAGAATTCATCACACAGACGCCGGACGGAAAGCGAGACGGTGTTTGCAGAAACAAGATAGAATGCTCCGCACTGCCAGGGGCGTAAAGAGCCAGCACGCAAGTCACATCATTTCGGAGGGAATGTGGCAACAGCGGTTATTCGCCAGAGCAGGCTTCGTTTCGAGAATCACTTTTTTTCAGCCATGGCGGTGGTTATTCTCGCCTCGGTATTTGTAGGGTTCGCCCGTACCTATTATCTGGCCGGAGTATTCAAAGCTCCCCTGCCTAACCTGTTGATCCACATCCACGGCGCGGTGTTTTCCTCCTGGATCCTTTTGCTGATTGTGCAGACCTCGTTGATTGCCATCGGCCGCGTGAACTTGCATCGCCGCCTGGGTCTGCTGGGATTCGGTTTGGCTTGTCTGATGGTTGTCCTGGGCCTGCTGGCGGCAACGGATGAACTGGTCAGGCATTTTGCGCCCGGCGCCCCGGGAATCAAGGCCCTGGCGTTTTACGCCGTGCCCTTCTCGGACATTCTGGTCTTCTCGACGTTGATCTATTTCGCGTTCCGCAATCGTTTCCATCCGGCCGCCCACAAGCGGTTCATCCTGATCGCCACCATTGCCATGCTGGACGCCGCCTTTGTCCGCTGGCCCATACCCGCGGCGTGGTGGAATCTTCGCGTGGCGACCCTGTGCTGCTACGCACTGCTGTTGGCGATGATTGGCTACGATTTCTGGTCCACGGGAAAAGTGCAACGCGCCACGCTCTGGGCCAGCGTGTTTCTGATCGCGGCAAAAGAGGTACGGATGCCCGTTGCGCACACCGCGGTTTGGCAGAGTTTTGCCACTTGGGTTTACATGCACGCCCATACTTTCCGCTGAAGGCCAAATCAACCGGCGATGCCCGGAAAGCCAGCAATCAGAATGTCCCTTGACGGCGATGAAGGGTGGTGTCCTAATTTGAAAACTGCAGAAGAGGTTTGCGTCCGACCTACGGCGTCACAGCCAATGTGTGAAACCTTCCCCGCAACATACCAACTCGGGTCACGTTCCCGCAAACGGAATTCCTACCTTGCGCTGCTGGTCGCGCTCGCCGCCGCCCTCGCCGCATCCGGTGCGGCAGAACCTTCCGCGCCTCAAACGATCCCGGAACTTCGTCAAAGAATTGAAATGATGCTCGCGTCCACCAAGACGCCCGGGGCGGGAATCGCGCTTGTGGGCCGCGACGGCCCGATATGGGTGGCTGGCATCGGCACGGCCGACGTGGCACGAAACCGGCCCGTCACCGAGGACACATTGTTCCCCATCGGCTCGATATCGAAATCGTTCGTGGCACTTTCCGTGTTGAAGCTTCAGCAGGAAGGACGGCTCACGTTGCAGGATACCCTGCGATCGCGAGCACCCGAGGTAGAATTCAACAATCCCTGGGAGGCTACCAATCCCATTCGGATCGTCCACCTACTGGAGCATACAACCGGATGGGGCGACAATACGCCGCAGGAAGGGGCATGGAATCCAATGCCTGAACCCACGCGGCGTGAGGCTCTAGCCTACGATCCTCGTTCGCGCACCTCACGGTGGCGGCCAGGAACATGCTTTTCGTATTCGAACTTAGGGCCGGATGTAGCGGCTTATGTCATTGAGAAGATCACTGGCGAGAAGTTTGAGGATTACGTGGCCCGGACCTGGTTCAAGCCGCTCGGCATGGCGGGCACATCGTATTTCGAAACGCCGGAAGAGCTCTCGAAATTGGCTACGGGCTACCAGTCAGGGGGCGAGGCTCACCCTCATTTCAACATCCTCACACGTCCTGCGGGTGCGATCGTTGCGTCGCCGAGCGACATGGCGAACTATGTCGAGTTCTATCTTTGCCGGGGCTCATTTCGGAGAATCCAGTTTCTGCCGAAGGATGCGATTGATCGGATGGAGCGCCCGACCTCTACCTACGCTGCGGCCGAAGGCCTCGCGATCGGCTATGGCTTGGGCAACTCCACCTCCGTACGAGGAAATTGGGTTTTTCATGGTCACGGTGGGGCAGTGCCCGGCGCATTGACGGATTTGGCGTACCTCCCGGACGAGGGGGTGGGCTTCGCGGTGATGATTAACTCCGAAAATGGAGATGCTCTGGATCAGTTGGAAGACCTGGTTCGGGCTTACTTGCTCCGGGACCGAAAACCGCCATTGCCACCGCCCGCGGGGAATGTGGATGAAGGACAAATGGCCGAGTATTCTGGATGGTACGAGCCGATTACACCGCGCTCTGAAAGCCAGCGGTATCTAGAACGCATTTTGGGTTTGACCCGTGTAACCTCTGGCAACGGGCAGCTTTTCCTTGAGGACCTCACTAACGGAAAGTACGCTTACCTTCGAGTGACCGACCGGGTCTATCGACGGCTCGACAATTCTCGAACCCTTGCCCTTGTAGGGGACCACACCGAAGGCACGCTCTTACAGTTCGGAGGAGGAAATACTTTCCGTCGCCTGACGACGTTCATGGTGGATCTGAAACTGGGGTTTGCAGTGGCAGCTGTGTTCCTGATGTTCTGTACCGCAATCTCCGCCATGACATGGCTTCCGCGAAAACTCTTTGGCGACCTCAAGGCCGCCCCATATTTCAGTGTTCGGACCTACCCGTTCATAGCTACGGTGTGCGCCGTTGCGGTAGTTGTCCTAATTTGGGATGTTTCGGGGAACTACTATGCCCGTGCGGGAGGAGCGATTTGGTCCGGGAATTTGGCTTTCACAACGTACAACTTGGCAATCGGGATATTCGCATGGTTTGCTTTCGACGGGTTGATCCGGGCACTGCGCTATCGTCGCAGCCCCATCAGTCGACTGGTCTGGTGGCATTGCTTTGCTACCTCGCTTGCATTGAGCGCATGGGCGGGCTATCTCGTGTACTGGGGCCTTCGCGCCGAATTTGCGTTATAACCTCGGCCTTTCTGTGGCCTAATTTGTTCTCTGCAATCGTTTTTGAAGTTAGGACACTACCCGATGAAGGCAGGTGTTTTTGTTCGGGCGGATTTCCTAGTAAAATGAAAAGGTTCGGCTTTTACCGGCCAAGTGCGCCCCGGTTGGCAGTTTCCCAGAGAGCTAAGGAGATCACCGCAATGCCAGTCGATGTGGTCATGCCCCAGATGGGCGAAAGCATTTTTGAAGGCACCATCACCAAGTGGCTAAAGAAACCCGGCGACAAGGTCGAGCGGGACGAGCCGCTGTTCGAAATTTCCACGGATAAAGTGGATGCGGAAATTCCCTCGCCCTCGGCCGGCGTGTTGAAAGAGATCAAGGTGCCGGAAGGGCAGACGGTGCCCATCCAGACGATCGTGGCGGTGATTGATGGAGCAGGTTCGGCGGCGGCATCCGCTCCGCTGCCACTCGCGCCCGCGGCCACCGCGCCTGCGCCGAAACCCGCACCCGTGGCCAGCAAGCCCGTAGCGCCGCCTCCACCTCCCGTTGCTGCACCCGTGGCCCCTGCGGTGACAGCCATGCCGGCGGTTTCCACGGAACGGATTCATTCCTCGCCGCTCGTACGCCGCATGGCCAAGGAACACGGCGTGGATCTTTCCACGATTGAGGGTACCGGCGCGGGCGGACGAATCACCAAGCAGGACATGGAAGCCGTGATCGCGGCATCATCTGGCACAGCAGTTTCGGGCGCCCCTGCGGAGCTTTCCGCAACAACTGCGCGACCCTCAATCCCACCGCCGCCTCCCGCTGCCGCGGCTCACCCCGGCGCGGCCGCTGCGCACGGCAGCCAGTTTCTTCCCGCATTGCAGGTGGGTGTCCCGCGCGAACGCATTTATTTCGGGAATTACGAAGTGCACCCGTTGAGTGTGATGCGGCAGAAGATCGCCGAGCACATGGTGGCGTCGAAGCACGTTTCGCCGCATGTCTATTCCGTGGACGAAATTGACATGAGCAAGGTTGCGGCACTGCGCGCGAAGTCCAAAGAGGAGTTCGAGAAGCGCTATGAAACCAAGCTCACCTTCATGCCGTTTTTCGTGAAAGCGGCGGTGGCGGGCCTGCGCGCCTATCCGATTGTCAATTCTTCGCTGGACGGCACCAACGTGGTTTCGCACAAGGAGATTAACATCGGCATTGCCGTGGCGCTGGATTGGGGCCTGATCGTCCCGGTAGTGAAAAACGCGGACGAGAAGAACCTGCTGGGCATTCAGCGCAACTTGAACGACCTGGCGGAACGCGCGCGCTCGAAAAAGTTGAAGCCGGAAGAGGTGCAGGAGGGGACGTTCTCCATCACGAATCCCGGCGTGTTCGGCGGGCTCTTTGGTCTGCCGGTGATCAGCCAGCCGAACGTGGCCATCCTGGGCCTGGGCGCCATCGAAAAGCGGCCGGTGGTGGTGGACGATGCCATCGCCATCCGCTCCATGTGCTACGTGACGCTGAGCTATGACCACCGCGTGGTGGATGGAGCGATCGCGCACCAGTTCCTGCACAAGGTGAAAGAAACTCTGGAGAACTGGGCCGAGCCGGTGCTGTGAGGGAACAGTCTTAAGTTTTCAGTTCGCAGTTTTCAGTAAAGAAAGACACACCTGAACGTAAGCAGCGGCATTGTCAGGCTTGTCGCTTTCAATACTTTGTGCAATCGCACGGAATCCCGAAGTCCCAAAGTCATCCTGCTTGGAAGAGTGGTGGCAAGTTTGCTCTGGTCATGATTCGGCCATCCTACGAATGCTTGTTGAACGCGTCCACCCGAACCAACTGGCTTCCTCCAACGGACCACTGAAAACCGATAACTGATCACAGCGCCATCGCGCGCGAGGGCTATAATTTCGCCAGGTCGTATCACACAGCTACGCAGAAAGCACAGGAGGACGTATGACGCGCGGGACGAAACGGCGGGAATTCTTACGGCAGGGCGCGCTGGCGGCAGGGGCAGTGGCTTGCGCGGCTTATCTTCCCAGAAGAGGGGCGAGCGCGTCCGCCGTGGATTCGCAGATTGAAGTTTTGCTCGATGAACCGCTAGGGGTCATCTCTCCCAACATCTACGGCCATTTTATCGAGCACCTGGGCGGGGTGATCTACGACGGTTTGTGGGTCGGCGAGAATTCGCGGGTCCCCAACGTGAAGGGCATTCGCAAACGGCTGATTGATGAACTTCAGAAAATCCACGCGCCCGTGATTCGCTACCCCGGCGGCTGCTTTGCCGACAGTTACGATTGGCGTGACGGCATCGGCCCGGCGGAAAAGCGCCCGCGGCGGACGAATTTCTGGGAGGAAGCGGAAACCAAGAACGCCCCGAGCGCGCACAAATACGAATCGAACCAGTTTGGCAGCAACGAGTTCAACCAGTTTTGCCGCCTGGTGGGTTGCCAGCCCTATCTGGCCGCGAATCTCCGCAGCCTGCCGCCGGAAGAGTTTGCGCGCTGGGTAGAATACTGCAACGCCCCGGCGGGCAGCACCACGCTGGCGGAGATGCGCGCGGCGGCGGGATTCACAGAGCCCTTTGGCGTGCGCTACTGGGGCGTGGGCAATGAATCCTGGGGCTGCGGGGGAAACTTTACGCCAGCGGAATATGCCGTGGAGTTTCGGCGGTTCACCACGTGGGTGCCGAGGTACGGCCAGGAACTTTCCTTCGTGGCTTCCGGGCCGAATTCGGACGAATGGGAATGGACGCGGGGATTTTTCGAGGAGTTGCTGCGCAAAGGCAAAGAGCAGCTCGAAGCCGTGTACGGATTGTCGCTGCACTACTATGCGTGGAACCTGTCGCGAGGAAAAAGTTCCGACTGGATGCAAGCGAAGGGCGACGCGCTGCAGTTCGCGCCGGTGGACTGGTACGAACTGCTGCGTGAAGGGCAGACCATCGAATCGCTGATCGAGCATCACTGGCAGATCATGAGCGAATATGATGCGGAGCATCGTGTGAAGCTGATCGTGGATGAATGGGGCCCGTGGTATCGCAGTGGAGCGGAAACGACGCCGGGCGATCTGCTGGAACAGACGCCCACGTTGCGCGACGCGGTCTTCAGCGCCATGAGCCTGGACATCTTCAACCGCCATCCGGAAAAAGTGGCCATGGCCAATTGCGCGCAGCTCATCAACTGCTTGAACAGCCTGTACCTGGCGCACGAAGATCAATTCTGCGTTACCCCGGTCGGCCAGGTGTTCGCGATGTACGCCGCGCACCAGGGTGGGCAAGGCCTGCGCACGATGATCTCCGCGCCTGCCGTGAGCTATGACCGCGACGGAAAACCAGCCACGTTCTGGGGATTGCAGGGATCGGCTTCGCTGCGTGAAAAGGAAGTGGTGCTGACGGTAGTGAACCCGCACGTGAACGAGCCTCGTGAAACGCGCATCGCCCTGCGCGGCGGGCGCGTTTTCGCGGCCACGCTGACGACGCTAACGAGCACGGATATCCATGCGCGCAATTCGTTCGCGCAGCCGGCGGCGCTGGAACCGCAAACAAAGAAACTGGAGGCTAGCGGCGGCGAAATTGTAGTGGTATTGCCCGCGGCGTCGGTCAACAAGCTCACGCTGGCAACGAACTAGCAAGCAGTATTCAGTAGTCAGTTTTCAGTATTAAGTAAAGAAAGAAAAACTCCATGGCACACTTGCATCTTGCCGCCACAGTATGTGTTGATGTCCGCGAGCACTCTTCCGGTGGTTCAGTCTTTCGCCTGGAAGTCTTGTCGTGTGACACCAGGATCACAAAGACGCGCTCTTTACCATGAGCCGATCAACGGCTCCACCGCCAGGCGGAACGATCCTGCTGATAACTAACCACTAAAAACTGATAACTTCCTACTGAATCATCGGGCGCATTTTCGCCGTCCAGACCGCGAAGCCTTCCATCGCTACCGTTTCCACGCCTGCTTCGCGCAAGGCGTCGCGCACGAAACGATGGCGCTCGTTTTCGGCGAGCAGGGCCACGTCCGTGACGGCCGTAAATTCGCTGGAGCTCACCTTTTTGCGAATGTACTCCACGGTGTAGGCCAGCGCTTTGACATCGCCGGGCGCACGCGTGACGCTGAGTGCCTGCACAAAGCCGCGCGTTCCGTTCCGGCGGTACCCATAGTCGAGGCGCATGGGGTCACCGGGAAAGGTGAACTCCTCCGCCCGGATGCCCTTCTGCATGCGTTCCCACAGCCGCGCCTGTTTCAGGACCTGTGCGCAATAAGAGCGCACAACACCCCGGCTGCCGGGCGCGCCCACGCGCGTGGCGGCATGCGCCGGGGCCACGTGGTCGGCATAGAGGCGTTCGGTTTCCGCGTCCAGATCGTCGGCGTACACGCCTTTTTGCGGAGCCAACTGCAGTGCGTTGGAAAGCGTGTCGTCCCATTTGGTCAGGAGCCGCAACCAGGGGACCTGGCCACTCCCGCCGCCGGTTGGCTTGTCCGTTTGCTGGCCGTTTTCGGGGAAAAGCGCGCTGGCGCCGGCGAAGCGGTTTTCCAGGTCATCGCGCAAAGCGCGTAGAAGTTCTTCGTCGGCCTGGGGATGCAGGCGTCGCACGCGCGCGTACTCTTCAGGCTCTTCGATCAGGCGCAAGCGGCGCTCGCCGGTCAAGGGATCGAAGACCAGCACGCCGATATTGACCCATTCGTCGCGCACCAGGTTGGGCGTATAGCGCAGCACGCGGTAGGCGCAAGCGCGCTCGTTTGCGCCGGCCTCGTTCATTTCTGTGATCATGGCGTTTCTCCCCATGGCGTGACTCGTGATTTGCGGGCCGTGACCCATGTTTCGTACTTCGCGATTCGTGCAAGAACATCACCGGCGGCCGGTCCCGCGCTTTCACGAATCAAAATTCACCAGTCACGAACCGTGAAGCCAGTACGGAAACGGCTGCCGGTTGGACGATCTCGCCGACAACAGCAACTCCGGCACGCGCGTTCTTCTCCGCAGCAACTGCTCCAGCAGGCGCATCACGGCGTCGTAATCGTCCGCGTACCACTCCGGCGGAATTTCGCCAGCAACATCCGCCAGCACGCGTTCCGTGACACGCTTTTCCAGGCGTTCGAGCCATGGGCCGAAGGATTGCATGCCCGTGACCCCTTCATAGACGCGGTTGCGCGCGTACAAACCGCGCAGGGGCGCATCGGGAAAATTCCACTCGCCGGCATTGAAGCAGAAGCCCTGGTCGATCATCACTGTGCGATAGGGGAGCGCGGCAGCGCCCGCCGCCTGGGAAGTTATATCCGCGACCTCGCTCGTTCCTTTCGCCGGTTCCGGGCGTTTGTCCTCAAAAAAGAGTGTCTGCCGCCCGTTGGTGTTGCAAGTCCACTTGTCGAAGACCAGCATTCCCGCAAAATCGTGCAGGTTGCTGACCTCGCGCAATTTTTCATCCGGCAGGAAATCGTGCAGCACCAGGCGGCGTGGGTCGCCAGGATAGCGCGAGCCGAATTGCAACCCGGCGGCGCAAGGCGTGCGCGAGCGGGCCAATTCGATGCACAGTTCCTCGGTCAACGCGATCAGCTCCCGGCTGACCTCGATGACGGCCACGGGGGTGGTGGGCAAGCCGAGACGAGATGCCAATCGTGTACCGAGCAGCTCATTTACCAGAACGCGCGGGTGCTGCGGGTTATTTTGGAATTTGACGACGTAGTAGTTGCCATCCGAGCACCGCATCAGGTGCCCTTGCGCGCCGCCGCGCATCCGCCGTATGTGCTCCATGGCTCGCAACATACGCGTTTATCCTAGCGGTACTTGCAAGACAGGGCAAGCGCGGGGAGCGCGCGGCGCGGAGCGATTCTCATTGTGACGAAAGCCGCGCACCGGAATGGGGCGTTTGCGGCAGCGGCCAGAGTTCCAACTGGAAATGCCTCGGTGCCAATGCGGCGTCCCGCCCGGCGCCGCGCAACAAAGAAGCCCCGTGAAAGCGCAGCGGGGCTTCCCGGTATTCGATTTTTGCGCGCCTGCTGTCTAGCGGCGGCGCTTCTTGCCGGCTTTCTTGGCGGCCTTTTTGGGCTTTGCTTTGGCTTTTTTCGGCGCCTTTTTCGCCGCCTTCTTGGGCGCCTTCTTGGCGGGTTTCTTCGCCGCCTTCTTGGGCGCAGCCTTGGGTGCGGGCTTCGCCGGGGCTTCTTCCCCAGGCTCCTCCGCGGGTTCGTCTTCTGCCAAGAGGATCTCTTCCTGCTCCTCGATTACGCCCTCGGCATCGCCACCCAGCTCGTCGTCCTCTTCCAGCCGGGACAGCTCATCATCCTCTTCGAAATTATCCTTCTCGAAATCCATACGTTCCTCCCCTGGGGGCACTCGTTTTCCCGATGTTCTTGGCATGCTGCTCCAGCCGGAGATGAGTCACTCCGTCCTTGCGATTTGTTATCCCACTCCAACGTGGATGTCAAGAGTTCTCGCGGGGTTCCCTGCCCTTTGTCCCCAAGCGGTTAAGGCGGGACCAAAACAGTGTGACCGGCGACACCGAAAGAGCCCGTGGGGGCCACGAAACAGGGCGGTTCAAAGGAATCCTGGATTCGGACAGAAACTACTGCTGGGTCCTGGCTGAACTGTGCGGGGAGGGCTTTTTCGACCTGGCCGAACTGCGCACGGTGTGTGTCTCCGGGGCGCCCCCCACGGTATAAATGCGCAAGACCATGCCGCGCGAGACCTTGGGGGCTTTCAAGCCATTCCACTTGCGGATCTGCTCGCCGGTCACGCTGAACTGATCGGCAACGCCGTCAAGGGTATCGCCCTTGCGCACGCGATAACGCACCAGCCGGCTCTTGGTTTCCTCTGGCGGGCGGGTTGCGGGGATGATGAGCTTTTCCCCCGGTGCCAAAGACTCGCTGCGGTCCAGGTCATTGGCGTCGGCAATGGCCGCCGGGGTCACGCGGTATTTCTTGGCAATGGAGGTCAACGTGTCGCCGGATTCGACGCGATGGCGGCGCCAACTGACCCACTTGTCCGGTGGAATGTCCGCGATCTCCGCGGAAAACCTCTGCGAAGTACCTTTGGGGAGATAGAGGATAAAGTTGGGATCTTCGGGAGTGGCCATGCGCAGAAGCGATGGATTCAAGGCGCGCAGGGTGGTCACATCCACATCGATGGTTTCCGCTACCAGGCGGAGGTCGATGGCGCGGCCGGGCTTGATCACATCGAAATCCACCGCCGGGTCAGGCTCCACGGCAATGCCGTAGTGCGCGGCGTCCTTGGCAATCAAAGTGAGCGCGAGAATGATGGGCACGTAGTTCCTGGTTTCGCGGGGAAGCACGTTGCGCTTGTACAGCTCCCAGAAGTCGGCGTAGCCCGTGCGCTCCACGCCTTTCTGAACGTTGCCGGGCCCGCAGTTATAGGCGGCGATGGCCAGATACCAGTCGCCAAACAGGCCATAAAGGTCGCGCAGATGCTGGGCTGCGGCGCGCGTGGCTTTTTCGGGGTCCAACCGTTCATCCACCCACCAACTGCGTTTCAATCCGTATTCGTTGCCGCGCCACTGCACGAATTGCCAAATGCCCCGGGCCCCCGCGCGCGAAAGTGCCAGCGGCTGGAATGCGCTTTCCGCCTGCGCCAGGTAGATCAAGTCCTGCGGCACGCCTTCCTCGCCAAGCACGCGGGATATCATCGCCTGGTACTTGCCGGAACGGCGCAAACCATTTTCGATGATGGCGCGCCCGCGCGGCGTCTGGAAAAAATTCAGGTAGGAGACTACCGTGTCGTTCACGGTCAGCGGCAAATCGTGTGAAACTTTTTTGGCGGCAACCTCGGCATGCTCCTTCAACTGCTCGTCAACGGGGAAAGTCAGTTCCGCCACCTCATCAATCGCCGCGGGGACGGCGGGAGCCTCGCTGAACCCGTCGCCCGAGCGGAAAGCCTGCAACTCGTCGGTGTAAATCGTGTCGGTGACTTGATGAAAGAGTTCGCTGAGCCGCGCATCACTGTTGGGGTCGTAGCCGCTCTCGAGCATCCAGTCTACGGCGTCATTAAAATCGCGGCGCGCCGCTTCCAGGTGGCCGGCCCGGTAATTGGCCTCGCCGGAAGCAAATTTCTCCTTCACCTTTTCGATCAGGTAGTCGATGCCGCCGGGAATCGGCGCTTGCAAGGAGAGAATGGGCGGAAGGCCCGGACTGCGCAGAGGCAGGATTCCCACATCGGGCACGGCGGCAGCGGCGACCTGCGCCGGGTCCAACGCCGGAACGCGTGCTTGCAGCGGTTTTTTTGTAGCGTCATCGCAACCCGCAAGGCCAAACAGCAGTGCGAAACATGCCGCTGCTACCAACGAGGAGCTGGTGATGGGCTTATCAGCCATTTTTCTATGGTATGTAGGGCTTTGCGCGTTGGTCAATGGCATACCGCCGGACAGCGTGGCCCATGCAACACCTGCCCCTTGCCCGGCATGAGGGCCATGGTGATTCCGGTGAGGCAAATTTCTGCGCTCGACTTTCTGCCTTCCTTGCGCCAGAATCCTTCACGTCCCGGGTGCCGTGCCGGCCTCGCCGTTCACACGAACGGCTCGCTTTTAGGAGGACTTGTATGCCACTTTCTCGCATTCTCGGATTGATGGTGCTCTGTTTGTCGCTGTGCGCCTTTGCCGCGGCCCAGGAGATGCACCCGCCCGCGCGCTCCACGCCCGCCTTTGATCAACTCAAATCGCTGGCCGGCGAGTGGGAAGGAACGAACACCGAAGGGGCCAAGGGGAGTGTGACGTATCAGGTCGTCTCCAACGGAAGCGCGCTGATGGAACGCCTGCGCAGCCCCGAGGGTTCGGAAATGATCACCATGTACACGCTGGACGGTGATCGCATTCTGGTGACGCACTATTGCTCCGCGGGAAACCAGCCCACAATGCAAACGCCAATGGCCAATGTGGCGACGGGCAAATACGATTTCAGCTTCCTGCGCGTCTCTGGAACGAAATCGCCGGACGAAGGCCACATGGTGTCCCTCTCGGTTACGATTCCAGACAAAGACCATTTGAAGCAGGTGTGGACGTTTGATGACCATGGGAAATCGATGGTGGAGACGCTGACGTATACCCGCAAGAAATAGCCGGGGTAGGGACGTGGGATTACTTAACCCGTTCCACGACGCCCGCCGTTTGCAGCGCCTTTAAGTATTCGACAACCATTTCCACTGGCACCGGGCCGTATTCAGCGGAAACGGCGTCGCGGATTTGCTGCGCGTTGCGCTTTCCATCGGCAAAATTGAGAACTTCGTAGGCGTACTCTTCGCCGCTGCCCCACAGGCCGGTGTACTCGAGGAGTTTTAGCTTTGCGGTGGCGCCGCGCTTGGCTAATTCGTCTGCCAAATAATTGCTGCCGAACACTTCCATCGGCCCTTTCAGGGAAGAGTTTCGCGAGAATTTCAGAAGGCTATCGCCCGAGGCCGGCGTCTCCGGGCCGAGCGCCTGTGCCAGGAGACTCATTGGTTTTTGCATTTCCGGTATCGTTGAAATCGTACCGACGTTTATGGCAGTAAATCTCTCCAGGCCACGCCCCTTTTCCAGGAGTTGTCCGGACCATTGGCGGAGCAAGTTTTCAAATTCTTCGGGCGGCACCTCGCTGGCGCGACGCAGCGCTTCACCCATCTCGTTGACGCGGGTGATGGAACTTTGCTCGGAAACGCCCTTCTCGGCCCGTGCCGTGAGGTTCGCAAGAAAGTAACCGCTAGCGGCGCCGATGAACGCCGCACGTTTCAGCTTCGTCGAATCGATATTGGCGGGTGTGTCGAGATTGGTGTGAATGAAGCGATCGGGCCAGTCATTCAGATAGATCGCCGGAATGCCGAAGGAGGAGTCCTGATAGACGTCGTGGTCGCTGCCCATGGTGTAGAAAGAATATTCGGCGCGCAGAGCTTCCTTGCCGCCCTCCGGCGAAAGCAGGGGATAGGTGGCATTGCCCGTGGCCGCGTAATCGTAGGATTGCTCGTTCACATATTCCGCAAAGGCCCAGGCCACATCTTGTACGAAGGAGGGCAGGCTCATGGGGCCGCGTGTCACGTGGAACACCGCCTTCGTCTCTGGCCCGCCACCCACCATGTCCATGTGCACCACGGCCTTGATGCGCTTGGTCAGTTCCGGTTTCGCGTTCAGCAAGGCCAGCGTGCCCTCGATTTCGGGCGGAAACACGAAGCGCATGGTGCGCTCAGGGCGCGAGAGTTTTCCTTCATTCAGTAATTGCTGAAGTGTTCTCGCAACCTCCAAAATCGTTGCGCAACCGCTGGCGTTGTCGTTGGCACCGGGCTGCTGGTGGTCCAGATGGCAGGAAAATACGATCTCCTCGTCTTTCAACTTCGCATCGGCCCCAGGAATGGTTGCTGTGACGACCTCATAATTCCCCGGATGCTGCCCGGCATTTACAACCGCGTGCAGCAAGATCGTTTCTCCCTGTTTCAACCGCTCTTGAAATCCATGCGCGGCTTTCAAAGAGATCATGAACGCAAAGGTCTTGTTCTTTGAAAAAGTGTCCAGGTGGCCCCAGCGAATCGCATCCTGATTCTCGCCCGACCACGCTGTCCTCTGGTTCTGCGCATAGCTGACGATTCCCACCGCGCCGAATTTCCCCACGGCCAAATCCTGCACCGCCCCCGGCTGCGCACTCACCAGAACAATGTTTCCTTTGACATTTTTCCCGGCGTAGTCATTCTCCTTTGTTCCATCGCCTGCATCGACCAATAGCCCCGCCACGTCCGCGCTCTGGCTATCCTCCGCAAGCACCACCGGCTCCGCCGCATAACTCGCCAGTTTGACTGGTGCTCCGGCGTCCTTTACCTCCCACATCTCCGCAGTTTCCGTGTCCCAGGCTGGGCGCGAACGTTGCGTGCCATAATAGATTTTTCCGTCAGCGGGGAATTGCAGAATCGCGACGTTGCTCAAGCCGTAGGCTCGCAGGCGCTCCGCCACGAACTCGGCGGCCTGGTGATATCCACGCGACCCGCGCTGGCGGTGATAACGCGCGATACCTTCCAGATTTCGCTTGGCCGTTTCTCCGCTGAGTTCATTGGCCAGCGCCGCAACATCCTTCTCTGGCAGGAGCGGCGGCTTTTGCGCCCTCACTACGCCGCCCATCGCCAACGCCATAGCTATCGCCATGCACAGCTTATTCATCGCGGTGTCCTCATCGCCCGCATTCTACCCCTGTTCGCGAGCGCTTCTCCGTTTCATCCCAACTTGCCAGCGATTTACCGCATCCAAAGAGGGCATGAAATCTTTCTTCCCTTTCCGGCGTATCATCTATTGCCAGTCTCACTGAACCCATTCCATGACTAGGCCCACCATGCCCCACACCGAAACCGCCATCCAACTGGAACACGTCTCCCGCCAGTACACCATGGGCGAAGCGACGATTCAGGCCGTGAACGACGTTTCACTTTCCATTGCTCGCAACGAGTTCCTGGCACTCCTGGGCTCTTCCGGATCGGGGAAATCCACGCTTCTCAATCTCATCGCGGGACTCGACCGGCCAACTTCCGGCTCGATTATGGCGCAAGGGCAGAATCTGGCGGAACTCACCAGCCTGGAATTGGCGCGCTACCGCTGCAACACCATTGGCATGATCTTTCAATCGTTCAACCTGCTGCCGCGCATGACGCTGGAAGAAAACATCGAACTACCGCTGCGACTTGCGGAGGTGGAGCACGCCGAAAGGCCCGGACGCGTGCGTGAGGCGCTGGAGCGCGTGCGGCTCACACACCGCCTGGGGCACCGTCCCACGCAACTTTCTGGCGGCGAGCAGCAACGCGTGGCCATTGCACGTGCCCTCGTGAACCGGCCAAAGATTCTGCTGGCAGACGAGCCGACGGGGAATCTCGATTCAGCGACCGGTGAAGCTATTCTTTCGTTGTTGCGTGAGGTTCAGCAGCAAATGGGAATGACCATCGTGATGGTGACACACGAACGGCCGCTGGCGGAGCGTTATGCGGACCGGCTGGCAATCATGGGCGACGGCAAGCTTCTGTCGCATTCGGACAGCGTGAAAGAGGCCGCGCAATGAAGCCTCGCGACTTAGCTGATCTGGCGTTCCGCAATCTTCGTGAAGCGATTTTGCGGAATACGCTCACTACCATTGGCGTTGCCGTTGGCGTGGCTTCGCTGGTGGCGATGTTGTCGCTGGGCGTGGGGCTGCAGGAATTGGCTTCCAAGCGGCTTTCGCAGAGCGGTCTCTTTGATACGATTTTCGTGACGCCGAAAAACAATTTTCGCGGCATGGGGCGCGCGCAACGCCAAGCGCCCTCCGATAAGCCGCCTCGCGCCTTGGACGAAGATGCCCGCAAGGAGTTGGAGAAGCTTCCGAATGTGATTGAGGTATATCCTCAAGTGCGCTTCTTCACGGAAGTGCGCTTCAACGACAAGCCGTTTGCCACGGTGGTGGCGGGGATGCCGGAATCTTCCCGCAACTCGGGCTCGTTCGATGGCATGCAAGGGAATTTCTTCTCATCGCCAACGGCCAACGAAGCTATTCTGCAAATTGAGTTTGCCAAGGATCTTTCGGAAAAGCCCGCATCGCTGGTTGGACAGGAACTCGTGCTGCGTTACGCGGAACGCCAGGCGCTCTCGACGAATGAAGATTCGTCCAGTGCGGCAGGCGAGCCTTCGGGCGGTTTTTCGGTGGTGCCGAAAGAGTTGCGGCTGAAGATTGTGGGAATCGTGGAGACGGAGCCCGCCGCCGGTTACGGTGGCATCGGCAACGCGCGGTTACTGATGCCGCTGGCGACAGCGTCCACGTTGCGTGCCGCGCAGGTAAACGATTTGCGCGATATCGTGCGCGACAATTCCACCAATAAAACGACTTACCCTTCGCTTTCCGTACGCGCCAAATCGCCTTCGCAGGTGGAAGCGCTGGAGGCTTCGATCAAGGCCATGGGATTTGGGGCATTTTCGCTACTGGACGCCTCGAAATCGCTGCAAACTTTCTTCAAAGTTTTTGATTCGCTGCTAGGCATTTTCGGAAGCCTCGCGCCGGCCGTGGCGACGCTGGGCATCGTCAACACGCTGGTGATGGCGATTCTGGAGAGGCGGCGCGAAATCGGCGTGTTGAAAGCGCTGGGCGCGGCGGATTCCGACGTCCAGCAACTCTTCTTCGTCGAAGCCGGCGTGATGGGATTGTTCGGTGGATTCCTTGGAGTGTTTTTTGGCTGGTTACTGGGCCGCGCGATTACCATTGGCACCAACATCTATTTGAAGCGACAGAACCTGAATCCTATCGAGCTTTCCTCCGTGCCGTTGTGGCTGGTGATTGCAGCCATCCTGTTCGCGATTCTTGTCAGCCTGGCGGCGGGACTTTATCCTGCTTCGCGTGCGGCCAAGCTCAATCCGGTTGACGCGCTCCGCTATGAGTAGCAAAGCGCGAGTTACCTTTCGCTTCCATTGGTTCGCTTGCAGTATCTTTCTCCTGTGTTTGCCAGCTACATTGCAAGCGGCGGCAGGCCGCGTCGAGTGCAATTCCCTGCCCAGCAAATTCGTGCATCGCGCGGTGGCTTATTGCGTCATGTTGCCGCCATCGTTTGACGCGGACAAGACGCGTCATTTTCCCATCCTTTATCTGCTGCACGGACTCGGCGACAACGAACAGTTCTTCATTCATTCCGGTGAGTGGAATCTGGTGGAAGACTTGCGGGAGACGGGCGAGTTGCGGGACTTCCTGATCGCCACGCCGGATGGACGCGCGAGCTTCTACATCAACGCGAAGGATGGCAAAGAACGCTACGAAGATTTCCTGGTGCAGGAATTCATTCCGTTCATCGAGAAACACTATCGAGTTTCTCCCGGCCGTGCGAACCGCGCCATCTCTGGAATCTCGATGGGTGGTTACGGGGCGCTGCACCTGGCGTTCCGGCATCCGCAACTGTTTTCCGCGGTCAGCGCGCACAGCGCCGCGCTCATTGAAAAGTTGCCGGCGTTTCTCGGCGGAGCGACAGCGCAAGGCAATCAGACGAACCGCGCGAGGATTTTTGCGGGAGTTCTCGGCAGCCCGCCTGACGCGACTTTTTGGAATCAGGAAAGCCCGATCACTTTGGCGCGCACGGCAAATCTGGCGGGGATGAAAATCTACTTTGATTGCGGGGACCAGGATGATTACGGGTTCGAGGCGGGCGCCGCGGCGCTTGATAAAGTTTTGAACGCTCGGCACATTGCCCACGAATATCATTTGTATCCCGGGCGGCACGATGCGAGCTATTTTGCGGAGCACTTGCCGGAATCACTGGAGTTTCACTCGCGATTATTTCCGCGCTAAACATTCGCCCCTATACTGCCGTTCCTCCCGGCTTCTTGCCGCTGATCACGCGCAACGGCGGAAAGGTGCTCCACCAGAATGTGGAGCCCGGCTCGATCACGATTCCCGCCTCGCGAAACACGCGTTCGTAGCGGCGCGTCTTGATGAAATCGGAAATCACCAGCTGGCCGCCGGGCTTCAGCAAGCGAACGATTTCGCGGCAGGCCTGATCGCGGCCTGCTGCGGTGGGAATATTGTGGAGGCAGAGGTTGGAGACGACGACATCGAAGCTGGCGTCTGGGAATTTGATGGCGGTGGCGTCGCCGTCAAGCACGTCCACTTTATCTTGCACGCCTTCGATCTCCGCGTTATGCAGGGTGCGCTCGCGCGTGTTGCCGGCCAGATCCACTTTGCTCCACGGATCGATTCCGATGGCGTGGCCGGTGGTCAAGCGTTTCGCCGCGCCAATCATCAGGAGACCCGCGCCGGTGCCGACGTCCAGCACGCGCTCGTCGCCGCGCCAGACGATGCGATTCAGCATGCGATCGCGGTGCGAGTGCTTGCCATACTTCGCGTAGAGCAGCATCAGGATGCCTTCAAGGAGGCAGACCGCTCCAATGCCGATCAACATGGGGCGGAAGACAAACAGGAAGTGGCCGAAACGCAGACGGGGCACAAACGGAGCGGCCAGCAGCGCCAGCGCGCCAATCAATAAGAGTGCGCGAATCACGCCGGGGGCATCAATACCGTAATCGGGTTTTGCTGGGGCAGCACTCATTCTTCCTCCGTGGGGTTCGAGAGAAATCGTACACCATGCAGGAGGAAGCGCGGGCGTGGAATTGGAATGACAGATCATTGCAGCGGAATGCGAAAATGTCGGCACGCCGACAATTTCATTTTGCGGGGTCGCTGACCGGCGCGAGAAGAATTCCGAAATGGAACGGTTGGTCATGGCAGGGCAGAGAAAAAGTTGAAAGTTGAAAGTACCCCCTACCCCCCCATTTTTTCGGTACGAATTGAGGAAGCGACAGAAAAGAAGGGAGTTGGGAGAGAGGGTGTACGGTAAATACGGAGAAAAGCAGCTTACAGCCCACAGTTTACAGTCCACAGCAGAAGAGGAAGAAAGAGGGACGGTAACACAGAGATCACAGAGATCGGAACATGGAGGGCACAGAGGTTGAGAAGAATTAAAAGACAAATCTCTACGGTGGGAAAATGTCGGCGCGCCGACAATATTATAATTCATAGAGTTAATCACATGGTTAACGCTATGCAAGAAAACAAACGAGTTAGAGAAAAGCGCACCGTGCAGAAAATTGGGCCCGCACCCCTGCTTTTGCGTATGTACGGGAATGATTGGGCTTACGGGTGAATTTCGTGGATGTACGGGAATAATTGGAGTTACGGGGAAGGGACGGCCTGAAGTTGAGAGTTGAAAGCTTAAGAGCACCCCCTACCCCCCACGTTTTCTCGTATCAAGGGGAAAGAAAGGACTTAGCGGGCGCGAAGGTGAAGGAAAAACAAAGAGAAGGGGAAAAGCGGCTCGGGAAGAAGGCGAGGGAGGGTCTTGCAGGGGGACGCGGGCGTGGTGGTGCCGATCAGTCACAACCCATGATACTATAGTAGTTACTAAGTGTCAATCAGTATTTATGAGGCACTAGATTCGAAGCTGGTACGAAGAGGGGGGAGGGCCGAACCCAAGACCCAGGTACCGAAAACCGGAACCTGGGGCACCCTCCGCGTCTCTATCTTTCCAAGGAAATTATTCAAGCGATGTCCTCTGCGCGCATCCCAAATCAAGTGACTCCGCAGCCTTAATCTCGGGCCACCCGCCAGCAGAGGACTAATAGAAGGCAGCGACTCTTCAATATGCTCACGTAGGTTCCTCCCGGCTGCTCGGCCGTCACTTTCGCCTATTTTGAACGCAATCACAGCGAATGGGGGAACCCTGGATTCGTGGCGCACTCTGGCGGCTCTCTAGTTCTCGCAGCCCATTGCTGCTTCCTCTTTCTTAGTCACGCCAAGCAGACTAGTTACGTCCCCTTCGAACGGCTCTACGGTGACGAGGAACCTTCGTTGCCAATGATTAGAGAACACGTGGGCTGACCAGAACATCGCCGGTTTCTTACCGTCAAAGCCCGGGGTGGTACGGCAATATTGCAGTCGGTCAATTCGAAATCCGTACTTCAAGAATAGGGCGCTTGCTTGCAGATGTTCCCGTAGTCCCTTTTCGGAAGAAGGCACGTACTTTGCGCCTACTTTCAATAGCCCAGCTTCGATATCTGTCAATGAATCCTCGGCTTTTACAGATTGCAGAAAGGTAACATTTTTCTGGGTGACCTCGGGGCGTGATGCTTCATAGGCAAGGATCCGCGACCCCCGCTGGGAAAACCTACCCACTAAAAGTGGGTCTTTAAGCTCCAGTTTGGCGAAGCAGTCGTTGGGGTTGCTGCAAGGAGTGCTTGAAGGAGAGAAGCCATAGATTATCAACTCGGACCTAGGAACAACCGCGAAGCTCCAAGTAATGCCGTAATACGGATTCATGCTTCGCCTGCCCGAAACAAGAAGGTCAAACGACAGGTCGCCCCACGAGGGGTATAACAATTGAATAAAGTCCCGAATCGCCTGAGCTGTCCCATCCTGCAGTTTCTCCTTGGGAGTCACCGGCGTCGGGTGATTCTCATGATTGTCAGTCTTTTGGCATACTCCGTGTATTGGATGCAATAAAAACACAGCACACAACACTATACTAATTGCTAACCTTGAACTTCGCATTTTGATCTCCAAAAGGTTTCCACTGCGGGGTTGTGTAGCTTCCAATTTTGCGCATACTATTCACGTATGTGTTTCCGTCTTCAACGGCATTACTAACAGGTAATCCATTGCCGAGATCCAACAGCATGCGCGTCCAGGCGTAGGATGCAGCGCCCAGAAAGGTTGGCGTATTAAATTTTGGAACCACAAGGGCCTGCCCACTGTTAGAAGCTGGAGGTGTGAGCCACCTGCGCATCGTAGCATCGTAGTAGCAGGCCGCTATAAAAAAGACTTTGGCATTGGTAGTGATGGTTTCACGCGTTATTCCGTAACCGGGCCAAGTCGCAGTTGGCGGTAGCTCTGGCGTTGCGAGTATCTCGCTGAAAAACTGTAACCCATATGGCTGAGACGGACCGCCAGGGGTCAAGCTAAAACTCGCAGAATCGCCGATAAAAGAAATCCCCGCCGCTCCAGCCTGCAACGCAGTATTGAATTTCTGAATCGTAGCGCGCGGCCCCTCGAAAAACGCGTTTGCGAACTCTATTTTTGTGGAACCCTTCAACGACTTTTCAACTAAGCTTCTATAGTCGTTAAATCCATTGTTTGTAATCCCGATTTGGGGATCACGCGGCAGAAAATGATAGACAACGGGTAGATTCGGGCCACCGTTGAGAGATGGATTGCAACCAGCAACGGGACAAAAATTCATCTCCATGTTCGTCGAAACAGCAATCTCTTGCTCGACCGAACCGTACTGGTAGGCGCTTCCTGTCCACGAGTATATTGGCAGGTTCAAACGTGAAGAAACTTCCGTCGCATAGCCCTGAAGCTATTCTAAAGTTATACACGAGCACTGCAGCATGGCGCGAGTTAGGCTTAAACTGCCATGTCTTAGCATTTTCTATAGCGCTTGGGATAAGCAAATCGTGGCCCGAAATGGCCGAAGCTCCAACCACTTTTCCTTGATCGTCAAGTTTCGCTCGTATGACGACCACTCCTGTAGTGCGAGTTTGATGCGCCAGCAGCGGGTAAGACATCTCTGTGTAACGCGTGTACTGAACGTCCTTGTCATTGATCGAAGCCTCCTCCTCCGAGGGACTGCAAGTGAGCGCGACTGTAGCTGCCAGTCCAGCAGCCAACACTACCTTCACGAGTGTCGCTTTCATAGGCCCGTCCTCACGAACTCCAAAGGCCATCCCGCAAAACCGCGGAGACTACGGGTCGCCACCAAAAGAGGAAGGTCATGGCTGGACATCCATCGGACATGCGGTAATGGTGACAAAATTGGGAGGTTGAAAAGTGAAAAAACTGGAATTGCACAACTCTCGTGCCAGTCTGAAATTGTAGACCATGATAACGGCGTGCTGCCGATTGGGCTCAAATTGCCATTTCTTGGCATTTGCAATGGCGCTGGCTATCAGTACGTCTTGGCCTGAAATCGCTGAAGCCTCGACCACTTTTCCGTGATCATCGAGTTTGAGTCGTATCACTGTCACTCCTCCAATACGCTCTTGATGCGCCAGCGGCGGGTAGTTCATCTCTTCGTAGCTTATGTAGTGAATATCCTTATCGTTGATTGGGGCGTCCTGCTCCGAGGGAGTGCCAGTGAGCGCGACCGCAGTCGCTAGTCCGACAGCCAGTATTACCTTCACGAGTATTGCTTTCATAGGATGCTCCTCCACATCTAGGCTAACTATGGCTTGCAGCCATGCAGACAGCACGTGCAAGTCTGAGGCCAGTGCCGAACAAGTCTCTTTTCGATCCAATCCTCCGAGAATCCTAGGGCGCGGGATTTACGACGAAACTGGCTCCGTTGCTCGCCGTTCCTCCGACAGTAACTATAATGTAATTCGGGCCGAGCGTCGCGCCATTCGGAACTGTTGCCACAATCTGAGAATCGCTCCAACTGTTAATTGAGGCGACTATCCCATTGTAGAAGGTTACAGTGCTGTTGCCCCGCTTCGGCAGGAAATTGCCTCCATTAATGGTCACTTGAGTTCCTGCCGTACCGTTTCCTGCTGAAAGGCTGAAAATCCATGGCTGCTCAATGAGTGTCTTGCAATACGTATTGACGAGGGCATCATTCGCTGCTCCAATCTCGGATTTTCCCGCGTCCGGCCTGAATCCGTTGACTGTTATTTGGTGGGCGGTTTCATGTATCAATGTCGCAAGTTGAGCCCGAAGCGTGTTGCCAGGATACTTATTCGGACCGAGCGTATACGACGTTCCCTGATTGGAAGTTGCATTAAAGAAGAGACCAATCGTATTGACCGTTAATACTGGCGCTGGGTTCGAGGGAAGCCCCGGAATTGGGGTGTGGCCAGGGGGCTGAGTATTACCAGAAAATGCCACATCTTTGTAATCAGGTTCATTTGCGATATTGAAAGTTCCATAGCCAAAGGCGCCATACGGACCAAGGACGTTCTGAATCTGCTGCACTCCAGATACCCCCGCGAATGAATCGCTGCCCTGCAGCCAATTATTACAGGTCGGGTAAGAGGGCAGAGTTGTTAGAATTAATTGTAGATCCTCAGTGATTACAGTCTGATTGGCGGCGGGTGGCCCAGGTTGAAGGCTACGGAATCTGTTGACATAGTAGACGAGGGGAGGATATCACTTCGACAGATATCGTGGAAGTGATGAGAGGCGGAGGGTGCCCCAGGTTCGGTTTGTGAACCTGGGTCTTGGGTTGGCATTTCTTGCTTTGGGGTTTCCGATGCCTTCTGGGCTGAAGCGGTTCTATGGCAGGGCCGATCTGCATTTCATCACCTTCAGTTGTTACCGGCGGTTACCACTGTTGAAGACCGCGCGTGCGCGCGACCTCTTCGTACAGGAGTTGGGAAAAGTGCGCGACGAGATGGGATTTCGCCTGGTCGGTTACGTGGTAATGCCGGAGCATGTGCACTTGCTGATCAGCGAGCCCAAACGGGGAACGCCTTCCACCGCGCTGCACAAACTGAAACTGCAGGTGTCGCGCAAGATGCGCAAGCGGAGAAGGCGTCGCTCAGCAGAGCAATTGCGACTGCCGTTTGAGGAGGGGACCGAGCAGCCACGGGCGTTTTGACAAGCGCGCTTTTATGATTTTAATGTGTACAGCACAGGGAAGATGAAGGAGAAGTTGAATTACATGCACGCAAACCCGGTGATTCGCAAGCTGGTGAAACATCCCCGCGAGTGGGCGTGGAGCAGTTGGTCATCTTATGCGAAGGGCGAAGCGGGGATGGTGCGCATCGAGGTCGAAGAGTGAGGAACGAAGGGCGACCCCAAGCAACCCCGAGACCCAGGTACCAAAAACTGGAACCTGGGGCACCCAGCTCAAAGCATATGTCACGTTCTCCGACCCGTTGTTTCAAGTTAAGGGAGCCCTCTATAAAATCGTTTGAATAGCTAGGTTTTGTATTGCACGGATAAGTGCACGGGACTATACTCTGGCCGCGTCACGGTTCACGCCAGGAGAAAATCCCATGAAACTAGTGAAATTGCGTTTTATTTCCGGTCGCGTTGTCGTTTTGATGGCCACTTTGCTGGTGTTGGCCCTGTCATGCGGCTCCGCCCGCGCCAACGACCCCAAAGATGCCAAGATTCTTGGAGCCTACTTCGAGGAGTGGAGCATCTACTACTCGGGGTACGGGCTTGCAAATCTGGAAAGCAACGGCTCGGCCGCGAAGCTCTCTCACCTGATCTACGCTTTCGCAAATGTCAGCGCTTCCAGCACAGACCCAACCACGGATAGCTGCGTCATCGCGGACCCCTGGGCCGATTTTGAAGATTCCTCGCTAACACCGGTTGGCGGGATCGCTGATACCTGGCCGCTGTATGGCAATTTCGCGGAGATTCTGAAGCTCAAACAGCTCCACCCGAATTTGAAGACGCTGATTTCTCTGGGTGGCGCTTCCGGCCCGAATACGGCCGCTTTTTCGCTGGCCGCCAGCACCGAGGCAGGGCGCCAAGCCCTCGCCGCTTCCTGCATCAATATGTTCATTGTGGGGAACGTAGGCAGCGACTGGAACGGCGCCATCACCGCTCCTGGGCTGTTTGACGGCTTCAATATTGACTGGGAATTTCCGACGGCCACCGACAAAGAGAACTTCACCCTGCTGCTGCAGGAATTCCGCACGCAGCTTGATGCGCTTTCGGCGACTACCGGCGCGAAATATCTCCTGACATTCGACGGCCCGGCTGGCGCGCAGAACTACGTGAACATTGACCTGCGCAAGACCGCCAAGCTGGTTGATTTCATCACCATCGATGGCTACAACTATGCTGGGTCATGGGATACACAGACGAATCATGCCTCGCCGCTGTTTGACTCCAGAAAAGATCCCGAGTTCGGTCAAAACCTTGATATCAATGCCACGGTCGACGCCTATCTGGAAGCTGGAGTTCCCCCTTCAAAATATTTGATGGGCGTGCCGCTTTACGGGGCGGGCTGGACCGGAGTGCCCAGCGCAGAGCACGGTTTGTACCAGAATTCCACAGGACCCTCGCCCGTGCTTCTGGCAAACGGGACCGGCCTGTGCGGGGATCTGAGCGGCAATACACCCGGTTGCGATACGCTGTTGACCCTTGGGACGGCTACCTACGCGACACTTTCCACTTTGCCTTCCAACGGGTACACCCGGTATTTCGATCCGCAACGAATTGCGTCGTGGCTTTATGATCCTTCGACGGAGACTTTTTATACGTACGATGATCCGCTCAGTGCCACGTTGAAGATGATCTACATCCAGACCAAGGTGCCCGGTGGACTGGGAGGCGCGTACGTCTGGGCCGCCAAAGATGATGATGCGAATGGCACGATGGTAAAGACCATGGCGTATTGGCTTGGCCGCTGATCCAGCAAGCAGCCACCCTATTGCTCGCAACTGCTTACAGGAGTCGTGGACTGGGACACCCTTTCACGGCTCCTGCCTTGTCCTCAGGAAGCCCCTACCTGCACATTTCGGTGCTCCGGGTTGCGAGGCAGGAGCTATCCTTCCACAGCGAAAAGAGATTTTGACGTTAACAGGGCATTCATCTGAATGTTACGGGACTGTTACCCAAGGATGAAGGGGTCCTGCCAGAATGAAAGGGATTCTAGATGGAGACGGGAGTTCCTATTCATTCCGATGCCTATCGTTCCCCGATACAGTACGGTACACTACCGCCAATGCGAACCAAGGCGCGAGAGTTGTCCATGAAGCGCGTCCTAATCATTGAAGACGACCGGGATATTGTCGAACTGGTGCGCTATAACCTTGCCAATGAAGGGTTTCAGGTAAACGCGGCGCTGGACGGCACGTCTGGGTTGTCGTCATTGAAGAAGACGCCGCCCGATCTGTTGCTGCTGGATTTGATGCTGCCAAAGATATCGGGGCTGGAGATTTGCCGGGAAGTGCGCAAGGACGAATCGCTGAACCGCTTACCAATATTAATGTTGACGGCGCGAGGCGACGAAGCTGACCGCGTGGTGGGATTGGAGATGGGCGCGGACGATTACGTGACGAAGCCGTTCAGTCCGCGGGAGTTGATTGCGCGTGTGAAGGCGTTGTTGCGGCGGGCAGAACCGCCCGTGGAATCGCCGCGAATTATTGAGGTAGGGAAGCTGGCGATCGATCCAGCGTCCTACCGTGTGAGTCAATCAGGGAAACCGGTGCCATTGAGCACGCTGGAATTCCGGCTGCTGTATTATCTTGCATCGCGGCCCAATCGCGTGTTTACGCGGGATCAGTTGCTGGATGCCGTATGGGGCACGGACCGCTTTGTAACGCCGCGGAGCGTGGACGTGTATGTGCGGCGGCTGCGAGAAAAAATAGAAACGGATCCGGAGAACCCGCTGCACCTGAAAACGGTGCGAGGCGCGGGCTACCTGTTCGAAACACGTGCAGCGTAAACTATTTTGGAAACTCGCGCTGACGTTTCTGGCGCTCCTGCTGAGCGTATTGCTCGCAGTGGATTTCCTTGCCGAACGAGCCCTGCGAGGAAGCTACCAGAACGATGGAATTAACCAACTGAAGGCGTTGGCGCGGATCCTTCCATTTGAGCAGTTGCATTTTTCAAACTTTCCACCAGAAACTCCCGAGGACGTTGCCCTGCTGAATCACTGGGTTGCCAATGCAGCGAAGAGCGGTGTCAGGGTCAGCGTGATCTCCGCGGACGGCCGGGTGCTCGCCGATTCGCAATCCGAAACGCAGACCATGGAGTCGCATGCGGGGCGGCCGGAAGTGCAAGAGGCGCTGGAGAAAGGTGAAGGCACGTCCACGCGAACGAGTGTTTCGGTGAAACAGCCGCTGCTGTATTACGCGGAGCGCCACTATGTAGGAGCAAACGTGCCGGTGGTGGTGCGATTGGCGCTGCCGTTGGAAGCGGTGGACGAGACATTGGGAAAATTCCGTCGCGGGCTGTGGCTATGGTCGCTGCTGATCCTGATTATCGCGGGAGCCATATCGCTGCTGGTGTCGCGCTCGTTCACGGACCGCGTGGAACGGTTGAGAGAATTTTCGCGGCGCGTGGCGGAAGGGGATTTCCGGCCGCTTCCTTCAGACGGGACGGGAGACACACTGGAGGCGCTGGGACATTCGCTGAACCAGACAGCGGCGCGGATGGACCAGACGATCCGGACGTTGACGGAGGAGCGCAATCTGTCGGCGGCGATTTTGGGATCGATGGTGGAAGGCGTAGCGGTGGTGAATGGGGCCGAGCGCCTGGTATTCGCGAATCCAGGGTTCGCATCGATTCTGGGATTGGAAGTGCCGCCGGTGGGGGGAAGTTCCTTGCTGGAAGTGGTGCGGCAGACGGAATTGATCGAGGCAGTAAGGAGAGTGTTGGCGGGCGAGCCGCGAGTGGAGGCGGAGATCGCGACGGGAACTCTGCGGCAACACTTTTTTGCGGCAACGGTAGCAGCGGTGCGCGCGGGAGAGACTTCGGGCGCTGTCATTGTGCTGCATGACATCACGGACCTACGGAAGTTGGAACGAATCCGGCGAGATTTTGTGGCCAACGTTTCGCACGAGTTCCGTACACCGCTGACGGCGATTCAGGGGTTTGCGGAAACGCTGCTGGCGGGTGCGATGAACGACCCGCAAAACCGCGACCGCTTTCTGGGGATCATCCTGGAACATTCGCGGCGGCTGGCTCGGTTGACGGAAGATTTGCTGAGGCTTTCGCAGATGGATGCGGACAAGCTGGAACTGGAGTTGCGGCCGGTGGGCGTGGCGCAACTGGTGGAATCCTGCTACGAGACCGCGCGACACCGAGCGGCGGAAAAAGACCTAAACCTCTCGCTGGATGTGCCGGGGGATTTGCCGAACGTGTCCGCGGATGCGCGGCGGTTGCAGGAAGTGCTGCAAAACCTGCTAGAGAACGCGATTCAGTACACCTTGCCAGGCGGAAAAATTGTGTTGAGCGCCGAAGCCAAGAACGAGGAAGTGATCTTCACGGTGGCAGACACAGGCATCGGCATTCCGCAATCGGACCAGCCGCGAATCTTTGAGCGATTTTACCGCGTGGATGTGGCGCGTTCACGGGAAGCGGGCGGCACGGGGCTGGGGCTTTCCATCGCAAAACATTTGACGGAAGGACATGGCGGGCGCATCTGGGTAGAAAGTGAAGTGGGAGTGGGATCGAAATTCCACGTAAGCGTGCCGATTTTTGATCCGGAGCGAGCGGCGGCACGTTCGGCGGCCTCTTCGGCAGGCATCGCGCGAGCCAATCGAGGAACATTGCAGGCAAATTCTTAGCGTTTTCTTTTCCGGCCATTCATAAGGGCGTAAACGAAGCGTAACCTTCGCGGGTCACACTTCCTGACAGCGTGTGGAAGTGTGCAGGCCCAACTTCCGCCGCGGAGGCAAGAATGGCGACAACTGCCGGACTGACCGAAGTGGTGCTGTACGACACGCTGGTGAACTATCTGATATCGATGGCGCGGGTGGTGGAAACAGCGATGAACCGCGCACTCGACGCGATCGTAGGACTGGAGAACCAGCGTACGACCACGTTGCCAGGCGAAGTATTCCTGCTGGAGCCGCGCATCAATGAAATGGAAATCATGATTGACGAGCACGCCATACGGCTGTTACGGCGAGGTTCGTTCAACGATGACGAGATGCGCCTGATTGTTGCGGCGCTGAAAATCACCAACGACCTGGAACGCATCGGTGATATCGCCGTCAACCTGGCGGAGCGCGTGATTACGTTGCGAGAAATGAAGGAAGCGCAACCGCCGGAAGAATTAGGGCCGATGGTAGAGGCAGTGCGAGCCATGGTGAGCCGGAGCCTGGGGGCGCTGATCTTCCGGAATGCGGAGATGGCGACGCAGGTTCTGGAAAGCGACGACGTGGTCGATCAGTACCGCGATCGCATTTTCGAACACTTGCTCCAGCACATGAGCACAGACGTTGCGCTGGTAAGTCCGGGGATGCAGTTCATCCTGGCAACGCGGCACCTGGAACGCATCGCGGATCATGCCACGAATATCGCCGAGGACATCATTTTCTGGGTACGCGGCCTGGATGTGCGGCACGGACGTGGATTAATGCTACGCCCGGAACAGTCCGACACGAACAGCCGCGGGACCTCGGAGGTCACCAAGAATTCACACGGGCTTCATTCGGATGTGACTCCGAGCTGCGAGACTCAGCGCGTTTGAACTTCAATCAAAGTCCTACCACGGGGACCGGTGCACCCCTGGCTCCGGTCCCCTTCTCCTCCTCTCCCGAAAATAAGCGAGCGACGACGCGGGTAAATGGCAATCCTGAACTGAGCGAAGAAGAGTGCGAAAAGAAATTCGAAGGCACCAATATGTACCGTCGTGAGAACTGCATCTTGAAGCGGGATTTTCCGGGTGGATTAATAAAGTTTCAGATTTTGCGGCAAGCGATAGAAAACAAGATGGTTGGAGGGATAGACGGGGAATTGTTACAGACTATTCATACTGAATTGACATGGGAGTAAGAGAGCGCCATTAACGTCGGAAACCGGGGTGGCATTTTTCCCACGGCAAGAGTTAGAAATCTGAAGTAAAAAAAGAGAGAGGCAATGAAAAAACTGGCATCACTCACGTTGTCACTGTTCCTTCTTTCGGGACCAGTGTTTGCTGATTCAACGAAGGACACACCGAAGGGCGCCGATGCACCGCCAGCCAAAGCTGCGGCAACGGCAAAACCAGAGACGGCTAAGACGAGTGCGGAGATCGCGGCAGAAGTAGAAGAATTGCGACAGGTGTTGCAGGCCCAGCAAGAGCAATTGCAAATGCTAAAGGAAGAGCTGGCCAAGCGCGACCGTCAGATCGAGGAAGCGCGGGAAGCGGCGGCGTCGGCGAATTCGAAGGCGACGGAAGCCAACGTGAAGGCGAGCGAAGCGGCAGCGACTTCGGCCGAGGTAAAGACGACGACCACGGCGCTGAACAGTTCCGTGGCGAGTTTGGCGTCGAGTAACGCGGCAGCGGTGAATGCGGTGGCGGCAACGGGCGGAACGGGCGACGCGGAGGAAAAGGGGCCGACGACGATCCGCTTCAAGGGCGTGAATATCACCCCGGGCGGATTCATCGCGGCAGAAACCGTGAACCGGCAACATGCCGAGAGCGCGGACATTAACACGCAGTTTAACGGTATTCCTTATCCGGCGAACGCAACCGGCAAGCTTTCGGAAATGAACCTCACCGGCCGCCAGTCGCGCCTATCGATGTTGTTTGACGCAAAAGTGGCCGACGCGAAGCTGATTGGCTATTACGAAATGGACTTTCTTGGCGCGGGAACGACTTCCAATAACCGCCAGAGCAATTCATACGTGATGCGTCAACGGCAGTTGTTTGCGCGAGCGGAATTTGCCAGCGGCTGGTCGTTCACCGGCGGGCAAATGTGGAGCCTCACCACAGAGAATAAGACGGGAATCATCAACCGGAATGAGTGGACGCCGGCAGTGATTGATCCTCAGTACGTCGTGGGCTTCACTTGGGCGCGGCAGTACGGCTTCCGGGTAACAAAGAACTTCGGCGATAAGTTTGCAATCGCAGCAGCGGTGGAGGGCCCACAAGCAACGGTAACGGCTCATGGAACGAGCACTTATACATCCGCGAGCGGCGCAACAACCACAAACACTTTCTACGACTCGCCTGGGAACAGCGCTGGTCTGTACAACGCCTTTGATACTACCGGTTACTCGGTGAACAAGACGCCGGACTTCATCGTGAAGGCGGCGTTGGATCCGGGCTGGGGCCACTACGAGGTGTTTGGAGTTCTCAGCACGTTCCAGAATCGCGTGTATCCGTGCGCTGTTGTGAGTATTCAGACTCCCACAACCACGCCGGTCACTTATACATCGCCCGACGGTACTGTCTACACGGGTTCCTATACCAGCGCGGCATTCGCGTCAGGCTCGGCAGCCCTACCGCCCAACCCCGGCTGCACCAACACCACTCCTTCTGCGGTCGGTGCCTATACCGATTCCAGAACGGGAGGCGGCTTTGGAGCCAGCTTTGATGTACCCGTTGTCGCCAAGAAACTCGACGTTGGTTTGAAAGCCTTCTACGGCGACGGCACTGGCCGGTATGGATCGGCGCAATTGCCCGATGCGACGCTGCGTGCAAACGGAACCCTGGGCTTAATTCACGGAGCGCATTGGCTAGGCAGAGCGGAGTGGCACGTGACGCCGAAGTTCGATCTGTACGCCTATGTAGGCGGCGAATATGCGGCGCGCACCGTCTATGGCGGTTTCGAATCCGTGACCGGCACAAGCTCGACTACCAACGTGACTTTGCAAGGCACCCCCGTCGCAGCGGGAGATCCGCTCTTCATTACGCTCCCAGAAACAGTAACCACCTGGAAGACTTCAGACACGGGAATCGGCGGTTATGGCTACAGGACTGCCAACAATTCCGCCTGCAGCACGGAAGTGGCCCCAAGCGCGGTGGGCACACCCAACGCAGGGAGTTGCGTTGGAGACACGCGGTACATTGGTGAAGGCAGCATCGGCTTCTGGCATAAGTTCTACCAAGGCGATAAAGGGAGATTCCAGTGGGGTATGCAGTACTCCTACTTCTACAAGACGGGCTGGTCAGGAGCAGCGTTGAGTACATCACCGACAGTGGGCGTCGCTCCGCACGCTGTGGATAACATGGTGTGGACATCGTTCCGGTACTACTTGCCGTAGGGTGCCGGACCGGATCGAGCTAAGTCACAATTCAGAGAGAGGCGAAAGGGCAGCTCCACCTGGGGCTGCCCTTTTTGCCGCGAAGAAGTGGGAATCGGCGTAAGTCCTTGGAGAGAGAAGGATTAGGAGATTCGATGCAACGTTGCGGAATTTTAACAGAATAACGACGGGGTGTAACAATTCTGTAACGTAGGCGGGTCAAGCTGAAGGGTACTTAAGCAGACATAGAAAATGCCGGGAGAGAAAATTCGATGAAGAGAATAGCTGTGTTGGTGATGGGTGTCCTCGCTCTGGGCGCAGTGGTGTGGGCAGGGCAAAACACGCTGCTGATCAACGGAGCTGGTGCCACGTTTCCGTATCCCATGTATTCAAAGTGGTTTGACGAATATCACAAGAAATTTCCCAACGTACAGATCAATTACCAGTCCATCGGATCCGGGGGCGGCATCAAGCAAGTCACCGAGGGAACGGTCGACTTCGGCGCCACGGACGGCCCGATGAACGACGACCAATTGAAGGCCTTCCAGGACAAGCATGGGTCGGCGATTCTCCACTTCCCGACAGTGCTCGGAGCGGACGTGCCGACCTACAATATTCCTGGCATTAGCTCCGAACTGAATTTCACGCCGGATGCGCTGGCGGGAATATTTCTTGGAAAGATCACGAAATGGAATGATCCGGCCGTTGCTGGCGCCAATCCCAACGTGAAGCTGCCCGCGAATGACATTGTGTTGGTACACCGCTCCGACGGCAGCGGGACGACTTATATTTGGACGGACTACCTATCGAAAGTCAGTGAAGAATGGAAAAGCAAGGTGGGCAAGGGCACGTCAGTCAACTGGCCAGTGGGACTGGGCGGCAAGGGCAACGAAGGCGTCGCCGGTCTCGTGAAACAAACTCCGAATTCCTTTGGCTATGTGGAGTTGATTTATGCAATCCAGAACAATATGCCATACGGCCGCGTGAAGAATTCATCAGGGGCCTTAATCAAGGCAGATCTGGCAAGCGTTACGGCCGCGGCAGCGGGCGCGGCAAAGGATATGCCGGAGGATTTCCGGGTGTCCATCACCAATGCACCGGGAAAGAGCGCCTACCCGATTTCGAGCTTTACCTGGCTGCTGGTTCCGCAAAAGATTCAGGATGCGGGTAAGCGCGATGCGTTGAAAGGCTTCCTGAAGTGGATGGTTTCGGACGGTCAGAATTACGCGGAAACACTGTCCTATGCAAAGCTGCCGAAGGAAGTGATCGAGAAAGAAAAGAAGGCGATTAACAATATCCAATAGCAAGCAACGAGGAACGTGGCGACAGTAAAAACAACTCTGCCGAACGCGGGCCCGGTGACGGGCTCGCGTTCTTTTCTATCCCGCTTGCGGGAGGGCGACGAGATCGCGCGGCTGATCACGATGGTGTTTGCGGCTACCGTCGTGCTGATCACACTGTTGCTGGTGTACGAACTGTGGATCAATTCGGCGCTGCCGCGGCATAAATTCGGCCTGCACTTTTTTGTGACGCAAGTTTGGGACCCGGTCATGGACGATTACGGCGCCTTGCCATTTATCTATGGGACGCTGGTGACTTCGGCTTTGGCGCTGATTCTTGCAGTGCCTCTGGGAATCGGAGCGGCGATTTTCCTGGCGGAGCTGGCGCCGCCGCGGATTTCGGACACGCTGCAATTCTTTATCGATTTGCTGGCGGCCGTGCCGAGCGTCATTTATGGGCTGCTGGGGGTGTTCATTGTCGTGCCGCTGGTGCGGGATGTAATTTACCCTGGGTTGAATAAGCCTCTGGGTTTTTTGCCGTTTTTCAAAGGGCCGTCTTACGGCGTGGGATTTTTGACCGCAGGAATCGTGATGGCGATTATGGTGATCCCCTACATCATTTCGGTTTCGCGAGAGGTTTTGCTGTCGGTGCCACGGGACCAGCGGGAAGCGGCGCTGGCGCTGGGCTCGACGCGCTGGGAATCCACGTGGAAGGTGGTGGTGCCGTTCGCGAAGACGGGAATCCTCGGGTCGATTTTTCTGGCACTTGCACGCGCGCTCGGCGAAACCATGGCGGTCACCATGGTTATTGGGAACACGCCCAAGATCAGCGCATCTATATTTGCGCCGGGTTACTCGATTGCCGCCGTCATCGCTAATGAATTCACAGAAGCTACCGGGGATCTTTATTTGCAATCACTGATCGAGCTTGGTCTGGTGCTGTTCCTGCTGACGTTTATCCTGAACGGGCTGGCACGCATATTGATCGTCGTGACAACGCAAAAAGGCAGCGGGGTGCCCACCTGATGAGTTCCCGGGTCAAGCGGCGGCGGTTTGTCAGTTACTTCATGCTGACTCTGACAGGTCTGTGCGCACTGATTTCCGTGAGCGTGCTATTTTTAATTCTGGGATATTTGGTTTACAACGGCGGCACATCCATCAACTGGGGGTTTTTTACGCAACTTCCCACGCCGGTAGGCGAAGCAGGCGGGGGAATGGCCAACGCCATCGTGGGAAGCGCGAAATTGCTGCTGGCAGCATCCTTGTTCGGGGTACCCATTGGGTTCCTCGGGGGGATTTATCTGGCGGAATTCAGCGGGAGCGCTGTTGCATCGGTGGTACGGTACGCCGCGGACCTGTTGAACGGCGTCCCATCGATCGTGATCGGGATTTTCGCGTACAGCCTGGTGGTTTTGCCGTTCAAACACTTTTCGACGCTGGCGGGAGCGTTTGCACTAGGGATGATGATGATCCCGATTACGCTACGAAGCACGGAAGAATTTTTGAACGGCGTGCCCCGATATTTGCGGGAAGGGGCTATGGCGCTGGGGGCAAGTAAATGGAAAACAATTGCGAGCGTGGTGGTGCCGGCCGCCTACCGGGGAATCCTGACGTCGATACTGCTGGCGCTGGCGCGGGTGGCGGGGGAGACCGCGCCGCTGCTGTTCACGGCATTTGGGAACCGCTTTTGGAGCGAGGGGTGGGGCCAACCGACGGCGTCCCTGCCAGTGATGATATTTACTTACGCGGTATCACCGTACGAGGATTGGCACAGGCAGGCGTGGGCGGCGGGCTTGGTGTTGCTGGGGTTGATCCTGATTATCAATATTCTGGCCCGGACAATCTTGTCGCGCGGGATAGCGGTGCCGAGGTCATGAACATGCAGGCGTCACCAAAGCAGGGGCTTTCCGTGAATATCGTCACCAACGCCGGGGCGGTGACACCGGGTGAAACCGCGGCGCTGCCAATGCGCATGACGATATCCAAAGTCAATTTCTATTACGGCAGTAAGCAGATCCTTTTTGATATCAACATGGGCATTGCGGACAAGCGAGTGACGGCGCTGATCGGTCCATCGGGTTGCGGCAAATCGACGCTGTTGAGAGCGATGAACCGCATGCACGAAACGGTACACACGTCGCGGTTGGAAGGCGAAATCCAACTGGACGGGCAAGACATTCTGGCGCAGGACGTGACATCACTGAGGCGGCGAGTGGGCATGGTGTTCCAACGGCCCAACCCATTTCCGAAGTCCATTTTCGATAACGTGGCGTACGGCTTGCGAATCAATGGCATAAAAGGCTCGACGGCCGATATGGTGGAAAAAAGCTTGCGGAGGGCCGCGTTGTGGGACGAGGTAAAAGATCACCTGCACAAATCCGCGTACGATCTTTCCGGCGGACAACAACAGCGGCTGTGCATCGCGCGGGCGCTGGCGGTCGAGCCGGAAGTGCTGCTGCTGGATGAGCCGTGTTCGGCGCTGGACCCCATCAGCACGGCAAAGATCGAGGAGTTGCTGGTGGAACTGAAAAGCCTGACAACCATCGCGATTGTGACGCACAATATGCAGCAAGCGGCACGCGTGAGCGATTTCACTTCGTTTCTGCTGACGGGGCAGATGATCGAGTTCAGCCCGACACCGCAATTGTTCACCACGCCGAATGATCCGCGAACGGAAGCGTACATCACGGGTCGCTTCGGATGAGCAGCCGGGGGATTTTGGTTTAAGCGGGCTGGGGAAGCAGATAAGATGCCGATGGGAAGGGCGCAATGGAACGTCACTTCGAAAAAGATTTGAACGAACTGAAGGAGCGGCTGCTGTGGATGGGCAGCCTGGCGGAGCGCGCCGTACATCAGTCTGTCCACGCCGTGCTGGACACCGATGAGCAACTGGCGAAGCGTGTGCTCGATGAAGAAGACGCCATCAACGAACTGCAACTGGAAATTGACGATCGCGTTGTGCAACTACTGGCGCTGCACCAATTAATGGCGGCGGACCTGCGATTTGTGCTGGCGGTTTCACGGATCAACAACGACCTGGAACGCATCGGAGATCAGGCAGTAAACGTGGCGCAAGGAGCGCTACGCATCCTACGCCATCCCCGGGTGAAGCCTTACGTGGACCTGCCACGAATGACGGAACTGGTGGAAGAGCAGGTGAGGAACGCGTTGAACGCCGTAGTGCGGAGAGACGTGGAACTGGCGCAGAAGGTGATGGCGACGGACGACCAGGTGGACCATTACCGGGACCAGATTTTCCGCGAGTTGCTGACGTACATGATGGGGGATTCGAGTGTGGTCTTTCCGGCTTTCGAGCTGATCCTGGTCGCGAAAAACCTGGAGCGGATTGGCGACCACGCCACAAACATTGCGGAAGACGTGATCTACATTGTGCAGGGACAAGATATCAGACACCCGTCGGTAGACCGGCGTTAATCCAGCCGACGACGACAAAGGCAGTGCGAGAATCAGGCGCGAGCAGGGCCGCGAATCCTGCCAGCAAGCACAAAGAAAGCCGCCAACAACACACTCAGAATCGAAATGAGCATGCCCAAGGTGCGATCCCAGGTCCGTGTAAAGCGGATGCGGATAGAAGAGTGCCCAGCAGCGACGGGAATGACCATCTGATTAAAGTTGTCGAGGCGGTCGGGGGCGATGGTTTTGCCGTTAACCTCGACGCGCCACGCAGGGTAGTTGAGAAGGCGCAAGGCGAGTCGCGCGGGAGCGGGAGAATCGACGCGCAGGATTTTGTCCTCGGTGGTCCACTTATCAATTAAAACGTTGGCAGCGGGAGCCTGGGTGTCGTCGGGGTCCTCGGGAAGGATTTTCGTTGGTGGGGCTTCCTGGGGAAGGTTGGTGTGATCGTCGTCCAAGGGATCATATTCGTCCGTGCCATCAAAGCCGGATTCATCGGTGACGGCTTCCTGGAGAGTGGGAATTTCATCGGCATCCCACCAGGTGTTGTCCACGAGGAATTTTGCGAGAGGAACGGAAAGCAGGAGAAGCAAAGAGAACCAGATCCACGCGCGGCGGCGTTCGAATGTGGCGGCGAGAAAACACGCGCCGATAAGAGCGACCACGGACATCCAGCGCCATGGAAATTGCACGAA
Organism: Candidatus Acidiferrales bacterium; assembly: GCA_963779395.1. Lineage (GTDB taxonomy): Bacteria > Acidobacteriota > Terriglobia > Acidiferrales > UBA7541 > Acidiferrum. Next base: position 3,486,288 of record CAVZYC010000007.1, read on the forward strand.
GCGAAGCTTGGGCAGAATGCTCCAGAGCGGAGTTGTGATACGGAGCATGAGCAGAGTGGCGGCAGCAACGACGAGCAGAAGCGCGAGCCAAGTCTTGCGGCGAGGGTCGCGGGGATCCGCTGAAGAGGCGAAGCGGCGAGAAAAGATAGCGGAAAACGCACAAACAAGGATAAGCAGGATCGCGCAAGACGAAGCAATCCAATTGAACCAGCTGTGCTCGACATCGGAGATGTACGTGTAGAGAAAATTCTCAGAAGGCAGCAGGCCGCTAGCGAGAGCTTGTGAGATGTTCACCCAGCGCTGCTCGTAAGCCGCGGGTATTAGATAAAAGCAGGTGAGGCCAAAACCCAGAGCGAGCCCGCCAACACAGCGAGCAGCGAGCTTCCAGGAGCGTTGCGTGATGACGGCCCAGGCAAATAAAAGCGCCAGCGAATAACTGGCGATGACGCCGGCGGGGGCGTTGGAGAGCCAGACCGCGGCGAACGGAACGGCAAAAGAGACGACCGTGGAAGATTTGGGTGAAGGCGGATCAAGCAGATTGGCCAGGCGAAGAGCTGCTAAAAGCAAAAGCGGGAAAATAGCACAAGCGAGCTGCTCTGCGAAATCGCTGCGGATGTAACTAAGGAGAAAGGCATTGGGATTGATGACGTAGCAGGCGGCGCCGAGGATGGCGGCACGCTCGTTGACGAGGCGGCGAAGGAGAGAAAAGGCCGAGATGCCAGCGAAGGTCTGAACAACAACAATGAAGGCAAGCGGGAGCCACATCCCGTGGATGACCAGGCTGAGAGCTCCACCCAGAATCCAGGAAAGTGGCGGATAAAAAATGAACCGCGGTTCTCCGAACCCATAATTAGCCCAAGCCGTCCAGCGTGGAAAAACTACGCCTTCCTTCCACTGGAATGCCGTATCCAGCCAGGAACCCGCGTGGAAGCCAAAGTCGTGGCCCGAAGCGCTGCCCAACCAAAAAAAAGGCAAAACGATAGCGGCAGACAGCAAAAAAGAAACGCCGGCGGCAATGGCCCAGGAAGGGATGCGAGGCTTGGAGTGTAGGGGCGGAGATGAATTAGGACCTGTCATCGAAGCGTCATGAAATTGTAACCGGAGAAGCACGTGCGAGGCGAGCCTGAGCGAATCGGGTGCCAGCGCGCCGAAATTAAGGGATAATACACGCGATTATGAGCACCATCGGCACGGGTGTCGAGCCCATCATTGAAGCGCGCAAGCTGGAGAAGTTCTATCCGCAGCCGGATGGACAACGCATTCAGGTGATTGCGCCGACGGACCTGGCGATTTATCCGGGACAAATTATCGCGCTGTTGGGGCCTTCGGGATGCGGAAAGTCGACGATGTTGCGGATGCTCACGGGACTTTCGCCAACGTCCAGCGGCAACGTGTACTGGCATGGCCAGCCGGTGGCGGGAGAAACGCCAAACGTTTCCATCGTGTTCCAGAGTTTTGCGCTGTTTCCGTGGATGACGGTGATTGAAAACGTGGAGGCGCCACTGGAGGCGCGCGGCGTGACGGAGTTCGATCGGCACAAGCGGGCACTGCGGATTATTGACGCCGTGGGACTGGACGGATTTGAATCCGCGTATCCGAAAGAATTGAGCGGAGGAATGAAACAGCGCGTAGGTGTGGCCCGCGCGCTGGTGGTGGAACCGGAAGTGCTCTTCATGGACGAACCATTCTCCGCGCTGGATGTGCTGACGGCGGAGACGCTTCGCGGCGAATTACTGGAATTGTGGCTGGATAAGAAAATTCCTACGCGAGCGATTTTCATCGTTACGCACAACATCGAAGAAGCGGTAATCCTGGCGGATCGCATCATCGTTCTTGGGCGGAATCCGGCGCACATTCACGCGCAGTTCACGGTGGATATGGCCTACCCGCGAGACCACAAAGAGCCGCGATTCGTGGAGCTGGTGGACCAGATTTATCGGGCGCTGACACGGCCGGATCATCCGGAAGCGACACCGGCGGAGCTGCAAGGAATCGAAGCAGCGAAACAAAAACGCGCGCTGATGTTGCCGCACACGCGGCCGGGAGGAATAACCGGGCTGCTTGAAATTCTGGTGGATCAGGGAGGCCGCGCGAATCTTCATGCGCTGGCGGACGAATTGAGCCTGGAAGTGGATGCGCTGCTGCCGACAGTGGACACGCTTACAGTGCTCGGTTTCCTGCAACTGGATGAAGGCGTGGCAATCATTACGCCAGACGGCGACGCGTTCGCGAAGGGCGACATTCAGGAGCGCAAGAAAATTTTCCGAACCGCCGTGCTGGCCCGCGTGCCGTTGCTGCGACAGATGGAACAGGCGTTGAAGGCCAAAGCGAACCGCACGCTGCCGGCAGAGTTTTTCCAAGACCTGCTGGACGAACAATTCAGCGAGGAAGAATCGCGGCGGCAACTGGAAACGGCGATCCAGTGGGGACGTTACGCAGAACTATTCGATTACGACGCGTCCAGCGGTAAATTGACGCTCACTGAGACTTGATCCTCCCGTGCCCTCTCCCGCTCCGCTAACGAAGCACCACACGCCGCTTCCTCTCGCGGCGCCGCGACCCGCGGGTTCACGCCGAGCGTGGGGATTCCTGATCGATATCGCCGTCTTCGTTTCTGTGTTCACGGTGATCTTCGGCTTTTACTCGATCGGGCGATCCTGGCTGGGACCTGTGAAAGTGGAGGCGGAGATTTCGCAGGATCCCAGAAGCCTTCCTCTGTATGCGATGTACTCGCTGGTGCGAATCCTGGTGGCTTACGCATTGAGCTTGGTGTTCGCGCTGGCGTATGGATACATTGCGGCAAAATCGAGACGCGCGGAAGTCGTGCTGATCCCGCTGCTGGACATCCTGCAATCCATCCCTGTGCTGAGTTTTCTCCCGGGGGTGATGCTGGCGATGGTGGCGCTGTTTCCCAGCCGGCAATTGGGAGTGGAGCTGGGTTCAATCATTCTGATTTTTACGGGGCAGGTGTGGAACATCGCGTTCAGTTTTTATTCGTCATTGAAGACGGTGCCGCGGGATTTACGGGAAGCGGCGATCATTTACCGATTTGGCCGGTGGCAACGGTTTCTGGAATTGGATCTGCCATTTTCTACTATTGGTCTGGTTTGGAACTCGATGATGTCCGTGGCCGGTGGTTGGTTCTTCCTGATGGCGTGCGAAATGTTCGTGTTGGGAGACAAGGACTTTCGGCTGCCGGGGCTGGGATCGTTCCTGCAAACGGCGGCCGGCAACGGGAATACGAAGGCGCTGCTGTGGGGCTTAGGGGCGATGGTTGCTGTGATTGTTCTGATGGATCAATTGATCTGGCGGCCGGTGATCACGTGGGCGGACAAATTCAAGTTTGAGCAGGTGGAAAGCAACGCGAGCGCACACCATTCGTTGCTGAACTTCATTCGTAAAGAGTCCTTTCTCATTCGATTTTACCGGCGAATGTTGCATCCCGTGGTGGATTGGATGACGCTGAAGTTTGCGAGCGGGGCGAAGCGGGCGGCGGAGACTATCGCAGCACAACAAACAGCGCGCTCGCGGCGATGGATCGGTTGGGTTTTTGTCGTGCTGGGAGCGCTTGCAGTGGTGTACGGCGTGTATCGCACCATTGGCGAATTGGCGGAGTTGCACCGCGCGGACTATCTCGAATTGCTGCGCAGTGCGGGGATTACGTTTCTACGCGTGAATCTGGCGCTGTTGATTGGCGCGATTTGGACGATTCCGGTGGGAGTGGCGATCGGGTGCAATCCGCGATTTGCGAAAGTGATGCAGCCACTGGTGCAATTGGCAGCTTCGATTCCAGCGACGGCACTATTTCCGGTGATCTTGCTGGTCCTGATTCGGCTGCGGGGCGGCGTGGAAATCGCGGCCATGCTGCTGATGCTGCTGGGCACGCAGTGGTACATCCTGTTCAACGTGATTGCAGGAGCGATGGCGATTCCCACGGATCTGAAGGAAGTGGCACAGATCTTCCGGTTCGATGCGTTCGACCGGTGGCGGCACCTGATTTTGCCCGGTATTTTCCCGTACTTGGTGACGGGTTTGGTAACCGCATCGGGCGGCGCCTGGAACGCGAGCATCATCGCCGAATACTTTCATTTTCAAGGACGGATTGTGCAAGCGCCGGGACTGGGAAGCACCATCAGCAGCGCAAGCGATGCGGGCCATTTCAATGTGTTACTGGCCTCGACTCTGATCATGGCGACCGTGGTGGTACTGATCAACCGCTTGGTTTGGCGTCGGCTCTACAGGTTGGCTTCAACGCGATTCAAGCTGGAAGCGTGAAGGTGCGCGAGTGCAAAAGTAAAACTACTCTTGCGTGAGTTCCCTGCTCAAATAATTGATCTGGCCGACGTGGTGATAGAGGTGCGAAGCGCAACGCAAGAATATAGTGAAGCGATTGTGTGCCTCGGGTTCGCGTTCGGCGGTGTAGGCGGCGGTCCAGTCCGCTTCGGATTGAGATTCAATGGTGGAGACGACCATCGCGATGGTCTCATCGAATCTGCGCAGTAACTCTGATTTGGAGGGACGACGAGATTCGCTGAATTCCAGATCGCGATTGCGGACATAACCAGTCTTGGCCATCTGCGCGCCAATGTAGTAGCTGAGATTACCGGTGAGGTGAAGGATCAAGTGGCCAACGCTGTTGCCGAAAGGGAAAGGATTTCGCCAGAATTGCTCGTCGCTCAGAGGATCAACCCATTTGTGAAGATCCGCGGCGCGGTCGCGGTATTCCTTAGCTAAGGCCGTAGTGATTGCGGCGGATAGCTGGCTCATGAAGTTGCCTCATTCCTCTTATTGCGATGCTGGTACGCGATCATTCCGGTAGATAACTCCTTCTTTCATGACGAAGAAGACGTGCTCCGTCTGGCGAATATTCTGCAAAGGATCGCCGGGAACGGCGACGACATCGGCGAATTTGCCGGATTCGAGGGTGCCGATTTTGTCGGTCAAGCCAAGGAGATCAGCGTCCGATGAAGTTCCGGCCTTCAGGGCATCGATGGGCTTCATGCCCAGATCAACCATCTGGTGAAACTCTTCAGCGTTTCGTCCGTGAGGATAGACGGCGGCGTCGGTGCCGAGACCAATTTTGATGCCTTTGGCGAGGGCGCGTTGAAAGGTGGAGTGGATGGCGTTCGTGGCGGCATGAGCTTTGGCGGCGATGGCCGGTGGCACGTAGACGCCGCGATCAAACATTTCCTGGAGTCCCTGAATCGCCATGAGGGTGGGAACAAGATAGGTGCCGCGTTGCTTCATCATGTCGAGAGCTTCGTCGTCGAGGAAGCTGCCATGTTCGATGGAATCAATGCCGGCACGAATGGCCCGTTTGGCGGCTTCGGCGCCGTGGGCATGGGCGGCAGTCTTGCGGCGAAGCGCGTGAGCTTCATCAACAATGGCGTTGAGTTCTTCCTGAGTGAGTTGAGGCGTGTCCACATCGTCGGTGGGGGAAAGGACGCCGCCGGAAGCGCACACCTTGATCATGTCCGCGCCGTATTTGTGATCGAGGCGGACGGCATAGCGAGCTTCATCGGGGCCGTTGATTACGCCTTCCAAAGGACCAGATTCGTGGCCGAAGAGGCCCTGGCGAAAGCCATCCTCAAAATCGCAGTGGCCGCCGGTGGCGCCCAAGGCATGCACAGTAACAAGCATGCGGGGGCCCGGCACAACACCATCACGAATAGCGTTGCGCAAGCCAACATCGAGATAATCGTGGGAGCCGACATCGCGAACGGTGGTGAATCCAGCCATTAAAGTGACACGGGCGTTGACGCTGGCGTCGAGCGCTTGCTCGGCTATGGTTTTCTGCAAAGCATCGAGCTCTGCTTTGCGGAAATCATCGGAATAGGGCATGGTGAGGTGGGTGTGCGCGTCGATGAAGCCTGGGAGAAGCGTGGCATCGCCGAGGTCGATTATTTCAGCGCCGGCGGGAATACTTGCGCTAGAGCCCACGCCCGTGATTTTTCCGCCGGTGACAACGACGAGACCGGGAGTAACCAGAGAATTGCTCTTGCCATCAAAAAGACGAGCCGCTTTCAAGACGTACGTCTTGCTGGACGGCTTGTGATCCTGTCCATATCCCGGCGCCCAGAAAAAGAAGAATAAAAGAAATACGCGGAGCAGTGTGTTTCGCATGAAGTTCTCCAAGGGATCAGTCCGTCACGACGGAAGAGAGACTGTACCTTGAACGTAGTGAATGTCAAGAATCATCGCCTGTGAATTTCGCGGCAGACATTGAGTGAAATTGCGTGGAGCGGCAGAGAACATGCGCTTGGCGGGTAAGGCGCTTTAGGGATACTGTGGGAAGCAAAGGAAAGGAGTATTAGCGATGGGAAACCACGCGTGTCCGTTATGCTTTGCGAAAATTCGGCGAACCCTGATTTTGACGAACTCACTGGGAGTGGATTGCCCGGCGTGCCACGCAGAGCTGGAAGTTTCCCGGGGCAGCCGGGTGTTGGCATCGTTTGCCGGAGTGCTGGCGGGATTCGGCGCGGCGTACCTGAGTAGACATGCAAGTGAAACAGCCCAATGGACTTTGCCGACTATTGCCGCGTTCCTGACTTTTGGGATTTGTTCCGCTCTGGAACTGCTGGTGTTCGCTGAGTTGGTGGTGCGTCCAAAGATTTCTCCCACTGCTTTTCCACATCTTCACGCGTAACAGCCCATCCGTACTATTGACGTTCTGGTGACCCCCTCTGACACTGGAGCGAGGATGGCAAGCTATTCCCATTTCCTGGGGCGAAGAGTCACCGTGCAATACCGCGCGGGAGATATCCTTGTGCCTGCGTCAGGAACATTCGTTGCGGATTCCGGCCGGTCCATATTTTTGGAGCAGCACATCGAGCAGCGAGGTAAGCGCAACTACTTTCGTTGGGAAATTCCTTACGGCTATCTGCAGCGCATCGAGGAAATGAGTGACCCCGAAACGCTGGCCATTGGAGCTGCAGGGCCAGAAACTTCCGTGCACCTGGCGGCGGCCGCGGGCGCGGCACAGGCACCGCTGGACGGACGCGCCTTGCTGCAAGCGCGGCATCGTCCGAAGACCGCCTGACCCACCGAGCATTCCCACACAACAGCGAAGAATCAGCTACAATTTTCTGGCATTGGTGCGCATTGGATGAGCAGAGCCTGCGCCAGGAGGAATTCCGTGAGCATTGCATCGACACCGCGAAAGATTGGCTTGATTGGACTCGGGCTGATGGGTCGCCCGATGGGAATGAACCTGTTGAAGGCGGGCCACACGTTGACAGTGTGGAACCGCACGGCATCCCGCGCACAGGAGTTGGTAGCCGCGGGCGCGAAGTTGGCGAAGACTCCGCGGGAAGCGGCGGCCGAGGCGGAGATTCTGCTGACGATCGTGAGTGATCCGCCAGCGCTGGAAGAGGTGCTTTGGGGCCACGAAGGGAAAGACGACGGCGCGTTGGCAGGTTTACGCGCGGGAAGCATTTACATTGATTCGAGCACGATCTCTCCGGCGCTGGTGCGAAAGATTGCAGCGGCTTGTGCGGAGCGGCAGGCGCGTTTTCTGGATGCGCCGGTGACGGGAGGAGATTGGGGAGCGCGCGAAGGAAACCTGGTGTTCATGATCGGTGGAGACTCGGCGACGTTGAAGGAAGCGGAGCCGATCCTCGGGGTGATGGGCAAAAAATGGTTTCACCTGGGACCGAATGGAGCAGGGCAAACGATCAAGCTGGCGATGAATGGGATTTTGGCATTGCAGGTCGGGGCAATGGCGGAAGCGCTGGCGCTGGTCACGCGCGCGGGATTGCGCGGAGAGCAACTGGTGGAAGTGATGCAAGCGAGCATGGCGCGTTCCGGGGTGTTGGATGTGAAGTCGCCGCTGATGGTCAAGGGTGATTTCAAGCCGAGCTTTCCGTTGCGGCTGATGCACAAGGACCTTGGGCTGATGCTGGACCTCGCGAACCAACTGGGGGTGGCCTTGCCGGCCACGGCGGCGGCGCGGGAAGTTTACAGCTACGTAAAAGGCGAGTCGAAGGAAGATGTGGACTACTCGGCGGTGATGAAGTTTTGGAAGAAGTAGATAACGGCCAATAAAATCAAAGGAGCTTTTCACAAGTCAGTTTGAACGTGTAAAAAATAAAAACGGGGCAGATGGTTGCTGCCCCGTTTCGTCCTTCAAAGTGACATTTAAAAAGTGAAGCTACTTCAGCGGTTTCGGTGAGAAGAAACCGATGGGGAGGTCGCGCGAAGTGCGCAGGCCGGATGGCGCCTCCAGAATTGCAGGAATGGAGTTGACGGCCACGGAAGCGGTGGCGATGTCTCCATGTGAGCCACCGGGAATCACCAGGCTGATATTGGGATGGCCCTTGAGTTCAACCGTGTCGGCGGGATCTTTCGCACCAACGTACATTTGAAGTTCCATGTAGATGAGTTCCTTGCCGCCCGAAAGACCACGAGCGATCTGATGGACGCCGGCGGCTTGCCCCGCTTCAACGGTGAAGAATTCTGTTTTTACAAGCTCTGTGGCGACCTTGGGCTCGATCGTTTCCGTGATTTCGTCCACTGCCAGACCGAGGCTATCCGCAACCATGGCGACGGATTCGGGAAGGCCCACGTGCTTGATGACGCCTTCCTTTACTTTCGCGCGAAACTCTTCCACAGTCATGCCGGCGCCGATTTTCTTTTGCAAAGGCAGGCGGCGCTTTGATGCATCGACGATGCGCACAGCTCTGGCGTGCTCGATACGCTGAGAGACGGCGGCCAGGGTGACAACCAATTTATCCATCACGAAGCCGGGATTGATGCCCGTGCCAACCAGGGCCACGCCCGCATCCTTGGCGGCCTTGTCGAGTTTTTCAGCCAACTCAGGATGGGTGCGATAGGGATAGGAGAGTTCTTCGCACGTGGAGACGACGCAGGAGCCCACGTCCAGACAAGCGAGAAGCTGATCCATCACCTTGGGGAGAGACGAAGAAGTGGTGTGCATCACCACGTCGGCGGATTGCTCCAAAACACCTTTGGCATCGCCGGAAACACGAATACCCCAGGGAGCATCGCTGGCGCCGACAACTTCGCCCAGATCCTTACCGATTTTGGCGGGATCCGTATCAATGGCGCCGACAAGAATGACGGACTCTTTTTCGCGAAGAAGCTTCACGATGGAGGCCCCAATGGGCCCGATTCCGTACTGAATTGCACGAATTTTCTTTTTCACGGTTTTCTCCGATTCCTTCGTTTACTGCGAACGCACAGAGCGGAAATTCGCTGGGAGCGAACTCTTAAGCGTACTGGAATTCGCCCGGTCATTCAATCGCAGCGCGTTTCTTGCCGCCTGCCGGGAGCCAACGCATAATGGTGGAAACGACGGCGCGGGTCAGAAGAGGAAAAGAAACCATGAAGGCGCAGAAGCTAAGCGAAAGCGAAATACAAAGCCAATTGAAGAACTTAAAAGGGTGGAGCCTGGAAAATGGAAAACTGCACCGGGCGCTGGAATGTAAGGATTTTGCGGCGGCATTTGGGAAGATGACGCAGGTGGCGCTGGCCGCGGAATCCATGAATCATCATCCAGAGTGGTTTAATGTGTGGAACAAGGTGGTGATCGATCTGAACACGCACAGCGTTCAGGGGATCAGCAATCTGGATTTCGAGCTGGCTGGGAAAATTAATGAGATCTTCGGAAGCTGAATTTCCGTCTACGCAAAGATGATCGGCGCCCATCAATCCGAACGAAGATGGAGGGGGCGTGGGCTCGTCGCTGCGCGATGGCTGGCGGCGATTGCAGTGCTGCTGATCCTGTTGCATTTTCTGCCGGTACACCTGCTGGGTGAAGCGATCCAGCGCGTGCCGATCACGCGATTTCTACTCATCCTGATAGGCTACCTGCTGGCACATGTGGTCGGAATCGCGAAATGGCGGATGGTGGTGAACGCGGCGGGTGGGCGGCTGGATTATGCCACCAGCGCACAGTGTTACACCGGGGGACTATTCGCGATGCTGTTTCTGCCTTCCATTATCGGCGGGGACGTAGTGCGCTTGGCCGTGGGTTTGCGCCGGAGTCCCAATCCCGCGGCGGTTTTTGCCGGGAATGTCGCGGATCGATTTCTAGACATGAGCGCACAAGCAGGGCTGTTGCTGTTGGGAATTTTGTTGCTGCCAGGTTCGGTCCCAGCGGGTTTGCGATCTCAGGCACGGCATGCGGTGTATTGGCTCGCGGGAATCGCGATCGTGGTGATCATCCTATTCGCGCTGCTCTACCGGCCATTGGTGGGGGGGCGTTCGATACGATTCCGCCGCTGGCTGGCGCGTTTGCGATTTGCGTTGCGAAGCGTCTCCAGGCGTCCACGGATTCTGTTTTTCGGATGGATGCTGGCCACGGCGATTCAGATGACATTTCTGACTCTGACGGCGCAAGTCGCAGTTTATTGCGGACTGCTTCTGCCATTGCGCGATTGGCTGTTTGCGTGGCCGTTGGCGAAGCTTGCGGCACTATTGCCGCTGACGCAGGGTGGAATTGGAATCAGAGAAGCGGCGTTGGTGGCGTTACTGTCCCCATTTGGTGCAGCCGCTCACCTCGTTCTCGCTTCGGGACTGGTCTGGGACGGTGTGGTCATCCTGGGTGGGTTGATGGCAGGCATTGTGGCGTTTCTGCTAAGCCGGAAAAAAATTGCGCCACTCGCTCTCTTATTTTTCTAAGATTCGCGAATAAGTCTTGACACTCGCGTGGCAGACGCCGAGAATGAGTTCCCCTTCGTGATATTTACCCCCTTCTTTTGACTTGGTGCTGCTGTATCTTTGAGCCGCTGCCGCCAGAGGTGAGTACCTTCATTGCTGATGAAAGGTTTTCGGCCATGATTGAAACCTCATTGAAAGAATCAGCAGTGGAAATCGCAACGAGCAAATTTAAGTTCCAACTGCGATCTCTTGCGACGTTAGCAATGCAAGCTGAGCAAGAGGCACTGCTGGCGAGCTCGACGAGTTTATGGGAAGTCCTTCAGAAGCACCGTTCCGATCTTGCACTCTTCTCCATGCCGTTGCTCCGACCTGAACCAAACGTTACTACGCACAATTCACAACAAGCTGTTACGAGAATTGCTTTCATCTTTTTCAAGGACGTTGCCGATGAAAGTATTGTTGAGAAACGATTTGCGATGGAGGCAAGGCGTTATCCCGCGGTGGGCAGCGGCCATGCCAGGGACTTTCAAATCATTCACACTTGGCGGGTATCGAGGACAGAACGATGAAGGCGATGACACAAAGGAAATCCGCACCCTGCACGGTCGAGGAGTTCTTACACATCCTTTTGCTCGACGATTCCCAAAAGGACGCCGACGCGATACGGCAGGAACTCCACAATGCGGGGCTGGCGAGCGAATGCACGGTGGTACGCGACCGCGAAGGATTTGCGGAAGCGCTCGATTCGGCAGACTACTCCGCGATACTGGCTGTGGATGATCTGCCTGGTTGGAATGGCATCGAAGCGCTGCATTTTTTACGCGACTCGGGAAAAGACATCCCTTTCCTTCTGCTGACAGGATCATTGGGAGAAGAAGCCGAGGAAGAATTTATCCGCCAAGGGTTGAACGATTATGTGGGGAAAGATCGTCTCTCGCGGCTGCCGGTTGCCTTACAGAGGGCGCTAAAGGAGAAACAGCTACGGGATGCAAATGCGCGCGCCCAGGCCGCGTTGTCGGAAAGCGAAGCACGAAACCGGGAACTGGTGGAAAACTCAACTTACGGAATCTTCCGGATATCCCTTGCGGGAACATTTTTGATGGCGAACGCGAGCTTGCTGGAAGTGCTGGCCTGCAAAGACATCACGGAATTGAAAACGTTAAACCTTTCGACCGACGTTTTTCGATTTCCGGCCCAGTTCGCGCAACTCCTGGTTACCTGCCGTCAGATGGGATTTGTACACAGCGCAGAGACGGAGTTGCGGCGCAAAGACGGAGGGTTCATCACGGTGCGCCTGCACCTGCGCTATCTGTCCTTGCCAGGGCCGGCCGATCAATTGGAAGGGATCGTGGAAGACGTAACGGAATTGCGCGCGCTGGAGCGGCAGTTGGTGCAGGCACAGAAATTTGAAACCATCGGGCAACTTGCCGGAGGCATCGCTCACGATTTCAACAATGTGATCGGAGCTATCCTGGGTTGGGCGGAGCTTGGTTTTGAGCAGAGCGGAAACTATCCAGCCATCGCGGAGCGGTTTGCCCGCATTCGAGAACAAGCAGACCGAGCAGCGGCCTTGACGAGGGAATTGTTGGCCTTCGCGCGACGCCAAACCCTACAACCACGCCCGGTAGACTTGAACGGCGTCACCCAGGGTTTGACGAACCTGCTCGACAAAGTAATCGACAAGAGCATTGAGCTCAAAGTCCTTCCCGGTTCCATTCCCCCGGTCAAAGCGGACCCCTCGCAAATCGAACAAGTGGTGATGAATCTGTGCCTGAATGCGCGGGACGCCATGCCAGAGGGAGGCCGCTTGGTGATCGAAACGGAGTTGGTGCGATTGGACGAATCCTACTGCCGTTTCTATCCCTATGTAGTGCCGGGGTGCTTCGTGGTTCTTTCTGTATCCGACACCGGGGTTGGCATGGACGAGGAAACGCGGGAGCGCATCTTCGAGCCGTTCTTCACTACGAAAGAGCGCGGTAAGGGCACGGGAATAGGGCTGGCGACGGTTTACGGAATCGTGAAGCAACATGGGGGCTTCATTCACGTCTACAGCGAGGCCGGGCATGGCAGTCTCTTTCGGGTGTACCTGCCGGCGATGGAAGGGGTGGTATCCGATGGCACTCGAGAGGCAGGCGAGATTACTGCCGCCATGAATTTGCGGGGCACGGAGACGATACTCCTGGCCGAAGATCACGACTCGATTCGAGAGATGGCACGGCAGTCGCTGGTGAACTTTGGCTATCGCGTATTGGCTGCAAACGATGGCGAGCAGGCAGTGCGCCTTTGTGCGGAGGAGAAGCCTTCGCTGGCCATCCTGGATGTGGTAATGCCGCATCTGGGCGGACCGGCAGCGGCTGCCCAGCTACTTGCGCGGTTCCCGGGCCTGCCGATCCTGTACACCAGCGGGTATTCGGAATCCTCGCGTTTGGGGGTCTCGGCGAACGGCGACTCGCGATACCTACAGAAGCCCTACAGCCCTACTGCCTTGGGCAGGGCGATCCGGGAGATTCTGGGCAGTCCACAAACACAATTGACCTGAAAAGCTGCAATCTCGGACTCAGGATAGGGTGGACGGGTACTATTACTCAGTCAACCCGTGGGCTTGACTTGTGATTTCGAGGGACTTTCCAGCATTCGGTCACTCCGGCAAAGGTCCGCGCGTCCCAAAACAGGATTTTTTTAAGATTACGTTAGTCCCCTAAAATGGCGAGAAAATGCAGTAATCAATCGGTTTTCCTGACCGCTCGTATCGCCTTTTTTCGATTGACATGGGTTCTGCCGAGTGTTAGAAAAGCACAAAGACAAGCCCTCGGGTGGTGAGTCTCCTTTCGGTTTTTGTAGACTGCAATCCGTGAGCGAGGCCGCGATCCTGCCTGGCAGGGCAGAGTTTGCTGTGCCACAGACGGCTTGTTTGTAACACCCCACCCCACCCCGGGAGGCGGAAACTAACCCTTTTCGCCTCCTTTTTTTTGCGCCCGCTTCATTAATTCTGCCCACTCGCCGATCGTGCGAAAATAATCAGCCTATGACGAATGGAACGCCCCCGTTGTTGGAACTGCGAAATGTCAGCGTGATGCGCGGAAAGAATCTGGCGCTGGACCGTATGTCTTTGCAAATCGCGTGCGGAGAGCACGTTTGCATTTTGGGTCCGAATGGATGCGGAAAATCCACATTGATCAAAACCATCACGCGGGAATGCTATCCCGTGCAGAGGGATGACAGCGCGATTACAATTCTGGGGCACGGCGTGTGGAACATCTTTGACCTGCGCCTGCAACTGGGAATTGTTTCCCCGGATCAACTGGCTGCTTGCACGACGGACGCGACCGGGATGGATGTGGTGCTCTCTGGATTTTTCAGCAGCACCCGGATCTTTCCGAATCACCACCCCGCGGCGGAACATCGCGAGAAGGCGGAAGCGGCGATGATGCGGTTGAAGATCGCGCATCTGGCAGAGCGGCCGCTGGTAGAAATGTCGTCAGGTGAAGCGAAGCGTACGCTGATCGCGCGGGCTCTAGTGCATGAGCCGGCGACGCTATTGCTGGATGAACCGGGAAACGCGTTGGACATTGGCGGCCAGTTGGAACTCCGAGCCACGCTGCGCGAACTGGCAAGCGCTGGATTGAGCATCGTGCTGGTGACGCACCACGTGGCGGAAATTATTCCGGAAATCGAACGCGTGGTGTTGCTGCAGAAAGGGCGGGTGGTGGCGGATGGCGCAAAAGAAAAAGTGCTGACAAGCGAGCAGTTGTCGGCGCTCTTTGGCGCGCGTGTGCGGGTGTTACGCGAGAATGGATACTTTCACATTCACGCCTAGAGGATTGGAAAGTTTTGTAAACGCTTCTGCTATTTGGCCGCGATTCCTTCCGCGAACTCGCCGATGACAGGCAGCTTATAGCTTTCGTTGAGATAGGCTTTGTACATCATGAAGATCATGAGCAGGAAACTCGCGAGCCAAAGCAGTGGATAGAGCAAGAGGCCAAGAAAGAAGATGTGGATCGCGTGGAGTATCCCCATTGAAACGGTTAGCGCGATATAAAGGATAATCAGCGCGACATACAAGCCGAGCGCCTGGGCCGCATGGAATTTCACGAACTTTCGCTTATCAATCAGCAGAAGCACCAGGGCAACGATCCAGCCAATAAAAGGTGCATAACATAGTAACCCGGCAATGTTTTCTTGAAGACCTTCCGTCGGAGATGCCGCAGGTGTTCCGGCTGAGGGGGTCGCGGAGGATTGATTTGCACCGCATTTGGGGCAAAAAGAAGCTGTTCCGATTTCCTGACCACACGCTTTACAGAAGGGCATGAGAGGGTCCCTCCCGAGGACCAATTGGTGATGGAGGGTAACAAAGCGCTGGCAGGCACGCAATGAAATTTCGGTGATCAGCCCGGCCTGTGAACGACGGAAGTCGACTATGCCGCGCTAAAACCAGGTATGAGCGCGATACTGGCGATAAGCATCGCCAAAACGCTGCTCCAACACGAGGGATTCTTTCCTGGCCCGCAGCACCTGCATGATGAGAATCGGGAGCAAGGCGGCGAGAAACCAGGGCCGGTTCAAATAGAGGATGAGGCCGACGAAGACTAACAAGCTGAAAACATACACGGGATTGCGGATGCGCGAATAGAGTCCGTGAGTAACCAGGGAGATTGCTTGCGGCGTAACGCTGAAGGAGTTGCCGAGTTGAATGCGCGCGACAACAAGCAGCACCGCGGCAGGGATGAGCAGAGCAAGGCCAAAGATGTGAATCGGACGCCACACGACGGGAACTTGCGTGACAAGAATGGCGACAATTGCCGCCATGGGGACGACGGTAAAGAACAGTGCGCTTCGTTTCATAGTGCACCGAATGGTAGCACTTCGTGCATCAGTGGACGCTCAGGAAGAAATGCTAATCTTGGGCGGGATTTTTCACCACATTGCGGCGAGTCCTGCGTCGATCGCCAGATCCTGATCCACTTGGCCGTTGAAACAATTCTCGGCGTATTGCCAGACGACAGTGCCCGTTTGGTTACAAATTGGCGTGCTGGGCGCAAAGGCAGGTGCATTCCCTGCTGTCGAACAACCCGGCTCTGGCTCGGAACTAAATACCAGACTGTTTGCGAGAGCTGGTTCTGAACTGTAGGCGGAGCAGTATGGGACGCTGAAATTAGGCGCATTGCTCTGCAGCGGATTTCCATAGAAGCCCGCTCTGTAGCCGGACTGCTGCACTGCGACCGCCCATCCTCTACACCAATCGGCGGTCACGGGCCATCCGGTTTCGATGTCAGCAAAGATGCAAACATTCGTCGGAATCGCAAGTTGCTGAGCCGCGAGAACGGCCTTCTGCGCGTCCGCAGTGCCCTCCGCAATTCCGCCTTGAATGCTCGAAGGATTGTTGAGCGTGCCGTTATAGACGACGAGTATTCGACAACCCTTTGAGTGCAGAAAGCTCACTTCCATGGGCGTCAAAGAATAGCGGCCGCCGATGTACCGGCCCCAGAATGAGGGCACGCCGCCCGCCAACTGCGTCACATAGTCGTACAGCAATGCGTTGGCGAATCTGGCGTTGGCAGGATTGGCCGAGTCCACTCCCCAGAACGTGGTCATACTCACCTTTCGTTTTCGGGCGTCATTTCCAATCGAAGCTCAAGCCGTCTCAGTAGTGCGTTGCCCGCGGCTACAAATGTTCCGCTTAACGTCGCGCACTCGGAAGCTAAACAAGGCTTGCCGGCTTGTGGTCTCAGCCAACCGGAAACTCTTTTGTTCCCGCCGAGGTCACCACACGAACCATCTTTTGGCCTTGATTGTTGATCAGCTGGATCGTCTGTATGCCAATCCAGAAAAGCTTATGCACGGAAACGCCAGAGATATTGTTGAGAGAGGGAAGACCATCGACTACGGCCACATTGAAGTTGACTGCGGGATTCAGGCGGGCCTGCGTTCCGCTGACCACAAATTGAACTTCCTGAGCGTTGGTCAATGAAACGAGATCGGCGGACTTTGTTACCTGCTGGAGAGCATTCAGCACGTCCGACAAAGGGCTTTGGAGCGGAATGGCGGAAGCGGTGAGGGCCTGCTGCAAATCACTGCCAGAGACGGTAACGTTGTCGCCAAGCGCCGAAAAAATCTGCATGGCGACAGATACCGGATCTGTCGTGGCAGCCTTAGCACCAGCGATGATATTCGTCACATCATCGACGGAAAGTACTGTCGGACCACTTCCCTGTCCCGGAATTTGCGGTGAAGCTGGGGTTGCCATAAATGATTCTCCTTACTCCCGGCGTGCCCGTGCCCGCCAAGATTCAATCGCGCTATGGTCTAACGTTTCGAGCGTTCTTCCAAGCCCTTTTCCTGCGGCTCAATCGTCGAACGAGTTGCCGCCAAAATGCGGCCAAATCTCAGAGACCGAAAACAATTACCCGGCCGTCGTAAGTCGTCAATAGCACCTTGCCGTCGGCGATTACCGGCGGACAGAATTTGTCATAGGTATAGCGGGCGTCTCCGGGTTGCGGCGTTCCCGGATTCGTGCTCTGCCACAGCAGCTTCATGCGCGGATTGCCATTGGGATTGTTGCCGTCGAACGCGGTTGCGTCGTAGGCACGCAGCACGCCTTCGACAATCTGTTGGTTGGCATTGCCTTGGTTTTGCGGTCCGGTATCGTCACGCGTTTGTGAGTTCCACGTGCCCTTCACCGGCACGGAGCCCCATACGATTCCGGTTGTGCCGCCGTTTGCGCTGAGCGTGATCATTCCGCCGGGCATGGCATTGAATATCTCTGCAAAAGCGGAAGAGGTTTCCAGGCTCTCTCCAAGAAACGTAATCTGTCCGTCGGGTTTCAGGGACCAGGAGCGGAGCGGGGCATTTTCGCCCCACACAAAAAGCATTGTGCCGTTCGCGTCGCTGGCCCACGCAACGGGTGAGCCGTGCAGGTGGTGCGTTTTCCCGTCTGGAAATCCATTGACGTTGACCAAGGGATTGATGGCGAATGTTCCGGGGAAATAGGTGAAGAACAAGGCATTGAGCAGCGGCTTGTTGTCCGCCAGCGCGGGCTTTGCTTGGTCGACAGCCTTCTTCCCCAAATTGCCGCGATCGAAAACGTACAGGACGCCGTCTTTGCCGGAACCCACAAGCAAATTGCTGTTCGCGGGAAGGACAGGGCCGGCGGAGCCGAGGTCCTGGTCGGTGAAGTCGTACCCGTTGGCGGCAGCCTTTGGGCGTTGATTGTCACGAAAAGGAGTGAACCAATCGGCCAAAGTCAACGTGGCGGCTGTGAAGTGGAGGCGGATAAAGCTCTCCGCGAAATCAGTTGTGCCATTCCAGCCGCCGTTGCTGGTCATGACGTAGACATTTCCCTGATCATCGGAAGCTGGTCCTTGGCCGGCTTGCCAGATGCCACCGGCGAGAGTCTTCGGCGTAGAGGTCCACGCGGCGATTTGGTGGAAGCTGTCCACGTCGAAGGCGATCACCCAACCGTGGTCACCCGGCGTCGACTCACCGGTCATTCCGCAAGCCATGATCAAAGTCTTTTTAACGTGCGGGCCCGCGGGCTGGCGCAAAGGAGTGAGCAAAAGGGCGGAGCGCTGTTTTTGGTTCGGCGATTTGAAATGGGCGTTGGGAAGCGCGGTGGCCTGGATGGCAAGCGGGGGATGGACCGCTATCCCCGAGGCTATGTCCAAAGCATTCAGGTGGTGTGAAGCATTGGCGCGAGTGCCATCGGGGCTGGTCCAGTTCAGGACATATAACGTTTTAGTGTCCAGATCGATCACCGGCGTGCTGAGGATTCCCCAATTAATGTTGATTCCCCAGGAGTCGATCTCCGTTTCATTCAGGCCGAAAATGGTTTTGCCGGTGATTTTTGGAGAGACGGGAGTCCCAAGATTCGTTTTCCAAAGTTTCGCGGCGGTGTTTACGTCGAAGGCGTAAACATTGTTGGCCATGGAGCAAACAATGACGACATCATGAAGCGCGCCGGAGACTTGCAGTTGCGGGACATACAAGGGCTGCGCTTCGATGCGGGGATCGTCGCCCGCATCCAGCGCCAATTCGCGCAATTTCTTTAATCCGCCCACATTCGCTGGCGTCAAAGTCGTTTCCCCAGTGTTGGCGCCCGAACGGCGATTGTCATAGGAACGCGTGAGTACCTGGCCGGCGGCCGGCGGCGCAACTGAAGCCGCGATCAGGATGGCAGTCCCCAGGATTTGCAATAACCAAGGTCGCAGCCGAAGTCTGAGGATCCCCATGGTTCTTCTCCTTGTCTTCAAGAGCAATTGCCGGTCGGCGCTGAAGATTGCCGCCGATGTACCGGGAGCTGGAGGAACTGGGAGATTGTGCCCATCCAGTCCCCGGGTGCACCCCAATCAAGTGGAAAGTTCGTTTGTCAGTGCTTCGATCGATGGCACGAAGAAATATCCCGCCGCTGTTGGAATGATGAAATCATTCGGTTCGTTCAATGTGCTCCTGACGTTTCCAGAAGGGTAGTTCGGAACGGGTTCGTCCATGGTTCGCGCCCGTGGCGGGGTGGCGTTCTGGCCGATGATGGGGTCAAAGCCGGTAACCACGGGTGATCCATCCGGATGCTTTTTCCCAAAAATGAATCCGGGATTATTGGCCCATTTGATCTGCACAAACTCGAACTGATTCGGGATGGAGGTCTGATAGCAGACAAACATAAGTCCGCGATCCGTGGCGGTGACTCCGTTGGCCGCTTCGGCGACGCTTACTTCCGGGCCAAATGGAATTCCCGCACGCATAATACGATGCGGATCCACCGTCGTGGTTTGCGGGTCCACACCCGCATTATTCGGCAGGCCGAAATCCGCGCGAGGATTCGTTTTGCGAATGTGCGCGCCAAACGGACACCTTCTCTCGCCCTGATCGTCAGAAAAATCGAAGTTGTTGTTTCGCTGCGGATCGGGCCCCATCGTCGAGTCGTCCTGTGACGGTGTCAGTTCAATGGGCGCCCCGCTCTTCCATCGGCCGACCAGCCGCGCGCCAAGCAGCACCGAATCCATGCCTAGGGTCTGTGCCTGGCTCGCCAGATAGTCATCGAACTCTGGCACCAGCTGCTTCAATCGCCGGAAAACCATGAACGAGCCGTTCTTCATCCACGACAGAGGAGGATTCGCCGTCGGTCCGTATCCGAACGCGAAGAGCCCGGGATCGAGCAGTCTCTGCCCCGGAAAGGGGATCGATAATCCGTTTATGCCGGGTTGCGAGACCCCGTCCAGCCAGCCAAAGTGTTCGTGACCTTTCTCCAAACCTGGCCGCACGTCGCCATTCTCCTGAAACGAAGCGGCGACGGTTGCTCCCAAAATGCCCAGCAGCTTGTTTGCTTCGGCGTTTACATCGGCGTCCGTGCCTCCCGTGACTAGAAAGACGCCATCAACGGTGGCATTCAAGAATTGCGGCACCCAGGTGGCGGGATTTCCCGCCGCGTCCACTGGGTCGCCGAGCGATTTGGCCTGCGCCTTAGCTCCGGCAGTAAATGAGGCATCCCCCAAAGTTGAACCGTTGTTTGTTGCCGGGATGAGCTTGCCGATGCCGCCCGCAGTGAAAGCCAGGTTTACACCAATGTTCGGCAGCGGAGTTGTGTTCCCCTGGCTTTTGTGGTCGCGCAGATGGAATTCGCGTTCCTGGACCGTGCGTGAAGTGGTGATTCTCTGCGCGATGTGCTTTCGCAAAACGGTTTTGAATCCTGCTACGTCTTTAATCTGGAAGAATAAGAATTGTTCGGCAAGCTTCTGCAATCCAATCAGTACATCTCCCTGAATTTGATCCAAGTCGATGCTTGAGACAGTACTCGCAGTCAAGTTCTGGGGTGTCAAGGGGCTGGTCATTATGATCTTCTCCGGAATTGAACTTCGGAGGCTCGCGGGCAGCTCCCCGGGGAAGTGGCTTGCTGAGCACGAGGGGGGTGTGTTCAGACTGCTTCCTATGGCGGAGTAGTGTCCCACACTGCGCAAACGTATCAACTATATTCTGTGTTTTCTTTCAGTGGGACCAGATCGCAGGGAACCTTACGGGAAGGAAAGGATCATGAGCCGGCGTAGAGTTGGAAAGGGGCCCAGTAGAACGGCTTGGCGAAAACGCTGTGAGTGTTGGACTTAAGTATGGAGAGCTTGGCATTGCGGAGGGCGGTCGCAGGGTCCTGCCCCTTGGTCAAGCCCTCATACAACGCGTCCATGAGTTGCGGGGTTGAGGGAGCATCGCTGACCTCCCATAAAGAGGCGATCACGTTGTGAGCCCCAGCCCGCAAGAACGCCCAGGAAAGGCCGACCAGACCCTCGCCAGCATAGGCCCGAGTGCCCGCGCCA
The DNA here is from genome assembly GCA_963779395.1 of Candidatus Acidiferrales bacterium. GTDB lineage: Bacteria > Acidobacteriota > Terriglobia > Acidiferrales > UBA7541 > Acidiferrum. Next base: position 3,507,206 of record CAVZYC010000007.1, read on the forward strand.
TTGCAGGCGGATATGGTGACGAGTTGCGCCTGCAATTGATGCGCAACGATTTCGCGAGCGTACAATTTAAAGGAATCACCGACCCTGCTGAGAATCACCGCGGATTCCAACGGACGAGTTTGGCTGGCGGTGCCGTGAGTTACGAAATGCAAGTAGGAGAATCGTCCCGGCCTGCTGCTGAGGTAAGCCGAAGCAGTCGCATTCCGTCCTTCCAGCACTTCGCGTTTGGCCGCCGGAAAGTGACTGGAAATTTTCTGAATTTCTGTCTGGGCTTGCGCGAGTCGCGGAAAATCCGCATTTGCCGGCTCGGGATTGCCGACGAGAAGAAGACTCCTCTCCGTACCGAGCGCCTTGTGGTTCGCGGAAGTCAGCAAGGCCAGAGAACTGGCCGTCGACAGGGTTACGTCTTCGATCCAGAAATGCGGCTGAGGATCAGGGACGATCAGTGTCTCGAAGTTCAGACCAAACAAACTTTCCGCGGGCAGCAGAAGCACACGGGAATCTTTCGGGATCAGGTTTCGCGCGGGAGCGACCAGCATGTCATACAATTCTTTGCCGCTCGCTACGTCAGACGCCAAAACATCGCGCCCGTCCAAAATAGCCTGCCGATAGGCTTTCACCGCAGGAGCAATCTGCGATTTCTTGGGAAGCAGAAAGTAGTTCAGCTTCGTGGGGGTTATCGCCCACAGATAGGAATGATTTTGTCCAACCCAATACATAAGTAGGGTGGCATGAAGTTTCTGTGCGAGTTTGCGTGGCAGAGGTTTCAAGTAGCGTTCGCTTGAAGCATGATTGGCGGAGGCAAGGCCCTCGGCCAGTGTCTGAGAGCGCGTGAGGTCGGCGAGTTGCAGGGCATCTTCGACTCTGCCTTGACGCATGAGGAAATCGATGTAGTCGTCGTAGAAATCGATCGCGCTGGAGAGGAAGGTCAGGCGCAGTTCATCCTGGCCCACGGAATGGCGGGCGGCTTGAATCGTCTGGATCGAGCGCTTATATTCCTTCTCAGCTTCGCCGGTCCGGCCTTCTTCGTCATACACCCTGCCAAGGCGAGCCTCTGCTTCCCAGCGTAGAGCGGTCGCGGCAGAGCCGTTTTCGAGCACCGAATGCAAAGCCTGCTCTGCTTTCCCAAAGTTCTTGCGCGCTTCTTCGATGCGCCCCGAAACCAGAAGCGCGGAGACTCCACCGTCATCGTCCTTCGCGTTGAAGGCAGTTTTGTCAGCTTCGAGGTTATAGGTTGCTGCGAGATCAATATGACCTTCCGCCAAGGCAACCAGTGAGAGGTTGTTCAGGCACTCGGTGATTGCGACTTGGTCGCTGTGGCTGCGCGCCAATTCAAGAGCTTTCAGGGACTCTCTTTCTGCGGCTTCATAATTCCCCAAATAGTAGTTGGTCACGCCAATATTGGTCAGCCACTCGATTTGCAGGCCTGGAGCTCCTGCTTTGGCGAATGATTCTTCCGCCTGTTGGAAAAGAGCCAACGAGTTTTCGTAATCTCCAAGCTCGAAATAGCTCCAACCCAGGTTTCCCTGAATCCGGGCGGCAGAAATCCGCGCGCCCAGGGAATTGGACAATTGCAGTGCGGCGTTATCCCAGTCGATGGACTCGTCAAAATGCTCCTGCCGCGTAGCAGCGAGCCCGAGGCTGCCCAGGGCAGAGGCTTCCAGGAAGGAGTCCTTGCGCAATAATGAATCCGTGAGGGCTTTGCGATATTCGGATTCCGCCGCCTTAGGGTCACCGCGCAGAAAAGCCAGTGTTCCTTTGCGCAGCGCAACTTCCCCAAGGAGAGCAGGACGATTAGACTTGGCAAGAGTCTCGGCTTCATCCAATTGGGTTTGGGCCAGGTCGAACTGCTGCAAGCGAGAATTCGCGGTGCCCTGTATAAGCTTTTGCCAAACCGGCAGGTCTGTGGCTTTCAATGAAACAGGAAGCTCTGGCTCAAGGAGCGCCAAAGACTCCTTGTTGGCGCGCTGGCGCATCTTGATTTCGGCCTTCAGAATCGCGAATCGCCAATGCCACTCAGAGTCTTGGGATGGAAACTGCTTCAGGCCAGCTTCGCTCTCGACAAGCGCCGCAGAGAGATCACCGCGATTTACTTTCAGCCAGGCATCATCGTAAGCCTGTTGTGGCGGGGTCTTGGATGGGGAATGACATCCAACTGCCCAAAGCACGAAGATTAAAACAATTGCAAAGACTATGGCCAGGTTTGCCCGTTGATTCTGCCTTCCGCCACCACGGTGGTGGCCTCCACGGGGGAACCCAGTTCGAAACGCAACATGGTCAAGGTGCGCTTGCAGGAGCTCAGCAGCGCTTCCGCTAGATAAACTTTTCCAAAATTGGGGATGACCAGGGCGTGACCGACCACTGTTACTCCGGGAGCGTTCGTCTTGATCTTCTTGACAAGCGTGCAAAGAATCTCTCCATGGCCGTCCGAGAACTTTGTGGGCGTCCCCGTCTGGAACGGGTCCTCCGCCATTTTCTTGAATTCCTTGTCCGTTTCCAACTCTTTCTTCACTTTTTCAAAGGTGTCCAGGTGGCTGAATAACCGGTCATTGTGCTCGATTTCCACCGGATGCCCGCCGATCTTCAAGCCTTCAATCGTGCTGCCAATAAAGGAAAAATGCGAATCGTCTTCAGGGAAGACGTTGTAGCCCGCAAGCCGCGCCACGACTCGCTCCGCCGTCACAACGTCGAGTATATTCAGGCCTTCGACGGTCGCGGTGACCTGCGTAGTGTGAAACTCTTTCTCATCGTTGTGCTGCTTGCTGCCAGCAACGTGGGAATAACCGGCTTTAAATTGCACGTGATGGTCCAGGCGAAAATTCTCAACTCTGGCGTTGCCGTATCCCCCGATGGTGGGCAAGGATGTTGGCGCCTGCACTTCGATAAACCTGGGAATTGGCCTGGTGAATGAACCGCTCAGTGCGAGTCCATCGGCATGATAATGGAATACGCGCTTGATCTTGTCAGCCATGAGCTACTCCTTGGTGGCAGGACGTTCGCCAATTCTGGTCAATTAAGATTCAGGAACAACGACAAATGGTATACGAAATACTTCGCTGTTTTGGCCACCAACAACAACCAGTTGGTAATTTCCAGCGTGGACTATACCCCGGTGTATAACGAGGTGCAATTCCTTATTCGCTTGTTCGCCGCTAAGGGCAAATGAAGTCACAGAATGTCCGGCCGCGTCAATCAGCGTACCTGTGTAACTCGAAGAAACCTGGGCGGGAGTGAAATCGAAATCCAGGGCAAAATTCTCGTTGGGGCGCAGCGTGACGGTTGCCATGTTTCCGCCTCGGGTAGCTCCTTGCAAGCGATAGGAGGACTCGTAGACGTCTGCAACAGTTTGCAGCGCAGCTTGTCTTTTGGCGGAAGGAATCGTCAGGGTATTCTGAAAAATGACGACTGCAGCGAGGGCGGCGATCGCAGGCACGGCAATCACTGGCCGCAACCAATGGAACCAGCCTAACCTTTGCGATTGTGGCTCGCGCGCGGGTGCCGGGGAAGAAGCCTTCGTCTCGTCGAGAACCATCCGGCCCGCAGTCACAAAAGTCGTCAAGGCCTTCAGATCCTGGGCGCACTCCGCGCAGTCGAAATAGTGCTCTTCAAACTGTTCGCGAAGCTCGGGAGTTAATTCCCCCAAGACATATTTTTCAGCTGCTTGTAGCCGCACAGCCTCTAGATGGTCCATTTGCGTCATCCTTAAGATAGTGCACGGAGGCGTGACTTCGTTTCATCAGGAACTTCCGTGCATTGTGCGACTTAAAGAATTTCCCGGCTGCTGGTCAAAAGTGGCACGGAAACGGCCCTTGGCCCGATGCAACAAAACACGCAGGTACTCCCGATCCACCGCGAATTCCCGGCAAATCTCGTCTTTGTCCTTTTCTTCCAGGAAGATAGCGCGGAGCAGGTCGCGGTCCCGTGGCTTCATTTCAGCCAGTATTTCGCGGACTTTTTCCTTTGTTTCCTTGGAGATCAGGGCGCGCTCAAGATCCAGAATCTTCTCGGGAGCAGGGGACTCTAGGTGCTCAGGTTGCAGGGGTTGGGCGCGATACATTTCGCGTGTATTCTCGTGTAACACATTCTTGCAAATAGAGTTAACGAAGGCTCCAAAGCGTTCTGGCTGGCGCACGCCTCCATCCCGCCGAAGAATGGAGATGACCCTGATAAAGGTTTCTTGACGCACGTCATCCACGCGTTCGGGAGGGAGGTATCTGGCGCGAAGCATAATGCCCAGAATGTTGCCAAAATAGGATACAAAATGATGCTCGGTCGCCGGTTCTCCGTCCCGGAGACGATCTACATACGATTTGTCGAACGCAAAGAGTTCCAAAATGTCCCCAGTTGATTGTGGGTGAAGTATATCTTTGCCCCCACACATGAGGCAATGGAACCTTCTTCCCGGAATGAAACGAATTACTTGTTCCTGACACTACTTGTGGAATGAGGCCAGGCGCAAACAGGGCCTCTTTCGTGGTGGGGGAGTCACCGACCTCACCTGCCCCTTGGGCGCGTCTTGAGCACCTGACACGACCAGGACGCGCCCTTCCTCCCGACAGATTGGGAAGGAGAGGGCTTATGGAGGGTTCGTGGGAAGTCAAGTACAGATTGCGAGTTATCAAACGAGCAGCCTTGCGGGGCTGCCAGCCCTCCAAAAGGGGGATTATCGTCCTGCGTGTGCCGGAGATCGCGCACATTTGGACCACGCCTCGCAGATCCCAGCAACTTTCCCCATGGAAGCGCTAGCGTCGGAGGTAATCGCGCATGGGGTGGAATTCGTTGCGAAGCCGGGCAAAGCAGCCATCCTCCAAAGTATGATTCCCGACGCCATGCGCGACACAATTGGCCATTCGAGGAGTTTCTCTGGTTGCATGGTGCTTGTCTCCGAAGAGGAAGCGCGCCTTGTGACGGTGATAACCCTTTGGACGGGAAGAAACCGCATGGAACAGTGCAACGAGAACGCAAGACAGGTGAAGGCACTGCTGGCGCCTTATGTCGATCGCTTTTTGCGGACACGAAGGCTGGCGGCTTTCCTTTCGATACGATAGACCGTTCTCTCTGGATGATTGGTGTAGGGAGCTTGTTGGGCAGGAAAGTCGAGTCGAGGAATAGTGGGTGAATGAATGGAAGCAGTCGGGGGGAGTGAGATGAGTGTTTGTAGAAACGAGCAGCATCACCAGGGTGTGTTGAAGTGCGAATCAGCTTTACCGCCAAGTCTGGGGGAAGAGGCCATGGTTTCGACAAAAGCAGAATGCACAGCGACTTCCTGCGCAAGGTCGGCAGTCACAGACTTGGCGGGAGAGGATTTGTGCCTCGATCATTTTTTTACCAGCTGCTACGAACGGCTGGATGAATTGGAACCCGTGGTGAACAGCCGGTCGCTGGAAGGGGCGGAACACCAGGCCGTTCGTGAATTTCTGGAGGAATGCTCGAAGCGCACCTTGCTGATCTGTTTGCGTCATGAACACCTCTCCAATCTGGATCGTTCGCGCCTGCTGGATATTTTGCTGCAGGCCGGGCACCTGCAATTGCAGCTTCGCCAACCCATTATCAAGCGCGCGGGCACGCTGTCAGACCTCTCGGCGATCTTCTTTGAAAAGAGTGCCGGCAAGACGACTCGGGTGGAGAAACAGAAGGATTTCTAAACAGTGGTCTTGCCGTTTGCTTAAGAGCACAGGCCCAGCCTATACGCTTGTGGAATCTTGCTTTCCTGTTATTATCCCCTAACCCCTGCCCTCTCTGACTCGGCATATCAAGCCGAAACGCTTGAGGTGTTCGCGTCACTACCCCTTCGTACCGACCTGAGCCCAGGAGATCCCCATGGCCGGAATTGACCAGTTAAAACACATTGTCGTCCTGATGATGGAAAACCGCTCGTTCGACCACATGTTGGGTGGCCTGAGTCTGGTAATGCAAAACGGGCAAAAGCAATATCCAAATATCAATGGGCTGACGGGTAACGAATCGAACCCCGACACGAACGGCGCGATTGTGAAGGTCCAGCCAAATGCGCAGTTCCAGAGCCAGCTTGATCCGGACCCCGATCACCATTTTCCCGGCGTCGATTTGCAGGTTTTTGGTGGAGCGCCTTCCGGTCCAGGGCGCGTCGCCAACATGCAGGGTTTCGTCAAAGACTACTTCACGCAAACGAACGACGTGAATAAGTCGCACAACATCATGTACTACTTCACGCCGGACAAGTTGCCGGTAATCACTACCCTCGCTACGGAGTTCGCCCTTTTCAATGGCTGGTTTTCTTCCATTCCAGGCCCGACAATTTGCAACCGGGCGTTCGCGCATTACGGCACATCGTTCGGGCAAGTGGGTATGGACCTCTTCTACACCCTGGACCCAATCCCGAGTATCTATTCTCGAATGGTTCAGGCAGGTCACACTGCCAAGCTTTATTACTATGATCAGCCAAGTTCGACGATGGAAGTCGCAAACATCCTGAAGGATCAGCCACAGATATTTGCTACTTACGATCAATTCATCTCTGATTGCCAGCAAGACACGCTCCCCGATTACAGCTTCATCGAGCCCTGTTACAGCGATCACCCGGGGCTGGACGGCGGGGCCATTCTTGCCTCGGATCAACATCCCGATCACAACGTGCAGGAAGGCGAGAGATTCCTGGCCAGCGTCTATAACGCAATTCGCACGAATCCTTCCGTTTGGGCCAGCACCGCTCTGCTCATCGTCTATGACGAGCATGGTGGAATCTACGATCACGTGGTGCCGCCGGCGTGCACTCCGGATGGATACAAGGCTGACCCCTCCAACACCGGCACGGGAGAAACTTTCCTGTTCGATCGCCTTGGCGTGCGCGTGCCCGCGATCCTGGTCTCGCCCTACGTTCCCAAGGGAACCGTGATCCCCGGCCCGGAAGACCCGGCTAACGCGCGCATCTTCGAGCACGCTTGCATCCCTGCCACCGTTACCAGTTTCTTCATGGGAAGCTACGACAATCGCACCGTTCGCGAGAAAAACGCCAACACATTTCTGGGCTTGCTTTCAGACCAGATGCGCCCCGATGCGGACATTCCTTATTTCAATTTAGGGGGTAAATGATGGCCACATATTCAAAAACAGTTGACGTGCCGGAGCCCGCACGCGGTTCTTATAACCCCAACCGCCCCGCAGGCCTGCTCCTGCAGTCTCAAGCCCTGCACATCCGCCAGGCTCTCCTGAAGCATTTGGAAGAGTTGGCCGCCGTCGTGGCCATCGATCCTAAGTCGCTGAAAACGGAGGGCGACGTGAGCGCGTACGTTCATCGCGCCACAGCAATTTTGCATCGGCACGCGGCCAAGCCCGCAAGCAAATGAAGGAGGCCATGTGCGACGCATCATCTTGATTGCGTTTCTGTCCGCAGCGACATCCCTTTGCGCGCAGGTGAATGCCCCTACGGCTTCTACTCCAACGCGAATTGATTCGCCGAGCGAAATGGACATCTTGAAAGAGAGTTGTTTTACGCCTAAGGGCATCCCCGGTTGCGCGGAAGAATTATTTACGGGTGACCCCGTTCACATTGCCGTCGGCAGCATCGCCCCGCAGGACGGTTTTGGCGCGGGTGTGGCCTACGTCGGCCACAAGACAACCGACAATTGGCGAACGACCTGGAACGCCGACGCGATCGGTTCAAGCAATGCTTCGTGGCGTGCCGGCTTCTACATGAATTTCGTGCACACCCCGAACAATCCCATTCTCGTGGAACATGGAACGCCTCCTCCGGCAAAGGCCAACCTCACCGAACTGCCAGAACACACGGTCTTCGGTTTGTACGTGCAGGCGATTTCACTGAATAAGCTTACCTTCTTCGGGCTGGGGCCTGCTTCCACTGAGGCGGGCCGCTCCTTTTATGGCATGACCGAGACGATCCTGGGAGGGAATGTCGTCAAACCTTTCTACTCTCGCCTGAATGCCTCGTTTCACGGCGAGATGAACGGCCGCTTTGTGAGTATTCGCGCGAGCAACGGCCAGCCGAGCCCCTCGATCGAGTCGCTTTACACGGAAGCCACCGCGCCGGGACTAACTTCACAGCCCGGCACTCTCCAATTAGGGGAAGGTGTGCAAATGCACCCCATTTTCGCCGGTGATGTTGTTCGGCTGAATTACGACCTTTCCTACCAGCAGTACCTGACGCCGGGAAATTCCAATTTCTCTTTCCAGCGGCTCACCATCGATCTCGGGCATGAGTTTGCTCTGTATAGCAAAACGACTCGCCTGTTGGGCCCGCGGCTCGGCAATGGCCCCGACGATTGTGCTGTGGATCTGGTCGCGCACCCGAAATGTCCGAAAGCCTACGTGAGGAATCTTGAGGGCACGGTTGGGTTCCGCTTTTTCACTGCCTTATCGATGACCCCGGGCGGAGACACGGTGCCATTTTATTTTCAACCCACGCTGGGAGGGTCTGACATCAACGGTGATCAGTCGCTGAGCAGTTATCAAGACTACCGATTTCGCGCGCCAAATCTGTTGTTGCTTCAGGAGAATTTTGAACACTCCATCGGGAGCTTGCCTCTGGGCATCATGTTGATGGCGGATGAGGGGAAGGTCGCGCTGGACCGTGGCGATCTCGGCTCCAGTCCCTGGATACACAGCTTTTCTGCCGGGCTGACTCTTCGTGCGGGAGGATTCCCGCAAGTCTCGTTGCTTTTTTCCTGGGGAGGCAAGGAAGGAACGCACACAATCGCGAATATGAATACGTCGCTGCTCGGCGGATCACTGAGGCCGTCGCTGTATTAGTGCGCAGGTTGCTTATCCGGTGTTTTCGTTTCCTGGCTTGACTGAACCCGCTTTCCGGAAGAGATTTGGGGGCCTGCTACAGGGGAACGGTACGCCGTTGATTCAAAAAGGAGGAGCCGACTATGGGGGCTTTTCAGAGTTTAGTGTCTCTTGTGCTGCTGATTTTTGTCTTGAGCGTTATCGTTCAGGCGCTACAGGAGTTCATCAAGTCCGCTCTCAACACTAAAGCTAGCGTGATGGAGGAAACGGTCGAAAAATTCATGGGCAATCATCTAACCGTGCCGCAAGTGCGCAGCGCCTTGACAGTGCGCGGATTTGACCTCGCGGCGCTCGAGAATTTCAACAAAGATGATTTTCGCCACCTTCTGGATGGCATCGAGCTCGAAGAGGCCCAAGTGAAGGGAGTGGTAGCATCGGCGCAGGCCACCGTCGACCAGGTAAAAGAGAATATCGCGGCTTCGTACGAAGCGGCGCGGGCGTCTTTTCAGCAAGCCTATACCAGAAAAAACAAGACCATCGCGCTAATTCTGAGCATGCTCGTGGTTGTTCTTCTCAATGCCAATCTCATCATCCTTTATGAGCTGATTGCATCCGATCAGGCGGCGCAGCAGGCCATCGTGGGCAAAGCTCCCGCGGTTCGCGCCAATCAGAGCGGTGATCAGCAGCAGACGGATTTGGGCACCCAATATTCACAAAGCAGGGATCAGGTTCAAACCGCGCTTGGAAGCTATCCAATTCTGATCAGGACTGCTAAGTTTCGCGAGGATTTCACAACCCATCCTTACACGGAAGTGCCGGGGTTGTTGCTGATGGGGCTGCTGGTATCTCTGGGAGCTCCCTTTTGGAACGATATTTTGAAAGGTCTGATGGGCATTAACAACACGTTGAACACCAGCGGTCGGAAGGCTTCGTAGAAGTTCGTTTTAAAAAGAAGGAATCGATGATTGCAAATAAACGTTCCCAGATACTGTGGACAATTTCACTCGCTCTGCTACTCGGGCCCGCATTCCGGCCAACCGTTGCCAGTGGCCGTTCTCCTCAGGCGTCAGCGCCAATGCGCCAGATGGCCACGCGGGCAGCCTCGGGCGCCATCAAACTTGAAGTGCAACGCGACTCCGCCTCGGCGCCGATGGGCTCGACTGTTTCTCTCAAAATCTTCATGCGCAATGCGGACAATCGGGCGGCTACGTGGGATCATGCGTGCACGATTAACCTGGCAATCACGTTTCCCTCCAGGAAAGTCGAAAAACAAACCATCGTCATTCCGCAAGGGCGAGACTTCGTGGTCGCCAAGTTCGAAGCTTCTGAATACGGTGTGGTGCATTTGAACGCAACAGAATCCACGGATTCCCTGCTTGGGGCGGGCAACACAGTTTTTATTTTTGTGCCGTCCTCAAAATCCGGTAAACCCGCCGTCAAGAAACCTGTGCCACAAGGTGGTTCGTTCCAGGAATTTCTGCGCGCGCCTTACGCTGGTCCGCGGTTGACGTTTGTTTCGTGGAACTCTGGAACCTCTCTCAGGTCTTCCTTGGAAGAATTGCAAGAGCCGCCCGCACCTGCTGCCGCTCCCGCCGCACCAGGGGCTCCGCCTGCCACGCCTCAATTGTTGCTTGTCAATTCCACGGGCAAGGATGAAATTCTGGCCGACGGCAAGGACTTTGCGCTCATCAATGTTTATTACATGGCCCCAAACGGAAAGGGCGCCCCTTCGGATATTCTTCTCTGGATGACCTGGACCGCTGGTACATTCACTCCTCAACCGATGATTATTCACAAGGGTGATTTTGCGGGCGAAGGCAAACTCGTCTCCGCTTCGGTGGTTGACGCCACCGTTTCCATCGTAAGTTCCGCTCCCAGTGTTCCCATTCAGGGGAGTCCCACGCTTAAGGTCTCCTTCTCGCCGCCGATCTACGGATTCGGGCCCGCTACATCCGATACCACGGTCACCATGTCTTTGATCGACCGAGACCCCCTCGTTGGCTGCTTCTTCAACGACCAGGGCTTCTGCATTCAAACGGATCGCAAACGCCAGATCTATGTCTCCAGCAGCAATCCGACACTGCATGTCGAACCCGCTTCTCTTAATGTAGACGCCAATGGCGGCACAGCTACGGTTTTCCTGCAACCTACCTGGCGCGGCACATCCACTATCGATATGTGGACAGATGGCTACGGCAAACAGCGCGTTGTCGTTCAAATTACCATTTGGCTGGTTGTGGTTCTTTGTGTGATCGGCGGGATCGTCGGTGGAATCGCCGCGCGGGATACTCTTCGCGGCTCCATCTGGTGGAGAATCTTCATCGGGGTTGTTGGCGCCATCGTTCTTGTATGGATGTGCGTATTTATCGTCATCCCCAAAACACATTCCATGATTGCTCATAGTCTGATCAGCGTGTTGGTTGTAGGCATTGTCGGCGGTTACGGCGGGACACGCGTATTGGACTTCGCGGCCAAGAAGCTCGGCGTTCTCACTTGATGCCTCACACAGCAGCGCCGATAGAGCTTCGTTATCATCCGCGCACGGTTAGGCAAAGAATTAGAAGTAAGAATATGTGTCGCGCGCGCTCTCGATGCCAGTCGCTTCGCAATATCACTATTCTCCAGATGGGCATACAATAAGGCTGTTTTCGAGTTCAAAAGGAAATTCCAAATGAAACTTGTTCATCGCCTTTGTTTGCTCGTGTTTTGCTTTGCTCCGGTTGTTTTTGCGGCGCCCGGCGCGGTTCGCTGCGGAAAGCTGGTGGACGTTCGCACCGGCAAGTTGCTCGCGGACCAGTTGATTGTCTTCGATGAAAATGGCACCGTTACGGCTGTTGGCGCGGCGGCATCCACCACTCTGCCCAAGGGCGTCACACCCGTCAATCTTTCCGGATCAACCTGTCTGCCCGGCTTAATTGACGTTCACACGCACCTTACCTCTGATCCGTACATGAGCGGCTACGAGGGCCTTGGCGTTTCTTATCCGCGCGAAGCCATTATCGGAGCAAAAAACGCCAACAAGACCGTACGCGCCGGCTTCACAACCGTGCGCAACGTCGGGGCTGGCGGTTTCTCTGATGTCGCTCTCCGCGATGGCATTAATGCAGGCGATGTTCCCGGCCCGCGCATGTTTGTTTCCGGCCCCCCGCTAAGCATCACCGGTGGACATTGCGACAACAATCTTCTTCCCTTTGATTTTCACTACAAGGAAGCGGGAGTTGCCGATGGCCCGTGGGAAGCGCGCGCCAAGGTTCGTGAAGTGGTGAAATATGGCGCCGACGTTATCAAGGTTTGCGCATCGGGAGGCGTGCTGAGCAAAGGCGATCTTCCCGGTACTCCGCAATATTCGCTGGAAGAACTTACCGCTATTGCGGAAGAGGCGCACAAACTGGGACGCAAGGTCGCCGCTCACGCCCATGGCACGCAATCCATCAAGGATTCCATTCGCGCCGGAATCGATTCCATCGAGCACTCCAGCCTGATTGACGACGAAGGTATCGCGCTGGCCATTCAGCACAAGACCTATCTGGTGTTCGATATCTATAACGACGACTTCATCCTTTCAGAGGGCGCCAAGGTGGGCATGCTGCCTGAATCCATCGAAAAAGAAAAGAAGCTCGGCAGGCTGCAGCGAGAAAATTTCCGGCGTGCCTTCCAGGCGGGCGCGAAGATTGCCTTTGGCACGGATGCCGGCGTGTATCCCCATGGCGATAACGCCAAACAATTTGCCAAGATGGTCGAGTGGGGCATGAAACCGATTGACGCGATTCAGGCCGCCACGATCAGCGCTGCGGACCTGATCGGGCAGCCAGACAAACTCGGCGCGCTCGAGCCGGGCCACTACGCGGACGTGATTGCGGTGAACGGCGACCCGCTGACGGACGTCAAGGTGCTCGAATCGGTAACCTTTGTCATGAAACAAGGAGCCGTGGTGCGCAACGACACCGTGACAAAATAATCTCCGTTTTACCGCAGAGAGAACGCTTGCTGCTTCCTTGATCTCCGCCGTACTGGAAAAGTGAACTCTGAGCAGCCACTTTTCCAGTAAGGCGACCCACCGAGCAAAAGAGAAAACAAGAGTTAGAGCTATTGGCTGAAGGCCACTCCATTAAAAGCGGCGACACCGATCGAATCCGTAGTCGCCACTGGCGTGAGATCCCCGAATGTGTCGATGGAAAAGACGCCGACGTATGCCTCGGTGCCAACGGTGTAAATCACGGCAAGCCATTTGCGATCAGGCGACACAGTGATGTCCGAGGGCGAACCCGGTAGGGGAACCGATTTATAGAAAACGCCGCCTTGGCCATCGGTAAAAAAGATGGAGATGGCATGGCCGGGGGAATTGCCGGTGTACCAAGCGCTTCGGGGCCCCTTGGCTACCCAGCACGGGGCGTTGGTGGGGTACGAAGGAGCGGGACCGACGATCGGAAAAATGTCACCGACCTCGTTGATGATGGCGAAGCTGTCGGGGCTGTGCGCCGGAGTGAATCCCAGATTGTTTTCCCAGAAGGCTTCGCCAAGCGGCGTGTTATTTGCGTCGGTGGGAAGGGTCAGAGAGGTACTCGTGCCAGCGAGCGGCCCATCATCGTGTGCCAGCGGGAGCTGAAGGACGGATCCTGAAGTCAGTGTCACCGCTGCCCAGGTCTTGCCCACGGCGATTTGCGCAGCAGAAGCGTCAGCGAGGCTGACGACTTCACCATCAACGTACCCGGAAGGCCATGCATGACTCTCGGCACAATTTGTGCCGACTACGAACAGATGCTGCTGATTGAGGGCGACAGAATCCGGCTTCACACAGTCAGGAGCAAGATTGATCGTTCGTCCCGTACTAATGTAATTGCCATAGCGCACTAACTGCGTGACGCTGTTGGATCCGTAGTTCGCCACCGCACCGAGTTCATCCTGGAACTGCAGGATTCCAGCGTTGGTGCTTGCGCCGCCCTTTCCGCCCGTAGGCAGGGTGCTCACCCAGGATAGTGAAGGCGTTCCTGCGGGATCGAGCTTGAACACGACGACCGAGTTGTCGCTGGCGCTATTCGTGCTCGTGAGCACGAAGATGCTGCGGTCATGCGGACCGGCAAACGCGAGCGCGCTGGCAAGTAACGCGGCGGCCAGCACAGTGCCGGCGCGCCACACAGAAAACTTCCGGGGTCTTTCAAAATTCATTGCGATCTCCTTTAAGGTTTAGGTAAACGTGTGCCCCAGTGACCAGGTCAGGACCCATTCAAAAGGCAGGGCATGTTTACATGTAGAGATTCGCTGGGAGCCGGTAAAAAGTTACGCTGCAATGCCGAAGAAGCCGAATTGGACAAAATTGAAAGCAACACCGTAACTTTCTGGCGCTCTCAAGCGAATACATTTAGATGGAACTGAATTAGCCCTCTGGGTGCCCACTTGACGGCGGGAAACGGCTTGCACCAACTCACCGGTACGGATATAAATCTCACGAAGACCATTCATTTCATGCACCCGCACGGCAATCTGGAGATGCTGATGGCCCGGTATCAGGACGGCGATTTCGCCGCGGCCACGGCTTTGATCGATCATATTAGCCCACAGCTACACCGGTTTTTCATCGCACAGTTCGCCAGCCGCGCCGACGCGGATGATCTGCTGCAGGAAACCTGGCTGCGCATTCACCGTGTGCGGCATACCTACCGGCCGGGCGAGCCGGTGCTCCCGTGGGTTTACGCCATCGCGCGTCACGTGCGCGTGGACCACTTCCGCAAAGCGCTCCGGACCACCGCGCGCGAACACAGACTGGAAGAAACGTCTGCCGCAGCGGTAACAGTCCCGGCACCCTCTGGCCAAGCGGATGATCTGGAGGCACTCTTGGCGCCACTTCCGGAGAGCCAGCGCGAGGTGATCGAGATGTTGAAGGTGGCGGGGATGTCTTTGGAGGAGGTAGCCAGAGCCACCTCTTCAAGCGTGGGATCAGTGAAGCAGAAAGTGCACAGGGCGTACAAAAAGTTGCGAGAAACGATGAGCGCTATGGGGCTCCGGAAAGGTTAAAACGGAGGATTGCAGTGAGAGACGGAGAGATTGACGAAGTCCTGGAGAAAGTTGCTCGGGCTCCGCATCAGATGGATCCGGCGCTGCTTAACCGCGTAGCCGGCTCGATTGAGTCCTCGATGCAGCCCGTGCGTCCTTTGCCGAAGACTTGGGTGTTGGCAATCGGGCTGGTTCTGATGGGCGCGGCCGTGGCGCTAGCGGGAGCAGCGCGCGCGGGATTCTTCGGGTTTGAAAAGATGGGGTGGTTGGAACGCGGCCTGATCTTTTCCACACTGTGCGTGCTGGCCTGGATGGCGGCAACGGAATTCGTCAACGAAATGATCCCGGGCAGCCGGCGCCGTATGTCAGCGAGTGCGCTTTTGGGAATTGGCACTGCCGTGTTGCTTGTCGTGTTCGCACTCCTCTTCCACGATTACCATACGGAACACTTCGTATCCGCGGGCATCGTCTGCCTGTTCACCGGAATCCTGCATGCAATCCCGGTGGCATTGCTGAGTTGGTTGCTGCTGCGTCGCGGCTTCGCGGTGAATGCGGTTTCTGCGGGACTAGTGGCTGGCACGCTTGCCGGGCTGGCCGGGGTGGGATTGCTGGAGCTGCATTGCCCGAATTTCCAGGCCACGCATATTTTGGTTTGGCACACGATGGTGGTGCCCCTGAGTGGCGCATTGGGAGGGTTAGTCGGTTGGGCACAGCGATTCCGCGGAGAGGCCATGAGGCGCGCATCCTGAGTTTCCTGCGCTGCCCACTCGGCGACAAAATCAGAGCGATCCTAACGCGTATTGAAAAACACTCAGGCCAACCCTTTGGCGAATCACTCTCCGGATGCTCCGCTGTCCTGGCGTCCGTCGGCACGTCGTGCATTCTTCAGGAGAAATGGTATTATTTTCCGCCTGGAGTGAACTTATGGAACCTACTAGACCCAAACTGCCCAGCGAAGCCGTAGAACTCTACAATGAGTTCATTCACGGCAGGATGAGTCGCCGTGACTTTATGGACGGGGTGCAGCGCTTAGCGATTGGCGGTCTCGCTGCTTCGACGATCATCGAGGCATTGATGCCCAACTACGCCCTGGGACAGCAGGTATCCAAGACCGATGACCGCATCAAGGCTTCCTACGAAACCGTTCCGTCACCGAAGGGCAACGGAAGCATCAAGGGTTATCTGGTGCGGCCAATCAGCGCCGATACGCGGTCTGCGACGGTGACAAAGCTGCCAGGCATTATCGTCATCCACGAGAATCGCGGCTTGAACCCGCATATCGAAGACATCGCGCGGCGCTTGGCCCTCGCAAACTTCATGGCATTTGCGCCAGACGGGCTCACCTCGCTCGGTGGATTTCCCGGTGACGACTATAAGGGTGGACAGCTGTTCAACAAGATTGACCGGGCAAAAATGTTCGAAGATATGCTGGCCGCTGCGCAGTGGCTGAAGGCGCGTCCCGACTGCACGGGAAAGATTGGCGCCACTGGTTTCTGTTACGGCGGTGGCGTTGCCAACGCACTCGCAGTGCAGATGGGAACGGATTTGACGGCGGCCGTGCCCTACTATGGCAGAGTTCCTGCCGCACAGGATATACCCAGGATTAAAGCGGCGATTCTGGTCCACAACGGGGAACTCGACAAGGATGGCGCCGCCTCATGGCCAGGCTACGACCGGGCCCTGACGGCGGCAAACGTTGTGCACGAAGGCTATATCTACCCCGGGGCCGTGCACGGCTTCAATTGCGATGCCACGCCGGAACGCTACAACAAAGCCGCAGCCGATCTCTCCTGGCAACGCACGATTGATTGGTTCAACAAATATACGCGCGGCTGATTCGCCGGCACGGCGCCCCTAAAAGCGATTAGTGTGTTGATTGAGGTTTCCAGCGCTCTTCATTCCGTCACGAGCCCGATTTCGTTTCCTTCGGGATCGTGCAGGGTCAGGTGAACGATGCGTTGTTGCTCATCTCGTTCGATCTTGACGTCCGTTCCTTGCGCCACCAGGTATTGATAGGCCGCATTCAGGTCTGGCGTGTTAAATACAACGTGAAACCAGCCTTACTCAAGCGGGCCCTTCGCCTCCTGGTGTCTCGACGATCCCTGCTGCCATACCAGGTCGATGCGGATTCCCGGCATCGTCATCTGGTACAACCCGAAGTCTTTTCTGCCACCGAGTAACTTGCTCCTGTGAAACCCCAAAACGCGCTCGTACCAAGCAGCTTCTCGCTCCAGATCGGCGACTGAAGCCGTTACGTGATTTGTCGAAAGATTGAGAGGGTTCACCTTGCTCGATTGAGCGAAGGTCTTTTCGCCTGCAGTGAGGACAAGGGCCAGCAACGCCAACCGCCCCAGAATTCTGTATCCATTACTAACCATCAAGCTCTCCTATGGTTGTTGTAGATTTTCAATCAAAAGCGCGCGCTTAAAGAATAAGTAACGCAGCGTAAACTGCGTCTCCTTGGTGATGGGGTTTGACATAGAGCCGAATCAAAAATGCCGATGCAGAAGCAGTTGGCAAAAAGAAGGCGCTTCATGATGCGCATTGTAGCCGAACTGGTCGAGTCCTCGTTAACGCAGTAACCGCACATGTGGGTACCAGCCGCCGCGTGCCCGATTTGCCGACAACTGTTCTTCTACTGTGCGCCAGATGTTTTGCCTCGATGCACCTCGCGCGGCGTCAATGCGTTCCAGGCCGCGAGAGAGTCCATGTAGTCTCTCCAGTGCGCAATTTTTCTGTTTGCGATCTTTATGATGGAACAAAACCGATTGTTGTACTTCACGCCTGTCGCGAGGATGGTCCCATGGACTTCATATTCGATGACGACGACGCGGCCGCTGTCAGTCTGGTGAGTAATCAACTTATCGGCGGAGTGAAGCTCGATGTTGTTGCAATAGCTCCTGAACCGGGCCATCAGATCGGCGCGTCCTTGGATAATCCGAGGCCAACCGGGATAGTCGTAGAGAACTTCATAGACGATGTCGTCCGTGACGATGTCGAAGAAGTGCTCGCCATCAACCAGGTCGCCCAGCGCCCCGCGAACTAGATCGAAGTAAGGCTTAGCCCCCCTATACGCAGTGTAATTCGGACTCGGCATCCGGGTCTCTCCATACGCTTCGCAAGGTTGCTTACGAAAGGAGACCTACATATATATCGGAAGCTCGGATCGAACAAGGCCAGTCCTAGCTCACCGTGCGCGCGTCGCGCAAGAAGAACAGACCGCTCTTAATGAGTATTGAATAGAGGTCTGGCCAACTCTTCCAGCGATGTCGTCTCCGGGTGCTCCGCCTTCCAGCGCATGGCCGCGGTAATCCGGGTGCGTCCGCTGGGATGATCAAAAAAGATGAACTCTTCGACTGGCCCGGGATCCATTTTGCGGTATTCGCCCAGCAGCAAATCCACGTTGGCCTCGCCATCTGGTTGGCGAGCAGCATTCAGGCCGTACATATCCGCCTCAAACTCCACGGTGCGCGAGATCGTGTTGGTCACTGGCGTCATCAAAAAGAAATAGACGGCCAAGCCCATCACCGCCAGCGGCAGCACGGCGACGTCGGTCATCTCCCGGATGCCCCAATTCTCTCCCCATCGCGCCAAGCCAAACTTGATGAACCAGTTCACGAAAGCGAACCCGATCACCACCACCACGCCAAACATGACCAATAGCTTGTTCGCATGGTTCAGAACATAGTGGCCCATTTCGTGTCCCATGGTGGTTTCAATTTCCGGCAGGGTGCAGCGGTTCAAGAGATTGTCGTTTAAAGAAATTCGCAGCGTTCTGGCGAAACCGCTGACATTGGCGCTAACCCGGTTGGATTGCCGCGAGGCGTCGAACTCGTAGACGTCGGTCGCGGGAATGCCGTTGGCACGCGCCATGCTAAGGATGGGATCTTTCACGCGTGGATCTTGCAGTTTCGTGTATTTGTTGAACAAGGGGTCGATGTAAACGGGGGCGATGAGCAGAACCATCGCCAGAAAGAAGATGGTCACCGCGCCTCCCCACACCCACCAGTTAGCGTTCAGGCGCCGAACCAGGCCAAAGAGCAATACGATCAGAATCCCGCCTAGCACCACGTTCACCGCCAGCGAAACGAACTGATCCCGCATCCATGGCCCAAAAGTTTGATTTAGCAGGCCATACTTATGCTCGCGGAAATAGCCTTCATAGACGGTGAGCGGAAAAGTAAGCACGGTCAGCATGATAATAAACTGCACCCAGTAAAGCGCCGTCTGGAGCCAGCGAAAGCGCGTAAGGCGCCCCGCCAAATCGCGCATGCGCATGGACCAGCGGAACCTGAGCATGAGCCACATGACAATCACAGTTGACAGGAAATCCCACAAGAGCAGCCAATAGCCGCCTTCAAAATAAGCATTAGAGCGAGCCCGCTCCGACGGCGGCATTTTCGCCAAATACGCTTCAACGGCTGCATGAACGTCAAAAGGTGCCGGCGTTGTCATCCGATCGGTAACCGGCGGCGCGGGCGCAGGATTCGCAGGGGCGCTTTGCGCCGAAGCGACGAAAGCCAAAACAAGACAAAGCAGAAGGGACTGAACAACAATTCTCGTTACGCGAACCATCGGTCCTCCCTTGCAATCGTGGCAAGCCCTGGATGCCACGAGTTATAGCATGGGAACTCTATTTTTCAACTGGTGTGCCATTTGGCCGCCAACGATCGATGTAAATTCGAGTTTTCAGATTACGCGGAGAATCCAGTTATCGAGCGTTAGCCGTCCGTCGCAACAGGCCCGGCGAGAGTGGCAAGGCGAGGGGTGCAGCGAAGAAATGAACAACGGCCGTACGCATGGAAACCCTCTTAAAGCTCACCAATTCCAACGTCTATTGCGACGGCGCACTTGGCGCGTTTAAGCGTTGCATGCAATCCCGCACCAGCTCAATTTCCCAACTGGGACGCTGAGGGTTCTTCGGGTGAGTCCGATTGCTGGGAATTCTTCCAGCCAAGTGAAGAAAGACAGCTGCCGAATGCTTATAGGCAGGCACGGGCTCGCGAAATGCCACATTGCCCAAATGCTGAAGGCAATCCGACAGCGCAAAATACGCGGGGTCAGCGGTTTCCCAAAGCCGGTCCCGCTCCGCAAACTTTTCAGGAGCAAAGGTCGCAAGTCCAAGCAGATAATCAGACCCGTACTCAATCATATTGATGCCAAGATCGTTCCCTGAATAAATTTGAAAGCCGGGCCGGTGCGCATCGCGCAGTGCCAAACGCTCAAGCTCGACGAGACGATCCAGGGAGGAGTGCTTAATGCCCAGGATTTCCGGAATTTCCATTAAACCTAGAATAGTCTCGGTGTCAAAGATCTCCCCGCTAGGTGCGAACATTTGTCCCAGTTCGAAAGCCAAAACACCCGGATAACCTTGGCAGGCTTCCCGATAAATCTCGACTTTTTCCTTGGCCGTCTTACCTTGAAGCGGACTCGTCTGAAACAGAATCGGCGTGCCACCGAATTTCACGATGCCATCCATCTGTTTACGATAGAGCTCAGCGATTGGGCCAGACTGTCCTTCGATATAAACTCCCGCCAC
The DNA here is from genome assembly GCA_963779395.1 of Candidatus Acidiferrales bacterium. GTDB lineage: Bacteria > Acidobacteriota > Terriglobia > Acidiferrales > UBA7541 > Acidiferrum. The sequence goes on from CAVZYC010000007.1 coordinate 3,527,460, forward strand.
GAAGGGCACATCTTTTCCCAAAGCTTCCCGGGTCCATTGCAGGACACTCGTTCTCTCCGTATCGGATAGAAGATTTACGTAACCGGTATCCATGTTCACCGCGTTTTCCAATCCCGCCCGATGCGTCGCTGCCAGATGTTTCTGAAACGCGTCGACGGCAACGTGGCCGTCGCAATCGAAAGGAAGGAGCGCAGCCGCAATACCGTGGACTTTGCGATGCCTCCGCGACCGATCGAAGGGAGACGCCGAACTCATGATCGCCTCGCTTTCGCCGATTTCAGTTTTCCGGCAAGCTCGGATTCTTTGTAGTACTCGTCCAGCGGGTAGCAACCGGAAGGCAAGCCCTTGCGCGGCGCGGTTGTGCAGTCACTGAAAGTGCGGCAGACCAACCGGTGTTGAATCGTGCGCCCTTCGGAGGCGTCAAGCAATAGTCCCGGATAAGACAAAACCATCCGTCCCAAGCCAACAAAATCCACCCATCCTTCGCGTAGCGCCGCTTGGGCAACATGGGGAAGAAAGTCCTGAAGATAGCTGTACGCGGTTCCCACGATAATCAGTTTTGGAAACTGAGATTTCAGCTGGCGCACCATCTCCATTTGCCGAGCCACGCCGACAAGAGGATCCTCAGGCGGCTGATACCCGTCAGAAGGCGGATAGAAAGCAGGCCGCTGAATGTGGGGATTGTAGTAAGGACTTCCGGCAGTGAGGTTGACCAGACAAATCTCCAGATCCTCCAGCAGAGCTAGGAATTGCCTGGTCTCGGACAAATCCATCTCCGTGGGACGCAGGGGGTTCACGCCGAAACCCCAGCGATACGGAATCAGATGCTCATGTGGCTCCGGGATTCCAATCCCCATTTTCCCTGGTGACGACGATTCGGGATCTGGCCGGTAAGGAACCGTATCAAATGCGGAGACGCGCACGGCAATCCGGAGTCCCGGCGCGCTCGAACGAATTGCTTCCACGATCTCTCGAAGGAACCGCGTGCGATTTTCGAATGACCCACCATACTTTCCGGGGCGCGTATGTGCACTCAGAAATTCGTGGCCAAGATATCCGTGGCAATGTTTTATGTCGACGAAATCAAACCCCAGATCGCAAGCGGCTCGGCCTGCGCAACGATAGTCCTCAATGATGCCAGCGATCTGTTCGTCCGTCAGCAAAGGAGAATCCGCGGACAAGCCAAGCTTGGCATCGAGGATCGGATGGTGATAAAGAATCCTCGGCTCCGGCCGATCGTAAGCGTTGGGCCTGCAGTATCGGCCTGAATGAGTGAGCTGCAATCCGACCAAGGGCGGTACGTCGTGCCCAGTCATTTCTCGATGGGATTCAAGCAGTGCGGCTCGCAACTTCGCCAAACCTGGATATGTGTGCTGCGCAATCACAAGTTGATTCGGATTTGCCCTGCCTTCCATTGATACAGCGACTGCCTCTCCTCCCCAAATAAGGCTCGCTCCGCTCTTCCCAAATCGCCGCCAACGGCGCAGCGTGTATTCGCTTGGATTGCCGTCTGCGAGTGCGTCCCAACCTTCCATCGGCTGGACCGCGATGCGATTGCCAAACTTGAATCCACTGCGCTCCAGCGGCCATCGCAGAGGAGACTCAGTCCCCGCGAGTACTTCGCGATCACACGGAATATTCAGACCGAGGGAGCGCGCATGATGTTTCAGTCGTTCAACTTCCTTGACTGCGCCGAGACGCAGGATCGGAATTGTGCTCACTCTTGCACCGCCCGCTTGGGTAAGAACGCCACCACTGCTGCGCCAAGCAACGACATCGCAATCAACAGAAGGAACCCGTTCGCATAGCTGCCCGTGACGTCCCGAATGTGCCCTACTATCCAGGGAGCAACGGCTTCCGCAATTCCCCCGGCGGTCAAGATAACTCCCAGCAATCTTCCGAGCACTTGCGCATCGAAGATCTCCGCGGTGATCAACGGGATGATCATATAATCGCCGCCAAGCCCGACTCCAAACAGAATTGCGAAGGCATACATAAGAACATGTGAGCCGCTCGCAAAGAGGAATGGAATTGCGCCAGCCACCAGCAAATAAATCAAAAGCATGACGTACTTCTTCGGGAAGCGATCTGCCAGCCAGCCCATCAACAATCGGCCCGCCATGCTTGCGGCCAGTACGAGTGACAGTATCCGCGCGGCCTGTCCTTGCGCGTAGTGCGCATCGAGCGTCAGGAAGAGCTTAAGATTCTGCTGCGTTCCGCTAACAGCAGCAATGGAACACATACTCCCGGCAATCAATAGATAGAAAGGTGCGCTTCTGAAGGCGCTGCTCCAGTGATAAACAGGTTTTACCGGAGCTGACCTGCCCAGGGCCGGCGGCTCTTTCACAAAAAATGCCAAAGGAAAAGCGATTGCGATGACCAGAACTCCCAATGATCGCAGTGCTGTTTGCCACCCAAAATGCTCCACCAGAACATGGGAGATCCAGGGAACGGCGGCTCCGCCCAATCCTATGCCCAAGTAGGCGATTCCCATGGCCTTGCCACGCGACTTTTCAAACCAGCGCGTCAACAAGACTTGATTCGGCAACGGACCGCCGCAAACATAGCCCAAGGCGTTGAAGAAATAGAAAAAGTAGAACATTCCGAGTGACGAGACGCTGCCCAGGCCAACCAGCGCTGCACCTGCCATCAGAATCCCTGCCATCATCAGCCGGCGAGGACCGAAGCGATCCACCATCCACCCCGCTACAAATCCGAAGAGCGGGCCAACAACAAGTTTGCTCAATGCGTTGCCAGAGGTGACCTGCGCTCGCGTCCACCCGAACTGCTGAACCATGAAATCGTAGTAATAGGGCAGTCCCCAAAGAGCGAGTCCTACAATGCTGAAGAGAGCCATAAAGGCAGTCGAAGTTGCCCAGATCGCCGGCCCGTTCATCTCCGAGCGAAAGGAAGAAACTGCTTTCAACGATTCTTGGGGATGCCCAGACGTTGCGATGGCTGAGCCTCCATGGGCTGCGTGCGCTGACGGGTATTCTCATGCACAACGCGAAAATGTCCCACGCTAAGCTAACCAATAGCAAGAAATCTCTTTTCGAAAGTGGAGCTATTCTCAACCCGTCGCCATGCGCAGATTATCGGCGCTCGTCAGCGTGCAGAGTTTAAAGTCCGATTAGTCCACGAAGACCAGCCTTCTCATTCCCTACGATAGTCGCTGTCTTACGAGAAGCTCCATCTAGCGCCTGCCTGGCCGGATAAAGAACTGGCTTTTCTATGTTCAGGGCATGCACCTGCCAGCTACTGGAATCTACGGAGCATATGTGCCGCTTTCGGCGTCGGGCGGAACTGACTGAATTCACAAGAGTTTGCTGAGGATTCCCTGGCCCGACTGTCCACGACTTGTATTACAATCCAAACATAGCTTTAGAGGCCGCTGAAACGCGCAGAGACTCCCGCACGTCAAAAGAAGAGTGGATCCAAGGGCGGGATGCGGTGCGGCCCTCTAAACCAAACAATGTGTTGGAGTCCACCTTCTCTGAATTTCTCTTATGCGCAGGGTCCCATTGCGGCATAAGGGTTCTCCAAGAGCTTTACCGTAGGATTCTCCATCATCGGGAGTGCCAGTGACGGAACAAAGAACGAATTCCATTGACGACAGAGCAGTTCCCTATTCGACATCTCAAGATCAAGCACCGCGGAAAAGTTATTGGTGGTTTTGGCTGGTCGCGATCGCCTTGATTATTGGCGGGGTCTTCTACTGGCATCGCATTAGCGCCAGTTCCAGCGCCAAGAATACGGTTGACCCCAGCGCGCGCCCCGTGACCATTTCAACCGCGACTGCCCGGCAGGGTGACATGGGCATTTCCATCGATGCCCTTGGAACCGTTACGCCGGTCTATACCGTGACTGTAACCAGCCGCGTGCAGGGCCAAATCACTAACGTGTACTACCGTGAAGGCCAAATGGTGCATAAGGGCGATCCCCTTCTCGAGATCGATCCGCGCCCGTACGAGGCTGCGGTTACGCAAGTGGAAGGTCAATTGGCCCATGATGAAGCGGTCTTGAACGAAGCAAAGATTGATCTGGAGCGCTACCAGCAAGCGTTCAACCGCAACGCCATCGCCAAGCAGCAGTTGGACGATCAGCAACAAGTGGTGCTGCAGGACGAAGGAACCGTCAAGAACGATCAGGGACAGCTTGCGAATGCCAAGGTGAATTTGGTGTACACGCACATTACGGCGCCGATTGATGGCCGCGTCGGCCTCCGCCTCGTCGATCCCGGAAATATCGTGCAAGCCAACAGCAGCACCTCATTGGTGGTAATCACGCAACTCCAGCCCATCACGGTCATCTTTGGCCTCGAATCAGGTCACCTCCCACAGATTCAAGCGCAACTCCGAAAAGGCAGGAAATTGCCCGTGGACGCTCTAAATGCGGACAAGACTCAAAAACTTGCAAGCGGCACTCTCCTGACCCTCGACAATGTCATCGACACGACAACCGATACCTTGAAATTCAAAGCCATCTTCGACAACAAGGACAACGCACTTTTCCCGAACCAATTCGTCAACGCGCGTCTCCTCGTGGACACCCTACGGAATGTCACACTCATTCCGACTCCGGCGATACAACGCAACGCGCAAGGAGCTTATGTCTACATCATCAAAAATGACCAGACGGCTTCCATCCATAACATCACGCCGGGGGCCACCGACGGGACAGTGACAGTGGTAGATGGACTGCAAGCGGGAGACGTCGTGGCCATCAACGGCTTCGACAAACTCTTGGACGGTGCCAAGGTGAGTGTCAGGGCGCCGCGCGCGAACTCCAATGCTCCGGGTCAGCCCGCAGCAACGCAGCCTGCCCAAGCGCCGTCTGGAAATCAAAGCGGCAAAAGCTCCGGTGAAAAGGGCACCGGCGGCGGCAAAAAGGGAGGCTCTGCGCAGTGAGCCCCTCTCGTCCATTCATTCTGCGGCCGGTAGCAACCTCGCTGCTCATGGCGGCGATTATGCTTGCGGGCATTGTGGCATGGACGCAATTGCCCGTATCCGCGCTGCCTGAAGTGGATTACCCCACCATCCAGGTGGTGACGTTTTATCCGGGAGCGAATCCCGATGTGATGGCTTCGGCTGTCACAGCTCCGCTGGAGCGGCAATTCGGGCAAGTCCCCGGCCTGAACCAGATGACCTCGACTAGCTCCGACGGCAGCTCGATTATCGTTCTGCAGTTTTCGCTGGAGTTGAGCATCGACGTCGCGGAACAGGAAGTACAGGCTGCCATCAACGCGGCGCAAACGTATCTTCCCTCCGATCTGCCAGTCCCGCCGATCTACAGCAAAACGAATCCGGCCGACACGCCAATTCTTACGCTGGCGCTTTCTTCCAAGACGATTCCGTTGTCGCAAGTCGAAGACCTCGCCGACACCCGCTTTGCGCAAAAGATTTCGCAACTCCCCGGCGTCGGACTCGTCAGCATCAGTGGCGGCCAGAAGCCTGCCGTCCGCGTGCGCGTCAATCCGACGGCGCTCTCCTCCTACGGCATCAATCTGGAGGATGTACGCACAGCGCTGCAGCAGACCAGCCTGGACCAGGCGAAAGGTAACTTCGACGGCCCGCAACAGGATTACCAGATCCAATCGAACGACCAGCTCCTCACCGCCGCTGACTTCGCCCAAGTCATCATTGCCTATCACAATGGATCGCCGGTAAGGCTGTCCGATGTCGCCAGCGTCGAAAATGGCGTCGAGAATAATCGCCAGGCGGCCTGGATGAACGAAACGCCGGCGGTCATCGTCAACATTCAGCGCCAGCCCGGATTGAACATCATTCAAGTAGTTGACCGCATCAAGAAGCTTCTTCCCGTCTTGAAAACCAACCTCCCGGCTTCCGTTCAAGTGGATGTATTGACGGACCGCACGACCACCATTCGCGCTTCGGTCTCCGACGTCGAGTTTGAACTCGGGCTCACCGTCGGGCTTGTTATCATGGTAATTTTTCTTTTCTTGCGCAGTCTCCGCGCCACTATTATCCCCAGCTTTGCCGTCCCGCTCTCCATCGTCGGCACCTTCGGCGTGATGTACCTGGCGGGATTCAGCCTGAACAACCTCACGCTGATGGCTCTCACGATTTCCACGGGATTCGTCGTCGACGACGCCATCGTCATGATCGAGAATATTATTCGATTCATCGAGGAAGGCGATCCACCTCTGGAAGCTGCACTGAAGGGTTCAGAGCAGATCGGTTTCACCATCGTATCGCTGACCATCTCGCTGATTGCCGTGCTTATTCCCTTGTTGTTCATGGGCGACATCGTTGGTCGCTTGTTCCGGGAATTCGCGATCACTTTGAGCGTCACGATCCTGGTTTCCGCCGTGGTTTCCCTGACGCTGACTCCCATGATGTGTTCGCGCTTACTGAAAAGCAGCCACGGGCAAAAGCAGACGCGCTTCTACGAGGTTTCCGAGCGCGCCTTCAATAACATCATTGCTTTCTATGGAAGAACTCTGAAGTGGGTCTTGAAACATCAGACGGCCACGCTGATTGTGGCTGCCGGCACACTGGTACTCACCATTTTCCTCTACGTGATTGTCCCCAAAGGCTTTTTCCCCGTTCAGGACACTGGCATCATTCAGGGCATCTCCGAAGCGGAGCAATCTATTTCGTTTGAGGCCATGTCGCAGAAGCAGCAGCAACTGACTCACGCGATATTGCAGGATCCCGCCGTCGAAAGTGTCTCCTCCTTCATCGGAATCGACGGCACCAACACGACATTGAACAGCGGGCGCATCCAAATCAATTTGAAGCCTCTGGAGCAGCGCAAAACAAATGCCTCGGATATTATCCGTCGCCTGCAGCCCAATCTGGAGAAGATCGATGGCATTACGTTGTACATGCAGCCGGTGCAAGACCTGACCGTCGAAGACCGCGTGAGCCGGACGCAATATCAGTACACCCTGGAAGACCCCGACCAGCGCGAGCTAAATCAGTGGACTGCCAGGCTCATGGCCAAGCTCCAGACCATTCCGGAGCTTCGTGATCTTGCGACCGACCAGCAAACTTCCGGTCTGGCCGCCTCTCTTATCATCGACCGCGTTACCGCCTCTCGCATGGGCATTACTCCTCAGGCCGTCGACCAAGCCCTTTACGATGCCTTTGGCCAGCGCCAAGTTTCTACTCTCTACACTCAATTGAACCAGTACCACATCATTCTTGAAACGCAACCGAACTTCCAGAAGGGCCCCGCCAAATTACAGGACATCTACGTTCGTTCCGCTTTAGCTCCCACTGCGCTGACTACTGCGGCTTCCTTGTCTGGGACAGTCACTGCAACCACATCTTCCGGCAATTCTGCCTCGTCCGCTGCGCCTAGCCCTTCTGCTTCCACCAACAATGCCATCAGCACCGGTTCCGCGAACCCCAGTCCCATTGCTTCGATTAATGGCGGTGCTGTGCCGCTTGGCGCGTTTACACATTTCGAAATGAAGAGTGGACCTCTCTCCGTCAGCCATCAGGGCCAGTTTCCTGTTGTGACCATTTCCTTTAACTTGGCACCCAACGCTTCTCTCGGCGCGGCCACTGATGCCATTGATAAAGCTCAGCAGCAAATCGGAATGCCTCTCAGTGTGCAAGGCGCATTCCAAGGTACCGCAGCCTCGTTCCAGGCCTCCCTCTCCAACGAACCGATTCTCATTCTCGCTGCACTCGTCACGGTTTATATCGTTTTGGGAGTCCTGTACGAAAGCTACATTCATCCCGTCACGATTCTTTCCACTCTGCCATCGGCGGGAGTCGGCGCCATCCTCGCTCTCTTGATCTGCGGCCAGGAACTCAGCGTGGTCGCACTGATAGGCATCATCCTTCTTATCGGTATCGTGAAGAAAAACGGCATTATGATGATTGACTTCGCCCTGGAAGCCGAACGCAAAGAGGGCAAGAAGCCCGAAGATGCCATTTTTGAAGCATGTCTCTTGCGCTTCCGCCCCATCATGATGACCACCATGGCGGCGCTTCTCGGCGGCTTGCCACTTGCCCTTGGCACCGGAATTGGCTCGGAACTTCGCCGACCCCTGGGCATCTCCATGGTTGGCGGTTTGATCCTGAGTCAGATACTTACCCTCTACACGACTCCGGTCATCTACATTTTCTTTGATCGCCTCGCGCAGCGCTTTTCGACTCACCCCGCATCGGAGGGTGGCACGGTTGTCGTGCCAGCGGACTAGTCTAATGAGCCTGTCATCTCCATTCATCCATCGACCGGTGGCCACAACGCTTTTGACCGCCGCTATTGCGCTCGCCGGTGCCGTGGCTTTTCGCGAATTGCCGGTCTCTCCCCTTCCGCAGATCGACTTCCCCACGATTTCGGTTGGGGCCGGCCTGCCGGGGGCAAGCCCGGAGATCATGGCTTCCTCGGTCGCCACTCCCCTGGAGCGCCAATTCGGCAGAATTGCCGGGATCACGGAGATGACCTCGTCCAGCAATCTGGGCACGACCAGCATCACGATGCAATTCGATTTGAACCGCAACATTGATGGCGCTGCCCGCGACGTCCAGGCCGCAATTAATGCGGCGCGCAGCTACCTGCCTTCGAATCTCCCGGGCAATCCCACCTATCGCAAGGTCAACCCGGCTGATGCTCCCATCATGATTGTGGGGCTCACCTCCGGTGTGTACGACCGGGGCAAGTTATATGACGCCGCGTCTACCATCATGCAGCAGCGTCTTTCTCAGATTCAGGGTGTCGGACAGGTGAGCGTTGGCGGCAGTTCTCTGCCTGGTGTTCGTGTAGACGTGAATCCAACCCAGCTCAACAGCTATGGCCTTGGCCTGCAGGACGTTGCCTCCATGTTGAGCAGGCAGAATGCCAATAGCCCCAAGGGCCAGCTCATTGACGGCTCCACTACGGCCGATATCGTCACCAACGACCAACTTCTCAAAGCCATTGACTACATGCCGCTTGTGGTCGGTTTCCACAATGGTGCCGCTGTTAAGCTTTCCGATGTCGCGGACGTCCAAGACGCCACGGAAAACATCCGCGCTGCCGGATTCGTCAACGGCAAGCCTTCTGTTCTCATCATCATTTTTCGCCAGCCGGGCGCAAATATCATCGATACCGTGGATCGCATCCGTGCCGCGTTACCCTCTCTCCAAGCCTCCATCCCTTCCGCGATTGACACGCAAATTGTGTTCGATCGCACCACCACCATTCGCGCTTCTGTGCGCGATGTCGAGCGAAGCCTGATCATCTCCATTTCCCTCGTCATCTTGGTCGTTTTTTTGTTCCTCCGGAACGTCCGGGCTACTTTGATTCCCAGCGTAGCCGTCCCTGTCTCCCTCATCGGCACCTTTGGCGTGATGTACCTCTGCCACTACAGTATCGACAATCTTTCCCTTATGGCTCTTACCATCTCCACGGGGTTCGTGGTAGACGACGCCATCGTGGTCATCGAAAACATCACTCGCTACCTTGAAAAAGGCATGTCGCCCATGCAAGCGGCGCTCAAGGGCGCCAGTGAGATTGGTTTTACGGTGCTCTCCATCAGCATCTCCCTGATCGCCGTTTTCATTCCCATTCTGATGATGGGGGGCATTATCGGCCGGTTGTTCCGTGAATTCGCCGTCACTCTCTCGGTCGCTATCCTCGTCTCCCTGTGTGTCTCTTTAACAACCACACCGATGATGTGCTCACGATTGCTCAAGCATATGAGGGATCAGCAGCACGGCTCGGCGTTCCGCTTTAGCGAGCGAGCGTTTAACGCCCTCCTTGGAGCTTACGAGCGGAGCTTGGGCTGGGTCTTGGAACACTCTGGCCTCACGCTAATCGTTCTTGGCCTCACCGTCGCTCTTAACTTTTACCTTTTTTGGACCGTCCCCAAGGGATTCTTTCCGCTGCAGGATAACGGCACGGTTTTTGGCGGCATTCAGGGTTCACAAGACATTTCATTCCAGGCCATGCAAGTCGCCACGGCACGCATTGTCAATGTGATAAAATCCGATTCGGCCGTGCAGAACGTCATGGCATTTACTGGCGGCGGTGGCGCCACCAATGGCGGTTTCGTGTACGTGGGCTTGAAACCTCTGAATCAGCGCGATGCCAGTGCAAGCCAGGTGATTGATCGTCTGCGTCCCAAGCTCCTCGCCGTTTCCGGCGCAAATACCTTTATGCAAGCCGGTCAGGATCTCCGTATCGGCGGGCGCGGCAGTAGCGCTCAATATCAATACACAATTCAGAGTGACAACCTGCAGGATCTTGTTCAATGGGGGCCGTTCCTGCTCCAACAGATGCGCAAACTGCCCATGCTCACCGACGTGAATACCGACCAGCAGAATAGTGGTCTTCAAGCCATGCTGATCTACGATCGTCCCACCATGTCCCGCCTCGGCATCACCCCACAAATGGTCGACAATTCCCTCTATGAAGCCTTTGGTCAGGCACAAGTCTCCACCATGTTCACTGGCATCAACCAGTACCATGTTGTCCTGGAGGTCGCTCCACTGCACTGGCAGTCTCCCGTGGACTTGAACGACGTCTATATCCGGGCCGCACAAGGGAGAGTTGTTCCGATCAGTGCTGTCGCGCATTATGAGCCCTCGACTGCTCCTTTGTCGGTGAATCACCAGGGCCAATATCCCGCGGTCACCATTTCTTTCAACACCGCTCCCGGAATTGCCCTCAGCCAGGCTTCCGCAGCCGTCCTCGAAATGGAACAGAAGATCGGCATGCCTGCCACGATCCATGGCATGTTCTCCGGCACTCTTCAGGCTTTTCAGTCTTCGCTTTCTACCATCCCTCTTCTCGGCCTCTTGGCAGTGATCGCCGTTTACATCGTCTTGGGTATTCTCTATGAGAGCTATATTCACCCCATCACGATTCTCTCTACTCTCCCCTCGGCGGGAGTCGGCGCCTTGCTTGCTCTGATGCTTTTTCACAAGGACCTCAGTGTAATCGCCATGATTGGCGTCATTTTGTTGATCGGCATCGTTAAGAAAAACGCCATTCTGATGATCGACTTTGCCCTGGCCGCGGAACGCACCGAGGGCAAGTCTCCTAAGGAAGCCATCTTCCAGGCTTGTATCCTACGCTTCCGACCCATCCTGATGACGACCATGGCGGCCCTCTTTGGCGCCACGCCGCTGGCCTTTGGCAGAGGCACGGGTTCGGAACTCCGCAATCCTCTCGGAATCGCCATTATCGGTGGCCTGCTTCTCAGCCAGGTGCTGACTCTTTACACCACTCCCGTCGTGTATCTCACTCTGGATCGCTGGAGAGTCAAATGGCTGGGTGCGCACGGCAAACTCGAGGCCCAACGGCAAATTGAGTCTTTTGGATGAAACGAATTTATGCTCCACCCAGCTCGCACTCAGGAAACAGGGTAAATTTCTCAGGGAGTTCAAGCTAGCGATGAACGCAACGAACAAATTACGGGCTGTGGCCGCGCTTCTCTGCGCCGCGCTCCTCATTCAGGGCTGCGATGTCGGCCCCAAATACAAGCGCCCGGCGCCATCGGCCACCGTACCGGGAGCTTTCAAGGAAGTCACGCCAGACGACCTGCAGAAAATGGATGGCTGGATAGTCGCACAACCTCAGGACAGCGCGCTGCATGGCAAGTGGTGGGAACTTTTTGGCGACACCCAGTTGAACGCACTCGAGGAACAAGTCAACGTTTCCAACCAAAACGTAGCCGCGGCCTTTGCCAGCTTCATGGCAGCGCGTGCGCTGGTGCGCCAGGCTCGCTCGCAATATTTTCCAACCGCCTCTGTTGGCGCCAGCATCACGGGCCAGCACCAGCCCAGTTCCTCCAGCACCGTGACCAGCGCCGCTTCTGGAAGCACTTTCACCTCGTATTCACTTCCCTTCGACGCCTCCTGGACGCCGGATCTTTGGGGCCGGGTGCGCAACACAGTTCGCGCCAACGTCGCCAATGCACAAGCCAGTGCCGCCGACCTCGAGAACACCCGCCTGACAGCTCAAGCCGAACTCGCCGTCGATTACTTCCAACTGCGCGGACAGGACGCCCTGAAACAACTGCTGGATTCCACGGTCGTGGCGTACGAAGAATCCCTGAAACTGACCAAAGCACTTTATGAAACGGGTATCGACTCCGATGAAGCCGTCGCGCAAGCGGAGACGCAACTGGAAGCCACTCGCGCGCAAGACACCAACTTGGGCATTCTGCGAGCGCAATACGAGCATGCGATCGCAATTCTGGTTGGGCAACCCGCCTCCTCGTTCTCCGTCGCCATCGAGCCTCTGAAAACGCCTCCGCCCGCCATTCCGTTTGGCGTTCCATCGCAGCTTTTAGAACGCCGCCCAGACGTCGCGGCAACCGAGCGCCTGATGGCCCAGGCAAACGCGCAAATCGGCGTTGCCAGAGCGGCGTATTTTCCGACCGTGACTCTTAGTGCTTCCGCCGGCTTTGAAACCACGCATGGTTCCTCTTGGTTCACTTGGCCCAGCCGATTCTGGTCCGTCGGTCCGGCTATCTCCGAGTTGATTTACGATGGCGGTTTGCGTCGCGCCACGATGGAGCAGTACCGTGCGCAATATGATCAGACGGTCGCCACCTATCGCCAGACCGTCCTTGGGGGTTTTCAACAGGTCGAAGATAATCTTGCAGCCTTGCGCGTTCTCTCCAAGGAAATTCAGGAGCAAGACACGGCCATCAACTCCGCCCAGCGGAGCCTGAAACTCGCCACGGATCGCTACCGCTTGGGCATCGATCCCTACCTCAACGTCATCACGGCCCAAACGACGCTCTTCGGCAATCAGCAAACCGCTGTAGACCTGCGCATTCAGCAAATCGTTGCCAGCGTGCAATTGATCGAGGCCATCGGCGGCGGTTGGGATTCCAACACACTTCCTACGCAACAACAGATTATTTCGCGAGATGCGATTTCGGCTCCGTCGAGTGCCGCGCCTAACCCGGAAATCTCACAAGGAATAAGAACCAAAGGTTAAATAGAAGTGGAAAAAGGCCGCTTTCTCGGGCATAACTGCGTTGTCTAGTCGTAGTTAAAGTCCCAGGAAAAGAGGCCTTTTCAATGACAGAGTGTAGCGAGACTCTCTTCCCATTTGAAGCACATTTTTCACGTCGAGTCGTAGGGCAGTTCGCAGGGGATCGGTTAACCACGGAGGGTGGTTCACTTCTGCTGCGCCAGGCCGAGCGCAAGATCGGTTTGCTGCGGCGTGTAGCGGCTTGCTTCACCGATTACCGACAGCCGGAACGGATCGAGCACCGGCTGGAAGAAATGCTGGCACAGCGCATCTATGGACTGGCGCTCGGCTATGAAGACCTGAACGATCACGAGCAGTTGCGGCAGGATCCACTGTTGGGAGTGCTGGCCGGGAAGAAAGATTTGGCCGAACCGCTGGCCGGCAAGAGCACGCTGAACCGATTGGAACTGACACCAGCTGGTTCCCCTGGCGCGGAACGCTACAACAAGATTAGCTATTCGGCCGAAGCACTGGATACCCTGCTGGTCGATCTATTTCTGGAAGCGCACCCGTGCGCACCGCAGGAGATCGTGCTGGACTTGGACGCCACCGACACGCCACTGCACGGACGGCAGGAAGCACGTTTTTTCCACGGCTACTACGGACACTACTGTTACCTGCCGCTGTATGTGTTCTGCGGAGATTATCTGCTGTGTGCGCGGCTGCGGCCCTCGAACATCGACGCGAGCGCCGGAAGTCTCGAAGAGGTACAGCGCATCGTGCAGCAGATTCGGGCCAGGTGGCCGAAGACCCGGATTATTCTGCGCGCGGACTCCGGCTTCTGTCGCGAGGAGTTGCTGGCTTGGTGCGAAAACAGCGATGTGGACTACGTATTCGGCTTTGCTCGGAACAAGCGCTTGCGACGGATCATCGGACGCGCGATGCAGGAAGCGAAGCAAGAACATCGGCGAACGGGAAAACCGGCACGAGTGTTCTGTGAGTTTACCTATCGCACCAAGAAAAGCTGGTCGCGGGCGCGGCGGGTGATCGCCAAAGCCGAACAGATCGAAGGCAAGGAAAATCCTCGCTACCTGGTCGCGTCTCTGCACGCACAGGACTGGCCGGCGCAGAAACTCTATGAACAGCTTTACTGCGCACGCGGCGAAATGGAGAACCGCATCAAGGAGCAGTTGAGTCTGTTCGCGGACCGGCTCAGTACGGAGACGTTACGGGCCAATCAGTTGCGGCTGTACTTCTCTTCACTGGCCTATGTGCTGGTCGAGGCCTTACGGCGGTTGGGCTTGGCGGGTACGGAATGGGCGGAAGCCCAAATCGATACCATCCGGCTCAAGCTGCTGAAAATCGCTGCGCAAGTGCGCATCACAGCGCGCCGCATCTGGGTCCGCTACAGTTGCGCCTATCCCTGGCAGAACACTTTCGCCGCAGCCTGGACGGCCCTGCGCTGCTGAAAAAAGAACCAAGACGAAACCTTGTCTCGCACCTCCCGAAGCAGTCGAAGTCTGTCTGAAGAACATTTTTAGCAGGGCTGGGGGCGACCGAGAGCCCACAACAGACAGAAAATAACTCAGCCAGAGAAAACTGAGGGATAGAAATCCTGAATCGCTCAGTTAACTTGCTGCTTGTGAGAAAAGGCGGCTAAGCCCAATTCTTCCGCTGCTCCGCAATCGCAGCCTTCAACTACCCCTTAGTCCATTTGCTCAAGCTTCTGCCCCGTCGCGCGTTCCAGTGCAACGTCAGACAAAAGTCATCAGCCACGAGGATCCTTTCGATTCGGCGCTCGAAGCTTGCGCGGGATACTTCGTCACCGTGTGGAGAGTTGTTCCCGGCGCCCGGTCGCATACTCCTGCAACGCAGCATTCGCGTTGCCGATCGTCTTTAGCGCTGCCGCAACCTTCGCCAGATCCGTTCCCCGCACCACGACGTAGAGTTCATCCTCCCCCAACCCCGTATACACGCGGTTGCCGATGCATCCTAAGCTGGTGATCGCACCATGCTGCAAAGATGCCGGTAGCGCCATGCACGTTGGTCTTCCCAGCGTGGGCGCTCCGCTGCTCACACCGGCCCTATTCACAGCCTCTTGCAGCAACATCGCCCCTGCAGGCTTGCACGCAAAAAGAACAACGTCAGGTGTTAAAGGTGCTGCGCCCAATGGAGAATAGATCACCGCCTTGGGTCCTTTTGCCAGCCGCGGAATCTGCGGTACTTCTTCCGGCTGCACGTAGCCCAGCTCAAACATCATCTTCAACGTTTGCTCGGTTTCTTTCTCACGCTCAGGCGAAAGCGGAATGTTGTGCGTATACGCGCCAACTGCGCAGTTAAAGTGATTCTCTGGTACGGTATAGAAGGTTTGGCCTTCTGCTGCCAAACGCCAGAAGCTGCAACCCGATGGTTCCGTGCCTGCAAACTTCTTGATTCCGGCGGGTTCCGCGTCCAGATAGGCCACGGCTACCGGCCGCCGCCGTAATTTCACCATCGCGGCAATTTCGCGTTCCAGTTCCTGCCAGTTTGCGCTGTCCATCATCAACGACTCTCCTCTTTCAAAAGTGATTCGGAAGGATACCACAGCGGCTGCGGAGCGGGAATTTGGCCTCCAGTAATGCGCATTACCGCATGAACGCTGGGCGTTTTGCACATGCCCCAAAAAAAAGTGCGTTTTTCCAGCGATTTTTGCTGTTTTTCCCTTGCGTTCCACTTCCGCGTTCGCTATAGTTCCATTCGGCCCGAGTTTTCCCTTTAAAACACAAGGTTTTTCGCTCGCGGCTGGCCTCGATTCGTTCGGGGCGGATAGATAAATCAGGAGGATAAGCAGAATAAATGGCAGCCAAGCCACTGAGCAAAACAAAGATTGTTTCATACATCGCGGAGAAGGTCGGCACACCCAAGAAGACCGTGGCCACCTTTTTCGAAGAGCTTCACAAACTCGCCGTGAAAGAAGCCAAGGGCAGCGCGGGCAAGTTCGTCATCCCCGGGATCGGTCGTGTGGTGAAGGCTCACCGCAAGGCGCGCCTGGGCCGCAACCCCCAGACCGGCGAGCAGATCAAGATCAAGGCCAAGACGGTCGTTCGTTTGCGCCCCGCGAAGGCGCTGAAGGATGCCGTCCTGAAGTAGCTCCTTTTTCCCGCTCGGGAGAAAGCAAAATTGATAAGCCCCCGGCAGCCTGTGCCCACAGGTCACCGGGGGTTTTTACTTCACTGGCTGATTTTCAGAATTCTCCTGCGCACTCCCCAGTCGTCCAGTCGCTTAGAGTGATTTTACGTACGCAACCACATCCTTGATTTGCGATGCTTCCAGGCTGTCCTTTAGCCCTGGCATCAACTGATCGCCGTTTTCAATCCACGTCTTCAAACTTTCGTCGGTGATCTTGTTTCCATTTACGGTGAACGTGCCACGCTTCGAAATACCTTTCAAGCCGGGCCCGATTTTCTTCTGGTCGCTCGTGTCGTAGTGGCACACCGTGCATTTTTGCTGGAAAATCGTCTTGCCCCGGGCCACCGCTGCGGCGTTGCCCGCGGGCCTTTTGCCGGGCTCCTGCCCCGCCAGCGCGCTTACGGCTGCCACCGCGGCGCACGCAGCCAGGACCGCCAAGCTCAACGCAAACTTCCTCACGTTTCCCCCTTCTCGCTCTTTAGATTGGCTCTGATCGCAACTTGGCTCACAGAGCGAAAGCGAATTTCTTATTCGCATTCCAGAATACGATAACTCCCACGAGGAGTCACCCACCGTGCTGCATTTTCCTTGGCGGTGTGCAGGCCACGCCTCTCGCTCACAAGGTCTTCATCGCAGGTGCGTCCGGCCGCGCCGTGGCTTTCCATTCCAACGTTTCGCTCTTCGCTCCATTTTGCAGCACCAGTTTTTCCACCTGCAACTCGCCCTCGATCATTTGAATGTGCAGGCTCCGCGCATCCAGCGCAATCACGCCAAATCCGGAAGCTGTGCTGAAGAAAGTTTTGAATGGCCGGATACTCAATCGTGGCCCAAACCATAACGTCCGCTGGGCTGCGGAGTAGCGAAAGCCAGACAAAGCGCCAAGCAATGCATAGCTGGCCATCGCTCGCGCATAAAAGTTGCCGCACTCATATTCGTTCCACGGGTTGCGAATTCGCCCGTCGTACCGGCTGCGCATCGCCTTGACGATCGTCAATCCTTCTGCCGTAAATCCCTCGGCGATCAGGTACGACGCCACCTCGTATTCAATCCCGGTCCACACCTCATCCGAATACACAAAAGGCAATGTCGGTTTTCCACCCCGGGGCCACGTGCACACCAGCAAACCCGGTTCATGCCCCATGGCATAGCCCGGTCGCTGCGCGTTGGCGTGCTGGCTCAGGTCCGTCTTGAAATTATTTTTGTAGATTTCCTGCAGGGTCATGCGGACTTTTTCGGCCGCAAGCGGGGTTTCAATTCCATACATGTGCGCCATCCATGCTCCTATGACGCCGTCGGAGAGGCATCCGCTTCCATACTGGTATTTCGGGCCTTCTCGCTTCAGCAGTTGTTCCATCTCGCTGCTGTGTTCATCCACATGGGCAACCGACGCGGCGAACGAATTGTCCCGCAGCTCCAGGTACTGCACTTTTTGCTGGAAATACTCGCCATTGAACAACTGTTCTTCCATAAACCGCGCACACCGTTGCGCCAGCTCCCCGTAGGACTCCGCATCTCCCGGTTGCCCAACGGCTTTCGCCATTTCTGAGAATGCCGAAAGAGCGCCCAGGTAAATGCTCGTGCACATCCCGTCTGGCCCCCAGAATTCAATATCGTAAGTGTTGTGATGAGGCTCAAACAGGCCTCCGCGATGATCCGGGTCCCAGGCGCCAATGCAGTAATCCAGGCTGCGCTTCGCCATTGGATACATCTTCTTCAGCCAACCCAAATCTCCGGAAATCTGCCAGTCGCGATACAGCTTCATGATCCCGCCAAGCTGTCCGTCGGCAGCTGCGTCCGAGCCATGATCGACCGGGCCGTCGGGTATCGCGCCGCGGAAATTCACATGTCCGCGTTCATCCATCGAACGGAAGTATTCCATTTCTCGCAGAGTCCGTTCCAATTGAGGATAAAGATGTGGAAAAGTTTGCGCGTAGTTCCATACATGCGTGCATGATCCTTCGCAGCAGCCGTTATCTGCGAAGCATCCCTCCCATCCCCACAGGTTCCCGTTTTCTTCACGCAAAACCGTGGGCGATTTCAGAATGCCCAGATTTGCCGATACGGCATCCAGAACATACGGCGGCAGCGTCGAAGAAAAGAGCGCTTCTTTGAAGTTCACCGTGCGTGCTCGCAACGAAGCGTAGTTTTCATCCACATAAAGAGCCACTTCGCGCGCGTCCTTCCAGACAGACGCATAGTAGGGGCGCCACAGGGGAGGCTTTCCTCCCGCCACGGAGCGGCAACCGGCGTCACCTTGCACATCGGCAGTTGAAGGTTTGCCGCCGGCCTGCACGTAACAGTTGGGAAAATGCCAAGTGATAAGAACAGGGTAAGTTCGCGATTCGTTCGGCGCCAATCTCCCTTCCATCAAGATGGACCCGCCGTTCCGGCCTTCGATATCCACACTGTTGGAACCAGCGTTGGTTGTAAATGTCCCAGCAGAGATCTCACGCCACAGCGCCGTCAACGAGCCATACGTCCATTCGGGACTGCGCAGCCACATTCCCTTGATGTGCGGCTCGCCACCAATCAGCGTGAGGCTGGCGCTGCCGTATGCTTCCGCATTTGCCCCTTCGTCGTTGTGAAAGAACACTCCCTTACCTGGGATGATCGTATTCGCGGATCCCGATTGCTCGTCCTTGCATCCCGGGGCCAAATGCGACAGATGGTAGGAAAACTGGTATTCCACGGGCTGGCCAGAAGTATTGCGCACCGTATATTCCAGGATCACGCACGGTATCCCGGAGTTCTTGTCGTCCAAAGGAATAAAAGGATTCCAGCCCCTCAGCATTATCTCGAGTGGAACCGACGGATCGCTGAACTCGGCTTCTCCAAACGGATATTCCCCTTTGAAAACGCATTTAGCGAACCGCGGAAATCCCTCGAATCCTCCGCGCCGCAATCCCTGCCCCTGAAGACCCTGGTCGAAGATCTTGAACGCTGGGAACGGCCCTTCAACAAGTTTCGTCACACCAGAAGATCCCTTGATGTGCAAAACTGCAAATGCCGCCTCTGGAGAATTGGAACTCCACTTTGAGGGCAATGCGGTAGTAGCGGGTCGCTCGCAAATCGAAAAATCCTGCAGACCGCCATTGCCGTTCAGGCAGATGCAGCCCGCACCGATTCCTCCGATTGGCATGGCAATTTGCGTGGCTCGCTCGCCCGTGAAATTGCGTTGCGGCCCAAGCTTGAAAAGCTCTTCCGCTGAAAAAGGAGCCCCCTCGGCCACCCGCGCGTTCGCAACAATTGCCTCGGCCGGTAGTTTGCCCAAAGGCACGGCTGCCCCCAGGGCCGCGGTGGAAGTGGTGAGCAGAAACTCTCTGCGTGTGGGTTTGTCTGAAGACGACATCAAAGATCTCCTCGTGAGCATCAGCGGCCGGGGCTATATCCCCCCACGCCTGTCCTGTCTACCCTCTCTATTCCCGAGCCCAATTTACACCCCCCACCCGCCAAAAGGACAGTTTGCGAATGTGCACAGCTAGAACCTTCGTACCTTTGACCTTTTTCCTATTCTCCCCTCACAATGGCGTTATGAGTCAGGAGACTTTGACCCGGGCGTGGGAAGTCCTCCAGGACGCCTACCAGGCCCAGATGGAAGGGGACTACGACCGCGCGGCGGAGCTCTACCAGTCTTCGCTCGAGCTGCATCCCACCGCCGAAGCTCACACCTTCCTTGGCTGGACTTACCATTATCAAGGCCGCCTGATGGACGCTATCGGGGAATGCAAACGCGCGATAGAACTCGACCCCGATTTCGGCAATCCGTATAACGATATTGGCGCTTATCTGATTGAACTTGGCCAGTTCGATGAAGCCATTCCCTGGTTGCAACAGGCCGTTGAAGCGCGCCGTTACGAGCCTCGCCACTTTCCGCACTACAACATGGGCCGCGCTTATCTAGGCAAAGAAATGTACGGCAAGGCCATGCGCTGTTTCCAGGAAGCTATCAGCGTCGAACCTCGTTACACCCTCGCGCGCCAGGCCCTCGAATCCCTCCGCCGCATGGTGAACTAGTCTTCAGTCCTCAGTTTTTAGTTCTCAGTCAAACTCAACACTTCACGTAGCATCATCAACTTGTAGTGGCCGGTCTTTACATCGATACTCTTGGGTTTTCTTCCTAACGTCGCTTCAGGCATGAACTTGAGGGTGCCCCATCCTTCGCGCATTTTGCGAAGGTTGAGCTCTTACGATCGATCAAAGCCCATTTTCTTTTCTCTTGATTCTTAAGTTGTTCATGTAGGGGACCGCACACCGTCGCTACGCGCTGCTCTCTTCTTCTCTTCCCGGTTTCACCACACGGTCGTAAATCCACAATAACGCCGTGGTCCCCAATCCAATGGCCACCAATGCCCACAAAAACAACTCCGGCCGGTGCTGCACTTCGCCGAAATGATGCAGCAGTGCTCCGCCAATGCGTCCCGAGGCAAATGCCCCGATGCCCAGCGGCAAAAACGCAAATCCCATGTACGTTCCTTGTTGCCCCGGCGGAGCCAGCCGCGAAATATAATCGTAATAGCGCGGTTGCTGAATCAACTCGCCCAAAGCGATTACGACCAAGGTGGCATAAGCCGCCACGATGCTCGCATGCAGCGCCAGCACCGAGAATCCCAACATCGCGATAAACGTTCCCAGCACCACTGCGCGGAACGCCGCGATCTTCTTTGTCAGCACACTGAACAGCACGGTGAATGCAATCACCACGATCGGTCCCGTCGCAAGCATTCGTTCCGTGTCCGCCTTTCCGTCGACATAATCGTGTACATAAATCGGCAGCGTGATGAACTCCTGCCAGTAGACGATCCAGTAGCCTGAAAATATCAGCAGGAAGATCATGAACTTGGGGTTCTTCACAACCTGGCCGAAGTTCCGAATCGTCACGCTCAAGCTTTCCGTTCTCGCATCTCCAGACTTGCTCGGCTCCCGGAAGAATAGCAGCACGGCGAAGAACATCACGAACACGCTCAGGGCCGCGACGCGGAATACGTTCTCGACGCTCATGTGCCGGTGCACCCAAGATGCCACAAACGGTCCCAGCGCCCCTCCAATATTTACGAGCGTGTAGTAGATCGAGTATCCAAGCGAACGCACATTTTCATGCGCAGCCCGCGCGGTAGTTCCCACCACGCACGGTTTTACCAGCGCTACTCCCAATGCTGGGAGCATCAACACAACCGTCACCAACCCCACCAACGGCACCGCGTTCCGCACTGGCGCGAGCCACGGCGCGCCCAACGACCCCAGCAGAAAATATGACCCGGCGAGAATCAGGTACGCCAGCGAAAGCGCGCGCCGGAAGCCCAGCCTGTCGGCGATTGCTCCACCGAATATCGCCAAAAACCATACCAACCCGCCGAACAAACCGGAAAGGTCGGCGGCACGCTCCAGTGGAAAACTCAGCGTTTCGTGCAGATACCGCGCCAATGAAGCAAACGCCGCGTAATAAGAGAGCCGTTCAAACAGCTCGCTGACATTCGCCACCCAAAACGGCCGCTCAAACCCCGTTCGTACTTCCTCCAGTCGCTGGCCAAAGCTCATGCATCCTCCGTTATCCGCAAGGCGGGATGATAGCAGATACTGGGCGCGCCGCGCGTGTTTGACAATTCTCTGACAAGACAATTCCTGTCGGCATTGCGATAGAATCTCCGCGTCTATCTGACCCGAAGACTTTCCCGCTCGCTCGTAGACGTACCCCAAACGCTTGCGCCGGAATCCTAAAAGGAGACGCCATGAACAAGCTTCCACCATCGCGCCGTCAATTCTTGAAACTCGCCGGTATCAGCGGAGCCGGGCTGCTTGCCCCAGCTAAATCGTTCCTGGCCGATGCCATCGTTCCTGGTGCGCAGCCGCAAGCTCCCGAATCCCCCGCCGATTACACGTTGCGCATCGCCAACACCCCCATCGAGATCGCTCCCAACCACATCGTTTCCGCCATCACCTACAACGGCCAATTCCCCGGACCCTTATTGCGTTTCAAGGAAGGCCAGCAAGTGGTCGTGGACATTTTCAATGATACGGATGCACCAGAGCAGCTCCACTGGCATGGGCAGTTCCTCTCGCCGGATGTGGATGGTTCCGCGGAAGAGGGCACGCCGTACATCCCCGCGCACGGCAAGCGCCGCATCCAGTTCTCGCCTCGCCCCGCGGGCTTCCGTTTCTATCACACTCACAATCGTGCCGGCGCTGATCTTCACGCCGGTCAGTACAGCGGTCAGGTCGGCCCCGTTTACATCGAACCCAGACACGAACCGGGAAATTACGATCGCGAAGTCTTCCTCGTTCTCAAGGAATTTGAGCCCTCCTTCAGCCAGGGCGGCGACATGGCCATGGATTTCCTCGCTCCAAACACAATAGTCACGGAGTTGAAAGCTTCCGGCGAATCCGCCATGAAAGCTTCGCTCGCCAAGGGCATGCCGCACGGCTACGAAGTCGGCTACCGCTATTTCACGATCAATGGAAGAATGGCCGGCCACGGCGAACCCGTTCGCGTAAAACAAGGCGAGCGCATCCTCTTCCACATTCTGAACGGCAGCGCCACGGAAATTCGCAGTCTCGCGCTGCCCGGACACACGTTTCGCGTTGTAGCTCTGGATGGCAACCCGGTGCCGAATCCCGCCGAAGTTCCCGTGCTATGGCTGGGGACCGCCGAGAGAATTTCCGCCATCGTGACCATGAATCATCCAGGTGTATGGCTAATGGGCGATCTTGCGGACGATGACCGTGGCCACGGCATGGGCATTGTTGTTGAATACGCGGGGCACAAAGGCAAGCCCGTCTGGGCGCCCCCGCCGCCGTTTCATTGGAACTATGCGCGCTTCGCCAAACAAAACGTCCTCGCCGCTGAACCCGATGAAGCCATTGAAATGACATTCGCCAAACAAAATGCCGCCGAGCATGGCTTCAACCTGTGGTCCATCAACGACAAAGTGTTTTCCGAAGATACCATGGCCGCGACGTATCATCTCCACTATGGCAAGCGCTATCGCATTCACATGCGCAATGCCAGCGACGATATCCATCCCATCCATCTTCACCGTCACTCCTTCGAGCTCGCCAAAATTGCAGGGAAGCCCTTGGCCGGAGTGATGAAAGACGTTGTTATGGTTGGCGGGTACCAGGATGTGGAGATCAGCTTTATCGCGGATAATCCCGGCCTCACGCTTTTCCATTGTCACCAACAACTTCACATGGATTTTGGATTCATGACCCTCTTTGACTACGTGTGAGAGGAGCCGAACACTGGAGGTACAATGGCTGAGCAAACTTCCGCACTCAACGCCCGCGCAGCAAAAGCAGTCTTGCTGATCCGCATCCTCGTCGGATGGGTTTTCCTCTCCGAAGGCATCCAGAAATTTCTGTTTCCAGAGGCACTCGGGGTTGGCCGTTTTCTGAAGATCGGAATCCCCTGGCCGTATATTTCAGCGCCATTTGTCGGGGGCGTAGAGATACTCTGCGGGACTCTGATCCTGTTGGGGCTCGCGACTCGCCTTGCCTCGCTGCCCTTGCTGGCTGTGATTCTCGTCGCCTTGTATTCAACAAAAATTGTCGCCTTCGCAAAACTCGGTTTCTGGGGCACCTTGCACGAAGCCCGGACCGATGTGAGCATGTTGCTCGCGCTGCTCTTTCTCCTGCTCGTGGGTGGCGGATCATTGTCGCTCGACAGCGCTATCCGCTTCCGCCGCTAGCCTACAAATCCTGCCCGCCATGCTGATCGGCGCTTATCGGCGTCGCGTTTGCCGCATCAACTGTTGGCCTCGGCGCGGTAGCCCATGATGCTTCTGGGTCTTCCATTTCAATCTTACGGATTCCCTGGGAGAATCCCGCCTGCAGCCGGTCATATTCCGCCTTATGCGCGGGGTTCGGATGGCTCCAATCATGTAAGTAATAAACGGCCGCTACTTTTGCTTGCAGCATCTCTTTCGTGCAACTGAAACACGGCCGCATTGTCGTGTACACGGTGCTGCCCTCCACCGGAATTCCAAATCGCGCGGCAGCCAGAATCGCATTTTGCTCCGCATGCACGCAGATGCACAGGTCGTACCCCGTCCCCGATGGGTATTTCTCGCGATTCGAGCAACGATGGCAACCTCCATCCAGGCAATTCGGCATATTTTCTGGCGTGCCATTGTATCCGGTGGATACGATTCGCCCCTTCTGCACGATTACCGCGCCGATGCGGCTGCCCAGACAGTTGGCCCTTTTTCGGACCGCAATCGCGATTCCCATGAAGTATTGATGCGGATCAGGCCTGCCATCTTTTTCCAGGCTCATAACGCCACCTCTCTCGTCCCTCTCTGCCTTGCTCAGAACCCCAATTCCATTTTCATCATGATAAACAACTCTCGCGGCTGGCACCCCTTAAACCTATGAATCCCATCGGCCTGTGCCAACAATTGGCAATGGCGCCTCGCCTCTAATCTGAATATCTACGTGCAGAATTCAATCGTTCCTGGAACATCTGTCCCATTTCGGCTTGCTCGCTCAAACTCCTCTCCGCTTCGCTCTCTTAAATGCCACTCCTCGTCGCTTTCCATTTAAACTTAAACTTCTGCTCCCGTCGGCCTTGCAATCTGTTCACAATTCAGACCTTATTCCCTTATTTCACGAATCACAACTACCTGTGTTGGCCCTTCACAAGCGCTGCTCCGGGCAAAGCAACAGCTTTCTAATCCTTTGCTCCTCTTCTTGGTCCGCCAATTGCTCCTTCAATTTTCCCCTTCTATGCGAGGTCCGTGTGGGCGCTCCACCGGCTTCTCGTGCCCCACCGGTCGATGCATATTTTGCAGCCAAGCCGGCTTGTGCAGTGATTCTTCGTTGGTTCTCAGGATCTGAAGTGATTGCCCACTTCTCTCGGGGACAGGGCGATCGCGGCAATGCGCCATCATTCGCGCCCAGGAGTTTCCAGCTATGTTCAAGAACTTGAATCTATCCCAAAAAGTCACTCTCTCCATCACCGCGGTTCTCCTTGTGACCACCCTGCTCGGCTTTTGGATCAACCGCAATCGCGTCAATCGCCAGGCAGAGGATGCCTTCCGCGACAAGTTGCGCCAGATCACCGGCATGGCCAGCGGCACGCGCATTTGGTTCTCCCAGAACATTGATACCCTTGTGCCCAATCACGAGTTTAAGCATCTGGAGCAAGTACCCGTCGTGGTCGCTTGGAAGGTCGCCCAGCAATACACGCAAACCGCGGGCATGGAGTTTCGCACTCCATCCCTCCGCCCACGCGACCCCCACAATCAAGCCGATGACTTTGAACAACGCGCCCTTCTCGCCTTCCAGCGGGATTCGGAACTCAAAGAGTACTCTGAGCGCGTGACCGAACAAGGTCGCGATTGGATGCGTTACGCGCAACCTGTCCGCCTGAGCCAGGACTGCCTGGTGTGTCATGGGGATCCCGTCGGCACGAAAGATATGGTCGGCTATACGAAAGAGGGCATGAAGGCTGGTGACTTGCGCGGCGCCTTCGCCGTGAAAGCCCCTGTGGATGAGCTGGTCGCCAATGCGAGCTCGAACTCGCGGGTAATTTTCCTGACCAGTCTGATGACCTTGCTCGCCGCGGTCATTGCGGCCGTGCTCGTTTTGCGTTCTGGGGTGATTAAACCCATTTCTCGCATTCGCGAAGTGCTAGTCGCCTTTGCTTCGGGAGATCTGACAAAGCGATTGAAGGTACTCAGCCAGGACGAAGTGGGTGAGATGTCCCGCGCCTTGAATACAAGTTTCGAGAAGATCGCCGGAACTATGAAGATCATCAACAAGGAGTCCATCAACCTCGCCAATGCCAGCGAGGAGTTCTCCTCCGTCAGTGTTCAGATCAGCGCCAATTCCGAAGAAACTTCGGCCCAGGCCAATGCCGTCTCCGCCGCCAGCGAGCAAGTGAATCGAAACTTACAGACCGTCGCCACCGCCACCGAGGAAATCAGCGCCAGTGTCCACGAAATTTCCAAGAACGCCGAAGAAGCCGCCAAAGTTGCTGCTCAGGGCCTTGCCGCAGCTGTTGAAACCAACGCCATCGTCAGCAAACTCGGAGAATCCAGCGCCGAGATCGGCAAAGTGATCAAAGACATTACCTCCATCGCCCAGAAAACCGATCTACTTGCCCTGAATGCCACCGTGGAAGCCGCGCGTGCCGGCGAAGTGGGCGCGGGCTTTGCCGTCGTCGC
Source organism: Candidatus Acidiferrales bacterium (assembly GCA_963779395.1). Taxonomy (GTDB): domain Bacteria; phylum Acidobacteriota; class Terriglobia; order Acidiferrales; family UBA7541; genus Acidiferrum. The sequence goes on from CAVZYC010000007.1 coordinate 3,553,676, forward strand.
CAACGAAGTCAAGGACCTTGCCAAACAGACCGGCGCGGCAACGGAAAACATCAGCCGCAAAATTCAGGCCATTCAGTCCGATGCCACCGGCGCAGTGCAAGCTCTTTCCGCCATCAGCACCATCATCGAGAAGGTAAACGGCATTTCCAGTACCATCGCCACCGCCGTCGCCGAGCAATCCACCACCACCAACGAAATGTCACGCAACCTCAGCGAAGCCGCCAAGGGCTCTGGCGAAGTCGTGGAAAATATCCATGGCGTTGCTGAAGCAGCTCGCAGCACTTCCCATGGGGCTACCGATTCGCAGAAAGCCGCTCAGCAACTGGCGTCCATGTCCACACAACTTCGCGAATTAGTGCAGCAATTCAAGCTGGAAGCGGAAGACGAAAAGGAAGTGGTATTACAGAAGTTTTCGTAACACTTGACGTGCTTTCGGCAGGCGCCGGATGCCTCAGTGCGTCCTGCCATTCTCTCCGGCGGGCTGTGGCGCCCGCGCCTCAAAATCAATGCCCCAGAAGTGCGGCGCCGGCGTCAGAAACTCCACGCCCACCCGCTGGCCTCGTTCGCCGCTCTCTCCCAGAAACACGATTCGGCACTCTAACTCTTCCTGGGTAAGCGGGTTCACCAGCACCAGCATTTCGCTGCTGTTCACCTCGGTCTTCAGCACCAGCAGGCCTCCATGGGCATTGACGACCAGCGTCTCGCAGACTTCGCGAAACTTTCGGCCATCCAGCCCACGGCCCACCGCTTGCAACCGCATCTTGTGGAAGACGCGCAGACTGCGCCGCGACGTCGCATGGAGCGTTTCGTTCATGCGCTCATCATGGGGTGAACCGGGAAACTCGTCAATTGCCCTTATGGGCGGGTGTTTCCCAAGTGCCAATTCGCCTCTTTCCCGGAGCCGACTTGTACCCCGCTCCGGCTGGCCTTAGAATGGGGACAGCGGCTACGGCATCCGGTCCCCAGCCTCGCTTGCGTCCCGCTGCCGCGCTTTTCTTGGAAATTATAAGGAATTGTAATCGCCGTTGATAAGCGAATTGTTGTGCCTGAGGGATTCATGAACCTTACTGAATTTATCGAAGCTCGCCGCGACCAGCACCTCGCGGAACTCCTGGAATTTCTTCGCATTCCCTCCGTTAGCGCCAAGTCCGAACACAAACCCGATATCGAGCGCGCCGCACAGTGGGTGGCAGATCACTTGCGCACCGCCGGCTTTAAAACCGTCGAAATCGTGCCCACCGCCCTTCATCCCCTGGTCTACGCAGAATCCCTGGAAGCTCCCGGGAAGCCCACGGTGCTTTTCTACGGCCATTACGATGTGCAGCCCCCAGAGCCGCTTGATCTTTGGACCTCGCCCGCCTTTGACCCGCAATCCCGCGATGGCATGCTCTTCGGACGCGGCACTGCCGACGACAAGGGCCAGGTGCATATCCACTTGAAGGCCCTCGAATCCCTGCATCAATTGAACGGAAAGTTCCCCGTCAACATCAAGGTCTTGATCGAAGGCGAAGAAGAAGTCGGCAGCGTCAGCCTGTGGGACTTCGTGCAGAGCCACAAGGATAAGCTGCAGGCGGACGCCTTGGTCGTCTCTGATACCGCCATGCTGGGCAAAGGCGTGCCTTCCATTACCTATGCTCTCCGCGGCCTCAATTACTACCAGATTGAGCTGACCGGCCCGGCGCGCGATCTCCACTCCGGCGTCTACGGAGGAGCGGTTGCCAACCCTTTGACCGTGCTCACAGAACTTTTTGCCAAGCTCCACGACAAGAATTTCCGGGTCACCGTCCCCGGCTTTTACAACGACGTGGCCAAAATTCCCGCCGCCGAGCGCAAAGCATTAAGCAAACTCCCCTGGAAGGCCAAGGACTTCGAGCGCGCTGTCGGCGCTCCCGGATACGCTGGCGAAAAGGGTTTCAGCACCGTCGAGCGGCTATGGATTCGCCCCACACTCGAAATCAACGGCATATGGGGCGGTTATCAGGGCGAAGGCGCCAAGACCGTGATCCCCTCGAAAGCCTTTGCCAAATTCTCCACTCGCCTGGTGCCCAACCAAAACCCCGCGAAAATCGCCAAGCTCGTTGAAGCCCATGTTCGCAAGCTTCTCCCCAAGTCTGTTCATTGCAAATTCGAGGTATTAAGCTCCGGCAAGCCCTGGGTGGCGGCATATCACGCCCCTATTTTTCAAGTTGCCCAAGGAGCCTTGCAGAAGGGCTTCGGCAAGAAAGCCGTGTTCATCCGTGAAGGCGGTTCCATCCCCTTCGTCACGCAGATGCACGACACCTTTAAGGTCCCGTGCGTCCTGATTGGCTTCGGCTTGCCCGATGAAAACGCCCACGCTCCCGATGAGCACATCCTGCTGGAGAACTACTTCGGCGGCATCAAGGCCATCGCTCATTTCTACGAAGATTTGGCGAATCTGTAGAGAGCACCCGCCGCAACCGCAGCCGGGCAACTCAGCGCATCGAACGTAGGCGGTTCAAAAGCGCGGCAAGTGGCGCCCGATCCTGCTGATGTACCGCCGTGAATCTCATTCCAAGTCCTTTACCCGGCGTCACATGCTGGATCGAGGCTTCCGCTCGTATCTGTCCTTCACCCACAAGAAAGTGGAGTGTTGTCGTCTGCCCCTTGGCCAGCGGCCGTGGCGTTTCCAGGAACAATCCACCCATACCGACGTTGCGCACGCGGGACACATCTTTGCGGTAGTTGCACTCCCAATACACCCAGACCTCGGCGCTCGCTTCCACGCGGCTCGCTAGCCTTCGCGACGGCGAAGTACCCAAGCGGAACAGGGGCCCCTGTGGCGTGTCGTCTGCCATCGTTAAACTCCCCCGGGCGGGGCACGCATACTCCCAAAGTGTTGGGCTCATGTCAATACTTTCTTGCGGGATTTCGGCTGCGAAGAGGGTGCACGGTCAAATGGAAACTGCGCGGCTATCCCGCATATCGCGATGTGCGAAAATGCCGCATACTGGAAGAATTCAAAATGAGAAGTTCAACATTTACGGGCGAAGTGATTCTGCCCACTTAGAAGGAATTCGATGCGCATGCCGCCAATCAGCGATAAACGTGTTTGTCCACACTGTGGAAGCAGGTCCGTCCAGCGTACCCGAAGGCGAGGCTTGTACGTCCGCCTGGTCTGTCTCCTCCGCAACGTTCGCCCCTTTCGCTGCGACTCCTGCTACCATCTCTTCCTCGCACCCGTATATCGCGCTCCCAAATAGAGCGTTTGGACTGAGCGGAGCCTCCTTGCTGTCACTACGAATTCGCAGTAAGGTAGAGCCGCTCCGCCTAAAAGGGGATATTGAGTCAGCATGGCCACTGGATTTCGCCTCTCTGTGACAATCCCCATCCACAATGAAGAAAGCGTCTTGCCAGAACTCCTGCGACGGTTGCGCGGGGTTCTGGATACGATTGCCGGTGGACCGCATGAAATCATCTTTGTAGACGACGGCAGCACGGACAGGACCTTTGGGATACTGGAGGCTGCGTCAGAAGAGGACGGGCGTATCGGGGTAGTCTCTCTTTCGCGGAATTTCGGGCACCAGCCCGCGATCTCGGCGGGGTTGGATCATGTAACCGGTGATGCGGCGGTGGTCATGGACGGCGATTTGCAGGACGCGCCGGAAGTTATCCCCCGGTTTGTGGAACAATTCCAGCGGGGATACGACGTTGTTTACGCGCAGCGAGTGAGGCGCAAGGAGCCGCTTGCGTTGCGCATCTGCTATTTTGTGTTTTACCGCATGATGGCTGCACTATCTGATATCCGTCTGCCTTTGGACTCCGGTGATTTCGGATTGATGTCGCGCCGGGTGATCGACGAAGTACGAAAGATGCCGGAGCATCACCGGTACCTCCGAGGCATGCGAAGTTGGGTGGGGTTCCGCCAAACGGGAATCGAGGTAGAGCGCGCTGAACGGCATTCGGGCAAGAGCAAGTACAGCGTGATGAGACTCGTGAGACTTGCGTTCGACGGTATTTTCGCCTTTTCGATTGTGCCCATCCGGGCGGCCGCGCTCTTCGGCGCCTTGGTCATGTTCCTTTCCAGCATCTATGTGATTTACGCGATTTACGCCAAGTTCGTCCTCCAACAATCGCCGCAAGGATTCACGGCCCTGCTCGTCGCCGTGACATTTTTCTCTGGCATTGTGCTGTTTTTCCTCGGCGTCATCGGCGAATACGTCGGCCGCATTTACGAAGAGACCAAAGCACGGCCCGAATACATCGTCGGCCGTGTTGCGGGGCTAAAGAAATAATGAAGCTCAAACAATTGGGACACAACGCTTGCTTATGACTGCGGCAAACGAACCGGAGAATCCGGGGGCGGACCGGAAGATCGCGTATTTGTCGCGTCCCACAGAAGTCAGCATGGCGGACCGTTGGTTTGAAATCGCATCGATAGAGCATTTCTGGATTAAGCGGCGTTTTGATGTACTTCAGCGCTTGGCTTACGAAGCGATAAGTGGTGCGCAACAAATGGGAGAAATAGGATGCGGCCACGGCCTTCTTCAAAGGCAAATCGAAGATGCCATCGGGCGCGAGGTGACCGGCTTCGACCTCAATGAATACGCGTTGAAGCAGAATGTAAGCCGCCGCAGCCCGGTCTGCTGCTACGATATTTTTCAGAAAGACGAACAATTGAAAGGGCGCTTTGACATCATCTTTTTATTTGACGTCCTGGAACACATTACAGACGAGGATGGTTTCTTGCGCGCTGCCCTGTTTCACCTTGCGCCGGGTGGAAGGCTCGTGATTAATGTTCCTGCCGGGCAGTGGGCCTTTTCAGCCTACGATGTGGCTGCCGGTCATGTGCGGCGTTACTCGATCCAGACGCTGATGTGCGCTGCCGAACGGAATGAGCTAAAGATAGAACGATGGACGTACTGGGGGCTGCCGCTAGTGCCCGCGTTGCTGCTTCGCAAGCTGTGGCTGTTGGGAAGGCATAATCAGACCGCCATTATCACCACCGGATTCCACTCGCGCACCGCTAGTCTAAATCGGGCCATGGGTTTGTTGGCCAAATGCGAGGTGCTCCCGCAGAAATTACTGGGCACGTCCTTGATGGCTGTTCTGCATCATGAAACGAGGAGGCATCGGAATGGATTCCGGTAGAGTGACAATCGAAGAACGTCCGGTGACCTCGGGGTATGAGCTTCCCAAGCCATCCAGGAAGGTGATTCTGGGCCTGATGGTCGCGCTCGTGCTCTATGTCCTCGTCCGTAATGTGGCGGCAGCCATGACGAGGCCCATTTGGTGCGATGAAGTGCTCACCATGCTGGTGGCCTCTCAGCCCAACCTCCGGGCAATGTGGACTGCTCTCATGCGAGGGGTTGACAGCCACCCCCCCCTTTTCTATCTGATCGAGAAAGCCGCTCTGCACATCGTCCACAACCGGCACATTGCCGTGCGCTTGCCCGCGATTCTGGCCTTTCCGTGTACTCTGATCTGTGTATTCGCCTACGTTAGAAAGAAATCCAGCGACTCGATTGCATTCCTCTGTGCCGTGCTGCTCCTCTTGACCACCCTGTTTCATACCTACGCGACAGATGGGCGCGCCTACGGAATGCTCTTTGCCTGCATCGCTTTTGCGCTCGTCTGCTACCAGCGTGCTCCCTCTCCCTTTTGGACCGTCATGCTCGCCCTGAGCCTGATGCTCGCGGAATCGCTTCATTACTATGCAATCTTTTCCATGCTCCCGTTTTATGTGGCTGAGTCGGTATATGTCATCTGGAAGCGCCGCTTCAGGTGGCAAGTCTGGGCAGCCCTGGCTCTTGGGCTTGTGCCGCTTTTGTTTTTCTGGCCTTTGCTTTCAAGCCTTAGAACGATATTTGGGACGCATGTCTGGACCCACTACGGTCTCTCTTCCATTCCCATAACGTACGGAAGCTCCTTCTTGACGGGCGGCGCATTCGGTATTGCCTTGGTAGCCGTATGCATCGCAGGAATCATTGGTGCGCGCTTGTTGCCAGTCGGGGGATCCCCGGACGAAGCAATGGAATTCGATCCTGTCGAGGCCGCTCTGCTCCTTGCCCTCCTGACACTTCCTTTTCCTACCGCACTCGCCACCCGCCTGATGCACGGGGCGATGTCGGAGCGGTACCTGCAGGCCTCTGTCCTCGGCGTCGTGTTGGCGATGGCTTGTGTGATGTCTTTGGCAAGGGGGAGAGTGGTCTTGCTATTTGCCATTTTTGTGTTTTCGAGTGTGGCGATTCACGAATTCACTTTTTGGCGCTCTGCACATTCGCTTCGGCTGGATAATCCCGCGCTTCCCGTCGAAGCTCTGATCCAAAAAGCGGGCCATCCCGATCTCCCCGTTGTATTCTCCGACGGTGTTCCCTATATGCAACTCATCTATTATGCGGCCCCGGAATGGAAGAAGAGATTCGCTATCCTGGAGGACCCCGGGAAAGCGCTGAAGTATGAGAAAACAGACAATGTCGACAAGGGGTTTGAGATTCTTCGCCCTTACGCGTCCCTGCAGTCTTATCCACTCTCGGAGTTTGTTGCCGCCCACCCGGAGTTTCTCTTCTACGTGCAAGACCCGGGAACCGGCTATGACTGGCTACGAATTTATTTCCCGGAAGAAGCGTCCTCCATGCAGCCCTTGGTTGCGCAGGACTCCCAAAAGGTATATCTGGTCAAGATGCGGTGAGGGGCTTCCCGCGAAAAGTACTCACTTCATATCTTGAGTCTTTGTATGCTCCGCAATACCGGCGGGAAGCGCGTGGACGTAGTATGAGGTATCGCCAAGCTGCCGCCAGCCGAATTTGATTGCTCCAATCGGCGGGTCCCTCACCACAACAAACCGCACGCCAGTCCCGGCAAAGGCGTTAAACACTCTATCCTGTAATTCCGAATCTCCCTGCCAGAATATTCCATCCTGACCAAAGGGCAATTCCGCGACAATTTTGACTCCCGCGAGTCGCGCCCAATGTCCCTCGGCCTTTCCGGCAATCACGGCAACCCTTTCCCCGGGCTTTAGCCCCATATTCCGAAGGTCTTGGGCGACTTGCCAATTCGTATTTTCCTGGTGGCTCATCGCGGCCAGGTCCGACACATAATACTTTGCGGTCTTGATTCCCGTGATGGACAAGACTCCCAGGATCACTGCAAGGCGTACACGCTTTGAGGCCGCCGATGGAAAGCTCAACACAGCGGCGAAAGCCGCAAGCCAAAGAAAAGGGAGAAACGGCGCGACGTACCTGTACTCCACCAGCACAAAGGCATAGGCAATGCAACCAATCGCTGCAGGCAACCAAAGAGGCCAGAGCGGAGCGATTGAGGCAACGCACTCGCGCCATCTCTCTTTACAAAAGAGTAGGACAAGCACTCCAACCGCAAACTCGATCTGCATCAGGAAGATCCCAAAGAATGTACCGACGGATTGGCGTAGAACTCGAACTTGCCCGCGAACGTTGAAATGGGACCTCACTCCCTCTAACCAGTACGACAAATCGTAGGCAGGAGGGTACGTCCCCCCGACCGGCGTGGCAAATTCAATTACGCGCGGGTACGACAGAATCTGACGAACGGGATGCTTGGGTCTCCCGCTTTGATTCTCTCCGCGCCAGGAGAAAGGCTGTTCGATTGGGTTGATAACCATGGCATACGCAATTCTACCCACATCTCCATACGTCAGCCTGTGCTTTGCCCTCGACAACGCAAAAACAAATGGCCCGGCAACCAACGCAAACGTAAGCGCGGCCACCGTCACGCGTAACACGCTTCGACGTGAAATTCCGCCAACCAGCAGCGCAACCCCGAGAAAAACGAAACTCAGTGGAAAGTAAAATGACTTCGTCAGATAGCCAAGCCCAAGGACAACTCCAAAAGCCGCAAAATATCCCCACTTTAACTGGTGTAGCGCAATCCGCAGGAGGATCCCCACAGCCAGATAGGAAACTACGCAAACCCATACATCCGGGTTCGTGGGCTCCAGAGTAAGCACAAAGAGCGTGGTGGAAAAAAACAGGCCATACCCCAGCAACCACCAACCAGCGACGGAAAAGGAATGCTCGTCGTCTTGCCGCCGAAATCGCCTGAGAAAATCCAGGAATCCGGCAAAGAAAAACTCGAAGCATCGCAGGGCGATCAGCACACCGGCGAAGTTGAGCAAGTGCAAAAGCGTCGTCTCCCAGTAGGGCGACGGATGAAGCAGGCGAATCGCCATAGCAAGGATCCAGGAATACATCGGGCTCCAATAGGCATTCACCGCGTTAACGTAATCGCCACGGAGATACGCGCTCGCGATATCCAGATAGGAGTTTCCGTCCGGGTTGATCACGAATCGCACCGACCACGCTTGAGCGAAACCGGCAATAGCGGTCACCGCCCAGAAGGCGGCGCGGATAAAGGGAACGGCGCGCCCCGATTCCAGCGACTCCACCAAGCGGGGCAGCGGCAAGGATTCCGAACTTTGATTTTGCGTGGACATAAGAAGCACGCTTATTCTACCTGTTCTCAGTCAATTGGCGAGGAATGGCCGGGTTCTCGGCTTCGATTCAAATCAGCGGACCGCGCCGCGGACACTTCATTGGAGCGCATTTGCAGGGACGTAGTTAACCTGTCGCACTTTCTCTCTTCTTCGCAATCAAGCAATAGGTATACGCAAACCAGCGCAACAGCTTTCGCAGCTTGGGATTTTTGTCTATGCCCTCGATGCGCACCGGATTCCTGCCTGGAAAAAGCGGCAACAGATGGACGACGCCATCCGAACGAATGATCTTCCATCCAGCTTGTTTCAAGAGGTCGCGCGTCTGAAAGAAAAACTGAAAGCGATCAAATGGTTGGTCAGGAACTCGATGCGGGTGGCGAACCTTGGCGTATAGTTCATACAGTCCCATGAGATTGAAATAGTTGGGCGTAGTAAGAAACAGCGTTCCTCCCGGCTTAGTAACTCTGTGAAACTCTCGCACTCCTTTCACAGGGTCGGGCAGATGCTCGATCGTCTCGCAAGAGACAATTAAATCAAAGTAATTGTCCGGAAATGGCAAGGCGTGAGCATCGCCCTGAACAAAAGCAGCGGAGGATTCAGATTCTGACTGCTGCGATCGCTGCCTGCCAATCTGCAGTGCCGCCCTGGAAAAATCCAGCCCCCAGGCCTGCGCCCCATTGCGGGCGAGAGCACGGACAAACCCGCCGCGTCCGCAAGCCACCTCGAGGGTCCGCAATCCGCCAACTTCACCGATTGCCGAGCCCACCCAGGTGTACCAGGGAGTTGAGGTATCGTCGTAAGAGGGATCAAGCTCATGGTATTTGCTGTGCCAAACATCGTATTCGGAGCGCAGACTCATATTCGGTTTGGAATTTGCTAATTGTTTTTCTTAAGCAACGCCACAAAATTCATCTCGCGTCCAAATATCAGGCTGAACGGCGCAGGATACAGCGGCACTTCGGTCGTCCAGTGCGCCTCTTCGAGCCCGCACGCGGCGAAATGCTCCTTCCAGCGCCGACGGCTCTGGTAATTATAAGGCAGCGGCACGCCGTGGGGGCGGTTCCCCACCCAATCCATAAAGCGCAGCGTGGTGTCCGCCAGGAATTGGTCATTCAGGTGATCTTTGAGGAGCACGAAACCCCGCGCAACACGCGCTGCTTCGCGCAGAAGTATGCGCACATCGTTCGTGTGGTGCAGCACATCCACCAACTGGCAAACATCAAAGCTGCGGTTGGGAAAGGGGAGGCTGAGCCCGTCAAAAGGTTGGCATGCGATTTTGCACTCCGGCCGCACCAGAAATTCCACACCCTGAATCGTAATGTCAGGACGTTGCTTCGCGATCAGGCTCGCGATGCTTCCATCGCCGCAGCCGATATCCAGCACCGATGCGCCTGGCGGAATCTGCTTTGCGAGGGTCTCCGCAAGTACGTGGGTACGCCGCACGTGAACCGACGCATGATGCCATCGGCTGATCCACGAGAGCGGCCAGGAATTCTGCGACTCCCCGGTCATTGATCCGATTCCTCGTAATCGCCGATAAAGGTTCCGCGGCTGATGCCCAGCATGCTGAGAAAAAACGACGAAAAAATCACCTGCACACCCAGAAACAGCCACATGGACCAGAAGAGAATCTGGCGTTCCGCGTATAACGGCCCGAATCCGCTGACCGCCCATTTCCAGGCGATCCAGGCGCAGCCCCCAAACCCCGCAAGAAAAAATACGCCGCCGAGGAGCAGACCCGCTTCCAACTGCACGTGCTTCAGCCAGCGCTTCAGCGAAACCGTGTTGTTGTCAAAGCGTTCAGCGTAGCTGAACACTTTTGCAAACGTCCCAATCATAAAAATCTGCAGTCCGAGAAGCGTGAAAATCACCCCGAAAATCATGGTATGTATGTCCAGCGTAACGTTTGCCGTGATCTTTCTCGGGCCCGGCAACAACCAGCAAACCAGAAAAAACCCCACGGCCACTAACACCGTTCCGGGCAACAGAAACAGCCAATTCGGCGCGTACAGCAGCATGAATCGCAGACTCCGCCAGCCATCGCGAAAACTCCGCAGATGTGGCGGACGTCCGCGCTTGTCGGGCCACAACGTAATGGGAATCTCCGTGATGCGCGCGCCGATCTGCGAGGTCTTGATGATCATTTCGAGGGCGAATTCCATGCCGTTGCTGCGCACGTCCAGCCGGTCGTACAAAGCGCGCGTGAATCCACGCATGCCGCAATAACTGTCTCCAATCCCGGCGTGAAAAAAAAGATTGAGCAGCGCCGTCAATCCCGGATTGCCAAAATGCTTATGTAAAGGAGGCATGGCCCCGGGCTTGATCTCGCCACGAAACCGGTTGCCCATCACCATGTCGAAGCCTTCGCGAAGTTTTTCAACGAAGCGCGGAACATCCGTGAAGTCGTAACTGTCGTCCGCGTCTCCCATGATGATGTACGTGCCGCGCGCACTCGCAATTCCCGCTTTCAGCGCCGCGCCATATCCTCGTTGCGGCACATGAACCACGCGGGCTCCATTCATCTCCGCAATCTGGATCGAGCCATCCGTCGAGCCGTTGTCCGCAACAACCACTTCGCCACGCAGTCCTGCGGCGCGAAACGCTCCGATCGCTTTGTTCACACAAAATGCCAGCGAATTTGCTTCGTTCAGGCACGGGATCACCACGGATACATCAAGCGCGGCGGATGACGTGGCAGGCGATGAACTTTCCTGGTTTCCTAGCGGCGACGTGGATTCAATCTTCATAGGCGAACGCAGCGCTTATTCCAATGCACAATCTGGCGCAAAATTGCCGCACGCTGGTCGTTGAAGTACTCTAACACAATGAGTCTGGCTCAGGATTCGCGCTACCCGCCCGAAGCCGCACAGAGTGATTCGCGTTCCCCAGTGGATCCATGGGAAGAAGCATATCTCCGCTTCGAATGCCCCGAACAGGAGATTCAGAAATTCCTGGAACGCCTCCGCCGATTGGGAGCAGCGGCATGGCCCAGAGAAACGCGCATCGTCGAACTTTTCTGCGGGCGCGGCAACAGTCTGCGCGCCTGGGAGCAACTTGGTTTTCGCAACCTCGAGGGCGTTGATCTTTCGCCTCGGCTGATTGCGAAATACGACGGCCCCGCGAAGTGCTACGTGGCCGATTGCCGACATCTTCCTTTCGCGGATGCGAGTAAAGACGCCGCCGTTGTCCAGGGAGGACTCCACCACCTGCTTCAGCTTCCGCAGGATTTGGAACAAACGTTCGTGGAGATTCGCCGCGTGCTAACCAGCGAAGGTCGCGTGCTCTTCGTAGAACCTTGGCGCACCCCATTTCTCACTTTTGTACATTTTCTGTCCGAAAAACGCGCTGTGCGCCGCTTCTCCACCAAATTCGACGCGCTGGCCACCATGATTGAGCACGAGCGTCAGACTTACGAGCAGTGGCTCAGCCAACCCCGGCAAATTTCCGCTTTGGCTCACAAGTATTTTGTGCCGATGCACGAATCATTCGGCTGGGGAAAGTGGAACTTCGTAGGCAAACCGCGGCCCGTCATCGCCTAATCCATCAAAACTGTTTATTTCAAGCTGCTGGCGCGCTGCGTCTGTTCGGCAATAATCTGGCGAAAGATTTCGTCCAGAGGAATCGTGATCCGCCAGTTGGGATAATGCGATTTGAACTTGGCGAGGTTTGAGATGTAACAGATATGGTCACCAATGCGATTCTGATCCACATATTTCCAGGTAAGTTTTTTGCCAGACATCTGCTCGATCTTGGCGATAGCCTCGATCATAGAAACGCTGTTTTCGCGGCCTCCGCCAAGGTTATAAACTTCACCGGGGCGCGGATTGCCGGCAAACTCTTCGATCGCACGCACAACGTCGTGACTGTGAATGTTGTCGCGCACCTGTTTCGCTTTGTAGCCATACACCGAATACGTCCCGCCGGTTACGGCCACTTTCACCAAATAGGACAAGAAGCCGTGCAACTCCACACCGGAATGCGAAGGGCCGGTAAGACAGCCGCCACGGAAAACGCCCACGTTCATCCCAAAGTAGCGGCCGTATTCCTGTGCGACCAGGTCGGCGGCAGCCTTGGAAGCCCCGAACAGAGAATGCAGCGTGCGATCGATGCGGCAGTTTTCGTCGATGCCGTCGTAATCCTCGGGCCGAGCATACTCCCAGCGCGTTTCGAGTTCTTTGAGCGGAACTTCGTTGGGAGCATCGCCATAAACTTTGTTGGTGCTGATAAACACAAACGTAGCTTCCGGCCGGTGCAGGCGAGTAGCTTCCAGAAGATTGATAGTGCCGAGCGCATTGACCTCGAAATCGAGTATCGGGATATCGCGGGCTTTGTCGTGCGAAGGCTGCGCGGCGCAATGGACGATCAGATCGAAGCGCTGTGAACGAAAAAGTTCTTCGATAGCGACACGATCGCGAATATCAATATTGTTGTGCGTAAAATTCTTGCACTTGCGGCGCAGCCGCTCCAGGTTCCAGGTAGTGTCCCCGGCTTCGCCAAAAAACTCACGGCGCATGTTGTTATCCAGGCCGTGCACCCGGTGGCCTTGACGGTCAAAGTGCTCCACGGCCTCCGAGCCAATCAAGCCGCTGGAGCCGGTAACGAGAATAGTTTTTGAAGACGTGATATGAGCCAACCTGCCTCAAATGAAATTAGAGTTCGAAAACCAAGCATTCATTATGCTTCAATTCCATAAATTCTGTTTCCAGGAAGCAGTCTCTCGTAAGCGTCCACAGAATTGCCGAGAACTAGCTCTTGCTTCTCTACACTTCTTTTTGCCAGTAGGCGCCAGTCCAGTCGACCTTGTGGATTTCCTCTTTGATCTGGTTCATGTCGCGAAAATCATGAACCGCTTCGCGGCAACTGGAGACTCCTCCGTAATCATCAATCGCGATATAGCCTCCCGGAGAGAGATTGGGGTAGAGGTAGCGAAGAGAATCCATCGTCGATTCGTACAGATCCCCATCCAATCGTATCAGAGACCACTTGCGATCCTGCAAGCCCGGCAATGTATCCTTGAACCATCCCTTCACAAATTGCACTTGGTCATCCAGCAGGCCAAAACGGCTGAAATTCAGCTTCACCTGCTCGAGTGAAACCGCGAGATTGAGACCGGAATAATCAGCATTAGCATCGGCCGGGTAGAGCACGGGGTCGCGTGGAGGTAACCCTTCAAAGGAGTCCGCAACGTAGACCGAACGGTTGTTGATCCCATAGGCTTTCAGGATCGCACGAAGGAAGATAGCCGCTCCACCGCGCCATGTGCCCGCTTCGATAAAGTCGCCGGGGATATTGTTGCGAAGCACCTCCGTGGCGCAATGCTGCAGGTTCTCGAGCCGTTTCATTCCGATCATGGTATACGCGAGTGGCGGATAATCGCGGCCATTGATGCGCGCTTCTCTATCGATGGTAAGAGGGCGCATGGGCATGACGTTGCGCCGGCGTAGGGCATCGTACACCTTGCCCTTCAGGAAATTCGCAGGCCGGTTCATAGAAACGTACTGCTCTTGCCCATACACGAGGTAGGTCAGAGTTCGCTTCATCAATTCTAAGTAAAGATTGGGGTTCTCCGACATCTGCAATGCGCAATCTCCTAAAGGAACGAATGAGGCTAAAGGTTACCAAGCTTCCATGTAATATTCAGCCGAGTTCTCGTCTCCTCTCACTACTCCAAGCGGGAAGTAACATACCGCTCTCTCAACAGATCTTCATTCTTGCGAATCCAGTCAAAGATTCGCGTGAATCCGGTGCGTAAATCGGTCCGGGGCTGCCAGTTCAATTTGCCCGCAGCCTTCCGATTATCTGTCCAGTAAAGCGCGATATCACCCTGGCGAGCCTGATCCGAATGGCTGATGGCTGTGCTACGAGACGAGATTTCCTGCATGCTCTTGGTGGCTTCGCAAAGGGAGATGGCATTGGCCGGACCGCCGCCAAGATTAAAAACCTCTCCACGGAAATGGTCAAGCTGCGAAATCTCCAAATCCAACAAGCAAAGCATATCCTCAACGAATAGAACGTCGCGTACCTGCTTGCCCTGCCAGCCAAGATACGTCAGCGGAAGCTTGAACCAATGCGCGATGGCCCACCACACCACCCATCCCTGATCGGCGCGGCCGAATTGCCCGACGCCGGAAATCACGCCGAAGCGATTCACGACCACCGGCAAATTATAGGCTTGAGCGTATTCCTGACAGGCCGCGTCGGCGATCAGTTTGCTGAGACCATAGATACTCCGCTGACCTCCGTCAATCGAAAAATCCTCCGACACGCCGTGGACAGGATGAAAACCGGCGGGCCGCTGTTCACTAGGAATGCGATTCCAGGCGTCGGAATCGTACTCGAACCGCGTCGTGGTTTCTCGCCGCGGGAGACCATTCAAGCGATCCGCACCGTACACCCGGTTTGAGCTCCAGAAAATCAGTGGAATGCGGCGCGGGCGTACGTATTCAAGAATATTAATTGCGCCGAGGCCATTATTGGTAATGTCAAAAAAAGGATTGGCATAACCGGTGACAACAGAAGGCTGGGCGCTGGTGTCACAGATCAATTCGATATTGGGCGGAAGATTGGCCAGATCCTCCTGGTTGCGCACATCAGCGTGAATAAAGGAAATCCCGTGCTTCTTGAGTACCGCAATGTTTTCTTCGCTGCCTCGCCGGACGAGATTATCCAGCACGGATACTTTGTGCCCTTTCTCGCGCAGATGAAGGGCGACATGAGAACCGATGAATCCGCAACCGCCAGTGACAAGAACGTGCAAGAAAAATTCCTCCTCTAGAGCTTCTCTGGCCTTGTCTTCGCCGAATCCTTTCTCCAAAGACAAAAATCCCGATAGGGCATATAACCCAGGGCGAGCAGGTCCATTGCAAACAGATCCATCCTGCCGGCGCTGACGTCCTCTTTTGCCGGAACCAAAAAGTTATACCGAAAATGCACGAAAAGCGCGTGGCCCAGCAAGGATCGCAACGTTACACCGTTAGGATATGCCTGATTCCCGAATCTCCACCAGCGCCAGTACATGTCCAGGATAGACTTCAGGTTGTCATGACGAAAATGCTTTGCCACAGCCGCAGGATCGTAGACGAAATCCCAGCCTCGTGCGCGTAGTCGCACGGCAAGGTCCGGATCTTCTCCGCATGTGCGCAACGATTCGTTGTACCCCCCGGCTTCTAAGATCGCCGATTTCCTGAACACATTGTTGCAGCCATATAGGAATCTCGGATTTCTGATAAACCAGGGGCCCCACTCCTGAGCCATGCGCGCGCGACGCCAGCGATCCGCTAATGTGGTCTGCACGTTCTCAACCAAGATGCCGCCGGCTCCCGCAACTCTTGGATCGTCCAGATGCGGTAAGAGCGTTGCTATCCAAGTCGGATCCGCCACCACGTCCGCATCCACGGAAGCCACCAGTTCGTTGCGTGCCGCGCCCAATGCCGTGTTCCTGGCCGCGGCAAGCCCTTTGTTCACGGGATGTCGAATCAGGGTGACTTCAGGGTAGCGCGAAGCGATTTCAACCGAATCATCTTTGGAGCCATCATCAATGACCAGCACTTCATCAAATGGGTGAGTTTGTGACAGCAGCCCTTCAATTGTGCGAGCCAAATACTCCGAGACGTTATAAGCCGGGATGTAAGCGGTCACGCGCTGCACAACAGCATTCTCCTTATATTGTCCTGGGTTTCGCCAATTTGTGTGAGATCAATTCTAGGACAGACAGGCCATTTTCATAGAAAGCTCCGCCTGTCATTGGGTGCCTGCCGCAACTTCAGCGGGTGAATTCGCTAAGAGCACAGGATGACTATACGCGCGCGTGACTACCTCCACGGCTGCCATCCCTTCAGCCCCATCAACCAGCACTTTCTCTTCGCCCCGGATGGCACTTACAAGATTGTTCAATTGCAGAACGAACGAGGCATCCTGAGGCGGACGCCGGCTGACGTAAGCATCGAGATAAGGGAGTTGCTGGAAGGCTTTGCCTTTATCACTGCGCAGACGCAGATTATCTCCCCACAGGCCGATCTCCATAAATCCTTCCGAGCCCGTAAGGCGAAGGCGTTGCTGTAAGCCCCGCGTGCGGCTGGCAAGCAATTTTCCCTGCGCACCATTGGCCATGCGGAATTGCATCAGCGCTTCGCTCTCGACAGTTGTGGGCGTGCCATCTCCCCGATATTCAACTTTGTCAAATTCTCCGGCCAGCCAGCGAATCAGGTCAATCGAGTGGATTCCAACGTCAATCAAGGCGCCGCCACCGGCCTGAACTGGGTCAAAGTAGGCGGGAGATCGCGGCCAGTCGGCGGTGCTGCCTTCTTCGGCTTCAATGGACGTAACTTCACCGATGATGCCCTTTTCCATCATCCGTTTTGCCAGGCTGAAGTTGTTTCTGAATCTTCGGTTGTGCCCGATGCAGAACTGCGCACCACCGCGCTGGGCCGCCTCGATCATGGTCTGGCATTCCGCCATATTGCGCGCCATGGGTTTTTCACACAGCACGTGAATGCCGTTGGAGAGAAGCTCGCAGGAAAGCGGAGCATGGAGCCCATTCGGCAAAGCGATGATTGCCAGATCCACCTTCCCAACCAGATCCTGCAGGCGAGTGGTGTAGAGAGGAATACCCTGCCGTTGGGCAAACAAGCGTGCGCGCTCTTCGTTGATGTCAACTACCATCGTGGGCTGCACTTCAGGTACGCCGCGAACTGCGCGCAGGTGATAGCGCTCAACGACCGGCCCAACGCCTACAAATCCCAGGCGAATTCTATCTGGCATAAAACCGCCTCGCCAGCTTTGGAATCCCCTCGGTCACAAATTTCACGGGTTCGCGCTTGAAACGCTGCAACCGGTCTATCCACCGATTTGTAAAAAGCTCGGAACTGCGGTGCAACCTCCGATTCGCAAACTTCACCAGAATCGAATTATGGCTGGAGGCATTGAACGCAAACGCACGCGGCTGAATGCCGGCGGGAAGCTCAATTTCCGGGAATTTTCGCCCCAGCTCCTTGGCTACTTTTCGCAGATGCGGCACTTCTTCGGGCGGAATCATCATCAGTTTGCACGCCGCCACATCCGCGGCCAGCGCATCATTTGAAACGATGATGGTGTTCATTGGCACGGGGTCGCCAATAATGGGTCCCTGCCCCTCAAGACCAATCCGTCCATCCACGATGCAAAGATCGGGTGGGCAAAGTCGGTGTAAGTGACTAAGCATCAAGGAAAGATACGGATGCAGTGAACTGATGTCACTTTCGGTAAGCAGGCCAAGGGAATTCTTCAAAATCGCCGTCATTCGCTCGTAAGGATGAACCTTCAGATTGGCGATGGAGATGAAATAAAACTCTTCGAGAAAGAGCTGTGAGATTAGGACGGGCATGGGGATGCCATCCAACGATATTTCGATGGATTCCGATTTCGTCAGATTCACCAGCTCGATCCCATGCTTGGCGGCAACCTCTCGGTATCCGAGCCGGTCATATGTTTCGTCGCAACTCCGTGAATTTTTATACGCGCTTACGGCGTCTGATTCGATCACCACGATTTGCACGTCGGGACGGATGGCACGCAATTCTGCCGCCATGGGCGGCAGCCAGGCGGGATCGGTGGTCACACCGGCTTCCCAGGAAACCATGTCGCAGAGATTCGGTTTAATAATCACCTTGCGTGGCAGCGTGGCGGGCAGCAACGAAGGGGCTGCAGTGCGAAGTTGTGCCAGCACCCCTGCCAAATTTCCGTGCTCATTACAGTGAAGAATCGCAACACGGGAGAAGTTTGCCGAAGCTGGTTTTCCGGCAGAGCCGTGGACATCACTGGAAACGGTTGATTTCTGCATGCGGCTTTGCCTCAGACCTTGAACAGCTTACGTCGGGTGTATCTGCGGAAAGCTATGGCGGACACAGCGTTATTAGAATAACAGAGCATGAGAATCATCTGGGAGCTATCGCCGGGACAATCTTAAGTTCGGACGGAATATTAAGGATGCCCGCTGACTCATCCCGGTAATGAGTCACAGGAATCGTGGCTACCTGCATCTGCGGGACGCATTCCCAATCGTCGATTCGTTCCCCCGATTCGTACAGCGCCACACGCCAGGAATACGCACCGGGGCGCAGAGGCAGCGTCGGCAAGGTGTAGACAAATTCGTGCAAGCCGGGTGCCAGGCTCACGCCGTCCAGCGCATTGCCCCAAAGCAACTGCCGCGACTGATCATAAAGCGCAATTCCATGATGCACGCTGTGAAGCGCCGAATTCACGCGCAGCAGGAAACTCACGGTGGTTTCGCCGTCGGTTGAAAGCACATATTCAGAACCCGCATCGGCGCCAGGAAGTTTCCAGCGCAGGAATTGCGCTCGGCCTTCAGAGGGGCGCGCTTCGGCCAGATCATCTGACATCATGTGCGCTTCATAGCCACTTACAATTTCCGCCGCGGGGCCGCTCTTGCGCAGCGTGCCGCCATCAAGCCAGATCACGCGCTGGCACAATCGTCGGATCTGATTGAGTTGGTGGCTGACCAAAACAACAGTGCGGCCCGCTCGGGCCACATCTCCCATCTTCCCGAGGCATTTTTTCTGGAAGTTGATATCTCCAACAGCCAGCACTTCGTCCACCAGCAGAATCTCCGGCTCCAGATGCGCGGCAACGGCAAAGGCCAGCCGCACATACATGCCGCTGGAATAGTGTTTCACGGGCGTATCAATGAATTTCTCCAGTTCCGCAAAACTCACGATGGCGTCAAATTTCCGCGCAATCTCTTTCCGGTTCATCCCCAGTATCGCGCCGCTGAGATACGTATTCTCCCTGCCCGTAAGTTCCGGGTGAAAACCGGTGCCAACTTCCAGCAAACTACCCACACGTCCATGAATTTCCGCCCAGCCGGAAGTCGGTTGCGTGATCCGCGACAGAATCTTTAGCAAAGTAGTTTTGCCGGAACCGTTTCGGCCGATGAGGCCCAACACTTCACCTTCGCTTACTTCCAGGGAAATATCCTTCAATGCCCAGAAAGTTTCCTTCCGATCGCGACGCAGAAATTTCAGTGGTGAGCGCAGCGCAAGCGCCATCGAATCCCGCAACAAGCTGCTGGCAGCCACCGTGCCTCGCTGGTAGCGTTTGCTCAGTTCCTCCGTTTTGATCACGGCTGTCGTCATGGAAAGTCTTTCAAACCTGCGCGGCTTCCTTTGCTAATGGATTCTTTTCCGGCGAAAGATCCGGCTTTTCTTTTCCCACGTCAGCGGCGTTGCGGGCGCCTTTCACCTTAATCATCCGCGCCAATTTGTGGGAAGGCCGTTCAACGAGCAGGAAGAACACGTAAGCGAACACAAGACTGCACGTCATGGACACAAACCACCCCGCAATCGGTCCCAGCTTGGGAATATGTAGCCAGCGGTAAAGGACCCCGCCTTGCGCATGCATAAGATAGAGCGAATAGCTCCAGCCACCCGCGACTACCAGCCAGGAGTTCGGCCGATGCTGTCGGCCATGAATGATCTCCTGACGCACCCAGAGATATGCCAGCAAGCCAAACCACACCATGGTTTGCGTGTACGAAATGCCGAACTTGAAATGAAGCATCTCCGAAGTCCAGCAACCAAACCACGCCAAAAATCTCCACAACCATATGGAGAACCTCGGGATCATTGCGACCACGGACATGCTCTCTTCCGCCAGCGCACAACCGAGCAACCATACCGGCAAAAGCAGGAGAGCGGTTCCAAACGGCCCATAGACATGCCAGTTTCCGGCATGGAAATGCGTCAAGGAAACTGCGAAACTCACCACGAAACTGACGGGGAGAACAATCTTCCACTGGAACATATTGCGCAACCATCGTAGAAGTGGATAGGCGGCATAATAAATCTCCTCACACGCAAGACTCCATAGTGGCGACTCCCAAAGAATGGAGTGCTCTCCCCACAAGGTGAATTGCTGTTTGGCTGCCCAATGGTAGACAATCAACGCCCCAATAACAGGGATGAGGATGCGCGTGTAGCGGCGAAGATAGTAGCGCACCACGGGAATTTTCGCAGTTCCCCGAAACGGCAAGTGAATGCAAAACCCAGAAATAACGAAGAAACCGATCACCGCCGGCGTTCCGAAGACCGTGCTGCGCCAAAAATGCTTGAACAGCAGCCAGTACCCGGTCCCCGTATCGAAGCTGCCAAAGATGGGGATGACCTCGAAGTGTCCGATAGCCACCCACAGCGCCAGCAAAAAACGCAACGCGTCAAGCACCGGAAAGTAGCCTTTCTGGTTGACGGTCGCTGAAGTTGTTTGTGCAGGCGACGCCATGTTTTGCCCTAGGAGCAGGATGTGTTCTGCATGTAGGAAAGTTTCCTCATACGCGATCCGCGATTCTTCCTTCCATGCGATTGAAATACGCCAAGCCACCGACAACTGCGAACACCACCATGGCCGCGGAGGCAAACAGAGTAGCGCTGGGCGCCGCGCCGCGCCCTGTCAGCGCCCAGCGAAAACCGTCGATGACGCCCGTCATGGGATTGAGTCCATAGAGCCACCGGTAGCGTTGCGGAACAAGCTGGCTGGAATAGTAAACGGGTGAAGCCAGCATCCAGAACTGGATGATAAACGGAATCAGATAGCGCACGTCCCGATACAGCGCGTTCAATGCGGAAAGCCACAGCCCTACGCCGAGAACTGTAAACACGGCGAGCAACACCAGCAGGGGGATGAACAGAAGCGTAAACGTAGGATGAATGTGATAAGCCAGCGTGTAAATCAGTAGAACCACGAAGGCAATCAAAAAATCGACAAGGCCCCCCAGGGCCGCGGAAATCGGCAAAATAAGTCGCGGGAAATACACTTTGGTAATAACGCGTTGGTTCTCCACAACGATGTTCGTGACATTCAGAAGAGCAGTGGCGAAGTAGGCCCAGGGCACCACGCCCGCGAAGCAAAAGACGGAGTAAGGGAGTCCCTGCGAGGGCAGCTTGGCAAGTCGGCCAAAGAAAAGTGTGGCGACCAACATGGTCAGTAGCGGCTGCAAAACCACCCAGACGATCCCAATGGCGGTCTGTTTGTAGCGGATTTTGACGTCGCGCCACACAAAGAAATACAGCAGCTCGCGATAGTCCCACAGTTCGCGCAATCGCAACGCAAACCAGCCACGCGGCGGCTCGATACGCACAATGAACGCTCCGGAGGCCGCGTCACCCAGCGCGTCTGAAACGTGCGAATTAGATGTAACTGTAGCCATCAAGCGCTTGGCATCAGACACCATCTGTGATGCCCCTGCCAGATTAACAGAAATGGGCGCTGTGGACGGAACTGGGCAAGCAGTGCACGCGGCAGAATCGCTGGTTGAACAGGCGCCTCAGGGTTGCGCGCCATCCTTCATTTGTTGCAGATCGCGCTTCTCAATCTGCTGCATCATGTCGTCGCGCCTGAATAAATAGGAGCGCAGGTGGCCACTCAGTTCGCGCGGAACAATCATGAATTGGTTGTAGGTTGCCTGCCGGAACGATATCGCGCCGCGCGCAGGAATCAGGTGTGTGCCCCACTGGTAGATCATGCCGAGATTCCAAAGAACAAAGCACGCCAGTACACCAGACGAGATGATCGTGCCGGTGCGGACGCTGGCGAACATAGAGGCAAATCGGTTCAGCGCCATGGCCAATCCAAATATGAATATTGGTGTCAAGGAGACAAAGAACCGGTTGCCGTACGAGGAGATGCCGGCCCAGTCCGGATAGATCGAAATAAACAGGTAGAAGACCACGCTGGCGAAAAGTAACGGCACTCCCATGCGCGGAAACCGTATGGCGGCAAAAATCAGCCCTAGAAAAGCAATCGCCAACAGTGGTGTCCAGGAAAAGAGTCCGTGATTGGCGGAAAAAAGCACCTTCAAAAATACCGGTGATTTCCAGAAAAAATCCAAAATCGAGACGTACCCTGTTTCAAATGGTCCGCCGTACACAATCCAGCGCGTCACAAATGTGGGCAGAAGCGCAATGCAAACGGTCAAGCCAAAAATAAGATGCCGTGTCAGCAACTGCGAAACGGTGGGTGAATCCGCCGCCCCGGAACGATAGGCATGCCTGTACTGGTGAACGGCTTCCCAACCAAGGATAGAGACCAGCATCAGGTTGGGATAATAAACATTCAGCATCAACCCGGTAATCAAGCCCAGTAGCAACCATTGTCGGAGAGTCCGACTCTCTCGCGTGGAATCCCAATAGTAGAGAAAAAGGGCCACAACAAAGGCTGAATGCGCGTGGGACCAAGAAGGGTTGAAGTACATGTAAACAGGAAGCGAACTGCCTCCCCAGATCCCAAGGACCGCCAGGAATACCCATCGGTCAGGAAGATACTTTCGCGCAAGGCGAAACGAAATGAGCAGCGACAAAAAACCGTAGAGAGCAGTGGCAAAGCCAAAAGCGTAGCGGTAAGGTGCGGAGAAACCGTCGGCGGGAATCGTGGAGCCCAGATTCCGCGCGATCAGAACGCCGGCATGTGCAAGAAGGAGAAAAGGAAACCACAGGATGGCAGGCCCCACTGTGAAGTGGTTATCAAGGTGCCCCGTCCGCGTGCGGAATTCGGCTCTCGGCTGGCCAAGCGAATCGAAACGCGCTTCATGAAAGGATTCGTTCGCCCTCTCATAATCATGCCTAAAATCCAGGTTATGCTCAATCAGCGGGGCTCGCGCATAAGCGTAATAGCCCACGCCATCGCCGCGAACCCACGGGTTAACGAGCGGCAACGTAAGAACAAAAAGAATAACCAGCGCATACTCTAACGCGCGGGACTTGCTTTGCGAATCAGCGTTCAAAGGATCAGCTTCCAACCAGCATAGATAGGTCCATCATACAGAATCCCAAGCCGTACGGTGAAACTCCCGTTGGATCCTGTCTTAGCTCCATAATTCTGTCACCCCCTAACGGCAACGTGAAAATGTCACCCTATGAGACAGGAGACATTTCCGTTGAGCCAGAAGGAACTGCACCGAGTGAGCGTGATCAGCGCATGCATCAAGGGAGACATGGCGTGAGCCAGAGCCGCCGCACTCCTGTGTCTGAGCGTGCGCCAGATTAAGCGCTTGAAGAAACGCATGCGCGAAGACGGGGAGGCGGCTCTGGCTCACGCCAACCGCGGTCGGCCCAGCCACCGTCGCCTGCCCGACGCCGTGCGCCGGCGCATCGTGCAACTGGCGCGCGGCACCTACGCCGGCTTCAACGACCACCATCTCTGCGAGAAACTGGTCGAGCGCGAGGGCTTTTCCCTCAGCCGTGAAACCCTGCGCCGTTTGCTGCGCAAGAACGGCCTGGGCTCGCCGAGAAAGCGCCGTGCTCCCGCTCATCGCCAGCGTCGCGTGCGTTCCGCGCGGCTTGGCGAACTCGTGCAACTCGATGGCAGCCCGCACGACTGGCTTGAAGGCCGCGGCCCGCGAATCACCGCTCTCGGCATGCAAGATGACGCCACCGGCAAAATCCTCGCCGCGCAATTCTTCCCCACGGAATCCGCTTTCGGCTATCTCTGCTTGCTTCGCCAGCTGTTGCGTCGCTTCGGTGTGCCGCTGGCTTTTTACGGCGATCACAGCGGCATCTTTGTCCGCAACGACGACTTTTGGACCGTGGAAGAACAGCTGGCCGGAAAACGCCAGCCCACCCAGTTCGGCCGCGCGCTGGAACAACTCGGCATCACCTTCATCGCCGCCAACAGCCCGCAGGCCAAAGGCCGCGTCGAACGCCTCTGGGGCGTGCTGCAGGATCGCCTGTGCAGTGAACTCCGCCTTGCTGCCGCTCAGGACCTCGACTCCGCCAACGCTGTGCTGCGCAAATTCATCGCCGACTACAACCGCCGTTTCGCCCGCCTGCCTCGCGAAGCGGCGACCGCGTGGCGGCCCGCTCCGGAAAATATCGACCGCATCTGCTGCTTCCTGCATGAACGCATCGTCAGCAACGACAACGTCGTGCAGTGGGAAGGCCGCCGCTTCCAAATCCCCCAGCAGGCACGCCGCTTCAGCTTCGCGGGCGCCAAGGTGCAAATCTACCAAGCCCTCGACGGCCGCGTCTCGCTCTACTACGGCGACACCCGCTTACAGCACTCCGCAATCCCAGGGGGGTGACATTTTTATGTTGCCATTAGGGTGACAAAATCATGTTGCTACAACATAACTCCCGTTGGATCCCGCCCGCTTTGGCTAATTGAGCCTGTCACTTCCCTGGCACAATGGCGGCTCATTCACGGAATACGCTAGAATTAGAAGCGGAGGAGTGGGTGAGCGGTTGAAACCGGCGGTCTTGAAAACCGTTAGACTCGAAAGGGTCTCGGGGGTTCGAATCCCTCCTCCTCCGCCAGTTCTTTGTGGGACTGGCCGCTCAGTCTTCAGTAGGTTCGATTCCTTCCTAACCAGAGCGTTCATTCCTTCGGCAACCTCCAGGCATTCGATTCTCCAACCGCAATGCCTCCAGACGAGATCGCTCGCAGTATTTACCAAGACACAACCGGCCGTGCGATGATGCTTACGCCACTCGTCTACGACGCAGCACCGAAAGGGTTTTGCGAAAGCGCCTAGAATGAGTGGAAGTACCAATATGACGACTTCCCGCACAACTGCATGGTTCGTGGGGTCTTGGGGTGTGTTCCTGGGCTTCTATGCCCTGATGGCTCATGTTCTGGGCCATGGCCCGCAACTCAACGCTTTTGGAAATATTACGCAGTGCTTTGTGCCGCTACTGGCCAACGCCGGCCTTTTGATGAATGCGGGCACTCCTCACTGGCGCCGAAATATTTTCTGGATGCTGCTGGCGCTGAGCTGCACACTTTGGATGATCGGCCAGTTCGAGTGGACCTATTACGAAGTCTACTTGCACAAATCGGTTCCTGATCTTTACGCCGGGGATATTATTTTCTTCTTGCGGAATATTCCTCTGATCGCGGCGCTGGCAATGCGCCCGCACCTGAAGCGCGGCGAAATTCGCATCGGGCTTGGCTACATGGATTTTGCGCTCCTCTTGACCTGGTGGACATTCCTCTATGTATTCGTGGTCCTGCCCTGGATGTACGCAACCCCAACGCTCGCCGCTTACAACTACAATTACAACGTGCTGGATTATATCCAGCATTTGGTGATCATTGTGGGGTTCGGCTGGTTGTGGCTGCGCACTCAAGGGGCGTGGCGCACCGTGTATCTGCACCTCTTCGGAGCCTCCGCTCTGTACATGCTGACTTCGCTTGCGACCAACGTCGCCATCGCCCACGACCGGTATTACACCGGAAGTGTGTATGACCTTCCGTTGATTACCGCCTTCTTCTGGTATGCCTATGCGGGCTGGATTGCGCACAAAAGGCGCAACGAACTGGACGCACCGTCGGAAAGCAGCTCCGTTGGAGAAATCGAAACGGTGATGGGCGACAGCGTTTGGGCCAGCCGATTGGCAATGGCCGCGGTTCTCTCACTTCCCGTGTTCGCCTTGTACGCGCTGCGCATGGAGCGCGACACGCAAGCCGTCAGGGAATTCCGCCTGACGGTAACGTTGATTGCTTCGCTGCCCCTGGCCCTGCTCGTGTTCCTCCGCACGCACCTGGCGGACATGGACCGCGCGCGCCTCCTCGCGAAGTCCGAATCTTCAATCGAGAGTCTGCAGCGGCTTCAAACCCAGTTGGTGCAATCGGAAAAACTCGTATCGCTGGGGCAATTGGCTGCCGGTGCCGCCCACGAAATCAATAATCCTTTGACAGCAATCCTGGGCTACTCCGATCTGCTGGCGGACGACCCTGCACTTCCCGATCGCACAAGGGCCACAGCCGCTAAAATCCGCGAGCAAGCCCGCCGGACCAAAAACCTGGTGCAGAACCTCCTGAGCTTCGCGCGCCAAGTGCCGCCAGAACGCACCCTGTTGGATATCAATTCCGTTGTCACCAGCGCGGTGCAATTGCGCGCACTCGACCTCCATAGCGGCGGCTCGCGCATTGACATGCAACTCGAATCCGTTTTGCCCGGCGTCCGCGGCGACAACAACCAGCTCATGCAGGTCTTCTTCAACATCATCAACAATGGCTTGGACGCCATGAGCGAAACTGGCGGAGGCGTCCTCACCATCCGCACCCTGCGCGACCGCGGCAACGTCGTGATTCTTTTTTCCGATACTGGCCCCGGCATCAAGGAACCCCACCGTGTCTTCGATCCTTTCTACACCACCAAACCCGTGGGCAAGGGTACCGGGCTTGGCTTGAGCATCTGCTACGGCATCTTGCAGGAACATGGTGGCAGAATCATGTGCTACAACGCGCAAACCGGCGGCGCGGTTTTTCGCGTCGAGCTTCCCGCAGTGCTCGCGGCATTGCCAGGGCGAGCGCCCCAGGCGCCCGGCGCGACTCCGGTTCCCAGCAGTTCTCAGTGAAATTTCTTCTTTTCTGCATGGCATGAAATTTTCGGCAGCGGTTTGCGTATTCCTGGTGATAGAGTGGCGTGCACGGGTGTACCAAATTAGGCGGAAAACATGGGCGAAATCGCGATTGCCACGCAAAAATTGACTCGGACGTTCGGCGCGCTAACCGCCGTGGATGCCATCGACCTGCAAGTACAGGCCGGCCATTTCTTTGGATTCCTCGGCCCCAACGGCGCGGGAAAATCGACAACTATCAAGATGCTGACGGGCTTGCTCGCGCCGACCTCCGGGCGCATGGAATTGCTCGGACTCGATTTTCAAACGCATGCCGTCGACGTGAAACGCCAGATCGGTGTCGTGCCGGAGGGCATGGGGCTCTTCGAGCGATTGACGGGCTCGGAATATCTCCGGTTTGTGGGAAGAATGTACGGCCTGGACCGCTCCACTACCGAAAAACGCGCCGCGGAATTGCTGGAGTTCATGCAATTGGCTGATCGCCAGAAAACCTTGATCGCCGATTATTCCCACGGAATGCAGAAAAAACTCGCATTGGCCGCCGCCGTGATTCACGGACCGCGAATTTTATTCCTGGATGAGCCCTTTGAAGGCGTTGACGCGCTGGCTGCGGGTGCATTGAAAGCGTTGCTGGGGCGAATGACGGAACGCGGCGTCACGATTTTCCTCACCTCGCACGTGCTCGAAATTGTCGAGCGCTTGTGCAGCCACGTCGCCATCATTCACCAGGGTCGCTTGGTGGCCCAGGGTTCGCTGGAAGAACTACGCGCGGGTGTTGCCGGTTCCGAAGGCGAAACGAAAACGCTCGAGCAGATCTTTCTTTCGATCGTGGGCCAAAGCGGTGCGGAACAGTCGCGCTTGGAGGAACTCACGTGGCTGACGTAGTGCAAATGCCCGGAGTATTGGCGCAATTACGGCTCATCGCCGGCCTGCGCTGGACCTTGCTGAAAAACGGCCTGCAGCGCAAGAACAATCGCTGGGATCTGGTCGGCATAATTCTTGCCGGTGTCTTTGCCGGCGTGCTCGTCGTCGGTTTGTGCTTTGCCTTCGCCGCCGGAGCCTATGCTATTCTGGCGAAAAATCGCGCGGGCTGGATGGCGCTTTTATTCTGGGCCATTTTTCTGTGGTGGCAGGTTTTTCCCATCTTTGTGGCCGGATTCGGCGCAAATTTTGAGTTCAAGACCCTTCTTCGTTTTCCCCTAAGCCGGCGCACCTTCTATTTGTTGGGATTGGGCTACGGATTCGCGGACTTCGCCGCCGTGGCGGCCGTCTGCTGGGTGGCCGCCATGAATCTGGGCGCGGCAATGGTGCACCCGGACGTGCTCCCCGTCATGTTATCCGTAAGCGTCCTCTTCGTGTTGATGAACGTGACACTCGAGCGCCTGATCGGGTCCTGGCTGGAAAGGATTATGGCCAAGCGCAAGACCCGCGAGCTGTTTATCGCCTTGTTCGTCTTGTCGATGGTGTCGCTGAATTTTCTGAATCCCATGATGCAGCGCTACGGCATGGCGGCGCGCCCCAAAGTTCTCCACTATTTACCGTACCTCGCATGGCTGCCTGGCTCGCTGGCGGGAAAAGCCGTCGCTGGCTCGGTTCACGGAGATATCCGCGCGATTCTGCTGGGCGCGGCGGGGCTCGTCGTGTGGCTGGGTGTGACCAGTGGCTTCCTGTGGCAACGATTCGGGGCGCAATATCGCGGCGAAGAAATCAGCGAAAGCGCGGCCCCTGCGCCAACGAAAAAGAAAAACAATCTCGCCGTTGCTTCACTGGAAGCGACGATAGCAGGCAGCACGAACGAAGAATGGCTTCCCATGGTCCCCGTCACGGTTGCCGCCGTCGCTCTGAAGGAATTCCGCTACATGACGCGAAACGGCATGGCGTTTCTGACGCTGCTTCTGCCGCCAATCATGGTCGTCTTCTTCACCATGCAATTTGGAAAAGGCTCGGCCATGCACGAGCACGCCTTCAATGCGGAAAAGTTTTTCCCCGGCATCATGGCCTACCTGATCCTCATCCTCATCATGCCCGCATATAACTCATTTGCGTTCGAGGGTAAGGGCATTCAAACGTACTTCATGGCACCCTTGCGATTTCAGGATGTGCTGATAGGAAAGAATCTGTTCCTGGTGACGCTAGTCTCCTTTGAACTGGGCCTCTCGCTGGCATTACTGGTCTGGCGTGTGGGATGGCCCAGCCCCGCAATGTTCGCCACCACAATCGCGGGCGGAGCCTTCGCCGTGTTGGGCCAATTGACGATCGCAAACTGGTCTTCGCTAAGCTTCCCCAAAAAGATGGCGATCGGCAAAATGAAGGGCCAGCGCAATTCCGGCGTAGCGGTTTGGACCGCATTCGGTGTGCAGATCGTCCTGGGCGGAGTCTGCGCGCTCATCGTCTTGGCCGGCAGATGGCTAAGCGAACCTTGGATGCCGGCGATTGCGTTTACGGGGCTGACCGCGGCGGCAGTGAGCGGCTACATAGCGTCGCTCTCCACTTTGAGCCGCCTCGCGGAAACTAAGAAAGAGTTGCTGATCGAAACCCTATGCCGGTAAGAAAAGAGACACGTCTTACCACGAGGAGCACAAAGGCCCCACGGACAACGCGTAAAGTCTGAATTTACAAATAGTGAGGGTGAAATGAATCGCCTTATCTGGACACTAAGCGTTGTAGTTGCAAGCCTCCTTGCGTTGGCGCAGACAAGTTCGGCTCAGGCTCCGCTCCCACTCCATGCTGATACTGACGAATTGATCGACACACGGGAACAACCCATGTGGACCCCAGAGCTGGATGGCACCCTTCGCTGGGCACCGAGGAGAGACGCGGTAGCAGGATATGAAGATGTTCTTCTTTCCGAACTGAAGAAGGATTTGAGCAGTGAGGGAATTAATTTCTATTCCCCGAAAACCGATAACGTGGGAAATCTCATCATTACTTTCGGGACTGGCCATCCACTCCGCTTAATCGTCACGCCCGTGGACGAGCCCGGCTACGTGGTAAGCGGAATCACAACAGATGGGTATTTGCGCGTGCAGAGGTTGCCTCAGTCGGCGCCCAACCCTGCGTTTGACTCGCTCTATTTTGCCCAACCGGTTGTCATAACAACACGGGAACGTAAAACTGTTCCGGGGGTATTTGCTGGACTAAGCGTCCATCTGCAGCCCGGGCGAACAAACGGTCCCAAGATGAACCATCCCGACGAACTCTGTGTGGATATCGGCGCGAAGAGCGAAGAGGAAGTGCGCAATGCGGGGGTAAGAGTCCTTGACCCACTCGTTCTCGCATCTAGACCATTCGAGACAGGTGGATTCCCTAGCACTTATGAAGCAGGAAAGGCGGTGGGTGATCGGTTCGGCATGGCTGCTTTGTTGGAGTTGTTGCCGAAATTGAAGCTTTCCAAGTCCCTTCCAAAACAAGGAACAACCATCCTGGCATTTGTCACACAATCCTGGACCGGGGGGCGAGGACTGAACCGGCTCCTTGAGGAGTTTCGGCCCGACGAGATGGTCTACGTGGGACGGCTCCCAAAAACCCCCGGGTCATCTGCGGAACCCACAGTTTCAGAATTGGGGCAAGGCGTGCTTCTGGGGGTAGGAGCCGCAAAGGCACCGTTGGCAGGACTCGCCGGACGGTTTCAGGAGATTTCCGGGCAAAGACAGATCCCGCTAAAGATCGTGTCCGCACAAAAACCGCGCGTTGCGAGCTATGCAAAGCCGAGTGAATTTCCAGAACAATTCGTTCAGCTTGGCGTGGAAACGCTTTGGCCTGCCACCCCCGCGGAAACGGTGTCCTACAAAGATGTTCTGCACTTGGAGCAGTTGCTTCAGGGATATTTGCATCTATATGCGGCTCCGAACGTAGGCGTACCCGGCGGCGGTTTGTGGCCCGGCCCGCGCGATCCTGTCGAGTTGTCTGACATTGTTACGGTCTATGGTGCAAGCGGGCATGAAAGCGCGGTCAGAGCACAAGTGATAACGGCACTCCCGGAATGGGCGCGGGAAAAAGCCACGACCGACGCGGCGGGGAATCTGGTGCTCCACCTGGGAGATGGCAAAAGCACCGAGCACGCAAGCAGGGGCGTGAGAATGTCCACACCAGCTCCGAGAATGGTCTTCGTGGCGCACATGGACGAAATCGGCTACGAGGTGAAGAAGATCGAGGACGATGGCCGCTTGCAGGTGGAAGTTCTCGGCGGCGGCTACTCGCAATATTTCCTGGGCCACGTTGTCCTGGTGCACAAAAAAGATGGAAACGCCATTG
This sequence comes from Candidatus Acidiferrales bacterium, assembly GCA_963779395.1. Classification (GTDB taxonomy): domain Bacteria; phylum Acidobacteriota; class Terriglobia; order Acidiferrales; family UBA7541; genus Acidiferrum. The sequence goes on from CAVZYC010000007.1 coordinate 3,584,705, forward strand.
GCGGTGTTCTGGAGCTGCCACAGGGCTGGGACAAGCCGGGCTTCGAGTGGCCCACTGGGGCGCGTTCAATGGACGAGCCAGCCCACGTGTACGTGGGAACAAAATCAAAAGAAGAGACCGAAAAACTAGGCATTGCAGCAAGCGATTTCGTGACGATTCCAAAGGAATACCGCCCATTGCTGGGAACGCGGGCGAATGCGCGAAGCTTCGACGATCGCGTCGGCTGCCAGGCATTGATCACGGCAGTCCGCGCGCTAGGGCCCGAATTGCCCGGCCGCGATGTTACGTTTGTCTGGTCCACAGAGGAGGAAGTGGGGCTAAAGGGCGCCGCGGCATTCGCCGAACAAGCCGCAAGGGAAAATCGTGTCCCAGACTTCGTATTTGCGATTGACACCTTTGTAAGCGCCGATTCACCGCTGGAATCGAAGCGCTTCGCGGATGCCAAGCTGGGCGAAGGCTTCGTGATCCGCGCGGTAGACAACTCCAACATCGTGCCGCTCGAATATGTGGACCGCGTCGTGTCGCTCGCCAAGGAAAATTTCATCCCCGTGCAATACGGCGTAACAGGCGGAGGCAACGACGGCGCAGTATTTCTGCGCTACGGCTCCGTGGACATAGCGCTGGGCTGGCCGTTGCGCTATGCGCATTCGCCCGGCGAAGTGATCGACACCAAGGACCTCGACGCCTTAGGGAAGATCGTGGAAGTCCTCGCTCGGAAATGGTGACGGAGACTGACACAAGAGACCAGCCAGAGAAGCGCGGGCAAAAGCCCCTAATCTGTTTTGAGCAACGCAGCGAAGCGAGCTGCAATAGCGGACCACGCGAAATGTTCCCGATAGACTTGGTTGTTTCGGCGGCGCAATTCGGTGCGAAGTTCAGGCTCGCACAGGACGCGCACGAGCGCCTCATGGAGTTCATCGGAATTGCCGGGTGTAACGAAAACCACGCCGGCTTCTGAAACAGGCCAAGCTGTTTGTTTGCCAACGTAGCCGATCATCGGTACGCCACAGGCGATGCCTGCCAGGGCGCTGCTGCGGCCGCTGGTAATCCCCCCACGGACGAACAGAAGCACATCGGCGGCGCAATGGCGTTCGATCACTTGTTGATCGTCCAGAACTCCTTCTGCAGATATTTCCACCGGCAAATCCTGAAGACCTTCGCGAAGCACGGCTTCTCGCAATTCAGCGTGCCGCCCGAAAACAGAGAGCCGCAGCTTTCCAACTTTTTTCGCGGCGTAGCGTACAGCTTCAAGAATGATTTTTGCCTCGCGCGCGCCGGGCTCGCCACCCGTAATTGTGAAAACTCCGATAGTGGGCAGTTCGGACTTCTGGTTGGTGCTGATCGCAGAGTTCTCCGGTGGAACGGGAATGGGAAGGTTCGGCCCGACAGGGATAAAATGCGCTCGAGAATGATCCCCCTCAAGCCACGAGATCTTGTCGAGTGGAATCGTGAATATGGCCAGTTCCGCCACGGCCAGGGCGCGCCGCATGATGCGAAGTTGCACGCGAGTACGCAAGCGTTCAACGAGCCGAACACCGCGGAAGGGTTCCGGATCGTGAAAAACAACGCAGATGCGCGCACCTGCCGATTTCAACACCTTCAGGACTCGCAGGAATTTCAGCGGGAAACCACGTGAAGACCAAGCAAGAGCCGTGTATTGCACAAGTATCCAGCCGCCACGCCACGAAGTCGCTTGAAGCCGCAGCGCCTCCAGCGCGCCCCCCCACCCGTGCATTTCCCAGGGAACGCGGCGAATTTCCAATTGAAAGTCGTGAGACTGCAGCGCGGCCCCAAGGTACCCGCAGTATTGTTCGACGGCATCGGTGGGCACATCCTCGCGGCCAAGCAAAGCAATAAGCGGGCGAGCCATCAGGGCAGCGCGAGGACGTGATTTTCGTCCAGGTCACGGCAGCGGTACCCGAATTCCGCAAACTTCCGCGTAAGTTCGCGATGGTTCTCGGTGCTGTGCATTTCCACCAACAAAATGGGCCGTTTTTCCCGGAGAATTCGCTCCGTCCCTTCAAAAACCGCCGCCTCCGCGCCTTCCACATCGCACTTGATGAAATCCGGCAAAGGATACCCGGCGGGGACAGCATCCAGCGAAACCGCAGCCACCGCGATCGTATTGCCTGCATTAACGGAAGTCGAAACGTAACCCAATCCGCGATCGGGCGATATACTCGCGTCAACGCGCACGAAAAATACCGTGCTGGGTTCCGACCACACTGCTTTCTGCACCACGGTCGCCTGCTTGAACTCATTGCGTGCCAGATTTTCGCGCAAGCGTGCGGCAATTTCGGGATCGGCCTCAAAAGAAATCACGTGGCCGAACGGGCCAACAATTCGCGCAGCCAGCAGTGAGAAGAAACCGATGTTCGCCCCAACATCATAAAAAGTCATTCCCGGGCGAAGATAATCCACGATCGTCTGCTGCACAACCGCTTCACCGAGCCCCTGCAACGTGCCCTGCCCGGTGCGCGGGTTGACCAGAATCCACAGCCCCTCGGCGTGCCCACTTTCAATGCGCACCCATGCGAGAGTGTCACGCGGAAGAAGCTTGCGGCTTGCCCAACTGAGCGCATTCCCCAAGACCGGTACGTGGCGAAGCCGCATCAGCGAAGAGCCGTAGCGCAGAAACATATTCGCGACCGCGCCGGAAGCCTTGCTCATGCGAGCGCTCCGGCGCTTCCCATGGCCCAAGGATTTGCGTGCTTCGTGCGCATTCTACTTCTCCACCAGAAAGCTGCCGATAACCAGGGCGTCCATGCCGGAACTGAAGAATGTACGAATCGCATCAGTAGGCGTGTGCACGATAGCTTCCCCGCGAAGATTGAAGGATGTGTTCATTATCACCGGCACGCCGGTTCGTTTTCCGAATTCATCAATCAGCCGCCAGTAAAGCGGGTTGATCTCCTGTTCCACCGTCTGCGGCCGCGCGCTCCCATCCACGTGCGTCACAGAGGGAATGACACTGCGCTTCTCTGGCCGCACCTGCGCCGTCACGATCATGAACGGCGAATCATAAGCCGATTCAAGGAACTCCGGCGCAGCCTCCTTCTTCAATGATGGCGCAAACGGCCGCCACCACTCGCGAAATTTCACCGCGTTGTTCACTTTGACATTCATCTCCGGATCGCGCGGGTCCGCAAGAATCGAGCGGCTCCCCAGCGCGCGCGGGCCAAACTCCATGCGTCCCTGATACCAGCCGATAATCTTGCCTCGGGAAAGAAGCTCCGCAGCCGTAGCAGCAGGATCGGAAAGCCGGCTACAGCGTATCTTGTAAGTGTTCAGAGCAGTGGCAATCGCGTCGTCATCGAACGAAGGGCCAAGATACGCGTGCCGCATTGGTTTGATGGGAAGGCGCTGCCCGCCATCGAGATAAGGAGCCAGAGCGGCCCCGAGAGCGACCCCATCATCGGAAGCAGCCGGCTGCACGAAAAGTTTGTTAATGGTCCCGGAGGCAAGAATCTTGCCGTTGGCTTTGGAATTCAGCGCGACGCCGCCGGCAAGGCACAGGTTGCGGCTGCGCGTCTTTTCCAGTGCGCTGCGAACAACGCTCATCATCGCGGCTTCACACAAATCCTGAACGGCAAAGGCGATATTTTTGTGGCGATCGTCGATCTCGCTCTCAGCCGCGCGCGGAGAACCGAGCGAAACGGGCCATCCTGCAAAAGATCCGCTGCCCTCGCCCAACAACAAATCGCTGTGTACTTTGTAAGGAGCCGCTTCGGGCTCCAGAAACGCGCCGAGATTCACGCCGGGCTTGCCATAAGGAGCAAGCCCCATGACCTTCCATTCGTCCGCGTTGGGCGTGAACCCAAGGAATTCGGTGAACCGCGCATAGAAGAGACCCAGAGAATCGGGCCAATTAATTGTCTGGACGTGCTCGATGTGGCCGTGGCTGCCGCGCCAGATCGATGTTGCTTCCCAAGCCCCGCGCCCATCCATAATCACAATTGCGGCATCGTCAAACCCGGAATAGGAATAGGTGCTGATGGCGTGCGCAAAGTGATGATCCACAAAACGGAATCGCGCCTTGGCCGAGCCGAATCGCTGTGCAAAACGCCGCGCGCCTCCTCCCTGGTGTCCCATGCTGGCGAACTGCCGCGCGGAGTTCAGAACACTGAGATAACTGACAGGCCAGCGGCCAGTGGCGAAGAGTTTCAGGTCGTGCCGAAACGTTGCGCCGGGGGTTTGCCATCCAAAACAAACCTCATCGATCTGACTGGGAGAAATCTTCGCGAAATCCAGGCAAGCCTGGATAGCCAGTTGCGGAAAACGCGCATCGTGCTTCAGACGGCTGATGCGCTCTTCGGCAACCGCGAAAAGCAGCTCGCCATCGCGAACGATGCACGCGGAGGAATCGTGCATCTGGGAATAGTTGAGACCAAGTGTGATCATGCTAAGAGAGCTTCCTCCGCGATACAAAAACCAGCGAATCCACTTCGTCGATGATCCGCCAGGGCGCCGCGCCCGTGCCCTCCCGGAATACTCGGTCGATGAAACGCACGGGACCATAATCCGGTGTGGACCACCCTGAAGGAAACAGTCGCGCATCGTGGAAGGCCACGATCCCGTCAGCCGTGACAAACGGCGACCACTCCAGCCAATCGCGCTCGACGGCCTCTTCGCGGTGATCGCCATCGATCAAAAGAAAATCAATGCCCTGCTTCCATCCACGAACCGCATCCTGGCTGAAAGCCTCGACCCAAACCGTGCGCGCCTCACCGGCTGATTTCACGGCGCGATGCGCGGCACGCTTCAGAAAATTAAGGGCAGGGACGCGCGAAAGATGGTACGGATCAACCAGATGCAACGTGCCGTTCGGGCTCATTGCTTCGCGCAGTCCGGCGGCGGAGGCGCCCTCCGCTACCCCGATTTCCACCACGCTCTGCGCATCGCGCGCGTAACGCATCAGAGCTTCGTGTTCCGCCAAAGTGTGCTGCGCCATCGGCGGCCGCAAGCCCGCCCACGCAAAGAAAGGATGCTGCAAAAAACGAGGCGTGGCCGGCTTGCGAGGCCGCGGAACCTGCGCAAATTGTATTCGTGAACTCATAATGCACGGGGATTATCCCGGGGGAACTCGCCTCACGAATATCTTACAGGCCCGGCGATAAGGCAAACAGGCCTCTTTGCAGCGTGTGTCTTACTTCCGCGTGGATCGTTCCTTAGCCAAAACCGCGGAGCGTAACACTCGCTCAAGATGTTGCGTAACAACAGCCCAAGTCAGCCGCCGTGCGGTTTCCTGAGCGGCTGAGCCCAGCTTCTTGCGCAGTTCGATCGAGTCGCACAAATCTTCCACGGCAGCCACAATTTTCGCGGAATCGGCCGCTGGAACAAGAATGCCGTTCATACCATTTTCAACGATGTCCGCCATGCCGCAGGTATTCGTTGTGACCACCGGCATCGCGCTGGCCATGGCTTCCAGCAACGTCAGAGGCATCCCTTCCACCAGCGAGGGAAAAACAAAGATGTCGTGCGTGGCGTAAAGGGCCGGCATCCCCTCGCGATTCACAAACCGCAACACCTTCACGCGCTCACGAATTTCCGCTGAAAAATATGCTCTGATCTCCTCTTCCGGCACTCCACACCCCGCCACCGTCAACGAAACTTGCGGTCGGCGGGAGGCCAGTTGGGCGAACGACTCCGCCAGGTAAAACACGCCTTTGCGATCGAGCCATGTGCCCACGTAAAGAAGATGCATCGCCTCCGACTCCACGAATGTGCGCGGCTGAATAAACTCCGGATTTGTGCCGTTGGGGATATACCAAATGCGCCCCGGCGGATGATGGTATTTCAGCTCAGAGAGGATCCACCCTTCGCGATTGGCGACGTTTCCATAATCAGCGGTCGAGAGCGCAACGTCATACATCCTCTGGCGAAACAGGCGATGCCACACACGATTCTTCCAGGCGAAGTGGCTTGCGCGGCCTTTCTCTTCTTCGCAACGCATAGCCACAGCGTAGCGCTCCTCGCTACCCTGCAGCGTGAACACATAAGGTGGCAGCGCCGCCGACGGGAGGAGTTTTCGCGAGAAACCATATACACAACCCCATGGGGCGTGAATATTAACTACGTCGAACCGCGAGGGTTCTTGACGGATGCGTCGTGAAACCTTAATAGCAAATTCCAATTCTTGAAATCGCGCTGGCCATCGTGGAGTGGGGAGAAGGTCGTCAAAAAACCAGGTCTCCACTTCGTGCCCGAGCCTCTGAAGTTGCTCGGCGTGATTAAGAACAACACCAGCCGCGCCCGCCTCCCTGTTGCGCACCACCCCAATGGCGATAAGAATTCTCATCGCTGTCCCCAGTCGCCAGTCCTGTCGATATGGGGATGGTGTGGTTGAGGTTGCACTCTCTGCCGGAACCTTCTGTAAAAAGAATTGGATGCCAGTTTTTGTTTCCACCCCGCAAACCGTTTCGGCGAAACAAAAAGCGCGGGCAAGAGGCTCAAAGATTTAAGAACCCACCCCAGCAACGAAAAGTCCTCGTGGTCAATCCGATAAGTACGCAGTTCCGTGCGAATGGTATCGAATGGTGTCCCGCCGCCCAGGCACAGTTGCAGCGCGTCGGTTTCGTTCTCGACGGCTTCGATGACGGCAATACTCACCTCTTTGGCAACGCGCTCTTCTGCAAAGCGGCGGCGAAGCGAATCGCTCAGCGCCAGCAAAACGTCGTGTTTGCGGCGAAGCGCGGTCACGCTACCATCGCTCACCTGAAATAAGTTCTGTCCGTGAAGTCTGTAGAACGTCAGCGGCTCGCGCAGTAGCAGCACTTCCGAAAACAGGGCGCCCAATGTGAAAAGGAATTCGTCCGCCTGAATGGTCAGCGATTCGGGCACAGTTCCGATACGCCGCAGAATCTTTGTGCGATAAGCCATGCGGCTGGTGCCCAGAAAACTCTTGCGCAAACGGAAAAGGCGCGCTCCGGCAACCGAATCAATTCGAAAGCGCGGAGATTCGCGGACCAGTTCACTACGTCGCGCGCCATCGGCCAGCACTTCCGTAATGCTGTGACCCACCACGCCCACACCCGGATTTTGCGAAAACGCCGCGACTACCTGCTTCAGCTTTCCGCTCGCCCACCAGTCGTCGCCATCTAAAAAAGCAACGATTTCTCCCTGGCACAACGGAATCCCCGCATTGAAGGCAGACGCCTGCCCGCCATTTGTCTTCCGAACGACGCGAATATTGGGTTTGAATTTGCCAAGAATTTCAGGCGTCTTGTCGGTTGATCCGTCGTCCACCACAATAATCTCGCGGTCCGATGCAGGAAAATCCTGCTCCAGAACACTCGCCATGGCCTGCTCAATAAACCGCTCGTGATTGTAGGTGTCGACTAGGACGCTGACATACGGTCTGGCCATAAATGCTCGGTCAATCCTGACCTCTCGGGAAGTCCAAGGGTGGGGCTAGCGCGTGCGGCGCCAAACGCAACGTGAAAATTCTACTGTACGCGCAAATGTGTTGCAATCGAGCCACCGGCTTGTATTCCTGCAAATTAAAATGGGCTCGCTTTAGCAAAGTACTGCCTCCCGCGAACCACTCACCTCGGCTATTTCTAGTTTGTGCTGACTGGTTTTGTCTTGAAAGTCCCCCAGTGCGGTGAATGAGACCTTCATGAATTTAGCGGAAACAACTACTTCTTCGGGGAACCCGTGGAAATCACCGACCGCGCTTCAGGGTGCTTGGGAGACCAGTCTTCCGGAGGAAACGCAACGCGCCAGAACGTCGGGCAGGCCGAAGAAAACTCCAGTCCGATTTCCGCTTTTCCCGAACGCACCGGGCCCAGGAACACTACCTGGCATTCCTGCTCCTGTTGAGTGCCCTTGTGCTGCATCAGCACCACGCTTCCACTCGTAATTCGCGCCTGCAGCAGGATCAACCCTCCATGCGCATTAATAGCCAGTGTCGCGGTTTCTTCCTCGAATGCAGTGCCCTGCGCGTCCTTCCCGCGGATGCGCACTCCCACTTGCATCAATACGCGCTGGCTCCTCCGGCGTGGCCCTGAGTGACTTTGAACGTTCGGGGATTGGCCCATAAAACCTCGCATCTTCCAATATACAGCGCGGGAATGGAAAGTCGAGCGACAAGGTCAACTGCGTAGGCAAAAACGATACGCCGCATGGTCCAAATACTTAGATATACAATGGATAATTATAGGTTTCGAGAGTACATCATCGCGGGGACACAAATTCTCGTCAATGGCACAATGCGTCGGCTGCTTGGGAGAATCTTTCGAGCTTGCCCCGCCGTATTACGATCGCTGATCAATCGCCACGTACGGTCGCGGGGTTCGGCCAAGATAGATTTGCCGGGGACGCGCGATTTTCTGCTCGGGGTCCAGCAGCATCTCTTCCCATTGCGCCAGCCAGCCAGACATCCGCGGAATGGCGAAGAGCACCGGGAACATGGTCATCGGGAATCCCATCGACTGGTAAATCAGCCCGGTGTAGAAGTCCACGTTGGGATATAGCTTTCGCTTGACGAAGTAATCGTCTTCCAGCGCAATCCGCTCGCATTCCAGCGCAATTTCCAGCAGCGGATTCTTGCCCATCAGGTCGAATACCTCGTACGCCACCTTCTTGATGATCCGCGCGCGCGGGTCGTAGTTCTTATATACGCGGTGCCCGAAACCCATCAGCTTCATTTCGCCAGACTTCACCCGCTTGATGAACTCCGGCACCTTCTGGATCGAGCCAATTTCGCTCAGCATGCGCAGCACTTCTTCATTGGCCCCGCCATGCAACGGCCCGTAAAGCGCCGCAATCGCCGCCGCTGCCGCACAATAGGGATCCACATGCGAACTGCCTACCCCGCGTATCGTATTCGTCGAACAGTTCTGCTCGTGGTCGGCATGTAAAATAAACAAAATGTCCAGCGCGTGTTCCAGCGTCGGATTCGGGCGGTAACGCGTTTCGCTCGTGCGAAACAGCATGTTCAGGAAATTCCCCGGATAGCTCAGCTCGTTGTCCGGGTACACAAACGGCATCCCTAGCGTGTGCCTGTAGGAAAATGCCGCGATCGTTGGCATCTTGCCCACCAGACGGTACGTCTGCTTCTTCCGCGATTCCGCGTTAAACACATCCTTCGCGTCGTGATAAAACGTCGAAAGCGCCGCAATCGAAGACACCAGCATGCCCATCGGGTGTGCGTCGTAATGAAATCCGTCCAGGAACTTCTTGATGCTTTCGTGAATAAACGTGTGGTGCGTAATGTGGTAGTGCCAATCCTGCAATTGCGCGCTGGTCGGCAGTTCCCCATGCAGCAGCAGGTACGCCGTCTCCAGGTACGTCGATTTTTCCGCCAGCTCTTCGATGGGATACCCGCGATAACGCAGAATCCCTGCATCCCCATCGATATACGTGATCCGGCTGATGCACGAAGCGGTGTTGTTGAACGCGGGATCGTAGCTGATCATCCCGAAATCCGCTGGATCCACTCTGATCTGACGCAGATCATTGGCGCGGATCGTCCCGTGCGTAATCGGCACCTCGTACGCTTTACCGGTGCGATTATCGGTGATGGATAAAGTGTCGCGGCGTGTTGAGGAGGAGGCGTCCTCAGCCTTCGTTTGCGTTGCCGGTAGTGCGGAATCCATGAACGTACACCTCAACCCTGGCGGCCGATGGCCGTGCAGGAATATCACTCTACACCAAAGCGCGCGCCTGTGGAAATGGAGCACGCCCATGGCGCTAACGGACTGAAGCGCAAGGGAATAAGGGCAATTAATGAGTTGCGCCATCTGTCCTCTTGACAATAGTCGTTATAACGTGTATTATCACACCGTCTCAACAAAGGAGGCCACCATGATCCTCATTCGCAAAAGCGACGACCGCGGCCATGCCGACCACGGTTGGCTCGATTCTCGCTTCACCTTTTCTTTTGCCGACTACTACGACCCCCAGCACATCCATTTCCGCACGCTCCGCGTCATGAACGACGACCACATCGCCGCCGGCGCTGGCTTTCCCACCCACCCGCACCGCGACATGGAAATCGTTACCTACGTCTTGGAGGGGGCGCTCGAGCACCGCGATAGCATGGGCAACGGCTCGGTCATTCGCCCCGGTGATGTGCAGTACATGAGCGCGGGAACTGGCGTGACGCACAGCGAGTTCAACGCCTCCGACAAAGAGGCGGTGCATCTCTACCAGATCTGGATGCTTCCAGACCGCAAGGGCCACAAGCCCGCGTACGGACAGAAGCACTTTGCGGAAGCCGAAAAGCGCGGAAAGCTGCGCCTGCTGGTTTCCCCTGATGGCCGCGAAGGCTCGGTGCAGATTCGCCAGGAGAACGAACTCTACGCAACTGTGCTAGCGCAAGGCGAATCGGTCCAGCATGTGCTGAAGCCCGAACGCCACGCCTACGTGCAGGTGGCTCGCGGCAGCGTAACCCTGAACGGCCAGCCTTTGGAAACGGGAGACGGAGCAGCCATTTCCGAAGAAAAGTCTATCAACTTGGCCGGAGTGAACGACGCGGAAGTTCTTCTCTTCGATTTGGCGTAAATCACTAAACCAGTCGCTGTTAACATGTAGCGCAGGGCGCGCGGCCGCGCCCTGCGGCTTTTCTCTTGGGTCTATCCTAAGGCTTTTCCTGGGGTTCGTACTGTAGCTCGGGCCTTCAGCCCCGAGGCTTTTCCTGGCCCAAGCGAAAGCTCATCCTACGCCGCTGCGCTCTTCCCCGCTCCGCCCGGCCGCACCATCACCGACACCAAAATACCCACCACGATCGCAACCGCCAACACGATCAGCGAAATTCCCAGCGGCGGCTTCACGGTCATCAGGTACACAATCCCTATCGCCAGCAACGCCCGCACGCGAATCAGCGTCGGCAGCGCCCCACTCTGCAACAGCATCAACGCCTCCGCTGAAAGCGCTTGATTCCCTTCCGGCAGCGCCCCGCGAATCTTCCGCACACGCGGCAAGATCAGCGCAAACCCGATCGCCAGGGCCAGCACGATTCCAGCTACCGAGGCGATCATCCAGCCTTGATTCATTCCGCCGGTCATCGCAGAGAGCCAGCCGCCCGAGAGGATCAGCACCGCCAGTCCCGCGCCCGTCACCGGAGGCGACACGCGGTACACCCGCAGCCACGCGCGCGCCTGATCCGTGGTGCTTGCATGCTTCAACAACGCGGTCACCGTCCATTCCAGACCGTTGCCAAGAAACAGAACTAGCGCGCTAGCGATGTGCACAAACAGAACATTCGAGTAGAGGTTCATCGTTCCTCCCATAAGTTAGCCAGCGAAGTTTTATCGCGCACTAGGTAACGCACTGTGCGCCGGGCTCACGCGCGGGTGCGCTGGAATTCGCGCATGAATCCCGTCAGGGCTTCGACCGCGTCGAGCCCCACCGCATTGTACAGCGAGATGCGCATGCCGCCGACGGAGCGATGCCCCGGCGTGCCGATCAGATTGGCGGCGGTTGCGTCTTTGGCAAACTGCTTTTCGATGGCCTCATCACCGCCCGCCACGCGAAACACCACGTTCATCAGCGAGCGCGAAGATTTTTCCACGGGGCAGCGGTAAAATCCGTTGCTCCCGTCAATCGTGTCGTACAAAAGCTTGGCCTTGCCTTCGTTGCGTTTCTGCATCCCGGCCAGTCCGCCTTCTGCCGCGATCCATTCCGTCACCAGCCCCAGGATGTACACCGCAAACGTTGGCGGCGTGTGGTACAGCGATTTTTCCTTGATGTGCGTGCGGTATTGCAGCAGCGAAGGCAAATTCTTGTCCGCTCGTTCCGCTAGGTCCTTGCGCACAATCACCACGGTCACGCCGCTCGGTCCCAGATTCTTCTGCGCCCCGGCAAAGATCAACCCGAATCTTCCCACTTCGATCGGCCGCGATGCGATGTCGCTGGACATGTCTGCCACCAGCGGCGCCGCGGAAGTGGGCAGTTCCGTGTACTGCGTCCCTTCAATCGTGTTGTTCGTGCACATGTACGTGTAGGAAGCCTCCGGCGAAAGCCGTATCTCCTCGCGCCGCGGCACTCGCGTGAACTTCTCCGCTTCCGTTGTGGCCGCGATATTGTGCAGCACGCCCTTCTTCAATTCCCCGATGGCCTTCGCCGTCCATGTCCCTGTGTGCAGCACATCCACCGGTTTGCCCGGCAGGCACAGGTTCATCGGCACCATCGTGAACTGCATGCTTCCCCCGCCTTGCACAAAAATCACCGCGAACTCTTCCGGAATCGCCAGCAACTTCCGCAGGTTCTGCTCCGCGGCGTTATTGATGGCCTCGAATTCCGCGGAGCGGTGTGATAGTTCCATCACAGACATGCCTGTGCCCCGATAATCCAGCAACTCTTCGCGGATACGCTCCAACACCGGTAGCGGCAGCGCCGCAGGGCCGGCATTGAAATTGAAAGCGCGTTTCACAGCGCTTGTGGATGCAGTGGTGCTCACGGTTGGCACAGCCTTTCGTAAACAGTTTTGCGGTACTTCCGTGGCAGGGTGCCCGAGGAGTGGACCGCACAATAGAATAACAGAAGTCCATGGCCCGCGGCGTCGTCGCAGCCGCCTTTGCCAGCAACACTTCTTTTGTCCACTGGAATTCATCGCTGATACCAACTAACATCAACCCATCAACATCGTCACCGGCAACGCTCTCCCGGGTTTTTCCTTGCTTCTGTTCTTCGCTGGCTTTTAAAACTTGACGGAATTGGCGGCTCGACATGCACACTCGATCTTCCAGAATTGGCTTTATCACCTCCGCAGCTGTCTCTCTCTGCGCCTTCATCATGCTCGCGTGCTCCACTTTCGCAGCGGCGCAGAAATACCAGCCGGCGTGGGAATCGCTCGACCAGCGCCCCACTCCCCAATGGTTCCCGGACGCCAAATTCGGCATCATCATTCATTGGGGCCTTTACTCCGTACCCGCTTATGCGCCCGTTATTCCCGGAAACCTTGCCTACGCCGAGTGGTATTGGCACGCCATCACCGAAGGCAAAAACTCCAAGGATCCCGTCGAAACCGGCAGTTGGGAATTCCACCGGAAAGTTTACGGCGCTGACTTTCCCTACCAGAACTTTGCTCCCCAATTCCGCGCGGAGTTATTCGATCCAGACCACTGGGCTGACGTCCTCCAGCGCTCCGGCGCCCGCTACGTCATTCTCACCTCCAAACATCACGACGGTTTTGCCCTCTGGCCAAGCCGCGAAGCCTCCCGCACTTGGGGACGTCCTTGGAACGCCATGGAAATTGGTCCGAAGCGTGACCTGATTGGCGATCTCAGCACCGCGGTGCGCACCAAGGGACTCAAGATGGGGCTCTATTACTCGCTCTATGAGTGGTTCAACCCGCTCTACGCTTCCGATAAACCGCGCTATGTTTCCGAACATATGTTCCCGCAGTTCAAAGACTTGGTGACCCGCTACAAACCCTCCATTGTATTCTCCGATGGTGAGTGGGATATGTCGTCTGCCGAGTGGCGCACCCCGGAGCTTGTCGCCTGGCTGTTCAACGATTCACCCATCAAGGATGACGTCGTGATCAATGATCGCTGGGGCAAGGAAACGCGCCACAAGCACGGCGGTTATTGGACCACCGAATACACTTCCGGCATGAGTGATAGCGATCACCCGTGGGAAGAGTCTCGCGGCATGGGATTCTCTTATGGCTACAACCGCGCCGAACGTTTGGAGCATTATCACACTGGCCGGGAATTCGTCATCCTTCTTACCGATATCGTCAGTCGTGGCGGCAACTTGCTGCTGGACATCGGGCCCGCTGCTGACGGCACGATTCCCTTGGTGATGGAGGAGCGCCTTCTGGAAGTAGGTTCCTGGCTGCAAGTGAACGGTGATGCGATCTACGGCACAAAGCCTTATAAGCATTCACGGCAATGGAGTGCGGGCGAGCAGCCAAAGTTCGAGTACAACCAGGAATTCAACAGCAGTTATGACCTGACAAAACTCACCGCAAAACCCGAAGCAGGCGAAGCGGCGATTGAAGCTTTCTTCACTGCAAAGGGAAATGATGTCTACGCGATCCTGCCGCGTTGGCCGGAAAAGCAAATTGTTTTGAAGGATGTCGATGCCGCCGGGTTGAAGTCCGTGACGCTGCTGGGATCTTCGGCGGCGTTGAATTACCGCAAACAGGGCGACTCCGTGATCGTGGACCTTCCGGAATTGCCAGAAGCGCTTCGCACGCAGCCGGCGTGGGTCCTGAAGCTGAGCCGCTAAAATAGTTTCAATCGCGAATCAGACTTTGTATTCCTTGCGATTGACGTCGCTGGAAACCAGCACCGGCATATCCGGCAGAACTCTTCCCAGCGCCTCGATCTCCGGTTCGCCAGCTCCCAACGGTAATTTAATTTGTCCGCGCTGCACCACGGAGCGCAGCATGCCCATGCTGATCTCGAAGCCCTCGTAGGCGCTCTCTCCATTGCACGGATGCACCTGTTTGTCGTCGTCCAGCCAGCGCACCATGTCCGCAATGTACAGCGGCATTTCGATGTCGTAGTTCATGCAGCCAGGGCCGGAAATTACGCCTTGCTGCGCGCCAGTCATGGCTCGCCAGCCTCCGCCGGTCAGCACTTCGGCGAAGCCTTCCGTGCCATACACGCCGATCTTGTTCTTGCGCCACCAATAATCCACTTCAGGAACGTCCGGAGCACCCGCGCCACATTCAACGATGCCCCGAACGCCATTCGCGAATTGCACGAATCCACCGATGTAGTCGGGCGAAGGATGATTGTCCGAAAGTTTGCCGCGCCCCGCCGCCTGCGCCATCACCCATTCGGCGCGCGCGTAGCCGTTGTACCAACGCATGTACTCAACCATGTGCGTGAACATGTGCAGGAACCACCCGCTGGCGTGCGCATGAATCGTGTGGATGCGCCCCAAAGTGCCGCTCTCCACAATCTCTTTCACTTTCTGATAGTGCTGGCCGTAGCGGTGCTGGTGCGATACGACGGTCTTCACTCCCGCGGCGTTCACTGCCTTGCGAATCTCGATGGCTTCGTTCATGGAAAGCGCCATGGGTTTTTCGTAAGCAATCAGTTTCGCGCCCGAAGCGATGCCCACTTTAATCAGCTCCAGCCGGATGCCTGGAGGGGTGCAGAAACAGAAAACATCCGGCTGGAGTTCTTTCGCCAAGTCAAGCGGATGAATTGAAGTTTTTTGTACGCCGAGTTCCGCCGCGGCTTTTGCCAGTTGTTCCGGGCTGGCATCGGCCAGTCCAGCCAGCTCAAAGCGCGGGTTATTCTTAAAGGCCAGCGCGTGATGCTTGCCGCGCTTCCCTACTCCGACCACCATAACCTTATAAGTTTTATTCGCGCTCACGGCGTCCGCTCCTCGAACTTTCTTACCGGCCAAACTTGCTGTCCCACTCCTTCAGTACTTCGATGGTGTAGTCCACTTCTTTGGCGGTCAGTTCCGGGAACATCGGCAAGGAAACGCATTGCGCGGCATTGCGCTCCGCGTTGGGAACGCTGGGGTGAAGGTCAGCCAGCTTGCCCCACGGATAGCCTTCCTGCTGGTGAATGGCGATGGGATAGTGCTGCTTGGCGTCAATGCAGTGGTCCACCAGGAATTGCGACAACTGGTCGCGCTTGGCGTGTTCAATTACATACAGATGGTACACATGGCGGTAGCCCGCAATTTCCTTGGGCAGTTTGAAGCTGGTGCCCTTCAATCCGTCCGTGTAGCGCTTCGCCCACGCGCGCCGCTGATCCGTCCACGCGGTGATGTGCTTCAGCTTCACGCTCAGGAACGCGGCGTGGAGATCGTCCAGCCGGCTGTTGAAACCGTATGAGTGCACCGAGCGCTTCACGGAGCCGTGATTGCGCAGGCGCCGCGCCGTCTGTTCGATGTCCGCGCGATTGGTGACCAGCGCCCCGCCGTCTCCATACGTGCCCAGGTTCTTCTGGATGATGAAGCTGGTGCAGACCGCGTCGCTCAACTCGCCCTGCTTGAACCCGTCGCCGTGCGCGTCAATGGATTGCGCGTTGTCTTCCACCACCCACAGCTTGTGCTTCTTGGCGATCGCGCTGATGGCCTTCATGTCCGCGCAATGCCCGTAGAGATGTACCGGGACGATGCCCACGGTCCGCGGCGTGATGGCGGCTTCGATCTTTGCCGGGTCAATGTTATTCGTCACCGGGTCGGAATCCACGAAAACGGCTTTGCCTCCCGCGATCCATATGGCTTCGGCGGTGGCAAAAAAGGTGTTGGCGGTGGTGATCACTTCGTCGCCCGGCTGTATGCCCAGCGCCATAAAGGCCAGCCACAGGGCGTCGGTCCCGGAATTCAAGCCGACGGCATGCTTCATTGCGAAGTACTGTGCCAGCTCCTTCTCGAAGCGGGCCAGCGAGGGGCCCATCACATAGGCTTCGCTTTCCATCACCGCGTGGAAAGCGTCGTCAATCTCCTTCTTAATGTTGTGATATTGCCGGCCGTGGCCGTAAAACGGAACTTTCATGGTTGTCAATGTCGCGGATGCAGTCATGGCATCCTCCTCGGTATCGCGGAAGCAGGAGCTTCGCGCGGTGTTCTTCGCCTAAGAATATATTCCGCCGCGCCCCGCCCGTCAATCATTAAAACGGTTCAATAGAGGCGATTCCAATTGTCGCCTTTCTCACTCTTAAATCCGTCATCCCGCCTGCCCGCCGCAGGAGGGAACGAAGTGAGGGATCCCTCTTCCGGTTGTTCATGGGGTCGCACATTCCGCTGGGATCGCCATTCTCCCGAATGGCATCCTGGGTGGCCGTTGCGTGCGTGGCGCAGTGCAAGCCCGCCAATCGGGAGATAGGCGTTCCCAAGGACACTCGCGCGCAGAGCAGCCGGATATGTCGGCGCGCCGACATTTTGCATCTGAGTTGCATGTAGCATACAGTAATATAATTCATGAGTTATCGAGGCTGGCATTTGGCGGTGTGTGGAAAAATGACCCCCACCCCCCTGTTTTTGCGTATGTACGGGAATGATTGGGTTTACGGGAGAAAGTCGCGGATGTACGGGAATGATTAGACTTAGGGGAGAAAAGCAGCGTACAACCGACAGCTTACAGTCCACAGCCAAAGAAGAGGAAAGAGGGACGGCGACATGGTGGAGATCAGCCTGGGGAAACAAACGTGCCGGGGAGAGTCCCGAAATGGAACGCATGGACGTATTGGAGGAGGGGTGTACCCCCCTATTTCTCGTATCAAGGGGAAACAAAGGGGTTACGGGAGAATGGCTTGTATCAAGGGGAAACAAAGGACTTAGGGGGTTTTTGGGGTTGGGTGAGGGTGCAGGGCGTTCCGAAATGGCACAAGAACGGCATCCCCTCAGCATAACGGATGGAGCATACCACAGTATTTACCATATGTTAACTAATATTTAGTGGGTACTACATTCGAAACTGGTACTGGTGAGGAATCGGAGGGTTATCAGCGATCAGATACCAGCGATCAGGAAACGGAAACTTCAAGATAACGCTGAGACGCCGAGAATGCAGAGGCTCGCAGAGGAAGAAAACCCAAGGCCCACTCCTGCAACCCCATTCGGGGCGCATACATCGCGCCACACAAAACGAGGATAGGGCACGCGGCATCACCCACGAGTGTCGCCCCTCTTCGCTGTCCATGCAACTCGACCCAGTTCATCGTAAAAAGTCTCAGTCAAATTGTCTGCATCGAGTTCCAGCGTCGTGAATCCATTAAACACTCGCAGCTTTTCATCAGGGTCGCCCGCGTTCTTCTTCTCAAACCACTCCACCTGACTACTGCCAACGAGTTCCGAAGAAAAACCCCACGGCAGCGCCGCGTGACCCGTGCAACGGAAGTACGTCCCGTTAAGCGGCTTGTAAACCGCCCCGGCGTGCTTGTGTCCCCAGTACCAATAAGCCGGTGGCTTTACGCCGTGGAAGGCACTCATCACTTCGTTGTACAGCCGGTTAGGTTTCGTGCCGTCCAACTCAAACCCGTTGTGGTGCGTCAGCACAATTACCTTTTTTCCCTTTTGTGCCAGCGTTTTCAAAAATGACAATTGCGCATCGTTTCCTAGCGAGCCGTTCATATACAGGTCCATAACCCCGGAGTAATACGCGGAATCGAGTCCGACTACAATCCAATTTCCGTACTCAAACGCGAAGAAACTCCATGGCGATTGTGACATGTTGAACAACGGGCCGCCCACCGCCTCGTTGAAATAAGGTCCTCCCCCCGAATACATCTCGTGGTTGGAGTTTAAGGTGAAGGAATACCTCGATCCGGCAGGCCAGTACTTCAGAAGCTTGCTGGTCTCTTCGGGACCCGTTCCGGCATAGTACACGTCCCCTAGATGGATGGTGATTTGAGGGTCCAAGCTGCGAATTATTTTCGAAATTCGTGTGCTTGGGGAATCGTTAGCGCCGAAATTCCCTGTCCCGAAATCACCCGCTAAGGCGATTCTCAACTTTTCGTTTTGGAGCACTTGCAGGGGGATTATCGGCGGCGTGCCCCGGGGAAACGGATGTTTGTATAGCAGATTCTCGAGCCATACCGTTCCCGCAACCAGTTCCCAGCAAAGATCGAGTTGCTCGTATTTCCCGGTACCGAGAATCTCACCTTCCGGCCCGAGGTTGATCTCAACCGCCGCCTCAACCTGCTGTTCATGTGTTCGTAGCTGTCCGTCCCAATCGTCTGTCAAGTAGCTCTTCATTCGCAAAATGTTGTGAAATTTGTGCTCCGGCGGCTTCTTCTTGCTGACAAACTCCCAGTACTGTTGGTGGGCTTGGTCCAGCATAGGCCTTAATGCGCTCTTCTTGTCGTCAGGCAGTTTCGCCCAGGCCACTTTCATCCGTGCGACGTAGGCGTTTTTCTGTTCGACATTCAGGGGCCGATTGTTGGTTATGTCTTGGCTGGATTCCATATCGTCCTCCTCAACGTGGCAAAAAGCGCGCTCATATTATCACGAAATGGTGCAGTCACCGTTTATATTATGTAATATTAATAGCCAAGTACTAGCGCAGTGCCCCGTAGGTTCCGTTCCTGCAAGGAACGCAATCACTGGAATCCTTGGCGGGCGGGAGTCCGGGGCAGACGGGACATTTTCTAAATACCCTGACTCGTAGAAACAACGCTCCGCCTCAGCTAGGGCACAAATGCGGCCCCACGGCGATCGGGAGACAGAGACCTAAAGATAACGCAGAGGCGCAGAGGATGCTGAGGCTCGCAGAAGAAAGAACCCCAAGACCCAGGTTCGCAAACCGAACCTGGGGCACCCTCCGTCCTTGATCGGATTGAGGAAACGAGAATATGGGGAGGTTCGGCTTACGGCGAGAGCTACAAGAAAAACAGTTGAGAGTCCGGGCCACCCGCCGGTTAAAATCACAGCCTGACCCTTCAGCTGATAGTATGAGGTACGGCGAGTGGTATAGGGAGAACGATGGCCTTTATTTTCATTCGCTCTTTTATCTAAAAGTTGCAAAACTTCAAAAAGAATTAGCTGACCTGCACATTGATGACCCAGAGTTAGATCGTCTCATAGCAGAACACGAGCGCTATTTTGCCGAGAGGCAGCAATTTTCGCAGGAGGCGATTGACCATCCTATGGCGTTCCATCTACGTATAGAAGAGATTCGGGAAATTGGAGATAGGTTCAAGCACTTGACAACTCAGATTCCTCACTGAATCCTACCCACAGCGATCTTCATTCTTGAATTGCAGCTGAAAACTGGGAGCAGCAATGGCTCGCCAGCAAGTAAGGGGTTTCTTGCTAGGCAACTGCAGTCGCCGCAGCTTCGCTCTCGATGATGCGCGGGTCAAAGACGCGCGAGAATGTGAAAGTCGGAGCCGCAGCAAAGATTCGTGCCAGATTTCTCCAGCCTTCGCGAAGGAGTAGAACGGCGATCCCAAACCCACTAAGGATTATTAGTAGGGGCGACCCAAATACGACGCGCTTTGCAGCACACTCCATAGCGCGTTCATGGAAGGTGGCTAGTTCGTTCCGCACTTCGTCGTCGCCTATATTTTTGAGCGCCTTGTCCCACTTTACAGACCAATCTTGAACTGGAACTTCGCCCACCAGTTTTATCCTGATCATCGTCAGGTTAATTCGGAAAAAAGTAAGTTGGTGCCCATACCTGATGTAGCCGTTCATCATTTGACGCAGAAGCCTGTAAGCGGAGCTGTCGAATGCGATTTTGCCGGAGGCGGCGTAGTCGAAGAGTTCGTCTCTAACGGTAAACATCTCCTGCCTAAACGCATCGAGGCGCGCGTCGGACCAGTATTTGAGTAACAAGAGTCCGAGAAGTGCAATGCACACTACGGATTCGAGAAACGCAGCGATTTCGTGAATTCCCATTATTGGTCCTCCTCTCTGGTCAATCCCTCCGGCGTAAGCAAGCTGGAAGTTCTATTTGGATCGATTCTCAGCTCCAACTGCGTAATCCTAGCCGTGAGGCGCTCTCTAGTCTTTCGATGCTGATTTCGTTCCCTAAGATATAGAGTAATCGAAAACCCCGTAAGAGTCAGGCTTAGTTTCCAAACGATACTTACCTGAGCTAATAATCTGAGTGTAAGGTCTGCAAAGGACGACTTGCCAGCGTAGGCGATCAGCACCTCCCTGGCTTCGTGGCCGAGGTAGGCGATGCAGGACCAGATGACTATCGTGCCGCCGAATCGACGAAGTAGGTTGAAAAGGTTGCCGAGGATGTAGCGAGAAGTAGGAGGCTGGTTTGCAGGTAGTGCAGGGGTTGGATGGCTTTTCTTCGGCTTACGCATATTAGGGAAGATGAATTCTGCCTTATCCCTTAACTCTCAATTAACCGGATGGTACCACAACGCCGCACCGAGAAGGGGGCAATGAATCAAGGCTGTTGGTCGCCTGGGCTGAAGCCCAGGGTCTACACAGCCCGGACCATGGCAATCCCAAATGTCGGAGCTGAAGACCGGCCACTCCATGGGAATAGAGATGCGACGCATGGGCAAGATCAAACGGTGGTGCGGACAAGGGGCGCAGGAGTCCTGCGCCCCTACAACGGAAGTGTGCGAGAAACGGGTCGAAGGAGAATTAGAGATTAGGCGGAGCGGAGGAAACGGGCGGCGCGATTGCGCAATGTGGGTTGCGGCGTGATGGCTTGTGGCTGAGCTTTGCGGCGCGCCAGGGGATAGAGCATCTCCGCCAGCTCCTGGGAAGAAGCCATGCGGTGGTTGGGATCCTTGGCCAGGCACTTTCCAACGATTTGGTCCAGTTCCGCGGGAATGGATGGGTTGCTGCGCGAAGGCGGCTGCGGGGAAGACGAAAGCACGTGGTTGCAGACGGCTTGCAGCGATTCACCGGAAAAGGGCGAAATCCCGGTGAGCATTTCGTAAAGGACCGCGCCCAGCGAAAAGATGTCCGAGCGGGCATCTTGAGCGCGGCCAATGATTTGTTCCGGGCACCAGTAAGCGGGAGTGCCGAGGAGCGAAGTATCCGCTTTTTCGTGGCTGGCGAGACGCGCCATGCCGAAGTCGGTCAGTTTGGTGTGGGACTCCTCGTTGATCAGAATGTTGGCGGGCTTGACGTCGCCATGAATGACGCCGCGGCGATGAGCAACGTGGAGCGCAACGGCAACTTCCGCCGTCCATGCGCAGGCGGTGGTAAAGGGAACGCTGCCCTTGGCAAGGAGCTTATCCAGCGGCTGGCCTTCGACGAGTTCCATCACCAAGTAAGGAGTGGAAGTGGATTCCTCGATGCCCATGTCGTGCAGCGTGATGATGAAGGGATGAGAGAGCTTGCCGACTACACGAGCTTCACGGAGGAAACGCGAGCGGGCATCGCCGCGGGCGAGTTCGGGGGACAAGAGTTTGATGGCCACCGGGCGATCGATCAGGGGATCGTAGCCGCGAACTACACGGCTGTGAGCGCCGGTGCCAATGGACTCCAAAACCTGATAACGGCCGACTTGCAAGATAGTCCTCTCCATGCTGCGGAAACTCTGATCCACGACCACCAGAGAAATGGTAGAGGAAGGGTACAGAGAATGGTATGAAGCAGGAGTCACGAGGAGAAGGGTACGAAAGTACTAGGTGAAATGGGGTAAGGCGGGAGCGGGTTGGCGCGAAGGCCAGAGCAAGCTGCGCTAAGGTTGGGCGAGAGCGGCTTTGAGAGCGGGATCGGAATGCAGGCGAGCGGGAAGTTCGCGGACGAACGACTCCATGTTGGGATGCCAGTGGTAGCGAAAGCCGAAGGCGTACATTTCGGCAACGGCGCGATCGGCGGACCAGTGCTCGATGGCGATGCGGTAGGAAGCGACGAAGAGGCCGGTGCGGTCGTCTCCAAAGAGGCAATGGATAAAAATTCTTGGCGGAGGAGTTTCACGGAAGAGTTGGAGAAACTGCGCGAGTTGCGCGGACGAAGGAACGGAGAAACCGCCGACGGGAATGTGCACAAAACGCAAACCGAGGGATTCCGCGCGCTGGCGTTCGTTATCGCTGCCGTGCGTGGAGTTGAGGCGGAGATTGACGATGGTGTTTACGCCGAGAGATTTGAGCCGCGGCAAGGAAGAAAGATCAGGTTGCGCACCGCGAAAGAGCTGATCGGAGACTTTTGCGGCGTTGGGAACACCAGGAAGAGAGATTTTTTCGGCGAACGCAGGAGTGGAACTGGCAACGGCGGAAGATTGCGCGAAGGAACGGAGCGGAAGCGAAACGAAAGAGAGCGCAGCGAGAAGAAATAGAAAAAATCGCATAGAGAGTTGTGTGGAAAGAGTTTAGAGAAAAGAAAGTGTTGGCAGAAGAAGAAAATGAGAAGGGCGCGCAGGGAACCTCACCACAAGATATGGGCGGGTAGAGAGAAAGTTAACTAGATTTTGCGATTTTCACTTGACAGCCAAGGCGCGCGGGTAAATACTGCAAATCCAGATTCGGGGGACGTGGAAGCGCCAGACGGACCAGAGTCGGGGATCATGCCTTGGTCCGGCATCTAACCCACGCACCAGCCCGGGATCACCGTAAAAAAACGAGCGCGAAGTGAATGCTCCGCGCAGTTCGGTAAGGCGCGGAGTGAGCTGTTCGGCCATGTGGAAAACACAGGCACCGGGCAGCGCATTCGCTTTTTTATGTTTTTCCCAGGCCGCGGCTTTCCACAAAACCTGGCATGAATCGGCGTGACCACGAAAGTGGCGTGTGACCCCTTGTCGAACAGGGGGAGTAAAATAGAAAGGTTCCCCGCTAAGAAATGGGGACCTGCAGCGGGGAGGAAATCGGATGGCAACGGTGAAACCGGCATTGAATGGCAAAGCGGTGGAGACGGCGAGCACGATGAAGCGTGGG
This sequence comes from Candidatus Acidiferrales bacterium, assembly GCA_963779395.1. Taxonomy (GTDB): domain Bacteria; phylum Acidobacteriota; class Terriglobia; order Acidiferrales; family UBA7541; genus Acidiferrum. Next base: position 3,607,921 of record CAVZYC010000007.1, read on the forward strand.
GGAATAAAGGGCGGCTTGAGGTTTGAGCGCTACTTCACGGACGGAAGGACATCTCCTTTCGACGAAGTGGAATGGGAAAAGCGCACGGCGCTGATCGGCAACGAAAAGGGCGTGACGATCTTCAAGCAGGAAGACGTGGAAGTGCCGAAGAACTGGTCGCAGACGGCGACAAACATCGTTGCCAGCAAATACTTCCACGGAAAGGTGGGAACACCGGACCGGGAAACGTCGGTGCGGCACCTGATCAGCCGCGTGGTGAGTACCGTGGTCCGCTGGGGCGAAGAGGGCGGATATTTTACGGACACGGCGTCGCGGGATGCGTTCCGGGATGAGCTGACGCATCTATTGGTCGAACAGAAGATGAGCTTCAATTCGCCGGTATGGTTCAACGTGGGCGTACAAGCGAAACCGCAATGCTCGGCGTGCTTCATCAACTCCGTGCAGGACAACATGGAATCGATCATGGGGCTGACACGGACGGAAGGGATGCTGTTCAAGTGGGGCTCTGGCACAGGCACGAATTTTTCGGCGTTGCGCGGAAGCAAGGAAACGCTGTCTGGCGGCGGTATTGCGTCGGGGCCGGTCAGCTTCATGAAGGGCTTTGACGCGTTCGCGGGCGTAATCAAGAGCGGCGGGAAGACGCGGCGAGCGGCGAAGATGGTGATCCTGAACGTGGACCACCCGGACATCATGGAATTCATCGAGTGCAAGGTGAAGGAAGAGAAGAAGGCGCACGTATTGATCGAGCAGGGTTACGACAGCGCGATTGACGGCGAAGCGTACAGCTCGATTTTCTTCCAGAACGCGAATCACTCGGTGCGCGTAACGGATGAATTCATGCGCGCGGTGGAAGAGGACCGTGACTGGTGGACGAAGAATGTTAATGATGGGCAGCCGAACGAGAAGTACCGCGCCAAGGATCTGCTGCAGAAGATTGCGGATTCCACGTGGCATTGCGGCGATCCGGGGATGCAGTACGACACGACGGTGAACCGCTGGCACACCTGCAAGAACACGGCGCGGATCAATGCCAGCAATCCCTGCAGTGAGTACATGTTCCTGGATGACACGGCGTGCAACCTGGCTTCGTTGAACCTGATGAAATACCTGGAGAGCAACGGGCAATTTGATGTGGAAGCTTTCCGGCACGCGGTGGACGTGACAATTACGGCGCAAGAAATTCTGGTGGACAACGCCAGCTACCCGACGCCGAGAATCGCTGAGAATTCGCATAATTTCCGGCCGCTGGGGCTGGGGTACGCGAATTTGGGAGCGCTGCTGATGTCCATGGCGCTGCCGTACGATTCGGATGGAGGACGGGACGTGGCGGCGGCGGTGACGGCGCTGATGTGCGGGGAAGCATACGCGCAGTCGGCACGCGTGGCGCAAAGAATGGGACCGTTCCCGGGGTATGAAGTGAACCAGGAAGCGATGCTGGACGTAATCCGGATGCACCGGGAAGCGATGCGCGGGATCAAGCCGGACCACGTGCAGACGGAATTGTATATGGGAGCACAGGGTGCGTGGGATGCGGCGCTGGAACTGGGCGAGCAGCATGGCTACAAGAACTCGCAGGTAACGGTGCTGGCGCCAACGGGGACGATCGGATTCATGATGGATTGCGACACGACGGGAATCGAGCCAGACCTGGCGCTGGTAAAGACGAAGAAACTGGTGGGCGGCGGCGTGATCAAGATCGTGAATAACACGGTGCCGCAAGCGCTGATGAAGCTGGGCTACACGCCGGAAGAGATGAACGAAATCGTCAGCTACATCGATAAGAACGGAAAGATCGATGGAGCGCCGTACATGAAGGAAGAGCATGTGCCGGTATTTGATTGCTCGCTGGCGCCGATGGGCGGCGGGCGGTCGATTGCCTGGACGGGCCACGTGCGAATGATGGCAGCGGCGCAACCGTTCCTTTCGGGCGCGATCAGCAAGACCATCAATATGCCCGAAGAATCCACGCTCGAAGACATCATGAACGCGTATATTGAGTCGTGGAAGATGGGACTGAAGGCGGTAGCGATTTACCGCGACAATTCCAAGAGGTCGCAACCGTTGAGCGCTTCTGGGAAAAAGGAAGAGAAGAAGGCGGCGGTAATGGAACCGGAACAACGCGAACTGTTTGCGCGGATGCAGCGGGAAAAGATGCCCGTGGAGCGGGACTCTGTGACGCATAAGTTCAGCGTGGGCGGGCACGAAGGGTACTTGACCGTGGGTATGTACCCGGATGGACGTGCGGGTGAACTTTTCATCAAAATGTCCAAGGAAGGTTCGACGCTATCGGGCGTGATGGATGGACTGGCGCTGACGGTTTCGTTGGGCCTGCAATACGGCGTGCCGCTGAAGGTGTTCGTGGACAAGCTGGTGAACACGCGGTTTGAACCGAGCGGCATCAGCGCGAATCCGAACATCCGGTTTGCCACGTCGGTGTTGGACTACATTGCGCGGTGGCTCGGTGGGCGGTTTATTTCCGCGGATTATTTAAAACTGAACGGGATGCCCCCGGCGGAAGGATCGGTGATCGCGGGGATGCCGATGCCGAACGGGACGTTGCCGTTACCGATGCCGGTGGCGCCGCGAACGAACGCCCAGACGGGCTACTCTCTGCGAGATGCGCAGGAAGGTGCGCCGACATGCTCCGAGTGCGGCATGCTGATGGTGCCGAACGGAGCGTGCTTCAAATGCGAGAACTGCGGCAGCACGAGCGGCTGCAGTTAGGGTGGTAAAAGGAAAAAGGAGAAGACGCCGATGAGCGCACTCCCCCATGGAATCGCGTTAGTCACAAAACAGGCGTCGAATCAGCCCAAGGCGCGGGGGTTCCTGCACATCGTGAGACACGGCGGAGGGCTCAACGCTTTTTACATCGTGACGTATCACCGGCTGGACAAGGTGGGGACGCGTCCACGCGCGATGTTGGCGGAGGGAGCGCAGTCGCTGATCGATCTGCTGGAAAAGGTCGGCGTGGATTTCCGCCTGCGGGAAGTACGTGGGGCACTGGAAGATATCCTGCGGCTGGGCTCGGCGAATATTCCGGATTTGTGGCTAAGCGACGAAGAGATGCTGGAAAAAGGATTGGTCGAGACTTAAATCGGCGCACAAGATACTTTTCAAGAGCCGGGGCACAAATGCTCCGGCTTTTGTTTTTGAGGCGCTCGGCGGAGACCCCAAGACCCAGGTAGAAAATCGAACCTGGGGCACCCGGCGTCAATTTTTGTGCATGATCCAGGTGTACCTGCCCTTTTTGGCGTCGGGGATGCTAAAAACCGCCGTAATCGTTTTGTTTTCATCAGTGACTTCTATGGACTCCACAATTCGTGTCACTGATAGGTACTCCAAATATAGTTGCCCGGAATCGGAGAAGGTAACCCTCAAGTTAGGGCTTTTAGGCTTGTTTTCGTCCTTCTTCCAATAGTAGCCATCAACATTGGAGTCCGATGATCTGGAAAATCCCGCAAGAAAATCGCCTTCGAACTTTTTGCCCTTGTCGTTAATGCCAGAAGAGTGCACCGCCCAAGTTCCCACAATCCATTCGGACCTTTGCAGCTGTTCCGCTTGTTTCGCTGCTGCTTCCTTGTTCAGCCAGCCTTTGTTCTTGAGTTTCGCCAACAAGTGTTGTCCATTCGAATCGTTACCATCTGCTGTTCCCGACGCTAAGAGCTTTTGTCCTGCTTCGTATCCCGCCATCGGATCATTCAGACTGATCGCTGATGCTGCACGAAGTTCCCAAAGCATCAATCCGTTTGGATGTTTCTGCAAAAGCGTGCCGCTCTGGTTCATGAACTGGTGAAGAAGTTTTGCTTGTTGCGGCAGATCAGTGGTTTGTTGCGCCTGCTCTGCCAGATCGATCAAAGCAATGTAGTCGACCTTATCCATGCCAGTAAGCGGCTTCACTTCTAACCTCTCCTGCCGCTCCTTAAACTCCTTGTTAGCTGCCTCCGCCTTCCGGGCGGCTTCTTCTCGCGTGGCTTCCTCTTTTCGGGCGGCTTCTCGGTCTGCGTCCGCTTTCCGGGCTGCCTCTCGCGCGGCTTCTCGCGCTGCCCCCTCTGCGCGTGCGATGTCGGCGGCCAGCTGGGGGTCGTGGCGCCAAACCGTGCCTTCGCTGACCAGGGAATTTTCCTTCCTGGTGATCGGGACTTGCTCCCACTTCGTGCAATGAATACCGCCCCCGGTCGGATGTCCGGGAGTGGTACTAGGGCTTGTATTGCAGTGTTGAAAACCGTGAATGTCCGTATAGCAACTGGTGTTGTAGGTTGTTGTGCCACCGGTCCATCCCGTATTCGGGGTAGTTTCTTGTTCGGTGCACCCTTTCCTGGTCTTTCCAGTCGGAACATCTGTGGTTTCTATATTGCCTTCTTTGAAGAAGAAGACGAGATCGCCACCGGCCTCTGCGGCCCTCTGAAGGATGGCCGACTCCAATTGTTTGGTGACTTCTGGGTTAACCTTCTTGCCCGGCTGCGAGGCACTAACCGTTCCGATATGGACGTAGCCCTTGCCGGTTAGGGCGCTGTCCACCTCACCCGTTACTTTGGCGGGTGCGGAACGCGCATCGACTTTCTGCTCAATGGAAGGCTTGAACGTCGCTTGGCTTTCACTCTGAGGCCTGGCGCATACGGGACACAGAACGATCCCGGCTGCGGCCGCTAACTGCATAGCCGTGAGAACACCCACTCGTGATAGAGAACCTTTGGCCATGTTTGGCCTCCTCGCCGAGCATCCAGCAATATGTGCGGACTTCGCAGTGGAGGAGTTTAGAAGAGCACAATTCATGGCTCTCGTCAGTGCCGTGCATCACCCCAAGTTGTTAGTAGCTTTGAGCGTCCCACCCTTGCAAAAACCAAAAGCGCAAGGGTAGGCCACCCGAAGTTAGCTCAGGGTTAGTTCAGCAGGCTAAGGATGTGCTACGCGCTGGCCAGAAACCCCAAGACCCAGGTAGAAAATCAAACCTGGGGCACCCAGAGTTCGGAGGGTCGAAGGGCCTACCGGAAACTGGCGGTGGCTTCGCGGAGCCCCGCCTCGTAGGCGTCAATCAGCTTGTCCAGAGAAGCGTTCAGAGTTGCGTCAATTTGTTTTCGGGGCGGGTCGGCGTTGAACCAAGCCAGGGTTTGGCGGATGCCCTGCGCGAAAGGCGTTGTGGCGCAATAACCGGGGACGAAGCGCTTGATTTTGGTGTTGTCGAAAACGACGCTGGAGGACTTGTCGCCGATGAGGGTGCCTTGGAGTTCGGGCATACAAGCGATGAGGAAATCCGACGAGATGTGAAGGATTTGCGGCTCGACGCCGATGGCTGCGCCGACAATGCGGTAATACTGATCCCAGGTCATCACTTCATCCGAGGTGATGTTGAACGCGTGGCCAATCGCCTGGGGATGCCCGAGCAATCCCACGAATCCTTTGGCGAAATCGCTGTTGTGAGTGATTCCCCAGAGTGAGGAGCCGTCGCCGGGGACGACGACTTTCTTTCCTTTGAGCATGCGGTCAATGACGGTGTAGGGCTTTTCCCAACTATTGAGCACGAGGGGGATTTGCGTGTCGCCATAGGTGAGCGAAGGGCGGACGATTGTCAGCGGGAAGCCGGTCTCGCGATAGGCCTTCATTAAGCGTTCTTCACAGGCAATTTTGTTGCGGGAATAATCCCAGTAAGGATTGGCGAGCGGCGTGGATTCGGTAATGAGGTAGTGCGAGACGGGTCTTTGGTACGCGCTCGCCGAGCTGATGAAAATGAACTGCCTCGTGTGTCCCGAGAAAAGTTCGATGTCGCGCTCGACGTCGGCTGGAACAAAGGCGATCCAATCCACCACCGCATCAAAGGACTTGCCCGCGAGCGCGCGAGCCGCGGCCGCTTTGTCTTGAACGTCGAGGTTTAGGACGGTTACCCCGGTAGGAACAGGACCTGTATGGCGGCCTCGCGTGAGAAGTGTGACCTCCATGCCCCGCTGCGCGGCTAGCTTGGTGCAAGCTGTGCTGATGATTCCAGTGCCACCGATGAATAGGACTTTCATGAAGGAATTTGTAGCAGGAACGTTGGCGACTTAGCCAGCAAAAAACGCGGCAGAGCTTTAGCAGAAGGCATGCTCCACGCGCCAGATGCAAAGATCACGCTGCGGAAGGAGCCGGGGAGGTGTGGCGGAAGCGGCGCCAGAGGGCCCGGAGAGGCAAAAACAGCAAAGCGATCCAGAAACAGAGCGGCAGGCCGTAGCTGAGAAGAATGCCGAGAACAAGGGAAAGAGACGAGAAAATGGCCCCAATCCCTTCGGCAAGCGCGTTACGAATAGGAAGAAGTGTGCCTGCAAAACTGATTTGGAGGGGGGCGCGATAATCTTCCACAAAGGAAACTCGGATGTGAGCCTGAGCCACAGTGTTGAGCAAGCCCTCGCGCATACGCCCGGCCTCTGCCAGTGTCTCGTCAGCTTGAGCGATATCCTTCTCGAGAGCCACGGCGTCTCGTAATTCACCCTTGCGATCGTGCTGCAGATTCTGGAGGCGAGTGAGATTCGTTTGCGCGGCAGCCAAGCGGCGCGCCGCGGTGGCCAGCTTAACGGCGGCGTCCTCGCCTTCCTGGTCAACGGCTTCAACCCTGCCCAAGGTCTGCAAATCGGCCAGGGCGGCGTCAAACTCATCGGACGGGACTGAGAGCATGGCTGACAGTGAGCGGCCAAAGCCGAAACGGCTCTCCGTGCGCAAATCTTCCAGATAGCCACGGTGAGCCGAGACGATGCGGCGGAGAGCTGCAACGGAATTTTCAAACGAGGAGCAGCGCATGCGCAGATCGGCATTGCGCGCAATCCACGATTCACTTCCGGAGCCCTTTTGAAGCATGGGACCGCCCCGAGACCACATGCTAGAAGTGTCCCAAGGCACCATGGCGGAGAGGCCGCTGGCCCGAGAAGAGGCAATACCACGGAACATCTCCGAAACGGTGACGCGGATGGAAACAATAAAGAGTAAAAGGAAGGAAAATAATCCAGCGACTCCCAGCAATAGGCGTTTCTTCCAGGAATAACGAGAAGGCGGTTCCGGCATAAAACACCTCAAGAGATTGCCGCTCTCATGTTGAGGACAGTGGCGGACGCGGCGTCTTAAAGATAGAGGCCGGGAGTGAGGGAAAAGTTCCCCGCGAACGGTTATTGGGCGAATGAGTAGATGACGTCAATTTCGGTGTCGACTTCGACCGGTTGACCATTGAACAGGGTGGGAGAGTAGCGCCACTGACTGACAGCGGCAACAGCGGATTCCGCAAGTGAGCAAGCTCCACGGACGCCACGGATACGGGAAACCTGACCATCTTTGCCGATGATGGCATGAATTTTCACCGTGCCGGCAAGATGCTCGTTGCGCGCTTTCTCTGGGAAAGCCGGTTGCACTTTCTTAATCAACTTGGCGGCTTGAACGACGCCGCCAATGGTGACTGGGCGAGCGAGGGGAATCTGTTTTGGGACAGGAGGATTCTCTGGCGGGGGAGGATTCTTTGGAGAGCTATCGGGAACTCTATAGTCGGGCGACAAAAGAAAACGGAAAGCACCATCAACGTAGACAATCGGAAAGATACGGATGAATTTGTTTCCACTCAAGAAGCGCAGCTCGTAAATGGGAAAAGGCTCGCGGCGGCGAAGCAAGACGCCGTAAGCTTCGTCGGCCGCGTTGTCGTCGCAAGATTTCTCGTAGCGGAGGGCATCGATTTGAGAGAATTTTTGCTGCTGGATGTCGACGAAAATGTGGGCGAGAGACGGAGGAATGGAAGCGGAGGCCTTTTCGTAATACTCGCCGACAACGTCGGCAGCCTCGCGCCCGAAGAAGCGATCGTACCAGTCGTAAGCGTTGGGCAAAACCAGAGATTTCAGAAGGGCATCGGCACGGTCCGCATCGTTCTGGGCCTGGGCTTTGAGAATATCTCTTGCGACATGCTCGAGGCCGGAAGTGGATTCCGGATAATCGGGCTTGAATGTGGCGGCGCCAGAGGGACGAGCAGGGGGCGGAGTCTGAGGTGGCGTTTGCGGGGAGAGAGGGGCGGCCAGATTCAAGCAGAGCACAAGAACGAGAGCGAGAGGAAGCCGAGGCAACGCTCGAAGCATAGCGGCATCATCGCAATGGTGGGAGGATTTTACAAGTACAGAGCAAGGGGATGGGATTGCGAGGAGCGACACCACGGCTGGTACGTGGTGGGGCAGGGCAAAGCGAGCTGAGATTAGCGTGGACGAAGGGGCGGACGCGGCGCGATGGGACGCGGGCGAAAACGCGGGCGAACAGCGAGAGGCGGAGGAACGTAGCGAAGAGATTCGCCACAGGTGGGGCAGTGTTCAGAGGGGACGTGATCAGCGCGCAGCCAATGACCGCGAGCCTGACAAAGAGGATTGACACATTGCAGCGTAGAGCCCGGCATGAAGGCCATTGCGCACTCCCCTAGCGGCCAACCAGCTCACAGCGGAAGTGAGCTCCCCTGGAAGGCCGAAAGAATTCGCGGGCGAACGAGCTGAGCGAAAGTGATTGTTACGCTGGGGCAATATGGTGTCAATGAAAAAGAGCCACAAGATATTGGGTAGTGAAAGAAAGTTGTGGAAAAGGCGAGAGAGAATCGTTGGGACGAAAATGCTCGAAGCAAAACGAAAACCAGCTTTGCGAGCCAGGCACCGAACGACGGATTAGAACTTGGAAGTGCAGAAGGCGATCTAAGGTTGTTGAGGAGTGGGAGCGGAAGTAGGCGCGGGAGTTTTGGGTTCTTCTTCGAGACCGAGGTCGGCGAGCTTGGCTTTGAGATTCGCGAGATCTTCCTGCTTGAGTTTGAGGTCGGCAAGCTCGGCGTCGAGTTTGGCTTTGCCGTCCTTATCGTCGGAAGAGTCGGCCTTGGCGTAGAAAGAGTCCTGGTCAAGGGACAACGAGCGCTGGGCGAGATCCACTTCAGACTGCAAAGAGGCCAGTTCTTGTTTCAGACTTTCTAGCTGTTTCTTTTTTTGCTCGGCGTCCTCAGGAGTGGCGGGTGCCTTCTGAGCGGAAGCGTCACTGGCTGGAGTAGCGGACGCTGCACCGGTGCTGGGGACTTGCGGATCCGCTGGAGTGGCGGCTTCGGAGCCGGGAGCAGGAGGAGTGGTTGGCGAAGTTGCGGGTACTGGCGCGGGGGAAAGAGTGTCGTTGGTGATGACCGTGGCGGGCTTGGTGGAAGCCTTTTTCTGTTCGCGGGCGCGGCGCGCGGCTTCGGCGACAGAGGTATCCTGAGAATCCTGAGCCATCAGGGGCAAGGCAAAAGAGCAGGCCAGCGGGAGGATCAGAGCAAGAGTCCGCACGATGTTGGTATAACGCATGGGAACCTCTTCCAGCTTCCAGTTGGAGGCTTACCCGATAGGATACGACCCGGGGAAGGAAGGCTCAATGAGGAAGAATGGGGAGGGGCGAATCAGGCAACGTGGGAAAGGGAGCGGAGGGGGAAGCTAGGCATGGCATACTCGCGAAGTGGAGAGTGCCAGGATAGAGTTAGCGGAGAGCTAGATGCACATGACGATGCACAGGGCCGGGCGAGGCTGGTTGTTGGCCATTCTTGGGGTGTGCGCGATGGGGATGTTCGCGCCGAAACTGTGGGCTACGACGGCGAGTGGGGGGAGCGGTTCGGGGCGGTTGGAACAAGCAGGCCAGGCGACGAGCGGCGCGGGGAAACAGGAGCAACGGCCGGCAGGGCAATTCCAGCTGAGCCGGGAGAGGTATGAGAAAGCGATAGCTCTTTCGCGCGCGGAATACCGGCTGTACTTCGTCTCCGTGGCGTGGGGGATTGCGGCGTTGTTGCTGATTCTGTGGCTGGGAATTGTGGCGAGGCTGCGTGATCTTGCGGAGGCGCGTGGAGGTGGGAGCCGCTGGCTGCAGGCGGTGATCTTTGTACCGGGGCTGCTGGGAATTTTGGCGCTGCTGCGGTTGCCGCTGCGAGTGTACGGGCACATGCTGGTGGTGCGCTACGGATTGTCGGTGCAAGGATGGGGGTCGTGGTTGTGGGATTGGACGAAGGGGGAGTTACTAACGATCGGGCTGGCGATCCTGATCGGAAGGCTGCTGCTGACGGTGATTCGCTGGAAGCCGCGGACCTGGTGGTTGTATTTCTGGATGGCAGCGGTGCCGCTGGCGCTGTTCCTGTTCTTCATCAGCCCGTGGTTTGTGGATCCGTTATTCAATAAATTCGTGCCGCTGCAGCCGAAGCATCCGGAATTGGTGGAGTCAATCGAAAGACTCACACAGAAGGCGGGCGTGCCGATTTCGCCGGCGCGGATGTTCCTGATGGAAGCAAGCGCGAAGACGAATGAGTTGAATGCGTATGTGACAGGCATTGGAGCGTCAAAGCGCGTGGTGATTTGGGACACGACGATTGCGAAGACGAAACCGGACGAGTTGCTGGTGATTGTGGGGCACGAGCTGGGGCACTACGTTCTGGGGCACGTGGTGAAGGGCTTCGTTTTCTTTCTGATCGGGCTGCTAGTGGGATTGTACGTGACGTTCCACGCGCTGCAGTGGATGCTAAAGCGTTGGGGAACCGGATGGGGAGTGCGCGGACAAGGGGATTGGGCCGCCCTGGCCGTGCTGCTGTTGATCATGAGCGTGCTCGATTTTGTTAGCATGCCGGTGCAGAACGGGTTCAGCCGGATGCAGGAGCACGCCGCAGATGTGTACGGCCTGGAGGTAGTACACGGATTGGTGGCGAATTCGCAGGCGGCCGGTGCAGGCGCGTTTCAAGTGCTGGGAGAAGTGGATCTGGCGGACCCCAAGCCATCGCGATTCATCACTTTCTGGTTGTACAGCCACCCGCCACTCGCGGAACGGGAGGAATTTGCGTACACGTATGATCCGTGGTCGAAAGGAGAAGCACCGAAATACGTGAAGTAGGCGGAATTTAGCGAAGGAGAATCAGGAATCGCGGCGGTGGGCGGTGCGGCGGCGGAGAAATGAGGCGACTTTGTGCCGATTGCCGCAAACTGCCATGGAGCACCAGCGGCGGCGATGGGTGCGCGAATCGTCATAGAAGAAGAGGCGGCAGGCAGGATTGGCGCAACGACGCACCGGGGCGTTGGGGCCTTCGACGAGGAGTTCAGCGGCGGAACGGGCGATGGCCGCGAGAAGCCACTCGAGGCCGCCTTCACGAGCAATGAACTCGAGGCGCCAGCCGTCGGCACGAGGGACGAGTTCGTCGTGGCCTTCAGTGAGTCGGAGCAAGTCGTTGACGGGCTCGACCCAAATTTTCGGGAAGGGTTTTTTCTCGACGAGCGAAGCGAAGATGGCGCGGAGAGACTCGCGGAGACGCAGAACTTTGAGGAGAACGGCGTCGACGGCTTGCGGCTCGTTGGCGAGGAGGGGATGAAGGCGAGTGGCGCGCTCTGGGGTGACGACGCGGGCGTTGACGAGGAAGGAGACGAACTCGCTCCAAGAGAGGTCATGGGAAGAGGGAGAGGTATTGGCGAAATCGAGAGCGAGGCGGCCAGCGATGAGGGGAGGGGTTTGGGTATGGAGTGAAGGTTTCACGAGGAACAGAGATCAGTGGGAGGCCGAACGTAACTGGTTTAGTCTTCCATACAGGTTATATCATAAACGACTGCATTCTATGGGATTAGGGAGCGCCAATCCGAACAGCAAAAGATGGAGTGAAGATTAGGAAGAGGGGTGGTTGAGAGGAGCGCGGGATTTGGCCTTGGATCAAAACTCCGAACAGGTAGAAAAGGTAGGGAGCGAGCAACAGAAAACTGCGACATCGTCGGGAGAGCGACTACTCCTGGCGCATCTGGATTTTTTTGGCCGGCAATCTAGAGTGCGGTCGCTGGTAAGTGTCGTGATTTTCCTGGTGATTGTGTTTGAGTTGGGCCCGGCAGTCGTCTACACACTAGCTCAGGTTATTTTCGGAGCATTCCGTGTCGCCGATTCACCGGCCATCTTCTTGTTCATGGAAGCGGGAAACTTCGCGTTTCTCTATGGAGTCACCGCAGGCATGGCGCTTCTGGAGCATCGGAAGATTGGGGATTATGGACTGCCGTCAGGGGGATTATTTGGGAAGAACTTCTGGCTGGGAGGATTGCTGGGGATAATGGAAATTTCCGCTTTGATTGGATTGGTCGCGGCTTTCGGTGGGTACTCCTTTGGAAATCTGATCCTACAGGGCGAAGGCATGTTGCGGTGGGGTGCTTTTCACCTGGTGTTCTTCCTGGTCGTGGGTTTGTATGAGGAGTTTTTGTTCAGAGGTTATGCGCAATTCACGCTTGGACGGGGGATCGGATTTTGGCCATCAGCGGTGTTGCTCTCGGCATGTTTTGGCGCAATCCATCTGAACAATCGAGGCGAGAACTGGATTGGCGCGGCGAGCGTGGCGATCGTCGGACTACTGTTTGCCTTCACATTGCGACGAAGCGGGAATCTCTGGTACGCCGTCGGATTGCATGCGGCATTTGATTGGGGTGAGACTTTCTTGTACTCCGTGCCGAACAGCGGGGAAGTGCTCCGGGGACATTTGTCCAGCGCTCTGTTGTATGGGCCGAAGTGGCTGACCGGAGGATCAGTGGGACCGGAAGGAAGTGTATTCTCCTTCCTGACGATGGGGCTGCAGTTTTTGGTGGTGATGCTGCTCTTTCCGAAGAAAGAGAAAGACGAGAAGACAAGGATTGCCGATTTGGGCAGTTCTTGATTCATCCCGGACATCAGTTTGAGAGCAGGCGGCGCGGTTCGGGGTTGCTGGAATCCGCGGCGCCTGCCTCAGAAGGCGTCCGCTACAAAACCAATTCCTCTAGACAATTTGTTGGTTAGTGGACCAGGTCCGAGGCGTGGACGAGGTGGACGCCTTGCGCTTCTGCTTGAGGCAAGAACTTCTTTAGAGCGCGAAGTGTTTCCGGGTGCGGATGTCCGATGGCGATGGCCTCGCCTTTTTCCTGGGCATCGCGGAGCGCGAGTTGGAGTTGCTTGCGAATCGCGGAGACTTCCTCGACATCATCGAGAAAAGGAACGTTGCGGTAGGCGCAGCGAAGGCCGGCGTTTTGCGCAGCGTCATAAGCGACGGTGGCGGCGGTGGTGCGGCTGTCAATGAAGAAGAGATTGTGCTGACGAAGGATGGGCATGAGATCAGCCATAAGCGGGCGATCGGTAGTGGCCAGGGAGCCCTGGTGGTTGTTGACGCCAACGGCGTAGGGCACGTTTTGCAACATTCCGTTGACGGCGTCGGAGATTTGAGACGAAGTCATCCCGGAGTGGAGTTGTTGTGCTTCGTGGATTTCATTGCCGAGCGGCTCCATGGGCAGGTGGAGCATGACCTGGTAACCGCGATTGTGGGCCTCTTCCGCGATTTCGCGGGAAAAAGGGTAGGCGGGGAGGAAGGAAAGAGTGAGGGGGTAAGGAAGAGTAAAGATGGAATCAGCGGCGGAACGATCGTTGCCCATATCATCCAGAATGATGGCCAAACGAGGGGCGCCAGAGCGCGCGGAGGATTGGGGATGGGGCGCGGGATGTCCCTTGGCGGCATCACGCAGTTTGGAATGGAGATTTCCTGCCGACTTGGGATTATCGCAAGCAGCGAGGCAGACAAATACAGCGAGCAGGAAAAGAGTTGTGGGACGACGAAGAATGGAGCGTTGGTTAAAAGTGATCAGGAAACCCAAGAGAAGAGAGATTTTTCGCTCCGCGGACTTCGCTCTGAATGACGGTGCTGGGAGTATTTCCGCGAACCGTAAAGGTGCGCTCTCACGAAAGCAGTTTATGCAATGGTTCTTGAGATGGGCAGCCGAAAAGGGAACAGCCACGATCGGGCTAAGCGGCTTTCTTCACCGGGTTCTTCAGAAGTTCGAGGGCTTTGCGAAGAACGGGATCGTCAGAAGAGAGTGGGCGCGGACCGATCGCGGAATCCTTGGAGGTGCCGGTAGTGGAAGCGGTAGAGTCATCGCCGTCGTCGCCATCATCAGCAGAGGCAGAAGCGCGCACAATTTCCGTGGGAGTAACGCCTTCTTCGAGGATGGACTTGCCATCTAGATTGTAATAATTGGCGACGGTAAGGAAGAGGGCGGCGCCGTCGTCCAAAGGAATGAGCTTTTGTTCAGAGGCGAGACCAAAGGTGCGATCGCCAACCAGATCACCGCGTTTGGTGTTGGCGAGGGAGGCGGCAAGAACTTCGGCCGCGCCGGTGGTCGTCCCGTCCATTAAAACGGAAACGGGGCCTCTCCAGACTACTTTGGTGGGATCGGCGTTAAAGTCCTGTTCAGGGAAAGTCTGTCCGCGGAGAGCGACAAGATCGCCGGAGAGAACGAATAAACGAGCAATAGCGATGGCTTCGGAGATGGGGCCGCGGCCACAGTCGCGCAAGTCCAGAATGACGTGGGTGACACCCTGCTTCTGAGCGTCGAGGAGGCGAGTACGCAGTTCATCAGCGCGTCCGGCGTCCAAGGAGGGGAAGCGCAGGGCAAGAGTGTCGCTGTCAACGCGTTGTGCAATGAGTTTGGGAGTTGAGGGCTTTTCGCGCACGACCTCTACTTCTTCCGGATCTGTTTTGCCGCGGCGGATGACGCCGACCTTGACGCCTGTTCCCAGCTGTCCGGCGAGAAGGTTCTTGGCCTGGCCTACGGACATTTCACGCGTGGTGAAACCAGCGATGGATTCTAGGATGTCGCCGCTATGCAAACCGGCCTTATCGGCGGAGGAATCGGGAAGAACGGAAGTGACGATGATATAGCCAAAGCGTTTGCTCAAGTTGAGGCCTGTGTCGCTGGCAGCGTCACCGGCAACCTTCTGCTTGTACTCGGTGTATTCGCGAGGAGTGAGGTAGCTGGATTCTGGATCGAGAGACTCCAGTAGGCCGTGGAGGGAGCCGGCGGTAACGAGATGCATGTTGGGCTCGTCGACATAATCTTGCTGAATCTTCTGGAGGACTTCGCTATAGACCACGAGCGATTTGTAGGTGTTGTCGTTGGCGCTGCGGCCCAGCACCTTTCCGAAACCGACCCAACCGATGATGAGCACGGAAAGGGCGATAATGGCATAACGCGTGAAGCGATTCATCCGGCACCACCTTGCTTGAAGGTAAACTCCAAGTATACCACTGAGATGAGACGGAGGGCGGTAGGAGTTGGATAGGGTGCGAGGGTAGAGAAGTAGTAGAAACAGGGTGCGCTAAAGACACGCGGAGGGGAGACGTTGTTGTATTATTGACACATCAGAATTCAACCTATTGTAAGTTTGCGCATCTAAGCGGTTGATAGCAAAGCACAAAGAGGTCTGAAAACAAGCTGCAATGTGCTAATGTTGAAGATTGTAAAGACCGCTCCATGTTCCAAACCACTATTCTACAACCAGCAGAAACGCAGGGCGTAGGACTTCATACGGGAGTCCACGGGAAAGTGCGTCTGGTGCCGGCACCTGCCGACACGGGGATTGTGTTTCGGCGGGTGGATTTGGACGAGTTCCCAATTGAAGCGCAAGGGCGGAATGTGGCGCGGGTGAGCTATGCGACCAGTTTGATGAAACAGGGCGTGTTGCTTTCCACAACGGAACACTTGCTGGCCGCCATCTATTCCTGCGGGATTGACAACGTTTTTATTGATATTGATGCGATCGAGGTGCCGATACTGGATGGGTCAGCGGAGCCGTTCATGGCGCTGATCGATCAGGCGGGAATACGCAGGTTGCGGCGGAAGCGGCGTTATTTGAGGGTATTAAAACCGGTTGAGGTGATTGAAGACGGGCGGCGAATCGGGATTTACCCGGCGAACGAATTCCGCGTGCGGTGCTACGTGGATTTCCCGCATCCATTGGTGGGGCAGCAAGAAGTGGAAATGGTGGTGAACGCGCAGAGCTTCCGGCAGGTGCTTTCGCGAGCGCGGACGTTTTGTTTTGAGAGCGACATCGAGCCGTTGCGGGCCATGGGGCTGATTCGCGGGGGATCGCTGGAAAACGCGATTGTATTGACGAAGGATGGGATGTTAAACGGACCGTTGCGTTTCCCCGATGAGTTCGGCAGGCACAAGGCGCTGGACTTGATCGGCGACCTGGCCTTGCTGGGGCTGCCTCTGTTGGGGCGAGTGGAAGCGAGGAAGGCAGGGCATGCCCTGCACACGCAGTTGGTGAGCCATCTGCTGGCTGACCCAACGGCGTGGGAAATTACGATGCGGCACGCGGAGTCTTCGGGGATAGTGGAGAACGAACGAGAGACAGTGCCCGCTTCGGCCGCCGATTGATCCATCCGTAATCGAGACAAATCCCCTCATTGTCAAAAGTGGTCATTCCACGGGAGAATGCTGACGTTATGTCAAACAAAGACGTTGCAATCCTGATTCTGGCCGCGGGCAAAGGCACGCGGCTGAAGTCCAGCCTGGCGAAGGTGCTGCATGCCGCCGGGGGGCGCGCGCTGGTGGAGCACGTGGTGCGTTCGTGCGAGCCGCTGGGGTCAAAGAAGATCATCCTGGTGATTGGCCATCAAGCGGAACAGGTGGCGGAAGTTGTTGCGCCGTATGAAGTGGAAACCGTGGTGCAGCAACCGCAGAACGGGACGGGGCATGCGTTGCTGGTGTCGAAACGAGCGATTGGCAACGCGAAGTATGTAGTGGTCCTGCCGGGCGACGCGCCGCTGGTGCGAACAGAGACGTTGCGAGGGCTGATTCACAAGCACAAGAAAGGCGAGGCAGCGGCGACGATACTGACGGCGGTGCTGGCCGATCCTTCGGGATACGGGCGAATCCTGAGAAAATCCGGGGACACGGTTGCCGCGATCATCGAGGAATCGCAACTGACCGCGGAGCAGCGCGAACTGAACGAGATCAATTCGAGCATCTACTGCTTTACGGTGGCAAAGCTTTGGCCAGCGCTGGCCCGTGTGAGGCCTAACAACAAACATCACGAAATTTATCTGACCGATGCGATTGCCGTGCTGAACGCGAACGGAGACACAGTGCTGGCGGAGATTGCGCCGGATGCGCGCGAAGCGTTGGGCTGCAATACGCGGGCGGACCTGGCGGGAGTGGACCGTACGTTTCGTGAATGGAAACGCGACGAATTGATGAATGATGGCGTGACGATTCAGCTTCCGGAGACAGTGTTGATCGATCCGGACGTGAAGGCGGGCGAAGATTGCGTGATTGAGCCGTGCGTGCAACTGCTGGGAGCGACGAAGATTGGCGCGCGGTGCACGATCAAGACGGGAAGCGTGCTGCATGACGCGGTGCTGGGCGACGACGTGACGATTGAGGCGCATTGTCTGGTGTCGAAGAGCAAGATTGAGGCGGAGGTGACGGCGGGGCCTTTTGCGCGGATACGGCCGGAAAGCCACGTGAAGAAGGGGGCGCGGATCGGGAATTTTGTGGAGTTGAAGAAGAGCGTGGTTGGAGAAGGCAGCAAAGTGCCGCACCTTTCGTATGTTGGGGATACCAGGATTGGAACGAAATCGAATATTGGAGCGGGAACGATTACTTGTAATTTCGATGGATTTTCGAAGCACCCGACTACGATTGGGAACCGCGTTTTTATCGGGAGCGATTCGACTTTAGTTGCGCCGGTGAGGATTGGGGATGGGGCGTATGTGGCGGCTGGTTCAGCGATTACTGACAATGTACCGGCGGATGCGCTAGGAATTGCACGAGGCAAGCAGGTGAACAAGACGGGGTGGGCCAGCAAGAAGCGAAGAGAGTTGGCGGCGGGAGAGAAGCCGAAAAAGGGGAAGAAGAAGAGGCGGCGATAGTGAGGCGCGGTCTCAGTGTGGCGAAGCCTGCGCAATTTTGGAAAATTCGCGAGAAAGTTTTAAAGCGGCGGGGTGTGCTAAAATAAGAGCTCCTCAAACGTTCGCCGGAGTGACAAAACGATGAAATTTGGAGTGGTGGTCTTTCCGGGGTCCAATTGCGACCACGACGCTTTTCACGCCATCGGCCAGGTGCTGCAGAAGCCGGTGGAATTCATCTGGCACCAATCCGAAAACTTGCAGGGCTGCGACGCGATCATTTTGCCGGGAGGATTTTCTTACGGTGATTATCTGAGGACGGGTGCGATTGCACGATTTTCTCCGGTGATGAATTCCGTGGAGAAGTTTGCGAAGAGCGGCGGGCTGGTGCTGGGGATCTGCAATGGCTTGCAGATTCTGTGCGAGGCGGGGCTGCTGCCGGGAGCGATGATGCGCAATGCAGGGCTGCGATTCATCTGCCGGCATGTGCATATTCGCGTGGAGCAGACGGACAGCCCGTTTACCTGCGCGGCGAAGAAGGGACAGATCTTGAAGATTCCGATTGCGCACAGCGACGGGAATTTTACTTTCGACGAGGCCACGCTGGCGGAACTGGAGAATCACCGTCAAATCCTGTTTCGTTATACGACGCCGGACGGCTTGGATGATAAGGCGGGGAATCCCAACGGATCGATGGGGAATATCGCGGGGATTTGCAACCGCGAACGGAACGTGGCGGGATTGATGCCGCATCCGGAGCGGGCGATGGAAGGTGTGCTCGATTCGGCGGACGGGATTGTGGTTTTCCAGTCGATGGTGGAAGCGCTGGTGGGCGCGGCAAAGGCGACAGCGTGAAGCGGACAGAAAGTTTAAAAGACTGAGGGCACATTGGGGCACGAGAGATCGTGCCCCGATGGTTTTTCATCGGAAGAAAAAGGCTACAAATGGCGACGGCACAGACGGAAATCAAAGTGACGCTGGAAACTGCGGCGGAGCATGGCATCACGCGCGAGGAATACGCTCGGATCCAGAAGATACTGAAGCGTGATCCGAACATCACGGAGTTGGGGATATTCAGCGTGATGTGGAGCGAGCACTGCTCTTACAAATCGAGCAAGGTGCACCTGAAGCGGTTGCCGACTCGCGGGAAGTTGGTGGTGCAGGGGCCGGGAGAAAACGCCGGCGTAGTGGACATCGGCGATGGGCTGGTAGCGGCGTTCAAAATCGAGTCGCACAATCATCCGAGTTTTGTGGAGCCGTTTCAGGGAGCGACGACTGGTGTAGGCGGGATTTTGCGCGACATTTTTACGATGGGAGCGCGGCCGATTGCGGTGCTGGATTCGCTGCGGTTTGGGGAGATTGAAGAAAGTGGCGAGTCAAAGACGGAGCCGGAAGCGAAGTCAGAAAACTTTGCTAGCCACATGACGACTGAAGAAGAGGCGGCTAAGAACCGGCGGATTTTGGATGGAGTGATTCGCGGAGTTGGAGGATACGGAAATTGTTTTGGAGTGCCGACGGTGGGCGGAGAAGTAGCGTTCGAGCCGTGTTATTCGCAGAATCCCTTGGTGAATGCCTTGGCGTTGGGGATTGCTAGGAAGGAAGAGATATTTCTTGCGAAAGCCAAGGGCGTCGGCAATCCGGTGATTTATGTGGGCGCGAAGACGGGGCGCGACGGCATTCATGGTGCTTCGTTACTGGCATCGGCGGAATTCACGGAAGAGTCGCAACAGAAGCGGCCGAATGTGCAGGTGGGCGACCCGTTCATGGAGAAGTTGCTGCTGGAGGCGTGCCTGGAGGCGATGAAGACGGGCGCAGTGGTGGCGATTCAGGATATGGGGGCGGCGGGGCTGACGTGCTCGACGTGCGAAATGGCTTCGCGGGGGGCGACGGGAATCGAGATTGATTTGGCGAAGGTGCCGCAGCGCGAGACGGGGATGAGCCCGTACGAGATCATGCTGAGCGAATCGCAGGAGCGCATGCTGCTGGTTGCGGAACGCGGGCGCGAGCAGGAAGTGCTGGCGGTGTTCAAGAAGTGGGGACTGGACGCGACGGTGGTAGGTGAGGTGAAAGACGGCGGGCTGCTGGTGGTGAGGGATCACGGCGTCGTGGTGGCGCAGATTCCGGCGCACCCGCTGGCGGAAGAAGGTCCAGTCTACAACCGGCCGATCGCGGAGCCGAAGGCGCGGAAAGAGAGCGAAGCGGACTGGTTCCATTTTGCCGCCGAGGGCACGGAGCTGACGGAGAATTTCAAGAGGCTGCTGGCTGCGCCGACGATTGCGTCGAAGCGATGGATCACGGAGCAGTACGACACGATGGTGAGGACGAACACGCTGGCGGGGCCGGGGGCGAGCGACGCGGCGGTGGTGCGCATCAAGGAGACAAAGAGGGCGCTGGCGCTGGCGACGGATGGAAATGGGCGGTGGACTTTCCTGAATCCGAAAGCGGGCGCGATGCACGCGGTGGCAGAAGCGACGAGGAATGTGGCGGCCAGCGGTGCGCGGCCAATTGCGGCGACGAATTGCTTGAACTTCGGGAGCCCGGAAAAGCCGGAAGTGATGTGGCAGTTTTCGCAGGCGATAGACGGGCTAGGCGAAGCTTGCGTGGCGCTGGGGACGCCGATTACCGGAGGGAATGTCAGTTTTTATAATGAGACGCTGGGGAAATCGATTTATCCGACGCCGGTGATTGGGATATTGGGGATACTGGAGGATGCATCGAAAGTTTTGAAAGTTGCGTTCAGGAATGAAGGAGACGTGATCGTGCTGCTGGATGGATCAACTTCTTCCAAGGCAGCGCATCAGGCTCCGCCACGGGCGGGGAAGCAGAGAGAGTTTTCGTCTTCAGAATATTCAAAGACGATTGGTGGAATTGTGGCTGGAGAACCGCCGGCAATTGAGCTGGGAGCAGAGAAATGGGTGATTGATTGCCTGGTGGCGCTGGCGGAGGCGGGAACGCTGGAATCGGCGCATGACGTGAGCGATGGCGGGTTGGCGGTTACGCTGGCGGAATCATGTTTCGCGGCGACCGGGCTTGGAGCAAATGTAGCGGTGCCGGAAGACGTGAGCGCGGAGTATGCGCTGTTTGGCGAACGCGGCGCGCGCGTGGTGGTTTCCGTTTCGCCGGAAAAGCTTGGCGCTCTGCGGACGACTGCGAGACAATATGGTGTAGGGGCGCACGAAATCGGCAAGGTGACGGGCGACAATACACTGCGCATCGAATATAAAGGGCACATGGTGGTGTCTGGAGCGGTGGACACGATGAGAGAAGTTTGGTCGAATTCGCTTCAGAATATGCTAAAGGTCCAATGAAAAAGAAACTCTCCTTCGCGGACGATCATTTTCATGATGAATGCGGTGTGTTTGGCGTGTTTGGGCACCCGGAAGCGGCGAACCTGACTTATCTGGGGTTGTATGCGCTGCAGCATCGCGGGCAGGAATCGGCGGGCATCGTGTCCAGTTCGGGCGGCGATCTGCACATGCACCGGGCGATGGGCGAAGTGGAAGAGATTTTTCAGCCGCGCGTGCTGGCGAAGTTGCCTGGCGCGAGCGCCATTGGGCACACGCGGTATTCGACGGCGGGGGACAAGGCGCTGCTGAATGCGCAGCCGATCCTGGTGGATTGCAGCAAGGGCAAGATCGCGGTGGCGCACAACGGCAATCTGACGAATGCGAGCGAATGGCGGCGGAAGCTGGAGCATCGCGGGTCGATCTTCCAGGCGAACAGCGACACGGAAGTGATCGTGCACTTAGTTGCGCGTTCACTGGCGAGGAATTTTTCCGGAGCATTGGGCGATGCGCTGAACCAATTGGAAGGGGCGTATTCGCTACTGGTGCTGACACCGGACGAATTGTACGCCGTGAGGGATCCACGGGGATTCCGGCCGCTGGTGCTGGGGAAGATTGAATCGAAGGAAAACGGGGACGCGTGGCTGGTGGCTTCGGAGACGTGCGCGTTTGATTTGTTGAATGCGCAATATGTGCGGGAAGTGGAGCCGGGCGAGATGCTGAGGATTTCGCGCTCTGGGATGGAATCGATCCGATTCAGCCCGCCGAAGCCGCACCAATACTGCATTTTCGAGCACGTTTATTTCTCGAGGCCGGACAGCATTATTTTCGGGCGGTCGGTGAACGAATCGCGAGAGATGCTGGGACACCTGCTAGCGCGGGAACATCCCGTGGAAGCGGACATGGTTGTGCCGGTTCCAGACTCGGGAGTGCCGGCGGCGATTGGTTTCGCGCATGAGTCAAAAATACCGTTCCGCATGGGGCTGATCCGGAATCATTACATTGGGAGGACGTTCATAGAGCCATCGCAGGCAATTCGGAATTTTGGCGTGAAGTTGAAATTGAACCCGGTGCGCGAATTGATCGCGGGGAAGCGCATAGTGTTGGTGGACGATTCGATCGTGCGAGGCACAACCAGCAGAAAATTGGTACGAATGATGCGGGAAGCGGGCGCGAAGGAAGTGCACATGCGGATCAGTTGTCCGCCTACGATTTCGCCGTGCTACTACGGTGTGGATACGCCTACGCGCGAGGAATTGATTGCTTCCGCGAATTCGCCGGAAGATATCTGCAAGTATCTGGGCGCGGATTCGCTGGGATACCTGTCGTTACCGGGATTGCGGCAGGCGGTGAACGATACCGAGGGGAATTTCTGCACTTCATGTTACACGGGAGTCTACCCGACTGACCTGGTGCAATTGGAAGTGCGGGAAGGCGTGGGAACAAATAAGGTGGCAGAAGCGGTGACGGTGCATCATGAAGGCTGAAGTAAACCTGGAAACGAAGAAGAAAGACGCCCGGGAAGAGGAGTCTTCCTGGGGCACACGCGTGAAGAAGGAAGTAATTGCGTGGGCCTGGGTGATCGCGGCGTTTCTGCTGATCAACGGGACGCTGGGGCAAGCACGCGTGATTCCATCGGGCTCGATGGAGAATACGCTGCTGATCGGGGATCACCTGATCATGAGTAGGATCGGCTACGACGCGGGCGTGCCATTCACGAATTGGCACGTGTCGTTGTGGCGAAATCCGCAGCGGCAGCAGATGATCATCTTCCGGCCGCCTTACGATCGCAAGCAATCCGATTTGATCAAGCGGGTCATCGGGTTGCCGGGCGAAACGATTGACATCCACGACGGCTTTGTGTGGATCAACGGCAAGAAGTTGGAAGAGAAGTACACGACGGGACCGACCGAGATGACGCCACGATCAGAGATGCTCTCGTCTTTTCATGGCGTGCCCTTCACGGTGCCGGAGAACCAATATTTTGTGATGGGGGATAACCGGGGCAATTCTTATGACAGCCGCTTCTGGGGCTGCGTACCGCGCAGCGATATTCTGGGGACGCCGGTGGTAATTTACATGTCCGTGGATGCGCCTGAAGACGCGTGGAACGGCAACATTGGCGAGCGATTTCTTGCGTATGCTAATGCCTTGCTGCATCCCAGAGAGATCCGCTGGAAGAGACTTTTCGAAACCTTTTAAGAGCAGCCGGGGGACGTAGGGCGTAGAATGCTCTATCGTTGGAGAAGTGGCTTGGGTGAATCGTGAAAGCTGACGCAAATAAGAGCAAAAAGAAGAGCGAGATGGAATCGCAATTGCCGATGAGCGCGCGTGTGAAAAGCGAAATCATCGCGTGGTTCTGGGTGATCCTGGCATTCATGTTGATTAATGGGACGCTGGGTCAGGCACGCGTGATCCCATCGGGCTCGATGGAAGACACGCTTCTGATCGGGGACCACCTGATCATGAGCAGGATCGGCTACGACGCGGGGGTGCCGTTCACGAACTGGCATGTGCCGCTATGGCGAAACCCGCACCGGCAGCAGATCATCATTTTCAAGCCACCATTTGATGAAAACCAGCCGGATTATGTGAAGCGGGTAATCGGGCTACCCGGAGAGACTGTGGATGTGCACGACGGAGCAGTGTGGATCAACGGGACACGATTAAAGGAAAACTACACGCTGGGGCGAACGGAAGCGCCGACGCAGAATCAATTGACGGTGCAGTATGGCGGATTACCTTACAAGATTCCGGCGAATTGTTATTTTGTGATGGGAGATAACCGAGAGAATTCCCTGGATAGCCGGTTTTGGGGATGTGTGCCGCGCAATGATATCCTAGGCACGCCGGTGATCATTTATATGTCGCTGGACGCGCCGAAAGAAGCCTGGAACGGGGATATTGGGGCGCGATTTCTGGCGTACGCCAACGCGCTGATACATCCCGGCACAGTGCGGTGGCGCAGGTTGTTCCATCTGTTTTAAGCTGTAGGGGTCCGGCACCGCCAATATGCCGGACGGATTTCACGAAGTAGAAGCAGGATCTCCCACTGAAGTGACTCTTGACGGGTGACTCATCCCTGGTGGCCGCCCTCCGCCCCGCAGGGAATGAGCCAGCAACTTAACCCGCAGAGGAGAAGTCACTGATCAAACGTTGAGGCGGCAGACCATGAAATATGCCGACGCTGGAGTAAATCTAGCCGTAGCCGATGACGCGAAGCAGCGGATACGTCATCTGGCAAGCCGCACATTTACGCCCGCAGTGCTTGGAGGGATCGGAGGATTCGGGGCGCTGTTCGCGCTGGATCTGAAGAGATGGAAAGAGCCGGTATTGGTGTCCAGCTGCGATGGCGTGGGGACGAAGCTGAAGATTGCCATGGCGATGGGCGTGCATTCGACAGTAGGCGGGGACCTGGTGAATCACTGCATCAACGACATACTGGTGCAGGGAGCGGAACCGCTGTTTTTCCTGGACTATTTGGCGATGGGGAAGCTGGACGCAAGCGTGGTGGAACAGCTTGTGGACGGCATGAGCCGGAGCTGCCGGAAAGCAGGCTGCGGGCTGATTGGCGGAGAGACGGCGGAGATGCCGGGATTTTATCAGCCGGGTGAATACGACCTGGCGGGATTCATCGTGGGGGCGGTGGAACGGACGAAGGTGTTGAACGGGAAAGCGGTGAAGCCGGGAGACACGTTGCTGGCGTTGCCTTCGGCGGGATTGCACACGAATGGGTATTCGTTGGCGCGGAAGCTGGTGTTTGAGGTAGCGAAACAAAAGCCGGATACGTATGTTGCGGAAGTGGGGAACAAGATTGGGGCGGAACTGCTGAAGCCACACCTTTGCTACGCGCCGGCGTTGAAAACAATTGTGGCGCGCGGGTGGGTCTCCGCAATGGCGCATATTACCGGCGGAGGGCTGCCGGGGAATCTGCCGCGCGTGTTGCCCAGTGGCGTGAAAGCGATCATTGACCTGGATGCGTGGCCGATTCCGCCGATCTTCAAGTATCTGGCGAAACTTGGGGAGATTGAGACCGACGAATTGCTGCAATCCTTCAATATGGGAGTGGGGATGGTGGTTGTGGTGCCGTCAGCACACGTGAAGGAAGTGGAAGCGGATTTGAAGAGGCGGCGGGAGAAGTTTTACAGGATTGGGCGGATTGAGCGGGGAGACACTGGGAAGGCGCGGCTGGTGTATTCCGGGGCGTTGAACCTTTAGCGACGGAAAATCGGAAGAAAATCACTTGAAACTTAGACCTTGCGGACTTGGGGTCCAGCAGTGCTGGACCCCTACGAGGACGTGGCGGATTTGCGTTTGCGGCTCCAATACCACCACTGACATTTTTCCGCGGGGAGGCGCGGGTTGCGGGCCTGGGCGACGGCGGCCTGAAAAGTGTCGAGGACGCAGGGGTCCTGACGCTGGCCGGTGAGGCGCTCGAGGCGGGAGTAGAGTTTGTGGGGATCGTGCTTGGCGAGTTGGGCAACCGAGCGAATGCCGAGTCTGTGGAAATCGCGTTCGATGGCGGGGCCGACGGAGATGAGGTCTTGAAGACGGCGTTGTTGAGGCATGGTGGCACCTTTCGTATTTCGCTTTACTTTCGCCACGGGCGGAAGCAGAATATAGCGCATTTCTGGTGATCGGTTCAAGCGGATTTTTAGGGTAGTCGTTGGACAATTCGCGAAGAGAAGAGGGACAGTATCTTTGAATCGTGAGAGCCCACGCTTCCCGCCAGAGGCGGGCGAAGGATGGGGTACCCTGAAGTACTTGGATTGGCGGAGTGAGAAGGAAAACGACTGTAGATGATGATAAGGAGAAGACGCTGATGGTTAAGAAGATGACGCCCGTGCTTTTTGTGAAGGAGATTGAGCCGGTACTGCCGTTCTGGATAGACGGATTGGGGTTTGCAAAGACCGCGGAGGTTCCGGAAGGAAACAGACTGGGTTTCGTGATCCTGGAAAAAGACGGCGTGGAAGTGATGTACCAGACGTACGCCAGCGTGGACAAGGATATGCCAGCGATCGGAGCGGACGTGCGGAGGGGGCCGACGTTTCTGTATGTGCAGGTGGACAGCCTGGAGAGTGTGAAGGTGGCAGTGAAGCGCGCGGAGGTGTATATGCCGGAGCGGAAGACGTTTTATGGCTCGATGGAGATTGGGGTGAAGGACCCGGCGGGGCATTTTGTCACGTTTGCGGAGTTTGCTGACGCACCGCCGAAGTGAGTGATCCGGCGCCTAACCGCGTCAATCGTCAAAAATAGGTTCGGGAAGCATTCATTGCAGGAATGTGATTTGGATGGAGTGGATTGGTGTGTTAAGTTTTTTGGTTATGTTGAAGCGGATTGGCGTGCTGTTGAGCGGGCGGGGATCGAACTTCGAGGCGCTGGCGGATAGTGTTGCCGCGGGGCGCATACCGGACGCCGAGATCGCCATTGTGATCAGCAACAAACCAGACGCACGGGGATTGGAACGGGCGAAGGCACGGGGAATTGCGGCGCGGCTGATTCCTTCGAAGGGATTGGAACGGGAAGCATACGACCGGCAGGTGGCAGCGGTCCTACAAGAATATAAGGTGGAGCTGATCTGCCTGGCGGGGTACATGCGATTGTTGTCGCCATATTTTGTGGCGGCGTTTCCGCAGCGGATTTTGAATATTCATCCGTCGTTGCTGCCTTCGTTTCCCGGGCTGGAATCGCAGAAGCAGGCGCTGGAGTATGGCGTGAAAGTGGCGGGTTGCACGGTGCATTTTGTGGACGAGAATCTGGATGCGGGGCCGATTGTTCTGCAGGCGTTTGTGCGGGTGCAGGATACGGATGACGAGCACGCGCTGTCTGAGAGGATACTAAAGGAAGAGCACCGGATTTATACGGAAGCCGTAAAGATTGTTCTGGAAGGGAAATTCAAGATTGTGGGACGGCGGGTGATGCGCACTGCCTAGAGCGGCAAAACGAGATGACAGAGACTAAATTCAGACCGGTAGAAGAACAGCTTGCGTATTTGAAGAAGGGTGTGGCGGAAGTCATTCCCGAGGAAGAGCTGAAGGCGAAACTCGCGAACTCCGTGAAAACCGGGCAACCCTTGCGGGTGTACCTGGGAGTAGACCCGACGGCGCCGGACATTCATCTGGGTCACACGGTGGTGTTGCGCAAGCTGAAACATTTTCAGGACATGGGGCACACAGCGATATTCCTGATCGGGGATTTTTCCGCGATGATCGGGGACCCGACGGGGCAGTCGGAGACGCGGCCGCCGCTGAGCCGGGAGCAAGTGGAAGTTAACTCGAAAACGTACCTGGCGCAGGTGTACAAGATTCTGGACCCTGGAAAAACCGAGGTTCGCTACAACAGCGAGTGGCTGGGGAAAATGTCCAGCTATGACGTGGTGCGGCTGTGCGGGCACTACCGGTTGGCACGCATGCTGGAGCGCGAAGACTTTCGTTCACGGCTAGAGAAGAATTTGCCGATCGCCGTTCACGAACTTCTGTATCCCTTGTTGACCGCTTACGATGCGGTGACGTTGCGGTCTGATGTGGAGTTGGGAGCGACGGAACAAAAGTTCAATATTTTGGTGCACCGCGAAATTCAACGCGAGTACGGAATTTCGCCGCAAGTCGTGCTGACCATGCCGATATTGGTGGGGCTCGACGGCCAGCGAAAGATGAGCAAGAGCCTGGGGAATTATGTGGGGATTACCGAGGCGCCGGGGGAGATGTTCGGGAAGATGATGTCGATTCCGGATGAGCTGATGTGGTCGTACTACGAACTGGTGACCGACCGCACACCGCAGGAAATCGAGGGACTGAAGGGGCAGGTGGCATCGGGCAAGGTTCATCCCATGGACGTGAAGATGCGGCTTGCGGAAGAGGTAGTGGGCGTGTTTCAGGGAGCGGAAGCGGCGCAAAAAGCGGCGGAGAATTTCCAGAGGGTATTCCGGGACCGGAAAGCGCCGGCGGAGATGGACGAGATTCGAATGAAACGAGTGCCGGGTGGGTTGGAGATTGCGTTTCCGAAGATTAAAGATGATGCAAAGCAGGTTTCGCTGGCGCTGCCGAGCGGAATCGTGAAGTGGTCGAAGATAATGGCTTCGTTTGAGGGAATTGCGTCTACATCCGTGGCGGAACGGCTGATCAAGCAGGGCGGGTTAGAGATCAATGGGGCGATCATTGAAGACCCTTCGTGCAAGTTGAATGTGGACCAGGCGGGAAGTTATAGCGTGCGCGTGGGGAAGAAGAAGTTTTTGCGGATTTTGGTGGAGTAAGAGGGGTTGCCCTAGCGCAACGTTTCTTCTACCAGAGAGAAGACGTGCTTGGCGATGGCGGGCGCGGCGGTAAGGCCGGGGGACTCGATGCCGACGAGTTGAATGACGCGCGGCACCTCTTTGTCGTGTTCAATCACAAAATCAGCGATGTGGTGGTCACCGGGCGCGACCAGCTTCGGACGGAGACCGGTGTAGCCAAGTTGCAGATCGGCCTCCTGAAGTTCCGGCAGCATGGTTTGCGCGTCGGAAACAAATTCTGGAATGGTCATGCGGTCGCGTTCGTAGTTGTCCTTGCCCTCGACGTAAGCGGCCGTGGGGCCGACAAGCACGGTGTCCCATAGAGTTTTTGTAAAGTGCAGGCCGAGGGAAAGACCATCGTGACGCGGCAGCGGATAGACGAGGTTTTGGATGAGCTGTGTTTGCGGGCCACGAATTTCGCAATATTCGCCGCGGACTGCATAGATTTTCCAGGGACGCGGGCCGAGTAATTGGGCGACTTCGTCGGAGTAGAGCCCGGCGGCATTGATGACGCAGCGAGCTTCAATGGTTTCGGTTTCGGATTGCTCATCATCGCCAATGCGCAAGCGCACGCGAACAGCGTCTTTGACAGGCTCCAGAGAAATCACTTTGGCGTGGTTGACGAGGTTGGCGCCGTGTTCCTCGGCGACGCGAGCGAAGGCATGAACGAGGTCCTCGGCGGAGCAGATGCCCGTGGAGGGAACTTGCAGGGCGGCGTGACCCTTGATGTGAGGCTCGATGGCGCGAATGCCCGCCGCATCGATGATTCGCAGGCCCTCGACATCATTGCCTTCACCCTTTTTCTGGAGGGCGAGAAGCTCCTGCTCTTCGGAAGCGTCCTTTGCAACGACAAGCTTCCCGGTGGTGCGACAGGGGACATTATGCTGCGCGCAGAATTGCTTGGTAAGGCGATTGCCTTCGACGCAGAGACGCGCCTTCAGAGAATTTTTGGGGTAGTAGATTCCGGAATGGATGACGCCGCTATTGCGCGTGCTGGTGGCCATCCCGAATTTGGGATATTGCTCGACGAGAAAAATGTCCTGCCAACGACGAGAAAGCGCTTCGGCGATCGCGCAGCCAACAACGCCTCCGCCTACTATTAAAATATTTGCCTGGTCCATGCACTAAGTATAAAGCGGAGAGATTACCGGCGCATTATTCTTCGTGGCCGATTTCGTCATAGAAAGGTTTGCAGGGGACCAAGCGAGCTTGCGGGCCATCATGAACGGCAAACATGGCGACTTTGCCAGGCTCGTAGCCATTCTTCCAGAGTGAGGCGCTGCCGAACTCGCCGTCTTTATTGACGGCATAGAAATAGATGTGGAAGGTGGCAAGTTTGTGTTTGTCGCCGTTGTAATTGTGGACGACACGGCTCATGGCTTCCATGCAGGCGTCGGTCGGCTTCATACCTTTACGCATCATTTCAACGATGGTGTGGCCGCCAGAAATTTTGATGTTCTCTTCGCCTTTGCCAGTGGAGCCGGCGCCACCCACTTCGCCATCAACGTAAAGCCCAGCGCCAATAATGGGTGAATCGCCAACGCGCCCGGGAATTTTCCAGGCGAGGCCGGAAGTTGTGGTGGTGCCGCTGACTTCTCCCTTGGCGCTCACGGCGAGGCAGTTGATGGTGCCAGTTGGGGGGCGGTTGATAACGCGCATCGCATAAGCGATTTGTTCGGGATCGTGATCGAAGATAGCGGAGACATGATCTTTCCATTCCGGACTGTCCGTGCCGGGGCGCCAGTTGAAACTGGTTTTGGCTTTCCAGGCGAGCCAAATTTTGCGGGAGTGTTCGGTGAGGAGATTCATCTCCTCGAAACCTTCGGCAACAGCGAAGCGCCGCGCACCGTCACCGACAATCATGATGTGGTTGGTACGTTCCATGACGGTTTTTGCGAGGCGAGAAACATTTTTGATGCGGCGGACAGAGGCCACGCTACCGGCGCGATGCGTTGGGCCGTGCATTACGCAGGCGTCCAATTCAACATCGCCTTCTTCGTTGGGCAATCCGCCATAGCCCACGCTGTCATCATTGGGATCGTCCTCGACGACAGTGACCGCGGCAACAACGGCGTCTAAAGTGTCCCCGCCGCTCTTGAGAATTTGCATTCCTTTATCGAGAGCATTCAGACCATTCGCGGAAGAAATGATGAGAGGCCGAGTGCCTTCGGACGGCGAAGAGGCGAGAAGTCCAGGTTCAAGGGGAGTACTGACCGATGTGTCCAGTGGGTGGCCGAAGAGCTTGCTAGAGCCAGCGAGCGCGCTGCCCGCCAGCGAGGTGAGAAAAAACTTGCGACGTGACCAGCGATCCATATGCAGCCTCCGGGGGGAGAGACGAAACGTCCCGAAGGGCACTTTATGCGAATTGAGAAAGAAAAGAAACCAGAAGCGCAGGGGAAAGCAGATTCAGTCGGAGCCGCCGAGGGGAAGGAAATACTGGGTGCCTTTGACGGGTTCCTGCAAGCGGCGAAGAAGTTGTTGCAAGTCTTCGTTTTTTTCCACGAAATCGATTTCGGAGGTTTCAATGACGAGGAGATCCGCGCCTTCATAGCGGAAGAAGAAATGTTCGTAGGCGCGGGCCACTTCCTGAACATACTCGGTGGAGATCTGACGTTCCTCGTGAGCTTTTTTCTTAGCGATGCGGCCGAGGAGCACTTCGGGCTTGGCCTGGAGGTAGATCACGAGATCGGGATTGGGGAGTTCGACGGTGAGAGCTTCGTAATAACGCTCGTAGAGTTTGAGTTCGTTGTCGTCGAGGCTGAGATTGGCAAAGATGCGATCTTTTTCCATCAGAAAATCGCTCAAGATGAGGCCGGGAGCATCGGCCGCAAGAGCTTCCCGGATACGCTTCTGGCGTTCCATAAGGAAGTACATCTGGGCACGGAAAGCGGCGCCGGGAAGGCCGGCATAAAAGTCAGCGAGAAACGGATTGTCTTCACAATCGTAAATACGGCGCGCGTGGAGGCGCTCAGCGAGAAGACGGGCAAGTGTGGTTTTACCAACGCGGAGGGGGCCTTCAATAACGATGAATCGAGGTGGCTGCGGACCACGTTGCGGGATGCGTGCGCGTTTCGCGGATGATTCCGAACCAGCCATTTTCCCCCGAACCAAAGGACGGCGGCCTCTTGAGCGGGATTATAGCAGGTCTTTTCTCCGAAACGTGAAGGGATGTCGGCAAGGGGTACGAAGGCTCCAGAACGAGGACCAGAGAAAGTACCAGGAAAAAATGTGACCAATGGGCCAGTGACACCTGTACTTTGGTACAGTAAAGTGGACAGGAGTTGCAGAGTACCAGGAACCCACCCCCGGCCTGCGACTTCTGAGGTGAATCTTGGTACTATCCGCGCTTGTGCTGTTTTGTTGTGCCGCGCTCCCGGCTGATACACCTACTGCCCCCGCGGATACACCCACACTGGTTGCCAGCAACACAAGTACGCCGCAACCCCTGTCCACTACGAAGTCGAAACTCCCCGATGTGCCTGAACCCAAAGGGACAGATGTTTCTACCGAGGGAATTGGGCCGGGCAGCCAGCCATTCTCGAATTCGCCGATCAAGCCGGCAGTGGATAGGCCGGTGGAATCACCGCGACAGCGCAAAATCTGGTATTCGTTATTCGTAGCGGGACACAGTGCGGCCACATTTGATGCGTGGTCCACGCGGCGCGCGATTTCCGGCGGTTATGGAACGGAAGGTGATCCGTTGCTGCGCCCATTTGCAAATTCGGGAGCAATGTATGCCGCCACACAAGTGAGCCCGGCCATCATGGACTTTGTCGGGCGCCGCATGATGACCAGCAATCACGCAATGCTGCGGCGTTTCTGGTGGGTGCCGCAGGCTGCCGGCGCCAGCTTCTCCTTTGGCGCTGGGATTCACAACTACCGAGTTGTGCCCTAGGATTTCGCGTCAAATCCAGCAGTTCCAAAGTGTCTTCAATAGTCACTAAGAATCTCGCCGCGCCGTCGGCAACTGCACATTCGGGGCGGCCGGCGCGAGTCGAGTAATAGACGAGACTGGCAGAAGAGTCACTTTAGTTGGATCCCGCTTCACTTCCTCAACCCCCCTTACAACCTGGTTTTCCCAGGCGCGATTGAGATGGAAGGAATACATCGCAGGTCTGGCTCCCGGATGGGCGACTAATGGGATATAGTTAGGGGGACCCAGCTAGGGTTGCTATCCGCCACGGCGTTTCTTTTTGGAACAAAATTCCTTCGGACGGGTTAGGATTCGATACCTTGGGGAACACGGGCCGAAGAGGCAGAGGGGAATGTGCATGAGAAAGGGATTGCTGGGAGTGCTGGTGGTGATGTTGGGGGCGTGGGCCGTTGGGGCGCAGGAAACGAGCCAGGGAGTTGGGGCGACGAAGGGCGCTACGAATGTGGCGGGGGATTTTGCGGCGAGTTCAGCGGCGCAAGTGAATTTGTATACGCCGAGTGAGGGCAGCGGGGATTTGTCGCTGACGACGGGTTCGACGGCGATGACAAGTGAGGCGGCAGCAGAACCTGCAGCGGCTGCGCCACGGCCTAGGTTTGTGTTTGGAGACCGGGATGATTACCGGTGGCAGTTGGGATTGGGAGCAGAGTTTTTCCGGTTTCAGTCCTCAAGGATTGACGCGAGTCTGGTGGGCGTGGAGACGACGGTGACGTACTTCACGAACGACTGGTTTGCGGTGGAAGGGAATTTGGTGACAGGATTTGCGCCGGAGATTTACGATCATGAGCACGTGAAGTATTTTGGCGGAGGCGGTGGGATACGGATCGGCTCGCGACGGGCGCGCTGGGAACCTTGGGGACATGTGTTGGCGGGCGGCGGACACTTGCAACCGCAGACGGCTGGGGCCAGCAAGGACGCGTTGACGGTGCAGGCAGGCGGAGGGGTGGATTTCCGGCTGCATGCGCGGTTGTCACTGCGGGCGGAAGGCGACTACGTGTTCAGCACATTTTTCAGCCAGCATCAGAACGATTACCAAGGCTCGGCTGGAATCGTGTTTCATTTCTAGGCTGAATTCCGCTGGTTGCAACGAGGGTGAGCGGGAATTGGTTGTGACGGGTTACATTGACACTGTTCTTGCGTGTTGGATAAACTGCTGAAGTAGAAGAGTAATCCTTCCTTCGCGGTTCCCCGGTAGCTCAATGGTAGAGCATTCGGCTGTTAACCGAAGGGTTGCTAGTTCGAATCTAGCCCGGGGAGCCAAATCATTTGCATTCAAGCATTTCTCAGAATGCGTCTTGCTGCTTCGCTTCCATAAAATCACCGGGTTATCCAGCTGATACTGGAATGCCGTCCAATCGTCATCAAAGCCCCGCAGTGTCTGGGGCAAGCGATGTGAGCCCAGGCGTGTTCGAGGCAAGTCTCTGCGTTCCTGCGACCGGGACCGCCGGAGGATGAGTCAGCGCAAAGAAGAGCCACTGCGCCCGGACTCACCGCAGCAGGGCGGAGTTTTCAGGGAACCCCACAGGCGGTTCAAACCGAAATCAACTGGAAAGCTAAACTACTAAACTAAGGTTTCAAATAGAAGCCCAACTGCTCCGGTTGTGGCAGCTTTTTATCAACGCGGTACTGTAATTCCGCCTCGCGAAGAGCAGCGATCTGAGATTCCAAAATCGAGGCCAGGCGGTCATAGCGCAGGAGCACATTTTTATGCCAGTAAGGCGCGTATTGTCTGGCCCATTCCGCTTCTTCCATGCCGCGGATTTGAGTGACGGAGTCGCGCATATCTTGCAGGCGGGAATTGCCTCCGGTGATTTCATCGAAATTATTGCTAACTTTTTCTTCGTTGGCCTGATTGTTGAAGGAATCCCAATAGAGGTGATTCGCGTCGGCGCTGAACTGGATTCGCATGCCGAGGGCATCCAGACGAGCGGCCGCAAAGATCAGGGCATCGAGTGAATCGGCGTTGGCGCGGGCGAGATTGCGGCGACGATAGAGCACGGCTAAGGCGTTTTCCGCAGCGAGACGAAGGTCGCGAGCGACGGGAGCGGCCTTCTGCAATTGCGCAGCGCCAGCGGGGGTGAACGGGTTGAGCCAGAGCAGCTCGTTCCGGGCTTCTTCCAGGCCAACGCTTTTCAGCAGAGCGTGAGCCTGATCGAGATGATCGATGGCGTCGCGGAATGTGGTGTCGGTATTTCGATAAAATGCCCAATCGTAGCTGTTCTTGAAATCATTGATGGAAATTTCGCCCGGCTGCCATCCGGCCGCGGCTCCGAACAGGAAGGCGGGCCAGCACATGTCGACCATGGCTTCGCCATCGTCATTCCACGTGGTGTTGAGAAATCCCAATGAGCCATACTTCTGGCCATCTCTGACAAAATTACGGACATTCAGAAAGGATTCTTCGAAATTGGGCCAGATGAGATCCCAGTTTTCCGCACCGGGGGCGACAAAGGTATCAAGGCCAGCGCGCTTGAAGGGGTCGAGAAGATTCGCATAAGAATCACGCGGTTCATAGTCCCAGGGCATGCCAATCATGTCTTTTGGGAGTTTCTGAAGTTGCTCCGGATAATCGTTGGCGATGTCGCCCCAGAAGATCAGGCGTTTGTGATAAGGCTGCAATAAGTCGTGGACGCGCTGCAGGTGTTGTTCATAGACCGCTCCAATACCGAGAGCGTCAGTGCGGGCTTTGCTGCGACCGGATCCAAGTTCATACACTTCATCGGTGCCGATGTGGAGGAAGGGTCCTGGCGATAGCGGAGCAAGCTCCGCGTACATGCTGGCAATGAGTTGGTAGCTGGTGTCACTCGCGGGAGTGAGGGCCTGGCCGTGCGGCTTCTCCGCCAGCTCGGAATAGACCTCGTACTTCAAGACGTTGTGGAGATGGCCAAAGGTCTGCTGTTCGGGGAGCAGGGTTACCTGATATTTCTGGGCGTACGCAACGAGTTCTTTCAGTTCCGCCGGAGTAATGGCGGCTTCCTTTGGAGCGATCAGAGGCTGGCTATCGTAATCAAAGACATGTTCCATGTACAACGCGAACAGATTCAGTTTGTAGGCGGCGATAGTGCGAATCTGTTTTTTCATGTAAGCGAGAGTGGGAATTGGCCCGCGGCTGATGTCGTCCTGGATGCCGCGCCATTGCATTGTCGGCCAGTCTTTGATGGCGATTTGCGGACACTCGAGACCTTTGGCGACAGGCCTGAGAAGTTGGCGAAGAGTTTGCGCGCCGTAGAACACGCCGGACGGGCCGTTTGCTGCGATCACAATCCCCGACTCGTCGGCGAAGAGGAGATAGCCTTGTGGATCAAAATTCTTTTCGGCTTGCAAACCGTGAGCGTGCATTGCCTTGACTACTGCCGTATCGCTTAAGCGGCGCAACGCGATGGCTCCGGTGCGGGGTTCCCCACTGCGGGCAATCTTGATAGGCACTACCATTCCGGCACGATCAAGAATTTCTTGCGCTAGGGTTTCGGCGGCGGTGCGGTCTTCTTTGGAGGAGAGAGGGTCGAGGAGGATGGCCGAATTAGGACCGATTCGGTAGTCACCTGCACCCAGTTTTATTTCGCGGGGAACTGGCACGAGTTTCAGCTTCGTGACGGCATCGGGAGTTTCAGCCGCGAGAATGTTGCACGTTGCAAGGACAGAAAGAAGAATGAGTAAGACGTATGATTTTTTCATGACCTGAATCGAGATGCCCTCCGTGAGCCGTTCCTGCCGAAGTTTCGCTAGTCTTTAGAGGCCGGGGCGCTCTTCACTGCGATCCGCGAGGATAGTGTGGTCTCTGGTTCCTGGCGAAGCACACCGGCACATTTACAGTGTGGACCGCGATCCTCACGGTGTCGAGTTCCGAACAATGATAGATGAAGTTACACAGGAGCCGGATCAGCCAAGAATCTGGTGAGAGCATCACTTTTTGGCAGAGAGTTCGGGCGGCTTGGGTGGAGTCGCGGAGATCGCTGCGCGGAATTTCGCCGCCTTTTCCGGATGATTCAAGGCTTCGTATTCTTCGACGAGATCTTTGCGGGCATTCACCAGCCAGCTTACTTGTGGATCCATTTGAGGAATCAGAATGTCATATCCGGCGCGGGTTTCGGTTTCGGCTTCCGCGTAGCGCTTTTGACGCAAGAGAGCCCGGCCGAGTTTAATGCGCGCAATGCCCGTGTTGATGTGCGTGGCCGATTGCGATTCGATGTAGATGGGAATGGCCTGGCGGTAGATGACTTCCGCACGGGCCCATTCATGGCGTCCGGTGTAAACGGTGGCGAGATTAGAGAGCGCAGTGGCCAGCAGATAGTGGTGTTCGCCATAGGTTGAGCGATAAATTTCGACCATGCGTTTGAAGTAAGGCTCCGCCACGTCGCATTTTCCCTGCATACTTGCCGCGTTGCCCAAGTCGTTGAGCGAAGAGGCCACGCTGGGATGCATCTTTCCGAAGACGCGTTCCTTGATGGCCAGGGACTGCTGAAGCAGGGCGACGGCTTCGTCGTAGCGTTTTTCATAGACAATCGTTCTGGCGAGAATGGTCAAATCCGTAGCCGATTCGGGACTTTCTTTTCCGTACCAGGATTGAACGATATCCAGGGCTTGGCGTTCAAATAGTTCGGCCTCCGGATAGTGGCCAAGGTCATTTTTGATCGCACCCAGGTTCGTGAGGACATCGGCTACACGGGGGTGGTGCTCACCGTAGATCTGCCGGTACGACGGCAACAGGCGTTCGTTGAGGGACTCGGAGATATCGTAGTGGCCGGCATAGAAGTTGGCGTTTGCCAGCTCATAAAGTGTCGCGGCATGCTCGGGAGTGGGCACGCCCGGCGAGGATTGTGTGCTAACCGATTCTTCGAGGAGCTGGATGGCGGCCTCATAAGAGCCGCGATCGTTCAGGACTTTCCCGAGCGCAATGGTCGCTTTTGTGACTGCGGGATGACCGGGGGGAAAGTGGCGATGGGTCATGGCCAGGCCTTCGCGCACGAGGCGCTCTGCCTCTGGCAATCGAGCTTGATCGTCGCGGAGAAGCCCGAGAGCCACCAGACTTTCTGCGACTTGCCGATGCTCAGGACCGAAAAGGACTTTGCGCTGGGCGAGGGCGGAGCTGAGCAAGGAGTCTGCCTGATCGAGTTTGCCGAGATTCTGGTAGAGCGTGCCGAGCGTCTGATACAGGTCTGCTTGAACTTCGGGCTCAGCGTTCAACGAATGCGCCTCTTGTACACCGCGATCCAGGAGTGTGACTACGCGCAGGCTGTCGGCCGGACCCGCCTCCGGATCACCGCCCTGAAACAGATTGGTCATGAATTTCTGGATGCGTTGGGTGCGAGCGGCTTCGGCGAGCGCCGCATTGCGCGCGATAGTCAGGCGGACCGTAAAGAAGGCCACAAGACCGACAACCACGGCGAACAGCGCCGCCGTAGTGGCCAAGCCTTGCCAATGCCGTGCGACAAACTTCCTAAGGCGGTAGCCCGGGGTGTCTGGACGCGCTTCCAGGGGTTTGCTCTTGAGAAAGTGGTCGATATCCCTGATAAGAGCCTCGACCGATTGATAGCGCTGCTGAACATCTTTGTGCATGGCGGTGAGGCAGAGCACATCCAAGTCTGCCCAGGCTGACTTGCGCGCGAACACTGCCCTTGCAGCGTGTTCTGGGGACACAGCTGCTTTTTCGGCGGCAATCGAGGGCTTTTCGGGAACTTCCTCGGTCAGGATTTTCTCCGCTTGCGCCGGGGTGCGATTGGACAAATCAAAGGGTAGGCGACCGGCCAACAGTTCGTACAGGACGACTCCCAGGGAGTAGACATCGGTTTGGATTCCCACGGGTTCACCGCGAACCTGTTCAGGGGCGGCATACGCGGGAGTCATCAAACGGAATGCGGTCATGGTCTGGTCAATGGTTTCACCGAGACTCTCCAAATGCCTGGCGATACCGAAGTCAATGAGCCTGACAGTTCCATCGTCTTTCACCAGGATATTGGAGGGTTTAAGGTCGCGATGGATGACGGTGTGCTGGTGAGCGTACAAGACCGCCTCGCAAACGGCGCGAAACAAGCGAAGGCGCTCCGCAACGTTGCAATTGTGCTTAGTGCAATATTCCGTCAGCGAATCGCCCTCGACGTATTCCATGGCGAAGAAGGGCGTGCCGTCAGTTAGAGTGTCGGCGTCGTACAAGCGCGCGATAGAAGGATGATTGAGTTGCGCGAGTGTACATTGCTCGATAACGAATCGCTCGCGGCGCGCGGGTGAAAGCCACGCGTCACGCAGAATTTTGACTGCTACTTGGCTGCCCAGATCCGCACGCTCGGCCAAGTACACCATGCCCATACCGCCTTCACCGAGAGCCTTGATGATGCGGTAAGGACCGAACTCTTTGAATGGAAGAGAGGCTACGGAGGGGTCACTGAAAATCTGCTGGGCGACTTGAGCGAGATCGTCCTCGAGGAGCGAACCGCCGCGGGCGTCTTCCTGAAGGAGGTTGAGGACGTCGCGGGCAAGCGCGGGATCGCCGGCGCACTGCGTTTCCAGAAAGCGGCGTTGCTCGCTTTCAGGCAAGTCCACGGCATTATGAAAGAGCGTTTGGACCCTTTGCCAGCGAACACTGTCCATCGTCACTCTCCCGCCAGCCAACTGAAAAACGCGCCGCGGCCTTTAAGCGGATGTCAGAGGTCAGGCCTGGCGAAGTTCATGAGCCAGCCAGGCCTTGGCAGCGCGCCAATCGCGCTGAATGGTGGCCTCGGAAACCTTGAGGAGTTCGGCAGTTTCTGGGATATCCAGTCCACCGAAGAAGCGACTTTCGACCATCACGGCCTGGCGAGGATTCATGCGGGCGAGTTCGTCCAGTGCGGTGTTCAAGGCCAGAAGTTCCTTGCCGCCGGCAGGCTTTTTCTGAAGGGATTCGTCAAAGGTGATTGTGACGTCCACGCCGGCGCCGCGTTTGTCAGCCGTGCGGCGACGAGCAGCTTCCACGAGGATCTGGCGCATGGCGCGTGCGGCGATGCGCTTGAAGTGTAAATGCGAAGTAGCGCCAATTTCAGGAGATTTCGCCAGCTTCAACCATGCCTCATTGACCAGGGCAGTCGGGCTGAGGGTGATACCGGGATCGCCCCGGCGGACACTGGAAGCCAAGCGGCGGAGTTCCTCGTAAGTGACACTAAACAGTTGATCTAAGGCACGCCTTTGTGAAGTTACCGTGCTCAACTGCCCAGAGCCGATGTCTTGGGCCAAGCGAGAATTTTTGGCCTTCATGACGGTTTTCCCCGCGCTTTTGCGCATTGCAAAGTGTACAGCCACTCCCGAAGGAGCCCGCCCGCAGTAAAGGGAGGGCAGCCCGGGAAAAGCGTGGCGAAATGCTATCAGTCAAGAGCAACTGGAGGCAAGCGTATGGACTTTGGGGCGGTGAAGGGCAGTTGGGGAGGTGAGTGACTCTGCAGGGACACGGTGCGGCCTGCCTTGGAGGGATATCGAAACCGTAGGCTTGAAGAATTCACGTATTCGTTGCAAATCCGTGGAGACAAACCCAATTATGTAGGGTAGGATGTCCACCCCATAGTGTTTGGAAGGGTGGTAAAGCCCATGCAGTTAGGGTGGCGGGGCTGGATGTTCTTTCGCGCGGGCAGTTGTGCTTTTGGCCGGTTTGTCCCGCGAGCTCTTGGGTGGTGGAAGTGGAGTGGGATCTTCTGAGGAGGGTGATGATGACTTGGAGTGAACGAAGGGAAAGTCTAGTTCGAGGTATGCTGCTGATCCTGCTGCTGATTGCCGTGCCAACTTTTGCAGTGGCGCAGAAAAAGAACTCTGCACCTGCGCCCAGCAAGCCGGCCGCTCCCGCTAAGCCTGCGGCAGCTCCGAAACCTGCGGCGAAACCGGCCACTGGCAGTACCGCGCATACGGGCACGACAACGCATACGGGCACAACCACTCATACGGGAACGACGGGCACAACGGCGCATACGGGTACGACCACCCATACGGGTACAACTACGCATACGGGAACGACCACTCACACCGGCACGACCACGCATACTGGGGCAACGGGCACAACGACTCACACGAGCACAACCACTCATACGGGTACAACGACGCACACAACAACCAGTGCGGGAAACCATCCTGCCGGAGGAAGCTCCAAAGCAGGAGCGAATGGCAGCACACACAATTTCAACGCGGCTGGCAAAAGAACGAGTGTTGAGACAAAAGGCGGAAACCGAGCCAATTTTGATCGCAACGGCCACGTCAGCACCATTCATACGAAGAGCGGAATGACCATCAATCATGGAGCGCATGGCGAACGTCGGTTCGATTCTCACCCACGCCCCGGCGTCCGGGTGGTTGGTTATGGGCACGGACGGGGCTTTGTCGAGCATGGATACTATCGCGGCGGCCGTCCGTATATGCGGCGTAGCTATTACTATGGTGGGCGGCGCTATGCGTACGCGTATCGCGGATATTATTGGCATGGACATCCGTATTACGGATACGTTCCGCCCTACTACTATGGCCCGGCGTACTACGGCTGGGCCTACAATCCGTGGGCTGCGCCGGTTGCATTCGGCTGGGGATGGGGAGCCGCTCCCTGGTATGGGTATTATGGATACTACTTTGCCCCGGCTCCCTTTTACGCCTCACCGGCTTTTTGGCTGACGGATTATTTATTAGCCGCCGAGCTACAGGCTGCGTATGAAGCTCGTGCGCAGGCCACAGCGAATGCCGCCGCCGCAGCCAGTCAAGACGCAGCGGCCTCCGATGCGGCACCACCAGCACAGGCGGGCGGGCAAGCCACGATTACTCCCGAGATGAAGCAGTTGATTGCCGATGAGGTGCGCGCACAAATCGCCGCGGAAAAGGCAGCGGCCGCTAATCCCGAACCTGCCGCGGCGGTCAGCAGCACGCCGCCGCCCGCGGGACAAAACGGTCCCGATGAGGTTCCTGCCGCGCTCGATCCGTCGCTCCGTACATTCCTTGTCTCAACGGTTCTCAGCGAACCTATGACCGATGGAACGGAATGTTCCTTGAGCCCAGGAGACATCTTGACGCGCATCCAGGACACGCCCGACGCGAACGATAGCGTCAAGGTGATCGTGGCCAGTAGCCAGCAGAATGACTGCGCTTCCGGCACACAAGTCGCTGTGGCCGTCACGGACCTGCAAGACATGCACAACGACTTCCGGGCCAAGCTCAGCGAGGGGATGGGAAAACTGGCAGAGAACCAGGGAAAGAACGGCATCCCTTCTGGTCCTCCGGCAGCATCTAAACCCAACCCGAACGGTCAGGCGCAACCCGACTTGACAGTTGAAGCGGACCTGAAAGCGCAGCAGGACGAGGCGAGCCAAGCCGAGAGCGATGTCCAACAAGCCTCGGCAACCAGTCCAAGCAGCGACGACTAAAGGGCGGGTCAAGAAGAGTGGAAACCGGTCGTCCGGGTAGGAGCATCAGCATCGTTTAGCTGCTGCTCTCCCGGCCGACCGAAGTAGTTTACGGGCACCGAGTTCACCGAGCAGCGAGTGAGAGCAATTAAGAAATAAAAAAGAGGAGCTTCCAATGACGGGCAAAGTACGGCGTGCAATCCAGATTCTGGCGGTGATGTGCGCGGCGATGTTTCCATGGATGATGGCCCAAGCGCAGGATGCCGGGGCTGATTCGCTGCAGGGCCAATTGACGGCCAAGTACAAGCTGGCGAAACTAGGCACGGATTCCAGCGGGCTTTCTGTGATCGAGACCGGCACAGTGCTGGTAATCAAGAAAGGCGGAATCCTAAGTTCTCCGTCGGGAAACTCGGTGATTGTGCCGAGTTACGTGAAGGACGGGCAGATTAAGACCGCCAACAACACCGCGATGAAGGGAGTCAATAAACTGATGTCGTGGAAAGGGATTAAAGATCCGACGGGCGCGGCGTCAACGGACACGAAATTTCTGACCGTGGGGGAGAAGGTGTATGCCTCCAAGATCGACGTGAATCAAAAGGATTCAAAGGTTACGTTGACGATCATCGAGTGCGACACCTGTAATGACGTAAAAGATGCATCGAGCCGCAGAGCCCAGGTGGTCTTTGAATTTCCGAAAGATTATTTGAGCGGAGCCGACGGCGGCCAGGTTTCCGACGTCATCAATCAGATTCTGGAAATTCAGTCGGACGATAACAGCCAGCAAGCTCAGTCGCAGGATACACAGGGCCAGAATGGGCAGGCGCAGGACGCGCCCGCCCAGCAAGCCGCAGCTCCGCAACAGCCAGCCGCGCCGGCGCAGCCTCCCCCGACCATCGCGCTGGGGCAAACGACGGACGAGGTGACAGGACTCTTCGGCCAGCCGGAGAAGATTGTGAACCTGGGGGCGAAGCAGATTTACTACTACAAAGATATGAAGGTCACCTTTGTGAAGGGGAAAGTTTCCGACGTGCAGTGAAGTAGAATAGCGGCGTGAGGCAGGCCCGTCGAAAGAAAAGAACCACGACACCGTGGCGACGTGAACAGGTCCATGTTGCAGTACGGCAAATGGGCACCCATCCCCTTAAGAATGAAATCGTTGCTTTGCGCTGAATTGCGCCAGGAATCCACCAGGATTTCAGCGGGAATGCCAATCCCTTAAAATCGGTTGCTCTCGCCTTGCGTTATACTCGTCAGCGTCCGACGGGAGTTGATCCTTACACGCGTGCCGAGCAATTCCGAGAGAGCGATGAATAGACTGCGAATCTTGTTTCTGCTGATTCCCATTGGCCTGCATGCGCAGCAACCGGTGGAATTCATTCAAGCGAACCACCTGAAAGCCGACATCTTTTTTCTTTCGGCCGATGAAATGGCCGGCCGAAAGACGGCGAGCAACGAAGCGCGCATCGCCAGTAACTACGCTGCTTCTGAATTTATGCGGCTTGGGCTGAAGCCCATGGGCGATAATGACAGTTATTTCCAGACTTACGATCTGGTCAAAGCGGTGCAGGACGATGCGGGCACATCCTTGACGGCGCATTTTTCGGGGTTAAAAAAAACCTACCAGATCAATCATGATTTCGATCCTGACTTTTCCGGCAATACACCGGCGATGGCCACAGCTCCCGTTGTCTTCCTTGGCTACGGCATTGACGCACCGGAATACGGATACAGCGATTTTTCCGGGATTGACGTGAAGGGCAAAATCGCGCTGATTTTGAGCCATGAGCCGCAAGAATTCGACGAGCACTCCAAGTTCAAAGGCAAATGGAATACGCTGCACGCCTACGGAGATTCCAAGTTCGACGTCTTAAGGAAGGCGGGCGCCGCGGGAATACTGGTGATTCGCGAGAGCAGCTCCCACCGGCCTCCGGATGAACCAAGCGGTCCGCACGATTGGGACATGACGACGCCTTTGTATGCGCTGGCCGGGCGGGTGCTTGATTTGCCGATAGACGATATCAACGAGGATGTCGCCGATGAATTGCTGGGGGCATCTGGCAAGACCGTCGCC
The DNA here is from genome assembly GCA_963779395.1 of Candidatus Acidiferrales bacterium. Taxonomy (GTDB): domain Bacteria; phylum Acidobacteriota; class Terriglobia; order Acidiferrales; family UBA7541; genus Acidiferrum. Next base: position 3,651,459 of record CAVZYC010000007.1, read on the forward strand.
AGTTTGCAGAAGGCGATCGACGCGAGCTTCAAACCGCAATCGTTTGAGATCCCGGGAGTCACGGTCACAATCAAGAAAGAATTGAAAGAGCGCCAAGTGGTGCACGGGCGGAATGTGATCGCGTTGCTGGAGGGAAGTGACGCGGCGCTCAAGAAAGAATACGTGATTGTGTCCGCGCATTACGACCACGTGGGGGTTGTGCAGGGGCGAATTTACCGTGGGGCGGACGACAATGCTTCGGGGGTTGCTGGAGTGCTGGAAGTTGCGCGCGCCTATGTTATGGGCAAGGTGAAGCCGAAGCGCAGCGTGGTTTTTCTATTGTTTGATTCAGAGGAGGAAGGGCTTCTGGGCGCGTTTTATTATGTGAGCCATCCGGTGGTGCCGCTGGCACAGACCATCGCCGTTCTGAACTCCGACATGATCGGGCGCGACGAAAACACACCGACTTGGCCCAACATCGCCGCCAGGAGCCATAACAGCGTCAACCTCACGGGAACGCTTTACAATCCGGACCTCCGCCAGGTGATAGAGCGGAACAATCGCGAGATTCATCTGGATTTGGATTTCAAGACGGACACCAGCGACCCGGAAGAGTGGTTTGACCGCAGCGACCACTTTTCATTTGCCGTTAATTCCGTGCCGATGGTGCTTTTCACCACTGGGGAGCATGCGGACTATCACACGGAGAACGACACTTGGGAAAAGATCAACTACCCAAAGCTGGAGAAGATTGCGCGCCTGATTTTCTTGAGCAGCATTGAGCTTGCCAATGCAAACGGGAAACCAAAATTTGTGCCGTAGCGTTTGGCCAAGGTGGCGTGATCGCCCGGCGTGGAAAATTGCTTTGCGCGTTACTTTTTAGATCCGACTAGCACGAGAGCTTTTTCGGTGGCGGCCAGTAGGGGCTCCGGGCCTACAGGTTTTCCAGTGGCATGTTCCATCCAGAGGTCCGGGGTAACTTGTCCCATGGTTGCCATGCGCTCGAATTCGGGACCGGTATTACCCGCCTTCTTCATTTGTTCTTCAATCTGATAGGCGATCATGTGGCCCACGGAATAGTCTGGCAGATAGAGAAACGAATCGATCATGTGGGAATAGATACCCAGCAGGACGACATCTTTCTTGCCGAACACCGGGGCGTAATAACGGTTCCAGACGTTCTGTGCGATTTCCACGGTTGCAGCTTGGAGCTGTGCGGGAGTGGCGCCGGGATGATCGTACATCCAATGCCACACGCCCATGTCGACGAGACCCACGCCGGTGATTTCGTAAGTACCCCAAAAATCATTCAAAGTTTTCAGGGCTTCGCTTTGCGCGTCGGGTGCAGAGAGCCCGAGTAGTTCCAGATCACGACCCTGAAAAACAAAAGCCAAAGCCTCGGTGAAAGCGGTATTAGGAACACCATTCAGCAAGGTGTAGTCGATCTCATTCAGAGAGAAGGTTTCCTCGACATTGTGACCCATCTCGTGAATGGCAATGTTGTAGCCCTTGTAGTTCATGCCAGTCTTCTCTACGCGGGTGCGCAGGTGCGCTTTCTCGCTGCGCATTTCCGCGCCCATAGCGTGGCCCGAACCTCGCGCGGGATCGACGATGATGTTGTTTGCCAGAAACGCGGCTTTTTCCGGAGTGAAGCCCAGCTTGACCAATAAATTGGGAATGTCCTTCTGGTAGGCTTCGGCGGTTGGATACTTTTTTGCGACGATGGCATCCAGTTGTGCTTCGGTGTAAGCAGCGCGCGGGCGGAAGCCGTCGTACCAGATGTCGAACGGTTCCAAGGGACGTCCCAGTCTAGATTGGATGAGCTTTGCGACCTGTGGCACAAGCGGTGATGCCAGGACCTGTTCAAACATGGCTTCGACGCGCTTTTCTGGAATCTCTCGATCTTCGTCAAATCGCCGCGCAATAAAAGTGGGAGCAGTGGGCGAATAAGGATCGGCTTTCTTCACAGCGACGAAATCCTTCAGTAAAACCGCGTAGCGCGTGTCCGGTTCGGGGGCGCTGGTTACGGGGATTTCCGTTGGTGCAGGAAGGTCTGAGTCCTTTTCCGCCGCAGGTGTGACCGCATTCGTGCGCGGGTTCCAGTCCACATTCGGGTTATTGATCACGACCAGAGGAATCGTCTGGCGGACAATATGCTCCATCACCTGTTGGATCATGCGTTGCTTGCGCAATCCATTCTGGGTGTCCGCGTAATCGGCCTTGATCTCGTCGCGGAGATTCCAGTGGCTAAGCAGGCGAAGCTTCGGGGGGAAAGGGCGTTCGCCATTTTGATCGAGCAGATGGTGCATCCAGATGTTGTATTGCGCGATGTATTCGGCAGAGTCGCTGCCCGCTTGTGCTATCGCCAGATTAACGTCCGCGGGAATGCGTTTGGAGAATGCCTGTGCGAGCCGCACTTCGGCCCACTGGCGGCGCGTCCACTGGGGGCCCTGCGTCAAGCGTTCCTGGAGCGTGGTGAGCGGAAAATTCAGCAACACAACGAAAGCACCTTTGTTCGCGAAGAAATCATCCAGAAAATGCGCCGATGGATCGTAAGCCGCGAAGATTCCATCGAACGGAAGAATGGGGCCCAAGTCCAGATCGGCCTGCTGGCGGAATTCACGGTTGATTTCATGCATGTGGCCAGAGAGCTGTTCGAGCAGGCGTTCGTAGCGATTGAACATGGCATCGAGCGTGGCGGGATCGCCAGCAAAATTCGTGCGGGCGAAATCCTCGAAAGCGGCGGCATCCCCGTCTTGCGCACGCCAATATTCAGAGACTTGAGTGAGTCCCCGACTGATTCGAGCTTGCTGTGGCGCACCATATTTGGCCGTAAGCTCTTTTTCTAACTTGGCGACGGAACCTTTCATCCAATCGGGCGTATTTTGCATCGTGGCTGTGTCAGGCACGGAAGACTCCTGGGACAGAATGGGCGTTGCGACGAAACAACAGAAAACAATTGCGAAAAAGAGATCACGCATGGCTGAACCTCCTCGCCGGAGATTTCCTGGCAGTATGAAACCGCGGATGAGTATCGGGTTGCGACATGCACGAGGGCTTCGACGATCACTCGGATTCTACTCCAGATTGCCCCTGGTGTTTGGCCAGCCAGGAACGGGTTGTGTGTGCGGCGGCAAGGTCATACAATCACCGCGTGCGCTGGAATCGCGCGCGAGACTCATCTTTGTGACTCCGCTAAGGAACCTCGCTCATGCGGCGGCCACCCATAGGAAAAAACGTGAGCAAACAGATTTTTGGCAAGATGCCGGAAGGCCAGGAAGTTGATCTTTACACGCTGAAATCGGAGAAGCTGGAAGCGCAGGTCAGCGCTTACGGCGCGGCACTCATCGTGTTACGAACTCCGGACCGGAAGGGAAACCGGGAGGATATCGTTATAGGACCGCAGGACCTGACCAGCCACGTTGCCAATCATCGCTCAAAGGGGCCAGTTTTCTTTGGTGTTACGGTAGGACGTTATGCAAATCGCATCGCGCGCGGACGATTTTCGCTTGACGGAAATAGCTACAGCCTGCCTCTTAACGATGGTGAGAATTCTCTTCATGGTGGCCCGGGGGGATTTCACAATGTTGTTTGGCAAGCAGAGCCGAGCGCTAACGGCGTTGCACTGCGCTATTTGAGTAAGGACGGCGAGGAAGGGTATCCAGGAAATCTTTCCGTAACGGTGCGCTACACGGTGGCGGGCGCGGATTTAAAAATCGAGTATTTGGCCACAACCGATAAGCCCACTGTCCTGAATTTGACCAATCACACTTACTTTAATATGGCGGATGGGGGTCGGGGCAGCGTCCTTGCGCACCAATTGAAGTTGTTTGCTTCGCGATTCACTCCTGGTGATGCGCATCTGATTCCTACCGGTGAGATACGCTCCGTTGCCGGGACGCCGCTGGACTTCAGGAAGAGCACGACCGTTGGCGAACGGATTCAGTCCGACGACGAACTGATTCGCCTGGCACACGGATACGACCACAATTTTGTGATCGACGGAACAGGAGCAAAGCTCAAGCAGGCGGCAGAGATGTACGAACCGAACAGCGGCCGCGTGATGGAAGTCTGGACCACCCAGCCCGCCGTGCAATTCTACACAGGGAACTTTCTGGATGGCAGCTTCAAGGGAAAGAACGGGATCGCGTATGGCAAACGAACGGGATTCTGTCTGGAAACGCAACACTATCCCGATTCTCCGAATCACGCCGAGTTTCCGACCACCGTTTTGCTTCCGGGACAGACTTTTCAGTCGGAAACGATTTACCGTTTTTCCGCGAGGTAAGGCGAAGGACCCGGGGTTGCAATGGGGAGAGTGTTTCCGCGAAACGAAGGTGCAAGTGGTTAAGAAACTTTGAGATGAACGGCGTCACGCGAATTGGAAAACGTTTACTCTAAAGGCGCGAAACTTACGAGTGGCAGCATAGCCCCGCGACGGGGCTGAGAAGAGAGCGACTCAGTCCGGAAGGAATAAAAGCCATAAACTTGCCTTGACACTGGAGGCGGAGGGAATTATTGTCAACGATAATCAAGGGTTGCTTGCAAAAAGGTGCAAATTCTTGACAGAAAACGTTTACTTGTCAGTGCATGGCGCGGCGGGTTTTCCATGCGCCGCGCAGAAGAGCTGATGCAGCGCGCTGTGAAGGTTCATGGGATTAGAGAGTGCCAGAATTGCAACCGCGTTGACCTACAAGCGGTTCGGAGAGTTCAACGAATAGTTGCAGCGAGGTGTGTTGAGTGCGTGTACGGCAAGGCGAGGGGAGCATGACCGGGAACTTACGCAAGACGTGGCTTGCTGTGTTCGCCGTGCTTATGAGTGCTTTGAGCAGTCTTGCCGCACAGACAAAACCGGCAAGCAGAGAGCCATTTCGCCCCGACCAGATGGAAACTGTGCTTTACGGCGCAGCGTATTATCCCGAATACATGCCTTACGAGCGCACCGACGAGGACATTGCGCTGATGAAGAAGGCTGGCATCAGCGTGGTGCGCATCGGGGAATCCACGTGGGGATTATGGGAACCGGAAGACGGAAGGTTTGAGTACGCGTGGATGGACAGTGTGGTGGAGAAGCTGCATGCAGCGGGGATACTGATCATCCTAGGCACGCCAACGTATTCGATACCCGCCTGGCTGTACAAGGAACATCCCGAAATTGTGATCACGCGGCTCGGCGGTGAGCAGATGTACTACGGGATGCGACAGAACGCGGACCTCATGAACCCCACGTACCGCTTCTATTGCGAGCGGGTCATCCGGAAAATACTGGAACACTATAAGGATAATCCCGCCATCATCGGCTATCAGATTGACAACGAGACTTTTTCCGCAGGTGCCGCGAACCGGGACATTCAGGAAGGATTCCGCGAATACTTGAAGAGAAAGTTCAAGACCACGGACGAACTCAATCGGGTTTGGGGGCTGAATTACTGGGGGCAGCGGCTGAATGACTGGACCGAAGTTCCGGTGCGCGATGGAATCCGGAATCCCGGATGGAAGCTGGAGTGGGAGCGCTATTCACAATGGGAAACGACTGATTTTCTGGCCTGGCAATCGCGCATCGTGAATGAATACAAGAGGCCCGAGCAGTTCGTTACACATGACTTCGCCGGGCCGCCGCGGCCGGATGTGAGTGAGATTGACATTGCACGCAGCCTGGACATCGCGGCGGTGAATCCGTATCACGGCACTCAGGATGATTTCGACGGAGAAGGTTCTTCGATGATGGGTGATTACACGCGCTCACTGAAGCACACGAATTACCTGATTACCGAAACAAACGCAGAAGCTATCGGCTGGGATTCCAAGGGACAGTTTCCGCCCTATGACGGCCAGTTGCGTCTGGACGTTTACACGCATGTTTCGTCGGGCGCCAACATGGTGGAGTACTGGCATTGGCATTCGTTGCACTACGGGCAAGAGACTTACTGGAAGGGAGTGCTGGGCCACGATCTGCAGCCGGGCCGCGCGTATGATGAGGTCGCAAGAACAGCACAAGAGTTGCGCAGGATTGGTCCGGAAATCGTGGACCTGCACCGGAAGAATCCGGTAGCGATTCTATACAGTCTCGATTCATACTACGGGGTCCAGTTCATGAAGTTCAGCGATCGTCTGGACTACAGAACGCTCCTCCGGCAGATGTATGGTGCGCTTTACCGGGCAAATGTCGGTCTGGACTTTATCTTTCCGGAAAGCACCAATCTGTCGGAATACAAGGTTGTGGTGGTGCCGTCGCTGTATGTGGCGAGCGATGCGTTATTGACGCGGTTGGCGGACTACGTGAAGAACGGCGGTCGAGTGGTGATGGCCTTCAAAAGCGGATTCTGCAACGAGTATTCGACGGTGCGCTGGGAAACCATGCCGGGACCTTTGCGAGCGGCGGCAGGCTTCCACTACCAGGAGTTTTCTTCGCTGAAGAAACCACTGGCACTGAAGGACGACCCATTTCAGACGGGAGATGAAAATCAGGTTTCCGAGTGGGCAGAAATGCTCATCACCGATACGGCAAAACCCCTGGCCTTCTATGACCATCCTTTTTTCGGCAAATACCCGGCGATTACGCAAAACGAGTACGGCCGGGGCACGTTGACGTACGAGGGCACGGTGTTGAGTGACAAGCTGCAGCGCGCGGTGATGCTGGGCGTGTTGAAGGACGCGGGACTCATCGGCATGGATCAGGAGTTACCGGCCAGTGTACGGGTGAAGCATGGCCAGAACCGCAACGGGAGAACTTTGCATTTTTATTTGAACTACTCCAGCTCACCACAGACATTCAGTTATTCGTATGCAGCAGGCACGGAGTTGCTTTCACAATCGAATTTGAGCCACGGGCAGGCGCTGACGCTGAAGGCTTGGGACGCAGCAATCGTGGAAGAAAAATAGAGGACAGACCATGGTGGGGGATTCGGCAAGAACAGTCAGTTGGATGAGACGAGTCGGCGGAATCGTATTAGCGGTGTTGTTTGTTTGCACTGCGGCTTTAGCACAAACGCCCAAACCCGCGAGTGAGGAAATCGAGAAGCGCGTTGAAGCGCTCCTGAGTAAGCTGACGCTGGAAGAAAAGATCACGCTGATTGGAGGGACCGACGATTTTTATACGCGGCCGATTCCGCGGGTAGGTATTCCTTCATTCCGGATGTCGGATGGCCCGCTGGGAGTGCATGATTACGGGCCAACGACAGCATATGCCGCTGGAATTGCGCTGGCCGCATCGTGGGATACGGAGCTGTTCAAACGCGTCGGCGTTTCCATGGGGCATGATGCGCGGGCGCGGGGCGTGAATTTTATTCTTGCGCCGGGAATGAACATCTACCGTGCCCCGATGAACGGGCGGAACTTCGAGTATTTCGGCGAAGATCCGTTTTTGGCGTCGCGAGTCGCGGTTGGCGTAATTGAAGGAATCCAGTCACAAGGCGTAATAGCCACGGCCAAACACTTCATGGGTAACAATTCGGAATACGGCCGAATGGATCACAGTTCTGACATGGATGAACGAACGATGAGGGAGATTTATCTGCCTGCGTTCGAGGCGTCGGTAAAGGAAGCCAAAGTTGGCGCGATCATGGATGCGTACAACCTGGTGAATGGCGTGTTCATGACGCAGAACGGATTCCTGAACAACACCGTTGCCAAGAAGGAATGGGGATTTGACGGAATTATGATGTCCGACTGGGGCGCGACTCACGACGGAATTGCCGCTGCGAATAACGGACTGGATCTGGAGATGCCCACCCCGGCGTTTATGAATGCGCAGACGCTGCTGCCGGCTGTACAGCGTGGTGAAATGAAGGAAGCGACGATCGATGACAAGGTGAGACGCATTCTGCGCAAGGCTGTGGAGTTTGGATTCTTTGATCGTCCGCAGACGGAAGACAGCATTCCTCTGCTCAGCCCAGAGGGGCGAAAAGTGGCATTGGAAGAGGCCCGCAGTGGAATGGTGCTGCTGAAAAATGAAAACCATATCTTGCCGCTAGACAGGAAAAAGCTGAAGTCCATTGCCGTGCTCGGCCCTGCCGCCTATCCGGCAGTGCCTGGGGGAGGCGGAAGCGCACAAACCCAGCCCTTCAATTCGGTGAGTTACCTGGAGGGCATCAGCAACTACCTCGGAAGCGATGTTCGAGTACTGTACCTGTCTGAAGCGCAGACCATTGACTCCATGACCAGCCACGCGCAGTTTGTTACGGCGCCAGGCGGGGCCCCGGGATTAAAAGGGGAGTATTTCAATAACGAAAATCTAGACGGAGAACCGGCATTGGTGCGCACGGATACCCAGGTGAACTTCCATTGGGGCGATGGAAGTTACGCGGATGGCCAGCCGGTGGATCATTTTTCCGCGCGGTGGACGGGGTATTTCATTCCCAGCTCGGATGATGATTTTATTTTCTTTACATCGACCGACGATGGCGTGCGGCTTTATCTTGACGACGACTTGGTCATTAACGACTGGCAACGTCACGGAGAGAAGCTGAACTCCGCGGTGCGACATCTGATAGGCGGCAAGCCCGTAAAAATCCGGATGGAATATTTCGAGAACGTTGGCGGGGCGACAGCGAGATTCGACATCGACGTGGCAACACAACGCATCGGTGAAGAAACGAAAAGCATCGCGAAGAATGCCGACGCGGTAATCCTTTGCGTGGGATTTGATCCGAGCACGGAAAGCGAAGGAGCCGACCGCACTTTCCGTATGCCGGCAGGCCAGGATACGTTTATTCAGCGCATTGCGGCATTGAATAAGAACACCATTGTGGTTGTCACATCTGGTGGCGCCGTGGATATGACTCGTTGGTTGGAGAACGTTCCGGCTTTGTTGCAGGCCTGGTATCCGGGACAAGAGGGGGGCACCGCTCTGGCGCAGATTTTGTTTGGGGAATACGCGCCTTCGGGCAAACTTCCGGCTACATTTGAGAAGCGCTGGGAAGACAATCCAACGTTTCACAGCTACTATCCCCAGAAAAATGATAAGCACGTGGAGTACACCGAGGGAATTTTCGTGGGTTATCGCGGCTATGAGAAGGCCGGGGTCAAGCCGCAATTCCCGTTTGGCTACGGGCTTTCGTACACTACTTTTGCCTACAGCGATTTGAAGATTTTGCCGGCGGCAAGAGGCAGTGGAGATATCGTGGAAGTTTCCTTCACGATAAAGAACACTGGTTTGCGCGAAGGTGCGGAAGTCGCTGAAGTCTATGTTGGCGATTCGCATGCCAGTGTCCCGCGACCGCAAAAGGACTTGAAGGGCTTCGCAAAGGTCAATCTTCGGCCTGGCGAGGCAAGGCAGGTAAGAGTGAAACTTAGTACGCGGGCGTTTTCCTACTACGATGTGAAGAAGCACGATTGGAATGCCGAACCCGGTGAATTTTCGATTCTCGTTGGAAGTTCGTCCGCAGATATAAAACTTCAGGGGAAATATCTTCTCGCACCCGGACAGGAGACACGTTAGGCAATATGACACTCGCCTTCGCATTTCTTAACGCTCCACGATTGGTACATCTATCCACCGTTGATTTGGTGATCGTTGTCTTTTATTTCGCTTTGGTGCTGGCAATCGGGTTCTACCTGAAGGGACGCGCTAACACCGGAGAAGACTTCTTCATGGCCGGAAGAGAAATGACCGCGTGGGTTGCCGGTCTGGCTTTCTTGTCGGCGAACCTCGGATCGTTGGAACTGATGGGCTGGGCGGGCAACGCGTATAAGTACGGTATCCTTGCAGCCCATTGGTATTGGATCGGGGCCATTCCCGCAATGCTGCTCCTGGCCCTAGTGATGATGCCGTTCTATCACATCTGCAAGACCCACTCGGTTCCCGGGTATCTCAAGCTGCGATTTGGAGAGAGTAGCCGGACGCTTGCCTCGGTGTCGTTTGCCTTCATGACCGTGCTAATGAGCGGCATCAACATGTATGCCATGGCCGTGGTGATGAGGGTGGTCTTGGGATGGGACATTCACTTCAGCATCTGGGTTTCGTCCGTCACGGTGGCCGTCTATGTGGCGCTCGGTGGACTCCGCTCCGCCATCTTCAATGAGGTCCTGCAGTTTTTTCTGATCTGGGCGGGCGCCCTACTGATTCCGATTCTAGGGTTGGTGGAAGCTGGCGGGTGGAGCGGCCTGAAAGCTCGTATCCTGCAGAATCTTGTGGAACAGCATGTGGCGAACCCCGGCGCCTATACGCACCTTTGGTCGACCCTGGGCGACTTCAGCAAAAACCCGATGGGTATCAATTGGATCGGCATTGTATTCGGCCTCGGCGTGTTCATCTCCATGGGCTATTGGACGACCGACTTTCTGGTAGTTCAGCGCATCCTGGCAGCTAAGGACCTGCGCTCTGCCAAACTCGCCCCCATCATTGGCGCGGCTTTTAAGATGATGGTTCCCTTCATCGTAATCCTTCCCGGTTTGCTCGGGCTTGCATTGCTGCGCGATCCGCACACGGGTGGCTTGCTGAGACTCGTTCCAGGCGATCTTGCGTGGTCGGAGGCAGGGCGAGCGCAGGGGCTGCACGGCTTCGACGAAGTTCTGCCCCTCATGCTCGCACGTTACTGTGGCCCGGGCCTCCTGGGTCTCGGAATCACAGCGCTGATTGCCGGTTTCATGTCCGGAATGGCCGGCAACGTCAGCGCCTTCGCCACGGTCTGGACCTATGATATCTACGGTGCCCTGATCAACAAGCAGGCTTCTGATGCACTCAAGGTCAAAATGGGCCGTTGGTGCACACTTCTGGGAGTAGGCATCAGTATCGGGACGGCTTACCTGGTGATGCACGCGCAAAGCATCATGGACTATGTCCAGTCGCTATTCAGCTTTTTCATCGCTCCTCTTTTCAGCACAGTGCTGCTCGGCATGTTGTGGAAACGCGCCACACCCGCGGGAGGCTTCTGGGGGTTACTGGCCGGCACAACTTCCTCAATCGGAATGTGGGCCTGGGTGAAGATCAATCCCGATGCGGTGAGATACGTGGCGCTTTCACCCCATGCACAGGAGCAGGCGCAGAACATGTTCCGGGCGCTTTGGTGTGGCCTGATTTGCGCAGTGGTCACTATCGTCGTGAGTCTTGCAACAAAGCCCAAGCCGGACGCTGAATTGACAGATTTGGTATACGGTTTGACGCCTATCCCGCACGAAGAGCACGTTTCTCTATTCCACCGGCCGGCTTTCTGGGCCGCCGTGGTCGGGGTCATCTTTGTGGCCCTGAATATTATTTTCTGGTGAGGTGTTATGAAAAGCGGCGGATCCATTTCCATCTGGTTTTTTATCGGAATTTCCCTGCTCGTGAATGGTTTGCTCATATTCGGGTCGGGGATCTACGAGCTTTTCCATCCCCCGCAGGTGCCTGTAGTGCTCTTTCACTTGCACGCCAGCATCTGGTGGGGTGGAATTCTGGCGCTGCTCGGCGCTGGATACTGCATTTACTTCACGCCTGGAAAAGGGCGCGGGTGACGTAAACAAAAATTCACGGAGCGCGTTATGTCTAACAAGAAGAAGATGACGATGGGAATGATCGTGGGGAATCGCGGATTCTTTCCCGATCACCTGGCCAAGTCTGGCCGGGAAGAAATGATTCAGGCGCTGCAGAAAGCGGGAATGGAAGTTGTGGCGCTGGGCACGGAACAGAGCAAGTACGGAGCGGTGGAGACGCACGAGGAGGCCAAGCGCTGCGCGGAGTTGTTTAAGTCCAAAGGCGAGGCGATCGACGGAGTTATCGTCACGCTTCCGAATTTTGGTGATGAGCGCGCCATTGCCGATACGCTGCGGCTGGCTCATTTGGGTGTGCCCGTGCTGGTGCAAGCTACGCCGGACACACCGGGAAAGATGTTGATCACGCACCGGCGGGACAGTTTTTGCGGAAAGATGTCCGCATGCAATAACCTGCGGCAGTACGGCATTCCATATTCGTTGACGACGTTGCACACGGAGACGCCAGACTCCGTGGAATTTGCGAAGGACCTGGAATGGTTTGCGGGCGTGTGCCGCGTGGTGAAGGGCTTGCGTAACCTTCGCATTGGTGCGATTGGAGCGCGGCCGGCGGCGTTCAACACGGTGCGTTACAGCGAGAAACTTTTGGAAGCCAGCGGCATTTCCGTGGAAACGCTGGATCTTTCAGAGGTGTTTGGACGCATCGGGCGGATGAAAGATACGGATGATGCGGCGGTACAGAAGCTGCAAGCGATTCAGCGTTACGTGACGACGAAGGATATTCCGCAGGCGGCGTTGCTGAAAATGGCGAAGCTGGGAGCGGTGGTCGATCAATGGATGAAGGCGGTGGATGTGCAGATCAGCGCGGTGCAGTGCTGGACTTCGATGGAGGAAAACCTGGGAGTGGTGCCGTGCACGCTGATGAGCATGATGAGCGATTCGCTGCTTTCGAGCGCGTGCGAAGTGGATGTATGCGGAGTGTTGGGGATGCACGCACTGCAACTGGCCTCGGAAACGCCGAGCGCGTTGCTGGACTGGAACAATAATTATGGAGGCGATCCGAATAAGGCGGTCTGCTTCCACTGCAGCAATTTGCCGAAACATTTCTTCAAAGACGTAAAGATGGATTTCCAGGAAATTATCGCCGGGACAGTGGGGAAAGAAAACACGTTTGGGACATGCGTGGGGCGGGTGAAAGCGGGAGCGATGAGCTTTGCGCGTTTTTCAACCGACGACGTGAACGGCAAAATGCGCGGCTATACCGGCGGCGGGCGATTTACGGACGATCCGCTGGAGACGTTTGGCGGCGCGGGCGTGGTGGAGATTCTGGGATTGCAAAAGCTGTTGCACTATATTTGCGAGCAGGGCTTCGAGCACCACGTGGCGGCGAATTTTTCGACCGTTGCGGCGATGGTGCATGAAGCCGCGTCGCGATATCTCGGCTGGGACATGTACGCGCATACGGCGTAACGTTGCCGCCGGAACGAAGAGAGAGCTACAGACATGGCAATCGTGGCAGGAGTGGATTATGGCACGCTTAGCGTGCGTGTCACGCTGGTAGATACGGCAAAGGGACGCCTTGGCTCCGGCACGGCCGAGTATCCTTTGCATCGCACGAAAGACGATCCCGATCAGGCAACGCAGAGCCATGAAGACCACATGCGGGCGCTTGCTGAAGCAGTGCAGCGTGCCTTGGTGGCTGCGAAAGTCTCCGGAGACCAAGTTGCCGCGCTGGCCATAGATACAACCGGGTCCAGTGTGATTCCGGTTGGCGAGAAGCTGGAACCTCTCAACGAATACTATCTCTGGTGCGACCATCGCGGCTGGCGCGAGGCTGCACTCATCACCGAAACGGCTCACCGCACTGGTCTCGAAGCCATCAATTGGTGCGGTGGAACTTACTCGTCGGAGTGGGGCTTTTCCAAGTTGCTTCACTGGCTGCGACACAATCCGGATAAGCGTGGAAAATTCGCCAGCGCCTTTGAGCATTGCGATATGGTTGCCGCCGTCCTTTGCGGAATCCCCGACGTAGCCGAGGCCCCGCGTTCGATCTGCGCCATGGGTCACAAATGGATGTGGAATGCTTCGTTGGGAGGACTGCCTCCGGAAGAATTTCTTGTTGAGGTCGACCCGTTGCTCAAGGGGGTGCGTGCCAAGCTCAACGGACATTACGAAACCAGCGACAAGCTGGCAGGGGGGCTCAGCGCGGAATGGTCCAAGAAACTGGGTTTAAAAGCAGGAATCCCCATCCCAGTCGGCGCATTTGACGCACACTGGGACGCTATCGGAGCGGGCGCGCGCACCGGAGATGTCGTAAATGTTGTCGGCACATCCACTTGCATTATCGCGATGAGCGACGATTCGCGGCTCATCCCCGGAGTATGTGGAGTTGTGCCTGGTTCGGTGCATCCGAAGAAAACCGGCGTGGAAGCGGGGCTTTCGGCCACAGGGGATATTTTCGATGCCATTGCCCGACGTGCAGGAAAGAGCGTTGCGGAACTTTCGCAAGGGCTTGAAAACTTTCGCGCCGGACAGACAGGCCTGCTGCGCCTGACCTGGGACAATGGCGACCGGACGGTGCTCGTGAATCCGGAGCTTGGCGGAGTGACATTCGGTTGGAACCTGACGCATTCCGCTCAAGACGAACTTTTTGCGGCGATCGAGGGTACCGCGTTTCACACCCGCGTGATCCTGGAACGCATGGAACAACACGGCGTTCCCATACGGCGTGTCATCAATGCGGGCGGCATTCCACAAAAGAACGAAGTGCTGAACCGCATCTACGCCAACGTTTTGAATAAGCCGGTGCTCATCCCGCAGTCTGAAGTGACGAGCCTTGGCTCGGCGATTTTTGCGGCGCAGGCTGCGAAAGCATTTCCCTCGATTGAAAAGGCGCAAGACGCGCTCTGCCCGAAGTACCGTGTGGTTGAGCCGGACGCCAAAGCAGCCAAGGTGTATGAAGAGCTTTATGGGCTCTATCGCGAAATGTATGTTGGATTCGGGCAGAACGATAGTGCGGCGGCCTCCGCAGGGCGCATCCTACCTACCTTGCGGCACATTGCAGCGTCGGTTCGAGGAAACGCATGAACCTGAAAAAACTTCGCGAGGAAGTGCTGGACGCCAATCTTGAATTGGTCCGCCGTGGTCTGGTGCTTTATACATTTGGAAATGCCAGCGGAATTTCCCGCGAGCAGGGGTTGGTGGTCATCAAACCGAGTGGCGTCCCTTACGAAACGATGAAGCCGGAGGACCTGGTGGTTGTGGACTTGGAAGGGAAAATCATGGAGGGGAGCCTACGCCCGTCCTCTGATTTGGCGACACACCTGGTGTTGTACAAGGCATTCCTCGCGATTGGCGGCGTGGCGCACACGCATTCCCGGGCGGCCACGTCCTGGGCGCAGGCGCGGCGAGAAATCCCCTGTTTTGGTACGACGCATGCCGACTATTTTCACGGTCCCGTTCCGGTGACGAAGTCCATGAAACCCACGGAAATCCGCAAGGATTATGAGCTGAACACGGGACTCGCGATTGTGCGGCGCATTGGAAAGCGCGATCCATTGCACACCCCCGGTGTCCTGGTGGCAGGACACGCTCCCTTCTGCTGGGGTGCGACACCGCAAGAGGCGGCGCACAATGCCGTCATCGTGGAAGAGATCGCAGCTTTGGCACTGCAGACTCTAACAGCGAATCCTCACACACGGCCCATCGACAAGGCGCTTCACGAGAAACACTTTTTCCGTAAACACGGAAGCACGGCCTATTACGGCCAAAAATAGACCGTGCTTCGCGGGCACAGCATTCACTCGGCGGAATGTTGTCAGGGTAATTTCTAGAAACTAATTAGAAGATGAATTGGGGCTCAAGCAGCCTGCACTTCTGTTTTCTTGCCGCCATCGAGTTCCTTGATTGTTTCCAGCAGCCATTCTCTCACTGCAGTTTCCAATTCTTGCTCGGTGCCCCACTCGTAAAAGGAATTGACCGTTTCACCCCGCGAAGTCAACTGGATGTGCCGGCAAGGAAATTTACAAGTGCGTAGATCCTGCGGCACAAAATGGATCAGCGGACACTGCGTGCAGGGACGTTGCTGGCCACGAGCAAGGAAGTTGATACAAGTAGGGGAATCTTCAAAGACGAAGTTGGGGCGGAAGGGATAGCGCGGGCCTCTACGGTAGCCGCCGTCTTCCAAGAAGGCAAGCTCTGCCCTGAGGATCTGCAAGACGTTGCGACGGTCCCGCATTGGAGTCCCCCAAGATACAAATGGCACAAAATGGGTGGCAAAGTCCGTGATAGTTATCACTCCATAATGTGATATGCATCACAGGAGCACCTGCCATCACACGGTATAAGGTCACAGAGGCGAGTGATTTCATGCTTACGGGTTGGCGCCGCAATCCTGGTCGCTTTCAGTTTGTAACGAAGCTCGATGGGGGTATACTCCAAGACGGCACAAATATGCGCACGCCCTACGGTTTGGAGATAATCGAGAACTGTCTATCTTGCCCTCACCGGGAAGAACGACTGTTCTGTAACCTGCCGGAGCAGACGGTAAAAGCTTTATCTGCAATTACTTCTTCCGCTTCCTATCCCAAGGGGGCGACGCTATTTGTGGAAGGCCAACCGGCGCGAGGCGTCTTTATTCTGTGCAGTGGCCGAGTCAAACTTTCCACCTCTTCCGCGGACGGAAAGACGCTGATCCTGAGGATTTCTGAGCCGGGGGAAGTGTTGGGACTACCGGCGACCGTCACGGGCACATGTTACGAGCTCACAGCAGATGTGGTAGAACCGGCACAGGCAAATTTCATTGCACGGAATGATTTTTTGGGATTTCTGAAAGACAATGGCGAAGCCGCTCTGCGTGTCGCGCAGCAGTTGGGTGAGACCTACCATGCGGCGATCGCTGAGATGCGAACGATCGGCCTTTCTCATTCCGCGGGAGAGAAACTGGCACGTTTTTTGCTGGAATGGGCGGCGAACTATCCCGAAGAAAAAGGGCAGATCCGGCTGAAGCTGACGCTAACGCACGAAGAGATCGCTCAGATGATCGGATCTTCGCGCGAGACAGTTACCCGCCTGCTTGCGGATTTTCGTAGGAAGCAATTGCTCCAGGTGATGGGTTCGACCTTGATCATCAAGAACAAAGCGGCCCTGGAAAGTATTGTCACCGGTTAATCGACGCAGTTCCGGACTGTTTCACTCCACATCAGATGCAACGTGCCGCAATTTAACGCCAAGCCGCCACTGGTCTTACTCACTGTTTGTTATCCGCGAGAGCCTTCTCAATCGCCGAAGTGACTTGCGGTGAATCTGGCTCCACTTTGGATTCAAAGCGTGCAATCACTTTTCCGTCGGGACCCACAAGGAATTTAGTGAAGTTCCAGCCGATTTCGCCACCGGTATCGGGATGCGCGCTCTTGTCGGTTAGGAATTGATAGAGTGGCGTGATGTCCTCGCCTTTGACAGAAACCTTAGCCATCATCGGAAATGTGACGTGATATTTCGCGGTGCAGAAAGTCTTGATTTCCTGATTGGAACCGGGTTCCTGGCCGCCAAAATTGTTCGCGGGAATTCCCACGATCACGAAGCCGCGGCCTTTGTACTTTTCGTAGATGGATTCCAGCGCAGTGTACTGCGGCGTATAGCCGCAACGGCTGGCGACATTCACCAGCAAGACAATCTTCCCCTTGAAGCTGGAAAGGGGAGTGGGCTGGCCGTCAATCGAATTCAGAGTGAAATCGTAGACCGTTTTTTCCGCAGCCATAAGTGTCGTCCCCAATAGTGCGAGCAGCACGAAGAGTTTCTTCATTGGTTTCTCCCGAAGTGTTTGGCGCATCCTTACAGAACTCAGGAAGGCCGAGAGGCTGAGAGAGGTCCTTCCAGGCTGATAACTATACGCGAGGGGGAGTTGATAAGGGAGAAGAAGTTGTGTCGAAATTGTAAAATCTGCAGGCACTTTCAGATTACGACAAACTACGGCCAGCTTAACTCAGTGCAGCTCAAATATTGATAAACTTTGCGCAGGAAGATGCAACCGGAGTTCCCGCCCTGCAAGCTCGGCCCGGCCATCACCCGACAGCAGCGAAAGATCCGAAACCTCCTGCGCGGGCGTATCTCGAAGGGAAACGGTTAAATCACGGCTGGCGGACCCGTTGTGGAAGGCCACTACGATTTTGTCTTCCTCGGTTTCGCGCAGAAAAACGTAGGACGAATCGTCGGAAGCCAGATGCCAGAGTTTTCCGCCACGCAGAGCGGCGTGCTCTCGCCGCAGCCTAAGCAGGTTCTGGACATATCGCCAGAGTTCATCTTGTTCATGCGTGCGCCCTTCGTGAAGGAAGGCGTTCTGCGCATCGCCAATCCAGCCACCAGGGAAATCGCGGCGATTGTCGGGGTCGCCGCCTCCCGGCATGCCGATTTCATCGCCGTAATAGATTTCTGGAATGCCGCGCAGAGTGAGTGTCAACCCGAAAGCCAACCGCAGCTTCGCCGGGGTGGCGGCACTGTCTCCGGCCAAGCGGGGCAAATCGTGGTTCGCGAAAAAGGGCACCAGGTATTCGGGGTGGGGATAGAGCGAATCCTGGCGAAGGATATTGGCGATGCGTCCTGCGGGTGCGCCATGCAACAACACGTCACGCAGGGTAAAGCACATGGGAAAATCGAACACCGTGGTAAATTCCGTATCGATACCGTCCCAGCCTGGGCGCCCGCCCGCGAAAAAGGATGTTACGGCGGGGTCGCGGTGGAAGACTTCACCAATCGTCGAGAGGCGGGGATAAATCCGCCGCAAGCCTTGATGCCATTCTGACCAGAATTTGCGCGAGACATAGGGGACGGTATCGACGCGGTATCCGTCGAGTCCGGAACTCTCTGCCCACCAGATGCTGTTTTGCAGAAGATATTGCACGACAAGAGGGTTTTCAGTGTTCATGTCAGGCAGTGCGCCCCAGAACCAACCTTCTGTGAGGTTCTTCTGAAACGCAAAGGGTGCATGGGGGTCCTCTAGCAATGCCAGCATGTCCGTGGGTGGTTCCTTCTTGTCCTGCACGCCGTAGAAGCTCTCATTGATTGGCGAGAAGGAGGTCAGATGTTGCTTCAGAGTTCCATGAAACCAATCCGGTGCGGGCGGGTCGTTCACCCAAGGATGTAGAGGACCAACGTGATTCGGAACAACATCGAAAAGGACTTTCATATGCTCTTTGTGCGCGGTCTGCACAAGTTCCTGATAGTCCTGCATCGTACCGAAGTGCGGATCGACACTGTAAAGATCAACGGCGCCATAGCCGTGATAACTTTGAGCTGATCCATTTTTCACGATGGGTGTGAGCCACACCGTCGTCACACCAAGGTCTTTCAGGTACGCCAGATGATCACGAACACCGCGCAGATCGCCGCCGTGATACGCACGAGCTTTAGAGCGATCATACGAGCCGGGAAATTCGGGAGGCTCGTCATTGGTAGGGTCACCATTTGCAAAGCGGTCCGGCATGATCAGATACAGGACGTCATCGAGTGAAAGTCCCTGATTCCTGCCAAGAATTTGTTTTCGCGCGGCAATGGGCAGCTCAAAAGTGGTTTGTCCCTTGGGAGTAAGAATGCGACACACGGCAGTGCCGGATTTCAAACCGGGACCGAATTTCAGCCACACGAACAGATAATCGCCATTTGCAGCCGATTGCGTGCGGCTGACGATAACGTCCGGAAGATTACAGCGCGCATGTGTCACTTCCAGGTGCTTGCCCGAAAGCAACAGCATTACATCCGGCGTCAGTCCAACCCACCAGTTTGGCGGTTCCACCTTGTTCACGATCGGGGCATTGGGGTTAGCGGGCTCTTGTGCGACGGCAGGAAGGCAACTCAACAGCAACGTACTGAGGAGAAGCAAGCAGGCCTGTGGGTGTTGAAAGAATTGACGGCGCAAGCGTAGAAGTTTGGTTCGCATGGGAATCCCCTGCGAGCTTACCAGAAATGACAAGGAGGATTAGAGGGCGGAAATTCTTATTCGCGAAAGACTAAATTGCCGAATGCGCCGGGAACGTGGAAGTCTGGCTTCGGGGAATAAGTTGGGCTCCAAGTGGAATAAAACCTTGGCTCGGCGCTTCCCTCAATGCGGAAGAAATTGGCACGCCAACTCTGCTTGGAATCGAATCGCAACGTCAAGCTTGACAGGGGAATAGCTAATTCGGCGGTCCACGTCTTCGACTGAGCATCCTGGACGACACGGCGGCGCATACCGCTATGCAATTCTGTGTATTTGCGATTGATAATGTCCAAATCCATCCAAAAGCCGTTCGGGCTGACTTCAAATTCCTTGTACTTCCATGGATCGCTAGAATCCGGCTGAAGAAAGGCTTCGGCGACGTCGCGATTCCAAAGTTCATCGCGCCAACCATCTGCGCGCGAATCGGGGAAGACCGAAATGTTTCGATACCTTGCGTGAAACTTTATGAACAGAGTCGCTGACGTCCAGAGCAACTGCACTTCTGTTGCTCGATCGGGGTCGGCGTTTTGGCCTTGCCAGTCGTGCTCAAATTGTACGAGAGGGCTCTTCTCCCAGGCGATCTTCGTGGGGAATCCGTCGGCATCCGGCGGGTCCGTTAGCCGTTGTGCAAATGCCGTGGGCAACTCGTTAGCTTTGCTGGACATGGTGGGAGCCATCCTCCAGACATTGTAGTTCAGGGCAGGCACAAAGCTCGCCAACAAAAGAAGCGGAAGGGACAAAAAAGCCGCAAAGCGGCAACGTATACAAACTGTCCAAAATGCCAGCAAACTCATTGCGCACTCCTTATCGAACACAGCCCACCCGCCAATGCACCACATGCTAGCATCAGATTCGGCCCGCAGCCGGGGCGCCTCGGAAGGAGAAACCCATCGTGGAACGCCGTCATAGCGTGGAAGTTCGCACGGATCCAAAACGCCGCGACCCAAAAGAATTTGAGCACGTCCAGCTTCGCCTAACTCCCGGAGTGGCGCGGATGACGCTGAATCGGCCGGAGCATAACCTGCTGAATGAAAGTATGCTTCGCGAATTGGTAGATGGCATCGCCTTTGTGGCCGAAAAGGAAGAAGTGAAGCTGATCGTTCTGGATTCCGCCTGCAAAGTGTTCTGCGGCGGTATTGATATTGGCGAGTACACTTCCGAGCGGGTATTTCAGATGCTAGACGCTTTCCATTCGGTGTTTGCGGGGATTTTGGAAACGTCCAAGCCGGTTCTTTGCGTGGTCAACGGTCCGGCCATTGGCGGCGGAGCGGAATTGGCGGCGTTTGGAGACTTGGTGATTGCCACGCCCAAAGCGCGTTTCGCGCAGCCAGAGATAACGATTGGAGTCTTCCCTCCGCTGGCGACCACAATTCTTCCATTTCTGGTTGGTCCTAAGATCGCTCTTGAACTTGTGCTCCTTGGGGAAGCTGTCACCGCGGAACGCGCTCTGGAATTGGGGTTGATCAATCAGCTGGTTCCGGAGTCAAAGCTCGAATCCACGGTGAACGAACTGATCACGCGCATCACCAGCCATTCCGGTCCTGTGCTGACCATGGCGAAACGCGCCATCCTTAGTGGGATGGGACTCTCACTACGCGACGGCCTGAAACAGTCCATGGATATTTTTCTGAATGAACTTTATCGGCTGGAAGATTCCCAGGAGGGTTTGCGCGCGCTGGTGGAAAAGCGCAAGCCGAATTGGAAAAACCGCTGATTCCCGGGCAAGAGAAATTCTTCGCTTGCATTGACACTCCTGCTAACGCACCGTACACTTAATTTACAACTTGCAGGCTCGGGAAGTGGGGAAGTGCCGTGAAAATCGGCCGCGGTCCCGCCACTGTAATCGGCAGCAATGCCGTTAGCCAGGCTACCCTCCCAAGCTGAAGAGGTTGCGTGTTCTTCGCGAGAGAGAACGCCGGCGCTCCAGCCCCAGTTCTCGTGGGGTTTTTTTATTGTTCGCTCTCGCGGAACTCTCGTCAGGGGAGATTCGTGCATCGCGCTAATTCCATCTTATTTTCGCGGCCCGCGGCGCTGGCACTCGTTTTTTTATTTGTCGCCACGATTCGTGTTTCCGCGCAAACAAATTCTCCCCGGCCACCTTCGCAACCTGCCACACGCGAAGTGGTGGATGAGATGGGACGAAGCGTGCGGATCCCGACGTCGCCCGTGCGCATCATTTCCCTTGCGCCGAGTATCACGGAAACAATTTATGCGCTCGGCCTGCAGGAGCACCTGGTGGGCGACACGGACTTTTGCGACTACCCCGCTGACGCTCAGAAAAAACCAAAAGTGGGCGGGATCATCAATCCAAATCTCGAAGAAATTGCCGCCTTGCGTCCGGACATCGTGCTGGTGACGAAGAGCATCAATCGACTGGACACGGTTCGCGCGCTCGATACGCTCGGCATTCCCAGTTACTCCGCCACCGATCCGCATACCGTTGCAGAGATTATTTCTTCCACGCAAAAATTGGCCGATGTTCTTGGGGCGCCAGATGCAGGTGAGTCACTCAGCGACGAGCTTCAGGGGCGGCTGACTGAGTTGCAAAACAAGCTTGCCAACGTGCCGCCGAGCCGCGTCCTATTTATTGTTTGGACCGAGCCACTTATTTCGGCCGGTAAAGGCACATTTATCGCCGATGCGCTCCGCAAGGCCGGCGGCGTTTCCATAGTCGAGTCCAACCAGGATTGGCCGCAGATGAGCCTGGAGGAAGTTGTTCACCTGCAGCCGGACTATCTGGTCTTTGCCGCGTCGCATTCGGAATCCGCCGCGCGGGATTTCGATGCGCTGGCCGCGCGCCCCGGATGGAGACTGCTGGATGCGGTGCGCAATCGCCATTTTGCGGTGATCAGTGATGCCGTCAATCGCCCTGCGCCGCGAATCGTTTCCGCGATCGAAGAGCTTGCGCGGCAATTGCATCCGGAAGTTTTTCAGGATTCGCCGGCTCCGGAAAAGAATTCGCCGCCGACAAACGCGGCACCATCTGCGTCTCCTCGCGCGGCACTCTTTTCTTTATCGCCCAATAACTGCTCTCGTTCGACGGAGTCTTCATGCGTCCACTAAGTCTGGGGCGTCTTTTGTTCCGCTGTGGCATCCTTGCGATTATTCTGTTTGTCGTCGTTGTCATTGCCCTGAAAATGGGCGCGGTTCAAGTCTCGCTGTACGGCTTGGGCCGTGACCTCATCCGCGTGCTGCTTGGCCAAAGCAGCGCCATCTCCACCGACTACGGGATGATCGTCAGAGATATTCGTCTGCCGCGAATCCTCCTGGGTATCGTGGTGGGCGCGTCCCTTTCGGTGGCAGGGGCAAGTTTTCAAGCGCTCCTGCGCAATCCGCTGGCGGATCCTTACGTTCTTGGCGTCTCGTCGGGCGCTGCGGTTGGCGCAATCGTCGCCCTCATCATTGAAAGTCACCTTGCGCTGTCTCCTGAGCTTGCCGGACTGATCACTCCGTTCGGGGCATTCCTGGGCGCAGCCCTCACGATTGCCGCCGTTTATTTCCTGGGCCGACGGGATGGGCAGATTGACAGCAGTACTTTACTTCTCGGTGGCATCATCACTGCTTCTTTTTTGTCCGCCATCATCATGTTCCTGATGAACACCCTCTCTGGAAGCAATCTTCGCGGCACGGTCTTCTGGCTGATGGGCGATCTTTCCACGCCGCAGCCGCGCAGCCTCCTCTTCTTGCTTTCGTTTGGTTTTCTGGCCGCTGCCGGTGCCATCTACACCACGGCTTCCGACCTGAATCTTCTTCTCGCCGGGGAAAAAGAAGCCATGCACCTTGGCGTGGACGTGCGGCGAGTGCGCATTGTGGTGTATCTGGCGGCATCCATACTTACAGGGCTCGCCGTTTCTGTCGGCGGAACGATCGGCTACGTCGGCTTGCTTGTGCCACACGTCATGCGCCTCATTTTTGGCGCCGATCACCGCATGCTTCTTCCCGCTTCCGCGTTGGGCGGCGCCATTGCGATTGTCATCGCGGATACGCTCGCCCGCACGGTTGTCGCTCCCTCCGAGCTTCCCGTCGGCGCCATGACCGCCATGGCCGGTGCGCCGCTCTTCATTTATTTACTTCGCAGGAGAATCACATGAGCAGCCCCCTTCGTAGTCCATTGCCATCCGCGGAACAACCGCGCGCCTCCTCGGATGTGCGGCTCAGCGTCGAGCAGGTCAGCTACGCGTACTCTTCCAATCCATCCCAGGCGCCCTTGTTCACGCTCGAAGCCCTGAGTTTCCACGCAAAGCCCGGCGAAATCGTGGCCATCCTTGGTCCCAACGCTTGCGGGAAATCAACGCTGCTCAAATTAATTTCCGGCGTGCTTGAACCTCTTTCCGGGCGCATCTTCTTGAATGGCTTTGTGACGCATTCGCTTCCGCCCCGGACCCGTGCTCAGCGCATCGCTCTAGTGCAGCAAGAAAGTCGTCTGCTGTTCCCATCACGCGTTTGGGAATTTGTGCTGCAGGGGCGGCATCCCTACGGATCGGGCTTACGCTTTGAGAGCGAAGATGACGTAACTATTGCCACGAATGCGTTGACCCAGGTGGGCGCCAACCATTTGAGTGATCGCTGGATGGACAAGATATCGGGTGGTGAAAAGCAGCGCGTGATTCTTGCTCGCGCTCTTGCCCAGCAGCCACTGCTACTGCTTTTGGATGAGCCCACGCTCCATTTGGACATCGGGGCGCAAGTGGATCTGTTGCACAACCTCCGGCGGTTGGCGGGCGAGAATCGTTACACCGTTGTGGTAGTTACACATGAATTGAATCTCGCCGGTGAATATGCGGACCAGGTTGTGCTGTTGCAGAAAGGCAAGTGCCTGCGAGTGGGCCCGCCTGCCACTGTTTTTCAGCGCGAATTACTCGAACAAGTTTTTCAAGCGCCGCTTTCCGTGGAGATGACAGCTTCCGGCAGGCCACGCGTCACGCTTTTTTCAAACACGTAAGTAAGATAGTTCCACGTTCACCCCAACCCGGCGCCTTTGTGCAGCCGAAACTCGAAACCCGTAGCGGGCTCTGCCCCTCCACAACCACCGCGGACTTCGTGCTCGGGAAGACGGTGAAACGCCGTCGCCGCCGCGCGACTGTAAGGCGGGTATTTCGCTCGTTGGCCACTGCAGCCCAATTCGCTGCGGGAAGGCCGCGAGCGCGCTTCCAGCAAACTCTGGGTAATCAGCAACCGGAGTTCGTCGAGGGAGCGCAACTCCCCGCTAAGCCAGGAGACCGGCGAAGTCTGCAGCCTGCGTGATGTGACTTGCGCAGGCCAACCTTCAAGCTCCCGCGCGTGAGGGAGCGGAGGAACCCATGAAAAAACCAATTCTTCTGGCAAGTATTTTGGTTGTACTTCTGTTCGTCCCAGCAATTCCCGGTTTACCGCAATCAGATGTTCCCGAAGCACATATCAGTGGCACAATTACGGACCCCTCTGGAGCTGGTGTCGGCGGGGTTCAGATCACCGCGCAGTTGGAAAACTCGCCGAGCACACGGCCTTTCTCCGTTACTTCCTCGGCTGAGGGTGCATACACACTTTCGCTTCCGCCAGGCCGATACCTCATCCATATTCCCCGTGATCCGTTCGCGGCCCGAGACTTTACACTGGAACTCACTGCGGGAGAATCGCGCGTCGTGGATCTACGCCTTGAATTGGAGCGGCTTTCGTCAAGCGTCGTCGTCACTGCGGAAACCGAGCCAGTTCTTCGTTCACAAACCATCGCGCCAACAGATGTAATTACGGGCGAAGAGATTGAGCAGCGGCAAGCTGTCACGCTTCCCGACTTACTTCTCTATTCACCGGGCGTCGCCATCGACCGCACGGGGCCCTTTGGCGGCACTTCATCGCTTTTCTTGAACGGCGGCAACTCTGATTTCACGAAGATTCTCGTGGACGGCACACCCATCAATCCTCCCGGTAGCGCCGTGGATTTCTCGAGTCTGACGACGGAAAACATCGACAAAGTGGAAATCGTGCGTGGGGCAGAGAGCGCCATATATGGCAGCGATGCGGTTTCGGGAGTCGTGCAACTCTTCACACATCGCGGCGAAACGCGCATTCCGTCCGCTGACCTATATTCGGAAGGCGGCGGGTTCTCTTCCGCGCGCGGGGGTGGGGATCTGAGTGGGCTTCTAGGCAAATTCGATTACTCTGGCGCGGCTGCTTACTTCCAAACGGATGGTCAGGGGCCAGATGACGCGTTCCTGAACCGCACCTTTTCTGGGAATTTTGGTTATTCGTTTTCGGATTCCGATCAACTCCACCTCTCTCTGCGCAACAATGCCAGCGATGCGGAAATTCCCGGGCCTACGCTTGTTCTACCGCCTGTCGAATCGCAAGGTTACGCGCAGCATATTTTTTCAGCGAATGCGCGATGGGAGTTCGTCACAGGTTCTCATTGGCACAACCAGGTCACCGGCACAGAGTCCTACACGCGGCAGAACAGCTTTGAAACGCTGCCGGTCAGCGCAGCCTACGATACCCTCCTCGAGTTTAATCGTGCTGGGATGGGGGCCCAGTCTACGTATGTTTCCAAGACCTTCATCGCCACTGCCGGTTTTCAATACGAAGTGGAAAATGGCGGCGTCAACTATGTCTTGCCCGGGCATCTTCGTCGGAATAACCAGGCGGGCTATCTTGATTTTCGCTATACGCCACTTTCCCGGCTTTCGCTCGACTTCGGGGTCCGCGCTGAAGACAACGCCAGCTTTGGCACGCGCGTCGTTCCCCGCATAGGCGGCTCCTACGTTCTGCACTACAGTAAAGGCTTCTTGGGAGACACGCGCTATCGCGCCTTCTATGGTGAGGGCATCAAGGAACCTCGCTTCGACGAAACCTTTGGCACCGACCCATGTTTTCCAGGAAATCCCAATCTCAAACCCGAGGCTAGCAAAGGCTGGTCCACAGGATTTGAGCAAAAACTGGACTCCGATCGCTGGAAGATTTCCGCCGACTATTTCTACAATCGCTTTTATGACATAGTGAGTTTTGCGAATTGCTTCCCTGGCGGATTGTGTACGGCGCTGCCACCGAGCACCTGCCCATACGGCAACGGGACCTACTTCAACACTGACCTGGCATTTGCTCGCGGCGTCAACCTCGCTTCGGAATGGCGTCTGCGGAAGAATCTTTTCCTTTTCGGAAATTACACCTACGATGACACGCGCGTTCTGCAATCCGAGAATCCTTATGCTGACCCGGCACTCATTCCGGGGAACCGCCTGATTCGCCGACCCCTTAATTCCGGCTCGATGGGCTTGAATCTTGCCCTTGCACGGGTGAACTGGAGCTTCCTCGGCTATTTCACAGGCGTGCGTACAGACAGCGATTTTGTCGACTACATCAAAGTGAACGACCCGGGTTACGCCCGGTTTGATATGGCTGCCAGCTACAATGTCACTCACGGACTCTCGTTTACCGCGCGGGCTACCAACCTTTTCAATAAGCAATACCAGGATGCTTTTGGGTATCCGGCGTTGGGCCGAGATTACCGATTCGGGTTGCGCTACCAATTCAGAGGTCGTGACTGAGCCGTGGCGCTATCGGTCATTTTTTCGTGGAGTGGTGGCAAGGACAGCGCGATGGCCTTGCATGCACTTCTTCGCGATCCGGAGTTCAAGGTGGTAGGGCTCCTTACGACGGTGACCGAGGGTTACGAGCGCATCAGTATGCATGGTGTTCGCCGTGAACTTCTTCAGCGGCAGGCGGAGTCCATCGGCCTGCCGCTGGAAGAGGTGCGCATCCCGCCTAAGTGTCCTAATGCGGTCTATGAATCGCGAATGAGTGAAGCTGTGATGCGTTTTCGTGGCCGCGGAGTGCTACACGTTGGATTTGGCGACATATTTTTGGAGGACTTGCGCGCTTACCGCGAGGACAAGCTGGCGAAAGTCGGAATGAATGCCTTGTTTCCTTTATGGAAAGTGGATACGCGTGAACTCGCTTCTCGTTTTGTCCATGATGGCTTTCGCGCCATTACTGTATGCCTCGATCCGGCTAAACTTCCCGCTTCCTTTGCTGGCAGAGAACTTGATGCCGCGTTTTTCAGCCAGCTTCCCCCAAGTGTTGATCCCTGTGGGGAGAATGGGGAGTTCCACACGTTCGTTTTTGCAGGACCCATATTTCGTTCGCCGATCTCTGTGAAACGCGGGCAAGTTGTCGTGCGCGATTCCTTTGTATTTTGTGATTTATTGAGGGATGAAATGGGAGAGACCGCGTGATTGCGGCTGAACCGTCCGGCCTGAATTTGGGGCTTGGTCTGCTATAATTTGGTCTTCATCCATGACCAAGTTCGCCACAGAATCGGCCATGTCCCCGGAACTCCTCGCCAAATACGAGGTTGTTATCGGTCTGGAAGTCCACGCCCAGCTGCTTACCAAATCCAAGATCTTTTGTAGCTGCTCGACGCGCTTTGGTGATCCACCCAACTCCAACGTATGTCCTGTATGTCTTGGGCTACCCGGCACGCTGCCAGTTCTGAACAGGCGCGTCGTGGAAATGGGGATTCGCGCGGCGCTGGCGTTGAATTGCACGGTTCACGAACATTCCCGCTTTGCCCGTAAAAACTATTTTTACCCTGACCTGCCCAAGGGCTATCAAATTTCCCAGTACGAACTGCCCCTTGCCACTGACGGGTGGCTGGAGATCGAACACGAAGGCAACACGAAGCGCATTGGTATTACGCGCCTCCATCTGGAGGAGGACGCGGGCAAATCCTTGCACGACGGGCTGGCGCAATCCGCGGACAAGACCTACGTGGACCTGAACCGTTGCGGTACGCCGCTTAGTGAGATCGTTTCCGAACCGGACTTGCGGTCGCCCGATGAAGCTTACGCATACCTCACCACGCTTCGCCAGGTCCTCCTCTATACGGGCGTAAGCGATTGCAACATGGAGGAAGGATCGTTGCGCTGCGACGCGAATGTCAGCGTGCGCCTTCGTGGGGCAAAGGAGTTCGGCACCAAGGTCGAGGTTAAGAATCTCAACTCGTTTCGCTACCTAGCGAAAGCCCTTGAATACGAAATCGAGCGTCACATCGGCGTGCTGGAATCCGGCGGGAGCATTTCTCAGGAAACACGTTTGTGGAATCAACACGCGGGCCGCACAGATTCCATGCGTTCGAAGGAGAAGGCGCACGACTACCGCTATTTCCCGGAGCCGGATCTGCTGCCCGTGCGCGTGAGCTCCGACTGGCGCGATGAGGTGCGTGCATCGCTTCCAGAGCTTCCTGCCGCCAAGCGCGCGCGTTTCGTCTCTTCGTTTGGCGTAACTGCTTACGATGCGGAGGTGCTGACGGACACGCAAGCGCTTGGCAATTACTTTGAATCGGTTGTGAAGGCAGGTGCCCCCGGAAAAGCTACCGCCAACTGGATGCAGACAGAATTGCTGCGGCGGTTGCACGATTCCGGGAAAGAAATTGCCGCGAGCCCTGTGGCGCCCGCTGCGCTTGCCGAACTGGTTTCCCTGGTTGAATCGGGGAAAATTACCGGCGCCGTGGGGAAAAAAGTATTTGCCACGATGTTCGATTCCGGGCGTTCCGCCGCGGAGATTGTTGCTGCCGAAGGGCTCGGCGCTCAGGTTAGCGATGCAACGATCGAGGAAGCTGCTCGAGAGATTATCGCCAAGAATCCCGACAACGTCGCCAAATTCAAATCCGGCAACGAAGGCGTCTTCAAATTCTTCGTGGGGCAAGTCATGCGCGCCACGAAGGGCCAGGCCAATCCGCAAACCGTAAACGACATCCTTCGCAAACTCTTATCCTGATTCGAACGAGGAACACATGCTCAAGATCGGCAACAAAGCCCCTGAGTTCACACTCATGTCCGATGAAGGCAAAGAAGTTTCTTTGAAGGATTTCAAAGGCAAGCGCGTCTTGCTCTATTTCTATCCTAAGGCCAGCACGCCGGGCTGCACCATTGAGGCTTGCGAATTTCGCGACCTGAAGCCCAAATTTGATAAGGAAGATGTTGTCGTACTGGGAGTCAGCGCCGACCCGGAGAAATCACTGAAGAATTTCAAGACCAAGCAGAAGCTGAATTTCCTGCTGCTGGGCGATCCTACGCACAAAATGATCGAATCTTACGGTGTTTGGCGAATGAAGAAGTTCATGGGCCGGTCGTTCAAAGGCATCGTTCGCAGCACATTTTTGATTAGCCCTACTGGCAAAATCGAACAGGTCTGGGATGAAGTCAAAGCCAAAGGGCACGCCGCCGAAACGTTATCGAAACTCTCCAAGGGCTAAACTTTCCTGAGTACAACGATCCGGCAGAACCGCTAGACGTGCCGCGTTTATAACTCCGTCCGCAACTCTTCCCCGTCCGCTTCAATCAACAAATTGTCAATCAACCTGGTTTTTCCGATAAACACCGCAAGCACTGCATAGCTTCGACGAGTCACACGCACGGTGGGCTCAAACGTTTCCGCATCCACAATCTCGGCGTAGTCCACGCTCGCGTGCGACTCGCCTGCCAGCACCTCGTGCATGGTCTGTTGCAGACGCAAGGCATCACGTACACCGGAGCCGATCTCTTGCGCTGCCGCACGAAGCGCTTTGGACAACACCGTCGCCGCTTTTCTCTCCTCCGCGTGCAAATAGACGTTGCGCGAAGATAACGCCAACCCGTCCGCTTCTCGCACGATGGGACACAACACGATTTCGGTGTCCACATTCAGATCCCGCACCATCTGTTGTACCATGCGCGCCTGCTGAGCGTCCTTGCGCCCGAAATAAGCAAAGTGGGGTTGAACAATTTGCAGCAGTTTCAGTACGACTGTAGTTACGCCGCGAAAATGGCCGGGACGCGATTTACCTTCGAGCCTCCCGCTCAGTCCTTCTACCTCCACGTAAGTGGAAAACCCCGGAGGGTATATTTCAGCAGCATCCGGCAGGAACAAGCCATCGATCTTTGCGGATTCCAGTTTTGCAGTGTCGGCTTCGATGGGGCGCGGATATTTTGATAGATCGTCTTTGGGCCCAAACTGTTTCGGGTTCAGAAAGATGGAAGCGTACACGGGTGAGCATTCTCTCTTTGCACGCTCCACCAGCGCCAAATGTCCCGCGTGCAATGCTCCCATGGTTGGGACAAAACCGATTACTTTCTGTTCTAATCGCGCTTCCTTTGCTTTCTCCCTCATCCAGGCGATGGTTCGGATTGTCTCCATGCGGTGCTCAGGCTCCCGCCGCCGCGGCCTGCTCGCGGTAGAAATGCATTAAGTCCGTCAAGATGGGCTGTGCTCCAAGCTGCCGCAACATTGTGGTGATCTGTCCCCGATGATAGGTTCCGTGGTTCACGAGATGCAACATCGATTGCCACAGAGGGTTGCTATAGACGCCATACTTCATGGTCTTGTATTCCATCACGGCATCCAGGCCTTCTTTTGTCAGTCCGCGCACGAAATTCAGAAGCTTTGGCTCAAACGCCCCCCAGCTTGCTTTCAGGTTTGCGATGTCCGCGAAAGCAGGGTCGTCGGGGATGGCCGATGGCGAGCGCCCCTGGAAGCGCTCCAGCCATAACCACTCGACGCCATAGATGTGCACCAGCGTGTCGCGGACGGAGGAGAAACTAGAGCCCATCTGTTTTGTGAACTGCTCCTGGGTGAGCGCGCTCGCCGCTTCCAGCACACGGCGGTCCGCCCAAGCGTTGTATTTAAAGAGAGCCACCATCTCCGCAGGTTTCATATTTTCACCTCGCCTCACAAAATTACAGGGGCGCCCCGGTCTGCTCAAGGCGCCCCTGTTTGCATTCATTCCATTTCCGCTCGCTCAACGTGCAATCGGAATCGCCTTGCGTCCTTTCACGCTGCCGGGCGCATGATACGACTCCGCATCCGAAGGAAAGCTTCCGCTGTGCACGTCGGCGCAATACTCTTTTACCGCTTCAAGAATGGACTGGCCAACGTTGGCATATTGCCTCGCAAACTTCGGCGGTTCCCGAAAGGTCAGTCCCAGCATGTCGTGGAGAACCAGGATTTGTCCGTCACAATCGGGTCCCGCGCCGATTCCAATGGTGGGAATCCGGAGAGTACGAGTGATCTCGGCCGCCAATTCACGCGGCAAGGCTTCCAGGACGATACTGAAAGCTCCCGCAGCTTCCACAGCCCGGGCATCGCGCAGGATCTGCTCCGCCGTTTCTTGCGTTTTTCCCTGGACGCGATAGCCGCCCAGCGCGTTGACGGATTGCGGCGTCAGCCCCACGTGACCCATTACGGGAATTTCCGCTTCGGTCAGTCGCGAGATTAGCTCCAGACGCCGCTCGCCGCCTTCGATCTTGACGGCCTCGGCTCCCGCTTCCTTCACAAAACGCATGGCGTTGCGAAGTGCCTCGTTCAAATCGCCGTGATAGGAACCGTAAGGCATATCCGCTACGACCAGGGCCCGCTGCACGCCTCGCCGGACAGCTTTGGTGTGATGCAGGGCCTCTTCCAGTGTGAGCGGCAGGGTGCTTTCATAGCCCAGCGCCACCATGGCCACGGAATCGCCTACCAACACGACATCCACTCCGGCCTCGTCGAGCAGGCGGGCGGTCGGATAGTCGTATGCTGTCAGGCAGGTGATCTTCTTGTTGTTCAGCGAGAGTGCAGAGTCGGTCTTACGCTGCAGCAATTCGGGCACGGTCACTTTCCCGTTGCCCCCATTCGGGATGGAACTCATGTCGGCCTCCGGTGCCGCTCCCTGAAATCGGGATGCAGCCCGCTTCCAACGCCCCTACTATAGCAAAATGTGATGTCCATCACCAATATTTGTGATTTTAGCGCCTATTTCGTGGGGCCTGAGCTTTTCCGGCTATACAATGGTAGACACGCTATAGAGTTTACGGACTCGCGGTACGGTGGCCTGATGTCCCCGCCTTTCACTTTTAAGCGATTTTCGCTGCTCCAGGGTATATACCTCGGAGCCGCTCTGCTAGGGGTTGCCGTGTTTTGGGCCATCGGGCAGCGCACCAATCCTGCCACTGTCTTTCTATATTCCGTTTGCATCGGAAACTTGATTACGCTCCCGCTGAACCGCGTGCACAGCACATATGGCCAGCGCCCTTTTCCTTACAATTGGCTGATTTTCCTGGCTGCCCTGGCTGTTCTGACTCCCACGGTTTACCTGATTTCAAGTGTCATTGTGTGGCGTGTCGCTCCGGCCTCCCCACAGTCCCTCGGGCATTTGATCCGAACAGGCTGGAAGCTTCCGTTCCTGATGACATTTGTTTTTGCCCTAGTCTCGGTCTTGTTTAGCGACACGAAGGAACGGCTTGAACAGCGCAATGCCGAGCTTCAGCGGTCAGTCGAGTTGGGCGCGGAGCAACTAGAAAGACAGGAGCAGGACCTGGAGCGCGCCCGGGAGATTCAAGAATCACTGCTGCCCAAAGAGATACCGCAACTCACAGGGTTCGAGGTCGCGACGGCCTGGAGTCCCGCCCGGATGGTTGGGGGGGATTACTTCGACGTGCTCCGGCTCGGCAAAGATCGGCTGGCGATTTGCATTGCCGATGTGGTTGGCAAGGGCGTGTCCGCGGCGTTGCTTATGGCCAACGTACAGGCAATGGTGCGTGCGTTTGCGCGCGATTCGGAGAGCCCAGCCTGGATGTGCAACCGAGTCAACGGAGTGCTGTGCGGAAACATCGCGGCCGACAAGTTCGTCACCTTTTTCTATGGAGTACTCGACGCAGACCAACGGACGTTTGAGTACTGCAGCGCGGGCCATCCTACCCCGATGTTGGTATCGCCAGGGTCGATACAACGTCTCCAAGGAGGCGGGGCTGTCCTTGGGGTTTTCCCCAATTGGAAATACGAGGATTCGCTGGTGAAACTGAACCGAGGGGACAGCCTGATCCTGTTTACCGACGGGATCACGGAAGCGATGGGACCTCTGGGACAAGAATTCGGGGAAGATGGCCTGGCAGAGTTTGCCAAAGCCAATAGCGCGAATTCCGCAACGGAGTTGAATCGCCTGGTAATTGCGCAGGTTACTGATTATTGCGGCGGCAAGTTTCAGGATGACCTGACTCTTTTGGTCATAACGGTGACTTAGAATCCGCGCCCGCTGGGCGCGTGGCTCTGACGGCTTGTGAGCGGCCTTTCCATTGCCCTCCGTGGCCCAGCCAATAACGCAGAGCGGAAAGCCACGTCGCATAGGAATAAAATGTCGCAGCAACGGGAAGGAACGGCGCCCAGAGCGGCGAAAGTCCATAGAATCGCACAGTTGGCAGATAAGTCAGTGCCATCAACAACCAAGCGGCCAGGCCCATCCGCCAGACGGCCGGTTGCGGGTGGAATGTCAAGATTACTGGCGCAACATAGGTCAGCAGCATTCCGACAAGTGTGCCGAGTAAAAGCAAAGGAGAGTACTTGAGCTGCGTGAAGGCGGTGCGCGCGATCAAATCGCGGACATCAGCGAACGTATGGGATTCGCGAAGGCTCACGCTCTTCCGCGTGAGCCCCATCCAGATCGTGCCACCGCTGCGTTTCACGGCGCGCGCCAGAGCACAATCGTCGATCACCTCGGCGCAAATCGCAGCAAATCCGCCAATGCGTTCCAGGGCCGTGCGCCGCAACAGGATACAGCCGCCCGCCGCGCCCGCTGTCTTTGCTTTAGCATCCGCGGTCCATTTCGGTGGATAGAGCATCAGGAAATAATAGAGGAAGGGCGGCATGAGCAACCGTTCCGGAAGCGATTTCGCCTGCAGCAATACCATCAGAGAGACAAGGTCTGCCTGCTGCTGCTCCGCGTGCGATACCAGGCGCGATAGAGTATCCGGCGCATGCACAACGTCCGCATCGGTGAACCAGAAATATTCAGGGGAATCCTGGGGGTTGCTTTCGATCTCTTGCTGCAACGCCCACATCTTCCCCGTCCAGCCAGTTTGCAGTGCCGCCGCGCGCATGATCTCGACGCGATCTGCCGCGCCGGCTTCCTCTGCTGCAGCTTTTGCCAATTGTGACGTGGCATCTTCGCTTTGATCATCCACAATCACGATGCGCAATGCGCCGGGATAATCTTGCTTAGCAAGCGAAGCTACGGCACGCGCGATCGTTTCTGCCTCGTTGCGCGCGGGCATCACACAGACCACCCGCGGCCACGCGGTTGGCATGGGGTGCGGCGCAATGTCGTCGTCAAATGGACGAAGTTGCCAGAAAGCTCCGCGAAAGAATGTCAAAAAGACCCAGATAAGCAGAGTGAGGGCGGCGAGGATCAAGAGGGCTATGGGCACGCCCCATTCTGTCGCTAAATGCGCCCTTGTGGCTAGGCCAGATTTTCGGGGCGAATTGGGAGACGCCGCACTGGTTTGCCCGTGGCAGAAAAAATCGCATTGCATACCGCAGGCGCAATCGGCGGCGTGCCCGGCTCACCAATCCCGCCCGGCCCGTCTTGGCTATCCACGATATGTACTTCGACCAACGGAGCTTCGTTCATGCGGACCAAATCGTAATCGTTGAAGTTGGCTTGTTCCACGCGGCCGTTTGCGATCGTGATTTCGCCCCTCAATGCGGCGCTGAGCCCGTAGACGACCGAACCCTCAATCTGCGCACGGATCGTCTCCGGATTTACATGGCGGCCACAATCCACGGCCGCTACCACGCGATGCACCTGGAGAGTGTGCGCCTTGCGATCAATGCTGATCTCCGCTACCTGCGCCACGTGGCTCCCAAAGGACTCGACGACGGCAATTCCTCGATAGCGCCCCGCGGGCAACGGCTTGTTCCAACCGGCCTTTTCTGCGGCGAGCTCCACAACGCCACGCTGCCGAGCATCATTCGCCAGCAACGTACGCCGGAATTCTACGGGATCTTTCCCTGCGGCTTTGGCCATCTCGTCGACAAAGCATTCAGCAATGTACCCGTTATGTGAACAGCCCACCGAGCGCCAGAATCCCACGGGCACTCCCGTTTCCGTAAGGAGATACTCCACCAGGAAGTTCGGCACAGCATATTTCAGCGTGGCAATTCCTTCCGTGGCTGTGTCGTCAATCCCATTCTTGACTGAGCCGGGGAAAAACCGCGACATGATGGAAGGCGCAACAATGCGGCTTTTCCACGCCACCACATTGCCGGCAGCATCCACGCCGGCGTTCATTTTCACAAGCACCGCCGGGCGATAGAAATCATGTTGCATGTCGTCTTCGCGCGACCACGTGACCTGCACTGGCGTTTTCATGGCCTTGGAAAGCTCGACGGCTTCGGCGATGAAATCCTGTTCCGCGCGCCTCCCAAATCCTCCGCCCAAATAAGTTGTGTGGACGCGCACCTGGTCCGGCTTCAAGCCGGTGATCTTGGCGCCCGTCATTTGCGAAAACGTTTGAAACTGTGTTGGCGCATAGATATCGCATCCGTCGGCGCGCACATCGGCAGCGCAATTGATGGGCTCCATGGTGGCGTGCGCCAGAAATGGCACTTCGTAAACGGCTTCCACTTTCTTTGGTGCAGTTGCCAGAGCGGCATCCGCGTCGCCGTCTTTTCTGGCGATCGCCCCGGTCTGCTCGGCCCGTTCCTGGTAGAGCTTGCGAATCGCCTCGCTGGAGTTTTTTGTGTTTGCGCCTTCATCCCAGGTGATTGCCAGTGCATCGCGCCCTTGGATCGCGGACCACGTATTGTCCGCAATCACTGCGACGCCGCTCGATATTTCCAGGATTTGTTTCACACCGGGCACGGCTTTTGCTTTTTCCACTTCGAAACTCTTCAACCTGCCGCCGAATACAGGGCATCGTGCCACAGCAGCGTGCAACATGCCCGGCAAACGCACGTCAATCCCGAATTCTGCACTTCCCCTGACTTTTTCGAGGGAATCAATGCGCTTCGTCGGTTTGCCGACGTATTTGTAATCCTTCGCGTCTTTCCGCTTGGGATTCACCGGCACAGGGAGATTCGCCGCGTCTTCCACCAGCGCACCGTAGCCCAGACGCTTGCCTGTAGTTGAGTTTACAACCGCACTGTTCTCTGTGCGGCAGGCGGACGGCTCGATGCCCCAACGTTTTGCCGCTGTTGCCACCAGCATTTCGCGGGCAGCCGCTCCGGCCTTCGCCAAGGGTTCCCATGAGCCGCGCACGCTGCAACTTCCACCGGTTCCCTGCAAACCGAAGATCGGATTGAAATATTCGGGTGCAGCGGGAGCAAACTCCGTGCGGATCTTATTCCAATCCAGATCCAACTCTTCTGCAAGAATCATAGTCAGAGCGGTGGAAATGCCCTGGCCCATTTCTGACTTATCAATGAGCAGCGTGACGTGATCGTCGGCAGCGATCTTCACCCAGGCATTGATCGCGGTCCGATCGTTGGGCGGCAGACCGGCCAGTGCCTCGTATTTGCCAGGAAGGTAGAAGCCGATGACTAGGGCTGCCCCACTGGTAGCACTCTTGCGAAGGAACTCACGGCGATCCAGGAAAGATGCAGTTGGCATGGTGACCTCGATTCCGAAGTAAGCTTCAGTTGCGACGAATGGGAGAGGCTAGCGGCTGGTTTGCAGGCTTGCCGCGCGGTGAATCGCCTTGCGGATGCGCTGATAGGTGCCGCAGCGGCAAAGGTTGCCGCTCATGGCGTCGTCAATCTCCAAATCGGTGGGATTTGGTTTCTTGGCCAGCAATGCCACAGCGGACATGATTTGTCCGGACTGGCAATAGCCGCATTGCGGGACATCTTCTTCGATCCAGGCTTTTTGAACGGGGTGGGAACCGTCGGCGGAAAGACCCTCGATGGTGGTGATCTTTTTTCCTTCAATGCTGGAGATGGGCGTGATGCAAGAGCGCGCAGCTTCGCCGTTGATGTGCACTGTGCAGGCACCGCAAAGCGCCATGCCACAACCAAACTTCGTGCCGGTCATATTCAGCGAATCGCGCAGCACCCACAGAAGAGGCATCTGCGGGTCCACATTGACGGTAGTGGCTTTTCCATTCAGAGTAAACGAAATGGGCATAAGACCCTCCTTCGGCGCGGCAAATATCGTACACCAACTGCCTGCATGGATGGAAATGTGCGGAAATACGGCAGGGCGGCGGTGCGAGGATGCAGGCGGCCGTTGGGAGTACAACGATTGGATGGCGTTTTAATTCGGCAGGGATACATAGGTGATAAAATGCGGCGCGAATTGGATTTGGAGGAGGATCGATGAGCGAGAGACATTTTAGCCGACACGGGTGGGCGATGCTGGCGGTGGCGTTGGTTTTGACTCTATTACTGGGAGGGGCCACGCAGGCGCAGAACACGGATTTTTCAAAGGTGCAGATCAAGGTGACGAAGGTCTCCGGAAACATTTACATGCTGGAGGGTGCAGGCGGAAACATTGCGGCGTCGGTGGGCGAAGATGGGATCGTGATAGTGGACGACCAGTATGCCCCTATGGCTGAGAAGATTCAGGCGGCTTTGAAGGATTTGAAGATTACGGACAAACCCGTGCGGTTTGTAATCAATACGCACTACCACGGAGACCACACGGGGGGAAACGTGCCGTTCGCAAATACGGGATCAACGGTGATTGCGCAGGACAACGTGCGTAAACGGCTGGAATCCGGCGGACCCGGGGGCAACGGGGGATCAATAAAGATGGATAATCCACCGGCGCCGAAAGCGGCACTACCCATCATCACTTTTGAGCACGACGTAACCGTGCACTTGAATGGCGAGGATATCCGGGCGCTGCACTTTCCGGCAGGACATACCGACGGGGATGCGGTGATTTTCTTTCCCAAGAACAATGTGGTGCACATGGGCGACGATTTTGTGCGCTATGGATTTCCGTTTATTGATGTGGCGAGCGGCGGTAGCGTACAGGGAATGATCGCGGCGATGGAGAAGGCCACAACGATGCTGCCGGCGGATGTGAAGGTGATCCCGGGACACGGGGCGCTTTCTAACCTGGACGACGTGCGGGCGTTTGTGCAGATGTTGAAGGAAACATCAGCGGCCGTGCAGAAAGGGATCGACGAGCACAAGACGGTGGATCAGATGAAGCAGGAGAAGATCCTGGAGCGGTGGAAGAAGTGGTCAGGAGATTTTATTGATCAGGACAAGTTTATTGAAACGCTTTACAACTCGCTCACGGGAAGCAAAGGGCAGTTTATGCGGCACAATTGAGACAGTAGTCCAATGAAATTTGAGGACGGACAAAGGGAAATCAGCGCAGCGAGGGTAGGGTCTCCTGGCCTCACAGAGAATACAACAAATCAGAACAGGCGAGGTTGGCGCTTGGGAAGATCGCGGCCAAAGTATTCGTAGGCACGGGGAGTGGCGACGCGGCCGCGCGGCGTGCGATCCAGCATGCCGATCTGCATTAGGTAGGGCTCGTACATTTCTTCGATGGCATCTTCCTCTTCGCTGAGAGCAGCAGCGAGCGTGCCAAGGCCGACGGGGCCGCCATTGTATTTATCGAGAAGCGCGAGGAGAAGATTGCGGTCGACTTCGTCGAGGCCGTGTTCATCCACACCGAGCATGCGCAAGGAGTCTTGAGCCACTTCACGGGTAATACGTCCTTGCGCGCGGACTTCGGCAAAATCGCGTGCGCGACGGAGCAGGCGATTGGCGACACGAGGTGTGCCGCGGCAGCGCCCGGCGATTTCTTCCGCGCCAGCTTCATCCATCTGGATATTCAGGATTTTGGCGGAGCGGTGGAGAATGATGAGCAAATCTTCAGGCGTATAAAAATCGAGGCGATGAACGATGCCGAAGCGGGAGCGCAATGGCGCTGTGATGAGTCCGGCGCGAGTGGTGGCGCCGATGAGCGTGAAGTGGTTGAGATGGAATGGATGGATGCGCGCGCCGGGGCCCTGACCGATGACGAGGTCCACGCGGAAATCTTCCATGGCGGGATAGAGGACTTCCTCGACGGCGGCTTGCAGACGATGGATTTCGTCCAGAAAGAAGACTTCTTTTTTTTCGAGGGCGGTGAGGATGGCGGTGAGATCGCCTTTGCGTTCGAGAAGTGGGCCGGCGCTGGTCTTGATAGGCACGTTGAGTTCGTTGGCGATGATTTGCGCAAGCGTGGTTTTGCCGAGGCCGGGCGGCCCATAGAGGAGAACGTGATCGAGAGCCTCGCCGCGGGAACGTGCGGCCTGGATAGCGATAGCGATGTTTTCCTTGACGCGCTTCTGGCCGATGTATTCGTCGAGGCTTTTGGGGCGGACACTGGCGTCGAGGCGAGCATCATCGTCGAGTGGAGCACCGGAGACGATGCGGGGGTTTTTGGGTGGGAGGTTGGGCATGAGGGAAAGGTATCAGATATCAGCGATCAGGACCCAGGATCAACGGACAAGAAACACGCATGAAGTTGTGCTTCAGGTTCCTAATCGCTGATCTCTGTGATCCACACTCCAATCTCAATTGTCTTAATCTTTACAATCTCATCGCGCGACCAGCGCTTGATCATCGGGTCTGCGGTCCGCTTAGCGCTGACAGAGTAACCCGGAGGAGTTGCTCGAAACCGGAAGTACCAGTGCGGCGGCGAGCTTCGGCGACGGCCGACTCGGCAGTGCGTTCGTCATAGCCAAGATTGATAAGCGCGGACTTGACGTCGGCTTCGACTCCCGCAGGCGAAGCGGGTGCGGGCTTTTCGGATTCGATGGTGACGGCTTCGAGCTTGTCTTTGAGCTCGACGACCATGCGCTCGGCAGTTTTTCGGCCAACGCCGGGAATTCTTGTGAGGCGCGCAAGATCACCGCCACGAATGGCAGGCACAAGTTCTTCCACGTTCATGCCGGAGAGAATTTTGAGGGCCAGCGAGGGGCCGACGCCGGAAGCGCCGAGAAGCAACTCGAAAAGATGCTTTTCGCGGGCGGAAAGAAAACCATAGAGGGAGAGGGCGTCCTCGCGGACGTGAGTGTGGATGAGCAGAGTGACTTCGGCGTGAAGTTCGCCGAGAGCGGCGAAGGTGGAAAGAGGGACGGCAACGAGATAGCCGACGCCGGCGACGTCGAGGATAACCTGATTGGGCCGCTTTTCCAGAAGGCGGCCGCGCAAGAGTCCAATCATCGTAGACGAGTATTGCCGCGAAGGAGGCGGCTGTCAACGAGGGGCGATCAGTGTGACGCGGGTTTCCACTTATTGAGGAAGTCGAGGATGCTGGCAGCGGGCAGTGAGCGGGCGGCCTCAAATTCGCCTTGTTTCTGACTGAAGAGAAGCTTGCCGCTGGAATTGAGAACGGCGATGGCAGGAATACCGCGCTTCAGAGGCACGTCATACTTTTGCGCGAGGTCACCATTTTTTTCGCCATGGCCGATGTCAACGTGGACAACCACGAAATACTGTTGGACGGTGGGGGCGATGTCAGGGCTATGGAAGTAGTCGTCGAGGACATGGCAATCGAAACACCAATTGGCGCCGAAAACGACAAGAACACGTTTGTGCGCGTGCGCGGCGGACTGAAGCGCTTCCGCGATTTCCGTTTTGGCGTCGACGTTGGCAGGATAGAGATCTTTTTGAGGGAGAGCCTGAGCCCGGGCTGCGGAGGCAGATGACGGCGCGGATGGCATGGCAAATGGATGCACGAGAATCAGTGCGATTACTAGTAGAAGGGGGTTCATAGAAGACCAGTATCGGAGAGGGGGTTTGGCGGTGTCAATGACGAGGAAGGACCGGAAGGGCCCTTTCACATCTTCTCCAGCTGTCGTGGATTGGCTATTTGTTGAGAGGAAGGGGCGGAAGAAAGCGCTGGTCGACAGAGACCTGGTATCCGGTGACGAGCTTGTTGGTTTCGTTGGCCATTCCGATAACGGCTTGAAGTTCCTTGAACATTTCGGGAGTCATGCCTTTGGCGAAAGCGGAAGCCGTGTGGGAGGCGATGCAGTATTGACAGTTGTTTGTGACGCTGACGGCGATGTAGAGAAGTTCTTTGGTAAGGGGATCGAGGGCGCCAGGAGCCATGATCTCCTTGAGGCTTTCCCAAGTGCGTTTGAGAAGAGCGGGATCGTGGGCGATGGCCTTCCAGAAATTGTTGATGTAGTCGGATTTGCGCGTGGCCATGATGTCGTCATAGATGGCTTTGACGGCGGGGCTGGCGTTGGCGTATTCGATGAAGCCAAAGGTGGACATGGAGTCCCTCCATGAAACTCTACTGAGTGCGGGAAGAAATGTTAGCCGGAAATTGGATTACGGGATAGGGAGGGGGGACGGTGAGCCCGCGAGGCGAGGTGCATAGGCAAGTAAACTGATGTTTTCGACGCCCGAGATTTGGATTTGCAAAAGAAGGATTTTGACGTCGCCGTATTTAGCGCGGGCATCAATTTCAAGATAGATTCTCTTTTCGGCACCGTCATGAACTGCCTCGCGGATCATGTCAGCCAAGTCTTCGCAACGGACTAGCGTGTTGCCGAAATAGAATGTCCCATAACGCGTAAGGCTAATTTTGATTGCGTCATCCCGGATGGCGTTGGGCAGATCGTGGGAATTGCGGGCAACGATGAGGTCAAGCGCTACTGCGCGATGTGGCTGCGGGAGCACCATGAAGATTACGAGTAGCAGGAAGGAGATGATGGTCGCGATGGAAAGATCGATCCTGCAATAGAGTTCATTGCGCCGGCGGGCGGATTTTAGGAAGCCTTTGCGAAGGAACGCCATATGCGTTCACGAATCTGCGGAGGTACTCACTTCATTAGACACCGGCTGGGACTGGAATGTGCCGCAAAGCGGGTTGGGTTTGCGTGATTGGTGACCTGCCAAAGACGGAGCGGACGAGTGGGGTGGAAGTTCGTTAAGTTGCTTGACGCGCATTTTGAGGCGATTAGGATAGGTGGACGCAAATGGGGCGGGCAGAATACGTGTTGAATCGTAGACAAACTTCATGGGTAGTAACGGCCTTGTTACGCCAGATCTGTATGTATCTGGGGCGGGTGGTCGGCTGTTGTGTGGCGTTCGCGGCGATGGCAGTGATGGCCCCGGGGCAGCAGAACGCAGGGTTGCACGGGGCGGTGGCGGACTCGACGGGATCAGCGATTGAAGGGGCGCAGATTGAGTTCCGATCTCCGGATGGGGTGATCCTGGCGAAGACGGATGCGAGCGGTAATTTCAGCATTGCGGAAACCGGTAAGGGTGGAACTTTGCAAATTAGCTTTCCGGGATTTGCGGCGGCGACGCTGGAAGTGAAGCCTCACGTTTCGATGCAGAAAGTGCAAATTGTGCTTACGCCTGCGGCAAACATTGAGCGGCTGCAAGTGAAATCGAGCGTGGAGGACCGCATTCCGGCAGTGCCGACAAGCGAATATGCGATACCGGCAGAGCAGATTGACGACGCGGGTAGCTTGGTGGTGGACGATATTTTGCGAGAGATTCCGGGGTTTAGCACGTTCCGGAGGTCGAGCAGTTTGTTTGCAAATCCGTCGTCGCAGGGTGTGTCGCTGCGAGGAGTGGGGGCGAGCGCGACGAGCCGTTCGAGCGTGTTGCTGGATGGAATTCCGCTGAACGACCCGTTTGGCGGGTGGGTTTATTTTGCGCGTGTGCCGCGAGCAGACCTGGAATCCATGGAGGTGACAAATGGAGGCGCTTCCGATGTGTTCGGGAACGGAGCATTGGGAGGCGTATTGAACCTGCGCACGCGATCGGCGGAGGAATCGTATGCGGCGGGAGAAATATCGTACGGAAGCATGAGCACGCCGGATCTTTCGTTTGCGGTTGGCGGGCCAGTGGGGAGTTGGCAAATGGCGGTGGCGGGGCAGGCGCTGCGCACAGGCGGCTATGTGCTGGTTCCGGCGGATCAACGAGGAAGTGTGGATACGGACGCGGGCACAGCGGATTTGTCGGGGACAGTGGAGATTTCAAGAAACCTGGGAGAGCAGGGGCGATTTTTTGTGAGAGGCAGCGGGTTCGGAGAGAGCCGGCGAAATGGAACGCCGCTGCAGAATAATGATACGACGATCCCGGAAGTGGATTTGGGCTTGGATTGGTCCACGCGAGAGGCGGGAAGTTTTTCGGCACGTTTGTACGGATCGACGGAGAGTTATCATCAGACATTTTCGGCGGTGGCGGCAAATCGCGATTCGGAAATGTTGACCGATGTTCAGCGAAACCCGTCGCAACAAGTAGGATTTGTGGGGACGTGGACCCGTCTGATTGAAGAGAAGCACAAAGTGGCGGCGGGAATCGAGGCCAGCGATGTGCGAGGTCACAGCGATGACGAGAGCTACCGGGCAGGCGCACCATTCACGTTGGTGGATGCGGGAGGGCGACAGCACAACTGGGGGTTTTTTGCGCAGGACGCCTTCTTTCTTGCGCCGAAGTGGTTGCTGACGTTTAGCGGGCGCGTGGATGCGTGGGATAACAACTCCGGCTACCAGAACTCTAAACCATTGACGACTGGTACACCGACGACGGAACCGTTTGCGAACCGATCGGAATCCGCGTTCAGCCCACGTGTATCCTTGCTGCGAAGTTTTTCGCACGGACTTGCGTTGAGCGCTTCGGTCTACCGGGCGTTTCGCGCGCCCACACTTAATGAGCTGTACCGGAATTTTCGCGTAGGGAATGTACTAACGCTGGCAAATCCGAATTTGACGGGCGAACATCTGACTGGCGGCGAGGCGGGGCTTAGCTACCAGACGTGGGC
Organism: Candidatus Acidiferrales bacterium; assembly: GCA_963779395.1. Classification (GTDB taxonomy): domain Bacteria; phylum Acidobacteriota; class Terriglobia; order Acidiferrales; family UBA7541; genus Acidiferrum. The sequence goes on from CAVZYC010000007.1 coordinate 3,695,312, forward strand.
AAACCGGCTGACGCTGCGCGGAAATTTCTTCTGGAGTGACATTGGCGATCCAGTGGCAAATGTGACCATCACGAGCACGCCGACTCTCATTACACGGATGAAAGAGAATCTGGGTGTGACGCAGGCGCGCGGGTTTGAGTTATCGGGCCAATGGCAAGTGCGTCCAAGGCTGCAGATTACGGCGAGCTATCTGTTTGTGAATGCGTTTGTGGTGAGCTACCCGAGCCCGCCGGCTCTGGTGCCGCTGGATGGATTGCGTTTGCCGCAAGTGCCGAAGAATCAGTTCAGCTTTCAAACAAGCTACATCGGGAAAAGATGGACTGCCAGCCTGCAAGGGCGTTTTTCGGGGAACCAGTTTGACGACGACTTGAATCAGTATCCGCTGGGGCGCGCGTTTTCGCTGGATGCGGAATTGTCGCGAGAGTTCGTGCGGCACACATCCGTCTTCGTGGCCGTGCAGAATCTGACGGATGACCGATTCAAAGTGGAGGCAACGCCGGTGTTTACCGTGGGTCCGCCGATCTTCGTGCGCGGCGGAGTACGCTTTACGTGGAAATAGAAACGCTGAATATATCCGAGACCAGATCAGCGGTTGGATTGGTTTTGAAAGAGTTGAAGATTTTCAGCCTTCCATTGCATGGCGTCAAAGATGCGCCGGCGGCCGCTGGGGTGATCGTAGAAAATGAATTCTTCGAGGGGGCCAGGGCTCATTTTGCGGTATTCGCCCAGGTGGATGGCGCCCTGTGCGAAACCGTCGGGCTGGCGACTGGCGTTGATGCCGTACATGTCCGCTTCGTGTTCGTTGATGCGTGTTTCTGTGTTTTGAATTGGAGTAAATAGGAAGCCCAGCACGCTGGCAATCAGGAAGACCAAAGGCAAGACGGCTACGTCGCTGATGCCATGAATTCTCCAAACTTGTCCCCAGCGCGCGAGTGACCAGTCCAAGCCCCAACGTAGCAATGAAAAGAACACCACGATAACAACTGCGATGAAGAACATGTCCCTGTAGATGTGATGGAGAACATAGTGGCCCATCTCGTGGCCCATGATGGACTGAATTTCTTCTGGAGAGCCGCGACGAAGGAGATTGTCGTTCAGCGTAATGCGCATGGTTTTGCCGAAGCCACTGACGTTGGCGCTCATGCGCGTGGTTTGCTTGGAGGCATCCATCTGATAAACATCGTGAGCGGGAATGTCGTTCGCACGGGCCAAGGAAAGAATCGGTGCGGTGATTCTGGGGTCATCAAGACGAGTGACCTTATTGAAAAGAGGAAGAATAAAAACCGGGGCGATCATGACAGCAAACATGGCAAAGCAAATGCTAACTAGCGCGCCCCAGATATGCCAGGTGCGAGGCAGTTTTCGCGCGATCCAGAAAAGAGCGGCGACAAGAATGCCGCCCAGGATAGTGCCGACGAGTAGCCCCTTGAGTTGGTCGCCCATCCAAGGGCCGAAGGTTTGCGTGGCCAGACCATATTTGTGCTCGCGAAGGTAACCTTCGTAGATGGCGAGCGGCAAACCCAGCACAAACGTAAGAATCATGAACTGAACCCAGTAAATCAGGTCCTGAAGGAAGGCGAAGCGACTAAGGCGCACCGCGAAATCGCGCATTTTCGCGGACCAACCAAAACCGAGTAGAGCCAAATAGATCAACGCCGCCATGAGGAAATCCCAGAGGATGAGCCAGTAACCGCCCTCGAAATAAGCGTCGCTGCGAGCCCGCGCGGCAGCGGGAATTTGCGCGAGATAGGCATTGGTGGCAGCTTCAGGGTCGAAGTGGTTGGACGAAAGCGCTTCGGGTGGGATTTGGATTACCGAAGGCATCTGACTCTGCGAGAGATCCACCTTATCCTGAGCGCGAATTTCGGAGACGAAGCCGAGCAGGCAAAGAGCGAAAGCGAGCAAGAGGAAGTGCTTTTTCATGAGCCACCTTTGAGAGGAAACGGTTAGCAGGTAAGTATACGACTGAGAGGGCGAAAAAGTTGCATTCAGTAGAAAGAGAAAATCAACGGTGGCGAGGAGAGAAGAGGAATTCGTCGACGAGGAGGCGAGCGAGGCGGGGCGAATCGTGACGGATGACACCATGTTCTTCGAGAAGGTTGTCGAGAACGAGTTTAACTTTGAGGTTACCGAGTCCGACGGAGTCGACCACGACGGCCTCTGCGCCTTCGGCGCGATAACGGCGGGCAACTTCGGGGGACACCGGCTTACGGTTAGCGACAACCCAATCGATGACGCGTTTCCCGACATGCTTCTGAATGGCTCGCAAGTGTTCGCTAAGAGTGTATCGAGTGGTTTCGCCAGGTTGCGTCATCAGATTGGCGATATAAACGCGCGGAGCCTTGGAGCGCGCGATGGCATGGGCGATTTCCGGGATTAGCAAATTGGGAATAACACTGGTGTAAAGAGAGCCGGGCCCCATGAGGATGAGGTCGGCACTCTGCAGTGCTTCAATGGCTTTGGGAAGCGCGCGCACCCGTCGGGGCACAAGTTGGATTTGGCGGATGGGAACGCGACTGCGGGAGATTTTTGTTTCGCCGCTGACACGCTGGCCATTGGCGAGTGTGGCAGTGAGATGAACATTGGACACCGTGGAGGGAAAGATGCGGCCGCGGATGGCAAGGACCTTGCTTGAGACGTGAACGGCTTCGGCAAAATCCCCTGTGACGTGGGTGAGGGCTGCCAGGAATAAGTTGCCAAAATTGTGGCCGATCAGTCCGCGACCCGCATGAAACCGGTATTGGAACAGGCGGCCAAGCAACGCTTCGTCTTTCGAAAGCGCGACCATGCAATTGCGAATATCGCCGGGAGGCAGCATACGATTTTCGCGGCGAAGACGGCCTGAGCTGCCGCCGTCGTCGGTAACGGTGACAATCGCAGTCAAATCAGCGATGGGACGATCGCGGGTGGCGTGGTGATCGGTGCGGAGGACGACGTGTTGTTTCAAACCACGAAGCAGGGCGGAGAGGCCGGTACCGCCGCCGAGCGCGACCACACGCAGTCCGCGTGAATGCAGAGAGTTGTGGCGTCGAGACTTTTTCACTTGAGACTCAGCTTCCGAGTGATACGAGCAGGGCAGCGACACACTTCAGAAGAAACTAACCGGTGTAGCCGTCCTTTTCAGGATACAGCAATTCAGTGAAGCGAGGATCTTCCTGGAGGAATGCAAAGTCCTCATCGTTACGGGCGTGGTAACGATTCGAGGGGCGAAGTTCGATGGCAACCTTCAGATTAGCCATGGCGGAATCAGCTTCGCCAGTAAGGCAATCCAGAGCGGCCAAGGCGTAGTGAACATGGTCTGCTTTAGGAGCGAGCTTGCGGGCTTTATCGAGACTTTCGCGGGCTTCGTCCCAGCGGCCCAGATTCATCATGGCCACGCCGCGCTGATAATGCTCTTCCGGTGATTTGGGATTCTGTTCCGCGCTGGGTTTCATGCGTTGTTCGGTGATGCGAAGGTGGGTGCGCGCACGATCAGCAAGTTCCTTGCTGGGCCCCTCAAGGACCTTCTCCAGTTCCTGTTTGGCACGTTGAAATTTCTGCTGGTGGAAGAGCCCCATGGCCTCTTCATAGACTTTCATCTGGGCCTGCACGAGCGGGTCAACCATCTCGACGCCGCCACGCGGCGGGGGCTGAGCAGGTAAGTTATTCTTTTTCTTAAGCTTAGACTGGGCTGCGGGCGAGGACTTGGCCCGCCCGGACGAGCCCGTGGAAGATTTCTGGGGTTTCGCCATGGCGCGAATGCTAGCAGAGGGCAGCGCCTTCGTCAAACGGAACTCGATGAGGGTGAAAGTGTTGAATTAGATAGTCTTTACCGACCGGGAGCATGGGGGAAAATAAGATTGCCGAGGTACCGGCTTCTCCATGACACTAGAAGGAGCCTTGAACAGACAACGGGCACGCAAGCGGAACAGTGGCCTGCCCTGCGTGTGTGTGTTATAAGTTTTAGACAGGATTCAGGTTGACGACTCGTGCCTTTCATTAACTTTCCTGCGCGCGAAATAAACTGCAAGCTGGTGTACTACGGTCCGGGCCTCGGCGGGAAGACCGCCAACCTGCAATGGATCTACGACCATACAGGACAAAACCTGAAGGGGAAGATGGTGTCTCTTGCGACGGAGACGGACCGGACGCTGTTCTTCGATTTTCTCCCTCTTGATCTGGGAACAGTGCGCGGATTCAAGACGCGCTTTCATTTGTATACCGTGCCTGGGCAGGTGTTTTACGAAGCTAGCCGCAAGCTGATCCTAAAGGGTGCGGATGGCGTAGTGTTCGTGGCGGATTCCCAGGAAGAGCGGTTGGACGCGAATTTCGAGACATTGGACAACCTCCAGGAACACCTCAAAGAGCACAACCTGAATTTCGCGACGATTCCGTATGTGCTGCAACTGAACAAGCGCGACCTGCCGAACGTGATGAGCGTGGAAGAGTTGACGAAGCAACTGCAGAAAAAGGGCGAGCCTGTAATTGAAGGCGTGGCCATCCAGGGGCAGGGCGTGTTTGAGACGCTGAAGGAGTTGGCGAAGATGGTGCTGGCGGAGTTGAAGAAGGGAAGCTAGCCTCCGCCAGTTTGAGCACCATTCCAAAGAGACCTGAGTAACCATCTGCTTGTGACAAATCGTGGTTTGTGGCATCGTGTGGGTAGATGATGAATATGGATCTACTTAAGCGAATTACCATTGAGCCCGGCAAGTGTGGCGGAAGACCCTGCATTCGCGGGCTACGCGTGCGGGTGGTCGACGTGTTGCAACTTTTTAGCGCGGGCGCGACTTTTGAGGAAATCCTTGCCGACTACCCGTTTTTGGAACGGGAAGATATCCTGGCGGCAATTCAATACGCCGCTGTACAAACTGATCACATTGTTCTGCAATCTGTGTGAAATTCCTGGTGGACAATCAACTGCCGGCGGCGCTGGCCAAATGGCTGGTATTGCAGGGACATGAAGCGATTCACCTCCAAGAAGTTGGACTTGCCGCCGCGAGTGACGAGGAAATCTGGAAGCATGCGGCGGCGCGTTCGTTCGTGCTAATCACAAAGGATGAGGATTTTTCGTGGCGGGCATCGCGCCCGGATGCACTAGTCCAAGTGGTCTGGGTGCGTCTAGGAAATTGCCGCCAGGCTGCGTTATTTTCAGCCTTCGATTCAGTATTCGCTCAATTGCTGATTGCTTTGGAAGCAGGGAGTAATCTGGTTGAAATACGATGAGAGCCAAGTTGGATTGCGCCTGCTGGCGAGTTTAGTGCTGGCGGAGTTGAAGAAGGGCAGCTAGGACGCGCTATTTATACTGAAAGTTCACCTCGAAAGTAACTATTGCGGAGACCGACTTCCCATCCGCGCTAGCCGGCTTACATCTCCACTCGCGCATTTTTTGCAGAGTAGATTCCGTTAATCCTAAGCCTGGGGTCCTTAGTACCAGTAGATTCCCAACTTTGCCGTCCGCGCGGACAACCGCCAGAACGACAACAACGCTGCTGAACTTTTCAGCCCTTGCTTCATCCGTATAAGACGGGCTTGGCATGTAGAAGCAAGTTGGTGTGAGAAGTGGATTTTTGCCCGCAGAATACAAGTCGACTCCATTAATATGCACTCTTCCAGGAGTTAGCTTGGTCGGACGTCGAAGCACCGAGAGGTCCGCTGTCGAATCATGAATTACGGTTTCCGCGGCTGGCCCCACCCTTCCTGTCGCGGCATCTACTAGTTGCACGGAAACTTGGATTTCATTGCCTTTGTCCTTTTTGATTTTTCCCATCACGAGTGTATCAGCGTCGAACAGTTCTCCAACCCAACGGGCAATCCCAACATCGTGCATAGACTTTTCCGGCAGGGGAGCGATTTCGAATAATTGATGCACGTCCCGGCGGTCAGGGATCTGAAATCCTTTTTGTAGTTCGGAGATCTCGCTGGAGAGTTGATCAGCCAGCTGAACGCCGTAGGCGCACGGCTTGCCGTCAACTAGGAAGAAGTCGTTCACCAGAACTTTGCAAGAATCCTTGTTACACCCGAATTGAGCAGCATCTTTCAACAGATGAGATGCAAGTTCACGAAGCTGGTTGGCCTCAAGCGTGCTGGCTGTCGGAGTTGGCTGCTGCGCCGGTTCATGAGCAGAAATTGGAGAGAGAGAACCCAGCCCAATAAGCAGGGAAATAGCTGAGAACTGCCAAAAATGAGGATTTCGCATGATGTCGAGAGTCTAACACGGGGTACGTTAGGAAAAAGTGACTTGGGATCAATAACTGCGAAACCCGGTGTCAGCTAAAGCTCTGTGCGGCGGATTCGGACTCGAAGGTGGGAATGGCTTCGACGAGGCGGGTGACGGTGAGGGCGTCGCGGACGCGGCCTTGCCTAATGACCAAATGCAAGACGCCACCGAGGCGCGCCAGGGAGATGGAGAGCTTCACCAGGACGGAGATGCCGGAGCTGTCAATCTGCGGGATATCGTCGAGGTTAACGACGATTTTGCGCGCGCCCTGCTGCACCAGGTTCTGCACAAATTCCAGCAAACGCTCGCTGGGGTCGCCAATGGTGAGCCGACCATGCACGCCGACATAATAAATTCCTGCGTCCTCGCGCACGGAGACTTCCAACGGTGGATGCAGCGTCATGGGACGTTCCCCTCAGTCAATTTCAAGCGAAGCAGGCTCGCCGCACGGCAGTGGCAGCGTTGACGGCAGATGCATTATACGATGATAGGCATGGAGTACAAGTCAAGGGGAGCTGCCAAACGGCACGCGTGGAGAGTGACGCCGGAGCGCGCTCGGGCGATTCAGGAAGAACTGCGAATCGAATGGGAAGGCAAAGACCGCTTGCCGGAGATTCGCACCGTGGCGGGGCTGGACGCTTCGTTTGTGCTGACAGGCTCGCAGGCGTTGAAGCAGCGCCGTAGCCGGTGGAACGCACTACGCGACGCAAACCGCGCGATTGGCTGCGTAGTGGTTTTCCGGTTTCCAGAGATGGAAGAAATTGCGCGAGCTAGCGCGGTATTGCCCTTGCACTTTCCTTACATTCCAGGGCTATTGAGTTTCCGGGAGATACCGGTGCTGCTGGCGGCTTTGCAAAAACTGAAAGAGCTGCCGGACTTATTGTTTTGCGATGGACAGGGATACGCACACCCGAGGCGGTTCGGGCTGGCTAGTCATCTGGGGGTTTTGTTGGACCGTCCGGCGATCGGTTGCGCCAAGAGCCTGCTGATGGGTACGCACAGCGAGCTGGGGCAAGAGGCCGGCAGTTGGGTACCTTTGATTGATGAGAAGGCAAACGGCGAGCGAATCGGGGCAGTGGTGCGGACACGTACGGTGGTGCGGCCCATTTACGTATCGCAAGGCCACCGGGTGAGCTTGGAAACCGCCATTCGGCTGACTTTGCAGGTGGCGGATGGTGTGCGCATCCCACGGCCTACGCGCGCGGCGGATGCGTTCGCCAGCGAAAGAAAACAAAGGTTCTTGCATCCGCATGCATGAGAAAAACGAATCGGGGCCAGCAAAATTTCGCGCTGCCTGGCACGGGCTGGGTGAGTATAATCTGCGCGATACCTTGGTAAGTCCCCACAACAAGAAGTGAGCGAGTCTGAGGGTGAGCGGCGTGTGTTCAATTTCTCTGCAGCGGAGAATTCGATGAAGTGGATGGGCGTAGTGTGTTGTTGCCTGCTGGCCCTGACGCTGGCCGCGTTTCCTCTACTCGCTCAGCAGTCCCCCTCCCCCGCAGCAACTCCCGCCTCCAGTACAAGCGCTGCCTCCCCTGAAGTACCCCAAGCCATCACAGAAAAGCTGAATCAACTGGATCAGAGAGTAACAGCGGCGCAATCTTCAGCAGACAACGCGTGGATGCTGGTAAGTGCGGCACTGGTGCTGCTGATGACGGGGCCGGGGCTCGCGCTCTTCTACGGCGGGCTGGTACGACGGAAGAACGTGCTGGCGATCATGATGCAGAGTTTTGCGCTGATGGCGTTGATTACCGTGCTTTGGGCACTGGTGGGATACAGCTTGTGCTTCGGTGGCAGCGGACCGGTGATCGGGAATTTCGAGCATGCATTTCTGCGCGGCGTTGGAGCGTTGCCGAATCCGGATTATGCGGGGACGATTCCTCAGACAACCTTCATGATTTACCAGTTGATGTTTGCGATCATCACTCCCGCGTTGATTACAGGGGCGACCGCGGAACGGATGAAGTTTTCCGGTACAGTTCTGTTCATGACGCTGTGGTTTCTGGTGGTATATGCCCCGATGGCGCACATGGTGTGGGGCAAGGGCGGACTTTTGAATGCATCCCAGGGAGGACGATTCCCAACGCTGGATTTTGCCGGCGGCACGGTCGTGCACATCACATCGGGAGTTTCCGCGCTGGTTTGCGCGCTGCACTTGGGGAAACGCCGGGGGTACCCGAGGCAACCAATGCCCCCGCACAGTCTGGTGCTTAGCATTATTGGCGCTTGCCTACTGTGGGTAGGATGGTTTGGGTTCAACGCGGGAAGTGCGTTGGCTTCCAACGGATTGGCCTCGAGCGCTTTTGTGGCCACGCACTTTGGCGCGGCCGCCGCGGCGATGGGATGGAGCCTGGCAGAGTGGATCAAGAATGGAAGGGCCAGCGCGCTGGGTGCTATATCAGGAGCAGTGGCGGGGTTAGTGGCAATTACACCAGCGGCAGGATTCGTGGGACCGATGCCAGCGCTAGCGATTGGGTTTATTGCCGGCGTGTTCTGCTACTGGATGGTGACGCGCTTCAAGGCCATGTTCGGCTATGATGACGCATTGGACGCATTTGGCGTGCACGGAGCCGGAGGAACCATCGGCGCACTGTTGACGGGAGTGTTCGCGCAGGCCGCGTTCAATCCGATCTTTGGCGCAGGAAAACCCGTTGGCGGATTGGACGGGCGATGGGGACAAGTGGGCAACCAGTTGGTGGGTGTGCTGATCGCCTGGTGCATCGCGCTGGTGGGGACAATTGTATTGTTGAAGCTGGTGGATCTGCTGACGGGGCTGCGCGTCCATGAAGAGCATGAAATTGAAGGCCTGGATATTTCGTTGCATGGCGAAGAGGGTTATAACCTGGAAAGCTGAAGGGAAAGGTGAAAGCCTTTCCAAGACGTGACGGGAGCGGAACATCGTATGATGAAAATTGAGGCGATCATTCAGCCGTCGCGGTTCGAATCGGTGAAAGAAGCCTTGCTGGAGATCGGCGTCGAGGGAATGACGGTTACCGAAGTGCGGGGCCACGGCCGCCAGAAGGGCCACACTGAAGTTTACCGGGGGCGCGAATACACCGTGGACTTGCTGCCAAAGATCAAGTTGGAGATGGTGCTGGCGGATGCGCTGGTGAACCGCGCCGTGGAAGCAATTCTAAAAAGCGCCAAGACAGGGAAAATCGGAGACGGTAAAATATTCTTATCGCGGATCGAGGAAGCGATCCGGATACGGAATGAGGAACGCGGCGAGGGCGCACTCTAAGCGTGATGATGGCCTCTCCCCGCTCGGGTCTCGCTTCCGGCTTTTCGCCGAAAAAGAAAATGGCCGACCAGGTAAGTCCGTTGACAGTGCTGGGTCCGCAATGCGACGCCCAGCGCGAGCGGATTCGCAAGTTGTTTGATAACGGTGCCAGCGCGCAAGACACGCTGCGGCAGTTGTGTGAGTTGGCGGACGGCACCATCCAGCAGGTTTTCGTGGAACTTCTGCGAGTGCGCCAACTGACGCCGGAGGGGTTCTGCCTTCTGGCGCTTGGTGGCTACGGCCGGGAGATGCTATTCCCTTACTCGGATCTGGACCTGCTCTTTCTCTTCGGCAATGAGAAGGCGGAAGAAGAATTTCGCCCGCTGATCGCGGACTTTTCGCGAACGTTGTGGGACCTGGGTTTTCGTGTGAGCTCGGCGGGGCGCACGCTGGACGAGTGCCGGCGAATTGAAGAGGACAACGCGGAATTCCATCTGGCGATGCTGGATCGGCGGTTCCTGGATGGCGATGCCACGCTATTCGAAAAGCTGGAAGCCAAAGTGCTCTCCGGGCCGGAGAAACAAGCTCGCCCATTTCTGTTGAATGAATTGCAGCGGTTAACACGAGACCGGCTGAATCGCTACGGGGGCACGATTTTTCATCTGGAGCCTAATGTTAAGGAGGCGCCCGGTGGCTTGCGCGATTACCATTCGACCTTGTGGATGCGGCAACTGGCGGGAGATCGCCGCGACCCGCGCATCAGTCCGGTGAACGAGGACGAACTTACACGCAACGCGGTGGAATTTCTGAGCGCCATCCGATGCTTCCTGCACTACAACAACGCGAGGAATGACAACACACTGACCTATGAATTGCAGGCAGGAGCCGCGGAGAGGTCTCTGGGGATTGACGACAATCTACGGCGGAACGCAGCGGAATGGATGCGGCTCTATTTCCGGCATGCGCGAACGCTGAACCGGCAATTGCTGCGTTACATGGAGCAGCGGCCGCCCGCCACGATTTCGCTGCGCCAACGGCTGATGAACGCCACGCTGGGAGGACGGCAGGAAACCCCAAATGGCAAGCCCTTCATGTTGCGCGATGGGTTGTTGGAATTGACGACTGAACAGGCCTATGCGGATCGCAACGCTACGTATGCGCTCTTAAGCGAGGCATCCCGAACGGGCGTGCAAGTCAGTCGCGAAGCCGAACGCAGCATTGCGTACATCATGACGCATCCGGAATTGCCGCAGCGGAATTCGCGGGTAGCATGGCCGGTGCTGAGCGAGATACTTGGATCGGATTTTCCGGGAATGGCGCTGCGTCCAATGCACCGGCTGAGCTTGCTGATCGAAGTGCTGCCGGAATTCCGGAGCATCGATTCGCTGGTAGTACGCGATTTCTATCATCGCTACACAGTTGACGAGCATTCTTTGCGCACGATCGAACACTTGCAGGAATTGGCGGAGCCGCCGGATTCGCGCGGTTTGCATTTCACACAATTGTGGCGCACGGTGGAGCGCCGCGACCTGCTGATTCTTTCTTTGCTCCTGCATGACATCGGCAAGGGGATGCCGGTGGAGAATCACGTTGCGGGAAGCTTGCAGGCGCTGGAAACCGTTGCGGACCGTCTGAAGCTGGAGGCGGAGGAGAAGGCAGAAGTCCACTTTTTGATCGAGCACCATCTGGATATGTCCGCCACGGTGCAGAGGCGCGATATCTTCGATCCCGCAACCGTTTCGGCGTTTGCAACGAATGTGGTCACGCACGAACGACTGCAGCGCCTGTGCCTCTTGACGTACGCGGATATTCACGCGGTGAATCCGGAAGCGCTCACGCCGTGGAAAGCGGAAATGCTGTGGCGGCTGTTTGTCTCTACGTCGAATTACTTCAGCCGGACGCTCGACCGTGATCGCCTGCATGCATCCGACGAAGCGATCCTGCTCGAGCAGGTACGCCAATTGGCGGTAGGTGCGTCGAAGGCGGAGCTTGAAAGGTTTCTGGATGGATTCCCTCGGCGGTACCTTGCGGTGCATTCCCCGGCGGAAATTGCGGGTCACTTTTCGCTATACCGAAAGCTGGGCGCCGAACCCGTGCAGACGGATGTGAAGGCGACGCACCACACGTATACGTTGACACTGTTGTCAGCGGATCGGCCGGCGCTTTTCGCGACAATTGCTGGGGTGCTGGCGGCTTGGGGAATGAACATCGTCAAGGCAGATGCGTTTGCGAACGCGGCCGGGGTGGTGTTGGACACATTCCATTTCGTAGATTTGCACAAGACGCTGGAATTGAATCCGGGGGAAATCGGGCGCTTCCAGCAGAGCATTGCGGACATTGTGAATGGAAAGCAGGCTCTGGAACCATTATTGAAGGGAAGATTGGCGGCGGCACTTGCACGTCCGCCAAAGGTCGCGGTGCCAACGACGCTGAATTTCGACGATGCGTCGTCGGATCAGTGCACGTTAATGGAAATCGTGACGCAAGACCGGCCGGGATTGCTGTATGGGATTGGGTCGGCGTTATCGCGACTGGGCTGCAACATTGAAGTGGCGCTGATTGATACAGAAGGTCAGAAGGCCATCGACGTGTTTTACCTCACCGGGCAGGGCAAAAAGCTTGTCGCTCAGAAACAGGATTTATTGCGTGAAGTTATGAACGCAACATTGTCCTGAGCGGCGACCACACCAGCCACATACAGAAAAGCCCGGAAGAAAAACAGACTGAAGGCTCGCCACGATAAGCAACAGTGGTGCGTCCGCCCTACAGCTTGCCACTGCCGGAGAAGAACTTTATGTCCCGGGATTTGCGGGAGTTTTGTTAGCAAAATCAAGCAGGGGAGCAATACCGGTGAGCGGGCCGGAGTGAGCGAATTCCATAAATTGGATTTCCGAAGCCCGGGGTTTCAGTTCCTCCGCCAGCCTTTTCAGTGACGCGCGGTTCTGTGCGCGATCGTTACTGACGAATCCTTTTGCCGGTAGCAAGCTTCCATCTTTTGCGGAATCGGCGCTGTCGCCAAGATAGAGCGTTCCTGCGGCGAGATAGGCCGCGCTGCCATCGGTATGTCCTGGAATCAAGTACGCAGTCACCAACACATCGCCGCGTTGCAATGTGTCGCCATCTTGTAAATAGCGCGTTGGATGGAGCCCCGAATCTCTCTTTCCCATCAGGAATCCAATCGGAGATCTCGCGGCCGTTCGGCCCTCGAGAAGGGATTGTTCCGCAGCCATGGCAAAGATTTCGGCATTCGGGAAAGCAGCGCAGCCCGAAATGTGATCGGGGTGTGCGTGGGTCAAAAGGATCGTCTTCACCGCTTCGCGGCCCAGGCCCATCTGCTTCAACGCATTCAGGATGGCCTTCGCCGCGTGATCATTCCCGCAATCCACCAGAATGACCTGGCCATTCGCGGAAGGGATGATTCCGACGGAGACCATGCCGTCCTTCACCTGGAACGCGCCTCCGGAGAGCGCTTGATGGTCTTTCAGCGGGATTGTCCGCGAGAAAGAATAAAAGATGAGCCCGAAGAACAGGACAACGACGAAGAGAATGCCGATCAGAATATTTCGAGTGATTTTCACGGACTGATCCTTTCGAGGCGGAACAACGTCGCGTGGAATTCTGTACTGGGAAAGAGCAGACATACCCATTCCGAGGACGGACAAAAGCAGATTATCACGATGTGCGTTGAAGATACTTGCGACGAACAGGGTCAAGAATTCCTAGATCTTTAAAGTACCTGCAAGTGCGATCAGTGGCCAACGCCGGCTTTTTCAGCGCCCAGGCCGGTGTTGGAGCGCACCAAAAGCTCGTTAAATTTGTGCGTTGATGATGGTTCGTGACTGAACAGTGTGCCCAGGATTGCCCCTAGAAAGCCCAGCGGAATGCTCAGGATGCCCGGATTTTCCAGCGGGAACCAGGCCTTGGCTTGAATCAAGTGGCGCGCCGTGCCGGTGACGGTGGGTGGATCAATGGCCATCAAGCTGGGGCCCACGAGAATTAGGCCGATGGAAGCAATAAGACCAACCCCCAAGCCCGCAACCGCGCCAGCAGTGTTGAAACGGCGCCAGAAAATGGAAAGCACGATTACCGGGAGATTAGCGGAGGCAGCTACCGCAAAGGCCAATGCCACCAGGAAAGCTACGTTCGCAGCGGGGCCGAGCACAATGGCGATGGTGATGGCAATAGCGCCCACCACAAACGCGGAGAGGCGGGCCACGCGTACTTCTTCTCCGGGCTTACGTTCCACTCCGTTGTAAATCACATTAGTCCAGAAGTCATGTGCGAACGAGGTGGTAGCGCTGATAGTGAGTCCGGCGACGACCGCAAGAATGGTGGCAAAGGCAATAGCGCAGATGAAGGAAAAGAAAATGTCGCCTGCGAGAGCCTGCGCGAGGAGGGGCGCACTCATATTGGTACCACCGTGTGTTCCGATGAAGTCGCGACCAACGATCGTGGCGGCGCCGAAGCCGAGGAAGGTGGTCATGATGTAAAAGCTGCCGATGAGTGCCATGGCCCAAACGACACTGTGGCGCGCGGTTTTGGCGTCGGCGACAGTGTAGAAGCGCACTAGGATGTGCGGGAGCCCAGCCGTCCCGAAAATGAGCGCGAGACCCAGAGAAATGAGTTCGAGCGGGCCGTAAGGGGGTTTGTAGCGCAATCCGGGTTGCAGAAAGTCTTTCACGATTTCCTGACCTTTGTCGTGATACGTGACATGCCCGATGGCGTCAAAGAAGGCCGCGAAGCTGAAATGGAAGTGGGACATCACGAGGATGCTGAGGAGAAAAGTGCCAGCCATCAGCAGTATGGCTTTGGTGATTTGCACCCAGGTGGTGGCCAACATGCCACCAAAGACCACGTAGACGATCATGAGTATGCCTACGCCGATGACCGCAGTGGAGTAGGAAATTCCGGAACCTTTGAGCAGGAGAGCGACGAGCGCTCCGGCACCAACCATTTGCGCAATCATGTAAAAAGTGCTGACAGTGAGCGTACTGAGAGCAGCCATGGCGCGAACAGGCCGCGGTTTCAGTCGATAGGCAAGCACGTCGGCCATGGTGTACTTGCCTGCATTGCGCAGCGGTTCGGCAATGATCAGAAGCACCGTGAGGTAAGCGACCAACCAGCCCACGGAAAACATGAACCCGTCGTAGCCCTGGAAGGCGATGATGCCGGCGATGCCCAGGAAGGATGCCGCGCTCATATAGTCGCCGGCAACGGCCACGCCATTCTGCCAACTGCGAATCTGGCGACCGGCAGCAAAATAAGCACTGGAGCCCGAAGAACGCTTGGAAGCCCAGTAAGTGATCGCCAAGGTGATGGCGATGAAGATCAGGAACATGATCAAGGGGGCAGACATGCTTATTTGTCTCCTTGGGCGTTTTCGTGGGTCAGGGCTTTTTCGAGAATGTCCTTGGAGAGCTCATCGAAGTTGTCACCGGCGCGGACATAGAGGCCGGCAATGGTCCAGGCCATGAAGAACTGCGAGAGAGCGAAAAGATAGGCCAGATTGACATTGTGCCAAACCTTGATGGACATGAAGTGTGGTGCGTAGCCAACCAAAACCGGCAATAAGAAATAATAAATCAGGAAGAAAAGAAAGGCGGGAACGATGAAAATCCTCTTGGTGGCCATAAGGTGCTTGAACTCCCGGCTGGCTGCCACATGGTCCCACACGGTTTGTCCGTTTTGGTCAGGTTGTGTTACGTCTGGCATAAGTACCCCCGTCACAGGATTCGCCAAAGGACTTGGTTATAACGGAACGATCGCAGGTCAACTGAACCGTGCGCATCCTATAACGAGACCAGAAGAGTTGTATACAAGCTGGGGTGACCGAGCAGGGGGATGCAAGAGAGGCGCGCTGGAGTGTGACGGGAATCAGGCCATGAGTTCGCGGACTTGAGCGACGAGTTGGGCAGAATCGTAGACAGGCTTTTCCAGATAGCCATCCGCGCCGGAAGATTCCAGAAAGCGTTCGCGGTCGCCACTCATCGCGTGCGCGGTAGCAAGAAGCACGGGGAGTCGCCGGGGAGATTTTTCCTTCAAGATGCGACAAAGTTCGACGCCATTGACGCGGTGGCCGTCCCATTCGGCATTGGAGAGGGAGACATCCAGGAGAACAAGATCAACTTCGCCAGCGGTGACTTCACGGAGGATGGCGGGCACATCTTCGCTGACCACGCAAGAGAAACCACCGGCCCGTTCCAGAGCCATCTGAAAGAATTTGGCGACCAGGGTGTTGTCTTCAATGATGATGATGCGCTGCTTTTTTCCCTGCGGGACGGTTTGATTCATGCGCGGCGTATCTCCGAGGGCTGCGATGGGGAAGTCATGGGAATGGTGAACCAGGCGACGGAGCCATTCCCGTTGGCGCCGGCGTCCAAACCGATATTGCCGTGCATCATTTCAACGAGGCGTTTCGCGATGGCCAAGCCGAGGCCGGAACCCGAAATTCCGCGCAAATCCGGGCGATCGTGACGCACGAACTTCTCGAATGCAGAATCACGCTTCTCGGCGGGAATGCCGATGCCGGTGTCTTCAATCTCGATGCGCAGGAAGCCGTGGGGGTCGTCGGGAGTGGCGCGAATCGTAACGCCGCCGCTGGGAGTAAACTTCACGGCATTGGATAGCAGATTCAGGAGCACTTGGCGAAAGCGGATTTCGTCGCCCCGCACAAGCGGGAGTTGCTGCTCCAGAGTTGCGTCAACGAGCCGCAAATTACGAGAAGCCGCTTGCACCGCAACGAGGGGCAGGGTGGAATCGAGGACCGCACGGGGATCAAGCTCTTCGATCTCCAGCGCCAGCTTGCCCGCTTCGATTGAGGAAATGTCCAGAAGATCATTGACTAGCCGAAGGAGAAGCTGGCCGCTGCTGAACACATCGCGGAGAACTTCTTTTTCCTCTTCGGGACTGATACACAAGCCATCGAGGACCAACTTCGTAAAACTGAGAATGGAATTGAGAGGCGTTCGCAGGTCGTGGGAAACCTGAGCGAGGAATTCGTCCTTGATGGCGTTGGCTTCGGCAAGCTGCAGGCTGGCCTGTTCGAGTTCCTGATTCAAAGTCTGCAGGTGGGCCATGGTGGCGCGGAAATAGGAATCGCACATAAGGTTGAGGTCGAGGTCGAGGATTTTTCCGAGTGCTTGGGAATAGGCCAGTCGCTCCTCGCGGGTGGGAAATTCGTCGAACATTTTCTCCATGAGGAACGAGCGCACGACACCCATGGCGCTGATCACGTATTTCTGATCCAGCGTGATGCGTACGTGGCGGAAACCAATCTGGAAGCGGTCGTCCGCGTAGTGTTCATCATAGACGCCGTTGAAAAGACCACGGCCCCAGGCCTGCAGCGTGGATTTGAGCCGCAGAACCTGGGCTTCGCCACCAGTGAAGACACGGCTAGCTCCGGGATGGTGGGGAATTTGTGCATAGAAACGCTCCGCCATTTCGGGCAGGTACTTTTCCATGCGCGGGTAAAGCCGTTTGAGAAGAATGGCGTCGTTTTCGCCGAGGTGGAGGTAACGCTTCATCTCTTCGATGAAGGACTCTTCGCGAGGTTGCGTTGGAACCGGGGCCGACATCTTGGGGATGATACCACTGGTCGCGGGGTCCGAATACCCAGGCGAGGGTGCGCAATACAGGTGGAAAGAGGGTGGATGGGGTGGGGGGAAACTCCCCAGAATTGGGTGATCTGCCGCAGATGGCCGAAGTAAAGCGGAAAACGCCATACTAAAATATGTATTTACATACAGTTACAGACATGCCGTTGGTCTGTGACGTGCATCACTCCATTAAATTAGCTTGTCACACAAGCTGCTGGAGCACGCATCGTTCATGTCGACAGGGAGAGTCACCGTCAAAGACGAGCAAAGCAAGCCTGTTGTGGAGTTCCGCCGCATCCTGGTGGCCACGGACTTCTCCGAAGGGGCGCGGGCTGCGCTGGAGTACGCCTTGACGATGGCTCGCCGGTTCAAGAGCAAAGTGTACCTGGCGCATGTGATTCCTTCGCAGGTTTTCCACTTTGTTGCGCCCGAGTCATCCGTGGATGCGTTACAGAAAGCCAAAGAGTTTGCCACCAGAGAGCTGCGACGCTGGATCGATGCTGCGGCGATGAGTGACGTGGAACACGAGGAGCTGCTCATTGAGGGGCAAGTGTGGCCAGTATTGCAGGAAGTGATCGAATCGCATGATATCGATCTCCTGGCAATGGGGACCCACGGGCGGACTTCGCAGAAGAAGCTGTTGCTGGGAGCCGTAGCGGAGGAGGTTTTTCGCTTGGCGGAGTGTCCCATCCTGAGCGTAGGACCAGAGGCGCGCTTGGAGCCTGGTAAAAAATCAGAGTTGCAGCGAATACTCTATGCGACCAATTTCAAACCGCATGCCGAGCGAGCGGCAAGCTTGGCGTTCGCACTGGAACGGGCACACCACGCAAAATTGACCGTTTTGCACGTGGCGGAAGAGGGTGGCGATCCGTCGCTGGAAGGACACGAAATTGTGCGAGATTTCCTCGTGAATCGCTTGAGAAAAGTAATGCCCGCGGCCTGCAAGAATGTCTGCGAGCCAGAGTTTCAGATAAGATTTGGGGAAGCAGCCGAGGAGATTCTGCGCACGGCAGCGGAGCAGAATGCTAATCTGCTTATTCTGGGACTGCGGGGCGGGCGCGGGCTGGCAGGGCAACTGCCCTCGGCGACTGCTTACGAATTGGTGCGGCAAGCGCCGTGTCCTGTCCTCACTTTGAGGTCCTAATCCATTCGCGAATTGAAGAGGGAGGAGTTAATGAGGCGGCCGAAGCGGTATGTCTTGGGCATGTTGTTGATGTTTCTCCTGTACGAAGGAAGACTGAATGCGCAGTCAGCACAGCTTGTTGATCCTTTCCTGGGGGCCGACGCAGGCGGAAATGTTTTTGTCGGACCCAGCGTCCCATTCGGGATGGTGAAACCTGGACCGGACATGGATGCGGGAGAAAACGACGAGAATTCTGGTTGGGCGGCCCAGGGCGACATCCGTGGTTTTAGCCAAACGCACGTGAGCGGCACAGGCGGCGGGGCCAAGTACGGGAATATTCGGATCCAGCCAACAGTGGGGGCTCCATCGCAAAGCGACTATGCATCGCCGAGGAATCATGAGCACAGTGAAGCCGGCTACTACAGAGTCACGCTCACACGATTTCCGATTGATGTTGAGGTGACATCGTCCCGGCGAACAGCGCTCTATCGGTTCACCTATCCGAGTTCGGAGCAAGCGAACATCCTGTTCGATGTTGGAAAGTGCCTGCAATCCGCCGCGGAAGCGGGTGAAGCACAATCGGTTGTTGGAACGCAGGTGGACATCCTATCGCCCACGGAGATAACGGGATTCAGCAGCGTAATTGGAGGGTGGAACAAGCAGCCCAAGCCGTACACGGTATTCTTCTACGCCATCACGGACACGCCAGCCCAAACCTGGGGCACGTGGCAGTCAAGAAAGTTGCAGCCCGGACAAAAGCATGCGAGTGAGAAAGGTCCTCAGGCAGGCGATGGAGCATGGCTGACGTTTTCGACGCACCAAGGACAACAGGTGCGAATGAAGGTGGGCATCTCCTTCATCAGCGTTGAGCAGGCAAAGCGAAACGCCACAACTGAGATTGCAAAGTTCAGCCTGGAAGAAACACGCGCCGCGTCTGTGGCGGCTTGGAACAAGGCCCTCAGCGTGGTCGAACTCAAGGGGGAGACGCCGGAACAAGCACAGATGTTCTACACGGCCCTGTATCACACCATGCTGATGCCGGTAGATCGCACGGGCGAAAACCCGCTGTGGACATCGAACGAACCTTACTACGATGATTATTACGCTATCTGGGATACCTTCCGAACTTCAGGACCCTTGCTTGCATTGATCGCTCCTGAACGCGAAACGGATATTGTTCGCTCTCTTCTGGATATTTATCGGCACGATGGATGGCTTCCCGACGCGCGAAGTGGCAACTACAACGGACGCACGCAAGGGGGAAGCAACGCGGAGTTTTTGATTACGGATGCCTTTGTAAAGGGGCTGAAAGGAATCGATTGGAGCACTGCCTATGCGGCGGAAGTGAATGATGCGGAGAACTCTCCAATCGATCAAGTCAAGGAAGGGCGTGGAGGACTACAGGATTGGCGGAATCTTGGCTACGTTTCGATTGAAGGCGTGGACCGCCCTGGATCGAAACAGATGGAATATGCCGCTGACGACTATGAGGTCGCGCTGTTGGCTAAGGGGCTGGGGAAAACGGCGGATGCCGCGAAGTATCGGGAGCGATCGGGCAACTGGAAGAATATGTGGGACGACGATTTGCAAGACGGCGGCGTGAAGGGCTTCATCCACCCAAGGTACAGGGATGGCCGATGGTTGGAAAAGTTCACAGCCCTGGATGAGGGATCGTGGGGTTCGCAAACATTCTATGAAGGCAATTCATGGACGTATTCCACTTTCGTGCCACAGGATGTTGCAGGGTTGATCCAGAGGTGCGGTGGAGCGCAAAAATTTGTGACGAGACTGGACGCGTTTTTCGACGTTCCTGGCCGCTACGATCCCAGTAACGAAGCGGGTTTTCTGGCTCCGTATCTCTACATATGGGCCGGCCGGCAAGACAAGACGGCGGAACGCGTGCGACAAATCATTGGCGCCAACTTCCATTCCGGACCAAAGGGTATGCCCTTCAATGATGATTCTGGTGCGATGTCGTCGTGGTATGCCTTTGGAGTGGTGGGCATCTTTCCGAATGCCGGCCAGGACGTTTACGTGATTGGAAGCCCAGCCTTGCCGGAGACGACGATTCACCTTGGTAACGGAAGCGACTTCACGGTGATCGCAAAGAATGTGTCGGCAGAGAACAAGTATGTGGTGGCAGCGGAATTGAACGGACACACATTGGAACGTGCATGGTTCCTTCACGGAGAAATCGCAAACGGAGGGAAACTGGTTCTTACGATGGCGGCAAAACCCGGTGCATGGCCTAAAGGGGAGCCGCCCCCGTCTTCCCACTGACATTCTTGCGCAGAGAAAAGAGTTTCGCGGGCAGCAGAGTGCCTTCCGGCATCTTCAGTCGCGACGCAGTCTGATTCACCAGAGAAAAGTGCGACTAGTAGTCCTCTTGAGGCTTACGGCCCCAGAATTTTCCGGAGGGCTTTGGCGAGCGGGCTGCCCGATAGGATTCCAATTCCGCGGCAGTAATGATGAATTGCGTCGCCTCGGGATTGTTGGAGTGAGCCGCGAGTTCTGCTTGCAGCCTCTCTGAGCAAATCGCTGGTGCATCCTGATAGCGCGCGCGATGGGAAGTGAAAGCCTCGTTGGCGATGTTGAATGTGAAATCGCGCTCTTCGGCCGGACCGCGAACGTGAAAAGTATACTCACGAGAGAGCGGCTTCGCCTGGAAGCCGATGTACTGGACGATGATACCGGTGCTCATTTGGCTCCCGGCACAAACACCTTGCCCGCCAGCGTGACGGGCGGCTTCACAGCCTTCACGCGCTTGGCGCGGCGCCGCTTGGGTGGAGTTCCCTCGGCAGGTTCAACGACCATTAAACTGGTGACGAAAAGCTTGGGGCCGTGCGCGTCGAAATCGATGGTGGTGCGGTCTGCACCGGATTCCGTGATGACCCCGCAACCATACTGAAAATGCTTGATGTACTGGCCAACCGAAACAGTCATTAGTTGTTCCTCCAAATCAGATTGGACAAAGCCCATCGTCCTTCGCGGGCGGTGCGCGAACGAGGGCGGCAAGACTGGAAATCGCTAGCGAGTTTCGTCAGGGCGGCTAGTAGCGCCGCCGGCCGTCTCCGCCACCGGAACGTCCACCGGAATAGCCTCCGCGGCCGCCGGAACGATCTCCGCCGCCACGCGATTCCTGGGGGCGCGCTTCGTTTACCTGCAAGGCGCGGCCTTCAATATCCATTCCATTGAATTCGCCGATAGCTTTAGCGGCGTCGTCCGCTGCTCCTAGTTCGACGAAGCCGAAACCACGCGAACGCCCGGTTTCGCGGTCGGTGATGACGCGAGCCGAGGCCACTTGATATCCCTTTGTAACGAAAAGTTGCTGCAGCGATTCATCCGTCATTCCAAACGAGAGATTCCCAACATACAGTTTTGTCATGCGCGTTTCCTTTTCCTATCCCTTTCCCTTTTCTTACCCGCAAAAGAGAAAAATCGATGCATTTGCTGCTTTACCACTGCAAGAATGGTGCTACTTGCCAGCGGCTAATCCATTCAAAATCGCAATCAGAAGCTACGTCGCTGGCTCCTTTGTCGGGAACGAGAGGAAGTAGAGACAGGAAGGGCATGGCCCGACCCCTGGCGGAAGAATCGCGGGGCTGTCGTCAAGAAGACCCGCAATCGATGAATAAGCGTGGAAATCTCCTGAGGTACAGGACCAAGGAAGAGGTTCAGGAAGGTGGATGGGTCTGGAAGACCTGAAAGCAGCCTTGATCGCACTCCTAGAATGCGCTAGTTTACCGTTTTTGTCAAGTGACTCAGGCCTGGATGGGTTATACTTTACCGTATCTGTTAAACACAACAGGAGAGCGCTTGTGGACGTTTGCTTTGTAATTCAACAGCGGCTCAAAGAGCTTGGACTGGAACAACGAGATCTCGCGGCAGCCGCGCAGGTCACGGAGTCCTATATTTCCCAACTGCTGACGCGGAAAAAAGCCCCTCCGGCGGCGGATCGCACAGACCTCTACGAAAAGATGACGGCGTTTCTGAAGCTGCCCAAGGGCCAGCTTTCCGCGATGGTGGAGGCACAACGCCGGGAAGAATTGAAGAAGAAGCTAGGCGACCCGCCGGTGCCACTCTTTAAGGAAGTGCGCGAATTGATCATCCGGAAATGTCAGCCGTCAAAACGGATGGAAGTGCGCGAGATCTTCGAGAAGCAAGCGTTTGGAGAGTTGGAGCGACTGGTGACGCAGACGCTGCTGGATGTGACGCAGGGCATCGCCCGCGAGGAGTTGGAAACCGAGAATTGGCCGCGGAATGCCGCAAAACTCCGGCGCCAGTCTCATGAAGAGATGCGCGCGGTCACCCTGGATTTCCTGGATACAGATGTGTTCAACGTCTCGATTGATCACTGCGCCGTATTTCTGGAACCCATGATTGATTCCTGGGACATCGACCTGAAGAGCTTCGGAATGGAAATCGAGTTGAACAAAGGGTTGGCGGCAACGGAGTTTCTGAAATTCCAGTTTGTGGAAACGGGCGGCGTGCCATCTTCTGAAGAGGAGCCCGGCCTTCAGGAATTCCTGGGCAATCCGGCCCTAAGCGGCGATGCCACCGGTGAAGAAGTCGAATTTCTGATGAACTTGAGGTTTCGTCAAAGAAGACCCAGCGCTCTTTACTACTATCGTGAGCTACAAAGCCTTCGCGACCCATTGCACTTTCTGGAGAGTCAAGGCACGGCAGTGCTCAAGCACAGGGACGCCAGTGACATTCAGAGACTCCTTCAGATGGAATCCCGGAAAAGCGCGATCCGGCGGTGGACCAGGAACAGAAAGAGTCCTCGAAAGCTCAGTAAGGGGAAGGCAGCCCAGGATCACCAGTTGTGATTGGGCAGGTTTCACGGATGGTTACCAATGCGGGCGTTTTATGAAGAATAAGCAAGTTTGTCCAGCGCGCCTCTTCGTAATGTGTTAATCTTCTTATGCGCTTAATACCGCGGCTGTGTTGTGCGGTCCCTCCGGTTTGTACTGTGATCTGAGAATACCCGCCCTACGTTTCTTCCGTTCGTTTTCAGCGTAATTTAAAACAAGTCTGGCAAACCACTTTGCCGTGCCTTCCTGACTTTAGGGGAAAGGTCTGCAACCATGGATGCCAGTAAGAAAGTAAAATGCAAAATTTTTCAGAATTATCGATTTCTCCTTACCTGAAGGAGCGTATTTCGTCCAATGGCTTTTCGGTGCCTACACCGGTGCAAGCCGCGGCGATACCTCCTGCTCTGGAAGGCAAAGATGTGCTGGCAACAGCACAAACAGGGACGGGCAAGACCCTGGCGTTTCTTCTCCCGATCATAGAAAGGTTGCAGCAACGGAACAAGCCCGGTATTGCGGCGCTGATCCTGGTGCCCACCCGCGAACTGGCAATGCAAGTTTTGGAACAATACAACGCGTTGCGTGGCAAACAATTGGCAGCGGCAGCTCTGGTGGTAGGCGGGCTCGCCGAAGGTTTGCAACTGAGAGCCATCCGCAATGGAGCCAACGTGATTATGGCCACGCCCGGGCGGCTGGAAGACTATATGGACCGCAATCTGGTGCACTTCAACAACCTGCAGATGCTCGTACTGGACGAGGCCGACCGCATGCTGGACATGGGGTTTCTTCCCGCAATCCGCAGGATCGTGGGAACCCTTCCGAGAGAACGGCAGACAATGTGCTTCTCGGCAACCATGGAAGGGGATATGGCGCGGCTGGTGAAGGATTACACCAAAAACGCGGTGCGCATTGCTCTGGGTTCAACGTTGAAGCCCGCGGAGAACGTGCGGCTGCATGCTTATGAAGTCGCGGCGAATGGAAAGCTGGAATTACTTCGCCGCCTGTTGATCCAAGAGAGCGGCAGGTGCCTGGTATTCTCTCGCACCAAGCGCGGCACGGAGAAGATTGCCAAGGGGCTGCAGCGCGAAGGCATTGCGGCGGCGACGATCCACGGAGATCGCTCGCAATCGCAACGCACGGCGGCGCTGACGGGGTTCCAGCAAGGACGCTACCGCGTACTTGTGGCCACGGACCTTGCGGCGCGCGGCATCCACGTGGAGCAGATTGCCCACGTGATCAATTACGATTTGCCCGAGGTCGCGGAGAATTTCATCCATCGGGTAGGACGCACGGGACGCGCCGGCAAACATGGCCTGGCTTCCACACTTTTCGGCAACGATCAACGCTCGGAGCTGTTCCAGCTTGAGCGCGCACTCGGGATCCGCATGGAGCGGATTACTTTGGATGGCCCAGCACCAGAAAACAGAGACCGGGGGCGGGATGCGCTTCCTCTCCAGCATTCCGCGCAAAAGCGGACGATGATTGCCCTGCCGGGAGAAATCCTTCAGATACAAATGCAGAGCTAATGGCGCAAATCGAATAACCTCGGAGACGGGGCCAATCGTGTATACTAGTAGTGCGCACATCTGACAATTGAAGACCGCGCCATAAACGGGGGCATCAGGACCGCTGAAGTCCTGACCACATGAAGCAGCTTGGGACGGCCCAAGCTGCGATCCGTACATCACGTTCGCCGTCCATCATGGCATGCAAGGGTGTCTCCGCAGGGCGGCGGTAAAGGTATTAAGGGAAACAGGCTGAGATTGGCAGTGGGTCAACAGGAGCAACCATTGTCGCGAGAAGTTCAGGAACAACCAGAGATTGTGCAAAACCTTGTCAAGCTAGGCAAAGAACAGGGCTACCTGCTCTATGAGCAGGTGAACGACATCCTTGCCTCCGAAGAGTTTTCGCCGGAACAGATTGACGGGTTGTTCTCCGTTTTCGAGGGCGAAGGCATCAACTTTTTTGAGGATGTTTCTGACGCAAAGGCCGCGCTGCCCGTCCCCGAAACAGCAGAGCATACGGGAGTGCCAGGGCACGACGAGGAAATCCGGCGCGAAGATAGTGAAGTCGAGCAGGCAACTCCCCAAGGAGAGAAGACCAGCGATCCCGTGCGGGTGTATCTGCGCGAGATGGGGGTGGTGCCGTTACTCACGCGTGAGAGTGAAGTCGTAATTGCAAAGCGTCTGGAACGCGGGAATACGCGGGTACTCAAAACAGTTTCGCGCTCAGCAATCGTGGTCAAGGAATTGATCGCCGTAGGCGTGGATCTGCGCAGCGGGCACAGGTCAATCAAGGATATCGTGCAGATCGACGAGGAAGAGCTGACCGTCGAAAAAATCGAAGAAAAGACCAAGCGAACGCTGCGCATCATCGACAAAATCGAGAATCTGCTGGCTTTGGCACAAAAGCAGGCCGGCAAACTGGCAAACACCGGCGCATCCAACAAGCGCGCGTACCTGCGGGCCAAACGTCGCGTGCTGCGCACCAGAATTGTAATTTCACTATTGATCCGCTCGCTGGAATTCAAGGAGCGAGAGAAAAAACGCTTGATCGGAATATTACGCCACGCTGTCGAACACCTGCACACGTTGGAGCGCGAAGCTGCCCGCCTGGAGCGCCGCGTCAAAGCGTCTCATGGGGACGCCAGTGTGGAAGCGCGCAGGGAGTTGCGTTTGTGTCGCGCGCGGTTGAGGGAAATCGAAGAGTCCAGCGAGGTTACGCTGAATGGATTGAAGCGCGCGCTCACGCAAATCCAGCTTGGTGAGGCTGAAGCCGAACAAGCGAAGAAAGAGCTGACCGAAGCAAACCTGCGCCTGGTCGTCTCCATCGCCAAAAAATACACGAACCGCGGGCTGCAATTCCTGGACTTGATTCAGGAGGGCAATATTGGGCTCATGCGGGGGACCGACAAGTTCGAGTGGCGCCGAGGCTACAAGTTTTCGACCTATGCCACATGGTGGATTCGCCAAGCCATTACGAGAGCGATTGCAGACCAGGCTCGCACGATTCGCGTCCCCGTGCACATGATCGAGACGATCAATAAGCAAGCGCGCACCAGTCAGCAGTTGGTACAGGAGCTGGGACGCGAACCCACGTCCGAGGAAATCGCCAAACGTTTGGATATTCCCGTTGATGCCGTGCGCAAGACCAAAAAGATTGCGCAGTTGCCGATGTCCTTTGAGACGCCGATCGGGGAAGAAGGCGATTCGCACCTCGGCGACTTCATTGAGGACAAGGCCGTTTTGTCGCCTTCCGACGCCGCCATTCACCTGAATCTGCGGGACCAGATTGCTTCGATACTGCGGACACTCACGCCGCGCGAGGAACGCATCATCCGCTTGCGCTTTGGGCTGGACGATGGAAGCCAGCACACGCTGGAAGAGGTGGGACAGGTTTTTGCGGTGACACGCGAGCGCATCCGGCAGATTGAGGCTAAGGCGCTCCGCAAACTGCGGCACCCTTCGAGGTCTGGAAGATTTCAAATCTTTGTGCAAGGCGCCTATTAGAAGACATTCGAGTCTGTGGATGAGCGAGGGAGTGACATCGGGGTCCCGGGTAGCACAATAAATTCAGGAGAAGAGGAATGAAGAGTCTATTTGTAGGCAACCTTAGTTTCCAGACAACCGAGAGCGAGCTGAACGAGCTGTTTAAGCCGTTTGGGCAAGTGGGCCGTGTGAATCTGGTGAAGGATCGCGAAACTGGGCGCGCTCGCGGGTTTGCATTCGTGGAAATGCCCAACGATGAAGAGGCCGCAAAGGCAATCGCAGGCTTGGACGGAAAAGCGATTGGCGGACGCAACTTGAAGGTAAATGAAGCCCGCCCGAAAGACGCCTCACGCCCGCCACGAAACAGCGGGGGCGGCGGAGGAGGCCGGGGTGGATTTTCAAACGAGGACTACCGCGAGTCGGCCAGGCAGCCACGCGAACCTCGCTGGTAATTTGCACAACGATTTTTCCGAAATTGCCATCGCAACAAGCAATTTCAAGGAGGCTTTATGGCCATCACATTCCAGAAACGTCAAAAGGAAATGAAGAGACAGGAGAAGCAACGCGAGAAGGCCGAACGACGCGCACAGAAGAAACTGGCGAAACGCGCGGAAAAAGAAGCGGTACCTGAAATCGTTCCAGAGCTCGAGAAGCCGGAGCTCCCCGGCTGAGATGTTCCGGTCTAAGGAAGAAGCATCCGACTGCCCGATTTTCTCGATGGTGATCGATGCAAGCAAGATCCGAGATCTGGCTGCAGCACATCCGAACGACAATTGTTGAACGGCAGGGCATTTGCTGAATTTAGATGATTCGAAGCCCTGCTTTCCGCTTGTAATGTAATCCCACAGGAAAATCTAATTCTGCCGGCTGATTTGTGCCTGCTCTCTTCGGCATAACTTGCGGATGCATTACAATAGGGGGCCGGAGAGTTACGCAAATGCCTTCAAGACGAGCGAAATCCTGCAATCAGGAAGTAGGGCGGAACTGGGCTCCTACGAACAGAATCACCAGAGTATTTGTTTTTCTGATCATGATTACATTGGCGAGCCGCTGCCTGCACGCGCAAGCCACGGACAAGCAGAACCCTCCCCCGGCCCCCATTCTTGTCGAGCTATTCACATCCGAGGGCTGCTCCAGTTGCCCGCCAGCGGATGCCCTCTTGGAGCGGATGGACACTTCACAGCCCGTCCCTGGAGTGCAATTGATCGTCCTTAGTGAGCATGTGGACTACTGGAACCACGATGGCTGGAAGGACCCATACTCCTCTTCTTCGATTACTGATCGCCAAAACGCCTATGTCCATTCTCTCGGGCTTAACACCGCTTACACTCCGCAATTCATCATCGATGGGAACCTTGAATTGAAAGCAGGGGACCCAGAAGAGGCTCGTCGCGTCTTTGAGAAGGATCTGGCATCGCCAAAGGTTCCGGTCCGAATTGACTCTGTAACGGTCGATCCCGCGACGCCCACTGTACTTCACGCGCACATCGAAGCAAACGGTGATTCTGCCAAACACAACGCGGAGATATTTGTGGCCATCGCGCTGGACCATGCCGAATCCCAAGTATCGGCAGGAGAAAACGCTGGACACCACCTGACGCATGTCGCGGTTCTCCAGGAACTCACCAAGGTTGGCAAACTGGCGAAGGGAAAGAATTTCGATCAGGACGTGCAATTAAAGCTGAAGCCTGGCACTGAAGCAAAGAATGTCCGCATCATTGCTTTCATTCAAGAGCCCGGGGCTGGCAGAGTTCTCGGAGCGGCGATTCGGAAACCAGCGGACTAAAAAGCCGCGTGAGCGAGCACTGAGTTCCGTTGCGACTCACTCAATGTTGGCGTTTTCTTCTTTTGGAATTCCTGAGCGACAGGCTCACTCACCTCGGGTGAACGAACCACTGGAAAATCCGTTCGGCCTAAGAGTGTTACCTATTTCTTTGGTACGTTGTGTTGCCCATGTGTCCGGGTTGGACCGTTTCCGGGTTGGACCCAAGGAAGTTGGTGGACGTGAGGGGATTCGAACCCCTGACCCCCTGCTTGCAAAGCAGGTGCTCTCCCAGCTGAGCTACACGCCCA